>JBFWNR010000001.1:0-1324974 GCA_050250955.1 Vicinamibacterales bacterium
CCTACGTGACCGAAGGCATCGGCGAGGACTTCCTGCCCCGGAACGTCGACTTCAGCGTCATCGACCATTTCGAGAAGGTGACCGACCGCGACGCGGCGATCATGACCAGCCGCATCGCCCGCGAGGAGGGCATCTTCGCCGGCAACTCGGCGGGGGCGGCGATGGCCGGACTGCTGCAGCTGGCGCCGCACTTCAAAGCCGGCGAGCTGGTGGTCGTCGTCTTCCACGACCACGGCACGCGCTACCTCGGCAAGATGTACAACCCCGACTGGATGCGCGAGAAGGGCTACGTCGATCGCCGCGGCCTGACCGCCAAGGACCTGGTGGCCGACCGCCAGAAGGCGCCGCTGGTGACCATCGACCGCACCCAGCTGGTGGCCGAGGCGGCGCACATCATGACCGAGCACGGCTATTCGCAGATCCCGGTGGTCGCCGACGGCCGGCTGGTCGGCTCGGTGCACGAAGGGCACCTCTTCGAGCGCATCGTCGGCAGCCCGGAGCTGCTCAAGGGACCGGTGGAGGCGATCATGAAGCCGGCGCTGCCCTTCGCCGACATCTCGGCCGGTGTCGAGGCGCTGGCCGGCATGATCACGCCGGAGGCGCCGGCGGTGCTGGTCCGCGACTTCAAGCGCGACGAGACCTACATCATCACCCGCTGGGACATCATCAAGGCGCTGAGCTGATGCGTGCGACCGCCCTCCTGGCCGCGCTCGCCGTGGCGGTGGCCGCCGGCACCGTGGTGGCGCAGCCGGCGCCGCCGCCGGTCGACGTCCGCCTGGTCGAGGCGATCGGCTGGTACACCGGGACCCGCGGTGCGGTCGACGACGTGCGGGCCCGCACCCTCATCGAGACCGCGGCCTTCGACGGCAACGTACTGGCGCGGATGTGGCTGGCGCGCCTCTACTCGCGCGGCCGGGCTGGCTATCCGCGCGACGAGGTCCGCGCCCGCGCCATCGCCGAGCCGCTGGTGGACGCGGTGCATCGCCAGGCCAAGGCCGGCACGGTAGAGGCCGTGTTCCTGATGGGCACGGCCTACGACGAGGGTCTGGGCGTGGGCGAGGACGCCGCGGTGGCCGCCGGGTGGTTCGCGCAGGCGGCGGCCGCCGGGCACACGCTGGCCGAACACAACCTCGGCAATGCCTACGCTGCCGGTCGCGGCGTGGCCGCCGACCCGGCTCGGGCGGTCCAGTGGTGGCTGAAGGCCGCCGCCAAGGGCGATGCCGTGCCGCAGCTCCGGCTCGGCGAGGCCTACGAGGCCGGCCGCGGTGTGGAGCGGAATCTCGACGAAGCCCGCCGCTGGTACGGCGAGTCGGCGACCCGCGGCAACGCCGCCGCGGCGGCGGCGCTCGAGCGGCTGACGCCGCCGTGAGCCGCAGGGCAGAACGTCAGGTCCGCCGGCCTCGTCACCCCGCCGAACCCGGCCCGCGTTAAGATCGTCCTTCGATTCCGAGCAGCAGGAGGCACGCCGCCCATGGGCCTGATGGACTACATCAAGACACAGCTCATCGACATCATCGAGTGGACCGACGACTCGCGCGACACCATCAGCTGGCGGTTCCCCGACGACGACAAGGAGATCAAGAACGGCGCCCAGCTCGTCGTCCGCGAGTCGCAGACCGCGCAGTTCGTCTACCTGGGCGAGTTCGGCGACACCTTCGGCCCCGGCACACACACCCTCACCACCGACAACATCCCGGTGCTGACCAGCCTCAAGAGCTGGAAGTACGGCTTCGAGTCGCCGTTCAAGGCCGACGTCTACTTCGTCAACACGCGGCTCTTCACCGGCAACAAGTGGGGCACGTCGAACCCGATCATGATGCGCGACCAGGACTTCGGGGTCGTCCGCCTGCGCGCCTTCGGAACCTACGACTTCAAGGTGGTCGAGGTGAAGCGCTTTCTGAAGGAAGTGGCCGGCTCCGACCACAACTTCCGGCTCGACGAGTTCGCCGACACGATGCGCTCGCGCATCGTCAGCGCGTTCAGCGACGCCATCGCCAGCGCCAAGGTGCCGGCGCTGGACATCGCCACCCGCTACCAGGAGCTCGGCCAGGCGCTGCTGCCGCTCATCAACCCGCAGCTCGAAGCCAACTACGGCATCAGCGTGCCGAGCTTCATCCTCGAGAACTGCTCGGTGCCGCCCGAAGTCGAGGCGGCCATCGACAAGCGCTCGAGCATGAGCGCGATCGGCAACCTCAACGACTACGTGAAGTACCAGATGGCGCAGGGCATGGCCCAGCCGGGCGCCGGCGGCGGCGTGGCCGGCTCGGCGGCCGAGATCGCCATGGGCTTCGCGCTCGCCAACCAGATGGCCAACCAGCCCGGCGGCTTCCTGGGCAGCAGTGGACAGGTGCCGGCGCAGGGCCCGACCGCACCGCTGCCCGACGTGCTGACCCCGGCCGATGTCGCCCGCTCGCTGGGCGTGACCGAAGCCGACGTGCTGAGCACGCTGGAGAGCGGCGAGCTCAAGGGCAAGAAGATCGGCGCAGCGTGGCGGGTGACCCGCGCCGCGCTCGACGAGTTCCTGAAGTAGCGGGCGGCACGCCGTGGCCGACGTCCCGCCGCCGCTCCCGGGGGCGCCGCCGCCGCTGCCCGAGCGGCCGGATGGTCCGCGCCCGGAGGTGGCCGCTCTCGTCAAGCACCACTGCCCGGCCTGCGGCGCCGAAGCGCGCTGGGACGCCGGCAAACAGGCGCTGGTCTGTCCCTACTGCGGGACGGTGTCGCCGGCGGAGCTGGCCAGCGACGGCTCGCTCGTCAAGGAGCACGACCTGGCGCTGGCGCTGCGCGCGATTCCCGACAGCGCCCGCGGCTGGGAGCGCGACCGCACGCCGGTGCAGTGCCAGAGCTGCCGGGCGATCTCGCTCTTCGAGCCGACGCGGGTGGCGCAGCGGTGCGAGTTCTGCGGCTCGCCGTCGGTGGTGCCCTACACCGACACCCGCAACGTCATCCATCCCGAGAGCCTGCTGCCGTTCACGGTCAGCGAAGCACAGGTCCGCGAGTCGATCCGCCGCTGGTACGCCAGCCGCTGGTTCGCGCCGAACCGGCTGAAGAAGGCGGCGCTCACCGACCGCGTCGGCGGCGTCTACCTGCCCTACTGGACCTTCGACGCCCGCGTGCACGCCCGCTGGCGGGCCGAGGCCGGCCACTACTACTACGAGACCCGTGTGGTGACCAGGAACGGCCGCCGCCAGACCGTGCAGGAGCGGCGCGTCCGCTGGGTGCCGGCGGCCGGCGAGCTGTCGACGACGTTCGACGACGAGCTGGTGGCCGCCACCCAGGGCATCCACGCCCGCCTGCTGCGGCGCATCGAGCCGTTCCCGACCCGCGACCTGAAGCCCTACGATCGCGGCTACGTCTCGGGCTGGGTGGTCGAGCAGTACCAGATCGACCTGGTCGGCGCCGCCGAGCGCGCCAAGGCCGACATGGACGCCAAGGTGCGCGCCGCCTGCGCCCGCGACGTCCCCGGCGACACCTATCGCAATCTGGAAGTGGCGGCCACCTACAGCGATCAGACCTTCAAGCACACGCTGCTGCCGGTGTGGCTGCTGCACTACGACTACGGCCGGCGCAGCTTCCAGGTGGTGGTCAACGGCGTCACCGGGGCGATCGCCGGCGAGCAGCCTTACAGCTGGATCAAGATCCTGCTCGCGGTGCTGGCGGCGCTGCTGCTGGTGACGCTCATCCTCACCGTCGCCGATTGATCGAGAAGCGCCTGGCCCCGCTGGCACGGAAACTGCGCACACATCGTGCCATCGGGCCCAAGCCCTTCAGAGCGGGATGCGGCCGGCGTTGCCGGCCAGCCAGGTCGTGAAGTCCTGCAGCGCCGGGTTGAGCGCCTTCGAGCGCGCGACGTCGCGGGTGGCGTTCACCTCGGCGGCGAAGTCGCGGTAGACCTGGAACATGTTGCCGAGATCGTCGGCGCCGGGGAACCCGAAGCTGCGATAGGTCGCTGGCGACACCTCGTTGTAGCGCACCGTCTTGCCCAGGGCCTGGCTCAACGCCGCGGCCATCTCGTCGCCGGTCAGGTGTTCGCCGGCCACGCCGACCGTCCGCCCGATGTACTCGGCGCCGGCCTTGAAGACCCCGTAGGCCACCTTGCCGATGTCCTCGGCGGCGACGCCGGCCATCTTCTCCCGGCCGATCGGCAGCGTCAGCAGGTAGTCGCCGTCCGGGCCCGGCTTCGGCCCCGACCCGAGGTGGATGAAGTTGTCCCAGTAGAACGACGCCAGGAGAAAGGTCGTCGGCACGCCGGCGTCGCGGAAGAAGCCGTCGGCTTCGCCCTTGGCGTCGAAGTGCGGCACCTTGTACTTGCCCTGCAGCGTCGGCATCCGATCGTCGCTGAGCGGCACCAGCGTGCGCGTGTCTTCGAGCGTCGACCAGACGACGTGCTGCAGTCCGGCGGCCTTGGCGGCCTCGGCCATCGCCCTGGCCTGGGCCAGTTCTTTCTCGGGCGAGAAGTGCGCCCAGAAGAAGGTCACGCAGTAGGCGCCGTAGCAGCCCGAAAACGCCCGCTTCAGGCTCTCGACGTCGTCGACGTCAGCGGCCACCACCTCGGCGCCGGCCGCGGCCAGCTCGCGGGCGGCCGGACTCTGCGGGTCGCGGGTCAGCGCCCGCACTGCGAAGCCACCCTGCGGGTCGGCCAGGATCGCCCGCGCCACGCCGCCCCCCTGGGCGCCGGTGGCGCCCACGACCGCAATCACTTTCTTGTTTGCCATAGCGATTCCTGCACAGATAGTCGTCTCGACGAGCATCATATCCCACGAACGTAATCGCTCCGCCCCGGTGCCAGGCACCGCGGGGCCCCGCGGTGCCTGGCACCGGGAGAGACACTGACGGATCCGTCACCGGGCCCGTCACAAACGGCTTGCCTCGCCGGCCGACGGCTGGCTACGTTGTCGCCATGACCCGCCACCGCGTCGCGTGCCTCCTGGCCATTGCCGCCACCTCGACCGTCGCCCTCGGCCAGGCGCCGGCCGGCGGGGCCGGGCTCACCGGCACCGTCGTCGCCGTCAACCAGCAGTCCGACTCGGTCACGCTCATCGATCTGAAGACGATGACGGCCTACCGCCACGTCGCGGTGGTCGGCGGGCCGCACGAAGCCGCGGCCTCGCCCGACGGCCGCACCGTCGTCGTCACCAACTACAACAAGCCGGGCGTCGGGCAGCAGAAGACGCTGAGCGTGCTGGCGCTGCCGAGCGGCGACACCGTCCGGACCATCGACCTGGGCGAGTACCGCGCCCCCCACGACGTGCGCTGGGTCGACGACACCCGGGTCGTCGTCACCTCGGAAGCCAACCAGGCGCTGCTCCTCGTCAACGTCACCACCGGCGCCATCGAGCGGGTGTTCCGCACCGAGGCCGGCGTCTCGCACATGCTGGCGCTGTCCACCGATCGCACCCGCCTCTACTCGTCCAACATGCGCGACGGCAGCGTCAGCGTCTTCGACTTCCGCACCGGCCGGAAGCTCAAGGACGTCACGACCGGCAAGGAGTGCGAGGGCGTCGGCGTCACTCCCGACGGCCGCTGGGTGTGGGCCGGCAACCGCGCCGAGGACACCATCTCGATCATCGACACCCGCACGCTGGAGGTCGTCAAGCGTCTGCCGTCGCCGGGGTTCCCCTACCGCGTCCAGTTCACGCCCGACGGCACCCGGGCCCTCATCCCGCACGCCAACGCGTCCTCGCTCGTCGTCGGCGACGTCGCGACCCAGACCATCGCCAGGTCGATCCCGCTCGGCCTGACCAAGGTCGACACGCCGTCCACGGCCGGCGTCTTCCCGCATCCCGACAACCGCCACGCCTTCGTCACCGTGCGCAACGACAACTCGATGCTGGTGCTCGACCTGACCACCGGCGCCACGCTCGGCCGCGTCGAGGTGCAGACGAGCCCGGACGGCGTCACCTGGTCGCCCGTGCAGCGCTGAACGGCGGCCCGCCCGGCCAGCGTCGGCGCCGGCGGCGGCGGAGTACCATCCCGCCATGGCCCGGCTGCCTGCGCCCCTGCCGCCGATCGACGCGCTCGGCGCGCTCGTCGACACCGACGCGCAGCTGCTGCCTCTGCTCGAGGGCCTGACGGCGGCGGAGTGGGATCGGCCGACAATCGTGCCGCGGTGGCGGGTGCGCCACGTCGCCGGCCACCTGCTCGACACCGCCCTGCGGCGGCTGTCGGCGGTGCGCGACGGCTGTGCCGTCGAGGGCCCGGCGTCGGGCCGCGCCGACGATCTGCGCACCTACATCGACCGCGTCAACGCCGAGGGCGTGGCCGTCTACGGCCGACTCAGCCCGGCGGCGTTGGCCGCCCTCATGCGCGTCGCCGTGACCGACCTGCACGCCCACTTCGCCGGCCTCGACCCCGAGGCGCCGGCCGCGTTCGCGGTGAGCTGGGCCGGCGACGCCACCTCGCCGGTGTGGTTCGACGTCGCGCGCGAGCTCACCGAGCGCTGGCACCACCAGGCGCAGATCCGCCTGGCGCTCGACCGCCCCGCCCTCACGGCGCCGGCCCTCTACCACCCGGTGCTCGACACGTTCATGCGGGTGCTGCCCCACGCCTACCGCCACGTCGAGGCCGCCGAGGGCACGCACGTCGAGTGCGTCGTCACCGGCGCGGCCGGCGGCACCTGGCGGCTGGTGCGCGGCGGCCGGCACTGGCGGCTGACCGGCGACGCCCTCGACGGGGCTGCCGCTCGCGTTACCGTCCCCGAGGCGCTGGCGTGGCGGCTCTTCACCAAGGGCCTGGGCCCCGCCGAACGCGCCTCGTCGCTGGTCGTCGACGGCGATGCCGCGCTGGCCGCGCCGCTGCTCGATGCCGTGGCCATCGTCGGCTGACGCACCGCGGCCGCCCAGGTACAGCCGAGCTGGCCGCCTGCGACCCGCGGGTACAATGCAGCGCATGTCGCTGTTCTCGTCCGTGCTCTGCGCCGTCGACGCCTCGTCGCTCGCCAGCCGTGTCTTCAAGCATGCCGTCGGGCTCGCCAGCCTGTGCGGCGCCCGCCTCACCGTGATGACGATCACGCCGGGCGATCCCCACCGCGCCGAGGCCGCCGTGCGCTCGATGATGCGCGCCGTGGTGCCGATCGACGCGCGGTTCCTCGACGACCTGCACTTGCGGGTGATCAACCTCGCCGTCGGCCAGCCGGTGGACGCGATCCTCGAAGAGGTGCGCGGCGGCGTCGACGCGGTCGTCGTCGGCACCCATGCGCGGTCGGGGCTGTCGCGCTGGCTGCTCGGCTCGACCAGCGCGTCGCTGCTGCGCGAGGCGCCATGCCCGGTGCTGCTGGTGCCGCCGGGCGAGCTCGAGGTCGTCACCGTCGACACGCAGGGCGCCACCTTCCATCCGGGTGCGGTACTGGCCGCGGTCGATCTCGACGAGCGGAACGGCCGGCAGCTGCTGGTCGCCAGGCAGCTGGCGACGGCCACCGGCGCGCCGCTGACGCTGATGACCGTCGCCGCCGCCGCCCTGCCCGACGACGCCGCCGAAGCCGCCCTGCGCGAGCGGGCCGGGGAGATTCCCGGCGACGTCGCGCTGGTGGTCAAGCGCGGCGACGTGCCCGAGGCGATCGACCAGGCGGCGCACACCGCGCACGCCGGCGTCGTCGTGATGGGGGTTCGCGACTGGGCCCGCGGCGAGCCCGGGCACACCGCCCGCGCAGTGCTCAAGAACAAGGATGCCGTCGTGCTGGCCGTGCCGCCGGCTTGACCCGCAAGAGGTTCGAGGAGAACGCCATGCGATCGACCACCACTGCCCTGACCGTCGCCCTCGTCACCGCCCTGGCCGGAGCCCTCGCGGCGCAGGCCGTGCCGGAGGTGAAGCTGCCGCCCTCGCCGGGCGGCGAGGCCCACGTGCAGCTCGGCGGCCGCTGGGAGAAGACCGCCGACGGCGAACGCTACCGCGACGGCAAATGGGTGGTCGTGCGCTACGGCCGGCCCCTGCTGCGCGGCCGTACCGGCATCTTCGGCAGCGGCGCCGACTACGGCAAGCGCGTCAACCCCGACGCGGCGATCTGGCGCCTCGGCGCCAACGACACGACCACGCTCACCACCCAGGTGCCGCTCCAGATCGGCAGCGGCACGATCCAGCCGGGCGTCTACAACGTGTTCGCCGACCTGGCCCCCAACGGGTGGACGCTGGTCCTCAACACCCAGCCGCGGCAGCCGAAATACGACCCCAACGACAAGGTGCTGCTCTACGGCGCCTACAACTACGACAAGAGTCGCGACGTGCTGCGCGCGCCGATGACACTGCGCACGGTGCCCGACGCCGTCGAACAGCTGACCATCGGCTTTGTCAACGCCACCGCCAGCGGCGCGACGCTGACCGTCGCGTGGGACACGACCGTGGCGTCGATCGACCTGCGGGTCGCGGGCAGCAGCAGTCGCTGACCGCCCGCGACGGCCCGGTCAGGCGACGATGCCGCGGCGCACCGCGAACAGCACCAGTTCGGCGGTGTTGTGGATACCGAGCTTCTGCAGGATGCGGGCGCGGTGGGTCTCCACCGTCGCGGCACTGATCGCCAGCAGCTCGGCGACCTCGCGATTGGTGCGCCCCTCGGCCACCAGCTGGAAGATTTCGCGCTCGCGGTCCGACAGCGACGCGTAGCGATCCGGCACCGGCGAGCCGGCCACCTGGCGGACGTAGTCGTCGAGGATGCGCTTGGCCACCGCCGGGCTGAAGAAGGAATGCCCGGAGGCCACCGTCTCGATGCCCTTGACGAGATCCTCGTCGGCCGAGTCCTTGAGCAGGTAGCCGGTGGCGCCGGCCTGCAGCGCCCGGGTCACGTAGGCTTCGTCGGAATGCATGCTCAGCATCAGCACCCGCGTCGTCGGCACCTTGCGGACGATCTGCTGGGCGGCGTCGATGCCGTTGAGCACCGGCATGCCGACGTCGAGCACGGCGACGTCCGGCTTGAGGGCGATCGCCTGGGCCACCGCCTCGCGGCCGTCGCCGACCTCGGCGACGATGGTCCACTGATCGCGGCCCTCGAGGATCTTGCGCAGGCCCTGGCGCACCAGGGTGTGGTCGTCCCCAATCAGCAGGCGCAGCTCAGGCATCGGCGACCGACTCGGCAGGAGCCACCCGGACCGGCAGCTCGACGTGCAGCCTGGTGCCGGCCCCGGGCTGGCTGGTGATGGACAACTCGCCGCCGCTCTGCGCGGCGCGTTCGCGGATCCCGAGCAGCCCGAGGTGCGGCACCGGCGCCTCGCCGACGGTCGCGGCGTCGAAGCCGACGCCGTCATCGACGACGTCGATGGTCAACGACCCGTTGCTGCGGTGCAGCGACACGTGACAGGTGTGGGCCCGGGCGTGACGGGCGACGTTGGTCAGGGCTTCCTGGACGATGCGGTAGGCGGCGACTTCGCTCGGCCGATCGAGCCGGTCGGGGAGCCCGCTGTGCACCAGGTCCACCTTGATCTCGTGGCGCCGGGCCAGGCCGCGCAGCATGGCGTCCACCGCCGGGACCAGGCCGAGATCGTCGAGCGCGGCGGGGTGGAGCAACTGCGTGAGGTCGCGCACGGTGTTGATCGCCGCGGCGGTGATGTTCTGAGCCTCGACCAGCGGCGACGGCGACACCCCGCGGGCGGCGATGGCGCGCTGGGCGAGCCCGAGTTCGAAGCGTACGGCGGTCAGCACCTGGCCGACCTCGTCGTGCAGTTCGCGGGCGATGATGCGGCGTTCGTCCTCCTGGGCCTGCACCAGCCGGGCGTGCGCCCCCTGCAGCTCCTTCGACAGCCGGGCATCGCGGTCGCGCTGGGCGCGCAGGTCGCGTTCGAGCCGCCCGGCGTAGGATCCGACCAGCAACAGCACCGCGGCGCTCAGCGCCAGCGCCACCGCCAGCCGCCCCTGGCTCTGCCGCTCGGCGGTGCGGTGGATCGCCGTGAGCTCGGCCTGCTGCTGCATGTAGGCGGCGCGGTTCAGCGCCTGCACTTCCTCGGAGATGCGGAAGGTCGACTCGCGGCGGGGCACGATGTGGCTGTTCAGCAGGTCGCGGATCTCGGCGGTCGACTGGCCGCCGCCGCCGGCCAGCACCGTGGCGACGGTGTCGCGGAAATCCTCGACCGCGCGGCGCAGCCGGGTGATGGCCACGTGCTCCGGGTCGGAGCCGAGCACCGGCACGTAGTCGGTCAGGGCGGCGTCGAGCGTGGCGTAGTTGTCGGCGACCTGCTGGCGGTAGGCAACCAGGGCATCCGGCGCCGGGTTGAGCAACGCGTCGCGCACCCGCACCGACGCGACCAGCACCTGGATCCGCACGGTGGCCAGCAGTTCCTGGGCCTTCAGGTAGCGCTCGGCCACCTGCGCCGCCTGCCGCTCCACGTCGTCGATCCGCCGGCCGATGGTGTAGCTGGTGTAGAGCCAGAGCGCCAGCGTCACCAGCAGGCCGAGGGCCAGCGTGGCGCGAATCGACCGGGGAATGGCCGCAGGGAGGGTCATGGCGGTCAGCGCATGATACCGTCGCACGGTCGGGCCGGATCAAAAAAGGCGGGAGAGCGCCCCATGGGCGACGCCCTCCCGCGATCGACTCCTGACCCGGAGTCTGCTCGGGGCCGGCGCGACGCCGGCACGATCGCGTCTGTGGTGATGGCCGGGCGCGGGCGCCGCATCGACGCGCAGCCGCCCCAGCAGTGCGCGGAGTTGTATCTCGGCCGTGAGGCGCGGGCAATCCTGTCAGCCACGACCGTCGACTACAGGATTTCCATGGCGTCACATACCTGATCGCCCAGGTGTCTTGGCCGACCCGACAACCGGAGCCGGGACGGCAGGCGTCGCTGGACGAGGTGCCGCGACCGCGGCCTCGAGCCCGGGGTTGAGTGGAGGGACGCCGACCGGCGGAGCGGCACGGCCCGCCCGGCGTGCGTCAGCCGCGGCGGTGTCGCGAGCGGGCCTGGCGCCCGCCGGCCGCGCCGCCGGCGTGATGGACGACGCGACGGCTCACAGGTCGGAGGGTGGTCGTTCTGAGGGCAAAAAAAGCGGGAGGACGCGGCATGGTGTGCATCCTCCCGAAGTGAGGTTGGCGACGGTCGAGCCCCGTGCACCGAGGGCATTTGTATCGTTCGCCATCCACCGCGACAATCCGGCCGGCGCGGCGCCAATCCTGGTCGATTCGCCACCGCGATTGCGCGGGAATCCGACGGCGGCCCTTACAGGATCGCGGGGTTGCGCCACCGGGTGTCGTCGGCCCCGTCGCTGGCGCCGCGCGCCGCCGTCGCCCGCGCCAACGGCGACCGACCCGTTACAGAGAAGTCGGTAGTGTGTCGTCCGGCTCGACAGGATTGTGCGCAGCCACCTGCAGACGTAGAAAGACCCCGCGTGGCCCGCACTGGTGGCCGACGCAGCGTTCCGTCGTTCTGCGGAGCGCCCCCGGAACGACGACATCCTGGCCTGCGACGGCCTCGCGGGCAGGGGGAGGGTGGCATGGTCTGCAAGCGCGTGCTCGGCCTGGTCGTGTTGTTGTTGTTCGCGTGCACGACCGTTTCTGCGCAGGTGTCCAGCACCACGGGCGCCATCAACGGAAAGGTGACCGATACGTCGGGCGGTGTGCTGCCCGGCGTCACCGTGACCGCGTCGAGCCCCAGCATGCAGGGCGTCCGCACCGCGGTCACCAACGAGAACGGCGACTATCGCTTCCCGGGCGTCGCCCCCGGCACCTATCGACTGGTGTACGAGCTGCCCGGCTTCGGCACCGTCAACCGCGAGGGCGTCAACGTCGGCCTCGGGTTCACCGCCACCGTGAACATCGAACTGGCCGTCGCCAGCCTGCAGGAGACGGTGACGGTCAGCGGCGAATCACCGGTCGTCGACGTCTCCACCACGACGACCTCCGAGAACTTCACGCAGGAGCGTCTGGCGGCGCTGCCCAACGCCCGGGACTTCTGGGCCGTCCTCGCCGCCGCGCCGGCGATGGTGATGACGCGCATCGACGTCGGCGGCAGCGCCGCCGGCACCCAGACCGGCTATGCCGCCTACGACACCAAGCAGGACCAGCATCGCCCGATGGTCGAAGGCATCGTCAACACCGAGGGCACCGGCGGCTCGGGCTTCTACTACGACTACGGCTCGATCGACGAGGTGGCCATCGAGACCAAGGGCCATACCGCCGAGATGCCGTGGCCGGGCGTGTGGTCCAACTTCGTCTCCAAGTCGGGCGGCAACACCTATCACGCCAAGTTCTACGCCGACTACCAGAACGAGTCGATCCAGCGCAAGAACATCGACGACAGCTTCGTGGAGCTGTGTCCGCGCAGCAACTGCGGCGAGCTGGTGCCCTCGGACCTGAACCGCATCTACCGCTACTACGACCTCAATGGCGACCTCGGCGGCTACCTGAAGAAGGACACGCTGTGGTGGTACGGCTCGGCGCGGCGGCAGAACGTCCAGGGCCGGCTGCCCAACTTCCCGGTGAAGCCGTTCGAGACCGGCCTCATCAACTACACCGGCAAGCTGACCTACGCGGCGTCGCAGAACAACAAGCTGACCGCCTACGCGATGTGGGGCAACAAGAGCCAGCCGAACCGGCTCGACACCTTCGCCGTCGGCGCGACGGCGGCCCGCCACAACTCGGCCGACTCGACCTGGAACCAGAACTACTGGGCCCACACCTACAAGGCCGGCTACGAGTCGGTGGTCAGTGACAGCGCGTTCTTCGAGGTGCGCGGCGGCCAGTTCCGCTACGTGTGGCCGAACTCGCGCTACACCGAGGACACCGCCTACCAGGACATCGGCACCAGCGTCGTCAGCGGCGGCAACCGCGACGGCTGGTTCCGCACCCCGTCACGCAACCAGGTGTCGGGCTCGCTGACCTACTTCACCAGCGGCTGGGCCGGCTCGCACAACTTCAAGGTCGGCGGCGAGTGGTTCCGTGAGACGTTCACCGACGAGCGCGGCCGCGGCGGCGTCGGCAACGTCCCCGGCGACGTGCTGCACATCCTCAACAACGGCCGGGCATCGGAGGTCTACCTGTTTGCGACCCCGTCGCTCTCCGAGCAGGGGCTCTTCACCACCGGCCTCTACCTGCAGGACACCTGGCGGATCAACTCGCGGCTCACCGTCAACGCCGGCATCCGCTTCGACCGCTACCGGGCGTTCCTGCCCGAGCAGGAGGGCCCGCCGGTCGGCCCGTTCAACGCCACCCAGATCCGCTACGAGGCGGTCGACAACCTGAAGACCTTCAACAACCTGGTG
The DNA here is from genome assembly GCA_050250955.1 of Vicinamibacterales bacterium. Classification (GTDB taxonomy): domain Bacteria; phylum Acidobacteriota; class Vicinamibacteria; order Vicinamibacterales; family UBA2999; genus CAWAYR01. The sequence continues at coordinate 13,171 of JBFWNR010000001.1, forward strand.
CCGCGCCTGGGCCTCATCTACGACATCACCGGCCAGGGCCGGACCGTCATCAAAGCCAACTACGGCCTCTACTACTGGAACCCGGGGGCGAGCAGCCTGAGCGCCGGCGCCAACCCGAACTTCGCCGACTGGTACTCGCGCTACCGCTGGGCCGACACCAACGGCGATCTGCTCTACCAGCCGGGCGAGGAAGGCGTCATCATCGCCCAGCGCGGCGGCGTGGCGACGGCGCTCGATCCGGACCTCAAGAACACCCGCACCGACGAGGTCTCGGCCTGGATCGAGCACGAAGTCGTGCCCGGCCTGGCGGTGTCGGGAGGCTACGTCTACCGCTCGATCAACAACTTCCGCGTCGTCGCCAACTCCAACCGGCCGGTCGACGCGTTCAACGTCCCGATCGGGATCCGCGACCCGGGCCCCGACGGCACGCTCGGCACCGGCGACGACGGCGCCGACATCCCGGGCTTCAACCTCGATCCGGCCAACCTCGCCCTGCCGGTCCGCAACCTGACCACCAACCTGCCGGGCAAGGGCCAGTACCACACCCTCGAAGTGCAGGCCACCAAGCGCCAGTCGGGCCGGTGGTCGCTGTCGGCGGCCTTCGCCAAGCGCTGGAACCGCGATCACGACACCGCCTACTTCGGTCAGAACCTGCGCTCGGTCACCACCCCGTCGACGATGAACGACTTCATCAACACCGACGGCGGCCAGTTCCACTTCACGATGTGGACCGCCAAGATCAACGGCAGCATCGAGGCGCCGTGGGGCGTGCGGATCACGCCGGCGCTGCGCTTCCAGCAGGGCCAGCCCTACGGCCGCACCTTCCTGGCCGGTGCCGCCAGCGGCATCAACTACGGCACCCAGCGCATCCTCACCGAGCCGCTCGGCACGCGGCGGATGGACAACATCACGCTCCTCGACGTGCGGCTGGAGAAGTTCATCAACTTCCAGTCGAGCCGCCGCATCGGCCTGTTCGTGGACGCCTACAACCTGACCAACACCGACGCCGCCCAGAACATCACCTGGAACAGCGGCTCGGCGTTCGAACGGCCGATCAGCATCGTCGGCCCGTCGATCATGCGCTTCGGCGTGAAGTTCGACTTCTAGAGGACGGACGCCGTCAGGCCGGGACTGCCGCTCGACGCGGCAGCCCGGCGGCGGCGTAGATCTCCGGCTCGTCCAGGCTCTCGCGGGCGAGCAGCTCACGGACGATGGCGTCGAGCTTGTCGCGGTGCTCCACCAGCAACCGCCGCGCCTCGGCGTAGCACTCCTCGGTGATGCGCCGGACCTCCTCGTCGACGGCGTTCAGCAGCGCCTCGGAGACGCCGGCCATGCGCGGGTCGCCCTCGGACGGCAGCACCGAGAGCGGTCCGATCCGCTCGGACATGCCCCACCGCCCGACCATCGACCGGGCGATCCGCGTCACCAGCTCGAGATCGCTCTCGGCGCCGCTGGTGATCACCCCGAACACTTCCTGCTCGGCGGCCATGCCGCCCAGGGCACCGACGATCCGGCCCCGCAGGTAGGTGGCGTCGTAGCCGTAGCGGTCGGTGTCCGGCGTCGACAGCGTCACGCCGAGGGCGCGACCGCGGGGCACGATCGACACCTTGCGCACGGGATCGGCGCCCGGCTGCAGCATGCCGAGCAGGGCGTGGCCGGCTTCGTGGTAGGCGGTGCGGCGGCGCTCGTCGTCGGAGAGCACGAGGCTGCGCGCGGCGCCGAGCTGGACCTTCTCCAGGGCATCGGTCAGGTCGCGCTGGGTGACCACGTCCTGAGCCCGCCGCGCCGCCAGCAGCGCCGCCTCGTTGACGAGATTGGCGAGGTCGGCGCCGGTCATCCCCGGCGTCGCCGCCGCGACCCCCGCCAGGTCGACGTCCGGGCCGAGCGGCACCTTGCGGGTGTGCACCTCGAGGATGGCCAGCCGGCCCTTGAGATCGGGGGCGTGGACGATGATCGTCCGGTCGAACCGCCCCGGCCGCAGCAGCGCCGGATCGAGCACGTCGGCGCGGTTGGTCGCCGCCAGCACGACGACGCCCTCATGCCCCGAGAAGCCGTCCATCTCGGTGAGGATCTGGTTGAGCGTCTGCTCGCGCTCGTCGTGGCCGCCCACTGCACGGGCGCCGCCCCGGGCCCGACCGATGGTGTCGATCTCGTCGATGAAGACGATCGCCGGCGCCACCTTCCGGGCCTCGGTGAACAGCTCGCGGACGCGGCTGGCGCCGACGCCGACGATCATCTCGATGAACTCCGAGGCGCTGGCGCTGAAGAACGGCACGTTGGCCTCGCCGGCGGTGGCCCGCGCCAGCAGCGTCTTGCCGGTGCCGGGGGCGCCGGCGAGCAGCACGCCCTTGGGAGCGCGGGCGCCGAGCCGGCGGTACTTGCCGGGATCCTTCAGGAAGTCGACGATCTCGTTGATCTCGTCCTCGACCTCGTCGATGCCGGCGACGTCGTCGAAGGTCACCCGGATGGTCTCGCGGTCGACGGGCTTGCGGGCCTGGCCGCCGAGCAGCCCGCCGCCCATCAGGCTCTGCTGGCGGCGGAACATCCAGACGTAGAAGCCGATGAGCAGCAGGAACGGCGCCATCGAGATCACCAGGTTGGTGAGGACGCCGCGCTCCTGGGTGAGCGGCGTGGCCCGCACCGCCGCTCCGCCGTCGGACAGCTCGCCGAGCAGGTCGTCGCTGGCGAAGGTCGGCCGCTCGGTGGTGAAGCGGGTGTAGGTGGTGCCGGATTCGCCCGGCACCGGCGCCGGCTTGCGCAGCTCGCCCTGAATCGAGTCGCCGCGCGCGAACACCTCACCGACGTTCTTGCCGCCCACCTGCTGCTTGAACTCGGTGTAGGGCACCGCCTCCGGGGCCTGCAGCCGGTCCTGCACGGTGAGCACCGCGAAGACGATCGCGTAGCCGAGCGCCGCCAGGAGCAGCGTGGTCCAGCGCGGCCCCTTGGCCGGCGGCGGCGCCTTGGGCAGCCCCTCGGTGCGCCACGGCTTGGCCGGCGGCTGCTCGGGCGTCTCGACGGGCGGACGCGGACCGGGGGCGGGGGCGGGCGCGGGCGGCTGCGGCATCGACGGGCTCGACGGAGGGCCGGTGCCGCCTCAGCGGCCGCCGGCCTGGATCTCCCGGGCGACGCGTTCGACCTCGGCCATTACGCGGAGCAGGTTGCCGCTCCACAGTCTGCCGATCTGCTCTTCGGTGTAGCCGCGCCTGACCAGCTCCAGCGTGACGTTGAAGGTCTCCTCGGCGCCGTTCCAGCCGGCCACGCCGCCACCACCGTCGAAGTCCGACGAGATGCCGACGTGGTCGAGGCCGATCGTCTTCACCAGATAGTCGACATGGTTCACGAAGTCGGCGACGGTGGCCCGTGGCGGCGGCGGAAACTGCCGGTCCACCGCGGCCACCCGGGCCCGCAACGCCGTGCGCTGGGCATCGGTCATGGCGCCGAATCCACCCGGCGGCACCCCGGCCCTCGCCTTGGCCAGCGCGGCGGCCCGTTCGGGCGAGTCGGGCGGCTTGATCTTCACGTAACTGTCGAAGGCCACGGTCTGCACCACACCGCCGTTCTTCCTGATCGCCTGCAGCTGCTCGTCGTCGAGGTTGCGGCTGTGGTCGGCCAGCGCCCGCGCCGCGGAGTGCGAGGCGATGACCGGCGCCTTCGACAGGGCGATGGCCTGCAGGTTGGCCGCCTTCGAGGGATGCGAGACGTCGACCATCAGCCCCCAGCGGTTCATCTCGGCGATGGCCTGCCGGCCGAGCGCACTCAGCCCGTTGTGCTGCCATGTCCCGTCGCGTTCGCCGGTGTTGGAGTCGGCGAACTGGCTGTGGCCGTTGTGGGCCAGCGACATGTAGCGGCCGCCACGGTCGTGGAACTCCTTGATGCGGGTCAGGTCGGTGCCGACCGGGTAGGCGTTCTCGATGCCGATCACCGCCACCTTGCGGCCGCTGGCGGCAATCCGCCGCACGTCGGCGGCGGTCAGGGCCAGGCCGATGCGGTCGGGCGCGATCTCGCGGGTGAGCCGGTGGACGGCGTCGAACTTCTCCACCGCCTGGGCGTAGGCCTTGTCGTAGCCCTCCTGGGTCTGCGGACCCTGGCCGACGTAGACGATGAAGAAGGCGACGTCGAGGCCGCCCTCCTCCATCTTGGGCAGGTTGACCTGGGTGTCGAGCCGCTGGGTGTAGTTGCGCTGCTTGGTGAAGTCGCGCGGGTCGATGTCGTCGTGGGTGTCGAGCGTGATGACGCGCTCGTGGATGGCCCGGGCGCGGGCGACCAGGTCGGGGTCGGGGGCTTGGGCCGATGCCGCGCCGGCGACGAGCAGGCACGACAGCACCACGGACAGCAGGCGGACGGGACGCGGCATCGCGAGCTCCTGGGCCGAATGCTACTACGCGGTCCCGGCCGACCGCCGGATCAGCAGCGTGGGAGGCGTGTGCCCGACACGGCGACGCCGTACTGATTGACGCCGGTCAGACGGCCGAGGTCGTCCGACAGCGTGACCTGTTCCTCGATCTTCGGCCAGGTCACGCGGTAGACGCGGCGTCCGCCGTCGGCGACGGTCCACCGGCCGGTCAGCGGGCCGAGCCGGGCCACACCGTCGGCGGTGAGGTCCACGGGGACGACGCCGCCCCACAGCCACGAGCCCGACAGGCCCGGCGCGCCGCCCACCCGCGACGCGGTGACGCTGACGCCGTACTGGTTGCCGCCGGTGAGCCGCCGCCCGTCGCCCGACAGCGTCAAAGTGTCCACCGGCTCGGGCCAGATCAGGGTGAAGCGCCGTCCGCTGCCCCGCCACTGGCCGTCGAACGGGCCGACGCGGGCGGTGCCGTCCTCGCGCACTTCGACGGTGGCGTCGTTGGCGTAGCGCCAGCAGCCGATCAGCGCGGCCGTCGGCAGCGCGGGTCCGGCGCGTTCGCCCTCGGGAGCCGGCCCCGCCCGAACCGCCACCCAGACGAGGACGGCGAGCACGGCGGCCGCCATCGCCACCGCCGCCAGCCGGACGACGTCGGAACGCGGGGATGACGGCGACAGCAGTGGCACCGGCGGCACCGGCGGCACCGGCGCGGGAGGGTCGGGTTCGACGGCGAGCAGCCGGCTCACCGAGTCGGCGAGTTCGTCGAGGTGGCGGTCGAGCGGCGGCGTCATGGCGTCGAGCCAGTGCACCGAGCCGATGAAGAAGTCGAGCGACTTGGCCGGCCGGACGTCCTCGATGCGGAACGGCAGCACCGTGACCCCGTGGCTGACCGCCCGCTCGATCTCGTTGGGGATGTGGCGCGAGGCGTTGGCGTGGGCCGACAACACCAGCACCATGACCCGGCTGCCGCGGATGGCGTCGATGATCGCCGCGCCGTAGTTGACCCCTGGCGGCACGTCTCGCGGCGCGATCCAGCAGCGCAGGCCGCGGCCCTCGAGCCGGGCGCAGACGGCGTCGGCGGTCGGCTTGTCCTTCGACGAGTGGCTGATGAAGACGTCGTGGGCCATGGCCGGGAGGGCGGCGGCGAAGTGCCCCGATTGTACGCGCGCGGCGGCTGCACGGGGCGGCGTCCTGACGTAGTCTGTCGCCATGCACGCCGTGCCGCGGCTGCCACTCACCACCCGCGCCTGGCGTATCGCGACGTCGATCGACTGGTGGGTCATCGTCGCGGGCATCCTGGCCGTCGCCGTGCTCGGCTATCGCGGGATCCGGGCCTACTGCGACCCCGCCCTCCCGGGGGCGATGTCGGGCACGTGCACGCCGCCGCCGACGCGGTCCGATGCCGCCTACCTGACGCTCCAGCTGTTCCTGTGGCAGTCCGGCGGGCAGTTCCTGGGGCCGCGCGTCGGCCTCGGGCTCGACGCGGCGCGGTTCATCGCCCCGGCGCTGGCCAGCTACGCGGCCGTGCGGGCCTTGCTGGCCCTGTTCGCCGGACAGGTCCAGCGGCTGATGGCGCGGTTCGCACGTGAGCACGTGATCGTCTGCGGGCTCGGCCCGCAGGGCATGGCCGTGGCGCGCGGCCTGCGCGATGCGGGGTGGCGCGTGGTGATGCTGGAGGTCGACGAGCGGCGCCGCGCCGCCTTCGCCGCGCAGTCGGTGGGCGCGGTCATCGGCGGCGACGCCACCGACCCCGCCGACCTGCGCCGCGCCGGTCTGGCGCGCGCGCGGCATCTCATCGCGCTGTGCGGCGACGACCACGTCAACGCCGAGGTCGTGGCGCGTGCGGCGGCGGCGGCCACGGGTGGCGGGCGCGTGCTCAGCTGCCATGCCCACGTGATGACCCCGGCCTTGTGGGAGCGGCTGCGGCCGCGGGAACTGGCCGCCGGGCGGGACGGGGCCAGCCGCCTGCAGTTCTTCAGCGCCGTCGACATCACGGCCCGTGCCGTCGTCGCCGAGGTGCTGCCCGCGACCGACCATCCGGCGCCCCACCTGGTCGTGGCGGGTGGCGGGCCGGTGGCCGAGCGCGTCCTCGTCCACGCGGCGCTGGCGTGGCGCGTCCTCGGCAGCCGGCACCGGCTGCGCCTCACCGTGGCGACGGGCGACGCGGCATCGTGCGTGACGGCGCTCCACGCCGCGCATCCCCGACTGCGCGACGGGTGCGACGTCATCGCCTGCGAATTCGATGCGGGGCCGGCCGGTGCGGGCCCGCGACTCACGCACCTGCTGCTCGGGCAGCCGACGGTCTCGGCGATATGCCTCTCGGGCCTCGACGACACCCGACTGCTCGCCTGGGCGCTCGGTGTCCTGCAGGCCACGTTGGACGACACCTTTCCGATCGCCGTGGCCGCGACCCGAGAGCACGGACTCGACCTGCTCGCCGGCGACGACGCCGCCGCCGGTGGCCGGCTGTCCATCGTCGGCATGCTCGAGCGCGGCTGCTCCGTGGATGCGGTGTTCGGCGGCACGCACGAGCTGTTGGCCCGCGCCATCCACGGCGAGTACCGGCGCGCCCAGGCCGCGGCGGGACAGACCGTGGCGTCGAACCCGTCGATGCAGCCCTGGGCGATGCTGCCCGAGCCGCTGCGCGACTCGAACCGGCGGCAGGCCGATGACATCGCCGCGAAGATCGCCGCCGTCGGCTGCCGGATCGTGCCGCAGTCCGAGTGGGACACGCCGGCCTTCGAGTTCACCGCCGCCGAGATCGAGCAGCTGGCCCGGCACGAACACGCCCGCTGGCTGAAGGAGCGGCGCGATGCGCACTGGACCTACGACACCGTGAAGGACGTCAGCCGGCTGCGCAGCCCGAATCTCAAGGAGTGGGCGGACCTGGCCGCCGAGATCAAGGACATCGACCGCAACACCGTGGCGCACATCCCGCAGTTCCTGGCCCGCGTCGGCCTGGGCATCCGGCGCCATGCCGCCGGCCGCCAGTCGGCCGATCCGCCCTTGCGCGCATGACCTACCAGCCTCGACCGATCGACACCTCCGCGGTGGCCCTCGACGACGACCTCGTCGCCCTGACCGAGACCCTCGCCCGCCACGTCCACGACGTGTGGGCCGCCGAGCGGCTGCGTCTCGGCTGGACCTGGGGCCCCGTCCGCGACGACGCGGCGCGGCGCCATCCCGGTCTGGTGCCCTACGACGAGCTGTCCGAGAGCGAACGCGCCTTCGATCGCGCCACGGCGATGGAGACGCTGCGCGCGATCATCGCGCGCGGCTACCGGATCACGCCGCCGGCACCGCGTTCGAGGCGGAGCTGACGGGCCCAGGTGACGCCGCCGATCACCAGCGCGCCGCGACTGACGACGCGCAGGGAGACCGCGGCGCGAGCCCCCATGGTGGGGCCGGGCAGCGCCGGCGGCGGCCCCTTCGACTCGACGCCCTCGATCGTCACCTGCAGCCCGCCGGTCGCGCGATCGAACTGGTAGCGGCCGCGGCCGATGGTGAGCCGGTCGTCGCGGCCCATCACCCACTCCTCGTAGACGCCATCCGGCCGGAAGCCGACCTGACGATCGGCGCCGTCGGCCCAGCTGCCGATCACCAGGTCGGTCAGGGCGGCAAGATGCAGGGCCCCGAGGTCGCGCGCCGGCGCCACCCGGCGCCGGCCGAATTGCGAACCGGACTCCTGGTAGCGATCGGGGTCGCGCCAGGTCAGCGCCGACGTGCCGGGCCGGTCCCAGGCGATCTGCGCAAACACCTCTTTCATCTCGGGTACCGGCGCCGCCGACGCCAGGTTGCGGATCTCGAGCGGCGTGAGCGTCAGGGTGCGGGCGGTGGCCTGCCACAGGCCGACGAGCGTGATGTTCCGGATCGGCGTGAAGTACAGGCCGTCCTCGAAGTAGGTGGCCTGATTGGCACCGGGCGGCGTGCCGAGGTCGGCGTCGGGCTCCCAGGTGCCGACCAGCCCCAGACGCGACTGCTCGTCGGTGACGGTGCCGGCCGCGATGGCGATCCGGGTCGGCCCGGCCGGACGGGCGGGCTGGGCGGCGCCGGCGGCCGCCGCCAGCACGGCGAGTACGATCGTCGTCGCGGTGACCCAGGCGAGCGTCGGGGCGTGCGTCATCGCCGTCCTCCGCCGCTCATCCTACCCGCCGCGGCGTCCCCGAACACGCCTACAATGCGCGCATGCGGCCGGACGGGCGGGCGGGACTCGGAGTCGCGTGGTGCGTGGCCGCCACGCTGGCGCTGGCCGGCTGCGACCGCGCGCCGGCGCCCGAGCCGGCGCCCACGCCGGCACCCGCGCCCGTGCCGCCATCGAGCATCGCCCAGGACATGGCGAAGGCGGCCGGCAGTCCAACCCGCCCACCGCGGCCCGACGTCGATTGGTCGCAGCTCACCCGCGACGGCTGGCTCGTGCCGCCCAGGTCCTTCCAACGGGAAGTCGACGCCGCCAAGGCCTGCCTGCGCGCCTCCCTGCTGGAGAAGCCGCGGTGCGTCGAGCTGCAGCGGATGGCCGACCGCGGCGTGACCGACGCCGACGTGCGGGCGACCCTGGCCGCCACGATCGAGGCGGCGCCGGCGCTGGCCGGCGTGTGGCAGGAGCGGTTCGCGGCCGCCGGACGCACGTTCGCGGTGCCCCGCATCGGCTACTACGGCTGGAGCGGCGACGGCTTCCCCGAGGTGGCGCCGAGCCGGCCCGGCTGCGGCGAGGTGCTCGACAACGCCATCTACTGCGTGGCTGCCAACGCCATCCACTACGACATCGTCTTCCTCTCCCGGCTGGTGCGGGCCGTGCGCGCCGTCGACGGCACCCCCGGCACCTTCGCCGCCATCGCGGTGGTGGGCCACGAACTCGGCCACGCCGTCGACGTGCAGCTCGACATCACCAAGCTCGAGAAATACAAGCGGGAAGTGATCGCCGACTGCTTCTCGGGGGCGGCGGTCGGCGCGGTGCTGCGCGCCGCGGCCGGCCCCTCGCAGGCGCGCCAGGTCCTCGAAACGGCCACGCCGATGACCGAGGGGCAGCTGGCGATGTACCTGATGGGCGGTCCCGCGATGATGGACGGCGACCACCCGGAGGGCCCGGTGCGCGCCAGCCTGTTCACCCGCGGCTTCAACCTCGGGGCCGGCCAGTGCACGGTGGCGGCCATCGAGCGGCGCTGACCTGACCGACGGGCGGGCCGCGGCCCGGGCGGTCGGCCATGTACACTCGATGCCCGTCGTGCGACGCCGATCCGCTGCGCTGCTGGTATGGATGGCCTTAGGGCCGCTGTCCACTGCCGACGCCCATCCGGCCCCCTTCAGCTACCTGGACCTGCGCCTCGGCGCCGGCCCGCTCGAAGGCAGCCTGGTCGTCCACGACCTCGACGCCGCCTTCGAGCTGAAGATTCCCGACGCCGACGCCCTGCTCGACCAGACGGTGGCGCGGCGGCACGGGCCGGCGCTGGCGGCGATCCTGGCCGGCCGGCTCCGCCTGCGCGTCGACGGCCGCGACGTGACGGTGACGCTCACCGACGTCGAGCCGGTGCCGGACCGGCAGGGCCTCCGCTTCGCGCTGCGCACCGACGGCCCGGCGACCACCGGCCGCGTCGACCTCGAGACGACGATCTTCCCCTACGATCAGACCCACCAGACGTTCGTGAACGTCTACGACGGCGACACCCTGCGCCACCAGGCCATCCTCGACTGGCGCCACACCGCGCTCACCTACTACGCCGGCAGCTGGCAGGGCGTCGGCGCCGTGCTCGCCACGTTCCTGCCGGCCGGGGCGTATCACATCGCCATCGGCCCCGACCACCTGCTCTTCCTGGTCGGGCTGCTGCTGCTCGGCGGCAGCCTGGCCCGGCTGGCGCTCATCGTCTCGGCGTTCACCGTCGGCCACACCGTGACGTTGTCGCTGGCGGCGCTGGGCGTCTACACGCCGCCGGCGGCCGTCGTCGAGCCGCTCATCGCGCTCAGCATCGTGCTGGTCGGGGTGGACAACCTGCTGGTCGGCGACGGCGCCGCCACCAGCCGCGATCTGCGGCCGTGGATGGCGGCGCTCTTCGGCCTGGTCCACGGCTTCGGCTTCGCGTCGGTGCTGGCCGAGTTCGGGCTGCCGCGCGAAGCGCTGGGCTGGTCGCTCGCCGGGTTCAACCTCGGCGTCGAGGTGGGCCAGCTGGCCTTCGTGCTGCCGGTGGCGGCGCTGCTGGCGCTCATCCGCCGCCGTTCGCCCCTCGCCGGCACGCGACTGGCGATGGTAGGCTCTGTAGGCGTCGCGCTCGCCGGCGCGTACTGGTTCGTCCAACGCGTGTTCTTCCCGGGGGTTGGAGCATGAGGCGCACGGGAGTGCTGTCGGCCGTCGTCGTGGTGGGGGTGCTGGCGCTGGCCGGGCGTGCCGTGGTGGCCGAGCAGCCGGCCGGCGGGCCCAACGTCGCCGGCATCGAGAAGGTCAAGGACACCCTCTACATGGTGACCGGCGGCGGCGGCAACACCGCCGTCTTCATCGCCGCCGGCGGCGTCGTCCTGGTGGACACCAAGCTGGCCAACTGGGGGCCGGCGATCATGGACAAGGTGAAGTCGGTGACCGACAAGCCGGTCACCCACATCATCAACACCCACACCCACGGCGACCACGTCGGCAGCAACGACTACTTCCCGGCCAGCGTCGAGATCGTCGCCCACGCCAACGTCTCGACCAGCATGGCGAAGATGCCGGCCTTCGCCGACGCCGCGAAGAAGCACGCCTTCCCCGATCGCACCTATACCGACCGGATGACCGTCCTCTCGGGCACCGACGCCATCGACCTCTACCATTTCGGCGCCGCCCACACCAACGGCGACACCTTCGTGGTGTTCCGCGCGCTGCGCACCATGCACTCGGGCGACGCCTTTGCCGCCAAGGCCGCGCCGCTCCTCGACGTGAACAACGGCGGCAGCGGGGTGGCCTATCCCGACACGATCGCCCGGCTCGTCGCCGGAGTGAAGGGCGTCGACACGATCATCCCCGGGCACAGCACGGTGATGACCTGGCAGGACCTGGTCGAGTTCGGCGACTTCACCCGCGCCTTCCTCGCCGCGACGCAGGCGGCGAAGCAGTCCGGCAAGACCGCCGACCAGGCCGCCGCCGAGCTGACCCTGCCCGACCGGTTCAAGAGCTACGTGATGACCCGCGCCAAGGACAACGTGGCCACCATCTACCGGCAGCTGCCCTGATGCGCCGGGCCCTGTGGTTGACAGCGGCGCTGGTCGCCGCGGTGGCGTGCCGCACGGAACCGGCGGCACCAGGTCCGGCGGCACCGGCCGCCCCGCCGCCGGCGGCCGACGCCGAACACGAGAACGTCGTCGGCCCCCACGGCGACCACTCGCCGCACAAGGGCGGCATGGTGCTGATGAACGCCGACATCCACTACGAAGTGGTGCTGTCGCGCGACGGGCGCCATCGCATCTGGTTCAGCGACGCGGTTCGCAACGAGCTGCCGGCGTCGGTGGCCACCGGGGTGACCCTGACCATCACCCGGATGGGCGAGCCCGACGAGGTGCTGCCGCTCTCCATCGACGACAGCGGCGAGTCGTGGATCGCGGCCGGCCGGCCGGTGACCGGCGACGCCTACGTGAAGGTCGCCTACGCCCTGCAGGGCGAACCGCACGAAGTGGAAGTGCCGTTCGTGCCGGCCACGCCGCCGTCCACCCCGTGAGACGCCGCCGTCTGGTCGGCGGCCTGGTTGCCGGCGTCCTGGGGACCGCGTCCGCCGCCGCGCAGACCGCCCCGGCCATCAACACCGATCGGCCCAGCTTCACCAGCGCGCCCAGAGTCGTCGGCCCGCGGGTCGTGCAGGTCGAAACCGGCGTCATCCTGGGCCGCGACGGCAGTGACGACCGCACGGCGACGAGCCTCACCCTCCCCGACGCCCTGGTGCGCCTGGGGCTCACGCGGCGCCTCGAGCTGCGCCTCGGCATGGCCGGCTGGATCCGCGAGCGCGATGGGCGGCCCGGGAGCACCGCCACGTCGTCGGCCTCCGACACCCAGGTGGCGCTCGAGTACCAGGTGGCGGCCGAGGACGGCCTCGGTGCCGACGTGGCGGTGATCGCGGGGAGCAGCGTCCCCACCGGTGGCACGGCGTCCACCGGGACTGCGGACCCATTCGTCCGCCTGGTGTGGGCGCGGACGGTGGGCGGGTCGGTGAGCCTCGGCGGCACCTTCAACTGGGCCAACCCGACCGTGCCCGGGCCGTCCCGGCGCGAACGGCTGCGCACGTTGGAGACCAGCCTGGTCCTGGGCCACGGGCTCGGCGGGGCGTGGAGCGCGTTCTGGGAAGCGGTCGCCCGCCACGAGGACCGCGACACCGACGCGGCGACCTGGTTCGCCAACGCCGGCGTGCAGCGGACGTTCGGCGCCGACTGGCAGGCCGATGCGTGGGTCGGGCGCGGGCTGAACGAGGTCGCCCCCGACTGGGCCGGCGGCGTCGGCCTGTCGTTCCGGTTCCGGCGCTGACCCCGGCCGAGGGCTGTCGGCCGAGGTCACGGTCGGCGCGGCGCGCGCACGGGCCGCGGTCAGTCCGGCAGCGGACCGAGGATTTCCTGCCCGTAGCGCCGGGCCGACGCCGCCAGCGCCGCCAGGTCGGGGTCGCCGTCCGGCGCCGCACCGGCCACGATGGGCACGCTGTTCTCGGCGATGAACTCCGAGAATCGGCCGCCGACCGTGAGGAGCAGGAGACGCGCCGGCGTCGCGCTGGTGATGCGGAAGCCGTGCGGCACGTCGCGCGGACCGAAGGCGAAGTCCCCACCGCCGAGCCGGGTACGCGCATCGCCGACGAGGACCTCGGCCTGGCCCTCGATCACATAGAACCACTCGTCTTCGTCGTGATGCACGTGCCAGGGTGAACGCTCGCCCGGCGGCAGCTGCAGCTCGACGGCGTGGAGGCCGCCGCTGTCGCGGCCGTTGCCAAGGATGCGGGCGGTGAAGGTCAGAAATCGCCGGGGGTGCCCTGCCGCGGCACCGGCCGGTGCCGCCGGAATGGTCTGTTGTGCGGTCATGTCCGTCTCCCTCTTTACGCCAACGGCGGGATCGTCTACATTGGCGAGACAGACTATTTCACGAAATATTGTTCTCGTCAATATGTCACCATGACCCGCCCCTACCGGAAGGCCAGACGTGCCGAGGCCGAGCACGAGACCCGCGAGCGGATCGTGCGCGCGACGATGGCACTGCATGTCGAGCAGGGGGTGGCCACCACCTCCTATGCGGACGTGGCGGCGCGGGCAGGCGTCGGGGCCGCCACGGTCTATCGACACTTTCCGACGACCGACGCGCTCGTCGAGGCCTGCGGCGAGCGGTTCTGGGCGCGGATCGCGCCGCCGACACCCCGTGACGCCGTCGCGATGTTCGACGGGCTCGCGACGCGTCGGGAGCGGATTCGGCGCCTGGTCGCCGAACTCGACGCCTTCTACGCCAGGGCCCAGGGCCCGCTGTGGAGCGCCTTCAGGGATCAGGACCGGATCACAAGGTTGGCCCGCTTCCTCGACGAGGTCCGCGACGGCGTCATCGCGCTGGTGGCCGAGGCGCTGGACGACGACCGGCAGTCGACGCCGGTCCGGATCGTCACCGCGCTGGTCGACTTCACCGTCTGGCGGGCCCTCTCGGGTGCGGCGGGCGGGCGATCGGACCGGCTGGACCTCATGGCCACGATCGTCGAGGCGGCGGTCTCCCGCGACCCGGCGACGCGTTCGCCACGGGCCCGGGGATGAGGCGGAGGTCCCGCCACGGCCTTCGCGTCGTCACTCCCAGCGGAAGAGTCGCGACGACAGTGCCGTGGCCACCACGAACGTCAGGACCAGCGCCGCGACGTCGCCGCCGTGCGCCAGCCAGCCCTCGCCCATCCAGATGCCGCGCAGCAGCGACACCGCGTAGGTGAGCGGCAGCAGCCGTCCCAGCGCCGCCAGCGTCGGCGGCAGCGCGTCGAGGGGCACGAACAGCCCCGACAGCCCCAGCATCGGGTAGAGCACCAAGGCGCCGAGCGGCTGCGCGAAGCGCGCCGTCGGCACCAGGCTGGCGATCACGAAGCCCACCGCCGAGACGCTGAGCGTGGTGAACAGCACCGCCACGCCGAAGGACAGCCACGACGCCGCCATGCCGGCCGCGAAGTAGGCGCGGCCGGCCAGCAGCATCAGGCCGACGGTGATCGCCGAGAACACCAGCTTGGTCAGCACGTGCGCGGCGAGGATGGTGTGCGGCCTGAGCGGCGTAGCCCGCAGCCGCTTCAGGATGCCGCTCTCGCGGTAGATGGCCATGATCGCCACCAGCGACAGCACCGCGCCGATGGCGACGAACAGCGACGCGAAGATCGGCAGGTCGCCGGCCAGTCCCGCCGGCAGGCCCGGCCCGCCGCGGCGCGGCGCCCTGGCGAAGAACCGGCCGACGAGGACGAACAGCAGCACCGGCATGCCCACCGTGCCGACGACGCCGAGCGGCTCGCGGACGAAGATCTTGATCTCGAGCCAGGTGAGGTGCAGCAGGCCGCGCAGCATGATGACAGGCGTCAGTCGCGGATGGCGTGTCCGGTCAGGTGGAGGAACACGTCCTCGAGGGTCGGCACCTGGGTCTGGAAGCGGCGCACCGGCATCCGGTGCTCGGCGATGCAGGCGATGACGGCGGCGACGACCGCGGCCGATCGGCCGCGGATGGTGCAGGCGCCGTCGTCGGCCGCCTGCACCGACTCGACCTCGGCGAGCGCCGCGAACCGCGCCGCGGCTGCTGCGTCGTCCACGGCGACGACCAGCGTCGTCTCCGGGCAGTGGCGGCCGACCAGCGCGGCCGGCGTCCCCAGGTCGACGACGCGGCCGTGATCGACGATCGCCACCCGATCGCAGAGCCGCTCGGCCTCCTCCATCAGGTGCGTGGTCAGGACGACGGTGGCGCCGCGGGCGCGCACGGCGCGGACCAGCTCCCAGATCGCCCGCCGGGCCTGCGGGTCCAGTCCGGTCGTCAGCTCGTCGAGGAACACCACCTCCGGCTCGTTGGCGAGCGCCAGGGCGATGAGCAGGCGCTGCTTCTGCCCGCCCGAAAGGGTCATGAACCAGGCGTCGCGCTTCTCGGACAAACCGAGCTGGTCGATCAGCCGGTCGCCGTCCACGGCGCTGCGATAGAGGGCGATCCACAAGCCGACCGCCTCGCGCACGGTGATGCGCTTCTGCAGCTGCGCTTCCTGCAGCTGGACGCCGATGCGCTGCTGCAGCGCCCGCCCGTCGCGCGCCGGGTCGAGGCCGAGTACCCGGATGTGGCCGCCGTCGGGCCGCCGCAGGCCCTCCACGCACTCCAGGGTGGTGGTCTTGCCGGCGCCGTTGGGGCCGATGAGGCCGAAGATCTCACCGGGCTGGACGGCGAAGCCGACGCCGTCCACCGCCACGGTGCGGCCGTAGGTCTTGCGCAGCGCCTCGACGTGGATGACGGGGGACTCGGGCACGTGGCTGGCCGATTGTCCCACGCGACGCCGCGTGCGGTCAGAGCCGGCGGTGCATCACGTGGATGGCGACCAGGCCGTGCACCGGATGGTCGAACGCCTCCGGCACGGTGCCGACGATGGTGAAGCCGCAGCGCTGCCAGACGCGGATGGCGGCGTCGTTGGTGCTGACCACCGAGTTGAACTGCATGGCCCGGAAGCCGAGGGAACGGGCCAGATCGAGCGAGTGCCGGCACAGCGCTTCGGCCAGGCCGCGGCCGCGCGCCCAGGCCGCCACCATGTAGCCGCAGTTGGCGACGTGGGCGCCGGGACCGCCCTGGTTGGCCTTGAGCACGTAGGTGCCGGCGATCCGGCCGTCGAGCTCAGCCACCACGGTGTGCCCGCCGGGCGGATGCCAGAGGGCCAGCGCCGCCTCGCGCGACAGATCGCGCGGCCACGCGTAGGTCTCGCCGGCGGCGATCACGGGATGAAGGATCGCCCACAGCGCCTCGGCGTCGGCCGGCGCGGCGGGCCGGATGGTCGCGCCGGCCAGCCGCATCGAAGCTGCGGGCGGCTGTGGAGCCCCGGCCGCCTCGCCGTCGGCGGCAGACGCGCGGCGGGCCCGCCAGGTGTCGGCGCGCAGCCGATAGAACAGCGTATCGAGCCCGTGCACGTCGCCGCGGCGCTCGAAGGTCATGCCGAGCCGTTCCATCACCCGAACCGACGCGGTGTTCGGCGGGTCGGTGAGCGCGACGACCTCGGCGCATTCCACGCGCTCGAAGAGATGCTGGAGGACGGCCTCGGCGCACTCGGTCGCCAGCCCCCGCCCCCACCACCGGCGCCGCAAGCCGTAGAGCAGCTCGGGCGCCCCGGTCTCCGACGGCCGCGCCCCGCAGAAGCCGGCCAGCGTGTCGTCGGCACCGACCGCGATGCCCCAGAGCCCGTAGCCGCGGCTGGCGAAACCGGCGTCGCTGTCGGTCAGGGCGTCGAGGGCACGCTCGCGCGTGACGACCTCGTCGTCCCATAGATAGCGGCGCACGTCGGGATCGGTCCACAGCGCGTGCACGGCCTCGAGATCGCCGGGGCCCAACGGGCGCAGCCGCGCGCGCGGCGTGACCAGCGCGGTCGCGGTCACGATGCCGTCGTGGCCGTGGGCCGTGTCGCCCGCCACGCCGCGAAGAAGAGCACGCCGAGAAGGGCGTCGATGCCGGCGACGGCGGTGGTCGCGGCCGCCACCCGCCCGGCGGCGAAGAGCACGAACGTCGGCACGGCGAAGGCCGCCTTCTCGAGCACGGCCAGCGGCATCAGCGCCCGATAGCGCAGCGGGTCTCGGGCGATCAGCAGGAACGCCAGCTGCCAGACCACGGCCAGGCCGACGAAGCCGTAGAAATGCTCGGGGTGGGTGATCGGCGGCGGGTAGTCGCGGCCGATCTGCTGCTCGAGGAAGTACTGCGGCAACAGCACCACCAGGCCGTAAGTGCCGGCGCCCAGGAAGACCCGGCGAGCGAAGCGGTGCCCGGCGGTCGGGGGGCCAGGACGGTCGGTCATGCCGACATGATAGCGAGGCTCGTGACGGCGTCGACCGGCCCTACCGCGGCAGGACGAGACGGACCGGCGTGCCGTCGGCCACCTGGTCGTGGGTCACCACGGCGCCGGCCGTAGAGGTCGCGGTGAACCGGTAGAGGACGTCGCGGCCGAGCGCACGTTCGAACCGGCCGGACCGTGAGGCACGGTAGTATCCACCGCCGGTCGGCGGCAGCGGCCCATGACGGCCCAGCCGCTGGACGCGCACCTCGGCATCGACCGACGCTCCGGCGGGACCGACGACGAACACGGGCACGTCGATGGACTCCTCTCGGGTCACCACCAGCGGCGCCAGGACGACATGCTCCGCCCACCGCAATTCGACATCCTCGCCACCGCCCGGCAGCGTCGCATAGGCGGGAACCATCGGCTCACCGGTGCTCACGTGGTAGCGGCCTGGAGGGCTTTCGGGAAAGACGTACCCGCCGTCGGGAGCCGTCGTCGTGATGCCATAGAGGTCGCGCAGCCCGGGATCGGCACCGGGCGCCAACTGCATGAAGAGCCGCACGCCGGACACGCCCAGCCCGTCGCTGTCGACGACGCGGCCGGACACGCGGCCGTTCACGGCGGCACGGAAGGTGAGATCCGCGGCGGCGTGATCGCCAGCCAGTTCCACGGTGGTCACCGGCGGCGGGATCAGGTCAGGGCGCGTCTCCAGCGTCGCCGCGACGCGATAGATGCCGCGCGCGAGCCCCGCGAACGCGTACTCGCCATCACGGTCGGTCAGGGTCTCGAACCTGCCGCCCGGCCCGTCGGCGACGACTGGCACGCCGGCCACCGGGCGCCAGTCGTCGGGGCCTGCGGCTCCCGCGCTCACGACGACCGCCCCGAAGAGCCGCGCCGCTCCGGACGGTCGGGCCAGGGTGTCGAACCAGGACCGCCACGCCGTCGATCGGGCGGCCGGACGAGTCAGGCCCGCGCAGGGCGCCACGGCGAGCTGGCCGTCGGCGCGGCGCACCGCGGCGATGAGATAGCGGTGTCCGACGACAAACGCGCCCACCGCGCTCGAGATGACACTGACGGCGGGTGTGCCACGCAGCGTGGTGAGGTCGCGCAGGCCGACCCGGAACACGGGGTCCATGCCGGCCGGGCCGGGCAGACGCATCATCGACTCGACGGTCGCCTCGAACACCGCCGTGGCCGTGCGCATGGTGTCGGCAAGCGGCGGCGTCAGGCAGAACGACGCGGCCGCCGGCGGCGGCCACCAGCCGACCGTCGCGACGACGAACCCCGCCACGAGTGGCCGCGGCCAGGCCCCAGCGCCCCGGCGACGGCATGTTGACAGGAACGTCATCGCCGCTCGGGGCTACCGCGGGATCGGCCGTTGCGGCGTGTCGTCGGCAGGCAGGTTGTACGAGACCGAAAGGCTCACCAACGCCACGGCGTGCTCGCCAAACAGCCATTCGGTCGTCGGCAGGGACACCCGGCGACGGCCGCGGCGATCGATCGACTCAGCGCTGACGTCGTAGCGGCCATCAGGGAGTCCGCGGAATCCGAACTTGCCGCGGGCATCGGCCACCGTCTCGACCACGACGGGGCCGCGAGCGATGACCCGCACACCACCGGCCGGGACACCACCGTCGGGACCGCCGCCGGACAGCGCGCTGGGGACGCGCCCGAACAGACGCCCGCCGGCCGGGGGCTGCGAGAGCGAGGCGATCCAGGCCTTGAGCTCCGAGGCGTGCGCCGGCTCGATCGCCCATCCGACGCAGACGCTGACGACTGGAGCGCCAAAGCGCCGCGGCCGCGCGACGAACACGTAGCGGCTCCCCGGCTGCAGGTACTGAAGGCCGGTGCGAATCGTCGGGGGCGCCGGTCCGAGCATCGGCTGGACGTCTTCGAGAGACAACTCGAATCGGGGGACCCACTGGCTGACGCGCACTCCGAACCAGTCGAGCGCGCGGTACAGCGGCAGCTCGGTGCGCGAGGCGATCGTGGCCTCGAACACGCGTCCGCCCGCCGTGACGTCGTCGTCGATCGACCGAGGAAAACACGTCAGCGCATCGGCCGGCGACGGCACCATCCACCCGGCCATCGCCATCACCAGCCCGACGAACAGTCGCCGGCCCGCCATCGCCTACTCGCGCCGCAGGGCGACGATCGGATCGAGTCTGGAGGCGCGGCGGGCCGGGTAGTAGCCGAAGGCCACGCCGATGAGCGCGGCGATGCCGAACGCCAGCACGATGGCCTGCGCCGAGACGTCGGTCGGCCAGCTGAGGAGCGCGGTGAGGCCGCGGGCGGCGGCGATGCCGGCGAGGATGCCGACCACGCCGCCGATCAGGCTGAGCACCACCGCTTCGACCAGGAACTGCACCAGCACGTCGCGCCGCCGGGCGCCCATCGCCAGGCGCAGGCCGATCTCGCGGGTCCGCTCGGTGACCGACACCAGCATGATGTTCATGATGCCGATGCCGCCGACCACCAGCGAGATGCCGGCGATCGAGGCGAGCAGCGCCGTCATCGTCGTGCCGGCGCGGTTCAGCGTGCCCGACATCTCCTCCATGGTGGCCGAGTCGAGCTTGGGCATGTTGGCCAGCGCGAACGCCGCCACCTCGGTGTAGAGGCCCTTGGTCACCTGGGCGGCGGCCAGCGTCTTCACGGTGAAGTCGTCGGCCGGCCCCATGCGGCTGTTGCCGCTGCCCGGCAGCTGCAGGCCACCGAGCGCGCCGGACGCGCGCGCCGTGGTCTCGCGGATGCTGGTGGCGTGGCGCTCGCGCAGCAGCGTCGTGATCGCCTGGCCCACCGCGGTGGCGACGCCGGCCTCGGTGACGCCGACGGTAATCGTCTGCAGCCAGCCGATGCGGCTGGTCAGCGTGCCCAGGGTCGTCACCGGCACGAACGCCGCCTCGTCCTGGTCGGCGTCCACCGCCCGCATCATGCCGACCACCTCGAACGGCCGGTCGTGAATGGTCACGGTGCGGCCGGTGGGATCGACACCGGGACCGAACAGCTTGGCGCTGGCGACCCGGCCGAGCACCACCTTGGCGGCGCCGGCGGCGACGTCCTCGTCGGTGAAGCCGCGGCCTTCCAGCCAGGTCCAGCCGTGGATCTCGGCCAGCGACGGCTCGGTGCCCTGCACCAGCGTGAAAGCCCGCGTCTCCGGCGAGACGGTGACGAACGTGCGCGAGCGCAGGCCGGCGGCGACGAACTCGACGTTGTCGAGGCGGGCGATCTCGGCGGCGTCCTCACGGGTCAGCGTCGTCGCCGCGCCGAGGCCCGAGGCGATGTTCATGCTCTCGCCGCCGCGGGTGAAGTTGCCGGCGCTCACCTCGACGATGTTGGTGCCGGCCGAGCGCAGCGTGCGCTCCACCGAGGCGCGGGCGCCGTTGCCGAGCGCCACCATGGCGATCACCGCGGCGACGCCGATGACCACGCCCAGCGTGGTGAGGCCGGAGCGCAGGCGGTTGCGGCCCAGGGCCTTCCAGGCGATCTGGCCGCTGACGGCGAGGAAGCGCAGCACGGCGGTCGGTTACTCGTGACGCAGCGCGTCGATCGGGTCGAGTTCGGCGGCGCGGCGGGCCGGATACCAGCCGAACAGCACCCCCACCGCCGCCGACACGCCGAAGGCCACCAGCACCGCCGCCGGCGAGACCAGGGTCGCCCAGCGCAGCGTCGACGAGATGAGGTACGACGCGGCGACGCCGAGCACGACGCCGACGGCGCCCCCGGCCAGGCTGATCGCCACCGCCTCGGTGAGGAACTGGCGGGTCACGTCGCGGCCGCGCGCCCCCACCGCCATGCGCAGGCCGATCTCCTTGGTGCGCTCGGTGACCGACAGCAGGGTGATGTTCATGATGCCGATGCCGCCGACGATGAGCGACACGGCGGCGACGGCGGCGAGCAGCCAGCGCATCGTCGAGCTGGCCCGCTCGAGCGTGCCGGCGAGCTGTTCGAGGGTCACCCGCTCCAGCTCCTTGACGTTGCCGGCGATGGCCGCGGCCACGTCGGGCGGCAGGCCGCCGGTGGCGACGGCGCGCGTCGCCTGCGTGGAGATGGTGAAGTCGTCCGGCTTCTCCACGGTGATGCCGTGCCGCTCGCGCAGCAGGTCGGTGATCCGCTTGGCCAGGCCCGAGACGTCGCCGCTCGACGCCGCGGTGACGGTGATGTCGTTCAGCTTGGTCAGGTTCAGCAGCTGGTGGGTGGTGGTGTAGGGCATGTACACGGCGTCGAACTCGTCGTCACCGGGCGCCGGACGCACCACCCAGCTGGCGCTGGTCACCACGCCGACCACCTCGAAGGTCTGGTTCCACAGCGTGACGTCGCGGCCGACCGGGTTCACCTCGGGGCCGAACAGCTTCTCGGCCACCACCGATCCGAGCACCAGCACCATCGCGCGGTCGTCCTGCTCGTCTTCGGTGAAGAACCGGCCGTGGCGCAGCGTCCACGTGCGTTTGATGTCGAGCAGGTGCAGGTCGGTGCCGTGCATGCGGGTGAACCACCGCTTGCCCTCGGCATCGCCGGCTGGCGTGTAGTGGATGCGGGCGTTACCGTGGACGCCGCAGGCCACGTACTGCACCCCGGGCATCTCGCGGATCGCCTCGGCGTCGGCGAACGACAGCGTCGCCGCCGCGCCCAGCCCGGCTTCGAGGTCGCCCAGCCGCTGCCACGCCAGCGGGTGGTCGTGCTTCTCCATCGGGTCGTCCTCGGGATGGAGGATCGGCACGACGTCGCCGGCGAAGGGCTGGCCGCCGAACGGATCGCCGAGATCGGGCATCGCCGGCATCAGCTCCTCGACCGGCAGGCGCATGGTGTCGTCGGCGTCGCCCTGGTGGGCGACCACGCCGCCCTTGTCCTCGGACTTCAGCCGCCAGTTGCCGGCGGTGATGGTCAGCTGGTTGAGACCGGCGGCGCGGACCTGCTGCTCGATCGACTGCTGGGCGCCGGCGCCCACCGCCATCATCGCCAGCACGGTGGCGACGCCGACGGTGATGCCCAGCATGGTGAGCGCCGTCTGCAGGCGGTTCCTGGTCAGCGCCTTGAAGCCGATGTCGATGGCCGGGTGCAGGTTGCGGAAGCGTTGCAGGGCGGAGGCCACGGTGCAGAACTCCTTGAAGGCCGACTCAGACGCCGGCCGGCGCCGGCGTCCCGGGGACCCCGGCCCCCGGCGCGACGGGATGGCTCGACGGGTGCTGGACGTCCTGCACCACGACGCCGTCCTTGAAGTCGATTGTACGCGTACCCCAGGCGGCGATGTCGCGCTCGTGGGTGATGACCACGATGGTGATGCCGCGCTCGGCGCGCAGCCGCGAGAACACCTCCATCACCTCGTGGCTGGTCGTGGTGTCGAGGTTGCCGGTGGGCTCGTCGGCGAGCAGCAGCGACGGCGTGTTGACCAGGGCCCTGGCGATGGCCACGCGCTGCTGCTGGCCGCCGGACAGCTGGTTGGGATGGTGGGTCTCGCGGTCCGAGAGGCCGACCGCGGCCAGCGCCTGGCGGGCCCGGTCGCGGCGCTCGGTGGCCTTCACGGCCCCCTGCCGGGTGTAGAGCAGCGGCAGTTCGACGTTCTCGAGCGCCGTGGTCCGCGCCAGCAGGTTGAAGCCCTGGAACACGAAGCCGATCGTCTCGTTGCGCACCCGCGCCAGTTCGTCGGGCGGCAGGGTCGAGACGTCGCGGCCGCCCAGGATGTACTGGCCCCGGGTCGGCCGGTCGAGGCAGCCGAGGATGTGCATGAACGTGGACTTGCCCGACCCCGACGGGCCGACCACGGTCACGAACTCCCCGGCCGCGATGTCGAGCGTCACGCCCCGCAGGGCGCGGACCACGTGGTCGCCCACGTGGTACTCCTTCTCCAGATCCCGAACGCCGATCAATGCGCCTCCTAGCCGCTAGCCGCTAGCCCCTAGCCGCTAGAGTCAGTTCGTCGTCGCCGGCTTGGCGGGGGCCGGCGGCACCTGGCCGGCATAGGCGTACATCGTCAGGGCGACGGCCTTCTCGGCCCCGGCCATGCCGTAGACCTTCCCGGCCCCCTCGATGACGTAGTACTCGTTGGCGGCGTGGGCGCGGCCGCCCAGCCCGGCGCCGCCCATCACGATCGGCACGCCCTTGAAGGGCGAGATCTTCTCGCCGACCTCGCCGTTGCCGAACATGTAGGCCGGCCAGTAGCCGCCGGCGGCGGCCCCGCCGCCGCCGATGCCCCAGTCGGCGCGCACCGGCGCGTGCGGGATGCCCATGATCTGGTAGGTCCGCTGCATCGCCCGGCCGATCTCGTTGTCGCTGTTCATCATCGCCCACGGCACGTCGCCGATGAGCTTGACGTCGACGTCGGGATAGCCGTTCTTCACGAGCTGCGCCTTCAGCTTCTTGACGATGTCGGGGCCGCTCTGGCCCGGCTGGTAGCGGAAGTTGTGCTTGGAGGTGATCTTGTTGGGCAGGATGGCGCCGGCGCCGCCCGCATACATGTTGCCGCCCCAGATGCCGTCGAGGTTGAACGACACGCCGTAGCGCTGGGTCTTCAGCACCATGTACGGGTCGTCGTACATGAACCGGGCGACGCCGAGGTTCTCGGCCGCCACCTTCAGGTCGACGTTCTTGGCGGCCTCGCGCAGCGACGCTTCCTGCTCCTGGGAGAGCGGGCGGATGCCGTCGAAGAAGCCGTCGATCTTCGGGGTGTTGCCGTCGTCGCTGACCAGCGACGCCAGCATCTTGACGTGGCGCCACGCCGGGCTGTCGGTGCCGCGCTTGTTGCTGCCGTGGATGTCCGACACCGTCGGGCCGCGGCCCCACGCCGTGCCCGAGGTGGTCAGCTCGACGTAGACGCAGCCTTCCGAGCCGCCGCCGTAGCCGCCGCCGCCGCTCGGCGACTGGCCGCCGAAGGTCATCATGGCGGTGGCCCCCTCGAGCAGCTCGGGGTGGTCCTTCACCCACTTGCGCAGGCCGATGTCCATGCGCTCCTCGTCGCCCTCGGCGACGACGATCAGGTTGACCGGCAGCTTGCCGTGCACCGCCTTGATGGCGCGGAAGGCGTTCAGCTGCGACATCTGCGGCCCCTTGGAGTTGGTCGCGCCGCGGCCGATCAGCACCTTCTTGTAGGGCGCCTGCTCGACGATCTGCGCCTCGAAGGGCGGGTACTGCCAGGCGTCGGGCTGGGTGACCGGCATGGTGTCGTACATCCAGTAGATGAGCAGCGTCTTCTCGGCGCCCTCGTCGCACTTGGCGTAGACCACCGGGTTGCCGGGACTGCCGTACTCGGTCACCCCGACGTCGTAGACCTGCGTCTGCTGGCAGCCCAGCTCGTCGAAGAAGCCCTTGACCATCTCGGCCGACTCGGGGATGCCCTCCCCCGAGTTCGAGATGCTCGGCTGCTGGATCCACTTCTGCAGGTTGACGACGTGCGCATCGATGTTCTCGTCGATGTGCGCGAAGACCTTCTGCACGTCCGGCGGCACCTGGCTCATGTCGGGCTGGATCTCGGTATCCCCGGCCGGACGAATCCCGAGCGCCGCGGCCGGCGCCGGCTCGGCCGCCGGGGCTGCCGGCGCCGCCGGCTGCTGACAGGCGGCGGCGGCGAGCGCCGCAGCGCACGCGAACGACAGGTAGATCCTGCGCATCATCATCCTCCCTGACTAGCCGCTAGCCGCTAGTTCTAGTTCGTCGACGACCCGGCCGGCGGAATCAGGCCGGCATAGGCGTAGATCGCCGCGGCGATCGACTTCTCGGCGCCGGCCATGCCCAGCACGTTGCCGGCCCCTTCGACCACCCAGTACTCGTTGGCGGCGTGGGCGCGGGCGCCGTGCCCGCCGCCGCCGCCGACGATCGGCACGCCCTGGAACGGCGACACCCGCTCGCCGACCTCGCCGTTGCCGAACAGATACGCCGGCCAGTAGCCGCCGGCGGCGGCGCCGCCGCCGATGCCCCAGTCGTCGCGCAGCTGGCCGTGCGGGATGCGCATGATCTCGTAGGCGCGCTTCATCGCCCGGCCGGCCTCGTGGTCGCTGTTCATCTTGGCCCACGGCACGTCGCCGATGAGCTTGACCTCGACGTCGGGATAGCCGTTCTTCACCAGCTGCGCCTTCAGCTTGTTGACGATGTCCGGGCCCTTCATGTTGGGCACGTAGCGGAAGTTGTGCTTGGAGGTGATCTTGTTGGGCAGGATGGCGCCGGCGCCGCCCGCATACATGTTGCCGCCCCAGATGCCGTCGAGGTTGAACGAGGTGCCGTAGCGCTGCGTCTTCAGCACTTCATACGGGTCGTCGAACATGAACCGCGCCACGCCGAGGTTCTCGGCCGCCACCTTCAGGTCGGTGTTCTTGGCCGCGGCGCGCAGGCTCTGCTCCTGCTCGGCGGTGAGCGGCACGATGCCGTCGAAGAAGCCGTCGATCTTCGGGGTGTTGCCGTCGTCGCTGACCAGCGACGCCAGCATCTTCATGTGGCGCCACGCCGGGCTGTCGGTGCCGCGCTTGTTGCTGCCGTGGATGTCCGACACCGTCGGGCCGCGGCCCCACGCCGTGCCCGAGGTGGTCAGCTCGACGTAGACGCAGCCTTCCGAGCCGCCGCCGTAGCCGCCGCCGCCGCTCGGCGACTGGCCGCCGAAGGTCATCATGGCGGTGGCCCCCTCGAGCAGCTCGGGGTGGTCCTTCACCCACTTGCGCAGGCCGATGTCCATGCGCTCCTCGTCGCCCTCGGCGACGACGATCAGGTTGACCGGCAGCTTGCCGTGCACCGCCTTGATGGCGCGGAAGGCGTTCAGCTGCGACATCTGCGGCCCCTTGGAGTTGGTCGCGCCGCGGCCGATCAGCACCTTCTTGTAGGGCGCCTGCTCGACGATCTGCGCCTCGAAGGGCGGGTACTGCCAGGCGTCGGGCTGGGTGACCGGCATGGTGTCGTACATCCAGTAGATGAGCAGCGTCTTCTCGGCGCCCTCGTCGCACTTGGCGTAGACCACCGGGTTGCCGGGACTGCCGTACTCGGTCACCCCGACGTCGTAGACCTGCGTCTGCTGGCAGCCCAGTTCGTCGAAGAAGCCCTTGACCATCTCGGCCGACTCGGGAATGCCCTCCCCCGAGTTCGAGATGCTCGGCTGCTGGATCCACTCCTGGAGGTTGCCGACGTGCGCGTCGACGTTCTCGTCGATGTGCGCGAAGACCTTCTGCAGGTCCGGCGGCACCTGGCTCATGTCGGGCGCGACTTCGGTGTCGCCGCGCGGCTTGATGCCCAGTGCGGGCGCCGTGGCGGTGGTCGCCGCAGCTTCCGACGACGGCCCGGGGCCGGCCGGCTGCGAACAGGCGACGGTGAACGCGAGCAGAGGCAGGGAGAGAAGTGATACCCGGCGCATCGGCGGCTCCTGGAACGCCCGCCTGTCGGACAGTCGGCAGCGGGACTGCCGCATTGAAACCGTGCGGGGCCAGGAAGTCAATGCCGTTCATGCGAAGATGCGGTCCATCCGATGGCGCTGATGAGCCCGCGAGATGCGCCGGCGCTGGCGAGCGCCCACCGCATGAGCCGGCGCCGCGCGCTGCAGACGCTGGCGGGTGCGGCGGCGGTGTGCTGGCCGGCGTGCCGCGCCCGTCCGCCGGCAGCGCCGCCACTCACCACGGCGCAGGCCGCGGAAGGCTACGTACGTCTCGCGTTGTCTCTGGCTCGTCACCAACCGTCGCTGGTGGACACCTGGCTCGGACCGGCGGCGTGGGGTGACGTGCCGCGCGAGCCGGTGGCGCTCGTCGCCGGGCGGCTGGCGGCGCTCCGCCACGCGCTGGCCACGGCGGCACCGGCGGCCGACGCCCTGGACGACGCGCGCCGTCGCTATCTGCACGGCCAGCTGCAGGCGCTGACCCTGGCCGCCGACCGGCTGGCCGGAGTCAGCCGCACGTTTGCCGATGAAGCGCAGCAGGCGTTCGGTGTGCGGCCGCCCGCCCGCGATGCTGCCGCTGCCGACCGCCTGCGCCAGGAGCTGTCGGAACGGCTGCCGGGCCGCGGATCGCTGCCCGAGCGGCACGCCGCCTTCCGGGCGGCGCACGCCGTGCCCCCGACGCGTGTCGAAGCCACCTTCACGGCGGCGATCGACTGGTGCCGCGTGGCGGCCCGCCCGCACCTGTCGCTGCCCGCCGGCGAGGCGATGACGATCAGCGCCGCCGACGAACGAGGGTGGGCGGCGTTCTCGCGCCCGCACGACGATCGCCGCTCGGACATCTGGGTGGCCCGCGGCGGCGGGTCGAACGTCGCGCATCTGCTGCAGCTGGCCGCGCACGAAGGCACGCCCGGGCACCACGCCCAGCACGTCCTGGCCACCGCCGCGCTGGTCAACGCCCGCGGCTGGACCGAGCGGGCGCTGACCCCGGCCTTCGGTCCCCATCGCCTGATCGCCGAAGGCGCCGCCGAAGCCGGCGCGGAGCTGCTGCTGCCGACCGCGACGCGCGAACGTGTGTGCGCCGACGTGCTGCTGCCCGCCGCCGGCCAGCGCCCGGCGCTGGCGCCGCAGCTGGTCGCGGTCGAACGCCTGGTGGCGGCACTCGACGGCGAAGTGGCCGACATCGCCGCCGAGTACCTGGACACGCCGCTCGGCAGTGAAGCCGCCGCCGCGTTGCTGCGCGACCGCGCGCTGGTCCTCGACCCGCACGGGATGCTGGCCTTCATCGAACGCCAGCGGTCGCGCGTGCTCGCCTACCCGCTCGGCCGGCGCCTCGTCGGCGACGCGCTCGCCGCGATCCCGGCACCCGACCGCTGGCGGCGTTTCGCCGCGATCACCACGGTGCTCGACGTCGACCCGCCGCCGGCCGCGCTGGACCTGCGCCGTGGCGAGCCGGCAGCCGCGGATCGGGAATAATGCTCGCGGCCATGCCGTCCACGCGCACGCTGCTCCTCACCGCGGTCGCCATCACGCTCGGCGTCGGCCTGCAGGCCCGGCTGCTGCCCTACCTGCCGGGCGACATCGCCGTGGCCCAGGCGTTCCAGGCCATCTCGCCGGGTACCGCCTGGGTGCCGGTGATGGTCAGCACGGCGACGGCCCCCACCAAGTACCTGCTGATGGCCATCGCGCTCCTCGGCGCGTGGCGACTGGCCGGGACCCGCGCGCTGGCGGTCGTGGCCGTGGCGATCGTCCTCGAACAGATCGTCGGCGAGCCGAGCAAGCTGCTCTTCGGCCGGCCACGGCCGTCGCGCGAGCTGGTGGCGGTGATGGGCACCCCCAGCGGGTTGTCGTTCCCGTCCACGTTCATGACCCTCTACGGCGTAACCGTCGGCGCGCTCTTCGTCCTGGCGTGGCGGATGCGGCCGTCGACGCGCCGCACGGGGGTGCTCGCGGTCACCGGGCTGGTGCTGCTGGTGGCCGCCGCGGCGCGGATCGTGCCCGGGGCCCACTGGCCGAGCGATGCCTTCGGCACGCTCGCGATCCTGCTGCCGTGGCTGGCGCTCGCCTTCGCGGCCGCCGGCGCCGAACGGCGTTGACGCTCGAGGGACGTTCACGCCGCGAGGCCTTGATGACGATGCCCATTCGCTCGCTCGCCGTTGTCGCGCTGCTGACCGCGATCGCCGCCTGTGCCGCGCCACCGCCCGCCGCGGACCTGCTCCTGGTCAACACGCGCGCGTATTCGTTGTCGTGGCCGGACCCGGCTCCTGACGGCACGCCGGCGGCCGGCGCGCCATACGACCCGTCGGGCTGGCGGCCCGACGCCGAGGCCGTGGCCATCACCGGCGGGCGCATCATCGCGGTGGGACCGCGGGCGGCCCTCGAGGCGCGGCGTGGCCCCACGACGAGGGTCATCGACCTGGGCGGGGCGACGCTGCTCCCGGGCCTGGTCGACTCGCACGCCCACGTCCTAGAGCTCGGCGCCAAGCTCGAAGCGGTGGACCTGGTCGGCAGCGCCGACGAGGCCGACGCGGTGGCGCGCGTCGCCGCGCGCGCCGCCACCGTGCCCAAGGGCCAGTGGATCACCGGTCGCGGCTGGGACGAAGGGGCGTGGGCCAACCGCTACCCCGACTGGCGACTGCTGACCGAACGGGTGCCCGATCACCCGGTCGTCCTCTACTCGCTGCACGGCTTCGCCATCTGGGTGAACCGCCCGGCCCTCGACGCGGCCAGGGTCACGCGGACCACGGCGGCCCCGGTCGGCGGCGAGATCCGCAAGGACGCTCGCGGCGAGCCGACCGGCCTCTTCCTGAACCGCGCTACCACGCTCATGGCCGGCGCCGTGCCCCCGCCGACGCCAGCCGACGTCGAGCGGCAATTGCTGGCCGGGCTCACCGAGATGGCGCGCTCGGGCTACACCGCCGTGCACGACGCCGGCGTCGATCGCGCGATGCTGAACGGCTATCTCGCGCTGGACGCCAAGGGGCAGCTGCCCGTGCGGGTCTACGCGATGCTCTCGGCCCGCGATCCGGAGCTGTGCCGCGAATGGGCGGCCAAGGGGCCGCAGGGGTCGCCGGGCGACCGGCTGGTGATTCGGGCGGTGAAGGCGTACTACGATGGCGCCCTGGGGTCGCGTGGCGCCCGCCTGCTCGACGACTACAGCGATCGGCCCGGGCATCGCGGCCTGAGCGGCGCCGGCTACGGCTTCGACCGCGCCGTCGTCACCGAGATGATGCAGGCCGGCTTCCAGGTCGGCGTCCACGCCATCGGCGACGCCGGCAACCGCGAGACGCTCGACTTCCTCGCCGGGGTCCTGCAGGCGGACGAACCGGCGCGCCGGGGCCGGCACCGCATCGAACATGCGCAGGTGGTGAGTCCGCCCGATATCCCGCGCTTCGCCGCCCTGGGCATCATCGCCTCGATGGAGCCACCGCACGCCGTCGAAGACAAAGGCTGGGCCGAGGACCGCGTCGGTGCGGAGCGCGTCAAAGGGGCCTACGCCTGGCGGACGCTGCGCCGGGCCGGAGCGCGGCTGATCTTCAACTCCGATCTCACCGGCTCGGACCACGACATCTTCTACGGGCTGCACTCGGCGATCACCCGCCAGGACAAGGATCGGCAGCCCGCCGGCGGGTGGTATCCCGAGCAGCGGATGACGCCGGAGGAGGCGGTCCGCGGCTACACCACCTGGGCCGCCTTCGCCGCGTTTGCCGAGGCCGAGGCCGGACAGATCGCCGCCGGGCGCCTCGCCGATCTGTCGGCGCTGTCGCTCGACCCCTTCACGGTCGGCAGCACCGACCCGGGCACGCTGCTCGACGGCACCGTCCGACTGACCGTCGTCGGGGGCACGGTGGCCTACGACGGGCGCTGAGCGCTGACGATCATGTCCTCGGTACGGATCGCTCTGGCCAACGTCGCGGTCGCGGACGGGCCCGACGACGCCGTGCGGCGGGCCACGGCCGCCGTCGCCGAGGCCGGGCGCGAGCGGGCGGCGATCGTCTGCTTCCCGGAGTGCTACGTGCCCGGCTATCGCTGGCCGGGCGCCGTCCACCCGCCGGCGGATCCGGTCTATCTCGAGCGGGCCTGGACCGCGGTGGCCGACGCCGCCCGCGCCGCCGGTGTCGTCGTGGTCCTGGGCACCGAGCGGGTCACCGATCGCGGGCTGCTGATCAGCGCGCTGGTCATCGACGCCGACGGCACCCGGCTGGGCTGGCAGGACAAGGTGCAGATCGATCCGTCAGAGGAAGCCATCTACCCGGCCCAGGGCGAGGGCCGGCAGCTGTTCACGGCCGGCGGCGTCAGCTTCGGTATCGCCATCTGTCACGAGGGCTGGCGTTACCCGGAAACGGTACGCTGGGCGGCGCGGCGCGGCGCCCAGGTCGTCTTCCATCCCCATGCCCACGTCGCCACGCCGGGCAGCTATCGGCCCTCGGTATTCCTCGACCCGGCCAACACCTTCCATGAGAAGGCACTGCTCTGCCGGGCCGCCGAGAACACCGTGTTCATCGCCGCGGTGAACGCCGCCAGCGACGGCTGCGGCACGACCTCGGCGGTGATTCGCCCGGACGCATCGGTGCAGTGCTGGCAGCCCTACGGGCTGGATGGCCTGCTCGTCGCCGATCTCGACCTGTCGCTGGCGACCGGCCTGCTCGCGTCGCGCTGCCGCACCACGCCGTAGACGACGCGGCCCGCGCTCAGCAGAATCTGCAACCAGTCTGGCCATAGCCAGACAGGGGTCAGACCCCTATTCTGGCTCCGTCCAGAAAGGGGTCTGACCCCTAGGCCATCGGCGGCGGGCCGCCCTTGACGAAGGGCGACAGCACCGTGGCGACGAACTCGTGGATGGGCGTCGGCACGCCTGCAGCCCGACCGAGGCGGACGACGGCGCCGCTCAGCCACGGCAATTCGAGCGGCCGCTGGCGCTCGAGATCCGACAGCATCGACGACTGGGCCCGCGGCGGCAGCCCCTGCATCATCGTCCGCACCTCGTCCATCACGCCGTCGGTGAGCGGCACGCCCTGCGCGCGGCCGACGGCGATGGTCTCCCACGCCGCGCGCTCGAGCAGCGCCATCAGCTCCGGCTGGGCGCGGAGCACGCCGATCGGCGACCGGGTAATCGCGGTCATGGCGCTGAAGACGCTCAGCCGGGCGAATTTCGACCACAGATCGACCAGGATGTGCGGGCTGGCGGTGAACCCGAACCCGGCGCGATCGGCGGCCGCCTTCAGGGCCAGCAGGCGCGGCGACATCGTTCCGTCGAGCTCGCCGACGATGAGGGCGTCGAGCGCGGTGTGGCGGATGGTGCCGGGTGGGTCGATGACCGCGGCCACGTAGGCGACACCGCCCGCCGTGTGCTCGCGGCCGACGTGCCGGGCGACGATGTCCACCGCGTCGACGCCGTTCTGCAGCGTCACGACCATGGTGTCGGGGCCGATGAGCGGCCCCAGCTGCGCGGCCGCGGCCTCGGCGTCGTAGAGCTTGACGGTGAAGAGCACGACGTCGGCCGGCCCGAGGTCGTGCGGATCGGCGCTGGCGCGCACCGTGGTCACGTGGGCGTCGCCCTTCGGGCTGACGATCCGCAGTCCGTCGGCGCGGATCGCCGCCAGGTGCGCGCCGCGGGCGACGAAGGCCACGTCGCACCCGGCCTGGGCCAGCCGGCCGCCGAAATAGCCGCCGACGCCGCCGGCGCCGAACATCACGATTTTCATGTCGGACCTTTCGTTGCGGGCCTCAGCGGCTTGCGGCGAGCGGCCAGGTCGGCCGGCATCGAGGTGCGTGCCTGCCACATCGCTGCGTGACCGCGTGATCTGCTGGCCGCTAGCCGCTAGCCGCTAGCCCCGAGTCTGATCGCATCCAGGCTCACCACCGGCTCGTCGCCGACCACCGTCGCGGTGTGACGGCGGCCACGTGGCACCTCCACCCACTCGCCCGGGCCGAGCTGGGCCATGTGGCCGGCGACGACCAGCCGGAAGCGGCCGCTGACGACCGCATCGATCTTGTCGACGTCGTGGGCGTGGTCGGGGAAGCGGGTGCCGGGCGGATAGACGTAGCGCGCGACCGCGTACCCCCTCGCCTCGAGCTTGGTCCTGAGCGCCGCCTCGGAGAACGGCCCGTCAGCAGGGCTCCAGCGGTGCACCCGCACGTCAGGCGCCGCCGGCGTCGGCCGCGGCCGGCATGCCGGGCACGGCGCCCTTGGCCAGCTCCTGGTCGATCATCAGCAGGCCGACGCCGGTGGTGCCGCCCAGGCGGATGCGGCCGAGGATGGCGCGCGCCGCCGCCTCCTCCTCCATCTGCTCGTTGACGAACCACTGCAGCAGCACGATCGCCGGGCGGTCCTTGGCGGTCTCGGCCATGGCGTAGAGCTCGTTGATCGACGCCGTGACGCTCTGTTCGTTCTGCAGCACGTGCGAGCACAGCGCCTCGGCCGACTCCCACGACATCGGCGGCTGGGCGATGGCCGGCAACACCACCTTCTGGTCGCGCTCGACGAGGTGATCGATGAACTTCTGGGCGTGCAGCAGCTCGTCGCCCGACTGCTGCCGCATCCAGGTGGCGAACCCGGGCAGATCGTGTTCGTTCAGCCACACCGACATCGCCAGGTACTCGTGCGCGGCCTTGAATTCCAGCTTCAGGTGCTCGTTGATGCCCTTGAGGAGCTTCGCGTCCATGCCGCCAGCCTACCACGCGCGATCAGCGCGACCGAACCGGGGATCGACCGACGGGCCGTGTCGGCGGCGGCCGATCAGCGCGAGCGGCGACGGGCCAGCTCGAACGCCACGCCGCCGAGCAGCACGAAGACGGTCGTGCCCGCCAGGGCGATCGGCGTCAGGTCCTGCCCGGCGAAGTAGACCGCGGCTGCCATCGCCGCCACGGCGGCGACGGCGGTGGCCGCCACCAGCCAGGCGGCCGGACGGGACGAGCGGTCGGAGGGAGACGACGGCATCGAAGCCTCGTGGAATTGTCGCACGCCGAAGCGCCTCATCGCAGTCGATCGCCGAGCATCGCCACGCTGAGCGCGTAGGCGTGCGCGCAGTTGTAGCCGAGGATGGCTTCGTAGTTGCCGTAGACGAGATAGGCGGTGTCGCCGGCCGGGAGCAGCGACGCCTGCAGATCGGCCGCCGGCAGGGCGCGCCCGGCCGCGGTGCGCACGCCCATCGCCTGCCAGGCGGCGAGCGGCTGGCGCCGCGACAGCGCCCGCTCGGCCCGGCACCCCTCGCCGCGCGAGCCGGCCCGCTCGACCATGGCAGCGGCCGGCTCGGGCAGCCGCACCGCCCGACCCCACGTCAGCGCGTCGTCCCAGCCGTAGGCCTTCAGGTAGTTGGCAATCGACGCGAAGACGTCGGCCTGACTGCGCCAGATGTCGCGCTCGCCGTCGCCGTCGAAGTCCTCGGCGTAGCGCAGGTAGCTCGACGGCATGAACTGCGGCTGCCCCATCGCCCCGGCCCACGATCCCTTGAGGTCGTCGAGCGAGGCGTGGCCGCGCTCGACGATGCGCAGGGCGTCGAACAGCTCGTTCTTGAACAGCGTGCCGCGGCGGCCGTCGTAGGCCAGCGTCGCCAGGGCCTGCACGGTGGGCCTCACGCCGGTGAAGCGGCCGAAATTCGACTCGAGGCCCCAGACCGCCACCAGGAAGCGGGGCTGCACCCCGTAGGCCTGGCCGACCTTGGCCAGCAACGCGCGGTGCCGCGACGCCATCTCGCGGGCGCGGCGCACGGTGACCGGGGTGAGCCGGCGGCGCACGTACTCCTCGATGCTCAGCACCGCCTCGGCCTGACCGCGGTCGCGCTCGACGACCACCGGCAGCGGCGTGAGGCCGTCGAGCGCCCGCGCCGCCACGGCGGCGGAGATGCCGCGTTCCACGGCCTCGGCCTTGACCTCGCCGAGGAAGGCGGCGAACTTCTCCGCGTCGATCGGCTCGGGCGCCTGCGCCGCGCGCGGCGTCGCGACCAGCACGACCACGGCGGCCCCGGCCACGAGCACGGGCAGCGCGCGACGACGCGAGACAGGCAGGCAGGTCACCGTGGATCCATTGTGCATCGCTCCAGCCTCGGGCGTCACCGCGGCCGGCCGCACTATGCTGGGCGGCACACGGAGACCCACATGCCGCTCTATCGGATCGCCACCCTCACCACCCGAGAGCTGTTCCCCGGCTTCACGGCCCGGCTGGTGCACACCCCGCGCATCTCGCAGTCGTTCGTGGACGCCTCGGCCGGCTCGACCTTCCCCGAGCACCAGCACCCGCACGAACAGGTGGTCACGGTCCTCGACGGGGAGCTGGAGCTCGTCGTCGCCGGCCACGCCCACCGGCTCACCCCCGGCACGACGTTCGTGATCCCGCCGGACACGCCGCATTCGGGGCGCGCCATCGTCGACACCCGCGTGCTCGACACCTTCGCGCCGACCCGGGAGGACTATCGGTGATGCTCGAGCAGCGGCTGGACCCGAACGAATCTCGCTCACGTCGGCGCGCAGGGCGGAGGCAGCGTGATCCCCCAGCCGCTCGCCCCCAGCCGCTGATCTAGAGTGCCGTCATCGCCCCGCCGTCCACCGTGATCGCCTGGCCGCTGATGTACCGGGCGGCGTCGGAGGCGAGGAAGACGAGCACGTTGGCGAACTCCTCGGGCTCGCCGATGCGCCCGAGCGGAATGGCCGCCACCGACTCCTGCCGCACCTGCGTGACCTCCACGCCGCGGCGCGACGCGGTCGCCGTGTCCAGTTCGTCGATGCGCTCGGTCTGGATGCGGCCGGGGGCGACGACGTTGACGAGGATCCTGTCGGGCCCGAGCTCCCGGGCGAGGGTCTTGGCCAGGCCCCAGACGCCGGCGCGGAGCGTGTTGGAGGTGACCAGCCCGGGCACCGGCTGCTTGATCGACGACGAGGCGATGGTCAGGATGCGGCCGCCGCCGGCCTGCTTCAGGGCCGGCACCGCCGCCTGTACCAGGCGGATGAAGCTGAGCAGGTTCTGCTCGAACGCCTTCTGCCACTGGGCGTCGGTGATGCTGACAAACGGTCCCGACGGCGGGCCGCCGGCGTTGTGGACGACGATGTCGAGGCCGCCGAGCACCGACACTGCGTGCTCGACCAGGCGGGCCGCCTCGTCGGGCGAGCTCACGTCGGCGACCACCGCCTCGACGCGGGCGCCGGTGGCAGCGCGGATCTTCGCGGCGGCCTCGTCGATGCGCGCCTGATCGCGGCTGCAGATGACGACGGCGGCGCCCTCGCGGGCGAGGCCGAGGGCGGTGGCGTAGCCGAGGCCGCGGCTGGCGGCGAGCACGAGGGCACGTTTTCCGTTGAGCTTCAGGTCCATGACGGCTCCGGGATCTGAGGTGGGGGCGCCTATGCGATGGCGACCAGGCCGGGGCGGTCGAGCCCCAGCCGCGTCAGCAGATCGTCGAGGTCGGCGAGCGTGGCGGCATCGACCGCGGCGAACGGCGCGCGGGCCCGCGCCGACGCGATCACGCCGCGCCGCTGGTACAGGTGCTTGCGCAGCGCCAGGTTGATGCGCGGCTGGTTCTCGAACCGGATGAGCGGGCAGTAGGTGTAGAACACCCGGGCGGCACGGTCGGCGTCGCCGGCGGCGTGGGCACGGTGAACGGCCACCAGAATCTCGGGGAACGCGAAGCCGGTCATGGTGCCGACGGCGCCGTGGCGGAGTTCCTCGAGGAACATCATCCCGCCCAGACCGCCGAACACCCGCACCGCCGGATTGGCGGCCAGGACCTGGCTCACCTTCATCGGCGACGGCTCGTCTTCGAGCTTCAGATGGACCAGGCGCGGCGAGGCGGCGGCCAGCCCGGCGATGAGTTCCGGGCTCATCGTGATGCCGCCGACCGCCGGCGGGAAGTCCTGGACGACCACCGGGATGGTGATGGCGTCGGCGACCGCGAGATAGTGGGCGCGCAGCGCGGCGTCGTTGGTGCGCGCCAGCCGCGGCGGGGCCACCATCACCGCACGCGCGCCGAGTGCCTGGGCGCGGCGGCTGAAGGCGACGCAGCCGTCGGTGCCGGCGTGGGTCGTGCCCACGCAGATGGGGAAATCGGCGCCAGCGGCCTCGAGAGTGCCGGCGATCACCCGATCGCGCTCGTCGTCGGTGAGCTTGTCGGCCTCGCCGAGCACGCCGAGGATGGTCATGCCCTGGACGCCGGTGTCGCGGGTGAACCGGGTCAGGCGGGCCAGCGACTCGAGGTCGAGCGCGCCGTCGGGCTGGAACGGCGTCGGCGTGATGTTGAAGACGCCCTGCAGGAAGTCGGACATGAACGGCGTTCGCGACGGAGTGGCGGCGGTAGCTTACAGCATCGCGGCGGCGAGGCGCGCCACCAGCGTCTGCACGGCGACCACCGGCACGCCGCAGCGCGTTTCCAGCTCGGCCCGCTCGGCCTCGGCGTGGCCCATGCAGTCGAGCACGACCAGGCGGAGATCGTGCCCGAGCAACGCGTCGCCGGCGGCCGCGATCGCGTCGCGCCGGCCGGGCGCGGCGTGGGTCACCACCACGTCGAAGCCGTCGGCCCGCCATTTGGCTTCGGCCCACCGCACCTGTGCGGCGTTGGGCGTGACCACACCGACGCGGCGTCCCGCCGCCAGCGCCCCGATCGCCGCCGGCACGAGGCGGCCGGGCAGCAGCACCGGCACGGTGCACGGCACGGGCGGAAACTCGCCGGCACAGGCCACCACCACCACCCGCGCGCCGTCCGCCGCCAGAACGCTGGCGGCGACTTCGACGCGCGGCACGAGACGGTCGCGCGGCACCTCGATGGTCGTGCCATCGGCGAGCCGAACCAGTAACGGATACGACCCGGGGACCGTCAGTGCGGCGAGGTCGGCCGTCGCGACGCCGTCGAGCGCGCCGGCGACGCGGATCTCGGCGTCGCCGGCCGCCGCGCCGAACGCTTCCACGAGGTCGGGACGCGGCGCCTGCCCGATGGTGACGATCCCGAGCCGCGACCGCGACGCGGGCGGAGTGAGGCTCACGGGGTGGCCGGTGCCGCCGTCGTCGCCACGGCGCTGTCCACCGGCCGCAGCACGCGGCCGTCGCCGCGCCGGCCGACGACCGCGCCGTCGCGATACGCCGACGCGCCGCGCACGATCGTATGTACGACGCGGCCGTGCAGGGTCACGCCGTCGTAGATCCGCATGTTGTCGCGCGCCTTGGTCACCGCCGTCCGGTGATCGTAGGTCCAGGTGGCGTCGAGATCGACCAGGGTGAGATCGGCGTCGGCGCCCGGCGCGATGCGCCCCTTCGCGGGCAGCCGGAACAGCCGGGCGGCGTTTTCCGACAGCAGCGCCGCCACCGCCGGCAGCGTGAGCCAGCCGTCGTGCACGGCGGTCAGCATCAGCGGCACGAGCACTTCGAGGCCGGCCAGGCCGGGCGGCGCCGCGAAGATGTCGTCGGCACCGGCGGCCTTGTCGGCGGCCAGGAACGGCGAATGGTCGGTGCCAATCACCTGCACCAGCCCGGCGCGGACGGCGGCGCGCAAGCGGTCGCGCGTCGCGGCGTCGCGCAGCGGCGGGTTGCACTTGGCGTAGGGTCCCAGTCGGTCGAGGGCCTCGTCGGTGAAGAACAGATACGGCGGGCAGGTCTCGACGGTGGCGTCGACACCGCGCGCCCTGGCGTCGGCGGCCAGACGCGCCGCCCTGGGGCTCGAGCAGTGCACGACCTGGACCGCGGCGCCGAGCTCCTCGGCCAGCGCCAGCACCATGGCCACGGACAGATCCTCGACGATCGCCGGGCGGCTCTCGGCATGCGCCCGGCCGGTGCGGCGTCCGGCCGCGGCGAGCTGGCGCTGCAGAGCCGCGAACGCCGGCGTGTACTCGCAGTGGAAGCAGTGGCGCAGCCCGGTCGCGGCCACCGCGCGCATCACCTCGCGCAACGCCACCACGTCGGTGCACCACAAGCCGAAGAACTCGTCGAGCCGTGTCGGCGGCGGCGGTTGCAGGAACGTCTTGAAGGCGATCGCCCCGGCCGCCGCCTGGCCGGCGATGGCCTCGAGGTTCTCGTGGCCGGCGCCGCCATAGAGCGCGAAGTCGACCAGCGCGTCGGCCTCGAGCAGGGCGGCCCGGCGGGTCAGCGCGTCGCCCGAGTTGGTCGGCAGCTTGGCGATCGGCATCTCGAAGAGCGTGGTGATGCCGCCGGCCGCCGCCGCCGAGGTACCGGACAGGAAATCCTCGCGCTCGGGCACACCGGGATGGCGGGTGTGGACATGCGTGTCGATGACGCCGGGCAGGATGTGCAGGCCGCGCGCGTCGACGACCTCGGCCGCCTGGACGGTCGCCGCCGGGGCCAGCACCGCCGCGATGCGGCCGCCGGCCACGGCGACATCGGCGGGCCGCACCCCCGCCGAGGTGACGACGGTGCCGCCGGCGATCAGCCGATCGCAGATCACGGCCGCGATCATATGCGACGCCCCTCGGCGGCGGCGCGGTAGAGTCGAGGGTGGCCATGGCCGATCTCGACGCCCGCATCGACGCGCTCTACCAGGGTCCGCTCGACGCCTTCACCGACGCGCGCAATGCCCTGGCCAAGGCCGAGAAACGCCCCGACCTGAAGACGCTGGCCAAGCCGAGCCTGCCGGCGTGGGCCGTCAACCAGGTCTACTGGCACCGCCGGGCGGCGTTCGACCGGCTGATCGCCGCCGCCGAAGCCGTGCGCCGCGCGCACGGCGAGACGCTGGCCGGCCGGCCGGCCGACGTGGCGGGCGCGGACCAGGCGCATCGCGAGGCGGTGAAGGCGACGCTGGTTGAAGCACGCGACGCGCTCGTCGCCGCCGGCCACCCGACGACGCCGGCGACGCTCGACGCCGTGCGCGACACCCTGCAGATGCTGCCGGCTCCGGAGGCCAACGGCCGCCTCGTCAAACCGCTGGCTCCGACCGGGTTGGCGGCGCTGGCCGGTTTCGCGGTGGCCGAGCGACCGGCGCTGCGCGTGGTGCCACCGGCCGGGCAGCCGGCGTCCACACGTGACGAGGCCGTGGAGGCTGAGGCGGCGCGCGTCCGGGCCAGGCGTGAGGCCGAGCGCGATGCCCGCGAGCGCCGCAAGACCGCCGAGAAGGCCGCGGCCGACGCCAAGGCCGTGCTCTTGCGCGCCGAGATCGCGCTCGACGACGCCGCACGGGTGCTGCAGAAGCGTCAGGCCGAGCGCGACGCCGCGGCCGACGCACACCAGCGGGCCGCCGCGGCGCTGGAGCAGTTGGACCGGCCGTCGGGATAGGGGTCAGACCCCTTTCAAGCGCGAGCCAGACTTCCCGCCGCAGAAACTGCCACTAGCCTGGCCGGGCCCAGAAAGGGGTCTGACCCCTAGGCCGGCGGGAACTTCTCCACCCGGTTGACGACCGGCTTCACCGACCGCAGGTAGGCGTAGATCGCCCGCAGGTCGTCGTCGGTCATGCCGGCGTAGTCGGTCCACGGCATCTCGGTGTTCTGCAGCCGCTCGGCGCCCTCGAGCGTACGCGGCGCGGTGCCGCGGAAGGCGCGGAACTTGTCGAGGAACTGATCCTCGGTCCAGGTGCCGATGCCGGTGCCGGCGTCGGGGGTGATGTTGGCCGAGCGCACCAGGCCGACGCCGTTGGGCGAAAACGCTGTGCCACCGGCAAAGTCCATCCCGGCGATGAACTGGCCCTGGTCGTCCATCGGCGTGTGGCATTCCGAGCACAGGGCGGCGTTGGTCATGTACTCGCCGTAGGCGACGCGGTCGGTGGCCGGCGGGATCGGCCGGTGCGACGGCGCGGCCGGAATCGTCCGCACCACCAGCGGGAGCGGGAAGTTCAGCTGCCGCGCCGGCAGCGGGTCGTTCGGCACGCTGGGCAGCGTCCGCAGATAGGCGACGATCGCCTCGACGTCCTCGCGGGCCAGCTTCGCAAAGTGCGGATACGGCATCAGCGGGAAGAGCGGCGTGCCGTCGCGGCTCACCCCGGACACCACCGCGCGGATCACCTCGCCGTCGCTCCACTCCCCGAGGCCGGCCGGGGTGAGGTTCCTGGCATAGAGCACGAACGGCTCCAGGCCGAACCCGAAGCGCTGGCCGCCCTTGCCGCGGGTACCGGCCACCACCGGCGCGCTGTACTGGGTCCACGCCCGCTCGGCGTGGCAGACCACGCAGCCGCTGACGTGCTCGGCCAGGTACTGGCCGCGCGCCACCCGTTCGGGCGTCCGGGCGACGGTGATCGCCTCGGGCGGCGGCACGTCGGGATAGCGGACGAAGAAATACCCGACGAACGCGCCCGCGGCGACCAGGACGAGCCCGACGATCCCCAGCAGCCATCTCCCGACCCGCTTCATGCCGACTCCGCTCTGCCGCCCGACGCGGCGACCGCATTGTGCGCGGGGCCGGCCCGGCGGCACAAGCACCGGCCGGGCTCTCATCCTCGTCTCATGCGCGGCTGATACAAGGGCGAATGTGATCGTCAAGGGGTTGTCCGTGGCCGTGCTCGTCGGCGGCCTCGCTGCCACCGCCGCCGCGCAGCCCGCGGCGCTGACGCTGGCCGAGGCCCTGGCCCTGGCCCGGACCACGGCGCCGGAGCTGGCGGCGGCCGCCGCGCGCGCCGACGCCGCCGCCGCGGCCGGCGATCGCGCCGGGCGCTTCCTCAACCCGCTGGCCGAGTTTCGCGCCGAGAACTGGCCGGCCAACGCCCCCGGCGGCCTGCCGATGGACGTGTTCGTCACCCTCACCCAGCCCTTCGAACTCGGCGGCAAGCGGCAGGCCCGCCGGGCCACGGCGCAGGCCGCCGCGGCGGGCGCGGCGGCGGCGCAGGCCCTGGTGTGGCGCGACGTGGCCGGCGCCGTCACCGCCGACTACCTGGCGGCGCTGCGGGCCCGCGAACGGGCGCAGGCGCTCGCCGCGCACGTCGAGCGCCTGGGCGAGGCGGTGCGCATCGTCGGCCGGCGGGTGGAGGTCGGCACGACCGCCGAATCGGAGCTGCTCAAGCTGCGCACGGAGGAAGCCCGGGCGGCGCTCGATCGGGCGCGCGCCGAACTGGCCCTGGCCCGGGCGGCGGCCACGCTCGGTGCGCGGCTCGGCCGCGACCTGGTGCCCGCCCAGTTGCAGACGCTGGCGCCACCGCCGCTGCCGGCCGATGCCGGCGCCCTCGACCGCCGCCACCCGGAGCTGGTGGCGAGCGACGCCGCCGTCGCCGCGGCGCGCGCCGGACGGGACCTCGAAGCCGCCCGGCGGCTGCCCGACCTGGGCGTCACCGCGGGCTACAAGCGCACGGCCGGCTTCGACTCGGGCGTTGCCGCGGTCACGCTGCCGGTGCCGCTCTTCGAT
The DNA here is from genome assembly GCA_050250955.1 of Vicinamibacterales bacterium. Classification (GTDB taxonomy): domain Bacteria; phylum Acidobacteriota; class Vicinamibacteria; order Vicinamibacterales; family UBA2999; genus CAWAYR01. The sequence continues at coordinate 55,053 of JBFWNR010000001.1, forward strand.
CGCAACGGCGTGGCCCGCGCCCTCGCCGAAGGCCAGCAGCGCGCCGCGACCCTCGATCGCGACGCCACCGAGCGGCGTCTGCGCGGGCTGCTGGCCGCCACCTGGCCGGTGGCGGTCACGCTGGCCGAGCGGGCCCGTACGGCCGCGACCATCCTGGTCGAGCCGGCGGGCGCCGCCCGCGAGGCCGCCCGCGCCGCGTTCGCCGCCGGTGCGCTCGACGTGCTGCGGCTGGTCGATGCCGAGCGGGTGTTCATCGATGCCACGCTGGCGGCGCTCGACCTGGAGATCGACGCGGTGGCGGCGGCGATCGAGGCCCGCCTGGCGGCCGGAGAGGACCCCCTGCCATGACCCGTGTCCCGCGCGTTCTTCCTGCCGTCGGCGTGGTCGCGACGCTGCTGGCCGTCGCGGCCTGTCGCACCCCGCCCAGCAGCCCGGCGCCGCCCGACGCCACTCCCGGCGACGGCACCGTCCAGGTCGGCGGCGCCGCCGCCGCGGCCGCCGGCATCGAAACGGCGCCGGCCCGCTGGGTCGAGCGGCGCGACCCGCTGCGGGCCGCCGGCGTGGTCGGCTTCGACGAGCGGCGCACCAGCCGCCTCGGCGCCCTCGTCGAGGGCGTGGTCGACGAGATTCGCGTGCAGCCTGGCGATGCGGTGGCGCGCGGGGCGGTGGTGGCCCGCCTGCACAGCCACGCCGTCCACGACGCGTGGGCCGACTACTTCAAGGCCCTCGCGGCCCGCCAGCGGGCCGACGCCGAGCTGGCCTTCGCCGAAACCGCCGCCGCCCGCGCCGCCGCACTGGTCGAGGACCGGGCGCTCTCGGCCCAGGAGCTGGCCCGGGCCCGCGCCGATGTCACCGTGGCGGCCCAGCAGGTCGCCGCGGCGCGCGCCGAGATCACGCGCACGGAGCAGGAACTGCATCACTACGGCATCACGCCGCGCCCCGACGCCGACCCGCTGCAGCAGGAGGACTCGCCGGTGGTGGCGCCGCTTGCCGGGACCGTGATCGAGCGCCTGGTCACCACCGGCACCGCGGTCACGCCCGGCACGCCGCTGCTGGTCATCTCCGATCTGACGCGGGTGTGGATCAGCTGCGAGATCGACGAGACGCTGGTCGGGCGGGTGACGCCGGGCCAGGCGGTCGTCGTCACCGCCGCCGCCTATCCGGAAGCCAGCTTCGCCGGCACGCTCACCGCGATCGGCGACGTCGTCGACGCGCGGACGCGGCGGGTCACCCTCCGCGTCGAGGCCGCCAACCCCGACCGTCGTCTCAAGCCGCAGATGCTGGTCGCGGTGGCGATCGCCGCGGCGGCGCCGCGGCGCGTGCTGGTCGTGCCGGCCACGGCGGTACAGACCATGGACGGCGAAGCGGTGGTCTTCGTCCGCACCGAGGGCGACCGGTTCGTACGCCGCGCGGTCGGCCTGGGTCCCGAAGCCGACGGGCTCGTCGAGGTGGTGCGCGGCCTGGCCGAGGGCGACCTGGTCGCCACGGCCGGCGCGTTCCTGCTCAAGTCGGCGCTGGCGGCGCCGACGACCGGGGAGCCCGACTAGTGGTCGAGCGGTTCGTCCACCTCACCTTCGGCCACCGGGCGTTCGTCCTGCTGTGCCTGGCGGCGGTGGTCGTCACCGGCCTGGTCGCGGTCCGCGACCTGCCCGTGGAGGCGTTCCCGGACCTGACCAACAACCAGGTGGTGGTGATCACCGAGGCGCCGAGCCTGGCCGCGCCCGAGGTCGAACAGCGGGTGTCCTACCCGATCGAGACGGCGCTCATGGGCGTGCCCGACACCCTCGAGGTGCGCTCGCTCTCCAAGTTCGGGCTGTCGATCGTCACCGTGGTCTTCGCCGACGCGGTGCCGACCTACTTCGCCCGCCAGCTGGTCAACGAGCGCCTCGCCGACGTGCGCGGCCGGATCCCCGACGGCTTGACGCCGGTGCTCGGTCCGGTCGCCACCGCCTTCGGCGAGATCTATCAGTACGTCGTCACCGGCCCCGGCATCGACCCGATGGCCGCCAAGACCGCCCACGACTGGGAGATTCGCACCCGGCTGCGCTCGGTGCCGGGGGTGAGCGAGGTGAACTCGTGGGGCGGCGAGACCCGGCAGTTCCAGGTCGTCGTCGATCCGGTCCGCCTCGACGGCTACGGGCTGACGCTCGGCGACGTGCTGCGCGCCGTCGCCGACGACAACCGCTCGTTCAGCGGCGGGTTCATCGAGCACCGCGCCGAGCGCTACACGGTCCGCGGCCTCGGCCTGGTCGGCGACGTCGGTGACCTCGAGCGGATCGTGCTCACCGCCCACGCCGGCGTGCCGGTGCTGGTGCGCGACGTCGCCGCGGTGGAGGTGGCGCCGATGCTGCGCAGCGGCGCGGTCACCAGGAACGGCGAGGGCGAGGTCGTCGGCGGCATGGTGATCATGCTCAAGGGCGAGAACGCCCGCGAGCTGTCGGCGCGGGTCAAGGGCCGGCTCGCCGAGCTGGCGCCCACCCTGCCGCCGGGCATCCGCCTCGAGCCGTTCTACGACCAGAGCGAGGTGATCGACCGCACCGCGCGCACGGTCCGCACCAACCTGCTCGAAGGCAGCGCGCTGGTCGTCGTCGTGCTGTTCCTGTTCCTGCGCGACGTCCGCGCCTCGCTCATCGTCGCGGCGGTGATCCCGCTGTCGATGCTGGTCGGCTTCGTCGGCATGCGGGTGTTCGGGGTCTCGGCCAACCTGATGTCGCTCGGCGCCATCGACTTCGGCCTGATCGTCGACGGCGCGGTGGTGATGATGGAGAACTTCGTCCGCCGTCGTGCCGAGGCCGGCGGCAGCCTCGACGCCGCCACGCCCGGTGCCCGCACGGCGGCGCGCCTCGATCTGTTCCGCGGCGCCGCCGTCGAGGTGGCGCGGCCGGTGCTCTTCGGCGTGCTCATCATCATCGCCGTCTACCTGCCGATCTTCACGCTCGAGGGCCTCGAGGGGAAGATGTTCCGGCCGATGGCCATCACGGTGTGCTCGGCGCTGTTCGGCTCACTGCTGCTGTCGCTCACCGGGGTGCCGGTGGTGGCGTCCTACCTGCTGCCGCTCGGCGGGGCCCATCACGAGGAGGCCTGGCTGGTCCGCCTGCGTGGGGCCTACCGGCGGCTGCTCACCGCACACCTGCGCCGGCCGGTCGCCACATTGACGGTGGCCGTGGTGCTGGTCGGCGCCGCGATCGGCTCGCTGCCGTTTCTCGGCACCGAGTTCATGCCCAGGCTCGACGAGGGATCGATTCTCATCGAGACCCGCAAGCTGCCGTCGGTGGCGCTCGAGGAGTCGGTGGCGATCTCGACCCGGGTCGAACGGCTGCTGCGCCAGGCCTTCCCCGAGATTGCGCAGATCGTGACCAAGCTGGGACGACCGGACCTGGCCACCGAGGCGATGGGCATCTACCAGGGCGACGTCTACGTCCTGCTGCACCCCGAAGACTCGTGGGCCAGCGGCCGCACCAAGCCCGAGCTCATCGACGCGATGGCCGCCACGCTGGCCGAGGTGCCCGGCCTGCAGGTCAACTTCACCCAGCCGATGGCGATGCGCCTCGACGAGGTGGTCTCGGGCATCAAGGCCGACGTGGCGGTGAAGGTGTTCGGACCCGACGCCGCGGTGCTGGAGCGGCTGGGCGCGCAGGTGCTCGCCGTCGTCGAGGCGGTGCCGGGCGCCGCCGACGCCCAGGTGGAGGTGCTGTCGGGCGCCGCGCAGGTCGAGGTGGCCATCGATCGGGCCGCCACCGCGCGCTACGGCCTGCGGGTCGCCGACGTCCAGGACGTGGTCGAGGCGGCGATCGGCGGCCGGCCGGTGACCGAGCTCCTCGACGGCGCCCGCCGCTTCCCGGTGGTGGTGCGGCTGCCGGCGGCGCTGCGCGCCTCGCCCGAGGCGATCGCCGGCATCGTCGTCGCCGCGCCGGGCGGCGAGCGGGTCCCGCTCGGCCGGCTGGCCGCGGTACGGGTCGCCACCACCCCCGAGGCGGTCACCCACGAGAACGCCGAACGCCGGCTGGTCGTCCAGACCAACGTCCGCGGCCGCGACGTCGGCAGCTTCGTCGCCGAGGCCCAGGAGCGGCTGGCAGACGCCGTCACCCTGCCATCGGGCTACTACATCACCTGGGGCGGCCAGTTCGAGAACCAGCAGCGCGCCACCGCCCGGCTGGCCGTGGTCGTGCCGCTGTCGCTGGCGATCATCTTCACCCTGCTGATGGCCACCTTCCACCGCGTCCGCTGGGCGCTGCTCATCCTGGTCAACGTGCCGCTGGCCACCGTCGGCGGCATCGCCGCGCTGTGGCTGCGCGGCATGACCCTCAACCTGTCGGCGTCGGTGGGGTTCATCGCCCTCTTCGGCGTCGCGGTGCTGAACGGCGTGGTGATGCTGGCCGCGATCCGCGCCCTGCGTGAAGAGGAGGGCCTCGACCTCGAGACCGCCACCCTGCAGGGCGCGGCGGCGCGGTTGCGGCCGGTGCTGATGACCGCGCTCGTCGCCGCCATCGGCTTCGTGCCGATGGCGCTGTCCACCGGGGCCGGCGCCGAAGTGCAGCGGCCGCTGGCCACGGTGGTCATCGGCGGCGTCGTCACCTCGACGCTGCTCACCCTCATCGTCCTGCCGACCCTGTACGCGATGATGGAAGCCTGGGTGGAGCGCCGGGGCGCTGCCACCGCTGGGTGAGAGACCGACCATGCGCGTGCTCGTCGTCGAGGACGACCCCGAGATCAGCCGCTTCGTCGTCCGCGGCCTGACCGAGGAGCGTCACGTCGTCGACCTGGTCGAGGACGGCCCGTCGGCGATCGAGCAGGCCACGGCCGAGGAGTACGACGCGGTGATGCTCGATCTGATGCTGCCCGGCGCCGACGGCTTCGAGGTGTGCCGGCAGCTGCGCGCCCGCGGCGTCGACACGCCGGTGATCATGGTGACGGCCCGCGACGCCGTCGCCGACCGGGTCGCCGGGCTGGACGGCGGCGCCGACGACTTCCTGGTCAAGCCGTTCTCCTTCGACGAGCTGCTCGCCCGGCTGCGCGCCGTCGGCCGCCGCGGCCGCACCCGCCACGTCTCGCACCTGCTCGAGTACGCCGACGTCGCCGTCGATCCGGTGGCGCACACCGTGCGGGTCGCCGGCCAGGCCGTGGCGCTGACCGCCACCGAGTACCGGCTGCTCGCCTTCCTGGTCCGCCGCGCCGAGGCCATCGTCACCCGCGACCAGCTGGCCCAGCACGTCTGGGGCGGCGACTACGACCCGCTGTCGAACAACGCCGACGTCTACGTCGGCTACGTCCGCCGCAAGCTGGCCGCGGCCGGCGCCGCCGCCCGCATCCACACCGTCCGCGGGCTCGGCTACGTGTTGCGCACGGGGGATCCGTCATGACCGGGCGGCGCCGCTTCGAGTCGTTCCGGGCCCGGCTCACCCTGCGCTGGACCCTGGCGGTCGGGGTGCTGCTCGGCCTCGCCCATCTCGCCGTCTACGTCGCGGCGTCGGCCTATCTGCACCGCTGGCTCGACGAGAACGTCCGCACCGTGGCCGCCACCGAGGCGGCCTCCTCCACCGACGGCCTCGCCGACGTCCACCTCCACGAGGCGCCGTACGCCCAGCTCGGGCCGGGTCGTTTCAGCGAGAAGTTCGTCCAGATCTTCGATGCCGGCGGGCGTCTGGTGCTGCAGTCCACTGCCCTGGCCGGCGCGCCGCCGGTGGTGCCGCCGGCGGTCATCACCGAGGCCCTGGCCGGCGCGGCCCCGATCGTCGATGTCGAGGTCGGCGGCCGCAGCGGGCGCGCCGCGGTGCTGACCTCGTCGCGCGACGGCCGACCGTTTGCCGTCGCCGTCGGCCTCTACACCGACGACATCCACCGTGGCCTGACCGCGCTGGCCTGGCTGCTGGCGGTGGTCTGGGTGGGCGGCGTCGGGGTGACCGCCGCGCTCGGCTACGCGCTGGCGTCGCAGGCGCTGGCCCCGGTGCGCCGCATCACCGAGCGGGCGGCGTGGATCGCGCAGGGCCACTTCGACGCCCGGCTCGACCCGCCGCCGGTCGCCGACGAGGTCGGGCGGATGACGGTGCTGCTCAACTCGATGCTCGATCGGCTGCACGGCGCCGTCACCGCCAACCGGCGCTTCGCCGCCGACGCGTCGCACGAGCTGCGCGGCCCGCTCACCGCCATGGCCGGCGAGCTCGACGTGACGCTGCGCCACCCGCGCAGTGCCGCCGACTATCACGACACCCTCCGCCACGTGCGCGGCCAGTTGTCGGCGCTGACCTCGCTGGCCGAAGACCTCATCCTGCTGGCGCGGGTCCAGGAGGGCACCGGCGAGATCACCCTGCGCGAGCTCGACCTGGCGGCGCTGGTCGAGCAGACCTTCGCCCGCCTGGCCCCGGCCGCGGCGGCCCGGCGGGTCCGGCTCGGCCACGCCGGCCTGGCCGGGGTGACCATCTACGCCGACCACGCCCTCATCGCCCGCGCGCTCGACAACCTCGTCGCCAACGCCGTCCAGTACGGCGGCGACGACGGCACGGTGACGGTGACCGCCGACACCGAGACGCCATCCACCGACGCCTGGACCACGCCGACCGTCACCGTGCGGGTGCGCGACACCGGACCGGGCATCCCCGACGCCGACCGCGAGCGAGTCTTCGAGCGCTTCTACCGGGTGGACCGCTCGCGGGCTCGCCACACCGGCGGCAGCGGCCTCGGCCTCGCCATCGCCCGCGAGGTGCTGACGCGACTCGGCGGCACGATCCACGTCGAGACCAGCGGCCCGGAGGGCACGACCATGGCGATGACCCTGCCCGGCACCCGCGCCGTACAGACGACGGGCGGGACCAAGGCCCCGCCCGCCGCGTGATTCGCCAGCCCCTGGCCGCCAGCCGCCAGCCGCTGGATTGGCCGCGCCGCCTGCGTCAGTGCTGCGGCGCGGACGTCGTCCGTCCCGGCGCCTTCTTCGACGCCGCGACGATCGCCGCCACGTCGGCGGCCAGCTTCCTGGCGTCGTAGAGAATGCCGTCCTTCACCACGTAGTCGATGCCGCCGACCCGCTCGGGCTTGTTCACCGCGTCGTTCAGCCGCACCGCACCGGTGGCGTAGAGGGTCTTGAAGTTCTGGAGCGGGTTCTCCTTCGTGATCACGAAGTCGGCCTTCAGGCCGGGCCGGATGATGCCGAACTCGATCGGCTTGCCCTTGGGCTCGAACATCGCCTGGGCGCCGTAGTAGGTCGCCGAGCGGATCACTTCGAGCGGATGGAACCCGGCCTCCTGCAGCATCTCCAGCTCGAGGATGTAGCCGAACCCGTAGGTCTGGTAGATGAAGCCCGAATCCGACCCGGTGGTGACCCGGCCGCCGGCGTTCTTGAAGTCCTGCAGGAAGTCCATCCACACCTGGTAGAACTTCTTCCACGCCACCTCGTCCTCGGTGGTCCAGTCGAACCAGTAGGCGCCGTGGGCGATGCGGTTGGGCTGGTAGAAGTCCCACAGCGACTGCAGGGTGTACTTCTCGTGCCAGTCGGCGTTGCGCATCCGCATCACGTCGCGGCCGGCCGAGTAGATGGTCATCGTCGGGTCGATGATGAACTTGCGGTCCACCCACTCCTGGATGACGGCGTTCCACTTGTCGCTGCCGCGCTCGACGATGCGGTTCCAGTTGCGCGCCACCTGGCCGAAGCGGTGGTACTCGTCGTTGTAGTTCATGTCGGGCGCGTAGGGCTGGATGCTGACGTCCTTGTAGAGCGACTCGAACAGCCCGTAGTAGTGCGTCATGGCGCCCAGGCCGAGCCGCGAGGCGTCGAGCGCGGTCATCCGCGCCAGCCCCATCTGGTCGAGGTGGGCAGTGGAGCCGAGGCCGTGCTGCTTCGCCTCGTCGAGCAGCGCCGCCATGATTTCGGGGTCGAACGCGCCCAGCTTCAGGCCGTCGACGCCCTTCTGCGCCGCGAAGCGCACCCACTCGCGCGCCGTCTCTGCCGTCTGCGGCCGGGTGCGGTCCCAGCCTTCACCGGTGAACGGGCGGTGATAGGCGAAGATGCGCGGGGCGACGATCTGGTTCTTCGCCGACAGCTCGCGCTGGGCGAGGTCCCAGTCCATCGACCCGCACGGCACGCCGCGCACCGTGGTGACGCCGTGCGCCAGCCACAGTTTGTAGACGTACTCGGGGACGTTGGCCTGGCCGCCGCCGCAGTGCACGTGGGCGTCGACGAAGCCGGGCATCAGGAACATCCCGGTGCCGTCGAACTCCTTGGTGCCCTTGGCCGGCCGCCGGTCGCCGATCGGCACCTTGGGGAAGCCGACGCTGACCACCTCGCGGATGGTGCCCTGCTCGACGACGACGTCGATCGGGCCGCGCGGCGGCGCGCCGGTGCCGTCGATGACGGTGATGCCGCGGATCACCATGCGATCGAACGGGCCCTCGCCTTCGCCGGCGCGGCGGTTGGGAGTCGGCTGCATCTGCTGCGCCGACAGGGAGACGGTAGCGGCCAGGGCCGCGAGAACGAGGCCGAGGCGGGTGCGACGGGACGGGCTGAACATGGCTCCTCCGAACCGCAGCATTGTACTCCCCGCCTCGCCGACGCCCGCCGGACGGCGGGAGCGTGCCGTGGCGCGGCCAGCTGACGTACCCTTCGACGACGGCCGCTTCGCGCGGCGGAGGGAGCGGCTGATGCGGAGGAGCGTGGCGGGCGCCGTGGGCGTGGCGGTGGTGGCGGCAGGAGCGGTGCTCACGCCGGTGCCGGCTACGGCCCAGCAGGGCGGGCGCGTCGGCGTGACGATGGGCTATCCGGCGGCGATCGGCGTGGTGTGGCACGTCAGCGACGGGCTGGCGCTGCGGCCGGACGTGTCGGTGAACTGGACCACGACCGAGTCGACCAACACGCTCACCGTGTTCCCCGGGACCACGCCGGTCGTCAGCACCAGCCGCGTCGACTCGCAGAGCACCAGCGTCGGGCTGAGCGTGCTGGTCACCCTGCACCGCGCCGATCGCGTCCGCGTCTACCTGGCGCCGCGCGGCGCCTGGGTGCGCTCGACGGTCGAGCTGGACGGCGGACTGGCCGGGGCGCTCGGCGTGGACACCACCACCGACGGCTGGCTCGGCGTCGGCGCGCTGGGCGCGCAGGTGGCCGTGCACGAGCGGTTCGCGGTCTTCGGCGAAGCCGGGATCCAGTACACGTCACAGCGAGCCACGTCGTCGCTGACCACGTCGCGCACCGAGGACGAGACGCGCACCTTCGGCCTGCGCTCGGCGATCGGCGTGACGGTCTACTTCTGACCGCGTCTCGACCTGCAGCGGAGCGAGCCATGAGCCAATCGAGCAACGGCATCGCGGCGGCGGAGGTGCTCGTCCCGTCGAACGATCTCACCGCCGACCTGGCGTTCTACGCCGGCACGCTCGGGTTCCGCCTCGACACCATCGTCCCGGCCGACGATCCGGCGGTGGCGACCCTCTCCGGCCACGGCATCCGGCTGCGCCTGGAACGCGGCTCGGCGGCGCCGGCGCCGGCGCTGCGTCTGAGCTGCCGCGACGTCGCGGGCGTGGCCGGGGGACGGCGCTCGCTGACCGCGCCCAACGGCGGACGGGTCGTCCTGGTCGAGGCCGACGACGGCGACGACGATGCGCCGGTGGTCCGTCCGCCCACCGCGCACGCCTTCGTGGTGCGGCGGCTGACCGACAACGCGCCGTGGATCATCGGCCGCGCCGGCATGGCGTATCGCGATCTCGTCCCCGGGCGGCTCGGCGGCAGCATCATCGCCTCGCACATCCGCATCCCCGACGCCGGGCCGGTCCCCGACATGGTCCACTACCACGCCGTCGGCTTCCAGCTGATCTACTGCTACAGCGGCTGGGTGCGTCTGGTCTACGAGGATCAGGGGCCGCCGTTCGTGCTCGCCGCCGGCGACTGCGTGACCCAGCCGCCGCGCATCCGCCACCGCGTGCTCGAGGCCTCCGACCAGCTGCAGGTCATCGAGATCGGCGTGCCGGCCGAGCACGTGACCACCGTCGATCACGAGATGGCGCTGCCGACCCGGCGGATCGACCGCGCCCGGCGCTTCGGCGGCCAGACCTTCTGCCACAGCCTGGCGGCCGAGGCGACCTGGCGACCGTGGCGGCTGGCCGGGTTCGAGGCCCGCGACACCGGCGTCGGCGAGGCCACCGGCGGGGTCGCCGCCGTGCACGTCGCGCGGCCCACCGGCAGCCCGCTCGGGCCGGTGACGAGCCACACCTCCGACATCCTGTTCGCCTTCGTGCTGTCGGGGGCGGTGACGCTCCACGGGGAACACCAGGGGGCGCATCCCCTCACGGAAGGCGACGCCTTCGTGATCCCACCGGCGCTGAAGACGTCGCTGACCGGCGCCTCTCCGGATCTCCGGCTCCTCGAAGTGTCGCTGCCGGCCAGCTTCGACACCCGCACGCATCCCGACGTCAGGCTCGGCTAGCCGGGCGGATGCTCGCGGGCGCGCGCCGGCGCCAGCCGGTAGCCGACGGCGAGCAGCAGCAGCCACGGGCCGCCGGCCACCACCGTGGACTCGAGACCGGGCACGAACCAGGTGGACACCAGGATGCCGCCCACCAGCAAGGCCCCGAGGTAGGACCCGAACGGCGCACCGCCGCCGTCGGGCCGCGCCGCGCAGAACGCGATGTGGGTCACGAAGATCATCAGCCACACGAACAAGGCACCGAACAGCGCCACGCCGAAGAACCACACGTAGGCCGAATCGGGCCACAGCGCCCGCACCAGCACGGCCGCCCCCAGCCCGACCGCCGACACGAGCAACGCGTTCACCGGCGCCCCGTGCCCGGTGACCTCGCCCAGCCGCGACGGGACGAAGCCGGCGCGCGCCAGCGAGAACAGCGTGCGGGCGATGAGGTAGAGATTGGCGTTGGCACTGGACAGCGCCGCGCTCAGCACGACGAAGTTCATCAGTCCGGCCGCGCCGGGGATGCCGCGGCCGGCCAGCACCCGTACGAACGGGCTCTCGCCGATGCCGAGCTGGTGCCACGGCGTCAACGCCATCAGCAACGTGACCGTGACGATGTAGATCGCCGACAGCCCCAGCACCATGCGGCGCATCGCCGCCGGGATCGTCCGGGCGGGATCGGCGGCTTCCCCGGAGGTGACCCCGAGCACCTCGACGCCGATGAACGAGTAGATCACGAAGCAGCAGGCCAGCCAGACGCCGGCGGCGCCGAACGGCATGAACCCCTGGTGGTCGGTGAGGTGACGCAGCCCCGGCGCCTCGCCACCGGTGGCGCCGGTGACGACCAGCAGCGCCAGCCCCGCGAACAGCACCACGGCGACGACCTTGATCATCACCAGCCAGTACTCGACGGCGCCCAGCCGGCCGATGGCGCGCGAGTTCAGGTAGAGCAGCAGCACCGCGAAGGCGAGCACCCACACCGCCCCGGGCACGCCGGGGAACCAGTAGTGCATGTAGATCGACGACGCCACCAGCTGGCCGCCGGTGGCGATCACCTGCATCAGCCAGTAGCTCACCCGCACGGCGTAGCCGGCAAACGGCGACAGGTAGATCTCGGCGTAGACACCGAACGCGCCGGCGGTGGGATGCGCGACCGCCATCGCGGTCAACGCCCGTCCGAGCAGCAGCGACAGCCCGGCGACAATCACGTAGGAGAGGATGGTGGCCGGTCCGGCGACGTTCACCGCCAGCCCGGAGGCCAGGAACAACCCGGTGCCGATGGCGGTGCCGAGCGCCATCGTCGTCTGCTGCGCGGCGGTCAGCTGCCGGGCCAGCCCCTGCTCCCTGGCGACGACCGGATGCAGCGCGGGGGCGGCCATGGCGGCGCAGTGTACCTCGGCGGCGGCCGCCGCCCGGGCGTGCGCTACCATCCCGGCGGCGTGACTCCCGACCAGTTCCGCGCCCGCTTCCCGATCGTCGGCCGGCGGATCTACGTCAACAGCTGCTCGCAGGGGGCGCTGTCACTCGACGTCGAGGCCGCGCTGCGGACCTTCGTCGAGTCGTGGCACGACGGCGGCTCGCCCTGGGATCGCTGGGTCGGCGAGGTCGAGCGGCTGCGGACGGCATGTGCCGCGTCGATCGGCGCCGACGCCGACGAGATCGCGGTGATGCCGAGCGCGTCGGCGGCCATCGCGGCGATCGCCACCGCGCTGCGCTTCGACACCGCGCGCCGCACCGTGGTCGTCGGCGACTTCGAGTTCCCGACCATGGCGCACGTGTGGCTGGCGCAGCAGCGCCGCGGCGCCGTGGTGGTGCGGGCGGCCGCCACCGGCGACACGCTCGGGCTCGACGCCTACGCCGCCGCCATCGACGACCGCACGCTCGTCGTGCCGGCCGCACACGTCTCCTTCCGCAACGGCCACCGCCTGGACGTCGCCGGCCTGGTGGCGCTGTGCCGCGAGCGCGGCGCCTACTCCGTCGTCGACGACTACCAGCACACCGGCACGGCGCCGCTGGACGTGCACGCGCTCGGCGTGGACGTCCTGGTGACCGGCAGCCTGAAGTACCTGCTCGGCCCGTCGGGCGTGGCCTTTCTCTATGTGCGCCGCGCGCTGGTCGAGCGGTTCGAGCCCCTGACCACCGGCTGGTTCGGCCGCGTCGACCCGTACGCGTTCGCCCTCGATCCGCTCGACTGGGCGCCGAGTGCGCGCCGCTTCGAGGCCGGCACGCCGCCGGTGCCCAACGTCTACGCGGCTGCCGCCGGCCTCGCGCTGCTGCAGCGCATCGGGCCGACGGCGGTGGCGACACGCATCGACGCCCTGACCGCGCAGATGGTCGCCGGCGCGCTCGACCGCGGCTTCGCCGTCGCCACCCCCGAGGCGCCCGAGCGTCGCGGGCCGCTGGTGGTGGTGCGCGCCACCGACGCCGCGGCGCTGGTGGAGCGGCTGGCCGCGCGCGGCATCGTCGCCTCGGCACGCGGCACCGGGCTGCGGGTGTCGTTCCACGCCTACAACGACGCCAGCGACGTGGACGCCGTGCTCGCGGCGCTCGACGCCGAGTCGGCGCTGGTCGGCCGCGCCTAGCGCGACCTGGTCCTGGTCCGCCGCCGGGCGTCAGGTCACCGCGGCGCGGACCTGGAACCGCGGCTGGCGCCACTCGCCGCGGTCGAGCACGAGCGCCAGGCGATCGACGGCGTCCCAGACGTCCACGAAGCGGGTGTAGAGCGGCGTCAGCCCGAACCGCAGGATGTCGGGGGCGCAGAAGTCGCCGACCACGTCGCGGGCGATGAGCGCCTGCATGATCGCGTAGCCGTCGTCGGCACTGGCGAAGGCCACCTGGCTGCCGCGCTCGGCCGCGGCGCGCGGCGTGACCAGGGTCAGGCCGTGGCCGCCGCACCGCGCCTCGACCAGCTCGATGAACAGCGCGCCGAGCGCCAGCGACTTGTCGCGCAGCGCCGCCAGCCCGCCCACCGCCTCGGCGGCGCGCACGGTGTCGACGCCGCATTCGAGTGCCGCCAGCGACAGGATCGGCGGCGTGCCGCACACGAAGCGGGCGATGCCGGCGGCCGGCCGGTAGTCGGTCGTGAACGCAAACGGGTCGGCGTGACCCAGCCAGCCCGACAGCGGCTGGCGCCACTGCTCGCGGTCCATGCGCGCGGTGTGACGGGGATGCGCCCACACGAACGCCGGCGCGCCGGGCCCGCCGTTCAGGTACTTGTAGCCGCAGCCGACGGCGAAGTCGGCGGCGGCGGCCGTGAGATCGACCGGCACGGCCCCCGCCGAATGGGCGAGGTCCCAGATCGCGACGGCGCCGGCGGCGTGCGCCGCCCGGGTCACGGCCTCCAGCGCGTGCATGCGGCCGGTGCGGTAGTTGACGTGGGTCAGCAGGACGATCGCCACGTCGTGGTCGATCCGGGCCACGACCTCCCCCGCCTCGACGAGCGTCAGCTCGAACCCGTGCGCCGCGGCCAGCGTGTCGGCGATGTAGAGGTCGGTCGGAAAATTGGCCCGCTCGGACAGGATGCGGCGGCGGCCTGGCGCATCGCGGCGGACGGCGGCGATCGCCGCGCTGAGCACTTTGTAGAGGTTCACCGACGTCGAGTCGGCGACGACGATCTCACCGGGCCGGGCGCCGACGAGCGGCGCAATCTTGTCGCCGACCCGCTGCGCCAGCCCGATCCAGCCGGCGGTATTCCAGCTGCCGATCAGTCCCCGGCCCCACTCCTCGGCGACTACCGCCTGCACGCGGGCCGGCGCCGTCCGGGGCAACGCGCCGAGCGAGTTGCCGTCCAGGTAGAGGAGGCCGCGGGCGTCGGCGTCGTCGAGCGCGAACTGGCGGCGCAGCGGCGCCAGGGCGTCGGCGGCGTCCAGGGCCAGGCACTGGTCGCGGGTCGTCATCACGGGGTGCGGGGTGCGGCGGCGGCCGCGCTTCCGTATGATGCCACCCCATGGCTTCGACCCTGACCCAGCTCGTCGACGATCTGCAGTCCGGCCGGCTTCGCGTCGTCGATCTGTCGCAACCGCTCGGACCGGACACGCCGGTGATCGACCTGCCGCCGATGTTCGCGGCCTCGCCTGGCGTGACCATCGACGCCATCTCGCGCTACGACGCCCACGGGCCGGCGTGGTACTGGAACCGGCTGTCGTTCGGCGAGCACACCGGCACCCACTTCGACGCGCCCATCCACTGGATCACCGGCCGGGACCTGCCCGACAACGCCTGCGACACCATCCCGGCGCAACGCTTCGTCGGACCGGCCGCGGTCATCGACGTCAGCGCCGAAGTGGCGGCCGACGCCGACTTCCTGCTCAGCCCGGAGGGTCTGGCGGCGTGGGAGGCCGAGCACGGCCGGGTGCCGCGCGGCGCCTGGGTGCTGCTGCGCACCGGGTGGAGCCGCCGCCGCGGTACGGCCGACGTCATCAACGCCGCCGCCGACGGCCCGCACAGCCCGGGCTTCGACGCCCGCACGTCGCAGCTGCTCGCCCACGACCGCGACGTGCTGGGCGTCGGGGTGGAGACGATCGGCACCGACGCCGGCCAGGCCGGCAGGTTCGATCCGCCGTTCCCCAACCACGCCATCATGCACGGCGCCGGCAAGTTCGGCCTGGCCAGCCTCTGCAACCTGGACCAGCTCCCGCCCACCGGCGCGGTGGTCATCGCCGCGCCGCTCAAGATCGTCAACGGCAGCGGCAGCCCGCTGCGCGTGATCGCCATCACGCCGTGAGCGGGCGTCAGTAGCGGATGTCGCGGCGGCCGACGCTCTGGCCGATGTGGCCGACCTTCTGGCCGAGCGTGAAGAACTCGCCGCACCCGGCGGCCATGCCGAAGAACGCCGCGGCGTCGGGCCGCAGCCGTCCATCGGCGTCGCAGATGCCCTCGTGCACCGTCGTCGCCACCACGTCGGCGATGAACACGGTGCGCATCGGCGGCACGCGCAGCGTGTGGGTGAGCCGGCACTCCAGCTGGATCGGCGCCTCGTTGACCGTCGGGGCGTCGACCGCGCCGGCCTGGCCGCGGGTGAACCCCGACCTGGCGAACTTGTCGCCGGGCCGGCTGGAACTGAAGTCGATGACGTCGAACCCGTGGATCATCGACGCCGTCGGCACGTTCAGCACGAACGCCCGGTGACGGGCGATGAGGGCTCCGGCAATGTGCTCGTCGCCGGCCGCCACGCCGACCTGGGCGGGATCGCCGTTGACGACGAAGGTCCACAGCACCGCCAGCTCATCGGGATCGCCGGGATTGCCGCGCACGCTGGTGATGACCGCCTGGGCCGGCGGCAGCATCGGCCCGGGTGTGGCCAGCGTCACCCGCACCCGGCGATCCGGGGCCTGCGCTCCGGCACCGTCGACCGGCCGCGCCGCGGCGCCGGCCGCCGTGGCCAGGGCCATCGCCGCTTGCGAGAGGAAGTCGCGTCGTCGGGAACGGGTCGCCATGGCCGCGATTCTATGTCCCGGGCGACCCGGTCGCTCCGCCGCGGCGTTACTCCGTACGCAGCGCGGTCAGCGGCTGGACGCGCATCGCCCGTCGTGCCGGCACGACGTTGGCCAGCGCCGCTGCGGCGGTCATCGCCGCCATCGCCGCCAGCCAGGCCCACGGGTCGTAGGGGGTGACGTCGTAGAGCAGGCCACCCAGCACGTTGGCGGCCCCGGCGGCCAGTCCGGCCCCGACGACGAGACCGGCGACGACCAGCGTGAACCCCTGGCGCATCACCATCGCCAGCACCCCGGACGGCTCGGCACCGAGCGCCATCCGCACCCCGATCTCGCGGGTGCGCCGCGCCACCGAGAAGGCGATGACGCCGTAGAGGCCGATCGCCGCCAGCAGCGTGCCCAGCGCGCCGAACGCCGTCGCCAGCAGTGCCCCGACCCGCGCCGGCATGAGCGCCGCCGCCATGTGCTGCTCCATCGTGCTGGCGCTCATGAACACGATGCCGGGCTCGAGCGCCAGCAGCTCGCGGCGCATCGCCGCGACCAGCCCATTGGCATCGCTGCGGGTGCGGGCGACGAGGAAGTTGTAGCGGCTGGGCCGCTGCGCCTCGGCGAAGTAGACAAACGGCGCCGGCCGCTCGAGCACGCCGTGCTGCTTGTGATCGCGGTTGACGCCGACGACGCGGAACACCCGTCCGGTGCTGACGATGGTGATCGTGTGGCCGAGTGCCGAGTCGCCGGGCCAGAAGCGCCGGGCCATCGTCTCGTTGACGATGGCGACCCCCGGGGCCCCCTCGACGTCGGCGGCGGTGAAGTCGCGGCCCTCGAGCAGCGGCACGCCGAGCGTCGCGAGATATCCGGGCGACGCGGCGACGTTCTCGATCGTCTCGCCGCGCTCGCCCTCGACGTAGGTGCGATTGTCGATCTTCATCTCCTGCTGGCTGAAGTTGAAGGTGAACGGCAGCGTCGGCGTCACCGTCCCCACCGCGACCACCTCGGGCAGGGCGGCGATGCGGGCCTGCGCGGTGCGCCAGAACTCCAGCCCGCGGGCCGGCTCGTAGCGCATCATGTCGGTGTCGAAGGCGATTGCAGCGAGCCCGCGGGCGTCGAAGCCGACCTCGGCGCGGCGCGACTGGCCGAGGCTGCGCATCAGCAGCCCGGCCACCACCAGGAGCACGGCGGTGAGCGCCACCTGCGCCACCACCAGGCCATCGCGCATCGCCCAGCGCCGCCCGCCGACACGGGCCGCCGGAGCCTCGCCACGCAGGTCGCCGACCAGGTTCGGCCGCGAGGCCTTCAGCGCCGGCAGCAGGCTGGCCAGCATCCCGGTCGCCGCGGCGACGGCCAGCGTGAAGGTCAGCACCCGGGCGTCGAGCCGCAGGTCGAGCGCGACCTCCACCGGCAGCGGCAGCTCGATGCCGACCAGGGCGCGGATGAGCGCCCACGCGCAGGCCAGCGAGGCGGCGGCACCGATGACGCCGAGCACCAGTCCTTCGACGACGAGCTGCTGCACCAGCCGGCCGCGGCTGGCGCCGACCGCCAGCCGCACGCTGATCTCGCGGCGCCGGGCCGAGGCCCGCGCCAGCAGCAGGCCGGCGACGTTGGCGCAGGCGATGAGCAGCACCAGCCCGACGATCGCCATGACCCCGGCGGCCCCGAGCGACAGCACGCCGCCGGCCTGCGGGACCAGCAGCCGCACATCGGCGGTCGGCACCGCCGACATGGCGCTGTCCTGGTTGGTCTGCGGGTGGGCCGCCTGCAGCTGGCGGCCGACCAGAGCGACGTTGGCGTGGGCCTGCGCGGCGCTCACGCCGTCGGCCAGGCGGCCCTTGACGAACATCCAGCGGTAGCCGCGACGCTCGAGCGGGGTCCGTCCGGGACCGGGGACCACGTTGGTGATGCCGATCGGCTCCACCTCGGCGACGTGCACGATCGGCAGCCACAACTCGGGCACGAGCAGCGGCACGACGCCGGTGAAGGCGGCCGGGGCGACGCCGACAATCGTGTAGGGCAGCCCGCGCAGCGTGATCGTCGTGCCGACGACGGCGGGGTCGGCGCCGAGCTCGCGCCGCCACATGCGATCCGAGAGCACCACCACGCGCTCGGCGGCGGCGGTGTCGTCGGCCGGGGTGAGCAGGCGGCCGAGCTGCGGCTGCACCCCGAGCATCGTGAAGTGGTTGCCGGTGACGACCTGGCCGAGCGCGACCCGCGAGCGGTCGCCGAGCGCCAGCGGCGCCATGATCGGGCTGTAGCCGGTCATCTCGCTGAAGACCGTGTTGCCGTCGCGCAGATCGACGAAGTCGGGATAGGACGTGGTCGCGTATTCGTCGCCGTCGCCGCCGGTGCTGAAGACGTCCACCAGGGCGTCGGGCGCGCGGACCGGCAGCGGCCGGAACAGCAGTGCGTCGACCAGCGAGAACATCGCCGTGTTGACGCCGACGCCGAGCGCCAGCGAGACGGTGGCCACGGCGAAGAAGCCGGGGCTGCGGGTCAGCCCGCGCAGCGCGTAGCGCACGTCCTTCAGCAGCGTCTCGAGCATCGCGGTCCTCCGCGGCCACCCGGCCGGCCGGCACTGTCAGCACATACGGACCGGACCGGCGGAAGTTCGGGGCTATACTCCGAGGTTGGCCCGGTCCCGATCGCCCGCGCCGGCGGTCGGGCGACCTGCGATGAACGAGCTCGACCGGATCGGCCGCTACCACACCGTCAGACTCCTCGGCCGCGGCGGGATGGGTGAGGTGTACCTGGCGCGCGATCCGCTGATCGACCGCCACGTCGCGGTCAAGCTGCTGGCCGCCTCGTTCGATCACGCCGCCCGCGAACGGTTCACGCGCGAGGCGCGGGCCGCCGGCCGGCTGCACCACGAGCACATCGTCACCATCTTCGACGTCGGCGAGCACGGCGGCCGGCCGTTCATCGCCATGGAGTACGTGCCGGGCGCGACCCTGGCCGCACTCATCCACCAGCCGGCGCCACCGCCGCTGGCCGAGCTGCTCGGCCTCGTCGACGACGCCTGCGCCGGTCTCGCCTTCGCGCACCGTGCCGGCGTCGTGCACCTGGACGTGAAGCCGGAGAACCTCATCCGCCACGACGACGGCCGGCTGAAGATCCTCGACTTCGGCATCGCCCGCGTGGTCGCCGCCGACGAGACCCAGACCCGGCACGTGCTCGGCACGCTGCGCTACATGTCGCCGGAACAGCTGAACGGCGGCGAGGTCGATCACCGCAGCGACGTCTTCGGCATCGGCTGCGTGATCTACGAGGCGGTCGCCGGCCGCCCCGCCTTCGGCGCCACCTGGCCCGAGGTGCTGGCCCGCGTCGCCAGCGACGCCGTGCCGCGGCTGGCCGACGTCGTCCCGGGCGTGCCCGACGACCTGGATCGCATCGCGCAGAAGGCGATGGCCAGAAACCCCGCCGCGCGCTACGCCGACCTCGAGACGCTGCGCGCCGAACTCGCAGCAGTCCGCGCCGCCCTCGACGGGGCCGCCGGCGGGCGGGCGGCGCCGCGCGGCACCACCGCGATCGAGCCGCCGCGCGCCACCGGTGGCGTGGCGGCGCCGCCGCTCGCCGCCGCCGTCGCTCGACCGCGATGGCCGGCGCGGCGGTGGGCGACGGGCGCGGCGCTCGCCGCCGCGCTGGTCGGCACCGGCGTGGCCTGGTATCGCAGCGGCGGCACGACGGCGATCCAGCAGGCAGGGCCCACGTTGCCCACGCCGGACGGCGAAGGCGCCGGGCCGCCGCCGGCGGCAGCGGGGGCGGCGGTGGAAGCCGAGGTCAGAGTCGAGGTGTGGCGCGCCGTCGCCCGACGCGACTACGCCGCCGCGCTGGAGATGTTGCGGGCCCAGCCGGCGGCGGCGGCGGCGCTGGTCGGTGAGCTGGCCGGCGCGGCGCGGAGCGCCGCCGCCGAGGCCCGTCGTGACGTCGAGGGTCGTGGTCGGGCTGCGCGCGAGACCCCGGCCTACCGCGCCGGCATCGACGCGCTGGCCCGGGCCCGCCGCGCCGATGGGAGCGGAGCGACACTCGACGGCCTGGCGGACACCTGGGCGGCGGTGGAGGCCTTCGGCCGCGTCACGGTCGCCCCGACCGTCCCGGCAAGGACGGCAACGACGGCAACGGCGACGCCGGCGCCGCGGCGCGAGGCCCAGGCCCCCGACCCGCCCTCCCCCGCCCTCCCATCGGCGCCGATGGCGCTGCCCGACCCCGGGGCGACCGCACCGGCGCTGCCGCCGCCGCGGCCGCTCGGCGCCGACCCGCCGCGCCGGGTCGACGCCAGCGGCGGCGTTCCCGCCGACGAGCGGAAGCGGACCGATGGCACCCGGGCCGTGCCACCGCCAGCGGGCGAACCACCGGCGCCGACCCGCCGCGGGCCGACCGCGGAAGAGGGCGCCCGGGCCGCGCTGGCGGGCTACGAGGCGGCCTACGCCGCCCGCGACGTCGCCGCCCTGCGGCGCGTCTACCCGGGGCTGCCCGACGCGCAGCGCGATGCGCTGGCGCGGACGTTCACCGAGGCCGTCAGCTACGACGTGAACGTCCAGGTCACCTCGCTCAGCGTCGGCGACGCCACGGTCACCGCGGCGGCCGAGGTGACGCACGCGCTCGTGCCGAAGGTCGGCAGCCCGTCGAAGGTCACCCAGTCGGTGCGCTTCGTGCTGGCGCCGATGGGTGCCGGCTGGGTGATTCAGCGCCTCGACGTCGTCCGCTGACGCGCCCGGTCGTGATCGCCGCCCCGATCGACCGACGTCGTCAGAAGCCGTAGTCGATGCCGATGATCGGCGTGACGCGGTCGCGCAGGCCGGCTTCGGTGAGCGGCACCAGCAGGCCGGCCGTCACCAGCACGCTGCGCCACGGCGAAAAGCGGAACGCGACCGACCCGAACGACAGGTTGAGGTTGCCGGACGCGAACTGGAGTTCGGTGCGCGTCGTGGTCAGGATCTCGTCGGGCGGCCGGCTCCCGCCGCCGCCGCCCCCACCGCCGCCGCCCCCGCCGCCACCACCGCCCGACCCGCCGACGGCGTACTCGAACGTCTTGTCGGCGAGGCGCAGGCGGCCGGCGTCCTGCAGCGAACGGCCGATCCAGTCCACCGCCAGTGTGGCGCGTGGCGTGAGCGCCCAGTCGAATCCGGCGGCGACGTTCACCTCGTCGCGCAGACGGGTGTCGGGCAACGCCCCCTTGGTCGAGAAGGTGTAGCCGGCGTTGAGGTGCGGGGAGAACGTGCCCCGCGTCAGCGATCCGATGGCGTACACCTTGGTCTGCACCCCGCCGGTGCCGAGCAGGTTCGACTCGTCGCCGGTCGGGACGCGGACGTCGGCGGCCAGCGCCAGTCCGCCCCCGGCGGCCGGCACGGCCCGCCACTTGGCGCGCAGCACGATGTCGCCGAGGCCGCTGGCCGATCCGCCGGCGAAGAACGTCGCGCTGTCGCCCTCCGGGAACGCGTGGATCTCGGGCTGGGCGGCGGTCGACAGGCGTTCGACGGTCGCCGTGACGCTGGCGTCGAGCGAGACGTGGCGGAACGGCACCACGACCCCGATGTCGAGACGGTCGTGGACGCCGTAGGCGATGGCGAACACCGACGAGTCGGTCGAGAGGTGGAGCGCCAGGTCGGCGCGCACCAGGTCGCCTTCGAACGCCGGGGTGGTGCGCTCGCCGTCGGGCTGTGACGCGGTGCCGCCGCCCTGGCTGCAGCAGTCGATGTGCGGCACGTAGAAGGTGACGCTGCGCACCGTGCCGTCGTCGCGGTTGCGCTGGCGCAGGTTGAGGCCCTCGAAGGTGTCGTAGGTGGCGTGCTGGTAGCCGAAACCGACGCTCACCCGGCCCTTGCCGAGGGTGAGTGCCCGTTCGGCGAAGGTCGGACCGAAGCTCTGGCTGGTGCGCTGGAAGGTGCCGAGCGCCGGGTCGAAGGTGTAGGTGAAGCCGCCCGAGGGCGAGGCAATCGGCGCCGTGGACAGCAGGGTGAGCAGCGAACGGTTGAACTGGCTGGGCACCTCGAGCTGGGCCAGGCCCGGCCTGAAGTGCGCCTGGTGGTTGGGCTGGTCCGGCAGGTTGGTCGGCTGCAGCACGATCGTGTTGCCGAGCAGTTGCGGCAGCACCTCGGCGAGCGGAATGCCGTTCTGCCCGGCGTGGCCGGGTTGCGCGGCGGCGACCCCCGGGCCCCACACGAAGGCCAGCACGCTGGCGAGGACCCACGACGGCAGGCAGCGGGACATGCGCACCTCTCCGAGTGTCTAGGTCTTGCGAAACCGGCTGGCGCTGCGCCGGACGACGGCCCGGGCGACCGCGCCGGGCAGGTGCTTGGCGCCGAACGCCAGGGCCCGATTGACCCGCCCGGGGACGACGACGCTCCGCCCGGCCATCACAGCGTCGTACCCGGCCTGAACCACCTCATCGGCCTGCTGCCAGGCCCAGCGCGGCAGCGTGCTCACCTGCGCGCGGGTGCCGGTGACGTCGTGGAACTCGGTGTAGGTGAAACCGGGGCACAGCGCGGTGACGTGGACGCCGTGCGGGGCCACCTCGGGCGCCAGCGCCTCGGTGAACTTGAGCAGGAACGCCTTCGAGGCCGCATACAGCGTGTGGCCGGGCGCCGCCGGCACCAGCGCCGCCAGCGACGCGACCTGGACGACGCGTCCCCAGCGCCGCTCGACCATCGGCGGCAGCAGGCGGTGGGTGAGCTCGGCGACGGCAGTGACGAGCACCTGCAGGAACGCCGCCTGCTGCGGCCACGTCGTGCGGACGTACTTGCCGGGCACGCCGTAGCCGGCGTTGTTGACCAGGAAGTCGACGTGGAGGCCGCGGCCGGCCAGCGCCGCGCACAGCGCCGCCGGTGCGGCCGGGTCGGCCAGGTCGGCCGGCACGACGTGCGCCCGGCGCCCGTGCGCCGCCGTCAGCGTCGCCGCCAGGGCGTCGAGCCGCTCGGCACGGCGGGCGGTGAGCACGAGGTCGTAGCCCCGTGCGGCGAGCAATTCCGCGAAGGCGGCGCCGATTCCGGCCGAGGCCCCGGTCACCAGCGCGGTGCGCCCCGCTCCGTCGGCTGACATGGCGCCAAGTATAGGTATGATCGCGGCGACGCCCCTGCGGAGGTGACGATGTCTGTGCGTTTGGCCGTGGCCCTGGTGGCCGCCATGATCGGTTCGGGCTGCATCCGCAGCGCCACGCTCATCACCGTCAAGCCCGACGGCAGCGGCACCATCGAGCAGTCGGTGCTGATGAACACCGCCGCGCTCAAGGGCATGCTCGGCGGCCTCGGCGCGCCCGGCCAGGGGGCCAGCTCGGGGGCCATCGACGAGAACGCCATGCGCCAGACGGCCACCCGGATGGGCGAGGGCGTGACCTTCGTGTCGTCCGAACCGGTCAAGGCCGCCGACGGCTTCGAGGGCGCCAAGGCGCTCTACGCCTTCACCGACATCAGCAAGGTGCGGGTCGACCAGGATCCGAACAT
Organism: Vicinamibacterales bacterium; assembly: GCA_050250955.1. Taxonomy (GTDB): domain Bacteria; phylum Acidobacteriota; class Vicinamibacteria; order Vicinamibacterales; family UBA2999; genus CAWAYR01. The sequence continues at coordinate 78,297 of JBFWNR010000001.1, forward strand.
CTCGGGCTCCAGCACCGGGGTGAGCGCGGCGCCGAAGGAGGACAACCCGGTGACCTTCGCCATGACCCGCAGCGGCGGCGTGTCGAACCTCACCGTCACCTTCAACGACAAGCCGGCCCGCGACAAGGCGGCGACCACCCCGGCCGGCGGGCCGCAGATGGACAACCCGCAGATGACCGAGATGATGAAGACGATGTTCAAGGGCTTCAAGGTGAACATCGACCTGCAGGTCGCCGGCGCGATCGTCAAGACCAATGCCGACCACGTCGACGGCAACACGGTGACCCTGCTGGAGATGGATCTCGAGGCGCTGCTGGCCGACGAGGCCAAACTCAAGGAAGTGCAGAAGGTACTCGGCCCCAACGCGTCGGTGGCCGAGCTGAAGCCCTATCTGAAGGACATCAAGGGCCTCAAGATCAACGATCCGGTCGTGACCATCGCCTTCAAGTAGGGGATCGATGCCGGCGCCCTGGCCGTCCCTCGCCGACGGATCGCGCGCCGTGGTGGTCGTGCTCGCGGCCGTCGCCTCGACCGGCTGTCTCGACGTCGCCACGCGGATCACCGTGCGCCCCGACGGCAGCGGCACGATCACGCAGCGCCTGCTGGTCAGCACCCGCGGCCTCGAAGACGCCCTGGGCGGCCTGGGCTTCAAGCCGAGCGGATCGGCGTCGCGCCGCACGCCGCCCAACGCCGCCGACCTGCGCACCGACGCCGGCCGTGCCGGCGAGGGCGTCGCCCTGGTGTCGGTCACGCCGACCACCGCCCCTGACGGCTTCGAGGGCGCCGAGGCGGTCTACGCCTTCCGCGACATCCGCAAGCTGCGCGCCGACGAGTTCCTGATGCCCGGACCAGCCGGCGGCGGAGGCGACTCGCGCATCGCGGTGCGCTTCACCAAGACGCCGCAGGGCACGTCGCTCCTGGCACTGGCCTTCGACGAGCGGCCGGCGAAGAAGGCGTCGGCCGGCGCCGGCCCCGGGCCGCAGGACTTCTCGGATCTCGGCGATGCCAAGGCCCGCGAGATGGTGAAGACGATGTTCCGCGGCTTCAAGGTGCGGCTCGATCTCGAGGTCGAGGGCGAGGTGGTCCGCACGGTGGCCGACCATGTGGACGGCCGGCGGATCACCCTGCTGGCCGTCGACATGGACGCGCTCTTCGCCGACGAGCAGGCGCTGGCCCGGCTCGAGGGGACCACCGGCGCCGAACTGGTCGATCTGCGCCCGCTGCTGGCCGGCATCGACGGCATCACCGTCAACCGGCCGATCGTCAAGATCGAGTTCCGCTGACCGGGGTCACCCCGCCGGCGGTGGCTCGCCGGGAGGCGCCGGCTCGTCGAAGTCGCGCCGCCGGACCAGCGGCTCGGCGGCGGCGCCGCCGCCCGTCGTCCACTCGCGCCCGCTGGCGGCCCCGGCCCGGCGGGCCGCCGGGCGCTCGTCGGCCGATGGGTCCTGCCGCGCGGTGAACAGCGCGCTGACGACGAAGGCGACGCCGACCATCACCACCGCACCGCCGATGCCCAGGCCGCTGCCGGCGTCGCCGGCGGCGAAGGTGAGGAGCATCAGCAGGCCCAGGCCGAGGCCGCACAGCAGGATGCCGAGCGACATCTTGAAGCCGTGGGCGCGGCGCTGGCGCTCGTGACGCGGCGACTCGGGCGGGGTCATGCCCCGCTCGATCATCGCCATCCGTTCCTCGTGCTGAAGTTCCGACTGGCGGGTGGCGTGGCGGATGCCCCAGACCATCACCACCACGCCGCCGACGATCATCAGCGCCGGCAGCATCATGGCGGCGATCGCGAATTGTGTCTCGTCCATCCACCCGCCTCTCGGGCCGCTGGTGACCCGTCGTGGAGCTTAGACTGGCACCGGCCCCTGAAATGTTTCGTCCCGGCCCGGTGAAACAAACGGCCGCGGCGTCCGGTCCAATGCAGACAGGACGGTAAGTGCCCGATTCCTTGGAACGCGAGCTGGTGGCACGGTGCCGCCAGGGCGACGAGTCGGCGTTCCGGGATCTGGTGGACCGCTATTCGCCCATGGTGCTGGCCCTGGCCGCCCGGCTCGTGACCCCGCAGCGCGCGGACGACATCGCCCAGGAGGTGTTCCTGCGCGTGCATCGCGGCCTGGCCTATTTCCGCGGCGACGCCAAGCTGTCGACGTGGATCTACCGCATCACCGCCAACGTGGCGGCGGAGGCACGCGGCCGGGAGCGACCGCACGACGTGTCGCTCGACGACCAGGCCGGTCCCGGCGCCACCTACGGCGGTGAGGACCGGCAGTTCAGCGACGTCGAACTGCGCGATCGCCTCGCCAAGGCGATGGCGCGGCTGCCGCCGCACTACCGGGTGCTGGTCCACGGCCACTACGTCAAGGGCGTGAAGTACGAGGCGCTGGCCGCGGCGCTCGGGCTGCCGATCGGCACGGTGAAGACGCACCTCTACCGCGCCAAGCGGCTGCTGCGCGAGGCGCTCGAGGGCGACCTGGCATGACGCCGCCCGATTGCGGCGCCCTGGCCGAGGCCATCGAGCCGCTGGCCGCCGGCGAGCCGGTCACCCCGGCCCAGCGGGCGCACCTCGAGTGCTGCAGCGCGTGTCGGGCCCGCCTGGCCCTGGCGGTGCGGCTGGATCGCATCCTGGCCGAGTGGCCGGTGCCGCTGCCCGGACCGGCCTTCAGCCACCGGGTCGCGGCGGCGGCGCGCCAGGAAGCGTGGCGCCAGGAACAGGTGGTGGACTGGGGCTTCAACGTGGCCATCGCCGGCGGTGTCGCCGCCGTCGCCGTCGGCGTGGCGGCGCTGGCCTGGCTGGCCGGGTCGGTGGCGGGGCCGGCGGCGTCCTCGGCGATGGTGGCCGAGGCGACCCTGGCGGTGGTCGACCGCATGCGGGCCCAGCTGGCGGTGATGACGACCGCGGGCCTGCTGCTGGCCACGACGCTCGGCGCCTGGTGGTGGGCCGAGGGCCGCGGCACCGACTGAACGCGGCCGGGCTGGTAAGATCGCCACGGTGACGCCGGCGAGCGAGGCGCAGCCGTTCCTCAAGTGGGCCGGCGGCAAGCGGCAGCTGCTGCCGGTGCTGCGCACGTACTATCCGCCCGCGCCCACCGCCTATCACGAGCCGTTCCTCGGGTCGGGTGCCGTCTTCTTCGACCTGCTCGCCGCCAGGCGCCTCGACGGCGTGCCGGTCGCGCTCAGCGACGAGAACCCCGACCTGGTCGGCTGCTACCTGCGGGTGAGAGACGCGGTGGACGAGGTGATCGCGGCCCTGGAGATCCTCGCCGCCGGTCACGCGGCGGGCGGCGCCGCGTTCTACTACGAGGTCCGCGACCGGCGCTTCAACCCGGCGCGGGCGGCCTGGGCCGCCACGGGCGGCGATCCGGCCGGCTACCCGGTCGACCTGGCGGCGGCGCTCATCTACTTGAACCGCACCGGCTACAACGGCCTGTTCCGTCTCAACCGCGCCGGCGGCTACAACGTCCCGGCGGGGCGCTACGTGCGGCCGCGGATCGTCCATGCGGCGCGGCTGCGCGCGGTCTCGCACGCGCTGGCCGCGCCGAACGTTTCGCTCAGGTGCGCCCCGTTCGATACGGCGGTCGCCACGGCGTCGCCGGGTGCGTTCGTCTATTTCGACCCGCCCTACGCCCCCTTGGGGCGAACGGCCAATTTCCGGAGCTACACCGCGCAGGGCTTCTCGGACGAGGACCAGGCGCGGTTGCAGTCCCTGGCCGTGGCGCTCGCCGCCCGCGGCGTTCACGTGCTGCTCAGCAACTCCAGCGCTGCCTCCATCGAGCGCCTGTATCGGGCGCGGACTGCGGCCTCGGCCGGACTGCGCCTGCGCCGGGTGACGGCGCGGCGGGCCATCAACACCCGCGCCGACCGGCGCGGGGTGGTGGACGAGGTCGTGGTGAGCAATCTCACACCCTTGGCGTGAGATCGCTCAGAGCGGCCCAGCCGCCAGCCGCTATTCGCCAGCCTGCCCGCGGCCGAGATCTTGTAGAAGCGGTGTCGGTCGCCGCCTACAACCCACAGCCCATGCGCGACCAATTGGACCCATATGTTGGGGCGACGGCCCCGGCAGGCCGAGCGTCGAACCGTGCTACTCTCAGCCAGGCGGCTTCCCGAGCGAAAGTGGCGGAACTGGCAGACGCGCCGGACTTAGGATCCGGTAGCCGCAAGGCTATGGGGGTTCGAGTCCCTCCTTTCGCACCAGCCTTCGCGTCGGCGGCTGTCCCGGCCCCGCCTCCCCACTCCCACATCTAGATGAAGACTGAACTGGTAGACGTCAACGAGACGCGCAGGCACCTCACGGTGGAGATCCCCACCAGCGAGGTGGAGACGGCCATCGACCGGGTGACCCGGGAGTACACCAAGTCGGCGCGGCTGCCCGGGTTCCGGCCCGGCAAGGTGCCCCCGACCGTCGTGCGCCAGCGCTTCCGCGCCCAGATCCTCCACGACGTCGCCCACGACCTCATCCCGCGGACCATCGACCAGGTGCTCTCGGCGCGCGGCGTGGAGCCGGTGGACACCCCCGACGTCAAGGACGTGGTCGTCGAGGAGGGCAAGCCGCTCTCCTTCACCGCCAGCTTCGACGTCGTGCCGCCGTTCGACCCCGGCGAGTTCGGCGACATCCAGCTGCGACGCGGCGCGGCGGCGGTGGACGACGACGCGGTGCAGGCCACGCTGGAGCGGTTGCGCGACCGCGCCGCGCGTTTCGAGCCGGTCGAGGGCGGCGTCGGCGAGGGCCACACGCTGGTCATCGACCTCGAGCGCCAGACCACCGGCACCGATGGCGTGGTGGCGGCCCCCGACCGCCATGAGAAGGTGTCGATCGAGATCGGCGCCCCGGCCAACCCGCCCGGGTTCGACGACAAGGTGATGGGCATGGCGGTGGGCGACACCCGCGCGTTCACCCTCGACTATCCCGCCGACTACGCCGTGGCCGAACTGGCCGGGACGTCGGTGGCCTACACGGTGCACCTCAAGGAGCTGCGCCGCCGCGTCGTGCCGGCGCTCGACGACGAGTTCGCCAAGGACCTCGGCGAGGACCTCGACACGCTGGAGGCGCTGCGCGCCCGCGTGCGCGGCGACCTCGAGGCCGAGTCGCGCGATGCCGCCGAACGCCAGCTGCGCGCCGACCTGCTCAAGCAGCTCGCCAAGCGGCTGCCGTTTCCGGTGCCCGGCGCGCTGGTCGACCGCGAGGTCGATCGCCGCGTCGAGGAGTTCGCGCGCCGGCTGATGTCGCAGCAGATCGACCCGCGGCGCACCAACATCGACTGGGCGGCGTTCCGCCAGGGCCAGCGCGAGCCGGCCCAGGAGTCGGTGGCCTCGGCGCTGGTGCTCGACCAGATCGCCCGCCGGGACGGCATCGAGGTGGCGCCGGCCGAGCTCGACGCCGAAGTCGAGCGCTACGCCGAGCGCGCCGGGCTGACCGCCGCGGCGGTGCGGGCCCGGCTCGACGAGGAAGATGGACTGGGCCGCATGCAGGTCGGCATGCGGCGCGAGAAGGCCGTGAACGCCGTGCTCGGCCGCGTCCAGGTGGCAGGCTGACGCGCCGCGGCGGCGCCGACGACAGCGAGAGGTCCCGTACCGTGACGAACGCGCAGATGCAGCTGGTGCCGATGGTGGTCGAACAGACCAACCGCGGCGAACGCGCCTACGACATCTTCTCGCGCCTGCTGAAGGACAACATCATCTTCATCGGCACGCCGATCGACCACAACGTCGCCAACCTGGTGGTGGCGCAGATGCTGTTCCTCGAGGCCGAGGATCCCGACAAGGACATCCTGCTCTACATCAACAGCCCAGGCGGCTCGATCACCGACGGCTTCGCCATCTACGACACGATGCAGTTCGTCCGCCCCGACGTGCAGACGCTGTGCATCGGCCAGGCGGCGTCGATCGCCGCGGTGCTGCTCGCCGCCGGGGCCAAGGGCAAGCGCTTCTCGCTGCCCAACTCCCGCGTCCTCATCCACCAGCCGTGGATGTCGGGCCTGGGCGGCCAGGCCACCGACATCGACCTGGCGGCCAAGGAGATTCTGCGCATGCGTGAGCGGCTGAACGAGATCCTGGTGCACCACACCGGCCAGGATCCCAAGCGCATCCAGGACGACACCGAGCGCGACTACATCATGTCGCCCGACCAGGCCAAGGACTACGGAATACTTGACGACGTGATTCGGAAACGGGTGTAACATCGAAGGGAGGCGCCATGCGGTGCGCCTCCCGCCCACGAGCATCCCTATGGTCAAGAAGAACGGCGAAGGCGAGATCCTGCGCTGCTCGTTCTGCAACAAGGATCAGAACGACGTCAGGAAGCTCATCGCCGGCCCGACGGTGTTCATCTGCGACGAGTGTGTCGAGGTCTGCAACGACATCATCGCCGACGACAACCGCGAGAGCCGGAGCCTGCGTTCGGCGCTGCCCTCGCCGCCCGAGATCAAGAAGTTCCTCGACGAGTACGTCATCGGCCAGGAACGCACCAAGAAGAAGCTGGCGGTCGCGGTCTACAACCACTACAAGCGGCTCGAGATACAGAAGCAACCCAAGGGCCGGTCGGACGTCGAGCTGACCAAGTCGAACATCCTGCTCATCGGCCCCACCGGCACCGGCAAGACCCTGCTCGCCCAGACCCTCGCCAAGCTGCTCTCGGTGCCCTTCACCATCGTCGACGCCACCACCCTCACCGAGGCCGGCTACGTCGGCGAGGACGTCGAGAACATCATCCTCAAGCTGCTCCAGGCCGCCGGCGGCGACATCGAGAAGTGCCAGCAGGGGATCGTCTACATCGACGAGATCGACAAGATCGGCCGCAAGGACGAGAACCCGTCGATCACCCGCGACGTCTCCGGCGAGGGCGTCCAGCAGGCCCTGCTCAAGATCCTCGAGGGCACGGTGGCCAACGTGCCGCCGCAGGGCGGCCGCAAGCACCCGCACCAGGAGTTCTTCCAGATCGACACCACCAACATCCTGTTCATCTGCGGCGGGGCGTTCGTGGGGCTGGAGCGGGTGGTGGAGCGCCGGCTCGGCCGCAAGACCCTCGGCTTCAAGGCCGAGGTCAAGAGTCGCAAGCAGCGCGACGCCGGCGCCATGCTCGAGCAGGTCGAGCCCCAGGACCTGATCAAGTTCGGGCTGATTCCCGAGTTCGTCGGCCGCCTGCCGGTGCTCGGCACCCTGCACGAGCTCGACCGTCCGGCGCTGGTGCAGATCCTCACCCAGCCGCGCAACGCCATCGCCCGCCAGTACCAGAAGCTGTTCGAGTACGAGAACGTCAAGCTGCGCTTCACCGACGACGCGCTCGAGGCCATCGCCGACATGGCCCTGGAGCGCAAGATCGGCGCCCGCGGCCTGCGCATGATCATCGAAGACCTGATGCTGGAGCTGATGTACTCGCTGCCCGGCCAGAAGAAGGGCCGCGAGGTCGTGGTCACGCGCGAGATGGTGCTCACCAAGAACACCGCGCTGGAAGTCATCGAGAAAGCTGGGTAATGGAAGTCTACGAGACCCTCCCCGTCGTTCCCCTCCGCGACGTCGTCGTCTTCCCGCACATGATGATGCCGTTCGTGATCGGGCGGCCGTCGTCGATCCGCGCCCTCGAACACGCCCTCGGCAAGGACAAGCGCATCTTCCTGGCCGCTCAGCACGACGCCGGCACCGACGACCCCCGCCCCGAAGACGTCTTCATGATGGGCTGCGTCGCCAACGTGGTGCAGAGCCTCAAGCTGCCCGACGGCAACATCAAGGTGCTGGTCGAGGGCGTCGAGCGCGCCCGGGTGATCGAGTGGAAGGAGGACAAGGGCTTCTTCCGCGTCGTCGTCAAGGTGGTGCAGAAGCAGCGCGAGGCGGCCGGCGACGTCGAGCAGACGATGAGCCGGGTCGTCGCCCTGTTCGAGCAGTACGTCAAGCTGTCCAACAACCTGCACTACGACGCGATGATCGCCGCGGTCAAGGTCGACGACCCCGGCAAGCTCGCCGACACCATCGCCGCCCACCTGCTGGTCGGCGTCGACGAGAAGCAGAACCTGCTCGAGATCATCTCGCCGCTCGAACGCCTCAACCGCATCGCCGGCATCCTCGACGCCGAGGTGGACAAGCTCCAGGTCGATCGCCGCATCCAGTCGCGCGTCAAGAAGCAGATGGAGAAGGCGCAGAAGGAGTACTACCTCAACGAGAAGATGAAGGCGATCCAGAAGGAGCTGGGCCGCAAGGACGAGAAGGGCAACGAGGTCGACGACCTGAAGAAGAAAATCGACCAGGCGCGGATGCCCAAGGAGGTCGCCGAGAAGGCGATCCAGGAGCTCAAGCGGCTCGAAGCGATGCCGCCGATGTCGGCCGAGGCCACCGTGTCGAGGAACTACCTCGACTGGCTGATCGCGGTGCCGTGGCACAAGAAGACCAAGGAGAGCAAGGACCTCAAGCACGCCGAGGCGGTGCTCAACGAGGACCACTACGGGCTGGAGAAGATCAAGGAGCGCGTGCTCGAGTTCCTGGCCGTCCGCGCCCTGGTCAAGAAGCCCAAGGCCACCATCCTCACCCTGGCCGGGCCGCCCGGGGTCGGCAAGACCTCGCTGGCCAAGTCGATCGCCCGGGCCATGAACCGCAAGTTCGTCCGCCTGTCGCTCGGCGGGGTGCGTGACGAGGCCGAGATCCGCGGCCACCGCCGCACCTACATCGGCGCCTTCCCCGGCCAGATCATCCAGATGATGAAGAAGGCCGGCACGGTCAACCCGGTGTTCCTGCTCGACGAAGTCGAGAAGATGTCGATGGACTTCCGCGGCGACCCGTCGGCGGCGCTGCTCGAGGTGCTGGATCCGGAGCAGAACACCACCTTCCAGGATCACTACCTCGACGTCGAGTACGACCTGTCGAACGTGATGTTCATCTGCACCGCCAACGTCCTGCACACGATCCCGCAGGCGCTGCGCGACCGCATGGAAGTGCTGCAGCTGGCCGGCTACACCGAACTCGAGAAGATCGAGATCGCCAAGCGCTTCCTGGTCCCCAAGGCGATCGAGGGCTGCGGCCTCACCGACGCCCAGATCACCTTCACCGCCGACGCCATCCAGACGGTGATCCAGCGCTACACGCGCGAGGCCGGCGTCCGCAGCCTGGAACGCGAGGTCAACTCGATCTGCCGCAAGGTGGCCCGCAAGGTGGTCACCGAAGGTGCCGGCACCTTCGAGGAGATCACCCCCGAGAAGGTGACCCAGTACCTGGGCGTGCCGCGGTTCCGGCCGAGCCTGGCCGAGGAATACAACGAGATCGGCGTCGCCACCGGGCTGGCGTGGACCGAGGTCGGCGGCGAGATCCTGGTCACCGAGGCGACGCTGATGCCCGGCCGCGGCCGCCTGACCCTCACCGGCAAGCTCGGCGACGTGATGCAGGAGTCGGCGCAGGCGGCGATGAGCTACATCCGCTCCCGCGCCGAGGAGTTCGGCATCCCCAAGGACTTCAACCGCAAGCTCGACGTCCACGTGCACATCCCCGAAGGCGCCATCCCCAAGGACGGCCCCTCGGCCGGCATCACCCTGGCGACGGCGATGATCTCGGCGCTGGCCAAGGTGAAGACGCGGCGGGAAGTGGCGATGACCGGCGAGATCACCCTGCGCGGCAAGGTGCTGCCGATCGGCGGCGTCAAGGAAAAGGTGCTGGCGGCGCATCGCGCCGGGGTCACCAACATCCTGCTGCCCAAGGACAACGAGAAGGACCTGGCCGACATCCCGAAGAACGTCCTCGACACGCTGAACATGCATCTGGTGTCGAACATGGACGAGGTGTTGAAGCTCGCGCTCGAGGGCCCACTCACCCCGCTCCCGCCGTCGGTGGATGCCGACGTGGCGGCGGAAGACGGCCCCGACGCGGTCACGCACTGAGAGGTGTGAACCTTTCCACGGCGACGTTCGTCACGAGCGTGGCGGGTCCCGGCGGCTTCCCCAGGGAGGCGCTGCCGGAGATCGCGATGGTCGGGCGATCGAACGTGGGCAAATCGAGCCTGATCAACGCCCTGACCCGGCGGCCGCTCGCCCGTACCAGCGCGGCCCCGGGGAAGACCCGACTGGCCAATTACTACCGGCTGCAGCGGGACGGCGGGGCGCCGTTCTTCCTGGTGGACCTCCCCGGCTACGGATACGCCCGGGGCGGGAACCAGGCGGCGGCGGAGTTCGAGCAACTGGCGCAGGTGTATTTCGGGCGGCACGACCGCGAGGGCCGTTCGCCGGTGCGGGCGGTCCTGCTGCTGGTCGACAGCCGGCATCCCGGCCTGGCGAGCGACCGTCAGGCGTGGGCCTGGCTGGACGGATCGGGCGTCGAACACGTGGTCGTGGCCACGAAAGTCGACAAGTTGACGCGGGCGGAACGCCAGCGTCATCTCCGTGAATTGGGATCGATACATCAAGGCCCGGTGCTGCCGCTGTCGGCGGTGACCGGGGAAGGACTGGACGAACTGTGGAAACTGATAGCAAAACGGCTCCGGTAGCCCCTGCCGCCCCCGAACAGCCCCAGACGCCGGAGAAGGTCGTCACCCTCGACCTCTCCACGCTGAAGGAGATGAGCGTCTCGTCGCTCACCAAGGTGGCGCGCGACCTCGACATCCCCGGCGCCACCGGGATGCGCAAGCAGGAACTGATCTTCGAGATCCTGCGGGCGCGGGCCGAAAAGAGCGGCCTCATCTTCAGCGAGGGCGTGCTCGAGGTGCTGCCCGACGGCTTCGGCTTCCTGCGCGCGCCCGACTACAACTACCTGGCCGGGCCCGACGACATCTACGTGTCGCCGTCGCAGATCCGCAAGTTCGACCTGCACACCGGCGACACGGTGGCCGGGCAGATCCGGCCGCCGAAGGAGGGTGAGCGCTACTTCGCGCTCATCAAGGTGGAGGCGGTCAACTTCGAGCCGCCGGCCCGCGGCAAAGAGCGCATCTTCTTCGAGAACCTCACCCCCCTCTACCCCCAGGAAAAGATCAAGCTCGAAGCCGACGCCGAGAACCTGTCGACGCGGGTGATGGACCTGATGACGCCGCTCGGCAAGGGCCAGCGCGGCCTGATCGTGGCCCCGCCGCGCACCGGCAAGACCATGCTGCTGCAGGCGATCGCCAATGCGATCACCACCAACCACCCCGAGGTGTATCTCATCGTGCTGCTCATCGACGAGCGGCCCGAGGAGGTGACCGACATGCAGCGCTCGGTGCGCGGCGAGGTGATCAGCTCGACCTTCGACGAGCCGGCGCAGCGCCACGTGCAGGTGGCCGAGATGGTCATCGAGAAAGCCAAGCGCCTGGTCGAGCACAAGAAGGACGTGGTGATCCTGCTCGACTCGATCACCCGCCTGGCCCGCGCCTACAACACCATCGTGCCGGCCAGCGGCAAGGTGCTGTCGGGCGGCGTGGACAGCAACGCCCTGCAGCGGCCGAAGCGCTTCTTCGGCGCCGCCCGCAACATCGAAGAGGGCGGCTCGCTGACCATCGTCGCCACGGCGCTGGTCGACACCGGCTCGCGCATGGACGAGGTGATCTTCGAGGAGTTCAAGGGCACCGGCAACAGCGAGGTGCATCTCGATCGCAAGCTCGCCGATCGCCGCGTCTTCCCCGCCATCGACATCCAGAAGAGCGGCACCCGCAAGGAGGAGCTGCTCATGGGCAAGGAAGACCTCAACCGCGTCTACGTGCTGCGCCGCGTGCTGACGCCGCTGTCGCCGGTCGAGGCGATGGAGCTGCTGCTCAGCAAGATGGGCAAGACCAAGAGCAACAGCGAGTTCCTGAGCGCGATGAGCGGCGGCAAGTCGTAGGACACCACGTAGGGCGGAACTTCAGTTCCGCCGTCCAGCATTAGTAGGGCGGGTCTTCCGCCTTCGCCAAGGTTTCGGCGGACCGCCGTAGCTCGAAGCGCGGAGGCTGGTCGGACCCGCCACCCGCAACGGCCGCTTCTGCAGCGGCCGTTCGTGTCTTCAGCCGCTGCGGTGCGCCGCTGGTGAACCGCCGCCCGGCGACCTCCCCCTCCGGCCTCGCAAGATCTCCATCCAGGCATCTCGGCCTCCGGGGGAGGCAGCGCCGGACGGCGATGGCGGTGCGTCGGTGGAGCACGGCTCGCTCGTCGAACTGGCGCCACGGCACTGCCGCCGGAGCTGGTCCGCCGCAGCCCAACCGAAGCACATGGGCGAGCTGGACAACTCCGCGACGGCCGGGCCCCTCAGGTGGCGCGCTGGACCTGGCTCAGCGCTTGCGTTGCGAGATCCGCTCCAGGAAGAACGCCTTCAGGGCCTCGCTGGTCAGGCCGAGATCGGTGGCCTCCGCCAGCGCCTTGTCCGTGTCCCAGCCATCGACGACCGCGCGCTTCATGAGCCACATACCTGCGGCCCTGCCCCCGCCCGCTCAATGGATGAAGGCGGGCTCGACCCCTGGCGAGGTGATGGCGGCCAGGAACGCGTCCACGGCGGCCGGGTCGGGATTGGCGCTGCTGAACGGCACGTGGATGTAGCGGATGCCGGCCGCTGTGGCGGCCGCGGTATGGCCCTCGATGTCGGCGCCCGGCTCGGTCGCCAGGCGCAGGTTGATGATGGCGCCGTAGCCCAGTGCCTTGATGCCGGCCACGGCCGCCGGCGTGATCGCGCCGGCGCAGGCCACCGTCGAGTCGAGGCGCGACAGGTTGCGGATGCCGGGCAGTTGCTCCTTGTTCACCGTCTGCGCCGTCACGGTGCCGCTCATCAGCCCGCAGAGCGCCGCCGTCGCCAGGCACCACAGCCTCGTCGTTCGCATGCGTGACCTCCGGAGGCGGCAAGCCTAGCACGGTCCCGGTCCCGCCCCTGCCGACGGGAAATGGGAGTAGGCTGAGGCCGCGGGACGGGAGGGACGGCAGATGAGGCAATCCGCGCTGTGCGTGGCCGTGTTCGGGGTGTGGGTGACGGGCATCGCGTTCGCTCAGGGGGACGTGGTCGCACTCTTCGACGGCCGGTCGCTCGGCGCCTGGGAGAGGGTCGGCGACGCCAACTGGTCGATCGTCGAGGGTGCGGTCCAGGCCACCGAGGGCCAGGGCGGGCACCTGGTGTCGAAGGAGTCGTTCGGCGACTTCGAGCTGACCGCCGAGTTCTTCGTGGAGACGCCGAAGACCAACAGCGGCATCTTCATCCGCTGCCAGGACCCGCAGACGATCAACGCCAAGACCTGCTACGAGATCAACATCTGGGACGGCCGTCCCGAGCAGGACTTCGCCACCGGCGGCATCGTGAACGTCGCCAAGGTCGTCGCGCCGGTGAAGACCGCGGGCCAATGGAGCACCATCGTGATCACCGCCCGCGGCGCCCGGATGACCGTCACGGTGAACGGCACCAGGACCGCCGGAGGCGACCATACCCAGTTCGCCAACGGACGGCTCACGCTGCAGTTCGGTGGCCCCGGCGCCGTCAAGTTCCGGAAGGTCCAGGTCCGGCGGCTGTAGGGCGCGGGCTCTCAGGTGAGGCTGAACGCCAGCTCACCGAGCTTCTCCACGCTGCACGCCACCCGGTCGCCGGCCTTCAGCCACACCTGTTCGGCCTTCGGCATGCCGAAGATGACGCCGTGCGGGGTGCCGGTGAACATGATGTCGCCGGGCTTGATGGTCATCATCCGCGACGCGAAGCTGATCATCTGACGGCAGTTGAAGATCATGTCGCTGGTGGTCCAGTCCTGCCGCTGCTGGCCGTTGACCCGGCATTCGAGCTTGAGGCTGTTCGGGTCGCCGACCAGGTCGGCCGTCACCAGGTGGGGACCGAGGGGCGCGAAGCCGTCGAAGGTCTTGCCGATCATGAACTGGCTGGTCAGGTACTGCATGTCACGGGCCGAGAAGTCGTTGCCGGTGCAGTAGCCGGCCACGTAGTCGAGGGCATCGGCTTCCGACACGTTGCGGCACTCGCGGCCGAAGACGATCACCAGCTCGACTTCGTAGTCGAAGTGCTTCGCCGCAGCGGGCAGGGCGATGGTGCCACCGTGATGGTTCAGCGTGTTGTTGTACTTGTTGAAGAGGACCGGGTTGGTGGGAATCGGCGTGCCGGTCTCGGCGGCGTGGCGCCGGTAGTTGAACCCCATCATGATGATCTTCTCGGGGCGCGTCACCAGCGGGGCATGCTGGACGGCGCTCTCGTCCAGGTAGAGGCTGGCCGGTCCCTCCGCCGCCGCGGCCACGACCCGGGCCAGCAGCCCGCCCTTGCCGTGCTGCAGCAGGTCGTCGGTGTCCACCGGCGCCGGCAGCTTGTACAGGGCCGCCGCGGCGGCGACGTCGAGGATGCCGCGGGCGTGCTTCACGCCGAGCCGCGGGCCCGCGGCCGTCCGCAGGTTCAGCAGCGTCATGTTGCGCGGCATCTCGAAGGCGGCGGCCTGGCCCGTGGTGGCTGCAGCCGCGGCCGCGGCCGGGGCGAACGTCGCGGCCGTGGACGCCAGGCCGGCGACAGAACTCTTCAGGAACCTGCGGCGATCTGAACGCATGGCGCCATCTTAGCGCCGCCCGCGACGCGGCCATGGTCGCCCGGCGAGTCGTGCTACGATACACAACCAAATGGTTGTAGATCGCCACGGTGCCGCGGCGGGGCTGGACCAGGTCTTCGGCGCCCTCGCCGATGCCACTCGCCGGGACATCCTGGCCCGGGTCATGACCGCCGAGGCCTCGGTGAGCGAGCTGGCCAGCCGCTACGACATGTCGTTCGCCGCCGTCCAGAAGCACGTGGCCGTGCTCGAACGGGCGCGGCTCGTCACCAAGCGCAAGGACGGCCGCACGCAGCGCGTCGCCGGGCACCCCGACGCGGTGCGCCGGGCCACGCGCCTGCTGGCGGAATACGAGCAGCACTGGCAGGCCCGCGTGGCGCGCCTGGACGAGCTGCTGACCGCGTCAGCCCAGGGAGGTTCGCATGCCGATCGTCGAGATTCGCAAGGACACCAGCGCCTTGACCATGACCGTCACCGCCCAGTTCGCCGCACCGGTCGAACGGGTGTGGGCCGCCTACGCTGATCCGCGTCAGCTGGAACGATTCTGGGGGCCGCCGGAATGGCCGGCCACCTTCACCCGGCACGACTTCGCGGTCGGCGGCCGGTCCGAGTACGCCATGCAGGGACCCGAGGGGCAGTCATCGCGCGGGTTCTGGGAGTTCCTGCACGTCGACCCGCCCCGATCGTTCGAGGTCACGGACGGCTTCCTCGGCCCCGACGGCCGGCAGGCCCCGGGGATGCCCACCATGCAGATGCGGTTCACGTTCGAGCCGCACGACGGCGGCACCCGGATGGTCACGGTCACGACGTTCCCGTCGCTCGAGGCCCTCGAGCAGCTGCTCGAGATGGGCATGGAAGAAGGCATGAAGGCGGCGATGGGCCAGATCGACGCCGTGCTGGCGGCCTGACGCCGCCCGCGACACGTCCCCGCCCGGCACCGCTCCTCCCGGAGGCCGAGGATGCCGGATGGAAATCTTGCGAGGCCGGAGGGAGGGGCGGTGTCGGGGGAGCGTCGCGGGCCGCGCCCGGCGCTGCCGCTCCCGGAGGCCGAGATGCTTGGATGGAAGTCTTGCGAGGCCGGAGGGAGGGGCGGTGTCGGGCGCGGCCGCTGCCCACTCGGTCAGTGATCCTGGACCGGCTCGATTCGCAGCAGCATGCCGTCGCTGTCCTGGTTGCCGCGCGAGCGGCCCTCGGTCAGCACGTAGAGCAGCTCGTCCGGCCCCTGCCGGATGTCGCGGAAGCGCACGTCCAGCTCGCGCAGCATCGAATCGACCTGCCGGGCCATGCCGAGATTGAACTTCAGCCACACGATGCGCTTCGTGCCGGCGCCGGCCACGACGAGGCTGCCGGCCAGCTCCGGGAACTTCGTCCCGGTGTAGAAGAGCATGTTCGAGGGGTTGATCTGCGGGTTCCAGTGGAAGAACGGCATGTCCATCCCCTTGCGGAACCACGGCTGTTCGGACACGTGCGTGCCGGTGTAGTTGCGGCCGAGCGACACGACCGGCCAGCCGTAGTTGTGGCCGGGGATGATCAGGTTGAGCTCGTCGCCGCCGGCGGCACCGAACTCGGAGGCCCAGAACTCCCCGGTCTGCGGGTGGAAGGCCAGGCCATACGGGTTGCGGTGGCCGTAGCTGTAGATCTCCCCCTTGGCCTTCGGATTCTTGACGAACGGGTTGTCGGGCGGGATCGAGCCGTCGTCGCGCAGGCGCAGGATCTTGCCGGTGTGGTGGGCCAGGCTCTGCGCTTCCTTGCGCGCCGGCGAATTGTCGTCGCGCGTGTTGCCGTCGCGGTCGCCGACGGCGACGTAGAGCAGGCCATCGGGTCCGAAGATCATGCGGCCCCCATACGTGCCCAGCGGGCTGCCCCAGGCCTCGGCCACCAGGATGTCCTTCACGTCGGTCAAGCGACCCGGCTCGTAGCGCGCCCGCGCCACCGCGAGCGTCGTCGTCTTGTCGTCCTTCGCCTTCGAGTACGACACGTAGAGAGAGCGATTGGTCGCGAAGTCGGGATGCAGGACGAGGTCGTGGATCCCGCCGAGCGACAGGTTGTGGACGGCCGGCACGCCGGCCACCGGCGTCGGGTCGAGGACGCCGTCGGTGACCACCCGCAGGCGGCCCGGCCGCTCGACCAGGAGGATCGTCTTGCCGTCGGGCAGGAACACCATGCCGGTCGGATGCGACAGGCCGTGCGCCACCGGCACCACCCGCACCGCCATGCCGTTCTCGCTCCTGGCGACCACGGGCCGCTCTACCGGGATGCCGGTGAGCGGCACTGGCGGGGAGATCACCGGCTGGGCCGTGGCGGCCATCGGGATGGATGCGCCAAGTGCCACTGCCACCGCTACGCCGTGCATTCGAGTCATGGTTGCTCCGCTGCTACTGTGGCACATTGGGCGAAGACGTTCATTTCGCAAGTTGTCTCAGCCTCTGGTTTGGGCCCGTGCATTCCCCAGTGTTCCTCGTCGCCGCCGTCGCCGCCGCCGCCGCGGCCTGGGCGCAAGCGCCGTCCCGCCCCCTCGACATCCATTTCACGCCGACGCGCCAGGTCGTGGCCGAGGCGATGCTCGACCTGGCCGGCACGGGGGCCGACGATGTCGTCTACGACCTCGGCTCGGGGGATGGCCGCCTGGTGATCCTGGCGGCGCAGCGCCACGGCGCCCGCGGCGTCGGCTACGAACTGCAGGCCCCGCTCGTCGCGCTGTCGCGGCAGTCGGCGGCCGACGCCGGCGTCGCCGACCGGGTGCGGTTCGTCGCCGGGGATCTGCGGACGGCCGACCTGGCGCCGGCCACCGTGGTCCTGCTCTACCTGTCCACCAGCCTGACCCGCGAACTCACCCCGAAGCTCCTCTCCGAACTGCGCCCGGGCGCGCGCATCGTGTCACATCGGTTTCTGCTGGCCGACCGCCCGCCCGATCGATCGGCGACGGTCGAGGGCGCACCGCTGCACCTGTGGATCGTGCCACCGCGTGAGGCGGCTACTGCGGCGGCAGCGACCGCGCGAAGGCACGCACCTCGCGCAGGACGTCGGCCTCGTGGGTCAGGAACATGAACACGTTGGCGCCCGGCAGCTCGACGATGCGCGCCAGGGGCACGCCGTCCCGCAGCTGGCGCTGCCACAGCGTGTAGAGCGCCCGCGTGGCGTCGTACAGCTGCCGCAGTGCTGCCCGTTCCTGGTCGGTCCGGATGACGTACTTCGCGGCCTCGTCGGCGAACGGCCGCTGGGCCTGGTAGAGCGCCAGCACCGGGGCGCGAATCCCGGCGTAGTCCGGCGTGATCCTGGCGTCGACGGTGATCGCCCGGCGAATCGCCGCTGGCAGCCGCGACTCGCCCATCGAGCCATCGGGGTTGACGACGTAGAGCTGGCGCAACTCCGCTTCCGGGAACGCGAAGCCGCGCCCGCGGTGCATGGCCTGGCGATAAGCCGCAAAGGAGCTGGTGTCGAGGTCGTCGAGCGGCGCCGCCTGGCGCGGCAGCGTCGCGAGGTCCGGCATCGGCGGCTCGTACGCGCTGGCCGTCGTCGTCGGGTCGCTGGCGCCATCGAGATAGACGAGGCCGCTCACTCGCTCGGCGTGCTGCGACGCGAACAGCGTCTGCACCTGGCCGGCGCACGACGTGCCGAGCAGCACGACCTTCGCCAGGCCGAGGCGGTCGAGCGCACCGAGCAGGTCGTCCGACGAGCGCTGCACCGAGTAGCCGTCGGCCGGCTGATCCGACCCGCCGATGCCCCGCCGGGTGATGCCGACGACGTGGAACTGGTCGGTCAGCTTCGGCGCGATGTCGTCGTAGGCGTGCGCGCTCAGATAGCAGCCCAGCAGCACGAGCGGCGGGCCCGAGCCGCCCCAGTCGAGGACCTCGAGGCGCACCGAGCCGTCCACGGTGACCCTCCGCACCTGGTGTGGTGAGGGGTCGCGCCACGCCAGACCTGAGGGTCCTCCCTGATCGGCGCCCGGGAGGGGCGCCAGACACAGCGCCAGCGCAGACAGCCGCGCCACCGACGACGTGATGCGCGGTCCGGCCATGGCGTGAGTGTAGCGCCTGCCGCTGGACACGCCAATCGACGGCATACTGTCGCGATGCTCCCAGCCCGGCGGTGGATCGTCGCCGTCATGATCGGTGTCGTGCCCGCGCCAGCGGCCGCGCAGACGGCGGTCGAGGACGCGACGATCGCGTCGGTCGCGCAGGCGTTCGCCGCCGGCACGCTCACCTGCCGCCAGCTCGTCGACGGCCATCTGGCGCGGATTGCCGCCTACGACGACCGCGGTCCCGCACTGAACGCGCTCATCACGGTGAACCCTCGGGCCCTGGCCACGGCCGACGCCATGGACGCCGCGTACCGGAACGACCGCGCGACCGTGGGGCCGCTCCACTGCGTGCCGATCGTGCTCAAGGACAACTTCGACACCGCCGACCTGCCGACCACCGGCGGGTCGCGCGTGCTCGCCGCATCGCGGCCACCGCGCGATGCGTTCGCGGTGCAGCGACTGCGCGCGGCCGGGGCGCTGGTCCTGGCCAAGGCCAACCTGCAGGAGCTGGCGATGGGTGGCACCACGGTCAGCGGGCTGGGCGGTCAGACACTGAATCCTTACGACCTGACCCGTACGCCCGGCGGGTCGAGCGGCGGCACCGGCGCGGCCGTCGCCGCCGGCTTCGCGCTGGCCGGCACCGGCAGCGACACCGGGCAGTCGATTCGCTCACCGGCATCGGCCACCAACCTGGTCGGCCTCAGGCCGACGCGCGGACTGGTGAGCCGCCGCGGCGTGATCCCGGTGAGCACCACCCAGGACGAGGCCGGGCCGATCGCCCGCAGCGTCGAGGACGCCGCTCGCCTGCTCGACGTGATGGCCGGGTTCGACCCCGAGGATCCGATCAGCGCGGCGGGCGTCGGCCGTCAGCCGCCCACCTACACGGCCTTTCTCGACCGGAATGGGCTGCGCGGGGCACGCCTCGGCGTGCTGCGTGAGTACTTCGGCGCCGGTCCTGAGCACGCCGAGGTCAACCGCGTCATGGCGCGGGCGATCGAGGATCTGCGGGCGCAGGGCGCCGAGGTCGAGGACGTCGCCGTCCCCGACCTGGCCGCGCTCACCGCCGACCTGGCGACCGGACCGTACGAAACCCGCGAGGCGCTCGGGGCCTATCTGCGATCGTTGGGATCAGCCGCACCGGTGCGCGATCTGACGGCGCTCATCACGGCCGGTCTGCATCACCCCGCGATTGCCGCGCAGCTGAACGAGGCCGAGGCCAACCGCGAGGGTTCCGGTGCGGCGGCCTACGCCGCGATCTTCGTCCGCCGCGATCGCCTGCGCACGGCGCTGCTCGCGGTCATGGCCCGGCACCGGCTCGACGCGCTGCTCTACCCGCACCAGCGCCGCCTGGTGGCGGCGATCGGCGACGAGCAACTCGAGCGCAACGGCGTGCTGTCCAACGGCACCGGCTTCCCCGCCCTGGCGCTGCCGGCCGGGTTCTCGGCGCCAACGGCCACGGCGCCGCTCGGCGTTCCGGTCGGCCTGGAACTGCTCGGCCGCGAGTGGGCCGAGGGCCCGCTCCTCCGCCTGGGCTACGCCTTCGAGCAGGCCACCCGCCACCGCCGGCTGCCGGCGAGCACCCCGCCGCTGGCGGGCACGCCGTGACGCCGGCGCGATACGATCCCGGCGTGCCGACCACCGACCAGCCGCTGCTCGACGCCCTGCTCGATGCCTGGGACCGCAACAACACCATCCTGGTCAACCTGCTGCACGCGCTCCCCGAGGGCGCCCTCGACCTGCGCGCCGGCGCGGGCAGTCCCACGCTGGGCGGCCTCATCACGCACATGCACTACTGCCGGCTGGTCTTCGTGGAGGAGGACGCGCCGGAATTCGCGCGGCCGATGCCGGAGGACGAGTGGCGGACCGAGCGCGATCGCGAGCGGTTGGCGGCGCTGCTCCACGACAGCGCGGCCGCGGTGCGCGCCGCCGTCGCCGGCCGGCTCGCCGCCGGCCGGGCGATGGACCGGCACTACGACCATCCGATCCTGATGCTCCAGCATTTCATCTGGCACGAGGGCTACCACCACGGCCAGATCAAGCTGGTACTGAAGCAGGCCGGGCAGCCCTTCGACGACGAGGCCATCGGCGCCGTCACGTGGGACGTGTGGATGGACAAGGCCGAGGACCACCGGCGCCGGCTCGCCGGTGAACATCCTTACGTGGGCTGACCGCGTCGATTCCCGACTCGATCAGCGGTCGCCGCTGCCCGGCACGCGGAACGTGGTGTTGTCGGGGCGGGCCACTCGCGACTCGGTCGGCCGCGGCAGTTGCGGGATCCAGTCATAGGGCACGCGGTGGGCGCGGAAGATCCGGTTGGTCAGGGTCGGGTCCTTGTCGAAGTACGGGCTCACGTACTCCCAGACGATCTCCTTCTCCGGCGTCAGCTCGAAGATGCGGCCGTCCCAGCCCTCGGTCACCATCGTGTTGCCGTTGGGCAGGCGCTGGGCGCTGCTCACGTAGTGGCTGAAGAACGACACGCTTTCCTGCCCGCCGATCTGGTACTCCCACACAACCTCGAACGTCACCGGGTTCAGTTCGAGTACCCGTGAGTTGATGCGGCGCACGCTGCCGCGCCCGGTGGGGGCGGCCGGGTTGGGCGGGCCGTAGCCGGCGACGCCGCCGTTGTCGAAGACCAGCAGGTGGCCGGCGCCGGGCAGCCCCTGCGGGATGAGATGCGGGTGATGCTGGCCGACGATCTGGCCGAGCCTGGCCAGCGCCGCCGTCTCGCGGTAGTCCGGCCCCATCCGCCAGGCGATCCGTCCGCTGGCCCGCTCGACGATGGCGACGATGTTGGCCTCGCGGCTGCTGATCATGACGTTGTCGGGATGGAAGCGGCGATCCCCGGCGTCGTACCAGCGGTTGGGTCCCAGATACGACGCGGCGTTGATGTGCAGCCAGTCCGAGCTCTTGCGCTGTTCGTTCCAGTTGGGATCGGTGCGGATCGCGGTCCGCGCTTCGGGCGAGAAGCCCAGCTCGTCGACATGGTCGCTGGCCAGCCAGTCCCAGACGACTGCGCCCTGCCAGTCCACTTCGATCAGGCGGTCGTCTTCGAGCCGCTTGTCGGTGATGGCCGGGACGGTGACGTTCTTGTGGGCGAGGACGAGCGTCCGGCCGCGGTCGAGGAGCGGCAGCGCCCCGGGGGCGAAGTAGCCCACCGGGCTGCCCTCGCGCTGCCAGTCGTGGTGCTGACGGGCGACCCACGACTCGACCCCCTTGTCGTCGGCGACGCGGTCGCCCTGGTCGAACGACCAGACCACCTTGCCGTCCCAATCCGCCTGCACGAGCCGGCGCGACTCCTGATAGGGGCGCCGCCGCCCGGCGCCGCCCATCAGGTGGCCGCCGGGCAGCACCCGCATCGGCGACGGCACCGCACCGACCTCCGGCCACCGCTTCACCTCGCGGCCGTTCATGTCGACGACGACGGCGCCCTTCTCGGCCGGCGTGCCGAACACCGTGTAGCCGCTCCACGTCCGGCCGGGTTCGTAGATGGTGGTGCCGGTCGGATACACCGACGGGTAGCCCTGCAGCAGCACGCCGGCACCGACCACCACGGCAAGGCCACCGAGCACACGGGGAACGCCGAACGACATGGGCCACTCCCGGGAGGAAGGGCGGCACCCGCCGGCGATCCGGCGGACGAGCCTGCCGCGACGTGAATCGTGGCGCGGATGCTACCACGGCGGGGCCGTGCGCGGCGGACGCCGCGGCAGTAAGCTCCAGGCGTGCGGGGCGTCGTCGCCATCGCCTTTACCGTCCTCGGCGCGCTGGCCGCGGTGACCAGCCTCTACGGGATGTGGTTCCATCTCACCCTGGGGCCGGCCTTCGGCCCGGGCCTCGAACTGGGCGTCGTCGCCCTCGCCGTGTCGGGTGCCTGCTTCGCCGCGGCGCTCGGCGTCGGCGGGTGAGTGCGCCGGCGGCCGCCGTTCTGCGATAGGGTGTGGGCGCCCGCGGCCGCCACAGTTCGCCGCCGGGTGTCGAGGAGGCTGCCATGCCCGTGCTCCCGTTCCTCATCGCCGCGGCGTTCGTGGTCGGCGGCAGCGACGCCGCCGCCCAGCGCTGGCAGCCGCCCGGCGACGCCCAGCGCTGTCCGTCCAAGTGGGGCGCCGGCGACCAGCGCGGAGCGGCCAACCACATGTCGCCGGCGACGGTGCTGCGGGCGGCGCGGCTCATCACCCGGGGCGAGGTGTTCGAACTCGGCCGCGTGCTGTCCGAGACCATGCCGATGCCGCCGGTCCGCCGCTTCGAGCTGTTCACCAAGCGCACCCGGAACGACCCGGGCACCAACCGCCGGGGCTCCAACGAGGAGCTGGTGGTGGCCGAGATCGGCCAGGTCGGCACCCAGTTCGACGCCTTCAGCCACCAGACGATCGGCGGCAGTCTCTACAACTGCGTGCCGCTCGACGAGGTCGTCGGTCGCACCGGCTTCACGAGGCTGGGCGTCGAGCAGGTGGGCACGCTCATCACCCGTGGCGTGCTCCTCGACATCGCCGCGCTCAAGGGCGTCGCGCAACTGGCGGAGACCTACGAGATCACCCCGCAGGACCTGCAGGCCGCCCTGGCGGCGCAGCAGCTGACGCTGCAGCCGGGCGATGCCGTGCTCGTGCACACCGGCTGGGGCACGCTGTGGGGCGCGGACAACGCCCGCTACCAGCGCAGCAGCCCGGGGCTGGGCACCGCGGCGGCGGAGTGGCTGGCCGCTCAGGATCCGATGCTGGTCGGCGCCGACAACTCCGCCATCGAGATCACGCCCAACCCGGATCCCGAGCTGGCCGGCCCGGTGCACCAGATCCTGCTCGTGGTCCACGGCATCCACCTGCTGGAGAACCTGCGACTCGACCAGCTGGCGGCGACCCGCGCCTACGAGTTCGCGCTGATCGTCGAGCCGCTCAAGATCCAGGGCGGCACGGGCTCGACGGTGGCCCCGGTGGCGGTGCGATGAGCGACGGCCCGGCTGGCGGGGCCACGACCACGTCGCGCCACACCTACCCGCACACCATCGACAACGGCGCCGGCGAGCGCATCACGTTCCTCGGCCGCGAGCCGGGCCGCGTCGGCGAGCGGGTCGTCGGCGAAAACCTCACCTCGCCGGGCGCCGGACCGCCGATGCACGTCCACCACTACCAGGAGGAGTCCTTCACGGTGGTCCGCGGTCGTCTGGGGTATCAGCGACTCGGCCAGCCGGAACGGTTCGCGGGGCCCGGCGAGACCGTCACCTTCGCTGCGGGCGAGGCCCACCGGTTCTGGAACCCCGGACCGGACGACCTGGTCGCCACCGCGTCTGTCGAGCCGGCCGACAACGCCGAGTTCTTCCTCGGGGCGCTGTTCGCCTCCGCCAGGCGCCACGGCGGCACGCGTCCGGATCCCTTCGACGCCGCGTTCCTGCTGAGCCGCTATCGGCGGGAGTTCACGCTCGTCGGCATTCCGCCGCTGGTCGTCCGGGTCGTCTTCCCGCTGCAGGTCGCGATCGGGCGTCTGCTGGGGAAATACGGACACTACGCCGACGCGCCGCCGCCGGTGCGGCGGTGACGGGCCGGCCACCATGACCATCGGCGTCATCTCCGACACGCACGGGCTGCTGCGGCCCCAGGCACTCGAGGCGCTGCAGGGGTCGGATCTGATCCTCCATGCCGGCGACGTCGGTCCACTCGCGATCCTCGACGCGCTGGGCGCCATCGCCCCGACCATCGCCGTCCGCGGCAACGTCGACACCGCGGTCTGGGCGACGACGCTGCGGGAGACGGAAGTGATCGCGGCCGAACGCTGCTCGATCGTCATGGTGCACGACCGTGCCCGGCTCGCCGTGGACCCGCGGGCCGCCGGCCACGCCGCGGTGGTCTTCGGACACTCGCACCGGCCGCTCGTCGAGACCCGGCAGGGGGTGCTGTTCGTCAACCCCGGCAGCGCCGGTCCCCGCCGGTTCGACCTCCCCGTCACGGTGGCGCAGCTGACCGTCAGCGGGGACCGCCTCGAGGCCGCGATCGTCCCGCTCAGGGTCTGATCGGCCGAGCTCGCACGACCGGGTCGCATCCGGCGCGTCCCGCGACGCGGGTGTGGCAGAATCCCGCTGTATGGACCGGCGTGCCGCGCTCGCGGCCGTATGGCTGGTCGCAGCGGGTTGGCCCGTCGCGGCGACCGCCCAGGAGACGCGCGCCGCAGAGATCGCCGAGGCCCAGGCCGAGAAGGCCACGCGGCTGGCGCCACGGCAGCCGGGCAAGGCCGAGCGGGCCGTGCTCTGGGTGGAACGCGAGCTCGTCGTCGCCCCGAACGGCTTCTATCCGCTGTTCGGCAGCATCTACAACGGCGGCGGGTTCGCGGCCGGCGTCGGCTATCGCCACTACGTCGCCGACACCACCCACGTCGACGCCAAGGGCCTGTACTCCGTTCGCGGCTACACGCTGGCCGAACTCGGCGCCGATTCGACCGGACACGGCGGCGGACGCGTCGATCTCCGTGCCCGCGTCGGCCGACGCGATGCGACCCAGGTGGCGTTCTACGGCCTGGGCCTCGACTCGCCCGAGGCGCGAACCAACTTCTCGCTCACCGAGACCTATGGCGGCGCCGAGGTCCAGCTGCGCCCGGTCCGCTGGCTGATCGTCGGGGCGGGCCTCGGCTACGAGGGCTACACGGTGGGCTCCGGTGCGGGGCGCCAGCCGTCCACCGACACGGCGTTCACGCCCGAGACCCTGCCCGGTCTGGCCGGCGATCCCGCGTTCGCGCACCTGTCGGCGTCGGCGGGCATCGACTGGCGGCCGGCGCGCGGCTATGCCCGCCGCGGCGGGCTGTATCAGGCCCGCTATCACCAGTACGTCGATCGCGACGACACCTACAGCTTCAGCCGCCTCGACGGCGAGATCGTCCAGCACCTGCCGATCCTGCGCGAAACCTGGGTCGTGTCGCTGCGCGGCCTCGGCCAGACCACGCTCGACGACGACGACCAGGTGCCGTTCTTCCTGATGCCGATGCTCGGCAGCGGCGACACGCTGCGTGCCTACGCCCCGTGGCGCTACCGCGACCGCCACGCGATGTTGATGAGCGCCGAGTTCCGCTGGATGCCGAACCGCAACGCGCTCGACATGGCGGTGTTCTACGACGGCGGCGCCGTCGCGGCGACGCGCCGGGACCTGGCCCTGCACCGCCTGAAGCACGACGTGGGCATCGGCCTGCGGTTCCACGGCCCGGCGACCACGCCGCTGCGCATCGAGCTGACCCGCGGCAGCGAGGGCATGCGGCTGGTCTTCGCCGGGGGGGCGGCCTTCTGATGGGCGGCCGCACGACGCGGGCCGGCGCACCGCCGGGGCTGGGCCGGGTGATCGTCATGACCGGCTTGCTGGGCTGGGCGGCGATGGCCGGACCGCACGGTGCGGCGCCGCGTTTCTACGCCGACGATCCGCTCGCCCGCGAGCCGGAGACCCAGGACGCCTCGGCCGTCGAGGCGTGGGACATCGACCTCTTCGTCGATCTGACCACCAACCTGTTCGGGCACCCCGGCGACCCGGTGACGAACCAGCGGGCCCGGAACGTCAACACCGCCGACGAGGTGCCCGACTCGAGCTGGTTCACCAACCGCATCGGCGCCCGGACGCTGTCGGCCGAGGCGGTGGCGCGCGGACCGGTCGCCGGCGCCGGGCCGGCACCGGGGCCGTGGACCGTCATCCGTCCCAAGTCCTCGGGCTTCGCGCCCGGCTTCACCATGCGCGACAGCGCCGGCGAGACCTGGTTCGTGTCCTTCGACCCGCCCGGCATGCCCGACGCCGCGACCAGCGCGATCATGGTCGCCACCAAGTTGTTCTGGGCGCTGGGCTACTTCCAGGTCGACACCCACCTCGGGCGGATCGCCCCCGACCAGATCCGGATCGCCGACACCGCGATGATGCGGCTCCCGACCGGTCGCCGCCGCCCGATGCAGCGCCGCGACATCGACGACGTGCTCCGCCGCTCGCACCGCAGCGCCGACGGCACCTATCGGGCGGCGCTCGGCCGGATGCTGCCGGGCCGCGTCGTCGGCGGCTTCCGCTACCACGGCACGCGGCCCGACGACCCGAACGACGTCGTCCCCCACGAGCATCGCCGCGAGCTGCGCGCGCTGAAGGTGTTCGGCGCCTGGACCAACCTGGTGGACATGAAGGCCGGCAACACCCTCGACACGGTGATTACCGAGAACGGCCGCGGGGTGGTGCGGCACTACCTGCAGGACGTCGGCTCCACCTTCGGCACCGGCGCGCAGGGGCCGCGTGAGTACGACGAGGGGTGGGAGTACCTCTACGAGGGTAAGCCGCTCCTGGCCCGCCTGTTCACGCTCGGGCTGGCGATGCCGCGGTGGACGACCATCGACTACACCGCCAATCGCTCGATCGGCCGGTTCGAGGGCGAGGCCTTCGATCCGACGGTCTGGCGGCCGCGGGTGCCGACCGCCGCCTTCCGTCACGCCAGGGCCGACGACGACTTCTGGGCGGCGCGCCGTGTCGCGGCGTTCTCCGACGCGCTCATCGCCGCCGCGGTCGCCAGCGGCGAGTACGCCGATCCTGCCGCCGCGGCCCTGCTCACCCGGGTGCTCATCGAACGGCGCGACAAGATCGCGCAGGCCTTCCTGCCGGCGGTCAACCCGGTCGTCGACGTCGCCATGGCGGACGACGGCGTGGTGAGCTTCGCCAATGCGGCGGTCGAGGCCGGGGTCGCGGCCCCGCCGGCCGGATACCGGGTCCGCTGGCACCGGTTCGACAACGCCACCGATACGGCGTCGCCGCTGGGCGAGGCGGTACAGGCGACCGACACGCGAGCGGCACCCCCCGCTGCGCTGCCCGCGACCGGCGGCAGCTTCGTGCGCGTCGACATTGCGGCCACCGGCGGACCGCCGGCCTGGGCAGCGCCGGTGGAAGCCTACTTCCGGCGCGCGAACGACCGCTGGCAGCTGGTCGGCTTCAACCGGCTCCCCGAGTAGTGGGTCACCGACCACCGGCGGCGCCGGGGTCGAGGCCACGATCGATCGCCGGCAGCAGCCGCTCGGCCGGGGCCCGAATCGCCAGATCGAGGAACGGCGCCATCGGGGTGTCGTCCGGATTGATCTCGATGATCATCGCGCCGGCCCGTCGCGCTTCGAGCACGAGGCCGGCGGCCGGGTAGACGACGGCCGACGTGCCCACGGCGAGAAAGACGTCGGCGGCGCGGGCGGCCGCCACGGCATGGCCGAGCCGTCGGACGTCGAGCGCCTCGCCGTACCACACCACGCCGGGACGCTCGGGACCGTCGCAGTGTCGGCAGCGCGGCGGCAGGTCGGGCCACGGTGCCGTGACGTCGTGACGGCCGGGCCCGGCCGCGGCGCAGCCGGCCGCGCAGCGCACCTCCCAGATCGAGCCGTGCAGCGCCACGACGCCGGTGGCACCGGCCCGCTCGTGCAGCCCGTCGACGTTCTGGGTCACCAGCGTCGTCCCCGGACGGTGGCGGGTCCAGCGCGCCAGCACGTCGTGAGCGGGATTGGGCGCGCACGCCGCAATCACCTGCCGGCGCCAGTCGTACCATTCCCAGACCAGCCGTGGATCGCGGGCGAAGGCGTCGGGCGTCGCCAGGTCCTCGGGTCGATGCCTACGCCACAGCCCGTCTGCACCGCGGAAGGTCGGCACCCCGCTGGCGGCCGAGACCCCGGCGCCGGTCAGCACCACCAGGCGTCGAGCCGAGGCGACGGCGTCCACCAGCCGCTCGAGCGTCGAGCCATCAGCGTCGGCCGTCATACCAGAGCGGCAGGTCCTGTGGCCGCCGCAGCGTCCGGCCGCCGGAGACGACCGTGCGCAGGATCAGGCTCAGGATCCGACCGGGCGAGTGCAGGCGCAGCTTGCGGCCACTGGTCAGCAGCGGATGGGCGCGCAGGATCACCACGCGCCGGCCCTGGCGGCGGGCGAGGTGCTTCAGGCGTCGGAAGAGATCGATCTCCTCGGCGGCGTAGAGCTGCTGGCTGAAGCCGCCGACGGCGCGAAACGCCGTCGCGTCGACGAAGATGAACGCGCCGGCCGCCCAGCCGGTGAGCCGGCTGACGAGATTCCATGCGGCGACCAGCGCATCGCCGAACCGGCTGCTCGACTCCATCGCCACCACGCTGCCGCCGGCCACGACCTGGCCGGACGCGATCGCGTCGGCCGCGTCGGCGAACAGCGCGACCGGCGGGTGGGAATCGGCGTCGACGAACACCAGCCAGTCGCCGGACGCCCGCGCTGCGGCGGCGTTCCTGGCCCGCGAGATCTGGTTCACCGGCTCGAAGACGACGGCGGCGCCGGCGGCGTGGGCGATGGCCGCCGTGGCATCGGTGGAGTTGTTGTCGCAGACGATGAGTTCGCTGGTCCAGCCGCGCGCCGCGAAGGCCTGCATCGCGGCGCGGATGCTGGCCAGCGAGGCGGCCAGGCCGGCAGCCTCGTTGTAGGCGGGGACGAGGACGGAAATCGTCATTCCGTCCCGTATGACGAGCGACGGGCGCGATAGGATGCGCGGATGCGACGCCCGGCGATGCGCCTCCTCCTGGTTCGGCTCGTGGTCGTGACCGCGCTGCCGGTCGCCCTGGGAACCGGCGCGACGACACCGCACGCGCAGGGCCAGCGGCTGCGCGCCCGGGAGCTTGGCATCACCATCGGATCGTACCCGACGGGTCCGTTGAACGCCATCACCGACGTCGAGGGCGTCCGCGTCGGCCACGCCACGATCGTCCGCGGCGAGGGCCGCCTGACGGTCGGCCGGGGTCCGGTGCGCACCGGCGTGACCGCGGTGCTGGCCCGGCCGGACATCTGGTACACGGCGGTGTTCGCCGCCACCCACACCCTGAACGGCGACGGCGAGATGACCGGCACGCACTGGATCCGCGATCTCGAGACGCTGGCGCACCCGATCCTCATCACCAACACCGGCAGCGTCGGCGCCGTCCACGACGCCGCCCTCGCCTACATCTCCGCCCGCCATCCGACGCGCGACTGGGGCTTCCTCCCGGTCGTCGCCGAGACCTGGGACGGCACGTTGAACGACATCGCCGGGCGCCACGTCGGTCAGGCCGACGTCTTCGCGGCCCTCGACGCGGCACGCGGCGGGCCGGTCGCCGAAGGCAACGTCGGCGGCGGCACCGGCGTGATCTGCTTCCGATTCAAGTGCGGCATCGGCACGTCGTCGCGGCGCCTGCCCGCGGGCGACGGTGGCTACACCGTCGGTGTGCTGGTGCAGGCCAACTTCGGCGGCCGCGACCAGCTGCGCGTCGACGGCGTGCCGGTGGGCCGCGAAATCTCCGACCTGCTGCCGACGGTGGCACCGGCGGCGCCGCCGGCGCCGGCCGCCGACGAACGCCACGAAGGCTCGGTGATCGTCGTCGTCGCCACCGACGCGCCACTGTCGTCCCGGCAGCTGGAGCGGGTCGCCCGGCGCGCGACGCTGGGCCTGGCGCGCACCGGCAGCACCTCGGGGAACACCAGCGGTGACATCGTTCTGGCGTTCTCGACCGGCAACGCCGTGCCGATGACCGGCGGCGCCCGGGTGATCGAGGCCCGGCTGTTGTCCACCGACCACGTCGAGCCGATCTTCCGCGCCACCGCCGATGCCACCGAGGAGGCGGTCCTGAACGCGCTCTTCAAAGCCGAGACGATGTCCGGCATCAACGGCAACACGGTGCAGGCGCTGCCCTACGACCGGCTCCGCCAGGTCATGGCGGCGTACGGCCGCGCCCTGAGGTAGCGCCCCGCGCGACCGCGGCTGGCGGCTGGCGAGCCGACGCTACGGGGCCAGCCGGTTGTACTTCTTCAAGGCGGCCCGCAGGCCGTCGTGCGGCAGCCGCTCCACCCGCCGCCCGTTGGCGCCGGTCATGGTCTCGGCGGCAACCATCGCGTTGATGATGGCCTCCTCGGTCGCCCACGCCGTGGCGTCGAAGATCGGACTGATCTCCTCGTTCGAGACCATCTGCAGCGTCGCCAGGCCTTCGGCCTTGAAGGCCTCGGGATTGGCGGTGGAGAAGGCGATGAAGATGTCGCCGGAGCCGTTGCCCGACAGGCCGCCGGTGCGGGCCATGCCGAGCGTGGCGCGACGGGCCAGCCGCTTGAGCTGATGCGGCAGCAGCGGCGCGTCGGTGGCGACGACGATGATGATGCTGCCCAGGTCGCCGCGCACCGGGTCGTCGACCAGGCCGGCGGCCGCGGCCTGCGCCGCGGTCTGCGGGATCTCGCGCCCCACCGGCACGCCGGCAATCAGCAGCTGCGGGCGGCGGCCGAAGTTGGCCTGGACGAGCACCCCGACGGTGTAGGCCGCGCTGCCCGCCTTCACGGTCCGTGACGACGTGCCGATACCGCCCTTGAAGCCGTAGGCCACCATGCCGGTACCGCCGCCGACGTTGCCCTCGGCCACGGCGCCGCCGCGGGCGCCGTCGAGGGCCTCGAAGGCGTGTCGCTCCTTGACGTGGAAGCCGTTGATGTCGTTCAGCCCGCCGTCGTAGGTCTCGGCCACGACCGGCAGCGACCACCAGTAGCCGGAGGCGTCGGGCGGGCCGCTCTTGATCCGCCAGGCGATGACGGCGTCGCGCACCACGCCGACGCTGTGCGTGTTGGTGATCATCACCGGGCCTTCGAGAAAGCCCGATTCTTCGATCCAGGTCGTGCCGGTCATCTCGCCGTTGCCGTTCTGGGAGTACCAGCCGGCGAAGCTGGGCTTGGCCATCGAGTCGCGGCCTCGCGGCAGCACCGCGGTGACGCCGGTGCGTACCGGGCCCTGCCCGACGACGAGCGGGCCGTCGCCCGAGACGATCGTCGAATGCCCCACCGTGACGCCGGCGACATCGGTGATGGCGTTGCCGGGGCCCGGGCTGCCGTCGAACGGCACGCCGAGATCGCGGGCGCGCGGCGCCCGCTGGCCGTCGAGGGCGGCCGGCGAGAGCGTGATGACGGCCCCGGTCAGGAGCAAGGCGGCGGCGGCGCGAGGCAGGGTGATCATGGAGGCGAGTCTACCGCGAGGCGAACCGCCGTACATGACGATGGCGGCGCCCGGCAGGACGCCGCCGTGGTCGCGATCGGCGGCCGCTAGGGCTTGCGGGTGGCGCGTTCGGTCGAGGGCGGCACCAGGCCCTTGCCGCGCAGGTAGGCGATGCCGGTGCCGTAGATCTCGTTGCTGTGGGCGATCATCCCGGCGAGGATCGACCCGCGGGCGACGCTGTTCTGTCCCTGCTTCACCATCTCGGTGGCGTTGGCGTCGGTGAGCATCTTGAATGCCTCGTCGCAGACCGCGAACGAGTCGGCCAGGGCCTTGACCGATTCGGCCTTGGTGGCGAGCTTCTCGGCGTCCTTGCCCTGGTTCGGATTGGCCATGCCGCGGGCCGCGGAGCAGCCGCCGAACTGCGCGTTCGAGGCGTGGCCCATCAGCTGGCCGAAGGTGCGGACGTCCTTGCTCGGCATGAACGTGTAGTCGGCCTCGGCCATCTTGGCGGCCATCTCGGTCAAGTTGCGCTTGATGCCTTCGTAGCTGCGCTGCAGGCCGGCGGCCAGCGTGATCGTCTGCGGCCCCTGGGCCATCTGCGCCTGGGCGCCCGGCACGGCCAGGGCGAACACGAACAGGGCGGTACACACACACTTCATGATGGGCACTCCTCCCGGCCGCGCGCGGCGGACCGGACCCATGACTGTAGTCCAGCCGCTGGAAATCGGCAACGAACGGCTGCCTATCCTGGATGGGTGGCGGCCGCGAACCGGCGCGTCCACGCCGCGTACTCGGCGGTCGGGCCGCGATACTCGAGTTCGTCCACGGTCGTGAACACCGGGACGTCGAGGCGCAACGTCGCGAGGCGGCGGAAGAGCATCGCCTGCGCGCGGTCGCGGCGCAGCACCGCGGCGAGCATGCCCGCCCGGGCGACGTCGACGCCCCAGTCGCGGTGGTCGTCGGGGATGCGGTCGATGTGGCCGAACACCGCCAGCACCTTGGCCGCCGACTTGGCGCCCCAGCCGGAGAGGCCCGGATAGCCGTCCGAACTGTCGCCGACCAGCGCCAGATAGTCGGGAATCGACGCCGGCAGCACGCCGAACTTCGCGACCACCCCGGCGTGGTCGCGCAGCGTGCGCCGCAGCCGATCGAGCTGGACGACGCGCGTGCCCTGCACGCACTGGGCGAGGTCCTTGTCCGGGGTGCAGATGTAGACACGCTCGACGCGGGGATCGGCGGCGGCCTTCACCGCCGCGGCACCCAGCGCGTCGTCGGCCTCGAACTCGGTCATCGCCCAGACGCGGACGCCGAAGGCGGCCAGCGCCGCCTCGAGCAGCGGGAACTGTCCCCACAGCAGCGGGTCGATGCCCGCGCCGGTCTTGTAGCCCGGCCACAGGTCGTTGCGGAACGACTCGATGACGTGATCGGTGGCGACGCCGAGGTGCGTGGCGCCGTCGTCGAGCATGCTCTTCACCGAGGCGAGCACGCCGCGCACGGCGCCGATCTCGACGCCCGACGCGTCACGCGCCGACGGCACGGCGTAGAAGTGCCGGAACAGTTCGTAGGTGCCGTCGACGAGGTGCACGTGCATGGGAGTGGTCCGGCCGGCGGGTGTCCGCATGCTATAACGAAGTGACCGCCATGCCTGCGACCTCGCGCCGTGCCCGTCCGTCCACCCGCCGTGCTCGGTCGGCGCGATCGTCGCGCCGGTCGTCGCGCGTGGTCCACGTCGGCCTCACGCAGATGGCGTGCGCGCCGGATCCCGAGGTCAACCTGGCCCGGCAGCTGGCCCTGGCCGGCACGGCCGTGGCCGGGGGCGCCGAGATCGTCTGCACCCAGGAGCTGTTCCGCTCGCCGTACTTCTGTCAGGCCGAAGACCACCGCTTCTTCGCGCTGGCCGAGCCGATCCCCGGGCCGTCGACCGACGCCTTCCAGCGCTTTGCGAAGCGGCACGGCGTGGTCGTGGTGGCATCGCTCTTCGAGAAGCGCGCCGCCGGCCTGTACCACAACACCGCAGCGATCATCGACGCCGACGGGTCGCTCATGGGCATCTATCGCAAGATGCACATCCCCGACGACCCGCTGTTCTACGAGAAGTTCTACTTCACGCCGGGCGACACCGGCTTCCGCGCCTGGAAGACCCGCAAGGGCACCATCGGCGTGCTGATCTGCTGGGACCAGTGGTATCCCGAAGGCGCGCGCCTCACCGCGCTGCAGGGCGCCGAGATCCTCTTCTACCCCACGGCCATCGGCTGGCACCCGACGGAGAAGGCCGAGTACGGCCGCGCCCAGCACGACTCGTGGGAGCTCATCCAGCGCAGCCACGCCGTCGCCAACGGCTGCTGGGTGTGCGTCGCCAACCGCATCGGCCACGAGCGCATCCCGGGGGCCGACGGCCGGCCGGTGCACGCCGACGGTCTCGAGTTCTGGGGCCAGTCGTTCGTCGCCGCGCCCGATGGCAGCGTCGTCACCAGGGCGAGCACGGATCGCGAACAGGTGCTGGTCGTGCCGTGCGACCTCGATCGCGTCGAGTTCGCGCGCACCCACTGGCCGTTCCTGCGCGACCGCCGGATCGACGCCTACGGCGATCTGACCCGTCGCTTCGTCGACGGCCCGTCCGGACCCGGCCGGCGATGAGCCCCGGCTCGGCCAGGGTCCTCAGCGGCACGCCGGCCGAACACGGCTACTCGTTCCCGGCCGAGTGGCGCCGCCACGCCGCCACGTGGATCAGCTGGCCGCGGCCCGAGGGGATCTCGTTCCCCGGCTTCTATCACCGGGCGATCGAGGACGTGGTGCGGGTCGTCGCCGCCATCGCGCGCCACGAACCGGTCAGGGTCAACGTCCCCAACGCCAACTACGAGTACCTGGTGCGTGAACGGCTCGCCGCGGCCGGGGTCGGCGGCCGTCGGCTCGGCGTCCACCACATCGCCACCAACGAATGCTGGACGCGCGATCACGGCCCGGCCTTCGTGCAGCGGACGCGGCGAGGTCGCATCGACACCGCGGTCGTCGACTGGGGCTTCAACGCCTGGGGCGGCAAGTACCCGCCATGGAACGCCGACGACGCGGTGCCGACCCGGGTGGCCGAGGTCCTGAGGCTGCCGGTGTTCCACAACCCGCTGGTGATGGAAGGCGGGGCCATCGACGTCAACGGCGCCGGGACGCTGCTGACGACCACCTCGTGCCTGCTGCATCCCAACCGCAACGGCGGGCTGCCGCAGGCCGAGGTCGAGCGCCACCTGAAGGCCTGGTACGGCCAGCGCCACGTGGTCTGGCTCGGCAAGGGCATCGCCGGCGACGACACCGACGGCCATGTCGACGATCTGGCCCGCTTCATCGGCCCGCGGACGATCGTCACGGCGGTCGAGGCCGATCCAGCCGACGCCAACTACCGGGTGCTGCGCGCCAACCGCCGGGCCCTCGATCGCGCCCGCGACGCCGACGGCCGGACGTTCGACGTCGTCGAGCTGCCGATGCCGCGGCCGGTCGTCCACGACGGCATGCGGCTGCCCGCCACCTACGTGAACTTCCTGTTCGTCAACGGCGGCCTGCTGGTCCCCACCTTCGGCGACCGCGTGAACGACCGCCGGGCGCTGGCGGTGTTGCAGCGGGCGCTGCCGCGCCGCCGCGTCACCGGCGTCGACTGCCGGGCGCTCATCTGGGGCCTGGGGGCCATCCATTGCCTCACCCAGCAGCAACCGGCGTGAGTCGGCCGGCGCGATAGAGTGACCGCATGCCGACGCTCGCGGTGAGCCGCGTCGCCGCCGACCAGGCGTTCTCGCGCGCCGCCGGCGCCCCGCTGGTCCCCGGCAACGCCGTGCGCCTGCTGAAGGACGCGGCCGAGAACTACCCGGCCTGGCTGGCCGCCATCGACGCCGCGGAACGCTACATCCACTTCGAGATGTACATCCTGCACGACGACGAGATCGGCGGCCGGTTCGCCGAAGCGCTGGTGGCGCGGGCCCGGGCCGGCGTGCGGGTGCGGCTGGTCTACGACTGGCTGGGGGCGCTCGGCGCCACCTCCCGCCAGTTCTGGTACCAGCTGGTCGACGCCGGTGTGGACGTCCGCGGCTTCAACCCGCCGCGCCTGACGCGGCCGCTCGCCTGGCTGGTGCGCGACCACCGCAAGATGCTGGCCGTCGACGGCCGCGTCGCGTTCGTCTCGGGCCTCTGCGTCGGCGACGCGTGGATGGGCCGCGACGGCGTCGACCCGTGGCGCGACACCGGCGTCGAGATCCGCGGCCCGGCGGTGGCCGACGTCCACGGCGAGTTCGCCGAGATCTGGGCCGCCACCGGCGACCCGCTGCCCGACGACGAAGTGCCCGAGCACGGCGCCGGCGACGAGGCCGGCACGGTGGCCCTGCGCGTGGTCGGCACCCGGCCGGCCGGCGCCGGCATGCTGCGGCTCGACAACCTGGTGGCGGCGCTGGCCCGCGAGCGCCTGTGGATCACCGATGCCTACTTCGTCGCCATGCCCGGATACGTGCAGGCCTTGACGGCGGCTGCCGCTGATGGTGTCGACGTGCGTCTGCTGGTCCCGGGCGGCAGCGACCTGCCGCTGGTGCGCTCGCTGTCGCGGGCCGGCTATCGCGGCCTGCTCGAAGGTGGGGTGCGGGTGTTCGAGTGGAACGGCTCGATGGTGCACGCCAAGACGGCAGTGGCCGATGCGCGGTGGGCCCGGGTGGGCTCGACCAATCTCAATCTGCAGAGCTGGATCGGCAACTGGGAACTCGACGTGGCGATCGAAGACCTCGGGTTCGGCGCTGCGATGGAATCGATGTTCGACCGCGACCTCGGCAACGCGACCGAGGTACTGCTGGCCAGGCGGCGGCGTGCGCCCGCGCACCCGGCGCCGCCCGGTGCCGGGGCGGACGGCGTGGCACCGGACGAGCCGCCATCGGCGGGGGGCCGGCGACGCTGGCCGCCGCGGCGACGTCGCGGCGGCGGCAGCACCAGCCGGGCCGCCGCGGCGTCGCTGCGGTTCGGCAACACCATGGGCGCGGCGCTGACCTCGACGCGCCACCTGGGCGCCGCCGAGGCCTGGGTCCTGGCCGCCGGCGGGCTGCTGCTGCTGGCCGTGGCCGGCGTCGCGGCCCTGTGGCCGGCGGTGGTCGCCTATCCGGCCGCGGCCGTCGCGGCCTGGCTCGGCGCGGCGCTGGCCGGTGCGGCGTGGCGGGCCCGACATCCCCGCTGATCCGGCCGGCGGCTTCCCCCTGCTATACTGGAGAGCTTGCACGCCCGGCCGGAAAGTGGACCGAGAGGCCCCCGCGGCGTCTCCCCCGGATCCGGCGAAAGGACACGACCGTGAAGCCAGGCATCCATCCCGAATACCACGAGGTCACCGCGCACTGCGCCTGCGGTGCCACCTGGACGACCCGCTCGACCAAGAAGGACGTCCACCTCGACATCTGCAACAACTGCCACCCGTTCTTCACCGGCCGGCAGAAGCTGATCGATACCGAGGGCCGCGTCGAGCGCTTCAACAAGAAGTTCGGCGCCCAGACGTCGGAAGCGCTCAAGGCCGCCGCCAAGGCCGCCAAGGCGAAGAAGGCGGCCAAGCCCAAGGCCAACTGAGCGCCGGCCGGGCGTCACCCCGGGCGGCTAGGACTCGTCGCCGGGCTCCTCGTCGCTCGTCGTCCGCCCGGCCCGCGCGCCGCGGGCGCCGAGGAACAACCCGGCCACGCCGGCCGCCGCGCCCAGCCCCATCAACGCCCGGGTCAGGACGCGCCCGCGCCGCGGCGACTCCGGGTGCAGCAGCTGGCGATAGACCTCCACCTCCGGTCCGGGTGACGGCCTCGGCCGGCGCGGCCGCTCGGGCCGGTCGGGCACCGGCACCCAGCGGGTCAGGTAGCTGAAGGCGTCCGACGCGCAGGCCGGGCACCGGTACTCGTCGTGCACTTCCTCGCAATCCAGGCAGAGCCGCGCCACTCGTAGCTGCACGAATCGAGTGTAGCGCGAGCCGCGTTACCGCAGGAATACGGGTTGGCCCCAGGCCGTCGCGCCGTTCGAATCGGTGACGACCAGGCGGGCGTAGCCGGTGCGGCCGGCCAGCGGGAAGCGGGCGGTCGGACCATCGGCGGTCGCCAGTACGGCACCCCCGGGGCCGATGAGCGCACTGCGAAAACGGGTGTCGCCGAGCGGCCTGACGCGCACGGCGATGGCGGCGGTATCGGCGGTGTAGGCGTCGAACTCGATGCCGGTGGAGGCGTAGAACTCGCCGGCCTCGAGCGACGCCATGAGCGCGGCCGCGTCCAGCCGCGGTGCCCGCACCACCACCCAGCCCTGGCCGGGCTTCGGCGCCCGCGGGTCCCACGGCCGCTTGAAGTAGTGCGCGTCGTCGACGGCAATCCCGTAGACGCGCCGACCCGCGGTCAGCAGCCGATCCCAGACCGCTTCCATGCCGGGCCGGTCGCCGCCGCCCAGGTTGTTCACCGCCGGGTGGCCGTTGAAGATCTCGAGCAGCTGGTAGCGCTGCAGGGCCTGCAGATCGTCGGGACTGATCGCCCAGCCGAAGTTGGGATGGTTGACGTGCGGGACGCCGCCCGCCTCCCGAATCGCGTCGGTGTTGCGCTGCAGCGTGTCGACGACGCTGGCGCCGTGACGGGGTTCGACCAGGCCGGTGACGTTCACGCCGTTGACGTGCAGCGGCTTGCCGTCGAACGCGTCGGTCACTTCCTCACCGGCCACCAGCAGGAAGCGCTCCGGCTCGCCGTGCAGGCGCGCCAATTCGGCGATCGGCGTCAGGACGTTGTGGTCGCTGAGGACCAGGAACTGGTAGCCGTGCTCCTTGTACCAGCGGGTCACCTCGTCGGGCGTGCTGTCGCCGTCGCTCTTCAGGGTGTGAGCGTGGGTGTTGCCCTTGTACCACCGCCAGGTCGAGCGATCGGGCGCCGGCTGCGCCGGCGCGGTGCCGGCGCCGCTCGAACCGAGGACCACGGCGCCGCCCAGGGCGGCGACGAGCACGAGGACGCCGGCTCTGGCCATGCGCCGCATCATGCCCGAACGGCACGACAGCGGTACAAAGAAACGGGCGACGCCGGTGCTTCCGGCGTCGCCCGTTCGTGTCCGGAGGGGTCCAGCCGCTGGCCGCCAGGCCCCAGCCGCTGGTCGATCGTCAGAACCTGACCGTCGCCCCCAGCCGGAGGATCCGCGGCGTCAGGATGCGGGTCGGACGGCCCCAGGACGAGCCGAGGTTCTCGGTCTGCAGCAGCACGTGGTTGGCGTTCAGCACGTTGAACATGTCCAGCGAGAGC
This sequence comes from Vicinamibacterales bacterium, assembly GCA_050250955.1. GTDB lineage: Bacteria > Acidobacteriota > Vicinamibacteria > Vicinamibacterales > UBA2999 > CAWAYR01. Next base: position 116,914 of record JBFWNR010000001.1, read on the forward strand.
TCGACGCTGGCCATGCCGAGGCGCTGGCGCTTGCTCACCCGCACGTCGACGAACTTGTTCACCGTCTCGGTCCGATCCTCGCCGCGCTGGGCGACGCGGATCGTCTCGCTCGACTGCGACAGGGTCGGGTTGGTGAAGGTGAACACCTGGGTGCGGTTGAGCGGGTCGCCGTCGCGAGCGGTGTACTTGGCTGCCACGGTGACGTCGTAGGGGAACATGTAGCTCCCCGACAGATTGAAGGTCCACGGCAGCTCGGTGAACACCGAGCCGTCGGTGCGGTTGAGGATGTAGTTCGGGTTGTTGAAGTCGGTCGCCGCCCCCGGGTTGGTGAACGTGCCGCTGTGGTCGAAGCCCTTGTGGCGCTGCAGGCTGAGGCCGGCCAGCATCTGCCAGCGGTTCGACATCTTCTTCTGGATGTCGAACTGGACGCCGTCGTAGTCGCTCTTGAGCACGTCGACGTTGGTGATGACGCGGTCGCGCTGGCTGCCGAACGCCGAGCCGAGCTTGTAGATCTCGATGCTCTTCACCTGGCCGTCCGAGTCGGTGTAGGTGCGGGTCTCGGGCGTGTAGGCCGAAGTCGGCCGGGCCCGGTCGACGATGCCGAGGCCGTCGCGGTGCTGGCGGCGGTGATAGCTGACGCCGACCGCCAGGTTCTGGACCAGCTGGTGCTCGACGCCGAGGTTGAACTCGTCGCTGTAGGGACGGTCGGCGTCCTGGTCGACGGTCGGGAACAGGCCACGCACGAAGGTCGGCAGCGGCCCGAGCTCGCCGGCGTCGAGGGCCCGGTTGTTGTTGCGGTCGGTCCACACCACGTTCAGCGTCGAGAGCGCGTTGGGGTTGGCGTTCTCGACCAGCTCCGACCCGAACTGGTTGTAGAAGCGGCCGTAGTAGGCCTTGATCGCCGTCTGGCCGTTGCCGAACACGTCGTAGGAGATGCCGATGCGCGGCGCGACGTTGAGCGAGTAGTCGTAGACGTCGGTCCGCGCGAACGACCGCTCGCCCACGTAAGTACCGGCCGGGCTCGACTGCTCGGGCAGGTAGCCGCTGGCGCCGTCGAAGCGCACGCCGACGTTGATGGTGGCGCGGCCGAGCACCCAGCGATCCTGCACGAACGCGCCCCAGGTCTCCATCTTGTGGTCGGAGACGATCGGCGTGTTCGCGATCTGGCCCTGGAAACCGACGCCGTTGCGCATCTCGAGCAGGATGTCGCCGTTGCGGATGCGGTCGTAGGCCATGCGCTCCCACGACAGCTGGACGCCGGCCTTGAAGTCGTGCGTGCCGCCGAGCAGGCTGGGCACGAAGTAGCTGTAGGTGGCGTTGCCCTGGTAGCGGTGGTTCGGGTTGATCGACTGGATCTCGGCGGCGTTGAAGCGCTGGAAGGTCGCCACGTCACGCACTGCGATGCCGGAGGCGTCGTCCTGGTAGCGGCTCGGGAACTCGCCCCACATGCGGCCGAAGCGGGCGTCGAACACGCCACGCTGTCCGACCACCTGGTTGAACTGGGCGACGTAGTTCTGGGCCGGCTGATCCTGCAGCACCGAAGCGCGGTCCTCCACGAACAGGTAGGGCGAATCGCGGCGGTGGAAGCGGTTCTTCAGGTTGCGGTTGAACATGAACGACGCCCGCGTGCTGGGCGTCACCTGCGAGGTGACCTTGCCCATGTAGTTCTCGATGCGGTTGTCGTCGATGGCCTGCGAGCCGTCGGGGTTGGTGGCGCCGATCTGGAACTGGTCGAGCCGCCAGCGCCGCGTCGCGCCGAAGAACCACAGCTTGTCGCGGACGATCGGCCCGCCGAGGGTCGAGCTCCAGTCGTAGCTGATGTCGATCGGGTTGCCGGCGGCGCCGGTCTGGCCGCCGGCGCCCAGGCCGAGGCGGGTGCGCAGGTCGTCGTCGATGTTGTCGCCCTGCAGGCTGTCGTTCATGAAGTAGAAGTTGTGGTCGCTGGTGAAGCGGTTGCCGCCCGACTTGGTGACCATGTTCATGTAGACGCCCGACACGTCGCTCTCCGCGGTGCCCGAGGCGGTCTGCATGTTGTATTCCTCGTACATCTCGAAGCCGTAGTACTGCATCGTGGCGCCGCCCGAGCCGCCCGGCCAGTTGGTCTTCAGGCCGTCGATCGAGAACGACTTCTGGCTGTCGGCCGAGCCGAACGCCTCGAGGTTGTACTGCTGCATGCCCTCGGTGCCGCCGACGTCGAGACGGCCGGTGACCACGCCCGGCACCAGGCCGGCCATCACCCACGGGTTGCGCCCGGTCGGGATCGCCTCGTAGAGGTCCTTGGTGATGTTGGTCTGGGTGACCGTGGACGACACGTCGACGACCGGCGTCTCGCCGCTCACCGTGATCGTCTCCTGCAGGCCGCCCACCGAGAGCTCGAGGTCGAGACGGGTGGTGCGGTTGACCTGCACGACGACGCCGTCGCGCGTCTGGGTCGTGAAGCCGGTGAGCTCGAACGCCACCGTGTAGCTGCCCGGCGGCACGCCGGTCAGCGAGTAGAGCCCCTGTTCGGTCGTCACCGTCGTGCGGCCCGCGCCTTCCAGGCCGCCACCGGTCACGTTCACGGTCACGCCCGGCAGCACGCCGCCCTGCGCGTCGCGCACGACGCCGGTCAGCGCACCGGTCTGCTGAGCTTCAGCCGGCGCTGCGGCCACCATGGCCAGCGCCACCGCCGCAGCGGCTACCCATCGAAACAGCACTCTCATCTGTGGTCCTCCGACACTTTCCGGCCCAGGTTCGCTTGCTGGGGGGCCGCAGGGAGGTAAGCAAAGGCCGTGCACTGTCTCCAATCGCCACCGGAGGCCGGAATGGGCCTGATCCGACCGGGCCGAAGACGGAATCAGCCCCGGAGAGACGAAAAAACCAATGATTTGGATCGCCGATCCGAGGCTTGGGCGGGGCGCTGGAGGGCCCGCCGCCCGCCGGGCAGACACCCGGCGGGCGACGAGCGAGCGGACGGCCGGCTCGCCTGGAGCGAGCCGGCGGGTCGGTCAGAACCTCACGGTGGCGCCGAGGCGGATGATCCGCGGCGCCAGGATGCGGGTCGGCCGACCCCAGGTCGACCCGATGTTCTCGGTCTGCAGGAGCACGTGGTTGGCGTTCAGCACGTTGAAGAGGTCGATCGTCCCCTCGATGCTGCCCGCCCCGACCGCGAACCGCCGCGCCACGCGCAGGTCGACGAACTTGGTGACCTTCTCGGTGCGATCGGTGCCGCGCGGCACGACCCGCACCGTCTCACTGGCCTGCGACGCGGTGAGGCCGCCGAAGACCGCCGTGCGCGCCAGCGGGTCGCCGGCCCGCGCGGTGTACTTCCCCGACAGCACGATGTTCAACGGCGCCTGGTAGCTGCCCGAGAGGTTGAAGCTCCACGGCAGGTCGGTGAAGACGCGGGCCCCGTCGCGGTTGATCGACACGTTGGGGTTGCTGAAGTCGAGGTTGGTGTAGGTGCCGTTGTGTTCGAACCCCTCGTGCTTCTGCAGGGTCAGGCCGGCCAGCGCCTGCCAGCGGTTCGACAGGCGCTTCTGCAGCTCGAACTGCACGCCGTTGTAGTCGCTTTCGAGCACGTCGACGTTGTCGATGTAGCGGTCGCGGGCGGTGATGAACTCGGGCCGCAGGTTGTAGATGGTGATGTTCTGCGCCTGCCCGGAAATCGGGTCGGTGAAGGTGCGCGTCACCGGCGAGTAGGTGTCCGGCGTGCGCGCCCGGTCGAGGATGCCGAGGCCGTTGCGATGCTGCCGGCGGTGATAACTGACGCCGACCGCGAGGTTGTTGGCCAGCTGCTGTTCGATGCCGGCGTTGATCTCCTCGCTGTACGGGCGGGTGGCGCCGCCGTCGACGTTCGGGAACAGCCCGCGCGGGAACCCGGTGAAGGTGCCGAGCTCGCCGGGGTCGAGGGCGCGGTTGCCGTTGCTGTCGGTCCACGACACCGCCTGGTTGACGATGGCGTTGGGGTTGGCGGTCTCGGCGATCTCCGAGCCGAACTGGTTGTAGAACCGTCCGTAGTAGGCCTTGACCGCGGTCTTGCCGTTGCCGAAGACGTCGAAGGTCAGCCCCAGGCGCGGCGCCACGTTGGGCCCGAAGTCGAAGACGTCGGTCCTGGAGAAGCTGCGCTCGCCGACGAAGGTGCCCGCCGGGCTGGTCTGCGCCGGCAGATAGGCGCTGACGCCGTCGATGCGCACGCCGGCGTTCACGGTCAGGCGACCCTTGATCCAGCGATCCTGCAGGAATACCCCCCAGGTGCTCAGGCGATGGTCCGAGATGATCGGGGTGTTGGACAGCTGGGCCTGGAACGGCACGCCGTCGCGCAGTTCGAGGAAGTAGTCGCCGTTACGGATGCGCTCGTACTCCATCCGCTCGCGCGACACCTGCACGCCGGCCTTGAGGTCGTGGGTGCCGGCGCTGCCGGTGTCGAGGAACAGGCTGGCAGTGGCGTTGCCCTGGTAGCGCTCGTTGGGGTTCAGCGACTGCTGGATGGCGGCGTTCTCGATCGTGAAGCGCGCCACGTCGCGGATCGAGATCTCGCTGGGGGACACCTCGGACTGATAGCGCGACGGCGTGGTCCCCCACATCCGGCCGAACCGGGCGTCGAACACCAGCCGGGCACCGAGCACCTGGTTCCAGCTGAACGCGTAGTTCTGGGCCGGCTGATCCTGCAGCGTCGAGGCCTTGTCGGGCACGAACAGGTAGGGCGAGTCGCGGCGGTGGAAGCGGTCCTTGAGGTTGCGGTTGAACACCGCCGAGGTGCGGATGTTCGGGGTCGTCTGCCAGGTCAGCTTGCCGACGACGTTGCGGATGCGGTTGTCGTCGATGGCCTGCGAGCCGTCGGGATTGAGGGCGCCGACCTGGAACTGGTCGAGTCGCCACCAGCGCGTGGCGGTGAAGAACCACAGCTTGTCGCGCAGGACCGGCCCGCCCAGCGTCGAGCTCCAGTCGTAGCTGATGTCGATCGGGTTGCCGGCGGCGCCGCTCTGCTGGCCGGCGGCCAGGCCCAGGCGGGTGCGCAGGTCGTCGTCGATGTTCTCGCCCTGCAGGCTGTCGTTCATGAAGTAGAAGTTGTGGTCGCTGGTGAAGCGGTTGCCACCCGACTTGGTGACCATGTTCATGTAGATGCCGGCGACATCGCTTTCCGCGGTGCCCGAGGCGGTCTGCATGTTGTACTCGTCGTACATCTCGAAGCCGTAGTACATCATCGTGAAGCCGCCGCTGCCGCCGGCCCAGTTGGTCTTGATGCCGTCGATCGAGAACGACTTCTGGCTGTCGGCCGAGCCGAACGCCTCGAGGCTGTACTGCTGCATGCCTTCGGTGCCGCCGACGTCGAGCCGGCCGGTGGTGACACCCGGCACCAGGCCGGCCATCACCCACGGGTTGCGTCCGGTCGGGATCGCCTCGTAGAGGTCCTTGGTGATGTTGGTCTGGGTCACGGTGGACGACACGTCGACGACCGGCGACGCGCCGCTCACCGTCACGGTCTCCTGCAGGGTGCCGACGCCGAGTTCGACGTCGAGGCGCGTCGTGCGCGCCACCTGCACGACGATGCTGTCGCGCCTCAGCGGCGCGAAACCGGTCAGCTCGTAGTTCACCTGATAGGTGCCCGGCGGCAGGGTGGTGAACTGGTAGCTGCCGCCCTCGCCCGTGACCGCGGTCCGGACGCCGCCGATGAGCGCCGGACTCGAGACGCTGACCGTCACACCGGGCAGCACACCGCCTTGCGCGTCGCGCACGATCCCGGACAAGGTGCCGGTCTGCTGGGCGCTCGCGGCGGTGGCCGTCGCCAGCGCGACGATCACGGCCAGCGTGCCAATGCCTGTCACTCGATTCATGGACGTCGTCCTCCAGTCGTCAGGATGGGCTGTCATGGGCGCACGGCGCGGTGCCCTCGATCGCAGCACTGTAGCGCAACATCGATGGGGTGGGATCGATTCCCGGCGCGGCACGATCGGCCGGCCCGCACCGGCCCCTCCTGCCGGGCCCCGGCGTCACCGGCCCGTCGCCGGTCAGTCGTCACACTGCGCCAGCAGGGTGCCGGGCCGGACCCGGCCGAGTTTGCGGTCGAGCCGGGCCAGGCGGTGCTCGGCATCGCCGCGATGACGCGGCGCCAACGGCTCAGCCAGGGCGTCGAGCACCATCGCCCGCGCCGCGGCGAGGTCGCGCTCGCGATGTTCGTGGAAGATCGCCAGCGCCTCGCGCGCTTCACGCCGGGCCAGGGGCGCCGCGCCGCGCGTCGCCAGCAGGTCGCGCCACGCCTCGGCCGCGGCGGCGGGCCGGCCGGCGCGCCGCCGCACCAGCGCCAGGCGCCGCAACGCCTCGCCACGCAACCGCCCGTCGCCGGTGTGTGCCGCCGTCGTGGCGGCGTGCACGTAGCACGCGTCGGCCTGGTCGATCTCGCCGAGTCGGTCGTGCATGCGGCCGAGCCCGAGGCACTCCTGGCCGCTCTCGGCCGCGCCCGGCCCGAGGACGACCAGCGCCGCCGCCCGCGCGCACACCAGCAGCGTCGACAGCAGGTCGAGGCGGTTGTGTTCGAGCACGGCGGCGAGCGGCGCGGCGCGGCCGTCGCGGACGAACTGGAAGTAGCGCGCGGGAATCTCGAATCCCGGCACGTCGCCGACGCGATGGACGCCGTTCAGCCGTCGCTCGAGCACGGCGAGCGAGCAGCTCCCCTCGTCGGGATCCTGGCCGACCAGCTCGGGCCGGTCGCGCCAGAAGCGCCGCGCCGGGTGCAGCGCGTCGAGGTGCGGCAGGGCGCCCCACGGCCACGCCAGGCGGTGGTAGCTGAAGCGCATCTCGAGCAGCGGCACGTCGAAGGTGCGGCCGTTGAAGGTGACGAGCTGGCGGCGATCGCGCATCCAGTCGGCCACCAGGTGCAGCTGGGCCCGCTCGTGCTCGAAGCCAGGGGACAGGAACTGCCGGATCTCGACGGCCTCGCCGTCGAGACGGGCACACCCGACCAGGAAGGCCTGCGTGCCGGCGCCGCCCGCCAGGCCGGTGGTCTCGAGATCGACGACACACAGCCCGTCGAGATCCTGCAGCAGGGGCCCGCCGTCCCCGGCCGCCCGGCCGCCCGGCCAGGCCCGACCGAGCGTGGTGAAGCCCTCCACCGACGACTGCAGCGTGCGGACGATGCTGGCGATCGGCACCAGGCCATGCCGGTCGGCGCCGTCGTAGCGCCGATCGACGACGATGCAGCGGCCGCCGGCCGTCGCCTGCACGATGCCGCCGAGCACGGCGGCGGCGTCCTCCGCGGCAGCCGCGCCGCCGGGCGCATCCGCCGGCTCGCCGTGCACGTGCGGCACCGGCGACGGCACGGCACCGACCACGGCCCGCAGGCGATCGGCCAGCGAGGGCTTCATCAGAAGGGCGCCGCGTCCGCCTTCGCCAAGGCTGCGGCGGACGGCGCCTGAATCGCGGTGCGGTCGCCCACCTCGGACGCGCCGTCGGTCACGGCGGGGGTGGACTCTGATCCCAGCGCGGCCAGCAGGGCCAGCGCCACGGTCTTGGCCCGCGGGCCGGTCTCGCCGATCGGGCCGACACACGTCGGACACCCGTGGTCGCACCCGCAGCCGGCGATGAGCTCGCGGGTGCGCTCGAGCAGCTCGGCGTGCATGCCGTAGAGCGGCGCCGAGAAGCCGATGCCGCCCGGGAAGGCGTCGTAGAGATAGATGCGTGGCTCGTCGCCCAGCGTGTCGGGCAGCGCCGTGCGGCCGCCGGTGGGCCGGGTCTCGCCCTGCGCCTCGTCGCCCTGCCCGAAGGCCAGCCCCAGGTCGCGGCCGTCGCACATCAGCTGCAGCGCCGCGATGCTCTTCATCGCGAAGCCGAGGCCGACGACGCCGTCGCGTTTGTCGTCCTTCGACCACGGCAGCACCGCCATCACCGCCGCCGGCACCGTGAGCCAGTAGGCGGTGGTGTGCATCTGCTGCTCCGGCAGGTCGAGTTCGCCCGAGCCGACGTTCTCGTTGGTGTGGAACTTGATCTTCTTGAAGCCGACGACGCGGCTGGAGACGTGGACGTCGCCGTGCGCCGGCACCTCGCCCTCGGCGGTCGCGGGCTCCAGCACCGTGACCTTCGAATAGCTGATCGCAGTGGTGTAGTAGTCGCAGTCGACGCTGCGGACGTAGGCCTTGCGGCCCTCGAAGTCGAGCGACTCCACCTGGTAGAGCCGCCCTTCGACGAGGTAGATCGCCTTGGGGTGCAGGGTCGAGGGCCCGCTGGTGAAGTCGGTTTCGCCGATGATGGTCGAGCCGGCGGTGACGTCGACGACGACGAAGTTGTCCGAGGTGATCGACCGCAGGCTGACCGCGTCGGCGGGATAGCTCTCGCTGGTCCAGTGCCACTGGCCGGGATCGGACTCGTCGTCGGGATCGCCCGAGCGGTGCACCAGGCCGTTCTCGCGCAGGATCTGCAGCACTTCCTGCACGTCGACGGCGCCGAAGGTGTCGGTGCCGCTGAAGGGCAGCTCGAACGCGGCGCACTTCACGTGGTCGACCAGGATGTGCAGGTTGTCGGGATTGACCAGGGCATGCTCGGGCGAGGCGGCGAAGAAGTAGTCGGGGTGCCTGACCACGAACTGATCGACCGGCGCCGAGCTGGCGACCATCACCGCAGCCGACCGGGCGGTGCGCCGGCCGGCGCGGCCGGCCCGCTGCCAGGTCGAGGCGATGGTGCCGGGATACCCGGCCAGGATCGCCACGTCGAGCGCGCCGATGTCGATGCCGAGTTCGAGCGCGTTGGTCGAGACCACGCCGCGCACCTGGCCCTCGCGCAGGCCCTTCTCGATCTCGCGCCGGCGCAGCGGCAGGTAGCCGCCGCGGTAGCCGCGGATCGCCTCGGCCATCCCCGGGACGGTTTCGAAGTCCTCCTTGAGATACGTGGTGAGGATCTCGGTCGCCAGCCGGCTCTGCGCGAACACGATCACCTGGAGGTGGCGGCGCAGGAACTCCCCGGCCACCCGCCGGGCCTCGGCCAGGTACGAGCGCCGGATGCCGAGTTCACGGTTGACCACCGGCGGATTGACGAAGACGACGAACTTCTCACCGCGCGGCGCACCGCTCTCGGCGACGTGCGAGAACGGCTGCTCGGCCAGGCGCTCGGCCAGCTGACGCGGATTGGCAATGGTCGCCGACGAGCAGATGAACTGCGGATCGGAGCCGTAGTGCCGGCAGATGCGCTGCAGCCGCCGCAGCACGTTGCCGAGGTGGGAGCCGAAGACGCCGCGATAGGCGTGCAGCTCGTCGATCACCACGTAGCGCAGGTTCTCGAACAGCTTGGCCCAGCGCGGGTGGTGCGGCAGCACGCCGGCGTGCAGCATGTCGGGGTTGGTCAGCGCGACGTGGGCGCGGGCACGAATCGTCCGGCGGGCGTCGGCAGGCGTGTCGCCGTCGTAGGTGTGCACGCCGATAGCCTCGCCGCCCACCTCGCCGATGAGCGCCGTCAGCTCGTGCAGCTCGGCCATCTGATCCTGGGCCAGCGCCTTGGTCGGGAACAGGTAGAGGGCTCGCGACGCCGGGTTCTTGAGGATGGCGTCGAGCACCGGGAGGTTGTAGCAGAGCGTCTTGCCCGAGGCGGTCGGGGTGGTCACTACCACGTGCTCGCCGGCCGCCACCCGTTGATAGGCCTCGGCCTGGTGTGAGTAGAGCTGACGCAGGCCGCGCCGCTCGAGCGCCGCGACCAGGCGCGGGTCGAGCAGCGGCGAGAACGGCTCGTAGCGCGCCTCGACCGGGGCCAGGCGACGGACCGCGGTGATGACCCCGTCGGGGGTGTCGGGGCGTTCGACCCAGGGCCCGGGCGCCAGGTGCTCGAGGGCGCCACGCAGCGCCAGGTCCTTGCGCTCGACCGACGGGCTCAGGGGCGCCGGAAGCGAGGTGGTCGGCTCGGCGGGCATCGCGAAATTCCGTGAAACGCGCCCGCATCGTACCAGCGGGCCGGAGGACGATCAATAGGCGAAAGTGCAACGAGGCAGGCTCCCACCAGAAAGGGGTCTGACCCCTATTCCAGGCCCGCCCAGAAAGGGGTCTGACCCCTACTCGACCCGGGCGGTCTTGATGTAGTCGAGCTTCGGGAAGCTCGCCCGCAGGTAGGCGTTGCCCTGCACGAACAGCGGGTCCTGCCGGCCGGCGCGGATGCCGCCCAGCGCCGACTCTCCATAGCCATCGTAGAGCGCGTCCATCACCTCGAGGCCCTCGACGACCCGCCCGAAGACGACGAACGGCTCCCGGTCGTGGGTGGCGCTGTTGTCCACCAGGTTGAAGAACACCTGGGTCGTGCGCCCGTGCGGCGTGGCGAAGGCGAACGCCACCGTGCCCTTGACGTTCGACTGGCCGACGAACGGATCGTCGGCGATGGTCCGGCCGCGCCAGGCCTGCGCCACCGCCGGGGTGCCGTTGATCCCGAACTGCGCCCACTTGCCGCGCACCACCCGGAAGAGGGCCGTGTCGTCGTAGTAGCCGGCGGTGACCAGCGTGTAGAACCGATCGACGCCCCGCGGCGCCCAGGCGCGCGTGCAGTCGATGACGATGGCGCCCCTGGTGGTGTCGAGGCGCACCCGGAAGCGATCCGGCGCCCGCCGATCGACGGGCTGCGCGGCGACCAGCCCGGCCACCGCCACGGCCAGCCACGCCAGGGCGGTGGTTCTGAAGCGCGCCATCCGCGCACGCTACCACGATCCGCGCGCGCGACTCCGGCAACCCCGGAGGTCGAGGTCTCGTCCAACCCGCGCATGGACACGCTGATCCTCGACGTCCGCTACGGCCTCCGCGCACTGGCCCGGCAGCCGGGGTTCGCGGCCACGGCCCTCCTCACCCTGGCGCTGGGCATCGGGGCGACGACCGCGATCTTCAGCGTCGTCGACGCCGTGGTCCTGCGGCCGCTGCCCTTCGCGCAGCCGGATCGCCTGGTCGCGGTCACCAATCTGTACACCCGCACCGGGCTCGCCGGCACCACCGTCTCGGGACCCGACGTCCTCGACTGGCGCGATCAGAGCCGCAGCTTCGCCGGACTGGCGCATTACCGGGCCTTCGAGACCAGTGTGGCGGTCGCCAACGTCGCCGACTACGCGGTGGTGGCCCGCGTGTCGCCGGACTTCTTCGCGGTCTTGGGCGCCACCGCCGGCCGCGGCCGCCTGCTCACCGCCGACGAGGCATCGCCCGACGGCCCGGCCGCCGCGGTGATCAGCGACGCCTACTGGCGCCGCCAGTTCGCCGCCGACCCACGGGCGGTGGGCGCCACGCTGACGCTGGACCAACGGACGTTCACGGTCGTCGGCGTCGCTGCGCCGGCGTTCCGCTTCCCCGCCCGCACCGACGTCTACGTCGGCGAATCCGGCCGTCTGGCCGCCACCTCGCGCAGCGCCCACAACTACCGCGCCGTCGGCCGCCTGGCCGACGGGGTGACACTCGCGCAGGCGACGGCCGAGATGACGGCGGTCGCGGCGCGGCTGAGCGCCGCCCACCCGCAGTCGAACGGCGACAAGGGCGTGCGGCTGACGCCACTGGCCGAGGCCATCGTCGGCGACACGCGGCAGACGCTCTTCGTGCTGCTCGGCGCGGTCGGCGTCGTGCTGCTCATCGCCTGTGCCAACGTCGCCAGCCTGCTGCTCGCCCGGGCCTCGGCGCGGGGACGCGAAATCGTCGTCCGCGCCGCGGTCGGCGCCGGGCGCGGCCGGCTGGTCCGCCAGCTGCTGACCGAGAGCGCGGTCCTGGCCGTCGTGGCCGGCGCCGGCGGCGCACTGCTGGCGCGCTGGGGCGTCACGGCGCTGCTCGCGCTGGCCCCGCCGGACCTGCCGCGGCTGGACGAGGTGTCGGTGGACCGTGCGGCGCTGGCGTTCGCCCTGGGCATCTCGCTGGCGGCGAGCCTGGTGTTCGGCCTGGCGCCGGCCTGGCACGTCTGGCGCGTCGATCTCGCCGATGGCGTGCGGCAGGGCGGCAAGGGCTCGGCACTGGGCGTCCGCGGTGGCGGCGCGCGGCGGGCGCTGGTCGTCACCGAAATCGCGCTGGCGGTCGTGCTGGTGATGGGCGCCGGCCTGCTCGCCCGCAGCCTGGTCGCCCTCGCCGCCGTCGACATGGGATTCGCGCCGGAGCGGCTCGCCGTGCTGCGCACGACGGTGCCGGTGGCCGGAGCCGCCGACTTCCCGAAGGCACCGGCCACGTATCGCCGGCTGCTCGAGAGCGTCCGCGCCCTGCCCGGCATCAGCGCCGCTGGCGCGGTCAGCTCCCTGCCCTCGGTGCCGCGGTCGAACGGCGGCTACTGGGTGGAGGGAGCGCCCGGCCCCGAGGCGCTCGGCCTCGCCTCCCCGCAGGCGCTCTTCACCGTGGTGACGCCCGGCTACTTCGCCGCACTCGGTGTAGCGCTGGTCCGCGGGCGGCACCTGGACGATCGCGATCGCCTCGAAGCGCCGTTTGTGGCCCTGGTCAACGAACAGCTGGTGAAGGACGCGTTTCCCGGCGTCGATCCGATCGGCCGGACCATCCGCGCCGGGCTCGACTCGCTCACGCCGATGACCATCGTCGGTGTCGTCCGCGACATCCGCACCCGCGGCCCGGCGCGGCCGGTGCAGGCCGAGATCTACTTCCCCTACGAACAGCACCCGGGACCGGCGACGGCGCTGAACCTGGTCGTCCGCGCCGCCGACGGCGATCCGGTCGCGGCCGGCGCCGCCGTGGCCAGGCTCATCCGCGAGCGCGAGGCCGACATGCCGGTGCGGCTCGAGACGATGACGACGACGCTCGCCGCCGCCACCGCCACGCCGCGCTTCCGCACCGCGCTCCTGGTCGCCTTCGCCGGGGTCGCCCTGCTCCTGGCGCTGGCCGGCGTCTACGGCGTGATGGCCTTCACCGTGGCGGCGCGCGTTCCCGAATTCGGCGTGCGGATCGCGCTCGGCGCCACGTCGCGCGACGTCCTCGGGCTGGTCGTCCGCGACGGCGGGCTGCTGGTGGCGGCCGGACTGGCGATCGGCCTCGCGCTCGCCGTGGCCGGTTCACGACTGGTCGCCGGCCTGCTCTTCGAGGTGTCGCCGCGCGATCCCTGGGTGCTGGCCGGCGTGACGGCCCTGGTCGGGCTGGCCGGGCTGGCCGCGTGCCTGGTCCCCGGCCGGCGGGCGATTCGCGTCGACCCGCTGGTGGCGCTTCGCACCGAGTGAGGGCTGGCAGAGCCGAAGCTCGGCCCTGCGTCCAGCCGGCGCCCGCTGTCGGGCAGCACTGCAGTTCTCCCCGCTGACTGCAACCTTTCGAGAGGTGCGTCCGTCTATGTGCCCGACGTATATAGTCAGTGAGCACACTCATGGACACCTTCCGCGCCGCTGCCCAGCTGCCGCTCACCCCGGTCGCCTTCGAGATCCTGCTCGCCCTCGCCGATGGCGAACGCCACGGCTACGGCATCCTCCAGGAGGTCGAGCACCGCTCCGGCGGCACTGTCACGCTGCACGCCGGCACCCTCTACCGCGCCCTGGCCCGGCTGCTCGAAGCCGGGTTCATCGAGGAGCTGGCCGAGTCGCCCGATCCGTCGAGCACCGACGAGCGCCGCCGCTACTACGGGTTGACGGCGCGGGGTATCGCCGTGGCCCGCGCCGAGGCGGCGCGGCTCGAAGAGCAGGTGGCAGCGGCACGAGCCCGCCGGCTGCTCAAGGGAGCACGCGCGTGACGGCGCCGCGGCGCTCGGCCGTCGCCGAGGCGCTGTTCGCGCTGGGCCTGCTCGCCTACCCGCGGGCCTTCCGCCGCCGCTTCGGCGGCGAGATGCGCGAGGCGTTCCGCCGCCGCGGCGGCGACTCCCTCGCCACGCTGGTCGCCGACGGCCTGGCCGAACGCTGGGCCGCCGTCGTCCGCTGGTCCTTCTTCCCCAACTCGACGCCGCATCTCTACGAACCGTCCGGGAGACGAGCCATGTTCTGGGACAGCCTTCGCGCCGACGTGCGCTTCGCGATCCGCCAGGCGCTGCACGCGCCGCTCTACACCTCGCTCGCCGTCGCCGCCCTGGCGTTGGGCATCGGCGCCAACAGCGCCATCTTCACCGTGGTGCAGGGCATCCTGCTCAAACCGCTGCCGTATCGCGACCCCGGGCAGCTGGTGCTGGTGTGGAGCCACAACACCCGCGAGGACCGGCCCGAGAACCCGATCTCGCCGGCCAACTTCGCCGACCTGCGCGACGGCAGCCGCGAGTGGGTCACCCTCCAGGGCTACTACTCGTTCGTCGCCAAGACCCCGATGGTCGTCGACGGCCCGCCCGAGATGGTCCACACCTCGACGGTCACGCCCGGCCTCATGCCGCTGCTCGGCCGCGAGGCACTCCTCGGCCGCACGCTGCGCGAGAACGACAGCCCCGGCGTGGTGGTGCTCAGCCACGGCTTCTGGCAGCGGCGATTCGCCGGCGATCCAGCCATCGTCGGCCGGACGCTCACCCTCGACAGCGAGCCCGCCACCGTCGTCGGCGTGATGCCCCCCGACTTCGTCTTCCCCTACCGCGGCATGGTCGGGGCCAGTGCGTTCACCCGCTCAATCGCCGTCGACGTGTGGACGACGATGGTGATGACCGGCCCGCGCATGGTCGACGCGTCGGGCCAGCTGGTGCGCAACGTCCACTATCTGGCTGCGGTCGGCCGGCTCGCTCCCGGCACCAGCGTGGCCGAGGCCAGGGCCGGCATGGCCGCGGTCGCCGCGCGCCTCGAGCGGGCCTACCCGGACACCAACGGCGGCTGGACCACGACCGTGGGACCGCTGCACGAGCAGGTGGTCGGCGACGTCCGCCCGGCGCTGCTGGTGCTGCTCGGCGGCGTCGGCGTGATCCTGCTCATGGCCTGCGTGAACGTCGCCAATCTGGTGCTGGCGCGGAGCGTGAGCCGGCAGAAGGAGCTGGCCGTGCGCGCCGCGCTGGGCGCCGGCCGCTGGCGGCTGGCGCGACAGGCGCTCACCGAGAGCCTGCTGCTGGCAGTGACCGGCGGTGTGGTGGGACTGCTGGTGGTGCGCTGGGGCGTGCAGGGTCTCATCGCCCTGGCGCCGGCCAACCTGCCGCGCCTCGACGACGTGGCGCCCGACTGGTCAGTGCTGGCGGTGACCGTGACGGTGGCGGTCGTGACCGGCGTCCTGGTCGGCGTGGTGCCGGCGCTGGCCGCCGGCCGGACCGACGTGGCGCCGGCCCTCCAGGACACCAACCGCGGCACCGTCGGCTCGCGGTCGCGGCACCGGACACGCTCGGCGCTGGTCGTCGTCGAACTGGCGCTGGCCGTGGTACTGACCGTCGGCGCCGGCCTGCTGCTGCGCAGCTTCAACTCGGTGATGACACTCGATCCCGGTTTCCGGCCCGAGCACCTGCTCACGATGCAGCTCACGCTGCCGGCGCGCCTGACGGCCCCCGAGGCCCGCCTGGCGTACTACGCCGAGTGGTTCGCGCGGCTCGAGTCGCTGCCGGGCGTCACCTCGGTGGGCGGCACCACCCGCATTCCGCTGGGCAGCACCAACGTCACCACGTCGGTGCAGGTCGAGAGCCGGCCGCTCCCGCCCGCCGAGCTGCCCGAGGTGGAGTTCCGCCGCGCCATGCACGACTACTTCGTGACGATGGGCATTCCCATCACGCGCGGCCGCAGCTTCACTGCGGAGGACGGCCCCAACGCGCCGCCGGTGGTGGTCGTCAACGAGACCATGGCGCGCCGGGTGTTCGGCACTGACGACCCGATCGGCCAGCACGTGCGCATGGGGCCGAATCCGACCGGACCGTGGAGCACGGTGGTGGGCGTCGTCGGCGACGTGCGCCACGCCGGTCTCGAAGAGACGCCGGCGCCCGAGCTGTACATCAACTACCTGACCGGGCCGCCGGTGGCGCCGTTCATCGCCGTGCGGACGGTGGGCGATCCGGCGGCGCTGGCCGAGGCGATTCGCGCCGAGGCGCGCGCCTTCGACCCGACGCTGGCCCTGTACGACATCCGCACCATGGAGCAGCTCCGCAGCGAGTCGGTCGCCGAGCGACGCTTCCTGCTGCTGCTCATCGGCGCCTTCGGCGTGCTGGCGCTGCTGCTGGCGGCGGTGGGCGTCTACGGCGTGATGGCGCTGGTGGTGTCGGAGCGGACCGCGGAGATGGGCGTGCGGCTGGCGTTGGGCGCCGCGCCGGTCGAGGTGCTCGGCATGGTCGTCCGCCAGGCGGCGTCGCTGGCGGCGGTCGGCGTGGCCGCGGGGGTGGCGCTCGCGGTGGCGCTCACGCCGCTCATGGCCAGCCAGGTGTACGGCGTGCCGCCGCTCGACCCGGTCACCTACGGGGTCGTGCCGCTGCTGCTGGTCGGCGTGGCCGTCGCCGCCGCAGTGGTCCCTGGCCGTCGGGCCATGCGCATCGACCCGGTGCGGGCGATGAACGGCTGACGAGGGATCTGGCGGCTGGCGGCTAGCGGCCGACCGAGAGCGGCTCGACGACCAGACGCGTCAGCAGGTCGAAGAGCTCGCGGCGGTGGCCGCGGCGTTCTTCACTGACGTCGGGTGACGCGGTGGAGACGATCACCATGTCGAGATCGGGGACGACGAACGCATACTGGCCGCCGTAGCCCCAGGCGAAGCAGGTCTTGTGCCCGGCCAGCTGGTGCACCCACCAGCCGTAGCCGTACTGCCGGTCGCGCATCGGATCGCGCATGCCGCCCAGGCCCCGCGAGAACTCCGGCAGATCCCGCGCTCGTCCCTGGCACGACCGCGCCACCCAGGCTTCCGGTACCACCTGTCGACCGGCCACCCGGCCACGCTGCAGGTAAAGCTCGCCGACGGCGAGCAGCTGGCGGGGCGTCAGCAGCATGTCGTTGCCGCCGAAGTAGATGCCCTGCGGGTCGCGCGGCCACCGCGCCAGGGTGAAGCCGAGCGGCGTGGCCAGCACGTCACTGGCGAAGCGCCACGTGCTGGTTCCGGTCGCCCTGGTGAGAATCGCCGACAGCAGGTGCGTGTTGCCGGTGCTGTAGTCCATGTCGTCGTCCGGCGCGGCGGTCATCGGCCGGTTCAGGGCGTGGCGGACCCAGTTGCCGCTGGTCACCCAGGCCCCGTAGTTGCGGCCGCTGGTGCCTTCGAGTCCCGAGCGCATCTCGAGCAGGTTCTCGACGGTGATGGCGCGCTTGCGCGGGTCGGGATCTCTGGCCAGCTCCGGAAACCACGTGCCGATCGGCGCCTCGACGCCGGCGATGTGCCCCTTGGCGATGGCGATGCCGACCAGCGCGGCGATGACGCTCTTGGACGCCGACTTGACGTTGGCCAGCCGTGTCGCGGTCCGGCCGTTGTAGTAGCGCTCGAAGGCCAGCCGGCCGCGCTGACTGACCAGCAGGCTGTGCAGGCGCGGCAGCGCGCGCGCCGCGGAGTCGATGGCGGCGGGATCGAACCGGGGAGCGGCGGATTGGGCGCCGGCGCCGGTGACGACGAGCGCGGCGGCAAGCGTGACGAGCGCCACGTGACGGCCGGGCTGGCGGCGGATCATCCTGCGCCCACGCTAGCAACCGCTGTCGCGCCGTGGCAAGTCCGCGGCGGGACGGCCTAGAATCCCAGGCATGCCATGGATTGACGTCGGCGCCGCCGACGAGTTGAGCGCGCGAGCGGTCCAGCCGGTGACGGTCGGCACGGCCAGGCTCGCGCTGACGTTCGCGAACGGACGCTTCGGCGCCATCTCGGCGGCCTGCAATCACGTCGGCGGTCCGCTGGCGGACGGCACGCTCGACGACGACTACCTGGTGTGTCCGTGGCACTACTGGGCGTTCCATCGCGAGTCCGGCGTGAGTCGCGACGGGGCGGCCAACGCGGTGCCACGCCACGACGTGCGCGTGGAGGACGGCCGCGTGCTGGTCTCGAGCGAGCCGCTGAGCACGCGGGTCAGGCCGACCAGGACGCCCCATCCACTGGCCAGGCCGATCGTGCGCCAGCCCGGGCCGATTCGCGTGCTGGGGATCTCGACCACCGTCATGACCGCCGGTCGGCCTCGCTACAGCACCTCGGAAGCCCTCCTCGAGCGCGCGCTCGGCCACGCCAGGGAGTCGCGGGGCTGCGAGACCACCCTGCAGCGCGTGCGCGATCTCGCCTTCCGGGCCTGCGAAGGCTTCTACTCGAAGGCGGCGCGGGCCTGCACGTGGCCGTGCTCGATCACGATGATGGATCCCGCCGACGAGATGGCCGAGGTCTACGAGGCCGTGGTCCACTGGGCCGACGTCATCCTGGTCTCGACACCGATCCGGTGGGGCGCCGCCAGCAGCCTCTACTTCAAGATGATCGAGCGCATGAACTGCATCCAGAACCAGGAGACGATCGCCAATCGGCACCTGCTCCAGGACAAGGTCGCCGCCTTCATCATCACCGGCGGCCAGGACAACGTGCAGGGGGTGGCCGGTCAGATGCTCGGCTTCTTCGCGGAGCTGGGCTGCCAGTTTCCCCGGTTCCCGTTCATCGCCCACTCGCGCGGGTGGAGCGCCGAGGACATGGAGAACAACGTCACCTACGTCCAGGAGTCGCAGGCCCTGCACGACGGCGCCGCGGCGCTGGTCGAACGGTGCGTCGAGATGGCGGCGCTGCTGACGACCGGCCGCGGGCCGGCGCAACCCGTGGCCCGGGGCGGACGCAAGGCTCACGAGGCCGCCCGCTGAGCCGCCCGCGGTCTGGACCGGCCGCGCCGCCGCTCAGGCGGTCAGACGCGCCGCCACCGCCGGGTTGGCCAGCACGGCGGCGAAATCGGGATCGCGCGGCAGCCGCCAGCGCGTGAACGCGCCCAGCTCGGCGAGCGGCCGCTCGAGGTTGGCCACCACCGGCTCGACGTCGTCGCGCAAGGCGTGCACGGCGGCCACGTAGTAGCGCGTGAACGGATCGTCGGCGCCGGCGGCGAGCCGCAGGGCGAAGGCGTCGATGGCGGCGTCGCCGTAGCTCCGCGACGCGTCGGCGTCGCCCAGCCGCAGGTAGGCCGCGGCGAGCTTCTGGTTCACCTCGATGATCGAGCGATCGCGCAGCGCGTGGTCGGTGAGGGTGAGGAAGCTCAGCTCGCGCCGGTACTCGCGGACCGCGTCGGCGTATTCGCCGCGCAGATAGTGGACGTAGCCGAGGCGGGTGTGGGCGCCGACGACGATGAGGCCCTGGGTACCGGACATCGCCCGCTGCTGCAGGTCCACCGCCTCGCGCGCGTAACGCTCGGCGACGTCGAGCCGGCCGCTGAGCGCCGAGAGCAGGGCCAGCTGCAGGTAGGTGTAGCCGGCCTGCGGGGCCAGCTCGGCGGCCCTGACGAAGTGGGCGATGGCGTCGTCGATGCGCGCCCGGCCGAGCCACAGCACCCGCGCCAGCTGGCTGTGGGCGACGGCGCTGTCGGGATCCAGCGCCAGGCCCCGGCGCACCGCCGCTTCGGCGGCATCGACGTCGCCGAGCGTGGACAGCGTCTGGCCGAGGCGGACGTGCGCCTCGGCGTGCTGCGGCGCGATGGCCACCGCCTTCTCGAGCAGGGCCCGGCTCCGCTCGAGCACGTGCGGCAGCGACAGGAACGAGCCGCGCAGCTGCAGGGCGTTGCCGAGCGCGACCAGTGCCTCGACGTACTCGGCGTCGAGGTCGAGCGCCCGCTCGAAGAGCGCGATCGCCCGCTCGGTGGACTCCTGGGTGGCGATGCGCAGGTTCAGCATGCCGCGCGAGTAGGCCTCGTACGCCTCGGGCGAGCGTACGTCCTCGCCGATGGCACGCTTCTCACTCGTCTGCAGCTCGCGCTGCAGGCCGGTGCGGACCAGCTCCTCGACCAGGCGGTCCTGGAGCTCGAAGATCTGATCCATCGTGCCGTCGAGCTTCACGGTGGAGACGCTGCGGCCGGCCTCGACGGCGATGGTCTGCGCGGTCAGGCGCACCCGGTCGCCGAGCCGCTGCACCGCGCCGCCGACCACCCAGGTGGCGCCGAGGCGGCGGCCCAGCTCGATCGACTGCCGTTCGTCCACCATCCGGCCCTGGGCGCTGCTCAGCTCGCGCTGCACGTCGAACATCTGCTCGCGCGGGATGGTCTTGACGCCGCGCACCTTGCCGAAGTCGATGGTCAGCGACTCGGCGATGCCCTGGCCGATCCACTCGTCGGCGGGGTTGCCGGTGAGGTTGGCGAAGGTCAGCACCGCCACCGTGCGCTCCGCCGCGGCGGTGGGTGCCGACGCCGGCTGGCCGAAGCCGACTGGCGGCAGCAGCATGCCCGGCCGCCAGGTGACCCGGCCGCCGCCCGAGGTCGACTCGCGGACCAGGCGTTCGCGGGCGTGGTGCAGGTCCACGTAGAGCTCGCGCGCCGACTGGTAGCGGTAGTCGGGATCCTTGGCCAGCGCCTTGCGCACCACCGCCTCGACGTCGGCCGGCACCGCGTAGTTGAAGCGGGCCAACGCGTCGGGTTCCTGGGTGAGGATGCGGTGCGCCGAGTCGGCCATCGTCTCGCCCTGGAACGGCGGCCGGCCGGCCAGCATCTCGTAGAGCACGCAGCCGACCGCGAAGAGATCGGCGCGATGATCGACCTCGCCGCCGCGCAGCTGCTCCGGGGCCATGTAGCCGAGCGTGCCGAGCACGACCCCGGGAATCGTCATGCCGATCGTGGCGGCGTGGTCCACGGCGGTCGGGCGCAGGAACTTGGCCAGGCCGAAGTCGAGCACCTTCACCAGCTGGCGCCGGCTGAGCATGACGTTGGCGCTCTTGATGTCGCGGTGGACGATGCCCTGCGCGTGCGCCTCCTCGAGGGCGTCGGCGACCTGCATGGCGATCTCGAGCGCCTCGGGCACCGGCAGGATGCCGCGGGCGATCCGGTCGGAGAGCAGCTCGCCCTCGACGTACTCCATGGCGATGAACAGATCGCTGCCGTGCTCGACCAGGTCGTAGGTGACGGCGACGTGCGGCGAGCGCAGCACCGACGCCGCCTGTGCCTCGCGCACCAGCCGGGCCCGCGCCTCGGCGTCGTGGGCCTCGGCCGAGGTCAGGAACTTGAGCGCCACCTGGCGGCCGAGGCGGGTGTCCTCGGCCAGGAACACCTCGCCCATGCCGCCGCCGCCGAGGCGTTCGATGACCCGGTAGTGCAGGAGCTGCGTCCCGGCGACGGGGACGGAGGAGGGCATCGGTCCATTCTATAAGGTCGGTTAGACTTGGCGCGGCATGCCCGCGCTGACGCGCCGCCTGGGGCTGTGGAGCGCGATCGGCGTCGCCATCGGCATCACCATCGGCGGCGGCATCTACCGCACGCCGGCCGTCATCGCCACCCGGGTGCCCGACGCCGAGGCGATGCTGCTGGTCTGGGTGCTCGGCGGGCTCATCGTCCTGTGCGGCGCCCTGACCCTCGCCGAACTGGCCGCGGCGCTGCCCGACACCGGCGGGATGTACGTCTACCTGCGCGAGGGCTGGGGCCGGCCGGTCGCCTTCCTCTACGGGTGGGCGCAGCTGGTGCTCATCCGCGCCGCCGCGCTGGGCGGCATCTCGTCGGTCTTCGGCGAGTACGCGCTCCGCGTCGCCGGTCTCGACCCGACGGCGCACCAGGCGGCCGCCGACTACCTGGCCGCCGGGGCGATCCTGTTCGCCGGAACGGTCAACATCGTCGGCGTCAACCTCGGCGCGCTGTTCGCCTCGCTCTCGACGGTCACCAAGTACGGGGCGCTGGTCGTCCTGGTGGTGGCGGCGTTCGCGCTCGGCGGCGCCCACGGCGCCACCTGGACGCACCTCCAGGAGGCCACCGGCGCGGTCGAGCCGGGCCTCTTCGGCCTGGCCCTCATCTCGGTGCTGTGGGCCTACGACGGCTTCGCCGACGTGTCGTTCGCCAGCGGCGAGGTCAAGGACCCGGGCCGGAACCTGCCGCGCGCCATCCTCGGCGGGACGCTGGCGATCATCGCCATCTACCTGGCGGCCAACCTCGCCTACCTGTATGTGACCGGCCTGCCCCGGATGCAGGCGTCGGGCCTGGTCGCCGCCGACACCATGGGGACGCTCTTCGGGCAGGCCGGAGCGGCGGCGATCGCGGTGGTGGTGATGATCTCGACCTTCGGGTCGCTGATGGGCAGCATGCTCGCCGGGCCGCGCATCTTCTTCGCCCTCGCCGACGACGGCCTGTTCTTCCGGCCGATCGCCGCCGTGCATCCGCGGTTCGGCACACCCTATGTCGCCATCACGCTGACCATGCTGCTCGGCGCGGCCATGGTGCTGACCCAGACCTTCGAGCAGCTCACCGACACGTTCGTCCTGGCGATGTGGCCGTTCTACGCGTTGAGCGTCGCGGCCATCTACACGCTGCGGCGGCGCCGGCCCGATCTGCCACGGCCCTATCGCGCCTGGGGCTACCCGGTGCTGCCGGCGGTCTTCGTCGCCGGGGCGCTCTATCTCATCGCCAACGCGCTCGTCACCGACCCCTTCTGGACCTCGGTGGTCTTTGCGGTGACGCTCGCCGGCTGGCCGGTCTACCGCATGGCGTTCGGGCGGCGCTGAGCGAGGCCGGCGCGCTCAGCGGCGGAACGGCCAGCTGGTGCCGATCGTGAAGGCCCGGCCGGCATGCGTGTCGGTGCCGCCCATGAACTCGAGGTACGACACGAACAGGTCCACCCGGGGCAGCGAATAGGTGGCGGCGCCGCCGAGGTGCCAGGAGTTGTCGCGCAGCAGCCGATCGTGCTCCCTGAAACGATCGGGAGTGTCGGCTTCACCGGGGATGCCGTCACCGCCGATGCGCAGCCCGCCGTGGGTGCGCTGCCACGACACCGCACCGCGCAGCGCCAGCCGGGTCGTCGCGAGATAGCTCGCCCCGACCGACCAGTTGCTGCGGTTGTTGGGCACGTCGAGCACGTCCTCGACGGCGGCGTACTGGTAGCGGCCGACCAGCGCCAGTCGGGTCGAGAGCCGATCGAGGCGGGCCCCGGCGTCGAGCGCCACCCGCAGTTCGCGCAGGCCGAACCCGGCGACGGCTTCGCCTTCCCAGCGGTAGTCGTGACTCGGCACACCGACCGACAGCGACGGCATCAGGGCCACCGGGCCGGCCAGCGCGCTGTAGCGCACGGTGGC
Source organism: Vicinamibacterales bacterium (assembly GCA_050250955.1). Classification (GTDB taxonomy): domain Bacteria; phylum Acidobacteriota; class Vicinamibacteria; order Vicinamibacterales; family UBA2999; genus CAWAYR01. The sequence goes on from JBFWNR010000001.1 coordinate 139,860, forward strand.
CGTCACGTCCTGGAAGGCACTCTGCCAGCAGCGGCAGGCGTCCACCGGCAGGTTGGCCAGCGACGGTCCGGGCCCGGTGAAGCGCGAGAACACGTACGGCAACCCGAGTGACACCGACAGCCGGTCGGTGATCGCGTAGTCGGCGTCGACCGCCAGGCTGACGTTGCGGCTCTTGCCGTCGGGCAGGAGCGACCCGTCGCTCAGCCGGTGACCGGTGTTGTAGATGGCCTGGCTCGACAGCGTGATCGCGCCGACGCCGGCCGGAGGCGGCCAGGCCTGCCCGGCGGCGTCGGCGGCCGGCGCGGCCAGGCCGCAGACCAGCGCGATCAGGAGGCGCACGCGCGCCGGGCCCGGCATCACTTGCCGGCGCGACGGACGCTGCGGGCGCGGATGGCCCGCTCGAAGAGCACGTCGTCGATGGCATCGACCACGACCCGCGTGCGGCTGGGACGGCGAATCACCGCGTCGTGGGCGCGGCGGGCCCGCGACAGGGCGTCCTTGTCGGCCGCGAACGCCACGGCCACGACCGCCGTGCGCTCGGTCGCGACGACCCCGTCCAGCGTGGCCGCATCGGCCAGGTCGACGACGAGCAGGTCGGCGGTGCCACCGGCCGCGGCGGAACGGAGCGCGTCGGGCCCGACGACGCGGGTGGGCCGGTAGCCGATCTTGGCCAGCGCCGGCTCGAGGCCGAGGCCATCGACGGCGAACGCCATTGGGCTGCCCGGTGGCGCGTAGATCGCCACCGCCGCCGGCTGGCGGACCAGGCCGGCGCGCTGGAAGCGGGTGCCGCGGCTGGCGACGAGGAACTTGTCACCGCAGGCGTGGAGTTCCCGCCCGGCGACGGCGAGCGCACCGAACAGCCACGCGACGAATCGTCGACGCTGCATTTCCGTCCTCCTCCTCAGGTCAGGCCGACACGACGGCGAACGGCCAGGAATCGCGGGTCGGACCGCATGCCCTCCCACGCGGGATCGAGATCGAGCATCGCCAGCCCGGGGGCCCGGTCGGCCAGGGCGGCGTCGAAGCGTCGTGCCGCGGCGTCGTGGTCTCCCAGTCGCGCGTACTGACGCGCGACGTCGAGCGGCGACACGTAGTCGCCGCCTCGCTCGCGGATGGCCAGGATCCGGAGTTCGGCGTCGGCGCCGGCCCGGTCGAGGCGCCGCAGCTCCGCCGTGGCGGTCGCGGCTGGCCCGCCCGCGAGCGCGTCGGCGTCCCCGGCCAGGCCGTGCAGACGCCGACGAAGCGCCACCGCCTCGTCCAGCCGGCCGAGGTCGACGCAGGCGGCTGCCAGGCCGGCGAGGGCGCGGGGCTCGTCCGGTTGACCGGCCAGCACCCGTCGATAGCTCAGGGCGGCGGCGCCGGGATCGCCGGCCCGCAGCAGGAGGTCGGCTTCGCGAATCGCGAACATCGGCGTGACGGGATCGACCTGCCGGGCCCGACGCACGAACGTGAGGGCTTCGTCCATGCGTCCCAGTGCGGCGCGCTGGAGCGCCCGCGCCGTGTAGAGATCGGGGTGCACCTCCCCGCCGCCGAACCGCATCGCCAGGCGCCAGGCGTCTTCGGCGGCGTCCCAGTTCCAGTTGAAGAAGAACTCCTGGGCGGCGGTGCAGGCGTAGGCGTCGGCGAGATCGGGGTCGCCGGCCAGTGCCAGCCGCACGTGGCGGCTCGACTCGGGCCAGGCGTCGGTGGGCCGCTCCATGCCGTCCACCGCCATCACCGCGTAGGTCGTGGCGAGCTGCACGTGGCCGGCGCCGAAGCGCGGATCGCGGGCGAGCGCGTCGTCGAGCAGCTCGCGGGCTTCCAGATACGCATCCTCGGTCTCCTGCTGGCACAGGTGCACGGCGCGCAGGTACTGCTCGTAAGCCACCGGATCGGTGGTGGTCCGCCGCAACAGGCGGCGACGCTGGTCGGCACTGAGCCGCAGGCGCACGCCCTGGTCGACGATGGCCTGGGCGATCTCCTCCTCGACGACCAGCAGCTCGGTGGCCGGCCGCACGAAGGTCGCCGCCCACAGCGTGCGGCCCGAGCCGACCTCGTCGAGCCGCGCGGCGACGTCGAGCATGGTGCCGCGCCGGCCGATGGTGCCGGCGAGCACGACATCGGCACCGAGCTCGCGGCCGAGTTCACTGGCGGCCCGCGTCGCGGCGGCGCCCCGGAAGTTGAAGACCAGCGAGCGCGGCAGCACCGTGAGCGACGGCATGACGCCGAGGCGCTCGATGAGGGTCGCGGTCAGGCCTTCGGCCAGATGGTCGGCATCGCCGTCAGCCGACTGGTTGGCAAACGGCAGCACGGCAACGACCCGGCGGCGTCCGGCCCACGGCCCGACGCCCCACACGACGCCGGCGGTGGCGGCCGCGGCGGTGGCGACGAACGCTCCCTGCAGCAGGCGCCGGCGCGTGACCCCGCGCGCGACCGGAAGCGGCACCATCCGCAGCGCGGTCACCAGATCCGCGGTGGTCGCGAAGCGGTCGGCCGGCGCCGCGGCGAGGCAGCGGCGGAGCACGTCGGCCAGCGCCGGCGGCAGCTCGTACGGCGGCGCGGCCGCCAACCCGCCGGGCGGTTGGCCGGTCAGCATCTCGTGGAGGATGACCCCGAAGGAGAACTGGTCCGACGCCGGCAGCGCCGGCTCGCCCGACACCTGCTCCGGCGCCATGTAGCCGGCGGTGCCCCCGTGCCAGCCACCCGCGGCGCCGTCCGATCGCCCGGCGATACCGAAGTCGAGGACCTTGAGATGGCCGCCGGCGGTGATCATCACGTTCTCGGGCTTGAGATCGCGGTGCACGACCCCCTCGTCATGGGCCGCTGCGAGCGCGTCGGCGAGCTGCAGGGCGAGCGCCATCGTCTCGACGAGCGGCAACGGACCGGCGGCGAGCCGTTCGCGGAGCGTCCGGCCGCGGACCAGCTCCATCACGATGAACGCGAGGCCATCGGCCTCGCCGACGCCGTAGACCGTGACGATGTTGGGATGGGCCAGGCGCGACGACGCCTGCGCTTCGGCCAGGGCCGGGGTCCGGTCGCCCCCGGTCGGCGGCGCCGGGCCGAGCACTTTGACCGCGACCGCGCGCATCAGCTGGCGGTCGTAGGCGCGGTAGACCTCACCCATCCCGCCGCGGCCGATCACCGCCTCGACCCGGTAGTCGCCGAGCACCCGGCCGACCAGCGACGCCGTCGTGGCCTCGTCGTGCAGCGCCCGTGCCGCCGCCTCGATCGCCGGGCGCTCGAGGAACGCGGCGGCCGCCGGGTCGAGCGCCAGCAGTGACTCGGCTTCACGACGCAGTGCCTCGTCGCTGCCGCAGACGCGGTCGAGGAACGCCGCACGCGCCCCCGGCTCGAGCTGCAGCGCCTCGAGCAGGATGGGCTCGACGCGCGCCAATCCCGGATCGGTCATGGCGGCGCTCCGCGGCCCAACTCGCGCAGCAGCCACAGCTTGGCGAGCCGCCAGTCGCGCCCGACCGTTTCCACGGACACTGCCAGCGCCTGCGCGGTTTCCTCGACGCTGAGCCCACCGAAGAACCGCAGCTCGACCACCTGCGCCTTGCGCGGATCGACGACCGCCAGCGTCTGCAGGGCGTCGTCGAGCGCCACCAGGTCGTCGCCGCGTTCGACGGCGACCTCGGGGCTGAGGTCGAGCGGCGCCGGACGCACGCCACCGCCCCGCTTCTGCTGCCGGCGCGCCCGCGCGTGGTCGACCAGGACGCGACGCATCACCCGGGCGGCCATCGCGAAGAAATGGCTGCGGTCCTGCCACTGCACGCGGCTCAGGTCGACCAGCCGCAGGTAGGCTTCGTTGACCAGCGCCGTCGTCTGCAGCGTGTGCCGGGCCCGCTCGCGGTTCATCTGTCGCCGGGCCAGGCGCAGCAGCTCGGCATGCACCAGCGGCACGAGACGGTCGAGGGCCCGCTCGTCGCCCCCGCGCCAGGCGAGCAGCAGATCGGTGACGGGCGGGGGCCCAGGCGCACCGGCCGATCGGTCACGCCGCATGATGGTGGCGGCGATTCTACCCCCTGCCCGCTGGGCCGGTTCCAGGACGCTGGCGACCGCCATTACCGGATCAGGCGGGTTTTTCCGCCTTGATCGGTAATGGCCAGCCGAATCCTCGCGTTCGTTGCCGCGATCGTCGTCGCCGCCTGCAGCGGCGAGCCCTCCACCGGGCCCCGGTTCAACCCGCCAAACGCGCCGTCGCCCCCGTCCGGTGACGCCCTCAGGCAGATCGCCGTGGTCGACGGATGGACCGGAGCGCCCGTGGCGGGCGTGCGCGTCCTCACGGCGGACGGGAGCGTCGCCACCGATGCCGCGGGTGGGGCGACCGTCCCGGTGCGCTGTGCGACCGCCACGTTCACCGCGGCAGGCTTCCTCGAGCGGCGGGTCGCCTGCCTGTCGGCGACGGTCGAGGGTGGGCGGCCGGTCACGCTCTGGCCGGTACGCGACGAGCGCGAGTCGCTGGAAACCCGCCACTTCCTCGGCGGCCTGACGACAACCCGTCCCGACGACGTGCCGACCTACCTGAGCCAGGACGTGGAAGCCCGCCCCGGAGTCCCCGCGGTCTGGGAAGCCGCCGCGGCCGAGATTCGCCGCCTGACTGCCAACCGATGGATCACGGTCAGAAGCACCACCGCCGGCGGGCCACAGACCGGCGGCGACTTCTTCGTCGTCGCCGCGACGCCGGATCAGTCGGGATGCGACCATCCGTGGTTCGTCTCCCGCATCCGGCTCGATCGTTTCGGCTTCTGCGTCGGCCAGTCGTCCAGCTACTTCGGCTTCACGTTGCGCGTGAGCGAGGCGCAGCTGGCCGCCCCCGATGTCGCGCTGCGAGTGCTGCTCTTTGCCAGCGGCGCCGCCGAGCACGAGATGCCCGGGCTGCTGAACGCCGGTCGGCCCGCGAGCGCGCTCTCGGAGTTCGAGCGAAAGACGCTGCACATGGTCGGCCTGCGCGGCCGGGTCGGCTGGCCCGACGACGAGCTCTGCGCCGAATGCCGATGAGCGCCGCGCCGGCGGACTAGAAGGCGCGGCTCTGGCAGCCGTCCACGACGACCGTCGTCCCGCTGACCCAGCTGGCCCGCGCCGAGGCCAGGAACGCCACCACGTCGCCGACCTCGTCGGCGCGGCCGAAGCGGCCGAACGGCAGCTCCGCCTTGATGAACGCGGCGATGCCGTCGGGATCGGCCTGCTGGCGCTTGTGCCACGAGCCGCCGGGGAACGAGATCGAACCGGGAGCGACGCCGACGACGCGGATGGCGTCACCCGCCAGCTGCTGCGCCAGCGACTTGGTGAGGCTGATCTCGGCGGCCTTGACCGCGTTGTAGGTCATGCGGCCGCCGGCTTCGCGGCCGTAGATCGACGAGACGACGACGATGACCCCGCCGCCGCGGGCGCGCATCGACGGCACCACCAGCCGCGAGCTGCGCAGCGCCGGGAACAGCGTCTGGTCGAACGCCTCCTGCCACTCGGCGTCGGAGGTGCCGACCAGGTCGCTGCCGCGGGCCAGCGCCATGTTGTTCACCAGGATGTCGACACCGCCGAAGCGATCGATGGTGGCGTCGACCACCTGGGCGACCCCGGCCCCGGTGGCCAGGTCGGCAGCGACCGCCAGCACCTCGGCGCCGTGCGCCGAGGTCGACGCCAGCCCGAGGGCGGCGTCGGCCAGGGTGGCCTCGCCGCGCGCCGAGATGCACACGTGGCAGCCTTCGGCGGCCAGCGCCCGCGCCGCGGCCAGGCCGAGCCCGCGGCTCGAGCCGGTGACGAGAGCGACCTTGCCGGTGAGCCCGAGGTCCACGACTACCTGGACGCGAAGCGGCCGAGGAAGTCCTCGACGCTGGCCTCGAACGCCTGCGGACGTTCGAGGTTCGACAGATGGCCGGCGCCGGCGATGCGCACCAGCGAGGCGTCGGGCATGGCGTGGACCATCGCCTCCGACTCGGCGGGCGGGGTCAGCGTGTCTTCGTCGCCGACCAGGACCAGGGTCGGCACGGTGATCGTCGGCAGCAGCGCCGTCGAGTCGGGCCGCTCCATCATGCGCAGGATCGCGTCGCGGATGCCGGCCGGCGACTGGCGCTTGATCAGGCGCCGTACCGTCTCTTCGGCATCGGGGTTCTCGGCCCGGGTGGTCTGGCCGAGCAGCTTCGGCATCATCTCGCGGGCGACGCCCTGCGGGCCTTCGCGCTCGAGCAGCGTCAGCATCGCCTTGCGGGCGGCCCGCCCCTCGAGCGAGTCGGCGCCGGCGCGCGTGTCAGCGAGGACCAGGCCGCGCACCAGCGACGGGGCCCGGCGCATCAGCGCGAAGGCGGCGTAGCCGCCCATCGACAGGCCGGCGAGCACCACCGGCATGCCGGCGACCTCGCGGACCAGCCCGTCGATGTCGTCGGCGTAGTCGTCGATGGCCGGGATCGCGCCGTCGCCGCGCTCGTCGGTCGATCCGCCGAAGCCGCGCAGGTCGGGGGCCAGCACCCGCCAGCCCCAGAAGGCGCCCTTGAACTGCGGCTCCCACATCTGGGCTCCGAGCGGGAACGCGTGGGCGAGGACCAGCACCGGTTTGTCGGCCGCCGCGGGATCGCTGTCGAGATAGGCGAGCGTGCGCGGGCCGCGCTGCAGATACTGACGGACCACGGCTGGGATCTTACTGCACGCGCCGAGTCCCGGGGCGGTGGCGCGGCTTGAGGCCGCGCCGGCCGGGACGTAGGATGGCCGCCGGAGGTACGCGCATGGCCGTGATCCTGATCCTGCTCACGCTCGCCGCCGGCCAGGCGGCGGCCGTGGATGCGCCCGACGGCGACGGCCTCACGGCGCTGATGCGCGCGTCGGCGCGCGGCGACGCCGCCGCGGTCACCGCGCTCATCGGCAGGCGCGCCGACGTCAATCGGCAGGCCGAGGGGACGCGGATCACCGCGCTGATGTGCGCCGCCTACTTCGGCCACACCGAGGTGGTGAAGACGCTGCTGGCGCGCGGCGCCAGGCCCGACGTGAAGGACGCCAGCGGCGCCAGCGCCGCCGACTGGGCCGGCGCGGCCAGTCGCGACGCCGCCGGCGACGTGCTGGCCAAGGCCGGCTCGCAGCTCAACCCGTTCCTCAACATCGGCGTGATGCCGTTCGCGCTCATGGACAAGGCCGCGAGCAAGGCGCCCTAGTGGCCGGGCCACCGGCGCCGCTCACTCCGCCTTGAGCGTCGCGGCCGGATCGACGGCAAGCGCCCGGCGGCAGGGCACCCATGCGGCCAGCGCCGCCACGGCAGTGAAGACCGCGATCGCGGTCGCGTAGACACCGCCGTCGGCCACCGCCGCATCGGGGCTCAGGCCGCTGAGGAGCGTCTGTGCCGCGGCCGCTCCCACCACGCCACAGGCGAGACCGGCCGCCAGGAGCCGCCCGGTGTCGCGGGCCACCAGGCCGACGACGTCGCCGACCGTCGCGCCGATCGCGCGGCGGATGCCGATCTCCCGGCGCCGCGCTTCCACCGCCAGGCTGAGCACGCCGTAGAGGCCGATTGCGGCGACGGCGAGCGCGGCGGCGCCGAACGCCGTCATCAAGAGGGCCAGGAGCCGCGGCTGCGCCACCGTCGACGCCGCCAGCTGCGCCATGGTGCGGACGCGGAACATCGGCACCTCGGGGTCGACGGCGGCGAGCTCGGCCCGCAGCGCCGCCGGTGACGCCGCCGGGCCGGCCGTGCGCACGGCCACCGCGACGAACGACGCCGGGAACTGCGCGTGGGCCGCGTAGACGGTCGGCCGTGGCGGCGCCATCGGTCCGCGCTCCCGCGTGTCGGCGACGACGCCGACGACGCGGCCGCCGAACCGCTGATCGTCGCGGCCGAGCCGCGTGCCGAGCCGCAGGTCGCGGCCCAGCGCGTCCGCGTCCGGCCACACCAGCCGGGCAGCGGCCTCGTTGACCAGCACCACCGGCGGGCTGGCCCATCCGTCGGTCTGGTCGATGGGTCGGCCGCGCCTCACCGCCAGGCCGATCGTCTGCAGATAGTCCGGCGTCACCACCCGGACGGCGAGCAGGACGTCGGGAGCGTCGGGCGCCACCCGGACGCCGTCGCGCTCGACGAGCGAGATGACGTAGCCGAAGCCGGTGAGGGGCAGCCCGAACACCGCCCCCGCGCGCTCCACGCCGGGCAGCGATCGCACCCCGGCGAGCAGGCGCTCGACGAACTGACTGCGGCTCGCCGGCGTGGTGTAGCGCGTCTCCGGCAACGTCAGCGCGAAGGTCTGGATACGATCCGATGTCGCGAAGCCGACGTCGACCGTCATGAGACGGACGAACGATCGGACCAGCGTGACGGCGCCGACGACCAGCACCAGGGCCAGGCCGATCTCGCCGACGACGAGCAGCGACCGGATCCGGCCGCGGCGCGGCGATCCGCCACCGGCCCGCGCGGCCAGTGCGCCGGAAGCGGCACTGCGCCACGCCGGCAGCACCGCGACGGCCAGCGCCGAGAAGGCGGCAGCGGCGATCGTCACGGCGAGCACGACTCCATCGACGTGGGTGCCGTCGAGCAGGGGAATCCTCAGCGCGTCGTCGAGGGCGGCGATCCGGCGCGACGCCGCCCAGGCCAGGCCCAGACCGGCGAGCGCCCCAGCCGCGGCGAGCACCCCGCCTTCGACGACGGCGGCGCGGACCAGTCGGCCGCGGGTGGCGCCGAGCGCGGTGCGGATCGCCAGATCGCGGCTGGCGGCGAGGGCCCTCGTCACCAGCAGGCCGGCGACGTTGGCGCACACCACCAGCAGGACCAGCACGGCCGCGGCCAGCAGGAGCAGCAGTCCGCTGCGCGTCTCGCCGACGATGGCGGTGCGCAGGTCGCGGACGAGCACGCCCCGGCCCTCGTTGGTGCGCGGATAGGTGGCGGCGAGCCGGGCGGCAATCGCATCGAGGTCGGCCTCGGCGACCACCGCGGTGATCCCCGGACGCAGCCGCCCAATCACGTCGAGGTACTGCGCGCCGCGCTGGGTGAGCAGCTCCTCGGGACTGAACGACAGCGGGACCCACGCCTCGGCGCCGAGCGGGTAGGTGACGCCTGGCGCCAGCACGCCGACGACGGCGCGCGGTATTCCGTCGACGACGACGGTGGCACCGAGGATGGCGGGGTCGCCGCCGAAGCGGCGCCGCCACAGCGTGTCGGCGATGACGACGACCGGCGTCGCGGTGGCCGTCGTGTCGGCGCTGGTCAGGAGACGGCCGCGGACGGCCTCGATGCCGAGCACGGTGAAGAACTCGCCGGTGACCATCGCGCCGGCCACCTGCTCGGCCGGCGTCCGTGAGCCGCCGATGGTCAGGCCGTCGGCGGTGAACGCCGCCAGCGCCACCAGGGTCTGCTGGGCCTCGGCCCAGTCCACCACGTCGGGCGGCGAGGACGCGAACCCCGTCGGCGGGCCATCGGGCCCGGTGGTCGTGAGGCTCACCAGGCGGTCGGGCGACGGGAACGGCAGCGGCCGGAGCATCACCGCCCGCACGGCGCCGAACACCGCCGCAGTGGCGCCGATGCCGATGGCCAGCGTGACCACGGCCAGGGTGAGAAACGACGGTCGTCGGAGCAGCGACCGGACGACGATCCGCAGGTCGTAGGTCCACATCTCGGGCCTCCAGCGCTGGCCGCGCAGCCAGAGCGCGTGGGAGACGGCGCCGGCTGACCGCCCCACCAGTCCCGATCGGCCGTGCCGCTGGCTCAGCCGCCAGGCGATCTCGGCGTCCCACTCGCGGCGCCAGTCGCCGCGCAGATCGCCGGGCACGATCGCCGCCGCGATGGCCAGCAGCACCCGGGTGACCAGGGGCGGCCGCATGGCGCGCTAGTTCCTGACCGGGGCCGGCCGCAACGGCAGCAGGGCGCGGTAGGTGGCCAGCGCCTGGTCGAGGGCGCGGGTCCCGGCGGCGGTCACACGGTAGTTGCGGCGCGCCGGCCGGCCGGCGGCGAACGCCGCCGCCTCGTCCTCCCAGGTCGATCGCAGATAGCCGTCCCGCTCGAGCCGCGACAGGGCCGGATAGACGGTGCCGCTCGGCAGTCCGGTGTGATCGATGACGTCGAAGCCGTAGCGGATGCCGCCGGCGACGGCCTGCAGGACGGCGACCACGGTGGGACTCATGCGTCGCATGGCTCTGTAGGATTACTACATAGCCAGCGGCGGAGTCCAGCCCGGCGATCGGTCAGGCGCCGCCGATGACCTCCAGGACCGCGGCGCCGAGATCGTCGGCCTTGCGGGCGCCGACGCCGTAGACGTGGCGCAGCGCGTCGAGCGTGCGTGGCTTGGCCCGGGCCAGCTCGCGCAGCGTCGTGTCGTGGAAGACGACATAGGGCGGCACGCCGCGCTGCCGCGCCACCTGCAGACGCAGCGCCCGCAGGCGCTCGAACAGGTCGCGGTCGACGCCCTCCCAGCCCTCGGTCTCGGCCTTCGACCGCCGCGCCGCCCGCGCCGGATCGGGCCGGCGCTGGCGGGCCAGGGTCAGGTCGGGCCGGGCGCCGGCGTCGCGCAGCAGCGTCACGCCGTCGTCGGTGAGCGCCAGCACCGGGTACTGATCGTCGGTCTGGCGCAGCAGGCCATGGGCCAGCAGCTGGTCGATGTAGCCGCGCACCTCGTCGATCGACGCCTGGCGCAGCAGGCCGAAGGTGCTGAGCGTGTCGTGGCCACGCGCGGCGACGCCCTCGCTGCCGGTGCCGCGCAGCACGGCGGTGACGTGGCCGGCCCCGAACCGCTGGCCGACCCGCGCGACGCACGACAGCACCTGGCGGGCGATGGTCACCGGATCGGCCACCGCCTCGAGTTCGCCGAGACAGTAGTCGCAGGCGGCGCAGTCGTCCTTCGCATACCGCTCGCCGAAGTAGCGCAGCAGGTGGCGGTGCCGGCAGCCGACGGCGGCCGCGTAGCGTTCCATGTCGCGCAGCAGGGCCCGCCGCTGCTCGGTCAGCTCGCCGTTCTTGTCGAGCATCTGCCGCCATTTGAGGAAGTCGGCGGCGGACACCACCAGCACGCACTCCGCCTCCAGGCCGTCGCGGCCGGCGCGGCCGGACTCCTGCTGGTAGTGCTCGACCGACTGCGGCGCCCCGGCGTGGAGCACGAAGCGGACGTCGGAGCGGTCGATGCCCATGCCGAACGCCACCGTCGCCACCACCACGTCGGCGTCCTCGTCGAGGAAGGCGTCCTGATGGCGATGCCGCTCCTGGTCGGTGAGTCCGGCGTGATAGGGGACGGCGCGCACGCCCTCGTCGCAGAGCCACGCCGCCAGCTGGTCGACCTCCTTGCGCGACTGGCAGTAGACGATGCCGGCCTGGCCGCGATGCCGGGTGACGACGTCGAGGATCTGGCGCTTCAGCGCGCTGCGCGGCACGACCCGGTAGGTCAGGTTGGGACGGTCGAAGGAGCCGACCAGCTCGACGGGATCGCGCAGGGCCAGCTGGGCGGCGATGTCCTGGCGCACGCGCGCGGTGGCGGTGGCGGTGAAGGCGTGCAGGCTCACCCCGGGGAACAGCTCGCGGAGCCGGCCGAGCTGGCGGTACTCGGGCCGGAAGTCGTGGCCCCACTGGCTGATGCAGTGGGCTTCGTCGACGGCCACGTAGCGGACCGGCGCCGCCCCCGAGGCGACGCGGCCGAGGAACACGTCGGCGCCCTCGCCGACCAGCCGCTCCGGCGACACGTAGAGCAGGCGGAAGCGCCCGTCGCGGACACCGGCCATCACCTCCTGCCGGCGGTCGGGCGACAGCGCGCTGTTGTAGCAGGCCGCCGGCACGCCGTTGCCGACCAGGGTGTCGACCTGGTCCTTCATCAGCGAGATGAGCGGCGAGACCACGAGGGCGACGCCGTCGGCGGTCAGGGCGGGGGCCTGGAAGCAGATCGACTTGCCGGCGCCGGTCGGCATCACCACGAGGGAGTCGCGCCCGGCCAGCACGGCGTCCATGGCCTCACGCTGCAGCGGCCGGAAGGTGGTGTAGCCCCAGTAGCGCTCGAGCACCGCGGCCAGCCCGTCGGCAGGAGGCGTGGGCGCCGCGGCGGGCAGGTCCAGGGGCAGGCTCATCGGTGGCGGGACCTTCACATGGTGACATACCGCCGTCGCCGCGACGGCGGTATAATCCGCGGCTGGGCGATGCCTCTGCGCTCCCGTGACCTGCCGGGATGGAGCCGGGGCCGCGTGCTCGGCGCGGCGTGGCTCGTGGTGCTCGCCGGCGCCGTGGGGACCGGCGCGCAGGCACCGCCTCAGGACGACCTCGACGGCACGCTGGCGCTGGCCGCGGCGCGCGTCGAGGAGTTCTTCACCCGGGCCGCCAGTCTGGTCGTCAACGAGCACGTGTACGTGCAGCCGCTGAGCTTCGGCCTGTCCGGCGACGGCCCCGGCCGCTCGATCGAATCGGAACTGCGGCTGTCGTGGACGCCCGGCGCCGACGGCGACGGGGCCACCGAGGCGCAGACGCTGCGGCTGGTGACCAAGGTCAACGGCCGACGGCCGCGCAAGAACGACCCCCGCAACTGCACCGCGCCCGAGCAGCACGACACCGAGACGCAGGTGTTGTCGATGCTCCTGCCCAGCCAGCGCGGCGACTACACCTGGCGGCTGGCCGGCCGCGGCAAGGTCGACGGCCGGACCGCCATCCGGATCGACTACCAGGAGAAGGCGCCGCTCGAGGTCACCGACGTCCGCGTCGTCGAGAACAACGACGACTGCATCAGCTACAACATCGAGGGCGGGCTGCGCGGCCGGCTGTGGATCGACGCCGAGTCCTACGACGTGCTGCGGATGGACCAGCGGCTCGACGGCCAGGCCGAGGTCGAGCTGCCGCGGAACCTGCACGGCCGGGCCGGCGTCAACCCGATCTGGACCGTCCAGCGCATGGACACGACGTTCCGCTTCAAGCGGGTGCGCTTCGCCGATCCCGAAGAGACGCTGGTCCTGCCGGTGTCGTCGTCGTCGCTGCGGGTCACCCAGGGCGCCGGCACGCCGCGGCTGCGCGTGACCACGCAGTACAAGGGCTACCGCCGGTTCCTCACCGGCGGAAGATTGATCACCGAGCCCAAGGAACAAGACTAGGGGCTAGCGGCTAGGCCCAGGGACGTCATACCTGCCGGGCGAAGTGGGCGGAGCCAGCGCCCCGCCCCACTCGACCACCTCACGCGGCTACGCCGACCTTCGACGGTCCGACCTGCACTACTTCGAGCGCTCGCCTTTAGGCGTCTGCAATCACGCGATAGGTTGCGCCGCAAGCACAGTCAGTGTGGCAATCGTGTCCAAACCGAAAATAACAACGGCTCAACAGACGCTCATCGCACTCGCAATCCCACGTGCCGTTGTTCCCTTCCGCAGTCGCTTCACCGACCTGGCCGGAGAGATACTTCACACGGCGACCCAGAATCCTGGGCTTGTGAAGAATTGCGAAGTCTGCCAGTCGAGGCAGGCGGCGTGGTTCCTCCTGGAGGCCGTGTTCCAGCACGGCCTTCAGCTTGTACGGGCGTTCACAACCTCCCGAAAATACAGAAGGCGCTCACAGCACGACATCGTGCTGCGAACGCCCTCCTTCGTTCGCTTCGGGCGTCAAAGTTCGACGCCTCATCTGTTGCTGTCTAGCCGCTAGCCCCTAGCCGCTAGCCGCTTCCGCGGTGCGCCGTCAGGCGCACCCCGACGTCGTGCCGCAGTTGCTGCACTTGTAGCAGGCCCCGCTGCGCACCATGATCGAGCCGCAGGTGCTGCACGGCGGCGCGTCCTCCTGGTTCTGCATCGCCGCGAACGACGACTTGGCCGGGGTCGCGGCCGGGGTCGGCGCCGGCACCGTCACCGCCGGCTCGGCGGCCACCGCCTTCACCGTCGCCGCATAGCCGTCCGCGGCGTCGGCGCCCTCGTCGCGGTTGTTGACGCCGGCGCGGAACTGCGCCTCCGGCGACAGGAACTTCGACGCCATCCAGCGGAAGATGTAGTCGACGATCGACTTGGCGAAGCGGACGTCGGGATTGCGGGTCATGCCCGACGGCTCGAAGCGCACGTGGCTGAACTTGTCGACCAGCGCCTGCAGCGGCACGCCGTATTGCAGCGCGTAGCTGATCGCCTGCGCGAAGGCATCGGCGAAGCCCGAGATGGTCGAACCCTCCTTGGCCATCACCAGGAAGATCTCGCCCGGCATGCCGTCCTCGAACAGGCCGACGGTGATGTAGCCCTCGTGGCCGGCGATGTCGAACTTGTGGGTGATGGCCTGGCGCTCGTCGGGCAGCTTGCGCCGCATCGGCGTGCGCGCCGCCAGCGCCGCCGCCACCGCGGCGTCGATCGCCGCCGTGGGCGCCTGGGCCATCGCCCCGGTCGTGATCGCCTCCTTTGAGGTGTTCAGCGGCTGGGTGCGCTTGCTGCCGTCGCGGTAGATCGAGATGGCCTTGGCGCCGAGCCGCCAGCTCTCCATGTAGGCCTGCTCGATCTCCTCGACCGTGGCGTCCTTGGGGACGTTGACGGTCTTGCTGATCGCGCCGGAGATGAACGGCTGGGTGGCGCCCATCATCTTGATGTGGCCCATGTAGTGGATCGAGCGCTCGCCGTTGGCGGCCTTGAAGGCGCAGTCGAACACCGGCAGGTCGCGCTCGAGCAGGTGCGGCGCGCCCTCGATGGTCTCCTGCTCGTCGATGTACTTGACGATGTCGGCGACCTGCGCGGCAGTGTAGCCGAGCTTCTTCAGCGCCATCGGCACCGTCTGGTTGACGATCTTCATCATCCCGCCGCCGACCAGCTTCTTGTACTTGACCAGGGCGATGTCGGGCTCGACGCCGGTGGTGTCGCAGTCCATCATGAAGCCGATGGTGCCGGTCGGCGCCAGCACGGTGGCCTGGGCATTGCGGTAGCCGAAGTCCTCGCCGAGCTCGACCGCCTCGTCCCACGACTGCTTCGCGCCGTTGTAGAGATCCGCCGGGACGTGCTTGGCGGTGATGTCCTTGATGGCGTCGCGGTGCTTGCGCATCACGCGCAGGAACGGCTCGCGGTTCCGCTGGTAGCCGGCGAACGGGCCGCCGTGGTCGCGGGCCACCCGCGCCGACTGGGCATAGGCCTCGCCGGTCATCACCGCGGTGATGGCGCCGGCGTAGTCGCGGCCGGCGTCGCTGTCGTAGGGCAGCCCGCGCGACATCAGCAGCGCGCCGAGGTTGGCGTAGCCGAGGCCGAGCGGCCGGTAGGCGTGGCTGTTCTTCTCGATCGCCTTGGTCGGGTAGCTGGAGTTGTCGACCAGGATCTCCTGGGCGGTGATGAGCGTCCGGCACGCCGCCTTGAAGCCGTCGACGTCGAACTCGCCGTCGTCCTTGACGAACTTCATCAGGTTGATCGACGCCAGGTTGCAGGCCGAGTCGTCGAGGAACATGTACTCCGAGCACGGGTTGCTGGCGTTGATGCGGGCCGTGTTCGGGCTGGTGTGCCACTCGTTGACGGTGGTGTCGAACTGCATGCCGGGATCACCGCACACCCAGGTGCCCTCGGCGATGAGCCGCATCAGATCGCGGGCCTTGTAGGTGTCCACCGGATCGCCGGTGGTCACCGCCCGGGTCTGCCACACGCCGTCGTCGAGCACCGCGCGCATGAACTCGTCGGTGACGCGCACCGAGTTGTTCGAGTTCTGGAAGAACACCGACGAATAGGCGACGCCGTTGAACGAGCCGTCGTAGCCCGAGTCGATGAGCGCCCAGGCCTTCTTCTCTTCCTCGACCTTGCAGTTGATGAACTCGACGATGTCGGGGTGCTCGGCGTTGAGGATGACCATCTTGGCGGCGCGGCGGGTCTTGCCGCCCGACTTGATCACGCCGGCGAAGGCGTCGAACCCCTTCATGAACGACACCGGCCCCGACGCGGTGCCGCCGCCGGCCAGCAGTTCCTTCGAGGAGCGGATCGCCGACAGGTTGCTGCCGGTGCCGGAGCCGTACTTGAACAGCATGCCCTCGGTCTTGGCCAGGCCGAGGATCGAGTCCATGGTGTCGTCGACCGAGTTGATGAAGCAGGCCGAGCACTGCGGCGCCTTCTCGAAGCCGCAGTTGAACCACACCGGGCTGTTGAAGGCGGCCTTCTGGTGGACGAGCAGGTGCTTGAGGTCGTCGCTGAACGCCTGCAGGGCGTCGGGGGAGGCGAAATACCGCTGGCGGCGCGCCCACTCGGTGATCGTCTCCACGACGCGGCCGATGAGCTGCCGGACCGAGCGCTCGCGCTCGGGCGAGCCGATGTGGCCGCGGAAGTACTTGGACACGACGATGTTGGTCGCCTGCTGCGACCAGCTCCGCGGCATCTCGACGTCGCGCTGCTCGAAGACCAGCTTGCCCTTCTCGTTGCCGATGACGGCGTCGCGCAGTTCCCACTCCACCTCGTCGAACGGATCGGTGCCGGCGGTGGTGAAGTAGCGCGCAAAGTCGAGCCCCGGCGCGGTGACCGCCGGCGCCGTCGCCCGTGCCGCGGGCGCTGTCGCCCCGGTCGGCTCCACGTGTCCCCCGGTTGCCTCCTGACCGGCAGCCGCCGCCGCCAGCTTGTGCCCTGCGCCTTCCTGCATGCGTCCTCCGCCTCGTTCAGAGACGAGACTGCCCCTCCCTCAAGGGGCACCCGTCCAAAATCTCTGGTCTGGCCTTGATTACTGGTGGTTGCGCGCGACTAGTAGACTTCCCGGTTTTGCACTGTCACGTCAGACTTCGTCGTTGCTCGGATTGGCCGGGGACCAGGCGGCTGGGAAGCGTCTGAAGCCCCGCGGCGCCTCGCGCGCGACGCCAAGAATGCGCGTGTAACGATGGTTTGTCAAGCGCTGCAACCACAACATCTTGCGGATATTTTTTAGGTCGAACGCAAGATGTTATGGTTCACGCCATGAATCGCAGGTTTCGTATTATTTTCGCCAAACGCCGGTCGTCACACCAGCGAAAAGTGCGACTCGGCGTCAGCGGACGAGCACGGCCGCCATGGTGGCGGCCTTGTCGGCCAGCTTGCCGGCAAAGACCACGTTGCGGGCCTTCAGCGCTTCCTCGGCCTGCTGCATGAAGCGGCGCGCGATGTCGTACTGGGCCCGGCCGTTGGCGTCGAGGGCCTGGTAGACCACCCGCTCCAGGCTGCGGGCCGCCTGGGTGAGCAGACCGCGCACCGACTGCTCGGCGGCGGCGTTGGCCCCGGTGTTCTGCATCGCCAGCGACGGCGCCTGGCTGGGTGGGACCGGCCGTGGCCCCTGTGGCTCCTCAGTCGTCGCCCCCGCCCGCGGCGGGTCTCGGCGGACCGGGCGCGGCGACCGCGGTGGGGCGGCAATCGCCTCGGTCGACACCGGCTCGGCCGGCAGCGGCGGATCGGGCTGATATTCGGCCACCACTCGCGGCGGCGCCTCGGGCGGGTTCAACGTCGGCAGCGGCGTCGGCGCCGAGGCCCGCGCCGTGGCGCACCCGGCGCCGGCCGCAGCCACGGCCACGCCGCACGCGAGGGCGACCACGCGGGGGAACATGCCGCCATTGTACGACGCGCCCGCCGCCGCCGCACCCGCCGATCGCCGCTCAGCCGGCCCGCGGCAGCGCAATCGTGAAGGTCGTGCCGGTGCCCGGTGTCGACTCGACGTCGATGTCACCGTGGTGCAGCTGAACGGTACGGAACACCATCGACAGGCCGATGCCGCTGCCGCCGCGCTTGGTCGTGAAGTAGAGGTCGAAAATGCGCGCCAGCTGATCGGCGGGGATGCCCTGGCCGGTGTCGCCGACCCGGATGAGCACGCGGCCGTCGCGGGCGCTCTCGCACTGGATGCGCAGCGTGCCCCCGTGCGGCATCGCCTGCACGGCGTTGACGGCCAGGTTCATCAGCGCCTGGCGCAGCATGGTCGGATCGGCGTCCACGGCCAGCGTCGGATCCGGGCAGGCGGTTTCGACGGCGACCCGGGCCGCCTCGGCCTCGGGCCGCACCGTGCGGGTGACGTCGGCGGCGAGCGTCGCCACCTCGACGCGCTCGAGCCGCATGTCCTCGGGCCGCGCGAACTTGAGGAAGCCCTGGACGACGGCGTCGAGGCGGCGAATCTCCTGGCCGATCACGTCGGCGTGGGCGCGGACGGCCGGGACCGGCGCGCCGTTCTCGAGCTTCTGGCGCAGCAGTTCGAGGTGGATGGTCATCGCGTTGAGCGGGTTCTTCACCTCGTGGGCGACCCCGGCGGTGAGCCGGCCCAGGGCCGTGACCCGCTTGGACAGCTGGGTCAGCGCCTGCCGCGCCTCGCCGCCGGCCGGCAGGTTGCGCAGCTGGGCGCTCACGGTGTCGAAGACGCCGCGCAGGTCCTGCATCTCGGCTTCGTCGAGGTCGAGCGTGACGCCCAGCTCGCCCCGGCCGAGCCGCGTCAGGCTGCTCTGGATGACGTGGATCGGCCGCAGCACCGCCTGGGCCAGGAAGATCGCGAACAGCACCGCGACCAGCAGCAGCCCCAGCGCCGCCGCCGCCGCCGGACGCACCGTTTCTTCGAGCGAGCGGCGGACCAGCAGCGTCGAGATGCCGATGCGGATCTCGCCGAGCGCCTCGTCGTCGAGCAGCAGCGGCGCGCTCCACTCCAGGGTGCGGCCGCTCGTCGACCAGATCTCGATGAGCTGCGACAGGCCGTTGCGGGCCAGCAGCTCCGGCAGATCGCCGCCGACCGGCAGCCGCTGGCCGACCTGCGCCGGGTCGCTGTGCGCCACGGCGATGCCGTCGGCGTCGATGATGGCCGCGTAGGTGACGTCGTCGGAATAGATCGAGGCCTCGAGGAACGAGCGGATGCCGGCGTCGGCGGCGAGCTCGGCGTAGGCCTCCTCGCGGCTGGTCACCACCTGGTAGGCGCGGTGGAAGACCGCGTTGGTCAGCAGCTCGCCGCGGGCGCGGCTTTCCTCGAGCGACAGGCGGGCGATTCGCGCCAGGTGGGCGACGCTCAGCGCGACGACCACGGCGCCGACCAGCGCCGTCACGCCGAGGATCTGCTTGAGGCGAATCGACATGCCTGGTGCCGGAGCGGGCCGGCCGCGGCTGGCCGCGGTCAGGCGCCCTGCTTCATGCGATTCAACTTGTTGTGGAGCGTCTTGAGGCTGATGCCGAGCATCTCGGCGGCGCGGGTCTTGTTGCCGGAGGCGGCGTCGAGGGTGGCCAGGATCAGCTTCTGTTCGGCCTCGTCGACGGTCATGCCCGGGGTGAGGGTGACCTCGCCGCCCGACGCGGCGGCCGGCGCCGGCGTTGCCCGGCTCGCGCCGGACAGCGGCGGCAGGTGTCGGACCTCGATGAAATCGCCCTTGGCGAGGATCACCGCCCGCTCGATGACGTTGCGCAGCTCGCGGACGTTGCCCGGCCAGGCGTAGCCTTCGAGGCGGCGCATCGCCTCGGGATCGACCGCCTTCACGGCCTTCTCGTCGCGCTGGTTGAACTCGTCGATGAAGGTCTGCACCAGCAGCGGCAGGTCCTCGCGGCGCTCGCGCAGCGGCGGCAGGGCGATGGTGAAGACGTTGAGCCGGTAGTAGAGATCCTCGCGCAGCTTGCCGGTGCGCACGGCCCCGGCCGGATCGGCATTGGTCGCGGCGATGACGCGGACGTCGACGTCCTGCTCGTTGCGGCCGCCGAGCCGGCGGAAGCGCCGCTCCTGCAGCACCCGCAGCAGCTTGACCTGGGTCGCCGGCACCATCTCGGCGATCTCGTCGAGGAACAGCGTGCCGCGGTCGGCGAGCTCGAAGCAGCCGGCGCGGCGCTCGTAGGCGCCGGTGAAGGCGCCCTTCTCGTGGCCGAAGATCTCGCTCTCGAGCAGCGTCTCGGGGATGGCGGCGCAGTTGATCGCCACGTAAGGGGCCTGAGCCCGCGGGCTCAGCTGGTGCAGGGTCTGCGCCACCAGCTCCTTGCCGGTACCCGACTCGCCGATGATGAGCACCGACGCAGTGGTCGGCGCCGCCTGCTCGATGACGTTGTAGACCTTGCGCATCTCGCGGCTGGCCCCGACCATGCGGCCGAAGCGGCCCTCTTCGCGCAGGCGGCGACGCAGGTCGGTGTTCTCGCGGCGGGCGGCGCTCAGTTCCGACAGCCGCTCGAGCAGATGGCGCAGCCGCTGCGGGTCGACCGGCTTGGTCAGGTAGTCCTCGGCGCCGTGCTTGAGCGCATCGACCGCCGACTCGACCGTGCCCTGCGCGGTCAGCAGCACGAAATAGATGTGCGAGAGATCCTCGCCGAGGGCGGCCAGCAGCTGCAGGCCGTCCATGTTCGGCATCACCAGGTCGCTCACCACGATCGTCGGCCGGAACGCCGTGACCGCCGCCAGGGCCTGCTGGCCGTCGGCGGCCGCCTCCACGGTGAATCCCCAGGTCCGGACCAGCTCGGTCAGGCCGAGACGCGCTGCCTCGTCGTCCTCGACGATCAGCACCCGCTGCGCGGCTATCGCCGCTCGCGCCGCATCGCTCACCCGGAAAGTGTACCATCGACCAGCGACGCCCTTTCGATGAGTGATCCGGCGCCCGACACGCGCGAGCGGCCTGCGGCGCCCGCACCGATCCCGATCGCGATTCCGAGCCTGCCGCCCGACGCGGCGCCCCCCCGGCCGCGGATGACGGCGCGACGGGCGATCCTCGAGGTGGCGCTCTGCTCCAGCTACCCGACCCAGATCCTCGTCGCCACCGTGCTGGCCGCGTTCGGCGGTCGCGGCCTCGACGCCGACGGCACGCTCAACGCGCCGTTCGTCATCGCCGTCTCGGTGGGCGACGCGGTCCTGGTCGTCACCCTGATCGCGGCCTTCATGTGGCGCAGCGGCGAGTCGCTGGCGGCGACCTTCGTCACCGGGCGGCCGGTCGGGCGCGACGTCCTGCTCGGGATCGGCCTGGCGCCGCTGGTCCTCATCGGCGTGTCGGTGACGGTGGCGGCGCTGCGTGCCCTGCTGCCACAGCTGCACAACGTCCCGGAGAACCCGATGGGCACGCTGATGCGCGACCCGGCGCTGGCGGCGGTCTTCGCCGTCGTGGTCGTGCTGGCCGGCGGGGTCCGTGAGGAGCTGCAGCGCGGCTTCCAGCTCCATCGCCTCACCGGCCACGTCTGCGGCCCGGGGCTGGCCCTGCTCCTGACCAGCGCCGCGTTCGGCGCCGGCCACACGCTCCAGGGCTACGACGTCGCCGTGGCGACCGGCCTGCTCGGCGCCGGCTGGGGCCTGCTCTACCTGACCCGGCGCAGCATCGTCGCCGCCGCGGTCAGCCACGGCGTCTTCAATCTGGCCCAGGTGGTGATTGCGGCAACATTTGCAGCGGCTGGCGGCTAGCGGGGGCGGTGGCGGCTGGAGAGAGTGGCCGGTCTGCCCGCACCACGAGGCGTGGTGCCAGCGGGGACTGGGTGACGTCGTGACAGCGTGATCGTCCAGCCGCGAGCCGCTGGCCCCTCGCCGCTAGTCTGGAATCTCCACCACGGGCGTCCGGCGGCGCAGGTCGGCGAGCCAGTCGGCGACCAGCTCGCGGCGGCGTTCGGCCTGCAGCCGGTCGCGGGCCACCGCCAGGCGGTCGGCGGGCGGAATACCGGCGGCGGCGAGGTCGGCCGCATGGTTCTCGGCATAGGCGGCGACGTCGGTGGCACTGGCCATGCCGGCCGTGGCGAAACGCTGATCGAGATAGGCGGCGATCCGCAGGTCGTCCCGCACCCAGGCCGCCAGCCGGGCCGGCGTGAAACCGCCGCGGGCGAGGGTCGCCGCGAGTACGGCCGGCGATCCGGCGTGGGCGGCAATCGCCGCCAGCCGGGCGTCGATGGCCGCCGGCGGCGGCTCGGGCGGCGCGAAGCGTGCCACCTCGTGCAGGATCAGCCACCGATCGACGAGTCGTGCGGCGGCGTCGCGTTCGGCCTCGGGCCCGGCGGCCTCGACCAGCCCGAGGGCCAGTGCGGTCAACACGTCCGACCGGGTGATGACCGCGCCGCCGACGATGGCGACAGTGCGATCGACGAGCAGCTCCTGCCCGGTGGCCGATGCGACGCTCCCGGCGAGCACCAGCAGCACGAGCCCGGCACCCGTGCACCGCCGCGGCCACCGGCCGGACTGCGGGAAGACCGTCACCCCGCCACTGTACTCCCGCCGGCGCCCCGCGCCCGTCGCCAGCCGCCAGCCGCCAGCCGCGGCACGCATCCTAGAAGGCCTGGCCGAGCGACAGATGATAGACCGCCCGCCGCTCGGTGCCGCGGTTGAAGTCGCGCCGATCGAGTTTGAAGCCGATGTCGAGGCGCAGCGGACCGAGCGGCGAGCGGTAGCGCAGGCCGAACCCGGCCGCGGCGCGCAGCTCGCCGAGGTTGAGGTCGCCGGCGCGGAGGAACACGTTGCCGGCGTCGAGGAACCCGACCAGCCCGAGGCCCTTGACGTGTGGCGTCCGGATCTCGGCGTTCAGCACCAGCATGGCGTTGCCGCCGGTGGGAAAGCCGTCGGCGTTGAGGGTCGCCTCGGTGCCGAGCCGGTCCAGGGCGAAGCCGCGCACGGTCGTATCGCCGCCGGCGAAGAACCGCTCGCTCGCCGGCAGGTCGGTGACCACGTCGACGATCGGCTGGCCGCCCTCGTCGACCACCGGCTGGCCGTCGGCGGCGACCCTCGGGACGCGGGTCTCGAAGCCGCGGGCGACGCCGAGACGGGCGCCGGCGGCGAGCACGAACGGGTGGGCGCCCGGCAGCCGCCGGTAGGTGAAGGCCTGGGCGAAGCCCTTGGTGAACCCGACCTCGGAGCCGAGCGCCGGCAGCCCGATGTCGAGTTCGCCGCCCAGCACGCTGCCGCGCTGCGGATCGAGGATGTCGTCGCGCGAGTCGCGGATGACCGACCCGAAGACCGTCGACAGCCGCACCTGCGGGAACAGCCGGTCGACCAGCAGTTGATCCTCGGTGGCGATCTTGGTGGCGAAGAGCTCGGTGTAGTCGTAGGCGTAGCGGCCGAGCAGGACGATGCGGCCGGGCAGCCGTCGCGCGTACTCGGCGCGCACGCCGCGGCGGTCGAAGTTGAACGAGGCGCGGATGCCGCGCTCGAGGAAGGCGCTGGTCTGGGCGTCGCCGGGGGTGCCGAACGCCCGCGGCTCGCGGAAGGTGCCGACGACGCGGTACTGGTTGAGGCCGTAGCCGCCCTGGCCCTGCTCCCCGTCCTCGATGCCGGGATCGGTGGGCCGGAGGCTGGCCGAGGTGAGCAGCGAGATCGACCGGTTCTTGCCCCACAGGTTGCGGCGCGTGACCTCGAAGAACCCGCGCGGCGCGGCGTAGACCCGGTCGGTGACGCCGCCGTCGTCGCCGGTCCGCGACTGCTGCCCCATCTCGAAGCCGCCGCCGTAGCTGACCGCGGTCGACGGCGCCTCTTCGACCTCCACCAGCACGTCGCGGTTCACCGCTTCGGTGCCGTGTGGCACCTCGGTGATCCGCACGCGCCGGAACAGCCCGAGGGCGCTCAGCCGCTGCTGGCTCTCGAGCAGGGCGTCGTAGCCGAGCGGCGTGCCCGGGCGCAGCGTCAGCTCGCGCCGGACCAGGTCGGGCGAGATGCGGTCGGTGCCGGTGATGAGGATGTGGTCGACGCGGGTCTGCGGTCCCTCGCGCACCGCGTAGGTCAGGGCCATGCCGGTGCCGTCCTCGGACAGCCTCTCGCGGACGTTCACGACCGCCTGCTGGTAGCCGAGGTTGCGATAGCGGCGCTCGACGGTGGCGCGGTCCAGCGACTGCTGGGGACGATAGAACGGCTTGCCGGCGGTGAGGCCAAGGGCCGCTTCCAGTTCGGCGATCGGCACCGCCGTGACGCCCTCGAACGCCACCGCCGTGACCGTCGTCCGCGGGCCCTCGACCAGTTCGAGGCGGACCACCACCGGCACCCGTCCGTCGCGCTGGGGCTGCGAGGTGACGCGCGGGGTGACCTGCACCGCCGCAAAGCCGCGCACACGATACAGCTCGGCGAGCGCCGCCGCCACGGTCGCCACCTGGGCCTCGACGAACGGCTCGCCGGGCGGCAGCTTGAGCAGGGCGAGCGCCTCGGCGGGCGGCTGCCCGCCCTCGATGGTCATCGACTCGAGGACGTGCAGGGGGCCGCGCCGCACCGCGAAGGTGATGACCAGCTCACCGTCGGCGCGGCGCCGCGTGGCCGGCGCGCTGGCCTGGCGGTAGCCCTCGAGCCGCAGGTACTGCTCGATGTTGCGGCTGGCGTCCTCGATGACCTCTTCCTCCACCGAGCGGGCCTGTTCGATGGGCACCAGGGTGCGCCGCCGCGCCGCCGGCAGGCTGTCGCCGGTGAACTCCACCCGCACGCGGTCGCCCAGCGAGACCCGCACGGCGACGTCGGCCTCGGCCGGTCCGGCGTCGCGGACGGTCGCGGTGACGACGGCCTCGTAGTAGCGATCGTCGCGCAGGCTGTCTTCGACGGCGCGGACGCGGGCATCGAGGGCCTCGCGGTCGAGCGGGCGGCCGGCGGCCACGCCGAGCCGCGACGCCAGGTCGGCGGGCCCATCGCCCTCGATGTCGACCCGGCCGATCACGGTGCGCGGGCCCGGCGCCACGGCCACCGTGGCGACGACTTCGCCGGGGCGTCCGGCCGGCGTCAGGCTCACCTCGACGCGCGGCGTGGCGTAGCCGCGGGCCCGATAGCGGGCCTCGACCAGCTGCGCCAGGTCGCCGCGCCGGCTGGCCGGCGGCAGCGCCCCGAGCTGCTCGTCGATCTCCGTGCGCAGCACGTCGTCGTCGATCGCCCCGGCGCCGCTGAAACGCACCCGGACGATGCGGTCGAGCGGCACCAGCGCGTAGCGGAGGTGCACGCCGTCGCCGTCGGCCCGACCGGTGACGCGGATGTCGGCGAATCGGCCCAGGGCCACCAGGTGGTCGATGGTCTGGCGGACGTCGGCCATCGCCAGCGGCTCGCCGACCGTCGTTTCGACCAGCACGAGCAGTCCCGGGTCGGTGACCGGGGCGCCGGCGGCCACCAGCCGGACGTCGATAAGCCGGCGGCCCAGCAGGGCTTCGACCTCGTCGGCCGCCGCCGGCCAGGCCGCCAGCACCCCCATCAGGATGGCCAGCCAGCCGCGTCTCAGAACGTCACCCGCTTTCGCACGTCCAGGGCGTAGGTGCCGTCTTCGTTCTGCGACAGGATCCAGCCGAGCGTGTCACTTTGCTCGTACTCCAGCAGGATCAGCTCGTCGCGGGTGGTCGACGACAGGCTGCGCGTGTAGGTGAGGTAGACGCGGTCGGAAATCCGCTTGCCGATGGTGACGCGGGCCGAAGGGTTGACGTTGAGGCCGACCGCCTGCTGGTAGGGATCGACCAGCAGCGGCGTGATCTGGAAGGTGTCGACGCCGAAGGTGTCCTGCACCACCTTGCCAACCTCGGCCGACAGCGCGCCGGTGAGGGCCCGCGTCGCCCGCGCCTGCAGCAGGTCCTGTTCGCGCTGGTTCGGGGAGCGCAGCGAGGTCAGCTCGGCGTCGCCGGCCGGCGTGGTGTCGCCGAGCAGCAGCGACAGCACGTCGGCGGGCGGCAGCGGCGGGTCGGAGGTGAACTCGGGCTGCAGCCGATCGGTGGTGCCCGCCACGCGCAGCGTGATGCGGTAGTTCTGCGCCAGCCCCGGCGACGGCACCCGGACCCGCGTTTCGGCCTCGACGTCGAAGAACGGCTGGATCCGCTCGGGATTGGTGAAGTCGAGGCTGCCGCGCGAGATGAGGTAGCGCCGCCCTTCGAAGGTGACCTCGCCGCGCTCGACGTCGGCGCGGCCGAACACCAGCGGGCGGTCGACGGTGCCGCGCAGCTCGAGATCGGCGCTGGCGACCAGCCGGGCGAGATCGTTCTCGACCCGCAGCGTCGACGGCGCGATCAGGCGGACGTCGTAGCGCAGGCCGCCGGCCGGTTCGCCGGTGACTGCGCCGGCGACCGCCGGCGCCGCCGTCCCCGAACCGCCGCCGCCGAAGACGTTGCTGCCGTCGAAGGCCGGCGTGTACACCGCCGAGCGCACCAGCACCGATCCGCTGAGCACCGCCGCGTCGACCGGCCCCTGCAGGGCCAGCGTCGCGTCGACCAGCGCGCGCATCCCCTCGGGATAACGCAGCCGCAGGTCGAGGCCGGCGATCGTGACGTCGTAGTCGCTGAGCGCCAGGCCCTGCAGGCCGAGCCGGCCGCCGAACTGCACCGTGCCGTCGGCCAGCCGGGCGCGCAGGCCGTCGAGACGAATCGCCGCGGCGTCGAAGGTGAGAATGCCGTTGATCGCCTCGAGGGCGTGGGGGAAGGCGAAGCTGCGCAGCCGGCCGTCGGTGACCAGGGCGTTGCCCGAGAGGGTCGGGGCCGTCGTCGAGCCGCCGATCTGCGCGGCGACCTCGGCGCGGCCCGACCCGCGCACCTCGGGCAGGAACCCCTGCAGCACGGCGAGGTTGGCGTCGCCGTTGGCGCGCAGCATCACCACGTCCCTGGCCAGGTCGATCTGCCCGCTGACGTCGAGCGCCGTGCGATCGCCGGTGAGGACGAACTGCTCGACGCGGACCAGCTGACCGTCCAGGCCGAGCCGCAGCGTGCCGCGGTTCTGCAGTTCGTAGTCGAACAGCCGGACGCGCAGGTCGTCGACGGCGGCCTCGACGTGCAGGCCGTCGGGCGTGTAGACCTCGCCCCACACCCGGATGGTTCCGCCGCCGGTCGCCGCGGTATACGGCGACAGGGTGGGCAGGAAGACGCGGGCGTAGGGGTCGAGCGAGGTGTCCGAGATCCGGGTGGTCATCTCGATCTCGCCGACGTCGGTCAGGCCGAACTGGCCGGTGCCCGACGCCGCCAGGCGTGGCGAGGCGACGTCGAAGCTGTAGAGGACGGTCAGTCCGCGCAGCGTCACCTGCGCCGTCATCTGCCCGATGCCCTCGTCACCGACGAACAGGTCGAAGACGCTGACCTTGACGTCGTAGCGGGGCTCCTCGAAGGTGCCGCTGCCGGCGGCGCTGAAGTCGGCGAAGCCGGTGATCGCCGGCAGGCCCGGGAAGTCGGTGAGGTCGAGCGCGTCCACCGCCAGGCGGCGGCCGTCGGCGTTGAACGAGTAGGCCCCGTCCCAGCCGACGTAGGCGGCGCCGGTGATGGTGGCGCCGGCCTTCTGCACCTCGAGCCCGTCGAGCCGCACGCCGGCCCCCTCGAAGCGCAGGCTGGCGACGCCGCTGGCGAACGGCTCGTCGTAGGCGACGCCGCGGTCGAGGGTGATGCGGCCGAAGCCGAAGGGCTCTTCGTACTTGCCGTAGAGGTGGATCTCGCCGCCGACGACGCCGAACACCGGGTAGTCGTAGAGCTCGAAGGCGGCCCGGTAGTCGGTGATCGGCCACTCGCTGGTGCGGATGCGGGCGTCGATCTCCTCGCCGCCGTCGCGGCGCGGATAGCCGAGCGAGAACCGGCCTTCGATGTCCATGCGGCCGGCGATGCCGTCGCGGACGACGACGTTCTTCACCTCGGCGTAGCTGTTCTCGATCACCGCCGCGCCGGTGACCTCGCCCCAGGTGACGTTCCAGGCCCGCATCGCCCGCCCCGAGAACGTGCCCTCGACGCGCGGGTCGCCGAGCGCGCCGAGCATCACGCCGTCGAACTCGCCGACGCCGTCGAGCGGCACCGCCGCGGTCGGCGACGCCACCATGGTCATGATCCCGGTCAGGAAGCGATGGCTCTCCTGCCAGTTGGTGCTCGACACGTGGAACGGCAGCCGCGACGCCTCGCCCCACGCGGTGCGGCCGTCGAAGGCCACGAAGGTCTCGGCAGTGGCGAAGGTGCTGGGGGCGAAGCGCACCTCCCCGCCGTCGAAGACGTAGTCCACCTGGCCGGCGATCGCGACCGGCGCCAGGGCGTTGTGCGGACTGAACGGCCCGACCTCCTCGGCGCGCCGCCGGGCGGCAACGACGGCGTCGGCGGGGACGGTGCGCGAGGCGGGCACGACGCCGGGCGGCATCACCGCGGTGATCGCCCCGTCGCCGGCGGCTTCGTCCATGCGCCCGAGCGTCCAGGTCAGCAGGTTGCGGCCGCTGGCCCGGCCGGCCAGCCGCATGCCGCGGGTGGCGAGGAAGTCGGTGAACGTGGTCAGGTCGACGTCGCTGTAGGTGACGTCCCAGCGGGCGTCGGGACGGCGGTCGGGCACGCCGAGCGGCGCCAGCGCGTAGGTGAAGGCGGCGCGCCCGCCGTAGAGGCCGGCGTCGGCGCGGAGCACGTCGAACCGCGTCGGCAGCCACACCACCGAGGCGCGGAAGCGCTGGAAGCGGTAGGCGTCGTAGCCGACTTCGGGGCTGACGACGTCGCCGCGGACCTCGAAGCCGCCGCTGAACTTGTGGACGGTGCCGGTGAACTCGCCCTCGCCGTGCAGCGCGAAGCGATCGCCGGCGTAGAAGATCGCCTTGACCCGCGGCAGCTGGTGCCGCGACTGGAGCTGGAAGGTCGACTCGGGGAACCGCGCCGGGTCGATGGTCCCGCTGCCCCGCACCTGGGCGCCGTCGAGGTCCAGCGCCATGTTCTCCATCAGCAGCTGACCGTCGCGGACCACGAACCCGGTCGAGAAGTTGGCCCACATCGGCTCGTACTGCTGGATGAGGAGCGTGCCGCCGTTGAACCGCATCACGCCGCGGTACTCCTCGCCGCGCGCCATCTCGACCTCGATGTTGGGCGCATCCATGCCCCACGACGAGCCGAAGTCGCGGACGATCAGCCGGCCGCGGGTGGCCCGCACGTACTGCAGCGTGGTGGTGACCAGGCGCGGGCCGGTGCGCGGCGGCCGCGGTGGCCCGGTGAGCCGCGGCCAGTTGTGCACGGCGTTGGGATAGCTCTCGACGATGAGGGTCCAGTCGCGCAGGTCGACGTTGTCGATGACGACGCGGCGGTCGACGAGCGCCCGCCAGGTGAGCGACAACTCGACGCGGCCGGCGGTGAGCCAGGGGTCGTGCGCCGGGGTGAGCCCCTCGACGCGCAAATCCTCCAGCACGAGCGTGCCGCGGCCGAGGTTGAGGCCGAGGCGGCCGATGTGCAGCGGGCGGTCGATGAAACGGCCGCCTTCGATCTCGGCGCGGCGGCGCAGGAGCGGCCCGAGGTCGAGCGTGACCATCGAGACGAGCAGCACCGCCGTAGCGACGGCCACCACGAGCCAGACGCGCCGCGCGCCGCGCAGCGTCGCCAGCAGCGATCGCCAGATCGCCTGCCGCATCAGTGGCCGCTCCCCGGCACCGTCACTCCACGACGGCCAGCAGCGCCCCCGCGTCCACCGACTGGCCCTCGGCCACGGCCACCGACACGACCCGCCCGGCGCGGGCGGCCTTCAGCTCGTTTTCCATCTTCATGGCTTCGACGACGACCAGGCCCTGGCGCGCGACGACGTCGTCGCCGGCCGCGACCAGCACCCGCACCACCTTGCCGGGCATCGGCGCCACGACCTTCTGCGGCCCGGCGGCGCCGCCGCCGGCGCCGCCACGGCGTCGGCCGCTGCCGGCCGGGCGTAGTGTCGCGGCGACAGCGCGCCCGTTGACGTGGACATCGAACTCGCCGGCGATCGGCCGCGCCGCGACCTCGGCCCGCACGCTTCGGGTGGCCGCCTGGCGCTCAGCCGGCGCGACCAGCAGTGACAACGTCGTGCCGCCGGCCAGCGCCGCGTCCACCAGATGTGGGGTGGCATCGAGGGTGACCCGCCACCGGGGGCCGGCCCGCTGGACCAGCACGCGGCGGATCCGGCCGCCGATCTCGACCTCGTACTGCACCGGCTACCTCACTCCTTCGGCCAGGGCCTGCTGACGCCACCGGCTGGGCGGTGCGGCCGGCGGCGCTGCCGCCGGCGCCGCGCGAAGCACCGCATGCAAGGCTGCCGCCACCGCCGCCAGCTCCTCGTCATCCGCGCTGATGGTGCGGAACGGCGCCCCCTTCCGCTCGCTCAGCTTGCGGTCGATGAACGTGGTGTCGAACCGCCCGGCCCGGAAGTCGTCGTCGTCGAGCACCCACTCGAAGAACGGGATGGTGGTGCGGATGCCGACCACCTCGTACTCGGCGAGCGCGCGCCGCATGCGGGCCAGCGCGTGGGGGCGGTCGTCGCCCCAGGTGACCAGCTTGGAAACGAGCGGGTCGTAATAGATCGGCACGTCGAGCCCTTCGGTGGCGCCGCTGTCGTCGCGAACGCCCGGGCCCTGCGGCACGCGCAGGCGGACGATCCGGCCCGGCGACGGCAGGAACCCGTTGTCGGGATCCTCGGCATAGACGCGACACTCGACGGCGTGGCCTCGCGGCGCGAGCAGCGCCGCGGCGTCGAGCGTCAGCCGTTCGCCGCGGGCGATGCGGATCTGCCACTGCACCAGGTCGACGCCGGTCACCATCTCGGTGATCGGATGCTCGACCTGCAGGCGCGTGTTCATCTCGAGGAAATAGAAGGCGCCGTCGCCGTCGAGCAGAAACTCGATCGTCCCGGCGTTGGTGTAGCCGACCTGGCGGGCCACGGCGGCGGCGGCACCGGTGAGACGGGTCCGCACCTCGGGCGTGATCGCCGCCGACGGACTCTCCTCGATCACCTTCTGGTGGCGCCGCTGGATCGAACACTCGCGTTCGACGAAGGCGACGACGGTGCCGTAGTGGTCGCCGAGCAGCTGCACCTCGATGTGCCGCGGCGTCAGCAGTCGCCGCTCCAGGTAGACCGCCGAGTCGCCGAACGCCGAGCCGGCCTCGGAGCGGGCGGCGCGCAGCGCGCCGGCGAGGTCGCCGGGCTCGCTGACCATCCGCATCCCCTTCCCGCCGCCGCCGGCCACGGCCTTGAGCATCAGGGGATAGCCGATCCCGGCGGCGATGCGCTCGACCTCGGCGTCGGGCACGTCCTCGCCGAGCGGCGTCTCGGTGCCCGGCACCACCGGCACGCCGGCGGCGATCGCCGCCTGCCGCGCCGCGGTCTTGCTGCCCATGCGCTCGATGACCTCGGCGGACGGACCGATGAAGGTCAGCCCGGCGTCGCGGCAGGCCGCGGCGAAATCCTCGTTCTCGGCCAGGAAGCCGTAGCCGGGATGGACCGCGTCGGCGCCGCCCTGCCGCGCGGCGTCGATGATGGCGTCGATGCGCAGGTAGCTCTCACGCGGCGGGTTCGGCCCGATCGCCACCGCCTCGTCGGCCAGGCGCACGTGCAGGGCGGCCCGATCGCAGTCGCTGTAGACGGCGACGGTGGCGATGCCCATGTCGCGGCAGGCGCGGATGACGCGGACGGCGATCTCGCCGCGGTTGGCGATCAGAACCTTGGTGACGGCCACAACTGTCCGAAAATTCTAGCATTTGCGGCCGCCGCAGACCCGAATCCACCGCGTGGCGGCGTGGCTACAGCGGGATGTTGCCGTGCTTCTTCGGCGGGTTGCGGTCGCGCTTGGTTTCGAGCGTCGCCAGGGCCTGGATCAGCCGCCGCCGGGTCGTCCGCGGGCGGATCACCTCGTCGATGAAGCCGCGCGCGGCGGCGACGTAGGGATTGGCGAACTTCTCGCGGAACTCGGCGACCTTCTCGGCCCGCGTCGCCGCCGGATCGGCCGACCGCTCGATCTCGCGCTTGTAGAGGATGTTCACCGCGCCTTCGGCCCCCATCACGGCGATCTCGGCGGTCGGCCAGGCGTAGTTGAAGTCGGTGCGGATGTGCTTGCTCGACATCACGCAGTAGGCGCCGCCGTAGGCCTTGCGGGTGATCACCGTCACCTTGGGCACGGTGGCCTCGGCGTAGGCATAGAGCAGCTTGGCGCCGTGGCGGATGATGCCGCCGTACTCCTGCTGGGTGCCGGGGAGGAACCCGGGCACGTCCTCGAAGGTGACCAGCGGGAGGTTGAAGCAGTCGCAGAAGCGCACGAACCGCGCCGCCTTCACCGAGGCGTCGATGTCGAGGGTGCCGGCCAGCTGCGCCGGCTGGTTGGCCACCACGCCCACCGGGCGGCCGCCGAGGCGCGCGAAGCCGACGACGATGTTCTTCGCGTAGTGCTCGTGCACCTCGAGGAACCCGCCATCGTCGGCGACGCTGCGGATGAGGTCGTGCATGTCGTACGGCTGGTTGGGCGAGGCCGGCACCAGCTGGTCGAGCGCGGCGTCCTCGCGATCGACCGGATCGGTGCTGGCCCGGCGCGGCGGCTCGTCGAGGTTGTTGGACGGCATGAACCCGAGCAGCTCGCGGATGAGCGCGATGGCGTCGCGGTCGTCCTCGGCGGCGAAGTGCGCTACGCCGCTCTTCTCGTTGTGGGTCATCGCCCCGCCGAGCTCTTCCTTGGTCACGTCCTCGTGCGTCACCGTGCGGATGACGTCGGGGCCGGTGATGAACATGTAGCTCGACGCCTTGGCCATGACGATGAAGTCGGTGATCGCCGGCGAATAGACCGCGCCGCCGGCGCACGGGCCGAGGATGGCCGAGATCTGCGGGACCACGCCGCTGGCCAGGGTGTTGCGCAGGAAGATGTCGGCGTAGCCGCCGAGCGACAACACGCCTTCCTGGATCCGGGCGCCGCCCGAGTCGTTGAGCCCGACGATCGGCGCCCCGGCGCGCACCGCCATGTCCATGATCTTGACGATCTTGGCGGCGTTGGTCTCCGACAGCGAGCCGCCGAACACGGTGAAGTCCTGGGCGAACGCGTAGACCACCCGGCCCTCGACCCGGCCGTGGCCGCACACCACGCCGTCGCCCGGCACCACCTGGTCGGCCATGCCGAAGTCGCGGCAGCGGTGCGTGACCAGCTTGTCCACCTCTTCGAAGCTGCCGGGATCGAACAGCAGTTCCAGCCGCTCGCGAGCCACCAGCTTGCCGGCCTCGTGCTGCCGGCGCAGGCGATCCTCGCCGCCGCCGAGTTCCGCCTGCCGTTCGAGCTCGTCGAGGCGCGCCATCGGATCGCGCATCCTAGACGCCTTGAGAGGCCGAAATCCGTGCGAAATCAGTCAACGTCTTCTCCATCGGCCTGTCAAGGCGTCTACGCCCACGCGGAGCGTGGGCCAAACAACACTGCAACTAGCGAGGCACAGCCGTTTCTCCATATTCGACGGTCTGAGGCGGAGCCTCGCTAGCTCTCGACGCAGGGATTGGCGAGCGCGCCGACGCCCTGCACCTTGACCATCATGCGGTCGCCGGGCACCAGCGGGCCCACGCCGGACGGCGTGCCGGTGGTGATGACGTCACCGGGCTCCAGCGTGCAGAAGCGCGTCAACCACTCGATCACCTCGGGCACCGGGAAGATCAGCTCGCGGGTGTTGGAGTGCTGCCGCTTCTCGCCGTTCACCCAGCCTTCGACGTCCAGCGCCGACGGGTCGAGGCCGACGGCGATGCACGGCCCGAGCGGCGCGAAGGTGTCGAAGCCCTTGGCGCGCGAGTACTGCACGTCCCTGGCCTGGAGCTCGCGCGCAGTGACGTCGCACAGGCAGGTCACGCCGAGGACGTAGTCCATGGCGTCGCGGGCGGCGACGCGCGAGGCGCGACGCCGGATGACGACGGCCATCTCGGCCTCGTGCTCGATCCGCCCGGCCCAGTCGGGAATGCGGATCGCCGCTTCGGGACCGATGACCGTCGTCGGCGGCTTGATGAAGAGCAGCGGCTCGGCCGGCAGCGGCTTCTTCATCTCGGCGGCGTGGTCCTTGTAGTTCAGGCCGATCGCCATGATCTTGGAGGGCAGCACCGGCGCCAGCACCTCGCCGAGCGGGCCGGCGACGGCCGCGCCGGCGCGATAGTCGCCGAACACGTCGCCCTCCAGCCACTGGAACACGCCGTCGCGCTCCACCACGTAGCGCCCGCCCGTCTCCTGCCGTACTCGATAGATCCTGTCCATGCTCCCCGGCTTTTCTAGCCGCTGGCCGCTAGCCGCTGGTCCTGCGTCGCCCGGGCTGCTAGCTGCTGGCCGCTGGCCTATTGTCGTGCGGTTTCCTCGGCGCGGTTCGACGGCGCGCTGCGGTTGGCCGGCGAGGCCGAGTCTACCGCGACCACCACGTAGCCGTAGCGGACCCCGGGCGTCACCGTCCGATCGTCGAAACTGGCGTCGCGGATCGGCGACGGGGTGAGGGCCGTCGCCGGCTCGCCTCCGTTCTCTCCGCGGAAGACCAGGTACCCGGCGAGGTCGGCCGCATCGACCGGCTCCCAGATGAGGCTGATGACCCCGGACCCGCCCACGGCCTCGAGCGCCGTCGGGACCGGCGGCGGAAAGGTGTCCTGCGGCGTGATGCACATCGGCGGCGAGGCGGGGCCCTCGATGGCGGCGTCGCCGACGGTGGTGATCGCCCGCACGACGACGCATCGCTCCTGGCCGAAGGCGACGCCGGCCAGCCGGAAACCTGGCGCCTCGAGCGCCGCCGCGTTCAGCGGCACGGGCCGGTTCACCAGGCCGAGCGGGTCGGGCGCCGGATCGGCGGCAGGCGCATAGACGTTGTAGCGGGTGGGTGTGACAGCGGCGCCGAACGGTCGCGACGGCAGCAGGCCCTCGGGCGGCGGCGCCGGCGGTTCGGCGGCGCCCGGCGGCGGCTGCCACGCGAAGGTGATCGCGTCGGCGTCGTAGGTCGGTTCGGACGGCCGGGGAGGGCCGAGCGGGCTGGCGGTCGCGACTTCGCGCACGCTGCTCCACTGGCCAGGGCGGCCGCGCCGTGACACCGCCCGCGCCACGTAGAACCGCCGGGCCGTCCGATCCGCCGGCGGCGCGACCGCGGGCAGCGAGAGCGCGGGGTGCTCGGATTCGTCGGTGGGGTGGGCGTCGGCGTCCGCGTCGGCGCGGCCGTCGCGCGCCGTCTCCACGGGGGCGAGCCGATCGGCGGTCAGGGCTTCGCCAATCGTCACCACCTGGCCCTGCTCCGCTCCCGGCTCGAGCGGGGGCAGCGGGGGTGGTGGCGTCCCCGGCGGCGGGGGCGGCAAGGGGGGCACCGGCCGGCGCACCGCCACCCGTTGGACGAGCGTCCAGGGCGCACCGGGCTCCTCCTCGCCGACGGTCGGCTGGCGCTCGGCCGTCGCCGCGTACACCTCGACCGCACCGACGTCTCCCGGCGCGTCACCGCCGACGTTGGTGGCCGGCACGGTGAGCGTCACGAACACGGTGTCGTCGGCGCGCTCGGCGGCGAACGCCGTGATCTGCGCCGGCACCCGGACGAGCGGCGCCAGGGGCGGGCCCTTCTTCCCGCACGCCGCAGCCGCGACCACCACGGCTGCGGCGCACGCCAGGCGCCGCCGTGTCGACATCGGCCCAGTGTCCTTGGTTGCGAAAAGCAGTGTCAAGGAATCGGGCCCGGCGGCGCGAAAACGGCGCTCGAGCGCGCCGCTGTCGTGGCAGCGATGTTGCACCTACATCACGTGTGCCGTCTACCCTGACCTCCCGAGGTGTCACCATGACTGCCAGACACTTGCTCAGTGCGGCCGCCGCCGCGGCGTTGCTGGCCGTGGCACCCGCCCACGCCCAGGAGTCGTCCGCCACCGACCGCCAGGACGCTGCCCAGGCGGCGACGCCCCGCGCGGCGTCGCGGGGACGAGCCGAACGAAGCGGCGGAGAAACCCGGGTCCGCAACCCGCGTCGCGCCGACAGCGCGCCGACGACGACCCAGGAGGCGCAGCCGCGGCGACGGGTTGCGGCGGCGCCCGCGGCGGCGCCCGCCGCGCCGACGGCCAGCGCCGAGGAACAGGGCGGCCGGCGGCGTCCAGGCGGAGCGGTGCGTGGTGGCGGCGGCAGCAGCGGTGGCCAGGCCCGCCCGCGCCCCGGTGGCGTGCGGCGCCCCGACGCCGGTGGCGATCGGGGCCTTGACGGCCGCGGCCGCGCGCAGGCCGTGCCGAGACGTTCGGCGCCTCGTCCGCCCCGCACGGTCTACCTCGCCCCCAACTACGGCCGCCGCTTCTACTACGGGCCGACCGGCCTCGGCTACTGGGCCTACGACCCATGGAGCTGGTACGGCTACGGCGGCTGGGGCGGCTGGGGTGGTTGGGGCGGCTACTACGGCAATTGGGGCGGCTACTACGGCAACTGGAACGGCGGCTACGGCGGCTACGGCTACGGGGCCTACGCCGGGCCGAGCGGCTGGAGCATCGGCAGCGTGCGGCTGAAGGTCGAGCCCAAAGATGCGGAGGTCTACGTCGACGGCTACTACGCCGGGATCGTCGACGACTTCGACGGCATCTGGCAGCGGCTGCGGCTCGACGACGGCGGCCATCGCATCGAGGTGCGCAAGCCGGGGCTGCCACCCCTGATCTTCGACGTGATGGTGCAGCCCGGACGCACGATCACCTACCGCGGCGACCTGCGGCAGCCCTGACCGCCACGCCGCGGCGCGTCACGGCGACGGCCGGCGGACCACCGCCGGCCGTTCGCACGTACCCGGCGTTCAGCGCGACCGCGTGGCGTTGAACCAGTAGTAGAGCGGCAGGCCGATCCCGATGACGAGCAGGCCCGCGGCCGAGGGCCCGAGCGACTGGCCGCCGGACATCGGCGCCACCAGATCGGTGTAGAGCGCGTTGGCGACGATGACGGCACACACCGCGACGAACAGCGCCGGCAGTACCGGATAGCCCCAGGTCGAGTACGGACGCGGCGCGTCGGGCTCCCGCCGCCGCAGCACGAAGAGCGCCGCCACCGCGACGCCGTTGAAGAGCAGGATCGAGAATCCGGTGTAGGTGGTCAGCGCACTGCCGCTCCCGGTGACGATGAGCAGCGTCGTCCAGATGGCCTGCGCGACGATGGCGGTCGCCGGCGTGCGATATCGCGGATGCACCCGCGCCGCCGCCGGGAAGAACATCCCGTCGCGCGCCATCGCGTAGTAGACGCGCGGCCCGACGAAGATCATCGCGCTGTTGCTGGCCAGCAGGCTGATGATCGAGACGGCGCCCATGATGTTGCCGGCGCTGGTCCCGAGCAGGCGATCGGCGATGACGTCGAGCACGCTGCCGCGGATCGCCGCCAGTTCGTCGACCGGGAACACGAACAGGTAAAGGGCGTTCAGCAGCAGGTAGATGACGATGACGGCCAGGGTGCCCAGCGCCAGCGCCCGCGGCACGTTGCGCCCCGGATCGCGAATCTCCTCGGCGACATAGGAGGCAGCGTTCCAGCCGGCGTAGGCGAACAGCACCGGCACCAGGGCGAACAGCCACGACCCGGCCGACGGCGTCGCCGCCGGCGTCGAGAGGTTGCCGAGCGAGCCGGTGCCGAAGGCGAAGCCGGCGACGATGAACAGCAGCAGCGCCGAGATCTTCAGGCTGGCCAGGACGTTGCCCACCAGCCGGCCGGGGCCGACGCCGCGCAAATGGATCCACGACAGCACCCACACCGAGACGATCGCGGTGGTGGTCTGCGCCGACAGCGACACCGTGACCGGACCGAGCGGCAGGCTGAAGAACGGCGTGTCGTCGCCGACACCGGGAATGAATCGCGACAGGTAGAGCGCCAGGAAGAAGGCGTTGGCGGCGATGGCGCCGGAGAAGCCGGCCACGAACGACGTCCAGCCGGTGAGGAATGCCGCCACCCGGCCGTAGGCCGCGTGCAGGTAGACGTACTCGCCGCCGGCTTTGGGCCGCACCGCGGCCAGTTCTGCATAGGCGAGGGCACCGGCGAAGGCCAGCGCGCCGGCCGCCAGCCAGGCGAGCAGGAACAGCACCGGATGGGGCACCGCCTGCGCCACCTGGGGCGAGGTGAACAGGATCCCGCCGCCGATGACGTTCGAGACGACGATGGCCGCGGCGTCGAGGGCCCCGAGGCGGCGTTCGAGCGAGGGGGCGGTCGCGGCGGGCTGCGGCATGGCGGGGATTATAGGGGCTTCTGCGCCACGCCGCCGCCGCCGCTCACTGGGTGAGCAGCTGCCGTTCGATCGGGAACTCGCCCAGCTTGGCCCACACCTGCGAGCCCTTCTTCAGGTAGAGCTCGACCTTGGCGTCGATGAAGTCCTTGTGCTGCAGGATCTGCATGCGCGGCTGTTCACCCGTGTAGCCCAGGCTCGAACGCAGGACGATGTCCTTGGTGGCCTGGCCCGGGGCCAGTTCGTCGCGCTGCACCGCCCAGCCGTAGTGCTCGCCCCACATCTCCTGCTCGTTGACGCGGCGGAAGATGGCGTTGATCTGGACGCCGTCGATCGGCTCGGCCGACGTGTTGCGGAGCTTCAGCGACACCGACGGCACCAGCTTGTTCTTGCCGTCCTCGAGGATGCCGGCGTCGTACCACCCGGTGGTGACGTCGATCGGCTCGAGCACCTCGACCGGCTTGACGCGGTTGCAGCCGGCCAGAATCACAACCAGCGCGATCAGCAGGAACGGGCGTCGGTAGCGGCTCATGGCGCTCAGCATAGCAGGCCCCCGCAGAGGTACTGCATCAGACACCACCAGGCGTCAATCGGCTCCTCGACCCGCCAGGCCCCGCCCCAGCCGCCAGCCGCCGGCCGCCAGTCAGAACTCCTGCACCTGCACCCGCTTGCGGGCCTCGTCGCGGTTGATGCGCCCGGCGCGATACGCCGCCAGGTCGCTGCCCTTGACGCGGAGCATGAAGGTGGACACCTCCTCGTACGGGTTCTGCGGCGCCAGGGCGTCGCGCTGCTCGTTGTCACGGGCGGCGACGGTGAGCAGTTCGTCGGGCCCGAGCCAGGTCAGGGGCCCCGAGAAGTCGATCATCGCGTCGATGAGGGCGCGGACGACCGAATCGGTGTAGGCCTTGTTCGGGTCGCTCAGCAGCACGCTGTCGGCCGGCACCGACGGGCGGACCGGCGCAGCCGCGCCGGTGCCCGAGGCGAAGATGCCGGGGCCGCCCTGCACCCGTCGGGCGGCGCCGAACGGGAGCAGCTGCGCTTCCAGGCGGCGCAAGGCGCCTTCGGCCGCCGGCCGTTCGGGGCCCTCGGCGGTGGCGACCAGCGCCCGCAGCGAGGCCAGCGCGTCACGCGTCCCCTGGTCGTCCTGGTCGAGCATCGTGCGCAGGCTCCACATCATGCTCTGGCGCAGCACCGGCACCTCGACGTCGAAGAACACGCCGTAGTCGTCGAGTTGGAAGCCGCGCGCCCGCGACTCGCCGGCGAGCACGATCATGTCGGGCATCACGGCCCGGATCTCCTGGTTGAGCCGCGCCGCCCCGAAGTTGACGGCGCGGGCCAGCGCTCCTTCCATCACGTAGATCTGGTGGCGCAGTTCAGTCGCGTCGGCGGCCGGCGCCGGCGTCTGGGCCTGGGCGGCGGTGGCGAACGCAGCGACGAAGGCC
The DNA here is from genome assembly GCA_050250955.1 of Vicinamibacterales bacterium. Lineage (GTDB taxonomy): Bacteria > Acidobacteriota > Vicinamibacteria > Vicinamibacterales > UBA2999 > CAWAYR01. The sequence continues at coordinate 178,853 of JBFWNR010000001.1, forward strand.
GCCGCGACGAGTACGGTGCGTGTCATGTCGGTCAGCCTCGGGGTCACTGCGGGGGCCGCAGCCCCGTCCTCACGATGTAGTTGAGCATCTCGCGCTGGCGCGCCACTTCGGCGCCGGTCCGACCTTCCAGGCGGCCGAAGCCCTGGTCGATCCGCACCAGGTCGGCGCGCCGCTGCAGGTCGAGGTCGCGGCTGAACTGCGCCAGGCGCAGGGCCAGCTCCTGCTGCTGGCGGCGCTCGCTGTCCTGGATGAGGGTGCGGACGCGAGCCAGCGCCTGCGCGTCGGCGACCGGTGCCGCGACCGCCTCCGCCCTGTCGGCCCGCCGCCCGTCGGCCAGCTCACGGCGCAGCGACTGCTCCAGCGCCACCAGGGCCGGACGCCAGGCCTCGGCATCACCGGCGGTCGCCGGCGCGCTCGCCGCCGCCGCCGGCGCCGCCGCCGGCGCCATCCAGCCGGTGGTCATCGTCCACCCGGACGCGTCACGCCGCACCTGCACGTTGGCGATCGCGGCGCCGACGGCGAGCGTCAACGTCGCCGCCACCACCTGTGCCCAGGCCGGCACCCGCTGCCAGCGCGACACGGCCGGGCGAAGCACCGTGGCCGGGACGTCGGGCGCGACGGTGAAGCGGAGCGGCGGCGCCGGCGGTGTCCATTCGCCGAGCAGCCGCCGCACGCCGCCGAGCGCGGCGACCTCGGCAGCACAGGCCGCGCAGGACTCGACGTGCGCCGCCACCGCGGCGCGCGGCCCGGCGTCGAGCTCACCGTACAGGTAGGCGACGAGGGTCTCGCGATCGTCGCAGGTGAAGGTCGTTCTCATGATGCATCCCCGCGGATGTCGGCCACCGACATCCCGCTGCCTTCCAATTGCCGCCGCACCACGCTCAGGCCCTGGTAGAGCCGGGTCTTGACCGTGCTCAGCGGCACCCCCTGCAGGTCGGCGATCTCCTGGAACGTCAACCCGTGGTACTCCTTCAGCACGATGGCGGTGCGCTGCTCCTCGGGCAGTGCGGCCATCGCCTGCGCGACGGCCCGCCCGAGTTCGCGCCGCGCCACCAGCGTCTCGATCGACTCGACCGGGCCACGCGCGGCCGCCAGCTCGGCGACGTCGACATCCTCCGGCACCTGCACGACCGGGGTCCGCCGCTGGCGGCGGATCCAGTCGCGGCACAGGTTCAGGGCAATCCGGTACAGCCACGACGAGAACTTCGCCTGGCCCTTGAACCCGTTGAGCGCCCGGAACGCGCGCAGGAACGTCTCCTGGCAGACGTCCCGGGCGTCGTCCTCGCGGCCGATCGTGCGGTAGGCGAGGGCGTAGATCGGCCGTTCCCAGCGGCGGATCAGCTGGTTGAAGCTGTCGACGTCGCCGTTCACCGAGCGGACGACGAGTTCCTCGTCGGTGATCGTCAGTCCCTGCACGGCCTGCGTCGTCCCTTCCCGATGTGCGGTGGCGGCGGCGTTGGGAGCCACCGGCCCCGTGAGCTCGAGCCCCAACACCCACTAGGACGGCCGGTCGCGGCCGTTGGCCGGGGCGATGCCCCGATTATAGGGCGCTGGCGGCTACAATCGTCCAGGACGAGGTCTCGGATCTGACTGGCACGGAAGGGTTTCTCACCACCGAGGAGGTACTGACGTACCTCCAGGTGAACCTGCGGACCGTCTATCGCCTGATCGACGCCGGCAAACTGCCGGCGGTGCGGGTCGGGCGGCAGTGGCGGTTCCGGCGGCGCGACATCGACGCCTGGCTGGAAAGCCAGCAGCCCCGCCGACTCGCGGCCGAGCCCCCGGCGCCGGCGCCGGTCGAGGGCGGCCGGGCGCTGGTCGTGGACCCCGACGGCCCGGCCCGCGACCTGGCCGCCACGGCGCTGCGCGACGCCGGCTGGACCGTCGACACCGCCCCCGACGCCCCGCTCGCACTCGACCGGCTGCGCCGCGGCGGCTACGACCTGCTGGTGACCGAGCTGCGCCTTCCCGGACTCGATGCCTTCGCCATGGTGCGCGAGGCGCGCCGGACGCTCCCGACGCTGCGCGTGATGGTCGTCACCGCGCACTCCTCCGAGACTGCGGCCATCGAGGCCCTCAACCTCGGCGTCGCCGGCTACCTCGTCAAGCCGAGTCGCGCGACAGAAATAGGCGCGACGGCCGCACGGGTGTGGCGCGGATGAGCAGTCGGCGATGATTCAGCTGTCGGGCCTGTCGAAGCGCTTCGGCGAGCGGGTACTGCTCGACGAGGTCACCTGGTACGTCGGCGACCGCGATCGGGTCGGGCTGTGCGGGCCCAACGGCGCCGGCAAGACCACGCTGCTGCGCATCCTCGCCGGCCTGGACGAGGCCGATGGCGGCCAGGTGATTCGACCGACCGCGCTCACCATCGGCTACCTGCCGCAGGACGGCCTGTCGCACGCCGGCCGCTCGGTCTTCGCCGAGGCCAGCGACGCGCTCCGCCCGCTGCTCGATCTCAAGGCCGAGATGCACGATCTCGAGCACCGCCTGGCCGACGCGGCGACCCCGGCCGCCGACCACGACGCGCTGCTCGAGCGCTACAGCGCCGTGCAGGAGCGCTTCCGCCTCGATGACGGCTACTCCATCGACCTGCGCGTGGCCACGATTCTGCGCGGGCTCGGGTTCGCGCCGGACGACTTCGAGCGCCAGGCCGAACACCTGTCGGGCGGCTGGCAGATGCGGCTGGCGCTGGCCAAGCTGCTGCTCCGCGAGCCGGGCCTGCTGCTGCTCGACGAGCCCACCAATCACCTCGACCTCGAAGCCCGCAACTGGCTCGAGGACTACCTCGGCCGCTATCCGCACGCGGTGATCCTGGTCTCGCACGATCGCTACTTCCTCGACGCCGTCGTGTCGCGCATCGCCGACCTGTCGCTGCGCACCATCACCGACTACCCCTGCAACTACTCCACCTATCTGGTCCAGCGCCACGAGCGCGTCGAGCGGCTGCGCGAGGCCAAGCGGCGGCAGGACGAGGAGATCGACCGCGTCCAGCAGTTCGTCGACCGCTTCCGCTACCAGGCGACCAAGGCGGCGCAGGTGCAGAGCCGGATCAAGATGCTCGAGAAGATCACGCGCATCGAGGTGCCGCCGGAGCGCAAGCGCATCCACTTCCAGTTCCCGGCCGCCGTCAAGAGCGGCCGCATGGTGCTGGAGCTGAAGGGGCTCACCAAGGTCTACGGCGCCAAGCGGGTGCTCGACGGCGTCGACCTGCTCGTCGAGCGCGGCGACCGCGTGGCGCTGGTCGGCCCCAACGGCGCCGGCAAGTCGACGCTGATGCGCATGCTGGCCGGGGTCGAGCCCCCGGATGCCGGCACGCGGGCCGAGGGCCATCAGGTGGTGATGCAGTACTTCGCCCAGGACGAGGCGACCCGCCTCGACCCGGCGCTGACCGTCTACGAGACGCTCTCGGCGGGATCGCCGATGCACATGGTGCCGGCGATCCGCAACATCCTCGGCGGCTTCCTCTTCGCCGGCGACGACGTCTACAAGAAGGCCGGCGTGCTGTCGGGCGGCGAGCGCACCCGCCTGGCGGTGGCCCGCATGCTGCTCGTGCCGTCGAACACCCTGGTCCTCGACGAGCCCACCAACCACCTCGATCTCGACTCGAAGGACGTGCTGCTCGACGCGCTGGAGGACTACGGCGGCACGCTGGTGTTCGTCTCGCACGATCGCTACTTCGTGGAGCGGCTGGCGACCAAGGTGGTGGAGGTCGGCGGCGGCCGGGCGGAGCTCTACCCCGGGACCTACGCCGAGTTCCTCTGGCGCAAGGGACAGACCGGCGCCCCGGCGGCACCGCCGGCCTCGCCGCCGCCCGTCAGACCCGTCGCTGGAGGACGTCCCCGGCCCGAGCCGCGGGCCGCTGCCACGCCGGTGGACAAGGCCGCCGAGCACGACGCGCGCAAGCGGGAGGCCGCCGACCGCAAGAAGCGGGAGCGCGCCTATCAGGCCCTGGGCCGGCGCATCGCCGATCTCGAGGCGCGCATCGCCGAGCGCGAGGCGGCGGTGAAGTCGGCCGAGGCCGCCATGGCGGCCCCGGGGTTCTACGACGACCGCGGCGCCGCCAAGCAGGCGCTCGACCGGCACCAGACGCTCATGTGGGAGGTCGGGGAGCTTCTCGGCCAGTGGGAGATGCTCCAGGCCGAGGCCGAGGAGATGAAGGCGTCCCTCCCGGCATGAACGCCGGCGCGTCACCCCGGCTGGCAACTTTCGTCAGCCATCCGGTCGGCGTCGTCACAGTTTCGACATCGCGCCCCCCGAAAACGTAAGTTCGGCGCGCGCCGCGCGGCGAAACTGCACGAATCCTCGCGCCCAGCGGGCACGAGCTCGTCAGGACGATGACAGGCACGACAGTTGCGTATGTCGCCGCCAAGTCGAGTCATGTCCGCACCCAAAGTGGCCCCCCGCCGACCGGCAAAAGCCGCCATGCCCGGCACCCGACCGCGCCTGGCGCACCGGGCGCCGATTGCCGCCGCGCACTTCGTCGACGACGCCTTCTTCCGCCACCTCGTCGCCCACATGCGCAACGGCGTGCTGGCCATCGATCGCGCCGGCGAGCTGGTGCTCATCAACGACGAGGCGTGCCGAATCTTCGGTCTGCCCGCCGGGGAGGGCTACCTCGGCCGGCCGTTCGCCGAGGTGTTCCACGCCCATCCGGGCATCGTCCGCGTGCTGGCCGGCGCCTACGAGCTGGCCTTCCTGCCCAATCGCGCCGAGCTGCGCCTGACCCCGGGCGACAAGGTGCTCGGTTACACGCTGTCGCTCATCCGCAACAGCGAGGGCACGACCATCGGCGCGGCGATGTTCTTCAAGGATCTCACCCGCGTCGAGCAGCTCGAGGAACGCGAGCGGCTGCGCGATCGGCTGGCGGCGCTGGGCGAGATGGCGGCGGCGGTCGCCCACGAGATCAAGAACCCGCTGGCCGGCATCGAGGTGATGGCCGGGTTGCTGCGCCGGCAGCTGCGCGACAACCCCCAGGCCACCGCGCTCGTCGGCGACATCATCAACGAAGCCAAGATGGCCAACGCCATCGTCCAGGAGATTCTCGACTTCGTCCGGCCGGTGCGCCTCCAGTTCGAGCGGACCGCGGTCGAAGCCGCGCTCCAGGCGGCGGTCACCCACGCCGACAGCAAGGGCAAGCGCCGCGGGGTCGACGTCGTGCTCGACATCGCCGCCGGCCTGCCGATGGTCGACGCCGACCGCACCCAGCTCGTCCAGGTGTTCGCCAACCTGCTCATCAACGCCTACGAGGCGCTCGACGGCGCCGGCCGGGTCACCGTCACGGCGCGGGAGGTCGTCCGCGAGGAGGACGGCGCGCTGGCCCAGGACGGCATGCACCCGGTGCCGACGCTCGTCGTCGAGGTGCACGACACCGGTCCGGGCGTGCCGCCCGAACTGACCGACAAGATCTTCAGCGCGTTCTTCACGACCAAGCCGCAGGGATCGGGCCTGGGCCTGGCCATCGTGCGCAAGATCGTCGACGCCCACGACGGGCGCATCGACCTGACGAGCCGGCCAGGGGCCGGCACGACGTTCCGCGTCTCGCTGCCCGAACGGGGCGATGCGCGGGTGTGGTAGGGAGCGGATCGCAATGAGTCGCATTCTGGTCGCCGACGATCACGACGCGCTGCGGCGCGGGCTGGCCCTGGCCCTGCGCACGGCCGGGCACGAGGTGGAAGAGGCGCCCAACGGCAACGCCGCCATCGAGCGGCTGCACAACGGCTACTTCGACATCGTGGTCAGCGACCTGCGCATGGGCGGTTCCGACGGGCTCGACGTGCTGCGCACCACCCGCACCACCCACCCGACCTCGTCGGTCATCCTGATGACCGCCTTCGGCTCGGTGTCGACCGCCGTCGAAGCGATGAAGAACGGCGCCTTCGACTACGTCCAGAAGCCGTTCGAGATCGAGGAGATGGAGGTCAAGATCGAGAAGGCGCTGGAGCTGAAGCGGCTGCGCCACGAGCTCGACTACCTCCGCCACGAGCAGCAGGAAAACTACGACTTCGACAAGATCATCGGCGCCAGCGACTCGCTGCAGCGCGTCCTCGGCGTGGTCCGCAAGGTCGCCAAGAGCAACTCGACGGTGCTCATCCGCGGCGAGACCGGCACCGGCAAGGAGCTCATCGCCGGCGCCATCCACCACAACTCGCTGCGCGCCGCCCGCAACTTCGTCAAGGTGAACTGCGCGGCCCTGCAGGAGAACCTGCTCGAGTCGGAGCTGTTCGGCCACGAGAAAGGGGCCTTCACCGGCGCCGACCGCCAGCGCATCGGCCGCTTCGAGCAGGCCGACGGCGGGTCGCTGTTCCTCGACGAGATCGGCGACATGAGCCCGAGCACGCAGGCCAAGATCCTCCGCGTGCTCCAGGAGCACGAGTTCGAACGCCTCGGCGGCACCCGGACCCTGAAGGTGGACGTGCGGCTCATCGCCGCCACCAACCGCGACCTGCCGGCGATGGTCGCCGCCGGGCAGTTCCGCGAGGACCTCTACTATCGCCTCAACGTCGTCACCATCGAGACGCCGCCGCTGCGCGAACGCAAGGAGGACATCCTGCCGCTGGCCATGCACTTCCTGCGCCGCTTCTCCCAGGAGCTGAAGAAGAAGGTCGACGGCGTCACGCCCGACGCCCAGAAGATGCTGGCCCGCTACAACTGGCCGGGCAACATCCGCGAGCTCGAGAACGCCATCGAGCGGGCGGCGCTGCTCGCCGAAGGACATCAGATCTCCACCGACGACCTGCGCCTGGGCGACACCGCCCAGACGCCGGGCAGCAAGGAGCCGACCTCGGTCGTGCGCATCCCGCCGAGCGGCGTGCCGCTGGAGCAGATCGAACGGCAGGCGCTCGTCGAGGCGCTGCGGATGGCCAACTGGGTCCAGAAGGACGCCGCCGAGCTGCTGTCGATCAGCCCGCGGGTGATGAACTACAAGATCAAGACGCTCAACATCGAGCTGCCGCGCCGTCGCATGCAGCCGGCCAGCGACGTCGCGTGATCAGCGGCTAGGTGTCGTCCTGGCGCGGGGATGGGCGCGTTTGTAGACGTCCATGAGCCGCGCGGCGTCGACGTGGGTGTAGCGCTCGGTGGTGCTCAGCCGGGCGTGCCCGAGCAGTTCCTGGATGACGCGCAGGTCGGCACCGCGCTGCAGCAGGTGGGTCGCGAAGGAGTGGCGGAGCGCGTGCGGGCTGATGCCGCTGCGCTGGCTGCACTGCGCGACATAGCGCCGGACCAGGCGGTGGACGCTGCGGCCGGTGAGCCGGCTGCCGCGGGCGTTGACGAACACCGGCTCGCGACCGGCTCGTTCGGCGCTGCCGCGGCCGGTGGCGCGGGCTTCGCCGAGACGCCCGCCGCGTGGCGGCGCGGCCGCGCCGCGCCCGGCGACCAGCCGGCGCAGCCGCTCGCGATCGGGAAGCCATTCCTTCAACGCGCTCTCGGCAGCGCGGTTGAAGGGCAGCAGCCGCTCCTTGCCCCCCTTGCCGAGAACGCGCAGCATCCGCGCCGACAGGTGCACGTCCTCGAGGTCGAGGCCGACCAGCTCGCTGAGGCGCAGGCCCGAGGCATAGAACAGCTCCAGCATCGCGCGATCGCGACGGCCGAGCGGCGTGGCGGGATCGGGCGTGTCGAGAAGGCGCCGCATGTCGGCCTCGCTGAGGTGCCGCGGGATGGTGCGATCGAGGCGCGGGGCGACCACCGCCGCCGAGGGGTCGCCGGTCATCCAGCCGTCGCGGCGGAGGTGGCGCAGGAACGCCCGCACCCCGGAGAGCATCCGCGCCACCGTGGCCCGCGCGTGCCCGGCCCGGTTCAGCTCGACGACGAAGCCGCGCACCGACTCGGCGTCGAGATCGGCGGGCGCCAGCGCCGACCGCTTCCGTCCGCGGGCCGCCGCCACCGACGCCAGGTACTGCTCGACGTCGCCGCGGTAGGCGCGCACGGTGTGCGCCGACAGGTGCCGGTTGTAGGTCAGGTAGTCGACGAACCCGGCGAGGGCGTCCTTCATCACCACGTCGCGGCCCAGTCGGCCAGATCGGCCAGGGCCCGCTCGGCCAGCCGCGCCTTGCGCACGGCCTTGTCGCGCGGCGGATCGTCGAGCGGCGGCATGATGCCGAAGGTGATGTTCGACGGCTGGTAGTGGCGCGGGTCGGCGTGCGACGCGTAGTGGGCCAGGGCTCCGATCGCCGTGGTCCGCGGCGCCGCCAGTGCCGGCCGCCCGTGCGCCAGACGGGCGGCGTTCACGCCGGCCAGCAGTCCCGAGGCCGCCGATTCGACGTAGCCTTCGACGCCGGAGATCTGCCCGGCGAAGAACAGATCGTCACGTTCCCTGGTCTGCCAGGTCGGCCGCAGCACCTTGGGACCGTTGATGAAGGTGTTGCGGTGGACCATGCCGTAGCGGACGAACTCGGCGGCGCCGAGTCCGGGGATGAGGCGCAGCACCCGCGCCTGCTCGCCCCATTTCAACTGGGTCTGGAACCCGACCAGGCTGTAGTGGTCGCCGGCCAGCGTGTCCTGGCGCAGCTGCACTGCCGCGTAGGGCCGGCGCCCGGTGCGCGGATCCTCCAGGCCGACCGGCTTCATCGGGCCGAAGCGCAGGGTGTCGCGGCCGCGATGGGCCATCACCTCGATCGGCAGGCAACCTTCGAAGAACGTGACCGCGTCGAAGTCATGGATCGTCGCCGACTCGGCCGCGACCAGGGCGTCGTAGAAGGCGTCGTACTCGGCCTTGGTCAGCGGACAGTTCAGGTAGTCGCCCTCACCGTCGTCGACGGCACAGGCGAGGCCGGCCGGCGCCGGTGCAGCCGCGTCCGCACCCGCGTCGGGGGGCGCACCGCGCAGGCTGCGGCCCCAGCGCGATTGCCGGAAGACCGTGGTGGTGTCGATCGACTCGGCGAGCACGATCGGGCTGATCGCGTCGTAGAAGGCCAGGTGGGTCTCGCCGACGAACGCCTGAATGGACTGCGACAGGGCGTCGGAGGTCAGCGGCCCGGTGGCGATGACCACGACGTCACCGGACACCGGCGGCGGCACGGCGGTGACCTCGCCGCGGGCCACCGTGATGAGTGGCTGCGCCGCCAGGCGCGTCGCGACCTCACGCGAGAACACCTGGCGATCGACGGCCAGCGCCGCACCGGCCGGCACCCGGGCGACTTCGGCGGCGGCCATCACCACCGAGTCGAGCCGCCGCATCTCCTCCTTGATGACGCCGACGGCATTGTCGAGCTTGTCGCCGCGAAACGAGTTGCTGCAGACCAGCTCGGCGAGATCGCCGGTCTTGTGGACCGCGGTCGCCCGCGCCGGGCGCATCTCGTGGACGGTGACGCGGGCGCCGAGGCGGGCCGCCTGCCAGGCCGCCTCGCAGCCGGCCAGGCCGCCACCGATGACGTGAATCACGCTCTCAGTGTACGACCGCGTTGCACGGAGATTCCACGACAGCCCTATCGGCGGAGGCCGGTCGAGCCGAGGGCGCGGTGTCGAAATCGTTGTCCGGCGCGTGCTGAAACGGAGCAGTCGGCGGGCGGAGCGGCAACGGGCGGCGGCCGGGGCGAGCGGCCAACTCTCTGACTCGACAGGAGTTCGGCAGTAATCGGCGGACTGGCCCCGGGCTTGCCTCACGGTGTCGCGAGGACTTCGACATGCGGCATTCACTCTTCCCAACCGCGTTGGCCTGCGCCGTGGCGCTGCAGGCGGTGTTGGCGACACCCGTCTCAGCAGACGTCGCCGTCGTCTCCAGCGTCCGGCACGACGTCGCCGGCAAGAAGCTCGTCATCCGTGGGGCGGGCTTCGACAAGGGCGCGCAGGTCGTGCTCGAGACCACGTTCCTGAAAGTGACCGCGCTCACGCGACACGAAATCACCGTCGAGCTGCCGGCCGTCGCGCCGGGCAACTACCGGCTGTACGTCGTGCAGCGGCGCGGGCCGGTGGCGCGCTTCATCGCCACGGTGAGCCCGCCAGCCGGCGCGTCCGGTGGCGCCGGCGTACCCGGACCGCCCGGTCCGACCGGGCCGATGGGGCCGATGGGACCGATGGGGCCATCCGGGCCACAGGGCGTGGCCGGACCGGCGGGGCCGCAGGGCCCCCAGGGGCTCCAAGGCGTGCAGGGGCTGCCGGGCGACGCGGGGCCGGCAGGGCCGGCAGGACCTGGCGGGATGACCGTCCTCGCTGCCAACGGCGAGGCACTTGGCACGCTGGTGAGCTTCTCGCCCGGCGGCACGTCGATGGTCGCGCTGCAGCACAACGGCGTGTGGCTCTTCGCGCCGGTCGGCGCCGCCGGCATCCAGCCGATGGCCTTCGACGCCTTCTATCTCACCGACGACTGCAGCGGGCAGGCCTACCTGCCCCTCGACACCAATCCCGCGCCGCTGTTCCGCCTGCTGCAGTTGACCGCGGAGGGGGCCACGACCGGGTACTACGCCGGCGAGCCGTCGGCGGTGGCGCAGTTCCCGCGCCAGCGCGCCCTCGGGGATCCCGCCGCGGCGTGCGTCTCGACGACCGAGACGGGCTGGAGCGCACCGATGCTCGCCGGGCCGCTGCAGACGCTCGATCTGACGCCCTATCCGGGGCCCTTCCGGGTCCAGTAGCGGCACCGCGCTAAGATGGCGGCGCATGAACAGGCGCCGCCATCTCACCGCTCTCCGTCGGACTGTCGCCACCATACTCGTCGCCCTCTGCACCGCCGCGGCGAGCCAGGCCCAGCCGGCGGCCCCACGACCTTTCGGCACCCAGCGCGAGCTGGCCGCGATGCAGCAGCGGTGGCTCCAGGCGCGGCTCGACACGTTCCTGCCCGGACTGATGCGCGCCCACGGCCTCGACATGTGGGTCGTGTCGATGCGCGAGTACAACGAGGACCCGGTCTTCAAGGCCATCGTCGCCCCGGAGACCTTCGCGGCGCGGCGCCGCACGATCTACGTGTTCTTCGATCGCTGCGCGGCGACGCAGCAGCCGCCGGCCGCCGCCTGCATCGAGCGCATCGCTCTGGGGGGCACCTCGCAGGGCGGCCTCTTCGACGCCCGCCGCGCCACGGTGGCCGCCGCCGGTGACGTCGGCCGCGGCCAGCAGGCCGAGTTGTGGGGCGACGACCAGTGGCAGGTGCTGAAGGCGGCCATCGAGGAACGCAACCCGGCCGCCATCGGCATCAACCGATCGACGGTGTTCGCCTTCTCCGACGGGCTGTCGAGCGGCGAGCTGCAGGGCATGAGCGCGGCGCTCGGCGAGCGCTGGACCGCGCGCTTCAAGAACGCCGAGGCCCTGCCGCTGGATCTCATCGCCGTCCGCCTGCCCGACGAGGCGGCGTTCTTCACCAGGATGACCGAACTGGTCTGGGCGATGACCCAGGAGATGTTCTCGGCCCGGACGATCACCCCGGGCGTCACCCGGACGAGCGATCTCGTGTGGTGGTGGCGGCAGCGGGTCAACGACCTCGGGCTCGACACCTGGTTCCAGCCCAGCGTCGACGTCCAGCGACGCGGCGCCGCCGAGGCCGACCTCGGCGCCGATCCGGTCATCGAGCGCGGCGACGTCCTGCACTGCGACGTCGGCATCACCGTCGCCCGCCTCAACACCGACACCCAGCACCTCGCCTACGTGTTGCGCGACGGCGAGACCGACGCCCCGGCGGGGCTGCAGCAGGCGCTCGCCAACGCCAACCGCATGCAGGACCTCACGCTCGAGGAACTGCGGCCGGGGCGCACCGGCAACGGGATCCTGCGCGCCATGCTGACGCGCATGAAGGCGGCCGGCATCGACGGCACGCAGTACAGCCATCCGATCGGCCTGCACGGGCACGGCGCCGGGCCGCTCATCGGCCTGTGGGACTACCAGGACGGCGTCCCGGGCCGTGGCGACGCCGTGGTCATCCCGAGCATGTGGTACTCCATCGAGCTGCAGGCGACGACGCCGGTGCCCGAATGGGGTGGCCAGCGGGTGCGGATGGCGCAGGAGGAGGACGTGGTCATCGACGCCGACGGCCGGGTCCGCTGGGCGCTGCGGCGCCAGGATCGCCTGTTTCTCGTGAAGTAGTCGCCGCTCAGCCCTTGGCGGGCGGGTCGACACCGTCCCACAGCTCGGTGGTGCCGAGCTCAGGATGGCCGCTGACCTTGAGGTAGAGGAACAACTGGGTGCGATACGCCGCGTAGCCGCACAACACGTACTGCACGATGAAGCGGCCGCGCGACATCGGTTCGCCGAACGGGGTGACCTCGGCGCGCAGGTACTCGGCGGTCAACTCGCCAGCCTGGGCGGCGTAGGCGCCGCTCTGGGCGGCGATGGCGCCGACCGCCTCGTCGAAGGTCAGGTCCGCCGCTGCCCGCTCCTCCGCCGACCACGCCGCGCCGTCGAACACCCCGGTGCGCGCCACCGTCATCAGCGCCGGGCCCATCATCGACAGGTAGCGCAGCAGTTCGGTGGTGCTGCGCTGCTTGGGCGACGGGCGATAGTCGCGGGCCGCGCCGGTGGCTTTGCCAGCCAGGAACACCAGGATCTTGACCTCGTGCTGCAGCAGGTTCACGAGCTCGGCTGCCGACAGGACCACGGCGCATCTCCTTGCCCGGATCGGCCGGACGTCGCATTCTAGTGCGCGGCCGCGCGCCCGTGCAGGCGCCGACTGCTGGCGCCGACAGATCGAACAGACCCGCGCCACACCGGGGTGGCGGCGGGCCGGGAGGACCGCATGAACGCCGACGCAGTCAGGACGTATCGGTGGGGGGTGTTCGTCGGGCTCGGACTGGTGGCACTCAGCGCCACCGGGCTCGACGCCCAGCGCTGGGGCCGGCCGCGCCCGCCGCGCGCCGGGGCCTGCTTCTACCAGAACGCCAACTTCGGCGGCGAGTGGTTCTGCGTCGAAGCCGGGGACTGGTACGACTCGATGCCCGACGGGCTGAACGATCGGATCTCGTCGATCCGGGTGGTCGGCAACGCGTCGGTGACCGTCTACCGCGACCCGAACTTCCGCGGCCGCTCGACCCGGATCAACGAGGACATGTCGAACCTGCAGCTGCAGGGCTGGAACGACGCCATCTCGTCACTGCGCGTGCAGGCCGATCTCGCCAGGGTGAGCCGGCGCGAGGCCGAGGCGATCGTCCGCCGTGCCTACCGGGCGGTGCTCAACCGCGATCCCGATCCGGGGGCGGAGGGTTACATCAACCGGGTGATGCGCGACCACTGGACCCAGGACCAGGTCGAGCGCGAGCTGCGGCGCAGCCCCGAGTACCGCAACCGCCGCCCGCCGGGCTGAGCCCGGCGCGGCGACCGCCTGGCGTTCCCGTCAGCGCCCGCGCTCGAAGATCGCGACGTGTTCGCCCCGGCTGGTCAGCGCCACGAGCGTGTAGCCGCGCTCGACCGCTTCGCTCATCTCCTTCTGGAACGTCGATGTCCGGCTGGTGGCGACGACGTGATACGCGAGCCCCGGCGGCGTCCCGGGCCCCTTCTCCATGATCACGAGCAGCTCACCCTCGCTGCGATCGTTGGCATCGGCCAGGCCGAACAGTCCAGCGTTGCGCTTGGTGGTCACCGCCTGCGGCACCACCCGGTAGCCGCGCTCGGCGGCAGCGGTGATCTCGCGCTGCAGGGTCCCGGTACGCTGCGTGGCGATGAGGTGATAGTCGAAGTCGCCGCTGGCGCGTTCGAGCACGACCAGGACTTCGGCCCCGTCGGTCCGGCTGGCACCGACGACGCGGAACCCGCGATCGGAGGCGTCGTTCAGTTCCTGCTGCATGGTCGACGTGCGTGTCGTGGCCAGGACCAGGTAGCGCTCCTGGGCCTGGACCCGGGGAGAGGCGGCGACGGCCAGCAGGGCGACGGCGACGAGCCTGCGCATGGGCACCTCCCGGGGCCGCGACGCCCCTACGTCTTCCGCGGACGCTTGGCGCCGGTCTTGGCGGCGCCCGCGGGCGCTTTGGCGGCGCGACCGCGAGCCGCGCCTCGACGCCGGCCGGCCGGCGCGCTGGCAGCCCGCGCGGCGAGCAGCTCGACGGCCTGCGCCATCGTCACGGCCTCGGGCGCCGTCCCTTTCGGCAACGACGCGTTGGTCGTGCCGTCGGTGACGTACGGCCCATAGCGCCCGTCGAGGATGCGCACCGGCGCGCCGCCGGTGGGATGGGCGCCGAGTGCCCGCAGTTCCGTCGCCGCGGCGCGTTGCCGACGCTGGCCCTTCGGCTTGGCCAGCAACTCCCTGGCCCGCTCGAGCGACACCGTGTAGACGTCGTCGTCGGCTTCGAGCGAGCGGAACTCGCTGCCCTGCTGCACGTAGGGCCCGAACCGGCCGCGGTTGGCGAGGATCGCCTCGCCGGTGTCGGCGACGCCGAGCTCGCGCGGCAGCGACAGCAGCCGCAGCGCCTCGGCCAGCGTCACGCCGTCCTCGGACATGCCGCGCTCGAGCGAGGCCCGCTTCGGCTTCTCCTTGCTGCCCTTCTCGGGGTTCTCGCCGAGCTGCACGTAGGGGCCGAAGCGGCCGTGCATCACATACACCGGCAGGCCGCTCTTCGGATCGGCGCCGAGCGACTTCGGGCCCTCGGCCTTGGCCCGGAGCAGCTTGAGCGCCTCGTCGAGCGTGAGGTCGGCCGGGCCGATCTCCTCGGGAATCGACGCCCGCGGCGCGTCGTCGCCCGACTCGCCGAGTTGCAGGAACGGGCCGTAGCGGCCGATGCGCACCCGGACCTGCCGGCCCGACTCGGGGTCCTCACCGAGGTCGATCATCGGGTAGTCGATGGCCTGTTCCTTGCGCTCGACGATGGTCTCCAGGCCGGTGTGCTTGCCGTCGCCGCGGTAGAACGACGTGATGAAGTCGAGCCAGTCCTTCTGGCCGTTGGAGATCTCGTCGAGGATCTCCTCCATCTCGGCGGTGAAGCCGATGTCGACATAGTCGGCGAAGTGCTCGCGCAGCAGACGCGTCACGGCGAAGGCCGTGAAGCTGGGCACCAGGGCCTTGCCCTGCCGGGTGACGTAGCCGCGCCGCTGGATCGTGGCCACCGTGGGCGCGTAGGTGGACGGCCGCCCGATGCCCTCTTCCTCGAGCCGCTTGACCAGCGACGCTTCGGTGAAGCGGGCCGGCGGCGAGGTGTCGTGGCCCTTGGCGGCCAGCGCGGCCAGGTACAGCGCCTGATCGAGCCGGTCGGGAGCGTGCACGGCGTCGCCGACCGTCAGCTTGGGCAGCAGCGTCTCCTGTTCGCCCAGCTCGGCCGACGGGTCGTCGCTGCCCTCGACGTAGGCGCGCAGGTAGCCGGCGAACTCGATCGCCTTGCCGCTCGCCGCGAAGATCGCCATGCGCCCCTCGGGAGTCCGGCTCTCGATCTCGACCGAGGTGCGCAGCAGCTGCGCGTCGGCCATCTGCGAGGCCACGGCGCGCTTCCAGATGAGCTCGTAGAGCTTCAGCTCGTCGCTCTCGAGCACCCGCTCGAGCGACTGCGGCGTGCGCCGGAAGTCGGTCGGCCGGATCGCCTCGTGGGCCTCCTGGGCGTTGCGCACCTTGGTCTGGTACTGCCGCGGGCCGCGGTAGTAGTCCTGGCCGTACATCTCGCGCACCGCCGCGCCGGCCTCGCCGAGCGCCTTGTCGCTGAGCGTGGTCGAGTCGGTGCGGTGGTAGGAGATGAGGCCTTCCAGGTCGCCGCCGCCGATGTCGATGCCCTGGAACAGCCGTTGGGCGACGTTCATGGTGCGGTCGGAGGAGAAGCCGAGCTTGCGGTTGGCTTCCTGCTGGAGCGTCGAGGTGGTGAACGGCGCCGCCGGACGCTGCGTGGCCGGTTTCTCGTCGACACTCGACACCCGCCACGGCATGCCGCGCTTGAGGCCGTCCACCAGCGCCGTGGCGGCCGGTTCGTCGAGCCGCGCGACCGCGGCCGAGGTGAGCTGGCCACGGGCGTCGAAGTCCTTGCCGGTGGCCACCCGGCGGTCGTCGACCCTGACCAGGGTGGCGGGGAACTCGCGGCCGTCGCCGCTGCGCACCGTGGCCTCGAGGTCCCAGAAGTTCGCGCTCACGAACGCCAGGCGCTCTTCCTCGCGCTCGACGATGAGCCGCACGGCGACGCTCTGGACGCGGCCGGCGCTCAGCCCGGTCTGCACCTTCTTCCACAGCACCGGCGACAAGGTGTAGCCGTAGAGCCGGTCGAGGATGCGGCGGCTCTCCTGGGCGCGTACCAGGTTCTCGTTGACGTCCTCGTGCGCGTCGTCGAGCGCCCCTTTGATCGCCTCTTCGGTGATCTCGTGGAAGACGATGCGGCGCACCGGCACCTTGGGCTTGAGCAGCTGCTTCAGATGCCAGCTGATCGATTCGCCCTCACGGTCGGGGTCGGTGGCGAGGATGACCTCCGAGGCGTCCTTCACCGCGTCGCGCAGCCCCTGGACGTGCTTCTTCTTGTCGGCCGGCACCACGTAGTGGGGCGTGAAGTCGCCCTCGGTGTCCACGCCCAGGCGGCCCCACGGCTTGGCCTTGATCGCCGCCGGCACCTCGCTGGCCGACTCGGGCAGGTCGCGGATGTGTCCGTAGCTGGCCTCCACGCGGTAGTCGGCGCCCAGGAACCGCGACAGGGTGCGGGCCTTGGCGGGCGACTCGACGATGACCAGGGGCTTCGGCATGTTCTCCGGGCGACTCCAGAACCGCCTACGTTAGCACGCGGTTCCTCGATCCCATGTAGCGGCCGCCGGGAAGGCGGGAAATCCGTCCGGAAATCTCCAGGACCCCGAGCCTGGCACCGACCTGGGCCAGCGGCCAGCCGGTGGCGGCCGCCACCTGGTCGGGTCCGAAGTCCTCGGTGCCCGGATCCAGCCCCAATTCGGCAGCCACGGCGGGGTCGAGGGCGGCCGGCAGCGAACCGGACGGCGCGGTGGGCGCGGCCCACCCCAGGGCGATGAGCACGTCCTCGGCACGCTCGACCAGCGTCGCCCCGTCGCGCAGCAGCGCGTGCGCGCCGCGGTGGCGGCCGGGGCCGACCGGCCCCGGCACGGCCATGACCTCGCGCCCCTGGTCGAGGGCCGTGGCCGCCGTGATGAGCGAGCCGCTCTTCTCCGAGGCCTCCACCACGACGGTGGCGGCGGCCAGGCCGCTGATGATGCGGTTGCGCAAGGGAAAATGGTGCGCCAGCGGCGGCGTGCCGGGCAGACACTCGCTCACCAGCGCGCCGCGCCCGGTCAGCGCGTCGGCGAGCGGCGCGTGTTCGGCGGGGTACGGCCGGTCGAGTCCGGAGCCCAGCACGGCCACGCCGGTGCCGCCGGCTTCGAGGGCGGCGCGGTGCGCCGCCGTGTCGATGCCGCGCGCCAGGCCGCTCACGACGACCACGCCGGCCGTCGCCAGCCCGCTGGCCAGCGCAGCGGCCACCTCCAGGCCCGGCCGGGTGGCGGCGCGGGCCCCGACCACTGCGACCAGCCGCGTCGCGGCCAGCGCGGAGGGCTGGCCGCGGACCCACAGCACCGGCGGCGGATCGGGGATGGCCTTGAGCGCCGCCGGGTAGTTGCCGTCCGCCAGCGACAGCGGCTCCTGGCCGGTCGTCCGGCCCGCGTCGAGCGCCCGCCAGGCCACCTCACGGGCGCGCGCCAGGGCGGCGTCGGCGGCGGCGCCGCAGGCACACCGGGCGGCCCAGGCCACGAACGCCTCGTCGGGCCGCGGCGGCGGCAACTCGTCGGTATCGGGAATCGGCCGGGCCAACCAGTGGCGCACCAGCGCGCCGAGCAGGCGGCGCCGCGAATAGCCGAGGACGGCGAGGACGACGGCATCGAGGTCGGTCATCACGAACTCCGGCGGGCGCCGGCACGCGCAGAATCGACGCCCGCAGCAGGCGGGGCCGTGACCTCGGCAGCTCGATTATACGCGGCCGGCGGCGGCGCCGCGGGGCCGCCGACGCGGCTTGCCCGGGGCCTGCCCCGGGGCTATAGTGGCCTTACGGCCCCGCCCATGATTCAGCGA
The DNA here is from genome assembly GCA_050250955.1 of Vicinamibacterales bacterium. Lineage (GTDB taxonomy): Bacteria > Acidobacteriota > Vicinamibacteria > Vicinamibacterales > UBA2999 > CAWAYR01. The sequence continues at coordinate 196,728 of JBFWNR010000001.1, forward strand.
CTGGTCGTCATCACCGTGTTGTCGGCGCTCACTGCAGCGCCCGCCTACGCCGACGCGCGCGGTGATGCTCGCAAGCAGGTGGAGTTCGGCATCGCCGTGGCCCAGCGCGGGCTGTGGCGGGAAGCGATCTTCCGGTGGCAACGGGCCACCGAGATCGATCCCACCTACGCCCAGGCCTTCAACAACCTCGCCATCGCCCACGAACAGCAGGGCGAGCTCGTCAAGGCACGCGAGGCCTACGAGAAGGCGCTGCGGCTCGATCCGACCAACGCCCTCATCAAACAGAACTTCGAGCTCTTCAAGGAAATCAATGACCGCACGGGGCGCACTGACGGTCGCTAGCCTGTTCCTCTCGGCACTGGTCGCCGGCTGCAGCACGACGTATCACGAGGTGCCGATCGAGACGCCGATCCAGCCGAAGCTGGACGTGCGTCCGTTCTCGAGGGTGTTCGTCGCCGGCTTCCTCACCGCCGGCTCCAACGACGTCGACGGCAACCTCGAGACCGTCCGGCTGCTGCGCAGCCAGCTGCGCAACAAGGGCCAGCTCAGGGTGATCGACGCCGATGCCCTCGACCTGGCCGATGTCGCCGGCCTGGAGCCGGAGCCGGCCGCCAACGGCAACGGCACGCAGCCGCCGCAGCCGGCCGAGGCCGCGGTCCCCGACGAGGCGCAGTTCGCCGCCGCCGAGAAGGTCTTCGCCGACACCGAGTACTGGAAGAAGATCGGCGAGGAATTCCAGCAGCCGCTCATCGTCACCGGCACCGTGCTCTTCCGGCCGCAGTCGCGCAGCGGCTTCGTCCAGCGCGAGCGCGAGACCTTCGACTCCCTGGGCCGGCGGCGGGTCGAGCCGGAACGCACCTACATGGAACGCAAGGGCTTCGTGCTGCGGCCGAACTTCGTCTTCATCGACGGCCGGACCGGCGAGACCCTGCATTCCGAGGCGTTCCGCGAGGAAGTGCTCTACAACGCCAACCAGAGCACGCCGGCGCTGTCGTCGTTCTTCGAGCTGATGGACCGGCTGCTGCCGAGCTTCCTGAACACCCTGAGCGCCCAGAAAGTACGGGGGAGTAGAACCCTGCTTCAGTAGGGACCGGTCCCTGGTCCCCGGTCCCTGCCCTGTGGTAGCCTTGATGGTTCTGGCCGGGCCTTGAGACCGCCCACGGGGGCGGGGTCCGATGACGGGCGGGGTGCCGGCCACTCCACGGAGAGTTCCCGTGTTTGCAGTGATTCAGGCCCAGGGCCATCAGTACCGCGTCGAGCCCGGCAGCGAGATCGAACTCGACGGCACCGGCGAGGCCGGGCAGTCGGTGACCATCGAGCAGGTGCTGCTGGTCGGCACGGACGGCGGCGACGTCCTCGCCGGCACCCCCACCGTCGCCGGCGCCAAGGTGGTCGGTGTCGTCGTCGAGGCGCATCGCGGCGCCAAGGTGCGGGTGTTCAAGAAGAAGCGGCGCAAGCAGTACCGGCGCACTGCCGGCCACCGCAGCGCGCTCACCCGGGTGCGCATCACCGAGATCGTCGCCTAAGCGCGACCGCAGGGCCGCGGCGCGCGGCCGGGACCACACGTCATGGCAACGAAAAAAGGACAAGGCAGTTCCCGCAACGGGCGCGACAGCCACTCGCAGCGGCTGGGCGTGAAGCGCTTCGACGGCAACGTCGTCACCGGCGGGTCGATCCTGGTGCGGCAGCGCGGGCGGAAGTTCAACGCCGGCCTCAACGTCGGCATCGGCAAGGACGACACGCTGTTTGCGAAGATCCCCGGCACGGTCAAGTTCGAGGATCACGGCTCGCGCGGCCGCTTCATCAGCGTCCTGCCCCACGAGAGCTGATCGCGCCGTGATCGGTCTAGCCGCTAGCCCCTAGCCGCTAGCCGCTATGTTTGTTGACGATGTCGAGATCGTCGTCGAGTCGGGGCACGGCGGCGCCGGCTGCCTCAGCTTCCGCCGCGAGAAGTTCGTGCCGCGCGGCGGCCCCGATGGCGGCGACGGCGGCGCCGGCGGCTCGGTCTACCTGGTCGCCGATCCCCACCGCAACACGCTCCTCCACTTCCGCTACACCCCCGAGCACCGCGCCGAGCGCGGCCGCGGCGGCCAGGGCGCGCTGAAGACCGGCGCGGCCGGACGCGACCTCGAGGTGCCGGTGCCGCCGGGCACCGCCGTCCTGGTCGCCGATCCCGACGCCCCGGGCACCTGGCTGCCGCTCGCCGACCTGACCACGCCGGGCCAGCGCGTCCTGGTCGCCAAGGGTGGCCGCGGCGGCCTGGGCAACGCCCGCTTCGTGAGCGCCACCAACCGCGCGCCGCGCAAGGTGCAGCCGGGCGAGCCCGGCGAAGAGAAGCGGCTGAAGCTGCAGCTGAAGCTGCTCGCCGACGTCGGTCTGGTGGGATTTCCCAACGCCGGCAAGTCCACGCTCATCGCGCGCTCGAGTGCCGCCAAGCCGAAGATCGCCGACTACCCGTTCACGACCCTGACCCCCAACCTCGGCGTCGTGCAGCTCAGCGACGACCGCACCTTCGTCGTCGCCGACGTGCCCGGCCTCATCGAAGGCGCCCACTCGGGCCACGGCCTCGGCCACCAGTTCCTGCGTCACGTCGAACGCACCGCGGTGCTCATCCACGTCGTCGACGTCTCGGGGGCGTCGGGCCGCGACCCGGTCGAGGATCTCGACACCGTGCGCCGCGAGCTGGGGCTGTTCGACCCGGCCCTGCTCGACAAGCCGCAGCTGGTCGCCGCCAACAAGATCGACGCCCTGGACGATCCCGGCCGGCTGGCCGCGCTGCAGGCGCGGGCAGCGGCGCTCGCCCTGCCCTGCCTGCCGATTTCGGCCGCCACCGGCAGCGGCGTGGCCGCGCTGCTCGAGGCGGCCTGGCCGCACGTCGCCGCGGCGCGCCAGGCGGCGTTGGTGCTGGCCGCCGAGGACGACGCCGGCGACGCCCGCTGATGACGCCTCGACTCGGCATCCTCGGCGGCACCTTCGACCCGATCCACGACGGCCATGTCGCCGCCGGACGGGCGGCGCGGGCGGCGCTGGCCCTGGACGAACTACGCCTGGTTCCGGCCCACGTTCCGCCGCATCGCGACGTCGGTCCGCGGGCCTCGGCCGCGCACCGCTTCGCCATGGCCGCCGTCGCCGCGCTGGAGGAACCGGGGTGGACGGTGTCGGACGTCGAGATCGCCCGCCCGGGCCCGTCCTTCACCTACGACACGCTGCAGGCGGCCCACACGGGCGGCCTGGCGGCGTCGCAGGTCTTCTTCATCCTCGGTGCCGACGCCTTTGCAGACATCGCCACCTGGTCGCGCTATCCGGCGGTGCTCGACCTGGCGCACTTCGTGGTCGTGACCCGTCCCGGCATGCCGCTCGAAACGATGAAGGCCCGCACCCCCGCGCTGCTCGGACGCCTGCGGCCGGTGGACGCGGTGGACGCGGCGCCGGGCACGGCGGTCATCCTGCTCGAAGCGACGACGCCCGACGTGTCGTCGACGGCGATCCGCGGCCGGGCGGCGCAGGGCTACTCGCTGGCCGGCTTGGTGCCGCCGCGGGTGGAGCAGTACATTCGACGCCACGCGCTCTACGCTGCCAAGCCTCCGCCGCTTGGGCAATAGTGGTGGCTTCGGCTCGGCAGCGGCAGTGTTGTTCGGCCCAGCCTTCGGCGGGCAAGAGTCAGTGGTAGGCAGGTTGCATGGCGACAACGAGCAGTGGACGCAGCACCAGACGATCGCGACTCCCGGCGGCGATCGTCACCGCCATCGACGCGGTCCGAGAGAAGAAGGCCGAGGACGTGCTGGCGCTCGACCTGCGCGAGGCCGAGGCCTTCACCGATTACTTCATCGTCTGCACCGGCCAGAACCGCCGGCAGGTGCAGGCCATCGCCGACGCCGTGGAGCAGAAGCTCAAGGCGCGCAAGCTGCGCCCCAGCCACGTCGAGGGCTACGAACGCGGCGAGTGGGTGCTGCTCGATTACTTCGACTTCGTCGTGCATGTCTTCGCGCCCAACGCCCGGATGTTCTACGGCCTCGAGCGGCTGTGGGGCAACGCCCGCTCGGTGGCGCTGCCCGAGCCCACCCCCTCCCCCGCCGCCTGACCTCGCCGAAGCCCGACGGGCGGAGGCGGGCAGGTCATGCTGAGGGCGCTGGCCGACGCCGCGCTCTCGGTGCTGCTGGCCCCGGTCTGCGGCGTGTGCGGCGAGGTCCTGTCCCGCCCGCTCGACGGCGCGATCTGTTCCCGCTGCTGGCGCGGCGTGGCCCGCTTCAGCCCGCCGTGGTGCCGCATCTGCGGCCAGCCCCTGCCGAGCCGGCGGGCCGCGCCGGAGGGCCGCTGCCCGGCGTGCCCGATCGTCCTCGGGGCGGCCGGCCAGGCCCGCGCCGTCGGGGCCTACGACGGGCGCCTGGCCGAGGTGGTGCACGCGCTCAAGTACGGCCGTCGCCCCTCGGTGGCGCCGCCGCTGGCCCATCTCATGTGGCAGGCGCTCGTCGATCTGGAGTCGTCCGTCGAGCTGGTCGTCCCGGTGCCGCTGCACCCGCGGCGCGAGCGGGAGCGCGGCTTCAACCAGGCGCGCCTGCTGGCGCGCGGTCTGGGTCCGCCGCTGTGCCCGGCGCTGCAGCGGGTCCGCCACACGGCCCCGCAGGTGGGCCTGTCGGGCCACGCCCGTCGCGCCAACCTCGACGGCGCCTTCGCCCTCACCCGGCGGGCCGCGCAGGTTCGCGGCCGTCGCGTCGCCATCGCCGACGACGTCCTGACCACCGGCGCCACGGTCGCCGCGTGCGCCGACCTGCTGGCCGCGGCCGGTGCCGCCGCCATCGTGGCGGTCACGGCAGCGCGAGCCGTTCGCGAACCGCCGCGGTGACCTCGGCGCGCACGGCGTCGGCGGCCAGCGTGCCGTCGATCACCCACCAGCCGTCGGCCTGCGCCTGGCGGCGATAGCTGTCCCGGACCCGGCCGAGCAGCGGCAGGTCGCGCTCGAAGCGATCGCGGGCAGCGCGCTTGCGCGACAACGAGGTCTCAGGGGTGATGTCGAGCAGCACCGTGAGCGCCGCCGGCGGCAGCAGCCGCTGCGTCTCGGCGAGCCAGGCGACATCGAGACCCTGCGCCTCGCCGTAGGCCAGGCTGGACGCCGCATAGCGGTCCGCCACCACCACCTGGCCCTCGGCCAGCCAGGCACGGATGCGCGGCGCGAACTCGTAGCGGTTGGCGATGTAGAGCAGCTGCAGCACGTCGGGCCCGTAGGGGCGCCGGCCCTGGAGCGCGGCGGCGATCTCGGCGCCGATCGAGGTCTGGTACTCGGGAAACGACAGGGTCTGCACGCCGCGGCCGGCGGCGCGCAGCGCCGCGGCCAGCCACTCGGCTTGCGTCTGCTTGCCGCTCTGATCGAGCCCTTCGAAAGCGACGAGGCACCCGGCGGACACGGTCACACCTCCAGCTGCAGCAGCTCGTCGAGCGACTGCCGGCGGCGGATCGTCGACCACTGGTCGCCGTCGACGAGGGCTTCGGGCGGCAGCGGGCGGCGCAGGTAGGTCGAGCCGAGGACGGCGCCGTAGGCGCCGACATCGCGCACGACCACGAGATCGCCGACCTCGAGCGGCGGCAGCGGCAGATCGCGGGCGAAGCGGTCGGTGCTCTCGCAGATTGGCCCGACGACGTCGCTCGGCAGCGCCGCGCCGGGCCGCGGCCGCACCGGCTCGATGCGGTGGAACGCCCCGTAGAGCGCCGGCCGCATCAGTTCGGTCATCCCGGCGTCGAGGACGACGAAGCGGCGCCCGCCGGCCAGCTGCTTCACGTCCACCACCGTGGTCACCAGCACGCCGGCCGGTCCGACGATCGAGCGGCCGGGCTCGATGGCCAGCGCCAGCGGCGAGTCGCCGGCGGCGGCGACCAGCGCCCGGACGTAGTCGCCGCCATCCGGCACCGGGCTGCCGTCGTAGGAGATGCCGAGGCCGCCACCGAAGTCGAGCTGCTCGAGCGGCACGCCGTCGGCCAGCAGTTCACGGCCGAGGGCGGTGACCGCCTCGGCGGCGCGGACGAGCGGGTCGAGCGTGGTGATCTGCGAGCCGATGTGGACGTGGATGCCGACCGGGACCAGGCCGGGGCGCGCCGCCATGTCGGCGAAGAGCGTCCGGGCGAGCGCGATCGGCACGCCGAACTTGTTGTCGCGCAGTCCGGTCGAGATGTGCGGGTGGCTCCGGGCGTCGATGTCGGGGTTGACGCGCAGCGCCACGCGGACCCTGGCACCGTGCGTCAGCGCGATGGCGTTCAGGCGTTCCAGCTCACCCGGCGACTCGACGTTGATGGCGTGGACGTCGAGAGTGACGGCCCGGGCCAGTTCGATCGCCGACTTGCCGACGCCGGTGAAGACGATGTCGCGCGGCGCGAACCCGCAACGCAGCGCCACCTCCACCTCGCCGATCGAGTTGGCGTCGACGCGGCTGCCGAGCGCGCGCATCAGGCGCACGACGGCCAGCGTCGAGTTGGCCTTGAGCGCGTAGTGGATGGCGTGCGCGCGCGCACCGAAGGCGTCGTCGAGGCGGCGGTAGGCGGCGCGGATCGCGCCGGCGCTGTAGACGTAGCACGGCGTGCCGAGTGCCGCCGCCACGTCCGCGGCGGCCACCCGCTCGAGCCGGAAGCCGTCGGGCGCGTGCTGCAGGAAGGCGTCGGACACGACAGACACGACCCGCGATGATACCGTGAAGGCGCCGTCGGGAGCGACCGCGGCCGCCCGGTGCGGCCGAGGGGCCGTGGTATTCTGAGCCGCGGCTCGCCGCACGATCCGTCCATGTCCTCAGACGCCTCGTCGGCCCAGCCCGACGCCATCGATACGCTGATCCAGCGCTGTCTGGCCGGCGACCAGGCGGCCTGGGAGGCGATCGTCCGCCAGCACTGGCGCAAGGTCTTCAACATCGCCTACAAGTTCACCGGGCGCCACGACCTGGCCGAGGATCTGACCCAGGACGTCTTCGTCAAGATCTTCAAGTCGCTCGACACCTTCGACCGCCGCGCCAACTTCCAGACCTGGCTGGTCAGCGTGTCGCGCAACCTGTGCATCGACCACTACCGCAGCGTCCGCAAGGAGCGCGAGACGATCGACCGCGACGTCGACCCCGGCAACCTGGCGCCGGCGTCGCCGACGCCGAGCCCGCTGGCGGCGCTCGAGCAGGTCGACCGCCGCCAGCTGCTGCAGCGGGCGATGCGCGAGCTGGCGCCGACGCTGCGCCAGGCGGTCACCATGCGCGACCTGCAGGAGCTGACCTACCAGGAGATCGCCGACAGGCTCGGCTTGCCCGAGGGCACGGTGAAGTCGCGGATCAACCGCGGCCGCACCGAACTGGCGCGGCAGATCAGCCGCATTCGTGACGACGACAACCGCGCCGTGGCGGCGCGGGCAGCGGGCGGCGACGATCCCCGCCGGAGCGGAGTAGCAGGATGAACTTCAGCATCGACCGGAACAAGGACGTGGCCATCGTGCGGCTCGACGAGGCGCGCCTCATGTATCCCCTGCTCGCCGACTTCGCCGGCGCGGTCACCGGCCTGCTCGACGCCGGCGACCGCAAGGTGCTGCTCGACTTCACCAAGGTCACCTACGTGGACAGCGCGACCATCGGCTGCCTGATGGACCTCTACCGTCAGGCCACCGGCAAGGGCGGCGCCTTGAAGCTCTCGGGCGTCCAGAAGCGGGTCGAGACCATGCTGACCATGACCGGCGCCCACAACTTCCTGGCGCTGCACGCCGACGAGGCGGCGGCTCTGGCCAGCTTCGGAGCCTGAGACCGATGCGGACGATCACGACGTCCAAGGGCGTGGCCATCGACCTCGACGGCGACCTGCAGTCGGTGCTCGAAGCGCTGTTCAAGACCTGCTGGGACGACCCCGAGGACTACTCCTACGAGCACACGGTGCGCGAGGTGCAGCACGTGCTCGGCCAGCTCACCGACGACGAATCGCGCCAGTACCTCGCCGAGGCGCTGGCGCTGTGCTACACCACCTACGAGAACGGCCGCCTCGAACGGGTGATGAAGAAGCTGTCCAGTCCGGAGCCGTGATCCCGCCGACATGTCACTGAACTACCAGGCCGAACGCTTCACCTGTTCGTGGCCGTGGTCCACGGCCGTCCTGCTCTGCGACGGCCGCGTCTCCTGCGGCTGTTCCGACCCCTACGGCAAGCGCATCCTCGGCGACAGCCGCGTCGTCAGCCTGGCTGGAGTGTGGCGCGGGCCGACCGCCTCGACGCTGCGCCAGGACCTGAACGCCGGCGGCTCGACGTTCTGCGGCGACTGCCCGCTCAAGCTGCCGCTCGAGTCGGGCGAGGCGCCCCCGGTGCGCGACCTGAACGTCGCGCCGCTGCCCAGCCGGCTCTACGTGGAGTGCACGGCGGCCTGCAACATCTCGTGCTTCCAGGCCTGCTGCGCCCCGGAAACCGGCATCACCCGCACCCGCCAGGCCGGTATGCTCGACTTCGACCTGTTCACGCGGGTGATCGACGAGGCCGGGCCGACGCTGGTGCGCGTCGACTTCTTCAACTACGGCGAGGCCTTCCTGCACAAGCGCGCCGTCGAGATGTGCGAGTACATCAAGACGAAGTTCCCGCACATCTACCTGTACACGAGCACCAACGGCGGCGCCCTCACCGAAGAGAAGGCGCGGCGGCTGGTGCACTCGGGCATCGACGAGGTCACCTTCTCGATCGACGGCGCCTCGCAGGCGGTCTACGAGAAGTACCGCCAGCGCGGCAAGTTCGACCTGGCCACCGCCAACCTGCGGGCGATGGCCGACGAGAAGGCCAGGCACGGCCGCGACGTCCCGCAGCTGAACTGGCGCTACATCCTCTTCACGTGGAACGACTCGGACGAGGAGATGGAGCAGGCGAGGCGGCTGGCGGTGGAGTTCGGCGTCGATCGGCTGTCGTGGGAGATCACCGACCACCCCGAGGACTCGTTCTCGCGCCGCTTCGCCCCGGGGACGCCCGACTTCGAGCGCATCAAGTACGAGGTGTGGGACCACTCGGGACTGGGCAACGCCATCCCCGGCGCCACGCCGCGCGCCGAGATCGACGTCCGCACGCTGCTGCCCGGGGTGCCGCTCATCGGCCGGGCCGGCCAGTCGATCGCCGTCAAGACCCGGGTGCGCAACCACTCGCAGCGACCGTTCCGCGCCCAGGCCAGCTACGGCCGCCGCCTGGTCCGCCTCGGCGCGCAGCTCATGGCCCAGGACGGCGCGATGCTGAACCGCGACCACGCCCGCGCCTGGCTGCCCGGCGACATCCCGGCCGGCGGCAGCGCCGACATCGCCATCGACGTGCCGCTGCCCGAGACGCCCGGCCGCTACGCCCTCAAGTTCGACCTGGTGAGCGAGGGCATCGACTGGTTCGAGAAGTGCGGGTCGCCGACGACCACCCGCAGCGTCTGGGTGCGCTGACTCACCGTCCGTAGGGCGGGCTTCAGCCCTGCCGACCGCTACCCGTAGGGCAGCTCTTCAGAGCTGCCGGCATCAGACGGATTCGCAATCGCGCGCCTGAGCGCGACGGCGCGGCCCGGGTCCTCGGCAGCTCAACTTCGGCCCGCCAGCCACTCGCACCTCCCGCAGACTTGTCCCGCGTACGAACGCGGTCGGGTCCGCGTTGCCGGGGCCCCCGGCGGGCGTCCCGTGCCCGCTGGGGTGGCGTTCGCCCGGTCACCCTGACTCCCGGTGCGAGTGGCGGATCTCCGCGTGGCGATGCCTCAGATTCGCCGCCGACGACCCGGGCCACGCCGCCGCGCGGTCTGCGCCGCCGATGGCCGCTGTCTCAGCAACATCCTGTCGGCTCGAGACAACCGATGCGAAGCGCCGCTCATGCATCGATGATCGTTGCCAGACACTTGGCCGCTGGTTTGATGAAGTCGCCGTCAGTCCAGTACTTGGAGTGACTCGCTGCGTTCCAGTCAGTCAGCAGCGACCCGACGTTGACTTCGACATCCTCGTCGACGCGCTCTGACGCGCCGGTCGCGACGCCGGGATGGCTCTCGCGGCGAAATCTGAGGACCGAGCGCTTTGCCGGACTGGTCCAGCCGCAGGCTCGTGCCCTCCTGGCAGCTCGGACCGAAGCGTGAGCCGCGGGAGGCATACCGGTGGCGTGACCGGCTCTGCGGCTAGCGCGTCAGCACCCGGCCCGGGAACGCGCCCGCTGCCGCGTCGCCGGTCCAGACCACCGTGCCGTTGACCCATACCCGGCGGATGCCGGTGGCCAGGGCCCGCGGCTGCTCGAAGGTCGAGCGGTCGATGACGGTCGTCGGGTCGAACAGCACCAGGTCGGCCTTCAGGCCGGCAGCGATCCGGCCGCGGTCCTTCAGGCCCATCCGGGCAGCTGGCATCGCCGTCATCTTGTGGATCGCCTCGGGCAGCGGCAGCCAGCCCAGCTCGCGGACGTAGCGGCCGAGCACCCGCGGGAACGTCCCGGCGCCGCGCGGGTGGTTGTTGGCGATGCCGCCGTCGGAGGCCACCATCACCCACGGCTGCTGGTAGAACACCCGCAGGTCGTCCTCGATCATCGCGTGGCCGATCATGCCGGCATCGTCGTCCCTGGCGAAGCGGACGTAGGCCTCGATGTCGCTGATCCCCTCAGCCCGGGCCATCTCGTCGAGCCGCTTGCCGATGTACTGCGGATAGGCGCCCCAGCGCGTGATCTGCACGTTCTTCGCGCCGCCGATGTCGTCGAGCCCGCGCGTCACGCTGGCCGGGTCGTCGTACTGCTTGTTCGGCACCAGTACCCGAGGCGTGGACTGCCAGGCCAGGTACGGGTAGGCGTCGGCGGTGACGTCCACCCCGCGCTTCTGTGCCGCCTCGACCAGCGCCACGACCTCGGCGGCCTTGCCCCACACCCCCACCGTGCCCAGCTTGATGTGGGTGATCTGCACCGGCAGCCGGCCGCGCTCGCCGATGGCGATGGCCTCGCGGATCGCGTCCATCGACAGGTCGGCTTCGTCGCGGATGTGCGAGATGTAATAGCCGCCGCGGGCCCCGGCGGCACGGGCCATCTCGACCACCTCCTCGACGTCCGAGTACGACCCGACTTCGTACTCGAGGCCGGACGACAGGCCGAACGCACCCTCGGCCATCGCCTGATCGACCAGGGTGCGCATGCGCGCCACTTTGGCCGGCCGGGCGCGGCGTTTGTAGTCCTGCCCCATCACCTGGGTGCGGATGGTGGCGTGGCCGGCCAACACGACGACATTGACGGCCGGCGGCCGGGCGCGCAGCCGCTCGAGGTAGCCGGCGATCGGCCACGGCGAACTGCCGTCCTGGCCGACGGCGAGCGTCGTGATGCCCTGGGACACCTGGGTGACCGCTTCGCGCTCGCGCTCCAGGCCGTCGGTGGAGTGGTTGTGGGCGTCGATGAAGCCGGGGGCGAGGACCAGCCCTGCCCCGTCGACGACCGGCTCACCGGAGCGCGGAGCGACCGAGCCCACGGCGACGATCGTGTCGCCCTCGACGCGGACGTCGGCGCGCCGCAGGGCGGCGCCGGTGCCGTCAGCCAGCTCGGCCCCGGCGATTACGAATGACGTGGCCTGTGATGAAGGATGGACCACGGCGGCGCTGGCGACGAGCAGCGCGAGGGCGAGCGGGCGACCGAAGGGCGACACGCCCGACCAGTATATCGAGGCGCCGGCCGGCATGCCGCTGCCCACGCCTGCGCGCCACCGCGTCACACCGACGTCAGGCGGCGGCGAGCCCTGCGCCGGCGGCAGGACTGGCCGATTATTCGCAGGGACGCCTGCGCGCCATGGACGATCTGCGAGTACCGACCAACAGCCTGCCGGTGGAGATCCGGTGCACCGACGGCCGCTCGGTGCTCGGCGACATCTTCCTGCCGTCGCAGTCGTCGCGCCAGCCCGGGCCGATGCGCCCCGACGAGTGGATCGAGACCGCCCACGCGTTCTTCCCGTTCCGATCGCAGGAGGCCGGCGCCTTGACCATCGTCAACCGCGACAACGTCGTTGCGGTCACGGTGCCGGCCGACACCAATCTCGACCCCGGCGACGCGATCGTCGAGACGCCGGTGTACCGCGTCGCCGTGAACGCCGGCGGCGTCGTCTTCGAGGGCGACATCGTGATCGACATGCCGCCCGGCCAGCAGCGGGTCGCCGACTGGCTGAACGCCCCCGAGGCGTTCATCACGGTGCGGGCCGGTTCGGTGCACCACCTCATCCAGAAGCGCCACGTCACACGCGTGGTCGAGCTCGTCGGGACTCCCGCATGACGCCGCAGGCCGCTCCGTTCACGTCGCCCACTCCGTCCGCTCCGTCTGCGGCCCCACACCCCGCAGCGGCGCCGGCCGCGGCGACGCTCTCGACCGCGCCGATGGACGCACTGCTCAAGGCGATGGTGGAGATGAAGGCTTCGGACCTGCACCTGTCGGCCGGCAACGTGCCGACCGTCCGCCACGACGGCGAGATGAAGGCGCTGCCGGGCATGAGCGCGCTCTCGGCCCGCGACACCGAGCGGCTGCTGCTGGCGGTGGCGACCCCGCGCGCCCGCGAGGAGTTCGAACGCCGCCGCGACGCCGACTTCGCCTACGAGATCGCCGGCGTGGGCCGCTTCCGCGGCAACCTGTTCATGGACCGCAAGGGGCCGGGCGGGGTCTTCCGCATCATCCCGAGCAAGATCATCACCGCCGAGGAGATGGGCCTGGCGCCGGAGATCCTCGACCTGTGCAAGCTGCCCAAGGGACTGGTGCTGGTCACCGGGCCGACCGGGTCGGGCAAGTCGACGACGCTCTGCGCGCTCATCGACTACATCAATCGCACCCGCGCCGATCACATCATCACCATCGAGGATCCGCTCGAGTTCGTGCACGAGAACAAGAAGTGCCTGGTGAACCAGCGCCAGGTCGGCGACCACACCAGCTCGTTCAAGGACGCACTGCGTGCGGCCTTGCGCGAGGATCCGGACATCGTGCTGGTCGGCGAGCTCCGCGACCTGGAGACGATGGCCATCGCCATCGAGACTGCCGAGACCGGCCACCTCGTGTTCGGTACCCTGCACACCTCGTCGGCGCACGGCACCATCGACCGCATCATCAACCAGTTCGCCACCGAGCGGCAGCAGCAGATCCGCATGATGCTGGCCGACAGCCTCAAGGGCGTGATCAGCCAGATGCTGTGCAAGAAGATCGGCGGCGGCCGTGTCCCGGCGCTGGAGGTGATGATTGCCTCGATGTCGATCTCGAACCTGATCCGCGAGGGCAAGACCTTCCAGATCCCGTCGATCATGCAGTCGGGTAAGAAGCTGGGCATGTGCCTGATGAACGACAGCTTCCTGGACCTGGTGAAGAAACAGCTGGTCAAACCCGAAGACGCCTACGCCAAGGCGCTCGACAAGACCGGCCTCATCGGCCTGTTCAAGCGCAACGGCGTCGATCTGTCGTGGGCACCGAAAGACGCGCTGGCGGCCGGGCCGGGACAGATGGCCTGACCCGTCGCCCGCCGGCGAACGAATCGGCATTCGGCGCCGCGTCGGGCGCCGACCGGGCGGGGACGACGTGATAGCGTGCCGGCGGAGCCCGCGCGATGCCCCTGCCCCGCCTCTATCGCATCATCCTGCCCGTGCCCGACATCGAACACGCTGCCCGGTTCTGGGCCGCGGTGTGCGACTCGCCGGGCGAGCGCGTGTCACCCGGCCGCCACTACTTCGACTGTGGCGGGACGATCCTGGCCTGCTACGACCCGGCCGCCGACGGCGACGAGGTCGGTGACGGCTGGCGGCATCACCCGAGCCAGTACGTCTATTTCGCGGTGGCCGACCTCGAGGCGATGGCCGGGCGTCTCGTCGCCGCCGGGGCCCGGGACGTGACGGCCCCGGCGACGATGCCGTGGGGCGAGCGGATGATCTACGCGCTCGACCCGTTCGGCACCCCGATCAGCTTCGTGGACGAGACGACGCTCTTCACCGGCGGCCAGGCCGAACCGGCGTGACGACGGGTTCGCGGGCGAAGACGATCTCGCGGGGCTGGCGAGCCGCATCGACCGCCCAGCCCAGCAGCGCGCCCCAGAACCCGCCGGCGATCGTCCCGATGAGGGCCCCCTGCCCGCATTCGAGTCCGGAGCCACGACACAGTTGCGAGTCGGCTGGTCCGATGCGCGTGCCGACGACGGCGCCGACGCCGAGACCGATCAGCACCCCGTTCCGGATCCGATCGGGGCGCCGGCGTTCGACGCGCGCCACCGCTGCTTCTGTGAAGGCACGTGGCCGACGGCCGACGCGCAGCGTCAGCGTCGTGGCGGTGACGTCCGCCAGCCGACCGGCGATGCGCTGGTCCCCAAGATCGACGACCTCGAGCCGCTCGCCCACGGTGATCCGCGCGGCGAGTTCGGCGAAGGTCCTGGCCGGCGGCGGCGTCTGCGCCACGGCGGCGACCCCGGTCGCCATCAGCATGCCCACTCCCATCAGCATCCGCATATCGGCACCCCCTCGGCGCTCGGCGCGAGCGTAGCGGGCGCGCCACCGGGGGTCGTGAGCCGGCGATGAAGAATGCTGAGGAGACCGGGGCGCCCGATCGAGGCGTCAGCGGCCGCTGCGGACCTCGACGGCCCTGCCGACCCACGCCTTCGGGTCGATACCGCGCCGCCAGGTGACGATCCGTCGCCCGCCACGCGGCACCGTGAGCTGCACGTCCACACGTGCCGTCCCGGCCGGCAGGCCGACGTGCACGGGCAGATCGCTCTGCGCGTCGTAGCCCGAGCCGGCGTCGACGAGACGCAGGCCGAGCAGGCGCGCGCCGCCGGCGGCGAACACCCGCACTTCCGCCCCGGCCAGGGTGGCGTGCCCGGCAGCGTCGAGGGCGCGCACGTGCAGCGAGCGGGCCGCCGCGGCGGGTGGCAGCAGGTTGCGCATCAGGTAGTGCATGCCGTCGGCGCGGCTGCCGGTCAGCGCCAGGTCGAGGTCGCCGTCGGCGTCCACGTCGGCCCACTGCACGCCGTGGTCGGCCTGCAGCGCGCGTAGATTGGCGGGCGTGGCATCCACGAACCCCGCCGCGGTGTTGCGGAACAGGAAGTCCTGCCAGCTGGCGCCGCCGGTGACGGTGCCGTTCACGTAGAGGTCCTGGCGACCATCGTGATCGACGTCGGCCGGCGCGCAGGCATCGTAGCGGCTGTCCACGGCGAGGCCGGCCGCGGCGGCCTGGTCCTCGAATCGGCCGTCGCCAAGGTTCCTGAAATAACCGAGGGCGCCATAGTTGGCGGCCAGCAGGTCGAGCCGGCCGTCGTTGTCCATGTCGGCGGCGCATACCCGTACCGTCCCGTTGCCCGGGTCGCGCGGCCGGCGGCCGCCCCACGCCACGCCGGCGGCCTCGGCGACGTCGGTGAACCGGCCGGCGTCGTTGCGGTAGAGGCCATTGGCGTCGCCGTCCATGTTGGCCACCGCGACATCGAGGTCGCCATCCGCGTCGACGTCGAACCACACCGCGCCGACCGTCCGGCGCGGATCGGCCAGGCCGACCTCGGCCGCGACGTCCTCGAAACGGCCGCCGTCATTGCGGTAGAGCGCGTTGGGCCGATCGCGAAAGCCGACGAAGAGGTCGAGATCGCCGTCGCCGTCGCTGTCGACCCAGGCCAGCTGCCGGACCGCGCCCTTCTCGACGACGAGGCCGGCCGCCGCCGTCTGGTCCGTGAAGCGAGCCTCGTCGTTGCGATACAGGCGCAGGACCGGGCCAGCACCGCCGGGCGTGAACCCGAGCAGGAGATCGGGGTCGCCATCGGCGTCGACGTCGCCGAACGCGGCCGCGCGTGTCGGCCGGGCGTCGGCCACGCCGGCCGCTGACGCGACGTCGGCGAACGTGCCGCCGTCGTTGCGGTACAGGCGGTTGGCCGCGCCGTCGAAGCCGACGAAGAGGTCGGCATCGCCGTCGCCGTCGACGTCGGCGAAGGCGTTCACCAGGTTGGCGCCCGCTGCGAACAGGTCCGCCCGCAGCGGCTCGAAGGCGAAGGGCGTCTCATCGGCGGCCCCGCGCACGGCCATCGTCCCTGCCAGCGCCGTCACCACAGCCGCCACCGCCGTCCCTCGATGCATGGGCGCGATGGTAGCGCATCGCCGCCTGCGGGCGTGGCGCGGCAGCCGCCCACGTAGAATGGCGGCATGACGCCTGCGCTGCTCGGCCTGCACCACGTCACCGCCACCGTGGACGGCGCCCAGGCCGACCTCGACTTCTGTCTGGAGGCGCTCGGGCTGCGGCTGGTGAAGAAGACCGTCAACTTCGACAACCACCACGTCTACCACTTCTATTACGGCGACGAACACGGCATGCCGGGCACGATCTGGACGACGTTCCCCTACCGCGGCCATGGTGTGCCGCCCGGCACCGAAGGCACCGGACAGATCACGACCACGTCGTTCTCGGTGCCGCGTGGCTCGCTGAACGCCTGGCGGGAGCGCTTCACGGCGCGCGGCATCGCCGTCACCCAGGTCGCGCCGCGCTTCGGGGAGGAGTCCCTGGTCGTGCTCGACCCGTCGGGTCTCACCTTCGAGCTGGTGGCCGGCGACGATCCGCGCCACCCGTGGCTCGGCGGCGGTGTGCCTGCCGGCGCCGCCATCCGCGGCCTGCACAGCGTCACGATGACCATCGCCTCCCCGGGCCCGAGCATCGCGTTCCTGGAACGCCACCTGGGTTTCACGGTGGTCGGCGCGGAAGGGCCGCGCACCCGGCTCGCCGTCAACGGTGATGCGCCGGGGCACCGGCTCGAGATTCATCACCAGCCGGATGGCCCGCGCGGCAGGAACGGCCTGGGCACGGTGCACCACGTCGCCATGGCCATCGCGACGGCCGAGGAGCAGCTGGCGCTGCGCGAGTCGTTGCTGGCGGCTGGCGTCGGGGTGACCGAGGTGCGCGACCGGCAGTACTTCCTGTCGATCTACTTCCGCGAACCGGGTGGCGTGCTCTACGAGGTGGCGACGATGCAGCCCGGCTTCGCCGTGGACGAAGCGCCGGACGCCCTCGGGCGCGACCTCAAACTCCCGCCGTGGGAGGAACCGCACCGCCCGTCGATCGAAGCCGGCCTCGACCGGGTGAGCTACCGGGCATGACCGGCGCCGACGATCCGCACGCCGCCGGCGACGTGGTCTCGACCGGCGCGCCGCTCGGCCGCGGACGGGCCGTGGTGATTGCCGTCCACGGGCGCAACGCCTCGCCGCGCAACATCCTCGACCTCGCCCGTCCGCTGGCGCACCCCGACGTCTCGTGGCTGGCGCCCGCGGCCGCCAACAACGCCTGGTACCCCCTGTCGTTCCTCGCCCCGCGCGAGCACAACGAGCCGTACCTGACCTCGGCGCTGCGACGGCTCGCGGCGCTGGTCACCACCGCCGTGACCGCTGGAGTGCCACGCGAGCGGGTCGTCGTGCTGGGGTTCTCGCAAGGGGCGTGCCTCGCCGCGGAATTCGTCGCGTCGCACCCGGCCCGCTACGGCGGTCTGATTGCGTTCAGCGGCGGGCTGATCGGCCCGCCGGGCAGCACCTGGGACACCTCGGGTTCACTGGCCGGCACGCCGGCGTTCCTCGGCTGCAGCGACGTCGACACCCACGTCCCCAAGGTCCGGGTCGAGGAGAGCGCCGCGGTCCTCGGCGCGATGGGCGCCGCGGTGACGCTGCGCATCTACCCGGGAATGGGCCACCTGGTGAACGACGACGAGCTCGACCACGCGCGGGCGGTGATCGCCCTCGCCACAGAGCCGACCGGCTGAGCTGAGCCGTGCCCGCCGCCCATCCGCTCGACGTCGCCGTCGTCGTCGTCTACGCGCTGACGATGCTGGCCTTCGGGCTGTACTTCTACTTCAAGGTCGAGCGCTACTCGGACTACTACGACGGCGGCCGCACCTGGGGGGTGTGGATCGTCGGCGCCGCGGTGGCCGCCACCAACATCGGCGCCGGCAACTCGATGGGCTCGGTGGCGATGGCCTACCGCGACGGCTACGCGGCGATGTGGTACGTCACGCTGCAGGCGCTGGCGTTCATACCGTTCGCCTACGTGGCGGTGCACAAGATCCACCCGCTGCAGGAGACGACGCTCGCCGAGTACCTGGAGTCGCGCTACCAGCCGTGGCTCAGGCCGATCTCGGCGGTGGCGCTGGCGCTGGCCACCTTCGCGATCCTGCCGGCGCAGATCGTCGGCGGCGCCACCGTGCTCACTGCCCTCATCGGCCTCGACTACACCACGGCGTTCCTGGTCGTCGGCATCACGCTCATCCTCTACTCGGCGCTCGGCGGCATGCCGTCGGTGACCTACGGGGACGTCTACCAGTGGGTGCTGATGCTGGGCGGGTTCCTCGTCGGCGTGCCGATCTTCATCGCCGCCGCCGGCGGGCTCACCGCGGTGCTCGACGGTGTGCCGGCCAGCCACGCCTCGTGGACGACTGGCGCCACCGGTACCTGGAATCCACCGACCATCGCCGCCTGGCTCATCACCGTGGTGATGGCCCGTTTCGGCAGCCAGGAGTGGTACCAGCGCATCCGGGCCTCGAAGTCCCCCGAGGCCTCGCGCCGCGGGTTCATCCTCGGCGGGCTGATGGCCGCCCCGTTTGGTCTCCTGACGATGCTCATCGGCATCGCCGCGCTGCAGCAGATGCCCGGACTCGCCAACCCCGAGGAGGCGTTCGCGCGGGCGATGATGACGGCGATGCCGGTGGGCCTGCGGGCGCTGATGATGAGCGCCATCCTCGCCGCGGTCGTCACCAGTGGCGAGAGCAGCGTCAACGCCGCCACGGCCCTCTTCGTCAACGACGTCTGTAAGCGGTACCTGCCAGGCCGATCGGACCGCTTCTACCTGCGACTGTCGCAGGTGTCGTGCGCCGGGCTCGGCTTGGTCGCGCTGGTCCTGGCGCTGAACGCGCCACGCATCGTCGAGTACATCCGGCTCGGCTTCATGATCCGCACGCCGGTGGCCATCACCGTGCTGATGGGCTTGTACTGGCGCGGCGCCAACGCCACCGGCGCCGCCGCCGCGATCGTCGTCGGCACCCTCGCGGTGCTCGGCTGGCAGAGCTTCGGCGACCCGCGGGCCGTCGACCCGTTCTGGATCGCGGCGCCAATCACCTTCGTCGCACTGTGGGCCGGGTCGCAGGTGGCCCGGCGCCCGGCCCAGGCCTGACCGCGCGATACTGTGTCGAGTCGTCACCATGTCCGACCGATCGCCCCTGTTCCGCATGCAGTCCGCCGTGGACGCGGCCGCGCTCACCCGCCACCTCGACTGGTTCGCCACCGTGGATCGCGACACCGGCGGCGAGGGTGAGGACCGCGCCGTCGCCTACCTGGTGGCCGAACTCGAGGCCGCCGGCGTGCCGGCGACCGTCCACGAGTTCGACGCCTTCTTGAGCTACCCGCGGCAGGCCGGCTTCCGCACCGTGACGCCGACCGCGCACGAGTTCCGCTGCGTCACCCACTCGTTCGTGCGATCCACCGGGCCGGAGGGGCTGACCGCTGAGGTGGTGCGGGTGGCCGACGGCGACTTCGCGCCGGCTCGCGGCCGGATCGCGCTGGTCGACGGGCTGGCCACGCCGGTGACCATTCTCCAGGCCAGCCAGGCAGGCTGCGCCGGTGTCGTCTTCGCCAACGAGGACCGCTTCGTCCACAACATGATCGGCACCACCATCTGGGGCACGCCGTCGCTCGACCAGATCGACCGGCTGCCCACCGTGGCGGCGGTGTCGGTGGACGTCGAGGCCGGCCGCACGATGAAGGCCCTCCTGGCCGGCGGCACGCCGGTCACCGCGACGATGACCACCCGGCTCGACACCGGCTGGTACCGCTCGAAGCTGCCGGAGGTGCGGATCGCCGGCACGCGCGACCCCGACCGATTCGTGCTGGTCGGCGGCCACTACTGCGCCTGGCACCAGGGCGTCACCGACAACGCCACCGGCGATGCCTGCATCCTCGAGATGGCCAAGCTGCTGTGGAGCGAACGCCGGTCGCTGGAGCGCTCGGTCCGGCTGTGCTGGTGGCCCGGGCACTCCCACGGCCGCTACAGCGGGTCCACGTGGTACGCCGACACGTTCTTCACCGAGCTGGCCGAACACGGGCTGGCCTACTACAACATCGACTCGCCGGGCGTGAAGGGCGCGACGGTGTACGTCTGCCGCAACACCGCCGCCGAGCTCGACACCTACTGCCGCTCCGTGATCGCCACCATCACCGGGCAGAAGGACGCCCCGGTGGCGCGCCCGGCGCGGGCCGCCGATCAGTCGTTTCTCGCCAGCGGCATGCCGTCGTTCTCCGCCTATCCGTTCCTCGCCGACGGCCATCCCGACAAACGGCCGTGGACCGGCGGCTGCGGGAACGCGTGGTGGTGGCACACCGAGCACGACACCCGGGACAAGGCCGACGTGGACGTCCTCGCCGCCGACGTCAGGGTCGGCATCGAGGCGGTGTGGGGGCTGGTGACCGGGCCCTACCTGCCCCTGGACTACCGGGCGACGGCCAGGGAACTGCTCGACGGCGTGCGCGGCTTCCAGGCGGCGGCGCCGGCCGTGGACTTCGCGCCGCTCGTCGCCGACATCGAGCTGCTGTCGCAGGCTCTTGAACGCTTCCAGCGGCGCCGCGGCACCTCGCGGGCCGACGCCCCGGCCTGGAACGCCACGGCGATGCGGCTGGGACGGATCCTGAACCCGGTGCTCTACACCCGCGGCGGACGCTTCCAGCACGACCCGGCCGAGTGGTCGCCGATCATGCGCGCCACCAGACGGTTCACGCTGCCCGGTCTGAGCCGCGCCGAGGGCCTCGCCGCGCTGGGCGAGCGGCCGGAGGCCGGATTCCTGCGCGCGCAGCTCGTCCGCGAGATCAACCGGACGCGGACGGCGGTGCGCGAGGCGTCTCGCGTGCTATCGCCGTGATTCGGCGCGCCCTTGCCGCCGTCGCCGCCTGACTATGCGGCCGTCGCTGTGGCGCGGGCTGACTTGAACAGCAAGTTCTCCGAGGTTGCCAGCTCCGGTGGCATGTGGTCGCCTGCTCCGCTGCAACTCCTCAGCGAAGGCTCGCGCGAATCGCTCTCGCCAGATCGGGTCGCTCAAGCAGTCGCAACTTGTCTCGTGCAGGCGCCTAGCATCGCTCGGCTGCCGGAGCTCGAAGTGAATCGCCAGACGATGGCGATGAGCTTGGAGTGCCTCTGGGTAGTTTTGGGACTCGAGCGCCTTCATCTCTGCATCCGACGCCACTCTGAGCGCGCGCTCGAAGTCTCCAAGGGCTTTGTGCAGTCCTACTTGGAGCAGCTTGTTGAGCACGCTATTCTGCCCGATGCTGTATCGCCGACAGTAGGACTCGTTCCGCTCAGAGTATCTCAATGCGGTGCGAAACATCGCCTCACGCCTGCCAGCTCCCGACTGCAGCTCGGCCTCAGCTGCAACAATGCAAGCAGCGTTGTGGTAGGTCGCGATCAAGTGGAAGACGTCTCCGTGGGCGAGAAAGAGGCGAGCGGCTTCTGACAAGGCGCGCATGGCGTCAGCCAGATTGCCTCGTGAACGCTCGACGAGTGACCGAAGACCGAGCAACTGACCGCGCAACCCGAACACCGCGTCGCCGACGACCAGTGCGTCAGCTGCCGACAGCCAGCGCTCCGTCGCATCGAGTTCGCGCCGTCTGTAGCAGATCCACGCGCGCTGGAGGGCACTCATGCCGAGTAGAAATTGCCGTAGGGGAATGTTCGCTTCCGACTGGAGCTCGGCCTCGGCCCTGGCGATGAAGTGTTCAGCGCCCCTGTAGGATCCGGTCTCGCGCAACCGCCTGGCGGCCGCCAGATCTGCCAGAGCCGAGACTAGTGTGTCGGGCTCTGCCAGAGCGCCCAGCACCGGAAGATTGGACAGTGCTTCTCCAGGTTTGTCGAGGAAGTAGTTAGCACGCCAGATTGGTTCCGCAGCCTCAAGCCAACGGTAGAGACTCTCGGCCGTGGTGTGAGTCTGCACTGAGGTCAGCTCGCACGGCAGCTGCGCCAGCCGTCGTCGCGAATGACTGTCGACGATCGGTGAGCTGGATAGCCTGAACGGCCCCCGCAACAGCTGGCCCCGGGGGGTCTCGACCAGTGCAGGAACGAACGCGTTGAGGCGTCGTACTTCTCTCCTGATCTGGGCCAGGAGACTGCGGCTCGTGTGCTTGCCCTTCCATTGGTCGAGCGCTGCAATCTCGGAGGGCGTCACCCACCCAAGACTGGAGGTTGTGGCTTCGATGCGGCGAGCCGTCAAGAGCAACAACAGAGCTGCTGCCTTTGGAGGCAGTCTCGAGCGACGTCGCCCATTTACCAGTTCAGTGGTCTCGACGTCGAAGCGGACGAGTGCGCGACTCGAACCTTTCCTGGAGTGTAAGCCAAGCGTAACAAGCATCGACACCCCTCATACGCCCAGGTCACAGTGGCTCACGAGCGCGGTCGAATAGCTGCTACTCGACTTGCGCACCACCAGCAACCGTAAGGCAAGCCAACCGAGACTGTAACAACTGTAAACGAGACCACTAAGGAGCGTCGCCAGAATGCTCGTAGACTTCCCTCCACAGAGCACGACGGGGATGCCCCGTCTCATCGTGCCGCCAACTGCGGCCAGGGTTTTCCTGCGCGCTGGGGCCGATTTCGCGCTGAAGGAGGATCGATGCGTTCTCTGGTTGCAGTTGTCACAGTGGCGTCTCTTGCTACCCCTTCTCTCGCTGTCGCAAATGACTTGGCGAGTTCGGTCGCCAAGGCAGCAGCCCACCTGGCCGCTGTCGAAGTTCAGGCACCGACGAATGCCAAGAACGAGCTCCTAGTTCCTGGGCTAGCCGTTCTAGGCGCCGGGACCCTCATTTTTCTTTACGGGCTCGTGCACGAGACTGGAGTGGAATGCACGACAAACGTAGCCGCGCTTTCTGCGAATTGTGGCACGACGCGGAGTACCGCAGTCATCATCACTGGAGCAGCCGTAATGGGTGCTGGCGGCTTCTTGATCTGGAAAGGAAACCGAGATCGGAGAGCGTTACCACAGATCCAACTGTCCCCTGGCCACCTTAGTTTGCGACAGCACATCCGCTGGTAGCTGCGTGTTGGAGGGGGCTGTGCGACACACCTTTGCTGCTTCGCTGGCCAAGCCTGATCAAGGAGGCGGCAGCCGGGCGCCAGCTCGGCCAGAGCTAGGCAGACGTAGCGAGCAGAAGAACCTGAGAAAGGCGGCGACCAGATTCGCTACAAGAAGTCTCGTCTCGATACTGGTGTTGTCGACATTGGCCGGGAGCGTTTCCTGCGGGGGAGGCTCGAGTCCGACGGCGCCGTCGGGCGGCAGTGGCGGCGCGGCAGCTGTTACCGGGATCCTGCTCGGCGTCCCGCCATTGGCTCAGGCTAATTCGTTCTTCCAAGTGGCGGCCTTCGCACAGTACTCCAATTTCACGATGGCGGACGTAACGAGCAGCGCGACGTGGACATCCTCGAACTCTCAGATCGCGGTGCTGTCAAACGTGGCGGGCCTGCCGGTCTTTCAGACCTTGCGCACTGGTTCCGTGACAATCACGGCGTCATTCAGCGGTCGGTCGGCGTCACAGGTAGTAGTCATACAGTGACACTCTCGCCGGCAAACGGGGCCTATGCGAGTGACCTCACAACGATGGCCAGCGCCACCGCCGTGAGCGCCGCCTGCAGCCACAGCTCGGTCGTGCCGCGCATGAAGACGAAGCCGAGGCCGGCCAGGCCGATCGCCGCGGCCAGCAGCCGCGGATAGAACTCCACCACCGCCGGCTCGGCCGGCTTGGGCGGGGCCAACCGCCGGCCGGCGTCCACGATCGCGTTCGCGATGTCGCGGTCGGCGTCGCGGTCCAGCTCGAAGTACTGGCCGCCGGCGCTCTCGGCAATGCGCATCAGCGAGGCGCGGTTGAGCCGCGAGATGGTGTGCGGCACCGGCGGCTCACCGGGCGGCTGCGGAATCGACGGCAGGAAGTCGCCGGCCAGCGTGCCGACGCCGACCACGAAGATCGGCACCCGGGCGTCGCGGGTACGGTCGATCGACTTGGCCACCTGGCCGCTCCACGCCTCGCCGTCGGAGAGCATCACGAAGACGCGCGCGTTGGGCGACACCCCGTGCAGTTCCTCGTCCTTGTCGAGGATGCGCAGGCCCCAGGCCACGGCCTGCTCGAGGTCGGTGTTCCAGGTGGTGTCGTCCTCGAGCCGATACGGCGGCCGCGCGCCGAGGTGATCGAGGAAGAAGAACACGGTGTTGGGGTCGCGGGTGAGGCGGATCTGCGGCGTGGCGATGTGGGCGAAGGCGGCCAGCGCCATCCGGTCGTCGTCCCAGCTGAGCGCGTCGCCGAAGCGGCGCAGGAAGGTCATCGCCCGGGCCCAGCGGCCCCCGGCCACGTCCTGCACGTGCATCGACGCCGAGGCGTCGGCCAGGACCACCACGTCCACGCCGGCCCGGCCGAACGCCGTGGCGGTGCCACGTGGCCGCGCCACCGCCCCGAGCAGGCACGCTGCCGCCAGCACCAGGCACAGCCACGCCGGGAGCGCGCCGAGACGGCCGTGCCGCTCGCGCCACGGCGCTGAACGGGCCGCCCGCAGGACGCGAGCGTCGCGCCAGCGGCCGGCAGCACGCCACGCCCACAGCGCGGCCAGCACGGCCGGCACGGCCAGCAGCCACAGGGCGCCGGGCGCGGCGACGCTCATCGTCGATCAGCCCTTGCGCTTCAGCCGGCTGCCCGGCGTCGGTTCGGGCTGGGCTTCACGGTCGCCGAAGTCCATCGGCGCGATGGTCTCGAAGTCCTCGGCCTTCACCTCGGGCGGCGGCGCGCCGGGCACGCCGTGCACCGACAGCGCCTGCGGCGGATCCTCGACGCCGGGGGTGTCGGGGGCCGCACGGCCGCGGGCCGGCGGCCGGGTGCGGGCGAGGACGTCGCGGGCCCGGGCCACGAACTCGTAGTTCCAGGCCGCATCGGCGTGGCCCGGCGCCGCCTTGAGCACGGCGTCGTAGGCCTGGAGGACCGGGTCGAGCCGGGCGGCCGCCGCGGCGCCGACGCCGCCGTCGCGGCGGGCCAGCCGGTAGGCGGCGTTGGCAGCCGTGAACATCACCGCCGGATCGGGATCGCCGCCGCGGGTGCGGACCAGGTCGTCGAAGCGGCGCTGCCAGTAGTCGTGCGTGGCCTGCAGGCCCGGACCGGGGTCGTCGCCCCGCCAGGACGCCGGCAGCCAGCGCATCCATCCCGACGTGGCCGCCGGGACCGTGATCCCGGCATCGAGCGCGGCCACGGCCCGCCACGCGTCGGCGGTGGCGTCGGCACGCGCCGCCTCCCGCCACGTCCACACACCGGTCAGGGCCAGGACCGCGGCCAGCACCACCCGTCCCATCACCGTCGTCATCGAACGTTCCTCATGGATAGCTCGCAAAGATCGGCACGGCCAACCGCAGCGTCGCCGCGAGCAGCCAGCAGGCGGCGGCACCGAGCGCCCACAGCGCAAAGCGCGGCTCCCGGCTCGTGTACTGCGTGACCTGGATCGCGCCGACGGCGGCCCGATCGATGTCGTTCACGGCGGCGAGCAGCGTCTGCTCGTCGCGGGCCACGTAGTAGCGCCCACCGGTCTTCTCCACCGCCGCCTGCCACTGGGCGTCGGGGATGCCCTCGCCGAAGCCCTTCTGGTAATTGGTGCGGACGAAGTAGAGCGGGATGTGGTTGACCACCGCGGCCTCGAGGATGTCGTCGAGACTGCGGCCGTGGACCAGCGAGGTGGTGTCCTCGCCGTCGGTGAAGATCACCATCAGGTTGCCCGACGCCTCGAGGAACTGGAATGCCTTGAAGATCTCGATGCTCTGCTCGAGGGCGCTGGCGATGACCGTGCCGGGGTCGGGGAACAGCGAGTACTCGATCGGGTCGCCGATGAGCGCGATGCTGAGCAGCAGGTTGTCGTAATCGCTCGTGAACGGCGTGATCACGTAGGCACGGTCGCCGAACTCGACCAGCGCCATCAGGTCGCGATACTTGCTGGTCCGGCGCAGCTCGACGAACCGCCGGGCCGCGGCCACCGTGGTGAAGAAGGCCGGCTCGGTGGCGGCGCGGGTATTGAGTGTCGCCGCGGTGAACGACGTCTGCATGCTGTCCGAGGCGTCGATCATCAGGGCGATGCGGCGGCCGGGATACGACATCGTCTGGCTGACGAGCGAGGTGTAGGGGTCGGCGAGGGCCAGCAGGGCCAGCGGCAGGCCGGCGGCGGCGAGGACCACCGGCGCGTGACGGATCCACGCCAGCCGCGAGCCGCGGATCGGCGCCAGCAGCGCCGGCACCGTCACCGCATCGCGCTCGACGCGGCGGCCGCCGAGCAGCCGCACGGCCAGGACCACCAGCGCCACGCCGGCCAGCGCGGCGGCGGCCAGCAGCGGGACGTCACGCGAGGCGAACGACACGCCGTCCGCCACGGCCCGCCAGTCGGCCGCCAGCGCCGCGGCCAGGTCGCGAAGCGGCGCGAGATCCATCACGGTTCCCGAGGCGGTGCGGGTGGCGGCACGGTGTCCCGCCGTCCCCAGCGACGTTGGCGAGCCAGGGCGGCGGCGGCCTCCCGGGCCTGGCGCAGGAGCTCGGCGAGATCGGACTGCCCGGCCGGCGTCCCGGCGCCGTAGGCGGCGCGCGCCATCGTGGCGAGGCTGTCGCGCAACTGCTCGAGCCGGGCCCGCAGGGCGGACGAGGCGTCGGCAGGCAGCGCCTCCAGGGCACGTTCCACCGACGCCGCGGTGGCGCTTGCAGTCACGGCCACCCGGCGACGGCGCCAGCCGCCGACGGCGACCAGGCGCCCCTCGGGAACGCCGGCACCGGCGGCCAGCGGCATCTGGCGCACCTCGAGGCCCGCCGCACTCGCGGCGATGATCCGGACGGCGCGCTGGGCCTCGGCCAGGGCCTCGCTGTCGAGCTCGCCGGTGGGGTGTCGGTCGATGAGCGCGCCGAGGTGGCCGGCGGCCGCGCGCAGCACGACAGCGTCGGACAGTCCGGCCGCGGACCGCACCTGCCCGTGGCGCAGCTGCGCCAGCGCGCCGGGCACAGCGCTCACCGCGGCGATGACGGCCAGCACGGCAAGCAGCAGCGCGGCGACACGCAGCCCGGCGGCGCGAAAACGCCAGGCGTCGATACTGGCCAGCGAGGCGTCGCCGGCATCGCGGATGTCGGTGGCGTCGGCGGGCACCTGTGAGACGACGCGGAAGACCAGCTGCGGCATCAGGTGCACGAGGTCGCGGCCGGCGAGGGTGGATCCGGCCCCGACGCGGCTCTCCACGCGGTAGGGGATCGACAGCGGCGGCAGCTTGACGTCGCGGCCGATGACGTCGGGATCGATGAGGCGCAGCCGGTAGCGGTACTCGAAGAGCCGGCGGTCCGCGCGGCGCAGATCCGGCGGGTGATCGCCGCCGACGATCTCGAAGGGCGCCAGCTGGATCGCCGCCACCGTCAGGCGCGACTCGTCGGGCACGGCCCGCAGATCGTCGCGCTCGAGCGCGGCGCACGTCAGGGCGACCTCTACCACCTCGCCGAGACGGATGGCACCGGCGTCGCTGCGCCACCAGCACTGGAAGGGGGCGCTCTCGGACGGCGACGGAGGCACCGGGGCCGGCGATTGGGCGGCGGCGACCGCGGCGGCCGCGAGGACGACGACGGCGGACGTGACGGCAGCTCTGAGGAGCTGCCCTGCGGGTGGTCGCGGCCTCATCGGGTCACCCGTCGCAGCCGGCGTTCGGCGACGAACTCGGCCAGGGCCAGCTCGCCGTCCCGCTCGTCGGCGCCCAGGACCACGACGTCGAGGTCGGCGTCACGGCACGCCCGCGCCACGGTCTGCTGCCACGCCGCGGCCTGGGCGGCCAGGCGTCGATAGGTGCGTCGTGAGACGACGCGGGCCGCGCCGCCCTCGGCGTCGTGCAGCGTGATCCAGCCGGCCGACAGGTCCGGCAGGTGGAAGGCCCAGGCGCTGTCGACCAGCACGACGACGACGTCGTGCGCGGCGTTGACCAGCGCCAGCTCACCGACGACGTCGAGCGCATCGTCGAAGAGGAAGTCCGAGATGACCGGCACCAGGGCGGCCGTGCGGAGGCTGCCGGCGATTGCGGCGCTGACGCCGACGCCGCCGGCGACCGGCTGCATGCCGCGGCGGGATTCGTAGGCCTCCAGGCAGTGCACGACGTGGCCGCGACCGGTGCGCGGCGCCACTCCGGCCACGGCGGCGAAGCCGCGCTCGAAGGTGAGCAGGCCGAAGCGGTCCTGGAAGAACGCCGCCGACAGTCCGATCGTCGCCACGGCGCGGGCCACCACCGCGGCCACCGGGGTGCCGCCGGCACCGCAGCGCGTCGACAGCGACGCGTCGGCGACGGCCAGGACCGTGGCGGTGCTCGGCTGATCGAACTCGCGCACGACCAGCGGCGCGAAGTTGGTGAGCGACGACTGGGCCCAGTCGATCGCCGAAAAGCGGTCGCCGGCCTGCCAGTCGCGCAGGCCGACGAAGTCGAAGCCGGTGCCGTCGGCCCGGCTGCGGTGGTCGCCGGTCGTCCCCCCGGCGAGGCGCCGCAGGATCAGCAGCTCGATCGTGGCGATCTGGTTGAGATCGACGAGCCCGGTGACCGCCGGCGCGTGGATCATGGGATGGGCACCTCGGCGACGACGTCGGCGATGACCTGCTCGGTGGTGAGGCCGTGCGCGGCGGCGTGCGGCCCCAGCCAGATGCGGTGGCCGAGCACGAACGGGGCCAGGGCCTGGATGTCCTCGGGGTAGACCTCGTCGCGACCGCCCTGGAGCAGCGCCCACGCCTTGGCCAGCCGGCTCCAGCAGATGATGGCGCGCGGCGAGGCGCCAAGGTCGACGCCGCGTTCGACCAGCGCCGACGGCGAGTGCTGGTGCCAGTCGGTGTCGGGATCGGCCGGCCGGGTCGCGCCGACCAGCCGCTGCACGTAGCGCCCCAGCGACTTGTGCAGGAACACCCGATCGCCGATGACGCCGCGCAGCTGGATGATGCGCTGCTTCGACAGCAGGGGGCGCAAGGTCATGTGCTTGAAGTCGAAGTCGACCAGCTTCTCTTCCTCGGCGGCCGGCAGGTAGCCGATCTGCACCATCGCCGCGAAGCGGTCGGTGGCGGCTTCCGACAGCGGAAAGGTGCCCTGGCCCAGCTCCACCGGGTTCATGGTGGCGATGGCGAAGCTGAACGCCGGCAGGTCGTAGGTGTCCTTGCCGACGGTGATGCTGCGGTCCTGGAGCCCCTCGAGGAAGGCGCTCTGGCTCTTGAGCGGAATCCGGTTGATCTCGTCGAGCAGGATGACCTCGGCCGACGCCATCGGCCCGAACTCGGTGACCAGCTGGCCGGTTGCCGGGTTGATCATCTGGAAGCCGACCACCTCGGTCGGCTGCAGATCGGCGCGGCCCTGGATGCGCGCGAACCGGGCGTCGCTGATCGCCGCCAGGATCACCCCGAAGAAGGTCTTGCCGACGCCGGGCACGCCGCGCAGCAGCAGGTTGCCGGCGTTGACCTGGCGCTCGGACCGCTTGTCGTAGGTGGTCGGGATCTCGGACAGCAGGACGACGTTGGCCACCGCCTTGGCGGTGTCGTAACCCACCAGGGCGCGGCTGCCCTCGGCGAGCACGGCGTGGTGGAAGTCGAGAGCCTCCTGGAGGTCGGCGTGCATGCGGGCGGGGTGGAGCGGAAATGCTACCTCAGGCCGCCGGCTTCACCGCACCGGCCCCGCACGGCCGGGCCCGAAAAAGAAACGGCCGCGGAACACCCGCGGCCGTGGGACATGGAGGCTGAGACGCGGTCGGTCAGTGAGCCCGCACGGCCGCCGGGACACCGTCGGCGGCCACCTGGCCCGGCACGGTCGAATCGACGAGCGTCCACGCATCGCTCTCGGCGAGCAGCTGCTGCGCGAGCGAAGTGTGGAGGGCGTGCCCGGCGCGGTGCGCCACCACGTGACCGAGCACGGGGTGGCCGAGCAACGCCAGGTCGCCGACGGCGTCGAGAATCTTGTGGCGCACGAACTCGTCCTCGAAGCGCAGTGCGTTGAGGACGCCGGTGTCGCCGATGACGATGGCGTTCTCGAGCGAACCGCCCAGGGCCAGCCCCTGCTGGCGCATCCACTCGACTTCCTTGAGGAAGCCGAAGGTGCGGGCGGCGGCGATGTCGTCGGCGAAGCTCTGTTCGGTGATCCGCGTGGTCCGCGACTGGTGGCGCAGCAGCGGATGGTCGAAGCTGATCGTGTAGCTGACCTTGAAGTGATCCGACGGGTAGATGGCGATGTGCTTGTCGCCCTGGCCGACGCTGATCGGCCGCAGCACCTTGAGATAGCGCCGCGCCGCCGGCAGGCGCTTGATGCCCGCCTCCTGGATGAGGAACAGGAACGGCGCCGAGCTGCCGTCCATGATCGGCACTTCGCGCTGGCTCAGCTCGATGACGACGTTGTCGACGCCGGCCGAGACGAGCGCGGCGAGCAGATGCTCCACGGTCTCGACCGTGGCGCCGTCGCGGCCGAGCACGGTGGCATAGTGCAGGCTGGTGACGTGCGCGACCGAGGCCGGGATGTCGATGCCGAGGTCGACGCGCCGGAAGACGATGCCGGTGCCGGCCGCAGCCGGCTTGAGCGTCAGGCTGACCTTGGTGCCGGAATGGAGACCGATTCCAGCACAGGAAACTTGGCGACGAAGGGTCTGCTGCGCGTCCACGAGTGGCTGTCCGGTGTCGTCTAGAAGCAAACGAGATGCCCGCAGAATGGACCTTCGTGAAGATGAGTCAAACCGTTGTGAATCATTGATTTACGCGGACCGTTTCGAGCCCGGGACCGACCCGGTGTGGCCGGGCGACCACAGGCAGTTTCTCCACAACTGTGGTTGGATTGACACACTTCACGCGCCGGCCACCGACAGGGCCTCGGCCAGGAACCGCCCGGTATGCGAGGCCTTGGTCCGGGTGACCGCCTCCGGGGTACCTTGCGCCACCAGGCGCCCGCCTCCCTCACCCCCCTCGGGGCCGAGGTCCACGATCCAGTCGGCGGCCTTGATGATGTCGAGGTTGTGCTCGATGACGAGCACCGTGTTGCCCTGGTCGACGAGGCGGTTGAGCACGTCCAGCAACTTGCGGACGTCCTCGAAGTGGAGCCCGGTCGTCGGCTCGTCGAGGATGTAGAGGGTCCGGCCGGTGCCGCGCTTGGACAGCTCACGGGCCAGCTTCACGCGCTGCGCCTCGCCGCCCGACAGCGTCGTCGCCGACTGGCCGAGCGTGACGTAGCCGAGGCCGACGCTCTCGAGCGTACGCAGCTTGTTGGCGATGAGCGGGAAGTTCTCGAGCAGGGGCAGCGCCTGGCTGACGGTCAGGTCGAGCACCTCGGCGATCGACTTGCCGCGGTACTTCACCTCGAGCGTCTCGCGGTTGTAGCGCCGCCCCTTGCATTGCTCGCAGGTGACGAACACGTCGGGCAGGAAGTGCATCTCGATGGCGATGACGCCGTCGCCCTGGCACGCTTCGCAGCGGCCGCCCTTGACGTTGAACGAGAAACGGCCCGGCCGGTAGCCGCGCGCCTTGGCCTCGGGCACCATCGCGAACAGATCGCGGATGAACGAGAACAGGCCGGTGTAGGTGGCCGGGTTGGAGCGCGGCGTGCGACCGATCGGCGACTGGTCGATCTCGATCACCTTGTCGATGAGCGTCACGCCCTCGACACCCTTGTGGGGTCCCGGCTCGTCGCTGGCGCGGTAGAGCTGCTTGGCCAGCGTGCGGTAGAGGATGTCGTTGACGAGCGTGCTCTTGCCCGATCCGCTGACGCCGGTGACGGCGACCAGCAGGCCGAGCGGAATGCGCACGTCGATGTCCTTGAGGTTGTTGGCGCGGGCGCCCTTGATCACCAGTTCGGCCTTGCCGGGCTTGCGGCGACTGCGCGGCGCGTCGATGGTGCGCCGGCCGGCCAGGTAGGCGCCGGTCAGCGACTCGGGGTCGGCGGCGAGCGCCACCGGCGTCCCCTGGAACATCACCCGTCCGCCGTGCTCGCCCGCCCCCGGGCCGAGATCGACGACATAGTCGGCCATGCGGATGGTCTCTTCGTCGTGCTCGACGACGACCACGGTGTTGCCCAGGTCGCGCAGCCGCGCCAGCGTCGCCAGCAGGCGGCGGTTGTCGCGCTGGTGCAGGCCGATCGACGGCTCGTCGAGGACGTAGAGGACGCCGGTGAGGTTGGAGCCGATCTGGGTCGCCAGCCGGATGCGCTGCCCTTCCCCGCCCGACAGGGTCGCGGCGCTGCGCGCCAGCGTCAGATAGCCGACGCCGACGTCGTCGAGGAACGTCAGCCGCTCACGGATCTCCTTGAGGATGCGGCCGGCGATCACCGTCTCGCGGTCGTTCAAGGTCATGGCGTCGAACACTGCCAGCGCCTCGCCGATCGGCAGCGACACGTACTCGGCCATCGAGCGGCCCTTGAGCTTGACGGCGCGGCTCTCGGCCTTGAGGCGGGCGCCGTGGCACTCGGCGCAGTCGCGCAGCGCCCGGTAGACGTCCAGTTCGGTCTGGACGGTCCAGACCCCTTCGTCGAAGCGGCGGCGCAGGTTGGGGATGACGCCCTCGAAGTCCTTGCCATACGGCTCGAGGCGGCTGCCGGCCTTGCGGCCGCGCGCCGGGGCCGGCCCCTCCGCCCGGGCCGGGCCCGGGCCGTGGAGCAGGAGGTCGCGGTGCTTCTTCGGCAGCTTGCCGAACGGCACCGCGGGATCGACGCCCCAATGGGCGGCGATGGCGTCGATGGCCGCCCGCACGAGCTTCTTGTCGCCGCGCGCCCACGGCGCGATCGCCCCGTCGACGAGCGACTTGCCGTCGTCGGGCACGATCTTGCCCGGGTCGAAGTCCCAGGTGGCCCCCAGGCCCTGACAGGCCGGGCAGGCGCCGTGCGGAGAGTTGAACGAGAACGCCCGCGGCGACATCTCGGGAACGCTGATGCCGCAGTGGACACAGGCCAGCTTGCGGGAGAACAGGCGGTCGCCGCTCTCCAGGGCGTTGATGACGACGACGCCGTCGGCCAGATCGAGCGCCGTCTGCACCGACTCGGCGAGGCGCCGCTCGATGCCCGAGCGGACGATCAGGCGATCGACGACGACGTCGATGGCGTGGTTCTTCCGCCGGTTCAGCGCCAGGTCGTCGTCGAGGCCGCGGAACTGGCCGTCGATGCGCGCCTTGGTGAAGCCGCGGGCGGCGATCGCCTGCAGTTCCTTCTTGAACTCGCCCTTGCGGCCGCGCACCACCGGCGCCAGCACGTTGATGCGGCTGTCCTGCGGGTAGGTCATCACCAGGTCGACGATCCGCTCCAGCGACTGGCTGGCGATCTCGCGGCCGCAGTTCGGGCAGTGCGGCACCCCGACGTTGGCGAAGAACAGCCGCAGGTAGTCGTAGATTTCGGTGACGGTGCCGACGGTCGAACGCGGGTTCGAGCCGGTGGTCTTCTGTTCTATTGAGATGGCCGGCGACAGGCCGTCGATGAGATCGACGTCCGGCTTCTCCATCTGCTCGAGGAACTGGCGGGCGTAGGCCGACAGCGATTCGACGTAACGGCGCTGGCCTTCGGCGTAGAGGGTGTCGAACGCCAGGGACGACTTGCCGGACCCCGACAGCCCGGTGACGACGACCAGCCGGTCGCGCGGGAGGTCGACGTCGATGTCCTTCAGGTTGTGTACGCGGGCGCCACGCACCGCGATCCAGTTGTGCGGCATGCTAGCGAGGCTCCGCCCGGCGAGCGAGTGCCAAACGGCTGCGCCCCGCTAGCCGCAGTGTCGCTTTGCCCGGCCGCCGGCCGGGCGGGATGTCTCGAAGGCCGGAAGAACGCTGAAGTGTGTGCATTGGCTACCGGCCTTCAAGACATCAGGCGAGTCCATCGGGCCGAAACCCAACCTCCAATTCTACCTCTCGCGGGGAGGACGTGAGCACCGACTACCCCGCCGGGCACCGACTGCCCGGGCGAACCCGCGCTTCGGGGTAGCGCGTGCTCGGGCCACCGGCGGCCGGTGCTGGCTGACGCCCCGGGGCCGGAGATTCGCCCTGCCGCCGGGCTGGCGCGCGCCTTGCTCAGCTCCAGGGGGTCCAGGCACGTCACGGTCGTCGCTGGCACCCTGCCGCGGACGAGGAGGCACCCACCCAGAGGTCAGGAAGCGAGGCAGGCGATGAAGGCCAGGACACCACGAGTGCCCGTCGCGGCGCTGGCGGCCGCGACGCTGTTGGCGGCACACGGCGCGGCGGCGCAGACCGCCGACCCCACGTTCAGCGCGGACGTCACCGTGACCCATCGGGTCATCGATCGGTCGGGAGCGCCGATTCGGGAGTTGCCGACCTCCCGCTATCGGCTCAACCTCAGCCAGGGCGGCGCCCTGCGGCTGACGATGCTGGCGACGCGCACCAGCCCGGCGAGTGGGCCGCTGGCCGATCGCTACGCGGGCATCACCGTGGACACCGGCGACGACGGCTGGCCGCACATGCGCGACGCCGCCGGCCGGACGCTCGACACGCCGCGGGGGCAGGGCCCGGTGACGGCCGGCAGCGCCGGCGACGACGGCCTGGTGGTCCGTCGGCGCGATCGTGCCGGCCGGCTCGCCGCGCTCGGCCGGCGGTTCGGCCGCGCGACCGGCACCGTCGGACGCCTCTCGCGCTACGTCCTCGCCCGCGACGGCGTGGTCGAGGAGGCCCTGGTCGCCGGCGACTCCGCCCTGCCCGTCGAGGTGAACCGCCTCGAACAGGGCGCGCTCGTCGAACACCACCGCTTCGACTACACGGCCGTCGGCGAGATGCTGGTCCGCACGCGGACGCACAGCGAATCGGCGCTCCGCGACGGCAGCGGCGCCCGCCTGGTGTCGGTGACGACGCTGAGCGCGGTCCGCGTCGACGGCGGAGCGCGATGACGCCCCGTCTCTTCGCCGTTGTCGCCGCGGCGCTGACGCTCGCCGCCCCTCCGGCGGCGGCACAGGACGTGCCCGTCGTGTTCGTGCACGGTGGCTTCAGCAGCGCCGACACCTGGCGCGACGCCGCCAACCGGCTGGCCGCGACCCTGCAGATCACTCCGCATCTGGTCGATCTGCCGTCGACGGCGGTCTTCGAGCAGCAGACGGCGGTGCTCAACGGCGCCAAGGGCGGCCTGCCGACGACCGCCATCGCCGTCGGCCACAGCAACGGCGGCATCGTGTCGCGCCAGTGGAGCCGGCAGCGACCGCTCGGCGGGATCCTCACGCTCGGGACGCCGCACACCGGCACGCAGCTCTCGGCCCGCGCGCTCGACCTGGTCAACTTCAACTACCTCGTCTACAACCTCGCCGGCCTGGCCGCCGGCACGGCCTCCTCGTCGCCCGACTTCGCCTGGCTGGTCGCCGCCGGCCTGCAGGTCTATCTGAGCAACGTCCAGTGGCTGTCGTGGAACACGATCAGCGCCATCACCTCGTCAGTGGCGGTCGCCGGTTACGTGCCGCTGGCGCCACAGGTCGTCCC
The DNA here is from genome assembly GCA_050250955.1 of Vicinamibacterales bacterium. GTDB lineage: Bacteria > Acidobacteriota > Vicinamibacteria > Vicinamibacterales > UBA2999 > CAWAYR01. Next base: position 232,117 of record JBFWNR010000001.1, read on the forward strand.
GGGGGCCAGCTTCCTCAACGCCCTCAACGACGGCGGCAATCTGGCGCGGGAAGCGGCGGCGGTCCGCCGTCGCGTCGGCCTGGTCTACACGGCCAGCGACTACTGGCGGGCCGGGATGGCCGTCGGTCTTGCACCGGGCAGCCGCGACACGGCCTGGGCGATCCTGCTCATCAGTCCACCGGCGTTGGAATATGCCGCAGCGTGGCTCGACACCCGATACAGCCCCACGCACCTGCTGGCGCGGACCTTCGCGGCGCGGCTGCGCTATCTGGCCAGCGTCGTGCGCGACATGGACCCGCAGTGGTGCCACGCGGTCACCGGCGACCGCGGCTGCAGCATCCCCCACGACGGCATCGTGTCGGTCGTCAACCAGCACTATCCGGGCGCGCTCAACTTCTCGGTCAGCGGCCCGGCCCACAAACAGGAGACGCAGCAGAGCGACGGCGTCATCGCCTCGGTGCTCACCGGAGTGATGGAAGTGCGCGCCCGGGGGGCTGCGCCGCCACCGCCCGGTGGCGGCGGTGGCGGGAACGGTGCCGACGTGCTCGGGCCGGGGCAGCGCCTCTACCCGGACCAGCAGATCCTCTCGGCCGACGGCAGCGTCGCGCTGCGCTACCAGTCGGACGGCAACCTGGTGCTCTACGGCGGCGGCGGCCAGGTGCTGTGGGACACCGCCACGTGGGGCCACAGCGCCGGGCGAGCCGAGATGCAGCACGACGGCAACTTCGTCGTCTACGACGCCGCCGACACCCCGGTCTGGGCGTCCGACACCCAGGCCTCCGGCGCCTACCTGCAGGTCCATCGCGAGGGCTACGTGATGGTGCACGACGCCTCGGGCGTCGGCCTGTGGTGGAGCGGGAGCAGCACGCACTGATTGCGATTCGCGACGGCCGCCGGGCAACCGGCGGCCGTCGTCGAGGACGTCCATGCGCACACCGATACTCCTGGTCGCCGCCCTCCTCGTCGCTCCGGTCGCGAGCGGCGCCCGCGCCGGCGCGCCGGCGCCGCTCTGGCACGTTCCCGGTGCCGCCCGCGGCACGCCGGCCTTCGACGGCACGACCGCGTACTTCCTGAACCGGGACCGTGAGGTGGTCGCCATCGACGCCGACTCCGGTCGGGTCCGCTGGCGGACCGGCACCGGCGTGACCAGTGAGGACGACATCTTCGGCGCCACCACGGCCGGCACCACCGTGACACTCGCCGGCCCACTGGTCGTGGCCGGCGACTGGGACATCGTCGCCTTCGATCGCGCCAGCGGGAGACGCCAGTGGACCTACCGGGCCCCGGATGGCGACGGGCCGGGCCTGTTTCTCGGGCCGGCCGCGGGCGAGGCGATCGTCGCCGGGTCGCCCGGCGGCCGGGTCTACGCGCTCGAGGCCGCGAGCGGCCGTCCGCGCTGGGTGGCCACGATCGACGCGCGCCACGCCACGTCGGTGTTCCCGCCGGTCGTCCACGGCTCCGACGTCGTGGCCGGCTACTCGACCTATCTCAACCCCAGCGTCGGCGGGCTGGCGGTGCTCGACGCGGCCACCGGCCGCGTGCGCTGGCGGGCCGCGTTTCCACCGGCTCGCGAGCGCGGCCTGCACACCAACTTCGCCGGCGGTCCCATCGTCGTCGACGACCTGGTGATTGCGTCGGTCGGCGACGGCAACGTGTACGCCTACGACCTGGCCACCGGCGCGCTGCGGTGGACGTTCCCACGTCTGTCCGACGTGCCGCAGCGACCAGGGTGGCCACCGCCGACGACCGACCTCGACCACCGGGCGATCGTCCGCGCCGGCCGGCTGATCGTCGCCGGGTCGGCCACCGGCGTGGTCGTCGCCTACGACCTCGATCGCCGCGAGGAGCGCTGGCGCTTCTACGATCCGGCGGCCGGGTCGACGATGTTCTGGTTCGCCGCCGACGAACGCACGGCCTACCTTCCGTTCTTCGGCGGCTTCGTCGTCGCCCTCGACCTGGCCGACGGCACCGAGCGTTGGCGGACCGGCGACTTCACCAAGGGGTTCCTGTGGGCACCGCTGCCGGCAGGCGACCGTCTGTTCCTCGGTGGCGCCTACGCCGGATTCCAGGCACTGCCCCTCACGACCCCGGAGGCCCCATGACCCGACTGGCCCTGGCCATTGCCCTCGTCGCGGCCCTGGGCTGCACGAGCGATTCCGCCCCGACGGCGCCTTCGCCGACAGCGGGCCCCAACACCGGGCCCTGGACCGGCACTGCGGCCGACGCGGTGAACGGCACCGGCACGCTGCACCTCGACCTCACCGAGTTGACGATCGACGCCACTCGCAGTCTGCTCGGCGGCACGTGGCGCGCCGAGTTCACCGCGGTGCCGCCGGCCTCGGGGACGGTCGCCGGGTTGCGCACCGGCACGACGGTGCAGATCGTGCTCCAGCCAACGACGCCGCCACCCTGCCCGTCCGCCCCTCTGCCGGGGACCACCGGGACGTTCTCGGCCGTGAACCTCAGCCTCGACGGCACCGCCATCAGCGGCGAGTACGCCTATGCGGCGTGCACCGGCGCGGTCACCGGCACACTGTCCATACGCCGCCGCTGACACCTTGTGGCCGGGGCCCTCGACCGGGTCAGGTCGCGGCGGGGAACCGGTACAGGCTGTCGGGGGTGGCGGCCAGAAGCGCCCCGTCGGGCGCGAACGCCACGCCGATGAGGCCGGGACCGGCCACGACCGCGCGGCGCGGGCCCGCGGGATCGAGACGGTAGATGGCACTGACGCCGGCCAGGGCTTCGACGACGTGCAGGACGCCGTGCGGGTCGAAGGCCAGCCCCTGCGGCCGCCCGAAGGGCACGTCCAGCGTGTCGTGGCGACCGCTGGCACTGAAGCGGTGCACCGGATCGTGCGTCGCCAGCGTCGGCGCGTTCACGTAGAGGTGTTGGTCGGGCCCGAAGGCGAGGTGAAACGCGGCGACGCTCGCCGGCAGCGTGGCAAACGTCTCCACCCGTGACCCGGCCTCGGTCACGCGGTGGATGGTGCCGGTGCGGTCGCCGACGAAGAGCGACCCGTCGGGGGCGAACGCCAGGCCGGTGGGCACGCCGAGTTCGCCGACCACGGCGCGGGCGTGGCCGGTGTCGTCGATGCGGTACACGGTCCCGTCGTGGCGGCTGGACACGTACAGGCTGCCGTCGGGCGCGACGGCCAGGCCGGTAGCGTTGACCAGACCGTCGACGAACGCTTCACGGGCGCCGTCGATCGTCACCCGGTAGGCGGACACCGCGGTGGCCTGCCCGCGCGAACCGCTGAAGGTGGCGTAGATCCAGCCATCCGGCCCGACGACGGGACTGTCGACCTGGTGCAGACCGGTTGCCAGCCGGGTGCCGACATCGACGAACAGAGTGGCGCCAGGCGCCCACGAGGCCCGCACCGCCGCCCGCCCCGGCGTCGCCGCCGGCGGCACCACCACCGCGCAGCGGTCGCTCCCGGCGAAGACGACCTGCGCCGGCGCCCCGCCGACCGAGATCGACTGGCCCGGTCCCGGCGGCGCCGGCAGGCCCTGGCCGCGCAGCCAGACGCGGCCGCCTTCGATCACGCCGCGAGGCTCGATGCCGGTCAGCGTCACCGCGCCGTAGGCCATCGGGTCATCCTACTTGATAGCATGCCGGGGTGACCTGCCCGGGCTGCCGGCGCGACACCACGGCTCTGACGCTCGACGGCCAATACGGCCGCGTGCTGACCATCGACCTCTGTCACGCCTGCAACGGCGTCTGGTTCGACGGCCACGAGGATCTGCACCTGGCGCCGTCAGGCGTCGTCGCGCTCTTCGAGGAGATGGGCCGGGCGGCAGGCGCCGCCCGCCAGCCGATGGCGCGCAAGATCTGTCCGCGTTGTGGCGTCGGCCTCTTGCGCGCCCACGACCGCCTTCGCGACACTCGCTACGAGTACTTCCGGTGCTCCCAGGGCCACGGGCGCTTCATGACCTTCGCGGCGTTCCTGCGCGCGCGGCATTTCGTGCGCGACTTGAGCGCCAGTGAAGTCCGTGAACTGGGCGTCCGGGTGGCGGTGATCAAATGCGTGAACTGTGGCGCCGCGGTCGACGTCCGCACGCATTCGTCGTGCAGCTTCTGTCAGGCGCCGATCGCGGTGATCGACGAAGGCCAGCTGTCGCGGACACTGGCCGACCTCGAGGCGGCGGCGGCCCGGCGCGCCACGGTGGACCCCAGCTGGCCGCTGCGGGCGGCGCAGGCGCGGCGGCAGACCGAGGCGGTGTTCGCGGAGTTGAACCGGGGCGGCGGGGCCTCGCCGTCGATCGACCTGGTCGAGGCCGGCGTGACCTTGTTCGCGAAGGTGCTGAAGACGCTGCGCGGCTGAGCAGGCCGCCGCTCACCCGGTGTCGGCGTCGAGTTCCAGGTTCCAGTACAGATAGTCGCGCCAGCTGTCGGGCGTCCGCCGCACGCCGATGGTGATGCGGATGGCCGGCGCCGAATCGGGCCGGCGCGGCGGCCGGATGAGGTGCATCCCGGCCTCTGCCGGTGTCCGTCCGCCCTTGCGCCGGTTACACGCCACGCAGCAGGTGACGATGTTCTCCCAGTCCTTGCGGCCGCCTTGCGAGACCGGAATGACGTGGTCGAAGGTGAGGTCCTGGGTAGGCTGGTGCCTGTTGCAGTACTGGCAGGTGTGGGCATCGCGGGCGTAGATGTTCGCGCGCGAGAACGGCACGTAGTCGAATCGCTTCTTGATCCGGACGTAGCGGAGCAGCCGAATCACCGACGGCAGGCGCAAGCTGAACGACACGGCGCGAACCTCGCGCTCGTGCGACGCGATGATCTCCACCTTGCCCTGGCACCAGAGCGTGACGGCCTTCTGCCAGTGGACGACCTTGAGCGGCTCGAAGGTGGCGTTGAGGAGGAGCGTCTGCTCCATGTCGGCGACCCTGCTCATGAGTGTGCCCGGCCGGCCCGAAGGCTGTCAAGGCGCGGGCCGGCGTAACGTCTTCATCACGATGGAGTTAGGGCGATCCTGTCGGGCTGCGTCAGGACCCGCTGGCCGCTCGCCGCGCGCGGACCGATACTTGGGGGCGATGGCGTGGCGGCTCCTGCTGGCGGCACTGGTGGCGATGGCGGCCTCCGCCTGCGCCTCCAGCGGCCGGGTGACCGCCCCAGTCGGAACCGCGCCGCCGGAGGCCCGTGCCCTCGAGGCCTTCGGCCACCGCATCGCCGCCACGGCCCTCGAGTTCCGCGGCGTGCCCTACCGCAACGGCGGCACGACGCCGGCGGGGTTCGATTGCTCGGGGTTGGTGCAATACGTGCTCGCCCGACACGGACGCGACGTGCCGCGGCAGACGCGTGACCAGTACGGCGTCGGGACCAAGATCCGACGCGACGCGGTGCGCGCCGGCGACCTGGTGTTCTTCTCCACCGTGGCCAGCGGCGCCTCGCACGTCGGCATCGCGCTCGATGGCGAGGAGTTCGTGCACGCCCCGAGCAGCCGCGGCGTGGTACGGGTCGAGCGGCTGTCGACCGAGTACTGGCGACGCCGCTTCGTCGGCGCCCGACGCGTCCGCTGACGACGTTCAGTCCGGCGTCCTGGCGGGCGACGGCCCGCCCGGCGGCGGCTCTGGCGGAGGAGGCGGTGTGGTGTCGATGGGCGGCGCGATCGGCGCATCCGGTGCCGGCGCGGGCGGCGGAGCTTCGGGCGGCGGCTCGACCCGCCCCATGCGGCCCAGGATGATCTGCTGACGGCGGAGCAGCCGCCGCGTCGGGCGCGCCGGGCTGTGGACCCGCGGGTTGATGATGGCGCCGGCCAGCAGCGCCGCCTCCGCCGGCCCGAGCGCCGCGGCGCTCTTGTTGAAGTAGGCCCGGGCGGCGGCCTCGCATCCGAAGATGCCGTCGCCCCATTCGATCGAGTTCAGATAGATCTCGAGGATCCGCCGCTTGCCGAGCGCCGCCTCGAGGCGACGGGTGATGAGCAGTTCGCGCAGCTTGCGGACCGGGTTGCGGGATTCCGACAGGTAGAGGTTCTTGGCCAGCTGCTGGGTGATCGTGCTGGCGCCGCGCATCGACCCGCCTTCCTCCAGGCTGTCCTCGATCGACTCGCGGATCTGCTCGTAGTCGAGGCCTTCGTGGGCGAAGAACGCACCGTCCTCGGCGACGATCACCGCCCGCTTGAGATGCGTGGAGATGCGGTTGTAGGGCACCCACCGGCGCCGCAGCGTGAAGCTCTTGCCCTGGTCGTGGGCCTGGTCACGGCGAATCTCGATGAACGCCGTGGTCTCGGGGGCCTCGGTGGCCAGACGCCGCACGTCGGGCAGCGTGAGGTAGACGTAGGCCAGGCAGGCGAAGCCGATGGCGAGCGCCGCCACGAAGCCGCGTGCGAGCCGCCGACGCATCCGGCCCGATTATAGAGGCCGCACCGTCCGGCCGCCGCGACCTCAGCCCTCGACGACGATCTTCAGGGTCGTACCGGCCGGAGGCTGGACGTTGACGGCGAACCCGTTCATCAGCGCCAGCCGGGTTGCCGGCACCAGCCCGTTGCCGGCCCGCTGCGCGATCGACTGCCAGGAATCGCCGAGCTTGGCGACGTAGACGGCGATGCGGTTGGGACGCACCGTGGCCGCTTCGCTGCCCGACAGCTCGCGGAACGAGGCCAGTGCTCGGGTGAAGTCGGCATCCACGCGCGGGAACTCGTCCTTGGCGGCCACGCCGGCCAGCATGTAGACCTGCCGGCCGACGGTGACGTGGGCGGCGCGGACGCGCACGTCGCCGATGCCCTTCGCCTTGCCGGTGTAGACGCCGACGAAGGCGTCGAGACCGCTCAGCTGCTCGATCAGGCCGGACTCGAGCCTGAAGCCGAGCCCGCGCATGTGGCGGGTGGCGGCGTCATCGAGCGAGGCACCGCGGGTCGCGCTCGCGGCCTGCATCACCATCAGGGCCTGCTGACCCTCCAGCCGGGCCACGACGCGGTCGGGCGCGTTCTGCACCTCCCACCCTTCCGGGAAGTCGATCGCGATCCGCAAATCGGGATGGAGGAACTGGTGGCCGCGGACGACGCCTTCGGACGGATCGTCGCCGTAGGCGAGACCGTCGACACGGCGCAGGTAGTCGTCGCGCCGACGCTCGCCGGCCTGGCCGTCACCGGCCTGATCGGCCACCGGCCGGGCCTTGACGACTCGTGAGCCCGGATCCGGGTGGGTCGAGAGCCAGTTGGGCACGCCGCGCTCGCTCATGGCATCGAGGCGCGAGAGCGTTTCGAGGAAGCGCGGGACGCCGGACGGATCCCAGCCGGCCTTGGCCGCGTATTCGACGCCGAGCCGATCGCTCTCGAGCTCGTCGTCGCGGCCGTACTTCAGGAACAGGGTGCCGAGGCCGACGTTGGCCAGGTCGCCGAACGGCTGGACGCCGGGCACGAAGATGCTGGCTAGGAGCACCGCCAGCGACCCGCCGGCCGACCGCGTGTATTGCTGCGAGACGTGCCGGGCCGTGACGTGGCCGACCTCGTGACCGAGTACGCCGGCCAGCTCGGCTTCGTCGCCGAGGTGAGCGAGCAGACCGCGCGTGACGTAGACGAAGCCGCCCGGCAGCGCGAACGCATTGACGGCCTGGGCGTCGAGCACGGTGAAGGTCCAGGGCAGGTGCGGCCGGTGCGACACGGCGGCGATGCGTTCGCCGATGTCGGCCACGTAGCGCTGCAGCGATTCGTCGTGGTACACGCCCATCTCGCGCCGGATCTCGGCGTCGCCCCGACGGCCGAGCTCGATCTCCTCGGCCTCGCTGATGAGCGACACCTCGCGGCGGCCGCTGACCGGGTTGGAGGCGCACGCCGTAGCCAGCGTGGCCCCGACAAGCACCGCGGCGACGGCGGGGACACGGTAGGCGAAGCGGCGCGGCGGCATCGACTGGGGCATCGTGGAAGCCTCCGACGGCCAGGGTAGCAACAGCCGTACCACGGCTGGCGCGAGCCCCGGACCCGTGGGTTTTCGCGAGGATTGGCCGAAAAGCCCGCGGCGCGTCGACCACGCCGGGCAGCGGCTGTCGCCGGCGAGGGTCAGCGGCCGTCCACCCGCGCGGCGGCGGGGACTACAGGACCGCGGCGTCCGAGTCGGTCGGCGCCGGCTCGAGCAAGGGCACGCCGAGGTCGGTGAGCTGGCGGCGCAGCGTCTCGACGACCGGCCGCGGCGTCGGCCGCAGCGGCGGGCGCGGCAGCCCGCCGTCGAAGCCCATCAGGTCGAGAGCGGCCTTGAGCGCCGGCACGCCATGCAGCCCGCCGATGGTCCGCGCCAGCGGGGCCAGGCGCCGTTGCAGGGCCCGGCCCTCGTCGAGCCGGCCGGCGCGCACATGGTCCACGATCTCGGCGCACCGGTCGGGCACCACGCCGGCCAGCGCCAGGATCGCGCCCTGGGCGCCGGTCACCAGGCCCGAGAAGAACGTCGCGCCGCTGCCGGACAGCACGAAGAAGTGCGGGCTCGTCCGGCTGCAGTAGTCGGCGAGGAGGGCGATGTCGGTGCCCGAGTCCTTGACGCCGACGACGTTGGGATGCTCGGCGAGCAGGCCGACGGCGTCTGGCGGCAGCGTCACGCCGGTGAACATCGTGACGTTGTAGAGCAGCACCGGCACCGGGCTCTCCTCGGCGACGGCGACGTAGTGCTGCACGAACACGTCGCTCGTCATCATGTTCTTGAAGAACGACGGCGTGCGCACCAGCACCGCGTCGGCGCCAAGGTTGGCGGCCCGCCTGCACGCCGCGATGGTGCCCTTGGTCGACTCGGCACCGGTGCCGGCGATGAGCGGCCGTGACGACGGCATGGCCGAGCGGGCCGCGGCGATGACGCGGTCGGCCTCGCCGTCGTCGAGCAGCACCGCCTCGCCATTGGAGCCCAGCACGACCAGGCCGGTGAGCCGGGTCTGCATGTAGCGCTCGACGTTGCGGCGGATCGCCGCGTCGTCGACCGTGTCGTTGCGGAACGGCGTGACGATCGGGGTGTACAGACCGGCCAGGGAGGACATGCGTCGAGTCTACCGCGCGGGTGGCCCGCGGTGCCCCCGGGTCGTGACGAGGGGTCAGTTGGCCCGTGGGCCGTCGTCGAGGGCATCGGGGGCCCCCGGATCGAGCAGCAGATTGGTCGCCAGGACGACGGCGAAGATCGCCACCGCCGGCGCCAGAGTCCAGGGCGTGCGGGTCAGCGCCGTCACCGTGGCCGCCTCCCGCAAGGCCCCCCCCCAGCTGGGCACTCCGTCCGGGAACCCCAGGCCGACATACGACAGCGTCGACTCGGCGAGGACGAACGCCGGGACCAGCAACGCGGTCTGCACGGCGAGGAACCCCCGACACGCCGGCAGCAGATGCCGGGTCAGCACGCGCCACGGGGAGGCGCCGATCGCCCGGGCGGCGGTGACGTGATCGCGGCCGGCCTCGGCGCGGACGATCGCCCGCACGCCCCGCGACACGCGCGGCCAGCCGAGCAGCACGAAGATGCCGGCCAGCGTCGCGACGACCGTGCCGAGCGGGAGCACGAGCGGCAGCGCGGCGCGCAACGCGATGACGGCATAGAGCATCGGCAGGACGAGAAGGACGTCGCCGGCACCGGCCACCAGGACGTCGACACGGCCGCCGGCCAGTCCGGCCCAGGCGCCGAGCAGGGCGCCGAGAATCAGGGTGCCGAAGGTGGCGATCAGCGCCAGACCGAGCGACGGCCGGGCGCCGTGGAGCAGGCGCGAGAGCACGTCGCGGCCGAGCCCGTCGGCGCCGAGCAGGAACACCGGCACATCGGCCCGCCCGGCCCACGGCAGGGCGGCGCGCGCCCCGGTCTCCGGCTCGAAGCGCTGCTCGAGGCGATCGACGAGCCGCAGCGGCACGGCGTACAAGCCGGCGTCGTCGAAATGAACGGGCATCGGCGGGGCGTTCAGATGGTCGGGGAATCGCTGCGCGGCGTCGTACGGCGCCAGCCGCGGCGCCAGCGCCATCACCACGATCGTGACCGCGACCAGACACACCGCGCGCCTCATCGGCTGGACTCCGCGGCGGTACGCGGGTCAACGACGGCGTGCAGCAGGTCGGTACCGAGCGTGGCGACGGCGAGGAACAGCGCGCCGGCCGCCCCGCACCCGGCGACCAGCCAGACGTCGCGGGCACGCAGCCCGTCGAAGAGCAGCTGACCGAGCCCGGGCCACGAGGTGACGACCTCGACCACGAACGAGCCGCTGAACAGGGCGGCGACGACGACGCCGTAGATGCCGAGCACCGGCGCCAACGACACCGGCCAGGCGTGGAGGCGGAGCGCATCGTGCCGGGTGCGGCCGCGGGCCCGGCTGGCGCCGACGAACGGCTGCGTCGCGGCGTCGGCCATCGCGCGCGCCTGCACCCGTTCGAGGGTCGCGGCCAGTGGCAGCGCCAGGGCCAGGGTCGGCAGCGGCAGGTGCCACAACAGGTCGGCGAGCCAGCCTCCGTCGTCGCGTCCGGCGCCGGTCATCCCGCCGACGGGCAGCCACCCGGTCGAGGCCGCGATCGCCAGCAGCCCGAGTGAGGCCACCAGCGGCGGCACCGACAGCACTACGAGCGAGACCAGCCGCACCAGGCGCGCGGGCCAGCTGCGATCGGCGCCGGCCAGGCGTCCGGCCGGGATGCCGATCAGCGTGGCGAGCAGCAGCGCGCTCACGGCGAGGATCGCGGTGTTCGCCGCGCGCTCCACCACGAGACCGGCGACCGGGCGGCTGTAGAGCGACGACCGGCCCAGGTCGAGACGCGGCAGTCCGGCCAGCCACCGGCCGTACTGGATGTACCACGGCCGATCGAGGCCGAGCTCGGCGCGCAGGGTGGCCACCTCGTCGGCGGTCATCGTCAGCGCGTCGGGGCCGAGCGGGTCGCCGGGCGCCAGACGCGCGAGGGCGAAGGTGATGGAGGCGACGACGAGCATGAAGGCGACGGCCCCGATGGCTCGCCGCGCGGCGTAACCGGCGAGGTTCACCGGGACGCGGCCGGCGGAGCCACGGCCATCGTGTCGATGCTCCACAGCAACGGCGGACGGGTGAGGGCCGGGGTCAGGTGCCGGACCCGGGCGTTCACCCCGACGTACAGCCGCGGCGCGGCGAAATAGAGCGCCGGCAGTTCGTCGCTGAAGATCCGCAGGGCCTCGCGAAAGAGCGCCGTGCGCTCGGCGGGATCGACCGATGCCGCCTGACGCGTCATCAGCTGGTCGATGCGCCGCTCCCACTCGGTGGCCGGTGTGGCCTGCGCGATGTTCCAGATGTGCGCGCTGCCCGAGCTGAGCCAGAAGTCGCGCTGCATCGCCGGGTCGGTATCGGTGGCCACGTAGTTGAAGAAGATGGCGTCGAACTGCCCGGCCAGCATCCGCTCGATGAGCGCCCCCGGTTCCAGCGGCACGACGTCGACGGCGACGCCGATGCGCTCGAAGCTCTCCTTCAGCACCTGGGCGCCGCGCTCGAGGGCGGTGTTGCCGCGATAGGTCAGCATCGTGAAGCGCGCTTCGGTGCCGGCCGGGTCTTCCAGGAAGGCGTCGGCATCGCGATTGGCCAGATCGAGCCCGGTGAGCAGGCCGGTGGCCGCGTCGCGATCGAAGCGGTAGCGCGGCAGGTCGGGCCAGAACCACTCCCGGTTGCCCGGGGAGACCGGCCCGTGAATCGGCACCGCGGCGCCGAGGAAGACGGTGTTGGCGTAGCCTTCGCGGTCCACCGCGTGCGACAGCGCCTGGCGGAACGCGGCGGTGGGCAGCCAGGCGCGGCGCGGATCCCGGGCCCAGTGCGACGGGCGCAGGTTGAAGAAGAACACGTCGGGATCGAGGCCGACGCCGAGCTCCAGCAGCCGTACGCTGCCCTGGCGTTCGAGTTCCCGCACCGTCGCGTAGTCTTCGGCCCGCAGATGCTGCTGGGTCATGTCGAGCTCCCCCGCCTGCAGCCGCAGCAGTTCGGCGTTCTGGTCGGGCACGATCTCGAGCACGACGCCATCGAGATACGGCAGCGCTTCGCCGCCGTCATCGCGCCGCCAGTAGTGCGGATTCCGCTCGAAGACCAGGCGCTGGCCGGCCTCATAGCGCACCAGCCGGAACGGTCCCATGCCGACCAGGTCAGCCGGCGGCGTGGTGGGCGACCACGCCTGGGCCAACGTCCCGGCGGCCAGCGCCGGCTCGAGGCGGTGACGCGGCATGATGGCGATGTTGTCGAGCAGCCGGATGCCGGGCCCGAAGGGTTGCGGCAAGGTGACCACCACGGTCGCGGGATCCGGCGTTGCCACGCGCACGGGCTGACCGTCCACTTGAAGCGCCGAGCCGAGGACGCTCTTGGTCGCCGGGTCGGCGATCGCCCGGAAGGTGAAGTCGACGTCGGCGGCGGTGAATGGCTGGCCGTCGGACCAGCGCAGGCCGTCACGCAACGTGAGGGTGAAGACCCGACCGTCGGCCGAGGTGGTCCAGCGCTCGGCGAGCCAGGGCTCGACCTGCTGCGTGGCGCGGTTGACCCGTACCAGCCGGCCATGGGTCAGCAGTGACACCACCTCGGTGACGAAGTCGCGGGAGACGAGGCGGTTGAAGCTGCGGGGTTCGGCGCGGACCGACGACACCAGCCTGCCGCCCCTGACCGGCCGTTCAGTGGCGATCGGCTCCCGGCGGCCGGCGCCGGGACCACTCGATCTGCTGGACCACCACCCCCAGCCGAGCAGGCCGCCCACCAGGACGAGCACCAGCAGGGCGCGCGACTGTCGGTTCACGGGTTAGCCGACCGGCCAATAAATTGGCCGATCGCCTCGCGACACGAATTCGGGCCGAAAAGACGCCGTTTGCACGCTTCCACTGCCTGGAGGGGATTGCGTGCAACGGCCAGCCGTCGAAGACCCGCCGATCGCTGGACCTGGAACGGCTGCCGCACGCCACGCATCGTAGACCACCAAACCCATACGCCGCAATCAGTTACGGGGCCTTCACCGGGCCGCCATGCGGCTGGCATCGCCCCTGCCATAGATATCGGCGGAGTTCGTATGGAAACCACCCAGACCCTGGCTGAATCCGCCAAGACAGTCCCGCAGCTGGGCCGCAGCGTGACCATCCAGCGCGCCGCCGAGATTCTCGGCGTCTCGCGCCGCACCGTTTACTACCGCATCAGCGAAGGCGTGCTGCAGACCATCCGCACCCGCGGCGGCTCGCAGCGCGTGATCGTCGAGTCGCTCGCGCTGACGCGCGCCAGTCACTGACGTCGTCGTCCGGTTTCGAAGGATTCGCCATGACCACCCGCCTCTCCGCCGTCCTGATCGCCCTGCTGATGGGCGTGCCGGCCCTGGCCGACGCCGGCCCCCGCCGCGCCCGGCTGTCCGGCGACCTCCAGGACGAACTCCGCAAGGGCAATCGACGCACCGTCGAAGTGATCATCGCCGGTGGCGATGAGCTGATCGGCCGGCTGCTGTCGCGCCATCCCCTGCAGCTGAAGCGCCGCCTCAAGCGCGGCGCCGTGCTCCAGGTGCCGGCCGGCCAGCTCGAGGCGCTCAGCGCCGATCCCGAGGTGGCGGCGGTGGCGGCCAATGCGGTGGTCACCTCGCACATGGCGCTGACGACGGCGGCGACCGGAGCGGAAGCGGCGTGGGCCGGCCTGGTGACGTCGCTCGGCGCGGTCGACGGCTCGGGCATCGGCGTCGCCATCGTCGACTCCGGCATCTCGTCGCACAGCGCACTGGCCGGCAAGGTGGTCGTCAGCGTGGACTTCACGCGCAGCCGCGGTCGCGGCGTGGACGGCTACGGTCACGGCACCCACGTGGCGGGCATCATCGCCGGGCAGGAACTGGACCGCGCCCACCGGACCGGCGCCGCGGGCATGGCGCCCGGTGCGCACCTGATCAACCTGCGGGTGCTCGACGACAGCGGCGCCGGCCAGGCCGCGGACGTGGTCGAAGCCATCGACTGGGCTATCGACAACCGCCTCAAGTACAACATCCGCGTGCTCAACCTCTCGCTGGGCACGCCGGTGACCCAGTCCTATCGCGACGATCCGATGGGGCAGGCGGTGGAGCGCGCCGTGAAGGCCGGCATCGTCGTGGTCGCCTCGGCCGGCAACCGCGGCGAGACGCCGGAAGGCAAGACCGTCCTGGCCAGTGTCAGCTCGCCCGGCAATTCCCCGTTCGCCATCACCGTCGGGGCTCTGCGCACCAATGGCACCGCCGACCGCGGCGATGACACCCTGGCGCCCTGGAGCTCCCGTGGTCCGACGGCGTTCGACCACGTCGTCAAGCCCGACCTCGCGGCGCCCGGCAGCCTGATCGAGTCGGCCAGCGCCAAGGGATCGACCCTGGCGACGCTTCGCCCCGACCGCGTCCGCGGCCAGGGCAACGCCGCCTACATCACCCTCAGCGGCACCAGCATGTCGGCCGCCGTCGTCAGCGGCGCCGTGGCCCTGCTGCTCGACGGCAACCCGCGCCTGACGCCACTCGGCGTGCGCCTGGCCCTGCAGGCCTCGGCGGACTGGATGCCGGAAGCCGGTCTGACCGGCGCCGGCGCCGGCAGCATGAACTTGGCCCACGCGATGGAAGGAACGCAGACCCTGCCGGCGCGAACCGCCGCGGAGCTGTTCCCGGCGTCGTGGGGCGCCACGGTCAATGGCGATGTCCGGTGGAACGGGCTCCAGGGCCTCACGATCATCTGGGGCGACTCCATCATCTGGGGCGACTCCATCATCTGGGGCGACTCCATCATCTGGGGCAACTCCATCATCTGGGGCAACTCCATCATCTGGGGCAACTCCATCATCTGGGGTGCCTCCATCATCTGGGGTGACTCCATCATCTGGGGTGACTCCATCATCTGGGGTGACTCCATCATCTGGGGCGACTCCATCATCTGGGGCGACTCCATCATCTGGGGTGACTCCATCATCTGGGGTGACTCCATCATCTGGGGCGACTCCATCCTCTGGGGAGAATCGATTCTCTGGGGCGAGTCAATCCTGTGGGGCAACTCGATCCTCTGGGGCGAGTCTATCCTCTGGGGGGTCTAGTCGTTGTGGTCGGACGAAGAGCCATACACCACCAGCAGTAGCAAGCTTGAGAGGCGGGCCATGCGCAAACTGATCATCTGGGAAGACTAAGGCTCGGACGCAAATCGTCCGATACGTCGCGATGTGAGCGCCATACGCGCCTCGCGAATCGGCCAAGCCTACCTGCTGGCAGTACCGGCGGTAGGCTTGTGTATTTTGGGATGGGCCCTCTACGATCTCGTTAGCGCCCCACCCCGGCCCGCTTGGATGGCCCTGCCCGCTCTTGCGGCCTTGACGGGCTCATTCACCTTCCGGATCCCTGGTTCCGTCGTCCGCCTCACTGTAGCGGAACCAATCATCTTCACGGCTACCCTCCTATATGGGCCTGCTGCGGGGACTGTGTCTGCCGCAATCGATGCAATCGCGATGTCCCTTCGAATGGGCCGGCAGCTTCGCACAGCCCATCGCCTGGCGTTCAATGTGGCCCTGCTCTCGATTTCAATCTGGCCCGCTTCACTAGCATTCTTTGCACTGACAAGCATCGATCCGCGGCAGCCGATCTACTCGTCACTCGCAAGCTTCATAGGACCGCTGTATGTATTTTCCGCCTGCGTATTTGCTACAAACAGCGCTCTCCTTGCGATCGCTCTTGCGATCGAACGCGGCGTAAACCCTTTTCTTATATGGCGCCAACAGTTTTCATGGGTTTCAACCAGCTACTTTGCGAGCGCGTCAATCGCCGCCTTGCTCGTCGTATATGGTCCGTCCATCGACGCCGCTCTGATCGCTGTACTTACGCCGCTTCTACTCGTCTCATACCTCGTATTCAAGACGACTGTTGGCCGTCTCGACGATGCCAACAAACATCTCGCCGAGGTAAACACCCTATACCTCTCGACTATCGAAACGCTTGCAATGGCCATCGACGCCAAGGACCAAGTTACCCACGGCCACATCAGACGCGTGCAACGATTTGCGGTCGGCCTGGCTCGCCGCTTGGGTGTCGATGATGAACGCCAACTGCGCGCTATTGAAGCTGCGGCACTACTTCACGACATGGGAAAGCTAGCGATTCCTGAATTCATTCTGAACAAGCCTGGCCGGCTAACGCCGGGAGAGTTTGACGTAATGAAGACTCACGCTGCTCTCGGCGCGGACATTCTGTCGGCGATACAATTCCCGTACCCTGTAGTGCCAATCGTCAGACACCATCATGAGAACTGGGATGGCACCGGCTATCCCGATGGGATTAGCGGCGTTGCGATACCGATAGGTGCCAGGATTCTCTCGGTCGTGGACTGCTATGACGCTCTTACGTCGGACCGTCCCTACCGGCCGGCCATGACTGACGAAAGGGCGATCGCCATCCTGGTCGAGCGGCGCGGCACAATGTACGACCCCTTGGTGGTCGACACCTTTATCCGTGAGCAGCAGAACCTCAGGACAGAGGTAGCTCAGGCGGTCGTGTCGACTTCTGGACCTCCAACACAAGCCCCACCACTACTCGTCGCTGCACAAGCAGCCGTGCCCGACGATCGCGGCGAGCTCTTCTGCACGCTCGAACTACTGACAACCCTTACTCCGCTTATAGACTCACGAGACTTGGACTTAACTGGGCGCAGGGTCACAAGTCAACTACGCCAGGTCATCGGATTCGATACTGCTGCGATCTACGTAGTGGACCCGTCTTCCTTGTCCCTGCGGTGCAAGTTTGCCGACGGCTCGTTGACGGCGCGCCTACTGGGACTCTCCATCCCGATGGCGGAACAGCTGACTGGCTGGGTTGCCGCACATCGCACATCGGTATGGAACTCCGACTCAGCGCTCGACTTGACAAATTCCGTCGAGACTTCTATTTCACTTGCTTCGAGCTTTCCCCTATGCGATGAGGGAACCGTGCGTGGCGTTCTGACGCTGTACGCAGATCGAAGTGACGAAGTCACTCTGTCGCAACGGCGTGCGATCGAGCTAGTTCTTCCCGCCCTAGGCAGCGGGCTCGCAAGCGCGATGACCCAGCGCGGCCGAGGAGCCGACTGCCGTGAACCAGCATTACAAGATGTGGCCCTAAGCCTGTTGGATGCTCTGCTCTCTCACGATCGACTGAGTCAGGATGCCTCGGCACGAGTTGCCATCCTCGCTATCTCAGTTGCCGCCATACGCAGTGACATCCGAGCCGGTGGCCCAGATCACGTCGAGCACTCAATCTCGGAGCTCGTTGCTGCACTCCAATGCCAGGATGAGCACTCGATAACGATAAGGCTCACAGACGCCGTGTTGCTGGTATGCGTCCAAGGGTCGCAGTGGCGGGCGAGCGTAGAGTCAGCGGTGCAATCGGCGATGAGCAGCAAAGCACTTCAAACGGCTTCGTGCACGCACTTGTGGATTGATGCCCCTCAACTGCTGCAAGACTTTGCGCGACGAGCCTTGGCCTCGGGACGCCTCCCGCACGGCACACGCCCAAGCGTTCACTAGCCGTGACATCTGACATCGAGGCCCTCGTTGCTGCCGGGCGCCATCGGGAGGCACTGGCGGCTCTCGCTCTTCGCAGAGAGCGCACTGTTGAGCAACAACTGATTCGAGCAGAGCTTGAAGCATCGGCCGGGAACCGCCAGGATGCCTACGACCAAGCTCGGCAGCTCTTCCAGCGCGAGCTATCCGCTGCCCAGAGAATTCGATTGCTACTGCTTTCGGGCCGAATCGACTTCTATTTTGGGCGGCACTCTGCCGCACACTCCCAACTGAAGAATTCACTCCAAGTGGCTCAGTCGACGGGCGATCCTCACTTGTTGAGCATGGCCTTGGGTGGGTTGGTCGATTGCTTGTTTCATTTCGAGAGTTTCGAGAGCGGCCTTGCTCATCTGAATGGCTTCAAGCGCGCCGCAATTCGCTCCGGTCGACCAGACGACTTGTTTACGCTGCGTCTACTCCTGGCGGAGGCCGAACATAAGGCTGGCCGCTCGCATCGTGCTGTGAGGGAGCTTGAACTCGCAGAGCTTCATGCTGCGTCTGCTCCAAGTCTTGAACGAGAGGCGCGGCTTCGATTCATCCAAGGTGCGGTGTCGATCGGATTAGGGCACTTCGCGCAAGCATTTCAACGCACGAGCGAGGCCGTTCGGCTGGCGACGGAGGCAGGAGCCACAACCATCGAAGAGCCAGCTCGAAATAATCTCGCACATCTCCAGGTAGTCCGCTGCGACTTCGACCGTGCGGCGAAGAACCTCGCACAACTGTTTCACCCTCGACCACAATCAATCGACGTCGAGCTCCTGCGGAGAGCAACTCAGCTCCAACTGGCGATAGAGACGGGCGATTCGACTACAGCAGAAGAGTTGATTGGCAATCACGGCGCTGACGCGATGAGCAGGCGATCCGTCCATGCTCACCTATTCAATGTCGCAAGGGCGACTTATCTCCTGAGGACTGGCAGCTACGGTGCGGCTCACAGGATCGGGGATGAGATTCTCTCTCGGATTTCCGGAACATACGATCGCGATCTACTGGATCGCACGCGACTGCTCGTTGCTGAGACTCTCGCGCGGCTAGACAGAACAGTGGAGTCCGTGACCATGTTGGCCGAGGTGGCGCTTGGGCCTCTAGGCACAGTAGCCGAGATCGCGGCCGGCATCGACAGAGTGTCCGCGTACGTGGCCGGATCGGGACCAGAAGCTGCAGCTCACTTGAGTCGTGCCTCTAGGCTGCTGCACCACATCGGCCATCTCGCGGGTGCTCGCAGCACCGAGGGCGAAGCCGGAGTTGCTGTCACACCTGGCAACGTCGCGGAGTTCTCCGCTCCTCAGGGCTTCCCCTGGACAGGTGCCTGCCTAATCGCTTCGGTCAGTTCAGTTGTCAGCATGGGAGCCACTCCGAGTTTCGTGGCTGCAGAAATTGTTGAGCTCGTTCGCGGTTGCATGATTGGCGTCAGAGCTGTCGCGAGAGCAGCTGGCGACGGGGGGACGCGTCTCATCGCAGCTTTTGACAACAGAGATACTCTGCCCTCATCGGCCGATGATGTCACCTTGGTCATCGGTGAGGAAGAAGGCGTCCGGTACACCGTTGCCGTAACCCCGTCGAACGACACCTCGGCACGAATCACGCTGTTCGCACTGCAGCGTCTCGTCGCCAGCGCCCGCGAACTGCACGCAGCCCGCCTCGCCGAAAGCGAGCGGTCGGCGTTGTGGCCCGATCCGCCGCCGGAACAGCAGCTGGGTTTCATTTGCGCGTCGGAGGTGATGCTCGACCTGATGCGCACGACCCGACGGGTGGCTGCCAGTCCCATCACCGTGTTGATTACGGGTGAGACCGGCACGGGCAAGGAGCTCCTGGCGCGGGCCGTACACCAGTGCTCCACCCGCAGCGCGTCCCGCTTCGTGCCGTTCAACTGCACGGCGGTCGCCCGCGACCTGCTCGAGAGCCAGCTGTTCGGTTTTCGCAAGGGGGCGTTCACCGGCGCCCACGAGGCGTCCCCCGGCGTCATCCGCGGCGCCGCCGGTGGCACGCTGTTCCTCGACGAGATCGGCGAGATTGGCCTCGACGTTCAGCCCAAGCTGCTGCGGTTCCTCGAATCCAGCGAGGTGCACCCGCTCGGCGAACCTGCCCCCGTCACCGTCGACGTGCGGGTGGTGGCCGCCACCAATGCCGATCTCGACCGGCTGATGGCCGAAGGCCGGTTCCGCGAGGACCTGTTCTACCGACTCAACGTCGTCAAGCTGACCATTCCCCCGCTGCGCGAGCGGCGCGAGGAGATCCCGCTGCTGCTGGACCACTTCCTCGAGCGAACGTCGCGCGAAGCCGGCAAGACCGGGATCCGCATCGCGGAGTCGACGTCCGAGTTCCTGCTCCTCTACGCCTGGCCGGGCAACGTGCGTGAGCTCTCCAACGAGGTTCGCCGGATGGTGGCGCTGGCCGAGTCGGGGGCGGTCGTGATGCCCGAACACCTGTCACCGAAGATCGCCGCCACGCGGCGCACCGTGCCGGTGGCCGAGCGGCCCCTGGAGCCCACGGAGCTCGTCGTCCGGCGCGACCAGCCGCTCAGTGCCGCGGTGGAGCACGTCGAACGGGCCCTGATCCAGGATGCGCTGCGGGCGACCAGCAACGTCGAGCTGGCGGCGCGACGCCTCGGGCTGTCGCGCAAGGGTCTCTACCTCAAGCGCCAGCGCTTGAAGATCGACGAGTGACCTCGCCGGCCGGTTGACTAGTCGCCGCCGAGCGGCGGACCGGGATTCAGCGGGTAACGCGACCGCGGCCGCTGCCCCCATCCGGGGGCCACGAACTTCGGCGCGTGGGCCGCCGGGTCCTGCAGGTAGCGCACGATGTCGCGTTCGGCCTGCCGATAATGGGCCTGGGTCACCGGATCGTCGTCACGGCGGGCGGCCAGCGTGTCGCCGAGCCGTCCAATCGCCTGCAGCACCACCGCCCGGACCTCCGGCGAGCTGTCGGCGTGTCCGCCGAGGATCATCATCGCGTCCAGGGCCGCGCGCTCGGTCACCCGGCGCAGCGATCGGTGCATCGGTGACGCCGGGCGCGGGGCGTCCCAGGTGGCGCGCTGGACCAGGTCCAGCACCTCCGGCAGGGTCAACGGATCGCGCTGGCGGTCGGCCAGCGCCACCAGACGGGCAGCGCGGGCCGGCTCGAGCAGCTCGCCGAGGACCATCGCCGAAAGAATGCGGGCGGCGCGGAGGTGGTCGAACACGTAGTCGTCGCCCAGGTCCTCGCGGTTGGTGTTGGGGTGGGGCGGCAGTTGCGCCAGGAGCGACTCCGGCAGTTCCAGCGCCGCTGGCTCCAGGGCCGAGAGCAGCAGGCCGAGCACTTCGCGCTGGGTCGCCGCCGGGACGATCGCCGTCGGCGGCACGCTGTCGCCCTTGACCACGTACTCGTGGAACATGCCGCCGACGTAGCGCAGACCCGACTCGATCGCCCAGCGGTGATGGAGATAGGTCATCCACAGCCGCATGTCGCGCAGCGCGCCCAGCGGCTCACCCGGGCGCAGCACGTTCGGTCCGTAGCCGGCCAGCATCAGCCGGCGGGCCGCCATCGTCTCGCGCAAGTACTCGGCCGGGGTCGCCCGGTCGTCGTACCACCACCAGCGCGGGTCGGTCTCGGGGACGTAATGCAGGCCCTTCGCGCGCAGATCGCGAATCACCGCCTCCAGGCCTTCGCGCTCGGCGCCGGCCGGGAACTCGGAGTAGGCGTAGCGAGCCATCATCTCGTCGTACGGACCAATCGCCCGTTGGAAGGCGTCACTCAGGTCGAGCCGTCCGTTGGTGACCTTGACGCGCGGCGTCGGGTACTCCATCACCGATCCGAAGTTGTCGAGGCTGGCCGAGAAATTGTGCTGGAAGCCCATCACGTGCCCGAGCTCGTGGGCGGTGAGCAGCGACTGCCGCAGCAGCACCAGGTCGCGCTGGGCCCCCGGCAGGCCGGCGGTGGCCGGCTGGGCGAGCGCCGCCAGCAGCTCGGCGTCGCCGAGGAAGAGCGCGTCGTCGGCGCCGCCGCCCGACGTCGGCGAATAGCTCTCCCAGTAGTTGCCGATGGTGCGGATGCGATGCGAGTCCATCCGCGTCTTCGAACCGAGGATCTCACCGGTCCGTGGATCGCGGAACGTGCCGCCGCTGGAGAAGCCGCGCTCGTCGCGATTGATCCACAGGATCCACGCGTAACGGATGTCCATCGGGTCCATGTCGGGCGTCGGATCGCGCACCTGGACGGCGTTGCGGAACCCGGCGGCCTCGAACGCCTTGTTCCACCACAACGCCCCGTCGCGCATCGCCGAACGGACCGGCTCGGGAATGCCGAGGTCGAGGTAGAAGACGATCGGCACCTTCGGCTCGCTCATCGCCGCGCCGGGATCGCGCTTCTCCAGCCGCCAGCGGGTGATCCACTGCACCTCGGTGTCGTCGTTCACCGGCCTGGCGTAGTCGCGGAACGTGATGGCGCTGACGCCGATGCGCGGATCGGCCGGCCGTGGCGTGTAGCCCTCCGGCGCGCGCAGGAACGAATGGTGGATGCGCAGCGTGAACGCGCGGCCGTCGGGCGCGACATTGTTCACCAGCAGGCCGGGGTTGTCGGCCGCGAACGTGACGATCGTCTCCACCTCGGTGTTGTCGGGGAAGCTCTTCAGTCGTGGCGCGTGGAAGCCGCTGCGGCCGACGTCGAGCCGGAACGTCCCCTGGCTGGCCCGCCGCAACCGGCCCTCGACATCGGCGGCGTCGCGCATGAAGAGCGGCGTCGCGTCGACGAGCAGCCGGCCGCCCTCCTCGGCCTCGACCGGCAGCGACGCCAGCACCGAGGTCGCGAAGGAGTCGCGGACGTTCTCCACCTGGGCTGCCGACCCGCCGACAGCCCGATAGCGGACGTTCTGCGCCACCACCAGCACCCGGGGCCCGGAGCGCTGGAAGTGGATCACTTCGCTCGCCAGGATGCCGCGGTCGAACGGCAGTTCCACCGAGCCGGCGCCCGACGCCGCCGAGACGTAGTAGAGGACGTCCCGATCGAGCGCCGGCACCTCGAGCAGCACCCGCCCGCGCGCCGCATCCCAGTAGAGCGGCACGAACCCGTCCTGGCGGTCCAGTCCGGTCGTGCGGGCGGCCAGCGTCGCGGGCTGCGCCAACACCGGTGCGGGAACGGTCGAGCTGAGCAGGAGCAGCAGGGCGAGCAGGCGGGACATCACCGGACCTCCAGGCGCGTCGCCGACGGGGCGACCTGGCGGCGATTGTCGAGCCCGGCCCCGACCCAAGTCAACCGGCGCTCACCCGACGTCCACCGCCGGCACCGCCGCGCGGTCCTTGAGCTTGGCGCGTGCCGCCAGCGCCGTGGCCCGCAGCAGCGGATCGGGATCGGCACTCCAGCGATCGACGGTCTCGGCGAACGCCGCCAGCCTCAGCTCGCCGATGGCATAGGCGGCGCACGACTGCAGCCACGGATCGCGGCTCCGCGCCATCACCGCGATCGCCTCGTCGCGGGTGCCGACGGCGACGCCGACGAGCCGGTCGGCGGCGCGGGCCCGGGTCTCGGCGGTGATGGCCCGATCGAAGAGCGGCACGACCAGCGCCCGCACGTGCGGGGCCAGGATGTTGTCGAGGAACTCGAGCGCGTTGTCGTGCACGGCGGGGTCCGCCGACTGGATGCCGACGAAGGCGCTGTGCAGGTCGTGTTCGGGGTAGAGGATCTTCAACAGGCGGAAGATGCGCTCGCTCTCGCCGTCGAGCGACTCGCGCAGCGTCAGCACCACCGGTTCGGCGCTGACCAGCGTCCCGCCGATGGTCTCCAGCATCTGATACGAGCGGTAGTGCCCGGTGATCTCGGCGGCCAGCGCCGTCTCGACGATCTGCCGGTCGAGCCGACGGCCGGGATGGAGCTGCACCAGCTTGTTGAGCGCGGCGAGCACCCGCGTGCGGACGACGGTGTCGCGGTCGAGGATGTTTTCGGCCAGCACATGCTGCGCGGCCGGGGAGCCGATGGCCTGCAGCGCCGCCGGCAGCTCGCGACGGACCGCGACCGGGGTGTCGGCGTCGACGAGCTGATCACGGATGGTCCCGACGACCCGGTCGCCCAGCCGGGCCAGGGCCTCGACGACGGCGTCGGTCAGCCACGGCTCGGCGATGCGGTCGATCAGGCGATGCGCGAGCTGGCGCTTGCCGAGCAGGCCGGCGGCGCGGACCGCCTCGCGCGCGACCTCCGGGGCCTCGTCCTCGAGCAGCTTGCGCAATTCGCGGTCGAACGCGTCGGGCACCAGGCCGATCACGCGCGCGGCCTCCACCCGGCTGCGGATGCCCTCGTCGCCGCCCTCGGCGACCATGCGCTGCAGCATCAACTGCGCCGCGTCGAGGTTCTGGGCCCGGCCGGGGCGGGCCAGGAAGGCGATCATCGACGCGCGGATCGAGAAGTCGGGGAAGTCGCCGAGCGACTCGATCACCGTCAGCGGGTCGACGTTGGCGTGGCGGGTCATGTAGAGCAGCGCCTCGGTCCGCACCTCCAGGTGCGGATCGCGCAGCAGCGCCTCCACCTCGCGACGCACCGACAGGACGCTGGCGTGGGAGAGCAGCGCCACGGCGCGGACCCGCACGTCAGCGGACGCGTGGGCCAGCAGGCTGGGCACCACCGGATGCACCGTGCGCAGCTTCGAGGCTTCGAACAGGCTCAGCGCGTAGAGGATGTCGGCGGTGTCGCCGCGCAGCTTGCCGGCCAGCGCCTCGGTGGCGTCGCGGTCGAGCATCGGCGCGTGGGCCCGCTCGGCGTCGACACGATGCTGGCGGATGCTCTCCTGCAGGTTGGAGACATAACGGGATCGCGCCGCTCCCGCCGCCACCATCCAGGCGACGACCGCGGCCAGCGTGAGCCAGCCGACCTGCATCGGATTCCAGCCCAGCCACGCAGCGCACGCCAGCACCGCCAGCCCGCCGAGGCCATCGCCCAGCCGGTAGACCACCGTGTCGATGAACGACTTGACCCGGAAGGTCTCGGCGGCCGACAACGGCAGGTACAGCAGCTCCACGGTCGCCTTGTCGATCGAATAGCGCAGCACCTGATCGCTGGCCTTGAGTGCCGAGGCGGCGGCCAGGGTGCCGAAGAGAATCACGCCGAGCGAGGCCGACGCCATCGCCACCGGCACCACGAACAGCGCCACGCCGACGCCGAACGCCCGCAGCACCCGGCCGGTGAGCACCAGCTGCAGCACCAGCGAGGCGGCGCCGGCGGCCATGTTGAACGAGCCGAAGAAGGCCGCCAGCTGGTCGGTGTCGGGAACGTGCGCCTTGGCGAGCGCCTTGAACTGCCAGCCGCCGATCGTGGTGGCGAAGGCCGCCAACCCGACCACCGCGGCGATCGACTGCAGGTACGGCGACTCGGCGATCTGCCGCAGGCTGGCGCGGATGCCCAGGGCCTGCATCCGGGTATCCACGGCGGGCGGCGCGGCGCGCTGCCACGCCAGGTGGACGAGGCCGGCCGACAGCACCAGGCTCACCGCCACCCACAGCAGCAGGGTCTCGGTGCCGAGCCACTCGGCCGTGACCCGGGTGGCGAAGCCGCCGACGATCCAGCCGAGGATGGCCCCGCTGCCGATGAAGCCGAAGGCCCGCTTGGCTTCGCGTGTGGTCAGGACGAAGTTGGCCAGCGTCCACACCTGGGCCGGGGCGAGGACGCTGAACAGCCCGACCCAGAGATAGATGGTCACGAACAGGGCCCCGCCACCGACGCCGAACTGGCTCAGCCAGTAGAACCCCAGGCAGTTGAGGGCGAAGAACAGCAGGCTGCCGATCTGGAGGGTACGCAGCGGCACCCAGCGGCTGGTCCGGATGTAGAGCGACACCGCCAGGCCGACGAGCACCGCGATGGCGATGTCGACGTAGGGCAGGTCGATGGCCCGGTAGCGGTCGAGGAACAGCGCGTCGCGCGTCGCCTTGCTGGCCACCGTCCCCGACATGGTCAGGAACAGGTAGGCGCACACCGGCCACGACCGCCGCAGCTCGTCGTCGCTCAGGTCGAGCGCCCGGGCGAGGACCCTCACCATGCCGCCCTAATCGTATTGCCGCTGTCCCCGGCGGTGCATAAGATTCCCAGTGCAGCCGCGGCTGCCCCCTATGGCCGACGCCTCCTCCCGCCCCCCGCTGCTCACCCGCTGGCTGGCGCCGATCGCGGAACTTCGCGCCGGCGAAGGCGGCACGGCGCTGCTGATGTTCCTGTACTCGTTCCTGGCGATGACGTCCTACAACATCGTCAAGCCGGTGACCCGCTCGCAGTTCATCTCGAGCCTCGGGGCCGACAACCTGCCGTGGGTGCAGTTCGGCGCCGGCATGGTCATCGGCCTGCTGATGCAGGGCTACACCAAGGCGATGGCCGCCGTGCCCCGCCGCTGGACCATCCCGGTGACGCAGGCCGGCATGATCGTGCTGCTGGTCTCCTTCTGGATGCTGTTCACCCAGGTCGGCGCCGAGTGGGTGTCGGTGGGTTTCTATCTCTACGGCCTGATCCTCGGCATCCTGCTCATCAGCCAGTTCTGGACGCTGGCCAACGACGTTTACGATCCGCGGCAGGCCAAGCGGCTGTTCGGCCTGATCGGCGGCGGCGCCAGCCTGGGCGGCGCCACCGGGGCGGCGATCACCGCCACGCTGGTCGAGCGACTCGGCACGACGACGATGCTGCTGGTGAGCGCCGTCATCCTCGCCGGGTGCTTCCTCATCGTCGTGCGCATCGTGCGCACCAACGAGCGGGCCGGGCAGAGCGACGCGGCCAAGACCGGCGAAGAGGAAGGCGTCAGCAGCGGCGAGGCGTTCGCCCTGCTGCGCAGTTCGCGCCACCTGCAGATCATCGCGCTGGTCATCACCTTCGCCGCCATCGGCGCCGCGATCATCGAGCAGCAGCTCAACATGGCGACGGCCGAGGCCAAGGGCCAGGCCAACACCGACGGCATCACGCAGTTCCTGGCCCAGGTCACCGTCTACCTGTCGCTCATCGGCCTGTTCATCCAGGTGGCGGTCACCAGCCGCATCCACCGCCTGCTCGGCATCGGCTTCGCGCTGATGATCCTGCCGGTCAGCCTGGGGGCCACCGGCCTGCTGATGCTCGCCGTCGGCGCGCTGTGGACGTCGGGCGTCGCCCGGGTCGTCGACACGTCGCTGCGCTACACCGTCGACAAGACGACGCGCGAGATCCTGTTCCTGCCGCTGCCGGTCGACGTCAAGTACCGCGCCAAGCCGTTCATCGACGTCACTGTCGACCGGCTGTCGAAGGGCGCCGGCGCGCTGCTGATCCTGGTGCTGATCAAGGACTGGGGCCTCGGCCTCAGCTGGCAGCAGCTGAGCTACGCCAGCCTCACCATCATGGCGCTGTGGGTGTTCTTCGCGCTGCGCGCCCGCGCCGAGTACATGGCGGCGTTCCGGCGCAGCATCGCCCAGCAGGACATGAAGGCCGGCGAGATCCGGCTCGAGACCGCCGACCTGTCGACGATCGAGGCCCTGGTCGAGGAGCTGGGCCACGCCGACCCGAAGCGCGTCGCCTACGCGCTGGACCTGCTCGAATCGCTCGACAAGCGCCACCTGGTCAGCCCGCTGATGCTCTACCACGAGCACCCCGACGTCCGGGTGCGGGTGCTGCGCCTGGCCGAAGCCACCGGCCCGGCGGGCGCCGAGCGCTGGCTGCGCGGCATCGAGCGCGGCCTGACCGACGCCGACGGCGACGTGCGCGGCGCCGCCGTCCGCGCCCTGGCCAGCGTCAAGGGTCAGGAGGCCGCGGCGCTGATGCGGCCGTACCTGACCGACGCCGACCCGGCGCTGGTCGTCACCGCGGCCTCGGCGCTGGCGAGCAGCCCGGATGCCGACGATCGCGAGCGGGCGATCGAGGCGTTCCGCGCCCTCATCGACGACTCGCGCGAGCAGCGCGCGCGAACCCGCGCCCTGGTCGCCCGGGCGCTGGGCCGGGTGACCAATCCGGCGTTCCGTCCGCTGCTGGTCCCGCTGATGTTCGACGCCGACGTCGACGTCGCCCGCGACGCGATCCGCAGTGCCGCCCGCCTCGGCGCCGGCGACTTCCTGTTCGTGCCGCCGCTGGTCTCGCTGCTGCGCAACCGGCTGCTCAAGGGCGCGGCCCGCGAAGTGCTGGCCGGCTACGGCGAGGACGTCGTGCCGACGCTGGTCTATTTCATGAAGGACCGCGAGGAGGATCCCTGGGTGCGGCGCCACATCCCGGCGACCCTGGCCAGGATTCCGTGCCAGGCGTCGCTGCAGGCGCTCCTCGCCGGGCTCGAGGACGGCGACGGTTTCCTGCGCTACAAGGCCCTCTCGGCGCTCGAGCAGCTGCGCCGGACCCAGCCGGCGCTGGCCGTGCCTCCGGCCACCGTGGAAAAGCTGATCGCCGGCGAGACCAGCCGCGCCTTCGACCGGCTGACCCTGCACTTCAACCTGTTCCACGCCGGCGGGCTCGACCGCGACTGCCTGCTCGCCCGGGCCCTCACCGAGAAGTACGAGCGGGCGTTCAACCGCGTCTTCACGCTGCTCGGCCTGGTGCACCCGCCCGACGACATCGCCGCCGTGCGCCACGCACTCACCACCGGCGATGCGCGGGCCCGGGCCAGCGCCGCCGAGTTCCTCGACAACATCCTGCGCGGCGACGCGCGGCATCGCGTGATGCTGCTGGTCGAGGACATGCCGCTGGCCGAGCGGGTCCGCAAGGGCAACGCGCTCTTCCGCACCCGGCAGCGCGACGTCGAGGACACGCTGGCGCAGCTGGTCCACGACGAGAACCAGGAGGTGGCCGCCACGGCCATCCAGCTGGTCGAGTCGCGCCGGCTGTGGGCGCTGGCCAGCGACCTCGAGCACGTGCTCGAACATCGGCCGGCCAAGGACTGGTGGGTGTTCGAGGCGGCGTCGTGGGCGCTGGCGGCCCAGCGCATGCCGGCGGAACGCCGGCGGGTGCTGTGGCAGGAGCCGCTGCCGGCCGTGGAGCTGGCCGACCGGCTCCGCCGCATCCGGCTGTTCGACTTCGTCTCGGTCGACGAGCTGTTCCGCGTCGCCAGCCTCGGCCGCCAGGTGCGGCACGAAGCCGGGCGGACCCTGTGCCAGGAAGGGCAGGCCGCCGACACGCTGCACTTCGTGCTCGACGGACGGGTCGCCGTGCAACGCGGCAAGGCTGCCCGGACCGAGGTCACGGCCCCGGACGTCATCAGCTTCGAGGACGTGCTCGAAGGGCATCCGGTGCGGGCCACGGCGACCGCCCTGGAGCCGACGATCACCCTGACGATGACCACCGAGGAGTTCCTCACCCTGGTGTCGGAGAACGTCGAGATCGCCCAGGGCATCTTCCGCCTGCTGCTCGAGACGCGCTGCGCGCCGGCGTGGCGGACGGTGGTGCACGGCGAGCTGACCCCCGAGCTGCAGCGGCGGGTCGCCGACGGGGTGCAGGCCCTCGACGGCCTGCTCCTCCTGCAGTCGAGCCCGCTGCTGCAGCGGGCGACGTCGGCGGAGCTGGTGCGCCTGGCCGCCATCGCGCGGGTGGTGCCGCTCACCACCGGCAGCGTGCTCTTCAAGCCGGGCGACCAGGCGGCCATCCACGCCGTGGTCACCGGCCGGATCGGCGTGGCCGGCGAAGGCGCCGCGGCCGACAGTGCCGACGGCGGCGACGTGGTCGGCATGTACGAGGCGCTCAGCGGCCGCTTCATGGCCTCGCAGGGCACCGTCACCGCCGACGGCAACGCCCTGCGCATCGATCGCGGCGAGCTCTTCGAACTGGTGGCCGACAACATCCCGCTGCTGCAGGGGATCTTCAGCGGCCTGCTCCAGGCGGGCGCGCCGCGCCCGAGCGCGGCGAGGCCGGTCGCGGTCGCACCGGTCGCGCCGTAAGCGGCGGATTGACTCAGCCGGCGGGCAGGCGCACTTCGAAGGTGGTGGCGAGGCCGGGCGTGCTCGACACCGCGACGGTGCCGCCGTGGCGCTCGACGATGGCCTTGACGATCGACAGGCCGAGGCCGGTGCCGGTGTGCCCGGCCCGCGCCGGGTCGGCCTTGTAGAAGCGCTCGAACACCCGCGGCAGGTGCTCGGCGGGAATCCCCTCGCCGTCGTCGGTGACGCGCAGCACCAGGGCGCCGTGCTCGCGGGCGGCGCTCAGCCGCACCTGGCCTTCGGGCCGGGCGTGGCGGATGGCGTTGGCGGTCAGGTTCTGCAGCACCTGCTCCAGGCGCACGCGGTCGCCGCGCACCGCCTCGGCACCTGGGGCGATGTCGGCATCGAGGGTGATCGACAGCGCGGCGGCGTCGCGCCCATGCCGTTCAATCACACGGGTGAACAGGTCCTGGACGGGCACGGTCCGGATTTCGAGCGGGGCGCCGCCGGCGTCGAGCCGGGCCAGGTCGAGCAGGTCGTTGACGATCCGCTCGAGGCGTTGCGCTTCCACGGCCAGCACCTGGACCGCCTGCTGCCCCTGGGGCGAGGTCGGGGCGAACGCCGGCAGGCCGAGCGTCTCGGCGTAGCCGCGAATCGACGTGAGCGGCGTCCGCAGCTCGTGCGAGACGTCGGCGAGCAGTTGACGGCGGGCGCGATCGGCGTCGATGAGCGCCGCCTCGCGCATCGCCGCCTCGTCGGCCATGCGGTTGAAGGCGTGCGCCACCGCCGACACCTCGTCGCCCCCGGTGGTGGCGGCCCGCGCCGTGCGATCGCCGTCGCCGAACCGGCGCACCGCGTCTTCCAGGTGGCGCAGCCGAACGTGCGCCGGCCGGAAGATCGCCACCGCCGCCAGCGCCGTGCCGATGGCGAGCAGCGCGGCGAAGCCGAGCCCGAGCCACGGCGCCAGCTCGCGGACCACGGCGCCCGGCGGACGGCCGCGGGCGACGAACAGCGCCGCGGCCACCCGCTCGCCGACCCGGACCGGGGCGACGACCCAGCCGGTCCCGGGACGCCCGCCGGCCGGTCCGAAGCCGTCGTCGGGCGGCCCCGGGCCGCGCCGGGTGCCCGGCCGCCGCGGGGCCCAGGCGGCGTCGCCGTCGGCGGCGGTCAAGCGGCGCAAGGTGGCGCGGATCTGCGGCTCGGGCGGCACGAAGGTGCTCGACCCGACCAGCCGGCCGTCGGGGAACAGCAGCACCGCCGGCCGCGCCAGGTCGGCGAAGCGGTCGCGAGCCAGATCGCCCAGATCGGCCGAGGGCGAGCGCGCCGCCTCGGCCGACAGGTCGTCGGCGACGAGCGCCGCCAGGTTGGCGAGAATGCGCGGCGGCAGCGCGTCGTCGCGCTGGGACGACAGCCAGAGGAAGAACGCCACCTGAGCCAGCAGCATCACGGCGAGGAACGCGATGAAGCCGGCGGCGATGCGCCAATACAGGCTGTTCGACCAGCGACGCATTCAGCCCTCAGACGTCCGCGAACTTGTAGCCGGCGCCCCACACCGTGAGCACCAGCGCCGGCGAGTCGGTGTCGACTTCGATGCGCTTGCGCAGGCGCTTGACCAGCGTATCGACGCTGCGCGGCGTAACGAAGGTCTCGTCGGGCCAGACCCGGCTCAGCAGCGCCTCGCGGCTGAAGACGATGCCCGGGTGCGAGGCCAGCAGGTGCAGCAGCCGGAACTCCTGCGCGGTGAGGTCCACCTCGCGGCCCCGGACCCGTACCCGGCGGCGGGCCGGGTCCACCTCGACGCCGTGGACGGCCAGCGGCCGGTCGGCGGAGTCGACAGCCGCCCCTGCCCGTGGCCGGCGCAGCAACGCCCGCACCCGGGCAACGAACTCGCGGACCCCGAACGGCTTGGCCAGGTAGTCGTCGGCGCCGCTTTCGAGTCCGAGCACCGTGTCGGCCTCCTCCCCCCGTGCCGTCAGCATCAGCACCGGCGTGTCGGCATTCGGGCCGCTGCGCCGTAGAGTCTTGCACACCGTCAGCCCGTCCACGGCCGGCAGCATGAGGTCGAGCACCACCAGGTCGAAGCGGGTGGCGGCGAGGCGGGCCACCGCCTCGCGGCCGTCGCCGACCACCGTCAGCTCGAGGCCCTCCAGGCCGAGGTGCAGCGCGAGCAGTTCGCGAATGTGCGCGTCGTCTTCGACGACCAGGACGTGGGCCACGGAGCTCCTATAGGGGATTCTAGGGGCTCCGGCCCGGGCCGGCCGAGCCGGTCCGCCGTGCCACACTCTTGTCACACCGGAGCCCCGGCGGTGCCATGTCTCACCCGTCTATGACGACAGGAGCCGCAACCGCCGACGGCGGCGGGCACCGCGGGCTCGACAGTGGAGGACAGGGCGATGACCAGGACTTGGCAACGGATGGCAGGAGCGGCGCTGGGTGTGGCGCTGCTGGCGGGCGCCGGGCTGGCGACCGTGGACGCCCGCGAACAGGGCCCCGGCCGCGGGATGATGGGGCGCCGTGGCCCGGGCGGTCCAGACGGGCCGGGCGGGGCGCTGGCGCTGCCGCTGCGCGGGCTGGATCTCTCCGAGAGCCAGCGTGAGCAGGTGCGGACGGCGCTCGACGGCCACAAGGCCGAGTTCGACGCCGTACGGTCGCGGCTGCAGACGGCGCGAGGCGCGCTGCAGGCGGCGGTGACGGCCGAGACGTTCAACGAGGCGGCGGTGCGACAGGCGGCCATCGACGTGGCCGCCGTGGAGGCCGACGGTGCCGTGTTGCGCGCCAAGGTGCACTCGGAGGTGTGGGCGCTGCTCACGCCGGAGCAGCAGCAGAAGGCGCGCGATCTGCGGGCCCAGCGGACCGAACGCCAGGCGCAGGCGCGTGAGCGGCTCGGCCAGCGGCGCCAGCAGCGGCAGCAGCGGCGCCAGCAGTAAGCCGGCGCGGCGGATGGCGACGGGCGGCCGAGCAGGCCGCCCGTCCCCACGTACAGCGGACCCGGGGTCGGGCCGGCCGGCTACGGCGCGGCACGGAGCCGCAGCAGGCGGAGCCCGTTGAGCGTCACCGCGACGGTCGCCCCGGTGTCGGCCAGCACCGCCAGCCACAGCGGGGCGGACCCGAGCAGCGCCGAGACCAGGAACGCCAGCTTGGTGACCAGGGCGATACCGACGTTCTGGCGGACGACGGCCACGGCGCGGCGCGCCTGGGCGACCAGCAGCCGGAGGTCCTGGTCGTCGGACGTGGCGTCCACCAGCACGACATCGGCGGCGGCCATCGCCGCGGCGCCGGCGGCGGGAGTCGCCAGCCGCAAGCCGGCGCAGGCCAGCGCCTCGCGCGACGCGTGGGTGGTGGACGCGACCAGTTCGAGCGGGCCGCCGCCCTTGACGACCACTCCGCGGTGGGCGAGCGCCGTGACGGCGGCGACGACCGTCACCGGCGTCGCGATGACCAGCGCGCAGGGGCAGGCCAGCACGAGGAACACCAGCGCGCGATAGAACCACTGGCCCCACTCGCCGTCGACGAGCGGCGGACCGACGGCGACGACCAGCGCGGCCACGGTCACCGCCGGGGTGTAGACGGCGGCGAAGCGCTCGATCCACCGCTCGACCGGCGCCACCGGCTGGCTGCCGCCGGCCAGCACGCCGCGGTCGGCGACGGCCGCCAGCGCGGCGCGGGCCCGTTCCAGACTCCACGCTTCGAGCCGGTGGGCGAGCGCGAACAGGAATGCCACTGCCGCGGCCTCCGCCCATTGGCCGATGGCCGCCGCGCCGGCTGCCGACAGGCAGACGAGCACGTGCATGTCGAGGCGCCGGTGGCGCAGCGCAGCGACGGCGCGCGGCAGCATCCGCCACACGCCGATGACGGTGGCCGCGCCGTAGAGAGGAACGGCCCATCGCGCGTGCGCGTGACCGAAGGCGCCCTCACCGGGATGCCCGACCAGCGCCTCGCGCCAGGTGTCTGCACCCAGGCCGTCGACGATCCACGCGGCCAGGATGAGCAGGCCGCTGACGACGAGATCCGCCGGCATCGTGCCGGTGGTGGCCCGCGGCGGCGGCGGCACCGACAGCGACTCAACGGCCAGCCCGGTCCGCGCGATGGCGTCGCGCACGAGGGCCTCGCTGGTCCGCGCCGGGTCGATGGTCAGGTCGACACGGGCGTCGACCAGGTCGAAGGCGACGTGCACCACGCCGTCGTCCGCCTCGAGAGCGCGCCGGACCAGCGCCACTTCATCGGCACAGTCCATCGCCGGGACGCGCAGGTGCACGTCGAGGAGAGGCGCGGGACGGCTGGATGGGGACATGCACGCTCGGGCCGACACAGCGGTCGCCGCCCGAACCACCCATTATGGCGCGGCCCGGGGCTAGCACCCCCGCGGGGACCCGATCAGGGCCGGGCGGACGTCGGCGGGCGCTCGGCCGCCACCGCCGCATGCGACCGTCGCGGCTCGGCGCCGCCCTCGACGCGGCGGCGGGCGGCGTCGACCAGCACCGCGGCGGCATAGCCGTAGCGCACTTCGCCCTTGCGGCCGATCTTCTGGAAGCGGTGGCCTCGTTGGCGCAGGTCGTCGAGCAGCGCCCGGGGAAAGCGGTCCTCGATCTCGATGCGGGCGCCCCGTTCCAGCGGGTCGGCCGGATCGCGCCCGGGCAGGAAGCGCGGCGCTTCGATCGCCTGCTGCGCCCCCAGCCCGCCGTCGACGACGCCCGTGATCACCGAATAGACCGAGAGCGGGATCCAGGCGTTGCCGGCGCAGCCGACGGCCAGGCGCGGCACCAGGCCGTCGGGCGTGTCGGCAAAGACCAGCGTCGGCACACTGGCCGTGCTCGAGCGCATCAACGGCACCAGGCTGCCATAGGCACCGGGCGTCGTGCGCGTGCTGCGCAGGTGGTTGTTGTAGAGGAAGCCGAGCCCCTTGGAGACGTAGAACGTGCCGCCCCAGGTGCTCAGCGTCTGGGTGACGGCGATGAGATTGCCCTCGGCATCCCCCACCGCGAACGACGTCGTACCGCGGCCGATGCGGGTGGGCGGCGGCGTGAACGGCCCGTCGTCCGGGGTCTGGCGGTCGTAGGGCGCGGCCCGGCGCGGGTCGATCTTCCTGAACAACGTCAGCGCATGGTCGTCGCGGAGGTGGTCGGCGAAGTCCACCGGCCAGCGCTCCGGGTCGGCGACCCGGCGCAGCGGGTCGCGGACCTTCCAGGCCTCGACGAGATGGTGGAAGTAGTCGGCATCGGTCGCGGCGGTCGCCCCGGGCCGCGGGGCGTAGTGGCCCAGCACCTGCAGCGACTCGAAGAGCTGGATCCCGGTCGAGACCGGCGGGCCGCCGGCGTAGAGCACGTGTCCGCGGTAGCGGCCTTCGATCGGCGTCCGCTCCATGGCCCGGTACTGGGCCAGGTCGGCGTAGGTGAGGATGCCGCCGTTGTCGGCCATGTCGGCCGCGATGCGGCGAGCGATGGCGCCGCGGTAGAAGGTCTCGGCGCCGTCGCGGGCGATGGCGCGCAAGGTGGCCGCGTAGTCCTTGTTGACGAAGCGATCGCCGGGCTGCGGGACCCGCCCGCCGGGCAGGAAGATGCGCGCCGCCTCGGGGTACTTCTCGAGGAAGCGCCGGCCCTCGGCGATGCTGGTCGGCAGCGACTCGTCGAGGACGAAGCCCTGGTCGGCGATCGCCGCCGCCGGCTCGACCAGCGATGCCCACGTGACCTTGCCGCTGCCGTGGTGGCGATACAGGTGGTCGAGGCCGGCGACGACGCCGGGAATGTTGGCCGCCGCCGGGCCGTCGGCGACCAGGCGCCCGTCGCGGACGATGGCGGGATTGTCCATCGTCGCGTGGATCGGCGTCTGGTCTTTGTACTCGACCACCGTCGGCCGGCTCATCCCCTTGAGGAACAGCACCGCGCTGCCGTCACCGCCCAGGCCCGAGGCCTCGGGCTCGACCACGCCGAGCACGAACGCCACGGCGATGGCGGCGTCGACGACGTTGCCGCCGGCCTCGAACACGCGCCGGCCGGCCTCGGACGCCAACGGGTGTCCCGAGACGACCACCGCCCCGGCGGAGGAGACCGCCGGCTTGATGAGCGGCTGCTCGGCCACCATCGCGTCGAGCACGGCCTCGAGCGCCGCTTCCCCCGGCGCCGCCTCGGCCTGCGGCCGATAGGTGTCGCGCAGCGCCACCCAGGTGGCGGCCGACGGCCCACTGTCGTAGTACAGGCGGCGCAGCGTGTCCCACGTGCGGTCGAATGCCGCCAGCCAGGCGCGCGGCTGGGACAGCGTCGTCACGACTTCCCCGCCGGACTCGTCGACCGGCAGCGGCGCCGCCACCCGCCACAGCTGGAACGCCGCCGTGCCGGCGAAGAGCGGCGCCGGCTCGCGGTCGTCGCGGGTCGGGTTGCCGTTGTAGACCGGCTGCGGTTCGGGCAGCCCGGCGACGAGCAGTGTCCGCCCGTCGGGCGACCAGGCGGGAGCGCCACCCCGCCGCGACACGAGCTGTGGCGGCGCCGCCGGCTTGGGCCGCGCCAGCGGGGCGGCATCGCCCTCGGTCTGAGGCAACTCCACCGTGGCGACCCAGAGGGCGCCGACGCCGCCACGGACCGCGTGAAAGGCCAGGCGCCGGCCGTCGGGCGCCCAGGCCAGGTGGCTCTCGCTGCCGGGCGCGCGCGTCACCCGGGTCGCGCGCGGGGCGACGGCGTCGCCGGCGGGGCGCGCGCCGAGCGCCACCGGCGTTGCCGCGGCGGCCGGCAGCGGCAGCACCCAGACGTCGACGTCGTCCTCGGCGCTGCGCTCCGAGACGAACGCGACCAGCGACCCGTCGGGTGACACCCGCGGAAAGGTCTCGTCGTCGGCGGTGTCGGTGAGGGCGATCGGCGCCTGCCAGGCGGTCGAGCCGGCCACGGGCCGCGCGATCTGCAGGTCCCAGCGTGCCCCCGGGTCGGCGCCGGACGGCCCCGCCCGCGGGCGCGCCGCCCGCGCCGCGAAGACCAGGCGGCCATCGGGCGTCCACGACGGCCAGCG
Source organism: Vicinamibacterales bacterium (assembly GCA_050250955.1). Lineage (GTDB taxonomy): Bacteria > Acidobacteriota > Vicinamibacteria > Vicinamibacterales > UBA2999 > CAWAYR01. The sequence goes on from JBFWNR010000001.1 coordinate 268,329, forward strand.
TTCGTCACCGGCAGCCGCGGTCACGGCGGTGACGGTGCCGGTGCGGACGACGGCGACATAGATGTCGAATCCGGTGTCGGTGTCGCGGTCGGCGGCGAAGGCCACCCGCGATCCGTCGGGCGACCAGGCCGGGTCGCGTTCGACGCCGGCGAGCGGCGGGGCCACCAGGGCCGCCGGGGCCTTGCCGTCCGGCGCCATGGTCCAGATCACGTCGAGCGCCGACACGGCGACCCGCCGGCCGTCGGGGGCCCACGCCGGGTCCTGCACGCCGACCAGGGCTGGCATGGCCGCCGGCTGGGTCCCGGCGCGGCCGGTCACCCCGGCGACGGCCACCGCCGCCACGGTCAGGACCGCCGCCGGACCCAGCCGCGGCCGGACGGTCACCGGGCGCGCACCGCCTCGGCGATGCGGCGGGCCGACAGGCCGTAGACGTCGATGAGCTCGTCGGGGGTGCCGCTGCGCGGGATCTCGCGCACCGCCAGGCGGGTGACCGCCGCGCCCTCGGGCGCCACCGCGCGCGCCACGGCGTCGCCGAGCCCGCCGGCCGCGTAGTGGTCCTCGACGGTGATGAGTCGCCCGGTCTCGCGGGCCGCCGTCCGCAGCGTGTCGGCGTCGATCGGCTGCAGCGAGTAGCAGTCGATGACGCGGATGGCGATGCCTTCGGCGGCCAGCGCGTCGGCAGCCTTCAACGCTTCGAACAGGGTGACGCCGGCGCCGACCACGGTGGCGACGTCGGCGGCGCTCTGCCGCAGGACGCTGGAGCCGCCGATCGTGAAACGGGCGTCGTTGGCGTAGATCACCGGGGTCTTGGGGCGCGAGATGCGCAGGTAGACCGGCCCGGGGTGGTTGGCGGCGGCGACGACCAGCGCCTCGGCACACACCGCGTCGCTCGGATAGAGCACCGTCATGTTCGGCTCGGCGCTCATCATCGCCAGATCCTCGAGCGCCATCTGTGACGCCCCGTCCTCGCCGATCGAGACCCCGGCGTGCGAGCCGGCCATCTTCACGTTGACGCCGCTGATCGCCGCCATGCGGATGAAGTCGGCGGCACGTGACAGGAAGGCGGCGAAGGTCGACGGGAACGGCACCGCGCCGCGGCTGGCCAGCCCCATCGCCGCGCCGATCATCACCTGCTCGGCGATGAAGCACTGGTAGAACCGCTGCGGGTGCCGGGCCTCGAAGCGCTCGCTGAAGGTGGAGTTCTTGACGTCGGCGTCGAGGGCCACCACTCGCGGGTCGACGTCGCCCAGCTTGGCGAGCGCGGTGCCGTAGGCTTCGCGGGTCGCCACCAGGTCGCCCAGCCCGTAGGCCGGCGGCGCAACCGGCGCCGGCGGCGCAGCCGCGGCCGCGGCGGTCGCCGGACGACGGACGACCGGGCGCTCGCCGCCGTCGTCGACCAGCTGGGCTTCCAGCTCGGCGATGGCGCGGGCCATCTCGTCGCCCTTCTTGAGGGCCTTGCCGTGCCAGTTGGGCTGTCCGGCCAGGAAGCCGACGCCCTGCCCCTTCTCGGTCCGCGCCAGGATCATCGTCGGCACGCCGCGCGTCGCCCGGGCCTCGTCGAACGCCGTCAGGATCTGCCCCATGTCGTGACCGTCGATGGTCACGGTGTGCCAGCCGAACGCCCGCCAGCGCCGCTCGAAGGCGCCGAGATCGTGCGCGAACTGCGTCCCCCGGCTCTGCCCGAGGGCGTTGACGTCGGTGATCCCGACCAGGTTGTCGAGCGCGAAGTACTGCCCTGACGCCGCCGCTTCCCAGACCGAGCCTTCGGCGGTTTCACCATCGCCCATCAGGACGTAGGTGCGATAGTCGGAGCCGATGCGCCGGGCGTTCAGGGCGATGCCGATGCCGGCGCACAGGCCCTGGCCGAGCGATCCGGTGGCGACGTCGACGAATGGCAGGCGCGGCGTCGGGTGGCCCTCCAGATCGGAGGTGAACAGGCGCAGGGTCAGCAGGTCGGCGTGCGGGATGAAGCCGGCTTCGGCCCAGGCGGCGTAGAGCAGCGGCGCCGCATGCCCCTTCGACAGCACGAAGCGGTCGGCGTGTTCGTGCCGGGGATTCGCCGGGTCGTAGCGCATCTCGGCGAAGAAGAGCGCCGCCACCAGGTCGGCCGCCGACATGCAGGTGGTCGGGTGTCCGCTGCCCGCTTCGGTCGTGGCGCGGATCGACTCGATGCGGAGCCGCGTCGCGAGGTTCTTCAGGGCGGGTAGACGAGACGTTTCAACGGCCACGCACGATCCTCCGCGGCGAGTGTAACAGCGCGCTCCGGACCGCGGCAACGCGGAATCGACCTTCGCCTCGATCCCCGCGCCGACCGCGCCATACAATGAGGGGATGATCGTGCTGCGCTATCTGTACGTGGTGGCGCTCGTCGTGTGGGTGGGCGGCCTGGTCGCCGCCGGCGCGCTGGTCGCGCCGGCGCTCTTCGCGGTGTTGCCGGCCGAGGCCGGCGCCGACGGCCGGGCGCTGGCCGGGGCCGCGTTCGGCGAGGTGCTGCGCCGCGTGTTGACGACCGGCGAGGCCGCCGGCGTGGTGATGCTGGTGACGATGACCGTGCTGCGGTTGCTCGGCCCCAAACCGCTGACCTACGGCGTGCGGGCGGTCCTGCTCGGCGCCATGCTGGCGGCCACCGCCTACACGGCGCACGTGGTCCTGCCCGAAGCCGAGGCGCTGCGCCGCGAACTGCCCCGCCCGTCGGCCGCGGCCTCCGACGATCCGCGGCGACAGCGCTTCGACGGCCTGCACCGTCTGTCGACGCAGCTGGTCGTCGCCACCACGGTGGCCGGCCTCATCGTCGCCGCCTGGGAAGCCCGCGAGTAGGACCCCGACATGCCTCACACCATCACGCTCATCCCCGGCGACGGCATCGGCCCCGAAGTGACCGGTGCGGTCGTCCGCGTCCTCGAGGCGGCCGGTCTCCAGGCCAGCTGGGAGTCGTTTCCGGCCGGCGCCGACGCCGTCGCCGCCCACGGCACCACCCTGCCGCCGGCGCTGCTCGACTCCATACGCCGCACCCGCGTGGCGCTGAAGGGCCCGGTGACGACGCCGATCGGTGAGGGCTTCACCAGCGTCAACGTCGGGCTGCGCAAGGCCCTCGACCTCTACGCCAACCTGCGGCCGGTGTGGAACCTGCCCAACGTCACGTCGCGCTACGACGGCGTCGACCTGGTCATCGTCCGCGAGAACACCGAGGACCTCTACGCCGGGCTCGAGCACGTGGTCGTGCCGGGCGTGGTCGAAAGCCTGAAGATCATCACCGAGGCGGCCTCGACGCGCATCGCCCGCTTCGCCTTCGAGCACGCGCGGCGCCACCAGCGCCGGCGGGTCACGGCGGTGCACAAGGCCAACATCATGAAGCTCGGCGACGGGCTGTTCATCGACTGCGCCCGTCGGGTCGCCAGGGACTTCCCCGAGGTGACCTACGACGAACGCATCGTCGACGCCGCCTGCATGCAGCTGGTGATGTTCCCGGAGCGGTTCGACGTCCTGCTGCTGCCCAACCTCTACGGCGACATCGTCTCGGACCTCTGCGCCGGCCTGGTCGGCGGCCTGGGCGTGGTGCCGGCGGCCAACCTCGGCGCCGACGGCGTCGGGGTGTTCGAGGCCGTGCACGGCTCGGCACCGGACATCGCCGGCCAGGACGTCGCCAACCCGCTGGCCCTGCTGCTGTCCGGGGTGCTGATGCTGCGGCACCTCGAGGAGGACGCCATGGCCGACCACGTGATGCGGGCGGTCACCGCCGTGCTGGCCGGCACCGTCCGGACCCGGGACATCGGCGGGTCGGCGTCCACCACGGCGTTCACCGACGCGATCTGCCGGGCCCTCGACGGGACGGCTGCGTAGACGGCGAAATTGCCGTACCATCGGTCCTGTTCATCGTGTCGATGACCGACGAGATCACGCAGGCGGTCTTCGCCCGCGACGAAGTGGCGAAGTTCCTCGACGGCAGCCACGGCCTGCGCGGCGACGAGGCCCGCGCCCGTGTCGAGGCCTACCTCGACGAACTGCGCACCACCCAGCGCTACGAGCTCTACCGGGCGCTCGAGTATCCGCTCTACCCGATCCTGCGCAAGCTCGAACGGCATCCCGAGCACGAACGCCGCGCCGTCGACGCCGCCGCCGCCGGCCACCGGCTGGTCTACGCCTCGAACCACCGCAGCCACATGGACTACCTGGTGGAGCTGCTGGTGCTCGACGACGCCGGCCTCAGACCGCCGGTCATCGCCGCCGGCATCAACCTGTTCGGCGGCCCGCTCGGGCTCATCCACCGCCACGTCACCGGCGCGCTGCCGATCCGCCGCAACACCAAGGACCCGGCCTACCACATCACGCTCAAGGCCTACGTCGCCGAGCTGCTGCGCACCCAGGACTTCTTCTTCTATCCCGAGGGCGGGCGCAGCTACAGCGGCGAGCTGAAGTCGCCCAAGACGGGACTGCTCACCGCCTGCCTGCAGGCGGCGCAGCCGGGCCTGGTGGTGGTGCCGGTGGCCATCGCCTACGACCTGGTGCTCGAGGACCATGTCCTGGCCCGCCAGAAGGTCAAGAAACGGCAGCGGGCGTTCAGCCGCGAGGTGGCCGAGATGGTGCGCTACGCGGTCGGCTACCGCAGCCGCGCCTTCGTCACCTTCGGCACGCCGATCGCCGTCACCGGCTACCAGTCCGACTCGCGCACCTCGGCGCTCGACCTGGGGCACCGGGTGATGGCCGACATCGGCCGGCTGGTGAAGGTGCTGCCGACGGCGCTGGTGGCGGCGGCGATGCGGCCGTCGATCCCCGACCAGGCGCTGGCCGACCGCATCACCGGGCTGCTCGAGCAGCTGCGCGCGGCCGGCGCCAATCTCGGCGTCGACTCGGCGGCGGCGGCGATCGACGGCGCCGCCGAGGCGCTCGAGGCGCGCGGCGTCATCGCCCGCGAGCTCGGCCGCTTCCGCGTCCGCGACCGCACGGTCCTGCGTTACTACGCCCGGTCGATCGCGCACCTCCTGCCGCCGGCCGCCCAGGCGCGCTGATGTTCGCGGCGGCCTCGAAGGCACTGTTCCACGGCCTGGCCGGGATCGGCGCGCTGCAGCGCCTGGCCTCGCGCTACGGCATGGCGGCGGACACCGGGTTCGCGCGCCGCTTCATCGCCGGCGAGACCGTCGAGGAGGCCATCGCCACCGCGCGGGCGCTCGGCGGCCGTGGTTTCGGGGTGTCGCTCGACTACCTGGGCGAGAGCGTCGCGACCCTGGAACTGGCCGACGGCGCCACCCGCGAGTACCTGCGGATCGTCGACCGGGTGGTCGCCGCCGGCGTCGAACGCAACCTGTCGCTGAAGCTCACCCAACTGGGGCTCGACGTCGACCGCGCCACCGCCACCGACAACCTGCGGCGGATCCTCGAGGCGGCGGGCGCACAGCAGTTCTTCGTGCGGATCGACATGGAGAACTCGCCCTACACCGACGCGACGCTCGACATCCTCGAGACCGTGTGGCGGCTCGGCCACCACGACGTCGGCACCGTGATCCAGTCGTGCCTGCTGCGCAGCGGCGGCGACGTCGAGCGGCTGAACGCGCTCGGCGCCCGGGTGCGCCTGGTGAAAGGCGCCTATCTCGAGCCGGCGAGCGTGGCGCACCAGCGGATGCGCGACGTCGACGACGCCTACGTGGCGCTGGCCGGCCGCCTGCTCGACGCCAATCCGTACCCGGCCTTCGCGACCCACGACCCGGCGATGATCCAGGCCGTCCGGGCCTACGCGCGGGAGCACGGCATCGCCGCCGATCGCTACGAGTTCCAGATGCTCTACGGCATCCGCCGCGACCTGCAGGCGGCGTTGCTGGCCGAGGGCCACCGGGTCCGCGTCTACGTCCCGTTCGGCCGCCAGTGGTTCCCGTACTTCATGCGCCGGCTCGGCGAGCGGCCGGCCAACGTCTGGTTCGTGCTGAAGGGCATCGTGAAGGACCGCTGAGCCTGGCAGCTAGCGGCACCAGGCTCGAACCAGCGCCACCAGCGCGTCGCGGCATCGCTCGACGCTCGCCAGTTCCACCCACTCGTCGACGCCGTGCAGCCCCGCGCCGGTCGGGCCGAACAGCACCGACGGGATGCCGGCGGCGCCGAGAATCGCCGCGTCGGTCCAGAAGCTCATGCCGATGGTGTCGGCGCGGCAGCCGGCACCGCGGGCGGCGTCGGCGAGCAGGCCCGGCAGGGGGTGGGCCGGCGCGATCTCGTAGGGCGGACGCGAGAACAGGGTTCGGGCGCTGGCCGAGAACGTGGCGTCGGCGTCGTGCAGCCGGGCGAGGATCGCGGTCACCTCGGCGGCCAGCGCCCCGTCGGGCTCGCCAGGCAGCGTCCGGCGCTCCACCTGCAGCACGCAGCGGTCGGGATAGCTGCTCAGCTCGCGCCCGCCGCTGATGGTCGAGGCGTGGAGCGAGGCCGGGCCGAGGCGCGGGTGGCGACGGCCGCCCTGCAGCGATCGGTCGAGCGTCGACAGGTCGACGAGCACCCGGCCCATGTGGGCGATGGCGTCGATGCCGTCGGCCGGACGGCTGCCGTGGGCGGCGCGCCCAGCGGTCGCGATCTCGGACCACTCGAACCCCTTGTGCGCGACGGCGACGTCGAGATCGGTGGGCTCGGTGACCACGCCGGCATCGGCGCGCCAGCGGGTCACCAGGGCGTCGGCGCCGAGGCTGGAGTGCTCCTCGTCGACCACGCACGCCACCACCACGCGGCCGGCAGCGAGCCCGCCGGCGGCGGCGACCGCGCGCACCGCATCGATCATCGCCGCGACGCCGCTCTTCATGTCCTGGGCGCCGCGTCCGTGCAGCCGGCCGTGGCGCGCAATCGGGGCAAACGGGTCGGTCATGCCGGCGACGCCCACGGTGTCGGTGTGCCCGCACAACATCAGCGAACGTCCCGGAGCCCGTCCCTCGAGAGTGGCGACCACATTGGGCCGCCCCGGGGCCACCTCCTGCACGTCCACCGCCAGTCCGATCGCCTCGAACTCCTGCACCAGCCGCCGGGCGATCGCCGCCTCTCCGGCGGCGCCCTCCACCAGCGTCGGGTTGACGGAGTCGATCGCCACCAGGTCGCGCAGCAGCCGATGCAGCGTGTCCATCGGTCGAGATTGTACCGGGGTCAGACCCCTTTCAAGCTGGAGGCAGACAAGGGGTCTGACCCCTTTCTGGTCCTGGCCGGACTGATTGCAAAAGCTGCGATCTACGATGGACGCTTGCCGGACGCCGACACCTCACCGCTCGCGTTGGCGACCGCCGTGGCCGAGGCCGCCCGCGCCCGCGGCGGCCGCGCCCTGGTCGTCGGCGGCTTCGTGCGCGACCGCCTGCTGGGCCGGACGGCCAAAGACCTCGACCTCGAGGTGTTCGGCGTGCCCGGCGACGCGCTGGCGGCGATGCTGGCGGCGATCGGCCGGGTCGAGCCGGTCGGACGCGCGTTCCCGGTGTTCAAGCTCGGACCGATCGACGTCGCGCTCCCCCGCCGCGAGTCCAAGGCCGGCCGCGGCCACACTGCGTTCCACGTCGAAGGCGATCCGACGATGTCGCTGGCCGACGCGGCGCGCCGGCGCGACTTCACCATCAACGCCATCGCCTGGGATCCCCTGACCGGCGAGTATCTCGACCCCTGCGGCGGGCGCGCCGACCTGGCGGCGCGACGGCTGCGGGTGGTTGATGCGCGCACGTTCGGCGACGACAGCTTGCGGGTGCTGCGTGCGCTGCAGTTCGCCGCCCGCTTCGACTGCACCCTCGACGACGAAGCCCGGGCGCTGTGCCGCGCCATCCCGCTCGACGACCTGGCCAGCGAGCGGCTGTGGGGCGAAGCCGAGAAGCTGCTGCTCGTCGCCGAGCGGCCGTCGATCGGCCTGGCGCTGGCTCGTGACCTCGGCGTCGTCGAGCAGATCCTGCCCGAGATGGTCCCGCTCTACGGCTGCCCGCAGGACCCCGAGTGGCATCCCGAGGGCGACGTGTGGACGCACACGCTGATGGTCGTCGACGAGGCGCGGCGCAGAAACGCCGACCTCGATCGGCCGCGGCTGGCCACGGTGATGCTCGGCGCGGTCTGCCACGACCTCGGCAAGCCGGCGACGACCGCGTTCACCGACGGGCGATGGCGATCGCCCGGCCACGAAGCGGCCGGCGTCGCCCCGGCGACCCGTCTGCTGGACCGGTTCAACGTCCACACCCTCGACGGCTACGACGTGCGCCGCCAGGTCCTCGGCCTGGTCGCCGAGCATCTCCGGCCGAGCGCCTTCTTCAAGACCCGCGGCACGGTGTCGGACGGCGCCTTCCGCCGCCTGGCGGCCCGCGTCGATCTCGAGCTGCTGGTGCGCTTCGCCCGCGCCGACTGCCACGGCCGCACCGGCACCTTCGACTGTTCGGCGATGGACTGGTTCCTCGAACGCGCCCGCGCCCTCGGCGTCGAACACGACGCCCCGAAGCCGCTGCTGCTGGGCCGTCACCTGCTCGATCTCGGCGTCGCCCCGGGGCCGCGGATGGGCGAGATCCTCCGGGCCGTCTACGAACAGCAGCTCGACGGCACGGTCGGCGACCTCGACGACGCCATCGACGCGGCCAGACGGACGCTCCGCGGCGAGGGGTCGGTTCGCTAGCCGCTAGCCGCGAGCCGCAGGCTCGGTGATGTACTCGGCGAACTTCTCCGGCTGGACGTTGCCGCCGCTGACGATGGCCACCACCGTGCCCCGCGGCTCACCGAGCCCCAGCGTGGCGGCGGCCGTCGTCGCCGCGCCGCTGGGCTCGGCGACCAGCCGGGCGGTGCGGAACAACCAGCCGACCGCGGCGGCCAGCGCCTCGTCGGGCACCGCCACCAGCTCGTCCACGTAGGCCTGCACGTGCGCGAACGTCACGTCGCCGGCGCGCATGTTCATGATGCCGTCGCCGATGCTGGCCGTGCGCTCCAAGGTCACCGGGTGGCCGGCGTCGCGCGCGGCGCGCATCTTCATCGCCCCGGTCGGCTCGACGCCGATCACCCGGACGTCGGGGCGCGACAGCTTGACCGCGGCCGACACCCCGGCGACGAGACCGCCACCGCCCATCGGCACGTACACCGTGCCGACGTCGGGGACCTGCTCGAGCAGTTCGAGGCCGACGGTGCCCTGGCCGGCGATGACGTGCGGGTGGTCGAACGGCGGCACGATGGTCAGCCCGCGCGCCGCCGCTTCCGCCTCGGCCCGGCGCTGGCGGTCGATCGACGTCGTGCCGGCGAAGATCACCTCGGCGCCGTAGGAGCGGACGCCGTCGACCTTCACCGCCGGCGCGGTCGTCGGCATGACGATCACTGCCGGCACGCCCATGGTCCGGGCGGCCAGCGCCACCCCCTGGCCGTGATTGCCCGAGGAATAGGTGATGACGCCGCTGGCCCGGGCCTCGGCCGACAGCTGCGCCAGCATGTTGGTCGCGCCGCGCACCTTGAAGGCACCCATCGGCTGGAAGTTCTCGCACTTGATCCAGAACGGATGCGCCGGCGGCGGTCCGGGCCACGGCAACGGCAGCACGGGCGTGCGCAGCGCCGCCCCGCGCACGCGATCGGCCGCGGCGCGGAGATCGGCGAGCGAGACGAGCGAGGTCGTCGGAGCGGTCGTCGGCTGAGTCATCGCGAGCGCACCTGCGCGAACTGGTCGCCCTCGTTGTAGGTGGGCATCGCCGGCGCGGCGGCGACCCGCCAGGCGAGCACCGTCAGCAGCCTGGCGTCCTCCGCGGCGCCGCTGAAGTCCCACGCCGGGTCGAACTCGTCGGACGGCTGGTGATAGTCCGTGCTGTTGTAGGCCTCCTGCTTCGCCAGCAGCGCCGCCGCGTCCGGACCCGTGAACTGCTTCGGCTCGGACAACGACAGCGCCGGCACGCCGGCCTTGGCCAGCGGGAAGTGGTCGGACCGGAAGAAGTAGCCGCGCTCCGGATGAGTGTCGGCGCCGACCACGCGCCCGCGTTCTTCGGCCAGCGTCGTCAGCATCGGCCCGAGCGACGACCGGTCGGCGCCGAGCATCACGATGTCCGTGGTCCGCCCGAGGTAGTTGGCCCCGTCGACGTTGATGTTGGCGGCGAAGCGGTCCATCGGCAGCGGCGGGTGGGTGGCGAAGTACTCGGCCCCGAGCAGCCCCGCCTCTTCCGCGGTCGTGAACACGACGTAGATCGAACGTGCCGGCGGCTGCCCGGCCCGCGACAGGGCCTGGGCCATGGTCAGCACCGCGGCGCAGCCCGAGGCGTTGTCGTAGGCGCCGTTGTTGATGCGGTCGGTGTCGGCGGTGTCACCGGGCGCCATCGCCCGGGTGCCGAAGTGATCCCAGTGCGCGGTGATCGCCACGCCCTCGTCGGCGTTGGTGCCCTTCAGCACGCCGACCACGTTGGGCGAGGTCTTGCGGGCGCTGGTCTGGGTGAGGGCCGCCGTGGCGGTCACGGCCAGCGGCCGCGCGGTGAAGCCGCGCCGCGACGCCGCCGCGCGCAGCGCGTCGAGATCCTGCCCGCCGCGCGTCACGAGGTCGATCGCCGCCGCGTTCGAGATCCACGCTTTGACGCCCAGGGCCGGCGCTCCCGCGGCCGGCGGCAGCGAGTACTGCGTGCCGCTCCACGACGACTGCACGACCTGCCACGGATACGTCGCCGACTCGTCGGTGTGGATGAGCAGCGCGCCGGCGGCGCCCTGTCGGGCCGCTTCCTCGAACTTGTAGGTCCAGCGCCCGTAGTAGGTCAGCGCCGACCCGCCGAACAGCGTCGGCTCGTCGGCCGGGGCCGGCGGGTCGTTGACCATCACCAGCACCCACTTCCCCTTCACGTCGACGCCGGCGTAGTCGTTCCACTGCTGTTCGGGCGCGACGATGCCGTGGCCGACGAATACCACCTCGCCACGCACCGACACCGTCGCGTCCTCGACGCCCGAGAACGCCACCACGTCGTCGAGGTAGCGATAGGTCCGGCCCGGCACGCTCAACGTGAAGCCGCGGCCGACGGTCGACTCGACGATCGGCACCTGCTGGAACCAGGTGCCGCCGTCGCCGGCCGGCGCGAAGCCGGCCAGCGCCAGCTGCGTCGCCAGGTACTCGGTGGCCAGTTCGCCGCCGCGGGTGGCCGGCGCCCGGCCCTCGAGCAGATCGTGCGAGAGGAACCTGACGTGCGAGGCGATCGCGGCGGCGGTGATCTCGGACTCGGCGGGCCCGTCGGCGGGCGCGACCGGCGGCGGCGACGCCACCGGCGCACACGCGCTGAGCAGCAGCGGCCCGGCGGCGGACAGGGTGCGACGGACGAGCGAGCGAAGCATCATGGCGAGCAGTATACAAGCGGCATTTGGTGCACCAGCCGCTCGCCGCTCGCCGCTAGCCGCTTCGCTTCCTGAACGCCAGAATCAGCTCGCCGCGCAGGATGTAGCGCGTCGCCTCGTGGCGGAAACCGAGGGCCGCGAAGCGGCCGATGAGTTCGGCGCGCGTGTAGTGAGCGATGTGCTCGTCGGCGTAGGCGCCCGGCGCGACCTTGCCGTAGAGCCACTCGGTGACGACCCACTCCCAGTTGGCGTAGTCGGGGGTGCCGAGCACCAGCCGGCCGCCGGGGCGCAGCACCCGGACCAGCTCGCCGAGGATCGGCGACTCCTTGGGCACGTGCTCGATCACCTGGGAGCACAGCACGCACGGGAAGCTCGCGTCGGCAAACGGCAGGTGGAAGCCCGAGGCCTGCACGCGCGGCCGTCCGAAGCGGCGGTCGTAGCGGAGCTTGCGCAGCAGCACGTCGACGGCGACGCTGCCCGGGGGCAGGGCGGCGATGATGCGGCTCGAGCCGCAGCCGACGTCGAGCACCGGCCCTTCGCCGGCGATGAGGTCGGTGACGTGACGGTGGCGCGACCGCTGCCAGTAGCGCTGCAGCGGGATGGCGCTGTCGTGGGCCCGGGCGTCGTAGTCGGCGCACTCGATCGAATTGCGCAGCTTCCACAGCCGCCAGAACGTCCGGGCGTAGTCGGCGGCGAAGCGCCAGGCGCGGACGTGCGACTGCCCACCCGGTCCGGGCGCGTAGCGGACCGGGACCTCGGTCACCGCCCAGCCCTCGGCGTAGATCTGGACGAGGATGGTCTGCAGGACGTCGAGGTTGGCCGGCAGGTCGTGGAGGGCGCGGATGGCGGCAGCCCGGTACAGCCGCAGGCCGCTCGACAGGTCGCGGACGCCGAGCGAGAGGCCGCGCCCGAACACGGCGTTCAACGCCCGGCTGAGCACCGCGCGCCACGCCGGCATGTCGGCCCGACCGCCCGCGACGTAGCGCGAGCCGATGACCACGTCGGCGTCGTGGCGATGCTGCCACAGCCGGACGGCGATCGTCTCGGCGTCGACGGTGTCGGCGTCGAGGGTCAGCACCCAGGCGCCGGTGGCGGCGCGGAACCCGGCGGCCAGCGCCTCACCGTACCCGGGGGCCGCCGGCGCCACGACGCGGCCCGGCACGCCGGGCGGCAGCGCGACGGCCCCGTCGGCCGTCACCACCAGCAGCTCGGCCCGGCAGCCCGCGGCGGCGAGGGCCGCATCGAGGCGCGGCAGCAGCGGCGCGACCAGCGCCGCTTCGCCGGCGGCCGGCAGCACCACCGACAGGTCGATCATTCGCGGGCAGCCCGCCGATATTCTTCGAACAGCCGGGCGGCATTGCCGGTGATGCCGTGCATCGTCGGCGTCCAGCCGAGCGCCCGGGCCCGCGGGCTGCGGACGATCTGGTCGAGCGCCAGTCCCTCGGCGAACGGGCCGAGCTTGCCGCGGGCTTCGGGCAGGGGCACGTGGCGGATGTCGGCCACCGGCGACACGTGGCGGGTGATGGCCTCGGCGATGTCGGTGACGCGCTCGTCCTCCTCGCCGGCGCCGTGGTAGATACCCGACGCATCCGGCGCGGTCAGCACGCGCAGGTAGAGCTCGGCCAGGTCACGGTCGTAGACGCACGCCCAGCGGTTGGTGCCGTCGCCGATGACCCGGACCAGGCCGTTCAACGCGTCGCGCAGCATGTCCGACACCAGGCCGCGGCCGCTGCCGTAGACGATGCCGGGGCGGACCACCGCGGTGGAGAGCGTCGGGCCGGCGGCGGCGACGACCTGCGCCTCGTGGGCGAGCCGCCAGGTCGAATAGGGAATCGGCGTCGGCGTGACCGCCTCGTCGGCCGCCGTGGTCCGCGTGCCGAGCACCCACACGCTCGAGGTGTGGACGAAGCGGCGCGGCCCGTCGGCGGCGGCCAGTGCCGGCAGGATGGCGTCGAGGAAGGCGCGCTCCAGGTCGGGCCCGCGCGGTCCCTCGGCCAGCGCCGTGTGCACGACGGCGTCGTGGCCGACCGCGGCGGTCAGATAGCGATCCGGCGTGCCGAGGTCGCCGAGCAACGGCCCGGCGCCGCGGGCGTCGAGCCGCTCGGCCTTCTCCGGGTCGCGGACCAGCGCAGTGACCTGATGGCCGGCCCGGACCAGGGCATCGAGAACGGCGGAGCCGATGTAGCCGGTGCCGCCGGTGAGAAACACGCGCATGACGTCAGACGGTGAGGGGAGGGCGAAATTCTACTTGGCCGGGGCGGCGTTCCGCCACCGGCCGGTTCAGAGGTCCCAGACCCGGCCGCCGTCGTAGAACGACATCAGCCCGTCCTCGCTCACCTTGAGCACCGGGCCGAACCGGCTTGCGGCCAGGGCGGCGGTGGTCCGGGCCCCTTCGGCCAGGCCGTCGCTCTTGGCGTGCTCGGTGCTCAGGGGGTGGCGGAGGATGGCCCCGACGGCGAGCAGGGTGCCGTCGGTGTCGGTCACCGTGGCGCCGTCCATGGTGGCCAGGGCGGCCAGCACGCTGGGGTCGAGTTCGGTCACCGTCCGGCCGGCCAGCAGGTGCAGGAGGTCGCGGCGCGACGGCGCCCACGGCGTGCCGGTCGGGCCGAGCAGTTCCATGTCGAGCCGGTCGGACGCCGCCACCAGCTGGGCGAGCGACTCGACCGGCCGGCGCAGGACGACGAACAGCGCGCCCTGCCGGGCGTCGGACAGGTCGAGGGCGCAGCGGAACAGCCGCTCGGCGAGCGCCGCGTGACCGACCGCGCTCTGCCACAGGCCGTACTTCGAGGTCTGATCGAGCAGCCGCCAGTCGGCATGACTGAAGCTGAACACCTGGGCGCCCTCGGCGAAGACCTTGATCTCGCGGCGCGGGTTGAGCACAACGCACACGTGCGCCCCGGCCAGCGTGGCCCGGGCGTGGCCGTTGTAGGGCCGCGCGCAGGGCACGTCGAGGCCCCGCCCCGGGGCGACTTCGTCGGCCCAGCGGCCGATGTCGACGATGTCGAGCAGCCGCCCCGATCGGTTGACGAGGAACACGGTGCGCAGCCCGTCGGCGAGCCGGTAGAAGCTCTTGATCGACGTCAAGGCGCCGGTGTAGTGCACCTCGTCGCGCTCGGCGGCCGGGTAGTGGCCGAGCGGATCCTCCTCGGTGCCGAGCAGCAGCACGCCGGTGGAGATCGGCTGGTTCTCGTAGGTCGACAGCGCCGCCACGCGCATCATCTCGAGCGCCAGCGCCACCCGGTCCGGCGGCGGCGGCGGCGCCGGCGCCGGCCGGAACTGGTAGGGCTCACGGTCGAAGAACGCGCCGACGTAGCGGTCTTCGATCGCGCCGCGAAAGAGGTCGCCGCGTTCGACCATCAGCTGCGGGCTGAGGATGGCGCGATAGCGCGCCGACAGCACCGCGCCGATGGCCCGCGCGAAGCGCACCTCGTGGGCGGTGAACGGCCGCGACGGCGGGACCCGCAGCGTGTAGCGGGTGCCGAACCAGCGGATCGACAACGCGCCCGGGTCCTGGGTGGGCTCGATGGCCAGCCGCCCGTCGGAGGACGGCGACGGCACCGACTCGGTCTCGAGCGTCGCCCGCTCGAAGAACTGGGTCAGTGCCGCCTGGAGCAGGCTGTCGTAGAGGGCGCCGACAGCGAGGGCGGGCGGCAGCGAGGGCGTCGGCACGGCGTCGATGGCCCGAATCGGGCCGGTGGACCGGTATTGTGCCTCAAAAACGGGGCGCAGTTGCCGCTGCTCGTGGCGATGTGGCACACTTCTTGGTTGGAGTTCTCTTGAGCAAAGACGATCTGATCGACATGCAAGGCACCGTCGTGGCGGTGCACTCCGGCGGTCTCTACCGTGTCCAGACCGAGTCGGGTCACGAAGTGCTGGCCCAGCTGAGCGGCCGGATGCGGCGCTTCCGCATCAAGGTGGTGCCGGGCGACCGCGTCACCGTCGGGGTGTCGCCCTACGATCCGGTACGCGGCATCATCACCTTCCGGGCCCGATAGGGCCGCAGGCGTTTCGTTGTCCTCATCTCAATCTCCGCCCCCCCGCCGCCGGCGCCGGGGTGGCCCGCCGCGCGGCGGGCGCCGACAGTCCTTCCAGCCGGTCGCCGTGCCCACGGCCGACGTGGCCGACGGCATCCCGTGGGAACTCGCCGACGACGTGCCGTCGCGCACCTATGCGTCGCTCGGGCTCGACGACCGCCTGATGGCCGGCTGCAACGACATGGGTTACGAGGATACCCGGCCGGTGCAGACCGCGGTCATCCCCCTGGCCCTCGACGGCAAGGACGTGGTGGCGTGCGCCGAGACCGGCACCGGCAAGACCCTGGCCTTCGTCGTGCCGATCCTGCAGCGCCTGCTCATCGAGCTGCCGCCCTACGGCGATCCGACGCGTGAGTTCTACACCCGGGCCCTGATCCTGGCACCGACCCGCGAGCTGGCGGCGCAGATCGAGGACACCATCGTCGGCCTCACCTATCACACGCCGTGTTCGAGCGTGCCGGTCTACGGCGGCGTCGAGATGTGGCCGCAGGAGCGGGCCCTCAAGGCCGGGGTCGACATCGTCGTGGCGACGCCGGGACGGCTGATGGACCACATGCGCCACGGCAGCGGCGACTTCCTGCGCGTGCAGACGCTGGTGCTCGACGAGGCCGACCGGATGCTCGACATGGGCTTCTGGCCCGACGTCCAGCGCATCCTCCAGTCGCTGCCCAAGGATCGCCAGACGCTGCTCTTCTCGGCGACGATGCCCAACGAGATCGTCAGCCTGGCGCGCGAGATGCAGCGCGACCCGCACTACGTGCAGATCGGGCGGCGCCAGGGTGCCGCCCGGACCATCAGCCACGCCATGGAGGAGGTCGAGACGCGCGACAAGGTCGACCACCTGGCGCGCTTCATCCGCCAGGACGCCGATGGACCGGTGCTGGTGTTCGTCCGCACCAAGATCGGCGCCGACAAGGTCGCCCGCAACCTGCAGGCCAAGGGCGTACGGGCGGCGGCGCTGCACGCCGACCGCTCGCAGATCGAGCGCCAGCGCGCCGTCGAAGGCTTCCGGTCCGGCGTCCATCCGGTGCTGGTGGCCACCGACATCGCCGCCCGCGGCCTCGACATCGACGGCATCAAGGTGGTGGTGAACTTCGAAGTCCCGGACACCAAGGAGAGCTACGTGCACCGCGTCGGCCGCACCGGCCGCGCCGGATCGAGCGGCCGTGCCCTCACCCTGGTCGCTCCCGAACAGCGCCGCGAGTGGCGCGCGTTGGAGACCGCGCTTGGACTCACACTCGCCTAGCGATCCGCCGGCGCCGACGCCGGCGCAACAGCGCTTCGTAACCTGCCGGTGGCAGCGGCCGGCCGACGGCGACTCGCCGGCCTGCTGCGGCCATCGCGATGTGCTGCCGATGGCGGGAACGACCGGGTTCAATCCCGAGTCGTGGTGCGGCGACTGCGCCTACTACAAGGCCAAGCGGGCGCCCAAGGCCCGACCGGAACCGCCGCGCTGGTGAGCGCGACGCCGCTCAGCGCTCCGGCGGGTCGTCGCCGAACTCCTTGGCCAGGTCGACCCACTCGCCGTCGGGGGCCAGGAACTGGTAGGCCCGCCAGTGCTGCCGCGCCTCGGCCGAGCGGCCCAGCTTCTCGAGCGTGACCGCGAGATAGAAGTGGCCCTCGGCGTACTCGCCGTTCATCGACAGGGCGTGGCGGTAGTGCTCGACGGCCGCGGCGTGGCGACCGAGATCGTGGTGGATGTTGCCGAGATTGAAGTGCGCCTCGAAGAAGCTGTCGTCGAGGCGGATGGCCCGCTCGTAGAGCGCCTGGGCCTCGGGCAGTTCGTCCCACGCGTAGCGGATGTTGGCCAGGTTGATGAGCGCCGCCACCAGGTCGGGCTCGTCGTGGAGGGCGCGGCGGTAGGCCAGCGCCGCGGCCTGCTGCCGTTCCGGCGTGCCGTCGTCGAGCAGCGACCCGTCGAGGAAGTGCTGTTCGGCGCGCGACAGCGGCCGCGTGCCGTCGCCGCGCGCGTCGTGGGCGCCGGGCACCGACGGCACCGGCGGCTCGCGCTTGGCCAGCGCGAGGATGCGCGCCGGCTCGGCGTCGAGGCGGAAGTCGAACGACAGCTGGCCCTGCCGCGACGCCTGCAGTTCGCGCAGCGCGGCGCGGAACGGCACTCCACGGGCCAGTTCACCGTGGATCTGGCGCAGCAGGCTGACGTCCTGGAACGAGAACTGGGTGCCGCCGCCGCGACGCGGCGTGACCAGACCGGCCTTCTGCAGGTAGCGGACGTGGTCCTCGCGCAGGGCCGGATACATCCCGAGGACGTCGCGCGCCGCCACCGCCGCGGTGGTCGGCACGTCGCCCGTCGTGTCTCTGGGCTCGGCGGACATCGGCCTCATCAAGATGCTGAATGTTCCTCCGCCTGTCAACGCGCGAAATTCGTCGGCGCCACTACAATGACGGGATGATCCTCGCTGCCGACGTCGGTGGATCGAAGACGCTGGTCGGGCTGTTCGCGCCCGATCGGCCGCGGCCCAGCCGGATTCACGTCGAAGCGACGCGCACGCTCGACTTCGACGGACTGCCGGCGCTGCTCACCTGGTACCTGTCCCGTCACGCCGGCGTGACGATCTCGCGGGTGGCGCTCGGCGTGGCCGGTCCGATCGTCGACGACGAGGCGACGATGACCAACG
Organism: Vicinamibacterales bacterium; assembly: GCA_050250955.1. Classification (GTDB taxonomy): domain Bacteria; phylum Acidobacteriota; class Vicinamibacteria; order Vicinamibacterales; family UBA2999; genus CAWAYR01. The sequence goes on from JBFWNR010000001.1 coordinate 286,252, forward strand.
TGCCGTGGCGGGTGCGCGCCGGCGACGTCGCGGCGGTGACCGGCGCCCGCCAGGTCCGGCTGCTGAACGACCTCGAGGCGATGGCCTTCGCCGTGCCGGTGCTGGCCGCCGACGAACTGCACACCCTGCGCGCGGGACAGCCGCACCCGACCGGCAACGCCGCACTCATCGCCGCCGGGACCGGGCTGGGCGCCGCTGTCCTGCACCGTGTCGACGGCCGGTTCGTCCCGGTGGCCTCCGAAACCGGCCACAGCGACTTCGCCGTGCGCACCGACGACGAACTGGGGCTGTTCCGCCTGCTGCGCCAGCGCTTCGGCCGGGTCGAGATCGAGCACGTGGTGTCGGGCCCCGGGATGGTGCGGATCGCCGAATACACCCACGGCACGACGGCCTGTGCGACCGCCGGCGCCTTTGCCGCCGATGACGACGGCGCGGCCCGCGTCTCGGCCGCCGGCCTGGACGGCGCGTGCCGGCACTGCGCCCGCGCGGTTGCGATGTTCGTCGCCGCCTACGGCGCCGAAGCCGGCAATCTGGCGCTGCGTGCGGTGGCGACCGCCGGCGTCTACGTGGGCGGCGGCATCGCGCCCAAGCTGCTCCCGGCCTTCGCCGGCGACGCCTTCCTGGGCCCCTTCACCGCCAAGGCGCCGATGGCCGACCTGCTCGCCGCGGTGCCGGTCCACGTCATCCTCAACGACGCCGCCGGCCTGGTCGGCGCCGCGGTGGCCGCGGCCGGCGATTGACCGTCGTCGTTCGAACAACTAGATTCGCGCCGTGGGCACGCTCCAGCGCGATCTGAAGCAGCGGCGGCCGTTCGCCAGCCGGGAAGAGGAGGCCTACCTCAACCTGGTGCGCACGACCGACCTGCTGACCCGCGAGGTCGCCGCGGTGCTCAAGCCGCACCAGCTGTCGGAAGCGCAGTACAACGTGCTGCGCATCCTGCGCGGCGCCGGCCCGGACGGCCACGCCTGCACCGCGATCGGCGACCGGCTGGTCACCCGCGATCCCGACGTGACGCGCCTGCTCGACCGGCTCGAGGGCCGCGGGCTCATCGCCCGCAGCCGCGAGCACGCCGATCGGCGGGTGGTGATCGCGCGCATCACGAACGCGGGCCTGGCCCTGCTCGACCAGCTCGACGGGCCAGTACGCGACGCCGTCGAGCGCCTGCTCGCCCACGTCGGTCCGCGCCAGCTCGGGACGCTCATCGGCCTGCTCGAACGCGCGCGCACGCCGACGCGCCGGTTGCCGTCGTCACGGGCGATCCGCCGGACGGCGCGGCGGGCCACCGCCGGTTGACCGGGGCGCGTGGCGCCCGCGGCGCGAAGGACAGGGCACGATCCGGGTGTGGCGAGTCAGGCGCCGCGGACCGCGGCTCGCAATGCCGCCACGGTGCCGCGCGCGGCCGGATCGGCAGCCAGGGCCGTCGCCAGGGCGCTGGCGGCCGCCGGCGGCACGCCAGGCAGCACCGGCGGCCCCGACGGCATCAGCATGCGGCCGATGAGCTCGGGCAGGCTGCCGGCGCTGAACGGCGGCCGGCCGGTCGCCACGAAGACGGCCAGAGCGGCCAGCGTGAACAGGTCGGCACGGGCGTCGGGCGGCCGGCCGGTGAGGACCTCGGGCGCCACATAGGGCAGTTCGAGTTCCGACGACTCCTGCCCGCGCAGCTGCTGCTCGCGCATGGTGGCGAGTACGTCGGCCAGCGCGCGGATCCCGCCGGTGGTCAGCACGATCTGCTCGCCGCCGGCAGGCCCGGCGACGCGGATCATGTCGGGATTGACGCCGGTCAGCAGGCCCCCGTGCCGGTGCAGCGCCTCGGCGGCGTCGGTCATCTGCAGCACCAGCCGGCGCGCCGTCTCCCACGCCACGGGCCCGCGGGCGACCACGTCGCGCAGGCTCGGGCCGTCGACCAGATCGGTCACGACGAAGACGCCGCTGCTGTCCTCGCCGTAGTCGCGCACCTGCAGCAGGTGCGGATGCCGCACCTGCAGGGTGCGGGCCTCGAGCAGGAACCGATCGCGCAGCGCTTCCCAGTGCGGTTGCCCGGCGCGCTTCAAGTGCCGGATCGCCACCGGCACCCCGAGGGCGCGATGGGTGCCCCGCCGCACCAGGCTGCCGAGGCGGCCGGGGCCGAGCACGTCACCGACGTCGTAGCGCGCCAGCAGGCCCGAGCCGTCGATCGGCGGCGCCTCGGGGGCCGCCGCACCGGCCTCGGCCAGGGCGTCGCCCAGGGCGCCGACGAACCCCGACACGCTCGGCCAGCGATCCTCGGGCCGCCGGGCCATCGCCCGCAGGATCACGGCGTCGACGGCCGCCGGCAGCCGCGGCTCGACCGTCGAGGGCGGGGCGGCGTCCCCGGCCAGCACCTGCTGGGCGAGCGCCAGGGGCTCGCCGGCCAGGAAGGGCCGACGCCCGGCGAGCAGCTCGTAGGCGATGACCCCGAGCGCGTACTGGTCGGCGGCGGGGCCGGCCGTCTCCCCGGCGAGCTGCTCCGGTGCCGCGTAGGCCATCGTCCCCAGGAAGGTGAACGGCAGCGTCAGCCGGGTGGCGTCGGGCGGCTGCTTGAGCGCCGCCAGGCCGAAGTCGATGACCTTGTGGACCCGCTCGCCGGTGCCGTAGACGTGGGCGACGATGTTGGCCGGCTTGAGATCGCGATGGGTCACCTCGTGGTCGTGGGCCAGCTGCATCGCCGCACCGACCGGTTCGAGGACGGCGAGCGCCGCCGCCGGCGTGAAGCGGCCGCCCAGGTCGAGCTCCTCACGCAGGCTCGGCCCGTTCAGCAGCTCCATCACCAGGAACGGCCGGCCGGCCGCGTCGAGGTCGTAATCGAGGATGGTGACGATGTGCGGGTGGCGGAGCCGGGCGCAGGCGCGGCTCTCGCGCAGGAAGCGCTCGGTCGCCTCCGGACCGCCGTCGGCGGGGTGCAGGGCCTTCAGCGCCACCTCGTCGCCGAGGCGGACGCGGCGGGCACGAAACACCTGGCCCATGCCGCCGGACCCGAGCGGTCCGAGGATCTCGTAGCGGCCGTCGATCACCGCCCCGGGGGTCAGCACGGCCCCAGTCTATCCGCCTTCGCCGGCCGCGACCGGCGGCGGCGCCACGGTGGTGGCGGGCGTCAGACGTGGGCCAGCGCCGGCGGGGCCTCGGCCAGCACGTGGGCCAGCCACAGGTTGGCGATCTTCTCCTGCACGCTGTTCTGCTTGAGCCGTCCGCGCAGGTTGTCGAAGTCCACCCGGTCGAGCTCCTGGTCCTGGTTGTAGCAGGAGAAGATGAACTCCTCGCGGCCGGTCGCCGGATCGACGTGGCGCTGCAGGCACTGCGCGCACACTTCCTTCATCATGCACTGCATCGGCGAGTTGATGCTGCCGATCGCGACGTGCCCCGGGGTCAGATACGGCGCCAGCACGCCGTGGCGGGCGTCCTTCACCGCGTGCATCATGCGGTCCGAGCCGATGGCGATGATGCGGCCGACCGAGGCCAGCGGCACCCGACCCTCGCCGAGCCGACCGTCGGCGTAGGCGACCATCGCCTCGACGATGTTGCCGCGGAAGTGGCGATCCTGCGGCCGGGCCGGCGCGATCTCGACGCCGCGGTCGGTCGCCCAGACCACCTGGTCGGTCGCCGCCTCGATCTCCTCGCGCTTGAACAGATCGGCGCCGTCCTTGTAGCCGGCGAAGTACAGCACGCGGCTGCCCTGGGCCTTGAGCGCGCGGGCGATCGAAAAGAGCACGGCGTTGCCGAGCCCGCCGCCGGCCAGCAGGACCGATTCGTGAGCGGGGATCTCGGTCGGGGTCCCGGTCGGGCCCATCACGACGACCGGCTCGCCCGGCTGCAGGTAGGCGCACAACCGGCTCGACACCCCCATCTCGAGGGTGATGAGCGACAGCAGCCCCTGCTCGGCGTCGACCCAGGCGCCGGTCAGCGCGATGCCCTCCATGAGCAGCGCGGCGACGTGGTCGCCGGTGGTCACGCGCAGGCTGCGGCGCTCGAAGTTCTGCAGCCGGTAGAACTGTCCGGGATGGAAATGGCGGGCCGCCGCCGGCGCCCGGACCACCACCTCGATGATCGTCGGCGTCAGGCGCGTGACCCGTTCGACCCGGGCGAGCAGCTGGTCGTCGAGGCGGTCGACCAGCGCCGTCCACGCGGCGTCGCGGGCCGGCTGCGCCGCCGGATCGAGCGCCGCCAGGTCGTCGGCGAAGAGCGCCACCACGTGGTGGTAGCCGTGCTTGGCCGAGGCCATCGCCTTGACGACGTTGCCGTTGTAACGCGGGTGGTTGTCGCCGTAGTAGCTGACGAAGCGGCCGTCGCGGGCGTAGGAAGTGAAGAACCCCTGCGGGTCGGGCTCGAGAGTGAACCGGCCGGCGGCGGCGCGCACCGCCCGATAGCCCTTGAAGTAGCGCGCCCGCCCGTCCAGTTCGAACGTGCCGGGATGCTCCTTCTCGTAGGTCACGTTCGGGGCCGTGCCGGCGGCGACGAGCACGGTCCGTGCCGGCAGCTCGACGCGGGTGGCGGCGCCGGCGGCGTCCTTGCCGGCGAAGACCATCGCGGCGACGTGCCCGTAGGCGTCGGCCACGGCCTCGACCGGGTCGAGCCCTTCGGCAAAGGCGATGCCCTCCTCGAGGGCCTTCTCCACTTCCTCGTGGTTGAGCCGGTAGGCCGGCGCGTCCTGCAGCCGCTTGCGGTAGGCCAGCGTCACGCCGCCCCAGGCGCGGACCAGCGGCGCGAAGTCCGGGGCCTCGCCGGCGGCGGCGGCGCGGGCCCGTTCGGCGCGCACGGCGCGGCCGTGGGCGAGGAACTCGTCGAGGATGCCCTGTTCCTCGGCGTCGAGCGGTTCGTGGACCCGGGCGGCGCCGATCGCCGCGACCAGGGCCTCGTGCCGGTCGAGAATCTTCTCGACCTGCAGCGGGTAGTAGGCGAGCAGCTCGGTCGCCGTGTCGATGCCGGTCAGACCGCCGCCGATGACCACCGCCGGCAGCCGCACCTGCAGGTTCGACAGCGCATCGGCCTTGAAGGCGCCGGTGAGCTGCAGCGCCATCAGGAAGTCGCTCGCCTTGCGGATGCCGCGGATCAGGTTGTTGCGGATGTCGATGATCGTCGGCCGGCCGGCGCCGGCGGCGATGGCGACGTGATGGAGGCCGTGTGCCCACACGTCGTCGAGCGGCAGGGCGCCGCCGAAGCGGACGCCGCCGTAGATCCGCAGCGTCGTGCGCCGCGCCAGCGTCAGGTGGATGAGCGACAGGAAGTTCTTGTCCCACCGCACGGTGATGCCGTACTCCGACACGCCGCCGAACCCCTCGAGGACACGATCGTCGAGCGGATGGTAGATGTCGCTCCAGCGGGCGATCGGCTCGGGGGCGCGCCCCGGTCCGCCCGCCAGCCGTGGATCCGGCGGCTCGATCTTGAGGCCGTCGATGGCGACGACGCCGAAGCCCTCGTTGACCAGGTAGTGGGCCAGGGTGTAGCCGGCCGGGCCGAGCCCGACGACCAGCACGTTCACGCCGTTGTAGGGCAGCGCGAACGGCCGCGCGGCGTTCAGCGGATTCCAGCGGGTGAGCAGCCCGTAGATCTCGACGCCCCACGGCAGCTGCAGCACGTCGGTCAGGGTGCCGGTCTCGATCTGCGGGATGTCGACCGGGTCCTGCTTCTGGTAGATGCAGGCCTTCATGCAGTCGTTGCAGATGCGGTGGCCGGTGCCGGGGCACATCGGGTTGTCGACCATGACGATCGCCAGGGCGCCGATGGCGTCGCCGCGCTTGCGCAGCAGGTGCATCTCCGAGATCTTCTCGTCGAGCGGACAGCCGGCCAGCGGGATGCCGAGCGGATTGGCGGCCAGCTGGCCCTGTTTGTCGGCGATGCCCTTGCTGCAGCTGTCCTTGTCGCGCTCGTGGCAGAGCACGCAGTAGTGAATCTCACTCAGGCGTTCACGCACCCCGGCGCGCGGGTCGGTCAGGGCGAACCCGTCGCGGCGCCGGCGCGTCGCCTCGGGGCCGACGAGGATCTCGGGACGGGCCGGGTCGGGCCGCACGACGTGCACGAGGTGGTCGTAGTCGAGGGTCTCGGGAAACCGGAACACGACCCACGACGCCAGCGCCGGGTCGTGGAGGTGGGCGGCGCACCAGCGGCGCAGGCCGTCGATCTCGGCGGTCACCTCCGCCCTGGCGGCGTCGTTGCCGGCGGCGCGGGCGGCCTCCTCGCGATCGAGCAGGGCGCAGCCGGCGGCGGCCAGCCGCAGCTCGCGCTCGCCGGGGTCGCGGCTGCCGTTCACCGCCCGCTCGACCCAGGCATGGTCTTCGGCGGTGGCCGCCACGGCCGCCCCGCCCTTCAGCAAGGGCACGGCGCGACGGCGGACGAAGTCGATCTTGAAGCGGAACAGGTCGTCGTAGGCGCGGGTGGCCGCCGCCAGACGCTCGGCCTCGTCGCCCACCGCGAACAGCCGGGCGACGAACCGGCTGACGTAGGGCGCCATCGCCACCAGCAGCGCCGATCGCTCGACCGGGCCCAGCACGGCGGGATCGCGGCGATGCGCCTCCCAGCGATCCCAGAGCGCAGGTTCGACGGCGCGAACCTCGTCGACGAAGCGCGCATGCAGGTCGGCGAGCCGGTCGGGGCGATGGAGGTCGGCGAAGGAGAACTCGGGCAGCCCGAGTGGCTGAGACGCGACGGAGGGGGCGTTCATCGTTGGCGATCGACAGGGTACGCGCGCGCCTACCCGATCGATCACGGTACCCCCGCCGCGCCACTCGAGTCAAACGAGCGTTCAAATCGCGTCGGTCGCCTTGACTTGGCCGCAAACCGCTGAGTACGCTGACTCCGGTCGGCGTCGTGACGATCCGCCTCAACGGAGATTCCTACGAACTGGCGGGCCCGATGTCGGTGGCGGCGCTGCTCACGGCGCTCGACATCGATCCCCGACGGGTGGCGGTCGAGCTGAACCTGGTCGTGCTGAAGCGCGGCGCGTTCCCGACCACCGTGATCCAGGCAGGGGACACGATGGAGATCGTCAACTTCGTGGGCGGCGGCCGCGGGCGCGCATGACCAGCGTGGCACCGCCGACCGACCCGCTCACCATCGCCGGTCGGACCTTCACCTCGCGGCTGATCCTCGGCACCGGCAAGTACCCGTCGCCGGAGCTGATGCAGGCGGCGCACCGCGCCGCCGGCGTCGAGATGGTGACCGTCGCCGTGCGCCGCGTCGACATCACCCGGCGGGAGGTGTCGCTGCTCGACTACATCGACACCACCGCGATTCAGCTGCTGCCCAACACGGCCGGCTGCTACACCGCCGCCGACGCCATCCGTACCGCCCATCTCGGCCGCGAGGCCGGGCTGTCGCACTGGGTGAAGCTCGAGGTCATCGGCGACGAGGCCACGCTCTTCCCCGACACCGCGGCGCTGGTCGAGGCGACGGCGGCGCTGGTCAAGGACGGCTTCGTCGTCCTGCCCTATACCAACGACGACCCGATCGTCTGCCGCAAGCTCGAGGACGCCGGCGCGGCGGCGGTGATGCCGGCCGGGGCGCCGATCGGCTCCGGCCTCGGCATCCAGAATCCGACCAACCTGCGCATCATCCGCGAACAGGCCCGGGTCCCGGTGATCGTCGACGCCGGCGTCGGCACCGCATCGGACGCCACGATCGCCATGGAACTCGGCGCCGACGGCGTCCTGCTCAACACCGCCGTGGCCGGCGCGCGCGATCCGGTGGCGATGGCCACGGCGATGCGGCACGCGGTGGTCGCCGGCCGGCTGGCGGCCCAGGCCGGCCGCATCGCGCGCCGCCTCTACGCCACGGCCAGCAGTCCGGTCGAGGGCGTGGTGGGGCGATGACGGCGCCGGTCCGCACCGTCACGCCCGCCGACCTGACGCGGCTCAAAGCCGATCGCGACGCCGCCGACGCCCGCTACAACGCCGCCCTGACCGCACTCGACGCGGCCATCCAGCGGCTGCCGCCGCTGCCCCATCCCCCGCCCGGGCCCGACGAGCACCAGGTCACGCCGCTCAACCAGACCTGGGACGTGCTGGCGGCGGCGCCGCCCCCCGGCGGCGGCTGGCGCGGCCGCCTCGCCCGCGCCGTCTGGCAGGTGATCGCCCCCGCCCTCGGCAGCCAGCAGCGCTTCAACGCCGCGCTGGTCGACCACGTCAACCGCAGCGTGCCGCGCGAGCGCGCCGTGACCCAGGCGATCGACGCCGTCATCGGCCTGGTGCGCGCGCACATCGAGGAGACCATCCGCTTCCAGTCGCAGCTGGTCGTCTACCTGCAGTCGCTGACCCCCTACGTCGACACCAAGGACCACGAGTTCGCCGCGCTCGCCCGCCGCACCACCGAAGACGTCGCGGTGACGGCGGCGCGTCTCGACGAGATCGCCCGCGGCCTCGCCGGCGGCCTGAGCGGACTGGCCGACGACATGCTCAAGCGCGTCGAGGCGGCGACGGTGACCAGCCAGCGGCAGGGCGTCGCGATCGACGAATTGCGGACGGCGCTGGCCACGGTCCGGCAGGGCACGTCGGCCCTGCAGCGCCACGTCGAGCAGCTGGGCGACGTCGCCCCGGCCATCCGGCCACCGGCCACGGCGCCCATCGCGGCTGCCGCCACCACGGCTCCCGGCGGGCCGCAGCAGATGCACGCTCAGGATCCGCTGCGCAGCCACCAGTACGCCGGATTCGAAGACGCCTATCGCGGCAGCGAAGACGACATCCGCGATCGCATGCGCGACTACGTCCGCCACTTCGCCGGGGCCCGCGACGTCGTCGACGTGGGCTGCGGCCGCGGCGAGTTCCTGGAAATGCTCGCCGCCGACGGCATCCCCGCCCGCGGTGTCGACCTGAACGTCGAGATGGTGGCGCGCTGCCGCGCCAAGGGTCTCGACGTGGTCGCCGCCGACGCCCTCGCCTACCTGGCCGATCTGCCCGACGCCTCGCTCGGCGGTCTCATCGCCGCCCAGGTCGTCGAACACCTCCAGCCCGACGACCTGATGCGGCTCCTCGAACTGGCGGCGCGCCGGCTGCGGCCCGGCGCCCCGATCGTCCTCGAGACGATCAACCCGGCGTGCTGGAGCGCCTTCTTCGACAGCTACGTGCGCGACCTGACCCACGTGCGGCCGGTGCACCCCGACACGCTGCGCTACCTGCTCATCGCCAACGGCTTCGTCGACGCCGCCATCGAGTGGCGCTCGCCCTACCCCGACGAGGGCAAGCTGCAGCGCGTGGGCGGAAGCGGCGGCGACACCCGGCTCGACGGCGCCATCGCCACCGTCGACCGCAACACCGATCGGCTCAACGCGCTGATGTTCGGGCCGCGCGACTACGCGGCGGTGGCACGCCGTGGCTGACCGGGCCCGGCGCCGCAGCCGGATCGCCGGCTGACCCCGTGATGGCCGCGATCGGGCCGATGGCGGCGGCGCGGACGGCGGTGAGCCTCTCGACGCTGGTCGCGGCGGCGACCTTCGTCGGGCTCTATCCCGAAGGTGGAGTCGCGCAGTGGGCGCCGCTGGCCGGCTTCGCCGCCGGGGCGCTGGCCCGCCGCATCTGGCGGGAGGCCGCGGTGCCGGTGACGCTCGCGGCCGGCGTGCTCTGGCCGGTGGCCTACGGCACGCTGAGCGGACGCACCGACGCCGACGTGGTCATGCCGTGGCTGGCCGCCGTGGCCGGCGTGCTCTTCCGCGCCGGGCCGTGGCACCTCCCCCGCCCGTGGGCCGTGCCGGTGGCGACCTGGGGTCTGGTCGTCGCCCTGACCTGGCCGATCGCCGCGGCCCGCGAACTCGACTTCACGACCGCGACGATCGGCGTCGCCTCGACGGCCAGCTCCTCGTTCGGGGGATCGGCGACGACGACCGCCGCGTGGATCGCGGTGGCCGGCGCCGCCCAGCTCGCCGCCCTGCTGGTCTTCGAGTGGAGCGTGGCCGCCGGGGCGGCGTGGCGCCGGCGCCTCTGGCAGGCGCTGGCGCCGGCGGTGCTCGCCGCCTGCGTCCTCGCCATCTGGCAGGCGCTGGTCGATCCCGCGCTGGCCAGCCGCGCGCCGTGGATTGCACTGCGCCGGGCCTCGGGCCCCTTCTACGACGCCAACGCGACGGGCGCGATCGCCGCGCTGCTCGGCCCGGTCGGCGCCCTGGCAGCGAGCCGTCGCCCCGGGTGGCGCGGCGCGCTGGGCAGCGTGGCGTGGCTGGCCCTGACCCTGGCGGCGGTGGTCGCCTCGGGCTCGCGGACGGCCCTGCTCGGCTGGGTCGTCACCGTCGGCCTGAGTGCGGGGGCGATGCTGGCGCTGGCGCCACGCCAGCGCCGCATCGTCGCCGTCGCCGGCCTGGCCGCCGTGCTGGGCATCGCCTGGGCCGGCGCGCGCGGCCCGGGGTCCACGGCCGTGCAACGCGTCGCCGAGTCGGTGCGGGAGGTGACCGCCTCGGGACTGCCGGCGCTCGCCGACATCCTGTGGGTGCGCTACGGCTACGGCCCGGCCGCCGCGGCCGCGATCGCCGAGCACCCGTGGTTCGGCGTCGGCCCGGGCGCCTTCGACATCGTCGCGCCCGACTATGGGCGGCTGGCCACCGGCGTCGTCCTGCCCCCCGACAACGCGCAGAACTGGTGGCGGCACCAGTGGGCCGAACTCGGCCTGGTCGGCGCCGCCGCGCCGTGGGCCTGTTCCGGCCTGCTGCTCCTGGCGACGCTGCGCACGCGGCGTCGCGAGCGGATGGCGCCGATCGTCGCCGTCGGGCTGATGTCGGTCGTCGGCCCGCCGTCGGCGCACCCGGTGCTGGCGGTGCTCATCGGGGCACTGATCGCGCGGGCGATCGCTCCAGACGACGAGGCCGGGGTGCCGCCGCCGACGCCGGCCGCCGCGGCCTGGCTGTCGTGGGTGGTGGCGCTCGTCGCCGTCGCCGGCTTCACCGCCGACGCGCAGACCTTCCGGCCGCCGCAGCGGGCGGCCCGGTTCCAGTTCCCGTTCGTCTACGGGCTGACGCGGGTCGTCGACCCGCGCCTCGGCGACGGGTGGTGGGCCGAACGCCGCAGCGTGGCGGTGTTCGGACCGGCGGCGGGCACGCTCGACCTGCGGATCACCGTGCCCGACGGCGACCTGGCCGGTCGTCCGGTGTCCATCGCGGTGGCCGAGTCGGGCGAGGTGCACTGCGCCGTCGAAGTGCGCGACGCCTCGCCGGTCGATTGCGTGCTGCCGATTCCCGGGGCCCGCTGGCCGCTGGTCGGCCTGGCGTTCAGCCGCGCCGCCGGTGACGCCGCCCACCCCGAGCGGGCGGCGTTCGTGACCGCCCGGGCACGGCCCTGACCGCCGATCAGCGCTGGTAGAACGCGCCGATGGCCTCGACGACCCGCGTCTGGTGCGCGGGCGGCAGTTCCGGATACACCGGCAGCGCGAGCACGCGGGCGGCGGCCGCCTCGGCGACCGGGAAGTCGCCGTCCGTGTAGCCGAGGTACTGGAAGCACTCCTGCCTGTGGAACGGCACCGGGTAGTAGATCTCGGTGCCGATCTTCTGCTCGGTCAGGTGCTGGCGCAGGGCGTCGCGCTCGGGCACTTCGACGACGAACTGGTTGTAGATGTGATAGCTGCCGTCGGGGCGTTCGTAGGGCAGCTGGACGACGTCGAGCAGGCCGGCGTCGGCGAAGAGCTGACGATAGCGCGCCGCGTTCGCCCGCCGGCCCTCGTGCCACGCGTTCAGGTGCGGCAGCTTGACGCGGAGCACCGCGCCCTGGATGGCGTCGAGGCGGAAGTTGCCGCCGACCACCGAGTGGTAATAGCGCGGCGACATGCCGTGGTCGCGCAGCAGCCGGACCTTCGCCGCCATCGTGTCGTCGTTGGTGGTCACCAGTCCGGCGTCGCCGAAGGCGCCGAGGTTCTTGGTCGGGTAGAACGAGAAGCAGCCGGCCAGGCCGAGGCCGCCGACCCGCCGCGTGCCGTCGCGGGTGCCGATGGCCTGGGCGGCGTCTTCGATGAGCGGCACGCCCGGCGCCGCCGCGGCCAGTGCCGCCATGTCGACGGCCTGACCGAAGAGGTGCACCGGCAGGATCGCCGTGGTCCTGGCGGTGATCGCCCGCCGGACGGCGTCGACGTCGAGGTTGTAGGTCTTCGGGTCGCTGTCCACCAGCACCGGCCGGGCGCCGAGGCGGGCGACGCAGCCGGCGGTGGCGAAGAACGAGAAGGTCGGCGTGATCACCTCGTCGCCGGCCTTGACGCCGGCGGCCATCATCGCGATGAGCAGGGCGTCGGTGCCCGACGACACGCCCATGGCGTGTTTTACCTCGAGATAGTCGGCAAGCTCGCGCTCGAGCGCGGCCACCTCTTCGCCCATGATGCAGCGCTGGCTGTCGCAGACGCGGGCGATGACGTCGAGAAACTGCTCTCGCAGCGGACGGTACTGGGCCTGGAGATCGAGCAGGGCGACGGGTTCACTCATGATCGTCCTACAAGCGCGGCAGGCCGGCGCGCCGTCTAGCCAACGATGGCGCCGGGATGCTCACGATGGCGCGCGATATCGGCGTCGACCATCATCGCGATGAGCTGCTCGAACGACACTTCCGGCGCCCAGCCCAGTTCCTGGCGGGCGCGGGTCGGGTCGCCGATCAGCAGGTCGACTTCGGCCGGGCGGATGAATCGCTGGTCGACCTTGACGTGCTGCGTCCAGTCGAGCCCGGCGTGCTCGAACGCCAGTTCGACCAGCCGCTGCACGGTATGGGTCTCGCCGGTGGCGACCACGTAGTCGTCGGGCCGCTCCTGCTGCATCATCAGCCACATCGCCCGCACGTAGTCGCCCGAGAACCCCCAGTCGCGCTTGGCGTCGAGGTTGCCGAGGTAGAGGGCGTCGGTGAGGCCGCACCTGATGCGGGCCACCCCGTCGGTCACCTTGCGGGTGACGAACTCGAGGCCGCGGCGCGGCGACTCGTGGTTGAAGAGGATGCCGGAGCAGGCGAACAGCCCGTAGCTCTCCCGGTAGTTGACGGTGATGTAGTGGCCGAAGACCTTGGAGACCCCGTAGGGGCTGCGCGGGTAGAACGGCGTCAGCTCGTTCTGCGGCACCTCGCGGACCTTGCCGTACATCTCGCTCGACGACGCCTGGTAGAAGCGGATCTTCGGGTTGACGATGCGGATCGCCTCGAGCACCCGGGTCACGCCCTGCGAGTTGAACTCGCCGGTCAGCATCGGCTGGTCCCACGACGCCGGCACGAACGACATCGCCGCCAGGTTGTAGACCTCGTCGGGCTGGGATTCCTCGATCACCTTCACCAGCGAGAGCTGGTCGAGCAGGTCGGCGGGGCGCAGGGTGATTCGGTCGAGAATGTGGGCGATGCGCCACTGGTTGGGCGCGCTCAGCCGGCGCACCGCGCCGACGACCTTGTAGCCCTTCGAGAGCAGCAGCTCGGCGAGATAGGAGCCGTCCTGCCCGGTGATGCCGGTGATGAGCGCGGTCTTGGCCATGGCGGGGTGACGTTACAGGGCGAACACCGTCGGCGTCCGCCGGCCCTTCAAGGCGTTGCGGGTGTCGACGACGAGGGGGAACCGGCTGACGATGGCGGCGTAGTCGAACGACGAGTGGTCGGTGACGATGACCGCGCAGTCGCAGCCGGCGGCGACGGCCTCGTCGAGCGTGACGGCGGCGAGGTCGAGCGGGCCGTGGCGCAGCGCCGGCACGAACGGGTCGGTGTAGCTCACCGTGGCGCCCCGGCGCTTGAGCAGCTCGATGACGTCGATCGCCGGCGACTCCCGCACGTCGTCGACATCGCGCTTGTAGGCGACCCCGAGGACGTGCACGCGGGCGCCGTTGACCGCCTTCCGGGCGCTGTTGAGGGCGTCGGCGACGCGGCTGACCACGTACTCCGGCATCGCCGAGTTGACCTGGCCGGCCAGCTCGATGAAGCGGGCCTCGAAGCCGCTCTGCCGGGCCTTCCACGACAGGTAGTAGGGGTCGATCGGGATGCAGTGGCCGCCCAGGCCCGGCCCCGGATAGAACGGCATGAAGCCGAACGGCTTGGTCCGGGCGGCGTCGATCACTTCCCAGACGTCGAGGCCCATCCGGCCGCACATCAACGCCAGCTCGTTGACCAGGCCGATGTTGACGGCGCGGAACGTGTTCTCGAGCAGCTTGACCATCTCGGCGACCCGGGTCGAACTGACCGGGACGATGGTGTCGATGACGGTGCCGTACAGGGCGGCGGCGGCGGCGGTACTCTCCTCGGTGACCCCGCCCACCACCTTCGGGATGTTGCGGGTGACGAAGGTCGGGTTGCCGGGGTCGACGCGTTCGGGCGAGAAGGCGAGGTGGAAGTCGACGCCGGCGACCAGCCCGCCGGCCTCGAGCGCCGGCTGGAGCACTTCGTCGGTGGTGCCCGGGTAGGTCGTCGACTCGAGGATCACCAGCTGTCCCGGGCGCAGCACCTTGGCGGTGACCTCGACGGCCTGGACCACGTAGGAGAGGTCCGGATCCTTGGTCTTGCGCAGCGGCGTCGGCACGCAGATGTCGATGACGTCGACGTCGGCCAGGGCCCCGGGATCGGTGGTCGCCGTCAACGTCCCGGCCCGTACCGCGTCGGCCACGTGAGCGGTCGGGACGTCGGGAATGTAGCTGGTGCCGGCGTTGAGCGCCGCCGTCTTGGCCGCGTCCACGTCGTAGCCGACGACCCGGAAGCCGGCGCGGGCGAACTCGACCGCCAGCGGGAGCCCGACGTAGCCCAGCCCGATGATGGCGATGCGGGCATTTCTGTCGGCGATTCGCTGCAGCAGGTCCACGGTCCTCCGGTTGGCCGCGCGCCGGGCGAGGGGGCCACCGGCCGGGCGTAGGTCCGGGCCGCCACGGCCCGCACAACCTGCTCAGGGTACCACCGCGCTCATGAGGCCGACAAGGCGCGGGCGGCGGTGGCCGGTGGCGATCAGCCTTCGGCCGCCGGTCGGTTCCGGAACTCCAGGGAGGCGTGCAGGGTGCGGACGCCGGCGTCGGCGCAGACCCGCCGCAGGGCGTCGAGCTGCGCGGCGCGGATCGATTCGGTCGACACCACCACCTGGGCCACCTGGCCGGACGCCAGCAGCGGCGCCACCTGTTCCAGGGTGCCGAGCACCGGCACGCCCTGGACGCTGGTTCTCTGCTTGGCGCGGTCGTCGTCGATGAAACCCACCACCGTCCAGTCCAGGGTGCGGTTGGTACGCGCCTCGCGGAGCACCATGACACCGCCGGCACCGGCGCCGTAGATCACCGTGCGGGGGCCGGCCGCCGTCCGGCCGCGCAGCAGCTCTCCCATGGCGCGGAAGAGCACCCGGCTGGCGGTCAGGAACGTGGTCACCAGCAGCCAGTGGATGACGAAGACGGCGCGGGAGTATCCGGCGAAGCGATAAAGGGCCAGCACGACCAGGACCGACAGGGCAACGCCAACAGTGGCCGCTGCCGCGAGGCGGAGCAGGTCGGGCAGGCCGGCGTGGTGCCACGACTCCTGATAGGTGCGGAACAGGCCGAGTACGAGCACGTGACAGGGCAGCACGATCAGCCACGAGGCCGCAAACAGCGGCAGCTCGTACTCGAGACCGGTCTCGAAGCGGAGGACGTAGGCCGAGTAGTAGGCCAAGGCGACCAGCGCCGCGTCGAGGGCAACCGTCGCCACCTGTTTCTTGAACTGGAAGTCGACCAGGATCCGCACCATGCCGGTCGCGGCGGTCCGTTCCGGATAGACGCGTTCCAGGCCCAGCTTCGCAGCGAGCACGACGAACGCCACGACGAGCAGCCCGACCAGGGTGGCGGTGTAGGGCAAGCCGAAACGGTACGAGAGGACGGCGACGCCACCCGACGCCACCGCCATCACCCACAGGGTCAGCACCGCGCCACGCTCCGACATGCCGAGGGCGACCAGCCGGTGGGAGGTGTGGTCGCGCCCTCCCTGCGCCACCGAGCGGCCGGCGAGGGTGCGGGCAACGGTCACAAACGCGGTGTCGAACAGCGGCACCAGCAGGATCAGCACCGGCAGCAGCAGGACGGCGACGGTGCCGCGGCTGTAGGGGAACGGCCCCATGACGTTGAGGCCACTGACCATCAGGCCGATGAACAGGCTGCCGGTGTCGCCCATGAACACCGACGCCGGCTGGAAGTTGAAGACGAGGAACCCGGCCAGGGCGCCGGCGAGTGCACCGGCCAGCCAGGCACCCTCAGGGTTGCCGTCGAGCAGGAAGAAGTAGCAGCGGAACGCGGCGGCGATGCAGCCGATGCCGGCGGCCAGGCCGTCCATGTTGTCGAGCAGGTTGAAGGCGTTGGAGACGCCGACCAGCCACACCAGGGTGATGAGCTGGTCGACCGCGGAGTACCCGGTGACGGTGAGCTGCAGGCCCGAGGTCACCAGCACCGACGTGATGACCAGCTGCACCAGGAACTTCGCCTGCGGCGCCAGCGGCGTGACGTCGTCGACGAGGCCGGCCAGCGACAGCACCGCGGCCCCGCCGAGCAGCGTCCACGCCTGGGCCGGCAACGGCGGCAGCAGCACCGCCACGCCGAGGACCGCGCCGGCGATCGCCACGCCGCCCAGCAGCGGCACCCGGCCGCGGTGCCAGCGGTCCGCCTTGGGGACCGCGACGACGCCGGCCATCAGGGCGACCGGCCTGACCAGCAGCGTCAGCAGGACGGCGAGCAGGAACGCCGCCAGAGGCGGCCACACCAGGTCGAGCATCGCATCGTCGGTCGGGGGGACGGATGGGATGATACTGTGACACGAGCCGCGTCGCGCCCCACCGCGAATTCCCGGCCCCGCCCCCCGATGCGCCTCACGCCCGACACGACCGTCCTCGTCACCGGCGCCGCGGGTCAGCTCGCCGGCGCCTGCGCCGATCGTCTCGCCGGCACCTGCCGGGTCGTCGCCCTCGATCGCCGTGCCCTCGACATCGCCGCGCCGGCCGAGGTGCGCCGCGTCGTCGCAGCGATCCGCCCGGCGGTGATCCTCAACTGCGCGGCCTACAACGACGTCGACGGCGCCGAGTCGCATGCGGAGGCGGCGCTGGCCGCCAACGGCCTGGCGGTCGGCGCCCTGGCTGCGGCGGCGCGCGACCACGCGGCGCTGCTGGTGCACTACAGCACCGACTTCGTCTTCGACCCGCCGGCCGACGCCGGCCTGCTCACCGAGACCGACCCGGTGCGGCCGCGCGGCGTCTATGCGCAGTCGAAGCTGCTCGGCGAGATCTACGCGCGCGAGGCGCCCCGGCACTACGTGTTGCGGGTGGCGAGCCTGTTCGGCGCCTCCAACGGCCGCAGCAGCGTCGACAAGCTGGCGCTGACGCTCCGCCGCGGCGAGCGGGTGCGGGCCTTCGCCGACCGCACCGTCACGCCGAGCTATGTCTACGACGTCGCCGACGCCACCGTCGCCATGATCGAGCGCGACGTCGCGCCGGGGCTGTACCACTGCGTCAACACCGGCGCCACCACCTGGGTGACGATCGCCCGCGAACTGGCCCGCCTGCTCGGCGTCGACGCCGACCAGGCGGTGGAGCCGACGCCGTTCGCCAGCCTGGTCGCGCCGGCGCCGCGCCCGCAGTACCCGGCCCTGTCGAACGCGCGGCTGGCTGCCGCCGGCATCGTGATGCCGCCGTGGTCCGACGCGCTGCAGCGCGCGGTGGCGAAGATGGCCGCCGGCAGCTGACGCGGCTCACCGCCGGCGGGCCCGTGGGCCCGGGTTACGGAACGAAGCTGGTCACGGCGTCGATGACCCGCTCCTGATCGGCCGCCGACAGGTGATAGTGCAGCGGCAGGCGCACCAGTTCGTCGGCGGCCGCCTCGGTCACCGGGTGCTGGCCGACGGCACCCCCGTAACGCCGGCCCTGGTCGGACAGGTGCAGCGGCAGGTAATGGAAGACCGCGAGGATCTGCCGCGCCCGCAGGTGCGCGATGAGTCCCTGCCGCGCCTCGAGCGACGGCAGACGCAGGTAGTAGAGGTGCGCCGGATGCTCGCAGTGCGGCGGCACGACCGGCCGGCGGACGGCGTGGGCCGCGGCCCACGCCGCCAGGCCGGTGTCGTAACGCTGCCAGATGGCCTGGCGGCGGGACTGGATGGCGTCGCGAGCGTCGATCTGCGCCCACAGGTAGGCAGCGAGGATCTCCGACGGCAGATAGCTCGACCCGACGTCGACCCACGTGTACTTGTCGACCTGACCGCGGTAGAAGCGGCTGCGGTTGGTGCCCTTCTCGCGCAGGATCTCGGCCCGCTCGACCAGTGCCGGGTCGTTGATCACCAGCGCCCCCCCCTCGCCGCAGGTGAGGTTCTTGGTTTCGTGAAAGCTCAGTGTCGACGTTGCCCCGACGCTGCCCAGCGGGCGGCCGTGGTATCGGCCGAACAGGCCGTGCGCGTTGTCTTCGATGAGCGTCAGCCCGTGGCGGCGGGCGAGGTCGGCGAGGGCGTCAAGCTCGGCACCGACCCCCGCGTAGTGCACGACCATGATGGCCCGCGTGCGCGGCGTGATCGCGGCCTCGACCTGCCGCTCGTCCAGGTTGAGCGTGTCGTCGCGGATGTCGACAAAACGCGGCGCGGCCCCGCGCAGCACGAAGGCGTTCACCGACGACACGAAGGTGAACGGCGGACAGATCACCTCGTCGCCGGGCCCGACGTCGGCCAGCATCACCGCCATTTCGAGGGCGTGCGTGCAGTTGGTGGTCAGCAGCACACGCGCCGCACCGGTCAGCGCTTCGAGGCCGCGGTGGCACCGGCCGGTGAACACGCCGTCACCGGCGAGATGGCCGCTGGAGATGGCCTCGGCGATATTGGCAGTTTCACGGCCGGTGACGGCCGGCCGATTGAACCAGATGGACACGTCGCTCATCGCCAGGGGTCGCCGCTCGGGGCACCAGCCATCCTAGACCTCCGACGTTGAGCCGGTCGAGTGGCTTCCGCTCGGCGCACGAAGAGGCGAGGTGAGACCGTGAAGACTCGTGCAGCGTCGGCCGGTCACCCGCGGCCGCGCGCCTTCACGGCGGCCCTGGTCTCGCGATCGACCTCGCGCTTGCGGATCGCCTCGCGCTTGTCGTGCAGCTGCTTGCCGCGGACCAGACTGAGGGCGACCTTGACCCGCCCGCGCAGGAAGTACATCCGCAGCGGCACCAGCGTGAGGCCCTTCTCGGTGGTCTTGCCGATGAGCTTGCGGATCTCCTGCCGATGCAGGAGCAGCTTGCGGCGGCGCTTGGGATCGTGGTCGACGTAGCCGCGGTGGCTGTAGGGGTTGATGTGGACGTTGTAGAGCCAGACCTCGCCCTTTTCCACCCGCGCGTAGCTGTCGCGCAGGTTGGCCTTGCCCTCGCGGATGCCCTTGACCTCGGTGCCGAGCAGCTGGACGCCGGCCTCGAAGGTCTCGAGCACGTGGTAGTCGTGCCGCGCCTTGCGGTTCTCGGCGATGAGCGTCTCCCGATCGGCGTCACCGTCGGCGGGCTGCCGCTCGCGCCGTGGCGGCGTGCGCGTGCTCATCGCGCCGCCACCCGCCGCCGGGCCAGTTCGGCGGCCAGCCGCACGGCGTGGACGAGGCTGCCCGGATCGGCGACGCCGCGGCCGGCGATGTCGAAGGCGGTGCCGTGGTCGACCGAGGTGCGGACGATCGGCAGTCCGAGCGTGACGTTGACCGCGGTCCCGAACGCCAGCAGCTTCACCGGCACCAGGCCCTGGTCGTGATAGCAGGCCACCACGCAGTCGAACTCGCCGCGGACGGCGCGGACGAACACGGTGTCGGCCGGCACCGGTCCGGTGACGTCGAGGCCGGCGGCGCGCGCCGCCGCCACCGCCGGCGCCAGCACGGCGTCGTCCTCACCGCCGAAGAGCCCGCCCTCGCCGGCGTGGGGGTTCAGGGCGGCCAGGGCCAGGCGCGGCCGGGTGATGCCGAACATCGGCAGCTCGCGCGCGGTCAGGGCGAGGGTCGCCTCGATGTGCTCGCGGGTGAGCAGGCCGGGCACGTCGCGCAGAGCGACGTGGACGGTGGCGAGCACGACGTTGAGCGTCGGGGCGTGGAACATCATCGCCACCTGCGGGACGCCGCACAGGTGGCCGAGCAGGTCGGTGTGGCCCTTCCAGGGCAGACCGGCGGCCGCGAACGCCGCCTTGTTGACCGGCGCGGTCGCCACCGCATCGACCAGCCCGGCGCGGGCGTCGGCCACGGCGCGCACCAGGGTGTCGAAGGCGGCCTGCCCGGCGGCGGCGCTCACCTGCCCCATCGTCACGTCCGCCGCGGTCTCGTAGAGGATCGGCTCGCAGACGGCCCGCACCGCCGCGTCGGCCGCCGCCTTGCCGGCGATCTCCGGGCCGATGCCGGCGGGATCGCCGACCGTGATCGCGACGCGGGGCTTCACCGACACAGATTACTACCCGGATGGCGGATTGGGTGACCCGGCGGGCGACCCCGACTGCGAGATCACCAGATCACCCGATCAGCACGTCACCGGATTCACAGCTCCGTGACCACCCAGTCGGCGACGACCTTGATGCCGGCGTTGCGGGTCAGCGCGCCCAGCCCGCGGTCGATGGTCGCGAAGGCGCGGCGCGCGGCGGGGGCGGCGATCTCGGCGGCGAGCCGATCGACCAGGTCGGCGGCGTCGCCGTTGGCGAGCGCGCCGCGGTCGGCACCGGCGTGCACGAGGGCGAGATCGCGGGTCAGCGACGACGCCACGCGCAGGACGGCGACCAGCTCCTGGCGGGTCAGTTCCGGCTTGCCGACGAGGTCCTTGGCGACGGCCAGGCGACTGCCGACGTCGCCCAGGGTGGCGGCGCGCAGCAGCCGCGTCGCCTTGGCGCGCGCCGCGGCCACGTCGGCCGACCCGAGCGCCAGCGCGGCAGCGACGCTGCCGTCGGCCAGGGCGGCGGCGCGCCGCGCCGCGTCGGGCGTGTGGTCGTGATCGCGGACCAGCAGCCGCACCAGATCGTCGGTGGGCAGCCGCCCGAACGTCAGGCGCATCGTCCGCGACCGCACCGTGCGGAGCAGCGCGTCGGGTGCCGCCGACGTGAGCACGAACATGGTGCCCGGCGGCGGCTCCTCGAGCGACTTGAGCAGGGCGTTCTGGGCGCCTTCGGTGAGCGCGTCGGCGTCACGAATCGCCACCACCCGGCGCTGCCCTTCGAACGGGCGGAAGCCGCAGCGGGAGAGGACGTCGCGCACCGGATCGATCTTGATGGCGCCGTCGTCGGGCGCCAGGGTCAGCACGTCGACGTGGGCGTCGCGGGCGATGCGATCGCAGGCACGGCAGGTGCCGCAGGCGTCGCCGGCGACGGCAGCGGCGCAGTTGACGGCCTGGGCGAGCGCCCGGGCGACCCGCCACTTGCCGACCCCGGCCGGGCCGGCGAAGAGCAGCGTGCCCGGCACCGAACCGCGCGCGACCGCGCCCGAGAGCAGCGCCAGCTGGCGCCCGTGGCCGACGAGATCGCGAAACGGCATCGAGACTAGCGCCGCCGCCGCACCGGCGGGTCCTTCTTCTCGTCCTTCTTGTCGTCGTCCTTCTTGTCGCGCCGTCCGAACAGCCGCGACCAGAAGCCGCGCTTCTTCGGCTCGGGGGCCGGCGCCGCGGCCACCGCCGGCGCCGCGGCGGGCGGCGCGGCGGCCGGCGCCGTCGCGGGTTCGGCCGGCGCGTGGTCGGCGGCGCGGTGCTCGGTCACCTCGTCACGCGGTCCGCCCAGCCAGCCGGCCAGCCGGCCGAAGAGCGATCGGCCGACGTGCAGGTGGCACACGTCGGCGGGTTCGCTGCCGCGCACGAAGTACTCGGTGGCGATCATCGAGCGCTCGTTCTCCCGCCCGTCGTCGTCGACGACCGGCACGGCGTCGCACCCTCCGGCCGGACGCTTGCCCGACAGCCGGCAGACCTGCACGGCGACGACGTCGCGCGGGGGGGCGAAGCGTTCGGGCTTGGCCCCGCGGGTGGCCGCCTTCATGAACTCGGCCCAGAGCGGCACCGCCACGTCCCCGGCGTAGGCGCTGCCCGGGAGGATCTGCCGCGGCGTGTCGTAGCCGACCCAGACCCCGGCCGCCAGCGACGGCGTGTAGCCGACGAACCAGGCGTCGCGGTACTCGTTGGTGGTGCCGGTCTTGCCCGAGGCGGGCAGCCGGAAGCCGAGCTGACGGGCCCGCCACGCCGTGCCCGAATCGATCACGTCGGCGAGCATCGACGACATCAGGAAGGCCGTCGTCGGCGAGACCGCCGGCACCGCTTCCGCCTCGGCGCGAAACAGCACGTGGCCTTCGGTGTCCTCGACGCGGCGGACCAGGTGCGGCCGGATCCAGGCGCCGGTGTTGGCGAAGGCCCCGTAGGCCGAGGTCATGTCGAACAGCGTGACCTCGCCCGACCCCAGGGCGAGCGACGGCACCGCCGGCACCTCGCCGAGGCCGAGCCGCTGCGCGTAGTCGACGGCCGACGACACCCCGACCATCTCCAGCATCCGCACCGCGGCGCGGTTGCTGGAGGTCTTGAGCGCCGCCCGCATCGTCAGTTCGGTGCTGCTCTCGTGGCCCTCTTCGGGCGACCAGGCGCCCTGCAGCGTGTCGAACGGCTCGTCGAGGCGGTCGATCAGGCTGGCCGGCGTGTAGCCGGCCTCGAGGGCGGCGGCGTAGACGAACGGCTTGAAGGCCGACCCCGGCTGGCGTCGGGCCTGCACGGCGCGGTTGAAGTGGCTCTCGGCGAAGCTGCGGCCGCCGACCACGGCGCGCACCTCGCCGCTGCGCGGGTCGAGCGCCACCACCGCGGCCTGCAGCGGGGCGTCGTCCTCGGGCACCGGCCGGCGACGGGCCTTCAGCGCCGCCGCCCGCTTGGCCGTCAGCTCGTCGAGCGACCGGGCGACGGCGGCCTCGGCCGCCTTCTGCATCTCGACGTCGATGGTGGTGTAGACCCGCAGCCCGCTCTGGTAGACCCGCTCGCGGCCGAAGCGCTCGATGAGCTCGAGCCGTACCTGTTCCTTGAAGTACTGCCCGAACGGCTCGTCGCGGCGCAGCGCGTCGCGCAGCACCACCTCGCTGTCGCGGGCCGTGGTGTAGGTGGCCTCGTCGATGCCGCCGGTCTCGCGCAGCGCCTGGAGAACCACGTTGCGGCGGGCGACGGCGCGGGCCATGTTCACCGTCGGCGCCCACGTGGAGGGCGACTTGACCAGCCCGGCGAGCAGCGCCGCCTCGGCGACGTCGAGCTCGCGGGCCGGCTTGCCGAAGTAGCCGAGGGCGGCGGCTTCGGCGCCGTAGAGCCCGGAGCCGAAATACATCTTGTTGAGGTACAGCTCGAGGATCTGGTCCTTGGTGTACTGGTGCTCGATGCGCAGCGCCAGCAGCACCTCCTGCACCTTGCGGGTGTAGGTCTTGTCGAGGGTCAGGAAGCTCTGCCGGGCCAGCTGCTGCGTGAGGGTGCTGCCGCCCTGGGCGAGGCGTCCCTCGCGCAGGTTGGCGACCATCGCGCCGGCGATGCGCACGACGTCGATGCCGGCATGGCTGCGGAAGCGCTGGTCCTCGATCGCCAGCAGCGCCTTGACCAGGTGCGGCGAGACGTCGGCCAGGGCGACGTCGAAGCGGCGTTCGTCGAAGATGGTGAAGGCGGGAGCGTCGGCGACGTCGTAGAAGACCGTCGCCTGGGCCATCTCGCCCATCCGCCGGACGTCCTCGATGCTGGGCAGGCCGGTCAGCAGCCGGTGGACGTTCCACTGGGCACCGGCCACGGCCGCCGCCTGGAGCGTCCCGGCCATCCCGGCCAGGACGACGAGCGCGCCGGGAAAGCGGCGCACGACGGCGGCAAGGGCGACGCCGAGGCGGCGGGCCGCCGGCCGATCGAGCAGAGCTGTCAGCATCACCTCCGCCTTTGGACCCCACCCCGGGGCCCGCGTCCGCTGGGGGCTCGGCGGCGTGGAACCACGTTACTACGGCTGGCGGCCAGCGACCAGCGGCAGGCGAAGGCCGAAGGCCAAGCAGAGGCGCCCGGGATGAGCGGAGCCGCCCGGGGAAGGACCACCGCACGAAGATCGAGCCGGGTCCAGCCGGCGTCGCTCCGGCGGCGCCCGCTGCCGGGGGGAGCGCACGTCGATCGGCGCATGCGAAGGCGCGAAGCGCCAAGCAGTGCCAGCCTGAGGGTGATCGAAGCGACGCTGAGGGGCAGGGAATCGTGCCCGCTCGCGACGCCTTGAAAAGGCGTCGCGGCGTGCCTGAGTTCGTCGATCCCCGCCAGCGACGAGCGATCAGCGAGGAGATTGGCGGGGTCGACGGGACTCGAACCCGCGGCCTCTGCCGTGACAGGGCAGCGTTCTAACCAACTGAACTACGACCCCAATCTTCCCGCGATCGCCCGCTGTCCGCAGGTCGTGCCCCGCCCGTCTGCCAGCGAGTGGTGGGCGGTACAGGACTCGAACCTGTGACAGCCGGCGTGTAAAGCCGGTGCTCTACCAACTGAGCTAACCGCCCGGCTCACCTACCGACGAAACCCTGACTATACCAGACCTTGAGCACCAGCAGCGACAATCCTGCGAGGACGCCGGCCACGGCGTGGTGCTCGCGGTTGGCCAGCGCACGCGCCCAGCTGAATCGGCGCCCGCTCGGCGGCGCCCGCCGCGCCGCATAGGCGTCGTAGGCGTCGCCGAACTTGTCGCGCAGATGGGCCTCCTCGGCGCGGATCGCCGCACCCAGTGTCGCCAGCAGGTAGGCCACCACCGCCAGGCCGAGCCACCGGTGGTTGGCCGCCAGCGCGAAGCCGACCCCGAGGAGCGTCGAGCCCACGTACAACGGGTGGCGCGTATACCGATACGGACCGCTGGAGGTGACCTCGCGGCTCTTCTCGACGTGGCCCGCCGCCCACAGCCGCAGCGCAACGCCGGCAGCGATCAGGCCGGCCCCGGCGGCCAGGCTCTGCGGCGTCGGCCGGGCCAGCCACGCCGTGGCGAGCGCCATCAGCCCGCCGAGGGCCACCCGGTAGCGGGCCAGCAGCCGCGTCAGCGTCATCGCGGCGTTGCGGCGAGCCGTCGCCGGCACGCCTCCAGCACTTCGTCCACGGCGATGTCGTCCACGCACGCCCGGCCGCGCAGACACTCGCGCTTGTGGAAGCAGACACACGTCGCCGCGCGCGACACCGACTCGTCGGCGGGATCCCAGGGGCCGTTGCGCTCGGGTCGCGTCGGCCCGAACAGCCCGACCAGCGGCGCCGCCACCGACGCCGCCACATGCAGCGGACCGGTGTCGCCGCTGACGACCAGGCGGGCCCGGCGGCACAGCGCCAGCAGGTCGTGGAGCCCCGTCGGCGGTGAAAGGACCGCCTGGCCCTCCGAGTGCCCGACCACCGCCTCGGCCAGCGCGCGCTCACTGCCGCCCCACGTCACCACGCTCGGCAGCCGCAGGTCGTGTCCCAGCCGGGCGGCCAGCGCGCCGAAGCGCGCCGCCGGCCACCGTTTGTTGGGCCACGCCGCACCGGGGTTGAGCAGCGCGAAGCCGCCCGCGGCAGCCACCGCCGGCATCGCCGCGACGTCGCCGGCGACCGGCGAGGGCAGGTCGCGCCACGGAAACGCAGGCCGCAGCGGCGCCGCCACGCCGAGCGCCGGCAGCATCGCGGCGTTCTTGGCGATCACGTGGCCGCCCTCGGGACCGACCACGGTCTCGGTGTAGGCCAGGCCGGCGTGCCGCTCGCGCAGCTGGCCGCTCGCAAAGCCGATGACCCGGGCGGCGCCCGAGGCGCGGGCGAGCACCGCCGACTTGATGAGGCCCTGCAGATCGAGCGCCGCGGCATAGCCCTGCCGGCGCAGGTAGCCGATCGCGCCGACCAAGCCCCGCCGGCCGGCGAAGCGCCGCTCTCCGGCCGAGTCGGCCGCGGCCGCCGCCGCGCGGACCACCACCCGGGTCCGCACGCCGTCCACCAGGGAGAGGATCGCCGCGTAGCGGGCGTCGACCAGCCAGTCGATCGACACGTCGGCGCGCGCGGCGCCGAGCGCCGCGACGACCGGCAGGGCGTGCACGATGTCGCCCAGCGCGCCGGTGCGGACGATCAAGACGCGGGCGTCACGCGGCAACGCCTCGATCACGGCCGGCTCCCGCGCCACGTCCGCAGCAGGTCGCGGGTCGAGTGATCCTTGGGGTCGCCGACGATGGCAATCCGCCCGCCGTAGGCGGCCACCGTCGCCCGTTCCGGCACGCTGTCGACGGTGTAGTCGGTGCCCTTGCAGTGGACGTCGGGCTGCAGCAGTTCGAGCAGCGCGGTCACCGTCGGCTCGGCGAAGACCGTCACCGCCGCCACGCCGTCCAGCGCCGCCACCAGTTCGGCGCGATCGGCGGCGGGGAGGATCGGTCGGCCGGGGCCCTTCAGGGCCTGCACCGAGGCGTCGTCGTTGACCGCCACCACCAGCCGATCGGCTTCGCGGGCCGCGGCCTGGAGGTAGCGGACGTGGCCGACGTGCAGCAGGTCGAAGACGCCGTTGGCGAAGGCGATCGTCCGGCCGGCGCGCCGCGCGTCGGCGACCCACGCCGCCAGCGCCGGGCGCGACATCACCTGCCCCATCGTCGCCGCCGCTCCTCAGGCCAGGGCCGCGTCGGCGGCCACGGCGCGGCCGAGTTCGCGGGCGCTGACGGTGGCGGTGCCGCGCTTCATCACCACCAGGCCGCCGGCGTAGTTGGCCAGCCGCGCCGCCTCGGCCATCGTCGCCCCGGCCGCCAGCGCCAGGGTCAGGGTGGCCATCACGGTGTCGCCGGCGCCGGTGACGTCGGCGATCTCGTCCGAGCCGTAGATCGGCACATGGACGGTCGGGGCGCCGGGTTCGAAGAGCGCCATGCCGCGGCTGCCGCGCGTCACCAGCACGGCGTCCATCCGCGTGCGCGCCAGGATCGCCCGGCCGGCCCGTTCCAGGGCCCGCGGGCGGTCGCCAATGGTCGTGCCCAGCGCGGCTTCGACCTCCGATTCGTTCGGCGTGCACGCGGTGAGACCGCGGTAGCGCAGCAGGTCGTAGCGCGAGTCGACCAGCACCGGCACCGGGCGCCGACGCTCGCGGAGCGGGCGGACCAGCGCGGCGACGATCGCCGGCGAGACCAGCCCCGATCCGTAGTCCGACACCAGCACGGCGTCGGCGCCGCGAAGCGCCCGCGCCGCGCGCTGCAGCCACGCCGCCCGCCAGCGCTCGGCGATCGGCTCGCCGGCGTGGCGATCGATGCGGACCACCTGCTGCTTGGCCGAGTGGATGCCGCCGGCGAGGATGCGCGTCTTCACCGGCGTGTGGTAGCCGGCCGGGCGCACCACCTGGCGGGTGTCCACCCCGCGCGGGAACGCCGCCAGCACGCGGCGTCCGGGCTCGTCGCGGCCGGCCAGGGCGACCAGCGACGCCGCGCCGCCGAGCGCGGCCACGTTGCGGGCGGCGTTGCCGGCGCCGCCCGGCCGGATGTCGGTCGAGTCGTACTCGAGGATGAGCACCGGCGCCTCGCGCGACACCCGGGCGATGCGGCCGGAGACGTACTCGTCGGCGATGAGATCGCCGAGCACCACCACGCGACGGCCGTGGGCGGCGCGCAGCAGCGCGGCGAGACGGGCGCGGGGAGACTCGACGGGGGCCTTCGCCATGCGGCCGCTCAAGACTATCCCACCGCCAGCGGCCCGGCGCCGAGGACCACCGCCGCGGCATCGGCGAGGGTGTCGCAGATGGCGTAGACCGTCTGGTCGGGCGGGCGGGTCTCCTCTTCGAGCCGTCCCCACCCCGTGCGCACGAGGATGCCGCGGGCGCCGACGCGCTGCCCCACCTGCACGTCGTGCCACTTGTCGCCGATCATCCACGACCGCACCGGATCGAGGCCGAGGTCGCCGATCGCGTCGAGCAGCATCCCCGGCTCGGGCTTGCGGCACCGGCACTCGCCCTTCAGCCCCTCGACCAGCGCCGCCGGGTGATGGGGACAGTGATACCAGCCGTCGACGCGGGCGCCGGCCCGGCCCACCCGCTCGGCGATCACCGCGTGCAGCTCGCCGACGAACTCCGGGCGGATCATGCCGCGGCCGATGCCGCCCTGGTTGGTGATGACCACCACGGCGTAGCCGGCGCGGTTGAACAGGCGGATGGCGTCGATGGCCCAGGGATACAGGGTCAGCTGGGACAGCTCCGACAGGTAGCCGACGTCCTCGTTGAGGGTGCCGTCGCGATCGAGGAAGACGGCCGGGCGCAGGGGCGTGGGCATCAGATGAGGGCGGCGACCGCGGCGGCCGAGACGCCGCGCATGCACTGGTGCCCGAGCGGGCACTCCCGCAGCATACACGGCCGGCACCACACGTCGTGGGTGGCGATGGCCGCCGCCGGCCCGTCGAGCGCCGCCGGCAGCGGCGCGGTGTGGTGTTCGTTGGTGGCGCCGAAGACGGCGACCACCGGGGCACCGACGGCGCCGGCCAGGTGCATCGCCCCCGAGTCGTTGGCGACGACCGCGCGGGCGCGTTCCAGGACCGCCGCCAGCGTCGCCAGGTCGGTGCGGCCGACCAGGTCGATCATCGCCGCCTGCGCGGCCCGCCCGCCGTCCACGGCGCCGAGGGCGTCCTGCAGCTCGCGCGACGCCGCGTGGTCGGCACCGGCGCCGACGATGACGGTGGCCAGGCCGCCGCGACGCCAGAGCAGCGCCGCCAGCTCGGCGAAGCGCTCGGGCGGCCACTGCTTGGCGCGGCCGTAGGCGGCCCCCGGGGCCATCACGACGTGCGGCCCCCCGCCACCGAGCAGGGCCGCGGCGGCGGCGCGGGCGGCGGCGGGGACGGCGACCGGCGCGACGCGGGCCACCTCCGGCAGGTCGAGCGCGGCGGTGAGCGTCAGGTAGTAGTCCGCCTGGTGCGGCAGACCACGCGGCCGGCGCACCCGCCGGGTCAGCAGCCGCGCCCGCCCCTGCGCCGCGTAGCCCCACCGCTCGGGAATGCCGGCCCTGGCGGCGGTCCACGCCGACAGGAACGAATTGGGCAGCAGGATCGCCAGGTCGAACCGCTCGGCGGCCAGGCGCGCGGCGTCGGCCCGCCACACGGCCGGGCGGGTGATCGGCGCCCGCGGCGCCAGCGGCACGACCCCGTCCACCTCCGGCACCATCGCGTAGAGCGCCGCGACGCCCGGACGCGCCGCGACTGCCAGGTGGGCGTCGGGGGCGAAGGCGCGGACGGCGCGCACGGCGGGCAGGCCCATCACCGCGTCGCCGAGCCAGTTGGGCGCGGCGACGACGATGCGGCCAGGCGCCTCAGGCATCGGGCGCTCCGTCGGGCCGCGCCGCCGGGAACATGCCGCGGGTCTCCGGCACCGGCGCGTCGCGCCAGCGGCGGTGCATCCACAGCCACAGCTCGGGTTGGCGCCGCACGTACATCTCGAGCACGTCGGTGCAGCGCTGCGTGAACTCGGCGACGGCGTCGGGATGGTCCGCCCCCGGCGGCTCGACCGGCCGTTCGTAGATCAGGCGGAACCGCCCGTGGGCCAGCGGCATGGCGAAGACCGGCACCACCGGCGCGCCGGTGCGCAGCGCCAGCGCCGCCAGGGTGGACGTGGTCGCCGCCGGCCGCTGGAAGAACCGCACCCAGATGGCGTCGGGGCTGTGCAGGTGCTGGTCGATGAGCATCGCCACGCCCTGGCCGGCGGCCAGCGTGCGCAGCACCCGACGCACGGCGCCGTCGCGATAGATCACCGTGTTGCCGGTGCGCTGGCGCAGCGCCTCGAGCAGGTCGTGCAGCCCGGGATTGTCGAGGGGACGGGCCAGCACGCCGATTGGCGCGAAGACCAGCGCGTGGACGATGGCGTGCAGTTCCCAGAAGCCGAAGTGCCCGGTGAAGAAGAGCACGCCGCGGCCGCGGGCGTAGGCGGCGCGCACGAACTCCTCGCCTTCCACCTCGACGGCCCGCCGCATCGCCGCGGGCGACAGGCCGCTGAAGCGCAGCAGCTCGACCAGCAGCACGCCGAAGTGCTGGAACATGCGCCGGGCGATGGCCCGGCGCTCGGCGGCGCTGCGGGCCGGGAAGCACTGCGCCAGGTTGGTCAGCGCCACGCGCCGGTGCGGCGCATCGAGCAGGTAGAACGCCCACCCGAGCGCGGCGCCGAGCCCACGGGCCAGCGGCGCCGGTAACGACTGCACGAGGGCGCGGACGGCGCGGACGGCCGCCAGTTCCAGCCGCTGCCGGAACGCCTTCATGCGCCCGTCCCGGCGGCGCCGGCGTGGCCACGGATCGCCGCGCCGACCAGCGTCGTGAACGGCGCCCACGCCGGCAGGTCCAGCGACATCGGCACGCGGGCCACCGGGCACGGCAGCGCGCCGAGCGGTTCGAGCCGCACGGCGTCCTTGTCGGTGGTCAGGACCCCCCAGGCGCCGCAGTCGGCCACCATCCGCGCGATGTCGGCAAGGTCGGCCGGCGTGTACCAGTGGTGATCGCGGAACGCACGCACCGCCAGCACCCGCCAGCCCGCGGCACCGAGCGCGGTGACGAACTGCGCCGGCTGGCCGAGCGCCGCCATCACCACGACGCCGGCACCGGACGGCGGCAGCTCGCCCCACACGCTCACCGGCGGATGCAGGCGGCGGGCGGCCGCAAAGCCGTGGGCCACGCCGTAGCGGGCCGCCTCGGCGGCGGCGGCGGCCCCGTCGGCGCCGACCACCACCAGTGCGTCGGCGCGGCGCAGGGCGTCGAGCGGTTCGCGCAGGCGGCCCTTGGGCAGGACGTGGTCGGTCGCCAGCGCGCCGGCCGGCGTCACGACGATGTCCAGGTCGCGGGCCAGCCGCACGTGCTGGAAGCCGTCGTCGAGCAGGTGCACGGTGGCCTCGAGCGCCGTCTCGGCGTGCCGGCCGGCCGCGACGCGGTCGGCCCCGACGACGACCCGGGCGCCGGGCACGGCGCGGGCGAGCATCAGCGGCTCGTCGCCGGCCGTGAAGACGTCGGCGAGGATGTGGCGGCCGTCGCTGACCACGGTGGGCTCGGGCGTGCGCGTCGTGCGGGCGTAGCCGCGCGACAGGATCGCCGGCCGCTCCCCCGCCGCCACCAGCCAGGCGGCCACGGCCGCCACCAGCGGCGTCTTGCCACTGCCGCCGACGCTGAGGTTGCCGACGCTGACCACCGGGCGGCCGAGGTGCTGCCGGGCGCCCGGGCGGTCGTACCACGCACGGCGCGCGCGCGCCACCCGGCCGTAGAGCAGGTGCAGCATCACCTCACGACGGCGCCCGGAAGGGGCGGACGTTGGCGGGATAGCGGCTGCGCGCCGGCGGCAGCAGCCCGTCGAGCACCGCCAGCGTCTTGTCCTTGGCGCCGCGATTGGCTTCGACCAGCGCCCGGGCGGCGGCGCCGAGGCGGGCCCGCCGCACCGGGTCGGTCATGAGCGACAGCACCTGCGCGTCGAAGGCGCCCTCGTCGGCCACCTGGACGCCGGCCTCGTTGGCGACGAACGCCGCGGCGATCTCGGCGAAGTTCTGCATGTGCGGCCCGAACACCACCGGCCGGCCGGAGATGGCCGGTTCCAGGATGTTGTGGCCGCCGGTCGGCACCAGGCTGCCGCCGACGAAGACGACGGTGCCGAGCTGGTAGATCGTCGCCAGTTCGCCGATCGTGTCGAGCACGACGATGTCGGCGCGCGGCTCGCCGTCGATCGGCAGGTCGCTGCGCCGCACGGTCCGGAAGCCCTCCTGCCCGCACAGCTGGACCACCTCGCCGAATCGCTCGGGATGGCGCGGGGCGATGACCAGGACCGCGTTGGGGAGCGCGCCCTTCACCCGGCGGAAGACCCGCAGCACCATCGCCTCTTCGCCCTTCATCGTGCTGCCGGCGATCAGCACCGGCCGATTCGGCGCGAAGCGGAAGTAGCGCAGCACCCGTTCCCGCGGCCGCGCCTGGCCGGCCGGAGCGGACGGCTCGAGCGAGTCGAACTTCAGGCTGCCGGTCACGGTGACGCGGTCGGGCCGGGCGCCGATCTCGACGAAGCGGCGCGCCGACTCCTCCGACTGGACGCAGAACTGGTCGATGTCGGCGAGCACGTGGCGGAAGAACGCCCGGGCCATCCGGTAGCGCGGAAACGACCGCGCCGACAGCCGGCCGTTGACCACCGCCGTCCTGACACCGCGGCTCCGGCAAGCCCGCAGCAGGTTGGGCCAGATCTCGGTCTCCATCATCAGGAAGAGCTGCGGCTTCACCAGATCCAGGGTGCGCCGCACCACCAGGCCGAGGTCGAAGGGAAAGTAGAAGACCGCGTCGGCGTCGGGCACGCTGCGCCGCGCCAGCTGCTGCGCCGACATGGTCGTGGTCGAGACGAAGAGGCGCAGCTCGGGGTGGCGTTCACGCAGCGCGCCGATGAGCGGCCGCGCGGTGAGCAGCTCGCCCACCGACACGGCGTGGATCCAGATCGACGGCTCGGCGTCGATGTTGAACGACACCGGGAGGTAGCCGAGCCGCTGTGGCAGGCTGGCGACGTACTTCCGGTAGCGCACCGCCTGATAGACCAGCCACGGCGACACGGCCAGCGCGAAGAGCACGATGAGCGCGGTGTACAGGACGTACATTTATTCGCGTAAGCCGTTCATTCTGCACGAGTTGTCAATGCCCGAGTATACCGCGGCAAATTGACCCCTCGGCGGACGTCGGCTATAGAATCATACGTTTGCCGATCGGCCGATCGGGACGATACACCGACGTGCACACGCGGAGGGGGCGATGGCGATTCGAGTGGGGATCAACGGGTTCGGTCGCATCGGACGCAACATCATGCGCGCGGCGCTGGCCGACGACGACATCGACTTTGTCGCCGTCAACGACCTCACCGACGCCCGGACCCTGGCCCACCTGCTCAAGTACGACTCGGTGCTCGGCAACCTGACGGCGTCGATCTCCGGTCAGGGCGACGCGATCACCGTAGACGGCGACCGCTTCCAGGTGCTGTCGTCGAAGGACCCGGCGGCGCTGCCGTGGAAGGACCTCGGCGTGGAGGTGGTGTTCGAGTCCACCGGCAAGTTCACCGATCGCGACGGGGCCGGCAAGCATCTGGCCGCCGGCGCGAAGAAGGTGATCGTCACCGCCCCGGCCAAGCAGCCCGACGTCACCGTGGTCCTCGGCGTCAACGACGACCGCTACGACCCCAAGGCCCACCACATCATCTCGAACGCGTCGTGCACGACCAACTGCCTGGCGCCGGTGGCCAAGGTGCTGCACGAGAGCTTCGGGATCACCCGCGGCTGGATGACCACGGTGCACGCCTACACCAACGACCAGAACCTGCTCGACCTGCCGCACAAGGACCTGCGCCGGGCCCGCGCCGCCGCGCTGTCGATCATCCCGACGACGACCGGCGCCGCGACCGCCGTCGGCGAGGTGCTGCCGGCGCTGAAGGGCAAGCTCGACGGCATCTCGATGCGGGTGCCGACGCCGAACGTCTCGGCCGTGGACCTGGTGGCGCTGCTCGGCAAGAAGGCCGACGCCGAGGCGGTCAACGCCGCGCTCACCGCGGCCGCCGCCGGCCCGCTGAAGGGCATCCTGGCCGTGACCGACGAGCCGCTGGTGTCGATCGACTTCCGCGGCAATCCGCACTCCTCGATCGTCGACGCCGCCTACACCAAGAGCATGGACGGCGACTTCGTCAAGGTGCTGGCCTGGTACGACAACGAGTGGGGCTACTCGAACCGCTGCATCGACCTGCTGAAGAAGGTCGCCGCCAGCCTGTAACCGGACCGGCCGCGATGACCAAGTACTCGATCCGCGACCTGCCGCTCGACGACCGCCGCGTGTTCATGCGCGTGGACTTCAACGTCCCGCTGAAGGACGGCGCCATCACCGACGACACCCGCATCACCGCCGCCCTGCCCAGCATCCGCTACGCGCTCGAACACGAGTCGACGGTGGTGCTGGCCTCGCACCTGGGCCGGCCCAAGGGCAAGGTGGCGCCCGAGTACAGCCTGCGGCCGGTGGCCGCGCACCTGTCGGCGTTGCTCGGCCGCGAGGTGGTGTTCGCCGACGACTGCGTCGGCGAACCGGCCCGGGCGGCGATCGCGAAAGCCGAAGCCCCGGGTGGGTCGCGCGTGGTGCTGCTCGAGAACCTGCGCTTCCACGCCGAGGAGGAGAAGAACGATCCTGCCTTCGCCACCGCCCTGGCGACCCTGGCCGACGTCTACGTGGACGACGCCTTCGGCGCCGCGCACCGCGCCCACGCCTCGGTAGCCGGCATGGTCGGGCCGTTCGCGGCGGCCGGTGCCGGCCTGCTCATGGAGAAGGAACTGACCTGGCTGGGCAAGGCACTGGGCGATCCCGAGCGGCCGTTCGTGGCCATCCTCGGCGGCGCCAAGGTGTCGGACAAGCTCGAGGTGATCGAGAACTTCCTCGGCCGGGTCGACCACCTGCTGATCGGCGGCGCCATGGCCTACACCTTTTTCAAGGCGCTCGGCCTGCCGGTAGGCACGTCCCTCGTCGAGGACGACAAGCTGGCCGCGGCGCTGCAGATCATCGAACACGCCAAGGTGAAAGGTGTGGAGCTGTCGCTGCCGGTCGATCACGTGGTGGCGCCGGCCCTCGCCGCCGATGCGCCGACCGCGGTGCTGCACGTCGCCGACCACGACCTGGGCGATCGCATGGGCCTGGACATCGGCCCGGAGACCGTCGCCCTCTATCGCGGCATCATCGCCACGGCGAAGACCGTGGTGTGGAACGGCCCGATGGGGGTCTTCGAGCTGGCCCCGTTCGCCGCCGGCACCATCGGCGTGGCTTCGGCGGTGGCCGCGGTGCAGGGCACGACGATCATCGGCGGCGGCGACTCGGTAGCGGCGGTGAACGCCGCCGGGGTGGCCGACCGGATCAGCCACATCTCGACCGGCGGCGGCGCGTCGCTGGAGTTCCTCGGCGGCCGCGAGCTGCCGGGGGTGGCGGCGCTGCCCGACAAACACTGACACTCGTAGCGGCTGGCGGCTGGCGGCTGGCGGCTAGCGGCTAGACTGGGCCGACGGGGGCATCCGATGCGGCAGCCACTCATCGCGGGCAACTGGAAGATGTTCAAGACCGTGCACGAGGCGGTCGTGCACGTGAAGGAACTGCGCTCGGTGGTCAAGGCCGTCGACGGCGTGGAGATCGTCGTCGCGCCGCCGTTCACCGCGCTCCACGCCGTGGTCGAGGCGGCGCGCAACAGCAACATCGCCGTGGCCGCGCAGCACTGCCACTGGGAACGCGAGGGCGCCTTCACCGGCGAGGTGAGCGCCGCGATGGTGCGCGAGGCCGGCGCCGAGTACGTCATCGTCGGCCACTCGGAGCGCCGCGCCTTGTTCGGCGAGACCGACGAGACGGTCAACAAGCGCACCCGGGCGGCGATCGCCGCCGGCCTCGTGCCGATCGTCTGCGTCGGCGAGACCCTGGAACAGCGCGACGCCAACCAGACGCTGGCGGTCATCGACCAGCAGCTCAAGGGCGGCCTGGACGGCGTCACCGCCGACGAAGTGGCGGCGATGGTGGTGGCCTACGAACCGGTGTGGGCCATCGGCACCGGCCGAAACGCCACCCCCGAGCAGGCCGGCGAGGTGCACAGGCACATCCGCGCCCGCCTCCGCTCGTGGTGGGGGGCTGCCGCCGCCGAGCAGTGCCACGTGATCTACGGCGGCAGCGTGAAACCGGGCAACATCGCCGCCCTGCGGGCGGCCGCCGACGTGGACGGCGCCCTGGTGGGCGGCGCCAGCCTGGATGTGGCCGGTTTCGCCCAGATCGTGACCGGCGCGAAGTAGGGCAGGTCTTCAGACCTGCCGCCCCAGGGCCCGCGAACGGCTGGACAGCCGGGCCAGGTCCACGGGTATACTTGGAGTTTCCGGCTCCGTCGCGGAGCCGCCAGAGCCACTCGATGCTGTACTACCTGTTCGTCACGCTCTACGTCGTCGCCTGCCTGGTGCTGATGATCGTGATCCTGCTCCAGCAGGGCAAAGGCGGCGACATCGCCAACGCCTTCGGCGGCGGCGCCAGCCAGGCGGTGTTCGGGGCCCGCGCCGGCGCCACCGTCCTGACCAAGATCACCACCGGCCTGTCGGCCGCCTTCATGGTGCTGGCGCTCGCGCTCGCCGTGTGGGGCGCCCGCGGCACCAGCTCGGTCGTCGGCGGCGTCGACGGACCGCCGCAGCTCCCGGCCGCCGCCACCGAACCGATGGCCCCGGCTCCGGCCACGCCGCCGCCGGCCTCGAGCCAGCCGGCGCCAGCCGACAGCGCCCCGCCCGCGGCGAGCGACGCGCCGCCCGCCGGGCAGGCGCCGCCGCCGAAGCAGTAAGTCGTACGGCCCACCCGCGGCGCGGTCGCCGCCGGTGGATACAATTGAATAGCGAAGCCGCGGCCGTCGCGGTCTTCAGCCCCCGGAACGCGGAAGTGGCGGAATTGGCAGACGCACCAGCTTGAGGGGCTGGCGGTAGCAATACCGTGGGGGTTCGAGTCCCCCCTTCCGCACCAACCTGTAAGCTTCAGGAAATTAGTGACTTAGGCGGGATCGACTCGTCTGAGGGCGAGTCGCTCGTCGATGGTCGCTGCGCGGGTGTTTGCAAGGCATTTGCAAGCGCCGCAGCTTTCCGGCGAGTGCGCGCCGCGCTGGCGCGCGACGCCTCGAGCTTCTCCACTGCCTGCCGCAACCCGCGGATGGTCGCGTTCAGATAGCGCGTGGTCGTCGTGAGGTTCCGGTGTCCTAGGAACTTCGAGACATAGGTCGTCGGCACGCCGGCATCTTCCAGACGCGACGCAGCCTCGTGCCGGAGGTCGGCCAGGTGGAAGTCCTCGAGCCCGGCCCGCTGCCGCACCGCTTCCCACGCTGTCCGAATCGAGACGACCCGGCCGCCGAGTGCGTCTCCGAACACGTACGCCTCGGGTCCGAACGGTCGCCCGTCCGGTCCGGTGCGCCGCATCTGGAGCACGGCGAGCAGCCGCGTGGAGATCGGCAGGCGACGCGCCCGACGCGTCTTCGCCTTCTCGGCACGGATCACCAGTTCACGCCCGGCTAGATCCACGTCGCCCCACTGCAACGACAAGATCTCGCCGGGCCGGCAACATGTGTCGAGCATGGCCACGAGAATGCCGCGCAGATGCGGGTTGGCGGCTCGCAGGAGCCGCGTCTCGTCGGCGTCGCTCCCGAACCGCCGCTCGCGTGGCGTTTCAGGGTCGAGCGCAATCACCGACTCGGTCCCGACCTTGAAGGGGGTGGCCGGAATGAGACGCTCGCGCACACCCCAGGCGAACATCTTCCGAAGCAGCTTAAGGTCGTGGTTGCTCGTGACAGGCGACACGCCCTGCGCGCGCCGGTGATGCCGGTACGCCTCGATGTCTCCCGTGGTGACGTCGGCCGCAGACTTGTCGCCGAAGGTCGTCGGTGGACTCGAGCCTGGCAGCTCGAAGGCGTGAATCCGCTTCAGCCGGTAGTCGTTGTCCTTGGCGCGCACGAGCTGGTATCCACGCCGTCTTGCCCAATCGTCGGCAAAGGCGCGGAACGTGAGCGGCGCGGGGGGCGCCGCGGCAGGCAGGCGCAAGGACTGCCTAGCCGCGAACGTGCCCGCGCGGATGCTCGCGCGCAATGTGTCGGCCAGTGCCTCGGCTTCGCCGCGCCCCGCCACATGGCCCCCAGTGTGGCGGTCGAGCGAGAGACGATACGACAGCCTCTTCCACGAAAAGTTGAAGTACCAAGGGTGCGAGCACTTTGCCTGCTTGGCGCGAGGACAGCGGCAGATCTTGCGGATCCCGCGGTTCCGGCCAACGTCAACTTCTCTACCGTCCGCCAGTCTGCGTCGAAACGTCTTCATGCACTGCGCTCCTTCTGGCGCCGACGCCGAAGGTCACCGCGACCACGGCAGCGCCAAGGATCAGTCTGCGCCTGAAGGCGCGGGACGTTCAAGACGCACGCACCGAGGTCTCAGGCCCTGCAATCTGCCCTTCGATGAACGCATCGAGCCACTCGCGCCGCAGTCGCACCTGCCGACGCCCTCCGACTCGCGCTGCTCGGAGCCGGCCGGACCGGATAGCTCGATAGAGCAACTTTTTGGACACACGCGCGTAGATCGCTCCTTCTGATGCGTCCAGCCAGGGTGAGGTCGGATCCGCAGGCGTTATGTTGGATTTCCGCAAGGAAGCTGGCTGAGGGTGGAGGCGTCGGCTTGGCACCGGCGCCAGTTCGTTCGAAGGTTCGATGGCAGGCATCGGCGCCTCCCTACTCTCCAGCGCCTACAGCAGGCCCGGCCGTCGGATGGCCGTCGTACGCACGAAGGACCAGGTCTCGCAGCGGCTGCTGCGCGGCCAGATCGCGCACGGCCCGCAGCAACGCGAAGTTGCGGCGCTCGCCGTGGACCACGAACTGGCGCGCGGGGAACGACACGGTGCACCCGCTGCCGTCGCGGCGCGCCCACACGGCGAAGCCGACCAGCTTCAGGCCGGCCAAAGCGCCTGTCTCAAAGTGCACCTCCGCGTCCGCGAGCTTGCCGGCGGGCGCGCCAGGTTCGGCATGACGGATCTTGATGACGACATCCATAATTCCTCCTCCAGGCAGATGCTTCGGGACTAGGCGTGGCCACGCGGGCGGTCCAGCGGCGGCAGGCCGATGCGGTGCCACAGCCAGGACTGCAGGGTGTTCAGGCCGACGAGCATCGGGTCGGCCGCGGCGAAGAGGTACCGCCCTTCGCGATACCGCGCGCGCTGCCACACGAACTGCGTCGTCTCGACCAGCACGAGCCGGCCGTACCGCTGCCGGCGCGCAAGCTCCAGCCGCACGGGATCGGCGGCCAATCCGGCGACGTCCGTCAGCGACGCTGCGTGCAAGGTGAGCGTGGACGGCGCGTCGTAGGACGCTGGGGCCGTCGTAATGAACGCGTGATAGACGCGCGTCTGTCGGCCGATCGTGACGGTGATGGTGGGGGCCAGGTGCGCCATGGTCATGCGGTCTCCTCGAATCGCTGATCTCGTCGGTGGTCCGTCAGAGCACGCCGGCCATCGCCTAGGTGCCGAGGCGGAGCGGCCCGGAGGGCCCGTCAAGTCCGTGAGCCCCGTCAGGGGTCGAGCGGAGCGAGAGACTTGACGAGCCCGAGGGGCGCCCGACCATCGGGGGGCCGATGGCCGGCACGGTGTCAGAAGCGCGGGAGTGCTGCCCCTCCCGCGGGAAGCCGGCCGGCCTCGCGGAAGCTGAAGTAGCGGCCGTCGACGCCGACGATCACGTGGTCCAGCAACGGGATGTCGATCACGTCGGCCGCGCGTGCGAGCCGGTCCGTGAGGCGCGCATCCTCAGGGCTGGGTGAGGGATCGCCGCTGGGGTGGTTATGAGCCACCAGCAGTGCGGTGGTGTCCGGCGTGAGGCAGGCCGGCACGAAGACGTCCGGCAGCGACACGCTGGTGCCGGACCGGGTGCCCCGCGAGAGCACGTGCCAGGCCAGCAGCCGGTGACGTGTGGAGAGACACGCGACGCCGAAGATCTCGACGGCTTCGTGCTCGAGCAGCGGCGCCAGCGCGGTCGCCGCGGTGCGCGGATCGCTGAGGGCGAGCGTGGGAAGCCGCACGGGGTGCCCGTGCTCGTTGCGCAACGTGCGGTAGGCGCCAACGAACTCGCGGACGCGGTGCCCGCGTGCGGGCGGGTGGGTCTGGGTGGACATGAGAGGACTCCGGCGAAGCGCCGACAGCCGACCCCTGGACGCACCTCCGGCCGTGAGGGCGGGGTACGCCACAGGGCGCCGTGTGACGGCGAGGGATGGACAGGGGATGCCGCCCGCATGGGCGGCGATGGGTAGGTGTGGCGTCGTGGTCAGGCGCATCGCGGAGGTCTCCGGGATCGCGCCGGCTCTGTGAGCGACGAGGGCCGCAGGCACCACGTGGTGCCCGCAGGGGTGCGAGGCGGCATCGTGCCGCGCTCGCACCGCTCAGGTTCAGTGGGCGTGAGGGCTCAGCCCCGCACGCAATGCACGCCGGTCAGTGGACCGACGCGAGCAGGCGACTGGCCGCCTGGTCGAGCCCGAACCGCTGGTCCTGCCAGGGCAGGCGCTGACTGACACGCGTCAGCCCCTGCACGTAGCCCCATACCGATCGAGGGTTCGGTTCGGTCGTGGCGGCCACGTCGTAGGCGTCGCCGGCGACCTTCTGCGACAGGTCCAGGCGCTGGGTCACCGCGTCGATGACCGCGTCGCGCGACGTCCCGAGTTCCTGCGCGGTGGCCCGCAGGAGTCGGGTGCGGTCCGCCTCCAGGCCGGCGTCGAGGTGGCGCGTGATGTCCGTGAGGGAGTCGTGCCACGCCTCGTGAATCGACGCGCCCACATGGCGACGCCGGAAGCTCGCCACGCGCTGCAGGCCCCAGATGATGTGGTTCCCGCAGACAGCCCGGAACAGGAACACGTCCAGGCTGAGCGCCGCCGCGCCGACGTCGCTGTTGCGCAGGATGAACCCGCGGAACAGGCCGCCGTCGGTCCCGTCGGTGGGGTCGTCGATGGCCCGATTCCCGTCCACGAGAAACAGGAACAGGTCGCGATCCCCCAGGTAGGCGCCGGAGGGGACCTTCTCGGCCCCCCAGACGCCGTCCTCGTAGCCGAGCGGCAGGTGCCACGCGGGATGGGCCTCCATGAGGTCCCCCACTCGGCCGGCCAGCTCGTCGTGGTGCACGCGCGTGTACCGCTGCGAGGTCACGGCGTGGACGGTCCACGGGTCGTCGGCGTCCGCGAAGAGCTGGACGCCCTCCCGTCGTCGCCGGGCCAGCCCCGCGTTCAACGCGAGGGCGGCGATGGGTGCCGGTAGGGTGCGCAGGTAGCGCGGCGGCGCGCCGGCGATGCCGGCGAGCTGCTCGAAGCTCCAGTGGGTCAGCGCCGAGGTCCGTCCGAACGGCTCGCGTAGCACGAGACTGTCGTCGGTCGGCGCGACCGTGTGCACCTGGCTCAGCTCGAGGCGGCGTTCGTGGGTGCGCGCGCGGCGGGCACGCGCGGCCTCGACGAGCGCGTGGACGCTGCTGAACCGTTCGTCGGGCGGGCGTGTGGCCCACTCGCGATGGGCGGTGCAAGCAGTGAGCGAAGAGACACTGGTACTGGACATGGCAGGCTCCGTGGCTGTGCCCTGAGGGCGGTGGCGGGAGGAACTCCACGCCGCTGAGCGGGCGTGGAGGGCGTGGCCGGGATGGCCACTGGGGAGACGGGACGTCGGCTGCAGGCCTACGTCATGACTCGTGGCCGGTCGCCGCTATCGTCCGCGACCAGGCACTCCCGACGGAGCGTGAGCGGGCCGTCCTTCACGACGGCCAGCACGGTGACCATGGACAGGCGCGGCGCCTTGGCGTCCACGGTCCAACTGAGGACGCGTTCGCGCAGGAAGACCTGCGCGTCGGGCACGGCCTGGCGGACCTGCTGGAGCATGGCCCATTGCAGGGCCGACGCGGTCGAGAGTTCGCGCGTCGTGACCTTCAGGGTGTCGGGTGCCACGGTCGCGGCGCCATGCGCCGCATGGGTTCGGAGAAAGCCCTGGAGTCGCTCCGCGCCGTCATGGCGATACGGGGGCAAAACGTCCAGGGCGCGAAACCGCACCGCGGCCATCGCCTCGATGCCCTCGTCGAGCGGAAGCACGCCCGCGGCGAGACGCTCGCGCTGGTCCGCGGAGCCGTGCTCGGCGATCCAGGCGTGGACGAGGCGCGTCTTCTCGCCGTGTGCCAGACGGAACGCCTGTTGTTCGGCCGCGACACGGGCGCGATGTGCGTGGAGGTCGGCTACGAAGCGGCGTTGGGCTTCCCGCGGCACGTCTCGCGCCGCGCCCCGGTCCCGGGCGGAATCGAAGGTGAGACGCCCACGGTCCGTGGGCACGACGCAGCGACGCGAGGTGGGCGACGGATGAGGCAAGGCGCGACGCTCGGGGTCCGCGAGGAACGCCACAGCCACGCTGTCGCGCCACGTGCGGCTGGACTCGTCGCGCGTGGCTCGTCGGGCGACGCCTTGCGCACGATACGCGGCCTCGAGCTGGTGATTGCGCGCGGCGTCCTGCAGCAGGCGCTCGGCCGAAGGCGGCGCGTCGTACTCGGGGGCGTCGTCGACGCGCACGATGCGCTCGTCAGGGCGCGTCTGGAACTGGGGTCGCAGTCGCAGGCGCGCGACGCCATCGGCATCCACCTGCACGAGGTGCAGCCGGGTGGTCGGCACGGTCAGCGTGAGCGTCTGGGACTGTCGGCCATTGCCGCCGGCGAGCAACGACGACTTCCGCCCGGCATCGGACAGGCGAAACGAGGCGACGACCGCAATGGTGGACGCATCGGAGATGGGGGTCGAGATGCCTGACGTCGACGGCGTGTCCACGGCGAGTGCAGTGCGGTCCATGCGTGCCCTCAGGTCGTCTGGGATGTCGAAGCGACGGGGCCGAGCAGCGCCTGTGGCGCGGGCTCGGCGGACCGTCATGGGCAGGCCCGCCAGCGGTGTTTGGCCGCTGGCAGGTCGCCCTGGAAGGCCGTTACGTCTGGGCCTCGGTCGCGCTGTACGCGGCGAGAATCAGGTCGCGGACGGCCTCCTGCGCTCTCGCGTCGTCCGACGCCGGACGCAAGAGCGCGAAGCTGCGTCGTTCGCCGTTGACCGAGTACTGCCGGGCCGGGAAGGTGACATTGCGGCCATCGCCGTTCCGCCGCTCCCAGATGGCAAACCCGACCAACTTGAGTCCGGTGAACGGACCGGCGGCCGACTCGAAGACCACCTCCGCATCGGCGAGCTTCCCTGCGGGCGAGCCCTTGTCGTTCGGGGTGATCCGGACAGACACCATCTCTGTGCGCTTCGTGGACATAGACGTGCTCCTGGGGCACCGCGTGTCTGAAACGGGCGGTGCGGGTGAGGTCCGCCGGCCTTGAGGGACCGGGGACGAGGCAGGCAACTCAGCCGTAATGGCTAAGGTGCGGTGACAGGCGGAGCTGTCGACGTACTACAGAGAACGCCGATACTGTTCGGAATCTTGCACTGCGCCGGGTGTAACCTC
Source organism: Vicinamibacterales bacterium (assembly GCA_050250955.1). Classification (GTDB taxonomy): domain Bacteria; phylum Acidobacteriota; class Vicinamibacteria; order Vicinamibacterales; family UBA2999; genus CAWAYR01. Next base: position 329,036 of record JBFWNR010000001.1, read on the forward strand.
AGCAGCCACCCGTCAGGTCGCAACGGTGATTTCAAAGCGCGAAGCGTCACAGGTGTTCGAGCACCTCGGCAAGAACGCGTGTACCAGCTCCGTTGCGATTGCCGTGGGCCCCTTATCGCGGAAGCGGCCCCCTTTTGGGTGCGCGGACGGGTGGCAGGCGCTCTTAGACAGGCAGGGCCGGGCGGGCTGTGACGTCGTTCGGCTCGGGGCATCCAAAGGGTCACAGAGTTTCTTGCGACCTAATGTTGAAGCCCTAGACTGATATGGAATGACCGGTTGTCAAGGCCTGTGGTCGCTGTGGAAGACGGTCTTATCGTCTTCCGGAGGCCGCTTCCGCAGGTAGTGGCGCACACGCGTCACCAAGGTGACGGATGACCTCGGACGCTTCGACGACGAGTCGCGCTTGATATCCGGTGGTTACTCCGGTCGCCCGAGGCAGAGTACGCATGACAGCGCTTTCCCCAAACGCGCTTCAACAGCACGCCGGCGAGGAGAGTCTGCGCATCATCGATGGCATTGACAGCATCAGAGACCATTCCATCCACGGGGTGAGATCCAAAGTGCCCTTCTGCGTGCCCTCGAGAATGTCTTGCCATTCACCATACGCCATATGTTCGCCTTGACATCGTATGCATACACTGACACGATGGAATAGTGTCTGAACTCGGCAAAATCATTCGAGACCGTCGGCAAGCGCGCCGATGGTCGCTTCGGCAACTTGGGGACAAGGTCGGGGTAACGCCCGCCTACGTCGCCGACATCGAGGCGGCCCGTCGCGCGCCGAGCGATCAACTTCGCGAAAAGCTCGCCGACGCACTTGAGATTCCGGCCGAGGATCTGAGGGCTGCCGACACACGACTCCCTGGCGACTTGCGGGATTGGATCGAGGAACGACCGGAGCTGACGGCGATTCTCAAGTCCCTTCGCTCTTCACGGGACTCCGACATCCTGATTCAGCGCCTCAGCCGCTTCATCAGCCGCCGTGCGCGTACGCAAGTCCCGAGAGGCTTCCTGGTCACATGGGAATCCGAACTGCGCGCCATTGCGGCTGAAGCGTCGGCTTGGTCCATTGAGACCGGCGGCGACCTGTTCGGCCGCTGGCACGATTTGCCGACCGTCCTGCTCGCGAGCAAGGCTGGGCCCGCCGCACAACGGAACAACACCCATTTCCGGCTCGATGTGGACTACCTCCGGCAGCTCAGCGAAGTGATGGCAACGGACTGGGCGCTGCGTTACTTCGGTGACTGGCACTCGCATCATCGTCTTGGCCTGTCGTCGCCAAGCGGCGGCGATCGCAAACGCATCGTCGGCCTCGCCGGCCGCAATCGTTTCGCCAATATGGCCGAGATCATCGTGACTCTCGACGACAGCCGTGGTGAGCCGCTCGTTCGGATCCATCCCTGGCTTTACGACCTATCCGGAGACGATGCTACGCCGCTGTCCTGCCGCGTGAAAGTGTTGCCCGGGCTGAGCCCGCTGCGGCAGGCGCTAATCGCGCGAAAGGCGCTTCCCGAGCAGGATCTTCATGCGTGGGAAAAAATCACGCTGCAGCGCCTTCGAATTGGTGCGGATAGTGCGCCGCCCGCGATAGAACCGGCATCGGACGTTGACTCCTCAACCCGAGAGAGAGTGCTGACGCACGTCGCGGAGGCGCTAAGCGCTGCGAGCGGCGCTGCTATTGAGCAGCACGCGACTGGCTTCGGCTCGATTCTCGTCGCGACACTTGCCGAACCCGAATACCTGGCGTTTGCCCTTGGTTCGGCATGGCCTATGCCGGTCCTCGAAGTACACCGAATGGACAGGTCGAAAGGTTCGACCGAAGTGGTGAAGAGTCCCCCGAACCTGACTGCTCTGGACGTCGCCGGCCTCGTCGAACTCTTTCGTCAACTGAAAGGGCACCGCCATGTGGAGCACTGACCAGCGGCAACGGCTGTACCTGGAAAACGAAATCCTGAAGCGTGAAGGCTTCGATCAGTTTGCCGTGTGGCATCACCCGTCCGATGACACATACACGGTCTCAGGCACCGCGACGGCCAGTAACGGGCGCACGTTCTACCTGTGGATGCCGATTCCGTCGGGCTTCCCTCAGCAGCGGCCGCCTCTCTACATCACCGAGCCCAATCCGCTGCGGATGTTCGGCGGCAATCCTGTCGTGTCATTGGGCGTGTCGCACCAGATGCACACGCTGACGCCACACTCCGCCGGGTGGCCGCAAATCTGTCACTGGCGCGATGCGCGGTGGCATTCCGGCATTGTGCTGCAGAAGGTCTTCCTGAAGGGCCTGATCTGGATTGAAGCGTTCGAACAGCATCTGGCCACCGGGCGTCCGTTGGCCGATTTCGTCTCAACGATGGCAGAAGCGATATGAGTACAAACGCTCCGCAGCAGCAGCAGATGATTCGGGAGGCGATGAAATCGATCGCCGAGCGCAAGCCGGGTCGCACGAAACTCGTCTACGACAAGACCAAACGCACGATCGTCGCGGTGACAGAAGGCGCGCAGGCGCCTCGGGCGCTGAATATCACGGCCGACGACGCGGACATGTTCGCTGAAATCACGTTGTCGAGTCGCTGGCTTCGCGAGAACTGGGAAGAGATCAAGAGCGGACAGGCGAAGGCGAGCTTCAGCCGCTGGGACGACGGCGACGCGCTCACGCACACAGTGCTCGGCGTTCAGCCCTCGCCTTTCACCGAGACGGCGGCTGTCGTTCTCGACCCTGCGACCGCCGCCGCGGACGTCTCCACGAACATTGTTTTTAGCGAAACAGGCGATGCTCGGACGGACACCTCAATATTTGTTGCGCCGGACGGCAGGAGGTTCCGGGCGTCCGGCACTCAACCAGGCGGCGCACGCTTCGACGTCCGCTTCGTCGACATCCAGCCCGAACTTGAGACGCGCCGCTCAGGCGTCCTCGAGACGACGATTCTCAAGGACACGACCGTGCTCCTGATCGGCCTTGGCACGGGGGGCGCCCATGTCGCCATCGAGCTCGCGAAGTGCGGCCTCGGGACCCTCATCCTGGTTGACAAGGACAGGCTGTCTGCGGGGAACGTCGTTCGGCACCCTGGCGGCATCTCGCAGGTCGGCCGCTACAAGGTGAACGTCGTGCGCGATCTCATTCACGAGAAGAATCCTGACGCGAATGTGTCGGTTCATCCCGTTGCTCTGGGTTACGAAAACCAGGAGGACGTCCGGGCACTCGTCAAACGGGCCGACGTCGTCATCTGCGGCACCGACAACAGGCCGAGCAAGCTTCTCATCAACAAGCTTTGCCTCGACGAGGGCGTTGTGGCGATCTACGGCGGCGCGTTCCGACGCGCGTACGGTGGACAAGTTCTCCGCGTTCGACCAAGACAATCGCCCTGCCACCAGTGCTTCATCTCGACGATGCCCGAAGAGGCGTCCAACGTCGAGATCTCGACAGCGTCCGACGCCGAAGGCATCGCCTATGCCGACCAGCCCGTCGCCGTTGAACCAGGCCTTTCGCTCGACGTCCTTCCCATCGCCAACATGCTGACAAAGCTGGCGCTTCTGGAGTTGCTGTCCGACAAGGACAGCACGCTGAACATTCTCAGGAGGGACTTCGACGCGCCGTGGTACCTGTGGCTCAATCGGCCTGAACCGGGAACCTCCTACGCCGACTGGCCTCCCCTGAGCGAAAGCAGCGATGAGATGACTATCCATCGGTGGTACGGCATCTATTTCGACCGGGACGCTGATTGTCCCGCTTGCGGGAATTTCTTAGCGTCGCTCGCCGGGCACTATGGGCTTGATCTCGCTTCGGCGACTGAGCTTCCCGCGATGCCCGGAAAGGACAACTAACGGTGGAACTGGCGCCTGACTTTAAGGCTCTGCTGTCGTCGATCGAGCCCACCGCCACCCACGTCTCAGCGGCAAAGAGCGCGCATGAAAAAGTGCGCGACCAACTCCGCACGGACGAGGAGTTTAAGGAAGCGCACAAGGACACCTTCCTGTCAGGCTCCTATGCCCGGCACACGGCCATCAACGACATCAACGATGTCGATGTGATCTGCATCATCGATATCGATCACTCCATCACGGCTCCGGAGGTCGTGCTGGCATGGACACAGTCCATTCTTGGCGAGTACTACAAGACAACCAAACGCCAGGGACGGTCCGTTGGCGTGCAGGCGGCCAAGGACGTGTGGCTCGACATCGTTCCGGCCACACCGATGAACGGAGACGCCGGCCCTCTATGGATCCCCGACCGCGAGGCAAAGCAGTGGGTCCAGACGCATCCGAAGGGACAAATCAAGGCGGCGACCGACAAGAACAAAGCCACCAACGGCTACTACGTTCAGGTCGCGAAGCTCCTAAAGTTCTGGCGTGACCGGCTCCCGACGGAGTCTTGCCGGCCAAAGTCGTACATCCTGGAGAGCCTGGGGCACCAGACGATCGGTTCGCCGACGTCACATGCCGGTGCCGTTGTCAGCGTGCTGGAGGGCATCGAGCGCTCGTACGGCGCATATCGCGGCACGGGCATTGTGCCGTCGATTTCCGATCCTGGCTATTCGTCCGTCAATGTGGCGAAGCACTGGGAGTCTAGCGAATTCAACGACTTCATGAACCAGGTCAAGACGGCGGCGGCGACGGCCCGCAAGGCGCTCGACAGCACCGACGAAGCGGAAAGCCGCAAACTCTGGCGTCAACTCTTCGGGTCAACCTTCGGTAAGTGATGATGCGGAAGCAGCGCAAGCCCACGGCCCGATCGCGTCCTCGTCCCGGAGGCTCCCTGCTCTCGCCGGAGTCGACGGGCGGCATCACGGCGGGAAAGGGCTTCGATTTCCAGACCAGATTCGCCGCCTGTCAGCTTCCGGTGTGGCTGCTCGAAGCCGCGTTCCACCAGCTGCTGTACGAAGGCACGGGCGACATCGACATCCGGTATCAAGAGGGTGGCACGTCTTCGCGCATCCACATTCAGGTCAAGGATCACGAGGTCTCGCCGGCTGAATTCAAGGAAAGCCTCGCGCATTTCCAGCGGCTCGACGCGGATCTGCCGGGCGTCTACAAATGCTTCTCGCTGGTCTGCCCCGGGCTCTCGCCGAAGTTGCGGCCGATTGAGACCGGGCTCGCGCGATTCAGGAACGTCAGGCCGTTCTACGACGACGTTCCGACCGCCCTCGCCCCGACCAAGTCGGAGTTGGACGCGCGAATCCGAAAGATCGGTCTGAACCAGGGCGATGTTGACTTCATTCATGCGAGCATCAAGTTCGAGGTCGGCCATGGCGACTTGCAACACGACGATCGCGCCCTCGAATTGTTCATCGCACGGTTGCTGAATCACCCGGAATACGCGGACAGACTCAGAGCGATGGTGCAGCCCGCCTTCGCCGACTTGCTCGCCGCGTTACAGGGGACACGGGGCAAGGTGCTCGACCGAACCGCCATCGAGGAGATTCTGCGGGCAGCGGTGACGGCCGCTGCGCCCGGCGAAAAGAGCGTAACCATTTGGATGCAGAACTGGACTCGTGAAACGTTCGATGTCCCCGCCGACTACACGATCGAGTGGTCACGACATTTCGATCGCGCGACGCGGCGCGTACCGGACGCCACAATCTGGAACAGCGAATTGCTCCCTGAGCTGAACGCTCTTCGCGCCACGATTCAGTCGGAACGCACCGAGCGGCTCATTCGCTTTCGCGGCAAGTGTCCTCTTTCGAGCGGCATCGCCTTAGGCGCGGCCTTCCCGGCCGTCGGCGGCTGGAAGTTCGAGATTCCGCAACCTCCCGCACCGGAGCCTTGGCGATCAGACGCGCCGCCGGCGAGCCCATACTACCTACAGGTGGCGCTAGTGGACGGAGGCGGCGATGACGTGGTTCTCGGCCTGAATATCCGCGGTGATGGCCGCGAGGACATCCGTCGCTTTGTCGACAGCACAGGCCATCCGCCGAAGATCTTCGCCTTCATGTCGCCGTCGACGACCGGAAGTCAATCAATTGGAGGAGCCGAGGAGGCCTGCGCCTTCGCGCGCGCGGTCCGCGAGGAGTTCGGCGAACTGCTCAAGGCCCACGGCGTCCGGCGCACACGCCTCTTCTTCTATGGCCCCCTCGCCCTCGCCGTCTTCCTCGGGCAGCAGCTGACATCGGTCGGCGAGATACAGCTTTTCGAGTACCAGGACCCAGGCTACATCCCCAGCTGCACGGTGCGGACCTAAACGACACGGCGTTAGGGACGCACCTGCAGATTCCGTAATACTGAGGCCGTGCCACGAGCCATGGCTAACCGTTCGAAGAAAGCGGCAGCGGCAGTTCCCCACATGCCGTTGCCCGCAGACGCTGGCAAGTCTCTGGAGTCGTGGATCTGGGACGCGGCCTGCTCCATCCGCGGCGCGAAGGATGCCCCCAAGTACAAGGAGTTCATCCTCCCCCTGATCTTCGCAAAGCGGCTGTGCGACGTTTTCGACGAAGAGTTGAACCGCATCGCAAAGGAGGTCGGCTCGCGCGCCAAGGCGTTCAGGCTGGTCCAGCATGACAAGAAGCTGGTGCACTTTTTCCTGCCACTCCAGCCGGGCAACCCGGATGACGCTGTGTGGTCGGTCATCCGCACCCTCTCCAAAAAGATCGGCGAGCAGTTGACAACACACCTGCGCGCGGTCGCGGACGCGAATCCGCTGCTGAAGGGAATCAGCGACCGCATCGATTTCAACGCGACAACGCACGGGCACAGACGCGGAGAGATGGCCGAGTGGTTGAAGGCGCACGCTTGGAAAGCGTGCCGAACCTCGCTTGGCCCACCTAAGAGGGCGGCCTACCGAATGGCCGCAACGGTGCGACGGCCTGCGTGTCGTTCGACGTGGGCAACCACTTGGACCGCATTCGCAACGGCTTCCCGCGTGTGCTCGAGCGGTAGGCCCATGTTCGAGGCTAGTACGCAGTGCGCGAGCCGCATCGTCGCATGCTCGGCGGAGTTCGCGTGAATCGTGCATAGGCTCCCCCGGTGTCCAGTGTTCAGGGCCTGAAGAAGGTCCGCCGCCTCGGCGCCGCGCACCTCCCCGAGAATGATCCGGTCTGGGCGATGCCGCAGCGTGGCCCGCACGAGCTCCGATATCGTCACCGCCGGCGTCGTCGCTTCCTGTCCGAGGGGCGCCACGGCCCGGCGCGCTTCGAAGCGCACGACGTTCGGCAGGTCGATCTGGATTTCTGAGGTTTCCTCGATGAGCACGACGCGATCCTCCGGCGGGATCGTGGCGGCCAGCGCGTTGAGCAGCGTGGTCTTGCCAGTCCCAGTTCCGCCGGAGATCAAGATGTTGCGACCGTCCAAGACCGCGGCGCGTAGCACACGTGCCTGCTCCTCGGTGAGCATCCCTCTGACCACCAGCTCCTCCAGCGTGTAATGGCGCCCGAACCTCCGAACGGTCAGCGTCGGCCCGTCCACCGAGCATGGCGGAAACATTGCGGCTACGCGTGACCCGTCCTCGAGCCGCGCGTCTAGGATCGGCTGGTGGTCCGAGATCTCATCGCCACAGGCCCGGGCGATGTTCTTGATCGCAACAGTCAGATTCCGTGGCTCCAACACGCGACCATCGACCTGGTGAAGGCGCCCTGCCCGTTCCACGAACACGCGTCGCCCGCCTGCGTTGACCATCACTTCCGTGATGTCCGGATCGGCGAGCAGGTCCTCGATCGGGCGAAGAAACGGGAGGATGCGGTCAAGGCTGCTCACAGGCGGCCTCCGGCGAGGTGGTCGAAGTAGCTGACCTGCGGGTCCAGGTAGTGCGGCTTCAAGTAGCAGTACTGTGGCGGCAGCGGGTTGACGCCGTCGTACGGGAGGGCGACAGCCTGCGCGTTCTGCAGCTCAGTGAACACCCGCGGGGCGAACGTGTAGTCGTTGTGGGGCGTGTAGCTCTTGCTCGCGCTGAGTGACTGCTTCCCGGCTGTGGCCCGGCCCGTGAGCAGCGATATGTGCGAGTCGCGGCCGGACTCCGAGATGCTGTAGTGGGCCTTGAGCCGGTCGCGCTTGCCGCAGAGCTCGGCGGCCGTTCGCGCGGTGAACTCGTCGCTGGTGGCCAGGAACACCTTGGTGCGGAAGCACTGAAGCAGCGTTCGCCAGCTCTCGTCCCCAGGCAGCGCCGAGCGCAGAGAGCTGACGCTCTGGGTGGCCACGATCGGCATAAGTCGCGCTTGACGCGAGAGCGCGAACGTGCGCTCGTCGCCGGTGGGGTCGGTTTCGCCAACCGTGGCGAACGCGTGGTACTCGTCGCAGACGAACAAGATGTCCCGCCATGGGCGCTCAGGATGGGCGGCGATCTGAGGGATCCGCTGGAGGATGGCGCGCTGGAAGTCGAGCTTCAGCATCACGCCCAGGATGCGGGCCAGGCCAGGGTTCATCCCGACGGGGAAGTTCAACGCCAACACGTGACCCGATTCGAGCAGCGTCGGGAGCGCGGGGAGCGGTCGCGGGTCGCCGGGCTTGGGCTCTTCCGTGTAGGCCGAACGCGGTGGACAGAAGGTGCGATGGATCGCAGGGTTGTCGTCGAACAGCGACAAGAAGACGACGACGCCTTCCACGATGGACGAGCGGAGACGCGCGTCGAGCTTGCTCCACCCGTGTCGATACCAGCGCTCGACGGCCTCCAGCTGTTGCTTCCTGGCGGTCCACGCCGTGCCTTGCGCGGGCTGCACGACGTAGCGCACGCCGCGAGCGTCCAGAAGGGCCTCCAGTTCGGCTTCGTACGGGTGCGCGACATGCGCCTCGTCTTCGTCGTGCCAGTGCTTCCACGGGCTCAGCATCGGGAGCGCCCGGTAGTCGGCCCGCTGGATGCGGATGACCGTTGGCGGGGACTTCAGGACGGCGTTGAGCGCGAGGATGTCCTTGTCGATCTGCCCGTCGTCAAGCACGTACCGGTAGATCTCCGAGAACGTCGTGTAGCCCACCGTGAGGCGCCGGAGCAGAATCACGAACTTGAGCAAGTCCGTGTACGCCATCTGCCAGAACGGCTCCTTCGACTTGCCGAACAGGTTGTTGAGCAGCGTGGCGATGGCATAGGCCACGGCATAGGGGTCCAGGTCGTTCTGGAGCGGGTTGTAGCAGATGCCCGAGTCGAGCCCGATTTCCACGTAGTCGTCGGCCCGGCCGGCGCGCTGCAGCATGCCCCGTACCTGGCCGCAGAAGTCGCCTTTTACTTCGAGCACGAGCCCACCAACCTTCCGGTCTTGATCCTGGTTCTGCCACCGGAGCAGCTGATCGACGTAGGGATACATGCAGGCGGAGGTCTTGCCCGTGCCTACGGCCCCGAGCACCATAACGCCGGTGTAGAGGCCCCGCTGCGGAATCGTCAGCCACCGCGGGTCGGTCGCACGGCCGGGCACGATCTGGTGGTGGGTTTCGCCGAGCACGAGCGACGGCGCGACGCGCTGCTCGGGGGCTGGATACGGCGGCAGCGGGCGGAACTGGGCCTGGGGCGAGCGTCGGACCAGCACGATGGTCGCGAGCGAGGCGACGAACGACGCCGCGAGGAACGGCGTCGTGAACCACAGCGTGGCGTAGCCGTAGCGCAGGCCCGTTGTCACCCGCGGCGCTTGGGCGTGGACCAGCACCAGGAACGGGTTCGTGTCGGGGAACGGGACGCGGGACAGTCCCCACAGGCCGATGACGGCCGCCGCCATCAGGGCGACAAGCTGGCGCGCGTCGATGAGCGTGCGAAGCATGGCCGGTGGCTTGCCGGTGATCCCTACGCCGGAACCGGCGTCGGTGCGGGCTCTGGACGCCTGGCAGGTCTCGGGCCTGCCACATTCGCGAGGCGACGGCGGCGCACCGAGGCCGGCACGCACGACTCCGGGTGCGCGGTCCGCCACTGCAGGAACTCCTTGTCGCGCGCGAGGACCGTGTCGATCACCTGGTTGAGCACGTAGTCGACGCTCTCGCCGAGGAAGCGCGCGTACGCGTGCAGCGTCTCGGTGTTCTCCACGTCGAGGCGCGAGCGAACCTTCACGAGGTGCTTACCGCGGGTGCGGGCCTTGATCACGGCCATGGCCTGACTCCTTTCCTGCTCCGGGACCAGCGCGTGGTCCCACTCGGGCGGGGGTGTGAGCGACCCAGGGTCGCGGGCTGCGCGCCGTCACACGCTCGGGAAGGGGGTCGCTCACACCCCCGATTCACTTCTCTGATCTGGCTGGTCCTGTGCTCCAACCGTTCCTCCTTTGTCCGCGCTCGCTGCTAACGCGTTCACTCCCTGCGACTTGCCGTCGTCGGCTCCTTGCCCCGCATGGAGCTGACGTCGCCCAACCGACGAGCGCGGTGCGGACCACCTCCCCCCGCCCGGTGGTCCGCCCCATGGTCCGGGTGGATGTCCGGTCATGCGGTGCCTGCCACCTGTTCCAGATGCTGGTAGGGATAGGGCAGCACGACGCTCGTGATCCGGCCGCGGTCGCGATCCACGGCATCGGCCAGAGCCGAAGACGCTTGGGCCTCGAGGATGGCATCGCCTTCCTGCAGCCAGCTCCGATACAACGCGAAAAACCGCGGTGCTCGGTACTCGCGGCGCTGGCGCTCGTAGGCCACCGGGTCGGCCGGCGTCGCGCCGTACTCGACCCGCCGACGGGCCTCGAAGTACGCGTGAAGTTCCCAGATCGCGTCCAGGCGTAGCGGGCGTGTCAGTTCTTCCTGCGCGACGCGCTTGCACCGGGTCACCGCCTGTGCCAAGTGGCGCGGTAGTACGAGGCGGAGCTCCCACTCCGGCAGCGCCCGCAGCAGCGCCTGGTGACGATGCAGAAACGCCCGCAGCTCGGGCGGATGCTCGCGCGTGACGCAGTAGAGAAATACGTAGGTCCGGCCGTCGGGCGCCAGGCCAATCGGGAGGCGGTCCGGAAAGGCGCGAGTGGTCTTCGCTGGGCCATCGCCGAAGCGGAGGCGCGGCAGTTCCTCGGGCCGCATGCCGGTCTTCGCCGCGAAGTAGGTCGTCTTCTCCCGCGCGCTGCCCAGCCATCGGAGCTGCGGCTCACCGAGCACCGCATCCAGGAGCATCAGGCGCTCGATGGCACGGCCGAGCGTGGTGGGTTTGCGCAAGCGGCTGTCGGGTTCGCCGATGGCGCGATAGAGCGGTTTGCCATGCACGTGGTAGATGTGGGCGCGACGATGCGCGGGATACGCGCTTGCCCAGCCACGGGCGCACAACGCCGCGAGGAACGCGTGGGCGGTCCGTCCTCGGCGGACGCCTTCGTGTGCGCTGTATTGGCGCCGCAAGCACACGCCGGCGTGCACGAGCACGAGCGCCAGGAACCGCGCGTGGCGTTCCGCCAAACCGCAGGCGATGAGCGCCTGGACACGGTCGTCCGGGGGCGTCGTCACGACAACAGCTCCTCGGCCAGACGTGCATCCCTGACGCGCCCGCCACGCGCTCGGCCGGTGGTCCCGCCCAGCCTGGCGCCGACCGCACGGAACCGCGTGAAGCCCGCGCGCACCTTGCCGGCGGCGTGAGCGCCCCGGTAGTGCGGGGTCATGACCTCGAGGTCCTCCACGGTCCAGCGCCCGTCGTGCTCCTCGATTTCCAGGCGGACATCCGGGAAGGCGACGTGTCCGTCTTCGCACAGCAGCTGTTGCTCGCGCGCCCACGTGGCGATGGCCTCAATGTCCTGGGTTGGGCGGCCATCGTCGTCCCGGGATTGGCGGGGACGGGCGTGGAGGAACCGCTGGTAGTCGCGCTTCAGCTGCTCTTCAAGGACGACCCGACGGACACGGGCGCCCCGGTCCGTCACGCGGGCCGCCGCCTTCTGATACGCCTCGTAGACACGGGCGTCGTGCGCCAGCTCGCGGGGCTTCGCGATGCCCGCGTAGAACTGCTGCCGCCCGTCAGGTCGCTGGTGCCGCTCAAGCAGGGCATGGCCCTGGTCGGTGAGTGTCACGAGCGTCGTGCGGGTACGGCCGACAATGAACGGCGTCGTGCGGACCAGGCCGTCCTCTCGGAGCCGCTCGATCGCCCTGGCAGGGCGGCTCAATGTGCGGTTTACCGAGGGCCGCAGCACATGGGCAGGCACCACACGGAAGGCGCCGACGGCGGCCATCGTCTCGACGTCTCGGCCGGACAGCCGGTAGTCGCGACCGAGCGCATGCACGCGCTCGCGGGCCGGGCCGCGCGGCAAGTCCAGCTCCACGGTGAGCGGGTCGAGGTCTGTGGACGGGCCGTCCCCGTCCAGGGGTGACGCCCCTCCCCGTCCGCCGCGGGTAGGCTCCGCCTGCTCGCGCTCGTGCGCGCGAGGGTCGAACTCACGAGGCATGTAGTGGAACTCCTAGGGACTCAGGAACGGGCGCAGGTCTTCCAGCGCGGTGTCATCGGAGCCGAGCTGACGGTCCAGGTGCCGCAGCTTCCGGCCGGTTTCGCGCAAGAAGAGCCAACGCGCCGCGCTGTAGTACAGCGCGCAGAGGTTGAGGAACACGACGGCGGTGACAATGCCGAGGATCCCCGCGTGCTCGCGGAACAGGACAGCCTTGTACGGGGCGAGGAAGCGGAGTTCTCCCGCCAGCCAGCCGACCAGTAGAAACTCCGTGATACCGGCCAGAAAAGCCGCGTTCGCAATCATCTCGTCGTCTCCTCGAACGCCTGGTCGACGCGGTAATAGACCACTTGGAGGCCGAGGGGATTCACGCGTACGAACTCGTTGGGGACGCGGTCGCGGAGCGTCACGTGCAGCTGGGCGACGAAGGACGCGCGGTTCCGCTCGCGGCGCGTGCCCGGCGGGTAGTAGACCTGCTGGAACGTGACCGTGGCTTTGAAGGGTGTCTCCGTCAGTTCAGACAAGGCGACGTTCTGGACGACGACGTCGACCTCGTCCGCGGACGGGTTCGTGACGAACGTCTCGAGCACCCGACTCTGGTCGTTCTGGGCGATCGTCGCGTCTGCGAGCGCCGGCTCCAGGAACAGCAGTGAGTCCGGATACTCGCGCTGGACCGTGGCCCGAATCCGGCTGAAGTGCTTCACGACGAACTGCGTCAGGAAGTAGCGCAGTTCGGGCGGCTGGGGGGTGTAGCGGGTGGCGTCCACACTGACCGCCTCAGCCCGGCCGACGTTATCGATCCGGATCACGAGCGGCTTGATGTCGGCGGCTTTCGCGGCCGTATGGACGTTGAGACCGACGAGGCCCAGCGCGACGAGCGACAGGCAGAGCACGGCGATCTTGAGGTAGGTGTTCAGGACGAGGGCCGACCCATAGATCTCGACGAATTGGCGCTTGGCGTTCTCTATGGTCTTGGGCCGAAAGTCACCCGTCGGCGCGCGCAGGTTTCCGCTCTCCACGGCTACCCTCCCGTGGTGCGACGGATGAGCGTCCACGCCATCCAGATGGCCCCGGCTACAGCGCCGACGACTACGGCGGTCACGAACACGAGCGCGATCAGCCGAGACACGGTCGGCGATCCCGCTTGTTCGTCGCCGTGGCGGCGCACGGCGGACCAGGCGCGAGACATGGTGCCTCCTACCCTCGCAGCATACGCCCGAGGTTCATGCGGGTCGAGAGGACGCTCTCGCCGCTCGAGCCCGAGAAGATGGATTGGGTCAGGGACGGCACCAGCAGAATTCCGGCGCAGAACGTGACCACCACGGCAAACGCCTGCAAACCATACACGCCGTACTCGGCTTGAGTGATCATCGGCGGCAGCGTGGTCAAGTATCGGAACACGAACTGCTCGAACACCATCAGGAATGCGATGGCCACGACAGGCACGAACGAGTACTGGATGAACGATCGCAGCCAGCCCCAGAACAGCCAGTCCATCTTGGGCACGATGAAGAACGGCACGAACAGCGGCCCGAGCAATCCACAGACGGCGCTGGCGATCAACCCGAACGCGATGACGGCCATCGAGATCGCTTTGGCTCCGGCGATCACCACGAGGATCGTCCAGTAGATCAGGTTGGCCAGAAGCGACCAGGGATCGGGCTGCATGAAGTGCTCACCGAGCTCGTCGAAGTGCCGGTAGATGTTGTCGAAGGCGCGCGCTTCGAGCACGGACTGCAGGTAGCCCGTCTGGTCGGTGATCAGATTGCTGAACGAGATGCCCAGGCCCGGAATGGGACTCTCGTAGAACGCGATGAAGGCGTAGCCGAACGCGACGAACAGCAGCAGCTTGGCGAACTCGAACATGCGCTCGCTCAGGCCCTCAGTAGAGAACATCATTCGGATCCCGTGCCAGGTCAGCAGAATGGTGGCGAACGAGAGAAACAGCTGATAGCCGAGCTGGAGGAACTCCGGCTCGTAGGTGGTCAGCAAGCTGGCGATCGCCTGCTGAATGGTCGGGATGAGGTTGAGCGCGGGCTGCGGAGGCATAGGGGTCCTACGGCTGGCGCCAGATTCGCAGTGCGTCGCCGGCTCCCTCCACGAACGCCGCGTTCGCCGCCGCCCGGTCCCGCCATGCGACGAGCTGCATGTTCATCGTCATGGCTTCGGTGTCGCGCGCCCGCTTGGTGTCGATGAGGAGCTGTTCGACGAGGGTTCCGAGTAGCTGGACGCGCGCCTGACGCTGCCGACCTGCGATGAGCTGGGCCCCGCTGATCTTGTCGAGCACGGCCGTGGCACTCTGCTCCAGGGTGTCGTCCGTGACGTCCTGCTCCAGGGCCTCGATGGCGGCGAGCTCGCGACGGCCATTGAAGCGAAGCTGTCCCGTGTCGTGCGTCCCCGCGATGGCGGCCGCCGAGGCGGCCTCGATCGTCGCCAGATAGGCGCTGGCCGTTCGTCGGGCCGAGGGCGGGAGTGCGGTGAGGAGCGCCCGCGCGGGTTGCACGGTCTGGCTGACCTCCTCGTACGCCTGCCCGAGCGCATCGCCGTAGTTCATTGCCGCGTTGAACGGGCGCGAGAAGAGGAAGAGGTTGGGGTCTTGCCAGTCGTGAATACGCCACAGCGGCGCGTTCGGACGGGCATACTTCACCAGGGACGTGAACATGCTGAGCCGCTGCGCCATCCGCCGCAGCTGGCTGTGCTGCTGGCGCTGCACTTGGACCTGGATCTCCTTGGTCGCCGCGGTCACCGCGTTCCGGACGGTCACGGCCGGGTCATATACGACGATCTGGGCCTCGCCGGACCGCACGGCGACCCCCAACAACAGAAGCACACATAGACCGCGCCGCATCGTGCCTCCTAGGGTTGCCGCCACGTGCTGAGCGCCTGGCCGGCGCCCGCCGCCATCGCGTCGTTGACCGCGCGGCCGTCTCGCCACGTCGTGAGCTGCATGTTCATGGTGAGGGCCTCGGTGTCGCGCTGGCGCTTCCCCCGGGCCAGGAGTTGTTCCAGCGCGTGCGACAGCAGCTGGTTGGCAGCCATGTCCTGTCGGCGCCCTACGAGCTCCCCGGCCGCGACCTTGTCGAGAATGGCCGTCAGCTCGTGGTAGCGCAGCAGTCCGTTCAGCACATCGCTCTCGAGTTCCTCGACGGCGGACGCCGTGTCGTCGTGATACCCACGCAGGGCGCCGACCTGGTGGCCGCCCAGCATCGCGACCGAGTCGGCGATCTCCACGGTGGCGTACTGCCGCTCAAAGAGCCGGCGTGCTGCCGTCCCCAGCGTGGCGGGGAGGGTGGTGGGGCGCGCGAGCGGCACCGTTGCGGCTGTGTAGCCCGTGCCGGTCGGATCGCCGGCGTTGAGGCCCTGCAGCCAACCCTGGGCAAAGTCCCAGCGCGAGAGCAGGTGCCGCGTCGTGCCCACGAGGGGAATGCGGTAGCGGCCCAAGGTGCCCAGCCCCTGCGACATCCGAAGAATCGTCGCGTATTGCGCCTGCAGCTCCGTGAGGTGCTCGTGCGCGCGCTGCGCAATGGCGATGGCTTCGGTCAGGTTTGCGGGGTCGATCACGGTCAGTTGCGCACGAGCCGGCCGGGCGCAGAGGCTGAGCACGGCCATCGCGATCATCAGTCGTCGTCTCGTCATCAGGCCCCCTCGTTCGGCCACAGGGTGGCCGTGCCGTCGTCATACGCCGGAAGGTCAAGGTCGCGCGCCAAGTAGACCTTGAGGCGATGGCCTTCCCGGATCGTCACGGTCGGGAGCCGGTTCAGGAACCGGCTCATCACCTGGAGAGCCGACTGCGCGGTCGTGTTCGCCACGCCGCCAATGACCACGGTGTTGTTGCCGTCGCCAGGCAGACCGGCGGTGCCTAGCCACTGCGCGAGGCCGCTGATGAGGCCCACGGCGCCGGCTGCACCGAACGTGGCCCAGTAGTGCCGATTCACCTGGTCTCGCAACCCGGCATCCCCGCGGGCATTCAGGCCCCGGGTCTGCTCGAGGCGATAGGTCCGACCGTCGGGCATCACCAACCGATGGAACGCGACGGCGAGGCGGGTATCGTTCACGGTGCGCACGGGCCGCGTCTCGCCAATGACGCGTGCCCCAGCCGGTACGACGACGACGTGCCCGGCGTGCGCATACACGGGGTTGGTGACGAGCCCGATGACCGGCGCCGCGTCGGTGCCGTCGAGGCGGTTCGCCAGGACGGCGTCCATGAACGTGCCTTCGAGGAGGCGGTGCAGCGGGCCGGCGGCGGAGATCGGGTCGGTCTGTGCCGGCGCCTGGGGCACATTCACCTGCGGCGGGTCGTCCAGGGCTGCCGGCGGGGATACAGCGGCCGCGAGGGGTTGGGCCCCACCGCGGAGGCTGGCGCGGACGACGGCGTCGGCGAGGGCATCCGCCGACGGGACCGGCGCCAGGCGATCCAGCGCGGCGCCCGTCTGGGCAGGGACGGCGGCGCCGTCGAGCGGACGGCTGCCGTCGGCCCGGCGAGACAGCACGACGTTGCTGGCGAAGAGACTCTCGTACTCGCGGCGGCGGCGATCGGCGACCGTGGGATCCTCGGACCCAGTCCGCATCGTCACTTCCGTCGATGACAACGGTTCGGGCGGGGCCGCGGCGGCGGCGGCGTCCAAGGCCGCACGCGCCTCCATGGCCCTCAGGCGGTCCTGGTAGTCGCGCACCCGGTCGGCCGACGGGGTGGCGACCGCGGCGGGCGCCGTGGGCCTCGACGCAGGCGGCGAGGGCTCGCCGGCGAGCAGGATGATGCCGACGATGCCCGCCGCCAAGCCCGCCATCAGCCACGTCTGCAGCCGGCGTGGGAACACCCCGGCCGGCGTCGGCCGATGGTCCGTCACCGGGACGGTGCCCGGCGTCGGGTCGGGAGCCGTCGCCACGCTAACGCTCCACCTGCTCGAACGGGAATTTCTGCCGGCCGATCGCGAGGTAGCCTCGGTCGAGCACCTTGGGCACGACATAGGTGCCTCGGTCCACCTGGAAGTTGACGAGGCTGGGTGTCCCGTCCACGACTTCGTAGATCGCCGGCAGCTCTTTCGCGTCGGTCTTCACGTACGTCTTCTCGCCGTCGTGCCAGATGGCTCGGACAAAGAACGGTCGTCCGTAGGTGGGGGCGACGTAAGGGAACTGCAACGACGCGGGGTAGTGCTGGCGGTACGCCGCAGCTGACTCCACCGCGCGCCGCTCGGTCGCCTCGACCACGCTCCTCGCCTCGGTCAGGCGCGCTTCGAGGGCCTCGACGTGGGCCGCCGTGAAGAGCCGCGGCGTCTGCGGCGCGCGAATCTCGTCGGACGCGACATAGACCTTGAGGTCCGGGGGCGCGGCCTTCTCGGTGAGCACGAACGAGTAGATGGCCCCGGACGCCGTGACGAGGTTCAGGTTGGTCTCGGCGCCGGCCTTGGCCGGCTTGACGTGGGCGATGTTGCGCGTCGCGCTGATGACCCAGTAGTCCCGGTCACCGCAGATCACGTCGAGGATCTCGTCCCGCTCCGGCAGCACGATCATCGTCGTGTAGCGCACGCGGGTTTGGAGCGGCACTAGGGTGTGCGACGACACGGAGACCTCGCGGACGCCGTCCTGGTTAGCGTGAAGGGGAGGGCCTGCAGCCAGGAGAGCGCCGATCACGAGCAGCACAAGAGGCACACGTCGAGCCATTCACAACCTCCCAGACGACGACACGGTCCCTCGGGTGACCGCCAACAGGCGATCCGCTTCCGGGGATTGACTTGGGGTGACAGGCGTGGTGCCGAACACCCGGGCGCTCTCTGCGTCCACGGTCAAGGTCAGCACCTTGGTGAGGCGGGGCCGCTTGAGCAGCAGCTGCCGCTTGGGCGTCAGCCCGGCCACAAGGGCCAGCTCTTCCTCGTTCAACTGAAACAGCTCCGCGTACTGCCGGCGATCCACCGCCGGATTGGCGAGCAGCAGCTTCGTGGGGCAGCTCTCCACGACGGCGCGCAGCAGGTCCGCCGAGGCGAAGTCGTCGATGGACTGCGTGGCCAGGATCATGGCGGCGTGCCGCTTCCGCCAGGTCTTGAGCGCCTCCTGCACGTAGGCGCGCAACCGGGGGTGCTGGATGAAGCGCCAGGCTTCGTCCATCACACAGAGCTTGAGCGTCGCGGCGGCGGCCGGGTCGACGACTTCCGCGTTGACGCGGTGGAGGACATAGAAGAGCAGCGGCTCCAGTGGGGCTGGGAACTCCCGCATGGCCTCGAAGTCGAAGACCTGGAGGCGGGAGAAAGAAAGTGTGTCCTCGACGTTGTCGAAGAGGGCGGCGTAGCGCCCGCCGTCGACCCACTTGGCGAGACGGCCGGACAGCGCGCGCGGGAGCAGGTTGGCCAGCGTGAACAGCCGCCGCTGCGGGCGGTCGAGCACGTAGAGGCTGTCGATAGCCTCGTAGAGTTCGCGGTCTTCCAGGTCGCTGAGGCGGTACCCGTCCTGTCCTTCGAGCAGAACTCGCACGAATGCGTGCAGGAAGTGGAGGGACTCCGGCGACGGCGACAGGGCGAACGGGTTGATGCGCACCGAGTCGTGCCGCAGGCCGAGTGTCACGTAGCTCGCGCCCAGGAGACCGGCGAGCCTCCGGTAGCTGTGGCCCAAGTCGAGCACGATCGTGAACGGGTCGAACTGCTGGGCGTGCGTGATCAGAAAGTTCAACAGAAAGCTCTTGCCCGACCCGGTCGCTCCCAACACGAGCGTGTGCCCGACGTCCTCGTCGTGCAGGTGGAACGCGAACGGCGTGCCGTGCGGCGTTTCGAAGATCGCGAGCGGTGGCTGGGGAGCCCCTGGCGCTCGCCACGCCCCGTCGCCCCTCGAGCCCGTGTCCACGGTGAACAGGAAGCTCAGGTCTGCCGCGTGCGTCTCCAGCAGCGCCAGGCGTCGCAGATTGTGCGCACCATTCCCCGGCATGACCGCCAGCCATGCATTGAGGAGGTTGTAGGTCTCTTCGAAGAAGGCGCCGTCGTGGGCCGCCAGGACCTTCCGCGCTTCCGCACTGGCGTGCTGGACCGCCCGGGGCTCTTCCCCGTGCAGCACGAGCGTGAGCGAACAGGCACCGAAGATGTGCCCGTGGACCTCGATGTCGGTCAGAGCGTCGCCGAGGGCCCGCACCGTGGCCGTCGCCGAGTCGTCGACGAGCATCTCCTCAGGGCGGGTGTCGGGCGCGACGTAGTTCACCAGGGACACCCGTTTGTTGAAGAAGTGCCGACGTCGGGTCTGGATATCGCGGCGCATGCGGTCGGGGGCGATCCGCTGCCACTCGAAGCACGCAACGAACTCCCCGGGTACCGCGAGCAGTCCCGTGAGCAGTTGGGCGAACGTCTTGGCTGGCGCTTCCCGCATCGAGAGCACGCGGACGTGCCGCCGGCCCACGCGCAGGTGGTCGCGCTCGCACTCCACGGCAGAGTCGGCCGTGAAGTAGTCCAGATGCGTCGTCGGCGTTGCGGGCACGGCCGCCAGCACGTCCGCGTCGTAGTTCGCCAGGCGCCGCAGGAACTGGAACGTGTCGGCCGAGCCGAGCCTCGTGAGCCCCACCTCGGAGAGCTGCACTTCGACGCTGGCGGCGACACGGTGGAGCGTCGTGACCGCGCGCTCCAGCTCAGCCTCGAGCAGTGCCACGGTGTGCTCGGCGGAGAGCGTCCGATGGATGACTTCCCGCCACGACTGGCGGCGCCAGTAGCCCGTGGCGGTCAGGGACGATGGCTCGTAAAGCAGCACGAGAACGTGCTCGAACACGTGGAGTGCAGGCACACGGGCATTGAGGTCGCGCGCCCGGCGTTCGAGCGCGGCCTGCGGGACGGGAAGGCGACAGGGCGCAGCCACGAACGGCGGATGAACGCGCTTGAGCAGATACTGCGACGCGCGCACGCGTTCGTCGAGGAGTCTGAGCGCCGCCTCCATCCGACGCGCCAGGGACTGGCGCTGGTCAGCCGTCTGCCCGTCGAGGTCTACGCCGCCCACGCGGTAGCCGACCCCCACGTGCCCGGCCTTCGTCACGAACGTGCCGTCCCCGACGAACCCCCAGACGGCAAGCAGCTCGTTCGCCGCGCCGGACTCGCGATAGTCCCGGACGATGCGGGTCACGCGCCTCATCGCCGCACCTCGACGTCGACCAGCGCGTGCTTGCCGAGGTCGTACCTGCGTCGGCTCCTGCTCGCCGCGAGCACGATCGCCAGGAACTGCGGGTCGTGCCAGGTCGCCAGCAGCGCACTCACGTAGACCGTGCCTGTCACGAGAAGGCCGGCCAAGAACGAGTAGAACAGGTTGAACGCCGCGGCCCCGGCCATGAGTGCCAGGAAGAACAGCCGGCGGTCGACGCCGAATAGCGTCAAGGGACGATGCAGCGCCTTCACCACGGGCCGGGGCGCCAAGGCAGTCGCCAGATGGGACGTGGCAGGCATGGGGAACTCAGAAAAGCCACGTCAAAAACTGCGTGGCGAAGAGCGCCAGACCGCCACCGAACACGATGCCTGAGATCTGTCGCTTGGCGCCTCCCTCACCGAACATGAACATGAGGCCGCCGATCACAATGGCGACGAGCGCGAGCGACCGCGCAAGTGGACCGGTGAACGTCGTCTCGAGGTTCGTCGCCGCGCGCTCCCACGGCGCTTGCGCAAGGGCCGGTGCCGCGCACAGGAGCACGACCGCCGCGCTCACCACGAGCGATGGCATGCGGCGTAGCGTGGTCTGACTGAGTCTCATCCTCGCCTCCGTGACGTGCAGGTACTGCCAGCTCAGGGCCGCCGTCGCGTTGCAGCTTCCGCAATGCAACGCCGGTTGACGCTGAGCGTCCCGGGATTTCGGTTCGGTGGTCCGCATGCGTCTCTACCGACAAGAACGCTGAAGAACCGAGCGTTCTTGCAGTCAGGGCGCTGCTGACATGTTCAACGCGAGCGTTCTGCGCGAGATCGGCACGACAACTGCTGTTGTCACCGGCGCACTGTCATGGAGGTGCCGATGCGCAGACCACCAGTTCTTCTCGTTGATGGTTCAGGACAACCCTTCGCGGCGCGCGTTGCTGATGCCGCGCTGGCGTGGCTGCCGAGGCTTCGCGCGGGCTTCCCGACGCTGGACGACACGGCTTGCGTAGAAGTGCTGGAGGAGGCCGCGAGACGGATCGTCAGGCGGGAATCGGGCGGACACGTGCTCGAGCACCTGTATTCATACGCATGGACGGCCATCCGGTCGGCGGCGATTTCGCGGACGCGGCTAGGCCGCGAGCGAGTCGTGCAACTGATGGCCGACAGGCAGCGACCTGAGGCCGGCGCGAGACCTAGAGCGCAGGCCGTCACTGCCGCCGACGTCGAGGCCAGGGTGCTCCTAAGTCAACTGCTCGACCAGCTGACCAGCCTTGAGCGCCGAATCTTCAGGTTGAAGGCTGCAGGCTTCTCGACACGGGAGATCGCCCTACGCGTCAGCCGCGCACCGACAACCGTCGACAGTGTCCACTCGAGGTCGATGGTTCGACTTCGGGCTCTTTGGACGGCTCGTCCGGGAGTGCCGGCCCCTCGGCTTGGTACCGACCGGGGGCGTCAATGAGGCTGGGGAGGCGGTCTCCATCACGCTCCAGCCAGCTGGAAGCGACTCCTGCGAGACGTGGCTGACGCGAAGCCTTGGACGGCGGATGCAGGGCGCGCAGAGCAAACGGCACTCATTTCCGCGGAAGCGGCTCCCGCAGCTCCGCGCGAGGGGGTTTCCGGCACCTACTCGCGCGTGACCGAGGTTCGTCGCGCCCGCCAGACCATCAGGATCGCCGGCCATTCAAGCCGGGATTTCCTAGCTGCGGGCTGTCTCGTTGCGGACCAACGTCAGTCCCGCCCACGGCCCACTCCGCAAGTAGTTGACGGCGATGTCGTCTTGTCACCTCATTGCACCGCATGCACGGTCACAGAACCCGAAGATCGTGCCCGCAAAGCTATCTCGAGCACCAGCGCTAGCGTCTCCGAGGCAGGGTCTTGGAATTGCCGTGGCCTCTGAGTCGCGAGGTGAAGGCTTAGCGCCCTCGAGGCCGGCTCGTCGGCGGGACTTGGCCTTTGGTGCGCAGGTAGAGGGTCAGCTTCCCGTATTCGCGCTCGGTGTGGGACGCCAGCAGCATCACGAGCAGTCCCGCCGGCATGTCTCGCACCGGAATCTGGGTGCCATCGATGAGCGCGCCGCCGCCAAACGCGCGGGGCGCTGGCAGAGTGGCATCGGTCAGGGTGGCGAGCGCTTTCTGACACAGTGTGGTCGAGGCCTTGAGCGCGGTCACGATGGCCGCCTTGGCGTGCACGGTCCTTTCGACCTCGGTGCCGATCGGCTCGCGAGCCCCGGCAATGGCCGAACAGAAGGCACGATTCGTGTCGGCCACGTGGGCCACGAGCTCGCCGAAGCTGCGGGCGCCGGGCGCCGGCTTGAAGTCGTAGTCACCTTCGGCGAGTTGGGCGCCCGCCGCCTCGACGCTGGCAAGGCGGTCGAGCGCCACAGCCGACATGGCGCCGACGAGCGATGGCGGGGTCTGTGCTCGTGCCACACCGTTCAGTGCGGAAGCCGCGAGGATGCACGCGATGGTGATGCGCAGGATGAGAGTTCTCATGACACCTCCGGACTCGGGATTGGGTAAAGGACAGGCGACGTGAGCGCGAACTAGATCGCCCCTGGCAGGCCGACCACGCGGCGGGCCAGCGCAATCTGGCCCACGTGATAGGTCTCGTGGCACTGCAGTTGGGTCAGCCCCTTCAACGCGTCGGGCTCCGGGTCGGCCGCCGCCAGTGCCGCCATCAGTCGGTCATGGCTCTCGCGGTAGGCCTCGCCGATCTCCGCCCAGGACTTGTCGATGGTGGCAGGAAGATCGCGCGAGGTGCCCTTGAAGCCCTCAGCGTCTCCGTCGTTCCACACCGGGCGGCCGCCGAGCATGCCGAGGATGGCCTGGCGCCAGTACACGATGTGACCCAGCGACCACGCGATGGCGTTTCCGTCGCCGGGCCTGGCCGTCGCGAGGGCGTCGTTGACGCCGTCGAGGTTCTTCGTGAGCAGGCTGTGGTTCATCGAGAACAGGAGGCGCAATTGTGCGAGCGGGGTCACTGGAGTCGGGGCCTGGGTGATCATTCGTCTCTCCTCGTCGGAATCGGGTTCCGCCGCCGCTCCATGGCTGGTGCGGCTTCGAGTGACAGGTTTGCCGCGGCTCGCGCCTTTGTGACACCGTGAGGTGATGGACGATCGCGCCCGGCGGTCGACCGGCGTCACAGACGCCGAGCTCCCGGCAAACACCACAGAGGCGAGCAGTGGATCGATCGACGCGTCGGCCGCGCGCGACATGATGGTGGCCTATCAGAGCGGCGTCCTCGAGGGGTTCAAGGACCTGTACGCGCTGCTGGCGCCGCCGCTGCGGCGGTACCTCGGATACCTCGCGAGGCATCACGACGTCGCGGATGACCTGCTGCAGGAGACCTTTCTGCAGATGCATCGATCGCGGGCGTCGTGGGATCCGACCCGCCCGGTCGCCCCGTGGGCGTTTGGCTTGGCGAGGAACGTATTCCTGATGCACCGCCGCGCGGCGTCGCGGTTTTCGGCGGTCCACCAGGCCTCGGACTCCCCGCCAGAGATCCCGGTGCCTGCGGAGGCCGACTCGTTGGCCGCGCGCGACCTCGTGCAACGCGCCCTCGCCGCACTCGGCATCGACCAGTCCGAATCCCTGCTGCTCCACCATGTGTGGGGGTTCACGTTCGAGGAAATTGCCGGCATGACCGGAGTGACGCCAGCTGCAGCGCGGGCCCGCTCGAGTCGCGCGATGGCGGCGTTGCGTGCGACGCTCTCCGCCGGACAGGAGCGACCATGAGCCACCGACCGATGGAGCCTCCGCCAGATCTCCTGACACGAGTGGAGGCGGACCTCGCGCCGGTCCGCCCGGCGTCAACAGTCGGCGGCGTCGGACGGTGGCTGCCGCTCGCCCTGGCGGTGCTCGTCGGACTGCCACTGTACGTGGGCGTCCGCAGTGACGCGCAGCAGCTCGGTCCGTGGCTGACGTGGGGCGTGTCGGCCGTCCAGTTCATGACCGGCATCTGGTTCGTCTGGGCCGGAGCTACCGAGGGGCGTCCGGATCGCCGCCTGCCAACGCGTCTGCTGGGCGGCGCACTCGGCGCGGCGGCCGTCCTCGTGATCGGGGTGACGTCGCTGACCTACGCGGTGAGCCCGACGACGTTGGGCGAGGCGTTGCCGCCCTGGCGAGCGGGCACGTTCTGCTTTCAAGGCAGCGTCTTCGCCGCAGCCCCGCTGCTGTTACTCGCCGGTGGACTCCTCGGCCGGACGCTCCCCGGGCTGCCGTGGCTGACCGGCGCACTGTTCGGTGCCGGGGCCGGGATGACCGCGGACGCCACCTGGCGACTGATGTGCCCGGTCTCCGATCCGTGGCACGTGCTCACAGCGCATGGCGGCGCGGTGCTTGCGCTGGGAGCTCTCGGTGCGATCGCCGCCGAGGTCGCCGCTCGTAGGCGATCGAGAGTTGCTCGATAGCACAGGCGCGGGCGTGAGCCCGCTCGGTACACGTCCTCAAACCACCAAGGAGTTCCGCCTCGCCCAAAGCGCTGCCGCAGCGCGAGTCGACACGCCGATCATGGTAGACGTGCGGGAGTTGGAGAGGCGGTCGGTTCGGCGAGTCAGGTCGAAGAGCCGGCCGGCGCGTTGCCAGGGAGCGATATGGCTGAAGCCCTCGGGAAAACGGATCGATGTG
Organism: Vicinamibacterales bacterium; assembly: GCA_050250955.1. GTDB lineage: Bacteria > Acidobacteriota > Vicinamibacteria > Vicinamibacterales > UBA2999 > CAWAYR01. The sequence continues at coordinate 353,972 of JBFWNR010000001.1, forward strand.
GTCCACCACGCTCTCGCCGCCGGCTCGGTCATGGTCGAGAAGTCCGGAGCTTCCCAGACGAACGCGCGCTCCATTTGTACACCCAGTTCCGTCACGCGATTCCCGCCCGCCGCCTGTTCTTTGCTCGACCGCCGCAGCAACTCGCCGATCGAATCCGGCTCGCGCAGTGCCGAGGCCAACTCGACGGCGTTCATCATGGCCTTGAGCACGCCGTTCCCCGTGAACGGCGGCGACAAGGCCCCCGCGAGCGTGCGGCCCGGGGTGCAGTGCCGGTATGGAGCTGCTCAGCGCCGGTTACAAGGTGTGGATTTTCGAGCGCTCCGGGCGGAGTCTGAACCACAGATGCTCCAAGTGCGCCGCGGGAGCCATCGCCCTACCTCTCGTCGCGCCGGCGGGACGCAGACGCGTGCCCTGTCGCCGTCGGCGCCCTGCGCCGACACGCGCACTCTCTACGTCGCGAACGCAGCGTTCTTACACGGCCCATACTGTCATGCAATGCGGCGAAGCCCAGCCTCATCGACGATTCGAATCCGTCGCCCGTCGACTTCAATCAGTCCTCGCTGTCGGAAGTCCTGGAGGACGATGTTGACGGTCTCCCGGGCGAGACCAACGAGGTTGCCGAGGTCGCTCTGACTGAGGCGGATCCGCAACTTTACGCCGCGAGTGTCCCGCACGCCGCACTCGGTCGCCAGATCGAGGAGCGTGTGCGCGAGGCGTTCGGGCGCGCCCTTGCAGAGCAGCTCCTGCACGCGCGTACGGAAGCGGCGGAGCCGCAGCCCCATCAGCTTCGTGATGCGGTAGCCCAGAGTGGGCACCTGCTGCACGAGCTGCACGACCATTTCGCGATTGATTGCACACAGCACCGTGTCTTCATGCGCAGTGGCGAGGTGATCGCGGGGGGCATCGTCGACCATCGCCAGCTCGCCGAAGAGATCGCCTGGATGCAAGAACGCCAGAATCGACTCCTGCCCGTCCGCGCCGCTCGACGAGATGCGTACCGCCCCGGATTTTAGCAGGAAGATCAGATCGCTGGGATCGCCGGTCAGATAGATGCGCTCGCCGCGGGGCACGTCGAGCATGGTCGTCATCTGGTCCATCCGCTGCATCTGACTCTCGGACAGCGCATCGAGCATCCGGAAGTGCTGGAGGTACCAGATCTTGCTGCGCGCGGCCACGAAGCGAGTATAGCCGTCTGGCCTGAGCGCCGGAGGCCGGCACAACGCCGCGAGGACCTCGGGCTCGACCGGCGGCTGGTGATACAGGCCGCGCAGCAACGCCTCGCACCGGGGGACGCCGTAGATCACGTGCCGCCCGTCGATGACGGTCGCCGGCGTGGCGATGAGGCGGCGCGCCCGTGCCAGTTGCACGATGCCTGGCGACTCGAGGTCGCGCGTCACCAGGCGCAGGTCCGGCACGGTCCCCCCGAAGTCGCGCACCGCCTTCGCGGCCGCAGGACTCGCCGGACAATGCCGGCTGACGAAGACCTCGATGACATGTCCCACGCGCACCAGCCTATGCAGCCGGGGCTGGCGAATCTGTGAGCCGGCTCACAGCCTGGCGTGGATGCGCTCGCTAGACTCGACGTCATGCTTCACCTTCGGGTCATTGCGCTGGTCGGCCTGCTCCTGTCCTCCGTCACCGCGACGTCTCCCAAGGCGCAGATTGGCGCCTCGCTCAGCGGCACCGTTCGCGACGTTCAGGGCGATGTCGTGCCGAACGCCGTCGTCAGGCTCGCGGCGCCGGGCGCCGGCCTGCGGCGGGAGGCGGTCAGTCGCTCGGACGGCGCGTTCGAGTTCGCCGGCCTGCCGCTGGCCATGTCGTTCGAACTGAGCGCCGAGGCGCCCGGCCTCGTGGCTCGGCCGGTCACGATCGACGGGCTCTCGGCCGGCGAGCGCCGGATGGTGAGCCTGACGCTGGCAGCCGCGCTCGACGTGTCGGTCCGCGTCGTCGCCGCGGAGGGACCCGTGCAGCGCTCGGTGTCGCCGGCGCTCGGCGGCCAGGTGACAGCCGCGCAAGTGGCGCGGCTGCCGATCAATGGCCGGGACCTGCTGTCCGTGGCCTACCTCGTGCCCGGCGCGGCGCCCGCGCGGGGCTTCTACAACCTCGCGCCGCGCCTCACGATCAACGGGGCCTCGTCGCTCACCGCCAACTACACGGTGGATGGCTTCGACAACACGGACCTCTTCTTGGGCGGCCCGAAAGTGCCCGTGACCATCGGCGCTACCGAGAACGTTCGAGTGCTCGTGAACGCCTACGCGCCCGAGCACGGCCGGACGGGCAACGGTGTGTTCTCGGTGACCACGCGCGCTGGTAGCAATCGGGCTGCGGGCGAGGTGTTCTACACCTGGCGCCCCGGCGCCGCCATCGACGCGCCGAACTTCTTCGCCCCCCGCGACGGTACCGGCGCGATCGTCGACGACAGCTTCCGGCGGCACCAGACCGGCGGACACATCGGCGGCGCGGTCGTCGCCGATCGGCTCTTCTACTTCGCCGACGGCGAGGTGACACGCGAGCGGCAGGATGCGATCCTGACCTCTCCGCTGGCGGCCGGTCTCGCGCCGACGCGGTTCGACAGCCAGGCGCTCACGGGCAAGCTCGACGCTCGATGGTCGGACCAGCACTCGACGACGGTGCGCTACCAGTTCTCCGACCTGACGCACGACGGCGACGCCGGCTTCATCGGCGGTCTCACGCTGCCCTCTGCCGGCCTGCAGGTGAGCTACCGCAATCAGGTGGCATCGCTCAGCCATCGCGCAATCGCTGCGGGCGGCGTCAACGAGCTCGGTGTCATGGTCGGCCAGCTACGCGCCGACTGGCGGCCGCTCGCCGCGGGCCCGCGGGTGGTCATCACCGATCGTGGCGCCACCCTGGCGACCATCGGCGGGGTCAGCGACAACTTCTTCTGGACCGAGACGGATCTGCAGGTGCGCGACGTCCACACGTGGACCGCCGGCCGTCACACCCTCCGTGCCGGAGTGGACGTGCTGCGTGGCGACTTCACGATCCGGTCCGGACCCGGCGCACGCGGCGCCTATGTCGTCGACGTCGCGGGTCGTGCCGTCACCCCGGCAGGCCCGTTCGTCACGGTCGCTGATCTGCCGCGCGATGTCGCCGTACTGTCCTACTCCCAGAGTTTCGTGAATCCCGCCGTCTCCCGCGCGCAGACGCTCGCGGCGACGTTCGTCGAGGACGCGGTGCGGGCGAGCTCGAACCTGACGCTGACGCTGGGCGCCCGCTGGGACTACGATTCGGCGACCCATACTCCGGTCAACGACGGCGACACCAACAACGTGGCGCCTCGACTCGGCGTCAGCTGGACGCCTAGTGGCAGCCCCCGGCATCAGGTGCGCGGCGGCTACGGCTGGTTCTACGAACGCATTCCATTCGCGGTCGTCTCCGACACGATCTTCAACGACCCGAACGGCGGCGCCGTCTCGGTCACGTTCGCTCCGGGCACGGCGTTTTCGCCACCCTCCTTCCCCGACACCGTCGCCCGGGACGCGGTGGGCCAGTTGCCGCTCGCGGAGCTGCCACCGCGCAACGTGCAGGTGTTCGATCCAGCGCTGCGCAGCCCACGCACGGAACAGGTGTCGATCGGCTATATCCTGTCGGTCAGCGACACGCTGGCGGTAGCGGTCGACGCGGTGCATGCCCGTGGCCGCAATCTGATTCGCCGTGTGGACGTGAACGCCCCGGCGTCGGTCTCGGCGGGCGTGACGCGTACGGTGGCCGACGCCGACGCCACTCGCCCCACGGTGCCGGCCGCGGGTGGCGTGCGCCTCGTCGAGCAGGATCAGTCGAGCGGACGAAGCGAATTCGACGGGCTCTATCTCACCGTGCGCCGGCCATTGGCCCGCGGCGTGGCGTTCGACATCGCCTACACGCTGTCACGCACGCGCAACGATACCGACGACATCAACTTCCGCCCGGTCGACTCCCGCCGGCCCGGCGACGAGTGGGGACCGAGTCTCAACGACCGGCGACATGTGCTGGCAGCGCACGGACTCGTGCAGATCGAGAACGTCTTCGACGTCGTGCCGGTGCTGTTTCTGTCGAGTGGTCAGCCCCTCAACATCACCACGGGACGCGACGACAACGGCGACACGATCTTCAACGACCGGCCGGCCGGTGTCGGCCGCAACAGCGAGCGCACCACGGGCTTCGTGCAGTTCGACCTGTCGCTGCTGCGCGACGTGCGGGTCGGCCGCGCCCGCGTCCAGCTGCGTGCCGACGTCTTCAACGTGTTCAACCGGACCAATTTCTCTGGCTTCTTCAATTTCGGCGCCAGCGGCGTGCGTCCTGACGAGAACGGCACGCTCGCCTTCCAGCCCACCGCCGCCGGACCCGCCCGTCAGTTCCAGTTCGGCGCCAGCGTCCGGTTCTGAGCCGCGAACCGAAGGCAGCGGTCAGTCGAGGTGTCGCGACGCCCAGCGGAGCCGAAGGACGACGCCGGCGAGGACCAGTGCTGCGAAGGCCGTGAACAGCGGCGCCAGGGCGGCCGGCCAGAGCAGGAACAGCGAGTAGGCCACCACCGTCTCGGTGCCGGCCACGAGTCCTGGCGGCATCGTGACGGTCGTCAGCTCCCCACGCGACGCAGCCCCCTGCTGACGCTGCTCGAGCAGGGCCGCCAGATACATCCACGAGGCGGCGTTGACGTAGAAGGCCGCCACCAGCACCAACGCGGCCGTCAGCGTCGTCGAGGTGCCGTCGTGCACAGCGAGCGCGATCGGCACGCCGGCGTAGACGCCGAAGTCGAGCACGATATCGAGATAGGCGCCAAACGCCGACTGCCGCCCGTGCACCCGTGCCTGGGTGCCGTCGAGGCCGTCGAGCACCCGGTTCAGCCACCACAGCGCGAGGGCGATGCCGTGGCGGCCCTGCCACGCGGTGACGACACAGGCCGCGCCGGCCGCAGCCGCGCTCACCGTCAGCACGTTCGGCGCGACACGTGGCCCGAGCAGGCGCGCGACCGGCGCGAGGAGGCGCTCCTTCCATGCGCGGAAGTAGTCATCGAACATCGGCGGGCGCCTCGTCCACCGCGTCGATGAGATGGACATCGCGCGGATCGATCACCACGGTCACGCGCTCGCCCGCCCTGGGCGGGGTACCGGACAGGGCGGCCGTCCACGGCGCCGCCGCCGCATCCGCCGGCCAGCGGAGACCGACGAACGTCCCGCTCACGCGCTCGTGAATCGAGTCCACGACCGCGACGGCGCTCACCAGGACGCCGCTCGACTCCGTTGGCATCTCCCCACGGTTCAGCCGAACGTGCGTCGGTCGCACGGCCACGTGAATCAGTCCAGCCCGACCAGGCGAGCGCCACGAACCGAACTGCGTGTGCACCACTCCCTCGGCGTCACGCCGGCCGGCCATGACGTTGGTGGTGCCGAGAAACCTGGCGACGGCGAACGTCGCGGGGCGGGCGAAGACGTGGGCGGGCGGGCCCGACTGCGCGACGCCGCCCTCGAGCAGCACGGCAACGCGATCCCCGAGTGCGGCCGCCTCGTCCACGTCATGGGTGACGACGATAGTCGCCGGTCCCTGATTCTCGAACAGCACCCGCACGAAGGCGTCGCGCACCTCGCTACGCAACGCGGGATCGAGTGAGGCGAACGGCTCGTCGAGCAGCAGCACCAGGGGGGCAGCGGCGAGCGCGCGCGCCAGTGCGACCCGGTGCCGCTGTCCCCCGCTGAGCGTCGACGGAGCGCGGTCGGCGAACGCTTCCAGCCGCACGCGCGCGAGCTCTTCCCGGGCCCGCCGGTCGGCCTCGGCGCGCGAATGCCCGCGCACGTCGAGCGGGAAGGTGACGTTGCGGAGCACCGACAGGTGCGGGAACAACGACGGCGTCTGGTGCATGTAGACGATGCCACGCTGTTCCGGCGCACGCCTCGTGACGTCACGTCCGTCCACGGTGATGCGGCCGGCCAGCACGGGTTGCAGTCCCGCCAGCGAGCGCAGCAGCGAGGTCTTGCCGCTGCCCGACGGCCCGAGCAGCGCCAGGCGTTCACCGGGTGCCACGTCGAGGTCGATGGACCGAAGTCCCTCGCGATCGCCGAAAGCCACGCGGAGCGCCTCGACGCGCAGAGCGTTCGGTGGCGTCACCACGTCGCGCCCGAGCGACGTGTCGCCGTCTGGACCAGTCCAAGTCCCAGCAGTGGCGGCACCGTCAGGACGAGTGCGGCGGCAGCGCCGAGCTGATCGTCACCAGCGCGCAGGAACGCGAGGAGCTCGACCGGCAGCGTGCGCACGAGCCCGCCGCCGACGAGCAGCGTCAGCGCGAGTTGCCCCCACGACACCAGGGCGCCGAGCAGCGCGCCCTCGACGAGCCGTGGTCGAAGCAGCGGCCAGGCCACTCGCGTCGCCACGTGCCAGCGCGTCGCCCCGAGGGTCCGGGCCTCGTCGTGCACGGTGAAATCGTAGGCCGAGAACACCCCGGCCGCGAAGAGCGTGAGGTAACCCGTGGCGGGCACGAGGTGCGCGAGGTAGACGCCGGACACCGTGCCAGACAAGCCCAGGCCGAGCATCGCGACCTGCAGGCCGAGCGCCAGGGCGACCGGGGGCGCCACCACCGACAGCAGGGCGAGTGCGAGTGCCGTCGTCCGGACGGCCCGTGGCGCACGGGCCAGCGAGCGGGCGAAGGCGAAGGCCAGTGCGCTGCTCGTGACGCCGGTCCACACCGCGAGGGCGAGGCTCGTCGTCGACGCGGCCAGCAGCCGCGCATCGACGAGCGCCACCAGCGCGCCTCCCCGCATGCTCGACGGCCAGAGCTCAGGGAACGGCCAGGTGCGGCCGACGGCGCGCACCACCAGGACGACCAGAGGCGCCAGCACCCACGCCGTCAGCGCCGGCCACGCCAGTCGCCGTGCCGTCATGATCGCGTCCAATCGTGACGCGCCTGCCACCAGGCATGCAGCGCGACGAGCACGGCGACCGCGGCCAGCGCGATCAGGCCGAGAACGTGCGCTTCGGCGCGACGCGTCAGCGTCGGGTCGATCGAGCGTTCGTAGGCGAGGAGGGGGTAGGCCAACGGATCGCCGGGAGCGAGGAGGGCCGGCACCTCGTACTGACCGATGAGATACGCGAAGGTCGCGAGGACGGCCGGCGCGACCCCGCGCCAGAGCAGCGGCCAGGTCACACGTCGAAAGGTCTGGGTCGGCGACGCCCCGAGGGTGCGCGCGACGCCTTCCAGATCGCTGGTGTCGGTCGACAGTACCGCCACGGCCGTCAGCAGCAGGTACGGGTACTCCTTCCACGCGAACGTGATGATGAGGGCGAGACCGGCGGGATCGTAGACCAGCGCCGGGAAGTCGGCCGGTGCGGTGGTGGAGCCCAGGGCCACGCTCAGCCGCGAGATCCAGCCGCTCTGCCCGACGAGCAGCAGCACCGCGAGGGCTGCGGCCACGTGCGGCACGGCCATGGGAAGGGTGGCGAGGCGCAGCCACCAGGGCCGGGCCCGCAGCCACAGCGCGGTGGCGCACGCGACCACCAGCGCCATCGCCGTGGCGACCATCGCCGTGGCCAGGGTCCAGCCGAGACTGCGCCACGTCTGCGCGTCGCCGACCACGGCGAGAAGCGGCCGCGCCGTCAGGCCGGAGGCGCCTGGACCCGCCAGTCCGATCGCCCCCATCAGCGAGTAGATCGCGCCGACGGCGACGGGAGCCGCGAGCAGCAGCCCGGCGTATACGGGTCCGAGTCGACCGCCAGCCGTCGCCACGACCGGAGTCGTCACGGGGCGCACCGCCGGTCCGTCCATCACCGCCCTTGACGGATCATCTGTCGCCAGTCGTCGAGCAAGCGGGCATGGTACAGCGGGTGCACTTCGGGACGCGCCTTCGACGCCAGCTCGTCGTAGGGAAGCGCTGCGGCATCGCGGGCCACAGCGGCGAACCGCTCGGGCCACGGCGCCGGGAGTCGCGGGACGTCGAGCACCGTGCCGTCGCCCCACACGTCGCCGCGCTGTTTCTCGAGTTGCGCCTCCGGCGACAGCAGAGCGTTCGCGATCACCAGGGCGCCGGCGGGGTTGGGGGCGTTGAAGGGAACGCCGACGTAGTGGGCGTTGGCAATCGTCCCCTCGTCGAGGAGCAGCGCCCGGGCACCCTCGGGCAGAATCCCCTGACGCACCTTCGTCACCACCTCGTTCTGGTTGTTCGACATCGTGAAGTCGATCTCGTGATTGGTGAAGAGCCGGTGCATGGCGGCCACGTCGGGCGGGTAGGTGGTTCCGCCTCGCCAGAACGAGTCTCGGACGTCGCGCAGCCACTCGAACAGGCGGTCCCGGCCTCGCAGGTAGCGGCCCTCGTCGAACCCGCCCTGGAACGCCTGGACACCGCCGCCGAGACCGTACATCAGCGTCTTGAGGAACGTCACCCCCGTGAACTGCTGGTCATGCGTGAAGCGACCGGGGTGCCGTCGGATCCAGTCGCCGAGGGCGGGAATCGTCCGCGGCGGCTCCGCGGTTCGCGCCGGGTCGTAGATGAGAGCGAACTGCACGGTGCCCCAGGGCGACTCGAATCCGGCGGTGGGTTGCTCGAAGTCGCGGCTGATGATCGGCGAGGCCGCATCGACGAGGGCGGCATTCGGCAGCCGCTCTGCCCACGGTCCCGCGAGCAGGTGCTCGGCCTGCATCTGCGAGAACGTCTCGCCGTTGATCCACACCAGGCTGGCCGTGCCGTCGCCGCCGCCCCCGGCATCGCGCTCGGTCACGAGGGTGTTCACGAGCTCCGCACCCTGCCCTTCGACGGCGCGGACGTCCACGCCGTGTAGGTCACGCAGCCGCGGTGCGAGCCACTCGTCGACGTAGCGATTGATCGCTGAGTCGCCGCGCCACATTCGCCACGTCACCACTGTGCCCCGTGCCTGGGCGACCACGGCGTCCCAGGCGCCGCGCATCAGTCCGGCCGCGTCGATGCGGTCGCCTCCCGCGGCCGTGCCGCCGGTGCGGCAGCCGCCCAGGGCGGCGCCGGCCACGAGCGCACAGAGTTGGACTCCGAATCGACGGCGGGATGAGGCGTGCACACGGCATGGTGCCACGGGTGACTGGCGGTGGGCGACCAGACGTCCGTCGCGCCGTGTCGGGACTGTGAGCTGGACCACAGTCGCGCGCGAGTCGGGCGGTGTTCACGGGCGCCCGACCGGCGTCCGACGCTCGCTCACAGGTCGCGGAGCTTCTCGATCAGGGCGCGAACGATGCCGTCAACGGGCGGAACTCCGCCCGGGTACAGGCGTCAGCTCGGGCTCGGCCACGGCCATGTCGGCGCCGGGAGATCGAAGAGGTCGCGTCCCGCCACCAGGATGGTCGGCGTCCCGTATCCACCTCGGGCGTCGGCCGCCGGCAGGCCGTCCAGATCGAGGACGTCCACTGCCGCGACGGCGCCCAGACGTTGAAGCGCCTCGGCCAGCCGGGCCTTCAACAACGGCGTTCTCGTGCAGCCCGCACGGGTCAAGACCATCAGTGGCGATTGCACTGGCGGGCCCCCGAAACGAGCCCGGTCAGGGATTCGACCTGGACGCGCCTCGCTCCACCAGTGCGCGGACGAGCGGTTCGATGGCCTCCTCCTTCATCTGCCCAGGGTTGTACAGGCGGATGAGGCCGTCGCGGTCGACCAGGACAACGGTCGGGGTCGTGCTCACGCCGTAGTCCTTGTGGGTCTTTTCGCTCACCGGCACCGGCTGCGCCGCCATCCACGGATAGGACCGATCGCGTACCTCCTCGATGTACGCCATCTCGGCCGCCGCCGGCGCGCTCTTGCCGCCGGCGACGTAGCCGTACCGTTGCGTCGGCGCTACGACCGTGAACCCCTGAGGCCCATACTTCGCGAGCAGGCGCTCGAGCACCGGTCCCATGGTCTTGCAGTCGGGACACCAATGCGCCCAGAAGAACAGCAGCACCACTTTGCCCTTGAGGCTGCCCAGCGACGGGGGCTTGGCGCCAACGAACTCCGCGGCGTCGAGGGGCATCGCGGTCTGCCCGTCCAGACTGATCAGGTTGATGTTCTTCTGAATCCGCTTGTAAAGAGAGGTGTTCTGGTACTTCCCCAGCTCACCCTTCAGGAAGCGCACGGCGTCCGCGCGCTCGCCGCGCGCCGCACCGACCTGCCCCAGCACCTCGATCGCCGCGCCGATGGCGATGGGCAGTCGCGGCTCCTGGTCCATCGGCCGCTTCTTCAGCTCCGCCGTGGCCAGGCCGTAGGTGGCCTCTGCATACTGCTCCGCCTTGTCGTATTGCCTGGCAGCGAGCGCGCCACGGCCAAGCCACGATTGCGCCTCGAGGTTCTCGGGTGTCACGCCTCGGGCCTTGCGATCCGCCGCCACGGCGCCCTCGGCCTTGACGAAGTCGCCGGCGGCGATGGCCGCGCGGGTCTCGGCGATGACCGCCGGTGGCGTGCGCTGCGCCACCGCCGGCGAGGCGATCAGGCCCAGGAGCAGCAGAGTGGAGATGAATCGCATGACGCCCTCTCTTGTCGAATCAATTGCCGGCCGTCGACTTCGGCTTGAGGATTACATAGGTCGGTAACCCGACGGCCCCGAAGCGCTGCATCACCGCCTTGGTGACCGCCTCGTCGGGATCTTCGGCCTGAAACTTGATCTTCACGTAGCGGCTGAGCACGCCGGTCACCGCCGGATCGGCGAAGGTGGTCTTGTCCATCGTGAGGCAGTTCTTGCACCACGTCGCCCACAGATCGATGAGCACGGGCCTGCCGTCCTGCGCCGCCCGCGAGAGCCCTTCGGCGAGATCGGCGTTCCAGCCGCTCTTCAGCATGTCCTCGACGCTGGTCGAGACGGCGTCCGGGTCCACCATTCGGTTGGCGAAGAGTTCGTAGGCCAGATAGCCGTAGTACACCGACGTGCCGAGAATGAGCACACCGAACGCGTGCTTCACACGCGTCATCCATGGGCCAGGCTTCGGAAGCGCCGAGAGACCGGCACCGGCAATGGGCCACGGAATGGCCATGCCGACGCCCAGCACGAACGGTAAGGCCAGAGCCGACGCGTTGCCCGCTGCATGGAGATTGCTCGCAAAGAGCACGACCTGGATGACGACAGGTGCAACGCACGCACCGGCGAGGAGCGCTGCGACGGTGCCCATCGTGAAGGCGAGCGCGAACGAACCACGGCCGGCGCCCGGCCGGAAACGGCCGCCCAGACTCGAGAAGTCGATGACGATCACGTCGAACATCGCCAGCGCGAGGACGACGAAGATCGCGGCGATCACCAGGTTGAACCAGGGCGACGCGTTGATGATGCCGAACGTGCTGGCCGTGAGGATCACGACGAGGCCGAGCACACCGTAGACGACGGCCATCGCCGACCCGTAGGTGGCGCCGAGCAGGAACCCGCGCTGGCGCGAGCCGGCTTGCGCGCCGGCACCGATGATCGCCAGGTTGATCGGGATCATCGGCAGGACGCACGGCGTCAGATTGAGAGCTAGCCCGCCGATGAGGACGAGCAAGAGGATGGCGAGTGGCCCGCGCCCCTCGAACATGCCCTGCTGCCGCGTACCACTCTCGGCATCGCGGACGAAGTCGAGGAAGTCGGAGGTCGCCAGGTAGCCGCCGGCGGTCGCCTGGATCGCGAAGCCGTCGAGCAGCCGAGCGCCGGCCGCCCGGTCCCCCTCCCTGGCGCCTGGCACAGCCGAGGCGGCGCCCGAAGCCGGTGCTGCCGGGGCCTTACCGGTTCCGAACGGAAGGGCGGCGAACACCTCGGCGTGGGTCGTCTCGGGACGCTGGCTCGCCGCCACCGTCAAGTGCCACGGCGCCTCGGCCGTGGCCGGCGCGAAGCAGAGCTGGTCGTTGCAGGCCTGATAGCGGAGCGTGGCCGGGAGCGCGAGCTGACCGTCCGGCACGGTCGAGGCCACCGCGACCTGTATCCCGATGTAGAACTCGTGCTCGAAGACCTTCAGCGGTTCGTCGATACCAGCCACAGCGAAGTCAGTCGCCTCGGGGAACACGATCTCCGTCACGGCGACGCCGGCCGGTGGCTCCAGCGTGAGCACGGTCGGGATGAGCGACGGGTCTTTGGGGGCATCGGATTGCACGTGCAGCCCCTCGGGCAGCGTCACGCGAACTGCGAGCCGCACGCTACTGCCGGGCCGCACGACGTCCGTCTCGGCCAGGGTGACGACTTCGGCTCTCGGCCGACGCAGCTGCGCGGCGCTATCGACGGCCGTGACGGCCACGAACAACAGCGCGCATGCCCATCGCGGCGACATCGGGGTCATCGCGACGCCTCGCCGGCCGGGCGAGGCCGTCGCCAGGTGCCGTCGCTGCCGACGGCGAGCCGCGGCGCGATGGCGGCGAGTGCAATCACTGCGAGCAGCGGCGCCACGTGCCAGGCCAGCAGGTGCATCACGCGCATGTTGGGGCACATCCACTCCGCGGCCAGCTCGCCCACGGCGACCGTGGAGGTGGCCAGCGCGACGGCCGTCGGTCTCGCGTTCAGGGGGTAGGCGCGCTGAACGAGCATGAACAGGACGCTTCCAGGAATCGAGGCGCCAACGGCCGCGCGAACGATGCACCGCCACCCGAGGCCGGCGGCCGCCATGTCGAACGCAACCGCCCCGGTTGCCAACTCGCCGACGACGCTCGCCACCCACGCGCCGGCCAGCGCCAGTGGCCATGCCACGACGCCCGGTCTGGCCTCGCCAGGAACGGCGAGTCGCAATGCCGCCCACGCGCCACACGCGGCAGTGACCGCAAGCAGCATCGAGTGCAGCCACGCCGGTCCCGACCAGAGCGCCTCGGCCCAGTCCCGGCGAACACCGACGATCACGACGGCCGCCACGGCAACCAGCGTCACCGCTCCCCAGCGCGTCGCGCGGACTCCCGGCACGGCGAGTGGCGTCACCCGCTCCAGCGGTGCGCGCATCACCTCCATGGAGGACAACCGGCCGCTCACTGTCGCTCCAGAAGGCGCCGCAGCGCCTTGAGCGCCCGATGCGCGATGACCCGGACGTTGCCGGGGCTCAGATCCAGTTGCATCGCTACCTCTTTGACCGTTCGTTCTTCGAACTTCAGGAGCTCGAGTACCCGGCGCTGGGTGGCCGGCAGACTGTTCACCGCTTCGCGCACCTCACCAGGAGCGCCGAGCGGTGTTGCCGCTGGCTGCGCGACCGCCTGCTCGACCAGCCGCTCGTCCTGCACCTCCCGGGACGCCAGACGGCGTTCACGCCGAATCGCGTCGACGAGGCGGCTCTGGGCCACCGCATACAGCCACGGCATGAACGGCCGGGACGGGTTCCAGGTGTGGCGCCCGCGATACACCGACCAGAGGATCTCTTGCTCCACGTCGCCCGCCCACGCCACGTCACCCACGCGCCGGCGCACGAATTGACGCACCAATACCGACAGCTCCGCCAGCAGGAGCTCGAATGCCTCGCGATCGGCCTCCTGGGCACGAGCCATCAGCACTGCGAGGGCTCGTTCCTGATCCGGCGTCATCCTCCCTGTCCCTTCTACGGGCCGCGGCAGCGCCGCGTTACACCGCCGCCGCTATCGGGACTCGGGAGACGGCCGACGGTTCCCCATCGTGCCGCCCCGGCGGGTTCGGGCCACGACGTCGCGTAGTCCGAGGGCGGCAATCCGCGATGCCAGCGTGGTGGGGCGTACGCCGAGAAGTTCCGCGGCGCCGTCGGCGCCGGAGACCTTGCCCCCCGTGCGCTCCAACGCGCGAAGAATACTGTCGCGCTCGAGTTGGCGCAGGTCGGCCCGAGTCAGTGGCTCCTGCGTCGGCGCGGATAGCGGTGGGTGCGTCACCCCGACGGGCGGCGGCGACGGCGGCGCGGGCTCGGGCGCCAGCCGCAGCGGACCGGTCTGCGAGACGATGATCGCGCGCTCGACGAAGTTCTGCAGTTCGCGGATGTTCCCGGGCCAGTCGAGTGCCGCCAGGCGCGCCAGATCCGCCGGTCGAATGCGCGGCGCCGGTCGGCGCAGACGCTTGGCGGCCAGCGCCGCGAAGTGCTGGACGAGGAGGGGCACGTCTTCGCGCCGCTCGCGCAGCGGCGGGACGCCGATGGGAAACACGCTGAGTCGATAGAAAAGATCCTGCCGGAAGCGACCGGCGTCGACCTCCTGCTTCAGGTCGCGGTTCGTCGCGGCGATCACTCTCACGTCCACGCGGCGCGTGCGCGTGTCTCCGACGCGTTCAAGCTCGTGCTCCTGCAGCACGCGCAGCAGCTTCGGCTGCAAGGCCAGCGGCACCTCGCCGATCTCGTCCAGGAACAACGTGCCGCCGTGCGCCAGTTCGAATCGACCCGGGCGGTCGTGCGCTGCCCCCGTGAAGGCACCGCGCACGTGGCCGAAGAATTCGCTCTCGAAGAGCGTGTCGGGTATCGCGCTGCAGTTGACCTTGATGAGCGCGCGGTCACGCCGACCGCTGGCATCGTGAATGGCGCGCGCCACCAGTTCCTTGCCGGTACCGCTCTCGCCTTCGATCAACACCGCGGCGTCGGTCGTGGCCACCAGCTGCACCTGCCGCAGGACCTTCTGCAGGGACGGGCTCTGGCCAATGATGCCGCCCATACCGAGCGCGTCGCTGACTTCCGCCTTGAGGTACGAGTTCTCGTCCTCGAGCCGCCTCTTGAGTCCTTCGATCTCTTCGAGTGCGCGCGAGTTGGCGATGCTCACGGCGGCGTAGTCCGCGAAGATCCGCAGCCACTCGAGCGCGTGGTGATCGAGCGCCGCGCGATCGAACAGTGCTAGTACGCCGAGCACCTCTCCGCCGAAGATGAGGGGTTGGGCCGCCAGCGTCCTCACCCCTTCGGCGCGCGCCCACTCGGGCTCCGCCGCCCACTGCTGCCCCCCGGGCGCATCAGTGGCCAGCAGCGCTTCGCCGGTCATCGCGACCGTCCCAATCTTCCGCGCGCCCAGCGCGAACTCGTGGAAGGCCCCGGCGGTGCGCCCGTAGTCACGGCGCGCGTCCGACGAATTCCCGGCGCTGGCCACGAGATGGAGGGCGCGTCCGGTCTCCGGAGCGGCGGCCACGCAGGTCGGACACTCGTCACGACGCAGCACCAGCCAGATGCGGGCCAGCACGACGTTAGGGCATCGCGCCAGGCCCTGCACCAGCGTGCGGAGCACCTGGTCGAGGCCCCGCTGCGCGGCTGTCTCGACCATCAACGTCGGAAAGAGGGTGGGGTTCACGCACAGAACTTACGACATTTCGTCTTTTGATTTCGAATTATCGTCATTCACGACATGTCGTCACCAATCAGCACGAGCGCGTTTGTTCGTTAAAGAGTTGATATTCAAAGACTTAAACGTGTAGTCCAGCTTCGGTACGGGCCATGCCCTCCCGATGAGGCAGACAGGCAACTGCCTCACAAGGAGACCAATCGCATGGAACGTATTGCACCCCTGGAACCAACGATCGCGACCGGTGCGGTCAAGCCCCTCTTCGACGGCGTACAGGCCAAACTGGGCGCCGTCCCGAATCTCTTCCGCGTGCTGGGCACTGCACCCGCCGCCCTGAGTGGCTATCTGAACCTCTCCGGCGCGCTCGCATCGGGAAGCTTCGACGGGCGGCTTCGCGAGCAGATCGCCCTGACGGTGGCCGAGACGAATCACTGCGGCTACTGCCTGAGCGCGCACACGTTCATCGGCGCGCGGCTCGGCCTCACCGAACAGGCCATCGCCGACGCCCGGCACGCCGTGGCGAGCACGCCGCGCACCGACGCGATCCTGAAGCTCGCTCGCGCCATCGTGGTGTGTCGCGGTGAGTTGGGCCATGGCGAGTTCGAAGCGGCACGCGCGGCCGGCCTGACCGATGGCGACGTCATCGAGACGATCGCCAACGTCGCCGTCAACATCTTCAGCAACTACGTCAACCACATCGCCGGCACGCCGATCGACTTCCCCGAAGTCACGCTGGGCAACGGCTACAGCAAGCCGGCCAGTTCCTGCGCGTAGCGGCCGCGGCCTTCCTCATCCACACGATTTTCTGGAGCAGACATCATGCGTGTCATCACTCGTTGGACCGTTTCGTTCCTGGCGCTCGTCATCGTCGCTGTCACCTTCGCCGCGCCGTCGGCGTCTCAGAATGCGGCCCCGCCGCCCCTGCCGCACTTCGCCGGCGCCCGCGCCGACGCCCCGATTCCGCGCCCGGGTCTGGCCGTCGAGAAGGGCCGCGTCGGCGTCGTCATCACCGACCCTCAGAACGACTTCCTGAGCCCGAAGGGTGTCGCGTGGGGCGTCGTCGGCCAGAGCGTGCAGGAGAACCACACCGTCGAAAACATCGAAGCGCTGCTGAAGTCGGCGAAAGCGGCGAACGTCCCGGTGTTCGTCAGCCCGCACTACTACTACCCGCAGGATCACCAGTGGAAGTTCAGCGGCGCGCTCGAAGTGCTGATGCACAACATCGGCATGTTCGACCGCAAGGGCGCCCTGGTGACCGACGGCTTCGAGGGCTCTGGCGCGGACTGGCTCGCTCGCTACAAGCCCCTGCTCGAAGACGGAAAGACCGTCATCACGAGCCCCCACAAGGTCTTCGGCCCTGAAACCAACGACCTCGTCCTGCAACTGCGGAAGGCCGGCATCAGCCAGGTGATTCTCGGGGGCATGTCAGCGAACCTGTGCACGGAGTCGCACCTCCGCGAGCTTCTCGAGCAGGGCTTCGAGGTGGCAGTGGCGGCCGACGCCACGGCGGCCGCCAAGCTGCCCGGCTTCGACGGGTACGAAGCCGCATACGTGAACTTCCGGATGACGGCCAGCGACGTCTGGAGCACCGCGCAGGCCACCAAGACCCTCGCCTCGCTCCGGTAGAAGAACAGTACTCCCAGCCATGGCGCGGACACTCATGCCAGGGCCACGCGAGGATAGATCGATGGTGCCCCTCCTCGACCTGCCGCACGCCTTCTACATGTCGCGTTGCCGGGACTTGGCTCGCCAGGCACGGGCCTCCGGCGATGCCGCCGTCGGTGCCGTGGTCGTCCAGGCTGGCAGCATCATAGCCGAAGGCGTCGAGAGTGTCCTTGCGACGTTCGATGTCTCGGCGCACGCGGAGGTGGTCGCCCTCCGAAGGGCCGGCCGCACACTGGCGACGACGCGCCTGCGCGACTGCGTTCTCTACACGAGCGTGGCGCCTTGCGTGATGTGTGCATACGCCATCAGGCTCGCCGCCCTTGGCGGGATGGTGACGCCCGCGCCGGACCCCGCGTCGGAAGATGCCAGGCGCGGCTGGCTCGTGCTGACGAGTCCACGCGTATTGCGGCGCCGCTCGCCGCCGGTCGTGGTCCGCTACGTCCACGAGGATGCCGGCTTGCCGTAGCGCCTGCCCACCCTTTACGCCGTACGTCCATTCGTCGCATTCAAGGAGACCTCCATGTCGAAGACCGCGATCGTGCTCTTTTCAGACCCGAAGTCGAATTCAGAGGAGGCCCTGGGACGGGCGTTCAACGCGATGTTCGTCACCCTCGAACTGCAGGAGAAAGGTCAGGACGTGGCGCTGATCTTCCAGGGCGCCGGCGTTCGTTGGGCGTCAGAGCTCGCCAAACCCGACCATCCCGCCCACGCGCTGTACAACGCCGTGAAGGGCTCCATGGCGGGCGTCTGCGGCGGCTGCGCCGATGTCTTCGGAGCGACACAGGCGGTCGAATCCGCCGGCGCCCGACTCGTGCGTGAAAAGGCGATTCCCGGAACGGGCGGCATCCTCGACCTGTCCAAGTACCTCGACGCGGGGTACCGCCTTCTGACGTTCTGATCGGCAGCGGCCCGCTTCCACCCGGCGCGCACGGGCGCGCCGGGTGCTCAACAAGGGGGATTCCGTGGACGACATCTTCCACGAGGGTGAGCGACACGTGCAGGAGTGGACCGGAGAGCGCGATCGAGCGTTGCTCAACAGCCGCTCCATCAGCGGGACCATTCCGCTCGTCGCCCACACCTTCCTGCGTCAACAGTCACACTGCGTCCTCGGGTGGCAGACACCCGATGGCACCGTGCGTGCGTCGTTCGTCGCCGCCGCCGCGGGCTTTGCCAGCCCCGCGAGCGACGGGCGCAGCATTGCCCTCACTCTTCAGGACGCCATCGACGAGGCGACACGGCGAGCGACCCGCCCTGGGGCTGGCGTACAGGTCGGCATGCTCTTCCTGGAGTTCTCGACGCGGCGCCGACTGCGAATCAACGGCCGGGTGACGACGAGCAGCCCTGACGGCCTGCAGATGGCCGTCGACGAGGCTTTCGCGAACTGCCCCAAATACATCCAGCGTCGGGCCCCCGATCACGCGATGCGACGCGAGCTCCCCGCCCCTCTTCGTTCGGGGACCGAGATCACCGACGACCATCGGGCCTTGATCGCGCGCGCCGACACGTTCTTCGTCGCCAGTACGAGACTCGACGGTCGCGCCGATGTGTCACACCGGGGCGGATCGCCGGGCTTCGTCGACGTGAGCGACGGTCAGCTCAGGATTCCTGACTATGCCGGCAATTCGATGTTCCAGACGCTCGGCAACCTCAGCGTCCACGCGGCCGCGGGTCTGACCTTCCTCGACTTCGAGCGACGCCGCCAACTGCAGCTGTCTGGAACGACATCGCTTGAGTTCCTCGACGCGGCGCGAAGCGACGCTGCCCACGGCGCGCGGTGGTGGTCGTTTCGGTGGCACGCATGGACGGAGACGCCCCTACCCTCCACGTTCGACTGGGTGCTCGTTGAGCCGTCGCCCTTCAATCCGTGAGATCCGACATGACGCTGACGGTCGCGGGACTTTCGGTCATCGCTGAGGACGTCGTCCGGCTTCGACTCGTCGACGACGCTGGAGTGACACTGCCGGATTTCGAGGCTGGCGCGCACGTCGAGTTGTCGTTCGCGGGCTTCCGACGCCGGTACTCTCTGACCTCGTCGCCTTCCGATCGATCCGCATACGAGGTCATGGTGCTCCGAGCCCGGCCCGGACGAGGCGGCTCGGCGTTCGTTCACAATCAGCTGACAGTGGGAGACACGCTGGATGTGTCGGAGCCGGTCAACGGATTCGCACTCGACCGGCAGGCGCGGCATCACGTGTTCATCGGTGGCGGGATCGGCCTCACCCCGTTCTACACGATGACCGAGACGCTGGCGTCAGTCGGCCAGACCTTCCATGTGCACTACGTGGTCCGCTCGCAGGCGCGCGCGCTGCCAACGGACGCCTTTGGCGGGCACGTGTCGCTACATGCCGGGCCTGGCGCTCGACGTTCGCTTGGGCTGCCGACACTTCTTGCGTCGCTCGACGCGACCACCGCGGTCTACGGGTGCGGCCCCGTGACGTTACTCGACGACCTCCGTCACGTCAGTCGCGACCTCGACTGGCCGGCGGGCCGACTCCGCGTGGAGACGTTCGGACCAGGCGCCCGCCCGCAAGACGGCACCTTGTCCATTCGCCTGTCACAGTCGGGGACGACGCTCGTCGCCCCGCCGTCCGCGTCGATCCTCGACGCGCTGCTCGCGCACGGCGTCTTCGTCGGCGCCGACTGTCGCCGCGGCGAGTGTGGGGCGTGCATCGTCTCGGTCGAGGGGGGCGACATCGACCATCGCGACGTGTGCCTCACACCAGAGCAGCGCCGAAACCTGATGTGTACCTGCGTCTCTTGGTCCCGCACGCCAGACGTCACTCTCGCCTTGTAGAGGCCGCGACTGATTACAGTCTTGACCGCTCGTTCCAGACTCTGGTATGGTCCTGGAAGCAACGACGGCGGCAAGCAGGGAGGGCGTGCGAGTGCCTTGGGAGAAGCAGTTCGATAAGGATGCCGTCCTGGAGCGGGCGATGCACACGTTCTGGGCGCGAGGTTACGAGGCGACGTCGATTCAGGACCTCGTGAGACGCACGGGCGTCAACCGTGCCAGTCTCTACGCGACGTACGGCGACAAGCACGCCCTGTTCCTCGCGTCACTGCGGATGTACGACGAACAGCGGCGCCGCCGCATGCTGGCGGAGCTCGAGGCGACGTTCGCGCCGCTCGAGGCTATTCGCCGGCTGTTCGTGGCCTTCGCCAAGGGCGTTGACACCGACAAGAGCTCGCCGACGGACGGATGTTTCTTGACCAACACGGCGCTGGAGTTGGCGGCCAAGGATCGCGAGGCTGGCGCGATCGTGGCCAAGGCGCAGCTCGAGGTCGAGGCGTTCTTCGAGCGGATGGTCCGCCAGGGTCAGGCTCGAGGAGATGTCGCAACGGCCCTCGATGCGCGCGACACCGCGCGAGGCCTGCTGGCATCAATGCTGGGGATGCTGGTGCTCGTGCGAAGCCGGCCCGACCGAGCCCTGATCGACGGCGTCATTCGTGACGTGATTCGACGCCTGTCCTGAACCGCCGCTCTTTTTTTTGACCTTAGTTGGAATGATCGTTCCACTCACGGACAGAAGGTAAAGCCGATGACTTCACTCGCACTGTCTCAGGCGTCTACGCCCTCCAACTACCGTTTTGACCACCCTCGACTCACTGACATCCTTCACGACATGTACGTCGGCGCCGGAGAAGCAGGGCCGGGCGACGCGGCGGGGCCATTCCGGCTCGAGACGGTCGACGGGGGAACAGTGTCGTCCGAAGATGCCGCGCGTGACGGGCGGCCGCTGCTCCTCGTCTTCGGGTCTCGCACGTGTCCCGTTACCGAGAGCGCGGCGGAGGGGCTGAAGGCGCTGCACGACAAATTCGGTGCGGCGGTCCGCTTCGTGATGGTTCAGGTGCGCGAGGCGCATCCAGGCGCATTCATCCCGCAGCCGCGGTCGGCCGCCGAGAAGCTGCGTCACGCGCTCGATCTTCGACGGCATCATCGCCTTCCGTTCGAGGTCGCGGTGGACGACCTCGAGGGCACCCTGCACCAGCGGCTCGGCGCCCGGCCGAGCAGCGCATTCCTGCTGGATGCGCAGTCGCGCATCCTGCTCCGCGTGCAGTGGGCCAATCAGGTCGAAGCACTGGACCTGGCGCTCGAGGCCGTCACCACCGGGCAGCCTCTAACCCGCACCACGGTGACGCGGACCCCGCAGGCGGTGCTTCGCACCGTCGGCTTCATGAGCCGGGCCATCCGCGCCGCTGGGCACGGTGCCAGCCGCGACACCTGGCGCGTCGCGCCCCCGATGGCGCTCATGATGACCCTCGCAGACTTCTTCACGTTCCTTCCGCCGGCGCGACGCGGTCTCCCGGTCCTCGCCCTCATGGCCTCGGTAGCCGCGCTTGCGGTGGTCGCCGTCGCCTCTTTCATCGGCTGATCCGGGTGGAGTCTCGCGCGCTCGACGCTCCCCTGCGTCCTTATTTGAACCGTTCGTTCCATACCCCATGTTCACAGGAGATACCACATGACCTTTCCCGTCCACACCATCAGCACCGCCGCACCAGCGGCACAAGAGACCCTGACTGGCGCCGAGAAGGCGTTCGGGTTCGTACCGAACCTGCTCGGCACGATGGCCGAGGCGCCGGCGCTCCTCAAGGGGTACCTCGCACTCTCGCGGCTCTTCGACGAGTCGTCGCTCACGCCCACCGAGCGCCAGCTCGTCCTGCTCACGGTGAGCTATGAGAACGGCTGCGCGTATTGCATGGCTGCCCACACCGTGATCGCCGGCATGCAGAAGGTACCGGCGACGGTGCTCGAGGCGCTCCGTGCCGGTCAGCCGCTCACCGACGCGCGGCTCGAGGCGCTGCGGCAGTTCACGACGGCGGTCGTGGCCTCGCGCGGATGGCCCGGCGAGGGCGCCCTCGCGACGTTCACGGCGGCCGGCTACGGCGCCCAGCAGGTACTCGAAGTCGTCCTCGGAGTCGGCATCAAGACGATGTCGAACTACACCAACCACCTCGCGGGTACGCCACTCGACACGGCCTTCGGCGGCGCTGCGTGGGAGCGCGTCGCGTAATCCATCGTTCGCTCACGAAAGGACACAGTCATGCCACTCGTACAGATCACAGGCGTCGGCGGCTACCTCACGCCTGAGCAGAAGCTCGACATCATCCGCAAGGTGACCGACGCTGTCGTGTCGGTCGAAGGTGAAGGCCTCCGTCAGGTGACGTGGGTCACGATCGAGGACGTCGCGCCCGGGTCGTGGGGCGTGGGCGGGACGCCGGTGACCGCCGACGACCTCCGGGCGCTGGCGGCCGCGGGGCGCTGAGCCGAGGCCGCTGTGGAAGCGACCTACGACGCGGCTCTCACCGCATCCGTCGCGGCACGTGTCGACGCCCCCTCGCCACCGAGTGGTGGCGAGGGGGCGCTTCCTCCCGACGCCACCCTCGTCTCTCGTCTGCGGGCGGGCGACGCGGACGCCTTCGCCGCCGTCGTCGGGCGCTACCAGCGTTCGATGACACGTGTGGCGCGCACCTGGGTGCGCACAGAACACGCGGCGGAGGAGGTCGTGCAGGACGTGTGGTTGGCGGTGATACGCGGCCTGCACCGGTTCGAAGGACGCTCGTCGTTCAAGACGTGGCTCTTCCGCATCGTGGTGAACCGGGCGACGTCGCGAGCACTCCGCGATCGACGCCAGGTTCCCTTCTCGTCGTTCCAGGGCGAGGACGGCCTGGAGTGGGACGTCGATGGGCCTTTCACGATGGCGGGCGCCTGGGCTGAACCCGTCGCCGCGTGGCCCGTTCCGAGCGCTGAACAGCTCACGCTGCAGGCCGAGCTCGTCGCGCTCGTTGCCGCGGCCGTCGAGCAGCTGCCGGCCGCTCAGCGCGTTGTGCTCACGATGCGCGACATCGAGGGTCTCGACAGCGCCGATGTGTGCACGGTCCTGGGTGTCTCTGCCGTCCATCAGCGAGTGCTTCTGCATCGTGCCAGGACGGCGGTGCGCGCCGCCGTCCACGGCCGGATGACCGCGCCCTCGACACCCCCCGCCTGACGCATGGGAGCTGACCCGTAACGTGCGGCTCGCGCCGGAGACCAAGGACCATGCCGGTCGAACTGACGGTGGACGCTCCGCGCCTTCCCGCAACGGGAGCGAACACACACGCGCAGCGTCTGCGCCAACTGCTCGGCGCTGTTGTCGGTGACGTGCGTCCAGGCGAACTCGGCCTCGTAGCGTCCATGCTCGCCAGTCTGTTTCTCCTGTTGACGGCGTACTACGTCCTCAAGACCGTACGGGAGCCGCTCGTCCTCGCCAGTGGCAGCGCGGAGCTGAAGTCCTACGCTGCGGCCGGTCAGGCTGTGGCCCTGCTCGCCTATGTGCCGGCGTACAGCTGGCTGGCTGCACGCGTCCAGCGACGCACACTGATCACGTGGCTGCTGGCGCTCTTCACCCTGCAGATCGAGCTCTTCGCGATCGCCCTGGGCACGTCGGTGGCGTTCCTGGGGTTCGCCTTCTATGTCTGGGTCGGGCTGTTCAGCCTCGCGACCATCGCCCAGTTCTGGTCGTATGCCGCCGACGTGCTGTCGCGCGATGTCGGCGAGCGCCTGTTCCCCGTCATCGCCATCGGCGCCACCGTCGGCAGCCCGGTGGGCGCGCTGCTGGCACAGTCGCTGTTCTCGGCCGGCGTCCCGATGCCGGTGATGCTCCATCTGGCGGCGGCTGTCGTGGTCGTCCACCTGGCGTTCTACTGGCTGACCGAACGGTCGCTATCGGCCACGCCGGCGCCTTCAGTCGCAGCCAGCAACGAGCCGCGGCCGCGGGGAGGATTCGCACTGGTTTGGTCGTCCCCGTACCTGCGCTGGCTCGCGGCGTTCTTGCTGCTTCTGAACGTGGCCAACACGCTCGGCGAGTACATCATCAGCCGCAGTGTGCTCGATCGCGCCGCCGACGCCGTGGCGCGCGGGGACGCTCGGACGGTGGCGGCGTACGTCGGCGCCTTCTACGGCTCCTATTTCTTCTGGGTCAACACGCTCGCCGTCGTGCTCCAGATCGGCGTCGCTTCCCGGCTCGTCAAGCGCGCCGGCGCTGCCGGGGTGGTGCTGGCGTTGCCCATCATCGCGCTCGGCGTCTATGGACTGGTCGCCGCCGGGGTCGCCTTTGCCGCCCTGCGCTGGGCCAAGACGCTCGAGAACGCGACCGACTACTCGCTGATGAACACCGGCCGCCAACTACTGTGGCTGCCGACGAGCCGTAACGAGAAGTACGCCGCCAAACAGGCAATCGATACGTTTGTCGTCCGGTCGGGGGACTTGGTGGCGGCGGGCGTCGTGGCACTGGTCGCCACACGCTGGCAGTTCGACGTGCAAGAGGTTGCCAGAGTGAACCTGGGCGTGGTGGCGGTGTGGCTGGTCGTCGGGCTCATCGCGGTCCGCGCCTACCGCCGTCTGTGTCGCGACTGCCCGTAGGCGGCTTTACGGGACGTGACCCTCGCCGAGGGTCGCGACCAGCGGTCAAGAGTCGGGAAGGCGACCCTGATCGTGCGCCTCGCCGGCGGGGAGATGCGCGGTGGCGGCCCACACCCTTGCCACGACCGCCAGCCAGGTCGCCGCCAGCACAACGAGGACACCCGTGACCGCGCGTGGCGTAACGCCAGCGCTGAGCAGCCCCCACAGCAACAGCCCCGCGGCACCCTCGGCCATGCGCGTCGTCATGCCGTCGAGCACCATCTTGACGCGAGGACGGGAGGTCGAGGGCAGCCAGAGCTGCACTTGTTCCCAGCTGACGCGGTGAACGGACGCTTTGAGTCCGCCTTCCGTCGCACGTAGGAGCGCAGGCGACGTCCAAGGGCCGCCGAGCCAGACGCCGGTGGCGCCCGCGGCCACCGCCGCGGGCAGGACGGACAGCGCGCCGCCGATTCCTGCGTGCCGCTGAAGCCACGGCGTGACCAGCAGGCCGACCAGCGCGACCGCATTGACGCCGATGTGCAGAGCCGCCAGGCGCGCGATTGTGTCGCCGGCGGGAGACGCCTCGACCACGGCGGCGTAGAACCGATACTCGACGAACACTCCCACCATGGCGGTGAGCGCCGCCGCCGAAACGAGCAGCAGGACACGGGGGCCCGACGGTCGCGCCGCTGCAGGGGCCTTGGTCGGCGTGGCCACGGCCGCGGGCGCGATGACGCACGGCGCCCGGGCCACAAGCCGCGCACCGATCGCCACGAGCACTCCCGCCGCCGCGAACACGAGGCCGTTCCACCCGACCGGCGCCAACAAGGCTGCGACAACGCCGCCACAGACCCCACCCGCCAGGGCCGCCGCGCCGGCCAGGAGGAAGGCCCGAGGATGCCGCTGCCCGTCCCGCGTCAGCACGCTCGACGGCACGACCAGCCACGTCAGCGAGAACAGCACTCCGAACGCCAACGGGACGGCGACGTAGGCCGCCAGCGAGCGCAGTCCCGTGCCGACGAGGGGGCGCATCGCCAGGTCCCACAGGGCGACGGCAGTGACCGCGCTCATCCACGCGTGCGCGCGCCGCCCGCCGACGCCACGCATCAGTCCGATCGTACCGAACCCGAACGGCACGCTGAGAAGGGCGACCGTTACGTACATGGCGGGGAGGGCCGACAGGCCGCCGCCAGAGAGGAACCCCGCATCTCGGCCCGTCTTGGCGAGCGCAAAGCCCGCCGCCAGCGCGAACAGCCCGGCTGGTACGGCCACTGCCCCTTCGGCGAGGCCCCGGTTCCGCGTCGTGCTCACGCTGTCATGTCGTCTCGCGACGACCAGGCGCCGTTACGCGACCGGCTTCCTTCCGGAGCCCGGGACGCGTAACGAATCTCGCTGTTCGCGGGACTCGAGCACATGGCACCGTCAGTGCTGCTCCTGCTTCTCCTCGGCACGCCCGGCGCCGACCGGCACGAGACACCCGAGGTGGCGGCTACCCGCGGGCAGGTGCTCGACGCCTCCGGACGCGCGGTGGTCGGCGCCACCGTGACACTGGAGGAGCGCGACGGGGCCCACGTCCGTGTCGTCGTGACCGATGCGGCGGGCTGCTTCGAAGTCGTGGCGCTGGCTCCCGGACACTTCGACGTACGGGCGCAGCATCCGGCGCACCGGATGACGACCGTCCGATGGACACACCTGACCGCGGAGGAACAAGTCTCGTTGACGATGAGGTCGCGATGACACGCGATCGACCAGACCAACGGTCCGGCAGAACGAGCGACGTCGCTCAGCAACGGGCGGCGCCGGACGTGACGCCGACCTCGGCCAGCATCGTCCTCAGGGCCCTCCGGCCTCGATGCGCTCGAAGCTTTAGAGCGTTCCTGCTCACCCCGATTGCAGCTGCCGCGTCTATGACCGACGCCTCGTCCAGGTAGACGTGCTCGAGAGCCGCACGCTGCTGATCCGGCAGCCGACCGATGGCTTGGCGCAGTTTCGACGAGGACTCGGCGTCGATGGCCGCCGACTCAGGGGAATGCCCCTTCCACGGCAGCGCATCCCGTAGCGACGGAGCGCCCTCGAGCGAGACCTCTGAGCGCCGCCTGCGCGTGCGCA
The DNA here is from genome assembly GCA_050250955.1 of Vicinamibacterales bacterium. GTDB lineage: Bacteria > Acidobacteriota > Vicinamibacteria > Vicinamibacterales > UBA2999 > CAWAYR01. Next base: position 380,252 of record JBFWNR010000001.1, read on the forward strand.
GGCGCATGAGGGAGCGATTGATGGCGATGCGCAGCAGCCACGTGGCGAGTTGCGAATCGCGTCGAAACCCCGGAAGGGCTCGAAGCGCGTAGAAGAAGGTCTCCTGTACCACGTCGTCGACGTCCCCATCGGCCGCGAGTATTCGGCGAACAGCGCTGCTCAGACGCGGGCGGTAGGTCGACACGAGGCAGTCGGCAGCGTCGTCGTCACCGTCGAGCAGCCGGGCGATGAGCGTGTCCTGGTCAGCGACCACAGTCGCGCAGCGATCGAGTCGGCTCTTGCACGGGGCGGGCGGTATGGAAGCCACGGCGAACAGTCCGCCGAGTGCGGCACGGCGTTACAGCCATGCGTCGTGGGTCAGGCGTCGCCTTCGCCACTCCGGCTCGCGGTCAGGCGCTCGGCCAGCTTGGCTTCGAAGTCTCTCGGCGGTTCGCTGCCGTGGGACGTCGACAACGCTCGGCCCACGCTCGCAAGCAGATCCAACTGGCGCTTAAACGCACGACAGTGCCGGCACATCGACACGTGCAACCAAAGCGTCAGGCGCGTGCGCCAGGACGCTGACTCCGCTTCCCCGGTCGACATCAACATCGCCGCCTGCCTACAGGTCATCATCGTCCCGGCCCGACTCCCATCGCATCGAGGCACTGTCGCAACCGGAGCCTGGCACGGTGCAGCAGCACACCCACATGGTTCACCGTGCAGCCGATCGCCGATGCTGTCTCGGCGGCTCCCCACTCTTCGACCAACCGAAAGTGGAAGACCTCCCGCTGCTGTGACGGCAGGTCGTCGAGGCAGCGCCGGAGCGATGCCTCGGCTTGGCGGGACTCGAGCAGCCGGTCGACCTCGGGCGGTGGTTGGCGCCAGGCCCCATGCTGGTCGAAGCGCGCCTCGAACGTGCTGTCGTCGGCGGTGAGTTCTTCGCGCCCCCGCGCTCGCCAGTGTTCGCGCGCCTTGTGGTGCAGGATGCCGAACAACCAGGTGCCGACGCTGGAGCGGCCCTCGAAACGGTCGAGGGTCGCGAGGAAGGTCACGAAGACCTCCTGGACCAGGTCTTGGGCGTCGCTTTCGCCGAGTCCGAGTCCGCGGGCCGCCCGATAGAGGCGTCGTGCATGCGCGTCGACCACGGCTCGGATGGTGCCTGGGTCCTTGTCGCGGAGTGCGTACACCTCCGGCTCGTCCTCGTGGGCCACCTGTGAATCATAGGTCGGGTTACTCAGCATCCGAGGGCCGTGCGCACTTTCAGCAGCGTTACAGGTGAGTGGCGCCCACGCGCAAAAAATTACACCTGCGCAGACCGTAATGTCTGGCGACCTCGGCGCACTCACTCCTGGATGACGGATTCCCGGGATGTCCCCGGCAGCGAATCGTCGGTCATCGCACAGGAGTTCCCATGAACACTCGCATTCTGGCCGCCTCCGCCTTCGCCGCCGCGATCGCGGTCCCGACCCTGCTCTCGGCGCAGAAGCCGGCCGAGATGCCCAGCTTCAAGGCCGAGAAGTGCTACGGCATCGCCAAGGCCGGCAAGAACGACTGCGCCTCCACCGGCAACAACTCGTGCGGTGGGACGTCGCGGCGCGACGCCGACAAGAAGGCGTGGATGTTCGTGCCGGCGGGGTACTGCGAGCGCATCGTCGGCGCCAGCACGACCCCGCAGTAGCCGAACCACGGGAGGCCATGTCATGCCATCGACACGTTGCGCTCCGCTCTCGGCGGGAATCGGCCTGAGACTGCCGCATCTCGAAGAGGCGGTGGCCTCCCACCCCCCCGCCGCCTGGCTGGAGGTTCATCCGGAGAACGTCCTCGCCAATCCTCACGCGCTCGAGTTGCTCGCCGAGCTCGCGCGCCACTACCCGATCTCCGTGCACACCGTCGGCCTCTCGGTCGGGAGCGCGACGGGAGTGGATCGCCGCCACCTGGCGCGTATCCGCGCACTCGTCGATCGCCTGGACCCGGTGCTCGTGTCCGGCCATCTCGCATGGTCCACGCACGGCGCCGAGTACCTGAACGACCTTCTGCCACTGCCCTACGACTTCGAGACGCTCCATCTCGTGACCCGGCAGTTGCTCGAGGTGCAGGACGGCCTCGGCCGGCCGTTCCTGCTCGAGAACCCCTCGAGCTACGTCGGCTTCACGGGCTCGACGATGACCGAGGTGCAGTTCCTCCAGGCGCTGGTCGATCGGACCGACTGCCGGCTGCTCTGCGACGTGAGCAACATCTACGTCAGCTCCAGCAACATGGGCTTCGACCCGCTCGCCTACCTCGACGCGTTGCCCGGCGAGGCCATCGCCGAGTTCCACCTCGGCGGATTCGTCCGCGAGCAGGACTCCGCGACGCCCGGTCAGGAGTTGCTCGTCGACACCCATTCGACGCAAATCGCGGCGCCGGCCTGGGATCTCTACGCGCACGCGGTCGCCCGATTCGGACGGCGACCCACGCTCATCGAGTGGGACAACGACATCCCGCCGCTCGCGACGCTGCTCGGCGAAGCTCACCTCGCCGACGCGATCGCCGGAGCCGCGGCGTACGGGGTCGCGCATGCCGCTCGCTGAGTTGCAGCAACGCGTACGGGACGCCTTGCTCGTCTCCGACGGCTCCGCGCTCGACAGCCTGCTGAGGGGTGGACTGCGACCCGAACGGCGCTTTGCCGTGCATCAGCGGCACGTCGAAGCCAGTCTCACGTCGGCCATCGTCGGGCGCTTCCCGGCCACCGGATGGCTCATCGGCGGCCGTCGGATCGACAACGCGGCGAGGGCCTTCGTTCATGCCGCCCCGCCCGGGACCCCCTGTATCGCCGAGTACGGCGAGGCGTTCCCGGCGTTCCTGGCGTCGTGGCCCGACACTGCGCGGTTGCGCTACTTGCGGGACTTTGCAACCCTCGACTGGTTACTGGGCCGCGTGGCCGTCGAGGTCTCGTACCCGGCGTTCGAGCGCGACGCCTTGGCTGGCATGGACGTCGAGGCGCTGCCGCTGATGACCGCCGGCCTGCAGCCCGGCCTGCACTACCTGCGCACGGCCTGGGACCTCGACGGCCTGATGCGGCAGTTCCTCACCGCCGACGCTGCGGAGCGGTGGCGATTGCGCGAGGAGGAGGTGCGCCTCGAGGTCCGCGGCGCCCGCGGCGCGTTCCACGTCGGGCGGCTGGACGCCGCCACGTTCACGTTCCGCGTGGCGCTTCAGGACGGTGCCTCGCTCGGCGCGGCCGCCGCGACGGCTGTCGACGTCGAGCCAACCTTCGATCCAGGGGCGGCACTCCTCGCGCTCATCGACGAGCGTCTGCTCACCGCCCTGATCTCCCAGACTGGAGCACACGCGTGACGTCCCTTTTGAGCTCGCTCTTCGCCATGCTGGACCGCGTGCCGCTGTCGTTCCTGCAGCTGCTGATGCGCGTCGGTGTCGGTTCGGTGTTCTTCAAGGCGGGACTGCTGAAGTATCAGTCGTGGGACATGACGCTGTTGTTGTTTCGCGACGAGTACATGGTCCCGGTCTTCGACCCTACCCTGATGGCGCGGCTGGCCACGTTCAACGAGCTGACATTCTCGACGCTGCTCTTCCTGGGCTTGGCCACACGTCTGGCCACCCTCCCGTTCCTCGGCATGCTGGTGGTCATCCAGACGTTCGTCTACCCCAACGCCTGGACCGAACACCTCGTGTGGGCGTCCATTCTGCTGTTTCTGCTCACTCGCGGCGGCGGCGCATGGTCGCTGGATCATCTGATCGCTCGACGCGTCGGGAGCGGGCGCCCGTAGGGCCTGCGGCCCGCCCCAGCGGCGAGCCGACGGGCAGGTTCCCAATGGACTCGGCCGAGCACCGCCACCTCGATGCGCTCATCGCGGGCGACGAGGCTGCCTTCGAAGAGCTGGTCGCGACGTACCACCATCGCCTCTTCCGCGTCGCCCGGTTGTACGTGCGTACCGACGCGCAGGCGCACGACGTCGTCCAGGAGACGTGGCTGGCCGTCCTGCGCGGGCTCCGCGGCTTCGAACGGCGATCCAGTCTGAAGACGTGGCTCTTCCACATCGCGGCCAACCGGGCGCGGACGCATGCCGTCCGCGAGGGGCGGATGGTGCCGGTGAGCGCGTTGGCGCCCGACGAGGGCGCCGATGGCGAGGCGTCGTGGTTCGACGACCGCGGGCGATGGGCGGAGCCGCCCATGGCGTGGGCGTCGTCCGACCCCGAGGCCCTCCTCCTGAACGGCGAGGTTCGCGCCGCCCTGACGCGCGCCATCGACACCCTGCCCGACGGGCAACGGGCGGTGGTCGTCCTGCGCGATCTGGAGGGCCTCGACGCGCCGGCGGCCTGTAACGTCCTCGGCATCAGCGAGACCAATCAGCGGGTGCTGCTGCATCGCGGCCGCACCAAGGTGCGCGCCGCCCTGGCCGAGCAAGTCGGCCGACGAACGCCCTGAGCGGGGTCACGACCACATGTCCACGTGCAGGGAGATCGCCGCCCGGGCGACACAGCATCTCGACGGCGAGCTGGGATGGAGCGACCGCCTCCGCTACTGGGCGCACCTGGTTGCGTGCGCGTCCTGCCGGCGGTACGTGCGGCAGATGCGGCTCACGACTGAAGTGCTGAGGTTGCTCGGCGAGGAGACCGGGCCGCCAACGACGCTCGATCCGACGCTTCGGCAGGCCGCCCGCGAGGCCAGGTCCGGGGCCAGCGCCCCCATGGACTGAACGGGCCCGCCTCTGTCCGGTATCGGTGTAACGGTTGCCCTTCGCGCGAGACCAAGCACACCATGGCGATGCTCACACCTATCCGTCGCTCGGCCGGGCTCGCCGTCGCCGCCACGGCCGTCGCCTGGTCCGCGACGACCTCCACGGCACAGCTGCAGTGGCAGCCGCAGGCGATCATCGACGGCAGCCCGGTCCTCCGCGGCCTGCCCAAGGACGCCATCCCGGCTATCGACGATCCCCGATTCGTTCCAGCCCGGCAGGCGACGTTCGTCGCTGCGGACGAGCCGGTGGTCGGGGTCGTGATGGACGGGCAGGCACGGGCGTATCCGACGTGGCTGCTGAACGGCCATGAGATCGTCAACGACCAGATCGGAGGGACGGCGTTCGCCGTCACGTGGTGACCGCTCTGCTACACGGGCATCGTGTATGCCCGACGCGTGAACGACCGTGTGCTGAGCTTCGGCGTCTCCGGGATGCTGTGGCGTGAGAATCTCGTGATGTACGACCGGCAGACCGAGTCGTGGTGGTCGCAGGCCGATGGGAAGGCCATCCGGGGCGCACACGAGGGCGTTCAGTTGACGCAGCTGCCGTCCGATCTGATGAGCTGGAAGGAGTGGCGCGCGCTCCACCCGGACACCCTGGTGCTGTCGAACGGGGCGCGCGCCGCAGGGGACCGATACGCGCGCTACCACGACGGGCGAGACATCGGCGTCACCGGGAGAACACGCAGCGTCGGCGCCCTCGACGCCAAGGCCCGCGTCGTCGGCTTCAGGCTCGGCGGCAAAGCGTTTGCCGTCGACCTCTCTCGACTGGCAGCGACTCCGGTCATCGGCGTGGACGCTGGCGGCACGCCGGTCGTCCTGGCACTGAGTCCGGACGGCACCACGGCTCGCGTCCATCTGGCGGGAACCCACGCCTTCGCGCCGGCGCCCACGAGAGACGCGCGTCGCCTGGTCCGGGATGCCGGCACGCAGAGCTCCTGGGACGGATACGCGGGCACCGCCATCATGGGACGTCTCATCGGCAGCAAGCTCGAGCGCGTGCCGGCGCACGTGTCGTACTGGTTCTCGTGGCACTCCTTCTTCCCCGACACCGAGATCCTCGAGGGGACGAAATGAACGCCCGCACGATGGCCGTACTGCTGGCAGCGGCGTTCATGCCCGCGCCGGCCACCGCGCAGCCGCCGGTGTCCGAAGGGTCCGAGCCACCGTGGGAGGCGTTCATCGCGGCGGGGGCGTCCGATCGCAAGACCTCGGTCGCCGCGCTCGACGCCATTGCGACCCGTTGGCGCGACGACTACGCGGGCTTGATCGTGGACGTCGCCAGGTTCCTCCCCTCACCCAGGGCGCCGCGCGCCAGCAACGACATGCCCGGGCTCGACGCCGAAGAGCCCGATGGCGGCGGGGGGGGCGGGCTGCGTGGCAGCGACATGCCGTCGGCGGTCCGCCAACCCGCCGGTAGCGAGGTGCGTCGCCGGCTCACCGACTTCCTGCAGAAGCAGACCGGTAAGCGATTCGGCGACGATCTGCGGGCCTGGCGCAAATGGATGTGGGCCCGACCGACCGAGCCCCATGCGCGATACGCCGAGTTCAAGGCCGAGCTCTACGCGCGCGTCGACCCTCGCTTCCGCCAGTTCTTCACGCCCGGCGTCAAGACCTCGATCCGGCTCGACGAGGTGGACTGGGGCGGCGTGCCCGTGAACGGCATTCCGCCTCTTCGACTTCCGAAGACCGAACCGGCGGCCGACGCCCGGTGGCTGCGCGACGGTCACGTGGTCTTCGGTCTCGTCGTGAACGGCGAGGCGCGCGCCTATCCGAAACGGATTCTGGCGTGGCACGAGATGGCGATCGATCGCCTGGGCGGCGTCGACCTCACGGTGGTCTACTGCACGCTCTGCGGTACGGTCATCCCCTACGAGAGCACGGTCGCGGGGCGCACGCTCTCGTTCGGCACGAGCGGACTCCTTTACCGCTCGAACAAGCTGATGTTCGACCAGGAGACAGGCAGCCTGTGGTCGGCGCTCGAGGGCGTGCCGGTCGTCGGCCCGCTGGTGGGCCTCGATGTCCGGTTGTCGTTCCATCCGGTCGTGACGACCACCTGGGCCGAGTGGAAGCGCGAGCACCCGGACACGACCGTCGTCTCGATCGACACGGGTTTCGATCGCGACTACGGCGAGAACGCCGCCTACCGCGATTACTTCTCGCACGATCGGCTGATGTTCGAGACACCGACCAGCGATTCCCGCCTCAAGAACAAGGCCGAGGTGGTCGCGCTGCGCCCTGAGGTGATCGGTGGAATCGCGGCGGCGATTCCCGTGGACACACTGCGTCGGTCCCCGGTCTTCGCGTTCGAAGTCGGCACACGGCGTCTCGTCGCGATCACCTCCAAGGGGGGCGCCAACCGTGTCTTCGACCGCGGCGACCGGATCTTCAGGCCGGGACCGGACGACCAGACCGTCCTCGACGAGCTGGGACGACCGTGGACGGTGACGAGCATGGCTCTCGTCGCGGCCGACGGTCAGCGCCTCGCCATCCTGCCGTCCCACCGCGTCTTCTGGTTCGGCTGGGTCGCGCAGCACCCCACGACGCAGCTCATACGCTGATGGCGCCCCCTGATCGTCTCGACGGCTTCGTTCCCGACCCCGATACGCCGGCCCCTCGCGCGGCCCATCCCGAGTGGCAACATGCGCTCGACACGTATCTGAGCGAGGCGCACAAGACGGCCACGGTCTGGTCGCATTTCGCCGACGCCGATCTGGGATTCCGGCCTCACCATCGGTCCAGCACCGTCGAAGCGATCCTCCGCCACCAGCTGCTCTCCGAGCGTCGGTTCTTCGGCGTGTTCCTGGGCACGCCGGAGCCACCGCCCCAAGACGTCGTACCGACCGAGATGACCGTCAACGCGTGCGCGCTTCGACTGACGGCGCTGGCATGGGTGCGGCTCACCTACCTCGCGGATCGCCCGGCGGCCTGGTGGCTCGAGCCGCGGCCGTTCTTCGACGTCGAACGCCAGCGGATCTGGATCTTCTGGCGGCGCGTCCTGCACACGGCGCATCATCGCACCCAACTTACCGTCTATCTCCGCTTGCTGGACCGGCCTGTTCCTTCGGTGTACGGCCCGACGGCGGATGTGAACTGGGTGGACGCCGACCCGACGAACAGCGTCGCAGCGGCGGAGAGGAGGGGATCGGGGCAATGACGTTCGCCGCGCTGAAGGCCGCCGCTATCGAGTTCTTCCGGCTGTTGGCCACTGAACCGCCGGGGTGTTGAGTGCCCCTCGCACGGTCCCTGGACGGCGACCGCAATCCCTACCTGCCGAGTCTTCGCCAGCCGGCGCCACCGTCGGCCCGACCTGACGCCTCGCGCAACTGACCACACATGCCCGTTCGCTACGACGCCATCGTGATCGGCACGGGTCAGGCTGGGCCCTCGCTCGCCGCTCGTCTGGCCAAGTCCGGCCGCTCCACCGCGGTCGTCGAACGCGCGCGCTTCGGCGGCACGTGCGTGAACAGCGGCTGCATCCCGACGAAGACGCTGGTCGCGAGCGCCAGGGCGATGCACATGGCCCGGCGCGGCGCCGAGTTCGGTTTCACCACGGGCGACGGTGTGCGCGTCGACATCGCGCGAGTGAAAGCCCGTATGCAGGACGTCGTGCGCCAATCGAACAGCGGCGTCGAACGGTGGATGACGTCCACTCCGGGACTCACAGCCTATCGCGGGCACGCCCGCCTGAGCGGTGCGCGCACCGTGCACGTCGACGGACAGGATCTCGAGACCGACCAGATCTTCCTGAACGTGGGCGCCCGTGCCGTCCTGCCAGACATCCCCGGCGCTGATACGGTGCCCCTGCTGACGAACAGCTCCCTCCTGGCACTCGACACGCTGCCCGGACACCTCCTGATCCTCGGCGGCAGCTACGTCGGCCTCGAGTTCGCGCAAATCTACCGGCGCTTCGGCAGTCGCGTGACGGTGGTCGAGCGCGGCCCGCGCCTGATTCCCCGCGAAGACGACGACGTGGCCCAGACGCTGCTCGAAGTGCTGCAGGGGGAGGGCATCGAAGTCCATCTATCAGCCGAGGCTGTGTCGCTCGAGCCGAGCACCGCGGGGGCGCGCCTCACGGTTCGAACCGTCGATGGCACATTCGTCGTCGACGGCTCACACGTGCTTGCTGCCGTGGGTCGACGGCCCAATACCGACGACTTGGGGCTCGACACGGCCGGCGTCGCCACTGACAGGCGTGGCTTCGTCGTAGTGGACGATCGATGCCGCACGTCAGTGCCGGGAGTCTGGGCGCTCGGCGAGTGCAATGGCCGCGGTGCGTTCACGCACACGGCCTATCACGACTTCGAGGTCGTGGCCGGCACGCTGCTCGACAACGACGAGCGCCGCATCAGCGATCGGATCCCGTGCTACGCCTTGTACACGGATCCACCGGTCGGCCGCGTCGGGATGACCTTGGCAGAGGCGCGGGCGTCCGGCCGCCGCGTGCTCGTGGCTCACCGCCCGATGACAAAGGTCAGCCGGGCGCGCGAGATGGGCGAGACGCTTGGATTCATGCGGGCGCTCGTGGACGCCGACACGAAGCGGATTATCGGCGCTGTGGTGTTCGGTGCCGGAGGTGACGAGATCGTGCACTCACTGCTCGACGTGATGTACGCCGAAGCGCCCTACACGACCATCTCGCGTGCGGTCCACGTGCATCCGACCATCAGCGAGCTGATTCCCACGATGCTGCAGGACCTGCGTCCCCTGCCATCCTGACGGGCGCCAATGTCGTCGGTGTCACTGCGGGGGACCCGGCTGAAGCCGGACGCGCGCCACGGGTCAGCCCGGCGTGTGCACCGGTCGGGCCGCGCCGCGGTGGCAGGTGTAGCACGTGACCCGGGCGGCAGGCTCGCCACCGCCGCCCGCCAACTCCGTGTTGATCGTCTCCACGAGCCGCATCATCCGGCGCGCCACGAGCTTCGTCGACGGGGTATCGGTGACGAAATCGAACTGGTCGAGCGGCTGCCCCTCCCGACCCACATGGCAGTGCTGACAGCGCACACCGAGGGCCTGGGCGAACCCCTTCATCGTAGCCATGACGTCGGCCGGAGCGCTGGTCTTCGGCAGTACCTGCAGGTTCGCGAAGGTCTTCGGTGGGAACCCACCTGTCTGCGCGGTTGCCCACGATGAGCCCGCTTGCACGAGCACGACGAGCATGACGACCGTGCCGAGCGTCGACGTCGTGAGCCGCATGCGTGACTACTCCCCCGCTGGCTTCCGGTCAAGCGTCTTCAGCGTCACCGGCAGGCTGAACGGCACGCGCGCCGGGTTGTAGCAGACCTTGTCGTCGCAGGCCTGGTATTCGAGCGTGCCGGTAATCGTCACGCTGGTCAGACTGCTCAGCAGCTTCTGGCCCTCGGGTGTCGCACTGAGCGTCACGTCGCGACGCAGTCGGAACGGCCGGCTGAACACCTCGACCCGCTCGTCGAGCGGCTTGAAGTGGTAGATCTCCGACGCCGGATAGACGGTGTCGTGCACGACCAGCCACGGCTGCGGGTCGAGCGTGAGCTGCACGACCTGGTAGTCGTGCTTGCCAGGGGCGTAGAGGTGCATCCCTGGCCTTGGCGTCACGTCGGTGGTGATGGCAAGGCGATGTCCTGGAGCGGCTGTCGTATCACTGATTCCCACGCGCACGGTCAGATGCGCCGTCTGCACCGGCGCCCCGGCCGAGGCAGTGGTTGCCCCAATCGCGGCCAGGACGGTCGCCGCGGTGTAGCGCTCCTGGTACGCGTCTTCGAAGAACCGCGCCGTCACTTTCCCGTTCCTGTCGAGGATGAACGTGCCCGGATACGGGATGCCATACGCCCGTGTCTTCTGGTCTACCGTCTCGTTGAGCAGCCCGAATCGCTTGATGATGGCGGACCCCGGATCGGAGATGAGCGGGAACGTGATGCCGCGCGAGTCGGCGAACTTCTTCAGGGTCTCCGGCGTGTCGTAGGTGATCGACACGAGCCCGAGTCCCTGTTTGGTGATGTCTGCGTAGCGGCCTTGCAGCTCCACGAGCTGCGTCTTGCAGTACGGTCACCAATCGGCCGACCGGTTGAAGACGAGCATCAGACCCTTGGGCCCCGAGAGTGTCGAAAGGTTCTGCGTCCGGCCGAACTGGTCGACGCCCGAGAACGGCGGCACGGTGGCGCCCACCTGCGGGCCCAGTGTCGACGTGTCCACCGGAGCCTGAGCCCGGACGCCGGGCTGGGCCACGGCAAGCCCAAGCACAACCAGAGCGCTCGGGAGGCAGATCGAACGAAACGTCACGCGGCACTCCCCTCGTTACCAGCTTCTACGGCGGGGGCGGGCCGAACGTTACAGCCCGCCGGGCTTTCCGCTTCCGGCCCCCGACAGCGCCAGGAGCGCCTGCACCTCCGCCTCGGTCCTCGCCATGTTCAGCTGGCCGACGTGCCTCTGGACAATCCGGCCCTGCTGGTCGACGACGTAGGTCGTGGGGAGTCCGAGCAGGCCTGGAAACGATGCCGCCAGCGCCCGGGTGTTCATGACCAGGGGGTAGTTGACCTGCTTCGCCGCGGCAAAGGTCTTCACGATGTCGACCTGTCCATGGTCGTCCGAGATGCCGAGGACGACGAGCCGGCCATCGTACTTGGCCTGGAGGCGGACGAGGTCGGGCACCTCGGTGACGCACGGCGGACACCAGGTGGCCCAGAAGTTGATGAGCAGCACCTTACCGCGAAGGTCGACGGACCGGAACGGCTGGCCATCGATGGTCGTCGTCGCGAAATCGGCCAGTGGTTTCGGGTCGACGTAGAACTGCACCGGTGGCCGCGACACCGGCGCTTGCGCCAGACCGGTGCCGACGCGTTCCGATGACGACGCCCACGACCCGCCACCGACGGTCAGCGCCACGAGGCAGGCCGCCACGTTCCACGATGTCATGTCTCCCCCCCGGTGTTGGACGTCAGTCCCGCAACAGGGCGAGATGTTACAGCCGACGACCGCCGGCGAGTGTAGCGCCGCCGATGACGGCGGGACTGAAGCGTCGGAGGAGGCGTGTCCCCGGGATCTCACGGAGCCGGTAACCGCGCCGGGGCCAACGATAATCAAGCCGTCGCTTCGCCATTCGGGCCACCCGTGCGAGAGTCCGGTCGGTGCCGCGAGTTCCGCCACCCCACCACTCCATGACCAGAACGCGCCTCACGCTGTCGTCCCTCGCCGCCGTCGCCATCGCGGCCTTCTTCCTCCTGGACCTCGGGGCGCTCCTCTCGGTCGCCTACTTCGAGGCCCAGCGAGGCATGCTCGAGGACTACCGTGCCGCGAATCCGGCGACGGCGGCGTTGCTCTACTTCGTCGCCTACGTCGGCGTCACCGCGCTCTCGATGCCCGGTGCGGCCGTCATGACCCTGGCCGGCGGCTCGCTCTTCGGCTTCTGGCAGGGGCTGCTCCTCGTCTCGTTCGCCTCGACGATTGGGGCCACGCTGGCCTTCCTGGCCACCCGCTTCCTGTTCCGTGACTGGGTGCAGGGACGCTTCGGCCGGCGGCTCGGGGCCGTCAACGAGGGCATCGAGCGGGAGGGACCGTTCTACCTGTTTGCCCTGCGCCTGGTCCCGCTCTTTCCGTTCTGGCTCGTCAACCTGGCCATGGGGCTCACGCCCCTCGGCGCCGGCACGTTCTATGCGGTCAGCCAGGCGGGCATGCTGCCGGGCACGGCCGTCTATGTCTACGCGGGAACGGAGCTCGGGCGGTTCACGGTATCGCCCGGGCTGGTCGTCGCGCTCGCGCTGCTGGGCCTGTTTCCCCTGGTGGCGCGGCGGGGGCTGGCCGCCGTGCAGGCCCGGCGCGTCTATCGCCCCTGGGCGCATGCGCGGCCACGACGGTACGACTACAACATGGTCGTCATAGGCGCAGGCTCAGCGGGGCTGGTCTCGGCCTACATCGCCGCCGCCACAAAGGCGCGCGTGGCCCTCGTCGAGCGGCACCGCATGGGAGGCGATTGCCTGAACACCGGGTGCGTCCCGAGCAAGGCGCTGATTCGCTCGGCCCGACTGCTATCGCACATCGCGCGCGCGAAGGATGTCGGCATTGCCGCGGCCACCGCGGAGTTTGATTTCGCCGACGTCATGGACCGGGTGTCCCGCGTCGTGACCACCATCGCACCTCACGATTCAGCCGAGCGCTACATGGGCCTTGGCGTGGAGGTGGTGCAGGGGTCGGCGCGCCTCACCTCGCCGTGGACCGTCGAGGTCGACACCAGCGACGGCGCCCGCACGCTGACGACGACGCACATCGTGATCGCGGCCGGGGCCCGGCCGTTCGTGCCGCCGATCCCGGGGCTCGAGGAGGCCGGCTATCTGACGTCCGATACGGTCTGGTCGCTGCGCGAGCGGCCACGTCGCCTGGTCGTGCTCGGCGGCGGCCCGATCGGCTCGGAAATGTCGCAGGCCTTCGCGCGGCTCGGCTGCGAGGTGACGCAGGTGGAGATGGCGCCTCGGCTGTTGATGCGCGAAGACCCCGACGTCTCGGCCCTGGTGCAGCAGCGGTTCGGGCGGGAGGGCATCCTGGTGCTCACAAAGCACTGCGCCGTCCGCGTCGAGCGCGCCGGGGAAGAGAAGGCGCTGATTGCGGAACACGAGGGACAGCCGGTGCGAATCCCCTTCGACGCCATGCTCGTGGCCGTCGGGCGGATCGCGAATACCGCTGGCTACGGCCTCGAGCAGCTCGGCATCCGCATCACGACGAATCGAACGGTTGAGACCAACCCCTTCCTGCAGACGTCGTATCCGAACATCTTCGCCTGCGGCGACGTCGCCGGCCCGTTCCAGTTCACCCATACGGCGGCCCACCAGGCATGGTACGCGTCCGTCAACGCGCTGTTCGGCACCTTCCGGCGCTTCAAGGCCGACTACCGGGTCATTCCCTGGGCGACGTTCACGGATCCCGAAGTGGCGCGCGTCGGCCTCAACGAGACCGAGGCCCGGGAGCAGCAGGTCCCGCACCACGTGACGGTCTACCCGCTGAGCGAACTCGACCGCGCCATTGCCGACGAGGCGGCGCACGGGTTCGTGAAGGTCCTGACCGCGCCGGGGTCGGACCGCATCCTGGGCGCCACCATCGTCGGCGAGCACGCCGGCGATCTTCTGGCCGAGTTCGTGCTGGCGATGAAGCACGGCCTCGGCCTCAACAAGATCCTCGCCACGATTCACACCTATCCGACGTGGTCCGAGGCCACTAAGTACGCGGCAGGGGCGTGGAAGCGGGGCACCGTCACGCGTGGGCAGTGGACGTTCCTCGGCGCCTTCCAGGCGTGGCGCCGCGGCCACACCGGCCTGGCGCCGGTGCTCGCGTCACTGCCAGCGTTGCTCTCGGACCAGCGGCCGGCGTACGACCCTGAGGCGGACTGAGACCTGGCTACGTGGCTGAGCCGGCGCGCGCGGCCAACCACGGATCGTGCGGACGGAACCGCTGGCGTTCGGCGACCAGCCGTCGCGCCGTGTCCGTGTGGTCCGTCGCCAGCGCCGCCTCGATCAGCATCAACGCGAAGAGTTCACGCTGAGCGTTCGAGCCGCCGATGCGGGCGAGAGACGGCTCGACGGCGACCCACTCGTCGTAGGCCGCGCCGGCATCGCCCGAGAACCAGGCGTGAATGCCCCGGCAGAGCGGCCGCGCGACGTCGCTGACGATGGCCGCCTGGCTGCCCAGACACGACTTGGAGGGCGAGGCCCGCGGCGCGGCCAGCTGGTCGGCGAGCCTGTCCAGGCCGTCGCCCCGGCCGAGCGCGACGGCGTAGTGGGCCAGCGCGAACGCCGACCCCCGGTCGCCCAGGTGCGCGCCGGCGATCTCGGCCAGCCTGTCCCACCGGCGGCCGACGCCCACGCCCGCCGACTCCAGTCGCCACAGCAGGCTGACCGCGTTGGACATGTCGCGGTAGTCGCCAGCCCAGGGCGTGGCGACGTGTTCGTCGTAGATGTCGAGCGCTCGTCCGAACTGTTCCAGCTGAAAGTGCAGCAGCGCCCGATGCCAGTGGACGTGCCCCCGAAACACGTTGCACGTATCGTAACCCTTCGCGTGCGTGCCCAGCCACGCGAGGCCCTCGCGGGGGCGGCCCAGCGACTCGAACACGTGAGCCACTGCGTGAATGGCCCACGCGTCGTCCGGCTGCATCGCCACCGCCCGCCGGCCGACGGCTTCAGCCCGCTCGAACGCGCCCGTCTCCTCGAGGCTGAATGCATAGCAGCCCAAGACGAATCCGGCCTGGGCGTCGTCGGCGGGCCAGGCCGGGAGCACGCGCTCCAGGCAGGCACGCATCCGGCCCGGCTGGCCGAGCATCAGCAGGAGCCCGTGGTGCAGCTTGATGGCCAGCAGGTCACGCGGATTCTCCGCCAGCATGGCCTCGAACGTCGCGGCCGCCTCGAATGGCCGATCGAGACGCCAGCTCGACAGCGCCGCCAGCAACCGACGCTCGCGCATGTCGTCGGCCCGATGGGCCGCCCGCGCCGCGGACTCAGCGGCGGCGGCGTCCGCCCTCCTGTCGTCGCGGCCCAGGAATAGCTGCCCGAACCCCTTGAGGCAGAGAGCGACCACGTCTACTGGATGGCGGTCGAGGTACGCGTTCAGTCGGGAGCTGGTGTCGGCGCGGTGGCCGCAGAACGCACGGACCACTTCCGGCCACGACACATCGAGAGCTGCTGCCTCGACCGTTGATGCGACTTCGGTCACGTGGCACAGTCTTGCCACCGGCCGCCGCATTACGGCAGGCACCGGGCACCGCCTCGGGTCAGGCGTAACGCCGGGCAGGGTCTCGAGACTACGGGTGGACCCTCACCCGGGACTCGGATGTCTGCTCGTGTCTGGGCCGCCTTCGCGGCCAGGTTCGTGGGCCTCATGGCCCCTGGTGCCGCTCAGACGCGCTTCGACCATGCGTACTCCGACTGCCATGCGGTCCTGGCGGAACATGTCGTCGGCGACCGCGTGAACTACCGCCAACTGCAGGCTCAGCGGGTCGACCTCGATGCGGTCGTCGCATCGCTCGCGCGAGTGACGGCCGCCGAGGAGCTGGCGTGGTCTCGGGCGCAGCGCCTGGCGTTCTGGATCAACGCCTACAACGCGTTCACGCTGCGCTCGGTTGTCGATGCGTATCCGATCCGCGGCAGCTGGCTAAGCCTCTATCCCAAGACCAGCATCCGACAGATCGACGGCGTGTTCGACGGCCGACGCTGGTCGGCGGCCGGGCGCTCGGTGACCCTCGACGACATCGAGCACAAGGTGCTCCGGCCCGAATTCCGGGAGCCGCGGGTCCATTTCGCGATCAACTGCGCCTCGGTGAGTTGCCCGCCCCTCGCGTCGGAACCGTACACCGCGGCCAGGCTGGAAGCCCAGCTCGAAGCGGCGGCCACTCGCTATCTGTCCGGGAATCGTGGGCTCGTCCACGATCGGGGCACCATCCGCCTGTCGAAGATCTTCGACTGGTTCGGTGAGGACTTCGAGGCCCGATTCGCGCCACGGGGACCCGCTGGACGGTCGGCCCGAGTCCGGGCGTTGCTCGCCGTCGTCACTACGTACGGCCCGGCGGAGGCGCAGACCGCGGCCGGCCGGCCGGGCGCGCGCCTCGCCTACCTCGACTACGACTGGTCGCTGAACGACACCGCGCCGCCACGCTGATGCCAGTTCGTCTGGTGCCCGCCGCCGGTCGGATCGTGGTCGCGATGGTGACGCGCGCTCCGGCGATCGCCCAGCGGGATGTGCTCGGCTCGGGCCTTACCACCGACCAGGGCCGTAGCATTCGCGAGGCCCTGCTCGTCGACAGTCTCGACATCCTGCGCCGAATCAGCAACGTCGCACCGGTCGTCGTCTACGATCCACCGGAGTCACGCGCCGAGATCCGCCGACTCGTTCCCCCGCAGATCGCCATCGTCGGACGAGCCGACGGCCCGGCGGTCGGGCTTCTGACCGGCGCGTGCCGCGGATTCCTGGCCATGGGAGCACGCGGCGTCGTCTTCCTCGGCGGCAGCACTCCGGACCTGCCGGCCTCGCGGATCCGCCAGGCCGTCGCGAGCCTTACCGAAGACCCGCAGCGCATCGTGCTCGGCTCCGGCGACGACGGCGGCTGCTACCTCCTCGGCATCACCGGGTCGCACGGCACCCTGCTGTCGGGCATCACCTGGGGCGCTCCGGACGTGTGCCCGCGAACTCGGCGGGCGGCAAGGGCTGCCGGGCTCTCAGTCGTCGACCTCGAGCCGTGGTCTGAGGTTCATACGCTGGACGATGTCATGCGCATGGCGACCCGCCGCACGCGTTCGGCACGCCGGACGCGGGCCTGGGCGCGTGCGCTCAGGCGGTCGGCGCCTGTGTCGGGATGACCCCACGGGCGTAGCGCAGCGTCGGGGTACCGACGACATCGTCAGCCTCGACCCAGTGGCGGATCGCCCCCAGGCGACGTCCATTGAGAAAACGTGGCCCGATTCCAGAGGAGGACTGGAACCGGGCACACGACACGCGGTCTTGACCGCGCGCAGGGTCGCAGGGCGTCGCACGACACCCCCGACAGGAAGCGGGCGGATCAGAACTCGAAGCGCGCCCCGAGCATGAGCGTCCTCGGGTCGATCGAGGCGATGATGCGATTGAACTGCGTGCCGTTCAACAGGTTGAAGTTCGACACGGCGTTGCTGTTGAGCGCGTTGAACAGATCGGCCATCAGGCTGACGCTGTAGCGGCCGCCGAAGCGGATGCGTTTGTCGACGCGGAGGTCGACCAGGGCGATCGTGTCCGACCGATTGTTGTCGATGTCCTCGGCGAAGAACGTCTGGGTGCCGGCGTTGGGCAAGGCCACGCGCAGCAGGCGCGCATACTGCCACCCACTCTGCGCCCTGAAGTTCGCCGCGAGACCGACCTGTAGGGGAAACTCGTATCGCCCGAGCACGCGGCCCTGCCAGTTGGTGCTCTCCTGACGGTTCGATACGTCGGGAAACACGTTCTGGAAGAAGTCGATGCCGAGCGGATCCGAGTTCAGCGGGCTCGTCGACGCCACGTTCTGCCGCAGCTCGTCGCGCCACTGGTAGTCGAAGCTGCTCTGCACGAAGAGGCCGCTGCCGAAGCGCTTGTTGAACGCAAACTGCACGGTGTCGTAGTTGTAGTCGCCACCGCCGACACTCTCCGGGATGTTGGCCACCACGTTGCGTACCTGTCCACGCAACGCGTCTGGGATGTCGAACAGAGTGAGCGAGCGGGATCCGGTCGTGCCGTTGACGAAGTCGGCCTCCGCGATCGTCACCGTTCGCGCCACCGTGAACTGCCCTTCGCGGGCCTCGTTGAACGTCGCGAACTCCCGGCGCGTCATCTTCCTGACGTAGGCCAGACGCACCGACGACTCGCCCCAGAACTGCCGCTCGTACGACACGCTGACCTCGTCGGTATATGGGGTGTCGAGGTCTGGATCCAGCGTCGTACTGCTGCCCCCGGCCGAGGCCACCAGTGCGCCGAGCTCCTGCGGGCCATCGAAGAGCCGATTGCCGTTGAGATCGTTGAAGCGATAGTCGCGGGTGTTCGTGCCGCCAGGATTCACGTTGGCGAGTCGGTCCGCGAAGTTGAAGTAGTACCGGCCATAGAACGCCTTGACGACCGAGCGCCCGGCGGCGTCCGGCGTCACGCTGATGCCGATTCTGGGGACCGTGGTGTTGGACGTGAGCAACGTCCGCCCGGTCACGGTCACGGGCGCGAACACCGACGAGACGACCGGGTTGCGCACCGAGTCTTCGAAGTGCGGTCGCTGGCGATCGAATCTGACGCCTATGGTCAGTGTCACGCGGTTCGACAAGCTCCATTTGTCCTGGAGGAAGACCGTGTAGCGCTCGTTGCGGTCATCGGCGCCCGTCCAGTCGGCGCCGAACGACGACGCCGTGCCGACGTCGCTGATGCGCACGAGGTCGACTGCGCCGTTCAGGTCGCGGTACAGGATTGGCCCAGACGTGCCGTTGTTGGCGAACTTCGACTGGTCGTCCTGCCACTCGAAGCCCGCCTTGAAGTCGTGGGATCCGGCCGTGCTCGGAAGGAAGTAGGTCAACGTGGCTGTGACTTGCGGTTTGTTGCGATCGAAAGTGAACGGACCGCCGGCGTTCCCGGCCAGCCAGCCGGCTCCGGTCTGGACGCCGGTACCCGTGTCCTCGCGCGGGGGATTCGACTCGAAGGGCACCTGCGGAGCCATCGGCCAACCGAAGCCGAACAGGCCGACTTTCACGTCCGTGAAGGCTCGGTTCGTCCAGACTCGCTGATGCTGGCCGTTGTACATCCACGAGCGGCTGTCCTGCGCGAGGATCGAGTCGGGGCCAATCGTATTCGACAGGCCGCGGAGCGGCTTCGACTTGCGTCCCCACTGATAGTAAGCAGCAACCGTGTCGCGACTGCCGAACTTGGCCGTGACCTTGCCGGTCGCGTTGTCGAACTCGCCCAGGTCGGTGAAGTCTCGGGACACGCCGGAAATCGCCTTGTCGATCTTGAAGTGGTTGTAGGCCCCGTAGAACCACGCCCGGTCACGGACGATCGGGCCGCCGATGTCGGTGTGCACCTCCCAGAACTGCAGGTTCGGCTGCCCGGTGTCGCCGCGCCGGCGGTTGTCGTCGTCGAGGTTGTCGCCGACGAAACTCTCGTCCTCCCAGGTGACGTTGTTGAGCGACTTGTAGGTGTTGCCGCCGCTCTTGATCGACGAGAACACCGCCGATCCCGGCGTCATCATGCTGACGTCCCCGCCTGCGGCGCTGACCGAGATCTCTTCGTGGGCGAAGAAGTCCTGGTAGATCCCGGCGCCCCCGGTACCCTCGGTGGTATCGACGCCGTCGGTGACGACGCGGTTCTGGTTGCGGACCCCGAAGCTCTCGTATCCGATCTGCTGGCTCTTGTGGCTGCCACCGACGTCGAATCCGAGCATGCGAACGCCCGGGGACTGCGACAGTGCCGCCCAGATGTCGGTGGCGGACGGGACGGCGGCGAGCGCTTCCGCGCTGAACTCGGAGCCGACCTTCGTCGAGGAGACATCGACGATCGGGGCATCACCAGAGACGGTCACGGTCTCCTGGAGTGTGGCGACCTGCATCGACAGATCGACGTTGAGCGTCTGGCCGAGGGCCAGGCCGATGCCCTCGCGCAGGACGGTCTGGAAGCCCGCCAGTTCGAAGGTCAGAGTGTAACGGCCTGGCGGCAGGGATGGAAAGCGATAGCGACCATCGCCCTCGGTGACGGCCGTCTGCGTGCCGATGAGCGACGGCGCGCGCGCCGTCACCGTGACGCCCGGCAGCACGCCCTGCTGCGCGTCCGTGACCAGCCCCTGCAGCCGGCCCTGGTCCATCTGCGCCCATGTGGGGGTTCCCAACAGCACGAGCCCTGCCGCCAGGGTCGCGCGGAAGACACCGGTCATATCCAGCCTCCTCAGGGTTGCGGCGCGGCCGCACGACGCCCGTCGGCGCGAGACGGGCAGCGGCTGGTCGCCCGTGCCGGAACACCCGGCACGGGTGAGACCCGTCGATGGAGCCGCGCTCGTAGCCTCCACCGACACACCGATGCGCTGCCCGCCCGGGTGGGACAATTGCCCGCGTGGCGACACGCACAGCGCGTAGTCAGCGCAGTTCCGTTTTCGTTACGCGACGGTTGGGCGGCCCGGGCGCGCCGGAAGGTCGTCCGCACGAACGAACAGCGGTGCGTAACGCCACCCCGGTCGACGAGACCACATAGAGATGCATCCACACGGGAGGACCACCGGCCGCCGTCGCCCCGACGCGGCAACACACGTTGGCGGCGCCTGATGCGGACCGCGCGTGACGACGACTCGGCGTCGTCGGCCAGCCTGTTGGTGGTGGCGAGCCGCGGTCACGCAGTGAAAGCCGCGCTGCGCGTCGCAGCCGTCGTCGGCACGTTGCTCAACGCCGTCAACAACGGCCCGCAGTGGTGGGCGCAGTCGCCGGTCAGCCCATGGCGCGTGGCGCTGAACTACCTCGTCCCGTTTCTGGTCGCCAGCTACAGCGCGGCCCGGCAGGAACAGCGGCGCCGTCGCGAGTGCTCCACCGACGGGTCGCGGCCCCGCGGTGAGCCGTAAGCGAGGCAGGCGCGGGCGTCAATGACGGTAGTGGCCGCGCACCGCGAAGCGCGCCGCTTACCGCTCGTCGGCGGCACGTGGCGACACGCGGCGGCGGACGCCTGGCACGAGGTGCTCGAGAGGTCCGTCAGGCGCCACATCGGCGCTCGTCAGCTCGGCGACCGGCGCCGCGAGCCGCATGCCGTGCGCGATGGTGTTGAACGAGGCGTAGTGCATCACGGCTCCGGCGATCTCCACGAGTGCCTCGTCGTCGAACCCATGGCGATGTCGCAGCATCTGCGAGTAGCAGTCGATCCAGTAGCCGCTCTGACGAAACGCCGCAACCGCCAGCGCCACGCAGGTCTTCACCACACCATCGAGGCTGCCGTCGGCCATCACGATGCGGTCTTTGCGCCAGGTGGCCTCGAGCAGTCGCGGCTGGTGGGTGAGCAACCGCCAGAACACCGGGACGTCGTCCCTGTCGAGTGACGCCCGAGCCCACTGTCGGATCTCGTCCCACACTACCTGCACCTGCGGCCTGTCTGGCCCGTCGGGCAACGAGACCAGCGGCGAGTGCCCGTCGACACGGAGCCCCGCGGCCGCCGCCGTGAGCCCGGCGACGTGTTCGGCGACCGCGGCGATCTCGGCCGCCGAGCGGTCGCTGTTCGTCAGCCGCAACACGGCGGCTGCATGCAGCGTCAGTCAATACTCGCAGTGATTCACCATCGACACGCCAACGTGCATCGCCTCTTTGGCGAGTTGCGACAGTGCGCCGCGACCGTAGTAGGTGGCGAGCGAATGATCGAGGTTGGCCTCGAGCCACGCCGGCCAGTGGGTCTGGACGCCGAAGATGCCGGGGGTCAGCAGTTGCTCGAGGCTTCGCCCGGTCCTGGCCGCGAGCCGCTCCAGCACGGCGCGTTCCTCTTCAGACAGATCAGCGGCGTTGAGTGTGCGGAGTGTCGGCATCAAGTCCTCGTGGCCCGAGAAGTGGACGATGACTATGTCTTGTCAGCAATGACCGGTCAACTCTGCGTACCACCGCTGCGGCCGCTCCAGCCGCTGCGTCGAACGCTGTAACGCTTCCGCCGTGGTCAGAGACGACAGCACCATACGGAGGCGCACATGCGCATCGACTCGGTTCTGCTTTCCCGCCCCCTGGGCCTCGCCACCGACATCCCGCTGACCGCGTCGGCCGGCTTCCTCGCCACGCTCGCGATCACGACCACCATGTATTTGTTGCCGGCCCTGGGGCTGCCGCAGGTCGACCTCCCCATCTGGGTGGCACGGATATTCACGAAGTCTCCAGTGGGCGTCGCCGCATCGGGCCTGGCCATCCACCTCGTAGTGGGTTTCGGGTTCGCGTGGCTCTACACGGCACGGGTCGAGCCCAGGCTCGCGATCTCGCCAGCATGGTCCGGCGCGGCCTACGGTGTCGCACTGTGGCTGTTCGCACAGGCCGTCGCGGTGCCCGTTCTCGGTGTGCTCGCCGCAACCCTTGCGGGCGACGGAGCGCTGAGTCCCGGACTCGTGTCGTATCGTCTCGGGCTCGGAGCCGCCCTCGGAAGCTTGACCTCGCACGTGGCGTACGGCGTGGTCCTGGGCTTCGTGTATGGCTGCCACGGGGGCGGGCAGTGCCGGCGGCAGGCGCACGTGTGACCCCGAGGGGCCTTCCCGGTCATCGCCATTGCGCGCGCTCACCCCGATGAAACAGATCGTGCTGGTGGGGGCCGGCCATACCCACGCTTACGTCCTTTCACGTTGGCGACGGTCCCCGATTTCTGGCGCGCAGCTGACGTGCGTGTCTCCGTATCGGTTCGCCACCTACTCGGGGATGCTGCCCGGCATGCTCGCAGGCCAGTTCGAGCGCGTAGCGATGGAGATCGATCTCGCCGTTCTCTGCGCGTCGGCGGGCGTCCGCTTGATCGTGGCTGAGGCGTCGGGCCTCGACGTCGGCGGCCAGCGAGTCCTCCTCGACGGAGCCGTTCCCGAGCAGTATGACGTCGTCTCCGTGGGTGTCGGGTCGGTGCCTTCACTCGACGGCGTGCGCATCGACGCACCATCCGCCTTCGTGCCGGTCAAACCGATACAGACCTTCATCGCGCGGCTCACCGCGGCCGTCACGATACATGGTCCTGCGGGAACGCGTCCGTTACGGCTGGCGGTCGTGGGCGGCGGCGCGGCCGGCGTGGAATTGGCTCTCTGCGTGCCGCGTTTCATCGCACGAGCCCGCGCCCGGCTCGACACACGATGCGTGCTCGTCACCAGTGCCCGTCTGCTCGACGACAGCTCCCCGAGCACCATCGCCCACGCCGCTAGCGCGCTCGAACGGCGAGGCATCGTAGTGCATGAGCACTGTCGAGTGACGACCGTGGCCGCAGGTGCGCTGACGCTCGACAACGGCACGTGGTTGCCGACGGACGTGGCGATCTGGGCGACGGCGGCGACGGCGCCACCCTTCTTGAGGGCAACCGGCCTGCCGGTGGACGAGCGCGGTTTCCTGCTGACGAACTCTACGCTGCGAGCCGAGGCAGGTGGCCCGGTATTCGCGGTCGGCGACTCGGGATCCATCGACGGCCTGGGGGTGCCCAAGGCGGGCGTGTACGCCGTCAGGCAGGGACCGATATTGTGGGCCAACTTGCGGCGGACGCTCGAAGGCCGCACGCTGCTTCCCTACACGCCACAGAAATCGTTCTTGAAGCTACTGAATACTGGCGATGGTCGCGCGATCGGCGAGTGGCGGTCGTGGTCCTTCGAGGGCAGACTTCCAGCGGCTATCAAGGCATGGATCGATCGACGCTTCGTCGAGCAGTTCCAGGCCGGGCGATAGAGCACTCCCGTCTCGAACCGGAGCGGAGCTCGCGCCCCCCTCAGCGCCACGACTTCATCGCAGCAAAGTATGCGCGGAGCGCCGACGGCGTCGCCAGCCGCACGTTGGTCTCGTGTGCGGCGCCGGCCGTGACCTCCGCATGCCAACGCAGGCGAGGCCCGGCAGCGCGCCGCGCCAGCACCGCCCGCAGCTTCTCGAAACTCCGTCCCATGCCGCTGCCTTCCTTGGCACCGACACTGAGATAGAAGAAGCCGCCCGGCGGCCGCCCGGAGGCGAGCGCGCGTTCGACCTCGGCGACGACGGCGTCCTCATCGCGCCAGATGGCCGGGCTGTGCGCGAACCGGCCGTCGAAGAGCTCGGGCGCCGCGACCAGGGAGTGGGACACGAAGATGGCGCCGAGCGAGTGGCCGACGAGCAAACGCGGCGCCGCGGTCCGGTAGTCGCGCTCGATGCGCGGCACCAGTTCGTCGCGCAGGAAGCGCAGGAACCGGTCGGCTCCGCCACGGAACGTACTGCCGTCACGTCGGCGGAACGAGAGCCACGGCGGCAGGAAGTCACGAGCCCGTCCGCTCGTCTGCATGTTTGGAATACCGACCACGATGAGCTCCGGGGCCAGACCTTGATCGGCGAGCCGAGTGGCACCTTCGGCCGTGTAGCCGTCGAGGGGCGGACCGTCGAGCACGTAGACGACGGGGAAGCGCCGGCGTGGATTGCGGGCGTAGCCTGGCGGCAGGCGCACCGAATACTCACGGACCTCGCCCAGCGCAGCAGACGTGAGTCGCCCGACGCGGAGCGCCTCATCACCGCCGTGCAGGTCGGCCGGGGCCAGAAGCAGGCACAGCAACGCAATCGACCGTCGGTGGCGGATCATGGCGGCGCGGGACCCGGCCACGGTATCACGCGTGACTTGCCGAACGCCGGCGGCCCAGCGCCCGTGTCGGGTCGCTGCCAGACGGCCTTGATCCCGTGCCACGCCACCGCGAAGGTGCCCGTCAGGGTGATCATGAAGGCCGACACCGCCAGAGCCTGCGGCAGACTGAGGATCGGGCCGATGCGCCGCGCCAGCCGCAAGTCGAACCCGAACAGCACGACCAGGTGGAAAACGTAGATGGCAAGCGTCTCGGCGGCGAGGATGCGCAGCACCCGCGGCAGCGTGCGTATCGGCGCGACGAGCACCGACAGCCCCAGCGTCGCGCCCAGCACGGCGGAGAGATTGGCGACCACGAACGCGGGCCGAGCTGAGGGATGGGTGGCCGCTGTCACGGCGGTCCACGGCACGGCCCGCAGTACTGCGGCGAGCAGCCAGGTTCCACCGGCGAGGACGCCGAGCCTCGACCACACCAGGCGATGCGGCGTCTGACCGCCCAGCGGCAAGGCCAACGATCCGACGACGACGCCGGCGAAGACATTGCCGGCCCACGGCAGCAGGGGAAACGGCGAACCGCCCTGGTGCGAGATCCAGTTCAGGAGTAGCTGCGCCTGTCGCGGCTCGAGCGTGGCATCGGCCAGCGGCGCCACCGCGAACGCAAGCGCCGCCAGCACGCCGGCGGCCCACACTACCTGTCCGGCCGAACGCGCCGCCAGCGTGAGCGCCTCGAGCACGAGCAACGCGACGCCGATACAGTGCAGGATGCCGACCGAGAAGAAGTAGGTCCAGGCGAGCGACGCCTGCGCCGGGTCGGGCGACGAGGCGCCCCAGGGCAGGCCCAGGAAGTAGCCGGCCGCGACAACGACCGCGGCCCGGCGAAAGCGACGGCGGATCGCTTGGGGATCGGCCCGATGGCGCTCGAAGCGCGCCAGCGTGCTGACGGAGAAGGCGATGCCGGAGACCATGAGGAAACCGACCGAGACCAAGCCCCGTCCCCAGTTGTAGTAATCGAAGATCGGGCCGAACTTCAGCGCCGGCAGGATCACCGCATCGACGGTATGACCGTTCACCATCTGTAGCGAGGCCAGCAGGCGCATCACGTCGACGAACCAGACCCGCCGCGGGCGCTCGGTGTCCTGGGCAGCGGCTGGCGTCACTGCCGACGAACCGCAAAGAATCGACGCACAGAAGCCATGTAGTCGAAACTGCCGCGCGTGAACACGAGGATGTTCGCAGGTCGGGGTGTCATCGCGAGGCAGGCGTCTTGCCAAGATACGGCAGCTCACGCCGCATGTAGTCCCTGATGGGCTGAGTCGAAGGTCTTGCCTCGGCGAACAGCGCGTCGTACGGGCTTAGGTCCGTGGGCATCCATTCGCGACAGAATCCTACTGCGGCATTGGGGCGAGCGTCCTGGCTGACCGAGGTCGCGCGTGGATCGTGCCAGTACCCCGTGGGACGACGCTCCCACTGGTTGCGCTGGTTCGCACTTCGCTAGACCGGCTCTGAACGGCTGATGCGCTTTGCAAGGATTTGCAAGCCAGGTCGTGACGGGCGGGGCCGAACGGCCCTCAGCAGCCACGATGCGTGACAACCGACCCCGTATTTCCGGGGTCGGTTGTCATCGGCCACGATGTCCTCAAGCTTGAGGGGCTGGCGGTAGCAATACCGTGGAGGTTCGAGTCCTCTCTTCCGCACCACCCAAAGCCTTCCCCGACAAGGGGTTGGCGGAAGCGACACACATGACCCGCAGTTCATGCGTGTCAGTCTGATTGCAAGCGTGGCAAGCCGCGGCGTCGTTCGACAGCTCGAGACGCGCTCGCCTGGTGCGTGGCCCTCGGTGTCTTGCTCGGGAATTCGCACGAGCGCGCAGGACGCACCAGCCCGAACGGGTGGTGCGACTGACGGCCGGCTGGCAGCGCGGTCACATGTCAGGACTTCAGAGCGTCCAAGTGGCGAACGGGCGCTAGCGGCATGCGCCTTGAAGGGCCGCTCTTATGGTGTCCGGTGGGGCTCGCCGACGCCCCTGGGCGCAGCCATGCGTCGCCGGTCAGAAGGATGGGGTTCGAGTTGCGGGCGTAGGCGAACGCCG
Organism: Vicinamibacterales bacterium; assembly: GCA_050250955.1. Classification (GTDB taxonomy): domain Bacteria; phylum Acidobacteriota; class Vicinamibacteria; order Vicinamibacterales; family UBA2999; genus CAWAYR01. The sequence continues at coordinate 406,762 of JBFWNR010000001.1, forward strand.
CAACCCAGCTATCGGAGACTGCTTCAGCCTCGTCGCGGAGCCGTACGCACTCGACCCTGACTGGTCACCGGCGAGCGCCGCGCCGCGTACCAGCTCGCAGCGCCGTCCGTGGATTGTCCTGGCATGGGTCGCACGAGACGACCCCCTACCGTCGGAACACGGTCACGACGAAGCCGGTCTGATCGGTCGGCTGTCCGTTCGTACGGACGGTCCTCACCACCAGCTGAGTGCTTTCGCAACCCAAGGAGGTCTGCTGGGTCTGCACCATCACGTCATTGCCCGCGAAGCTCGTATCCCCCGTGATCGTCGCCTGCGCGTAGACGTCGCCGACGCTGGTATCTTCGGGCAACATCAACGTGAAGCAGTAGAGCCCTGGCGTCGGCTTGGTGACGCCTGACACGCCGCGTGACAAGACGATGGCGTAAGAGGAGGGTGAGACGCCCACGTTGGCGTAGGCCAAGACGCGCCCGGGCTGGCGCGTGGGCCGCGGTGCCCCGGCGTTCACGGGGGCGAACGAGAACTCACCAGAGTGTCCAAAGCTGTCTTGCCACTGGCCCGACAGGTTGCCCAACCAGAGCGTCGCCACGACGTCTGCCCGGTCGGCGCCAGGGGAGGTCAGCGAGAAGGCCATCTGTACCGTCCCATCGGGGTTCATGAGTGCCATTCCATCCACCAGGCCTCGGGCCGATGGCGCGCCGCATAGATCGTCGCAGCCACGGAGGTCGAACCCGCCAGGCGTCTGTATGACGGTCACGACGACCCGATTACAGAACGGCTGCAGTTGCCAGGTGAACGTCCCGAGCACCTGCCCGGCGACCGGTGCCGGCATCGAGAGCAGTGCGATGGCCACGACAGCCATCACTGTTGCAGAGCGACGACCACCTGAGGTGCCGCTTGGACGTTCGGCCATGATGCCTCCTTGACTGAGCGCGCGTGCAATGGATGAAGGACTGCTCCCGCCGTTCTCTGCAGGGCAGGCCACGGGTGAGCCTTCATCCCAACGCGCGGCCCCCCGACACCTCGCCTCGTCGTCGCCAGCAGGCAAACCGCCGGTTCTCCTGGGTCCCGCCTTCTGGCCCGTCGGTTGTCCCGCCAGTTGTCACGCCTGAGCCGAGAGACGAGACAATCAGCTAAGCGTCGATATGACGTTCTCGAGTCAAATAGGACGTCGATCAACTGAGCGGCGAGTCGTGGGCGCGTGATCAGCGTCCAGAGTTCGGTCGAATCGTCGCTGTTACTACGTGGTCAAGGGCGGGAAACGCACGGAGCAGGTACGCGTTGCCTTGCGTCTGCATTCGCCACTGCTCCGGTCCATCTTCCCCGCGCCCAGTGGGCAACAGGCCCTTCACTACTTCTTGCCCCTGGGTGATCCAGCCCAGCGGGGCATACCCCTGCGCATCGAGCGACGGGTTGTCCGCCAGATTGATGAACAGCTGCGTCGTCCGAGTGTCCGGTCCCATGCCGGCCGCGAAAGAGACGAACATCGCCTTGTTCGATCGCCGCACGCGATCCACGCCGAGGCGGGCGTTGCGCCAGACTCTCGAGACTTCGGGGTCGGCGCTGATTCCGAACTGCACGCCGAACTCAGGCACGACCCGAAAGAACCGAGTGCCGTCGTAGAAGCCCCGCGTGACCAGGGCGAAGAGGCGATCGGCGCCAAGCGGCGCCCAGGATCTCACGACGTGCAGCGCGAAGCGTCCCTTCGACGTCTCGAAGTCCACCGTGAACTCCCGCGGCGCCCGCGGAGCGGCAGGAGGGCCCTGGGCACCGGCCCCGGAAGAACCGGGTAGCAGGAACAACGCCGCGATCAGGACGAGCCGCGGCGAGAGCACGTCAGTGACCGCCGGCCGATGCCGGGAGCGCAAGGTAGCCGCCGCGATGGCGGACGCGGAGACCGTCGCGAGTGGCACGGATGCGCAGACGCCGGTAGCGGCCGTCCATCGGCTTCGTGGGCCGGTAGCTCACCGTGTACTGCCCACGGAGGTCGCTCACAAGTGCGAGGGTCGCCGCCGCGAGACGATCGGAGTCGGGAATGGAGTACACGACGCCGCCCGAGTCGCCGACGATCGTGCCGAGATCCTGCCGCGGCGGGCGCCGCAGGAGGTGTTCCGCCAGATCTCGAGGAAACCGGCCACGCTCGGTGCTCGGCGGATCGGCGAGGAATCCGAAGACCTGTGCCTCGCTCTGCCGGCGTGTCGTCACCAGCGACTCCAACGGCTGGGTGCTGGCGTTCTCCTGGCCGTCCGAGATCACCAGCACCGCGCGCTGTGGCCGGCCGGCCGTATCCATCAGACGAAGCGCCGCCTGGACGCCATCGTAGATGGCGGTGTCGTCCCGCATCACCCATTGCGCCCAGTCGAGACCCGGTACGCCGGCTGGCGAGGTCCAGCGCAAAGGGACGATCGCGTCCTCGGCGAACACGACGAGGGCGAGTTCGTCCGTCGGGTCGAGCACCGAGAACACCGTGCGGACGGCTTCGGCCGCCAGCTCGCGTCTGCGGCCCACCATGCTGCCGCTCACGTCGAGCGCGATGCACAGGCTCAGGGCCTGCGGTTCGTGCGACACGTGGTCGACGACCTGCGGTACACCGTCTTCGTGGACGACGAAATCCGCGGGGCCGAGCTCCGGCAGCGGCCTGGCGCCCTCGTGCTGGACGCTGACGTTCACACGGACGACCTCGACGCTGGCCCGGAACTCCGGTTGCCGAGGTTCACGGTCGGCACGAACCGTCGACCCTCCGGATGCCGCCACTGCGAACGCGGCAACGACGCGGGCGAGCGCGTCGCGGACACGAACGCCGCCGCGGACATGGTTCATCGTGGCGTATTGTGCCCGATCCTGAAGGCGGCCGACGACGCCGGCGTACCAGTTCGGAGTCGTCTCGCCCTGGGCGGCGGGCCGGAGGCCGATTCCGGACTGTGTGACGTCTCCGCCGAACACTTGGGCAGTCGGAAGCAAGGCACGACCTGCCCTCGTGTTGCCGGCCGCACCAGACGTGCCATCGTCGACTCCAACTCTGGCAGCGCTCTGGCCGCCTCGTTCGACTGCTGCAATTCCTCGCCGAGGACCTCCTGGACCGCGGCAAGATCGATCCGAGTGAAGCCTACGTCGACGCGACCTTCGCCTCGGTATCAGGAGGACGTCCCCCGTGCATCGGGCGATCCCGGAGCCGCGCGAGGACTCGCAGGCGAGTCTCTGGCCGGTAACTCATTCGACGACGATACCGCTATTCCGATCTGCGTTCGGACAGGTCGTCGTACAGCGCTCTGACCTGCGCTACGCCCCGACCTCGCTTTCCGCGAGGCTCGCCTGAGGCCGTCGCTGATGGTGACGGAGCGGTGTATCACCAGCCTGCCAGCCGGCGAGGCGATCCAGCATTCGCGATGCCGGAGCGGCGATGAGGCCCTGCGGATCTCGCCTACGTGAGTTCGATCAGCGGCTCCCCGCGAGCCAGCGCCTCGGTCACGCGCGGCCACATGGCCGCCAGGCGGCGCAATAGGACATGAACCGCTTCGTGGCCTTGCGCGATGTGCCAACCGGCGAGCGCTGACGGCAACTGCGCGTCCACGATGAAGCGCACTAGGCCTCCGCAGGACGGGGTGGTCGCTCTGCTTGGCGGCGAACTCGAGCACCGCCACGATGTCGGCTTCTTCGAGGTAGGGGTAGTCGGCCAGAATCTCTGCCCGATCCGCACCGGCCGCCAGCAGGTCGAGGACGTCCTTCACCCGGATTCGCATGCCACGAATGATCGGGCGCCCGCCACACACACCTGGGTCGACGGTGATTCGGTGAAGCTCAGACATGGAGCCCGCGCCGTGGCGCTGGCCGAATCCTACCGGGTAGGCCCTGCGCCGCGCCACCGCGCACCGCGGTTCGCCCAACAGGCAGACGGCCGTCGCCGTTCAGGCTCGGCCTGGACGGCACGAGTCCTTCGCTTTCCCGCACAAGTCCTGCGGCGTCCGCACCACCTGCCGAAACAACCACGCGACGCCAGGTTGGCCCGCCGGAAAACATGGGCCATCTCGATCGGGTGGTTGTGGGCGTGATGTCGGGCGGAGGTGACGGTGCGCCTCCGGCTTGATCCGGAACGCGTCGCACCAGGCGTCCATCCTGCGGCCGAGGTCTAACGGCCGAACCAGCCGGCTCCGTTCGCCTCCGCAAGACGCTGCTCGAGGTAGTCCCACAGCGCCGGACATCCTGCCTTCACCTGCGGGCCGACGCGCGCGACGACTCGGTGGTAGTCGATCCCGTTGTCCACCCAGCTCTGGCCGTCGTTGGCGAGGTTCAGCAGCACCGGGACGGCTCGGTCCATGGCGTGCGCGAAGCGTGCCTCGGCGGTCTGCTCCGCCTCGAACTCCTCCCAGAGCGCCAGCAGCTCGGCGCCTCGGCCCTCCGGCAGCAACCCGAAGATGCGCGTCACCGCCGCGCGCTCACCGGCCTTGCGCTCGGCCAGCCCCTCGGTGGTGTAGACCATCGTGTCGCCAGTGTCGATCTCGCCGATGTCGTGGACGAGCAGCATGCGGATGACGCGATCGAGATTCACCGGCTCCGCCGCGTGCTGCACGAGCGAGGTGGCCATCACGGCGATGTGCCAGCTGTGCTCGGCGGAGTTTTCCTGGCGGTCGAGTCCCAGCGGCCGGGTCCGTCGCGTCACCGTCTTCAGGCGGTCGAGTTCGAGGATGAAGTCGACAATGGGCTGCATAGACCCGTCGAGCCCCCTTCCATCGCGCCAGCATAGTGGACGCCGGGCGGCAGGCGCCAACCTCGTGTCCACCAGTCACTCGACGTTGCGGTAGCATGCCGTCCATGACACCGCGGTGGATGCGCTCGGCGAGATGGATCGGCGGGACGACGAGCGCGACGGCACTCGCCGGCGCCATCGGGCTCGGCGCGCAGCAACCGCCGCCGATTGGCGTCGCGGCCGTCACCATCGGCACCGGTCCGTACGTGATGGACACCGCGGAGCAGCATCCCCTGCGGGTGGTCGTCGTGACCCACGGCCTCGTCCATCCCTTCGCGGTCGCCGTGCTGCCCACCGGCGACGCGCTGGTCACCGAGCGCGGCAAGGCGCTGCGAATCGTCCGCGGCGCCACTGGCGCGGCGGCACGGCTGGAGCCGACACCGGTCGCCGGGCTGCCCGATCCGCCATCCCTCCGCGGCGGGGGCTGGCAGGATGTCGTGCTCCATCCCAAGTTCGCCGCCAACGGGCTCGTCTATCTCAGCTACAACAAGGCCGGCAGCGGCGAGGCCTCGTCACAGAGCGCCGTCGCCATCGGCCGCGGCCGGTTCACCGGCACGTCGATCGAGGGCTTCACCGAGATCTTCGCGGGCGAACTCAAGGACGGCAACAGCGGATCGCGGTTGGCCTTCGGCACCGACGGCCTCCTCTACGTGACCACGGGCGCGCCCAACGGCGACTACTCGCAGCAGTTGTCCAGCGTCTACGGCAAGGTGCTGCGGCTGCGCGACGACGGTACCGCTCCCGCGGACAACCCGTTCGTCGGCCGGCCCGGCGCCCGGGCCGAGATCTACGCCTACGGTTTCCGCGACCAGCTCGGGCTGGCCGTGCATCGCTCGGGCGCGGTGTTCGCCGCCGACCACGGCCCCAACGGCGGCGACGAAGTGAACCTGGTGGTGGCGCGCGGCAACTACGGCTGGCCGGAGGTCACCTTCGGCAGGAACTACGACGGCACGCCGATGACCGGAACCCTGGAGTCTCGCGGCCAGGAGCTGCCGGCGATCCTCTGGGTGCCGTCGATTGCGCCAACCGGTCTGGCCTTCTACACCGGCGACCGGTTTCCGGCCTGGACGGGCAATCTGTTCGTCGGCAGTGCCCGACGGGGCGAGGTGCCGCGGACCGGGGGGCTCGACCGCGTGGTGCTGAACGAGCGGCTGCAGGAGATCCGCCGCGAGACGCTGCTCGCCGACCTCCATCAACGCATCCGCGACGTCCGCCAGGGGCCCGACGGCCTGCTCTACCTCCTCACCGACGAGGACGACGGCGTGCTGCTGCGCCTCGAGCCGGGCGCGGGCGCTCCGGCCTCGCGCTGACGCGGCCGTGCCGTCGGGCGACGGGCCGATGGTCCTACCGTTTCACGGCCACCGCGGTCACTTCGAACTTGGCGTTGTTGAGCAGGCTGCCGGCGCCGAGGAACGCGCGGGCCGGGAACTCCTTCGTGAAGAAGGTGCGGTAGACGGTGTTGAAGTCGTTGTAGTAGGCGAGATCGGCGCTGTACACGTGCACCTGCACCAGGTCGTCCATGGTCAGGCCCGCGGTCTCGAGCGTGCCCTTCACGTTGTTCAGCACGGCCCGTGCGGCGTCGGTGGCCGTGTCGCCGATCCCGAGGGTGCCAGAGACATACAGCGTGTCGCCGACGAAGACCGCGCCGCTGAACGGCGGCTGGGTGGCGGCGTTGGCGGCGCTGGCCGAGCGTCCGGCGATGTAGCGTCGTGACGGTTGCGCCAGGGTCGAGGAGAACAGGCCCGCGGCGAGCAAGACGCCGACGGTGGCGACGAGCGTACGACTGGTCATGGCAGCTCCTGCGTGGAAAGGAATCGACGGGGCATCGGTGGGCGCGTGTCGGAGAGGCTGGCGGGGCTCAGGTCAGCCAGAGGATGAAGTTGAGCAGCAGCTGCAGCGGCATGTACAGGTAGTGCAGCACGCTGAACTTCGCCGCCGCCGAGGCCTGGACGTCGTTCACGAACATCTTCTCGCGGATCTCACGGACCGTCACCCGGTCGTTGGTCAGGATCCCCACTTCCAGGTCGCCGAGCATCGACCGTCGGTTGAGGTTGGCCGTGCCCACGTAGACCAGGTTGTCGTCGGCCAGGAACACCTTGCTGTGCATCATCGTCCTGGGTGCGAACTTGGTGCGCGCCGTGCCGTGCACGCGGTTGTTCAGCTCGCTGTCCCACAGACACACGTCGACGCCCTCCCACAGGAGGTGATTGGTCAGCACCTTCTCGGCCGCCTTGACCATCGGCTGATCCATGTGCCGGGGCAGCACCACCAGGATGAACTTCCCGCCCGGCCGCGCGGCCACGACCTCGAAGTAGTCGGGGCCGCAGGTGGCCTTCCTCCCTGCTTCGCCGTGGGCGGTGTTGAGGTCCTTGGCCCGGCGCAGCTGCCACTCGCGGGCCTTGCCGCGGATCAGCAGCGCGGACAGCCCGTCGCTGAAGAACGCGTTCTCGAAATACAGCGAGTGCTGCGCGCGGCCGATGATCGTGCCGAGGGCCTTCCAGGTCGGGCTCTCCTTCACGTCGAAGTTGCTGGTCCAGACCAGGCGGCCCTCGGCGGTCATCGACGTCTTCTCGTCCTCGGTGAGCTCGGGGAAGTATCCGCGCAGGCAGGCTTCGGCGTCGTCGCAGAGGTGCTTCGTGAGTTCCCAGTGCTTGACGCCGTGGAACCTGGCCAGGAAGAAGTGGTTCAGGTCGCGGACCAGCTCCCCTTCCACCAGCATCGCCGCATCGCGCCAGCGGCGCTGCCGCGGCACCCAGTCCATCACCTTGTCGACGATGTTGCCGCCGCTCACCACCGCGCGCCGCTCGTTGCTGGCGATTTTGGTGTGATTGCTGCCCCAGGCCAGCACCGCGTCCTCCTTGTGGACTTCGATCCCGAACGCCTCGAGGGCCTGGATGATGCCGGCGCCGGTGAGCTTGCGCTGCAGCCGCTTGAAGTCGTCCAGATACAGCCGCACCGCCACCGGCCCACGCGCCTGGTGGCTGCGCGCGAGGACGGCGGCGTTGGCCAGGAGCCGGTCCCGGCCTGGAAACGCGAAGGCTTCGCTGGCCAGCGGGCCGGTCTCGACCGGCACGTCGGCGCAGTCGTCGCCGTTCAGCAGCCGCGGCAGTCCCAGGGCGCCCAGCACGCGGTCGATGTCGCACGGCTTCCTGAAGCCGAGCCGCTTGGCGATGAGCAGGCCGGCGACGAGGTGGCCCATCCGGTCCGGGTAGAGCTCGAAGTACGAGAGGTGGACGAAGGTCTCGGCGACGCGGATGGTCTCGAGCACCTCGTCACGCAGTTCACGGCCCTCGTCGAGATAGCGAAAGCGGTTGTGCGCCGTCAGCGCGTAGATGTTGGTGCGGTCGTTCTCCCTGAACTTCGAGTCCAGGGACTCGGCGAGCAGCCGGTCGAGTGCGTCGGGTGCCGCGGTGCCCCGCTTCGCCAGCTCCAGCTTGGAGACGAGGCGGGCGACGTCCTCCGGGTGGGCCGCCGCGCTGGACGTCAGGCCTTCGATCGTCGTCCAGGACCGGAGCACGAAAGCATCGACGTCGCGGCGCAGGTCGGCGATCTGCCGGTCGCGCCTGGCGGGGTCTCTGGTGTCGACGGTGGCCAGGCGCTCGAGGAACCCGTCGACCGTTCGGTTCAACTCGAGCAGGCGTTCGGTCGGGGACGGGTCCGGCACAGCGGCCGAAATCGGCAGGCCAGCGCACACCAGCAGGCCGCCGATGAGGGCCAGGACACGCATGCGGACCTCCACGACGATGATAGTCCCACCGGTGTGCGGCGCCGCGCCTCCGCGGATCCCGTCGGTCGGCTCGCGGCCCTTTTTGCCCCGCGTGCGCCCCGCCGCATACGATGTCACCCGATGGGTCGCCTGTCGTTCCTGGCCGTCGGCTGCCTGGTGCTCGCCGCGACGAGCCCGGCCGCCGGCCAGGTGACGCCGGATACGGGCGGGCGCGACGGCGTGACCGCCCTTCCACCGGGATTCGACGGGCCGGCGCCTCCGGCGGCGCCCGACACGGTGGCCCGCGACGCCGCGGGACGCGCGACGATCCGCGCCGTCCGCGTCCAGGAGCCGCTGCGCCTCGATGGCCGCCTGGAGGAGCCGCTCTACACGGCCGCGCGGCCGATTTCGGACTTCGTGCAGCTCGAGCCGGTGAGCGGGCCGGCCGCCTCCGAGAAGACCGAGGTGTGGCTGGCCTTCGACGCCGGCCACATCTACGTATCGGTGCGCTGTTGGGACAGCACGCCTGCCCGGCGGGTCGCGACCGAGATGCGGCGCGACAGCCCCACCACCTGGTTGGGCAACGACATCGTCGTCGTCTTCCTGGATCCGTACTACGACCGGCGCAACGGCGTGGTCTTCACCATCAACCCGCTCGGCGGGCGCAACGACGGCCAGGTGACCAACGAACGTCAGTACTCGGGCGACTGGAACCCGGTGTGGAACTTCGCCACCGGTGCGTTCGAAGGCGGATGGACGGTCGAGATCGCCATCCCCCTCAAGTCGCTTCGCTACCAGGCCGGTGCCGGACAGCCCTGGGGCTTCAACGTGCTGCGTACCAATCGCTGGAAGAACGAGCTGTCGACGATCACGCGGCTCCCCCAGGGGCGCGGCCAGAGCGCGGTGATGCAGGCTTCACTGGCCGCGACGGTGGTCGGACTCGACGTGCCGACCGGCTCGCGCAACCTCGACATCAAGCCGTATGCGATCTCCAGCGTCGTCACCGACCGGACCTCGGCCACCCCGAGGGTCGACGCCCTCGACGCCGACGTCGGCGTGGACGCCCGCTACGGGTTGACGCCGACGATGAGCGCCGACCTCACCTACAACACCGACTTCGCCCAGGTCGAGGCCGACGAAGCCCAGGTGAACCTCACCCGCTTCAGCCTGTTCTTCCCCGAGAAGCGGGAGTTCTTCCTCGAGAACCAGGGCATGTTCGCCTTCGGCGGCGCCGTCACCTCCGGGCAGATGGCCGGCGCAGGCGACACGCCGATCCTCTTCTACAGCCGTCGCATCGGCCTGTCGGGCGCCCGGGTCGTGCCGATCGTCGCCGGCGGCCGGCTCACCGGCCGGGCGGGACGCTTCAGCATCGGCGCGCTCAACATCGAGACCGGCGACGCGCCGGCGGCGGGCATCAGCCGCTCCAACGTCACCGCCGTCCGCCTCAAGGGCGACATCCTCAGGCGCAGCAGCGTCGGCGCGATCGTCACCGGCCGCGACGTCCGCCGCGATGGGCTGTCGGCCGGCACGACCGTCGGCGTCGACGGCACGTTCGGGTTCTTCGCCAACCTCGCCATCAACACCTACTGGGCACAGACCCGCAACCCCGGCGTGCGCGGGGACGACACCAGCTATCGCGCCCAGCTCGACTATGCCGGGGACCGCTACGGGTTGCAGCTCGAGCACCTGCTGGTCGGCGACAACTTCAACCCAGCCGTCGGCTTCATCCGCCGCGACGACATGCGCCGGAACTTCGGCTCGTTCCGCTTCAGTCCCCGTCCCCGTTCGCCGAGCGCCGTCCGTCGGCTGTCGTGGACCGGCTCGGTCGCACATGTCGAGAACACGCGCGGGCGGCTCGAAACCCGCGAACAGGTCGGCGAGTTCGCCGTCGAATTCCAGAACAGCGATCGGGTCAGCGTCGCCTACACCAACCAGTACGAGTTCCTGCCGCGTCCCTTTCCGATCGCGCCGACGGTGACGCTGCCGGTCGGGTCGTACCAGTTCAGCTTCGTGAAGCTCGGCTGGGAGATGGGCGCCCAGCGCCGCACCTCGACCAATCTCCTGCTCGAGCATGGCGGCTTCTACGATGGCCAGAAGACCGGACTGACGGCGAGCCGGGGACGGCTGAGCGTGACCTCGCAGTTCGCCGTGGAGCCCACCTACTCGGTGAACTGGGTGTCGCTCCCGCTCGGCGACTTCGTCGCGCAGGTGGGCGGGGCGCGACTCACCTACACGATGACGCCGCGGATGTTCGCCAGCGGCCTGGTGCAGTACAACTCGAGCCTGCGGGCCGTCTCCGCGAATCTGCGCTTCCGCTGGGAGTACCGTCCCGGCAGCGAGCTGTTCGTCGTCGTCAACGAGGAACGCGACACCCGCCGCCCGGGCTCTCCGGGACTGGCGACGCGGTCGGTCATCGTCAAGGTGAACCGGCTGCTGCGGATGTGACCGACCGAGAGGCAGCGGGCAGACGCTGCGGCCGTCGGCGGCGAGATCGCCGATACTGACGCCGTGATCCACACCACGCTCTGCGACCTGCTCGGCATCGACCACCCGGTGCTGAACGCCCCGATGGGCGGCACCGCCGCCGCCGAGCTGGCGGCCGCCGTCTCGGGCGCCGGCGGCTTCGGCATGATCGGCGGCACCAGCCGCGGCGGCGCCGACTGGCTGCGTGAGCAGATCCGCGGCGTGCGGGCGCGCACCGACCGGCCGTTCGGCGTCGGCTTCATCTCGTCGTTCCCCGGCACCGACGATCTGGTGCAGGTGGCGCTCGACGAACGCGTCGCCGCCATCAACCACTCGTTCGCCGACGCCTCGCCCTATGTCGCGGCGGCGCACGCCAGAGGCGTCCGCGTCTTCGCGATGGTACAGACGGTGGCGCAGGGCGTTGGCGCGGCCCGGGCCGGTGTCGACGTGGTCGTCGCGCAGGGCACCGAAGGCGGCGGCCACACCGGTGGCATCGGGACGCTGGCGCTGGTGCCGGCGGTGGTCGATGCCGTCGGCGAGGTGCCGGTGGTGGCGGCGGGCGGCATCGCCGACGGGCGTGGCCTGGCCGCCGCGCTGCTGCTCGGCGCCGTCGGCGCCTGGGTGGGCACGCGGTTCGTCGCCAGCCACGAGTGGGGCGGTGGTACCTGGGAGCAGCGGGCGGTGGTCGCCGCGTCGGCCGACGACACCATCCGCACCACCGCCTTCGATCGGGTGCGGCGCGCGCCGTTTCCCGAGGGCATCGCCGATCGCGTGCTGCGCAACGCGTTCACCGACGCCTGGGAAGGCCGCGACGCGGACATCGAGGCCCGCCGCGAGGAACTGGCGGTCGCCATCAAGGCGGCAGCGCAGGCCGGCGACGCCTCGATGGTCGACGTCAGCGCCGGCGTGGCGGCCGGGCTCGTCACCGCGGTGGAGCCCGCCGCCGCCATCGTCCGCCGCCTGGTGCGCGACGCCGAGCACGTGCTCCGCGCGGGTGCCGGCGCCCTCGACTCCTCGCCTGTCCCGAACCGCTCCTGAACACCGACTCATCCTGGAGATGCGATGTCCGCTCGACGCTTCGTTCTCGTGCTCGCCGCGCTGGCCCTGGCGGCTGGCGTCCGCCCGGCGGCGCAGCCACCGGCCACATCGGCGCCGCTGCCGCCCGGACAGACCAACAACCCCTTTCCGCAGCCCATCACGCGTGAAGCCGGCACCATCGCCGTCACCCTGCGCGAGTTCGCCACGCTGCCGGACCTCGACGGGGTCGCCGCCCGCATGATGACCCTGGTCGAAGAGCCGGTCTCGAAGCGGCTCTTCGTCAGCGACATGCGCGGCCCGATCTACACGCTGAGCGCCGACGGCGGGACGGCGACGCCCTACCTCGATCTGCGCGAGGCGAAGTGGGCGATCGCCGTGCAGTCGCAGGGCCGCGAGCGCGGCCTGCAGAGTTTCGGGCTCCATCCACAGTTCGCCCAGGCCGGCACGCCGGGGTTCGGCAAGCTCTACACCTACACCGACTCGACCAACCAGGCCCCGGCCGCCGACTTCACCACCCCGAACCCGGCCAGCACCCACGACACCGTGCTGCACGAGTGGACGGCGAAGACGCCCGGCGCCGCCAGCTACGACGGCGCGGCCCCGCGCGAGCTCGTCCGGCTGCGGCAGCCGTTCGGCAACCACAACGGCGGCGCCGTCGCCTTCAATCCGCTGGCCCGGCCCGGCAGCGACGACTTCGGCCTCTTGTACATGGGCATCGCCGACGGCGGCAGCGGCGGCGACCCGATGCACCTGGCGCAGAACCTCGGCTCGGCGTTCGGCAAGCTGTTCCGCATCGACCCGCTCGGCAGCAACGGCCGCGGCGGCAAGTACGGAATTCCCGCGGCGAATCCGTTCGTGAAGCGCCCGGGGGCGCTGCCCGAGATCTTCGCCTACGGCATCCGCAACGCCCAGCGGTTCGCGTGGGACCCCAAGGACGGAGCGATGTACCTGTCGGACATCGGCCAGAACATCGTCGAGGAGGTGTCGCCAGTGAGCGCCGGCGCCAACCTCGGCTGGAACGTCTGGGAAGGCAGCTACAAGTTCGTCAGTCGTCAGGCGGTGCTCACCGAGGCGCCGCGCGCCGATCGGCGGATGACCTATCCGGTCGTCGAGTGGGACCAGCAGGATCCGGTGCTGCTGTCCGGCGGGTCGTCGGCCTCGGTCGGCGTCATCGTCTACCGGAGCAGCACGATCCCGCAGCTCACCGGCCGGCTGCTGTTCGGCGACATGCCGAGCGGCGAGCTGTTCCACGTCAGCGCGGATGCGCTTCCTGCCGGCGGCCAGGACGCCATCCGGCGCGTGCTGTTCCGCACCGCCGCCGGCGCCGCGCCGCGGGCCTTCCTGGCGATCCTCCAGGAGAAGAACCGCGCCCAGGGCAAGCCGGCGGCGACTCGCGCCGACCTGCGCTTCGACGCCGACAGCGCCGGCCGGATTTTCCTGCTGAACAAGGCCGATGGCGTCGTCCGGGTGATCGAGCGCTAGCCCGCCCCGCCGGTTTCGAGTCAGAACGATCCGAATGTCGAGGCGACGACCAGCACCACCACGTTGGCGCACAGTGGGCCGACGACCGACACCATGCCCAGGTCGTAGTACGCCTCGCGGTGGGTCAGGCGACAGATGCCGAGGATGGTGATGACGGCGCCGTTGTGCGGGAGGGAATCGAGCCCGCCGCAGGCGATGGCGGCGACGCGGTGCAGCAGTTCGGGGCTGATGCCGGCGGCGGCGGCCGCCGCCGAATAGGTCTCGGCCATCATGCCGAGCGCCAGGCCCAGACCACCGGAGGCCGACCCGGTCAGGCCGGCCATGACGTTCACGGTCACTGCCTCGTTGACCAGCACGTTCGCGGTCAGTGTGCCGAGCGCGGCCTGGACGGCGGCAAAGCCGGCCAACGAGGCGATGACCGTGCCATAAGCGATCTCGGACGCGGTGTTGAAGACCGGCAGCATCGACCCGAGCGTCCCCTCGTTGAGCGACCGCCGCAAGTCCTGCCAGCGCGACCAGTGGAGGACCAGCGCCGTCACGTTGGCCAGTCCCAGGGCCGTGACCAGCGCCCACAGGCCGCGGACGTCGTTGGGACTGGCGCTGCCGAACCGCGCCTCCTTCAGGTAGCCGAGGTCCATGGCGGGAATGATCCACCAGGTCATCGCGGCGTTGCCGACCAGCACCACGACGAGCGGCGGCAGCGCAACCAGGAGCGGCGGCTCCGCCCCCACCGGCGGCGCCTCCAACGCGTCGATCGGATGATCGCCGTAGCCCTCACCCGCCGCCTCGGCCTGTGCAGTACGCCGGCGGAGCCACCAGCCACCGAACAGGAACATCACCAGCCCGCCGATGATGCCGATGCCCGGAGCGGCGAACGTATCGGTGCCGAAGAACGCGATCGGCATCGCGTTGTGGATCGACGGCGAGCCGGGCAGCGCGGTGAGCGTGAACGTCGCGGCGCCGAGCGCCACTGCGGCTGGGATGAGCCGCTTGGGCGTTCCGGCGTTGCGGAACAGGGTCGCCGCCACTGGATAGGCCGCGAACATCACGACGAACACCGACACGCCCCCATAGGTCAGCAGGGCGCACACCACCGCGATCGAGAACACCGCCTGGCGCGCCCCGAGCCGCCCGACGATCCACCGGGCGATCGCCAACGCCGACCCCGAATCGGCCATCAGGCGGCCAAGGATCGCGCCGAGCATGAACATCGCGAAGTAGCTGGTGACGAAGCCGCCCAGGCTGCGCATGTAGACCTGGCTGAGCACGGCCAGCAGACGGGTCTCGCCGCCGGTGAGGGCGGCCAGCAGGGCGAGGAGAGGCGCGACGAGCAGGACCGAGTAGCCCCGATAGGCCAGGTACATCAGCAGGCCGAGCGACAGCAGGATGCCGAGGACGCCGATCATGTGCGGATGGGGTCAGCGGTCGGACGCTACCGCGACATCGTCGGGGGCCCTATGCGTCGAACAGCGTGAGGGCGCAGAGTTCGGCTTCGGTGCGCGAGAGGATCCAGCCTTCGATCTGCACCGACCGCCCGCGCTCGAAGTCCTCGCGTACGGCTCGTACGAGCGCGCGAATGGCGTCAGCGTCGGTGCGCGATCGATCGATGATTCGCAGCGCCCCGCGGGCGGCGGCGACGATCGACTCGCGCGTCGTCTCGCGACCGAGCTGGCGCAGGTAGGCCTCGCCCACCGCCCGGGCGGCGCCACCCTGGCCGCCCAGATAGCCGGCGCTGGTCGCCGCGGCCCGATCGACGGCCCCGGCCTGAACCGCCCCCGCCGTCGGCGCGGGGACGAGCGCGGCGGCGCCGCACGCCGACAGCGCCTGCCACAGGAACTCGCGCCGCGGAATGGCGGTCATGCGCCGGACCTCCGGTTCCCGCGGCCGGCCATGAGCGTATCGGCCAGGCGATGCGCCAGGGCGACCACGGTGAGGGTCGGGTTCGAGTCGCCGCCGGTGGTGAACACCGACCCGCCGGTGATGTAGAGGTTGCGCACCTCGTGCGTCCGGCTGGTCGCGTCGACGACGCTCACCGCGGGATCCTTCCCCATGCGGGTCGCGCCCATGTGATGGCCGCCGGGATCCTGGCGCCACGCGAACCGCGCGGCGTCCCCGGGCACCCACAACCGGGCCAGCCCGGCGGCGCCGAGTTCGCGGCCCAGGATCACCATGGCGCGCCGCATCTGCACGTCGTCTTCGGGCGCGATTCGCCAATCGAGCGCCACGCGCGGCATGCCGAGGGCGTCCACGTCGTCGCCGAGTGTGATGCGGCTGTCGCGCAGCGGCGACTGCTCGCAGCGCAGGGTCAACTGCGTGGCGGTGAACTCACCGCGGCCCCGCGTGACGAGCGCCTGCGCGGTCGCCGCCGGCACGAGGTCGCTCTCGGTCTTCGGGGCATTGGCCCGCGCCGCCGGCAGGAAGGTGGCCGAGAAGTTGAGCAGCTTCTCGCGCTTCGACACGGCCCGGGACAGCGCCAGCGCGCCCAGCATCTGCACCGGCGAGCCGTCCGCCCGTTTCCAGTCCGAGTCGCCGCGCCGGTAGAACGACAGGTCGAGCGCCGCGGCGTGCACCACGCCGATCGACCCGTAGTAGTGCGGGTGCTCCATGAAGTAGCGGCCGACCACGTCGTGGCCGTTGGCCACGCCCTCGCGCTGCTGCGATCGTGACGCCAGGAGCACGCGGGCGTTCTCGATCCCGCCCAGCGCCAGCACGTAGCGCCCGGCGGTGACCCGGAAGCTGGTCCCGTCGAGTGTCCGGCAGGCGAAGCCCTCGACGCTCCCGCGTGTCTGGTCCAGACGGATGTCGACGAGGTTGGCCCAGGTGACGACGCGGACGTCCTCGGCCTGCTCCAGCACCGGGCCATAGACGGTGCTGAAACGGGTCGGCGGACTGTACTGGTAGTAGCGCTGCTCGACGTTGGACGACAGCGGCAGCAGGGGCTTCGCGGTCCGCTCGGATCGCTCGTCGGCGTCCCATTCGAACTCGCCGATCTCGACCGTGCGGCACGCCTTGCGGAACCACGGCAGCAGCTCCGAGTACGTCACCGGCCAGCCGCTGTCAGGAATGTAGTCGCGGCGTTCGAAGTCCTGGGCCATGAGCGGCCGGCACCAGCCGTTCCAGTGTCCGGTGGTCCCGCCCAGCGCCCGGATCCGCATCCGCCGCATGTCCCAGGTGTCGATGCCGGTCATGCGCCCCTCGGAGAGCGCCTGTGTCGCCTCGTCGCGCTCGACCCCGCCGCTCTCGAGCAGCAGCACCGACAGCCCCGACCCGCGCAGGTCCAGCGCGATGGTCATGCCGGCGGCGCCGGCGCCGGCGATGCACACGTCCGCCTCGAGCGTGGCGCCGTCGGCGAGGGTCCGGGCGTCGATCAACATCGGCCTGGGTCGCGGCTACTTCTTCATCGCCATCTCGTCCTGCAGCGCCTTGATGCGCCCGGCCACGCCGCCGAACAGCGGCGACACCTGCGGGTTGTATCCCGTGTACTTCGCCGGCACCGCGAACCCGGCGGCCGCCTGCTCCGGCGTCTTGCCGGCCTTCAGCTCGGCCTGCATCCAGGTGGTGATCTCGCGGTTGAAGTCGGCGAACTCCTTCAGCTCCGCCCAGGTGGTCTGCGCCGGCATGTGGCCGTTGATGATGAGATCGACGTTCCTGATGCCGTTGTAGGCCTTGAGCAGGGTGTCGGCGATCTGCAGCTGGCTGCCGCCGTTGGCGACGTCGATGAGCGGCAGCGACTTGCCGGCGAAGATGTCGCCGGAGTGCACGATGCGATGCGCCGGGAACACCACCCAGGCGTCGCCGTTGGTGTGGCCGGGCCCGAAGTAGTAGAGGTCGATCCGGTCGGCGCCGCTGCCGATCGTCATCCGATCGGTGAAGGTCTTCTCGGCCAGGCCGTTGCCGCCGTGCTCCGTGAAGATCGGCATCTTCTCCATGTTGGCCTTGGTGTTGGCGTGCGCCACCACCTCGACCGACGCCGGGAACTCGACGTTGCCGCTCACGTGGTCGCCGTGCGTATGCGTGTTGATGAGCATCGTCACCGGCTTGGGCGTGAGTTCCTTGATCGTGTTCAGGATCGGCGTGCCCCACCCGGGGTTCTTGGCGTCCACCACCGTGACGCCGCCGGCGGTGACGAACACGGCGGTGTTGCCGCCGCCGCCGCGCAGCACGAACAGGGTGTCCTTGACCTTCTCGACCTCGACCACCTTGGGGGCGTCGGCCGGCGGCTGAGCCCGCACCGCCCCCAGCGTTCCGAGCCCCACCAGCACTCCGAGCACGAGTCCACGTCGCATCTGCGTCCCTCCGCGGGCGTCCGTTCAGCGCCCCACAGTGTGCCATCAAACCAGGGGCGCGGGACCGCCCGTCGCGCTAGACTTTCCGGGCGGAGGCGACCGATGAAACGACGCCAGTTCGTCACGCTGTCCGGGCTCGTCGGCCTGGGCGCGATGGCCCCAGCCGGGGCCGCGCGCGGGCAGCAGGCGGCGCCGGCCGGCCGCTCGTCCGGCCCGGTGCTCGGCTGCCAGCGGGCGCCGACCACGCTCCAGCGCCTGCAGCACTTCAAGCGCCACGGCGTCGATCACATCTGCGGGTATCCGGACGACCGTGCCGATCCGGCGAGCTGGACGGTCGAGGCGCTGACGGCGCTGCGCGATCGCTGCACCGCCCAGGGCGTCTCGCTGGACATGGTCGAGTTCCCGATGCTGTCGTCGGCCTCGATCGACACCATGACGCCGCAGCACGAGATGAACCCGCGGCTGGTGGCCGGCCTCGGCAAGGCGATCATGCTCGGCAAGGATCCGGAGCGGCAGCGCGAGGTGGAGTTCGTCCAGACCATCATCCGCAACTGCGCCCGCGCCGGCATCCCGGCGGTGAAATACAACATGAACCTCATCGGCGTGCTGCGCACCGCCGACTCCCCCGGCCGCGGCGGCACCCGCAACAGCACGTGGCGGCTCAGCGCGGCGAAGGAAGATCCGCCGCTCACCGCGGCCGGCGTCGTCTCGGCCGACACCGCCTGGGAGCGCATCACCTGGTTTCTCGAGCGGGTGGTGCCGGTGGCCACCGAGCACAAGGTCCGCCTCGCCTGCCATCCGCACGATCCCGGCGTGCCGCCGCGCGGATTCCGCGGCGTGGTGCGCGTGCTCGGCACCGTCGAGGGCATGAAGCGCTTCGTGGACATCGCCCCCAGTCCGTACCACGGCCTCAACCTCTGCCTGGGGACGACCGCCGAGATGCTGCAGGATCCGCGGCGCGAGATCCACGACGTGATCCGCTACTTCGGCGAGCGGCAGAAGATCTTCAACATCCACTTCCGCAACATCCGCGGCCGCCGCGACGACTTCCAGGAGACCTTCCCCGACGAAGGCGACATGGACATGGTCGCGGTGATGCGGACGCTGAAGCAGGTGGGCTACCCGTACATGGTGATGCCCGACCACATGCCGCGGCACGCCGACGACCCCCAGGGCGACCAGGCGTTCGCGTTCGGCTACGGCTACATCAAGGCGCTGCTGCAGGCGGTCTGAGGCGCGGCGGCGTGGCGACGGCGGCGCCGCGCGTTCGCCGGGCACGCCGGCCCGGGCCGGCTGGTAGACTGCCAGACACCCGTCACGCCCCATGGCCGGTGCTCATCGATCCTCCACGCGACGCCGCAAGGCGCCCCGCCGGCGCCTGACCTGGACCCGCTACAGCGACGAGCGGCTCCTCGACGTGCGGATCTGCGACCTCGGACTGCGCCTCGAGGGCACCTGGCTCGAGCGGTGCGTGCGCGAGGTCCACGCCGACCTCGAACGCCGCGACATCCCGCTGCGGCCGCATGCCTGGCTGTCCCACGACTGGTTCAGCCCCGACGGCGTGCCGGGCATCGCCATCCCGTTCTACCTGGCCCACCCGCGGCTGACCCGGCTCGAGCGCAGCCAGATGCTCGAGGTCGAGGGCGGGTCGCGCGAGGACTGCATCCGGATCCTCCGCCACGAGTGCGGCCACGCGGTGCAGCACGCCTGGCAGCTCCAGCGGCGGCGGCGCTGGCAGCAGCTGTTCGGGTCGGCGTCGCGCCGCTACCCCGACGTCTACCGGCCCAACCCGGCCAGCCGCCGCTTCGTGCAGCACCTGCGGCTCTACTACGCGCAGAGCCACCCGGCCGAGGACTTCGCCGAGACCTTCGCGGTGTGGATGCAGCCGCGATCGATCTGGCGCAAGCGCTACAAGGGCTGGCCGGCGCTCAACAAGCTCGAGTACGTGGACACGTTGATGCGCGATCTGGCCGCGGTCCGGCCGGCGGTGCGCACCCGCGCCCGCATCGAGCCGCTGAGCACCATCCGGACCACGCTGCGCGAGTACTACGCGCAGAAGCGGGAGCAGTACTCGGCCGGCCGGCCCGACATCTACGACCGCGAGCTGCGGCGGCTGTTCTCCGACGCCCCGGCCGACCGCACGCGCGAACTGGCCTCGACGTTCCTGCGCCGCAACCGCACCGAGATCCGCCGCCTGGTGTCGCGCTGGACCGGCGAGTACCAGTTCACGCTGGACCAGGTGCTCGAGGACATGATCGGCCGCTGCCGCGAACTGCGGCTGCGCGCCGCCGCCCCCGAGGGCCAGCTGCGGGTCGAGTTCGCGATGCTGCTCGCGGTCAAGACCATCCACTACCTCTACAGCCGCCGGAACTGGATCGCGCTGTGAAGAAGCTCCGCGTCCTGGTGCTCATGCACCCCAGCCTGGTGCCGCCCGAGAGCCGCGAAGGCTACTCCGACAAGGAGGCCTACGCCTGGAAGACCGAGTACGACGTGGTGACCACGCTGCGCGCCGCCGGGCACGACGTCCGCCCGCTCGGCGTCCAGGAGGAGCTGGCGCCGATCCGCCGCGCCGTCGAGGCCTGGAAGCCGCACGTGGTCTTCAACCTGCTCGAGGAGTTCCACCACCAGCAGCGCTTCGACCAGCACGTCGTCAGCTATCTCGAGCTGCTCCACGCCCGCTACACCGGCTGCAACCCGCGCGGCCTGGTGCTGGCGCGCGACAAGGCGCTGGCCAAGAAGCTGGTCCACTACCACCGCGTCGGCATGCCGGGGTTCGCCATCTTCCGGATCGGGCGCAAACCGCGGCGGCCGGCGACGCTGTCCTACCCGCTGATCGTCAAGTGCCTGACCAAGGAGGGGTCGCTCGGCATCTCGCAGTCGTCGATCGTCGACAGCGACGAGAAACTGGCCGAGCGGGTCCGCTTCGTCCACGAGCGGCTCGAGGACGACGCGCTGGTCGAGGAGTTCATCGACGGCCGCGAGCTCTACGTCGGGGTGATCGGCAACCACCGCGTGCAGGTGCTGCCGGTGTGGGAGCTGGTCTTCGAGAACCTCTCGCCCGGCACGGTGCCGATCGCCACCGAGCAGGCCAAGCACAACCCCGACTACCAGGAGCGGCGGGGCATCAACCAGCAGCCGGCCGAGGACCTGCCGGCGGCGCTGGTCGAGCACATCACCCGGACGACCAAGAAGATCTACCGGATCCTCGAGCTCGACGGCTACGCCCGCATCGACTACCGGCTGCGCGCCGACGGCAGGCTCTTCTTCCTGGAAGCCAACCCGAATCCGGAGATCGCCGAGAGCCAGGAGTTCGCCTCCGCCGCCCTGCACGCCGGCATCACCTACCCCGACCTGCTCGGCCGCATTCTGTCCCTGGGATTGGCGCGGCGGCCGTAGACGGCAGGCGCCGCCGGCGCGACGATAGGACATGTCGATGGCATCCCTCGCCCGCACGGTGACCGGCGCGCTGCTGCTCGGTCTGTTCGCCGCCACCGCCGTCTCCGCCGACCAGGCCCCGTCGCGGACGACCGAGCCGGCGCCCGACTGGGTCACCGCCACCTGGACCAGCCTGGTCGGCACGTGGGTGGCCGACAACACCGCGTTCAAGACCGGAACGGACGACGACGACGCCTACGGCCTCGAATGGAGCTG
Organism: Vicinamibacterales bacterium; assembly: GCA_050250955.1. Classification (GTDB taxonomy): domain Bacteria; phylum Acidobacteriota; class Vicinamibacteria; order Vicinamibacterales; family UBA2999; genus CAWAYR01. The sequence continues at coordinate 428,129 of JBFWNR010000001.1, forward strand.
GGGCCTGGGCCGCCGGACGCTGGTCGGCCGCCTCTACGGCCTCAGGCAGGGGCGCGAGTCCGCCACCTACTGGGAGTTCCGGGAGTTCTGGCATCCCGGCGAAGGACACCTGGTCACCACTCAGTTCGGCGGCAACGGCACCTACGGCGTCGGCCCGCACGAGCGGCGCGCCGATGGCACCCTCGAGATGCTGCAGACCTTCTACGATCCACAGGCCGGGACGACGCGGCGGATCGGCCACCGGGCCCGCCTCGAGGGCGATGTGCATACCACGACGTCCTACAGCATCGGCGACGACGGCGCCTGGACCGAGCAGCGGACGTTCGTCTGGAAGCGGCAGCGCTGAGGGCGCCGGCCCTCAGCGCGCCGGCGCCGGCGTGTAGATCTCCTGCGTGTCCACTTCGGTGGCGCCGCGTGTGCGCGAGCCGGACGCGAGGTAGATCCTGCCGTCGTGCAGCACGGCCTGGGTGGCGTGGCGGCCCATGGCCAGCGGCTTCAGCGCGCGCCAGCGGCTGGTCGCTGGATCGAGTTCCTCGACCTGGTCGTGGGCCAGCGGCTGGACGCCGCTTTCGCCGCCGAGCACGATCAGCCGGCCGTTCAGCACGACCGCGCCGGCACCCGCCCGCGGCGTCGGGATGCGGGCGCTGGCCGGCAGCGTGGACCACGTCGAGGTGGCGAGGTCGAAGACGTCCACCTCCGGCACCGTCAGCTCGAAGGTCTGGTTGGTGGCCGCCGAACTGCGCCGGCCGGCGGCGGCGTAGAGCCTGCCGTCGATGATCGCGGCGTGGAAGTGATCGCGCGGCCGCGGCGCATCGGGCAGCTGCCGCCACCGGCCGGTGCGCGGGTCGAAGGCGTCCACCCACGCCACGTGGCCGTCGTAGTGGCCGTTGGTGATGCCGGCCACCACGTAGATCTCGCCCTGGTGCAGCACCGCGCCGGCGCCGCCGCGGCGGCGGCCGGCGGGAATCTCCGGGCCCACCTGCCAGGCGTCGGCAGCGGGGTCGTAGATATAGACGTTCGGGAGCGGCGGCTCCTTCGGGTACTGCCCGGTCATGGCGCCGACGACGTAGATCCGGTTCTGGAACACCACCGCCTGGAAGTGGTGCATCTCGACCGGACTTCGCGCGCCCTTCGTCCACGCCCCCGTGGACGGGTCGAAGATGTCCACCGGGTTGATGTTGCGGCCGCCGAGCAGATAGAACTTCTCGCCCACCTGGACGTAGCCGTGCTCGTGACGTGTGGTGATCCCGGTCTGCGCCCCGGCATTCACCGACCCGGAGGGCGTCACCGCCGAGCCGAACGCCCCGAGCAGCGCCGACACCACGAGCACGGGACGCCACCGGTTCGCCTGCATGCGTCCTCGTCGAGGCACGGTCAGAGCAGCCGGCGCCCCGCCCACAGGATGGCGTTGCGCACCAGCATCCGGTAGGCGGGATGGCGATGGGTCTCGCGGGTGTTCCCGGGCTGGATGCACACCACCCGCGCGGTCGGATGCACGCCGACCCACGCCACCGTCGCGTCGCTGCCGGCGTGGGACGCCTGCAGGAGCGGGGCGATCCGCGGCGACTGCCACATGCCCTTGTAGGCGTCGTCGGCGGCCAGCGTGAACGGCGGGACGTGCCGCAGGATGGGATGGCGCCCCGCCGGCTTCAGCGCGAGGTTCGACACCCGCGACACCGTCGATCGCCGTACGCCGCCGTCATCGGCCAGCACCAGCCGGCCGCCGGTCACCTCTTCGTACCACCACGGCCAGTCCTGGTTGTCGCCCAGCGCGTGATGCAGCACGACCAGGCCGCGGCCCAGCTCGAGCGCCTGCCGCGCCGCGTTGCGCTGGTTCTCGGGCCAGTTCATCTGGTCGTTGAGGACCAGCACGTCGTAGCCGGGATGCGGGCGGCCGCCGCTCGGCTCCCACGGGTAGTCGCCAGGCTCCAGCCGTTCGGTGCCGCCGCCGAGCGCACCGGCGCCGGGACCCGGCGCACCAGGCGGCCGCGGTGGCGCGGGCGCGGCGGCCGGCGGCGCCGGCGTGGGTGCAGGTGCCGCAGCCGGCGGCGCTGGCGGCAGCAGCGCGTTGAAGCTGGCCGGTTGATCGATCGGCCAGATCTCCATGCCGAGGAACATCGGGTCGAGGAACATCTCCTGCAGCGACGGCGGGTACGCTTTCCCGCCCGTGGTGAGCTGCACCCACAGTTCGGTCTTGGCGAACCGCGGCGTCTGGTTGGGCGGGCCTTGCGGCGGCGCGGCCTGCGTCACGACAGCCTCCCGCCGGCCCACAGAATCGCGTTGTGGACGATCTGCCGGTAAGTCGGATCCTGACAGACCACCGCCGTGTGTCCGGGTTGCAGGCACACGCAGCGTCCGCGCGGCAGCGCCGGCCCGACCCACCCGACCGCCGGGTGGTTGAACGACGGATCATCCGACGTGAACAGCACCGTGGCCTTCGGCGAGATCCACATGTTCGGGAAGGTCTCGTCCCACGGCAGCTGGAACGGCTCGACGCCGCGGACGATCGGATGGCTGCCGACCGGGGTGATGGTCTGAATCGGAAACTGCTTCAGCCGCGCCGACGTCTTCCAGCCCGGCACGTCGGGGTTGTAGAGGTAACAGCCCATCACCTCTTCGTTCCACCACGTCCACCCCGGCGCGGCCGGCGACCCGTTGTTGCTGCCGACGGCGTGGTGCAGCACCACCACGCCGCCGCCGCCCTCGACGTGGCGCCGCATGTTGTCCTGGTCCGTCTTCGGCCACTGTCCCGTGATCCAGTCGTTGGTCACGATGACCTGCGGCGCCGCCGCGGTCCCGACCCGGCGGAACGGGTCGGGATGCGGCAGCACGACCGTGTCCAGGTCCTGGAACAGGGCCGATTCGAACATCGCGTACATCTGCAGCGGCGAGGTGTGCCCCCCGGTCGCGAACTGCACCCGCAGGCGCCCCGCCGGCTGCGCAGCGGCAGGGAGCGTCGGGCCCGGCAGCACCGCGGCCGCCAGGGCCGTGCCGGCGGTCGTGCCCAGGAAGTGACGTCGGGACAGCGAAGCCATGGCGCCCCCTACTTCGGCAGCGCGAACGCGACGTAGCCGAGCGGTCCCGGCGGATCGCCGTAGGGCGGCACCTGGTTACCGGCCGGCAGCCGGTCGCCGGCGGCCGGCACCAGCAGGTACTGCCGGCCGTCGATCGCATACATGATCGGCGCGCCGCGATACGTGCCGCCGTAGTGCCCGGTCCAGATCACCGACCCGTTGGCGGTGTCGTAGGCGCGGATCTTGTTGTCGCCGGCGGCGGCGAAGTACAACCCGGTGTCGGTCACCACGGCGCCGTTGCGCATCTGCGGCATGCCGGTGCCGGTCTGGCCCTTCTCGGCCAGCTCCGGATCGTCGCCGAACCCCACCTGCCAGATGATCGCCGGGATGTTGAGGTCGTACTTCGTGATCGTCGTGTACGGCGGCTTCATCAGCTTGCCGATGGTGCCGTAGGAGTCGATGGTGTACTGCGGCGTCTCGGGCACGCCCTCGGGATACGGGGTCTCGACCGGCCGCGCCGGCACCCCGCCGCGGCCGGTGGTCTGCCGCGTGCGGGCGCCGCCGCTGCCGACGACCGGCCCCGGGGGATACACGGGGGCGGGGAACGCCGCGCGGCCGCGCGGCCCGAGCGTCGGCGTCTTCAGGTAGGTGAGCAGATCGGCGATCTCGGCGTCGGTGAGGTGCGGGAACGCCGGCATCCGTCCCTTGCCGCCGGTCACCGTGCCGCGCAGCACCGTGTCGCTGAGCCGCTCGGTCACGCCGCCCAGCGACGGCGCGCTGTCGGTGCCGGTGCGGTTCGGCCCGTGACAGTTGGCGCAGTCGCGCTGGTAGACGACCTCGCCGGGCGTGGCCGGCCCGCCGAAGCGGTTGCGCGGCTCGCCGGTGCGCATCAGCCGCAGGATGCCGGGGTTGTTCTGGCCGATCACGTAGACCATGCCGGTATCGGGCTCGGACGCCGCCGTCCCGAACACCGAACCGCCGTTGCTGCCCGGCAGGTGCAGCGTGTTGATGAAGTCGATCGGGGTGAACATCCCCAGGTTCTTGGTGCCGCGGAGCCGCTCACGGAAGGCCTCGCGCTGCTCGACCGTGATGTTGTTGAACGGGTTGATGTCGTCCTCGGTGAAGTTCAACCGGCTGAACGGCGGCACGATGGTCGGGAACGGCTGGGTCGGCCAGCTCTTCTCCCCCGGCATCCCGCTGATCGGCACCGGCCGCTCCTCGATCGGCCAGATCGGCTCGCCGGTCACCCGATCGAACACGTAGAGGAAACCCGACTTGCCGGCCAGCGCCACGACGTCGCGACGCTGCCCGTCCTTGACGATGGTGGTCAGCTGCGGCGCCGAGCTGGTGTCGTAGTCCCACAGGTCGTGGTGGACCAGCTGGAAGTGCCAGAGGCGCTTGCCGGTGCGGGCCTCGAGGGCGATGAGGCTGGTGCCGTACAGGTTCGCCCCGGGCCGATCGGCGCCGTAGTAGTCGTAGGTCGGCGACCCGGTCGGGAAGTAGGCGATGCCGCGCTGCACGTCCACCGAGAGTTCACCCCAGGTGTTGACGGCGCCGATGTACTTGTAGGCGTCCTTCGGCCAGGTGTCGTAGCCGAACTCCCCCGGCTGCGGGATGGTGTTGAAGCGCCATACCAGCCTGCCGGTGACGACGTCGTAGGCACGCACGTGCCCGGGCGCCGACATGTAGCCTTCGCCGGGCGCCGAGCCGAGCAGGATCAGGTTCTCGAACACCTGGCCCGGAGTCTGCGACTGGATGCGGCTGATGAGCGACGGGTCGCGCCCCAGGTCGGCACGCAGATCGACGGCCCCGTTGTCGCCGAAGGTGGTGATGAGCTTCCCGGTGCGGGCGTCGATCGCCTGCAGGTAGTCGTTCATCGAGAACAGCAGGCGGCGATCCGAGCCGTCGGCGCTCTCCCAGTAGTTGATGCCGCGCTGGGTCATGCCGTCCATGGCCTCGCGGACCCAGATCTCCTTGCCGGTCTTCGCATCCAGCGCCACCAGGGCGCCGTTGCGGCCGCGGCCGAAGATCATGCCGCGCGCCATCATCGGCGTGGACAGGGTGTCGCTGTAGGGGTAGGTCCAGGCCACCTCCAGGCTCGTCACGTTGGCCTTGGTGATCTGGCTGTTCGGAAAGAACCGCGAGCCGTCGGCGGCGCTGGAGTAGCCGATCCACGGCCGCTCCCCGCTCTGACGCGCCGACGGCAGCGCGACACTGAAGGCCACGGCCAGCCCGAGGGCGACGCCGCCGACGAGCGTTCCGTTCACACGATGCCGGGATCGAGCCATGCGCGAAACTCCTGAAGAATGGGATGCACGGGGAGGACGGGCGGAGGTCATGGGCGGTCTCTGGATCAGCGCAGCAGCGTCTGCACCTGGGTGTAGATGGTCACGGCGGCGAGGGCCCCGAACAGCAGCGTCGACCAGGCCAGCACCGCCGTGCGGCCCGGCCCGATGCGCACCGCCGCCGGCGACAGCCGGCGGTTCAGCACGATGAGCAGGTACGAATAGAGGCACATCATGGTGCCGGCGGTGGACGCCGAGATGACCAGCAGCGTCAGCGGCTGCGACAGGCCGGCGAGCAGCACCACGCCGCCGAGCCCGACCATGCCCCAGACCAGGCCGCAGTACATCCGGCTCTCCGACGCCTGCGGCGCGTAGGTCGTCTTCAGTACGTCGGCGGCCAGACGGCTGGTGTAGTCGATGATGCCCATCGCGGTCCCGAACAGCGAGAAGGCGCCGACGCCGAGGAACAGCGCGCCGAACCACGGGCCGACCCGCTCGCGCAGCTCGGCGGCCTCGACGCGCAGGAACGAGACGTCGTTGGGCAGCCCGGGCTGTCCGTAGACGGTGGCGTAGGCCAGCATCGAGGTCAGCGCGATGGTCACGACGGTGACCACGCCGAAGCTCAACGCCTGTTCGAGGTTGGCGAAGCGCCACCAGCTGGACCAGCGGCGGAGGTTCTCCGCGGTGGGCTCGAACGCGTAGGAGACGGCGGTCGCCTCCACGGCCTTGACATCACCGGTGACCACGCTCACCAGCCGCGGTACGTACTGCCCCATGCCGAAGCCCTTGTCGCGGATCCAGTTGCTCTGGCAGAGGTTCTGGGCGCCACCCGCGCCGGCGTAGGCGATCGCCCCGAACATCAGCGGCATCCCGAGGCCGTCGGGAAACGTGCCGACGCTCGCCAGCCCGGATCCCATCGCCCGCCACGACGCCGCGTCGATGACCAGCGCCGCCCCGAGCACGACGAGGACGAGGACCGCAGCGACCTTGACGAAGATCAGCCGCTCGAGCGCCACGTAGACGACCGGCGCGAGCGTCAGCGCCAGGCCGACGACGACGAGGATCCCGGCGGCGATGACCGTCGGGCTGCCGCCGACCAGATAGCTGGTCAGGGTGGCCGCGCTCACCGCCCAGCCCGGCCACAGGTTGCCCAGGTAGGCGAGCACCGCGAACACCAGGCCCCAATGACGCCACAGGCGGTTGAACCCGCTCACCGCGGTCTCGCCGGTGGCCAGCGTGTAGCGCTCCACCTCCATGTTCAGGAAGAACTGGGTGACGACGCCGACCAGCGCGCCCCACAACAGCACCAGCCCGACCTGCGAGGCGATGAACGGCCAGAGGATGAACTCGCCCGACGACAGGCCGACGCCGCCGGCGACGATCCCCGGACCGACCAGTCGCCAGTAGTTCGGCGGCGGCGGCGGCACGTCGCGCCGCTCGCGACGGCCGAGCGGAGCGGCCGCCGTCACGGTGCCCGCTCCCCCGCCGGCGGGCCGGCGGCGCCGCGTTCGAGCGCGGCGACGATGCGCTCGACGTCGTAGACGCAGCCGCCCCAGGTGCCGCCGCTCGCCCGCTGCAGGGCGGCCCACAACCGGCTGTCGGCCGGCAGGCGGGCGTGCGGCGCCAGTCCGGGATGGGCCGGACGCCCGTCGAGCAGCGCCGCACAGGCCTCGGCGTCGAGTTCCACCTCATCGGCGCCGACCAGATCGATGCGCCCGGTGAGTGCCTGCCGATCGATGACGATGTCGATGAGGTCGCCGTCGCGAACCCGGCCGATCGGGCCGCCGTCCAGCGCCTCGGGTCCGATGTGGCCGATGCAGGCCCCGCTCGAGAACCCGGAGAACCGGCCGTCGGTGACCAGAGCGACCTGCTTGCCCCACGGCAGGTAGCGGAGCGCGGTGGTGATCTGCGCGGTCTCCTGCATGCCGGTGCCCGACGGCCCGGTGCCGATGAGCACGATGACGTCGCCGGCGCGCACCGGGGTCACGTCGTCGCCCTTGACGGCGCGGATCGCCTCGTGTTCGTCGGTGAAGACGCGCGCCGGCCCGCGATGCCGGTAGACGCCGTCGGCGCCGACCACCGAGGCGTCGATGGCGGTGGCCTTGACGACCGACCCCTGCGGCGCCAGATTGCCGCGCGGGAACACCGTGGTGCTGGCCAGGCCGCGGCGCCGGGCGGCGTCGGGGGCCATGATCACGTCGTCGGGATCGACGGCTCCTGCCGACGCCAGCCGGGCGCGCGCCGCCTGGCGCCGTTCGCTCGCCTCCCACCAGTCGAGCGTGGCGTCGAGCGTGTCCCCCGTCGCCGTCAGCACCGTGGTGTCCAGCAGCCCCATGCGGCGCAGGTGGAGCATCACCTCGGGCACGCCACCGGCCATGAACACCTGCGCGGTGGCGAAGCCACGCGGCCCATTGGGCAGGGCGTCGACCAGGCGCGGCGTAGCGGCGTTCACGCGGATCCAGTCCTCGACCGTCGGCACCCGCAGCCCGGCCGCCGCGGCAATCGCCGGCACGTGCAGCAGCAGGTTGGTCGAGCCGCCGAAGGCGGCGTGCACCAGCATCGCGTTCTCGATCGCCGCCGGGGTCAGCAGCCGTTCGACCGTCAGGCCGAGCCCGTCGAGGCGGAGGAGCGCAGCCGCCGACCGCGTCGCCAGCTCGTGCCAGACGGCTTCGCCCGACGGCGCCAGCGCGCTGTGCGGCAGCGCCAGGCCCAGCGCCTCGGCGATCACCTGCGAGGTCGCCGCGGTGCCGAGGAACTGGCAGCCGCCGCCCGACGACCCGCAGGCGCGGCAGCCCATCGTCGCCGCGTAGTCGAGGCTGATGAGATCGTGGGCGAAGCGCGCGCCGAGGCTCTGCACCTGGCCGGCGTCTTCGCCGCCGCGCGCCGGCAGGGTGACGCCGCCGGGGACGACGACGCCGGGCAGGCCGCGGGTGCCGGCCAGCGCCAGCATCGTCGCCGGCAGCCCCTTGTCGCAGGTGGCGATGCCCAGCACGCCGGAGGCCGTGGGCAGCGAGCGGATCAGACGGCGCATGACGATGGCCGCGTCGTTCCGGTAGGCGAGGCTGTCGAACATCCCGGTCGTGCCCTGCGTGCGCCCGTCGCACGGGTCGCTGCAGTACACGGCGAAGGGGATCGCGCCGGCCTCGCGCAGGGCGGCGGCGGCGCCGCGGACCAGCAGGCCGATCTCCCAATGCCCGGTGTGGTAGCCGAGCGCCAGCGGCTCGCCGGCCTCCGAGCGCAGCCCGCCCATCGTGCTGACGATCACGTACTGCGGACCGTCGAGCGCGGCGGGGCTCCAGCCCATGCCGGCGTTCTGGGTCAGCCCGAAGATGTCACCGCTCGGCGCCGAGCGCAGCTGCTCGGGCGTCAACGGCAGTTGGCCGGCGGGCCCGTCGCCTTCGAGGCGGGTCGTCTGCAGCGGCGCCGCCGTGCCGAGCACCTGCCCGAGCGGAGGAAGAGGCGGCCGGGCGGTCATGAGATCGGCGGCGCGGGCATCGACGCGGGAAGCGGCCTGGCCCGGTGGCCGACGCGAACACCGTCAGCGGCCGGCCCAACGATCGTCATCGATTGTCGATTGTATCTGCAAGGCGAACGCCGTACAACGGTGCGGCGAGGGTGCGTGCCCTCTCGGCCGTCGGCGGGGCACGCCCGGTCGGAGCCACCGGCCGGGGCCGTCCGACCCTCGCGAAGGGAGCGCGGTGATGCACGTCGCACGCAGGGCATTCGGCAAGTCATTGGCGGCGGTCGTCGGCTCGATGGTGGCGGCGCGGGATGTCGAAGCGCGCCGGCAGGCTGCAGGTGGACCCGGCCGGCTGCCGGCCACCGCGGTCACCAGGATTCGCCTGTTCTATCCGCCCGGCTACGACGCCAACGGCCCGCAGGCATTTCCGCAGAGCAACCTGGTCGTGCTGGTCGATACCGCCGCCGGGATCACCGGCATCGGCCAGGGCGGGTCGCCGGACACCGTACGCAACGTCGCCAGGAGCGTCATCGGCCGGAACGCGTTCGACACCGAGATGATCTGGCAGGCCGCCTTCATGGACGGCTTCTACTCGCCAGGCAAGGAGCGCCTGCACGCCCTGGGCGCCATCGACCTGGCGCTGTGGGACATCAAGGGCAAAGCGCTCGGCGTGCCGCTCTACCAGCTCTTCGGCGGCAAGACTCGGGAACACATCGAGTGCTACGCCACCTCGGGCCTCCCGGTCGGCCTGGTGACACCCGAGGACGCGCGGGCGATGAGTCTCAAGGACCGGGCGGCGGCGACGATGGCCGCCGGCTACCGGGTGTACCGCGTCGACGGCGACGTCACGGCGAGCGGACTCGCGCCGGACGTGACCGGTGGCCCGGGGGGCGGCGGCACCGTGTTCGACTCGCGGCTGCGGGTCCGTCGCATCATCGACGCCGTCGAGCAGATCCGCGAGGGCGTCGGCACCGCCGGCAACTGGATGATCGACCTGCACCAGAAGTTCGACTTCCACGAAGCGGTCGAGGTGTGCCGGCTGATGGAGCCGTACCGGCCGTTCTGCGTCGAAGATCCGCTGCGTGAGGAGCAGTTCCGCAGCCAGATCCCCAAGCTGCGCCTGATGACCTCGGTGCCGCTGGCGCCCGGGGAGGAATGGGGCACGCGGGCCGACTTCAGCCCGCTGGTCGAACAGCGCGATATCGACTTCGCCCGGGCGTCGCTGCCCAACGTCGGCGGCATCACCGAGATGCTGAAGATCATGGCGGTGTGCGACACCCACCGCGTGGGCATCGTGCCGCACTTCACCGGGCCGATTGCCACTGCCGGTCATCTGCACACGATGATGGCGTTTCCGGGCCAGGTGCTCATGGAATACAACCAGGGCGAGCGCCCGGTGCCGTACCTGCCGGAATTCCTCGAGTGCCGGAACGGCAAGGTGTGGCCGAACGACCGGCCCGGGCTCGGGGTCAGCGTCGATGAGTCGCGGCTCACGTTCGTCTCGGCAGTCACCGAAGGCCATCCTGGAGCGACCCGCCGGCGTCCCGACGGGTCCCTCGTGCACTGGTAGAGGGTCGGCGCCGCGTGGCGCGACTCAGCCGAGCACCGGCATCTTGAACTCGGCGCCCTGGCGGATGCCGGTCGGCCAGCGCGAGGTGATGGTCTTGAGCCGCGTGTAGAAGCGGACGCCCTCGGGGCCGTGCACGTAGTGATCGCCGAACAGCGACCGCTTCCAGCCGCCGAAGGAGTGGAACGCCATCGGCACCGGGATCGGCACGTTCACGCCGACCATGCCGGCCTTGACGCGGCTGCTGTAGTCGCGCGCGGCGTCGCCGTCGCGGGTGAAGATGGCGGTGCCGTTGCCGAACTCGTGGGCGTTGACCAGCGCCAGCGCCGACTCGAAGTCCGGGGCGCGCACGACCGACAGCACCGGGCCGAAGATCTCTTCCTTGTAGATCCGCATCGACGGCGTCACCCGGTCGAACAGCGTCGCACCGACGAAGAAGCCGTCCGGGCACGGCGGCTGGCGGCCGTCGACGACCAGCGCCGCGCCTTCACTCACGCCCAGGTCGATGTAGCCGCGGACCCGGTCGAGATGGGCGCCGGTCACCAGCGGCCCCATCTCGGCGCCGGCGGCGTCGCCCGGCGCCACCTTGAGGGTCTCGAGCCGCCTGGTGATGCGGGCCACCAGCTCGTCGGCCACCTGGTCGCCGACGGCCACCGCCACCGAGATCGCCATGCAGCGCTCGCCGGCCGAGCCGTAGGCGGCGCCGACCAGCGCGTCGGTGGCCTGGTCGAGGTCGGCGTCGGGCATCACCACCATGTGGTTCTTGGCGCCGCCCAGCGCCTGCACCCGCTTGCCGGTGGCGGTGCCGCGGGCGTAGATGTACTCGGCGATCGGCGTCGAGCCGACGAAGCTGATCGCCTCGATCCGCGGGTCGTCGATGAGCGCGTCGACCGCTTCCTTGTCGCCGTGGACGACGTTGAACACGCCGTCGGGCAGGCCGGCTTCCTTGAGCAGCTTCGCCAGCTCGACGCTCGTCGTCGGGTCCTTCTCGCTCGGCTTGAGGACGAACGTGTTGCCGCAGGCCAGCGCGACCGGGAACATCCACATCGGCACCATCGCCGGGAAGTTGAACGGCGTGATGCCGGCGACGACGCCGAGCGGCTGGCGGATCGAGTGGCTGTCGACGCCGGTGCCGACCGCCTCGCTGAACTCGCCCTTGAGGAGCTGCGGGATCCCGGTGGCGAACTCCACCACCTCGTTGCCGCGCTGCACCTCGCCGGCGGCGTCCGACGCCACCTTGCCGTGCTCGGCGGTGATGATCGCCGCCAGCGCCTTCTGGTGCTTCTCCACCAGGTCGCGGAACCGCATCAGCACGCGGGCGCGGCGCAGCGGCGGCGCCGCCGCCCACTCGGGGAAGGCGGCCGCGGCGGCGGCAATCGCCGTCTGCACGTCGGCGGTGCTGGCCATCGGCACCCGGCGGGCCCGCCGCCCGGTGGCCGGGTTGTAGATGTCGCCGAAACGGCCCGAGGTGCCCTGGTGGGCCTGGCCGCCGATGTAGTGCGGCGTCACGGGCAGCGCCGCGTCGCTCGACGGGACGGTGGTGCGGTCTTCGGTGGTCGGGGTGTTCGATGCGGACATGGTGAGACGACCTCGCGGAAACGCTGGGATGCCGGTCTGCCCGCCGCGCCGCGGCACGACGGGACGTCAGTCGGGAAAATCCACGCCCTCGTGCATGACGTAGTTGTCGAGCCCGGTGGGCGGGGCGAAGAAACACACCACCTTCATCGCCTCGGCGCCGGTGTTGTGGAGCATGTGCACCACGCCCTGCGGGAACAGCACCGCGGTGCCGGCGCGTACCGGGCTGACCTCGCCGCCGACCAGGACCCGCCCGGTGCCGTGGATGATGTAGATCACTTCCTCGCCGTTGGGGTGCGAGTGGGCCGGCCGGACCTTCTCACCGGGCGGCACGACGATGACGCACGTCGAGCAGTGCCGGGCCGGCACCGCGTCGGGCGCGACCAGCCAGGACAGCCGCCGGCCGGTCAGTGCCAGCGCAGTGGCGTCGTCTTCGTGGATGGCGGGCACCATCACCGTCCTCCCCGCGCCGCCAGCGCCCCGGTCACCGCGTCGGCGATGTGCGACGGGGTCAGGCGGTAGGCCTCGATCAGTTCCTCGTAGGTGGCGGAGTGGATGTAGGCCGGCCGGCCGTCGCTGCCGAGCGTGTTGATGGCGACGACACGGGTCAGCGCCTCGCTGGCCACCTCGGGGCAGCGCCGGTAGACCACCTTCAGCAGGTTCTGCAGGATGTAGCCGTTGTTCTGCTCGGCCAGGCAGACGAGCCGGCCCGAGCGGCACAACCCGACCAGCGCCTCCTCGTCGATCGACGGCATGTCGATCACGCCCACCTGCACGCCGCGGGCCGCGCACTGCGCCGCCGCCGCCAGCGCCTCGTGGGTGCCGCGACCGGCGCTGACGATGACCGCCGCCGCGTCGGGAGCGTCGCGCAGCACCCCGGCCCGGCCGAACTCGAAGGCGTAGTCGGCCGGGTAGAGCACCGCCGACGGCGTCCGCATCACCCGCAGGTAGACCAGGCCGCGGTTGCCCTCCATGATCCAGCGCATGATGGCGAGCATCTGCTGCGGGCACGAGGCGTCGACGATCTTCAGATGGGCCAGGCCATCGAAGATGGTGTTGTCGTCGTTGCCCATGTGGGTGGCGCCGTTGGTGCGGGTCTCGAAGTTGGCCGCCGTGGCCAGCATGGTCAGGTCGAGGCCGTGGCCTTCCGACAGCCAGCCGTCGGCGGCGGCCATCGCCTCGAGGCGCTCCTGGTGGCCGACCGCCACGCGGCGCATCACCTTCCAGTCGAAGAACGGGCAGAAGGTGCTCACCCAGGTGTTGAAGCCCTGGATGGCGTAGCCCTCGCCGATGCACAGCATGTTGGCTTCGGCGACACCGACGTTGAGCGCCCGCCGCTGATCGACGGCGGCGACGCCGGCCTCCAGGCCGCTGGTCGAGGCCAGGTCGGCGTCGACCGACACGACCCGCGGGTCGCGGGCGAAGACCTTCATGGCGGCGGTGACCATGTCGGCCGCCGAGTACTGCCTGGCGCGGTCGAGCGTCGGCAGCTGCGTCGGCTCGTAGTGGATGCGCTTGTCGCGCGGCGGCACCCGCCGCGTCAGCACCTCGTCGGCGGCGGCCGGCAGCGACAGCTCGCCGTCGCCGCCGCGGGCCACCTCGAGGCGCATGGCGCCGGCAGCGTCGACCAGGGCGGTCTGGAGCGCCTTCCCGCGCGGGTGGTCGTCGAGGGCGCGGTGGAAGCGGCCGAACTCCCGTTCGCGGTCCCGGCGCTGGCGGCGCTGCAGGCCGATCTCCTGCTCGATGAGCGCGTCCGGCACCGTCACCTTGTGCTTGTTGAGGGCGTCGGACAGCGCGCCGTGGCCCTTGGTGGTGCGGCAGATGATCGCCATCGGCCGGCCGTTGCGCGGCCGCAGGCGGAAGTGCTCGAGCGCGCGGTACATCCCCTCGTACTGGGTGGCGTCGACGCTGGCGACGTCCCAGCCGAACGACGCGAACACGGTTTCGAGGTGCGGCATGGTGAACACCATGCGGTTGGCCAGGTCGAGCTGGCCGTGGTTGTGGTCGACGATCACGCAGAAGTTGTCGAGGTGGGCCTGGCCGGCGTACATGACGCCTTCCCAGATCGGGCCCTCCTGCAGCTCTCCGTCGCCGCACAGGCAGTAGCAGTCGTAGTGCGGCGCCTGGCGGCCGACCAGGGCCAGGCCCTGGGCCACCGAGAGCCCCTGCCCCATCGGGCCGGTCGCCAGGTGGACGCCGGGCAGCACCGGGCCGGGATGCCCGTTGAGGATGCTGTGGTGGGATCGGGAGTTCTTGAGGAGCGAGCGGTCGAAGTAGCCCAGGTCGGCGTAGATCGACGCCAGCGCCGCCACCGCGTGGCCCTTGCTGAGGACGAACAGGTCCTGGCCGCGCCGGGTCGGATCGACCACGTCGATGTCCATGAAGCCGCCGTAGTACAGGGCGACCAGGGGAATCGTCGCGGAGAAGGCCCCGCCGGCGTGCAGGCTCTTGTCGACGGCGTCGCGGCACTGTTCGAGCGTGGCGATCCGGACGTCGGAGTCCTTGATCGCCAGCAGCGCGAGGAGACCCTGGCGGCGCAGGTGGTCGTCGTCGGCCACGGCGTGGCCGAGTATAGTGCGCGCCGCGAACTGCGCCGACGGTCCGTTCATCGCTCCGTGCCTCGAACGCGCCGGTCCGGACGCGTCCGCGGCGGCGGGAAAAAGACGCCGGCCGCCCGCCAGCGGCAGGTGCTGGCAGGCGGCGCGGCGGCAGCGGTCTGACTGCCCACGTCAGGCCACGCTTCTGTCGTCAGAAGGTGAGCCGGGCAGCCAGCTGGATGAGGCGCGGCTGGTTGATCTGCGACGTCACCTGGCCGAAGTTGGCGGTCGCCACCGTGCTGGCCTGGGTGTTGGGCGGACCGAACTGGACGCGGTTGAAGAGGTTGAAGGCCTCGGCGCGCAGGGTCAGGTTGACCCGGCCGGCGACCCGCGTCTGCTTGGAGACCGCGAAGTTCCAGTTGTGGATGCCGTGGGCGCGCAGATCCGGGTCGGTGCGGGTGGCGTTGCCCAGCTGCCAGCGCAGCCGCGGGTCGCTCGCCGGGTTGCTGGCGTTGAAGCCGGCGTTCGGCACTTCATAGCAGGCGGTGTTGAACCACTGGTTCAGGCGGTCGGTCGCCGAACCCGACACCGTCTTGTCGCAGCCCTCGACCACGTTCGGGCGCAGGCCGTAGCCGAAGCCGATCAGGTTCGGCGTGGCGGTGAAGGCGAGCGGCAGACCGGCCTGGAACGTGGTCACGCCGTTGAGGCTCCAGCCGCCCACCAGTCCGCCGACGAAGCCGCTGGTGTTGCCCAGGAAGCGGCGACCCGGGCCGATCGGCAGGTCGACGACGTAGTTGAGCACCAGGCGGTGCCGGGCGTCGAAGCTGCTGAGCGCCCACTCGTTGTCGAGATCGTTGGTCTGGTAGCCGGCGGCTCCGTTCCCGGCGCCGGTCTCGAGCCAGGTGGTCACCGTCTCGGCGTTGGTCATGTTGCGCGAGAACGTGTAGTTGGCGCTGACCAGGCTGCCGGCGCTGAACCGCTTCTCGGTGCGCAGCGACAGCGCGTGGTAGCGGCTGCGGCCGAAGTAGCCCGGGCGGGTGGCCGACTGGTAGTGCGGGAACTGCAGCAGCAGCAGCGCGCGCTGGACGTTGGCCGTGGACAGCGGGCCTTCGCGGACCAGCCCGGCGAGCGGGTTGGGCACCTGCTGACGGAGGAACGCGCCGTAGCAGGTGTCACGCTGGCTCGACACGAAGCCGGGCGCGCCCTGCGGAATGATGACGTTGCCGGTCAGGCTGCACACCGACGTGTCGTTGGCGGCCTGCCGCACGTGGTCGAGGCCGAGCTGGTTGAAGTTGAGGCTGTTCGGCAGGTTGTTGCCGTCGAGGCCGGTGTAGGTGGCCTCCATCGACAGGCCGTTGCCGAACTGGTGCTGCACGGCGACGTTCCACTGCCACGTCGATCCCGGGTAGCCCTCCTCGTCGCGGTTGAACTGCAGCGCGCCGCCGCCGAGCAGCACCTGCTGGAAGCTGGGGTCGCGCTGCGGGTGGTTCTGGACCCCGAACGGGAACGGGTTGCTGATGTCGGTGTAGAAGGTCCGGTTGTTGTCGGCGCTGGTCTGGATGTTGTTGGTCCGGTTGTTGACGCCGTTGTTGGTCGGTCCGTCCTGGAACCGCACCGTCGACGGGATGATGAACTTGCCGCCGCCGGCGCGAATCACGGTGTTCGGCGTCAGCTGGTAGGCGATGCCGACCCGCGGCACGACCAGGTTGAGCGGGTTCTTGCGCAGGCCGCGGTCCGGCTGCGTGTCGCTGTTCACCAGCTCGAAGGCGCCGAGGAACGGCTGGCCGGTCACCGGGTTGACGACCCCGCCGAGCAGCGGGTTGATCACGTCGGGATTGAACGTGGCCAGGTTGTCGTCCCGGTCGGTGTAGACCCCGGGAATCTCCCAACGCACGCCCAGGTTCACCGTCAGCTTGTCGTTGACCTGCCAGGAGTCCTCGGCGAAGTAGGCCTGGTAGTGGGAACGGCCGTAGGTGAAGCTCGACGCCTGGTAGGTGCCGCCGGTGGGGATGCCGAGCAGGAAGGTGGCGAACGGGTCGCCGGTGGCGCCGGGGTTGGTGCCGTCGAGCGCCGTCGGCGCGTTGTTGAACTGGAAGACGCCGCCCGGGCTGTTGTTCTGGAAGTAGTTGACCTCGCCGCGCAGCAGGTTGGCGCCGGCCTTGATGGTGTGCGGGCCGGCGATCTTGGTCAGCGTCGGCGTCAGGGTGTAGCTCTTGTCGTCGCCGTAGATGAGGCCGGTGTTGATGGTGTTGTTGGCGCCGGCCTGGATGTTGGGAATCGTCTCCATGCCCTGGATGCCGCTGCGCTGTGAGATCTCGCCGTAGGGGGTCTGCGGCAGGCCGAAGGTCCCCGTCAGGTTGATGCCGAGGTTGCCCGGCTCACGGTCGTAGTCCCAGCGCAGGAAGCCGAAGCGCACGTCGAACACCGTGGACGAGTTGATGGTCCAGGTGTTGGCCAGCATCACCTGCGTGGTGATGAAGTGCTCGGGCGAGTAGGGGTCGCCGTTCTTCTGACCGTTGCCGTAGACGTCCACCGGCTTGTTGGTCGACTCGAAGCGGGTGTAGCGGCCGATCATGCGCAGGTTCTGGTTGACGTTGTAGTCGGTGCGGAAGTTGATCTGGTCGTTGTCGCCGCCGACCTGGACGTTCTTCTCGAAGTTGTTGTTGCGCCACTGGCCGCTCACGGTCGGATCGGCGTAGATCGGGAAGGCCAGCAGCTGGCGGGCGATCGGGCTGATGCGGTTGGCCGGGATGATGTTGCCCGGGAACTGCAGCCGGTTCGGCACCGTGCCGCAGGCGCCGTTGAAGACCCCGGTGCCCGGGTTGGTGATCCCGCACTGCGTCCACGGGTCGTAGATCGGCACGATCGCCCCGGTCGACTGGTTGCGGTAGTCCGAGAAATCGCCGGAGCGCATCGCCGCGGTCGGCACCGTGCGGCGCAGCAGCACGCCCTCTTCGTTGCGGTAGCCTTCGTAGCTGCCGAAGAAGAACAGCTTGTCGCGCAGGATGGGACCACCCAGGGTGCCGCCGAAGTTGTTCTGCGTGAACGGCGGCTTCTCCAGGCCGGCCCGTTCGCCGAAGAAGGTGTTGGAGTTGAGCTTGTCGTTGCGGTGGAACTCGAACAGGCTGCCGCGGTAGCTGTTGCTGCCCGAGCGCGACGCCATGTTGATCACGCCGCCGGTGAAGCGGCCGAACTCGGCGCTGCTGCTGTTGGTCTGGACGCTGAACTCCTCGACCGAGTCGGGGCTGGGCGTGAGCACCACGATGTTGCCGTAGGCGGTGTCCTGCACGGTCACGCCGTCGAAGAACGAGGCGGCCTGGTTGGCGGTGCCGCCGCCGATCTGGTAGTTGCCGGCGGCGAACACGTTCTTGCCGGTGAGGCTGCCGTCGCTGCCGCCCTGCGGCACCACCGACGGCGCCAGCGAGATCAGGTTGAGCACGTTGCGGCCGTTCAAGGGCAGTTCCTGCACCGCGCGGGCGGCGACGGTCGTGGCGACCGACCCGCTCTGGGTCTGCAGCAACGGCGCCTGACCGGTCACGGTCAGGGTCTCGCTGATGCTGCCGAGCGCCAGCGTGGCCTCGATGCGCGGCGTCGTCTGGACGTTGACGTCGATGCCCTCGCGCAGCCAGCGCTGGAAGCCGGACAGCTCGGCCTCCAGGCGGTAGCGGCCGGGCACCAGGTTCACGAACCTGGCGGTGCCGTCTTCGGCGCTGACCGCCTCGCGACGTTCGCCGGTGGACTCACTCACGAGGACCACCGTGGCGCCGGGAAGCACACCGCCCTGGTCGTCGCGGACCACCGCGAGCAACGCTCCGTAGAAGCTCTGAGCCATCGCCGGCGCGGCCCAGAGAACCGCAGCGAGGATCACAGCAAGCCGAGTCGAGAGGCAAGTTCGCTTCAGCACGCGCCCTCCTGAAATGGCCGAAAATCGGGTGATGGCGACACCCGGTCCCAACGGCGGTCGATAATCGAGTATCTGTTAAGCACCTGTCAAGCAGAATTTGGCGTCATCCAAACCGGTTCTGTAATCGGGACTTAGCGCAACCCGGATAGATGCGTTCGGGCCGCATCCCGCACGGCAGGGTCGGGGCTGCCCAGGGCGGCCTCGAGGTGAGGACGCGCCTCGGCCCGTCGCCCGCGCTCGAGGAGCAGCTCGCCCATCCCGAGGTGGGCGTCGAAGTCGGCGGCGTTGGCGGCCACGGCCAGACCGTACTCGGCGAGCGCCTCGGCCGGGCGCCCGGTGGCCGCCAGCAGGTCGGCGATGTCGGTGTGAATCCGGTCGCGCCCGGGCTGCAGCCGGGCGGCGTTCCGCAGCGCGGCCAGCGCCTGGACGGGCTCGCCGAGGAGCATCAGCACGAGCCCGTGGCCGTGATGGGCGGCCGCGGCGGTGGCGTCGTGGCGGACCGCCAGTGCGAAGTGCGCGGCGGCCTCGCGGTAGGCCTGGCGCCCGGCCAGGAGATTCCCGAGATTGGCGTGCGCGTCGGCCAGGTCGGGCTGGTGACGAATCGCCTCGCGGAACTGCCGCTCGGCCCGCTCGCGGTCGCCCTGGGCCAACGCCGCCAGGCCGAGGGTGTTGTGGGCCGCCGGCAGGCTCGCGTCCAGTTCCAGGGCCCGCTCCAGCGTCCGGACCGCATCGCCCACCTGCTGCCGCTGGAGCTGCACGTTGCCGAGGTCGGCGAGGGCGTGGGCGTCCCCCGGTCGCAGCGCCACGGCGCGCTCCAGGGCGGCGCTGGCGCGGTCGAGCTGGCCGAGGGCCGTCGCCGCGCCGGCCAGTTCCTTGAGCGCCGGCGCAAAGGAGGCGTCGCGCGCCAGCGCCGTCTCCGACCAGCGCACGACCTCGGCGAGGTTGCCGGCCTTGGCGTGGGCGCGGGCCAGCTCGTAGAAGAACTCGACCCGCGCCGCCGGATGACGCTCGATCGCGTGCTCCAGCCGCGGGATGCCGGCGGCCAGGTTCGAGCCCTGCTGCACCTGCGCCAGGGCGAGGTAGAGCTCGTTGTCCGCCGTCGCCGGCAGCGAGGGCGGATAGTAGAGCGCCACCTCCCCCTGGTAGCGGCGATCGAGCGTCGCGGCTTCCTGGAGCGGCGCGGTCAGGTCGCGCGCCGGGCGGACGCGCTGGATGAAGTGATCGGTCATCACGACGTGCACCGCGTCGTCGGTGCGCCGCCGCGGCATGTGGCAGTCGACGCAGGTCTCGCGCGGTCCGGCGCCGGCCACCCGCGGCGGGCCGTCGGGATGCGGCGCCGCGTGGCAGCTCTGGCAGGCGCTGGTGTAGTGGCGCACCGCCGCCTCGCCGCGCGGGATGTCGTGCGGGTCGTGGCAGGTCAGGCAGGTCATCTGGCTGCCCTGGAAGCACGCCGACTTGGCCAGGCGGTAGGCGGCGCCGGCGATCTCGAACTTGTCGGCCTGCGGGTCGCTTCCGTCGGCCGCCGGGGCGTGGTCGAAGAAGAGGAACGTGCCGGCCAGGGGTGTGCCGGGTACGTAGGACAGCGGTGGCCGCTCGTAGCGGCGGAGCTGGAACGGCAGCGGGCTGCTCGTCGGCTCCAGGTGGCACTGCAGGCACACCTCGAGCTGGCGCTCGCGATCCAGCGTCCCGGGATGCACGATGGCCCGCCGGGCCCGGTCCACGTCGCCGGCGGCGATGGCGTCCACGTGCGCCTGACCCGGACCGTGGCAGCGCTGGCAGTCGATGCCCTCGGGCAGGGCGGCACCAAACTGCGGGCCAGTACCGGCGTCGCGCACCGGCTGGCGTGGATAGGCGTTGTGGCACGACATGCAGCCGTCGTCGATCACCCGCCGGAAGCCGAGGTGGGCAGGCCGGTCGTAGCCGGGACTCATCGCCCAGTGGCCGCCGCGCTCGGCGTACCAGCTCAGGGGCAGCTGCAGCAGCCGACCGTCGGCGGCGCGGTGGACGAAGGTCCGGGCGTGCTGCCCGGAGCCGATGACGTAGTCGGCGGCGACCTCGACGACGTTCACGGCCGCGCCGCCCGGTCCGACCTGGTGGCGCCGCTGCACGAGCCCGCCATCGGGCTCTGACACGGTGTAGTGCCGGTCGGAGGCGGCGTGGTAGTAGCTGCGGCCGGCGGCGCCGGCCGCCAGCGGCAGGCCTGGCGCGGGCGCCCCGCTGGCGGTGCGGCCGACCCGCGTCAACGAACGGGCCATGCCGGTGAGCGCGTAGGTGCGGGCGATGGCGTCGTGGCACTCGGCGCACGTCGCCGGGTCGGCGTAGGCGCCGCCGGCTTGGGCCGCCGGTGTGCCGTCGGGCGCCGCCGGCCGAGGGGCGTCGTTCCCACGGCCGACGTAGACCAGCCCGGCCACCAGCAGGGTCGCGGCGGCGGCCAGCAGCAGCCACGGCGCCGGGAGCCGGCGTGAGGCGGTCACTCGGCGGTCGTCTGGTGGATCAGCGGGTGCCGGCGCCCTTCCACTGGTTCCAGAAGATGAACGTCCCGAGCTTCGTGCCGGTGATGATCTCGGCGTCGCCATCCTTGTCCAGATCGGCGACGGCGACGTGGGAGCCGACGCCCGAGTGATTGTGCACCAGTTCCGGGACGAACTCGGCGCCGCCCGGCGCCTTCGGGTTGCGCACGGTCCGGTAGACGTAGAGCACCGGCGGGCCGTGCGGATCCGGATCGAGGAAGGTGTCCAGGTGCGCCCACAGCCGCTTGCCGGTGATGAAGTCGGGCAGCCCGTCGCCGTCGATGTCGGCGAAGGTCGCGCCGTGGAGCTCGGAGAAGGTCACCCCGCCGGCGTTGGCGGTGGCGAAGTTGCCCATGATCGGGTGCTCGACGAAGCTGCGGGCATCGCCGGCGCCCTTCTTCTGCTCGAACCACGACAGACCCCAGCCGTGGGCCTGCAGGCTGGTGACGATGTCGTTCAGCCCGTCGCCGTTGACGTCGTAGACGGCGATCTCGGCGCCACCGGGGCTCGACTTGGTCCACTTGCCGAACGCCGCCGGGTGGTAGGTCCAGGTGGTGCCCTTGGCGGCCGGCTGTTCCCACCAGCCGAAGGCGTTGACGAAGTCCACGCGCCCGTCGCCGTTGATGTCGCCGGTGCCCATGCCGTGGTTGGCCCACGGCCCGGGCTCGCTGATCGCCGTCTTGATCCACGGTGCCGTCGGCCTGGCCGGATCCGGCTTGGCGAACACGTATTTGTTGTCGCTGTCCTTGAAGATGAACTCGGAGGTGCCGTCGCCGTCCAGGTCCTTCAGCAGCACGAACTCGCAGGTCATCACGTCGGTGACCGTGTAGGTCTCCCAGCGGCGGTTGGCGCCCTTGGGATTCACGTACAGGACCGCGGCGCGCATGAACTCGGCGTTGAGCACGTCGGGGTAGCCGTCACCAGTGAAGTCGTAGGCGTACTGCAGCCCGTTGAAGTACTGCGTCCCGGGGTCGATCGTGCCCCGGATGTAGATCTGCCGTGCCTCGGTGTAGTCGGGCCCGAGGTAGTAGTACTGGCCGGAGACGATGTCGAGGGCGCCGTCCTTGTCGAAGTCGGCGATCGCCGGTCCCCACGAATAGTAGAAGTTGCTGAGCGCCTGGAGGCGGAACCGATCCGACACCCGCTCGGCGGGCAGCACCCGCGGGTGCAGGTCCTTGTAGGCGACGCCCTTGAAGCGCACTTCGCCGCCGGCGGCGTAGAGCCCGATCGGCCCGAAGGCGCCGAACTCGCTGTCGGCGACGCCGTCCCTGATGCCGCCGACGTCGTTGAGCGAGGCGCGCACGATGTTGGCGTCGAGCGCCACCTCGATGGTGTTCCACGCGCCGGCCTTGACGTCGGGATCGGGCCGCGGGATCGGCGAGGCGACACCGCCCGGCATCGGCGGCGGGCCGGTGGGTCCCCGGCCGCCGCCCGCCGGCGCGGCGGGCGGGGTGGCCGGCGGCGGCGGCGCCACGCGCAGCTGGCCGGGCGCCGGCGGGCGCAGGCGCTCCCGCGACGTCTCACGGCCCTGGGCGTCGAGCGTGACGCGGTAGGAGGCGCGCTCCGTGCCGGTGACCGACACCAGGATGCCCTTGGTGCCGCCGTCGGGAGTCGGCTCGGCCCGCACCAGCAGGCCGGCCTCGCACGCCGCCGGGCAGCGGAACGAGGCGACCAAGGCCACGTCCTCGTAGGCCTTGTCGCCGAGCAGCCAGCCGGCGCCGCCGCCGCTGGCGACGATCTCGCCGTTCTCGGCCCGCCAGGTCGCGCCGCCGAGCTGCCGCCAGCCCGCCAGGCTCGACCCGGTGAAGACGCCGTCGGCGTCGAAGTTGGCGGCCGGCCCAGGCTCGCCCGGCCGCTGCTGGCCGGCCAGGCCAATCGGGATCAGGGCCGCCACGGCGAGCATCGCTACCGGGACGGCGGCGCGTCTGAGTCCACCTACCATCGAAGACCTCCTCCGGCGTGGCGCCGGTCGGACACGGGTCGGGCCGGCGCGGCCGGCGCTATCTCACCGCCGCGCTGCGCTCGTGCCAGTGCACCATCGGCAGCCCGGGCACCGGCGCACGGAAATACGGAATGCGGTCGCCCTTCAGCGAGCCGATGTACAGCGTCTGCAGATCCGGACCGCCGAAGGTCACGCTCGCCATCCACGGGGCGAGGCCGCGGCCGGTGGCGAACAGCACGTCGTGGTCGACGCGGTTCTCGGCGATCGCCTGCTCCAGGGCCCGCACCTTGACCGGATCGCCCTCGTCGAGCAGCACCCGCAGGTCGCCCTGCGGCGTCAGCACGAACAGCTTGTCCGAGTAGACCAGCGTGCCCCACAGGTTGCCGACGCTGTCGAAGGCGATGCCGTCGGGCCAGGCGCCGGTGCCGAGGGTGCTCGGCCCGAACACCTCGCGCTCGCGGACCTCGCCGCAGTCGTCGATGCGCAGCCGGGTGATGCGGCCGCCGGTCGTCTCGACGACGTAGAGCCACTCTTCCCTGGCGTCGAAGCGGACCTCGTTGGTGAAGTGGAAGCCGTCGGCGACGATGCGCAGCGTGCCGTTCTCGAGCCGGGCCAGGTAGCCGTCGGCCAGGTCGAGGCGCAGCGCGTGCATCCAGTTCTTGATCTTGGTCGACACCGTGACCCAGATGCGGTCCTTGGAGTCGCGCAGCACGAAGTTGACCTTGCCCACCGGCGCGCCGCCGACGCTGTCGGCGAGGACCCGCGAGCGGCCGTCGCGCGACATCACCTCGAGGCGGTCGGTGCCGAAATTCGAGATGAGGATGTCGCCGTCGCGGGCGAACGCCAGGCCGTTGGGCAGCGTGCCCTCCAGGTAGCGGCTCGCCTCCGAACCGGCGTGCGCGAAGTGGTCGGAGTGCGCCTGGGCAATCAGCTCCTGGCGGCCGTTGGCGTGGCGGACCACGCCGCCGCGCGCATCGGCCGACCACAGGGTGCCGTCGGACTCGGCCAGGATGCACTCCGGGCGCTGCAGGCCTTCACCGACGTAGCCGATCGCCTCGCGGTCGACCCCGAAGTCCAAGACCGGGTTGTGACGGCTC
Source organism: Vicinamibacterales bacterium (assembly GCA_050250955.1). Lineage (GTDB taxonomy): Bacteria > Acidobacteriota > Vicinamibacteria > Vicinamibacterales > UBA2999 > CAWAYR01. The sequence continues at coordinate 452,020 of JBFWNR010000001.1, forward strand.
ATTTGCCGGCCGCCTCGGGCAGGGCGAACGCCACGTATGCGGGCACCGCGCCCGGGGTCGGGGTCCGGCCGGCGCCCGAGCCCTGCAGCGAGGAGCTGGCGTTGACCAGGAGGAACTGGCGGCCGTTGGCCTCGTACATCGCCGGAATGCCGCGCGAGCCGGCCGGCAGCGGCGTCGTCCACAGCACCGTGCCGGTGTCGGCGTCGTAGACGCGCAGCTGCCGATCGCCGCCGGCGTGGAAGAGCAGGCCCGTCGGCGTGGTGATGATGCCGGTGCGCTGCAGGATGTAGCCGGTGTCCTTGCCGCCCTCGGCCGCCGCCCGGGCGTCGTCGCCGCCGGCCGGCACCTGCCACTTGATCGTCCCGGTGTTCAGGTCGTAGGCGGTCAGGGTCGAGTAGGGTGGCTTGACGATGGTGCCGTTCATGCCGTAGCCCGTGTACATCCGAATCTCCGGCACCGGAATGCCCTTGGGGTAGTCGGGGCCGACCATCCCGCCGGCGCGTCCCTCGGGCACGACCTGGCCGGCGGGCGCGCCGCCGGAGGCGACGACCGGCCCTGGTGGCAGCGTCGGCGCCGCGGCCGCCGGATCGGCGGACAACCCGGACGGGTTGGCGAGGAAGCCGACGATCGCCGCCAGCTGCGACTCGGTGAGGTCGTCGCTCGGCGGCATGCCGGGGCCACCGCCGGTGATCTTGTCGCGCACGTTGGTGGCGCCCAGGCGGCCGGTGACGTCGACGAGCGACGGATAGCTGCTGTTGCCGGTGAGCGTGCCGCCGTGGCACGACTGGCAGCGCTCCTCGTAGAGCGCGCGGCCGGCGGCGATCTCGGCCGGGCCGACCGGCTGCAGCCCGCCCGGGCGGGGCGCCTCGGCGCTCAGCTTGTAGATCGACGGGACGTTGATGCCGAGGACGTAGACCACGCCGCGGGCCGGGTCGGCGGCGGTCGTGCCCCAGTTGGCGCCGCCCTGGGCGCCGGGAATCGACACCGTCTCGCGGAACGACGGCGGCGTGAACAGGCCCTCGTTCCTGGCGCTGCCGATGCGCTTCTGCCAGTCGCTGCGCTGCCGCGCGGTGAGGATGAAGGGATTGATCTCGGCGGCGGTGAGCGACTGGCGCGAGAACGGCGGCGGCGCGGTCGGAATCGGCTGGGTCGGCCACGCCTTCTCGCCGGGGATGTCGCTGGCCGGGAACGGCTTCTCCTCGATCGGCCAGATCGGCTCACCGGTCACGCGATCGAAGACGTACAGGTAGCCGGTCTTGCCGGCCTGGGCGACGATGTCGCGCTGCCGGCCGTTGACGGTGATCGTCGCCAGCTGCGGCGCGGCGGTGTTGTCGTAGTCCCAGAGATCGTGGTGGACCATCTGGAAGTGCCACAGGCGCTTGCCGGTGCGGGCGTCGAGCGCGACCAGCGAGCTGCCGAACAGGTTGGCGCCGTGCCGATCGGCGCCGTAGTAGTCGTAGGTCGGCGAGCCGGTCGGCACGTAGGCGATGCCACGGGCGGCGTCGATCGACAGCTCGCCCCAGTTGTTGGCGCCGCCGACGTACTGCCAGGCGTCCTTGGGCCAGGTGTCGTAGCCGAACTCGCCCGGGTGCGGCACGGTGTGGAACTGCCACGCCAGCCGGCCGGTCACGACGTCGTAGGCGCGGATGTCGCCGGGCGGCGCCAGGTAGTGTTCGCCGGCCGCCGAGCCGAGGATCAGCAGGTTCTCGAAGATCTTGCCGGGGTTCGACGACTGCACCTTGACGAGCGTGGCCGGGTCGCGGCGCAGGCCCTCGCGGAGGTTGACGACGCCGTCCTTCCCGAAGCTCATGATCGACTTGCCGGTGCGGGCGTCGATCGCCTGCAGGTAGCTGTTCATCTGGAAGATCAGCCGGCGGTCCGACCCGTCGGCGCTCTGCCAGTAGTTGATGCCGCGCGGCGCGATGCCGCGCAGGTCCTCGTGGATCCACAACTCCTTGCCGGTGGTGGCGTCGAGCGCCACCAGCGAGTTGTTGCGGGCCAGCACGTAGGCGACGTTGTCGACCACGACCGGGTTGAAGACGTAGGAGATGGCGTCGCGCGTCGGGTAGGTCCAGGCGACGGCGAGCTGGGACAGGTTGGCCTTGGTGATCTGGCTCAGGGCGACGTGGCGGGCGTTGTCGGGCGTGCCGCCGTAGTCGGCCCAGTTGGTGGCCGCGCGCTGCACGCGCACGACCGGGACGGCCCAGACCAGCACGAGCACCGCGAGAATCGCGCAGAACCGCCGCATCGACGCGCCCTCCCTCCCGGCCACGCTCAGGCGCGCAGTGCGACCCCGTGCTTCTGCAGGTAGGCCTTGGCGATCGTCGCGGTCTCCTTGGCTGGGATCGGCTGGTTGGGGCTGCTGTCGAGCTCCACCATCACCATGCCGTCCATCTTCTTGCCGTCCATCATGGCGAGGATCGCCGGCAGGTCGACCTTGCCCTGCCCGAGCGGGCAGTAGCCGAGGAACGCGTCGCCGCCGCTGAAGTCCTTGAGGTGGACGTGATGGACGATCGACAGGAAGTCCTTGACGACCTTCACCGGATCGGCGCCGCCCTTCTGCAGCTGGCCGATGTCGGGGCCGAACTTCATGACCCGGGTGTCGACGGCTTCCATCACCGCATAGGTCTCGTCGCGCGTCTCGACGCAGGTGCCGGTGTGCTGGTGCAGCGCCGCCGTCAGGCCGATGTCGGTGATGGCCTTGCCGACCTCGTTCAGGGTCGTGACGATGTTGGCCTTGTGGGCGGCGAAGTCGTAGCCGTCACGCGGCACGCCGTTGGGCCCGATGACCATGACGGTGCCGCCGAGCTTCTTGACGTTCTTCGCCGTGGCCACCGCCGAGGCGATGGTCGCCTGGCGCTGCGCGGCGTCGGTCAGGTTGACCCCGGTGTAGCTGCCGACGAGCGCCAGCTTGTGGCGCTGCAGCACCGGGCCCAGCCCGCCGTACGCCTCCATACCGTCGATCTGCCAGGCGAAGAGTTCGAGGCCGCGGTAGCCCAGGCTCGCCACCTCGCCGACGACCTGCTCGATCGGCTCGGGGCCGACGAGCTTGGGCGGACGGGTGTTGGGCGCGTTGCCCCAGGGCCAGGTGATGCCGGTGTGCCCGACCGGGATGTTCAGGCGCTGAGCCCACGCGGGCAACGCCGCGCCAACGACACCGAAGCCAACCGAGCGAGAGAAGGTGCGACGGGTGATGGACATGATGACTCGGGATGGTATCGATAGATTATCGATGATTGGCTGAACTCTAGTGATTCCACCGTGGCGATGTCAAGCGATCGCTGGGGCCGGACCAACCACGGCACCGACTAGCGGACGCCGAAGAAGATGAACGTGCCCCGGTTGGTCGCCGTCACGATGTCGACGCGGCCGTCCGCGTTCAGGTCCGCCACCGTGAACTGGGCGCCGACCCCGGACCGGTTGTGGATGAGCTCGGGGACGAACTCGGCCCCCCCGGGGGCCTTCGGGTTGCGCACCGTCCGGAACCAGTACAGCGCCGCGAGGCCGTGGGGATCCGGATCGACGTAGCTCTCCTGGTGCGAGAACACGCGCTTGCCGGTGACGAAGTCGGGGATGCCGTCGCCGTCCACGTCGGCGACCGCCGCCGCGTGCATCTCGGACATCGTCACCCCGCCGGCGTTCGCGGTCGAGTAGTCGTCGATGATCATGTGGCGCTCGAAGGCGATCGCGCCGCCGGCGTCGCGCCGCTGCTCGAACCACGCCAGGCCGAAGCCGTGGGCGTTCAGCCCGGTGACGACGTCGTTCAGGCCGTCGCCGTTGACGTCGTAGACCGCCGCCAGCGCGCCGCCGGCGCCCTCGGCGCGGCCCCAGCGCCCGAACGCCACCGGGTGATAGGGCCACGGACCGCTCGCCCCGGGCGCCGGCTGCTCCCACCACCCGGCCGCCTGCACCACGTCGAGGCGGCCGTCGCCGTTGATGTCGCCGGCGCCGAGACCGTGGCCATGGGCGAGGCCTGGAGCCGAGATGGGGAACACCGGCCACGGCTGCGTCGGGTCGGTGGGATGGACCCTGGCGTAGACGATCGTCCCGCCGGCGCCGCCCGAGCCGCCGGTGACGAAGAGGATCTCCGGCGTGCGGTCGCCGTCGAGGTCCTGCATCGCGGTGAACTCACCGGTGATCTGCGGCAGCACGCGGTGCCCGGTCCACCGGCGGTTCTCGCCGCGCGGGTTGACATACAGCGTCATCGGTCGGCTCTCGCCGCTGAGGACGTCGGGCCAGCCGTCGCCGGTGAAGTCGAAGGCGTAGTCGGTCCACGTTGGCGCGAAGCTGGCGGTCGGACTGAGCGCCGGCGCCACGTAGAGCTCGCGGCGGGTCGTGTACTCGGGACCGAGGTAGTAGAACGGACCCGACACGACGTCCGGCGTGCCGTCGCGGTTGAAGTCGCCGACGCCGGCGCCCCAGGCGTAATAGAAGTCGTCGAGCCGCTGCAGCCGGAACCGCGGCGAGACCGTCTCGGCGGCGAGGGTCTTGACGTGCAGATCCTTGAAGGCAAGGTCGGTGAAGCGCACCTCGCCGGCGCCGACGTACAGCGCCACCGGGCCGAACCCCATGCGGTCTTCGGTGGCCCCGGCCCCGAAGTCGAGCCCGAAGTTGAGCGTGGGGCGGATGAGGTCGGAGTCGATGACGACGTTGAGCCGGTTCCACTCCCCCGCCCGCACCCCCGGCGCCGGCGGCTCGAGCGCGGGCAGCCGGGTCGGCAGGGTGATCGGCGCGCCGCCGCGTCCGGCGCCGATCGGCGAGACCGGCCGGGCGGCCTCCGGCGATCCGGCCGCCGGCGCGCTGCGCACGAACGGACCGACGGCGCGCAGCGGCTCGCGCGTCACCGCCCGTCCGCCGGCGTCGACGACGACCCGATACATCGCCAGGTCGCCGTCCTTCAGCGACACGAGAATGCCGCTCTTCCCCGCCGCGGTGTCCTGCACCCTGAAGAGCACGCCGGCATCGCACGGCGACGAACACTGGAAGCGCGCGAAGAACTGGAGGTCCTGATACGGCCGGTCGAGCACCAGCCACGACCCGCCCGCTCCGGCCTTCCCCGTCACCTCGCCGCGGTCGGCGGTCCAGGCGCCGGTGCCGATGACCGTCCAACCGCTCAGCCCGCTGCCGCGGAAGACCGTGTCGGGCACGAAGTCGTTGGCCGGGCCCTGGGCGGCCAGGGGCGGCCCGCAGAGCACCGCAGCGAGGGCAAGTCCCGCGAAGATGTGTCGCATCTGTGTCCTGTCCGTCGCAGCCGAGGGTGGATTATCGATTATCATGTGCCCCGCATCGAATCAAGATTCATGACGCGGGTGGCCAATGTCCGAGTCTGACGCCGCGATGCCCCCGGAGGGGCGCTGGGACGCGCAGTATCCGTCGCTCGTCGATCGCCGGGTGCTCGTCACCGGCGGCGGCAGCGGCATCGGCGAGTTCATCGTCGCGGCGTTCGCCGCCCAGGGCGCGCGGGTGGCGTTTCTCGAGATCCAGGCCGAGCCGGCCAGAGCGTTGGTCGCCCGGCTCGACGGGCATCGGCACGGCGTCCACTTCATCCACCAGGATCTCACCGACATCGACGGCACGCAGGCGGCCATCGCCGGCCTGCTGGCCGAGTGGGGCGGCGTGGACGTCCTGGTCAACAACGCCGCCAACGACGACCGCCACCGCGTCGGCGAGATCACCCGCGCCTACTGGGACGAGCGGCTCGCCGTCAACCTGCGCCACTACTTCTTCTGCGCGCAGGCCGTGGTGCCGGCGATGACCGCCGCCGGCCGCGGCGTCATCCTCAACGTCGGCTCGATCTCGTGGCACCTGGCGCTGCCCGACCTCGCCGTCTACCAGACCGCCAAGGCCGGCATCGAAGGCCTGACCCGGTCCCTGGCCCGCGATCTCGGCGCCGCCGGCATCCGCGTCAACTGCGTCGTCCCGGGCGGGGTCCGCACGCCGCGGCAGGTGGCGCTCTGGCACGACGCCGCCGAGGAAGGGCGGATGGTCGCCCGTCAGATGCTCAAGGACCGCGTCGTCCCGCAGGACGTCGCGGCGATGACGCTGTTCCTGGCCGCCGACGACGCGCGGATGTGCACCGGCCACAACTACTTCGTCGACGCGGGCTGGCGGTGACGGTGCGGTGCTGCTGGCCGCTGGGCGCCTGGCTGGGGGAAGGGCCGGTCTGGAGCGCCCGCGACGGCGCGCTGTGGTTCGTCGACATCAAGGGCCGGCGCCTGCACCGCTACGATCCGCTGAACGGCGAGCGCCGCAGCTTCACCGCCCCCGGGCAATGCGGGTTCCTGGTGCCGAGCGCGGACGGGCGCTTCGTCGCCGGCCTGCAGGGCGGCCTCCATCGCTTCGATCCGGCCACCGGGGCCTTCACGCTGCTGGTCGCCGTCGAGAAGGATCGGCCCGGCAACCGGCTGAACGACGCCGCCGTCGATCCCGATGGCCACCTGTGGTTCGGGTCGATGGACGACGCCGAGGCCCGGCCGACCGGGGTGTTCTACCGGCTCGACGCCGACGGCCAGGTGCGGCCGCGCGGGCGTCGCTGCGCCATCACCAACGGCCCCGCGTTCAGTCCCGACGGCCGCACCGGCTACTTCGTCGACACCCTGGCGCGCCAGGTGTGGGCCTGCGCGGTGGACGCGCAGGGGCAGCTCGGCGAGCACCGCCTGTTCGCCACGGTGGAGGACGGCGCCGGCTTCCCGGACGGGCCGGCGGTGGACGAAGACGGGCACCTGTGGATCGGCCTGTACGGCGGCTGGAGCGCGCGGCGCTACGCGCCCGACGGCGCCCTGGTCGACACCATCCGCTTCCCGGTGGCCAACGTCACCAAGCTGGCGTTCGGCGGCGCCGACGGGCGCACGTTGTTTGCGACCACGGCCGCGCAGCGACTCGGCGTGCCGGAACTGGCCCGCCAGCCGCTGGCCGGCGGCCTCTTCACCTGGCCGGCGCCGGTGCGCGGTCTGCCGGGCGTGGCGGTGCGCCACGGCCTCTGACCGGCGCTGCCGGCCGACTCCACGGAGACCCCCGCGATGACTGACACCGGCACGCGCGGCGTCGTCGGCACGATCGTCGCCGTGGCGACGATCGGCGGCCTGCTCTTCGGCTACGACAGCGGCGCCGTCAACGGCACCCAGGACGGGCTGCGGACCGCGTTCGCGCTGAGCGACGCCGGGCTGGGCTTCACGGTCGGATCGCTGCTCATCGGCTGCTTCATCGGCGCCTTCCTGGCCGGCCGTCTGGCCGACCTGGTCGGCCGCCGGACGGTGATGATGCTGGCGGCGGTGGCGTTCCTGGCCGGCGCGCTGGTCCAGGGCGTGGCCGCCGCCCACTGGCTGTTCGTGCTGGCGCGGCTGTGCGGCGGCATGGCGGTCGGCGCCGCCAGCGTGCTGTCGCCGGCCTACATCTCGGAGGTGGCGCCGGCCCACGTCCGCGGCCGCCTGGCGACCATGCAGCAGGTGATGATCATCACCGGCCTGACCGCGGCGTTCGTCGTCAACTACGTCCTCGCCCGGACGGCCGGTGCTTCGACCGGGACGCTGTGGCTGGACGTCGCCGCGTGGCGGTGGATGTATCTCATGCAGGCCGCCCCCGCCGCGGTGTTCCTGGTCGCGCTGCTGTTCATCCCCGAGAGCCCCCGATACCTGGTGGCGAAGGGCCGGGACCAGGCCGCGGCCGGCGTGCTGCGCCGGCTGTTCGGCGAACCGGCGGCCAGCCAGCGGCTGGCGGCGATCCGCGCCAGCTTCGCCGCCGCCGAGCGCCCGAGGTTCGCCGACCTCGTCGATCCGGTGCGCGGCGGCCTGCGGCCGATCGTCTGGGCCGGACTGCTGCTGGCGGTGTTCCAGCAGCTGGTCGGCATCAACGTCATCTTCTACTACGGCGCCACGCTGTGGCAGCTGGCCGGCTTCGCCGAAGACGACGCGCTGATGATCAACATCGTCTCGGGCGCGGTCTCCATCCTGGCCTGCTTCGTCACCGTGGCGCTGGTCGATCGGATCGGCCGCAAGCCGCTGCTGCTGGTGGGGTCGGCGGGGATGGCGGTCACGCTCTTCGGCCTGGTCTACGCCTTCGCCAACGGCGACCTCGTCGCCGGCGCCCTGCAGCTGCCGGCGCGTCTCGGCACCGTGGCGCTGGTCAACGCCAATCTCTACGTCGTCTTCTTCAACGTCAGCTGGGGCCCGGTGATGTGGGTGATGCTCGGCGAGATGTTCCCCAACCGCATCCGCGGCTCGGCGCTGGCGGTGTGCGGCTTCGCCCAGTGGTTCGCCAACTACCTGGTGGCGCAGAGCTTCCCGATCATGGCGGCCTCGCTCGGTCTGGCCGTCAGCTACGGCTTCTACGCCGTGTCGGCGGTCATCTCCTTCTTCCTCGTGCAGGCGTTCCTGGTCGAGACCAAGGGCAAGGAGCTGGAGGAGATGGAAGGGTGAGCAACGGCCCGGGACCGGCGGGGCACGAACCGTGGTGAGGCGCTGGGACGCGCCGTTCGGCCGGCTGCCCGACGGCCGTCGGGTGGCGGCGTTCTCGCTGGTGAACGCCGCCGGTGTGCACGTGACGGTGGTCGAATGGGGTGCGACCGTCGTGCGCTGGCTGGTGCCGGGCGCCACCGACCGCGAGGCGCCGGTCAACGTCGTGCTGGGCTTCGATGCCCTGGCGCCGTACCTGGCCCGGCCGCCGTATTTCGGCTGCACCATCGGGCGCTACGCCAACCGCATCGCGCACGGCCGCTTCGTCCTCGACGGCAGCCGCGTCGAGCTGGCCGGCAACGACGGCCCGCACCACCTGCACGGCGGCACGCGCGGCTTCGATCAGCGCGTGTGGCAGGCGTGCGAGACGCCGGGCGGCGTCGAGTTCCACCTGCACAGCCCGGCCGGCGACGAGGGCTACCCGGGCGCGCTCGACGCGCACGCGACCTTCACGCTGGACGACGACGGCACGCTGCGCATCGACTACCGGGCGACGACCTCGGCGCCGACCGTCGTCAACCTGACCCACCACAGCTACTTCAATCTCGCCGGGCACGGCGATGTCCTGGACCACGAGCTTCACCTGCGCGCCAGCCGCTACACGCCGGTGGACGCCGCGCAGATCCCGATCGGCACGATCGCGCCGGTGGCCGGCACGCCGCTCGACTTCACCCGCCGGCGGCGGATCGGCGAGCGGATCGCGGCACTGGCGGCGCTGCCGGGCGGCGGCTACGACCACAACTTCGTCCTCGACCGGGCCCCGGGATCCTCGACGCTGGTGGTCGCCGCCGAGGCGATCGATCCGGCATCGGGCCGCACGTTGCGCTGCCGCACCACCGAACCCGGTCTGCAGTTCTACACTGGCAACTTCCTGGTCGAGGGATTGCCGGTCACGCCGCCGCTGACGACCGGCAAGCACGCCGGCTTCAGCCTCGAGCCGCAGCACTATCCCGACAGCCCGAATCAGCCGACGTTTCCGTCGACGGTCCTGCGCCCCGACGAGGAGTACCGCTCGACGACGGAGTACCGGATCGCGTAATCGCGGCGGGCGTCGGCACCCGCCGGCGTGCGCGCCAGACGCGCCACACGGGAGGACGCGATGACCCCGACGGCCACGACCCGACGTTCGTTTCTCGCCGGCCTGGGCAGCGCCGGCGCGCTGGCCTGCGGGCCGTCGTGGCTCGGCCGCATCGGCTACGCCCAGACCCGCGGGGTGACGCGGGCGTTCCTGCGCCGCGCCCCTGGCCGCGCCGCCTTCGATCGGCGGGTGCTCGGCTCGTTCCTGGAGCATCTCGGGCGCGCCGTCTACACCGGCGTCTATCAGCCGGGGTCGCCGCTGGCGGATGCGAAGGGCTTTCGCAGCGACGTCGCCCGGGAGGTGAAGGAACTCGGCGTGCCGATCGTGCGCTACCCCGGCGGCAACTTCGTGTCCGGTTACAACTGGATCGACGGCGTGGGGCCGAAGGCGAGCCGGCCGACGGTGCTCGATCGGGCCTGGAACTCGCTCGAGACCAACCAGTTCGGCACCAACGAGTTCATCGAGTGGTGCGCGGTGGTCGGCGCCGAGCCCCTGCTCGGCATGAACTTCGGCACCGGCAGCGTCGAAGCGGCGCTCGCCTACGTCGAGTACTGCAATCTCGACCGCGGCACGAAGTGGAGCGACCTGCGCCGTTCGCACGGCTTCGAGCGGCCGCACGGCGTGCGCTACTGGTGCCTGGGCAACGAGATGGACGGCCCCTGGCAGATCGGCCAGCTCCAGGCCCGCGAGTACGGACGCAAGGCCCGCGACGCCGCCAGGCAGATGCGCGGTCTCGACCCGGATCTGCAGCTCATCGCCTGCGGCTCGAGCGGCACGTTCATGCCGTCCTACCTCGCCTGGGATCGCGAGGTGCTCGAGGAATGCTACGACCAGGTCGACGGGCTGTCCCTCCACGCCTACTACGGCAACACGGCGCGCTGGTCGGGTAACAGCACCGCCCGCTACCTGGCGATGAACCTCGACATGGATCGGCACATCCACGAGGTGGCGGCGGTGTGCGACTACGTCCAGGGCCTGCAGCGCTCCAGCAAGCGCCTGTGGCTGTCGTTCGACGAATGGAACGTGTGGTACCGCGCCCGTGACGCGGCGGCGACGGACGGCAGGCGGGCGGCGGCGCCGCGGCTGCTCGAAGAGGTCTACAACCTCGAGGACGCGCTGCTCGTCGGCGGCTTCGTCAACACCCTGCTGCGCAACTCGGATCGGGTGCGGGTGGCCTGCCTCGCGCAGCTCGTCAACGTCATCGCCCCGCTCGTCACCGACGACCGCGGCGTCCTGCGTCAGAGCACCTACTATCCGTACGCGTGGGCGCTGCGCTACGCCCGCGGGCAGGTCCTCGATCTGCGCGTGGAGTCCGAGACCTACCCGATCAGCGCCGCCGGCCTGCAGGCCGACTTCGCCCGCGACGGCGTGGTGCCGTTCGTCGACGTCGTCGCCACCCTGGACGAGCCGGCCCGCCAGGCCGCCGTGCTGCTGCTCAACCGCGATCTCGACGGCGAACGCGAGGTGGTGCTCGAGTGGGCCGAGCTGACGCCGGCGCGGGTGCTGGCGTGCGAGACGCTGACCGGCGCCGATCTGCAGGCGTTCAACACGTTCGACGCGCCCCGCCGGGTGGCGCCACAGCCCTTGCCGCCGCCGGCACCGGGACCGCGGATGACGCTGCGGCTGCCGCCGCGGTCGTACACCGCGCTGCACCTCGCCGTGTGACGAGGCCTCAGTCGTGGAACGGCGCGGCGGTCTCGCGCCGGCCGATCAGGAACGCGTCGGCGACCAGGCGGAACGGCGCCAGATCGACGTCGGAGGCGCCGCCGCGAATCAGCGCCTGGAACCGATCGTAGAGCCCGGGGTACTCGCGGTCGGCGTGCCGCACGTCCTCCGCCCCCGGCACCGACAGGCTGGCCCCGCCAGACCCCAGCCGCAGCGGCCCGTGGTCGGTCTCGACGACGATGTCCCAGGTCTGCGGCCCGGTCTGGCGCCAGTCGAGATCGATGGCCGCCGGGGCGCCGCCGGCGGTGCGGCCGCTGAGTCGGGCGGCAATCGGGGCGGCGCGGTTGGCGGGAACCTCCAGGGTCGCGGCCGAGAGCGCCAGGGGATCGGGCAGCAGCGCGGTGGCGATGGAAAGCGCGTTGATTCCCGGATCGAACACCCCCAGGCCGCCCGGCTCCCAGATCCAGGCCTGCCCGGGATGCCAGGCGCGAACGTCCTCGCGCCAGACGATCGTCACCCGCTCGATGCGACGATCGCGCAGCCAGTCGCGGGCCGGGGCGACGCCGCCGGCGAACCGGGAATGCCAGGCCGCGAACAGCGTCGTGCCGGCGCGCCGGGCGGCCGCCAGCAGCGCCTCCACCTCACTCACCGTGGCGCCCGGCGGCTTCTCGAGCAGCACGTGGAGTCCGGCGGCAATCGCCCGCATCGCCAGGCCGTGGCGGACCTGCGGCGGCGTGCACAGCGCCACGGCGTCGAGCCGGGGCCCGTGCGCGAGCAGCGCCTCGAGGCTGTCGAAGTGGGCCACGCCGTCGAGGCCGGCGGTGTCCGGGCTGGCCGTGGCGGCGAGCGCGAACCGCGGGTCGGCGGCCAGCGCCGGCAGATGCTGATCGCGCGCGATCTTGCCGAGACCGGTGACGGCGATGCGGATGGGCTGCGGGGCAGGCATGGCGGCGGCGGGCGGACTCGCCCGCTGATTACACCGACATAATATTAGGTGACGATCGGCCCGGGACGGCTGGCATGGCGTCCGCGGACCGGGGAGCAGGGCTGATGGCCAGCGGCCAACCGCGACGACCGTCCGGGGCGGACCCGGCCGCCCGCACCGAGGTGCGCGGGCCGGGCCGGCGTCTGCACGGGGCCATCGCCCGCAAGCTCGGCATCTCGATCGTGTCGGGCGAGTACCCGCCCGGCGCCACGCTCACCGGCGAGGTGGCGTTCGCCGAAGCCCTCGAGGTCTCACGCAGCGCCTACCGTGAGGCGGTGCAGGTACTCACCGCGAAGGGGCTGGTGGAGAGCCGGCCCAAGGCCGGGACCCGCGTCCTGCCCCGCCACCGCTGGCACCTGCTCGATCCGGACGTGTTGGCATGGGCCTTCGCCGAGGCGCCGGACACGCGGTTCGTCCGCGACCTGTTCGAGCTGCGCGCCATCGTCGAACCGGCGGCGGCCGGCCTGGCGGCGCGCCGCCGCGATCGCGACGATCTGCGGGCCCTCAAGGCGGCGCTCGGCCTGATGCGGCGGCACACGCTGGCGACGGCGTCCGGCCGCGCCGCTGACCGCGATTTCCACGAGGCCGTCCTGGCGGCGAGCCGCAACGAGGCGCTGCGCGCCCTCGGCGCCGGCATCGGCGCGGCGGTGACCTGGACGACCCATTTCAAGCAGCGGTCGCGGGCGCTGCCGCGCAATCCGATCCCGGACCACGTCCGCGTCTACGACGCGATTGCCGCCGGCCGCGCCGCCGCCGCCACCCGGGCGATGCGCACCCTCGTCGACCTCGCCCTCGCCGACACGCACGATCTGATCGACGGCCGATGAACCGGGCGGCGTCAGCCCGCCGTTCGCACCGTGTCGTCGGTCGGCCGGGCGCCCCACAGGGCGTAGAACAGCACGTAGAGCTCGCACGCAGCGGTCAGCAGGAACGACAACTGCAGGCCGTACAGGTCGGCGAGCCAGCCCTGCACGACCACCAGCGCCCCGCCGGCGATCGCCATGATCAGCAGCCCCGAGCCCTCCTCGGTGAGCGGTCCGAGGCCGCGGATGCCGAGCGTGAAGATCGTCGGGAACATGATCGAGTGGAAGAAGCCGACCAGGATCAACGCCCACATGGCCAGCGGGCCCGAGGCGACGACGGTGACCAGCATCACGACGAACGCGCCGATGGAGAACGCGGCCAGGACCGTCTCGGCACGAATCCGCTGCATCAGCGCCGAGCCCAGGAAGCGGCCGACCATCATCCCGCCCCACAGGAAGGTCAGGTAGCGCCCCGCCTGCTCGTGGGTGAGATTGGCGATGTCGGGCTGGCTCACGAAGTTGACGAACAGGTTGGCGACGCCGATCTCGGCGATCAGGTAGATGAAGATCGCCGGCACGCCGTAGACCAGGTTGCGGTGGCGCCACAGTGAGTGCCGCGCCCGCTCGTCCCTGGCGGCACGCCGCGTCGCCGCGCCCATCGCCGGCAGCGGGTAGCGTCCGATCACCGCCGCGAGGACGAGCAGCACGACCGCCACCAGCCCGTAGGGCAGGATCACCGACTGCGCATCGGCGAGCCGTTCGGCCTGGCTCAGCACCGTGCCGGCCTCGGCCGTGCCGCCCCGGGAACGGCCCAGGATCAGGTAGGCCCCGAACAGCGGCGCCAGCATGGTGCCGGCCGAGTTCATCGCCTGCACGAGGTTGAGGCGGGACGACGCCGTCTCCGGGGCGCCGACCACGGCCACGTAGGGATTGGCGGCGACCTGCAGCAGGGTGATGCCGCTGGCGATCACGAAGAGCATCACCAGCGTGACGCCGTAAGAGGGCAGGCTGGCCGCCAGCATCATGCCGAGCGACCCGGCGGCCATCACCACCAGGCCGGCGACCAGCGACCGCTGGTAACCGATGCGTTCGATCAGCTTGGCCGAGGGAATCGAGGCGACGAAGTAGGCGATGAACCACACCGACTCGATCAGGGTCGTCTCGGTGTAGTCGAGGTCGAACACGCTGCGCAGGTGCGGCAGCAGCGTGTTGTTGATCACGGTGATGAAGCCCCACATGAAGAAGAGGCTGGCCAGCAGCGTGAGCGCCGGCCGGTAGCCGCGGTGATCCGCGGTCTCCGCCCCTTCGTCGGTCGATGTCCGGCTGGCCACGCGTGCCTCCCCGCTCCCGTTGTCGGTGTGCTCCGGGCGGGCATCCGGTGGTGGCTTGCCGCCGTCTATTTGTCGGAGTATAAACGACGTCGCGGCGCCCTGCCGGCCCGCGGTTCGGAGGTGGGTGTGGCACGGGCGACATGGAACACGGCCGTCGTCGGCGCGGCGCTGGCGCTCGGCGCGGTCATCGACGCCGCCGCGGCGCAGGCGACCCGGGCGCCGGCCGGGACGATCGCCGACGGCACCGCCGTCGAGGTGATCACGCTGGCGAACGACCGCGGCATCACCGCCCGCATCCTCACCTACGGCGCGACCCTCCAGTCGCTGCTCGCGCCCGACTGCAGCGGCCGGGTCGCCGACGTCGTCCTCGGCTCCGACGACCTGGCGGCGTACGTGGCGCGGCCGAACTTCTTCGGCGTGACGGTCGGACGCTACGCCAATCGCATCGCCGGCGGCCGGTTCTCGCTCGACGGCGCGACGTTCCAGCTGCCGACCAACGACGGCCGCAACTCGCTGCACGGCGGCGGCCGCGGCTTCGACCAGGTGGTCTGGCGGGTCGTGTCGCTCGACAGCACTCCGCACCCACGCGTGGTGCTTTCGCACTCCAGCCCCGACGGCGATTCGGGCTACCCCGGCCGCCTCGAGGTGACGGTCAGCTATGTCCTCGATGCGCAGGGGGCCCTGGCCATCACCTTCGACGCGACGACCGACCGGCCGACGATCGTCAACATGACCAACCACGCGATCTTCAACCTGGCCGGGGAAGGGGCGCCGGGCGGGGCCCTCGACCAGCTCCTGACCATCCCGGCGCGGGCGTACACACCGGTGAGCGCCGACCTCATCCCGACCGGCGAGTTGCGGCCGGTCGCCGGCACGCCGTTCGACTTCCGCGCCCCGCGCCGGCTGGCGCAGGACATTCGCGACGGTCGCGACGAACAACTGCGGTTCGGCCGCGGCTACGACCACAACTTCGCGCTCGACAAGGGCGTCACACCGGCGCCCGAGCTGGCGGCGCGGCTCGAGGATCCGGCGTCGGGCCGCGTCCTCGAGCTGCTGACCACCGAGCCGGGCGTGCAGGTCTACACCGGCAACTTCCTCGACGGCACCTATGCCGGCAAGGCGGGCCACATCTACCGGATGGGCGATGGCATCGCCCTGGAGCCGCAGAAGTTCCCCGACGCGCCCAACCACCCGAACTTCGTGTCGGCGCGGGTCGATCCCGGCCGCCCCTACCGTCATGCGATGGTCTATCGCCTGTCGTGCCGGAGCCCGCGATGAACGACACGACGCCGCGCCGACTGCGCTCGCGCGCCTGGTTCGACAACAGCGCCAACATCGACATGACCGCGCTCTACCTGGAGCGCTATCTCAACTACGGCCTCAGCCTCGAGGAGCTGCGTTCGGACCGGCCGATCATCGGCATCGCCCAGACCGGCAGCGATCTGTCGCCGTGCAACCGCCACCACCTGGTGCTGGCCCAGCGCGTGCGCGACGGCATCCGCGAGATGGGCGGCATCGCCATCGAGTTCCCGGTGCATCCGATCCAGGAGACCGGCAAGCGGCCGACGGCGGCGCTCGACCGCAACCTCGCCTATCTCGGGCTGGTCGAGTCGCTGTACGGCTACCCCATCGACGGCGTGGTGCTGACCATCGGCTGCGACAAGACGACGCCGGCCTGCCTGATGGCGGCGGCCACGGTGAACATCCCGGCGATTGCGCTGTCGGTCGGGCCGATGCTGAACGGCTGGCACGAGGGTCAGCGCACTGGATCCGGCACCATCGTGTGGAAGGCGCGCGAGATGCTCGCCGCCGGCACGATCGACCACGACGGCTTCATCCGGCTGGTGGCGTCGTCGGCGCCGTCGACCGGCTACTGCAACACCATGGGCACGGCGACGACGATGAACAGCCTCGCCGAGGCGCTCGGCATGATGCTGCCCGGGTCGGCGGCGATTCCCGCCCCGTACCGCGACCGCCAGGAAGCCGCCTACCGCACTGGCAAGCGCATCGTCGAGATGGTGGCCGAGGACCTCAAGCCCTCCGACATCTTGACCCGCGACGCCTTCCACAACGCCATCGTCGTCACCTCGGCGATCGGCGGCTCCACCAACGCGCCGATCCACCTGGCGGCCATCGCCCGCCACATCGGCGTCGACCTGCCGCTGCAGGAGTGGGAGACGGCCGGCCATCACGTGCCGCTGCTGGTCAACCTGCAGCCGGCCGGCGAGTACCTCGGCGAGGACTACTATCGGGCCGGCGGCGTCCCGGCGGTGGTCGCCCAGCTGATGACCGCCGGGCTCATCCGCGAGGGCACGACCACGGTGAACGGGCGGACGCTGGCCGACAACTGCCGCGGCGCGGCGATCCTCGACGAGCGCGTCATCCGGCCGTTCGATCGCCCGCTGGCCGAGCAGGCCGGATTCCTGGTGCTCAGCGGCAACCTGTTCGACGCCGCCATCATGAAGACCAGCGTGATCGGCGAAGAGTTCCGCCGCCGCTATCTCTCCAACCCGGCCGATCCCGATGCCTTCGAGGGTCCGATCGTCGTGTTCGACGGGCCGGAGGACTACCACCGGCGCATCGACGACCCGGCGCTGGGGATCACGCCGGCGACGCTGCTGTTCATGCGCGGCACCGGGCCAATCGGCTACCCGGGCGCCGCCGAGGTGGTGAACATGCGCCCGCCGGCGTATCTCATCACCGAGGGCGTCAGCGCGCTGCCCTGCGTCGGCGACGGCCGGCAATCGGGCACGAGCGCCAGCCCGTCGATCCTGAACGCCAGCCCCGAAGCGGCGACCATGGGCGGCCTGGCGCTGCTGAAGACCGGCGATCGGGTCCGCATCGACCTCAGGACGCGCACCGTGAACGTGCTGCTCGATGACGACGAGCTGGCGGCCCGCCGCCGCGAGCTGGCCGCGCAGGGCGGCTACCCGGTCCCGCCGTCACAGACGCCGTGGCAGGCGATCCAGCGCACGCTGGTCGGCCAGCTCGCCGGCGGCGCCATTCTCGAGGGCAGCGAGGCGTTCCAGCGCATCGCCCAGACCCGGGGACTGCCGCGCGACAACCACTGAGCGGCCGGCGGCGCCGCCGGGTCAGCCGGCAATCGCGTCGCGGGTCAGCTCGCCGTCGATCCTCCGCCACAGACCGCGCGGGTTGGCGTCCTGAAGTTCGACCGGCAGCGCCGCCGCCGGCCAGTTCTGGTAGGCGATCGGGCGGACGAAGCGATCGATGGCGGCGGTGCCCACCGAGGTGGTCCGGGCGTCCGTGGTGGCCGGGTACGGGCCGCCGTGCTGCATGGACGCGCACACCTCGACGCCGGTCGGGAAGCCGTCGACGATGAGGCGACCGGCCTTGCGCTCGAGGATCGCCAGCAGCGCGGCGTGCCCGGCCAGATCGACCGGCGAGCCGTGCACCGTGGCGGTGAGCTGGCCGTCGATCGCGCCGGCGACGGCGTCCAGCTGGTCGCGCGACGCGCACCGCACGATGACCGTCGCCGGACCGAACACCTCCTCGCGCAGGGCCTGATGGGCCAGGAACGCGGACGCGTCGGCGATGAACACGGTCGGCGTGGCCAACCGGTCGGCGGCATCGGCCGGCAGCGCCGCGCGAACGGTGCGGACGCCGCCAGCCTCGCTCACCCGCCGCACGCCGGTCTCGAAGGACTGCAAAATGCGCGGGTACAGCATCGTGCCGGGTCGAGCACCGGCGACCAGCGCCTCCATCCGCTGCACGAAGCGGTCGAAGGCCGGGCCGGCGATGCCGGCGGCCACGCCCGGGCAGGTGCAGAACTGGCCGACGCCGAGGGTCATCGACTGGAAGAGCCCGTCGGCGATCGCCTCGGCGCGGTCGTCGAGGGCGCCGGGGAGCAGGAACACCGGGTTGATGCTGCCCATCTCGGCGTAGACGGGGATCGGGTCGGGGCGCGACGTGCCGGCGTCGTAGAGCGCCCGTCCCGCGGTGAGGCTGCCGGTGAACGCGACGGCGCGCGTCAGCGGATGGCGCACCACGGCCAACGCGATGTCGTTGCGGGTGCTCTGCAGCAGCGAGAACACGCCGGCGGGCACGCCGGCGCGCGCGACGGCACGGATCACCGCCCGGGCGGTGAGCTCCGCGGTCGCCGGATGGGCGGGATGTCCCTTGACCACCACCGGGCACCCGGCGGCGAGGGCCGACGCGGTGTCGGTGCCGGCCACCGAGAACGCCAGCGGGAAGTTGCTGGCCGTGAACACCGCCACCGGGCCGATCGGCACCAGCATCCGGCGGATGTCGGGCCGCGGCGGACGAAGCGCCGGGTTGGCGCGGTCGATGCGGGCATCGACCCACGAACCGTCGCGGACGAGATCGGCGAACAGCCGCAGCTGCCTGAGGGTGCGGGCCCGCTCACCGGCGAGACGCTCGGCGATCGGCAGCGCCGTCTCGGCATGGGCGGCGGCGAGGAGATCGTCGCCCAGGGCCTCGACCTCCTCGGCGATGCCCTCGAGCAGCGCCGCCCGCCGGTCGGCCGCCAGATGCCGATAGTCGTCGAACGCCTGCTCGGCGGCCCTCAGCGCCTGGTCGACGTGGGCGGCCGACGCCTCGTCCACGGCGCCGGGCGCCCCGTGGGCCGTGAAGCGATCGGCCGACGGCTCGACCGGCACGCCGGCGATCAGCTGCTGTCCGGTGACGGTCATGCGTCGTGTCCCTGCACGACCGGGTTCACGAGCGTGCCGATTGGATCGATGGTGATGCGGACCACGTCGCCCGCCTGCAGCGTGAGGTCGTCGGGCGGGACGATGCCGGTGCCGGTGAGCAGCAGGCAGCCGTCCGGGAACACGTTGTCGCGGAACAGGAACTCGACCAGCTCCGCCGGCGTCCGCTTCATGCTGTCGAGGCGGCACTGGCCGGTGAACGCGGCGGCGCCGTGCCGTTCGATCGACAGCCCGATCTCGGTCGCGGGATCGAGCGGCGCCGACGACACGTACAGCGCCGGGCCGAGGCCGCAGCACTGGGCGTAGACCTTGGCCTGGGGCAGGTAGAGGGGATTCTCGCCCTCGATGTCGCGCGAGCTCATGTCGTTGCCGATCGAGTAGCCGACGATGGCGCCGCGGGCGTTCACCGCCAGCACCAGTTCGGGCTCGGGCACGTTCCACGCCGAATCGCGGCGGATCCGCACCGCCTGGCCCGGACCGGCCACCCGGTGCGGCGTGGCCTTGAAGAACAGCTCGGGGCGCGACGCCGAGTAGACCCGATCGTAGAAGTCGCCGCCACCGGCCGACTTCGACTCCTCGATGCGGGCGCTGCGGCTGCGGAAGTAGGTGACGCCGGCGGCCCACACTTCCTGACGGGAGATCGGCGCCAGCGCGTCGCGGGCGGGGTCGAAGCCGCTGAGGGCGGGCGCGTGGCGGATCATCCCGGCCAGGGTGCCGGCCAGGTCGTCGTGATTGACGAGCGCGTCCCAGTCCGATTCGCTCGCCCGGTAGTACGCGCCGGCGGATTCGATGACCGGGCCGGCGCCGGTCTTGAACAGCTTCACGGCTTGATCGCCACTTTCACGGCGCCGTCGCGGCGGCGCTCGAAGGTGTCCAGCGCGACGGCGAACTCGGCCAGCGGGAACCGGTGGGTGAGGAGCGGGGTGAGATCGACGCGGCGGTTGACGAGCAGCGCCAGGGCGTCCTCGGCGGTGTTGGGGTTGGCCCGATCGCCGACGATCTCGACCTCGTCGAGGACGATCCGCTTCATCGGCAGCATCGGCTCTTCGTGCGGGATGCCGATCACCGAGACCACCCCGCCCTTGGCCGCCGCCAGGCAGCAGTCGCGGATCGCCGCGGCGGTGCCGGCGCACTCGACCACCGCCGGCACGCCGAGGCCGCCGGTGAGATCGCGCACCTGCTCGACCACCGACCCGCCACGATAGTCGATCGGCACGGCGCCGAGCGTCGCCGCGAGCGCCAGGCGCTCGCCCGAGCCCACGGCGATGATGCGGCCGGCGCCCATCGCCTTGGCGCACAGAATGGCCATCAGCCCCTGCGGGCCGGTGCCCATCACCAGCAGGTCGTCCCCGGCCTGGAGCCGGCTGCGCTTGACCGTGTAGAGGGCGATGCTCAGCGGATCGACGCAGGCCGCGAGTTCCAGGTCGAACCCGTCGGGCACCCGCACCAGGCTCTTGACCGAGGCGCGGATGTACTCGGCGTAGGCTCCGGCGGTGATGTGGCCGTACTGGCGGTGGCCGCGCTCCGGGTGGCCGTAGTTCAGGCACAGGTTGTAGCGTCCGGCCAGGCAGTTGGCGCAGTAGCCGCAGCCGCAGTGCGAGATGGCGCAGACCCGCTGGCCGGGCATCCAGCCGAGGGCGCGGGCCCGCGGCGCGACGTCGACGACGGTCGCCGACCACTCGTGGCCGGGGATGAACGGGAACGCCGGCGGCCAGAAGCCCGGGAAGTCGCCGTTGATGATGTGCGGGTCGGTGCCGCAGATGAAGGTCGTGTCGACGCGGCACAGCACCTCGTCGGGTTCGAGGTCGGCCGGCGTCGGCACCTGCTCGACCGCGAAGGCGCGCGGCGCGCGCAGGACCAGCGCCCGCATGGTGGAAGGATGCCCCGGCATGCCCCTCGGTCCCCGGGCCGGGTCAGACCGCGGTCGCGCGCTTGGGCGGGTCGGTCGCCGGGTCGCCGCTCGAGCGCTGCTCGGCGGCCTTGAGCTCTTCCTGGCGGGCGGCCTCGCGAATCCACTCCCCCGGCTCTTCGATGTGCCGGCGCATCGCGGTTTCGGCCTTGAGCGGATCGCGCGACCGCAGCGCCTCGAGCACCGCGACGTGCCGCTCGCCGATCTCGCTCATCGAGCGATGGGTCAGCTGGAACATCGAGTGCGTGACCAGGGTGGTGGTCGCCAGCCGCATCGACTGCCAG
The DNA here is from genome assembly GCA_050250955.1 of Vicinamibacterales bacterium. Lineage (GTDB taxonomy): Bacteria > Acidobacteriota > Vicinamibacteria > Vicinamibacterales > UBA2999 > CAWAYR01. The sequence continues at coordinate 473,213 of JBFWNR010000001.1, forward strand.
ACGTGTTCGAGCATGTCGTTGCCGGCGGCCTTGATGATGGTGTAGTGGAAGGCGAAGTCGGCGTCGACGTGGGCGCGGTGGTCGTTGGCGTCCGCGGCGCGCCGCATGTCGGCGATGTGCTCTTCGAGTTTCGCCAGGGTCGCGTCGTCGATGACCGCCGCCGCCTCGCGGGCGGCCACGCTCTCGAGCGCGGCGCGCACCGGGTAGCTCTTGAGCAGATCGGCGGTGGAGATCTGGCGCACGTAGGTGCTGCGGAACGGCGAGCACACCACGAAGCCGAACAGGGCGAGATCGCGCAGCGCTTCGCGCACCGGCGCCTGGCTCACACCGAACTGCTTGGCCAGCTGGGTCTCGACGATGCGGGTGCCGGGGGCGAGGCGGCCGCTGAGGATCTCGTCGATCACCTGCTCACGGATCTCCTCGCGCAGGACGCGACGGCGGATCGGCGTTGGTGTAGTCCTCTGCTCGGCCATGGTCCCCCGGAAGTCGATTGTCGATTACACCAACGAATGTACGCTAACAGATGACCCTTTACACCGTCAATCACGGTGGCGGGTCCGGGAGGCGCGCCCGGACCGGGCCTCATCCGCTCAGTGAATCGTCCACCCGCCGTCCACGTAGAGGACGTGGCCGACGACCTGGCGCGCCATCGCGCTGCACAGGAACAACACCGCGCCGACGACGTCCTCGGGCTGGTTCCAGCGCCCGATCGGCAGCTTCTCGGCGACCCATTCCTTGTAGCCGGGACGCTCGAGGATCGCCCGCCGCGACTCGGTCTCGGTGATGCACGGGGCGACGACGTTGACGACGACGTTGTCCCTGGCCCACTCGAGCGACAGCGCCCGCGACAGCTGGTGGACGGCGGCCTTGGCGCCGCCGTAGATCGCCCGGGTCTTGAACGCCGAGATGGCGAAGTTCGAGCCGATGTTGACGATGCGGCCGCCGCCCTGCGGGATCATCACTCGAGCCGCGGCCTGGCAGGCGAAGAACACGCTCTTGGTGGTGGCCGCCATGGTGGCGTCGTAGTCGGCCTCGGTGGCGTCGAGGGCCGGGCCGGTGGCGGTCCAGCCGGCGTTGTTGACCAGGATGTCGACGCGGCCGAACCCGGCGCGGGCCTGCGCCACCATCGCCTGCACCTGATCCACCTGGGTGACGTCGGTCGGCACCAGCAGGGTGCGGCGGCCGAGCGCCTCGATCTCGGCGACCACCCCGGCGATGGCCTGGCGGTCGTGGTTGGGCCGCGGCGCCAGGACGACGTCGGCGCCGGCTTTGGCCAGGCCGATGGCGATCGCCCGGCCGATGCCCTGTGACGGGCCGGTGACGATCGCCACCTGGCCGCCGAGTCCGAACGCCGCGTAATCTGCCTGCTGCATCGATCGAGTCCCCGGGCGGCAGCGCCTAGCGCCGCATGGTCAGGAGGATACCCACGAACATCACCAGGACGCCGAGGAGGTTGACGGGCAGCACCGGCTGCTTGGGCGAACCGAGCCAGCCGAAGTGCGAGAGGACCATCGCGCTGACGATCTGGCCGGCCAGCAGCCCCATCGTGAACGGCCCGGCGCCGAGCTGCGGGATCACCCAGGCGATGCCGAAGACCAGGGTCGCGCCGAACGCGCCGGCGGTGAGCATCAGCGGGTTGACCGCGCCGAGGCCGCTGAGGGCGCCCGCCTGCCAGCCGGTGGCGCCGATGACCAGGGCGGTGACGGCGCCGATGCACCAGAAGAGGGCGTTGCCGACGCGCGGGTTGTTGAGCGCGGCGCCGACCGCGCCGTTCATGGCGAGATGTACCGTCAGGACGACACCGAGCAGCATGCTCAGGAACAGCAGGGGAGTTTTCATCGACAGCTCCTCGACAGGACGGGCACCGGCGGACCGCGTCGCGGTCCGCCACGCCCGTGCAGACTACGAACCCGATCCGTGGCCCGACACCGCGATCACTTGCCCTGCCAGCCGCCGTCGACGTGCACCGACTGCCCGGTGAGATAGCTGGCTTCGTCGGACGCGAAGAAGGCCACGACGGTGCCGATCTCGCGCGGCTGGCCGGCCCGCCCCAGTGAGATCTGGGCGAGGACCACCGGCAGGATGTCGGGACTCTTCATCACCCAGTCGGTCATGTCGGTCTCGATCAGCCCCGGGTGGACGCAGTTGACGCGGATGCCGAGCGGGGTCATCTCCGCCGACATGTTGCGCGTCAGGGCTTCGAGGCCGAGCTTGGTCGGCGCGTAGTGGGTGCGTCCCGGCAGGACCTTGGCGGCCTGGATCGAGCCGATGTTGACGATGCTGCCCGGGCGCTTCTCGGCGACAGCGCGCCGGCAGTAGACCTGGGAGCAGAGCCAGTTGCCGCGCAGGTTCACGTCGGTGAGGCGCGTCCACTGCTCGTCGGTGAGATCGAGGAAGGGGACGATGGTCTCGATGCCGGCGTTGTTGACCAGAATGTCGACCGGCCCCAGTTCCTTCCAGGCCCGCTCGACCATCGCCTCGACCTCGGCGCGGTTGGCGACGTCGGCCTTGGCGGTGATGGCGCGACGCCCCTTGCCGCGCACGTAGTCGGCGACCTCCTCGGCGGCCTTCTCATGCGAGGTGTAGTTGACGCAGACGTGCGCCCCTTCTTCGGCGAAGATCTCGGCGATGCCGCGGCCGATGCCGCGGCTGGCGCCGGTGACGACAGCCACCTTGTCCTTGAGTCGCAAATCCGTCCTCCTGCGAGCCACCGCGGCGGGCGGTGCCGTGTGCCGACGCCGGCCGGTTACGTCGATGGACGCCCGTTCCGGCCAGCCGTTCGACCGCATCGGCTGACCGCGCGATCCATAAGCAAATCATCAATAATCGATGAAAGCGGCGCTACTCTAGCGTGCGCTTGCCCGTGTGTCAATGCACATCGAAGCGCGCGAAGCCGGTGGCGTGCGAGCGGCCGTCCCGAGTGGGTGTCGGCCACCCCGAACCTTACGCCATGGCCGCCCGGACTCGCCGTGGTGGCTATTGTATCGATAATCGATTTATAGTCAAATCCACCGAGGAGTTCACATGGACTACCAGCTCGACGGCCAACTGGCGTGCGTGTTCGCAGGCGCCCACGGCATCGGGGCCGCTATCGCCGATCTGCTCGCCGACGAGGGCGCCAGCGTCGTCGTCGCCGACCAGGACGACGCGGCGCTCGGCGACCGCGGCGGGAAGTGGCGCAGCGTCGTCGCCGCCGACCTGGCCACGGCCGACGGCGTGGCCGCCGCCGTCGCTCACGTCCTGGAGGAGTTCGGCCGCGCCCCCGACATCCTCGTGAACAACCTGGGCGTCGGCAACTCGACGCCGTTCGAGGCCACGACCGACGAGGCCTGGGCCAGTTCCATCCAGGTCAACCTGATGGGCGCGGTGCGCGCCAGCCGGGCGCTCCTCCCGCTGATGGCGGCGCGCGGTGCCGGTGCGGTCGTCAACACCGGCTCGGATCTCGCCAAGCAGCCCGAGCCCGCGTTCATGGACTACGGCGCCTGCAAGGCGGCGCTGCTCTATCTCACCAAGGCCCTGGCCAAGCAGTACGCGCCGGCGGTGCGCGTCAATGCCGTGCTGCCCGGCCCGATCTGGTCGCGGATGTGGACCCGGCCCGGCGGCCTGGTCGATCAGATCACCGCGCACTACGGCCTGGACCGCGAGGCGTCGGTGGCACAGTTCCTCCGCGATCGGCAGATGCCGATGGGCATCGGCACTGCCGAGGACGTCGCCCACGCGGTGGTGTTCCTGGCCTCGCCGCGCGCGAAGTTCATCACCGGCGCCGGCCTGGACATCGGCGGCACCATCCGCGGCCTGGTCTGATGGCCGCGCCAGCTCCCCGCCGCCCGGTCATCATCACCTGCGCCATCACCGGCGCGGTGCACACGCCGTCGATGACCCCGCACCTGCCGATCACGCCGCAGCAGATCGCCGACGAGGCCGTCGCCGCGGCGGCCGCCGGCGCGGCGATCATCCACCTCCATGCGCGCGATCCGCACGATGGCCGGCCCACCGCCGACCCGGCGCTGTACGGCGAGTTCCTGCCGGCGATCCGCGCGCGCTGCGACGCGGTGCTCGCCATCACCACCGGGGGCGGCCAGAACATGACCGTGCAGGAGCGGCTCGCCGCCGCCCTCGAGTTCGCCCCGGAGATGTGCTCGCTCAACATGGGCTCGATGAACTTCGGGCTGTACCCGGCCCTGAGCCGCCACACGGCCTTCGCTCACGATTGGGAGCGCCCGTATCTCGAGGGCAGCCGCGACTACATCTTCCGCAACACCTTCGCCGACCTCGAGTACATCCTGCGGACGCTGGGCGAGCGGACGCGGTTCGAGTTCGAGTGCTACGACATCGGCCACCTCTACACCCTCGCCCACCTGCTCGACCGCGGGCTGGTCCGGCCGCCGCTCTTCGTGCAGATGATTTTCGGCATCCTCGGCGGCATGGGCGCCGATCCGGAGAACCTGCTGCACATGCGCCGGATCGCGCAGTCGCTGTTCGGCGACCAGGTGGAGTGGTCGGTGCTCGCCGCCGGCCGGCATCAGATGGCGCTGGCGACGATGGCGGGGATCTGCGGCGGCAGCGTCCGCGTCGGCCTCGAGGACAGCATCTACCTGGCCAAGGGCCGGCTGGCCACCAGCAACGCCGAGCAGGTCACCAAGATCCGGCGCATCCTCGACGAGCTGTCGCTGCCGGTCGCGTCGCCGGCAGAGGTGCGACAACGGCTCGCCGTGAAGGGCGCCGCGGCGGTCGCGTACTGACCGCGGCCTCTCAGGCCATCGCCATATACGGCGATCGGTTGCCGCGCACCTTCGTCGCCACCCGGTAGAGCGACGTCGAGCAGGTGCAGTAGAGCGCCTGCCAGTCCGGCGCGCCCCAGTTGAGGTTGCCGGCGACCTCGGGCAGGCGGATCACGCCGAGGTGACGGCCGTCCGGCCCGAGCACCCAGATGCCGCGCGGGCCGGTCACATAGACGTTCCCGTGCTCGTCGCACTTCATGCCGTCGACGACGCCCTCGTGGTAGTCGCCGGTGCCGATGCGGTCGGCGAAGACTCGCCCGCCGCTGAGCCCGCCGTCGTCGGCGACGTCGAAGGCGCGGATGTGCGCCCGCGTCGTGTCGTTGACGTAGAGCGTCCGCTCGCCGGGCGCGAGACACAGCCCGTTGGGCTGATCGAAGTCGTCGGCCTCGCAGTGCAGCGTTCCGTCGGCGGTGAGACGGTAGACGCCCTGGAACCCCAGCTCGGTCGGGCGCTCGACCCCGAACCCCGGCATCCGGCCGTAGGTCGGGTCGGTGAAGTAGACGACGCCGTCCGACCGGACGACGACGTCGTTGGGGCTGTTCAGGGCCCGCCCCTGCCAGTGGGTGGCGAGCACCCGGCGGTCGCCGGCCGCGCTCTCCATCACCAGTGCGCTGGTGGCGTGCTCGCAGACGTAGAGGTTGCCGGCGCCGTCGTAGGTCATCCCGTTGCACTTGTGGCTCGGGTTGCGCACCTCGGCGACGCCGTCGCGCGGATGCCAGCGACGCCGGACGTCGCCCGGCATGTCGCTGAAGTAGAGCGCGCCCTCGCGCGGATTCCAGATCGGCCCTTCACAGAACCGGAATCCCGTCGCCAGCTGCTCGACCCGCACGTCGCGGTCGATCAGCTGCAGCATCCCCGGGTCGTGGATCTCGATGACATCCGGTTCCTGGCTCACGCGGCTCATCTCGTCCCTCCGGCGTCGCTCAGATGCGGTCGAACAGCAGGAACGTCACGTCGTGGTTGGTGAGGAACGCGTCGAGCGCGCCCCACACCTCCTGGTGTTCGGGCGACGCCACCCAGCGCTGCCGCAGGGCCTCGCTCGTGAACGAGATCGAGAACCGGTAGTTGACGCCGGGCGGCGCCGTGCCGGTCACCGCGGTGGTCAGCCTGAGCAGCGTCAGGTCGAGGTAGCCCTCGAAGCGCTGCGCGGTCGGCCTGTACACCGCCTCGAAATACTGAATGGCGTCGTCTTCGTGATGCGGATCGATGGCAAGGTCGCCGTGGACCTGGATCGGCCGTGACATGCAGCACTCCTCGTGGATCGATCGGTCATCGGCGGGTCGGCACGGACCTCACCGCAGCTTCCATACCCACAGCACGGTAGCGGTCTCGGGGCGCATGAACTCGGCCGAGGCGCGCTGCGCGCCGTTGCCGATGAGCCCCGGATTGCCGGCGACCATGGCGACGTACTGCGTCCCGTCCACCATGTAGGTGATCGGGAACGCGTTGGGCACGTCCTGCAGCCGCATGCTCCACAGCTCGGTGCCGTCGCGGACGTCGTAGGCGCGCATGTAGCGGTCGGCGGCGGCCGAGAACAGCAGGCCGCCGGCGGTGGTGAGCTTGGCCGACGACTGCATCACGCGGGATTTGACGTCCATGGTGAACTCGCGGGTGGTCAGATCGAGTCCGACCATGCGGTCGGGGAATTCGCCGGCCTTGCCGGTGCAGACGTCGTTGATGGACAGATAGTAGCGTCGGGTGTTCGGGTCGTAGGACCCGGCCAGGAAGTTGCGCGCGCCGTTGTTGCTCGGGCAGCGCCGGATGCCGTCGGGCGGGCCGGGCGGCAGCAGCGTCTTGACGCCGGTCTCCTCGTTGAAGGTGAAGATGTTCTGCGCGCCCGGATCCTTGGCCCACAGGAACTGGCCGGTGGCGGCATCGAGCACCTCGATGACCCCGGGCTTGCCGGCGGTGATCACCGCCTTGCGCGGGCCGCCCCGCCATTGCACCGGAGCGATGACCCGTTCGAAGGCGTAGTCCTGGTCGAAGGTGTCGTTGGGCAGGTGCTGGTAGTGCCAGACCAGCCTGCCGGTATCGGGATTGATGGCCAGCGTCGAGTTGGTATAGAGGCTGTCGCCGTTCCTGCCACCGCCTTTCGGCTGGTAGGTGCCGCGATCGACCGACGACCAGGGGAACGGCGAGCCGACGGCGATGTAGACCAGGTTCAGCTCGGGGTCGTAGCTGGGCGGGATCCACACCGACGCGCCCCACCGCTTCTCGGGCGGCACGCCGTTCCAGGTCTCGTTGCCGGGTTCGCCGGGCTGGGCGACGGTATTGAAGCGCCACAGCTCCCTGCCGGTCGCCAGGTCGTGGCCGGTGACAAAGCAGCTCACGCCGCCCGGGGCGCAGCCGCTCGCCCCCATGATGACCTTGTCCTTCACCACCAGCGGTCCGCCGTTGTAGACGCGCTTGGTCTTGCGGTAGTCGTCGGTGACGACGTCCCACACCACCGCGCCGGTCCTGACGTCGAGCGCGATGAGGTGCATGTCGGTGGTCGGCACGATCAGCATGTTCCCGGCAATCGCCAGCGACCGCTTGGTGCGGTAGAAGATGTCGCGGCTGTAGTCGGCCGGAATCGTCTGACGGAAGCGCCACAGCAGGTTGCCGTTCCGGGCGTCGAGGGCCTGGATCAGCTCGCCGTAGTTCCAGAGGAACATGATGCCGTCGTGCACGATCGGGGTGAACTCGGTCATGCCGGTCGAGTTCATCGCCCACGTCCAGGCCACGCCGAGGTCCTTGACGTTGTCGCGGGTGATCTGGTCGAGGGCGCTGTAGCCCCACGCGTGATAGTTGCCGCGCCACATCAGCCAGTCGGCGGGTGGCGGGTTGCGCAGCATGGCGTCGGTGACCGGCGTCAGCGCCTCGAGCGGCTTCTGCATCTCCGTGAATCGAGCCTGCGCGGCCGCGTCCATGAAGGTGCCGGCCGGCCCTTCGCCGATGGTCAGGATCTCGCGAGGACCGCCCGGGCCGTAACGCCCCTCGACGACCTCACCGAGCACCGGCGGCGCGCTGAGGGCGGGTGTGGCGGCCAGGATCTCACGCAGCGGCGACGTGGCGCCTGCGGCCAGGGTCTGCGGGCCGGTGGCCGCGCCGTTGCGCTGGAGGATGAACGCCGTCACCGCCACCGCCGAGCTGTCGCTCAGTGAGCCCGGGTTGCCGGGCGGCATCGTCCCGGCGATCTCCCGTACGAGCTCGTCCACTCCGCGCGACCGCCACCCGCCGAGGAACGTTGCGCCGACCAGCGCCGGGGCGCTGCCGTTCTGCAGGCCCTCGCCGTGGCACTGCGCGCAGGTCTCCTTGTAGACGACGCTGCCGGCCTGGGCCTGCGCCGGGGTGAAGCCGGCGACCGGCGGCTGCGCGGCACCTGCCTGCGGATCGTGGAACACGCCGAGCGCGCAGGTCATCGCCGCCGCCAGGACCGAGAGATACCGCATCGATCGCCCTTGTCGTTCGTCCTGACCGCTCCGCAAAGTCCGAGGCATCGCCTCAGCGCCGCCGCGATGACGGTCCGAACTGCTCGGACAGATATGCAACGACCAGCGCCAGTTCCTCGTCCGACCCTTCCGCGCCGCGGACGACCATGTCGGCGACGATCTGCTCCCACGCCGCCCGCGAACGCCGGCTGCCCGTCACCGCGGCGGCGGCGTCATGGCACCCGGAACACACCCGCTCGAACTCCGCCTTGCCGGGCCCGTCCGGCAACGCCGACGGCTGCGCCACCAGCACGACCGCGGTCGCCACGAGCATCGCGCCGCCGGCCACGAGGGCGGCCCCGGCGCACCGGCGCACTGACGACGGCGGCGGAGGGGGCGGCCCGCCCGCACGCGCCTGGCATGGAACATTCCCGCCGGTCATCGTCCGAGTACGAAGGTCTGCACCCGCCCGGCGATGCCCTCGGCGCCCTCGGGCGCCCCCGACAACACCGTGACGTACTGGCGGCCGTCGAGTTCGTAGGTGATCGGCGCGGCAGGAGCCGGAGCGATTGGCGCCTCCCACAGGATCGCCCCGGTACGGGCGTCGTGGGCGAGAATGGCGCCGCTGCGCCGGCCGCTGAACAGGACGTCGCTGGCGGTCACCAGGACGCCGCCGTTCCAGAAGGTGGTCATGTCGATGCGCCACCTGTCGCGCTGGGTCACCGGATCGCGGGCGACCAGGAAACCGGCGGGTTGTGGCGCCGGCGGCGCCGGCACGGAGCCAGGTCCGCGCACCAAGCCGGTGCTGGCCCGCCCGAGCGTCGGCTCGTACTCGGCGGCGAGCCGATAGAACGCCTGGTTGTTCTGCCCGGGGATGTACACCAGCCCCGTCCGCGGGCTGAAGGCCATCGGATGCCAGTTGTGCGCGCCGGCCTGCGCCGGCGAGATCCAGGCGCCGGTGGTGTCGTAGCGCGCAATCGGCGTCTCGACGGGGCGGCCGGTCTTCAGATCCACGTGGCTGGCCCAGGTGACGTGCTCGGTGAGCTTCTCCGCCGAGATGAGCTGCCCGGTGCGCCGATCGATGACGTAGAAGAAGCCGTTCTTGGGTGCCTGCATCAGCACCTGGCGCGGCTGCCCGTCGATGACCAGGTCGGCCAGGGTCATCGTCATCGTGGAGGTGTAGTCCCAGTTGTCGCCGGGCACGGTCTGGTAATGCCAGACGTACGCCCCGGTGTCGGCGTTCACGGCGACGATGCAGTTGAGGAACAGGTTGTCGCCCGTCCCGGCGCTCCGCCAGTGATGGCTCCACGGTGCGCCGTTGCCGGTGCCGATGTAGAGCAGATTGGCGTCGGGGTCGTAGGAGAAGCTGTCCCAGGCCGTCCCGCCGCCGCCGTACTTCCACCATTCGCCGGCCCACGTCTTCGCTGCCATCTCCATCGCCGGCGATTCGAACGGCTGCGACGGGTCGCCCGGCACCAGATGGAAGCGCCAGGCCTGGTCTCCGGTCGCGGCGTCGTAGGCGGTGACGTAGCCGCGGACGCCGTGGAACTCCGCGCCGCCGTTGCCGATGACGACCTTGCCGTTGACGATCCGCGGCGCGCCGGTGACGACGTACTCGGAGTTGCCGTAGGGAATCGTCATCCGCACCCACACCACGCGGCCGGTCGCGGCGTCGAGCGCCACCAGCCGGCCGTCCTGCAGCCCGGCGTAGACCTTGCCGTCGTAGAGGGCGACGCCGCGGTTCGGTGCGCCGTTGATCACGGTCTGGCCGCCGGCGGCGCGGCCGCCGCGGACGATGCCCGGGTCCCAGAGCCACTTCAGTGCGCCGGTGCGGGCGTCGAGGGCGAAGATCACGCTCCAGGTACCGCTGGCGTAGAGCACGCCGTCGTGGACGAGCGGCGTCGCTTCGATCTGCCCGGGGCCCCCGGGGATGTCCCAGGTCCAGGCACTCGTGAGCGCCCTGACGTTGTCGACGGTGATCCCGGTCAGCGGGCTGAAGCGCGTCTCGGCGTGGTCCAGCCCGTAGGTCAGCCACTCGCCCGGCGGGGCCTGGCGGAGTCGCTCGGTGGTCACGCCACGGACCGGTGGCACCTGCGCCGTGGCAACGGCGACCGACAGCACGACCAGCGCGCTGGCGGCCTGCAACCGACGATTCATGACCGGGACCACGTTCACGACCGTAAGTGGCCGGCGACTATAGCATGAAACCCGGTATCACTATACGGACCTGCCCGCCGTGTGTAGAATGCCGGCCGTGAGCCGCCTGGTCCAGATCCGCAACGGCAGCGACCGGCGCGTCGCGGTCGTCGACGAACCGCACCTGCGCCTGCTCGATCAGACCTCGTCCGTCTACGCCCTCGCCGCCGAGGCGCTCGCGTCAGACCGGCGACTGCAGTCGCTCGTCGACGAGCGGCTGAGCGACCAACGCCTGGGTTACGACGACGTCTACGCGGGCACGTCACCGTGGCGGCTGATGGCGCCGATCGACCACCCGGAGCCGGCCCGCTGCCTCGTCTCGGGGACCGGCCTGACCCACCTGGGCAGTGCAGCCCATCGCCAGGCGATGCACGGCAAGGACCACGCCGACCTGACCGACAGCATGCGCATGTTCCGCGCCGGTCTCGACGGCGGCCGCCCGCCGGCGGGCACGGTCGGCGCGGCCCCGGAGTGGTTCTACAAGGGAACAGGTGCGGTGCTGTGCGCGCCCGGCGAGGCCCTCGAACTCCCGCCCCATGCGCACGACGGCGGCGAGGAGGCCGAACTGGCCGGCATCTACGTGATCGACCCGGCCGGCCGGCCGCGACGCCTGGGCATGGCCGCGGCCAACGAGTTCTCGGATCACGCGCTGGAGAAGACCAACTACCTGCACCTGGCGTCGTCCAAGCTGCGCACCTGCGCCGTCGGCCCCGAGCTGGTCGTCGATCCCGATTTCTCGCTGGTACCGGGCGAGGTCTCGATCGAGCGCGGCGGCACCGCCATCTGGTCGGCAACGGTCGCCACCGGCGACGGCGCCATGTGCCACAGCCTGGCCAACCTCGAGCACCATCACTTCAAGCACGCGTGGCACCGCCACCCCGGCGACGTGCACGTCCACTTCTACGGCGCAGACCGGCTCAGTTTCGGCGACGGCGTCACGCTGCAGGACGGCGACGTCATGGTGGTGCGGTTCGCGGGGTTCGGCCGCCCGCTGCGGAATCCCGTGCGGGTCGCGCCGCGCAGCGCCGACCCGGTCGTCGTCACGCCGCTGTGAACCTCCGCTCGATCGGCGCTTTCCAGGAGAAGCCCATGCGCGCACTGCTCGTCGCGTCACTCGCCGCCGTTCCCCTCGTGCCGATGGTCCTCGTCGCCCAGGCCGCGCCGGCGCGCCCGCTGGCCGAGCAGATCGCCCATACCGACCCGGCCAAGTACCGCGCGAGCCCGGCCGTGCACGGCGGGCCGGGCCGGCTCGACTACATGGGGCTCTTCGATCACACGTCGCTCGACACCAACCTGTTCTTCCTGCACCGCGGCGTGATCCTGCCGAAGGGCGGCATCGGCGCCCACTTCCACAACCAGTGCGAGGAGATGTTCGTCATCCTCAGCGGCGAAGCGCAGTTCACCGTCGACGGGCGAACGTCGGTGCTGAAGGCGCCGGCCGGTGCGCCGGTGCGGATGGGCCATTCGCACGCCATCTACAACCACACCGACCAGCCGGTCGAGTGGATGAACATCAACGTCTCGTCGCTCAAAGCCGTCTACGATGCCTTCGACCTCGGCGACGGCCGCGTCGGCGCGGCGCTCGATCCGGTGCCGGTGTTCATGTCGATGCGGCTCGACCGGGCCCTGCTGAAGCCGGCGGCGGCGATGCTCGGAGGCGCCGGCACGGTGCAGTACCGGCGCGTGCTGAGTCCATCGGTGTTCCTCGGCCCGTGGGCCTATGTCGATCACCTCGAGCTGCCGGCCGGCACGTCGGTGGGCCCCCACGCCGACCCCGACTACGGCGGGTTCTACTACGTGATGGCCGGCCGCGGACGGGTCACGATCGGCGCCGAGACCGCGCCGATCGCGATCGGCGACGCCGTTCCGCTGCAGCTGAACGCCCGCCGGACGCTCGAGAACACCGGCACGGCGCCGCTGGAGTTGCTGGTCGTCGGCGTCGCCCGCGATCCAGAGAAGAAGAACGACCTGCTGCCGCGGCGTCCGGCGCCGCGCCGCTGACCGCGCCGGACGGTGCGGCTCAGGAGCGGCGGCCACCCGCCGCGGGATCCGCGATCGAAACCGGCCGGTAGCCGCCTCTGGCGCGGAAGTAGAGCCACACGCCGGCGAACACCACGGTCAGGGCCGCGGCGACGCCGGCGACCATCTGCAGCGCCGCGCCGGGACCGGCGTCGTCGATGCGCGCGCCCATGATCGGCAGCGTCACGGCGACCGACAGGAAGCCGCCCCCGCCCATCAGCGACATCAGCAGGGCGCCGCCGCGCGGGAACTGCTCGGCGGTGATGCCGATCATGGTCGGCCACAGGAACGTCTTGCCGGCGCCGAACAACGTCGCCGCCAGCAGGGCGACGCCGGCGCTCGATCCCGTGTCGAGGGCGCCGAGCCAGTACAACCCGACGGCGCTGAGGCACCCGCTGACGACGATCGTCACGATCGGCGACCGATGGGTGATCCCACTGCCCCAGACCCGCAACACGAACATCAGGCCGCCCGTGTAGACGAGGAACAGCACGCCGCTGCCGGCGTCGGGGCTGAGCTGCGGCACGAGCCGGCCCATCACCGTCGGAAACCACTGGTCGGGACCCATTTCGGTCGCCGCCGTCATCCACATGCAGACCATCAGGACCGCGAACAGCGGCCGTGCGGCCTGGCGCCACATCTCCCCCGTCGGCACCTTCGAGACCGCGCGCTCGGTCTCGGGATAGCGCAGCGACATGGCCAGCGCGACGTAGGTCGCCGCCGGGACGAACACCAGCGCGAGCTTCGCCTCCCAGGGGATCCCGGCGCGGCTCATGGCCACGGCGAGAAGTCCACCGATCACCAGTCCAGCCGGCCACCAGGCGTGGACCGCGGTGATTCGCCGGGTCTTCTCGTCGGTGAAGAGCGACGCCATGAGCGGGTTGATGACGCCCTCGACCAGACCGTGCGACACCCCGAACAACAGGAAGCCGGCGTAGAGCATCACCGTCCCGGGATGCTGGAGCAGGGACGCCACGGGCGCCGTCGGCCGCGGTGCCAGCGCGATCAGGGCCACGCCGGCGATGAAGCCGGCGCCCGACAGCAGGTGCAGCCGGCGCATGCCGACCACGTCGATCAGGCTGCCGCTGACGAAGATGGCCATGGTGAACGCCCAGAACGCCGGGCTGAACACCAGGCCCATCTGCTCGTTGGTGATCTGGAACGCACCGCTGAGGGGGCCGGCGATGTCGCCGCGGATGGCGAAGACGACAGCGGCCGTGCCGATCGACAGACAGCTGGCCACGAACAACCGCCGTGTATGCATCCACGCACCTCGCGGCACGGCCGGACGAACCGCGGCGGTCGGGCCGCGACCGCGCCGTCGCCGGTCGCGGGATTCTAGCCGGTTTCACATCGCAGGACGAGCTTTCGCTCTGTGGCACCGCCGCGTCGCCGCCGGCGGCCGCTCCCGGCCGCGCGACCTGGCCGCCGCGCCGGGGCGGTCGTCCGCGCCGATGCACGGCATCGATCTGGTAACATCCCGGCGGTGCGGCGCGTCCCTCGATCTCGGGAACCGAGAGCGGCTGAAGGGACCAGGGCCGCCCGCTATCGCGTGCAGGTGCTCGATCGCGCGATGGCCGTCCTGCGCAGCCTGGCCGACGCGGACGGCGAACTCACGCCGGTCGAGATCGCGCGGGCCGTCGCTCTGCACAAGAGCACCGTGCACCGGCTGCTGGTGGTGCTCGAGCAGCACCGGCTGGTGCAGAAGGGCTCGGGTGCCTACCGCCTCGGCATCGGCCTGCTGGAGCTCGGCGAGAAGGCGTCGGCGCGGCTGCGACTCAGCGAGCGGTCCGAGCCCCACCTCCGCGAACTGGCGGCCCAGACCGGCGAAGGCGCCCACGTGACCGTGCTCAGCGACACCGAGATGCTGGCCATCGCGCACGTCGAGGGCCGCTGGAATCTGCAGTCCCTGACCAGGACCGGGCTGCGGACGCAGATTCACTGCACGGCCGCCGGCAAGGCCGTCCTCGCCTACCTTTCACCCGAGACGCGCGACGCGCTGGTGGCCCGGTTGCCGTTCCCCCGGCTGACCCGTCGCACCATCGTCACCCCGGCGGCCTTCCAGCTCGAGTTGCGGCGGGTGCGGACCGCCGGCTATGCGATCGACGACGAGGAGTTCGAGGACGGGCTGCGTTGCGTCGGCGCGCCCGTCTTCGATCACCGCGGCGCGGTCGTCGCCTCGTTGAGCCTCGCCGCGCCGGTGTTCCGGCTCAATCGCGCCCGCCTCGCCCTGGTGATCCGCCTGGTGACGGAGACTGCCGGACGCCTGTCGGCGGAACTCGGCTACCAGCCCCCGGCCCAGCAGCTGCCGCCGGCCGGCCGCCCCGCCGCGCGTCCGCCCGCGCACCGGCGGTGACCGCCGGCGCCAATTGCGTCACGACCAGCCGTGTCGGCGGCGGCGGCGGGCGCCCACTACGACGCCGGTGACGAACAGCCCCGGTGTCGCCACCTCTCCCGGAGCGAGCTGCCCCGGTTCCACCAGCCGTTCGACCTCGACGATCGTCCGCCTCGCCGCCGTCGCCATCGCCGGATCGAGGAGCCGCGGCGTCCGGCGGTAGGCGATGTTGCCGTGGCGGTCGCCCTTCCAGCCCCTGACCAGCGCGAAGTCGGCACCGAGCGGAGTCTCGAGCACGCAGCAGCGCCCGTCGATGGTCACGCTCTGCCGGCCCTGGGCGGCGCGCGTCCCGTAGCCGCTGGGCGTGAAGAAGCCGGTGAGGCCGGCACTCGCGGCGCGGATGCGTTCGCTCAACGTGCGCGGCGGCACCAGCTCGACTTCGAGATCCCCGGACAGATAGCGGCGTTCGAACTCCGGGTCTTCGCCGACATGGCTGGACACGATCTTCCGAATCTGCCCGGACCGCACCATCACGCCCAGGCCGCCGGGGTCGGCGCCGGGGTCGTGGCTGATGACGGTCAGGTTCCTCGTGCCGCGGTCCCGCAGCGCGAGAATCAGGCCCTCGGGAACACCACGCCGCCCGAATCCGCCGACCATCACCGTCGCGCCGTCGGGAATCATGGCCACCGCCGCGGACGCGCTGGCCAGCACCTTGTCGTTCACCATTGGCTCAGTCCTCGACGACCCGGGCAGGTCGCTGAGGACAGCATAATCGATAATCGACTACACGCCGGAGTTTCGGCCACCACGGTTCGGTCCCCGGGCTACCCACCTTCGCCCTCCGGCGGGTCATCGCCTTCGCTGCCGCGCCCGCCGCGCCCGTGCCGTGGCGCCCATCGCCTGGCCCGCGTTTCGCAGCACCCGGCGACGGAGGGACGTTCATGCATCCGCAGCCCCGGTCGAGCTTCACGGTCACCTACGTCATCGGCAGCCTGTCCTCGGCGTCGCTCAACCGCCGTCTCGCCGGTGCGCTGGTGCATCTCGCGCCGCCCGAACTGGCCCTGCGCGAAGCGCCGATTGCCGAGCTGCCGCTCTACGACTACGACCTCGACGATCGCTTTCCCGGGCCGGCCCGGGCGTTCAAGCGGGCCATCGTCGAGGCGGACGCACTGCTCCTGGTGACGCCCGAGTACAACCGGTCGATGCCGGGCCCGCTCAAGAACGCGATCGACTGGGCCACCCGGCCGCGCGGCCAGAACGCCTTTGCCGGCAAGCCGACGGCGATCATCGGGGCCTCGCCCGGCAAGGTGGGCACCGCCGTCGCCCAGCAGCACTTGCGCGGAGTGATGAACTACTGCGATGCCCGGCTGATGAACCAGCCCGAGGCCTACATCCAGCTTCCGAAGGACGCCGTCGGCGACGACGGTCGCGTGGCCGACGCCGCGCTGGAGAAGGTGCTGCGCGCCTTCATGACCCGCTTCGGCGACTTCGTACGGACGGCGTGCGCGGCGCCTGAGGCGATGGCCGCGACGGCCCCGCGTTGACCGGCGGGGCCGGAACTCACGACGCCCGCACGAGGGCCATCTCGAACCGGTCGTCAGCGCTGACATACCGCGCGACCGGCTGCAGGCCGGCCGCCTCGAGGAGCGGCAGGAACGCGCCCGGCGCGTACTTGCCCGACCAGTTCATGTCGACGCGGCGGTCGGCGGGCCACCGGATCGTCTCGCCGGCGACCGACAGGGTTAGCGCCCGCGCCGGCTGGAAGGACTTGCGCAGCCGGTAGACGCCGTGGGCATCGGCCTCGGGCGCCGCCTCGAACGCCAGCACGCCGTCGGCCGGTTCGGTGAGTCCCAGCGCGCGCAGCGGGCCGAACGCGAACTGCCGGTTCAGCGGGTTGTCGTAGCCGGCCAGCGTGCCCGACGGGTCGTAGACCTCGCCATCGACCAGCAGGTGGTCGCCGGCGCGCAGCAGTCCGGCGAGCTGTCGGGCACACACCGGCGGGTCGAAAGCCCCCAGCGTGTTGCCGAGCATCATGAACAGGCGCGGCCCGGCACCGGCCGCCTCGCCGATCGCCCGCAGGTGATCGCCATCGGCCAGGTCGGCCTTGACCCCGCGCACGGCGACCCCGGCGGCCAGCGCGGCGGCGCACCCCATCTCGAGCAGCGACTGGCTGGCGTCCACCGGCACGTAGGCGACCGCGCGGCCGGCCAGCCTGAGCGCCTCCAGCACCAGCCGGTCCTTCACGCCCTGGCCGGCGCCGAGGCTGACGACGGTGACGCGCGCGGCCGACAGCTGCCGCGCGATCGCGGCGGCGTGCGCGTCGATGAGCGTCCGCGACCGGACGAAGTTGCGGTAGGCGCCGTCGCTGCACAGGTCGAGCCAGGCGCGCACCGAGGTCGGAAACCAGTAGAAGAACTTCTCCGGCAGCTCGTGGCGCGCCAACGCCGCGGCGAACTCGCCGGCGAGCTGGTCTTCGGTGAGCAGCACGCCGACGTCCAGCATCGACTGCGGGGGCGTCATCCCGTCGTCTCGAGCTCGACGCCGAGCCCGTCGGCGATGCGGTTCACGAACGCGAAGTAGGCGACCACCGCACAGGCGTCGTGGATGGCGCGGTCGTCCAGACCGACGTCGCGCAGCGCCTGGACGTGCGCCGCCGACATGCCGCCGGGGGCGAGCGTCAGCGCGTCGGCGTAGGCGACCAGGGCGCGCTCGCGCGCGGTCAGGTGCGGCAGCGCCGACGGCCTGGCGGTCAGGCCGGCCACCAGCGCGTCGCGGACGACGGCGGACAGCCCGTCGCGCTCGAGCACGGCACGGAGACCCGCTCCGTGGTGGTGCAGTCAATAGTGACAGCCATTCAGCGCCGACACGCGCACGCCGAGCACTTCCCGCTCGCGCCGGCTGAGCGGCCCCGGGCGGTGCATCACCTGCACGTAGAGCGCATGATGCTGCCGCATCACCGGCGGGTGCACGGCGTGAATCCGGATGATGTGGTCGGGGTCGTCGACGCGGTCGGCCGGCGCGAGCTGCTCGGGCGGGACGTAGGCGATGTAGGCCATGGCACTCCTGAAACGGTCGCCCCCCCGGGCGGCCGGGGGCTCAGGCGCCGACCGCCCCGCCGGTGCCGACGGCGCGGGCCTTGAGCCGCGCCTGCACGAGCAGGAACGCCATCGTCGTGATCACTCCGGCGAGCATCACGAACGACTCGACGCCCGGGCCGCTCGCCCCGGGCCGGGCGAGCGCCAGCGCGACGACTACCGGCGCGACGAACTGGTTGGCGAACAGGCCGGCGAAGACCAGGCGGTTGGTCCAGCCGGCGGCGAGGAAGCGCCACAGGAAGAGCTGCGGGTTCGACATCACGGCGCCAGCCGCATACAGCCCCATGAACGCCATCTCGAGCGGCGAGATGCCGACCCGCGGGTCGGCGTGCACGCTGAGATAGGTCGGGTTCCCCAGCAGGTAGCCGAGCAGGCTCAATCCGCCCGGGACCAGCGCCAGATGCAGCAGCAGGTCGTCGAGGATGAAGGCCGAGTCCGGGGTCCGGCGCAGCACGATCACCAGGTCGTAGGCGCAGAAGACCACCAGTCCGATCGAGGTCAGCGTCGAGGTCAGCACCAGCCCGGGGAAGCTGGCCCACAGTTCGGCCGGGGTCGTGGCGAGCATCAGAATCGACGAGACGTTGCCACCCAGCACCAGGCCGATCATCGCCAGGCTGAGCACCAGCGGCCAGGTCTCCAGGTGCAGCCGCGCCTGGCGGACCGCCACCATCACCAGCAGCGACAACGCCGTGAACGACGACAGCACCGGTGCGGTGGCCGAGTAGAAGAGCGGCCGGCCGGCGAGCCATGCCCCCAGCACCGCCACGGCGCCGGCGGCCAGCACCAGGTCGAGGACGGTCGTCAGGCGAAGCGCGCGGCGATCGATCGGGTCGTAGTCGAAGAAGTCGCCCGGTGGCATCCCATGGGCCTCCGTCAGGTCGTGTCGACGATGGCAGAAATCCGCACGACGGCGGGATGTTACACCGCGCGCCCCGCGACCCGCAGCCGCCGGAGCGATTCGCGGTGGACATGCCCCCCCGTCGGCTGGCAGGTGCCTTGCAGCGGCGGCCAGCCAGCGGGGGGATTCACCTCATGGGTCGATTGCTCGTGCTCGGGGCCGGCATCGCCGGACACACCGCGGCGATGCACGCCCGCCGGCGGCTCGGCCGGAATCACGACGTCGTCGTCGTGTCGCCGAACAGCGACTGGAACTGGATCCCGTCGAACGTCTGGGTCGGCACCGGCTACATGCGGCCGGAGCAGGTGACCTTCCCGCTCGCGCCGGTCTACGCGTCGCAGGGCATCGGGTTCCACCAGGCGCGGGCCGTGAGCCTGCACCCCGACGGCGACGAGCGACACGCGCGTCCGTTTGTCACCGTCGAGGCCACGACGGACGCAGACCGCGGGCGCCGTGACGAACTCGAGTACGACTATCTCATCAACGCCACCGGCCCGCGACTCAACTTCACCGCCACGCCGGGCCTGGGCCCCGACGGCCACAGCCTGTCGGTGTGCACGTCGGGGCATGCGGCCGCCACCGCCGCCGCCCTCGACACCGCCGTCGAGCGCATGCGCTCCGGGGAGCGGCAGACGTTCCTGGTCGGGACCGGGCACGGCACGTGTACGTGCCAGGGGGCCGCGTTCGAGTACCTGTTCAACCTCGAATTCGAGCTGCGTCGGCGCGGCGTCCGCGATCGCGCCCGCCTGGTGTGGATCTCGAACGAAGCCGAGCTCGGGGACTTCGGCATGGGCGGGATGTTCATCCGCCGCGGCGGCTATGTGACGCACAGCCGCGTCTTCACCGAGTCGCTGTTCACCGAGCGCGGAGTGGAGTGGATCACCGGCGCCCACGTGCGCGAGGTGGCGCCCGGCCGCGTCGCCTACGAGACGCTCGACGGCGGCGGCGGCGACATCGCCCACGACTTCGCGATGCTGCTGCCGCCGTTCAGCGGCGTGCCGATGCAGGCCTTCGATCGCGCCGGACGGGAGATCACCGCCGAACTCTTCGCCGCGAACCACTTCATGTTTGTGGACGCCGACTACACCCGGAAGCCGTTCGAACAGTGGTCACCCGACGACTGGCCCTCGACCTACCGGAGCCCGAGCCGCCCGAACCTGTTCGCCGTCGGCATCGCCTTCGCGCCGCCGCACCCGATCAGCAAGCCGATGACCAGCGTCGGCGGCACGCCGATCTCGCCGACGCCGCCGCGCACCGGCATGCCCTCGGGCGTCATGGCCCGCCAGGTGGCGCTCAACGTCGCCGACATGATGCTGGGCCGCGCCGCGGCGCCGACCCGCACCGCGTCGATGGCGCACATGGGCGCCGCCTGCATCGCTTCGGCCGGCGCGAGCGGGTTCAGCGGCACCGCAGTGGCGATGACGGTGTTCCCGATCGTGCCCGACTTCACCACCTACCCCGACACCGGGCGCGACCTCGCCTACACCTCGGGCGAGATCGGCCTGGCCGGCCACTGGATCAAGCACGCGCTGCACTACGCCTTCCTCTACAAGGCCCGGGCCCGCCCGTTGTGGCGGATCGTGCCCGAGTAGGAGCCCGCCATGGCCCTGAGACGTCCCTACGAGCAGACCTATTACCCGCCGGTGCCGACCCCGTGGACGGTGTACTGGCGGACCAACGTCCTGTGGCAGGTCGTCCGCTTCGTGGTGCTCAACGTGAAGATGCTGCGCATGGTGCGCAAGCACTGACACGGTCACAGCAGGAAGCTGAAGAGGTTGGCGACCGGCATCTCGACCAGGAAACGGAGCCGCTGGGTGAACGGCGCGCCGCCGAGCAGGCCGGCGCGGGCGACGATGCGGCCGCGCTCGACCACGCGGGTCGAGGCCGCCTCGCGGGCAGCGATGCTGGCCAGCACTTCGGCGGCCAGCGCCGGCTGGTCGCGGCAGACGATGACCAGCTCGGAGTTGAGGTTGGCCGAGCGCGGGTCGACGTTGTAGGTGCCGACCAGCGTGGTCGCGCCGTCGATGACGCCGCGTTTGGCGTGCACGCCCCAGCGCGGCTGTCCGCCGCCGAGGTCGGTCGTCTGCGGCGGCAGCGCCGCGCCGCCGTAGGCCGACAGCGTCAGGCCGGTGGCGGCCAGCGAGCCGAGCCATGGGTACAGCGCCGCCACGGCGTAGGAGGCGTCGGTCGAGGCCAGGCTGTTGGTGAGGACGCGCACGTGCACGCCGCGCCGCTGCAGGTCGTCGAGCACGGCGGCACCGCCGCTCTTGATCACGAAGTAGGGCGATTCGACCACCGCCTCGCCGCGGGCCCGGGCCAGCTCCTCGACGATCGCGTTGAACACCTTCCGGCTGGCCTCGCCGTGGTTCGGGAAGTCGGTGACGAAGCGCACGTCGCGGCACAGGTGGGCCGGGTGCGTCCGGCGGTAGGCGGCGCCGGCGGCGCGCAGGCGGTCGAGCACGGCCCCGTCGCCGGCCTGCGGGTCGAAGAAGTCGGCGGCCGCGGGATCCGGCTCGGGATCGGCCGCCGGGGCCGCCGACAGCGGCGAGGTCCAGTAGACGTCGAAGCTCTCGCGCACCGTGGCGACGATCGGCCCCGACACCTCGACGTCGGCGTCGAGGAAGTTGTAACGGGTCGAGAGGTCGAAGTAGTCGTTGGCGATGTTGCGGCCGCCGGTGAGCACCGTCTCGCCGTCGACGATGAGGAGCTTGCGATGCGAAAGGTGCTGGATGCTCACCAGGCGGTAGAGGGCGCTGGTGTTGTAGTAGCGCACCTGCACGCCGGCGGCTGCGAGCCGGCGCGCGTAGGCCGGCTTGAGCGCGAACACCGGCGCCGAGAAGTCGACCAGGAGGCGGACCCGGACGCCCTGGCGCGCCTTCTGCACCAGGGCCTGGGTGAGCAGACGCGCCGCCTCGTCCACGTCGTAGATGAAGAACTCGAGCTCGATCGACCTGGTCGCCGACGCGATGAGCTCGAGCCGGCGCTGGAACGACGCCGCGCCCTGGTCGAAGTGGACGATCCGGTGCGGGGCGGTGGAGCGGGCATCGAGACTGGTCTCGACCCGCGGGTGGTCGCGGACCACCCACTCGAGGACGGTCAAGCCGGCCGCCAGCAGGACGTAGAAGCCGAGCAGGGCGGCCAGGACCGCGACCGCCAATCGCTTGAGCCAGCGCATGCGCCAATAGTGTGACGCCGGGACGACGGCCGCAAGACGTCGTCCGCCCGGGCGTGCGGACTCTTCCCCGGCAGCACGGCGGACTATTTCCCAGAGACTTGCGTCGACGCGCATGCGAGCGACGCCAGCGTCGCGGCAGTGTTGTTGCACGCTGGCGATGCGGCATGGAGGGCGCGATGTCGGGATGGCTGCGAATCGGCGGACTGGTGGTGACGGCGTGGTTGGTCGCGCCGGCGGGCGAGGCGCGGGCCCAGGACCGCGGCGCAGCGGTCTACGCCGCCCAGCGGTGTGCGCTCTGTCATGCGCTTGACGGCCAGGGCAACGCCAAGGGGCCGCTCGACGGCGTCGGGACGAAGATGAGCGCCGATGACATCCGCAAGTGGATCGTCAGCCCGGCGGAGATGACCGCAGCGGCCAACGCCACCCGCAAGCCGGCGATGCGCGCCTACCCCAACCTCGCCAAGGCCGACCTGGATGCGCTGGTCGCCTTCCTGGCCGCGAAAAAGAAGCCATAATCCGTCGGCCGCCGCCCGCGGCGCCGGACGTCTTTCGCAGGAGAGGCCGATTGTGAGACTTCGCGTCATCACCCTGTTGCATGTCGCCGCGGCGCTGCTGTTGGCCGGCGCGCTGGTCGGCACGGTCGTCGAGACCACGGCCGATGCGGCCGCTCCCGCCGCACTCGCCGACGCGGCCGACGGCGCCCAGCAGACCGCGCCGGGAACGCCGCCCCCGGGGTATGTCGGCGCCGAGACGTGCGCCACCTGCCACGAGGGCTACGAGGCGTCCATCAAAGCGTCCAAGCACGGCCAGACGCGCGACCCGCGCTCGCCGGCCGCCGCGCGGGGCTGCGAGAGCTGTCATGGCCCCGGCGAAGCCCATGCCAGCGACCCCGAAACCGTCAAGCCGCCGCGCTTCGACCGGATCGCCGCCAGCGACGTCACCGACACCTGCGCCACGTGCCACAACCGCGGCAACCACGCCCTCTGGCGCGGCAGCCAGCACGAAGCCCGCAACGTGTCGTGCGTGAGCTGCCACAGCGTCCACCAGCCGCGCTCGGCGGAGTTCCAGCTCAAGGCCGTCAACCAGCAGCAGCAGTGCATGACCTGCCACCGCGACAAGGTCGCCAAGCTGGACCGCTCGGGCCACATGCCGGTGCGCGAGGGCAAGATGGAGTGCGCGTCGTGTCACGACCCGCACGGCGCCACCAACGTCCGCCTGCTGAAGGCCGGCAACACGGTGAACGAGTCGTGCGCCAGCTGCCACGCCGACAAGCGCGGGCCGTTCCTGTTCGAGCACGCCGGCATCAGCGGCGACAGCTGCGCGACCTGCCACGATCCGCACGGCTCGAACAACGACCGCATGCTGGTGGCCAAGCTGCCGTTCCTGTGCCAGCGCTGCCACAACCACACCCGGCACCCGTCGACGATTTACGACAACCGGGTCCTGCAGAGCAGCAACCGGCTGTTCGGCCGCAGCTGCGTCACCTGCCACTCGGCCATCCACGGGTCGAACCACCCGTCGGGCGCCACCCTCCTGCGGCAGTGAAGGAGACGACCATGCGTCACACCTTCGCCATTGCCACCGTCCTGACGCTGCTGGCCGCTGCCGCCGCGGCCCAGACGCCGCCGTCGCTGCCGGTGAGCACCGACCCGGTCGAGCTCGGCCGCAGCGAGCTGAACGGCCGTATCTACGGCACCGTCGACTTCGGCGCCCGGCTGAACGACATCGACGGCGACGCCGCGCGCTTCCAGCGCTATCGCGACCTGCGCCCCGGGCTCTACGGCAACAACGCCCTGGTCGGCCGGCGCACCGAGGACTGGAACATCGAGGCGCAGGCGTGGAACATCGGCTACCGCGACCAGCGCTACCAGGTCGGCTTCCAGCGCGTCGGCCGGCTGACCGCGTCGTTCCTCTGGGACCAGATCCCGCTGTTCTTCAGCCGCGACACCCGGACGCTGTACACCACCACGTCGGCCGGCGTCTTCCGGATCGAGGACGGCCTGCAGCAGGCCATCCAGGCCGGGGCGGCCACCCTGCGCACCTTCGAGGACCAGGCGGTGCGCTTCGATCTGCGAACGCTGCGCACGATCGGCCAGGCCGACATCGTCCTCAACGTCGATCGCTCGACCGATGTCGTCGTCCGGGTCACCAACACCACGCGCGAGGGCGCCATCCCCTACGGGGGCACCTTCGGGTTCAGCAACGCCGTGGAGATCGCCGCGCCGGTCGACACCCGCACCACCGACATCACGACCGCCATCGAGTGGGCCAACGCCACGAGCATGGTGCGCGTCGGCTGGGACGGCTCGGCGTTCGACAACGACGTCGAGAGCGTCACCTGGGACAACCCGTTGCGCTTCGGCCCCGATGCCGCCGGCAGCCCGTCGCAGGGCCGCATGGCGTTGTGGCCGGGCAACTCGCTCAACTACCTGCACGGCACCGGCTCGGTGAGCCTGCCGGCGCGCGGGCGGCTGACCGGCTACCTGGCGTTGGGCCAGGGGCGCAGCAATCAGGACCTGCTGCCCTTCACCATCAACACCGCAATCGCGCCGGTGCCGCTGTCGCGGGCCACTGCCGACGCCACGCAGCAGATGACGATCGGCCAGCTCACCTTCGCGGCCCGGCCGCTGCGCCGCCTGGCGGTGAACGCCAAGTACCGCTACGCCGATGTCGATGTCCAGACCCCGACGTTCATCCGGCCCGGCGGCACCGTGGTCTACGATGCGTCGTTCCAGGCCACGGCGAGCCCGTCGCACTACTACGGCGTCACCCGCTCGACCTTCGACGCCGACGGCGCCTTCCAGATCGTGCCGTCCACGTCGGTGAAGGTCGGCTACAGCCATCTCGCCACCGACTACACCAACCGCCTGTGGGAGAGCACGGCGGAGAACGTCTTCCGCGTCTCGGTGGACACCACCGGCCACCAGTACCTGACGCTGCGCGGCCTCTACGAGAACCGCTCGCGCGACGGCGACGGGTTCGACGCCCACCCCCTCGAAGACGTCGGCGAACTCAGCGGCCTGCGCCACTTCGACATCGCCGATCGCGACCGGCAGCGCCTGACGCTCATCGCCAACGTGATGCCCGGCAGCATCTTCGGGCTGACCGCGTCGGCCGGCATCGGCCGCGACGAGTACCCGAACAGCGCCCACGGCCTGCAGTCGTTCGACTCCGACCAGTACTCGGCGGGCATCACCGTGGTGCCGGACGACCGCTACAACCTGACCGCCAGCTACGGCTGGGAGAAGTACCGCTCGCTGCAGCGGTCGCGCAACGCCAACTCGGCCGCCGACCAGGCCAACCCGCTGCGCGACTGGACCACCGACTTCACCGGCAAGGTGCGGTTCCTCGAAGCCGTGTTCGACGTCGCCGAGGTGGTCGAGCGCACCAATCTGCGCCTCTCGGTGGACTGGAACCGATCGAACGACACCTACCTCTACGGGCTGGTCACCGGGTCGCCGCTCGCCGTCCCCGAGCAGCTGCCGCCGGTGGAGTACGAGCTGCTGCGTTCGGAGGTGGATCTCAGCTACGAGCTGTCGCGCAACCTGCGGCTGGGCGTCGCCTACTGGTTCGACGACTACAACGTGCAGGACTTCGCCCTCGGCCCGACCACGCTGTCCGGACTGGCGTTCCCGCCGGTGCAGCCGGGCGGGCCGGTGACCGCGACCAACGCGCTCCTGCTCGGCTACCTGTACCGGCCCTACACCGCACACGCCGGCTTCGTCCGCATGACCTACCGCTGGTGATCGGCCCGCTCGAACGCGTTGACTTCGCCGCCGCCTCGGCGTAGCGTCTCGGTCGCACGCCGGCCGGGCGGTCCGGACGGCCGGGGGAGCCGGTGACGGCCGGACGGGGAGGCGATCGTGGGGCCGATCGAGCAGCGGTGGCGGCGCAGTCCGAACCGGCGTGAGGCGCTGGCCAGCCTGGCCGCGCTCGTCGCCGGATCGCCGCTCCTTTCCGCGCAGCGCGACCCGCGGCCGCGCGGCGATCACCGGCGCATCCCGGGGTTCGCCGAGATGACCTCGGTCTTCGACTTCGAGCCGGTGTTCCACGGCAACGTCCCGCAGACCGTCTACGACTACACCGCCCACGGCGCCGATTCGGAAGCCAACATCCGGCGCAACCGCGACGCCTTCGGCTGGGTGGACGTCGTGCCGCGCGCGCCCGTCGATCCGGCGACGGTGGACACCCGCACCACCGTGCTGGGCCTGGCGTTGGACTACCCGCTCTTCGTGGCGCCGACGGCGCTGCAGGTGGCGCTGCACCCCGACGGCGAGGTGGGCATGCACCAGGCGGCCACCACGACCGGGACGCCGTTCATCATCAGCAACAACTCGAGCCAGCCGGCCGAGAAGATCGCCACCTCGTCGAGCGGCCCGGCGTGGTTCCAGTTCTATCCGCGTCGCAACCTCGACGAGAGCCGCGCCATCCTCGACCGCGTGCAGGGTGCCGGCTGCCAGGCCATCGTCGTCACCGTGGACCAGCAGGCGACCTTCTACGAGCGCACCCAGCACCTGCGCAACCTCGGCGGCCGGCCGCGGACGGCGCCGGCCGGGCCGGCCGCGGGCGCGGCGCGCAACCGGTACCGCGTGCCGGAGACCCGCCTGTGGTACGAGTGGCGCTACCTGGACCAGATCCGGCCGTTCATCGCCGGGCCGCTGCTGGTCAAGGGCATCCTCACCGCCGAGGACGCCCGGCTGTGCCTCGAGCACGGCGCGCAGGGCGTCATCGTGTCGAACCACGGCGGGCGGTCGCTCGACTACGGCCCGTCGACGCTCGAGGTGCTGCCCGAGATCGTCGCGGCCGTCGGCGGCCGGGTACCGGTTCTGGTCGACAGCGGCTTCCGCCGCGGCGCCGACGTGTTCAAGGCGCTGGCGCTCGGCGCCGACGCGGTGTGTCTCGGCCGCGCCACCCGCTGGGGCCTGGGTGCCTTCGGCATCCCGGGCGCGCAGAAGGTCATCGAGATGATCCAGGCCGAGCTGGTCGCGGCCATGGCGGCCGCCGGGCGACGGTCGCTGCAGGAACTGGACGCGTCGGCCGTTCGCGTGAGGTTCACCTAGCCATGCGCCAGGCCCGTCGCGACCTCACGGCCCGCGTCGCCCCGCGCGACGAGCTGGTCAACGTCCCCGAGTTCGAAGCCGAAGCCGGGCGCGTGCTCGCCGCCGACGTGTTCCGCCTGGTGTCCGGCGGCGACCGCGAGACCTACGAGCGGATCACGTTCCGGCCGCGAATGATGGTGCCCTGTCTCGATCTCGACCTGTCGCTCGACCTCGTCGGCCTGTCGCTCTTCGCGCCGATCGTGGTCGGGCCGGTGGCCGAGCAGCAGCGGTTCCACCCCGATGGGGAGCTGGCCACCGTGCGCGGCGCCGGCGCCGGCAAGGCCGCGGTCGTCGTCAGCGGCCGGTCGTCCCAGCCGGTGGCCGCGATCTGCGAGGCCGCGACCACCCCGATCCTGTTCCAGGTGTTCGCGACCGATGGCGGCGACAGAGCCAGGGCCCAGGCCGTCGAGGCCGAGCGGGCCGGCGCCAAGGCCATCGTCGTCACCGTGGATGCCCCGGACGGCGGCGGGCGCCGCCCGCGCGCCGACTGGAGTGCCGTCGAGGCCGTGCGCACCGCCGTCGCCGTGCCGGTCGTCGCCAAGGGGGTGGTGACACCCGTCGACGCCACCACCGCCGTCAGCCGCGGCGCCCGGGCGATCGTCGTCTCGAACTACGGCGCCGCGGGCGCGCCGGGCGCCCCGTCGCCGCTCGAGGCCGTGGCGCCGATCGTCAAGGCCGTCGGGCCGGACGTCCCGGTGCTCGTCGATGGCGGCATCCGCCGCGGCACCGACGTCATGAAGGCGCTGGCGCTCGGCGCCCGTGCCGTGCTGGTCGCCCGCCCGGCGATGTGGGGCCTGGCGGCCTACGGCGCCGACGGCGTGCAGACCGTGGTCGAGTTGCTGCAGACCGAGTTGGCGCGGGTGATGGGGTGCTGCGGCACGCCGCGCCTCGCGGCCATCACCAGCAACCACGTGCGCGTGCACGGGGCACCGCCCGCGGCATGAGAGCGGCTGGCCGCTCGTCACCACGGACCGGCGCGCTTGGTGAACGCCCGGCCCTTGTCGGCCGCCGCCGTGTCCCCACCCGTACAGATCATCACGCCGTCCTTGATCTGATCGACGACGTTGGCTTCAGTGCAGGCATTGAGGAACCTGATGCCCGCCGCCTTGGTGGCGTCGAGGACACGGCGCCGCACCGCGGCCATCACCGGATGCGCCTCGCCGCCGCCCTGGTAGGTGCCGGGACGGCCGAGCAGGTAGAAGCCGTGGTCGCCGGGCCCCCATTCTGCAAACGCGATCCCGGGGACGCGGACCGACGTCTCGACGTTGGCGTCAGCCCGCGGGTTCTCGATCTTCAGGCCGAACAGCAGCTCGCCGTCCGGGTTGAGCGGCCACGGATCGGCCAGGCGCATGTACTCCTGCGCCGACAGGCCCCAGATCCCCGAGGCGTATGCCTGCGAGCCGTTGCCGCGGGTGCCCTGCGCGAGGCCGTCCACGCGCGGCGCGAACGGGTAGCGGGCCGCCTCGATCATCAGCCGCGCCGCCTCGGGGCTCTCGGCGTTGCAGAGCAGGATGCCGTGCACGCCGGCGGCCAGCGCCTGCTGGATCATCCACGCGTTGGCGCGCACGGCGTCGGTGGTGCCCGAGATCGGCAGGGTGACGATCACCGGCGGCGTCCTGTGGCCGGTGCGGGTCGGCCCGGCCTCGGCCAGCCCGCGCATGAATTCGCGCAGCTCCTTGAAGTCGAGCGGCCCGTGCTCCATCTCGTAGGTGATGTAGTCGGCCTTGGTGGCGGCCATCTCCCGGCCCTTCTCGTAGCCACCGCCGCTGATTTGCGCGTAGTACACCGGCTGGCCGGCCAGCCACAGGTCGATCACGCGGTTGACGTGCGGGCCGGTCCGCGTGGTCTTCGCCGGCATCTCCGGGAGCGGCGCCGCCGCTGGCGCCGGGGGCTGGTCGGCGGCCACGGCCACGGCCAGCGCGACGACGACGACCACGGTCGGCAGGATCGGTCCTCTCAGCATGGCGCCCTCCCGGTGACAGGTCCGGAAACGCCGCCATGATGGCACGGCAGCCGGCCGGCGCGGCGGGCGTCGGTCCCGCCGCGCCGTCGCGTCGGTGCGGTCAGGCGGCGCCCGGCTTCACCGCGACCATCTGCTGACCGCAGCAGATCTCCGAGTGCGGCATACCCTCGGGACACGGGCAGGCCTTCTCGTAAACCAGGGTCGCCCCGCATTTCTGACAGGTGTAGCGGTCACCAGCGTTCCTCGGCATCACGTCCTCCCTTCAGAACTTCCACGACAGGTTGGTAAACAGGTTCCGGCCCGGTTCGGCCACGCGCCGGCCCGAGCGGAACGGATCGCGCTGGAACGACAAGTGCTCCACGAAGTAGGTGTCGAGCAGGTTGGCGACGCCGAGGGCCAGCGACAGCCGGCCGTGGCGCAGGCCGGCGGTGAGGTTGGCGACGCGGTAGGCCGGCGTGGTCGCCTCGCCGAGGCCGCGGTCGACGCGGGTCTGCGCGGCGCTGCCGACGCCCTCGAGTTCGGCGAACCACCGCCCGTCGTCGGCGCGCACGCGGGCCCGCACCCGCAGCGGCGGCGTCTCGGCCAGGTCGCGGCTGGTCACGCCGAGCTCGGCGCGCGGCGTCATCGTGCCGCGCACGTAGGACACGTCGGCCGACACCGACACCGGCCGGCGCACGGTGAACGAGCCGCTCGCCTCGACGCCGCGCTGCACGGCGTCGACGTTCACGTAGGACCGGGCCGCGGCGTTCATCACGCCCGGCACCATCGTCACCCGTCGCGCCATGTAGACGGCGATGTAATCGTCGATGCGATTCACGTAGGCGTTGGCGGTGAGCGTGGCGCGCGGTCGCTGCACCGTGACCGACACGTCCACGCCGGTGTTGCGGGCCGGGGCCAGGTCGGGGTTGCCAACCCAGTCGCTGCCCATCCGGCGCAGCGAGAAGTAGCGCTCGTTGGCCTCGGCGACGCGGGCGGTGTGGCCGAGCGAGGCGGCGAGGACGACGCTCGACGCCGCCTGCCACGACACCTTGGCCCGGCCCGACGGCAGCAGGTCGGTCCGCGACGTTGCGGCGCTGCCGTGGTAGGCGGTGTACAGCGCCACGCCCGCCTTGGAGGGATCGGCGGCGGTCGCCACCCGATCGAGCCGCGCCCCCAGGTCGAGTGACACCGTGTCGCCGAGCGGCCGGGCGTGTTCGGCGAACAGCCCGACGGCGTCGATGTCGACGTCGGGGATCGAGTACTGCGGCGCATAGGCGCCCATGCCGGCCATCATCGTCTCGGTGTTCCAGTTGCGGCGGTAGGCTTCGCCGCCGAGCGTGGTCGCGCCCATGGCGAGTTCGACGCGCCCGCCGGCCGTGAGCGTCGAGGCGTCGGTGGCCATCGAGTAGGTCCGCGGCGCCGACGACGACGACGTGCGGTAGGCATCGGTCATCCAGTGGTCGACCCGCGACCAGGTGATCTGGGCCTTGACGCCGCTCAGCCGTCCGACGGCGGGCGCCTGGTAGCTGAGCGCGGCCCGGTCGGCGTCGTCGTAGATCGCGTCCATCAGCAGGTAGGGGTAGAGGATGTGGTCGGTCCGCTGGCGGGTGTAGCTGGCCTCGACCTGGTGGCCGGCCGTCGGCGTCCACGCCGTGCGGCCCCACAGGGTCGCCGCCCGGAACGCGTCGCTGTCGGCCGCGTCGGCGCGATAGCCGACCCCGTCGGTGAACGGGCGGCCACGGCCGTCGCGATATGGCGCCGACTGCCGATAGGACGTCCCGGCCAGCGCCGACAGCCGGGCTCCGCCGTAGGACCCGGTGACCGACGGGTTCACGAACCCATAAGAGCCGACGCCCAGCGTCGTCGTCGCGTGCCAGCCAGTCTCCGGCCGGCGGGTGACGACGTTGACGACGCCGCCGAGGCTGCCCTGGTAGCGCACGTCGAACGGCCCCTTGCCGACGTCGACGCGCTCGACCTCGGAGAAGTCGACGTGGAAGGCCGGCGGATCCATGTGATTCGGGCAGGCGCCGTAGACCCGCTGGCCGTCGATGAGCACGTTGAGATCGCGGCTCTGCAGCCCGCGCACGACCACATCGCTGGCGATGCCGCCCTTGCGCAGCTTCCACAGCCCCGACTCGTCGGCGAGCAGTTCGCCGACGTCACGGGCCGGGCTCTCGCGCACCTGGGTGGCTTCGACGCTCTCGCGCGGCACCGCCGCCGACACCGTCACGACCTCGCGGACCGCCATCGGTTCGAGCACCACCGCGACCCGGGCATCGTCGCCGGCGGCGATGACCACATCGGGGATGACCTGCGGCGTGAGACCCGGAAAGTCGATGCGGAGGGTGTAGGTGCCGGGAGACAGCCGGTCGAGGACGAAGGCGCCGAGCGCGTCGCTCGTGCCGCGGGTCTCGCGGGCCGACCGGCGATCGACGAGGGTGAGCGTGGCGTGCGGCAGCCGCGCGCCGTCACTGGACGACACGGTGCCGGAGAGCCGGCCGGTCACGGGCTGGGCCGTGGCCACGGCGGCGACGAACGCGAAGAGCACGACGAACGCGGACAGACGGGAGACGTGCGACATGATCGAGCCTTTCCAGACGACGGCCTGCCGAACCGGACGAGCGCCCGCACCCGCCGGCGCGCGAGGCGGGGCGACGGGAGCAGGTGCACGGGGGTGGTCTAGCGGCGCGCGGTGGGCGGATGCTCGATCGGGGGTGGAAAGCCGGCCGTCAGTGGGCGCAGCGAGTCAGGGCGGCAGGCCGACGCGGAGTCCGGCGGCATGGTGGAGCGCGAAGCGGCAGGCATGACGAACGACGGCGGCGCGACCAGCGTCGCAGCCCTGCCGTGATCGCACGGGCAGGGCGCGACGACGCACGGGCCGCCAGATTCGCTCTCCCCCGCCATGGGGCACGGCTCCGGCACGCTGCCGAACGCCGGGATCACCCACGACCACGACGTCAGCGCGACGAGCAGGACGGCCACGGCCCGCATACGCAGCGTGTGATCGCAGACCCCGTGCCAGTCGGCGACGGGTCGCCTTGGGCGCCAATCGGCACGTCTTCGAATGTCATCCGCCGGACGGCGGCCACGGCCTCGGGAAAACCCCGCCGGCCGTGGAATTTCGCCGCCGCGGCTACTTCGCCAGCGGCCCGGGCCGCATCTGGAACTTCATCACCTTGCTGGTGGTGCCGCGCCCGGTCTCCATGTGGAACGGCGCCCGCGTCGAGATCGTGGTCCAGACGCCGCGGCCCTTCCAGCCGGCGCCGGCGTCGTCGATGCGGCCGTCCATCCACTTGGTGTAGAAGCCGAGCGGATACGGCACGCGCATCGTCACGAAGGTGCCGTCCTTCAGCGCCAGCAGGCCCTCGGCGGCGTTGCCGGTGTTGATCGGCGTGTTGGCGCCCAGGCCCAGCGTGTCGAACTGATCGACCCACGTGTAGTAGCTGGCCTCGGCGCTGCCCGACGCGGGTGCCCCCTTCATCTGCGGCACCGGCTCCCGGTAGAAGGTCCACCCTTCGGGACAGTGCGACCCGTCGGCCTTCGGCCCGTTCAAGGGACCTTGGCACTTGCGGCGGTCGAAGCTGGCCAGGTGGCCGCTGGCCATCGCCGCCCAGTAGACGCCGTTGCGATCGACGTCGCCGCCGCGCGGCGAGAAGCCCTGGTCGGTGGGCGGCTGGAAGATCTCGGTGATCGCCGTCGCCGGCGGGTTGGCGCCCGGCGACAGGCGGATGACCGCGCCGGGATAGCCGAGCTGCGTGCCCCAGATCGAGCCGTCGGGCGCCGGCGCCACCGCGTAGAGCGCGCCGTTGATGCGCACGTCCCTGGCCGGATCGGCGGGCTGTCCCGGCTCGGTGTAGGCGTCGCGCTTGCCGTTGCCGTTGGCGTCGCGGATGAGCGCCGTCCAGCCCTGCGCCTTCATCTCGTCGCCGGTCTCGTCGAACAGCTTCGTGTTCAACCAGCCGACCACCTGGCCGCCGCCGCTGGTCCACAGGGTGTGGTTGGCATCCTCGGCGAACATCAGGTGGTGGGTGCCGAAGCAGGTGCCGATGTGGGTCAGCGTCCTGGTCGCCGGGTCCCACATCTGCAGATGCCGGCCGGCCCGCTCGACCGGGAAGAGCTTCGCCGAGGGATGACTCGACCCGGCGCCGCACTCGGGCGGGTTGGCCGCCGGCCTGACCGCCGAGGTCAGCCACAACCGGCCGCGGTGGTCGAGCATCGGGTTGTGGACGTTGTTCCTGCTGGTCCAGATCACCTCGTCGTCCCAGTACGGCGACGGCTCGGGCATCGCCGGGTTGGTCGGCGGCGTGTTCGGATCGCGCACCGTCAACGGGATGCGGCTGGCGGTGTGACGGGTCGGGTCGAGTACCGGCACGTAGTCGGCGCTCAGTTCGAGCGCGCCGTACAGCGCGCCGTTGGCGTTGACCCGCGGGTTGCGCCGGTCGGTGGAGACGACGTCGTGCAGATAGGCGCGCGGGTCGGCCCAGTCCCACTGCGTGATGACGACGTTGCGTTCGAGCCCCTGCGGCCGCGCCGGGGCGGGCGGAATCGCGCCGCCGTTCACCGCGTCGGTCCAGTCGGCGAACGCCTTCAGCACCCGGCCGCGGCCGAAGCTGTTGAGGGCGCCGAACATCCCGGCGCCGGCCTGGCCCGACTTCACGCGCCGCTCCCAGGCGGCGACGGTGCTGGGAAACGGCCCGAGCGCCGCCGGCACCTCGCGCGTCGCCTTGCCGCCCAGCGCATGACAGGCCGTGCACCCGCCCGACTTGATGCTGCGGATCCAGTCGCCCTGGCTTTTCATGTTGGGGTTGATGCCGTTGCCGCCCTCGCCGGTGCCCGGGAACTCGCTCGCCGCCGGCACCTCCATCAGCGACAACCAGTGCGCTGCCGGGTAGTACTGGGCCGCCGCCGCCGGCGAACTCGCCGGCACCGCCTTCAGGTCCAGCGTGCGGCCGCGCCGCGTCGAGACCTTCGGCGAGTCCACCAGCCCGTAGCCGCGGACCCAGACGCTGTAGGTGGCGTCGGGCAGGTCCGGCACCAGATAGCGGCCAGCGTCGTCGGTGACGACGATCTTGACCAACGGCGTCGGCAGGTCGCGGGTCTCGGCGATGACCCAGACCCCCGCTTCCGGCCCGCGCGGGCCGGTCACCGTGCCGGCCAGGTCGTCGGCGTCGAGGGCGATCGCGGCGGCCGGCGCCTGGGCGGCGCGCGTGCCGGTCATCACGACGGCGGCGATCGCGATGGCGAGTCCGACGGTGAGGCCGATGGTCCGCATGTGGCTCTCGCTTTCCGGGCCGCGACGCGGCCCTGGTCCCCGGGTCCCGGCTGCCGGCACCGGCATCGCGCGGAGGATAGCGCAGGTGCCCCGTGCCGCCAATCACCGGCCGACGGCTTGACGAACCGTGCGGCGGCGACGACGATGAGGCGGCATTCCGTGACCTCCCCCGTGACTTCGGCCGGGTGCCGGCGGCGCTGGCGGCACGCCGGCGCCGTGACAGCGGTGGTGCTGGCGGCCGTGGCGGCGTGGTCGCTGCGACCGCTCGGCGCGCAGCGCGGCGGGATGTTCCTGGGCTCGCTCACCGACCCCGCCATCGCCTACGCCACCGCGCCAACCGACACGGTCGTCGACGCGTTGAACCGCCGGCTCGCCGACGGGTCGGCGCGCCTGGCGTTCGACGGCCGCAGCGGCTATCTCGCCTCGGTCCTGGAGGCCCTGGCGCTGCCCGTGGACTCGCAGCTGCTGCTCTTCTCGAAAGGCAGCCTGCAGGGCCGCCTGATCGGCCCGGCGAACCCGCGGGCGCTCTTCTTCGACGATCGCGTCGCGCTCGGCTGGGTGCGCGACGCCGACCTGCTCGAGGTCGCCGTGCACGATGCGCGCGCCGGCGTCGTCTTCTACACCCTGGAGCAAACGCCGCGCGACCGGCCGCAGTTCGCCCGCGAATTCCGCTGCCTGGGCTGCCACCTCACCGGCGACACCCTCGGCGTACCGGGCCTGCTGATGTTCAGCTCGACGCCCGACGGCGACGACGAACGCCACGTCACCGCGGTGATGCGCGACCACCGCGATCCGCTCGCCGAACGCTTCGGCGGCTGGTTCGTCACCGGCGCGCCGGCCGCGGCCGGGCATCGCGGCAACCGGGTGCCGGCGCTGGCCGCCCACGCCGCCGGCCGGCTCGACTCGACCGCCGGCCTCTACGATCCCGACGGCTTCCGCGCCGCCTCGAGCGACGTCGCGGCGCTGCTGGTCCTGTCGCACCAGGCGCACCTGACCAACCTGCTGACGCGCGCCGCCTGGGACGCCCGTGTGCTCGATCCGGCGCTGCACCCGGGCGCGGCGGCCGCCACCTCACCCGAGGCGCTGGCCACCTTCATGCGCGCCATCGCCGAAGAGGTCGTGGACTACCTGCTGTTCGTGGACGAGGCGCCGCTGCCGGCGCCGGTCCACGGCGGCTCGGCGTTCGCGGCGCGGATGTCGGCGCGCGGGCCGCACGATCGCCGCGGCCGTTCGCTCTATCAGCTGGACCTCGAGCGGCGGCTGCTGCGCTATCCCTGCAGTTATCTCATCTACTCGCCGGCGTTCGAGGCCCTGCCGGCGCTCGTCAAGGCGCCGATCTACCAGCGGCTGTGGGACGTGCTGTCGGGAGCGGTGACGTCACCGCGATACGCGGCCGCGCTGTCGCCGGGCGATCGCCGGGCGATCGTCGAGATCCTGGGCGACACCAAGACCGATCTGCCGCCGTACTTCGCGGCTGGCCGCCGGTGACGGGCCGGCGGCGCCGGCCCGCTCCTGGCGCGGACTCACTTCGAGGGTTTGTAGGCCTTGGCGACGTCGCTCGCCTTCTTCAGCGAGGCGACCCACTGGGCACCCGACATCAGCTTGGTCGTGTGTGCCGACTTCACCGCGCCGCCGGCGGCCACCGCCAGTGACACGGCAGCGGCGCTTTCGTCGTCGGGCGCCTCCATCATGAACGCCGCGTCGTATTCGCCGAAACTGAAGCCGCCGCCGAGCAGCTTGCCGCCGACCGCCTCGATGACCGGGCGCGCCGCCGCTTCCATGCGGTCCTGGGGATTGCCGATTTGTGCCTTGATCGACTCGGCGGTGTAGGTCAGCTGGTAGAGGTAGGTGGGCATGTCGTCCTCCATGGTCAGGGGGTGAAGGATCGTGAGCCGCCGAGTATCCCACGACGGCGGCGCAAAACCAGCCCGACGGGAAGCTTCGTGCCGCGCACCGACTCGGTTGACTCCTTCGCCGGGGCGCTCCTACAATCCGCGCGGCGCGGGACGTCGCTGCCCACGGCATCGCGCGGAGGTTCCGATGTCACTCCACCATGCCGTCACGGCCCGGCTGGCTGTCGCCGCCGTCGCCGCCGTTCTCGCCGCACCCCCGCTCGCCGGCCAGGCGCCGGCCCCCACGTTCAGACTCGCCACGTTCGACGCCGGCGGCGACCCGCGCCTCGGCGCCACCGTCGGCAACGGCGAGCACGACCTGCTCGACGTCCACAACGGCATCCGCTCCCTGATCCAGAGCGGCGCGCCCGAGGCGCAGAACCTGCCCTATGTGCCGGCCGACATGCGCACGCTCGCCGGCGCCGGCCCGCGCGCCACCGCGGCCATCCGACAGGTCTACCAGGTGCTCGCCGCGCAGAAGGCCAGGGGCGCGCTGAAGGATCCCGGCGGCGCGTTCCGCGTCTTCTACCCGCACAGCGCCGTGAAGTTCCTGGCCCCGGTGACCAACCCGTCGAAAATCTACGGCTTCGCCGGCAACTACCCGCGCGAAGGCAGCCTCGCCAACCCGAAGCTGCCCAGCTCGTTCTTCAAGTCGGTGGCGTCGCTGGCCGGCCACGACGACGACATCGATCTGGCCGGGCTGCTGACCCGCGGCGTGCACGAGCCCGAGCTGTCGCTGGTCATCGGGAGGGGCGGCAAGAACATCAGCGAAGCGGCGGCCTACGACCACGTGTTCGGCTACATGGTCTGCAACGACGTGTCGTCGCGCGACCTGCCGCAGGGCGAGCACCCCACCCAGGGGGCCACCTTCGACAAGGGGCTCGACACCTTCTCGCCCTGCGGGCCCTACCTGACACTCAAGGAGGACGTGCCCGACCCGCACAACCTGGCGATCTCGGCGACGCTCGACGGCAAGCCGGCGCCGATGCCCAACGCCAACACGCGGTTCATGACCTTCAAGATCCCGCAGATCATCGCCTACGTGTCGCGGCGCATGACCCTGGAGGTCGGCGACATCTTCCAGACCGGCGTGCCGGCGCCGGTGGTGCCGATGAAGGCCGGGGATCGCATCGCGATCACCATCGAGGGCCTCGGCACGCTGCGCAACCGCGTCGTCGCCGACGGGTCGAAGACCGGCCGCTAGCCGCCCGGCTACTTCGCGGCGACGACCTGGATGGTCGAATCGTGCAACCAGCCGCGGGTCTCGTTCCGGTACCAGCGGACGACGATCCCGGTCTTGCGCACTTCGGGCGTGAGGGCGACCTGGATCCACTCCTTGTCGCGGCCGGTGACCTCGAACTCGGTGCCGCGGGCGGCCATCACCAGCAGCACCGCCCCGGTGCTGGGGCCGACGTGGACGTTGGCGTGGCTGGTCGGCACGCGGACACGGCCGCTGGCCGCCGTCGCCGCCTTGGGTTGGCCGGCGGCGCGCTGGCCGGCGCCGGCGCCGCCCTGGCCGGCCGCCGGCAGCGCCGCCGCCAGGGTCAGCGCGGCGAGCAGGCACACCAAGTGCGGGCGGACGCTCGGAGCGGTGGGACGGGACGAGGCGCGGCGGATTGGGGCCATGCGCGACAGTGAACGGCAGCCCGGCGCGCCGTGTCAACCGACCCGGAACGCTCCGCCCGGCCCGCGGAATGTCCGTGCCGGCGGCTGCGGTTGCCTGTATAGTTCAGCCGGTACCCGTCACCGTCTCGGTCAAGGAGGCCCCATGTCCGTCTCCCGTCGCAGGTTCTTCCACACCGTGGGCGCGGGCAGCGCCGTTCTGTCCGCCGGGTTCGTCATCGGCCGCGGCCGGGAGGCGATGGCCTTCGAGGCCGAGGCGTTCCAGCCGCCCGACGACGGCGGCTTCCTCCGTATCGACTCCAACGAAAACGCGCGTGGGCCGGGCCGCTCGACCATCGACGCGCTCAGGAACGGCATCGGCGTCCGCGTCGGCCGCGGCTACCCGCCCGACTACGTCGGCGACCTGCACCAGACGATCGCCTCGACCTTCGGCGTCGATCGCACCAACGTGATCATGGCCACCGGCTCGGGGCCGATCCTCGAGGCGGCGACGCGCGCGTTCTGCACGATGGACAAGCCGCTGGTCACCGCGGCGCCGACCTTCGCCACCTGCGAGGGCACGGCGCGGCGCATGGGCGTGCCGGTGAAGGTCATCCAGGTCGATCGCTCGCTGGCCCTCGACATCGACGGCATGGCCGCCGCCGCCAAGGGCGCCGGCCTGGTGTTCTTCTGCAACCCGAACAACCCGACCGGCACGGCGCACAACTACGCCACGGTCGAGAAGTTCGTCCGCGGCATCGCCGCCGCCTCGCCGGGGACGAAGATCCTGCTCGACGAGGCCTACATGGACTACACCCACGATCCCGGGGTGAAGACCGCGGCGCCGCTCACCAAGGAACTGCCCGGCGTGTTCGTCGCCCGCACCTACTCGAAGGCCCACGGCATGGCCGGCCTGCGGCTCGGCTACGCCATCGGCCAGCCCGACACCGTGCGCGCCATCTCGCAGGCCTGGGGACTCGGCAGCATCAACACGCTCACCGCGTCCGCCGGCATCGCCTCGCTGCGCGACACCAAGCACATGGACGAGGAGCGCGCCGAGAACGCCCGCGTCCGCGACTTCACGCTGCAGGCGTTCCGCGACATGGGCTTCGAGGGCACCAACGCCCACACCAACTGCGTGTTCATCGACATCAAGCGTCCGGCCAAGGAGTTCCGCGACGCCTGCGCGGCGCAGAAGGTGCGGGTCGGCCGCGACTTCCCGCCGTTCGAGAAGAGCCACACCCGCATCTCGCTCGGCACGATGGCCGAGATGAAGCAGGCGGTGGCGGTGTTCCGCCAGGTGCTGACGGCGGCGACGTCGTCGCGCGCGGCGCGGTAGGTCCGATCCGCGATCGAAGCAACGGCGGCGCCCCGGCGCCGCCGTTGCCGTTTGCTGCGGCGATTACGCCTTCGACCGGGCGATGAGGTCGTCGACGTTCAGCGCCAGGACGTCGAGCGGCACGTTGCCACCCATCACCACCGTGTCGTTGAACGTCCGCAGGTCGTAACGCGGCCCGAGCGCCGACCGCGCCCGCTCGCGCTGGCGGTTGATCTCGCTGTGCCCCACCTTGTAGCCGCAGGCCTGGCCGGGCCAGCTGCAGTAGCGATCCACTTCGCTGGTCACCTCTTCGATACCGGAACCGTTGGTGGTCGCGAACCACTCGATGGCCTGCCGGCGCGTCCACCGCTTGACGTGCAGGCCGGTGTCGACCACCAGCCGGCAGGCGCGGAAGGCGATCGACTGCAGGTAGCCGAGCCGGCCCACGGGATCGCCCTCGTAGACGCCGAGCTCGTCGGCGAGCTGCTCGGCGTAGAGCGCCCAGCCCTCCGAATAGGCGTTGAAGGCCAGCAGCGTGCGAATGAGCGGCAGCTGGTTGGAGTACTCGCCCTGCCAGACGTGGCCGGGAATCGCCTCGTGGTGCGTGAGCGTCGGCAGGCTGTAGCGGCTGTGCAGCTTCGTGGTCCGCAGGTTGATCCAGTACTTGCCGGGAATCGAGCCGTCGATCGACCCGGCGCCGCCGTAGGCGCCGGGCGCGCCCGGCTCCTCTTCCGGCGGCAGCCGCCGCACCTCGAGGTTGCCCTTCACCAGCGTCGCGAACGCCTCGGGGAGCCTGGCGCGGATGATCGCCAGCCGCTCCTGGATGAACGCCAGGATCTGGGCCCGGCCCCGGTCGTTGTCGGGGAACTGGAAGCGCCGATCCTCGCCCAGCGCGGTCATGCGCGCGCCGACGGTGCCGGTGGTGTAGCCCAGCCCCTTCAGGATCGGGTCCATCTGGCCGTGCAGCTCGGCGAGCTGTCGCTGGCCCATCTGGTGGACCTCGTCGGGCGTGAGTCGCGTCGTCGTCGAGGCGCGCAGCGCCCACTGGTAGTACTCGTCGCCACGCGGCCGGGCCCACATGCCGGCCTCCATCGTCGCCCGGGTCCGCTGCGCTTTGAGCTCCGCCAGCTGCCGCTCGAGCGCCGGGGCCACCTGCTGGCGGACGATCGTCGCGGCGCGCGAGGCCCAGGGGCCGGGGATGTCGGTGGTGCGGCGGACCAGGCCGTCGACCAGTCCGCCGCCTTCGCGGGCGCTGCCGACGCTCGTCTCGAGCTGCCCGATGGCCTTGTCGAGCAGGAACGCGGGCGCGATGAGTCCCTGGGCGCCGGCGGCGCGCAGCCGTTCGAGTTCGCCGTCGAGCTGACGGGGATAGCTGTCGAGCCGCGCGAGGTAGGCCTCGGCATCCTCGGCGTTGCGCACCGGGTGCTCGGCGTCGAGGAAGCGCGGCGTGTCGAGGAACGCGCCGACGTTCTGGATGACCACGTATGGCGAGTTGCGCCAGCCGCCGACCGGCACGTCGCCGTAGGGCAGCGCGAAGCCGTCGAGCGCGACGCGGTAGGCCGACTTGACCACCTCGACGGTGGTCCGCGTGGCGTGGTCGAGCGGCGCGACGTCGATGGCCTCGGCGGCGGCGAGGTCGGCACGGAGCAGGGTGGCGATGGCCTGCTGCCCGGCCGGGCTGCGATCGGCCAGCCGGCGACGCAGGCTGGCGCGGTCGCCGGTGTCGAGTCCCAGCGTCGTGGCGGTCTCCGGAGCCGTGGCCAGCAGACGCTCGCCGATGCCGGTCAGGATGGTCGCGGCGGCCGCCGCCGCGGCGCCGGGCGGCGCCGCGGGGGGCGCCTGCGGCGCGCCGCACCCGGGCCAGGCCAGGGCCGCAGCGCCGGCGGTGATCGCCGCCAGCGCCTGGCGGCGTGAGGGATGGTCGGCGGGCCACCGGTCAGCTCGCGGCGAATGTGCTCGGGCCATGCCTGAGGCTATCACCGGCCCCGCCGGCGGACCGGCGCGCGCCGGCGCGGGTGCCGGCTGGCACTCGGCGCGATATGCTCGGCGGGATGGAGGCGCGCTCCCCCGCCGGTCAGCTGGAGCCGACGCGCATGCTGCGGGCGATCGTCGATCACGCCGAGTCGGCGATCGTCGCCAAGGATCTGCGCGGCGTGATCCTGGCGTGGAACGGCGCCGCCGAGCGGCTGTTCGGCTGGACGGCGGCGGAAGCCATCGGCCAGTCGATCTTCATGGTCATCCCGGAGGACCGGCGACACGAGGAGGACGAGATCCTGGCCCGGCTGAAGGCCGGCGACGTCGTGCGGCGGTTCGAGACGGTGCGCCGCCGCCGCGACGGCAGCCTGGTGCACGTCGAGCTGACCATCACGCCCGTCCACGGCGACGACGGCCAGGTCAGCGGCGCGGTCAAGATCGCCGGCGATCTCACCGAACGGCGGCGGGTGCGGGCGGCGCTGCAGGCCGAGGAGAGCCGCTTCCGCACCCTCGCCGACCACATCTCGCAGCTGGCCTGGATGGCCGACCCCACCGGCTGGATCTTCTGGTACAACCGCCGCTGGTTCGAGTTCACCGGCACCACGCTGGACGAGATGCAGGGCTGGGGCTGGCGGGCCGTCCACCATCCCGACCACGTCGATCGCGTGGTGACCCGCATCCAGCACTCGTGGGACACCGGCGAGCCATGGGAGGACACGTTTCCGCTGCGCGGCAGGGACGGCGAGTACCGCTGGTTCCTGTCGCGGGCCTTGCCCATCCGCGACGACGACGGCGCCATCGTGCGCTGGTTCGGCACCAATACCGACATCACCGAACAGCGCCGGCTCGAGGCCGCCCTGGCGGCCTCGAACCGGCGCAAGGACGACTTCCTCGCCACGCTGTCGCACGAACTGCGCAATCCGCTCGGCGCGATCCGCACGGCGGTGGCGGCGATGCGGGCCGCCGACGGCGCCGCGGCGCCGGTGGCGACGGCGCTGCCGATCGTCGAACGCCAGCTCGCCCACGTGTCGCGGCTGCTCGACGACCTGCTCGACGTCAGCCGGATCACGCACGACCGTCTCGTGCTGCAGCGGGCCAGCGCCGACATCGGGCAGGTGGCCCGCGACAGTGCCGAGGCGCTGCGGCCGGCGTTCGCGGCCGCCGGCGTCGATCTCGAGGTGACGCTGCCCGACGCGCCGGTACTCGCGGTGGTGGACGCCGTCCGGGTGCAGCAGATCGTCGGCAACCTGCTGTCCAACGCCGCCAAGTTCACCCCCGCCGGCGGGCGGGCCCGCCTGGAGGTCCGCGCCGATCCCGAC
Source organism: Vicinamibacterales bacterium (assembly GCA_050250955.1). Classification (GTDB taxonomy): domain Bacteria; phylum Acidobacteriota; class Vicinamibacteria; order Vicinamibacterales; family UBA2999; genus CAWAYR01. Next base: position 515,540 of record JBFWNR010000001.1, read on the forward strand.
ACGGTGACCCTGACCGTGTCGGACACCGGCGTCGGCATCGACGCCGACAAGCGCGACGAGATCTTCGACCTGTTCGCCCAGGCCTCGCCGGGCACCCACCGGGTCACCGGCGGCCTGGGCATCGGGCTGTCGCTGGTCCGCCGGCTCGCCGAACTGCACGGCGGCGCCGTCGACGTGCACAGCGACGGGCCGGGCCGCGGCACCACCTTCACGGTGCGGCTGCCGCGCGGGGCGGTGGCGCCCGCGGCGGTCGAGGCGCCGGCCCGACCGGCCGACGGCTCCGGCCGGCGCGTCCTCATCGTCGACGACGACCGCGACAACGCCGAGGCGCTGGCGATGTTCCTGCGGCTCGAGGGCCACGAGGTCAGCCTGGCCGGGTCGGGCGAAGCGGCGCTGGATGCCGCCGCCCATGCCCAGCCCGACGTCGTGCTGCTCGACGTCGGGCTGCCCGGCATCGACGGCCACGAAACCTGCCGCCAGCTGCGCGCCCTGGGCAGCACCAGCCTGGTCGTCGCCGTCACCGGCTGGGGCCAGGCCGAGGATCGCGCCCGCACCAGCGCCGCCGGCTTCGACCGCCACCTGGTCAAGCCGGTCGATCCGGTGACGGTCGCCGAACTGGTGCGCGCCGCGCCCGCCGTCCCCTGATGCGTCCACCCCACGTGCGGCACCGCACCGCGGTGCCGACCCGCACCCGTTCCCTCCGGAGGAGCCAGCGATGTCGTCGAAGCGATTCCTGATTACCGGCGGCAGCCAGGGCATCGGCGCCGCGCTGGTCGCCCAGGCCCGGGCGGCCGGGCACGCCGTGGCGTTCACCGGTCGCGACCAGGCGGCCATCGACGCCGTGGCCCACGAGCACGGCGCCCTCGGGATCCGCGCCGACGTCGGCCGCGCCGACGACAACGCCCGCACCGTGGACGCCGCCACCGCCCACATGGGCGGCGTCGACGTCGTCGTCAACAACGCCGGCTACGCCTACCGTGGCGAGATCGGCAGCCTCGACGTCGAGCGGATGCGGGCGATGTTCGAAACCAACGTCTTCGGCCTGGTCGATCTCACCAACCGGCTGGTGCCGGCGCTGAAGGCCCAGGGCCGCGGCGACATCGTCAACATCGCCTCGACCTCGGGCATGAAAGGGGCCGCCACCGCCACCGCCTACGCGGCCAGCAAGTGGGCGGTGCGCGGCATCAGCCAGTGCTGGCAGGCGGAGCTGCGCCCGCACGGCATCCGCGTCACCTGTATCTGCCCGAGCGAGGTGCAGACCAACTTCGGCGGCCGCGGCGGCCGCAACAACCCCAACAAGCTCTACGCGCAGGACATCGCCGCGACGATCCTCGCCGCGCTCGACATGCCCCAGCGGGTGCTGTGGCCGGAACTGGCCGTCTACGCCACCAATCCCTGGAAGGAAGACTGAGCGTTACCGCAGGTCGTAGGCGTTGACCAGCAGCAGCGACAGCGTCGCCAGCATCAGCAGCACCAGCGGCGTGCCGACGCGAACGAAGTCGACGAAGCGGTAGTTGGCGGCGTTCATCACCAGGACGTTGGTCTGGTAGGCCATCGGCGTCGCGTAGCTGAGGTTGGCGCCGAACAGGATCGACAGGACGTAGGGCTCCATCGGGCTGCCCAGCTCCAGCGCGGTCGCCACGGCAATCGGGGTGCCGACGGCGGCGGCGGCGGTGTTGGACACGAAGTTGGTCAGCAGCGCCCCGAAGGCCATGAACACCACCAGGCGCAGCGCCGGCGCCACCTGCTGCACGGCCACGGCGACGCCCTGGGCGATCCAGGCGGCGGCACCGGTGTCGACCAGGCTCTGGCCGAGCGCGATGCTCGAGGCGACCAGCAGCACCACCTCCATGCTGAGGGCGCGGCCCAGCCCGTCCAGCTTCACGCACCCCGCCGCCAGCATGGCGATGACGCCGGCGAAGGCGGCGACGTGGATCGGCAGCGTCTTGGTCGCGGCCAGCACGATCACCCCGCCCATGATCGCCAGCGCCCACGGCGCCAGCGGCGATCGCGGCAGGGTCACGCGCCCGTCGAGCAGCATCAGGTGTTCGACCTTGGCCAGTTCGGCGAGGCGTTCGGTCGTGCCCTGTACGAGCAGCACGTCGCCGACCGCCAGGCGGGTCCGCGCCAGGTCGTCGAAGCGGCGCAGCAGGCCCTCGGCACCACGGTTCAGGCCGACGACCACCACCTTGTGCGTCTCGGCGAACCGGACGCTGCGCAGCGAGCGGCCGACCAGGTGCGAGTCGACGCCGACCACGGCTTCGACCAGGCCGATGTCGCCCTCCACCGCCGAATCGTCGCCGGCGGCGAAGCGTCCCTCACCCTCGCGATCGAAGAGGTCGGCGTGGTAGGTGGTGGCCACCTCGGAGAGGCCACGCGCGGTGTCGCGCAGCAACAGCGCATCGCCGGCGGCGAGGGTGACGTCGCCGGCGGCGGCGGCCTTGCGCCCGCCGCGCAGCAGCGAGGTGAGCGGCAGCGGACGGCCGAGCGCCTTGGCCAGCTCGTCGAGCGACTTCCCCGCCAGCCGCTCGTTGTCGGCGTCGACGACCAGCCGGGCCTCGAACTGGCGGAGGTTCTCCGGCGTCGCCGGGGCCCGGTCGGGCAGCAGCCGCGGCGCGACCAGCCAGAGATAGGGCAGGGCGACGGCGAAGGACGCCGCGGCGATCGGCGTGAAGTCGAAGATGCCCATCGCCGGCATGCCGAGATCGTTGGCGATCGACAGCACCAGCAGGTTGGTCGAGGTGCCGATGCTGGTGAGCATGCCGCCGGCGAGGATGGCGTAGTTGACCGGCATCAGCGTGCGGGCGGCGGAGTGCCCGGTGCGATCGGCGATGCCGAGCAGCATCGGCAGCATCAGCACCAGGACCGGGGTGTCGTTGACGAACCCGCTCGCCAGTCCGGCGATCGCCAGCGTCAGCAGCAGCCCGACGCTGGCGCTCCAGCTCCAGATCCGGCCCAGGGCCCGGACCGCCGGCTCCATCGCCCCGGTCATCGTCAGGCCGCGCCCGAGGATCATCAGCGAACAGATGGCGATGAGCGCCGGATGGCCGAACGCCTGCAGGATCTCGGCGTCGGAGAGCCGGCGTTCGCCGCCGACGTACGGGAAGAGATGAAACGTGACCAGCAGCGCCGTGAGCAGCAGCAGCGACACCGCCTCCATGCGGATCCAGGGGCGGGTGTACAAGTAGAATACGGCGCCCGTGATCACGAGCACGGCGACGGCGTGCAGGCTCGGCATGTCGTCAGCAGGAGGCGGAACGCCGGTCCGTGCGCCCGTCGATCATGGGCAGCGATGATGGCACAGTCACCATCGTCGCGGCGGGGAATCCGGCCGGCGCTGCCGCGCCGGCGACACGGGAGGCGACCGAGTGGAGCAGACGTGGCTGGCCGGGATCGCGCAGTGGCTGCGTGACATCGCGCCGGTCGCGGCCCTGCAGGCGGCGATCGCCGTCGTCCTGGCCGCCATCGCCGCCAAGGCAGCCCGCGCCGTCATCCGCATCGGGCTCGATCCGCTGATCCGCCGGCTGCTGCCGGCGGCCGATCGGCTCGCCGACGTCGCCGGCCTGGCCGCGGCGCGCTCGATCCTGCTCGGCGGCGTGCTCGTCGCCGCCGTGGCGCTGGCGCCCGACCGGGAGACCGAGCTGTGGCTGGTCGCCGCGGCGCGGACCCTGCTGGTCATCACCTGGGTGGTCGCCTCGGTACAAGGCGCGACGGCGCTGCTCGCCGGACTGAGCGCGTCGCCGGCGCCGCCGGCCTGGGCGGCGCCGAGCGCGGTGCCGCTGCTGAACAACCTGCTGCGGGTGTCGGTCACGCTCATCGCGATCTACGCCGTGCTGCTGTCGTGGGACGTCGACGTCACCGGTCTGGTGGCCTCGGCCGGCCTGCTCGGCATCGCCTTGTCGTTCGCCGCCCAGGACACCCTCAGCAACCTCTTCGCCGGCGCCGCCATCATGGTCGACCAGCCGTACCGGGTCGGCGACTACATCGTCCTCGACACTGGCGAGCGCGGCCAGGTGACCTACGTGGGGCTGCGCAGCACCCGGCTGGTCACCCGCGACGACGAGGAGATCAGCATCCCGAACGGCGTGATCGGGCGGGCCAAGATCATCAACGAGTCGGGCGGGCCCGACGCCCGCTTCCGGCTGCGGGTCCGGGTCGGGGTCGCCTATGGGTCCGACATCGATCACGTGATGCCGGTGCTGCTCGGCGTCGCCGCCGCCCACCCGATGGTGAGCCGCCATCCCGAGCCGCGGGTCCGGCTGCGCGCCTTCGGCGAGTCGGGCGTGGAGTTCGAGCTGCTGGCCTGGATCACCAACCCGGCGCAGCGCGGGCTGGTGCTCCACGAACTCCACTGCGAGGTCTATCGCGCGTTCGCGCGCGAGTCGATCACCATCCCGCTGCCGCAGCGCGAACTGCACATCCGCGACGGCCGCGCCGCCGCCGGCGACTAGGCACCGGCGGGCCCACCGTGCCGGCGCGCCGTCACACCCGCGCCGCGGCCGGGGGCCCGAGGCGGGCCGGCGGATAGGCCAGCCGGCGGTGGTACATCGCGTGCAGCGCCTTGGCCAGCGCCTGCTCGGCGCGGGCGAGCTGGCGATCGGACAGCGGGCAGTCGTCCAGTTCGCCCTCGCCGCGGATACGCGACACGGTCTGGCGGACGACGCGCGCGCAGGCGGCCAGGTCGGCCGGCTGCGCGGCGCGGGCCGTGGCCTCGACCTGATCGGCGATCATCAGCAGGCCGGTCTCGATCGAGCGCGGCCGCGGGCCGGGGTAGCGGAACGCCTCGGGATCGTCGGCGGCGGCAGCGCCGGCCCGGGCCTCGAGCAGCCGCATCACCCCGGTGCCGTGGTGCTCGCGCACGAAGGCGGCGATGCGCTCGCCCAGGCCGTGCGCCAGCACGCGCTCGACACCGTCGGTGACGTGGCGGCGCAGGATGCGGGCGCTCTCGCGCGGATCGAGGTCGTCGTGCGGGTTGCGGCCGGCCTGGTTCTCGACGAAGTACTCGGGGGCCGCGGCCTTGCCGACATCGTGGTAAAGCCCGCCGACCCGGGCCAGGAGCGCGTCGGCACCGAGGGCGTTGGCGGCCGCTCCGGCCAGCAGGCCGACGTTCACCGAGTGCTGGAGGGTGCCCGGTGCCACCGTGGCCAGCTCGCGCAGCAGCGGGTGGTCGAGGTCGAGCCACTCGCTCAACGTCAGCCGGGTGGCGTGCCCGAACACACCGTCGAAGAGCGGCTCGAGCGCCAGGCGCAGCAGGCTGCTGGCAAAGCCGGCCAGGCCGACCAGCGCGGCGCCCCGCAGCCTCGCCTCCAGCGGCGACGACGGCGCCGCCGAGAGCGCGGCGAGGGTGAGCGCAACCGCCCCGACGCCGACGCCCACGCGCAGCACCCGGGTCCGGCGCCGGTAGCGGCCGATCAGCCACGCCGCGGCGAGGGCCGTCCCGCCGGCCGTCAGGGCCGGCGCCAGCCGCGCCGTCGCGGCCCCCAGCGCGGCGGCGGCGAGCAGGGCCAGCACCACGGCATGGACGGCGCCGACGGCGAGCCGCGCGTGCATGGCGAGGCTGGCGGCGAGCAGCACGGCCCAGGCGGTGCGGCTGTCGGTGAGGCTCCCGGCCCGATAGGCCACGACGACGGCCACGACGGCACAGGCGACAAAGGCGCGGTCGCTCCACGACCACGCCGGCCAGAGCACGGGAGGCCACGCGCGCCACGGGGAGGCGCCGGGTCGGAGTGCGGGCGGCGGCATCGGGGGCGGGATTCTACTCGCTGGGCTGCGGAGACCCGGACAGCCCGCCGCTCACCACCGCCCCCCGACGGGCCAGGTGATCGAGGAACAGCCGCGCCGGTTCGTCCATCGTCGACACGCCGCTCAGGTCGAGTTCGAGCGGGAGGTGGCGCTGTTCGAGGGCCGGCCCGCAGAGGTGTTCGAGGCGCCGCAGGTCGGCGGCGGCGAGCTGTCCCGTCACGATCACGCGAAACCGGCCGTCGCGGACACGAACCCGGAGGTTGGCCACTGGGGAGGCCGGCTGCAAGTTCGGCGCCCGCGCCGAATCAGGCCTGCATCGCGGCCGGCGGCGGCCCGCGCCGGTCCCGACCGCGAAATGCCGTCGCCAGCTGTCACTATTTCGTCGATCCACGCCGCGGCCGCTGGATCCCGAGCTTCTTCATCTTCGCGTGCAGGGTCGTCGGCTTGGTACCGAGCCGTTCGGCGGCCCCCGCCGCGCCGCTGATCCGCCAGCCCGAAGCATCCAGGGCCGCCAGGATCGCCCGGCGATCGGCCTCAGCCAGGGTGGTGACCGTCTCGGGGCCGGCCGGCCGGACGGCCGGGCCCGGCAGCCGCGGCAGCCAGATGGCATCGGACGACACCTTCGCACCGGTGGTGAGAATCACCGCCCGCTCGAGGACGTTCTGCAGTTCGCGGACGTTGCCCGGCCAGTGGTAGTCGAGGAGGCGCTGCAGCGCCTCGTCGGTCACGTCGCGGGCCGGACGGCGCAGCCGGCGGGCGAACACGCGGACGAAGTGGCGCGCGAACAGCGGCACGTCGGTGACGCGATCGCGCAGCGGCGGCAGGGTGATCGGAAAGACGCTGAAGCGGAAGTAGAGGTCGGACCGGTAGCTGCCGGCGGCGACGGCGGCTTCGAGGTCCTGGTTGGTCGCCGCCACCACCCGGACGTCGACCCGGATGGGCTGCGTTCCGCCGACCCGCTCGACGGTCGAGTCCTGGAGCACGCGCAGCAGCTTGGCCTGTGCGTCGGCCGGCAGGTCGCCGATCTCGTCCAGGAACAGCGTGCCGCCGTCGGCCACTTCGAACTTGCCGGCCTTGCGGGCGATCGCTCCGGTGAAGGCGCCCTTTTCGTGCCCGAAGAGCGTGCTCTCGACCAGCGCCTCGGGCAGCGCGGCGCAGTTGACCGGCACGAACGGGCCGGCGGCCCGCGGGCTGAGGTCGTGGATGCGGCGGGCCAGCACCTCCTTGCCGGTGCCGGTCTCGCCGAGCAGCAGCACCGTGGTGTCGCCGGGCGCGACCAGATCCACCAGGCGCACCACCTCGCGCCACGGCGCCGAGTCGCCGATGAGTTCGCCCGGGTCCTGGGCGTCCCGCATCGCTTCCTGCAGGTGCTCGACCCGGCGGCGCAGCCCGCGCCGCTCGTCGAGCAGGGCGACCATCCGCCGCCGGTCGCGCTCGCTGGCCTCGTAATGCTGGGCGTTGGCGATGGCGATGGCCGCCTGGGCCGCGAAGGCTTCGAGCCGGGCGATGTCGCGGGCGTCGGGCGGCGTGGCCGCGGTGAAGCGGGGCGCGTCGAGCCCGACCACCCCCACCGGCCGGTCGTTGGCCACCAGCGGCACGGCCAGCGCCGACCCCAGCGGCGTGCGATGGACGCGGCCGACGTCGAACCAGCGGTCGTCCTGGTGGGCGTCGGGGACGAAGACCACCTGGCGGCTGGAAAACGCCAGGCCCATGATGCCGGCCTCGATCGGCATCACCGCGTCACGAAAGGCGTCCGCCGCCGCGCCGCGGAACGCGACCGTTTTCAGATGGCGCTCGGTGGCGTCGTAGAGCAGCACCCAGCTCGACGTCGCGCCGAAGACGTCGGCCACCGCGTCGAGCACCGCCGCCGCGGCCGCCGCGACATCGAGCTGCGAGGTCAAGGCGCGGGCCGCGGCGATGAGGGCGTCTTCGACCGATCGGCCGCCGGCGGCGGGGGGAAGCTGGGCCATGGGTGGACGTCGCGGGAGGTGGCACCGCGGCGTGCGCCATCTTACCGCTCGCGGTGCAAACCGCCGGTGCCAAGCCGCCACCGGACGTGGCGGATCCGCAATATATCGCCACCGCGACCACCAGGACGCGGCGGGTGCGGCGAATCCTGGCGGAATTCCCCCACGTCCGGCGTCGGCAGCGACCTTGCACGAGATGTCGCACCATGGCCGTCGTGTCCGTTCCGCAGCCCGTCGTCTCCCCCGCACCGGTCGGACCGCGGCGTGGGGGTGCGGCCTCGTGAGCGCGGCGGCGGTCTGGCCCGGCGCGCCGTATCCACTTGGCGCCACGTGGGACGGGTTCGGCGTCAACTTCGCCCTGTTCTCGGCCAATGCCACCCGGGTCGAGCTGTGCCTGTTCGACGGACCCGATGCCCCGCGCGAAGTCCGCCGCGTCACGCTGCCCGAGCAGACCGCCATGGTCTGGCACGGCTACCTCCCCGACGCCCGCCCCGGCCAGCTCTACGGCTTCCGCGTCCACGGCCCGTACGCACCGACCGCCGGGCACCGTTTCAACCCGCACAAGGTGGTCCTCGACCCCTATGCGAAAGCGATCGGGCGCATGGTGCGCTGGGGCGACTTCGAGATGTTCGGCTACCGGGCCGGCGACCCGGGCGAGGACCTGTCCTACGACACCCGCGACAACGCCGCCTTCGCGCCGCTGGCCGAGGTCGTCGATTCGGCGTTCTCCTGGGGCAACGACCGCCCGCTGCGCACGCCGTGGCACGAGACGGTGATCTACGAGCTGCACGTGAAGGGCTTCACGGCCAGCCATCCCGGCATCCCGGAGGCGCTGCGCGGCACCTACGAGGCGCTGACCACCGACGCGGCCCTCGAGCACCTCACCGGACTGGGCGTCACCGCCGTCGAGTTGATGCCGGTGCACCATCACACCGACGACCGGCATCTGGTCGAGCGTGGCCTGAAGAACTACTGGGGCTACAACACCCTCAGCTTCCTGGCCCCGGACCGCCGCTACGCCGCCCGGACCGGCCCCGGCGAGGTGGTGCGCGAGTTCAAGCGCATGGTGCGGGCCCTGCACGCCGCCGGCCTCGAGGTGATTCTCGACGTGGTCTACAACCACACCGCCGAAGGCAACCACCTCGGCCCGACGCTGTCACTGCGCGGCATCGACAACGCCACCTACTACCGGCTGTCGTGGGAGAACCCGCGCTACTACGTCGACTTCACCGGCTGCGGCAACACCCTCGACGTCACCCAGCCGCAGGTGCTGCAGCTCATCATGGACAGCCTGCGCTACTGGGTGCTGGACATGCACGTCGACGGCTTCCGCTTCGACCTGGCCAGCGCCCTGGCCCGCGAGCTGCACGACGTCGATCGGCTCGGCGCGTTCCTCGACATCATCCACCAGGACCCGGTGCTGTCGCAGGTCAAGCTCATCGCCGAGCCGTGGGACCTGGGCGACGGCGGCTACCAGGTGGGGCAGTTCCCGGTGCTGTGGACGGAATGGAACGGCCGCTACCGCGACACCGTGCGCCGCTTCTGGCGCGGCGATCCGCGCTCGACCTCCGAGATGGCGACGCGGCTGGCCGGCAGCAGCGACCTCTACGAGCACAGCGGGCGCCGCCCGCATGCCAGCATCAACTTCGTCACCGCCCACGACGGCTTCACCCTGCGCGACCTGGTCAGCTACGACCACAAGCACAACGAGGCCAACCTCGAGGACAACCGCGACGGCGAGAACCACAACCTGAGCTGGAACTGCGGCCACGAGGGCCCCACCGACGACCCGGCGATCACCGCCCTGCGCGAGCGCCAGATGCGCAACTTCCTGGCCACGCTGTTCCTGTCGCAGGGCGTGCCGATGCTCAGCGGCGGCGACGAAATCGGCCGCACCCAGCGCGGCAACAACAACGCCTACTGCCAGGACACCGAACTCAGCTGGACCGACTGGACGCTCGACGACAGCGCCCGCCGCCTGCTGGACTTCGCCAGCCGCCTCATCGGCCTGCGCCGCCGCGAGCCGGTCCTGCGCCGGCGCACGTTCTTCCAGGGCCGCGCCATCCGCGGCACCGCGGTGCAGGACATCGCCTGGTACGGCGCCGGCGGGTTCGAGCTGAGCGATCGCGACTGGCAGGCCGACCTGCGCTGTTTCGGCATGCTGCTGTCGGGCGACGCCATCGAGGAAACCGACGACCGCGGCGGCCGCATCGTCGGCGCGACCCTGCTGGTGATGTTCAACGCCGCGGCCGATCCGGCCCGGTTCACGCTGCCGGCGGTCGGCGCGGCGGCGCGGTGGGAGCGCGAGATCGACACCGCCGACCCGGACGCGCCACCGGCCGAGTTCGACGGGGCCGCCGACTACCCGCTCGTCGGCCGCTCCGTGGCCGTACTCCGGCTGGTCGGTGCCCCCCCACCCGCCCACGCCGGTGCAATCGCATCCCTGGGGAGGACGCCGTGACCACACCTGCCACCCGCACGCCCGCGACCCGTCGGGTCCGTGCCACCCGCATCGCCGCGCCGGGGGCCGGCACCGACGGCCGCCGCCGCGTCGTCGTCGAGCGCCTGCTGCCCGAGGTCGACGGCGGCCGCTTCCCGATCAAGCGCACGACCGGCGAGTCGGTGGCCGTCGTCGCCCACGTCCACGCCGACGGCCACGACGTGCTCGCCGTCCGGCTGCAGCACCGGCCGGGCGGCGATCCCGCCGCGGCCTGGCAGGAGGTGCCGATGGCGCCGCTCGGCAACGACGAGTGGCATGCCGCGTTCACGGTCGGCGCGCCCGGCGTCCACGAGTACACGGTGGAAGCGTGGGCGGATCATTTCCTGTCCTGGCGGCGCGAGCTGGAGCTCAAGGTCAAGGCCGGCGTCGACGTGACGCTCGAGTTGAGCGAGGGCGCGGCGCTGGTGGCGGCGGCCGCCGGCCGCTGCCCCAAGCCGCGGCGGCGCAAGGCGGGCGCCCCGCCCGACGTCGGCGCCGACGACGACCGCGTGCAGCTCGAGGCGGCGGCGCGGATGCTCGCCGGCGACGCCGAACTGCCGGTGCGGGTCGGCGCCGGGCTCGACGACCGTCTGCTCGAGCTCATGTCGCGCCATGCCGACCGTTCGCTGGCCTCACGCTACCCGCACGTGCTGTCGGTGACGATCGATCGAGAGCGGGCCCGCTTCGGCGCCTGGTACGAGATGTTCCCGCGCTCCTGGGGTCCCAGCCCGACGCGCAGCGCCACCTTCGCCGAGGCCGCCTTGCACCTGCCCAACGTCGCCGCGCTCGGCTTCGACGTGGTCTACCTGCCGCCGATTCATCCGATCGGCACCAGCTTCCGCAAGGGCCGCGGCAACAGCCTGGTCGCGGTGCCCGGCGACCCCGGCAGCCCGTGGGCGATCGGGTCGGCCGACGGCGGCCACAAGGCCGTGGAACCGGGCCTCGGTACCCTCGCCGACTTCGACGCCTTCGTCGCCGCGGCCCACGGCTGCGGCCTCGAGGTCGCCCTCGATCTCGCCTACCAGTGCTCGCCCGACCATCCCTACGTCGACGAGCACCCCGAGTGGTTCCGCCACCGCCCCGACGGCACCATCAAGTACGCGGAGAACCCGCCGAAGAAGTACCAGGACATCTACCCGTTCAACTTCGAAACCGAGGCCTGGGCGGCGCTGTGGGAGGAACTGGCCGACGTCGTCCGCTTCTGGATCGGCCACGGGGTGCGCATCTTCCGCGTCGACAACCCGCACACCAAGCCGTACGGGTTCTGGGAGTGGATGATCGGATCGATCCACCGCGATCACCCCGAGGTCATCTTCCTCTCCGAGGCCTTCACGCGTCCGAAGGTGATGGGCTACCTGGCCAAGCTGGGCTTCACCCAGTCCTACACCTACTTCACGTGGCGCAACACCAAGGCCGAGATCGAGGACTACTTCACCGAGCTGACGACGACCGCGGTGAAGGAGTACCTGCGGCCCAACCTGTTCGCCAACACGCCCGACATCCTGCACGCCTACCTGCAGAAGGGCGGCCCGCCGGCGTTCCGCACCCGGCTGGTGCTGGCCGCGACGCTCGGCGCCACCTACGGCATCTACAGCGGCTTCGAGCTGTGCGAAGGCCGCGCCGTGCCCGGCACCGAGGAGTACCTGGACTCGGAGAAGTACCAGTTCCGCCACTGGGACTGGGATCGGCCGGGCCACATCAAGGACCTGGTCGCCACCGTGAACCGCATCCGCCGCGAGCACCGCGCCCTGCAGTTCGACGGCGGGCTGCGCTTCCACCCCACCGACAACCCGGAACTGGTCGCCTACTCGAAGACGACCCCCGAGGGCGACGGCCACGTCCTGGTCGTGGCCAACCTCGACCCGCGCAACGTGCAGCACGGCTGGATCGAGGTACCGCCGGCGGCGATCGGCGCCGCCGCCGACGGCGACTACGCGGTGACCGACCTGGTCACCGACGTCACCTTCCGCTGGCGCGGCGGCCGGCACTACGTCCGGCTCGACCCGGCGCAGCCGGCCCACATCCTGGTGGTGCAGCCATGAGCGGCGAGACCCGACCCGGCGCCGACCTGAGCGCCTTCGACCTGCACCTGCTCGCCGAAGGGCGGCACTACCGCAGCTTCGAGAAGCTGGGGGCGCACCTCACCGAGCGCCACGGCGTCGCCGGCGTCCACTTCGCGGTGTGGGCGCCCAACGCCCGCCGCGTCGACGTGGTCGGCGACTTCAACGGCTGGCAGGCCGGGGCGACCCCGCTGGTCCTGCGCCACGATGCCGGGGTGTGGGAGGGGTTCGTGCCGGGCCTGGCGGCCGGCGCCCTCTACAAGTACCGGATCGAACCGCAGCACGGCAGCGCCACCGAGCGCGCCGATCCCTACGGCTTCGCTGCCGAGACGCGGCCGCAGACGGCGTCCCGGGTCGCCGATCTGTCCCGCTACCAGTGGCGCGACCAGGCCTGGCTCGAGGCGCGCCGTCAGGGCGATCCGCTGCGCGCCCCGCTGGCCATCTACGAGGTGCACCTCGGGTCGTGGCGCCGGGCGCAGGACCGCGATCGCGGCTGGCTCGACTACCGGACGCTGGCCGACCAGCTGGTCGCCTACGTGACCGAGATGGGCTACACCCACGTCGAGCTGCTGCCGATCACCGAGCACCCGTTCGACGGGTCGTGGGGCTACCAGACGGTGGGCTACTACGCGCCGACCAGCCGGTTCGGCGCCCCGGACGACTTCCGGGCCTTCGTCGACACCCTGCACCAGGCCGGCATCGGCGTGCTGCTCGACTGGGTGCCGGCGCACTTCCCCTACGACGCGCACGGGCTCGCCGCCTTCGACGGCACCCACCTCTACGAGCACGCCGACCCGCGCCAGGGCCGCCATCCCCACTGGGACACCCTGGTCTTCAACTACGGCCGCTCGGAGGTGCGCAACTTCCTGATCAGCAACGCCCTGTTCTGGCTGGAGCAGTACCATGTCGACGGCCTGCGCGTGGATGCCGTGGCGTCGATGCTCTATCTGGACTACGGCCGCAAGGACGGCGAGTGGGTGCCCAACCGCTTCGGCGGCAAGGAGAACCTCGAGGCCATCGACTTCCTGCGCGAGCTGAACACCGTCGTGCACCACGAGCACCCCGGCGTCATCGTCGCCGCCGAGGAGTCGACGGCCTGGCCGATGGTGTCGCGGCCCACCTACGTCGGCGGCCTCGGCTTCGGCTTCAAGTGGAACATGGGCTGGATGCACGACGTGCTCGCCTACGTCAGCCACGACCCGATCCACCGCAGCTACCACCACGACCGCATCACCTTCAGCCTGCTCTACGCCTTCACCGAGAACTTCATCCTGCCCTTCTCCCACGACGAGGTCGTGCACGGCAAGGGCTCGATGCTCGGCAAGATGCCCGGCGACGACTGGCGGCGCTTCGCGACGCTGCGGCTGCTCTACGGCTACCAGTACGGCCACCCCGGCAAGAAGCTGCAGTTCATGGGCGACGAGTTCGGCCAGCGCAGCGAGTGGAACCACGACGTCGGGCTGGACTGGCACTGTCTCGAGGATCCGCGCCATGCCGGACTGCGGCAGTGGGTGCGCGACCTCAACCACCTCTACCGGCGCACGCCGGCCCTCTACGCCCGCGACAGCGACCCGGGCGGCTTCGAGTGGATCGACTGCAACGACCACGCCCGCAGCCTGATCAGCTTCCTGCGCAAGGGGCCCACCGACGACGACGTGGTGCTGTTCGTCTGCAACTTCACGCCGGTGCCGCGCCACGGCGAGCCGATCGGCGCGCCGCGCGGCGGGGTGTGGCGCGAGGTGCTCAACAGCGACGCCACCGACTACGGCGGCAGCGGCGTCGGCAACGGCGGCGCGGTGGCCGCCGTGGACGCGCCGCAGCACGGCCGGCCGTTCCGCCTCGACCTGGTCGTCCCGCCGCTGGCGGTGGTGGTGTTCCAGCCGGAGGGCGCGGCGTCGTGACCACCGCCGCCGATCCCCGCTGGTACCAGGACGCCGTCTTCTACCAGCTGCACGTCAAGACGTTCTGCGACAGCGACGGCGACGGCGTCGGCGACTTCCGCGGCCTGACCAGCAAGCTCGACTACCTGGCCACGCTCGGCGTCGACTGCCTGTGGCTGCTGCCGACGTTCCCGTCGCCGTTCCGCGACGACGGCTACGACATCGCCGACTACTACGCCATCCACCCGGCCTACGGCACCCTCGACGACTTCCGCGAGTTCCTCGCCGCCGCCCACGCCCGCGGCCTGAAGGTCATCACCGAGCTGGTCACCAACCACACCTCCGACCGCCACCCATGGTTCCAGGAGGCGCGCAGCTCCACCGACAACCCGCGCCGCGACTGGTACGTGTGGAGCGACACCGACGAGAAGTACAAGGGCGTCCGCATCATCTTCCTCGACACCGAGCCGTCCAACTGGTCGTGGGACCCGGTGTCGAAGGCCTACTACTGGCACCGCTTCTTCAGCCACCAGCCGGACCTGAACTACGACAACCCGGCGGTGCGCGAGGAGATGTGGAACGTCATGAAGTTCTGGCTCGACATGGGCGTCGACGGCTTCCGCGTCGACGCCGTGCCCTACCTCATCGAACGCGAGGGCACCTCCTGCGAGAACCTGCCGGAGACCCACGAGGTGCTCAAGTACCTGCGCCGGCAGCTCGATCAGCACTACACCGGCAAGGTCCTGCTCGCCGAGGCCAACCAGTGGCCCGAGGACGTCCGCCCGTACTTCGGCGACGGCGACGAGTTCCACATGGCGTTCCACTTCCCGCTGATGCCACGCATGTTCATGGCGCTCCGGCTGGAGGACCGCAAGCCGATCGTCGAGATCCTCGACCGGACGCCGGTCATCCCCGAGTCGTGCCAGTGGGGCATCTTCCTGCGCAACCACGACGAGCTGACCCTCGAGATGGTCACCGCCGAGGAGCGCGACTACATGTACGACGAGTACGCGCGTGACAAGGTGGCGCGCATCAACCTCGGCATCCGCCGCCGCCTGGCGCCGCTGCTCGACGGCGATCGGCGCCGCATCGAGCTGATGAACGGCCTGCTGATGTCGCTGCCGGGCAGCCCGATCGTCTACTACGGCGACGAGATCGGCATGGGCGACAACATCTACCTCGGCGACCGCAACGGCGTGCGGACCCCGATGCAGTGGAACGGCGGCTGGAACGCCGGCTTCTCCGGCGCCGACCCCGAGCGGCTGGCGTTCGCGATGATCTCCAACCCGGTCTACGGCTTCCAGGCGGTCAACGTCGCCGCCCAGGAGCGCACCTCCCACTCGCTGCTCAACTGGATGCGGCGCCTGATCCGCGTCCGCAAGTCGTCGCCGGTGTTCAGCCGCGGCTCGCTGGCGTTCCTGACCCCGAAGAACCACCGCGTGCTGGCCTACATCCGCACCTTCGGCCGCGAGCAGGTGCTGGTGGTCAACAACCTCGCCGGCAGCGTCCAGGCCGTGGAGCTGGATCTGCGGGCGCTGGCCGGCCTGGTGCCGATCGAGATGTTCGGCAACAGCGTGTTCCCGCGGATCGGCGAGCTGCCGTACCTGCTCACCCTCGGTCCGTACGACTTCTACTGGTTCAGGCTGCGCCGTGTCTGACGCCCGCGGCCCGATGCCGTCCCCAGCGAGGTGACCGTGGCGGACGACAGCCTCATTCCCGACGAGCTGCTGCGGCAGATCATCGGCGTCGGCCAGGTCGACCTGCTGGTCGGCCTGCCGACCTTCGAGCACGGCGAGTCGGCCGTCGAGCTGCTGCGCGCCGTGCGGGCGGCGTTCCGCAGCCACTTCCCGCGCCAGCGCACGGCGCTGCTCAACGTCGACCACGGCTCGAGCGACGGCACCGTCGAGGCGCTGTACCACCGCTGGCAGGACGAGATGCGGGCGAGCGGCGGCAACCAGGGCCTGCGCACGACGCACTTCATGACCGCGTCGGCGACGGCGTGGGCCGAAGAAGGCGCGGCGACCCGCTGCATCCTCGCCGCCGGCGACCTGCTGCAGGCCAGCGCGGTCATCGTCCTCGACGCCGACGTCGCCGGGCTGACGCCGGCGTGGGTCGCCCGGCTCGGCACGCCGCTCGGCGACGGCCGGACCGACCTGGTGGCGCCGGTCTACCAGCGCAGTCCGGTCGAGGGCCTGCTGGTGACGCAGCTGGTGCGGCCGCTGATGCGGGTGGCCTACGGCCGCCACCTGCACGAACCGCTGCTCGCCGAGTTCGGCTGTTCCGGCCGCCTGGCGGCGCACTGCACCCAGGCTGCCTGGACGGCGACGCCGGTGCAGCGCGCGACCAGCGTCTGGGTGGCCGGCGAAGCGCTGGCCGGCCCGTTCAGCGTGTGCCAGGTGCCGATGGGCGCCCGACGGGTCGTCGGCGGGCGTCCGCGGGTGGCCCTGCCCGATCTGTTCCGCCAGGTCGTCGGCTCGACCTTCGCCACCCTCGAGGCCCACGGGCAGGCGTGGACGCGCGGCGCCACCGGCGACGACCCGCCGCTGGTCGGCGAGGCGCCGGCCGACGCCGAACCGGGCACCGCGCCGCCGGCCGACGTCGAGCGGCTGCTCGGATCGTTCGCCGACGACGTCGCCACCCTCGACGAGGTGCTGCGCCGGCTACTCGGCGCCGAGACGCTGGCGGCGCTGGTCCAGGCCAGCCGCCAGGCCCGACCGGGGCTGGCCGACGGGCTGTGGGCGGCCATCGTCGCCGAGTTCCTGGTCGCCCACCACCACGGGGTGATGCGGCGCGATCACGTGGTCCAGGCGCTGTTGCCGCTGTACACGGCCCGGACCGGCACGTTCCTGCTCGAACACGGTGGCGACGGGCCGGCGGCCCTGGACGCCGCTCTCACGGCGCTGGGCGAGGCCTTCGCGCACCGCCGGGCCGAGATCGTGGAGCGCTGGCTGCAGCCGGCATGAGGATGGACATGGGCGAGATGGTCCTGCAGGCGATTCAACAGGCGAGCACGAACTTCCTCCGCTCCGCCGCCGAACTGGTGCCGCGCGCGGTGGTCACCCTCAGCATCGTGCTGGTCGGGTGGCTGGCCGCCATGGTGCTCAAACGACTGACGCGGCTGATCCTCGCCCGCACCGGCTTCGCCAAGCTGTGCGAGCGCCAGGGCGTCGCCGAGGTGCTGCGCACCGCCGAGCTGCCGCCGGCCGAGACGATCGTCGCGTCGATCGTCTTCTGGGTGGTGTGGATCGGCTTCCTGCTGTCGGGCGTCGACGTGCTCGGCTTCGCGGCGCTGCGCGGCCTGGTCGGCGAGTTCGCGCTGTTCGTGCCGCGGCTGGTCGTCGGCCTGGTGATCGTGCTGGTCGGCTTCGTGCTGGCCAACGTGGCCTGGCGGGCGACGCTGCTGGCAGCGGTCAACGCCCGCATCCCGTCGCCGCGGGTGCTGGCCGGCATCGTCCGCGCGCTGGTGCTGATTCTGACCGCGGCGATGGCCCTCGACCACGTCGCCGTCGCCCGCACCATCGTCCTGACGGCGTTTGCCATCGCCTTCGGCGCGGTGATGCTCGGACTGGCGATCGCCTTCGGCGTCGGCGGCGGCGGCGTCGCCCGGCGCATCCTCGATCACTGGTTCCCGGAGCGGGAGACGCGCCCGCACGACGACGTGGGTCACGTCTGATGCCCGGCCCCGAGCGGTCGCGTGACGGCGTGGCGGCGTGGCTGTGCGCCGAGCTGCCGGCCCGGGCCGCGCCGTGGCTCGCCGGCCAGCGCTGGTTCGGCGGCAAGGCGCGGGCGATCGCCGGCGTCGCCGTCGAGGACGTGGTCTGGCTGCCGGATGACGGCGACCCGGTGGCGCTGGTCGCCCTGCTGGTCGACTACGCAGCCGACGGCACCGGGGCGCCACCGCGGCGCGAACGCTACGCGGTGGTCGCCGGGGCGGCCAGCGAGGCCGGCGCCGCCGCCCTGGCGCCGTGGCCGGACGGCGGCGGGCGGCACCTGGCCGATCTGGCGACGGCGCCCGGCGCGGTGCGGGCGCTGCTGGCCGGGCTGGCCGGCGGCGGCACGCTGCCGGGCGAACGCGGCGGCGTCGTGCGCTATCGCGACGCCTCACCGGCGGCGCGGCAACTGACCGGGGCAGCCACGCTGCCGCCGGTGGTGCCGGTCGGCGTCGAACAGAGCAACACGTCGCTGCGCATCGGCGCGTCGCACGTCTTCAAGCTGTTCCGGCGGCTCGAGGAGGGCGAGAACCCGCAGCTGGAGATCGGCCGCTTCCTGGCCGCCGTCGACTTCACCGCGGCGCCGCGTCTGGAAGGATCCCTGGAATACCAGCCGCCCGGCGGACGCGGCTGCGCGCTCGGCGCGCTGGAAGGCTGGGTGCCCAACCGCGGCGACGGCTGGCGACACGTGGTCACCCGTCTGACCGGGGACGGCGCCGGCGCCGACGGCCTGTCGGCGTCGATGCGCGGCGAGCTGGCCGAGCTCGGCGACGTCACCGCCGCGTTCCACGCCGCGCTGGCCAGCCGCCCCGACGTCGAGGGCTTCGCGCCGGTGCCGGTCACTCCCGACCACGTCCGGCACTGGCGCCGGCAGGTGGCGGCGCAAGCCGCGCGGACGATGGCGTTGCTGGCCCGCCCCGATCCGTCGTGGCCGCGCGAGTCGCTCGCGCTGGCCACCACCGTGCTCGACGCCGGGCCGCGGATCGCGCTGGCGGGACCGGCCGACGACGACGTGCTGGCCGACGGCTTCGACGCCATCCGCATCCACGGCGACTACCATCTCGGCCAGACGCTGCGCACCGATCGCGGCTTCACGATCATCGACTTCGAGGGCGAGCCGTCCAAGCCGCTCGACGAGCGGCGCCAGCACCACTGCGCGCTGAAGGACGTCGCCGGCATGCTGCGCTCGTTCGACTACGCCGCCGCCACCGCCGCCGGCGCGGCGGGCGCGGCGTCCGCCCTGCAGATGCGGCAGGCCTTCCTCGACGGCTATCGCGCCGCCGCCGATCGTCACCATGCCCGCTACCTTCCGGCCGGGGCCGACGCCCGCGCCGCCTGGACCAGGCTGTTCGAACTCGAGAAGGCGCTGTACGAGGTCGAGTACGAACTCAACAACCGGCCGGCGTGGGCGCCGATTCCCCTGGCGGCGCTGGCCCGGCTGGTGGGCGCCTCATGACGACGCACCCGATGTGCGGGGCGCCCCAGGTCGGCTACGATGGCCTTCTCCGGAGGTGGCTCATGACCGATACGGTTGTTCGCCCGTCTCCCCCCACCCTGCCGTTCGATTCGCGGCGCCTTGCGCCACTCGTCGCGCGCGTGCGCGCCGAGTACCTCGAGAGTCCAGGTCTCAGCCTCACGTCGATCCAGGCGCGCCGCCTGTTCGGGCTGAGCCCGGGTGAGTGCCACGGCGTCTTCGACCGGCTGGTGCAGGACGGGTTCCTGCGCTCGGCCGAAGGGATGTTCCGCCGCACGGGGGCGGCGTGAGCCGACGCCAGGGTGGCCCTGCGGCCGCAGCCTCACCCCGGCCCCAGCCGGCTGCGGCGTGGCAGGCCACGCTTGGCGCGATCGTCGGCGACGACGGCACCAGGTTCCGCGTGTGGGCACCGGAGCAACGGCAGGTCGATCTGGTCGTCGACGGCCGCGACGGCCCCGACGTGCGGCCGCTGACGGCCGACACCGACGGCTGGTTCGCGGGCGCCTTCGCCGACCTTCGACCGGGGACCCGCTATCGCTACCGGCTCGACGGCGACGGACCGTTTCCGGATCCGGCATCGCGCTTCCAGCCCGACGGCGTGCACGGACCCTCGGCGGTCGTCGACCCGCGCTTCGACTGGACCGACCGGGGGTGGCACGGCGTGGCGCCGGACTCACTGGTCGTCTACGAGGCGCACGTCGGCACCTTCTCGCCCGAGGGGACGTTCGCCGGCGCGATGCGTCGCCTGCCGGCGTTGTGCGCGCTGGGGATCACGGCGCTCGAGCTGATGCCGATCGCCGACTTCCCGGGCGCCCACAACTGGGGCTACGACGGCGTGGCGCCGTTCGCGCCGGCCCGCTGCTACGGCTCCCCGGACGACCTGCGCCGCCTGGTCGACGCCGCGCACGGCCTGGGTCTGGCGGTCCTCCTCGACGTGGTCTACAACCACCTCGGGCCGGACGGCGCGTATCTGAACCGCTTCAGTCCGTACTACTTCACCGACCGGCACGCCAGTCCGTGGGGCGCCGGCGTCGACCTCGACGGGCCGCACAGCCGTCCGGTCCGTGACTTCTTCGTCGAGAACGCCCTGCACTGGGTACACGAGTACCACCTCGACGGCCTGCGCCTGGACGCCACGCACGCCCTGACCGACGACAGCCCCACCCACCTGGTGGCCGAGATCGCCGCCGCCGTCCACGCCACGACCGCCGAGCGGCACGTCCACGTCATCGCCGAGGACGACCGCAATCTCGCCGCGATCGTCACCGCCGCCGCCGACGGCGGCTGGGGCCTGGACGCGGTGTGGGCCGACGACTTCCATCATCAGCTGCGCGCCCACCTGGCCGGCGATCGCGACGGCTATTTCGCCGACTTCACCGGCACGACCCCCGACATCGCCGCCACCGTCCGCCAGGGCTGGTTCTACACCGGCCAGCCGTCGGCGTTCCGCGGCGCGCCGCGCGGCACCGACCCGTCGGCCATCGCGCCCGAGCGATTCGTCATCTGCCTGCAGAACCACGACCAGGTCGGCAACCGGGCCGCCGGCGACCGCCTGCATCATCAGATCGACCCGGCGGCCTTTCGCGCCGCCTCGCTGCTGCTGCTGACCGCACCGCAGACGCCGCTGCTTTTCATGGGCCAGGAGTGGGCGGCGACCACGCCGTTCCAGTACTTCACCGATCACGCCGAGCCGCTCGGGCGGCTGGTGAGCGAGGGCCGGCGGCGCGAGTTCGCCGCGTTCACGGCGTTTGGCGGCGATGTCCCCGATCCGCAGGCGGCGACGACGTTCGCGAGGTCGCGCCTGCGCTGGTCGGAACGCACCGACGAGCCGCACGCCTCGACGCTCCGCTTCCACCAGGCGGTGCTGGCCTTCCGGCACGGCGAACTGGCGGCCGAGGCGGCCGGGCAGGTGGCTGCCGTCGCGCTCGACGCCGATACCGTCGCCGTGCGCCGCCGCACCACCGAGGGCGGGCTGGCCATCGTCGTCGCCCGCCTGCGCGGCGCCGGCGAGGTCGATCTCGCCACCAGCGGCCTGGCCCCCGACGCCCGGGCGTGGAGCTGCCGGCTGACCAGCGAAGACCCGCCGTTCAGCCCGCTGTCGCTACGGCCCGAGATCGACGGTCTGCCAGGGTTGCCGCTGCTCCGCTTCCAGGGGCCGGCCGCCGTCGTGCTGGTCTCGGCGGCGCGGCCGAGCACCGCGACCGCCGCCGGACGCATCGCCGCCGACGCCGCGGCCGCAGCCGTCACCGGCCGTCCGGGAACCTGACGACCGATCGAGGAGGAGCCATGCGCATCGCCGGTCCCGTACTCGCCGCCACCGATCTCTCCGACGCCGCCGACGAGGCGTTGCGTCAGGGGCATCGGCTGGCCCGCGCCCTCGGCACCCGCTTCGCGGTCTGCCACGTGCTGCCCGACGTGTCGCAGGTGCGCGTGCTCTTCCCGCACGCCGCCGGCATGGATCCGGCCGTCGGCCAGGCGATGGAGGCCAAGGCCAGGGAGGCGGTGCAGGCGCGGGTCGCCACGGTGCTCGGTGAGTCCCTGCCGGCCGCGGATCTCATCCTCGAGTCCGGCTCGGCGCACGCCGGCATCCGCGCCGCCGGGCAGCGGGTGGGGGCCCACCTGGTCGTGCTGGCGCCGGGTGGCACCGCCGCCCGCGTCGCGCACCACGCGGCGTGGGCGGTGCTGGCGGCCCGGCCGAGTCCCGCCGACGGCGACGTGCTGGCGGCCACGGACTTCTCGGACCCGGCCCTGCCGGCGGTCGCCGCCGCCGCCGAGGAGGCCGCCCGCCGCGGCGTCGGGCTGCGCCTGCTGCACGTCGTCGACCTCGATCCGTCGGCGTACATCGCCGTGCCGGGCGCCGCCGTCGTGCTGCCGCCGCCGGTCGACGTCACCGAGTCGCTGGCGACGGCGGCGCGGGAGCAGCTCGACGCGGCGTTGCGCCGCTTCGGGGTTCCGGGCACGCCGCTGGTGGCGCACGGCCCGGCGGCGCTGCGCATCGTCGACGCCGCGGTGCAGCCGCCGGCCGCCCTGGTCGTCGTCGGCACGCACGGCCGCACCGGCGTTCCGCGATGGCTGCTCGGCAGCGTCGCCGATCGGGTGATCCGCGACGCGCCATGCTCGGTGCTCGCCGTGCCGCTCGCGCCCGGCCCGCCCGCCGCGGAGGCCGGTGCCGCCTGAGCTGTCGCCCGGCGCGCCGTCCCCCGGCGCGCCGGGCTCGCGATCGGCGCGGATGGCGGCGACCTATCGGCTGCAGCTGCACGGCGGCTTCACGCTCGACGACGCCGCGGCGGTGGTCCCCTACCTGGCCGCGCTCGGCATCACGCACTGCTACTGCTCGCCGGTGTTCACCGCCACGCCGGGGAGCACCCACGGCTACGACGTGTGCCGTCATACCGAGATCGGCCCCGATCTGGGCGGCGACGCGGCGCTGGCCACGTTCGGCCGCGCCCTCGACGCCCACGGCCTCGGCCTGGTGCTCGACTTCGTGCCCAACCACATGAGCAACGACCCGCAGACCAACGCGTGGTGGCACGACGTGCTGGAGAACGGGCCGAGTTCGCCGTATGCGCGGTTCTTCGACATCGACTGGGATCCGATCAAGCCGGAGCTGAAGGACCGGCTGCTGCTGCCGGTGCTCGGCGAGCCGTACGGCGAGGCCCTCGGGCGCGGCGGGCTGGTGCTGCGCTACGAGGCCGGCGCGCTGCGGCTCGACTACGGCGGACTGACCCTGCCGATCAACCCGCGCCGCTCGCCGGTGGTCTTCGAGTGCGGCCTCGACGAGCTCGACGCCGCGCTCGGCGCCGACAGCGCCGAGCTGCGCGAGTTCCTCAGCATCCTGACGGCGCTGCGCAACCTGCCGCCGTACACCGAACGGGACGCGCGGCGGATCGGCGAGCGACAGCGCGAGAAGGAGATCGCCCGCGAGCGCCTGGCGCGGCTGACCGAGGCGAGCCCGGCGGTGCGCGATCACATCGCGCGGGCGGTCGCCACCTTCAACGGCGCGGCCGGCGATCGCGCGAGCTTCGACCGACTGCACGGCCTGCTCGAGCAGCAGGCCTACCGGCTGGCGTCGTGGCGCACCGCCGCCGACGAGATCAACTACCGGCGGTTCTTCGACATCAACGCCCTGGCCGGGCTGCGGGTCGAGGACCCGGCGGTGTTCACCGAGATCCACGGTCTGCTGCTGCGGCTGCTGGCCAGCGGCCGGGCCCAGGGGGTCCGGCTCGACCACGTCGACGGCCTGTTCGACCCGCAGGGCTACCTGGCCGCGCTCGCCGCTGCCGCGACGACCGCGACCGGCACCGGGCCCGACACCACGCCGCCCTACGTGGTCGTCGAGAAGATCCTGGCCGTCGGCGAGTCGTTGCGCGCCGACTGGCCGGTGGCCGGCACCACCGGCTACGAGTTCCTCAACGACGTCAACGGCGTGCTGGTCGACGGGCAGGCCGCCAAGCGCATGCGGCGCGCCTACGCCCGGCTCACCGGCCGCCAGGAGTCGTTCGCCGACGTCGCCTACCACGGCAAGCTGCTGGCGATCTCGACCTCGCTCAGCAGCGAGTTCCAGGTGCTGGCCCAGGCCGTCAACCGGCTGTCGGAGCGCGACCGGCGATCGCGCGACTTCACGCTCGCCAGCATCCGCCGCGCCTTGCGCGAGGTCGTCGCCTGCTTCCCCGTCTACCGCACCTACGTCGGCCCGGCCGGGGTGACCCGCGACGACGCGCTGGCCGTCGATGCGGCGATCGCCGACGCCCGGCGCCGCAATCCGGCGATGGAGTCGTCGATCTTCGACTTCCTGCGCGGCGTGCTGCTGCCGCCGCCGACCGCCGATCGCGTCCGGCTCGACGTCGCGATGCGCTTCCAGCAGTACACGGCGCCGGTGCAGGCCAAGGGCGTCGAGGACACCGCGTTCTACCGCTACCACGTCCTCACCTCGCTCTGCGAAGTGGGCGGCGACCCGGGGCGGTTCGGCTGCACGGTGCCCGAGTTCCACGAGGCCAACCTGCACCGCCGGCGGCAGTGGCCGGCCGGCATGCTGGCGACGACGACGCACGACACCAAGCGCAGCGAGGATGCGCGGGCCCGCATCGCCGCCATCGCCGAACTGTCCGACGTCTGGCACCCCGAGGTGGCACGCTGGCGGCGCCTGAACGCGCCGAACCGGACCCGGCTGGCCGGCAGCCAGGCGCCCGACGCCAACGACGAGTACCTCTTCTACCAGGCGCTGGCCGGCACCTGGCCGCTGGAGGCCGGGACCGTCGTCGCCGCCACGCCGACGCCCGACCTGGTGGCGCGGCTGACCGCCTACATGCACAAGGCGATCAAGGAAGCCAAGCTGCACACGAGCTGGATCACGCCCAACGCCGACTACGAAGCGGCGGTGACGCGCTTTGTCGAGCGCAGCCTGACCGGCCGCACGGCGCCGGCCTTCCTGGCGTCGTTCCTGCCGCTGGTCCGCCGCCTGGCGACCGCCGGGCTGGTGAACTCACTGGCGCAGCTGGTCCTGAAGCTGGCGGCGCCGGGCGTACCCGACATCTACCAGGGCACCGAGCTGTGGGACTTCAGCCTCGTCGACCCCGACAATCGCCGGCCGGTGGACTTCGCCGCCCGGCGACAGGCCCTCGACGACCTCACGCCGTGGTTGGCGGCGAGCGACACCGCGTCGGCCCGCCGGGAGCGCGCCGCGGCCGTGGCCGCGCTCCTCGCGGCGTGGCCCGACGGACGGATCAAGCTCCTGGTGACGGCGGTCGGCTTGCGGCTCCGGCGCACGGCGGCCGAGGTGTGGGTCGACGGCGACTACGTCCCGATCGCGGCGACCGGTCCTGCCCAGGACCACGTGGTCGCGTTCGCGCGCACCCGCGGCGCACGGGCGGGTCTGGCCGTGGTCCCGCGGCTCACCGCCCACCCGCGGGGGCCTGGCCTGCCCGCGGCCGACGGCGCGTGGGCGGCGACGGCGCTCGAACTGCCCGAGGCGCTCGCCGGGCGCACCTTCACCCACGCCATCACCGGCGAGGTCGCGACCGCCGTCGGCCGGCAGCTGCCGGTCGGCCCGCTGCTGGCCACCTGTCCGGTCGCGCTGCTGACCGCGACCGCACCCGACGACTCCGCCACTCAGTGACGTCGCAACGATCGGCCGTGGCCATTGCGCGGCAGCGCGCCAGCTTCCAGGCCGGAGATCGCGCGCGTCGCCACCTGCACCGCATCCTCCGGCGCGCCGCCGACCGCGGCTGCGGTACCGAGCGCCACCCGTGCGGCCGCCGCGGCCGCCGCGGCGGTGTCGACGCCGAGCTCCCGGGCACCGACGATCGCGCCGTCGACGGCGCCGCGGGCGGCGCCGCCGAGATCGCCGCCGGCCGACGCGGTGGCATGGACCAGCGACCGCACCGTGGTGCGAATCGTGCGCAGGGCCTCGGCGTCGGGCGCCGTGCCGCGCAGCATGCCGATCACCATGCCCTCGGCGGCCGACCGCAGGTCGCCGCCGACGTGGCTGGCGCCACGGATGACCCCGCGCGCGACGTCGAGCGCGAACGCCGGCGCCACCGGCGACGGCGGCGGCGCTTCGGCGAGCAGGCCGTTCACGGCGACGCTCACCGCGCCCACCACTTCGCCGGTGGTCCGGGCCCGGCCGATGACGCCGAGCGACACCCGCTCGACCAGCGACCCTACCGCCATGGCGACCTCGGCGGGGCACCGGCCGTGACGACGGTCGGCGGCTGGATCCCGGCGGCCAGCAGCCTGAGCATCCGGTCGTAGCGCGCGTCGAGTTTCCCGCACAGCGCCTCGTAGGCGTCGCGCTTCAGTTCGTGCGCGCGCCAGTCGCCGTCGAGCAGGATCTGGTGCGCCGCCATCTCGTAGACGATGTCGGGCACGCGGTCGCGGCCGAGATTGGCGTGCAGGCCGTCGGCCCCCATGTCGTGGACGAAGAATTTGGAGGCCGCGTCGGCACAGGCGTGCAGGTCGGTGTAGACGTCGCGGTAGGCGCGGCTGGCGAGTCGCGCCCGCAGCGCTTCGGTGCCGCCACTGCAGCGTGCCGTCATGACCAGCAGTTGTCCGGGCAGGGCGAGCGCGGCGATGAAGCGTCCCGGCTCGTCCGGATCCTCGGCAGCGGCGGCGTCGAGGCCGGCCGCGGTCAGCAGTGCCGTCAGCCGGGCCGCCGAATCCGCCGACGTCGAGGGAGTGTCGATGACGCCGCCGACGGCGAGGGCGGCGACGAGACCGACCGCGGTGAGCAGCATGGCCCCTCCTTTCGTGGCGCGTGAGGTCGAGGTGAGACGTCCGCCCGCGGCGGCGACTCATGGACGGGCGGGCGGAACATCCCGGAAGAACGGCGCCGACCGGCGCGGGACGCTCGACGCGGCCGGCCCGCCCAGAGCCGTCGCCTGCGGTGACCAGATCGAGTGCAAGAACGCGTCCAGCTCCGCCGCGGGGCCACAGGGGCGTTTTGGGAGGCGACCGCGGCGGCCTCGCGAAATGCCGCGATCGGATGACGGCATATCGCGCCGCGATCCGCCGGAGCGCGCGCTGAGCGTGGAGCGGCTCAGCGGCGCACGCGACCGCGATGCTCGACGGCGCCGGCGCGAACCATCGTGGTGTCGCCGTCGACGATCGCCACGGCGGGCCGCAGCTGCCGATCGCCGGCCACCCGGGCCATACCGGTCACCGCCGCCCAGCCGGCGGCGGTCTGCAGCGGCCCGAACTCGACGAACTCGACGACGAGGCCGCCGTCCGGACGGGACACGTGGAGCCGTCCCTCGGCCCGCGCGGCCCCGGCGGGTTGGCGCAGCTCGATGTCGAGGGCGCCGTCGGCCGCATCGGCCCTGACTACCAGCCGCCGCGGTCGATCGCCGTTCATCGGCCGGGCCGGCATGTGGCGGGTCCGCCGCAGCGTCGCCCCGGCGCGGATGCCGGTCGGCGCGCCATCGGCCAGGGCGATGCGGCCATTGACGATCACGTGTCGCACGCCGACGGACCGGCGTGTCGGCGCGTCGAAGGTGGCGAGATCGGCCACGACGGCCGGGTCGAAGACCACGACATCGGCGGCCATCCCGACGGCGACGCGGCCGCGATCGACCAGGCCGATGGTCGCTGCCGGCAGCCCGCTCATCTTGCGCACGGCGTCGGCCCAGCTGAGCACCCCCTGCTCGCGCACGTAACGGCCGAGGACGCGCGGGAAGGTGCCGTAGTAACGCGGGTGGGCGGCCTCGCCGCCGACGGCGCCGCAGTCGCAGGCCACCGAGGCGGCCGGGTGGCGCAGAATCGCGACCAGATCGGCTTCGCTGCCGAAACGGGCGATGATGCCGGGGTCGCCCTCCTCGAGCAGGCGCACCACCGCCTCGCCGGCGCCGACCTGCCGCGCCTGCATCACCGCGGTCAGCTCCTGGCGGAGCGACGGCAGGTAGATGCCGGAGGGGCCGCCGAACCGCGCCTGCATCGCCGACTCGGCCTCGGCGACGATCCGCGCCCGCTGCACCGGGTCGGCGAAGCGTGCCAGCATCGCGTCGCGACCGCCGTCCTGCGCCCAGCCCGGGATCGTGAACGCGACCAGTGCGGTCTGGCCGGCCAGATAGGGATAGACGTCGGCGGCGGCGTGCACGCCGCGCGCGCTCGCCTCGCGCATGCGGGTCAGGGTGACCTCCACGGTGCCCTGCTCGTGCCCCTGCGCCTTCATGTGCGTGATGAGCGGCGCGGTGCCCGAGCGGGCACCGATGGCCAGCGTCTCGGCCATCGCGGCCTGCGAGCTGAACCCCGACTCGGGCGTCAGGCGATCGTGGCTCGTGAAGACCGTGCGCCAGTCGCGCGCCGCCGAGACCACGGCGACGACGTCCTCGGTCGCGGCGTAGTAGGCCGGCTTGTAGTCGAGACCGGCCGACACGCCCCAGGCCCCCGCGGCGAGGCCGGCGGTGACCAGCGCCCGCATGCGCGTCACCTCCGCGGCGGACGGCCGCCGATCGGCCAGGCCGACCACCTCGCGCCAGGCGCTGTTGAAGCCGATGTTGGCGCCGACGTTCACGGCCAGGCCGCGCCGCTCGAGGTCGGCGAGCTGGGCGGTGAGATCGAGCGGGCCGCCGCCGTCGGCGTTGACGATCTCGGTGGTCACGCCCTGGGTGAGCATGTTGACGGCCGTCGTCAACCCGTCAGCCGTGGCGTGGCTGTGGATGTTGACGAAGCCGGGCGCGACGTAGAGACCACGGGCGTCGATCTCGGTCGTGCCGCGCCAGGCGTCGAGATCGCCGACGGCGACGATGGCGCCATCGCTGATGGCCACGTCGGCGCGAAACGGCGGCAGTCCGCCGCCGTCGACGACGGTCCCGCCGCGCACCACCACGGCCGCTCCCGGGGCCGGCGGCTGCGCCAGCGCCAGCGAGGTCACCGCGGCGGCGACGAGCCCCTGCCATCGGCGCGAGTGTGCGGGCCTGCACGGCGTGGTCGTGGGCATGGCGCCGAAAGTGTAGCGGCTCCACGGCTGGCGGGCCAGGCTGGCCTTCTCATTGCACCCGCGGCCTGACATCGTCCTGGACCCTCCCTCCAGGCCGTGCATGGGTAACGGCTTACCCAGGAGGTGTAACGCGATGCGCAACAGGCTTTCGACGACAGCAGCGCTGCTGCTGCCGGTGATGTTCTTCTCGGCTCCGGCGTTCGCCCAGCAGGCCCGGGTGGCCGATGCGGCGGCGCGGCATCGCGCGCTGGCCGATCGTGCCGCCGCCGACGAGGCGCAGCGGGCGGCGATCCGCCGCGTGCTCGACCGCGACGAGATCGTGCAGCTCGCCGCACGTCTCGGCCTCGATCTGGCCGACGCCCGATCGGCGGTCGCCACGCTGTCGGGCGATCATCTGGCGGCGGCGGCCGAACGCGCCGGCGCCGTCGACGCCGCCCTGGCCGGTGGCGCCACGACGGTCGTGATCTCGCTCACGACGCTGCTGCTGATCCTCATCATCGTCATCCTGCTCGCGCAGTAGACGAACGGGGCGATGCAGCGATCGACACGGATCGCGGCGTGGCTCGCGGCGGCGCTGGTCGGAGCCGGCGCCGTCGTCGATGCCTCCGCCGGTCCGGACGCCAGCCGCGGCGCCACCGCGTCGCGGCGCCTGCTCGACGTGCCCTACCTGCCGCAGACCGAAGACCTCTGCGGCGGAGCGGCGGTGGCGATGGTGCTGCGCTACTGGGGCGAGCCGAGGGTCTATCCCGGCGACTTCGCCGCCCTGGTCGAGCGCGAGCTGGGCGGGATCCGTACCGACGTCCTCCTGGACGCGGTGCGCCAACGCGGCTGGCTGACCCTGCCGCGGCACGGCGCCACAGCCGACGACGTGGCGGCGCTCGGCACCGAGATCGCCGCCGGCCGGCCGGTCGTCGTGCTCATCGCGGTCGGGGCCGGGCGCTATCACTACGTGGTCATGGTGGCGGCCACCGACGACCACGTCGTCGTGCACGATCCGGCCCGCGCGCCGTTCCGCGTGCTGACCCGGGCCGCCTTCGACGAGGCGTGGGCGGCCGCCGGCCGGTGGGCGGTGACGATCCTGCCGGATGGGTCCGCTCCGTCGAGGCGCGGCGGCACGACGGATCTCGCCGCCGCACCCACGGCCGTGGCCGTCGGGGCCACGCCGGCGTGCGGCCGTCTCGTCGACGAGATGGTCGCCACGGCGCGGGCCGGTGATCTCGACGGCGCGGCGAGCGGCCTGGAGACCGCGACAGCGCTGTGTCCCGAGGCGGCCGCGGCGTGGCGGGAGCTGGCCGGCGTGCGGTTCCTGCAGTCGCGGTGGCGCGACGCGGCCGCCGACGCCGCGCACGCGGCACGGCTGGAGCCCGATGACACCTCGGGGTGGGATCTGCTGGCGACCAGCCAGTTCCTCGACGGCCGGCCGCTGGAGGCCCTCCGCGCCTGGAACCGCATCGACCGTCCGCGGGTGGACGTGGTGGCCGTCGCCGGCGCGCGCCGTACCCGCCACCCGGTCGTCGCCGAGCGCGTCGGCCTCGACGCCCGCTCGCTGCTGACGCCGGAACGGCTGGCGCGCGCCGAGCGGCGGCTCGACGCGCTGCCGAGCGCGCGCACCACCGACCTGCGCTACCGGCCGATCGAGGGCGGGCTCGCCACCGTCGACGCGGTGATCGTCGAGCGGCCGCTCGTGCCGAGCGGGCCGCTGGCTGCCGTGGCTGCGGTGGGCCACGCCGCCGTCTATCGCGAGCTGCGGCTCGACGTGGCGAGTCCGACCGGCAGCGGCGAGTTGTGGTCGGCCGGATGGCGCTGGTGGGGGGCGCGACCGCGCGTGGCCGTCGGCCTCGCGACCCCGGCGCCGGGTCCGCTGCCCGGTATCGCCACGGTGGAGGGCCTGTGGGAGCGCGCCACCTACGCGCGTGCCGAGTCCGCCCCCGGTGGGCCGGCGGTGGCCAGGCAGACGCGCCGCCGGGCCGGATTCGGCCTCACCGACTGGGCGACCAGCCGGATCCGCTGGCGGGCCGGCCTGGCGTTCGACCGCTGGGACGACGCCCGCTTCGCCAGCGCCGCGGGCGGACTCGACCTTCGCGTCGCCGGCGACCGCGTCGCGACACTGGCCGAGGTTGGCGTGTGGGCGCCGCTCTCCGGCGGCCGCGGCTTCGCCCGGCTCGAGCTGACCGCGGCGCTGCGCTCGACGCGCGCGGCCGACCGGCCGGTCTGGCGGCTGACGACGGCACTCACCGTGGCGGGCGACGGCGCGCCCTTCGATCTCTGGGCCGGCGCCGGCATCGGCGTGGCGCGCACGCCGCTGCTGCGGGCGCACCCGCTGCTCGAGGGCGGCGTCGTCACCGGCGCCGTCTTCGGCCGACAGCTCGTGGCCGCGACCGCCGAGCACGAGCGGCCACTGGTCGCAATCGGCGGCGCCCGCTTCGGCGTCGCCGTGTTCGCCGATGCCGCCCACGCGGCGCGGCGATCGGCGACCGCCGCCGCGTGGCACCTCGACGCCGGTGCCGGCGTGCGATTGGCGATTCCGGGAGCGGGCGTCGTCCGCGTCGACCTGGCGCGCGGACTGCGCGACCGCCGCCATGCGGTGTCGGCAGGCTGGGTACTCCCCTGGCCGGGACGCTGACGGCAGCACGCTGCCGCCCTTGAGCAGCCGCCGACACAGCGCCCCGCCACGATCGCGCGGCATCCAGCCGGCACGGTGCGCACGCGGCGGTCACCGCCTGGCACGAGCCGTGCACTGACGCCAGGCATCCGCAAGGAGGGACATCGTGAAGTACGGACTGGGCTGGCTCATCGGCATTCCGCTCCCGATCATCGCGCTGTGGTTCATCGCGAACCAGGCGGGATGCGGGTTCTGAGACACGACGAGGAGACGACGATGGCAATCGATCCGAAAGTGACGCCCGAACCCTGGAAGACTCCCACCGACCGCACCCCCCGGCCTACCGAGCGGGCCCAGCCGGGCGACGTCATCGGCATCGAGACCGACGGCGAGACGACCGAACTCGGCGACACCGCCGAGGACGAGGACGAGCGGCGGCGGGACGCCGAAGAGGCGGTCCGCGACCGCGACTGAGGGCCGGGCGGATCCCGCCATGGGATCCGCCGCGCGCCGCGGCGGGCTGCTACAGTGCGGGACGAGCCGGAGGAGCCATGCGCCCGATCCTCGCCACCGTCCTCGTCACCGTGTCCACCGCCTGCGCCCAGGCGCCGTCACCGCCGGTCCCCGCGCCGTCGGCGGTCGCCTTCCCGTCGGGCGCGCTCGTCGACCTCTCGCACCCCTACGACCGCTCGACCGTGTTCTGGCCGACGGCCGACACCTTCCGCCTCGACGTCGTCGCCGATGGCGACACGCCCGGCGGCTACTACTACGCGGCCAACAACTTCTTCTCGTCCGAGCACGGCGGCACGCATCTGGACGCCCCCGTGCACTTCGCGCGCGGCGCGCAGACCGTCGACCAGGTGCCGCTCGACCGTCTGATCGGCGAGGCCTACGTCGTCGACGTCACCGCGGCGGCCGCCGCCGACGCCGACTACCAGGTGACGATCGCCGACCTCGAGCGGGCCGAAGCCGCGCACGGACCGATCCCGCCGACGGCGATTCTGCTGCTCCGCACCGGCTTCTCGACCCGCTGGCCCGACGCCGCCCGCTACCTGGGCACCGCCGAGCGCGGCGACGCCGCCGCCAGGCAGCTGCACTTTCCCGGGCTGCACCCCGAGGCGGCGCGGTGGCTGGTCGCCAACCGGCCGGTCAAGGCAGTCGGCATCGACACGGCGAGCATCGACTACGGGCAGTCGTCGCTCTTCGAGTCGCACCGGGCGCTGTACGCGCAGAACATCCCGGGGTTCGAGAACCTCACCGGGCTCGATCGGCTGCCGGCGCGGGGCGCGACCCTGATCGCCCTGCCGATGAAGATCGGCGGTGGCAGCGGCGCGCCGCTCAGGGCGGTGGCGATCCTGCCTGGGCCGTAGACGGGCGCGCCGCCGGCGGAGTCCACTCGGTGTGGACCGCCGTGTCGGGATGGTAGGTCTGCCAGTCGAACCAGTAGTCGAGCAGGAACGGCACCCGGGTCAGCCGCCGGCCGGCGAGCCGTCCGCGCACCGCCTCGCCCGCAAAGCTCCACTCGGTGCCGGTGAGCAGGTCGACGAGCACCGGCGCGTCGGCGCCGGGCACCAGGACGAACTCGCGGTCCATCCCGTCGACGCGGCGATCGAAGGCCCGCACCGACCTGCCGTCATCGGCGACGACGACCACCAGCGGGACACCGCCGACGGTGTCGAGCAGGGCCCGCGCCGCGCGCACGCGCTCGAGCGGATAGGCCTTGCTCTCGCCGCCGATCGCCACCCCGACCACCAGCGTGCGGGCCGCCAGGGGCGAGCCTGGCGGCAGGGTCGTCACCGTCGGCGTGGACTGCATGCGCTCGTCCCAATCGGCGGCGGCGTACTCCTGGCGCGCCTCGACGTCGGCGTCCGGCAGCAGCACGCGGCCGTCCGGGTGCTCGCGCCGCCAGATCGCGAACGACACCTCGTCGTGCGGCAGCAGGTCGAGGCGGGCGCCCTTGAGCGGGCCGAAGATCGCCTCGCCGGTGACCTGCTGCCACCAGCTGCCGGTGGTCTCGTCCTGCATCACGAAGTTCTGGTTGTTGATGCCGACCAGCCGGAACCGCAAGGTCCGTCCGTCCACCGCCGCGCGAAACACCAGACCGGTGTGACAGAGCGTTCAATACGTGGCGACGACGGGCTCGTCGGCGACCTCGGTGTTCACGATGTGGTGATAGGCGAGCTGGCGGATCGGAAACGCGACGGCGGCGGCACCGCTGCCGACGCCCATCACCATCTGGCCGTCGTCGAGCGTCACCTCGCCGGCGGCGGCGTAGGCCACCTCGGCGAGCGGGGCGAACATCCACTCGAAGTGGTTCTGGCGGACGAACCACGCCGGCACCACGGCCAGGCCGACGAGGAGGGCCAGCCCGACCCGTGACCCGAGGCGGCGCGCCATCGGCCAGGCCACCCACGCCGCGCCCACCGCCATCGCCACCAGCACAGCCGTGGCCCAGGGACCGTGCCGGCGCAGCGCAAAGGACCACGCCATGCCGTCGTCGGTCTGCGGCCTGAAGGGCTGAACGTGCCAGGCGGGCACGGCGGCCACCAGCCAGGCCGTCGCGACGCAGAGGATCAGGAGCCCCCAGACGACCGGCGGTCGGAACAGCCGCATGCCGGCGATTCTACCCGCGGGCCGGCGTCTACGGGGCGATCCAGCCGCTCCGGGCGACGAGACGCCCGCGCTGCATCTC
Source organism: Vicinamibacterales bacterium (assembly GCA_050250955.1). GTDB lineage: Bacteria > Acidobacteriota > Vicinamibacteria > Vicinamibacterales > UBA2999 > CAWAYR01. Next base: position 549,579 of record JBFWNR010000001.1, read on the forward strand.
ACAGATGAAGCCGGCGCGCTGGGCGTGGTGATTGGTCGGCGAGAAGCTGACCGGCGGCATCACCCCGCCGGCGTCCCACTCGCGGAGACCCTCCAGGGCGTCGATGAAGCCGTCGCGGGTCAGGGCCCGACCGGCGCGGCGCACGCCGTCGACCACCAGCCGTCCGAACGTGTAGCCGTACAGCGTGTAGCGATCGACGGAACGGCCCGGCCGCAACCTGGCCATCGCCGCGCGGTAGCCGACGACGCCCGGCGCGTCGCTCTGCTCGGGATCGGGATAGTGGCAGAAGCCGAGCGTGCCGTCGCCGCTGCCACCGGGCACGGCCAGCGAGACCTCGTCGGTGAGCGGACCGGTGGCGACCATCTGCCCGGTCCAGCCACGGCGCGCCCGGGCCATCATCAGCGCCTGGGCCTGTTCGGGATAGAGCGCCATGACGACGGCATCGGGCGTCAAGGCCGCCAGCGCCGCCATCTCGGTGCCGAGGTCCGCCGGGCGGCGCGACGTGATGGCGACGGCGCCGGCATACACGTAGCCCTCGCGCGCCGCTCCGGCCTGGAGGCGGTCGCGGAAGCCGACGCCGTAGGCGTTCGGATCGTGGGCGATGGCCAGCCGGCGCAAGCCGCGGTCGCGGACGAGATAGCGGACCATCACCGCCGACTCGCCCTCGAAGGGCGGAAACGACGTGAAGAGGTAGCGCTCGCCCACCGACGACACCAGGGCGGTGTGCGGGAACAGCACCGGCACGCGGCGGGACCGGGCATGGGCGACGATATCGCCGATTGCCGGGCCGCTGAAGTTGACCACCGCAAACACGTGGTCGACGTCGATCATCTGCCGCGCCACCGCCAGCACGTCGGCAGGGGCGGCGCTGGCCCGGCGGCGCTCGGCCCACACGAAGCGGCGGCCATGTACCCCGCCGCCGGCGTTGGCCTCCTCGAACGCCAGCCGGAACCCGAGATTCTCGCCGTCGAGCGACAGCGAGCCGGTCTCGGCCTCGACGCCGATCGCGATCGTCGTCGGGGTGATGCCGTCGGGCAGGGCGGGCTGCGCCACCAGGCGCGCCGCCGCCAGCGCCGCCATCCCCGCACCGAGCCAGCCCCGCCGGAGGGTCATCGTCGGCTCATTGTCGCTCGACGCGAGCCCACACCGCGGAGGCGGGCGGGGCGCTGAGGACGCCGCCCGCGGCGGTCACCTCACCGCGCAGCGCCGCCTCGAGACCGTCGATCTCGGCCGGCGACGGCGCCGCGATCCCCGCCGCGGCCGCCATCGGCAGCATGCTGCGCAGGCTCTCGACGGCGAAGCGGAAGATCGGCGAAGCCGGATCGCCCGACGCGCAGGTGTCGATCTCGATCGACGGATCGACGAAACCGGCGGCCAGGAAGGCGTCGGCCAGTCCGGCCCCCATGCCGACGTGGGCCCCGGCGGCGCGGATCGTCGCCTGCCACACCTCGACGATGCGCTGATAGGTCGGCGAGTGCGGGCGCGAGTGGACGCCCGGCACGAGGCCGCCGGTGTCCGATTCCACGAACGCCACCACGCCGCCGGGCCGTACCCAGCGGCGGGCCCGGGCCAGCAGCGCCACCGGATCGCGCTGGTGCATCAGCACGAAGCGCCCGACGACGGCGTCCACCGGCGCCTCCGGCGCCCAGGTGTCGAGCTCGCCGACGACGACGCGGACCTGCGGCAGGTCGGCGAGACGGACGCGGGCGGCGGCGACCGCCTCGCGCGACCGATCGACCCCGACGACCGATCCGGCGGCACCGACCGCCGCTGCCGCCAGGCGCGAGACGTCGCCACCGCCGCAGCCGAGGTCGATCACCTGCTGACCGGCGTCGATGCCGGCGCGGACCAGCAGCCGGCGGGTGACCGCCTCGTAGAGGCGGCCCTGCACCTCCAGACGGTCGAACTCGCGCGGCGCATGGCCGCAGACGTAGGCCGGCTCGCCGGTCGGGCCGTTCACAGCGTCAGCTCCCAGGTCTCGAACACCAGCTCCTTGCCGAAGCGGTGCTCGGGCGCGCCGCGGTGGACCAGCCGGTAGCCGGCGGTCTCGTAGGTGTGACGGGCGGCGTCGAGGATGCTGTTGGTCCACAGCGTGATCGTCCGGTAGCCGGCCTGGCGGGCGAACCGGCTGCACTCGTCGACCAGGCGGCGGCCGATGCCCAGGCCGCGCGCCGACGGATCGACGATGAGCATGCGCAGCTTGGCGATGGTCGCCGACTTCTTCACCAGGAACACCGAGCCGACGATCTGGCCGTCGCGTTCGGCGATCCAGCAGCGCTCCCGCGCCGGGTCGAAGTGCTCGACGAAGTGCTGGACGATGCCGGCGACGTGGGCCTCGAAGCTGATGTCCCAGCCGTACTCGTTGGCGTAGTAGAGCCCGTGCTGGGCCACCACCCAGCCCATGTCGCCGGGCTGGTGGGGGCGCAGGACGTAGGCCGGCCGCGGCGCGTCGTCGAGCACCTCCTCGATGGTGCGCATGGCGCCGACCAGGCGGTCGCGCGCCGCCGTCGTCAGCGGCGCCAGCAGCGCCCGCACCTCGGCGCGCGAGCGGTCCTGCAGGGCGGCGAGCGTCCGCCGTCCCTTGGCGGTGAGCGTCACCAGGCTCTTGCGACCGTCGCCGGCCGCCGCCACCCGGCGCACCAGTCCGTGGCGCGCGAACCCCTTCAGCATGCGGCTCAGATAGGCGGCGTCGAGATCGAGGTCGCGGCCGAGGTCGGCAGCGGCCGGGGCCGGAGTGCGGTCGGTCTCGTAGAGGACGCGGACCTGCGCCAGGGTCAGCGGGCTGTGCAGGTAGTCCTGGTGCAGGACGCCGATCTTGCGGGTGTAGAGCCGGTTGAAGCGGCGGATCGCCTCGACCCGGGCGTCGTCGGCGGCGGCAGCGGCCATGGCCATCTCCTTCACGGTGGACCAGGGTCCATCACATAGTTGACTTGTGTCAACTATTGGCCCCGGAGCCGGGCGCGGCCAGCGGCGGCCGGCCGGCCCGGCGCCGGGCGGCGCGGTCGAGAGCTGGCAAAAAAGACCGCCGCTGTCGTCCCGTGGGCGGCGGCCTGGAGATAGGATCGGGCCATGGCGTGGATGAGCCGCCGCGGCACCCTGGTGCTCGTCGTCGTGATCGGCCTGCTGCTGCCGGCGCTCGCCTGGCTGCAGTACCGCTGGCTCGGCGAGATCAGCCAGCTCGAGCAGGTGCGGGCGAAGACCAACGTCGACGCCGCCGCCCAGCGCTTCTCGACCGAGTTCGACGAGATGCTGGCGGCCGTCTACGCCCAGTACTACGGGCGGCTGCCCCGGGCGCGCGGCCTCCACCACGCGCCCGACGACGCGCCGGCGGCGGCGCGGCCGCGGCTGGCCAGACAGGTCATGGTCATCAGCCGCGACGGCCGCGGCGGGTTCGCCGTGCACGAGCTCGACGCCGACGGCCACGCCGGCGCGCCGGTGGCGTGGCCGGCGTGGCTGGATCCGACCCCGTCGCCGGCGGCCGGCGGCGCCGAGGACGCGCCGCTGCCGCGCGGCCTGCAGCGCACGCTGCTCGACGAGGTGCCGGCGCTGGTCGTGCGCCGCGGCACGCCGCACGACGAGTGGATCGTCGTCGTCCTCGACCTGCCACGCATCGTCGACGAGGTGCTGCCGGCGGTGCTCGGCCGCCATCTCGAGGGCGGCGTGCCGGTCCAGTACGACATGCTGGTCAACCGCGAGGACGTCCCCGAGCACGTGCTCTACCGCAGCCATCCCGACCTCACCCCGGCCGACTTCGAGGACTGGGTGACGCTGATGCCGGTGTTCGGCATCCACAGCCGGGACCTCGATCCCGAAATGGCCCGCAGCCTGATGCCCGACGCCGCCGCCCATCGCTGGCGGCTGTTCCTCAAGGCCCGCGACGGCTCGCTCGAGGCCGCCGTCGGCGCGGCGCGGCGACGCAACCTGTGGATCGGCGCCAGCGTGCTGGCGCTGCTGGCGCTGAGCGTGACGCTGCTGGTGCTGTCGATGCACCGCGTGCAGCGCGCCGCCCAGGACTCGCTGGAGCTGGTGGCGCGCATCTCCCACGAGCTGCGCACGCCGCTGTCGACGATCACCTGCGCCGGCGAGAACCTCGCCGACAGCGTCGTCGCCAGCCCCGACGAGACCCGGCACTACGGCCGCATCATCCAGCAGGAAGGCCGCCGCCTGCACAAGACGATCGCCGACATCCTGCTGTGCTGCCGCCTGCAGACCCGCGCCGACGCGGTGCTCAACCTGCAGCCGACCCGGCTCGCCGAGGTGATCCAGCGGGCGATCGACGACAGCCGGGTCGTGGTCGGCGCCCCCGACGCGCGGGTCGACTGCGAGGTCGATCCACGGCTGCCGCTGGTGCTGGCCGACGGCGAGGCGCTGCGGGCGGCGATCAAGAACCTGGTGGTGAACGCGCTCAAGCACGGCCGGCTGAGCCCGGTGCGGGTCACGGCCCGGGCCGAGCGCGGCGGCCAGGTGGCCATCGACGTGGAAGACCGCGGCCCCGGCATCCCCGACGACGAACTGCCGCGGGTGTTCGACGCGTTCTACCGCGGTCGCCAGGCGCGCGACGGCGAGATCGACGGCAGCGGCATCGGTTTGAACGTCGTCTACCAGGTCGTACGGTCGCACGGTGGGCGGATCCGCGTCACCCGCGCCGAGCCGCACGGCACCCGCTTCACCGTGCACGTGCCGAGCCTGCCGTACGGCGCCGCCGCGGCGCCGGCACCGGAGCCGGCGGCGTGAGCGCGGACCGCGGCTCGGCGGCGGCGCCGGCCGACGGCCGCCGCGTGCTGCTCGTCGACGACGAGCCCGGCCTGCGCCGCATGCTGTCGGACCGGCTGCGCGCCGAGGGCTACCGGATCGACACCGCCGAGAACGGCGAGAAGGCGGCGACCCTGGCCCGCAGCGGCGACTACGACGTCATCGTCCTCGACCTGACCCTGCCGCTCAAGGACGGCCTCGAGGTCTGCCGCGAGCTGCGCCGCGACGGCTCCGACACGCCGGTGCTGATGCTCACCGCCCGCGACGCCGTCGCCGACAAGGTGCTCGGCCTCAAGACCGGCGCCGACGACTACATGACCAAGCCGTTCGAGTCGAGCGAGCTGCTGGCGCGCCTCGAGGCGCTGCTGCGCCGGCGGACGCCGAAGGCCGAACCGGCCGACTACACGTTCGGGGACGTGGTGGTGCGGCCGGTGGCCGGCCAGGTGCTGCGCGGCGGCCAGCCGGTGCGGCTGTCGGCCCAGGAACTGAAGCTGCTCGTCCACCTGGTGCGGCATCCAGGCGTGCTGTTCTCGCGCGACCAGCTCCTCGAAGCGGTGTGGGGCTATCAGGCCACGCCGGAGACGCGCACCGTCGACGTGCACGTCAGCTGGCTGCGCCAGAAGCTCGAACCCGATCCGCACCACCCGAAGTTCATCGTCACCGTCTTCGGCCTCGGCTACCGCTTCGAAGCGGCGGCGCCGACGTCGACTTGACCCTGGAGGTCCCGATGCGTCTCGCGTCTCTCGCCGTCGTCGCCGTGCTGGCCGCGGCCCCGTCCGCACTGGCCCAGGCGCCAACGCCGCCCCCGCCCACCGATCGCACCAAGGCCACGAAGTTCAGCGCCGAGGAGCTGCGCGCCGCGCTGGGCAAGCTGCCCACCGATCGGCCCTCGGCCGCCGTCCGCGTGTTCACGCTGGCGCCCTACAACGTCAACGTCGAGCAGCGCCAGCCGCGCGCCCAGGGCGCGTCGCTGCACGAGGCCCAGGCCGAGCTCTTCTACGTCATCGACGGCGCGGCCACGCTCCTGACCGGCGGCACCATCCCCAACGCCACCCGCACCGGCACCAACCTCGCCGGGACGACGATCGAGAACGGCGTGCGGACCCCGTTTGCCAAGGGCGACTTCCTGATCGTGCCCTCGGGGCTGCCGCACCAGTTCGTGGACATCACCGCGCCGCTGCACCTGATGTCGATCTACCTCCCCAACCCGCCCGATTGAGGCCGCTCGCGGCCGGCGGGCGATCCGTGCTATAGTCAGGCTTCTCTCTTCGTGAGTCCTGCCTTCGCTTCGGCGCCGTCCTCGGTGTCGAGACCACGCTTACAGACCTCATAGAAGTCACGTGCCGCGCGAGCGGCATGCACGTCCGGCCGCCGATCGCGGTGATGGGCCGGCGTGGAGCCAGGCGCTGCGGCAAGGGGCCGAGCGCGAGCGCGATCGCAGGTGAATCACATGGCAACCAAGGGCACCATCAAGCGTCTCGTCCGTGACAAGGGCTTCGGCTTCGTCCAGGCCGAGAACGGCACCGAGTACTTCTTCCACCAGGCGTCGTGCGTCGACGGCAACTTCGACTCGATGAGCGAGGGTCAGACGCTGACCTTCGACATGGGCCAGGGCCCGAAGGGTCCGCGTGCCGAGAACGTCCGGCTGGCCTGACCGACCGGGATCACCTGCCGTCGAGCCGCAGGCTTCACGCCCCGACCGGTGTGAGGCCTGCGGTTCCTCCGCAGTGACCACGGGCAGCAAGACCGTCGACGCCAGCACCTACTTCAGTTGCGGCGGCTGTGGTCACATCTGGAATCCCGGCCGCAGTCGGGCTCCTGTCGAGCGGACGTACTGGCGTTGACCGGCCTGTGCGGTTGCCGGGCGGCCCCCGTTGACGCCCCGGCTCAGTAGCCGCGCGTGAAATCCACCACGTGGCGCAGCGGCTGGCCGGCGCGGAACCGCCGGTAGTTGTCGGCGAACACGCCGACGATGTCGGCCGGGAAGCTCGGCGCCGAGGTGTGGCAGGTGATGTGGACGTTGGGCGTGCGCCACAGCACGTGATCCGATGGCAGCGGCTCCTCGGAAAAGACGTCGAGCACTGCGGCCGCGATCCGGCCGCCGTTCAGCGCATCCACCAGCGCGACCACGTCGAGCGTGTCGCCGCGCCCGGCGTTGACGACGACCGCGTGCGGCGGCAGCGCGCCCAGCATCCCGGCGTCGACGATGCCGCGGGTGCCTTCGGTGTTGGGCAGCACCGCCACCAGGTAGTCGAGACCGGCGGCGAAGGCCGCCTTGTCGGCGCCGTGGAAGTAGTGATCGACGTGCCGGCACTCCTCGCTCGACCGCGTGTAGCCGCGGACGATCATCCCGAAGTGCTTGGCGGTGGCGGCCAGGTGGGCGCCGATCGACCCGACCCCCACCAGCCCGATCCGCTTGCCCTGCAGTGTGCCCGGCAGCGTGGTGTCCCAGCGGCCCGCCCGCGTCGCCTCGTGCCTGGCCACCAGCTTCCGCTCGTGCGCCAGCAGGTACGCGAACACGTACTCGGACATCAGCGGCCCGAAGACACCGCGGATGTTGGTGAGCACGTAGTCGCGACGCAGCGACGGATCGAGCATCGGCTCGACGCCGGCCCAGGTCAGCTGCGCCCACTTCAGCGCCGGCATGCGCGGCAGCGCCTCGCGGACGCGGGTCGGATCGCCGAGCAGGATGGCGGCATGCGCGGCCCGAGCCACGCCGTCGCCGACATCGGCGGTTGCGACGACCGCCAGGTCGGGCAGGCCGGCGGCGGCGATGAGCCGCGCGTATTCCTCGGGATGCTTGGTCAGGACGAGCGCGGTGTGCATGGCGGGCTCTCGGGGGGCTCCTCACTCTACCCCGGTCATCGGCTGCTGCCGCGGCGGAGCTGAGGCGCCGCCCCGACGGACCAACCGCGAACCGCTCTATGATCGCGCGGTCGGCCCGCCGGCCGACCTTGGAGCGGACCCCGCATGCGCCAGGCCCGGAGAGTCATCACCGCATTGACGGCGACGAGCGTTCTCGCCGCCGCGCTCACCTCCGCTGCCCAGCCAGCCGCTCCGCCGGTGGACGACGCGACGCTGCTGCAGCCCCCCGCCGGCGCGTGGGTCAGCCACGGCCGCGACTACGCCGAGACCCGCCACAGCCCCCTGAACCGGATCGACCAGTCGAACGTCGCCCGCCTCACCCAGGCGTGGTCGGTCGAGGTCGGCTCGGCCGGCAAGATCGAGACGACGCCGATCGTCTGGGACGGCACGCTCTACGGCACCTCGACGTGGAGCGTGGTCTACGCCGTCGACGCGCGCACCGGCGCGCTCAAGTGGCGCTGGGATCCCGGCCTGGTGCGCGGCGGCTACAACGAAGGCGGACCGCGCTACTGCTGCGGTCCGGTCAACCGCGGCGTCGCCATCTACAAGGGCAAGGTCTACGCCGGGCTGCTCGACGGCCGGCTGGTCGCCCTCGACGCCGCCACCGGCCAGGTGGCGTGGGCGGTGCAGACCACGCCGGTCGGCGCCGACTACAGCATCACCGGAGCACCCCGCGTCGTGAAGGGCAAGGTCGTCATCGGCAACGGCGGCGGCGAGTACGGCGTGCGCGGCTACCTCACCGCCTACGACGCCGAGACCGGCAAGCAGGCGTGGCGCTGGTACGTGGTGCCCGGCGACCCGTCCAAGGGGCTCGAGGATCGCTCGATGGAGGTCGCCCTCAAGACCTGGAAGGGCGAGTGGTGGAAGTACGGCGGCGGCGGCACCCCGTGGGACGGCCTGGCCTACGACCCGGAGGCCAACCTGGTCTACGTCGGCACCGGCAACGGCTCGCCGTGGTCGCGCGACCACCGCAGCCAGGGCAGCGGCGACAACCTCTACCTGTCGTCGATCGTCGCGCTGAATGCCGACACCGGCCGCTACGTGTGGCACTACCAGACCACGCCCGGCGACGACTGGGACTACAACGCCGCCCAGCCGATGATCCTCGCCGACCTCACCATCGGCGGCCGGCTTCGCAAGGTGCTGCTGCAGGCGCCCAAGAACGGCTTCTTCTACGTCATCGACCGGCTCACCGGCGAGCTGCTGTCGGCCGAGCCGTTCGTCACCGTCACCTGGGCCACGCACATCGACCTGAAGACCGGCCGCCCGGTGGAGACACCCGAGGCCCGCTACGGCCCCAAGGGCTCGCGGTTGTCGCCGTCAGCGGTGGGCGCGCACCACTGGCCGCCGATGGCGTTCAACCCGACCACCGGCCTGGTCTACTTCCCCGGTCAGGAGACCAGCATGGTCTACCGCACCGCGGAGGCGTTCGACTTTCGTGAGGGCCAGTGGAACACCGGCACCACTCTCGGCGGCGCCGCCGGTGCCGCGGCCGCGGGCGCTACTACGTCACCGCCGGGACTGAAGGCCTTTTTCGTCGCCTGGGATCCGGTGGCCAACAAGGAGCGCTGGCGCATCGCCCACATTCCGAGCGGCGGCGCGCTCTCGACCGCCGGGCAGCTCATCTTCGTCGGCGACAACGCCGGCACGTTCATGGCCCTCGACCCGGCCACCGGTCAGCGGCTGTGGGAAACGAAGCTGCAGACCGGCATCGCCACGCCGATCACCTACGAGATCGACGGCGTGCAATACGTGGCGGTGATGTCGGGCACGAGCGGCGGCCGGGTGTTCGCGTTCAGATTGCCGTAGGGCGACGCGTCCGGCGTGTCAGCGGATCCGTGCCCAGGTCAGCGTACCGCTGGTTCGACCAGCGGCGTTCCGGATCGACAGCTTCAGCGTGTCGCCGCCGTCGGCGAACTCGAAGTAGCGGACCAGGTCGGTGCCCGGCCAGTTCGGGTTGGTCGATGCTTCGACGAAGTGGGTCACCCGTGTCGCCGCGTCGTCCACCTCGTAGCCGCCGTAATAGGACAGGAAGCCGGTGTAGGCGGCGGCGCGTTCGGCATCGGTCGGCGGCGAGGACAGCCGCGGCCGGTCGGCGAAGGTCAGCTGCGCCGCCATCTGGCCGGCGGCGTCGTACATGATGCGGCCGCCGGTGTAGCGGCTCGGCGTGGCCGTGCCGTTGTCGGCGATGTTCACGAACGACACCAGCCGCCAGTTGCCGACGAACCGCGGGTCGCCCTTCCCGGTCCGCGTCTGTGCCGCCGCGGCGCCCGCCGCCACCGCCATCCCGACTAGGAGCACGAGCGCAGCGCGCATTGTCAGCGGCCGCTCTCGACGGCGGCGATGAGCGCTGCCAGCGCCTTGTCGAGCTGCCGCGCGCCGACCTGTGCGCCGCGCTGATGGCCCATGCGCACGACGACCAGGTCGTGCGACGGCACGATGAAGGTGTGCTGTCCACCGGCGCCCGACATGAAGTAGGCGTCGCGGGGCAGGCTCCACTGGCCTTCGCCGTTGACCCAGAACTGGCCGCCGTACTCCTTGCGCCGCCACGCCGGTGCCGGGGTGCGGACGAAGCTCGCCCAGCCCTCGGGCAGCAGCCGCTGCCCGTTCCACACCCCGTCCTGCAGGTAGAGCTGGCCGAGCCGCGCCCAGTTGCGCGCCGTGCCGTAGTCGTAGCCGCTCAGCAGGAAGTTGCCCCAGGGATCCGGCTCGAGCACCTGGCGGCGGATGCCGATGCGGTCGAAGAGCGCGCGCTGCGGCCAGGTGAGGTACGTCTCGCCCTTCTTCTCCACCGCCTGGCGGACCAGGAACCCCAGGGTCATCGGATCGGAGTTGCGATAGCGGCCGACGGTGTTCGGGGCGAACTCGACCGGCGAGGTGATCGCGTACTTGAAGGCGTCCACGGCGCCGGCGTAGATGAAGAAGTGATCGTGGTACTGCCAGGTCGGATCCATCCAGCGGTCGTCCTGGCCGGTGAAGCTGAGCCCGCTCGACATCCGCATGACGTCGCGGACGCGGATGGCGCCGCGCGGATCGCCCGGCCGCCGCCAGTCGGGCACCGGCGCCGGATCGTCGAGGCCGAACGCGCCGTCCTTCACCACCAGCCCGACCAGCGTCGCGGTCAGGCTCTTGCCCATCGACCAGCTCTCGAGCTGGGTGTCGCTGGTGATCCCCGGCATGTAGCGCTCGCCGACGATCTGCCCCTGGTAGACCACCACCATCGCCGCGGTGAGCCCGTCGGGCTCGGCGAACGCGAGATCGACGGCGGCCGAGACGGCGGCCCGGTCGAGCCCGGCCGGCCACGGCTGAGCCGCCGGGCCATCGCCCATCGGCCAGGGCTGGCTGGCGGCGTCGGGCAGGGTCGTCGGAACCGGCACGGGGGTGAAGTGGATGCCGTCGTGATCGACCGGGTGGATGACGCACCCCTGATCGCCGTAGAACGCCGCCGTCCGCGTCACCCCGCCGACGGTCACCCGAACCTGCTTCGCCTGGCGATCGACCTCGGCGGTCACCGGTTTCTTCCGGTCGGGCTCGGTCATCAGGAAGTAGGCGCTGTTCCGGCGGACCTCGGCCTCCTCGCGGCCGGACACGAAGACGCCCGAGCAGAGCACCTTGGCGTAGCTGGCGGCGCCGAGGGAGGTCGGCGACTGATACGGGATGTCGGGGTGGTGTGATCGCGTCGGCGGCACCGCCGGTTGGCGGCCCGACAGCGAGACCGTTCCGAGGCCGACGGCCAGGACGAGGACGTGTCGCCAATGCGCCATGCGGCGCATCCTACAACGAGGAGCGGCGGTGTAGGGTGGAGCTTCCGCTCCACCGCTCGCCGGCTCCGAAGGGCGGCCCTACGCCTTCAGCCCGAGCCGCTCTCGGCCGTAGCGGCCCTGGGTCACCGCCGCGCACCAGTCGGCGTGGTCGAGATACCATCGCACCGTCGCGGCCAGGCCGCTGTCGAAGGTGTGCTGCGGGGCGAACCCGAGTTCACGGGCGATCTTCGACGCGTCGATGGCATAGCGCAGGTCGTGGCCGGGCCGATCGGCGACGAAGGTCTTCAGGTCGCTGTAGCGGGCGATGCCCTTGGCGCCCAGGGCCGGATTGGCTGCCGCCGGTGCCGCCGCCTCCAGCGCGGCGCACAGCGCGTCGACCACCTGCAGATTGGTGCGCTCGGAGTTGCCGCCGACGTTGTACTTGCCGCCCGGCACGCCGGCCTCCAGCACCCTGAGGATCGCCGCGCAGTGGTCCTCGACGTGCAGCCAGTCGCGGATGTTCTGCCCGTTGCCGTAGATCGGCAGCGCCTTGCCGTCGAGGGCGTTGAGGATCATCAGCGGAATCAGCTTCTCGGGAAACTGATACGGGCCGTAGTTGTTCGAACAGTTGGTCAGCAGCACCGGGACGCCGAAGGTCTCGTGGTAGGCGCGCACCAGGTGATCGGCAGCGGCCTTGCTCGCCGAGTACGGCGAGTTCGGCTGATATGGCGTCGACTCGGTGAAGGAGCCGGTCGGGCCCAGCGACCCGTAGACCTCGTCGGTCGAGACGTGCAGGAAACGAAAGGCGGCGCGGGCCGCCGCGTCGGCGCCGTGGAGCAGGGCCCGGGTGGCCTCGAGCAATTCGAACGTGCCGTTGATGTTGGTGCGCACGAACTCGCCCGGGCCGTCGATCGAGCGGTCGACATGGCTCTCGGCGGCGAAGTTGACGACCGCGGTCGGCGCGGTCGCCGCGAACAGCTGACGGACGTCGTCGCGCGAGGCGATGTCGCCGCGCACGAAACGGACCCGATCGCCGTCGACGATGCCGTCGAGGCTCTCGAGATGGCCGGCGTAGGTCAGCTTGTCGAACACGACCAGCCGGGCGGCGCTGCGGGCCCGCGCCAGGCGCACGAAGTTGCTGCCGATGAAGCCGGCACCGCCGGTGACGATCCAGGTCTGCTGCATGTGTCGGAGTGGGCTGGCGCGGGGGCGGCGCGACGTCGGGGAATTATCGCGTGCCGCGCCGGCGAGCGGCAAGGGCCGGGGCGGCGACGCTGACCGGTTCTGCCGCGATGTGCAAAGATCGCCCGATGTCCGCCGCGCCCGTACTCGCCCTCGACGGCGCCACCGTCGTCAAGGACGGCCGTCCGGTCTTGCACGACCTGCGCCTGGCCATCGCCCCGGGCGAGCACACTGCCATCCTCGGGCCGAACGGCGCCGGCAAGTCGGTGCTGGTCGGCCTGCTGACCCACGACGAACGGCCGCTGGTCGCCGCCGACGGCACCTCACCGGTCCGGGTCTTCGGCCACGACCGCTGGAACGTGGCCGAGCTGCGCCCGCAGCTCGGCATCGTCTCGCCGGCGCTGCACCAGCGCTTCGTCGCCGGCAACAGCGAAGGTCGTATCACCGGCCGGGCGGCGGTGGTGTCGGCGTTCCTCGCCTCGCACGGCATCCTCCGCTACGGCGAGGTCACCGCGGCGATGCAGGCGCGCGCCGACGCCGCGCTGCGGCAGGTGGGGGCGCTGCATCTCGCCGACCGCACGCTCGACGCGATGTCGAGCGGCGAGGCGCGGCGGGTGATGCTGGCGCGGGTGCTGGCCCCGGCGCCGCGGGCCCTGGTCCTGGACGAGCCGACCACCGGCCTGGACCTGGCGGCGCGTCACGCCTTCATGGAGCTGGTGCGGACCATCGCCCGGTCCGGGACGACGCTGGTGCTCATCACCCACCACGTCGAGGAGATCGTCCCGGAGATCGACCGCGTGCTGTTCCTCAAGCAGGGTCGGCTGGTCGCCGACGGGCGGCGCGCGGCGATGCTGACCGCCGAGCGGCTGGGCGGGTTGTTCGACACCCCGGTTGCGGTGGACGTCGTGGAGGACTACGCCTACGTCCGCCCGCGCGGAACCGCGGCCCCGACCGCGAGAACGCAGGGCGCCGGGCGGCCGCGCTGAGGCAGCGCCGGCAGAGCCGACGCGCTGCCCTACTTCACCGTCACTTTCAGGTAGGCGTTGGTCCAGCAGCAGACCTCGCCGTTGCCGCCCTCGCCCGAGTAGTCGGTGGCCAGCACGTAGACGGCGTATTCGCCCGGCGTGCTGAAGGTCGCCGACACCGTGCCCTTGGCGGAGAACGGCTCGTTGATGGTGCCGCCCTTGGCGACCTCGAGCTTCGGCGAGGAGGTGTCGAACTTCACGGCGCCCGGGCCGCGGTACTTGTTGAAGTGCAGATCGACCGGCGAGCGGCCGTCGGTCACCGGCGCCATCGTCGCGCTGGCGTACTTGCCGTCGTCGTCGACCCAGACGGTGATCGGCAGCGGCGTCCCGGCCGTGGCGGTCAGCTTCGGCGCGTCGCCCAGCAGCGCCACCGGGCCCTGCACCGTCGGGCCGTTCTCGGCGGTCCGCAGCACCGGCGGCTGGTTGCCGATGGCCACGTCGCCGAACGGGTAGACGTTGTAGTCGCGGTGCAGGCGCAGCGGAATCTGCGTGGTCTGACCGTTGACGGTCAGGGTCCAGGTCAGCTTCTGGTCGGCGGCGAACGACGCCGGGACCTTGACGATGAACACCCCGGTCCGCCGCGCCGGCAGGAAGTGCGTCGGCTGGCCCAGGTCGGGCCCGCCCGGCTCGATGCGGTTGTTGGGACCGATCGGGACGTCGACGGCCTGCTTCAGGTTGCGGTTGAAGTAGCCGACCAGGAAGTTGTGCGAGCCGTCCTTGTTGTCGAACCAGCCCTCGAACGCCCCGGTGATGCTGGCGCCGAACTGCCGCGGCGGGTCGTAGGGCAGCACCGGAGGCTGCGCGGAGCCACGCCCCGCGCCGCCGACGAAGAGAAGGACGGCGCCCGCGACGAGCGCCGTCCACCGAAACACCGACATCGATCCACCCCGGAGTCAGACGCCCGCCCGGAGGGCGGGCCAAACGATACCGCGCGAACGAGGCGGCGCCTCGTCGACCTGTCCCGCGAGCCTACTGGCGATCCCGCTCCATGGTCGTGCGGGCGGCCTTGGCCTTGCGCTCGTCGAGGATGGCCTTCATCTCCTCGTCGCTGTAGTAGACGACGTTCATCCAGGCGTGGGCCATCTCGTCCACGGTGCGGTCGCCGTAGCCGACCCACTGCTCCGGATCCGGATTGTCCTTGTTCGCGGCGGTGTTGTCGTACCACGCGCTGACCTGGATGATCGTGCCCTTCGGGAAGATCGGCGCGGCGTCGTCCTCGTAGATGTAGTTGGTCATCCAGTTGAAGTTGAAGTTGCCGACGTAGCTGACGATCTCGCGGGCGCCGTCCGGCTTGATCGCCTCGACCTTCATCGCCTTCCCGCGCAGGTGGAAGTGCGGCTGGAAGTTGGTGATCATGGTGTTTTCCTTCAGCACCGTGAACCCCTCGGTGTAGGCGATGGAGTTCGGCGGGATGTCGAGGAACTCACGCTGGCGCAGGCCGGTGAAGCCGATGAGATAGCTGCGCTTCTTCGGCTCTTCGCCCTTCGGGTAGAACCACAGGCCAATCTCGGACCCGCCCTTGATCTCCTCGCCGACGGCGTGGAGGTGCTGGTCCCACGACAGCTTCTGCCCGGGCATGATCAGCTTGCCGGTGCCGTCGGCGAAGCGGTCGTAGCCCTTGCCGATCGCCCACTCCATCAGCTGCGGCCGGCGGTTGACCAGGTCGTCACGCGAGGCCGCCGGGCTCAGCCCGAAGACCGCGGTGCCGGTGTTCACCGCGTCGGTGTCGCCGTTGAGCAGCTGGTAAGCGATCGAGTGGTGCAGGATCTTGCGGGCCTTCAGGTTGGTGGGCCGGATCTCGACCATCCGCACCCAGCGCGGCTCGGTGATCGGAATGTCGCTCATCGGGCGGTACCAGACGTCCTGGCCGACCGCCGGCATCGTGTACTCCGAGGACTTGATCACCAGGTCCGGCGGGCCGTAGCCGTCCATCACGCCCTGCCACTCGTTGGTGGTGACGAGCGGCTTGGCCGGCGGCAGGTCCTTCGGATCGCCCTGCGGCGCGCCGCCGTCCACCCAGCGGACGATGGTGTCGATCTGCGTGTCGCTGAGCGACATGTCGTTCTTGAATTCCTGCACGCCGACCGACGGGTCGATGTGCCAGGGCGGCATCTGGCGGCGGGCGACGCGGTCCTTGATCGACCGGGCCCACGGCCGCGCCTGCTGGTAGGTGACGAGCGACATCGGCGCGATCGAGTCGGGCTGATGGCACGACTGGCACTTGGCCTGGAAGATCGGCGCGATGTCCTTCGAGAACGTCGGGGTTGGGGCGCCGGTCTGGGCCGAGGCGGCGCCGGCCGCGACGAACACCAGTCCCACCGCACCAGACAGCACCGCGACACGTCCGTTCCGACCTGCCATGTTCGCCCCCTTGCTCAGCGCGAATGAGACCTGTCCGACACTCCGATACTCAGAAGGCGCCCGTATGACGCCCAAGCCCGGCCATTCTAGATCCGCCCCGGTATCGGCTCCATACAATCTTGGCATGAGTGTCCCCCGGCGGCCAGGGGGCCACGGGCGCTGGCTGTGGGGGCTCCTGGGCCTGTTTCTGGTGCGCGTCGCTGCACAGCCATTGGCCCTGATCGGCGTGGCACCGTGGCTGCCGCCCTTCGACGCCTGGCAGAGTGGCGCGCTGTCCTACCCGACGCTGCTGGCGGCGCAGCTCGGCCTGGCGGCGGCGATGGCGTGGGCGGCGGCGGGCGTGTCGGCGGGACGGACCCGGCCGCGGCCGACCGCCGGCCGCCGGCTGGCCGGTCTGGCCGCGCTCTACGGCACCGTCATGACGACGCGGCTGGTCCTCGGCGCCACCCTCGCCCGCGGGCACTGGTGGCTCGACGCGCCCCTGCCCACCCTCTTTCACCTCGTCCTCACGACGTGGCTCGCCGTGTACGGGCACTATCACCTGCGTGGAGACGCCGACACCGCCCCCCGCTGACGGGACCGCCCGGCCGCACTGGTCGGCGTGGGTGATCTACCCGGCGACGATGACCGCCGCCTACTCGCTCTTCGCGGCGCTCCAGGCCGCCGGCGTCTCCCTGGTGCTGAGCACCTACCTGCCGATCCTGGCGACCGCGGCGGCGGTCACCCTGCTGGAGCGGGCCTATCCGTACCGCCGCGCCTGGCAGCCGCCCGGCGGGGAGGTGGCCACCGACCTGCTGTTCATGGTCGTCGTCCAGCTGGCCCTCCCGCCGCTGGTCAGCCTGCTCTTCACGCTGGCGCTGGTCGAGCCGGCCCGCGCGCTGCACTGGCCGGTCCAGCAGTGGTGGCCGCACCGCTGGCCGCTCTGGTCGCAGGTCGTGCTGATGGTGCTGGCCGTCGACTTCCTGCGCTACTGGCTGCACCGGGCCGCCCACCAGACCGACACGCTGTGGCGCCTCCACGCCGTTCACCACTCGGTCGATCAGCTCTACTGGCTCAACACCGGCCGCTTCCACCCACTCGAGAAGGCCTGCCAGATGGCCCTCGACAGCCTGCCGTTCGTGCTGATGGCCGTCGACCCGCGGGTGCTGGCGCTCTACTACCTGTCCTACGCCGCCAACGGCTTCTTCCAGCACTGCAACATCGCGCTGCGCTACGGCGTCCTCAACTACGTCGTCGGCAGCGCCGAAACCCACCGCTGGCACCACTCGCGCGAGCCGCGCGAAGCCAACGCCAACTACGGCAACACCGTCATCGTCTGGGATCTGGTCTTCGGCACCTGGTTCCTGCCCCGCGACCGCGAGGTCGGCGATCTCGGCCTGCACCGCCGCGACTACCCGCGCTCGTTCCTGCGGTTGCTGGCGGCGCCGTTCCGCCGCTGAGCGGTTCGCCGGCGGGTCGGGCGCCGGGCCATAATCGACGGCGGCCGTCCGCCGTGTCTCCACGTCCTGCCCGCGGCGCCTCGCGCCACGCTCCCCCGCCAATCGGCGATCGGCCGCTGCCGGCGGCCGACGGGCGCCGCCTGCCGTGGCGCTGGCTGGCGCTGGTCGCCGGGCTCGCCTTCGCGCTCCGCGCCTGGCACCTGTGGCAGATGCGGGCGACGCCGTTCTTCACGGTGCTGATGGGCGACGCCCGCGGCTACGACCAGTGGGCGGCACGGCTGGCGGCCGGCGACTGGATCGGCAGCGACGTGTTCTACCAGGCGCCGCTCTATCCGTACTTCCTGGGCGTCGTCTACGCCGTCGCCGGCCACGACCTGATGGCGGTCCGCGTGGTGCAGGCGGCAGTCGGCGCCGCCTCGGCGGCGCTCATCGCCGCCGCCGGCGCCCGGCTGTTCTCGCCGCGGGTGGGTCTGGTGGCCGGCCTGATGCTGGCCGCCTACGCGCCGGCGATCTTCTTCGACGGGCTGATCCAGAAGACGGTGCTCGACGTCGCCTTCGTGTCGGCCGCGACGGCGACGCTGGCCGCGCTGCTCGCCGGCAGCCACGACCGCCGCGGCCTGTGGGCCGGCCTCGGCGCCGTCATCGCCGCGCTCAGCCTGACCCGCGAGAACGCCCTGCTGCTCGTCGCGGTCATCGCCGTCTGGATCTGGCGGGGAGCGCCGCGCGGCCGACTCGGCCGCCGCGCCGCGCTGGCGTGGTTCGCCGCCGGCGTGGCGATCGTGCTGGCGCCGGTCGCGGCGCGCAACTACGCGGTGAGCGGCGGGCTCTACCTGACCACGTCGCAGTTCGGGCCGAACTTCTACATCGGCAACCACGCCGGCGCCGACGGCAGCTACGTGGCGCTGCGCTTCGGACGCGGTTCACCCGAGTACGAGCGGCTCGACGCCACCGAACTGGCCGAACGGGCCGAGGGCCGACCGCTCACGCCGGCCGAGGTCTCGCGCCACTGGACGCGGCGGGCGCTGGCCTTCATCGCCGCCGAACCGGGGCGGTGGCTCCTCCTGCAGGCCCGCAAGGCGTGGCTGCTGGTCAGCGCCACCGAGATGATCGACACCGAGGCCCAGGAGTCGCACGCCGAGTGGTCGTGGCCGCTGCGGATCCTCGGCCCGGTCGCCCACTTCGGCGTCCTGGTGCCGCTGGCGGTGCTCGGGCTCTGGTTCACCTGGCCCGAGCGGCGGCGGCTGTGGGTGTTCCACGCCGTCATCGCCACCGTTGCGGCGACGACGCTGGCCTTCTACGTCTTTGCGCGCTACCGCTTCCCGCTGGTCCCGGTGCTGGTGGTGTTCGCCGCCGCGGCGCTGGTCCGGCTCGCCGACCACTGGCGCGGCTGGTCGTGGCCCGAGCGGGCCCGGGTCGCGGGCGTCGCGGTCGCGGTCGCCGTGCCGTGCTGGTGGCCGGTGGCCGCGGCGGCGCGGGCGCGGGCCATCACCGAGGTGAATCTCGGCGCGGCGCTGCACGACGACGGCCGGCTCGAGGAGGCGGCGGCGCGCTACCGGCGCGCGCTCGAGATCGCGCCCGACTACGTGCCGGCAGTGAACAACCTCGGGGTGACGCTCAAGGCGATGGGCCGTCTCGACGAGGCCATCGCGCTCTATCGCGACGGCCTGCGCCTGCGTGACGACTATCCCGACCTGCACTTCAACCTCGCCAACGCCCTGCTGGCGGCCGACCGCCGCGAGGAAGCCGCCGCGCACTTCCGCCTCGCCTCGGCCGGTGAACCCGACTCGGTCGGCGCGCACAACAACCTCGGGACGGCGCTCGCCGAACAGGGCCGGCTCGCCGAGGCGGCCGCGGCGTTCGAACGCGCCGTCACCGTCGATCCGACCTCGGCGCGGGCCCACCGGAACCTGGGCAACGCGCTGGCCGGACTCGGCCGGCGTGACCAGGGGCTGACCCACCTGCGCCGCGCCGTCGAGCTGACCCCGGCCGATGCCGAGGCCCACTACGACCTGGGCGTCTTCATGCTCGAAGACGATCGCCTCGACGAGGCCGTCGCCGCCTTCACGGCCGCCATCGCCGCCCGCCCGGGCTACGCCGAAGCGCACAACAACCTGGGCATCGCGCTGGGCTCGCAGGGGCACTTCGACCAGGCGATCGCCCAGTTCGAGACCGCGCTGCGCCTCGCGCCGGACTTGGCCGACGCGGCCGAGAATCTCGAAACCGCCCGCCGCGCCCGGCAGGTCCGCTAGCCTTCGGGGCTCGCCCGGCCGCGCTTGCGCGGCCTTCGTCGAATCTGACAGGCTCGGCTCAGGGGGTGTTCCATGGCGCAGCTCGACGATCTGCCGATCGACCCGGAGCGCGAGACCGACTCGACGGCGCGCTACTCCGACACGACGCGGCGATCCCGGACCCCGCTGGTCGTCGCCGTGGTGGCCATCGCCGTCGTCGGCGGACTGGGCTGGTACTTCTGGCAGCGCAACCGGCCGGCGCCGCCGGCACCGGTCGTGGCTGCCGCCCCGCCGGCAGAGCCGGTCGCGGCGCCGCCGCCCCCGGCGGTGGTGCTGCCGCCATTGGACGAGATGGACCCGTTCCTGCGCACGCTCCTCTCGGGCCTGAGCAGTCATCCGCAGCTGCTCGCCTGGCTGGCCACCGACGACCTGCTCGGCAGTCTGGCCACCGCGATCGATCGCATGGCCCAGGGCCAGTCGCCGGCGCGCGACCTGGCGCCACTCAGGCCGGGGCCGGGCTTCGCCGTGGCCACCCGACGCGGCACGACGGTGATCGCCCCGGCCAGCTACGCCCGCTACGACGCCGTCGCCGCCGCCGTCGCCAGCGTCGAGCCCGCCCGGCTCGCCGAGGCGTTTCGCACCATCGAGCCCCGCCTCACCGAGGCGTGGACCCGGCAGGGCCACCGCGGCAGCGTCCGCGACGCCGTGCAGCGGGCGGCGGCCTTCGTCGCCGGGACGCCGGACACGCCGGAAGAACTCGCCGTGGTGCGCCGCGTCTCGGGGTACGGCTACGCGAATCCCGAGCTCCAGGCCCTGCCGCCCCTGCAGCGCCACCTGCTGCGCATGGGCCCGGCCAACGTCGCCCGGATCCGTGAGGCGGCCAGCGCGTTCGGCGCCGCGCTGGCCACCGACCGCTGACCCGGCCGCGCACCGCGCCCGCTCCGCCCTTCGGGGTTGCCCTCCGGCGCCGCGGCGCGACACAATGACCGGGCCCCTCATGGAGAACGCCTGCCCGGTCGATCGCCAAGCCGTGTCCTGGGTCCGCGACCCGCGGCGGTGGGCATTCGCCGGTGTCGGCGTCGCCTCGGCGGGCATGGGCTGGCTGGGCGTGTTCGTGCCCGGCCTGCCGACCACCATCTTCCTGATCATCGCCTCCTACTGCTTCGCCCGCAGCTGCCCGTGGCTCGAGGACCGGCTGCTGCGCATCCCGCTGTTTGCGCCCTACATGAAGGTGCTCGACGAGGGGCGCGGCATGTCGCGGAAGGCGGCGGCCAGCGCGCTGGTGTCGATGTGGTCGTGCGTGGCGGTCAGCCTGACGATCCTCTACGCCGCCGGGCGCCTGGCGCCCTGGGTGGCGGCGCTCATCGTCTTCCTGGCCCTGGTCGGGACGGCGTCGATCCTGCTTTACGCCCGTCGGCCGCAGGCCGCCTGACCGACGCCGTCGATCGGCGGTATAGTCGCGCCGTGCGGCTCACCCGCCGTGATCTGCTCACCTCGGCCGTGGCCGGTGCTGCGGCCGGATCGCTCGCCGCCGGCCAGACGCCGACGCCCGAGCCGGCTCCGTCCGGCTTCGATCCGTGGGTCGAGGTGCACGCCGCGCACCTCGCGCACAATCTCCGCGAAGTCGCCCGCGTCGCCGGGCAGCCGGTCCTGGCCGTCGTCAAGAACAACGGCTACGGGCTGGGCGTGACCACCGTGGCCCG
Organism: Vicinamibacterales bacterium; assembly: GCA_050250955.1. Taxonomy (GTDB): domain Bacteria; phylum Acidobacteriota; class Vicinamibacteria; order Vicinamibacterales; family UBA2999; genus CAWAYR01. The sequence continues at coordinate 570,877 of JBFWNR010000001.1, forward strand.
GCTGCTCGAGCCGGCCCGCGAGGTGGCCGGCTTCGCCGTGGTGAAGCGGCAGGAAGCCGAGTCGCTGCGCGACGCCGGCGTGGCCAAGCCGGTGCTGCTCATGGGGCCGATCGGCCGCAGCGAGATCCTCGATCTGCAGCGGCGCCGGATCACGCCGATGGTCTACACCGCGGTCGGCGACGCGCTGGAGCAGGCGGCGACCCGGACCGGATCGGCGGTGCCCATCCACGTCTGCGTCGACACCGGCATCGGCCGCGTCGGCGTGCCCCACGACCGGGCCGAACCGCTCATCCGCGACCTGGCGGCGCGCCGCGGCGTCCGCCTCGACGGCGTGATGATGACCTTCACCGAGGACCTGGCGTTCGACCGCGAGCAGCTGCGACGCTTCGAGACGCTCACCGCCCGCCTCCGCGCCGACGGCCTCGACCTCGGGCGCCGGCACGCGGCGTCGACCTACACGCTCTTCCAGCATCCCGACGCGATGCTCGAGATGGTGCGCCCGGGCATGGCGCTGTGGGGCCTCTATCCCGAGGCGGCGTTTGCCGGCCAGGGCCGGCTCGAGCTGCGGCCGGCGGTGGCGCTGCGCGCCCGGGTGGCGTATGTGAAGAAGCTCGCCGCCGGCACCAGCGCCGGTTACAGCCGGGCGTTCATGGCCACCGAGGACACCTGGGTGGCCACCGTGCCGGTCGGCCACGCCGACGGCTGGCCGCGCCTCGCGGCGAAGGGCGCGACGGTGGCCATCGGCGGCCGCCGCTACCCGGTGGTGGCCTCGGTGTCGGCGTCGCACACGATCGTCGATCTCGGCCCGGGTGCCGAGCCGCCGGTCGGTGTCGGCGACATCGCGACCTGTTTCGACTGGACGCCCGGATCGCGCCCCGAGGACGTGGCGGCGGCGTGCGGGGCGTCGGTCTACGACCTGACCATGCACCTGGGCGGGCACCTGCCGCGCCGCGTCGTCTGACGCGGGCGACGACCAGCCGTGGAGGCGACGATGACCCGGACGATGGCGGGAGTGGCAGTGACGGCGGCGATGGTCGGTGCGGTCCTGGCGGGGGCGTGGACCATCACCGGCAACGCGCAGGGAGGACGAGCGGTGATTCAGCGGATGAACCCGCCGGGGCTGTCGACGCCGACCGGCTACTCGCACGTGGTGTCGGCACGCGGCGGCCGCACCATCTACGTCGCCGGGCAGGTGGCGCTCGACGCCAAGGGCCAAGTCGTCGGCGACGGCGACCTGGCGGCGCAGACCCGCCAGGTGTTCGCCAATCTCGACACCGCGCTCAAGGCCGCCGGGGCGTCGTTCGCCGACGTGGTCAAGACCACCTACTACATGCGCGACGCCAGCCAGGTGCAGGTGATCCGCGAGGTGCGGGCGAAGTACTTCACGGGCGAGCTGCCGGCGAGCACGCTGGTCGAGGTCTCGCGGCTGGCCAACCCGGCGTTCCTCATCGAGATCGAAGTCATCGCGGTCGTCGCCGAGTAGGCGGCCGACGGCGACGCGGCGGGCTGAGCTCCCGGCGCATCGCCGCCAGCTCGCCGTGATAGGCCGCGCCGTCGCCGTACTCGAAGAACCGCCGGTAGCGCGGATGCGGCGCGGTGACCGCCTGGGCGTGGCGGATCGGGCACCAGTACTGCTCGGTGCGGGCCGCCACCTCCCGCACGTAGGCGATGAGGCCGTTGGCGTAGGTGCAGAACGTGCAGTTGGCCTTCTCGATGGCGTTCAGGTAGTCGAGCCGGTGCCGATCGAGGGGAAAGTAGCGGCGGCGACGGACGCGGGCGATGCCGTAGATCGGGAAGCACACCCACTGGAAAGCCGTGACCCACAGATCGAGGAGCGCCAGCGGCACCAGCAGCGAGTAGATCACCGGGGCGGTGACCAGGCTCAGGACGTTGGCGTCGCGCAGGTACGCCGGCACCCGCTGCTTCAAACGGCGATGCGCCTCGTGCACGTCCCGGTCGAAGCGCACCCGGCCGCGGTGGACGCGGTAGCGCCAGCGGCGGCGCTGCTCGGCCACGTCGCGGCGGACGCGGGCGGCGAGCGTCATCGCGGCGCCGCCCGCACCAGGCTGACGTTGAGCGGCGTCGCCGCCCCGACCGCAACGTCGACGTCGGCGGTGAAGGTGCGGTAGCCGGGCGCCGACACCTCGACGTGATGGCGCCCGGCGGGCACGTCCACGACGAAGAGCCCGGGATCGGAGCTGAGCCAGGCCACCCCGTCGATGGTCACGGCAGCGGTGGTCGGCTGGACCCGCAGTTCGAGGGTCCCCGGCTCGCCGGTGGCGGTGGGCGGGGCCGGCGTCTGGACCACCGGCGGCGTGCCGCGCGGCGGCGCGTAGGTGCCGTCGGGGGGCGGCGGCACCGGCGCCGCCACGGCGGGGTGTTCGCTCACGCTGCCCGCCGGCAGCCGCAGCATGGTGTGGCGCAGCGTGAAGGTCGAGTGCGGTCGCAGGTAGACGCTGAACGTCTCGGTGACGTAGCCCTCGAGGTACAGCGCGATGCGATGGCCGCCGGCCGGCAGGGCGAGACGCTGGAACACCCCGTCGAAGTCGTCGACGACGCCGGCGTAGAAGCCGTCCACGTAGACGGCGGCATGGCGCGGGGTGCAGGCGACGCGCAATTCGGCGTGTTGGTCGTAGACCGGGTAGTACCAGGGCGGATAGGCGCCGCGCGGCCACCACGGGTAGGGCCCGAAGAAGGGGTCGTAGAAGTACCCGCCGATGAAGACGAACGTGCCGCGCCTGGACGGTCGGGGCGGAACCGGACGAGGGGCCGGGCGCGGCTCGGCCCGTGGTTGCGGGCGCTCGGGCGGACGCCGATCCCGGTCGCGCGCCTGCGCCGCCAAGCCGACACCAGCCGCGAATGCCACCACGGTGAGCAGGGCGCCCGCCGCCCTGACGCGCATCCCAATCCGCATCGCTCCACTCCGTTTCCCCGGCATCGCTGCGGTCGGATGCGCAAGGTCCGTACCACGACGCCGGGCGCCGGAACGCGCGGCGGACGGGCACCGCGCGGCGGCGCCGGGCGGCGTGCCAGGGGAAGCTCCAGGGTGGAGGCGGAAACTCCCGCGGCCGGTTGCGCTGCGGTCAGCGGCTGCCGGTGGTTCGCGGCCGCGCCTCGGCTCGAGGTCGGCTCGCGGCTCAGGGCCGGCCCGGCGCCGGCGCACGGGCATCGCGGCGCACCCTGATCATCAGCACGTCGTCGTAGTAGCGCCCGTCGACGTGCAGAGAGGCCGGCAGCACGCCGTAGGCGGTGAAGCCGTGCGCCTCGTAGAGCCGCACCGCCGGCGTGTTGCCGCGCGTGACGGTGAGCACCACCTGCCACACGCCCGGCATGGCGTCGGCGGCCTCCAGGGCGCGGGCCAGGAGCGCCGCCGCCAGACCGCGTCCGCGATACGCCGGGGCCACGAACATGGAACGGATCGCCGCCCGATGCCGCTCCTTGGCCGCGGGCTCGCGGACCACGCCGGCGATTCCCGCCAGCGCGCCGTCGACGAACGCCCCGAACATCACGCTGTCGGGGGCCGCCAGCCGGGCCGCGAACCACGCCAGCGGCTGGCCGATCTCCTCGTGATGGCTGGCCCCGAAGGCTGAGGGCGTGTCGAGCAGGGCGGCGAGGCGGATGGTCCGAAACCCCTCGGCGTCGGCGCCGTCCAACGCGCGGATCGTCACCGCTGCGGCGGGCCGCCCGGGGGGCGACGGCGGCGCGGGCGTGGTCACGCGCCGCCTCCCCGCAGACTGGAGGACGCCGCCGCGGCCGGCGGACCGTGCCCCGCGGCCGGCCGAGCGTCCTGGCGGTCGACCGCGTCGCCGAGGCGGTTGAAGCCGTTCAAGGCGGCGACCTTGTAGGCCTCGGCCAGCGTCGGATGGTTGAAGGCGGCGTCGCGCCAGACATCGAGGGTGCCGCCGGCGGCCATCAGCGACTGGGCGACGTGGATCAGCTCGGCGGCGCCGCTGCCGAGAATGTGCACGCCGAGGACGCGCAGCGTGCCGGGATCGAAGAGCACCTTCAGAAAGCCGGCGTCGTCGCCGATCATCTGGCCCTTGGCGAGATCCTCGTAGCGCGCGGCGCCGACCTCGTAGCGCACACCGGCGGCCGTCAACTGCTGCTCGGTGCGGCCGACCATCGAGATCTCGGGGATGGTGTAGATGCCGTAGGGCAACGGCGCCTCGACGCGGGCGCCGGGCAGGCCGAACATGTGCGCCACGGCGCGCCGGCCCTGCTCCATCGAGGTGGAGGCCAGGGCCGGGAACCCGACGACGTCGCCGGCGGCGTAGATGTGCGGCACGGCGGTCTGGAAGTCGGCGTTCACCTGCAGCCGGCCGCGCTCGTCGGTGGTCAGACCGACGTGCTCGAGCCCGAGGTCGCGGGTGTTGGCCTGACGGCCGACCGCCGAGACGAGCACGTCGCCGTGCACGCTCCGGCCGCTGGCCAGGGTGGCGACCACCTGGTCGCGGCCGTCGCGACCGACGCCGGTCACCTGGTCGCCGAGCCGGAACACCGCGCCGCGCCGCCGCAGCTGGTAGAACAGCGCTTCGACGATCTCGGTGTCGGCGAACTCCATCACCACCGGACGCTGGTCGACGATGGTGACGCGGCGGTTGAGCGCCGCCACCATCGAGGCGTACTCGAGGCCGATGACACTGGCGCCGACGACGACGAGCTCGCGCGGGATCTGGTCGAGGGCCGGCAGCGCGTCGGTGTCGAAGACCCGCTGGCCGTCGGGGACCAGGTGCGGCGCCGGGGCCGCCGACGAGCCGGTGGCGACGAGCAGGTGATCGGCGGTGAGCACGTAGTCGTGGTGGTCGTTGGTCACCACGACCTCGTGCGGGCCGGCGAGCCGCGCCCGGCCGTCGGCCAGCGTGACGCCGTTGCGGGCCAGCTGGCCTTCGATCACCAGCTGCTCGCGCTCGATCACCCGCCGCACCTGCCAGGCGAGTTCGGGGAACGACCCGTCGCCGGCGCCGAGCTCGCGGCCGAAGAACGGGCGCTGCTGCAGGCCGGCGAGATGCGCCACCAGCTCGCGCAGGGTCTTGCTGGGAATGGTGGCGCGGTGCAGCGAGGCGCCGCCGATCATCGCCCGGCGGTCGACGACGACGACGCGCTTGCCGGCCTTGGCGGCGGCGATGGCGCCGCGCTGGCCGGCCGGCCCGCTGCCGACGACCAGCAGATCGAAGTGGGTGGTGGACGGCGGTCGGGGACCGCTCGGCGCCCGTGCCCCGGACGCGGCGCCGGCCGGGACACGGCTGACCTCGCGGAGCCGCGCCGCCAGCGCGCGGGCGGTGTCGAGGCGGTCGGCCGGCTGCTTGCGGAGGCAGCGGAACACCAGGCCCTCGAGGCCCGGCGGCACGTCGGCGCCGACGGCGACGAGCGGCGCCGGCTCGCGAGCCAGCACCGACGCCGCGACGTCGGCCGGGGTCGCGCCGGTGAAGGCCCGGCGGCCGGCGAGCAGCTCGTAGAGGATGCAGCCGAGCGCGAACAGATCGGCGCGCCCGTCGACCGGTTCGCCACGCAGCTGCTCGGGGGCCGAGTAGCCGAGGGTGCCGGCGAAGCCGAGCGCCCCGGACCCCCGCGACAGCGTCTCGGCGATCGACGCCGTCGCGGCCGCGCCGCCGGGCCGGCCCGTCGCCAGTCCGAAGTCGAGGATCTTCACCGCGCCGCTGCGGGTCAGGAACGCGTTCTCGGGCTTGAGGTCGCGATGGACGAGTGCCGCGTCGTGGGCGGCGGCGAGCGCGTCGGCCATCTGGGCCGCCAGCTGGACGGCGTCGGCCCAGGGCAGGCGCTCGCGATCGAGCCGCTGCCGCAGCGTCTCGCCGCGCAGCAGCTCCATGGCCACCAGCTGGCGGTCGCCGGCGCGTGCGAACTCGTAGATCGTGACGATGCCGGGGTGCGACAGCGTCGCCACGGCGCGCGCCTCGCGCTCGAAGCGGGCCTGCACGGCCGGATCGTCGGCGACCCTGGCCGGCAGCACCTTGACGGCGACCTCGCGGTCGAGCCGCACGTCGCGGGCGCGGTAGACCTCGCCCATGCCACCGGCCCCGAGCAGCTCCAGCACCTCGTATTGGAGCAGGCGGTCGCCGGCGGCGAGGCGCCGGCCGGGATCGGCGGGGGGCATGTGGGACGGATCCGGCTCAGCGGCTGGCCGCGGTCGTGGCGCGGCTGTGGGCGAAGGCCCAGTAGAGCTCGCGCGCCCGCTGATAGAGCGGACCGGGCTCGAGCTCCCGCGACTCGTAGCGCAGGCACGGCACCACCTTGCCGTGATTGCCGGTCGAGAAGATCTCGTCGGCCGCGGCCAGCTCGGCCGGCTTCACGGTGCGCTCCACCACGGTGACGCCGGCGTCGCGCAACAGGCCGATGACCCGCTGCCGGGTGATGCCGTTCAGGAAGGTGCCGTTGGGGATCGGCGTGTGCACGACGCCGTCCGTCGCGAACATCACGTTCTGCGCCGTCAGCTCCGCGACGTGGCCGATCGGATCGCACATCACGGCGTTGTCGAAGCCGCGGGCGCGGGCCTCGGCGATCGCCAGCCCGGCCAGCGGGTAGAGGCACGCCGCCTTGGCGTGGGTCGGCGCCTGTTCGGGGCTCGGGCGACGGTAGGTCGACAGGCACGCCGTGAAGCCCTTGGCCGGGTCGGGCAGGCTCATCCTGGTGATCACCAGCGCGAAGCGCGTCGACGCCGGATCGGGCAGCACCAGGCCGCTCTCGGCCCAGAACATCGGCCGGATGTAGAGCGGCGTGTCGGCCGGGAAGCGGGCGATGCCCTCGCGGGCCAGCGCCTCGATGCGCTCGGCGGTCACGGGCGGCCGCATGTGCAGCCCTTCCGCCGAGCGGATGGCCCGCTGGCAGTGCAGGTCGAGGTCCGGGGCGACCCCTTCGAACGAGCGGGCGCCGTCGAACACCGCGTTGGCCAGCCACGCCGCGTTGGTGTCCGAGGTCATCAACGGCACCGGGCCCTCACCCCACTGGCCGTCGTAGTAGCAGATGGACGTCGTCGCCGCGCTGGACATGGCTGCCTCCGGATCGATGAATTATAGTCGGGCCGTTCTGACGTCCCCGTCCCGCGAACGCCTCGACCGCCGGCTCCGCCGCGACCACCCGGCGCTGTCGTGGACCCGGCTGCGCGCCGCCATCGAGAAGGGCCAGGTGACGGTCGCGGGCCGCCCGGAACGCGACCCGGCGGCGACGGTCGGGGCCACCGACGCCGTGGTGCTCGATCTCAACCGGCCGGCGGCGCGCATCGCCCGGTCGAGCCTGCCCCTCCTCTTCGAGGACGACCACGTCCTGGTCGTCGACAAGCCGGCGGGCCTGCTGAGTGTCCCGGCGCATCCCGGCCGCACCGAGGACACCGTGCTCGCCCGCGTCCGCGACTACATGGTCCACCGGCGCGGCGCCCCCGGCTACGTCGGCGCCCTGCACCGCCTCGACCGGGAGACGTCCGGCGCCCTCGCCGTCGCGCTGTCGGCGGAGGCCCACGCGGCTGGCCGCGCCCTGTTCAGCGCCCACCGCTTCCACCGCCAGTACCTGGCGCTGGTCCGCGGCGTGCCGACGCCGCCGCGCGGGACCATCGATGCGCCGATCGCCGACGCCTACGTCTCGGGACGACGCCGCATGGCGCGGGGCGGGGACGCGGCGCGCGACGCGGTCACCCACTACCACGTGCGGGAGCGGTTCGGCGATCGGGCGGCGCTGGTCGAGCTGACGCTCGACACCGGCCGCCAGCACCAGATCCGCCTGCACCTGCAGCGGCTGGGGCATCCGGTGCTGGGCGATCGCGTCTACGGCGGCGACGCCGCCACCGCCGCCCCGCGCCAGATGCTGCACGCCTGGCGCCTGGCGTTTCCGCATCCGCTGACCGGCACGGCGATCGCCGTCGACGCCCCGCTGCCCGACGACTTCGCGCGGCTGATGCGCCGGCTCGCCGCAAGGTAGCCCGTGCAGGTGCGGAATCTGTGACGAGCCGGCGGTGTGTCCGTCGGGGCGAAATCTGAGGACCGGGCGCTTTGCCGGACTGTTCCAGCCGAAGGGTCGTGCCTTCCTGGCAGCCCGGACCGAAGCGTGAGCCACGAGGGACGCACCGTCGGCTCGTCAGTGCACCGCGACCCTCAGGCGAGCAGCTGGTACCCCGAGCCGTGCACCGTGATGATGTAGCGCGGGTCGTGCGGCTTCGGCTCGATGTGCATGCGCAGCTTGGCCACGTAGTTGTCGACGGTGCGGGTCACCGAGAGCTGGCTGTAGCCCCAGACGTCGCGCAGCAGCTGCTCGCGGCTGACCACCTCGTTGCGGTGCGCGAAGAGGTAGCGCAGCAGCTCGAACTCGCGCGCCGACAGCGGCACCCGCCGGCCCTTGCGCAGCACCAGCCGTTGCCGCGGCCGGACCACGACGTCGCCGAGCGAGAACTGCTCGCCGCCGGGCGAGTGCCAGTCGTCGCGCCGCACCTGGGCGCGCACCCGGGCGAGCAGCTCGCGGACGCTGAACGGCTTGCTGACGTAGTCGTCGGCGCCGACGTCGAGGCCGCGGACCCGGTCGCGCTCCTCGGTGAGCGCGGTGAGCACGATGATCGGCACGTGGTTGCCGCGGGCGCGCAGCGCCTGGCAGACGTCGAAGCCGCTCATCCCCGGGAGCATCATGTCGACCAGCAGCAGGGCGAACTGCTGGCTGCCGATCGCCGTCAGCGCCTCCTCGCCGCTGGCCACGGCGGTGACGCGGTAGCCCTCGAACTCGAGGTTGTCGGCGAGCATCGCCCGCATCTGCGGCTCGTCCTCGACGACCAGGATGTGGCGGACGTCCTCGGCGCGCGGCGGCGAGGCGGTCACGACACGGCCTCCGGCTGGCCGACCGGTGCGGCCTCGGAGTTGGCCGGGCCGGTGATGCACTGCAGGCTGACCCGGAAGGTGCTGCCGGCGCCAGGCGCGCTGGTCACCTCGACGCGGCCGCCGTGGCCGTGCACCAGCTCGCGAACGATCGGCAGGCCGAGGCCGAAGCCCTGGCGGTGGGCGGCGCCGGGCGCGCGGTAGAAGCGCTCGAAGATGCGTGCCTGCTCGGCGGCGGGAATGCCGACGCCGCGGTCGGTGACCTCGACCACCGCGGTCAACCGCTCGGCGCGCACCGTCACGGTCACCGGCGCCTCGGCCGGCGAGTACTTGACGGCGTTGTCGAGCAGGTTGGCGACCACTTGTTCGAGCGCAGCGGGATCGGCACGGACGAAGGGCCCCGGGCCCGACGCCACGACCTCGAACCGCCCCGGACGTCCGGCCAGGCCGTGGGCGAAGGCGGCCACGGTCTCGCGGACCAGGGCGCCGAGATCGACCTGTTCGAACTCGTAGGCGCGGCGCTGCTGGACGCGCGAGAATTCCAGCACCCGCTGCACCAGCGCGGTCAGCCGGCCGGCCTCGGCGCGAATGGTGTCGAGATACGCCGCCAGCTTCTCCGGCGAGTGGATGCGGTCCATCTGCAGCGTCTCGGTGGCGGCGCTGAGCAGCGACAGCGGCGTCTTCAACTGGTGCGAGACATGGGCCACGAAGTCGGTCTGCATCCGCGCCAGTTCCGCCGAGCGGCGGTGCGCCTGCACGGTGAGGGCCAGGGCCGCCAGCATCAGCAGCATCGACAGGCCGGTCGGCCAGTAGCGCTGCCCGGCGCCGGCGAACTCCAGCGCGAACGCCGGCGCGCCGACCTCGATGGTCCACGGCCGGGCCGCGACGCCGGCAGCAAGGCGTGAGCGGATGTCCTCGTCGGGATAGAACAGCATCGGGAACGTCAGGTGCGCCGCCTCGACGTCCCCGGGCAGTCGGCCGTAGACCGGGATGCCGCGCTCGTCGGTGATCCGCGCCATGAGCGGGACGTCGCCGCCGCGCCGCAGCAGCACCTCGTCGAAGGCGCGGCCCTGGCGGCCGGCGAACAGCCGCTCACGCATGCTCGCCGGTTCGACCACGAAGCCGAGCACGGCGAAGTACTCGACCCGGCGGGCGTCGGTCCAGAACAGCCGCAGGAACACCTGGCGGGCGTCGGGGCCGATGCCCTCGGCGGCGATGTAGATCTGCTGGGTCGAGGCGTAGCGGCCGGCCAGCTCGAGAACCGCCTCGCTCAATCCGGGATCGCGGACGAACTCGCCGCTTCGCCCGTAGAAGAGCACGTCGGCCGGTGCCTCGCCGGGCTCGGGCGCCCGCCAGGTGAGGAACCGCTCGACGTGGGGGTAGGCGTCCAGACCGCGGGCGAACTGCTGCGCCACCAGGTCGAGGCGGCCGGCGCGCAGCTCCGGATGGTTGACCGCCGCCAGGGTGTCGAAGATCGGCCCGTCGAGCGTCCGCCGCAGCTCGACGGCGATGTCGGTCGCGGTGCGTTCGGCCAGCTGCCGGACGATCACCTCGTTCTGGGACTGCAGCGCGCTCATCGCCCGCTGCTGCAGGTAGAACACCAGGCCGGCGGCGCCGATGGTGGCGACGATGGCGAGGACGAGCGGTTGCGGGCGCCAGTCGCGGCGGGCCAGTCGCATCGCGGCTTTCCGACTGTCCGGCACGTTACGTCCCCTTTTCGCGGGGTGTCAAGCCGCCGGATCAGCGGCTGGACGCGCCCTCCGCGACCACGGCGTGGCGCTGCGTGCCGATGCCCTCGATGGCGCAGACGGCGGTGTCGCCGGCCCGCATCCAGCGCGGCTCGGCCCGTTCGATGTTGGTGCCGGCCGGGCTGCCGCCGGCGATGACGTCGCCGGGGTTGAGGGTCAGGATGTTCGAGGCGTAGGACAGCAGCTCGTGGATGTTGTGGCTCATCCGGCTGGTGTTGGAATCCTGCATCACCTGGTCGTTGAGGGTGAAGGTATGGCGGATGTTCATCGGGTCGGCCACGAACTCCTTCGGCACGATGTAGGGACCGAGCGGCCCGAAGGTGTCGTGGTTCTTGCCGACCAGCCAGTCGCTGCCGCCCATCTTGCGGTCGCCGCGGCCGCCGCGGTCCGAGACGTCGATCTCGACGGTGTAGCCGAAGATGTGGCGGGCGGCGTCGGCCACCGCGACGTACTTGGCCGGCGTGCCGATGACCACCGCGAACTCGCACTCGAAGTCGATGTTGGTCCGTCCGCGCGGCATCACGATCGGGTCGAACGGCCCGGTGACGACGGTGGCCGACTTCTGGAAGAGGTAGGGGTTGTCGCGGGTGTCGTTGGCGGCGCGGTCCCAGATCCCCGGGGCCGACTGGGCCGGCGAGGTCGGCGCCGCGGCGGCGCCGGCGCGCTGCTGCTGGGCGGCGATGCCGGCGGTGTGCTCGACGTAGTTGCCGCCGGCGTTGAGGATGAGCGACGGGCGGACCGGCGGGTGGACGCGCAGCTGCCCGACGTCGGTGACGTAGGGTGGGGCCGAGCGCGCCGCGGCGACGTCGCGGGCGATGGCGGCCAGCCGCGCCTTCCACTCGCCCTCGTAGCCGGCGATGAGCGCCTTCATGTCGGCCGGCGGCGTCAACTTCGGCGCCGAGGCGGTGTTGGCCTCGTAGGCGGCGTTGGCGGCGGCGATGTCGACCACCTGCGTGTCGCGGAGCACCAGGCCGACGTAGACCCGGTTGGCCCGTTCGAAGGTGCCGAGCTTGTAGGCCGGCGAGGCGCCGGGCTGGGCCTCGATGCCCGAGTTGCACGCGGCGGCGGCGGCCAGGCCCGCGGCGAGGCCCACGGCCCCGAACAATCGCATCGTCATCTGATCCTCCGTCGGGCGCCTACGACCCGGCGCGGTAACGCGGCTCCTGCCCCATGACCTTCGCCGGATCGGCTCCCGGCTTCGGCCGGAACTTCTGTACCCGGCCGCCGAACACTTCGGCGGTGTAGAGATTGCCTTCCTGATCCACGGTCAGCGAGTGCGGGCCGTTGAACTGCCCGGGCTGGCCGCCCGGGCCGCCCCACCCGTAGAGATAGCGGCCGTCGAGGTCGTACTTCAGCATCCGCATCGTGCCGCCGTCGGCGACCCACAGGAACTGGTCGGTCGAGATGAAGTGCGCGTAGGGCGACGACCGGACGCCGGTCGTCCACATGTCCAGGAAGGTGCCGTGCTCGTCGAACACCTGAATCCGCCGGTGGCCGCGGTCGACGACGAACAGCCGCCGATCGGCGCTGATGGCGATGCTGTGGACGGTGTTGAACTCGTTCGGCCCGGGATTGCCGGGATCCTTCGGCGCGGTGCCCCAGTCCATGAGGAACGCCCCGTCCTTGTCGAACTTGGCGACGCGGGTGCCGCCGTAGCCGTCGGTGACGAAGAAGGTGCCGTCGGGCAGCCAGGCGATGTCGGTGGGCCGGTCGAAGAGGCGCCCGGCGTCGCGGCCGCGCTGGCCCTTGGTGCCGAGCGTCAGCACCAGCTTGCCGTCGTAGGTGAACTTGTGGACGACGTGGAGCTGGTCGTCGAACACCCAGACGTGCTTCTCGGGGTCGTACGGGCTCATCTTGATCTTGTGCGGGCCGCGCCCGCACGGGGCGGCGAAGAGCGCGTCGTGCTGCGGCCACCACTGGACCATCCTGCCGTCGCGATCGACGACGAAGATGACGTGGTGGTAGCGGCGCTCCCAGCCGCGCCGGGCGACCGGCTCGCAGGTGGCGCCGCGCCCGTCGTCGTTGCCGGTCGCGTTGCCGCGCGACGGCGACAGCATCGAGTACGGCGTCCACGGCCTGGCCCCGGGCGGCAGCGGCAGTTCGCCGCGCTGGGCGATCCAGATCCGGTCGGGACTCTCGGCGAACACCGCGCCGACCGAGCCCCACGTCCAGCCGTCGTGGCTCACCCCGTCGGGCCCGTCGGGCAGTGGCTGCGGCCAGTTCGGCACCGGTTCGTAAGGGCCGAACTCCTCCTGCCCGCCGCGTTCCTGCGGGGCAGGCGTCGCGGCTGGCGAGGCCGCAGGGGCGCCCGCGTCGGTCGGCGGGGCGGGCGGCGCGCACGCGGCGACCGCGAGTGCCGCCACGGCGGCGAGGCCCGACAAGCCGAGCTGTGTGCGCATCCGTGGCACTCCTGGCGGCGCGGGCACGGGCAGGCGACGCGGACGTGGGAGGCAGCGGCGCGGCTGCCCGGTTGCACACGCCGCCGCCCCCACGCCCGTCGGCGTCGCGGTCGGTGCCGCGACTCCCGATCGGGTGGTGTCAGTCGATCAGTTCGTGCCCTTGCTGTACGGGCCCATCAGGTGTTCGCGATTGGCGCCCGGCTTCGGGCGGAACTTCTGCGGCCGGCCGACGTGGACGTCGGCGGTGTAGAGGTTGCCCTCGCTGTCGGTGGAGAACTGGTGAACGCCCCAGAAGCCGCCCGGGAACGACCCGAAGGTGCCCCACGAGTAGAGCAGCTTGCCGTTGAGGTCGAACTTGGTGAACTTCTGGGTGATGCCGTCGGCCACCCACAGGTGCTGGTCCTCGGTGAGGAGGAACGAGTAGGGCCGGCGGACGTTGGGCCAGACGTCGAGGAACTTGCCGTTCTCGTCGAACACCTGGATGCGCGAGTTGGCGCGATCGCTGACGTAGACGCGCTTGTTCTTGTCGACGGCGATGGCGTGCACCGTGTTCATGTAGCCGGGCCGGGTCTCGTTCGGCTCGTTGCCCTTCTGGCCCCACTCGAGCAGGAACTTGCCGTTCTTGTCGAACTTGGCGACGCGGGTGTTCACGTAGCCGTCGCTGACGAAGAAGGTGCCGTCGGGCAGCCACGCCACCTCGGTCGGCCGGTTGAAGTGGGTGGCGTCGTGGCCGGGCTGCATCGGCGTGCCGACCGTCATCACCAGCTTCTTGCCGTCGCGGGTGAACTTGTAGACGGCGTGCGCGCCGTCGTCGACCAGCCAGACGTGCCGCTCGGGATCGTAGGGGCTGACCAGCACGCGGTGCGGCCGCACGAACATCTTGTTGTGCTGATCCCACGACTCGATGAGCTTGCCGTTGCGGTCGACGACGTTGAAGACGTGGTCCCAGCGCGGATGGCGGGCGGGGTCCTTCTGCGACAGGTCGTAGCCCGAGGCGTTGCGCGACGGGATGAAGCTGTTGGCCGGGCCGCGATCGTCCTTGATCTCCGGCAGACAGCCGCGGTTGAAGATGTAGACGCGGTCGGGGCTCTCCGCCCAGATGCCGCCGGTCGATCCGATGACGTGACCGGCGCCGCAGTAGTTCTGTGGCCAGCCGGCGACCAGTTCGTAGGGGCCGGTCTCGTCGCCGCCACCCTTCTGGGCCAGGACGGTGATGCCGAACGCGAGCGCGAGGGCCGCGCACACGGCGCCGATGTGCTTCATCACGACTGCCTCCTCAATTACCGGTCACCCTTCTTGAGTTCCTTGACGAACGTCTCCGCCTGGGCCGCCTCGGGCGTGCCCGGATGGGCGCTGACGACGCGCTCGAACAGCTCGAGCGCCTTGGCGACGTCGCTGCGGCTGAAATACACCTTGCCCATGCCGAGCAGACCCGCCGCCGAGTCCGGCCGGGCGGCCAGCACCCGCTGGAACTCCGCCTCGGCCTCGGCCACCTTGCCCTGCGCGAAGAGCACCGCCCCGAGCGTCGCCGTCGCCTCGGCCGCCAACCCGTCCCTGGCGAGGTCCGGCTTGGCCGCCAGGCCCTTCTGCAGCGCCGCCACCGCCTTGTCGTAGTCCTGGGTGTCGACGTAGGCGCTGCCGAGCTGGAACTGGATCGAGGCGTCGCCGGGGGCGAGCGAGGCTGCCTTCTCGAGCGCGCCGACCGCCTCGGCCGGCCGCTTGAGCTGGAAGTAGGCCAGCGCCAGGTTGACGTAGAGCGGCGCCACGGTCGGCGACGCGGCGACCGCCGCCTCGAACTTGGCCGCCGCCTGGGCGAAGTCCTTGGCGTTGAAGGCCGCCACGCCTTCCTGGAACTCCTTCGACCCGGCCGCGGCCGCCTTGGCCAGCGAGAAGTCGAAGTTGCGGTCGGTGCCGGCGACCAGCCGGATGGTGTCGTCGATCGGCTGGAAGCCCTCGTGGTTGACCTTGACCTGGTATTCACCGGCCTGAAGGCCACGGCGGTAGAAGCGGCCGTCCCGGTCGGTGGTGATCGTCACTTCGCGGCCGCGCTCGACGTTCACGAGCCGGATGTTCACGCCCTGGAGGGGCTTGCCGGCGTCGTCGACGATGCGGCCCTTGATGACGCCCAGCTCCATCTGGGCCGCAGCGGGAGCGGCGCCGACGACGAGCGCCGCCCCCAGCACGACCGCGACAGCGATTCCCCGCATGGTCGCCTCAGAAGCGCAGCCGGATCCCCAGCTGGCTCTGCAGCGGGAAGTTGGCCGACGTGGACACGTTGAAGTTCGCGGACCGGCGGTTGCCGGTCGGCGCCACCGGGTTGAGCCGGTTGAAGGCGTTGAAGACGTCGAAGTAGAAGTCGAGGCTCTCGAGCCGGCCCGGCAGCGGCTGCTGGTAGCGGAGCGAGAAGTCGACCGTGAACGACCCGGGGCCGCGGATGCCGAAGGGCACCGCCCGTCCCAGGCTGTCGAGGTCCGACAGAATCGGCATCGTGAGGTCGTTGATGCCGCGGATCGGCCGGTCGTTGTTGTCGAGGTCGCCGTTGACGTCGCTGCCGACCGTCTCGTTGATCGGCGCGCCGCTGATGGCGCTGACCACGGTGGCCAGCGTCAGGCTGCGCCACGGGTTGACGCTGGCGCTGCCGGCGAACACGTGGGTGCGGTTGAACTGGAACTCGCCGTAGTCGGCGCGGATGTCGTTGTCCAGCCAGACCCGGCGGGTGTCCGGGTTGCCGCTGCCGACGTAGTTGCTGCGCTGGAGCGTGTAGGCGATGCGGCCGCTCCACCGGTTGGCCATGCGGCGGACCAGCGAGGCCTGCAGCGACTTGTAGTTGCCGTCGAAGGCATTGCTGGTCTGCGATTGCAGCACGCGCAGGAAGTTGACGCCGCGGGCTTCGGCCGGGATCAGCGTGCCGCCCGGGTCGAAGGCGTTGATGCCGGGCCGGACGCCGTTGACCGGTTCGTTGATGTCGACGACGCCGAGCTGGTTGCGCGAGGCGTTGGCGACGTAGTCGAGCGACAGCGCCATGTTGCCGAACAGCTCCTGGCTGACCCCGGCGCTCCACGACCAGGTGTGCGGCATCTTGCGATCGGGGCTGTCGATGCGCGGGTTGCGGTTGAAGGCGGTGCCGGCGACGACCTGGTCGCGCAGGGCGTTGAGCGCCGCCTGGCCGGCCGGCGAGAGTCGGGCGACACCGGGGTTGCCGGCGGTGTCGGTGATGAGGTCGGGGGTGAGCACGACCGCCGCCAGCGGGTTGGAGGCGTTGATCGAGATGGTCGGGTAGAGGGTCCGCACCCCGCTCTGCTGCAGGGTCAGGTCGTGGACCACCGGCACGTAGGCGTAGAACTTGCCGACGCCGCCGCGGACCACGGTCCGCCCGGTGCCCAGCACGTCCCACGCCATGCCGGCGCGCGGCGCGAAGGCGTTGTCGTGATTGGGGGTCTGCTTATGGTTGTCCCAGCGCAGGCCGAGGTTGAGGGTGACCCGGTTGGTCAGCGCCCACTTGTCCTCGACGAAGAGATACCGGCGCTGGTCCTTCGAGACGATGGCGTAGCCGTAGTCGTCCTGCGGGCCGACCGTGACGTCGAACTGGAACGGACGGGTGGTCGGGTCGGCGGGATTGTACGGGGCGTCGCCGGCGAACTGGAACGTCCCGGAATCGAAGGTCGAGCGCGGATCCATGTGGTTCCAGCTGTAGCCGCCGCCGACCTTGAAGGTGTGCTCGCCGCCGAACAGGCTGGGCACGAAGTAGCTGAAGGCCTGGTCGAACACGTAGCTGCGGATCACGGTCGTCGGCCCGGAACCGCCGGTGCCGGTGGTGTAGCTGGGGTGCACGTTGCGCTGGCCGATCGAGAACGGATCGCGGCCGCCGAATCCGATCGCGTCGCCGCTGTCGTCGAAGAAGCCCTGCGGCGCGGTGGTCAGTTCCTCGCCGATGCGGCCGAAGCGGGTCACGCTCGACAGGCGGTCGGTCAGCACGCTGGTGTAGGTGCCGGCGACCATGTGATCCCAGTCGGCCTCCCACACCCGGGCGTCGGGCGTCTCGGTGTTGGAGTTGAAACCTTCACCGCGCGAGTTGGCGGTCTCGAGCAGCCAGCGGACGTTGATGAAGTTGCGGTCGTTCAACTGGACGTCGCCGCGGGCGAAGTAGTTGTTGGCGCGCACCGTGAAGTAGCCGATCTGGTCCACGGCCAGCGGCGCCGCCGCGGCCGGGAACCGCTTCTGGCCGGCGAGGTCCTCGTTGTCGCGCTCGTAGGTGAAGTAGTAGTGGGCGCGGTTCTGGACGATCGGACCGCCGAGGCCGAAGCCGCTCTGCCACGTCCGCACCGGCGGCTTGTCGGCGCCGCTGGACAGGAACTTGTCGCGGGCGTTGAGCGTCTCGTCGCGGAAATAGGTGTAGGCGCGGCCGTGCAGCTGGTTGGTGCCGCCGCGGGTCACCATGTTGATGATGGCGCCGGCGCCGCCGCCGTACTCGGAGCTGTACTGGTTGGCCAGCACCTGGTACTCCTCGATGTTGTCGAGGACGACGCGCACCTGGGTGCCCTGGCTGCCGCCGAGGCGGTCGTCGTTGTTGTACATCCCGTCGAGCAGGTAGACGTTCTGCTGCGACGGCGACCCGTTGGCCACCACCTGGCCGCCCTCGAAGGTGGACTGCGCCGGGTTGGGGGTCATGCCGGGAATGAGCTGGGTCAACCCGGTGAAGTTGCGGAAGTTCGACGGCACGTCCTCGATCTCGCGCCGCGACAGGCTGCCGCCGATCTGGTTGCTGGTGCGTTCGACCAGCGGCGACTCGCCGGTGACGACCAGGTTCTCCTGGATGCCGGCCACCGCCAGCTTGAGCTCCAGCGTGATGGTGCCGCCGGGCGCCAGCAGCAGGCCGGTGCGGCCGGCGCTGCCGAAGCCGGCCATCTCGACGCGGACGTCGTAGGTGCCGGGCTCGAGGGCCGGAATCGAATAGCCGCCGGTCTCGGCGGTCACCGCCTCGCGGGTGAAGCCGGTAGCCGGGTTGGTCACCACCACCGTGGCGCCGGGAAGGGCCAGCCCATCCGGATCGAGCACCCGGCCGGTGATCGATCCCCGCTGCTGAGCCAGCGCCGGGGACGACGCCGCGAAACAGACGGACAAGACGAGCAGCAGAAGCCGCGCAGCCACCATGTGAAGCCCTCCTTGTGGAGCCGGTCGATCGAGGAGAGCCTACCGGCGTCCATGACCGGCGCGGTGTCAAACCATGTCGACGGATTGTCTACGAGTTGTCTTTCGCGGTTGACTCGCCGTCGGCGCTGCCGCACCATCGGCGCGCGGTTCGACCCGCGGAGGCAGCCGATGCGCGTACGTTCGTTGGTCCCGATTCTCGTCACCGTCGGGTTGGCCGCCTGCGCCGGCCCGACCGCCCCGCCGGCGCCGGCCGTGCCGTTCTCCGTCGTCGAGGCGAGCATCGCCGACATGCAGCAGGCGATGGCCGACGGGCGGGTGACCTCCCGCCAGCTGGTCGAGCAGTACCTGCAGCGGATCGCCTTGTACGAGGAGCGCGTCAACGCGACGCTGGCCGTGAACGCCACGGCGCTGGCCGAGGCCGACCGGCTGGACGCCGAACGGCGCGCCGGCCGGGTGCGCGGCCCCCTGCACGGCATCCCGATCGCGCTCAAGGACAACGTCCACACCACCGACCTGCCGACCACCGGCGGCGCCGCGGCGTTCGAAGGCTTCGTGCCGCCCTACGAGGCCACGCTCACCACGCACCTGCGCGAGGCCGGCGCGATCGTCCTCGCCAAGACCGTGCTCACCGAGCTGGCCAACTTCATCGCCCAGGGGATGCCCGGCAACTACAGCGCGCTGGGCGGCTACGGGCTCAATCCCTACGACCCGCGCCGCGACCCGCGCCAGGCGACGGCCGACGGCCGGCCGGTGGCCAGCACCGGCGGGTCGAGTTCGGGCATCGGCACGGCGATGAACTTCTGGGCCGCCAACGTCGGCACCGAGACCTCGGGGTCGATCCTGAGCCCGTCGAACCAGAACATGCTCGCCGGGATCAAGCCGACGGTCGGGCGGGTGAGCCGCTACGGCGTGATTCCGATCACCGCCGACCAGGACACGGCGGGGCCGATGGCCAAATACGTCGCCGATGCCGCCGCCCTGCTCGGGGCGATGGAAGGCGCCGCCCCGGACCCGCACGACCCGGCCACCAGCACCTGCACCCCGCCGCCCAATCGCGACTACACCGTGCACCTCAAGCGCGAGGCCCTGAAGGGGGCCCGGATCGGCATCCCGCGCGCCTTCTACTACGACCGCATCACGGTGGCCGGCGAGAAAGAGCCGCGCGGCGGGCTGAACGAGGCTCAGGCGGCGGCAATGGCCGAGGCCATCGCGGTGCTGAAGGCAGCGGGGGCCGAGATCGTCGATCCGGCCGACATCCCCAGCGTCGTCGAGACCGACCCGGCGAAGAACGTCCTGGCCTGGGGCACCTGCAGCGGCACCGACGGCGCCAAGGGCAGGGACGCCAACTGCTCGGTGGTCCTGAAGTACGGCATGAAGCGCGACTTCAACCTGTGGCTGGCGACGCTCGGTGCCGCAGCGCCGGTGAAGACGCTGGCCGAGCTGCGGGCCTGGAACACCGCGCACGCCAGCCGCGGCGCCATCAAGTACGGGCAGGCCAACCTCGACGTCTCCGACGAGATGGACGTCGACGAGGACCGGGCCCGCTGGGACGCCGATCGCACGAAGGACGTGTGGCTCGCCGGCACCCACGGGATCGACGAGGTGCTGGCGGCGCACCAGCTCGATGCGCTGCTCTTCCCCGGGGCCAGCGGCGCGGCCATCGCCGCCAAGCCCGGCTACCCCACCGTCATCGTCCCGTTCGCGCTGGTCGCCAACGCGCCGACGCCGCCGCTCCCGGACGGATTCGCGGCCCGGCCGATTCCCTACGGCGTCAGCTTCTCGGCCGGCGCGTGCAGCGAGCCCCGGCTCATCGAGCTGGCTTACGCCTTCGAGCAGGCGACCCGCAAGCGCACGCCGCCGCCCGGCTTCCCCTAGCGGCCGTCGGTCCGCCACCTGGGTGACGTCTCTCCGGTAAGCTCACCGGGAGTGCCGTTCCGATCGCTTCGCGCGCGCCTGCTCGTCGCCGTCGGCGCCCTGGTCGTCTGCCTCACCGGTGCCACCCTGACCTACGTGGGCTGGCTGGCCGGCCAGGCCGTCGCCGACCGCCTGACCGCCGACCTGCTGCGCAGCCGCGACGTCCTCACCGCGGCCGGGCAGGCGCGCTACGACCGCCTCGCCCTGGTCGCGCGGCTGCTGGCGTCGTTCCCGCAGCTGATGGCGCTCATGGGCACCGACGCCGCCACCGTGCGCGACTTCCTGGCCGACTACCGCGAGCGGAACGCCCGCAACGAGCTGCTGCTCGCGTTCGACGCCAGCGGCGCGGTGGTGGCCCGAAGCGACACCTTCGCGCCGTTGACGGTGCCCGACGCCCGCACGGCGTGGCTCGAGCCGGCGTTGTCCGGGCAGCCCGTCTTCGGTCTCGTGGTCGTCGACGGGCGGCCGCACCACATGGCCCTGGTGCCGGCTGAAGCGGGCGGGACGGTGTTCGGCTTCGTCGCCGCGGCCGCGCCGATCGACGACCGCTGGGCGGCGACGCTGCGCGACGCCAGCGGCCGCGAGATGGCGGTGCTGACCGGCGAGGGCCTGGCCGGCACGACACTCGGCCCGGGAAGGGTGCCGTGGCGGACCGCCGCCGACGTCCCGGCCGGCACCGCCGTCGTCGATCTCGACCTGGACGGCGAGCGGTTCGAGGCCGTCGACGTCGGCGATCCGCACGCGCCGGCGCTGGCCGTGGTCGCGCTGCAGTCGGTGGACCTGGCGCTGGCGCCGTATCGCAACATCCAGCGCGGCCTCGGGCTGCTCGGTCTGCTGGCCGCCGCCGGCGGCATCGCCGCCGCGGCCATGCTGGCCCGCTCGATCACCGCACCGGTCGCGGCCCTGTCGGCCGCCACCCGCGCGGTGGCGCAGGGGCGCTTCGACGTCACACTGCCGGTCACCGGCCAGGACGAACTCGCCCAGCTGTCGCAGGCGTTCAATTCGATGACCGCGGGTTTGCGCGAGCGGGCCGACATGCAGAAGTTCGTGTCGCAAGGCACGGTGGACATGATCCAGCGCGCCGCCGGCCGGCTGGATCCGCACAGCGGCACGCGGCAGGAGGTGACGCTGCTCTTCTGCGACATCCGCGGCTTCACGGCGTTTGCCGAGCACCTGCCGCCGGAGGACGCCGTGGCGCTGCTGAACGGCGAGCTCCAGCGCCAGGCCGAGGTGATCGCGCGGTTCCACGGCGATGTCGACAAGTTCCTCGGCGACGGCGTGTTCGCGCACTTCACCGGGCCCGACAAGGCGCTCGACGCCATCCGCTGCGCCGTCGACCTGCATCGCGCGCGCGCCGCCGGCGGCGACGCACTGGCCGCCCTGGGCGTCGGCGTGGGCATCGCGACCGGGGAGGTGATCGTCGGCAGCGTCGGCAGCGCCAGGCGGCTCGACTACACCGCAGTCGGCGCCGCGGTGAACCTGGCGGCGCGGCTGTGCGCGGTGGCCGAACCCGGCGAGACGCTGATCAACGAGACGACCTTCGCCGCCGTGCGCGGCCTGGTGGCCGCCGAGCCGGCGCCGCCGATCACCGTCAAGGGCTTCAGCGAGCCGGTACGCGCTTTCCGCATGCGCGCCAGTTGAGGGGTCAGACCCCTTTCCGGCCCTGGCCTGAATTGGGGTCTGGCCCCTGTCTGGGCGGAGCCGGAGTAGTGGCAGATTCGGCCGCTACGGCTGTTTGTAGGCCTCGGGCGGGTACGGCTTGCCGAACTTGTTGGTGTGCGGCACGGCCGAGAAGCCGCTCTCGTCCAGCGACAGCGGCGGCGCCGCGGTGGCGCCGGCCACGCTCACCTCGACGGTCACCGCTTCGGCCCGTTCCGAGAGCGCCGTGAGCCGATAGCGGCCGGGTGGCAGTTCGAGCCGGAAGGCGCCGCCCGGCGCCGCGACCGCGGCCCACGGGGTCGGCGCCGCGACGACCACCGCGGTCATCTGCGGGTGGATGTTGCAGAACACCCGCACGACGCCGGCCGCGGCCATCGTCCGGCTCTTCGACGCCCCGCTGCGATAGAGGCCGAGGTCGAAGGCGTTTCCCGGCGACAGCGAGAACACGTTGTGGAAGATGCCGTCGCGGTTGGGGAAGCGCACCGTCGTGCCGACCGGCACGGCGAGCACCCGCGGCAGGAACGTCTTGTCGCGCTGCTCGATCGACACCGGCGGCGCCGGCCGGGTGGGCGCCGCGCCGTCCAGCGGCTCGGCATAGACGACCGCCGCCGCCGCCGCGGCGCCGGCTCGCACCCGCGTCGTCACCGTCCCGCTCAGCACGTCGGCGCCAGCGGGCCACGGCAGTGCAATCGCACACAGAGCGAACCAGACGGCTCGTGACGGCGTCATCGTGTGCCGACCATCCTAGCCGCTGGCCGCCAGCCGCCAGCCGCTTCACGTGTCAAAAGGTCACCGCGAACACGGCGTTGACGTGATGGTTCTCGCGGTTCACCGGCACCGGCCCGTAACGTGTCTGCAGCCACTTGTACTCGAGTGACACCGCGACCTCGGGCGTCAGCCGGATGATCGTGTTGCCGAACGCGCTGGTGTTCCGCAGGCGGCCGAACTGGCCGAGACCGTCCGGCCGCCGATCGATCCCGGCGCCGCCGTGGAACGCCACCCGCGACGACGCCCGCAGCCGCGCCTCGACCCAGCCGCCTTCGGAGCGACCGCGCTGGGCGACGCCGGCACCGTAGGCGTCCATGTCGTCGGCGGCATAGACTTCCCCGGCCACGCCGACGCGGCCGGCGCGGGCCAGGAAGTCCACGGCGCCGGCGGTGGAGGCCACCAGGCCGGCACCGAAACGGCTCCAGCCGTAGTGGCCGGACGCGCCGAGGTGGAACTCCCCCGGGGCATCGGGGTCACCTCGGTCGAAGCCGATGTGGGTTTCGAGGGCCGGTCGCTCGCTCCGCTCGCCGGCGCCGGCCGGCGGCGCAAACACGTAGGCGGGACCGGCGTCGCCCACCACCGGTGCCACCAGTCCGGCCTTGACGGCGAACCCGCCGAACGTCTGCTCGACGCGCACCTGCGGGGCGCGGAGGTAGAGGTTGCCGGCGCGGAAGAACTGCGGGAAGGCGAACGCCGCCAGCGACGTCGGGTCGCGGGGCGCGAGCAGCACGTGGTCCTGCCCCACCTCGACGGCGGTGCCGCCGCGCTCGAGGCGACCGAAGGCATAGAGCAGGCGCGGCAGGCCCATCACCGTCCCGGTGACGAATCCGGGCGTGCCGCCGAAGAAATCGACGATGAGCGTGCCGCGCGCCATCCAGCCGCCAACCGGAATCGCGCCGACGTCGAAGCCGAGACGGCTCTGGCGTACGGTCGTCGTCATCGACCCGCCCGCGGTCTGGCCGACCAGGTTGGGCCCCTCCAGCCAGTTGGCCTCGGCGGAGTTGTAGACGGTGTTGGACAGGATGGTGCCCGACAGCGTGACCGGGAAGCGCGAGGCCGACGCCACCTTCTCCTGGGCGAGCTGTTCGACCTGCGACTGCAGCATCTCGACCGGCACCGTCGCCGGCTGGGCGGCGGGCGGCGGCGCACTCGACGCCGGCGGGCCCTGACGCAGGGCCGCCAGTTCGCGCCCGAGCGCGCCCAGCGCCGCCCGCAGCTCGGCGATCTCGTCGCGCAGCGCCTCGACGTCGCGGCGGCTGACCGCGCCGTCGTCGGCCGCGGCCGTGGCACCGCCGGCCCCCGGCGCCGCGGCGTCCTGCGCGGCCAGGACGGTCGGTGCGGCGATCAGCATGGTCAGGCCGATCGCAGCGGCCAGCGGAGCGGAGGCGATCGAACACGCGGCGGGATGGCGGGTCATCCGCGCATTGTAGCGACGGCGATCCACGCGGGATCCGGCGGTTCGGTAGGGAAACGGTTTGAAACCGAAATCACACCGCCGCGCGAGGGCGGCGGGAGCGGGCCACTCGCCGCTAGCGCCCGCCGAGGAACGTGCCGAGCATCCCGCCGAGGTCGTCGACGACCGAGCCGTCGCCGTCGGCGTCGAGCATCGGCGCCAGCATCCCCATGAGGTCACCGCCGGGCACGGCGCCGCCCGGCCCGGGCCGGGGCGTCGCGCTGGCGCGCGTCGCCATGCTGCCCATGACCATCGCCGCCACGACCGGCAGCATGCGCTTCAGCACGTCGGCGCCGACCCCGCTCGACTCGGCGGCGCGCGCCGCCACCTGGCGGCTGACGTCCTTGCTGCCGAAGACGTGGCCGAGGATGCCGTTGCCCTCGGCGGTCGTCGCCGGCTGGCCGAGGCTGGCCAGGTCGTCGAGAAAGCGCGCGTGGCCACCGCCGGCCAGGGCTCCGGCCAGGCTGGCCAGGCCGCCTTCCTGCCGCGCGTTGCGCGACAGCCCGGCGGTGATGGCCGGCACGAGGGCCGACAGCGCCGCCGTGGCCTGGTCGTGGCTCAGCCCGAACTGGCGGCCGAGCTCGTTCACGGCGCCGCCGTCACGGGCGGCGAGGATGGCGTCGAGCATCTGCATGGGCGCTCCTGGCGGGGCTGGCCGGCGACCGTCAGTCCTCGGACTCGTCGTCGGCGGCGGCCTCGTCGTCGTTCAGATCGGACAGGTCGTCGCCCCACGGGTTGGCCTGAGGCCCGGGGACGATGCCGGCGATGTCGGGATCGACGCCGGGCGGGGCCTGCGGCGCCTGGGCCCGGCGTTCCTTGGCCTCGGCGCGCTTCAAGGTCTTCTGCTTGGCTCGGTCTTGCCGCGCGCGCTCACGGTCGCGCTTGCTGCGGGGACGTCCCTGAAACATGCCACGCTCCAGTTGGCGGCGGTCGATGGGGGGCGTCGACGCCGCGGCTCGGGCGCCACGATCGGCGGCGCCGTGTTCCGGATCTTATCAGCCCGGCGCCGGCCCGTGCGCACACCTGAGCGCCCTGGGCTACGATGGCGCGTGCGAGTCGATCGCCGCAGCGCGCTCCGCTCTCTGGTCGCGGCGTGGAGCGCGTCGCGGCTGCGGGTCGGGGCGCAGGCCCTGCCGGAGCCGGCGTGGCTGCTGACCGGCGCGGTCACCGACCACAGCGCCGTCGTCAAAGCCGCCTTCGTCGACCGCCCGGCCAGCGTGCCGCCGCTCCTGGTCAGCCGACAGCGCGACCTCACCGCGGCGACGGCGGTGCCGGCCCGCGTGATCGACGCGCCGTCGACGTCCTACGCCGGGCGGACCATCGCCGAGTACCGGCTCGACGGCCTGGATCCGGCCGCCGAGTACTTCGGGGGCATGCGTCCGGGCACCGGCACGCTGGCGCGCTTCAGGACCTTCGGCCGCGGGCCCTGCAGCTTCGTGGCCGCGTTCGCCTCGTGCGCCGGCGGCACCCGCGTCGTGCCGATGTCGCACGTCTCCAACAGCGGCGTCTTCGCCGCCCTGGCGGCGCTCGACCCGGACGTCTTCGTCCACATGGGCGACCTGCACTACTACAACATCCCCGGCCCGGCCCGGCCGATCACCGCCGTCGCCGGCCTGTTCCGCCGCGCCCTCGACCGGGTGCTGTCGCAGGAGCGCCAGGCGCTCTTCTACCGCCGCACGCCGCTCGTCTACGTGTGGGACGACCACGACTACGGCACCGACAACTCCGACGGCCGGGCGCCGACGCGCGACGCCGCCCGCTTCTACTACGCCTCGGACATCCCGGCCTTCCCGACACCGCTGTCGCCGCGCGCCGACGGCCCGATCGCCCAGGTGTTCGACATCGGCCGGGTCCGTTTCCTGGTCACCGACACGCGCTCCGAGCGCAACCCGGCGACCCGGACCATGCTCGGGGCGCCGCAGCTGGCGTGGCTGCTCGCCGAGCTGGACCGGGCCGCCGCCGAGCAGGTGCCGCTGGTCGTCTGGGTG
This sequence comes from Vicinamibacterales bacterium, assembly GCA_050250955.1. GTDB lineage: Bacteria > Acidobacteriota > Vicinamibacteria > Vicinamibacterales > UBA2999 > CAWAYR01. The sequence continues at coordinate 596,764 of JBFWNR010000001.1, forward strand.
AACACCGTGCCGTGGATCACCCGCGACGGCGACAGCGAGGGGTGGGGCCAGTTCGCCGACGAGCGGCGCCGCATCGGCGAACACATCACGACCCTCGGCCTCGGTCCGCGGCTGGTGGTGCTGAGCGGTGATGCCCACATGCTGGCGTTCGACGACGGCCGCAACAACCCGCACGGCGGCTTCGTGGTCGCCCAGGCCGCTCCGCTCGACCGGTTCCTGAACACCAAGGGCGGTCCGTATTCGCACCAGCCGGCCGACCAGCGCAACGGACAGTTCGGCGTGCTGCGGGTGACCGACGACGGCACCACGCTCACCGCCGAACTCCAGGGCCATCGCTACGACGGCAGCCGGCGCGCCGCGCCGGTGCCCGGCGTGTCGCTCACCATCCGCTGCAGCGGCGGCACCTGCCGCCTGGTGACCTGAGCACCGCGAGCCGCGGCTTCAGGCGTTGGCGGCCGCCACCAGACCGGACAGCTCCCCGATCCGGGTGACACGCCGGCAGCCGGCGTCGAGGTAGAGCGCGGCCGGGTCGAGCAGCACCGCGTCGGCGAGCCCGGCGGCCCGCGCCCCTTCGACGTCGATGTGGAAGAAGTCGCCGACGTGCAGCGTCGACGCCGCCGTCGCGCCGCTCTCGGCGAGCGCGAGGTGGAACAGCCGTGGGTCGGGCTTCTCGACGCCCCACTCGTGCGAGTCGAGGACGACGTCGAACCACCGGGTCAAATCGAGACGATCGAACAGCCGGCGCAACGTGCCGTTGGCATTGGACACCACCACCAGCCGGACGTCGAGTTCGCGCAGGGCCGCCAGGGCCGGCACCACGTCGTCGGGCACGTGCTCCCAGACGTTGTGGACGTCGTGGTAGGCGCGCACCTCGGCCAGGGCCCGGTCGGTCGCCGGGCTGGCGGCCAGACCGGCGTGGCGGAGGACGGCCTCGAAGTAGATCCAGCCGCGCTGCCGATCGTCGGTCCGCGCCATCAGCGCGCCGCGATCCATCTCCAGCTTGGCATGGGGCTCGGCGGCGGCCAGCCGCGCCGCCGCCACCTCGACGCCGTGGCGGCCGAGGGCCGCGGCCACCCGCGTCCAGTTGGGGTGCACCAGCACGCCGCCGGCATCGAGGAACACGGTGGCGAGGCGCGGCGGCGCGGTCATCGCTCGAGGATTGCCGCGACGTCGCCGCGGACGCCGCTGAGATCGACCATCGGCTCGCCCTCCGGCAGCGAGCGGTGGTACTCGACGAGCGGCCGGTCGTCGGTGAGCAGCGGACCGTCGCCGACGAAGCGGCGCAGCTCGTCGGGACCGGCGACGTACCACGAGGTCAGCGTCGCGAAGCTGTCGAGGCCGATCTCGTCGAGGGCCGCGCGGGTGACGTCGCGGCGGCGCTTGGCCTCGAACGGCTCGCGGGCCAGGCGCAGCGGCCGGGTGGCGCCGACCATCAGCTGGCCGTCGGCCCACAGCGTGGTGTGGGGGAACACGTCGAGGAAGGTCCGCATGATCAGCGCGTACTGGGTGGCCGGACGGTGGCCGATCCACTGCAGCACCAGCCCGTCGTCGGCCATCGCGGCGCGGACCAGCTGAAAGTACTCGCGCGAGTAGAGGTTGCCGGCGCCGGCGTGGATCGGCTGGATGAGGTCGGCGGTGACGACGTCGAAGCGGGCGTCGGTGAGCGACAGGAAGTTGCGGCCGTCGTCGACGCGCAGCCGGACGTTCGGCCGGGCGAACAGGTCGTAGTTGACGTGCCGGAAGAACTCGGCGCCCTTGCGGACGGTGTCCGACAGCTCGACGACCAGCACGTCGGTGTCGTGCTGGCTGACCGCACCCGGCGTCGCGCCGCCGCCGAGACCGACGACCAGCGACCGCCGCGGATCGGGGTGCAGCACCATCGGCAGATGTCCGATGAGGCGATGCAGCCGCACCATCTCGGGCGCGTCCGACGCCTGGTGCAGGCCGTCGAGGTACATCAGCCTGCCGCGGAACGCCCGTGTGTGGATGCTGACCGAGGTCTGCACCCCTTCCTCTTTCCAGTGGATCCGCTCACCGGGTCCATGGCGGCGGACCAGCGCCGCCGTGAACGGGTCGGGGACCAGACGGGCCGTCGCCACGAAGACGAGGACCAGGGCCGCCGCGACGGCGCGCCGCCCGGTGGCGACGAGCAGCCAGACCCCGGTGGCCAGGTACAACCCGGCGCAGGCGATGAGGGCGCCGCGGCTGCCCAGCCACGGCAGGAGCGCGAAGCCGCCGATCACCGCGCCGACGATGCCGCCGACGACGTTGGCGGCGTACAGCGTGCCGATCGGCCGCGGCGGCGTGCGGCCGTCCTCGCCGGGCCGGCTCCACAGCGCCAGCGCGATCGGAAACGCCACCCCCATGAGGATCGCCGCCGGCAGGATCGCCGCCGCCGAGCCCTGGGTGAGCCCCGAGGTGCGCCACCCGGCGGCGTAGGTCGCCCCGAGCGCCGCCAGCGAGACGAGCACCACCACGCTGGTCGCCGCGATCGTCACGGCGAGCACCCGCCCCCAGTCGCGGCGCCGGGTCAGCGCCCGCGAGGCCAGCGCGCTGCCGAGCGCAATGCCGCCGAGCACCGTCGCCAGCATGGTCGTGAAGGCGTAGGAGGTGGCGGGGAGGAACTGGACCAGGATGCGGAACCAGACGATCTCGAGGGCCAGCGCCGCCAGCCCGGAGATCGCCATCGCGGCCAGGACGGCGTTCGCGGAGAGCGCCGTGGCGCCGACGGCGTCGCGCGGAGGCGGCACCGCCGCCGGGTCGACCGCGACCGCGGCGCGGCCGGCCAGCCACCACGCCACCGCGGCGACGGTGAGATTGAGCGCCGCCGCGAGCAGGAACGTCCGCTGCATCCCGAGGCCGCCGATGAGCACGTAGCCGGTGAGGAGGGCGCCGCCGAGCGCGCCGGCGGTGTTGACGGCGTAGAGCGTCCCCAGGCGCGCGCCGGACCCGCGCACCAGGTCGGCGCGGCTCAGCACCGGCAGCGTCGCCCCCATCAGCATCGTCGGCACGATCAGCACGGCGAACGAGGCGAGGAAGCGGGCCAGGGTGAGGATCGACAGCGAGTCACCGGCGGCGGCGGTGAGCGGCCGGTAGAGCGCGCCGGCGGCGTCGAGCAGCGCCGGCGTCGCCAGCGCCGACGCAGCGATGCCGGCCTCCAGGGCGGCGAACGCCCGCAACGGGTGTCCGCGCCGGCCGAGGCGCTCGGCGAGCAGGCTGCCGAGCGCCAGTCCGGCCATGAAGGCGGCCAGCACTGTGCTGGCGGCGTAGACGGTGACGCCGAAGACCAGCGACAGCAGGCGGAGCCAGAGCACCTGGTAGGTCAGGCCGCAGGCACCGGAACAGACGAAGAGGAGGCAGAGGGCGACGAAGGTCGAGCGGGAACGCATGCGGCGGGGCGCCGCCCATGGTCCGCCATTCCGCCGCGGCGGCGCAACCCGAGCGGCCGGCGCGACCCGCCGCCGATCAGTCCTGCCGCAGGGCGACCATCGGCTCGATGCGGGCGGCGCGCAGCGCCGGCAGCAGCCCGGCCGCCGCGGCGACCAGCGCCAGCAGCCCGGCGCTGGCCACCAGCACCGTGGGGTCCCAGCCTTCGAGCTGGTAGAGCAGCGCCTGGGCCAGCCGGCCGAGACCGACGGCGGCCACGAGTCCGACGAGGCCGCCGACCGCCGTCATCCGCCCGACGTGCCCGAGCACCATGCCGCGGACGCTGGCGCCGTCGGCGCCCAGCGCCATCCGCAGGCCGAACTCGCGGGTGCGCTGCGTGACCGTGTAGGCCAGCACGCCGTAGAGCCCGATCGCCGCCAGCACCGTCGCCAGGACCGCGAACCCCGCCGACAGCGTGCTGATCATGCGATCGAGGAAGACGTTCTCGCGCACCTGCTGGGCCATCGTCTTCGGGTTCTCGACCGGCAGGTTGGGGTCGAGGGCGCGGACGGCGGCCTGCGCCGGACCGAGCAGGGCCGCGGCGTCGCCGTCGGTCGCGACGTAGAAGTTGATGAAGCCGACGGTCTCGCCCTGGCGATACGGGCGGAAGAACTGCGGCGGCACGGCGTCCTTGACCTCGCTGTACTTGGCGTCCTGCACCAGGCCGACGATCTCGATGTCGAGGTCCGTGGCCTCACGGTCGGTGGCCATCCGGGTGCCGACGACGTCGTCGCCGAGGTTGAACTTGCGGGCGAAGGCCTGGTTGACGATCGCCACCTTGGGCGCGCCGGCGCCGTCGGCGCGGCTGAACTCGCGGCCGGCGATGAGCGGGATGCCGAGGGTCCGGAAGAAGTCCGGGGCGACCAGGCTGAACGACGCCGAGGTGTTGGTATCGGGCCCGGCCTCGAAGCCCTGCACGGCGACGCTGTTGTTCCAGTTGTTGCCGGCGATGAGCTGCACCGTCGAGGCGGTCACCGATCGCGCCCCGGGCAGGGCGGCCAGGGCGTCCTCGACGCGCTCGAAGAACGCCAGCCCCTGCTCGCGCGAGTAGCCGTTCAACGACGGCGCCACGCCGAAGGTGACCAGCCGGTCGGTGGCCAGGCCGAGCTCGACGCGGCTGACGTTGTAGAGGCTCTTGGTGAAGAGACCGGCGGCGACCAGCAGCGCCATCGACAGCGCGATCTGGCTGGTGGCCAGGACGGTGCGGAACCGCGACGCCGCCCGCGCCCCGGCCGGCTGGCCGGCGTAGCCCTTGAGCACGCCGGCCAGGTCGGGCCGCGAGCTGTGCAGCGCCGGGTAGAGGCCGAACGCCAGCCCGGTGACGAGCGACAGGCCGAGCGCGTAGGCGAGCACGGCGGGATCGACGCCGGTCGGCATCACCGCCACGGCCTGCGGCGGCAGCAGCGCGCCGATGCCGGCCAGCGTCCAGCGGGCGACCAGCAGGCCGGCGATCCCGCCGGCCAGCGCCAGCGTGCACGACTCGACCAGGAGCTGGCCGAGAATCTGCCGCCGGCTGGCGCCGATCGACAGCCGCACCGCCATCTCGGCGCTCCGCCCGGCGGCGCGGGCCAGCAGCAGGTTGGCGATGTTGGCGCAGGCCGTGACCAGGACCAGGGCGGTGACGCCGAACAGCAGCACCAGCGGCGCCCGCGCCTCGTTGCGCACGTTGCTCTGGCCCCGCTCGCCGGGTTCGAGCGTCAGCGGCTTGCTCTTGAAGCGGGCCATCGTCTGGTCGCTGAGCCCGGTCTGCAGCGGCGCCTCGACGTCGAGGAGGATGCCGCGATACAGCGGTTCCAGGGCCGCCTGGGCCTGGGTCAGCGTGACGCCGGGCGCGAGGCGGGCGAACAGGTACGCCCAGTAGCTGCGGCGGTTCTCCAGGCCCTTCCACCCCGGCACCAGCGTCTCGCGCATCGACAGCGGCAGGTAGACGTCGGGCCTGGTGCCGAGCGTCGTGCCCTCGAAGCCGCGCGGCGCGACGCCGATGATGGTCATCGTCGTGCCGTTGACGACCAGCGGCTCGCCAAGCACGTCCGGCCGGGCCGCAAAGTGCGTCGTCCAGTAGCCGTAGCCGAGCACGACCACGTCGTGGGCGCCTGGCGTGCGGTCGTCGTCGGGGCCGAGCAGCCGGCCGATCGCCGGCTGCAGCCCGAGCACCGGGAAGTAGCTGCCCGAGACCAGCTCGCCATCGCCGCTGAGCGTCTGGCCGCGCGCCGCCAGGTTGACGCTGGTGATGACGTGGGCGGCCAGGCCGGTGAACACCGTCTGCCCCCGCTCCAGGTCGCGGAACATCGGGTAGCTGAACACGTACTCGCAGTTGCCAGCCTGGTTGCACGAACTGGAGCCGGGCTTGGGCCCCGGCGCCACCAGGTTGACGAGCGCGCCCGGGTCGGGCACCGGCAGCGGGCTGAGCAGCATGCGGTCGAACAGCGAGAAGATCGCCGTGTTGGCGCCGATGCCGAGGGCCAGCGACAGGATGGCGATCGCCGACACGAAGGGGGTCTTGGCCAGCGTGCGCACGGCCAGGCGGAGGTTGGACAGCATGAAGGCTCCCGGCCCCTTGGACGACGGTCAGCGGCCTTTGGTTTAGCGGCTGGCGGCTGGCGGCTGGCGGCTGGAAGACCTCCTGCGCCTGACCGGGGGTTTCGTGCCCGCCCTCCAACCGGGCAGGTACGGCGCCAGGACGGCGCGCACCTCGTGCTCGATCCAGTCGGCGGCGTGACCCTCGCGATAGACCGCCCAGGTCATCAGTGCGCCGCTGACCGACGTCTCGATGGTGCGCGCCAGCCGAGCGACCTCGGTCGCCGCGTCGAGCTCGCCGGCGGCGAGCGCGTCGTGGAGGAAGCCACGGTACGCCGCCCGGGTGTGCCGGGCGTGGTCGAGCAGCGCCGGGTAGAGGTGACGGTCGGTCAGATCGAGGGTCAGGTAGGCCAGGTTGCGGGCCAGGGCGGCCGGCGACGCCGCCAGGCCGGCGACACAGCGCGCGTAGGCGATCAGGGCGGCCAGCGGCGAGTCGTGGGCGGCGCGCAGCTCGGCGGCCAGGCCGCCGGCGTGGCCGGCCAGGCCCTTGCTCATCGCCCGCAGCAGGGCGAGCTTCGAGCCGAACCGCTGCACCAGGGCGCCGGCGGTCAGGCCGGCCTCGGCGGCGATCGCCGCCAGGGTGAGATCGGCCGGGCCGACCCGGCCCATCACCCGGGCGGCGGCGGCGAACACCTCGGCGTCGGAGGCCTTGCGGGGGCGCGGGCTCACCGGCTTGACAGTTCCTGCACGGATGTTTAGTTTATCGATCCGCAATCTGAACTGTCATTTAGTTTCTGTCAGGAGCCGCCATGCCGACCTCTACTCCTCCCGTCGCCGTCGTCACCGGGGCCAGCCGCGGCGCCGGCAAGGGCATCGCGCTGGCCCTGGCCGAGATCGGCGCGACGGTCTACTGCGTGGGCCGGACGCGGCGTGGCGGGCCGCCGCCGCCCGACGGCGCACCCGGCACCATCGACGACACCGCCGACGCGGTCACCGCGCAGGGCGGACGCGGCATCGCGCTGGCCGCCGACTGCACTGACGAGGCCGCGGTGGCGGCGCTGTTCGCCCAGGTGGAACGCGACCACGGCGGCCTCGACGTCCTGGCCAACGCCGTGTGGGGCGGCCACGACCTGTTCGCGTCGGTGGACGAGTGGATGGCGGCGATGGGCCGCCCGTTCTGGGAACGGGCCGCGGCGACGTGGACCCACACCATCGACGCCGGGCCGCGCGCCTACCTGCTGGCCAGCGCCGCGGCGGCGCGGCTGATGACGGCGAAGAAGCGCGGCCTCATCACCGGCATCACCGATTTCGTGTTCGGCGACCCCGACCTGCCGACGGCGAGCTGCCATCGCTCCGACTACATGCCCGGGATGCTCTTCCCCGACCTGGCGCACCAGTGCATCAACCGGCTGATGTTCTGCCTGGCCCAGGAGTTGAAGACGTCCGGCGTCGCGGTAGTCACCTTGATGCCCGGCTTCATGCGCACCGAGCGGGTCGAGCGGTCGATGACCAGCGACACGCTGAAGAAGACGTTCCGCTACGACCTCAGCGAGAGCGTCGCCTACGTCGGCCGGGCGGTGGCGGCACTGGCCGCCGACCGTCAGGTGCTGACGAAGACCGGCCGGATCCACTACGTGGCCGACCTCGCCGCGGAGTACGGGTTCACCGACGCCGACGGCACGCGCCATCCACGCTTCAACCCCTTCTGAGCACGACGCTGGCCCAAGGGCCGCCAGCCGCCGTCGACCAGTTTCTGGACCCCAGAAGGTCCAGAACGATGCGATAATAGGTCCATGGCACGGATCTCAGTTCAAGACTTGAAGGCCCGGCTGTCCCGCGCTATCGCCGAAGCGGAGTCGGGCGCCACGCTGGTCATCACCCGGCACAACGAACCGGTGGCCCAGCTGACGCCGATGGCCAGCACGAATGTTCACCGTGGCTCCCGCGTCGGGGCGGGCCGGCTGCGGCCGGCCATCAAGGGCGGGCTCGCCGGGCCGAAAGGCCTGCTGCTGGCGACGCTGCTCGAGGATCGAGGCGACCGGTGAGTCGATCTCGCCGCCGCCGCGTCTATCTCGACACCTCGGCCTACCTGTCGTTGCTGCTGGACGAGCCGAACGCCGCGCAGATCGGCGGTGAGACCGACGGGGCGGTGTGTCTGTCGAGCGTGTTGTTGATCCTGGAAGCGCGACGAAACCTCGTCAGGTTCGCTCGACAGGGCGCCCTCGACCCCGCTCAGTACGAGGCCTGCATGGAGCGGGTGGCCACCGATATCGGCTCGTTCGAGTTGCGCGACCTCACCATCGACCTGTGCACGTCGCTCGCCATGCCGGCGGTGGCGACGCCGCGTTCGCTCGACCTCGCCCACCTTCAGACGGCGCTCTGGTTCCACGCCCAGGCGCCCCTCGACCGGTTCGTGACGATCGATACCGCGCAGGCCCAGTCGGCGCGGGAGCTCGGTCTGCCGATCTAGAGCCAGTCGCGAAGCGGGATGGCCAGATCACCCGGAACCGTCGACCTCAGCGACAGGTCACGACTCGTGCGGTGCGCCGTGCTCCAGGGAGTCGATATTCGCCGCGAGGGCGGGACCGGTGGCGCGGGTGGCCTCCGCCAGACGAACCTCGGCGCGCCAGTCGGTCGGGGACTCCGTGAACTCCAGGGAGCCGACCAGGCCCCGATGTGACACGACGTCTACCCGACCCACGGTTCGATCTCCGGACGTGGCGACCACCGTGATGAGCACGTGGTCCAGTCGCTGTTCGGCAAGTCTGGGGACGCGCTCTTCATCGGCGAAGAAGACCGTGACCATCCGATCGGAATGAAATCGCTGGACCAGGTCGATCTGGCCGAGTTGTTCCCGAAGGACGGAGCTCTGGCCGCTACCTGAACCGCGCCTGCAGCTTGTCGAGCGCCGCCGCGCCCGGGCACAGCTGCTCGTAGGGCAGCGTGGTCAGCGGCTCGGGCACCAGCGCGTTCTGCGCCACCATGTCCTGCGAATCGGGCGACAGATAGAGCAGGCCGGTCACCACCTCGCCGGCCTTCTGCTTCTCGCGGATGTACTGGTAGGCGCGGTCGCGGTCCGAGGGATCGTAGTCGTCGGCCACCTTGCGGAAGGTGACCCAGCTGCCGTCGTGCATCATCACGCTCTTGACCGAGCCGGCCGCCTGCTCGGAGGTGATCTCGTCACGCGGCGGCACGAAGTCGGCCTGCACCACCTCGACCTGGTGCTCGCGGGTGTAGGCGTAGCTCTTGGTCGAGCCCTCGTGGTCGTTGAAGGTCACGCACGGCGAGATGACGTCGACGAAGGCGAAGCCCTTGTGCCGCAGGCCGGCCTTGACGAGCGGCACCAGCTGGGCCTTGTCGCCGGAGAAGCTGCGGGCCACGAAGGTGGCGCCCAGCGTCATCGCCAGCAGCACGCCGTCGATGGCCTCCATGGTGTTGGCCTCGCCCTTCTTGCTGGTCGACCCGGGGTCGGCCGAGGCCGAGAACTGGCCCTTGGTGAGCCCGTAGACGCCGTTGTTCTCGAGCACGTAGAGCATGTTGACGTTGCGGCGGATGGCGTGGCTGAGCTGGCCGATGCCGATCGACAGCGAGTCGCCGTCGCCCGAGACGCCGATCATGGTCAGCGTGCCGTTGGCGGCGCCGGCGCCGGTGGCGATCGCCGGCATGCGGCCGTGCACGCTGTTGAAGCCGTGCGCCTCGCGCAGGAAGTAGGCCGGGGTCTTCGACGAGCAGCCGATGCCCGACAGCTTGGCCACGGTGTGCGGCGCGATGTCGAGCTCCCAGAACGCCTGGACGATCGCGGCGGTGATCGAGTCGTGGCCGCAGCCGGCGCAGAGCGTCGTGATCGCCCCCTCGTAGTCGCGCCGGGTCAGGCCGAGCGCGTTCTTCTTCAGCGAGGGGTGGTGGACCTTGGGCTTGGCGATGTAGGTCATGCCGCCTTCTCCAGCTTGGCTTTCACGCCGGTGATGACGTGGTGCGCGCTCATCGGGAAGCCGGCGTAGTAGCGCACCGACTCGAGTTTGGTGAGCGGCGTGCCGGTGTCGAGCATCAGCAGGCTGCGCAGCTGCGCGTCGCGGTTCTGTTCGACGACGAAGGTCACGTCGTGTTCGTCGAGGAAGGCCCGCACCTCGTCGCCGAACGGGAAGCCGCGCACCCGCATGTAGTCGAGGGCGATGCCCTCGCGGGCCAGCACGTCCATGGCTTCGATGCAGGCGGCGTGACAGCCGCCGACGGTGAGCAGGCCGACCCGCGCCCCCGGCGTGCGCCGCACGACCGGCGCCGGCACCGCCCGCGCCGCGCCCTGGATCTTGCGGGCGACGCGGTCGACGACCTCCTGGTACTCCTCGGCGTCCTCGGTGTAGGCGCCGAACTTGTTGTGGCCCGAGCCGCGGGTGAAATACGCCCCCTTGGGGTGCACCCCGGGCAGGCTGCGCTGCGGGATGCCGTCGCCGTCGACGTCGAGGTAGCGGTAGAAGTGCGTCGCCTGGTCGAGCTCGGCCGCCGACAGCACCTTGCCGCGATCGGGGCGGTAGGCGTCGTCCCAGGTCAGCTTGGGCACCATCCAGTCGTTCATGCCGATGTCGAGGTCGCTCAGCACGAAGACCGGGGTCTGGAAGCGCTCGGCGAGGTCGAAAGCCGCCACCGCCATCTCGAAGGCTTCCTTGGGGTCGGCCGGATAGAGGCAGACGTGCCGGGTGTCGCCGTGCGAGGCGTAGGCGCACAGCATCAGGTCGCCCTGCTGGGTGCGGGTCGGCATCCCGGTGGACGGCCCGGTGCGCTGCACGTCGAAGATCACCGCCGGCACCTCGGCGTAGTAGGCCAGGCCGATGAACTCGTTCATCAGCGAGATGCCCGGGCCGGAGGTCGGCGTGAAGGCGCGGGCGCCGGCCCACGACGCGCCGATCACCATGCCGATGGCGGCCAGCTCGTCCTCGGCCTGGATGATCGCGTAGCGGTTCTGCTTCGTCGCGGGATCGTGGCGGAACTTCTGGCAGAAGCTCTTGAACCCTTCCATCAGCGAGGTGGAGGGCGTGATCGGATACCAGGCGCCGACGGTGGCCCCGGCGTAGACGCAGCCGAGGCCGGCGGCGGTGTTGCCGTCGATGAGGATCGCGTCCCTGGTCGCGTCCATCGCCTCGAGGCGGATCGGCAGCGGGCAGTCGTAGTGGTCCTTGGCGTAGTTGTAGCCCAGCGCGATCGCCCGGTCGTTGGACTCGAGCAGCGCCGGCTTCTTCGCGAACTTCTCCTGGGTGAGGGCGCGGACGATCTCGGTGTCGATGCCGATGAGCGCGGCCAGGGCGCCGGCGTAGGCGATGTTCTTCATCAGGATGCGTTCCCGCACCCCCTTGAACGCACCGTTGCACAGCTCGGCCAGCGGCACGCCGATGTAGTTGACGTCGGCGCGGCGCAGCTTCTCGTCGAGCGGCCAGCTCGAGTCGTAGAGCAGCCAGCCGCCGCTGCGCACCTCGGCGACGTCCTTGGCGTAGGTGGCGGCGTTCAGCGCCACCATCAGGTCGAAGTGCGGGGTCCGCGCCGTGTAGCCGTCCTTGTTGACGCGGATCTCGTACCAGGTCGGCAGGCCCTGGATGTTCGACGGGAAGACGTTCTTGCCGGTGACCGGGATGCCCATCCGGAAGATGGCCTGCATGATCAGGCCGTTCGCACTGGCCGACCCGGTGCCGTTGGCGGTGGCGATCTTGAACGCGAAGTCGTTGACGCGATCCATCGATTGCGGTCCTTCGGCCGCGCGAACCGTCCGCTGCTCCTCCGGCCTCAGGCCGTCGCCGCCGTCAGCGCCGATTTGGCGTGCGGCCATTCGAGCACGAACTTGCGCATGTCCCATGCGTAGGTCGGGCAGCGCTCGGCGCACAGCCCGCAGTGGAGACAGATGTTCTCGTCCTTGACCATCACCCGCGCGGTCTGCTTGAGCGGACCGGAGACGAACAGCGCCTGGTCGAGGTTGTCGGCCGGCGCCATCAGCCGGGTGCGCAGATCGGCCTCGTCGCCGTTGGGGGCGATGGTCAGGCAGTCCACCGGGCAGATGTCGATGCAGGCGTCGCACTCGATGCACAGGCTGTCGGTGAAGTGCGTCTGCACGTCGCAGTTGAGGCAGCGCTGCACTTCGGCGCGGGTCTGCGGATCGGAGAAGCCTTCCTCGACCTCGATGGTCATGCCGCTGAAGCGATGCGGCATCTCGACGTGCTTCATCTTCTGCCGTTGCGCGGCGTCGTAGTTGTTGCTGTAGCTCCACTCGTGCAGCCCCATCTTGGTGCTGCTGAGGGTCATGCCGTCGGGCGGCCGTTCGGTCACCGGCAGGCCGTGGCAGTACTGGTGGATCGAGATCGCCGCCTGGTGGCCGTGCTCCACCGCCCAGATGATGTTGGCCGGGCCGAACGCGGCGTCGCCGCCAAAGAAGACGCCCGGGCGGGTCGACATGAAGGTCGTCTTGTCGACCACCGGCATGTCCCACTTCGTGTCGAACTCGAGGCCGATGGTGCGTTCGATCCACGGGAAGGCGTTGTCCTGGCCGATCGCCAGCACCACCGTGTCGCAGGGCAGAATCTCGCGGCCGGCCGGCGTCTGCACCAGCTTGCCGTCCTTCTCCTCGCTCACGAACTTGTCGAACTCCATGCCGGTGAGGACGCCGTTCTCGACGATGAAGCGCACCGGCTGGAGGTTCTCGAGGATGTGCACGCCCTCTTCCTCGGCGTCCTCCAGCTCCCACGGCGAGGCCTTGAAGTACTTGCGGGTCTTGCGGGCGACGACCGTGACGTCGGTGGCGCCGAGCCGCTTGGCCGACCGGCAGCAGTCCATCGCCGTGTTGCCGACGCCGATGATGACGACGCGCTTGCCGACCGACTCGACGTGGCCGAAGTGGATCGACTCGAGCCACTCGATGCCGATGAAGATCTGATCGGTGTCGCGGCGCCCGGGGATCTCCAGTTCCTTGCCCTTGGGCGCACCGCTGCCGACGAACACGGCGTCGAACTGCTTGGACTCGAGCAGCGCGCCGAGGCTGTCGACCGGCGAGTTGTAGCGCACCTCGACGCCCATGTCGACGATGGCGGCGATCTCCTCGTCGAGGACCTCGGCGGGCAGGCGGAACGACGGGATGTTGACCCGCATCAGGCCGCCGGGGCGGTCGAACTTCTCGAAGATGGTCACCTGGTAGCCGAGCGGCATCAGGTCGTTGGCGACGGTCAGCGAGGCCGGGCCGGCGCCGATGAGCGCCACCTTCTTGCCGTTCTTCTCGGCCGGCGCCTTGGGCAGCCGGGCGCTGACGTCGCCCTTGTGGTCGGCGGCGACGCGCTTGAGCCGGCAGATCGCCACCGGCTTGCCGTCGACGCGGGTGCGGCGGCAGGCCGGCTCGCACGGCCGGTCGCAGGTGCGGCCGAGGATCCCGGGGAAGACGTTCGACGCCCGGTTGAGCATGTAGGCGTCGGCGAAGCGGCCCTGGGCGATGAGGCGGATGTACTCGGGGACGTTCGTGTGCGCGGGACAGCCCCACTGACAGTCCACCACCTTGTGGTAGTAGGACGGATCGGCGACGTTCGATCGCTGCATGAAGTCCTCTCGGCGACTGCCTGCTTTCACGCGAGAGACTCGGCGCGAACCCGGCCTGCCTGGGCGGATTATACGGCGTCGTCATGCCGGGCATACAGCAACGCATGAATATTCATGCTCAGATGGCATCGTGACGAACTGATTCGCGCATTTTCGAATTCCGGGGCGCGGCTACAATGCGCCGCGTGCTGCTCGCCTTCGGGCCGTTCCGGCTCGACCGACGGACCTACACCGTGACGCGGGCCGGCACCGCGCTGCCGCTGTCGCCCAAGCTGGTGCAGGTGCTGGCCTGCCTGGTCGAGGCCCGCGGCGAGCTGGTGACGCGGGAGCTGCTGCTCGACCGCTTCTGGCCCGCCCTGCACGTCACCGACAACACGCTCACGCGGGCCATCGCCGACATCCGCAAGGCGCTCGGCGACGACGCCGCGGCCGCCACCTATATCCAGACCATGGCGCGCCGCGGCTACCGGTTCGTCGCGCCGGTGGCCGAAGAGGCGGCCCCGATGGATGGGCCGCCGGGCGTCGTCGCGCCGTCGAAGGCGGTGGCCGGGCTGGAGCCGTTCGTCGCCTGGGAGCGCGGTCGGGCGGCCCTGGAATCGCTGAGCATCGCCGCCCTGCCCGGCGCGATCGACGCGTTCAGCCGGGCGGTGGCCGGCGCGCCGCACTATGCCCCGGGCTATGCCGGCCTGGCCAACGCCCACGTCTTCCGCTACGAGGCGTCGCGCGTCGACGACGTGCCGGTGACGGCGGCGCTCACCGCGGCGATTGCCGCCGCCGGACGGGCCACCGAACTCGACCCGACACTCGGCGAGGGGTGGGCCGCCCTGGGCCACGCCCTGGCCGGATCCGGCCGCGGCGACCAGGCCCGCGCCGCGCTCCGCCAGGCCGTCGCGCTCGAGCCGCGCAACTGGCGCCACCACTACCGGATGGCGGTGTGCAGCTGGGGTGAGGAGCGGCTGCGCGCCGTCGAGCGCGCCGAGGCGCTGCTGCCGGGATTCCCCGGCGCCCAGACGCTGGCGGCGATGGTGCTCGTCGCCCGGCAGTCGTTCGCCTTCGCGCGGGCCGCGGCCGAACGCGGCGCGGCGGCCCAGGCCGCGCAACACGATCGGACGCTGTATCCGGCCGGAGGCCTGCTGTGGCTGCGCGGGCTGATCCGCTTCGTCGGCGGCGACGGCGAGGGCGCCCGCGACGACTTCGCCGCCGAGGCGGCGACGGCCGCGGCCGCGACCACGGTGTACGCCCGCGAGTGCCGGGTCCTGGCCCACGAAGCGCTCGGCTTCGCCGCGCTCGCCGCCGGCGATCTCACCACGGCGGCGACGGCCTTCGCCGCCGCCGACACCCACTCGCCCGGCCACGGCCGCGCCACGCTCGGCGCGGCCGTGGTGGCCGGCGCGGCGGCGGCGGCCGTCGAACGGGTCAGCGGCGCCTGCGCGGCGATGGACGCGGCCGGCAAGCACGGCGAGCGGGCGATGCTGCTGGCGGCCGCGCACGGCTGGAGCGGACGTGGCGCCGACGGCCTCGTCGTGGCCGACCAGGCGCTGGTCGCCGCCGCGGCCGATGCCACCGGCTGGAGCCTGCCGGCGGATCCGATCTTCGCGCCGCTGCGCCGCGAGGCCGGCTGGCCCAGGCTGGCGGCCCGTCTCGCCGCTCGCGCCTCCTGAGGCAGCCTTCACCGTTTCTCATCCGCGCCGACGGGACACCCCGACGCCAGGCGTCTACGGTGTCGCCTGGAGGTTCGCGATGACCCGACCCGTTGCCGTTCTCGCCGTCGCCATGATCGCCGCGTTCGCCATCGACGCCGGCGCCCAGCCGTTCCCGGTGCCTGTGCCGGTGCTGATCCCGGCCCCGGGACCGGCGCCGGCAGCCAGCCCGGTCGCGCCCGACGAGATGCCCGGCCAGGTGCTGTCGGGCAACCCCATCGGCTACCTCGTCGACCTCTTCAACGCCGAGTACGAGGTCCGCGCCAGTCCCCACGTCACGTTCGGCGCCGGCGCGTCGCGGCTGGCCTGGCAGTCGGACGGCTTCGACCGCTCGCGGGCCTACGTGAACGGCGACGCGTTCGTCCGCTACTACCCCGCCGGGGAGGCGTTCAACGGCTTCGCGCTCGGCGCCAAGGCCGGCTACACCCGGCTGCCCGGCGACGGCGGGCATGTCGGCGTCGGCATCGACATCAACCACAGCATGATGCTCAACCGCCACTTCTACATGGGCACCGGGCTGGGGTTGAAGCGCCTGCTGCGTACCGGCCCGTCGCTGCTCACGGTGCGCTACATCCCGACGTTCAGGTTCAACGTCGGCGTCGGCTTCTAAGTGATGCCCGAACAGCGGCTGGCGGCCAGGGGCTAGCGGCTAGGGAGAGCGGTTAGGGACAGCGGTAGGGAGAAGAGCAAGGGGTGCGGCCAGGCGGCCCGGGCTGGCGGCCGGGGTGGCCGGGCGAGTACTGTCCCGCCATGGATCGACGACAGTTCCTCGCCACGACCGCGGCGGCCGCGCTCGCCCAGTCAGCGCCCGGCCTGGCCCAGACGCCGGCGGCGCCGGCGGTGAAGACCGTCCGCACCGCTGTGCTCGAGATCGGCTACCACGAGCGCGGCCCGGCGAAGGGTGTCCCGGTGGTGCTCCTCCACGGCTTCCCCGACGACGCCCACGCCTACGATCGGGTGGCGCCGGCGGTGGCCGCGGCCGGCTACCGGGTGCTGTCGGTCTACCTGCGCGGGTACGGGCCGACGCGGTTCCTCGATCCGGCCGCACCGCGGCTGGCCGAGCAGGCGGCCATCGGCCAGGACGTCGTGGACTTCGCCGACGCGCTGGGGCTCGGCCGCATCGCCGTGTGCGGTTACGACTGGGGCGGCCGCGCCGCCGCCATCGCCGCGGCGCTCCATCCGGAGCGAGTGCGCGCCGCGGTGCTGTGCGGTGGCTACACGATCCAGAACACCGTCACGCCGGCGCCGCCGGCGCCGCCGCGCGCGGTGCGCAACGGCTGGTATCAGTGGTACTTCAACACCGAGGTCGGCCGGCAAGGGCTGGCGAAGAACCGCCGGGCGCTGTGTCGGTTCATGTGGGAAGAGTGGTCGCCCACCTGGAGGTTCGACGACGCCGAGTACGACCAGGCCGCGGCCTCGTTCGACAACCCCGACTTCGTGGACTGCGTGATCCACTCCTACCGCCACCGTAACTTCAACGCCGCCGGCGAGGCCCGCTTCCTGGACATCGAGCAGCGCCTGGCGGCACGGCCGCCGATCGCGGTGCCGACCGTGATCCTGCACGGCCGCGACGACGGCTTCGGGCCGCCCGCCGCCGAGACCACCCCGGCCGAGCGTCAGCTGTTCCCGCAGCTGGTCGCCCGTCGCGTCGTCGCCGGCGGCCACTTCCTGCCGCGCGAAGCGCCGGCCGATGTCGCCGCCGCGCTCCTCGAGGCGCTGGCCGCGTCGGGCTGAGCGGGTCAGTCGCCGGCGGGGTCCGGCCCGGTGGTCGCGGCCATCGGCGCCGCGGCCTCCACCAGGTGACGGCTCCCGGCCTCGCACACCAGCCCCTTGGCGAAGCGCTGCTCGGTGGTGCGGACGTTCACACCCGGCACGAACCACCAGTCGGCCTGCAGGTGCTCGCGGGTGACGTCGAGGACGACGTAGCCGCGCGATTGCCCGTCCAGGAACTTCAGATGCGGGCGGGTCCCGGGCGTGCTCGCCAGTCGGGCGGCGCCGGCCTCGCCCTGAAACGGGGTCGGCGAGGACACCGCCGGGCACACGATCTCGACGCCGAGCGAGCCGCGGCCGCTCGCCGGGTCGTAGGCCGACGACAGCTGGCGCGGCAGATCGAATGCCCACGAGCTGTGCACGTCGCCGGTCAGCACCACCAGGTTCTCGACCTTGTGCCGCTCGACCATGTCGTAGACCCGCGAGCGCGAGATCCGATAGCCGTCCCAGGAATCAGGGTTGCCGCCGGTCGTCCCGGCCGGCGTCTGCGGCGCGAACATCACCTGCTGGCCGAGGATCTGCCACCCGGTCCCGGCGCGCACCGACTCGTAGAGCTCGCCGTCCAGCCAGCCCTCCTGCCCCGGGCCGAGCAGCGTCCGGCGCGGGTCCTCGATGCCGAGCACATCGGTGTTCTGCACCTGGACGTCGCGGCCGGCGAGTCGCGTGTCGAGCATCACCAGGTCGGCGAGATCGCCGATGGCGAAGGAGCGGTAGATGAGCGGCTGGCGGGCCGACCCGGTGGCGCGCACCGGCAGCCACTCGAGGTAGGCGCGGTAGGCGGCGTCGCGCCGCAGGCGGAACTCGCCCTCGTCGGGCTGGTGGTTCTGGGCGCCGTCGCGCCAGGTGTTGTTGGCGATCTCGTGATCGTCCCAGACGGCGATGAACGGATGCTGGCGGTGCACGTCCTGCAGGTCGGGATCGCTGCGATAGAGCGCGTAGCGCCGCCGGTAGTCGTCGAGGGCGCGGATCTCGTGCGGCGGATCCACGGCGCGGTCGGTGAGGGCGGGGTCGGCGTAACGCCCCTGTTCGTACTCGTAGATGTAGTCGCCGAGATGCAGCACGACGTCCACGTCGGTACGGGCGGCGATCCGGCCGTAGACGTTGAAGTAGCCGTGCGGGTAGTTGGAGCACGACGCCAGCGCGATGCGGATGCGGGCGGCGGCGCCCGTCGGCAGCGTGCGCGTCCTTCCAACCGGCGAGCGGGCGCCGAGGGCGTCGAAGCGGTAGTAGTAGGTCGTCGCCGGGGACAGCCCGGGGACGTCGATCTTGACGGTGAAGTCGCGGGCGGCGCCGGTCGGCACCTCACCCCGCGCGACCACCCGGGTCAGCGTCGGGTTCTCCGCCAGGGTCCAGCGCACCGGCACCGCGGCGCCCGCCGCGGCACCGCTCACCCTGGTCCACAGGACGACGCGATCGGCGCGCGGGTCGCCGCTCGCCACGCCGTGGCGGAACACGCCGCGGACCGCCGCCGCCTGCGCGGCGGCGACGCCGATCGGACGCACCAGGTCGGCGAAGGGGATCGCTGCGGCCGCCAGGCTCGAACCGGACAGGAACTGGCGACGTGACACCGGCATGGGCAACCTCCGGCGGCAAGCTTACCCGCGCGGCGTGGCGGCGGCGTGACGAATGCCGGGGCGGAGCCCGGCACCGGCCCCGCCGCCGGTCCCCGGGATCTCCCGGGTTCCCCCGGACCGGACGCCAGCGGGCTGATAGATTGGCGGCGCATGCTTCGCGCCCTCGCCGTCGCGATCGCCGTGGCCGCGCTCCAGGCCGCGTCCCCGACCGCCCCGCCGCCGCGCGAGATCGCCCTGGGCACGACGCTCCTGCCCGGCGCGATGCTGCCCGATCGCGGCCCCGACGGCAACACCGTCATCCTCGACGCGCCCGACGGCCTGGTGGTCGTCGACACCGGCCGGCACGCCTGGCACAGCGACGCCATCCTCGCCGTCGCCCGCGCCCGCCAGCGACCGATCGCCGCCATCGTCAACACCCACTGGCATCTCGATCACTCGAGCGGCAACGGCCGCCTGAAGGCGGCCTACCCGGCGGCGCGGGTCTTCACGACGGGCGCGGTGGACGCGGCGCTGGCGCCGGACGGATTCCTGGCCCGCAATGCCGCGGCGGCGCGCGCGCGCCCGCCCGACGCCAACCCGCGGCGGCGTGAGGAGACCGCGATCTTCCTGGCGACGATGGCGACGTCGGCGACGCTGCGGCCCGACGTGGTCATCGCGGCGTCCGGCGAACGCCGACTCGCCGGCCGGCCGCTGGCGGTTCACGTCACCGACGGCGCGGTGACGGCGGCCGACGTGTGGCTGTACGACGCGGCGACCCGCGTGGCCGTCGTCGGCGATCTGGTGACGTTGCCGGCACCGTTCTTCGAAACGGCCTGTCCGGCCAGGTGGGAGGCCGCGCTGGATGCGGTGTGGGCGACACCGTTCGCCACCGCCGTGCCCGGCCACGGCGCGCCGATGACGCGCGCCGCCTTCGACACCTATCGCCGGGCCTTCACCGCCTTCCGGCGCTGCAGCGGCGGCGACGCCGACGCGGCGACGTGCGCGGCGGCGTGGACGCGCGACGCCGGCGGCCTGATGAGCGACGCCGAGCGCGCGCAGGCCACCGACTACGCCGCGTATTACGTCGGCTTCCTGCGCAAGAACGGCGGCGCCAGTCCCGATTGCCCCACCAGGTGACCGGCGGCTACTGGGTCGCCAGCTTCTCGCAGCCGCCTTCGGGGATCGGGTGCGCCCAGAAGGTGTCGATCTCGACGATGTGATCGAGACAGACGCCGTCGCCGCTGTTCAGCCCCTCGCGGGTCAGCGCAAACGCGAAGGTGGGCTCCTGGGCGTTGGGCCAGTCGACCTTCACCAGCTCGACCTCTTCGAGCCCCTCGTAGGGCTGCACCGACACGACCCGCCAGGTCTTGTGCGGCGGCAGCGTGATGTGATCCACGTGCGGCCGGCCGTTGCGGTTCGCGCCGCCCCCGCAGGCGACGACCAGCGTCGGCGCCAGCGCGACTGAGGCCAGCAATACCCCACGCGTCCACCGTGTCCAGGTTCCCTGCCGCATCGTCTCCTCCCGCGCCGCGCGCCCCAGCATCTTGCCACGACGGCCACTCGGGCGCGGACGGCCCAAACTCATCCATTCGGCGGTCTCGGCCGGATGCTAGTATTCCCCTGGACAATCCCCATGTCCTTGACGGGCCGTGCGCTCGCGCAGTACCGGGTCGGTGACGAGGTGAGCCGTGGCGGCATGGGCGTGGTCTACCGCGCCACCGACACCCGCCTCAACCGCGAGGTGGCGCTCAAGGTCCTGCCCGACGACCTGGTCCACGACGCCGAGCGCCGGCGCCGTTTCGTGCAGGAAGCCCAGGCCGCTTCGGCCATCGAGCATCCGCACATCGCCGTCATCTACGACGTGAACGAGGCCGACGGCTACACGTTCATGGCGATGGAGTTCATCCGCGGCGAGAAGATGAGCGAGTGGCTCGGCCGCGGCCGCCCGACGGTGGCGCGCGCCCTCGAGGTGGCCGCCGAGATCGCCGCCGGGCTGGCCAAGGCGCACGACAAGCAGATCGTCCACCGCGACCTGAAGCCGGCCAACGTCATGCTGACCGACGAGGGCCACGCCAA
Organism: Vicinamibacterales bacterium; assembly: GCA_050250955.1. GTDB lineage: Bacteria > Acidobacteriota > Vicinamibacteria > Vicinamibacterales > UBA2999 > CAWAYR01. The sequence continues at coordinate 617,369 of JBFWNR010000001.1, forward strand.
GGTCATCGACTTCGGCATTGCCAAGCTGATCGAGACCGCCGGTGAGTCGGGCCTCGACACGCGCACCAGCCACGACACCGGCGCCGGGGTGGTGCTCGGCACCATGACCTACATGTCGCCGGAACAGGCCCGCGGCGACCGCGTCGACCTGCGCAGCGACATCTTCTCGTTCGGCATCGTGCTGCACGAGATGCTGGCGGGCAAGCCGCCGTTCCAGGGCAAGAGCGGCATCGAGACGGCGGGCGCGATCCTGCACGAGCCGGCGCCACGGCTGCCGGCGCTTGGGCCTGGCATTCTGCCCGACGTCGGCGCCAACATCCAGCGCGTCGTCGACAAGTGCCTGGAGAAGAGCCCGGCCGAGCGTTACCAGAGCATGAAGGACGTCGTCGTCGATCTGCGCGCGGCGCGGCGGCGGCTGGAGACCGGGACGCATCCGTCGGCCGTGGCGGCGCCGGTGCTCCCCGTATCGCGGCCGCGGTGGCTGTGGCCGGCAGCTGCAGTCGCGGCGCTTGGAGTGGCCACCGGCGCCTGGATGAGCGTCGGCCGCGGGCCGGCCGCGGCGCCCGGCGGCGGCGCGGCCAAGCCGTCGGTGGCCGTGCTGTATTTCGACAACACCACCGGCGACGACTCGCTCGACTGGATGCGCACCGGCATCACCGACATGGTGGTGACCGACCTGTCCCAATCGACGCAGGTCGAGGTGGTCAGTACCGAGCACCTCTACGGCATCCTCGCCGAAATGGACCGCGCCGAAGACAAGGTGCTGTCGCCCGACGTGATCCGCGCCGTCGCCGAGCGCACCGGCGTGCAGAACGTCGTGGTCGGCAGCTTCGTGCGCTCCGGCGAGGCGCTGCGCATCAACATGCGGCTGCAGGAGGCCGCGACCGGGCGCATCGTCAGCTCGGAGCGCGTCGAGGGGCCGAACGCGTCGAGCCTCTTCGCCATGGTCGACGACCTGTCGCGGCGCATCCGGGCGCGGTTCGAGGAGGTGCGCGCGGGCGTCGGGCCGATCGGATCGCTGCTGACCTCGCCGGGTGCGGCCGCCGAGGCGACCCTCGATCGCGGGCTCACCGACATCACCACGCCGTCGATCGAGGCCTACCAGGCCTACGCCGAGGGCATGAACCAGCACCTGCGCTTCCGCGAGCGGCAGGCGGTTCCCTATTTCGAGAAGGCCATCGCGCTCGATCCCGGGTTTGCGAGCGCCTACGCCAAGCTGGCGGTGATCCACAACAACCTGGGCCGCAGCGACTTGCGCGAGAAATACGGGCAGATGGCTCTGCAGCACGCTGACCGGATGACGCCGCGTGAGCGTCTCTACGCCGAGGGGCACCTGTATGTCGCCCGACGCGAGACGCTGGCGCGCGGGATGGACGCCTACCAGCGCTGCATCGACCTCTACCCGGGCTATGAGGGCTGCCGCCACAACCTGGCGGTGATTCAGGCACCGCTCGGCTTGACCGAGGAGAGCACGCGCAACCTCGAGGAGGTGATTCGCCGCGGCGGCACGTTCCCGGCGACGTTCGCGTTCCTTGCTGGCAACTATCTGGCGCTGGACCAGCCCGACAAGGCGCTGGAGACCGCGCAGCTCTATTCGACCCGCAACCCGGAGAACTCGGCCGGGCACGGCACTCTCGGCAACGTACTCCTCGGGCTGGGGCGGTATCGCGACGCCGCCGAGGCGTTCGGCCGCGCGGCGCTGCTGGATCCCGCCAATACCGGCGCGCGTTTCGGGCAGGCGCTTGCCTTGATGCTGCAGGACGACCGGGACGCCGCCCGTAAGGTGGCCGCCGATCTCGCCGCGGGATCTGAGGAGGACCACCGCTGGTTCGGCGCCATGGCCCTGGCCATCGACAGCATGCTGGCCGGCCGGGCGAGCGAGGCGCGGCGGTTCACGGAGCGCGCCGTCGCGGCCTACGAACGGCCGGTCCCGCGCGTCGCCACGGCGCGGCTCGCGCAGTCGGGCGTGGAGCAGTTGACGGGACGGCTGCCCGCGGCGCTGGCCGCGGCGGAACGGGCCCTCGCCGAATCGCAGGGACGCGCCGACGAGGGCGCGGCGGTACTGGCCGTAGCGCCGCTGCGCGCACTCGCCGGCCGGGCCGCAGACGGCGAGGCCCTGCTGACGGCCTTCGCGGCCACCGCAACGCCGCCGACGGCTCGCAACGTGTCCCGCACCGTCGCGCAGGGCCGCGGCGCGCTGGCGCTGGTCGCGGGCGACTTCCCGGCCGCGGTCCGCGAGCTGTCGGCCGCGCAGAGTACGCTGCCGCCGCGGCCGGGCAACCCGACGGGCCAGAGTCCGCACGTGCCGATCTGGTTCGCGCTCGGCGAGGCGCACCTCGGTGCCGGCAACGGGGCCGAAGCACGCGGCTGGTTCGAACGCATCGTCAACGGCTCGTTCGAACGCGCGTTGCGGCCGATCGAGTACGTGCGCAGCCTCTACCACCTCGCCGCGATCGCCGAGGGCGCCGGTGACGCCGCGAAGGCCCTCGACTACTACCGACGTTTCCTCACCTACTGGGGCGACGGCGAGATCGACCGCGACAAGGTGGAGATTGCGCGCCGCAAGGTGCGCGCGCAGTCATAGCCGTCGGCGCACCCTACAGCAGCGCCCGCTGTCCCTGCTCCAGATCGAGCAGGGCGCGCTTGGCGGGCAGCCCGCCGCCGTAGCCGACCAGCGCGCCGCTGGCGCCGATCACGCGGTGGCAGGGGATGACGATCGAGATCGGGTTGGCGCCGTTTGCCAACCCCACGGCGCGCACGGCCTTCGCGTCGCCGAGGCGTTGCGCCAGCGCCCCGTAGCTCTCGGTCTCGCCGTAGGGGATGTCCTGCAGCGCCCGCCACACACGACGCTGGAACGGCGTCCCGGCGGGCTCGACCGGCAGGTCGAAGGTGCGCAGCCGCCCGGCGAAGTAGGCGGTCAGCTGCGCGACCGCTTCGCGGAAATGTCCCGGCGCGTCGATCCAGTCGGGCGCCGGCGTGGCGACGTGCCGGCCGCGGACGAACCACAGCAGCCGCAGCGCCGCGGCGTCGCCGGCGAGGAGCAGCGGCCCGACCGGGCTGTCGAGGGTCGTGTACTCCATGCCGCCGCCGACGTCACTGCGCCCGCCGGAAGGTCATCGTCGCGCCGCCGCCGCGCACCGACAGGCGCAGCGTGTCGCCGTCCACCTGGTAGACCTGCCACTCGCCCATCGGCGCCGCGTCCTGGGCCAGCCGGTCGGCGTCCACACCGGTCCGCAGGCCGACGTAGTCGAGCTGTCCGCCCTCGGGCGACGCCTTGGCGGTGAAGTCGGCGACGACGGTGCGCGGCGGACGCGCCGACGGATCGTCGGCCGCCAATTCGGCGTGGACGCTGATGTTGGCGAAGCGGTCGTAGCGCAGGTAGCCGGTGACCCGCCGCGGGCCGCTCGCCGTCTCGAGGCCGACCAGGGTCCATTCGCCTTCGAGCGCCGAGCGGGCGCCGTCACTCGCCGCGGGCGGGGCGGTGTCGGGTATCCGAAGACGGCCGCCGCCGCCACCGCACCCCGCGTGCACGACGCCGACGAGGACGAGCAGGACGGCCACGCCGGCAGGTCGCGATGAGGTCGATCGCATGGATCCAGCATGCGTCCGGACGGCCCCGGGGCGCAACGTCACCGGGCCCGCGGCCGGAAGTGATCGAGCGGCCGCAGCTCGAAGCCGCGGGACGGCGCGGGCGGCGGGCCTGGCAGCTCGTAGAGCGCGGCGACGCCGGGCATCCGGTCCGACGCCACCGCGACCATCGCCCCGGGGAACGGCGCGACGTCGGCCAGCGAGAAGCGCGACACCCGCTGGATGCGATCCGCCGTCAGCCCGCGCCGCAGCTCGGGTTGCAGGTAGAAGACGAACGAGCCGATGCCCTCGTCGACGACGTAGAGCCGCGGCGGCAGCTCGCCGCGACGGTTGATCTCGGCGGCGAGCGGCCGGGCGGTGAGGCGGCCGGCGACGAGCGGCAGGGCGCCAACCGCCACGACGACCAGCAGTGCCGCCGTGGCCGCCAGCAGACGGGCGGGGGCGGCCGCCGGCCAGGCGCGCTGCGCCCACACCAGGACGATCGCCGGCAGCAGGCCGGTGGCGAGCACCGGCCAGCCCGGACGCGACGCTCCGCCGAGCCACAGCGCGACACCCGGCGCCGCCGCCATGCCGAACGCGGCGATGGCCACTGCGGCGGCTGCGAGCCCGCGCCTGCCGTCGCCGGGGGAGCCGACGAGACGCCACGCGCACAACGCCGCCACCGCCGGCAGGGCGGGCAGCACGTAGGTGGCCAGCTTCGAACCGGCGACGCTCAGCAGCAGGACATCGGCGGCCAGCCACGCCCACAACAGCCGCTCCGCGTCGGTCGCGGGCCGGAAACGGCGCCACAGCGTCACGCTCCACGGCAGGGTGCCCCCCACCACGATCGGCAGGTAGTACCAGAACGGCCGGCCGGCATGCCGCTGCGTGTCGGTGGTCATCCCGCCCAGGTGGCGATCGGCGAAGAAATAGGCGAGATACCCCGGCGAGGCCTGCTCCATCGCGGCGTACCACGGCCACGCGACGATCGCGCCGAGCAGCAGCGAGCCGATCCCGACCGCCACGAGCCGCCACGACAGCGCCCGCGTCCAGACCAGCCACGTCGCCACGCCGACGCCGGCCAGGCCGACGCCGGTCAGGCCCTTGCCGAGCATCGACAGGCCCAGCGCGATACCGGCGAGGACGGTCCAGGCGACCAGCGGACGGATGCCGGCGGCATGACGGGCGTGCCAGTAGGCGCCGACGGCGACGACGACGAGCGGCACCATCACGAGGTCGTGGAGCGGCGACAGCGACACGCCGAACGGCAGCAGCATGGTGGCGTAGATGGCCGCCGCCCACAGGCCGGCGGCGCTGCCGGCCAGCGCGCCGGTCAGCCAGCCGGTGGCCGCGGCGCCGGCCAGCGCCACCAGCGTGCCGGGCAGCCGCACCGCGAACTCGCTGGCACCGAAGACGGCGATCGATCCCGCTTCCAGCCAGAAGTAGAGGATCGGCTTGTCGAGGAACGGCTCGCCGAGCAGCCGCGGCACCGTCCAGTCGCCGCGCTCGACCATCTCCTGCGCGATCGCGGCGTGCAGGCCTTCGTCGTCCTCCATCAGCGGCGCCGCGACCAGGAGCGGCGCGACATACGCGGCCAGCACGAGGGCCAGCGCGGCACGGGGCGGCCGCGTCATGCCCGGCCCTGGAGCGTCGCCAGCCGCCGGCGCGCGCCGAGGCGCGGGACGGGCCGGTCCTCGAAGCACATCCGGCCACTATAATCGGCACCGACATGGCGGTGACGCTCGGATCGACGCGGCTGGTCGCCTCGGGACGGCTGGCCGGACTCACCGTGGGCGTGGTCGCCAACCCGGCATCGGTCGACGGCGAGCTGGTCCACGTCGTCGATCGGCTGCGCCGCACCCCCGGCGTCACCCTCGGCGCGATCTTCGGCCCGCAGCACGGCTTCCGCTCCGACCTGCAGGACAACATGATCGAGTCGGCGCACGCCCACGACGCGGCGCGGCGGGTGCCGGTCTACTCGCTCTACAGCGAGACCCGCGAGCCGACGGCGGCGATGCTGGCCGGGCTCGACGTCCTGGTCGTCGACCTGCAGGACATCGGCGCCCGCATCTACACCTACGTCTACACCCTGGCCAACTGCCTGCGCGCCGGCGCCCGCCACGGCGTGCCGGTGGTGGTCTGCGACCGCCCCAACCCGATCGGCGGCACGGCGATCGAGGGCGAGACGCTGGTGCCCGGCTTCGAGTCGTTCGTCGGCCAGTTCCCGATTCCGATGCGTCACGGCCTGACCATCGGCGAGGTCGCGCGGCTCTTCAACGAGCACTTCGGGCTCGGCGCGCCGCTCGAGGTCGTGACCATGGACGGCTGGCGGCGCGAGTGCTACGCCGACGACGCCGGCGCGCCGTGGGTGATGCCCTCGCCCAACATCCCGACGCTCGACTCGGCCGTCGTCTATCCGGGCACGGTGCTGCTCGAAGGCACGCTGGCCTCGGAAGGCCGCGGCACGACCCGGCCCTTCGAGCTGGTCGGCGCCCCGTGGGTCGAGGCCGAGCGGTTCGCCGATCGGCTGACGGCGCACGACCTGCCCGGTGTGATCTTCCGCCCGGTCGTCTTCGAGCCGACCTTCCAGAAGCACGCCCGCACGACCTGCGGCGGCTGCCAGATCCACGTCACCGACCGGCAGGCGTTCCGGCCGGTGGCCACCGGCGTGGCCGTCATCGAGGAACTGCGCCGGGCCGATCCGGCGGCGTTCGCCTGGCGGCCGCCGCCCTACGAGTACGAGGCGCGCCTGCCGCCGATCGACATCCTCGCCGGGAGCGACCGGCTGCGCACGCGGATCGAGGCCGGCGAGAGTGCGGCCGGGATCGCCGCCTCGTGGCGCGACGACGAAGCCCGCTTCCGGACCCTGCGGGCGCCCTACCTGCTCTATGAGTAGCGGGCCGCCGAGCTTCGCCCTGTCGGTGGTCGTGGAGGTGCCGGCGGCGCGCGCCTTCAAGGCTTTTCTGGCCGCCGACGACCTCGGCTACTGGTGGGCGGTCGAACGCTCGGTCGCCGTGCCGCAGCCCACCGGACCCTATGCGGTGACCTGGCCGGTGAGCGATCGCGAAGACGACCTGCTCGGCCGGCTGGGCGGGACGCTGCACGGCACGGTGATGGAGGTCGAGCCGGACCGGGCGCTGCTCGTCGCCGACGTCCATTGGCAGCCGCCCGAGGGACTGCCGCTCGGGCCGATGGCGCTGGAGATTCGCTGCGATCCCGAAGGCGACGACGGGCACACCCGCGTCACCATCCGCCAGACCGCCGGCGACGACGGGCCGCGGTGGCGGCGCTACTTCGCCCTCACGCAGGCCGGCTGGAGCCACGCCCTCGACACGTTGAAGGACTACCTCGAGCACGAGTGGCTCTACCGGGTGAAGACCATCAAGGAGGCGCGATCGTGAGCGCCGCCGACGTCGTCGTCATCGGCGGCGGCGTGGTCGGTTCGGCGGCGGCGTGGCGGCTGAAGTCGGACGGGTTCGCGGGGCGGGTGGTCGTCGTCGAGCGCGACCCGAGCTACGCGCGGGCGTCGTCGTTCCTGGCCATGGGCGGCATCCGCCAGCAGTTCGGCTCGGCGGTCTCGGTGCAGATGGTGCAGCACAGCGTCCGGCTGTGGCGCGAGTTCGACGAGCGGATGCGGACGCCGACCCACACGCCGCGCACCTGGTTCCGCCAGCGCGGCTATCTCTTCCTCGCCGACGACGCCACCTCGCCGGCCCTCGCGGCGCGCGCCGACGCGCAGGCGGCGGCCGGCGCGACGCAGCAGCGGCTCGGCGTCGACGAGATCGCCGCCCTGGTGCCCGGCCTGATGCTCGACGACATCCGCTGGGGGCTCTTCGGACCCGACGACGGCTACGCCAACCCGCGCGAGGTGCTGTTCGGCCTGCGCGCGGCCGCCGAGGCCGCCGGCGCCGAATATCGTCGCGACGAGGTCACCGGCGTCGAGGTGAGCGGCGGCCGGGTCGCCGGCGTCCGGCTGGCCGGCGGCGGTCGGCTCGACACCCCGGTGGTCGTCAACGCCGCCGGGGCGCTCGCCGGCCGGGTCGCCGCGCTGGCCGGCCTGGCCGTGCCGGTCGAGCCGGTTCGCCAGCTGCTGTTCCGCTGCACGCTGCCGCGGCACTGGCCGACGCGGTTCCCGATGGTGGTCGATCCGGGCGGCGTCCACTGGCGGCACGACGATCCGGTCGCGCCGGGCGATCCGGATCGGATCACGCTCGCCTTCACGAAGTGGGACGAGCCGCCGGGTGAGCACTTCGACTGCGACGACGCCCGCTGGGAGCACGAGTTCTACCCGGCGCTGGTGCGGCGGATGCCGGCGCTGGCCGACGTCTCGGACGTCCACGGCTGGGCCGGGCTCTACGAGATGACGCCGGATCACAACCCGGTGCTCGGCGAGCATCCCGCCGTCGCCGGTCTCCTCTTCGCCGCCGGGTTCAGCGGCCACGGGCTGATGATGTCGCCGGCCACCGGTCTGGTCGTCTCCGAGCTGGTGCGGCTCGGCGCCAGCCCGACGTTCGACATCGCGCCCTTCGCCGTGGACCGGTTCGAGCACGGGCAGTTCGTACGCGACGGCGCCACGATCTAGCGGCTGGCGGCTGGCGGCTGGCGGCTGGCGGCTGGCGGCTGGCGAAGGAACGATGACGTACGATGCCACGTCGGCCGCGGCAGCGGCATCGACGCGGAGGCAGCATGGAGATCTCGCGACGCAGCTTCATCACCGCCGTCGGCGCCGGGGTCGCGCTGGCGACGCGGCCGGCGCGCCTGATGGCGCGGGCGCCCGGACACGTCGCCGTCGTCGGCGGCGGCATCGTCGGCGCCTCGATCGCCTATCACCTGGCCCGCCGCGGCGCCCGGGTCACCGTGCTGGAGAAGACGGCGCCGGCTGCCGGCGCCACCGCCAACTCGTTTGCGTGGCTCAACGCCGGGTCGAAGCGCCCGCGCGGCTACTTCGACCTCAACCGCCTGGGCATGTACGGCTGGCACCGGCTGCAGAGCGAACTCGGCGCCGATCGCCTCCCGGTACAGTGGGGCGGCACCGTCCAGTGGCGCCGCGACGCCGCCGATGCCGCGGCGTTTCGCGCCGAGATCGCCGCGCAGCAGCGGTGGGGCTACGGCAGCCGGCTGGTCGACGCCATGGAGCTGTCGCGGCTGGTGCCGCTCGTCGCGCCCGGCCCGGTGGCGGCGGCGAGCTTCTGCGTCGAAGAGGGCACGCTGGATCCCGTGGCGGCGACCCGCGTCCTCCTGGACGCGGCGACGGCCGCCGGCGCCACGGTCCGGTATCCGGCCGCCGTCACCGGCTTTGCGCTCGACGGCCCGCGGGTCGGCGGCGTGCGCGTCGGCGGCGAGACCCTGGCCGTGGACGCGGTGGTCCTCGCCGCCGGCGTCGATCTGCCGGCGCTGGTCCGCCCGCTCGGCCTCGACGTGCCGCTGACGGACTCACCGGGGCTCCTCGCCCACACGACGCCGCATCGGCGGCTGATCGACCGTGTCGTCGTCGCGCCCGGCGCGACCATCAAGCAGCTGCCGTCCGGCGCGATCGTCAGCGGCGTCGACTTCGGCGGCTCGCCGAGCCACGACACCAGCCCGGCGATGGGACGGCGGCTGCTCGACGGCGCCGGCCGCTTCCTGCCGGCACTCGGCGAGGCCACGCTCGACACCGTGACGCTGGGCTGGCGCGTGCTGCCGGCCGACGGCCACCCGATTGTCGGCCGGGCGGCGGCGCGGCCCAACGTGTATCTCGCCGCCATGCACAGCGGCATCACGCTGGCCCCGGCCATCGGCCAGCTGGGCGCGATCGAACTGCTGGACGAGCTGGAGGTCGAGGCCCTGGCACCGTTCCGGCTCAGCCGTTTCCACCCCTAGTGGGGGCGGTTCTTCGCAGTAACCCGCGACTTTGTGCTTTTGTTCCCAGTAATAATGTTTGTATAAAGGAAAGAGTGCCATGGCGTGACCACGCAGGAACGGGGCTGGCCGCCGTCGGCTTCCTCGCCCTGTCCCTCCTGCTGAACGCCGGCCTGCTGCCGCGACTCACCGACGCGCTGCCCGGCAACCTCGGCGATCCGATGCTGAACGCCTGGATCCTCGGCTGGGTCAGCGAGGCGTTGGTGGCGCACCCGTGGGACCTGTGGGACGCGCCGATCTTCCACCCGCATCCCAACACGCTCGCCTACTCGGAACACCTGCTCGGCGTCGCGGTCTTCGTCGCCCCGGTCTACTGGATGACCGGCAACGCCGTGCTGACCTACAACGTCGCGTTCCTCGCCGGCTATGCCCTGGCCGGCTTGGCGATGTTCGTGCTGGTCCGCCGCCTGACCGGGCGGGTCGACGCCGCCGCCGTCGCCGGGGTCCTCTTCGCCTGCAGTCCGTATCTGGCGTCGAGCCAGATCGCGCGCCTGCAGATGCTCACCTGCGGCTGGAGCGTGCTCGCGCTGGCCGAACTGCATCGCTTCGTCGACAGCGGACGGCGCCAGGCGCTGGTCGGGTTCGTCGCCTGCTGGGTCCTGCAGACGCTGTCGAACATGTACCTCGGCGTGTTCCTCGCCCTGCCGATCGCGGTGGTGGTGCTGCACGGCGCGGTGTTGCGCCGCCCGCGACTCGGCCTGACACCGCTGCTCCAGATCGTCGCCGGCGGGGCGGTGCTGGCGGTGCTGCTGACGCCGGTGCTCGTCGTCTACGACCGCGTTCAGGACGACATGGGGTTCGCCCATGGTCTGGAGATCGTCCAGCGCTACAGCGCCGACCTGCGCTCGTACCTGAGCGTGTGGATGGATCGGCGGCCGCGGCTGCTGTGGCCCGAGATCTCCGCCGATCGCGCCGTCTATCCCGGAGCGGCCGTGATCGGGCTGGCCGCGCTGGCGGTGTGGGCGGCGATCCGCCGCCGCGCCGACCGCGGGCTCCGGTCGAGCGTCGCGCTGTATGTGGTCATCGCCATCGCCGCTGTGGCCCTGTCGCTCGGTCCTGAACCGTCGGTCTGGGAGCGGCCGCTGGGCCTGGGCAGTCCCTACGGGCTGCTGCTCGACCTGGTGCCGGGATTCGACGGGTTCCGCGCGCCGGCGCGCTTCGCGCTCCCGGTGCTGATCGCGCTCGCGGTGCTGGCCGGGCTGGCCGTCGCCGCCATGCCGCGCGACTGGTCGTGGCGGCGCGGCGTCGCCGCGACGCTGCTGGCCGTCGTCGTCGTCGCCGACGCCCGCCGGCCGTTCGCCTGGGTCGAGCCGGTGCCGGCCGAGGATCCGTCGACCACCGCGGCCTATGCCTGGCTGGCCGATCAGCCGCGCGCCCCGGTGCTCAAGCTGCCGATCGCCACCCACTTCCAGGCGCAGCGGCCCGATGCCGGCGCGTCGGTGACACTGCGCTACCAGCTGGCGGCGCTGCGCCATCACAAGCCGCTCATCAACGGCAGTTCCGGATTCATGACGCCCCTGGTCTCGCTGCTGCAGAGCGCGGCGTCGCCGCTGACCACCCGCGACACCATGGACGACGGCCTGGCGATCGTCCGCGCCCTCGGCGGTCGTTACGTGATCGTCCACCTCCACGAGTACCGCCTCGACGCCCGCGGCCACGTCGACGAGCTGCTCGGCTTCATGCGGCAGGACACCGACCAGGTGGAGCAGGTGCACGAGTTCGGATCGACGGTGATCTTCACGTTGCGGCCGGCGCCGCCGGCGCTGCCGCCGGTGCGCGCCGAGGTGCTGTCGCCGACCCACTACCAGCTGGCGGTGTCGCACAATCCCGAGCGCCTGTCCCACCTGGTGGACGGCGACCCGGGCTCGCGCTGGACCGGCCCGCAGCACGGCAACACCTGGCTCGAAGTGCAGCTGCGCCGCGCCCGTCCGGTCGCCGGCGTCAAGCTGCACCTGCTGCCCTACGCGATCAGCGAGTACCCGCACCACCTGCGGGTCATCGGCACCGGCACCGACGGCAGCGACGTGGTCCTGTTCGACGAGGCCGCCGTCACCGTCACGGCGCTGAACGCCGTGTTCGAGCCGGCGGCGCCCGGCGTGCGCATCACCTGGCCGCCGATCGTGCTGTCGCGGCTGCGCCTGGAACAGCGCGGCCTCGCCGGTGATCGCCAGTGGTCGATCTTCGAGCTGCAGGTGCTCGACGGCGGACCGGGCGGCGTCGCCGGCGGCTGACCGGCGTCAGGCGCGGCGCAGGCGCACGAAGTTGGCGGCGCCGCGGTCGAGGTCGGGGCTGACGTTGACGATGACCGCGGTGCTCGACGCCGCCAGCTGGCCGGTGCCGTGCAGGTGGTCGACGACCCGCGCCGCCACCTGGTCGACGTCGCCGTCGATGTTGACCACCTGCGGCGACACCCCCCACCACAGCGCCAGACGGCGCGCCACCTCGGGACGGTCGGTCGCGGCGAAGATGGTCGCCGCCGGACGCGCCGACGCCAGCATCCGGGCGGTGCGCCCCTCGCGGGTGACGGCGACGATCGCCGCCGCGTGCGCCCGGGTGGCCAGGCCGGCGGCGGCATCGGCCAGCGCCGAGGCATGGTCCCAGGGTCCGTCGGCGGCGAGGTGCCGCGGCACCGCCAGCGGCGCCCGGTCGCGATCGGCCTCGGCGTCGCGGACGATGGCGTCGAGGGCCTCGACGGCCCGCACCGGGAAGCGGCCCACCGCGGTCTCGCCGGCCAGCATGATGGCGGCGGCGCCCAGATCAACGGCGTTGGCGGCGTCGCTGACCTCGGCGCGGGTCGGGCGCGGCGCCTCGCGCATCGACTCGAGCACCTGGGTGGCGACGATGGCCGGCACGCCGCGGGCCGCGGCGGTGCGCATCACGTCCTTCTGCAGCCGCGGCACGTGCGCGAACGGCACCTCGAGGCCGAGGTCGCCGCGCGCCACCATCACCGCGTCGGCGTGGTCGAGGATCTCGTCGAGCCGGGCGATCGCTTCCGGACGTTCGAGCTTGGCCACCAGCGGCAGATCGCCGACGCCGTGCGCGGCCGCAATCGTCCGCGCCGCCAGAACGTCGGCCCCCGACTGCACGAAGCTGAGCGCCACCAGGTCGACGCCGAGCGCCAGCCCGAAGGCCAGGTCGTCGCGGTCCTTGGCGGTCAGGTCCCCTGACGGCAGCGCGACCTTCGGCGCGTTGATCCCCTTGTGCTCGCCGAGCGGGCCGCCGGTGACCACCCGGGTGCGGATGGTCCGGCCGTCGCTGCCCTCGACGGCCAGTTCCAGGCGGCCGTCGTCGAGGAGCAGCCGATCGCCGGCGTGGACCGCGCGGGCGAGTTCGACGTAGCTGGTCGAGACGCGGCCCTCGCCGCCGGCGAACTCGCCGCTGACGATCTCGAGCGCGTCGCCGGCCGCCAGCGTGAGCGGCCCGCCGCCGGCCAGCGGGCCGGTGCGGATCTTCGGCCCGCTGAGATCCTGCATCACCGCGACGTGCCGGCCGAGACGGTCGGCGGCCGCCCGCACCCGATCGAAGACGCGGCGGTGGGTGTCGTGGCTGCCGTGCGAGAAGTTGAGGCGCACGACGTCGACGCCGGCCGCCAGCAGGGCGTCGAGCGCGGCGTCGTCGTCAGTGGCCGGCCCGAGCGTGGCGATGATCTTGGTATGCCGCACACTCCGAGTCTACAATCGCCGATGCTGTGAGCCTCGTCACCCCGCCGGCCATTACGGCCTACCTGGCCCGGCTCTCGGCGGCGCCGCATCCGCTGCTCACGCGCATCCTCGAGGAGGGCCGCGCCGGCGGCATCCCGATCGTCGATCCGCTGACCGGTGCGCTGCTGCACGGGCTGGTCGCCGCCACGGCGGCGACGCGCGTGCTCGAGATCGGCACGGCGATCGGCTACTCGACGCTGTGGATGGCGGCGGCGCTGCCGCCGACGGGCCTGCTGGTCACGCTCGAGCGCGACGCCGCCCGCGCCGCCACCGCGCGCGCCCACATGGCCGAGGCCGGGGTCGACGACCGCGTCACCGTCATGATCGGCGACGCCGAGCGCGTCCTGCACAAGCTCGCCGGCCCCTTCGATCTCGTCTTCCAGGACGGCGACAAGGCGGCCTACGGGCCGATGCTGGATCGGCTGGTGGCGCTGCTGCGCCCGGGCGGCGTGCTGGTGACCGACAACGTGCTGTGGGACGGCGAGGTGGTGCCCGGCTACGTGGACGCTCCGCGCCGACCGGCCGCCGACACCGCCGCCATCGCCGCCTACAATGAGCGGCTCGGCCGCGATCCGCGGCTCTCGGTGAGCTGGCTGCCGGTGGGCGACGGGGTGGCGGTGGCGGTGAAGCGGAACAGCGACTAGCGACTAGCGGCTGGCGGCTGGCGGCTAGGGGCCAAGGCACTGACGCCCGGGTGAGATTGGCGAGGGAACGATATGACGGTGGAACGATGGTTGGCGGCCGCCGAGGCCGATGCGGAGACGCGCGGGTTGCCCGAACTGAAACCGCTGCTGCAGGGACTGGCGGCGGCGACGCGGGCGCTGCGCGCCGGCGACTGGAACGACGCCGCCGACCGCGACGCCGCCGCACCGGCGCGCCGCCCGGAGGCCCGCTGATGGCCTGGAACGGCGAGACCATCGACGAACTGCGTACGGCCCTGGCCCGGCGCACCGTGACCTCGGAGCAGATCACCGAGCGCTGCCTGGCGCGGATCGAGGCACTGAATCCCCGGCTGAACGCCTTCACCGCCGTCACCGCCGACGCCGCGCTGGCCACCGCCCGGGCTGCCGATCAGGCGCGGGCCAACGGCGCGGTGACCGGACCGCTGCACGGCATCCCGATCTCGTTGAAGGACCTGATCGATCAGGAAGGACTGCCCAACACCGCCGGCTCGCGCGTCCGCCGCGACGTCGTCGCCGCCACCGACGCCCCGGTCACCGCCCGGCTCAAGCGGGCGGGCGCGGTGCTGGTCGGACGCACCAACCTGCACGAGTTCGCCTTCGGCACCACCACCGAGGACTCCGCCTTCGGCCTGGCGCGGCACCCGGCGGACGACACCCGCTCGCCGGGGGGCTCGAGCGGCGGGTCGGGCATCGCCGTCAAGGCCGGGATGTCGATCGCCTCGATCGGCACCGACACCGGCGGATCGATCCGCATCCCCTCGGGTCTGTGCGGGGTGGTCGGACTGAAGCCCGGCTTCAACGAGATCCCGACCGCTGGCGTGGTGCCGCTCAGCCGGAATTGCGATCACGTCGGCCCGCTGGCCCGCACCGTCACCGACGCCTGGCTGGTCCACGAGGTGCTGGCTGGACGGACCCCGGCCGCCGACGCGACGCTGACCCCGGCGCCGCTCAAGGGGGCGCGCGTCGGCCTGCTCGGCGGCTACTTCTGGGAGCGCATGGCGCCGGACGTCGAAGCGGTGGCCCGCGCCGCGGTCGAGGCCCTGCGCAAGGCCGGAGCGGTGGTCGAGCCGGTGAGCATCGCGCACGCCGCCGACATCGCGACCATCTACCAGCACCTCGTGTTCGGTGACGCCGCCGCCTACCACGCCGCGACGCTCGACCGCCGCCCCGACGACTACACGCCCAACGTCCGTCTGCGGTTGGAGATGGGACGCTACGTCCTGGCCGAGGACTACGTGCGGGCCCTCGCCGGCCGCGAGGTCGTCGCCGCCGAGATCGACCAGGCCCTCGAGGGCCGGGTGGCACTGGTCTGCCCCACCGTGCCGATCGCGGCGCCGCCCATCGGCGCCGCCACCGTGCCGGTGCAGGGCGGTGACGAGCCGGTGCGCAGTGCCACCCTGCGCCTGACCCAGCCCTTCAACCTCGGCCGCCAGCCCGCGGTGTCGCTGCCCTGCGGCACCACGCCGCAAGGGCTGCCGGTGGGCCTGCAGCTGGTCGGCCCGTTCGGCCACACGCTGCAGCTGCTGCAGTTCGCCGCCGCGGTGGAGCGCGTACTGCCGGAAGCGTGACCGCGGCCGGGCGCGGCATGCGCGTCTCCCGGCCGCGTGATCCTCCAGCCGCGAGCCGCTGGCCCCTGGCCGCTAGAGGTACTTGATGAGCCCGACCAGGGCTTCGTAGAGGACGTCGGCCAGTTCGCGCACGAGCGGCGCCACTTCGCCGGTGTCGACGGCTTCGGCGACCGTGACCGGATCGGTCAGCAACAGCCAGATCGTCGCCCCGGCGATGACCGCCGCCAGCAGGCCGACCACGCTGATGAGGCTGACGCTGACGCTGTGGAACCGGCTGGGTCGGGAGGCGGAGGCAGACATGGCCGTCCAGTCGGGATCATACCCCCGGACGTCGGATCAGACGGCCGACCCGCCCCGATTGTTTCGGTCCGGCAGGCGACGACCGTATTACGGCGCGAGGAGCAGCTTGCCGACGACGTCGCCGCGCTCCAGCCGGCGGTGGGCCTCGGCCGCCTCGGCCAGCGGCAGCACGGCATCGACGACCGGCGTCACCTGCCCGGCGAAGAAGCACGCCGCCGCCTTCAGCAGCTCGCCCTTGGTGCCCATGTAGGACCCGAGCAGGCTCAGTTGCCGGGAGAAGAGGAAGCGGAGATCGACGGCGGCCTCCCAGCCGGTCGTGTTGCCACACGTGACCAGCCGGCCGCCGGCGGCCAGCGCCCGCAGGCTGCGATCCCAGGTCGCCTGTCCGACGTGTTCGACCACCACGTCGACGCCGCGCCGGTCCGTCGCCCGGCGCACCTCGGCGACGACGTCGTCGCGGTGATGGTCGATGACCACCTCGGCGCCCAGCGCCTTGGCCCGCTCGAGCTTGCCGGCGCTGCCGGCGGTGGCGATGACCCGCGCGCCGTGGAGCCGGGCGATCTGGATCGCCGCCTGCCCGACGCCGCTGGCGCCGGCCACGACCAGCACCGTTTCGCCGAGGCGGAGGCGGGCGCGGGTGACGAGCATGTGCCAGGCGGTGACGAACGTCAACGGAAAGGCGGCCGCGGCGTCGAACGGCACGTAATCCGGGAGCGCAACCAGGTTGGCGGCGGGCACGACGACCAGCTCCGCATAGCCGCCCGGGCGCTGCGAGCCCAGCACGTCGTAGCGCCGGCACTCGTTGTCGCGGCCGTCCAGGCAGGCGGCGCAGCGTCCGCACGACAGCCCCGGCTGCAGCAGCACGCGGGTCCCTGGCGCCGCCTCGCCGCCTGGCGCCACGACGACTTCGCCGGCGACGTCGGCGCCGGCGATGTGCGGCAGCGGCACCGTCACCCGTTCGAGGCCACGGCGGTGCCAGAGATCGAGGTGGTTGAGGGCGCAGGCGCGGACCCGGACCAGCACCTCGCCGGGCCCCGGCACCGGGTCCGGCACCGACTCGAGGGCGAGGACCTCGGGGCCGCCGTGGACGTGGAACCGCGCCGCGTTCACGGTTCGTCCTCGGGCTCGAACTCCACCGCGATTCCGGCCGCGGCGAACTGCGGCACCACCACCTCGGGATCGCCGACGACGACCGTCGTCAGCGCGTCGGGCCGGACGTGGCGCGCCGCGGCGCCGCGGATCGCCTCCTCGTCCACCGCGTCGAGTGTCGGCACGAAGCGCGCGAAGTGGTCGTCGGGCAGGCCGTGGAGGGTCAGCTGCGCGGCGCCCCGCGCCACCTGCTGCGCGGTCTCGAACCCCAGCGGGTAGGCGCGGCCGACCGCCGCCTTGGCGCGGGCGAGTTCGGCGGCCGTCGGCGGCCGCTCGCCGGCCATCGCAGCCACCTCGCGGCGGATGTCGGCCACCGCGGTGGCGGTGGCCGAGGCCTGCACGCTGGTCCGCACCGTGAAAGGACCGCGGTCTCGACGGAAGTCGAACCCGGATCGGACGCCGTAGGTGAAGCCCTTCTCCTGGCGCAGGAGCAGGTTGAGCCGGCTGACGAACTGCCCGCCGAGCACGGCGTTCCACAGCACCAGGGCGTGGTAGTCGGGGGTGGTGCGCGGCACGCCGACGTGGCCGACGCGCAGCTCCGATTGCGGCGCCCCGGGACGGGGCACGAGCAGCACCGGCTCGGGCCGGCTCGCCGGGATCGGCTGGTCGAGATCCGGGGCCGGCGGCGGCGGCGCGCCGCGCCAGTCGCCGAACACCGCATCGGCGAGGCGATGCGCCCGTTCGGCGTCGATATCACCGCCCACCACCAGGGTGACGGCGGACGGGGTGCAGCGGGCGGCATGGAAGGCGCGGATGTCGTCGCCGGTCGCGGCGCGGATCCCGGCGGCATCGCCGATGCCGTGGTGCCCGTAGGGGTGACCGTCGAACAGGCGGCGGACGAAGGCGCGGTCGGCGCGGGCGGCCGCCTGGGCGCGCATCTGCTGCAGGCGATCGAGCCGGATGCCGCGCACCCGCTCGACGTCGGCGGCGTGGAAGCGCGGGCGGATGAGCAGGTCGGCGAGCAGCGCCATCGCCGGCTCGACGTGACGGGACAGGGCGGTCAGGGTCACGGCCGCGGCGTCGGGCCAGACCTCGACGTCGAGCTCGGCGCCCAGGCGGGCCAGCGCGTCGGCCAGCCCGGCGCCGTCGCGCGCGCCGGCGCCCTCGTCGAGCAGGTCGGCGGCGAAGGCGGCCAGGCCGGCGCGATCGATCGGGTCGGCCGCCGAGCCCCCGGGAATCAACGCCACCAGCGACACGACCGGCACGGCGTCGTGCCCGACCACGCGCAGGTCGAATCCGCTGGCGAGCGGCGCGCGGACGATGGCCGGAAAGCGGAACGGCCGCGGCAATCCCGGCACCGGCAGGCGCGACCGGTCGACTCCGGTCATGACGGCTGCACCGTCTGCGAACCGGCGAGGGCGATCGCCGCCTGGCCGTGGGGCACGACGCTCAACGCCACGCCGGGCGCGGCGGTCAGGTGGCGCTCGACCGCCGCGGCCACCGACGCCGCGGTCTGGCGGGTGTAGCGGCCGAGGTCGGCGGCGAAGTAGTCCGGCGTGCCGGTGAACACCTGGTAGGCGTTCAGCTGATCCGACTTGCCGCCGAACCCGCCGATGGTCTGCAGCCGGTAGACGAACTGGGCTTCGGCGCGCGCCACCGCGCGTTCGAGTTCGTCGGCGGTCGGTCCGGTGGCGGCAAACGACGCCAGCGTGTCGCGCACCACGGCGTGGATCTCGTCGAGCGAGCGGCCCGGCGCCGCCGTCGCGACGACGTGGAAGACGCCCGACATCTCGCGCGAGGCCTGCGCCGCCGAGACGTCGGTGGCGAGCCGGACCTCGTGCACCAGGGCGCGGTAGAGCCGCGACGCCTTGCCGCCGGCCAGCACGTCGGCGGCGAGGTCGAGCGCCGCATCGCCGGGATCGAACAGCCGCGGGCTGTGCCAGGCCAGGTTCAGCCGCGGCAGCTCGACGCGATCCTCCAGCACCAGCCGGAGATCGGCCGCCAGGGACGGCGGGACCTGCGGATGCTGGACCGGCTCACCTGGCGGCAGCTCGCCGAAGTAGCGCTCGGCGAGGGCGAAGACCGCCTCGGTGTCGACGTCGCCGGCGATCGCCAGGAAGGCGTTGCCGGGGTGGTAGAAGCGGGTGAAGAACGCCCGCGCGTCGTCCACCGACGCCGCGACGAGGTCGGCGGGCGCGCCGATGGTGACCCAGGAATAGGGGTGACCGGGTGGATACAGCGCCTCGGCCAGCGCGATGCCGGTCAGCCCGTAGGGGCGGTTCTCGTAGTTCTGCCGCCGCTCGTTCAGCACGACCTCGCGCTCGGTCGCGAACTTGCTCTCGCTGAGCGCCGGCAGCAGGTGCCCCATGCGGTCCGACTCGAGCCAGAGCGCCAGCTCCAGCGCGTCGGCGGGAACGACCTCCCAGTAGTTGGTCCGGTCGGCGTTGGTCGAGCCGTTGACGACCGCGCCGACCGCCTGCAGGGCTTCGAAGTAGCCCTCCGGGTAGTGGGCGGAGCCCTTGAACATGAGGTGCTCGAAGAGGTGCGCGAACCCGGTCAGCCCCGGCCCCTCGTGCCGCGAGCCGACGTGGTACCAGACGCTCACCGCCGCCATCGGCACGTGACGGTCCTCGTGGACGACGACCCGCAGGCCGTTGTCGAGCGTACGGGTGGCGAATGGAATGTGCATCGGGGGGATGGGCGACGGCGCCGCCACGATCCTACCGTGAAGACGCCCCGCGCCGGCTCGGCGGTGCGTGGTAGGGTGAGCGGGCCGAGACAGGAGGACGAGATGGCAGGGATCACCCGGCGTGGATTCGTCGAGCGGGCCGGTATCGCCGCGGGCGCGTGCGCGGTGCCGTGGCCCGCCACGGCGGGTGCGGCCCCGCCACCCGCGGATCACACCGTCCACATGGTCGGCGACGGTGTGGGGCTGTCGCCGCGCGCCTACGCGGCACTGCTCGCCGAGTTGTCGGCGGGCCGCGACGTCGTCGAGGACAGCTACCTGCTCGGCGGCGAAGTGGAAGCCTTCGAACGCCATTGGGCGGCACTGCTCGGCAAGGAGACGGCGGTGTTCATGCCGTCGGGCACGCTGGCCAACCACCTGGCGCTGCGGGCGCTGGCCGGCGCGAGGCGCCGCGTCGTCGTCCCCGAGACCAGCCACATCTACAACGACACCGGCGATGCCTGCCAGACGCTCTCGGCGCTGACCCTGCTGCCGCTCGGGCCGGGGGCGGCGGGCTTCACGCGGGCCGATGTCGAAGCCGTGCTGGCGCGCACGGCCAGCGGTCGCGTCGCCGCCGACATCGGCGCCATCGCCATCGAGAGCCCGGTGCGCCGGATGTCCGGGCAGCAGTTCGACTGGGACGAGCTGCAGCGCATCGCCGCGCTGGCCCGCGACCGCGGCATCGGGCTCCACCTGGACGGCGCCCGGATGTTCATCGCCGCGGCCTACACCGGCCGGTCTCCGGCGGCGCTGGCCGCCCCGTTCGACACCGTCTACGTCTCGCTGTGGAAGTACTTCAACTGCGGGCAGGGGGCGATCCTCGCCGGCCCGCGCCGCGTCCTCGACGGGATGTTCCACACCCGGCGGATGTTCGGCGGCAACCTCGCCGTCGGCTGGCCGGCCGCGGTGGTCGCGCGCCACTACATGGACGGCTTCGTCGAACGGCTGCGCGCGGCGATCGCCGTCTCCGAGGATCTGTACCGGGCGCTGCAGGCACATGGCCGGGCCGAGGTCGAGCGCATTCCCGACGGCACCAACCTGGCGCGGGTGCGCTTCCGCGGCGTCGAGCCGGCCGCGGTGGCGCGGCGGCTGGCCGAACGCGGCATCCGCGTGCCGGCGCCGGCGGCGGCGGGCGTGATCACGCTCGCGGTCAACGAGACGTGGACGCGATCGAGCGCCGGCGAGCTCGTCGCCGCCTTCGAGCACGCGCTCGGCTAGTGTCCTGGAATCGAGGTTCGGTGACAGGTATTCGTGGCGCGGCGCCCGGATCGCAAGGCGCGACGACTGACGATATGGCGTATATCGGAAGGAGGAGCAACGCCGCGAGGCGGGATGCCCCGCCGGGAATACGTCAGCGAACCTCGGTTCCAGGACACTAGCGATGGGCGGCCCCCCGGAGCACGCCGCCGACTCGGCCGGGGCCTGGATGATGCTGGCGGCGCTGGCCGCCGCCGAGCTGCTCGGCATGTCGCTGTGGTTCTCCGCCACGGCGGTGACCCCGGCGCTGACCGCGGCCTTCGCCCTCGACGCCGCCCAGGCGGCGTGGCTCACCATGGCGGTGCAGGCCGGCTTCGTCGTCGCCACGCTGGCCACCGCGGTCTTCAACCTGGCCGACGCCGTCAACCCGCGGACGTTGATGGCGTGGGGCTGTGTCGCCGGCGCCGCCGCCAACGTCGCGGCGCTGGCGGTCTCGTCGCCACTCGCCCTCATCGCCTCGCGGCTCGCCACCGGCGCGGCCCTGGCCTGGGTCTACCCGCCGGCCATGAAGGTGGCCGCCGGGTGGTTCCGCCACCATCGCGGCTTCGCGCTCGGCCTGCTCGTCGGAGCCTTGACCCTCGGCAAGGCGATGCCGCACCTGGTCACGGCGCTCTTCGCCACCGACTGGCGCACGCCGATGGTGGTCACTTCGGCGCTGGCCCTGGGTGGCGCCGGGCTCGCCACGCGCGTGGTCCGCGACGGTCCGCTGCTGCCGCCGCGATCGCGCTTCGACCTCGGCGCGGTCGGCCGGGTGTTCGCGGTGCGCGACGTGCGGCTGGCCACCGCCGGCTACCTCGGTCACATGTGGGAGCTGTATGCGATGTGGGCGTGGGTCGCCGCCTTCGCCGCCGCCAGCCTGGCCGCGTGGGGCGCGTCGGCCCCGACCCGCGATGCGGCGGCGGTGGCCTTTGTCGCCATCGCCAGCGGCGCCGCCGGCTGCGCCGCGGCCGGGCGGCTGGCCGACCGCCTCGGCAAGGCGCGCGTCGCCCGTCTCGCGATGGTCGGATCCGGGTTGTGCTGCCTGGCGACGCCGCTGGTCTACGGCCGACACCCGGCCTGGCTGCTGCTGCTGGTGGCGATCTGGGGCGTGGCCGTGGTGGCCGACTCGGCGCAGTTCTCGGCGCTGGTCAGCGAGCGGGCGCCGGCCGATGCCGTCGGCACCGCGCTGACCCTGCAGACCTCGCTGGGCTTCCTGCTGACGATGGCGACCATCGACGCCCTGCCACGGGTGGCCGCGGTGGTCGGCTGGCAATACGCCAGCTGGATGCTCGCCCTGGGCCCGCTCGCCGGATGGCTGGCGATGCGCTCGCTCGAAGCTCGCGCCCAATCTAGCGGCTAGCGGCTCGCGGCGAGCCAGCCGCTGCACAGGGGGAAGAATCCGCTGTCGTCAGCGGTGAGCGCGCAGCGCTCACCGCACGGGGATCAGCGGAATCTTCCCCTTGTGCTTGATCGCGTTCTCGTGCGCCGTCACCGCGGCGCGCATGGCGACGCGTTCGGCGAGCTGGACGAAGCCGCGTCCGGCCGGGGAGGCCGGTTCGGCGACGACCAGCGGCACGCCGCGGTCGCCGCCGACGCGAATCGGCTGGTAGACCGGCAGCCGGCCCAGGAACGGCACCCGCATCTCCTCGGCGAGCTGCTCGCCGCCGCCGTGGCCGAAGATGTCGCTCTCGATGTGGCAGTTGGGGCAGGCGTAGTAGCTCATGTTCTCCACCAGGCCGAGGGTGGGGATGGTGAGCTTCTCGTACATCTTCACGGCGCGGCGGGTGTCGGCCAGCGAGACCACCTGCGGGGTGGTCACGACGACGGCGCCGGCGACCTTCACCGTCTGGCTGAGCGACAGCGCGACATCACCGGTGCCCGGCGGCATGTCGATGATCAGGTAGTCGAGATCCTTCCAGGCGACGTCGCGGAAGAACTGCTGGATGGCGCTGTGCAGCATCGGCCCGCGCCAGATGAGCGCCTGGTCGTCGCGGGCCAGGAACGCCATCGACACCACCTGCACGCCGAACTTCTCGGCCGGCGCGATCTTCTGCCCGTCGGTGCCGAGCTCGGCGGTCAACCCGAACATCAGCGGGACGTTGGGGCCGTAGACGTCGCCGTCGAGGATGCCGACGCGGCAGCCCATCTGGGCCAGGGCCAGCGCCAGGTTCACCGACACCGTGGTCTTGCCGACGCCGCCCTTGCCGGCGCCGACGGCGATGATGTTGCGAACGCCGGGCAGCGGCGGACCGCCGTGCTCCGGGGCGGTGACGGCGCGGACGTTGGCGCCGATCGTCACCGCGGCGTCGGTGACACCGGGCACGGCGCGCACCGCCGCCTCGACGTCGGCGCGGAGGCGCTCGCGGGCCGGGTGGGCCGGGGTGGCGAGCTCCAGCGTGAAGGCGACGCGCCCGCCATCGACCGCGAGCTGCTTCACCATCCCCAGCGCGACGACGTCGCGCCCGAACTCGGGATCGACGACCCGCTTCAGGGCGTCGAGCACCGCCGCGGCCGTCACGCCCCCCTCACCGGTCTGCGCCTCGTCAGCCATCGTTCCAGCTTATCAGTCCCGCGCGCCCGGTCCGGGTGACGCCGGGTCGCGGTGGCGAAACCCCAGCCGTTGTGTAAGACTCCCCCGGCAAGGCCCGACCCCCGGCACGGCCGAAAGGAGACATCGATGGCAGACGCTACGCCCCCGCCCCCGCTGCCCACCGGCGGCACCGTCTCGAGCAATCGCGGCGTGATGATCGTGCTGTCCTACCTGTGGCTGCTGGCGCTGGTGCCGCTGCTGGTCGAGAAGGACGACAAGGAAGTGCAGTGGCACGCCAAGCACGGCATCGTGCTGATGATCGCCGAGATCGTGTTCTGGATCGCCGTGACGATCATCCAGCTGGCGCTCGGCACCCTGCTCGGCTGCCTGGTCAGCATTCTCAGCCTGGTGGTCTGGGTCGGGATCGTCGTGCTGCACATCCTGGCGATCGTCAAGGGCGTCAACGGCGGCCGCTTCATCGTGCCCGGCGTGAGCCAGTACGCCGACAAGCTCTAGAACCGACGACGGCGGACCGGTGCTCGCGCCGGTCCGCCGTTCTCGACTGGACGTCCGCCGTGCGCCGCCGCTTCCTCGCCGCCGCGATCGTCGCCGTCGCCATCGTCGCCGCCGACGCGTCGCGGCCGCCCGACCGGCAGTGGTCGGCGCGGGCCGTGCTCGCCGGCATCCACGTCTACCAGGCGACGCTGTCGCGGGTGTTCGCCGCCGGCGGCGTCGTCTGCCGCTTCACGCCCACCTGCAGCCACTACGCCGAGGCGTGCATCCGCCGCTTCGGCGTGGTCCGCGGCGGCGGACTGGCGTTGGCACGCCTGATGCGCTGCGGGCCGTGGACTGCGGCGGGCACGGTCGATCCGCCGCCGCTCGAGACCTGACCGACAAGCCGCCCCCTGTCGGGCGGCTCTGCGGCGCGGTCGGGGCCGACAGGGCGCCCGGCGCGACGCGACCGTCGCTCTACGACGTGGGGGCGACCGGGACGAAGACCCGCCGGCCCTCGTCGTGGAGCAGGACCCAGCAGCCGTAGGCGCCCAGGGCAGTCCCGAACGGCAGCAGCGGCAGGTTGCCGACGGCCAGGCCGAGCGCCAGCAGCCGCGAGCGCGGCCGGTGGGTGAGCAGGGCGCCGCCGATCCAGACGTGCAGCGCCGCCCACGCCAGGGCGATCACGGCCAGCCCGCCCATGACGACCGCGGTGAACCCGGCGGCGACGCCCGACCCGGTCGCCACCGGGCCCGACATCCGGGCGATCGCCCAGGCGCCGGCGGCCAGCGCCAGGCCCGCGGCCCCGACGATGGCGAAGACCACGCCCCAGATGCGATAGAGCTGGGCCAGGAAGTCGACGTGCCGGCTCACCGCACGGCGACGCGCACTTCGACCTGCGAGCGCAGGCCGCGCGGATGCGAGAGGCTGAAGCTGAAGCGGGCGCCGTCGGTGACGCCGGCCGGCACGGTGATCGTGAGCGGATACGGCTCGCTGGCATAGCCGGTGCCGTCGCACGGCACGCACTGGGCGCGCCAGCTGCCGCCGTGGCCGCCGCAGGCCGCGCAGGGCCGCCGCAGCGGCACCTCCAGCGGCACCTTGACGCCGGCCGACGCCTGGCCGGGGGAGAGCGTGACCCGGGCGACCAGCGGCGTGGCCTCGGCCGCCTCGGCGAAGCCGGCCTTCATCCGCGCGATCGGCCCGCGCATCGACGGGAAGTCGATCGCCACCTCGTCGCCGAGCGACCGCCGCAGCTCGCGGTCGAACTCGGGCGAGTGTTCGGTGGCGGTCCACGCCTCGTCCACGCTCCAGAATCTCGGCATCGCCGTCAATCGGCCCCACGCGGGGCGGACCCTCACATTAGGGAGCGGCTTCGGACCTTGTCAAGGCGCAGGCGGCTCGAACCGATACTCCGGGCATGGAGAGGGAGTGCCCGCAGTGCGGCGAGTTCATGCGCCTGAGCCTGCGCGAGGAGATCCGGCAGATCCCCGGGACGTCGCAGGTGCTCAAGCAGCCGATCCGCGAGTGGATCTGCCCGGAGTGCGACTACTTCGAAGAGGCGGACCGGGAGGTGGACGAGGGCTGAGCGGCAGCGGCGCCGGCTAGCGCGCGCCGATCGTGAGCAGGACCTCGCGGCGGAGGGCGTCCTCCACCTCGTCGAAGTTCAGCGCCGTCTCACACTCGTCGCACAGCACTTCGAACACGGCGGGCCGGCTCTCGTCGGTGACCTCGACGCGCGTGTCGTCCAGCTTCACCACGTGCATCTGCAGCGTCTTGACCTGGAAATTCTGGTCATTGCCGCAACTCGGACACGTCAGCGCCACTCCGGAGCTCCTCTCGCCGCGCCCCCCAGGGTCCGGGCGCTCCGCCAAGTCTAGTGAAAACCTTCCGGCAGGCACAAGAAAGAAAACTCATATATCCACGCGAATCAGCCGGATCTCCACCACCAATCGGGGATCCAGCCCCTGGATCGCCTCGCCGTACGCGGCCAACTGGCGCTCGTCGGCCGGATGCGCGGCGCCGGTCTTGAACTCGACCACCGTCACCGCCCCGCCGGGCCGCTGCACGAGCATGTCCACGACGGCGCGCCGCGTCGTGCCGTCGGCGGCGCGGATCGACACCGGCACCTCATGCTCGACATGCGCGTCACGGATGAGCGCGGCGACGTCGGCACGCCGGGCCAGGCGGTCGACGGCGGCGCCGACCGCGGCCCGCACCTCCGGCGGATCGGTGGCGGTGACCGCGTCGAGGAGCGCGGCGCGGGCGGCGGCCGGACTCGACAGCACGCCGCCGGCGATGGCGCGATGGACCCGCGTCCCGATGGCGCGCGCCAGGCCGCGCTCGCGGCCCGACCCGCGACCGTCGTCGGCCGCGGCGCCGCGGGCGAGGGCGGAGACGCTGGCCGGGCGGCGGCCCACCGCCGGCAGCGGCGCGAAGTCGTCCACACCGGCGTGTGGCGTCGCCGCCGGCGGCAGCACGGCCTGGTCGGCCGCGACCACGCGCAGGGCGTGCACGTGGCCCGACGCCGAGCGCCATTCGACCGCGGCGTCGGTCGCCGTCGCCGTCGCGCCCGCCGCCAGCGCCGCGCCCAGCGACGGCGGCAGGACGGCGCCGAGCGAGGTCGGCGCCGGCGTGAACGCGCCCTGCCGCGACACCGTCGTCGCCAGGTAGAGGCGGTCGCGGGCCCGCGTCAGCGCGACGTAGACCAGCCGCTTGGCTTCTTCGCGTTCGCGGGCGTCGATCTCGGCGGCGGCGGCCTCGTCCAGGCCGTCGACCGAGACCAGTGCGGTCGCCTCGTCGCCGTCGCCGCGGACGACGACCTCGACCGGGTCGCCACGGCCGCCGGTGCCGCGGCTCAGGTTGACGACGAAGACGACCGGGAACTCGAGCCCCTTGGCGGCGTGCACCGTCATCAGGTTCACGGCGTCGAGGGCGTCGACGATGGCGTTGGACTCGTCGCCGCTCATCAGCTGGGTGAGGCGGTCGGCGATGCGCCCGAGCGTGGCGTAGCCGCGATTCTGCAGCCGCCGCACCAGGCCGCGCAGCTTCTTGAGGTTCTCGCGCGCCTGAGCGTGGCCGCGACCGCCCAGTTCGCAGGCGTAGGCGCTCTCGTGCAGGATCTCGTCGACCAGGTCGGCCGGCGCCAGCCGGTCGGCGAGCTGCCGCCAGCGCGCGAACCCCGCCCGGACCAGGTGCAGCACGTCGCGGTCCTCGGCGTCGAGGGCGGCAACCGCCGGCGGCGGCGCGGCGGCGCCCAGCGCCTCGGCGAGGCCGGGCGCGAGCGCCTTGAGGGCACGGTCGGACAGGCGCACGAACCGCGACCGCAGGAACGCCGCGACGTGGACGGCGCTGTCGGGTTCGGCCAGGCAGCGGATGAGCGTCATGACGTCCTTGACCTCGTCGGCGTCGAAGAAGCCGAGGCCCTTGTAGACGTAGAACGGCACGCCGGCGTCGGCGAGCGCCCGCTCGAACTCGCGGTGGCTGTCGCGCGAGCGGAACAACACGGCGACGTCGCCCGGCGCCACCGCGCGGGCGATGCCGGTCTGACGGTCGCGCACCGTGTCGCCGGCGGCCAGCAGGCGGGCCACCTCGGCGGCGACCGCGCGGGCGCAGCCAGCGGTGTCGGCGGCGGCGACCAGTCCGACCGGGCGCTGGCGCCCGTCGAGGCCCGCCACCGGGAAGCGATCGAGGTCGCCGTAGCGGAAGGCGTCGGAGCGCGCCGGCGTCTTGTCGATCTCCTCGCAGACGTCGTTGACGAACTGCTGCAGGGCCGGCACGGCGCGGAAGCTGCGGACGATCGCCCGTCGCGGCTCGCGGCCCGGTCGCAGCCGGCCGATCAACCGGGCCGCGGCGTCGAGCACGCCGACCTCGGCGTCGCGGAAGCCGTAGATCGACTGCTTGCGATCGCCGACCACGAAGATCGACGGCGGCGCCGGTCCCTCGTGGGCGACGCCCAGGCCCTCGCCCCAGGCCCGCACCAGCAGTTCGACCAGCGCCCACTGCGCCCGGCTGGTGTCCTGCAGCTCGTCGACCAGCACGTGCTGGTAGCGCGACTCGAGCCGATACCGGCTCTGCGAGAACTCCTCCATCCGCGCCAGCAGGGCGAGCGCCTTGACCAGCGCTTCGGTGAAGTCCACCACCGCGTGCTCGTCGAGCGTCCGCGTGTACTGCTCCAGAGCGCGGGCGGTCAGCCAGCGCAGGCTGCGCGCCAGCACGACGTTCACGTCGGCGCGATAGGCGTCGAGCAGGGCGACGATCGACGGTCCGAGATCGGCCAGCATGGCCCCGTGCGCGGTGTAGGCGGCCGGCGACGGAAAGCGGGCCTTCAGATCGGCCGGGCGCTTGCGCGGCGCACCGCCCTGGGTGAGGACGTGCTCGCGCAGGCGGCCGGTGACCTCGGCGACCAGGCCGGGGTCGGGCGGCGCGCCGCTCAGCACCTCGTCGAGCCGGGCCAGCAGCACCGCGAAGCGCGGGGTGTCGGGCCCGGTGGCGCGGAACCGCGGCAGCCGCCCGTCGGGGCCACCGAGCAGGTCGCGCAGCCGGGCCGCCGTCCGCTCGGCGACCCGCGCGCCGGTGAGACCGGGCGGACTGGCGGCGAGGAACCGGTCGATCGCCTGCACGGCGACCAGGCGCCGATCGAGCAGCCGGGTCAGCGCCCGGCGCAGCCGCGGTTCGCCCAGCCGGGCGAAGAGCAGCGCCACGTCGCCATCGGCGGCGCTCACGCCGCGGCCGATGGCCAAGGTGCGATCGAGGGCGTCGTCGACCAGCCGCGGCGTCTCGGTGTCGTCGGCGACGGCAAAGCCGGGATCGACGTCGGCCTCGAGCGGGAACTCGCCGAGCAGCGACAGGCAGAAGGCGTCGATGGTGCTGATGGCGACCTCGCTCAGCCGGCCGCGCAGCGTCTTCCAGGTCGCGGCGGGAATCTGCCCGGTCTCCCCCATCCGGGTCAGGTCGGCGACGATGCGGGCGCGCATCTCGGCGGCGGCCTTGCGGGTGAAGGTGATCGCCAGCACGCGGCGCGGCTCGACGCCGACGGCGAGCAGGTTCAGGTAGCGATCGACGAGCACGCGGGTCTTGCCGGTGCCGGCCGACGCCTCCAGGGCGACGTGCACGCCGGGGTCGACGGCGTAGGCGCGGGCCGCGGCGTCGCGGCCGAGGGCGTCGTCGCGATCGGCGTCCGCCACCGGCTCGGTCGGCTCGCCGTCGAAGGCAAACGGCAGCTGCCCGTCAGCCATGCGCCGGCTCCACGTAGTCCTTGCGGCACACCGCCGCGAAGGCGCACGACGCGCACAACGAGCGCTCCACCGGCTGCGGCGGGAAACGGCCGGCGGCGATGCCGTCGAGCACGTCGAAGAGCTGGCCTTGCGCCTCGTCGAGGCGGGCCGGCAGCTCGTCGGGCTGGCGGGCCAGCGGCACCACCGCGGCGGGGCCTTCGAAGGAGAGATAGCTGGCGTCACCGAGCCGCCACTGCCGGCCGCGGTGCCCGGCCAGCTGGCGGGCCACGCACAGCGAGTAGATCGGCAGCTGCAACGCCCGCTTCGGATCGGGCACGGCGCGCGTCTTGTAGTCGATGAGATGGAAGGTGCCGTCGTGCAGCAGGTCGACGCGATCGACCGTGCCGCGCAGCACCAGCGTGCGCGTCCGGCCGTCGGCGGCGCGGAACTCGAAGGCGCCCTGCAGCGGGTACTCGAGCAGCCGCTCGACCACCGTGGCGCCGCGTTCGGCCTCCATGGCCAGCACCCGGCGGGCGACGCCGGCCAGTCCGGCGGTGCCGAACAGCCGCTGGCGCTCGATGGCCGCCTCGCCGGCGGCGAGCCCGGCGAGCGCCTCGTCGGCGACGACGGCGAACTGCCGCAGCGCCTGGTCGAGCGTCGCCGGGGTGATGGTGCCGTGGCCGTCACGCTGCCAGGCGGCGAAGAAGCGCTCGAACAGGTCGTGCAGGAACTGACCGCGTTCGAGCGGCGTCCGACCGTCCTCGTCGTCGGGCGGCGCCTCGAGCTGCAGGACCTCGGCGGCGTAGAACTTGAACGGGCAGTCCAGATAGCGTTCGAGCCGGCTCACCGAGATCCGCGGCAGCGTCCAGGGACCGGCCTGGCCGTGGTAGGCCGGGTCGATGGCCGGAGTGCGGCGGCGCCGCAGGCGGGCCCAGGCGGCGGCCGGCTCGGCAACGGCGTCCACCGCCACCGGCTCGAGCGCCAGCGCTTCCCAGGGGAAGATGCGCGCCGGCGCGGTCTCGGCGACGACCTGGCGCGGCGGCGCCAGGGCGCGCAACTCGTGCAGGAACGCGGACGGCTCGACGACGGCGTCGTCCTCGAGCGCGATGGTCGACAGCGCGACGCGGCTGCCGGCCAGTCCGACCAGGTCGAGGAACGCGGCCCGGGCGCCGTCGACGCGCAGGCGCTCCTCGGGCCAGCCCAGGGCCTGGAGCAGGAACGCCGGGTAGAAGATGCTGCGTCGCTCGCGCTCGGGCCAGTCGGCGTCGATGAGCCCGACGATCTGCACCTCGTCGAAGTCGCCGTACGGGGCGGTGGCGGCGTCGACGATCTGCACGCCGCCGTCGCCGGTCGCCGGCGCGAAGGTCTGGGCGCCGAGCCAGCGGCGGATCGCCGCGGCGGCGCCGGTGATGTCGAGCTCGGCATCGGGGTCGTAGGCGGCGTAGGCCGCCTGCAGCGCCCGGCACGCCCCCAGCACCGCGGCGCGGACCCGCGTCTCGTGATCGGCGAGCGGGTCATCGGCGGCGAGCGGCCGCAGATACCGGTCGAGAAACGTCAGGACGCCGGTCATCAGCGCCGCCACCTGCTGCGGCCCGACCAGCGGCGCCAGGGTTGCGGCGGCGTCGGCCGCGACGCGCGCGGCCGGCAGCGCCCGGCGGGCGTGGTCGTAGCGGCGCCGGTCCGGCAGAGTGCCCCACTCCGCGACCAGCGCCCTCAGCCGGTCGGCGCCGCCGAGGTAGCGGGCGTCGGCCAGGGCGTGGTCGAGCGCCGTGATGCTCGCCCCAGGCACCTCGGTGCCGTCGCCATCGAGGAATCGCAGATGGGGCGATCGCAGCAGCGCGACCGTGGCCACGCGGGAGAAGCCCGACGCCAGCCAGTCGAGCACGAGGTCGAGCGCGGCGGCGAAGGGTTCGGCGGCCAGCGGCAGCGTGTCGCGGGCCTCGTAGGGAATGCCGGCCCGGCCGAGGACGTCGCGCGCCAGATAGAGATAGGGCAGCGGACGCCGCACCACCAGCGCGACGCGCGCCGACCCGGCGAGCCGGCCGGCGCGGCGTTCGGCCTTGAGCCGGCGGGCGAACGCCGCCAGTTCGTCCTCGCGGTCGCGGCTGGTGAACACCCACGCCTCGGCCGACGGCACCAGGCACACCGGCCGCCCGGCGCCCGACGGCGGCGCGGCGACCTCTTCGATGCCGGGCAGCGACTCGTGGAGGCGCTCCAGCCACCCGCCGCCGAGCCGGGCTTCGGTGGCGACGACGTCGAGGCGGGCCAGACCGGGCACGCGGGTGAGCAGATCGAGATCCGACGGCCACAGGCCGGCCGGGTCCGCGGCCCGGTCCGGCACGGTGACGATCACGTGGGCGAGCGGCGCGGCTGCCGGCTCGGCGATCAGCCGATCCCGCAAGGTGTGCTCGTCGTCGGCGTGCCGGGCGTCGAGGCAGGCCTCGTAGCGCCGGAAGGCCTCGGCGAGGAACACGGTCTGCGCCAGCAGCCGGGCGGCGCCGCGGTCATCGGCATCGGCCAGCTCCTCGATGAGGAACTCCTCGAAGCGCGCCACGGTGCGGCGCTGGCGGCGCAGCGCGTCGTACAGGGTCAGCATCGCCGCCACCAGGCCGGGGCGGACGGCGAACGGCGGTGGCAGCCCGGCGGCGCGCGCCTCGGCGGCGGCGCGGGCCAGGATCACCTCGCGATCGAACGGCGACAGCCACGGCGGCGGCGCGGTCAGGCGGGCGCGGAACAGCTGCAGCAGGTCGGCGCGCGTGACCAGGTGCGGCAGGCACAGCGCCGGCCGCGCGGGGCCGAGCAGCCGGGTCTCGATCGAGCGGCGCAGTTCGTCGCCGGCGGCGCGCGTCGGCACCACCACGGCGACGTCACGTGCCGCCAGCGGCGGCGTGGCGCCGACCAGCGCGGCGATGACGCGGCGGAACCCGTCGGCGTCGGCGGCCCGGTGCAGACGCGTGACGCGCGGCGTGGTCACGGAAGCGTCGGCGGCGCCAGTGCCTTGTCGAGGTCCTCGCGGGCCCGCGCCATCAACATCAGCGCGCCGGCGGCGGCGGCCGAGGCCTCGGCCGCCCGCGTCGGGTCGCCGGTTTCCACGGCGCGCAGCCGCAGGGTCACGGCGCTGTCGGCCAGATCCCACGCGCTCTCGAGCAGCGCGTGCGGCGAGGCCAGCGCGGTCGGCGGCGTCGTGCCCTTCATCGCCGGCCGCACCTTGTAGAAGCGCGCCATCACCCGCTTGAGGATCGACGGCGCCGGCCCGGCCTGATGGCGGATGTCCTCGAGCGGTTCGGCCGCCCGCTCGAGCTCGCGCAGCACCGGCTGCACCGCCCGGCGGTAGCTGCGGTACTGCGGCGCCAGCAGCCGCCACTGGTCGCGGGCCAGGCGCAGGCGACGCGCCGCGGCGGCGTCGGCATCGAGGGCGGCGACCAGCGCGGCGATGGCCGCCGGCCGCTTGCCGCCGAGTTCCCGGTCGTCGGCGAGGGCACGCGTGCGCAGCCGCTCGATGGCGCGGACGTCGGCCTCGCGGGCCAGCCGGGTGGCGGCGGCCAGCGCCGTGCCGGTCAGCTTGGCGTAGGCGGCGTCGGTGGCCCGGTCCTCGGCCAGTGTCCCGAGCGCCCGGCTCCGCACCGAGGCCGCCCACGACTGCGGCAGCATGCCGGCGGCGCGGTCGATGAAGGCGACGAGCCGCTGGAGCAGCGTCGTGCGTTCGGCCGGCGCGGCCAGCGTCGACGCGGCGAGCAGCTGCGCGGCGAGATCGGCGGGGGTCGGCGGCGGCAGCAGCGTCTCGGCCGGGGGCGGCGGCGTGGCGGCGCGCAGCTCCAGCTCGAAGGAGTCCTGGCCGGCGGCGGCGCGCAGCTCGCCGACGATCTCGTCGAGCAGCGTCAGCATCTGCTGGACGTCGGTGGCCCGGTAGCCGTGATGCTGCCCCGGCCACTCGGCCATCGCCTTGCGGGCCTGTTCGGCCATCGCCAGCCGGCGGGCCGGGTCGGGTTCACGGGCGATGCCGGTCAGCGCCGACGCCACCTGGTTGGAGAAGATGGCGTAGTCGTCTTCGGCGCGGGTCGAGGCGTAGTGCACGGCGCGCGCCGCTGCCGCGTAGCGCTCGGTGCGCGGCCAGTCGACGCGGCTGGCCGGCAGCGTCACCAGCTGCAGCTCCGGTGCGGCGGCGGTGGAGAGCGGCAGCGACAGCACGACGGTGTCGTCCAGGCGCGCCCACTCGCCGAAGCTGGTCAGCGCCGTGCCGTCGATGAGGAACACGCGCAGCAGCGGCGCGGCGCCGTCCTGCGCGACGCCGGACCGCGGCCACAGCACCAGGGCGAACGCGAGGGCGAGAAGAGGGAGAGCCGGCGCCCGCCGCATCCGCTGAGCGTACGTGTCGTGTCTCGTCAGCGTCAAGGCGCCGACGCCGAACGGCCGCGGCGGCACGGCGGTGTGGAAAAGCTGTGGATGCTCGGTGCAAACGCTGTGGAGAACCGGAGGACGAAAGAATATTCTTCGTCGGATTGGGCCGCGCCTGGTGCCCGAATCCGCGCGGACGGTCATCTTCGCGCCGACCTTCGCTTGTTTCCCGCGACCAGCGTCGTAGAATCGTCGCTCGTTCGTCACGCCATCGACGTGACGCACACTTTCGTCTCCCTCGAACCCCGACGCCCACCCGTGACCGTCCACCGCTACGAAGAGCAGATCGCCGGCCGCACGTACCACATCGAGGTGTCGGCGGTGTCGGCGGAGCGCTGGCGGGCGATGCTCGCCCGACGCCCCGGCATGCCCACGGCGCTGATGCCCTTCTACGGCGAGACGCCCGAGTTGGCGGCCCGCCAGCTGACCGACTGGCTGGCCCTGGTCGCGGCCGGACCCCGGCCGCGATAGTCGGCGGCCCGGTCGGCCGTTTCGTCCAGAATAGGGCGCATGTTCGCTGCCCTTCGCGGCGCCAGTGCCGCCCTGCTGATCCTCATCGCCGCCGGCTGCACGGCCTCGGCGCAGTCCCCGTCCGCCCCGGCCCTGCCCCGCGTCCACCTGGTGGCCACCGGCGGCACCATCTCCAACCGCGACGGCGGCCGCCTCACTGCGGAGGAGTTGGCAACGTCGATGCCGGGCCTCGACAAGGCGGCGACGCTGACCCACGAGCAGTTCCTCAACGTCGCCAGCAGCCAGATCACGCTGCCGCAGTGGCTCCAGCTGTCGCGGCGAATCAACCAGCTCTTCGCCGAGGACCGCGGTCTGGCCGGCATCGTCGTCACCAGCGGCACCGACACCCTGGAAGAGACGGCGTTCTTCCTGCACCTCACGGTGAGAGACGCCCGGCCGGTCGTCGTGGTCGGGTCGATGCGCAATCCCAGCACCCTGGGCTACGAAGGCGCCGCCAACCTGCTCGAGGGCGTGCGGGTGGCGGCCGAGCCGGCGTCGCGCGGCAAGGGCGTGCTGGTGGTGCTGAACGACGAGATCAACTCGGCGCGCGACGTCACCAAGACCGACGCGCTGCGGCTGCAGACCTTCCGCAGCCCGACCCACGGCCTGCTCGGTGTCGTCGACCGCGACCGCGTCGCCTTTTTCCGTCAGATCCTGGGACGCCATACTGCCGTGTCGGAGTTCGACCTGCAGGGCGTCACCGAGCTGCCGCGGGTGGACGTGTTCATGGTCTACCAGGGCGCCAGCGGCGACCTCATCAAGGCGGCCGTGGACTTGGGCGCCAAGGGTCTGGTGATGGCCGGGGCGGGCGCCGGCGCGGTGAGCGGCACCCAGAACGAGGGGCTGGACTACGCCGCCAGCAAGGGCGTGTTCATCGTCAGCGGCACCCGCACCGGGGCCGGGCGCATCATCCCCAACCGCGGCCCCGGACCGGACAACCAGACCCCCGAACAGCAGAAGCGCCGCGCCATGACCATCCAGGCCGAGGATCACATCCCGGTGAAGGCGCGGATCCTGCTGATGCTGGCGCTGACGAAGACCAGCAGCCGGGACGAAATCCAGCGGATGTTCAGCGAGTACTGACGGCCGTCAGTGGGGCGCGCCAGGGCCCCGGGCATCGGCTCGGGCACCAGCCGGCCGCCGCGGATCTGGTATGATCAGGGGTCCTTCCGACGAGTGGGCCTGTGGCGCAGCTGGGAGCGCGCCTGAATGGCATTCAGGAGGTCACCGGTTCGATCCCGGTCAGGTCCACCAAATTTTCTTCCGACCCCTCAAACGGCCGTAAGTACTCGAACAGAGAAGACGTTACGGCGGTTCGATCAAAGCGTTTTCCGCCGAACGCAACTCCGTCCGGAAAGAACAACCGCTGTAGCCTCTGTCGCTGATCCAGCGACGCCTGAATCCACAGGTCCGCGGCACGCGGGAGGATGCGTTCCGCGAAGTTCAGGATGCCCTCGACATCGAACTCTTCGAGCTTGGATCCGTGGCGGTCCATCTCGACGAGCGTGAGCTCTTCGCGAAGCTTGTCGCGCTGGCGTTCGTACGTAGCGAGGTCGATCGCCTCCCTGTAGATGAACGCATCGTCAAGCCGGTCCAGCTTCTGGTGAATCACCTTCGCCTGGTGCTCGGCGTTCGCAAGTTCCTCCTTCACGGCCGCCTTGCGCGCGTGCCATACGCTGAGGATCGAACCCTTGAGGGTCTTCATGTAGCCAGGCGTTGGCTGGAAGAACTCGAGCTCGTCGACGAACAGCCCTTCGAGCTTCGCTTTCGAGATGTTGACGGCCCGGCACGGGGGCACGCAGTGGTAGTACGCGTAGCGTTCGTTCCGTCCCTTCGACCAGCTCGCCGTGATTGGTCGGCCACACGCCGCGCACTTGATGAAGCCCCGCAGCGGAAACTCCGGGCGGCGATGGAGGTACGGTCCCACCGTGTGCACCCGACCGGCGAGGATCGCTTGGACGCGATAGAACACGTCGTCGGGAATCAGCGGGTCGAAGTCTCCGCGCTTCCCGACAACGCCATACCCTGGTGCATCGATGATCCCGATGTAGAGCTTGTTCTGAAGCATCGTCGCGAACGCCTGGGAGCTCACCGCTAAGCCGCGGCGGGTCCGCAGCCCCTGCCGCGTCATGCTGTCAAGAAGCTCCTGCTTCGTGAAGCGCCCAGACGAGAAGTCACGGAAGATCTGCTGCACGATCGGCGCGCGCTCAGGATCGGGGATGAGGCTCTTGCCATGCGTCCGCGGGACGTTGATGTAGCCGAGGGGCGCCAGGAACGTCCACCGACCGATCTCCAGCGCGGCCTTCATGCCGGCCCGCGTGCGGTCTGAGCGCACGTCGTTGTCGAACTGCGCGAACGACGCGAGCACGCCTTCCATCAGCTTGCCCGTGGAGGTGTCGTCGATCGGCTCGGTCGCCGAACGCAGCGAGATGCCAAGCGATTTCAGGTGCGACCGCAGCGCGAAGTGGTCGTACTTCTCCCGGGCGAACCGAGTGAGGTTGAAGACCACGACGAAGTGGACTTTTCCCTTGTGCGTCCGGCAGTACTTCAGGAGTCGCTGAAGCTCGGTGCGATTCGATGTCTTGGCACTCTCGCCCTCTTCCTTGAACCGCTCGACGACGGTGAAGCCCTGCCGTTCGCAGTAGTCCTCACATGCCTTGAGCTGAGTGCCCAGGCTCAGGTTCTCAGCCTGACGCGGATCCGAGACGCGGACGTAGACGACGGCGCCAACCATGTCGGGCAGCTTAGCCCCGATCTGAGGAGGCCGCAAGGCGCTCACGGCGGGCATGTCGGTTGCTCCTGAGACGACGATTCGAGGGCGATTTCGATCAAGGCGTAGGCCAGATTGGCGGCGTGGCGTCGAACTCGGTCGACGTCCTCATCCGAGAGCCGCAGGGCCTCATCGCCGAGCAGTTCGCGACACGCCTCGATCGACAGCAGGCCAGGATCACCTTCGTTGAGTGTCGGGTCGGCCATTGCGGCGCTCCTTTGCGTTCCGTGGCGATGCGACTTCAGGCGGCGCCGCTCGACGAGGTCGCGACTTCGCTCGCATAGGCACGCCGGACAAGATCGGCCACCCGGTCCTGAGCTGCCCGCTCGGAGGTCCACCGCAGCAGCGCAAAGGCGCGGCGCTGTCCGCGGACCGTGAATTGGCGCGAGGGCAACGAAACGTCGACTCCTCGCCCGTCGCGCCCCTTCCACACGGCGAAGCCGACGAGCTTCAACCCGTCGAGCTCGCCACCGCTGAAATGAATCTCCGCGTCCGCAAGCTTGCCGGGCGCTGCATAGCCGTTCGTCTTCACGATGCGGATGCTGATCGTCGTCATGGTCTGCACTCCTTCGGGTGATGGCGTGCGCCGTGCTCACGCGTGTGCGGGCGACGGGATCTGAAGTCGCTGCCAGAGCCATTGCTGCA
Source organism: Vicinamibacterales bacterium (assembly GCA_050250955.1). GTDB lineage: Bacteria > Acidobacteriota > Vicinamibacteria > Vicinamibacterales > UBA2999 > CAWAYR01. The sequence goes on from JBFWNR010000001.1 coordinate 654,691, forward strand.
ACGTGGTGAAGCCGACGAGGACGGGATCCGCCGGCATGAGGCGGTGTGCCTTGGCGCGGCAGCTCGCCCGCTGCCACCCGAGTTCGGTCGCGTCGACGAGCACGAGCCGCGACGGGGTCGCGAGCTTCGCAGGCTCGAAGGCGTGCTCCGCCACGGCGAGTCCCGCGACATCCTTGAGCGGGCCGACGTAGAGCGTGAGCGTCGATGGAGCGTCGAGGGCGGCAGGCGCAGTGGTGACGAACGCGTGGTAGAGGCGCGTCTGCCGACCGATCGTCACCTGAATGCTGGGCGTGATCGATGTGTCGGACATGATGGTTCTCCTTGAAACGAGCCAGTTCCCGAATGACCTCGCAGCCGGGCGGAATCCGCCGGGCATCACGTAATTGCCGGACCGACGCTCGACCGAGCCGCTCGTCCAGGCCGCTAGCCCGCGTAGCGGGTCGAAGCGCAGCGGAGAGCCTTGACGACGGCGAGGCGAGCCCGAGAATCCGAGGCGTGATGCCCGAACGCGATCAGCGGCTGCTCACCTGTCGCCTCGAGGCACGCCGCCCACGGACGATCCGTGAGCGGCGTGTCGAGGGACCGAGTGTCAGGTGCCCGCGTCTCGCCCGAGACTCGGACACTCCCCGCGCTTGCCGGACGCCACACATGGCGGCGTCCGGCCAAGCGGTCTGTCGTCTGGCTACGCGCGCTCGATCCGATAGCGCTGCCAGCGGTACTTCGTTGGCAGAAGCCGAAGGACGACCCGTTCCCACCACGGGGAGGGCGCCCATCGACTTCGCCACCGACTCGAACAGACGCCGCAGAGAAACCCGCGCCCGTCGCCGGACGTCAACGTTCCTCCGCAGTCCAGGCACTCGACCAACGCCGTCGGCCGTGTGCGGCACACGAGCGTCACGAGCTCGAAGCGGTCCGCCTCTCGAAGCGGAGCGCTTGCCACCCGAAGGTGTTCTGCTGTTGCTGCCATCTCAACCTCCTGTGTGCTGTGCACGACGCGCGTGCTTCGGCGTCTTGCGTGACCGGTCCGTCGGCGCACTGGGCGGCTCCGGATCGGATGTGGCTGATGTGGTCGCCTTGGCGACGTCCTTGGACGTCACCTTCACGCCGAGTCGCTTGCTGACCGTGAGGAACTCCTCACGGAACCAGCTATGGCGCAGCGCGATGGCGACCGCGAAGGCCTGCGGATAGCGCTTGGCAGCGATCCGATCAGGCTTCCCGAGGGTCTCGAGGAACAGGTCGTCTGACCCGATGTGCTCGAGGACCAGCCGGAGCAGCATTGGCGACCACGCGAGTGTTGCCGCACGCTCGGCGAAGAGCCGCACGGCCTGCGGACGGAGTTCCGTCCGCCACCGCTCCTGTTCGGCTCGCTGCTTGGCCCACACTTCCTCCTGCTGACGCCGGGCCGCAGCCTGCTCGGCCTCGTCCGGTGTCGAGCCCGAGGTCGTCGATTTCGGACGGCCCCAGTGCTTCTCGCACTGCTTCTTGGCGATGCACGCGTGGAGGAATGTGCCCTGTCCTTCCCCAAGCACGATCACCCCGGGGCGCGCGTGCTTACACCGTTGCTTCCCCTCAGCCGGTTTCCAGCTCTTGGCGAGAATCGGCTTCGGGTCGACCCTGTCGGTGTGGAAGTGCAGCGTCGAGAGCGCGAGCACCGAGGCGTCGCGCTCCTGTTCGGCGGACACAACCTGCTCGGCAAGTGCCGGCAGGAGGATCTGTGCATCCTCGCTGCGCGGGTTCAGGCGGACGGTCTTCTCGATCCACGCCGTCAGCTGCGCCAGCGGTTCGAGCTGGTCACGGCGAGCTTCTTCGTCGCGAAAGAGTGGGCGGAAGCACTGGGCCAACGCATCCTCTTGCTGCTCGGCTGGGACCACGGCGATCTTCAGCGCGTAGGTCAGCGGCAAGACGTCGCGTGCCACCAGGTCGTGAACCTTGGGCACGAGACGCGTGAGGCTGATGCGCTGATAGACGTAGCCCTTGGACTTGCCCAGGGCCGCCGCCACCTCTTCGATCGTCCGGCCCGCCGCGACGAGACGCTGATAGCTGACGCCTTCGTCGAGCGGGTGGATGTTCTCCCGGTGGAGGTTCTCGATGATCGTCGCCTCATCGGCGGCGGCATCATCGAGATCGAGGACTCGGGCCGGCACCTTCTCGCAGCCTGCGAGTTTGGCGGCGCGGAGCCGCCGCGCCCCGGCGATGAGCACGAAGCCCTCGCCGTTGGGCCGCACGAGGATCGGCTGCAGCACACCGTGCCGACGGACGCTGGCCGTCAGCTCCTCGAGACTCACCTCGTCGAATGACCGACGCGGGTTATTCGGCGATTCATGGATCACGGTCGTTTCCAGTTGTCTGAACTCACGCATAGCGACACCTCTGGTGAAATGGCGTCGGGTCCGCTGGGGCACCGACGTCGGGGCGCGCGAACGAACCACTCGCGCAGTGGAACGGGCTGACCTGGGTCGGCCCGTCAGGAGTTGGGATTGGGAGGTGAGGAGCCGTGCGGACGCTGGGTCCGCACGGCTTCAAGCCACGGTTAGTGGACCGTGGCGAGGAGACGGCTGGCGGTGCGGTCGAGGGCGAAGCGGTCGTCCTGCCAGGGCGTGTGCTGACTGAGTCGCGTCAGTCCCTGCACGTAGCCCCACACCGAACGAGGATTCGTCTCGTACTGCTCCGCGAGGCCGTACGCCTCCGACGCGTGCTTGCGCGACAGGTCGAGTCGCGACGTCACCGCGTCAATGACCCCGTCACGGGTCGGGGCGATCTCCGTGGCGCTGGCGCGCAGGAGGATCGCCCGATCGGCGGACGGGTCGGCGTCGAGGGCGGTGCGAACGGTCGCAAGCGACTCCGTCCACGCCGTCTGAATCGACGTCCCCACGTGCCGGCGCCTGAAGCCGGCGACGTGCTGAAAACCCCAGATGATGTGATTTCCGCACACGCGGCGGAAGAGGAACACATCCAGGGTGAGGGCGGCGGCTCCCACGTCACTGTTCCGAAGGATGAACCCGCGGAACAGGCCAGACCGGGAGGAATCGGTCGGGTCGTCGAGATCACGGTTCCCATCAACCATGATGAGGAACATGTCTCGATCCCCGAGGTAGGCACCGGACGGAACCCGTTCGGCCCCCCACACGCCGTCCTTGTAGCCGAGTGGCAGTTGCCATGCGGGGTGCGCGGCCATGAGGTCGAGCACCCGGTCTGCCAACTCGTCATGGTGAACTCGTGCGTAGCGAGGCGATGTGATCGCGTGCACGGTCCACGGTGCGGCTTGATCGGTGAACAGCTGATGCTGTTCCCGTCGCTGCCGCCGCAACCCGTAGTTGAGCGCCGCTGAGGCGATCGATGCGGGCAGCGTTCTCAGGTACTTCGGCGGCGCGCCGGCGATGGTGGCGAGCTGCTCGAAGCTCCAGTGCGTCAGGGCGGCCGGGCGTCCGTCGGCGTCGCGCAGGGCGACGACGTCGGAGGCAACGGCCTCGATCCCGAGGTCCACGGTCTCGATGTCCCGCTCTTCGGTGCCAACCCGGCGGGCGCGGGCGGCCTCGTAGAGCGCCTGAACGGAATCAAACCGTTCATCTGGCGGTCGAGTGGCCCATTCGCGATGAGCCGTGAACGCGGTGACAGTCGATACAGCTGTGCCGTGCATGTGAGTACTCCTTCCGACGAGGCCGATGGGGCCGCGTTGTTGGTGAGTGCCTCCGCATCGGGCGATGCGAAGGGATTGGCCGGGATTGGCCAATAGCGAGAACTCAGATGGCGGCGATCAGTGCTGAATCGATGTCACCTCGCAGGCACGGCGAACTCTCGCCGCAGGACAAAGGGACCGACCCGGCGCGTCGCGAGTACGCCGTACACGCAGAGCGACGGCAAGCTGGGATCACGGCGCCAGGACAATCGGTGTTCGCGCAAGACGACGTCGGCGTCGGGCACGCGCGACTTCAACAGGTGCATGACCGCCCACTCGGCGGCCGTCGCCTCCGCCACATCGGCGCCGACGATGGCGAGTTCGCTCGAGGGGACGACGAGATCCGCGCGGCCGGTGACGGCCCGAAGGTGCGCTTGCAGCCGCTCGGCGCCATCCAACGGATGACGGGGGACGTCCGCGACCGACGCGAACGCCTCGTTGGTCAGCGCGTCGATGACCTCGGCGATCGGCAAGGCGCCCGCCTCGTGACGACGGCGCTGATCCTCGGTGCCTTTCTGCGCGACCCATGCCGCGATGACGCGCTGCTTCTCCTCGTGCTGCGCCACCGTACGGGCGTTCTCTTGTTTGCCGCGCTCGCGCTTGGCGCGGATGTCACTGCGGAAGCGGCGGTACGCTTCTCGTGGGACGTCGCGGGCCAGCCCCGTGTCCGCGCGGGAGTCGAACAACACACGGCCATCAGCGGTGTTCAGGAAGCACCGCGCGGGGTTGGGCGGCGGAAACATCATGGCGCGCTGCGACGGGTCGTCGAGAAACGCCTGCGCGATGCGGAGACGGCGTTCGAGGTAGGCGTCGCGCGACAGATCCCGCTCAGACCGATACTCTCGCGACAACTCGTAGTTCTTCGCCGCCTCACGGAGCAGTTCGTCCAGTGTCGGGGGCGCATCGTAGACCGGCGGCGTGTCGTGCCGCACGATGCGGCCGTCGACACGCTCGAATCGGGGCTGGAGCTTCAGTTTGGCGCTGCCGCTCACGCCGACGGAAACCAGGTGGAGCCGCGTGACGGGCACCTGCACGGTCTGCCGCTGGACGCCCTTGCCGTTACCACCTGCCAGCAGGAGCGCCTTCCGGCCGGTCTCGGACAAGTGGTAGATCGCGGTCGCGGTGAGCGTCTGCGCGCTGGGCACGGCCCGTGGTCCGTCGGTCTGCTGATGCACGAGAGGCTCGAAGGCCGCGTCCATGGGTTCCTCCTCCAAAGTCGTTGCCGCTGACGAGCGAACCGTGTCCCCAAGCGGCAGGGCGATGGGCCCGGCCGCCTGGGGAAACACAAACAGATGGGTCAGGAAGCGGCCTCGAAGCGGGTGTACGCGTCGAGGATGTGCTGCCGAACCGCATCCTGCACGCTCGCGTCCCCGTTCGCGGGACGGAGCAGCTGGTAGCTCCGGCGTTCTCCGTTCACGGAGTACTGCCGAGCCGGGAACGTCACGTTTCTCCCTCCATCGCGACGTTCCCACACCGCGAAGCCGAGCAGACGCAGTCCGTTCAGGGGACCGCTTGCGGCTCCGAAGATCACCTCGGCATCAGCCAGCTTCCCCTTGGGGCTGCCGTTGGTGTTCGGGGTGATCGTGACCGACATCACTTCGCCGTTGCCTTTGGACATGATGGGCCTCCTTGAGAAAACGCCGTAAACACTGGGTCGACGGCGTTTGGCATGCCCCGCGAATCGATATAGACGCGCGGAACAAGGGTGGGACGCAGGGACTGCTGGAGCACCTGCGTGGACGAAAACTCGTCGAAGGCCCCACCTCACGGAGTGCCTTGCTTCAAAGAAGATGAACGCAGAAAGTCGGCAAAACCTTACAGGGGTTCGCGATTCGCATCCCAACAGGTCGCCGGACGTTCGGGACTCAGCGATTGCCGCTGAACAGGGGATCAGGCTCAGGGGCGGGAGCCTCCCGCAACTCAGGGCGGTATGCCTCGCGCGAGAGGTAGTGAACGAATGCCTGGGGTGACTCCACTGCCTCAGACAGAACGTTCCGGCGCATCAGCGCGACAAACAGGGCGCACGAACGAGCTTGGCAGTTGATCGAACGCTGTGGGTTGAACTCGATGTCGCTGAATCCCGCGTACCGAGTCAGTCTCTCAAGCCAGTCGCGATGCGGGAAGATGGCGGACACGTAGAGCCAGTCATAGAACGCTGTCTTCGGTTCTGTGTGAAAACTGACACTGCCAAATCGAAACTCCAGCAAACGACCAGACTCCTTCAGCCTGGGATCGCGTTTCGCCTCGCGGGCATCGACAGAGTACAGGTCAGTGTACGGGCCGCCACGCTCGAACACCTTGCTCCCCTGAAAGGCCACTTCCAGCGGGATGGGACCGAGCGAGGCGCTTGGGACCTTCAAGTGGAAGGCGCTCAAGTGTCGCCCCAGCTTCTCTTCTGATTTCGTCGAGATCTCCAGCAGCGGAGCGTATCCACTCTTGGCGGCGGCAGCGTGCAACGCAGCGACGTTCTTCCTCTTCTGAACAGGCGCGAAACCCGGGTGCCACTGGAAGTCGACGTAGACCTCCTTGACGAGTTCGCTGGTCTCAGGTGAGGGCAAGAAGATCGGTCGTTCAGCCATTTGGGAAGTTCCGAATCAGATCGAGCGGGATGAACGTCGGCACGAGCACTTCACACTTCTCGGCCTGCGCCAAGCGCTGTTGGATTGCCGGATCTCGCCAGTCAGTTCTTGTATAGAGGACCTGGAAATCGATCAGCGCCCGCGCCTCGTCGATCGTGTGTACGTTGACGCCGCTCTTGTTGGACACATCAGGCGTAAATCGAACACCTTCCCACTGGAGCACCTCGGGGTGGACCTGCAGGAAGATCGAGTCCTGAATGCGACCCTCTTCGCGGGCCCGAAACTCCATCGGGTGCGTACTTCGGAAGCAGAGGTGTACATACTGGTCCATCCCCCTCATGCCGTCTGCGTCCTGGCTCCATTGATTTCCGCCTGGAGCGGGAACGGAGATGCCCTTCTCTCTCAAGGCTGCCATCGCGAAGAGGCCCCCCAACTCCCTAATCATCGCCAAATTGCGCCGATCAGTGAAGTGGTACAGGACTGTTATCCGATTCAGCGGATCCGGTCGCTCATCGCCCCTGGAAGCAGCAGTCATCTGAGCGGACTCCCTCGGTTGAGCTGGGAATTCTACACGCTGGAGGAGGCGCGTCCTACCAGCAGGCCACCGAGCGGTTCGCGGCCGTAGCGGCGCGCTGCCACCAACTTCGCGCGCAGCTCCGCCTCCGACCAGGGCGGGGAACACGCCTGATTCCAATCGAACAGGATCGCCAGTGCGTCGTCGTCGGACAGAGCGAAGCCTCGGACAAGGCGGCAGCAGACGCGGAAGGTCGTCGTGTCGCCGTGCTGGCCGGCGATGGCGGGCGGAATGGCTGCGAGGTACTTCCGGGCTCGCTCACGGACGTCGAACGCGGACGACCTGTCGTCAACCGTGACAGCCGGCCAGTTCGGTGGCTTGGCGTCCAGGGCCGAGGGAAAGTCTGAAGGATGAAGCTCCCGTCGCGTCAGGACGTAATCGGCCCCAACGAGCGGAGCCGGACGGTACTTGTGGTTGAAGAATCCCGGCAACCGAGTGACCTGCGCACACGATGTCGCCACCTTGTCCGTGCCGAGCTCGCGCGCAAGCTGCTTCTGCACAGCCTCGACTTCTTCCTTCGTGAAGCCCGACACGCGCCATAACACATGGAGCCGGTTCGGTGACGAATGCAGCACGCACGCGGGTGGCGGCAGATCCCTCCGCGCCGCAATCGCGGCGAGGACGCCGGGGCCGTCCCGATCGGCATCGAGAAAGACGTGCCGGATTTCCCCGATCGCATCACGCGTGCGCGCCTTCCGCTGTGGACGGATGGCGTTGACGCTCACAAATACGCTGAAGCGTCGCGCGTTCTCCGCCCGCAGCCACGCTTGAAACTTCGGGCTGGCGATCAAGGAGAGCGGTCCGACGCGCTGCGCGCTGCCGCCGGTGTCGTGCGACTTGAGGAGGACCGCGATCCAGTCATCCGGCCGGAAGGCAGCGTGCAGGAACCGGCGTGGCGCTTCGAGATCGATCGCCATCAGGAATCTCCGTCAGTTCTTGGTCAAGACGAGCTGCCCGACAAACGTCGCCTGCTGACAGTCCGTGCCCGTGAAGTCAGCCTCGATACGTGTGGCCTGAGCAGTCCCGACGCTTCCGAATGTCCCCTGACAGCCTCGCGGCGACGTGAACGTGCCCTGCGTGCTGATCTGCGCGGGCGGCGTGTTGCCGGGCGTCAGGGCGGTGGTCGCCGTCGTCGTCATCGTGAGCCACGGGTGTTGGGACTGCACCGTGGTGCGGAACGATTGACGGTTCGTTTGGGGCGTCACCTCGAAGGTCCACTGCATCGGACCGCTGCTCGCCGGCGGCGGGGCGGGGTCTCCGGGATTGACCTGAATCGTGACGGTTCCCGTCCATGTCCCGGCGAGGAACGATGTCGCCGGTGTGGGCGCCGTCGGTCCCGGTGACGAGTCACCGCATCCCCACAGGATAAGGAGCAGGGGCACGGGGCGTGCCCATCTCGGGATTTCGCTCATGTCAGGGCTCCTTCCTGCACGGGAACGGTGACGACGTCCACGGGTTGCAGTCGGATGCGATCGCCCGACGAGTCGTAGCCGGACACCGTGACCACGTCGGTCACCTGGCGGACTCTGCCGACGCGTTCGATATGCACGACCAGGTGGATGGCGAGTGCGATGGCCTCGCGCGTGCTGTGATGCGGGAGTCCAGTGTTCGCCGCGAGGACGCAGTGCGCCAGACGCGCCAACGCCTGTTCGGCCGTGTTCGCGTGGATGGTGCTGAGCGCGCCCTGATGGCCCGTGTTGAGCGCCTGCAGCAGGTCGAACGCCTCCGCACCTCGCACCTCTCCGACGAGGATGCGATCAGGTCGGTGTCGAAGCGTGGCCCGGAGGAGGTCGGCGATCGTCACGGCCGGCAACGGCGCCTGGTGACCTAGCGGGGCCTGCGCCCGACGCGCCTCGAATCGCACGAGGTTGGGCTTGTCGATCACGATCTCAGAGGTCTCCTCGATCAGCACGATGCGGTCCTCCGGCGGAATCGTGGAGGCGAGCGCGTTGAGCAACGTGGTCTTCCCGGTGCCGGTGCCACCGGAGATGAGGAGGTTGCGGCGGCGGCCGACCGCGTCGGTCAGCTGCGTTGCCAGCGAGGCGGTCAACGTGCCGCCATCGACGAGTTCCTGCAGCGTGTAGCGGTGCGTGAACTTCCGCACGGTCAGGGTCGGGCCATCGACGGAGCACGGCGGAAACATGGCGGCCACGCGCGAGCCGTCCTCGAGCCGCGCGTCCAGCGTAGGTTGCGCCTCGGAGATCTCATCGCCGCACGCCCGGGCGATGTTCTTGATGGCGACGGTCAGGTTTCTGATCTCAAGGGATCGATCCGGCACCAACTCCACGGCCCCGCGGCGTTCCACGAAGACGCGCCGGCCACCGCAGTTCACCATGACTTCCGTGACGGCCGGGTCCTGCAGCAGGTCCTCGATCGGTCGCAGGAACGGCAGGATGCGGTCGAGGCTGCTCATAGCGCACCGTGTGCGAGGTGATCGAAGTAGCTCGTCTGCACGTCGAGGTAGTGCGGCTTCAGATAACAGAGCTGAGGCGGAAGTGGGTTGATGCCGTCATACGGCAAGACGATGGCCTGCGCGTTCTGCAGTTCGGTGAACACCCGTGGCGCGAAGATATGCTCGTGCGTCGGCGCGTAGCTCTTGCTGGCCGTGATCGACTGCTTCGAGGCCGCGGCGCGGCCTGTCAACAGCGACACGTGAGCGTCCCGACCCGATTCCGAGAGGCTGTAGTGTGCCTTGAGCCGATCCTTCCGCCCGCAGAGGTCGGCCGCGTTCCGTGCGGTGAACTCGTCACTGGTGGCGAGGAAGACCTTGTTGCGGAAGCACTGGAGCAGCGTGCGCCACGACTCATCTCCGGGAAGCACCGAGCGCAGCGAGCTGATGCTCTGCGTCGCTACGATGGGAATCAGGCGCGCCTGTCGTGACAGCGCGAACGTGCGTTCATCGCCCGTCGGGTCGGTCTCTCCGACCGTCGCGAACGCGTGGTACTCGTCGGCCACGAAGAGGATGTCTCGCCAGATCTTGTCGCGATCGGCCGTCATGCGCGGAATCCGCTGCAGGACGGCGCGCTGGAAGTCGAGCTTCAACATGACGCCGATCATCCGCGCGAGGCCGGGGTTCATCGCGACCGGGAAGTTGAGCGCCAGGACCTTGCCGCGATCGAGCAGCGTGTCGATGGGATCGAGTGGTCGAGGATCGCCGGGTCCGACGACACCCATGTACGCACTTCGCGGCGGACAGAAGGCGCGATGCACCGCGGGGTTGTCGTCGAACAGCGAGAGGAACACGACCACGCCTTCCGTGATCGACGAGCGCAGACGCTGATCGAGTCGACTCCAACCGTGTACGTACCAGCGCTCCAGGGCCTCCAACTGATGCTTGCGTGCGGCCCAGCCCGGTCCCTGCGGGCGACGCACCTGAAACGGTACGTGCTGGCGCGAGAGGTAGTTCTCGAGTTCCGCATCGTACGGGTGTGCCATATGGTCCGCGTCGTCCTCGAACCAGTGCGTCCACGGACCCTGCACCGACAGCACGAACTCTTCCCGTCGCACCAACAGGACTTCGGGCGCTGTCGAGAGGGACGCCTTGAGGCGCCGGATGTCGCGATCGATGAGGCCGTCTTCGAGGATGTAGCGATACACGTCGGCAAACGTCGTGTAGCCCTCGGTCATGCGCCGGAGCAGGATCACGAACTTCAACAGGTCCGTGTACGCTTGCTGCCAGAACGGTTCCTTCGATCGGCCGAACAGGTTGTTCAGGAGCGTGGCGATCGCGTAAGCCACGGCATACGGGTCGAGGTCGTTGTGCAGCGGGTTGTAGCAGACCCCCGTGTCGAGCCCGATCTCGACGTAGTCGTCGGCCCGGCCGGCGCGCTCCAGCATGGCCTTGACCTGCCGGCAGAAGTCGCCCTTGACCTCCATCACGAGTCCGCCCGCCTTGAGGGCCTCATCCTGCGCCCGCCACCGCAGCAACTGGTCGACGTACGGGTACATGCACGCCGACGTCTTCCCCGTGCCCACGGCGCCCAGCACCATGAGGCCCGTGTAGAGCCCTCGCTGCGGCACGGTCAGCCACTGCGGGTTGGGCGCCCGTCCCGCGCGATCGGTGAAGTGCGCCTCGCCCAGCACGAGGAACGGTGTCGAGCGCGTCTCTGGCTCCGGGTAGGGCGGCAGCGCGCGGTACGCGATCGACGGCGCATAGCGTGAGGTCACGATCGCCAGCAGTGACGTTGCGAGCGACGCGACGCAGAACGGCGTGGAGAACCACAACAGGGCGTATCCGTAGGCCAACCCCTGGGCAATATCCGGGCGTCGCGCCTCGATGACCGCGAGGAACACGTCGTCTCGCCGGATCGGAAACGTGTGCAGGCCCCAGACCCCGACCGCGGCGGCCACCAGTGCGGCCAGCAGCACCCGGGCATCGAGCAGCGCGCGGATCATTCGTGGCGTCCTTTCGCTGTAGATGTCGCGTCGCTACCGTACGTCCGGCGCCGCCCTGAGCGCCGCGTGGGGCGCACGCGCGTTTCGGCGGCGGTCCGCCGTGCGTGGCACGAACGAGCCCGGGTGCTCGGCGCGCCACTGCAGGAAGTCCTTGTCCTTGCCGAGGACCGTGTCGATGGCCATGTTGAGCACGTACTCGGTCGACTCTTCAATGAAGTGCGCGTACGCGTACAGCGTCTCGTTGGACTCATGGTCCAGGCGCGTGCGGTGCCGCACGAGCTGTTTGCCGCGGGTGCGAGGCTTGATCACAGGCATGGGGTTGTCCTTCCTCTGGTGGTGGTGACAATGCCACTCGGCGAGTGGCGGTGATTCGGAACACGCTGTCGTGCGGTCCTGTGGCCACGGCGCGGGCCACGATCGGTGTCAGCTGCCGGGCCACATGCGGCGGAAGCGGCTGGGTCCGGTATCGGGGCGTGAGCGACCCCCTTATCGTTTCGCGGGGCCTGGGGTGCTGCCTCTGACAGGGGGTCGCACACGCCCCGATACCCCACATCTGCCCTTTGCCCGGCGGTGTGCGGGCGGCACAGAGCGCCGCCCGTCTGGCACACGGCTCCTGCGCGCATCTCGTGCGCTATCAACGGGATCCGGTCTCGTCTGCCCATCGCTCCCTGAATGGTCCTCTGCACTTCGGGTCTCATAGCTTCGCCCCTTCTTCCCCGCCAACAGCCCCCCGGGCTGTTAGCTCCCCCTGTTAGCTCCCTCCAGCCCGTCACGCCGTGCCAACCAGGGAGGAGAGATGGAGATACGGACGCGGCAACGGATGGCATTCGATTCGCCCCCGTCCGCGCTGGACCGCGTCGGCCAGGACCGGCGACGTCAGGGTGTCCAGCGCCCCCTCACCGACGCGCGTCCAGTGGCGATAGAGGGCTCGGTAGCGAGGCGCCCGGAACGCCTGGCGCGACCGGGCATAGCGCGTGGCGTCGTCGGTCGCACGGTGGCGTTGTCCGGTGCCAAGGCGGCGGTGCTCCTCGAAGTACCAGCGCAGTTCCTCGACCACGACCGAGCGGAGGGGGCGCGCGAGCTCCTGCTCGCACGCCGCGGCATGCGCGGCGCCGGCGGACGCGAGGTGCGTGGGGACGAGGATGCGGACGGTCCATTCGGGCAGTGCCCGGAACAGCTCGGCGTGTCGCTGCAGAAAGGCGCGGAAGTCTACCGGCGCCTCACGCGTGACGAGGTAGAGGAAGACGTGTCGGCGGCCGTCGGCATCGACTCCGATCGGGAAGCGATCGGGAAAGTAGCGCCTCGTCGTGTGGCGTCCCGCACCGAAGGTCAGGTGCGGAAACTCGCTCCGCGACAGCGTCGATCCGAGTCGCAACGAGAAGTGCTCGACCTTCTCGCGTTCGGTCGCGAGCCAGGTCAGATCGCGACTCGCCAGCACGGCATCCAGCACCATCACGCGCTCGACTGCGCGGCCCAATGTGACGGGCTTCCGCAGTCGCGTGTGCGGCTCGCCGATCGCCTCGTACAGCGCGCGGTGATGCAGGTGATAGATCCGGGCACGCTTGTGGGCGCAGTCGAAGGCCGTGGCGAGCTTCTCCGACATCAAGCGGGCGAAGAAGTCGCGGGCGACCTGGCCATAGACCATCCCGCCAAAGGCGCAGTACTGGCGCACCATACACACGCCCGAGTGCAGCATGACGGTCACGAGAAACCGCGCCTGCCGCTCGGTGAAGTGTTTGGCGGCCACGGCCCTGACACGCGCCTCGAACGTCACGACAGCATCTCCTCGGCGAGCCGCGCCTCCCGCGCACGACCGGAGCGCTTCGCCCCCGACGAGCCGCCGAGGCGTGCCCCCATCGCGGCGTAGCGCGTGAAGCCGGCCCGCACCTTGGCGGCGGCATGTGCGCCTCGATAGTGGGGTGTCATGACCTCGACGTCCTCGATCTCCCGGCGTCCGTCCCGTGTCTCGTACTCGATGCGAACGTCGGGCAGCTGCACATGGTCGTCGACGACGGGCAGACGGTGGTCGTGTGCCCACTGCGCGATCTCCTCAGCCTCGCGCGGGGATCGTCCCGACGCGCCACGCCGGCCGCGATTCGGCTCTTGCAGGAACGTCTGATACTCGCGCTTGAGGTCTTCCTCGAGCACGATGCGGCGGACGTGTCCGCCACGGTCAGCGATACGCTCGGCGGCGCGAAGGTAAGCCTGGTACACCCGGGCGTCGTGCGCCAGTTCACGCGGCTTCGCGATGCCCGCGTAGAACCGTTGCTCGAAGGATCTGTCCTCACGTTCGCGGCGCGACGCCTCGAGCACGGCACGGCCCTCATCCGTCAGCGTGATAAGCGTGGTGCGCGTTCGGCCGACGACGTACGGCACGGTGCGGACGAGGCCCGCGGCGCGGAGGCGCTCGACATCCTTGCGGTGGAGGGACAACCGCTCGCCCGGCTCTCGCAAGGTGTCCATCGGCACGACACGGAACGCGCCGGCCGCGGCCAACGTGCGCACTTGAGACCCCCGCAACTCGCCCTGCCACGGGGGCCGTCGCACGGTCTCGCGGGAACGTCCACGCGGCAGGTCGAGGTCACGGGCGAGCGCCTCGCGCGGGTCGTCGGTGAGGTCGAGGCGATCCGGCTCGTGGCCGCTTCGTCCCCCACGTGGCAGGTCGGCTCGATCCCGGTCGGTGTCAGGCGGGTCGATGTCTCGATGCATACGTCCACTCCTTCACGCATCCAGATGAGGCCCGAGGTCATCGAGGGCGGCGTCGGACGTACCCAGTTGCCGGTCGAGGTGCAGAAGTTTGCGGCCGGAGTCTCGCAGGAACAGCCACCGCGCCACGCTGTAGTAGAGGGCGCACAGGTTGAAGAACACGACGAGGGTCACGCCGCCCATGCGCCAGCCGTGCTGGCGGAACAGGGTGGCTTTGTACGGCGCGAGGAAGACGAGTTCGCCGGCCAGCCAGGCCGCGATGAGGAAGACCGTGACGCCCGCGAGGAAGGCCGCGTTGGCAATCATCGAGAGGACTCCTGGAAGGCTTGATCCACGCGGAAGTACGACACCTGCAACCCGAGGGGATTGACGCGGACGAAGGCATTCGGGACACGCTCACGGAGCGCGAAATCCACGTGCGCCACGTACGTCTCTCGCGCGCGCTCGTGTCGCGTGCCTGGCGCGTAGAAGATCTTCTGGAAGTTGATGGCGGCCTTGAATGGTGTCGCCGTCAGCTCGCTCAGGCTGACGTTCTGCACGACCACCTCGATCTCGTCGGCCGAGGGGTTTGTGACAAACGTCTCGATGGCGCGGCTCTGGTCGTTCTGGGCGATGGTCGCGTCGGCGAGCGCAGGCTCCAGGAACAGTAGCGAGTCGGGATATTCGCGCTGGACCGTCGCGCGGACGCGGCTGAAATGCTTCACCACGAACTGCGTGAGGAAGTAGCGCAGCTCGGGTGGCTGCGGCTGGTAACGCGACGCATCGTACGCGACGGCTTCTGCCCGGCCCACGTCGTCGATGCGGACCACGAGCGGCTTCACATCGGAGTACTTCGCGGCGGTGTAGATGTTCAGGCCAATGAGGCCCAGCGCGACGAGGGACACCAGGACCAGCGCGATCTTGAGGTAGGTGATCAAGACCAACGAGGACCCGTACACCTCCACGAACTGTCGCTTGGCGTTCTCGAGTGTCTTGGGATTGAGATCACCCACGGAGGCACCCATGGCCCACCTCGGTTCTAGCCGCCGAACTGGTTCCGAACGAGCTGGCAGCCGATCCAGCCGATTCCGGTGACGATCCCGAGAATGACGGCAGTCACGTATGCCAGTACGATGACATTGGACAAGTCGAGGCCAGGGGCTGGCTCGTCGTCTCGTCGCTTCTCGGTTCGCCAGTGTCTAGGCATCACGTCCTCCACTTCGCCCGCTCGGCCTGCGCCTGACGGATACACGACTGGTCAGCACGCTCTCGCCACTGGACCCCGAGAAGATGGAGTGCGTCAGAGAGGGCACCTGCAGGATGCCGACACAGAACGTGACCATGACAATCAGGGCCTGTGGGCCGTAGATCCAGTAGTTGTCCTGCGTGATCATCGGCGGCAAGGTGCTGACGAATCGAAAGACAAACTGCTCGAAGATCATCAAGAAGGCGATGGCCACCACGGGGACAAAAGAGTACTGAATGAACGACCGGAGCCAGCCCCAGAAGAGCCAGTCCAGTTTGGGCACCACGAAGAACGGCACAAAGATGGGGCCGAGAAGCGCGCAGACCGCGCTCGCGATCAGCCCGAACGCAATCACCGCCATCGACACGGCTTTGGCGACGACGATCGCGAGGAGCATCGTCCAATAGAACAAGTTCGCCAAGATCGACCACGGATCGGGCTGCATCAGATGGTCTGACAGCGTATCGAAGTGCCGATACGCGTTGTCGAAGGCGCGGGCTTCGAGTACGGACTGGAAATAGCCCGTTTGGTCCGTGATCAGATTCGAGAACGACACGCCGATGCCGGGGAGCGGGCTCTCGTAGAAGGCGATCATCGCATAGCCGAACGAGAGGAACAGCAGCAACTTGGCGAACTCGAACATCTGCTCGCCGAGCCCGTCCGCGTCGAACATCATCCGGATGCCGTGCCACGCGATGAGGACCGTCGCGAAGGCCGTGAACAAGTTCAACCCAAAGCGCAGAAAGATCGGCTCATACGTCATCAACAGGCTCGCAATGGCCTGCTGAATCGTCGGCACCAGATCGAGCGGCGGTTGGGGTGGCATGAGACGCTCCCGTCTGTGCTACGGCTGCCGCCAGGTGCGTAAGGCGTCGCCGCTCCCGGCGACGAATGCCTGATTCGCCGCGGCGCGATCCCGCCACGTGACGAGCTGCATGTTCATGGCGGCCGCCTCCGTATCGCGTGCCCGCTTGTTCTCCATGAGGAGCTGCTCGACGACGCCATCGAGGAGTTGGATGCGGGCCTGCCGCTGGCGCGCGCCGATCAGACCGGCGCCGCTGATCTTGTCGAGGACGGCCGTCGCGCTCTGCTCCAGCGACCCGTTGGTGACGTCCCCCTGGAGGCCCTCGATGGCGGCCAGTTCCCGCCGTCCGTTGTAGCGCACCTGGCCCGTGTCGTGGGTGGCCGTGATGATGGCGGAATCGGCCAGGTCAAGCGTCGCCAGTTGGCTCAGGAGGGCACGTCGCGCCGGTCCCACCAGCCTCCCGAGGCCGGCGTCAGCGTTCGCCACGGGGTGGCTGACGCCCAGGAACGCGCGGCCCGACGCATCGCCGTAGTTGAGGGCGGCGTGGTAGTCGCGGGCGAACAGAAACGTCGGGCCCTCGAAGTCATGGATGCGCCACAGCGGCACGTCGAACAGGCGGTACTTCCCCAGGTTGGTGAACATGCTCAGCCGCTGCGCCATTCGGCGCAGTTCGCTGTGCTGCTGGGTCTGGACGCGAAGGAGGTACTCCTTCACGGCGGCGGTCACGCTGTTGCGATAGGTCGTGGCGGCGTCGTAGACCACCCACTGCGCGCGGCTGGGCGCGGCGGTGGCCAGGACAAGACCGAGGGCGATGAGGATGGGTCGCATGATGGCCTCCTTACGGCTGACGCCACGTGCGCAGCGCGTCGCCTGTGCCGGTGACGAAGGCGTCGTTCGCCGCGCGGCTGTCCCGCCATGTAACGAGCTGCATGTTCATCGTGGCGGCCTCGGTGTCGCGAAGCCGCTTGCTGCGCGCGAGCATCTGTTCGAGCGCATGGGACAAGAGTTGGTTCGCCGCCATGTCCTGGCGACGGCCCAACAGTTCGGCGGCGGCCACCTTATCGAGGATCGCGGTCATCTCGTGGTAGCGCTCGAGGCCGTTCAGAACGTCCCCTTCGAGATCCTGCACGGCACGCTGCAACTGCGCGTGGTATCCGCGCATGAGGCCGACCTGGTGTCCGCCCATCGACGCGACCGAATCGGTGATCTCGATGGTGGCGTACTGACGTTCGAGCATCCGGCGCGCGGCGGCGCTGAGCGTCGAGGGCAGTGTCGTGGGGCGTTCGAGCGGCAGCGCCGTCGCCCAGTAGAGCGCACCGGTAGCATCGCCGCTGTTAAGGCCCTGCAGCCATGCCCGGCCGTACGGCCACCGAGCCGCATCGTGGCGCGTGGCGACAATCGGTGGTGTCCGGTACACCTCCATCCCGCCGAGGCCCTGGCCCATGCGAAGGATGGTGCGATACTGCGCCTGCAGTTCCTCGTAGTGGCGCTGGGCGCGCTGGGCAATGAGGACCGCCTGGGCGAAGTTCGAGGGGTCGAAGACCGCCCACTGCGCGTGGGCCGGCGTCGCGGCCAGCCCCACGATCAGAACAGCCGTGCACGTGCGTCGAAGCATCACCTACCTCCCTTCAGACATGCGAGCCATCGGGGACCATTCCGGGAGATCCAGATCGCTCGTGATATAGACCTTGACGCGGTGCCCTTCACGAATGGTGATCGTGGGCAGCCGGTTGAGAAAGCGACTCATCACCTGCGCACTGGCCTGTGCGGTGGCGTCGGCCGCGCTCCCAGCGACGATGACGGTCCGATCGCCGTCACCCAGTCCGAGGCCCGCACTGCCGAGGAGCTGCGCGAGACCGCTGACGAGACCGACGGCGCCAGCGGCGCCGAACGTCGACCAGTAGTGGTGGTTCACACGGTCGCGCAAGCCTGAATCGCCGATCTGATTCAGGCCCTTGAACTGGTCCAGGGGCCTCGTGCTGCCGTCTGGCAGCACGAGGCGATGGAAGGCGACGGCCAGCCGCGTCTCGCCGAACGACTGTACGGGGCGTGTCTCACCCAAGACTCGGGCGCCTGCCGGAATCAGCACGTGCTGCCCGCTGTGGGAATACACCGCGTTCGTCACGAGGCAGTTGACCGGCGCTGCGGTGCTGCCGTCGAGGCGATTCGTCAGGACCGCATCAATCACGGTCCCTTCAAGCACACGGTGCAGGGGGCCAACCGCGCTAATCGGAGCGGTGCCCGTCGGTCGAGGCGGCTCTCGACCTTCATCCGGCCGAGCGGCGCCCTGCACACCTGGCGCTGCCGGTGCGGCGGACGGCGTGACGG
Organism: Vicinamibacterales bacterium; assembly: GCA_050250955.1. Lineage (GTDB taxonomy): Bacteria > Acidobacteriota > Vicinamibacteria > Vicinamibacterales > UBA2999 > CAWAYR01. The sequence continues at coordinate 672,979 of JBFWNR010000001.1, forward strand.
CGCCCGCCGTTCGCGCGGAGGCTCGCATCACCGCGTCGGCGATCTCGTCGATCGACGGCTCGGCGCTCGGCAGCCGGCCGATGGCGTTGGCTCCGGCCACCCGAGCCGTGCCGGCGTCCGGCTGCTGACTATCCGGACGCCGGCTGAGCACGACGTTACTCGCGAAGAGGCTCTCGTACTCGCGTCGGCGGCGGTCCTCGATCAGCGGGTCTACCGGCTGGGGTCCACCCATGTCGGTCTCCATCGGTGTCGGCGCGGCAGCGGCCGCGAGCGCAGCCTCACGCGCCTCACGCGCCGCCTGCGCGTCAAGCAATCGCAGCCGCTCCTGGTACTCGCGTACGCGATCAACGTTCGGCGGGACGACCGCGCCCGCCGCTTGGCGCGGTGTGGCTGGTCCTTCGGGCCGTCCCGTCAGGAAGATGATGGCCAGCATCCCGAGGGCAAGCGCCGCCATCAGCCAGGTCTGCACGCCCCGTGGCAGCACGCCACGCGGCACGGGGCGCCGATCGACAACGGGGGCCGTGCCGGGTGTCTCGACGTGATCGGCCACGGCTACCGCTCCCACGGCTCGAACGCGAGCTTCGCGTTGCCCAGCGCGAGATATCCACGCTCGAGCACTTTCGGCACGACGTAGGTGCCGTTGTGGACCTGGAAGTTCACGACGCCCGGCTTGCCGTCCTTCAACTCGTACAGCGCGGGCAGTTCTGTTGCGTCCGACTGGAGATACGTGAATTGGCCGTCGTGCCACATGGCGCGGACGAGAAAGGGACGCTCGTACTTCAGGGTGCGATACGCGAACTGCATCGCTGTCGGGAACGCCTGTTTGGCGGCGGCGACCGTCTCGCGGGCACGCACTTCCGCGCGCGTGGTGGCCTCTCGTGCTTCGGTGAGTTCGGCCTGCAAGCGGTCGACGTCCGCGGCGCTGTAGTACTTCTGTCGGCCCGCCGGCGTGCTGGGGTCGGCGTTGACGTATACCTTCAGGTCGAGCTCGGGACCCGTGCTCTTCTCGTGCAGCAGAAACGAGTAGATCGTGCCGCGTGCGGTGACGAGATTCAGGTTCGTCTCGGCGCCCGCCTTGGCGGGCTTCACGTGGGCGACGTTCTGGACGGCGCTGATCACCCACCAGTCGCGGTCGCCGCAGATGACGTCCAGGATCTCCTCACCGTCCGGCAGCACGATCATGGTCGTGTAGCGAAGGCGCGTATGCAACGGCGTGACACTGCGATCGTTCGCCGTCACTTCTCGAATGCCGGTGGATTGCGCCACGAGCGGCGCGCTGACGGCCAATGCCGCCACGAAGGGCGCGGCGAGCAGGAACGACACGCGATGAGCCATCTGATTGCTCCTCTTCTTCAGGCCGACGCGGCCAGCCGGTCGATGCCTTCCGCCAGGCCGAACTCACGAAGGACGGCGGTCACACGTTCGTTGTCGACGGGCGTGTTCGTGTAGATCCAGTAGCTCTTGGGGTCTACACGGAGCGTCAGGACCTTCGTCACGTGCGGCCGCTTGAGGAGGAGCTGCTGGCGTGGCGCCACGCTCGACAGCAACTCCAACTCCATCTCGTTCAACTGGAACAACTCCGCGTACTGCCGCCGATCCATCGACGGATTGGCCAAGAGCAATCGCGTCGGGCAGCTCTCGACCACCGTCCGCAGGAGATCGGCGGATGCGAAGTCGTCGATGGCTTGCGTGGCGAGCAGCACTGCAGCGTTCCGTTTGCGCCACGTTTTCAACCCCTCCACCACATAGGCACGGAGCGCGGGATGCTGAATCAGGCGCCACGCCTCGTCCATCACGCAGACCTTCAGGTGGCCGGCCTCGGCGGGGTCGTGCACGCGCTGATTGACGCGGTGCAGCACGTAGAACAGCAGCGGCTCCAAGAGCGACGGGTACTCCCGCATCGACTCGAAGTCGAAGACCTGCAGGCGATCCATCGGCAACGTGTCGCGCGGGTTGTCGAACATCGCGCCGTACCGCCCGCCCTCGACCCACTTGTGGAGCCGCGCGCCGAGCGTACGCGGCAGCAGGTTCGCCAAGGTAAACAGCCGCCGCTGCGCCGAATCGAGCACGAACAGGTTCTCGACGGCCTCGTAGGTTTCGCGATCTTCGGCATCGCTCAGCCGGTAGCCGTCTTCACCCTCCAGCAGCACGCGCGTGAAGGCGTGGAGGAAGTGCAGGTCGTCGGCCGTGGGGGCGGCGATGTCGAACGGATTGATGGTGGCGCCCTGCTGCCCAAGACCGAGTTCCAGGTAGCCGCCCTCCAGGAGCCCCGCGAGCTTGCGATAGCTGTGCCCAAGATCGAGGATGACGGTGAATGGGTCGTACTGCTGGAGGTGCGTGACGAGGACGTTCAACAAGAAGCTCTTGCCCGATCCGGTCGCCCCCAGCACGAGCGTGTGACCTACGTCGTCGACATGCAGATTGAACCAGTACGGCGAGTCGGCCGGCGTCTCGAACGCCATCAACGCGGGCCCCCGGAGGTGCCGGCTCGTGGGCTCGCCTCGATCAAGCGTGAACAGGAAGCTGAGGTCTGCGAGGTTCGTCTCGAGGAGTGCGAGCCGGCGCAGGTTGCACGCCCCGTTCCCGGGCACGATCGCCAGCCACGCGTTCAGTAGGTTGTAGCTTTCCTCGAAGGCACTCCCGTCGTGCGCGGCGAGCACCTTCATGGCTTCGGCGGCTGTGCCTTGCAATGTGCGGATATCGGTCCCGGCGAGGACGAGCGTGAGCGAGGTGAGGCCGAAGAAGTGTCCGTTGACTTCCATCTCGGTCAGCGCGTCGCCGAGCTGCTTGACCGTGGCGCCCGCGGAGTCGTCCACGAGCATCTCTTCAGGGCGTGTCTCAGACGACACGTAGTTGATGAGGGAAACCCTCTTGTTGAAGAAGTGTCGGCGCCGAGACTGAATCTCTCGCCGCACGCGGTCCGCAGGCATCCGCTGCCACTCCAGGCAGGCGATGAACTGACCCGGCAGCGCCAGCAGATCCGCCAACATGTGCGCGAACGTCCGCGCCGGGGGCTCCTTCATCGTCAGGACCTTGACCGCGTGTCGCCCCACCATCAGATGATCGCGGTGGCACTCAATCGTCGAGTCCGCGACGAAGTAGTCGAGATGGGTGTCGTACGTCAGCGAAGCGGCCGACGCGCGGTCCGCGTCGTAGTTCACCAGCCGCCGGAAGAACGCGAATGCCTCGCCCTTCTGGAGCCGTACCAGCCGCGCGTCAGCGAGCTGCACCTCGAAGCCCTTCGCCTTGTGGTGGAGGGTGTCGATCGCGCGATCGAGGTCGGCCTCCACGAGGCGGCGCCGCCGTGCGGGCGACAACCAGTCGCGCAGCGCTTCGCTGGGCTGTCGCCACGCGCGCGCCACGGACGTGCTGCGCACGCGTTTGACAGGTTCGTACAGCAGGACGAGAAAGTGATCCAGCGTGAAGAGCCGCTCCCGGCGCGCGTTCAGGTAGTCCGTTCGCCGCGCGATGGCTTCGTGTGCGACAGGTCGCGTGCACGGCACGGCCACGAAGGGGGCCGCTTCCTGACGGAGCACGTATTGGTAGACGCGGCAGCGCTCGTCCAGCAGACGCAAAGCCGCCTCCATCTGGTGGACCACCAGCCGTCGCTGTTCGTGTGTCAACGCTTCCGCGTCCTGACCGTGCAGTCGATATACGACGCCGACATGGCCCGCCTTCGTCAGGAACGTCTCGTCGTCCACGAAGCCCCACAGCGCGATCTGCGCGTTGATGGCGCCGGCGTCGCTGTAGTCGCGGAGGATGCGGCCGACATGCATCACGACGACACCTCGACGTCCTGCCGCTCGTGCTTTGCCGGATCGAACCGACGGCGCGCCCGCGACGACGACAGCAGGATGCGCAGCATGTCGGGGTCGTGCGTCGTCGCCCAGGCGGCGAAGCCGTAGAGGCTGCCGAACATGAGCAGGCCGGCGAGGAACGAGTAGAAGAGGTTAAACGTCGCGGCGCCCATCAGTAGCGCGAGGAAGAACAGCCGGCGCTCGACGCCCCAGAAGGTCAACCGGCGATGAATGGCCTTGTAGACCGCCCGGTACGTTGGTCGATTCACGGAAGACATCGTGGGACCCATGACGGTGTCAAAAGAGCCACAGCAGAAACTGTCCGGCGAACAACGCCAGGCCACCACCGAAGACGATGCCGCTGATCTGGCGCTTGGCACCACCTTCACCGAACATGAACATCAAGCCACCGATCACGATCGCGACCAGGGCGAGGGAGCGGGCGAGCGGGCCCGTGAAGGTCTGTTCGAGATTGCTGGCGGCCCGCTCCCATGGAGACTGTGCGGATACGGACGCCGGCAAGAGAAGCACCGCAGTGGTCAGAGCAATCGCGACACGGCTGACCTTCCACGAGGGCGTGTCCGGCCGGAAGCGTGAGGGCTTCCGACCTCCATTCTTTGTGCTACGCTCAATCGTCGGATCGTCGAAACGCCAAGGCCCGCGCCGACGCAGAAGACTCTCGCGCATTCGTTCACCTCAGATCCAGGGACGTCCTTCCAGCAAGGCCGTCCCGTAAAGGGATGAACGCAGCGAGCCACCAAAACCTTACAAGGGCCTCGATTGTTTACGCGCGAGGTCTATACTGCCCGTCACTGGCCTCGAAGATGCGGCGCTGCCTCCCTCAAGCGCTGAACGGGACGTGTCATGGAGCACATGCGCACGCTCGGGCTGCTGGACAGCAATGGGAACCCGCTCGCGGAGCGTATCCAGCGAGCGGTCGCTGGACTGCTGCCCAAGCTTCGGCGCCAGTTTCCAACGCTGCGGGATGATGTGGCTGTCGCAGAGGTCATCGAGGAGGCCGGGCGCCGCATCGCCAGTCGTGAAGAACGTGGCGGCCCCATCGAGCAGTTGCACGCGTACGCGTGGGTGACGATCCGAAGCGTCGCGACCTCACACCTCCGCAAGCCTGCCAATCGCCTGATTCGTGACACCGTTGGCTCGAAGGCGGCAGAGATTCATCTGGCCTCGATTCCCGCGTCTCACGGGTCGGCCGAGCAGATCGAGCGAGACCTCCTGATCCGTGAGGCGATGGAGGCGCTGTCGGAGGATGAGCGGGTCGTGTGTATGTGGAAGGCGGCGGGATACTCAGCGCAGGAGATCGCAGCGTTTCAAGGACTCTCCGTCGTCAACGTCGATACACTGTTCTCGCGCGCCAAGCAGAAGCTCCGACAGGCGCTCGGCCAGCGCCCCGGCGACACCAACCGCGCCACGCTGGCACCCGTCAACGACCACGCGCTCGAACCGCAAAGTGGTGGAGAGGACCAGACTGAGACACGCGATGGCCAACACTCCTCAGTCCGCCGACCACGATGACCTGCTGTTCCAGCAGGACATTGACGAGGTTTTCGGTCGCGCCAATCCCAATCCCGATCGCATCGGGTGCCCGGCGCGGGACACGCTCGTGGCCATGGCACGGCACCGGCCGCCGCTCGGCGATCCGGCCTACGAGCACCTCGCGTCATGCTCGCCGTGCTTCTTGGAGTTCAGAGCCCTCCAGGCGGAGGCTACCAGTGTCGGCACTGCGTCGCGTAGCGGGCGTCGCGGGTGGACGTATGCGGCCCTGGCCGCCGGCGTCGCATTCGTCGCTGCGGTCGGCTGGTGGTTCGCGAGGGACGGGAGCCCGCCCGAGGCACCACGAACTGCTGTGACAGTACCAGGTCGCGAACTGCGTGCCGAGGTGGACCTCAGACGCTTCACGACTCTGCGAAGCGAGAAGCCGCAGGAGGAGGCCGGGCCCGTCTCACTTCCAACCGGTCTCGTCGATCTCACGCTGCTCCTACCTGTCGGTGCCGAACCTGGCACCTACGATGTTCAGTTACTCGACTCAGACCTTCGATCGCGGAGCGAGGCGACAGGCGAAGGCGCGATCGAGAATTTCGTGACGACGGTTCGCGTGCGCGTGAATCTCCAAGGGCTCGTGCCTGGGCGGTACCAACTGGCCGTGCGACGACACGGTGACAGTTGGCGCATGTTCGACGTGCAACTGCAATAACACACGGCCCGGGCTATGGCGTGATGGCGCCGCACGCGGTCTCGAGTTGGTTATCCTCGCCGAACCACAACGCCTCAGGCGCAAGCGGAGCCGGGATGTCTGGCTCGACGCCCCGCCCCTCGAGATTCGTCCCGTTCCAGGTGTAGTACGCCGCGACGGGCAGCGCCACGCGATACCCGTGACCCACCTTGAAACTGCTCGCAGCCACGAGCCGGCCGGGCGTTCTCGTTCCTACGACCGTGGCCAGTCCGGTCTCGGAGGCGAATGCCGCCACCATCTCCGCGGCGCTGGCGGAGTGCTCGTTCACCAGGATGGCGGTATGGCCATGGTGAGGCTGAGGACCAAGGCCCTCAGTGAACACAGCGATGGATCGCTTGGCGAGTGCGAAGCGAAAGATCAGCGGCAGAACGCCGAGTTGCGACGACGGGATGCGATCGAATCTCGGCAGATCATTCTTGTTGAAGCCTCGTCGAGCGATGGATCGGCCCACACTGTAGCCGACACCGCGTGAGTCGGCACACAGCAGGCTCATCGGCCTGAGGCAGCCGATGCCGCCCCCGGTGTTACCGCGCAGGTCAATGATCAGGCGGTCGGCGGTGAGCTCGGCAACGGCTCGGCTGATATCGCGGGCGACGTCCATGCCCAGCACACCCGGGAACATGCTCACACGGACGACGCCGATGCCTTCGTCGAGTCGCCTGGCTGTGACCACCTGTCCCGGAACGACGATCGGGCGCTTGCGGTCCTTCGAGACGGGCACGTCGATCGTAGGCTGAACGGTCGTTCCATCCCGCCGTCGAACGGTGAACGTGTATGCGCTGCCGAGACCGAACGGGAGCCCCTCTGGGGGGACAACATCCTTACCGTCGATCGTCAGCAGTACGTCGCCCGGCGCGATACCGGCCTCGGCCGCTGGCCCACCGGGGTGCACGTCCTGGAACATCCAGCGTTCCCCGTCAGGCGTCGCGACCCTCATGAACGTCGCCGCGATCGCGACGCGGCCGGCCACACGCGGACGATCCCCGCGAAAGAAGCCCACGTGGCTGGTGCCAAGGGAACGCAGCATAGCGTTGACCGCTGCCTCGAACTCCTCCGCAGTGGTCCCGTCAAGAACCTGCGCCTCATGAGTACGCCGCAAGGCGGCGATGTCCACGTCGAGTCCCATGAACTTGCGCTCGACACTGCGAAGAACAGCGCCGAGCACCCGCCGGCGATCGTCGCGAGTGAGCTCTGGCGACGGCATCACTGATCTCGCGAGGCCGACGAATCAGGTCCGCCTCCCACACGTCCCCTGGTATCACCATAGGCCAACACCCCGCTCCACAGTCTTGGCGTCGCCTGAGGACCGAAGGACGCTAGCATGTGGAGCTTCGCGTCGCGGAGTGCTTCCGCCACATCTGCACCGGCCGCGAGACGGCGATAGAACTCACGCATCAACGCCAGGCTGAATGTGTCATCCGCCGCCCAGAGGTTCGCGACGACAGCGCGCGCACCGGATGCGAGAAATGGTCTGACCAGACTGGCAGGGCCGTCTTGTCCATGCGCGCTACCAGATCCGGTCTCGCACGCTGACAAGGTGACGAGCGTGGCGTTGAGCTTCAGCATAAGCAACTCGCGTGCCTGCAGCATTCCGTCGTCATCTCCACCTGGCTGGAGCAAGAGAGCCGCGCGCGCTGGGAACTTCGCGCTCGGAAGTCCGTGCACAGCGAAGTGGAGAATCTGATAGTCCACGAGTGCTTCGCGCTTGACTGCCTCCTCCGTTGCTGCGCTGTCGAGGAGAACGGTCGACACGTCGGCTCCGAGTATGGCGCCCACCGATCGGGCTTCGTCCGGGGCGGACGGGAGCGGCCGGAGCTGACTTGGATCGACATCGTAAACCTCCCGTGTCACAGACCTAGCGCCCGGGTCTATGGCCGCACCACCTGCCGGCGAAGCACTGACAGCCAAGACGCGTCGGCCTGGTCTCGATTGAGGAGCGCTGCGTAGGACGGTTAACACGGCGCCTGACGGAACATAGGACACGACATGCGACTCAAGAAGCGGTACGCCGTCTGGCGAGGGGAGCAACTCGAAAGGCAGGCTGTGGAGTGGGCCATCTGGGCTCACGACTATGCGCCGCCTCGACTTGAGTTCGGTGATTGGCGCGATTAGCGTGCTTGCGAGGTCGGTGGCAGCCGTGAGGGTTGACGTTCCATCCAGAACTGCCTTTACTAGGGCCTCGGTACGCCGATCGATGACCACACGCGACGGCAGCGCCCGCACGCGCGCGCCGTCGCGGGTCACCACCAATGCGTACGACACGGGATCGGCCAGCGCGAATTGGACCAAGACCTCGTCAGACCGAAGCGCTGCCTGAAGGGTCCGGAGCTTAGGGACGACACGGGTTCCCGTCCTTGTCCTTCTCACGAAGTACGCCGTTGACTCCGGTGCCAGCAGCTCCTCGGCCGTGAAGATCTGGTCGAGGAGTCGCTGCCGCGCGCCGCGGTCTGTCGTTCGTAACAATTGCCGTTGGAGTTCGGAGACCCGACGCTCACCTTGCACGAGTTCTTTCGAGCGTGCCTCGGTCGGCGACGGTCGGTTCACCAGGAGATGCAGCAGCGCGCGTCCCCGTGCATCTTCGATTGCCGAATACATCCGGGCGGGATCGGAGCCGCGAGCGCCTTCCAGCCGAATCCGTGCGAGAAACACCTCGTCCATTCCGTTGATCAGACGACTTTGGACCCAGGGACTGCTGGCCGAGGTGAAGAGGCCCCCAAGGATGTCTGCGGCCTCGTCGAGGAGCGTCGCGGCATCCCCAAACCGCCGCTGGCCGGATCGAAGGTCTGCCAGTGCCGCCAACAGGCGTGGGAGGAGAAGGCGTTCCTCAATCACTCGGGCAGCGGCAATTCCTTCTCGCAACGTGCGCTCCGCATCGGCCACCGCTCCCTCCTGCTGCTGCACGCGTGCCGTGTCGAGAGCGATTTCGGCGAGTAGTCGACTACTGCCTGCGACTCTAGCCAAAGAGGCGGCCGCGTCGAAGAGAGCGAGCGCGCGTGTGGGCTGGTTCCGTTGAGCGGCGATGGCGGCTCGCTGAGCAATCAGTTGCGCCTGGTAGCCAGATGCTCCCGCTTTCGCGGCAGCATCGGAAGCCCGGATAAGAATGGCGTCGGCTTCTTCGAGACGACCAAGACGAATCAGCGCGCTCGACCTTCCGACGTGCGTCATCACGGGGAACTGAATCTCGGGAGCTGCGGACGCCGCCACTAAGGCACGATCGTAGAAGTCCAAAGCTTCGGCTGGGCGCCCGAGTTGAACATAGCCGTGACCGAAGAGTGTCAGCCAGCGAACGAGTGACGAGACGTCGCCGTTTGATTGGGCAACCGTCACCGCGCGACCGAGGCCGATCACGCTGGCGTCAACGTCGCCCTGTAGAAAGGCGACCAGGCCAAGCTCGCCTCGAGCCCGATTCGCCCACGCCGCGTCACCAAGCGTCTCGGCGAGCATCTGCGCGGCTCGCCATGACTCGGCTGCGAGCGTGGGATCGAGATCCTCGTCAGTTTCTCCCTTAACGACCAGAACACGAAGACGGAGGCGCTCGTCTGCCTGGACAAGCGGGTGTTCAAGGTACTCGGCGAGGCGTCGAGAGGCTTCCGCCACGGACATTCGTGGCAGGCGCCCGCGAAACGCGCTAACCTCGGCGTACAAAGCATTTCGTCGATCGCCCCGAGCAGCGAAGCCCTTCTCGGCTTGTAGGAATATCGGCTCGGCGGCACTCCACGCGCGAAGCCACGCGAGACGATCCGCTTCTCGGAGCAGTCGGTCTGGTTCGGAGTCCAACTGCCAGGCGTTGCTGATGAGGACTAAAAAGGTCGTCGCCAAGAGCAAACCCATAGAACCTCCTCACGACACGAGAAAACGCGGGCGCCACTCTTGTTTGCCGCGGTTCGGCATCCCGGGGCTTCTCCCGCAAGGCCGACCGGATGTCATCAGGCGGCGCCTTGCGACGTGCCGTCCTGAGGCAGATCGCGGCGACTGCCCTACAGCAGGGTCCCTCGAAGGATCACCGCCGCCACCGTGAAATAGATCACAAGGCCAGTGACGTCCACGAGCGTGGCGACAAACGGCGCCGAGGATGTCGCTGGATCCGCTCCGAAGCGCTTCATGATGAAGGGCAGCATGGAACCGCTCAGCGTCCCCCAGAGCACGACGCCTACCAGCGAGAGACCGACGGTCAGTGCGACGAGCAACGAGTGCTCCCCGTAGGCGTCGAACACGTGTCCCCACACGGCCACGCGCGTGAAGCCGATGGCGCCGAGAATCCCGCCGAGAGCCAGACCCGATAGCACCTCGCGGTGCATGACTCGCCACCAGTCGCGAATAGTGAGTTCGCCGACGGCAAGTGCGCGGATCATGAGCGAGGCCGCTTGTGAGCCGCTGTTGCCGCCGGAAGAAATGATCAAGGGTACGAACAAGGCCAAGACGACGGCGCGCGCGATCTCGTCCTCGTAGTGGGCCATTGCCGTGGCCGTCAGCATCTCTCCCAGGAACAACACGACGAGCCATCGCGCGCGCTTCTTCACCAGCGTGGCGAATGGGGTTTGGGTGTACGGCTCGTCGAGGGCCTCAAGCCCACCTAGCTTCTGGATGTCCTTCGTCGTTTCGTCGTCGATGACGTCGATCACGTCGTCGACAGTGATGGTCCCGACCAGCTTGTTGTGGCCGTCGACGACCGGCACCGCCAGAAGGTTGTAGGACGCGACCAGGCGCGCCGCTTCCTGCTGGTCATCGTCTTCGGCGATCCGCACGACATCGGTCGCCATGATGTGATGCAGTGGGGTCTCTGGTGGGACCAGCAAGAGCCGGCGCAGCGACGTGACGCCAATCAGGTGACCGTCACGATCGACTACGTACAGATAGAAGACCATTTCGGCCTGCTGCGCGGCGGAGTGCTGTAGCTCCGCGACGGCTTCACCAGCGGTCGTCGTCTCCGGAAGGGCGAAGACGTCGGGGTTCATGATGCGCCCCGCCGTGCGATCGGCGTGTTGCAGGAGACGATCGGCACCGCCTCCGCGACTCATGCGGTCGCGCACGTGCGTCGACAACTCGTCTGATAACCGTTTGAGAATCGGCGCGGCATCGTCTGGCGGGAGCGTTTCGAGCAGGCGCGCGACGTCGTCGGCGGCTCGATCTTCCAAGAGGGACGCGGCCAGCTTCGAGGACAGCTCTGCCAGTCCCTGCATCGCCAGCGCTTGATTGTGAGCGAGGAGGAGGTCGAAGGTCGGTCGGCGATGACGATCCGGAAGACGCCGGAGAATGCTCGCGATCTCGACGGGATGCTGCTTCTGCAGCAGCTTGACGACGTTGTCCGTCGCCCCCGCGGTCAGCAGTCGTGTGACGGTGTGTGGAAGGAGGTCTGGTCTGCGCGCGAATGTGGTCGGCATCGTCGTTGTCTGCACCGTACGCCGGGGCACCGGCGTCACGACCGACACCGACGGCTTCTGGAAGTGGGCAAAGAACGCGCCAGCCGTCGCGGACCCAGTTCAGGTCCCAATCCCGCCTACGGAGGGGCAACTGCGCGAAGCGTGGCGATGGCGTCCATGCAAAATGCAGGAACCTTCGTTCGGGAATCGCGCAAATGGCCGGCACGGGACCGCGCGCCTATGTGTCGCGACTCCCAAATTGCTGGGGCGGGCGCGCTTGCCAGGGACGCGAGATTGCGTCTGCCAGTTGTCGTCGTGCGCGCCTCCGAACCGTCAACAGGCCGCGTCGACACCCAGGCGGTTGAGAGGGGCTCGACGACTGTCCTGAAGAGCAAGGCCGAGCGTCAATCGCCTTACGAAGGGTGAAGCCCGGCCCGCACACCGAGGCTGGCGCCCCGAGCCGTCTTCGTCGCCGCGCCCAGTCGCATGCCCCGTACCGCCGCTGCCCGCGCGCGTGGATTCGAGCGCACCAATGGCGCGTGGTTTCAGCCAACGGCGTGGACGGAATCGGTCAACGCCACTCGAGAATGCCGAAGTATGCCGTAGCCAAGATGACCACGCCGAAGGCGATGCGATACCACGCGAATATCCGGAACGTGTGGGAGGCAATGAACCGTAAGAGGCCGCGCACCGCGACGAGCGCACTCGCGAACGCGGCCACGAAGCCTACCGCTAGCATGGTGAGATCGCCGTCGCCGACTAGCGCGCGATTCTGCCAGCCGTCATAAAGGGTCGCGGCGAAGATGGTCGGTATGGCCAGAAAGAAGGAGGACTCGGCTGCGGCGTTACGCGAGAAACCACACAGCAAAGCCCCGATGATGGTGGCACCGGAACGTGAGGTTCCTGGAATCAATGCGAGACACTGTGCACAGCCAACTTTCAACGCATCCTTCCAACCGGCAGCTTCCATGTCCGACACGGTGGTGGTGTGCTGGCGGTTCTCCGCCCACAAGATCAGCAGGCCGCCGCCGATGAACGCCAGCGCGACAGTGACAGGGTTGAACAGGAACTGCTTGATGTAGTCGGAGAACAGAAGACCGAGCACCGCCGCCGGCATGAATGCCAGCAGAATGTTGCCGGCAAAGCGCTGTGCGCTGGCGTCGTGCCACACCCCGCCGACCACCGACGCTAGTCGGTGTCGATAGTGCCAGCAGACCGCACAGATCGCACCAGACTGAATAACGACGTTGAAGACCTTGGCCTTGTCGCCGTTAAACCCCAGTAGGGACCCCGACACAATCAAATGGCCGGTACTTGATATCGGCAGAAACTCCGTGAGTCCTTCGACAAGACCTTGGACGATGGCGATGATGACGTCGTACGATTCCATGCAAGTGGGCTGAGTGCGACAGACGCGACATTCTGAAGTGTTCGGTGATGCCGACCACGTCGGCCAGGCGACTGCGCGTCGTGCTCGCGCATGGCATGGTCCCGATGGTGACTGTGGGCCACGATGCCTAGTCTAGTAGACCCGCGTTTAACCAGACGCGCGACATCCTGTTCGCTTGGCGTCAGCGGCATCTCCTCGCCGGCAGATCCGTTGCGGCTCGGTCGCAGGGAGATCGCCGCGATCGGCATCCGGAGGGCGTGTCCGGTCGACCGCTCGCCCGTTGGGCCAGAGAGGATGTCGCGGAGGAAGTCAGACACGGGGTGTCGTGGTGGCGGGAGGGTGGCGCTCGATTCTCGCGCCAGGCGACAGCGGCGCCGCCGTCGAGCCGTCAGCGGGACGGCGTGCTTGCGTGGATCGAGCGGCCATCATGGCTGCGACGTCGGGCTGTGCTCCATGTCCGGACTGCCGGGCGGCGCGCCTTCTCGTCTGCGCTGACGTCTGACCAGCGCAAGAAGGCGACACTCTCCCGCATAGCCGAGGCCGAGCGCCTCCCACCCTTCTCGATCGACGCGCGTCAGGCGTTCCTGCAACGCCGTCGGATTCGGCTCTTCCACCACCTGGTACTCCCAACGCTCGCGCGACATCATGTGCACCTCACCTAGTCCTCGGAGATCGAGCGGCCCGCGCCTTGGACGTAGGCGCTCCTGCTCCGAACGGTGAGTCCTGGGCGCGTGGTTCGGACCTCGAGGCTGTACGACCCTGGTGTCGCGGCGGCCTCAATCGCCAGGAAGTACTGCTGACGGAGCATCGTGAGCAGATCGCGTATCGCATCGTCCGCGCGCTCGGGGGCACTGACGTACATCAAGTCGCCACCCGTCCTCGCTGCGAGGCGCGAAAGCGCCCCATCGGCATCCGCGGGAACGACGGCGGTTGTGCGACCCGGATGATCGAGTGGCGATACGACCGCTACGACGTACACGGGGACGTCAATCCGGCTGGCCAGCGCGGTGACGTCTGCCGGCGATAAGGTACTACTCGTATCGTCCCCATCCGTAATGACCACGACCGCGTGTGAGCTGCCGGTGCGCTCCGCGACGAGCCCCGCCGTGTCAGCGATCGCGTCGTACAGCGACGTGAGGCCCCATGCGGTGACGTGCGAGAGCGCCCTCCGCACGTCGTCTGGGTTGCTCGTGAATGGCACTTGATGACGGAGGGTGCGATCGAAGGTGAACAAGGCCACCTGGTCGATGTCGCGATTCACGTGCGCTAGAAAGGCGCCGACGAGCGCCTTGCCCTTTTGCAGGTTGTTGGCCACGGGCATGCTGCCGCTCGTGTCGAACAAGAACGCGACACTTATGGGCGCGTCATCGTGCGCGCGAAACTCGACGATCGGGCGCCGCACGCCGCGCTCGTAGACGTGGAAATCGCTTGGCGTCAGATTGCGTACGATGCGATTCCGGGCGTCACGCACCACCGCGTTGATCGGCACAACGGCGACGCCCGTCCTGAACGTCGGCTGCGATTCTTGGGCGGTGAGCGACCGCCCCGAGGCGAGCGTGCTGGCCACCGCGGCGGTGAGCGCTGACATCAGGACTCTACGCTGCTGATTGAACATCATTCCGGGTTGAGGCCCCCGCTCGCTCAAACGCAAGGAACGCGCCATACACATCCATCGCACGGCGCGCCCGCAGATGACGTGCGGGGCCGCGCGTCGGCGGCCAGCCGGTCGGCCCCACCCACGCAAAATGCAGGAGGGCGTCCGCGATCGGGCGTGTGAAACGCCCGCATGCGTCGTCAAGGGCGCGACGGCGACGTAACAGGTCCACCCGACACGCGCGGCGCGCGGCCATGCCGCATCTCGTCTGAGACGCTGCGCGACTGGTGCGTGCGCCGGCACGACGCGCGTGGCGCTGGTGGCGTTGCCGCAGGATGCGGCACCGGCACTGCAAGCGCGCGGGCGAAACGCCGCGACGTCTGGTCAGATCACGCGGAAAGACTGGCGATTTCGAGCCGCGCGACGATGGCATGTCCGCTGCAATCAGCGACGGCCGTGCGATTCGTCTGCCTCGTCATCCTCGCAAGTGCGCTGTTCGCGCGGCTCGATGTGTGTGCGCAAGGACTGTCGGCCTCCCGCGTCGAGACGATCACACTCGATGCCGCCGTTGCAGAGGCGCTTGAAAAGAACCTGGAGCTGGTCGCCACACGCGCTGGGATCTCGATCGCCGACGCCAATGTGATCACCGCGCGACTTCGGCCGAACCCGGTTCTCAGCGCAGGCGGCGATCATCTCGACGTGCTCGGCACCGGGTTCAACGCCGACAACGGTGCTGGCCCTCCTGAGTACGCCGTTCGTGTCGATGTGCTCTTCGAGCGCGGCGCCAAACGCGACCGACGGATGGCGGTGGCCCAAGAAGACCGCGCGGTCGCAGAGGCCGAGGTCGAGGACGCCGTGCGGGCGCTGAAACTCGCGGTGCAGGAAGCATTCGTCGATCTCCAGCTGTCACAGGAGAATCTGACGCTCGCGCGCGAGAACGCCGAGAGCTTCACTGACATCGTCACCTTGAATGAGGCGCGCGTGCGCAGCGGCGAGGTGGCGGAAGTCGAGCTGTTGCGTAGTCGCATCGCGGCGCTGCAATCCCAGCAGGCGGTGCGCGCCGCGGACCTCGCCGTGCGCGCGGCGCGTCGTCAACTCGAACGCGTCATTGGTCGCGGGCCAGGTGGCGAGTTCGCCATTGCCCCGCTCCCGAGACCTGACGGGATTGTGACCCCGCCGCAGGAGCTTCGGGCGCGCGCTCTCAGCACGCGGCCGGACCTGCGCGCGCTCCGGCGGGTGCAAGCGCGGTCTCAGGCAGAGATCCGTCTGCAGTTAGCGCAAGGACAGATTGATTTCACGGTGGGCGCCGAGTACCGCCGGCAGCAAGGACTGGCCGGCACAGGCAACTCCTTGGGGTTGTTCGTCAGCACACCCTTGCCGCTTTTCGATCGCAACCAGGGGAATGTCGCACGTGCACAGCACGAGGAGCGCCAGGCGGATGTTCGTGTCCAGCGATTA
This sequence comes from Vicinamibacterales bacterium, assembly GCA_050250955.1. Classification (GTDB taxonomy): domain Bacteria; phylum Acidobacteriota; class Vicinamibacteria; order Vicinamibacterales; family UBA2999; genus CAWAYR01. Next base: position 688,829 of record JBFWNR010000001.1, read on the forward strand.
GAGCAGGTCATTGCTGGCGAGGTAGACCTCGCGGCCGCACAATACGCGTCCGCCGAGGCGCTGCTGGCCTCCGTCGAAGCCGACATGTTGGCGCAGGCCCGCGACGTGCGCTCGATTACTGACTACGCGTACCGCCGCGGCGAGGCCACGCTCATCGAGTTGCTCGATGCGCAGCGCGCCTTCAACGAAACGATGCAGGCGTTCAACGAGGCGCGTGCCGAGTATGCCCGCGGCGTGTTTGGCGTGCGCGCGGCCGTCGGAGAGGACTCCATTCGATGAACATCACAACGAGGATCGGCCTGGCCGCGCTCCTGGCCGCAGTACCCGCGTGTTCGGCGCCAGAGCCGTCGGCGACAGCGGCTGCGGCGAGCGCGCCCCCGAGCCGATCAGGGAGTGTTGTCCGCTTCGAGCCGAGTTCGCCGCAGCTCGAGCGCATTCGCGTAGCGGCCGTTGCCGACGCGGTCCTACCTGTCGAGGAATTTGAGATTCCGGGCAAGGTCGAGGCCGTGCCCACGCGTCTCGCCCGTCTGGCTCTGCCCGTGCCCGGTCGCGTCCGGAACGTGTCTGTCACGCTCGGCGACCGTGTTCGTCAAGGACAAGTCCTGGCCACCATCGACACGCCCGATGCGTCCGAGTTGCAGTCGCTGTGGCGGCAGGCGCAAGCGGACGTGAGACAGCGCGAGGCCGCGATCGCGAAGGCCGAGGCGGACCTCCGTCGCATGCGCGATCTGCTGGCGAACCGTGCCACCGCGCAGAAGGAGGTGCTCGCGGCGGAAACGGACCTGGCGATGGCCGTCGCTGCACGCGAACAGGCGCACGCGACGCTCGATGACGTCGCGCGGCGCCGACGACTCTTCGGCGTCGCGGACGAGCAGACGGATGCGGGAGTCGCTCTCCGGTCGCCCATCAACGGTGAGGTCCTTGAGATTGCCGTGGCGCCTGGTGAGTACCGGAGCGACACGTCGGAGCCGATCGTCACCGTGGCCGATCTCTCGCGCGTCTGGGTCGTGGCGTTCGTCCCGGAACGCGCCATCGCGCGCATCGAGACCGATCAGGTCGTCACGGTGGCGGTGTCGGCCTATCCGGATCAGCCCTTCACGGGCCGCGTGGCACGCGTGGCTGGCGCCTTGGACCCGGAGACGCGCAGCATCCGCGTGATTGTCGAGTTGGACAACGACCGGCGCCTCCTCAAACCGGAGATGTTCGCGCGCGTTCGTTATAGCGGCCCGGCCCGCGCGGTGGTGACCACGGCGCCTGGAGCCATCGTGCAGGATCAGGGGCGGACCACGGTGTTCGTCGAGCGCGCCGCCGGCGAGTTCGAGCGCCGGGAGGTGTCTGTGGGGCCGCGCCGAGATGACGCGGTGGTCGTCACTCGTGGCCTCACGAGCGGCGACCGCGTCGTGGTCGCCGGCACGATGCTGTTGATGGGGCAATAGCGATGGGACCCGTCCAGTACGCGCTGCACAACCGGTTGGCGACGTTCGTGCTCGCCGTGGGCCTCGTCGCGCTCGGCATCTACTCGTTCCGGCAACTGAAGCTCGAAGCCTATCCGGACATCTCCGATACGGGTGTCGTGGTCATCACGGTATTTCCCGGGAACGCCAGCGAGGAGGTCGAGCAGCAAGTCACGATTCCGATCGAGCGGGCGCTCAACAACGTGCCCCAGGTCATCGCGCGCCGTTCTCGGACCATCTTCGGCCTATCGGTCGTCGAACTGACGTTCGCCGATGGGACGGACGACTACTTTGCACGCCAAGTCGTGCTCGAAAAGCTCCGCGACGCGGAACTGCCGGACGGTATCACCCCGTCGCTCGGCCCACTGTCGACCGGCATCAGTGAGTTCTATCGCTTCGTACTCGAAGGCCCCGAGTACGACGACATGGCGCTGCGTGAGTTCCAGGACTGGATTGTCGTCCCACATCTGTCGCAAGTGCCGGGTGTTGCCGAGGTGGTCGTGTTCGGCGGCCTCGTCAAGCAGTACCAGATTGAGGTGGACCCCTTCGCGCTTGAGAAGTATCGGCTGACGATTGCCGACGTCGCTCGGGCTGTCGAGACGAACAATCGGAACGCCGGTGGCGCCGTGGTGAGTAGCGGTCAGCAGGGCATGGTGGTTCGCGGCATCGGCCTGATCCAGTCCGTCCAGGACATCGAGCACATCGCGCTGAAAGAGGCGGCGGGGGTGCCCGTTCTCTTGCGAGAGATTGGTCGGGTGTCCATCGGTGCCGCGCAGCGAACCGGGATCTTCGGGCTGAATGAGCACACGGGCGGCGTCGAGGGCATCGTCTTGATGCGTCGCTGGGAAAACCCGAGCGAGGTGCTCAACGCGATCCACGCGGCGGTCGAGGATCTCAATGCCACGCGTCTGCCTGAGGGTGTGCGGATTGTGCCGATTCACGATCGCACGGAACTCGTCGGCAACACCCTGCGCACGATCGCCCGGACCCTGTCAGAGGCCCTCGTCATCGTCGTGTTGGTGCTGTCGCTGATGCTGGGTAGTGTCCGCGCCGCGCTCGTCTGCGCGGCCACCATTCCGCTGTCGTTGCTGTTTGCCTTTGTCTGCATGCACGCCGTGGGGATTCCGGCGAATCTCCTCAGCCTCGGCGCACTCGACTTCGGGATCATCGTCGATGGCAATCTCGTGATGGTGCAGCACATCCTCAGGCGTCTGGGAGAACGGAAGAGTGACCTCGGACACGGCACCACGATCGATGACCTGATTCGCCGCGCTGCGATGGAGATGCAGCGGCCCGTCTTCTTTTCGCTCGCCATCATCATCGCCGCCTACCTGCCGCTGTTCGCGCTGGAGCGGGTCGAGCGCCGCCTGTTCACGCCCATGGCGTATACCGTGTGCTTTGCGCTGTTCGGCGCACTGCTTCTCGCTCTCACGGTCGTGCCAGTTCTGGCCGCATGGGTGTTTCGTCATGGCGCGCGCACCTGGCGGAATCCGGTGCTTGAATGGCTGTTCGACCGATACGAGAGCGCCGTCCGGTGGACGCTCGTCCACACGCGTCTGGTGATCGGAACCGCGTCGGGACTCGTGGGGCTCGCTGTCATGGTAGCCAGCGCGCTCGGTACGGAGTTCCTGCCGCAACTCGACGAAGGCGTGATCTGGATTCGGTCGAATCTTCCGCCGGGCATTTCGCTCGAGGAGTCCGCGAACACCGCGACGCGGATGCGCGAGCTGATTCGTCAGTCGCCGGAAGTGAAGATGGTGATGTCGCAGACTGGGCGCAACGACTCGGGCATGGACCCGTTCGGTCCCAATCGGAACGAGTTGCTGATCGAGATGATTCCCTACTCGCAATGGCCGCGCGGCAGGACGAAGCGCGATCTCGTCCGAGAGCTGTCTGAGCGACTGAATACGCACATCCCGGGGGCCACGTTCAATGTCACGCAGCCCATTATTGATACGTCCACCGAGATCGCCACGGGATCGTCCGCCGATCTCGCCGTCATCGTGGCGGGGCCCGATCTGTTGGAACTGCGCCGCCTCGCGGGCGAGATGCTGGAGGTCATCCGGACGGTGCCAGGCGCCGCGGATACCTCGATTGAGCAGGAAGCGGACCAGCCGCAGCTTCGCATCGCCGTGGACCGTGCGGTCTTGGCGCGCTATGGCGTGAACATCAGCGACGTCCAAGACGTGATCGAGCTGGCCATTGGTGGCCGCGCAGTCGGCGCGGTGTTCGAGGACGAGCGTAAGTTCGATGTCACGGTGCGGTACGTGCCAGACGCGCGGACCGACGTGACGGTCATCGGTCAACTGCTGGTGGCGACTCCGGCCGGCGGGCGGGTCCCGCTCGGACAACTGGCGCAGATCGAGACGGTTCGCGGCCCGAGCATCATCGGACGCCGTGAGAACCAGCGGCAGATTACGGTCCGGAGCAACATCCGCGATCGCGACCAGGGCGGGTTCGTCTCGGAGGCGCAAGCCAAAGTTGCGGCTGCCGTGCCCCTGCCTCCGGGATACCGAGTCAGTTGGGGCGGACAATTCGAGAACCTCGCGCGTGCGCGGGCGCGGCTGGCGGTGCTCCTGCCGCTGACGATCATCATCGTCTTCGGCCTGCTGTTTGTCGCGTTCGCGTCCGTGCGCGATGCGGCGCTTGTCCTTCTGAACGTGCCGTTCTCGTTCGTCGGTGGCGTCGTGGCGCTCTACCTGCGCGACATGTACCTCTCGGTGTCCGCGGCGGTCGGGTTTATCACCCTGTTCGGGGTGGCCGTCATGTCCGGCCTCCTCTACATCGCGGAGATCAACCGCCGACTCGCTGAGCCGGACGTCTCGCTCGAAGAAGCTGTCGTGGCCGGGGCCAAGTCTCAAGTGCGCCCGCGGTTCATGCTGATTCTGGTCGCGATGTTCGGCATGATCCCCGCCGCGACGGCGACGGGCATCGGATCGGATATTCAACGGCCCCTGGCGACCGTCGTGGTGGGGGGATTGGCGTCAACGCTCCTGCTGACCCTCTTCGTGCTGCCCAGTCTCTACTACAGGACGGCCGGAGGGCAGCGTCCGCCGACTGGGCGGGACTGACCGCCGAAGGGAGAGTCAATCGTGGATGAGCGCGTACCGGCGATTGCGCCGCCAACCAAGCTCCTGTGGGCCATCTTCGACGCCCGCGATGAGTGGGAAGAGACGCCTTTGTACGAGGCCATCATCCGCGTGCTGGAGTCGCACAACATCGCGGGTGTGACCGTGCTCTCCGGACTGGCTGGATACGGCGCTCATCGGGCCTCACATCGGAAGGGACTCATGATCGGCGCCCCGCACGATCGGCCCATCGTCCTACTAGTGGCGGAGAACGACGCGAAGCTGCGTGCGGTGCTCCCGACGGTGCGTTCGATGATCCCGGAAGGCGTGGTGATGTTGACGGACGCGGAAGTGATCCCGTTCCGTCCGGACGGCGATCGTGAGTGATACGAGTGAGCCGAAACGCACGGACGCACGGCGCGCTGAGTGATGCTAGGATGGAAAGGATCGAGGCAGACTCGTCTGCCTTTACCTTGAAGGACGCTATGGGCGAACAGCACGACCAACCTCCGAGTCGGGCCACTCGGCGCAGGAAGCCGGGGCTGTCGTCCAGTGTCATTCCCTCCTGAGACCTCACCTCCACGCTTCCAGGCGGCCATCGCGAACGTAGCCGGGCACTGAGCCTGTCCGCGTTCGTACCGCCACGCGACTGGACTCACGTCCAGCACGGGCGCCGTGTGCCTGCTCGGCCTACGGGAACGGGAGCAGAGCATGACTGTCACATTCTTCAAAGACCTTTTCGCGCGATTCGTCCGCACTCGCGCGATCTCGCGCCACTTTCAGCGGCGCGCCATCCTCGACACGCTGCGGGGCGTTGCCGTCACGCGCGGACTGCCCGCGTCCGTGGCGGGCGCGCTTCTCGCGGCCTCCCGTAGTGCGCCTGACACGCTCCTGGCGGAACTGCACTCCCACGCTGACGGACTGACCGACAGTGAGGCCGACGTGATTCGTGACCGGGTGGGTCCGAACGAGGTCGAGCACGAAAAGCCACTCCGATGGTGGATGCACCTCTGGCACTGTTACAAGAACCCCTTCAACCTGCTGCTCACCGTGCTCGCGGTCGTCTCGTATCTGACGGGCGACATGAAGGCCACCACCGTGATCTCGTTGATGGTGGTGCTCTCGACGGTGATGCGCTTCTGGCAGGAGGGCAAGTCCAACAGAGCGGCCGACAAGCTGAAGGAGATGGTCAGCAACACGGCGACGGTGCTTCGGCGCGATCTCGCGGCGGTCGTGGCTGACGACGCGCGCAACCATTTCCATGCGACGTTGCACCCGAAAGGACCACGCCGAGTGGAGTTGCCCATTAAGCAACTGGTACCAGGCGATCTGGTCGTCTTGAGTGCCGGGGACATGATTCCGGCCGACTGCCGGGTGCTCTCCGCGCAGGACTTGTTTGTGAGCCAGGCGGCGATGACCGGAGAGTCGCTCCCGGTGGAAAAGTTCGCGCGGTCGCAGGACGAGGGCGCCGTGAACTCACTGGAACTAGCCAACGTCGTGTTCATGGGCACCAACGTCGTGTCTGGATCGGCGGTCGCCGTCGTGGTGCACAGCGGGAACCGCACGTACTACGGGGCGTTGGCGACGTCGGTCACCCGTACGGAAGCGACGTTGAACCAGTTCCAGACGGGCGTGAACCAGGTGAGCTGGCTCCTGATCCGGTTCATGCTCGTGATGGCGCCCCTCGTGCTGGTGATCAACGGCGTCACCAAAGGTGACTGGCTGGACGCATCGCTGTTTGCGCTCTCGATCGCCGTCGGCCTCACACCAGAGATGCTGCCGATGGTCGTCACCTCGACCCTGGCCCGGGGGGCCATGAGCCTGTCCCGCAAGAAGGTCATCGTCAAGCACCTGGACGCCATCCAGAACTTTGGCGCGATGGACGTGTTGTGTACGGACAAGACCGGTACGCTCACGCAAGACAAGATCGTGCTCGAACGCCACACGGACGTCTGGGGCGAGACGTCGGACGCGGTGCTGGAGTACGCCTACCTCAACAGCTACTACCAGACGGGCCTCAAGAACCTACTGGATGTCGCGGTGCGGGAACGCGCCGAGATCCATCGCGCCTTGGACGTCACACGCGCGTTCCGGTTGGTCGATGAGATCCCGTTCGACTTCGAGCGTCGGCGCATGTCAGTCGTGGTGGCGGAGCGTGACGAGCAGCACCTCCTCATCTGTAAAGGTGCTGTCGAGGAAGTGCTCCATGTGGTGAGCCACGTGCGCCACGGCGATGTGGACGAGCCGTTGACAGACGATTCGGTCGCTCGCATCCGTGAGGTGACGGCCTCACTCAACAAGGAAGGCCTGCGTGTCGTGGCCGTCGCCGTGAAGGTCCTGCCGCCTGTGAAGGACAACTACCGCATCCCGGACGAGGTCGAGTTGACCTTGATCGGATATGTGGCGTTTCTTGATCCGCCGAAGGAAACCACGACGCCGGCGCTCCGGGCGCTCGCCGATCACGGCGTGGCCGTGAAAGTGTTGACGGGCGACAACGAGTTCGTGGCGGCGAAGGTCTGTCGCGACGTGGGGCTCAGCGTGAATGGGGCCGTGCTCGGCCCCGACGTCGAGGCGATGACGGAGGAGACGTTGGCGGACGCGGCAGAACGCCACAACGTCTTCGCGAGACTCACGCCGGCTCAGAAAGAGCGCATCGTCCGAGCGCTGAAGAAGAACGGCCACGTTGTGGGCTTCATGGGCGACGGTATCAACGACGCGCCAGCGCTCCGAGCGGCCGACATTGGTATCTCTGTGGATTCTGGCGTGGATATCGCCAAGGAAGCCGCGGACATCATTCTGCTGGAAAAGAGTCTGATGGTGTTGGAGGAAGGGGTGATCGAGGGCCGCAGGACCTTCGCCAACATGCTCAAGTACATCAGGATGACGGCCAGTTCCAACTTCGGGAACGTGTTCTCCGTGCTGGCCGCCAGTGCATTCCTGCCCTTTCTCCCGATGTTGCCGATGCATCTGCTGGTGCAGAACCTGCTCTACGACATCTCACAGATTGCGATTCCGTTCGACAACGTCGACGACGACCTCGTCCGGCAACCGCTGCGATGGAATCCAGCGGGGATTGGCCGCTTCATGGTCTATTTCGGCCCGATCAGCTCGATCTTCGACATCACCACGTACGGCGTGATGTGGTTCGTGTTCTCAGCCAACACGGTCGACGAGCAGACATTGTTTCAATCCGGCTGGTTCGTGGTCGGTCTGCTGACGCAGACACTCATCGTGCACATGATTCGCACGCCGAAAGTCCCTTTCCTTCAGAGCCGCGCCTCGACGACGCTGCTGATCATGACGGGGTTCATCATGGCGATCGGGATATTTCTGCCGATGGGACCGCTGGCGCACTATTTCAAGCTGGAGGCCCTGCCGTTGGCGTACTTCCCGATCCTGATGGCGATTCTGCTCGGCTACATGACACTGACGCAGGCCATGAAAGGCGTCTACGTTCGGCGCTTCGGCTGGGAGTGACGCAGCGATGGAAGCCATCCAGAACATCAACTGGACGTCGCTGCTCGATTCGCTGGTCAGCCTCACGGTCGCGTTCGCGATGGGGACGCTGATTGGTGTCGAGCGGCAATACCGGCAACGCACAGCGGGGCTGCGCACGAACGTGCTGGTGGCCGTCGGCGCGGCGATCTTCGTGGACATGGCCAATCGGCTCACGGGCCACGACGGGGCCGTGCGCGTCGTCGCGTATGTGGTCTCCGGCATCGGGTTCCTCGGCGCGGGCGTCATCATGCGTGAGGAGGGCAACGTGCGCGGCCTCAATACGGCGGCCACGCTCTGGGGCACAGCGGCCGTCGGCGCGTGTGCGGGGGCCGATCTGATTCTGGAGGCGATCCTCGGGATGGTGTTCGTGTTGTCGGCGAACACATTGCTGCGGCCGATCGTTGACCGCATCAACAGACGGCCGCTCGACGTCGCAGCCGTGGAAGTGACGCACACGGTCTACGTGATCGCGGCTCGTGCGCATCGCCAACAGGCACTGGCCTTGTTGGAACAGTCACTCGAGCGGGTCAGCTTGGCGGCGCAGGACTTGGCCGTGCATGCGTTCGCGGCCGGCGAAGTGGAGATCGAAGCCACGCTCGTCGCCACGTCCATCGCGGGTGACGAGCTCGATCGACTTGTACGCGAGATCGCGAGCGCTCCCTTCGTCAGCCAGGCATTCTGGAGCCCGAGCACGACAGAGTAAGCGGCCATGCCTGCAATTCGCGGTAGCGAGGCGAGGGGCGATCCGGCGTTTCGCCAGGTGTCCGATATCGACACGCGGGATATCGTCCGCGTTCAAGCGGTTTCCCAGCGTCAGGGACCGGCTCGGACCTTGCTACACGAGTGGTATGCGCTCGGGTGATCGTGATCAGTCGCCAGCAAGCGCACGCGGAGTGGCGGGATCGGTTCTGATCGTTGACGATGCGCCCGGAGCCCGCCAGTCGGTGCGCCTCTGTCTGGAAGCGCGCGGGCTGCGGGTCCGTAGTGTGGCGACGCTTCGTGCGGCAATCGAGACGCTGGAGCGCGAGGTGTTTGACGCGATCGTCCTCGATGTGCGGCTCGGGCCTGAGCGAGGGACCGATCTGCTTCCGGTCGTCCGCTCGCAGTACCCGGACACCGGTGTGGTGGTGGTCTCCGCGCTCCCGTCGTTCGAGAGCGCGGTGGAAGCGATGAGAGGCGGCGCCGCGGACTACCTGCCGAAACCGTTTACACCGGATCAAATTCGGCGAGCCGTCGAGCGTGTCATCGCGACGCGGCGCTCGCGTAGCCGGCTCGAAGAACTTCAGGCGCATTTCAGCCGGAAGGAGGACGACGCGATCCTCCGATCGAGCCAGCCGGCGATGCGTCGGCTGCTCGAAACCGCGGACCGGGCTGCCGCATCGGACGCCGACGTGCTGCTGCTGGGCGAGACCGGGACCGGCACCGACGCGCTCGCGCGCCGCATACACGCCAGAAGCGGCCGGAGCGACAGACCCTTTCATGTCATCGACGACCCGTCAGATGCGTGGGATCGGCGGGCCGTGCCGGGTGGCACGCTCTTCGTCACCGAACTGTGTGATCTCTCGCCGGCCCAGCAGGCCGCGATGCTGGCGCTGGTCAACAACCGCGCTCGTGAACGTCTGACCGACACCACCCACGTACTCGGAGGCGTCCGAGTGATCGCAGCGACGAGCCGCCCCGTGGAGGAGGATGTGCGGAGCGGCCGTGTGCGGCCCGACTTGTTCCATCGTCTCACCGTGGTCACGTTGGCGCTGCCATCGCTCAGAGAGCGACCGGAGGACATCTTACCCATCGCCCATCACTACGTGGCAATGTTCGCCGCTCAGCGCGGGCGGCCCGCACCGACGCTGTCGGCAGAGGCGGAGACCGCCCTGCTGTCGCACGAGTGGCCGGGCAATACGTGGGAGCTGCGAAACACCGTGGAACGTGCGGTCACGCTAGCGGTCGGCAACGACATTTCGTCTGCCGACCTGGCGCCGCCGACGCTGAGCGACGCGCTGGACCGCTCCTGTTACCGTGCGCGCCTTGGCGCACCCGTGCCGCTCGAGGCCATCGAACGAGAGCACATCGCACGCGTGCTGGCGCAGGCGGTCTCCCTCGACGCCGCCGCGCGTGTGCTCAGAATGGCGCCGAGCACGTTGCACCGAAAGCGGAAGCGGTATGGGCTGCTCTGACGGCGTGCAGAACTGAACCCGGGCGGACACTGGTTCAGTCTGCACGTCCGGCTGCGGTGTGTCAGTAGAACAGCTTCACGGCGAGTTGCACTTGTCGCGGCGCCTTCGCTCGGAGCACGCGGCCGAAGTTGTCGCGGTCGCTGATGTCGCCGACCGGATTGTTGAAGTTCACCGTGTTCAGCAGGTTGAAGACTTCGGCTCGAAGCTGAAGCCTGGCGCGCGTGCTGACGCGAATCGACCGTTGGAGCGCGATGTCGATCGAGCGAATGCCTGGACCGCAGCATACCGTGCGTGGCGCATTGCCAATCGTGCCGAGCGCCTGCGGTGCGAACGTCGCCGGGTCAAAGTAGAGATCGCCATGCTGCCTCGGATCGAGCGGCAATAGCGAGGTGATCTGGTCCGGCTGGCCGGGCATCTCGAAATCGACACTGGTGAGCAATTCACGGTCGTCCGAGGCTGTGATCCTGATCGGAAAGCCGGATTGCAGTGTGATGATCGGCGAGAGCGACCAGTCGTCGAGCGCCCTCAGGAGTCCGGGGTGTCCCGTGTAGGGAACCTCCCAGTACGCGTTCAGCACGAAGCGATGGCGCGCGTGAAAGAGCGACAGGGCGCGGCTGCGGGTCACATCGAAGGGGTTGACGATGTTTTCAAAGCTCGAAGCGGTGTCGACAGACGTGCTCAGCGTGTAGACAGCCTGGAACTGGAGACCGCGACTGAAGCGCTTCTCGACCAGTGTCTGTAGCGCGTCGTATCGGGACTCGGCGAGATTGTCCCGTTGAAAGAGGCTGCTGAATACCGGAATGCCATCCGGGGGGCAGCCGCGGCCGGTCGTCGGTTCGCAGAAGGGCGACGAGTAGGGCCGCAGTCCAACGAGCGTGATCGGTTCGGGGTTCGGCCCCGTGACGAAAGGGACCGAGCCGTAGGGCAGCCTGAGCGTGACGCCCTCGGGAATGGCGTTGGCGGGCACGACGTACGTGCTGTCCGCCCCGAAGGGGCCGCAGGCCATCCCAGGGATCTGATTCAGGTCCAGGCAGGTTTCGGACATCCCAGGATTGATGTCGCGGGTCGCCAACAGGCGTCGTCCGAGAGTGCCTACGTATCCGGCCTGCGCCATCATGTGTCCGGGCAACTGCCGCTGGACAGTCACGTGGTACTGGTGGGCGTACTGAGGTTTCAGGTCTGCCGGCTGCTGGCCATAGAGGAGAATCGGCCGAAAGACGGAAAAGTCGACAGGCTCGCCACGTTGCGGCGCGAGAATGCCGTCGAAGGGGTTGGCGTAGCGTGTGCCGTCCTGTCCGAGCAGGGGCGTTGAGAATAGACCGTTGGCGATCGACGAACTTCCTCCGTACGGAGGCTGCGGAACAAGCTGGGCGAGGATCAGTCCCTCAACGAGGCCATCGTAGTAGATGCCCCAACCGGCGCGGATGCTGGACCGATCGGGTCCGCCGGTCAGGGCAGCCTTCCATCCATCCGACCATTGCGGTGACCACGCGAGACCGGCGCGCGGCGCGAAACCCTTCTTGTAGGTGGCGCTCAATCCGGGTTCGACGCCAGGATCGCCCGGGACCACAAGGCCGAGCGGAAACACTGCCTCGCCGGGGCTGCCAGGATTGCAGTCCGTCGTTCCGAAGACAGCGACGAGCGGATTTGTCGGGCTCAGCGCGCAAGGAAACTGCGTGCTCGGTGCATGGAGGCGCACCGATTGCGTGCGCCCGAGCACATCGTTGGCGGGCGGTGTCGTCAGTTCGTAGCGCAACCCCGCGTTGACCGTGACGCCCGGACGTGGGCGCCAGGTATCCTGCGCGAATGCGTAGACCGTCGTATAGCGGAACTGCGACATGGACGGGGCTGTCTGGTAGTAGGTGTCGGGAAGTCCAAGAAGGACATTCGGGTAGAGCGTGTCGTAGCCCACGTCGTTTGGGCCGCCGCCCACGAATCCGTACTGTCCGTTCAGCGCGCCGTAGTTGGTCATATCGTAGAGCGTCCGCCGAACATCGGCGCCGATCTTCAGGCTGTGAGCACCGAACGTTCTGCTGAGGGTATCGGCGATTTGAAATGTCGTTTGTGTCTGCGGGATTTCTCCCTGGGCGTTGTTGCCAATCGAAAAGCCGCCCGCGACGGAGATGAGCGGGAGCCCTTCGTGCGCGGCACCGACTCTGGGGCGAATGCCGACACCGGGCTGCGTCGGATCGGCAAAGCACTGGTCCGGGGGCAACGCGCCACACGTACGGCTGACGTCACTGGCGGTGATTGGGCTGTTGTACAAGGGCTGTGATTGCCGCAATGTCGTGAATCGAAACTCGTTGACGACGCTGGAGCGCGATCGCGCCCACGTATGCCCCAAGACGGCCTGCCATGTGCGCGTCTCCGTCGCATTGCCGAAGCCGGGTAGGTTGGCACCCGACCCCGACAGCCTGGCAAACGGTTCGATCTCGCGACCGCGACTGCCGAAGATGAACGCGGTGAGCTGCTGCCCGGTCGTCAACGCGTGGTCGATCTTCAGCGTGCCTTGCGTATTCCGCCGATCCGCGTCGGGAACAGCCTGAAAGCGCCCGTCGGCGGTATTGGCGAACGGCACGTACGTATCGAGCACGGCGAGCGCCGTCGCGTCGGTACAGCTCAGAGGGATACGGTTACCCGGAAAGAGGCTCGCATAGGACGCACCGGGCGCGAGGGGTGCCCCGCCAGCTGCGGCGATCGCGTCGGCACATCCCGGCCTGGCGCTAAGGTGCGAGGCCAGAAAGGATGATGCGAGTGTGCCCGTGAACGGCGCACCAGCAGAGCAATCTCCGAGTCGCTCATTCGGAGTGGGTACACCGACGACGTCCGATGCGACGCCTTGCACGATCTGACGGCGCTCAAGCGAGCCAAAGAAGAACGTCCTGTCCCGACGAAGCGGACCTCCCAGCGTCAGTCCGTACTGGTGCTGCGAGAACTTGGCCTTGGTCGTATCGAAGTAGCCTCTGGAGTCGAGCCCCTCATCCCGAAAGAACTCGAACACGTTTCCACGCAGGCTGTTGGTCCCGGACTTCGTCACCACGTTGATGACGGACCCGGCACTTCGCCCGAACTCCGCGTCGAACGCACCTGTGATGACGCGAAACTCCTCGATGGCGTCTGGGGTCGGCTGTACGGCGGGCAGTGCGAGATACCGGTCGTTGGCGTCACCGCCGTTCACCGTGAAGTTGTTCGAGCGGCCACGGCCACCATTGACGGAGACGACACCGGCTTGGTCGGACCCTGCGAAAGAGTCCGAGCCAATCTGGGCCTGGACCCCGGGTTGAAGCTGTAGAAGCGCATACGTGTCGCGGGCATTCAGCGGCAGATTGGCGGCGGCCAGGCTGTTGGTGACGCCACCGATCTGGGTGCTGCTTGTCTGAATCTGAGGAATGACGTCAGCTGAGACAGTCACCGTTTCGGCGGTCGTCAAAGGAAGTTGGAGGGTGACGACAGCGGTCTGTCCCAGGACCACTTCGACGCCGGAACGTTCAACCGGCAGGAAGCCCATCAAGGTGACGCGGATGATGTAGCGCCCGACAGCGAGCGCCTGGAACTCGAACTCGCCGCGGTCGTCCGTGACGAGTGTGCGTGTGCTGCGGGTGTTCTCCGCGACGAGGGTGACGTCGGCGCCCGGAAGCGCGCCACCTCCTTGATCCGTGATCGTCCCACGTAGGGTGCCCGTCGTTTGAGCGGACGCAGCGGTGGCGATCAATGCGCTCAGAATGTAGAGCGCGACGTGCAATGCGAGCTTGATGTTCATCGTTCTCTCCTCGTGTGCCGACCAGACGCGGTGGTCGAGCGTGAGGAGAGGTCAGGAGAAGACGGACTCCGTCACGCGGGCGATTGATCGCCGCGTCGAATCAACTAGTGCGTGTAAGCCGTCGTGGTCGTCCATAACAGGTGATGATCTCAGCGTCGGAACGCGGTACGACGCGGCCGGTGGTTCCAGTCTGCACATCGTGCGGCAGGCTGATGGTCGTCGCGTGTGACGAACTCCAACGGTGTGATTGTTCGATCGCACTGTTGATGAGACAAGGGGGCACCGCGGTGTGTGCGCAGGACGAGTGATCGATGTGCGTATAAGCAGGCGGAGTGCCTGGACGGTGTTGGTCAGAGTGTGGCCGCAGACTTCAGCGACAACCCGTTCTGGCATCCGGCATTGTGCGGTGTCGCCAATGACCGCAGCGAGCAAAGGCACTGGAACTCACGCACGAGACGAGGTGGCGCCGTCTGGCCAAGACATTGCTGTGCGTCGTGATGCGGTATCGGCTCGAGCACCGCGGCATCACCAGCGCACGTCTCGCGCGCCGTCTGGTTGATGGCGCCGAGCGACCGTGGGCGACGTTCTGCATTGTCGCCGCGTTCGAGCTGCTGGATCTGAGTGCCACACCTGCGGTAACGGGACGATCGATGGTCAGCCAACAAGAGAGGCGCGGCGTGAGACCGCCTCGGCGTGCGGCTACATCTCACGGGGGTAGTGGCCGGGCATGGCGATGCCGGTCGAACTAGCGTCGCAAGCGCGTTCGTTCTGGCCGATCGCGGGAGTGTTGTTGGAACGTGGGCATGGTGGTGTACTCCGGTCGTGGCTTGAGACGACGTCGGGCTGGTGTGGCCGAACGGGGGCTACGCTCGGGAGAGGCCGATGGGGCGCTGGAACTGCGGCGCTGCCATGTGCGGGGTGCGGGGCACGAGGTGAAGACGAGCTCGTGGCGGGAGACCCGTGGCGTGGCGGCAATATGCCTGGTCGCCGCACGTGCAATCGTGCAAAGTGCAGTGACGGCGCCCAGCGTGCCGGCGACCAGAACCGATTCGGTGTGGCGCGCTGGCGTGACGACAATGGCTGAGAACTTGCGACGGCGGATCATGTACCCATGGAGAATCCAAACAAGAACGACGCGGCGGTGGCCGTCATGAACGGCAGGATGCCGTGGGCGGCCTTGGTCATTGACGATGACGCGGGGGTCCGCCAGTCGCTCAGGTTGTGTCTCGAAACGGCCGGCGCTCGTGTGCTCGGCGTCGCCAGCGGGGGTGCTGCACTTGAGGCGCTCGATCGTGGGCATTTCGAGGTTGTCTTCTTGGATCTGTGGCTGGGCGCCGATGCCGGTCTGGACCTCCTCCCGGAGATTCTGGTGCGTCAACCCGACGCGGGGGTGATCGTGGTAACCGCCTATGCGTCCATTGAGAGCGCCGTGACGGCGATCAAGCGCGGAGCGGTGGATTACGTGCCAAAGCCGTTCACGCCCGACCAGATTCGTTTGGCGGCGCACCGCGTCGTCGAGGCACAGCGTCTGCGCCGTCGTCTCGCTGAGCTAGAGAATGAGCTGGACGAGAGCGGCGAGCCAGCCTTCTTCGAGTCACGAAGCCCCGCCTTCTTGCGGTTCTTGCATACAAGCGCGCGTGCCGCGGCCTCCGATGCCGTTCTCCTGCTGCGCGGCGAAAGCGGCACCGGCAAGAACGTCCTCGCCCGTTGGATTCGCTCCACCAGCCCGCGTGCAGAGGCGCCATTCATTACCGTGAACTGTCCGGCGCTCTCCGGCGACCTCATGACCAGTGCGCTCTTTGGCCACCGAAAGGGCGCGTTCACGGGCGCGATCGCCGACGTCGCTGGAAAGGTTCAAGAGGCGGAGGGCGGTACGCTCTTGCTGGACGAGGTCGGTGATCTGACTGCCGATGCTCAAGCTCGTCTCCTGCGGTTTTTGAATGATCGGAGCTACGAACGCCTCGGCGAAGCGCGCGAGCGTCGCGCTGACGTGCGGCTCATTGCGGCGACGAACCGTGACCTTGAGGCCGAGGTCCGAACCGGCCGCTTCCGTGAAGACCTGTTCTACCGCTTGAATGTCGTGACGCTCACCTTGCCCGCGCTCAGGGAACGACCGGAGGACATTCTCCCGCTCGCGCACCACTACCTGTCGATCTTCAGCCAGAAGCAACGGCGTCATGGCTTGACGTTGTCGCCCGTGGCTGAGCGTGTCATGCAGGAGCACGCCTGGCCGGGGAACCTGCGCGAGCTGAGGAATGCCGTAGAGCGAGCGGTGATCCTGAGCCCTCGTGAAGTGATTGAACTGGGCGATCTCGGGCTCGCGAGCCCGACGTCCTCGGACCGACCAGGCCTTACGCCGCAGGTCGGTGCGTTGGTGTCGATCGAGGCATTAGAGCGGGAACATATTGCGCGGGTCGTCGCGCAGACGCCATCGCTCGAAGCTGCCGCACGGACGCTGGAGATTGACGCGACGACTCTCCAGCGCAAGCGGAAGAGATATGGCTTGGCGTGACCGCTTGGCGATTCCCGGCCATCTCCGCCTGCGATTCGTCGCCGCGGCGGGCTTGCTCGTACTGACGACGGTCACCGCGAGCGTGTGGACGCTGGTTGCGCTGAATCGGCTCAGCGGGATCGTGACGGACACCGTACAGCAGAGCGAGTCGGTAACGGCGGTGACGTCGCAGCTCTCGGGTGCACTGGAGCGCGAGGACGATGCCGTACTGCTCATCCTGGCCGGAGACGATCGAGGGGCGCAGGTGCTCATCGGGGAGCGCTCCGTCGTGGATCGCGCAGTGGCGGACCTGTTCGAGATCCTCGGACCGGATGACGAACGCGAGTTGGCGACGCCACTGCAGACGGAGTTGCGCGCCTACCGGCAGGCGTCCGACGCCGTGATTGGGGTCTCCTCGGAGCGCGAAGCCCTTGCACACTATCATCAGAAGGCCAATCCCATCCTGCGCCGCGCCGTCGCGCTGACGACGACGATTCGTGACCGGCACTTCGCACTCGCACGCGAAGCCGTCAGTGGCGCACGCGACGAGGCGGCGGCGGCGCGACGCGCCGTCTTGCTGATTACGCTTGCGGCTCTTGGCATTGCAGTGGCCGTCGCGTGGCATTTGACACGCACGGTCGTCGGCCCGTTGCGTCGGCTGACCGAGGGCGCCAACGCCATTCGTGGCGGAGACTTCTCGAAGCGGATTGACGTGGCGTCTCGAGATGAACTCGGCGAGCTGGCCGGCGCATTCAACCAGATGGCCGAGGACTTGGCCGAGTTCCGGCGAACGAACATCAGTGAGGTCGTCAAAGCCAAGAACACCCTCGAAGCGACGCTTGAAGCATTGCCTGACGCCGTGGTGTTGCTTGACGCGACCGGCCGTATCCAGTCCATGAACCGCGCCGCGGTGACAACGCTCGCGGCGGCCGGCGTGCAAGGGCCATGCACCTTGACGGACCTGCGTATCGAGGGACTGGATTTGCGTGCGGTAACGCGGGCCATCACAACGGGAACCGACGTGGTGGCGTCGAAAGACTTAACGCAAACAATCCGGATCGAGCGCGACGGCGCGGTGCAACGTCTGCTTCCGCGTGTCGTACCGGTGCCCGGGCCGAATCCTCAGCAGCGTGGAGCCATTCTGGTCTTGTACGAGGTGACCGATCTTGTGCGGATCGACGAGATGCGATCGGAGTTGGTCGCGGTGGCGTCTCACGAACTTCAGACACCGCTGACGACGCTTCGGATGACGCTGCTGATGTTGCAGGAGGCTTCCGAGGTGCTCCCGATCCGGCAACGTGAGCTCGTGGACACCTCGCTCATCGGCGTCGATCAGCTGACCGAGATCGTGCATGAGTTTCTTGACCTGGCACGTATCGAGGCCGGGCAGCTTCGTCTGAACCTGGAGCCGCTCCAGATGCCCGTTGTGGTCTCAGACGCGCTCCGACGCATCGAGGGACAGGCGGCGGCGCAAGGAATCACGATCGGCTGCCGGTTCGCAGGCTCGATGCCGCCCGTGGTCGCCGATCCGCTGCGTTTGCGTGCGGTGTTCGACAACATCTTGTCCAACGCGCTCAAGTACACGCCGAGCGGCGGCAGTGTGACGCTGGAGGGCCGTGTGGCGATGGCATCGGCCGAAACGTCTGACGTGGTCTCTGTGAGCATTGCCGACACAGGCCCCGGCATTCCAGCAGCATTTCGCTCGCGGATCTTCGACAAGTTCTTTCGTCTCGAACATCACGACAGCGAGACGCGTCCTGGTGCGCGGGGCGCAGGTATCGGCCTGTACATGTGTCGACAGATCGTGGAACTGCACGGAGGTGTCATTGCCTGTGACGCTGGTGCTGGTGGACGCGGCACACGCATCACGGTCACGCTGCCGGCGGCTCAAGGAGCGGCCGGTGTGGACGAGGTCAGCATCTACGCCAGCCACTGAGTGAGGATGTGATGCAAGGGTCGAAGTCGGCCGCGGCGTTCACAGTCGCCGTCGCGCTCAGTGCATGGGCCGCCAACGACAGCGTGGAGGCAGATCGACAACAGTCCGCGTTTCGAGCGGGCGTAGACCTCGTATCTTTCAGCGTCACGGCCACCGACAGCAGTCGACGATACGTACCCGATCTTGTCCGCGAAGACTTCGTTGTGACGGAGAACGGAGTGCCGCAGTCCCTCACGTTCTTTGCGAAAGCGGGTACACCGTTGGCGTTGGGCCTTCTCATCGACACGAGCGCGAGCATGGAGCAGAGTCTCGCGACGGCTCAAGAGGCGGCGGTCGGCTTCGTGCGACAGATTGCGCCGAGCGACTTGGTGACGGTCGTCGGTTTCGATAGCAAGGTGCAGATAGCACAGGCACCCACAAGCGATCGACAGGTACTTGAGAACGTGATTAGGCAGACAAGAGCAGGCGGATCGACGGCCCTCTACAACGCCGTGTATATCACCCTGAAGGAGCTTAACAAGCTGCCGATAGACACTGCCGGCATGCCGCGCCGACGCGCGATCATAGTGCTGTCGGATGGCGAAGACACGTCGAGCTTGGTGGGCTTCGACGAGGTGCTGGACCTCGCGGCGCGTTCCGACACCATCATCTACACCATCGGTCTCGGCCTGTCGGCGGAAGCGGCGAGACATAACGACGGAGACGGTCAGTTCGTGCTGCGGCGCTTGGCGCAACAGACGGGTGGACGAGCCTTTTTCCCGCAGCGCGTCAACGACCTGGCGGCCATCTACAACGAGGTGCGCGATGAACTCTCGAGCCAATACGCGCTCGCGTATGAATCCAGCAACGCGCCGCCGGATGGGCAGTGGCGACGCGTCACCGTACGCGTCGGTCGGCCGGGAGTCGTCGTTCGCACGCGACCAGGCTACTTTGCACCGGCCAGGTAGGGTTGACGGGTCTGGCTTCGGACGGGTCCGTTCGACGGCGGCAGGAACGGTCGGATGCATGCGGTCCTCCCGGAGCGCTGGAGTGCTCGGCGAGGCGCGGCGCGGCGGAGACGGCAATGATCGTGCGAGTCTGGGAGAGGCCACACCGCCAGTGCAGGCCTCGGCGACCAATGCCGAGGCTGCCCATCTGCCCGTGTCCTGCTGCTTTCAGTCGGCTGAGCGGACGCTCTTCTGCCCAGGCATACTGGGGGCCGTATCCGCGAGCAGCTGCTTCAGGTTCTGCGCCACCACTTCGCGCACTTCTGACACCGGCTTTTCCAGAGTGTCAGCCAGCTCTCGGATAGTCACTTCGATGTCTGACGGCCTCGATGGCCTCTCGTCGAGCGCCGTAAATGGTCCGTCGGTCTCCGTCAGTAGCCGCCCTAACGGAAGACTTGCCACCAAACGACGCGACGCCTCTCGGCCGAGCATCATCCGATTGATCGAGAAATAGCAGCCCGCCGATACCGCCCGGCGCGCTTCGGATCCGCTCCCAGTAAACCAATGCAAGACAGCGCGCCCTCTGTCGGGCGGCAGATGTGATTCGAGCATCTCGACAACCCTGCCGGCGGACCTAACGCTGTGAATGCTAAGAACCTTTCCGCCCGCGTGCGCGCACGCGTTCAAGATTCGGCGGAAGACGTCAATCTGGAGGTCGAGCGACTTGTAGAATCTCGGGCCGGCGTCGAGGCCGACCTCTCCAACGTACTTCGCCTCAGGTAAGAGCGACTCCCACAGACCCATCTCGGTGAATCGCTCTGCAACCAGCTGAGGGTGCAAGCCAAGCGCCGCTCGCACGTGTCTAGTCTTGGACGCTAGTCTTTGATTGCGAGACCACGCTCTTGGTGTGGTCGTGACAGCGAGAGTGTAGATGCCCTGCTGCTCGCATTCTAAAACCGCGTCCTCGAAGTTCGGATAGAGGTCCAAATGACAATGAAAGTCGACCAGCCCGCGTGTCGCCCGCGTGCTGCTATTGCGGTCGTGCGACAACACCGGACACGACCTCTCCGACTTCGTTCATCCCTCTGCTGTAGACGCTCGCGAGCTGATCGAGCTCGTTGATGACGTCCGTTAGCGGTCCCGGCTTATGAATCAAGAGCGCCGCAAGAGCTGGTCGCTCGCGCAGTCTTTCGAGCGCAAGCTGGAACGACCGCACCTGCTGGCCTTCCGCCTTCTCGGAGTCTAGCGCTCGACAGGACAGATCAGAGATGGAGTACGTTGTCGGATCCCCACCTCGTCCAAAGGCCTTCTGAAGAGCGGCCCGCCTGATGAGACAGGGTGTGCAGTATCCGCAGTGCTCCGTCGGACGTGATTGCCAACGCGCCTTGCTGGGCGAGGAACACGAAAGCGATGAAGCGACAATCTGTTGCAGCAGCTCACGCTCCACGCAGTTCTGGGCCATCTCGCCTTTGGTGAGATGGCGATATGGGTTCTCGACGACGCAGGGCAATTCGAGCCGAGACAGCAGCTCATTCCAACGAGCGATGTAGTAAGGATGCGTTGTTCGCGTGCTCAGTGCGCCGAGCCGAAGGGGATCGAGCGGCACATTCAGCGCGATCAGGCCGTTCTCAGGTGCGCGCACGACGAACTGTCGGTTGAGGCCGGAGCCGACGAACGCCGCCAGCGAAAAGAAGAGGAACGAACGCGCTCGGGTTGTATCTTCTCCCTTGGACCCGAGAACCAAGTTCTTCGGAAACGCCAACCAGAACCGAAAGCGCATAGCAGCGGCTTGTCCGTAGCGCGCCGCCAACGCGTCATAGCATTCCCGCTGCGCGGTACTGGTTGCACCATCCCCGGCATGGCTGACGAAGACCGGTCTATTCCCATGCTGGAGAAGGTCGATCGCGCCGATCAGACTGTCGAGGCCGCCGGAGAACAAGGAGACCGTATCGCCGGCCGGCGGCTCAACCCCAGTCGGCCGGTCCGGGACAATCCGTGGAAGCGTGGAGGCCGACCTGAAGTTGATGGTCCACCGATCACCAGTCAGGAAGTTCAACGTCTCCGACAAGAGTCCTTCGACCGGAAGCCAGCGGTCCATTTCCACCACGGGAACCACTAGTCTGATCTCGCGTGTCCAGGTGTCTTGAGACTCGTCCTCGCGTGAAAGGCGAGTATCAGCCGCATGCACGAGCGTCGCAACGAGAAGAAGATCCGCGCCGAGCGACGAGGGATAGATGCCCTGCTTCAACAACGCGCGGACGGTATCTGACAGACCGTGCGCGAGCTGCGTCTGGGTGTTCAGCAGCTGTAGCTCAGTGACCACCTCATCTTGGTCCGCCGGTACGAGGGCCATGTCGGCCACTCCAAGGCGAGCGATGAGCAGATGTCTCCTCATGCGTCCTCTGCGACAAGCTCTCCGGCCGCCTGAAGGAAGGAGAAGGCCGTCTCGTACACCGAGTCCACCACGCCTTGGACGCGATCGACCGTCAACGTGGCGAGTGCGGCTCGCGCGCGTTGAATGCTGTCCGAAACAGAGCGCCTCACGAAATCGCGCAACTGATCCATCGTGGATTCAATGGCCTTGACATCTTGAGGCAACGAGATCGCCTTGGTGCCGATCTCGTTGCAGAGGCGGTCCTCGATGGCATGCGTAGCATAGAGCTCGAGAACCGTTTGCGTCTGGTCGGCCGTCAGCTGGTCGAGGTCCGTGACGCCGATGTCGGCCAGGTCGGCGATTGTCTCGATGAAAGCATCACGAGCGATGCCTTCGTCAACATTTCCACCCTTGGGGCAAACGTACTCCATCAGGCCGAGGAAGATCTCCTCAATCGGTCGTCCGGCGAGGCCTTCAAGGTTTAGCGCACGAAGCGCCTCCCGAGATCCTCTCGCCTGTGCGTCAGCGAGAAAGCCCAACAGGCGGCCGGCAGATGTCCGAGACGATCCCATCTTCTGTGCTGCGCGCCGGGCGCCGCCGGATGAGTGCGACACATAACGCGACACCGCTCGGCCGAGACGTCCGCCGTTGCTTCCGCCCGACTTAGCGAACTTCGAGAAGCTCGCTCGTGGCCCACGAAAGCGATTCGCATCTCCTTCAACCTGCGTTGGCGCCTGGTCGGGAGGTGTCGTAGGAACGTCTCCAGGGGGAGCGACTGGTGGCGCACCGCCCGGTGGAACGGGCACGGCTGGTAGAGGCCCCGCTGGACTCATAGGAGCGATCCACGTTGGCACGAGGGGGGACTTGCCTTTGGGCCCTCCGTAAGATGAGGACGTGCCCACTAGCGTCCACCCCCGGCCTTCGGTACGCGCAGCGCAAGCTTGAGTCCTTGGCCGGCCGATTCCTTCCAGCGCTCGAACAGACCGTTGAGCCGAGCCACCGCCGCTGGCTCGGCGATGACTCCATCCCAGCCCGCTGCTGCCCACGGACCGAGACGGTCGGCCGGCAGCGCTTCGAGGAAGCCGACCAGTGCGTTCTGCAGCGTCGACTGTGCCTTCACCAGAACGACGAGTCCTTCGACGCCAGCCGGTTGCTTGTCGAACTTGTCTGAAGAGATGATGCGGGCCTTCACGCCTTCAAAGACCTGTCCCGCCTCTTGTGTCGTCAGAGCGCGCAACTCGGTTTCATAGCTCTGAACGACGATCTTCGGGCCAAGCAGCTTCTCCACGACCGCGACGAGCTTTCCAAGTGCAGAGGCTGGTCCGAAGTAGTCCTTCCGGTCCTTGGCAACGAACAGATACGGACGCAGATCTTCCCCGCCCAGAGGAGGCGCGATTCGCGCCCACTCCAGGACAGCAGGCGACGCCTTCCATTCCGCGAGGGTCGCGCTGTCCTGTGCGGCGGGCTGTTCCTTTGTTTGAGACGCGGCTTTCGTCCCGGGTTTGGTAGGAGTATCGTTCTGTGGCGTCGCGCTCGCCTCAAGGGGCTTGAGATCCTCGCAAAGGCCGCCCGGATTCGCTGCCGCCGCAGTCGCGATCTGATCGTACGTGCGAGGCAAGAACCTCTCGGCTAGCATCAGCTTCGCGAGCACAGGAAGACGAATGTCGTCGCCAAACCCACGGGCATCAGCCGTTCGCTTTCTCAAGAGCAGCGTATTCAGGAACCTCTTGATCTGCCGTGGATTGCCGCGCGTGCCAGTCGCAAGGATAGGGCCAATCTGATCACTGAGAGTCAACTGCCCTTGCAGCTTGGCGCCTTGGCCCGCGAGCGTCTTGAGCACCAGGTCCTCTTTCAGAGCCTCACTCTTCCAGGGGCGTTTGAGGTATTCACGCGCTGCGTCAATCAGTGCCGTGAATTCTGCGCACTCGCCGACTGCCTCACCGACCAGTAGGAGCATCACGTAGAGGCGGGTTTCCGCGTCACCCAACGCAGGAATCCGGAACGGTACCTGAATCAGTTTCTCCAGGTAGTTCCGCGCGTAGTCTCGCGGCCCGGTGCTGTCCGGGAGATCGGGAAAGTGCTTGCGAACCGAGTACTCGATCATGGCTTCGTCCGCCGCGACCACGAACGCGGTTCTCTTCGTGAACACGAACAGGCGAATCGCTTCGAGCGTCTCGATCGCCGTGTCCGGCAAGCAACGGTCGAGATCGTCCACCAGCACGATCAGCCGATCGATCGATGCTTCGTCGAGAAGCTTGTCGAAGGCTTTCTGAAACTCCTGAACGTCCTCCGGGACGCGCTTGGGAGTCGCGGGATTCATGACGCCCTTGAGCCCATCGAGCGCCGTCATGACATTGTCTTTCGAGACTAGCTGCGCCGGATCGTCGAACAGGGCTTCAGCGGCGCCGAGAGCGCCAGCTATCATTTCTGGGGTGGGAACGCCTGTGTACATGCTCAGCGCGAACCCGCCGAGCTTCTTCGCGACTTTCAGCTTATCGATGCGGCTGTAGACATCAGCGACTACGTGCTTTGCCTTTGTCAGCATCGGCCGCTTTTCGATAAGGCCGGCGACAATGCCTTCAATCAGCGCAATCTTGGCGTCCTCGAATCCCTGGAAACGCCAGCCGTTGAACTTCAGGCAGAGCGTCCTCGGGGTCTTGTCGACTCGGGCCTCGATCATCTCGAGGATGCTGGACTTGCCTGCGCCCCAATCGCCGTGAATTCCGATCGTGACGGGCAGCTCGGGTCGGTCACGAACGAGGTCGATGATCGTCTTGGAGATCGCGTCGTTATTGAGCAGATCGACCTTGGTTTCGTTGTCGCTGAGGATCATCTGGAAAGCCTTGAGCTGGCGTCAGGGGCCAATCTAGTCCACCCACCAACGGAACTCAACTGCCCATAGCGCCGCCGAAACGTGCGCGTCGGGCTGCCGAGCGGGGATGACATCGAGCGTTGAAATCGAGCATGAATCGCTGCACCGCCACTTCCGGTCAAGATGCTCGCGATGGCGTCGAGCTGCGGCTATCTGTCGACGACGATGGCCGCTCAGCCGTCACTGAGATCGACCGACGACCTGACGACGGTCGTCATTTGACCTCGGTCAGCGAGGCACGGACGCCAAGGTCAGCGATGAGGCCACTGATCTTGTCGATCGTTGGTCCTAGTGCCACCGAATCGTGACCATTTGCGCCTTTCTCGTAGGCGATCGGGATCAACCCCTTGAAATCAGAAGGCAGCTTGATCTCCTGCAACCGCGGCGCAAGGAGGATTGTGCGGTGTCGGCCAAGCCGGGACATGAAGAACCCCAACTCGAAGATGACGTTGTCGCGAGGCGTAGCCGACTTCCGATCGCGTGACGTGACCAGGTCGTCTGGCTCAGCGAGCGCGACCCCGAAGTCTGAAGCGTTGACCTGTTCCTCCAACGCCTCGATGGGATACGCACCGGGGGGGAATATCTTGTCGTCGCTCCAGATGACGACTTCGGCGTCGTGCTCAAGTCCGATACGAATCGCCTTCGCCACTGGCAGGGCCTCTGCGGAGCAAATCAGGAAGACTCGTGGTCGCGTGTTGATGCGATTGACGTAGCGATTGCGCTGCTCGAGCCGAGACGCAAGATCCACTGCGATGAATCGCCACAGCTCGGGGTGAGCCTTGCCCACATCGGCCAGTTGCGCATGCCCAACCTTCCAAGCAACGGTGGGCTCGACTGCTTCCACTGTCGCCGAGCGACTGATGCTGGGATTGATAGCAGACATTTCGCCGATGGTCACGCCGTGCTCCCTGCAGTACATCCGCACGCCGTTCACCACAAGCTGTCCCTTGCCGGTGAGCAGGAAGAACACGTCTCGATCGCTCGCCCCCTGTTCAATGATGTTCTGGCCAGGGGCAAACGCGATCAGCTCACCGTGTGCCGCCAACGCTTCAGCGATTGTGCGATCGCCTTGAACGATCTTCTGCATGCGCAGAGCTTCGATCAGGTCGGCGGGATCTTGAAATCTGGACAGCATACTCATCAGACCAGCTCCTGGTACGGGGACGTTCAACACAGAAACGGATGTCTTACGCCGTGGCATCGACCACAACCGGCTCCACCAATTCTCCCTGATGCCGCCGTGTACCGGCTGCTCGTCAATTTCCACAACGACGGTCGAAGGGTTGCATCCAGGCCGAAACGCAGATGCACTGAGTTCAACGCACCGCTCGACGCCAAGTCGGACCACCAGGAGGATGGCGAACAAGCGCGCGGCGCCCTCTTCTTCGACGATGGCCTGCATTTGCGCCAAGTCGATCGTGCTCGGATGCACTGAGAACGAGGGGTGCGAATGCCACTCACCGAGGTAATTAAAACGCTCGAACTCTCCGCCTGTCCGTCGAAAGAAATCGTCAAGGAACGCGCGGTGCCGGTCAGGGCGACGGTCGAAGCCGCCGTGCGTGCCGCCACCACGCTGCACCGAGAGGTCCACCAGTCGAAAACGATTCTCGCCTTGATGTTCGCCGACCAGCACACCACCGATCTCCCGGCGACCTGCCCGCGTCAACTCTATGGCGAGCTTAGCGATCTGATCCGGATGGATTGCCAGTGTGATCACGACGGCTGCTGATCAACTGAAAGATCGCGTCGAGATCCTCCTCCGAGGCGATCGGTCCGGTTGGGGTCGCAACGGGTCGACCCACGTCGATCGGATGGACCTCAAACGGTTGCGTAAAGAGCCACGCCGGTGCGAGCCCGACCACATACACCGAGGCCGGGAACCAGGATGGATTGCGTCCGAGCAGCAGGTCGATGGCGAGCCGAGCCCCGTGCGCTGCCATTACGGCCACGTCCGCGTCGTCCGCAATCAACGGTATCTGGTCCAGCGCCTCGTAGTCGGTGCCTGGCTGGGGAGCTGGCACGCCGCGTTCTGCACACCATGCTGCAATGTGGGAGCGGATCATCTGTGGTGCCGGATCGAGTGCAGGTCGCGCCCGCGCGACGAGACCGCCAATCCCTCCAGCGAAGACTTCGGCCCACACCAAGGGTTTGGCCGCTGCCGCGACCACGCCCGACAGGATGTTGAACGCCTCCGGACTCGCCGTGGCGTCCACGATCAGGTCGCTCTCGCTCAACAGCATGAGAGAGCCGTCAGCGAACGTGTTCGCCTCCTGGCCGCCGAGCTGGTGGCGACGGACGGTGCACCGCACGCCGGGCGCCACGAGCGCCAAATGACGAGCCAAAGCATCCGCCTTGTGCTCGCCCATGCTGGACCAGTCCAATTCGTGACGAACGAGGTTCTCCGGGAGCAACACGTCATCGTCGAGCAGTACGAAGGCACCGACCCCCGCTCGCGCAAGCATTGTTGCGAGCTTGGAACCGACGGAGCCGGCGCCGACGATCGCTACGGTCTTCGACGCCAGCAACGCGCGATCGGCTGCTGCGCGCGCGCCGCCCCGCGCCGCAACCAGCGCAGCTTCCCACGCGCTATCGTCGGAGTCATCCAGCCAGAACAGACGGGGCCCCCGGCTTGAGTGCACGAGGAAGAACTCGATTCCGGCAGGCTGGTAGTCTGCGGGAGGAACAAATCCCGCGGTCACGAGAAACGTCCACAGTTCCGACCGCTTCGCGAACGTCGGCAGTTCCGTCTCCGTCGGCAACGTGAACGCGAGTCCATCCCAGGCGTGTGCCGGCGGTTTCAACACGGATGGCACTTGGGGATCGGTCCAAGGCTCGTCACTTAGTCCTGCAATAATAAACGGCGTGATGACGTACGCCCCTGGTCGATGCGTCGTCAGGAACGTCGCGCGGCCCGTGCAGCCCGTCGGGGCCGTGGTCAGCAGGCCCTGCAGTGACTCGGTGGCAATCCATCGGGCGAATGCACCGCGCAGATCCTGACCCAGGGTGGTGCTGTGTCGTGAGGGAACTGGCGGAGCACAGACATCCACCTCCGCAGCGAGCAGGCGCTCGGCACTCTGCAACAAGTCGGCGCCCGTGAGCTCTGGACGCCAATTGTCTGGTCCGAACTCGAGACACAGTTCACCGCCGAGTCCCCACTGATGGCTGGACCAACGCTCTTCCGCTTGCGGGAACACTGATGGGGCGCCGAACGGGAAGACGTGTCCGTAGCGGAGAGTGACTGGAAACACGCGGTCACGTACGACGATCTCGGCGTCGAGGCATAGGCGCAACGTCGTATCGATCCGCCAGCCGGCAACCTCCAACCAAGCCACGGCGCGCTCGAGGTCGCGCACCGCGTCCTGTTCCATCCTGAAGCGGCCAGGATCGCGGAGATACCAGATCATGCGAATCCTGCGGGTTTCGTCGGAGCCGCGCTGCGGTTCGGAAAGGCGAACGGCGCCGAGGCGGCTGTCGCCGGCCGGAGGAGTCCGGTATCGACGACGCCCGCCTCACGAACGCCCTTGGCGGCACGCGCGTCGGCGTCCTTCAGAGCGGCAACAGCGGCATCATAGTCGAGCCCGCTTCTTTTGCGGGTCGCGCCAAAGAGCGTGGCCGCGAGTGTGGCGCCGCCGTGGGCGACGCTGCCAATGGCCGTTTCGGATCCGGAACACCGTTGCTGTTCGCGCTCAGACGCGAGCACACCGCGCCCAACGGCGCAGCGAATCTTTCCGCCCTTGATCCCGAGACGTGTCAAAGCAACTGGGCCGAACTCGAACCCAATCGCCAGCCCGAGCCCGTCGACCCCGAGGCCTTCGGCATCCAGGGTGTCAAGCGCCAACTCGAAGCTGCTACGCAGTGCGCCGCTGCACAGCACGGCGGTCCGCAGAGTGTCCTCTTCGTCAGTCGTCAGCGCCGTTCCCTCCACGATCACGCCGTGGATGCAGTCACCTATGAAACGGACCTTTCGCCCCTGAAAATCGGCATGCAGAACAGCATCCATCTCGCTGCGCAAGACGTGCAGCACGCGCACCACGTCCTTGGCGCCGTCGTCGTCGGCCACGTGCGCAGCGATGAACGCCGTGAAACCATCCAGATCGGCGTAGAGCGAGACTGCATTCTGCCGGCGCGAGTTCTGCGGCGATAGCGCTTCGAAATCGAGGTCGGCAAACGGAGGGGTGTGCCCGCTGAAGGTGAAGCGGCCGATTGGGTTGGCGTTGTAGTCGTCGAGCCAGCTCTCTACGATGTCATCGGACGTGACGTCGAGATTCGCCTTCCTTTGACTTGTCGCAACCTCGTCAAGAGACAAGGCGGCCGTGTCCTCGTTCTTCACAGATGGGAGGTCGATTGCCTGACGGGCCGTGTTGGTCAGGTAGATGCCCGTAGCCGTACCGCCGGCGGCGCGCTTGGCTGCGCGATTGGCCGGCTCCCCAAGAAACAGCGGCTCCCGATGGCCGCGGCGACCGTTGTTGACGGCCAGCGCGATGCCCGTGTCAATGCCTGCACGGACCCGCGCCGGCGGAATGGTGTCGTCCTCGGTCTCCTCCCCAATCCGGCCCAAGACGTCGATCACAAGCTGGGCAAGTGCCACCGCTCGGTGGATACGCTTCGCCTCGTCACCGTACGGCTTAGCCACGACGGCGTGAAGACGCTGATTGTGGAAGTCCACTTCGATCGCGTCGGCATGTTGGACAATCCGGCGGACCGCTCGATAGTGCAGGTTTAAGAAGCGCAACGTACGCCGGTGGCAGGTCACGCCTTCCTGCACCGTGCTCGCTAACATTTCTTTGAGATTCAGGATGTCGATGTAGACGTGCGCCCCGTCAACACGGTACGCCGTGTTCCGTGGCAAGTTGGCAAGGTCGGTGTCGCGAACGTAGGGCTTGATGGTTACCGCGTCCACCTCGGCGAGGTAGGCGTCGATGCGCTCCGCGGCCGTTTCGCGAGTCCAGACGTGTCCCGCCATGTGGCTCTCCTTCAACACAATCCGTCACGTCTGCAGGTCGGTCCGACCCGCCTCATATCGCGGTCCGGACTCAGAAGGTGGGCGTGGACGAATTCAAGCTCTACAGGCTACCACGGGTGCACAAGCACCGTTTGCAGTGCCCAATATATTGGGGTTTGCACAAGAGAACCAGGGCAGAGGACTGTGACCGCACATCGAACCAGGGAACTGTGTGGTTGTCCCCTCGGGGGCGCTCGCAGCACGCCCTCGTTTCATCGAGTGAGGCGTCTGATCGCCGCAGCCGTCCCGTGCGCGGCGACGACTGCGTTGGCACTCTGGCGTCCCACCAACCCAGCTTCGGCGGGATGGCCTCGGCCGGCACGAGTCGGCAGGCGCTCTAAGCCCGCGCCGGGCTACAGACCCGTCTTGTGAGGTTCAGTCTTACGGCGGCTCGATTGAATCGTCGGAAGAGGCACCGCGTAGTACTGCCCCGTGTCTGACGCCATCTTCGTTGTGTACTTGCCAGTCGCGAGATCCTCACGCCTGAGACCGAACTCCAAGTCGAGGGAATGGAGACAATCCGAATCGATGTAGAGGTCGAACGGGTCGTGCTCTCCAGCCCGAATCGCCTTGCGAGCCGCGGCGTCGATAGCGAGAAGCTGTACGAATGGAAGCCCCAAGCTGTTCAGAGACACGTGGTTCCGAGATGACGAGATGTGAAGAAGCGGATCTTGGTAGTACTCGTTCGCTCCTTGAACGAGCACGGCGTAGGTCCTGAGTCCCAAGATCTCCTGGTAGGCACGATCAACCGCCGCGCAGATATCGATGATGGTCTCTGGCTCGTAGTCGTAGGTTTGCTGCAATTCCACACTCGCGGGCCACCAGTGCTTCTTGAGCAGGAGACTATCGCCGAACGACACGAACGACACCGTGGGCCACTCGGCCGCAATCTCATCGATGCGATCACGGAGCGCCAACAACGGCGTTCGCGATACAGTGCCGGCACGGAGTGCGGCCTCAACACCGATGGCATCTATCAGCGCGAAGATCGAGTTCGCACGCAGGTAGAGTTCTTTCAGCCACTCTGACTGGACGAAGATGGACGGGTTACCGTCGTGGCGATACTGTCCGATACACCGCACGAACGCGGACTTCGGCAGCGTCACCCGCACTTCGTGAAAGCGCGTGCTCACGTTCGGGTACCACGACAACTCGAGTGCTCCATCAAACCGAGCCCTCACGGCCGCGTAGCTAACCAAGTACTTCGGGTCGTACTCCTTGCCGGCGTAGAGCTCCAGCCACTCCCGCTCAAACTCTGACATGTCCTTCACGTCGATCAGGTATAAGTCCCGATCCGCCGGAACCTCAGAGAACGCATAGTGCCTGAAGTTTGGGTGGCCGAACATGTTGACGACGAGGCGCCTAGCCCTCTATCAACCAGCCGAGGGCGGCGGCCGGATCGATCACCGGTAGCGGTGGGTTCGGGTACCCTTGGGGATCGCGCGTCACGAGGGCGTCGCAGCTACTGGCCTCTGCGGCGGCCGCACAGACGGCATCCTCGAAATCCGGCCAGGCCAAGGTCAGCGCCCTCCTCACGATGTCGTCGTTGACAGGCGCGACGCTGAACACGCCGACGAGTCGCTCAACACCTTGACGGGCAAACTCAGCCCCCCGAGCCTTCTCCAAGATGTAGAAGATGGTGGTCACGCCGTGGGCCGGAACCATACCCTGTGCATGGCCCTGTTCAATGGCTGCCCACAGCGCCGCCGAGACGTCCGCGTCCGGCTGCCGATCGAGGATGACGTCGAGGAAGACGTTGAGGTCCAGCAGGAATCGCTTCACCGGTACTTCCGGTCGAGGTGCTCGCGATAGGCGTCGGTTGGCACCTCGCGCCCTGCTCCCCGGAGCATCCGCAAGACCGGTGTGCGGTCCTCGGACTTCGGAGGCTTGGACAGCAAGCCCAGGTACCGCTCGACGAGCCTCGAGACTGAGGTCCCTCTGGCTGCGGCGTACCGCTTGGCGTCCCGGACGACCTGCTCGTCAACGCTCAACGTCAGCTTGGACATATACGTATCGTAGCACCGTTTTGATACGTATGAATGCGGCGCCAACGCGAGCCCAGAGGGCCCGCCAAGGGGCAGCTCCACCGTCGGTGACTGATCTCCGTCTGTAAGGTTCAACCATCCGTTTGCGTTCATCTCAAGAGACGGTCGCGCTGCGCCCAAACCACAGCGCGAACACGACTTCGGACCATCAGGCAGCGGCGGCGTACCCTTCGGCGTCCGTCAGCCAATCGGACACGCGGTTCCAACTGGGGAAAATCTGGGCCACCAACCTTCGCTCAGGAATGCAGGCGAAGGTTGTCCACCATAGCGCCGAAGGCGCGACGCGGCCGCCCGTTGCATGACGGGCGGATGAGCTTGACTCCGACCAGGCGATCGGGTCCCATCGCGCCACATGCGCACCATGACCGTGGCTCTTGCCTTGGCCCTCACGGTGTCGGCCGCGCTGGCCGCCACTGACGTCCAACGCCGGACCCGCACTCCGCCACGCGACCGCGGCGACGCGTCCATGACCCTGGGCACCGTCGCCTGGGAGGCCAGCGGGGCGACCGCCAGGCTGGCCAACGGCCGGCTGACGATCTCGGCCAATCGCAGCCTGCAGGCCGACGGCGTCCGCAGCCGCCAGTCGCTCATCCTCAACATCCAGGACTACACGGGCCCCGGCGACTACGTGGCGTCGCCCTTCGGGTCGATGTTCGTCGCCGTGGGCATCGACACCGCGGCGCTTGCCGCCGCCGAGGGCGACGACGACGCGACCACTCAGGCCGCCATGGACACGCTGTCCAAGGCCAGGCAGATGCCGCTGATGGGCGCCACCATCACCATCACGGCCGCCAGCGACACCGAGATCTCCGGGACCTTCGCCCGGCCGAGTCCGCCCGGCGTCGACCAGCCCGCCATCAGCAACGGCCGGTTCCGCGCCGTGATGCGCCGGTAACGCGGGCAGTTCCCTCGACGGTCAGAACAACGTCCTCACGGACTGCATCACGAAGGACCCGTAGAACGCCGACATCGCGACCAGAACAGCCCGGCGCGCCGGCGACGGGCGGAACTCGACCGGCAGGTAGCGGGTGTTGATGTAGAGCAGGTGCCAGCTGGCGACGACGAAGACCACGCCGGCGACGTTGGCGGCGATCTGCAGCAGGATGATCGGTTGTGCCAGTCGGAGCGCGACGATGCCCCACCCGGCCGCGATGGTCAGCACCGTGTAGTACACCGCGCGGACGTCGCCGCCGCGCCAGGCGCGCACCCGGCGGCTGCCGGTCCACAGGATGTCGGTGATGGCACGGACCAGCGCGTCGGTCAGGTCGAGCTGGGTCTTGAAGAGCAGCCAGGCGCCCAGCACGCCGAGGATCACGCCCAGGACGGCGCCCTCGCGGGCGCCGAGGCTGGCGGCGAGCGCGGCGCTGATGCCGAGGCCCTGGATGTCGGTGCCGGCCGGGAGATACGTCACGTAGAGCAGCGCCGGCAGCATCATGCCGATGGCGGCGCCGGTGCAGAATACGCCCCACTGGTCGGCGCGGACGATGCGCCACCAGCCGCACCAGCGCGCCATGTTCTCCGGTGTGGGCGTGACGATGTAGCCGGTCGGCGCCAGATTGACGTGGTGGCCGCCGACCGCGGCCGGAATGTAGCCGACCCGCTGGCCCATCCCGTAGCCCTTGTCGCGCGCCCAGTTCGACAGCGTGATGTTCAACACGCCGCCGGCGCCGGCATAGGCGACAAACGCCGCGAGGAGGAAGAAGTCGGCGTCGGCCGGCAGGAAGTCGAAGCGGCCGGCCGCGGGGCTGTAGCCGATGAGGCCGGCGAGGCCGGCCAGCCAGGTCGCGCCGGGCACGAACAGGATCGCCATGGCCAGCAGGCCGCCGAGCGTGCAGACCACCAGCACCAGGTTGGCGATCTCGAGGGTGCGTTCGATGCGCCGGCCGAACAGCAGCACGGCGACGCAGAGCAGGAACGTCGCCACCCCGATGTCGTAGACGGTGGCGGCGTCGGCCGGCCCGGGGAGTCGCCCGGCGCCGAGAAAGAAGATCGCCCCGGAGGCGACGGCGGCCGACGCCGGCCAGCCCACCTGCAGGAAGAAGAGGACGGCGTAGATCACCGCCCAGACGACGGCATGCGGCCGCGTCCGCATGAAGCCGGTGAACACGGGCTCGCCGGTGGCGAGCGTGTAGCGCATCAGCTCGGTGTTGAAGACGGTCTGGAAGAAGACCGCGATCGTCGTCACCCAGAGCAGGGTCAGGCCGTGGCGGACGAAGACCGTGGGCCCGAGCAGGTACTCGCCGCCGCCGATCGACGCACCGAGCACGATGACGCCGGGTCCGACGACGCCGATCCAGCCGAGGCCGCGCGGCGTCGGGGGATCCGGCAGGTCACCGGGGATCCAGGGAGCGAGTCCCGACCGGGCCTCGAGGGCCGTTCGAGCGAAGCCACTCATCGGCCGGTGCAGTGTACAGAAGGGCGAGTCGGGTGCATCTGTCGGAGGCCGGGCGGCTCCTGCCACCCGACCTCCGCGACACCTGCTCGCGCCGACGCCGCCGCCGATGGCGACGTCCGGCCGTCAGCTCACGGCTCGGTGTCCGGCCGCACCTGCACGATGAAGCCGTTGGATGCCGTCATCCGGATGGATGAGTTCGGCGCTCGGTCCGGCCCGGCCAGGTCAGTGCGCGAGCCCGGCGTCGAGGTCGCGGCGCAGACGGAGGATCCGCGTCCGCTCGAGGCGCGACAGGGGACCGACGCCGAACCCGGCGCCGGCCGCCCGGCCGGCCGCCTCGCAGCGGGCCACGACGGCGTCGATCAGCCGCTCGCGGGCCGCCGGTTCCGACGTCGCCAGGCGGGCGCGCAACGCCCGGCGACCGGCGGCGAAGAGCGCGGCGGGGGGCGGGCTCGACAGCCAGCCGTCCATCAGCGCCAGTCCCTCGGGGACGGCCCGCTCGTCGGCGGCGTACTGCACCCGCAGGGCGTTCCGTTCCGCGGCGTCGGCGCCGTCGAGCCAGCACACGTCCAGGGCGGGGAGCCATTCGAGAACGGCGACGGTGGAGGCGCGTACACCTTCCCGAAACAGTGTCTCCACCACCTGGCCATCGCCCACGCCCAGCGCTGCCACGAGGGCCGCAATCTCGGGGCCGCGTGACGGCGGGGGCGGAGGCAGGCCGGGACCAGACGTCGTGGGATCGCTTGCCTTCATCTGCAGCCTCCTGGTGTCGGACATCTCGATGTCTCACGGTAGCGAGCGGGTGGCGGCCGGACAAATAGATAGTTCGACCGCGATCGCAAGGCACCGTCTATGGATCCCGCGAGGCGGATCCGAACTCGAGCCGGTCAGCGCCGGTGCGCGCCGCGGCGCGTCGGACGTCGGCGGGCGGAGAGACCCGGGCCGGGAGCAGCGGCCGCCGGCGACAGTCCGGCCCGTGCGGCTTTCGACAGTGCGACCACTCCTGGATGCGTGACCCGCCGCTCGACCGAGATCGCGAAGTAGCGCGACGTGACGTCGTCGGTGGTGCCGGCGACGGCCACACCGTAGTGTTGGCAGACCTCGCTGGCGATCGCCGTCGGCGCCGGGAAGACGGCGGTACCGGCCGCGCCGAACGCTTTCAGCAGCGCCGAGTCGTCGAACTCGCCGCCGACCTCCGGCCGTACCTGCACGGCGTCGAACCACTGGTCGAGGGACCGCCGCAGCGCGGTGGCCGGCGTCGGCAGCAGGACCGGGACGCCGCGGAGCGACTCGGGAAAGCCGCGTCGCACCCGCCGGGCCACCGCCGGCTGCGCGAAGAAGGTGGTGCCCGACTCGCCGAGCAGGTGCGAGAACACCCGAAGGTGCAGATGTGATGCCGCGGGACCGTCGCTGATGACGACGTCGAGCGCGTGGGCCGCCAGCTGCGCGAACAGCTGCTCAGGCTGCCCCTCGTGGCACGACACCTGAATGGCGGCGTCCGCGTCGAGGGCGGGCCGCAGCATCTGAACGACCATCAGCTTCGGCACCGCGTTGGCGACGCCGACGCGCAACCGCACTGCCCGTCCCGTCGGGCGGCCCTTCACCGTCGCCTGCAGCTCGCGCCCGAGCTGGAAGATCTCGTCGGCGAAGCGCTGGACCAGCAGTCCAACCTCGGTGGGCACCACCCGTCGCCCCTGGCGTTCGAGCAACGGCTCACCGAGGGCGCGCTCCAGCAGCTTGATCTGGGCGCTGACGGTGGGCTGCGCCAGGCGCAGGTGCTCGGCGGCGCGCGACACACTGCCCTCGCGCACGACGGTCCAGAAGTAATACAGATGATGATAGTTGAGCCAATCCATGGCGCCAGTATAGGGATGGCCGCTGTCCGGCCCGGTCGCCGATCGAGCGCGGCGACCACGATGCGCTATCGCCGCGGGGGAGGTATGGTCGTCGCGAGCGTCACCACCTGGCCGCCGCGCCAGACCTTGACCGAGACGACGTCGCCGGCCCGCAGCTGATCGAGCGCAGCGAGAAACGCACCCCGGAACGACGGCGCGGCCACGACGCTCGCGCCCAGCAGTTCGAGCACGATGTCGCCGCCCAGGACCACCGGCGTGTCGGCGATGGCCGCCGGGACCGAGCCGCCGCGCAGCCCGAGTCCGGCGGCGAGCGAACCCGGGGACACGGTCTGGACGAGCAGGCCGGCGGCCTGGGGCAGGCCGAACGCGTCCGCCAGCGGGCCGTCCAGCAGGAAGGACTCGACCCCGAACCACGGCCTGCGGTCGTCGAGCATCAGGCGTCTGACGACGTTGCCGGCCACCGAGAAGCTGGGGCCGCCGACGCTGCCGCCGTCGCTGAGGACGTGGGTCACGATGCCGACCACCTGGCCGTCGAGATTGAAGAGTGGGCCGCCCGAGTTGCCGTCGAAGACGTCGAGATCGGTCTGGAAGATCTCCAGTGCGGTCGCGTCCTCGTAGACTGGCGCCGGCCGGCGCCGCGCGCTGATCCACCCGACCGCGAGTGAATGGTTGGCGCCGTACGGCGCGCCGATCGTGAAGACCTGGTCGCCGATGTCGAGCCGATCCGAGTCACCGAACGAGGCGACCGCCGCGTCGGCCGGCACGTGCTCGAGTTGCAACAGGGCGATGTCCGCCGACGGCGCCATGGCGATCACCGTCGCGGCGATCGGCTCGCCGTCCAGGAAGCTGACGGAAATCGACGCCGCGGCCTTCACGACATGGGCGGCGGTCACCACCTTGCCGTCGGTGGAGACCAGGACGCCCGACCCGACACCGGCTGCCGCCAGGCGGTGTTCATCGGTCGAGGCGACCGCGTCCTCGGCGGTGGTCTGCACCAGCACGACCGCGGGATTGGCCCGCCGGAACGCCTCACGCATCGATTGTGCGGCAGCGTCGGCAGCGACGAACGTCATCGCGCACCAGGCGGCGACGAGAGCAGAACGATGCATCACGGGGCGTCTCTCCACAGGGGTGCGGGCGGCAGGCCCATGAAGGGGTCGAGGTTCGACAGCGGCGGTTCCGGACTCGATGACTCCGGGCGGTCAGGCGGCCCGCGTGGTCCGGCAGGCGGTCACGGCGCGATCCCCCACGACGGTCGCAGCCGGCGATACGGCGCCGTGGCGCGCAGGACCGGAGGCGTCAGGGCGGTCAGCATGTCGTCATGGCTGGGCGCCCCATAGGTCGCGGCTCCGGGCACGCGGTCCGCCGGGGCGAGCCATCGCCGCGCCGGCGCGCGGCCGACCACCTCGAGCGCGACGTCGAGGCGCAGCGCGACACCGGCCGCGGCCGTCGCCTGCCGCTGCAATTCGTCGGCGATACGGCGCGTCGTGTGGCGACCGGACTCGAAGCCGGCCAGCGCAGGCGTCGTCAGGTCCGCACGGCCGTGACCGTGTCGGCCCGGCTGAGCGTCGACCGTGGTCACGGCGGCGGCGACGAGGATCAGGGCGAGTGAGTACGACAGCGGTCGCAGGCGGCGGGGTGGCATGGGCAACCTCCACGGCCACGATAGCGCCCGGCCAACCCTTCACGAAAATAGATAATCAGATGCCATCTCTTCCAAAAAACAACTGAATTGTTCCGCGTCGCCGGGCGCGGTCCACGCGACCGGCCGTGGCCGTGATGCCGCGGCGGCGGAGGCCGGGCGGCCCATGCCACCCGACCTCCGCGACACCTGCTCGCGCCGACGCCGCCGCCGATGGCGACGTCCGGCCGTCAGCTCACGGCTCGGTGTTCGGCCGCACCTGCAGGATGAGGGTGTCGGAGGCCGTCTCCCCACTGGAGAAGGCGGCGCTCAGCCTGAACACGTGCGGCCCGGCACCCAGCGCCCCGGCGATGATCCCGCCAGCGAGCGGACACCGACCGGCGAACGCCGCCCCCCCGGCCACCAGCTCGATCCCGTTGGCGAGGATGCACGGCAGCAGAATCGGCGTGACGTTGATGCCGTCCGCCGTGATCGTCACGCTGCCCGGGTCGACGTCCGGCCGCACGACGACGACGAGGTCGAAGCGCTGGGTCGCCGCGAAGAGACCGCTGGGCGGCAGGAGGGCGAGGGGCGCGGTGATCAGGTCATCGAACCCGATCAGGTCGTAGGTCACGGTCTCGGTGCGGGACGTCCCGTTCAAGAAGTTCGCGGTGACGGCAAAGACGTACGGCGCGGGCCCGACGAGACCCGCCAGCAGGTTGCCGCTGATGCCCGGACACCGGATGGTGCTGCCGCCCCCCGGCTGGGTGCCGCGGATGCAGCCGGCGACGGCGCCGCTGACGTCGAGGCCGTTGACGAGGACCGAGAAACTGCTGACCGGCTGCGACGCCAGGAGCGTGAAGTCGAACGCCTCGCTGGCGGTGATCAGCCCCGATTGCGGCGAGACGATCATGTCGGCGAGCCCCGCCCCGGAGCCGCAGCCGGTCGTGCTGAACGAGAAGTTGTCGAGGAAGACCGCCGAGTCGAAGATGGAATCGCCCAGGTCGGCGATCGACAGCACGAGCTCGACGGTCGGAAACGCCGAAGCGCCGAGGGGCGCGACGGCCCGCAAGGCCGTCGTGGCGCCGTCGTAGGTGCTTTGCGTGTTGGCGCTGACTCCGAACACGCTGTTGATCGAGATCAGGTTGCCCGACGGATCGACCGCGAAGTTCAGTGGTGCCGTGATGGTGGTCCCGACGATCTGGAAGTTACTGCCGCCCAGCTCGGCGAGAAACACGTCGTTGAACGGCGAGCCGACGTACTCCGGGAACTCCTCCGAGAAGAAGGCGAAGTCGAACCCGAGGCACTGCGCCCCGACCGGTGGCGCCAGCACGATCCGGAGCTGCACCATGTCCTGACCGGCTGGGGTGTTGAGTCCGGACAGGATGGCGCTGGTCGACTCGGAGTTGTTGGGTGCGTCGGCGCTGGCCGCGAAGCCGCTGCTCAGGATGGCGAAGTTCCCCGCTTGCCGCGGGAAGAAACGGCCCAGGGCGGTGTTCCCGACGCCGACGCCGGCCGGATCGCTCGTGGTGAGCGTGGCCGACACCACGTTGGCCGGCGGGATCTCCATCGCGGCCACGAGCTGGCTCGCGGTGGCCGCCTGCACGGCGGTGGGTCCGGACACCGACGAGTGGCCGGTGTCGAAGGTGGGCACTCGCCCCGGCCAGTGTGACTGGCCGAACGCCTGGCCGGCAAGCGCGGCGAGAACCACACCGCAGGACCACACGCCCAGAATTCCCCGCCCGACCGCCTTCCGCTGTGCTTCGGGTCGCATACGCCGCTCCCTCCTTGTTGGGGCCGTCCCGCTGCGGAGAATAGGCGATCCTCGACCCGCCGATGCACGTTTCTTTCCGGTGCCCGGCGACCGCGACCACATCGCGTTCCTGCGCCCGCGACGGCGCTAGCATGTGCGCGTGGCCGACCATGTCTCGGGAACGGCGCAGCCCGGCGAGACCCCCGGGACGCCGGGAGCGCGCACCGCTGCCGAAGACATCGGGCGCCGGGGCGGCTGCCTCATCCCGCTCGCCCTCGCGGCGGGGGGCTTCGTGCTCCTTCGCGACTTCGTCGCCACGCCCGTCGCGGCAGTGCTGGCGCCGGTCGGCGCGGGCTTCACCCAGGCTGGCCTCTACCTGACCCTTGGCGGGCTGCGCTACGCGATCGAGGGGATCTGGTACGCGGCGCTGGTGCCGATCGGGATCCTGCTGCTGGCCGGCGCCGCCGCCACCGTGTCGCCGGCGGGCCCGGGCGAGCTGCTGGCGCAAAGTGCGGCGGGACGGGCACTGCTGGAACATCGGATGGTCCGGCTGGAGGCCGCCATCGGCGCCGGCGATACGCGTGTGGCCAGGAAGCTGGCCGGCCGTGGCCTGGGCGACCCGGCCGCCGCCGACGACCAGGGCACCCCCCTCCTGCACCTGGCGACGAGCCGGGAGATGGCGGCGGCGCTGCTGGACGCCGGTCTCGATCCCGACGCCGCCGGCGCCGGCGGCCAGACCCTGCTCATGCGTACCGACGATCCGGAGCTGGCGCGGTTGCTGCTGGCGGCGGGCGCCAATCCCGACGTCCGCAGCGACAACGGGTTCACGGCCCTGATGCTGCAGGGGGACCGCCCGGACGTGGCCCGACTCATCCTGGAGGCGGGCGCCGACGTGCACGCCGTGGCGGACAGCGGGCGGACCGTGGCCGACCTGGTCAGCGGGCCGGTTCGGGCGCTGCTCGCCGACTATGCCGGCGGGCGGCCGCTGCAGGAGACCGGCGGCGTGACCCCGAGAGGCCGTGACGACTGGCTCGTGGCCGATCCCGGCGCTGCGGATCGGGCGGACGGCTCAGGCGTCGTCGGTCCGCCGGCACCGCTGCGCCCGGGCGACACCGGCGCACTCGAGATCGTCATCGACAATCCCTCGCCGTCGGGCCGGGTGGTGGAGGTCCACGCCACGCTCCAGAGCGGGCTGCTGCTCCTCGAGGCGTCGCATGACGGCGCCGTCGAGACCCGCGGCCGCCCCGGGGTGTCCAGCACGGTCCGCTGGCCCTGGCTGTCGCTGCCCGCCGGTGGGCGGGGACGTCTGCAGCTCCAGGTCATCGCGCAGCCCGACGACGTGGTGAGCGAGATCGTCGCCGGCGATCTCGCCGTGGACGTCCGAGTGGTGGACCTCCCGGCGCGCGCCGAGCAGGCCCTCCAGTTCAGCCAGCCGCGCGCCGGCCCCGCGGCCCGCGTGCAATCCGGCGAGGCGGCCTTTTACGGGCCCGTGGCGATCGCGGTGGCCGTGGTCGCGGCCTTCTGGCTGATCGTCGGCCGGCGCCGGCAGGGCGAGCGCGACGCCAGCCAGCAGGTCCGGATCGCGCGGGTCGTGTTGCTCGGCGGCGCGGCGCTCTGCGCCGGCCTCGGCGGCCAGATTCTCTGGTCGCTCGTCGAGCCTCGAGCGCAGTTCGAGGCGGCGTCGTGCGAGATCCTCGACCAGCGCGTGGTGGTCGCCGAGGTGACGTCGAACACCGCGCCCGCCCGGCGCAACACCACGAGCGGTCGGACCACGACCCGGCAGGGCTACCCCATCGCGGCGGTCGCGATCGCGACCGGCGCGGAGCGCCGCTTCGCGGTCGGCCCGTCGGTCGAGGACCGGCGGTTCGCGATCGGACGCACGGTGCCCTGCCGGGTGGATCCGGACCGCCCCGACCGCTTCACGATCGTCGGCGGCACCTCCCTGGCGGGTGGGCTGCTCCTGGCGATGGTCCTCGGGGTGGCCGTGGTTCTGTTCCTGCTGGCCTCGCGGGTGGGGCGGTTGGTGGATCCCCGGGGCGCGTGACGCCTCGAGGCCGGCCCCGGACCGGGCCTCCCCTCGTCGCCCTCAGGCGATCGGGCGCACCCGTGCCGACGAGTCGCC
This sequence comes from Vicinamibacterales bacterium, assembly GCA_050250955.1. Classification (GTDB taxonomy): domain Bacteria; phylum Acidobacteriota; class Vicinamibacteria; order Vicinamibacterales; family UBA2999; genus CAWAYR01. The sequence goes on from JBFWNR010000001.1 coordinate 730,173, forward strand.
GTTGGCGAGGTTGCGCGCCGAGTTGACCAGGCCGATGTGCGAGAACGCCTGCGGGAAGTTTCCGAGCAGCCGGCCGGCGGACGGTTCGTATTCTTCGGCCAGCAGGCCGACGTCGTTGCGGATCGACAACAGGTGGTCGAAGATGGCCCGCGCTTCGGCGCGGCGTCCCATCAGCACGTAGGCGTCCACCAGCCAGAAGGTGCACAGCAGGAACGCCCCTTCACCCTCGGGCAGTCCGTCGATGCCGGTCTCGGTCCGATAGCGGTCCACCATCCCGTCGCGGACCAGGTCGCGCTCGATGGCACTCACCGTGCCGGCGAAGCGGGGGTCGGTGGCCGGCAGGAAGCCGACCTGCGGCATCACCAGCAGGGCGGCGTCCACTTCGTGGCTGCCGTAGTACTGCACGAACGTGCCGCGGGTGCGGTCGAAGCCGCGCTCGCAGATCTCGGCGTGCAGCGTGTCGCGCAGCTGGCGCCAGCGCTCGACCGGCCCGTCGAACCCGAAGTGCTCGGCGTCCCGCACCGCGCGGTCGAACGCCACCCACGCCATCAGCTTCGAGTGCGTGAAGTGCCGTCGCGGCCCGCGGACCTCCCAGATGCCCTCGTCGGGCTCGGGCCACACCGCTTCGAGCCGGGCGAGCAGTTCGCGCTCGATCCGCCAGTCGGCGCGGCTGTCGCGCAGGCCGTAGTGCCTCGCCAGGTGCAGACAGTCGAGCACCTCGCCGAAGACGTCGAGCTGGAACTGGGTGTGGGCGCCGTTGCCGATGCGCACCGGGCGCGACTGCTCGAAGCCGGGCAGCCACGGCAGCTCCGCTTCAGGCAGGCGACGTTCGCCGGCCAGGCCGTACATGATGCGGATCTCGCTGCCGCGGCCGGCGACGGCGCGCAGCAGCCAGGCCCGCCAGTCGCGCGCCTCGTCCAGGTAGCCGGTCTGGATGAGGGCGGCCAGGGTGAAGGTGGCGTCGCGAAGCCAGCAGTAGCGGTAGTCCCAGTTGCGGGTCCCGCCGATGCACTCCGGCAGCGACGTGGTCGGCGCGGCGACGATGCCGCCGGTCGGCGCGTAGGTGAGGGCCTTCAGCGTGATGAGCGACCGCACGACCGCCTCGCGCCACTCGCCGTCGTAGCTGCACCGCGCCGCCCAGGCGGTCCAGGTGTCGAGGGTGTCGTCGAGCGCCCGCAGCGCGTCGATCGGGGCGGGTGGCGCGTCGTGCGACGGGTGCCAGCTGAGCACGAAGGGCACCACGTCCCCTTCCCGCACCTCGAAGGTCGCCACGGTCGTAAAGCCTTCGCCGGTGGTCTCGACCGGCGTCCGCAGGTGCAGGGTGTCCGGTCCGGCGACGGCGACCAGCCCGTCGGCGTCGCGACGCACCCAGGGCGTGGCCGATCCGTAGTCGAACCGCACGACCAGTTCCATCCGCATCCGCACCACGCCGCGGACGCCGCGGACGAGACGCACGAGATCGGGGGTATGGGTGCGGATCGGCATGGCGTCGGACAGCACCACGGCGCCGTCGGCGGTCTCGAACGTGGTATCGAGCACCAGGGTGTCGCCGCGGTACGAGCGGCTGGTGCGGACGTCCCGCGCGTCGGGGGCGATGCGCCAGCGCCCGTGCTCGGGCGTGCCGAGCAGGGCGGCGAAACACGCCGCCGAATCGAAGCGCGGCAGGCACAGCCAGTCGATCGACCCGTCGCGGCTCACGAGCGCTGCGGTCTGACAGTCGCCGATGAGCGCGTAGTCTTCGATCATGGCTCGCCAATTATGACGGACCGGACGTGGCCGAGCGGCAGGCCCGGGTCGGCGTCGCGGAGCCTATAATCCCCGCTGAGAGCGATCTGCATGCGACGACGCGCCGCGCTCGGCATCGCGCTCGCCACGCTGGCCGGCCTCGACGGGCTCGCCAGGCCGACGGGCGCCCTGCCCTCGACCGCGATCGAGGCCCGGCAGCCCGAGGGTGCCCGGCGCTACGTCCTGGCGGCCGGCCGCCGCCTTCCCTACCTCTACGTCGTCTCGCTCGACGCCGCGCTCGACCCGGCCAACGACGGCACGGCCACGGCGATCGTCGCCCGCCACCGGGTGGCGGCGCCGGCGCTGGACGGACGCCCGCTCGGCGATCCGGCCAACCTCGTGGTCAGCGACGACGGCCGCACCGTGTACGTCGTCAACCACCACGGCGCCATCGACAACGCCGCCTTCCGCCAGCACGGCGGCCGTGGCCAGATCGCCGAACTCGACGTCGACGCGCTCATCGCCGGGCGCGACGACCAGGCGGCTCCGGCGCTGCGTCGGCACATGGACAGCGGCGGCTTCGGCGCGCTCGGCCTCGTCGTCCTGCCCGAGGTGCTGGCCGTCGCCAACGCCGAGAACCACCTCACCGAAGACGGCGGCAACCGCATCGCGTTCGTCGATCGCCGCGCCGGCAGCCTGCGCGGCGTCGTGGAGCTGGCGCTGGGCGCACCCGGGCGCGGGCGAACCTGTCCGGACTACCCGGTGCCCTATGCTGCGCCGCACGGGCCGCCGCGCACCGTCGCGGTGGGCGCCCCCGATCCGAGCTTCGGCTGCTTCCCCAACCCGAACGGCCTGGCCCTGGGCCGGGCGTCGTCGGGCGACGCCTACCTGTTCTCGGCCAACGGCGGCACCGACGACGTCTCGGTGATCGATCTGGCGCGGGCCCTGCGCGGCGATCCCGGCGCGGAACTCGGCCGTATCCCGGCGCAGCTGGGCCCCTGGGGCATCACCGCGACGCCCGACCGGCGGCACGTGATCGTCGCCAGCGGCGGCAGCCAGCGCGACGGCTCGGCCGGCAACACGCTGTCGGTGATCGACGTCGATCGGGCGAGCCGCCGCCCCGCCGGCGCCGAGGTCGCCCGCGTGCTGGTCGGCACCGACGACGGCGCGGTGCCGACCCATCCGCTCATCCCGACGGTCACGCCCGACGGCCGCGAGGTGATCGTCCCGAACGTGCGCGTTGACAGCGTGTCGATCGTCAGCCTCGCACGGGCGCTGGCCGGTGAGCCGAAGGCCGAGCTCGCCCGCATCGCCGTGCGGCGCGCCGACGGGCGGCCGGCGCGACCGCGCGGCTCGGCGATCACCCGCGACGGCCGCTACGCCGTCGTCAGCGGCGGCCCGTCGGTCGCGCCGTTCGCCGACACGCTCGGCCATCTCTACGTGATCGACCTCGCGGCACGACGCGTCGTCGCCACCGTCACCGGCGTGGGGCACGAGCCGTACGGCGTCGCCATCGTCGAGCGCTAGGCCGACCGCCGGCCACGGTGCGTCGTGCATGGTAGTGTGAGGCCGCATGACGAGCCGGGGCCGAGCCGACGCTGCGCCGACGAGACGGCGGCGCTCACGCCATGCCTGGGCGATGGCCGTCGCGCTCGCCGGGCTTCCCGGCGCAGCCGCGTGCGGCAGCTCGACCACGCCGGGCGGCAGGGCGGACGGGCGTGAACTCACCCTGCTCGCGTTCCAGACCGGCGGGTTCCGCGAGCAGTACATCAAAGCCGTCACCGAGCCGTTCGAACGCGAGCATCCCGGCGTGCGCGTGCGCTTCTACGGCGTGCGCAACTCGGCCATGGAGCTGGCGGTGCTGCGCGCCCACCAGGGGCAAACGGGTCCGCCGCCGGCCGACGTGACGCTCATCGACCTGTCGGTGGCCCGCATCGCCCGCGACGAAGGCCTGCTCGAGGAGATCCGCCCCGAGCGGGTCCCGAATGCCGCGGCGCTGGGCCCGGTCGGCAACGAGCTGGGGCGGCACGGCCTGCCGGTGACCAACGACACGCTGGCGCTCATCTACGATCCGCGCGTCGTCACCTCGCCGCCGACCAGCTGGCACGCGCTGTGGGACGAGGCCTATCGCGGCCGGATCGCGATTCCCGCCGAGGGCGGCGGCGACATCCAGGCCATCGCCCTCACCATCGTGGCCAACCGCCTCGCCGGCCACGCCGACTACCTGACGACGGCGGAGCCCGGGGTGCGGAAGCTGACCGATCTCGCCCCGGCCGTGCAGACCTGGGAGCCGAAGCCGGACGCCTACACGCTCGTCGTCAACGGCACGGCGGCGATGGCCATCGGCTGGAACGCGCGCAGCCAGCTCCACGTGACCGAGGCTCCGGGTCGAATCGCCGCCGTCACCCCCGGGGAGGGGACGGTCGCGCAGGTCAACGTGCTGAGCGTGGTGCGCGGCACGCCGCAGCGCGACCTCGCCGAAGACTTCGTGAACTACGCGTTGTCGCCGGAGGTGCAGGCGCGCTTCTCGACGGCGATGCCCTACGTGCCGACCAACACCCACACGGTCCTGGACCCCGCGGTGGCCGCGCGCATCCCCCTGTTCGACCCGGCCGAGCGCCAGCGGCTGATCCCCGTCGACTGGCTGAAGGTGGGTGAGGCACGCGAGCGCATCCTGGAACCGTGGCGCCGCACGATCATCCCGGCGAGTCGATGAGCGCGGCCGCGGCGCTCTCGCTCCGGCAGCTGCGCAAGGCCTACGGGCCGGTGGTCGCCGTCGACGGCCTGTCGCTCGACGTGCCCGCCGGCGCGATGGTCGGCCTGCTCGGTCCGTCGGGGTGCGGCAAGACCACGGTGCTGCGGCTGATCGCCGGACTGGTGCCGGCCACCGACGGTGCGATCCTCGTCGACGGCGAGGACGTGACCGGCCGGCCGCCCCACCGCCGCGACATCGGCCTGGTCTTCCAGCACTACGCGCTCTTCCCGCACTTGACCGTCGCCGCCAACGTCGCCTTCGGGCTCGAGATGCGGGGCGTCGCCGCGCCCGAGGTCCGGGCGCGGGTGGCCGACGCGCTGGCGCTCGTGCGGCTGCCCGACCTGGGCGGCCGCCGACCGCAGGAACTCTCCGGCGGCCAGCAGCAGCGCGTGGCGCTGGCCCGCGCGCTGGTGGTCCGTCCCCGCCTGCTGCTGCTCGACGAGCCGCTCTCGAACCTCGATGCCCGCCTGCGTGACGAACTGCGCGCCGAGATCCGCGACATCCAGCAGCGGCTCGGCATCACGACGGTGTTCGTCACCCACGATCAGGCGGAGGCGCTGGCGATGTGCGACCTGGTCGGCGTGATGGCGCACGGACGCCTGGCGCAGGTCGGCACGCCGCGCCAGGTCTACGAGCATCCGGCCACCCGGCACGTGGCCGAGTTCGTCGGCCGATTGAACGTGATCCCGTGTCAGGTCGTGGGCCCGGGCCGGGTCCGGCTCGGCGACCAGGACGTCGACGCCGACACCGCCGGCATCGGCCGCGGCGCCGCGGTCGCCACGATTCGGCCGCCGCGTCTTCAACTGGCGCCGGCCACCAGTACGCCGCCGGAGGGCACCGGCCGGGCGCTGGGCACGATTGCGCGGGTCGCCTTCGTCGGCGACGTGGTGCAGGTGGACGTCGCCGTCGGCGGGGAGCTGCTCCGCGCCGACAGCCATGTGACGAGCCACGGCCACGAGTGGCGGGTCGGTGACGCCGTGTCGTGCTGGTGGACCCCGGCCGATCTGCGGGTCTTTCCCGACTGAGGCGGCACCCGGCCGATGACACCGGTCCGCGCGCTGGCGCTTCTCACCCCGCTCGTCGCCGTCAACGCCGCGGCGTTCGTGTGGCCGCTGGTCCGGCTGGTCGAGATGTCGCTCGGCGAGAGCCGCAGCGGCGGCGTCCTGACCGGCGCCCACTCGACGGCCAACTACACCCGGTTCCTGACCGACCCGGCCAGTCTCGAGCTGGCCGCCACGTCGATCGGCCTGAGCCTGGCGGTCACCGGCGCCGCGCTGGTCGCCAGCTATCCCCTCGCCCTGCTGCTGCACCGCGCGCCCCGCCGCTGGCAGTCCGTGCTGTTCGTGCTGACCATCGCGCCGCTGCTCGTGAGCGCCGTCGTGCGCACCTACGGATGGATGGCCCTGCTCGGCGAGCAGGGCCCCGTGAACGACGCGGCGCTGGCCCTGGGGCTCGTGGCGCAGCCCCTGCGCCTGACCAACAACCTCACCGGGGTGTGGATCGGCCTGGTCGAGATCCTGATGCCCTACATGACGCTGTCGCTGCTGGCCGGATTCGGACGGCTGGATCCGGCCTGCGAGGAGGCCGCGGCGTCGCTCGGCGCCGGGCCGCTGCGGCGATTCCGGCGCGTCGTCCTGCCGGTGACGCTGCCCGGCGTGGCACTCGGTTGCGGGCTGTGCTTCGTGCTGACGATGAGCTCGTTCGTCACCCCGAAGCTGCTCGGCGGCGGCCGGGTGTTCCTGCTCGCCACCGAGGTGTACGACCTGGCGATGGCGCGGCTCGAGTGGCCGATGGCGGCGGCGACCGCCGTCGTCGTGCTGGCGGGACTGGCGGCGGCGCTGGCGGCGTTCGCGCGACTCACGCGGAGGCTGGGCTGATGGTCGGGCAACGCCGCTGGCCCTTCTACCTGCTGGCTGGCGGGCTGTATCTCTTCCTGCTCGCGCCGATTCTGGTCGTGGTGCCGCTGTCGTTCAGCGGCGACAGCTACCTGACGTTCCCGCCCGATACCTGGAGCACGCGGTGGTACGGCGCGATGCTGGCGCACGAGGGCCTGATCCGCGCCTTTCGCACCAGCCTCGGCCTGGCGGCGCTGGTCACCGCGCTGGCGCTCGCCACCGGCATCCCGGCGGCCTGCGCCCTGGCCCGCGGGCGGTTTCCCGGCCGCGACCTGCTGGCGACGCTGTTCAGCGCGCCGCTGCTGCTGCCGTCGGTGATCCTCGGCCTGGCGCTGCTGCTGACCTTCTCGCCGTGGGGCCTCGTCGGGTCGTACCCGGGACTCGTGCTCGCGCACCTCGTCCTGTGCACGCCGTATGTGGTCCGCATCATGACGACCGCGCTGGCGACCCTGCCGCCGGGTGTCGAAGAGGCCGCGGCCACGCTCGGCGCCTCGCCCGCCACCGTCTTCCGGCGCGTGACCATGCCGCTGCTGTACCCGGCCGTCGCCGCCAGTGCGACGTTGAGCTTCCTCATCTCGTTCGACGAGGTGGTGGTGTCGCTCTTCGTCACCGGCCCGCGGCTGACGACGCTGCCGGTCGAGATCTTCACCTACGTGGACACGCGCACCGACCCGCTCGTCGCCGCCGTGTCGGTCGTGCTCGTCGCCGCGACGCTCGCCGGGGTCGTCGTCATCGAACGCGGTGTCGGGCTGCGCCGGGCCGTCGGCGGGTGACGGCCGTTCGCCCGCCGCGTGGCCGGCCGGACTGGCGATCGACTACACTCACCGCGCCGTCGCGCCGCCGGTGACGGCGCTCGAGGCGACCGCCGCATGACCACCGACCGAACCGACCTCGATCGCCTGATCTTCTGGCTGTCGCATCCGCAGGTGCCCTATGTCGAGATCCTGGCGGCGATGGGCATCCGGCGGCTGATGCTCGATCTGGAGCACGGCGCGTTCGACCTGGCCGGGCTCGACCAGTTCCTCGCCTTCACCAGGGCGCTCGGCTTCCGCGTGCTGTGCAAGACCGTCGCGCCGACGACCGAAGCCATCCAGCAGGCGCTCGATTTCGCCGCCGACGGTGTCGTCGTGCCGCACCTGGGCGGCGTGACGCACGCCCGCGAGGTGCTGGCCGCCGGCAAGTTCCCGCCGCGGGGCGTCCGCAGCTATTCCGGCGGGCGCAGCGCCGGCTACCAGCGGGCCACCGGCACCTACTTCGAGGACACCGACCGGCGCGTCCAGACGTGGGCGATGATCGAGACCGCCGAGAGCCTGGCCGACGTCGAGGCCATCGCCGCACTCGACACCGTGGACGGGCTGCTCCCGGGACCGAGCGACCTGGCGCTCGCCCGCGGCCGCGGCGCCTACACGTTCACCGACGACGATCGCGCCGACCTGACGCGGGTGGCGGACGCGGCGCGCGCCGCCGGCAAGCCGTGGATCATGCCCGCCTGGACCCCGGCCGAGCGGGTCTTCGCGGTGGCCGCCGGGGCGGAGCGGCTGGTGGTCGCCTCACAGCACGGCGTGGTCCGGGCGGGTGTCGGCGCGACGCTCGAGTCGCTGAAGAAGGATGGCATCATCTGAAGGCCCGCCCCGGGCGGGTTCTTGAGGAGATCCCGTGAAGGCTTCGCTCATCCAAGTCAACGCCGGCACCGACCGTCCGCGAAACCTTCGCGAGGCCGAGGCGCTCATCGCCCGCGCCGTCGAGAGCGATCGTCCCGACCTGGTCGTGCTGCCCGAGTACTTCGAGTTCTACGGCGGGCCGGCGGCGGGACGGGTCGCCGCCGCCGAGCCGCTGCCGGGCGGGGCGGCCTACGCCGCCATGCAGGCGGTGGCCCGGACCCACCGCGTCTGGGTGCACGCCGGCAGCATGGTGGAGCCGATCCCCGGCGATCCGCAGCGCGCCTACAACACCACGGTGGTCTTCGACCGCGACGGCCGGGAAGTGGCTCGCTACCGGAAGATCCACCTCTTCGACATCGTCGCGCCCGACGGCCACCCCTATCGCGAGTCGGCCACGGTGAAGCCGGGTGACCAGGTCGTGCTCTACGACCTCGAAGGCCTGAAGGTCGGCTGCACCATCTGCTACGACCTGCGCTTCAGCGAGCTGTTCCTGGCGCTCGCCCGCGGCGGCGCCGACCTCATCGTCGTGCCGGCGGCGTTCACGATGCTCACCGGCAAGGACCACTGGGAGGTGCTGCTGCGTGCCCGGGCCATCGAGACCCAGACCTACGTGCTGGCCGCCGGGCAGTGCGGCGCCTACGACGCCGGCGGCACGGTGCGTCAGACCTACGGCCACTCGCTCGTGTGCGATCCCTGGGGACACGTCATCGCCCGCGCCTCCGACGGCGTCGGGTTCGTGACCGCCCGGATCGAGCCGGCCGAGATCGCGCGCGTACGCGCCAGCATCCCGATGGCCGAACACCGCGCGCAGATGCTCGCCGTCGGCGCCCGATGACCCCGTACGTCATCCGCGACATGCCGGCGCCGGTCGCCGCCGACGCCCTGGCGGCACTCGCCGAGGTCGAGACGGCGACCGTCGGCCACTGGCGGCATCTCGGCTTCATGCACCGCGGCATCCAGCCGCTGCTGCGCGGCCGCCGCGTCACCGGCACCGCGGTGACGCTGGCGATCCCCGGTCCGGACTCGACGCTGCTGCACCACGCCCTGGGGCTGCTCAGGCGCGGCGACGTGCTCGTCGTCGACCGGCTGGGCGACGACCGCCATGCGTGCTGGGGCGGCGCCGTCACCCTCGCCGCCAAGGCGGCCGGCGCGGCCGCCGGGATCGTCGACGGCCCCTGCACCGACCTGGCCGAGATCGAGCAGTCGCAGTTCCCGATGTGGTCGCGCGGCATCGCGCCGGTCACGACCCGGCTCTACGACCTCGGCGGCTACCTGAACGTCCCGGTGTCGTGCGGCGGCGCGGTGGTGCAGCCCGGCGACGCCGTCCTGGCCGACGACAGCGGCGTGCTGGTGCTGCCGCCCGACGAGGTGATGGCCGTGGTGACCGAGGCCCTGGCGCGTCAGGCCCGCGGCGCCGAGCGCGAGCGCGCGGTGGCGGCGGGCGCGAAGCTGGGGGATCTCAGCGGCGCGAACGACAAGGTCAGGGCGCGCCGCTGCTGAGCGACGCGGGTCCCGAGACGCGCTCGACGTCCGCCCACTGGGGGATCGCCGGATGACTCAGGTTCCCATCAAGCGGGCGATCGACGCCGTCCCCGGCGGCATGATGGTCGTGCCGCTGCTGTGCGGGGCGCTGGTGGCGACCTTCGCGCCCGCGACCCCGGCGTTCTTCGGCTCGTTCACCGGCGCGCTCTTCACCGGTGCGCTGCCGATCCTCGCCGTGTTCTACGTGTGCACCGGGGCCAGCATCGACCTGTCGGCCACGCCCTACATCCTGCGCAAGGGCGGCACGCTGTTCGCGGTCAAGATCGGGATGGGCATCCTGGCCGGCGTGGTCTTCGGCCGGCTGCTGGGCGAGGCCCCGGTCGGCGCCGGCCTGTTCGCGGGCCTGTCGACGCTGGCCGTCGTGGCCGCGATGAACGACACCAACGGCGGGTTGTACATGGCGCTGATGGGCCAGTACGGCCAACCGCGCGATGTCGGGGCCTACAGCGTGATGTCGCTGGAGTCCGGGCCCTTCCTGACGATGGTCACGCTCGGGGTCGCGGGACTCCCGGCGTTTCCGTGGCCGACGCTCGTCGGCGGCATCCTGCCGCTCGCCGCCGGTATGCTCGTCGGCGCCCTCGATCGCGAGATGCGTGAGTTCCTGGGCCGCGCCATTCCGGTGCTGATTCCGTTCTTCGCGTTCGCGCTGGGCGCCAACCTCGATCTGGCGCGGGTCTGGCAGGCGGGGCTGCTCGGCGTGGGACTGGGCCTGGCGGTGGTGGTGGCTACCGGCATCCCGCTGTTCGTCGCCGACCGCCTCACCGGTGGCACCGGGGTGGCGGGGGTGGCGGCGGCGTCGACCGCCGGCAACGCGGTGGCCGTCCCGGCGATCGTCGCCAGCGCCAATCCCGCCTATGCCGACGCCGCCGCGCAGGCCACCGTGCTGGTCGCGGCCTGCGTCGTGGTGACGGCCATCGTCGTGCCGGTGCTGACGGCGTGGACGGCGCGGCGGGTGAGCGGTCCGTGACCGCGCGCTGGCTCATCCTCGCCGACGATCTCACCGGTGCCGCCGACGCGGCCGTGGCGTTCGCGCGCCGCGGCTTCGACACCGCGGTGCGATGGGGCGAGCCGTCGAGCGGCGACGTCGCCGTGCAGGCGCTCGACCTCGGCAGCCGGACGGTCGGGGCGGCGGAGGCCGCCGCCCGGCATGGCGACGCGGTGCGCCGCTGGCACCCGCCCGGGCAGTCGCTGTTCAAGAAGATCGACTCGACGCTGCGCGGCCAGCCGGCCGCGGAGATGGCAGCGCTCTCGGCGGCGTTGCGGGCGCAGGGCCGCCCCTCGTGGGGGCTGCTCGCGCCGGCCAATCCGGCGATGCGGCGTACCACCCGCGACGGGCGCGTGTTCGTCGACGCCGTGCCGCTCGAAGACACCGGCATCTGGCAGCGCGAGCACACCTATCCCAGCGCCGATCTGGCCGCCGTCGTCCGCTCCGCCGGGCTGCACGCCATCCGCCTGCCGCTGGCCACGGTGCGCGCGGACGACGCCGCGGTCCGCGACGCCGTCGCCGCCGCCGAGCGCGCCAACCGGGAGACCGGCACGGTCCTGGTCGCCGACGCGGCAACCGACGCGGACCTCGGGCGCCTGGTGGCTGCGGCTCGCGACTGCGCACCGGGCTTCTGGATCGGCACCGCCGGCCTGGCACAGGCGCTGGCCGCCGCCGCGCCCGCCCGCCCCGCAGCCCCTCTCGCCCTCGATGCGACCTCGCGGGGCACGCTCGTCGCCGTTGGCACGCTGGCCCCGGTGTCGCGCCAGGCGGCGCAGCGTCTGGCGGTGCGTGACGGCCGCGATCTCGTCCGAATCGGGCTCGACGACGTGGCCGATGCGGCGGTGGCCGCGGCTGTCGGCGAACGTCTGGGTCGAGGCGAGACGGTGGTGGCGCTGCTCGACGGCCCCGAGGTTTCCGGCCGGCCGATCGACCCGCGCTACGCCCGCCGCTTCGCCGAGGCGCTGGCTCCCGCTCTCGAGCGCATCGGCGCGCTCGTCGTCACCGGCGGCGACACGGCGGCGGCGGTGTTGGGCCGGGCCCGCGTGCACGGCATCAGGCTGCTCGACGAGGTCGAGCCCGGCATCGCGCTGGGCCTGACCCAGGGCGCAATCGAGGTGCCGGTCGTCACCAAGCCGGGCGCCTTCGGCGACCCTGACAGTCTCGTCCGCTGCCTCGACACGTTGAGCCGACTCCGACGGACCCGATGACCCTGCCGACCATCGCCATCACCATGGGAGATGCCGCCGGCATCGGCCCCGAGATCATCATGAAGGCGCTGGCCGGAGGGCGCGTCGACGCCTGGTGCCGGCCGCTGGTGGTCGGCGACGCGGCGCGTCTCCGTCTGGCCGGCGGCATCGTCGGGTCGCCGGTGGCCGTCGACAGCCTGCACGAACCCGGGCTGGCCGACTTCGGCCACGGCGCCGTGCAATGCATCGATCTGCCGCTGGTCCCCGCCGACCTGCCCTTCGGCCGGACCTCGGCGATCGCCGGCGAGGCCGCGTATCGATTCATCGAACGCGCCGTGCGCCTCGTCGAAGCCGGCGGCGCCCAGGCCATCTGCACCGCGCCGATCAGCAAGGCGGCGCTGCACGCCGCCGGGCACGCCTACCCGGGCCACACCGAATTGCTGGCGGCGCTGACCGGAACGCCCGAAGTGTCGATGATGCTCACCACGCCGCGGCTGCGGGTCATCCACGTGACCACGCACATCGGCCTGCTGGATGCAATCGAGCGCATCGACGCCGCGCTGGTGGAGCGCGTCATCGACCGCGCGCACGACACCCTCACCAGGGCCGGTATCGCCAGCCCACGCATCGGCGTCTGCGGCATCAACCCGCATGCCGGCGAAGGCGGCCTGTTCGGCCGCGGCGAAGAGGCCGCCAAGATTGCCCCGGCGGTGGCCGGCGCACGGGCGCGCGGCCTCGCGGTCGAGGGCCCGCTGCCGGCCGACACGCTGTTCTACCTGGCGGCGCGTGGCGACTTCGACATCGTGGTCGCGATGTACCACGACCAGGGTCACGGCCCGATCAAGGTCCTCGGCCTCGAGTCGGGCGTGAACATCACCGTGGGCCTGCCGGTCGTGCGCACGTCGGTCGATCACGGCACGGCCTTCGACATCGCCGGAACCGGCGTGGCCGACGAGCGCAGCCTGGTCGAAGCCCTGCGCCAGGCCGCCGAACTCAGCGCATCGAGTTGACCAGCCTGGTCAGCGCCGCCAGTTCCTGCTTTTCGACCTCGGCCAAGGCGGTGTTTCGCTCCTCGATGCCGTCGGTCAGTCGCCGCAGCAGGTCCCTGGCGCCGTCGGTGGGCGGCCCGTCGCCCATCGAGGCGAAATTCAGGAGCTGGGCCAGCTTGCTGTCGATGCCGGTCGGGTTGGCGATGAGATCCTGCCCGGCCTTGGCCCGGTACTGCACCAGCCGCTCCTCGATGGTGTAGAGCCGGTTGTTGAGATCCTGCAGGGCCTTGTCGAGCACCGCGGCCGCCTCCGGCCGCTGACCGCGCCGGGTCTGCTTGGCCTGTTTCACCAGCTCCTCGGCCTTGGCCCGCGTGTCGCGCACCACGCCGACCGTGCGCATCGTCTCGCTGAGCCGGTCGCGCACCGTCATCAGGAACGTGAACTGCTCCTCCAGCTCCGCGTCGGTGTATTCGAGGCGCGGGTCCTTGACGATGGTGGCGGTGGTCGTCGTCGTGACGCCGTTGGCGGTCAGCGCGATCGCATACGTGCCGGGCGGCGCCACCGGCCCGACCGCCCGGCCCTGGAACACCGCCCCGGGCAGCACCGTGGGCGGCGGATATCGCATGTCCCACACGTAGGTGTTGGCCCCGGCCCGCGCCACCGGGCGGCGCGACCCGGCCGGCGCCGCGCCCTCGGGATCGAACGTGATGGTCGTGACCGGACCGGCGCCGGGGCCACTCCCCTCCTTGGTGATCGCCAGCGTCACCGGCCCGGTGGGCCGGTCCTTCAGGAAGAAGGGCACGACCACGCCGGACGGCGGGTTGGCGCCGTCGGCGCCGCTGCTGGCGGCGAAGTTGCCGGCCAGCGACGCGCCGCGGCCGTAGCGCACCGTGGTGCGCGGCTGGAAGAGCCGCACCGCGTCGGTGAGAGCCGGCGGCGTCATCTGGTGGAGCAGCGCGATGTTGTCCAGCACCCAGAACGAGCGGCCGTGCGTGGCCGCCACCAGGTCGCCGTTCTTGAAGACGAGATCGTGCACCGGCACGACCGGGAGGTTGCGGCGCAGCGACTGCCAGTGGCCGCCGTCGTCGAGCGACACGTAGACGCCGGTCTCGGTGCCGGCCACGAGCAGGCCGCGGCGGCCCGGATCCTCGCGGATCACCCGTGTGAAGTCGTCGGCGGGAATGCCGTCGACGATCCGTGTCCAGGTGGCGCCGTAGTCGGTCGTCTTGTAGAGGTACGGCCGGTTGTCCTGGAGCTTGAACCGGGTGGCGGCGACATAGGCCGTCGCCGCGTCGTGCGGCGACGGATCGATGATGCTGACGAGCGCGAACTCGGGCAGGTCGGGCGGCGTGACCTTGGTCCACGACGTCCCGTTGTCGCGCGACACGTGGACGTAGCCGTCGTCCGAGCCGGCCCACAGCACGCCGGCCTGCCTGGGCGACTCGGCAAACGCGAAGATGGTCGCGTACCACTCCGGGCCGTAGGCCTCGCGGGTGATCGGCCCCCAGAACTCCCCGGGCGACGGGTTCAGGTAGGAGGGCGTCTTCTCCAGCGTCTTCGGGTCGGCCCGCGACAGGTCCGGACTGATCACCTCCCAGCTCTGGCCCTCGTTGCGGGTGCGATGCACCTTCTGCGAGGTGACGTAGAGCGTCTTCGGGTCGTGCGGCGACACCATGACCGGGAACGTCCACCAGAAGCGGAAGTTGATGTCGGCGGCGCCCCAGCCGTAGTGGGTCTCGGGGTTGGGCGAGATGTCGCGCACCTGCCTGGTGCGGCGATCGTAGCGGTGCAACCAGTGGTGATCGGCGGCGTAGACGATGTTCGGGTCGGTGGGATGCGGGGCGACGTAGCCGTCCTCGCCGCCGCCGACCGTCTCCCACTCCTCGATGGTGATCCGGCCGTGATCGGAGCGGCTCGGCACCGAGATCGTCGTGTTGTCCTGCTGCGCCGCATAGACGCGGTAGGGCGTCTGGTTGTCGACGGCGACGTGATAGAGCTGCGCCGTCGGCTGGTTGAGGATGGTCGACCACGAGCGGCCGCCGTTGAAGGTGACCGTGGCGCCGCCGTCGTTGGCGTTGACCATCCGCATCGGGTCCTGCGGGTCGATCCACAGGCCGTGGAAGTCGCCGTGCGGCGCGGTCACCTCCGTGAACGTGGTGCCGCCGTCGGTGGACTTCCACAGATCGACGTTGAGCGCCCACAGCACCTCGGCGTTCTTCGGGTCGGCGTAGATGTGGTGGTAATACCAGGGACGCTGGGTGAGGTCGGCGTTGTCGGTGAGGTGGGTCCAGGTCTCGCCGCCGTCGTCGGTGCGGTAGATGCCCTGCGCGGCGCCGGCGGCGTCGATGATCGCCCACACGCGATTGGGCTGCGACGACGCCAGGGCGATGCCGATGCGGCCCTTGTCCCCGGCCGGCAGCCCGGCCTTGCCGCTCAGGTCGGTCCAGGTGTCGCCGCCGTCGGTGGACTTGTAGAGCGCGGTCCCCGGCCCGGCACTGCGGAACCCCCATGGATAGCGGCGCAGCTCCAGCGTGGAGGCGTAGAGCACGTCGGGGTGACCGGGATCGAGGACGATGTCGATGGCCCCGGCGTTCTCGTTCCGATACAGCACCTTCTGCCAGCTGCGACCGCCGTCCCGCGTGCGGAACACGCCGCGGTCCGGGCTCGGGCCCCAGGCATCACCGAGGGCCGCCACGTAGACGATGTCGGGGTTGGTGGGGTGGATCTGCAGGCGGCCGATCTGCCGGGTGGCCTCGAGCCCGACCCGCGTCCACGTCTTGCCGGCGTCGGCGGACTTGTAGACGCCGTCGCCGTGCGAGGCGTTGCCGCGGAAACACGCCTCGCCCATGCCGACGTAGATCACGCTCGGGTTCGACGGCGCCACTTCGAGGGCGCCGACCGAGCCGGTGGCGAAGTAGCCGTCGGACACGTTGGCCCAGTTGATCCCGCCGTCGTCGGTCTTCCACACCCCGCCGCCGGTGGTGCCCTGATAGAAGGTGAACTTGTCCACCGGGTCGCCGCTGACGGCCAGCACGCGGCCGCCGCGTGACGGGCCGATCGATCGCCAGCGCAGCAGGTCGAGGTGGGCGGCGTCGACGGCGGCCGCCGACTGCGCGACCAGCGGCGCGCCAGGCTGGGATGCGGCCGCCGCCGCGACGACCACCAGGAGGACGAATGCGGATCGTGCGCGAGTCATGGATGCTCCCGGGAACGCGCCACGATATCACGCAGCGTGTCGCCGGCTCGTGTCGTCCCGCCTCGCCGTGGCCGCCATGGTTCGCGGTCGACGGCGGCGAGTCCTGAAGTAGGCTGGCGGCCATGCGCCACGTTCCGCTGCTGCTGGTGGCCGCCCTGCTCGCCGCCGGCGGCGGCGATGCCGGCGCCGACACGTACCCGAAAGACCACCGCGTCGACATCCTCCACTACCGCTTCGCACTCGACCTCGGCGACGACGACGACCGCATCGACGGCACGACGGACATCGACCTTCGGATCGCCGCCGATGCCGTGTCGTCGCTGCGCCTCGACCTGGTCGGACCTGACCGCGCCACCGGCACCGGCATGACGGTCAGCGCCGTCGCCGTCGACGGCGCCGCCGCGACGTTCACGCACCGCGACCACGCCGTGGTCGTGACGCTGCCCCGTCCCGCCGCGGCCGGGGCACGGCTGCGCCTGCGTGTCGTCTACGCCGGCACCCCGGCCTCGGGTCTGCGAATCGCCGCCAACCGCTACGGCGAGCGCACGTTCTTCAGCGACAACTGGCCGAACCGGGCCCGCCACTGGCTGCCGACGGTCGATCACCCCTACGACAAGGCGACGTCGGAGATGATCGTGACCGCGCCGTCGCACTACCAGGTGGTCTCGAACGGCCTGATGGTCGAAGCCACCGACCTGGCCGGCGGACGGCGGCGCACCCACTGGCACCAGTCGGTGCCGATCGCGCCCTGGCTGTACGTGCTCGGCGTCGCCCGCTTCGCCGTCCAGCACGTCGGCACCTTCGACGGCAAGGCCATCCAGACCTGGGTCTACGCCCGGGATCGCGACGCCGGCTTCCACGACTTCGCCGTGCCGACCCGCGACGCCCTCGAGTACTACAGTGCCCGCATCGGCCCCTACGCCTACGAGAAGCTCGCCAACGTGCAGTCCAACAGCGTCAGCGGCGGCATGGAGGCGGCCAGCGCGATCTTCTACAGCGAGTCGTCGGTCACCGGCGATCGCAGCGTGCGCTGGCGCAACGTCGTGATCCACGAGATCGCGCACCAGTGGTTCGGCAACGCCGTGACCGAGTCCGACTGGGACGACGTGTGGCTCAGCGAAGGATTCGCCACCTACTTCACGCTGCTGTTCATCGAGCATCGGTACGGACGCGACGAGTTCCTGCGCGGCCTCGAGGACAGCCGGCAGCGCGTGCTGGCCTTCGACCAGGAGTTTCCCGACTACCGTATCGTCCACGACAACCTCGACGACATGGCGGCGGTGACCACCAGCCAGATCTACCAGAAGGGCTCGTGGGTCCTGCACATGCTCCGCGGACTGGTCGGCGACGAGGCCTTCTGGGCCGGCATCCGCAGCTACTATCGCGCGCACCGCAACGGACATGCGACCACCGCCGACTTCCGGGCCGAGATGGAGCGGGCCTCGGGTCGCGACCTGCGGCCGTTCTTCGACCAGTGGCTCACCCGCGGCGGCCTGGTCCGCCTGACCGGCGACTGGAGCTACCGTGCCGACGCCGGCCGGGTCGTCGTCCGGCTCACGCAGCGCGACGCGGCGCGCCTCTTCGTGATGCCCCTGCAGGTGGCGGTCTACGCCGCGGGCTCGGCGACCCCGGCCGTCACCACGGTGGAACTGTCCTCGTCCTCGCACGAGTTCGAGCTCCCGGTGACGACGCGGCCCGTCCGCGTCGAGCTCGATCCCCACCACGTCGTGCTGATGGAAGCGACGTTCGGCGAGCGGCGGTGAGGTGGCGGACCACGCCCGTCAGCGCGGACGGGCGACGCGCGTCAGGAGACCGTCGGCCTTCATCACCGCCTCGATCTCGTCGGGCGTGCTGGCGAGGAAGGCGGTGAAGTTCTCGATGCCGTCGGCGGTGACGAGAATCGTGTCTTCCATGCGGACGTAGAGCTTCTCGTCGGGAATCCACATCATCGGATCGACGGTGAACACCTGGCCGTCGTGGAACGGCTGGCCCCAGATGGCGCCGGGATCGTGCACCGTCATGCCGACCGGGTGCTGCAGGTGCCCGCGGAAGCTCAGCATCTCGGCCGCCGCCCGGCGATGCGCCTCGGAGGCGAAGCGGGTCGCCGCCAGCACCGGCTCCATGTCCTGTCGGGCGCGGACCAGGACCTCCTCCGGGGTGACGCCGGCCCGGATGTGGCGGAAGAACGCCGCGCGGTACTCGAGGATGAACGTGGCGAGGGTGCGCTGGGCCGCGCTGTGGGTGCCGCTCACCGGCCACATCCGCGTCACGTCGCTCGTGTAGTAGCGCAGGTCGGGGGCGTAGTCCATCAGCACCATGTCGCCGGCGGTCAGGACGTCGAGGTTGCGCGAGTAGTGCCCCATCCAGGCATTGGTGCCGCCGCCGGCGATCGGGTTGTAGCCTTCGAAGCGGGCGCCGTTGGCGAGGAAAATGAACCGCGCCGCCGCCGCCACTTCGTATTCGCGGACCCCCGGCCGCGTGCTCTTCATCGCCTCGAGCAGTCCCAGTCCGGCCAGCACCGACGCCTGGCGGATGAGCGCGATCTCGCGCCGGCTCTTGGTGGCGCGCAGCGTGTCGAGGATCGGCGTCAGGTCGCGCTGCTCGAGCGCCGGGTAGCGGTCGGCGAGCAGGCGGCGGAAGTGCGCCTCGCGCGACGGGCGTCCGTCCCACGGGTCGGCGGCGACGCCGGCCTGGTGCGCGAGCCGTTCGTCGCGGCTCTGCGCCTCGCCCTCGGCCGGGCTGAACGGCACGTAGAGCAGCGGCCGCGGCGGCCGCAGCAGCGTGGCGGTGAAGGTCTGGCGCGACAGCAGTTCGACCGGCGCCACGGCGTCGACACCGGTCAGGCGGGTGACGGCGTCGGCGTCCTCGGCCGACCACATCGCGCCGGTGCTGCGCTCGAGCGCGGGATTGCGGTGGGCGAGATACAGCGTGCTGCGGCGGGTGCGGCCGTCGAGCACCAGGTAGGCGTGCGGCGTCTCGAGCCCGGTCAGGTAGTAGAACTCGTTCGACTGGCGGAACACCTTGAAGCCGTCGACACCCGGGGCGCCCGGCACCAGCGCCACGGCGTCGGCGCCGATGGCGTCGAGCACCCGGCCGCGGCGCGCGGCGAACTCCTCGGCCGGGAAGTCGCTCTGGAACGGCGGCGTCTCCTGGGCGCGCACCAGCGCCAGGGAGACGACCGCGAGGAAGACCGAGAACGCCATCCGTGTCATGGGAGCTCCGTGGAGGGTCGGCGGCCGCAGCTCACCGCACGTCGAGGACCGGTCGTCCGAGCGCCTTCATCCGCGGCGAGATGCCGAGGCCAGGCGCCGTCGACGACGCCATCCGGCCGTTGACGCGGCGCGGCGCGCCGTCGGCGAACGTCACCGTGCCGTACGAGTTGAAGTCGGTCGACGAGAACCGGTAGCGCTGCGGGGTCGAGTGCGCCAGGTGGGCGATCGCCGCGGTGACGATGTCGCCGCCCCAGGTGTCCTCTATGGTGAGCGCCATGCCGAGCGAGACGCAGAGATCGCGGATCTGCCGCGCCCTGGTCAGCCCCCCGACCTTGGAGATCTTGAGGTTGACGACGTCGGCGGCGCCGTCGGCGGCCGCCCGCGTCACCGTGTCGAGGCGGTCGATGACCTCGTCGAGCACGAAGGGAAGGTTGGTGTGGCGGCGCACCACCAGGCACTCCTCGTAGGTGGCGCAGGGCTGCTCGAGGTAGACGTCGACGCCGGCCACGGCGGCAGCGACGCGCAGCGCCTGGTGCTGGGTCCAGCCGGTGTTGGCGTCGGCGACCAGGACGTCGCCGGGCGACAGCACGGCGGCGGCGGCGTGGATGCGCGCGATGTCGACGTCGGGATCGCCGCCGACCTTCAGCTGGAACTTGCGGTAGCCGTCGCGCCGGTAGCGCCTGACCGCCCGAGCCATCGCCGCCGGGGTGTCCTGCGAGATCGCCCGGTAGAGCTCGACCTCGTCGCCGTCGGCGCCGCCGAGCAGCGTCGCCACCGGCAGGCCGGACACTTTGCCGGTCAGGTCCCAGCAGGCCATGTCGAGCGCCGACTTCACGTAGGGATGGCCGCGCAGCGCCGCGTCCATGCGGGCGTTGACGACGCCGACGGCGCAGGCGTCGAGGCCGATGAGCTGGGGAGCGAGTTCCGCCAGCCCGGCCCGGGCCCCGGCTGCATAGGCGGGCAGATAGGCCGGTCCCAGCGGGCAGATCTCGCCCCAGCCGGTCAGGCCGTCGGTGGTGTCGATGGCGACGACGGTGGCGTCGAACACCTCCACGGCATTGCCGCCCGACCACGCGTAGCGGCCCTCCTTGAGCGGCAGGTCGATCTGAAAGGCACGGATGCGGGCGATCGGGGCGGCAGGGCGTGGCACCGCGGCAGAGTATCGCACCAGCGGCCGGCCGGCCGCGGCGGTGGTTCCCGGCGCGGGAGTAACATGGTCGCCCGCCGCCGGAGCTGAACCGATGACGACATCCCGACTCCTTCGCTTCGCCGCCTGCGTCGCCCTCCTGAGCTCGGCCACCGCACCGCTGCAGGCGCAGCGGCGCGGCATCACCGAACAGGACCTGCTCCAGTTCGTGTGGGTCGCCGACCCGCAGATCTCACCCGACGGCTCGAGGATCGTCTTCGTGCGCGTCGTCGTCGACGAGACGCAGGATCAGTACGACACCAGCCTGTGGCTGGCGCGCAGCGACGGCGCCGAGCCGCCGCGCCAGCTGACCACCGGCACCCGCGACAGCGCGCCGCGGTGGTCGCCGGACGGCCGGCGCATCGCCTTCGTGCGGCCGGTGGAGAAGGACGGGCGCCCGGCGCCGCAGATCCACGTGCTGGCGATGGACGGCGGCGAGGCCCGGGCGGTCACCGCCATGCCGCGCGGCGCCGCCAACCCGGTGTGGTCGCCCGACGGACGCACCCTCGCGTTCTCGTCCAGCGCGCGTCCCGACGATTTCGCCAAGGACGAGCGGCGCGACCGTCCGCGCCAGAGCGACGTGCGCGTGGTGACCAGCGCCGTGTATCGCGCCAACGGCGTCGCCGACTTCGGCTACGTCGATCCCGACCGGCCGTCGCACATCTGGACGGTGGCCGTCGCCGATGCCGCCGGCCCGCCGGCGACGCCCCGGCCGGTCACGACCGGCGAGTTCGCCGAGGGCAACGTGCAGTGGAGCGCCGACGGCGCCCGGCTGACGTTCGTCTCGACCCGCGTCAAGGAGCCGTACTACCACCCGCCCGACAGCGATCTATATGCGGTGCCGGCGGCCGGCGGCGACGTCGTGACGGTGGCGAGCATCGCCGGCACCATCGGCGACTACGCCGTCTCGCCGGACGGCACCCGCCTGGCGTTTGTCGGCACGCTGGCCGGCACCCCGGTCCGCTCCTACAGCCAGTCGGACTTGTGGGTGATGGACCTGCCGTCCGGTACCCCGCGCAATCTGACCGCGACCTACGACTTCGACATCGACGGCGGGGTCGGCGGCGACCAGCGGGCGCCGCGCGGCGGCGCGCCGTCGGGCCCGGTGTGGAGCGCCGACGGCCGCAGCCTCTACGTCAAGGTCGGCGAGCAGGGCGACGCCAATCTCAAGCGGATTGACGCCGCCAGCGGCGCAGTCGAGGCCGTCACGACCGGCCACCACGACCTGATGGCCTACACGGCCGACGCCCGCGGGCAGCGGTTCGCCGCCGTGGTGTCCTCCCAGACCGTGCTGGGCGATCTCCACCTCGTCGAGGCCGCGACCGGCACGACCCGGAAGCTCACCGCGTTCAACGACGCGCTGTTCGGGCAGCTGACGCTGTCCGAGCCCGAGGAGCTCTGGTACACGAGCGTCGACGGCACTCGAATCCAGGGCTGGATCCTCAAGCCACCCGGTTTCGACGCCTCGCGCAGGTACCCGCTCATCCTCGAGATCCACGGCGGACCGCACTCGGCCTACGGCCACACCTTCACCCACGAGTTCCAGTGGATGGCGGCCAGGGGCTACGTCGTGCTCTTCACCAACCCGCGTGGCAGCTCGAACTACGGCCAGGACTTCGGCAACGTCATCCAGTTCCACTACCCGGGCGACGACTACAGGGACCTGATGGCCGGCGTGGACGAGCTGCTGAAGCGAGGCTACGTCGACGCCGACCGGATGGGCGTCACCGGCGGCAGCGGCGGCGGCCTGCTGACCAACTGGGTGGTGACCCAGACCGCCCGCTTCAAGGCCGCGGTGTCCCAGCGCGACATCGCCGACTGGACCACGTTCTGGTACACCGCCGACTTCTGGCTCTTCAACCCGACGTGGTTCCGCGCCGCGCCGTTCGAGGACCCCGCCGACTTCGCCCGGCGCTCGCCGATCACCCACGTGAAGAACATCCAGACGCCGCTGATGTTCATCCTCGGCGACGAGGATTGGCGCACGCCGCCGGCGGCCGGCGGCGAACAGCTGTTCCGGGCGCTGAAATACCTGAAGAAGCCGACGGTGATGGTGCGCTTCCCCGACGAGAACCACGAGCTGTCGCGCTCGGGCGCGCCGTGGCACCGCATCGAACGCCTGCAGCACATCGTCGGCTACATGGACAAGTACCTGCTCGGCAAGGCCACCGCGACCTACGAGCCTTGACCTCGCCCCTGCCGGTCAGGGAGCGGCGTCGAGCCCGTAGTCGGCCGTGGCGGCGAACTCGGCGCCGAACCCGGCGTCGGTGGTGAGCCGCACGATCTTGAACTGGCCGTCCTCGCGGCCCCTGGCCACCTCGCGCATCCGGTAGCGTTCGAACTCCCCGGCGGCGATCGCCCGCAGCACCGGCGGGCGCAGCCGGTAGGAGTCGCGCTTGCCGGCGTATTCGACATTCAGGTCGCGCAGGGCGTCCTCCACCCGCCGCAGGCGGGCCGACGCCTCGGCCGGCGTCGGCGGCACGGCGAACTCGACGAGGAAGGCATAGCGCGGCGTGCCGTCCACCATCTCGCCGAGCGCGGCGATGAACTCGAACGGCGCGCCGTAGCCGGCCAGTCCGCGCGCCACGGCGGCGAGGACCTGGGATTCGTAGAGCTTCTCGCCGGTGAACGAGGTGACGCCCTTGCCCTTCTGCACGAAGCGGATCGACGGCGTGCGGTGATGGAAGCCCTCGACGGCGACGATGTCGTGCATCGTGTAGCGGTAGAGGCCGGCGTCGGTGGTGACGTAGACGTAGTACTGACGACCGGCGTCCAGGTCGGCGACGGTCAGCAGGTCGGCCGGCCCGGGCGGGTCGGCGGCGTCGGCGGGATGGAACTCGTAGAAGTTGGTGCCGACCGCCAGCGGGCCCGCCGGCCCGTCGTCGGAGAGCGGGACCGAGCCGCGCACCTCGCTGGCGTAGTAGCCGACGTCGCGCACCGCGACGTCCTCGCGGAAGTACTCGGGGAAGCGGGCCACGTAGGCGCCGACGTTGCCGCCCTTCCAGGTGCCGATGGCGGCCAGGTCGGGCCACACCTCGGCCGGTGCCAGCCGGCCGCCGCGGGCAGCGGCCGCCCGCTCGAGGAAGCGCGCCCGGGCGGGATCGGGGGCGAGACGAGCTTCGATCTCGGCGCGGATGTCCGGCTCGACGTCGGCCGCCGCGCTCAGCGTGCCGTCGCGCACGTCGCGGATGATCGCCTCGGTGTGGCGGCCGAGCCGATCGGCCAGCAGCAGCACCGTGCTGGGATTGACGGTGAAGAGCAACGTGATCGAGGTGGCGGCGCCGAGCCGCAGCAGCGTGTAGTACTTCGCGTCGTAGTCGGCGATCTCGAACACCGCGTAGGGCACCGCGTACAGGGACTGCAGGGCCGCCGGGGCGGCCCGGTAGCCGTGACCCGACTCGGCGCCGTAGGGGATGCCGGCCGGCGAGCGGCCTTCGACTTCGGGACTGACCAGGGTCAGGATCCGGCCCGAGAAACTGCCGGGATGATCGCGGTGCAGCGCCGACAGCCACACCCGCATCAGCTGCGCCTTGGTGCGGCGGCTGGTCGCGGTGACCGGGATGTACTTCGGGGCGCCGGTCGTCCCGCTGGTGGTGGCAAACAGCACCGGATCGTCCGTCGTCAGCTGACCCCGGGCGCCGTGCAGCGCCGCGTCGATGTACGGCTTCAGGTCGTCGTAGGCGTTGATCGGCACGCGGTCACGAAACGCCGCGTACGAGTCGATCCGCTCGAAGCCGTGGGCGGTGCCGTAGACCGACGCCGCGTTGGCGCGCAGGATGCCGGTGAGCACCCGGTGCTGGGCCTCGACCGGCCGCTCGCAGCAGCGGCGGAAGCCGTGGAGCGCCCGGCCGCCCAGGGCGTGGAAGTAGGCCCGCACCAGCAGCGACATGGCGTCCGGCTCACCCGAGGGACGACACCGGCACGGTCGCGGTCCGCACCGCGGCCCGACGAAGCACCGCGTCGGCCATCACCACGCCAAGGCCGGGAGCGGTCGGCAGTGGCGGCGGCTGCCCGCCGTAGCCGAACTGCAGCACCGGGGTGGCCGGGTCGCGCTCGAGCAGGTGCAGGCCGAAACAGCCTTCGGCGTAGCGCACCCGCTGAACCGCGGTGACGAGCAGCAGCTGCGCCGCCGACGACAGCGACGACTCGCCCACCTGGCAGCCGACCTGGAGGAGCAGCCCGGCATCGAGCGCCTGGCAGCAGCGGCGGTAGGCCGCCACCAGCCCGCCGCACTTGGAGATGCGGACGTTGACCGCCGAACAGGCCCGCTCGGCGACGAGCCGCTCGAGCGAGGCACGATCGTGCAGGCTCTCGTCGGCCATCACGGTGACGCCGGGCTCGCGCTCGAGGCGCGCCATCGTCGCCAGGTCGGCGGCGGCGACCGGCTGCTCGACGACGTGGATGCCGTGCGCGGCCAGCCACCGCACGGCGACGAGCGCCTGCGCCCCGCTCCAGGCCATGTTGGCGTCCACGCGCACGTCGGCGAGCCGGCCGACCAGCGGCCATCCCGATCGCACCTCGTCCACGAAGCCGTCGCGCTCCAGCTTCAGCTTCACCTGCCGGAATCCGAGCAGGCGGTACTTCAGCAGGCGGCGCCACAGCGCCCGCCCGGTCCGCGACGACTGCACGGCGCTGTAGCGGAGGCCGGGCGGCAGACGGCACTCGGCGTTCAGGCGCACCGGCACGCCGGTGGCCTTGCCGACCGCATCGAGCAGCGCCAGGTCGACCGCCGCCCACGCCGCCGACTGCGGCACCTCGTCGGCCACCCACGCTGGAGGCGCCTTGCCGTCGCAGCCGTCGAGAAACGCCACGACCTCGGCCAGCGACGCGAACTGGCGGTCGACCAGGCGGGGCAGGATGCGGCCGGTGAGCAGATCGACGACGCTGGCGACGGTCTCGCCGGTGACGTAGGCGCGCGGCAGGCACTCGCCGAACCCCACCACGCCGGTCTCGGTCTCGGCGCGCAGGAAGACGCTGCCGGACACCGACCGGCTGGCTGCGGCGTGGGTGAACGCCAGGCGGAACGGCAGGTCCACGGCCAGGACGTCGAAGCGGACGATGCGGGGCATGCGGACGCGCGGTCGGGCCCGGCTACCACCCCGGCATCTTCGCGGCGTCGAGGCCGCCGACCTCGAACACCGCCGTGCGCGTGCCGCCGGCCGCGACCGGGAACACGACCGACAGCCGCGCCGCACCGCCGGTCAGCTGCCACAGCGCCGCCGCGTCCTCGATGAACATGGCAATCGCCTCGTCGGTCGGCGGACGCCGCGCCGCCATCGGCCGCGGCGGCGCGTCGTCGGCGCTCACCGTCACCGTGCAGCGCGGCCGGCAGGCGAAGTCGCCGCCCTGCAGCACGAGGTAGCTGCTCCGCCCCCATCTCTCGTGGTCGCGAAACACCAGCTGCACCGGCCGGGGGCCCTGACCATCGGCGTCCACGCCGTCGGCGGAGAGGATGGCGGCGGTCAGCTGGGCGCCGCCGCCGACGGTGGCTTCCTGATAGCGCCACGACGCGGCGAGCCGCTCGGCGTCGAGTCGCGCCCGTGTCGCCTCGCGGGTGCGGGCATCGGCGGCTTCCTGGTCGCGGCGGGCGGCGGCGGCCCGATCGGCCAGCGACGGCCCGCGGTCGCCACACCCGGCCGCCAGCGCCGCCGACATGGCGAGCGCGACGGTCAGGCCGGCCGCCGGGGGCGACATCGTCATGCGCCTATCGTAGGCCACGACCCGTCGGGACGGAGCGGCCGCCCGAGCCGGGTCGCGAGCGCCGCGGGCGGGCCGTCCCGCAGACAATCAGCGGGCCCGGACTCGGTCGTCCGGAAGGAGCCTGCGATGCTCGTCCGGTCCGTAGGTGTGACGGCGATGGTCGCCGCGCTCACGTTGCTGTCGATCACGCCGGGCGTCGCGGCGGAACAGAACCCGCCGCCGCGGCTGGCCGTGTGCACCCTCCTCCCCAAGGAGGAGGTCAAGCGGCATCTGCCCTGGGAAGCGATGTTCGACCTGATGCCGCTGGAGGAGGAGCCGATCGGCCAGGCGGGGTCGAGTTGCAGCTTCCCCACCGTGCACGTGCAGGTCCTGCCCTACACGCCCGGCTTCTTCGCGACCTTCCGCACGGCGGGCGCCCAGGAGGCCGTCGCCGGGGTCGGCGACGAGGCCTGGTTCCGCAACAACCGCGACCGCTACGCCGAACTGGTGGTCAAAGTCGGGCCGCGCATCCTGACCCTGCAGGCCGACGCCGACGGCGGCATCGCCGCCGCCAGGCGCCCGCTGATCGAACTGGCCAAGGCCTACGTGGCCAGGCTGCGCTGAGCCGCGTCTCCGTTCGGGCGGGCCGGCAGCCCCGCGGCGGATCAGCCCATCTTCGCCAGCTCGTCGTAGGCGATGGTGAGCGCCAGACCGAGGCGCGGCTTCTGGCCGCCGAAGTGCTCGAACTTGGGCAGCACCTCGACCTTGGCCAGGTCCTCCTTGGCCTTGCCCTGCGTGCGGGCCGCTCGCGCCATCTCGACGACCGCCGTGAAGTAGTCGCGCTGGTAGAGCAGGTCGGAGCGGGTGCCGATGAACGGATGGCCGGCCTCGGCGTGGCCGAAGACGTAGAGCGCGTCGGCGGGGAACGCCGCCGCCATCTTCTCGAGCACCAGCATCCAGCCGTGCACCGAGGCCCCGGCCGGCGCGTCGACGTTCGGATAGCCGCGGTTGTTGAGCAGGTCGCCGAGGTGGACGATGTTGGCCTGCTCGAAGTGGATCGAGACGTCGCCGCCGGTGTGGGCCGGGCCCCAGTGGCGGGCGCGCACGGTCTCGTCACCGATGGTCTGGCTCCACGTCTCGGCGAACGTGACGTCGGGCAGCGTCGTCGCCGCCTTCATCCGCTCCGCCTGCGCCTTCTGGTTCTCGGCCGAGCGGACGTGGGCGACGATCCGCGTGGCCGCCGGGCGCAGGACGCCGTTGCCGCCGGTGTGATCGGGGTGGTGATGACTGTTGACGAGCACGTCGATCTGGCGCGGGCTGCGTTCCTTCAGCCCGGCCAGCAGATTGGGCGCGGTGTCGGCGAACTGGCTGTCGACCACCAGCAGGCCGTCGGGCGTCACCAGCCAGCCGATCGTCCCGCCGCGCTGGTTGAAGATGCCGACGTTGCGGCGCAGCGGCGTGAACACCGCCGGCGCCGGCGGCGGGGCGGCCGGTTGCGCGGCCGCGGCCGCCGGCAGCGCGCCGACGACGGCGGCCAGCGTCGACGCCTTGACGAACTCACGACGATTCACACCCATGCCGTCCCCCGTTCCGGCGCCAGCACCGGGTGGCGCGCCGTCGCGGATTATACGGCGGGCGACGCGGCGAACGCCGCGGGCTGGCGCCCCTACTTCGCGGCCGTCGCCGTCCCCGCCATGCGCCAGTCCCAGTGGCGCGCCGCGGCGTCGCGGATGGCCACCAGGTCGCGCTCGAGGACGTAGCGCTCGCGGGCCAGCGCGGCGGCGACGGCATCGATCTTCGCCAGGTAGTCGGCGCGGCCGGCGTAGCGCTCTTCCATCGACCGGCGCGGGTCGCCGCGCTGCTCCCGCTCCGCCCGGGTCGTCGCAAACGGGATGTAGCCGCCGGCGTTGACCATCAGCGTGTGCGGTGCGCCGAGCCGCGGACTGCGGAACAGCCAGCCGGTCATGGTCCCGAGCGGCACGGCCTGCTCGGGCAGCCGGATGCCGCCGATCTCGTTGCCATCGGCGTCGACCTGCGAGAGCAGGAACGGCATCGGCGACACCTCGGTGTCGACGTCCCAGCGGTAGCCGCCCGGCACCTGGGTCGGCCACTGGATGCCGGGCACGTCGGGGAACCTCAGCTCGTGGTGCGCCACCATCGTCTTGTCGGCGAGGCGCGGGTGGCGGCTGGGCGGCGGCTCGACGCCGAGACGCGTCCAGGCGTCGAGCGCCTCCATCAGCGCCCGTTCGGTCCAGCCGTAGTCGAGCGGGTTGGCGGGCACCTGGCCGCCGGTGTCGCGGGCCGGCACCCGGCCGGCGCCGTGCTGCGACCCGGCCACGTAGTAGACGCGCACGTTCGGCGCGTCGGGGAGGTCGGTGGTGCCGTCGATCGAGGCATGACGGAGGGCGCCGAGCCGGCCCTTGTCCCAGTACTCGGAGCCGGTGTCGAAGGTGAAGATCTTCGGCTCGAGCCCGGCGGGAATCTTCGCCCCGAGCCCGTCGCGCCGCCCGGTCACCGGGTCCACCGTCGTCTGGTACTGGAACGGAAACCGGGTCTCGGTGAAGACGCCGAGCGAGTTCACCAGCGCGAAGCGCTCGTTGAAGCGGCCGATGCTGGCACCGCCGGTCTTGATGAACGCGGCGTCCACCACCTTGCGGCCCTGTTCGTCGATGGTGAAGCCCTCGTAGATCAGCTGGCGCAGGGTGCGGCCGGTCTGCGAGACGCCGTACAGATAGGCGAGGCGTCCCGACGCGAGGAAGCCGGCCTGGTACTTCATCGCCGACGCCGTGTCGCGCACCGCGGCCAGGCCGACGCCGGCCACCGGCGGGTTCTGCGACTGGTAGGCCAGCTCGTAGGTCACGCCGGGCTGGAAGCCGCCGTCGAGCGTCAGGTGCTCGGGGTCGGCGACGAAGCGGCCGTCGACGTCGCGGCCGAACCGCCAGCGGTCTCGGGGAACGAGCCGCCGCGCCGCGAACATGCCTTCGCGCGCCGTCAGGCGGTACTCGGGATCGTCGAGGTCGATCGGCAGGTAGCCCTTCGTGGTGTTGCCGCCGGTCCAGGGGAACGACGCCATGACGCGATCGGGCACGAACCACTCGCGCAGCCAGCCGCGCACCGGCCGGCCGTTCTCGGTCGGCACCGGCGCCTGCACGCCGATGAGCTCGTCGGGGACGTCGAACTGCCAGCCGACGGCGACCAGCGTGTAGCCGGCGGCCAGCAGCGACCCGTCGCCGAAGTGCGCCGGCTCGGTCGGGTCGTCGGCGGCGGCGGCGTGGCTGAACGTGCTGAGCAGGCGGAAGCGGCCGCGGTTGACGACGTCGAAGAACACCACGCCGTTGCCACGGGCCGGGTCCTTGGGCCTGAGGACGAAGAGGTCGGCCGTGAAGTGGACGCGGCCGTCCGCCCCACGTGGGGCGAGCGACAGGTCGGCGATGCCGCGGTTGCGCGGATGGGCCGGGTCGAGGGCGAAGTGTGCCGTCCCCCACACCTTCTCATAGGCGCCGACCGTCCCGAATGCCTGGCCGCCGAGCACGTCGCTGCGGCTGCGGACGTCGACGCGGACGAGCTCGGCGGCGAGCGGCTGCGGCGCCAGGGTCAGCACCGCCGCCGCCAGCACCCGCACCGCGAGGCCGGACGCCACGCGGCGCGGGCGGGTGGTCGTCACGGCGCCGGCCTACTGCGGCGGCGGCGGCGGGCTGCCGGCCGGCCGGTAGGTGCCGACCGCGGGCAGCTGCGAGCCGGTGAGGTCGGTGGGCAGCGGCTTGCCGGCCACCACCGGGTGGCGCAGGGTGCCGATGCCCTCGATGGTCGCCTCGATGGTCTCGCCGGGCTTCAGATAGCCCTCGCGGGTGCCGCGCTTGAACGCGCCCGACGAGGTGCCGCCGGTGGTGCCGCTGTTGATCACGTCACCCGGGTAGAGCGTGATGATCGACGACCCGTACTCGATCAGCTCCCAGATGTTGTGGATCATGTCGCCGGCCTTGGCCTCCTGCACCTTCACGCCGTCGATCGACAGCTGCTGGTGCAGGCGCTTCATCGGGTCGCCGTAGAACTCCTTGGGGACGATCCACGGCCCCATCGGCGCGAACGTCTCGTGGCCCTTGCCGACGAACCAGTCCGACGAGCGGGTGCCGGGCCGGCCGCCGCGGTCCGACATGTCGATGGTCACGGTGTAGCCGAACACGTAGTCCTGGGCGCGGTTGGCCGAGACGTAGCGCGCCGGCTTGCCGATCACGGTCCCGAACTCGATCTCCCAGTCGATGCGGTCGCGGCCGGGCGGGATGACGATCTCGTGGCCGTTGCCGATGACCGCGCCCTCGCTGGGCTTCAGGAACAGGTAGGGCACGCCGCGGTTGGCGCGGATCTTCTTGTCGTTCTCGGCCTGCTGCTGCGGCGTGCAGCCTTCGCAGGTGTGGGTATAGAAGTTGCCGGCGGCGTTCAGGATCTTCCCCGGATAACGGATCGGCGCCAGCGTGCGCACCGCGTTCACCTGGTGGACGAAGCCGGGGCGCTGGCCGTCGAGCTGCCTGGTCGCCACCAGGTGGTTGACGATCTCGTAGATCCGGTTCTTCAGCCCGTATTCGTAGAGGCCGATGAGCTGCCGCATGTCCTCGGGCATCGCCATCCGCGCCACGCCGGGCTCGAGCTGCAGATTGTGGTTGGCGGCGTCGAGTTCGACGACCAGCTGCTGGCGCAGCACGAGGCCGATGCCTTCGCGGCCGTCGAAGGCGAAGGTGCCGACCGCGAACGGTTCGGCGCTCGACGTCGCCTGGGCGGCGGCGGCCGACGGCAGCACCGCCAGACTGGACACGATCACGGCAGTCAGGAGCGTTCGCATGAGTCCCCCCTGCGCCCCGCCGCCTCGACCGGGGACGGCGCGCCTCTGGGCGGACAATAGCCGCCGCGGCCGGCGAGGTGTCAAGCAAGAAGATGTCTACGGTTTGTCGCCGGAATGTCGGCTCACACCGCGAGGCGCGCCGCCGGACGCGCGCCGGCCGCCGGCGGCCGGCCGCCGGCCTCGGCCGGCTTGGCGAAGAAATAGCCCTGCCCGCACTGGCAGCCGAGGGCGCGCAGGTACTCGACGTGGGCGGCGGTCTCGATGCCCTCGGCGACGATCTCGAGGCGCAGGGTCAGCGCCAGGCCGACGATGAGCTTGACGATCTCGCCCTTGTCCTCGTCGGTGCCGATGCCGGCGACGAACGAGCGGTCGATCTTGAGGGTGTCGAGCGGCAACGACTGCAGGTAGCTCAGCGAACTGTAGCCGGTGCCGAAATCGTCGAGGCTGATGCGCACGCCGAGGGTGCGCAGGCTGGCGAGCACCGCGCGGGCCCGGGCGGCGTCCTTGATGGCGGCGCTCTCGGTGATCTCGAGGCGCAGGCTGGTGGCCGGGCAGCCGGTGTCGCGCAGGATGTCCTCGACGTGCTTGACCAGCGTCTCCTGGGCGAACGCCCTGGCCGACAGGTTGACGCTGACGGTGGTCTGCGGCGTGAAGGTGCCGACACGCAGCCACTCGCGGGCCTGCAGACAGGCTTCCTTGAGCACCCACTCGTCGATCTGGGCGATGAGGCCGACCTCCTCGGCGATCTCGAGGAACTCACCGGGGCCGAGCAGACCGCGCTCGGGATGCTGCCAGCGCACCAGCGCCTCGACGCCGGTCACCTGGCGGGTGGTCAGCGACACGATTGGCTGGTACCAGACGCGGAACTCCTCGCGTTCGACGGCGCGCCGCAGGTCGGTCTCGAGTCGCAGCCGGCGCACCGCCGCATCGTGCAGCGCGGCGTCGAAGACCGAGTAGCCGCCGCCGCCGGCGTTCTTGGCGCGGTACATCGCCAGGTCGGCGTCGCGGATGATGTCCTCCCCCGACGTGTGGGCATCGGAGGCGACCGCCACGCCGATGCTCGCGGTGGCGAACACCTCCTGGCCGTCGATCGGCAGCGGCAGCATCGCCATCTGCTGCACCCGCTTGGCGACCCGCACGGCGTCGAGCGGCTCGCGGATGCCGTCGAGCAGCACCGCGAACTCGTCGCCGCCGAGGCGGGCCAGGGTCGGCTCCGGCGAGGTCGAGGCCTCGGACATCCGCGACACGACGTCGTCGCTGCGGACGGCGGCGGCGAGCCGCTCGCCGAACACGACCAGCAGGCGATCGCCGGCGGTGTGGCCGAGGCTGTCGTTGACGTGCTTGAAGCGGTCGAGGTCGACGAACAGCACCGCGAACTGGTACTTCGGGAAGCGGGCGCGGCGGGTCAGGGCCCGATCGAGGCGCTCGCGGAACAGCGCCCGGTTGGGCAGCTGGGTCAGGTGGTCGTGGATGGCGTCGTGGACGAGGCGCTCGTGGGCCGAGCGCAGGCTGACGCTCATCGCGTTGAAGGCCCGCGCCACCGACGCCGCTTCCGCCGTGCCACGGACCGGCAGCTGCAGGGCCAGGTTGCCGGCGGCGATCTCCTCGGCCGCCGTCGCGATGTCACGCAGCGGCCGGCTGAGATGCCGGCTGAGGAACACGCCACCGACCAGCGAGAGGACCAGCGCGGCCACCGCCGCCAGGGCGAAGCGCACCCGCAGGGTGTCGATGAACTGCTGCGTCAACGCCCAGTCGGAGAGCACCAGCAGGCGCCCGGCGTTGCCGCCGGGCACGTCGGGGAGCAGCGGGTACACCCCGGCGATGTACTGGCGGCCGCCCATCTCGAGGACGTCGGCCTTGAGTCCTGGCGCGGCCATCGTCGCCAGCCGCAACCGGGCATCGTCGCGGCCGACGCCAGCCGCCAGGCTGGTCGCCACCACTTCGCCGTTGACGACCAGGGCCAGCTCGCTGCGGGCCAGCCGGGCCAGCTCGCCGGTCATCTCGTCGGTGAGCAGGTAGCCGGCGGTGAGCGTGCCGACCACCGCGTCGGCGTCGCGGGCCGGGACGGCCACCGCCAGGAACAGCCGTGGGCCGTCCTGGACGAGCGCGCCGGCGGCCCGGCCACCGCGGGCGGCGTGCTGCGCGTCGCGCACGACGTTGCGGCCGCCACCGCTGGCGTCGGTCCACCCCGCCGTGCCCAGCCACGAGCCGTCGGCGGCGGCGACGATGGTGAAGTCCGCCGCCATCTGCCGGCGGTGGCGCTCGCTCATCGCGTCGAGCGCCGCCCGATCGCGCAGGCCGCCGGCCAGCTGGGCGCGGAACACGGGCAGCTGCGTGACCAGCGTCGCCTCGTCGATGGCGGCGTCGAGCCGCTGGTCGAGCAGGGTGTAGACCGCGGTCTTGGCGACGTCCAGGTCGGCGGCGACCCGATCGCGTGATTGCGCCGCGACGACACCGGCGGTGACGACCAGCACGGCGCCGAGCGCGACCGCCACCAGCAGTCCCAGGGCCAGCGCCACGCGGGCTTCGAGCCGCGCGTGCCAGGGCAGGCGGGCGGGCTCCACCGGCGCCGCCGCGGGGCGGGTCATCGGCGCCCTCCGTCGCCGGCGAGGCGGCGTACGCGCCCGGGCCCGGCCGGCGCGGGGTGCCGGCGCATGCAGTCCACCGAAGCGACGGGCGATCCGGGCACGGTCGCTGAGGGTTCTCCAGAGGGACGTATCGGCGCCAGGCGACGCGCCAAGTAGCAATGACGCCCGCCGGGTGCGCCCGTCTCCGGGATCTGCGGGCCGTGGACGCGTCCGCGACGGCCGAGCTGGCGTCAGTCCCCGTCGGCCGGGCCCAGGCAGGTCCTACACGGTAGAACTTGCCGGCCGATGGCACGAAGGTCACGGAACTTCACGTCGTGGGGCGGGTCTGCGCGCTGTCACGCATCTTGCACTCCCGGCCGGCATGGGAGGGGGACTATGACGTTCACCCGATCGGCTCTCGTCTACCTGGGCGTCGTCGGGGCCTTCGCGCTGGGCCTGGCGGTCGGACCGCTGGTCGGCGCCAGCCGGGCGACCACCCCGGTGGTGGTCGATGCCCCGCCGCCGGCGCTGCCCCCCGCGCCAACCGCCGACGCCGACGTCGCGGTCCGCACCGCCGCGCCGCGCCTCGAGCGCGTGCCGACGGCATCGGCGGCCCCGGTGCAGCGCCACGTCCGGCTGCTGCTGAATCGCGGCACCGATGTCCGCAAGGCGTCACAGGGGTTCGCCAACGCGTATCAGTTCATCACCGTGGCGCACGCCGCGCGCAACACCGCGATCCCGTTCGTCGTGCTGAAGCACCGCGTGCTGGTCGAGCGTCAGTCGCTCGAGGCCGCCATCGCGGCGCTCAAGCCCGAACTCGACGAATCCGCCGAGGTGACGCGGGCCCGCGCCGCGGCGCGGGCGGAACTGGCCCGCCTGCAGGGCGCCTAGGCCGGTCGAGGCGTTCAGCGGCGGGCACGGCGCCGGCGCTGCCGGTCACGGCGTGCGCGGCTGCTTGCGCAGGTGGCCGTAGAGCAGCTCTTCGCTGAACGCCACGCACTTGTACTCCATGAGCTGCATGTTCGGCTCACGGCGGCGGTGCAGCGGCATGGTGATCGTCCACGGCCGCTCGAACACCTTCGGATCGTCGACCGTCGCCTGGTACTGCAGCGTGACGGCGTCGATCGGCGTGAACCGCTCGGTGACTTTCAGCGCGTCGCTGTGGTAGTTCCCGGCGCGGTCGAACCACGTCTCTTCCATCTGGTCGGTGACCTCGACGACCAGCGACTCGCCGTCCCAGCGGCCGACCGACCAGCCCATCCACGCCGGCGCCGGGCTCTTCGCCTCGCTGTTGATGCGGATGATGCGGCTGGCGCTGGCGAACTCGTAGGCCATCAACACGGTGTCGGCCGACTGCACGATCTGGAACGGGTACGGCATGTAGGTGGCGCGCGGAATGCCGGGCATGTAGCACTTCACTTCCGGGTCGAGCGTCGCCCACGAGGCGGCGTTGGCGTCGCGCCTGGCGAGCGCCTCGGCGCGATAGGGAATCGGCCCGCCGTCGACGACGCCGATCCCGGCCGGGATGCTGAAGGCGGCCCCCAGGGCGAACACCGGGCCCTGGCGCGCGGTGTGGGTCTCGAGGTTCCAGTGGGCGGTGTTCAGTGCCTGCCAGATGCCGCTGATGTCCGGCACGCCGTCGGCCGTGCGCGGCGCGCGGTAGGCGGCCGGCGGCGCCGGTCCGCCACACGCGGCGGCGAACACCGCCACCGCCACCAGGCCGCAGCGAATGGGCGTCACGCTACGCACCGGGCTTCTTGCGCGGCCGCTCGTTGGGGTCGCGGCCGTCGCGCGGCGCGCCGGTCCCCGACGATCCCATGAACAGCGTCCGGCCGTCGGGCAGCGTGATGTCGCGGCCGTTGGCCCGCAGGCGCCCGTCCTTGGCGCGGTAGCCGGCGACGACGATCACCGTGCCGATCGTGATCGAGTCGCGGGTGATCCCGATCCGCTGCAGGGTGTTCGGCGTGCCGCCTTCGACCATCCAGATCTCCGGCTTGCCGCCGGGCGGCGTCACCTCCATGTGAATCCACGCGTGCGGGTTGATCCACTCGACCTTGGTCACCGGCCCGCGCAGCGTGACCGGCGCGTTGGCGTCGAACTCCGCCGAGAACGCGTGGTGCGCCAGCAGCGGTCCCGCGGCGGCGACCAGCAGCGCCACGGCGAAGGCGAACCACGTCCGTCGTGACATCGGTTCCTCCTCGGCGGGGCTCGTCCGGCCCGCCCGTTCGGCGAGCCCGACCCGGCCGGCGCCGAGCATAGCACCCGCCGGCGGCGGGCGGATGCCGCTGGACGCCGCCAACCGCTTGGGTGACACTACGCCGCATGAGACACGTCTTCGCGATGCTCGCGCCCGTCCCGGTCCTCGCCGGTGCGCTGGTCGTCGTCTCGCTCGACGCCCAGACGCCGGCGCCGGCCACCGCCCCGCCGTCGGCAGCGGCCACCGCGGCCCCGGCCGGCTGGAAGGTGCCGCGCCTGCCCGACGGCCACCCCGATCTCCAGGGTGTGTGGGGGAACAACAGCGTCACGCCGATGACCCGGCCGCGCCAATGGAAGGACAAGGCCTCGCTCACCGAGGCCGAGCTCGAGGAACTGAAGCAGCTGGCGGCGCAGTCGGTCGATCAGGGCGGCGACGCGATCTTCGGCAACTTCGTCCAGCAGCTGCTCGACGCCCGCGACCGCGGCGAGTACGCCCAGGTCTCCTACGACCCGACCACCGGCAACTACAACCAGTTCTGGATGGCCGACCGCGAGTGGGACACCCGCACGTCACTCATCACCGACCCGCCCGACGGGCAGTTCCCGCCGCTCACCGCCGCGGCCCAGGCGCGCCGCGACGCCGCCCGCGCCGCGGTGCCGACGCGCGGACCGGCCGACGGTCCGGAGGACCGCCCGCTGTCGGAGCGCTGCATCTCCTACGGCGCCCCGCGCGTCGGCGCCAACTACAACAGCTACGTGCAGATCGTGCAGTCGCCGTCGACGGTGGTGCTGCTGCAGGAGATGATCCACGACGCCCGGATCGTGCCGATGACCGGGCAGCCGCACCTGCCGTCGTCGATCCGCCAGCTGCACGGCGACCCGCGCGGCCGCTGGGACGGCGACACGCTGGTCGTCGAGACCACCAACTACCTCAACGGGTTCCAGGGGTCGACCAACGCGGTGCGGCTCACCGAGCGCTACACCCGGGTCAGCCCCGACGTCATCGACTGGGCGATCACGGTCGAGGACCCGGACACGTGGACCGCGCCCTACACGTTCATGATCCGCCTGAAGCGCACCGACGCGCTCGTCTACGAGTACGCCTGCCACGAGGGCAACTACGCAATGGAGGGCATCCTCGCCGGCGCCCGGGCGGAGGAGAGGCGGCGGCGCTGACCACGACGGGATCGTCGCGGCGTCGAGGACCGCGGCGGGTGGTCGTCCTGACGCTGGCACTGCTCGTCGTCGCCGCCGCGGTTGGCGTCGGGTGGCGGTGTCGGACGCAGGCGCTGGCCTGGGTGCAGCCACCGCGAACGGCCGGAGCCGATGCGCCGCCGGCGACGGCGCCGCCCGGCACCAGCGGCGGCTGGCTGACGGCCACCGACGGCACCCGGCTCCGCTACTGGTTCGTGCCGGGCGGCGGCGCGCCGCCGCACCCGGCCGTGGTCCTGCTCCACGGCCTCACCGCCAACCGCGACGCGATGCTGCCGCGGGCGGCGGTGCTCGCCCGCCACGGCATCAGCTCGCTGGCGCTGGAACTCCGCGGCCACGGCGCCAGCGGCGGCGACTACACGACGCTGGGCGAGCGCGAGCCCGGCGACGTCGCCCCGGCGCTCGCCTGGCTGACCGCGCGGGCGGACGTCGACCGCAACCGCCTGGCCCTGCTCGGCCACTCCCTGGGCGCGATCGTCGCGCTGCGCGCCGCCGCAGCGCAGCCGGCGATCGGCGCCGTCGTCGCCGAGAGTGCGTTCGTCAGCATCGCGGCCATTGCGCCGGCCGTCATCACCGGCCTCAGCGGCCGGCGACCGATGCCCTCGGCGGGCGTGGTGCTGTGGACGATGGACCGGATCACCGGCGCGGCGCCGAGTCGCGTGCGGGTCGACGACGTCGTGCCGACGCTCGACCAGCCGCTGCTGTTCGTCCACGGGAGTCTCGATCCGCTGGCCCCGGCCGACGGCGCCACCCGACTGGCCGGCCTCGCCCGGAACGGCACCCTGGCGCTGCTGCCAGGCGCCGCGCACGCCGACCTGCTCGAGCGCGATCCGGCGGGCTACCAACGGGCGGTCACGGCGTTTCTGGGCCGCGCCTGGCGGTAACCGTGCCGCCGGCGTCGGCCGCGCGCCGATCGAGCGCGCGGTCGATCGCCGCGCGCAGTTCCGCGGCGAGGGTCGCGACGTGCGGCTCGCGGACCATCAGGCCGTGCGGTCCCGGCACGGCGATCACCTCGAGGCCGCCGAGGGCCACGGCGCTCCACCCCAGGCTCGGATCGTTGTCGCGCTCGTTGGCCCGCTCCATGGCCCGGAACAGCGTGACGGTGCCCGGCCAGGCCGCGGCGTCGTAGGCGCGATAGGCTTCGCCGTAGACCTGCTCCAGGTAGTAGGTCAGGAGCTCGGGGGCCATCGGCGCGCCGCTGGCGAGATGATCGGCGGCCTGGGCCCCGAGCACGTCCTGGCGCTCCTGCTCGCTGCGGGCGCGCTGCTGGTAGTCGTGCCAGGCGCGGCGATTGCGGAGGCGGGTGTCGAGATAGCGGCGCGGGCCGGCGGTGACCAGCTCGCGGACGTGCCGCCGCGCCCGCGCCCAGACCGACTCGTCCCCCGGTCCGAACCACCAGCTGCGCAGGTTGGCCGGCGTCCAGCTGTCGATGAGCGCCAGCAGCGCCACCTCGTCGCCGGCGGCGGTGAGCTGGCGGGCGATCTCGAAGGCCACGATGCCACCGAGCGACGACCCGGCCAGCCAATAGGGGCCGCGCGGCTGGACCCGGCGCACGACCTCGACGTAGCGCGTCGCCATCGCCACGATCGTGCGATCGACCTGGCGCGGATCGTCGAGTCCGGCGGCCTGGAGGGCCACGAACGGCTGATCCTGGCCGAGGTGACGGGCCAGATCGCGATAGAGGAGCACGTAGCCGTTCTGGTCGTGGACGCAGAACAGCCGCGGCCGGTGCTCGCCGGCCTGGATGACGACCGCGCTCGAGCCCGGCGCACGATCGCCGGCGGCCGGATCCACCGGGGCGCCGGCGGCGACCAGCGTCTGGGCGAGCGCGGCGACGGTCGGCGCGCCGAACAGCGCGTCGACCGGCACTGTCGCCCCGAGCGTCCGGCGGATCTCGGCAAAGACCCGCAGCCCGATCAGGGATTCGCCGCCGAGCGCGAAGAAGTCGTCGTGGATGCCGACGCGATCGACGCCGAGGTGGCGGGCCCAGATCTCGGCGAGCCGTCGCTCGAGGTCGCTGCGCGCCGCGACGAAGGGCGTGCCGAGGTCGTCGCGACGCGGCCCGCCGCCGGCGGGATTGGCACCCGACCCCAGGGCCGCCAGGTGCGCCCGCAGGGCGCCGACGTCCAGCGACGACACCACCAGCTTGCGCGCGCCGGTGGCTAGCGCCCGCTCGAACGCGACCGCTCCCTCGTCCTCGCCGATCCCGTGCACGTCGGCGAGTGCAGACACGGGGTCGCGGGTGCTGTCGCCACGGCCGGTCGGCGTCGTGCCGGCCAGGCGGCCGGGCGCGACGCCCTGCAGGCGCCAGCCGCGGAACTCGCCGTACACCGCGCCGGCGTCGTCGCACAGGGTGACGTCGAATACCGCGACGCGATCGGGCGACTCGCCGCGGCGCAGCCGCGAGTGCACGAGCAGGCGCGATCCTGGCGCCCGCCACAGCGTGGCCCGGTCGCAGCCGGACGGGGCCCACAGGCCCGGCCCGTCCGATGATGCGGCGCCGGCGGGTACCAGCGCCAGGCCGGCGGTGAGCGCCAGATCGACGATCGCCGGGTGCCACGCCAGGCCGGCGTCGCCCGCGGTCGCCGCCGGGGCCTCGATCGTGGCCAGCACCTCGTCGTCGCCGTAGTGGACCTCGAGTCGCGACTGCCAGCGCGGCCCGAACTCCATCACCTGCGCCTGGTGACGATGCGGCGCGGTGCTGTCCACACCGCGCTCACCGCCGCAGCGGCGGCGCAGCACAGCCAGGTCGAGCGACGGCGGGGGCGACACCCGCGCCTCGACCACGGCCGTGACGTGCTCGCGCCAGCCCAGCCCGGCGGGTCGGCTCTCGACGCTGTAGCGCCACCGGGCGCCCGCCGGTGCCAGTGACACCCGCACGGGCACCGCGCCGTCGCGGGCGACGGCCAGCGGCGAGGCGAACCGCAGGTCCTCGATCGCGCAGGAGGCGGCCGGGGTGCCGGCGCGGGCCGCCAGCGCCGCCACGATGGTCGCAAAGGCGGCGGCGCCGGGCAGCACCGCGGGCCCGCCGCGCACGGCGTGCTCGCCGAGCACCCAGTCGTCGTCCGGACGGAACACCCGCTCGAACACCACCGCGCCGGCCACGTCCGGCTGGCGAAATCCGAGCAGGGGATGCCGCGGCCCGGCGCCGGCCGGGTCCGCCGCAGCGACGTTGCGGGCCGTCATCCCGGCATCGCGCCACGGTCCATACAGCAGGGCCAGCCGCCGCTGCCCGGGCGGCGCCGGAGCCGCGGCCCAGGCGCTCAGGAAGGCGCTGGCCGCCGCATACGCCGCCTGGCCGGGGATGCCGACGAGCGAGCTGATCGACGAGAAGGCCACGACCAGCGCCGGCGGGGCGTCGGCGAAGACGTCGTCGAGCAGCAGCGTCCCGCGGGTCTTGGCCGCCATCGCCGCGGCGGCGCCGGCCGGATCGAGGGTCGCCAGCAGCGACGGCTCGAGCACCCCGGCGGCGTGGAACACGGCATCGACGACGCCGAAGCGCTGTCGCGCGGCGACGACCGCGGCGCGCATCGCCGCCCGGTCGGTGACGTCGGCCGACAGCACGAGCACCTCGGCACCGAGGGCTTCCAGCTCGGCGACGGCGGCGGCGGACGCCGCCGGCGGCCGCCGCGACACGATCACCAGCCGGGCCCGGTACTGGCGCGCCAGATAGCGGGCGTGGACGAGGCCGACGCCGCCGAGGCCGCCGGTGATGAGATACGTGCCGCCGGGCCGCAGTTCGATCGGCGACGGCGCACTGCCGGGCGGCGGCGCCATTTCGACCTGGTGGACGAACCGGGTCGGACCGCGCCAGGCCACCCGCGGCGACGGCGTCGCGCCGGCCAGTTCGGCCATCAGACGCGGCACGACGACCGGCACGGCGGCCGCGGCCGCGTCGCCGATGTCGAGCGTGCCGGCGTGCATGCCCGGCCACTCGGCCGGCGCGACCAGCGCGAGGCCGCGCAGGGTGGCGACTTCGGGCCGGGTCGCGACCTCCTCCGCGACCGACTCGAAGCCGTCGGCGACGAACCACAGCCGCACCTGGTCGCGTCCGGTCTGCGCCAGCGCCTGCAGCAGCCGGAGCCCGCCGGCGAAGCCCACCGCCTGCACGGCGTCGAACGCCGCCTCGGCGTCACGGGCCGCGGACCGATCGAGCGCCCAGGTGTGCACGATGCCGAGCGGGCCCGGGGCGGTGTCCAACGCGGCCAGGACCCGGACGTACTCGGCGAGATCTCCGGGACGAACGACGTACTCGCCAGTGGCCGGAGCGGCCGGCGCCTCGCCGTAGCGGACCACGATGACGCGGCGGCCGCCGGCACCAAGCGCCGTCGCGAGGGCCTGACCGAGCGGATGGTGGCCGGCCAGCACCAGCCACGCCGCAGGCGCGGCGGAGGTGTCGGCCGGCGCGGCCGGGCGCGCCACCCAGGTCGGGTGGCCGATCCACTGGGCGGGATCGTTCGGCCGGACCAGCGCGGCGGCGGCGCCATCGCTGGTCTGCACGCCGCGGGTGGCATCGACCCAATAGCGGCCGCGGGCGAACGGATAGGTGGGGGCGGGCACGCGTCGCCGGGTCTCGCCCTCGTAGAACGCCGTCCAGTCCACGGCGGCGCCGACCGACCAGAGCCGCCCGACCGCGGACAGCAGCGTCCGCTGGTCGTCGTCGGTCTCCTTGGCGTGCCGCAACGTGCTCGTCACCAGCGGCGCGATCGCCGCCGCCGGGTGCTGCCTGACCAGCGCCGCCAGCTGCGATCCGGGTCCCAGTTCGACGATCGCCCGGGGCTCGTCCAACAGGGTCGCGACGCCGTCGGCGAAGCGGACCGTCGAGCGCAGGTGGCGAACCCAATAGTCGGGATCGACCGCTTCGGCGGCGGTGAGCCAGGTGCCGGTGACGTTGCTGATGCACGGCACGTTGGGCGGCCGCAGCGGGATCGCCTGCACCGCCTGGCGGAAGGTCGGCAGGATCGGCTCGAGTTCCCGCGAGTGCGCCGCCACGCCGATCGGCAGCCGGCGGTGGTCGAGTCCGGCGTCGGCGAGGCGCGCTTCGAGCGCGGCAACCGCCTGGTCGGCACCCGAAATCACCGTGCTCTGCGGGCCGTTCACCGCCGCCACCGACAGCGTCTCGTCGAGGTGCGCGGCCAGGGCGTCGGCCGGCGCGGCGACACTCACCATCGCGCCGCGCGGCAGGGCGTCGAACAGGCGGCCGCGGGTCACGACGATCGACAGGGCGTCGGGCAGCGACCAGACGCCGGCCAGGCAGGCGGCGACGTACTCGCCGAGACTGTGGCCGATGAGCGCCGCCGGGCGGATGCCCCACGCCTGCAGCGTCTGCGCCAGGGCGAAGCCGACCGAGAAGATCGCCGGCAGCGCCAGCGTGGCGTGATCGCGCAGCGCGTCGGCCGCCGCCTGACGCCCATCGGGATCGGGGAACACCACGCGGTCGAGGCCCGAGACGCCCAGCGCTTCGAGTTCGGCCAGGCAGCGCGCGAACGCCTCGGCGAACACCGGCTCCCGCTCGATCAGGCCACGCGCCATGTCGGGGTACTGCGCGCCGCCGCCGGGAAAGGCGAAGGCGATGGCCGGTGCGTCGGCAGCGCGACCGGTGACCATCGCGGCGGACTGCCGCTCGCGCAACACCTGCACCGCCTCGTCCGCGGACGCCACCACTGCGACCCGGCGTTCGTCGAAGGTCCGCCGGCCGATCGCCATCGTGTAGGCGACATCGGCGAGGCGGCCGTCGTCGGCCCCGTCGAGCGCCGCGGCCATCAGGTCGGTCGACCGCTCCAGCGCCTCGGGCGTCCGCGCCGACCAGGTGAGCAGCTGCCAGGGCCGCGACGGCGTCGCAGACGGCGCCGGCGACGCGGCGGTGACGACGACGTGCGCCGCGATGCCGCCGTCGAAGGGCGCGCAGACCAGGGCTTGCCGCGGGCCCGATCCCGTCGGCCAACCGTCACGTGCGGTGGCGACCATCGCCGGCACATGGCGCTCGGCCTCGGGGCCGGTGTCGGCCGCCCCTGTCGGGGGGATCTCGCCGTGGGCGAGGGCCTGGGTGACGGCGATGAGCGACGCGGTGCCGGCGGCGGCGTCGAGGTGGCCGACGGCCCCGGCGATCGAGACCAGGCGGGCGCGCGCCGGCTGACCGGCGGCGGCGAACACCCGATCCAGCGCCGCCAGCTCGGCGCCGTCGGCGGCGCGCACGCCGGTGCCCGCCGCGACGAGCCCCAGGTCGGCAGCCGACGCGCCGGCGCGATCGAGCGCCTCCTCGATGAGCGCGGCCAGGGGGGCGGCGGCGACCTCCGGTGACCCGACGTAGCCGGTCGCCGACCCGGCGATCACGGCGTGGATGGTGTCGCCGTCGCGCCGGGCGTCGTCGAGGCGGCGCAGGACGACCACGGCGGCGCCGCTGCCCGGGACGGTGCCGTCGGCGCGGC
The DNA here is from genome assembly GCA_050250955.1 of Vicinamibacterales bacterium. Taxonomy (GTDB): domain Bacteria; phylum Acidobacteriota; class Vicinamibacteria; order Vicinamibacterales; family UBA2999; genus CAWAYR01. Next base: position 773,425 of record JBFWNR010000001.1, read on the forward strand.
TGTCGAAGGGGCGGCACACACCCTGCCGCGAGAACTCGCCGTCGTCGCCGGCGAGATAGCCGCGGCCGGCGGGGATGTCGATGGTGACGCCACCGGCCAGGGCCAGGTCGCACTCGCGCGCCAGCAGACTCTGCACCGCCAGGTGCACCGCGGCGAGGCCGGTCGCGCCGCCGCACTGGACCGAGAGGCTGGGCCCGGTGAGATCGAGGGCGTAGGAGACGCGGGTGGCCAGGAAGTCCTTGTCGTTGCCGGCGTGACGCACGTAGAAGAGGCCGAGCTGGGCCATCAGCGCCTGGTTGGCGAGCAGCTGGCGCGGCAGGTACGTGGTCGCGCCACAGCCGGTGAAGACGCCGACCGGTCCAGGCACCCGGGCCGGGTCGTAGCCGGCGTGTTCGAGGGCGTGCCAGGCGGTCTCGAGCAGGTGGCGGTGCTGCGGATCCATTAGCGCGGCGTCCCGCGGCCCGATCCTGAAGAACCCGGCGTCGAACGCCTCGAGGCCGTCCAGAGCGGCGGCGACGGCGACGTGGTCGGGGCGGGCGGCGAATGCGGCGTGTTCCCCGGCAGCGAGCGCGGCCCGGTCGAGGGCGACGACGCCGGTCTTTCCGTGACGGAGCAGTTCCCAGAAGGCGGTGACGTCGGCGGCCCCGGGGAAGCGCCCGGCCATCCCGACGACGGCCACCTCGTGGCCGCGCCCCTGGTCGCTGCTCACCGTGGGCCGCCTCGTCGCGGCGGCCGCGCCGCACGGCGGGCGGCGGCACGGTCGTCACCGACCCGGGCGGCGGCGCCGGCCGCGCTGCCGCCGGCGAGATGGCGGGCCAGCGTCCGAATCGTCGGGAACCGGAACAGATCGGTGATCGGCAGCGTGCGGCCGAACTCCTCGCCGATCCGGCCGGCCACCTGCATGGTCAGCAGCGAGTGGCCGCCGAGCTCGAAGAAGTTGTCGTCGATGCCGACGGCCGGCAGCGCCAGCACGTCGCGCCAGATCGCCGCGAGCCGGCGCTGCCCGTCGTCGCCGGGGGCGGCCGGCGGCGCCGCCGGCCGCGCCACGACGGCGTCGGGCGACGGCAGCGCCCGGCGGTCGATCTTGCCGTTCGGCGTTCTCGGCAGCGCCTCGAGCACGACGACCACCGCCGGCACCATCACCTCGGGCAGCCGCGCCTTCACGGCCTCGCGGCAGCGCTCCGCGGACAACGCCGCGCCGGCGGCCGCACTGACGTAGCCGATCAGCCGGTGCGTCGTCGGTCCGTCGCCGTGGAGCGCGACGGCGGCCTCGCGCACGCCCGGCACCGCGCCGAGCGCCTCTTCGATCTCCCCGAGTTCGATGCGATGCCCGCGCAGTTTGACCTGGTGGTCCATCCGGCCGAGGAATTCGAGGACGCCGTCGGGACGGAAGCGGACCCGATCGCCGGTGCGATACATCCGTGCCGGCGGCCCGGCGAACGGGTCGGGCAGGAAACGGGCGGCCGTGAGATCGGGCCGGCGGTGATAGCCGCGGGCCACGCCCGGGCCGCCGAGGTAGAGCTCGCCGGGGGCGCCGGGCGGCACCAGCTGGCCGCGCGGATCGAGGACGTAGACGCGCGTGCCGGCGATCGGCGTGCCGATCGGCACCGGCGTTTCGTCGCCGGTGAGGTCGTGGGTCAACGACCACACGGTGGTCTCGGTCGGGCCGTACATGTTGGTCACACGCGCCGTGGTGGCCTGGCGGATCCGGCCGAGCAGGGCCTCGGGCAGCGCCTCGCCGCCGACCAGCCAGTGGCGCAGGCGGCCCAGGGCCGGCACCGACGCGGGGTGGTCGACCAGCATCGCCGCCAGCGACGGCGTGCACTGGAAGTGGGTGACCGCGAAACGCTCGATGAGCGCGGCCAGCGGCGGCTCGGCGGCGGCGCGCGGCCCGGCCACGCGGGCCCGCACCGCCGCCAGCGGGGCGAGCGACGCCAGCACCTGCGCGGCCGGCACGCCGAAGTCGATGAGACAGGCGATCTCGTCGACGCCGATGGCGCGCAGCCGTTCGATCGTGGCCACGCAGGTGTCAATCGATCCGAACAGCCCGCCGTGGCGGAAATAGCGCTCGAAGGCGTGCTCGAGCAGCGCGTCGAGATCGGCCGGCGACAGGTCGCGGAACAGGTCGTCGGTGGACGCGTCGGGGCGGAGGGTCCGGCCCTTGAAGGCCGGGAACGACCAGGCGTGCTGCTTGACCAGGTTGAGCGACGAGCCGAGGTACTGCTTCATCGGCTCGCGGACGATCGCCCGCACCTGGTCGTCGTCGTCGCCGACGAACGTGTGCAGCATCAGCGTGACGTGTCCGGGCCCGGCGTGGCCGGCCTCGCGACGCGCCGTCCGATAGACCCGCAGCTTCTCGGCCACCTCCTCCACGGTCTGCCCGAGCAGGTGGGTCAGGACGTTGGCGCCGAGCGCGCCGGCCTGCGCGAACGTCTCGGGATTGCCGGCGGTCGTGATCCAGCAGGGCAGCTCCGGCTGCACCGGCCGCGGCAGCGTGCGGACCTCGACCTGGCGGCCGCCGGGCGCCGGCAGGACCACGCTCTCGCCGCGCCACAGCCGGCGCATCGTCGCCAGGCCGTCGAACATCACCTGCTTGGCGCGGGCATGGTTGTCCGGCGCGAGCACGAAGTCGTTCGGGTGCCAGCCCGACGCGAAGGCGATGCCGACGCGGCCGTTCGAGAGGTTGTCGACGAGGGCCCAGTCCTCGGCCGCCCGCACCGGGTGGTGCAGCGGCAGCACCAGCGACCCGGCGCGAATGCCGACGCGCCTGGTCAGCGCGGCGACCGCGGCGCTGGTGATCGCCGGATTGGGATAGAGGCCGCCGAAGGCGTGGAAATGGCGCTCGGGCGTCCACACGGCCTCGAAACCGTGCTGGTCGGCGAACACGGCGCCCTCGGTGAGGAGCCGATAGCGCTCGGCCCCGCCGGCGCTTTCGTCGCTGGCGAAGTAGAACAGGCTGAGGTCGATCGGCCCCTCCGGCGCCGCCGCCCCGGCCCCGAGCGCCGCGCGCGGGTCGGTGTGCAGCACCACGTGGAACCCCCGGCACAGCGTCCAGAGCAGCTCGAGCACCGAGATGTCGAACGACAGACTGGTCACCGCGAGCCAGACGCCGGGTGGCCCGGGATCCAGCCGCGCGTCCATCGCCGCGAAGAAGCTGGTGACGTTGCCGTGCTCCAGCATCACGCCCTTGGGTCCACCGGTCGACCCGGAGGTGTAGATCACGTAGGCCAGGTCGGCGCCGGAGCGTTCGACCGCGGGATTGCCCTCGTCGGGGTCACCGGTGTGGTCGTCGTCCAGATCCAGGCGGGACACGTCGGCCGGCAGCGCCGCGGCGTGGCGGGCCGTGGTGATGACCGCAGCGGCGCCGGCATCGGCCAGCGTCGTCGCCGTGCGCTCGGCGGGATAGGACGGATCGAGCGGCAGATAGGCGGCGCCGGCCTTGAGGATGCCGAGGACGGCGACGACCATGTCGGCCGAGCGATCGACGTGCAGGCCGACGAGATCGCCGCGGCCGATCCCGCGCGCCATCAGGCGCCGGGCGAGGCGATTGGCGCCGCGGTTGACGGCCGCGAAGTCGCGCGTCTCGCGCCACGTCGACAGCGCCGGGTGGTGCGGCGTGCGCGCCACCTGGGCTTCGAACTGCTCGACCACACTCGCCGCCCCGGCCCCGGGACGCTCGCTGCGGTTCCAGTCGACGAGCAGCTGGTGGCGTTCGTTCGCCGAGACGACCGGGATGTCGCCCACGGCGGTCTCCGGCGCGGCGAAAGCCGCGCGCAGGAAGGTCTCGGCACGACGGCACAACGTGTCGAGGTCGGCCGGCAGGCGACGCGGATCGCCGCGCCACGTCGCCCTGGCGCCGTCGGCGGACACGGCCAGGCGCAGGGCGAGGCGGTCGTCGTGCCACCCGGTGCGGCCGTCGTCGATCACGAGTCCTACGGCCAGGCGTCCGGTGAGATCGTCGTCGGCCGCCGCACGCAGGTCCGGCGTCCGCCGGCCCAGGTCGCGCAGGAAGCTGCCGGCGCGGTCGTGAGCCCCGATGGCTGCGGCCAGTTCGCGCGTCACCTCGACGAAGGGGCGCGCCGGGTCGACGGTCACCCGCAGCGGTGGCAGCGTCTCGAACCACCGCTCGAGGCCCTCCAGCGCCGCCGCCAGCCCGACGCCGCGACAGCCGACGTCGAACGCCGTCTGGTCGAAGGCCCGGACGCACCAGGCCAGCCACGCCGCCGCCAGCGTCGCGGCGCCGTGGCGCGCCAGGTCCCCGAACGCGATCCGGACCTCGGACGCTGGCGACGGCGCGTCGCCGCGGCTGCCGAGCGCCAGCGGGCGCAGGGCGCGCAGCCGGGCGATCCACGCCGGTTCGTCGACGCACCACGCGCGGTGCTGGGCGGTGATCCGCGCCGCCACACCGGCGGGCAGCGGCTCGGCGCCGGGCCGGTCGCCGGCGCGGGCGCGGGCGATGGTGGCGGCGTCGGCCCGGGCGACGGCGCCGTCTTCCAGGAACCACGGCGTGCACAGCGGGTTGGCGTACGGCCCGAAGTCGAGGGCGCGGACCAGCGCGTCGAGCTCGTCGAGCGGCTGCGACCAGTCGAGGTGTCCCGCCGCGGCGGGGCGGGCGCGCCGGCCGAAGTAGTGCCGTCCCGCCTCGGGCATCGGACGCGGCTCGAGGGTGCCGGCGACCAGGGCGGCGACCAGCCGCTGGAAGGCGCGATGGCCCGCCTCGTAGCACTTGGCGTTCAGCGTCAAGGCGGTCTCGTCGGCGGCGATCGCGAAGGTCTCCTGCTCGAGGATGCCGCCGCGATCGACGTCGGCGACCGCGACGTGCCAGGTGATGCCGTGGGACGGCTCGCGGTGGATGAGCGCCCAGGTGGTGGCGTGCAACCCGGCGTAGCGTGGCAGAAGCGCGTCGTGGAAGTTGATGACGTGGCGGCGCGCCAGCGCCAGCCAGTCCGGCGGCAGCACCCGCAGATTGCCGATGCTGAAGACATAGTCGACCGCGCCGGCGCCGAGCCGGTCGGCGATGCCGCTGGCAAACGGCTCGACCGGCAGGCCGTGGCCCGCCGCCCAGCGCTGGATGGTCGGGTCCTCGCTGACGACGCCGACGATCCGCACGCCGGCGGCGCGCAACGCGTCGCCGCAGCTGGCCAGCAGTGAGCCGTTGCCGATGAGCAGGCCGTCGAGGGTCGGCATCGGAGCGGCGGTCACGACGCGACGGCGGGCGGCTCCGGCACGGACTCGAGCGGTGCCGGCTCGACCCAGTGCCTGGTACGCGCGAACGGGTAGGTGGGCAGCGGCACGCGCCGCCCGGCGGCGGCGCCCGGCACCGCGTCCACCGCCTCGCCGTCGCACCAGCGGGCGGCGATCGCCGCCAGTGCGCGATCGTGGTCAGCGGCTGCGGCGTCGGCATCACGGCGGTGGTCCGGGTCGCCCGCGGCGGGTCGCCGCAGGGCGCTCACGGCCTCGGCGACCGAGGCCGCCCGGACCGCCCGCCGGCAGGTGAACGCCCGGCGGCCGGCGTGCAGCGTCCAGGCGACGTCGGCCAGCACCAGGTGGGGATGCGCGGCGAGCCAGTCGGCGAGCCGCGCGCTCGCGGCAGCGAGGGCGTCGGGCGTGCGCGCCGACAGGAGCAGCACGGTGGCCTCGGTCGCGCCGGCCGCGGCCGATCGGGCCGGGGCCTCCTGCAGCACGACATGGGCATTGGTGCCGCCGACGCCGAGCGAGTTGACCGCGGCCGCGCGCGGTCCCGCCGGCGGGGCCGGCCACGGCCTGAGGCTGGTGCTGACGACAAACGGCGAGCGATCGAGATCGAGCGCCGGGTTGGCCCGCGCAAAGTGCAGCGACGGCGGCAGCATCCGGTGCTCGAGCGCCTTGACGACCTTGATGAGACCGGCGACGCCGGCGGCGGTGTCGAGATGGCCGATGTTGGTCTTGACCGACCCCAGCGCGCAGAAGCCGACGCGATCGGTGCTGGCGCGAAACGCCTGGGTGAGCGCCGCGACCTCGATCGGATCGCCGACCGGAGTGCCGGTGCCGTGGGCCTCAACAAGGCCGATGCGATCGATCTCGACGCCGGCGACGCCGAGGGCCTCGCGCACCGCGGCGGCCTGGCCGTCGACACTCGGCGCCAGGTAGCTGACCTTGGTCGAGCCGTCGTTGTTGACCGCCGAGCCCTTGACCACGGCGTGGATGTGATCGCCGTCGGCGACGGCGTCGTCGAGGCGGCGCAGCACGACGATGCCGGCGCCGCTGCCGAACACCGTGCCACGGGCGTCGGCGTCGAAGGCCCGGCAGTGCCCGTCGGGCGACAGGATCTCGCCGTCCTTAAAAAGGTAGCCGACGCCGTGCGGCAGTTCGATGGTGACCCCGCCGGCCAGCGCGACGTCACAGTCGCCGGCGAGCAGCTGCTGGGCGGCGACGTGGACGGCGACGAGCGAGGTCGAGCACGCGGTCTGGATGCCGAGGCACGGCCCGGTGACGCCGAGGTGCGCGGCGATGCGGGCAGCCAGTGCGTCCTTGTCGCTGCCGCGATGACGCGGGCGCAGCAGGCCGGCGGCATCCGCCAGGGCCGGGTGGCCCGCCAGGTTGAACATCAGGTAGCCGGCCATGCCGCACCCGACGTAGACGCCGACGGTGCCCGGCAGCCGCTCGGGCACGTAGCCGGCGGCCTCGACGGCTTCCCACGCGCATTCGAGCAGATGCCGGTGCTGCGGATCGAGCAGCATCGCCTCGGCGCCGTCGATGCCGAAGAACTCGGCGTCGAACCGATCGACATCGGCCAGGGTGGCCGCGGCGCGGACGTAGGCGGGGTGCTCGAGCAGGTCGGCCGCGACGCCGGCGGCGCGCAGGGCCTCGTCGGCCAGGGGGTGAATGGACTCGACGCCGCCGGCGATGTTCGCCCAGAACGCGTCGGGCGTCGCCGCGCCGGGAAATCGACCGGCCAGGCCGACGACGGCGATGTCGGTGTCCGCGTAGTACGCGCGATCGAAGTTCATGAGCGGAGGCACGGCGGGGGACACGACCGCCGCTGCCGGGACCGCCGCCGCTGGCAACCGGGCGGAGCACGGGCGGGCAGCGTAGACGTCGCCCCCCCGATTCTATCGGTTCGGGCGCCTGCGTCCTACAGCGCCGAGGCGGGCAGGTGGGTGCACTGGACGTCGGCGGAACCAGCGACCGGCTCAGCCTGTGCGATGCTGTCTCCAGGCCGCCAGCATCGCCGCCTCCTGCGGCGGAGTCAGCACGTAGCGCGGTTCCGTGCGCAGCGCCGCGGGCACGGCGTCGGACCGGCGCCAGGCGAGGGTATCGCGGGCGGTGTCCGGCAGCGGCCGGCACGTCAGCCCGGCGGCGATGGCCTTGCGGTTGCTGATCCGCATGTGCCCGAGGTCGTCGCCCTCGGGCATGACCCAGGGGATCGCATAAGTCAATCCGGTGGTGTCGTCGTCGGCCGGCGGCCGGAGCGGGTAGGCCTTGAGCCACGCGTAGTCGCCAATCCAGGTGAAGCTGGTCGCCGCGGGGGCCAGCGGCTGGAGGGCGGTGATGAACTCGCCCATCGTCTGCGGCGAGACCGGGCCGACCGCGTTGTAGGTCCCGGTGAGGTCCCGCTCGATGAGCGCGACCATCCACGCGGCCAGATCGCGGACGTCGATGTACTGCACGAAGTCGGCGGGGCGGCCGGGGACCAGGACCTCGCCGCCGCGGGCGAGGCGCACCGGCCAGTACGTGAAGCGATCCGATCCGTCGCCCGGCCCGACGATGTAGCCCGGCCGCACGACGAGATCGCCACCGGGAAACGCGGCGCGGACCAGCGCCTCGCACTGCGCCTTGAGCACGCCGTAGCTCGGCGGCGTGCGCGGCGGCTCGTCGGCCATCGGCACCGGCCCGTCCTCGGGTATGTCGACGCTGCGGTAGGGCAGGAACACTCCGGTCGACGAGACATAGACGTAGCGCCCGACCCGGCCGCCGAGCGCCGCCGCCGCCTCGCGGGTCCACTGCAGGTTGGTGGCGGTGTCGACGACGGCGTCCCAGTGCCGCCCGGCCAGCGCCGCGTAGGCATCGGGCTGCGAGCGGTCGCCGCGCAGCGCCTCGACCCGCGCGAAGTCGGCGCCGTGCTGGTTGGGTGTGCGCCGGCCGCGATTGAGCATCGTGATGCGGTGCCCGCGGGCCAGCGCGGCGTGGACCAGGTGCGGCCCGAGGAACCCGGTCCCGCCGAGCAGCAGGATGCGGCGCGGCGACTGCGCGCCGGCCCGGCGCGGCCACCCGGCAGCCATCGCCGCCGCGCCGATCCGCAGGACGTCGCGCCGGCTGGGCATGTGCCGAGCCTACCACCCGCGACGGCGGTGGGACCAAGCCAGTGACGACCGCGGCGGCACCGAGGTTTTGGCATGATCGGCGGATGCGTGCGCTCCCGACGCTCCCCCCCGACGTCGAAGAATTCCGCGACCGCTGCTGGCGCCGCGAAGCGGCGCGGCAGGTCGCAACCGCCCATGACGCCGAGCAGTTCGTCGACGAGGTCGGTTTCGCGTCGTGCCTCACCGACGCGCGGCGGCCGGGACCGTCGCTGTTCGTCGCCGTCTGCGGCCGGCGCGACGCGGTGCTGCCCCGTCACGTGCAGACCGACCACGAAGCGTCGCTCACCTGGACGATCAAGGACGACGTGTTGCGGCGCGGCAAGGTCTACTACGCCAAGCTGGCGCGAGGCCGCACCATGTTCGTGGCGTCGCGACTGATTCCGCACTTCCAGGCGCTGTGGGGGGTGCGGCGGCGCGACGAGCCGGCCCGGCTCAGCGCGCCGGCGCGGGCCGTCCTGCGGGTGCTGCGGCGGGAATGGGAGATGGCCACCAAGGACCTTCGCGACGCCTCCGGCGTGGGCGATCGCGCCGCGTTCACCCGCGCCATCGACGAGCTCCAGGCGGCGATGCTGGCGGTGCCGAGCGAGGTCCTGTATCGCCCGTCGTTCACCTATATCTGGAGCCTGGCCGTGGGACGCTTCCCGGAGGCCCTGACCCGGCGGGTCAGCCGCGACGTCGCGCTGCGCGAGGTGGCGCGGGCCTTTCTCGCCGCGGCCGGCCTCACCGTTCGCGGTGAGCTGGCCCGCGTTTCCGGGCTCTCCCGCGCCGATGCCGGCCGCGGGAACCGCGCCCTGGTGGCCGAGGGCTACGCCAGGATGCTGACACCTGGCACCTACGGGTTGGCGCCGCGGCGCAGGGGGAAGGGGCTCAGGGGAGCCGTCGGGTGCCTGCAAACGGCGGCGCTCTGGGATGACGGGCTCGATCTCCCTCGAACTCACGACTGAAGTCAGGTTTCGACCAGACTACTCACGGCGCCAGACCAGAAAACGTGGGTCTGTCGAGGCCGTGTGTGGCGGGTTTCGCCCTCGGAAGCACGCCTTCGCATCACTTGGTACGCTGCTTGCGTTCACGAGCCGCGCCCCCGGAATCGACGTAGTTCCCGGGAATCGGCGAAAGGGAGCGGACCGGTGCAGATGCGGAAGTGGGTGTTCGGAACGGCGATGCTCGCCATGGTGGTCGCGGCGGGTGGCGGGGTGCGTGGGCAGGGCGGGTCGCCGGCGCCGATTCTCGTGGTCGTCAACGACTCGGCCCCTAATCCTTTCGGCAGCTATCTGCCGGAGATCCTGCGGGCGGAGGGCATCAACGCCTTCGCCGTCGTGCAGCTGTCGGCGCTCGATGCCCCGACGCTGGGCGCCGCGGCGCTGGTCGTGCTGGCGGAGACGCCCTTGACCGCTCCGCAGGCGACGCTCTTCACCGACTACGTCGGCGGCGGCGGACGGCTCGTCGCGATGCGGCCCGACGCCCAGCTCCACGGTGTACTGGGGGTGGCGGCGGCGGCCGGAACGACCACCGACGGCTATCTGCTGGTCGACCAGAGTGGACCCGGCGCCGGGCTGCAGAACCTGACCCTGCCGTTCAAAGGCCCCGCCGATCATTACGATCCGGCCGGCGGCGTCGCCGTCGCCGACCTCTACAGCACGCGTACCGTATCGGCCGGTCGGCCGGCGGTGGTGCGCCAGGCCCGGACCGCGGCGTGGGCCTTTGATCTGGCTCGCAGCACCGCGTATGCCCGGCAGGGCGACCCGGCGTTCGCCGGGCTCGATCGCGACGGCCTGGCTGGCTACCGCACCAACGACATCTTCTTCCAGACGATCGACCTCGATCGGGTGGGCGTGCCCCACGCCGACGTGCAGATGCGGCTGCTGACCCGGGTGATCACCGACCTGCTCGCCGACGCGACGCCGCTGCCCCGCCTCTGGTATTTCCCGGGTGCCAGCCGAACGATCGTCATCCCGACCAGCGACAGCCACACCAGCCTTCCCGGGCCGTATGCCGCACTCCTCGCCGCCGCCGAGAGCGTCGGAGCGCGGGTCACTCTCTACATGTCGCGCTTCATCGATCCGGCCGCGCTGCCGATCGCCGCGTGGGAGGCTGCCGGACACGAGGTCGCCCTGCACCCGCACTTCACCGAGGACGGACTCACCGGCAACTTCCCGCAGGGCTACACGAACGCGCTCACCTGGTTCCAATCGTTCGTCCCGGTCCCCCCCGGGGCGACGGTCCGCCACCACACCCTTGAGTGGGGCGGCTGGATCGATCCGGTGGCGACGATGCCGGGGTTCGGCGTGAGGATGGACCTGTCCTCCTACTCGTGGGGACCAGCCCTCGACCAGCCGGCGTTGCCGCTGCAGGCGCATGGCTACCTGACCGGCAGCGGTTTGCCGATGCGCTTCATCGATTCGACTGGCCAGGTGCAGCCGGTCTACCAGCAGTACACCGCGCTGACCGACGAGCAGCTGGTGTTCGGCTCCCACTCGCAGGGGCTGTCGCCGGGCGCCGCCACTGCGGTGTCGCGCTCGCTCATCGACGCCAGCCAGGCCGGCGGCTACTCGGCGATCGCGACCCACGTGACCGCCGAGTACTATCCGTTCGGCGAGGTCGGGCCGTGGGTCGATGCGACGCTTGCCTACGCCGCGAACCTGCACCTGCCGATGTGGCCTGCTGGTCGCTGGCTGCGCTTCGTGGAGGCGCGCACGGCGACGACGATCACCGACGTGGCTTGGACGCCGGCCACCGGCGTGCTGACGTTCTCGATCGACGTGCCGGCCGGTGCCGAGCCGCAGTCGCTGCTGTTGCCGCAGAGCTTCGCCGGACGGGTCATCGCCCACGCCGCGCTCGACGGTGCCACCCGTCCGACCATCGCCCTCGCGGTAAACGGCCGGGCCATGCAGGTGCTTGAGGTGGCTGCGCTCGGCGGCGGCGGGGCCCGGCAGGTCGAGGTCCTCTACGCCCTGGCATCGACGCTGCCGGTCCTGTCCGTGAACGACATCAGCGTGATCGAAGGGCAGACCGGCACCACTCCGGCCACCGTGACCGTGTCGCTCTCAGCCCCGAGTGCCACTGCCGTGACGCTGACCTACAGCACCAGCGATGGAACGGCGGTGGCCGGTCTCGACTATCAGGCCGCCACCGGCAGTCTGACCCTGGCGGCCGGGGCGACCAGCGCACCGCTGACCGTCCAGGTGCTCGGCGACACGGTGGACGAGCCGCTCGAGACGCTGGTCGTCACGCTGGGCAACCCGATCGGCGCCACCCTCGGCGACAACGCCGCGGTCGTCGCCATTCAGGACGACGACCCCGATCCGCTGGACTGGACCGACACCGCCGCGGCGGACTTCGCCGTCTGCTCGGTCACCACCGGTACGCGAGTCGGCTCGATCGGCGACGTACGCCTGCCGGGGGTGTTCCACGACACCTTCGACGGGCCCACGCTCGACCCGCGCTGGACGGCCGAATCGGCCGGCGGCGGACCGATCGGCCTGGTGCCGTCGGGCGGACGCATCGGCGTAGCGGGGCCGGCCGGGGCGTTCATCCGCTCGGTCGCCCCCGTGCCGGCCGGGCTGATCGACGTCCGCGCCAGCTTCGCTGCGGCACCCCATCAGGCGATCGGGATCGCCGACGACACCTTCTTCACCCGTTTCGCGCTGTTCTCGACGCTTGCCGACGGTTCCGACCTGTGGGCGCGTACCGACCCGGGAACCGGCGAGATCCGCACCAACCTGGGACCGGTTCCAGCGGGCTTCCACGACTTCGCGATCGAACGACTGGAGCAGGGCGACAGCGAACTGGTGCGCTACTGGCTCGACGGCGACCTCGTCGCTGCGCATCTGGTGCCTGCCGGCGGCCTCCCCGCAGCGCGGTTCGTGCACCTCTCGAACCGTGGGCCGGGAGGACCGCCGTTGGAGGTCGAGACGATTGACGCCGCGCAACCATACGAGTCACCGGGGGACTTCCTCTCGTGTCCCGTCGACGCGTCGTTCGTCATGAACTGGGATCGGCTGTACTGGGAGGCCGACCTGCCGACGGGGACATCGGTGTCGTTCCGCACCCGGTCCTCGATCGACGGCGCGACCTGGAGCGTCTGGTCGGCGCCGTTCACGGTGAGCGGCACGGCCATCGGGAACCCGCCGGGCCGTTACCTGCAGTACGCCATCGTCCTGACCAGTAGCGACAGCGCGAATTCGCCGGTCGTACGATCGGTGACGGCGGCGGCCCTCGGACCGGCGACACCGATGGTGTCAATCGGTGACGCCGCAGCGGTGGAGTCGGCCGGGGCGCTGAGCTTCACGGCGGCGTTGTCCTGGCCCAGCCCTTCGACGGTCACTGTGGATGCAACGACGGCTGCCGGAACCGCCCAGGCCGGAGTGGATTTCGTGGCTACGAGCGAGACGCTCACCTTCCCGACGGGGCTGACGACACGGCCGTTCGTGGTCACCTTGATCAACGATGTCCTCGACGAGGGCAGTGAGACGTTTTCGGCCGTGTTGTCCGCTCCGGTGGGCGCCACGCTGGGCGCCCCGGTGGGCGTAGGCACCATCGTCGACGACGACCGGCTGCCGACGGCGGTCGCCGACGCCTTCGCGACCGCCTTCGAGACGCCGCTGGACGTCGCAGCGCCTGGCGTCCTCGGGAACGACGACGACGGCGGCGCCGGCCTCACCGCGGTGCTGGTGAGCTCGGTCGCGCATGGCACGCTGGGCCTGGGCCCGGACGGCAGCGTGCACTACACACCCACAGCAGGCTTCGCCGGCACCGACACCTTTACCTACCGCGCCACCACCGTGGTCGGCGACAGCAACGTCGTGACCGTCACGATCACCGTGGCGCAGCCCACGGTCGTTCAGGCCCCGAGCCAGCTGCGTGTCGCCGACGTCAGCGGCAATCTGATCACCTTCCGGTGGCGTCCCCCGGCTGTCGGACCGGCGCCGTCCGGATACGTCGTCGAGGGCGGCGTGGCGCCCGGTCAGCCGCTGGTGGCACTGGCCGCGGGTCCCGCGCCGGTGTTCAGCGTGACCGCCCCGACAGGGTCCTTTTACGCCCGGGTGCGGGCGCTCGGCGTCGGCGGCCCGAGCGAGGTCTCCAACGAGATCCTTCTGCACGTCGGTGTCCCGGTGCCGCCCTCGGCTCCGGCGGCATTCCAGGCCAGCGTCGTCGGCTCGACGGTGCATCTGGCGTGGACGCCGACCCATGCCGGCGGCGCCGCGGCGGGCTTCCTCCTCGACGTCACCGGCTCGACGGCCGCGTCGGTGCCGCTTCCCGTCGGCGAAGGGGTCGCCGTTACCGGGGCCCCGGCCGGGGTCTTCACCTTGTCGTTGCGGGCGGTGAACGGGGCCGGTTCGAGCCCGGGCACGGCGCCGGTACCGATCGTCGTGCCCGGAGCGTGCGGCGCGGCGCCGGGGGCGCCGACCGAACTGTTGGGGTATGCCGCGGGTGGCGCGACCCACCTGCTGTGGGATCCGCCGACGACGGGCGGCGCGGTGTCGAGTTATCTCGTCAGCGTCCCGGGCATCGGCAGCCTTCCCCTCGCCCAGCGGGCCATCAGCGGTCCGTTGCCGCCGGGCACCTACACGATCGCCGTCCACGCCGTCGGGCCGTGCGGCACCAGTGTCGCCGCGACCACGACCGTCACGGTGCCCTGACGGCCGGCGCGCGGCTCAGTAGCGGAACAGACGGGTCGCCTTCACCGCCAGCGTGCGATTGACCAGCACCGGAACACCGCGGGCGCGGCTGTCGCGGCCGTCGCTGTAGACCACGAACAGCTCGCTGCCGCCGGTGTACTCCCAGCGCAGGCGCAGGCTGGCGCTGGTCGTGCGTTGATCGACGTTGACCTGGACCAGGCTGCTGAGGAGCATCCGCGCCGTCGGCGTCACCGTGAAGCGCGTGCTCACCAGCCGGGCGGTGAACTCGCCGTACGGCAGGTCCACGACGTTGACCGCCACCGCCGGTTCGATGGAGAAGCGCGGTACGACGCCCCAGCGTCCGCTGTAGGCGAACTCGGTCCGGGTGCCGCCGTAGAGCGTCCCGGTCGCCGCCGACAGGCGCCCGGAGATACGGCGCTGCTGGCCCAGCCCGTAGCTGATCCGCCCGGTGGTCGCCGTGTAGCCGCCGGCCGGCACCAGCACGCCGGGGGCGATCGCGAAGCGATCGGGCAGCCGCTCGTACTCGCGGGTGTACTCGGTCGTCAGCTGATCGCTCGTCTGGAAGTCGAGGCGGAAGAGGCCGCCGGCCTCGCGGCTCTGGACCGTCGTCGCCGCGGCATCGGTGACGTAGTCGTAGCTGGCCTGCCAGGTGAGCTTGCGGACGACGGCGTTCCGCCGCGGCCGCGGGCTGAAGCGCAGCTGGCCGAACGTCCGCCGCATGTCGGGGCGGCGGACGAAGCCGACCTCGGGTCGGAAGTCGCGTTCGACGACCATGTGCTCGGCCGACGCACCGTAGCGGTCGTCGGTGTAGTCGAAGCGGCCGCGGTAGCTGGTCCCGGCGACGGCGCGGCCGGTGGCGTCCGGGCCGGCGGTGCGGACGTAGAAACCGGTCAGGTTGACGCTCTTCAGGAACAGCAGGGTGGCATCGGCACCGAGGGTGTAGCTGGCGTCGCCGCGATCACGTGGCGCGCCGCCGGCCGCCGGTCCGCGGCGGGTCGCGATCACGCCGACGTTGCTGCGCCGGAACAGGTTGCGTTTCAGCCGCAGCACCGAGAACCCGGTGGCCACGGCGCCGGCGCCAGGGGCGTCGTCGGTGTGGATGTCGAGCGCGCCGATGCTGTACGGGCCGGTCCGGCCGGTCAGCCGCACGCCGCCCAGCACCGGCACCGCCTGCCCCTGGCTCAGGCCGATCTGCCGGCTGAAGAACGGCAGCGGCACGTCGCCGGGGCTGTTGCCGGCCTGCACGCCGCCGAAGTCGAAGATGCCCTGGCCCTCGATGAAGAACTCGCGCTTCTCGGGGAAGAACACGCTGAAGCGGGTCAAGTTGATCTGCTGGAGGTCTTCTTCGACCTGGGCGAAGTCGGTGCGGACCGTGGCATCGACGATCAGGCTGCGGGTCAGGCCGTACTTGAAGTCGAGGCCGGCGTTGGCCTGGCCGTCGTGGACGTAGCCGGGGCCGCTCTTCGCGGTGGTGGCGGCGGCGACCGCGTAGGGCTTGAGTTCGACGTTCTTCGACTCGGCGGGTGTCTCGAGCCCGACCAGCGTCGCCGCCGACGCCATCCGGCTCACGCCGGCGGTGCCCAGCGCCGCCGGGACCAGCGACAGGTACGAGAACTCGTTCTTCCACTTCACCAGCCGGCGCAGGTTGAGACCCCAGGTCTGCGGGCCGCTGCCGCGGTAACGCAGCGTCTTGAACGGGATCGCCACCTCCACCGTCCAGCCGTGAGCGAACCGGCCGGTCTTGACGTACCAGATGCCGTTCCACGCCGAGTTCTGCAGGTCGTCGGTGACGGTCATGTCGCGCAGCGCACCGAGCGGATTGGTCTGGAACAGGTAGCCGTTGCGCCGGTCGTGGAAGGTGTCGATGACGAAGGTCACGTTCTCGTTGCCGAGGATGTTGCCGTTGTCGCGGCGCAGCTCGTTGGCGACTTCGCGCTCGGGGTGGCTGTCCCAGCAGCGCGCCGCCACGTACAGGCTGGTGTCGTCGAACAGGATCCACGCCTCGGTCTTCTCGGTCGCCGGCTGCCCCTCCCGGGGTTCCTGCTGCAGGAAGTCGGTCAACGGCGCGACCGCGGCGTAGACGTCCTCGTCGAGCCGGCCGTCGAGGTGGAGCGGCCCGTCCAGGCGCACGGCACGGATGGTCACCTGGTCTGGAGCCATCCGTTCGACCAATGACGAAATCGTCAGTGGCTGCGCGAGTGCGGAGCCGCCGAGCCCCGGCACCAGGGCCACCGTGAAGGCCAGGACGGGGATGGCCGCGGGCGGCCACGGCCGGGAGGGCCCGAAACCGACGGCCGGGCCCGGCCATCCCGACACGCGTCCTCGCCCGCACAGCATCACGCGTCGATGGCCCCGCGCTTGCAATTTACGCGATCTGGATTCGGCTCCGCTGCGAATCTGGAACGAATCGGGGACCCGGACCCCGGAAGACGACAGAGAGGCGCCCAATGGATGTAACCTCTTCGCCAGTGGCGACGGCTCGTGCCGTGGTCGCACTGCTCTGCTCCACCACCTGGCTCGCCACGGCCGCGGCGCAGCCGCCCGTGCCGGCGTTGGCCGGCGCGGAGACCTTCGCGGTGCTCGCCAAGACCACGGTGACCGACACCGGCACGTCGATCATCGGCGGCGACGTGGGGGTCGGCGCCGGCGGTTCGATCACCGGCGTCGATGCCACCGAGCTCGCTCCCGACAGCTCACTGCACGCCGGCGACGCGGTGGCGGTGCAGGCCCTGCAGTCCGCCGGGGCCGTCTACGCCGATCTCGCCGCACGCAGCTGCACGCCGGCCAACACCGACCAGCCGCTCGGCGCGACGCTGGCCACCGGCGCCCACTGCTACACGACCGACCTCGCCGTCGGCGCATCGCTGCAGCTCATGGGAGCCGGTCCCTGGATGGTGCTGGTCGACGGCAGCCTGACGGTGGCGCCCGGCATCACCGTCACCGCGCCGCTCGCCGCCGGCGACAGCTGTGCCGGCAGCCGCGTGTTCTGGCAGGTCGGCGACAGCTCGGCGGCGACCCCGGTCACGCCCGTCGCGGTCGGCGCCGGCGCCACCGTCGTCGGCACCATCGTGGCCGAGGGGCCGATCACGATCGACGCGGCAGCGACCCTCGACGGCCGGGCGTTCTCGCTCGGCACCGCCACCGATGCCGGGGCCGTGGCGCTCGCCGGCGCGACCGTGCAGGCCTGCAGCCATGGCCAGGCGCTGCCGCATCCGACCTTCAAGGTCACCGGCGGCGGCGGCATCAACGTGCCGACCGATCCGACGATCACCGACCCGGACGCTACCGGCAACGGGTTCGCCAACTACGGGTTCAACGCCCAGCCCGCGGGTGGCGGCGTGACCGGGACCTTCAACTACGTCAACCACGTCGTGGCGCCGAACCTCCACATCAACGGCCCGGTCACCGACCTGGACGTGGTGGGCCTGAACGACGACGGCTCGCCGAAGACGGCGCGCGTCTCGGGCACCTGCGACGGCTTCCTGCCGTCGTGCACCTTCAGCGTCCTCACCGAGGACAACGGCGAGCCGCCGGTGAACGACCGCTTCGGCGTGACCATCGTGTCGAACGGGCAGGTCGTGGAAGCGCGCTCGCTGCGGCTCATCCGCAACGGCAACATCCAGTTCCATGCCGCCACCTTGACCACGACGACCAACACCGCCTCGGTCCGGCCCGGCGAGGTGATGCGGCTGCGAGCCCGGCTGCGCAAGGACAGGTCGAACACCGCGGTCGATGCCTACGTCGTGCTGCGCCTGCCGACCGGCCAGCTGCTGTCGTGGACCGGCGGCGGGCTGGTCGCCGGCCTGGTGCCGATCGCCCGCAACTTCGTCCCGGTCGATCTCGACCTCGAGGTGGCCGCACTGGCCATTCCCGCCGGCACCCCGCCAGGGGTCTACACGTGGCTGACGGCGCTCAGCCGCGCCGGCACGCTCGATCTCGTCACCGGCGTCGCCGAACGGCCGGTGACGATCCTGCCGTAATCGGCCGGCAGCGACCGGTGGGCGCGTCCGGCATCCCGGGCGCGCCCGCCATCGGCCCGCCGCCCCCTGCCGCCGCGCCCTCCTGCTCGTACCCTCCGCCGCCCGCCGGCGCCCCGACCGCCGCCGGGAATGCGCCCCGCACATGTGCAGCCCACGGCGCGGCGATGGACCAGCGGACATCGATTCGACAAGAAACACGTATTGGACATGAGACGCCGTGTCTCTATTCAATATCGTAATGAACAACGCGGACATCGGGTGGATGCTCGTCTCCACCGCGCTGGTGCTGCTCATGACGCCGGCGCTGGGCTTCTTCTACGGCGGCATGGTGCGGTCGAAGAACGCGCTGAACACGATGATGATGAGCTTCGTGGCGCTCGGACCGGTCGCGGTCGCCTGGGCGCTGGTCGGCTACTCGCTGGCGTTCGCGCCGGGCGGGCCCTTCATCGGCTCGTTCGGCTTCGCCGGCCTGCAGGGCGTCGGTCTCGAGGCTCAGGGCACCATCCCGCACCTGTTGTTCATGGCCTTCCAGGGGACGTTCGCGGTCATCACCGCCGCGCTCATCTCGGGGGCGATCGTCGAGCGGCTGCGGTTCGGCACCTACGTCGCCTTCATCGTCGCGTGGATGCTGCTGGTCTACGCCCCGGTGGCGCACTGGGTGTGGGGCGGCGGGTTCCTGGCCACTGCCGGCGCCCTCGACTTCGCCGGCGGCGCCGTGGTGCACGTGAACGCGGCGGCGGCGGCCCTGGTCGCCGCGGTGGTGGTCGGCCCGCGCAAGGACTACGGCCGCCACGCCATGCTGCCGCACAACGTGCCGTTCACCCTCCTCGGCGCCGGCGTGCTGTGGTTCGGGTGGTTCGGGTTCAACGCCGGCAGTGCCCTGGGCGCGTCACCGGCGGCGGCCCTCGCCTTCGCCAACACGCTGCTGGCGCCGGCCGCGACCCTGGCGACGTGGCTGGTCATCGACCTGGTGCGCGGCGGCCGGGTCACCGCCGTCGGCGCCGCCACCGCCATCGTCGTCGGGCTGGTGGTCGTCACCCCGGCGGCCGGGTACGTCGGACCGATGGCGGCGCTGGCGATGGGCGCGATCGGCGCCGTCCCGTCCTACCTGGCGCTCGTCTACCGCGCCCGCACCAAGCTGGACGACTCGCTCGACGTGGTCGCCGCGCACGGCACCGGTGGCGCCACCGGCGCGGTGCTCACCGGCGTGTTCGCCGACCCGGCGTGGAGTGGCGGCCCCAGCGGGCTGCTGTTCGGCAACCCGGGACAGATCGCCGTGCAGCTCTACAGCGTCCTCGTCGTCCTGGTCTACAGCGGCGCGGCCACGTTCGCGATTCTCACGCTGGTCGGCGCGGTCCTGCCGCTCCGGATCGGCGGCCGCATCGAGGGGGTCGGCCTCGACGTCGCCGAGCACGGCGAAGAGGCCTACACCACCGGCGACGGCGCCATCCTGGTGTCGCCCGGCGACGGTGTGACGGCCCGCCGGCTGACCGACGTCGTCGCCCTGCAGAACGGCGGCCGGCTGTGAAGCTGATCGTCGCGGTGATCCGCCCGGAGCGGCTGAGCGAAGTCCTCGAGGCCCTGTTCCACGCCGAGGTGCGTGGCCTGACGATCAGCCGGGTCCAGGGCCACGGCGGCGAGATGGAACACGTCGAGAACTACCGCGGCACCACCGTGAAGATGGCCCTGGCCGAGAAGGTCCGGCTGGAGATCGGGGTCTCGAACCACTTCGTCCAGCCGACCGTGGACGCCATCCTCGAGGGCGCCCGCACCGGCGAGGTCGGCGACGGCAAGATCCTGGTGCTGCCGATCGAGCGCATCTACCGGATCCGCACCGGCGAGCACGATCAGGACGCGGTGACGCCGGTGCCCCACTGATCCATCTCGTGACCGCATCACCTGCATCGGCACATTGCGCTTTTCCCATGGGTCACCGTCCTCTCTAATTGGGGACCGCATTGGAGCACCACGATGGCGAAGCACTCCTCGGAGGACGACCAGGGCGACCAGCGTAGCCGCCAGGGTTCATCTCGCCGCAGCGCGACCGCATCCGATGGCGTGGAGGCGGGTCTCTACCGCGCCTCCGACGAGCACGACGCCTGCGGCGTCGGCTTCGTCGCCCACATCAAGGGCCGTCGCTCCCACGCCATCGTCCGCGACGCGCTCACGCTCCTCGTCAACCTCGAACATCGCGGCGCCGCCGGGTCCGACCCCGACACCGGCGACGGCGCCGGCATCCTGGTCCAGATGCCCGACCGGTTCCTGCGCGGCGTCGCCGGGGTCGCCCTTCCGGCGCCCGGCGCCTACGGCGCCGGCCTGATCTTCCTGCCCCGCGACGCCGACGGCCAGGCGCTGGTACGGGCCGTGGTCGAGCGGGTGGCCGCCGAGGAAGGTCATCCGGTACTCGGCTGGCGGGAAGTGCCGACGCGGCTCGACGCCATCGGCCGCAATGCCGCCGCCGTGGCGCCGGCCTTCTTCCAGGTGTTCGTCGGCCGCTCCGCCGCCGTCGACGGGCCCGACGCCGCCGCGCGCTTCGAACGCGCGCTCTATGTCATCCGCAAGCGCGTCGAGCGCGCGGTCCAGGATCCGGCCGTGCCGGCGCACGCCCGACGGGCGTTCTACGTCGTCAGCCTGTCGGCGCGGACGCTGACCTACAAGGGGATGCTGACGGCGTCGCAGCTCGGCGCGATGTTCCCCGACCTCGCCGACCCCGACCTGGAGTCGGCGCTGGCCCTGGTCCACCAGCGGTTCTCGACCAATACCTTCCCGTCCTGGCCGCTCGCCCACCCCTATCGCTTCGTCGCCCACAACGGCGAGATCAACACCCTCCAGGGCAACGTCAACTGGATGCGGGCCCGCGAGGGCCTGCTGCGATCGACGGTGCTGGGCGACGACCTCGCCAAGGTGCTGCCGGTCGTCACGCCGGGTGGCAGCGACACGGCGTCGTTCGACAACGTCCTCGAGTTCCTGGTGATGGCCGGCCGGCCGCTCGCCCACGCCGTGCTGATGATGATTCCCGAGCCGTGGGGCGGCAACCCGGGCATGGACCCGGCGATTCGCGCCTTCTACGAGTACCACTCGTCGCTGATGGAACCGTGGGACGGCCCGGCCTCGATCGCCTTCACCGACGGCACCCAGATCGGCGCGGTGCTCGACAGAAACGGCCTGCGGCCGTCGCGGTTCTGCATCACCACCGACGACCGCGTGATCCTGGCCTCGGAGACCGGCGTTCTCGACGTGCCGGCCGACCAGATCGTGCGGAAGGACCGGCTCCGGCCCGGCAAGATGCTGCTCATAGACACCGCCGCCGGCCGCATCGTCGGCGACGAGGAACTGAAGCGCGGCCTGGCCGCCGAGCGGCCCTATGCCGACTGGCTGCGCACCCACCTGGTCGACATCGAGCAGCTGCCGAGCGCGTTCGCCGAGCGGCCCGATCACGAGACGGTGGTCCGCCGTCAGCAGGCCTTCGGCTACACCCAGGAAGACCTGCGGTTGATCCTGACACCGATGGCCCTCGGCGGCGAGGAGCCGATCGGCTCGATGGGCTCGGACACCGCCCTGGCGGTGCTGTCGGAGCGCTCCCGGCTGCTCTACGACTACTTCGCACAGCTCTTCGCCCAGGTCACCAACCCGCCGCTGGACGCGATCCGCGAGGAGCTGGTCACCTCGATGGCGTCGACGATCGGCCCCGAGGGCAACCTGCTGGAGGCGGCGCCGGAGGCCTGCCGCCAGATCAGGATCGAGTACCCGATTCTCCACAACGACCAGGTCGCCAAGCTGCGCCACCTGCCGCCGGGATCGCCGTTCCGCTCGACGACACTGCCGCTGCATTACAACCCGGCCGAAGACGGCCCGGGGCTGGAACGGGCGATGGAGGGGCTGTGCCGCCGGGCCAGTCAGGCGGTCGAGGCCGGCTACGGCATCCTGATTCTGTCGGACCGCGGCGTCGATGCCGCCCACGCGCCGATCCCCAGCCTGCTGGCGACCGCCGGCGTGCACCACCACCTGGTCCGCACCGGCGCCCGCACCAAGTGCGGCCTGCTGGTCGAGTCGGGCGACGCCCGCGAGGTCCACCACGTCGCCCTGCTGCTCGCCTACGGCGCCGGCGCGGTCAACCCCTACCTGGCGTTCGAGAGCCTGCACGACCTGCTGCGCCAGGGACTGCTGCCCGGGGTGTCGCACGACGAGGCCGTCCTGCGCTACATCAAGGCGCTCAACAAGGGCGTCCTGAAGGTGATGTCGAAGATGGGCATCTCGACGCTGCAGAGCTACTGCGGCGCGCAGATCTTCGAGGCGATCGGCCTCGACCAGGCCTTCGTCGATCGCTATTTCACCGGCACGGCGTCGCGGCTGGGCGGCATCGGCGTGCGCGAGGTCTCCGAGGAGGTCCGCCGCCGCCACGTCCGCGCCTTCGGCCCGCGCCCGGCCGGCCCGGCCGAGCTCGACAGCGGCGGCGAATACCAGTGGCGCCGCGACGGCGAGATCCACCTGTTCAACCCCGACACGGTCTTCAAGCTCCAGCACGCCACCCGCAGCCGGCGCTTCGACATCTTCACGGAGTACACCCGTCTGGTCGACGACCAGAGCCGGCACCGCGCCACCCTGCGCGGGCTGTTCGCGCTGCGGCCGCTCGGCCCGGCGGTGCCACTCGACGAGGTCGAGCCGGCGGCGGCGATCCTCCGCCGCTTCTCGACCGGCGCGATGTCGTACGGCTCGATCAGCCAGGAAGCCCACGAGACCCTGGCCATCGCCATGAACCGGATGGGCGCCAAGTCGAACACCGGCGAAGGCGGCGAGGATCCGGCCCGCAACGTCCGCGACGCCAACGGCGACCTGCGCCGCAGCGCCATCAAGCAGGTGGCGTCGGGCCGCTTCGGCGTCACCAGCGAGTACCTGGTCAACGCCGACGATCTGCAGATCAAGATGGCGCAGGGCGCCAAGCCCGGCGAAGGCGGCCAGCTGCCCGGACACAAGGTGTATCCGTGGATTGCCAAGGTGCGCCACTCGACGCCTGGCGTCGGGCTGATTTCGCCGCCGCCGCACCACGACATCTACTCGATCGAGGATCTCGCCCAGCTGATCTTCGACCTGAAGAACGCCAACCCGAAGGCCCGCGTCCACGTGAAGCTGGTCGCCGAATCCGGCGTCGGCACCGTCGCCGCCGGAGTGGCCAAGGCCCACGCCGACGTCGTCCTCATCTCGGGCCACGACGGCGGCACCGGCGCCTCGCCGCTGACCAGCCTCAAGCACGCCGGCGTGCCGTGGGAGATCGGCCTCGCCGAAACCCAGCAGGTGCTGCTGCGCAATCAGCTGCGCGATCGCATCGTCGTCCAGGTCGACGGCCAGCTGAAGACCGGCCGCGACGTGGTGGTGGCGGCGCTGCTCGGCGCCGAGGAGTTCGGCTTCGCGACCGCGCCGCTGGTGGTGATGGGCTGCGTGATGATGCGCGTCTGTCATCTGAACACCTGTCCGGTCGGCATCGCCACCCAGGATCCCGAACTGCGCAAGACGTTCACCGGCCGGCCGGAATTCGTCGAGACCTTCTTCCAGTTCATCGCCGAGCAGGTGCGCCAGCTGATGGCCGACCTCGGCGTCCGCCGTCTCGACGATTTGGTCGGCCGCACCGAGGCCCTCGACGTCGTCGCCGCCACCGACCACTGGAAGGCGGCCGGCCTGGATCTGTCGCCGCTGCTCCATCAGCCGCCGGCGCCGGCCGGCGCCGCCCGACGGGCCACCCGCACCCAGGACGCCGGCCTCGACACCGTGCTCGATCGCCGGCTGGTCGCCGCCGCCGCCGTCGCCCTGGACCACCAGACGCCGGTCGAGATCACCCTGCCGATCCGCAACACCGACCGCACCACCGGCACCCTGCTCGGCTACGAGGTGACCTCACGCTACGGCGGCGCCGGGCTGCCCGATGACACCATCCGGGTCGGCTTCACCGGGTCGGCCGGGCAGAGCTTCGGCGCCTTCGTGCCGCGCGGCATCACCCTGGCGCTCGAAGGCGACGCCAACGACTACGTCGCCAAGGGGCTGTCGGGCGGCCGGGTGGTGGTGCGGCCGCCGGCCAACGCCCGCTTCGTGGCCGAAGACAGCGTGATTGTCGGCAACGTCTCGCTCTACGGCGCCACCGCCGGCGAGGCGTTCATCCGCGGCGTCGCCGGCGAGCGCTTCGCGGTCCGCAACAGCGGCGCCCACGCCGTCGTCGAAGGCGTCGGCGACCACGGGTGCGAATACATGACCGGCGGCCGGGTCGTGGTGCTCGGCCGCACCGGCCGCAACTTCGCGGCCGGGATGAGCGGCGGACTCGCCTACGTGCTCGACGTCGACGGCGGCTTCGCCGGCCGCTGCAACCCGGCGATGGTCGATCTGGAGGCCCTGGTCGACGACGGCGAACTGGCGCTGGTGCACGAACTGCTCGCCCGCCACGCCGTGCTCACCGGCAGCCCGGTGGCCGAACGGATCCTCGCCGACTGGCCGGCCGCGCTGGCCCGGTTCGTCGCCGTGGTGCCACGCGACTTCAAGCGGGTCCGGGCGGCCGAGGCCCGCGCCCGCGCCGAGGCGCGGCCGCCCGCGTTCAGCGACCTGGTGGGGGCCTGAGGACCACTCGATGGGCAAGACGACCGGATTCATCGAGTTCGCGCGCGTCAAGCCGCAGGCGCGGCCGGTGGCCGAGCGCATCCGCGACTACCAGCACGTCTACGAGGCGTATGCCGCCGACGAGCTGACCCGTCAGGCG
The DNA here is from genome assembly GCA_050250955.1 of Vicinamibacterales bacterium. Taxonomy (GTDB): domain Bacteria; phylum Acidobacteriota; class Vicinamibacteria; order Vicinamibacterales; family UBA2999; genus CAWAYR01. The sequence continues at coordinate 798,125 of JBFWNR010000001.1, forward strand.
TCGCGCTGCATGGACTGCGGGGTGCCGTTCTGCCACCAGGGCTGCCCGCTCGGCAATCTGATTCCCGACTGGAACGACCTGGTCTACCGCGACTCGTGGCGGGCGGCCGCCGACCGGCTCCACCAGACCAACAACTTCCCGGAGTTCACCGGCCTGCTGTGTCCGGCCCCCTGCGAGGGCTCATGCGTCCTCGGCCTCAACAAGGAGCCGGTGACGATCAAGGCCATCGAACTGGCGATCGTCGACCGCGCCTTCGACGAGGGCTGGATCGCTCCCGAGGCGCCGCGGTCGCGGACCTGGAAGAAGGTGGCGGTAGTCGGCTCGGGCCCGGCCGGGCTGGCCGCCGCCGCGCAGCTGAACCGGGCCGGCCACAGCGTCACCGTGTTCGAGAAGGGCGACCGCATCGGCGGCCTGCTCCGCTACGGCATCCCGGAATTCAAGCTGGAGAAGCGGGTCCTCGACCGCCGCCTGGCGCTGCTGGCCGCCGAGGGCGTCGTCTTCCGCCCTGGCGTGCACGCCGGGGTGGACGTGCCGGCCGGCGACCTGCGCCGCGACTTCGACGCGGTGCTGCTCGCCGCCGGCGCCGGCCAGCCGCGCGACCTCGACGTCCCCGGGCGCGCCCTGAGCGGGGTCCACTTCGCGATGGAGTACCTCACGGCGCAGAACCGGCGCTGTGAAGGCGACGCCGTCGACGGCGGGTTCACCGCCGCCGGCAAGCACGTCGTCATCATCGGCGGCGGCGACACCGGCGCCGATTGTCTCGGGACCGCCCATCGGCAGGGGGCCCGGACGGTCGCCCAGCTGGAGTTGCTGCCGCAACCGCCCCTCGACCGCGGCGCCGACAACCCGTGGCCGACCTGGCCGCAGATCTTCCGCACCTCGTCGGCGCACGAAGAGGGCGGCGAGCGCCTCTACGCGGTGATGACCACCCACTTCGTCGACGACGGCCACGGGCGCGTACGCGCCCTGCGCGGCGAGCGGGTCACCCGGACGGTGGAGAGCGGCCGCACCAGCTTCGCGCCGGTGCCCGGATCGACCTTCGAGATGCCCGCCGATCTCGTGCTGCTGGCGCTGGGATTCACCGGCGCGGACACGAGTCCGCTGCTCGACGGCCTCGGGGTGCAGATGACCGCGCGCGGCACGGTCTGGCGTGACGACGCGTGGATGACCAGCGTGCCGGGAGTGTTCGCCGCCGGCGACATGCAGCGCGGGCAGTCCCTGATCGTCTGGGCGATCGCCGACGGCCGCCAGGCCGCCGCCGCCGTCGATCGCTACCTCTCCGACTAGAGCGGCCCGGCGGTCCGGGAGCCGGCCCGTCCGTCGCTCCGCCGGCACCCGGGGCGGGGCGGTCCGCTGCTGTCTGGTCGAGACGGTTCCTACCGGGCGTCGCCCGGCGACAGACCCGGATCATCTGCCGGAACGATGGCTTCCATGACCTGGTCGCCGTCCATGATTTCCTGTATCAGCAGCCATCGCGCCCTGGCAGCTGGACCCGTGGCGATCCGGTAGGCCGTCGGACCGGCCCGGCTGTATTGAACCGACGGAATGCCGCCGGTAAAACCCTCCGTCACAACCGTTGACATCCCGTGACGTCGCCGGGCGGCCATGGTTGGCGATCGCGTCGGACCGGCTGCGCCCCGGTTCGGTCGTCGGCACGGTGGAATGGCGGGCGCCGCGGGCGCCGCGCTCCTTGTGGTCCGAACGCTCGGGGGAGGGTCAGGCATGACAACAGGTCTCAGGACGTGGCTGGCGGGGGCGGCGCTGCTGGCGTGCGCGCCCGCCGTCGCCATCGCGCAGAGTTCGTTCACCGGCCTGGTCCGCGACACCAGCGGCGCGGTGATGCCCGGCGTGACCGTCGAAGCTGCCAGTCCCGTGCTCATCGAGGGCTCGAAGGTCGACGTCACCGGCGCCAACGGCCAGTACCGCATCGTCGATCTGCGGCCCGGCACCTACATCGTGACCTTCACGCTGCCGGGCTTCAAACAGGTCCGGCGGGAAGGCGTCGAACTGCGGGTCGACTTCGTGGCCACCCTGAACGCCACGCTCGAAGTCGGTGCGCTCGAAGAGGCGATCACCGTCACCGGGTCGTCGCCGACCGTCGACGTGTCGAGCAACTCCAAGGTCGAGGTGATGACCGCCGAGATCCTCGAGCAGGTGCCGACCGGCCGCACCATCCAGGCCCTCGCCCAGCTGGTCAGCGGCGTGTCGCTCAACGTCCCCGACGTCGGCGGCTCGCGCGCCATGCAGCAGACCTACATGTCGACCCGCGGCCTGACCTCGGCCAACAACATCGTCACCGTCGACGGCCTGATGGTCAACGGACTCGACGGCGACGGCGCCGTCCAGCAGTACTTCAACCAGTCGATGATGGAAGAGATGTCCTACCAGACCAGCGGCGCCGGCGCCGACGTCTCGCCCGGCGGCGTCCGCATGAACATCGTCCCCCGGGACGGCGGCAACCGCTTCAGCGGCAACTTCTTCGGGGCGTGGAACGACAAGGCCCTGCAGGGCGACAACCTGACCGACGACATCGTCGACCGCGGACTGCGCACCGTTGGCGGCGTCGACCGCATCTACGACTTCAACCTGGCCCTCGGCGGCCCGATCATGCGCGACCGGCTGTGGTTCTTCACCTCCGGCCGCATGTGGTCGGTGGACGCGCCGGTCCAGGACGTCCTCGTCGTCCCCGAGGGTGTGCCCTATCGCACCGGCATCGCCCAGTGCCGGAGCGGCGCCATCGCCTGCGAGACCGGCATCGACGACCAGAAGATCAAGAGCCTGCTGCTCCGCCTCACCTGGCAGGCCACGCCGAAGCACAAGTTCTCGGTCTACTACGACGAGATCGACAAGTTCCGCGGCCACGGCATGAACTCCGGCGACGACTACCGGACCGCGTCGCAGATCTGGACCTCGCCGCGCTACAACTCGGCCGCCGCCAAGTACACCGGCACCTGGAGCAACCAGCTGCTCGCCGAGGCCGGCTACTCCTTCAACTACGAGGAGTACGTCATCACCAACCAGGCCGGTGTCAACAAGACGCCGTTCTCGCCCGAGTGGTACGCCGGCGCCAGCCGGCGCGACGCCAGCCTCGGGACGCTGACCAGCGGCCTGGCCAACTGGGGCGGCCGCTATCCCGACCGCTTCAACATGATGGCGGCGCTGTCCTACATCACCGGCTCTCACAACATCAAGGGCGGCGTCCAGTACAACTGGGGCCCCTACGTCAACACCCGCGAGACCAACGCCGACCTCCAGCAGGTCTACCTGAACGGCGTCCCCAACCAGGTGACGATCTACAACACGCCGCTGCGCTACAAGGACCAGCTGAAGGCCGACATCGGCGTGTTCGTGCAGGATTCGTGGGCGCTCAACCGCCTGACCATCAACACCGGCCTGCGCTGGGAGTACCTGTCGCACGAGGTGTCGGCGGCGACCTCCGGCGTCGGCCGCTTCGTCGGCGAACGCCGGTTCGACGCCATCCCGATGCCGACGTGGAAGGACTTCGCGCCGCGTATCGGCGTCGTCTACGACCTGTTCGGCAACGCCCGGACGGCCCTCAAGGCCAGCTTCAACCGCTACAACGAGTCGCGGACGACGCTGTTCGCCAACCGCTACAACCCGCTGGCCATCACCAGCGCCAGCCTCAGCTGGACCGACCTGAACGGCGATGACATCGCCCAGGGCGAGCGTGGTTGCACCTACCAGACCCCCGGCTGCGAGATCAACTTCGCGCAGATGCCGAACAACTTCGGCGAGCGCCGGCTGGCGACGGTCGATCCCGACTACCAGCGCACCTACAACCTCGAATACACCGCCGGCATCCAGCACGAGCTGTTCCCGCGGGTGTCGGTGGCCGGCACGTGGTACCGGCGCTCGTTCCACGACCTGCTGGTGCGCGACAACCTGCTCCGCTCGTTCAGCGACTACCGCGCAGTGGACGTCGTCAGTCCGCTCGACGGCACGGTGTTCCAGGCCTATACCGTGCAGACGACGGCGCAGCTGGCCCGGGTGGACGACTTCGACACCAACAGCTCCGACCGCAAGCAGGTCTACAACGGCTTCGACGTCACCTTCAATGCGCGGCTGCCCCGCGGCGGCACGCTCTTCGGCGGCTTCACCGCCGAGCGGACCCGGCGCAACACCTGCGACGAGCCCGACAACCCGAACAACCTGCGCTTCTGCGACGACTGGCAGAACGACATCCCGTTCCTCAAGCAGTTCAAGATGGCGGGCACGTATCCGGTCGGCTGGGGCATCCAGGCGAGCGTGTCGTTCCAGAGCCTGAACGGCCGCGCGCTGGGCGGCTACACCACGCTCAACAACAAGATCTCCGGACCGGGCTACGGGGACGTCGGCAGCCCGGTCGGCACCGGCTGGCTGATCACCCGCGCCACCCGCTACGCCGCCAACTGCACCGGGCCGTGCACGCCCGGCGCGCTGGTCATTCCCGGCATGACCGAGGCCTCGGTCACGCTGCCGCTGGTGCCCGGCGGCACCGAGTTCTTCGACCGCATCAACCAGCTCGACGTCAGCCTGGCGAAATGGGTCGGGCTCGGCGGGTCGCGGCGGGTTCAGCTGCAAGCCGACCTCTTCAACGCCCTGAACGGCAACCCGGTGCTGGGCGTACGGTCGGTGAACTTCGGCACCGCCACCTACAACCAGGTGAGCAGCATCCTCAATCCGCGGATCATGCGGCTGGGCGTGCAGTTCAAGTGGTAGACGCGATCGTCTAGCTCCTCCCCCGGGCGCCGCGTCGCTTCGTGCGACGCGGCGCCCGGGAGGCGTACGGCGGGCGGCGGACGACGCCAGGCCAACCGGCGTCGCCCTGGATTCCTCCCTCCGCCCCGCCCTCCGCCCGTCCCCCCACCCATCCCGGAGCCTCCCGGCCGCACCCTCCCGCGGGAGACCTTTCGCCCCCCCTGCGAAAGGGGGCGAAACCGTACAGTTCAGGCACAACTCAATGACATTCGCATCATTTGTGATGCTCATGCATGGCGTCCATAGACAATTCGTGATAAACAGGCGGCCGCCGGGACGGGGTCCAGGAAACCCTGGAGAGACCGGACCAGGCAGGCAGGAGGCGCCCCCTGCCGAACCACCGCAGGAAGGCCGCCGGCCCGACAGGAGCTGCCGGGACGGCAAGGCGTGCGTGTCGGGGACCGAAGTCGAGGAGGAACAGGACCATGGCAGGACGTCTCAGGACGTGGGTCGTTTGCGGGGCGCTGGCGGTACTACTGCCCGCTGTCGCGAGTGCACAGAGCGCGTTCACGGGGGTCGTCAGGGACACGAGCGGGGCGGTGCTGCCCGGCGTGACCGTCGAGGCCTCGAGTCCGGTGCTGATCGAGGGCACCCGTTCGACGGTCACCGACTCCGGCGGCCAGTACCGCATCACCGACCTCCGCCCAGGGGTCTACACCGTCACCTTCTCGCTGCCCGGCTTCAAGCAGATGCGCCAGGAGAAGGTCGAACTGCGGGCCGACTTCGTCGGCACGCTGAACGGCACCCTCGAAGTCGGTGCGCTCGAAGAGGCGATCACCGTCACCGGCACGTCACCCACCGTCGACGTCTCGAGCAACTCGAAGGTCGAGGTGATGACCGCCGAGATCCTCGAGCAGGTGCCGACCGGCCGCACCATCCAGGCCCTCGCCCAGCTGGTCAGCGGCGTGTCGCTCAACGTCCCCGACGTCGGCGGCTCGCGCGCCATGCAGCAGACCTACATGTCGACCCGCGGCCTGACCTCGGCCAACAACATCGTCACCGTCGACGGTTTGATGGTCAACGGGCTCGACGGCGACGGCGCCGTCCAGCAGTACTTCAACCAGGCGATGATGGAAGAGATGTCCTACCAGACCAGCGGCGCCGGCGCCGACGTCTCGCCCGGCGGCGTCCGCATGAACATCGTCCCCAAGGACGGCGGCAACCGCTTCAGCGGCTCGTTCTTCTCGGCCTGGACCGACAAGGCCCTGCAGGGCGACAACCTCACGCAGGACATCATCGACCGCGGGCTGCGCAACGGCCCCGGCATCGACCGCATCTACGACTTCAACCTGGCCATCGGCGGCCCGATCCTGCGCGACAAGCTGTGGTTCTTCTCGTCGGGCCGCATGTGGGGCGTGGACGCCCCGGTGGCCGACACCTTCGTGCCCCCCTCCGGCACGCCGTATCGCCAGGCGGTGGCCGGCTGCCGCAGCGGCGCCCTCGCCTGCGAGACCGGCATCGACGACCAGAAGATCAAGAGCGCGCTGCTCCGCCTCACCTGGCAGATCTCGCCGAAGCACAAGTTCTCGGTCTACTACGACGAGATCGACAAGTTCCGCGGCCACGGCATGAACGCCGGCGACGATCCGGCGACGGCGTCGCAGATCTGGACCTCGCCGCGCTACAACTCGGCCGCCGCCAAGTACACCGGCACCTGGACCAACCAGCTGCTCGCCGAGGCCGGCTACTCCTTCAACTACGAGGAGTACGTCATCACCAACCAGGACGGTGTCAACAAGGTGCCGTTCTCGCCCGAGTGGTACGCCAACGCCAGCCGGCGCGACCAGGCCGTTGCGGCGCTGACCAACGGCCTGGCCAACTGGGGCGGCCGCTATCCCGACCGCTTCAACATGATGGCGGCGCTGTCCTACATCACCGGCTCCCACAACATCAAGGGCGGCGTCCAGTACAACTGGGGCCCCTATGTCAACACCCGCGAGACCAACGCCGACCTCCAGCAGGTCTACAACGGCACCGCCGCCGCGCCGTTCACCAACCCGGTGTCGGTGACCGTGTACAACACGCCGCTGCGCTACCAGGAGAAGCTGAACGCCGACATCGGCGTGTTCATCCAGGACTCGTGGGCTCTCAACCGCCTGACCATCAACACCGGCCTGCGCTGGGAGTACCTGTCGCACGAGGTGGCCGAACAGCAGTCGGGCAACGGCCGGTTCGTGCCGGAGCGTCGCTTCGACGCCATCCCGATGCCGACGTGGAAGGACTTCGCGCCGCGCATCGGCGTCGTCTACGACCTGTTCGGCAACTCGAAGACGGCGCTCAAGGCCAGCTTCAACCGCTACAACGAGTCGCGCACGACCCAGTTCGCCACCAAGTACAACCCGCTGGCGCTGACCTCGGCGACGCTGAGCTGGACCGACCTGAACGGCGACGACATCGCCCAGGGCGAGCGCGGCTGCACCTACCAGACCCCGGGCTGCGAGATCAACTTTGCGCAGCTGCCGGCCAACTTCGGGGTCCGCTCGCTGGCCACGGTCGACCCCGACTTCCAGCGCACCTACAACCTCGAGTACACCGGCGGCATCCAGCACGAGCTGTTCCCGCGGGTGTCGGTGGCGGCCACCTACTACCGCCGCCAGTTCTACGACCTGCCGGTGTCGGACAACCTGCTGCGCACCCCGGCCGACTATCGCGGCGTCGAGGTGTTGAGCCCGCTCGACGGTTCGGTGTTCACCGCCTACACGGTGGCCACCGCCGCCCAGCTCGCCCAGGTGCAGGACTTCGACACCAACGCCGGCTCGGGCCGCAAGCAGATCTACAACGGCGGCGACATCACCTTCAACGCCCGGCTGCCGCGCGGCGGCACGCTGTTTGGCGGCTTCACCATGGAGCGCACCCTGCGCGTCACCTGCGACGAGCCGGACGATCCGAACTTCCTGCGCTTCTGCGACGACCGCGAGAACGACATCCCGTGGCTGAAGCAGTTCAAGTTCGCCGGCACCTACCCGGTCGGCTGGGGCATCCAGGCCAGCCTGTCGTTCCAGAGCATCAACGGCCGGCCGATCGGCGGTTTCAGCGGCACCGCGGCCGCCGACCGCAACCGCATCCTCGGTCCCGGCTACGGCGACGTCGGCAGCCCGATCGGCACCCGCTGGCTGATCACCCGGACCACCCGCTACCCGAACACGCCCTGCAGCGCCCCGTGCGTGCCGGGCGGACTGGTGATCCCCGGCATGACCGAAGCCCAGCTGCAGCTGCCGCTGGTGCCGGGCGGCCAGGAGCTGCTCGACCGCATCAACCAGGTCGACGTCTCGCTCGCCAAGTGGTTCGACATCGGTGGCGGCCGGCGCGTCCAGCTGCAGGCCGACCTGTTCAACGCCCTGAACGCCAACCCGGTGACCGGGTGGCGCTCGATCAACTTCGCCACCGCCGCCTACAGCCAGGTGAGCGCGATGCTGAACCCGCGCGTCCTGCGGCTCGGCGCCCAGGTGCGGTGGTGAGCGCCTAGCGCCACCGCACCAGTCCGACCTCGGGCGTCGCGCCAGCACCTGGCGCGGCGCCCGAACCGTGTACGGCCGGTCAGTCGCGGCGCAGCGCCTCGACCGGGTCGATCGACGCCGCGCCGCGGGCCGGCAGCCACGCCGACAGCGCCGCCACCGTCAGCAGCAGGGCCGGCCCGGCCAGGAACGCCCGCGGGTCGGCAGCGACGCCCAGGCCCTCACGGACGACGATCCACACCAGCAACCAGCCGGCAGCGGCGCCGGCGACGACGGCGCCGAGGCTGGCCGACACCTGCTCGCCGATCACCCGCCGGCCGCTCGCGCCGAGCGCCAGCCGCACGCCGATCTCGGTGCGTCGCGCCGTCACCGCGTGGGCGACGACGGCGTGGATGCCGCTGGCGGCGAGCACCAGCAGCAGTGGTCCCAGCACCAGGAACAGCCGGGCGGGAATGCGCTTCAGCAGCAGGTTGTTCTCGACGTGCGCGTCGAGGGTCCTGACGTTGAAGACCGGCGCCGCCGGATCGAGGTCGGCGAGGGCGGCACGCACGGCCCCGGCCAGGGTCGTCTCGGCACCGACCGCGGTGCGGACGTGCACCTCGCCGGTAGCGGCCGGGCGATCGCGGTAGGAGAAGTACATCGCCGGCGTCGGCGGCTCGCCGAAGGCGTCGGACAGCGTCGTGGCGACGACACCGGCGATCGCATAGGTGCGGTCCCCCTGCTCGAGCCGTCTTCCGAGCACCACGCCGTCGCCGATGTAGCGATCGACGAACGCCTGGTTGACGACCACCTGAGGCGCGGTGGAGACGTCGTCGAGCGGCGCGAAGCCCGCTCCGCTCAGCCAGCGCATGCGCATCGTCGAGAAGTAGTCGGGTGAGACGATGTTGGACGCGGCGCGATCGACGACCCCGTCGACGCGCGGGCGGCCCTCGAGCACGAACGCCCGCTGCGGCAGGCCGTGGATGTCGAGTGGCACCGAGGTGGCGACGGCGACCGTCTGGACCCCGGGCAGGGCGCGCAGGCGCTCGACGGCGCGCTGCACGAAGCGGCGGGCGGCGGCGGGGTCGTTACCGCGGGCCGAACGGTCGAACGCCGCGAGCAGCACCCCGTGCCGCTCGAAGCCGGGATCGGCCGCGTGGGTATCGGTGAACTGGCCGAGGAACAGGCCGGCGACGACCAGGACGATGGTCGCCAGGCCGACCTGAGCGGCGACGGCCACGGATCGCCAGCGGCCCGCGGCCGCGGCGCGGGTGCCGGCGGCGACGCCGGCCGACACGTCGAGACGGAACGCCTGGAGCATCGGCAGGGTGGCGGCAACGACGGCGCTGCCGGCACCCAGGGCGAGCGCCACGCCGAGGCCAAGGGCGTCGACCCGGGTCTGGAACCGGATCGGCAGGGCCGCGGTGAGCGGCACCGAGCCGAGCAGTCGCACGCCCCAGGCCGCCACGACGGCGCCGAGGACGGCCCCGGCCAGCCCGACCGCCAACGCCTCGGCGAGGAGCAGCCGGGCCACGCGCCACGGCGAGGCGCCGACGGCAAGGCGGACGGCCAGCTCGCGCTGCCGCGACGCCGAGCGGGCCACCAGCAGCGTGGCGGTGTTGCCACACACCGCGAGGAGCAGGAGCAGCATCAGGCCCTGCAGCACGGCGAGGGCGCCGAGGAACATCCGCTGCGGTCCGCGCGGCGACCGCCAGTACGGCAGCACCTCCACGCCGACGTCGCGGTTGCTCTCCGGGTAGGCCGCCGCCAGCTCCCGCATCACGTCCGCGGCCTGCTGCTCGACCGCCGGCAACAGCGACGGCGGCGACACCCGGGCCATCACGGTATAGCCGCGCGACCGGCGATCGTCGAGTTCACGCGATCCGCTGACGAGTACCGGCGCCATCGTGGCCGGCAGCCACACGTCGCACTGGAGGCCGAGCACCGTGCCCTGGAAGCCGTCGGGCAGCACGCCGACGACGGTGAGGTCGGCGCCGTTCACACGCACGGTGCGACCGACGGCCCGGGCATCGCCGGCCAGCCGCGACTGCCAGAAGCGGTGCGAGACCACGGCGACGGCGGCGCCACCGGGCGCGGCCACATCGGCCGGGCCGAGCACGCGCCCGAGGGTGGGCGCGACGCCGAGCGCGCCGAAATAGGTACCCGACACGAGCAGGCCGAACGCCCGCTCGGTCCGCGCCGCCTCGCCGAGCATCAGCGGCGTCATGCGGAAGGCGATGGTCTCGACGAGGCCGGCCAGCCCGGCGCGGAGGTCCTCGGCCTCCCGCCACGAGGCGCCGGGATAGGCCCCGGCGGCGGTGTGCGGCTCGATCAGTTGGAACTCGCTGGCCCGCGGCACGCCGGGCAGCGGCGAGAGGGCGAACACCTGGATCCAGGAGAAGACCGCGGTGTTGACGCCGATGCCGACGGCCAGCGAAGCGACGACGACCGCGCTGACGACGGGAGCGGCGGCCAGCTGCCGCCAGCCGTGGCGAAGGTCACTGAGCATCGGCCGCTCCCGGCAGGACGAGGTGGGCGCGGGCGCCGCCGAGCGGCGACGCGTCGAGGGCGATCGAGCCGCCATACAGCTCGGCGAGGTCGGCGACGATCGCCAGCCCCAGCCCGGTGCCGGGGGCGGCGACGTCGGCCCGGACACCGCGCCGCAGGACCTCGGCACGCAGCCCCTCCGGCACGCCCGGTCCGTCGTCGTCGACGAGGACGTGCACCTGCGGGCCGCGCGGTTCGACGGCAATCCGCACCTGCCGGCGTCCCCATTTGCAGGCGTTGTCGAGCAGGTTGCCGAGCATCTCGTCGAGGTCCTCACGCTGCACGCGCACGACGTCCGGGCTGCCGACGACACTGCGGATGTCGAGGCCGCGACCGGCGTGGAGGTGGTCGAGGGTGCGAATCAGCGCCGTGGCCGCCGCGCCGACAGCGGCGGTCGCGCCCGGTGCGGCACCCGACGCGGCGGCCCGGGCGTGGGCCAGGTGGTAGTCGATCTGACGGCGCATGCGATCGACCTGCTGGCGCAGCACGTCCGCACGCGGGGCGCCGGCCGGCCCGCGGTCGGCTTCGTGGGCGATGACCGCCAGCGGTGTCTTCAGTCCGTGGGCGAGGTCGCCGGCGCGTGCCAGGGCGCGCTGCACCGTGCGGCCGCGATGTTCGAGCAGCACGTTGAGGTCGTCGACGAGCGGCTGGACCTCGCGGGGGAACGCGCCGCCGACCCGGTCGCGGTCGCCGGCGCGCACCTGCGTCAGCCCGTCGCCGAGGTCGCGCAACGCCGCCAGTGCCCGCCGCACCTGCACGACGCCCCCGGCCAGGCACCCGATCGCCACGGCACCGGCCACCGGCACGTTGACGAACAGTCGGTGGAAGAGCCGCGGAAAGTTCTCGTAGCGGAACAGCATGTCGGTGGCGACGATGCCGGCGACGATGAACAGCCCGAGCGTCCACAGGCCGGCGCCGCCGAGCAGCGCCGCGCGCAGCGAGCGCGGCCGGCTCATGGGCCGCCCCCGATGCGATAGCCGAGACCGCGGACCGTCTCGATCAGCGACGCCCCGAGCTTGCGGCGCAGCCGGGCGACGAACACCTCGACGGTGTTGGAGTCGCGGTCGTCGTCGCGTTCGTAGATGTGCTCGACGAGCTCGGCCTGGGACACCACGCGCTCGCGGTGGTGCATCAGGTAGGCCAGCACCCGGAGTTCGAGCGCGGTGAGGCGCACCGGCTGGCCGCGCAGCGCGACGCGGGCGCGGCGCGGGTCGAGCGTGACGTCGCCGGCCCGCAGTTCGGCGGCCAGCTGTCGCGACGCGCGGCGAATCAGGCCGCGCAGGCGGGCGAGCAGTTCCTCGGCCTGGAAGGGCTTGGTCAGATAGTCGTCGGCCCCGCCGTCGATGCCGCGCACCTTGTCCGTCCAGCTGTCGCGGGCGGTGAGCACCAGCACCGGTGTGGTCACACCGGCGTCGCGCCAGCGCCGCAGCACGGTCAGGCCGTCGAGGCCCGGCAATCCGAGATCGAGCACCGCGGCGTCGTAGGCCTCGGTGTGGCCGAGGAACTCGGCACGCCGGCCGTCGGCAGCGCTGTCCACGGCGTAGCCGGCCTCGCGCAGCAGGTCGACCAGCCGCTCCAGGAGCGCGGTCTCGTCCTCGGCCACCAGCACCCGCATCGTCGCTTCCTTATAGACCACAGGCGGCTGAACCCGGCCTGAACATCGGCCGTTCATCCGCCGTTCAGCCGGGACGTGCACACTGCGGCGATCCGCCGGGGGGGTGGATGACAGGAGCACGATGGTGAGCGGACGACGGACGACACGCATCCTGGTGGCCGCCGCGATTGCCGTCGGGGCCCTGCTGGTCTACGCGGCGATGGGGCCGCTGCGCGGCTGGCTGGCCCACACCATGCACGGGCGGTGACGGTCAGGGGCTCGACCCGGCACGGTGTTCGGCGACGAGCGCGTCGTACTCGGTCGGCGTGTCGACGTCGCGCAGGACGCCGGGGTCATCGACCGGCAGGTCGAGACATCCGGAGCGGAACGCGGCGATCACGGCCTTGGCACCGATCTCGAGCGGCGCCGACCGCAGCGCCGCGAACGTCGCCCGGTCGAAAATCACCGGATGACCGTGACGCGCGCCGATCGCCGGGCGCACGATCGGCGCCCGCGACGCCTGCCAGGCGGCGAGGAGCGCGGCGACGCTCGACGCCCGCACCAGTGGCACGTCCACCAGGGTGACGGCGACCGCGTCGACGTCGGGGCCGTCCAGGGCGGCCAATCCGGCCAGCAACGACGACAGCTGCCCCGACCTCCAGCCGGGATGGACGACGAGCTCGGCGGCGACGCCGTCGAGCGCGCCGCGCACCGCCTCGGGATGGGCGCCAGCCACCACCACGACCCGCTCGATGCCGCCCCCCTGCAGGGCGGTGACGGCGGCGGCGGCGAAGGTCGGCCCCTCGGGCCCGAGGCGGAGCGCCGCCTTCGGCCGTCCCATGCGGGCCGACTGCCCGGCGGCGAGCACGATGGCGTGAACCGACATCCCGTCTCTACCGTGCAGGATGCCCGATTTTCCGGGCGTCAGCCGCTTGACTTGGCCGGGTGCGCTGCCTACACTGCCCGAACCTTTCGGGTCCACGCCATGGCCCGCCGGGGATGCTCGCCGGTGCGGCGCGCGACTTCCGGCCGGGGTCGTCGGGGCGTACGGGCAGAGGGGATCGGGGGGCGCGCCGCCGCGTCACCTCACTTCGGAGGGCACGGACATGCCGCAGGGCACCATTGCACGGCTCCTGATCGACAAGGGCTTCGGCTTCATTCGGGACGAGTCGGGCCTGGAGCACTTCTTCCATCGTAGCGCCGTGCGCGGCGTCGTCTTCGAACTGCTCCGTGAAGGCCAGCGCGTGGAGTTCGCGACCGAGGAGTCGGCCAAGGGTCCCCGTGCCGCCGACGTCCGTCTGCTCGAAGGCTGATCGCTCCGCCGTTCCCGCCCGCGCCCGGCCTCGTCCCGTGAGGCCGGGGTTCCTCGAATCCACCCGCTCCGACGCCGCTCGACGAGTCCGGCGCGTCCGCCACGATATGATCGTCGGCGGAAGCGAACGGGGCCCGGTGGTCCTCCCGGTCTTCAAAACCGGTCGCTGCCCTCTTCGAGGGCAGGCTGGGTTCGACTCCCAGGCGCTTCCGCCACTCGCGCTGCCGCGCGAGTGGCACCGAAGCGCCTGGTCGTCAGGCGGGCCGGCTTCGCGCTGCGCGCTCGCCTTGGCCGGCACGACTCCACCTGATCGCCTTCGGCGTCCTGCGGACGCCTCGGCTACCCCCGTCGAAACCATCATCGTGCCCGGCGTCCTGCGGACGCCTCGGCACCCCCGTCGAAACCATCATCGTGCCCGGCGTCCTGCGGACGCCTCGGCTACCCCAGTCGAAACGATCATCGTGCCCGGCGTCCTGCGGACGCCTCGGCTACCCCAGTCGAAACCATCGTCGTGGCCGGCGTCCTACGGACGCCTCGGCTTCCCGAGGCCCACCATCACCGGGCTTCTGGAATGGCAGGATGGCCGAGGGGGGTGCCCGCGGGTGCTCGTCGTCGAAGGCGAACCGGCGATCCGCGAGCTGCTGCGCTTCCACCTCGACCTCGGGGGTGCGCGGTCGAGGAGGTGGACGACGGCCGGCGGGCGCTGGAGCGCAGCCGGACGCAGACGTCCGATCTCATCCTGCTCGACGTGATGCTCCCCGGTCTCGACGGCATCGGCGTCTGTCGGGCGATCCGCGGCAGGACCACCAACGCCGCCACGCGATGCTGATGATCACGGCCCGCGACGGCGAAGCCGCCACGATGCTCGGCCTCGGATCTCCTGCTGCTGCTCGCGTCGCGCCCGGGCGTCGTCTACAGCCGGCGGCGCTCCTCCATCAGGGCTGGCACGAAGACACGTTCGTGACCGAGCTCAACCGATGAGGTCGAGCACGCGGTCGAGCTGCCCGAGGTCGGCGACGGCCAGGTCCGGCTGGTAGGCGCGGAGTTCGTCGAGCGAGTGTCCGCCGGTAGCGACGGCGACGACCCGGGCGCCAGCCGCCCGCGCACAGGCGATGTCGAATGGCGTATCGCCGATCACCACGGCGTCGGCCGGGTCGACCAGGGCGACCCCCTGCCCCGGCGCCGCCGCCAGCGCCGACCGCGCCAGCGCGTCGCGGTCGGCGTGATCGTCGCCGAAGGCGCCCCAGGCGAAGTGCTGCCACAGGCCGAAGTGGTCCAGCTTGATGCGGGCGCCGGCGGCGAAGTTGCCGGTGAGCAGCGCCGTCTGCACGGCGGGCCGCGCCGCCAGCGCGTCGAGCAGCGCCACCACGCCGGGCAGCACGCCGCGGCGCCCGTGGCCGGGCTCGTGGATGGTCCGGGCGAGGCGGTCCAGATAGGCGGTGCGGAAACGATCGACGGCAGCGGTGGTGATCGGAAGGCCCCGTCGCGTCAAGCCGTACTCGACCAGGAAGCGGTCGGTACGGCCGCTGATCGGCAGGTCGGCGAAGGCATCGGTGATCCCGAAGACCGCCGCGAAGGCGTCGTCCATCGCCCGCTTGCCGGCGCCGCCGGTCAGCACCAGCGTGCCGTCGATGTCGAACAGCACCAGCCGCGACGGGCCGCTCACTCGGACTGCTCGTGGTGGATGTCGGTCGCCCGCGGACCGTTGGCGGTCCATTCCTGGCGGAAGGCGACACGCTCGCCGACCCACAGCCCGGCGAAGCCGTCGGCGCGGACGCCGGAGCCGACGAAGAACCAGTCGCCGTGGCGATCGTCGCGGATGAAACCGAAGCCCAACGCCGGTTCGAGCCGGACGATCTCGCCGTAGTTGACCATCGGACGATTATGCCCGCTCAGCGCCAGCCGAAGCGGGCCAGCAGTCCAGGGCCGGCCAGCGCGCCGGTCACCGGGTCGAGCGCCAGCGCCGTGCCGCCGAGGGCGCGGATGAAGTCACGGTCGGCACTGAGCGCCAGCACACCGAGGCCGCGCCTGACGGCGATCGCCGCCAGGTCACGGGCGAAGGGCATCACCTCGTCCCGCGGCAGCGACGCCGACGGGTGCTCGGCCACGAGCAGCCGCGGGCCGAGGGCCAGCGCCCGCGCCAACCGGACGCGCTGCACCACGCCGGCGGGCGCCTCCTGGACGCGCGCCACGCGCCACGGCGGATCGATGCCGACCTCGTCGGCGAGGCCGGCCACGGCGGCCTCGACCTCGGCAGCGATTGGATCGATCGCGAGCGTCAACGGCAGCGCCAGGTTCTGCGCGACCGTGCACTGGCCGAGCAGCACCGCCCGATCGGTGAGCAGCCCGAGCCCGTCGAGCAACGCCAGCCAGGCGTCGTAGTCGCCGACGGCATCGGTCGCCACGCCGAACAGCCGCACCGCCCCGGCATCGGGCTGCACCGCGGCGGTCATCAGGTTCACCAGCACTTCTGCGCCCAGGGCGTCGATGCCGCTGACCGACACGATCTCACCGGCAGCGACGCGGAGCGACTGCAGACGCAGCGGGCGAAGGGCCTGATAGGCCTTCTCGACGTTGGCGAACTCGACCAGCGCCGGCCCGCTCATGACGCGCGGCGCGGTGCCGCCGCGTGGCGGGTCACCAGCGCCTGCCAGGCATCGGCGGGCAGCGTGACTCCCCCCACGTCCCGGCGCCGCGCCCGATGGCTCACCGGCTCGTCGCCGTGGAAGTCGGACCCGCCGGTCACCAGCAGGTCGAGGGCCCGCGCGCGCTCGAGGTAGAAGGCGGTGTCGGCCTCGCTGTGATCGGAGTGGTAGGCCTCGATGGCGTCGAGACCGGCCGCCGCCCACGCCTCCAGCCGGTCGTCGCGCCGCGTGACACCCGGGTGCGCCAGCGACGCCAGCCCGCCGGCGTCGTGGATGAGCGCCACCGCGTCTTCCGGTGACACGCCACTGCGGGCCACGTAGGCCGGCTGCCCCTCGGCGAGGTAGCGGTCGAAGGCGTCCTGGAGCGAGACGGCGTGCCCGGCCGCGACGAGGAGCCGGGCCAGATCGGGCCTCCCGACCGACGTCCCAGGGTGATCGGCGAGTCGCGTCAGCAGCGGGCCGAGGTCGATTGCCGCCCCGGCGGCGCCGAGCGCGGCGCCGATGGCCTCGATCCTGGCCACACGCCGGGTGCGCTGCTCGCGCAGGAATGCCGCAAACGCCGGGCGCTCGCCGTCGACCCAGTAGCCGAGCACGTGGACGTCGCGTCCGGCCCACACCGCCGTCACCTCGATGCCCGGCACGAAGACGAGGTCGTGAAGGGCGGCGGCGCGGGCCGCCTCGGCGTGGCCGGCCACGGTGTCGTGGTCGGTCACGGCGAACACCCGCACTCCGGCAGCGGCGACGCGGCCGACCAGCTCGGTGGCGGTGCAGCGGCCGTCCGACGCGGTGGTGTGGAGGTGGAGATCGATCACGTCGTCGGACGGGCCTTGCGCCGGGCCCCGCCCGCGCTCGTCCGGCCGGCCCGGCGGGTCCGCTTGCCGGCATGGCGCCGGGTGATGAGCGCGCGATACTCCCGCATCAGCAGCTCGAGGTGTTCGCGCTCCTCCTCGGCGAACTCCAGGAAGATCTGCTTGCCGTCCGAGTCCTCGAAGCGCTCGCCGTAGCGCTTGAAGAAGCGATGGGAGTTGCGCTCGCAGCGGATGCCGATGCGCAGCGCCTCGGCCTCGTCCACACCCGGCCTGGTCAGCTGTTCGGCGCCTTCGGCGAACAGACCATTGGCGGCGCCCTTGAAGAAGAGGAACGTCGGCCGCGCTTCGAGTTCCGGGTCGCGGTCGAGCAGGGCCTGGTAGCGGCGTTCGAGCCGCTCGAGGTGATCGACCTCCTCGGCCGCGAGCTTCTCGAAGACGTGCTTGCCGCGGCTGTTCTTCACCAGGCGCGAGGCCCGGGCGTAGAACTCGCGGCCGCTGCGCTCGGTGGCGATGGCGATGCGCATCGCGTCGCGGGCGAAGAGCAGCTCGGCGTTGCCGCCTTCGGCGCGGGCGGTCCGGCCCGCCTGGCAGTCCTCACAGGTGCCGTAGATCTGCACCACGCTCTGCCGGGCGGTGAAGCGCCGGGCCTCCGCCACCTCCTCGACCAGCGACTCGATGTCGGAACTCAGGAACTCGAACGACCGGTTGCAGGTCTTGCAGATGAGGTGGTAGTGGCGCGGGTGCCGGTAGGAGTGCTCGTAGCGCAGCCGGCCCTCGCCGAAGTCGACCTTGCGGGCAATGCCGGCGGTGACCATCCACTGCAGCGTGCGGTAGACGGTGGCGCGACTGATGCGGGCATCGTCGCGCTTGATGAGGTCGACGAGATCGTCGGCGCTGAGGTGTCCCTCCTGTTTGAGGAACGCGTTGACGATCTGGTCGCGCTTGCTGGAGCGCTTGGTGCCTGCCGGGCGCAGGCGATCGAGGTCTGGAAGGCTGACGCTGGTCGCCATGGGACCGGGACGCTGACGGGACAGGACACGGACGGCGCCAGCGGCGCCGCCCGGTGACGCGGGAACCGCCCCCTACGCGCTGAACGACGACCCGCACCCGCAGGTCGACGTGGCGTTCGGGTTCTTGATGGTGAAGCCGCCGCCGGTGATGGTGTCGACGAAGTCGACCTCGGCGCCCTTGAGGTAGCTGAGGCTCACCGGATCGACGTAGAGCTTCACGCCGTTGGACTCGTAGAGCTGGTCGCCGACGCCGCCGGACTCCTCGATCATCAGCCCGTACTGGAACCCCGAGCAGCCGCCGCCCTGCACGAAGACGCGCAGGCCGCTCTCGGACTTGCCTTCCTCGGCCAGGAGGTCGCGGATCTTGCCCGCCGCCGCCTCGGTCACGTGGATGACGCTCGGCGTGACGACCGGGACGGGGGTGGCCGGAACAGTAGCCGTGTCGGTGTGCATAGTGTGTTCAGTGTAGCACGTCGCCAGGCCCCCACCTAGCGACCTAACTCATTGCAGGCGTTGATGTTGCGCCTGCGGAGCGGCCGTGAGGGCGAGCCGCCGGTCAGGCCCCCGAGCGCATCGCCAAGGCTTCCAGCTCCACCGCCGACGCCTGCTCGACGTCCTGGTGCAGGCTGTTGCCGTGGGCGTCCATGGTGACGATGGCGGGAAAGTCCTTCAGCTGGAGGTGCCACATCGCCTCCGGTGTTCCGAACTCCTGCAGCGACACGCCCTCCACCCGCTCGATGCAGCGGGCGTAGAACTGCGCGGCGCCGCCGACCGCATTCAGGTAGACCGCGCCGTGCTGCTTCAGGCCGGCCAGCGTTCTGGCGCCCATGCCGCCCTTCCCCATCACGGCGCGGATTCCGTAGCGGCCGATGATGTCGGCCTGGTAGGGCTCTTCGCGGATGCTGGTGGTCGGCCCGGCGGCGGTGATCGTCCAGGTGCCGTCGTCGAGCTTCTTCACGACCGGTCCGCAGTGGTAGACCAGGCTGCCGCGCAGATCGACCGGCGGCTCGTGCGACATGAGGTGGTGGTGAACGGCGTCGCGGCCGGTGTAGGCGCGGCCGCTCACCATCACCACGTCGCCGACCGTGAGCGAGCGGATCGTCGCCTCGTCGAGCGGCGTGGTGAGGGCGATCTCCCGGCCGGTACGCCGGAAGCCCTGCTGGTCCATCATCGCCAGGGCCGGCACCGCCGGATCGCGGTAGAGCCACCGCCGGATGGCGCCGGTCGCCGGGTCGAGCACGACCCCGAGGCGACGGAACGCCCAGCAGTCGTAGGCCACCGAGACGAAGAAGCTGGCCGGCAGGCGGTTGAGGACGCCGACCTTGCAGCCGATGAGGGAGGTGCGGCCGCCGAAGCCCATGGTGCCGACGCCGAGCCGGTTGACGGTGGCCATGATCTCGGCCTCGAGCGCCGCCAGCCGGTCGTCGGGGTTGACGTCGTCGAGGGTCCGGAACAACTGCTCCTTGGCGTGCACGTAGCCCGAGGTCCGGTCGCCGCCGATGGCGACGCCGATGGCCCCCGGGGCGCAGCCCTTGCCCTGGGCGTTCCAGACCGCGTGCAGGATGCACTTGCGCACCCCCTCGAGGGTGCGATCGGCGCGGCCGAGGTGCGGCAGGTCGGCCGGCAGCGAGTACTGGATGTTCATGTTCTCGCAGCCACCGCCCTTGAGGATGAGCCGCACGTCGATCTCGTCGCGCTCCCACTGCTCGAAATGGACGATCGGCGTGCCGGGACCGAGGTTGTTGCCCGAGTTCTCGCCGGTCAGCGAGTCGACCGAGTTGGGGCGCAGCTTGCCGAGGCGGGTGGCTTCGGCCACGGCGTTGCGAATCTGCCTCTTCAACTCCATCTGGTTGACGCCGACCGGGGTCTTCACCTCGAAGGTCGGCATGCCGGTGTCCTGGCAGATGGCACCTTCCCCCTCGGCCGCCTGGTCGATGTTCTGGCCGATGATGGCCAGGGCCTGGGTCGCCCGCGGGTCCTCCTCGCGGTCCATCGCCACCCGCATCGCCGCCCGGACGTCGGGCGGCAGGTCGGTGGAGGTGCGGACGACGAGCGAAACCATCGAGTCGAAGAAGCGATCGAGCATCGGGAAATTATAGAGCGCCTCCCAGCGGCGTTCCCGGGCGAGAATGGAACATGCGCGTCGCCTCGGTGTGTGGCGTGGTCGTCGGGCTGGCCATGGGGTCGGCGGTGGCGGCGCAGACCGTCCGGCCGGCGCCGGACCAGCATCCGCGCCTGTTCCCGCCGCAGGACCTCGGCCTGCTCGAGGCACCGGACCGCGACGAGTGGCAGCGACCGCAGCAGATCCTCGACGCGTTGGGCATCGCCGATGCCTCGGTGGTCGCCGACATCGGCGCCGGCAGCGGCTGGTTCACCGTGCGGCTGGCCCGGCGTGTCGGGCCGAACGGACGCGTCTACGCCCAGGACGTCCAGCCCGAGATGTTGACGGCGATCACCCGGAGGGTCCAGCGCGAAGGACTGGCCAACGTCGTGCCCGCCAAGGGTCGGGGCAGCGACCCCGGCCTCGAGGCCGCCTGCTGCGATGCCGCGCTCGTGGTCGGCGTCGTCCACGAGATCGAGGATCGCGTCACGCTGTTCCGCAATCTCGGGCGGGCGCTGAAGCCGGGCGGACGCCTCGGCGTGGTGGACTTCAGGCCGGGGGACTCGGGCCCGGGTCCCGCGGCCGCGGACCGCGTCCCGGCCGAGGCCATTCAGCGCGAGGCGGCGGCGGCCGGCCTCCGGCTGCTGCGGTCGGAGACCTTCCTGCCGTTCCAGTACTTCCTGATCTTCGACGCCGGCGAGGTGACTGCCGCGGCTGCGGCTACGCGCGGGGGGCGAACACCCGCGCGGCGACCGGCAGCGCCGCCGCCGCCACGACGACCTTGACGAGGTCGCTGGCCGCGAACGCCCACAACGCCGCGGTCGAGGCCGGCCCGGCGACCAGCGTCAGCCACGCCGCACCGGCGGCATACAGGACGCCCAGACCGGCCAGCATCGCCGCCAGGGCGCCGCTGTAGCGTCCAACCCGGCCGCGATCGGCCAGGGTGCCGACCACGAACGCGGCCACGGGGAACGCCAGCAGGAAGCCGCCGGTCGGACCGGCCAATCGGGCCGCTCCCGGCGCCAGCGCCGGCGACAGCGCGAACATCGCCGCGCCGGCAAAGCCGAGAGCGAGATACAGCAGTTGGCTGACGGCACCCAGACGGGCGCCGAGCACTGCACCGGCGAGCAGAACGGCCACCGGCTGCATGGTGAACGGCACCGCGGTCCACGGCACCGCGACGCTGAGCGTCGCCGCCGCGCCGGTCAAGGCGGTGGCGAAGAGCACCGCCCCGGCGCGGACGCCGAGCCCCGCCGCGGCCGATCCGGCCCGCGAGGCGGCGCACTCCACGAACGAACGGCTCGAGGCGGCGGCGCGATAATGCATAGGGCCGCGATGGTATCAACATGCGAACGGCACTGACAATTGCCGGCAGCGACTCGGGCGCCGGCGCCGGAATCCAGGCCGATCTGAAGACGTTCGCGGCGCTGGGCGTCTACGGCACCTCGGCGATCGCCGCGCTCACCGCCCAGAACACCGTGGCGGTGACCGCCGTGCTCGACGTGCCGCCGACCTTCGTCGTCGCCCAGATCGAGGCGATCGTGTCCGACCTCGGCTGCGACGCCGTCAAGACCGGCATGCTGGCCTCGAGGGCGGTCGTCGACGCGGTCGCCGACGCCATCGCCCGGCTGGCCCTGCCCAACCTGGTGGTCGACCCGGTGATGGTCGCCAAGAGCGGCGATGCCCTGCTGGCCGAGGACGCCGTCGACGCCGTGAGGCGCCGCCTGCTGCCGCTCGCCGCCGTCGTCACCCCCAACGTGCCGGAGGCCGAAGCGCTCACCGGACGGCGTATCCGCACCCGCGACGACGCCCGCGACGCCGCGCACGCCCTGCGCGCGGCTGGCGCCCGTGCCGTCGTGGTCAAGGGTGGCCATCTCGACCGCGCCGACATCGTCGACGTCCTGGTCGTCGGCGACCGCGACGTCGAGGTGGTCGGCGAGCGGGTGCCCGGCCGGCACACCCATGGCACCGGGTGCACCTTCGCCTCGGCCATCGCCGCCCGCCTCGCCCTGGGTGACGACGTCGAGGCGGCGGTGCGCGCCGCGCAGGCCTACGTCCGCGCGGCGATGCGGGCCGGGATTCCACTCGGCGCCGGCCATCGGCCGCTGGACCACCAGTGGAAGGCGCGGGCGGCCGGTATACTGGACGATTGATGCTTCCTGCCGTCGCCGTCACGGCGGCTCCGCTCACCCTCGAGGCGCTGGTCCGGGCCGTGGACGGGCCGGGCGCCGGCGCCGTGGCGACCTTCCTCGGGCTGGTCCGCGACCACAACCAGGGCCGGCGCGTGCTGTGGCTCGACTACGAGGCCTATGCCCCCCTGGCCGAGCGAGCGCTGGCGCGGATCGTCGAGGAAGCCCAGGCCGGCTGGCCGGGCGCCCGGGTCGCGATCCATCACCGGACCGGCCGCCTCGAGATCGGCGAGGCCAGTGTGGTCATCGCGGTGGCGACGCCACACCGCGCCGATGCGTTCGCGGCCTGCCGCTACGCGATCGAGCGCATCAAGCAGATCGTGCCGATCTGGAAGCACGAGCACTTCGAGGGCGGCGAGGTCTGGATCGAGGGCGCCACGGCCGATCCCGACGACGAGGCGGCGCGCGCCCACGCGCTGAAGGTCGCATGCGCGTGACCGTGAAACTGTTCGCCCGGCTGCGTGAACTGGTCGGCAGCGGCGAGCTGACCGTGGACGTGCCGGCCGGCGCCACGGTGCGCGACGTGTGGACGGCGCTGGTCGCCGCCCACCCGGCGGCGGCGGTCTACGAGCGGTCGATGTCGTGCGCCGTGAACCTCGACTACGCGCGGATGACCGCCCCGGTGGCCGAGGGTGACGACGTGGCGTTCCTGCCGCCGGTGTCGGGTGGCAGCGGCCGGCGGGTGGAGACGGTGGGGTGATGTTCGACAAGCTGGCCAGCGTGGAGCAGCGCTACGAGACCCTCGCCGCGGCGATGGCCTCGCCGGCGGTGCAGAGTGACGCCAACGAGTACCGCAAGCAGGCCAAGGCACTGGCCGACATCGAGCCGCTGGTCCTCGCCTACCGGGAGTACCGGAAGGTCGTCGCCGAGCGGGCCCAGGCCGAGGAGCTGGCCGGCAGTGGCGACGCCGAGATGGCAGCGCTGGCCGGCGAGGAGATCGCCGGCCTGACCGCCCGCCGCGACCAGCTGCTCGCCGAGATCCGCATCCTGCTGCTGCCCAAGGATCCCAACGACGAGAAGAACGTCATCCTCGAGATTCGCGCCGGCACCGGCGGCGAGGAGGCGGCGCTCTTCGCCGGCGACCTGTTCCGGATGTACAGCCGCTACGCCGAGCGCCAGGGCTGGAAGATGGACATGATGTCGCTCAGCGAGATCGGCCACGGCGTCCGCGAAGTGATCGTCAGCATCGAGGGGCACAAGGTCTACAGCCGGCTGAAGTACGAGAGCGGCGTCCATCGCGTCCAGCGGGTGCCGGACACCGAGGCCAGCGGCCGGATCCACACCTCGACGGCGACCGTCGCCGTGCTGCCCGAGGCCGAGGAGGTCGACGTGCACATCGAGCAGAAGGACCTGCGCATCGACACCTTCTGTTCGAGCGGACCCGGCGGCCAGAGCGTCAACACCACCTATTCGGCGGTCCGCATCACCCATATCCCGACCGGCCTGGTGGTGTCGCAGCAGGACGAGAAGTCGCAGATCAAGAACCGGGCGAAGGCCATGAAGGTGCTGCGGGCGCGGCTCTACGAGATCGAGCTGCAGAAGCAGCAGGACGCGCTGGCCAAGGAGCGGCGCGGGCAGGTCGGCACCGGTGACCGCTCGGAGAAGATCCGCACCTACAACTTCCCGCAGAGCCGCATCACCGATCACCGGGTCAACTTCACGACCCATCAGCTGACCAGCGTCCTCAACGGCGACCTCGGCGAGCTGCTCGACGCCGTGTCGTCGCACTACCAGGAGGAGCGGCTGCGCCAGGTGACCGCGACCGAGCGGGAGCCGGACGAGCCCGAGCCGCCGCCGCGGAAGTAGCCGCATGCGCGTCCGCGATCTCGCGGCGGCCGCCGAGCGCGCCTTCGTCGCCGCCGGGATCCCGGTCGCCGAGGCCCGACTCGACGCCGAGCTGCTGCTGCGTCACGTCCTCGGCTGGGACCGGGCGACCTGGGTCGTGCGGCGCGACGAGACCGCACCGGCCGAGCTCGATGACCGCAGCGCGCCGCTCGTCGCCCGACGCGCCGGCCGCGAGCCGGTGGCCTACATCCGTGGCGTTCAGGCGTTCTACGGCCGCGACTTCGCCGTCGGACCCGGCGTGTTGGTCCCGCGCCCGGAGACCGAGTTGCTGGTGGAGGAGGCGCTGGCGGCCCTGACCGCCACACCGCGGCCGCGGGTGCTCGACATCGGCACCGGCAGCGGTTGCCTGGCGGTCACCGTGGCTCTCGAGCGGCCCGACGCCGAGGTCTCCGGCACCGACGTGTCGGCGTCGGCGCTCGACTGGGCCAGACAGAACGCCGCCCGCCACGGCGCCGAGGCACGCACCATCTGGCGCCTGGGAGCCGACACCGCCGGACTGCCCGGACCGTTCGATCTGGTGGTGACCAATCCGCCCTACGTGCCCGAACGCGACCGCGGGACGCTCCAGCCGGAGGTTGCGCACCACGAACCCGCAGCGGCACTCTTCGGCGGCGCCGACGGACTCGCGGCGATCCGCGCCGTGGTCCCGGCGGCCCACGCGGTCCTGCGCCCGGGCGGCACGCTGGTGCTGGAGATCGGCGCCGGCCAGGCCGGCGAGGCCGGGCGGATCGTCGGCGCGGCCGGCTTCGCCGCGGCGCGGACGCGCGCCGACCTGCAGGGCATTCCCCGCGTCGTGGTCGCGACGCGGTGAGCGGGGCGGGAGGCGTCGAGCCTCCCGTTCCGTCAGGTGTGCAGGGCAGAGCGTCAGCTCTGCCGGACGTCCGTCTAGCGGTTCGGGATGACGAGCTGCTGTCCGGGGTGGATGAGGTTGGGATCCTTCAGCTTGTCCTTGTTGGCGTTGAAGATCTCCATGTAGCGGTTGGCGTCGTCGAGGTGGACCTTGGCGATCTTGGACAGCGACTCGCCGGGCTGCACGGTGTGGATGCCGTGGATGTCGGTCCGCTCGGCCTTGACGTCGGCGGCCAGTTCGCCTTCCCATCCGGCGTGTTTCTTGATGGCGTCCCACAGCAGGTCGCGCTCGAGCGCGTAGGTGGTCCTGCCGGTGAGCTGGACCTTGCCACCGGCTTCCTTCATCGAAAAGTCGCGGACGCCGAGCTTGCCGGCCAGCGTTTCCAGGTCGCGGTACTTGTCGAGCAACATGATGCACGTCTCCTTCGCGGCGCCGTCCGTGGCGGTCACGGCGGCTCGAATGGTTCGTCTGGGGGGATGTGTCCGCATCATGCCACGACGCGGCGACGTTTTGTCACACCAGGCCGGTCCGTGCCTATACTCGATCCCGTATGAGCTGCCTGTTCTGCCGGATCGCCGCCGGCGAGATCCCGTCGAGGAAGGTCTACGAGGACGACGCCATCGTGGCCTTCGAGGACATCAACCCGCAGGCACCCATGCACGTGCTGGTGGTCCCCAGAATGCATGTCGCGACCGTGAACGACCTGACGTCCGCTCACGACGGCCTGGTCGGCACCATGCTGCGGCGCGCCGCCGTCATCGCCGCAGAACGCGGCTACGCCGAGCGGGGCTACCGGACGGTGTTCAACTGCAACGCCGACGCCGGCCAGACGGTGTTCCACCTGCACCTGCACGTGCTCGGCGGGCGTCCGCTGGCGTGGCCTCCCGGGTGACGTTCGTCGCCGGGCCGAGCGTCAGCTCGGCCGTCACTCGGCGCGAAGCGCCACCGTCGGGCTCACCGCGGTGGCCCGGCGGGCCGGTCCCCAGGCCGCTGCGGTGGCGGCGACCACGAAGGCGAGCGGGGCGGCGGTGAACACCGCCACGTCGAAGGCCGCCACGTCCACGAAGACGCTGGCCAGCAGCTGGCCGACCGCGAGTCCGAGCAGCACCCCGGCCACCACGCCGCCCAGCGTCGTGGCCAGGCTCTCGCCGAGGATCATCCGTCGGACCGCGCCAGGCTCGGCGCCAACGGCGATGCGGATGCCGATCTCGCGGGTGCGTCGCGCCACCGCGTGGGCCATGACGCCGTAGAGGCCGACGAGCGCCACGACCATCGCCACGACGCCGAACGACGCGAAGAGCGCGCTGGCGCGGTTGAGGGCCCAGAACTCGATCGACCCGTCCACGTGGTCGGGGAACGGGCGCGCGGTGAACAGCGGCAGGCCGGGCGCCGCCTCGCGAATCGCCTGCCGCACGGCATCGGCACCGGGCGGCATCGCCGCCGCGCCGCGCACGTGGAGGAACGCCGGGCTGTGCGGGCCCCGGGCCAGCGGGACGAAGACCGCACCCGGCAGCTCGGCTTCGAACAGCGTCCAGTGCGAGGGCGCGACGATGCCGACCACGACGTAGGCCGTGCGATCGCCCTCGCGGGTCTGGAACTGGATCCGTTCGCCGAGCGCCCCTCCGGCCGGCCACAGACGCCGGGCCAGGGCCTCGTCCAGGATCGCCACCGGCGGCGCCGCGGCGTCGTAGCTCTCGACATCGGTGAAGGTGCGCCCAGCCAGCAGGCGGACGCCCATGGCCGCGAAGTAGCCCTGGTTCACCGCGTTGAAGGGCGCATCGAAGGCCCGGCCCTGGTCGGGCGTGGCCGGTCGCGCGCCGTCGGGCAGGTCGGGCCCGGCGCGACGGACGTCGCGACTGAGATGGATGACACCCAGCGGCACGACGGGGGCGACCCCGACGGCCGCGACGCCCGGCAGCGTCGCCAGACGGCGTTCGACCGCGCCGAGCACGGCGAGCGAGCGGGTCGCGTCGTAGCCGGCCAGCGACGGGTCGACCTCGGCGAGCACGGTGGCGTCGGCGTCGAAACCGAGGTCCACGGCCATTCCCGTCCGGGCCATGCGGACGAACAGCCCGGCGGCGACGAGCAGCGCCACCGACAAGGCGACCTGCGCCGCGACCAGCGGATGCCGCGGCCACCAGCGGCGGCGCGGGGATGGATCCGTGCCCGGCTGCGCCTTCAAGTCGGTGAGCACGTCGGCCCGCGAGTGGTGCAGGGCCGGCCCGAGCGCGAACCCGACGGCGGCGAGCAGGCAGAACCCCGCGGTGGCGGCGCCGACCACCGGCGAGCGCAGACCGTCGAGGCTCAGCGAGACCGGCAGCAGCGCCGTGAACGCCCCCTGCAGCGCGCCCACGCCCGACCCTGCCAGGCCCGCCCCGATCGCCCCGCCGGCCGCCGAGAGGAGCAGGCCCTCGACGAGCAACTGGCGGACGACGCGCAGCCGGCTGGCACCGAGCGCGAGGCGGACGGCCAGTTCCTTGCGGCGGACCCGGCCGCGGGCGAGCAGCATCGCCGCCAGGTTCAGGCAGACGGTGAGCAACACCGCCGCGGTGAGCCCCAGCATCAGCGCGCCGAGCAGCGCCACGGCGCCCTCGTCCGAGGGCGACGTGCTGGTGCCGAACCGTGGCAGCGGGGCGAGCGTGAGACGTGCGTCGCGGTAGTCGACCGGCATCGTCGCGGCCAGCGCCGCCGCCGCTGACTGGAGCCGGGTCGTGGCCGCCTCGATCGACACGTCCGGCGCCAGTCGGCCGACCAGGAACAGCTGAAAGACGCCGGGGCGATCGAGCCGGGGCGCGATGCCGCCGTCGAAGACGTTGGCGACGGAGTGGAAGACACCGAGCGGAAAGAACAGCTCCGGTCCGAACACCGACATCGTCCCGGTGAAGCCGCGCGGGGTGATCCCGACGACGGTGAACGGCCGCTCGTTGACGCGCACCGTCGAGCCGACCAGCGCCGGATCGAAGGCGTGGCGCTGCCAGAAGGCCCAGGTGGCCACCACCACCGGCACGTCCTCACCGGGGCGGCTCTCGTCGGCGGTGAAGCCGCGGCCCGCCGCCAGCGGTACGCCGAGGACGTCGAAGTAGTTGCGGCTGACGATCACGCCGAAGGTGCGACGCGACTCCTGGCCCTCGGTAACTCCGACCAGCGCCGGGACGTGGGCCAGGACGCCGGCGAAGGCCTCGGTCCCGGCCAACTGCTCGTAGGCCGCGTAGGAGAACGCCCGGTAGGAGTCGGGCTCGGTGGTGCGGCTCGAGTAGAGCTGCACGACCCGGTCCGGGTCGGCAAACGCCCGTCCGGCGAAGCCGATGGCGTACACGACGCTGAACATCCCGGCGTTCAGGCCGATGCCGAGGGCCAGCACCGTCACCGCAGCGGCGGTGAACCCCGGTGACGACGCCAGCTGGCGGAGCGCGTAGCGGATGTCGCCGAACCAGGAGCCCATGCCGCACTCAGACGGGCCGTGGCGGTGTTTTGTTTCCGGTCAGGCGTCGCGCCGGGCGAGCAGGTAGCGGCCGCGGTGCTGGCCGCGGTCGAGGAAGAAGTCCACCACCCGGTAGCCACGCGCGAAGTAGGTCTCGAACAGCTCCCGGGTCTGCATCCGCCACGCCTGCGCCAGTTCCGGCGCGTCGCGCTGCATCTCGGTGAAGCCCATCGGAATCTCGAGCACCAGCCGTCGGTCGTCACGGGCCAGGAAGAGGTCGGCGTTGGCCAGCCAGTGCCGTTCCGGCCGCGTGATGTTGACCGGCACGGCGTCCGACAGATCGGCGGCACGCACGGTGAGGACGGCGTCGCCGGCGACGCGCCGCTCGACGTGGGGCTCGCCGATCCACCACTGCGCCACCAGCCGGTCGGTCGGCGTGCCCTTGTGCAGCACGCTGGTCGACTCGCCGTAGACGTTGCGGTGGTACTCCTCGGCGACCACGCCGAGCTTGGTGAAGTTGAGGTGCGCGTTGAGCGTCTGCAGCGGATCGAAGGTCCATTCGATGAGCTCATAGCCCTGGGCCAGCGCCTTGACGCGCTGCGCCAGCTTGAGCTGCCGGCCCAGGCCGCTGTTGGCGTAGGCCTTCAGCACCCCGAGCATGTGTGACCACTGCAGCAGCTGGCGGCCGCGCATGCCGACGATCGAGTAGACGAACCCGACCATCCGCTCGCTGGGATCGAACGCACCGATGAGGATCGCGCCGCGCTTGGTGGTGATGGTGAAGACCGGCACCGTGACCATGTCGTGCAGGTCGGTGAAGCCCCAGACCTCCTGCTCGAGCGCCATCACCTGGCGGAACTCGTCGGCGGTATGGAGATCGCGGAAGCGCAGCTCGGGCATCGGACGACGAGTGTAACCCGCCGGCCCGACCGGTCAGCGTGCCGGCGCGGTGTCGGGCCAGATGATCGCGTGAAGTTCGTGCAGCCGGCGGATCACCGGCACCTCGGCGGGACGTTCGGCCGGGGCCGCGCCCTCGCGCCGCAGCCACACCGCCCGCAGCCCGGCATTCAATGCGCCCTGCACGTCGGCGTGCAGGCTGTCACCGACCATCAGGGCCTCGGCGGCGGCGACGCCGGCGTCGCGCAGCGCCGCGTCGAAGATGCTGCGGTGCGGCTTCATGTGCCGCCCGGGATGGGCCGACACGTGGGTGCGGACGTAGCGATCGAGCGCGAAATGCGCCGTGAACGCCTCGAGCGAGCGATGGGAATTGGAGATGACGCCCAACGTCAGCCCCCGTTCGGCGAGCAGCGGCAGCACGTCATGGACGTCGTCGTAGAGGTCGAAGTGGTGATTGGCGGCCCAGGCGTCGTAGATCTCGGTGGCGGCGCGCAGGACGGCGGCGCCGCGGCCACCCATGTGCTCGATGATCGCGGCGGTGTAGCCGATGAACAGATCGTGGTCGTAGGGCGCGCCGGCGTGGGCATCGAGGAGCGGCAGGGCCCGGGCCACGGCCGCCTCGAACGCGGCCGGGTCGATGGCCAGCCCGTGCGGGGCGCACGCCTCGGCGTACCCCGGACCGAGGAACCTCGGCCCCGGTTCGATCAGGGTGAAGTCGACGTCGAAGAACACGGCCCGCAGCGGCGGCGGGACGGAGCGGGTCACGGCGCCTCGTCGGTCAGCGGTCCGGCGACCGCGATCGCCGCCCGGGTCGGGTCGAGCAGACGCGTGGTGACCCGCGCGACGTCGTCGTGGCTCACCGCCGCGATGAGCGCGGGCAGCCGGACGTCGTGGTCGATGCCCAGGCCGTGCAGCTGCGCCGACAGCAGGAAGCCGGCGATGCCGGCGTTGGTCTCGAGCTGCCGCGGCAGCGACCCGGTGAGATAGAGCTTGGCGTCGTCGATGTCGGCGCGCGGGAAGCCGTCGGTGGTCACCAGCCGCAGCTCCTCGTCGATCGAGGCGATGGCCCGGCCGACGTTGGCGGCCGCCACCCCGGCGCGAATCATCAGCGGCCCGGCGCTGAGGCCGGCCTCGAGATTGCTGAACACGTAATAGGCCATGCCCTGACGCTCGCGGATGCTGTCGCCGAGACGTCCGCCCAGGCCGTACTGGCCGAGCGCGTTGTTCATCACCAGCGCCGCGTAGTAGTCGGGGTCGTGGCGGGCCAGGCCGATGAAGCCGTAAGCGACGTCGGCTTGGGACTTGTCGGGCATCGGCCGGCGCACGACGCGCCGTTCGCGAAGCGGCGAGGGCAGCTCCGGCTGGACGACCGGCAGCGCGGTCTCGGCCGGCTCCCAGTCGGCGAACGCCGCCGCCAGCCGGTCGAGGGCGTCCGGCGGATCGAGGTCGCCGACGGCGACCACGGTGGTCGCCGCCGGCACCACCCAGCGGCGGTGGAACGCGACGAGGGCGTCGCGGCCGAGCGCGGCCACCGCCGACCCGCGGCCGCGCACCGGCCGGCCGAGCGGATGCGGCTCGGGATAGAGCACGCCGAGCAGGGCATCCACGGCCACGGCGCCGGGATCGTCCTCGGCCTCGAGAATCTCGGTGAGCAGTTCGCCGCGGCGGGTGGCGACGTCGGGGTCGGGAAACGACGGCATCCGGACCACGTCGGCGACGACGGGGAGGATCGCGGCGAGGTCGGCAGACAGACACGTCGCGCTGACGACGAGCTGCTGGCGGCCGGCGGCGGCGCCGAGCGAGGCCCCGCGGCCTTCGATGCGGTCGGCGATGGCATCGGCGTCGAGGGCGACCGTGCCGCGGTCGAGCACCCGCGCGGTCAGCGTCGCCAGGCCCGGCGACTCGGGCGGGTCGGCAATCGCTCCGGCGCGCACGCCGACGGCGATCGACACGGCGGGAATCAGCCGGTTGGCCTGGACGACGACGGTGACGCCGTTGTCGAGCAGGCGGTGCCGCGGATCGAGGGCCATCAGCGGCTCACCGACCGATCCACGGCCGTGGGCGCGAAGACGCCGATGGTGCGGTTGTCCGCGGTCAGGTAGCGGGTGGCCGCGGCGTGCACCGCCTCGACGGTCACCGCGTCGAGGCGCGTGAAGACGTCGCCCCAGTCCTGCCAGCGCGAGATCGTCGCGAAGTAGCCGAGCTGGTGCGCCAGGTCGGTGACGCTGTCGCTGTCGTACACGAAGCGGGCGCGCAGCTGCGCCTGGACCGTGGCGACCTCCGCCGGCGTCGGCCCGTCGCGGACGAACCGGTCGAGTTCGGCGAGTGCGGCGTCCTCGACCGCGGCCAGGGACTGCCCGGTGGCGACGGTCGCGCCCACCGAGTAGAGGAACGGCTCGGCCGTGGGCGCCAGGGACCCGCCGATCGACGAGGCGAGACCGCTGGTGACGAGGGCCCGGTAGAGACGGGCCCGGCGCTGCGGCGTGGGGACCCGGCCTCCCGACCAGATGTTGAGGCCGGATGCGCCGGTGAGCACCGCATCGGCGACGAGCGCGGGGAAGAAGTCGGGATCGACGAAGCGCGGGGCGTGAAACGCCGCCCGCCAGTAGGCGGTGGTGCCGGGTTTGCGCAGGGAGACACGTCGCTCGCCGTCCTGCGCCGGCTCCTCGGTCGTCGCCCGGCGCGCCGGCGTACCCGGGGCGATGCCGCCGAAAGCGCGCTCGACGCGGCGCTGGACGTCGGCGGCCTCGACGTCGCCGACGACCACCAGTGTGGCGTTGTTGGGCACGTAGTAGCGGCGGTAGTGCCCGTAGAGATCGTCGCGGGTCATGGTCCGCAGATCGTGGAGCCAGCCGATGGTCGGATGCCGGTAGGGATGGGCTTTGAAGGCGGTCGCGGTGATCTCGGTGTCGAGCCGCTGCTCGGGGTCGTTCTCGCCGCCCTGCAGTTCGGAGATGATCACGGTCCGCTCGCTCTCGCAGTCGGCGGGATCGTAGAGGCAGCTCGCCATCCGCTCGGCTTCGATGAAGAGCATGCGGTCGAGGGCGGCCGTGGTCGCGGTTTCGAGGTAGGTGGTCTGGTCCAGCCAGGTGTAGCCGTTCCAGGCACCGCCGAACCGCTCGATGATCCCCTTGACCTGGTCGCGGGGGATGTTCGCGGTGCCCTTGAAGTTCATGTGCTCGACCCAGTGGGAGACCCCGGTGACACCGGGACCCTCGTCGCGCGACCCGACGCGATACCAGCACCACACCGACGCCAGCGGCGCGGTGTGCACCTCCTGCACCAGCACGGTCAGACCGTTGGCGAGCGTGGACTCGTGGACCATCCCATTCACTGTAGTGCGGCCCCGCCGGCCCGGCCAACCGGCCCGTAAGTCGTGACGTACAATGGAGAAATCCCTATGGCCGACTGGAAAGACACGTGCAACCTGCCGCGGACGGCCTTCGCGATGAAGGCCAACCTGCAGACGACCGAGCCCGAGACGGTGGCGCGGTGGGACGCGATGGACCTGTACGGCCGGATTCGCAGCGCCCGCAAGGGTGCGCCGCTCTACCTGCTGCACGACGGGCCGCCGTACGCCAACGGCGAAATCCACATCGGCACGGCGCTCAACAAGATCCTGAAGGACTTCGTCGTCAAGTCGCACAACATGCTCGGCTTCGACGCCCCGTACCTGCCGGGGTGGGACTGCCACGGCCTGCCGATCGAGCTGAAGGTCGATCGCGAGCTGGGCGCGAAGAAGCGCGACATGTCGGTGGCCGACTTCCGGCGCGCGTGCCGCGCCTACGCCGAGAAGTACGTCGAGATCCAGCGCCGCGACTTCAAGCGGCTGGGCATCATCGGCCTGTGGTCCGACCCCTACAAGACGATGGCGTTCCGCTATCAGGCGGCCATCGTCCGCGCCCTGGGCAGGTTCGTCGCCCAGGACATGGTCTACAAGGGCAAGAAGCCGGTGCACTGGTGCACGCAGGACCGCACCGCGCTCGCCGAGGCCGAGGTCGAATACGAGCCGCACGTTTCGCCGTCGATCTACGTGGAGTTCCCGCTCGCCGATGCCAGCCGCGCCGAGGCGCGGACCCGGGTGCCGGAGCTGGGCGACCGGCCGGTGTCGGTGCTCATCTGGACGACGACGCCGTGGACGATCCCGAACAATCTCGCGATCGCCTTCCATCCGGACTTCGAATACGGCGCCTACGACGTAAACGGGACGGCGGTCATCGTCGCCGCCGACCTGGCGGCGGCCGTGGCGGCCAAGACCGGGCGGTCGTTCGACACGCGGCTGGCCTCGTTCTCCGGCCGCACGATGGAACGGCTCGTGTTCCGCCATCCGCTGTACGCGCGCGATTCGCTGGCCGTGCTGGCCGATTACGTGACGCTCGACGCCGGCACCGGCGCGGTGCACACCGCGCCCGGGCACGGCGCCGACGACTACAACACCGGGGTCAAGTACGGGCTGGAGATCTATGCCCCGCTCGACGCGACCGGCCGCTACAACGACACCGTCGAACGGTTCGCGGGGCTGACGGTGTGGGAGGCCAACCCCAAGGTCGAGGCGGCGCTGGCCGAGGCCGGCCGGCTGTGGCACCGCGAGGACTACCACCACACCTACCCGCACTGCTGGCGCTGCCACAAGCCGGTGATCTTCCTGGCCACGGCGCAGTGGTTCATCGCCATGGAGGCGCAGCACCTGCGTGAGCGAGCGCTCGAGGCCATCGCCGCCACCCGCTGGATCCCCAGCTGGGGGCGGGCCCGCATCGAGGGCATGATCGCCAACCGGCCCGACTGGTGCATCTCGCGCCAGCGGGCGTGGGGGGTGCCGATCCCGGCGATGGACTGCACCGCCTGCGGCACCGCGGTGCTGACCGGAGCGCTGGTCGAGCAGGCCGCGTCGGTCTTCGACGAATACGGCGCCGACGCCTGGTACGAGCGGCCGATCGCCGAGTTCCTGCCGGCCGGGCTGACCTGTCCGTCGTGCGGCGGCACCGCGTTCGAACGCGAGTCGAACATCCTCGACGTGTGGTTCGATTCCGGGTCGAGCCACGAGGCCGTACTGCCCTTCCGCGAGCCCTACCGCTGGCCGGCCGACATCTACCTGGAGGGCAGCGACCAGCACCGCGGCTGGTTCCACAGCTCGCTGCTGGTCGGCATCGGCACGCGCGGTCGGGCTCCGTTCGACCAGGTGCTGACCCACGGCTTCGTGATGGCCGAGGACGGCCGCAAGATGTCGAAGTCGCTGGGCAACAGCATCGCCCCGCAGGACGTCATCGCCCAGAGCGGCGCCGAGGTGCTGCGGCTGTGGGCGTCGATGGTCGACTACCGCGAGGACATCCGCATCGGCAGGGAGATCCTCACCCGCACGGTCGAGGCGTATCGGAAGATCCGCAACGTCCTGCGCGTCCTGGTCGCCAATCTCTACGATTTCGACCCGGTGGACGACGTGGTGCCGACGGCCACGCTGGAGGAAATCGACCGGTGGCTGCTCGCCCGCTACGCCGAGGCGGCGGACCGCATGGTCAAGGCGTGGGACGACTACGACTACCCGACGGTCTTCCAGACCGCCAACCAGTTCATCACCGTGGACGTGAGCGCCTTCTACGTCGACGTGACCAAGGATCGGATGTACACCTTCGGCGCCGGGTCCGCGGCGCGGCGGTCGGGCCAGACGGCGATGTTCGTGGTCGTCGACGGCCTGGCGCGGCTGCTCGCCCCGATCCTGTCGGTGACGATGGACGAGCTGTGGCGCGGCCTGCCCGGTCAGCGTGAGCCGTCGGTGCACATGGCGCTCTTCCCCCGCGACACCGCGGCGTTCGCCGACGCCGGGCTGCTCGCCACCTGGGGCGAGCTGGCCACGGTGCGCGACGCGGTGAACGTCGAACTGGAGAAGAAGCGTCAGGACAAGACCATCGGCGCCAATCTGTCGGCGGCGGTATCGGTGGCCGCGGCCGGCGACGAACTGGCGCTGCTGCGACGCTACGAGGCCTTCCTGCCGACGCTGTTCGGCGTCTCGGTCGTCACGGTGGGCGCCGCCCCGGACCGCGGCCGCCAGGTCGTCGTCAGCCGGGCTGACGGCGTGAAGTGCGATCGGTGCTGGCGTGTGGTGCCGGCGGTGAGCGCGGAACCGGACCGCACCGGCCTGTGCCCGCGCTGCGTCGATGCGCTGGCCGATCCGGTCAGCCTGTAGCGCGATGCGACGCCTGGAACTCGTCACCACCGCCGTCGTCGTCGTGCTCGACCAGCTGACCAAGGCCCTGGTGCGGGGGCGCTTCGCCCTGCACGACAG
Source organism: Vicinamibacterales bacterium (assembly GCA_050250955.1). GTDB lineage: Bacteria > Acidobacteriota > Vicinamibacteria > Vicinamibacterales > UBA2999 > CAWAYR01. The sequence goes on from JBFWNR010000001.1 coordinate 833,817, forward strand.
CGTCGACGTCGTGCCGGGCTGGCTGAGCCTGACCCGCGTCCACAACACCGGGGCGGCCTTCGGCATGCTGAACGGCGTCGACTTCCCGTTCAAGACGGTCGTCATCTCGCTGGTGGCGCTCGGCGCGCTGGCCGGCGTGGCGTGGTACGCGGCCAGCCTCCCGGCCGAGCAGCGCGTCGCCAGGTTCGGCATCGCCCTGGTGCTGGGCGGTGCGGTCGGCAACCTGATCGATCGGGCGACCGCCGGCTACGTCCTCGACTTCGTGGACGCCTACTGGAACGACTGGCATTTCTGGGCCTTCAACGTCGCAGACGCGGCGATCACGGTGGGCGTGATCCTGATGCTGCTCGACGTCGTGGCCGACGCGCTGGGGGGACGCCGTGCACCCGATCCTGCTTGAAGCCGGCCCGATCACCATCTACAGCTATGGCGTGCTGCTGGCCGCCGCCTACCTGCTCGGCCTGTGGCTGGGCGTGAAACGCGCCAACGCCGCCGGCCTCGACGGCAACAAGGTGCTCGACCTGGGCATCTGGGTGATCATCGCGGCGCTGGTCGGCGCCAAGGGGCTGCTCTTCGTGGTCGACTTCGAGCACTTCACGAGCAGCCGCGAGGAGTTCTTCTCCCTGCTGCGCTCGGGCGGCGTGTTCTACGGCGGCCTCATCGCCGCGTCGCTCACCTGCATCTACCAGCTGCGCAAGCACCGGCTGCCGCTCTGGCAGTCCGGGGACCTGTTCGCGCCCGGCATCGCCCTGGGCTACATGGTGGGCCGGCTCGGCTGCTTCCTGGCCGGCTGCTGCTACGGCAAGCCCACTCAGGTGGCCTGGGCGGTGACCTTCACCGACCCGGCGGCCGCCATGAACGTCGGGACTCCGCTGGGCGTGCCGCTGCACCCCACCCAGCTCTACGAGTCGGCCGCCGGCCTGGTCATCCTGCTGGTGCTGCTCGCTACCGAGCGGCGCGGCACGCCCTATCCCGGCCGGACGTTCTGGCGCTTCGTGTTCCTCTACGGCGTGTCGCGCTTCGTGATCGAGTACTTCCGCGGCGACGACCGGGGCATGGCCGGCATGTTCTCGACCTCGCAGGTGATCTCCCTGATCCTGGTGCCGCTCAGCATCGTGATGTTGTGGTGGCTGCACGGCCGCACGACCGCGCCGCCACCGTCGCCGGTGGTGCGGCGGCGACCGCAGTCTGCGTCCGCCTGAAACCCGCCGTCTCGATCGCGAGCAAATTCGCCGGCAGACTACTCTTGTAGGGGTGGCCGGGCTCCCCCGGCCCCCAGGAGGTTGGTCACCCTATGCGACTGATTGCTCTGTCGTGGGCGTCACTTCTGCTTCTCGCCACAGGGGCGGAGGCCCAGCCCTTTCTCACGGCCCCCGGCGGTACCAATGTCACCACCGGCGGCGTGGTCCAGGTGGGAATCACCGGTGGGACGCCCGGCCACAGCTTTGCCATCATCGGCAGCACCACGAATTCGGGCTTCAGCTTCGCCGGGACCGCGCTGGCGGTCGGCTCCGACGTGCAGATCTTCGGCGTCGGCGTTGTCGACGGCTCGGGTAACGGTGGCCCCTTCTCTGTATCGGTCCCCTTCCCGGCCAGGGATCGCTACTACCTTCAGGGGGTGACCTCCCCGACCCCGGCGTTCGCGGCTCTCACGGTCACCCCTGGGGTCGTGTTCCTCAACGAGCAACAGGCTCGCATCTATCTGGCCGTCGGGGGCGTCGTGAACTTCGACGGAACGACCGGCGCCCTGTCGCAAGGCGTCGTCGTCGCCCGCAACGCCGTCGGCAGCTATACGGTCTCGTATCCGAATCAATATCTCGGCGTGGACATCATCCCGTCGATCACACCGCGATGCGGACTGACCCCGACCAGTCTGACCTTCAATGCGAGCATCCAAAGCGGGGGCTTCACCGTCGTGTTCGGCGCCGACTGCGGGTTCTTCTTCTCCGGCACGCCGATTCGCCGCTAGCGACACCACCCACCGCCTCGTCTACACTCTGGAGACTGGAGCTGCGGGCTCCAGTCTCCGATGCCCTCTCAGTCGTTCACGGTCGACGCCGAACACGACGGCCTGCGCCTCGACAAGTTCCTCGCCGGCGAGATTCCCGGACACTCGCGGGCGCAGGTGCAACGGCTGATCGACGACGGGCGGATCCGCGTGGCCCGCGTCGCCCGCGCCAAGGCCAATACGGCGGTTCGGACCGGCGACGTCGTCGCCGTCGAGGTACCCGACGCCGCTCCGGCGGCGCTGGTCGGCGAGGACCTGCCGCTCGAGATCCTCTACGACGACGCCGACGTCGTCGTCGTCAACAAACCGGCCGGCCTGGTGGTCCACCCCGGCGCCGGTCACGCCAGCGGAACGCTCGTCCACGCCCTGCTCCACCACGTGAAGGACCTGAGCGGCATCGGCGGCGAACAGCGCCCGGGCATCGTCCACCGGCTCGACAAGGGCACCTCGGGGGTCATGGTCGTCGCCAAACACGACCGGGCCCACCATGAGCTGGCCCGCCAGTTCCACGATCGCGAAGTCGAGAAGGAGTACGTCGCCCTGGTCTGGGGCGTAGTCCACAACCGCCGCCGCATCGACCTGCCGATCGGCCGCGACCCGGTGCACCGCGAGAAGATCTCGACGCGCGCCCGGCGCGCCCGCCACGCCGTCACCCGGGTGACCTGGGCCCGCCACCTGCCCGGGGTCACGCTGATCCGCGTCGCGATCGCCACCGGCCGCACCCACCAGATCCGCGTGCACCTGAGCGCCATCGGCCACGCCGTCGTCGGCGACGCCGTCTACGGCGGCGTCCGCCAGCGGGTCGCGCAGGATCTCCGTGCCGTGCAGCGGCTGACCCGGCCGTTCCTCCACGCCGAACGACTCGTCCTCACCCACCCACGCAGCGGCGAGCGCCTCGCCTTCGAGGCGCCGCTGCCACCCGACCTGCTGTCGGTGCTCGACGACATCACGCCCGCCGAGCACCGCGGCGCTCTCTTCGCCGAGCCCCGCCATGACCACGACGCCGAGCATCGTCCATGACCGCCGCGAGGTGTTTCGCGGCCGCGTCTTCTCCCTGTCGGTCGATCGGGTGACGCTGCCGACCGGGCACACTGCCACGATGGATGTGGTCCGCCATCCGGGATCGGTGGTGCTGCTGCCGATGCCCGCACCCGACCGGCTGATCCTGATCCGGCAGTACCGCTACGCGGTCGATCGCTACCTGTGGGAATTGCCGGCCGGCACCCTGACGCCGGGAGAGGCGGAGGAACTGGGGGCCGCCCGCGAGTGCGAGGAGGAAATCGGTCTGGTGCCGGGACGCCTCGAGCTGCTCGGCCGGCTGCTGCCGACCCCCGGATTCTGCGACGAGACGATGGCGTTCTACCGCTGCTCGGACCTGGCCGCGCCGGCACCCGACTCGACCGCGCGGAAGGACGACGACGAAGTCATCGAGCCACGAGCCTTCGCGCTCGACGAAGTGCGCCGCATGATCGCCGCCGGCGAGGTCGCCGACATGAAGACCGTCGCCGGACTGGCGCTGCTCCGCTGACGCCAGACCTCACCCCCGGGCGGCCTCTTCGATGGTCGCCACGTGAATGGCCACCGTGTCGTCGAGGCGACGGGCGTAGCCGCCGGCGAGGAGCGTGACGATCGGCAGTCCCGCCGCCCGGGCGGCGTCGAACACGGCCCGATCGCGCCGGCGCAGTCCCGCCATCGTCAGGGCCAGGCCGCCGAGCTGGTCGTCCAGGTAGGGATCGGCGCCAGCCAGATAGACGAGCAGGTCGGGATAGTGCTCGAGCGTCCGTTCCAGCGCGGCGCCGAGGCGGCCGAGGTAGTCCGCGTCTCCGGTACCGCGCGGCAGGCCGATGTCGAGCGAGCCTGGCGGCTTGACCGCGGGATAGTTGGCGTCCTCGTGGATCGACAGGGTGAAGACCCTGGCGTCTCCGGCGAAAATCGCCGCCGTGCCATTGCCGTGGTGGACGTCGAGGTCGACGACGGCGGCGCGATGGGCCCGGTGCCCGGCGAAGGCGTCGTGAATGGCGACGGCGACGTCGTTGAACAGGCAGAAGCCTTCGCCGTGCCCCGCGAACGCGTGGTGGAATCCGCCGCCGATGTGCACCGCGATGCGATCGGTGCCGTCGAGGGCCAGCCGAGTGGCGGTGATCGTGCCGCCGGTCATGAGGCGGAACCCGTCGACGATCACCGGCGTGCAGGGAATCTCGAGCCGGGCGATCTCGTCAGCGGTCAGCCGCCCGTGGGCCACGGCGTCGAGGAACGCGGGGGTGTGCGCGCGCGCCAGATCGTCCCATTCGGCGGTCACCGGCGCCACGAACCCGTCGGGGACCAGGCCGGCGGCCTCGAGCCGCTCGGCGACGCGGCGGTACTTCCCGGTCGGGAAGACGTGCGCGCCGAAGTCGAGGTGGTACTGCGGCGAATAGACGACGCGCACGCCGTCGAGTCTAGCAGCGCCTACTGCATCGAGGCCTGAACCCGGCGCACATGGCGCTTGGCTGCGGCCGATCGCACCGGCACCAGCGCCAGCAGCAGCACCTCGTCGATGGTGCCGACGAGGTGGATCGTGAGCTCCTTGCGCAGCTCCGGGTCGAGATCCTCCTTGACGTTCTTCTCGTTCTGGCGCGGCAGGATGATTTCGCGGATGCCGGCGCGGCGCGCCGCCAGGACCTTCTCCTTGATGCCGCCCACCGGCAGCACGCGACCGGACAGGGTCACCTCACCGGTCATCGCGACGTCGCCGCGCACCGGCCGTCGCGTCAGCTCCGACACCAGGGCGGTCGCCATGGTGACACCGGCCGACGGGCCGTCCTTCGGAATCGCGCCGGACGGCACGTGGAGATGGATCTCCGACGACTTGAAGAAGTCGGGGTCGACGTTCCACTGCGCGGCGTGCGCCCGCACCCACGACAGCGCCGCGCGCGCCGACTCCTTCATGACGTCGCCGAGCTGTCCGGTCAGGGTGATCGACCCGGTGCCGGCCATGCGCGAGGCTTCGATGAACAGCACGTCGCCGCCGACCGGGGTCCAGGCCAGTCCGATGGCCACTCCCGGGCGCTTGGTGCGCTCGCTCATCTCCTCGTCGAGGAACTTCGGCGCGCCGAGGAACTCGTGCACGACGGCCGGCGTCACCCGCACCTTGTCGGTGGCGCCGTCGGCGCGGCGTCGCGCCACCTTGCGGCAAATCGCGCCGATCTCCCGCTCGAGGTTGCGCACCCCCGACTCGCGGGTATACCCGCGGATGACGGTGCGCAGCCCGGCGTCGGTGAAGACCAGCTGGCGGCTGGTCAGGCCATGGTTCGGCACCTGCTTGCCGACCAGGTGGCCGCGGGCAATCGCCAGCTTCTCCTCTTCCGTGTAGCCGGGCAGCTCGAGCACCTCCATGCGGTCGCGCAGCGCCGGCGGGATCGGGTCGAGCACGTTGGCGGTGGTGATGAACAGGACCTCCGAGAGGTCGAAGGGCACGTCGAGGTAGTGATCGCGGAAGGTGCTGTTCTGCTCGGGGTCGAGCACCTCGAGCAGCGCCGAGGCGGGATCGCCGCGGAAGTCCGAGCCGAGCTTGTCGATCTCGTCGAGGATGAACACCGGGTTGCGCGACTCGGCGCGCCGCAGGCCCTGGATGACCTGGCCGGGCAGCGCGCCGATGTAAGTGCGCCGGTGGCCGCGGATCTCGGCCTCGTCGCGCATCCCGCCGAGCGAGACGCGCACGAACTTCCGGCCCAGGGACTGGGCGATCGAGCGGGCCAGCGACGTCTTGCCGACCCCGGGCGGGCCCACGAAGCAGAGGATCGGTCCCTTGACGCCGGGATTGAGCTTGCGGACCGCCAGGTATTCGAGGATGCGCTCCTTGGCGCGATCGAGGCCGGAATGCTCGGCGTCGAGGACGGCGCGGGTCTTCGGCAGGTCGATCACCTCGTCGGTGCGCTTGGTCCACGGCAGCGCCACGATCCAGTCCAGGTAGGTCCGCGAGACCGTGTACTCGGCGGCGGCCGCCGGCATCTTCGACAGACGGTCGAGCTCGCGCAGCGCCTCCTTCTTCACCGGCTCGGGCAGGCCGGCGGCCTCGATTTTCTGGCGCAGTTCCTCGACGTCCTTCGACTGGTCGTCGCCCTCGCCGAGTTCGCGCTGGATGGCCTTGAGCTGTTCGCGGAGGAAGTAGTCGCGCTGGTTCTTGCCGACCTCCGACTGGACCTGCGACTGGATCTTCGAACCGAGTTCGAGGACCTCGAGCTCCTTGATGAGCAGCCGGTTGAGGTTGTCGAGGCGGGCGCGCACGTCGAGGGTCTCGAGGACGTCCTGCTTGGCGGCGGTCGACATCGTGCCCAGGCTCGAGGCGATGAAATCGGCGGCCCGTCCCGGCTCGGTGATGTTCGAAGCCAGCGTCTGCAGGTCGTCCGACATCAGCGGCGACAACGAGACGATTTGCTGGAAGTTGACCTTGATGTTGCGCTGCAGCGCGTCGATCTCGAGGCGGTCGCGGTCGGCCAGCTCCTCCGGCGCCTCACTGACGTTGGCGAGCAGATAGGGGCGGCTGGCGATGACCCCGTCGAGCCGGACCCTGGCCAGTCCCTGCACGATGATGCGCAGGCTGCCGTCGGGCAGCTTGAACATCTTGTGGATGTGGCTGGCGGTGCCGATCGGGAACAGGTCGTCCTGGCGCGGATCTTCTTCGGCGGCCTCGCGCTGGGTGAAGACGGCGATCATCCGGCCGCCGGTCACCGCTTCGTCGATGAGCCGCACCGAGCTCTCCCGCGCCACGGCCAGCGGCATGAACGAATTGGGGAAGAGCACGGTGTCGCGCAGCGGCAGCACCGGCAGCTCGGCGGGGATGTGGAACGACGGGTCGGCAGCTGGATCGCCGGATTCCTGACGATCGGCCTCGTCGCTCATGGCGATCCTCCGAGATGAATGCTGCGGGTGGATGTGCCCGAGAGGCCGGGCCGGTGCGGGGTGGCAGGCCCCGCACCGGCGGAGCCTGCCGGATGGTCAGACGCGGTCAGCGCTGGAGGTCGAAGAAGCCCGAGGTGCCGCGCCGCGACATCGTCCGCTCGCGCTGGATGGCGGTCTCGCGCTCCTCTTCGCAGTCCTTGCAGCGCACCGCGAAGGGCAGGGCACGCAGCCGGGCTTCGGCGATTTCGTCGCCGCACTCGTAGCACAGACCATAGCGCCCTTCGTCGAGCCGCGCCAGCGCCTCGTTGATCTTGTTCAGCGTCTCGGCCTTCATCTGGATGAGCGCGAACTCGATGTCTTCCTGGATGTCCACCTCGGCGGTCTCACCCGGGTCGGTGCTCTCGTGCGGCTTGTCGGCGCCCTCGGCGCGAACCCCACGAATCCTGCCCTGGACCTCCTGCAGGATCACGCGCTTCCGCTCCTCGAGCATCGCCTTGAGCTCGTCGTAGCGGGTGCCCTTGTCGAGCACCGCGGTGGTCAGGTTCTTCTTCGCTGCCTTGGCCATGACTGCTAGCCGCTCCTTCCGTCCCTCCCTATCGGCGGAGGGTGTCACATGCGTTTCGTCGTCATCTTGGATGCAATCGCCGTACCCGTGGTTACATATCGGTCGGTGCGGCGATCGGTCCAGATGCAAGTTGTCAAATTTCGGCCGTTCGGTATTGTTCGGCGCTCGTAACTCGGCCTTGGAACCGACGGCCAGTTCGAGTGCGCCGGCGCTCCAGCCTTGTAAGTTACTCTCTAAGAATGACTTACATACCTAAATCCGGCAGCTCGCCGGGCCGCACTGAACAGCGTTCAGTGCGTTAGACGCCGGATGGCCCCGGAGGGTTCTAGTCTCTGGTGTGTCTCCCGAAGAGGACGTTTGCCTGACACGTAGCGAGGACCTTCCCGGCAGGATGGCAAGTTTTACACAGCCTGCGTGGCACGGCGGCCACAGTTTGGGTCACGGCAGGATGATCGGCGATGGATCGTCGGCGGGCGCTTCCGGACTGCCCTCCCTCAAGATTCGGCTCACGAGGTCGAGGTAGCTGCGCGCGTCGAGTGATTTGCCGACCGGTTCGGCGGCCGCGCGAGCGATCGCCCGCAGGACGACGGCGGCCTCACGCTCGAAGCGGCTGCCGCCGCCCTTTCCGGCCTCGCCGAGCAGCGTGCGCAGGTCCGCGGCCAGGCGCTGGCCGTTGGGTGTCGTGGCGGAGTGTTCGAAGATGACGCCCCGGCTCGCGGTCTCCAGAGTCGCGGCAACCGCCGTCGCGGCGTCGGCCACCTCGTGGTCGACGAGGCGCGGTGCCCCGACGGGCGCCGGTTTCTGCAGGAAGCTGTGGACGAGGAAGAAGAGTTCGAGTTGTCCCTCGGTCAACGGCCCCAGGGCCGCCATCAGCTGGCGCAGATCGGATTCGTGCCGGCGCCGGACGGCGGCGGCCGGGTGCTGGCGGGCGGACGCCAGGTGGACGCACGTCGCCGGACAGCGGATCTCGACCAGTCGCTTGGTGCCGCAGCACACCGCGCAGATGTCCTGGCGCAGGGCGGGACAGGCCCGCTTGGCGCGGCGGCGGCCACAGGAAGGGCAGAGCATCCGCACAGAGTAGCAGGTGGCAGGTGACCCTCGCCTCGCGAGCGTGGTAGGCTTGACGTTTCCCGCTGCGGTCACGAGCGGGACCAGAGGACGGGAGACATGGCGAAGCGGTGTGAAATCTGCGACAAGGGCCCGGTGGTCGGCCGGACGGTGTCCCACGCCCACAACGTCGGTCCGCGGCGGTTCGAGCCGAACCTGCAGACGGTGCGCGCGGTGGTGAACGGCGCCACCCGGCGCATCCGCGTCTGCACGCGCTGCATCCGCTCGAAGAAAGTCGTCAAGGCCGCCTGAGGTGACCCGCCAGGCCGTCACGCCGGCGACCGGCGCGCCCGTCATCGGGCCGTATGCCCCGGCGCTGCGCGCCGGGCAGTTCCTGTTCCTGTCGGGCCAGATTCCGCTCGACGACAGCGGGTCGATCGTCGCCGGCGGCATCCGCGAACAGGCCACTCAGGTGCTCGAGAACATGCGCGGCCTGCTGGCCGCCGGGGGCGCCGGCTTCGCGCAGGTCGTCAAGACGACGATCTACCTCGCCGACATGGGCGATTTCGCCGCCGTCAACGAGATCTACGCCAGCTACTTCTCGGCGCCGTATCCCGCCCGCGCCACCGTGCAGGTGGCCCGGCTGCCGCGCGACGTTCGCGTCGAGATCGACGCCATCGCCCTGCTCGACTAGCGACCCGGGGCCTGCGACCCGCCCCACCGACGACAACGCGTCGTCCCTCGGCTCAGCTCCAGCCCACCAGTCTCCCGTATGGTGTGGCCCGTCCCCCGGCGGGCGGCGACTAGGCGCGTTCGCGGGTCGCGGCGCGCTCGACGTCGAGCACGCCGTCGACACGGCGCAGCGACTTGATCACCTTCTCGAGGTGCTTCACGTCCTTGATCTCGACCGTCATGTCGATGCGGGCGTGAGCGTCTTCGCCGGTGGTCGCCTCGAGGCTGAGGATGTTGGTGTTGATGTCGGCGATGCTGGCCGACAGCCGCGCCAGCATGCCCTTGCGATCTTCGACCTGCATGGTCAAACGCACGGTGTAGGGGGCCGGGTCGCCGCCCTGGTCCCACTCGACGTCGATGCGACGTTCGGGGTCGTAGAGCAGGTTGACGACGTTGGGGCAGGTCGCCGAGTGCACCGAGACGCCCTTGCCGCGGGTGATGTAGCCGACGATGCGCTCGCCGCGGATCGGATTGCAGCACCGCGCCCGGGCCACCATCAGGTCGTCGGCGCCGCTGACGGTGATCCGGTCGGCGGCGCCGCCGGGCAGCAGCACCCGCTTGACCGCCGAGACCACCGGATGGTCGGGGGCCTTCTCCTTCAGCTGCCCGCCCGGCACCAGCGCGTCCAGCACCTGCCGGGCGGCGATCTTGCCGTAGCCGAGCTGCGCCAGCAGGTCGTCCGCCCTGGGCAGGCCGAACCCCTCGGCGGCCTTCTTCAACGCATCGCCTTCGACCATCACCTTGCTCAAGTCGAAGCGCCTGGCCTCCTTGTCGAGCAGCCGGCGCCCGACGTCGATGGCGCGGTTCTTCTCTTCGGTCTGGATCAGTTGACGGATCTTGCTGCGCGCCCGCGACGTGCGCACGAAGGACAGCCAGTCGCGGCTCGGCTTGTGGGCCGGGTTGGTGACTATTTCGACGATATCGCCGTTCTTCAGCCGCGATCGCAGCGGCACCATCCGGCCGTTGACGCGGGCCCCGACGCAGCGGTGGCCGACGTCGGTGTGGATGGCATAGGCGAAGTCGATCGGCGTGGCGCCGTCGGGCAGCACCTTGACCTGGCCACGCGGCGTGAACGCGTAGACCTCCTCGGGGTAGAGATCGATCTTGAGGTTGGCGAGGAACTCCTGCGAATCGCGCACCTCCTGGTGCGATTCGAGCAGCTGGCGCATCCACTGGAAGTACTGCTCGTCGCGTCCGGCGCCGACCCGCCCCTCCTTGTATTTCCAGTGGGCGGCGATGCCTTCCTCGGCGCGATGGTGCATGTCCTCGGTGCGGATCTGGACCTCGAACGGGACGCCGCGTTCGCTGATCACCGAGGTGTGCAGCGACTGGTAGCCGTTCGGCCGCGGCATGGCGATGAAGTCCTTGATCCGGCCGGGCACCGGTGACCAGGTCTGGTGGATGATGCCCAGCGCGGCGTAGCAGTCCTTGACCGACGGCATCACCAGCCGCACGGCGACGAAGTCGTAGACCTGGTCGAGCTCGATCTTCTGGCGGCGCAGCTTGAGCCAGATGCTGTAGAGGCGCTTGATGCGGCCGTCGACGGCCACCACCGGCACGTGCGCGGCGTCGAGCTTGGCGCGGATCTCGGCGGTGAGCTCGTCGATGACGCCCTCGGTGGCCTGCCGCTTGGCCTCGACGCGCGCCTTGAGCGACTGGTAGGCGGCCGGCTCCAGATGCATGAAGGCCAGCTCCTCGAGCTCGTTCTTGACCTTGCTCATGCCGAGGCGGTTGGCGATCGGGGCGTAGATGTCGAGAGTCTCCTGGGCCGTGCGGGCGCGGCGGTCCTCCGGCACGTACTGCAGAGTCCGCATGTTGTGCAGCCGGTCGGCGAGCTTGACGAAGATCACGCGAATGTCGTCGACCATCGCCAGCAGCATCTTGCGGAAGTTCTCCGCCTGCCGCTCCTCGCTGGACGAGAACGGGATGGCGCTGATCTTGGTCACCCCCTCGACGATGTGGGCGATGTCGGCCCCGAACAGCTCGCGGATGCGCTCGACCGTCGTCAGGGTGTCTTCGACGACGTCATGGAGCAGCCCGGCCGCGACGCACACGACGTCCAGGCGCTGGTCGGCCAGAATGTCCGAAACCTCAAGCGGATGAACGAGATACGGCTCTCCGGAGTGGCGCACCTGGCCCTTGTGCTCGAGCGCAGAGAACACGTAGGCCTTCCGGAGCAGCTCCAGGTCGGCATCCGGGCTGTAGGCGCGGACCTTGCCAAGCAGGTCCTCGAATCGGATCATGGCCGTCAGGGGAAATCCGGTGTCTAAAGGGGTACAGACACCTGTCTAGATTCTAGCAGGGCGGACCGTCCGGGCCTTGCGGGGGCTCGGCGCATGTCGCTATACTCCCGCACTCGGCGCAGCAACGGTTTTGAGGGGGAAACGATGAAGCTCCGGTCTTCGATGGCGGGTCTGGCCCTGGTGGCCGCCCTTGGCGTGGCGGTTGCCGGCTGCGGTCAGGTCAACCAGGTGCGCGCCCAGAAGGCGTTCAAGGACGCCAACAAGCTCTATGCGGCCAGCGACTGGCGGGCGGCAGCGGCGAAGTACGAGGAGGCGCTGGCGCTCTACCCTGAGAACGCCTACAGCTACTTCTTCCTGGCCAACTCGCTCGACAACCTCTACCGTCCGACCCGCGCCGGCGAGGCCGAGAACGACGCCCTGCTGACCCGCGCGATCGAGAACTACAAGCTGGCCGCGCAGAACATCAGCGACCCGCTGTGGAAGCGGCGCTCGCTCGAGTTCCTGGTCGCCGCCTACGGCCCCGACAAGCTGAACGACCCGACCGAAGCCGAGCCGATCGTCAGGCAGATGATCGAACTCGACCCGGCCGATCCGGCCAACTACTTCCAGCTGGCCAGCATCTACGAGAACTCGGGCGAGTACGAGCTGGCCGAGGAGACCTTCCTCAAGGCCAAGGAAGCCAAGCCGAACGACCCGAACGTCTACATGCAGCTGGCCGGCTACTACAACCGCCAGGGCGACTTCCCGAAGACCATCGAGGCGCTCGGCCAGCGCGTGGCGCTCGAGCCGAACAACCCCGAGGCCCATTACACCGTCTCCACCTACTACTGGGACAAGGCCTATCGCGACTTCCGGCTGAAGGACGCCGAGAAGCTCGACATGGTGATGAAGGGCATCGAGTCGGTGGACAAGGCGATCGCCATCAAGGACGACTACATGGAGGCCATCGCCAACAAGAACCTCCTGCTGCGGCTACAGGCCAACCTTATCCGCGACCCGGCGCGCCAGCAGGCGCTCAACCGCGAGGCCGACCAGCTGCGCGACCGCGCCGAGGAGATGCGCAAGGCGAAGAACCCCACCGCCAGCTAGCGTCCCCGGCCGCGGTCCGCCGCGGCAGCTCTCGGAACAGTTTCGGGCCGTTTCGCCTCTCGGGCGAAACGGCCCGAATCATTTTTCCCGGCCGTGATGTCGCCGTCTTACTGTCGAGGCTAGAATCCGGTGTGCCAGAGTTTCGGATTCCGCCTGGAGAGACGGCAATGATGCAGTGGACTCGTGTCTTGGCCCTGGTCGCAACGCTCGGCGCGGCGATCGCCGCGCCCCTTCCTGCCCTGGCGCAGGGCGTCACCACCGGCTCGCTGAGTGGGCTGGTCAGCGACCAGCAGGCTCAGCCGGTGGTCGGCGCGAGCGTCATCGCGATTCACCTCCCTTCGGGCACCACCTACGAGACGACGACACGCGCCGACGGTCGCTTCTTCGTGCCGGGCATGCGGGTCGGCGGACCGTACTCCGTCACCGTGGCCTACCAGGGCACCGGCACGGCGTTCGAGCCGACCACCCTGGAGGACCTGGTCGTGAACCTCGGTGTCGCCACCGAACTGCCGGTCACCGTCCGCGCCATCGCGGTGACCGAGACGGTGACCGTCACCGCGTCGTCGTCGGAAGTGTTCAGCTCGACGCGCACTGGCGCCGCCACGGTCATCACCCGGGCAGATGTGGCGACCCTGCCGACGGTCTCGGCGCGCATCAGCGACATCACTCGTCTGACCCCCCAGGCGAGCGGCAGCTCGTTCGCGGGCCAGGACAACCGCCTCAACAACATCACCGTCGACGGGTCCTACTTCAACAACTCGTTCGGCCTCGGCGGCGAGCCCGGCGCCCGCACCAACGTCGCGCCCATCTCGCTCGAGTCGCTCGAGCAGATCCAGGTGAGCGTGGCCCCCTACGACGTGCGCCAGGGCAGCTTCATCGGCGCCGCCGTGAACACCGTGACCCGGAGCGGTACCAACAGTCTGAGGGCGTCCGCGTACCACCGCATGCGCAACGACGGCTGGGTGGGGACCGAGGCCGACGGCAACGCCGTGAATCCCGGCACGTTCACCTTCCGCAACACCGGCGGATGGGCGGGCGGGCCAATCGTCAGGAACCGGCTGTTCGCGTTCGGCACCTACGAGAACGAAGAGGACAAGCGGCCGCTCACCACCTTCCTGGCCAACGCCGGTGGTCAGGCGGTGGGCGGCAGCATCACCCGCGTGCTGGCGTCGGATCTCGATGCGCTGGCGAGCTACCTCAAGAACAACTTCGGCTACGACCCCGGTTCGTACCAAGGCCTCCAGGACCTCACTCCCGCGAAGCGCTACCTGCTGCGCACCGACTTCAACCTGACCAACAACAACAAGGTCAGCTTCCGCTACAACCAGCTGGACTCGAGCTCTGGCAACCTGACGTCGGGGTCGTCGTCCGCCGGTATCGGCCGTCCCGCCAATTCGATCAACTGGCTCGGCTTCCAGGGCTCGACCTACTCGATCCTCGAGAACATCAAGTCGGGCATCGGCGAGTGGAATTCCCTGTTCGGCGGCAGCATGGCCAACAACCTGATCGTCGGCTACACCTCGAACGACGAGAGCCGCGGTGACATCGGCACCCTCTTCCCGTTCGTGGACATCCTCCAGGACGGCGTGGCGATGACGTCGTTCGGGTCCGAGCCGTTCAGCGTGCAGAACGAGTTGCGCTACAAGACGTTCCAGTTCCAGGACAGCTTCACCAGGTTCGGAGACAGGCACACCATCACGATGGGCGTCTCGGCGCAGCGCTATCACTCGGACAACGTGTTCTGGAGCTGCTGCCCGCAGAGCAGCTACGCCTACAACTCCCTGGCCGACTTCTACACCGACGCCAACGACTTCCTGGCCAATCCGAATCGCACGGTGTCCCCGGTCTCGCTGCGTTTCTTCAAGGTCCGCTATTCGAACGTGCCCGATCTCGACAAGCCGCTGCAGCCGCTGACCGTCTGGTACAACGGCGCCTACCTGCAGGACGAGTGGCGGCCGCGGACCGATCTGACCGTCACCGCGGGCGTGCGGGCCGACGTCTCGATCTTCGACCAGACGGCCTATCAGAACGCCAAGGCCGACGCGCTGACGTTCCGCGATCAGGGCGGGGCGCCGATCCAGTTCCAGACCGGGGAGATGCCGGACACGAAGATCCTGTGGTCGCCACGCGTGGCGATGAACTGGGACGTCGGCGGTCAGCAGCGGACGCAGCTTCGCCTCGGCACCGGTCTGTTCACGGGGCCGCCGCTGTACGTGTGGATCTCCAACCAGCTGGGCAACTCGGGCGTGCTCATCGGCGAGATCGTCGCGCAGAACACCACCGCGTTTCCGTTCAACACCGACCCCAACCGCTACAAGCCGACCACCGTCACCGGCGCCGGCGCATCGAGCTTCGAACTCAACGTGACCGATCGCGACTTCAAGTTCCCGCAGGTCTGGCGTACCAACCTGGCCGTCGACCACCGACTGCCCGGCGGGATCATCGGGACGGTGGAGTACATCTACAACCGGGACGTGAACGGCACCGCCTACTACAACGCGAACCTGCCGGCGGCCCAGACCGCGTTCAGCGGCGTCGACGACCGTCCGCGGTGGACTGCGAACCGCATCAACAACACCACGCCGAACGTCATCACCAACGCGATCATCCTGACCAACCAGGGGTTCGGCCGGTCCTGGAACATCTCGACCAGCCTGTCGAAGGCCCTGCACGGTTTGACCCTGCGCGGCGCCTACAGCTTCGGCCAGTCGAGGAACGCGATCGACGCCGGCTCGACGGCGTTCTCGTCGTTCGCCAACAACCAGCACAGCGCCGATCCCAACAACCCCGGGCTCGGACGCTCCGGCTACACCCAGGGACACCGCGTCTTCGTCAACGCGTCCTATTCGAAGGAGTACTTCTCGTTCGGCTCGACGACGGTCTCGGTGTTCTGGGAAGCCAGGCCGTCGAACCAGAACTTCGCCAACGTCGCCAGCTACGTGTTCAACGGCGACATGAACGGCGACGGTGCCGCCGGCAACGACCTGATCTACATCCCGCGCGATCAGTCGGAGATGAACTTCGTGCAGTTCACCGCCGGCGGCCGAACCTTCTCGGCGGCCGAACAGGCGGCTGCCTTCGAGGCCTACATCCAGCAGGACCCCTATCTGAAGAACCACCGCGGCGAGTACGCCAAACGGGGCGGACTGAACATGGCGATGTTCAACCGTATGGACCTGAGCCTCGTGCAGGACGTCTTCAAGAACATCGGCGGCAAGCGGAACGCCGCCCAGTTCCGCCTCGACATCGCCAACTTCAGCAACCTGCTGAATCGAGACTGGGGCGTGGCCAGGCGCCTCGTCCTTCCGACCACCTCGGCCAACGGCGCGCAGATCCTCACCAACGCGGCTGCCGACGCCCAGGGGCGGGTGAGCTACCGACTGGCGGTGGTCAACAACGAGCTCGTCAGTCGCACGTTCCAGGGCAATACGACGCTGAACGACGTGTTTCAGATCATGCTGAGCTTCCGCTACTCGTTCAACTGAGCGCGGCGCCGCTCGTCCTGTTGGACTGGTGCCGCGCATCGGGGCCGACGCGTACGACTCGGGGCCGGACACCGAGCTGGTGTCCGGCCTCACCCATGTCGTCGGGAGGCGAGCACGAGCCGCCAGTCCGTGAACCGACCTTCTCGATCAGGTGGGTCGGCGTGAGGACCTGCGCGAACGGATTCACGAGGAGCGTCGCGCCGCAGCGGGAGATCGGCTGATGCCACACTGCGACTGGCCGAGCGCCCGGGTGTCGAGTTCAGCGGGCAGGAGTTCGTGGCGGCGCTCGAAGACCGCTATGTCGGGCACGAGCTGAACGACGACGCCCTGGCCGGGGTGTCCGGCGGTGTGTGGTCCCCGTCGACCAGCACGGTCGGCAATCTGATCGCCGCCTTTCCCGACGTCTGCAAGGCGCCGAGCCCTGGTGGGCCGGTCCCGTTGCCCTATCCCAACCTCGGCACCACGGACCCCACCAGGGGCTGACACCGCCTCCACCGCCGCCGGCGCGTCGAGCGACCACCCGGCATCGAGCGTGCTCCGGAGCCTAGCGGCAGAGGCCCGGGGACCGGGCCAGGTCGGCTTCGGCGGCGATGACTCCGAACGCGTTCCAGTTCGGTTCGGCGGCGATGCGCTGCAGCAGCTCGCAGGCGCGCTCACCATCGCCGTTGGCGCCGTGGTGGACCGCGAGGCCGTAGCCGACGGTGACCAGTCGGTTGTCGTTCGCCGTCGCTCCCGTCAGGGCGCGGACGTCGTCCAGCTCGCCCTTGTAGACGCGCAGCGCCGCGTGGTACGCCTCGTTCCCGGCCACCGCCATGTCGGCGGTGATCGGCCCCAGCACCGCCAGCGCCTCGGCGTCGCGCCCGGCCCGGCGCAGGCTGCGGTACAGCCAGTCGGTCACGGCGACACGGTCATTGGCAGTGTCCCGGGTCGCCGTGCAGCTGCGCCAGCCGGCCGGCAGGGGACCGGGCGTGGTGGCGTCCAGGCACGACCGGTAGGCCCGGGCGGCCGCCGCGTAGTCGCCGCGCAGGTAGTGGGCCAGGCCCAGGTGGTAGAGGACGTCGAAGCTGGTCGGCGCCGAGGCGGCGGCGCGCTCGAGGTCGGCGACGGCGAGGTCGAAGCGGCGAATCGAGATGTAACGGTGGCCGCGGAAGCGCAGCAGCCGGACGTCGTCTGGCGTCCGGGCCAGGCCGCGGCTGTAGAGTTCGATGGCGGCGTGGAACTGCAGGCGCGCGTCCCGGGCCCGGGCTGCCGCCAGGAGAAGGTCGATATCCGCCGGGTCAGCCGCGAGCGCGGCGTCGGCCCTGGCGATGCCGCCGTCGTCGTCGGGCCGCGCGAACACCGGCCGACCGAGCAGGGTGGTCAGTTCCGCGGCCGCCGAGGGCGCCTGACGAGCGGCGGCAGGGTGACCGCCGATGATGACGATCGCGGCCACGAGCACCGCGCGCAGCGGGGACACGGCATCACCTCCCAGCGCCGACCGGGCCGTTCCGCAGGGCGACGGCGGCCAGCTCCTTGAGCAGCTTGGCGGCCACCCGGGCCGTCAGATCGCGGACGTCGAGGCCGGGGTTGAGCTCCACGATGTCGCCGCCGGCAATGGGCGCCCGCAGGCGGTGGAGCAGCGAGACGACCTCACGGGTGGCGAGTCCTCCCGGCTCGGGATGGGCCACCCCGGGGGCGAAGGCCGGGTCGAGACCGTCCAGGTCCAGCGACACGTAGACCGGCCCAGGCAGCGCTTCGATCGGGACGTCGGCCCAACGGTCCATGCCGTAGACGTCGACCCCGAAACGGGCCGCCTGTGCCCTCAGGTGCGCTGTCTGGGTGCGCACACCGACCTGGACCAGCCGGCCGGTCAGCCCCTCCTCCATCGCCCTGGCGAACGGACAGGCGTGCGAGAAGCGGTCGCTCTGTCCGGGCACTGGGCGAAGCCGCGCCGAAGCACCGTCAGGCGCGTAGGCGGGGAACTCGTCGTAGAGGTCGCCGTGGGCGTCGAGGTGGAGAACCGACGCGGGACGCTGGCGGGCGAAGGCCCGCAGAACCGGGTAGGTCACCGAGTGGTCACCGCCGAGGACCAGCGGCACCGCGCCGGAGGCCAGGATGGCCGACACGGCTCGCTCCATGGCGTCGCGGGCCGCCGCCGGATCGTCGCCGAGCTCCAGGTCGCCGTGGTCGTCCAGCGCACCGGGCTCGATGGCTGGTCCGAGTTCCGAGGCGCTGTTGGTGGAGGGCGACCACAAGGCGGCGCGAACGTGCGGCGGGGCGGCCGCCGCGCCGCGGACGAAGGAGGACGAACGGTCCCACGGCAGGCCGAGCAGGGCAAGGCGCACGGCGGCGGACATCGGCGGGCGGACGGCGGCGGGCCGGCGCGTCGGGCGAAAAAACGTCGGGCCGTCCCGGAGGACGGCCCGCGGAGAACACGACGGCGCCGGCGGGCTAGTTGCCGCCGGTCTGGGCGGCGGCGGCGCGCCGCATCCCTTCAGTGATGATGCCGACCTTCTCGACACCGGCGCCCTTGGCGGCGTCGATGACGCTGACGATGTCGCCGTAACGCAGCGCGCCGTCGCCGGCGATGAACATCGTCTTGTCCTTGCGCTCCTCGTAGATCTTGCGGAGCATCTCCTCGAGATCGCGCAGCTGGACGTCGTTCTTGTTGACCGAGATCCGCTTGTCGCCCGTGTACTCGAGCACGATCTGCGAGATGTCGAGCGTCTTCTGGTCCTTGGTCTTGGTTTCGGCCGGCAGATTGACGTCGATGCCCTTCTGCGACAGCGGCAGCGCGGCCATGAAGATGACCAGCAGCACGAGCAGCACGTCGATCATCGGCGTGATGTTCATGTCGCCGTTGGCTTCGAGCTTCTTGGCGGTGACGATCTTCTCGGCGCCGAGGTGATTGTGGTGCGCCATCTCAGTTGCCTCCCGCGCCCGCCTGGGCCTTGCGCTCGGTGATCAGCCCCATGTCCTCGATGCCGGCGGCCCGCAGCGCGTCCATCACTTCCATGACGCGCCCGTACGGGGCGTCCTCGTCGGCCTTGATGAGGATGATGCGCTCCTTCTTGCCCTCGAGGATGTCGTCGACGCGGGTCCGCACGTCGGCGTCGGGCACCTGCACGCCGTTCACCCAGAAGCGGCCGTCGGGCGTGACCCCGACCACCGTCTGGTCCTGCGTCTCGGGCTTGTCGGCGCTGTTGGTGGCCGTCGGCAGCCTGACGTCGACGCCCTTCTGCAGCAGCGGCGCGATGATCATCATGATGATCAGGAGCACGAGCATGACGTCGACGAGCGGCGTCACGTTGATGTCCGACTTGACGCCTCCTTTGGCGCCGCCGACATCCATTGCCATGGTGCACTCTCCTCGCTAGTGAAACCGGTGCCGCCCGCGCACGGGCGGCACCCAGGTTCGTCTCGCCTGCAGCCTACGACGTCTTGCGGATGAAGTAGTCGAGCAGCTCCGACGAGGAGTTGTCCATCTCGACGTTGAAGTACTCGAGGCGGCCGGTGAGGTAGTTGTAGAACCACACCGCCGGGATGGCCACGAACAGACCGAGCGCGGTCTCGACCAGCGCCTCGGCGATACCGGCCGACACGGCGCCGATGCCGCCCGACCCGGTCGAGGCGATGCCGACGAACGCGTTGATGACGCCGACCACCGTGCCGAGCAGACCGACGAACGGGGCGGTCGCGCCGATGGTCGCCAGGCTCGAGACGCCCTTCTTGAGGTCGTTCGAGGTCAGCGCGGTGGCGCGCTGGATCGAGCGGCGCACGGTGTCGAGCAGGTCGTCACGGTTGAGGGAGGCGCCGCCGCTGGCGTCCTGCTGGAACTGGTATTCCTGGAGGCCGGCCAGCACCACCTTGGCGAGGTGGCTGTAGCGGTAATCCTTCGAGGACGACAGCTGGATGGCTTCCTTCAGGCGGCCGTCCTTGAGGTGCTTGGCGACCAGCGGCGCGTACATCTTCGACTGCTTCTTGGCCTGGCTGAAGGTGTAGATGCGCTCGATGGCGACGCCCACCGACCAGAACGACATGATGAACAGGCAGGCGGCGATGGCCATGGCCACCGGACCCATCTGCTCGAACATCTCGATGAAGTCGATGCCGCCGCCTTCCTGGGCGAACGCGGGCGTGCTGACGAGCAGAGCGCCGAGACCGGCGAATGCAACCTGACCAATTCTCCGAGCGTTCATCGTGTTCCTCCGGAATGGACCCTGAAACGGACTTGCAACCAAACGCCGCGACCTACTGCAGCGTGAACTGGACCGTGACGGTCATGATGACCGGCACGGGCACGCCGTTCAGCAACGTCGGCGTGAACTGCCACTGCTTCACCGCGTCGAGCGCCGCCTGGTCGAGCAGCGGAATCGACCGCAGCACCCGGGCGTCCTGCACCGCGCCGCTCGGGCCGATCGTCGCCTCGATGATGACGATGCCCTGAACGCGCGCCGACTGGGCGATCGGCGGGTAGACGGGGTTGACGTGCTTGACCTTCTGCGGGGGCTTGATGTTGCCGCCGACGCGCACCGGCTGGGTGGGCGGCGGGGGCGGCGGGGGCGGCGGTTCGGGGATGCCGCCGGTGATGCCGCCGACGACGCCGCCGGCGAGGCCGCCGTCGACGCCGCCGACCTGGCCTTCGAAGCCGGCCTCGATGCCGGTCTCAGGCTTGATCTCGTCCGGCGCTTCGACCGGGGCCGCGGTCGGGTTGACCTCGACCTCGGGCGGCGGGGCCGCCGCCTGGGGCGGCGGCGGGGGCGGCGGCGGCGGAGGTGGCGGGGGCGGGGCGGCGACGAACGCCATCATCGACGGGGGCGTCGGCAGGATGTCGGCCGCCATCAGCGGCACGATCACGATGGCCGCCAGGACCGCGACCTCCGCCAGCATCGTCAGGAATACGGTGTATCCCGACTTGTTGCCCATCTTGATGGACGGGTCGACGACATCACCAAAGAGGTCGCGTGGCACGTGTCTCTTCCTCCTACCTGACCCGCAAGCGGCCACCGGCCGAACTGCAAGGGCGCCGATTATAGCGACGGGTTTTTTGGGGTGTCAACGACAGAGGCAGCGTGCGCCTCGACGATGGACACCTCGTCTTCTGCTTTGACACCGGTTCTCGGAAAGTGGCACCAACCGTTCGGCGCCCATGGTTCCGGCGGCGAGGGATCGGTCCGGCGGGCCGGGGGGCACCGCCGGAAAACCGGGGCATTCTAGGCGCGGCCCGCACCGGCCGTCAATCGGCTCGACAGGCGCCGCCCCGCGCGAGGTACCGCCCGGCGCGACGTGGTCGCCCCGCGGCGGCGAACAAAAAACGATAATTTCGTGACCGGCGGGCTCAGGCCTCGATCCGCATCCCGTAGAACGACCGCCACACGAAGAACATGCTCGCCGCGAAGAACAGCGCGGCCAGCACCTGGGTCAGGCCGGCGCCCTGGCCGGCCGACAGGTAGACCCCGAGCTCGACCGCCAGCAGCCCGAACAGCGTCGTGAACTTGATGACCGGGTTCATGGCCACCGACGAGGTGTCCTTGAAGGGATCGCCGACGGTGTCGCCGACGACCGACGCGGCGTGCAGGTCGGTGCCCTTGGCCTTGAGTTCGGTCTCGACGATCTTCTTGGCGTTGTCCCAGGCGCCGCCGGCGTTGGCCATGAAGATCGCCTGGAACAGGCCGAACAGCGCGATCGAGATCAGGTAGCCGATGAAGAAGAACGGCTCGACGAAGGCGAAGGCGAGGGTCGAGAAGAACACCCCGAGGAAGATGTTGAACATGCCTTTCTGGGCGTAGACGGTGCAGATCTCGACCACCTTCTTGCTGTCCTCGACCGAGGCCTTGGTGGCCCCTTCGAGCTTGATGTTGGCCTTGATGAATTCCACGGCGCGGTAGGCGCCGGTGGTGACGGCCTGGGTCGAGGCGCCGGTGAACCAGTAGATCACCGCCCCGCCGGTGATCAGCCCGAGCAGGAACGGCGGGTGCAGGATCGACAGCTTGGCGATCGCCGCCTGGTCGGCGAGCCCCTGGGTCAACGCCATGATGATCGCGAAGATCATCGTCGTGGCGCCGACCACTGCGGTGCCGATCAGCACCGGCTTGGCGGTGGCCTTGAAGGTGTTGCCGGCGCCGTCGTTTTCCTCCAGGAGCTCCTTGGCGACGGTGAAGTTCACCGGGAAGCCGAACTGCTTTTCGACCTCCTTTTCGATGCCGGGAATCTGCTCGATGAGCGACAGTTCGTAGACCGACTGGGCGTTGTCAGTCACCGGGCCGTAGGAGTCCACGGCGATGGTCACCGGGCCCATGCCGAGGAACCCGAAGGCCACCAGTCCGAAGGCGAAGATCGCCGGCGCCTGCATGATGGCGCCCAGCCCCATCGTCGACACCCAGTAGGCGATGGCCATCAGCATCATGATCGCCAGCCCCAGCCAGTAGCCGCTGAAGTTGCCGGCGACCAGCCCGGAGAGGATGTTGAGCGACGCGCCGCCCTCGCGCGACGAGGTGACCACCTCGCGGACGTGAGCGGAGTGGGTCGAGGTGAACACCTTGACGAACTCCGGGATGATCGCCCCGGCCAGGGTGCCGCAGGTGATCACCGTCGACAGCTGCCACCACAGCGAGGTGTTGCCGCCGAGGTCGGGGATGAGCATCGACGACAGCACGTAGGTGAGGATCACCGAGACGATCGAGGTGAGCCACACCAGCACCGTCAGCGGCGCCTCGAAGTCCATCTTGGCCTGGGTGCCGTACTTGCGCTTCTGGATCGCGTTGTTGATCAGGTAGGAGCCGGCCGAGGCCAGCACCATCATCACCCGCATCATGAAGATCCACACCAGCAGCTGGACCTGGATGGCCGGCTCGTCGACCGCCAGCATGATGAACGAGATGAGCGCCACGCCGGTGACGCCGTAGGTCTCGAAGCCGTCGGCGGTCGGGCCGACCGAGTCGCCGGCGTTGTCGCCGGTGCAGTCGGCGATGACCCCGGGGTTGCGGGCGTCGTCTTCCTTGATCTTGAACACGACCTTCATCAGGTCGGAGCCGATGTCGGCAATCTTGGTGAAGATGCCGCCGGCGATGCGCAGGGCGGCAGCGCCGAGCGACTCGCCGATGGCGAAGCCGAGGAAGCACACCCCGGCGTATTCGCCGGGAATGAACAGCAGGATGGCGAGCATGAACAGCAGCTCGACCGAGATCAGCATCATGCCGACGCTCATGCCGGCCTGCAGCGGGATGTCGCACACCGGGAAGGCGTGGCCGCGCAGGCTGGCGAAGGCGGTGCGCGAATTGGCCAGCGTGTTGATGCGGATGCCGTACCAGGCGACGCCGTAGCTGCCGCCGATGCCGATCAGGCTGAACAGCAGCACGATGAGGATGCGGGAGAACTCGAGCCCGGTGAGCGAGAAGTAGGCGACCATCACCACGCCGATGAAGATCTCGAGGATCAGCAGGAACTTGCCCTGCTGGATCAGGTAGGCCTTGCAGGTCTCGTAGATGAGCTCCGAGATGTCGGCCATCGACTTGTGCACCGGCAGGTTCTTGACGCCGTTGTAGCTCCAGGCGCCGAAGAGCAGGCCGAGCACGCACACCACCAGGCCGGTCAGCAGGATCTGGTGGCCGGTCATCCCGAGGAAGTCGCCGGTGTTGAGGTCCGGCAGCTGGATGTTGACCTCGCCGCCGGGACGATGCTCTCCGGCGGCGCCAGCCGGCTCCTGCGCCCAGGCCGCCTGGGCCAGCGGGCCCGCCACCATCACGAGGAACGCCGCGGCCGCCGCCGCCCGACATCCCCACTGCCCCACTAGTCGCACCATGTTCGTCATACGTCTGCTCTCAGCTCCTCGATCCGTGCAGGTGAACCGCAGAATCCTACACTCCCGCCGCGCCGCTGCGGGAGCGAAGTGACGGCGGCAGGGCCATGCCGCCGGTCAGAAAGATCCGGACGCCGTCCTCGACGGTCAGATCCGGGTAATGCACGGCGAACGCCGGGAAGGCCACGATGTCCCCCAGATACAGGTGGTTGGTCGGGACGTAGACCGCCACGAACGGCTCCGGCCCGGCGCCGCGGTCGAGGGTGAACTCCCGGGTCATGAACCCGAGGACGAGCCCGCGGGCCGGGTCCTCGACGAGCACGACGCGCTTGAAGCCGGCGTCGTTGTCGGGCGAGAAGGCCGCCACCAGCTGCTTGACCGGGGCGTAGACGGTCTTGAACACCGGCACCCGCAGCAGCCAGGACTCGCCGCGCTGCAGCACCCGCTTGCCGATCACGTTGGTGGCGACGGCGCCGACGCCGAGCACCAGGGTGCCCATCACCAGGACGCCGACCCCGGGGACCGCCCGTCCGAACAGCCGAGCGGCGATCGGGGTGGCGAAGTCGTCGACGAACCGGAACGCCCACACCAGGGCGGCGACGCTGACGATGAGCGGTACGGTCAGGAAGAAGCCGGTGATGAAGCTGCGTCTCAGCCACTGCATGGACGCCTCCTAGAGCCACCCGGCGCCGACGGCGGCCAGCACCGCCGACCCGACCGCGATGCGGTACCACGCGAAGGGGGCGAACCCGGAGCGGCCGACGAAACGGAGGAACGGCTTGACCACCAGCACGGCGGCGAGGAACGCGGTGACGAACCCGACGGCGATCTGCAGGAAACGCTCCGGGCCGAGGTCGTGGCGGACTTCGATGAGATCGTGGGCGAAGGCCGCCGTCATCGTCGGCATCGACAGGAAGAAGGAGAACTCGGCGGCGGTCGTCCGGCTCAGGCCCATCAGCATGCCGCCGACGATGGTCGCCCCGGAGCGCGAGACCCCGGGAACCAGCGCCAGCACCTGACAGCAGCCGACTCCGAAGGCCCGGCCGACGGGAATACGGTCGATGTCGTCGACGTCGGGCGACGGCCCGGCCCGCTCCACCGCCAGCATCACCAGCCCGCCGACGACGAACGCCACGCCGATGACCGGCGGGCTGTAGTAGAGCACCTGCTTGACGAAGTCGGAGAACAGCGCCCCGGCGACCAGCGCCGGCACGAAGCCGGCGGTGACGAGCAGCGCGAAGCGGCGGGCCGCCGGGTCGCCCGGCAGGCCGCCGATGACCGCCCAGACCTTGGCCCGGTAGAGCCAGACCACCGCCAGGATGGCGCCCAGCTGGATCATCACGGTGAAGGCGCCGCCGGGGTCGGCAAAGCCGATGAACCGCTCGGCCAGCAGCAGATGGGCCGTCGACGACACCGGCAGGAACTCGGTGAGCCCCTGCACGACGCCGAGCAACGCCGCCGCCAGCAGATCCACGCCGCCGGACGCTACGACCGCCGCGCAGTGGCGGCCTTGACCTTGACCGGGGCGGCGGTGGTGGCCTTGGCGCCGCTGCGGTTGCCCAGGATGATGGCGATGGCGGCGGCGATGAACACCGTCGAATAGGTGCCGCTGACGATGCCGACGAGCATCGTGAAGGCGAAGCCTTCGAGCACCTCACCGCCGAACAGGTACAGCGCCATCACCGACAGGAAGGTCGTGCCGGCGGTGATGACGGTGCGGCTCAAGGTCTGGTTGACGGCGGTGTTGACCACCTTCTCCAGCGGGTCGCGGCGCATCTTGGCGCGGATGTTCTCGCGGACGCGGTCGAAGATGACGATGGTGTCGTTCACCGAGTAGCCGGTGATGGTCAGCAGCGCCGCGACGATGTTCAGCGACAGGTCGTAGCCGAACAGGGCCAGGAACGTCAGGGTGACCAGGACGTCGTGCAGGGTGGCGGCGATGGCGCCGATGGCGAACGCCGGCCGGAAGCGGACGGCGATGTAAGCGGCGATGCCGGCGATCGAGAACAGCGTGGCGTAGAGGCCCTTGAGCTGCAGCTCGCGGCCGATCACCGGACCGACGATCTCCTGCGACAGCAGCTCGAAGGTCGGCAGGCCGGCGCCCTGCAGCGCGGCGACCACCGCCCGGGCGCCCTCCTCGAGCGACGCGCCCTGCTCCTCGCCCAGCTGCGGCAGGCGGACCAGCATCTGGTTGTCGGCCGGGTCGCCGTAGGTCTGCACGACCTTCTCGCCGGGCACGCCGGCCAGCGCCTGCCGGACCGCGTCCTCGGCGACCGGGGCCGCGAACTTCACGACGACGATGGTGCCGCCGGTGAAGTCGATGCCCATCGGCAGGCCGCCGCGCGACACCATGAAGCCGAGGCCGGCGACGACCACCAGCGTCGACAGCACGATGGCGTGCCAGCGCCAGCGGATGAAGTCGTAATTCGCGTTCTCGAAGATGCGCATGACGGAAGCGTGACCTAGATGCTCATCGCCGCGGTCTGCTGCCGCCGCGACAGGAACAGCTCGAACATCGCCCGCGACACGAACACCGCGGTGAAGACGTTCGACAGCAGGCCGATGGTGAGCGTGGTGGCGAAGCCGCGGATCGGGCCGGTGCCGAACTGGAACAGGAAGGCGGCGGCGATGAGCGAGGCGACGTGGGTGTCGACGATGGTCCAGAACACCCGGTCGAACCCGGCGGCCACCGCCGCCTTCGGCGTCTTGCCGGTGCCCAGCTCCTCCTTGATGCGCTCGAAGATGAGCACGTTGGAGTCGACGCCCATGCCGATGGTGAGGATGAAGCCGGCGATGCCCGGCAGCGTCATGGTCGCGCCCAGGTAGGCCATCAGGCCGAGCAGGATGACCAGGTTGGCCGAAATCGAGACGAAGGCGTTGACGCCGGCCAGCTTGTAGTAGACGAGCAGGAACAGCAGCACGAAGGCGAGGCCGCCGGTCGAGGCCAGCACGCCGGCGCGCACCGAGTCGGCGCCGAGCGACGGGCCGACGGTGCGTTCCTCGAGGTAGGTCAGCGACGCCGGCAGCGCCCCCGAGCGCAGCACCAGGCCGAGGTCGCCGGCCTCCTGCTGGGTGAAGTTGCCGGTGATGCGGCCCTCGCTGTCGATCCGCGACTGGATGTTCGGCGCCGAGTAGATGCGGCCGTCGAGGACGATGGCCAGCTGGCGGTTGATGTTGGCCTGGGTGAAGGCGCCGAATTTCTGCGCCCCTTCGGCGTTCAGCGAGAAACTCACCGCCGGCCGGTTGTTCTCGTCGAGCGAAGGCCGGGCGTTGCGCAGGTCGCGGCCGGTCACCGCGGCGACGCGGCGCACGGCGTAGTAGACCGTCGTCGGCGGTGCCCCGACGGTGCCCTCGCTCTGGCCGGGCAGGATCTGGATGTCGGGGGGGACGTTGCCGGCGAAGGCCTGGCGCGCCGACGCCTCGTCGACGAAGGGCCCCTGCTCGACCAGCTTGAGCTCGAGCAACGCCGTCGAGCGGATGATTTCCTTGGCCCGGTCGACGGCGGTCACCCCGGGCAGCTGGACCAGGATCTGGTCGGCGGCACTGTGACGGGCGACCACCGGCTCGGCGACGCCGAGCTCGTTGACGCGGCGCTCGATGGTCTGGATGGCCTGGTTGACGGTTTCCTCACGCAGCTGGTTGACGACCACCGGCTTCAGCCGGAAGGTGTAGTCGGCCCCGGACTGCGACCGGTCGTAGTTGAGGTCGACGTCGACCAGCGCCTGGCGGAACTGGGCGTCCTGGGCCGACGGCACCGCGGCGACGCGGAACTCGCTCGGCCCGGCCACGGTGATGGCGCCGACGCCGATGTTCTGGGTGCGCAGCGTCTCGCGCAGGCGATCCGCCGTCGCCTCGGTCTCGACGCGCAGCGCGTCGTCGGTCTGCACCCGCATCACCAGGTGGACGCCGCCCTTGAGGTCGAGGCCGAGGCGCACCTTGTCCTGGGGCGGGGTGAAGGCCCAGACGGCCAGGCCGATCACGGCCACGATGGTGATGAGCTTCCAGCGCAGGTTCTTCGCCATGGTCGTTGTGTCAGTTCGCGTCGGAAGCGACGGGAGGCTGTCCCTGATAGCCCACCAGCGCCGTCCGGGCCACGTCGACGCGGACGTTCTGGGCGATCTGCAGCTGGACGGTCTGGTCTTCGAGCCGGGTGACCGACCCGTAGATCCCGCCGGTCGTGACCACCTTGTCGCCGACCTTCAAGCCGCCCAGGAAGGCTTCGACCTTCTTCTGCCGCCGTTTCATCGGCAGCAGGATGATGAAATAGAAGATGGCCAGCACCAGGACGAACGGGATGAACTGGACGAGCGGGCTGGCGCCCTGGTTGGGGGCCGCCGCCATGGCCAGGATCAACCCGGGATCAGCGAGGGGGGCGAACGTCATGGAGCACTTGGCCGGGACTCGAGCGCGCTGAGGTACGCAGCCTTGAACGCGCGGAACGTCCCAAACCCAATAGCCTCCCTAATCAACCTCATAGTGTCAAGGTAGAAGGTCAGGTTGTGGACGGTGTTGAGGATGCTGCCGGTGATCTCGCCGGCCACGAACAAATGGCGAAGGTAGGCCCGTGAGAAGTGCCGGCAGGTGTAGCACCCGCACTCCGGATCGGGCGGGCCGTCGTCCTCGGCGTAGCGAGCGTTCTTCACGTTGAGCGGCCCCCGGCGCGTGAACAACTGGCCGTTGCGGGCGTTGCGCGTCGGCAGCACGCAATCGAAGAGGTCGATGCCCCGATCGACCGCCTCCACCAGGTCGGCCGGGGTCCCGACGCCCATCAGATAGCGGGGCTTGTCCGCCGGCAGCCGCGGTGCGGTCTCGCCGACGACGTCGTACATCTGGTCGATGGGCTCTCCCACACTCAATCCACCGAGGGCGTAGCCCTCGAAGTCCAGGGCCACCAGGGCCGCGGCACTTTCGGCGCGCAGATCCGTGAACACCCCGCCCTGGACGATGCCGAACTGGGCCTGCCCCGGCGTGGTCGCGGCCGGGACGTCGCCCTGGCCGCCGCGGATGGCCAGCAGCCGGTCGCGGCAACGACCCGCCCAGCGGGTGGTCAGGGCGAGAGACGTGCGCAGCGCCTCCCGGGTTGACGGGTGGGGGGGACACTCGTCGAGCACCATGGCGATGTCGGACCCGAGCAGCGCCTGGATGTCGACGGCGAGTTCGGGCGTCAGCAGCCGGGGGCTGCCGTCCAGGTGCGACCGGAAGTGCACGCCGCGTTCCTCCACCTTGCGCCGCTCCGCCAGACTGAACACCTGGTAGCCACCGCTGTCGGTGAGGATCGGCCCCGGCCAGCCGTTGAAGCGGTGCAGGCCGCCGCGACGGGCGACCAGTTCGGGGCCGGGGCGCAGCCACAGGTGATAGGTGTTGCCGAGGATGATGCGGGCGCCGGCCTCCTCGAGCGTCCGCACCGTCATCGCCTTCACGGCGCCCTGGGTACCGACCGGCATGAAGGCCGGTGTCTCCACCGTGCCGTGCGGCGTGGTCATCACGCCGGCGCGGGCGGCGCCGTCGGTGCAGGTCACGTGAAAGGCGAACGACGCCGAGGCGGTGGGCGGGGGCGAAGTCGCGGGTGGTGGCATGGGCACTCTAGCCGCTAGCCGCTAGCCGCTAGCCGCTTGCTATTATCCCTGCGTGAAGAAGCTGCGCGTCGGCGTGCTCTTCGGCGGGCGCTCGGGAGAGCACGAAGTCTCGGTGGCGTCGGCGGCGTCGATCTTCAAGCACCTCGATCGCGCGCGCTACGAAGCGGTGCCGATTCGCATCGAGAAGGACGGCCGCTGGGTGCTGGCCGATCGGGTCCCGCAGGTGCTGTCGGCGGCTGAGGTCATCGAGCAGGCGCGTCTGCACACCGCCCGGCTGCCACGCCCCGGCCGCGACACCCTGGTCGTCTCGCATCCCGGTGACGACACGCTGGTGACCATCGAGCGTCGGGCCGGCGACGGCGGCGGCGAGCCCGACCAGGCGATCGTCACCGGCCTGGGGCTCGACGTGGTGTTCCCGGTGCTGCACGGCCCCTACGGCGAGGACGGGACCGTGCAGGGGCTGCTCGAGCTGGCCGCGGTGCCGTACGTCGGCTCCGGCGTGCTCGCCTCCGCGGTCGGCATGGACAAGGTGGCGATGAAGGCCGTGTTCGCCGCCCGTGGCCTGGCGATGGCGCCGTACGTGGCGCTCACCCACTTCGAGTGGGCGCATCGCCACGACGCCGTCGATGCCCGACTGCGCGGGCTCGGCGTGCCGGTGTTCGTCAAGCCCGCCAATCTCGGCTCCAGCGTCGGCATCACCAAGGTCAAGAGCTGGGACGAGCTGCCGGCGGCCCTCGAAACGGCGTTCGCCTTCGACCGCAAGGCCGTGGTCGAGGCGGCGGTGCCGGACGCCCGCGAGATCGAGTGTGCCGTGCTCGGCAACGACGAACCCGTGGCGTCGCTGCCCGGCGAGGTGGTCCCGTCACGCGAGTTCTACGACTACGAGTCGAAGTACATCGACAGCACGTCGCAGACCGTGGTGCCCGCCGACCTCGACGCCGACACGATCGCGCGGGTCCAGGGGCTGTCGATCGCCGCCTTCACCGCCGTCGACGCCGCCGGCATGGCCCGCGTCGACTTCCTGCTGTCGCGCACCACCGGCGCGCTGGTCGTGAACGAGATCAACACCATCCCGGGCTTCACGACGATCAGCATGTACGCGCAGATGTGGGCGGCGAGCGGCGTCGCCTACGCGACGTTGATCGATCGGCTGATCACCCTGGCGCTCGAACGCCACGCCGAGAAGCAGCGGCTGCGCACCAGCGTCGTCTGAGCGGCGCCACGCCGCTGCAGTTGACAGCGCAGCCTCACTCGGACGTGGTCGCGCGACGTCGCCGAGACGTTTCTTTTGACACGCGGCCGTCGTTTGTGCTTGACATCGCGTTTTTCTCATCCATAATCTACATCTGGTATGAGGGAGCCCTACTCAGGCCACCCGTAGTACGACGACAGGTGGTTGCCATTCGGCGGAGTCAGGGCCCTTAGGAGGAACAATGGCGAAGAAGGCAAAGAAGGCGGCCAAGAAGGCGGCCAAGAAGACCGCGAAGAAGAAGTAGGCCGTCGGTGGCCTTCGGGGCGGTTTGAACCAAACTGCCCCGTCTTTCCTCTGACCACAACTTTCGCGCGGACCGCACGTCGACGCGCGCTCGGGGCGGGGGGGCCGGCATCAGGGCGCAGAGTGCCAGGCGGCAGATGCGACCCGTTGGCGCGGAACCCGACACCGCAGACATCCACCTGAAGGGGGGGATTACGATGGCAAAGAAGGCGAAGAAGGCCGCGAAGAAGGCCGCCAAGAAGACCGCCAAGAAGCGGTAAGTCGCCCTTCAGCGACTGCAAGATCCAGGGGGCACGACGTGCCCCCTTTTTTCTTGTACGGGCGCGTGCGGCGGCCGGTCTCGCCGTCACCCAGGCCGTTCAGCGAGCGGAGGCGGGGGCGCCGATCCACTGCGCGCCATCCCACACCCGCACCGACTCGATGACATCCCAGGGTTCGAGGCGATCGACGACGGCCATGCCGTCGACGACCTGGCCGAACACCGTGTAGCGGGCGTCGAGGTGCGGCTGCGGCGAGTGGGTGATGAAGAACTGGCTGCCGCCGGTGTCCTTCCAGTCCAGCGCCATGCCGACCGTTCCGCGCAGATACGGGCGCTCGTTCAGCTCGTCGCGGATGGCGTAGCCGGGGCCGCCCTCGCCGTCACCGCGCGGGTCGCCGTCCTGGACCACGAAGTCGGGCACCACCCGGTGCAGCCGGACCCCGTCGAAGAACCCCTTGCGGACCAGAGCGACGAAGTTGGCGACGGTGCGCGGCGCGTCGAGCACGGCCAGCTCGATGCGGACCTCGCCCTTGCTGGTCCGCACGTAGGCCTGCGGCGAGTACTGGGGCACGGCCATGGCGTCGACCGCCTCCAGGGCCGGCTCGGCGGTGTACGGGGGGGCCGGGCGCGTCGGTTGCGCCGCGACCGGCGGCTTCAGTTCACCGAGCAGCAGCGCCGCCCTGACCCGCACCGCCCAGTCAGGATCGCCCAGGGCGGCGTTGAGCCGCGGCGCGGCGGCTGCCGGGTCGATCGCCGACAGCGCGGCGAGCAAGCCGGCGCGCACCGCATACCCCGGCTCCGCCGCTGCCGCGTCGAGCGCCTGGGCCACCGCCGTGGCGGCGCCGGCCGGCTTCAACGTGGCCAGCCCCTGGGCCGCAGCGATGCGAACCATCGGATCGGCATGGGCGAGCGCGGCGATCAGGCGCTTCTCCACCCCGGGCAGCTTCACCGCCGTCATCGCCTTCAGCGCCGCGGCGATCACCTTGGGGTCGGCGTCACCGGCCAGCTGCACGAGCCGCGGCCCGGCGGCGTCGGCGGTGAGCCGGCCCAGCGTCGTCGCCAGCGCCGCCCGCACGCTCCACTCGGCATCGGCATAGATCCCGGACAGGACCGGCATGAACGCATCGGGGTCGCTCTGCGCCATCGCCGCCTGGCTCGCCGCGCGCATCGGCGCCCAGTCGTCTTCCAGGTAGTCGATGAGCGATTCGGCGAGGGCCGGGCGGCCGATCGCGCCGATCGCCGCCGCGGCCTCGAGGCGCAGGACGCGGTCGACCGACCGTGCCAGCAGCGGCGTCAGCGTCGCGCCGGCCCGCTCGTCGCCGATCGCGCCCAGGGCGCGGATCGCCTGCACGCGCACCGCCGGCGCCTCCCGGGAATCGCCGGCCAGGGCCTCGAGGGCGGGGCGTGACGACTCGTCCTTGAGCCCGCCCAGCCCCTTGACGGCGAACGCCCGGGTCAGCTGCCCGCCGCGGGTCAGCCAGGCGCGCAGTGTCGGCAGGGCATCGGCGTGGCCGATGCGCTGCAGCGCGTAGGCCAGCGGCCACCAGTCGCTCGCCGCGGTGCCGTCGGCGGCGAGGACGGCGCTGCGCAACATCGCCACATCGCGCAGGCGGACCAGCGCGTAGACGCCCAGGCGCACCGCCTCGACCGGCGCCGCCAGCGGGTAGCCGAGCTCGTCGGGAGCGATCCCGGCCAGGGCGCCGCTGCGGACGTGGCCGCCGACCATCCGCGCCACGGCGCCGGCCGCGGCGGGATCGCCGATGAGGCCGAGGGCTTCGGCCGCCCGGCCCTGCACGCGCGCATCAGGGTCGGCCAGTGCCGCCGTCAGCGCCGTGACCGCCTGGCGATCGCCGATGAGCCCGAGCGCGAAGGCGGCCATCGCCCGCACCTCGGGCTCGCGATCGCCGGCCAGCACCGGCAGCAATGCCGCCACCCCGTCGGTCTGGCCGGCCCGGCCGATGCCGAGGGCGGCGCGGCGGCGGATCCGGCCCTCGTCGTCGCCGAGCAGCGCCGGCAACGAGGTGACGGCGGGCGGCGGCGCTTCGGCCTCGTCGATCACCCGTCGATCTTCGAGACGCAGGATCGCCGCGACCTTCTGCCCGTAGGTCGGCGGCGGCGGCGCCAGCACCGGCGGCGGCGCCGTGGCGCAGGCGGCGCACAGCAGCGCGGTGGAGGGCAGCAGCCAGCGGCTCGCGACCCGCATCGTGCGTCAGTGCCCCGCGACCGTGTCGGCGTCGAGCGACACGTGGCGAAGCGTGGCTGCCGCCACCCGCTCCTCGTCGATGACGACGCCGATGCCCGGGGCGGTCGGCACCGCGATGGTGCCGTCCGGGGACACCTCGATGCCGGGCTCGATGAGGTCGGGGACGTAATAGCGCTTGCTGGCGGCGATGTCGCCAGGCAGCGTGAAGTTGGGCAGGCTGGCGAGGTGGATGTTGTGGGCGCGACCGATGCCCGACTCCAGCATGCCGCCGTGCCAGACCGGGATGCCGTGCTGCTGGCAGAGGTCATGGAGGCGGACCGACTCGGCGTGGCCGCCGACGCGCCCGGGCTTGATGTTGATGATCCGGCAGGCCTTGGCCTCGATGGCATCGCGGGCGATGCGCACGGTGTGGATCGACTCGTCGAGGCAGATCGGCGTCCTGATCTCCTTCTGCAGCTGCACGTGGTCCATCACGTCGTCGTACTCGAGCGGCTGCTCGATCATCATCAGGTCGTAGGCGTCGAGCCGGGCCAGGTGCGCCCCGTCGGCCACCGTGTAGGCGGCGTTGGCGTCGACCATCAGCAGGATGTCGGGGAACTTCGCCCGCACCGCCTCGACGGCGTTCACGTCCCAGCCCGGCTTGATCTTGATCTTGATGCGGCGGTAGCCGGCCGCCAGTTCCTTTTCGACCTTGCCGACCAGCTGGTCGAGCGAGTCCTGGATGCCGATCGACACGCCCGAGGCGATGCGGTCGCGGGTGCCACCCAGCACCGCCGACAGCGGCTGCCCGGCGAGGCGCGCGAAGAGGTCCCAGGCCGCCATCTCGACCGCGGCCTTGGCCATGTTGTGGCCGCGCACCCGGGCCAGCGCCGGGAACACGTCGCGGGGGTGCGCGAAGTCCCTGCCGACGACCCGCGCGGCCAGGAACGACGTGATGATGTGCCAGGTGGTTTCGGTGGTCTCGGCGCTGTAGTACGGATGCGCCTCGGCGACGCACTCGCCCCAGCCGACCTGACCGTCGCCTTCGAGACGGATCAGCAGGAACGTGCGGTCGTAGGAGCGCCCGAAACTGGTCTCGAAGAAGTGCGCCAGCGGCAGGCGGAGCAGGCGGACGTCGAGGCGATCGATGTGCACGGGCGGCGCGTCTCCTGATGGGGCCTTCACCATACCATGCACGACGTGCATCGCCGGGACGGCGCGCGGCCGCTGGTATACTCGCCCCGGCGTGGCCTTCCGCTACCTCGCGATCGACGGTCCGATCGGGTCGGGCAAGACCAGGCTGGCCGAGCGGCTCGCCGCCCGGCTCGAGGGCACGGCGGTGCTGGAGCGGGCCGAGAATCCGTTCCTCGCCGACTTCTACGCCGACCGTCCCGGTGCCGCGCTGCAGGCGCAGCTGTTCTTCCTGCTCAACCGCCATCGCCAGCTGTCGGCGCTGCGCCAGGCCGACCTGTTCCAGCAGAGCACGGTCTGCGACTACGTCTTCGACAAGGACAAGATCTTCGCGTTCCTCAATCTCGACGACAACGAGCTGTTCATCTACCAGCGGCTGTTCGACCTGCTGGCCCGCGACGTGCCGGTGCCCGACCTGGTGGTCTACCTGCAGACGCCCACCGACGTGCTGCTGGCCCGGGCGGCGTCACGCGAGCACGAGCCCGACGACGACACGCCGCGGCCCGACGCCGAGTACCTGCGCGAACTGAACGAGGCCTACCAGCACTACTTCTTCCACTACACGGCGACGCCGCTGCTGGTGGTCGAGACCTCGCAGTTCGACCCCGAGCACGACGACGCCGCCCTCGACGACCTGGTCCGTCAGATCCAGTCGCACACCCACGGCACCCGCTACTACGTCCCGCGCACGCGCTGACCGGGGCGGCGGCACCGGCCGCCGCCGCGGCGCCGGCGCCGCGGGAGTTTGCTAAGCTGGCAGACCGATGGCGTGGTTCAAGAAGACCCGGAAGCCGATCGCCGCGCCGACGGCCACCAGCCGGGTGCCCGAAGGGCTCTGGGTGAAGTGCCCGGAGTGCGACACCATCATCTACACCAAGGATCTGGCCAGGACGCTGAGCGTCTGCCCGAAGTGCGCGCACCACTTCCGGCTCACGGCGGCCGAGCGGCTGCGGGCGCTGTTCGACGACGAGCAGTGGGTCGAGCACGACGCCGACCTGGCCTCCAACGAC
The DNA here is from genome assembly GCA_050250955.1 of Vicinamibacterales bacterium. Lineage (GTDB taxonomy): Bacteria > Acidobacteriota > Vicinamibacteria > Vicinamibacterales > UBA2999 > CAWAYR01. The sequence continues at coordinate 869,357 of JBFWNR010000001.1, forward strand.
CCGCTGACCTTCACCGACACCAAGCCGTACGCCGCCCGTCTCGCCGCCAGCCGCAAGTCCACCGGCTTGAAGGACGCCATCGTCGTCGGCACCGGCACCATCGACGGCCTGCCGGCCATCGTCGGCGCCATGGAGTACGGGTTCATCGGCGGCAGCATGGGCGTGGTGATGGGCGAGAAGCTGGTCCGCGCCATCGAGACGGCCATCGAGCGGCGGATGGCGGTGCTCATCGTCTCGTGCAGCGGCGGCGCCCGGATGATGGAAGGGGCGTTGTCGCTCATGCAGATGGCCAAGGTGTCGGCGGCCCTGGCCCGCCTCGACCGGGCGCAGCTGCCCTACGTGTCGATCCTCACCGACCCGACAACCGGCGGCGTGACCGCCAGCTTCGCGATGCTCGGCGACGTCATCCTGGCCGAACCCAAGGCGCTCATCGGGTTTGCCGGGCCGCGCGTCATCGAGCAGACCATCCGCCAGAAGCTGCCAGCCGGCTTCCAGCGCAGCGAGTTCCTGCTCGAACGCGGCATGCTCGACCTGGTGGTCGACCGGCGCGAGATGAAGCCGACCATCGCCCGCCTGCTGCGCTTCATGGGGATGACACCGGCACCGCCGCCGGCGGGCTGACGGCACGGGACGTCGGGAAATGGCCCGAATCCGCCGCGTTGGCCGATGACCCACGTCGAGCGGCTGTTCGCCCTCGAGCAGTTCGGCATCAAGCTCGGCCTGGAGGCGATGCGCGTCGTGCTGGCCGCCCTCGGCGACCCGCAGACGCGGTGGCCGGCCGTGCACGTCGCCGGCACCAACGGCAAGGGCTCGGTGACGGCGATGGCCGACGCGGTGCTCCGCCACGCCGGCTGGCGGGTCGGCCGTTACACCTCGCCGCACCTGGCGCGGATCGAGGAGCGGATCGCCATCGATGGCCGCGAGGTGGCCCCGGCGGTGCTGGAGGCGGCCCTGGCGCGGGTGTTCGCCGTGGTCGACGCCCTGGTGGCCGACGGCCGCCTGGCCGCCGTGCCGACCTTCTTCGAGGTCTCGACGGCGGCGGCGTTCGTCGTCTTCGCCGATGCCGCCGTCGACGTCGCCGTCGTCGAGGTCGGCCTGGGCGGCCGCTTCGACGCCACCAACGTCATCCGGCCCGCGGTCACCGCCATCACCAGCATCGACTTCGACCACGAACGGCATCTCGGCACGACCCTGGCCGCGATCGCGTACGAGAAGGCCGGCATCGCCAAGAGCGGCGTGCCGCTGGTGGTCGGACCGCTGGCCCCCGACGCGCGCGCCGTCGTCGCCGACGTCGCGGCCGCCGCCGGCGCGATCCTGCTGCCGACCGATGCCGACGTGGCGGTGGCGACGAGCGGCGACAGCGGGCATGCGGTGCTCACGCTGACCACGCCGGTGCGGACCTATCCCGCCTTCCGGCTCGGCCTCGCCGGCCGCCACCAGGTGGCCAACGCCGTCGTCGCCGTCCGAACACTCGAAGCGCTGGCTGCCACCGCAGCCATCGCCGTCGATGCCGACGACGTCGCCGCCGGACTCGCCGAGGTGCGCTGGCCGGCGCGACTGGAGTGGCTGCGCCAGCCCGGCCGCGCCGCCGCGGTGCTCGTCGACGCCGCGCACAACCCGGCCGGTGCGCGGGCGCTGGCGTCCTACCTCCAGGATGCGGCGATCGGCCCGGTGACGCTGGTGACCTCGGTGATGCGCGACAAGGACGCCGCCGGCGTGCTGGGGCCGCTGCTGCCGCTGGTCCGGCGGGTCGTCGCCACGCACGCCGACACGCCGCGGGCGTGCGGCGCGGCGGAGCTGGCCGGGCGCATCGCGGCGCTCGACGCCGGGTGTGCGGTCACGATCGTCGAGGATCCGTGGGCGGCGGTGCAGGCGGCGCTCGCCGACGGCCGCTCGGTGGTCGTCGCCGGGTCGATCTTCCTGGCCGGGCCGCTGCGCGAGGCGCTGCTCACCCGCGGCGGGTTCCAGGCCGCGTGATATTCTGCGGTGTCGCGGCCGCGGCAGACGCCATGGCGTTTCGTGTCCTTTCCTGCCTCGTCGCCGTCCTCGTCCTCGTCGTGCCCGCGGCGGCGCAGGTGCCCGGCTACAACAGCAAGCAGTACCGCATCGAACAGATCGATGCCGGGCACTGGCGCTTCACCGGCCAGGTCGAGCTGGAGAACGAGGAGGTCGCGGGCCAGAAGTTCTACGCCAACGTCGTCGACCTCTACACCGACGACAACCGCGTCGAGGCGTCGGGGCACGTCGTCTACGAGACGGCCACGGCGCGCATCGCCGCCGAACGCGCCGTGTTCTTCACCAGGGCCGGCACCGGCACCTTCTACAACGCCTCGGGGCTGGCCTCGCTCGGCGAGCGCGCCGACCGCAGCATGTTCGGTGCCCTCGAGCCCGATGTCTACTTCTACGGCGACGTGCTCGAGAAGACCGGCGAGGACCGCTACAAGATCACCCGCGGCGGATTCACCACCTGCGTCCAGCCGACGCCACGCTGGGAGCTGGTGGCGACCACCGCCTCGATCAACGTCGGCGACTACGCCGTGCTGCGCAACGCCGTCATGCGCGTGAAGGACGTGCCGATCCTCTACCTGCCGATCATGTACTACCCGATCCAGGACGACGACCGCGCCACCGGCTTCCTGCTGCCGACCTACGGTCGGTCGCTCTACCAGGGCAGCTCGATCAGCAACGCCTTCTTCTGGGCGATCTCGCGCAGCCAGGACCTGACCGTGATGCACGACTGGTTCGCCCAGACCGGGCAGGGCTACGGCACGGAGTACCGCTGGATGCGCTCGGCCACCAACGTCGGCAACCTCCGCGCCTACCGGCTGCAGCAGAAGGCCGCCACCATCAACGGCTCGGCAGTGCCCGAATCGCGCAGCGTGCTGGTCAACGGCTCGATCAACCAGGACCTGCCGTTCCGCCTCAAGGGCCGGGCGCGCATCGACTACTCGTCCAACCTGACCCTCAACCAGCTCTACAGCCAGGACGTCTTCAACGCCACGCAGAGCCAGAGCACGTGGAACGCCAACGTCTCGGGATCGTGGCGGTTCGTCAACGCGTCGGCGACCGCCCAGCGCAGCGAGCAGTTCTTCAACGCCGACCAGTCGCGGGTCACCGGGTCGATGCCGAGCGTCACCGCGGCGGTGTCGAACCGCCGGCTCGGCCCGCTGCCGATCTTCTTCGCGCTGCAGAGCGAGGCGTCGCGGCCGCTCTACGTCTTCAAGAACGGCGACGCCGAGGACGACCAGAGCATGGGTCGGTTCGACGTCACGCCCACCCTGCGCATGCCGATCAGCGGCCTGACCTTCCTCAACCTCAATCTCAGCGTCGCCAACCGTACCACGTGGTACGGCCGCAGCAACGACGACCGGGGACGGGCCGTGGACGTGCCGTACACACGCAACTACACCGAGATCCGGGCCGAGATGCTCGGACCGGTGTTCAGCCGCGTGTTCACTCCCAACAACTTTCTCGCCGACCGCCTCAAGCACGTCATCGAGCCCAGCGTCTCGGTCCAGCGCATCACCGAGATCGACGGCCAGGACAAGGTGATCACGCTGGGCAGCTCCTACGACCGCGTCATCGGCGGGGTGACCCGCGTCACCTACGGCCTGACCAACCGCGTGCTGGTCCGCAAGGCGCCGAAGACGGCCAGCGCCTCGGCCCTGGCCAGCGCGCCGCGCGAGCTGCTCACCGCCAGCATCTCGCAGAGTTACTACTCCGATCAGGAAGCCAGCCGCTTCGACTCGTCCTACCAGTCCAGTTACATCGACGCCGGCGGCGGCCGGGCGCCCAGCAACTACTCGCCGGTGTCGCTGAACGTGCGCTCGCAGGTGTCCACCGCCGTCGGTGCCACCTACCGCATGGAGTACGACGCCGAGGCCAGCAAAGTGCTGTCGATGTCGGCCGGTGGCGACTACGGCACGCCGGACCGCCAGGTGTCGCTGGCGTGGAGCCGCAGCCTGTCGTCGTTCTTCCCCACCAACACGCTGAACGGCAGCTCGCGGCTGACCTTCATGGGCGGCCGGCTCGGCGCCAACTACTCGATGTACTGGGACATCGAGCAGGATCGGCTGGTGCAGCAGCGCGTCGTCGCCTTCTTCAACGCCCAGTGCTGCGGCCTGGTCGTGCAGTACCAGGAGTTCTCCTACGGCAGCTTCAGCGCCACGCCGTTCCCCAAGGATCGCCGCTTCAACCTCGGCTTCACCCTGGCCGGCCTGGGCACGTTCTCGAATTTCTTCGGCAACTTCGGCGGCGGATCGAGCTACTGATGACGACGCTCATCACCGGCGCCGCCGGGTTCGTCGGCCGTCACCTGGTGCCGCTGGCCGCGGCCGATGGGCCGGTGGTCGGCTGGTATCGTCCCGGCCACGAGGCGCCGGCGTGGCCGGGCGTCACCTGGCGGGCGGTGGAGCTGCGCGACCGCGTAGCGGTGGCCGACGCCGTCGACGCCGACCGCCCGGACGCGATCTACCACCTGGCCGGCGTCGCCCATGTCGGCGACTCCTGGGCCCAGGCCGAGGACACTCTGGCCTCGAACGTCGTCGGGACCGCGCACCTCTTCGACGCGTTGGCAGCCCTGGAGCTGACGCCGCGGGTGGTGGTCACCGGCTCGGCCACGGTCTACCGGGCGTCGTCCGCGGCGCTCACCGAGGACGCCCCGGTCGCGCCCAACACGCCCTACGGCAGCAGCAAGCTGGCGCAGGAGATGGTGGCGCTGGCGGCGTGGCGCACCGACGGCATCCCGGCGATCGTGACCCGGTCGTTCAACCACATCGGCCCGGGCCAGTCGCCGGCGTTCGCCGCGGCGAGCTTCGCGCGGCAGCTCGCCGCCATCGAGGCCGGGCTGGCCGATCCCGTCATGGCGGTGGGCAACCTCGCCGCCGCCCGCGACGTGACCGACGTCCGCGACACCGTCCGCGCCTACGCGGCGCTCATGGCCCGCGGCCGGCCGGGCGAGCGCTACAACGTCTGCTCGGGCCGGGCGGTGCCGGTGCAGGCCCTGCTCGACGGCCTGCGATCGCGCGTGCGGGTGCCGGTGGACGTCGTCGTCGATCCGGCGCGGATGCGGCCGGTGGACACCCCGGTCGTGCTCGGGAGCCATGCGCGCCTCACCGCCGACACCGGCTGGCAGCCGGTCGTCTCGCTCGACGAGACACTCGACGCGCTGCTCGACTCGTGGCGGGAGGCGTTCCGCAGCGGCCACGCGTAGCGGTGGGGGGCCTCTTGACGAGGCGAACAAAAAGCGAAATAGTGCGACGGGTATGGGACGGCCCGCCGACCCGGCACTTTTCGAGCTCGGCGACGCCCGCCCCACGACCCGCGACGTCGCCGCGCTGGTGAAGGCTGGCGGGGTCCAGGCCCTGCCCGACGCGATGACCCGCGCGGATCACGCCACCTACCAGGAGATTCACTGCCGCTCGGCGCTCAACCGCGTCGAGGGCATGCCCTTCCGCTGGACGCTGAACCCCTACCGCGGCTGCACCCACGGCTGCCACTACTGCTTCGCCCGCCGCTACCAGCACCAGCTCGAACTCGGCGAGGGCGACGACTTCGCGTCGGTCATCTTCGTCAAGGCCAACTTCGTCACGGTGCTCCGCCGCGAACTGGCCCGGCCGGCGTGGGCGCGTGAGCAGGTGGCGCTCGGCACGGCCACCGACCCCTATCAGCCGATCGAGGGTCGCTACGCGCTGACCCGCGGCGCGCTGGAGGCGTGCCGCGACTTCGACACGCCGGTGGGCGTCGTCACCAAGGGGCCGATGGTGGTGCGCGACATCGACGTGCTCACGGCGATCACGGCGCGGACCCGCTGTTCGGTCTACCTCAGCGTGCCCAGCGTCGACGAGGACGCGTGGCGCCGGCTGGAGCCCGGCACGGCGCCGCCGCTGCAGCGCTTGCGGGCGGTGCGGGCGCTGACCGACGCCGGCATCCAGTGCGGCGTCCTGATGGCACCGCTGGTTCCCGGCGTCACGACCCGGGCGGCGCTGGTCGAGGCCACGGTGAAGGCGGCCGCCGACCACGGCGCGCGCTCGATCGGGGCGATGGTGCTGCACCTGGAGGGCGGCACGCGGACCCACTTCATGCGGGTGCTGGAACGCGAGTATCCGCACCTGGTCGCGGGATACGAGCGGCTGTTTGCAGCCAAGTACGCGCCGGCCGACTACTCCGACGAGGTGGCCCGCATGGTCGGGCTGCTGAAGGCCCGCTACGGCGTCGTCGCCCGGAGACGAACCAGCGACGGCGATGACGACCAGGTGGAGGCACCGGCAGCGCCCCGACAGTTGCCGATGCGTTTCGTGCGCTCGCGACCGAGTGCGTAGGGCAGCTCTTCAGAGCTGCTGAACGGCAGCGCCGAGGCTCTGCCACGCGGAGTCGAGGCGCCCTAGCCGCGCGGCAACGCGCCGGCCGAGACCAGCAGCCGCCGGATGAGAGTGGCCAGCAGGGCCGTGCGCGGCAGCAACCGGTCGATCTCGACGTGCTCGTGCAGGGCGTGGGCGCCGTCGCCGACGGCCCCGAGCCCGTCGAGCGTCGGGATGCCGAGGGCGGCCGTGAAGTTGCCGTCGGAACCGCCGCCGGTGCCGCCTTCGGCGACACTCTGGCCGAGTTCCGCCGCCGCCGCCTGCGCCACCTCGTAGAGCGCGGCCACGCCGGCCGACCGCTCCATGGGCGGCCGCTCGAAGCCGCCGGTCACGACCAGCCTGGTGCCGTCGAGATGCGGCCGAAGCTGGCGAAAGGCGGCGTCGATCTCGGCCGCGTCGGCGAGCGAGGGGGCGCGGACGTCGACGACCGCGTGAGCCTCCTCGGCGACGACGTTGGGCCGCGTGCCGCCGGAGACCACGCCGGGGTTGACCGACACGCCCCGCGTCAGGTCGTGCAGGCGCTCGAGGTCGAGGATCTGCCGGGCCAGCTCGCGGATCGCGCTCACGCCCTTGGCCGGATCGACGCCGGCGTGGGCGGCCACGCCGGTGACGTGCAGGTGGAACTGACCGATGCCCTTGCGGCTGGTCTTCAACGCGCCGCCGGCGAGCGCCGGCTCGAGGACGAGGACGGCGTCACTCGCCCTCGCTTCGGCCTCGATGAGCCCCCGCGACGTGCGGCTGCCGGTCTCCTCGTCGGAGGTGGCCAGCAGCGCCACGGCCCCGCTGGCCGGCGGCGCCGTCTCGAACACGGCGCGGGTCGCCAGCAGCCCCATCGCCACCCCCGCCTTCATGTCGAGGACGCCCGGCCCACACAGCCGGCCGTCGCGGCGGACCAGCGGCATCCGGGTGAGCTGGCCGATCGGCCACACGGTGTCGACGTGGCCGACCAGCAGGATGCGCGGCCGCCCGTGGCCGACCTCCAGCACCGAGTGATCGCCGGCCTCTGACTGCGCCTCGACCCGCACGCGAAAGCCGGCCGCGCCGGCCCGGCGGCGCAGTTCAGCGCCGCAGCGGTCGACGGCCGCCTTGTCGTCGGTGGGCGACTCGATGGCGACGAGCGCGTCGATGAGCTCGACGAGCCACGGTTCGTGGGTGCGACAGAAGGTCTCGAGGGCGTGGGCCATGGGACGGAACGGAGCGCCAACGGGCGTCGAGGGGATCCTATAATGCGGACATGGGCAGCACATCCTGGCGGATCGCCGTCGCTGCGACGCTCGTGACGGCCGGCCTGACCACGACGTCGGCCCAGGCGCCGGCTCCGCCGCCGCGACCACCCGCGGCGCAGTCGCCAGCCGCCGCCGCGCCGAGCGAAGAGACGCTGGGGGTGCCGCTCTACCCGAACGCCGTGTTCCTGCGTTCCTACGACGCTGGCCGCGGCCAGCGCTACTACCTGTTCGGCGTGGCGACGCCGTTCGCCGACCTGGTCACCTACTACCGCAACATCCTCAAGGATCGCGGCAACCTGGTGTTCGAGGTGCCGCCGACCCACGTCTTCGAAATCGGCCGGTTCCGCGAAGAGACGATGGCGTTCCCGCCCAGCGTGACCATCAAGGACTTCACGTTCAGCGGCTCGGCCGGTTACCCGAGCCCGACGCCGGGGACGCAGCCCGACCGCTACCCGACCATCATCCAGGTCGTGCCGCCGCCCCCGGGCACGCCGCCCGGCGAGTTCTGACCGCCGCCACGCGTCACTTCGGCGCCGGCGGGCGCGGCGGGCTGATCATCACGTGCGCGCCGGCGGTGCCGGGATCCATCAGCCAGGGCACGCCGGGCAGCGGCGTGGTGCCCAGGCCCGTCGAGGCGGCGGTGGCGAACGGGACGTACATCACCCACCGCGTGTAGCCGTCGGCGACCTGGCCGCTGGCCGGGTCGAAGCCCTTGCCGGTGGTCACGGCGAGCATGCGGCCCTCACGCGGCAGCGGCAGCGTGCCCGCCTCCACTTCCTTCCAGCGGGTGGCGTCGCGCTGCTTGTCGTCGGTCACGCCCTGGGCGGTGAGCTGGCGGCCGCGGGCCATGAACGGCTCGAGGTCCTTGTGGTAGCAGGCGACGTTGAAGCCCTCGATCTGCGGGTTGTCGGCGACGCAGACCTGGTCGTTGGTCCCGGCCCGTAACGTCACCAGCGTGCCGCTGGAGTCCCAGCCGAGCACCGTGGCGGCGGCACGGCGATCCTCCGGGGCAGCGACGACGGCGCCAGCAATCTGGACGTCGGGGGGCGGGATCTGGGCCATGGCGGGGGCGGCGACGAGCAGCAACGCGGCGGTACAGCGAACGACGGTCACGACGGCATCCTCCACGCCGGACGACGCCGCCGGCACGGGCGCCCGCGACGGCGGGCCGGCGATCACGCTATCACGCCGCTCACGACTTCGACGCCACGTAGATCTCGCCGAGCCGCTTGAACTCGGCGCTCTTGTCGGCCATGCCCTGCTCGGCTTCGCGGCGCAGCTGCTGGGTGATCTCCATGCTGCAGAACTTGGGGCCGCACATCGAACAGAAGTGCGCGACCTTGGCGCCCTGGGCGGGCAGCGTCGCGTCGTGGTAGGCGCGGGCAGTGACCGGGTCCATCGCCAGGTTGAACTGGTCCTCCCAGCGGAACTCGAAGCGCGCCTTGCTGAGCGCGTCGTCCCACACCCGGGCACGCGGATGCCCCTTGGCCAGGTCGGCGGCGTGGGCGGCGATCTTGTAGGCGATGACCCCGGCCTTGACGTCGTCGCGGTTGGGCAGCCCGAGGTGCTCCTTCGGCGTGACGTAGCACAGCATCGCGGTGCCGTACCAGCCGATCATCGCTGCACCGATGGCCGACGTGATGTGGTCGTAGCCGGGGGCGACGTCGGTGGTCAGCGGCCCCAGGGTGTAGAACGGCGCCTCGTCGCACCACTCGAGCTGCTTCTCCATGTTCTCCTTGATGAGATGCATGGGGACGTGCCCGGGGCCTTCGTTCATCACCTGGACGTCGAACTCCCAGGCGATCCGGGTCAACTCGCCCTGGGTCCGCAGCTCGGCGAACTGCGCCTCGTCGTTGGCGTCGGCGATCGAGCCCGGGCGCAGCCCGTCGCCGAGCGAGAAGCTGACGTCGTAGGCGCGCATGATCTCGCAGATCTCGCGGAAGCGGGTGTAGAGAAAGCTCTCCTGGTGGTGCGCCAGGCACCACTTGGCCATGATCGAGCCGCCGCGCGAGACGATGCCGGTCATCCGCCGCGCCGTCATCGGCACGTAGCGCAGCAGCACCCCGGCGTGGACGGTGAAGTAGTCCACGCCCTGCTCGGCCTGCTCGACCAGCGTGTCGCGGTACACCTCCCAGGTCAGCTCCTCGGGCCGGCCGCCGACCTTCTCGAGCGCCTGGTAGATCGGCACCGTGCCGATCGGCACCGGCGAGTTGCGCAGGATCCACTCGCGGGTCTCGTGGATCTGCCTGCCGGTGGACAGATCCATCACCGTGTCGGCGCCCCACAGGGTCGCCCAGCGCAGCTTCTCGACTTCTTCCTCGATCGAGGAGCTCACCGCCGAGTTGCCGATGTTGGCGTTGATCTTCACCAGGAAGTGGCGACCGATGATCATCGGCTCCAGCTCGAGATGGCGGATGTTGGCCGGGATGATCGCCCGGCCGCGCGCCACCTCGTCGCGCACGAACGTCGCCGGCAGCCCTTCGCGGGCGGCCACGAACGCCATCTCGGGCGTGATCTCGCCCTTCCGTGCGTAGTGCAACTGCGTCGGCGAGGCGTGGCCCTGGCGCGCCGCCACCCACGGTTCACGCAGCTTCGGCAGCCCGGCACGCACGTCGCCGCCGCGCGGCCCGCTGGTGTCGTAGAGCCGCAGCGGCGGCTCGTCGCCGCCGAGCCGCACCTCGCGCATCGGCACGCGAATCGGGAACGTGCCCTCGGCGGTCGTCGCCGACGACTCGTCGTAGACGCGGAAGCTGTTGGGGAACGCCTCGGCGTAGTCGCCGGGCGCGGTGGTCTCGTTCGCGCTCATCTCCGCTCTCCCGTGTGCTGCCGTTCGTGGCCGCGGTGAGCACCGAGACCGTCGAGGCGCCCGGCGAGCACGACGCGACGACTGAGGATATCGAGAATATCCGAAGGAGGAGCAACAACGCTCCCCGGGATGCATCGACGGTCGAATGCCATCGCGGCCACGGACGTCAGCACAGACCGGTATGAACCGGATCAGGTTCCAAGGGTGCGTTCTCAATCCCGGCCACACCCTAGCCGCTAGCCCCTAGCCGCTAGCCGCTGTTCGGGAGTCCCCGAGATGCCCCTGGCGGACCTTCGCTTGCACTATAGCGCGTCTCGGCCCGCGCCAGCGAGCTACAGCCCGTCGCGATAGACGTAGTAGCCGTTACGCTTGACGAACCGGAGGGTCTCGACGCCCAGCTCTGCCCCATCCGGTCCGTAGATCGTGACCGTGAGGTCAGTTGCCGCCCCCGCGCGCAGACGCTGGACGACGTTGCCGTCGAGCGTGTGCGAGTACTCGCGTATTCGCTCGTCCATGTGCCGCGATTCGTATGCGCTCACTGCCACGAGCTGGGGGGAGCGCAGCTCGACTCGGCCGCCGTCGGCTCGGACGGCCCGAACGAACAGCTCAGCTCCTGGGCTGTTTCCCGTCCACAGTTCGAGCGCATACGTGGCCCGGCGGATGACGTAACCGCCAGCCGTTCCGCACTCGGCCCGATCCCCGATGCGAAGCCGCCTGGGCTCAGTCACTTCAGCGGCATCGCTGTGAACCTCGATCCACGAACACGAGGCGCGCTGCTGGACCATCGATGCGCAGCTCGCCAGAGCAGTGGTGGCGAACACGATGCCGATGACCCTGGACGCGGCACACGCTGTGCGACTGTCAGTAGAAGGCACGGAAGCGACCGCCCGTCACTGCTTTGATGGCGAGGGACTCACGGCCGAGTTCATTCCCCGCGGCGTCAACGACTACGAACTCGATTCGCGCTGGGTAGGGCTCCCTCTTCTCCCAGAAGAAGTAGTCGAATTCGTTTGCCCTGCGAATGCCACGACCCTTCCGTTCATGAAACTGAGAGCTGGTCAACTGCAAGCGCATACCCGATACGGACGTCACCTTGACGTACAACTCAGGGTAGTAGCGATCTCCGTTCCAGACTTCAACGACGTATCGTTCACGGATGATCCGGAAGTCGCCGGGCGCATTCACAGCGGTACAGGCCGCCTCCTCCCCAACCGTGACGCGACGCGCGACCACTTCTACCGCAGGGTCGTCTGCAAGCTCCAGCCAGGAGCAGGTATACCAGGACGAACTCATCGCAAGGCATGACACCTGGGTGATCGCGCACAGCGCGGCGACTGCGAGGGGCAGGGATCTCATCGGCAATCGGCGGTCACAAGACCGGCTCATCTGACCACGCCGCAGGTTGGCTGCGACCAGACCGGTGCCCGTCCCATTTAGACCCTAGACGGACAGTCTTGAGAGGTTCCCCCGCGGCAGTGGCCAGACTCTCCTGACCGCGAGGTGGCGCACGCCGGGCCCTCTCGGAGTGCCGAGATGATTGCGGGGCGTCAGTTGGCGAGGCCGGAGAGAGGGGCCGGTGGGCGCCGCCTCGCCACACAGCGTCGCCTCAGCGCACGGCGCGCGACAAGCCCGAGGTGGCGCGGTCGACCTGCTCGGTCAGCGCCGACACCGCCGCCGCCACCTTGCCGACCCCCTCGCGGGCCTCGTCCCACTGCCCTTCCTCGAGCCCCTCGCGGATCTGCGGCAAGGTCTTCACGCCGTAGCCGGTGTAGAACCCCGGCGCGTAGATCTGGTGCCGGAACCAGTCGCGGCGCGGCAGGCCCTTGTCGTTGCCCAGCCGCCGCTCCGACGAGTAGACCAGCTGATTGACCACCTTGAGGGCCTCCTGCTGCACCTGCAGCGCCTTGACGGTGGCGTTGGGCACGGCGCCGTAGGCCTTCTCGAAGGCCAGTGACGACTTGGCCAGGGCGGCCACCGCGGCGGTCAGCGGCGTGAAGTCGATCGCCGGGGCGTCTTTCTTGTCGGCGTGCAGCTTCTGCACTTCGGCCACGTAGCGGCTCAGGGTGTCGGACATGTCCGAGAACCGGAACGGCAGCACCGCCGCCTCCGACAATCGCAGCACCGCGGTGCCGGTCACCTGGGCCAGCGTGCGGCCGTAGACGAACTCGCCGTCCGAGTACTTCGTGTACCACTCGAACGAGTCGTAGACGGAGTGATAGACGCCGCCCGGGCTCTCGCCGCCGAAGCCGAGATTGAGCGACGCCAAGGTCAGGTGCTGCAGGAACGGCGTGAAGTCGGACCCGGAGCCGAGCGGCGCGATGCGGATGTCCGGATCCTTCTCGGCCGCGGCACGATCGGCCTCGGGCAGCCCGTCGATGGCCTTGCGCCTGGCCATCTCGAGCACCGGCTTTCCAGTCCTCGGGTCGTTGATATCGCGGGCCACCTGGCTGATGAACTGCTGCAGCGAGTGCGAGCCGCCGGCCTGCAGCCAACCCTTCCCGGTGCCGTCGGTGTTGATGTAGACCACGCCCTTGCCGCGCAGCTCGTCGGCGTGCTTCTCGGCCCACTCGGTGGAGCCGAGCAGCCCCCACTCCTCGCCGTCCCACAGCGCCAGGACGATGGTCCGCTTCGGCCGCCAGCCGCTCTTGACCAGCTCGCCCAGGCCGCGCGCCACTTCCATCAGCGACACCGCGCCGCTGACGGGGTCGTCGGCACCGTTCACCCAGGCGTCGTGGTGGTTGCCGAAGATCACCCACTCGTCGGGGAAGGTCGAGCCCTCGATGCGGACGATGACGTTGTAGAGCGGGCGGTTCTGCCAGTCGAAGGCCAGCTTGAGGCGGACGGTCGCCGGCCCCGGGCCGAGCCGGTAGGTGAGCGGCAGCGCGCCGCGCCACGCTTCCGGCGCCACCGGCCCCCGCATCGCCTCGAGCAGCGGCTTGGCGTCGCCCCAGGCGATCGGCATCACCGGGATCTTGAGGATCGTCTTGGCCTCGGCCACCGGCAGCTTGCGGCCGCCGCGCTCGGCGCCCCAGCCAGGCGTCAGCGGATCGCCGGTGTGAATCGGCATGTCCATGACGCTGCCGCGCTGGACGCCGAACTCCGGCCGGTACGGCCCGGCCGGGAACACCTCGCCCTGGAAGTAGCCGTCGTCGCGCGGATCCGAGTAGATGAGGCAGCCGATGGCGCCGTGCTCCCACGCCACCTTGGGCTTGATGCCGCGCCACCCGGCGCCGTAGCGGGCCAGAACGATCTTGCCCTTCACGCTGACGCCGGCCTTCTCGAGTTCGACGTAGTCGGCCGGCATGCCGTAGTTGACGTAGACGACCTCGCCGGTCACCTCGCCGTCGGCCGAGTAGGCGTTGTAGGTCGGCGTCTGGTCGGCGTCGAGCGAGTCGGGATCCTGCGGGACCGGCGGCTCCTGGATGAGCAGCGTGCGTCCGACCGGCGCCACCATCTCCAGACGCCGCTCGGTGGGCCACGGCATGTAGGCCTCGAGCTCCTCGATGGTCGCGTTCAGCCCGAAGCTCTTGAACTTCTCGAGCGCGTACTCGGCGACCACCTTCGATCCGGGGCGCCCGGCGACGTGCGGCTCGGCCGACATCGCCTTCATGTACTCGCGCAGCCGGGCGGCATCGGGGATGGCCCGGAACTTCTCTTCGAGGGCCTGCTGCGCGGCGATGCCCTCGGACGGGAACCCGCGCAGCGGCGAGGACTGGCCGGCGAGCGGCGACTGCAGCAGGGCGGCGCCGACGAGCGCCAGGAACGGGAGGGTGACGGCGGGAGTCGGGCGGGACATGGCCGGCAAGCGTACCCGGCCGGGAAGTGCGCAGGCAAGCGCCGGCCGGTGAAGGGGCTACTTGTCCACGTAGGCTTCGCCGCGTTCGTACAGGGCCAGGCGGGCCGCGACCGCCGTCGAGAGCGGCGGCGCCGCCAGGGTCAGCGCCTCGCGGGCCGCCGCTACCGCCTCGGCGAAGCGGCCGGCCGACGCCAGGGCCACGCCGAGGACGTCGAGCGCGCGGGCGTCGCGTCGCCCGGTGAGCCCGGCGGCGCGTTCGGCGAGGGCCACGGCGTCAGCGGGGGCCCGGGCCCCGGGGTCGGCCGCGGTCGCCAGGACCCAGGCCGCGGTGGTGCTGGCGACGACCCAGTCGGGCTTGGCGGCAGCCGCCTGACGGAAGTTGCGGGCGGCGGCCGCGATGTCGCCGGTGCGCACCGACAGGTGGCCGAGGTTGAAATACGCCTCGGCGTATCCCGGGCGCAGCCGCAGCGCCTCGCGCAGTTCGCGCCCGGCGCGGGCGTAGTCGCCGCGCCGCCACAGCGCCGCACCCAGGTTGTTGCGGGCTTCGGGCAGCGACGGGTCGAGCGCCACCGCCTGCTCGTAGCGCGGCACGGCGTCGGCGATGCGCCCGGCCGACATCAGGGTGTCGCCCAGGTTGTTGAGCGCGCGGGCGTAGGTCGGGTCGATGGCCAGGGCCCGCTCGTAGGCGGCGATGGCGTCGTCGAACAATCCGGCCGCCGTGAGCGCCGTCCCGAGGTTGTAGTGCGCCGGCGCCGCCCCCGGCCGGCGCTCCGCGGTCGCGCGGAAGTGGGCGACGGCGTCGGCCGGCCGCCCGAGCAGCAGCGCGAGCACGCCGGCGTCGTCGTGAAGTTCGGTGTCGTCGGGCGTGGCCTCGAGCATGGTCTCGAGGCCGATGAGGTCCTCGGCGGTCATCTTCGCCTCGACCTCGCCGCGCAGGCGGGCGCGGTCGGCGTCGCTCCCGGTGGCGAGCTGGAACCACAGGTCGCCCATCTCGTCGAACGAGCGCTGGCCCCAGCGGACACGGGCCGGCGGCACCTGCGGGTTGCGCGGGTTGTCGGCCGAGTTGTCGTAGACGTAGCGCATCGCCACTGTCGTGCCGCGCGGCAGGGCGATCGGCTCCACGTAGCGGTAGACGTGCTGCCAGCGGAAGTCCCAGGCGCCGATGTGGATGAGCGTGCGGGTCGAGCCGTCGGGGAACGTGGCGGTGCCCGAGACGTCGACGGCGCGGTAGTGGGCGTGCGGCTGCACGGCGAGCAGCGTCGCGTCCACCGGCAGCGTGTAGCGGTCCTCGACGACGTAGCGCGCCTGGCCCGGCGGGATGTCGATGCCCTGCGACCCCAGGCGCAGGATCGACGGCGTGCGCGTCGGCGGCGCGTCGCTGAAGAAGAAGCCGATCGTCGGCCGCACGCGCTCGGGCTTGCCGCTCGGCTGCAGGTGCAGCTGCACCACCAGGTCGGTGCCCGGATCGAGGCGCCAAGCCAGGTCGGCGTCCACCAGCGGGGCGATTTGTCCGGGCGTCCAGCCCAGGAAGTGCCCGTCGGGGTACTCGGCCGAGCGGGCCAGCAACCCGTCGTAGCCGGGGGCCGGGTCGGCGGCGTCGAGGCGGCGCGAGCCGTCGCTCCTGTCGATGCGGATGTTGGCGTGGTGGACGACGCGGGCATTGCCCGGATGGAACTCGATGCCGCGGACGTAGCGGGTGCCGTCCACCGGCAGCGGCACGGTGAAGATGCGGAACACGTCGCTCGGTTCGGCGGGCAGGGTGTAGTTGTCGGGCAGGGTGACGACCAGGTCGGGCGTGCCGAGATACCACCCCTCGGGCCAGCGCGGCGGCGACGGCGGTCGCCCCGGGCCCTCGATCGGGGCGCTCGCCCAGCGGGCGAAGAGCGCCACCTGGTCGGCGGTGAGCCTGGGCTGGGCCACGAACTCCCCGGGGTGGCCGTCGGCCTTCCAGGGCGGCATGAAGCCGCTGCGGGTGACGGCGGCGAGCTGCGCGGCGCGGCGGCTGGCGTCGGCGAAGGTCAGCAGGCTGAACGGGCCGGCGCCGCCGGGGCGGTGACACTGCGCGCAGTGCCCGTGCAGCACCGGCGCGATGTCCTGGTTGAAGGTGACCGGCGCGGAGGCCGCCGGCGCCTGAGCCGCCGCCGGTCGAGCGGCGCACCCGACCAGCAGCATCGTCAGCGCGGCGGCGGCCCTGGCGGTCATGGACGGTGGCGGACAATGGCGCAGCCGACCGCCGGGACCACCGCGCGGGACACCGCGCGGCCCGCCAGCACGGCGGTGACGGCATCGGCGAGCTCGTGGGTGGTCGGGGCCGGGCGATCGACGCCGAAGTCGAGATAGCGATCGTCGACGCGGCCCCGGTAGACGAGACGGCCGGTGGCGTCGAACACCGCCGCTTCGGGCGTCACCTCGGCCCCGGCACGATCGGCGAGCGCGGCGGCAGCGTCCATGGCCACCGGCAGGCCGTAGCCGAACGCCGCGGCGTGGGCGCGAGCGTCGGCCGGGCGCTCACCGGCATTGGCGTAGACGATCCACGTCCGCACGCCCTTGTCGGCGAAGCCCGCCGCCAAACGGCGGACTTCCGGGGCGTAGCGATCCGAGATCGGGCAGTCGACGGCGGTGAAGACGAGCACGGTGGCGGCGCCGCCGTCGAGCGGGTCGACGGGGCGGCCGTCGAGATCGGTCACCCCGGGCGGCTGGGCGACGGCGGTGCCGACGGCGATGGCCAGCACGATCGCGGTGAGCGACGAGCGGACGACTGCGGCCGGCATCGCAGGTTCGAGTATAGAACCCATCCCATGAACCCTGCCGGCATTCGGCCGGCGAGGCATCCCGCCTCGCGGCGTTGCTTCTCCCTCGAATACTGCCCGTATTCTCGGTCGTCGCGCCTGGCGAGCCGGGCGCCTCGCCACCCTCGATGCTTCGCCAGGGTTCATGAGATGGGTTCTAGACCGCCGTACGTGCCACGGGCGGGCCCGGCGGCCCGCCCGTGCCATTCCGTTCACCCGGCGCCCGGGACCGAGTCCCGAGCCCCGGCACAACCGCCTACCAGAACGCCTCGACGCCGACCCGGAAGAGCCGGCCCTGGAGGATCGTCGACGGCCGCAGATAGGTGGCCGCGCCGTACTGCGCCGTGGCCACGGCCGAGTAGCGGTCCGAGTTCAGCGCGTTGAACACGTCGACCTTCGGCGAGACCCGGAGACCGCGCATGGTGAAGGTCTTGGACATCGACAGGTCGAGCTGGTTGATGCGCGGCATGTACTCGGTCTGCGGCGCCCTGAGCGGCACGTTGAGCGTGGCCGTGGTCAGGTTGGGAATGACCAGCTCACCGGGCCGGCACGGCGCGATGCAGTTGGCGGCGTAGCGGGTCGTCCGGGTGACCTGCCAGAACGTGCCCTGGCCGCGCGGCTGGTCGAACCCGGTGCCGAAGGTGAACACCCCGTAGGGGATGGCCTCGGTACCGATGACGTAGCCGTTGAGGCTCTGCAGCGACGCGCTCACCGTCACGCCCCACCACGGCAGCGGGTAGGTGCCGGCCAGCTTGAACTGCTTCAGCCACGGCAGGCCGTTCTCGGCCTGATCGCAGAACACCGTGAAGTTCGGGTCGGTGCCGGCGCTGCAGGTGTCCGAGATGGTGCGCTCGAGGTTGAAGCCGCCGAACAGGCGCGCGCCGCGGCCGGGGCGGGCGTTGAAGCCCAGCTCGAAGCCGTTGTAGACGCGGCTGATGTCCGGATCGTGCACGTCGACGTTCTGCACCGCCGACAGGAACTCCGGCTTGACGTTGTAGGCCGGGATGATCGACCCGTCGATCGGGCTGACGACGTCGACGCGGGTGTAGCTGTCGAAGTTGCGGGCGACGTTGTTGCGCTCGGTGATGTCGGTGAAGCGGTTGTGGTACCACTCGGCGGTGACGGTCAGGCGGTTCCACAGCTCCTGGGTGGCGCCGAGGTTGAAGGACCACTGGCCCGGCCGCTGGATGTCCGGATCCGGCGTCGCCAGCGAGCGGATGCCGAAATTGGCCGGCAGCTGCGCCAGGTTGATCTCGCAGCCGGCGGTCAGGTAGACGCAGCCACGCTCGCCCTGGGCGATGTCGTCGCCGTTGAGATCCTGCCAGGTCAGGTTGGCGGTGGTCAGCGCCGTCGGGCTGTAGAGCTGCGACAGGCCGACGGTCTGGGCGGTGAGGAAGCGGTTGACGCCGGTGCGGATCGCCGTCTTGCCGTTGCCGAAGATGTCCCACACCACCGAGACGCGCGGCGAGATGTCGCTCCACGTCGGCACCTCGATGTCGTCGTAGGCCGGCGAGTTGGCAAAGCGGCCGATCTGCGCCTCCTGCCCTTCGATGCTCTGCGCCAGCCGGTCGTAGCGGACACCGTAGTTGACGGTGACGTTGGCCAGCCGCCACGAGTCCTGGGCGTAGACCGCGAACTGGCCGTCCATGTTCTCCTGCACCTGCAGCGGCGTGTTGAGCACGGTCACCTGCTGCGGCACGCCGTTGTTGTAGGTCTGGTAGAGGTCGGCGTTGGCGTTGTTGTAGCGGCGGAAGAGACCCCAGCCGTAGAGGGCGCCGACCTTGACGTTGTGCGAGCCGGTCACGTAGGACACCGCCGCCATGCCGGTGTAGCGGTCGGGGTAGTTGCCGAGCTGCGCCGACGAGGCGTTCCACAGCAGGCCGGTGCTGACGTCGTTCTTGCGGACGTTGCGGTACCACTCGGGCGTGTTGCGCTCGGCGAAGATCCCCGGCTGATAGAGGTTGTCGTAGCGCTCGCGGTTGAACGAGAAGCCGGTCTCGAGCAGCACCTGCGACGACAGCGTCGAGGTCCACTTGGCCGAGCCGGTGGCGAAGATCGGGGTGTTCCACACCACCGACGCCGTCCGCGGATCGGTGTTGGCGCCCATCGCCGCCGAGCGCAGGCGCAGGGCGCGGTCGTAGTAGACGGCGAACTTGTTGCGCTGCGACGCCTGCCAGGTGAAGCGCAGGACCGGGTTGTCCATCTTCTCGGGCGACACACCCTGCTCGCAGCTGCCGAGGTTGTTGCGGCACTGGTTGAACGCCTCGGGGGCGGGGACGCCGGCCGGCAGCTGGAAGGTGTCGGCGATCGGCTTGTCGTAGCGGGCCTTGCGGTAGGCGCCGAAGAACCACAGCGTGTCGCGGATGATCGGGCCGCCGAGCTCGACGTTGAACTCGTAGAAGTTGTCGACCTGGTCGACGGCGCGGACGCCCTTGCCGATCAGCTCGTCGCTGAGGTTGTCGCCCTGCCAGGCGGCCGGGCTCTTGTTGGCCTTGACGCCGACGGCGTAGCGGTTGCCGCCGTCCTTGGGCACCAGGTTGAGGTTGACGCCGCCGGTCATGGTCTCGGAGTTGCCGCCCGAGGTCATGTAGACCGCTTCCTGGGTCATCGCCTCGTTGTGGTAGGCGTTGACGGCGCCGTCGCCCATCAGCCCGTTGGTCATCAGGCCGTCGACCATCACCACGGTCTGCGCCGACCCGGTGCCGCGGACGAAGAAGTAGGTCTGCTGCATGGCGCGCGACCCGCCCACGTCCGGCTGGTTGAAGGTCACGCCGGGAATCAGCTGGCCGAGACCCTGGATGGTCCGGGCCGTCGGCACCGCGTCGAGCACGTCGCGCGACAGCACCTGCTGCTTGACGTTGCTCTGCACGTCGACCAGCGGCGACTGTCCGGAGACGGTCACCGACTCCTGCAGCGTGCCGACGCTCAGGTCGGCGTTGATGGTGGCGACGAAGTTCGACGGCAGTTCGAGTTCACGGATGACGACGTTGAACCCCTGCAGGGTGAACGTCACCTTGTAGTTGCCGGGACGGAGATCGATGATGCGGTAGGCGCCGTTCTCGTCGGTCACCGTCGAGCGCACCTTCTCGATCAGCGCCTCGCTGGCCGCCTCCACGCTCACACCCGGCATCACCGCTCCGGACTCGTCCTTCACGACCCCGCTGATCGCGCTCTGCGCGTAGGCCGGAGACGACCACAGGCCGGCTCCCGCCAACGCGAGGCAGAGCCCTAGCGCTAGCCTCGTTCTGCTCGACATGCTTCCAACCTCCAAATGAGGGCGGCATGGATAGGCGCACCGCATCCATCGACCAACCCCCGGGCATCGAACAGGCTACAGATCAGTTACGGGGCCGTCAACGGCGGACGACGAAAAAGCCCAATGAAAATGGGCCTTTCATGTCGATCATGGTTCGATGACATCGCATCATCGCATCGACAACACGAGACAATCCATCGCCTTGAATTCTGCGCCGCATCCAAAATCAAAAAGCCGGTCGGCGCATCGCCGACCGGCTTGGTGGAGCCCGAATGTCCCGTGGTGACGTGCGCTACTTGATCGTGACCTTCACGTAGGCGTTGCTCCAGCAGCACTGGAAGCCGCCGCCGCCTTCGCCGGAGTTGTCGTTGCCCTGAGCGCGCAGGATGTACTCGCCGGGCGCCGAGAAGGTCGCCGTCGTCGTCGTCCTGCCGTCGTCGGCGATCGTCGGCCGCTGCTCGGCGAAGGTGACCTCGCCGGGGCCGCGGTGCTTGTGCCACGACTGCACCAGGCGCGGGATGCGGCCGGCGAACGCCGGGTTCTCACCCTCCTCCTTGTGCATGTCGTCGGTGATGATCACCTCGAGCGTCACCGGTTGACCGACGGCGCCGGTCAGGGTGTGGGCGATCTCCACCGGCGGGCCGGTGAAGGTCCTGCCGGTCGGCGAGAACTTGAGCACCGGCGGGGTGTTGCCCTCGGCGGTGTCCTTGAAGGGCTCGATCTGGTAGTCCTTGATCAGCCCGACCGGCACCGACGCGGTCTTGCCGTTGGCGACGATGGTCCAGGTGTAGCGCTTCTCGCTGCCGAAGTCCTTGGGCACCTTGATGGCGAAGACGCCCCAGCCGCGACGCGGCTGGAAGTAGGTGGGCTGGCCCAGATCGGGTCCGCCCGGCTCGACCCGGTTGTTGGGACCCACCGGGATGTCCATCGCCTGTTTCTGGTTGCGGTTGTAGTAGCCCAGGAGCAGGTTGTAGGTGCCGTCGGGGTTCTGGTACCAGCCCTCGAAGGCCGGGTAGATCGCTTCGCCGCTGTCCTTCAACGCCGGCAGCGGCAGCTGTCCGGCGACCGGGACGGCCAGGCTCAAGGCCAGGGCCGCGCCGGCGGCGACACCCGCGATGTGGCGTGGAATCGACACCAACCGTTTCATCTCTGCTGTCTCCGTCCGGAAAAGACATCGGGGGTGCCGCCTTTCGACAGCACCCCCGGATGTGGCTGACCGACTCCCAACGGAACCGTCCGGCCCCGTTACTGCTGCTGGCGGTCGCTGGTGCTGCTCGCGGTCGCCGCCTTCCGCTTCTCGACTTCGACCTTGAAGTCGGCGTCGTCCATGTAGGTGATGTTGACCCAGGCGTGCGCCATCTCGTCGACGGTGCGGTCGCCCCAGCCCACCCACTGGTTCGGATCGGGGTTGTTCTTGTTGGCGGCGGTGTTGTCGTGCCACGAGGTGATGCGCAGGATGGTGCCCTTGGGCAGCAGCGGCGCGGCGTCGTCGGCGTAGACGTAGTTGGTGTGCCAGTTGAAGCTGTAGTCGCTGACCTGGCTCAGCATCTGGATCTGGCCGGTGGGGAGGATCGCCTCCATCGACATCGCCTTGCCGCGCAGGTGCATGTGCGGCTGGAAGTTCTCGACGCGGCCGGCCTTCTTCATCACGTGGAAGTTCTGCGTGACGCTGAGCGAGTTCGGGGCGATGTCGAGGGCGCGGTTGCCACCGGTGATGCCGCTGAACAGCGCCAGTGTCTGGCGGAACTTCGGCTCCTGTCCCTTCGGGTAGAAGTAGATGCCGAGCTCGACCGAGTCGGTGATGTCCTCACCGACGGCGTGGTAGTGGATGTCCCACACGATCTTCGACCCCGGCTTCATCAGCTTGCCGGAGTTCTCGCGCATGATCTCACCCTGCTTGCCGACCGCCCACTCCATGAACAGGCCGGGGCCGGGGTCGTCGCCGTTGGCATTGGCGGCCGCCGAGTTGCCGGTCTCGCCGTCGTCCTGCTGCAGGCGGGCCAGCGCGTGGTGGGTGATCTTGCGGCCCTTCACCGTCGCCGGCCGCATTTCGATGGCGCGGACCCAGCGCTCCTCGGTCAGGCCGGTGGCCTGCACGGGTTTGTACCAGGCGTCCATGGCGTCGCCCTTCTGGGTGTAGGCGGGCGACTTGATGACCAGATCGGGCTTGCCGTAGAGCTTCTCGAAGTTCCACACGTCCTCGCTCGGCCACTCGACCGGCTTGGGCATGTCCTTCATGTCGCCCTTGGGCGCGCCGGCCGCCACCCACCTGACGATGGTGTCGATCTCGGCGTCGCTCAGCGACCGGTCGTTCTCGAAGTGCTGGATGCCGAGGCTCTTGTCGATGTGCCAGGGCGGCATCTGCCGGGTCTGGACGCGGTCGCGGATCGAGCGGGCCCACGGTCGGCTCTGCTCGTAGGTGACCAGCGACATCGGGGCGATCGAATCGGGCCGGTGGCACGACTCGCACTTGGCCTGGAAGATCGGCGCCACGTCCTTCGTGAACGTCGGCGCGGTGGCCGGCGTCTGGGCGAGCGCCGGAACGGCCGCCGCCGCCGTCAACACCAGTGCGCCCAGCAACTGGCTGCGAAAGTGACCCTGCTGCATCGCTCGGACCTCCGAAACGGTGACCTGCATCAGCGAGACGTGAAACCCCTGAGCCGGGGATTCTACCCATATATCGGCGGAATGCGCCAGCCCCTGCACGAACGGGGCCATTCGCATGGACCCCATCTCTCCGGCGCATGTTCCGGGTGCATCAACGACCTGGCCGACCCCCCTGGAACCGCATGCGATCAGGCCAGCTTCCGCAGCACCAGGCAGGTCAGGTACTGGGTCTCCGGTACGCCCAGCAGCACCGGGTGATCGCGGCCCTGGGTGCGCCGCTCGACGACACTCACCTGGCAGCCGGCGTCGATGGCGGCGGCGTGGACGACCTCGGCGAACAGGGCGTCACCGACGTGGTACGAGCAGGTGCAGGTCACCAGCACCCCACCCGGCTCGAGCAACCGCAGCGCCCGCAGGTTGATCTCCTTGTAGCCGGCCACGGCCTTGGGCACCGCCGCCTTGTTCTTGGCGAACGCCGGCGGATCCAGCACGACCGTGTCGTAGCGGGCGCCGGCCTTCTCGAGCCGGCGCAGTTCGTCGAACGCGTTGGCCTCGCGGGCCTCGACGTGCGGCAGGCGGTTGGCGGCAGCGTTGGCGGCGATCTGGGCGACGGCCGCGGCCGAGACGTCCAGGGCCTCGACCCGCGCCGACGCCGCCGCCATCGCCAGCGCGAAGCCGCCGTGGTAGCTGAAGGCATCGAGCAGCCGGCCGCGGGCATAGGCGGCGGCGGCGGCGTGGTTCTCCCGCTGATCGAGGAACAGCCCGGTCTTCTGGCCGTGGCGGACATCGACGCGGTATTCCACCGGGCCCTCGTGCACCGGCACCATGTCGGGCACCTCGCCGGCCACCACCGACACGCGGGGCTCGAGGCCCTCGAGGGCCCGCACCCGCGGGTCGTTGCGTTCGAGCACACCGTGCGCGCCGGTGCGCTCCATGAGCAGGCGCGCGAAGAGCGGCAGCAGGCGCTCGGTGCCCTGCGACAGCGTCTGCATCACCAGGACGTCGGCGTAGCGGTCGACGACCAGCGACGGCAGCAGGTCGCCCTCGCCGTGCACCAGCCGGTAGGCCGAGGCGTCGATCGCCAGCCGCTCGCGGAACCCCACCGCGGCGTCGAGCCGGGCCCGCCAGAAGCCCTCGTCGAGATCGACGTCGGCGTGGCTGAGCAGGCGCAGGACGATCTGCGAGCGATCCGAGAAGAAGGCGCGGCCGAGGGGCCGCTGCTGCGCGCCGACGACGCGGACCACGTCGCCGCCGGCGGCGTCGGCCGACAGGATGTCGGAGCGGTAGATCCACGGGTGGCCGCGGCGCAGCCGGGCTTCGCCGCGCGCCGAGACCTGGACGTATGCAGTCACAGCAGATAGAGGGTATCGCGTGCGTTGGCGATCTCCCCGTCCATGTACAATCGACCCATGATTGTCGCGCTCGGCGCCGACCATGCCGGTTTCGCGTTGAAGGAGGCGGTAAAGCGGACACTCGCGGCGCGCGGCATCACCGTGCGCGACTTCGGCACGGCCAGCGACCAGTCGGTGGACTACCCGGACTTCGCGGCGCCGGTCGCCCACGCCGTCGCCGACGGCGAGGCCGAACGCGGCATCCTGGTCTGCGGCAGCGGCGTCGGCATGGCCATCGCCGCCAACAAGGTGGCCGGCGTGCGCGCCGCGGCAATCACCGAACCGGCCGCCGCGGCGCTGGCCCGCGAGCACAACGACCTCAACGTGCTGACGCTGGCCGGACGTCTCACGTCGGCGGACGCCGCCGACGCGATCGTCGAGGCGTTCCTCGACACGCCCTTCGCCGGCGGCCGCCACGAACGGCGCCTCGACAAGATCCGTCACCTCGAAACCGACCCGTCTGCCGCACCGCGGCGATGACGGCTCGCCACGTCCTCAGCCCATGACCTCGCTCCCCGATCGCGCGTTCTTCCACCAGTCGCTGGCCGAGGCCGACCCCGACGTCGCCGGCGCCATCGCCGCCGAAGCCGAGCGGCAGGAGACCGGGCTCGAGCTCATCGCCTCGGAGAACTTCGTCAGCGCCGCGATCCTCGAAGCCGCCGGCTCGGTGCTGACCA
The DNA here is from genome assembly GCA_050250955.1 of Vicinamibacterales bacterium. Lineage (GTDB taxonomy): Bacteria > Acidobacteriota > Vicinamibacteria > Vicinamibacterales > UBA2999 > CAWAYR01. The sequence goes on from JBFWNR010000001.1 coordinate 894,264, forward strand.
ACAAGTACGCCGAGGGCTACCCGGGCAAGCGCTACTACGGCGGCTGCGAGCACGTCGACGTCATCGAGTCGCTGGCCATCGCCCGTGCCAAGGCGCTCTTCGGCGCCGAGCACGCCAACGTGCAGCCGCACTCCGGCGCGCAGGCCAACATGGCGGTGCTGCTGGCCATGCTGCAGCCGGGCGACACCATCCTGGGCATGAACCTCGCCCACGGCGGCCACCTCACCCACGGCCACCCGCTGAACTTCTCGGGCAAGTACTTCACCGTGGTCCCGTACGGCGTCGGCAAGGACGACGAGCGGATCGACTACGGGGAGGTGACGCGCCTGGCCGCCGAGCACCGGCCCAGGCTGGTCATCGCCGGCGCCAGCGCCTACCCGCGGACCATCGACTTCGCGCGCCTGCGCGAGGCCGCCGACGCCGCCGGGGCGCTGCTGATGGTCGACATGGCGCACATCGCCGGTCTGGTGGCGGCCGGGCTGCACCCCAACCCGGTGCCGCACGCCGACTTCGTCACCACCACCACGCACAAGACGCTGCGCGGCCCGCGGGCCGGCCTCATCCTGTGCCGCGCCGCCCACGCCAAGGCCATCGACCGGGCGCTCTTCCCCGGCGTCCAGGGCGGGCCACTGATGCACGTCATCGCCGCCAAGGCGGTGTGCTTCAAGCAGGCCGCCGACCCGGCGTTCGTGGACTACCAGCGCCGCGTCGTGGCCAACGCCGCCGCGCTGGCCGCGGGGCTGGCCGGGGCCGGCTTCCGCATCGTCAGCGGCGGCACCGACAATCACCTCGTGCTGCTGGACGTGTACTCGAAGGGCCTGACCGGCAAGGTGGCCGAGGCGGCACTGGGCCGGGCCGGCATCACGGTGAACAAGAACGCCATCCCCTTCGACACCCAGCCGCCGATGGTGGCCAGCGGCGTTCGCCTGGGCACGCCGGCGGTGACGACGCGTGGGCTCGGCCCGGCCGACATGGGGATCGTTGCCGGCCTCATCAGCCGGGTGCTCGCCGCGCCCGACGACGCGGCGGTGGCGGCCGCGGTCAAGGCCGAGGTCGAGCAGTTGTGCCAGACGTTCCCGCTGTACCGCCGCGGCTCCGTGACGGCGTAGCCGCGGCCTTCGCCGACGACGGCGCGCTGGCCCGCGCCCTGCCGCAGTTCGAACCGCGCCCCGGTCAGCGCGACATGGCCACGGCGGTGGCCGCGGTGCTCGAGCACGGCGGCGTGCTGCTCGCCGAGGCGGGCACCGGCACCGGCAAGACGATGGCGTATCTGGTGCCGGCGATCCTGAGCGGCCACCGGGTGCTGGTCTCCACCGGCACCAAGAACCTGCAGGAGCAGATCTTCGCCAAGGACCTGCCGGTACTGCGCGACGCGCTGGGCCACGCCTTCACGGCGACGACCATGAAAGGACGCGGCAACTACCTGTGCCTGCACCGGCTGGAGGAGTATCGCAGCCGGCAGGGCGTCAAGGGCCGGCGCCTGGCCGCCGAGGACGCCGTCTTCCTGCCGGTGATCGAGCAGTGGGTGCCGCTGACCGACACCGGCGACCGCGCCGAGCTGTCGGAGCTGCCCGAGGACCTGCCGCTGTGGCACGAGGTGTCGGCCACCGCCGAGACGTGCCTGGGCAGCGAGTGCCCGCGCCACAGCGAGTGCTTCGTGACCCGCATGCGCCAGCGCGCCGCCGAGTCCGACGTGGTGATCGTCAACCACCACCTGCTGTGCGCCGACGCGGCGGTGCGCGAGAGCGCCTACGGCGAGGTGATCCCGTCGTGCCCGCACCTGGTGGTGGACGAGGCACACCAGCTCGAGGACGTCGCCACCCAGTACTTCGGCGTCGCCCTCGGCAACCACCGCGTCGACGACCTGGTCCGCGACGGCGAGGGTCTGCTCGGCGTCCTGGGCCGCAGCCAGGTGCAGCAGGAGGCGGCGCGGGCGCTGATGCGGGTGCTCGATCACAGCCGGGCGTTCTTCAGCGCGCTGGCCCTGGCCCGCGCCGGCCGCCAGGGCGTCGAGGACCGCATGCGGCTGACCCCGGAGTGGTTCGCCGAACACCTCGACACCGGGCTGGAACTGGCCGGCGCCCTCGACGGCCTGGAAGCGGTCTTCGCACTGGCCGCGGCGACGACCGAGCCGGATCCCGAGGCGGCGCCGGCGGCGCGGCGCGGCGAGGACGCCGCGTCGCTGGCCCGACGCGCTGCCGGCCTGGCCAGCGAGCTGCGCTTCCTGATGGCCGCCGCCGACACCGGCTACGTCTACTTCCTCGAGGTCCGCGGCCGCGCCGTGACGCTGCGGGCGGCGCCCATCGACGTGTCGCGGATCGTCCGCGACCTGGTGGCCGGCGAGCGCCGGGCGGCGGTGCTGACCTCGGCGACCCTCACCGTCGACGGCCGCTTCGACTACGTGCGGACCCGCCTCGGCCTGGACGACGCCGCGGCGATGCGGGTGCCGTCGGAGTTCGACTTCACGACGCAGACGCTGCTCTACCTGCCGCGGCGGATGCCGCTGCCTCGCGACCCGCGCTACACCGAGGCCGTCGCCTGGGAAACGCGTCAGCTGCTGCAGTGCTCACGCGGCCGCGCGTTCGTGCTGTTCACCAGCTACGCGGCGATGCGCGCTGTGGTGCGGCTGCTCGAACTGGACCTCGACTATCCGGTACTGGTGCAGGGCACGGCGCCGCGCTCGGTGCTGCTCGAGGAGTTCCGCCGCACCCCGCACGCGGTGCTCTTCGCCACCTCGTCGTTCTGGCAGGGTGTGGACGTCCAGGGCGACCAGCTGAGCGCCGTCATCATCGACAAGCTGCCGTTCGCCTCCCCGGGCGACCCGATCGTCGCCGCCCGGATCGAGGCCCTGAACGCCGCCGGGGCCAGCGCCTTCGAGCAGTACCAGGTGCCGCTGGCCATCCTCACCCTGCTGCAGGGCCTCGGCCGGCTGATCCGCCACCGTACCGACCGCGGCGTGCTGGCGGTGCTCGACCCGCGGCTGCGGACCATGGGCTACGGACGGCGGTTCCTGGATTCGCTGCCGCCGGCGCCGATTACCTACGCCGTCGACGACGTGCGGCGATTCTTCGCCTCCTGAGCCGCACCGCGCCCGGCGCGCTACACTGGCCTCCAGGCCGGACCGGCACCACCGGCCGAGGAGGTCGTCGTTCCGTCATGTCGCATCGTTCCCTGTCCAGGCTGCTCCTCGCGCTGGTGGCGCTGTTCCTGGCCGTCCCCGCCTCCGCCCAGACCGGCCTCATCAAGGGCAAGGTCGTCGACGCCGAGGGCAAGCCGGTGGCGGACGTCGCGGTGACCATCGAGGCGATGGACAGCGTCAACCGCAAGCTCACTACCAAGTCCGACCGTCGCGGCGAGTTCGTCCAGCTGGGCCTGCAGTCGGGCGGCTACCGGGTCTCGGTCAGCGCCGACCCGCTCGGCAGCGGCTTCGCCGACACCCGGGTCCGCGTCGGCAACACGTCGGAGGTGACCATCCGCCTGTCGCCGGTGCCGCCCGGGGCCGACCCCAAGGTGGCGGCGATGCGCGCCGCCTTCGAGGGCGGCGTCGCCGCCAGCCGCGCCGGCGATCAGGACGGCGCCATCGCCAAGTTCCAGGAGGCGCTGACGGCGCTGCCGACCTGTCACGAGTGCTACTACAACATCGGCGCCGCCTACCTGCAGAAGAAGGACGAGAAGCAGGCCGAGGAGCACTTCAAGAAGGCCCTCGAGGTGAAGGCCGACCACGCCGAGTCGCTGAACGCGCTGGCCACGCTCTACAACAACCAGAAGCGCTTCGACGAGGCGGCGGCGATCGGCGCCAAGGCCGCCGCGTCGGCGCCGGCCGGCAACGCCGACGCCGTCTACAACCAGGGCATCATCCTGTGGAACGCCGGCAAGATCGCCGAGGCCAAGGTGAAGTTCGAGGAAGTGGCCGCCGCCGACCCGAACCACGCCGACGCCCGCTTCCAGCTCGGGATGGCCAACCTGAACGAGGGCAAGATCCCGGACGCCGTGGCCTCCTTCGAGCAGTACCTCAGGCTGGCGCCGGACGGCCAGTTCGCCGCCCAGGCCAAGGGCATGCTGGCGCAGCTGAAGCCACCGCCGGCGTGACCGGGCTGGACTCGCTCATCGCCGACCGGATCGCCGAGGTCCGGGCGCGTATCGCGGCGGCCGCGACGCGGGTCGGCCGCAATCCGGCGGGCGTGCGGCTGGTGGCGGTGTCGAAGACCTACGGCGTCGAGCACGTGCGGGCGGCCGTCGCCGCCGGCCAGCTCGACTTCGGCGAGAACAAGGTGCAGGAGGGTCTGCAGAAGATCACGCAATTGACCGATACGACGATCCGCTGGCACCTCATCGGCCATCTGCAGTCGAACAAGGCGAAGAAGGCCGGCGAGGCCTACGACTGGGTGCACGCCGTGGACAGCGTGGCGCTGGTCGGCAAGCTCGACGCGGCGGCGGCCGCTGCCGGACGGCGGCCGCGACTGCTGGTCCAGGTCGATCTGGCCGGCGAGGAGACCAAGCACGGGGCGCCGCCGGAGACGGTGGCGGCGATCGTGGCGGCGGCCGGCTCGTGCGTCGCCGCCGAGCTGGTCGGGTTGATGCTGCTGCCGCCGGCGGTGGCCGATCCCGAGGACGCGCGGCCGTGGTTCCAGCGGCTGCGGGCCCTGCGGGACCAGCTGCTCGCGGCCGGCACCCCGGCGGCGCGGCTGGCGGAACTGTCGATGGGCATGAGCCACGACTTCGAGGTGGCGGTCGAAGAAGGGGCGACGATCGTGCGGGTGGGAAGCGCCATCTTCGGCGCCCGCGGCTAGAGCGCGTGGGAAGAGCGAGGCGGACATCATGAACGTGACACCTCTGGACCTCCGGCAGCAGAAGTTCAAGATCGCGATGCGCGGCTACGACCGTGGCGAGGTGGACTCCCTGCTGGCCGAAGTGGCCGACGACTACGAAGGCGCGCTGCGCGACGCCGACCGCCTCCGCCAGGAAGTGGCGCGGCTCGAGAGCGCCCTGGCCGAGCACCGCTCCGAGGAGAAGAGCCTCAAGAACACCCTGGTCAGCGCCCAGCGGATCGCCGACGGCCTGCGCGATTCGGCGCTCCAGGACGCCCAGCGGCTGGTCAAGGAGGCCGAGGGCCGCGCCGACAGCCTGGTCCAGCGCGCGCAGGTGCGCCTCGAGGAACTGCAGCGCGAGATCGACGGCCTGAAGATGCGCCGGCGCGAGACCGAGACCTCGGTCGAAGCGATCATCAACGCCCTGAAGAACACCCTCGACTTCGTGCGCGAACAGGACGCCCGCGACCGCGACGACAAGGTGCGACTGATGCGGCCGCGCCATTCCGAGAGCGGCGCCGGCATCACCCCGGCGGCGCCGCAGGCCGCCGAGCCTGACGTCCGCACCCAGAACGGCTGAGCCCGCCTCCATGGTCAGTGCCGCCGCGGGAGGCACGCTGCTCGACGTGCGCGTGGTGCCGCGGGCGCCGCGGTCCGCACTCGACGGCGTCCGCGACGGCGCGCTCCTGGTCAGGCTGGCGGCGGCGCCGGTGGACGACGACGCCAACGACGCGCTCGTCGCCCTGCTGGCGCGCATCCTGGCGGTGCCGCGCCGCGACGTGTCGCTCGTCGCCGGCCGACGCAGCCGCCGCAAGCGACTCCAGATCGCCGGCCTCGCGCCCGCCGACGTGACCGCGAAGCTCGACGCCGCCGCCCGGCCATGACGGCGCCCGCCGACTTCCTCATCGACCACGCCGACCTGGTGGTGACCTGCGCCGGACCGGCCCCCCGCGCCGGCGCCGGCCAGGGCGCCATCGCCGCGATGCCATCGGCCTCGCTGGCCGGATGGCAGGGCCGCATCGTCGCGGTAGGTGCCGCCGACGTCGTCGCCCGGGCGGTGCGCCTGGCCCCCGACGCCGTCGTCGTCGACGGCCGCGGCCGCACCGTGTTACCCGGCTTCGTCGATCCGCACACCCATCTCGTCTACGCCGGCGACCGCCGCGACGAGCTGGCGCGCCGCCTCGCCGGCGCCTCGTATGCCGAGATCGCCGCCGACGGCGGCGGCATCGTGCGTACGGTGACGGCCACCCGCGCCGCCAGCCTCGACGCCCTGGTGGCCGCGGCCCGGCCGCGGCTGGCCGACGCCCTGGCCCACGGCACCACGACCTGCGAGGTGAAGAGCGGCTACGGCCTCGACACCGCCGCCGAGCTGCGGATGCTGCGCGCCATCCGTGTGCTCGACGGTGCCCAGCCGGTGGAGCTGAGCGCCACCTTCATGGGCGCGCACGAGCTGCCGGTCGAGTACCGAGATCGGCGTGACGACTACGTCCGGCTGGTCATCGACGAGATGCTGCCGGCGGTGGCGGCCGAAGGCCTCGCCGAGTGGAACGACGTGTTCTGCGAGCAGGGCGTCTTCACGCCGGAGGAATCGCGGCGGATCCTCGAGGCCGGCCGCCGGCTGGGGCTGGCGCCGCGCCTCCACGCCGACGAACTGGCGGCGAGCGGCGGGGCGCGGCTGGCGGCGGAGATCGGCGCGGTGTCGGCCGATCACCTCATCCACACCACCGGGCAGGACGCCGACGCGATGGCGGCGGCCGGCGTCATCGCCACCCTGCTGCCGGCGGCGGCGTTCTTCCTCAAGCTGGGACGCTACGCACCGGCACGCCTGTTCGTCGAGCGCGGGGTCGCGGTGGCCCTGGCCACCGACATGAATCCGGGCGGCGGGTTCTCGCCGTCGATGCCGTTTGTCATCGCCCTGGCGTGCTTCGCGATGGGGCTCACGCTCGAGGAGGCGATCGTCGCCGCCACCGCCAACGCCGCCGCGGCGCTGCGACGCGCCGATCGCGTCGGCAGTCTCGAGGTGGGCAAGCAGCTCGACGCGGTGGTCCTCGACGGGCCGATCGCCGACCTGGTCCGCGTCGGCGCCCCGGTGGTGCGCGCGGTGGTCAAACGCGGGGCGATCGTCGCCGGCGCCGCGTGACCGGCGCGGCGGCTGTTACCATGGCCGGATGCCGCCGCTGTCGTCGCTCACGCTCACCGCACTCCTCGATCGCGTGGCCGCGCCCGAACCGACGCCGGGCGGGGGGTCGGTGGCGGCGGTGGCCGGCGCCCTCGGCACGGCGCTCGTGCAGATGGTGGCCGGGCTGCCGCGGACCCGCCGCAACGACGACGACGAACGCGCCGTGCTCGCCAGCCTGGCGGCACCGCTGGCCGACCTGCGCGAGCGGCTGCTCGGCCTGGCCGACGAGGACACGGCGGCCTTCGATCGGCTGATGGCGGCGTTCCGGCTCCCCAAGGCGAGCGACGACGACAAGGCGGCGCGCCGGGCGGCGATCCAGGCCGCCACCCGCGAGGCGACCGCGGTGCCGCTGCAGACCGCGGTGGTGGCGGCGCGGGCGCTCGACCTGGCCGGCACCGTCGCCGCACTGGGCAATCCGTCGGCCGCCAGCGACCTGCGGGTGGGGGTGGGGATGCTCGCGGCCGCGGCGGAGGGCGCCGCCGCCAACGTCCGTATCAATCTCGAGACCATCACCGACGAGGCGTTCCGCGCCGATGCCGCCGCCCGGATCGCCGCCGTCCTCGACGAAGTGACGACGCACTCCCAGGCGGTGACCGCGGCGCTCCAGGGCTGAACGAGGCGTGCAGCCGCCAGCCCCTGGCCGCGGCCACGCCTCAGTACGGTGTGCGGCGAACGTCCAGGTCGAGCGCGTGGGTCCAGTCGTAGACGTAGACCCCGGGCACCACGCTCACCTTGTCGGTGTAGGCACCGGTGATGCGCGCCTGGGTGGAGGCGTAGGACACCTCCACTGTCTCGGGATCCATCGGCACCTGGTGCTGGCCGATCAACTGCGAGATACGGCCCTTCAACTGGGTCGGCGACTGGCTGGCGCTGAAGAGCGCCGCCTGCTGCACCGAGTCCTCGAACTGATAGAACGTCCACGCCGACCGCCCGAACTGCACGCAGGCGTTCAGCACCAGGGCGGTGAACGCGAGCTTGAGAAAGGTCGACATACGCTGCCTCGGGGGGAGGCGCGATCGAGTGTAGCAGGAAGCCCCGGGGCGCCGCTGCGCAGCGGTGCCCGCCGGTTCAGTGGATCTGGTGCAGCAGCCGCGACCAGCGCGTGCCGGCGAATCCGCCGCTGCCGGTGGCGTCCTCGGCCGAGGCGAACGACCAGTAGATCATCAGCGCCCGGCCCTTGACGTAGTGCGCCGGCAGAAAGCCCCAGTAGCGGCTGTCCTGCGAGTTGTCGCGGTTGTCGCCCATCGCGAAGTAGTGGCCGGCCGGCACCGTGACCGGGCCGAAGTGCTCGCGTGGATCGCCGTCGTCGAGCGGGGCGTTGGGGTCGTGCGGCAGCAGGAAATGGGCGAACGGCTGGGCGATCGCCGTGCCGTTCACCAGCACCTGGGTGCCGCGGACCTCGATGGTCTCGCCGGGCAGGCCGACGATGCGCTTGATGAAGTCGCGCTCGGGGTCCTCGGGGTACTTGAAGACCAGGACGTCGCCGCGGACGATCGGCCGCACCGGCAGCAGCGCCCGCTCGAGGGCGGTCGCCGTCGGCGCGAACACGAACTTGTTGACCAGCAGGTGATCGCCGACCAGCAGGTTGGGCTCCATCGAGCCGGTCGGGATCTTGAACGCCTGCACGACGAACGTGCGGATGAACAGCGCCAGGATCACCGCGACGACGATCGACTCGAAGTACTCGCGGACGGTGGACTTCTGGAACGCCAGCGGCCCGGCCGTCATGACGACTCCCCCTGCACCTTGAGCACGGCCAGGAACGCCTCCTGCGGGATCTCGACGCTGCCGACCCGCTTCATGCGCTTCTTGCCTTCCTTCTGCTTCTCGAGCAGCTTGCGTTTCCGGGAGATGTCGCCGCCATAGCACTTGGCCAGGACGTTCTTGCGCAGCGCCTTGACCGACTCGCGGGCGATGATCCGGCTGCCGATCGCCGCCTGAATCGCCACCTCGAACATCTGCCGCGGGATGAGCTCGCGCATCTTGGCGACCAGCAGCCGACCGCGCTCGTAGGCGCGCTCCTTGTGGACGATGATCGACAGCGCGTCCACCGGGTCGCCGTTGACGAGGATGTCGAGCTTGACCAGCGGCGACTCCCAGTAGCCGGTGACGTGGTAGTCGAGCGATGCGTAGCCGCGCGACAGCGTCTTCAGGCGATCGTAGAAGTCGAGCACCACTTCGTTGAACGGCAGCTCGTAGGTGATCAGCACGCGATCGGAGGCCTTGTACTCCAGCGCCTTCTGCACGCCGCGCTTGTCCTGGCACAGCTGCAGGATGCCGCCGACGTACTCGCTCGGCGTCAGGATCATCGCCGTGATCACCGGTTCCTCGATGGTGGCGATGCTGCCGGCGTCGGGCAGCTTGGCCGGGCTGTCGATCTCGGTGACCGTCCCGTCGGTGGTGGTGACCCGGTAGAGCACGCCCGGCGCCGTCGTCACCAGGTCGACGTCGAATTCGCGCTCGAGCCGTTCCTGCACGATCTCCATGTGCAGCAGGCCGAGGAAGCCGCAGCGGAACCCGAAGCCGAGCGCCACCGAGGTCTCCGGCTCGAAGAAGAACGCCGAGTCGTTGAGCCGCAGCTTCTCCAGCGCTTCGCGCAGTTCGGAGTAGGCGTGGCTCTCGACCGGGTAGAGCCCGGCGAAGACCATCGGCTTGAGCGGCTTGAAGCCCGGAAACGGCTCGGCGGTCGGGCGGGCGGTCTCGGTGACGGTGTCGCCGATCTGCGCATCGGCGATGCGCTTGATGCCGCAGACCAGGAAGCCCACTTCGCCGACGCCGATCTCGGTCATCTCCTGCGGCTTGGGCGTGAAGACACCGAGCTGCTCGACCTCGTAGTCCTGGGCGGTGGCCATGAAGCGCACCTTCATCTTCGGCCGCAGCACGCCGTCGATGACGCGGACGACGACGACCACGCCGCGGTAGGCGTCGTACCACGAGTCGAAGATCAGCGCCTTCAGCGGCGCGTCGGGATCGCCCGACGGCGGCGGGACGCGCTCGACCACGGCGTCGAGGATCTCCTTGACGCCGCGGCCCTCCTTGGCGCTGGTGAGCAGCGCCGAGGCGCCGTCGAGGCCGATGATCTCCTCGATCTGCCGGCGCGCCTCGTCGGGCTGGGCGCTCGGCAGGTCGATCTTGTTGATGACCGGCAGCACCTCGAGGCCGCCGTCCACGGCCAGGTAGGCGTTGGCCAGTGTCTGCGCCTCGACCCCCTGCGAGGCGTCGACCAGCAGCAGCGCGCCTTCGCAGGCGGCCAGCGAGCGGGTCACCTCGTAGCCGAAGTCGACGTGGCCGGGGGTGTCGATGAGGTTGAGGACGTAGCGGGTCCCGTCGCCGGCCTCGTAGTTGAGCCGCACCGGGTGGGCCTTGATGGTGATGCCGCGCTCGCGCTCGAGGTCCATGCTGTCGAGCACCTGCGCCTCCATCTCGCGGGCCTGGAGGGCGCCGGTCACCTCGAGGAAGCGATCGGCGAGCGTGGACTTGCCGTGGTCGATGTGGGCGACGATGGCGAAGTTACGGACGAGGCTCTGTTTCGACACGGCGGGACCGGGCAACCACCCATTATGGCTCACCTGACCGGCCAGCCCGGAATCGCCGTCAGCATCGTCATCCGGCGCGGGCTAGCCGAAACGCCCCCAGAGCATCAGCAGGGCGAAGGCCAGCGGGACGACCGCCATGGTGATCCCGGCGGCGAGGGCGTGCTGCTGGGCCCGTGGCGACGCCGACCCGCCCGACCGGCTCCGCGCCGCGGCCTGCGCGTACCAGCCGAGGACCACGGCGGCGATGGCGAAGGTCAACGGGATGCCGACCATCAGGGCGTAGATGGCCGGCGGCACGTCGCGCATCATGCGGTGGATGTCGTCCATCAGCGCACGCGCAGGTCCGCCACCTCGCGCAGGACGAGGGTCTTGCGCGCCGCCACCATTCGCTGCACCGCCGCCGCCGCGGGATGCCGGGCCCGCGCCGCGGCGTAGGCCTGCCAGGCCGCCAGGTTGCGGATCGCATAGGTGCGCAGGTAGTCCCAGCCGTCGGCGACGAGGAAGCGGGCGGTCTCGCTGCGGATGACCAGGGCGCGCACCTCGTCGTCGTCCTGCTCCCAGGCGTGCACGGCGGCCAGCACCTGCTGCTCGAACGGCTCGGCGAAGCCGGGCTCGAGGCGCAGGAACTCCAGGACCTCGAGCGTGTCGTCGGGGGCCGCCGACAGCGGCGGCGAGATGACCTCGACGAACTGGTCGGTGTGACCGAGGCTCAGGTTGGCGAGCTGGCTGTAGAGGAACGCCACCGATGGCCGGTCGGGCGCCGGCTGCTCCAGCGCGTTGTTGGCACGGTCCATCGCCGCCAGGTCGGCGTAGTGGGTGACGATCACCAGGTCCAGCGGCTCGGGGCTTTCGGCCTCGCCGAACGCCCGCACCTGGCGCATCGCCTCGACGCTGCGATAGATCGGCATGAGCTGCCGCCGGTAGATCTCGCGGGCGGCGCGGGCCTGGCCGGGCACGAAGCGGAACGTCACCAGCTGGCGCACCTCGCGCGACTCGGCGAGCTGGCCGGCCGCCACCGCGGCCGGGCCGGACGACACGGCCACGACGGCCAGCGCGGCCGCGGCCGCGACGGCTAGCGGCGTTCGATGGGGACCCACGACTGCGGATAGGCCGGGCCGGTGTACTCGGCGCGCGGCCGGATGAGCCGGTTGTTGGCGAGCTGTTCGAGCACGTGCGCGGTCCATCCCGACATGCGGCTCACGGCGAAGATCGGGGTGTAGAGATCCACCGGGATCCCCATCGTGTAGTAGGTGGAGGCCGAATAGAAGTCGACGTTGGGGTTGAGCGCCTTCTCGCCCTTGACGATGGCCTCGATGCGCTCGGACATCGCGAACCACTCGGGCTGGCCGGCCCGCCGACCCATCTCGCGCGACATCTCGCGCAGGTGCGCGGCCCGTGGATCCTCGGTGGTGTAGACGCGGTGGCCGAACCCGGCGATCTTCTCCTTGCGCTGCAGCTTGCCGCGCACGAACGCGTCGATGCGCTCGGCGGCAGCGTCGCGGCCGAGTTCGAGCAGCATCTTCATCACCTCGGCGTTGGCCCCGCCGTGCAGCGGTCCCTTCAGGGTGCCGATGCCGGCCACCACCGCCGAATGGATGTCGGTGAGCGTGGCGGCGGCGACCCGGGCGGCAAACGTCGAGGCGTTCAACTCGTGGTCGGCATGGAGCGTGAGGGCGACGTCCATCGCCCGCACCGCCGTCGGGCCGGGCCGCTCGCCGGTCAGCATGTAGAGGAAGTTGGCGGCATGGCCCAGCGCCGGGTCGGGGGCCACCGGCCCACCGCCGGCCTGCAGGCGTCCCCAGGTGGCGACCACGCTCGCGACCTGCCCGGTGAGCCGCACGGCTTTGCGATACGCGGCCCGCGGCGACTGGTCGTGGGCATCGGGATCGTAGTGCGCCAGGGCCGAGGTCAGCGTCCGCAACGCGTCCATCGCGTCCACCGGCGGCAGCATCTTCATCAGGCGGACGATCGGCTCGGGCAGCGGCCGGGCCGCCGCCAGCTGCGACTGCAGGTCGCCCAGCTCGGCCTTCACCGGCAGGTGGCCGTGCCACAGCAGGAACGCCGTCTCTTCGAAGGTCGAGAAGCGGGCCAGGTCGTGGATGTCGTAGCCGCGATAGGACAGCACGCCGCGGTCGCCGTCGATGAAGCAGATGCTCGAATCGGTGGCGACGACGTCTTCGAGGCCGGCCTTGGCCTTCACGTCGGTCATGGGGGGATTGTATTAGCGGCTAGCGGCTAGGGGCTAGCGGCTGGGGGAATCACGGCTGTCACGCCGTCACGGCTACCGGCGCTGTAATGCTAAGCTCGCGCGCTGTGCGGAGGACCCCATGACGCGTGGAGCGCTCGCTGGACTTCTTGCGGTTGCAGTTGCGGGGACCGCGTGGCTGCCGGTGCCGGGCGTCGCGGCGCAGGGAGCGGCGCCGCCGCCCAACCCGACCCGCGCCGAGGTCGTGCAGATGATGAAGGACATCTCGAACTGGGGGCGCTGGGGCGCCGCCGACGAGATCGGCACCTTCAACCTGATCACGCCGGCGGTGCGCAGGGCCGCCGCGGCGCTGGTGCGCGAGGGGATCTCGGTGTCGATGGCGCACACGCTCGACAAGGAGGTGCTGGCCGACAACCCGACGCCGTTCAAGGTCGAGTTCCTGATGCGCGACGGCAAACTGTCGACCAGCGCGGTGATGGACGTGATGTCGACGATGTACCACGCCACGACGACAACCCACATGGACTCGTTGTGCCACTACATCTTCGAAGGCAAGACCTACAACGGCTGGGAGATCGAGAAGTACCACCAGGCGGCGCCGACGCGTGAGGGCTTCGGCGAAGGGCCGGGGTGCATGAAGAACAGCATCCTCGGCTTCAAGGACGGCCTGGTCACGCGTGGCGTCCTCATCGACATCCCGCTGATGCGTGGCGTGAAGTACCTCGAGCCCGGCACGCCGATCTATGCGTCGGACCTGGAGGCGTGGGAGAGGTACTCCGGGGTGCGGATCGGCAGCGGCGACGCGTTGTTCCTGCGCACCGGGCGCTTCGCCCGGCGGGCCGAGAAGGGGCCGTGGCCGGCGGCGCGCGAGGCGGCCGGCTTCCACGTGTCGGTGATGCCGTGGTTCAAGCAGCGCGACGTCTCGCTGATCAGCAGCGACGCCGTGCAGGACGTCCAGCCGTCGAACATCGAGGGCTTCCCGCGGCCGATCCACATGCTGTCCATCAACTCGCTGGGCATGCCGATGATCGACGTCGCCGACCTCGAGGAGGTGGCGAAGGTAGCGGCGCGGCTCAAGCGCTGGGCGTTCATGCTCACGGTGGCGGCGCTGCCGGCGCCCGGCGGCTCGGGCTCGCCGGTGAACCCGATCGCGACGTTCTGATGAGGCCCGCCGCATCGCTTGCCTTGATCGGCGGATGGCTCGGCCTGATGGCCGTCGCCGTCGCCACCGGCGGCGCGCAGACGGTTCGGCCGTTCGCCGCCGTCCGCGAGACGCGCGGCGACGGCGTCGCCGAGCTCAAGGGAGTGGTGACGCTGGCGGCCGGCGCCAAGCGGTCGGTGCTGCGCTATCCGCTCGCGGGGTGGAACGGCGGGCTCGTCGTCGGCGCGCACGGCGGCTCGGGCGGGAACAACTTCAGCCGCGACGGCCGCGTGATCGGCACCGACGAGACCGCGCTCGACGACGTGATCGGACGCCACGCCGTGGCGTCGGGCTTCGCCTACGCCAGCGTCGATCGCGACGGGGCCATCGACGCCGCCGGCGGGCTCGCCCTCACCAGCGAGTTCGCCGACCTGGCGGCCGCGGAACTCGCCGAACGCACCGGCCGGGCGCCGGCGCGTCGCTACCTGCTCGGCCTGTCGATGGGCGGCGGCATCGCCCGCCTGGCCGCCGAGACGCCGGGTACGCCGTACGCCGGCGTGGTGATCGTCGCCGGGGCCGGCGGCGACCTGCCGACGCGTCAGGCCCGTCAGGCACGGCTCGCCGAGCTGTGGCCCGGCATCGACCCCAGGGCGCATCCTGGCCTGCCAGCGAGCGATCCGAAGATCGTGGCGTTCGCCGAGGCGATCGGCACGCCGGTCGCGGCGCGACGGCTGTGGCCATACACTGCGGCGGGGGCGGTGCGGGCCGCGGCAGCAACGTCGCCGGCTCCCGCCGGGCCGAACTCGAGCGGCCGGGTTCAGGTGCCGACGATCGAGGTGGCGGGCACCTGGGACGACTTCGTCATCACCGAGTTGAAGGCCTACCGCGCCAGGGTGTCGCCGCCGGCGCGCCACCGCCTGTATCTCGTCGAGGGCGTGTGGCACATGTCGGGGGACGACGACGGCACCGCGTCGTTCCAGTACATCGCCACCCGAATGGGCCTCGACGCCGACGTCGCCGACGCGATGGGCGACGGGCCGTCCTACATCCCGACCGTCCACATGGCCTTCGACGCGCTGGTGCGCTGGGTCGAGCGCGGCGACGCCCCGCCGCCCGGTGGCACCCTCGCGCCGGGCGCGCCGCTGGCAGGCGCGCAATAGACAGAGTCAAGCCCGGCCCGGAAAGGGGTCTGACCCCTGTACGCCGGGCCGCGCAGCACGCGACCGGCGCGGGTGCCGAGATGGGCGCCGTCCTTCACGGTGAGCTGGCCGTTGACCACGACGTGACGGACACCAACCGGGTAGTGATGTGGATCGGTGAAGGTCGAACGGTCGGCGATGGTCGCGGGATCGAAGATCGTGATGTCGGCAGCCAGCCCGACCCGAAGCAGCCCGCGGTCCTGGAGGCCGAGGCGCCCCGCCGGGAACGACGTCATCTTGCGGACGGCGTCCTCGAGCGTCAGCACCCGGCGCTCGCGGACGTAGTGGCCGAGGACGCGCGGGAAGGTGCCGAAGGCCCGCGGGTGCGGCGCGCCGTCGCCCAGGCGGGTCAGGCTGCCGTCCGAGCCGATCATCCCGAACGGCGACTGCAGGAAGCGCTCGACGTCGGGCTCGTCGTAGGCGTGGAAGATGGCGCTGCAGCCGCCCTTGAGCTGCAGCTCGATCACCATGTCGGCGGTCGCCACCTGGGTGAGCGGCTGACCGGCCGCCCTCAGCAGGTCGGCGATCGTCCTGCCGGCCAGCGCCGGGTCGTGGTTGCAGCGCACCAGCTGGATCCGCGACGGGTCGTCGCCGAACCGCTCGTCGATGAAGGCGAGCATGCCGGTGCGAATCTCCTTGCGTGTGCCGGCATTAGCGAGCCGCTCGTTCAGCTTGTCGTCGGCGAGAGCCCAGCGCGGAAAGATGAGCGTCAGGCCGGTCTGCGACGCCGTGTAGGGATACTGGTCGAAGGTCACGTCCACGCCGCGCGCCCGGGCGGCGGCGATGAGTTCCAGCGACTGGACGCTCTGCCCGAACTGCTTGCGGCCGCCGACCTTGTGGTGGCTGATCTGCACCGGAATCCGCGCCCGCTCGCCGATGGCGATGGTCTCGCGCACCGAGTCGAGCACGCCGCCGCCTTCGTCGCGCATGTGCGAGATATAGAGGCCGCCGTGTTCGCGCGCGGTGGTGGCCAGGGCGACGATCTCGTCGGTGGGCGTGTAGGCGCCCGGCACGTACGCCAGGCCGGTGGACAGTCCGAGCGCGCCGTCCCGCATGGCGTCGGCGACCAGCGCCTGCATGGTCGCGATTTCACCGTCGGTGGCCTTGCGGTTGGCGGTGCCCAGCACCGCGTCGCGCACCGTACCCTGGCCGACGAACGCTGCCACGTTCGGCGAGACCCGGGCGGCCGAGACCCTGTCGAGGAAGGCGGCCAGCGGCAGCGGCGAGCTGCCGTCGTTGCCGTCCACCACCGTCGTCAGCCCCTGCAGCAGGTAGCCTTCGGCGGTCGGCAGGTCGAACAGCCGCTCGCGGGCGTGGACGTGCGGGTCGACGAAGCCGGGCGCCACCACCAGGCCGGTGGCGTCGATCGTCAGCCTCGCAGTGGCGCCGGACAACCGGCCGATGGCGCCGATGCGATCGCCGCGGACGGCCACGTCGGCGACGAACCACGGGGCGCCACTGCCGTCGACGACCCGGCCGTTTACCACCAGCAGGTCGAAGGGTTCGGCAGCAGTGGTCTGCGCCGCCGGCCGCGGCACGAGGGCCCCGACCGCGGCGACGACGAGCGCAAGGCGACTGGCGACGCGCATGGCGACACGATACCGCAGCGGCGTGATCTCTTCAGGAATGGACCGCCAGCCACGCCTCCCGTTGACTTTCGAACCACGCCATCGGGCCGTTGGCGGCGTAGGCCGGGTGGGCGAACGACCGTTCGCCGCGGCGCTCGAGGCCGGCCTTGAGCAACACCCGCTGCGAGGCCAGATTGTCGCGAGTGGTGATGGCGTTGACCTGCGGCAGGCCGAGCGTGGCGTAGCCGTGGCCGAGCAGCGCGATCGCCATCTCGGTGGCGTAGCCCTTGCCCCAGTGCTCGGTGAAGAGCGCATAGCCGACCTGCAGGTCGGTCTCGCCCTGGATGTGGTTGAGGACGTGGAAGCCGGCCACTGCGCCGCTGGCGCGCTCGATCGTCGCCCAGATGCCCAACCCGGGGTGCCGGTCGTAGTACTCGAGGATGCGGGTGCGCAGCAGCGCTTCGGTGGCGGCGCGGTCCTTGACGCCGCCGAGGTGGCGCGTCACCAGCGGATCGGCGTTGAGCCGGGCCAGCGTGTCGAGGTCGTCGAGCGTGAAGCGGCGCAGCGCCAGGCGCGCGGTTTCGAGCCAGGGGGTGGGAGCGGGAGCGCCCACGACGGCGCCGCGCTCCTAGGCTTCCTTGCGCGCGACCGGCTTGAACTCGAGGTCGCCGCCGTACTGCTGGACGATCGACAGCAGGCCGGTGTAGAGGAAGCCGATCTGGAACAGCATCAGGAACGGCACGGTGCCATAGATGCCGTTGGCCAGCGCGTAGAAGAGCGTCGCCGTGAAGTAGAGGCCGAGGGCCAGCTCGACGAGCGGCTGGATCGCCACCGCCTGCCGGTACTTCTTGCCCATCCACTCGTCGGCGCCGCCTTCGATGTGGTACTTCGGCGTCCGCGCGAACTCGCTCGGCTTGTGCATCAGCGCCTCGATCACCGCCTTGGTGTTGTTGACGGCGAGGCCGATGCCGATCGACATCAGGAACGGCAGGTAGCGCAGGCGCTCGGTCCAGGTCTGCGGGTAGAGCTCGCGCTGGCAGACCATGTAGAAATTCGCCACCGATGCCGTCGCCGCCAGGAACAGCGGCACGTCGATGAGCAGCATCTCGTACCAGCCCATGTTGTAGCGGATGACCATCGACGGGGCCATCAGCACCGACAGGATGCACATCAGCGGGTAGTTGAAGTTGGCCGAGAGGTGGAAGAACGCCTCGGCCTTGACCTTGAGCGGCTGATCCGAGCGCAGGATGTGCGGCATCAGCTTCAGGAAGGTCTGGATCGATCCCTTGGCCCAGCGGTGCTGCTGGCTCTTGAAGGCGTTCATCTCCACCGGCAGTTCGGCCGGCGCGACGTGGTCGGGCAGGAAGACGAACCGCCAGCCCTTCAGCTGGGTGCGGTAGCTGAGGTCGAGGTCCTCGGTGAGCGTGTCGTGCTGCCAGCCGCCGCCGTCGGTGATCGCCTCGCGGCGCCAGATGCCGGCCGTGCCGTTGAAGTTGAAGAAGCACCCGCCACGATTGCGACTGCCGTGCTCGAGCACGAAGTGGGCGTCGAGCAGGATGGCCTGGATCTTGGTGAGGAGCGAGTAGTCCTCGTTGACGTGGCCCCAGCGCGTCTGCACCATCGCCACCCGGTCGTCGGTGAAGTGGTGGATGGTCCGGCGCAGGAAGTCGGGCCGCGGGATGAAGTCGGCGTCGAAGATGGCGATGTAGTCGCCGCGCGCCACCCGCATGCCGGCGTCGAGCGCGCCGGCCTTGTAGCCGCTGCGATCGGTGCGATGGATGTACTTGATGTCGACGCCGTCGGCGGCATGGCGGCGCACCGCCGCGGCGGCGATCTGCGTGGTTTCGTCGGTGGAGTCGTCGAGGACCTGGATCTCCAGCAGCTCACGCGGGTAGTCGATCGCGCAGACCGCATCCACCAGCCGGTCGACGACGTACATCTCGTTGAAGAGCGGCAACTGGATGGTGACAATCGGCAGGGACGGGAAGTGGTCCCGGGGCACCGGGACTTCGTCCTTGTGCTTCATGTACAGGTACACCATGTAGTAGCGGTGCCACCCGTACACGGCCAGGATGACGAGCACGAAGAAGTACGAGGCGAGGATCAGCGTCTCGGCGAACGTCATCGTTGTGGCTGGATTCTACCCGACACCAAAATCCCGATTATAGTTGACAACTTGGCAAAGTCAACGAAACAGGGGATATAGCGCGATGACACCGGCCGAAATTCGGGCCCTGCTCGCGGGCGTGCGCGACGGATCGGTGGCCCCCACCGACGCCGAGGCCCGCCTGCTCGACCATTTGCGGGCCCGGCCCTTCGAAGACCTCGGCTTCGCCCGCGTCGATCACCACCGGGCAGTGCGCCAGGGCTTTCCGGAGGTGGTGCTGGGCCTCGGCAAGACCCCGGATCAGGTTGCCGCGATCGCCGGCCGCATCGCCGCGCGCGGTGCGCCGCTGCTGGTCACGCGGGCCACGCCCGAGGCGTTCGCGGCCGTGCGGGCCGCGGTGCCCGAGGTGACCTACCACGAGATGGCCCGCGCCATCACGCTTCGCCGCGACGTCCCGGCGGCCGGCGGCACCATCGCCGTGGTGTCGGCGGGCACCTCCGACCTGCCGGTCGCCGAGGAGGCGGCGGTGACCGCCGAGGTCATGGGCAACGACGTGACGCGGATCTACGACGTCGGCGTCGCCGGCATCCACCGGGTGCTGGCCGAGCGCGCCCGGCTGGAGCGGGCGCGGGTGATCGTCGTCGTCGCCGGTATGGAAGGCGCGCTGCCGAGCGTCGTGGCCGGCATGGTCACCGTCCCGGTGATCGCGGTGCCGACCAGCGTCGGCTACGGCGCCAGCTTCGGCGGCCTGGCGGCGCTGCTCGGCATGCTCAACTCGTGCGCCAACGGTGTGGCGGTGGTCAACATCGACAACGGCTTCGGCGGCGGCGCGATGGCGTCCCTGATCAACCGCAGCAGCTAGCGGCTACGTCGCTTCTTGTAGCGGGTAGCGGGTAGCGGGTAGCGGGTAGCGGCCACCGGCTGGCGGCTGGGAAGACTCGATGTCAAACTGTCGGGAGTCGCAGTCTGGCGGCGCGACAGCGTGATCCGTCTAGCCGCTAGCCCCAAGCCGCTAGCCGCCAGTCATGAACCCCTCCTCTCTCGAATTCGACCGCATCGTCGAGGCGCTGGCCAGCTTCGCCCTGACCCCGGTCGGGCGGCTGCGCATGCTCGCCGAGACGCCGTCCACCGCCCGGGACGCGGTGGCGCAGGCGCTGGCGGCCACCACCGAGACCGTGCGCTACGTCGAGCAGCACGGCGTGTTCCCGCTCCGGGCGGGAGCCGGGCTCGAGGCGGCGCTGGACGGCCTCGGCGTCGAGGGGCGGCCGCTCGAAGCGCTGTCGCTGCGCGTCCTCGCCGACTTCGTCGCCTCGATCGCCGAGGCCCAGGGGGCGGTGGCCCGCGCGCCGGGCGACTTCCCCATCCTCCAGCGGCTGGTCGGCCGGCTGGCCTCCTTCGTCGACGAGGTGGCGGCGGTGCGCCGCGCCATCGACGTCAATGGCGAGGTCGTCGACGATGCCAGCCCGGCGCTGGCGTCGATCCGCGAGCGGCTGCGCCGGCAGCGGGCGAAGCTGCGCACCACGCTCGACCAGTTCGCCCGCGGCCGCGACACCGCCAAGTACCTCCAGGACCAGGTGGTCACCAGCCGCCACGGCCGCTTCGTGCTGATGGTGCGGGCCGAGCACAAGGCCGCCATCCCCGGCATCGTGCACGGGGCGTCGGCCACCGGCGCCAGCCTGTTCGTCGAGCCGCTGGCCACCGTCGAGATCAACAACGACATCGTCGCCCTCGAGGAAGCGGAAACCGAGGAGATCTTCCGGATCCTGCTGGCGTTGACCGATCGCTTCCGCCACCGCGGCGGCGACTTCCGGATCAGCCTGACCGTCGCCGAGGAGCTCGATCTGCTGCAGGCGAGGGCCCGGCTCGCCCACGTCATGCACGCGGTCGAACCGCGGCTGGTCGGCGACGGCCACCTCGAGCTGCGCCAGGCCCGACACCCGCTCCTCATCCAGGCGGTGGTCGATCGCCTCGAGGACGCCGCCGACCGCCGCGCCACGACGCCGGTGCCGGTGGACGTCGTGCTGGCGCCGCCGGCCCGCGTCCTGCTCATCACCGGCCCGAACACCGGCGGCAAGACCGTGGCGCTCAAGACCGCCGGGCTGCTGGCGCTCATGGCCCAGGCCGGCCTGCACATCCCGGCCGCGCCGGGCTCGACGCTGCCGGTGTTCCGCACCCTGTTCGCCGACATCGGCGACG
Source organism: Vicinamibacterales bacterium (assembly GCA_050250955.1). Lineage (GTDB taxonomy): Bacteria > Acidobacteriota > Vicinamibacteria > Vicinamibacterales > UBA2999 > CAWAYR01. The sequence goes on from JBFWNR010000001.1 coordinate 915,204, forward strand.
AGCAGTCGATTTCGGCCAGCCTCAGCACCTTCTCGGCCCACATCACCAACATCGCGGCGATGGACCGCGAGCTGGAGGTGCCGGCGCTGGTGCTGCTCGATGAAGTCGGCACCGGCACCGACCCGGCGGAGGGCGGCGCGCTGGCGACCGCGATCATCGCCCGCTTCAAGGATCGCGGCGCGCTGGTCCTGGCCACCACCCACTACGACGCGCTGAAGAGCTGGGGCACCGCCACCGACGGCGTCGCCACGGCAGCGTTCGCCTTCGACCCCGAGACCTTCGCGCCGAGCTACCAGCTCGTCTACGGCGCCCCCGGCCGCAGCCTGGCGATCGAGATCTCGCGGCGGCTCGGTCTGCCGCCGGCGGTAATCGCCGCCGCGCGCGGCTACCTCTCCGACGATCGCAAGCGTCTCGACGCCCACCTCGAACGGGTCGATGCCCAGGCCCGGGCCCTCGATGCCGAACGACGCAAGGTCGAGCGGGAGCGGACGGCGCTGGCCGTGGAGCACCAGGCCCTGCGCCAGCGCGAGGCCGCCGTCGCCGAGCGCGAGGGGCGGCTGGCCAAGCGCGTCAACGAGAAGCTCGACGACCGGGTGCGTCAGGCGCGCAAGGACATCGACGAGGTCATCGCTCAGCTCAAGCAGAAGTCCGAGTCGCTCGTCGAGCAGGCCACCCACCGCCCGCTGTCCACCGGCCAGACCGGGGCCGCGCGCGCCGAAGCGGCCGCCGCGATCGAACGCATCGTCGGCGGCCTGCGCCAGCCCGGCGGGCCCGGTGCGCCGGCGCTGCCGTCGCCGCTCACGCTCGCCGTCGGCGCCCGGGTCGCCGTCGGCGCGCTCGGCCTCGAAGGCGTCGTCGTCAGTCTCGACGGCAGCCGGGCCGAGGTGGATGTCCGCGGCAAGCGGATGCGCGCCAGGACCGCCGAGCTTCGGGTGATCGGCAGTGCCCCCCGCCAGGCCGGCACGCCGGCGGCGCCGGTCAGGGTCGCCGTGGATCTGCAGCCGCGCGAGGGCCCGCTCAGCGAGATCAACGTCATCGGCCTCACCGTCGAGCAGGCCGTCGATCGGGTCGGCAAGTTCCTCGACGACACGCTGGTGACCGACCAGCGCGAGGTGCGCATCGTCCACGGCCACGGCACCGGCGCGCTGCGCCGCGGGCTCGAGAAGTTCCTCAGGAACCATCCGCTGGTCGCCAGGGCGACGCCGGCGCCGCCGAACCAGGGTGGCGGCGGCGCCACCGTGGTCGAGCTGAAGGATTGAGCGCCGGGCCTATACTGCGGACGCTGGAGGTCCGCATGACCGCACGCGCGCGCATCGCAACCTGGGGACTGCTGATAGCGGCCGGGATCGCCGCGCTGGTGGCGACGACGCCGGCACAGGCGCCGCCCTTCGACGTGGTCATCACCGGCGGGCAGGTGCTCGACGGCACCGGCGCCGCGGCCGAGCGCGTCGACGTCGGCATCCGTGGCGACCGCATCGCCGCGATCGGGGCGCTCGCCGGCCAGCCGGCCCGCCGGACCATCGACGCCACCGGGCTGGTCGTCGCGCCCGGGTTCATCGACCTCCACACGCACTCGGAGATGCCGCTGCTGGCCGACGGCACGGCGCAGAGCAAGGTGCGGCAGGGCGTGACGCTCGACGTCACCGGCGAGAGCACGTCGGCGGCGCCCCGCGATCATCTGGAAGAAACCGGTCAGGACGGCCCACCCCCCGACTGGCGCACCTTCGACGAGTACTTCGCCCGGCTGGAGCGGCAAGGCATCTCGATGAACACCATCGCCCACGTCGCCTCCGAGCAGGTGCGCCGCGTGGTGATGGGCTACGACCGCGCGACGGCCACGCCGGCCCAGCGCAAGCAGATGACCGACCTGGTCGCCCGCTCGATGGAGGAAGGCGCCTGGGGTCTGGTCACCCGCTTCGAGAGCGGCGGCCCCGAGCACCCGGAAGAAGTGCTCGACATGGCCCGCACGGTGGCGCGCTACGGCGGCAACTACACGTCGCACACCGGCAGCGAGGGTTACGAGCAGACCCGCGAGTTCGACTACGCCATCCGCGTCGCCGCCCAGGCGAAGATCCCGGTGCACATCTTCCACTTCAAGATCCGCGGCGTGCCGCTGTGGGGAACCATCGACAAATACATCGCCCAACTCGAGGCGGCGCGGGGCCGCGGCCTCGACATCACCGCCAACCAGTACCCCTACACGGCGATGTTCCACGGCTGGAACGCCTTCTTCCCGCTGTGGATCCGCGAGGGCGGGCCGGCGAGGTTCGCCGAACGGCTGAAGGACCCGGCGGCGCGGGCGCGGCTCAAGGCCGACAAGGACTTTGCCACCTGGGCCGAGGAACACGGTGGCTGGAGCGGCATCGCGCTGGCGCGCGCCCGCACCGAGAAGAACCGCCAATACGAAGGCAAGCGGATTGCCGACATCGCCAAGCTGCGCGGCGACGCCGACCCGATGGACACCTGTATCGACATCATGGCGGAAGAAGGCGGCCAGGTCAGCGGCATCTTCCACACGATGTCGGAGGACGACGTCCGCACGGTGATGCGCCTGCCGTGGGTGGCGGTGGCCAGCGACGGCTCGGCCATCAATCTCGACGCCCCCGGGGTGCCGCATCCGCGCAACTACTCCACCAACGTCCGCGTGCTGGGGCACTACGTGCGCGACGAGAAGGTGCTGACGCTGCCCGACGCGGTGCGCAAGATGACCGGCCTGCCGGCGAGCATCCTGGGCCTGGCCGATCGCGGGCTGCTCAAGGCCGGCTACGCCGCCGACGTCGCCGTCTTCGACCCGGCCACCGTCGGCGAGACCAACTCGTTCGAGCGGCCCAAGTCCTACGCCCGCGGCGTGCCCTACGTGCTGGTCAACGGCGTGGTGGTGATCGACAAGGGCGAGCACACCGGCGCGCGGCCGGGGCGGCCACTGCGCGGCAAGGGCTGGAAATCCTGATCGTCTAGCCCATCCACTGCAGGACGGGCGCCGCCGCGTCCTCGAGCGATTGGATGACGACGTCGACCAGCGCCGGGCCGTCGCAGGCCATCGCCTCGGCGAGGACGCCGTCGAGCGCGGCTGGGTCCTCGACCCGCCACGCCCTGACGCCGTAGGCACTGGCGATGCGGGCGTGGTCGGTGGCGGTGAAGTCCACCGAGAAATAGCGGCCGCCGTAGCTGGCCTTCTGGCTCGCCTTGATCCAGCCGTAGGTGGCGTTGGCGAGCACCAGCATCAGCAGCGGCGCCTTGCAGCGGACCACCGTCTCGAGCTCGCCGACGGCGAACCCGAAGCTGCCATCACCCATCACCGCGACCGGCTTGCGCCCGGGGGCGGCGAACCAGGCGCCCAGCGCCGCCGCCATCGAGTAGCCGAGCGCACCGTGAGCGCGGTTGGTCAGGAACGTGCGGCCGGCGTCCTCGCGCTCGAGATACGCCGCCAGGTACGGGCACGGCGTCCCGGGATCGGCGACGACGACGGCGTCGCGCGGCAGGGCACGGTTCAGCGCCGCCATGACGCGCTCGGGCCGGATCGGACGATCCGGGCTGGCGGCCAGGTGGGCGAACGCCTCACGCTTGGCCTGGCGCGCCCGCGCGACCACGGCGGTGCCGCCGCTGCGGCGCGGTGGCCCTCCGTTCGCGGTGAGGGCGTCGCGCAGCGCGTCCAACCCGAGCCGGGCATCACCGATGAGCGCGTGGGTCGTCCGGTAGTTGGCCGACACCGCTGTCGGATCGACGTCGACGTGCACGATCGCCACGTCGCGCGACGGATGGGTCCACCGTTCGGTGGTGGTCGACCCGGCGCGGCAGCCGACGAACACCACGAGGTCGGCCTGCCGGACGACCGCACGGGTCGGCACGACGCCGCCGTTCAAGCCGACCACGCCGACCGCGAGCGGGTGGCCGTCGCCGATGGCGCCCTTGCCGGTGACCGTCGTGCACACCGGCGCGTCGAGCAGTTCGGCAACCCCGGCCAGCGCCGCTGACGCTCCGGCGGTGACGACCCCGCCGCCGCAGATGAACACCGGGCGCTCGGCCGCCAGGAGCGCCGCTGCCGCTGCCGCGACGGCGTTCGGGTCGGGCCCGGTACGCCATGCCGGATACTGCCCGTGCTCCGGCTGCACCCAGAGCTCGGCCGGCGCGATCGGCTGCTTCAGCACGTCGTAGGGCAGGCCGATGTGCGCGGCACCCGGGCGGCCGGTGGTCATGTGGCGGAACGCCGCCCGCAGCGCCTGGGGCACGTCCTCGGCGCGGTCGCACACGGTGTTCCACTTGGTCAACGGACGGAAGAGCGACTGCTGGTCGAGCTCGGTGAGCGGGTATCGCCCGCGCGAGGTGACCGGCACGTCGGAGGTGAGGCCGAGCACCGGCGAGCTCGACTCGTTGGCCTCGACCAAGCCGGGCAGCAGGTAGGTCGCCCCACCGCCGCTCGGCCCCTCGCAGACGCCCGGACGGCCGCTGACCCGGGCATAGCCGTCGGCCATGTAGGCGGCGCTGCGCTCGTCGCGGGTCAGGACGTGCGTGATCGGGTGATCGAGGCGGTAGAGCGCGTCGTAGAGCGGCAGGCTGGTGTCGCCGCACAGGCCGAACAGGTGGCGGACGCCGTAGTCGGCCAGCATCCGGACGACGGCTTCGGCAACGGTCATCGGTCGCCACATAGTATCGTCAGCGCGCGATGTCAGAGGCCGGGCCGCCAGCGGCGGCTCCCCCGCCAGGATCCGCGTTCACCCAGGTCGGGCCCGGCCTGCTCGTGGCGGCCGCCGGCATCGGCGCCGGCGACATCGTCTCGGCGACGATGGCCGCCTCCCGCCATGGCCTGACGCTCCTCTGGGTCGTCGCGGTGGCGGCCGCGCTCAAGGCGGTCCTGAACGAGGGCATCGCCCGCTGGCAGCTGGGCACCGGCACCACCGCCATCGAGGGCTGGTGCACGCATCTGCCGCGCTGGGTGCGGTGGTACTTCGCCGCCTACCTCGTGCTGTGGACCGTGTCGGTCAGCGCCGCGCTGACCAGCGCCTGCGGCCTCGGGCTGGCCACCCTCACCCACGGCCTCGTGCCGCGGCCGGCCGGCGCCATCGTCCATTCGCTCGTCGGCGGCGCACTGGTTCTCGCCGGCGGCTTCGCCGGCTTCGAGCGCGTCATGAAGGTGCTCATCGCGACGATGTTCTTCGCCATCGTCGCCTGCGCCGCGCTGATGTTCGACGCCCCTGGCCGGGCGCTCGCCGGCCTCACCGTGCCGGTGGTGCCGCCCGGCGACGCCACCTCGGTGCTGTCGGTGCTGGGCGGTGTCGGCGGCTCGATCGCGATGCTCGCCTACAACTACTGGATGCGCGAGGAACGGATGGCCGGGGCGGGATGGCTGGCGTTCGTGCGCCGCGACATCGCCGTCGCCTACGTCTTCACCGCCGTCTTCGCCGCCGCGGTGATGGTGGTGGCGACGGCGGCCTTCCACGTCCCGGGCATCGCCATCACCAACGCCCAGGCGGTGACCCGCATGGCCGAGGCGCTCGGCGAGACGATCGGCCCGGTCGGCTTCTATGCCTACGCCATCGGCTTCTGGGCGGCGGTGTTCGCCTCGCTGCTCGGCGTCTGGCAGAGCCTGCCGTACCTCTTCGCCGACTACTACGGGCTGCTGCGCGGCCACCCGCGGGCGGTCCGCGCCCGTCTCACCATGGTGACCAGCACGCCCTACCGGCTCGCCCTGCTCTTCGTCACCCTGGTGCCGCTGCCGTTTGCGTTCGTCGACCAGCCGCTCGTCGTCATCCGCACCTTCACGATCGTCGGCAGCCTGTTCATCCCGTTCCTCGCCGCGACGCTGCTCTATCTCAACAACCGCGTCCTGCCGGCGACCACCGGGGTGCCGCGCAATTCGGCGCTGGTGAACGCCGTCCTGGTCCTGGCCTTCGCCGTCTTTGCCATCGTCGGCGCCGCGGAAGCCGGGCTGCTGGCCCGCTGACCGCCGGCGCCGCCCACGCCTGCGCGCCAGGTGGCAGTTCGACCCCGGGCGCGTTGCGCCGGTCGCGAGCGAGCGGCTATGCTCGCGCCGGCTCCCGGCGCGCGCCATGCTGACCATCTACTCCGATCGCCACCACCACCACCACGGCCACGCCGAGCTCATCGACGGCCAGATGCTGCCGTGCTACGAGAAACCGGCGCGCGCCGAGATGATTCTCGCGCGCGTCCGCGAGGTCGGCCTCGGCGAAGTCGTCGCGCCGTCGGCTTTCGACCTCGCGGCGGTCCGGCGGGTCCACGACGCCGGCTTCGTGGACTTCCTGTCCAACGCCTGGGAGGAGTGGTCGGCGTTGGGCCGCAGCCACGACGCGCTGCCGCTGGTGTGGCCGGTGCCCGAGGTGCGACGCGACCGCGTGCCGCGCAACATCGACGGCAAGCTGGGCTACTACTCGATGGACGCCGGCGTGCCGATCACCCCCGGCACCTGGGACGCGGTCCGCGCCGGCGCCGAGGTCGCCCTCACCGGCGCCGAGCGCATCGCCCAGGGCGCACGGAGCGCCTTCGCCCTGTGCCGTCCGCCGGGGCATCACGCCGGCCTGGCGACGATGGGCGGCTACTGCTACCTGAACAACGCCGCCATCGCCGCCCAGTACCTCCTCGACCACGGCTGCGCGCACGTCGCCGTCCTCGATGTCGACTACCACCACGGCAACGGCACGCAGAGCATCTTCTACGACCGCCGCGACGTGCTGTTCGTGTCGATCCACGCCGACCCCTGGGACGAGTACCCGTACTTCCTCGGCTACCTCGACGAGGAGGGCGTCGGCGCCGGCGCCGGCTACACCTTGAACTACCCGCTGCCACTCGGCACGGCGTGGCCGACCTACGGACCGGCGCTCGGCGACGCCTGCGGCAAGGTCGCCGCCTACAGTCCAGACGCCCTGGTCGTGTCGCTCGGCGTCGACACCTACGAGCACGACCCGATCTCGGGTTTCTCGCTTTCACGCGACGATTTCCCGAAGGTCGGCGAGCGGATCGCCGCCCTGAAGCTGCCGACCCTGTTCGTGATGGAGGGCGGCTACGCCGTGGACGACCTGGGCGTGAACGTCGTGAACGTCCTGAGCGGATTCGAAGGCGTGCGCTAGTGGTGTTCCGCAGCCCGCACCCGGACATCGTCATTCCATCCGTCGCGCTGCCCGATTACGTCCTCGGCGGCGCGGCGGACCTCGGCGACCGGCCCGCCTTCGTCGACGGCCCCTCGGGGCGCAGCCTCACGTTCGCCGAACTGGTCGAGGGGGTCCGCCGGCTGGCCGCCGGGCTGTCGCGCCGCGGGATCGGCAAGGGCGACGTCGTCGCCATCTTCTCGCCGAATCTGCCCGAGTACGCGGTGGTGTTCCACGCCGTCGCGCGTCTCGGCGCCATCCTGACCACCGTGAACCCGGCCTACACGACCGAGGAACTCGCCTTCCAGCTCGGGGACGCGTCGGCACGGCTGCTCATCACGACCGGCGCGCTCGTCGAGCGGGCGCGGGCGGCCGTCGCCGCCACCGGCCGCGACGTCGATGTCGTGACCATCGACGCCGTGGACGGCCTGCCGGCCCTCGCCGACCTCGCCGTGGACGCCGACCCGCCGGCGATCGCCATCGACCCCGCCACCGACGTGGTGGTGTTGCCCTACTCCTCGGGTACCACCGGGCTGCCCAAGGGCGTGATGCTCACGCATCGCAACCTGGTCGCCAACCTGGCGCAGATCGAGGCCCTCGAACTGCGCGATCTCGGCGCCCTGGTCGGCGTCCTGCCGTTCTTCCACATCTACGGCATGGTCGCGATCATGAACCTCGCGCTGCGCCGGCGCGCCACCACCATCACGCTGCCGCGGTTCGAGCTCGACGGGTTCCTGCGCGTGCTGCAGGACTGGCCGGTGGTGGTCGCCTACGTCGTGCCGCCGATCGCCGTGGCGCTGGCCAAGCACCCGCTGGTGGACAACTACCGGCTGTCGCACCTGCAGTGGCTGTTCTCGGGGGCGGCGCCGCTCGGCGCGCCGCTGACCGAGGCGGTGGAGGGACGGCTGAAGGTCGGGGTCCGACAGGGCTACGGGATGACCGAGGCCAGCCCGGTCACCCACTACACCGCCCCGGGCGCAGCGCGCGCCGGCAAGGTCGGCCCGCTGGCGCCCAACACCGAGGGCCGCATCGTCGATCCGGAGTCCGGCGCGGATCTCGGCCCGGGCCAGGCCGGTGAAGTCTGGGTGCGCGGCCCGCAGGTGATGAAGGGGTATCTGAACAACCCGGAGGCCACCGCCCGCACCGTCACCGCCGACGGCTGGCTGCGCACCGGCGACATCGGCGTCGTGGACGACGACGGCTACCTCGAGATCGTCGATCGGCTGAAGGAGCTCATCAAGGTGAAGGGCTTCCAGGTGGCGCCGGCCGAGCTCGAGGCGCTGCTGCTGAAGCACCCGAACATCGCCGATGCCGCGGTCATCCCGGTGAAGGACGAGGACTGCGGCGAAGTGCCCAAGGCCGTGGTGGTCGCTCGCGAGCCGATGACCGGGGAGGCCGTCATGGCCTTCGTCGCCGAGCACGTCGCGCACTACAAGCGGGTGCGCCACGTCGCCTTCGCGACGAGCATCCCCAAGTCGCCGTCGGGCAAGATCCTGCGGCGCGTGCTGGTGGCGCAGGACCGCGCGCCGTCCTGAGGAGGCACACGGAGCGCCCTCAGTCGGCGCGGCGCGGCATCACCGGGCGCCCGAGCTCGCGAGGGGCCAGCGCCCGCGCCACGTCCTGCCCCGTCACCTCCACGTGCAGGTGGCCGAAGTGCCCCGGCACGCGCCAGAGGACGAGGAACCCGGCCTGGCGCATCGCCCCGGCCAGCCCGTCGTTGTCCGAGCTGTGCAGGTCCACCGCGAGCCCCTCGTAGTGCGCCGAGGCGCGGCTGTGGACGTGGTCGTTGGCCGACACGAGTCGGACCGACTGGCCCGTGCGCGACGCCCAGATGTCGGCGACGTCGAAGATGCGCAGGGCTTCCCGCGAGGTCAGGCGTACCCGCTCACGCAGTCCGCGGACTACTGCTGAGCGTTCAGAGGGGGGACGGTGTACCCCTGGGCCGACAGCAGCTGCCGGACGCCTTCCAGGGCCTTGCCCTGCTCCTCCACCGCCGAAGCCAGCCGGGCGTTGGCGCCCATCAGGGCATCGGTGGTCCGCCGATGCTCGGTGACCAGGAACGCCACGACGCCGCCCGCCAGCAGCCACGGCAGGATGGTGTTCTTGAACTCGACCCAGTACGTCACGGTCACCCCCAGGGCGGGCGGACCTCCGGGCGGGGCGGAGGCAACGCATCGCCGAACTCAGGCGCAGCTTGTCGGGGGACCGGTCGAGTATACCAGCGGCGCGGATCGGCTGGCCCATCGCATTCCTGCGTTACGATGCGCGGCCATGCACGCGATGCGCTGGTGGTTCCTGAGCCTCGTCGCCGCGCTGACCCTCGTCGGCAGCCCGCTGTTGGGCCAGCGGATCCCGACCGGCGGCGACTGGCGGCATCACGGCGGCGACGCCGGCAGCTCGAAGTACTCGCCGCTCGACCAGATCACCGCCGACAACGTCGCCTCGCTGGGGATCGCCTGGCGGCGGCCGGCCGTGGAGCCGTCGCTTCTGGCCGCCCAGGCCGGGCTCGTCGTACCGGCCAACTACCGGGCGACGCCGCTCATGGCCGAGGGGCGGCTGTTCGCCGCCAATGCGCTGGGCCTGGCCGAGGCCATCGACCCCGGCACGGGACGCACCGTGTGGAGCCAGGCGGTCGATGCCGACGAGCTGGCTGGCGCCGGCGCGAGCCGCAACCTGGCCTACTGGTCGGCGGCCGGCAGCCCGTCGCGCATCTTCGCGGTGCGCGGCCGCTACCTGCACGCCCTGGATGCGCGCACCGGGCGGGCCATCACGGGGTTCGGCCGTGGCGGCCGGGTCGATCTGCTGGTCGGTCTCGGCGAGAAGGCGACGTCGTTCCGCTGGGCGGCGCCGGGGCCGCTGGTCGTCCGCGACGTCGTCGTCATCGGCGGCCAGGGCTGGACCGACAGCGGCAACCAGACCGACCTCCCGCCCGGCGACGTGCGCGCCTACGACGTGCGCACCGGCGCGCTCCGATGGACCTTCCACGTCGTGCCGCGCCACCTCGAACCAGGCGTCGAGACCTGGGAGCGCGAGTCGTGGAAGGACACCGGCAGCGCCAAAGCGTGGAGCCTGATGAGCGCCGACGAGGAACTGGGCCTGCTCTACGTGCCGCTCAGCAGCGCCGCCAACGAGTGGTACGGCGGGCAGCGCCCGGGCGCCAACCTCTATTCGGACAGCCTGGTGTGCCTGGACGCCCGTACCGGCGTTCGCAAGTGGCACTACCAGATGGTGCACCACGACCTGTGGGACTACGACAACCCGACGGCGCCGGTGCTCGCCAACATCACCGTCGGTGAGCGGCGCATCAAGGCCGTGATCCAGGTGACCAAGCAGGCGTTCGCGTTCGTGTTCGACCGCGTCACCGGCGAGCCGGTGTGGCCCATCGAGGAGCGGCCGGTGCCGGCTTCGACCGTGCCCGGGGAGTGGACGTCGCCGACCCAGCCCTTCCCCACCCGCCCGGCGCCCTTCGATCGCCAGGGCCTCACCGACGACGACCTCATCGACTTCACGCCGGAGCTGAAGGCCGAAGCCCGCGCAATCGTGAGGCAGTGGACCATCGGCCCGATGTTCACGCCGCCAACCCTCGAGGGCACCGCCCCCGGCGACAAGAAGGGCACGATGTACCTGCCCGGGTGGGTGGGCGGCGCGAACTGGGGCGGGGCGGCCGTGGATCCCGAGACCGGGGTCCTCTACGTGCCGTCGGTGACCTTTCCGTGGCTGGGGGCACTGATTCCCGGCCCGGGACGCTTCACCTACACGCAGACGCGCAAGCGCCTCGACCGCGAGCCGGGGCCGGGACCGCGCGGCCTGCCGATCACCAAACCGCCCTACGGCCGCGTCACCGCCATCGACCTCAACACCGGCGATCACCTGTGGATGACAGCCAACGGAGACGGACCGCGCGACCACCCGGCGCTGAAGGCGCTCAACCTGCCGCCGCTCGGCCAGCCGGGCCGCGCCGCACCGCTGCTCACCAAGACGCTGCTGTTCGTGACCGAGGGCAGCCCGGCCGGCCTGAGCATTCCGCCTGGGGGCGGCGGCCCGTGGCTGCACGCGTTCGACAAGCGCAGCGGCCGGGTGGTGGCCGACATCCGCCTGCCGGCCGGCGCCACCGGCGCGCCGATGACCTATCTGCACGAGGGCCGGCAATACATCGTCGTGGCCGTCGCCGACCAGGACCACGCGCCGGAGCTGGTCGCGCTGGCGATAAAATAGCCGGGTCCCGTCGGGCCGCGTTCGCGGGTCCCGAGCCCCGAGCCCCGAGCCCCGGCCGTCATGCCGAAGTTCCCGCAGTCCTTCATCGACGAGGTCCGCGCCGCCGCTGACATCGTCACGGTGATCCAGGACTACGTGTCGCTGCGCAAGGCCGGCGCCAGCTACAAGGGGCTGTGTCCGTTCCACAGCGAGAAGTCGCCGTCGTTCACCGTCAACCGCGACAAGGGCTTCTTCCACTGCTTCGGCTGCCAGGTCGGCGGCGACGTCTTCAAGTTCGTCGAGCTGCAGGAGAAGCTCGGCTTCCAGGACACCGTCAAGCACGTCGCGCAGAAGTTCGGCATCCCGGTGCCCGAGCTCGAGCCCGGAGACGGCCAGGCCGAGAGCGCCGCCGAGCGCGAGGCGCTGCTCAAGATGCACGAGGTGGCGGCCGCCTGGTTCGCCGAGCAGCTGGCGTCGGCGGCGGGGGCGCGGGTCCGCGACTACCTGGAGCGGGAGCGGGGGCTCACCGCGGCGACCATCGCCGCGCTGAAGCTGGGCTGGGCGCCGCCCGGACGCGATGCGCTGCGCCAGCGGCTGCTGCTGCAGGGCTTCGCCGACGGGCTCATCCGCCAGAGCGGACTGGTCAGCGTGCGCGACGACGGCGCGGTCGTCGATCGGTTTCGCAACCGCCTGATGGTGCCGATCGCCCGCGACAGCGGGTCGATTGTCGCCTTCGGCGGCCGCGCCCTCGAGACGGACCAGGTGCCCAAGTACCTGAACTCGCCCGAGACGCCGATCTACACCAAGAGCCGCACGCTCTACGGCCTCAACCTGACCAAGAGCGATCTGCGCAAGGCCGGGTTCGCGATCCTCGTCGAGGGCTACTTCGACTTCGCCCAGCTGTACCAGGCCGGCGGCCTGCCGGTGGTCGCCACCTGCGGGACGGCTCTCACCACCCAGCAGGCGCAGATGCTCCGCCGCTTCGTGCCCAAGGTGGTCATCAACTTCGACCCCGACACGGCCGGCCAGAACGCCGCCGAGCGCTCGAGCGAGCTGCTGGTCGAGGCCGACTTCGACGTCAACGTCGTCCGCCTCCCCGGCGGCGACGACCCCGATGGCTTCGTGCAGAAGCACGGCCGCGACCGCTACCTGGCCGAGCTCCGGGGATCCCAGCCGTACCTGCGGTTCCTGCTCGAGCGGGCCGCCAGTGCACACAACCTCACTCGCGACGACAGCCGGCGCGAGTTCCTGCAGCAGATGCTGGCGGTGGCGGCCCGGATCCCCGATCCCGCCACCCGCGACCAGTTCGCCGATCAGCTGGCCCACCGGGCCCGGGTCACCGAAGAGGTGGTGCGGGCCGAGATCCGCAAGGCCGCCGCCGCCCGCAAGACCACCCTGCCGGCCCGGCTCATCCCGGCGGCCACCCACGTCAGCGACACCGAGCGGGGGCTGCTGTGGGCGATCCTGCACGACCCGGGCGCCGCGTCGGCGGCATTGAACATGCTCCAACCCGCTGATTTGGAAGGACTTGCTTCCGAGTCGGTGCTGCTGAAGGCGCTCGATCTCGCCCCCGGCGATCCCCAGGTGATGCCAAGTGCGCTCATGGAGCGTCTAAACGATCGAGAGGCACAGATCCTCGCCAGAGCTGGCGCCGAGCGGCAGGCGCCGGTCCTCGATCTGAGCGCCTGCGTGCAGGCGTTGCGGCAGCTGCGGATCAGGCGGGAACTGGCGGAGATCGAGGCGGAAATCGGCCTGCTGGCGGCCCGCGAGCCCGGCTCGGTGCGGATCACCGAGCTGTCGATGAAAAAGATGGCGATCCGAGCCCGCCTTGGCGAAGATTAGCGACCCGCCGCGTTACAATGGACAGCTACCCATAACACTATGCGCGCACCCACGCCGACTGGCTCGTCCTCGCTCACGGTTGGAGGTAACGCCTTGTCGCTCGAAGACAAGTTCGAAGAAGTCCGCCAACTCATCATCATCGGCAAGGAGAAGGGCTACCTCCTCTACGACGAGGTCAACGACGTCCTGCCCGCCGAGCTGACCTCCAACCCGGAGGACCTCGACGAGCTCTTCACCGTGTTCGGCAACGCCGGGATCGACCTGGTCGACACCGAGAAGGGCTACCGCGAGCGCGACACGATGGAGCGCGGCGAGGGCCCGGCCACGCACGGCGAAGACGGCATGGAGCTCGACCTCACGCCGGGCGCCCTCGACAAGACCAACGACCCGGTGCGCATGTACCTGCGCGAGATGGGCACGGTGCCGCTGCTCACCCGCGAGGGCGAGGTGGCCATCGCCAAGCGCATCGAGCGCGGCAAGCTCTCGGTGATCAAGTCGATCTCGCGGATGCCGGCGATCATCAAGGCCGTGATCCGCATGGGCGACCAGCTCAAGGCCGGCGAGCGCACCGTGCGCGAGCTGGTGATCTTCAACGACGAGGAGATCACCGACGACCGCATCGAGCAGCGCGCCCAGCAGTTCCTCAAGCAGATCGACGGCGTGCGCAAGGCGCGCGTCAACGAGGAGAAGCTGCGCGAGAAGCTCGACACCGTCCTCAAGAAGGACAAGAAGAAGTACCGCCGGGCCAGCTGGAAGCACATGCGGGCCCACGTCGAGGTGTCGGCGCTCATCCGCAAGATCGAGTTCACCGAGAACGTCAAGCGGCGGATGGTCGACGAGGTGAAGGACGCGGTCGAGGCGGTGCAGAAGGTGCAGCGCGAGCTCGACCTGGTCAACCGCACGCTCAACCCGAAGGTCGTCACCAAGAAGACGCCGAAGCTGCGCGAGGAGGAGAAGAAGAACCTCCTCAAGCGGCAGAAGGATCTCAAGGCCGAGGTGAAGCGCCTCAGCGACGGGCTCGAGGAGAGCCCCGAGAACCTGCGCCACACCCTCGAGGTGATCATGCGCGGCGAGGCCCAGGCCGAGCAGGCCAAGAAGGAGCTGGTCGAGGCCAACCTCCGCCTGGTCGTCTCGATCGCCAAGAAGTACACCAACCGCGGCCTGCAGTTCCTCGACCTCATCCAGGAAGGCAACATCGGCCTGATGAAGGCGGTCGACAAGTTCGAGTACCGCCGCGGCTACAAGTTCTCGACCTACGCGACGTGGTGGATCCGCCAGGCGATCACCCGCGCCATCGCCGACCAGGCGCGGACCATCCGCATCCCGGTCCACATGATCGAGACCATCAACAAGCTGATCCGCACTTCGCGGGCGCTGGTCCAGGAGCTCGGCCGCGAGCCGACGTCGGAAGAGATCGCCCGGCGCATGGACATCCCGGTGTCCAAGGTGCGCAAGGTGCTGAAGATCGCCCAGGAGCCGATCTCGCTCGAGACGCCGATCGGCGAGGAAGAGGATTCGCACCTCGGCGACTTCATCGAAGACCGCACCGCGGTGTCGCCGTCGGATGCGGTGATCAACCTGAACCTGCGCGAGCAGACCGAGTCGGTGCTGAAGACGCTGACCCCGCGCGAGGAGCGCGTGATCAAGCTGCGCTTCGGGGTCGGCGAGGGCTCGGAACACACGCTCGAGGAGGTCGGCCAGAACTTCGCCGTCACCCGCGAGCGCATCCGCCAGATCGAGGCCAAGGCGCTGCGCAAGCTGCGCCACCCGTCGCGCAGCCGCAAGCTGCGCGCGTTCCTCGAGGGGCGCACGTAGGGCGGAGCGTCAGCTCTGCCGAGCCGCTAGAGGCTGGCGGCAGGCGAAAACGACACGGGCCGGCAGCGCTGACGCGCGCCGGCCCGTCGTCTTTCTGGGCTACACTTCCAGGCCATGGAAGATCTGCAGCTGGTCTGGATTCCCGTCGGCCTGGTGGCCATCCTCGGCTTCCTCATCGCGGTGTTCACCATCACCGCGTAGACGACTACATCGATCCCTGGCGTTGGCGCCTACGGGTCGACCACGGGCACGATGAGCCGGGAGGCGTGCTCCCCGCCCATATGCACCGTGATACGGGCCCGGGCGGTCTCGGCCGAGTCGAACTCCAGCCGCCCGGTGTGCAGGTTGCGCGACATGTTGGGGGCGAAACTGGCCATCAGCAGCACCCGCACCTCTTCGAAACGATTGGCGGTCATCAGCGTCGGCAGCTCGAGGCGGTAGACCGTGCCCGGCTGCAGCAGCTCGCGCTCGGGACGCCGGTTGCGGTAGCTGGCGCGGATGACGTCCAGGCCGGTGCTCATCACGTTGAAGCCGCGATCCAGCACCTTGACCCACAGGTCGGTGTCCGGCTGGTCCACCGACACGTGGATCTCGGCGGTGATCGGCCCGGCCAGCTCGAGATCGGCGGCGGCCAGCCCCAGGTCGAAGGCCAGGACGTCCGGCCGCGCCGACAGGCTCAGGTAGTTGAAGGCGCCGGCCTCGGCGTCGTGCGGATCGCGCACCGGGCGGGCGGCGTCGGACACGAACGAGGCGGTGGTGACGCGCGTCGGCGCCGTCCACGACAGCTGGCCGATCACCCGGCCGGCCACCGGCTGCCCGGTCAGGTAGAGCGAGCGCCGCTCGGCGGGCGGCGGCCAGGACTCGGCGCTGCGCCACTCGCCGGCGCCCATCATGTAGTAGCGGACCGGCGCCCGGGCATCGACGCCGTTGGCGACGTCGCGCACCCATCGGTCGAGCCAGTCGAGCACCAGCGTGTCGTAGTCCAGGGCGGCCGCCGGCCCCATCTCGCGCTCGCCGATCCGGGTGGTGGCCAGATCGGAGCCGTGGGTCCAGGGGCCGATCACCACCTGGGTCCGCGCCTGGCGGGCGTCGCCGCCGCGCGCCGCCACCAGGCCGGCGAAGTTCATCGTCGCGCCGGCCGGGCCGTACATCTCGTCGTGCCAGCCACTCAGGTTCAACACCGCCGCCGACACCCGGCCGTACTTGCCGGCCAGTTCCGCCCACTCCCACCAGGGGTCGTACGGCGGGTGGCGCATCCACTCGTAGTACCAGTCGGCGACGCCCGTGAATGCGCCGAGCTCGAGCAGCGGGAACGAACCGCGCGCGGTGATGCCGGCCGTCTGCCACGACGCCCGCGCCTCCTCGTCGGTGCGCGGTCCGGGCAGGTCCTTGCGATGGCGCAGGTCCGGGGCGATGTTGAGCCACGTCCACGCCAGCCACGAGCCGTCCCAGACCCCGTTCGTGTACCAGAAGTGGTGCGGCGTGGCGAAGGTCATCGCCGGCACCATCGCGACCAGATGGGGCGGCGACTCGATCGCGGCCAGCCACTGCACGGCCCCGGGATAGGACAGGCCGAACGTCCCGACGCGGCCGTTCGACCACGGCTGCGCCGCCGCCCATTCGATGGTGTCGAAGCCGTCGCGGCCTTCCTGCTGGTAGGGTCGGAACTCACCCTCCGACGCGTAGCGGCCGCGCACGTCCTGGACGACGACGGCGTAGCCGCGGGCCACGGCCGCGCCGACCAGGCGGCTGGCGGTGGTCTCGTCCTTGCCGTACGGCGTGCGGTGGACGAGGGTGGGGAACGGCCCGGGGCCGGGAGGCAGAACCAGGTCGGCGCGCAAGGTCACGCCGTCGCGCATCGGCACCGCGACGTCGCGGCTGATGACGGAGCCCGAGGGCGCGGGCTGGCGGGCCGCGAGGCACACCGCAGCCATGACCGCCAGACCCACCGTCGCCGGACCGCCCGCCCGCCCCATTGACGCGACGATACGGCGGCGCGGGCGGCGAAGGCAATCGCCCTCCCTGCCATACAATGCAGCGGTCGCCGCCCGCGGGCGATTCGGCGGCCGTCTCCCGGCCCGCTAGCCGCTGGCTGCTAGCCGCTGATCGGGTACACAACGGGCCCATAGCTCAGTGGTTAGAGCGGCCGGCTCATAACCGGTTGGTCCCTGGTTCAAGTCCAGGTGGGCCCACCAGCCTTCGCCCGGCTTCGCCGCGCGTCGGCCAGGCAGGCGAAGACTGTCGCGCCGCAGCGGCGCCGCCGCGAAGGCGGACGGAATCCTCGATGCTCGTCAACTGTGCCGTCTACGAGCGGGGCGAGCGGACCGCCGACATCCCGGTCAGCGAGATCCGCCCCTACCTGAGCCGCCCCGGCTGCTTCGTGTGGGTGGCGATCAAAGACCCGGAACCGGCCGAACTCGAGGCGCTGCAGGAGGAGTTCGACCTCCACGAACTGGCCGTCGAAGACGCCAGGCACGGCCACCAGCGGCCCAAGCTCGAAGAGTACGGCGCGTCGCTGTTCGTCGTCCTCCAGACGGTCGAATGGCCGGGCGACGACCTGGTGGCCGGCGAAGTGGCGATCTTCGTCGGCCCGCAGTACATCATCTCGGTGCGCCGCGACGCCCAGCTGGGCTTCACCGAGGTGCGGCGGCGGTGCGAACAGGAGCCGGAGCTGCTCAGCCACGGGCCCGCCTATGTGCTCTACGCGCTCATGGACACGGTCGTCGACCGCTACCTGCCGGTCCTCGACCGGATCACGGCCGAGATCGAGTCGATCGAGGAACGCATCTTCGCCGGCGACACGTCGCGGGCCCAGATCGAGGCGCTCTACACCCTGAAGCGGAAGCTCCTGGTGCTCGATCACGCCACCGGGCCGCTGCTGGAGGTGGCCGGCAAGCTGCACGGCGGCCGCGTGCCGCCGATCTGCGCCGGCCTGCACGACTACTTCCGCGACGTCTACGACCACCTGCTGCGGCTGAAGCACTCGATCGACAGCCTGCGCGACATGGTGACGACCGCGGCTTCGCTCAACCTGTCGCTCATCACCATCTCGGAGAGCGAGGTCACCAAGCGGCTGGCGGCCTACGCCGCCCTGGTTGCGGTGCCGACGATGGTCGCCGGCATCTACGGCATGAACTTCCGTCACATGCCGGAGCTCGGCTGGGTCTGGGGCTATCCGGCGGCGCTGGCGTCGATGGTGGTCATCGACCTGTATCTCGTCTACCGCTTCCGCAAGGCCCGATGGATGTAGCGGGGTCTACGGCGCGGCGCAGCCGGGCACCTGGATGGCGGCGATCCGCGTCGAGTAGCTGGCGGCGCCGGCCGCCAGGTAGTCGCCGCCGTACCACACCGTGCAGTCGTCGTCGGGATCGACGGCGGTCTGCGTGTAGTCCTCCCAGCGCAACGTCGTCGTCTGGGCGGCCCCGCCCTCGGCCAGCACGCTTTCCTGGAAGGTGAGCAGGCCGGGCGGGTCGTCGGCAAGCCGGGCGGCGAGGCGCTGGCCGGGAAAGGTCGCGGCGTCGCCGAACGAATAGCCGATCAGCAGGTTGCCGCGTCGATCGAGCGCCGGGCTGGCCATCCAGCGCCAGGCGCCGCCCGGCGCGTAGGTGCCCTGCTGATGGAGTCGCGGCTCGCGGGCGGCGTCGAGCCGGAACTCGTACCAGCGCACGCCGCCGCCACCGGCGACAGTGTCCACCGAGTGCACGGCGACCAGCGACTCGCCTCGGTCGAGGTGGCGGTAGACGAGTCGGGCCATGATCTTGTCGCCCTGCGCGTCGAGCCGGCGTTCGACGCCCGGCTGCGGCACGCAGGCGGTGAGCTGGCCGCCGCACAGGTAGCGATACGGCGCCACCGGAATCTTGCGCGGGCCGCCGATCGTCGTCTGTGCCGGGTCGGTCCAGTCGACGTGCACCTGCCACACGTAGATGCCGTCGTCGTCGGTGTCGTGACCGAGCTGGCTGCCGCCGGTGGCCATCACCAGGTTCGGCGCCCCGGGCGGCGGCGGCGTCGTGCCGTCGAGGTCGGCGGTGTTGAGGAAGTTGACGCCGTGGACGACCAGGCACTGCTCGCGGGCCGGCTGCCCGGCAAGCATGCGGGCGCGGTCGGCGATGCACACGTGCTTCTCGATCACGTCGTCGCCGGTGCTGGTCGGCACGTAGTAGCCGTCGGGCCACACCGCCGGACGCGGGTAGTCGGGAAACAGCGGCCGGTCGAAGACGTAGCGGTGAAACGTGCCGAGCGGATCGGGGCCGGTGCTGATGGCGTAGCAGATGGCGAAGGTGCCGGCGTCGACGGCGTCGGGGACTGCCGACGACCGTGGCGAGGGCGGCGCCGGGGCGACCGGCGGCCCGGGGTCGGACGCCTGCCCGGCACGTGCGGCGACTCCCGGCGGGGCGACCGGCCCGGACGGACCGCCGGGCGGCACCGCACGGCGGAAGATCGGCATCACCACCAGCCAGCGGCCGGCGAGCTGGTCGTAGCGGACCACGGCGTCGCCGTTGGCGCGGCTGCCGCAGACCTGGCCGTGCCCGGCGAACATCGCGTGGGTGCCCACCGGACCGAACACGAGCCGGCCGGTGTCGGCGAAGCGCCGGCCCCGCTTCGTGAAGACGGCGATCTGCGAGTTGACGGTCTGGACGATGTGATCCGGGCCGACTGCCAGGCTGTTGTCGGAGGGGTTGCGCGGCGGCGAGTCGCCCGCATGCAGGCCGGCCCCGATGCCGTCGAACGCCTCGCGCACCTCCAGCGGCGGCCGCAGCCCCGGCGACAGCTGCTCGAGGGCCGCGCCACCGGCAAGGGCGTGCGCGGTGAGGGGCTGGGCGCCAGCAAGGCCCGGGTGGAAGGCGAGGAACACCAGGCCCAGCACGGCGAACCGACGCATCGCGGCGACGAGTGTAGCGCCGATCCGCCGACGGGCGGCGATCGCTCCTGGGATATCCTTGTCAGCGGAATGTTGCCGGCGCTGACTGCCCTGCTGAAGCTCCAGGACGTGGAGGCCCGCGCCGAGGACGCCCGCCGCCGCATCGCCGACGCCCCGACGCGCATCGGCGCGCTCGACGCCCAGCTGGCCGCCGCCACCGGCGCGCTCGACGCCGCCAGGGCCGCGCTCGCCGACAACCAGACGGCTCGGCGCGAACGCGAGAAAGAGGCGGCCGTCGCCCAGCAGCGCGTGTCCAAGTACAAGGACCAGCTGATGGAGGCGAAGGACAACCGCCAGTTCCACGCCCTGCAGCACGAAATCGCGACCTTCTCGGCCGAGCTGCAGACCATCGAGGAGCAGGTGCTGGTGCGGATGCTCGAAGCCGACGAACTCGGCGCCGCCGTCAAGGCCGCCGAAGGCCGGCTGGCCGCCGACACCAAGGCGGTGGCGGCGCAGAAGGCGGCCATCGGCGCCGAGGTGGTCGAGCTGACCGCCGCCCTGAACGACCTGCGGACCGCCCGCGCCGCCGTCGTCGCCGAATTGCCCGCGGCCCTGGTCCGGCAGTTCGAGACCGTGTTCAAGGCCCGCCGCGGCACCGCGCTGGCCAAGGCGGTCGACGGGCTGTGCGAGGCCTGCCGGGTGCGGATCCGCCCGCATCTCTACAACCAGGTGCGCAGCGGCAGCGAGATCATCCAGTGCGAGAGCTGCCAGCGCATCCTGTATTTCGTCCCGCCGCCGCCCAAGGCCGACGGCGAACCGGCGCCGCCGGAAACGCCGGCCGGCACCTAGTCTCCAGCCGGGGGCCGGCGATCGGGCGGCGTCTGCCGGTCACACGCCCTGAGCCGGTCCCGGCGAGACGATCACCGCAGCCAGGCGTCCCGCCGCCGGCCCCTCGGCACGGTAGGACTCGAACCACTCCAGGTGCGTCTTCGTGCACAGCCCGGCGACGTGGATCTGCCCGGCGGACAGGCCGGCGCCGACCAGCAGGTCGCGGGTGGCGGTCCAGAGATCGAGGCGCAGACGGCCGGCGGCGTCGCGGGCGAACCAGCGCCGCGTCGCGGACTCGCCGTGGCCGGCGGCCGCGAACGCCGCCGGCAGTTCGTCGCCGACCTCGTAGCAGCAGGCGCCGATGCTCGGGCCGACGGCCGCGACCAGGCGCGTCGGCGGCACCGCCCAGCGGACGCCGATCAGCCGCACGGCAGCGCCGGCGACATCGGCCGCGGTGCCGCGCCAACCGGCGTGCACGGCGGCGACGACCCCGGTGGCCCGGTCGGCGAGGAGCACCGGCACGCAGTCGGCGGTAACCACGGCCAGGGCCGCGCCAGGCACGTCGGTGACGAGCGCGTCGGCCTCCGGGAGCGAACCGATCGGCATGGACGACTCGACGACCGCGACCGTCGCACCGTGTACCTGACGGGTCCGGTGCAGCGCCGTCGGCGCGCAGGCCACCACGGCTGCCACCCTGCCCCAGGCGTCCGGGTCGGCGCCCCGTAACCGCAGGTGACGGGTCGTGAACCCGTGGCGCGCCACCGCGGCCAGCGGCGCGCAGCGCAGCACCGGCGCGGCGCCGGCGTCGTCCCAGTGGAATCCTGCCGCGGCCGGTGGCGGCGTCACGCCGATGGCCCCGACCGCGCCGCCGGGACGCCAACCGCGGTTGTCGTGGCCACCGCGCCGCCTCGGCGCCACACGACGCCAGCCACCGCCAGCAGGACGCCGGAACCGTGGCACGTCACTTGAACACGGCTGGCGTACGCGCGGGGATCACCCGGCGACAGGAGCACACGCATGCTGGTCAAGATCACTCCCAACGACAAGGGCAGCCCCGCCGGCAAGCTGGCGGATGCCGAACTGCACTTCGACGACGGCCCGCTCGCCGGGCTCAAGCTGCTCGGCTTCGCCGTGTGGGAGCGCCGCAATGGCAGCGGACGCAACGTCACCTTTCCGGCCCGCCAGTACTCGGTGAACGGCGAGCGGCGCAGCTACGCGCTGCTGCGCTCGATCGCCGACGCCGCCGCCCAGGATCACGTCCGCGACCTGGTGCTCAGCGCCTACGCGCAATTCGAAGCCCAGGCCGCCGAGCACGCCGCCGACCCGCCGCCCGAGGCGGCGGCACCCTCATGGTGAACGTCGCGCCCGGTCACGACAGGATCGGCAGCAGGCGGGCGTTCTCCTGCTGACGCTTGGGCGGCAGGGTCCATTCCGCCCGCAGGCCCTTCTCGAACTCGCTGCGGAAGAAGCTGTCCTTCATGCCGCCGTCGATGATGTCCCACGGCAGCACGCGATCGGCGGAGCGGTCGCGGTAGATGTAGAAGTCGGCGTCCACGCCGCTCTCCTGCACCGCCTGTCGCCACTGGCCGCCGTTACGTTCCGCGGCCTCGATGGCCGCGGCCACCCGCCGGTCGCCGAGCGACAGCAGCGCCTGGTAGTAGGAGTGCCGTTCGCTCTTGATCGAGAAGTAGACGTGGTCGAGGCCGGTGACGAGGCCGCGGAGGCGCTTCATCTTGCGCTCCACCTCGGCGGCGTCGACCATCGGCAGCCACTGGTAGCTGGTGCCGGGTTTGGGCACCAGCGGGTTCACGCTGCCGACGATGCGGCCGACCCGTCCCCGGCCGCGGGCATGGCGCACCATCACGTCGCGCAGCTGCACGGTCAGGTCGCGCAGCGCCTCGAGGTCGGCGTCGGTCTCGGTGGGCAGGCCGATCATGAAGTAGAGCTTCAGGTTCTCGATGCCCTCCGAGAAGATGAGCTCGGCTTTCTCGAGGATCTCGTCGTTGGTCACCGTCTTGTTGATGACGCGGCGCAGGCGGTCTGAGCCGGTCTCGGGCGCGATCGTCAGCGTGCGCTCGCCGCTCTGGCGCAGCAGGCGGACGATGGCGGGGGTCAGGTCGTCGAGCCGCAGCGACGCCGGGCTGATCGAGTAGCCCATCTCGCCGAGCCGGGTGAGCAGGCGCTCGATGTCGGGGTGATCGCAGAGCGCGATCGACACCAGGCCGACCCGATCGGCGTGGGCGCGGGCGGCGGCGGCCAGCTCGAGGATGCGCTCGGTGGGGAACGCGCGCACCGGCAGGTAGTTGTAGCCGGCCCAGCAGAAGCGGCACAGGTTGGCGCAGCCGCGCACCACCTCGACCAGGAAGCGGGAGCCGAACTCGGTGTCGGGGGTGAAGATCGACGTCGCCGGCGGGTCGACGGCGTCGGTTGTCTTGAGCGCCGCCTTCTTCACGACGGCCGGCGCGCCGGTGCCGGGGCGCGGCGTCCAGCCGGCCAGGGTGCCGTCGTCGTGGTAGGCCACGTCGTAGAAGGCCGGCACGTAGAAGCCGCGGGCCTGGGCCAGCCGCCGCAGCAGGTCGTCGCGCGAGTCGGCAGCGGCGACCGCGGCGAGGAGCGACGGCACCAGCACCTCGCCCTCGCCGGCGGCGACGACGTCGGCGAAGGGCGCCAGCGGCTCGGGATTGACGAACGTCACGGCGCCGCCGACGACCACCAGCGGATGGCGATGATCGCGGTCGGCGGCCCGCGGCGGCAGGCCGGCCAGCCGCAGCATCGTCACGACGTTGGTGTAGTCCCACTCGAACGACACCGAGAAGGCCAGGACGTCGAGGTCGTGGAGGGGGGTCTGCGACTCCAGGGTGACGAGACGGGCGTTCTGCTGCACCAGCGTCTGCAGTTCCTGCTTGGGGGGCAGGAAGACGCGCTCGCAGACCGTGCCGGCGTCGGCGTTGAAGAGCCGGTAGACCGTCTGGAAGCCGAGGTTGGACATCCCCACGAAGTAGGTGTTGGGGAAGGCCAGACCGACCCGCATCCGGTCGACGTGCGGCTTGCGCACGTAGCCGACCTCTCGGGCCAGGGTCTGTCGCGCGGCGTCGCGCTGGTGCCAGGACTTCATGGGGCGGGGATCGCTCGACCCCCACCCGCCAGTGTACTACCCGGCCCGAGCGCCCCCGGGCCGGTGCCGGGCGCGGCGACCGCCTATTCGTTCTGCCGGCGCAGGAACGCCGGCACGTCCAGCTCCATGGTGAGATCCACCTCGCCGGGCTCGAGGCCCTCGACACCGCCGCCGACGGCGGCCTTGGCCAGCGGCAGGTCGAGCGGCGGCCGGCGGGCGATCGACACCCGCGGCGCGGTGGCGTCGATGGCGTGGGCGCCGGCGCCGGCGCGCAGGTGGGCGGTGTAGTTCGACAGATCCACCGGGGTCGAGGTCGGCGAGGCCGGAATGGTCCGCACCCGGCCCGGCTCGAAGCCGGTGGCGATCACGGTGATCTTGACCTTGCCGGCCAGCCCCGGGTCCATCACCGCGCCGAAGATGATGTTGGCGTCCTCGTGCGCCGCCTCGTGGATGATCGACATCGCGTCGTTCACCTCCATGAGCGACATGTCGGGGCCGCCGGTGACGTTGACGATGACGCCGCGGGCGCCGTTGACCGAGGCGTCTTCGAGCAGCGGGCTCGACACCGCGCGGTTGGCGGCGTCGACGGCCCGGGTGTGGCCGTCGCCGGTCGCCGTGCCCATCATCGCCACGCCCATCCCCGACATGATCGCCTTCACGTCGGCGAAGTCGAGGTTGATGATGCCCGGCACCAGGATCAGGTCCGAGATGCCCTGGATCGCCTGGCGCAGGACGTCGTCGGCGGTGACGAAGGCGTCGAGCATCGAGGTCTGCCGGTCGATGACCGAGAGCAGCCGCTCGTTGGGGATCGTGATCACGGTGTCGACCGCGTCGCGCAGCGCCTCGAGACCGGTGGCGGCCTGGAGCTGGCGCTTCTTGCCCTCGAACTTGAACGGCTTGGTGACCACGGCGATGGTGAGGGCGCCGAGCTCGGTGGCCAGGCTGGCGATCACCGGCGCCGCGCCGGTGCCGGTGCCGCCGCCCAGGCCGGTGGTGACGAACACCATGTCGGCGCCGCTCAGCGCCGAGATGAGCGCGTCGGTGTCCTCGAGCGCCGCCTGGCGGCCGACGTTGGGATCGGCGCCGGCGCCCAGCCCCTTGGTCAGCTTGCTGCCGATCTGGATCTTCACCGGCGCGGGGTTCGATTTGAGCGCCTGGGCGTCGGTGTTGGCGACCAGGAACTCGACGCCCGACAGCCCGGCCTGCACCATCCGCGACACGGCGTTGCCGCCGCCGCCGCCGACGCCGACCACCTTGATCTTGGCGCCGCTGCGCAGCTCCTCGTCGAGCGTCAGGCGCAGCGGATCCGCCGCCTCGGACTTGCCCCCCGGCTTCAGCCATCCATCCATCAGAAGAACTCCTTGAACACGGTGCGAATCCGGCCGAACATCCGCACGAGGGCACTGCCGCCCGCGGCCGCGGGCTCCAGCTGACGGTGACGGTGCGCGTAGAGCACGAGCCCGACGGCGGTGGCGCAGGCGGGGTTGCTGACGTGGTCGGCGAGGCCGCCGACCCCGGCCGGCATCCCGCGCCGCATCGGCAGGTCGAAGATCTGCTCGGCGATCTCGGACAGGCCGTCGAGGACGGCGCCGCCGCCGGTCAGCACCAGGCCGGAATTGAGCGACTTCTCGTAGCCGGCCTTGCTGATCTCGTCCCAGGCCAGGTGGAAGAGCTCCTCGGCGCGCGGCTGCAGGATGTCGGAGAGGATGCGCCGCGCCATCACCCGCGGCCGGCGGCCGCCGACGCTGGCCACCTCGATGGTCTCGTCCTCGTCGACCATGCCCGACAGCGCGCAGCCCGAGCGCCGCTTGACCTTCTCGGCCTCGGGAATCGGCGTGCGCAGCCCGACCGCGATGTCGTTGGTGAAGTGGTCGCCGCCGACGCCGACCACCGCGGTGTGCCACAGCGAGCCGCGCTCGAAGATGGCCAGGTCGGCGGTGCCGCCGCCGATGTCGAGCAGGGCGACGCCGAGTTCCTTCTCGTCGGGCGTCAGGACGGCCTCGGCGGCGGCGAGCTGTCCGATCACCGTGTCGACCACCTCGATGCCGGCGCGGTTGACGCAGGCGACCAGGTTCTGCGTCGAGGTCGTCGCGCCGGTGACGATGTGCACGTTGACTTCGAGCCGGGCGCCGGTCATGCCCACCGGGGCGCCGATGCCGTCCTGCTCGTCGACGACGAAGTCCTGCGGCAGGACGTGCAGCACCTCGCGGCCGGCGGGCAGCGACACGGCGCGAGCGGCGTCGATGGCGCGGCGGACGTCCTCGCGGGTGATCTCGCGGTTCTTGCCGGCGACGGCGACCACACCGCGGCTGTTGAAGCCCTTGATGTGCGGGCCGCTCATCGCCAGGTGCGCCGAGCCGATCTCGACGCCGGCCATCAGCTCGGCCTCCTCGACCGACTTCTTGATCGAGTCGACGGCGGCTTCGAGGTTGATGACCACGCCGCGCTTCAGCCCCCTGGACTCGGCCAGGCCGATGCCGATCACGTCGAGGCCGCCGCCGTCGACGACCTCGCCGACCACGGTGCAGACCTTCGACGTGCCGATGTCGAGGCCGACGATGTATCGCTCGTTGCGCGCCACTATTGCCCTCCCGTCCGTCCGTTCAGCTCGCGCGAGGCGGGTTCCGGCCCGCCGCCGTCGGCGGCCAGGGGCCGCACGTAGAGCCGCTCGCCGAACCGCAGGTCCACCGTGTCGATGGCCGAGACGCGCTCGCGGATCGCCGCCGAGACGTCGAGGTAGCCCTGCAGCCGGGTGGCGAAGTCGCGATCCCCGAGCCGCAGCATCACCGTGTCGCCGTCGAGCAGGACCACGGCGTCGTGCGGGTCGCGGACGTCGATCTGCGACAACCGCGTCGCCAGCCGCTGGTCGCCGGCGACGTCGCCGAGCAGCCGCGCCACCAGCGCCGTGCGCCGCTCGTCGACCAGCGGCACGCCGTCGCCCGGCGGGGCGGCCAGCCCGTCGATGACCGGCAGGTCGAGATCGGCGTAGGCCGGGCCGTACTGGTCGACGACGACGCCGTGCTGGTCGACCAGGTAGAGATCGCGGCCGAGCCGGGCGATGCCCATCGGCACGCGCTCGCGGACGACGACGTCGAGGGTGCTGGGCAGCACGCGGCGGATCACCGCCGACTCGACCCAGGCCGACGACAGCAG
This sequence comes from Vicinamibacterales bacterium, assembly GCA_050250955.1. Classification (GTDB taxonomy): domain Bacteria; phylum Acidobacteriota; class Vicinamibacteria; order Vicinamibacterales; family UBA2999; genus CAWAYR01. The sequence goes on from JBFWNR010000001.1 coordinate 942,109, forward strand.
CCGGCTGCGGGCCGCGTCGAGGTCGACGGCGAGCACGTTCTGGCCGCGCAGATCGGCGAGCAGGGTGAGCACTTCGCCGCGCGACAGCCGATCGTTGCCGTGGACGGCCACGGTGGCGACACGCAGGGCCGGCGACCCGGTCACCAGCGTCACCGTGCGCCACACCCCCAGCGCGACGAGCACGCCCAGGGTGCCGAGCCGCATCGCGACCTTGACGCGGCGCAGCCCCGAACCGCGGCGTCCGGACGGCTTGACCTGGGCGCGCCGGAAGCGCTTGTCCGCGGACGGCGGCAGGCCCACGGTCACGACGCCGCCTCCGCGCCGTAGCGGCGCTCGAGCTCGGCGACCACCTGGTCGGCCACCCCGCCGATCGACCCGGCGCCGAGCGTGATGACCAGGTCGCCCGGCGCCGCCAGCGCCGCCACCGCCGGCGCCACCCGGTCGAGGGCGGTGACCACCGTCACTGGCCGGGGCCGCCGGCGGTCGGCCGCGGCAGCCAACGCCGCGACGTCGACCCCGGGGATCGGCGCCTCGCCGGCGGCGTAGATGTCGGTGAGCACGACCTCGTCGGCCGCGGCCAGCGCGACGGCGAAGTCGGTCATGAGCTGGGCGGTCCGCGTGTAGCGGTGCGGCTGGAACGCCACCAGCACGCGCGACGGCGCCGCCGCCCGGGCGGCGGCGAGCACGGCGGCGATCTCGGTGGGATGATGGCCGTAGTCGTCGACGACCGTGATCCCGTGCACGACGCCGCGACGTTCGAAGCGGCGCTCGGCGCCCTGGAATTCGCCCAGCGCCGCCGCCAGCGGCGCGAACGGCACGCCGAGTTCCAGGCCGACGGCCACCGCGGCCAGGGCGTTCAGCACCGAGTGCCGACCGGGCACCTGCAGCCGCAGCGTGCCGAGCACCTCGCCCGCGGGGTCGTCGGCGCCGGCCCGCCGACGCACCACCGTCGCCGTGCTGCCGAAGCCCTCGAGCCGGACGTCGAGGGCGCCGAGGTCGGCGTCCTGGCCGGCAATGCCGTAGGTGATCACCCGGCGGGTCATCCGCGGCGTGAGGCGGGCCAGCTCGGCGTCGTCGGCGCAGGCGACCACCGCGCCGTAGAACGGCACCTTGTTGGCGAAGTCGACGAAGGCCTGCTGCAGGTCCTCGAAGCCGCCGTAGGCCTCCATGTGCTCGCGATCGACGTTGGTGATGACCGCCAGCGTCGGCGACAGCTTGAGGAACGACCGGTCGCTCTCGTCGGCCTCGGCGACCATGTACTCGCCGCGGCCGAGCCGGGCGTTGCTGCCGAACGCCCGCAGCCGGCCGCCGATGACGGCGGTGGGATCCAGTCCGGCCCGCTCGAGCGCCAGCGCGATCATCGAGGTCGTCGAGGTCTTGCCGTGCGCGCCGGCGACGGCGATGCCGGTGCGCAGACGCATCAGCTCGGCCAGCATCTCGGCACGGGGGATCACCGGGATGCCGTGCTGCCGGGCCGCGGCCACCTCGGGGTTGTCGGACTGCACCGCCGAGGACACCACGACGACGTCGGCGCCGTGGACGTGCGCGGCGGCGTGCCCCAGCTGCAGCGACACGCCGAGGGCCGCCAGGCGATCGGTCTGCGCCGATCGCTTCTGATCCGAGCCCGACACCGCGTAGCCCAGGTTCGCCAGCAGTTCGGCGATGCCGCTCATGCCGATGCCACCCACCCCCACGAAGTGCACGCGTCGCGTCCGTCCGAGCACGTCACCGGACTCCCGCCAGCTCGGCGATGCGATCGGCGACGCGGGCGGCGGCGTCGGGACGCCCCTGGGCGCGGGCCGCCGCCGCCATCCGCCGCCGCGTTCCGGAATCGGCGGCCAGCGCCAGCAGGGCGTCGGCCAGCCGGTCGCCGTTGAGCTCACCCTCGTCGATCACCTCGGCGGCACCGGCCCGGGCCAGCGCCGCGGCGTTCTTGCGCTGGTGGTCGTCGGCGGCCGTCGGCAGCGGCACCAGCAGCATCGGCCGGCCGAGGACGGTGAGCTCGGCGAGCGAGGAGGCGCCGGCCCGCGACACCACGAGGTCGGCGGCCGCCATCTGCGCGTGCATGTCGTGCAGGAAGGGCGCGACGATGGCGGTGCAGCCGGCGGCGGCGTAGGCGTCGCGCACCCGGGCGAGGTCGCGTTCGCCGGTCTGGTGCGTGATCGCGACGCTCGCAGCCGCCGCGGCCAGCCGCGGCGCCGCGGCGACCAGCGCGTCGTTCACCGCCCGCGCGCCCTGAGAGCCGCCGACGATCAGCACGCGGACCTTTCCGCCGGCAGCGTCCACCGGTTCATCGCCAGACCGCCCGTCGAGGAACTGGCGGCGCACCGGGTTGCCGGTGACGATGCCGATGCCCGGGAAGAAGCGCAGGGTCTCGTCGTAGCTCAGCGCCGCCGCCGACACCCACCGGGCCAGGACCCGGTTGGTGAAACCCGGCGCCGTGTTCTGCTCCATGACCAGAGTCGGCAGGCGTCGCAGTGCGGCGAGCAGCAGCACCGGCCCGGAGCTGTAGCCACCGACGCCGACCACCACGTCGGGGCGCCGCCGTGACAGCACCCGCCAGGCATCGAGCGCCGACAGCGGCAGCAGCGCCAGACCGCGCGCCAGCGCCGCCGGCGACTTGCCCTTCAGGCCGGCACTGCGGATGAGGTCGAGCGACAGGCCCAGGGCCGGCACCACCCGGCTCTCCAGGCCGCGGGCCGTCCCGACGAAGCTCACCACCGTCGCCGGATCGCGGCGGCGGAGTTCCTCCGCGACGGCGATCCCCGGATAGAGGTGTCCGCCCGTCCCGCCGCCGGCGAAGAGCACCCGCATGGATCACGTGGTCCCGGGCTCCACGGCCGCCGACTCGCCGACGGCGTGCTGCGAGATGTTCAGGAGCACACCGATGGCGGCCAGGTTGACCAGCAGCGACGAGCCGCCGCTGCTCACCAGCGGCAGCGGGATCCCCTTGGTCGGCACCAGGCCGAGGACGACGCTGACGTTGAGGAACGCCTGCATCACGACCATGGTGGTGATGCCGAGGGCGAGGAAGGCCCCGAAGCGATCCGGGGCGGTGAGCGACGCCTTCAGCCCGCGCCAGGCGATGACTCCGAAGCAGAGCAGCACCAGCGTCGCGCCGAGGAGGCCGAGCTCCTCGGCGATCACCGCGTAGATGAAGTCGTTGTACGGCTCGGGCAGGTAGAACAGCTTCTGGACCCCGCCCATGAGGCCGCGGCCGAGCCAGCCGCCGCTGCCGACGGCGATGAGCGACTGGAGCAGGTGGAAGCCGTCGCCCAGCGGATCGCACTCGGGGCACCAGAATCCGTTCCAGCGGCGCAGCCGGTACGGCGCCGAGACGATGACGAGATACACGGCGGGGATCGCCAGCGCGACCAGGCCGAGGATGTAGTGGTAGCTCAGGCCGGCGGCCGTCACCATCACGCCGACGATGAGCGCCATCGTCGCCGCGGTGCCGAAGTCCGGTTCGACGAGGATGAGGCCGGCCAGGCCGCCGACGATGAGAGCGATGGGCGTGAGCGAGTAGCGCAGCTCGTTGATCCGCGCCATCCGCCGGTCGAGGACCAGGGCGGTGAAGAGGATGGCGGCGACCTTGGCCAGCTCCGAGGGCTGAATGCCGAACCCGCCGACGCCGAACCACCGCTTCGACCCCTTGATCGGCGCCGCGAACAGCACCGCGACCAGCATCAGGCCGACCAGCCCCAGCACCGCCCACACCACCTGCTCGTTGCGGTAGGTCCGGTAGTCGATGCGCATGACCACGCTCAGCACCGCCAGCCCGGTCAGCGCCCACATGACCTGGCGGGTGACGAAGTAGTACGGCTGCTGGAAGCGCTCGAGCGCGACCACCGCCGAGGCGCTGTAGACCATGACGATGCTCACGCAGACCAGGGCCAGCGTCGCCAGGAACAGCCACTTGTCAGACTGGAGCTTCCGCGCCATACTCTCCCCCCCTCGGATCGATGTCCGGGGGACGCCCTAAAGTCGGGCCGGCCAGTTACCGAAACACCATGCCGGACGCCCTCCGGGCGTCCGGCCGCTCCGCGACCGTATGTGTCGCGAGCGGTCAGCAGTCATCAGCCAGGCGGGGGACTGGGACACCAGCCTCGCAGACCGAGGAAGCCTGCGCTCCCAGCGACCGGCTCCCAATCGCCGCCACCCGGCTGATGACTGCTCACTGCTCGCCTCACTAGCCGCTAGCCCCTGACCGCTAGCCGCCGTTCTTGAGTCGTTCCACCTCCTCCTTGAAGGCGCGTCCACGCGCCGCGTAGTCGGTGAACATGTCGAAGCTGGAGCACGCCGGCGCCAGCAGGACGACGCCGCCGGGCCCGGCCAGGGCGAAGGCCCGGCGAACGGCCTCGGTCATGTCGGCGGCCTCCTCGACCGGCACGGCGCCGGCCAGGGCGGCTCGGATCAGCGGCCGCGCCTCGCCGATGGCCACCACCGCCCGACCGTGCGCCGCGAGCGGGCCGGCGAGGTCTTCGAACCGGCCGCCCTTGTAGCGGCCGCCGACGATCGCCACCACGCCCGTGAAGCTCTCGATCGACCGGGCGGCGGCCTCGACATTGGTCGCCTTGGAGTCGTTGACGAAGCGCACCCCGCCCACCTCGCCCACCGGCTCCATCACGTGTTCGAGGCCGGCGAATCCGGCCAGCGCCCGCACCATGCCGTCGGGTGACGCCCCGGCCAGGTGGCTGATGGCGGTGGCGGCGACGACGTTGGAGGTCATGTGGCGGCCGTGCAGCTCGATCGCCGCCAGCGGCACCAGCGGCAGGTCGCCTTCCGACGTGCGGCGCCAGATGACACCATCGGCGACCGACACCCCGTCGTCCAGCCGCCGGGTCGCCGAGTAGCGCAGCTGCCGGGCGCAGCTGGCGCCGGCCAGGGCCACGGCCTCGGGCTGCCCGGCATCGGCGACGGCCCAGTCATCGGGACCCTGGTTGGCGAAGATCCGCGCCTTGGCCCTGGCGTACGAGGCCAGGTCGGGATGACGGTCGAGGTGATCGGCCGACAGGTTGAGCAGGGCGGCGATCCACGGGTGGAAGGTGTCGGTGGCCTCGAGCTGGAAGCTGCTCGCCTCGACGACGTGCAGGGTGTCGGACGTCGAGCGCTCGACGTGGGCGCTGAGCGGCACGCCGATGTTGCCGCCGACCAGGACGCGCTTGCCGGACGCCTGGAGCATCCGGCCGACCAGCGTGGTGGTGGTGGACTTGCCCTTGGTGCCGGTGATGGCGATGACCCGACCCTGGAGCCAGCGCCAGGCCAGCTCGAGTTCGCCGATGACTTCGACGCCGGCGGCGCGCGCCGCCTGCAGCTCGGCGAGTTCGGGCGGGACCCCGGGGCTGGTCACGACCAGGTCGGCGGTCGTGAAGGCCGCCGGATCGTGGCGGCCGAGATCGAGGGCGACGCCGAGCGCGCGCAGCCGCTCGTCGCCGGGGATGGCCGCGGCGCGGTCGGTGAGCGTCACCCGGGCGCGACGCGCGACGAGCAGCTCGGCGGCCGCCAGCCCGCTGCGGGCGGCGCCGACGACGAGAACACGCCGGCCTTCGACGTCGAAACCCGGCCGGGCCGGCCCCGATGGCGGCAGGGTGGCGGTCATCGCAGCTTGAGGGTGGTGAGGCTGAAGAGCGCGCAGAGGATCGCCGCGATCAGGAACCGCGTGATCACCTTCGGCTCGCTCCAGCCGACCAGTTCGAAGTGGTGGTGCAGCGGCGCCATCCGGAAGACGCGCTGACCGGTGAGCTTGAACGACCCGACCTGGATGATGACCGACAGCGCCTCGGCCACGAACACGCCGCCGACGATCACCAGCAGCAGTTCCTGCTTGATGAGGATCGCCACCGTGCCGAGCGCGCCGCCGAGCCCGAGCGAGCCGACGTCGCCCATGAAGATCTCGGCGGGATAGCAGTTGTACCAGAGGAAGCCGAGACTGGCGCCGACCAGCGCGCCGCAGAACACCGTGAGCTCCGCCGCCGGCGGGAACCGCACCAGCAGCAGGTAGTCGGCGAACACCGCGTGGCCGGTGACGTAGGCCAGCGCGGTGAAGCACGCCGCGGCGACCGCGAAGGTGCTGATCGCCAGCCCGTCGAGGCCGTCGGTGAGGTTGACGGCGTTGGTGGCACCGACCAGCACCAGCATCGCCAGCGGCACGTAGGCCCAGCCGAGTTCGGGAATGAGCTGCTTGAAGAACGGGAAGATGAGCCGGGTGTTGTAGAGGTTCTGCGACGCCAGCCACATCAGCGCCAGCCCGACGGCCAGGGCGACGACGATCTGCAGCCCCATCTTGTAGCGGGCGGCCAGCCCGCCCGATGAGCGCCGCGTGATCTTGAGGTAGTCGTCGACGAGGCCGATGGCGCCGAACGCCGCCGTCGCCAGCACCGCCAGCCAGACGTACTCATTGGTCAGGTCGGCCCACAGCAGCGTCGGCACCAGCGCCGCCGTCAGGATGAGCAGCCCGCCCATCGTCGGCGTGCCGGCCTTGGCGCGGTGCGACTGCGGCCCTTCCTGGCGGATCACCTGACCGATCTGGAACGCCCGCAGCTTGCGGATCAGCCACGGCCCGAACGCCAGGCTGATGAGCAGCGCCGTGATGCTGGCCGCGGCGGTGCGGAACGTGATGTAGCGCGTCACGTTGAGGACGCCGACCTGCGGGGCGAACGAGAAGAGGAGGTGATAGAGCATCACGCCCCTCCGGCGACGAGGCGGGCGACGACGGCGTCGGTGCCGATGCCGCGCGAGCCCTTCACCAGTACCAGGTCCCCGGCGCCGACCATCCCGGCGGCCAGCGCGGCGGCCTCGGCGCTGGTCGCGACGTGGTGCACCACGGCCGGCGCCAGCCCGGCGGCGATCGCGGCGGCGGCCAGGCGTGCCGCCGGCGGGCCGCCGACCGCGATCAGGAGTTCGACGCCGGCGGCGGCGGCGGCGCGGCCGCAGGCCTCGTGCAGCGTCGCGGCGGCGGCGCCCAGTTCGAGCATCTCGCCGACGACGGCGATGCGCCGGCCGGCGGGCCGGCTCGCCGCCAGCACGTCGAGCGACCGCTGCAGCGCGCTCGGGCTGGAGTTGTAGGAGTCGTCGATTACGGTGGCGCCAGCCGGCGTCCGCACCACGGCGCCGCGGTGGTCGGCGGCGGTCAGGGTCGCCAGCCGGGCGGCGATGTCGCCGAGCGGCACGCCCAGCTCGACCCCGACGGCGGCGGCGGCGAGGGCGTTCAGCAGATGGCCGTGCCCCGGCAGCGCGATGGTCAGGGCGATGTCGCCGGCCGCGGTCGACACCGCGGCGGCGGTGCCGTCGACGCCCCGATCCTCGATAGCCGTGGCCCGTACCGCCGCGCCGGCCGACACCCCGAAGGTCACGACCCGGCCGGGGAACGCCGTCGCCCGGGCCATCACCAACGGGTCGTCGGCGTTGCAGACCAGCAGGGTGTCCGGGCCGGCCTGTTCCAGGATCTCGGCCTTGGCGTCGGCGATCGCCGCCCGCGAGCCGAAGTAGCCGATATGCGCGTCGCCGACGTTGGTCCACACCCGCACGTCGGGCCGGGCGATGTCGACGAGGACGCGGATCTCGCCGGCGTGGTTCATGCCGAGCTCCATCACGGCGACGTCCGGCGCGCTGCGCAGCTCGACCAGCGAGATCGGCAGGCCGAGATGGTTGTTGAGGTTGCCGCGGTTCTTGACCACGCGGTAGCGGGCGCCGAGCACCGCGGCGATGGCGTCCTTGGTCGTGGTCTTGCCGGCGCTGCCGGTGATGGCGACGACGCGGGCGCCCGACGCGCGGCGGACGGCGCGGCCGAGATCCTGGAGCGCGCGCAGCGTGTCGTCGACTTCGACCACGATCGCGGCGGCATCGCCGCCGGCGGGCAGGGCGACCCGGCGCTGCACCACCACGCCGGCGGCGCCCCGGGCCAGGGCGGCCGGCACGAAGTCGTGGCCGTCGCGGGCGGCGACGATGGCGAAGAAGAGCTCGCCCGGCGCCAGCTCCCGCGAGTCGATGGCCACCGCGCCGAGGCGGCGATCGGCGGCGCCGGCCAGCTGGCGTCCGGCGACGGCGCGGGTCAGGTCGGCGGCGGAGTAAGTGCCCTGGTGCAGCTGCATCGTCAGCTCACCCGCCCCTGACGACGGCGCGCCAGCGCCGCCCGAGACACCGCGGCGTCGTCGAACGGCAGCACCCGCGAACCGACGTGCTGGGTCTTCTCGTGCCCCTTGCCGGCGACCAGCACGACATCACCGCGCCGCGCCCGGGCCACCGCCCGCTCGATCGCCTCGGCGCGATCGACGACGGCGACCACGTCGGGCAGCCGGCCCGACGCCGCCGCCTCGCCGGCCGGGATGCCCCGCTTGATCTCGTCGATGATCGCCGCCGGATCCTCGCTGCGCGGGTTGTCGGAGGTGATGACGACGACGTCGCTCAGCCGCGCCGCGACCATGCCCATCAGCGGCCGCTTGGTGCGGTCGCGATCGCCGCCGCAGCCGAACACCGTGACGAGCCGTCCGGCGGTGAGCGGCCGCGCCGTTTCGAGCAGGTTGCGCAGCGCGTCGTCGGTGTGGGCGTAGTCGACGACGACGGTCACCTCGTCGCCCGGCGCCGAGACCACCTCGAAGCGGCCGGGCACGCCGCGCAGTGCGGCCAGCCCGTCGGCGATGGCCTCGACCGGCAGCCCGATCGCGCAGGCCGCGGCGGTGGCGGCGAGCAGGTTGTAGACATTGGGTCGGCCGACCAGCGACGACCGCACCCGGACCGTCCCGCACGGAGTGACCGCCGCGAACTGCACGCCGGTCAGGTCCATCGACAGCCCTTCGGGCCGCACGTCGGCCGGCTTCTGGATGCCGTAGGTCACCGGGCGCGCGCAGGCCGCGGCAAGCGACGCGGCCCGGGCGTCGTCGGCGTTGATCACGCCGGGCGACTCGGGTGGCAGCATCTCGAAGAGCCGGCGCTTGGCCGCGAAATACGACTCCATGTCGTCGTGGAAGTCGAGGTGGTCGCGGGTCAGGTTGGTGAACACGGCGGCCGCGAAGCGCGTGCCGTCGACGCGCTTGAGCGCCAGCGCGTGCGACGACACCTCCATCACGCAGGCGCCGTTGCCGGCGGTGACCATCTCGCGCAGCATGAGCTGCACGTCGGAGGCTTCCGGCGTGGTGCGGGCCGCCTCGCGCGTGGTCCGCCCGACTTTGTAGTGCACCGTCCCCATCACGCCGGCCGACCGTCCGGCGGCGTCGAACACCGCGGCGAGCAGGTAGGTCGTCGTCGTCTTGCCGTTGGTGCCGGTGACGCCGACCACGGGAATCTCGTGGCTGGGGTGGCCGGCCACCTCGGCCCCGAGCCGGGCCAGGGCCAGCCGGGCGTCGCGGACCTGGATCCACGGCACCTCGACGCCAGCGGCCGCCGGCCGGTCGGCGACCACGGCGACCGCGCCGCGGGCCACGGCCTGCGGTACGAAGTCGAGGCCGTCGGCCTTGCCACCGCGAATGGCGACGAAGGCCGACCCCGGGCGCACCTGCCGCGAGTCGTAGGCGACGGCGTCGATGGTCGTCGGCGGCGGTGGCGCCGCCTCGGCCGTACCGAGCACGAGATCGCCGAGGGCGCGACGGGCCGTCTCGAGCGTCACGGCACCTCCCCGTGCATGGCCTGGGCGAGGCGCCGGGGGTTCCGGTCGAGCACCAGCGTGCAGGTGGTGGCGGCGTCGATCGGCGTGCCCGCCGGCGGCGACTGGGCGACGACCAGGCCCGCGCCGTGCATCCGTGCCGCGACCCGCCGGCTGGCCAGGCGGCGCAGCGCCTCGCGGGCGCCGAGGCCGCGCAGGTCGGGCATCGTCCGGCTGTCGTCCACCGCCGCCACCGTGATGAGTTGCGGCCGGGCGACGTCGACGTGGGCCCGACGATCGACCAGGACCGGTGGCGCGGGGAACACCGTCGGCGGCACGCCGAGATGACGCAGCGCGGCATCGGCGATGCGGGCGAAGATCGGCGCCGCCACGCTGCCGCCGTAGTACTTGCCGGCCCGCGGCGTGTCGATGACCACGATCGCCGTCAGCACCGGCTTTCGCGACGGCGCGAACCCGACGAACGAGACGTTGTACTCGGACTTCGAGTAGCGGCCGGCGACGATCTTGCCGGCCGTGCCCGACTTGCCGGCGACCGTGAAGCCGTCGATCCTGGCCTGGGTGCCGGTGCCGCCGGTGACGACCTCTTCCATGATCGAGGTCAGCTCGGCGGCGGTGCGGGCGGTGATCGGCCGGCCGACCTCGTGCGGCGCCACTGCGGCCCGCGCCCCGTCCTTGACGACGGCGCGGACGACGCGTGGCTGCAGCAGGCGGCCGCCGTTGGCGACGGCACTGGCGGCGGCGACCATCTGCAGCGGCGTCACGCCCACCTGGTAGCCCATCGAGATCGACGCCAGCGCGCTGTCGTTGAGGCGGCTCGGATCCCAGACGATGCCGGGGCTCTCGCCGGGGAAGTCGGGCGAGGTGGTGCGGCCGAACCCGAAGCGGTTGACGTAGACGCCGAGCCGCTCCGGGCCGAGCCGCAGTCCGACCTTGATGGCGCCGACGTTGCTCGACTTGGCGATGACCTGGGCGAAGGTCAGGATCTGATGGCGGGCGACGTCCTCGATCGGCGGCCGGCCGGGGAACTTGATCATCCCGGCGCTGACGTCGATCGGGTCGGTCGGCGACACCACGCCCTCCTGGATCGCCGCCGAGGCGGTGACGATCTTGAAGGTCGAGCCCGGCTCGTAGAGGTCGGTCACCGCCCGGTTCTTGCGGACGCCATCGGCGGCGCTGCGGAACGCGTTGGGATTGAAGGTCGGATAGGTGGCCATCGCCAGGATCTCGCCGGTGTGCGGATCCATCAGGATGGCCGTGCCGGCGTCGGCGCGATGCTCGGTGACGCCCGCCTTCAGCTCGCGCTCGACGATGTGCTGGAGCTGCTCGTCGACGGTCAGTTCGAGCGTGCCGCCGGCGGTCGGCGGCCGTTCGATGCTGCTGAAGCCGCGCCGCCGCGCGTCGGTCTGCACCAGCACCTTGCCGTCACGGCCGCGCACCACCGAGTCGTAGGCGGCTTCGAGCCCGCCGAGTCCGACGTTGTCGACCCCGACGTAGCCGAGCAGCTGAGCCGCCAGCTCCTTCTTGGGGTAGTAGCGCCGGCTCTCCTTCATCAGGCCGACGCCCTCGAGGTCGAGCGCCTTGATGCGCTCGGCGACCTGCGGCGAGACGAAGCGCTCGACGAAGGCGAACGCGCGGGAGGTCGAGAACCGGTCGACCAGCGCCTTCAGCTTGCCGCGGTCGCAGTCGTCGAGGACGCGGCACAGCGCCCCGGCGGTGGCGGCCGGTTCGGCGATGTCGGCCGGCACCGCGTAGACGCTGTCGACGTCGACGCTGTAGGCCAGCAGGCGGCCGTGGCGGTCGCGAATCTCGCCGCGCTTGGCCGGCGCCGTCACCGTCCGCATCTGCTGGCGGTCGGCCCGCGCCGACAGGTCCTCGTGACGGACCACCTGCAGGAACACCAGCCGCGCCTCGATCGCCGCCGTCCACGCCAGCAGGCACACGCCGCCCACCACGGCGCGGCGGCGCAGGGTGTCGCGCCACGGGGGCTGGGTCGGCGTGGCCACGGCGGGTCCCGGTGTCGGCTAGCGGACGGCGATGACCGAGCGGGCGGGCGGCTCGCTGGGCAGGACCCGCTCGAGGACGACGGCGTCGTCGCTGGTCGGCGCCACCATGCCGAGGCGGTCGATGGCCAGGCGCTCGATGCGCTGCGGCGCCCGCAGGGTCTCGGTCTCCAGGCGCAGGTGCTGGCGGACGTCCTCCTCGGCGGCGATCTGGCGCTTCATCTCGTCGAGCTGATAGCCGTGGCGGATGAGCTCGAAGTGCTGCCAGGCGCTGAACATCACCACCAGCAGCAGCACCACGCCGACGCCGAGCGAACTCCACAGCTCGCGCTGGCGGCGTTCGTCCACCTCGCGCACGATCGGGTTGTTGCGCACGTCCTTGCGGATCGCGTACTCGAAGGTCTCTGCGTGATCCATCGGCGTCCCCCTTTGCGCTGTCCGGTCAGGCCAGCCGCTCGGCGGCGCGCAGCTTGGCGCTGCGCGCCCGCGGGTTCCTCGCAATCTCGTCGTCTCCGGGCAGCACCGGCTTGCCGGTGAGCACCCGCAGCACCCCGTCGACCCGGTCGAGCGCCCGCAGCGTGTGCTTGACGATGCGGTCCTCGAGCGAGTGGAAACTGATCACGACCAGCCGGGCGCCGGCGGCGAGGCGGGCGGCGGCCCGGCGCACGAACTCGTCGAGCCGGTCGAGTTCGCCGTTGACCCAGATGCGCAGCGCCTGGAAGGTCCGCGTCGCCGGGTCGATCCGCTGCCAGCCGGGTCCACCGGCGGCGCGGCGGACGATCGCCGCCAGCTGCCCGGTGGTGGCGATCGGCGCCTGCTCGCGGGCGGCGACGATGGCGCGGGCGATCCGCCGCGAGCGGCGCTCCTCGCCGAACTGGAAGATCACGTCGGCGAGCGCCGGCTCGTCGATGGTGGCCAGCCGCTCGGCGGCGGTCAGGCCCCGGGTCTGGTCCATCCGCATGTCGAGCGGTTCGTCGCGGCGGAAGCTGAAGCCGCGCCCGGCGGCGTCGAACTGCAGCGACGACACCCCCAGATCGGCGAGCGTGCCGGCGCTGGTGGCGACCCCCTGCTCGTCGAGCACCGCGTCGAACTCGCGGTAGTCGGCGTGGTGGAGCCGGACGCGCTCGCCGAAGACGGCCAGCGCCTCGGCCGCCAGCGCCAGCGCCTGCGGGTCGCGATCGATGCCGATGACACGGTCGGCGCCGCCCTCGAGCAGGGCGCGGGTGTGGCCGCCCAGCCCGACGGTGCAGTCCACGTACGTGCCGCCGCGCTGCGGCTCCAGGAACCGCATTGCCTCGTCGACCATCACCGACTGGTGCTGGGACACGTCCACGTCCAGTGCAGAAAGGCGTCAACCATGCCCCGCCGGAGGCGGGGCCACACAACGCGGCCTGGCGAGGCGTCGCCACATGCTCGTCGCAACAGAGCGGAGCCTCGCTAGATGCCGAACTCGGCCAGGGCCCGCGCGTCGTCGTCGGAGTACGGCTCGCGGAGAAGCTTGGCGAGGAACCGGTCGTGGTTCCAGACTTCGAGGAAGTCGTACTTGCCGAGTACGTCGACCTCGCCGGTCATCAGCGCCGACTCCCGCAGCCGGGGCTGGATCAGGATCCGCCCCTGCGGATCGAGCTCCGAGACCTGGCCGAAGAAGCTGACGCGATCGAGGAACTTGAGCCGGGCCGGGTGGGTGGAGGGGGCCTGCGCCAGCTTCCGCTCAATCTCGAGCCACACCGGCATCGGATAGACCCGTACCGACTCGCCGGTGAGGCTGGTGACGAAGACTTCCCGGCCGTACTCCTCCTGGACCACGGCCCGAAAGGTGTTGGGGACCTTCAGCCGGCCTTTGTCGTCGATCTTTGCCGGCGCGTTCCCGCGAAGCACTGTTTACTCCACTCCAGTCCAAAAAAATCCACTCGGATGGTAGAGGACGGTCATCGACCTGTCAACGGGAACTTCGCCTAAGTTGTCGTCGATAGGGAACTTACGTATTACTTTCGCCCGCTGTTCTCCCGTGGGCACCACAAGAGGATTTGCCTTTTCTTCGTATTTCGCTGCCCGTGCTACGATGGGCGGTTTCGATTAAAGGGTCCGTCCCGCATGCTGCACGCCGCCCTGATAGGCCTGCCATCCACCGGAAAGTCCACGCTCTTCCAGCTCATGACGAGCGCCAAGGAGGGCGGGCGGAACGCCAAGGGCGACACCGTGGTCGGCATCTCGAAGGTGCCCGACGCCAGGCTGGACCGGCTGACGGCGATGTTCAACCCGAAGAAGCGGGTGCCGGCGACGATCGAGTTCACCGACAGCGCCGGCCCGGCGCGCGCCGCCGCGGCCGCGCTCGTCGACGTCGCCGGCTACAAGAACGCCGACGCGCTCGTCCACGTCGTCCGCGCCTTCCGTGACGAGGCGGTGCCGCACCCGTCGTCGACCATCGACCCGGCGCGCGATGCCCAGGCGATGGAGGACGAGCTCATCCTCGCCGACCTGGGGGTCGTCGAGCGACGCATGGAGCGGCTCGAGAAGGACCTCAAGAAGGCGAAGACCGCCGACCTGGAGAAAGAGAAGGACATCCTCGCCCGCGCCGCTGCCGCGCTGGCCGACGGGCAGCCGCTGCGCGCCCTCGGCCTCGCCGGCGACGATCGCAAGCGGCTGCGCGGCTTCCAGTTCCTCTCGGCCAAGCCGCTGCTGGTGGTCATCAACCTCGACGAAGCCGACATCGGCGTCGCCGGCGACGTCACCGCGGCCGCCGCGGCAACCGGCCTCACGCCGTTCCTGTCGCGCGCCGCGACCCGCGCGGTACCGGCGTGCGCCAAGATCGAACTCGAGATCGCCCAGCTCGACGCCGCCGACGCCGCCGCCTTTCTCGCCGACCTCGGGCTCGCCGAGTCGGGGCTCGACCGCGTCATCCGCGCCAGCTACGACCTGCTCGGCTACATGTCCTTCTTCACGGTCGGCGACGACGAGTGCCGGGCGTGGTCGATTCCGCGCGGCACCGCCGCGCAGCTGGCCGCCGGGGAGATCCACAGCGACATCCAGCGCGGCTTCATCCGCGCCGAAGTGGTCGGCTACGATGCGCTGGTGGCCCGCGGGTCGATGGCGGCGTGCAAGGAGGCCGGTGAAGTCCGGCTCGAAGGCAAGGAGTACGTCGTCCAGGACGGCGACATCATCAACTTCCGGCACGCCACCTGACCGACTGTCCGCCGATGGCCGTCCGCACCGTGCTCGTCTGCGAAACGCAGGTGCCGCTCGTGCGCGGCGGCGCCGAGCTGCTGGTGCGCCAGCTCGTCGACGAGCTGCGGCGGCGCGGGTTCGACGCCGATCGGGTCTCGGTGCCGTTCAAGTGGTATCCGAAACAGGAGATCCTGCCGCACGCCGCCGCCTGGGGGCTGCTCGACCTCAGCGAGAGCAACGGCCGCTCCATCGACCTGGTGATCGCCACCAAGTTCCCGACCTACCTGGCGCGCCATCCGCGCAAGGTCTGCTGGCTGGTGCACCAGCACCGCGCCGCCTACGAACTGGCGGCGACCCCGTATTCGGACTTCGCCCACGAGGAGCTCGACGTGGCGCTGCGCGATCGGCTGATGGCCATCGACGAGCGGGCGCTGGCCGGGTGCGTCGGGCGCTACACGATCTCGCGCACGGTGACGGCGCGCCTCGAGAAGTACAACGGCCTGGACTCGACCCCGCTGTACCATCCGCCGCTGCTGGCGCCGCGCCTGGCGCCCGGCCGGCTCGGCGACTACGTGCTGTCGGTGGCCCGGCTCGAGCAGAACAAGCGCGTCGATCTGGTGGTGCGTTCGGTCGCCGCCTGGCCCGAGCCGCTGACCCTGGCGGTGGTCGGTGACGGCAGCCAGCGGCTCCGGGTCGAGCGCGCCGCCGAGGAGGCCGGCGTCGCCCATCGGGTGCGGTTCCTCGGCGCGGTCGACGACGACACCCTGCTGGCGCTGTACCGCGAGGCGCTGGCGGTGGCCTACGTGCCCTTCGACGAGGACTACGGACTGGTGACCCTGGAGGCCTTCCTCGCCGCCAAGCCGGTGGTGACCGCCAGCGATTCCGGCGGCACGCTGGAGTTCGTCGCCGACGGCGTCAACGGCCTGGTCGTGGCGCCGACGCCGGCGGCGATCGGCGACGCCGTCGCCCGGCTGCACGACCGCCGCGGGGAGGCCGCGGCCCTGGGCGCCGCCGGGCGCGACCGCGCCGCGGCCATCACCTGGGACGCGGTGATCGAACGGCTGGTGTCGCATGG
This sequence comes from Vicinamibacterales bacterium, assembly GCA_050250955.1. Taxonomy (GTDB): domain Bacteria; phylum Acidobacteriota; class Vicinamibacteria; order Vicinamibacterales; family UBA2999; genus CAWAYR01. The sequence continues at coordinate 957,947 of JBFWNR010000001.1, forward strand.
CTGATCGCCGCCTGCCGGGCCTGCCAGGTGTGCTGGTCCTGCTCCCGACCTACAACGAACGGGAGAACCTGCCGGTCGTCGCCGAGCGCCTGCTGGCCTACGCCGACCTGCGCGTGCTGGTCATCGACGACGGCTCGCCCGACGGCACCGGGCAGCTGGCCGACCAGCTCGCCGCGGCCAGCGGCGGCCGGCTGCAGGTGCTGCACCGCACCGGCAGGCGCGGCCTCGGCCGCTCCTATCTCGACGGGATGCGCGCCGCGCTGGCCTCCGACGCCCGGCTGGTCTTCCAGATGGACGCCGACCTGTCGCACGACCCGCAGTACGTCCCGGACATGGTCGCGGCGGCGGCCGACCACGACGTCGTCATCGGGTCGCGCTACCTGCAGGGCGTCAGCGTCGTCAACTGGCCGCTGCGCCGGCTGATCCTCAGCACCTTCGCCAACTGGTACGTGCGCACGATCACCGGCATGCAGGTGCGCGACTGCACCGCCGGCTTCCGCTGCTGGCGCCGCGACGCCATCGCCCGCCTGCCGCTGGACCGGATCGTCTCGGATGGCTACTCGTTCCAGGTCGAGACGCTGTTCCTGGCCCTCGAAGCCGGCTGCCGCGTCGGCGAGGTGCCGATCATCTTCGTCGAGCGCCGCGTCGGCGCCTCGAAGATCTCCGGCGGGGTCATCCGCGAGTCGTTCTTCACTCCGTGGCGGATGGCGCTGCGGCGGCTGTTCGCCCGCCGCCGCGCCGAAGCGCCGCGCTACAATCCCCCGACGTCGTGACCACCCCCGCGCCGCCGGCCGCCGCGCCCAGCCTGAGCCTGTTCTTCCCCGCCTACAACGACAGCGGGACGATCGCCAGTCTGGTCATTCGCGCCCTGCACGTCGCCGCGACGCTGACCGCCGACTACGAGGTCATCGTCGTCAACGACGGCAGCCGCGACGGCACCGCGGCGATTCTCGACGAGCTGGCGCGGGTGTATCCGGACCACTTCCGCGTCGTTCACCACGCCGTCAACCGCGGCTACGGCGGGGCGCTGCGCTCCGGCTTCGCCGCGGCGACCAAGGACCTCGTCTTCTACACCGACGGCGACGCCCAGTACGACCCCGGCGAGGTGACGCTGCTCTGGCAGGCGATGCGACCCGAGGTCGACTGGGTGAACGGCTGGAAGATCAGCCGCTCGGATCCGCTGCACCGCATCGTCATCGGCCGCATCTACCACCACACCGTCAAGCGGCTGTTCGGCCTCACCGTCCGCGACGTCGACTGCGACTTCCGGCTGATGCGGCGGCGGATGTTCGAGGTGGTCCGACTCGAGAAGGACAGCGGCGTCATCTGCCTGGAGATGATGAAGAAGTTCAAGGACGCCGGGTTTCGCGTCGCCGAGGTGCCCGTGCACCACTACCACCGCGCGCACGGCCGGTCGCAGTTCTTCAACTTCCCGCGCATCGCCCGTACCGGCGTCGACGTCTTCAAGCTGTGGTGGGCGCTGGTGGTCCGCCGCGAGCATCTCGGCGCCGTGCCCGGCCGGGCCGGCGCCGAACGGACCCGGTCGTGAGCGCCGGCTTCTATCGCGGCCGCCGGGTGATGATCACCGGCGGGCTCGGCTTCATCGGCAGCAACCTGGCGATCCGCCTGGTCGAACTCGGGGCCGACGTGCTGCTGGTCGACTCGCTGATTCCGGGCGCCGGCGGCAACTTCGTCAACATCGCGCCGGTCACCGATCGCCTGCGCGTCAACGTCGCCGACATCCGCCAGTCGAGCACCATGAACTGGCTGGTGCGCGATCAGGAGGTCATCTTCAACCTCGCCGGGCAGGTCAGCCATATCGACAGCATGCGCGACCCGCACACCGATCTCGAGGTGAACTGCCGCGCCCAGCTGACGCTGCTCGAGTCCTGCCGCCACCACAACCCGGCGACCAAGGTGGTGTTCGCGGGCACCCGCCAGGTCTACGGCCGCCCGGATTCCCTGCCGGTCACCGAGCGGCACCTGGTGCGCCCCACCGACGTCAACGGCATCAACAAGGTGGCCGGCGAGTACTACCACCTGGTCTACAACAACGTCTTCGGCGTCCGCGCCTGCTCGCTGCGCCTGACCAACGTCTACGGGCCGCGGCAGCTCATCCGCCACAACCGCCAGGGCTTCATCGGCTGGTTCATCCGCCTCGCCCTCGACGGCCGCGAGATCGAGATCTACGGCGACGGCTCGCAGGTCCGCGACTTCGTCTACGTCGACGACGTCGTCGAGGCGTTCCTGCGCGCCGGCGCCACCGACGCCGTGAACGGCGAGGTCTACAACATCGGCGGCAACGAGCACTGGACCCACGCCGACCTGGTCAGGGTGCTGGTCTCGATGGCCCCGGGCGCGTCGTTCCGCTTCGTGGAGTGGCCGGCCGAGAAGAAGGCGATCGACATCGGCAGCTTCTACGCCGACTCGTCGAAGTTCGGCGCCGCGACCGGCTGGGCCCCGGCGGTCACGCTTGCCGATGGCCTGGCCCGGACCCTGGCGTTCTACCGCGCCCACTACGCCGACTACGCCGCCGCCGAGGCCCGCGGCGCCGATCGGCGGGTCCCGGAGGCGACGGCGTGAGCGCGACCGCCGTGCGGGTCCCGTTCAACGTGCTGCGGCCCGGCGACGACCGCGCCGCCGTCGACGCCGCCATCGCCCGCGTGCTGGACAGCGGCTGGTTCGTCCTCGGACCCGAAGTCGCCGCCTTCGAGGCCGAGTTCGCCGCCGCCGCCGGCGCCCGCCACGCCGTCGGCGTGAACACCGGCACCGACGCGATCGCCCTGGCGTTGCGGGCGCTCGGTATCGGCCCCGGCGACGAGGTGATCACCTCGCCGCTGTCGGCGGCCTACTCGGCGCTGGCGATCGCCATGACCGGCGCCCGGCCGGTGTTCGCCGACATCGACCCGCAGCGCCTCACGGTCGACCCGGCGGCGATCGGCGCCGCGGTGACGCCCCACACCCGGGCGATCCTGCCCGTGCACCTCTACGGCCAGGCCGCCGACATGGACGCGATCCACGCCGTCGCCGCCCGCCACGGCCTGGCGATCGTCGACGACGCCTGCCAGGCGCACGGCGCCACGGTGGCCGGCCGGCCGGTGGGACGCGGCTCGGCGGCCGCCGCGTTCAGCTTCTACCCCACCAAGAACCTCGGCGCCCTCGGTGACGGCGGGGCGATCACCACCGACGACGCGACGCTGGCGGACCGGCTGCGCCGGCTGCGCAACGGCGGCCAGTCGAGCCGCTACCACCACGACGAGCCGGGGGTGAACAGCCGCCTCGACGAACTGCAGGCGGCGATCCTGCGCGTGCGGCTGCCGCGGCTGGCGGCGGCGACGGCGGCGCGGCGGCGGCTGGCGGAACGCTACCGCACGGCGCTGGACGCAGCGGACGGCGTCCTCGTGCCGCGGGTGTGTGACCCCGGGCACGTCCACCATCTCTTCCCCGTGCTCGCCGCCGAGCGCGACGCCCTGCAGGCGCATCTCGGCGGCCGCGGCGTCGAGACGCTGATTCATTACCCGGTGCCGATTCCGCGCCAGCCGGCGGCGCGCGGCTGGGCACCGGCCGTCTGCCCGAACGCCGACGTGGTCTGCGCGCGGGTCGTGTCGCTGCCCCTGTATCCATCCTTGACCGAGGCTGCGCAGGACGAGGTCGTCGACGCGGTGCGGACGGTCGCTGAAAGGTCGCTCGATGTCTAAGCGGGTACTCATCACCGGCGGAGCCGGGTTCGTGGGCTCCCACCTGAGCGAGGCACTGCTCGGTGCGGGCCATCGCGTGCAGGTGATCGACGACTTGTCGACCGGCACCATCGGCAACATTGCGCCGTTCAAGGGTCATCCACGGTTCGGCTACGTGATCGACACGGTGTTCAACGAGTCGCTCACCGCCGAACTGGTCGACGATGCCGACGTCGTCTTCCATCTCGCCGCCGCGGTCGGCGTGAAGTTGATCGTCGAACGTCCCGTACACACCATCGAGACCAACGTGCACGGCACCGAGGTGGTGCTGCGCCACGCGGTGAAGAAGAAGAAGCTGGTGTTCATCGCCTCGACCTCCGAGGTCTACGGCAAGAGCACTGCCGTGCCGTTCCGCGAGGACGCCGACCTGGTGCTAGGGGCGACGACCCGGCACCGCTGGGCCTACGCCTGCAGCAAGATGCTCGACGAGTTCCACGCCCTGGCCTACTTCAAGGAGCGCCATCTGCCGGTCGTGGTGTTCCGCCTCTTCAACACCGTCGGCCCGCGGCAGACCGGCCAGTACGGCATGGTGCTGCCGACCTTCGTCCGCCAGGCGCTGGCCGGCGAGCCGATCACGGTGTTCGGCGACGGCACCCAGAGCCGCAGCTTCACCTACGTCGGCGACGTCGTCCGGGCACTTCTCGCCCTGATGGACGAGCCGGCGGCCATCGGCCAGGTGATCAACATCGGCAACGTCGGGGAAGTGACCATCCGACAGCTGGCCGAGCGGGTCCGTGCCGCGGCCGGGTCCGCGTCGGAGATCGTGACGATTCCCTACGATCAGGCCTACGAGTCCGGATTCGAGGACATGCCGCGCCGGGTGCCCGATCTGGGCAAGATCCGCGCCCTCATCGGCTACGAGCCGAAGGTCGATCTGGACCAGATCATCCAGCACGTCCTGGCCGACGTCAGCAGCCGCTGAGCGCCGCCGCAACGGACGGCGGGCTTCCGTCGCGCGCCCCGCTTGCTATACTGGCGGCATGGCGCGCGCCCTCCTGACGGCCGTCGTCGTCCTCATGGCGCTGCCGGCCGCGGCGCAGCAGCTGAGCCTGCAGATCCGCGATGGCCAGGTCAGCATGACGGCCACCAACGTGCCGGTGCGGCAGGTGCTCGCCGAGTGGGCGCGCGTCGGCGGCACCCGGGTCGTCGGCGCCGAGCGTATCGCCGGCCAGCCGCTGACGCTGACGCTCGAGAACGTCCCCGAAGCCAAGGCCCTTGACATCATCCTGCGCGGCGCCGCCGGCTACATGGCGGCGACGCGCGCCGTGCCGGGCAGTGGATCGTCGCACTACGACCGCATCCTCGTCCTCGCCACCAGCACGCCACCTGCGGCGAGCGCGGCGGCGGCCCGGCCCGGCGGGAGGTTCGCCAACACGCCGGTACAGGAAGGCCCGGAAGTGATCGAGGCCCCGCCCGACGCCGCCGACGTGCCGACCGCCGACCCGACGCAGAACCCGTTCGCCGCCGCCTTCGCGCAGCCGGGGGTCGCCCAGCCGTTCGGACAGCCGACGCCGTTCGGGCAACCGGTCCCGTTCGGCCAGCCCGCGTTCGGGCAGCCGGTGTTCGGCCAGCCCAACCAGGCGGCGCCGTTCGGACAGCCGGCCGGTGCCACACCGTTCGGGGTGCCGATGACGGCGCCGAACGGCAATGGCCTGTTCGTGCCCGTGCCACCACAGCAGACCGAACCGGCGCCCGGCAGCTTCTTCGGCGTGCAGGGAGCGCCGACGCCGGGAATGGTCCAGCAGCCGCCGCCGCAGCCCGGCCAGCCGCGCCCCCGCCCGCAAGGCTAGCCGCCCGGCGAGAACCCTCCTCCCGCGTCCGTCTCCTGCGCATGGCCGCGCTGGATCGCTATCGCCCCGAGGACCGTCGCGCGCTGGCGCAGCTGTACCGCCGGGTGCTCGGGCCCGACGCCGCCGAGCGGCTGCAGCTGCGCTGGCAATGGGAGCGGCGCCAGAATCCCGCGGCGCGACACGCCGCGCCGTGGCTGATCCGCGAAGGCACGGCGATCATCGGCGCCTGCGCAGCCCTGCCGGTGACCGTGTCGCTCGCCGGCCGCGACGTCGGCGGCGTCTGGCTGATCGATCCGGTCGTCGCCGCCGAACGCGACGCCCAGGGCGTCCACGAGCAGCTGCTGCGCGCCTGGCACCGTGACGCGGACGTCACGCTGGCGGCCGGCGTCTCCGACTCGACCCGCACCGTGCTCGATCGCCTGCGCGTGCCGGCGGCGATCCCGGTGCCGTGCGTGGTCAAGCCGCTCAGCCGGCGGGCGCTCCGCCAGCCAGGCTGGCCGCAGCCGGTGAATCGGCTGGTGTCGGCGGTGACGCTGCCGTTCGTGAGGGTGGTGGCCCGCCAGCGGCCGCTGCGCGAGTCGGTGGAGGTGGTAACCCGCCTCGACGCCAGCGCCGACGCCCTGTGGGCGCGCGCCGCCGCCGGCCTGGCCCTGGCAGTGCGCCGCGACGCCGCCTACGTCAACTGGCGGTTCACGCGGGCGCCCGACGCGCGCTACGCCCTGGCGGTGCTGCGCCGCAACGGCGAGGTCGCCGGCTACGCGGTCTATCGCCATGCGCACGAACCGCGGGGCCGGGTCACCCATCTGGTCGACTTCCTGGCCGTGCCGGGCGACGACCGGGCGGTGAAGACCCTGCTGCGGTGGGTGGACCGCGAAGCGCGGGCGGCCGACTCGGACAAGATCCGCTGTCACGTGCTGCACGCCGGCTTCCGCCGCGTGCTGCGCCGCTCGGGCTATTTCCGCGTGCGGCCGACGGCGTCGCTCTCCGTCCGGGTCAACGACCCGGCGACGAAGCGGGCGTTCTACGAGTCGGTCGCCGACTGGCACTTCACGATGGGGGACGGTTCGATCGAAAATTGAGCGGCAGGAGACCCATGGCGCTCACCGACACCATCACCACCGACATCGCCGCGGCGATGAAGGCGAAGGACACCGTCCGCCTCACCGCGCTGCGCATGCTCAAGACGGCACTGACCGCGAAGAGCATCGAGAAGGGCCGGGCGCTCGACGGCACCGAGGACCTTCAGGTGGTCGCCGCGCTGGTCAAGCAGCGCCGCGACTCGATCGAGCAGTTCACGGCCGCCGGGCGCCACGAACTCGCCGACAAGGAGCGGGCCGAGATCGCGGTGCTCGAGACCTACCAACCGCCGGCGGCCACCGACGACGCCATCGCCGCCGCCGTCGAGGCGGCCATCACGGCGACCGGCGCCAGCTCGGCGAAGGACATGGGCAAGGTGATGAAAGCGGTGATGGCGGCGCTGGCCGGACGAACCGTCGACGGCCGGCGCGTGAACGAGCTGGTGCGAGCCCGCCTCGGCTGACCGCAAACTTTCCAGCGCGTCGCACCGTCTATATCCGCTGAAAGGCCTAGTCAGCCTCTCACCATCCTCCTCGGGCTCCCGCTGAACGGCCGGAGCCCGATTTTTTTGCTGTCCGATTGCGGACGGTGTGCGAATACGGTCCCGGACCGCGTGCTACGCTTTGCCGTCCGTGTCCGAACCGGATCCGACCCTGACCAGCCCGTCGGCGGAGCCGTCCGTCGCGGCGCCGGCATCCCGTCACCTCGCCCGTTCGGCCGGCGTCGTCGGCGCCGCCACGATGACCAGCCGGGTGCTCGGCCTGGTTCGCGAGCAGGTCCTCGCCTACTGGTTCGGCGCCGGCGACGCCATGGACGCGTTCCTGGTGGCGTTCCGCGTTCCCAACCTGGTGCGTGATCTCTTCGCCGAAGGGGCGATGAGCGCAGCACTGGTCCCGACGTTCAGCCGGGTGCTGGCCACCGAGGGCCGCGACCGGGCGTGGCGGCTCGGCAATTCGGTGATCAATGCCCTGCTGCTGGTGACCGGCGCGCTGGTGGCGCTGGCCATCCTGTTCGCCGAGCCGATCGTCGGGCTGCTCGCGGCCGGCTTCACCGCCGTGCCGGGCAAGTTCGAGCTGACGGTGCTCATGACCCGCATCGTGGCGCCGTTCCTGGCCCTGGTCGCGCTCGCCGCGGCGTGCATGGGCATGCTCAACTCGCTGAACGTGTTCTTCGTGCCGGCGTTGTCGCCGGCGATGTTCAATGCCGTCTCGATCGCCGCGGTCGTCACCCTGGTGCCGGTCGCCGCGGCCGCCGGCATCCAGCCGATTCTCGCGGTCGCCGTCGGCGGGCTGGTCGGCGGCCTGGGCCAGGTGCTGCTGCAGTGGCCGGCGCTGCGCGCTCAGGGCTTCCGCTACCGGCCGACGCTCGACCTCGCCGACCCGGGGCTGAAGCGGGTGCTGATCCTGATGGGTCCGGGCACGGTCGGCCTGGCGGCGACGCAGCTCAACGTCTTCGTCAATACCGTCGTCGCCACCGGCGAGGGCACCGGCGCGGTGTCCTATCTGGGCTACGCGTTCCGGGTCATGTACCTGCCGATCGGCCTGTTCGGCGTGTCGATCGCGACGGCGGCGACACCGGCGATGTCGCGTCTCGCCGCGGCCGCCGACACGCCGCGGATGCGGTCGACGCTGGCGGCGGCGATCGCGCTGATGCTGACCCTGAACGTCCCGGCCACCCTCGGCCTGGTCGTGCTGGCCGAGCCGATCGTCCGCCTCCTCTTCGAGCGCGGCAGCTTCAGCGCCGCCGACACCGTCGCCACGGCGGCGGCGGTCCAGCTCTATGCGCTCGGCCTGGTCGGCTACTCGGTGGTCAAGATCGTGTCGCCGACCTTCTACGCGCTCGGCCGCAGCCGTACACCGGTGGCGGTCGGCATCGCCGCGGTCCTGCTGAACGCGGTCCTCAGCGTCACGTCGGCGCCGCTGCTCGGCTACCGCGGCCTCGCGCTCAGCGCCTCGATTGCCGCGCTCGTCAACGCCGGCACGCTGGTGTGGCTGGCGCGCGGGGCACTCGGCGGCCTGCTGCTGCCGCGGGTGGCGGCGACGGCGCTGAAGATGACCCTTGCCGGCGTGCTGATGGCGGCGGCGGCCCACGTCACCCTCGGCGCCTCGGCGACGATCGTCGACGGCGGCGGCGTGGCGGCGCAGGCGGTCCGCCTGGCGCTGGCCATCGCCGCCGGCCTGCTGGTGCTCGGGCTCGCCGCGCAGGCCCTGCGTGTTCGCGAGTTCATCGAGGTCCGCGACGGCGTGGTGGCGCGGCTCCGCCGCCTCGCCGGCCGCCGCGCCTGACGGCCGCGGCTCAGCGCGCGTTCAGCAGCGACGCCCAGCCGATCGACCGCGGGGCCGCCGGGCGTGGCAGCGCCCGCTGCGCCGTCGTCCGCGCCGTGCAGGCGCCGGTGCGCACCACGGCGAGGGCCTCGGCCAGCGAGGCCTCGGCGGCGTCCCCGAGGGCGTGGTCGATGTCGTCGGCGGCCGGGCAGTCGACGGCCAGGCCGTCGAAGTAGTCCCCCTGGCCGTCGGCGTTCACCATGGCGAAGGCGACCGGTGCCAGGACCTTGTCGCAGAACGGCAGCACGTACTGCCCGACCGGCTTCCCGTAGGTGCGATCGCCGACCACGGTCACCGGCACGAACGGGCGCAGACCGTTGATGACCAGCTCGCTGGCCGATGCCGAAGCCCGCGTGGCGATGACAACCACCCGCGCCAGGTCGAGCGCATGGGCCGGGGCGCCGAACCGCAGGGTCTCGTCGCGGCGGCGGTTGCGGTCGTTGTGCCGGTACTCGGCAAACACCTGGTTGGCGGTCGGCGTGCCGCCGATGAGGCTGGCCAGGTGCACCGCGACGTCGACCAGGCCGCCGCCGTTGTAGCGCAGGTCGAGGACCAGTTCGGTGACTCCGGCGTCGGCCAGCGCCGCGAACGCGTCGTCGAGCGCGGCGGTGCTCGGCCGCACGAAGTTGCGGAAGAACACGTAGCCGACCTTGCGGCCATCGACGTCGAACACGCGCGTCAGCGACACGGTCGGGATCGTCACCGCCCGCTTACGCAGCGTCGCCGTCCGCGGCGCGCCGTCCCGGGTCGTGAAGTCGATCGCGACTTCGAGGCCCTCGGTGGCCGGACCGAACGCCCGGTCGACGGCGCCGTCGGCGACGAGCACGTCGGCGGCGACGCCGCCGATGGCGGTGATGCGGGCGCCGCGGTCGAGACCGGCCTCCCGCGCCGGGCTGTCGTCGAACACCTGCAGCACCCGAAGCGCACCGCTCGCCGTCGAGGTCGACAGGCCGAAGCCGATGTACTGGCTCTCGGAATAGAACGCGTCGCTGGCGGCGCGTGACGTGATGTAGCTGAAGGCGGCGTCGAGCGGGCGGAAGCGCACGGCGTCGAGGTACGCCTCGGGCGAATCGTAGGCGGCAGCGTCCACCGCCGGCAGCTCGCGGTACCAGAGGTAGAGCTCCTCGAGCGCATCGCGGACGAACAGCGTCTGCCGGGTGGTCGAACAGGACGCGGACTGGGCCGACGCGGCCAGGGGCGTGACCAGCGCGAGGGCCACGGCGGCGAGAAGCGCGCGGAACATGGCGGCCTCGATGATACCCGGCCGCAGCCGCGCCGGGCACGGCGCCGACCGCCCCGCGATCGCCCGTCGTGGCTCGCCGCGGCACGGCGCGTCCGTGTAAGCTGGGAGGATGAGTGGCGGCCGGTGAGCGTGACCGCAGCGGGCACGGTCACCACGCCTCCCGGCACCGCCGCCCGGACGGTGGCCGGCCTGCCCACCGCCGTGGTGACCCTGGCCTCGACGCACTTCATCGTCGACGCCTACACCAACATCTACGCGCCGCTCCTGCCGCTCTTCATCCCGCACCTCGGCCTGTCGCTCACCGCCGTGGGCACCCTGGCCATGTGCTTCCAGTTGGCCTCGTCGGTGTCGCAGCTCGGATTCGGCACGCTGGCCGACCGCTGGCGCCCGCGGCTGCTGCTCCTCGCCGGACCGCTGCTCTCGGTCGTGGTCCTCAGCTTCGTCGGCTGGGCGTCGTCGGCGGTGACCCTCGGGCTGCTGCTGGTCGCCGGCGGACTGGGCGGCGCCGCGTTCCATCCGCCGGCAGCGGCAGCGGTGTTCCGCGCCTCCGGGCGGCACAAGGGCTTCGCGATGTCGGTGCACATCACCGGCGGGTCGATCGGCATGGCGATGGCGCCGCTGTTCTTCGCGCCGCTCATCGAGCGGCTGGGCCTGCACTGGTCGCCGATCATCGCCGTGCCGGGCCTGGCCGCGCTGTGGTTCCTGCTGCCGCGGATGCCGGTGGTCGACCGCGCGGCGAGCGGCAGCAGTGGCGGACTGGCGGCGCTCCGGCCCTACGCCCGGCCGCTGGCACTGCTCTACTTCTCGGTCGTGCTGCGCACGCTGACCTCGGCCGGCTTCGCCACCTTCCTGCCGGTGCTGCTGACCTCGCAGGGGATGACGATCGCACAGGCCAGCCTGGCCGCCACCTGCTACCTGCTGGTCTCGGGCATCGGCGGTTTCGCCGGCGGCACGCTGGCCGATCGCTTCGGCCCGCGCCGCGTCATCCTGGTCTCGCTGGTGTCGGCGGTGCCGTTCATGGTGGCGGCGGCGCTGATGCAGGGCTGGGCCCTGGTGGCGGCGGTGTCGATCGGCGGCCTGCTGCTGCAGTCGACCCTGCCGGTCAACGTCACCTTCGCGCAGACGCTGGCCCCGGTCGGCGCCGCCACGGTGTCGTCGCTGATGATGGGGTTCGCCTGGGGCGTCGGCAGCACCATGGTCCCGCTGGTCGGGATGCTCGCCGACACGCTCGGGCTGCCGCGGGCGCTGCTCTGCATCTCGGTGGTGCCGCTCGGCGCCGCGGTGCTGGCGTCCAGGCTGCCGGAGCGGCACGGCGCGGCGGTGCGAGAGTCGGCGCCGGTTCCCTGACCGCTGTCTATAATCGGAGCATGTCCCGCTACGGCAGCGTCGCCTACGCGATGGGCCCGGGTCCGATCAGCCAGGCCGTGAAGCTGCTGGTGGCGGTGAACGTCGTCGCCTTCCTGCTCACGCTGATCGTGCCGCAGATGATCGGCCGGCTGGGCCTCGTGCCCCGCGACGTGGTCGGGCATCTGGCCATCTGGCAGCCCGTCACCTACATGTTCCTGCACGGCGGCCTCGGCCACCTGCTGTTCAACATGCTGGCGTTGTGGATGTTCGGCACCGAGCTCGAGCGCACCTGGGGCACGCGCTTCTTCCTGCGCTACTACATGGTGACCGGCGTCGGCGCCGCGCTGGTGACGGTGGCCTGGTCGCTCAGTCCCCTGCCCTACGGCGACGGGCTCTACCAGTCGGTCGTCGTCGGCGCCTCGGGGGCGATCTACGGACTGCTGCTGGCCTACGGCCTCTATTTCCCCAGCCGGACGATCTACCTCTACTTCCTGTTCCCGATTCCCGCCCGCTACTTCGTGATGCTGGTCGGCGCGATCGCCTTCCTGTCCTCGGTCGGCAGTTCGGGGGGCGGCGTCGCCCACGTCGCCCATCTCGGCGGCCTGCTGGTCGGCTATCTCTATCTCAAGAACCGCCGCCGGCCCCTCGACGAGCTGAAGTACCGCTGGCTGAAGTGGCGCCTGTCCCGGTCGCGATCGCGCTTCGACGTCTACCCGGGCGGCCGCCGCGGCCCCGGCGGCGACGACTGGACCAAGGAGTGGAAGAAGCACGTCCACTGAGCCCCGCACAGCGGCCAGCGGCCAGCGGCCAGGCCAAGGCTGAAGGATGAAGGCGATCGGGTTCCCGGCATGAGAGCGGCGTTGGCGACCGCGATCGTCGTGGCAGCCACGACGGGCTGCGGGCTGTTCGGACCGAGCGAGAGCTTCGAGGGCGAGTGGACGGCGTCGGGCGGCAAGTTCTACGTCATCGGGCTGTCGCTACGGCAGAGCGGCGACACCGTCTCGGGGGTGGCCTGTGCAGCGCAGGACGGCGTGGTCCTCTACCGCAACGCGCCGGTCACCGGCGACTACCCGTCGATCCGCGTCGTCGTCAGCGCCGGTTCCACCGCGCCGTGCTGTGCGCACCTGGCGGGACAGACGTTCACGGCCGAGATGGAGAAGCGTGGCGAGATCGTCACGCCCGACGGCATCCGCTTCCGCCGCAGCGTCGACCCCGCCTGTCCGGCCCGGTGACGGGCGCAGGCCTACGACGCCGAGCCCGGGCCGGGCGTCGGGGTGTCGTTGAAATAGCTGTCGGTGCCGTCGAGCCAGTCCTGGCGAATCGGACTGAACAGATCGATCTCGAAGGTGTCCTCGAGCGCCTCGGCCTGGTGCGGCACCCACGACGGGATGTGCAGCACCTCGCCTTCGCGCACGGTGATCTCCTCGCCGGCGATCAGGAACTTCAGCGCCCCCTGCAGCACGTAGGTGAGCTGCTCGCTCTCGTGCGAGTGCATCGGCACCACCGCACCGCGCTTGAGGTAGATCTGACCGATCATCTCGCGCTCGCCGGTGACGACCTTGCGGGAGATCATCTCGGTGACTTTCTCGAGCGCGATCTCGTCCCAGCGGTGCAGGCGGACGGGGCGGTCGGACATGTGGAGACCTCGCGAGGCTACGCCTGAGATCGGCGACGGTGGACCAGCGGCTGCACCTCGCCAGTCACTGCGTTGTCTGGCCCACGCTTCGCGTCGGCGCAGACGCCTCGAGAAGCGGGAAGATGTGACTCGTTCGTCATTGAATTCGGACTCTCGAGACGTCTGGCGACAGGCGGTGAAAACCCGCGTGATTCCGGCCGCAAAGTCCGCGTCGGCGCGCGAGCGGGCGGATTATAGCATCGGCCTGTGGGTGGTATAATTCGACGTTCGGCGCGGGGGGCGTCCCGCGCGGGTGGACGGCTGATCGAGCGTCCTCGGCCCTTGGTTGGAGACGGCAGCATCATGAAGGGTTCGACGCTCGCCAAGCACGGCGAGACCACTGCGCGCAGGACCCCGGCCGCGGCGCCCGACGCCTACGCCGGACTGTCCCGGGACGAGCTCGTCGCCGCCTACCGCGTGATGCTGCTGTCGCGGCGGCTCGACGACAAGGAGATCCAGCTCAAGAACCAGAGCGTGATCTTCTTCCAGATCAGCGGCGCCGGCCACGAGGCGGTCCTGGTCGCCGCCGCGGCGCACCTCAAACCCGGCTACGACTGGTTCTACCCCTACTACCGCGATCGGGCGCTGTGCCTGGCGCTGGGCATGACGCCGCTCGAGATGCTGCTCGGCGCCGTCGGCGCCAAGGACGATCCGAACTCGGGCGGCCGGCAGATGCCGTCGCACTGGGGCCACCGCGCGCTGAACATCCCGTCGCAGGGCAGCCCCACCGGGACACAGTGCCTGCAGGCGATCGGCTGCGCCGAGGCCGGCCTGATCTACGGCAAGGTCGCCGACATCCCCGAGGCGGCCGAGCGCCACCACGCCGACGAGGTCACCTACGTGTCGATCGGCGACGGGGCGACCAGCGAGGGCGAGTTCTGGGAGTCGCTGAACACGGCCTGTACGCGGCCGGTGCCGGCGCTGTACCTGGTCGAGGACAACGGCTACGCGATCTCGGTGCCGGTCGAGGCGCAGACGCCCGGCGGCGATGTCTCGACGCTGGTCGAGTCGTTCCCGGGTCTCAAGGTGCTGCGCTGCGACGGCACCGACTTCCTGGCGAGCTACCGCACGCTCGGCGACGCGGTGGCCTGGGTCCGGCGTGAGCGCAAGCCGGCGCTGGTCCATGCCCGGGTGACGCGACCCTATTCGCACTCGCTCTCCGACGACGAGCGGCTCTACAAGCCGCCGCAGGAGCGGGAGGCCGAAGCGGCCCGCGACCCGTTGCCGCGGATGCGGGCGTTCCTGATCGCCGAGGGCCTGGCGACCGAGGCGGAGCTGGCCGAACTGGCCAAGTCGGTCGATCAGGAGATCGCCCGCGCCGCCGACGACGCCATCGCCTCGCCCAAGCCGGGGCCCGAGACCGCCGGCGACTGGGTGTTCTCGCCCGACGTCGACCCGACGTCGGCAGCCTTCGCGACCGACGCGCAGCCCGACGGCCGGCCCGACACGATGGTGGCGGCGATCAACCGCACCCTGAAGGACGAGATGGCGGCCAACCCGCGCATCGTCGTCTTCGGCGAGGACGTCGCCGACGCCAGCAAGGCCGGCGTCCTCGGCCAGGTCCAGGGCAAGGGCGGGGTCTTCAAGGTCACTCACGGCCTGCAGCGCGCCTACGGCAGCGACCGGGTGTTCAACTCGCCGCTGGCCGAAGCCAACATCGTCGGCCGCGCCGTCGGCATGGCCCAGCGCGGCCTGAAGCCGGTGGTCGAGATCCAGTTCTTCGACTACATCTGGCCGGCGATGATGCAGATCAAGGACGAGATGTCCATGATGCGCTACCGCTCGGGCAACAACTGGTCGTGCCCGATGGTCATCCGGGTGCCGATCGGCGGCTACCTGCGCGGCGGCGCGCCGTACCACAGCCAGTCGGGGGTCAGCATCTTCGCCCACTGCCCGGGCATCCGCATCGCCTTCCCGTCCAACGCCACCGATGCCGCCGGCCTGCTGCGCACCGCCATCCGCTGCGACGACCCGGTGATGTTCCTCGAGCACAAGCACCTCTACCGCCAGACCTACAACAAGGGCGTCTATCCCGGCCCCGACTACATGGTGCCGTTCGGCAGCGGCAGCCTCAGACGCGACGGGACCGACCTGACGATCGTCACCTGGGGCGCGCTGGTGCAGCGCTCGCTCCTCGCCGCCCAGCAGGCCGAGAAGGACGGCGTCAGCGTCGCGGTCTTCGACCTGCGGACCATCGTCCCCTACGACTGGGACGGCATCGCCGGCGCCGTCAAGCGGACCAGCCGCGTGATCGTCGTCCACGAGGACCAGCTCACCTGCGGCTTCGGTGCCGAGATCGCCGCCCGTATCGCCGACGAGCTGTTCGAGTACCTCGACGCCCCGGTCAAGCGGGTGGCGGCGATGGACTGCCCGGTGGCCTACCATCCCGACCTCGAGGAGCGGATCCTGCCGCAGACCTCGGACGTGCTGGCCGCGATCCGTCAGCTCGCCGCCTACTAGCCGCCCGTGGTCTGGCGCGTTGTCGCGTCGGTCGCCGGGTTCGTGGCGGGCGTCGTCCTCGCCGGCGCGGCGGCCGAGGGCCAGGCGCCAGCCTCGACCAGCCAGCGTCAGGGCGCCGCAGCGCTCTCGCCGGGACGCGTCGAGACGCTGCGCGCGGTGGCCGCCCTGCCGGTCGACGTCGTCGGGGAATTCCGTGAGCCGCTCGGCTATCAGCGGCTCGCCGACGGCCGCCAGTTCGTCTTCGATCGCCGCGGCCACACCGTCTACGCCATCGACGCCGCCGGCACCGCGAGCCGCAAGCTGGTGGCGATCGGCGGCGAGGCCGGACGGGTCATCGAGCCGACCGCGTTCGACGTCGCCGCCAACGGCACCTTCGTCGTCGCCGACGCTCCCAACGGACGGGAGCGGCTGCAGTTCTTCTCCGCCGACGGCCACCGCTTGAGCGGCTTCTCGCTGCCCGGCCGGGCCACGGCGCGCGTCACGCTCGGCAGCCTGTCGCTCAGCGGCATCGGCACGCTGCAGTACACGGGTCGGTCGCTGCTCATCAGCCAGCCGGAGACCGGCGGCCTGATGACCGAATACGGCCTGGCCGGGACACCGGTGCGGACGATCGGCCGGTTACGGCGGACCGGACACGAACCCGACCGCGAGCTGCACCTCGCACTGAACGCCGGCATCCCGCTGGCCGACCCGACCGGCGGCTTCTGGTTCGTGTTCCTGGCCGGCCCGCCGGCCTTCGCGAAGTTCGACGCCAGGGGGACCCTGCTCTTCCACCGCGTGATGCAGGGCCGCGAGCTCGACCCGGTGGTCGCCGGACTCCCCGAGGTGTGGCCACGCCGGGCGGTCGACGGCACCGAGATCCCGCTGGTGGCGCCAACCGTCCGGACCGCGGCGGTCGATCCGGCCGGCCGCCTGTGGGTCTCCTTCGTGGTGCCCTACACCTACGTCTTCGACGGCTCCGGCGAGAAGATCCGGACGGTGCAGTTCCAGGCCGCCGGCCTGCTGGCGCCGTCGAGCCTGTACTTCCCGTCACCGGCCCGGCTGCTGGTGACGCCGGGATGCCATGAGTTCGCCGTGCGCTGAGCCGCGCCGACCGTCCGCCAGCTCGACCGGGCTGGGTATGATCGCGGTCTTGTCGACGCGGACCCCCGAGGCGGTCGGCAGACGGTGCTCCACGGCCGGTCGCGCGCTCGCGGTCGTGCTGGCGGTGATGTCGATGAGCTGCGGCGACGACCCGCCGACCGCGCCAACCGCCCCGTCGCTGCCCCCGATCCCGGTGCTGGCCCTGGCCTGCCCGGCCACGGTGCTCGGCCAGTCCACCACCGGCCAGCCGGTGTCGATCCAGCTGCCGGCGCCGACGGCCAGCGGCGGCGTGCTGCCGGTCACCGTGTCGTGCACGCCGTCGGGCACGCCGTTTCCCATCGGCACGACCGCCGTGGCGTGCCGCGCGATCGATGCCCAGGGCAGTCAAGCCACCTGCAGCTTCAACGTCGTCGTCGCCCCGCCGCCGTTGCCGCGGACCAGCTTTCTGGCCTTCGGCGACAGCCTGACGGCGGGCGAGATCACCATGCCGGTCGGCGGTGCCCTGGACGAGGGCGGCTTCCCGCTGTTCAAGCTGGTGGTCGTGCCGGCCGAGTCGTATCCCGCCGAGCTGCTCACGCTGCTGCGCAACCGCTATGTGACCCAGGCGGCCCAGTTCGTCGTCACCAATGCCGGGCTGTCGCGGGAGTGGGCGGCCGACGCGCCGAAGCGGTTCGCGACGGTGCTGGCGGCGTCGGGCGCCCAGGTCGTCCTGTTGATGGAGGGGACCAACGACCTGCAGGCGCTGGGCACGCGGGGCATCAACCCGGCACTCACCGGGCTGCAGGGCATGATCCGTCAGGCCCGGGCGGCCGGCGCCTTCGTCTTCGTCGCCTCGCTGCCGCCGTCGAGGCCAGGCGGCGTCAACTCGGTCCCGATCTCGCTCATCCAGGCGTTGAACGAGCAGATTCGGATCGGCGCGCCGGCCGAAGGTGCGATCTTCGTCGACGTCTACGCCGCCATGGTCTCGGAAGCCCCGACGCTCATCGGCGTCGACGGGCTCCACCCGACCGAGGCCGGCTACCAGCGCATCGCCGAGACGTTCTTCGCGGCGATTCGCACCTTCGAAGGCCAGTGAGCGGAGACCACGCCGCCGCCGCGCCCGCCGCCGCGATCGACGTCCACGACCTGGGCAAACGGTTCGGCCGCCGCACCGCGCTCGAGGGCCTGACGCTGCAGGTGGCCCCTGGCGAGGTCGTCGCGTTGCTCGGCCCCAACGGCGCCGGCAAGACCACGACCTTGCGCCTGCTCGCCGGCCTGCAGGTTCCGACCACCGGCGGCGGCACGGTGGCCGGCACGGCGCTGGGCACCGGGCCGGCCCGTGGCGTCGGCCTGCTGACCGAGGTGCCGGGCCTGTGGGACCGCTTGACGGTGGAGATGAACCTGCTCACCTACGCGCGGCTCCACGGCGTCGACGACCCCGCCGGGCGGGTGCACGGCGTCCTGCAGCGGTTCCACCTCGAGGGCCGGGTCGCCGACCGGGCCGGGACGCTGTCCAAGGGCCTGCGCCAGCGGGTCGCCCTGGCGCGGGCGTTCCTCGCCGATCCTGCCGTGCTCCTGCTCGACGAGCCGACGTCGGGTCTCGACCCGGCGGCGGCCCGTGCCGTGCGGGACGTCATCGCCGAGGCGCGGGCCGCGGGCGTCGCGGTGCTGCTGTCGACCCATCGGCTCGACGAAGCCGAGGCGCTGGCCGACCGCGTCGCCATCCTGCAGCAGCGGCTGCGCGCCCTCGACTCCCCGGGCGGCCTGCGCCGCCGTCTCCTCGGCGCCGAACGGGTGGCGATCGACATCGACGGCGACGCCGCGGTGTGGCGGCCGACGCTGGCGCCGCTGGTGGCCACGCTCGACCTCGACGGCCGGCACCGCGTCACCGCCACGCTGGCGCCCGGCGTTGACGTCCCCGCCGCCGTCGCGGCGCTGGTCGGCGCTGGCGCCCGCGTGCGCGGCGTGCACGACGATCGGCCGTCGCTGGAGGCGGCCTACCTGTCGCTGGTGGAGCACGATGGGTAGTCGAATGCGCATCGGGGCGGTGATCGCCAAGGAGTTCGCCGAACTGCGGGCGACCCCGTCGGTGCTGCTCGGTCCGCTGGCCATGCTCGCCACGGCGGTCGCCGTCCCGCTGGCCGTCGCCGTCGGCATCCCGGCCTGGACCGGCGAGACGCTGGCGGCAGCCGACGACCTGGTGGCGCTCGCCCGCAGCGGCGGCCGCGCCGACGCCCTCGGCGACGAGGCGGCGGTGCAGGCCTATCTGCTCGGCCAGTTCCTGCCGCTCTTCGTGCTGGTCCCGGTGGTCGGCGCCATGGCCCTGGTGACGACCAGCATCGTCGACGAACTGCGCAGCCGGACCCTGGAGCCGCTGCTGGCGACGCCGATCACGACGCTCGAACTGCTCGTCGCCAAGGCGGCTGGCGCCTTCGCGGTGGCGATGGCCCTGCTGGCGGCCGGGCTGGTGACCTTCGCGGCGGTGGTGGCCGCCACGGCCGGCGTGGCCGTGGTGGCGGCGTTGGCATCGTGGAACGGCGCGGTCCTCCTCGGCGGCCTGGCCCCGGCCGCGACGGCCGCGGCGCTGCTGCTCGGGGTGGTGGTGTCGTCGCGGGTGCGCGACGCCCGCACCGCGCAGCAGTTCTCGGTCGTCGTCGTGCTGCCGCTCGTGGCGCTCTTCGTCGGCCAGCTCGGCGCCGGCGTCGGCACCGCGGCGCTGCTGGGCGCCAGCGCCGTCGGCTGGCTGGTGGCGGCGGCGCTGGCGCTGGCCGGCGTGCGGGTGTTCGACCGCGAGCGTATCCTCACCCGATGGACGGACTGACCACAGCGCAAGGGCGGCCGCGACCGCACGGCGGCGTGCACTCGCTCCTCGAACGCGACCAGCCCTACCTGGTCGTCGATTCGTGCATGCAGATCTGGCCGGACGCCGACTTCGCCGTCGCGCACCGCCACGGCATCACCGGGTTCGGCGTCACCGCGTTCGAGCCGCACGACAGCTTCCCCGACGCCGTCGAGCGCCTGATGTTCTGGCACCTGGTCGCCCGCCGGCATCCCAACCTCGTCGTCGCCACCTCGGTCGAGGCGGTACGCGAGGCGCGCCGGGACGGCCGGGCGGCGCTGCTGCTGTTCGCCCAGGGCGGCGACTGGATCGAGCGCCGGCTCCACCGGCTGGAGGCGATGTACCGCCTCGGGCTGCGGGTGATGATCCCGGCCTACAACCGCTCGAACCTCATCTGCGGCGGGCTGTTGGACGAACCCGATCTCGGCCTCACCCGGTTCGGCCGCCTGGTGGTCGACGAGTGCAATCGCCTCGGCCTGGTGCTCGACTGCACCCACGTCGGCCGGCGCGCCTCGCTCGAGATCATCGAGCGCAGCCGCCAGCCGGTGATCTTCAGCCACTCCAACCCGAGCCGCCTGGTCGCCAACCCGCGCAACATCGACGACGAGCAGATCCGCGCCTGCGCGGCCCGCGGCGGCATCGTCGGCCTGGTCGCCTGGGGACCGCTGGTCATGCGCCCGGGCACCACCAGCTGGCCGACACTCGACGACTACGTCGACATCGTCGTCGACACGGCGGCGCGGCTGGGCGGCACCGGCCAGATCGGGTTTGCCACCGACATGTCGCTCGGCACCTACCCCCTGCACGCCGCCGACCCGTGGGGCGAGGCCGGCTATCCGAACATCGCCGCGGCGTACGGCCGCCACGTCACCCCGGACCAGCGTTCGCACCGCCGCGCCCTCGACGGGCTCCACGACTACCCGCAGGTGGTGGACCTGGCCGACCGGCTGGTCGCCCGCGGATTCGCCGACGACGACGTGCGCGGCATCCTCGGCGAGAACTACCTGCGGCTGTTCGCCGCGGTGTGGCGCTGAGCGCCGGGCCGCTGGCCCCGACTCGACTGTCGTAACATTCGCCGCGATGTCACGCCTGTCGCTGCCGGTGATCGCCCTGCTGATGTCGGCTGCCGGTCTGGTCGGCGGCCAGCCGCCGCCGGCCGATCGGCCCGGCGGGCTGCCGGCGGCACCGCCGGCGGCGCTGGGGCTCGATCCGGTCCAGCTCGGCGAGGCGACGGGGCTGCTGCGGGAGTACGTGGCCGACGGCCGCATCGCCGGCGCCGTCGCGGCGGTGGCGCGGCGCGGGTCGGTGGGCTATCTCGAAGCGGTGGGCGTGCAGGACCTCGCCGCGGCGGCGCCGATGACGCCGCACACGCTGTTCCGCATCTACTCGATGGCCAAGCCGGTCACCGCGGTCGCGGTGATGATGCTCCACGAGGAGGGCCGGTTCCGGCTCGACGATCCGGTGGCGAAGTACCTGCCCGAGTTCGCGGCGGTGCAGGTCGTCGACGCTCCCGGAGGCGCGCCGCGGCCGCCGGCACGGCCGATCACGGTCGAGGACCTCCTGCTCCACACCTCCGGGCTCAGCCATCGCACCTCGGACCTCTACCGGACGCTCGGCGTGCGCGACCGGACCGACACCTTGCCGGAATTCGTCAGGAAGATCGCGCTGGCGCCGCTCATGGAGGACCCGCACACGCGCTTCCGCTACAGCGAGGCGACCACCGTGCTCGGACGGCTGGTCGAGGTGTGGTCGGGGCAGCCGTTCGACGGGTTCCTGGAGCGGCGCCTGTTCGGGCCGCTGGGCATGCACGACACCGGCTTCTGGGTGCCACCGGCGCGGCGCGACCGGCTGGCGACGGTCTACGGGCCGGCGCCGGGCGGCGGCCTCCGGCCGATCGACATCGAGGCGGTGCCGTTCACCGAGAAGCCGGCGCTGCTCGAAGGCGCGGTCGGTCTGGTGTCGACGGTGCCCGACTACCTGCGCTTCGCGCAGATGCTGCTCGACCGCGGCGTCCTCGACGGCACGCGGGTGCTCAAGGCCGACACCGTCGCGCGCATGACCGCCAACGGGCTGCCGCCGGCGGTCCAGGCCGCCCGGGGCGGCGCCATGGGCTGGGGACTGGCCAACGTCAACGTGCTGCTCGACCCCGGGGACTCGGGGGCGAGCCGCGGCGAGTACGGCTGGGACGGCACGGCCGGCACGATCTTCTGGGTCGATCCGGTGAAGCAGACCGTCGTCGTGCTGATGACACAGAGCGTGCCCGCCAATCCCGATTCGCTGCGCCAGCGCTTCAAGGCCCTGGTCCAGCGGGCGATCACCTGACGCGCGCCGGACCGCGCCCTGTCGCGGCGTCGCGCAGGCCGTCGCCGAGGAGCGAGAAGCTCAGCACGGTCGCCGAGATCGCCAGCCCGGGCGCCATCGCGCCGAGGGGCGCAGTGCGGAGCAGTTCCCGGCCGCGGCTGAGCATCGAGCCCCACTCCGCCGCCGGCGGCTGGACCCCGAGGCCGAGGAAGGAGAGGCCCGAGGCGAGCAGAATCGCGCTGCCGAGCATCACCGTGGCGTGGGCCAGCATCGGCGCGAAGCAGCCCGGCAGGACGTGGCGCCACAGCACGCGGGCATCCGATGCCCCGGCGGCCCGCGCGGCGACGACGAAATCGGCGCCGACCAGCGGCTGGGCGGCGGCGCGGACGATGCGGGCGAACGACGGCACCGCGTAGATGGCCACCGCCACGACGGTGGAGATCGTTCCACGGCCGAGGATGGTGATGGCGGTGATCGCCAGCAGCAGTTCGGGCAGGGCGAGCAGGATGTCGACGGCCTGCATGAACACCAGGTCGGTGACACCGCGCCGCCATGCCGCCACCAGCCCGACGAACGCGCCGAGGAGAAGGCCAGACCCGGTCGCCGCCAGCGCGATGCCCAGCGACACCCGGGCGCCGGTAATCAGCCGACTCAAGGTGTCGCGGCCGAGGTGGTCGGTGCCGAGTGGATGCGTCCACGAGCTCGGCTGGTAGTTGGCGGCCAGGTCGACGTCGAGCGGATCGAACGGTGCGATCCACGGGCCGAAGGCGGCGGCGGTCACCGCCGCGGTCAGCACCGCCGCGGCCACGGCCGCCAGCAGGTCACGGCGGAAGAAGGCCAGTACCGAGGTCACGCCCGCACCCGCGGATCGAACCAGCTCGCCGCGAGATCGGTGAGCGCGTTCACCACGACCACCATCGTCGCCACGACCAGCACGCCGCCCTGCACCATCGGGAAGTCGCGGGCGACGACCGCGTCGACCATCATCCGCCCGACCCCGGGCACCGCGAACACGCTCTCGACGAGCACCGTCCCGGCCAGCAGACCGCCGATGCGCAGGCCGACCAGCCCGAGGACCGGCAGCAGGGCGTTCCGCAGCCCGTGGCGGACGACGGCGGTCAACTCCGGCACGCCCTTGGCGCGGGCGGCGCGGAGGAAGTCGCGGAGCAGCACCTCGCGCACCGAGGCGCGGGTCATGCGGGCCACCGCGCCGGCCGACTGCAGACCCAGCGCCACGCACGGCATCACGTAGTGCGCGGGCGTCCCGACCCCGATGGCGGGCAGCCAGCCGAGTCCCACCGAGAACACCAGCATCAGCATCAGCGCCAGCCAGTAGGACGGCGTCGAGGCCGCCAGCAGGCTGAGCGCCGTGAAGAACCGGTCGGTCAGGACGCGGCGCGACAGCGACGCCGCGATGCCGGCGGCGAGGCCGAGCCCGACGGCGAGGACGACGCCGCCGGCGGCGAGGATGACGGTGTGCGGCAGGCGGTCGAGAATCTCCTGGCCGACCGGCGCGCCGGTGCGGATCGAGACGCCGAGGTCGCCGCTGAGCGTGCGGGCGACGAAGCTCGCAAACTGCACCGGCAGCGGCTGGTCGAGCCCGAGATCGCGGCGGATGCGCTCGACGGTGGCCGGCGAGGCTTCGAGACCGGCGGCGATGACCGCCGGGTCGCCGGGGATGGCGTGGACGATCGAGAACACCAGCAGCGAGATCGCCAGCAGCACGGGCACCAGCCGGGCCGCCGCCCGGCCGAGGAGACGTCCGAGCCCGTGCATCGCTAGGCCACTCGGTCAGGGCCCGCTGACGACGGCCCGCTCGAAGGTGACGACGCCGAGCGGCATCGGCCGGATGCCGGTCACCGCGTCGCGGGCGGCCACGCTGTAGAGCGTGTCGAACAGCCACACCGCGCCCGGGTCCTCGAGATAGACGATCTCCTGAGCCCGCCGGTACAGTGCCTGGCGCTTCGCGGCGTCGGTCTCGCGCATCGCCGCCTCGATCACGCGGTCGAACTCGGCGTTGGAGTAGTAGCCGTAGTTGTTCTCGTTGGTCGGCGCGCTGCGGAAGATCGGCCGCAGGCCCCAGTCGGCGTCGGCGGTGGAGGCGCCGGCGCCCATGATGAAGATCTCCTGCGGGTTCTTCTCCGGCGGCAGGCCGGCCCAGAACTGCACCATCGTCGCCCAGTCGAACACCTCGATGGTCGCGGTGATGCCGACCTTCTTCAGATCGGCGGCGACGGCTTCGGCCAGCTCGATGCCCATCGGGTAGCGGGGCGTGGTGGCGATCCTGGTGGCGAAGCCGTCGGGATAGCCGGCCGCCGCCAGCAGCGCCCGCGCCTTGTCGGGATCGTAGGGAATCTCGCCGAGGTTGACGTAGCCGCGCATGATCGGCGTGAGCGCGCTCGTCGACGGCCGCGCGAAGCTGGCGACCAGGTTCTTGACGATCGCCTGACGGTCGATGGCGTAGGAGATCGCCTGCCGCACCCGCGGGTCGTCGTAGGGCTTCTTGCGGACGTTGAAGCGGAACTGCTGCGCGCCGACCCCGGGCAGCTTCTGCACGGCGATGTCGGGACGGGCTTCGAGGCGGGGGATGTCGGCGGCCGGGATGCGGGAGATCACGTCGACGTCGCCGCTCTCCAGGGCCAGGACCCGGGCGGCTGCCTCGGGGATCGGGCGGTAGACGATCTCACGAGTGACGCCCTTGGTGCCCCAGTAGTCGTCGAAGCGCTCGAGCACGATCTCCTGGTCCTTCTTCCAGCTGGCGACCCGGTAGGGCCCGGTCCCCGACACCGCGGCGGCCGAGCTGCCGAAGGCCTTGCCGTGGGCGGCGGCGACCGCCGGGCTGACGATCGCGGAGGAGACGTGGGCGAGGGTCGGCTCGAAGGCGCCGAACGGGTACTTGGTGACGAAGCGGACCGTCAGCCGATCCACGACCTCGACGCGGTCGATCATGCTGAAGAGCGACAACCGCTTGTGGTTGGCGACCGGGTCGAGCACCCGGACGAAGTTGAGACGGACCGCCTCGGCGTCGAGCGGCGTGCCGTCGTGGAAGCTGACCCCGCCGCGCAGGTGGAACGTCCAGGTGACCCCGTCGTCGGCGACCTCCCAGCGCTCGGCGAGGCGCGGGCTGATCGTCATCTGGTCGTCGAAGGCGATGAGCGGCTCGTACACCATCAGGATCACCTGATCGGACTCGGTGTCGGTGGTGTTGTGCGGATCGAGCGTGGTGGCATCGGCCGCGGCGGCGAAGATCAGCCGGTCGCGCGGGGCACCCGGCGCCGATCCGTCGGGCGAGCCGCCGCAGGCGACGGCCGAGAGGAGGGCGGCGGCAACGACGAGGCGCCAGTGGGGGGCGGCCGGCGCGGCGAGGAACATGGCGCGGATTATAGAGCCCGGCGTCGGCCAGCCGGGCTCAGCCGTGCCGGAGTTGACACCCGGCTCGGACCCGTCGAGAATGAATGAACGTTCATTCATGAGCCGCGCCGCCGTTCCTGCCGTCACCCGCCGCCCCGCCGACTCGCGACCGCCGGTCGCCGACAAGCGCGAGGCGATCCTCCGCGCCGCCACCCAGGTCTTCGCGCAGCACGGCTTCTTCAACGCGCAGGTGGCCGACGTGGCCCGCGCCGCCGGAGTCGCCGCCGGCACCGTCTACCTCTACTTCCGCAGCAAGGACGACCTGCTGGTGTCGCTGTTCGAGCGGACCATGAAGGACGCGATCGCCGCCGGCCGCGCCGCCCTGTCCGGGGCCACCGACCCGCGCGACCGCCTCAGCCGGATCGCCCGCCTGCACCTGGAACGGCTGGGCCGGGATCGTGACCTGGCCGTGGTCTTCCAGGTCGAGCTGCGCCAGTCCACCAAGTTCATGGAGCGGTTCTCGTCGAGCTACCTGCGCGAGTATCTCGGCATCATCCGCGACGCGATCGAGGCCGGGCAGTCCGCCGGGCTCTTCCGCGCCGACGTCAGCGCCACCCTCGCCGCCAAGATCCTCTTCGGCGCCCTCGACGAAATGGCCACCAACTGGATGCTGAGCCGCCGCCGCTACGCGCTGGAGGCCGATGCCGACGCGGTGATCGACGTGTTCCTGAACGGCGTCGGCCGGGCGACCGCCGCCGGGGGCCGGGCGTGATTCGCCGCGTCGCCGTGCTCGGCGCCGGCACCATGGGCGCGCAGATCGCCCTGCACCTGGCCAATGCCGGCGTGCCGTCGCTGCTGCTCGACGTGAGCCGCGACGCCGCCCGCCAGGGGCTCGAGCGGGCCCGGCGGCTGAAGCCCGACCCGCAGTTCACGCCGACGGCGTCGACGCTGGTGACCACCGGCGGCTTCGACGACGATCTCGGGGCACTGGCCTCGGCCGACTGGATCATCGAGGCCGTGGTCGAGCAGCTCGACGTCAAGCGGGCGCTGCTCGAACGGGCGGCGCCGGCGTGCCGGCCCGACGCCATCCTCAGCACGAACACGTCGGGCATCCCGGTCGGCGCCATCGCCGAAGGCTGGCCGGCCGAGCGGCGGGCACGCTGGATCGGCACCCACTTCTTCAATCCGCCGCGCTACCTGCCGCTGCTCGAACTGGTGCCGACCGCCGACACCGCGCCGGCCGTCGTCGCGACCTTGACCGAGTTCGGCGATCGGACGCTCGGCAAGGGCGTGGTCGTCGCCCGCGACACCCCCAACTTCATCGGCAATCACCTGGGCCTGCACGGCGTCGTCGCGATCCTCCGCGCCGTCGAGTCGGGCGCCTGGACGATCGACGAGGCCGATGCGATCACCGGCCGCGCCATCGGCCGGCCGGCGTCGGCCACCTTCCGCACCCTCGACCTGGTCGGTCTCGACGTCGCCGCCCATGTCCTGGGCAACCTCGAACAGCGGCTCGCCGATCCGGCGGATCGCGCCTGGTTCCGCGTGCCGGCGCTGCTGGCCGGCCGGATCGCCGCCGGCGCACTGGGCGAGAAGAGCGGGCGCGGGTTCTTCGAACGGCGCACGGTCGACGGCGCCTCGGCAATCCACACCTTCGACCCGGCGAGCGGCGACTACCAGCCGCAGCGCAAGCCGCGCTTCCCGTCGATCGAGGCGGCGCGCTCGATCGACGACACCGGCACACGGGTGCGGACGCTGTTCCTGGGCGGCGATCGGGTCGGCCAGTTCCTGCGCGACACCCTGGCGCCGACGCTGCTCTACGTGGCGCGGGTCGCCGGCGACATCGCCCACTCGATCGACGACGTCGATCGGGTGATGCGCTGGGGCTTCGGCTGGGAGCTCGGTCCCTTCGAGCTCATCGACGCCATCGGCATCGCCGAGGTCGTCGCCGCCGGCGGCGACACCGCGACGCCGCCCCTGCTCGCCGACGCACTGGCCGCCGGGAAGAACCGCCTGCGCGCGGCGCCCCTGCCGCCGGCCGGACCGGGCCGGCTGGTGCTGCACCAGGCCCGCACCTCCGGGGGCGTCGTCGCCGGCAACAGCGGCGCCAGCCTCGTCGATCTCGGCGACGGCGTGCTGGCGGTGGAGTTCCACTCGAAGATGAACGCGATCGGCGGTGAAGCCATCGCGATGCTCGAGCAGGGGGTTCGCGAGGCGGCGCGCAGCTACCGGGCGCTGGTCGTCGGCAACGAGGCGACCAACTTCTCGGCCGGCGCCAACCTGATGCTGGTGCTGCTCGAGGCCCAGGAAGGCAACTGGGACGAGCTCGACCGGATGGTGCGTGCCTTCCAGAACGCGGTACTGGCGCTGCGCTACAGCGAGGTGCCGGTGGTGGTCGCGCCGGGCGGCCTTGCGCTCGGCGGCGGCTGCGAGGTCGCCTTGCACGCCGACCGGGTGCACGCCGCCGGGGAGACCTACATGGGCCTGGTCGAAGTCGGCGTGGGACTGATTCCCGCCGGCGGCGGCTCCAAGGAGATGACCGCGCGGGCGATGGCGCGGGTGCCGTCCGACGCCGACCCGCTGCCCTACGTCCAGGCGGCGTTCGAAACGGTGGCGCTCGCCAAGGTCTCGGCGAGCGGCCCCGACGCGGTGCGCCTGGGCTATCTGGCCGCGACCGACTCGTTCAGCATGAACCGCGAACGGCTGATCGCCGACGCCAAGGCGGTGGCGCTCGCCCGCGCCGACGCCGGCTACCGGCCACCGGCGCCGCGCACCGCGATTCCGGTCGGCGGCGAGTCGCTGGCTGCGGCACTGAAGCTGGGCGTGCACCTGGCGTGGCGGGCCGGGCGGGCCACCGATCACGACGCGCACATCGGCCGCATCCTGGCCACGCTCTTCGCCGGCGGCGCGGTCGCGCACCGGACGACGATCAGCGAACAGCACTTCCTCGACCTCGAGCGCGAGGCGTTCCTGGCCCTGCTGGGCGAAGCCAAGACACTGGCCCGGATCCAGCACACCCTGACCACCGGCAAGCCGCTGAGGAACTGAGCATGCCGGGCATCGTCGAACGCGGGCAGGGGACGCCGATCGTGGTCGTGCCGGGCATCCAGGGGCGCTGGGAGTGGATGGCGCCGACCGTGGAGGCGCTGTCGGCGCACGGGCGCGCCATCACCTACTCGCTCTGCGACGAGCCGTCGAGCGGCTTCACCTGGGCCGGCGACCGCGGCTTCGAGAACTACCTCTCGCAACTGGACGACGTGCTGGCGGCCACCCACGTCGAGCGTCCGGTGCTGGTCGGGGTCTCCTACGGCGGCCTGGTGGCCGCCGAGTACGCCGCCCGCCATCCCGAGCGGATCGCCGGCGTCGTGGTGGCCTCGGCGCCGCCACCGACGTGGACACCCGATGCGCGCGTCCGCCGTTACCTGCGCGCGCCGCGTCTGCTGGCGCCGGCGTTCTGGCTGGGCGGGCCGCTGCGTGCCTATCCCGAGCTGAAGGCAGCGTTCCCGCGTCCCGGTGAGCGCCTGCGCTTCGCCGTGGCGCAGGGGCTGCGCGTGGTCGGCGCGCCGCCCGCCGCGGCGCGCATGGCCCGCCGCCTCGACTGGCTGCAGCGGGCGGCGTTCGCCGTCGATCGGCCGGTGCCGGTCCCGGCCCTGGTCGTCACCGGTGAGGACGCGCTCGAGCGCGTCGTGCCGCCGCGGCAGACCGCCGAGTACCTGACCTGGCTGCCGCACGCCACGGCCGTCACCATGCTCCACACCGGCCATGCCGGCACCATCACCAAGGCGCGGGAGTTCGCGGCGCTGGTCGGCGGCTTCATCGCCGGCCTGCCCGCCGATCGCCCCGAAGCCCGCAGCGCATGAGCGCAGGAGTCGCGTCGTCCGTGCCTACCGAGTTCCTCCGTGAGATCACCGGCCCTGCCGGGCCGCTCGAAGCCCGCCTCGACCTGCCCGAAGGCCCGCCGCGGGCCGTCGCCGTCTGCGGCCATCCGCATCCGCTCCACGGCGGCACCATGCACACCAAGGCGCTCTACCAGACCGCCAAGGCGCTCACCCGGGTCGGCGTCGCGGCGCTGCGCATCAACTTCCGCGGCGTCGGCGCCAGCGCCGGCACCTTCGATGCCGGGCCCGGCGAGCAGGACGACTTCCGGGCCGCGCTCGCCTTCGCCGCAGCGCGCTTCGCCGGGCTGCCGCTGTGGGCGGCCGGGATGTCGTTCGGGTCGTGGATCGCGCTGACCGTGGGCGCCGCCGATCCGCGGGTTTCGCTGCTGCTGGCCGTCGCCCCACCGGTGGATCGCTACGACTTCTCGACCGTCGCCGCCAGCCCCAAGCCGAAGTTCCTCGTCCACGGTGCCGAGGACGAACTCATCAGCGCCAAGGCGATCCGCGCCTTCTACGCGACGATGGCCGATCCCAAGGAGCTGGTGCTCATCGAGGACGCCAACCATCTCTTCGAGGGCAAGACCACGCTCGTCGGCGACGCCGTCGAGGATCTGCTCGCCGACTGGCCGGCCTGACGGGAAGGAGCCATCGCATGCAGGATGCCGTCATCGTCGCCGCGGTCCGCACCCCGGTCGGCAAGGCCCCCAAGGGCGCGTTCCGTTTCACACGACCCGACGAACTGGCCGCGGCGGCCATCGCCGAAGCGATGCGCCGGGCGCCCGGCGTCGACCCCGCCGACGTCGACGACGTCATCCTCGGCTGCGCGATGCCCGAGGCCGAGCAGGGCCTGAACGTGGCGCGGATCGCCAGCCTGCGCGCCGGCCTGCCGGTGTCGGCCGCGGCGGTGACGGTCAACCGCTTCTGCTCCTCGGGCCTGCAGGCCATCGCCGGCGGCGCCGAGCGGATCATGCTCGGCCAGGCCGAAGTCGTGGTCGCCGGCGGCACCGAGTCGATGAGCCTCATCCCGATGGGCGGACACACCGTCGCCCCGAACCCCGGGCTGGTCGACGACTACCCGGACGTCTATCTGAGCACCGGCCTGGTCGCCGAGAACCACGCCCGCCAGTCGAAGATCTCGCGCGAGGCGCAGGACGCGTTTGCGCTGCGCTCGCACCAGCGGGCCGTGGCGGCGGCCGATGCCGGCCGCTTCGCCGACGAGATCGTCGCGGTGACCACGCGCCGCACCGAGGCCGATCCGGCCGGCGTGCCGGTGACGCGCGAGCTGGTCGTGAGCCGCGACGAGGGCCCGCGGCGCGACACGTCGGCGGCGGCGCTGGCCGCTCTCACACCGGCGTTTCACGCCGCCGGCACGGTCACGGCCGGCAACTCCTCGCAGACCAGCGACGGGGCCGCCGCGCTGGTGCTGACCTCGGGCCGCTACGCGCGGGATCGCGGGCTGACGCCGCTGGCCCGCTTCGTCGGCTACGCCGTGGCCGGCGTCGCTCCGGAGCTCTTCGGCATCGGCCCGGTGCCGGCGGTCCGGAAGGTGCTGCGGCTGACCGGCCTGACGCTCGACGACCTGGATCTCGTGGAACTGAACGAGGCCTTCGCTGCCCAGGTCCTGGCCTGCCTCGCCGAGCTGGACATCGACGGCGAACAGCTGAACGTGAACGGCGGCGCCATCGCGCTCGGCCATCCGCTGGGCTGCACGGGGGCGCGGATGGCCACCTCGGTCGTCCACGAGCTGCGACGCCGCGGCGGGCGCTATGGCCTGGTCACCATGTGCGTGGGCGGCGGCATGGGGGCGGCGGGGATCTTCGAGCGTCTGTGATTCTCGAGACGCTCGCTCACAGCGGCTAGGGGCCAGCGGCTAGCGGCCAGGAAGTCGAAGGACGCGATGACGACAGCGACGACGCAGACGGCGAAGGGTGGGGAGTGGCTGGTCGCGGCGGCGGATCCCGCCACGACGATGACCCGTGAGCGGGTCAGCGACGAACACCGGCTGATCGAGCAGACGGCGGCCGAGTTCATGGACCAGGAGGTGCTGCCGGCGCTCGACCGGCTCGAGCAGAAGGACTGGGCGCTCAACCGCGAGCTGCTGAAGAAGTGCGGCGGGCTGGGCCTGCTCGGCACCAACGTGCCGGACGAGTACGGCGGCGTCGAGCTCGACAAGGTGTCGACGATGATCGTCAGCGAACAGATGGCGAGGAGCGCGTCGTTCGCCGTCACCTTCGGCGCCCAGGCCAACCTCACCGTGCTGCCGGTCTACATGTTCGGCACCGAGGCGCAGAAGCAGCGCTACCTGCCCGGTCTGGTCAGCGGCGAACTGGTCGGCGCCTACTGCCTAAGCGAATCCGGCTCCGGCTCCGACGCCCTGGGCGCCAAGGCCCGCGCCGTCCGCCAGCCCGACGGCAGCTTCGTCCTGTCGGGCGAGAAGATGTGGATCACCAACGGCGGCTTCGCCGACGTCTACGTCGTCTTCGCCAAGGTCGACGGCGAGCACTTCACGGCGTTCCTGGTCGAGCGGGCCTGGCCCGGCGTCAGCTCGGGCAAGGAGGAGCACAAGATGGGCCTCCACGGCTCGTCGACGACGCCGGTGATCCTGCAGGACGTGACGGTGCCGGCCGACGCCGTGCTCGGCGCGATCGGCAAGGGCCACAAGGTCGCCTTCAACGTCCTCAACTTCGGCCGCTTCAAGCTCGGGGCGATGGTGCTCGGCGGCGCCCGGCAAAGCGTCGGCGACGCCGCCAGGTACGCCACGACCCGCAAGCAGTTCGGCGTGGCGATCGCGACCTTCGGCGCCATCCGCCACAAGCTCGGCGAGATGACTGCCCGGACCTACGCCCTCGAAAGCCTGATGTACCGGACCGCCGGCCTCATCGACCAGCGCGTCGCGGCCACCGGCGGCTCGGCCACGGCCACGCTGCAGGCGCTCGAGGAATTCGCCGTCGAGGCGTCGATCGCCAAGGTCTACGGCAGCGAGACGGTCGACTTCGTGATCGACGAGGCCCTGCAGATCTTCGGCGGCAACGGCTTCGTGGCCGACTACCCGATCGAGCGCCGTTATCGCGACGCCCGGGTCAACCGCATCTTCGAAGGCACCAACGAGATCAACCGCCTGCTCATCCCCGGCATGCTGATGAAGCGGGCGGTCAAGGGCGACCTGCCGCTCATCGCGGCGGCGACGGCGCTGCAGACCGAGATCATCGGGCCGCCGGCGATGCACGAGGACGACGGCCGGCTGGCGGCCGAAGCGCGGGCGGCGACGGCCTTCAAGAAGGTGGTGCTGCTGGTGGCCGGCGTGGCCATGCAGCGCCACGGCGAGCAGCTCCAGGACGAGCAGGAGGTGCTGATGCATCTGGCCGATCTGGTCATCGATGCCTACGTCGCCGAGAGCGCCGTGCTGCGGGCCCAGGCTGCCGCCGGCGACGCCGATGCCGCGCTCCACGCCGCCGCGGCCACCGCCGTCGTGCACGAAGCCGCCGGCAGAGTCGAGCAGTCGGCCCGGCAGGCGCTGGCCGCCCTGGCCGACGGCGACACCCTGCGGGTCCACCTGGCGGCCCTGCGGCGCCTGCTCAAGCTGACGCCGGCCAATCTGGTGATCGCCCGCCGCCTGGTGGCCGACGCCGCCGTGACCCGCGGCGCCTACCCATTCGCATGATGCGCCGGCTCGGCCGCGATCCCGTCGCCGCCTTCGACCCGTAGCGCGAACCTCTGTGGCACACTGAAGTCGTGCGTCCCACGCTTCTCGCCAGCGCGCTGGTCGCCGTGTCGACGCTCGCCGGCGCCGTCGGCTGCGGCCCGCAGGAGTCGCCCGATGCCGCCTACCTGCGCCGCATCGGCGACGAGCGGGTGCAGAAGGACGAGTTCTTCCGCTCGGGCAGCGACTCGCCGGTCAGGCCGGCCGACCGCGAGATCTTCCTGCCGCTGGCCTACTTCGACGTCGATCCCGACTACGCGCCGCCCGCCCGGCTGGCGCTGCTCGACGAGCGGACCCGGCTGGTCATGCCGACCTCGACCGGCAAGCTGCGCGAGATGGAGCGTGTCGGCGTCCTCGAGTTCACCCTGAAGGGCGCCCCGCAGAAGCTGACGGCGTTTGTCGAGGCCGGGGCCGAGGTGTCGAGGCTCTTCGTGCCGTTCAGCGACCTGACCAGCGGCACCGAGACCTACCAGGCCGGGCGCTACATGGACATCGACCCGCAGTCGAGCGGCGTCTACGTGGTGGACTTCAACCTCGCCTACCACCCCTACTGCTACTACAACGCGGACTACGACTGCCCGTTCCCGCCGGCGGAGAACCGTCTGAAGACCCCGGTGCGCGCCGGAGAGCGCCTGCGCGCCGCCGACACGCTCGCGCCGACCCGATGAGCCGACCTCTGCACGCGATCATCCTCGACTTCGACGGCGTCGTCGCCAACAGCGAAGGCCTGCACCTGCAGGCGATGCAGGACGTGCTGACCGGGACCGACCTGCCGCTGACCCGCGAGTCGTACTACGAGCGCTACCTCGGCTTCGACGACCGCGGCGTGTTCACGACGCTCGCCGCCGACCACGGCCGGAGTCTCGACGACGCCGCCCTGGAACGACTCTGCCGCGACAAGGCCAGTCGCTACGACGCGCTGGCGGCCGCGGGCGATCTGCTCTTCCCGGGCGTGGCCGCCTTCATCCGCCAGGCGGCGGCGGCGGTGCCCGTGGGCATCGCCTCCGGCGCGCTGACCCACGAGATCGAGCACGTCCTGACCGCCGCCGGCCTGCGCGACCTCGTGCTGGCGGTCGTCGGCGCGGATCAAACCGCGCAGTCCAAGCCGGCACCCGATCCCTACCTGGAGGCGTTCGCCCGCCTGAGCGCCGCCACCGGCCGCGCGCTCGAGGGTCGACGCACGGTCGCCGTCGAAGACTCGCGGTGGGGGCTCGAGTCGGCGCGGGCGGCCGGGCTGCGCACCGTGGCCGTCACCAGCAGCTACCCCGCCGATGCGCTCGCCCCGCATGCCGAACTGGTCGTCAGCGGCCTGGGCGCGCTGTCCCTGGACGCGCTCGACCGCCTCTGCGGCGGATAGATGCTGCCGGCGCCTTCGACCCTCGCGGCGGCCCTCGACGCCATCGCCGACGACGCCAGCACCGACCTGGCCCCCGGGGCGCTGCTCATCGCCACCATCGAGTATCCGCGGCTGGATCGCAATCGCTACCTGCAGGTCCTCGACGAGCTGGGCGCTGCGGCGCTCGATCGGGTGGCGCAGGCGGCCGGCGCCGACGGCCCGCTCCACACCAGGGTCGAGGCCATCAACCACGTGCTGTACGGGGAGCGCGGGTTCCGCGGCAACCGCGAGCGCTACAGCGACGTGCGCAACAGCTGCCTGAACCAGGTGCTCGAGCTGCGCACCGGCATCCCGATCACGCTCGCCGTGGTCTACCTGGAGGTGGCGCGCCGCGCCGGCGTCCGCGCCGACGGCATCAACTTCCCGGGCCACTTCCTGGTCCGGGTCTACCCGGACGCCGACGCCGCCGACGGGCTGGTGGTCGATCCGTTCCACGACGGCGCGATCCTCACCGAGCCCGACTGCCGCGGGTTGCTCGCCCGTCACGGCGACGACACCGCGTTCACGCCCGAGTTGCTGGCGGCCGCCACCAAACGCCAGGTGCTGGTCCGTATGCTGGTGAACCTGAAGCGGCTCTACGTGGAGAACCGGTCGTTTCCGCAGGCCCGGCTGGTGACGCACACGCTGCTGGAGCTGTCGCCGTCGTCGTTGCAGGAGCTGCGCGACCGCGGGCTGCTGTCCTACCACCTGCACGACTACGCCGCAGCGCTGCGCGACCTCGAGGAGTACCTGCGGCTGCTCGCCCTGACCGACAAGAGCGACGACGCCCGCGAGGAGACCACGCAGGTGTGGGACCACGTCAAGGCGCTGCGCCGGCGGGTCGCGTCGTTCAACTGACCGGCGGCCTCGGCCGCCGGCGGCGGTGGCAGCGGCGGCGTCAGGCGGCGGCACCGGCGAAGCGGCAGCCGGTTGCCAGCGGGCAGACGCCGCAGTGCGGGGCGGTCTCGGCGCAGGCGTGGCCGGCGTGGTGCCCCAGCACCAGCGTGACGTGGCGCAGCTGCTCGAGGTCGCCGGCGCAGCCGGCGCCCAGCCGGCTGCGGGTCAGGCGACGGAGTCCGCGCGGCCGCGGGTGGGTCAGCCCGTCGAGCCGGGCGACGACGCGAACGATGCCCTCGTCCACCGGCGACACGTAGTGGCCGCCGACGACGAGCAGGGCGCGTACCCGGGCCGACGGGGTCAGGCCCGGCACGTCGGCCAGTGCCCGCACGGCGCCGCGCAGCGGACCGCTGATGACCGCCTCCAGATCACGATGCCGGCGCATGTGGCCGCTCGCCGCGCGCAGCTCGTCGATCCGCTCGTCGCGCCCCGGCAGCATCGCCAGCGCCTGCAGCAGGTCGGTCTTCGCGGCCCGGAACAGGGCATCGGGGGTCAGCGCCGGCAGCCGCTTCAACGCCGCCCAGCCGATGTCGCGACGGGCCGGAAGCGTTCGCGCGGACACGATCTCCCAGGCGACGAACCCGAAGAGATCGCGCGGCGGCGGGGCCAGCGGCCCGTAGAAACGATCGAGGGCGGCGGCGAGCGCGCGCACGGCGGCCGCGGCGGCGGACGGCGCTAGCGCAGTCCGCCGATCTCCTCGTAGAGCGCCGCCGCGGCGATGACGCCGTTGTGGAAGTTGCCGAGGTCGATCTTCTCGTCGGGCGCGTGGGCGTTCTCGTCGGGCAGGCCGACGCCGAACAGCACGCACGGCAGGCCGAGTTCCTCCTGGAAGGTGGCGACGACGGGGATCGAGCCGCCCTCCCGGTTGAACACCGGCTTCTTGCCGAACCCGCGTTCGATGGCCCGGCCGGCCGCCTGCACGTACTGGTTGTCGAAGGCCGTCATCCACGGCTTGCCGCCGTGCATGCGGGTCAGCGAGTAGGTGACCGACTTGGGCATGACCTTGGCCAGGTGGGCCTCGAACAGGTCGCCGATCTTCCCGGGATCCTGGTTCGGCACCAGCCGCATGCTGACCTTGGCCATCGCCACCGCCGGCAGGACGGTCTTGGCGCCCTCGCCGGTGAAGCCCGAGAGCAGGCCGTTCACCTCGAAGGTCGGTCGCGCCCACACCCGCTCGAGCGTCGTGTAGCCCGATTCCCCGAAGAGCTTCGGCACCCCGAGTTCCTGGCGGTACTTGCGCTCGTTGAACGGCAGCTTGGCGAACTCGGCCCGCTCCTCGGGCCGCAGTTCGACGACGTCGTCGTAGAAGCCGGGGATCTTGATCCGTCCGCCCTTGTCCTTCATCTGCGCCAGCACCTGGGCCAGGGCCATCGCCGGGTTGACCACCGCGCCGCCGAACGAGCCCGAGTGGAGGTCCGACTTGCTGCCGCGGACGTCGATCTGGAAGTAGGCCAACCCACGCAGGCCGTAGCAGATCGACGGGATGCCGCGATCGAACATCGGCGAGTCGCTGATGACGACGACATCGGCGGCGAGCATCGCCGTGTTGGCAGCGACGAAGGCGTCGAGGTTGGCGCTGCCGACCTCCTCCTCGCCCTCGAGCAGCACCTTGATGTTGACCGGCAGGCGTCCGGTCTGGGACAGATGGGCCTCGATGGCCTTCATGTGCATGAAGACCTGGCCCTTGTCGTCCACCGCGCCGCGGGCGTAGAGCTCGCCGTCGCGGACCGTCGCCTCGAAGGGCGGCGACGTCCACAGCTCCAGCGGATCCACCGGCTGCACGTCGTAGTGGCCGTAGAAGAGGATGGTCGGTGCTCCGGCGGCCTCGAGCCACTCGGCGTAGACCACCGGGTGCCCGGGCGTCTCGATGAGGCGCGCGTCCTTCATGCCGATACGGGTCAGTTCGGCGGCGGTCCACTCGGCACAGCGGCGGACGTCGGCGGCGTGCGCCGGCAGCGCCGAGATGCTCGGGATGGCGAGGTACTCCTTGAGCTGCTCGACGTAGCGGTCGCGATTGACGTTGATGTGATCGACGATCTTGTCCATGGGTCTGGTCTCCGGCGCGGGCCGGCTCGCCCGGCCGACGCGGCGTGAGACGACTCACTGTACCACTGCGCCGACGACGGCGTCAGCGCAGCCGCCAGCCGTCGTCGCCGCCGACGACGACGCCGTCGCGCTCGAGCTTGACCAGGTGGGCGAGGACGCTGTCGCGCGCCTGTGGCAGCAGCGCGGCGGCCAGCCCGGCGTAGATGTGGGCGACCAGCGCCGCCAGGCCCGTCGGGCTGGAGCCGAGCGCCGCCAGCACCTGCTGTTCACGCCGCCGGCGATGCTCGACGTAGCGGGCGATGAGCGCCAGCGGATCGTCGATGATCGGACCGTGCGCCGGCAGCGCCCGTGCCGGTTCGAGGGCGGCGACTCGCGCCAGCGACGCCAGGTAGTCGGTGAGCGAGCCGCCGTGCGAAGCCGGGATCACCACCGTGCTGCCCTGCACCAGCAGGTCGCCGGTGAAGACCGTGCGCGACGCCGCGTGCCAGAGCGCCACGTGATCGGGCGAGTGGCCGGGGGTGTGAACGACCTCGAGCGGGCCCTCGGCCGAGTCGATCCGCTGGCCGGCGGCGAGCGGCTCCCAGGCCACGCCGATCCGGCCATCGTGTTCGACCCAGGGCCACTTGGCGAAGCGGCTCGCCGGCCAGCGGGCGCTGATGGCTGTGGCACCGGCGGCGTGGTCCGGGTGGATGTGCGTCACCACGACGAGGGCCGGGCCGGCGGCGGCACGATCGGCGATGGCGTCGAGATGCGCGACGTGGCCGACGCCGGCGTCCACCAGCAGCGGCGACGGGCCGGGGAGGAGCCACGTCCAGTTGCCGCCACCGGTCATCGGGCCGGGGTTGCCGGCGTGGAGGGGGAGGACGTTCACCGCGGCCTGCAAGCGACGACTTACGGCCGCACCCGGCGGCCGTGAATCACACCCCTCACGTGCCGCCGTAGCCGATCGTCACCCGGCCGCCCTCGACGATCACCGGCACCCGGCGCTTGCCGCCGCTGAGCTGCAGCATCCGTGCAAGGTGCATCGCGTCGGCACGGACGTCGAGGTAGGTCACCGGGCCCTTCGCGGCATACGCCTCACGGGCGGCCAGGGTGTAGGGTCAGGTGTTCTTGCCGTAGATGACGACGGCCTCGGGATCGCGACTCATCACTTCATACTACCGGTACCGCGGCCGGCGCGGCATCCGTCGTGGCGCCGCCGGCGTCAGCGGCCCGCAATCCCTGCGCTTGTCCTCAAGGCCGCGCAACTATGGTCGCCGGACAAAGTCTACGATGCCGGCTTTACCGGCTTCGCCAAACCTGGCGACTAGAGCCAATTCGCCATCTCGCCGCTCAACGGCAAACGACGTCACCGCGAATCGTGGCTGATCGGACGCCCGCACTTGCGGCCACTCGACCACGACCCTGACGCCGCCAACTACGTTGCTGCCGCGAAGAACACCTGCCCACGCCTTCTCGGGCTCCCACATGCACGACCTGCTTCCATCCAGGTAGTCGGCTTCCTTGTCGTCGCTGTCGTCGTTGAATACCCAGTACGACCTGAACTCGCATCCGCCAGACGCCAGAAGCACGATCTCGTGCTCGTCCTCGCCCCTGCGAGCGAATCCCCTCTTGCCCAGCACGCTCGCTGCCCCTGGCGAAATGGTCCACCGGCCAACGAGCTCAGCTGCCGGCACTGGACCGACTTCGCGTGCGCAACGAGTACCGGACAGCGCCAGCAAACCGATGACGACAAGCCGAACGGCCAAGGTGCGGCTCGTATCACCTGACAATGGGGAGTCTGGAGGGTCAGAGCGGAGTTCTGATCTCGTGCCCGTCTGCGGCAGGCGACTCATGGCGCAGCCGCACGCTCGCGCATCGTCAGCCACACCGACAACGCGGCGTAGTAGACGGGGAAGATCAGCGACAGCGGCAGCCACGGCCCGTCCACGGCGGGCAGCCGCCAGACGACCACCGCCGTGAATACCGCCCACGTGGTGCCGAGCAGGAGGGTCGCCGGCCGCCACGCCCGCGTGCGTGACGGGTAGACGTAGCGGAGCGGGACGAAGACCAGCACGACCAGCCCGGCCAGGACCGTTGCGTTGAGCCACGGC
Source organism: Vicinamibacterales bacterium (assembly GCA_050250955.1). Classification (GTDB taxonomy): domain Bacteria; phylum Acidobacteriota; class Vicinamibacteria; order Vicinamibacterales; family UBA2999; genus CAWAYR01. The sequence goes on from JBFWNR010000001.1 coordinate 997,142, forward strand.
GGCAGCCGCCATGCGAACAGGTACAACGCCACGATGTTCCAGTAGGACGGAAAGCCCGTGAAGTAGTGGTCGGTGGTCGCCACCTTGGCGTCGTCGCGGCTGAAGCCGTAGCCGCTGGCCACCAGCACCGCCGTGGCCAGCCACGGCGCCAGCGGCGGCGGCAGCAGCCCGGCGCGCAGGATGATGACCACCGGGACGAAGACGTAGGTCAGGTAGTCGACGACGTTGTCCAGCGTCTCGCCGCTGAACCACGGCAGCCGCTCCTTGACGCGCAGCGCCCGGGCCAGCACGCCATCGGTCGAGTCGATGAACACCGCCAGCGTCAGCCACAGGAACGCCGCGCGGATGTCGCCGGCGAACGTCGCCAGCGTGGCCGCCAGCGCCGTGCCGGCGCCGAGCGCGGTGTAGAGGTGGGCGATCCAGGCCATCACCGATGCCGCCGGGACGAGACGTCGGGGCGGCCGTCGGGGTGAGACGTCGGGGCAGCCGTCGCGGCGAAATCTGAGGACCGGGCGCTTTGCCGGACTGGCCCAGCGCCAGGTCGTGCCTTCCTGGCAGCCCGGACCGAAGCGTGAGCCGCGAGGGCTGCACCGGCGGCTCGCCCCGACGTCACCACCAGCGAAGCACGCACCAACGCCTCGTCAGAGCCGCCGCACCGCGTCCGGGAAGCTGTTCCACACCGGCACCCCGCAGAAATGCGTGCCCTCGGTGCAGCGCGGCGACGCCACCTTGTTGCGCAGCACGCACGGCGGCCCGAGGAACCGCGCCAGCCGCGGGTGCACCTCGCGCACCTGCGCGACCTCGTCCATCGACGCCAGGTAGATCTCCTCCTGGGCGTTGAAGCAGGTCCGCAGCGTCCACTTGTGCTGGAGCGCCAGGAAGCTGCCCGATTCGACCAGCCGCAGCGCGACGGCGTTGGGCAGCACGTAGAGGGCGTACTCGAGCGGCGCACCGAGCTGCAGCAGCCGGTTCTTGGCCGTCCACGCCGCCGCCACCGCGCGCCCGAAGACCTCCAGCGCCCGCGGGTTCTGGCGGATCAGCCGCGGCGTCACCACGTCGGGCCGCGACGTGTCGGCGAAGGTCATCAGCGGCCGCGACGCCGGCACCATGCGATGACGCTGGTCCTGCGAGTCGGCGGTGTGGCTCAGCTTCTTCTCGAACACGTACGACGGATGGTGCAGCGCCCGCATCATCGGCGAGTGGTGCGAGACGTTCAGCATGTCGACGCGGTAGAGATTGCGGGCCGGGTTCATCACCCGGTCGATGGCCTCGTCGTCGTCGAGCTCCGCGGGCGACAGCCCGAAGGTGGCGCGGACCGCGTCGGCGACGACGCCCTCGGCATCCGACGACCAGTCGCGCAGCCGCGAGACGCGGCCGGCGAGGCGGGCGTCGAAGGCGGCGGCGAAGGCATCGCCGCCGGCCTTAGGCCTGGGGAACGCCGCCTCGGGCAGGGCGGCCTCGTCCAGGGTGTCGAGCCCGACCTTCTCGAAGAACAGGGGATCGGCAGCCTTCACCAGGTCCACCATGGCAGCGATGACCAGCCGCGCCTCGTAGGGCGTGTCGCCGGCGTTCAGCATCCGGTGCAGACGGTGCAGCACCAGCCCGGACACGGTGTGCACCATCGAGGTGAACGCGCCCAGCGGGATCACGTAGCGGGCGGTCTCGATGGCCTTCTTCTCGGCCTCGCGCTCGACCGCCTTGTGGCGCTCTGGCGCGTTGGTCGGGCGCAGATAGCGCAGGTCCTTGAGGATGGCCCACGCGTCGTCCTTGAGCAGCGCCGACAGTTCGGCGTAGTAGTCCCAGGCCGCCAGCACCGCCTGCTCGTAGACGCGCCGCGCCTCGCCGTCGAGCGGCGGCACGAAGGCGCGCGGCTCCTTGAGCTTCACGTAGCGCTGGCTGCTCTGCTCGGAGTTGTAGAACGGGTAGGCGTGCAGGACGCTCCACACGAACTGGCGCGAGATGTTCTCGAGCCCGAACTCGAAGTGAGCGTGCTGGAACACCGTGTGGTGGCCGCCCACGAACGTCAGCGGCCCGATCGAGTCGCGCTGCTTGTCGGTGATCTCGGTGGTGCCGATGACCCGCGGCGAGTAGCAGGTGCGGGCGGCGGCGATGGCGCCGTCGTAGGGCACGGCCGGCGCGCTGCGCAGGGTGACGCGCGGGGCGTCGGTCGCCAGGGACACGGAGGGCACGGGCATCATCTTAGCGGCTGGCGGCCGGCCGGGTGCGTCGGGCGGGTTGGTTGCCGGAACGACGGCGGCGGCACTCAGTCGAGTCGGGCCAGCCAGCGCATCACGCCCCGCGCGAACCGATCCGCCTGCGTGCCATCCGCCCCGAGTCCGTAGGGCCGGCCGTCGCCGTCCACCAGTCCGGTGACGAGCGCGGTGTCGGCGACGACGACGACGCGGCCGCGGCCGCGCGTGAACGCCACCGCCCGGGCCCGGCCGGGGACCAGCGTGCCCGCCGCCGGCGAGACGCCGAGCCGTGGCACCTCGACGGCGGATGGGCTGAGGACGAGCAGCGCCACGCTGCCCTCCGGCCCGGACAGCGATGGCCCGCCGACGCTGACCAGGCGGTTGACCGCCTGGCGGTCGGCGCCACCGTCGACGATCGGGTGGGTGCCGATGAGGCCGTTTTCGCGCGAGAAGACCAGGCGGTCGGGCGCCAGCGGCTCCGAGTGCCCGAGGTCGATCGCCACGCCGTCGCCGACCTGCACGCCCAGCCGCGAGGTCAGGCCGCGCACCGCCCGCGCCGGCGGCCCCTCGTCCACCGCCACCAGCAGCGCGCCGCCGTTCTCCACCCACTGGATGGTCGTCTCCATCTCCTGCAGCCACAGCGCCTCGTCGTCGAGGGCGGTGATCGGCGGCAGTCCGAGGTTGCCGGCCAGCGCGCGCAGCACCCCGCTCAGCCCGAGCGGGTTGGCGACGACGGCGATCCGGGCGTCGGCGAGCATCTCGGCACGCGTGGCGTTGCCGTCGGGGAGCACGCGGTAGCCGTCGCGGCGCAGCAGCTCGGCGAAGCCGGCCAGGCCGCGGACGCTGGTCGCGGCGTTCCAGTGGGCGTTGTCCACCAGCACCGCGGGCCCCGCGCCTTCGCTGAACACCGGGTGCTCGACCGCCGGCACGGTGGTGGCGTCGAGCGGCGGCGCCGGCCAGCGCCACCAGCCGGCGGCGGCGGCCGCGGCGATCGCCACGAGCGCCCAGAAACGGAGTCGCATGCGGTGCGGGCGGGGTCCGGGAGGTGCCGGCGCCGGCGGGATCAGTCGTCCTCGTCCTTGGCGTGGTAGCGGGCGTACTCGTCGAGATAGGTGAGCGAGTGCAGCGAGGTCATGCGGTCGAGGAACAGGATGCCGTCGAGATGGTCGGTCTCGTGCTGGACGACCCGGGCCGGAAAGTCGGCGGCGTCGATCTCGACCGTCCGCCCCTGGCGGTCGAGCGCCCGAACGACGATCGTCGCGGCCCGCGGCACCCGCCCGCGGACGTCGGGGATGCTCAGGCAGCCTTCCCACCCCTCGACGATCCGGTCGTCGACCGGGGTGACGACCGGGTTGATGACCACGCTGGCCTGCGCGTCCTCGCCGCCGTCGAGCATCGCCACGAACACGCGCAGGCCCTCGTGCACCTGCGGCGCAGCCAGCCCGACGCCGTTGTACTCGTGCATCGTCTCGATCATGTCGTCGACGAACTTCTGGAAGCGCGGATCCCGGATCTCGCCGCGTTCGACGGCGCGGGCGGCGCGGCGCAGCACCGGGTGCCCCATCCGGGAGACCTTGAGAATGGCCATCGGCCAAGTACAGCAGAGTCGCCCCCGGCTGTCCACCTGACCGGCCGACACGACAGCGGCCGAGCTATGTGGTGGCCGGCGAGGCGGAGCGACCTGCCGATGGGCCCGATCGCAGCCTCACCTGCTGATAGACTCTCCGCCGTTCGCGCGCGCCGGCGCAGAGGAGACAAGTCATGACAGGTGCCGTCCGGTCGGTGGGGGGTTGCGTCGTCGCGGTGCTGGTCGGGGCCTACGGGGCTGGCGCCCAGGTCTACCAGGCTGCCAAGACGGGCGGCAACTACATGCACAACTACTACCTGCCGCCGGCGGCGAGCAGCACGCCGTGGTGGCCGTCGTGGGCGCCCGACGGCCGGCGGATCGCCTTCGCGATGGACGGCTCGATCTGGACCGTCGAGGTCGGCGGCACGGTGGCGCACGAGCTGGTCTACGATCCGGCCGCCTACCTGTCGTCGCCTGAGTACTCGCCCGACAGCCGCTGGCTCGCCTACACGGCCGACGAGGACGGCCGCAGCATCAATCTCAAGGTCGTCAACCTCGCCACCGGCGCGTCCACGGCTCTGACCACGGGCACTCAGGTGAACCTCGAGCCGGCGTGGTCGCCCGACGGCCGGCGCCTCGCCTACGTCTCGACGGCGCCCAACGGCTGGTTCAACGTCTTCGTGATGGAGGTCACCGACGGCAAGCCCGGCGCGGTCACCCAGGTGACCACCGATCACGACTTCGGGCGCGAGCGGCTCTACTTCAGCCCGATCGACGTCCACATCTCGCCGGCCTGGTCGCCCGACGGCACGGAGCTGCTGCTGGTCTCCAACCGCGGCATCCCGCTCGGCTCGGGCGGCATCTGGCGGGTGCCGGTTGGCGCCGACGTGATGGGCTCGCCGGGGGCGAAGCTGATCCACAAGGAAGAGACGCTCTACCGCACACGGCCGCAGTGGTCCCCTGACGGCAAGCGCCTGGTCTACGCCTCGCACCTCGGCGGCCAGTTCACCGAGCTCTTCGTCCTGCCGACCGTCGGCGGCGAGCCCTACAAGCTCACCTTCGGCGAGCACGACCACTTCCTGCCGCGCTGGTCGCCCGACGGCGAGTGGATCGCCTACATCTCCAACGAGGAAGGCCTGCCGCAGCTCAAGCTCCTGAAGGCGTGGGGCGGCGAGCAGAAGCGGGTGTGGATCACCGAGCGCCGCTACAGACGGCCGATGGGCACGGTGACCGTCCGGGTCGTCGACGACCTGACGGGAGAGGAGACAGCGGCCCGGGTGTATCACACCGCCGCCGACGGCAAGCCCTACACGCCGGCCGACTCCTACGAACGGCTGGCGACGCTGAATCGCCACCTGTTCCACACTCCGGGGCACTACACGACGCAGGTGCCGGTCGGCCGCTTCACGATCGTCGTCGCCAAGGGCTTCGAGTACGAGCCGGTGACGACGACCCTCGACATCGCCGCCGGCGCCCACGAGCAGGTGACGGTGCGGCTCACGCGGATGGTCGACTTCCGCGCCCGCGGCTGGCGGTCGGGCAGCAACCACGTACACATGAACTACGCCGGCAACCTGCACAATACGCCGGAGAACATGCTGTTGATGGCGAGGGCGGAGGACATGAACATGACCTCGCTGCAGATCGCCAACAAGGACAACCGCATCCTCGACTACCAGCACTACACGCCGGGCCAGGCCCACCACCCGGCGTCGGGCGGCGACTACCTGATGCACGTCGGCCAGGAGTACCGGCCGCCGTTCTACGGTCACATCGCGCTCTTCAACCTCAAGGAGCACCTCGTCTCGCCGTTCGTCACCGGCTACGAGGGCACCGGCATCGAGAGCCTCTACCCGTCCAACACCGACATCTTCCGTTACGCGAAGCAGCAGGGCGGCATCGGCAGCTACGTGCACCCCTACAACGGCGACGCCGACCCGTTGACCGGCTCGCTCGGCACCGCCAAGGGCTTCCCCGTCGACGTCGCCCTCGAGGCGCTCAGCTATCACGAACTGTGGTCGCAGAGCGCCGGTGACGCGCCGCTCACGGTCTGGTACCACGCCCTCAACAACGGCTTCCGGGTGCCGGTCACCGGCGGCGAGGACTCGATTTCGAGCCTCCACCGCGTCGAGCTGGTCGGCGTGTCGCGCGGCTACTTCCACATCGGCGACCAGCCGTTCACCTGGGACTCGTGGATGCGGGCCCTGCTCGCCGGCAGGGGCTTCGTCACCAACGGCCCGCTGCTGCAGTTCGCGGCCAACGGCGCCGGCATGGGCGAAGAGGTGACGCTGGCCGCCGGCGGCGGCCGGGTGGCCTTCAGCGGCACGCTCGACTCGATTGTCCCGCTCGATCGCTTCGAGCTGGTGCACAACGGACAGGTCGTCCACACCATCCCGCTCACCGGCGACCGCCGGCACGCCCGCTTCGAGCTGCCGCTCGACGTGAAGGCCAGCGGCTGGTATTCCCTGCGGGCCATCGGCACGCCGCGCACGTTCCCCACCGAGAACACCCGGCCGATGGCGGTCACCAACCCGATCTACGTCGTGGTCGGCGGCCAGCCGATTCGCAGCCAGGCGTCGGCCGAGTACTTCGTGAAGTGGATCGACAAGCTCACGGCGATGGCCACCGCCGACAAGGGCTGGCGCAGCGACAAGGAGAAGGCGCACGTGCTCGGGCAGTTCAAGGAAGCGCGCGACATCTATCTGGCGCGCGGCAAGGAGGCGGCGGCCGCCGGCCGGCCCTGACGGAGCGGCGGTGGCGGAGTTCCGTTTCTGCCCGGTCTGTGGCCAGCCGCTGGCGCCGCGGGTGCTCAAGACCGGCGAGCCGATGCGGCTGGTCTGCACCAGCCCGATCTGCGGCTTCGTCTTCTACCTCGACCCGAAGCTGGCGGTCGGGACCATCATCGCCATGCCCGACGGCCGGATCGTTCTGGTGAAGCGGGCCATCGAGCCCGGCTACGGCCTGTGGGTGTTCCCCGGCGGCTACGTCGACCGCGGCGAGGACGTGCGGCTGGCGGCGGCCCGCGAAGCCCGCGAGGAAGCCGGGATCGACGTCGCCCTCGGCGACCTGGTCGGCATCTACTCGTATCCGGGCAGCACCCCGGTGGTCATCGTCTACCGGGCGACGTGGATCGGCGGCGAGCTGGCGGTCGACGACGAGAACTCCGAGATCCGGATGTTCGCCGCCGCCGACCTGCCGTGGGACGCGTTGGCCTTCCGCAGCACGCGGGAAGCCCTCCGCGACTACTTCGCGGCGTAGGGGCCGACGGTGGGCTTGCCCTGGGTGTTGGCGAGGGGGCCGAGTTCGGCGGCCGCGCCACGGGCGATGAGCGCCGTCTCGCTGGCGTTCTGGAAGCAGGTGAAGTCGGGCCGGTCGCGCCACGCGAACGGACCGCACAGCCGGACGCCGGCGGCCAGCGCCGCGTCGTGGACGATGTTGATCGCCCGCTCGTAGTCGGGATCGCCCTGGCGGTAGCCGGTGAAGTTGGCCAGGTCGCCGCTGGCGGCGAAGATCGCCGACACTCCGGGGACCCTGGCGATCGCCTCGGCGTTCTTCAGGCCCTCCAGCGTCTCGATCATCAGGATCAGCACGATGTTGTCGTTGGCGGTGGCGCGATACCCGCCGGGCACGCCGCCCCACATCGCCGGGTCGAAGGCCTGGCCGCCGCCGTTGCTGCGCCGGCCGAGCGGCGGAAAGAACGTCCAGTCGACGACCTCGCGGGCCTCTTCGGCGGTGTCCACCGTCGGCACGACCAGCACCAGCGCGCCGGCATCGAGGGCGTGCTGGATCTCGCGCTCGTCGGTGTAGGCGATGCGGACGCCGGGCACCGCCTTGGCATGCGCGCAGGTGCGCCACAGCCGCGCCGCCGCCTGCCAGTCGCGCTGGTCGTGCTGCATCTCGGTCCAGATGAAGTCGTAGCCGGCGTTGGCCATCGCGCAGTAGACGCTGGGATCGGTGGAGCCGAAGAGCGTCGCCCCGGTGACCTTGCCGCCCTGCTGCATCTTGACCTTCACCGGGTTCCAGATCGGGCGGGCGGCCGGCGGATCGAACGCCCCGCCGTACTTCCAGGTGGCCGGGTCGAAGCGCCCGGTGTTGACGGCGCCGGCGGGAGCCGTCTCGCGGGCGCGGCTGTCGGTGCCGGCCGGCGCGGCCAGCGGGAAGCTGCTGGCGCCCGGATTGGCGTTGTTCGCGTAGGGGTCGGCGTTGGGCGTGGTGGCGGGCGGGCGGGGTTGCGGTTGCGGCGGCTGCGACTGCGACTGCGCCGCGAGCACCGAGGCGACGACCGCCGCCGCGCCGACGAGCATCGTGATCCGCTTGGTCATCTGATCCTCCCGACGGCCGCGCCGCCTGCGAGGGCGCATGGTAGCACCGCGGCGGTTCGGCGGGCGCGTCGTCAGCGCGCCGCCAGGCTCTCGGTCGAGCCCGGCCGCACGTGGAGCAGACGGGCGCCAGGCACTTCGGCCACGACGTCGGCGCGCAGGTCTTCGCGGGCCAGCTGGCGCGGCACGAGCTGGGCGGTCGAGCCGAAGCCGGGCAGGTCCTTGAGCACGTCCACGACCATCAGCCGGCGCTCGCCGCGCGTCGCCCGTTCCAGCAGCGTCGCCAGGTCGAAGGCGGCCGGCGCGCCGGTGTAGGTGCCCGTCGGTTGGACGCCGCGCATCACGACGAAGCGCTCGCGGTAGAACGGATCCAGGGCGAGCCAGGCGTCGATGCGGCCGGCGACCGACACCGTCGCCAGCTCGTCGTGGCCGACGACCAGGTCGTCGGGCTGCAGCCCTGCCCGCAGGTCCTCGAGCTGCAGCGTCGGCCTGGCCGCCGCCGCCCGCGACGTCCGGGTCGGCACGCCACCCCACCCCTCGAGGGTGACGACCACGATCGCCAGGGCCCCCAGCACGGCGGCGACGCGGCGCACCGGCAGCGCGGTCGCCGCGACGATCGCCGCCAGGTCCACGGCCAGGGCCGCCAGCATGAAGGTCACCGGCAGCAGCAGGTAGCGCGCGGTGATGCCCGATTCGATGACGCCGAACCAGAGCACCCAGCCGATCCACAGCCCGTGGAGCGCGCGCTGTTCCGGCCGCCAGGGACGGCCCAGACCGGCGCTGCGGGCGACGAGGCCGGCAAGAACGGCGGCGAGCGTGAGCGGCGTCTCGCGCAGCAGGTGCGCGAGCATGTCGAGGGGATAGACGGTGCCGACGCGCACGGTGAGATCGGCGGCGGCGGCGAGCGGACGGCCGGAGACGACCAGCGCCCCGATCCACAGCCCGGCGCCGGCGGCCGTCACCGCGACGGCGGCGGGGACCAGGCGCCGCGCCCCCGCCGGTGCCAGCGGCAGCGCGGCGACGACCAGCGTCGGCGCCAGCGCGATCTGGCCCAGGGCCGCCGCGACACCGCCGGCTGCAACCAGCGCCGCACCGGCCACGTCCACCCGGGCGCGCACCGCGGCGAGCCCCAGCGCCGTGGCCGCACCCAGGCCGGCGGTGGCCGGCAGGGCCGCCACCAGGTCGAGCGGCGGGCGCTCGAAGAGGTTGAGCACCTGCCACACGAAGAAGCGGCGCACCATCACGTCGCCGTTGGACGGCGGGGCCAGCGCGTGCACGGCGAGGATCGCCGCCTGCCCTGCCGCCAGACCCGCGGCGATGGCGACCGCACGGGAGAGCCAGCCGCGCCGCTCGCCCGCCCGGGTCGACAGCGCCGCGACCAGCGGCGGCCCGACCAGCGTGAAGGCCAGCTCGTGGGTCCAGCGCGTCGCCGCCGCGGCCGCCGCCAGCAGGACCAGGGCCCGCCACGAGACCGACAATCGCCGGGCGAGCATCAGCACGCCGAGATAGCCGAGCAGGAACGGCGCGTAGAAACGGGCGGTGGTCGCCGAGACCCAGAACGGCAGCGACGTGCCGGCGGCGAGGACGGCCACGGCAGCCGCTCCGGGGGCGGCCCAGCGCCGCAGTTCGACGGCGAGCACGGCCAGCGCGGCCAGCGAGCTGGCGAGGCTCAGCAGCCGGGCCGGCCACAGCGCGTCGCCGCCGCCGACCACCGCGGCCGCGTACGAGTACAGGAGGCCGCGATCGTAGAGCAGGCCGGAGGGCAGCAGCGGCAGGCCATGGGCGTGGATGCCGCGCACCGCGTAGGCGGTGAACTCCTCGTCGGGTGAGTAGCCGGCGCGGCCGAGATCGACGGCAGCCAGCGCCGCGACAGACACCCCGGCGGCGACCAGCCAGCGGCTCACGCGCCTAGTCGGAGAGGCCTTCGGCCTTGCGCTCTTCCAGGGTGATCGTGCCGGCCGCCGCCTGTCGCGACGCCTCCAGGCCGAGCACCGGTCCGAGCGTGCCGACGTGGCGGCCGACGACGGCAGCGGTGCCGTTGATGCGCAGCTTGCCCATCAGGAACGCGAACTGCTCCTCGAGGGTGCCGCCGATGGCGGCGCGCACGTCGTCGGGCAGGTTCCAGAACCGGGCCTTGAACGGCCCGATGGCCTTCTTGCGGGCCTTGTAGAGGAACTGCTCCTCGGTGTCCTTGGCCTTTCGTTCCTCCTGAGCGTGCTCGCGGACCCACGCGTACATCTCGTCCTTGAGCGCGGCCGGGAAGGCCGGATGGTCGTAGACCATGTTCTGGAAGTTGGTGGCGAGGTGGATCTCGCAGGCGCCGACCCGCGGGAAGGCGTCGAAGGCGTCGGGGCTGAGCGTCGAGGCGCCGTGCTGGACCGCGCCGGCCAGGCCGTACTCCTCGCGGGCCAGCCGCGACAGCTCCTGGAGCGTGTCGAGGTCGATCTTGACGTCGCTCTTCACCTTGCCGTCGGGACCGACGAACCCGCCGTGCGCGGTGCCGGTCTGGACACTGATCTTGCTGATGCCGACGAGACCCTTGCCCTTGGCGGCCAGCGCCTGGTTGTAGCCCTGCATGAACGCGTGCAGCTCGTGGACGTCCGAGTTCTTGCCGCCGACCTCGCCGATTTCGCCGCCCACCGAGACGGTGACGCCCTTCGGCTCGTGGCGGCGGATGAAGGCGGTGAAGTCGGCCGCCAGTTCGCAGTTGACGGCCTGCTGCTCGGCCAGCGTCGGCTTGTCGAGGTCGACCAGCGTCGAGGTGTCGATGTCGATGTTGTAGAAGCCGGCGGCAATCTCCTCGCGGATGAGGGCGCGCAGCGTGTCGAGTTCCTTGTCGCGGTCGGGGGAGGCGTACTTCTTGAGCGCCACCTGGACGTGATCGCCCTGCAGGAACAGCGGGCCGCGGAAGCCCTCACGCAGCGCCGCCGCAGCCATGATCGCCGCGTATTCGTGCGGCCGCTGCTCGGTGTAGCCGATCTCGGAGCGGGCGATTTCGAGGATGAACGCCCCGGCCTCGAGGCCGACGGCGGCGCGCATCACCGCCCGGCCGGTGTCGTAGGCCATGGCCCGGACGTTGATGGCCGGCACCGTGAAGCCGCCGGCCTCGCCACGGCCCATCGCCATGTAGAGGTCGTGAATCGACGCGAAGCGGATGCCCTGGGCCGCCGCCAGGTGCAGGATGACCCAGCGGGCGGTTCCCTTGATCTCGGGCGTCGCGCCCAGGGCGGCGGTGTGCGCCAGCCGATCGACCAGCGCCGCCGGCGGCGCCGACGAGACCGTGAGGCGATCGCCGTCGATGGCGGCGACGCCGGCGAGGGCGGCAGTGAGGTCGGCGACGGATGTGAACACCATGTGTGCGGTCCTCGTGGCTCGTCGAACAGCCCTTTATCTTATCACCGGCCACTCGACGCGCTCGATGGCCGGCGCCGCGGTGGCGGCATCGATCATCGCCTCGAGCGGCAGCCCGCGTTCGGCGGCCTCGACCTCGGAAAGACGGACGCGGGTCATCGGGTGTCGCGGCGTGAACAGCGTGCAGCAGTCCTCGTCGGGCAGGATCGAGACCGGATACGACCCGAGCCTCGCCGCCTCGGCCATGATGTCCTCCTTGGCCGTGCCGACCAGCGGCCTGAGCGTCAGCAGGTCGGTGGCGGCGCCGACCACGGCGAGGTTGTCGAGCGTCTGCGACGCCACCTGGCCGACGACCTCGCCGGTGACGAGCGCCCGGGCGTGCACCGTGCGGGCCAGTCGCGCGGCGATGCGCAGCATCAGCCGGCGGTAGACCACGACCCGCATCGGCCCGGGCACGGTCAGCGTCACCTGGCGCTGCAGCTCGCCGAACGGCACGAACATGACGTGCGCGCCGAGCTGATATGGCGCCAGGAGCCGCACCAGCTCGCGCACCTTGTCGATGGACGCCTGGGTGGTGAACGGGTGGCCGTGGAAGTGGAGGAAGGTGGCGTGACAGCCGCGGCGGATCATCCGCCACGCCGCCACCGGCGAGTCGATGCCGCCGGACAGCAGCACCAGGACGCGGCCGCCGGTGCCCACCGGCAGGCCGCCGGCGCCGGGCTCCTTGTCGAAGTAGCAGTAGGCACGGTTCGGCACGATCTCGACCCAGACCACGAAGGCGGGGTTCGACAGATCGACCCGCCAGCCGGTGTCGTCCTGGACCCGGCTGCCGACGGCGCGCTCCACCTCGGGCGACGCGATCGGGAACTGTTTGTGCGCGCGCCGCACCTCGACGCGGAAGCTCGGCACGGCGCGGTCGCGCGGCAGGTCGCGCAGCACCGCGGCGGTGATCGCCTCCAGGTCGGGCGGAGCCACGGCGGCGACGGCGAAATTGGCCAGCCCGCACACCATGCGCAGCCGCTCCCGGGCGGTTTGGACGTCGGCGGTGGGACCCAGTGCGACCTCGAGCCGCCCCATCGGCAGCTGCACCGGGCCGACGTCGAGACCGGCCAGCGCGTCGCGGACGTTCCTGGCGAGGTGGCGGATGAACCACGGCCGGTTCTGGCCCTTGAGGGCGATCTCCTGATAGTGCGCGAGCAAGACACGCATACGCGCCAGACAGCGGCTAGCGGCTAGCGGCTAGCGGCCAGACCTCCCAGGTGGTCGAGCACGGCGGCGGCGGCGCGATGGCCGCTGACCACCGCGCTCTCGATGGTCGCCGGCAGGCCGGTGTCGATCCAGTCGCCGGCGAGGAACAGCCCAGGCACCGGCGTCACCGTCGCCGGACGCGGCGGCTGGCCGGCCGCCAGCGAGAAGGTCGCGCGGCGCTCGCGGACCGCGGTGCCGCGGATCAGGCGGGCACGGGCTGCCGCCGGCACCGCGGCGGCCAGCTCGGCGCACGCCCGGGCGACCAGGGTGTCGTTGGACCATTTGACGACCGCGTCGGCGCCGCTGCACACGAGCGACAGGTGGGTCGCCTCGCCAGGGGTGAGCTGGCGCCGATCGAAGACCCACTGGAAAGTGCGCCCGGGCAGTCCGACGAACGGCTCGTCCAGCACCGGGCGATCGAACCACAGGTTGACCGTGACAATCGGCGCGCTCGCCATCGCCGCGGCGCGCTCGACGATCGGCGCCAGGGCCGGCGGCGCCCCCTCGCCGCAGGTGGCCGCGAGCGCGTGCCACGGCACCGCGACGACGATGGCGGCGGCGGCGACCGCCTCGCCACGCACGTCGATGGCCACCGCGCGGCCGCCCGCGAAGGTCACCCGGGCCGGGCGGCCGGTGCGGACCGAGCCGCCCTGGCGTGCGACGACGGCGACCGCCGGATCGACGAACGTCCGCGACAGCGACGCGGTCGGCAGCACGAGTGCGGCGTCGTCGGCCCCGGGGCCCAGCAGCCGCCGCACCACTTCGACGAACGGCGGTGCCGTCGCCGTGTCGGTCGACTGGTTCAACGCCGCCACGGCCAGCGGTTCCCACAGGAGGTCGCAGAGTCGCGGCGCCTGACCGTGGGCGCGCAGCCAGTCGCGCACCGTCTGCGCCGGCGGCACGACGGCGCCGGGGGCCAGGGCGCGAGCCAGGCCGAGCGCCGAGAGCCGCTCGCCCAGGGTCAGCGCCGACCACCCGAGCACGCCGGCCAGCAGCTGCAGCGGCGACGGCAGCGCCGGGCAGCGCAGCTCGCTGACGCGGCCGTCGCCGTCGACCATCGCGACGCGCAAGCTGCCCTGCACGGCGAGGAGGCGGCGGCTGCCGATGCGGCGGGCGAAAGCCAGGGTGTCGTGGTAGCAGCCGAAGAGGACGTGCTGCCCGTTGTCGACCCAGTCGCCCGAGGCGGCATCGCGGGTGGCGAAGGTGCGGCCGCCGGCGACCGGCCGGGCCTCGACGACCTGCACCCGGACACCCGCCTCGGCCAGCACGACGGCGGCGCTCAACCCGGCGCAGCCGGCGCCGATGACGACCACGTCGGGCGCGGTCACGACGTGCGCGCCGGCACCACCGCCTCGACGCCGGCCCGCAACAGCGTCCGCGCCCACGTGGTCGCGGCGACCAGCGCGCGCTCGGGCCGCGGCACCCGGACCAGCTCGGAGAAGACGTCGTAGCCGCGGCGCTCGATCCGCTGCAGCAGGGCGCGATAGATGGCGGCCATGATTTCGGCCGCCACGAGGTGCCGGGCCTCGCCCGGCGGCAGCGCGGCCGCGGCGCGCTCGTAGCAGTCGTGAGCCCGGGCGCACTGCGCCGCCAGCACGGCGGCGACCGGCGGCGTGACCGCGCCGGCGGCCAGCGCCGCCTCGCTGCACCCGGCGCGCGCCATCTCGTCCTGCGGCAGGTAGATGCGCCCGCGGGCGAGGTCGACGGCGACGTCGCGGACGATGTTGGTGAGCTGCAGCGCCAGGCCGAGGTGCATGGCGTAGTCGCGCCCGCCGGGATGCCGGCAGCCGAAGATGTTCAGGCAGACGAGGCCGACCGTGGACGCCACCCGCCAGCAGTACTCGCGCAGGTCGGCGAAGGTGGCGTACCGCGTGTTGTGGAGGTCCATCTCCACGCCGTCGACGAGGTCCTCGAAGGCGCGTCGGGGCAGCGCATAGTGAGCGGCGACCGGCTGGAGCGCCGTGCCTTGCGGCGACTCGGGAGTGGCACCGTCGAAGACGCGGCCGATCTCGCTCCGCCAGAAGCGCAGCTGGGCGGCGGCGGCCGTCGCCCCCGGCGCCTCGTCGACGGCGTCGTCGATGGCCCGGCAGGCGTCCCACACCGTGACGATGGCGCGACGCTCGGCCGGCGGCAGCACCAGGAACGAGTAGTAGAACGAGGTGTCGCGGCTCACAGCAACGCTCTCCACCCTACCACCAGCGCATCCGCGGTTCCGAGACGCGGCCGCGCCGCCACCGGATCGAAGCCGCTCTGCTCGAGCCGCTCGAGGATGCGCATGCCGCCGTGCCAGGTGGCGCGCAGCTCCCAGCGCAGCCGGCCGCCGACCGCATCGAGGAGCGGCTGGCCGTCGGCGAAGTGGCGGCGGGTGCGGGCCACGCACGACGCCAGCGCGTTCCGCCATTCCCGCGGAGTCGTCGCCAGCGGCGGCGCCAGCGCCTCCAGCGTCGCCCCGGTGGGCCGCCACTCGGCTTCCGGGACGTAGAGCCGGCCACGGGACCAGTCGACGGCGAAGTCCTGCCAGAAGTTGGTCAGCTGCAGCGCCGTGCAGATGGCGTCCGACCAGCGGTCGAGGCGCTCGTCACGATGTCCGAACAGCCGCAGCACCAGGCGGCCGACCGGATTCGCCGAGCGGCGGCAGTAGTCGTCGAGCTCCGCCCACGCCGCGTAGCGGGTGACGGTGACGTCCTGACGGAACGCCGAGAGGAGCGCCTCGAGCAGCACGACCGGCAGGTCGAACCTTCGCACGGTATGGGCCAGCGCGGTGACGATCGCCGTCGATCGCGGCCCGAGCTCGCCGTCGAGCGGCTCGCCGGCGCCGAGGGCGCGGTGCAGCGTCTCGAGCCACTCGTCGAGCAGCCGCAGCCGCTCCCGGGTCGTGTAGCCGTCCTCGTCGGCGAAGTCGTCGGCGGTGCGTGCGAAGGCGTAGACGGCGGCGACGTGCGGCCGCAGCCGGGCCGGCACCAGCCACGAGGCGACCGGAAAGTTCTCGTAGTGTCCGCGGGCGATGGCCAGGCAGGTGGCGTAGGCCGGCGCGAGATCGGCGCCGGCGGTCACCACTGCGACTCGGGCGCCCCGGCGCGATGGTTGGCGGCGCGGGCCATGACGAAGAGCAGGTCGGACAGGCGATTCAGGTAGACGAGCAGTACCGGTTCGACCGCGCCATCGCCGAGGCCGAGCGCGTGCACCTCGGCGCGCCGGCACACGGTGCGAGCCACGTGCAGCGCCGCGCCGGCCGGCGAGCCGCCGGCGAGGATGAAATGGGTGAGCGGCGGCAGTTCGCCCTCCAGTGCATCGATCCAGCCTTCGAGCCGCTCGACGTCGCCGGCGCCGATGGCCGCCTTGGCGACGCGGGCGGCGATCTTGTGCCGCGGATCGGCGAGCCGGGCACCCAGGGCGAAGAGATCGCGCTGCAGCTGTTCGACCTGCGCCGCCAGGCCGGCGTCGAGCCCGGCCGCCCGGGCGGCACCGAGCTGGGCGTTCAGCTCGTCGACGACGCCGTACGCGACCACCCGCGGGTGCGACTTGGCCACCCGGGTGCCGTCGAAGAGGCTGGTGGTGCCGTCGTCACCGGTCTTCGTGTAGATTGTCATCGAACGCCCGATTATGCCGCGCCGGCGAGGCACTCGCGATCCAAAAACGATGCTGCCTCACCCGCCGGCGCGGGCGCGCTTCCGCCGTGTGCTGCTCCGCTGGTACGACCGCCACGGCCGCGACCTGCCGTGGCGGACGACCGACGACCCGTACCACATCCTGGTGTCGGAGGTGATGCTGCAGCAGACCCAGGTCGATCGGGTGCTGCCGAAGTACCACGAGTGGCTGGCGAAGTACCCGTCGCTGACGGCGCTCGCCGAGGCGCCCGAGGCCGAAGTCTCGGCGACGTGGCGGCCGCTGGGCTACAACATCCGGCCGAAGCGCCTGCACTCGATCGCCCGCGAGGCGGTGACGACCTACGGAGGGGCCCTCCCCGACGATCGCGAGACGCTGCTCTCGTTCAAGGGCATCGGCGCCTATACCGCCGGCGCCATCCTGAGCTTCGCGTTCCGCAAGCGGGCGCCGATCCTCGACACCAACGTGGCCCGGGTGCTCTATCGGGTGTTCGTCGGCCGCGGCGATCCCAAGGGCCACGCGATGATCCGGCAGCTGTGGGCGGTGTCCGCGGTGCTGGTGCCGAGAGCCCGCGCCTTCGACTTCAACCAGGCGCTGATGGACTTCGGCGCGCTGATCTGCACGGCGCGCAAGCCGGAGTGTCAGGGGTGCCCGATGGCGACCTTCTGCCGCTCGTATCCCTGGACCGGACCCCGCCCCCGCGTTGGTGGCCGGCGTTCGGAGCGTTTGCCGGTCCGCTAGCGGAGCCGATCGGGCCGGCCGTTACCAGCCGCACGCCTGCGTCCCAAACCGCTCCAGGAGCTGGTCGCGAAACGCCGGGCTCAGGAAGATGGCGTTTGAGATCAACCCCTGCCGGATCGGCGACTCGACGATCCGGTAGAGGTTGTAGAGCAGGTAGCCGTGGCCGGCGAGGAAGGCGGTGAGGTCGTGCAGCAGCGGCTGGTCGCGGTACAGCGGCGTCAGGCAGACCTCGGTGAAGACCAGCTTGATGGCGCTGCGCTGCAGCAGCGGCACCGCCCCGCGCAGGGCCGGAAGCTCCGAACCCTCGATGTCGAGCTTCAGGACGTCGATGGTGTCGATGTGCTGCTGTCGGCAGAAGGAGTCGATGGTCAGGCTGGGAACGCCGATGGTGGCCTGGCTCCCCTGACTCGCCCACGTGGCGCGGTTGAAGTCGGACGGCTCGAGCACCGAGCTCGTCCCGCTGTTGTAGTTCACGTTGAACAGGATTTCCCCGTCGCGATCCGACACTGCGCAGCGGAAGGTGCGGATCCGCTCGTGGCCGACGAAGTTCTGCGACAGCGTCGCGAACGTCGATGGCGACGCCTCGAGTGCGTAGATGCGGGCCCGCGGAAACCGTCGAGCGTAGAGCTGTGTGACCACACCGATGTTTGCACCGACGTCGAGGATGACGTCGGCACCTTCCGGCGCCAGCAGAAGGAGCTGATCGGCGAACGCATCCTTGGTGCAGACGCGTAGCGCGGTGCGGATGCGATCTGAGACTTTGTGTACGACGTCCTTACGAAACACGTAGCGACGGAGCCGGCTCTGCGCGACGACGTTCCGCTGGCTCATGATGTCCCTGGTCGAGATTGTCGGCTGGTCGCCATCACCGGCGGATCGACGGAGGCGCTTCGCCTGGACCCTGCGTCGCGCCGACCGGCGACGACACGATCGGCGGTCCGGGGAACAGATTGTCCGACGCATCTGCCTCGAACCCGCCACTGTGCGCGACGTACTGGTCGAAGTGCCGTCGAAACCCCTCGGTAGACAGCCATTCCTCCCACAGCCAGCGGCAGGCCTGCTGTCGCTCCCGAAACTCCGACGGCGACAGCGAGGCATGGAACGCCGCCACCTTGTCGGCGACGCGGTCGACCTCGTGCTCGTCGATCCAGCAGCAGTATCGGCGCCAGTCGAACAGGAAGTCGTAAGGGAGCATCGAGTCGGTGTCGACGAAGATCGGGATGCGCCCCAGCGCCAGCGTCTCGTACAGGCGCAGCGAGAAGTTGCCGCCGCCCCGAATGCACACCGTGTAGTCGCAGTCGTGGATCGCCCGGACGAATTCCATGCGGGTCGGATGACGCGGATCGGCCCGTTCGGCCGCGTCGCGCAGCCCGGCGCGGTAGTCGTCGCGAATCACGAACCGGTCGTCGATCGCCGGATTGGCGCGCAGGGCACGCAGCACCCGGCCCCGCAGTACGACCGCCGGTACCACCGGCGGCGGCACGACCGACAGGGCGCCGACCGCGTAGCGAACGTTGTCGGCGAGGTTCCTCAGCGTCGCCAGCGCCAGCCGATGCGTCGGCGTCGTCGCATAGCCGCAGAACCCGACGACCGGCCGCGGCTGCTTCTCGCGATACACTGGCGGTCCGGGGTAGTACAGCGCCCGCAGGTCGGGCACGAAGCTCGGCACAGCGAGCGACCGGGCGGCCGTCGGCCTGGCTCGGCGATTGGGCCCGGGATGAAGGACGACGGCGTTGTCGATCGGCACGACCGGCTCGCAGTCACCGGCAGCGAACACCAGCAGTGGCTTCCCCGCCGCCCTGGCCGTGGCCCCGAGCGCCAGCGCCTGCTGCAGCCGCCCGTGCTCGACGTAATAGTGCCAGGTCATGGGCAGCACGACGACGTCGGCCTGCTCGGGAGCCGAGACGATGCGACACGAGCCCGCCGACGGCTCCGCCTCGGCGGCCTCCCAGACCGGCCGCAGCAGATGCACGAGCAACCGGCGGTGTTCGGGCAGGTAGTGGCGGCGATCAGTGAACAGGTTGAGGGTAGGCGACGAACGCCGCGCCTGGGCGAGCCACCGCGCCGCGTGCGGACCAGTGGCGACGACCGGGAGGGGCGGAATGGTGCTCATCGCCGGCAGCCGGGCAGGAACGCCGGGCCCGCGGCGGATTGGACCGAACCCGTCCAAGTCCGTCGCGACACCATGTCAACCATGGTAGTCCAGGATTGCGCCCGCCGTGGCGGACGGCGCGCCCCGATTGCGCTCATCCGCGCGTGCGCCCTATGATCGGCGGACCAACGCTTGGCGAACATTCTCGGAATTTCCGCGTTTTATCACGACAGCGCTGCGGCCCTGGTCGTCAACGGCGAGGTGGTGGCCGCGGCCCAGGAAGAACGCTTCTCGCGGCTGAGGCACGACGCGGCCTTCCCGGAGCAGGCCATCGACTTCTGCCTGCGGAAGGGCGGTGTCACCCGCTCGGGTCTCGACTACGTCGTGTTCTACGAGAAGCCGCTGCGCAAGTTCGAACGGCTGCTCGAGACCTATCTGGCCTTCGCGCCCGATGGATTCGCCAGCTTCCGTCAGGCGATGCCGGTGTGGCTCGGCGAGAAAGCGCGTCTGCCCAGCCTGATCCGCGGCCACCTCGGAGACGTGGTGCACGCCCCGTTGGTGTTCGTCGAACATCACGAGAGCCATGCCGCCAGCGCCTTCTTCCCCTCGCCGTTCGACGACGCCGCCATCCTGACGCTCGATGGTGTCGGCGAGTGGACGACGACGGCGGTGGGCGGCGGCCGCGGGTCGCGGATCCAGCTCGAGCGGGAGCTGACCTTCCCGCATTCGCTCGGCTTGCTGTACTCGGCGTTTACCTACTACTGCGGCTTCAAGGTGAACAGCGGCGAATACAAGCTCATGGGCCTCGCTCCGTACGGGCGGCCGGTGTTCAGGGATTTGATCGTCCGCCATCTGATCGACCTCAGGCCGGACGGCAGCTTCTGGATGGACATGGCGTACTTCAACTACTGCCAGGGCCTGACCATGACCAGCGAGCGGTTTCACGAGCTGTTCGGCGGCCCGCCGCGCCGACCGGAGGCCGACATCACGCAGCGACACATGGACCTGGCCGCCAGCATCCAGGCCGTGACCGAGGACGCCGTGTTGGCGCTTGGACGAGCGGCACACGCCGCCACGGGATCGCGGCGTCTCGTTCTCGCCGGGGGCGTGGCCCTCAATTGCGTCGCCAACGGCCGGCTGTTGCGCGACGGGCCATTCGAGGACATCTGGATCCAGCCGGCTGCCGGCGACGCCGGCGGCGCGCTGGGATCCGCGTTGTTCGTCTGGCACCAGCTGCTGGAGCAGCCGCGTCCCTCGGCAACGACCGACCGCCAGCACGGCAGCCTGCTCGGGCCCTCGTTCTCGACCGCCGAGGTGTGCCAGTACCTCGACCAGGCCGGGATCACCTACTGGCGCGCGCCGGACGAGGCCGCGCTCCTCGACCGGACGGCGGCCCTCCTCGAAGCCGGCCGGATCGTCGGTTGGTTCCAGGGCCGGATGGAGTTCGGTCCCAGAGCGCTGGGCGCGCGCAGCATCCTGGGCGACCCGCGGTCACGGGACATGCAGGCGACGATGAACCTCAAGATCAAGTTCCGTGAGTCGTTCCGTCCGTTCGCGCCGAGCGTGCTGCGCGAAGAAGCCTCACGCTGGTTCGACCTGGCGCCCGGCGAGGAGAGCCCCTACATGCTGCTGGTCGCGCCGGTTCGGGACGAGCATCGCGTGGCGCTCACCGACGACGAGTCGCGGACGATGACCGAGGATCCCGACCTGCGGCGGCGGGTCGGTGTCGCGCGGTCGACCATCCCGGCGGTGACCCACGTGGACTTCAGCGCCCGGGTGCAGACCGTGGACGCCGCTCGCCATCCGCGCTACTGGCGCCTCCTGCGGGTGTTTCAGGCCAGGACCGGATGCCCGGTGCTCGTCAACACCAGCTTCAACGTCCGCGGGGAGCCGATCGTGTGCACGCCCGAAGACGCCTTCCGTTGCTTCGTGGCGACCGAAATGGACGCCTTGGTGATGGAAGACACGATCGTGGACAAGGCCGACGTCGCGTCGCTTCGCCAGGCGGACTCGTCGAGGGCGCACTTGGCGAACTTCTCGCTGGATTGACCGCCGCAGCTCAGAACAACGAGTAGATGAAGGGGGCCGCGGCCGTGCCCGAGGCCGCCACCAGGGCGCCGAAGGCGAACAGGGCGGTGACGATCGGCAAAAGCCACAGCTTCTTCGACTCGCGCAGCATCTGGCACACTTCTGCCGCCGTGCTCGATCGGTTGGTGTTGTTCGCAAGTATGTCGAACTGTGACACAAGGGTCTCCCTAGAATTGGCGCAGATAGCGCTCGAGTCTGTCATCGCCGCGACGCGTGAGCCAGTGCGAGGAGAGCGTGGCGGCCGGCTTCCCGCGGCGGAGCACGTCGCGGCCGGCCAGCCGCGCGACCACGGCGGTCGGCGTGAACAGACCGAAGAACACCAGGCCCAGCACCGCGCGGGACACCGTCCACGACACCGGGAAGACGGCGATCAGCCAGCCGGTGAACACCCAGCGAACCGCTGGCGGGTGGATCAGGCCGGTGACTCCGACACCCGCCGCGCCGATCGCCAGAGCGATGGTGGCCGGCCCTCCGGCTCCCATCCACCAGCGCCACGACGCCAACCCGCCGAACACCACGGCGCAGAGCGCCGCGAACGATCGCAGGGTGCGGTCCGGTGGCCGGCGGACGACGTCACTCCATTGCATGGTCGTCGGCCTTCTGGGTTTCGATGCGGCGGGTCTGGCGCTCGACGATCCGGCGCAGCAGCTGATCGAGCGTCGGGTCGACGAGCGCCGCCATCGCCGTGACTCCCTTCGCGCTCAGGTGCACGGGGTCGAGGAAGAGCTCCGCGCGGCCGCTCAGCGCCCGGTCGGCATCGACGAGCGCCACGCCGTTGTCGCCGGCGGCCCCGCGGATCTCGTCGTTGTAGCGGGCGAATGGCGCGCCGAGCTGGCCGGTCTGCCCCATCGTCAGCAGGATTACCTCGACGCCGTGCTGCCTGGCCACCGCGACCAACGACTCGAGATTGCGGCGGAACAGTCTGCGGCCACGATTCACGTCCAGCCGCGCCTGGTTCTGCGTCGACGATTCCAGGGCGGACTTCAGCACCGTGACCCGCCAGCGGAGGAGCTGCATCATCCGCGAGCTGCGCAGCAGCCAGCTGCCCACCCCCTGCCGGTGTTCGAAGGCCAGAAACGTGTCCGAGAGGTACTTGTTGGCGTAGTCCGACTGGACTTCGTCGCCGTAGTCGAGCACGGTGAGGTCGTTGATGTTATGGAGGACGACCAGCACGTCCGGATCGAAATCGAGCACGCGCAAGCTGAAGTTGACCAGGGTATGCGCGGTCGAGAACCCGTCGCCGCCCGCGTTCAGTACCGTCACGGTGCGCGGCGCCAGGCGATCCCGGAAACGCGCCTCGAGCAGCTGATTGGTTCGCAGCCCCTCGGGGTTCTGGTCGCTCAAGGTCGTGGAGCCGCCGATACAGACGACCCGCAGTTCTCCGTCCGGCTTGATGCGCGGCACCTGCCGGCCATCCTTGAAGGTCCCGATGCCCCCGGTCATCGACGGTGCCGGCCAATCGTAGGTCACGAAGAACGGGCTCTCGAACGTGTGCGGCCGCGCGAAGAAGCCGCGGCCGATCGACCAGCTGTAAGCGCGGGCCCCCACCTCGAGGACGACGAACGACACCAGCAACGACGTCGCCACGGCCACGACCTTGACGCGCGTTCGTCGACGAGGAGCAGCCGCTTCGGGACGGGGAACGCCTTGGTTCGAAAGCATCGCCGCTCGCCGATATCTGCAATTATGGAGCCTAGTCGAGCTGGGTCAAACCGCGAAATCGCCGGGAAGTTGTCTGGGCCTGGGTCGAGTTTTGTACGTCAGAGCACGGCTGGCGCGATAATCGCCGGCGAGAGACCAAAACGTAATTGCGCATGCTCCTGATGAACAGGCCCGCAGTCCCGATGCATCTCCCGACCCAGGATGGTCGACCCGGCGCGCTGATCTTCGACGTCGATGGCACGATGTACCTACAAGCACCGGTCCGCCTCCGCATCGCCATGAAGCTGCTGGCGGCTGCCGCCACGTCCCCGCCTGACGGCTTGGCGACGGTGCGGATCCTGCGTGCCTATCGCCGCGCGCAGGAGTCGCTGCGCGGGTGTCTGGACCCCGCGAGGAAGGGACCGCTCGACGACGCGCAGCTGCGGGTCGCTGCGGACGCGACCGGCGAGCCCGTCGCGCGGGTTGCGGCGAGTGTGGAGCGCTGGATGGTGCGAGAGCCGTTGCCGCTCCTGGCCCGCCACGTCAGGGTGGGTTTGGTGCCGCTCCTGGACGCGGCGTCCCGCGCCGGCATCGCGATCGGAGTCGTCTCCGACTACCCGGCCGCCGAGAAGCTCGAAGCACTGGGCGTCTCGCGGTACATCGGCGCGCTCGTCACGGCGCAGGATCCCGAGGTCCAACGGTTCAAGCCCGATCCGCGCGGCCTGGTGGTCACCCTCAACCGGCTGGGCGTAGCCGCGGATCGTGCGATCTACTTCGGAGACCGTCTCGACGTCGATGCGGTTGCCGCCGAGCGTGCCGGGGTGGCGTACGTGCTGGTCGGACGCCGGAGGCGGCAGCCACGCCATCCGGTCGTGCGTGATTTCGAGGAAGCGCGAAGGCTCCTGTGCCTCGAATGACGGCTACGGCGCGGCGGGCGCGTCCGGCGTCGCCGTCCACCCGGCGACGCGGCGCAGCCAGCGATGGATGGTCAATGCCAGACGAAGCGCCGGAAAGCGCGCGGCCTGGAGCCAGGACCGCAGCCGCCAGGCCGCCAGGTCCTCGGCCGGCCAGCGCCGGCCGGCCTGTTCGAACTCGTAGCGCCCGGCACGCAAGTCGGCGAGAATCGAGCTGCCGGCCGTCTCGATGAACAGGCTCGTGAGGTGGCCGAGCCGGTGGACATCCTGACCGGCGAGCAGACGCTTCCCCCGACCGAGACGCAGCGACCGGTGGTGTGGGCCGAGCAGCGTGCCGTCGTAGATCCACTTGCTGTTCCAGACCTCGACCGCCGCGGCGGCAGCCACCAGACCCGTGGGAATACGCCAGCGATACTTGCCGGGATGGGCCAGGCACAGGAACGAGCCTTGCGCCTCGACCTGGGCAGCCAGCTCGGCCGCCGAACAGGGTCGCCTGGGCCACTCGGCGAGACCGAAGGCGAGGACGTGACAGCCGTCCTGGAGGAACTCGATTCCGGGAATCAGCGCGACGTCCGACGTCGACGCGCACCGACAGGCAGCGGCGTACCGGGCGTAGCGCTCGGCGGTCCAGCCGCTTTCCTCGTGCTCGCTGAACAGCACGGCGGCGATCCGCCGCTGCCGGGCCACCGCCACCCACTCGTCGAGCGCGAGGTGGCCGTCGTGCGACCAGGTCGTATGGGCGTGGGCCAGGATCCGCATGGGAGTGGCTACCGGCCGGCGGCACGGGCCGAGCTGCGTCCGGGTCCGGACCCGCCTGCCGCACTCCCCTGCCCCACGGGCCGACTCAGCAGCTCCTGGATGCCCTGAACCCACTCACCCACCGCCGGCCAGCGGTCGTCACTCCGCCAAGTCTCCAGTCTCGTCCCTGCCGGCTGCCGGCCGACGAGCTCGCGCAGTCCGTCGCGCAGCGTCGGAAACGGTCCGGTGAAGCCGGGCGGCCGCCCGGCGGCGATGTAGAGCAGCCGCTTGACGTCTCCCCACAGCCAGCGGAGGACGACATCGGTGCGATACGCGTCGGACACGCCGTCCACCGACTGGCCGCCGAGCGCGTCGAGCCACAGCACCGGGAAATCCACCCCGGCGTCCACCGACAGCTGGAGCGAGTTCCAGAATCGGCCGTTGATCTCCATCAGCCAGGGCGTCGTGCCGTCGTCGCGGAACTCGACCATCGCCGGACCGTGCCAGCGAAGAGCGCGGAGCAGCCGCTCGGCTGGCGCTCTCAGCCGCGGGTCCAGCCGGGCCGCCCGCCTCAAGCTGCTGCCGGAACCGGTCGGCCGGACGTCGCGGAGACGCTCGTGAGCGAACCAGGCCAGCGGTCGCCCCTCATGCCAGACGGTGAACACGCCTCGTCCGACGCCCGGCACGTAGCGTTGCAGCAGCGGCCACTGGCTCCCCTGCCGCCGCGGCGCGATCGCCGGTTCCAGCTCCGGCTCCGACCCGACATAGGCGCAGCCCGCGTCGGGCAGGAACTCCGTGCCGTTCCAGGCGTGCGATCGGGTCGCCTTGACGACCAGCCGCCAGCCCCAGCGGCGGGCCGTCGTCGCCGCCTCCCCGGCGTCGACGGGCACCGACCACTCCGGGGCGGCGACGCCGACGTCACGGGCGATCGTCAGCGTGGCCGTCTTGTCGAAGGCGCGCTGCAGCGTGGCCTGCGGCGCGCAGCCAAGGGTGACGCCGTCGGCAGCCCAGGCATCGCGGTGCTCGTTCAGCAGGATACATCCCGGCTCGCTCATCGGCAGCACGACGTCGATGTCGCGCTCCCGCGCCCACCGTCGCAGCCGCCGCATGCCGTCGAGCGACCGCGAGACGACCACCGAGCCCCGCGAGAACCGCGACCACGAGGCCAGAGCCCGTCGATGCGCGGCCGCGACGAACACCGTGTGGCCCGCCCGGCCGAGGCTGCGGACGGTCGCCAGCGCCTGATTCGAGTGCCCGTCGAGGACGAGGACGCGGCGCGGCGACGTCAACGGCGGTGCGCAGCGACCACGCTGCGCACGGCCTCGACCACGTAGTCGACGTCGGCGTCGGTCATGGCCGGGTAGATCGGCAGCGACACCAGCTCCTCGTAGGCCGCCGAGGCATTGGGGAACTGGTCGCTGCGATAGCCATGGGCGTCGCGGTAGTACGGATGCACGTGCAGCGGGATGAAGTGCACCGAGCAGCCGACGTTGGCGGCTTTCAGCGCCGCGGTGAACGGGCCGCGGCCGATGCGCAGGCGGTCGAGCCGCAGCCGGATCGGATAGAGGTGCCAGGCGTGCTCGCCGTCGCCGGCCGGCTCGGGACACCGGACCTCCGACAGCGTCTCGAAGGCGGCGGAATACCGCGAGGCGATCCTCGTCCGCTCCCGCCTGAACTCCTCGGCGCGCCCGAGTTGCACCAGCCCGAGTGCGGCCGCGATGTCGGTCAGGTTGTACTTCATGCCCGGGGCGACGACCTCGTAGAACCACGAGCCCTCGGACGTGTAGCGCTTCCAGGCGTCGCCGCTGATGCCGTGCAGGCTCATGAGCCGCATCCGCGTGGCGGCGTCTTCGTCGGCGGTCGTCACCATGCCCCCTTCGCCGGTGGTGATGGTCTTGGTGGCGTAGAAGGAAAAACACGTGAAGTCGCTGATCGCGCCGATCGGCCGACCGCGGTAGGTGCACGGGAAACAGTGCGCGGCGTCTTCGATCACCGTGAGCCCGTGGGCCCGGCTGCGCGCGGTGATGTCGTCCATGTCACACGGCCGCCCGGCGTAGTGGACGGGAATGACGGCGCGGGTCCGCGGGGTGAGGAGACGGTCGATCTCGCCCGGCGCGAGGTTGAGCGTCGCCTCGTCACAGTCGGCCAGGACAGGACGCGCGCCGAGGTACAGCACCACTTCTGCGGTCGCCGCGAAGGTCATGGTCGGCACGACCACCTCGTCCCCGGGACCGACGCCGGCGGCCTCCAGCGCCAGATGCAGCGCCGCGGTCGCCGAGTTGAGCGCGACGGCATGCGGCGCTCCGACGGCGGCGGCGAACGCGCGCTCGAACTCCTTGGCTCGCGGACCGGTGGTGAGCCATCCCGAGCGGAGCACGTCGACCACTGCCGCGATCTCGGCTTCGCCAATCGACGGCGCGTGGAACGGAACCGTGCGCCCGGCCAACGCCCCCGTTCGAACGGTCATGATGGCTTCCGCTGCCGGGTTCCGAACACGGTCTCGACGATCAACGCCAGGTCCGAGCCGAAGGTGGAGTGTTCCGAGTACTCGGTCGACAGCCGGAGTTTCTCGGGAAGAATCCGCTGGCGGTACTCGAGTTCGGGATCCGGCGCCAGCGCGAGGAGTGCGGACTCGTTGCGATAGCGAAGCGATGCCGGGTCGGTGATTCCGGGACGCACGCGCAGCACAAGGGCGAAGCGATCGCGAAACATCTCCACATACTGCGGTACTTCGGGCCGGGGGCCGACCAGGCTCATGTCGCCGCGCAGTACGTTGAGCAGCTGCGGCAGTTCGTCGAGCTTGGTCTGCCGCAGCCAGTGTCCGACCCGGGTGATCGCGGCGTCGCCGGCGACGGTCAACGGCCGGCGGTCGCGGCCTGTCTTGCTGGTCATGGTGCGGAACTTGATGATTTGAAAGGGCTTGAAGCCACGACCGATTCGCGTCTGGCGGAAGAGTGCCGGGCCCGGCGAGTCGAGCCGAATCAGCACCGGAATCACGACCAGCAGAGGCGCCAGGACCGCAAGGCCAGCCGCCGATACCACCACGTCGAAGAGCCGCTTGACCGTCACAGGAGGTCCGGGTCCCGCGGCCCTAAAGCCCGCGGGAGTTCGTCCGATAGGTTACTACGATGTTCGGGCACGCCGTGCCGGGCGATCGGAGCAGCCACCGGAACGGCGGCGCGATGCGGCGCGAATCCGCGCAGGACCGGCCGGCGTGTGCCGACAACGCCGCGATCGAACTCTCCATCCTCAGTGCGCTCGGGCTGTTGCAGCTGGCTTTCTGGGCGTGGACGACCTGATCGCCCCGCCCCCGGCCCGGCCCTTCCCGCCGTCGCCCGCCGCGGCCGGTGGTCTCGACTCGCCGCCGTCGCCGCTGGGCACCGCAATCCGCGCCTCGGGCAGGACGCGATTCAGATAGGTCCGGATGCCGCCCTCGTCCCCCGTCGCCGCCAGGAAGGCGAGCTGATCGAGGATTTCGGCCATCTCCTCGTCGGGGTATGGGGCGATGCGGCCGATGAAGATCTTCGGGTGTCGGGTGCGCGAGATCTGCTCGCCGCTGACCTCGAGTTCCTCGAACAGTTTCTCGCCGGGACGGAGACCTGAGAACATGATCTCGATGTCGACGTCCGGCTTGAAGCCGGACAGCCGGATCGTCTCCCTGGCGAGGTCGAGAATGCGGACCGGTTCGCCCATGTCGAGGACGAAGATCTCGCCGCCCGAGCCCATCGCCGCCGCCTGCAGGACCAGTTGGGTGGCCTCGGGGATGGTCATGAAGTAGCGAACCATCGCCGGATCGGTCACCACGACGGGCCCGCCTTTCCGGATCTGCTCCTGGAAGAGGGGAATCACCGACCCGGTCGAGCCGATCACGTTGCCGAACCGGACCGCGACGAAGCGGGTCGGATACCTGTGATCGAGGCTCTGAATCACCAGCTCGGTCAGCCGTTTCGACGCCCCCATTACCGAAGTGGGTCTCACGGCCTTGTCGGTGGAGATGAGGACGAAGACCTCCACCGCGCATTCCGCAGCCAGCCGGCCCAACGTGTGGGTCGCCAGGACGTTGTTCGAGATCGCCTCGGCCGGGTTGCACTCCATCATCGGCACGTGCTTGTGCGCCGCCGCATGCAAAACCACCTGCGGGCGATGGGTGTCGAAGACCTGACGCATCCTCGACTCCGCGGCGATGTCGGCGAGCACCGGACGGACGTCGACGCCGGGATGGAGCTGGCGCAGTTCGCGCTCGATGTTGAACAGCGCGAACTCCGACCGCTCGACCAGCAGCACGCGCGCCGGAGCGAAGCGGACCACTTGGCGGACGAGCTCGGCTCCAATCGAGCCACCGGCGCCGGTGATCATCACGGTTCTCCCCTCGAGGAGCCGCGTCAGGTCCGACAAGTCGAGTTCGACCGCGGCGCGACCGAGCAGATCCTCGATCTGGATGTCGCGAATGCGGCTGTATTTGACGCGGCCGTCGAGAATCTCCGACATCGACGGCGCGATCCGCAACTTGACGGGAATCGACTCGCACACCCCCCGGATACGCTTGAACTCGTCTCGGGACAGCTTCTCCACGGTCACGACCACGTGATCGATACCGTGACGCAGCACCAGGTGCGGAAGGTCGTTGGTCGTGCCGAGCACCGGAATTCCGTGAATCACCGACCCCTGCTTGGCCGGATCGTCGTCGACGAACCCCCGCACCTCGACACCTACCTCGCTCGAGGTCTGAATGTCGCGAACCGCCATCACGCCGATGCGGCCCGCTCCGATCAGCAGGACCGGCAAACGCGGCGGGGCATCGGCAGGGGTTCCGCGGCGCTTTTCGCGGCGCTCGTAGATCGCCCGACGGATGACCCGGACCGCCAGGAGACCACCGAACGCGAGCACGGTGTCGATCACCGTCACCGAGAGCGGCACCCGCCACACGTTCAGGGTGTCCGGAAGGAAGATCCGGGCGGCGATGATCGGGGCGGCCGACCCGGCGGCGGCCAGGCAGAACGCCCTGAGTTCGGCCATGCCGATGTAGCGCCAGACGAAGTTCTGGACTCCGGACAGCGACAGCATCACCGCCTGGAGCAGCACCACGTAGGGAAGCTGTGTGCGCGCCTGTTCGGCGACGATCGGCGGCACGTTGAAGTCGAAGCGCAGCCACAGCGCGAGCTGGAACGCCAGGGCACAGACCGCGAGGTCGATGAGCCGCTGCGACGTCCTGGCGATGGTCTGCGGCAGGGCGGTGCGTGAGGAAGCGACCTCGAAATGGGTGAGAGATGACATGACGGATCCTGCAGACGGACGATGGGGCACCGGCACCCGGGACGACTGACCGGTCGGCATTCAGGAACGACTGGGCACGTGGAGTTGCGCAGCGCCGGCGACGTGCCGGACGCGCGATCAGTCGAGCGGCGGCCTGCGCTGGTCCGCCAGCGGTCGGACGATGAAGGCGCCGAACTCCCGGCCGGTATGCGCCGCCGCGAGCGGTGCCGCGCCGACCGGTTGCGCGATCTCCACGCCGTCCATCGGCAGCGCAATCACCAGGCCTGGCGCGAACACTCCGCTGACCACCGCGCCGCCGAAGATGTTCTGCGCGTCGGTGACCTCGAATCGCATGCCGTCGCGAAGACCGGCGCCGTCGAGCGGCACGTCGACCGTACGTGCGCGATCCCAGTTGAACACGACGACGTTGGCCCGTCCGGATTCGTAGCGGTTGGGGCGGACGAACACGTCGAGGCCGCTCGGATCCTGGCCGCGGACGTCGTTGTCGGGGAAGCGGGCTCGGGCGTCGTCGGAGAAGAAGCCGATGATGACGTTGTTCTCGACCACACCGGTGCAGTTGGCGCCGATGACCAGGGGATACTGCCGCGGGTGGGCCCAGTAGTTGTCCCTGGCGACCAGCCCGCTGCAGCCCGCGGCATATCCGAGGTTGTTCTCGCCGCCGCGCCGCTCGCTCGAGTAGTAGGTGTAGTTGGCGGTCACGACGGGACTGGCGGCGGCCCGGCCGCCGCCGAGCAGCAGGTTCCGTTCGAAGAACGGCGAGAGCTGGCCGCTGTTGAAGACGATGTTGCCGTCGAGTTGCACGTTGTCGAGATAGGCGGCGTCCGAACCGTAGACGTGGATGCCGTGGCTGAACCCCGAGAACATCACGTTGTCGGCGATGCGGAGCGTCCCGAACCGGTTCTGGGCGTAGATGCCGTGACCATGGCCGCGGTCCTCGGCGGCATACCCGTTGTTGAAGATCACGTTGCCGTAGACTTCGGCATCGGGTGCACTCGCCCACACCTCGATGCCGTTCTTCATGTCGTGAACGAGCAGATTGATGAACTTCGCACCCGGCGCATGTGCGGTGACGCCGGCCCCCCGCTGCAGGTCGGCGGCGTGAGGCTGGCTCGAGGTCCGCAACGGATGCCCGCTCCTGATTTCGAGTCCCCAGAACCACGTGAACGCGCCCTCGACGAACAGCGCGCTGTCAGCCGAGCTGGTCGCGTCGATGATCGCCCGCGCACCCGGCCACTGCCTGACGACGATCGGCGCCAGCGCAGTGCCGCGGAGCTGGCTTCGGAACGACCCACGATACACCCCGTCACCGACCCAGATGGTGTCGCCGGGCCGGGCCGGGCTGGACGCGGAGAGCGCCGTGGCGAGATCGAGCGGCGCGGACGGCGTGCCGGGATTGGTCGACTCCCCGTCCGGACCAACGTGGAACGACAGCGGCACGGCGCGGGCCGGTTCCCTCGGCGGCGGCGGGCCGGCGCCGGCCTCGCGGTCGGCGGTTCGCAGCCCAGCCAGCGACAGGCCTGCCCACACCGCAAGGACACCGCACGTCACCAGCAGGCTCGCGTTACCGACGGTCTGCCACGCCGACCGGACGGTCGAGGCGAGGCCGCGCCGGGGCGGCGACGAGTCGGAGTTCGTGTCCATGGGAGCGGTTGATCGGCGCCGGTGCGGTCGGAAGGGTTCAGGAAGCCGCGGCCGACTCCAGCCGTCCGGTCCTACCGCGCCCGCGCGCCGGAGTCGGTGGCGGTCTTGATCAGCACGAAGGCGAGGAATTCCGGCGCGGTGTGTCCGAGGGTGGTCGTCAGGGTGCCGGTCAGGTCGGCCTCCTCCAGCCCGGCGAGCGGCACGTTGATCTTGCCTTCGCCGTAGACGCCGGTCACGACCGGCGCGGCGAAGTAGTTGAGGGCGTCACGAATCTCGAAGGAGGTGCCGGGGGCGAGGCCGGCGGCCGTGACGTCGAGGTTGACGGCGCTGTGCCGGTCCCAGTTGTAGACCACGACCGTTGCGCGATCGGAATCGTAGCGGTTGGGCACGACGAAGGTCTGCAATCCGCGATACGGCGGCTGCAGATGAGTATTGCCGGGATATCGGCTGAGAATCGCCGGGTCGACGTTGCCGATGAAGGTGTTGCCGGTGACGTCGCCATCGCACTTCGAGAGGTTCACCGGGTACGACTCGCCGTGGGCCCAATAGTTGGCCTCGGCGCTGATGTGCCGGCAGCCGACGCCGTAACCGAAATTGTTCTCGCCGCCTCGCCGCCCCGGCCGGTAGTAGGTGTAGTTGCCCACGACACGCATCGTGCCGCCTTCGACGACGATGTTGCGGTCGAAGTACTCGCCGGCGACCCCGTTGTCGAAGCTGGCGTTCCCCTCGAGCAGCAGCCGGTCGGAGTCGTTCATGTTCACTGCGATACCGGCGCCGCCCTGGCCGAACACCACGTTGCCGACCACGTACTGGTCGCCGCTGCCGGCCGTGGTGTGAATCCCCGTGCCACGCGGCGAGTCCCGCCATCCGGCGTGATAGACGATGTTGCCGGCAATCAGCGTGCGGCCGGCCCCGGCCGCCACCTCGATGCCGCGGGGCACGTCGTGGACGACGAGATTCACGAGCGCGATGTGCGTCCCCCGCACGACGATGCCGCCGCTCTGGCGGAGGTCCAGCTCGTCGGCCTCGAGGGGGCGCCGTTGCGCCGGCGGTGCCAGGGTGACGACGAAGTCGCGAAACCACGTCCAGGTGCCGTCGACGGTCAGAGCCGGCTCGTCGAGGGCCACGGCCATGATCGTCGCCTGCTCGCCCGGCACCTGCCGGACGAATATCGGTCTGGTCTCGCTGCCGGCGAGCGCACTGACGAAATTGCCGGGATAGGTCCCGCCGCGCAGCCAGATGGTGTCACCGGCCGATGCCGGTGAGTTGCTCGACAGGGCGGTCGGCAGGTCCACGGGCTGCTGCCTGGTCCCGGGATTGGTCGGCAGCCCGTCCGGTGCGGCGAAGATGTCCCGGCCCTCCGCCACAAGCATCGCCGGCAATTCAAGAGGAGTCTCGGGCGCCGCCGCACCGGCAGTCTCATCCGCGGCCCTCTCAGGCGGCGGGGCCATGAGCCACAGGGCCAGTGCGCCCAGCAGCAGCGCCAGGATGATCCATGGCGCTCTCACCCTCGAGACCGGCCGCCCGCCTGATTGCCGCACGTCCCCCGCCATAGGCCGTCGTCCGCTCCTGTACCTGAGTCCCGCGATCGGCTGCCAGTACCGCCTTCGCTGCCCGACAGCGAGGAAACGGTTGCGTATTCTATCGCACGCGCTCGCTGCCGCTCCGGTCCTTCACGAGCACACCGATCAGGTGGGTGCGCAGCCATGGCACGGCGGAGAGCGCCGTCGCCGCCAGCCAGCTCCTCGGCGCCACCAGTCGCGCCAGCGGCGGGGCCAGCGTCACCCGCCGCACTGGACCATGGAGACAGGGGAACAGGCTGGCAAGCTCGCTCCGCGGAATCGCTCTCACCCCGGGGTTGCTGCTGGCCTGGGCAAAGTCGTACCACAGCAGGGCGCCGCCCGGCGCCAGGACCCGGTCGATTTCCCGGGCCGCCGCCAGCCGGACGTCGCCATCGAGGATCGACGTGAACGTGGTCGATGCGACGACCAGGCCGAACGTCGAGTCGGGCCACGGCAGGCGGGCGACCGTGCCGAGACGAAGGTCGGCGACCGGCAGCAGCGAGCGGGCGACGGCGAGCCGATCGGCATCGATGTCGATGCCGTGCAGGGCGGTTGCGGCGACGCCCCAGGACAGCAATTCGGGCAGCCAACCGACGGTGCCGACCCCGACCTCCAGGCAATGCGTACTGCCGCCCGGCAGCACGTCCATCTCGTGCAGCAGCCGGACGGCGACGCGGCGGCGCTCCTCCCGCATCAGGGCCTCGCCCGGCTGCCAGGGTGCGTAGAGGGGCCGGTGCACCGGCGGGCGAGGTGGCGCCGGAGGCGGCTGACCGGCCGGGTCAGCGGCGTGCGGGAGGCTCACAGCCATGCAGGACGCTCCGTGGGATCCGGCCGTGACGCCGGGGGCAACCACCGCGACGCGAACCGGCAGAGGCCGGTGAGGAACCCCGCACCATAGGCGACGTGCAGCACCAGGAACGTGGGCGGCAGGCGAAGCAGCAGGGCGCGGTCCACACCGGCGGCCGCGGCCGACGCCAGCAGATTCGCGGCCAGGTACGGCGCCAGCACGACGCCCAGGATCACCCACCCGCCGGGCACGGTGAGCGCGGCGGCCGAGCCGCCGAGCAGGCCGGCCACGAACAGTGGCGGGACGAACTGGCGCGGGCGCATCTGCCGGGTCCGTTTCTGCAGCACGCGAACCTTCCAGAAGCCGTACTGAAAGTACTGGCGCCACAGCGATCGGAGGGTGCTGCGGCTGTGGTAGACGGCGCGAATCTCCGGAACGAACACGACCCGGTAGCCCAGCGAGCGGAGCCGATAGCTGTACTCGTCGTCCTGGTTCCGGACCAGCTCCTCGTCGAAGGGGCCGGCGCGGCGGAGGGCGTCGCGGGAGTATCCCGGGAACGCCACGGTGTCGACGTCGGCGGCAGCGCCGGCCCCGACCCGGAAGGTGGAGTCGCCGACACCGAAACGCGAACTCATCGCCACGGCGATGGCCCGGGCCCAGGCCGTGTCGCCGATGGTGTCGAGCGGACCGCCGACCGCGGCGATGGTCCGGTCGGCCAGTTGAGCGACGACCCGCCGGACGTAGGACGCTTCGATCTCGCAGTGGCCGTCGACCCGGACGATGACCGAGCCAGATGTCAACGGCACGGCGGCATTCAGTCCGGTGGCGACGATCCGGCCGGGGTTGTCGATCAGGCGAACCCGTGGGTCGCGGCGCCCGACTTCGTCGACGATGTCACGCGTCGCGTCGGAGGACATGCCGTCGGCGACAATCACTTCCATGCGCTCGGCTGGATAGTCCTGGTCGAGCACGCTGCGCAGCGTCCGACCGATGTGTCCGGCCTCGTTGCGAATCGGGAGGACGACGCTGACGAAAGGCAGCGACGCCCCGGTCGGGGGGGGAGCGGAAGCCGCGAACACGGGTGGCGACATGGGTCAGGCTCGCGAACGTTGACGGAGACGATCGGTGACGAAGAACGGCAGCAGGGCGCCGGCGGCCTTCGCCATGATCATTCGCGGCGTGTCCACGCCGCTGGCCTCGACGCGCGGCAGCAGCCAGCGACTGCTCGACGGGGTCACCATCCCCAGTTCGGTCGACGCCGCCAGCTCGTAGCCGGCGTCCCGCACCGCCGCGACGTAGACGTCGCTGACGTGCCCGAGTCGGGCGCTGCCGTACGGATAGGCAAAGGCCCTGGCGTGAGCGTCGCCGCACCGCCGCCGGAGCACGTCCCGCGACTGCTGCGCCTCGGCCCGGCACTCCCGCTGCGACAGCCGGCTGCCGTCGCGATGCAGGTGCGAGTGGGATCCGACCGTGATCAGCGGGCTGGCGAGGAGACTGTCGACGTCGCGCCAGTCCATCGGCCGCCACGCCGTCGCAGCGACGTGCCCGGCCGCACGTGCCCCCCACCGGTCGAAGGGCATTGGGGTGGTCCGACCCACACAGGACGTGACGAGGAACACCGTCGCGGGCAGGCCGTAGCGCTCCAGCACCGGCAGCGCATGGGCGGCGACCCCGTGGAAGCCGTCATCGAAGGTGATACTCACGAGCGGGCGGTCGGAGGTCCGTGGCGCCGCGACGCGGCGGGGCAGATCGAGCAGCGGGACGCACTCGCACGACTCGGCGATGGCGGCCATCTGGGCAGCGAACCGCTCCGGGGTGACGTTCCAGTTGTCGAGACTGGTGCGGTGCCACGCTGCCGCGGTGAGACGGTGGTACACCAGCACGCAGCCACCGGGCGAGGACCGCCGGAGTCCGAGGCTGTGGCTCAGCACGGCCGCCGTCCCGGCGGTCCGCTTGAGGCCTCGCTTCAGGAGCAGTCGCGGCGCCAGCATCATCCCCCCGCTGCCGCGGGGCGGAACCGTTGCCCCGAGGCCACGACGGCGCCCGGCGCGAGCACGAAGAGCAGCCCCAGCGCCGGCAGCATGTAGCGGACGATCGACAGCACGAGCACCGTCATCGCCCAGAAATACAGGACGATCGCGGCGATGCCGACCGCCAGTCGGCGCGCGTCGGCGCCCGCCTGCCAGGCTACGAACGTGCCGACGATGACCGGAACGAGGTACACGAGAAGGATGGCGGCCACGGCACCCTCCCGCTGGTGGCTGTCGGTGCCGTACCAGCTGCGTGCCGCTTTGAGCAGGAACAGCTCACCGACCGCCACCGGGCGCTCCTGCAGCTGGCCCCAGACCGCGCGACCGACGTCGGCCGGGCTGCGCAAGTCGTGATAGTCCGCCTGGATGTCGCGCATCGCGGCGGCGACCCCGGACGGCACCGGCGTCCCGGCCCGGTATCCCTTCAGGTTGATGGCGAACGTCAGACCGTCGCGCATGCTCGGCGCGGCGCCGTCGCTGAGCGGCACGAACCGGCCGGTCCGCTGGTGCAGCCAGCCGATCCACGGCGCGACGACCAGGAGGTTGCCGATCAGCACCAGCGCAACGCCGGCGAGCCGTACCCGGGCCGGCCGGTCGCGGCGCCAGTCCGCCCAGACGCCGGCGGCCAGCAGCGCGCCGACGGCGATCGCCACCGGGCGGACCATCATGGCGGCGCCCAGGAGGACGCCGGCGACCGCCAGCCAGACCGTCGGCCGCCGGCGCACCACGCCGATCCACGCGGCGTAGCACGCCGCGAAGAAGAGGACGAAGAACGTCGGCTCGCTGCTCTCGATGCCAGACATCCACAGGACCAATGGGCACGAGGTCCACAGCGCCGGCGCGACGAAGCTCGCCTGGCGTGGCCAGATTGTCCGCGCCATGAGAAAGAGGAACATGCTGGAACCGGCCATCGCCGCCAGCGCCAGCCCGGCGCGGATGGTCGCCTCGTCGATGCCGGTGTGCGCCGATGCCCAGAACCCCGCCGCCAACACCAGGGGGTAGCCGGGCGGATAGCGTGTGGCGGGGGCTCCGTCGGGCGTCAGCGGCCGCCCCTGGGTGAGAATCGCCCGGGCGACCGGCTCGTAGACCGCTTCGTAGTCGCCGCCGGTCTCGACGCGCGCACCAATGCCGGTCAGCCACCAGAACGACAGGGTCGCCGCCACCGTGACCGCGCCGACCACCGCCAGCGCCGCGGCGGTGGCCGTGACGGAGTCGGCGGGAGCATGGGTCGTCAGGATCATTCCTTCACGACGTAGCAGGGAGTCATACAGAACGGGAACTTGCGGATACGCGGCCGCCTCCCCGCAAAGTACTCGTCAACCGCCTGGGTTTCGCCGGGAAACACCCCGTAGTCGTCCAGAATGAGCACCCCTCCCGTCTCGATCCTGGGGTAGAGCTGCTCGAGGATGGTCACCGCCGGCTCGTAGACGTCGGTGTCGAGGTTCAGAATCGAAATCTTGAGCTCGGGATGCTCGGCCAGGTAGGCCGGCACCGTCTGCCGGATGTCGCCAGCCACCAGCTCCACGAACCGGTCGCAGTGCTTGCGCTTCAGCACGTCCATCAATTGGTCGACCGCGATGCTCTCGCCGCCGGCGTCGGCGACGAACCGCTCCCGGGGACCCCGGTCGGCCACGAACCTGGTGTCCGGGAACGGACCGAAGGTGTCGAACCCGATCAGGCGCTTCGAGTAGGTCTGGCTGAAGAGGTCTCGCATCATCGCGAACCGCGCCAGCGACGCGCCCTTGAACACCCCGCATTCGACGATCGCCCCCGGCACGTCCAGGGTGGCCTTGAACAACTCGTACTGCGCCAGGATCTTGCTCAGTCGCGTGACGTCGCACGACAGGTAGAACCCGTTCTCGTGGTCGAACGGCTTGGTGAAGTCCGGCAGGTCTATCACGGCTGGCCTCTACGATTGGTTGACGTCGGTCGCGACCGGGGCGGCACGCCTCGAAGCGTGCTGTCGGCGCCGCTCGCCTTCCGGCAGGAGGCAGACGACCGCCTTGAATTTTCCGTTCGGCTCCCTGGGGATCGCCGCCAGCCGCTCGAACACGACGTCGACGTCACCGACGCGGTCGCGGAGGCGTTCGGCGAGGCGACGCTCGTCCGCCGGCGCGTAGGCGGCGGATGCCACCACCCGGAGGCGAATCCGCTCGAGCGTCTCCTGCACCACCTGCACCTCGCGCACGGCGCTGACGCCGATCGGAACGGCGTGGAACCGCTGGATCGCGCGCCCGTCGCGTGAGTACAACGTGTCTTCGACGCGTCCGTCGACCGACGCCAGGATCGGGAGCGATCGCCCGCAGTGGCACGCCTCCCCGTCCGGCGCGAGACGGGCGCGGTCGCCGATGGCATAGCGGACGAGCGGCATCGCCGGGTTCTGCAGGCCGGTGCACAGCAGGTCTCCGGGCCCGGCCACGACGGGCTGGCCGTCGCCGTCGACGGTCTCGACGACGCCGACCTGTGGCCACAGGTGCAGGGTGCGGTGCCGGCAGGCGCTGGCCCGCGAGACGGCCTCGGCGTTCCCGTAGGTCTCGCAGACGTCGCACCCGAACGCCTCGCTGATGGCTTCCCGCTGGTGCGGCGCGACGGCTTCGGCGTGCGTCACCGCCACGGCGAGCCGCAGGCGCGGACGCCCGCTCTCCAGTACCGCCAGTGCCAGCTGATAAAGGGACGAGGTGTACCCGGCAACGAAGCGGACGCCGTGGCGCTCGATGGCCTCACAGTAGGCGGCGACGTACTGCGGCGCGAGGTGGTACGACGACATGTACAGCTGGTTGAGCGCCGCGTTCCACACCCAGAACGGTGGCTCGGTCCGCCGCGCCGGCACCACCAGCTGACCACCGAGCATCGCCCAGGGGTCGTGGCGGCTCACGCCGTACCACCGGCTGCAGTATGCCTCGTGCATCGCGAAGATGTAGCGCACGGCCGCCAGGCTCCACCACAGGTCGAGTGGCTTGCCGGTCGAGCCGCTGGTGTGCTCGGCGAGCCGCCACGCGCCAGGGCGTTCGCTCAGGAAGGCCCGCGGCGCGGCCCGTAGCGCCTCCTTGTCGAGCGTTGGCCAGTTGGCGAGTTGCTCCACGTCGGATCGCTCGCCGCGGCGGCGCCGCGCCGCCCAGGCGTCCCGGTAGTAGGGGACGTGACGCGCTGCGTCGCTCAGCACCTCGGCCAAGCGCCCCTCCTGCCACGTCCGCCACTGATCAGCCGTCCACGACTCGCGCGTCGCCGCCTCCGAGACGAGGGCCTCGGTCTCGGGCCCGTAGCGCAGCCACCGCAGGTACTCCCCGCGCATCCGGACGACGGCCTGGCGCGCCGGGCCGGGCATGGTGTGATAGAGGCTGAGCAGGTCGGGGAGCACGGGCTCACGCTAGCGGGCGCCGGCGATCGGCGTCGGGGTGAAGATCCGGTCGAGCACCGGCACGTCGACGAACAGCAAAGTCGCCATCAGCACGGCGCAGACCGCCACCGACGCCATCAACGCCGGCTCGGCGTGCAGGCCCTCGGGACGCTGCACGGCGCTGTCGGCCTTGAAGGCCAACGACAGATAGACGGCCATCACCAGCGCCACCGCCGGAAACGCCAGGATCAACTCGAGCCGATAGCGCATGATGAAGGCACCGAAGAACAGCATTGCGTGGGATCCGTAGAACATGATTGAGACCAGCAGCCGCTGCTCGGTGTAATAGGCGAACGAGCGCCGATAGGCAGCGCTGCGCGTCGCGTCGCCGATCTCGCGGAACTCGGCGAACCGCTTGATCGCCATGAAATAGCAGCCAACCATCCAGTAGCTGACCAGCAGCGACACCGGCGGCACCAGGTCCGTGCCGACCACATACCACCCGGCCAGCATCCGCAGCGGGTTGTTCACCGCTTCCGACAGCACGTCGACGTACGGCACGTCCTTCGAACGGAACGGCGGAATGTTGTAGAGGCAGCCCATCACCCACAGCGCCAGCATCGTGGCAGCGAAGGCGGTCGACACCATCCGGCCGAGGAGCAGGCCGGCCACCATCAGCAGCAGCCATTGCCCGTAGGCCAGCGGCACGTGGACCAGGCCCGATGCGGCCGGCCGCCGGCGCTTCAGCGGGTGTTGCCGGTCGTAGGGGGCGTCGAGCAGTTCGTTGACGACATAGTTGCTCGACGCGATCAGCCCCACTGCCAGCAGCCCGACCGCGGCGCGGACCCACAGACCGCCGTCGAGACGGTCCGGGTCCATGCTGAGCGCCACGACGGCACCGGGCAGGACGAAGACGTTCTTGACCCAGTGGTCGATGCGAGCGATCTGCAGATGGGCCTGCCAAGTGGGCTTGACGCGCGGCGGCGCGCCGGCGAGGGCCGTTGACGAGTCGGTTCTGAGGCTCACGGCGTCCCTCCGCTCCCGGGACCGACAGTCGTCGACAGCAGCTCCAGCCACTGCGGGACGACCAGCGACCAGTCGAATGTCCCGGCCTTCCGTACGGCGCTGTCCGTAAGACGCGCGGCCAGCGCCGGGTCGTGCAGCAGACGCTGGATGGCGGCCGCCATCGCCGCCGGATCGTCGGGGGGCACCAGCAGTGCGTCGACGCCGTCGTCGAGCAGGTACGGCAGCCCGCCGACGTCGGTGCTGACCACGGCGAGCCCGCACGCCATCGCCTCGATCACGCTGACCGGGGTGTTGTCGACGTTGGTGGTGTTGATGAAGATCGCCGCTCGGCCGAGCCAGTCCGCCACCTCGGCCTTGGCCACCGGGCCGACCAGGTCGAGGGCGTCCGCCACGTCCAGCCTTGCCGCTTCCTGCCGCACCCGCTCGAGACTGCCATCGCCCTTGTCGGGTCCGACCATCGTCAGCGTGGCGTCGGGCACGACCGCCTTGACCCGGGCCAGCACGCGCACGGCCAGGACCGGGTTGTAGATGGCGTGAAACGACCGGACCCAGATCAGCGCCGGCCGCAGCGGCAGCCTGGGGCCACGAGGGGCCGCTGCGGCGACGCCATTGGGAATGAACTTGAGATCGGGGCGATACGCCGCCATCTGTACCTGCAGGTAGCGCGACGGCGACGTCACTGCGGCGGCCGGTTCGAGCACCCGGCGCACCAGCCACGACCACGACGCCGAGAACCGCGGCAGGTTGCCGCCGTGCAGGGTCACGATGTACGGCTTGCGCGCGGCCGCTCGCCACAACAGGCAGACGCCGAGCGCCCACAGGCTGGCCAATCCGCTGTAGAGATCGACCAGCGCGACATCGCAGCTCTTGCGGCACCGCCAGGTCGTCGCCAGCATGTCGCCGAGCCGGGCCAGACGCGGCCGGCGTGACGAGGTCTGGCGGACGGCCCAGCCGCGACTGCGCAGCTCCTCCGCCAGGTCTTGCGAGGCGGCGCGGGCGCCGCGGCCCGACGCCATGTTGCCGACGATGAGCAGCTGCCCGCCGGTGGTCGTGGTCACGACACGCCCACCTCGCGAAGCAGCCGCCGCTGCCCCTTCGCCGCGGCGCGGCTACCCTCGGTCGCCTCGCGCTCGGCCGCGGGCTCCTCGGCGTCATCGGCGGCGGCGAGACTGAACGCCAGCCCCACGGCGAACGACGGAGCGACCAGACGCATCGCCGAGTTGCCCATGTAGGCCGCGGACCAGCCGAGCATCGCGGCGGTCAGGCTCTTGTGATGCGCCGGCGCCCGTCGCGCCAACCGCCAGCCGATTCCGAGCAGCAGGGTGAGCATGGCCACGGCGCCAAACGAGCCATGCTCGGACAGGAGGCGGGTGAACTCCGTGTGGGTCGCCCGCTGATCGACGCGATCGAAGCGCGACACCCCCGGGCCGACGCCGAGGACCGGATGCTCCGCCCACATCTCGAGGTCGGATCCGCTGATCTCGCTGCGATGCGTCAGTTCGGTCTCCTGGAAGCGCGCGGTCAGCTTGCCGTCGGTGAAGGCGTCGAGCTGGGGCCAGACCACCAGCCAGCCCAGGTAGAGCAGCACCGGCACGGCCACCAGCCGCAGCCTGAGGCGGCTGCCGACGATCAGGAACGGCAGGCTGCAGGCGGCGCCGACGGCGGCCCCATAGAGGCCACCGCGGGAGAACGTCATGGCGCTCTGCACGGCCAGCCAGCCCATGAGCCCGACCAAGACGAGCCGTTGGGCCGTCGTCTGGCCGCGCTCCTGCAGGAGCAGCCACAGCAGCAGCGTGCCCAACCCCAGGGCGGCGGACACCTGGTTGGGCCCGAACCCGCCGCTGGTCATCACGTTGGACTCGGTGGTGAACTCGATGTTGGGGGTGGTCAGAATGCCGACCAGCGCGATCGCGGCGACACC
Source organism: Vicinamibacterales bacterium (assembly GCA_050250955.1). Taxonomy (GTDB): domain Bacteria; phylum Acidobacteriota; class Vicinamibacteria; order Vicinamibacterales; family UBA2999; genus CAWAYR01. The sequence continues at coordinate 1,039,217 of JBFWNR010000001.1, forward strand.
GACGATCGGCGCGACGATCGCCAGCGCGATTCGCCGGCGCTCGCCGGCGCTGATCCGCAGGTTCCAGAAGAACGCCCCAGCTACCATGAGCGACAACGGCCCCGACAGGTTGAAGCTCAGCTGATTGCGCGCCTCGACGAGGTCGAGCTCCTGGAGGGTCAACAGCGCCGATGGCAGCAGGCACAGGAAGTAGAGGACGGGGACCACCGGTGCCCGCAGGCCGCGCGTGCGCACGAACGCCAGCGACAGCACGAAGACGATGGCGTATTTCCCGGTCTCCCAGTAGAGGCGGTCGTTGGTCATCCGCCACAGCACTTCGCAGCCGGTGATGTAGGCGACCAGCGTCGCGACGTCGCCGTCGCGGCGGCCGTCGATCGCCCACTTCACGCCGATCGCGATCGTGACGAGCGCGTGGACCACCGTGAGCGCGGACGAGCCGTACTGCATGGCGAGGGCAATCCCGACGTGGGCGAGCACGAAGATCAGCCCGGCCCACCCCTCGGCGGCGGCCGCCGCCGCGGGCGGGGTCGCCGCCACCGCGGGCGGCGCCTTCTGTCGCGTTACGTACACCGCGTCATCCCCTCAGCACCGCGTCGTAGATCGCCCCGACGCGGCGGACCCCCTCTTCCGGGCCGAACCACCGCTCCACGTGGGCCTGGAGCCGAGACCCGAGGCGCGAGCGGCGAACCGGGGATCGCAGCAGCTCCAGCAGGGCGTCGGCCAGCCGGCCGGGCGAGCGCGGCGGCACCAGGAGGCCGGCCCGCCCGTGGTCGAGCACGGCGGCACACTCGCCGACGTCGGTACCGATCGCCGGAAGCCCGGCCATCCCGTACTCGATGAGCGCCAGCGGCAACCCTTCCGACGAGGAACTGAGGACACCGACGGCACAGTGCCGGATGATCGACGGCACGTCGTTGCGCGGGCCGACGATGGCGACACGATCGTCCAGGCCCAGCTGCTGGATCTCGGCCCGAACCCGGGCGAGATGCCCGGCATCCGGCGCGCTTCCGACCAGCAACAGATGGGTGTCCGGCAGCGTCTGCACGACGATGCCCATGGCCCGGACGAGCGTCAGGTGGTCCTTCTGCGGCCGCAGGTTGGCCACGCAGACGACCCGACGGTCGCGACCGCCTGGCAGTTCCGGCGGGTCGCCGCCGACCGGCGCCGCGAACACGAAGTTCGGGACGTACCAGGACTGGCCGTCGGGCACGCCGAGCCGCCGCCGCGACCAGTCGACGAGCGCGGTATTCACGGCCATGACTCCGCCGATTCCCGACGTCGCCCACCGATACAACCAGCGCGGCCGCTCCTCGGTGGCGTAGCGGCCGAAGTGATCGTGCCACAGCAGGGCGGGCCGTTCGACCTTGGCCAGCCGCCCGGCGGCGAGGCGGGCGATGAACAGACTCGTGCCGTGGGCATGGAGCAGATCGACGCGTTCGGTGCGGAGGTAGTCGGCCAGGGTCCGGACGGCACCCAGATCGAAGCGTCCGCGACGCGCGAGGCGCAGCCTGGTGACGTCGGCGGCGACGCCGTCGGCCAGCGGCCCGTCCCGCCTGGTCGTGCACAGCGTGACGCGATACCGGGGTCGTGGCATCGCATTGGCGAGATTGACGGCCATCTGCTCGGCGCCGCCGATGTCCAGCGTGTCGACCAGATGGAGGACGTGCCTGGCGGATCGGCCGGGTGAGGCGAGCCCGGCCGGCGCGGCTCCGGCGTCGTCGCCGGCCAGTCGCAGGGAGGTGCGGCTCAGCGTCGCTGCTCCACCATCGAGATCCCGGTGCGCCACCGCTGCGACAGCAGCCCGGCGAGCGCCGCGCGAAGCCCTTCGAGCGAGTACTGCCGTGCCCACCGGGACGCCTCGAGGGCGATCGGCTCGAAGCGCGACGGGTCGGCCGCGATCGCCGTCAGGGCGTCGGCGATCGCCGGCGCCGAACCGGTGGAGAGCACGACCCCGCGGTCATCGAGCATCGCGCGGATCTGGCCGTGGTCGACGGCCACGCAGAGCACGCCGTGGCACATCGCCTCGGCGACGACCTTCGGCCACCCTTCGGAGTGTTCCGACGGCAGCACCAGGCAGTGCGCCCAGCGGTACCACGTCAGGCCCTCGGCGAACGGCAACGGGCCGGTGAAGGTCACGATGTCGTCGAGGCCCAGCCCGGCGATCTGGTTCTCGAGGCGTTCGCGCTCCGGCCCGTCTCCAGCGATCACGACCTCCACGGCGACCCCGCGGTCGACCACCAGTCGCACTGCGTCGAGCAGGGCGTGGACGCGCTTCTCCGGCGCCAGACGGCCCGAGAACAGCACGCGCAGCGGACCGGCGATGACCTTCTGCTCCGCGGCGCCCACCGCCGTCGCCACCTGGTCACCGCTCATCATCGACGTGAAGAACGGCACGATGTGGGCCGGCTGGTCGGGCCACACGCCGTAGACCAGTACCGGCGCGTCCCACCACGTCCGCAGCAGGAACCGTTGCAGCCGACCGGTCCACGGCTCGTTGACGTAGCCGTTCCATTGCCCGGCGAACTTCGCCACCCGACGGCGGCGCAGCAGCGGCGCCAGCACGACGCCGACGAGACCCAGGTTGCCGGGGCACCGCACGTGCACGGCGTCGGCCGCGAGCATGGCCCGCGCCATCGTGACGACGATGGCCGGCAGGCACAGCAGCTGCCAGAGCTTGGCGCCGACGGTGGAGCCCCCGGTTTCTGGCATCGGCCGCAGCCGGACGTTGGCGCGATCGAGGCGCAGCGCCTCGCGCGGCGGTGGCTCGCGGCGCACCGGGCTGGCGATTTCCAGCTCCGGGAACAGATCCGCCCAGATGTCGATCTCCCGCGCATACGGGCCGTAGGCGTGAATCGCCCCGTCGTGCTCGTAGTGGCAGACGTGCGAGACGACGAGGAGACGTCGCAGGGTCATCGGACCTCCACGCGCACCGCGTCGTCGGCCACTGAAGCGGCGTCGCCGCGGCTGGCGTCGGCGCAGCGCCGGTAGAAGGACTCGGCCCTCGGGTAGAGGGCGGCCTCCGAGAAGACGTCGGCGGCGCGCTGACGGGCCGCCCGGCCAAGGGCATGCTTCAGCGCCGGGTTGGTGAGAAGGCTGATCAGCTGGTCGGCGATGGATGTCGGATCGTGGGGGTCGCACAGCAGACCCGAGAGGCCATGCTCGACGATCTCTGGGCCGGGTCCGGTGCGGCTGGTCACCACCGCCTTCCCGCCGGCCATCGCCTCGACGATCACCAGCCCCTGCGATTCCATGTGCGACGGGAAGGCGGCGACATCGGCTTGTGCCAGGCGGCGGACGACCTCGGCGCGGCCGAGATGGCCGGTGAACTCGAGGCGCGCGGCCAGCTCGGGGGGCAGCAGCCCGCGCAGCCGCTCGGCAAAGCTAACGCCCGAGGCCCGATCGACGGTGTCGCGGCCGATGAGCTGAAGCCGGGCCTCGGGCACGGCGGCCACCACCTTCGGCAGCGCCAGCACGAGCTGGCGGACGCCCTTCTTCTCGCACAGGGTGCCGACGAACACGATCAGTCCGGCGTCGCCATCGGTCCTGTCGCGCCGGAAGTAGTCGTCGGCAACCGGGTTGGGCAGAATCTCGATCGGTCGCTCGCCGAGCGCCAACAGGGGTCGGGTGACCTTGGCCACGAACTCGCTGACCGCGCACAGATGGTCGGCCCGCGCGAAGGAACGCCGTTCGAGCCAGCTGCGCCATGGTCGCGGGTGCCGGCCGAGCGTCGTGGCGAAGAAGTGGTGCCCGCCGTTGAGCCTGATGACACGGGCCCACGGACTGCGCCGCGGCAGCAGCGCGAACGACAGTTCCGAGCCCTCGACGACGTCGATGGGCCACTCGGCGTGCAGCCGGCGCAGGGCCCGACGCAGCCTGACGCCGTGGACGAGGAAGCCCGTCCACGGCAATCGGGAGTGCGGCAGGCGCACCACCCGCACCCCGTGATCATCCTCGACCGCGGCGCCACTCTGCCGGTAGATGCCGACGACCGAGACCCGGTGACCGCGGGCGACGAGACGGCGACCCATGGTCTGGGTGAGCGAGCCGATGCCGCCGTGGGGCCCCGGCGGATACTCGTCGCAAAGGAAGCAGATGTGCATGACAGTCAGAGTCGGGTGGCGGCCGACGGGCCGGGATGCCGGACGGCGATGACGAAGTTCGACCCGTGCATGGGGAGACGGCGGCTGAGCCAGCCGTCGACCGCCCGCCAGCCGGCGCCCATTCTTGCGCGGGCATCCTTGATGTGCGAGTAGCTGGTCTCGAACGCGAGCTCGCACGCCGACACGCCGCCGCCCAGCACGTCTCGGCGCGTCAGACCGGCCTGGGCCCAGCCCGGGGCGGGCGACTCGGGCGATGGCACGTGGATGTCGATGAGGCGCCGGATCGCCGGCGGCGGCAACGGCCGGCTGATCACCCCACGGGTCAGCAGGGCGGCGTTGGTGGCTTCGACGACTGAGGGCCGCACCGGACTGCGCGACCACCGGCGCCGATAGGCGGTCAGCGACGTGAACTGACGCAGCCGGCGCCAGCGGCGATAGAGCGCGCCCCACCGTCGCAGTTCCGCGTGCTCGAAGTGGTCCCGGCTCGGCTCGTGACCAGCGACGTAGACGCCGCCGGCGCTCAGCAGCCCATGGACACCCGCCAGGAACCCGGCCACGTCTGGCACGTGGTGGAGCACGGAATTGGTCACGACGAGATCGAACTGCCCCCCGCGCGGGCGAACCGCGGCCAGGTCACCGACGACGAATCGCGGCGTCACGCCGCGGCCATCGAGACGCAACCGTGCCTTGGCCAGCATGGCGGCGCTGGGGTCCAGGCAGACCAGCCGCTCGATCCGGGGACCGAGCACCCGGAGCACCTGAAGCGACGCGAAGCCCGTGCCGGCGCCGATGTCGAGGACACGGAGCGACGCCGGCAGCGTCCGGGCGAGGGATTCCAGACAGCGGGTCCAGGCCTCCGCGGCGTCGTCCAGTTCGCGGTGCACCTCGTCGTACACGGCCGATTCCGCTTCGTGGTAGGCGTTGCTGAGAAGGGCGACGAACCGATCGGCGGGGCAGATCACCCCGAGATCGTCGAGAAATGCCTGCATTTGCCCGATTGGCGGCGACACGGTTCAGTCCCTGGTAGCGACGACCAGCAGCGGCGTGGCGCCGACGTGGCCCCACGCCTTCTTCCACAGCGTTCGACCCGCCGCCGACCGCCGCGCCACCGGCCAGGTCGACTGCGCCATGGACTCGACGATGGCCGCCACCGCGGGCGGCACTTCGTTGCGGGCGTTCAGCGCCGCCGGCAACCGTCCCAGACCGCGGACGCGGATGAACCGCGAGCGCACCCGCGCGAACCCGGCGGCTTTGAGTTCGCGGGTGAGCTCGGCGACGCGGTACTCCTTGATGTGCAGACCCTGCGGGGTGTCGAACTCCGGAAACTCCTGTGTCACGTCCGACGGCGGACCGATACCGGCCGGGCACAGGCATACGAACTGGCCACCTGCCGCCAGGACGCGGTGGGCCTGACGCAGGTGCTGGAGCGCGTCGTCGACGAGCAGGTGCTCGAAGAAGCTGCGCGAGACGACCACGTCGACGCTGCGGTCGGCGACCCCGTCCAGCGTGACCCCGTCGATCACCTGGAACTCGAACGGCCCGACGGGATCGAAGATCGCCTTGAGACGCTCGAGCGCCTCCGGCACGTAGATGTCCGAGCCGATCCACCGCCGGTTGTGCCTGGCCAGCACCAGCCCCAGGGACTCGGCGCCGCAGCCGCATTCGAGCACGGTGCCGCGGCCACGGATCCAGCCGAACCCGTCGGCAGCGGCGCGCAGGTGCTGGACGTACAGGCGCAGATTGGCCTCGAAATCCTCGCCGTACGGCGCCTTGAACGCTTCGTACCAGCCGTAGACGACCCCGTAGCAGCGCCGTGCGATCAGCAGCTGTCGCAGCAGCCGCTGGGCGGTGAGCCGCTCGATCGGCGACCGGGGCAGCACCTGCGGGCCCTGCCGGTACTGGTCGAGGAACGCCAGCAGCCGCCGGGCCAGAAGCTCGTCGCCGCTCAGGGCGGCTTCCTGCCGCAACCGCTCGGACAGCTCCACGAACCGGCCGCCGACGACGTCCGAGGGCGGGTCGCCGAGTGCTGTCGAGGTCGCCATCGAATCCTCCCTCACGCCTTGTGGAACACGACTTTGTCGCCGAAGTAGTAGTTGAGCGGCAGGGCCCGACCGGCCAGGCGCAGGACCCGGCGCAGCGACTGCCGGCCGCCTTCGCCGTCGCGGTGGCCACGCGCGCGCAGCCACTCGTCCACCGTGGGATAGAAGCTCATCGCCGACGCCGTGACGGTGGGCCAGTGGCGTCTGGCGCGGCGCAGCATCCAGCGGAACGACACGTAGTCGTGCAGGACCGGCGGATACGGCCACGCCGGGTCGTGACCCGGAATCCCCCAGCCCAGGGCCCGCGCGATCGGCACCCGCAGCCACCGTGGTCCCCAGTGGATGAACAACCGGTTGGTGTCGTGCGTATCGCGGACGCACCAGCGGTTGGGGGTGCTGATGAAGAGGCAGCCGCCCGGCGCCACGAGGCGGAAGACCTGGTCGAACAGTTCGCCCTGCTGCCATCCCGGCACGTGCTCGAGGACCTGGACGAAGAAGACGACGTCGAAGGCGTGGGCGGCGCTCCCCGGACCGCGCGACGCGTCGCCGCAGGCGAGTTCGACGTTCTCCAGCTGCAGGTCGCGGAGTCGAAGGGCGGTGAGCGCGACGGCGGCCGGGTCCATGTCGAGGGCCCGTACCGAACGGCAGCGCCGGGCCAGCTTCCACGTCAGGTTGCCGTCGCCGCACCCGATCTCCAGCACCCGGCTGGCAGCCAGCGGGCGATACCAGGTGTCGACGATGCGGAGTTCCTCGGAGTACCAGTCGTCGCGCTCGCGCTTGGGGGGGGCTCGGTAGGCGTGGTCGGCGTCGACGAATTCGCCGACGCCCTGGTACTGCCCCGACGTGTGCCAGGCGTAGTAGGCACGGTGGAACTCGGCCGACAGTCCATGGAACGTCGCCATCGGATCGGCACCGGTGAGGCGCGGCTCGATCATGCCGTCCTCGGCTGGGTGACCTCGACCGAGTTCGCCGCGGCCGCTAGGCGCCGACCGGCGATGGTCCGCAGGGCGCCGATCACCGCCGCGGTCGACTCGCCCGGGCGCCGGCCGAGCTGCAGGTCGACCAGCCGGCGGCGACCGTCGCGGTCGAGCCCCGGGTCGTCGAGGTAGGCCTGGACCTGCTCCGCCATCTCCTCCGACGAACGGGCGAACCGGGCGGCACCGAGCTCGATCACCGGACGGTAGTGTTCGAACCGGTAGTGGTGGTCCCAGAGCGGGGTGCCGAACGGCGGCGGCGAGGCGACGTCGAACGCGACGTTCACCACCGGCCGATCGTGAATCGCGAAGTCGAGCGTCATCGTCGAGCCGAGGTTGACGTTCACGTCGGCGTGACGAGTCAGGTTGGCCAGGAACCTGGCGTCGGCGGGCAGAGGCAGGATCTGGTCCCAGTTGTGCGTGCCGGTGCGGACCCATTCAGGCTGCCGGACGATGACATCGGGATGGTCGCGACACACGGCTGCGAACCGCGACCCATCGTCGACCGGCGCCGGCCGCAGCAGCACCTGAGTGTCGCGCCGAATCCGCCCGGCCCGCACGTGTTCGACCAGCAGCCGAAGATGGTGCTGATCCTCGGGGCTGTTGCCGATGTCGCCGCCCGAATAACAGACCAGGGGCCGGGCAGGATCGGCACCGATCCGGGCGAAGAACTCCTCGCGGCTCCACGCCAGCGCCGGGTCGGCATAGAAGTCGAACTGGGGCGTGCCGACGACGTGGATGCGATCCGCCGGCACGTCCGGGTAGTAGGTGCGGAGCTCATCGCGCATATGCGCGCTCCACACCAGGAAATGGTCGAACGGCGCCGGGATGCGGCCTTTGCCGCACAGGTTGTCCCAGCTGAAGATGAACGTCGCGGTGGGGATGCCGAGCGATCGTGCCGCGATCACCGCCGGGATCACCACCGGTGGCCGCTGATGCGAGCAGAACAGCACGTCGGGACGGATCTCCCGGAACAGCCGCTCGTATCCGGCGACGTTCGACGACCGGGCCACGACGGCGGCGTGGGCCCGGGCAAGCAGCCGGATGCCGCGGCGCGATGCCGCCAGCGCTCCGGCGAGGCGGGCGGCGCGATGCATGCCCCGGGTTTTCCACGAGCCGCGTGTCCCCAGGCCCAGGCTGAACCGCATCGCCCGTGTGTCGGCCCAGAACATGTGGGCGTAGGCGAGCGCGTAGCGCAGGCCGGCGGCCGCGACGCTTTCGGTGTAGGGCGACAGCCGCGCCGATCGGGCCCGGCCGGCGTGAGGGCGATACACCGGCTGCAGGTGCTCGGGCACGACGTCGAGCATCCAGACGTCGTCGACCTGGCTCATGTCGCGAACGAAGGCGGTCAGCAGGAAGTTGCGAACGCCGACGCCGTCCGGAAGCAGCACGACTGGGATCATGACGAGTGAACCGCGGACTTGGGCGGTGCCAGAGAAAGGATGAAGTAGCCGGTGGCGCCGATCGGGTGCCACTCGGCGCCGGGGTGGCCGGGCGGCCGCATCGTGACCACGGCGCGGGCCCCCGCGGCCTCCAGCGCCCGGTGGACCCGCTGCCGCGTCTCGATGCTGGCCGCCCAGTAGCTGGCCGCGTGTTCCGGTGGCACCTCGGCGACGATCCGGACCCGTCCCAGGCGCGCCCATCCGATCGCCCCGATCCAGCTGGCGCGAGCCGGGTCGGGATGCAGAATCGCCACCCGGTCACCGGCACGGATGCCATGCGCGCCAAGCCCGTCGGCGACCTGCCACAGCGTGTGCTCCGCCCGATCGTCGCCGTGCCAGAGGTCGAGCGCACCGTCGACGGCCCGCGGGCCGACCTCTCGGGCCAGGTGAACTGCCAGGAGCAGCGCGACCGCCGCGGCTCCCCACGACGCCACGAGTCGGAATCGCGGCCGGGGACCCACCCGGAGTCCGAGCAGCACGCCGAGCCACAGCAGGACGAGGAAGGGGGCGATGTAACGGGGGAACACCGACACCATGGAGTAGAGCCCGAGCCCGGCGAGCGCCGGCACCAGCAGCGTCCACTGCTGGCGCACGCCGGCGACGCTGGTCCGGGCCGCGCCGCCGAACACGAGCAGGGCGATGCAGAACAGCCCCAGCCCGCCCTGCACCCACGACAGCGCCATATCGCTGAGTTCGCGCGCATTGGCGCCAAGCGTTCGCGCCAGGTCGCCGGCGTCAAGGCGGGGCCGGATACCGTCGTACCAGTAGGACGGATCGAACCACACCGGATAGGTGCCGCCGATCGGCGTCGCGAACTCGTAGAGCGTCGGGGTATCGAGCAGCCGCCGGGTCGGGTGCGTCGCCTCGCCGGCAGCCGGCAGCCCGCCTTGCCAGTGCCGGAACGGCACGCCGTTGACGAACCACGCGTAGGCCAGGCGACCGCTCTCGCCGAACGTCGGGCGGCCCTTGGCCAGCGACACCGCGACGACGTACGGTCCGGCGACGAGCGCGAACACCGTCAGCGCCACGGCAGCCCGGCTGGTGGCCACCCGCCACTGCCCGGCGGCGACGCTGGCCCAGGCCAGCAGCACGAAAACGAAGGCCAGCGGGAACAACGGCGCTTTGACCAGGTAGCCGACGCCGAGCACTGCCCCGAGCAGCCCGAAACGGACCGCCGAGCGTCGGCCGCGGCGGATCGACAGCACCAGCCCTGCGACGAGAAACACGATCGCGGCGACCGCCATGTCCGGGCTCATCACGCTCAGCGTGACGAGCTGCAGCGACGCCCAGAGAAACAGAAGATACCCCAGCCCGGTGATCGCCGCGGCCGGCAGCCCGGCCGCCTCGTCGTCGCGCCGGTGGCGGTCTCGCACGGCTTCGCGCAGCAGGAAATCGAACGCGGCGAGGGCGAGGCAGAAGATCGCGAAGTTGACGGCGTGGACCGTCGCGAACTCCCAATACGGGCCTGGCGCGGCCACCCGGAGGGCGAGGGCGAGCGCGGCGGGATACAACGGGCTCCAGTGGGCGTTCACCGCCGCCGTCCAGTCGCCGGACGAGACGGCGTCGCTCAGGTCGAGGTAGGAGATGCCGTCGATGTTCCCGGCGTGGCGGCTGCTCCACGCATGAAGTCCGCCGAGCAGCAGCACGGCGGAGAGGCACACGATTCGCAATCCGGTCACCGGGCGCCTCCTGCACCGCGGCCCGCCAGACTCTCGGCCGCGCCCGGGAGCGGTGCCGCCAGCCACTCGTGGGTGATCAGCGCCGCGCCGTGCTTGCGTTTGACGGGCTCGTCGCCGGAGGGAAAAAACCCCGCCGACACCACCCGGATCTCGCCCGCGCGGGTCACGACGTCGGTGACCCCGCCGCGGTAGGCGAGCCACAGGTCCACCGAGTAGGTCTCGGTCGCCAGCGGCAGGGCGGGAATCCGGCAGCACAGCGCCCCGGTGCCCGGCAGTGCCGGGTCGGAGTGGAATCGGCCGAACCGCGTCGACACCGTGGCGATCGGATGCCCGAGCACGTCGGTCAGCCGTACGTCCAGCGCGAGATCCTCGAAGCTCAGCCGCGGCAACTCGCTCCGGTAGCCGATCACCAGCGACAGCGCCTCGCCCGAACCTACGGCGTCGACCTGCCCGCCGCGGGCGTCTTCGAAATGGAGCGACTCGAGGCGGATCACGCCGTCGCCGCTGCGATCGGCGCGGGCGGCCAGGGCGCGGCCGGTCGGCTGCTGCTGCGCGGCATAGAACTGGATGGCTTCGGAGGTGTCGCCGTAGAACGCCACTTCGCCGCCGCTCAGCACCATCGTCCGCGGCGCCAGGCGCGAAATCGCCGTCAGGTCGTGGCTGACGAACAGGACGGTCTGACCGCTCTCGCCGACGTCCTGCATCTTGCCGAGGCACTTGCGCTGAAAGGCCAGATCGCCGACCGCCAGCACTTCGTCGACCATGAGGATTGACGGCTCGAGATGGGCAGCGACGGCGAACGCCAGCCGGAGGTACATGCCGCTCGAGTAGTGCTTCAACGCGGTGTCGACGAACCGCTCGACCTCGGCGAAGGCGACAATCTGGTCGAACTTCCGCTCGATTTCCCGGCTCTTCATCCCGAGGATCGCGCCGCTGAGGAAGATGTTCTCGCGGCCGCTCAGCTCGGGGTGGAACCCGGTTCCGACCTCGAGCAGCGACCCGACACGGCCGTGCACTTCGGCGAAACCGGCTGAGGGCTCGGTGATTCGCGACAGGACCTTCAGCAAGGTGCTCTTGCCGGCGCCGTTGCGGCCGATGATGCCGAGGACGTCGCCTGGCCGCACTTCGAACGAGATGTCGCGAAGGGCCCACATGCCGGGCTGGTGGTCACGGCGCCGACGCCACCAGCGGCCGGCGGCGACGTCGACGATCGACTCGCGAAGGGTCCGGTAGCCGCGGGTCGGCCCCACGGTGGTGTAGTGCTTGCCGAGGCCTTCGGCACGAATCGCGACGTTCGACATCAGAGGACGGTCCGGTGGGCGCTGGAAGTCATCAGCGCGGTCATGCGGGCAGAAGCTGTACCGTGTCGAAGCGGCGCAGGCGGTGGGCGTCGGCTCCCGGCGCGTTGGCGCCGGATTCGACGGTGAACGCGCACGTGTAGTCAAAGTCTCTGACCATCGCGACGGTGACCTCGTCGTGCCAGCCGTAGGGGTAGGCGAACGGCCAGTACTGCTGCGCGCCGAGGCGCCGGCGCAGCAGCGCGGTGCTGCGCTCCAGGTCGGCCCGCAGCTCGTCGGCGGTCATCGTCGACAAGGCGCGGTGCAGGTGCGAGTGGCCACCGACCACCATGCCCTGCGCCTGCATCTCGACGAGGTGCGCCCAGCTCAGGTAGAGGTCGCTGGCGAACGCCCGGCTGTCGCCGAGATGCTCGGCGAAGAGCCGGCTGACGGCCTGGTCGCGCGCCGCCGGGGTGAGCTGGAAATTCAGCGTGTACTTGAAGCGTCCGGCGTCGGCAGTGTCCCAGGGATAGGCGCGGGCGACGTCCTCCGCGGTGGCCGGCGCGCGCTGTTCCGCCGGCAGGACGGCGCGCAGCGACCGTTGGAGGTCGGAAAGTTCACAAGCCGCCATCAGGAAGTGGATCATGTGGACCGGGGCGAGGTCACCTTCGAGGCACGACGTCGCCGGAAAGAAACAGGCGGTCAAGCCGCGCTCGCAGAGCAGCGGGAGCACGGTGGTGTAGTGCTCGCGCAGTCCGTCGTCGAAGGTCAGCAGACAGAGCTCGCGGGCCGGACGATAGCGGCCGGCCAGGTAGTCGAGGGCGGCGTCGAGTCCGATGATCTCGAACCGCTCCTGGAACGCATCGAGCTGGCGTCGGAACACGTCGACGGGCAGCCCTTTCAGCCGCGGGAACCGCGATCGCGGCAGGTCGCGGACGTAATGATACGCGACCACGGCCAGCTTTCCCGTCGTCGCCGGCGCGCCGCTCACGGCGCCTCCCCGGCGTGTGTCATTCGGCGGGCGCGACGGACGACCGACCGGCCGATCTCTACACTGCGCCTGCGCCACCGCAGTGGCACGTGCCGCAACAAGGAGCGACGGAACGCCGGCAGCTCGCCGTCCCCCACCGCGGCGGCGGCCGGGACCACCGCGGCGATCGCCGCCGCCTCTTCGTACATCCACGGCTCGGGAACGTTACCCATGTGACGGACGAAGGCGCGGGGCGTCGCCAGCCGCCAGGCGCCGGCACGGTCGGGCGGCTCGTCGAAGCGCCGTGACAGGGCCTCGCCCATCGCCTGCAGCGTCGGCAGATGGGAGATCCGCGCGGTGACCTCGCGGCGGATGGTGAAGGCGAAGTGGCCGCCGCCGACGCACGCAGTGACGCCGCGACGCGACACCACCATCTGCGACTGGCGGTGATGGCCCGTGAAGTAGTCCGGCCGGCCGATGCTGCGGGCGAAGCGGTCGAGGTCGACGGCCGGCACGACATTCGCCCACGAGAGCTCGCCGCGCATGGCCGCCGACAGCACGGTCGCCGTCGAGTAGACGAACGCCAGCGACGGGTTGGGCGACGGGGTGACGAAACCGGCCTCCGGGAAGGTGCGAAAGACATCTTCGACCGCGTCGAGCCAGCCGGGCAGGAACAGAACGTCGGCATCGGCCACGGTGAAGAGCTGTTCGAAGCGCCCGTGCACGGCGGTCAACACCGCGTCGACCTTGCCCCAGTTGACGTCGTTCTGCACCAGCTGGTCCAGCTTGCCTTCGTCGAAGTAGCGGCGGAGGACGGTCTCCGTGGCCCGACTCGATCCGTTGGAAATCACCGTGACCGGAGCCCGCGCGCCGGTCGTGGCGATGAGCGAGTCCAGACTCAGCCGCAAGATCTCGAGGGAGTGGCGGTGATAGCCGTCCTGGTGCGGGATGTGGACCGGGACGATCACGCGATGGCGGCCGAACGCTGCCAGCTGGTGGTCGACCTTGGCGGGATTGATGCCCTCACGCATGAACGCGCGCCGCCAGCGCCTCGCGGGCCCACCGCTTCTCGAAATGTCCCTTGCGCGCCAATCGTACCAGCGACTGCCGCCAGCGCAGCGGCACCCGCCGCCACGCCGACGGCGCCGCTGCCGGCAGCGGCTGATCGGCGGCCGGCGCCGGCGCCACCGTCTGGCGGCAGGCATCGAGGGCCTCGCGCATCCAGTCCTCCGGGACGTTGCCCATGTGGTAGGCATAGGCACGCGGCGTCGACAGCCGCCAATAGCCCATCGCGTCGGGGGGATCGTCGAACCACTTCGACTCCCCGAACGGCCGCAGCGCAGTCGTCGACGGATCCGAGGGCAGCTGCCACGCCACTTCGCGGCGCATCGTGAACACGAAGTGTCCGCCGCCGACGCATGCGGTCTGCCCGTCGCGCGTCACCGTCAGCTGCACGTGGCGCTGCATCGGCTGGAGGTAGTCGGGGCGACCGATGCTGGTGGCGAAACGGTCGAGATCGTGCTCGGGCACCACCCCCTGGTAGCGCAGCTCACGCCGTCGCCACGCCGACAGCAGCGTCGCGGTCGTATGCGCGAACGCGAGCGACGGGTTGGGGGAAGGTGTCACGACGCCGCACTCCGGAAAGGCGCGGAATACGCGCTCGACCGCTTCGAGCCAGCCGGGCTGGAAGAGCACGTCGGCGTCGGCGACGGTGAGCAGATCCTCGAACCGTCCCCGCAGCATCGACAGTGCAGCGTCGATCTTCCCCCAGTTGCGGCGGTTGAGCACCAGCTGGTGAATGCGCCCGGCCTCGAACTCGGCTTGCAGGTGTTCGACGATATCGGGTGTGCAGCCGTTGGCGACCACGGTGATGCTGGCTCGCCCGCGCGTGGTCAGGCTCAGCGACTCCAGGCAGAGCGACAGGACCTCGGCGGCGTGGCGAAAGTAGCCATCGGACGACGGCACGTAGACCGGCACGATTACCCGATGGCGCTTGAATGGCGCCAGCGTCGACGCCTTCGCCGGATTGGCTCCTTGACGCATCGAACCCTCAGGGCATGATCGTGCCGCCGGCCACGGGCAGCACGGCGCCGGTCACGAATCCGGCCTGGTCGCCGGCCAGGAAGCGGACGGCGGCGGCGACGTCGTCGGGGGTCGCCAGTCGCCTGAGCGGGGTCTGCGACGCATGGAGCTGGCGGGCGCGATCCGACATCCCCTCGGTCTGCTCGGTCAGCAGCACCGACGGCGCCAGCATGTTCACGGTGATGCCCAGTGGCCCGAGTTCTACGGCCATCGCCCGAGACAGCCCCGCCAGCGCGCTCTTGGCGGTCACATAGGCGGCCAGTCGTGGCGGCGGCACACCGAAGGCGTAGGAGGACAGCACGTTGACAACACGGCCGAACCGGCGCTCCTGCATGCCCGGCGCCGCTCGCTGGACCAGCCGCAGGGTGGCGCGGACATAGACGTCCAGGTAGGCCTGCACGTCGGTCCAGACACCGTCGAGCAGCGCTTTGGGCACGATCGGCGGCGTAGCGCTGTTGACGAGGACGTCGATCCGTCCGCAGGCGGCGACCACCTCGTCGTAGAGGCGATCCGGACCGTCCTCGACACCGAGGTCGCCGCCGAATGCGGTCGCCTCGCCGCCGGCGGCGCGAATCGCGGCGACGACCGCGGCGGCCGCGCCCTCACGGTCGCGGTAGTGCACGGCGACGGCGTGACCGTCCGCAGCGAGTGCGGTGGCGATCGCAGCGCCGACGCCCCGACTGCCGCCGGTCACCAGGGCTACCCGCCCGCTGCCCGCCGCGGCTGCCGGCCGCGGCACCGACGACGCGTCGGGCGCACGCGCCGGTGAGGCGGCAGCCCGCGCCTCGACCAGGCCGACCCGCGCCTTGCCCGTCAGCACCGTCTCGCCGGTCCGCTCCAGCCGGGCCTCGGTCCGGAGCGTGACGACACCGGCGGCAGCCGAGACGTGTTCGACGGTCACCGACGCCCGCACGGTGTCACCGACGAAAACCGGGCGGACGAACTGCACGTCCTCCGCCATCCACAACGCGCCCGGACCTGGCAGCTCGGTGCCGATCAACCGCGAGATGGCCCCGAGGGCCAGCAGGCCATGTGCGACCGGCCGGCTGTAGCCCCGTGCCGCGGCGAACTCGGCATCGACGTGCAATGGATTGACGTCGCCTGAGAGATCGGCGAACGCCTGGACCATCGCCGCGGTGACCTGGATGTCGCAGGACCGGGTGTCACCGACCTGCAACTCACGAGGGGAGGTGGGCGCGCTCACGGCGTCAATTCGGCCGATCCTGGTCGCCGTCACCTCTGGTGACGTACCAGTCGAGTCCAGCCGTCCCCGCGGGCAGCCTGGCGACGTAGCCCATGAAGCGGATGGCCCGTCGATCGCGGTTCACCGGCTGGAACAGCAACGGGAGGTCGCGCACTTCGGGGCAATCTCCCGGCAGGAACCCGCTCGCGACGACCGCAGCGTCGAAGCGGCGGCCGGAACAGAAGTAGTCCAGCACGGCAACCCCGGCCGCGCGGGCGTGGCCGGCAACCGTGGCCAGCAGGTCGGGGACCGCGGCGGGCTCGGCGACCAGCTCGACGATGCGCCCCACCGACACCGGCAAGTCCCTCACGCGTTCGATTCGGTAGACGACGAACCCCGTCGGCGGTCCCTGGTCCTGACCCGAGACGAAGCTGTGATAGTCGAAGACGGGATGACGCCGATACCGCCAGTCCAGGAACGCCGCCGTCCGCCGCGTCCCGGCGCCATGCCTTCCCCACACGCGATCCCACACCTCGGTCCCGGCTGCGGCGGGCGACGCCGCGACGACGTCCGGTGACGACATCGACGGCCGGTACTGCCCGGTTGGCCCGACGTCGACCGTCGCCACCGACCCGGTCAGACGCGCCAGGCCGGCCCGGTCGAGCACCATCGCGTATCGCGTCAGGTCGCCGAAGTCCTCCCAGCCCATGCGCGGGAGCAAATCGACGGCATCGCGCTCCAGGCCGACCGACAACACCGCGTCGAACTCGGCCATCAGCTGTCTCAGCAGCAGCGGCCCCAGACCGAGCCGGCGGTGCGCGGGATCGACCATCCAGTTCGCGGTCCAGGCGGCGCGAAACGACGATCCGGCGACGTCGAGCGGCGCGGGCACGAAACCCAGACACCCCAGCACCGTGGCGCCCCGCGTGGCGAGCTTCAGATGATAGCGACCGGCCTCCGGGGTCGGCCCGCCGAACTGCCAGCGCAGCAGCGGGAGGTCGGCGGCCAGCCGGTAGGTCGGCGAGTAGCAGCGCTGGAAGAATTCCACCACGGCCGGCAGCTGCCGTTCGTCGCAGTCCACGAAGTCGATGTTCACGACAGCTCGACGCCGTGGTCGCGGAGAATGGTCTCCATCAACTCGACCGACCGCATGTCGAGGACGTCCTGCGGCGCGAGGGCGACCCCGAACTCGCTCTCGATCGCCATGACCAGGTTCAGGTGGTTCAGCGAGTCCCACTGCGGGAGCGTCTCCGGAGCGGAGCTGCCATCGACCGTGCCTGGCGCCACGCCCAAGGTCAGCTCGACGACCTCGAACAGCTTCTGTCGCGACTGCCGTGTCGCCCTCATCGCCCTTGCCCCACGCTGATCGACAGGTAGTCGGGAACGGACACGGCGTCGGGCGCCAGGGGCAGCTCCCACCACTGGCCGTCGGCATCGGCCACGGGCAGGAATCCATGGCGTTCGTAGCAATCGGCCGCCGGCGCATTCCTCGCCGTCGGCACGAACTGACCGCGCAGCACCCGCAGGCCGCGCCCGCGGGCCCAGTCGACCAGGACCGACAGCAGCACGGTTTCGACCTTCCGGCCGATGACCCGGCAGCTCAGCAGCAGCGTATCGATCTCGCCGGCGCCGTCACCGCGGTCGCGGGCGATCGTCAAGCCGACGATGCCGTTGTCCCCGAAGCGGTCGGCGACCTGCACCGTGAACAGCGCCCAGGCGGGATCGGCCATCAACCGGTCGACCTCGGCTGCCGAGTGACGGCGGGTGGTGACGTTGAACTGGTTGGTCTTGCGCAGCAGCTCGACGGCGCGTTCGCGGGTGCGATCGGCCACCGGCGCCACCTCCACGGTCATGCGGAGACCGGCCAGGAAGTCGTCCAGGTTCAGCGCCCGCGCCTCCAGCTCGCGGCGCTGCCCCTGGGCCAGATACATCTCGGTGCGGCGGCGGTCTTCGTCGGTCACCCGCACCTGGTCGAACGCGCCGCACGAATCCAGCACCTCGGCGAACGCGATCGGCTGGGCAGGGAGATCCAGGGTCAGCACCTGCGGCACCGCCTCGCGCATCAACGCCTGCTCGACCGGGTTGTCATCGACGAACACCAGACTGTCGAGACCGATGCCGAGCTCACCGGCGAGTTCCCGCATGTTGTCCGGCTTGGGCCGCCAGTTCGCCTTCACCGCCGCGAAGTCCTCGAGCCGGAGGACCATGTGCGGATTGGTCGCGAAGGCCTCGCGCACGTCGTCGAGGTCGTTCTTGCTGTTCACGGCCAGCAGCACGCCGCGGTGGCGGAGGCCACGCAGCAGCCGTTGGAAGTCGCGAAAGACGCTGCCGGGGAACTCGGGCCCGATCTGGATGCCCAGCGGACCCACCTCGCCGAGGACTCCTCCCCACAGCGTGTCGTCGAGGTCGACCACCAGGCACTTACGGGGTGGGCGCCGGATGGCCGCGATCAGGGCCGCCAATCGTGCGGCGACCACCGGCAGGGCACTCGAGGCGAGCGGCGCCCGCGCCATGTGCCAGGAGCGATCGTCCCACCACGACCGGGCGCCGATCTCGGCGACGACGCGCTCGACATCCAGGACATAGACGTCGCGAAGCGCAGCCGCGGCCTCGGCCAGCGCCACGTTCAGCCGTCGGGCGGCAGCGTGGCGGCCGTCCGGCTCGAGGATGAAGGTCGTGCCGTCGCCGGCCCGCGGCGGCGGCCAGAACGACATGAGGACGACCGGCGCTGTCGACCCCTGGCGGTACTGGCGGATCGCGCCGACCAGATCGGCCGTGACCCGCTCGGCCAGCGCCGCCTGGTCGGCGGCAGAGAGCTGCCAGAAATCCCTCGCCAGCGCCGGCGCGACGTCGTCGAGGGTCTGGAAGACGACGACGACGTCGGACCCGTGCTCGACGGTGCCGCTGGCCGGTGTGACCAGTTCAGGCACCACGGCGTTGAAGGGCCCGACGTGCTCGACCAGCGCCAGTTCGCGGCGCGCCAGCTCGACGGTCAGGTAGGGAACGAGCGGCTGGATCGTGAACGAGGCGAGGAGGGCGGCGCGCAGCGGCAGGCGCTCGCCAGGGTCGGCCGCCAGCGTCCGCGCCAGCGCGAGATAGCGCGCCGGCGAAGGCTCGGCGTCGAGCGCCCGCCACGCGTCACCCGGCGAACCGGGGTGGCGGAGGAAGGTCATGAGGCGAGCACCGAGCGCAGGTTCTCGACGCCGAGATCACGGAAGTATTTTTGCCGCGGCGTCTCCCACACCGCCTCACCGCGCAGTACCGTTATGAAGCGTTCCGCGCTTTGTCCGGAGCCGAAGTGCCGGGACGGCACCAGCTGCGACGGCAGGTCGGCCAGCGCCGCCGCCACCGCCGCGGCGTCCTCGGCGACGTTGAGGATCGACGGGTGCTGGAAGCGGTTCATCTGGCGGGTACCGGTGTTGACCGTGGGCACGCCGTAGACCGGGGCTTCACGAATCCCGGCGCTCGAGTTGCCGACGATCGCCTGGGCATGCTTCAGGAGCGTGAGGAAATACTCGAAACGCATCGAGGGAATCAGCCGCACGGTGTTCGGGTACCGGTCGCGGAACTCGGTCAGGGCCGCCACGATCACATCCGAGCCGGTGTCGTTGTTGGGGTAGATGGCGACGTAGTTGCCGCCGGCGAGCTGCAGACCGCGCGTCAGTTCGCTGACGTGATCGCGCAACCTGCCCAGCTCGCTCGTCACCGGGTGATACATGACGATGGCGTAGCGATCGAAGGGAATGTCGTAGCGGGCTTTGACTCCCGCCAGGGTCGGGAGTCGATCCGAGAGCATTACGTCGATGTCCGGCGAGCCGATCACCATGATCGACTCCGGCGTCTCACCCATCTGCACCAGCCGCGTCCGCGCCTCGCCGTTCGACACGAAATGCAGGTGCGACAGCTTGCTGACCGAGTGGCGCAGCAGCTCGTCGATGGTCCCGGACACCTCGCCGCCCTCGACGTGCGCGACCAGGATGTTGTTGAGGGCGCCGGCGATCGCCGCCGCCAGGGTCTCGATACGGTCGCCGTGGACGACCAGCAGGTCGGGCTTGAACTCGCGGAGATAGAGCCCGAGTCCGGTGATGGTATTGGCCAGCACCAGATCCATCTGCGAGTTCACGGCGCTGTCCTGGTTGATGTACGGGAAGACGTTGTCGAACCCGGCGCGATGGATCTCCAGGACCGTGGCGCCGTACTTGGTGAGCATGTGCATCCCGGTTGCGAAGATCGAGTACTCGAAGCCCGGGTCGTGCTTGACCTGCTCGATGAGCGGCTTCAGCTTGCCGAAATCGGCGCGGGTACCGCTGACGAACAGCAGTCGCTTGGGGGTCATGGCCGATGCTCCGCGCCGACGAGGTCCGCCCAGCGGATCTGCGAGTTGTTGGCGATCGGGCCGCGCGCGATGCCGCCGAGCAGCCGCTCGAAGTCGCGAGCGAGGATCTCCCCGGTCCCCGGCCGCTTGACCCAGATGTTGTCGTGACTCAGGACTTCACCGGCGGCGATGTCGCGGATGGCCACGACCGACGCGTAGGCGAAGTCGACGGTCGGCTGCTCCTCGGCGAGCCGCGTCTTCGCGCCCCCCGACGCTTCGAAGATCGCCCGGGTGCCGCGCACCAGGTCGGCCAGCTCGGCCGGGTCGAGCGAAATCGGCACGTCCGGCCCAGGCCAGGACTTGTCCGACGTGAAGTGCTTTTCCACGAGGCTGGCGCCGAGGGCGACGGCGGCGAAGCAGGTGTAGTTGCCCAGCGAGTGATCGCTGAGTCCGAGCACGGCGTCGGGAAAGTGGCCGGCGAGATCGCCGAGCGCGCCGAGGCGGACCTTCGAATACGGCGTCGGGTAGAGCGACGTGCAGTGAAACAGCGCGAACGGCAGTCCGGCCTCGCGCAGGATCGCGACCGCCGGTCGGATGTCGGCGATGTCGTTCATGCCCGTGCTGAGCAGCACCGGCTTGCCGTAGGAGGCGATCTCCTTGATCAGCGGGTAGTTGTTGCACTCGCCAGAGCCGACCTTGTATGCGTCGACGCCTAGCGCCTCGAGCCGCCGGGCGGCGGCCCGGGAGAACGGCGTGCAGAGGTACAGCAGGCCCTGCTCCTCGGCGTAATGCTTGAGCCGGCGCTCGTCGTCGGCCGACAGGGCGCAGCGGCTCATGATCGCCCAGATGCTCTCGGTGGCGTTGCCCGGCACGACGTCGTTGGGAATCATCTCGTCGTCGATGACGTGCGACTGGAACTTCACGCACTCGCAGCCGGCCCGCTTCGCGTCGTCGATCATCTGGACGGCGCGGTCGACCTGCCCTTCGTGGTTGATGCCGATCTCGGCGATCACGAGCGGCGGTTCGCCCGGCCCGATTCGCCGGTGACCGAGGGTGATCGAGGGGGTCATCGCGGGCCTCGCGGCGATGTCGCGGGCGTCGGCAGGTCGGTCGGCATCCAGTCAAACTCCTGGCGGTGCACGTGGAAGAGGTGTTCGGCCACTTCCCAGTCGAGCGGGGTGTCGATGTCGCCCATCGCGAACAGCGGGTCGATCATCAGCGGGCTGATGTGGTCACCGAACACGCTGTGGCGGGCCAGCACCACCCGCGACCACGTGGCGTAGATGACGCCGTTCTCGAACACCCGGGGCGCGAGGTCCTGCGACCGGGTGCCCGGGACGTAGTCGGGCACGAAGCGGCCGTCGACAACGGCGCCGGTCTTGTGGTGGTGCGGCGTCACCGAGATCACCGAGTCGGCGCCGGACGCCGCCAGCTGGGTCAGGGCCCGCTCGGCCAGGCCGCTGGGACGCAACGGGCAGTTCGGCTGCAGCAGGACGACCACGTCGGGGACACCGCCGTCGCCGCCGATGGCCTCGAGCGCGTGGACGACCGCCGCGGCGGTCGGTGCGGTGTCGGTCGCCAGACTGGCAGGGCGCCTGATCACCTCGGCACCGGCCTCGAGCGCGACCGCCGCGATCTCGTCGTCATCGGTCGACACGATGCAGCGGTCGATGCCGGCCGCGTGCCGCGCGAAGGCGACCGAATAGGTCAGCAGCGGGCGGCCGGCGAACCGGCGGACGTTCTTGCCCGGCAGTCGCTTCGAGCCACCGCGGGCCGGGATCAGCGCCATCGCGGTCATCGCCCTAGACGACGTCGGCGAACCGGCGCTCCATGCGACGGAAATACATCGCGCCGGACACCAGCATCGCCGACGACGCCACCGCGGACACGGCCAGCAACGGGCCCGGCGCGCTCGCGCCGAGCAGCGCCCAGCGGAATCCCTCGACGACTCCGACCATCGGGTTGATGCCGTAGAACGTCCGCCACGGCTCGTCGAGCAGGCTGCTGGGATAGGCGACCGGCGTGGAAAACAACCAGAACTGCGCGATGAAGGGCACCACGTATCGAACGTCGCGGTACTGCACGTTGAGCGCCGAGAGCCACAGGCCGACGCCGAGCGAGGTCATCACCAGCAGCAGCACGAACGCCGGCAGCCAGACGACGTTCGCGGTGGGCGTCAGCCCGAAGTACAGCATCATGCCGACCAGGACGGCACAGGCCAGGCAGAAGTCGACGCCCTCGGCGAGCACCGCCGCGATCGGAATGACGAGCCGGGGGAAGTAGACCTTGCGAATCAGGTTGGCACTGCCGACCAGACTGTTCGCCGACTGGGCGAGTCCGTTGGCGAAGAACGTCCATGGCACCAGCGCGGTATAGGCGAAGATCGGATACGGCACGCCGTCGGATGGCATCTGCGCCAGCCGTCCGAAAAACAGGCTGAACACCACCATGGTCAGGAACGGCTGGATGACCGCCCAGCCGGCGCCGAGCACGGTCTGCTTGTAGCGGACCTTGACGTCGCGCCAGACCAGGAACCACAGCAACTCGCGGTAGGCCCAGAGATCGCCGAGGCGGATGGCGATCCAGCCGTGACTCGGCCTGAGCAGGACGACGGCGTCGGCGGGCCCGATCGCCGGACCGGCGGCGGGAGGCGACATCACGAACGCCGGCCCCGCTGCGCCACCAGGGCCGGAGGAGTGGCCGGGGCGGCGCTGCGGTAGTAGTCCCCGTACTCGGCACGATAGACGTCGGCATAGAAGAAGCGGTCGCGATCGAGCTGGACCATGTTCAGGACCGCGCCGACGAACCTGGCGTTCGCGGCATCCAGCTGTTCGAGCGCGTTGGCAGCCGCCGGGATGGTCGTCTGCTCGCTGCCGATGACGAACAGCACGCCGGCGGCGATATGCGCGATCAGCGCGGCGTCGCTCACCGGCATCACCGGCGGCGTGTCGATGAGCACCCATCCGTACTGCCCGCCGAGCAGCTTCAGCGTCCGTTCGAACTGCGGCGAGCTGAGCAGCTCGTGCGGGTTGGGCGGCAGACCGCCGGCGGTGAGCAGCGACAGACCGGCATGGCCCGACGGGCGGATGTGCGGCGCCGGATCGCCGTCGCCTTCCAGCACGTCGACCAGGCCGCCGGCGAGGCCGACGCCGAAGACCTTGTGCACGCGCGGCCGGCGCATGTCCGCGTCGACCAGCAGCACGCTCTGGCCGGCCTGGGCGAGGGCGACGGCGATGTTGCTGGCGACCATCGTCTTGCCTTCGTGCGGTCCGGTGCTGGTCACCAGGATCGACCGGCTCGCCTCGCCGTCGGAAGCGAAGAGGATGTTGGTGCGGATCGTTCGGAAGGCTTCGGCGAAATGCTGCGGCACGTCGCCGGTGACGAGCGGGCCACCCGCCGACCGCGGAACGACCGGAACCAAGCCCAGGCACGGCAGGTCGAGGTGGTCCTTGATCGTGCCCGGCGTCTTGATCCGCTTGTCGAAGTACTCGAGGCACAGCGTCGCGCCCAGCGCCAACGCCAGGCCGGCGAGCAGGCCGATGAGGAGGTTGCGCTCCTTCCGCGGACTGAACGGCACCCGCGGCACGACCGCCGCGTCGACGATGCGGATGTTGTTCGACGGCAACTCACCGGAGACGCCGGCTTCCTTGGTCCGCTGCAGCAGGCTCTCGAAGATCTGCCGGTCGCTGACGGCGTCGCGTTCGAGCGCATCGAACTGGATCTCGTTGGCCCGCAGGCTCAGCGCCTCGCGCTTCTGCCCTTCCACGGCCTCGCTCAGACTCTGTTCGAGGGCCCGCGCCGCCAGGTAGTCGTTGCGGATGCCCTCGACCACCTTGGTGATCTCGGCCCGGCGCCGCTGCGCCGCGACCTCGAGTTCCTGCCGGGCCTTGCGCATGTCCGGATGCCGCTCACCGAGCGATTCGGCGAGTTCGGACACATTTCGCCGGGCGTCCTCGACTTCGGCCGACGCCGCCTGGACTCCGGCATGCGAGGTGACGCCGGGCCAGGAGTCGATGGCGCCGGGCGTCGCCTCGGCGGCTTCCAGCGATCGGAAGATCGACTCGCGCTGGATACGGTCGGTCCGGGCGCGGGTCAGGGCGTTGTTGAGCTCGGCGAGCTTCTGCAGCCCCAGGTTCTCGCGTTCGTTGGTGGACACCGACTCGGTGCGTTCGCGATACGCCTGGAGCCGGGCCTCGCTCTGCTCGACCTGGGTCCGCTGTTCCTCCAGCTGCTTCGACAACCAGTCGGACGCCTCGCGCGACGCCTCGGTCTTGAACTCGAGGTTCTGGTCGATGTAGGCCTGCGCCAGCGCGTTGGACGCCTTGGCCGAGAGTTCGGGGTCGATCGACCGGTATTTGACGTCGACCAGGCGGGTACCCCGCACCGGCGTCACCGACAGGTTGGCCAGGAACGCGTCGACGACCACTGCCTGTTCGCGCGATTCGTCCTCACCGCGCGGCTCCTTCGGCGCACTCGGCGTCGAGCGCGAGAACCGCTCGACGAGACTGCCGACGGCGTCTCCGGCCTTTCCGAGCCACTTGGCCGGAAGGGAGGCCGGCTCCAGGGTGCCCAGCAACTCGCGGTTGTTCCACAGATCGAGCGACTCGATCGCGCGACGCGCCAGCCCGCGACTCTGCAGGATGCGGAACTGCGTCTGCTGGTAGTCGGCACTGTCGGGGCCCTGCTCGATGGCCTCACGAAAGACGATCAGGCGGGGCCGTTCGGCCTCGATCATGATCTGCGTCTGGGCCTCGTAGCGGGGCGTGACCGTCCACGAGTAGGCGGCGACGCCGCCGAACACTGCCAGGAATACCGCGACGGCGCTCCATCGCCGCTTCGACAGCACCCGCAGGTAGTCGAGCAGGTGGGGCGGAGCGAGTCCGCCGACGGCGTGGGCGGCGCGCCGGTTCGCGCCGTCGGCGCCGCGCGGTGTCGCGGCCATCAGAAGAACCTCTCCGGTACCACGATGGTGTCGCCGGCGCGGACCACGTCGGTCAGCTTGATCGAGGACTGCTTGCGGCTGCCGTCGACCAGGCGGATCACCTTGGTGCGGCCGGCGGCGCCGCGCTCGGTCACTCCGCCGGCCAGTGCGAGCAGCTGCAGCACGGTGGTAGACGGCCCAATCGGATAGGCGCCCGGAGTGCGCACCTGGCCGGCGACGAACGCCGTCTGCGGCCTGGGCACGAACACCGTGTCGCCATCGGCGAGCTCGAGATTCTCTTTCGGGTCGCCGGCGTTCAGCCGGGCCGCGTCGATGCGCACGGTCTCGCCTTCCCCGGTGCCGGGAAAGTTCGGGCCGGTGATCGGTACAGTGGGATCGCGGCGGATTACGATGATCTCGGCGGGCACGTCGACGGTCCCGCCGGCGGTCGCCAGAGCTTCGACCAGGGTCATCGGGCCCTTGAGCGGAATCTCGCCGGGCTTCCGCACCTCGCCGAGGACGAAGAGGCGCCGGCTGTTGAAGCTCTCCACCGCGACGGTGACGTCGGGATTCTTGAAGAAGCCTTCCGACAGCTTCACCTTGAGGTGTTCGGCGAGTTGGGTGGCGGTCAGGCCCTCGACCTTGACGCGCCCGAGCAGGGACAGCACGACGGTGCCATCGGGCTCGACGGTGAACTTGCCGGATTGATCGAGCTGATTCCACACCGTGACGGCCAGCACGTCGCCCGCCCCGATGACGTACTCGCGAGACTGCGCGTCGACACCGGTGCCGGCGGCCGCCGCTCCGCAGAGGACGAGCAGCACCGCTCCGCACAGACGGATCATCGAACGCCGGCCGCGCATATCCAAACGGACGATTCCATCCATCGCACTACAAGCCGTACGCGATCGCGGTGAACACGCGCAACTTCTCGAATCCCCGCAACGACGCCCCGGCGGTCCGGCTGCTCAGCTCGGCGACCACCGAGCAGCGGAGGTCACGCCGGATCCTGAACTCGAGCTGCCCGCGCGAACTGGTGACCCGGAAGCCGCCCAGCCCGGCGTCCGCTGCCGGGGATTCAACGGGAAACCGGTTGCGGTAGTCGAGCTCCTGGCGATCCCAGCTGCCGCTCAATTCCCAGCGTTCGCCGAAGGCCCGGCCGATGCTGGCGCTGATCCCGCTCTGCAGGAAGTAGGCGAGCGGCGCGTCGGCCGAGTAGCTCAAGTCGCGCCCGACCCGGACGGCGAACCTGGTGCGGTCGCGCAGCACGTAGGTCAATCCCACCGCTGCCACTGGGCCGGTGAAGGCGGCGACTCCGGCCACCTGCGGCGCGAAGCGCAGCAGCCCGAGTTCGGCGCGACCGGTGATGAGACCGGCGCGGAGGTCGAGAGTCGGCACTACCCGAAAGCTGCGGGCGGCCGGCCTGGTGACCGCTTCGAACTGATCCCGACGCGCCTCCGCCGTCACCCCCACCGTGGTGAAGGGGGAGTACGAGTAGCCCACGCTCGCCGCGGCGCGGTCAGTGGTGCGGTTCAGGTTCTGATTGAGCGGCCGGCCCTGGGCGTCGGTGATGCTGGCGAATCGGAACACCGATCGCTCGACGACCGTGGACAGCTCGCCCTTCGACGCGACACGCGCGCTGAAGCCGGCCCGCCCGGCGTACTCGGTCCGCCGGGCGCGCTCGTCGATCTCGAGGCTGAACCGATCGTTCGAGTTCATGTAGGTACCGGCCATGAACGGGCGCACCCGGTTGCCCAGCCACGCCAGCTCGGCCGAGTGGTTGACACCCATCCCGCCCTGTCCAGGATAGTCGCGAAAGTACGCCAGCACGCCGGTCGTCGCGGTGGCGAGGCGGACGCGGTTGTGACCGACCACGACGTCCACCGTTGGGCGCAGGTCCATGACGACGTCCTCCCGCTCGTCATCGGCGCGGTTGAGCACGTTCGAGTCGTAGCCGCCCGACAGCGTGACCCTCGGGGTGACTCCTATGGGACCTACGCGCAGCAACTCATCCTGACCTGCCGAAGGCTGAGCCCAACCTGCCGAAGCCCATCCGCTCATCAGCATGAACCACACACAGCCGCATGACGGCAGCGTGAATCCGACAGTGCTTCGCCCTCTCACTTACAGTGAATGGCCCGTTCTGTGCAAGACATGTACCGATGAATGGCGTGTTCTCGGGTCGTTTGGAAGTCGCGCATTCCGTGGGAGCAACCCCGCTGCCCGCTGCGAAGCCCACCGCGTCGGCGATCACCTATACTGCTCAGGGTCAGACTTTAGGGATCGGTTGTTGTGGAATTCGGCCTTGCGACGCCTCTTCCGGTGGAGGCGGCGCGCTTCTCAACACCCCCCACCGCCCCGTCATGCCAATCCCCTCGCGATGCCGGCCGCCAGCCCGTTCCCCCGCCGGTTCCGGCGAGTTTCCTGGCGTGATTTGCGGGTGTTTCCCGGCCGCTGGCCTGGCACGCATGCGTTCAATACACTACCGAGATGGCCGCCGCACTTCGACGCCTTCGAGAGGCACCTATGCCTTCGGTTGACCCGCCGCAGACGCCCCCAGGCACCAGCCGGGAGCAGCCGGGTCTCGACCTGCAGTGGTATGCCCTCTGGACCCGGTCGCGTCACGAAAAGAGCGTGCTCGAGCAGCTGGAGGAGAAGTCCATCGAGGCCTTTCTCCCCTCTGTCGCCGTGTGGAGCCGATGGAAGGACCGCAAGAAGAAGATCGACCGGCCGCTGTTCCCCGGTTACTGTTTCGCCCGCTTCGACATCCGCGAGCGGCTACCGGTGGTGGCCTGCAAGGGGGTCGTGCAGATAGTCGGGATCGACGGCCCGACGTCGATTCCGGCTCACGAAATCGACGGCATCCGCCGCCTCGTCGACAGCGAGCTGAGTTACGACCCCTGCCCGCTGGTCAAGGAGGGGGAGCCGGTCAAGCTCGTCTCAGGCCCGCTGCGCGGCGTGGTCGGTCGGCTGGTCCGCAAGGGCGCGCACTGCCGTCTCTTCCTGTCGGTCGACCTCATCGGCCAGTCGGTCAGCGTCGAGGTCGACGCCGCCGACGTGCGGCGCTACTGACGCGCCGCGGCAGCGGCGATCGTCAGGGAATGGTCACGCCCAGAAGCGCGACTCGGTTGTCTTGAGGCGTCGGATCGCCGGCGGCGCCAGATGCGACCGCGGTCAGCGTATACGAGTTGGCGAGGCGCACCGCGAGCGTCAGATCGACGACCGCGCTGGCCCCCGACGACAGCGCTCCCAGGGCGCACGAGACGTGGTAGCTACCTGTGCACTTCCCCTGCGACGCCGTGCCGCTGACCGACGTGATCACCCACGGCTGCGCATTGAGGGTAGCGGCAAGGCCGGCCGCACTCACCGTCGCGGCGCCCTGGTTCCGAATCGTGAGCCGCACTCGAACGACCGGGCTGCCGGCCACCGTGCCGTGCGACGAGGTGCCCGTGACCACCAGGTCGGCCGGCGCGCCGGGCGGGGGCGGCGCAACCGGACCGGGGGACGGGACGGGCGCCGGCACCGGTGGCGCCGATCCAACCGCGGCGATCGCCGTCGAGACCGCTGACACGTTGTTCGCGGGCTCGGCGTCACCGTTCGCGCCGGCGACACTCGCGGTGGTGACGAGCGTGCCGTGCAGGCGCGTCTGCACCTGCCACGTGAACGTCCGGCTGGCCCCCGGGGCCAGCTCCGCCATGGCACAGGTGAAGGTGCTGCCGTCTCTTGCGACGCAGCCCGGCGCGGTCGCGCTGAGGCCGACGATCACCCAGGCCCCGGCTTTGGCGTTGAACGTCAGACGACCTCCCGAGGCCGCCGCCGCGCCGCGGTTGGCCACCGTCACGGCCACGGACACCGGATTGCCGGCCACCGGCGACGCCGGACCGATCTGTTGGGCGACCGCGAGATCGGCGACACCCGCGGGAGGCGGCGACGGAGGCGCGGGCGCGGCCGGCGCGGCGACGGTGGCTGTGAGCTGCGCCCGATCATCGGCGGGGTCGGCGTCGGCCTCCGCGGCGCGCGCCGACGCGGCATGGGTGACCTGGCCCGCCGCGACCGGGACGAGCGCGACGCGAACGGTCGTGCTCGCACCGGCGGCGAGGGCGCCGAGCGCGCAGGTGACGGCGCCGGACGCGGAGCACGTGCCCTGACCGGGGACACGGGCGCCAACCTGCACGGCGCCGGTCAAGGTGGTCGACAACTCCACGGCTGTCGCTGGCGCGGTTCCCCGGTTGGTGATCGTGATGTCGTGGGTCCACGGCGCGCCGACAGTGCCGGCGGCGGGCGACGCGGCAATCGCGGTGTGCAGGTTCGGCGCGGCCGACGGCAGCGACGTCCGGGTGACCAGGAACGCCCCGAACTGCCGGCTCGTATGCGGCGACGGCAGCGGCGCGTTGCCGACCGGCCGCACGACGTCCGCTCCGTCCATGGGCACGCGCACGGCGCTGCCGTGGTAGGTGCCCGAGGCGACCGGTGGTCCGAAGAGATTCTGGATATCGCGGATCTCGAAGCGGTCGCCGGGGTTGAGGCCGGTGCCGGCCAGATCGACGTCCACCGCGGGGTGGGCGTCCCAGTTGTAGACGGCGACGTGGGCGCGGCCCGCCTCGTAGCGATTGGGCCGGACGAAGACGCGGACGCCAGGCGGCGGCGGACTGAAGTAGATGTTCAGTGGAAACCGTCCGCGCAGCAGCGTGGCGTCGGCGAAGCCGATGAAGGTGTTGTGCTGGACCAGCGACCCGCACGTCGGCGGGATGACCAGCGGGTACTGCGCCGGGTGCGCGAAGTAGTTGTCCATCGCCACCAGGTTGGCGCAGCCGGCGGCGTAGCCGAGGTTGTTGTCGCCGCCGCGGCGATCGGCGGAAAAGTAGGTCAGGTTCTCGCGCACCACGGGGTTCTCGGCGACGCGACCGCCGCCGAGCAGGATGTTGCGAACGAAGTACGGCGACAGCACCCCGCTGTTGAAGACGATGTTGCCGAGCAGCTGGATGTTGTTCAGATAGGCGGCATCCGATCCGTAGGCGTGGATGCCATGGCTGAAGCCGCCGAACAGCACGTTGTCGGTGATCTTCATCTCGCCGTCGCGGTTCTGCGCGTAGATGCCGTGCCCGTGGCCGCGATCCGGCGCCGCCCACCCGTTGTGGAAGATCAGGTTGCCGTAGGCCTCGGAATCCGGGGAACTCGCCCACAACTCGATGCCGATGCGCATGTCGTGCACCACGAGGTTGATGAACCTGGCGCCGCGGGCATGCGCGGTCACCCCGGCGCCGCGTTGAATCGGCGCCCCGGCTGACGATGTGACCCGCGTCGGCTGCGAGTTGCGGATCTCGAACCCCCAGAACCAGACGTAAGGGCCGTGGACGATGAGCGCGCTGTCCAGCGACGGGTTGGAGTCGATGATCGCCCGCTCGCCAGGGTATTGCCGGACGACGATCGGCGCAGTCGCGGTTCCGCTCACGCGGCTCACGTATGCGCCGCGGTAGATGCCACCGCGCAGCCACACGGTCTCACCAGGCCTGACCGGGCTGGTGGTGGACAGCGCGGTGGCGAGATCGACCGGCGCCGCCAGGGTTCCGGGGTTGCCGGGCCGACCGTCAGGCGCGACGTACCACACCCGTGGCGACTGCGCCGCGACGGGGTGTTCGAGGCGTCCGGCCAATCCGGAGGCCAACACGGCGAGGACGACACCGAAGGCGAGGACTGCACGCCGTGGCGCGCATGAGGCCGCAAGGAACATCTTCACGGCCGATGCCCTGTTCAATATTCAGGCCACGGCCAGAAATCGTGTCCATGCCACGAGGATTCCCATTTCGTCGCCGGCTGCGAACGCCAATTGCGAGGGCGCGATGTAATTCTTGCGCCGTCATCCGCAGCAGGATGATTCACGCGGGGCACGACGCGCGCCCGATCCATCTCGACAGTGGCGGCGGCCTCAGCCGGGCGGCGGGCGGCGGAAGGCCGCGTCGAGCGCGGCGCTCAATGCGGCGGCCAACGCCGCGACGTTGGGCTCCTCGAGCATCGAGCTGTGGTTTCCAGGAACCGGCCGCACGTTCAGCGCGGCGGTGAGCCTGTGCCAGCGGGCGACGTTGTTCTCGGGGTCATCCCGCTCGGTCGCATGGAACAGGGTCACCTCGCCGTCGTACGGCGCTGGGCGGTAGTCGTAGTAGGCGTTCAGATTGGCTTGTCGGACGTTGCGCAGCGCCTGGACGAGACCGATCCGCTGGCCGGCGCCGAGCCGCTCGGCGATGGTGGCGAACTCCTGACGGCGCTGCCACCGCCGACGCTCGAGGCGCGCCCGCACGCGTCGCACCCGGGCGCGAAGATACCTGGTGCGCCCGCCCTCACTGCCGGTCAACAAGGCACCGGCACCGCGCTGCAGCCGCCGGCCGAGATCACCGACCTTCGTCAACAGTGTCGCCCCGTCCCTCTCGCCGACGAGCGGGGGCAGGCCGGTATCGACCAGCGCCAGCAGTACCACGCGCTGGCCGGACGCGCGGAGCTGCTGCGCCATTTCGAAGGCGACCAGGCCGCCGAAACTGATGCCGGCGATGGCATACGGGCCGTCGGGTTGCAGCGACCGCATCTCCACGATGAACCGCGCCGCGATTTCCTTGAAGTTGGTCAATGGCAGTTCTTGCCCGCTGCGGCCCACCGATTCGAGACCGACGACGGGTTGATCGGGGTCGAGGTGGCGCGCCACGGCTCGGAAGCCGAGGATGTTGCCGCCGACTCCGGGCAGGACGAACAACGGTGGTCTGTGCCCCAGCGGTTGAACCGCGGCCAGGCACGTGGAACGGCGGATGACGTCGAGCGGGAGACGGGCGCGCGGGTTGCCGGCCGTCCCGGGAGCATCGGCGGTCGGACCGTGCGGGATGTCGCGCTGGGCGCCATCCCGCGCCGGCGACAAGGCGGCATCGAGCAGCGCCGACAACCCGGCCACCGTCGGCGCCTCGAACAGCGACGACAGCGGCAGCGTGACCCCGAACTCCGACTGGATGCCGGTGAACAGCCGGACCGCCAGGAGCGAGTGGCCGCCGAGGGCAAAGAAGTTGTCGTCGACGCCGACGGCCCTGGCCGGACTCAGCACCCCCGCCCAGATCCGGGCGACCCGGCGCTCGATGTCGGTGCGCGGCGCGACGTGGCCAGCGGGCGCGGCGCCCGCGGGAGCCGGCAGGGCGCGGCGGTCGACCTTGCCGTTGGGCGTTTGCGGCAGCGCATCCAGGGGGACGAACGATGACGGCACCATGAACTCCGGCACCTGGCCCTGCAACCAGCGGCGCAGTTCGCGGCTCGTGTCATCCG
Source organism: Vicinamibacterales bacterium (assembly GCA_050250955.1). GTDB lineage: Bacteria > Acidobacteriota > Vicinamibacteria > Vicinamibacterales > UBA2999 > CAWAYR01. The sequence goes on from JBFWNR010000001.1 coordinate 1,071,495, forward strand.
GCCGGGACGACGTCACGACGTAGGCGACCAGCCGCTGGTCGCCGGGCACGTCCTCGCGCACCACCACGACGGCGTCGGCGACGTCGGGGTGGCGGCGCAATGCCACCTCGATCTCACCCGGTTCGATACGGTAGCCACGCACCTTGACCTGATGGTCGGTGCGACCGAGATACTCGAGGGTGCCGTCCGGCCGCCAGCGCGCCAGGTCGCCCGACGCGTAGACCCGGCCTGCGCCGGCATCGAACGGGTGATCGAGGAATCGCTGGCGGGTCAGCTCGGAACGGTGGAGGTAGCCGCGGGCGACGGTGCCACCGCCGATGTACAGCTCTCCGGGGACGCCGATCGGCACCGGGTTGCGCCGCGCGTCGAGCACGTAGGTCTGGACTTCGGGCAGTGGCCGGCCGATGGTCTCGGGCGAACCGACGCGGCGCTCCGCCGCGGTGGTGTAGGACGTCTCCGATGGACCGTAGACGTCGATCACGCGGCGAATCGTCGACTGCGTCAGAATCTCGTCCACCAGAGCCGGCCGCAGGCGTTCGCCGGCCAGGATCGCCACGCGCAGTCCGGCGGGCAGACCGCCCATGCGCAGCAGCTCGGCGATGGCCGAGGGCACCGTGTTGATGAGCGAGACGGCGGCGGCCGCGGGGAGGCGCGGCAGGTCGAGCGCACTGCCCGCCAGAACGACCGCACCGCCCCAGCTCAACGGCACGAACAGCTCGAATACGGACAGGTCGAAGCAGATCGAGGTCGCGGCGAGGACGCCGGCGAGGTCGGCATCGTCGAAGGCGCTGCGGGCCCAGCGGATCATCGCCGCCGCCACGCGATGCTCGAGGGCGACACCTTTGGGGCGGCCGGTCGAGCCCGAGGTGTAGATCACGTAAGCGAGGTCGTCGGGCCCCACGGCGACGGAGAGATCGTCCCCGACGTGGTCCGACGCGGCGAGCGCCGCGGCGACGTCGACGAGGCGGCCGCGCGACGGCGGCAGGGCGTCGCGGGCCGCTGCACTGGTCAGGACGACGCTGGCGTCGGTGTCCTCGAGGACGAAGCGCAGCCGCTCCTGCGGATAACCGGGATCCAGCGGCACGTAGGCGCCGCCGGCTTCGAGCACGGCCAGCACCGCGGCGATCAGATCGGGCGAGCGCTCGAGACAGACGCCGACCAGCGATCCCGGCGCCACACCGAGCGACCGCAGATGCGCGGCCAGCCGCCCGGTGCGGGCGCGCAGCTCCCGATAGGTGATCACTTGATGCCCGGACCGGATCGCGGTCGCGTCGGGGGTCCGGCTGGCCTGGGCGAGGAAGAACTGATGGATGGCGGTGTCTTCGCGGCGACCCGTCTTCGTCTCGTTCCACGCGACGACGATCTGCGCCCGTTCTTCCGCGGTCAGCATCGGCAGGGCGCCGACGCGGCACTCGCGGTTGGTCACCAACGCGGCGAGCACCGTCCGAAAGTGGCCGGACATGCGCTGGATGGTGTCGGCGGCGAAGAGATCGGTGCTGTACTCGAACGTCACCCGAAGCCCGCCCCCGTGCTCCTCGAATCCCAGCAGCAGGTCGAACTTCGCGGTGCCGTTATGGGTGGGGATCGACGTCGCCTCGATACCCGGCAGGCGCAGCGCCTCCAGCGGGTCGGCCTGATAGGTGACCATCACCTGGAAGACCGGCGTCCGGCTGAGGTCACGATCCGGATTGAGCGCCTCGACGACGCGGTCGAACGGCAGCTCCTGATTCTCGGTGGCGCCGGCGACCGTCGCGCGCAGCCGGTCGACGAGCTCCGCCACCGTCGGATCTCCGGCCAGGTCGGCCCGGAGCACCACGGTGTTGACCAGGAATCCCACCAGCGACTCGGTGTCGGGATGGGTCCGGTCGGCCATCGGTGTGCCGAGCAGCACCTCCTCCTGCCGGCTGTACCGGCCCAGCACGACGGCGCTTGCCGCCAACAATACCTGGAAGGGCGTCGCCCGCAGCTCACGCGCGCAGCGCCGTACGGCGGCAAGTTCTTCGGTCGTCAGGTCGAGCCACTCTGCGGCGCCGGCGAACGTCTTCACCGCCGGCCGCGGCCGATCGGTGGGCAGGTCGAGGGTCTGCGGAGCGCCGGCGAGGGCCTGTCGCCAGTACTCAAGTTGCGCGTCGAACCCACCGGCCTGCAGCCGCTCTTGCTGCCAGACCGTGTAGTCGGCGTACTGCAACGCGAGCGGGGGCAGCACCGGCGCGGCGCCGCCGGTCGCAGCCGCGTAGAGCACCGACAGCTCGCGCAGCAGGACCGCCAGCGACCAGCCGTCGGCAATCGTGTGATGGACGTTCACGAGCAGCGTGTGCTCGGCGCGCTGCCACCGCACCACCCGGACGTCGACGAGCGGGCCCGCGGAGAGATCGAACACCCGTCGCACGAAGTCGCCGACGATGCGCTCGCGTTCCCGCGTCCGCTGTTCGCCAGTGACGCCGGTGAGGTCCTCGAGCGTGAACACGGAGCCCGCGGCGGTCGGCCGGATAATCTGCTGGAGCCCGTCGGCGGCCTCGCGGAAGACCGTCCTCAATGCCTCGTGACGGGCGACCAGGGCGTCGACGCCGCGCTCCAGGGCGCGGATGTCGAGCGGCCCGAGCAGCTCGAAGACGGCCGGAATGTCGTAGGCCGGACTCTCGGGCCGCAGACCGTCGATGAACCACAGCCGTTCCTGTGCCGATGACGCCGGCAGGACGAACTCGTGGGCGTCGCCGCCGGCGCTGGGCTCGGCCGCGGCGGCGGCCTGCGGCGCGCGAGATCCGCCGTCCTTCATGGCCGCGACTCCGCGCGGGTCCGCCGATAGCGCTCGCGGTCGATCGGCACGAGGCGATCCACCGGCGACGATCGCGTGGCCATGGCGCGCTCCACCAGCAGCGCCTGAGCCGTGATGGTCGGCGAAGCGAAGAACACCCCGGGAGGCAGCGTGACGTCACAGGCTTTGCGGACCCGGGACAGGACCCGGATGCCGAGCAGGGAATGGCCGCCCAATGCGAACCAGTTGTCATCGACGCCGACTTCGTCGAGGCCGAGCGCGTCGGCCCACAGCGCTGCCAGCAGCCTTTCCGAAGCCGTTCGCGGCGCGACCCGTGGGCCTCGGCCGGAAGGTCCGCGCGGTTGACGCCGGGGCGACGGGAAGATTTGCACGAGGCGTTCCAGCGGCACCGGGGAGACGACGACCTGGGGCGGTGGTGACGCGTTGAGGAGGGCATCGAGGGCGGCCAGCGCAGCGGCGGACTCGATGCCGCAGGCGAGCAGGCGCTCCAACACCGGCGATGGATCGGGAGGTGGCTCCGGCGGCGGCGGCGAGCGGTCCGGGTCCGCCAGCGCCGCCGACGACGGCAGCGCGGCCAGCGTCAGCCGTTCGATGGCCGCGCATACTTCGCCGGTCTGGTCGGCCACGACGAGGTCCAACGCGATCGACCCGTCGCCGGCGGCGACCCGGCGGACATGCACCCGGACGCTCGCCGACAGCGGGCGCCACACCTCGATTCGGTCGCAGGCGACGGGCACGAAGAACGTGCCGTCGTCAGGGGTATCGGCGAGCATCAGGCCGCCGCCCACCGCTTGATCGAGCAGCGCCGGGTGGAGTGCGAACGTCTGCAAGTCACTCGCGAGACTCGTCGGAAGCTCGAGCTCGACGAGCGCCTGATCGCGGCCGGCCCGCACGCGCTCGAGACAGCGCCAGCGGGGACCCAACGCCAGATGACGCTCCTGCGGGCTACGCCAGGTCGGGCCGCACGTCACCTGCCGTTCGCCGCACGCCGCGGCGATGACGTCCAGCGCGAGTCGGCGCGGCGGCATCGTCGGTGTCGCGGCCGAGAGCCGGGCCCGGGCATTCTCGATCCAGTCGCCGCGTTCGCACCGGCTCGAGATCGTCACCCTCCAGGTGGCGGCCGCCTCGAGTGCAGTCAGGGCGATCCGCACCTCGCGGGCCTCGCCGTCAGAGGTCGCCAGGGGCGCGAGCAACAGGAGCTCGTGCAGGGTCGATGTCTGCCCGGGCGCTTCGATGGCGGCCACCGCACTCAGGATCTCGACGTACGCCGTGGCTGGAAGGATGGCCCGCCCCCCCGCCCGGTGCTCGTCGAGCAGCCACGTCGACCTGGCTTCGTACGACGCGTCGTACACGACGCTACCGCGGCCGAGGTCTCGCCGCCGGCCGAGCAGCGGGTGGCCGACCGGGACACCGCGGCTCGTGGCGAGCATCGCGGCGGCCATGCCGCGGTCCCGCCACGGCGCCCAGTCGATGGCCACCACGCGGGTCGGTCCGGAATCGCGCCGGCTGTAGGCGTAGGCGTCCAGATAGGCGTTGGCGGCGGCGTAGTCCACCTGACCCGGCGGACCGATCAAGGCGCTCACCGACGAGAACAGGACCAGAAAGTCCGGCAGTGTCCGCGCAACGACCGTCTCGAGCGCCTTCAGACCGTGGAGCTTGGGACGCAGAACGGCGGCGGCCGACTCGCGCGTCGTGGTGGCCACGGGCCGGTCGTCGATGACCCCGGCGGCGTGGAACACGCCATCGATCCGCCCGAACCTGGCCAGCACCGCTTCGAGCACGCCGTCCATGTCGGCAGCGCTGCTCACGTCGGCCGCCAGCGCCAGGACCTCTCCGCGCTGTTCGAGCGCGGCCACCTGCCGGATCGTGTCGGCGTCCGCCGCCCCGCTGGCGAGCAGCCCGGGCCACGCGCTCCGCGCTGGCAGGCCGTGCCGGCCGATCAACACGAGACGCGCCTCGACGCGGCGGGCGAGGTGATCGGCGACCGCCAGGCCGAGGGCTCCAAACCCACCGGTGATGAGATAGACCCCATGGCGCTTCAGGAGGCCACTCGGTGACTCGGCCTCGGCCGGCCGATGGCGCCGCTGGCCCGGCACCCAACGTCGGCGACCGCGCCAGGCGACCACGGGCGCCGGGTCGCGAGCGCACAGTTCGAGTACGAGGCCGTCGACGTCCCCGGTGTGGCGTGCGACCCAGTCGATGCTCGCGCAAGACATTGCGGCGTACTCGCGCGGCACGACCAGCGTTGGCCCCAGTGCGATCGCGCGTTCCGGAGCGGTGGCACGCTCGTCGCCGACGCTCTGCGCACCGGACGACACGACGGCGATGTGCACCGGTCGTGAGCCGCAGTGCTCGTCCCACGCCTGGACGAGCCACACCAGGCTGAAGAACGACTCCTCGACCGCGGCGTCGAGCCGGGCGTCCGCGGCGCCGTCGGCGTGGAGTCCCCAGAGGTGGGCGACGCGCGTCGGCAGCAGATCCCGGCTGGCGAGCTCGACCAGCAGCCGGTCGTAGTCGTCCCGTGCCCCTGGACGGATGGCGATCGTGCCGTCGTCGCGGACCGCGTAGGCGTCGCCCCGGACGACCCGCACCACTCGGCCGCGGTCGCGGAGCTGCACGTCGATGCGTGGACGATCCGCGTCGTCGGCGTCGAACACCAGCCACGCGATCGGGTCGGGGGCGGGCGGCGGCGGCTCGGCGAGGCGCCACTCCGGCACCTGGTACAAGGCGTGGCCGTCGGACCGGATCTCGTCGCCACGGCCGTCGTCGGGGGGAGCGAAGCGCTCGGGCCGAGGCGCATCGATCCAGTGGCGCTGGTGCTCGAACGGGTAGGTCGGCAACGGCACGCGCCGGTGGGGTCCGTCGCGCTGCTGGCGGTCCCAGTCCATGACGACCCCTGCCGTCCACAGCCGGCTCATCGCCACCGCCAGACACGCCTCGTCGCCGGTCGCGTCGTGCGGGTGGCGCATCGACGGTACGGCGACGGCCGGAACGGCGACAGGGAGCCGCGCGACCAGGGTGGTGAGCGTCCGGCCGGGTCCCGCCTCCAGCAGCACGCACCTCCGGTGGTCGGCCAAGACCTGCGCCAGGCCTTCGGCGAAGCGGACGGTCCGCCGGAGGTGCCGGACCCAGTAGTCGGGACGGGTGATGGCCTCGGCGGTCGCCCAGCGGCCGGTCTCGTTGGAGATCAGGGGGAGGGTGGGCGCCGAGAACCGCACGCCGGCGATCGCCGCGGCGAACCCGTCGAGGTGCGGGTCGAGAAGGGCCGAATGTGCCGCGAACGCCAACCGCACCCGCTGGCAGTCGACGTCGATGGCGTCGAGACGCCGTTCGAGGTCGGCGATCGCCTCGCGAGGGCCGGACACCACGCACTGGGTCGGCAGGTTCACCGCGGCAATCGACACGTCCGGGCCGAGCAGCGGTCGCAGGCTCAGTTCGGGAAGGGCCACAGCGAGAGTCGCGCCCACCGGCAGCGCATCGAGGATCCGGCCCCGCGCCGCGATGACCACGATGGCGTCCTCGGGCGACATCACCCCCGCGAAGCAGGCGGCCACGACCTCGCCGAGGCTGTGGCCGATCAACGCCGCCGGAACCACCCCGCGCGCCTGCCACAGCCGGGCGAGCGCGTACTCGACGACGAAGGTGGCGAGCAGACCGGGAGTGGCCTGCGCCAGTGCGTCCTCGGCGCCGCGCTCGCCGCCGGGTTCGGGGAAGAGCAGCGATGCGAGCCGGAGCCCCTGCGTGGCCTCGATCGTCTCAAGCAGCCGGTCGACGTCGGCGCGGAATCCCGGCTCGCGGGCATAGAGACCGCGGCCCATGTTCGGGTGTTGTGAGCCGCCGCCCGGAAACATCAGGACGACTGGTGGCGAGTCGGTGGCCTCGCCGACGGCGACGCGATCAGAGTCGCGCGACTCGAGCTGGGCGGCAGCGTCGGCGAGGTCGCCCGCGACCAGTGCGAGCCGGTGACCGAAGGCGCGGCGCCCCACATGCAAGGTGTGGGCGACGTCGGCCAGCCGAAGGTCGGGATGCCGCCGGAGGTGCGCGGCGAGGCGGGTGGCGGCTCGTTCGAGGGCCGCCGGGCTGCGGGCCGAGACGCAGACGATCCTGGGCGTCCCGTCGTCGGGATGCGCGGGCAGCGGCGGGGCCTCCTCGAGAATGACGTGCGCGTTGGTGCCGCCCACGCCGAGGCTGTTGACGCCGGCCCGGCGCGGCCCGCTGGACTGCCACTCCCTCAATGTGTCGTTCACGTAGAACGGGCTGCCCTCGAAGCCACAGGCGGCGTTGGGACGCGTGACGTCCAGTGATGCCGGAATCTGGCGATGCTCCAGGGCCAGCACCACCTTGATGAACGAGGCGACGCCGGCGGCGGTGTCGAGATGCCCGATGTTCGACTTGACCGACCCGATGCCGCACCACGGCGATCCGCGACGCCCGAAGGCGGCAGTGAGGGCCGCTGTCTCGATGGGATCTCCTACAGGCGTTCCCGTGCCGTGCGCTTCCACGTAGCTGATGGAGGTCGGCAGGACGTCGGCGATCGCCAGGGCTTCGGCGACGCAGGAGGCCTGCCCGTCGACACTCGGAGCGAGATAGCCGACCTTGCTGCGGCCGTCGTTGTTGACGGCCGAACCGCGGACGAGAGCACGAATCGCATCGCCGTCGGCCAGCGCATCGGCGGCCCGGCGCAGGACGACGACACCGACGCCGCTGCCGAACACCGTTCCGGCGGCGGATGCGTCGAAGGCCCGGCAGTGTCCGTCGGGCGAGAGGATCTCGCCGGCGCGAGACAGGTAGCCGCGGCGCGCGGGCAGTTCGATCGTCACGCCTCCGGCCAAGGCGAGATCGCATTCCCGGGCGAGCAGGCTCTGCACCGCGAGGTGGATGGCCACCAGCGACGTCGAGCAGGCGCTCTGCACCGCGACGCTCGGACCCTTGAGGTCCAGGCAGTAGGACACGCGGGTGGTCAGGAAGTCCTTGTCGTTGCCGGTGTGACGAACGAGAAACGCGCCGACATCGGCCATCAGCCGGCGGTTCGGCGCCAGGTGATAGGTGAAGTAGGCATGCTGCCCGGAGCCGGCGAACACTCCGATCGATCCCGGAAACGACGTCGGAACGTGGCCGGCGTCTTCGAGCGCCTCCCAGCAGGTCTCCAGAAACTGGCGATGCTGCGGATCGAGAATCGCGGCGTCTTTCGAGCTGAAGCCGAAGAAGTCGGCATCGAAGAGCTCGATCCCGGCGAGCGGGGCGCCGGCGCGGACGTACGCGGGGTCGGCGAGCAGCGCCGGATCTTCGCCGGCGTCGAGGAGTTCCTCGTCGGTGAACGGCTGCAGCGACGAGCGGCCGGCGCGCAAGTTGGCCCAGAATTCCTCGGCGGTGGCCGCTCCAGGCACTCGCGCTGCCACCCCGACCACGGCGATATCGTTGGCCCGCGGGGCTGTGGACGTCGACATTGAACTCGGACGGGTTTGCAAGAAGGGTACCGCACCCCAACGATCGGCCATCGCGCTGACATTGGAAGATCTTCCGAACGGACCCCACTGGAGCCGCACTCCTCAGGGATTCTCAACTCTCGATGCGCGACCTTTGTCGGCTCAGGGCCAGACTTTTCGCGATGGATTCAACCCTGGTGTCCGGCGTCGCTGCGCTATCGTCATTCGCGATCACCATGGCATTTCTCTACAGCCTGTTGCTGAAGCTCCTCTATCCGACTTCCATGGCGCTACTGCTGATCGCACTGGCCGCCGTAGCACCGGCCCGCCGGCGACGCCTCCGTCAGTCGCTCGGGGTCGCCGCCGTGGCGGTGCTGCTGGTCTGCGGCAACGGGTGGGTCGTCACCGCGATGGTTCGTCACCTTGAGGGGCGCCACCGGCCGCCCAACCCAATGCCTCGAGCCGATGCGATCGTCGTGCTGAGCGGCGGCATCCTGAGCAGGACGCCACCGCGCCCGTCGGTCGAACTCGGCGATGCCGGTGACCGGCTCGTCTATGCCGCGCTGCTTTTCAAACAGGGAGTCGCGCCGGGAATCGTCTGCACCGGCAACGTCGCCACCGGCGGCGTCGCCCCGCGGCCGGTCGCGGAGGACATGGCCGAACTGCTGACCGTGCTCGGCATCGCCAGCGACGCCATCGTCACCGAAACGCAATCGGAGAACACCCGTGACCACGCCGTGACGGTCTGTCCGCTGTTGCGCGAGCGCGGTGCGGCGCGCGTACTGCTGGTCACGTCGGCGCTGCACATGCCGCGGGCGATGGGCGTCTTCCGCCGCGGCTGTCCCGATCTGGAGCTGATCGCCGCGCCGACCGATTTCCGTGCGCCAGACGAGCGGCCCGCACCGTGGTACCGCACGACGGTCGCGCTGCTGCCGACCCCGCGGTCGCTGCTGGACTTCTCGGATGCCGCCCACGAGTACGTGGGCATCGCCTACTACACGCTGCGCGGCTGGATGTGAACGCGGCGCTTCAGGCCACCGACACCACGATCTGGTTGGATTCCGGCCCGACGCCCGAGGCGTTGGCGGCGACCACGCTGACGTGGAACACTCCGGGTGGCGCCGCCACGACCAGGGCGGTGCCGGCGACCGGCAGCGTCGCGACCACAGGTCCGGCGGCCGACGACCGGGCGACGACGACATAGCTGGACGCGCCGCCCACCGCCGACCAACTCAACGACACCGTCCTCCCGTTGACCTGGGCCGGGCCGAGCGTCGGGGCGGACGGCTGGACCGGCAGACCGACCGTCGCGCTCACCTCGTTGGAAGTCAGGGGGCCCCAGTCGGTATCCGCGACGACCCGGGCGTAGTATCGCCCGGGGCCAACCAGCGCCGCGGTACGCGTCGCGAGTCCCATCGCGAACGGGCCGAACTGGCTGCCGCCCGGCGTGAGGCCGCCGACCAGGTAGTAGCCCCGCACCGGCGTCGACCCTCCTCCCGACCACTCGACGCCGAGGTGATTGCCGCTCACCGACAGCGGACGCATCAGCGGCGCGACGGGCGTGTACGTGAACGCCGCGGTCCTGGTCGCCCTCTCCGCGCCTTTGCGGGCCTCTACGTCCACTGCTCCTGGCACGTGGCTCGGAGCTGTCACGGTGAGCGACGTCGCAGAGTTGACGACCATACCCGACGCGGGCACTCCGTCGAAGAGAACGGCCGTAGCCGGATCGAAGCCTGCTCCCTGCAGGGTCACGTTGAAGCCGCCGCCCGCGGCCCCGACCGCTGGCACAAGAGCATCGAGGCGCAACGGGGTCGCCGGCGGCGGGGGGGCCGCGCCGAGCGGGAGCACGACGAAGACCGCCAGTTCAGGCGCAGTATGGGCGGGGACGATCGGGACGTTTCCGATCGGGCTGGCCGCAGTGAGCCCGGCCATCGTCAACGCGATCGGAGCGCCGAGGTAGGTGCCGGTCAGGACCGGCGGACCGTAGAAGTTCTGGGCGTCACGAATCTCGTAGCGGGAGCCGACGGCCAGGTTGGCCGGCGCGAGGTCGACGTCGATTGTCGCGGCGCGGTCCCAATTCACCACCGTGAGGTTGGCCCGGCCGGGTTCATAGACGTTCGGGCGGACGAAGGTGCGCACGCCAGTGGGCCTCGTCGCGTGGTAGACGTTGGCCGGAAACTGACTGGCCAGCGCACCGGTGGCGCCGTAGAAGGTATTGCCGGTCATGGTCACCGCGGTGCAGCGCGTCACGTTGACAGGTGTCGCGGCAATCACGTAGTTGCCGCGAATCTCCGGGCTGCGGCACGGGGTGCCGTAGTCGAGGTCGAGGCCGCGGCCGATCAGGCTGGAAAAATAGCTGACGTTGTCCAGAGCCCGGGTGAAGTCGGCGCCATCGCCGCCACCGGTCACGACGTTGGCCTTGGCGCCGCTCGTCGCCGACAGGAGTCCGGCGCCGAGCATCGTGTTGCCTTCGATGTGGATGTTGTCGACTCGCGAGCCGGACGTGTAGGCGTGGACGCCGAAGCTGAAGCTGTAGAGGAGGATGTTGTCGACGATCCGCTTCCAGCCGGCCTCGTTCTGCACGTAGATGTGATGGCCGTGTCCGCGGTCCGGGGCCTCGACGCCGACGTGCTGGATGATCGTGCCGTAGATCTCGGCGTCGCGCGCCGCCGACCAGAAGCCGAATCCCTGCAGCCCGTCGTGCACCACCAGGTTGATGAAGCGGGTGCGCGGGCCGGTGACGTCAATCGAGGTCGCCCGCTTGGGGTCAGCCGCGAAGTTGGCGGTCACCCGCTGGGTCGTGGTGTCGGTGACTTCGAAGCCCCAGTACCAGGTGTCGGCGCCACGCACCGACAGCGCCGGGGCGGTGCGGTTGGCGGTGGCTGCGTCGAGGGTCGCGCGCTCACCGGGATACTGCCGGACAACGATCGGCGCCGCCGCCGTACCGGTGAGATGGCTGGTGAAGTTGCCCAGGTAGCGGCCCCCACGAAGCCACAACGTGTCGCCGGGGCGGAGCGGACTGGTCGCTGACAGTGCCGTCGCCAGGTCGAGGGGTCGGGCGATGCTGCCGTCGTTCCCCGCCGTTCCCGCCGGCGAGGCGTACAGCTCCCGCGGCACCTGCGCCGCTGGTCGGTGCCACAGCATCAGCGCCGCCAGCAGGGCCAGCAGCACCCGTTCACGACGCCGCCCACGTCGGTACGCACGATACCCGCTTTCCGCCACGTTTCGCGTCCGTTCTTCGGAGGTAGTCTCTAGTATCGGCCGGAGCTGTCGATTCCTGCGTGATCAAAACGCGCAGAGCTGCGCAACGAGTGTCGCATCGGCCTCGGGAAATCGCAACGTTGCCAGCTCGGCGCGCGCCACCCACCGCACCTGCTGGCCGATCATGCCCTTGGGTTCGCCCTGGTAGTCGCAGGCGTAGAAGTACAGGGCCACCGTCCGCTCGGCATAGGCATGGGTCACGGTGTGGACCAGCCCGCCCACCGAGGCGACGATGTCGAGCTCCTCGTGCAGCTCGCGGCGCAGCGCTTCGGGGTGGGTCTCGTGCGGCTCGCACTTGCCACCGGGGAACTCCCAGTGCGCGGCCAGGTGGGTGCCGGCGGGCCGCAGGGTGAGGAGGAAGCGGCCGTCACGTTCGATGACGGCCGCCACCACCACGATCGGGGCGTCGCTCAGCGGCGTCGGCCCCGCGTCACCGTCATGGTCACGACGAAGGCCCCCTGGTTGTCGCCGATCTCGTCGTCGTTGACGGTCAGGAGCAGCTGGCCGTCGCCGTTCATCGGCAGCGGCTGGGTCTGGTCGCCGATGGCGAACACCGGCCCGTTGCCGACGCGGCCGATGAGCGCGCCGGCCAGCAGCGTCGGCGCCGGCGCGTTGGCCGCGTAACGGCCCTTCACCGACCCGGCCGGACGAGCCTTGTCCTCGGCATCGGTCGACAGCTGCACCTCGCCGGTCACCGCGAAGGCGACGCGGTCGTTGCGGCCGACGATGAGCCCGCTCGGCACCCAGCGGCTGTTGCCGGCGACGCGCACCGCGCCGGGCGGCAGGTCCGGCTCAGCCGGTGCGGTGGGTGACGCACTGCCCAAGGACGCCGGGTAGTTACCCAGGTACAGTCGCCTCATCTCCGAGAAACGGACCCGCCGCTCGGCGCCATCGTTGGGCTTGAACGAGACGATGCGCGGCTCGTCGTCCTTGCCCGATCCCTCGCCGCCCTCGATGTTGACGAGACGGCCGCGAACGACCTCCCCGGCCCTGGTGACGAGTACATGGTCGTTGCCGCGCGCCGGGCCGAGTTCGGTCTCGGGCAGGTTCTTGCCGTTGCCCTCGGCGTCGATCACGGCCGCTTCCCCGAGGGGAATGATGCGCTGGTCGCCCGGTGTGACCCGGACGTACAGCGAGTTGTTGTTGCGGTTCCACGCTTCGAACCGCCCGGCGACGGTGCTGCCGTCGCGCTTGAGAATCGTGGCCTGCTCCTGGGCCGCGGCCGGCGCGGCCAGCACGGCGGTCGTCAGGACGGCGAGTCCGAGGGAAAGTCTTCTCACGATCGTCTCCTCCTCATCGGTCGATGTCTTCGCCGCAAATACTTAGCAAAGTGCGGGCCACCTCAGGGCTGGGAGGCCCCCGGCCGCGCCCGAAGGTGGCGGTCCAGGAAGTCTGCGGCGGCGGTGTAGACCCGGCGCCAGCTCCGGTGCAGCAGGAACCCGTGGACTTCGTCGGGTAGGACGAGCTGTTCGACGGAGACGTTGCGCCGGCGCAGCTGTTCGACCAGCTCGACCGATTCCCCAACGGGCACGTTGCGGTCGTCGTCGCCGTGAATCAGCAGCACCGGCGACCGCCAGCCATCGAGAAACGCCATGGGTGAAGAGGCGGCAGCCAGGCGCGCGACTTCGGGCCGTCGCTCGGCGTTGTAGCCGGGCATGAAGTTGCGGATGGCGTTGTTCCAGTCGTGGACGCCGTGGACGTCCACACCGGCGGCGAACAGATCGGAGGCGCGAGCGAGGCCCATCGCCGTCAGGTAGCCGCCGTACGAGCCACCCCACAAGCCGATGCGGGCCGGATCGACGTCGGGCTGCTGGCGCAGGAACAGCCCGGCCCCGACCACGTCGTGATACTCGCTCGCTCCGGCGGCGCCGTAGTCGAGCGCTTCGCGGAACTCGAGACCGTAGCCGATGCCGCTGCGGTAGTTGACCGACAGCACCACGTAGCCGCGGCTGGCCATCAACTGGTTGAAGGCGTAGGCGTTGTGGTAGTAGCTCCGGTAGTTCCACCCGAGCAGCATCTGCCGCCGCGAGCCGCCGTGGAAGAAGATGAGCGCCGGGCGCCGCTGCCCGGCCGCGAGCGGCGTGGCGGGCCGGAAGATCTGCCCCGGAATCGACATCCCGTCGCTGGCCGTCATCGTCACGGCCTCGGGCTCGACGAGCGCCGCCAGCGGAAACGCCGCCGGCAGGGCCCCGGGGGCGAGGTCGCGCGGCGCGGCGCCGGCGGCGAGGATCGCCGGCTGGCCGGGTCGTCTGGCATCGGCACGCACGAACGCCACCGACGTGCCGTCGGACAGCACCGCCGGGTTCCACTCGAGGCCACGTCCCGGAGTCAGCGCCTGCGGCGGCGTGCCGCCGGCCGTCGCCACCCGCCACAGATGGCGGCGGTCGATGTCGTCCTGGTTCGAGCTGACGACCGCGGACCGCCCGTCGGCGGCGTAGCTGACGTCGTCCACTTCGAAGGCGCCCGGGGTGAGCAGCACGGCGTCGCCGCCGGCGGCGGGCACCGAGTAGAGGTGCTTCCAGCCGTCGCGCTCCCAGGGGAAGACCAGCCGGTCGGCGCTGGTCCACACCAGCTGCGGCCCGAACTCCACGGGCTGGAACACGCTGCCGCGGCCCGGCGCGGCGCGCCACACCTCGCGGCCGGTGCCGTCGGCCACGATGGCCGCGCGAATCGACCACGGATGGCCCTCGCGCTCGGGATGGAAGATGACCCGATCGCGCACCGCCGGCCGGCGGATGAAGGCGACACGCGTGCCATCGGGCGACCAGACCGGCGCGTCGTCGAGGTCGAGCGACGGATCGAGCCAGGTCAGGGCCTTGGTGGCGACGTCGACGATGCCCACGAAGGCGTGGTCGCCGCGGCCGCTGACGAACGCCAGCCGCGTGGCGTCGGGCGACCAGGTGAGGTTGCGGGCGCTGCCGCGGGCGCGCACCGCCTGTGTCGCGGCCGGCGTGCCGGACAGGCTGCCGATCCAGATCTGCCCGCGCTGCACGAAGGCGACCAGGTCGCCCGTGGGCGCCACGGCCACCCCGCTGCCGGCGCCGAGCCGGCGGGGGGCGCCGCCGCTGGTGGCGATGGCCCACACCACCTGCTCGGCCCCGGCGGCGTCGCTGGTCGGATTGGGAATCTCGCCGGCACGGTTGGGCCCGCCGCCGCGAACATAGACGATCGTGCCACCGTCGGGTGCGAAGGCGAGCCCGGTGATGTCCTGCCCGTCGTCGTGCTGGTAGGTGGTGAGGCGCCGGCCGGCAAAGCCCGGCCCCTCTGCGATCCAGACGTTGCGGACGCCGCGATCGTCGAATACCCAGGCGACGCGGGCGCCGGACGGCGCCGCCACCAGTTCACTCGGGAACGGCGCGCTGAGGACCTCGTCGACCGAGAGGGGCGCGACCTGCCGCGCGGCCAGCCGTGGGTGCGGAGTGGTGGCAGCGGCGCACGCCGCCAGCAGCAGCCACAGATGATGCGGGCGGGCGGAACGGCCCATGGCGAACCTCCTCGGCAGCGGCCGACGCCCGCGGCCCGGTCAGCCGATCGGCAGCGCGCTGACCGTGGCGGGCACCGTCGTGCCGTCGCAGTCTATCGTGACCGCCGCGCCCGGCTCCACCAGCTCGCGGCGCACGTAGCCGAGCGCCACGGGATGTCCCAGGCGGGGCGAATGGGCGGCGCTGGTCACCGTGCCGACCTCCTGCCCGGCCTGCCGGATCGGCGCACCCGCAGCCGGCACCCGCGCGCCCGCGACCCGCAGCCCGACCAGCCGACGGGCCACGCGGCCGCCGCCGCGGTGGACGACGCGGACGATCACCTCCTGCCCGACGTAGCACCCCTTGGTGAACGAGATCGCCCGCTCCTCGATGCCGGCCTCGAGTGGAATCGTGTCGGCGCGCATGTCGACGCCGAATTCCGGCCGGCCGGCTTCGATGCGCGCCCACTCGAGATCGGCCGCCGCGACCGCCACCGCGCCGGCCTCGCGCAGCCGGCTCGACCAGCCGGCGGCGGCGTCCGGCGCCACCCGGAAGACGAATCCCGGCGCCCCATACGAATCGTGTCGAAACAGCCGACCGCCGTCCGGCAGGGCCAGGTGGGCGTATTCGGGCCAGGCGGACAGCACCGTCGCGTCGGGACTCGGCGACAGCCCGTCGCCGGCCGCCAGCGCCCGCGCGACGATCGCGGCCGCGGCGGTGCCGTGGGCTCCGATCCACGTCCACGCCTGGCGCTGGTCGTCGAGCTGCACGTCCTCGGCGAAGATCGCCGCGTCGAGCCGCCCGTACACCTGGTCGCCGACGACGGCGGGCACCTCGACCGTCAACCTGTCGGCGCCGGCGAGGACGATCGCGTCGGTCACCATCCGGCCCTGCGGCGTGAGCCACGCCGTGTAGCAGCCGCGCCCGGGCGCCAGCGCCACGATGTCGTTGGTCACCAGCCCCTGCAGCCACGAGGCGCGATCGGCGCCGCCGACGCCGACGACGGCGCGGCCGGCGCCGGCGACGACCGCGGCCCCGCCGCTCAGGGCGCCTGCACTCGAGGGATCAGTCAACGGTGGTACCCTGGGAGCGACGCGTGCCGAACTCCCGCATCCTGGATTGTACCCGTCGCCTGCCGGCCGCCCTGGTCGGGCTGATCCTGACGGCGCTCGCCGCCGCCGCCCAGACCGCATCGCCGCCGCCGGCCGCGCCCGCCCCGGCCGCGGCCGAGCCCATCCGCGGCGACACCTACGTGGTCTTCCTGGCCGGTGGAGTGCTCGGCCGGGAGGAACTGGCCGTGGTCCGCGACGCCGACGGCTGGACGCTGCGCGGCACCTCCCGCCTCAACGCCCCGGTCGACACCACCGTCAAGCACATCGAGCTGCGCTACGACGCGGGCTGGCGGGCGACGCGGCTCGAGCTCGACGGCAGCGTCCAGGGCGTCGCCGTGCAGCTGACAACCACCTTCGCCGACGGCAAGGCCGCCAACACGCTCACCGAGGGCGGCAGCTCGACCGAGAAGGTCGACGACATGTCGCCCGACGCCGTGGTGCTGCCCAACGTCTTCTTCGGCAGCTATGCCGCGCTGGCGGCGCGGCTGGCCGGGGCCACGGCCGGCACCGAGCTGAAGGCCTACATCGCGCCGCAGGCCGAGATCCCGGTCGTGGTGACCGCGGTGGCGACCGAGTCGATCGAGACCCCGAAGCGGACCTTCGAGGCCCGGCGCTACACCCTGACGATGAAGAACCCGCAGGGCGACGTCGCGCTCACACTGTGGGCCGACGACGTCAACGCGCTGGTGCGCATCAGCGTGCCGTCGCAGTCGCTGGAGATCGCCCGCGAGGACGTCGCCTCGGCGGCATCGCGGATGACCTCGTTCAGCATCCCGACCGACGAGTCGGTGCGCATCTCCGCCAACGGCTTCACCTTGGCGGGATCGGTCACCATGCCGCCGACACCGGCGCGGCGCATGCCGGCGGTGGTGCTCATCGGCGGCTCCGGTCCGGCCGACCGCGACAGCATGGTGGCCGGCATCCCGATCGTCGGCCAGATGGCGCAGGCCCTCGCCGAGGCCGGGTTCCTCGTCGTGCGCTACGACAAGCGCGGCATCGGGCAGAGCGGCGGCCGGCCCGAGACGGCGACGCTCCGCGACTACGCCGATGACGCGCGCGCGGTGGTGAACTACCTGCGCAAGGACCGCGACGACGTCGACGACGATCGCATCGCCGTGGTCGGCCACAGCGAAGGCGCCTGGGTGGCGCTGCAGCTCGCCGCCGCGACGCGCGACGTGAAGGCCGTGGTGCTGGTGGCCGGCGCGTCCGGCACCGGCGGGTCGCTGGTGCTGGAGCAGCAGCAGCACCTGCTCGAAGTGATGAACGTGCCCGACGCCGAGCGCAAGGCGAAGGCCGAGCTGCAGGCGAAGATCCACGCCGCGGCCACCGGCCAGGGCAGCTGGGACGACGTCCCGCTGTCGCTGCGTCAGCAGGCCGACACGCCGTGGTTCGCCAGCTTCCTGGCCTTCGACCCGGCCCGGCCGATGGACGACACGCGCCAGCCGATGCTCATCGTCCAGGGCGAGCTCGACACCCAGGTGGCGCCGCGTCATGCCGAGGCCCTCGCCGCGCTGGCGCGGGCCCGCCGGCGCAAAGCGGCCGTGGACGTCGTGATTGTGCCGGGCGTGAATCACCTGCTGGTGCCGGCCAGGACCGGCGAGGTGAGCGAGTACGGCACCCTCGAAGTGAAGCAGGTCAGCCCGGCAGTGACGACGCCGATCGCCGATTGGCTGGTCGAGACGCTCGGGCCGGGCCGCCGGTAGCCGCCGACGCCGTGGCCATCCGCGTTCCCCGTCCGCTCGATGTCCGCAAGGCCGTGGACGCGGCCGGCAAGGCCGTCGGCGCTGCCGGCAAGGCCATCGGCGCCGCGCTGGACACCCGCCACAAGCCGATCACCGCCGAGATGCTCAACTCGGCCGGCAGCGTCAGCGCCGAGTGGTACATCGAGACGCTGTGGCACTACCTGCACAAGAAGGCGATGCTGCAGGGCGTGCGCAGTTTCGACGTCCAATTCAAGCAGCCGGCGCGGCTCGGCGACCGCCAGCTGCACTTCACGCTGCCCCATCCCGACCAGGACGCCCTGGTGATGGACTTCCACGTGCTGCGCGCCGACCGCGGCGCCAGGACCCGGGCCAAGGTGCCGGTCGCGCACATCGCCATCCATCGCGGCTCGCACCGACGCCGCCACGGGGTCGCCCCCGAACCGCCGGCGCACCCCTACGGCATCGAGATCCGCGAGCGCCACTTGAACAGCGCCCGCCAGGTGTCGTGGTACACGCTGGTCGCCGTGATCATGGACGTCGCCCGCCGCGGCCTGCAGTTCGACGACCCGCGCGACGATCGCCTCGATCCCCACCTGCTGTACGTGGTCCCGCGCTTCTCGTTCACGCCGCTGTCGGCCGCCACGGCCCAGCCCAACCTGTTCGTCTACCCCGAGTTCGCGGTCGAACAGCCGTGGACGCGCGGCAAGACGTCGGCGACGGCGCGGGTCACCTATTGGGCGGTGGCCAACGAGGCGCCGTGGCCGCTGGTCGAGAGTGTCGTCACGGTGGTGCGCACCAGTCTGGTCAACGGTGTCCGCCGGCCGGTGGACGACAGCGGCAGGCCGGTGGCGAAGGCCGCCGGCGCATCATAGCCGCTGCCACATCGCGTCCACCACGTCGCGCAGCCGCTCGGCGGCGACGCCGTCCGCCTCATCCTGACCGACCGTCACCGGCGGCCCGACGGCGATGCGCACCCGGTGGCCGCTCCACGGCCACACCAGCCCCCACTGGATGCCCTTCCCGCGCGGCCAGATCTCGTAGAGGCCGCGCAGCGCCACCGGCACGATCGGCACCTGGAGGTGGCGGGCGAGAATCGGCGCCCCTTTCTTGAAGCGCTTCACCGCGCCGTCGATCGAGCGCTCGCCCTCGGGGAACAGCAGCAGCACCTTGCCATGCCTGAGTCCGAACGCCCCGGCCTTCATCGCCGGGACCAGGGCGGCGTCTGGATCGACCGGAACGACGTTGATCTGCCGGGCCACCCAGGCCATGAGCGGCGACTGGAAGTACTCGGCGGCGCCGACCGCGAACATCGCGGAGAAGGTGCGATACGGCAGCACGCCGCCGAGGACGAACGGGTCGAGGAAGCCCTGGTGATTCGGGCACAGGAGGTACGGCCCGGATGCCGGCAGGTGCTCCAGCCCGCGCACCTGCACGCGGGTGACGGCGAGCCTGAACAGGCGTGCCGCCAGCCAGAACAGCGGCACCGCCAGCCGCCGTTCGAGCAGCGGGCGCAGCACCGGGTCGGTCACCGGCGGCAGATCGCCGAGGATCGTGCCCCAGGCCGGTGCCGTCGCGACGTTCCCGGCGGTGTCCGTACCCGGGCGCACCGCCTCGACGAGCTGTCGCACCGTGAAGATCTCGTGGCTCGCCGCCTCCGGCACCGTCACCGCGAAGCGCTGTTCCAGTTCGGTGAGCAGCTCGACGCGCTCCATGCTGTCGAAGCCGAGATCGAGCTCGAGGTTGGCGTCGGGCCGCACGACGCCGCCGTCCGCCGCCCGGCGGGCGATGAGGGCGAGGGCGGCACCGACGTGGGCGTCGTCCAGCCACTCCTGGTCGGCGTCACTCAACGGCGCCGCAGTGGCGGCGGCAGCCGCCGCCGTCCGCTCGACGAGGCGCCGATGGATCTCGAAGCGACGCAGTTTGCCGGTGGTCGTCCGCGGCAGCGGCTCGAGCCAGACGTCGTAGCCGAGCACGCGCTTGTGCGCCGGCAGGGTGGCGCCGAGCCCCTCCATCTCGAAGCGCAGCAGCTCGCCGGCGTTGGTGATCCGGCGGGCCTTCAGCACCTCCGGGTCCGGGACGACGACGGCGTGCAGCCGTTCGGTGGTCGGCTCGTCGGGCCGGCTCAGGCCCATGACGCAGATCTCCTTGATCACCGCCGACGCGCGGTAGTGCGCTTCGACCTCCTCCGGATAGATGTTCTTGCCCGAGGCGAGGACGATCATCTCCTTCTTGCGGCCGGTGATGGTCAGCCGGCCGGCGGCGTCGATCCGGCCGAGGTCGCCGGTCAGGAACCAGCCGTCGCGCATCACCTCGGCGGTGGCGTCCGGGCGGTTGTAGTAGCCCTGCATCACGATCGGCCCGCGGATGGCGATCTCGCCGTCGGGCGCCTCGCCCTCGGGCGGCATGATGCAGAGCTCGTTGCCCGGCAGGACGCGGCCGACCGTGTTGATGTGCGCCTCGTCGGGCTGGTTGATGGTCGCCGCCCCGGAGGTCTCGGTGAGGCCGTAGGCCTGCAGGATGGTGAAGCCGAGGCCGTAGAGGTCGCGGCCGATCGCCGGATCGAACTTGGAGCCGCCGGTGACCAGCAGGCGCATCGACCCGCCGAGCACCCGGTGGACCCGGCCGAACACCGTCGGGCCGAGGTTGAGGCCGGCCTTGCGGAGCAGGAGGTTGACCGACAGCAGCGCCCGGAACAGCAGCCGGCGCATCGGCCCGCCCTTGGCCACTTCGCCGGTGACCCGCTGGTGAATCAGGTAGAAGAACTGGGGGACGCAGGCGAAGATGGTGATGCGGCGCTCGGCCAGGGCCTTCAGCAGGTCGGTCGTGTTCAGCGTCTCGAGGTAGACGACGCGGGCGCCGACCGCGAACGGCAGCAGCAGGTTGGCCATCTGCGCCAGCGAGTGGAAGAGCGGCAGCACGCCGAGCACGGCGTCCTGTTGGCTGACGTCGACCACGGCGAAGGCCGACTCGCGCTCGGCGGCGAGGTTGCCGTGGGTCAGGACCACCCCCTTCGGATCCGCGGTGGTGCCAGACGTGTAGAGGATCACCGCCGCGTCGTCGCGGGTGGCCGGCGAGGGCGGCAGGGTCGCGGCCCCGCTGCCGGCCAGGACGGCGTCCACCGAGTCGGTCGGATCGGCGGCGTCGCCGTACATCCGCAAGAGGGGCACCGGCACGCGGCCGAGCGCCTCGCGGCCGACCGCCAGCAGGCGGGTCCCGCAGACGAGCAGCCGGGCGCCCGACGCGGTGAGCACGGTGGCCACCTGGTCGGCCGAGTAGTTGGTGTCGAGCGGCACGGCGACGGCGCCCAGGCGCAGCATGGCCAGGTACACGCCGCACCAGCGGGCGTCGTTGTCGGCGAGAATCGCGCAGCGATCGCCGGCGCCGACGCCCCGGCCCGCCAGCCACGACGCCACGGCTTCGGCCATCGCCGCCAGCTCGCGATAGGTGACGCGCTCGAGGCGATCCTGCCGCAGCACCTCGACGGCGATGTTGTCGGGATGCCGCGCCGCCGTGGCGGCGAAGACCGCCCAGAAGTTGGTCACGCGCGGCCGATTGTAGGCCAGCGGTGGTCAGCGGCGAGGCCGCCGCGTCCAGAACCGGCGCGGCCGCCCCGCGGCGATGACCGCGAACGGCCCCCGACGCCACGGCACGTCGACGCGGAAGCCGGCGCGGCGCAACCACGCGGTCTCGTCTTCCAGTGGAAAGTAGGTGTCCTCGCCGCCCCAGGCCTTCAGGTGCCGGCTGGCCGCCCCCCGGCCGTGGGTCGACGCCAGATGGGCGTGCCAGGCCGCCATGTCCTTCTCCTGCAGGCGGGGGCTGCTGGCGGTGGCGCAGTCGGCGATGACCAGCAGGCCGCCGGGCCGCAGCGCGCGATACACCTTGGCGAACAGCCGCCGCTTGGCCGCCGGCGTGGCGATGTGGTGCAGGGAGAACGACGCCGTCACGATGTCGCAGGCCGGCAGCGGTGCCGCCTCGAAGTCGGCGATACGGGTGGACAGCCGACGGCCGAGGCGTTCGGCGGCCATCGACAGCATGCCGGGATCGCTGTCGATGCCGATGACCTTGGCGCCCTTCAACCGGGCCAGGCAGCGTGCCGCCAGCGCCCCCGATCCGGTGCCGAGGTCGACCAACGTCCGCGCCGGCCGGTCGACCGCATCGAGCGCTGCCGCCGCGTTGTCGAGGATCTCGTTGTAATACGGGATGAACGTCAGGATCTGCGTGTCGTACTCGTGCGGGGTGATGCCCAGGTGGGTGGCGACGCTCATGGGCGCATTCTAGCCCCTGGCCGCTAGCCCCTGGCCGCTAGCCGCTGTTCGGGAATCAGTAGTTCCACTGCACCTGCAACCCGATCCGGTTGACGTCGCGGGCCAGCGGGAAGGGGAAGCTGCTGGTCCGGGTGCGACGGAACGTGCGGGTGTAGACGCCGGTGAGCTCGACCTCGGCCCAGCGCGCGAACTCCATGCCCAGGTCGAGTTCGTTGACCTCAGCGTGCGGCGCGTTGCGGCCGAACTTGCGGCCGCCGTCGTAGTACTGCCAACGGGCGAACGGGAACCAGGTACCGGTGCTGGTCCGCGTGCGATAGTGCAGCTGCACGTAGCCGCCGTGGAGGCGTCGCTCGCGGATGGTGCGCAGGTCCGACGCCAGCTCCGGACCCTCGCCGATCGTCCACTCCGCCTCCAGCCCGAACGGCTGCGGGTAGACCACCGCCGACAGAGCCAGCCGCTGATCCAGGGCGCCGTCGGCTGGCTGGGTCGGCGTGAAGGTGGCGCCGCCGGCGGTGATCGCCTGGGTCGGCGACACGAATCGGCCGCGGTAGGCCTGGACGCCCAGTTCGAAGAACTGCCCGCCGGGCGTCTGGAAGGGATACGACACCCGCGCCATCATGTGCGCCTGGCCGTTCTGATCCGCCCGGTTGAGCCCCTGTCCGGAGTAGAACCCGAACGCCGCCACGCCGTAGTCTCCCGACCCCTTCAGGCCCTGACCGACCAGGTCGCGGAAACGCTGACGGGCCGTCGGCGACGCCCACATCAGCGCCGCGCCGAGGTCGCGCTCGCCTTCGACGGCGCTGTTGAGCGCGTCGGGCCGCTCGAGCGCAGCGCGGTTCTGACTGGACTGCAGGTTGACGAACCCGAACGGCACCTTCGACTGGCCGAGCCGAATCCGCCACGCCTTGGCCTTGTCGAAGGCGATGTCGCCGTAGAGGTCGCGCATCTGCAGCGAAAAGTCCGGGGCGCCGGTGGAGGCGTTGAAGTCGGACTGTGCGTACAGGCTCAGGTGGTCGCTGATGTCGCCGCTGAAGATGAAGCGGCCGCGGCGGATCATGAACGACTCGTTGTCGTTGACCGAGCGGTCGGCGGGCACCTCGACCGCCGCACCTCGTCCGGCCGAGGTCTCGGCGCCGCGGAACTGGGTGTAGCCACGCAGGCTGATGCGCTCGTACCACTTGCCGGCGAGCGCGCGCCTGACGACCGGCGCCGGGGTTCCGGCCGTCGCCGTCTTGATCTCGGCGATGGCCTGGTCCTGCGCCGCCTCCCGCTGGGCATCGCCCTCGGCGGCGATGGTGCCGGCCGGCGAAGGCAGGGTGGCGAGCAGGCGGATCTCGTCGTACTCCTGGGTGGTGATCGAGCCGCGGTCGCGCAGCACCTGGAGCAGGCGGAGCAGCGCCTGGTCGGCGGCCGACGACGCGGTGGCCTGGGGTGGAGCGGACAGGAACAGCCCGGCGACGGCGAGGCTGGCGAGGCGAAGGGTCGGGCGGACGACCCGGCGGCCGACGATGTACATGATCGTTACATGTACGTCGTCAAGATTTCTCTCGTGTATCGAGTAGGTTACGAACGCGTAAAGTCGCAGCCGCCGGCGCTGGCGATCGGCCGCGGCCCGCCCGTCAGCTGGCCTGGCGCACGACCAGGGACTTGCCGTGATGTGCGGCAGGATCGACGGCGTCGAGACGCTGGGTCCTGCGGCCCGCCGTGGACATGAAGGTGACTTCGACGCGGACCGGCGCCATCGCCGCCAGGCCGAAGTGCACCGGCGCGGCGCGCTGCGAGTTGTAGCCGCCGCCGGTGACGACCTGGCGGGTGCCCAGCACCTTGCCGGCGCGGTCGAACAGCCGCACCTCGGCGCCGAAGCGGGTCTGATGGCCCTGTGCGTCGAGGACCAGCACGCTCAGGCTGCGGCGCTTGACGGCGTCCGCCGAGGTGTTGCGGAACAGAAAGTGGCCGCCCTCCTTGCCGTAGCCGTCGGTGATCGACAGGTCGAGCCCGCCGTCGTTGTCGAAGTCGATGAACTGGGAGCCGTGGTCGGCGCGGTTCTCCGCGCTGTCCTTGGTGAGAACGTTGACGAAACCCTCGGCGCCGTCGTTGCGGAAGAGGGCGTTGAGCGGCGTCTGCGCCCCGGGGGCGCCGACGTAGGAGATCACCGACAGGTCGAGATCGCCGTCGTTGTCGATGTCGCCCCAGTCCGAGCCGACGGCGTGATTCTCCACCGCCAGGCCGAGCTTCGGCGCAACGTCGGTGAAGGTGCCGTCGCCGTTGTTGCGGTACAGCTGGTTGTGGCCGTAGTTGGGCACGAAGATGTCGAGCCGACCGTCGTTGTCGTAGTCGCCGACGGCACAGCCCACGCCGCCCTCCTCCTTGGTGCGCGCCGGGCCGGCCACTCCGGCCTTGACGGCGATGTCGGTGAACGACGTGCCGTCATTGCGCCACAGCGCGTCGGCCGCCCCCGCCTGGTTGGCCAGGAAGAGGTCGAGGTCGCCGTCGCCGTCGGTGTCGAGCCAGCAGGCGCCCACGGTCGGCCGCGGATCGGTCGGGCCGACGCCGACCAAGACGTGGGTGAATCTGCCGCCGTCGTTCCTGAACAGCTTGTTGTCGCCGGCGCGGTCGCTCGAGTAGACGTCGAGGTCGCCGTCGTTGTCGTAGTCCACCCAGTTGGTCTGGCGGGCCGAGCGGCCGGGGATGGTCAGGCCGACGTCGGCGGCGACGTCGGTGAACCTGCCGCCGTCGTTGCGCAGCACCTTGGTGAGCTTGTCGGTCGGCGTGGAGCCGCCGAGCAGGTCGATGTCGCCGTCGTTGTCGTAGTCGCCCCAGCTGAGCCCGCGCAGCTCGTGACTGCCCGCCTGCGGCATGCCGGCGGCGGCGCCGACGCTCACCAGGGTGCCGGCGTCGTTGCGGTAGAGCCGCACTTCGCCGGTGCCGAGCGACACCGCCAGGTCGAGGTCGCCGTCGTTGTCGTAGTCGCCCCAGGCATTGGAGTAGGAGTTGGGCACCGCGAACACCTCGGTCTGCACCGAGACGAAGGGCGGCGCCTCGGCGGCGGCCAGGATGGCGGCGGTCGCGACAGCGATGACGAGAGTCGGCTTCATGGTGGGGCAACGTGGCGGCACGCCGGGTTGGCGCGCCGTCCGATCTCCGCGGGCGATGGTCGCACAACACCGCGGCTGCCCGCCAGTGGCCGCGCTCGCCTACTCGTACCGCAGCGCCTCGATGGGGTCGAGCCGCGAGGCGCGGATGGCCGGCACCAGGGCGCTGACCAGGCCCACGGCCATCAGGATCGCGGTGCAGACGAGCAGCAGCTCCGCCGACAGCACCAGGTGGATGTCGGCGCTGCGGCTGCGGTCGTCGAGGAGCTCCGACAGGAACGGCCGCGGGCTGACGGCGAGGACCAGCAGCCACGACGCAGCCACGCCGGCGGCCCCGCCGGCGAGCGTGGTCGCGATGCCTTCGAGCAGGAACTGCAGCAGGATGGCGCCGCGGCGGGCACCGAGCGCCTTGCGGATGCCGATCTCGCGGGTCCGTTCGGTGACCGAGACGAACATGATGTTCATCACCCCGACGCCGCCGATGGCCAGCGTCAGCACGCCGATGAAGCCGAGCACCAGCTTCAGTCCCAGGGTAATCCCCTGGGTGATCTGCGCGGTCTGCGACGAGCCGAACAGGCGCAGCGCCCGGTCGTCGGACGGGTCGAAGCCCTTGCGCTTGCCGAGCGTCTCCAGGACGTGCCGGGTCGCGTCGGCCTCCTTCGACGCGTCGACCGCCTGGTAGACCATCACCGTCGTGTACTCGGTGTTCCACAGCTGGCCGGCGGTGGTGTAGGGAATGAACACCGACTCCTTGTCGGAGCCCATGTAGTTGGACAGCTGCACCTTCTCGCGCTGGACGCCGACGATGTCGAAGGCCATCCCGCCGATGCGCAGCTTCTGCCCGACCGGTGGTGAGCTGCCGAACATCTTGCGCGCCACTTCGCTGCCGATGAACACGACGCGACGCTGCAGGCGCACGTCCTCGGCGTCGGGGAAGCGCCCGGCCGCCACCCACTGGCTGCGCATGATCGCGTACTCGGGAGCGACGCCGCGGACGCGGTAGGAGCCCTGTTTGACGCCCCAGCTCATCGGGAACTCGCGGATGAACTCGGGGCTCACGAACTTCACGAACGGCAGCCCGCGCACCGACCGCACGTCTTCCTCGGTGAGCTGGATGCGCTTGCCGGCCCGTTCGCCACCGGCCTGGGTCGAGGTCTGGCCCGGCCACGCGATCACCACGCCGTCGCCGAACGCGCCGCGGAAACCACGGTCGAGCGCCGCCTGGAAGCCGTTGCCGTAGGCCAGCAACATCACCACCGAGACGATGCCCCACGAGATGCCGAGCATCGACAGTCCGGCCCGGACGCGGTTGCGTGCCAGCCCGATTGCCGCCTCGCGGACGACGTCGCGGAGCTGGGCGCCGAGCAGGGCGCGGCTCCGGCGGGACGCCGACCGGGGCAGGGCGAGCGTGGCCGGCGTCGACAGGGCCATGACTACATCTCGTAGCGCAGCGCCTCGACCGGCGGCAGTTGCGCCGCCCGCCGGGCCGGATAGGTGGAGGTGACGACGCCGATGACGACCAGGACGGCCAGCGCCAGCAGCCCCGATTGCCAGGTCATCACCAGCCCCTGGAAGCGGGCCGGCATCGGCAGCTGATTGACGGCGGCGCACAGCCCCCAGGCGAGCGCGAAGCCCACCGACCCGCTCAGCATGGTGAGGAAGAAGCCCTCGAGGAAGAACTGCCGCTGCACCGTCCGCGTCGTCGCGCCGAGCGCCTTGCGGACGCCGATCTCGCGGGTCCGCTCGCGCACCGCCACCAGCATGATGTTCATCACGCCGATCCCGCCGAGCGCCAGCGTGATGATGCCGACGACCCAGAAGAAGTCGCGCATCGTGCCGATCATCCGCCCGAACATCAGCGTTTCGAGCGAGGTGTCCCAGACGCTGAGCGCGTCACGGTCGTCGGGGTCGAAGCCGTGGCGGGCGGCGAGCACGCGCCGCACGTCCTTCTCGAGCGGCCAGTCGATGTCGGCGATGCGGCCGGTGCGCGCCGTCAGCACGCCCTCGAGCCCGGCGACGACGCCGGGGCGGGGCGCGACGATGATCTGCGACAGCGCCCCGGCCGGCGCGCCGGTGCGCGGAAAGTCGCGGGCCATGGCCGCGAAGGGCACGAACACCTTGTCGTTGTCGGGACCGCTGTAGTTGCTGTCCTGGTCCTTCTTGCGGATCTTGCCGACCACGGTATACAGCACGCCGCTGATGTGCACCGTCTCGCCGAGGCCCTCGCGGCTGCCGAAGAGCTGCGCCCAGGCATCGGCGCCGATGATGGCGACGCGGCGCACCTGCGCCTCGTCCGGCCAGCCGAAGACGCGGCCCCGCTCGACGTCGATGGTGCGGATGGCCTGGTACTGCGGCTCGATGCCGTGGACGCCGAGCGCGGCGGCGTTGTAGGGGCTCTTCACCGGCAGCCCCTGGCGGTTGATCTCGGGGCTGACCACCGCCGCCAACGGCGACTCGGCGGCGATGGCACGGGCGTCGGCGAGGGTCAGGTAGATCTGCCGCCCGGCGCGTTCGCCGCCCGCCTGCAGGGTGGTGCGGCCGCCCCAGACGATGGCGATGTTCTTGCCGAGCTCCTCGAGGACCGCCTGGTTGCCGCGCTGGAATCCTTCGCCGGTGGCGGTCAGGACGACGACCGCGATGACCCCCCAGAGGATGCCGAACATCGTCAGGAAGCTGCGGAGCCGGTTGGCCCGCAGGTTCTCGATCGACTGGGCGATGGCTTCGCGCATCGGCTACCCGGGGAGAACCACCTTCTGGCCGGCCGAGAGCCCTTCGAGCACCTGGGTGCGGGTCCCGTTGCCGATGCCGAGTGTCACCGGCACCTTGCGGCGGCCGTTCTCGGCGCCCGGGTCCGCCACCTCGACGAAGGCGGAGCGATCGGCGTCGTAGGTGATGGCGGCTTCGGGCACGATGAGGACGTCGGGCCGTTCCTCGAGGATCACCTCGGCGTTGGCGGTCATGTTGGCCTTCAGTTCCTGCCCCGGGTTCTCGATCGACACCTCGATCTCGAAGGTGGTGACGTTGTCCTTCTCGACGCCGATCGGCGAAATCTGCGTGACCTGCCCGGTGAAGGTCTTGTCGCGGAAGCTCTCGGTGGTGATGCGCGCCGGCATGCCGAGCCTGACGAATCCGATGTCGGCCTCGTCGACCTTGCCGCGCACGAAGACGTCCTGGATGTCGCCGAGGGTCATGACCAGCGTGGCGTTGGCACCGAGGTTGAGGATCGACGACACCGGACTGCCGATCTCGACGTCACGGGTCAGCACCGTGCCGTCGATGGGCGCCCGAATCGTGGCGTTGGCCAGCTCTTCGCCGGCCCGCTCGGTGGCGGCCTGGGCCTGGGCCACCTGCGCCCGGGCCTCTTCAATCCTCGCCCGGCTGACCAGCAGCTGCGACTGCGCCGCCCGCTGGCGGTTCAGCGCCTGGTCGTGGTTGGTGCGGGCCTGGTCGAGGGCTTCCTGGGAGATGAGCTTCTGGTCGGCGAGCGACACGGCGCGGTCGTGAGCGGACTTGGCGAAGGCCAGCTCGGGCGCCTCGGCCTCGATCTCGGCCTTGCGTGCCTGCGCCTCGGCGGCACTCAGCGCGGCGCGGGCCGCTTCGAGGTTGGCGCGTGCCTCGCGCAGCCGCGCCGTCAGGTTCTCCTTGTCGAGCTCGGCGAGCACCTGGCCGGCCGTGACGCGATGGTCGACGTCGACGGCCAGACGCTCGATGATGCCGTTGGCCTTCGACTTGATCTCGACCTTGGTGATCGGCTCGATCTTGCCGGTGGCCACCACCGAGCGGGCGATCGTGTCACGTTCGACCGTGGCCAGACGCGACGGATCGATGGTGGTGGAGGCTCCGTTCACCGTGGCCATGTAGGCCACCACCGCCCCGGCACCGAGGAGCGCGCCGCCGACTGCTAGGGTTCTCGACCGTGTCATGGGCACCACCCGCGCGGCGCTGCCGCCACACCCTCACAGTTACGGCCCGGCGGCGGCGGGTGTTCCGTGGGCGGGCGAGCCCGCCTGTTACAATCGCGGCGCGCATGTGGCTGCTCGAATCGACGCCGGACACTCCCGATCCGCTGCGCTTCCGGCTCCTGCCGGGCGCGATCAAGACGGTGGGGCGGGCGCCGCGGGCCGATTTCGTCGTCGACGCGCCGCTGGTGTCACGCCTGCACTGCCGGCTCACCCTGCAGGACGACGGCGTGCTGGTCGAGGACCTCGAGAGCACCAACGGGACGTTCGTGAACGGTCAGCGGGTCCGGCGCTCGCTGCTGGCCAGCGGTGACCGGCTGCGGGTCGGGCGCGTGGAATTCGCGGTCAAGAAGGCCTGACGGCGGCCCACTCCAGCAGGAAGGGATTCGACCGACGCTCCCGGCCGATGGTCGTGTCGGGACCGTGGCCGGGATGCACCACGGCGTCGTCACCGAGCGGCAGCAGCACGCCGGTGATGGCGCGCATCAGCACCTCGTAGTCGCCGCCGGGCAGGTCGGTGCGGCCGATCGAGCCGGCGAAGAGCGTGTCGCCGACGAAGAGATCGACGCCGCGCTCGCCGCGCCGCCCGACCTGGAAGCAGACGTTCCCCGGGCAGTGCCCCGGGGTGTGGTGCACGAGGACCTCGTAGTCCCCGAAGCCGAGCGGTCCGGGAGTGTCGAGCCAGCGATCGACCGGCGGCGGCTGTTCCAGCCGGTAGCCGAACATCGCCCCCTGCTCGACAGCGTGCTGGTAGATCCAGGCGTCGTCGGGGTGGAGCCAGATCGGGGCGCGCAGAGCGCGTTTGGCCGCCGCCACGCCCGACACGTGGTCGACGTGGGCGTGGGTGAGCAGGATCGCCGTCACGTCGAGGCGCTCGCGGGCGATCACCGCCAGCAGTTCCTCGACCTCGTCGCCGGGGTCGATGTAGACCGCTTCGCGGGTGCGTTCGCAGCCGAGGACGTAGCCGTTCTTGAGAAAGGGCGGCGCACACGCCGTGTCGATCCGCATGGTCATTTCCTGGGCTGGGCGGGCCGGATCTCGACCCGGCTCGGCAGACTGCGGGCCGGGTGGTCGAGGAGACCGACGACCGCTCGGGCGACGTCGTCGGGATGGAGTTTCCAGTCGGCGCCGGCCGTGGTCTCGCGGCCGTTGAAGCCGGTGGCGACCGACCCGGGACAGACGTGCGCGACGCGGACGCCGTCGTAGCGCACTTCCTGCATGAGCGCCTCGCTGAAGGCGTCGAGGCCGGCCTTGGTGGCGCAGTACGCGGCCCCGCCAGCGAACGGGTTCTGGCCGGCCAGGCTGCTGATGTTGACGATCCACCCGGTGCCGTGGGCCTTGAGGTGCGGCAGCGCCGCCTGGCAGCAGTGGAACACCCCGGTCAGGTTGGTGTCGACGATCCGGGCCCACTCCTCGGGCGTCATCTCGGCCACGGGCCCGCCGACGCCGACGCCGGCATTGTTGACCAGGGTGTCGAGCCGGCCGAACCGCTGCGCCGTCGCGGCGACGGCGCGCTGGACGGCGCCACGATCGCGGACGTCGCACACCGCTGCCATCACCCTGGTGGCGTCGCCGATCGCCGCGGCCAGCGCGTGCTCGGCGCGCAGGATGCCGTCGTCGCTGGTGCCGGTGATCGCCACCGAGTCGCCGCGCGCCAGCAATGCCCTGGCGATCGCAAAGCCGATGCCCCGCGTGCCCCCCGTGACCAGTGCCACTGCCATGTGCCGCTCCCTGTTCGCTGCTCCTTCCATCCTAGCCGCTAGCCGCTAGCCGCTGTTCGAGCGTCAGTAGAATGTCCCCGTGCTCCACGTGGTCGTCCTCGGCGCCGGCGAACTGGGCAGCGCGGTCGCCCGGGCGGTGGCCACGTCGGGCATCGTCGGCCGGGTCACGCTCGTCGACGACGCGGCGGACGTCGCCTGCGGGAAGGCGCTCGACATCCACCAGGCCGGCGCCGTCGAGCCCACCGACGCCGAGGTCCGCGGTTCGGGCGACCCTGCCGTGGTCGTCGGCGCCGCGGCCATCGTCGTGGCCGACCGTCATGCCGGCGGCGAATGGAACGGCGACGACGGTCTGCCCCTGCTGAGCCGGCTGCGGGCGTTGAGCCCCCGGGCGCCGCTGGTGTGCGCGGGAGCGTTACAGCTCGCCCTGATCGAGCGCGCGGTCGTGGAAACCGGCGCCGATCGCCAGCGGCTGATCGGGTCGGCACCGGAGGCGCTACGGGCGGGCGCGGTTGCGCTGGCGTGCCTCGAGGCCGGCTGCGGCCCGCGTGAGGTGTCGCTCAGCCTGCTCGGCAGGCCGCCGGGCGGGGCGTTCGTGCCCTGGGGCGACGCTGCCATCGGCGGCCGGCGCGCCGACCAGGTGCTGAGCCCGGCCGCGATCGCCAGGCTGGACGCGCGCATCGAGCGGCTGTGGCCGCCCGGGCCGGTGTCGCTGGCCGCGGCTGCGGCCAGGGTGGTCCGGCTGGCCCTGACCGGCGGCCCGGGAGTGGCGAGCGTGTTCGCAGTGCCGCACCGAGACGGCCAGCGGCCGACCCGGGGCGCCGCGCTGCCCGCCGTCTTCACGCCGGCAGGACTGCAGATGAGCGTCCCGGCTCTGAGCGCCCGCGACCGGGTGCGGCTCGACCGGGTGCTGGCCTCCTGACGCCCGGTGGACCGGCCCGCTAGTAGGCCGCGGCCGGATTGTGCAGGGTCAGGCCGCCGGCGAACGCCGCGAGGCGCTCGCGCAGGATCAGCCGGCCGCGGTGCAGGCGCGACTTGAGCGTCTGGTCCTTGACCTTCAGGTGGCGGCTGGCTTCTTCGGTCGACATCCCGCGCAGGTCGCGGAGAATCACCGGCGCTCGGTAGATCGCCGGCAGATCGGCGACGGCGGCTTCGAGCGCCCGGCGCAGTTCGCCGCGCAGGACCAGCTCGTCGCCGAGGTGGCTCCAGTCGGCCGGGTCGAAGCTGCGCGCGGCCACCTCGTCGTGGCCGATCACCGGTTCCTCGGCCACCTCGTGCAGGCGGGTCGCCCGCGTCGCCCTCAGCCGCGACATCGCCGTGTTGAACGTGATGCGGTAAATCCAGGACGACAACGCGGCATCGCCGCGAAACGCCCCGATCTTGTCGCGGACTTTCATCAGGACGTCCTGCACGACTTCCTCGGCGTCCTCGGCGTTGCGGGTGTAGCGCAGCGCCAGCTGAAACATGCGGGCGCCGTAGGTGCGGGCCAGGTCGGCGACGGCGGAGTCGTCCCCGGTGCGAAGGCGTTCGACGAGCTGCTGATCGGCGGGTGCGGTCACGGTATACCTCGATGGGTGTCTACCGTGATTGAACCCCGGAGGCCGGACAGCTATTCCACGGTGCCGCCACGCCGGCCGGAACGCGGAGCTGGAGCCGGCCCCTGCCGGCGCCTGTCGGGCGACGCCGGCCGGCACGAGCGGCCGGCTACGAGTATTGCTTCAGCACGGCCCAGACCATCGACAACAGCACCACCGGCGCGCCGATGCCGAGCGCCAGCAGCGCCGCCAGGCCGGCGGTGGCCGCCCGCCGGCGGCCGTCGAGCACCGGGGTGCCGAGCGGACGGTCCCCGCTCGCCTGCTGGACCTTGACGACCACCCGGGCGCCGATCATCAGCGACGCGGTGAAGGCGGTGAGCAGGGCGAGCACGTAGATCTCGATGTAGGGGTCGAAGGTGTGCCGCCACAGCTCGGTGAGCCGCCAGGCGTTGACCCACTGGAAGGCGATCCAGACCGCGGCGATGAGCGCCACTCCCTCGGCGGTGTGCTCGGCCACGGCACGGCGCTCGGCGTCGCGCCCGTCGCCGGTGTCGTGCCGGCGGCCGAGCACCACGGCGACGACGGCGGCGAAGACCACGCCCAGCGCCAGCTGCAGGCCGAACGGCAGGTAGACGAGGCCGGGCGACTTGGCCGCGAACACGTCCGGGTGACCGCCGTCGAAGCTGATCGGCACGATGATCGGCAGCCGCTGGTCGGCCGCGTGGAGGAAGGCGAAGGTCGCCGTGGCGGCCAGCGCGCTCAGCCATCCGGCGAGGCGGGTGTGGTAGGTGCAGCGGGCGACGTGGGTCATTCGCGTGACGGTTCGACCAGCCGCGGGCTCCGGTCGAATACGTCCGCGAAGAACTGCACGAAGCGTGCCTCGACCTCGGCGACGCGAATCTCCGCGCCAATCTCGCGTTCGAGCGACGTGACGCCGCGATCGGCGATGCCACACGGGACGATCAGCCGAAAAAACTCAAGGTCCGTCCTGACATTGAAGGCAAAACCATGGCTGGTGACCCATCGCGAGATGCGCACGCCGATCGCGCCGATCTTCTCGGCCGGCCTTGAACCGCGCGTCGAGGCATCCGTCGGGGTGGATCCCGCGGGCTGGTCGGCGCGCACCCATGCGCCCGTGAGCCCGGGAATCCGCCCGGCCGGCACGCCGTAGGCCGCACAGACGCGGATCATCACCTCTTCCAGGTCGCGCACGTAGCGATGCACGTCGCGGCGATCGGGATCGAGGTCGAGGATCGGATAGCCGACGATCTGCCCCGGCCCGTGATAGGTGACGTCGCCACCGCGGCCGGTCTCGGCCACCTCGACGCCGCGCGCGGCGAGGACGTCGGCGCCCGCGAGGATGTGCGACCGGCCCCCGTCTCCCTTCACACCCACGGTCAACACGTGCGGGTGCTGGAGCAGCAGCAGCGTGTCGGGGATGGCGCCGGCCTTGCGCCGCTCGACCAGGTCGCGCTGCAGTTGCAGCGCCTCGCCGTAGGGGACGAGTCCGAGGCGCCGTACGTGCAGCTCGCGGGTGGCCATGCTGGCTGTCCCAGCCGCTAGCCGCTGGCCGCTAGCCGCTGGCAGGTCTTCAGACTGCCTTGTCGTCGAAGTCCTCGAGGTAGGCCTTGACGTCGGCCATGAACTGGTCGGCGACCGCGCCGTCGACGAGCCGGTGGTCGTAGCCGAGGGTCAGGTAGCCCTTCAGCCGGATGCCGATCATGTCGTCGATGACGACCGGCCGCTTCTCGATGGTGCCGACGCCGAGGATGGCCACCTGCGGCTGGTTGATGATCGGCAGGCCGAACTGCGCGCCGTAGCTGCCCGGATTGGTGATGGTGAAGGTCCCGGCCTGCACCTCGTCGGGATTGAGCTTCTTGGCGCGGGCCCGCTCGGCGACGTCGGCGATGGCCCGCGACAGCCCGAGCAGGTTCTTCTCGCCGGCGTCCTTGACGACCGGCACGATCAGGCCGTTGTCGAGGGCCACGGCGATACCGAGGTTGACGTCCTTCTTGTAGACCACGTTGTCGCCGTCGATCGAGGCGTTGATCACCGGGTGGCGGCGCAGCGTGTCGACGACCGCTTTGGCGATGAACGAGGTGAAGGTGAGCCTGGCGCCCTGCCGTTCGTACTCGGCCTTGCGGGCCTTGCGCAGCTGGTCGACGCGGCTGTAGGTGACCTCGAACACCGAGTAGACATGAGCCGAGGTGCGCTTGCTGAACACCATGTGCTCGGCGATCTTCCTGCGCATCACCGACATCGGCTGGATATCGACGCGCTCGCCCGGCCGGAAGGCGACGACCGGGGCCGGCGTCGACGGCGCCGGTCTCGCCGAAGCCGGCGTCGCCGCAGGCGACGCGGCGGAGGCGGACTCGAGGTGCTCGAGGATGTCGTGCTTGGTCACCCGGCCGCCGGCTCCGGTGCCGCTGATCCCGCCGATGTCCACGCCGTGTTCCTTGGCGATCCGCCGCACCAGGGGCGAAGAGCGCTGCGGCCGCCCGTTGCTGGCCGGCGCGGCGGCCGTGGCAGCGGCCACGGCCGGCGTCTCCGGCTGGCCGACGGCAGCCTGTGGCACGGCGTCGGTCGGCGGAGCCGCTGCCGCGGCAGCGGGTGCCGCCGTCTGTTCCCCGGCCGTGCCGATGGTGGCGACGACGCTGTTGACCGGGACCGTCTCGCCCTCCTTGACCGCGATGTCGACCAGCACGCCGGCGGCCGGTGCGGGGATCTCGGCGTCCACCTTGTCGGTGGAGATCTCGAACAGCGGCTCGTCGCGGTCCACCGCGTCGCCCACTTTCTTGATCCAGCGGACGATCGTCCCCTCGGCGATCGACTCGCCCATCTGCGGCATGACGACTGGTGTAGGCATCGGTCGGTCCTCGGTGGCTCCAGCATCGGCCCGACCGCTTCGGGCCGGGGATTCGGGGCTCGGGGCTCGGGTTAGATGTGGATCGCCGCTCCGTGGGCGGCATGCGACGCCTCGCCCATGGCTTCCGACATGGTCGGGTGGGCGTGAATCGTCCTGACGAGTTCCTCGACCGTGCACTCGAGGCGCAGCGCCAGCACGGCTTCGGCGATGAGTTCGGTGGCG
Organism: Vicinamibacterales bacterium; assembly: GCA_050250955.1. Taxonomy (GTDB): domain Bacteria; phylum Acidobacteriota; class Vicinamibacteria; order Vicinamibacterales; family UBA2999; genus CAWAYR01. The sequence goes on from JBFWNR010000001.1 coordinate 1,106,891, forward strand.
CGCGGGCCGATGATGTGCACGCCGAGCACCTCGTCGTACTTCTTCTCGGCGACCACCTTCACGAAGCCGTCGGTTTCGCCGGCCATCCGCGCCCGGGCCAGGGCCCGGAACGGGAAGGTGCCGATCTTCACGTCGTGGCCGGCCGCCCTGGCCTGGGCCTCGGTGAGACCGACGCTGCCGATCTCCGGCTCGGTGTAGGTGCAGCGCGGCACGTGGTCGTAGTTGATCGGCGCCACCTGGTGGCCGGCGATCCGCTCGGCCAGCACGATGCCCTCCATCGACGACACGTGCGCGAGCTGGTAGTGCGGGCCGCCCATGGTGATGACGTCGCCGATCGCGGAAATCCCCGGCACGTTGGTGCGGAACAGCGGGTCGACGACCAGGTAGCCCTTCTCCATGGCCAGGCCGGCCTTGTCGGCGTCGAGTCCGTCGGTGACCGGGCCGCGCCCGGTGGCCACCAGCAGCATCTCGAAGGCGGCCTTCTGCGACTTGCCGTCCTTCTCCATCTCGAGGTCCACGCCCGAGGCGCCGGCCGTGGCCCTGGTCACCCTGGTGCCGGTGTGCACCTTGATTCCGCGCTTCTTGAACGTGCGCTCGAGCTCCGCCGACACCGCCTCGTCCTCGCCGGGCACGAGTCGCGGCAGCAGCTCGACGATGGTCACCTCGCTGCCGTAGCTCTTGAAGATCGAAGCGAACTCGACGCCGACGGCGCCGCTGCCCATGATGGCAATCGACGTCGGCACGTGCGGCAGGTGAATCGCGTCGTCGCTGAAGATGATGCGGGTGTGGTCCACCGTGATACCGGGCACGCTGCGAGCGGCCGATCCGGTCGCGACGACGAGCTCCTTCGACGCGGTGAGCGCTTGCGTGCCGCCGGCGCTGAGCGCGACCTCTACGCCCGTGCCGCCGGTCAGCCGGGCGGTGCCCTTGATCCAGTCGATCTTGTTCTTCTTGAAGAGCATCTCGATGCCGCCGGTCAGCCCGGTGATCATCTTGTCCTTGCGGGCGTGCACCGCCGGCATGTCGATGCCGACCTGGCCGCCGTCGACCCCGGTCAGGCCCCACTCCTTCGCCGACTGGGCGACCTTCAGCGCGTGGGCGTGTTCGAGCAGGGCCTTGGTGGGGATGCAGCCCCAGATGAGGCAGGTGCCGCCCAGCGCTTTCTGGCGCTCGACCACCGCCACCTTCAAGCCGAGCTGCGCGGCGCGGATCGCCGCCACGTAGCCGCCCGTTCCCGCCCCCACCACCACGACGTCATAGTTGCCAGCCACGCTCACTCCTTGTCGCGCCAACGCTCACGGCCGGGCGTGAGCGGAGACGGACCATCCGTTGCTTCGCCGTCGCGGCGCCTGCCGCGCCGACGGACGTCAGTCTCGCCGTAGCGGCGTCAGCCGCGCAGGCGGACAGCCTCCCACTCTCGCTTGGAAGCCGCCGTGACGTCAACCGCAACGGGGATCAGCGCTTCACGTCGGTGAGCGCGACAAAGTGCGTGCCCGGAGGCGTCGGCGGCGCCGCGCCGGGCGCCGGCGCCACGGCGTCGAGCCGCGCCTTCAGCTCGCCGTGGTCGTAGCGGAGCTGCCAGTACATGTCGGTGAGCTGCGCCGCCTGCCGCGCGGCGCGGCGGGCCGCCACCCAGCTGGCCGCAGCCAGCACCAGCGCGGCCAGCGCCAGCCCCCACACCCATCCCATGACGCGTCTCCACCACCAGTATCCCCGAAGCGGCCGCCGCAGTCGCGCGCATATACTGCGGCCGATGGCGCCCCCCCGCAAGACGCTGCTCGTCGTCGACGCCGACGAGGCCAGCCGCGAGCGGCTTGCCGCGGTGCTCAAGCGCGACGCCCGGGTGCTGCGCGCCGGGTCGGCCGAGGCGGCGCTGGGCATGCTCGGCAAGGACGGCGTCGACCTGGTGCTCGCCGACCGCGCCCTGCCCGGCATCGACGGCTTCGACTTCCTGCGCATCGTCCGCGAGAACTACCCGCTCGCCGAGTTCGTCATGCTGGCCGACGCTCCCGACGTCGACGCCGCCGTGCAGGCGGTGAAGCTCGGCGCCTACCACGTCCTGGTCAAGGACGCCGCGCCCGACGTCGTGCAGTCGATCGTCGCCCACGCCGCCGAGCGGCAGGATCTCAACCGGCAGGTGCTGGCGCTGTCCGAACAAGTGCGCGAGGTGCGCGGCGATCGCGAGTTCGTCTCGGGGCCGAGCCCGGCGACGCGCGAGGTGCTCGAGAAAGTCCACCAGGTGGCCGGCCTGCCCACCACCGTGCTGGTCACCGGCGAGAGCGGCACCGGCAAGGAGCTGGTGGCGCGGATGATCCACCGCCACTCCGAGAACCCCGACGGGCCGTTCATCGCCGTCAACGTCGCCGCCATTCCGCGCGAGCTGGTGGAGAGCACGCTCTTCGGCCACGAGAAGGGGGCCTTCACCGGCGCCTTGCGGCAGCAGATCGGCAAGTTCGAGCTGGCCCACGGCGGCACGCTGTTCCTCGACGAGATCGGCGAGCTCAAGGTCGACCTGCAGGCCAAGCTGCTGCGCGCCCTGCAGGAGGGCGAAATCGAGCGGGTCGGCGGCGGCAAGCCGATCGCGGTGCAGTTCCGGCTCATCGCCGCCACCAACGTCGATCTCGAGCGGGCGATGCGCGAGGGGACGTTCCGCGAGGACCTCTACTACCGCATCCGGGTGGTGCCGATCCGCATTCCGCCGCTGCGCGAGCGGACCGAGGATCTGCCGGAGCTGGCGCAGTTCTTCCTGGCCCGCTACAACACGCGCTTCCGCAAGCACGTCCAGGGCTTCGCGACCTCGACGCTGGCGATGCTGCAGAACTACTGGTGGCCGGGCAACATCCGCGAGCTGGAAAACCTGGTCGAACGGCTGGTGGCGACCTGCAGCCACGACTGGATCACGGACGGCGATCTGCCGTTCGAGCTGCAGGTGGCCGAACTCGACCGCGGCGCCGATGCCGGCCATCTGCTCGACCGCGCGCTGGCCACCTTCGAGCGCAACTTCATCATCCGGGCCCTGGAGCGCAGCCGCTGGAACGTGACCCAGACGGCGCGCTACCTCGGCATCCCGCTGAGCACGCTGAAGTTCAAGCTCGACAAGCTGGAGATCAAGGACATCGCCCGGAAGATACGCGGCAGCGCGTAGGGCGGCGGCGGGAGCCGGTGTGCGAAACGACGGGGACGAAACGCTGGTCCCCGCCGTCGCGACACCCGGGGGAGATCGGGCGAACTACTTGCGCGGAAGGACGGCGTCCTTCAGCTGCTTGACGATGCGGGCCTTGACGACGGTCTTCGCCGGAATCTTGATCGGCTCGCCGGTGGCCGGGTTGCGGCCCATGCGCGCCTTGCGCTTCTGCACGACCAGCTTGACCAGTCCGGGGATCACGAACTCGCCGGAGCGCTTCAGCTCCTTCTCGCCCAGCTCGGTAATCCCGTCGAAGATCTCGCGCACCTGCGTGCGCTTCAGCTCGAACCGCTCGGCGAAGTGGGAAAAGAGCTCCGACTTGCCCATCCTGCGCGCGTCTGCCATCGTGGTTCCCCCTGGTTGCTGTCCGCGCGCCTCGTCGCTGGCTCGGGTCCGTGCATCCGCGCGCGGATGCGGATGCTGGAGAAATTCGCGGAAAAACGGACCTGATGCTAGCGCGCACGGTGGGGCGTGTCAACGAGCCGGACGCGCCGCGCGGCGGCCGGATGCTACCATTTTCCCCATGGAGAACGCGCCCGCGCTGGAGACGTTCCCGAACCCCCGGCCCGAGCGTGACTACGAGATCGCGATCGCCTGTCCGGAGTTCACCTCGATGTGTCCCAAGACCGGACTGCCCGACTTCGGGACCATCCGCATCCGCTACGTACCGGGTGACGCCTGCATCGAGCTGAAATCGCTGAAGTACTACCTGCTCGGCTTCCGCAACCAGGGCATCTTCTACGAGGCGGCGACCAACCGCATCCTCGACGACCTGGTGGCCGCCTGCCGGCCGCGGCGGATGACGGTGGTCGGCGACTTCACGGCCCGCGGCGGCATCACCACGACGGTGACGGCCGAGTACGCGGCGGCGTGACGCCGGGCGGAGCGTCGGCTCCGCCGGACGGCGGCTCTGCCGGAGCGCGCGGCCGATCGTCGCGACCGCCGTCGCTTCAGGCGGCCGGGACGGCCCGCGAGACGATGGCGCGGGCGAACGTGTCCAGCTCGGCGCGCAACGCGCCGGGCCGCAGCGTGGACAGCGGCACGCCGGCGTTCAACGCCGCGGCGACGGTGCGATAGTCGCTGGTGAAACGATGGTCGATGTGGCGGCCGAGGGCTTCCTCGATCTCGCGGAGCGGTACCACCTCGACGTCCGACGTCCGGTTGAGCACGTAGCGCACCCGATCCTCGGGCACGCCGGCCAGCCGCACCAGGTCGCGGAGCCGCTGCAGGTTGCGCAGGCACGGGACGTCGGGGTTGGCCACCAGGTGCACTTCGTCCGAGACGTGCAGGGCGGCCGCGGAGCACGGGCTGAGCGTGCTGCCGGCGTCGACGACCACGAAGTCGTAGATGCGCTTGAGCGTCTCGACGGCCAGCTCGACGTCGGGGGCATCGGCGCTGCCGGGACGACCGTAGTCGGGAGCCCCGGGCAGGACGTCGAGTCCGCAGTCGTGCTTGGCGAGCATGCCGGGCACGGTGCGGGCGTCGATCCAGTCGAGCTGGTCGAGCAGGTCGAGCAGGGTGAACTTCGACCGCACGCCCAGGAACAGACCGACGTCGCCGGTCCCGGGTTTGAGATCCACGACCACGGTGGGCAGGCCGGTGACGCGACGCAGCTCGGCGGCGCAGTTGACCGCCAGCGTCGTCGTGCCGGTTCCGCCCTTCGTGCCCAGGAACGACACCACCATACCGACGGTCGAGGCAATGGGTATGCCACGACCGGCCGGGTACGGATCGACCAGTGGCGTTGGGAGTTTGCGCAGCGATGCACCCGCCGGCCGATGGCACGGCTTCGCACGCCGTTTCCGATCTGTAATGCGTGCGACCATTTCGGTCCGTTCGCCCTGACCGAAGCCGTCACCGCGCGCGCGGCCGGCGCGGCGCTTCGGCCCATGATCGTGCGGAGTTGCGGCGATCGGGTGAGGCACGAACCTTGCTCGGCGCACAGCGGAGCCTCCGCCCTGATGTCAAAGAAGCGTCCTCTCGCCCCGCCCGCGTCTCCGACCGACGAATGGGGCATCTACGATCCCGCCAAGGCCGGGATGCAGGCGCTCTACTCGCGGCTCGGCCGGCCGGTCGTGCGGACCGGCGACGACGGCGAACGCCGCCGGCGACGTCGCGGCTTCCGTCCCGATCGCGAGGCCGACGGCGTGGCCACGGCGATTCAGGAGGCGCTGCGCCGCGCCGATCGGATGGCCAGCGCCCAGGTGTCAGCGGTGCCCCCACCCGAGATCGTGGCGGCGGTCGAGCCCCCGGAGATGCCGGTGCCGCCTCCGGTCGTGCCGGTCGACGCCGCGCCGGCCGTGACGCCGCCGCCGGCCGCCAAGAAGGGGCGGGCCCGGGCCGCCAAGCCGTCGCGTCGCAAAACGGGCACGCCGGTCGAGAGCGCTGCCACGCGCGTCGACGCCGCCGCCACGCGCGTCGACGCCGAGGCCACCCGCGCCGACACGGCGGCCGTGACGGCCGACGCGCCGGCGCCGAAGCGCGGCCGCAAGACCGCCCGCGGTCGTGTCGCCGCCAAGGAGACCGTCGCCGCCACGGAGACCGACGCCGCGATCGACAAGCCGAGCGCGTCTGTGCCGCCGCCGTCGCCGCGCCGGCCGCGGGGGCCAGTCCCCCTGGCCGCCTGGGCCCATGCCGTCAGTGACGCCCCGCGTCCGGAGTCGGCGCGCGCCGAGGGCAAGGGCCTGTGGCGGGGCATCTTCCGGATCCCGAGCGAGGTCGCGCTGGTCGAGTACGGGCGCGGCTGCCGCATCCACCGCCTCGTCATCGAGGGCGGATCGGACGCGGTGGTGGATCCGTTCTGAATCTCGAACAGCGGCGAGCGGCTCGGGACTGGCGGCCGGCGGCCGGCGGCTAGCCGCCAGCGGCCGGCGGAGCCGCTGAACCCGTGGCCCAGGGCTTCAACACGGCGTAGAGCGTCGAGAGAATCGGCACGGAGATGCCGTGGACGGCGGCGCGCCGCACCGCCGCGCCCTGCAGCGCCTCGACTTCGATCCGTTTGCCCTGCTCGAGGTCGATGAGCAGCGACGAACGGGTGCTGTCGGGAATGCCGCCCATGTAGCGTGCCAGCGTCTCGAAGCGATCGGCGGAAATGGCGATGCCCTCGGCGGCGGCGACCGTCGCCACCTCACGGGCCGCGGCATGGAACTGATCGCGAAACGGCGCCTGGCGCCACAGCGGGCCGATCGGCAGGCGGGCGGCGCCGGTGAAGCCCGAGAACGGCGCCAGGTACACGAACTTGTCCCAGATCGGCACCCGGGCATCGGCCACCGGCGTGACCTCGATGTCGGCCGGGGCCAGCACCGCCGCGATCGCGTCCACGCGTGGACTGATCGCCAGGCGCGGCCCGAACGCTTCGCCGAACAGGATCGACCGATGGACGCCGGTCTGCACGATGCGGCCGGGCGCCGCCACCGCGGTCGCCACGTAGGTCGTGCCGCCCAACACCCGTGACTCGCCGTACACGGCCGCCAGCTCGGCGGCGCTGTCGATGCCGTTCTGCAGGGTGAGGATCGCGGTGTCAGGGCCGACAAGCGGCGCCAGCTGGCCGATCGCGGTGGCGTTGTCGTAGGTCTTGACCGCCAGGACCACCAGGTCCACCACACCGATCCGCGCCGGGGCCGACTCGGCGCGGCAGCGGGCGGTGAAATCGCCGAGGGCCGGGCTGACGACCTGGAACCCGTGGGTCCGGATGGCGTCGAGGTGGGCGCCGCGGGCCACGACCGCGACGTCTTCACCCGCCCGCGCCAGTCTGGCGGCGAAGTAGCCGCCGACGGCGCCCGCTCCTACAATCGCGATACGCATGTGTCCGGCCTTCTATCACAGCCGCGGCGTCGGCCGCGGAACCGATCCGGCCGCACCGTCGTCTACCCAGGCGCCACCCGCCTGCCAGGCTGTCAGGAGTGTGCCCGTGCGTTCGTGGCTCCACCCCATCCTGGTCGCGCTCGCGGCCGCGGCCGGTCTCGCGTCGGGCGCCGACCTGGCGGCGCAGACCGCAACACGCGGCACCGACCTCGACCGCTTCATGGCCGACGTCCTCGCCCGCCGCGACGACAACTGGAAGAAGCTCCAGCAGTACGTGCTCGACGAGCGCGAGCGGGTGGAGGTGGTCGGCCCGGGCGGCGCGCGCCTCTACGGCCTGGTCCACGACTACCAGTGGTTCGTGAAGGACGGCTACTTCATCCGCAGTCCCCTGGTCGCCAACGGCGTCACGGTGAGCGAGGGCGAGCGACGTCGGCGTGAGGCGGAGTGGCTGCGCCGCGAGCAGCGCCGCGAGCGCCGCCGCGCCCGGCGCGAGCGCGAGCAGGCCGAGGCCACCGGCGAGCTGCTGCCAGCGCCGACACCCGAGGGCGTCGGCGACGTGCTGCGCCAGCAGGCGGAACCCAGTTTCGTGCGCGCCGCCTACTTCCTCCGCTTCCGGTTCGAGCCCGGCCGCTACGCCCTGGCCGGCCGGGAGACGATGAACGGCCGCGAGGTGTTGCGGGTCGAGTACTACCCGGCGCGGCTGTTCGACGACGAGGCCGACCAGCGCTCGCGCACCGACCGGCGGGCCGAGCAGGCCCGCCGCAAAGGCGACGACCACGATCCCGACGAGGAGCGGATCGAGCGGCAGATGAACAAGACCTCGCTCGTCACGCTGTGGATCCTGCGCGACGAGCGGCAGATCGTCCGCTACGTGTTCGACAACGTCGATCTCGGCTTCCTGCCCGGGCGGAGCGTCGCCCGCGTCGACGACCTGCAGGCCTCGATGGCGATGACCGAGGCGTTTCCCGGCATCTGGCTGCCCCACCGGATCGAAGCCCGGGTGGCGATGGCGTTCGCGCCCGGCACGCTCGACGCCCGCTACGACATCACCTACGCCGACTACAAGGAAGCCGGCGTCACGGTGCGCGTGCGATGACCCGGCTGGCCCTGCTCCTGGCGGCCCTGGTGGCGGGCGGCGGCGCAGCCGCGGCGCAGCCGATCGTCGAGATCCGCGTGCATGGCAACCACTCCACGCCCGACGTCGAGGTCGTCGCCGCCAGCGGCCTGGCCGTCGGTCAGCCGTCGACCGAGGCCGCGTTGGCCGCCGCGGCCGAGCGGCTGCGCACCAGCGGGCGATTCGCCTCGGTGACGGTCAGCCGCCGACTGCGTTCGATCGACGACCCCGACGACATCCTGGTCGTCATCCTGGTCGAAGAACTGCCGGGGGCGAGCCCCGACCTGCCGACGCCCGGCTGGCTGCGCCGCACCGCCTCCGGGCTGATGTGGCTGCCGGTGCTGAGCTACACCGAGGGCTACGGCGTCACCTACGGGCTGCGGGTGGCCGCCGACGATCTGCTCGGCCCGCGGTCGACGGTGTCGGTGCCGCTGACCTGGGGCGGCGAGCGGCGGGCCGGCCTGGTCGCCGAACGCCGGTTCGAGCGTGGTCCCTTGTCCCGCCTGCTCGCCGGCGCGAGCATCCGGCAGACCGAGCATCCGGCGTTCGACGTCGAGGAGCGACGGGTCGGCGGCGACGTCCGCGCCGAGCGGGTGATCACGTCGTGGCTGCGTGCCGGCGCCGCCGTCCGCCTCGACGACGTCCGCTTCGGCGGCACGACGTCACGGGTCGCGACCGCCGGCGGCGAGCTCACCGTGGACACCCGCCTCGATCCGTCGTTTCCGCGCAACGCCGTCTGGATTGCCGCCGGGATCGAACGGGTCGGCGTCGACGACATCGCGCGCCGGCGCCATCGGCTCGACGCCAATGCCGCGCTCGGCCTCTTCCGTGGCTCGGCCCTCAGCGTCCGCGTGTTCCAGGTCTCGAGCGACGGGGCGCTGCCGCGGTTCGAGCAGGCGTGGATCGGCGGCGCGAACTGGACGCGCGGCTACCGCGCCGGTCACCGCGCGAACGACAACGCCGCCGGCGGCACCGTCTCGTGGGCGCTGCCGTTGGGCTCGCCGCTGAACGTGGCCCGGACCGGGGTACGCGTGTTCGCGGACTGGGCCGCCGTCTATCCGGCGAAGACGTCGTGGCGGGATGCGTCCTACGACCGCGGCGTCGGCGGCGGCTGGTTCGTCAACGCCGCCGCGTTCAGCCTCGCCCTCGACGTCGCCCGCGGCAAGGGCGACACCCGGGTCCACGTCAGGATGGGGACGAGGTTCTGACGCCCGATCAGCGGCTAGCGGCCAGGGGCTGGCGGCTGGTCCCGCATCGCATCAGACCGCGAAGAGACACGCCGGGACGGCGGCTGGCTCCGTCGCAGGGTGGCTGTGTGATCCACCAGCCGCCAGCCGCTAGCCGCTCAGCACGTGTCGCCAGAGGGCCTCGGCCAGCCCCGCCTCGTCGTTCCGCGGGGCGACGGGCAGCCCGAGCGCCAGCAGTTCCGGCTCCGCGTTCCCCATCACCACGCCGGTACCGGCCCACTGCAGCATGTCGACGTCGTTGTGGTTGTCGCCGATGGCGAACACCTCGCCGCGGTCGACACCGAGGTGCGCGGCCACCTCGGCCAGCGTCCGCCCCTTGGTGGCGCCGGCGGCATTGATGTCGACGAGCGAGAAGTCGCGGCTCGGATAGTGCGTGGCCGACACCGACAGCGCCGCCAGGTCGGGCAGCACCGCCAGGTCGGCCTGGAGCCGGCGCATGGCGGCGGTGGGGCCGTTGAACGCCACCTGTACCGGGGCGTCGCCGTCCACCGCCGCCTCGAGGTCGGCGACCCGCGACACGTGCTGGCGCACTTTCGCGTAGTAGCCGCGCCGGTTGGGATGCTCCCACGACAGGCGGTCGAACAGCGTCTGGCCGGCATCGTGGCGGTCGAACTGCACGGTGGTCGCGTCGCGCCAGCCGCGCGTGTGGGCCAGCACGCGCCGGGCCACCGCGCCGTCGATGGTGCGGCGGACGATCGTCTCGCCGTCGCGGATCCGGGCCACGGCGCCGTTGTAGACCACCAGGACGAGGGGCGCCGGCAGCTCGCGCACGGCGGGCAGCACGAACGGCAGGCTCCGGCCGGTGACCACCGCCAGGTGGATGCCGCGGGCGGCGGCGGCGTGCAGCGCCTCGAGGTTGGCGGCAGGCACGCGGCCGTGGCCGTCGAGCAGCGTGCCGTCGACGTCGATGGCGACGAGCCGCGTCAAGAAATGCGCTTCACGAAGGCCTCGTAGGCCTCCGGGTTCTGCGCCTGCCAGTAGGCCGCGAAGTCGAGGCCGAGACGCTCGAGGTGGCCCATGTAGAGCGGATCCTTGTAGGCGGCGCGGATGCCGGGCAGCACCGGCTTCAGCCGCTCGTAGACCAGCAGCAGCTCGCGGCCGCTCTGAAAGAACAGCTCCTTGTTGAGCACCCCCGAGACGACGAAGGACGCCACCATGTCCCAATAGGAGACGACCATGCGGAACGAGGCGTTCTCGGGGCTGCCGCCGGGCATCAGGGTGGCCAGCTCGTCCCAGGCCTTCGGCCGGAAGTTCGCCGTGAACCACTGCCGCGCTTCGCGCAGGCGGGCGTCGCGGCGCATCTCGTACAGCCGCAGGATGAGGGTGGCATCGTCGTAGGTGGGTCGGGACATCATCGCGGGCAGGCCTCGGGCGGAATTCCGCCTGAACTACAATAGTCGAGATATGAACCCGTGGGACCAGTACACAGGGGCCAACGCGGGCTACGTGCTCGAGCTGTTCGACCGGTTCCAGCGCGACCCGGCCTCGGTCGACGAGGCGACCCGCGCCGCCTTCCGCCACTGGACCCCGCCCGTCGACGCCGCCACGCCACCGGCGGCCGGCCCCGCCGAGGTCGCCGCCGCGCTGGCCGCGGTGGCCCTCGCCGAGTCGATCCGCCGCTACGGGCATCTCGCCGCCCGCCTCGATCCGATTGGCTTCCACGTGCCGGTCGGCGATCCATCGCTCAACCCGCAGGCGCACGGCCTGACCACCGAGGCGCTGCGCCGCCTGCCGGCCGCGATCATCGGCGGACCGGTGGTCGCCGGCGCCGCCAGCGCCTACGAGGCCATCGAACGCCTGCGCGAGATCTACTGCTCCACCACCGGCTACGACATCGCGCAGGTCTTCGTGCCCGAAGAGCGGGTGTGGCTGCGCGAGTCGGTGGAGGCGCGGCGGTTCCGCCCGCCGGCCGATCCGATCGACGGTCGCGAGCTGCTCGATCGGCTGACCCAGGTGGAGGTGTTCGAACGCTTCCTGCACCGCACGTTCCCCGGCAAGACGCGCTTTTCGATCGAGGGACTCGACCTGATGGTCCCGATCCTCGACGAGATCATCGCCGACGCCGCTGCCGCCGGCGTGAAGCACGTGCTCATCGCCATGGCCCACCGCGGCCGGCTCAACGTGCTCGCGCACGTGATGCAGAAGCCCTACAACCAGCTGCTCGCCGAGTTCAAGGATCCGCTGTTCGCCAAGAGCGGCCGCATCGAGCTGGGCTGGATGGGCGACGTGAAGTACCACGCCGGCGCCCGTGTCGAACGCGCCGACGTCCCGTCGTCGCTGGTCGTCACCATGCCGCCGAACCCGAGCCACCTCGAAGCGGTGGATCCGGTGCTGGTCGGCATGGCCCGTGCCGCCGCCACCGCCACCGACGCTCCGGGGCCGCCGCGGCTGCGCACCGGCGAGGTGCTCGGCATCCTGATCCACGGCGACGCCGCGTTCCCGGGCCAGGGCATCGTCGCCGAGACGCTCAATCTGTCGCGGCTCGCCGGCTGGGACGTCGGCGGCACGATTCACCTCATCGCCAACAACCAGCTGGGCTTCACCGCCGACCCCGAGGAGTCGTTCTCGACCAGCTACGCCAGCGGTCTGGCGCGCGGTTTCAAGGTGCCGATCGTCCACGTCAACGCCGACGACGCCGAGGCCTGCATCGAGGCGGCGCGGCTGGCCTGGGCCTACCGGCACCGCTTCAAGCTCGATTTCCTGATCGACCTGGTCGGCTATCGCCGTTACGGCCACAACGAGGGCGACGAACCGGCCTTCACGCAGCCACAGCTCTACCAGCAGGTGGCGCAGCACCCGACCGTGCGGCAGCGCTACGCCGCCACGCTGGTCGAGAGCGGCCAGATCACGCCCGGGATGCCCGACGCGCTGGTGGCGACACACGGTGTGGTACTGGAACAGACCTACGCCACGCTCAAGCCCGAGCAGGACATCGTCCCCGACGTGCCGGTGGTGCCGCCGAGCGGCGCCGCCGCCAAGGTGCGCACCGCGGTGCCACTCGAGACCCTGGCGTCGCTCAACACCGCGCTGGCCGCCCTGCCCGCCGGCTTCACGGTGCACAAGAAGCTCGAACGCGGCCGCGAACGCCGCGTCTCGATGCTGGCGGCGCCCGACGAGCGCACCGTGGACTGGTCGGCGGCCGAAGAACTGGCGATGGCCTCCATCCTCGCCGACGGCATCCCGATTCGCTTCACCGGCGAGGACGTGGAGCGGGGCACCTTCAGCCACCGTCACGCGGTGCTGCACGACGCCGTGACCGGCGACGAGCACGTGCCGCTGCAGCACCTGCCGCAGGCGACTGCCGCCTTCGAGATCCACAACAGCGCCCTGTCGGAACTGGCCGTGCTCGGCTTCGAGCTCGGCTACAACCTGCAGGAGCCACGGCGCCTGGTGCTGTGGGAGGCGCAGTACGGCGACTTCATCAACGGCGCGCAGACGATTCTCGACGAGTACCTGCTGTCGGGTCGCGCCAAGTGGGGCATGGCGCCGTCGCTGGTGCTGCTGCTGCCGCACGGCTACGAGGGCCAGGGGCCCGATCACTCCAGCGCCCGCCTCGAGCGCTTCCTGCAGTCGGCCGCCGACCTCAACGTGCGGATCGTCAACTGCACGACCGCGGCGCAGTACTTCCACGTGCTGCGGCGCCAGGCGCTGCTGCTCGGCACCGATCCGCTGCCGCTGGTGATGCTGACGCCCAAGAGTCTGCTGCGCCATCCGATGGTGGCGTCGGCGCCCCGCGAGCTGGCCGAAGGCAAGTTCCTGCGGGTCATCGACGACGCGCAGGTCAAGAGCCCGGCCAAGGTGCGGCGGCTGGTGCTGTGCAGCGGCAAGATCTACGTCGACCTGGCGGGCAGCGCGCAGCGCGAGGCCTCGCCGCACGTCGCGCTGGTGCGGCTGGAGCAGGTCTATCCGTTTCCGGACGACCTGCTGCGCGGGCTGTTCGACCGCTATACCAGGCTGCGTGAGGTGGTATGGGCGCAGGAAGAGCCGGAGAACATGGGCGCCTGGGAGTTCGTGCGGCCGCTCCTCGAACAGCTGATCGACGGCCGCTGGCCGCTGCGCTACGTGGGCCGGGTCCGCAACTCGAGCCCGTCGGAAGGCTCGGCGGCCTGGCACCAGGTCAACCAGCGGGCGGTGGTCGCCGAGGCGTTCGAGACCGCCGCGGACGGCGTGACGCAGGATCGCGTGGTGGCGAAGCAGGTCTAGGGACGCTCGAACAGCGGCTAGCGGCGCGGGGCTAGCGGCTCGTGGCCGCAGCAGAGGAACGCAGTGACGAACATAGTCGTGCCCGAACTGGGCGAGTCGGTGGTGGAAGCGCGGGTGGCGCGCTGGCTCAAGAACGAGGGCGACGCGGTGGCCGCCGGCGAGGCGCTGGTCGAGCTGGAAACCGAGAAGATCGACCTCGAGGTGAGCGCCGACCGCGCCGGGGTGCTGGCGTCGATCAAGCATCCGGCCGGTGCCGACGTGAAGGTCGGCGAGGTGCTGGCGCTGCTCGATCCGTCCAAGGCCGGAGCGAAGGCCGCGGCCAAGGCACCCGCCGCGGCCGCGACCGCCGCACCGGCGCCGGCGACGAGCCCGGCCGGGGCGGCGGCGGCCGCCACGAAGTCGACGCCGACGGCCCGCAACATGGCCCGCGAGCACGACGTGAAGCTCGAGACCGTGCCGGCGGCCGGGCCGCGGGTCACCAAGCAGGACGTCCGCGAGTTCGTCTCCGCAGCCGCGGCGCCGCCGGCGGCGTCGGCCAGGACCCCGGCAGCCGCACCCCCGCCGATCGCCCGTCGGGCACCCGGCGAGCGGGTCGAAGAGCGCGTGCGGATGACCAAGCGGCGCGCCACCATCGCCCGCCGGCTGGTCGAGGCGCAGCGCACCGCCGCCATGCTCACCACCTTCAACGAGGTGGACATGAGCGCGGTGATGGGGCTGCGCGAGCGCCGCAAGGAGGCGTTCCAGAAGCAGCACGGCGTCGGTCTCGGCATCGCCACCTTCTTCGTGAAGGCGGCGGTCGGCGCCCTGAAGGCGTTTCCGGAACTGAACGCCGAGATCCAGGGTGACGAGGTCGTCTACAAGCGCTACTACGACATCGGCGTCGCGGTCGGCGCCGAGGGCGGCCTGGTCGTCCCGGTGCTGCGCGACGCCGACCTCATGTCGTTCGCCGGTGTCGAGCGCGGCATCCGCGACTTCGCCGCCCGCGCCGGCAACGGCACGCTGACCCTCGAGGACCTCAAGGGCGGCACGTTCACCATCACCAACGGCGGGGTGTTCGGCTCGATGATGAGCACGCCGATCCTCAATCCGCCGCAGGTCGGCATCCTCGGCCTGCACAAGATCGCCGATCGCGCCGTGCCGGTGAACGGCCAGGTGGCGATCCGGCCGATGATGTATGTCGCGCTCAGCTACGACCACCGCCTGGTCGACGGCCGCGAGGCGGTCCAGTTCCTGGTCAAGGTCAAGGAGTTCATCGAGGACCCGGCCTGGCTCCTGCTCGAAGGGTGAGGAATCTGCAGTAAGATCGCCGCGCCTCTCCCCGGAGGATCGCGGCCCGTGGAACCGAACGCCACCATCCTGCTGCACGCCTGGCGCAGCGGCGAAGCGTCCGCGCTCGACCGCCTGCTGCCACTCGTGTACGAAGAGCTGGCGCGCATCGCGCGGTCGGCGCTGCGCGCCGAGCGCGCCGACCACACGCTGCAGACGCGGGCCCTGGTCCACGAAGCCTACCTGCGGCTCATCGACGCCGACGTCTCCTGGCAGGACAAGGCGCACTTCATGGCGGTGGCGGCGCGGACGATGCGGCGGGTCCTGGTCGACCACGCCCGCGGCCGACGGCGCCAGAAGCGCGGCGGTGGCGCGGTGAAGGTCGAGCTCGAAGACGTCGCCGCCGTGGTCAGCGCCCCGTCGGTGGACGTCCTCGATCTGCACGACGTGCTCGAGCGGCTGGCGGCGTTCGACCCGCGCAAGGCCGCCATCGTCGAGCTGCATTTCTTCGGCGGGCTGAGCTACGACGAGACGGCCGAGGCCGTCGGCGTCTCGGCCGCGACCGTCGATCGCGAGCTGCGCACCGCCAAGGCGTGGCTGCGCCACGAGTTGACCGGCACGGCGGCGCCCAGGGACGCCTGACCGCCGCCTCGAGCGAGGCTGCATGACTCCGGAACGCTGGGCGGCGGCCGAACGCCTGTTCGAAGCGGCGCTCGCCCGGCCGGAGTCCGAGCGATCCGCCTTCGTCGATGCCGAGGCGTCCGGCGACGCCGATCTCGCCGCCCTGGTCGCCGGCATGCTGGCCGCCGACGCCGCCGAGCACGCCAGCGGCGACGGCGGACTGGTCGGCGTGGTGAGCCGCGCCGTCGACGAGGTCACCGCGGCGCGGGCGACGCCGCTGGCCGAACGTCTCGGCCCCTACCGGCTGGTGTCGCTGCTCGGCGAGGGCGGCATGGGCGCCGTCTATCTCGCCGAGCGCGACGACGACGAGTTCCTGCAGCAGGTCGCGGTGAAGGTGGTGCGCGGCCTGCTCGACCCGGAGCGGGTGCGTCAGTTCCGCAGCGAGCGCCAGATCCTGGCCTGGCTCGAACACGCCAACATCGCCCGGCTCCTCGACGGTGGCACCACCGACGACGGCCTGCCCTACCTGGTGATGGAGTACGTCCAGGGGGTGCCGATCGACCGCTACTGCGACGCCCACCGGTTGACGGTGGCCGATCGTCTGCAGCTGTTCCTGGCGGTGTGCGACGCGGTGAGTCACGCGCATCGCAGCCTGATCGTCCACCGCGATATCAAGCCGAGCAACATCCTGGTGACCGCCGCCGGGGTGCCGAAGCTGCTCGACTTCGGCATCGCGCGCCTGGCTCTGGACGGCAGCGGCGACGCCGCGGTCACCCGGCCCGCCGGGCGCATGCTCACGCCCGACTACGCGAGCCCGGAGCTGGTGCGCGGCGGCCAGGTGACCACGTCCGCCGACGTCTACGCCCTTGGCGTACTGCTCTACGAGCTGCTGACCGGCCGCCGGCCGCTGCGCTTCGACACGCTCTCCAGCGTCGAAATCGAGCGGGTGGTCTGTCATGTCGATCCGCCCGCCGCCAGCCGCGCCGCCACGGCGCCGGCCGAGCCGCCGGCGCCCGACCCCACGGCGCGGGCGGCGGTGCGCCGGACCACGCCGGCGCGTCTGGCGGTCGAGCTGCGCGGCGACCTCGACGCCATCGTCGCCACGGCGATGGCCAAGGACCCGGCCGAGCGCTACGCCTCGGTGGACGCCCTGGCCGCCGACGTACGGCACTCGCTCGAGGGGCGACCGATCACGGCCCGTCCCGCGACCTGGGCCTACACGGCACGCCGGTTCGTGACCCGTCATCGCTGGAGCGTCGCCGCGGCCACCGTCGTCGTCCTGGTCGTCGCGGCGGCGGCGATCGGTCTGTCGCTGCAGGCGTCACGGCTGGCCGAGGAGCGCGATCGCACGGCCCGCGAACGCGACACGGCGCAGCAGGTGCTGGGATTCCTCACCGGCCTCTTCGCGGTGTCGAATCCCGATGCCGGCGGGGCGGGGGTCACCGCCCGCGAGCTGCTCGATCGCGGCGCCGAGCGCATCGACGCCGAACTGGGCGGCCAACCGGTCGTGCAGGGCCGCCTGCTGACCACGATCGGCGAGGTCTACGGCGGTCTCGGCCTCTACGACCGATCGGCGGCGCTACTCGAACGGGCGCTGCAGCTGCGCCGCTCCACCCTGGGTTCCGAGCACGTCGAGACCGCCGACTCGATGCAGGCGCTCGCCGAGGCCTATCGCGAGCTGGCGCGGCTCGACGAGGCCGAGGCGCTGCACCGCGAGGCCCTCGCCGTCAGGCAGCGGGTCGGCGGGACGCCAGCGTCGATCGCCGCCTCGCAGAACGACCTCGGGCTCACCCTGAGCGAACGGGGGCGGTTCGCCGACGCGGAGCCGCTGTTGCGCCAGGCCATCGACACCTGGCGCCGGCTCGGCCCCGACGCGGTCGAGGCGGTGGCGGTCGGGCTGAACAACCTGGCGCAGAACCTGCGCCAGCAGGGGCGCCTCGACGACGCCGCCGCGGCCCTCGACGACGCCATCGCCATCCGCCGGCGGCGGTTCGGCAACGACCACCCGCTCGTCGCCAACGTGGTCGGACATCTCGGCCAGCTGCGCAACGCGCAAGGCGACCTGGTCCGCGCCGAGCCGCTGCTGCGCGAGGCGCTGGACATCCGCCGCAAGGCCTATGGCGACGACCACCCCGACACCGCCAGTGCGTTCAACAATCTGGCGTCGCTGCTGCAGGACGCCGGCGACCTGGCCGGTGCGGAGCCCTATTACCGCCTGGCGCTGGCCGCCGCCGGCAAGCGGCTCGGCGACCGGCACCCCGACTACGCGGTGCATGCCAACAACCTGGCGTCGCTGCTCGAGGAGCGGGGCAGGCTCGACGACGCCGCGGCGCTCTTCACCGCCTCGCTGGCCATCCGGCGCGGCGCGCTCGGCGACTCGCACCCGGCAGTCGCCCGCGCGTTGCACAACCTCGCCCGGGTGGAGCTGGCGCGCGGTCGCCTGGCCGAGGCGGCCCCCCTGGCCGCCGCGGCGCTGGCCTCACGGCAGCGGCTGCTGCCCGCCGGCCACGCCGACATCGCCGCCAGCACCGCCCTGCTCGGCGCGGTGCGGGCCGCGCAGGGGCAGACGGGCGAGGCCGAGCGTCTGCTCGACGACGCACTGGCAGCGCAGCGGGCGGCGCTGGGGGCCAGGCACCCGCAGGTGGCGACGACGCTGCTCGACCTGGCGGCACTGTGCCTGAAGACCTCGCGGCCGGCCGACGCCGCGCAGCACGCCGCCGAGGCGGTGGCGATCCGCGCCGAACGGCTGCCAGCCGGCCACTGGCTGCGGGCAATGGGCGACGCGGCCCGGGCCGAGGCACTGCTGGCACTGGGTCGGTCCGATGAGGCGCGCCGGGCACTCGGCGCGGCACCCGCCGTGCTGGCGCGCCAACTCGGCGAGGCGGACCGCCGGACCCGGCATGCGCGCCAGCTGGCGGCACGGACCGAGGCATCCGACCAGGGCTGAATCCGCCCGGTCGACGGTTGCATCCCGGCGACCAGGCTCGTCTCATTCGATTACGAAGATGTAATTGGCGAGTCCTTGCCCGAACCCGGGCCGATTTCGCCGTTGTTCGTGACAAAATGTTCTGTCTCCAGAGGGACTATTCTCCTGGCGATATGGGTCAGTTGCGGTTCCCCTCAGCGCTGTTACCCCCGACATTGGTTCTGAAATTCCGGTCGATCGTAGTCAGGCATGGGCCAGAACTTGATTCCCGCACAGCCAAAGAAATGAGTGGCCCTCCTTTTGCTGTCCAGCCCATGTGCGGGGGATCACGGCGTGCTGCCGCGCCCAGGTCCGCCAGTGAGAGGTCGAGCCAGAATGAACACTGCGTCCACCGGTCCTGAATCGCGGCCCGCGACGATGACGGCGATGTCCGAGGCCCAGCTGGTCGGCGACAGCCCGGCGATCACGGAGCTGCGCACCGAGATCGAGCGCACGGCGCGCTCCGAAGCCAAGGTGCTCATCACCGGCGAGAGCGGCGTCGGCAAGGAGCTGGTCGCGCGGGCCGTGCACGCCCACTCCCCGCGGGCGTCGCGGCCGTTCGTCGCCGTGAACTGCGCCGGCCTGCCCGAGACGCTGCTCGAATCGGAGCTGTTCGGCCACGTCAAGGGCAGCTTCACCGGCGCCTATCGCGACAAGCAGGGCAAGCTCGAACTGGCCGACGGCGGCACGCTCTTCCTCGACGAGGTCGGCGAGATGACCCTGCGGATGCAGGGGCTGCTGCTGCGCTTCCTGGAGACCGGCGAACTGCAGAAAGTCGGCGCCGACCGGGTCCGCGCCACGGTCAACATCCGGGTCATCGCCGCCACCAACAAGAACCTGCGCGAGCTCATCGGCCAGCAGGCGTTTCGCGAGGACCTGTTCTACCGGCTGAACGTCATCCACCTGGTGGTGCCGCCGCTGCGCGAACGCCGCTCGGACATCCCGGCGCTGGTCGATCGCTTCCTCTCGCGCAGCACCGCGACCGGCCACTACGCGCTGCGCGGCGTCGCCCCCGAGACGATGGACGCGCTCTGCAAGTACTCGTGGCCCGGCAACGTCCGCGAACTCCAGAACCTGGTCGAACGGCTGGCGGTGACCTGCCAGCGCGAGATCGCCCTGCCCGAAGACCTGCCGCCCGAGATCCGCCTGCTGCCGTTCGGCACCTACAAGCCGCGGCGCGAGCGGCGGCGCACGGTGTCCGACGAGCTCTACCAGCGGCTGGTCGAGAGCGGCGAGTCGTTCTGGACCGCGGTCTACCCGCTCTACATGAACCGCGAGATCACGCGCGGCAACCTGCGCGACCTGGTGAAGAAGGGCCTGCAGGAAGCGCGCGGCAACTACCGCATCGTCGTCCGCCTGTTCAACATGGACCCCGGCGACTACAAGCGCTTCCTGAACTTCCTCAGGACCCACGAGTGCCAGGTGTCGTTCAAGGAATTCCGGTGAGATCGAGGTCGTTTCCCGGGCAGCAGCCGATCGGACTACCATAGAATTCGTGGGCCGGCGACGGAAGCTGGGCCGGGCGGCGTCGCGGCGGGCGTTGAGAGATGGCCGACATCGAGCGGATCGTTCGGCGGGACCGGAGGTGGATAGCTGTGACGGCTGTGTCGTCGGCCATTGCCGCGTCGGCGTTGCGCGCCCAGTGGCCGTCGGAGTCGGTCGGCCGTTTGGTCGTCGCCGCCGCCGCCGCGTGGCTACTCAGCACCGTCTTCGTCGTACTGGTTCGCGAACGGCTCGACAACACCCTGCGTAGTGACGCGCAGGTCAGCAGACTGCGCGACGTGGAACTGCTGGCCGCGATTCCGTGGATCGACAACGCCGCCGATCGACGCCGCCGGCTCCTCAGGCGGGTGGCGTGGGCGGCCGCCATCGTCGCCGGAGGTTTGGCGACTACCCGTCTGGTGTGGTGACGGAACGTGTACCGCGACTACTACGGGCTCACCGAGCGGCCGTTCGATCTGACGCCGGACCCGCGCTATCTGTACCTCACGCGGATGCACCGCGAGGCGTTGGCGGCGGTGCAGTATGCGATCACTGCCCGTCGCGGCATCGCTCTGGTCGTGGGCGAGGCCGGAACCGGCAAGACCACGATCCTGAGAGCGGCGCTTCGCGCGCTCAAGGGCCAGCGGATCCGTCACACGTCCCTGAACAACCCGACATTGACGCGCGACGAGTTTCTGCAGTTCCTCACCCGTGCCTACGGGCTGCGCGCCGAGACGAGCGGGTCAAAGGTGGACGTCCTGGCGGCGCTTACGGCCAAGCTGGGGCGCTATCACGCGGCACGTACGGCCGCGGTCCTCGTGGTGGACGAAGCCCAGAGCCTGCCTTACGATCTGCTCGAAGAGATCAGGCTCCTCGCCAACATCGAGACGTCGGCCGCCAAACTCCTGCAGGTGGTGCTCGTCGGTCAACCGGAACTGGGCGAGCGGCTCAACGAGGCTTCTCTCCGGCAGCTCAAGCAGCGGGTCGCGATCCGAGTCCAGCTGGCGCCACTCGATCTGCGTGACACGTCGTCGTTCATCGCCGGGCGCCTGCGCGTCGCCGGCGGCCAGCCCGCGGCGATATTCACCCCTCGAGCGGTCGAGGCCATCTACAGTTTCTCGGGCGGCATTCCACGAACCATCAACGTGGTCTGTGACAACGCGCTCCTGGCGGGCTTCGCGACCGACGCCAGACCGAT
Organism: Vicinamibacterales bacterium; assembly: GCA_050250955.1. GTDB lineage: Bacteria > Acidobacteriota > Vicinamibacteria > Vicinamibacterales > UBA2999 > CAWAYR01. The sequence goes on from JBFWNR010000001.1 coordinate 1,127,975, forward strand.
CGGTCCGGAGGTCATCGAGGAAGTCGCCCGCGACCTCGACCTTTCGGCGCGCGTCGAGAGCGCGAGGCTGGAGCTGGTGGAGCCGCCGCGACCGGTTGCGGCCACGCCGGCGGCCGCCGGCGCGAGACGGCCGATCCCGCCGAGCCAAGCACCGGTTCGCCGTGATCTGGCGTCGGCCCTCGGCGCTGGAGAGCAGCCGCGGCCCAAGCCGCACGGCGCCGCGACGACCGAGGCCAGTCGAGAGCTCTTCTCGGGGTTCAGCCGACGCCGCCTGTGGTTCCAGGGCAAGCCATGAGCCGCTTTCAAGAGGCCATGGAACGGGGAAAGGCGGCCGGCTCGCGCGGTCCCGCCGGCAGATCAGCAGAGCTGTGGCCCGAAGAGACGCCGCGAACCGAGCTGTTCGACGCCCCATGGCGCATCCGAGATCAGGACGACGAGCCTGCGGGACGGCCACCCGCCGCGTTCGGGTCCAGCGCGGCGGTGCGCCAGGCCCGCCCGGCTGCCCGTGCTCCCGAGACGCTGGCGGTCGGCGGCCTCGGCACCCTCCAGGTGCGGCCGGATTTGTCGGAGAAGGTCGTCAGCGATCCCGCCACGTCGGCGGTGGTCGTCGAGATGTACCGTTCGATCGCCGCACGCCTGCAAGTCCGGCGCGCCGACCACGGGTGCACCACCTTGATGGTCGGAAGCGCCGTGGCCGGCGAGGGCCGAACGCTCACGGCCTTGAACCTCGCCATCTCCCTCCGGTCGTCTCTGCTGCAGTCGGTGCTGTTGGTCGACGCCGATCTGGTCGAGCCGTGCCTGCACCACCTGCTCCTGACCGACGAGCGGCCGGGCCTTGGGGATGCGCTGCTGACGGGACAGACGCCGCGGCCGATCGCATTGGGCAAGCACCTGGGCTTCTTGCCGGCGGGCCGGTCGGTCGCCGCTCCGGACGTGGAGGCGTTGGCCGCGGCGATCGCACAGGTCAGCGGCGGGTACGACTGGACCGTCCTCGACACTGCGCCAATGACGGCATCAGTCGAGACCCGGCAGCTCGCCCGGCTGGTCGATGCCGTCGTGATGGTCGCGGCCGCCGGCAGGACCAGCCACCAGCTCGCGGGCGAGGCCATCCGGCAGGTGGCCGACGACCGCCTTGTCGGACTGGTGCTGAATGGCGTGGCCAGCGGTGACATGAAGGCCGCGGAGCATCGCCGCTATCGTTCACAGCGATGATCGGCCCCGCGTCGCGCCCGACCCGGCGGATGCTCGCTCGACGCGACCTGCTGGCGAGCGGCGCAGCACTGCTCGCCGGTGGGTCGTGCCGGGGTCCGCGGGAGACCGTGCCTGCGGCGCGTCCAGGCACGGTGCCCGTCGGCCCGTTCGGCCGCCACTCCACCGCCGAGGACGTCACCGCGGGCCTGGATCTCACGGGACGGCGAATCCTGGTCACCGGGGCGACGTCGGGGCTCGGTCTCGAGACGGTGCGAGTACTGGCCACGCGGGGCGCCGACGTGATCGTCACCGGACGCACTCGCAATCGCGCCGTCGCGGCGTGCCGCGGCCTGACGCCCGGTCGCACGACACCGCTGGCGCTCGAGCTCGAGGACTGGGCCGGGATTCGATCCGCGGCGGACGAGGTGACGCGAGGCGGCCGCCCGCTCGACGTCCTGATTTGCAACGCCGGGATCATGGCGCCGCGCACGCTGCGCCTGGTGCACGGAGTGGAGCAGCAGTTTGCCGTCAATCACCTGGCCCACTTCATCCTCTGCCTGCACCTTCTGCCGGCGCTGAGGGCCGCCGCGCAGGGCCGCATCGTCGTTGTGTCGAGTAGTGCCATCTATCGCGCCCCACCCTGCGGCGTCGACTTCGCGAACCTCGACGCCGCCAAGGGCTACGAGCCCTTCGCGATGTACGGCCAGTCGAAGTTCGCGAACGCGCTGTTCGCGTTCGCGCTCGCCCGCCGCCTTGCCGGTAGCCGTGTGACCGCGAACGCCCTTCATCCAGGAGTCGTCAACACCAATCTCGATCGCGCCGAATCACCTCTCCGGCGTCTGCGGGCCCGCCTGATGGCGTGGAACAACCCACGGCTGAAGTCGGTCGGGGCCGGTGCAGCCACACAGGTATACCTGGCCTCAGCACCGGCGCTCGCGACCGTATCGGGCCGTTTCTTCGAGGACTGCAACCCGATCGTCCTCGACGACCCACGCTTCTCGGACCCAGCGTTGATGGAGCGGCTGTGGGCAGCTTCTGAAGCGCTGACCCGCAGCTACCTGCCGACATCGTGAGCCCCCGCGGGTCGAGGCCGTCCGTGGCCCGGACGCGCTTCGCGTTGCTCTCTGACGTCGAGCTGGAAGTCTCCCAAAGCAAGGTATTTTGGTGTCACGAGACGAAGAGCTGTGTATGGCGGCCGGAAATGTTCTGGATTTGCTTGATTTTTTCCTGTCCCGTCGCGTATGTTATGCCTTCGGCTGGACGCGTGGTGCGCTTGCCGTTCTCCCGTGCCCATGGCCGCCCTGCCCGAACCCGTTCCCCTCAAGCCTGACACCCCGACGCTCATCGGCCGCAGCAACGCGCTTCGCCTGGTGCAGCAGGAAGTCGAGTACGCTGCCCGGTCGGACGCCAAGGTGCTCATCACCGGCGCCAGCGGCGTGGGCAAGGAAGTGGTCGCGCACCTGATCCACAGCCGCAGCCGGCGCCGACATGCGCCGCTGCTCACCATCAACTGCGCGGCGATGCCCGACACGCTGCTCGAGTCGGAGCTCTTCGGCCACGCCCGCGGCAGCTTCACCGACGCCTATCGCGACAAGCGCGGCCTGTTCGAATCGGCCAACGGCGGCACCGTGTTCATGGACGAAGTGGGCGAGATGTCGCTGCGCATGCAGGCGCTGCTGCTCCGCTTCCTGGAAACCGGTGAGATCCAGCGCGTCGGCGACGAGCGCAACCGCGCCAGCGCCAACGTGCGCGTCGTCGCCGCCACCAACCGCCGCCTTTTGGATCGGATCCAGACCGGCGATTTCCGCGAGGACCTCTACTACCGGCTGAACGTGATTCACATCACGATTCCGCCGCTGAAGGATCGCCGCGACGACGTCGCGCCGCTGCTGCAGCACTTCCTGGCGATCTTCTCCCGCGAGCACGGTGTGCCGCTGCCCACCTGCGCCCCCGATGCCGTCGCCGCGCTCGAGCAGTACGACTGGCCGGGCAACGTGCGCGAACTGCGCAACATCGCCGAGCGGTTGATCTGCCGCGTGCCCGGCGGCGTGATCCAGCCCAACGACCTGCCCACTGAGGTGCTGTCGGCGGCGGCCGTGTCGGAGTCCGTCGCCGCCCGGCCGGCGTCGGCGGTCGCCCCGGCGCAGGCCCTGCTCGATCGCATCCTGCTGCGGGGCGAGTCGTTCTGGGACGTGGCCTACGAGCCGTTCATGGCCCGCGACCTCACCCGCGAGGACATCCGCCACCTGGTCCGGGTCGGCCTCGAGCAGACGCGCGGCAACTACAAGGCCCTCGTCCAGCTGTTCAACATGGATCCGCAGGACTACAAGCGGTTCCTGAACTTCCTGCGCAAGTACGGCTGCCACATGCCGTTCCAGCGGTTCCGCATGGCGCCGCTGCGCCCCGAGACGCCTGGCGGCGAGGGCGTGGTGCGGGCGATCGACGAGCGCCGCGACTAGGTCGACGGCCGGATCAGGCGGCCGCCACGCCGTCGACGTAGCGCTGCCAGCGCTGGTCCACGGTCGAGAGCGCGATGCCGCAGCTCACCGGCTGCAGCGGATCGGCCCGGTGGGCCCACACCCGCTGGCCCTGCAGATCCATCCCCAGCTCGGGGATCTGGATGTCCACGGCGTCGCTCGGCATGGTGGCGCCGAACACTTCGAGGCACGCCCCGCCGTAGCTCACGTCCAGCAACCGGCCGGGCAGGCCGCCCACCACCGCCGGCACCTCGATCGGCAGGCGCTTGCGCGGCCAGCGGCGCCGCGGCCGCTCGACCGCCATCACCTCGGCGATGGTCTCCAGCAACGCCGGACCGGTGACCGGACCCGACAGGTAGCGGGCGCCCAGACCGGTGGCCTCCACTTCGAGCACGTGGTCGGCGGCGCCGATGACGATGGCGAACGCGCGGGGGAACTCGACCCGGGCCACCGCCACCAGGTGCAGGCCGTTGTAGGGCCCCAGGCGGACGTCGGTCACCAGGATTTCAGGCGCCGGCCCCTCTTCGAGCATTCGCCGGGCATCCGGAAAGCTCGAACTGGCGCGGGGGGTGAACCCGGCCCGGCGGAGGGACGTGACCCGGTCGGAGAGCACGTGGGGGTCGGCGCTGACGACGAGGATATCGGCGGACATTTGACGGCTGTCCGGTGGTGTGCAAAGGGAGCGCCACAGCCCGATTCGCCGAAAGGCTCGGATTGAATGGGGTTCGGACCGTATAGGGCGTGCCAGGGCCAGACTACAATGTTAGGATCCGGGGACTTTCCGCGGTGGCGCAACGATGCGATGAACTAGGGGTATCTGCGCACCGGAATCACGGCCATTTGCCCGGGAGGCAGATCCTGGGGCGTATTCTGGTCTCTAGCGGCGCACCATGCACCGACTGGCCGCCGTTCAGCCGGGAGGTCCCGCGGCTGGTCGGTCGGTTCGACCGGGTCCAGAGGGTCATCGCTCAGGCGACGAGGGTGCGCTCCTGGTCGTGAGCAGGGGGCGCGGCGCGGGAGGGGCCTTGAGGTAGGCAAGCGCCCCTCGAACGGGGATGGTCGGGGAAAGACGACCTCGGCGGGGCGCCACACGCGGCGTCGTGTCGGCCGTCTCACCGCGCCGGTGCGACACTGACTCGCCTCACGCGCGGCTCACTTCGTGCTTCGCCGCCACGTCCTTCGACGCCGTCCCGAGTCCCGCAACACGCGCCACCGCGAATGCAGGGGTCTAGGAGGGCACGCCGAGATTGCGGGGCGGCGAGGGCAGGATGCCTGGCAACAGTTCCAGGGCGTCCACGAAGGAGCGCCATTGGGCATCGACCGCCGAGTCCCGGCGCAGGGCCAGTCCGCAGGCGATGGGCTGGGCCTTGGCGGTCCGCCGCGCCCAGACCCGCTCGACCGGCACGGCGATGCCGGTCCCGGGGACGGTCAACTGCAGGGTCTCCGCCGGCAGGTCGTCGCCGTAGACCTCGATGCCGGCGCCGCCGTAGCTGACGTCGACGATCCGCGCTTCGAGTCCGGAGACGAAGGTCGGCACTTCATGCACGGGGCGCTTGCGGGGCCAGCGCCGCTGCGGGCGTGGCGTGGCGACGAGTTCGGCCAGGATGGCGCCGATGCGGTCGGCGGCGATCGGCTCGACCAGATAGCGGGCGCCGAGGTGATAGGACTCCGATTGCAGGGCCGGGTCCCGGGGACCGACCACGATGCAGGTCGTGCGCGGATGCTCGACCTGGGCGATGGCGACCAGATGCAGGCCGTTGTAGTCGCCCAGTTGGACGTCGGTCAACAGGGCTTCGGGCTCGATCTCGGTCAGCACGTCGCGCGCCTCGAGGAAGCCGGCCACCGGCAAGGTGGTGAAGCCGGCGCGCACCAGCGCCTCGGCGCGCGCGGTCCGCACGTCCTCCTGCACCCCGACGACCAGGACCGGCATGCGCATGCTCAACTGACCCCTCGGCACACGGGCACGCCAGACCGAGAACCAAGTTTCGCGCCAACGTTGAAATCGCGAAATACCGGTAGAATCTGGCGGTTTTCGGTCGCTCTTCCGCCGAAGCGTCAACATAACTGTAAAACGCCTGCGCGGTGCGTCGTTGGATTGACGGTCGGGTGGCGCGGCGATCCGGGTTGCGCGCGGTGCGCCCATCGTTCAGGATGTGGTGATGCGCGAGACCCTGTGGCACTTCGGCACGGTACTGCTCATGGTGGCGACCCCGCTGGTCCTGTCGGCCATGCAGACGCCGCCGGCGGCGCCGGTCCCGGCTCCGCCCGACGTCGCGGCGCCGCCCAAGGACGCCACCACGCTGCCGTCGGGCCTGGCGTTCAAGGTGCTGCAGCCGGGGTCGGGCACGACCAAGCCGGCGGCCACCGACCTGGTCACGGTCCACTACACGGGCTGGACCACCGACGGGAAGATGTTCGACAGCTCCTACGCCCGCAAGGCGCCCAACACGTTCCCGCTCGACCGGGTCATCAAGGGGTGGGGCGACGGCGTGCAGTTGATGGTCACCGGCGAGAAGCGCCGACTCTGGATCCCGGAGTCCCTGGCCTACAAGGGGCAGGCCGGCCGCCCCGCCGGCATGCTGGTGTTCGACATCGAGCTGCTGGCCACGGCGCCTTCGCCGCGCATCGCCCCGCCCGATGTCGCCGGCCCGCCCGACGACGCCAAGCGGACGCCGAGCGGACTGGCTTACAAGGTGCTGACGCCGGGCACCGGCAGTGACCATCCGCGACGCGACAGCCAGGTCACCGTGCACTACACCGGCTGGCAGACCAACGGGCGCATGTTCGACAGCTCGGTCGAGCGCGGCAGTCCGGCCACCTTCGGCCTGGGCGACGTCATCGCCGGCTGGACCGAAGGGGTCCAGCTGATGGTCGTCGGCGAGAAAACGCGGTTCTGGATTCCGCAGAACCTCGCCTACAAGGGGCAGAGTGGCTCGCCGGCCGGCATGCTCGTCTTCGACGTCGAGCTCCTCGCCGTCCGCGAGTAGTCCCCCGCCCGCCGCCGCGGGCGTCGAGTTCGTCGCCGACCGCGGCGACCACGGCGCGCGCCTCGACCGTGCCGTGCAGCGGCATGGCGCGTCGCGCGGCCTGTCGCGGGCGCGAATCCAGCGCCTCGTCGCCGACGGGCGCGTCACGGTCAACGGCCAGCGGGCGGCCCGCGCCGCCGCGCGCGTGCACGACGGCGACGTGGTGCGCGTGGCCGTCGCGGCGCCGACCCGTCGTCGCGAGGTGGTCGCCGAGGCGCTGCCGCTCGACGTCGTCCACGACGACGCCGACCTGCTCGTCGTCGTCAAGCCGCCCGGGCAGCTGGTGCACCCGACCGCCCGCCGCCGCAGCGGCACGCTCCTCAACGCGGTGCTGGGCCGGGCGCGCGCCGAGGGCGGCTGGCAGCCGCACCTGCTGCAGCGACTCGACGCCGGCACCTCGGGACTGCTCGTCGTCGCCAAGTCGCGGGAGGCGCTGCGAACGCTGCAGCGGCTGCCGGTGACCAAGGACTACCTCGCGCTCGTGTGGGGTCGGCCGACCCCGGCGCGCGGCCGTATCGAGACCCACCTGCGCCCCGACCCGTTGCATCGCCGCCGCATGATGGTGAGCGGCGACGGCGCCCTGGCAGCGACGGAGTATCGAACGCTCGGTCGCGGGCGAGCCGGGGCGCGCGGCGTGTCACTGCTGGTCTGCCGGCTGCTGACCGGCCGGACGCATCAGTTGCGGGTGCATCTGGCGGACCGCGGCTGGCCGCTGGTCGGCGAGCCGGTCTACCGCGTCCGCACCAGCATCCGCCTGCCCGACCCGCGGCAGCATCGCGCCGCCGTCACCTTCGGGCGCCAGGCCCTGCACGCGTGGCAACTGAGCTTCCCGCACCCCGCCACCGGCACGCTGCTGCGGTTCTCGGCCCCGGTGCCCGCCGACCTGGCTGGTCTGCTCGAGGGGCTGGGGTTGACCGCACGGGGGGACGAGCCGCGCCTCATCGAACCGTCCAGCCGGTCAGGTCGCCCGCGGCTGAGGCAAGATCGCCTCCGATGACCCTCCGGCCCGACCTGTCGACGGTCGCGGCGGCGCTCGGCCGCCTGCCGCGCCTGCCGCTCGCCTCGACGCCGACACCACTCCAGGACGCCGTCGGCCTCCGCGAGGCGCTCGGTGGACCCGGCCGCTGCCCCCGCATCCTGGTCAAACGCGACGACCTCACCGGATTGGCCGGTGGCGGCAACAAGGCGCGCAAGCTCGAGTACCTCCTCGGCGACGCGCGCCGGCTGGGCGCGACCACGCTCATCACGACCGGCGCGGTGCAGTCGAACCACGCCCGCATGACGGCTGGTGCCGCGCGCCTGGCCGGCATGGCCTGCGAATTGGTCCTGACCGCGCACGCCGCCGATCCTCGCGACGAGGGCAACCTGTTGCTCGACCGGCTGCTCGGCGCCCGCGTGCACTTCGTGCCGGCCGTCGACCCGATGCTCGCCGTGGGTCGCGACGAGGAGAAGGTCCGCGAGGTGGCTGCGGCCGTGCAGGCCGGCGGCGGCACGCCGTACGTGATTCCGGTGGGTGGTTCGAGTGCGGTCGGTGCCCTCGGCTACGTGGACGGCACGGTGGAGCTGTGCCGGCAGCTGGACGCGATCGGCGCGGCGCCGTCGCGGCTCTACTTCGGCAGCGGATCGCGCGGCACGCAGGCCGGCCTCACCCTCGGCGCCTACCTGTGCGCGGCGCCCTACCGGCTGCATGGCATCGCCGTGAGCGCCGGCGAACCCGAGAAGGTCGAGCGGGCGCGGCGCGCGGCGCGCGACGCCGCCGCGCTGCTGGGCGTCGGCGACGGTGTGCTCGGGGCCGAGTTCGTCACCGACCAGGGCTTCATCGGCGAGGGCTACGGGGTGCCCTCGCCCGGTGGTCTCGAGGCGGCGGTGCTGACCGCCCGCACCGAGGCCCTGTTCCTCGACCTCACCTACACGGCCAAGGCGATGGCCGCGCTCGTCCACGACGTGCGGAGCGGCGCGGTGGCGCCCGACGAGGCGGTGGTGTTCCTGCACACCGGCGGGAGCCCGGCGTTGTTCACGGCCGCGGCCGGCGCCGCGCTCGCCGGCACGCCAGGATGGCTGATTCCGTGAAGTCCTGGCCGCCTGGTGTGTGCTGTTTCTGATCAGGCTGTTCCCCGCCGGCACACGCGACCGCCAACCGGTTGATTCGGCGTGAGTTAGCGACACGTTGCGATCGTCTCGCCGGGTCCGTTGTTCCATGACGACGCACTGGCCGGTGGCAGAAACTGCAATCGACGGCAGTGCACCGACGTGCAGGTGCGCCGGCGATCCGCGAGTTTCCTAAGGAATTCGCGGCCCGCACACGTCTCGTGATCGTGCCGACGTTCCTGGCAGCGGCTTTGCGCTGCGGGAGGGCATGAAATCTCTCTTCGTGGTTCGCGGCGTCGTCCGGACCAGCACGTTCCCCGGCCCCCGCCGCTTCGGGCTCTACGCACTCCTCGTCGCCGTCGGTCTCGGCGCGTTCGCAGACGACGCGTCGGCTCAGCGGCGATTCAAGCCGTGGCGGGCCGACGAGGCCAAGTTCGACACGCTGCTGCACGAGGTGAACGCCGGCGACGACGACGACCTGCCGGTGATCATCGAATTCAACGACGACCGCGACGCCGACACCGTCGTCGCGGCGCACGGCCGCCGCAGCGAGCGGCGGCTCAGCGGGATGCGCGGGCGGTCGACGCGGATGTCCAAGCGGATGCTGCGCCAGCTGGCCCGCCGCGGCGACGTCAAGCGGGTGCACTACGACCGCCCGGTCGAGGCGCTCCTCGGCCGCTCGGCGATCACGGTCGGCGCCAGGACCGTGCGCGCCCTGATGGGCTACGACGGCCAGGGCATCGGCGTCGCGGTGATCGACTCAGGCGTCACGCCCAACCACGACGACCTGCGCTATTCCGGCTCGACGACGCAGCGGGTGACCAGGTTCGTGGACTTCGTCAACGGCTACACCGGCCGTTACGACGACTGGGGCCACGGCACGCACGTGGCCGGGATCATCGCCGGCAACGGCTACGACTCCTACGGCAGCAAGGCCGGCATCGCCCCCGGCGCGACCCTGGTGGCGCTCAAGGCGCTCGACGGCGAGGGCAGGGGCCGGATCAGCCAGATCATCCAGGCGCTCGACTGGGCGGTCGCCAACCGCGCCGCCTACAACATCCGCGTCATCAACATGTCGCTCGGCGCGGGCGTCTTCGAGAGCTACAACACCGACCCGCTCACCCTCGCCGCCAAGCGGGCGGTCGACGCCGGCATCGTCGTGGTCGCCGCCGCCGGCAACATCGGCCGCAACGCCGCCGGCAACCCGCAGTACGGCGCCATCACCGCCCCGGCCAACGCGCCGTGGGTGCTCACCGTCGGGGCGTCGAACTCCAACGGCACCGCCAACCGCAACGACGACACGATGGCGCCGTTCAGCTCGCGCGGCCCGACGATGCACGACTACGAGGTCAAGCCCGACCTGGTCGCGCCCGGCACCGGCGTGGTCTCGCTGGCCAGCCCGGGCAGCAAGATGTACCTCGAGAAGGCGCAGTACCTGGTCAACGGCTCGCGCGCCACGACCAACAAGCCCTATCTCACGCTGAGCGGCACCAGCATGGCGGCCCCGGTCGTCAGCGGCACGGTGGCGCTGATGCTGCAGGCCAACCCCAAGCTGACGCCCAACCTGGTGAAGGCGATTCTGCAGTTCACCGCCGAGGTCCACGACGACTACGACTTCCTGACCCAGGGCGCCGGCTTCCTCAACAGCCGTGGCGCGGTCACCCTGGCCAAGTACTTCAAGGACGCCAAGCCGGGCAGCCGCTATCCGCTGTCGCGGTCGTGGAGCCAGCACATCCTGTGGGGCAACCACCGGGTCCGTGGCGGCGTCATCACGCCGGGCGCCAACGCCTGGGGCACCAACATCGTGTGGGGTGAAGCGGCCTCGCTCGCCAAGAACATCGTGTGGGGCGAGAACTGCGTCGGCTCCTGCTACGACGTGGCGTGGGGCAGGAACATCGTGTGGGGCCTCGACGACAACATCGTCTGGGGGCTCAACATCGTGTGGGGGCTGGACGACAACATCGTCTGGGGCCTCGACGACAACATCGTCTGGGGCTTGAACATCGTGTGGGGGCTCGACGACAACATCGTCTGGGGCCTCGACGACAACATCGTGTGGGGGCTGGGCGCGTCGGGCTCGAACATCGTCTGGGGCCTGAACATCGTGTGGGGCCTGGCGTCGGGCTCGAACATCGTCTGGGGCCTCAGTACCGGCCCGGACTCCACGTGGGGCAGTTCCGGCACCGACGGCTACGCCTTCGGCGACGAAACCGCGGAAGTGCAGGCCTTCGATCCCTACCTGTGGGATCTGGAGAACAACCCGCCCGAGGTGGTCGTGACCGGCACGACGGGAGGGACCTTCTAATGGAGAAGATGCCCTTCGTCGAGGCGATGCACGCCGCCCTGCCGGCCATGGAGCATCCGGCCGCGCCCGACACGACGACCACCGACTGGCGGCGACAGCTGCCGGTCCTCACCGGCGGCTCGATCACCCTGCGGGCGCTGCGCGTCGACGACGCCCGGTCGCTCCACGCGCTGCTGACCACCGAGGAGGTGGCCCGGTTCATCTCGCCGCCGCCGACCACGGTCGAGGGCTTCGAGCGCTTCATCGCCTGGGCCCACGCCGAACAGGCGGCCGGCCGCTACGCCTGCTTCGCGGTGGTACCGGCCGGGACCGACACCGCGGTGGGGATCTTCCAGGTGCGCCAGCTCGACGCCGCCTTCGACACCGCGGAGTGGGGCTTCGTCCTCGGCTCGCCCTACTGGGGCACCGGGGTCTTCGCCGACGGCGCCAGGCTGGTGGTGGACTTCGCCTTCGACACCATCGGCGTGCACCGCCTCGAGGCCCGCGCCGCGGTGGCCAACGGCCGCGGCAACGGCGCCCTCGCCAAGGTCGGCGCCGTGCGCGAAGCGGTCCTGCGGCGGTCGTTCGACCGCCACGGCCAGCACCACGACCAGCATCTGTGGGCCATCCTGTCGGACGACTGGAAGGCCGCACGCACCCTGCGCCGTCCGCAGGTGCACTGACCTCACCGGCCTCCTCCGGCGTGACAGAACGGCCGTGCTGCCACGGGCAGCACGGCCGCTTCTGCGTACGGCACATGGAATCCATGTCCGACGTGGCGGTCGAATCCCGGCGGGAAACCCGGCGATGACAACTCGTTACGCGGCCCGGCCGAGCCGGTATGGTCAAATGAAGGCTTCCCAAGCGTGCGTCAAGTGCCCGCGTCACGCCGTTCCCGACTGCTCTGGATCTGCTTCGCGGCGCTCGGCGCGCTCGTGCCGCTCCCCGTCCAGGCGCAGGCGGTCGGCCGCAGCGCCGACCCGGCCGGCGGCGCCACCGCAGCCGCGACGGTCACCATGACGCGCGACGAGAACGGGCTGGCCACGGTGCGGGCGACCCGCCTCGACGGCGAGTTCGCGCTCGACGGCCGCCTGACCGAGTCGGTCTACACCACCGTGCTGCCCTACACCGGGTTCCTGCAGCAGGAACCGAACGAGGGCGAGCCAGCCACCGAGCCCACCGAGGTGTGGCTGTTCTACGACGACAAGAACATCTACATCGGCGCCCGGCTGCACGAAACCGAGCCGAGCCGGCGGGTGATGAGCGAGATGCGCCGCGACTCGTTCAACGCCTTCAACAACGATCACCTCGCCGTCATCTTCGACACCTTCAACGACGGCCGCAACGGCTTCGGTTTCTCGGCCAACCGGCTCGGCGGCATGTTCGACTGGAGCGCCACCAACGAGCAGCCGAGCTCCAACTGGAACGGGCTGTGGTGGTCGCAGGCGGACGACTTCGAGGGCGGCTGGACGATCGAGATGCGGATCCCGTTCCGCTCCATCCGGTTCAAGGAAGGCGGCACCACCTGGGGGGTCAACTTCCGGCGGATGGTGCGGTGGAAGAACGAGATCTCGTTCCTGAACGTGGTGCCGAGGTCGTGGGGGCGGCGCGGGCTGAACAAGCTGTCCAGTGAGGCCACCCTCACCGGCCTCGAAACCCCGCGCCGCGGTCTGAACGTCGACATCAAGCCGTACGTGCTCGGCTCGGTGCTGACCAACCGCACCGTTGCGCCGGCCTTCAACAACCGCGGCGACGCCAACTTCGGCGGCGACGCCAAGTGGGGCATCACCCAGCAGCTGGTCGCCGACTTCACCTACAACACCGACTTCGCCCAGGTCGAGGACGACGAGGCGCAGGTCAACCTGACCCGCTTCTCGCTGTTCTTCCCTGAGAAGCGCGACTTCTTCCTCGAAGGGCAGGACTCGTTCGCCTTCGGCGGCGTCGGCGGGGGTGGTGGCGGCGGCGGGGGGGGCGGCGGCGGTGGTGGTGGTGGCGGGGGCGGCGGCGGCGGGGGCGGCGGCAACAATCAGACGCCGATCCTGTTCTACAGCCGGCGCATCGGTCTGGTCGACGGCGGCGTGGCGCCGATCATCGGTGGCGCCCGCGTGCTCGGGCGGGCCGGCCCGTGGCAGATCGGAGCGCTGTCGATGCAGACCGACGACGTCACGGCGCTGGCGTCGCCGTCGACGAACTTCTCGGTGCTGCGCGTCAATCGCGACATCCTCAGCCGCAGCCGGGTGGGCATGATCGCCACCAGCCGGGCGCCGCGGGGCAGCGGCACCTCGAACTACGCGGCCGGCGCCGATGCGCTCATCAACGTCAACGCCGACACCCAGATCAACGCCTACTGGGCTCGTTCGGAAACGGCCGGCGAGGCCGGCGACCAGAACAGCTATCGCGGACGCGTGGACTGGAACGCCGACCGCTACGGCGTGAACGTCGAGCATCTCTACGTCGGCGACGGCTTCAACCCCGAGGTCGGGTTCCTGCGCCGCTCGGCGTTCCGGCGTTCGTTCGGACAGCTGCGCTTCAGCCCGCGGCCGACCCGTCTCCCGGGCGTGCGCAAGCTCTACTACAACGCCAGCGCCGACTATTTCACCGGCGCCGCCACCGGCCAGGTGCAGTCCGAGGAGTACCAGGGGCAGTTCAACGTCGAGTTCAACAACGGGGACTTCTTCAACACCGAGCTGACCCAGGCGGTCGAAGTCATCGCCGCCCCCTTCGCCGTCGCCCGCGGCGCGGCGGTGGTGTCGGTGCCCGTCGGCCGCTACCGCTTCACGCAGGGGAAGGTGTCCTACTTCATGGGGCTGCAGCGCCGCGTCAGCGGCGGGCTGACCTTCGGCCGCGGCGGCTTCTATTCCGGCACGCTCACCGAGATGACCTGGCGCGGCCGCGTCGAGTTCACGCCGCAGTTCTACGCCGAACCGACCATCTCGTGGAACCGCATCGACGCGCCATACGGCCGGGGCAACGCCAATCTGGTCAGCAGCCGTCTCACCTACACCGTGACGCCGCGGATGTTCGTGGCCGCGCTGGTCCAGTACCAGTCGCTGGCCGCGGCGACCTCCGCCAACCTGCGCTTCCGCTGGGAGTACCAACCCGGCAGCGAGCTGTTCGTCGTCTACAGCGACGGTCGCACCACCGAGGGGCCGGGCTTCCCGACGCTGCAGAACCGATCGTTCGTCGTCAAGCTCACCAAGCTCTTCCGCTGGTAAAAAGCTCGTAAAAACCGGCCCGCCGCCGGCTGAAGCGCGACGAGCGGCGTTCCATAATCGAAGGCTGCGCATGTCGCGAGCCTTCCTGACGACGATGCTCGTGCTGGCGCTGGCGCCGTCGCGGCCGGTGCACGGCGGGCAGGCGGCCGGCGACGCCGCCGACGCGGCGCTGCCCGTCTACGCCGGTCCGGCCGCGCCGCAGGCGCCCGAGGTGTTCGCCGAGGACGACCAGGGGCGCATCACCCTGCGCGCCACCCGGCTGGCGGCGCCGCTCACGCTCGACGGCGCACTCGACGAGGCGATCTACCGCGACGTCAAGCCGATTACCCACTTCGTGCAGATGGAGCCCCGCCAGGGGCAGCCCGCCACCGAGCGCACCGCGGCCTGGCTGTTCTTCGACGACCGCAACTTCTACGTGGCGGTGCGCTCCTGGGACAGCGCCCCGGAGCGGCTGGTCGCCAACGAGATGCGCCGCGACAGCTTCAACGTCTTCCAGAACGACAACCTCACGGTGTCGATCGACCCGCTCTACACGCGGCGCAGCGGCTACTTCTTCCAGACCAACGCGCTCGGCGCCCTGCGCGACCAGGAAGTGTTCGACGAGCGCAGCAACAACAACGACTGGAACACGGTGTGGTACACCCGCTCGCGGATCCTCGACGACGGCTGGACCACCGAGATCGCGATTCCCTTCCGCTCGCTGCGGGTGCGCGCCGCCGGGCCGCAGGTCTGGGGGTTCAACCTGCGGCGGGTGATCCGCTGGAAGAACGAGCAGCACTCGATCGCGCCGATTCCAGCCTCGGCCGGCAACCGGGCGATGTACCGATTCGACATCTTCGCCACCCTGGTCGGCGTGGAGACGCCGACGGTGGCCCGCAACCTCGAAGTGAAGCCGTACGTCATCGGCGCAGTGACCACCAACCGGGCCGCCCAGCCGCCGTTCGCCAACGATCTGTCGCAGAACGTCGGCGGCGACGCCAAGTACGGGATCACCCGCAGCCTGGTCGCCGACCTGACCGTCCGTACCGACTTCGCGCAGGTGGAGGAGGACCAGCAGCAGGTCAACCTGACCCGCTTCAGCCTGTTCTTTCCCGAGCGGCGCGACTTCTTCCTCGAGGGGCAGGGCCTGTTCAATTTCGGCGCCGGGCAGCGCGGGGGCGACGGCGGCGGTGGCCCCAGCCTGACGCCGGTCGTGTTCTACAGCCGGCGGATCGGCCTGAGCGACTCCGGTCAGAGCGTGCCGATCGAGGTCGGCGGCCGCGTCAGCGGCCGGGTCGGACGCTACAGCATCGGCCTGCTCAACATCCAGACCGACGAGTCGCGGACGGCGGCGGCGCCGGCGACGAACTTCTCGGTGG
Organism: Vicinamibacterales bacterium; assembly: GCA_050250955.1. Lineage (GTDB taxonomy): Bacteria > Acidobacteriota > Vicinamibacteria > Vicinamibacterales > UBA2999 > CAWAYR01. The sequence goes on from JBFWNR010000001.1 coordinate 1,143,614, forward strand.
TGCGACTGCGCCGCGACGTGCTGCGGCGGAGCAACGTCGGCCTGATCGCGACCCACCGGGCACCGGGCGGGGGCGACGCCAACACGGTGGTCGGGCTCGATGCCAACCTGGCCTTCTTCCAGAACGTGATCGCCCAGGGGTTCTGGACGGCGTCGAGTCCCGGCGGCGGCGACGGCTCGCTGGCCGAACGGAGCAGCTACCGGGGCGAGTTCGAGTACAACGGCGACCGCTACGGCGCCCGGTTCGAGCACCTGACCGTCGGCCGCTACTTCGACCCGGAGATCGGGTTCCTGCGCCGCCAGGCCTTCTCACGCCACTACGGACGGCTGCGCTTCAGCCCTCGTCCGCGGCAGAACGCGCGGATCCGCAAGCACTACTACGAGGCCGAGTTCGACTACATCACCGGCGCCGACGGCGTGCTCGAGACCCAGGAAGGACGTGGCACCTACCGGCTCGAGCTGCAGAACAACGACGAGTGGCGGCTGGAATACGGGCGCCTCTTCGAGTTGCTGCGCCAGCCGTTCACCGTCGTCCCCGGCCGGGTGATCCCGGCCGGCGGCTATCGCTTCGACGACCTGCGCACCGAGTACCAGTTCGGCCCGCAGCGCCGCCTGTCGGGCACGGTGGCGGTGGCGCGCGGCGGCTTCTTCGGCGGCACCCGGACCGAGGCCGGCTACCGCGGCCTGGTCGCGCTGTCGCCGCGGCTCACCCTGGAGCCGGGGATCACCCTCAACTGGCTCGACCTGCCGGTGGGCCGGGCGACCACGAAGCTGGTCACCAACCGCACCAACCTCACGCTGTCGCCGCGGATGGCCCTGGCCGTCAACGTCCAGTACAACTCGACCAGCAACAGCGTGATCTCGAGCATCCGCTACCGCTGGGAATACCAGGCCGGCAGCGACCTGTTCGTGGTCTACAGCGACGGCCGTGACACCGCCGGGCGGCGCGGCTTCCCCGACCTGGTGAATCGCAGCTTCGTCATCAAGGCGACGAAGCTGTGGCGCTTCTGATCTACTCGAGGTGGACGCGCAGCATCCAGGCGTTCTTCTGGTGGACGTCGAGGCGACGCGTCGCCAGGTCGGCCGATGCCTGATCCCTGGCCTTCTCCGCCGCCGCGAACAGCCGCTCGGCAGCCGCGACCACCGCGGCCTGGTCGGCGACCAGGGCCTTGATCATCGCCTTGGCGTCGGGATGGCCGGTGGCCTCCTTGACCGCGCTGCGGCTCTTGAATTCGGCGAAGCTGCCCGGCGCATAGGCCCCCAGGGCGCGCATCCGCTCGGCGATCTCGTCCACGGCCAGCGCCAGTTCGCTGTACTGGGTCATGAACAGCGCGTGGAGCGTCGTGAACATCGGGCCGGTGACGTTCCAGTGGAAGTTCTGCGTCTTGAGGTAGAGCGTGTAGCTGTTCGACAGCAGCACGGCGAGGGCATCGACGACGGGCGTGGTCTTGGCTGGGGCCATGGACGGATCCTTCCGGGGGGCTACTCGGCGCTCATGAACGGGTAGGGGTACTCCCGCGGCGGATTGTAGGTTTCCTTGATCGACCGGGCGCTCACCCAACGCAGCAGGTTCATCTTGGAGCCGGCCTTGTCGTTGGTGCCCGAGGCGCGGGCGCCGCCGAAGGGCTGCTGGCCCACCGTGGCGCCGGTCGGCTTGTCGTTGACGTAGAAGTTGCCGGCGGCGTTGCGCAGCGCCGCCGAGGCCTCGCGGATGGCGGCGCGATCGCGCGCGAACACCGACCCGGTGAGCGCATACGGCGAGGTGCGATCGACGACCTCGAGGATCTCGCGCCACCGGGCGTCGGGGTAGGCGTGCGCGGTGACGACCGGCCCGAAGATCTCCTCGCACATCAGCCGGTAGCCCGGGTCGTCGGTCTCGACCAGTGTCGGCTCGATGAACCACCCCCGGTCGCCGCGGCAGGTGCCGCCCTGCAGGACCGTGGCGTGCCGGCGGGCGTGTTCGATGTAGCCGCTGATCTTCGTGAAGGCCTTCTCGTCGATCACGGCGCCCATGAAGTTGCGGAAGTCGCGCGGGTCGCCCATGGCGATGTCGCGCATCATGGCGACGGCCCGGTCGCGCACCTCGGGCCACAGCGACTGCGGCACGTAGACGCGGCTGGCCGCCGAACACTTCTGGCCCTGGTACTCGAAGCCGCCGCGGACCAGCGCCACGGCCACCGCCTGCGGGTCGGCCGACGGGTGGGCGACGATGAAGTCCTTGCCGCCGGTCTCGCCGACCAGCCGCGGGTAGGCGCGGTAGTTGGCGATGTTGGCGCCGACCGTCTGCCACATGCTCTGGAAGACACCGGTGCTGCCGGTGAAGTGGATGCCGCCCAGGTCGGGCGACTCGAGGGCGATCCGGCTGATCATCACCGGGTCGCCGGGCACGAAGTTGATGACCCCCGGCGGCAGCCCCGCCGCCTCGAGCAGCTTGAGGGTGTACCACGCCGAGAGCATCGCGGTGGCGGCCGGCTTCCACACCACGGTGTTGCCCATCAGCGCCGGGGTCGTCGTCAGGTTGCCGCCGATGGCGGTGAAGTTGAACGGCGACACCGCGTAGACGAACCCTTCGAGGCCGCGGTAGTCGGTCTGGTTCCACATCGCGGTCGTCGACACCGGCTGCTCGGCCATCAGGTCGGCGGCAAAGGCGACGTTGAAGCGCCAGAAATCGATGAGCTCGCAGGCGGCGTCGATCTCGGCCTGGAAGACGGTCTTGGACTGGCCGAGCATGGTGGCGGAGTTCAAGGTGTCGCGCCAGCTGGTGGTGAGCAGGTCGGCGGCCTTCAGGAACACCGCCGCGCGGTCTTCCCAGGCCCAGCTGGCCCACTCGGCGCGGGCGGCCGCGGCGGCGGCGATCGCCGCCGTCACGTCCTCGGCGCGGGCGTGATGGAAGTCGGCGAGCACGTGGCCGTGGTCGTGCGGCATCACCGACCGGCCCAGCGCGCCGGTGCGCACCTCGCGGCCGCCGATGACCAGCGGGATCTCGATCCGCTCGGCGGCCATGGCCGCCAGCCGGGCCTTGACGGCGGCACGCTCGGGCGAGCCCGGCGCATAACTGCGAATCGGTTCGTTGACCGGCGGAACGATCGTGCGAATGCCTGAGAAGTCAGCGGCCATCTGCGTCACACCTCGAAGGATCGGACAACCGTAAGATTGTAGTCCTGACGATGACGGTCCCACCCGGCGGGCTCGACGCCCGGAGGCTCGGCAAGCGGTTCGGAGCCGTCGACGCCGTCCACGACGTGTCGATCGCCGTGGCCCCAGGCGAGATCGTCGGCCTGCTGGGCCCCAACGGCGCCGGCAAGACCACCACGCTGCGGATGCTGGCCGGGATCCTCGCTCCCGACCGCGGCCGGGTCGTGGTCGACGGCCTCGACGTGCACGCCACGCCGATCGAGGCCAAGCGGCGGATCGGCTTCCTGTCGGGCGACACCCAGCTCTACCAGAGGCTGACGCCCCGCGAGGTCCTCGCCTACTTCGGCCGCCTCTACGGGCTGGACGCGACGGTGGTCGCGGCGCGGAGCGCCGCGCTGGTCGCCGACCTCGACATGACCGGTTTCGCCGACCGCCCCTGCGGCACGCTGTCGTCGGGGCAGAAGCAGCGCGCCAACCTGGCCCGCGCGTTCCTGCACGACCCGCCGCTGCTCATCCTCGACGAGCCGACCACCGCCCTGGACGTCGTCAGCGGGCAGTTCATCGTCCGGGCGATCCGCCAGGCCCGCGACGCCGGCCGTGCCGTGCTGTTCTCGACCCACATCATGGGCGAGGCCGAGTACCTCTGCGACCGCATCGTGCTCATCCACCAGGGCCGCGTCGTCGACGACGGGCCGCTGCAGGACCTGCTCGCCCGCGCCGGGCGCGACAACCTCACCGACGCCTTCCTGCACTACGCCGGGGCCACGGCGTAGACCGCCGCGACGAGCGCCCGATGCGGCCGTCGATCATCTGGACCATCCTGGCCAAGGAGCTGCGCGAGACGCTGCGCGATCGCCGCACGCTGCTGCTCACGGTCGGGCTGCCGGTGCTGCTCTATCCGCTGGCCATCCTGGCCTTCACCCGCATCGCCGAATCGGGCGAGGACGCCATCGACGCCACCCGGTCGCCGGTGGCGGTGTGGGGGGCGCTGCCACCGGAGGTGGCGCGGGTGCTCGGCGACGCGGCGGACCTCACGCTGGTGCCGTGGGCCGGCGCGCCGCCGACGGTGCGCGACGGCCTGGAGTCGGGCGCGCTGGGCAGGGTCGACGCCGAGCCGGGGGACGCCGGCGGGCGACGGCGGGGCGGCGGGGCGCCCCGGCGGGAGATCGAGCCGGAGAACCCGGTGCTGGCCGCCGCCCGCGAGGCCGTGGCGGCGCGGACGGTGGAAGCCGTCGTCGTCGCCTGGGCGGAGGCGGCGCCGGCGCTGGCGCGGGGCGCAGCGGCGACGATCACGGTGTACTACGACTCGGTGCGGCGGGAGTCGGCGGTGGCGCAGAACCGGGTCGCCGACGCGCTCTCGGACGCCCGCGACGCCGTCATCGCCGAGCGGGAGCGCAGCCGCGGTCTGCCCGACGGCTTCGCGCAGGCGATCGCCCTGGAGAGCCGGAACACCGCCCGCGCCGAGCGGCGCTCGGGCCAGCTGCTCGGGTCGCTGCTGCCCTACATCCTGCTGACGCTGTCGGTGCTCGGCGGCATGTACGCGGCCGTCGATCTCACCGCCGGCGAGAAGGAACGCGGCACCATGCAGACGCTGCTGGTGGCGCCGATCCGCCCCGCCGAGATCGTCGTCGCCAAGTTCCTGGCGGTGTGGCTGCTGTCGATGCTGTCGCTGGTCGCCAACCTGGCCAGCCTGTCGCTGACGGTGTCGCGGCTGCTGCCCGCCGACGCGCCGGGCATCGGCGCCGGCAACCTGCTGCTCGCCCTGGTCGTGCTGATCCCGGTCACGCTGACCACCTCGGCGCTGTTCCTGACCCTGGCCTCCTTCGCCCGCGACTTCCGCGACGGCCAGACCCTGCTGACGCCGATGTACATGGCGGTGGTGCTGCCCGCAGCGGTCGTCGCCGTGCCGACCATCACGCTGAACGCGTGGACCGCGTTCGTGCCGGTGGTGAACGTCACGCTGCTCATCAAGGCGCTGTTCCTGCGCGAGGCGACCGCCGACCTGGTGTTCCTGACGCTGGTGTCGGCGTCGGCCTACGCCGCCGTCGCCATCGCCGCGGCCGTGCACGTCTTCCACCGCGAGACGGTGCTGGTCGGGGAACGCGCCGCGGTGCGCACCGTCTTCGACCGCGGCAGCGGCCCGTCGACGCCGACTCCGGGCCTCATCCTGGCGATCTTCGCCGTGGTCCTGGTCGTCGCGTTCTACGGCAGCCTGGCGATGCGCGGCTGGCCGATCCACCGCGCCCTGCTCGTCCTGCAATACGGCGGGTTCCTGCTGCCCACCGGGCTGGCCGTGTGGCTGTTCGCCTTCGACGCGCGACCGACGCTGGCGATCCGCCGCCCGCCGATCACCGCCGTGGCCGCCGCCGTGGCCCTCGGCGCCACCGCCTGGCTGGTCGCCGGCGGGCTGGTCGGACGGCTGCTGCCGCCGCCCGAGTCGCTGACCCGGGCCATGCAGCGGCTGATTCAGCTCGGCGACGACCCGATGCCGCTGTGGGTGGTGTGGCTGGTCATCGGCCTGACCCCGGCGATCTGCGAAGAGCTCTTCTTCCGCGGGCTGGTCTTCTCCGGCCTGCGGCGCCTCGGGGCGTGGCCGGCCGTGCTGCTGTCGGCCCTGCTCTTCGGCCTCGCCCACGCCTCGATCTACCGGCTGCTGCCGACCTTCGCGCTCGGGGTGCTGCTCGGCCTGCTGCGCTGGCGCTCGGGGTCGATCGTCCCCGGCATCGTGATGCACGCGGTGAACAACGGCCTGGTCGGCACCCTCGCCCAGCGTCCCGACCTGGTGGCGCGTCTGGGCATGGACATGGCGGCGGGCACGATCCCGTGGCCGCCGATCGCCGCGGGCACGGCCGTCACCGCGGCGGCGCTGGCGCTGCTGTGGGCCGCCACCGGCCGCGCCGCCGACCCCGGGCCGGCGGTTACGACGCCGCAGCCGGCGCCGTCGGCTCCATCTCGACCTTGATGCTGCGCCACTTGCCCTGGCGGAAGCGCAGGAACGACAGCGCACAGCGGGTGAAGTGGCCGAGCAGGATCGCCAGCCAGATGTCGGCGGGCTGCAGCTGGCGCATGCCCTGCAGCACCGAGCACAAGCCGATGGGGATCGCCACTTGCGAGATGAGGGTGATGACCAGCGGGCTCCTGGTGTCGCCGGTGCCCTGCAGGCCGCCGGTGAAAGTCAGCGCGGCGCTGATGAAGAACCCGGACAGGGCCAGGTAGCGCAGCAGCTGCCGGCCGATGTCGGCGACGCGGCCGTCGGCGGCGCCGAACAGCCCGAGCAGCTGGTTGGGGATCGCCAGGAACATCGCGCCGACGATGGCGGCGACCAGCAGGCCGATGCGGGCGGCGGCGTAGACGCCCTGCAGCGCCCGTTCGGGCTTGCCGGCGCCGAGGTTCTGGCCGGCGATGGTCGCGGCGGCGCCCATCAGCCCCACCGACGTCCACGTGATCATCGAGAAGAGCTCGGTGTAGCCGATCGTGTAGGCGGCCTGGGCCGGGGCGCTGAACTCGAGGCTGCCGATGAAGCGCAGCAGCAGCACGCCGGCGACGTTCATGGCGATGCCCTGCACGCCGGTGGGGAGCCCGAACCGGAACAGTGAGCGGATCACCGTCCAGTCGGGCCGCGTACACAGCTCCCGCGTGAAGCGGATCACCAGCCGGCCCGAGAACAGCAGCCACAGCGCGTAGCCGCTCACGGCCGCGGCGGCGATCGAGGTGCCCATCGCCGACCCGGCGGTGCCGAACTTCGGGATGAGGGCCAGGTTGAGGACCAGGTTCAGCACCGTCATCGTCACGCCGAGACGCATCGGCGTGACGGCGTCGCCGGCGGCCCGCAGCGCCGCCGAGAGCATGAAGAACAGCAGCATGCCGATGCTGAACACGAAGTTGATGCGCAGGAACGGCAGCGCCTGGGCACGCACCTCCGGCGCGGCGTTGACCAGCGACAGCAGGTAGGGCGACGACACGTAGCCGATGAGCGCCAGCACTGCGAACATCCCCACCGAGGTGATGAACGCCTGATAGACGACGCGGTTGACCTTGTCGTGGTCGCCGGCGCCGGCAAAGCGCGCCACCAGCACGGCCTGGCCGGTGAAGAGCGAGGCCATGAACACGATCACGACCAGAAAGATCTGCCAGGCGACGCCGATGCCGGCGTTGGCGGCGTAGCCGAGCATGTTGCCGACCAGCGCGTGATCGACGACGCCCTGCAGCCCGGCGACCAGGTTCTGCAACATGGTCGGCCAGGCGAGCCGCCAGACGGCCGGGGCGAGGGGACCTTCGATGAGGGACCGATCGAACTTCTTCAGTGGAGACGCCGCCGCCATGCTGCCAGGGGAACCGGGAAAGGGGTGATTGTAGCGCCTGCCGTGGGTGGCCCGCCGGGAACGTGACCAGCGGTGGGATGCCCGGACTGCGCCACGATGCTGCAACGGGCGCTTCGCGTGTGCCGTTTCGAACCAGTCGCTGACAAGTCCAGCCGTGTCAGCAGTTACGTCTGTCCTGCCGTGGCAGGTGCAACCGCGCTGTGCCGAGGCGGCACAGCGTTCACACCGCAGCACCACCGCTCGAATCAGCGCTAACTATCTGCCGACAAAGCGGTTGTCGCCCGATTACGGGATGGCCTTCCGCTTGCGTCAGTTACGGTCGGCCGGAGGACCCGGCCGGGATCCACATGCCCAATCGCCATCGCCCGTCCGGCCTCGCCGCCGTCATCGCCGCAGTGCTGGTCCTCGCCCAGGGGACGAGCCACCCCGTCTCCACGCAGGCGCCGCTCGCCACCGTGACGTGGGAGGTGCTGCAACGATTGCTGGACTACCCGGCCCGTCCGGTTCGGCTGCTCGTCAAGGGCGACCCGGCGGCGCTGGCGGCCGCCGCTGCCCGCGTGGGGCTGCAGCCGGAGCGGGTGCTCGACGAATACGTCGTCCTGTCCGCCGATGCGGCCCAGCTCGCCGCCCTGCGGGCCGATCCGGCGGTGCGGGCCATCGCCGGCGACGTCAGGGTGTCGCCGCTGATGGTCGTGTCCGACCGGACGATGCGGGCCGACCAGGTCCGCGCCGGCTCGCCCGGGCTCCTCGGCCTGGGCCTGCCGGGGGTGACCGGCAAGGGCGTCGGTGTCGCGATCGTCGACTCGGGCATCGCCGCCCACAGCGCCCTCGCCGGCAAGGTGGCCGCGGCGGTGAGCTTCGTACCGGGCGACCCGGACACCGGCGACGCCTTCGGCCATGGCACGCACATCGCCGGCATCGTCGCCGGTCAGGGGCAGGCGGCCCGTGGCGTCACGACGCTCTACGCCGGCGGGATCGCGCCGGGAGCGCACCTGGTCAACGTCCGCGTGCTCGGCGCCGACGGCAGCGGCTACACCAGCAGCGTCATCGCCGGGCTCGACTGGGTGTTGCGCCAGCGCGTCGCGCTCGGCATCCGCGTGGTCAACCTGTCGCTCGGCCACACCGTCACGGGCCCGTGCGTCACCGATCCGCTCTGCAGTGCGGTGGAGCGCGTGGTCCGGAGCGGCGTGGTGGTGGTGGCGTCGGCCGGCAATCGCGGGGTGGCGCCGTCGGGGCAGCTGGTCTTCGGCACGGTCACCTCTCCCGGCAACTCACCCTTCGCCTTGACGGTCGGAGCGTTGAACACCAAGGGCACGGTGGACGGCGGCGACGACACCGTCGCCAGCTACAGCTCGCGCGGGCCGGCCGCCTACGACCTGGGCATCAAGCCGGACGTCGTCGCCCCCGGCAACAAGATCGTCTCGCTGGAGGCGGCAGGCGGGTTCCTTGCCACGCACTACCCGACGATGCGGGTCGCCGGACGCCGCTCCAACGCCTACGCCACCATGAGCGGCACCAGCATGGCGGCGGCGATGGTCAGCGGCGGCGTCGCGCTGCTGCTGCAGGCGGCTCCGCTCGCCACGCCGCTCACCGTCCGCCTCGCTCTGCAGCTGACCGCCGCACCGGTCGAGGGCGGGCTGATGACGGCCGGCGCCGGCGGGGTGGACCTGTGGGACGCGCGCAAGCTGGCCGGCAACCAGGCCACGCTCAGCCTCGCCAGGATGCTGCCGCTCACGACGCTCGACGCCGGGGCCCATCGCCTCGCCTACTGGGACGGGGGCTCGCTGACCCGCCGGCTGTACGCGCGCACCGGCATCGACGTCGTCGGCGTCCGAGACACCCTCGCCGCGCTCGCCTATCCGGGGCGAGTGACCGGCGACACGCTGATGGTCCTCGGCGCGGTGCGGCCGCTGCTGGCGTCGCCGGCGCAGATCCTGTGGGGCGAAGGCCTCTACGCTCCCGGCGGCCAGCAGATTCTCTGGGGCGATCAGCTGTTCGACGCCACCGGCCAGCAGATTCTGTGGGGCGAACAGATCCTCTGGGGGGAACAGATCCTGTGGGGGGAACAGATTCTCTGGGGCGAGCAGATTCTCTGGGGCGAACAGATCTTGTGGGGCGAACAGATCTTGTGGGGCGAACAGACGACTCGCGGTGATCAGATTCTCTGGGGCGAGTCACAGCCCCCGGGTGGGCGCTGAGGCATCGGGGTGACCACCGGCGTTCTTCCATCCGCACCGCCGCGACAGCTCGCGGTCCTGGTCGGCGCCGTCATCGGTGCCGGCGGGGCGGCGATCGTCCATTCACTGCTGCGCCTGCCCGAGATCGCCGATCCGACCGCCTGGGTCGTGCTCACGGCGATGGCGATCGTCGCCGCGTCGTTCGCCCTGAAGGTGCCGGGCGTCCCGGTCTATCTGTCGATCTCCGACGCGTTCTTCATCGCCACCGGCCTGCTGCTCGGCCCGGCGCCGGCCGCGCTCACCATCGCCCTCGACAGCCTGATCGTCTCGGTCCGCCGGCGCAATACCGTGCGGCAGCTGCTCTTCAACGTCACCAGCCCGGCACTGGCGCTGTGGTGCGGAGTCCATGCCTACTTCGCACTGAGCGGCACGACCCCGCTGGCCGGCGGCACCGCCCCGCTCGGTGAGCGCAGCATCCTGCCGCTGGCGACGCTGGCCGCGGTGTACTTCCTGCTGAACTCCGGCTTCACGGCGACCGCGGTGGCCGGGTCGAAGGGGCTGTCGCCGCTGCGCTTCTGGCGCGACCACTTCGCGGTCATGTCGGTCAACTACTTCGCGGCGGCGTCGGCGGCCTTTTTCCTGCTGATCCTGGTCCGCGTCGTCGGTCTGGCGGCGCTGGCCGCCATCATGCCGCTGGTCCTGGTGTGCCACCTGGCGATGCGGTCGTGGCTGGGACGGGTCGATGACGCGCAGCGGCATCTCGGCGACATGAACCGGCTCTACCTCTCGACGATTTCGGCGTTCTCGACCGCCATCGAAGCCAAGGACGGCGTCACCAGCGACCACATCCACCGCGTGCAGGCCTATGCCACCGGCCTGGCCCGCGCCCTCGGCGTCACCGACGTCGGGACGCTGCGTGCCATCGAGGCCGCCGCCCTGCTGCACGACACCGGCAAGCTGGCCATTCCCGAGCACATCCTGAACAAGCCGGGCAAGCTCACCGCACAGGAATTCGAGACGATGAAGGCACACGTCGACATCGGCGCCGACATCCTGGCGACGATCGACTTCCCCTACCCGGTGGTGCCGATCGTCCGCGCCCACCACGAGAACTGGAACGGCAGCGGCTATCCGCGCGGCTTGAAGGGCGAGGACATCCCGATCGGCGCGCGCATCCTGTCGGTGGTCGACTGCTTCGACGCGCTGACCTCGGATCGGCCGTATCGGCCGGCGATGAGCGATACCGCGGCGCTCGAGATCATCGTCCAGAGCCGCGGTGTGATGTACGACCCGCTGGTCGTCGACACCTTCGTGCGCGTGCAGCGGGAGATCGCCCCGGCGTCGCTGCCGCAGCCGCGCCTCGACGCGATCCTCAGCACGTTCCGCGGCGCCAACGCGGCCGTGCCGGCCGCCGGCCTCGCTGCCGCGCCAATGCCGGCGGCCGCAGGCAGCGATGCATCGTCGGAACTGCTGGCCTTCGTCAGCCTGGCGCGGCTCGCCAACGGCTCGCCGACCTTCACCGATCTCGGCGCGCTGGCCGAAGGGCCGCTACGCCGCATCGCGCCGGACGCAACCGTCGCCCTCTTCGGCCTCGATGCGGCAGGTGGCGCGGTGTCGGCGCAGTATGTGGCCGGCCCCGAAGCCGCCGCGGTGGCCGGTCTGGCGATCCGGCTCGGCGAACGGCTGTCCGGGTGGAGCGCGGCGACGCTGCAGTCGGTGGCCAACAGCGACGCCCGGCTCGACCTGGCCGACCGCACCCCGGCCGGCCTTCGCGTCGCCTGCGCCAGTCCGCTGGTGCACGACGGCGTCGCTCTCGGCGTGCTCACGCTCTATGCACCAGCCCCGCTCGCCGGCGATCAGTGCCGCATGCTCGACATGGTCGCGCCGCATCTGGCGACGGCCATGGCGCCGGTCGTCGCCGCCGCCAAGGCCGCCCCGGCGATGTCGCCGCGCAGCCGGCTGCGCATCGCCGCGGCGAGGTAGCCGCTAGACGTCGAGCTCCTGGGCGTCCTCAGCCCGCTCCATGATGAAGCGGAACCGCGCCGACGCGTCCTTGCCCATCAGCTCGTTCATCACCCGGTCGGTGACCAGCTGGTCGGCGACGTCGACCCGCAGCAGCCGGCGCGTCCGCGGGTTGAGCGTGGTCTCCCAGAGCACCTTGGGCATCATCTCGCCGAGGCCCTTGAAGCGGGTGATCTCCGGAGTCGCGCGCCCGGTCCGCTGCTTGAGGATCTGCTCCTTGTGCGCCTCGTCGAGCGCCCAGTAGGTCTCCTTGCCGATGTCGATGCGGTAGAGCGGCGGCTGGGCCAGGTAGACCTTGCCGGCGGCGATGAGCTGCGGCATGTGGCGGTAGAGGAACGTCAGCAGCAGCGTGGCGATGTGGTGGCCGTCCGAATCGGCGTCGGCGAGGATGATCACCTTGCCGTAGCGCAGCCGTCCGACGTCGAAGGCCTTGCCGACGCCGCAGCCGAGCGCCGTGGCCAGGTCGGCGAGCTCCTTGTTCTCGAGCACCTTGGCGGTGGAGATGCCCTCGGTGTTCAGCACCTTGCCGCGCAGCGGCAGGATGGCCTGACGGGCACGGTCGCGGCCCTGTTTGGCGGATCCGCCGGCCGAATCGCCCTCCACCACGAACAGCTCGCTCGTGATGGCGCCGGGGTGGGTGCAATCGGCGAGCTTGCCGGGCAGGTTGACGCGGCCGGCCGTCGGCCCCTTGCGGACGACGTCGGCCTGGGCGGCGCGGCTGGCCTCGCGGGCTCGGGCGGCGAGGATGATGCGGGCGACGATCGCCTCGGCCACCGAGATGTTGGTGTTCAGCCAGTGCTCGAGCGCCGGCCGCACCAGCCCGTCGACGGCGCTGGTCACCTCGGGATTGTTCAGCCGGTCTTTCGTCTGGCCCTGGAACTGCGGTTCGGCGAGGAAGATCGACAGCACCCCGGTGAGGCCTTCGCGGATGTCCTCGGCGGTGAGCGTCACCCCTTTGGGCGACAGGTTGTGCGTCTCGATGAAGTTGCGCACCGCCTTGCCGAGCCCGGCGCGCAGGCCGTTCTCGTGGGTGCCGCCAGACCCGGTCGGGATGCCGTTGACATAGCTGCGCAGGTGCTCGTCGGTGGCCTCGGTCCACTGCAGGACCAGTTCGAGACGCAGGCCGTTCTCGCGGGCCAGCGAGAACGGCACCTCGTGCACGGGCTTGCTCGAGCGCTCGGCGAGGATCTTCTTCAGGTAGTCGGCGAGGCCGTCCTCGTGCTGGAAGACGTGCTTCGCGCCGGCCGTCTGGTCGTCGAAGGTGACCTTGACGCCCTTGTGCAGGAAGCTGGCCACCTCGAGGCGTTCGCGGATGATCTGCGGATCGAACTCGACTTTCGGAAAGATCGTCGGATCGGGACGGAAGAACACCGTCGTGCCGCTGCCGCGGGCCGCGCCGGCCTTCTTCAGCCCGCTCACCGGCTTGCCCTGCTTGAAGGCCATCTCCCACTGGTGGCCGTCGCGACGCACCACCGCCGTGAGGTCCCGGGACAGGGCGTTGACCACGCTGGCGCCGACGCCGTGCAGGCCGCCGGCGGTCTTGTAGTTGCCCTGCTCGAACTTGCCGCCGGCGTGGAGGACCGTGAAGATCACTTCGAGGGCGCTCTTCTTCGTCTTCGGGTGGACGTCCACGGGGATGCCGCGGCCGTCGTCGGCGATCGTCACCGACGAGCCGTCGGCGTGCAGGGTGACGGCGATGGCCTCGGCGTGGCCGTTCATCGCCTCGTCGATCGAGTTGTCGAGGATCTCCCACACCAGGTGGTGCAGGCCGGCGCTGCCGACGCCGCCGATGTACATGCCGGGGCGCTTGCGAACCGGTTCCAGGCCTTCGAGAACGGTGATGTCTTTGGCGGTGTAGGACATTCGACTAGCGGCTAGCGGCTAGCGGCTAGCGGCTAGGGCAGCCAACTGCCGGCGAGCCTGGTCGGCTGCGTGCCACGAGTATAGCTTGCGCCTCGCGGCGGCGCGGCCTATGGTGGCGGCGTGCGATACGTCACCCTGCTCCTCGGCGCCGGCCTGATGGCCGGCTGCTCGGCGCCACCCGCGTCGGCGCCACCGGCCGCGACGACGACGGTCGTGTTCGACGGGGCGCGGATCATCACCGGCGAGGACGGTCCGCCAATCGAACGCGGCACGCTGGTAGTGGACGGCGCCCGCATCGTCGCGGTCGGGCCGTCGGGACAGGTCGCCGAGCCGACCGGCGCCCGGCGGGTCGACGTGTCGGGCCGCACGATCATGCCGGCGATGATCGACACCCACGCCCATCTCGGCTACATGCGCCACCTCACCAGCGGCCCGCAGAACTACACCCGCGACAATCTGGTCGACCATCTGCAGCGCTACGCCTATCACGGCGTCGCCGCCGCGCAGGCGATGGGCTCCGACTTCACCGATCTTCCCTATCAGGTGCGCGACGACTCGCTGGCCGGCCGCCTGCCCGACGCCGCCCGCTTCCTCACCGCCGGTCGCGGGCTGGCGCCGCCCGACGAGGTACGGCCCGACAACATGCGCCACTCGGCCCACCGCATCACCACGACCGACGAGGTCCGCGCGGCGATCGCCGAACTGGCGGGTCGCGGCGTGCGGATCGTCAAGACCTGGGTGGACGATCGCGGCGGCACCATCCAGCCGCTGACACCGGAGCTCTACGGCGCGATCCTCGACGAGGCCCATCGCCGCGGGATGCGGGCGATGGTGCACGCCACCGGCCTCGACGACGCGAAAGCGCTGTTGCGCGCCGGCGTCGACGGCTTCGGGCACGCGTTTCAGGAGGTGGACGACGAGCTGCTCGCGCTCGTCCGGGAGCGCCCGCAGGTGTTCTTCATGCTGGCCCTCGGTGGACCGCGGCGCATCGTGACGGCGCCGTGGCTCGATCCGGTGCACCCGCTCGTCGCCGAGACCGTGCTGCCCGACCAGATCGCGCGCCTGCAGCAGCGCCTGGCGCGACAGACCCCCGACGACCGGGCCCGGGCGCAGGCGGCCTGGGACCGCATGGCGGCGGGAATCGCCAGGCTGAGCGCCGCCGGCGCGCGGATCGCGGTCGGCACCGACGGCGGCGGCCAGACCGGCGACCAGTTCGTGGGCTGGACCGTCCACACCGAGGTCGAGAACATGGTCGCCGCGGGCATGACCCCGGCCGCGGTGGTCGTTGCCGCCACCCGCCGCGGTGCCGAGATCCTCGAGCTGGACGATCTCGGGGTCCTGGCGCCGGGCAAGAGCGCCGATTTCGTCGTGCTCGAGGCCAATCCGCTGGACGACATCACCAACACGCGGCGCATCGTCGACGTCTACCTGCGCGGCGCGGCCGTGGACCGGGCGCGACTCCGGGCGCAGTGGACCGGCTCGGGCGCGAGTCACTAGCCGGTCCGAACGGAGCTTGCGCCGGCGGCGGCCCCGGGCGTATCGTGCGCCGGTGAGCCGGGCCGCGCTCGTCGTGGTCGGCGTCCTCGCCTGCGCCAGCACCCTCGGCGCGTGGTGGTACGTGTCGGCCGCCACCAGTGGCCCGGCGCGGATCGCCGGCAATTCGGCGGCGCATACCCCGCCAGCCGTCCGCCGGGCCGCCCAGCCGTGGGCGCGCTGGACGGTCACCGAACAGCTCGCCGCCGGCAGCGTCCTGGTCCTGCAGGTGGAGACCACCCACCTCGATCACGCCCTCGACATCGCCCGCGAGCTGGTCGAACCCGTCAAACCGCGCTATGCCGAGGTGATGGTGTACTTCCACCGCCCCGGGCGGCCGGCGACGCTGCCGCCGCGACGGGTGCAGTGGACCCCGTCGCAGGGCTACGTGGAGACGGATTACGAACACTGACTAGCGGCTAGGGGCTGGCGGCTAGTCCAGTCGCTGAGACGAAGAAGGCCCGTCGGATGCCGACGGGCCCTCGTGTCTTTGGGCAGCGTGACAGTTCGCCAGCGTGATCACCTAGCCGCCAGCCGCTAGCCCCTAGCCGCAGGAAGGCGAAGGCGTCAGCCCTTCGCCTTCCTCGGCGTCCGCGGCCGCCGCGCCCCACCCCCGGCCGGCGTCTTGCGCACCCGCTTGGGCCGATCGGCGGCGTCCTCGGCGCTCATCGTCCGCCGCGGGCCGCGCTTGACGCCGCGGGCCACCGGCCCGGCGCTGATCGGCTCCTTGGCGCTGCCCGGCGCGAAGAACTTCGACTGGTCGTCCTCGGGCTCGAGATCGTCGGGCACGATCGGCGCGATGGCGATCGGCGCCGTCAGCTCGTCCTCGCCGCCGTCGCCTTCACCGGTCGACTCGACGTCGGCGGTCTCCTCGCCGTCGTCGCCGATCACCCAGCCGAGCGTGACGCTCTTGGGCCGGTAGACGTTGGCCGCCGACGGCGGCGCCGCAGCCGCGGCCTCGCCCTCGGCGGCCGCGGCGGGAGCCGGTGCCGCGGCGCCGGCCGGCGCCGCCGTGGCGCTGAAGACCCGCAGGCCGCCCTGTCGGTCGCGTTCGAGCCGAATCAGGCCCTCCTTCTGACAGGCCCGCATCAGGTCGACGATCGAGCCGTACTTCCGGTCGTCGAAGTCGGGATGGCTGGCGCGGATGAACTGCTTGATCTGGCGCAGATACATCGGCCAGCGCGGCGGCTGCGGCGGATCGGCGAGCAGGGCCCGCACCAGCTCCACGCCCTCGGCAATCGCCTCGGCGGTGGCGGGATCCATCTCCCGCGGGCCGCGCGGTGCCGCGGCGACGGCACCGCCCTCGACGGGCACGGCGGCGTCGGCGGCCGGCACCACCGGCTCGGCCATCGCCGCCCCGGCCTCGCTCAGCTCCACCAGCGTGCTGCGCCCGGTGTGCTTGAGCAGCACGATGCCTTTCTCGGCCAGCTTCTCGGCGAAGTCGCGGAAGCTGCTGACCCCGTAGTCGCGCTCGGAGAACGACGAGTCGAGCTGGAGCAGCGTGCTCTTGAGCAGGCCGAGCTGCGGCGTCACCTCGCGGTCGGCCAGCACCTTCAGGGCGCGGCGCACCAGCGGCACGACGCCGTCGATCGGCATCGCCTGGCCGACCGAGGCCGGCACCGGCCGCGACCGGTCGGCGCGCGGCGCGCTGCGCGCGATGTTCTCGTAGGCGATGAACTCGGTGCAGTTCTTCTGCATCACCTGGCTGGTGAACTGCCGGCCGCCGACGACGAACACCTTCTTGTCGTACTGTTTCAGCTTCTCGACCAGGGTGATGAAGTCGCTGTCGCCACCGACGATGACGAAGGCGTTGATGTGGTCGTGGGTGAAGGCCATCTCGAGGGCGTCGAGGGCCAGGTTGATGTCGGCGCCGTTCTTGTCGCCGCCGGGGGTCATCACCCGCTGCACCAGCCGGACGGCATGATTGGCCATCGCCCGGCCGTAGTCGCCGCGCTTCCAGTCGCTGTAGGCGACCTTGGTGATGATCTCGCCGCGTTCCTTGATGGCCTCGAGCACCGCTCCGATGTCGAAGCTGAGGCCGAGGGTGTTCTTGACGCCGATCTCGATGTTGTCGAAATCGATGAACACGGCAATCTTGAGTCGTTCGTCTGACATTGAATCGTTTCCTTTTGTGGTTCGGGGTTCTCTCAGAACGCGAAATAGATGAAGTCGAGCGACGTCGTGCTGCGCAGCACGAGCGTCAGGGACGCCAGGACACCGACGCCGGCCGCCTGCACGGCGGTGAGACGAAGCCCGGTCATGCGCGATTCGATCGACGGCACCGCCAGGACCCCGCGCTCGCGGGCCAGGGCCCACAGGTCATGGACGACGAGCGGCAGCGACCAGGTCGCCGCCAGCACGAAGAAGTGCAGGCCGATGGCCGCTTCACCGGGCATCGAGCTGGCCGGCGACAGCCGCAGGAAGTGACCGAGGAAGTCGCCGTCGGTCTCGCGGAAGAACAGCCAGCCGGCCATCATCGCCGCCCAGGTGAGGGCGATCTGGACGACCGCCAGCGGCCCCGGCCAGTGTTCGGGCAGCGCCAGGCCGCGGCCGGCGGCCCGCGTCGCCCACACCAGGACGCCGTGGTAGAAGCCCCACAGCACGTAGTTCCAGCTGGCGCCGTGCCAGAAGCCCGAGACCAGGAAGGTGGTGATGAGGGTGCACGCCGCCACCAGCGCCCGGCCGCGGTTGCCGCCGAGCGGGATGTAGACGTAGTCGCGGAACCAGGTCGACAGCGAGATGTGCCAGCGCCGCCAGAAGTCGTTGGGGCTGTGGGCGATGTAGGGGTGGTTGAAGTTGAGGACCAGCTCGAAGCCGAACCAGCGGGCGACGCCGCGGGCGATGTCCGAGTAGGCGGAGAAGTCGGCGTAGATCTGCATGCCGAAGGCGAAGACACCGGCCCACAGCACCTCGAATGCCGGGTCCTGCTGCGAGAAGACCCGGTTGGCGATGACGCCGACGTTGTCGGCGACGACCAGCTTCTTGAACAGCCCCCAGACCACCAGCACGGCGCCGGTGCGTGCGGCGTCGGGATTCCAGGCCCGCGGCCGCTCGACCTGAACCAGCAGGTTGCGGGCCCGCATGATCGGGCCGGCGACCAGGTGGGGGAAGAAGGCGACGAAGAGCGCGAAGTCGATCGGGTTGCGGCGGGCCCGCATCTCGCCCTTGTAGACGTCGACGGTGTAGCTCAGCGCCTGGAAGGTGTAGAACGAGATACCGGCCGGCAAGGCCAGCTCGAGGACCGGCGGCGCGACGGTGATGCCGAGACCGGCCAGACCGGTGCGCAGGTTGTCGACGAAGAAGTTGAAGTACTTGAACACCCCGAGCATGCCGAGGTTCACGCCCAGGCTGGCCCAGAGATAGTGGCGCTTGCGCGCCGGGTCGTCTTCCATGCGCTGGCCGGCCCAGTAGTCCACGGTGGTCGACGCCAGCATGATGGCGACGAACCACGGATGGATCCAGCCGTAGAACACGTAGCTGGCGGCCAGCAGCAGCAGGTTCTGGAGCCGGTGTCCGACCCGCCAGTAGATCGTCACGACGATCAGGAAGAACGCGGCGAAGTCGAGGCTGTGGAAGACCATCGGCGACGCTCACCGGAACAACGGATCGAGCCGGCGGCGGAACACGTCGGTGTAGGTGCGGCGGTCGCGAACGTGGTCGCCGTCGGCGTAGATGGCCTCCGGCAGCTCGGGGTCGCCCCAGTCGTCGTGGAAGAGGGCGCCGTTGGCCTCGAGCCAGGCGGCCAGGTCGGCGACATAGCGACGCAGCGCCGGCGACTGCGGCGGCGGCGTCGAGCCGTCGGGCCGGCGCTGGACGCGCACGAAGCACAGGGTCAGGCCGTGCTCGCGCGCGAGCGCGGTCATGTGCGGCAGGACCGAGGTCGGCAGGTCGCGGGCGAAGTCGGCCGACTCATTGGCACTCGACAGATCGGCGGCGACGTCGGCGCGCAGGCCGGCGAGGTCGAAGCGATCGTTGAGCGCACGATCGAAACGCAGGCGCTCGCTCGGGTCGGGGAATCGCCAGTTGACGAACCAGCGGCGGATCGCCGGTTCCATCCAGCCGGTGGCGACGTCGGTTTCGTAGAGACGGACCGCGGCGGTGTGCACCCGCGACCACACGCCGCGCTTGCGTGCCGCTACCAGCGCGTTCAGCTCCGGTTCGGCGTCGTGGGCCACCTCGTCGAGCGCGTTGCCGTAGAGGCTGTCGAGCCGGAACAGGGTGTCGGTGAGGTTGGTGTCGCGGAAGAACACGAACACCGCCCGCGGCTTCACGCCCGAGGCGACGAGATGGTTCTTGAACGACAAGTACCACCATGCCGGACCGGTCGCCGGGTGGAAGAGAAAGGCGACGATCTGATCGTGGGCCGCGGAGATCTCGCCGAGATACAGCGGATCGATGCGCGTGCCCATCATCGAGTCGCCGATGAAGACCCAGCCCGGCTGGCCGTAGCGCAGGTTGGCGATCGGCTGGGGGTTGAACTCACGGTGTTGGCGGCTGAGTTCGAGCGCCGGCAGGTAGCCGAGGCCCGGCGGCGTGCCGACGACGACGCGGTTCAGCGCCCGCAGCGACAGCGGGGTGACCAGCGCCGACGCCACGACGAGCGCGAGCGCCAGCCCCGCGCGCCTGGAGACAGGCGCGGACTGCCCGCGGGACACGGCCGGAACGGTTGACGACACTCGAACTGAAATCGGTTGACTGCACCGTGCACGCGGTCCCGTGCCTGGTGCCAGGCTCTTCCGCACGGCCGGGGCGCGGTGACGACCGAAGGGCCGCGCGGCCCGGACGCAAGCCGCCCGGAAGGCGACTGCTGGCGAACACCCGATGCCACCCCGAGCGGCAGCCGGATGCCCCTGTGCGTCAAGCTCCCTGGGAGTATAGCAGCCTGCCGTCGGAAGTCACTCCCTTCAACCCGGCGCCGGGATCGCGGTCTAACTCACACGAGATGCCCAGGTTCGCCCGCCCGGAGGTGCGCGTATGACCCGATTGTCGTTCCCCGGCTGGGGCCGTCCGCAGGCCTTGTGCCTCGTCGCCGCCCTGGCGCTCGGTCCTGGATACGCCAGCGCCGCCAGCGCCCAGCCGCACCGTCACTGGAATCCACCCGGTCCGCGCGGGGGCCCCGGCACCACCTGGGCCAATCCCCCTGGACCGCGCGGCGGTCCTGGAGCGTCTCGCCGGCCCCGACCCGGATTCAGGAGCAACCCACCCGGTCCGCGCGGCGGTCCCGGTACCAATTGGGCCAATCCGCCCGGACCGGCGGGCGGGCCCGGGGCCAGTCCCTTCCGCCGGCGGCCGTTTCGCGACTTCGACGACAACCCTCCGGGGTGGCGCGGCGGCCCGGGCACCAACTGGGAGAATCCTCCCGGGCCGCGCGGGGGGCCAGGAGCCAGTCCGAACCGGCGGCGATGGCGCCGGCGGTGAATCAGCCGCGTAGGGCGCGCCGCAGCTGCGCGATCTGCCCGGCGTGGTACACCGTGTGGTGGACGAGCCCGTGCAGCGTCACGTACTTCGACTGGCCGGTGCCGGTGGCGCGGTCGCGACGATCGACGACCGGCCGCGTCAGTTCGGCGGGGTCGGTGGCGCGAATGGCGGCGGCGAGGGCCTCGTGGGCGGCGACGAGCGCGCGTCGGTCGCGCGCCCACGCCGCGGCGGCAGGCGTCGGGGCCGTCGGCCAGTCGCCCGACGGCGGCTCGCCGGCTGGCCGCCCGTCCAGCCGGGCCTGCACCTCCCCGGCCCAGCCGGTCATGTGGAGCACCAGTTCCCACACGGAGTGGCCGCCGGCGATCGGTCGGGCCGCGGCCTCCTCCGGTGTGAGGTCGTCGAGCAGGCTCTCGACGTTCGAGCCATGCCATGGATCCCCGGTCATCACGCGGGCCAGGAGATCGGCCAGGTCGGCGGTCTCTGACATGCGGGCGCCAATTTGTACATGGTTTTGACCACTGAGTGCCACCCGGCCGGCCACCTGCCAGGGCGTCAGGGGCCAGATCCGCCCCGTTCCCGTCCGTGGAGTCTGGCACCTCACTTGCAAAAACGTGAGGCATGAACGCCATTGCACGTCTCGTCCTGGCCAGCGCGGCCGCTGCCGCCATCTCGGTGGCGGGCGTCGCCGCCAAGCAGCAGTCAGCTCAGCAGTTGCTCGAGCGGGGCGCCTTCGCCGAAGCCACGCAGCGGGTGCAGGCGGAACGTGATGCCGGCAACAACGACCCGGCCTCGGCCTACATCGCCGGCCAGGCCTACGACCGCATGAACCAGAACCAGCAGGCCCGCGAGGAGTACGCCCGCCTGTCCAACGGCGACGACGAAGCCTGGAAGGCCGTCGGCCAGTCGGCGATTGCGCTGCTCGACGGCAACCTCGACGAGGCGGTGGCGGAGGGCACCCGCGCTCGCGACATCAACGGCGAGCACGGCTTCGCCCACTATCAGCTCGGCCTGGCGCTCGAGCGGCGCAACGACTGGAACGGCGCCGCCGAGGCGTTCGATCGCTCCACGCAGCTCATGCCGAACTTCGCCTATGCGTTCTACCACGCCGGCGTCGCGCACCAGCGCGCCAGGCGCTTCAACCAGATGGCCGAGCGGTTCACGACCTTCCTCCAGCTGGCACCCGAGGCGCCGGAACGCAAGATCGTCCAGGTCGCGCTGAACGCCTTGCGCGGCTGACGACCGCAGTCCCAGGACTGCACGACATGCGGTGGCGCCGGGGTTTCCCCCGCCGTGCACCGTCCGCAGAACGCCGCCGGCCCACGGGTGACATGCCCGTGTCGTCCCGGCGGCGTCTCTGCACCCTTCCCCACCTGCCCGGCTCACGGTGACTCTGCCGAGCGTCCGAGGCGCCAGGCCGCGAGCCGCGAGCGGCTTCGAGGATCAGAATATCTGCCCGATGCCGAAGTACCAGCGGCGCCGGCCGCCCCCGGCCGGCACGCCCAGGTCGATGCGCAGGAGCGAGAACGGGGTGTCGAGACGCAGGCCGACGCCGTAGCCAACCTCGAGATCGCCGACCGATATCGCCGAGTTCGACAGGAACACGTTGCCGGCGTCGACAAACGCCACGCCCTTGACCCACCCGTAGATGGGCGCGCGCAGTTCCTGGTTCAGGATGAGCTGGGCGTTGCCGCCGCTGGCCCGGCCGCGGATGTCCTTCGGTCCCGCCGCCGCCTCGGCGTAGCCGCGCACCGTGTCGGCGCCGCCGACGTAGAAGCGATCACTGAAGCCGAGCGGATCGAGGAACGACCCGCCGACCCGCGCCGCCGAGGCCAGCGTCAGCGGGCCGAGCGTGCGGTAGTGATAGGCGGCGGCGAGCACCTTGATGGCGTCGTCGCCGGACTCGAAGTTGCTCACCCGCTCGACGGCCACCGAGGTGAACCAGCCGGCGGTGGCGTCGAACGGATCGTCGCGGCGGTCGAGGAGCGCGGTACTGGCGAAACGCCCGATGAGCGTGTTCTGGTAGAAGAGGTCCTCCGGGTCGAAGGCGTCGATCACCTCGTGCGTCAGGCGGTAGCCGTAGGTCGCTTCGAAGCCGCGCCACCGGCGCAGCCGCTGCTCGACCGAGACGAGTTCGCGGGCGCGGAAGTACTCGGCCTCGGGCGTGTCGTCGAAGTTCAGGTCCTGGCGCGATCCCGACACGAACAGGTTGGTCTGGATGGCGCGGCCGAAGAGCGTCGGAAAGGTCAGATAGGCGCTGCTGGACCGCAGGGCGCGCTCGAGGCGGCCATAGAGGCCGAGCGTGAACGCGCGGCCGAAGACGTTGCGGTTCTGGACGTCGGCGACCACGCCCAGATCGCGCCGACGACCGGCGTCCGGGTCGTCGCCGGCGGCAGCCAGGTTGCGGTCGTTGAGCTGGAGCCCGTAGCGCAGCCGCCAGGCCGGCCACTCGGTGACGGTGACGCGGGCGCGCACCGGCTGCGGCCCCGCCCCGTCGTCGGCGACCACCTCGGGCCGCACTTCGACCTGCCGGAAGATGTTGGTGTCGAACACCCGCTTGCGGGCCTGCGCCCACCGGGTGAGGTCCACCGGCGAGCCGGGCTCGAGGCCAAGGGCCCGCTCCACCGCGCCCGGACGGGTGCGGTTGACGCCGGCAACGACGACCTCGCTGAGGCGCTGCTGCCGCCCGGGCGCGACCGCGAAGGTCACCGCCGCGGTGTGGCGGGCCTCGTCGATGGCGACCTGTGAGGTCACTTCGACCTCGTTGTAGCCGTCGCCGCGGTAGGCGGCTTCGATGCGTCGGCGGGCGGCATCGACCTCGGCGGGACGATACGGTTCGTCGATGGCCAGCCGGATCGCGGACTCGGCCGCCTGCTGCCACGCCCCGTCGGCGCCCTCGACCGTCACCGCGGACAGCCTGGTGAGCGGCCCCTCGTCCACGACGATATCGAGGACGGCGATATCGCCCTCGAAACGCGGCAGCGCCGGGACGACGGTCGCGGCCCGGTAGCCCGCGGCCGCGTAGTGCTGGCGCAACGGTGCCACCGCGGCGCGCGGGTCGATCCACACCGCGTCGCCCAGTCCCTGGGCGCGCAGGACCTGGTCGAGTGCCGCGGACCCGATCGCGTCGGCACCGGCGAAGCGCACCTGGCGGCCGGCGGCGGGCTCGCCGCCGCGCACGTCCACCGCGACGACCTTGCGCGCCGCGGTCGTCTCGACGATCTCCGCCTCGACGGTCGCGCCGACCACGTCGCGGCGCACCAGATCGAGCGCCACTTCCCGCTGCAGTTCCTCGATCAGGAAGCGGTCGAACAGACTGGCCGACCACGCCGCTTCCAGACGGCGCCGCAGCCGCGGCGACACCGGCGTGCCGGTGACCCGCAGCTCGGTTTCGGGACCCGGCGACACCCGGTAGTCGAGCACGGCGCCGCCATCCGGCGCGTCGGAGCGCGACACCCGGACCCGCGCTTCCAGGTGATCGCGCTCGCGGTACCACGTTTCGAGGCGGTCGACGTCGTCACGCCACCTGGCGAAGTCGAAGCGGTCGCCGGGTTCGAGCCGCAGCCGCTCGCGCAGGGCCGCCTCGTCGGCGCCGGCGCCCTCGACGCGCACCGCCGACACGTCCGGCGACGGGCGGCGCGCGGCCGCCGGCGCCCGCGTGCCGCCGAACGAGATCTCGTGGCGCAGCGTGTAGGACCGATCGCTGTTGTCGCGTGAGGTGCCGCGCAGCTCGACGCCGCGGAACGGCCGGTAGCTGACCACCGCCGACAGGCCGCCGCTCTGGCGGAGGTCCTGCGACAGGATCACCTCGACGTCAGGACGCAGCCGTTTGGACAGCGTGAGACGGGTCGACGGGTCGATGTCGAAGTCCTCGACGATGAGGCTCGGGTCCTGGCGGACGGTGTCGGCGCCGAAGCCGCGTTCCAGGCGCAGGCTGTCGAGGCCGAGCGCGCGGCCGGTGGCGCCGAGCAGCTCGCCCGAGAGCAGTGCTACCGCGTCCTCGCGGCCGAGCGAGTTGCCGCCGAAGAGCACGTTGAGCACGCTCTGGCCGGTGACGTCCGGGTCGGTGGACGTCACCGAGGTCTCGAGGCGCTCGAGCGGGCCGGTCAGGGTCAGGGTCTCCTCGGCGCCGTTGGACTGCGTCGACATCGAGACGCTGAACTCCGGGGCGATGGCGTTCGGATCGCTGAACGAGATGCTGCTCTCGTTGAGCCGGTAGAGGCCGCCGAGGAGGAAGATCTCGCCGCCCTCGCGCAGGTCGGCGCGCCCGGTCACGCCGGGGCGGGCGACGGTGCCGGTGAGCCGCAGGTCGGCACCGGTCTCGAAGCGGCCGTAGTTGTTGTCGACGACCAGGTCCTCCTCGGTGGAGAGGGCGATGTCGAGGCGCAGGGTGTCGAGATAGGTCGATGCCGCCCCGGGTGCCGCGGCGCTGGCGTTGCGGGCCACCAGCGCCGGCAGGCTGACCGTGGCATGGTAGGCGCCGCGCAGCACCCGCACGTCGCCGCGCAGCAGCGGTGCTCCCGGGCCGGGCACGAAGGTGAGCAGGGCGTCGATCTCGCTGTCGACGTCGTCGGGGTACTCGAGGGCGACGCCGCGCGCCTGGAACGCCACCGCCCCACCGGACGGCGTCAGGCCATCGAGCGTGACCGTGCCGCTGGCCTCGAGGAGGCCACCGTTCAGCGAGCCGGTCATCCCGGGAATCCGCACGCGGTCGCCTTCGAACAGGACCGGTCCGGCGATGTCCGAGGCGATGACGCGTGGATCACGCAGGACCAGCTCGCCGTCGCTGAGGTCGATGCGACCGTCGATCCGCGGCGCCTCGAAACTGCCCGAGACGTAGAGCCCGAGCTTGGCCACGCCGTCCATCGCCAGCCCCGGCATCAGCACCGAGAACGGCCGCAGCCCGGGTGCACCGGTGATCCAGACGTCGAGCGCCGGGGTGGGACCGAAGGTCACCGAGCCGCCGAGGTAGACCGGCTCCGCGGCGCTGAACGCGACGTCGTCGAAGGAGAGGACGCCCCGGGTGAACGACATGTACGCCGGCCGCTCCTGCCGAATCGGCACCCCGGCGGCGGTCAGGGTGGCCTCCTCGAGCACGATCGTCCCGGTCAGCCCCGCCATCGACGGGGCGGTGACGTCGAGCGCCACCACGGCCGACACGCGTCCGTCGAGCGTGCCGACGACCTCGGCGTCCAGCCACGGCCGCAGCGCCTCGTGGGTCAGGCCGCGCAGCGTCAGATCGATCCGTCCGGGCGGGGTCGTCGGTCCGCCTGCCGCGCCGTCGAACAACGCCCGCGGCACCCGGACGCGGCCCTCGATGCCGCCGCCCTGCCAGCTCGCCCGCAGGTTGTCGATGGCGGCGATGGTGCCGTCGAACGTGGCGTCGGCCTCGAGGCCCTCGATCGGCGGCAGGTCCTGGTAGACGATGCGGGCGTTGCGCAGCGATGCCTCGGCGGTGGCGTCGGCGAGCCCGCCGCGGGACTCGATACTCGCATGCAGCTCGCCGGAGGCGTCGACGTCCACCGCCATGCCGACGACCCTGCCGAGCGCGACGACATCGCCGAGCGGCCCGTCGAAGGTGGCGCCGAGCGGCGTCGGCGACGACTCACGCAGGCGGCCCTGCACGGTCAGCACGCCGCCGCCGATGTGCATCGACAGGTCGTCCACGGTGACGTCGCCGGGGCGCACGGCCAGCCGCGCCGGGCGGTCGAGCCGCACCGGGATGCCGGCGGCGGTCACGGCCACCTCCTGCAGGTTGACGAAGGCACCGATGGTGGCGGTGTCGGCCAGCTCGCCGGCGAAGCTGGTGCTGAAGCTGACCGACCCGCTGACGGTGTCGGCCACGGCACCGCCGGCCAGGGCGATCGGCTCGACGTCGAGCCGGTTGACCACAGCCGTGCCGCGCACCGGATAGGGCGCCCGCGGCGCCACCGCCCCGGTGACCAGCGCGTGCAGCGCCGGCACGTACAGCCGTCCCTGCAGTTCACCGGCGACGAACTGGACCATCGCATCGGCCGGCCCGACCAGCTCGGCGACCTCGCCACCCTCGGGCACCAGCCGCAGCGTGCCGGCGCCACCGGGCGCTTCGAGCGTGCCGCTGCCGCGGAACTGCGCATCGACGACCACCGCCTCCACGCTGTCGCCGACCAGCGGCTGGGTGAGGCGCAGGCCGCGGCCGTCGAGCGTCACCGCGTAGTCGCCGGTCTCGTAGTCGTAGCGGCCGGTGGCGTCGAGGCGGCCGGGGTTCTGGTCGAGGCGGGCCTCGGCGATCTCGATCGCGGTTCCGATGAGCCGTCCGGTGACGGCCAGCGTGCCGATGGCCTGATCGCCGTGGGCGATCGCGGTCGAGGTCAGGCGCCACGGCACGTCCGGTGCGTCGGTGGTGCCGGCGAAGGTCCCGGCGATCGCCATCGAACCGCTGAGCGCGTCGGTATCCCCGTCGAGCCAGGGCCGCGCGAAGTCGGGCATCGAGGTGACCGTGCCGGCGAAACGCCCCGACAGCCGCCCGGCACTGCCGACGACGCGCACGTCGCCACTCACCTCGCTGCCCTGCGCTGAGACCGCGAACCGCGGCACCGCGATGTCCACGGTGCCGATGACGACGTCGGCCGCGGCGGTGCCGGTGGCGCCGGTGGGCAGGACCAGGGCCGGCGACTCGGCGTGGCCCTGCACGAGCGGCTCGTCGAGGGTGCCGGCCAGGGTCAGCGGCGCGTGCAGCGGCCCGGCGAAGGTCTCGAGCGACTCGCTGGCATCGATGCCCGAGCGGCGGGCGGCGCGAACGGCGCGGCCGATGTCCTCGACGTCGACGTCGAGCGGCCCGTCCAGTGGCGCCTGCGCCGGGTCGTCGGCCGCCGGCCACGAGGCCGTCCCGCGCACGTGGACGCCGTCGAGCAGGCGATGGTCGTGCTCGGCCCGCCATCGCTCGTCGCCCAGGGTCGCCGACCACGTTCCCGCGATCGCGATCCGATCGCGGCGCACCTGCGCGGTGCTGCGGCCCGAGGCGCGCAGGGCCAGCGGCGCGTCCGGAGTGGCCCGCGTCAGGCGCGCCTCGCCGTCCTGCCACGAGGCGAGCGACAGCGGCTCGCGGTCGTAGGCGGCCAGCGCCAGGTCCATGTCGAGGTCCCGCCAAGTGGCGTCGAGTTCGACGGCGCCGTCCGGACCGTAGGTGTAGACCGCCCGGCCCTCCACGGTGCCAGGACGGCCGGGTGCCGGCGCCGGTCCGGGCGCGGTGAGGGTGAACTGCTCGACCACCGCCCGTGCCGAGGTCAGCGACAGTGTCGCGTCGAGCGGCATCGGCGCCGCCCGGCCGATGCGCAACGCCGGCGCGTCGATCGCGGCTCGGATCTCGAACTCCGCCAGCCGTCCCTGCATGGTGCCGGTGTAGGTCGCCCCCCCGGCCACCGGCGACGGCGGCGGCGCCCACTCGACCAGGCGCGCGGTGTCGAGCGTGCCGGCGAGCGCCAGGTCGAAGGTGACGTCGTCGAGCACACGGCGGATCGGTCCGTCGGCGACGACCGTCACCTCGGGAAACGGCGCCGTCAGCCGGGTGAGCTCGACGGTGCTGCCGTCGAACGCCAGCTCGCCGGCGAGCGCGCCGCTGGTCGTGTCGTTGTCGGCGACGCGGACGTGGAGGCTCTCGGCCGACAGCGGCCCGCCGGCGCCGTCCACCCCGCGCACCTCACGCCCGGTGAGCGACGCCTGCAGGCCGCGGAGCGCGACCTCGACGTCGCCGGTGCGATCGAGGTAGTCGACCTGGAAATCGCGCAGCGTCAGGCCGCGCAGGTCGAACCGTCGCGGCACCTCGGGCGGCGGTGCCCCGGAGGACGGCGGCAGGTTGACGATGACGCCGCCCTCGCGGACCAGGCGGACACGGCCGGCGTCCACGTCGAGGGCGCTCACGCGGACCGTGCCGGCGAACACCGCCCACGGCAGGCGTGCGGTGACGCGCCGGGCGACCAGGAACGGCTCGTCGCCATGGCCGGCGGCCGCCAGGCGGACGTCGCGGAGCTCGACGCGCCGGGTCAGCAGGTTGTAGTCGAGCGCCCCGGCCTGCAGTTCGAGCTGCCAGGCGGCGGCGACCTGCCGCACGAGCCAGGCCTGCACGCGGGACGCAGCCGGGGGCGTGTGCGCCAGCACGAGCAGGGCTGCGACCACCGCTACCACCGCCAGGCCCGCCCAAGCGGCCCGGCGCAGTATCTTCAGCCCCACCATCCCATAGTAGTTTCGGTTCGCCGCCCGTGAACCTGCCGGTATCGCCGGTGCGTCGACACAGGTAGGATGATGCGCGGAGGGCTCATGGCGATCAGAAGTCTGGTCAGGATCGGAATGTCGCTGCTGCTGGGCATCGCGGCGGCGGCGGTCGGGAGGGCACAAAGCGTGGTGGAGCTCAAGGTGGGCGACGACGCGCCGAACTTCTCGTTGCGCGGCTCGGACGGCCGGATGCACACACTGGCGGAGTACAAGGGCAAGTCCGCCGTCGTGCTGGCGTGGTTCCCGAAGGCGTTCACCGGCGGTTGAACGATCGAATGCAAGTCGCTCCGTGAGAGCGGCGACGCCATCCGGGCCTTCAACGTCTCCTACTTCGCGGTCAGCGTCGACGACGCCGAGCAGAACGCCAAGTTCGCCCAGCACGTCGAGGCCGACTATCCGATCCTCGCCGACCCCACCAAGACCACCGCAACCGCCTACGGCGTCCTCGGCATGGCCGGCCTGGCCTCACGCTGGACGTTCTACATCGGCCCCGACGGCAAGATCCTCCACATCGACAAGGGCGTGAAGGTGGCCAGCGCCGGGCAGGACGTGGCCGCCAAGCTCGGCGAGCTCGGCATAGCGAAACGCTGAGACGCCTCGCGCACTTCGCGCGTCCAGCGGCTGGCGGCTAGCGGCTAGGACGCGGGCAAACGACACGGCCCGGCAAACGATCGCCGGGCCGTTCGTTCGTCGGGCATAGTGACAGCGAGATTGTCTAGCCGCTAGCCCCTAGCCGCTAGCCGCCAGTCGCTAGTCACGGCACCACCACCGCCACGTCCGCCGTCGCCGGGCCGGGGCCGGCGGCGTTGAACGCGCGGACGCGCACGTAGTAGGTCGCCGGCGGCACGTTGGCGGCGGCGAGCGCCGGGCCGGGCGTCTGGACGACGGCGGCGTTGGCGGCGCCCGGTGCGTAGCCGGCTTCGAGCTGGTAACCGGTCGGCGTGCCACCGCTGGCCGGCGGCGTCCACGTCAACGACACCGTGCTGCCGACCACCGACGCGGCGAGGCCGCTCGGTGCGTTCGGCGGTACGACCATGCCGGTGACGACGACGACGTGCTCGGCCGACGGTGCGCTCACGCCGCAGGCGTTGGTCGCCCGCACCCGGGTGTAATAGGTGCCGGCCGGCGCCGACACGACCAGGGTGGTGGCACTCGACAGCGGGATGGCGCCGATGTCGATGCCGCCGGGAACCGTGCCGGCCTCGAGGACGTAGGCGGCGGCGGTCGGCGATCCGATCCAGGCGAGGCTGACCGTGAAGCCGGCGAGCGTGTGCGTCAGCGGTCCCGGCGGCGTCGGCGCTACCGTGCACGGCGGCGGCCCGACCTGGACCACCACCTCGTTGGACGGGGGACCGGCCCCGAACACGTTGCGGCCGGTGACGCGGACGAAGTAGCGGCCATTCGGCGCGGTGACGGTCAGCGCCGTCGCGCCGGCGACCGGGATCGCCGCCAGATCGGCGGCGCCGGACACCGAACCGGCAAAGACGGTGTAGCTGCTGGGCGTGCCGCCGGCACCCGGCGTCCACGACAGCTGGACGGTGTTGCCGGTCACCGCCGACACCAGCACGGGCGCGCCAGGCGGGTTGCCGGGCTGCGCGGTGAACGACTCGACGCCGTCGCCACCGGCGAAATGCAGCAGGCCGGCGGCGTCGGCGAGGACCCGCCGCCATCTCGAGGTCCTCGCCGTGGGCAGCCCGGCCTCGATGTCGTACTCGCGATCCGCGTACAACCGCCCGGCGACGAACGCGGCACTTGCCGGCACGACGCCGCTTGCCGGCGCAAACGGCGTCAGCTCCGACCCGGGCACGGCCACCGCGCCGATGAGCGGCGCACCGTAGGACTCACCCGCCACGAACATCTGGAAGCCGTCGGTGGCCAGGCCGCGCACGCGGGTGTCGCCGAGGACGACCATTTCCGGCTGCGACAGCTCGCCGGTGACGGCGTCGACGACGGCATAGCCGCGCCGGAACTGCCCGTTCATCGTCACGAAGTCGCCGGCCAGGTGGATCGACGGGCCGAGCGGCAGCAGAGCCCGCACCAGGTGCGATCCGCCGAAGAAGAACGCCCCCACCGACGGCGCCCACGGACGCAGCACGCCGTCGACACCGACCGCCGCCAGCCGCGACCGGGCCATCGCTGCGAACACCGTGCCGGTGATCGTGTCGAACTCGCCGGCGACGTAGAGCGCGCCGTCGTGGAACCGCATCAGCGCGATGGTGCCGGGGTCGCCGCCGCTCCGCTGCACCACCAGCCGCCAGTTGGGATCGACGTCGCCGCTGGTCTTGTCCGCCCGCAGCACCTCGCCGGTGGTGGCGCTGGCGAAGAACACCCAGGGGTCCGACACCGCGATCGCCGACACCGGCGACGCGGTATGGAGCAGGATGCGGGCGGCGTCGTTGGGGTGCCAGGCCGTCGGCACCCCGGTGGCGCGATCGATGGCCGCCAGGTAGCGGCGCGTCACCCGGTTGGTGCCGGTCGGGCGCGACAGCAGCAGGCCGCCGGTGGTGACCTCGAGCGGCTCGGCGATGAGCGGCGTCGCGTCCCAGGGGTCCAGGGCCCCGCTGGCCACCAGCAGGGCCGCCAGCCCTTCGCGCTCGGTGACGCCGAGCCGCTCGAAGTCACCGCTCATGTAGAGGCGCTGGCCGTCGGTGGCCAGGTGCGTCAGCACCGGCACGTACGGCGTGCCGGAGGCATCGGGGACGCGCTTGGAGAGAGCCGGCGGCGTCCACGTGGTGTCGATGGCTCCGCTGGCGAGCGTGAGGGCCGCCGGCTGCGCCACCGTCTGCCCGTTGATCGCACCGCTGGCGAGGAATACACGGCCGCCGGCGACGTCGAGATCGGCCAGGGCGACGACCGTCGGCGGCGTCCAGCCTGATCGCGCCGTCAACGTCGCCAGGTCGTAGGCTTCGAGCAGGTAGCTCGGCGCCGGGCGGGCGCGGAACAGCGTGGTGCCGCGCACCCACCACGGCGGATCGAGGCTCTCGTCGGCGAGCAGAGTCCCCGAGACGGTGAGGTCGAGCGTTACCGCCGAGACCGCGCCGAGCCGGTAGTCGGCGTCGAACGGTCCGCGCACACGGCCCACCGCCTGGCCGGGCGCCGGGCCGAAGAAGGCGATCTCGGCCACCCCCGGGTAGACCTGGTAGCCGGTGCGGGCGCCGCTGACCGGATCGAACGACGCCACCTGCGCGCGCAGGAAGCCGTCGGGGCCGACCACGGCGTTGCCGGCGAGGATGCGGCTGCCGACCGGCACCGGCACGCCGAGCATGGTGAGATCGGCGGGGTTGGCGGGGTCGATCGCCGGCGCGGCGAAGGCGCGATCCCACAGGCAGTCCTCGGCGATGCGCACGAAGGTCGTGCCGGCCGGCGGCGTGAACGGGCCGTTGACGTCGGCGAAGGCGTCGCCCTCGGCCAGCACCACCAGCAGCCCGCCACGGCCGTCGGGCACGCCCGACAGGCCACGCCGTGGGCTCGTGGACCGCGCACACTGCGCGCGCGGCAACGCCGTGGCCGGGTCGTAGAACTGCTGCTCGGTCGTGGACGGCGTGAACAGCTTGGTGAAGGTGCCGCCGACGTAGAGGGTGCTGCCGTCGGGCACCGCGGTCGTGATGGCACCGCCCAGCCGCCAGGCCGGCGTGGCATCGACATCGGCGCGCAGCGCAATCGCGCCGAGCACCGCGACGGCGACGGCGGCAGCCGCCGCGGCGGACGTCCTACTCCTCACTCCATCCTTGTAGCACGGCCGGCGACGGCAGCACGCGCGTGAACTGGCCGCGCTGCAGCAGCTCGCGGCCCTTGCCGCCGCGCCCGGTGACCTCGTACTTCGCGGTGCTGACGGTCTGCTCGGCGCCGCGCGACGTCTCGACGGTGAGCAGGTCGCGGTCGCCGGTCGAGGCCACGAACCCGAGCACCCGATCGTCGTCGCCGATCTTGATGAGGATCACCCCCTTGCCCGGCCCGGCCAGGAAGTTCACCTCGCTGGCCGGACACAGCATGGCGCGGGCCTCGCGGGTGGCGGCGATCACGGTTTCGTCGCCGGTCACGACGGCCACGCCGACCACTTCGGCCCGTTCGGCCGGCCGGGCGTAGCGCCGCCCCGACCGTGTCGACGGCTCGGCGACGTTGGCCAGCGAGAAACGCAGGCTGTAGCCGTCGCTGGTCACCGCCAGCGCGTGCACCGGCGGCACCGGCACGTCGGCCTCGCCGATGGTCGCCTGTTCGTCGTCGGCGCCGGCGTTGGCCCGGCCGATGTCGCCGATCGCCCGCGGATCGAGGCTGAACGCGGCGACGACCCGCTCGTTGTCCTTGAACTTGAACAGCCGCTGCACCGGCTCGCCGTAGCCGGTCGAGGCCGGCACGTCGACGAACCGCGCGGTGTAGGCGACGCCGAAGTTGGTGAAGAACACCACCGTCGCGCGGGTGCTGCCGGCCACCGCGGCGAGGACGCTGTCGCCTTCGCGCAGCCGCGTCGTCGCCAGGTCCTTGACCTCCTTCTGCCGCTTCACCCAGCCGTCGCGCGAGACGATGACGACGTTGTCCTCCTCGACGATGAACGCCTCGGCGGCGTACTCGGTCTCGTCGGCCTGCTCGATGCTGCTGCGCCGCCTGTCGCCGTAGGTCTTCTGGATCTGCTCGAGTTCCTCGCGCACCAGCGTCCACCGCGCCGCATCGTCCTTCAGCAGGGCGTTGATCTGCCGCGTCCGCGCCCGCTTTTCCTTCAGCTCGTTCTGGATCACGAGGATCTCGAGGCGGGCCAGCCGGTAGAGCTTGAGCTCGAGGATGGCGTCGGTCTGCACCGCGTCGAGCGCGAAGCGCTTCATGATCGTCTCGGCGGCGTCGGCCTTGCCGTCGGACTTGCGGATGATGCGGATGATCTCGTCGAGCGCGTCGAAGACCTTCTCGAAGCCTTCGAGGATGTGGATGCGCCGGGCGAGCTGCTCGAGCTCGTGTTCCAGCCGGCTGGTGACCACGTCGAGCCGGAAGTGCAGGAAGTGCCACAGCATCTGCTTGAGGTCGAGCCGCTCGGGACGGCCGGCCTCGGCGTTCTCGGTGGGCACGAGACACGTGAGGTTGACGGCGAAGTTGGTCTGCAGCGGCGTGTGCTTGAACAGGTACGCCATGACCATCTTCTCGTCGGCGTCGCGCTTGAGCTCGAGCGCGATGCGGACGTCGTCGGTCGACAGGTCCTTGACATCGACCAGGTGCGGGAGCTTGCGCGACAGCGCCACGTCGCCGATCCGCTCGACCAGCACCGACTTGTCGACGGTGTAGGGAATGCTGGTGACGTAGATCGTCTTCTCGCCGCGGCCGACCGGACCGGCTTCCCAGGTGGCGCGCAGACGGATGCTGCCGCTGCCGGTGCGGTAGATCTCCTTCATCTCGTCGGGCGAGTTGAGGATCTGCCCGCCGGTCGGAAAGTCGGGGCCCTTCACCCAGCGGCACAGC
This sequence comes from Vicinamibacterales bacterium, assembly GCA_050250955.1. Taxonomy (GTDB): domain Bacteria; phylum Acidobacteriota; class Vicinamibacteria; order Vicinamibacterales; family UBA2999; genus CAWAYR01. The sequence continues at coordinate 1,177,772 of JBFWNR010000001.1, forward strand.
TGCGCCACCGACAGGTCGGGGTTGTCGAGCAGCTTGACCAGTGCCTGGCAGACCTCGCCGAGGTTGTGCGGCGGGATGTTGGTGGCCATGCCGACGGCGATGCCGGTGGCGCCGTTCACCAGCAGGTTGGGAATCCGCGAGGGCAGGACGACCGGCTCGGTCCTGGTGCCGTCGTAGTTGGGCCGGAACGGCACCGTCTCCTGGTCGATCTCCTGCAGGATCTCGTCGGAGATCCGGGCCAGGCGGCACTCGGTGTAGCGCATCGCCGCCGCCGGATCGCCGTCGAGGGAACCGAAGTTGCCCGAGCCGTCGATGAGCGGGTAGCGCAGCGAGAAGGGCTGGGCCATGCGCACCAGCGTCTCGTAGAGCGCCGAGTCGCCGTGCGGGTGATAGCCGCCCATCACGTCGCCGACCACCTTGGCGCACTTGCGGTGCTTGGCGTCGGCGGTGAGGTTCTGCTGCCACATCGTGAACAGGATGCGGCGCTGCACCGGCTTGAGGCCGTCGCGCACGTCGGGCAGCGCCCGCGAGGTGATGACCGACAGCGCGTAGTTCAGATAGCGGCTCTGCGCCGCGTCGTGGAGGGCCACCGCGCCGTCGCCGGAGCCGCCGGAGCCCGACCCGCCCGCAGGCGGGCGAGGCGGGCCATCGGGCGGCGGCGTGGCGGCGGCGTGAGTGCTCGCCTCGCCGAAGTCGCCGCCAGGCGACGAAGGCGGGTCGAAGTCGCCGCCAGGCGACGAAGGCGGGTCGAAGAGCGAGGGTTCGGATTTGCGCTTGGCCATGCGGTGGCGATGTCAGTCGAGCAGCTGGAGTCCGTGGTCGACGAAGTGGCGGAAGTCCGCGTCCGCCGAGATGAGCGGCACGCGGTGATCGATGCAGGATTGCGCGATGAGCACGTCGGCCGTCCGCGCTCGCCGGCCGGCGGCGATGACGGCCGCCCGCAAGCGCCCGGCGCGCTCCCAGTACTCGGGCAGGACGTCGAGCTGGGGCACGATGCCGAGAAGGCGGGTCACTTCGGGGGTCACGCCGGGCAGCGACAGCACTTCGGTGACGACGAGCGGCGGCAGCACCGCCGTGCCGGCGTCGAGTGCCGCCTGCAACGCCTCGGTATCGGAACCGGTGCGACCGTTCAGGTGCCGGATGAGCGAGCTGGAGTCCAGGGCGACGACGTTCACCGGTCCTCGCGCAGCGTCTCGAGGTCGTCGGGAATGTCGAGGGTGCCGCCGAGCTCGAGCAGCCGGCGCTGCGCGCGACGGGAGGCGATGAGCCTGAGGCCCTCACGGACCGTCGCGGTCACGCCTTCCCCGGTGGCGGCCCTCGCCTCCTCGAGCAGGGCCGTGGGCACTTCGATCGTGATCTTCTGCGTCGAAGCCATATGGCCCATGATACCAGCAATCAATACTGGTGTTCTGGACAGGTGTGGCGCACTGGTCACGACCGGTCCGCAGCCCCGGGATGAGTTCAGATCCAACTCACCTCGTGGCCGACAGCCACCAGGTAGCGCTGGAAGTCCGCGCCGGCCAGCACCAGCGTCGCGGTGTTGACGTTCGGGTGGAAGGCGACCCGCGCGGCGTCGCGCACCGCGACGTCGATTGCCACCTCGACGCGCCGGTCGCGATCGTTGATGAGGCCGAACGGCGACACCGACCCGGGCGCGAGTCCGAGATGGCGCTGCAGCCGCTCGGGCGAGGCGAAGCCCAGTTTGCGCTCACCGAAGTGCTCGCCGAGCGCCGCCAGGTCGCCGCGCCGCGCCGTCGACAGCACGACGAGGAAGTGACGGGTGCCCTTCTGGTTGCGCAGGAACAGGTTCTTGCAGTGCAGGGCGTCGATGGCGGCCCAGTGCACCTCGGCCTCGGCCACGGTGGCCACCGCCGGGTGCTCGTGGCGCACGAACGGGATGTCGAGCGCTGCCAGGTACTGCTCGACGTCGGCGCCGGCGCTCACGCCTCGGGCACCAGCTTGCCAGGGTTCATCAGGCCGCGCGGGTCGAGAGCCCGCTTGACGTCGCGCATCACCGCCACGGCGTCGCCGTGCTCGCGCGCCACGTACTTCAGCTTGCCGAAGCCGACGCCGTGCTCGCCCGTGCAGGTGCCGCCGAAGTCGAGCGCCCGCTCGACCAGGCGGTGGTTGGCGGCGCTGACCCGGGCGAGTTCCTCCGGGTCGTCCGGATCGAGCATGAAGATCAGGTGGAAGTTGCCGTCGCCGGCGTGGCCGACCAGCGGCGCGGTGAGCCCGGAAGCGCGCAGATCCTCCTGGGTGGCCACGATGCACTCGGCGAGGTGGGCGATCGGGACGCAGACGTCGGTGGTCCACGCCTTGCAGCCCGGCCGCGAGGCGATGGTGGCGTAGAGCACGTTGTGGCGCGCCTCCCACAGCGTCGCGCGTTCCTCGGGCGAGGTCGTCCACTGGAAGGACGTGGCGCCATGGCCATCGGCGATCTCGCGGACCAGCCGCGCCTGCTCTTCCACCGCGGCCGGGCTGGGACCGTGGAACTCGAAGAACAGCGTCGGCACTTCCGGGAACGCCGTCTTCGAGAAGCGGTTGACGATGCCGAGCTGCACCTCGTCGATGATCTCGATGCGCGCCACCGGCACGCCGAGCTGAATGGTCTCGATGACGGTGGTGGCCGCACCTTCCATCGAGGCGAAGCCGCACACCGCGGTCGAGATCGCCTCGGGGCGGCCGTAGAGCCGCAGCGTCACCTCGGTGATCACGCCGAGCGTCCCCTCTGAACCGACGAAGAGGCGCGTGAGGTCGTAGCCCGACGACGACTTGCGGGCCCGGCCGCCGGTGCGGATCACCCGGCCGTCGGCCAGCACCACGGTGAGACCGAGCACGGTCTCGCGCATGGTGCCGTAGCGCACCGCGGCGGTGCCCGAGGCCCGGGTCGCGGTCATGCCGCCGATGGTGGCGTCGGCGCCCGGGTCGACCATGAACATCAGGCCGGTGTTCTTGAGCGCGTCGTTGAGCTTGCGGTGGGTGAGGCCGGCCTCCACCGTCACGTCCATGTCGTCGGCGCTCAGCCGCAGCACCCGGGTCATCCGCGTGAGGTCGATGGTGACACCGCCGCGCACCGCGTTGACGTGGCCCTCGAGCGAGCTGCCGATGCCGTAGGGGATGATCGGCACGCCGTGGGCGGCGCAGACGGCCACCACCTGGCTGACCTCGGCCGTGGTCTCGGGGAAGACGACGGCGTCGGGAGCGGCCGGCGCGTGCCACGACTCGCCGTGGCTGTGGTGCTCGCGGACGGCGGCGGCGGTGGAGACGCGGTCGCCGACGACGGCGCGGAGGTCTCCGAGGAGGGTGTCGAGGGTCGGGGGGCTGAGCGCCATGCGGTCGAGCGGTATTATCGCGCGGCCTCCGCCCGGTTCGGCGTAGAGTGGACGCATGGCCCTGGCCCGGCGGACCGCGTGGCGGCGTTGGCCGCGAGCTGCCGCCGCCGTGCTGGTCGTGGCCGCGCTCGGGCTGGCCGGGGCCGAGGCGCTGGCCCGGCAGCGCCGCTTCGGCGGCCGCTTCCCGATCCCCACCGAGCAGAGCTTCGACGGCCGCTTCCACTTCTGCCGGGCGGCGTTCCGCACCGGCCGCTTCGGCCGCGGCGGCGGCTGGGGCGTGGACTACCCCGACGCCGACGTCAACTTCTCGATCCGCCTGTCGGAGCTGACCCGCACGCGGGTGAGTTTCGACGAGCAGAACTCGCCGCGCCACTTCGTCATCCAGCTCACCGATCCGGTGATGTTCCGCTGCCCGTTCCTGATGATGACCGAGCCGGGCGGCCTGTTCCTCGACGCCGCCGAGGCGGAGAACCTGCGTCAGTACCTGCTCAAGGGCGGGTTCCTGTGGGCTGACGACTTCTGGGGCAGCGCCGCCTGGGCGAACTTCGAGCAGGAGATGCGCAAGGTGCTGCCGGCGGCCGAGTTCCCCCTGCGCGACGTGAGCGGCGATCACCCGATGCTGCGCATGCAGTTCCCGCTCGACGGCGTGAAGCAGATCGCCTCGATCAACTTCTGGGCCGGCAGCGGCGGCGGCACCTCGGAGCGGGGCTACGACAGCGCGGTGCCCGAGGCCCGCACGTTCGTCGACCAGCACGGCCGGGTGCTGGTGCTGGCGACGCACAACACCGACTACGGCGACTCGTGGGAGCGCGAGGCCGAGAACCCCGAGTACTTCTACAACTTCTCGGTGCCCGGCTACGCGTTCGGCATCAACGTCCTGCTGTACGCGATGTCGCACTGACCGATTCGAGGACCGACGATGACGACTGTCGTGGTGATGATGGCGTGGCTGGCGGCGGCCCCGGTGCAGGAGCAGGAGAAGCGCATTCCGAGCGACTCGGTCGAGGTCGCCAGCCGCGGCTGCATCAAGGGCCGCGTGTTCACCGCCACCGAGCGCAGCGCCGAGGACGAGGGCACGCGCCTGGGCCCCGACATCTCCGGCCGCCACTTCCGCCTCGCCGGACCGCGCGAGGCGATGGACCAGGTGAAGAAGTACAACGGCCAGTGGGTCGAGATGCTCGGCATCGTCAAGAAAGCCGACTTGAACGACTATCAGCTCGGCCGCAAGGTGGGCGGCGGCCGGGTGGTGATCGGCATGCCGCGCAGCGACCCGACGCGGGGCTCGATCCCGCAGGTGCCGACCACGCCGGTGATGGACGTGACGGCGGTGCGGTTCCTGGGCGAGCGCTGCCCGATCGGCTGACGCCGCCGGCGTCTGCCGAGACGGCGCCGCGCCGTCTCGGCGGTGCTGGATTACGGCACCACTACCGACACGTCCGCCGACACCGCCGAGGTGCCGCAGGCGTTGCCGGCGGCGAGGCGGAGGAAGTACGGACCGGGCGGCACGGCGCCGGCGATGGTGGTGGTCGTCGCCGGCAGCGACACGACGGCACGGTCGCTGGCGCCGCTGATCGATCCGGCCTGCAGCACGTAGCCGAGCGGGATGGCGCCGGCCTGGGCCGCGTCCCAGCGAACGTCGATGGTGCCACTGCCCGCCGTCGCCTGCAGGCCGGTCGGGACCGCCGGGATCGTGCAGATGCCGCCACCGGTGGTGATGACGGCTTCGTTCGAGGCCGCGCCGGCGCCGGCGGTGTTCACCGCCACCACGCGCACGAAGTAGGTGGCGGGCGGGGCGTTCACGGCCAGCGTTCGCGTCGCCGCCGACACCGGGATGGCGCCGATGTCCACCAGGCCGGTCGCCGTGCCGGCCTGGATCTGGTAGCTGCCGACCACCGGGCCGAGCGGGTTCTCGGTCCACTGCAGGGTCACCGCGGTGCCCTGCACCGTGGCGAGCAGCGCCAGCGGCGGCAGCGGCGGCGCCGCCTGGCCGAGGGCGATCTGCACTTCGTTGGACGGCGGACCCGAGCCGGCCGGCGTGACCGCCCGCAGGCGGACGAAGTAGGCGGCGTCGGGCACCGTGGCGCTGAACGCCAGCACGTTGCCGAGCGGCAGGCTGATCGTCGGCGCCCCCGGTGATCCGCCGGCTTCGAGCACGTAGGTCTGCACCGGCTCGCCGGTGGCCGTCGCCGGCGCCTGCCAGGTGAAGAACACCGTGTTGCGGGCGGTGACCGCCATCAGGTTCTGCGGCGCGCCCGGCACCGTGGAGGTCATCACCGTCACGGTGAAGGTGGCCACGGCCGTCAGCGACCCGTCCGACGCGGTCAGCGTGATGGTCGAGCTCCCCAGCGTCGTCGCCCCGGCGGTCGAGATCGTCACCGTCCGGCTGCCGCCGCTGCTGGCCAGGACCACGCCGCCAGCCGGCACCACGGCGGTGTTCGACGACGACGCAGTCACGCTCAGCGGCTGGCCATCGGGATCGCTCACCGCGAAGGCGAGCGGGCCCGACGAGACGCCGCTGCCCGGATCGTAGAGCGTCCGGCTGGCGGGCACCAGCGTGAAGGCCGGCGCGCGGTTGGCCGTGACGGTGATCGTCACGGTGGCGACGTTGCTCACGTTGGTGCCGTCCGAGGCCCGGTAGGTGAAGCTGTCGGTGCCGCTGAAGCCGTTGGCCGGTGTGTAGACCAGGGCGCCGCTGGCGGAGAACGACAGCGCGCCGTGCGACACGTTGCTGACCAGCTGCGCGGTCAGCGGCTGGCCCTCGGGGTCGCTGTCGTTGGCGAGCACGCCCGGCGCCGGCGCGTTCAGCACGGTGTTGAAGGGAATCGTGACGGCGTCGTTCACCGCCACCGGCGGCTGGTTGACCGGCGCGGTGGTGATGGTGATCGCGGCGGCGAGCTGGACGGCCTGGCCGTCGGGATTGGTGACGGTGAGCGTTCGCGGCCCGACCGCGGCGCCGACCGTGTTCACGGTCAGGACGACCGACGTCGGCGACTGGTAGGCGACGTTGGTCACCGTCACGCCGGCGCCGCTGAACGCGGCGGCGAGCCGCCGGGCGAAGCCGGTCCCGGGGTCGAAGAAGCCGCGGCCGCCGGTGGCCGAGCCGGTGACCGTGACCGTCGCCGCGGTGAGGCCGGCCGCCAGCGTGCCCGGCGCCACCGAGGTGATCGTCGCCGGCGGCGGCGCCACGACGCGGACCAGGCGCAGCCCCCACGAGTCGAAGCCGTCGACGAACTGCTGCAGCGTCCAGACGGTCATGTCGTCGTCGGGATCGAGGCTGGTGGACGAGATGCGGCTCCACGGCTGCGCAGTGGCCGGCGCGCCGGCCAGGTTGAAGGTGAAAGTGTGGGCCGGCGTGTAGATTGCCGGGGCGGTCATCGTCTCCGGCGCCGCGCCGGCCAGACGGCCGGCCACCGCGCCGTGGACCCGGCTCAGCGGACCGGCGGTGGACATGCCGAGCACGACATGCCCCTGGGCGGTGGGCATGATCGCGCTGGTCCAGTAGCTGGCCGGATTGGCGCCGGCCGGATCCCAGATCGTGCCCGACTGCACCTGCGACACCACGCCGAACAGGTTGGTCAGCTCGTACCAGCGGACGCCGTTGCGGTTGCCGTTGGCGTCGGCCTCGCCGAAGCCGTCGACCTCGAAGTGATGTGAGGTCCACAGCCGGCCGTTGCGGATCACGGCCGGACCGAGCCGGCGGTCGTGGCCGGCCAGCGGCAGCGTGCCACCGGGGTGGGGCACGTCGATGGCCGCGCCGGTGGGATCGACGTTCTGGGTGACGACGACCTCGGCCGACAGCGTCGGCGTGCCGCCGGGATTGGTGATACGGCGCAGGACCAGCCGGCCGGTGTCGAGGTTGTCGACGCCGATCACGTAGCCCTGCGACGTGTTGTCGTCGAAGTTGGTGACGCCCTGCGGCGCGTAGATGCCGGAGCTGGTCGGCGACGCCACCAGGCCGTGGAACGCGGTGCGGTCGTTCACCGACCCGGCCAGCACGGTGCTGCGCCGCAGCACGAAGAGCGTGGTCGAGTCGAACGCCAGGCTGTCGAGCGCCGGGCCGCAGCGCTGGTTGACGCCGACGTAGATGGCGTCTTCGTCGAGCGCCAGCGTCGGGTCGTCGCCGACGCAGGCGGCGCCGCCGCCGACTCCGCCCTGCGTGCGGTCGTTGGTCCACTGCATGAAGGTCCAGGCGCCGGTGGCCGCGGTCGCCGTGGTGCTCACCGCCAGCAGGTAGCGGTTGGGCAGCGCCACGGTGGACATCAGGACGATCCACCGCCCGGCGCGTCGATCGAAGCGCACCCGCGGTGCGGTGGTGGCGGCGCCGTTGCGCACGGTGGAGAAGAAGAGGTCGGTGGTGGCGTTCAGCGATCCGTCGGCGGCGCCGATGGCCTTGGCGAAGGAACGGATCCGGCCATTGACGGCGAGCAGGTACTGCGTCGACCCGACGTCGCCCGAAGCGTCCGGCGACACGGCGTTGGTGTCGGGTTCGGCGGTCAGGCCGTGCGACAGCAGCGTGACGTTGGGATTGCCCAGCGACTGCTGCGCGAGCGCGGCCCCGGGGACGGACACCAGCGCGGCGATCGTCGCCACCACGCGCCAATCACGGAGGTTCAGCATCGGACTCACTCGAACGGGGGGACGTCAAGTGTATCGGCACGACCGGCCGCGTCCCGTCGGCCGGTGCCGCCGGCGCCGGCCGGATCTGCACAGCAGTGCGGACCACGTCAGGGAAAGCGTCGTCAGCCGGGCCGGCGTGGTCGTTGATACGATGCCGCGATGCCGCCGCTCCCCGGGTTCACCGACCGCACGCTGCGCTTCCTGCGGGCGATCAAGCGCAACAACCGCCGCGAGTGGTTCCACGAGCGCCGCGCCGACTACGACACCTACGTCCACGCGCCGATGGTGGCGGTGATCGAGGCGCTGGCCGTGGACTTCGCGCGCCTGGCGCCGGAGTTCGTCGCGACCCCGAAGCTGTCGATGTTCCGGCCGTGGCGCGACACCCGCTTCAGCGCCGACAAGTCGCCGCTCAAGACCCACGTCGCCGCGGTGTTCCCGCACCGCGAGCTCGGCCGCATGCGCGGCGCCGGGCTGTACTTCGAGGTCACCGGCGCCTACGTGTGGATCGGCGGCGGCGTCTACCAGCCGGACACGGCCGCCCTCCACGCCCTGCGCGTCCACGTGGCCGCCGAGCACCGCCGGCTGCGGCGGATCCTGGCCGCCCCGGCCTTCGTCGAGCGGCTCGGCTCGATGCACGGCGCCGCTACCGCGCGTGTGCCACGCGGCTTCGATCCGCTGCACCCGGCCGCCGACCTGCTGCGCCACAAGCAGTTCCTCGCCTCGCGCGAGGAGCCGGCGGCGTTCGCCGCCCGCCCCGGCTTCTACCGGGATCTCGTCGCCACCTTCACGGCGATGGTGCCGTTCGTGCGGTTCCTGAACGAACCGCTCGTCACCATCGCCCGCCAGGCGGCGCTCGACCCGTTGACGGCCGAGCGCGAGCGCGGCCGCTTCGAGCGCGTGCGGCGCTAGTGGCGTGGTCGTCGGTTCGGTAACGGGGGGGCGCCACCGCCTGAGACACATGCGGCTGGCAGACCAAGTCGGCCTTGCGTCCGCGGGTCGAGACAGCGGAGCACGACTTCTGCTGGGGCTTGGCCGCCCTGCCCCGCCGAGCGATGTGGCGAGTTCCTACGACACGAGGAGGTCAACGACCGCCGTGTCGCAGCCCTGATCCCGATACCAGGTCACGCCCTCCTGGACCAGGTCGAACTCCAACGCGTAGTGACCAGGGGCAGAGGGAGCGCCAATTTCGAATGAAAGGATCGTTTCCTGACCGGCGTGGAGCGCTGGAGAAAAGCCAGTCCTAGGGTTGTCCCATGAGACTGTGGTGCGGTGTTCTTTCTTATCCGAACACGCGTGCAAGTGGTAGCTGAGATAAACAGGCACTTGGCCGATACTGCACCAGCTCATCGATGACAAGTTCGTCACGGCGACCCGGAGCGGCACCGCGGCGCCGGGCCGACTGCTGATCGGACTGGAACACAAGGGGACGAGGCGCGACTTGTAGTACCCCTTGAAGAAGTCGTCCTTCGCCTCGGCGAGACCGAGGCAACGCACCAGGGCAGGGGCAGCCACCTTTTCGTAGACGGCGAAGAAGGGGTCGCCCGCCGCGGCGGCAACCATCTCGAGCCCGTTGTTCACCAGAGCCCTGTGCCACTCCTCGAGACGATAGATGTTCTCGTTGATACCGGCCTCGATCTGGGCGATTCCGAACGTGGCTCGCCCGTCTTCGTTCACCCAGTAGGGTTCCATCAGGCCCAGGCGCCCGCGTGGTCTCAGCATCTTGGCGAGGTTGCCAATCAGCGCGTCCAGGCGGTGGGTGTGATGAAGTGCGCTGAACGCCGTGATGCCATCGAAGACCGCCTCTTGAGACGCCGGAGCGTGCATGTCGACGTTCACGGCTGGAAACGAAACGCCCACGTCGCTGAACACGGTGCTTGCGACCAGGTGATGGTTGATATCGATGGCAACCGGCTGCCAGCCTCGTCGAGCCAGTTGTCCAGTGGACCACGTTGAGTCGGCGGCGACGTCCAGAATCCGGCCACCCGGAGGCAGGCCCAGTCGGTCAACGATGAAGTCGAACTCCTCGGCGAACTTGCTCACGTCCCTGAAGTATGGGCTGTCTCGGAAGTAGGCCGAGCCATCGTCATACGGAAGCGACAGAAATGCAGAGCGAAGCGGGCCGGGACCAGCAAGCAGGTTGCCGAGACTGTACTCGTCTGGTCGAGCAGGCGCGCCGAGCTCCAAGGCCAATGTCGCCTTCCGCTCCCGGTCGATGGCTGGGTCTTCGATGCCGCTGGTCAGATGCAGGATTCCGTCGCGGATGGCGGATGCCTTGCCGCAGCGGAGGCACCGTACAAGGTGGTCAGTTACGGCATGCGCGTGGCTCCCACAGCGCAGGCATCGAGTCAGGGAAACAACGTCTTGCACCATGCTCATCGCCATGCTCGCCAGCGGACATCGATTGCCGAAGAGCGATCGGGCCTAGCGATGATTCTGCCTAGTGACGGCCGGTAGTCGGCGACTACGGCCAGAGGGCGCCAAGGTCGACCGTCAACCCGTCGAAGCCGGCTGCCGCGACGACGACATCGCCGTCCGCAGTGGCCACCAGCACGAACGTCCCGCCCTCGTTCCGATAGCAGTCGAGGCGCCGCGCCTCGGGATCGAGCATCCAGGAGTGGGGCACGCCAAGGGCCGCGAATCGGCGCGCCTTCACCTGTCGATCGAACACTTCGGTGGACGGCGACAGCACCTCGACGACGAGCATCGGCGGCGCCTCGATGCCGCGCCGGGTAACCGCTGCGGGAGGGGCGACGACCAGGTCCGGCTGGGTGATGTCGTGCGGCCCGAGAATGAGGTCGATCGGGGCATTGAAGACCTCGGCCCGTCCGGAACTCTCGAAGTAGGCCTCGAGCTGGCGTTGCAGCCGCTTCGACGCGCGCTGGTGGTAGGGCGATGGCGCCGGTGTCACGTACACCTCCCCGTCCGCGATCTGGTAGATCCGGCCGTCAGACGGGATCGCCGCGTAGTCGTCGTACGTCAGCTTGGCGTCCAAAGCCCGCCGCATGGCCCCATGATACGCCCGCCAAACGCCCCGGCGGCTCTGAAGAGCCACCCTGCGGATGCGTGACTCAGCGCCCGCGAGTGGCGACGGCGTAGAGCCCGGCACCGACGGCGAGGGCGGCGAGGCCGGCGAGCAGCTGCTGCCCGGTGGCGCCGGCGAGGATGCTGAGGGTGACGCCGCACGCTGCCAGCGGAATCACCGGCCCGAACGGCACGGTGAAGGTCGCCGGTGCGACCGCGTCGGACATGGCCGGGCGGCGCAGCCACAGCGTGGCCACGCACGTGGACAGGTAAATCACCAGGCGGGCGACGGCGCTCACCGCGGCCAGGAACACGAACGAGCCGGTCAGCGCCAGCGCCACCAGCACGATCGTGGTGAACCAGATGGCGACGTGCGGCGTGCGGTACACCGGGTGGACGCGGGCGAACAGCGGCGGCAGGTCGCCGTGTTCGGCCAGCGCGTAGACCGAGCGTGAGCCGCTCAGCAGCTGGCCCATGTTGTTGCCGGTGGTCGACACCACCGAGCCGAGGCTGATGAGCAGGCCGCCGGCCGCGCCCATGAGCAGCGCCGAGGCGTCGGCGATCGGCGTACGGGTGGCGGTCAGGTCGGGCAGCAGGCCGGCGGCGACGGCGGCGGCCAGCGTCATCACGGTGGTGACGACGAGGATCGTCGCGACGAAGGCGAAGGGCACGTCGCGGCGGGGGTTGGCAGCCTCCCCGGCCGGCACGCCGGTCACCTCGTAGCCGCCGTAGGCGAAGATGAGGAGCAGTGCGGCAGTGCCGGCGTCGGCCAGCGTGAGCGGACCCGACGGCAGGGCGCGGCCGAAGTCGGCGGCCCACACCCCGACCACCACGAAGATTGCCAGCGGCAGGAGCTTGCCGATCGTGAAGGCGTTCACCAGCCACGACGACTGGCGGATGCCGCGGACGTTCACCCAGGTGAGCCCGCCGATGACCACGAGGATCACCAGCGCACGCGGCAGCCCGGTAGCGAGCCACGGCCAGTAGAACGCCAGCGCCAGCGCCAGGCCGTTGACCACCGAGGCGCCGCTCGACACCCGGCTGAACCACAGCATCCACCCGACTTCGAAGCCGACGAAGCGTCCGAACGCCACCCGGGCCGGCCCGATCGGCCCGCCGGTGCTCTCGAAGCGGCTGCCGACCTCCGCGAAGCACAGCGCGACGAGGAGCGAGGTCAGGCCGATGCCGACGAACATCAGCGTCGCCCAACTGCCGGCGATCCGGGCGACGTCGGCCGGCAGCAGGAAGATCGCGGCGCCGATCACCTGGTTGACGCCGATGGCGGTCAGGTCCCAGCGCCCGAGCGTGCGGCGGAGCGTCGGCTCGCTCACCGGCCGAGCCACGCCGCGTAGAGATTCGGGCGGCGGTGCCGCATGAACAGCCGGCGGGCGTGCGAGCGGGCGTTCGAGGCCAGGTCGACGTCGACCAGGAGCAGGTGGTCCTGGCCGAGCGGCGCGCGGGCGACGACGTCGCCCTCGGCGTTGCAGACGAACGACTCGCCGGCGAACTCGAGGCAGTCCTCCTTGCCGACGCGGTTGCACAGCGCCACGTGGTAGCCGTTCTGGAACGCGGCGACGCGCATCTCGGCCTCATACAGGCCGTCGGGCCATTCGCCGACCGCGCCGGCCTGGGGCACCACCACCAGGTCGGCACCGGCCACGGCCAGCGCGCGCATGTACTCCGGGAAATGGCGGTCGTAGCAGATGGCGACGCCGATGCGCCCGACCTTGGTGTCGTAGACCGGCGCGCCGGAATCCCCGGGCGCGTAGTAGCCCTGCTCGTGGAAGCACGCGTACTCGGTGATGTGCGCCATCCGGGTGACGCCGAGGACGTGGCCGTTGGCGTCGACGACCGGCGAGCTGTCGTAGGTCTCGAGGCCGTCGCGCTCGAAGAAGTTGGTCACCACCACCACGCCGTGCTGACGGGCGCGCTGTCGGAACGCCGTGACCGTCGGGCCGTCGAGCGGCTCGGCCAGGCTCCGCCGGTCGCCGCCGGCCGGCCGCTGCGGGTGGAACCACTCGCAGGCCAGCTCGGCGTAGCACACCAGCTGCGCCCCCGCCGCCGCCGCGCGGTCCAGCGCCGCCAGGGCCCGCTGGAGGTTGTCGGCCTTGTCGCGGGTGGCGTGCTGCTGCACGAGGGCCAGGTTCATGGCGGCGAGCATAGCATCGGGCCGTCCCGGGATAGACTGTGCGGCGGAGAGACGCACGATGCCGGGGACGACGCGAGTGGTGGGGCTGATTCTGGCGGTGCTGGGCATCGTCAGCTACGTGGGCACGGGACGGACGAGCGTCACGGCGCTGATCCCGGCGTTCTTCGGCGTCGTGTTCCTGGTGCTCGCCTGGCTGGCGCGCAACGAGGCGGCACGCAAGCACGTCATGCACGCGGCGATGCTCGTCGCGCTGGTCGGCATCGGTGGCACCGGGTCGCGGCTCATCGGCGCCACCGACTTCACGCGGCCGGCGACCATCGCACAGGTGGTCACGGTGCTCGTGTTCGCCTGGTATCTCGGCCAGGGCATCAAGTCGTTTCGCGACGCCCGCCGCGCCCGCGCCTGACAGATTCGTCAGCGGCCGTCCCGGTGCCTGGCACCGGCGGTCACTGCGGTGCCAGGCACCGGCGGCACGCGATTACAGGATTGGCAGCGCGGTGCGCCGTGCCAGGTTCAGGAACGGCGTCGGCACGACGGTGGCCGCCGCGGTGTAGCGCGTCGCCTCGACCGTGATCTCCATCTGCAGGACCGTGCCCTCGGCGAAGTGCGGCCGGTCGATGGTCGCCAGGGCGATGAGCCGCTTCAGCGTCGGCGACCAGGCCGTCGTGGTCGCCTTCCCCACCTGCCGGCCGTCGCGATACACCGGCACCGCCACCCGCGACGCCGCCGCCGGGGCGGTGGGCGGCAGGCCGACCTTCCCGTAGATGGCCTCGACGTCGCTCCAGCGCACGTCGAGCCCGACGATCTGACGCCGATGGCCGGCGGCGCGCTCGCGGTCCAGGGCGGCGCGGCCGACGAATGCCGCCGCCTTGTCGTGCGCCACCAGCCGGCCGAGTCCGAGCTCGTACGGCGAGTAGGTCTGCGCCGCGATGCTCGCCTTGCGGCTGCTGTGGAAGTCCACGTCGGTCAGCAGCAGGCCCGCCTCCACACGCGCGACGTCGAGCGCCAGCATCCCGGCCGGACGCAGCGCGTGGGCCCGACCGGCCTCCACCAGCGCGTCCCACACCTCCAGCGCCCGGTCCCACGGCATCCACAGCTCGTAGCCGAGGTCGCCCGTGTAGCCGGTGCGGGTCACCTCCACCGGCACGCCGGCGACGTGGCCGGCGGCGGCGCGGAAGAACTTGAGCGTCGCCACCGGCAGGTCGCTCACCGCGGCGAGGAGACGGGCCGAGGTCGGGCCCTGCAGCGCCAGCGCCGCCACCGCCTCGCTCACGTCGTCGACCCTCACCCGCAGCCCGACGGCGTGCTGGCTGAGCCAGCGCAGGTTCGGATCGGCGGCGGTCCAACGCACGCGCTCCGCCCCGAGACGGGTCACGGTGCCGTCGTCGATCACCTTGCCGTCGTCGTCGCACCACGGCGTGTAGAACACCTGGCCGACGGCGAGGCGCGACGCGTCGCGGGTGATCACGCGATCGACCAGCGCGACGGCGTCGGGACCGGTGAGGTGGTACTTGAACAGCGGCGAGATGTCGATGAGCGCGCAGCCGTTGCGGATGGCGTTGTACTCGTGCTCGTGGTGCGCCTCGTAGACGCTGGCGGCGAAGAACCCGGCCCAGTCGCGGAAGTTCAGCGTGCCGGCCAGCGGCAGCGTGCGGGCGTGAAAGGCGGTGCCGACGGCCACGGGGCAAGTATACGGGGCGCGGCCTATACTGCTGGCCGACATGCGCTACGACGCCGTAGTCATCGGCGGCGGCCACAACGGCCTGACCTGCGCCGCCTACCTCGCCCGCGCCGGGCGCACGGTGCTGGTGGTCGAGCGGCGGCACGTCCTCGGCGGCGCCGCGGTCAGCGAGCAGGTGTTTCCCGGCTTCACCTTCTCGGTCTGCAGCTACGTCGTGTCGCTGCTGCGCCCGGAGATCATCCGCGACCTCGATCTGCCGGCGCACGGCCTGGAACTGCTGCCGCTCGACGGCACGTTCACGCCGATGCCCGACGGCGACTACCTGTGGCGCGTCAACGACCACTCGAAGACCCGTCGCGAGATCGCCCGCCACAGCCGGCTCGACGCCGACGCCTACGACGAGTACGGCATGGCGATGGTCGAGATGGGGCGCTTCGCCAAGCCGATCCTCGGCATGACGCCGCCCGACCCGCTGTCGCTCGACCCGCGCGGCCTGCTCGACCTGCTCGGGGTCGGCCGCCGCTTTCGCGGCATGCGCCATCACGACCGCGTCAACCAGGTGCAGCTGCTGACGATGAGCGCCGTCGACTTCCTGGACCAGTGGTTCGAAACCGACGTCCTCAAGGCGACGATGAGCGCCTCGGGCATCATCGGCACCTTCCTCGGCGTGCGATCGCCCGGCACCGCCTACGTGCTGCTGCACCATTACATGGGCGAGATCGACGGCGCCTTCCGCTCGTGGGGGCTGGCGCGCGGCGGCACCGGCATGGTGTCGAACGCCATCGCCGGCGCGGCCCGCCGCTTCGGGGCCGAGATCCGCACCGAGGCGCCGGTGACGCGCATCCTCACCCGCGGCGGCCGTGCCACCGGCGTCGTCCTCGAGAACGGCGACGAGATCGCCGCCGACGTGGTGGTGTCGAGCGTCGACCCGCGCCTGACCTTCGAGCGGTTCCTCGGCCCCGGCGAACTGCCCGACGACTTCATGGCCGCCGTCCGCCGCTACAAGTACCGCGGCTCCTCGGGCAAGGTGAACCTCGCCCTCGACGGCCTGCCCGAGTTCACCGCCCTGCCCGGCCGCGGCGAGCACCTGCGCGGCGCCATCTCGATCTCGCCGAGCATCGACTACATGGAGCGCGCCTACGACGAGGCGAAGTACGGGCGGTTCTCGTCGCGGCCCTACATCGACATCGTGATCCCCTCGCTCACCGATGGCTCGCTGGCGCCGCCGGGCCAGCACGTGATGTCGTGCTTCGTGCAGTACGCGCCGTACCACCTGGCCGAGGGCACCTGGGACGACCAGCGCGAGGCGTTCGGCGACGCGGTGGTGAACGCCATCGCCGAGTACGCGCCGAACCTCCGCGATCGCATCCTGCACCGCCAGGTGCTGACGCCGCTCGACATCGAGCGCACGTTCGGGCTGAGCGAGGGCAACATCTTCCAGGGCGAGCTGTCGCTGGAACAGCTCTTCTTCCTGCGGCCGGTGCCGGGCTGGGCGCAGTATGCGACGCCGCTCGACAAGCTCTACATGTGCGGCTCGGCCACCCATCCCGGCGGCGGCATCATGGGCGCGCCCGGCAAGAACGCCGCCGAGCGGGTGCTGAAGGACGGGCGGCGATGAGCGGTGGGACGACGATCGTCGTCGGCGGCGGCGTCAACGGCCTGGTGGCCGCAACGCTGCTGGCCAGGGCCGGCCGCGCCGTCACGCTCGTCGAACGCCGCCCGACCATCGGCGGCGCCGCGCTCACCCGCGAGATCGCGCCGGGCTTCCGCGTGCCGGCCCTGGCCCACCAGGTCGGGCCGCTGCGCGCCGACGTGGCCCGCGAGCTGGATCTCGCCGCCCACGGCCTCGAGTGGCTGCCCACCGACGTGTGGATGACGGCACTCGACGGCCGCGGTCGGGCGCTGACGCTGTGGCACGACGCCGCCAGGACAGCGGCAGCCGTCGCGACGTTCTCGGCCACCGACGCCGCCGCCTGGCCCGGTTTCCTCGCCGCCCGGACCCGGCTGGGCCGGGTCGTCGCCTCGGTGTTCGGCACCACGCCGCCGTCAATCGACGCGCCGACGGCGCGCGAGCTCTGGGGCCTGCTGCGCACGGCCCGGCAGTTCCGCGCCCTCGGCCGCGACGACGCCTATCGGCTGCTCCGCTGGGGGCCGATGGCGGTGGCGGACCTGGTCGCCGAGCACGTCGAGACGCCGCTCCTCAGGGCCGCGCTCGCCGCCGACGGGATCGTCGGCAGCATGCTCGGCCCGTGGTCGGCGGGCAGCGGGCTGCTGTTCCTCCTCCACGCCGCCAACGACGCCGCCGGCGATCCGCGACAGGTCGTGCCGCGCGGCGGCCCGGGCGCCCTCGCCGATGCCCTGGGACGGGCGGCTGCGGCGGCCGGCGTCCAGCTCGTCACCGACACGCGGGTGGACAGCGTCACCACCGACGCGGCTGGCGTCCGCGGCGTGCAGCTGTCCGACGGGCGGCGCCTCGACGCCGCCACGATCGTCTCCGGCATCGACCCGCGCGCCACCTTCGCGCTCTGCGACCCGATGTCGCTGCCCTCCGAGCTGCGCTGGCGCACCAGCCACTACCGCGCCGTCGGCACGCTCGCCAAGGTGAACCTGGCGCTGTCCTCGCTGCCGGTCGTGCCGGGTGCCGACCGCGAGCAGCTCATCGGCCGGCTGCGCATCGCACCCGACATCGACTTCATCGAACGGGCCTTCGACCACGTCAAGTACGGCCGCTTCTCCACCGCCCCGTGGCTGGAGGCGACGATTCCCTCGCTGGCCGACGCATCGCTGGCCCCACCCGGCGCGCACGTGCTGTCGATCTACGCCCAATACGTGCCGCCGGTGCTGCGCGAGGGGTCGTGGGACGGGTCGCGCGCCGGCTTGCTGGACACGGTCCTCGACGCCCTCGATCGCGCCATGCCCGGCGTCCGCGGCATGGTCGTCGCCAGCGAGGTGCTGACCCCGGCAGACTTGGAACGCGACTGGGGCCTCACCGGCGGACACATCCACCACGGCGAGCTGGCGCTCGACCAGCTCTACGCGATGCGCCCCCTGCTCGGGTGGGGCCAGTACCGCACGCCGATCCGCGGGCTGTGGCTGTGCGGCGCCGGCACCCACCCGGGCCTCGGGTTGACCGGCGGATCCGGCGCCAACGCCGCCCGCGAGATCCTGAGACACGGATAGCGCTCGGCGGGGGCGGAAACGGCCGGACGCGGCCGTCGAACGTCTGAAGGACCGGTTTCGAGCCGGCTCAGAGGTGGTGCCCATGCGCAATCTGCCCGCCGCCGTCGTCGCGCTGGTACTGCCGGCGACGCTCGTCGCCGCCGTGTCACTGGTCCACCCGGCCGCACCCGATCAGGTCACCCCGGCGCGACCGGCGCCAGGCGGTACACCCGCGGCCCAGGGCTCGGCCGTCATTCGCGGCACGGTCGTGGCGATGGACACCGGTGCGCCGCTGCGCCGGGTGCAGATCCGCGCCTCGAGCGCCACCGCCGACGTCCGCGACGCGCGGGTGACGACCACCGACGATCAGGGCCGCTTCGAGCTGCGCGAGCTGGCCGCCGGACGCTACGCGATCTTTGCCACCAGGGCCGGCTTCGTCGGCCTGCAGTACGGACAGCGGCGGCCGAACGAACGCGGTACGCCGGTGGAAGTGGGCGACGGCCAGACCGTCGAGCGGGTGACGATCGCCCTGCCGCGCGGCGGCGTGGTGGCCGGGCGCGTCACCGACGAGGCCGGTGAGCCGGCCGCCGGCGTGCGGGTCCAGGTGCTGCGCTACATCTTCGCGCCGGGCGGACGCCGCCTGCTGCCGGCGGGCCGCGACGACTTCACCGACGACCAGGGCAGCTACCGCATCTACGGCCTGCCGCCCGGCGACTACTTCGTCTCGGCGGCCTCCGGGCCGTCGGCGGCGATGATGCCCAACGCCCGTCTCGCCACCGGCGACAGCGACCAGGGCTTCGCGCCCACCTACTACCCGGGGTCGCCGAGTCCGTCCGACGCCGAGCGCGTGACCGTGGCCGTCGGCCAGGAGGTGAACGGCATCAGCTTCGGCCTCACGCCGACGCGGCTGTCGCGCATCAGCGGCCGGGTCATCGGCTGGCCGCCGACCGCCGGTGGCGGCTTCGTGATGGTCACCCCGGAGGACGGCGGGATGGCGATGGGGACGATCACGCCGCCGGGCCAGATCCAGCCGGAGGGCGACTTCGAGGTGCGCGCCGTGCCGCCGGGCCGCTACGTGCTGCGGGTGATGCCGCGCGGGCCGCGCGACGCCGAGGCCATGGTGGGCCTGGCCACGATCACGGTGGCCGGCACCGACCTGGGCAACGTGACCATCGCCATGCAGCCGCCCGGCACCATGCGCGGCCGCATCGAGTTCGAGGGCGGCGTGCCGGCGGGGGTGCGGTCCAACCAGATCCGCCTGATGGTCGTCCCGTCCGATCAGCGGAGCATGCAGATAGCCATGACCGGGCCGCCGCAGCTCGCCGAGGACTTCACCTTCACGGCGCGCGGCGTGATGAGCGGCGTGTTCGTCCGGCCCAACGGGCCGCCGGGCTGGCACCTGAAGTCGGTCGTGATCGACGGCGAGGACGTCACCGACACGCCGGTGCCGTTCGGACCCGGCGCCGCGGTCGACGGCGTACGCGTGCTGCTGACCCAGGTGGTGAGCACGGTGTCGGGGTCGGTGCGCGACGATCGCGGCGCGGTCGTCCTCGACGCCACCGTGGTCGTCTTTCCCGACGACGAGACGCGCTGGCAGTTCGGGTCGCGGCTCATCCGCACGGTGCGGCCCGACACCGAGGGGCGCTTCGAGTTCGCCGCCCTGCCGCCGTCGAACGCCTATCGCATCGTCGCGCTGCCGACGATCGAGGACGGCCAGGCCTACGATCCCGAATTCCTCGCCGGCGTGCGCGACCGGGCCGAGCGGCTGTCGCTCGTGGAGGGCGAGACCAGGGCGGTGGACCTGCGGCTGCGGCAGTAAGATCCGGGCAGGTCCGATGCCCTTCTGCCGCACAGCCGTGACGGCGGCCAGCGTCCTGGCCCTGCTCGTCCCGGCGTTCGCCTCGACGTGGGCCGCCCAGCTGCCGCCTCGCGATCCGCGTCCGCTCGCCCCGGGCACGTCGGTCATCCGCGGGGTCGTCGTCGACGGCGCCAGCGGCGCCCCGATCCGCCGCGCCCAGGTGTCGCTGGTCATCGAAGACCTCGACCGCGAGAGCTCGCGGGTGATGGCGACGACGGCCGATGCCTCGGGGCGGTTCGAGTTCACCGGCGTGCCGGCCGCGCGCGTGCAGGTGACAGCCGCGGCGGCCGGGTTCTTCGACTACGACAACGTCTGGAACGGCGAGCCGGAGGAGCCGCTGTGGCAGCCGATCGCCGCCGGCCAGCACGTCGACGGCGTGCGCATCACGCTGCATCGCGGCGGGGTGGTGGCCGGCCGCGTGCTCGACGAGTACGGCGAACCGGCGGTCGGCATGGAGGTCGAAGTGCTGCGCCGTGAGCCGGGCGACCAGGGCGGCGGCGTCCGTGTCGCCTCGACGCCGTTCACCCCGACCACCGACGACACCGGCGCGTTCCGCGTCTGGGGGCTGGCGCCCGGCGACTACGTCGTCGGCGTGCGCCCGAACCGCTTCTCGGCCGAGACGGCGCGCGACGACGACGGCCACCGCCAGGGCTACGCCTCCACCTACTATCCCGGCACCCCGAACCTGTCCAACGCCCGTGCCGTCCGCGTCGCGCCGGGGCGCGAGACCGCGGGCGTCTCGTTCTCGCTGGTCACCGTGCCCCTGGCGCGGCTGCGCGGCACGGTGCTGCTGCCGGCGGGGGTGAGCGGCCGGGCCGTGAACGTCGGCGTCGGGCTGGTGGCGCCGCAGCGGCTCGACGGCTACGTCACCCGCGGCGCCCGCGCCACCGACGACGGCCGCTTCGAGCTGTCGCGGCTGGCGCCGGGGACCTACCGGGTGTCGGCGCGCTACTTCGGGCAGAGCGGCGTCGAGTACTACGGCGCCACCGAGGTGGCCATCGACGGCGTCGACCTCGACGGGGTGTCGATCGCGCTGCGCGCGGGAGCGATCGTGCGCGGCCGCGTCGTCGACGAGACCGGGGCGCCGATCGGCGTGCCGGTGATGGTCAGCCTGACGCCGGCCGCCGACGGCCCGGCGCCGGTGTCGGCGCCGGCCCGTACCTACTCGGACGGCTCGTTCCGCATCGAGGGTGTGTTCGGCGAGCAGCGGGTGCGGGCGGTCGAGGCGCGGATGATTCCCGGCGCCGAGGTCCCGGGCATCAACGTCCGCCGGCTGCAGGACGTCACCCCGGCCACCCGCGATCGGACCACCTGGTGGCTGAAGTCGGTCGCAATGGACGGCCGCGAGGTCACCGACGAGGCGATCGCCGTCGACCCGCGCGGCGCCACGATCGACATCGTGATGACCAACCAGGTGTCCAGCGTGCGCGGGACCGTCGCCTGGTCCGGCGGGCCGACCGTGCGGCGGCCGGCGGTGGTCGTCTTCGTGGACGACGACTCGCGCTGGGCGCGGCCGTCACGATTCGTCGGCACCGCCGAGGTCGAGGCCGACGGACGCTACGACGTCCGCGGGCTGCCGGCCGGGCCGCGCTACATGGCCGTGGCCGTCACCGGCGCCGCCCGGGCGGTGCTGGTCCGTCCGGAGATGCTGCAGGCGCTCAGGCCGCTGGCCACGCCGCTGCGCGTCGATGCCGGCGGCGTGCACGAGCTGCCACTCACGGCCGTCCCGCGACCGCGGCCGTAAACGTCGCCGTCGACCCGATCGTAGGACTGAGGTATGCGCGCGTCTCTCATCGTCCTGCCGTTCGTCCTGGGTGTCGTTGCGCTCGCGGTGCCGACCGACCTGGTTGCCCAGATACCGCGCGGCCCGGGCGGCGCCGCCGGGCAGCGGACCCCGCCGCGGGCGATGCGCCCCGGTGAGGAGCCGCCGCGCGGCACGGCCGTCCTGCGCGGCTACGTCATCGCCGCCGACACCGGCGCGCCGATCCGTCGCGCCCAGGTGCGGGTGTCGGCGCCCGACGCGCAGGACACGCGGATGACGATCACCGACGAGCAGGGCCGCTTCGAGTTCACGGAGCTGGTCGGCGGGCACTACAGCGTCACCGCCTCCAAGGGGGGCTTCGTGACCCTGCAGTATGGCCAGCGGCGCCCGGGGGAACGCGGCACCCCGGTGGACCTGCCGGCCGGCCAGACGCTCGAGAAGGTGGCGATCGGGCTGCCGCGCGGCAGCGTCATCGCCGGGCGCATCTCCGACGAGTTCGGCGAGCCGCTCACCGGCGCCCAGGTCTCGGTGCTGCGCTTCGCTTACGTGAACGGCGCGCGCCAGCTGCGCCCGGCCGGGCAGAGCGACCGCACCGACGACCAGGGCAGCTACCGGGTGTTCGGGTTGCCGCCCGGCGAGTACTACGTCACCGCCACGTTGCGCGACGATCGCGGCGGGCCGCGGGCGCGCCTGGACGACGACGTCACAGCCAGCGGCTATGCCCCGACGTTCTACCCGGGCACGACGAGCGCCGCCGGCGCCCAGCGCGTCACCGTCAACCTCGGCGAGGAGCTGCCCGGCGTGAACTTCGGCCTGACGCTGGTGCCGCTGGCGCGCGTCAGCGGCCGGATCCTCGGCCCCGGCGGCCTGACGCCGACCGGCCCGGTGATGGCCATTCCCGACGAGGCGATGCCGCTCGGCGGCGGCAGCGTGCGGACCGGCCAGTCGCGCGCCGACGGCACGTTCGAGATTCGCGGCCTGGCGCCGGGTCGCTACGTCCTGCAGGTGGGCCGCGGTCGCCGTCCGACCGACGACCTGGTGGGCCGCACGTCGATCGTCGTCGCCGGCGCCGACGTGGACAACGTCACCATCGCCTTGACGACCGCGGCGGTCGCCACCGGCCGCATCGAATCCGACTCCACCTCGCCACCGGCGGTCCGCCCGGGTCAGATGCGACTCTCGGCCGTGTCTGCCGACCCGGTACCGGCAGCGGCGTTCGGCGGTGGGGCCAGCAGCCCGGTAGCGGACGACTTCAGCTTCGAGTTGCGTGGGATGGCCGGCCCCGCCTACCTGAGGGTCAGCGCTCCGTCGGGTTGGTATCTCGACCGCATCCTGCTCGACGGCCGCGACGTCACCGACACGCCGATTCCATTCGAGCCCGGGATGCGGGTCGCGGGCCTGCGGGTGGTGCTGACCCAATCGGCGTCGGCGATCTCCGGCGCGGTCCGTGACGATCGCGGCGCGGCGGTGCTCGACGCCACGGTGGTCGTCTTCCCGGACGACGACGCGCTGTGGCGGCCGCAGTCGCGCTTCATCCGCACCGCCCGCCCCGACACGTCCGGCCGCTTCGAGTTGAGCGGCCTGCCGCCCTTCGACAGCTACCGCATCGTCGCCGTCCAGGCCCTCGAGGACGGCCAGGCCAACGACCCGGAGTTCCTCGCCCTGATTCGCGACCGCGCGGAGCGGCTCTCGCTGGCGAGGGGCGAAGCCAAGAACCTGGAGTTGCGCCTGCGTTGAGAGCGCCTGGCCCAGGGCCTAGCGGCTAGTGGCTAGCGAAATGACGCCCTCTTCGTGCCTGTGTGATCCGCCTAGCCGCTAGTCCCTAGCCGCTAGCCGCTACCAGCGTCAGAAGAGATCCCCCCGCCACCACAGCACGTCGGCGGCGTGCAGCGGCGGCATCGGCAGCGTACGATCGCGCAGCGGGCGGATCATCATCACCTCGTCGGTGGGCCGGCGGGCGGTGACGTCGAGCTGCGGCGGGGTCAGGGTGTGCGGCCACCACGCATCGATGCGCGGCGGGTCGAGCGAGGGCTCGCGCGCCAGCATCACCTGCAGCATGGCGCCGATGCGGGCGCCCGACGGATCGCGATCGCCGGCCTCCTCGATCGTCCAGCGTCCGTGCGAGATGGTGCAGACCAGGTAGGCCACCGCCATGTGGCCCTCTTCGGCCACCAGGAACTCGGCCTGGCGGAGGCCGACCGGCGCGAGGCCGGCCAGCAGGCGCCGGCGGGCGAGCGCGTAGCGGATGTAGTCCTCACTGCGATCGAGCGCGAAGCGCGCCCCGGCGGCGCGGGCCGCGCCGAGGTCGGCGAGGTGGGGAATGTCGCGGTCGTCGCCGGCCCGCACCAGCATCGCCGGTGCGCCGCCGCCCTTGACGTCGACGGCCAGCGCCGTCTGCTCGAGCGGCACCGGCACGAACTCCAGCCGCTCGTAGAATGCCGGTCCGATCTCCGAGAAGAGGAGGACGAACTCGTAGCCCTCGGTGTTGGCGGCATCGACCAGGTGCGCAACCAGCGCCGACGCGGCGCCGCGGCCACGCAGCTCGCGCGGCGTGAACAGCGCGCCGAGGCCCAGCACCCGGCGAATCCGACCGTCGATGCGGGCCCCGAGGTCGAACCGGGTGGCGCTGGCCAGCGGCCGGGTGCCATCGAGCAGCACGACCCGTTCGCGATGCGACTGGCCCCAGGCGGTGCGGCGCAGCCCGGCGTCGTAGCGTTGGAAGGCGTCGAAGGACAGGCCCTCTCCCCACACCGGGTAGGTCTCGCGCAGGATCTGATCGAGTACGCCGCCGGAGGCGGCGGCCAGGGACAAGGCCATCGGGTTGGATGAGCGATAACGGCCGGCGGCGGCCGCTGCCGCCAGAAGGTTACTTCACCAGGCCGCGTATGATCGCCCGGTGACCCTCGACGAGTTGCCGACGCCGGCGGTGCTGGTGGAGGCGCCACGCCTGGCCGCCAACATCGCCCGCATGCAGGCCGCCGCCACCGCCGCCGGCGTCGTCCTGCGCCCGCACGCCAAGACCCACAAGAGCCCGCTGGTCGCGGCCCGGCAGACGGCCGCCGGCGCCGTCGGCATCTGCTGCGCCAAGCTGGGCGAAGCCGAGGTCTTCGCCGCGCACGGCATCCGCGACATCCGCCTGCCCTACCCGCTGCAGCCGACGCTGGCGGCGCGGGTCCTGGCCCTGCAGCAGCGGACCCGGCTGTCGTTCATCGTCGACGACCTGGAGGTGGCGCGGGGCTGGTCCGAGGCGATGCACGCGGCCGGGCAGCGCGCCGAGGTCCTGGTGAAGGTGGACGTCGGCTTCCATCGCTGCGGCATCGCGCCGGACCCGGCCAGCGCGGTGCCGTTCCTGCGCGCGGTGGACGCCCTGCCAGGGCTGCGCCTGCTTGGCCTGCTCAGCCACGCCGGCCACACCTACCATGCGCACTCGGAGGCGGAGCTGCGGCAGATGGCCGACGACGAACGCGACGCGCTCGCCGCCCTGGCCACGGCGGCGCGCGGCGCCGGACTGGCGACCTTGGAAGTGAGCGCCGGAGCGACGCCCCCGGCCCGCTTCTCGCTGGCGGCCGCGCCGGGCACGCTCACCGAGTTCCGCCCCGGCAACTACGTCTACCTCGATCGCACGATGGTCGGACTCGGTGCCGCCACGCGCGACGACTGCGCGCTCACCGTGCTGGCGACGGTGGTGAGCGCGACGGCCGCCGATCGCCTGGTCCTGGACTGCGGCAGCAAGACCCTGGCCGCCGACGCCGCGCGCGGCTTTGCCGCCGCCGCCGGCCACGGCGAGGTCTACCGGTCGCTGGTGCCGATCGCCGGCGACCAGCCCGATCCGCACTTGCACGTCGAGCGACTCTCGGAGGAACATGCCACCGTTCGCGTGCGACCGGGCGGAGCGGCGTTGCGGCCCGGCGATCGCGTCCGCGTGCTGCCCAACCACGCCTGCGTCGTGTCCAACCTGGCGGACCAGGCGTGGCTCGTCGACGGCGGCCGGGTGGTGGATGCGCTGCCGATCGCGGCGCGCGGCAAGGTGAGTTAGGACGGCGACCAGGCATGGCGACCAAGGCAGCGGACGCGAACGCGGCAACGGAGGTGGGGGACGCGCTCGGCATGGTCGAGACGCGCGGCCTGGTCGGCATGGTCGAAGCCGCCGACGCCATGCTGAAGACCGCCAACGTCGTCTTCGTCGGCTGGCAGAAGGTCGATGCCGGCCTGGTCACCGCCATCGTCCGTGGCGACGTCGGCTCGGTGAAGGCGGCCACCGATGCCGGCGCCGCGGCGGCGCGGCGGGTCGGCGAACTGGTCGGCGTGCACGTCATCCCCCGCCCCGGCGACGATCTGGAGAAGGTGTTCCCGATCCGCCCGCGCTGACCTCGCCGGAGCGCCCAGCGCGAAGGGCGGACGTCTCAGTCCAGGGGCTCGAGTCGGTAGACGCGCACGACCCCGGCCTCGTCCTCGGACGTCGTGAGCGGCATCACACCGGGCGCGGTCTCCAGCACGGTCGCCACCTCCACGAACGCTTCGGGCGACCGGAAGTAGCCGGCGTGCACCAGCAGGTACTCGGCGCCGGCGGCGCGCATCGCCGTCACGGCGTGGACATCCGGAAACCCCCGGCTGCGGTCGAGGAGCCCGATGTAGTTCGGCGGGTAGAAGCCGCTGTTGCCGTTCAGCAGCCGGTGCGGATGGTACTGCGCGAAGTACTGGAAGTCGGCCTCGGGTCCCGGCAGCGTCTGCGGCGTCGGCAACGGCGCGTGGACCACGATCGCCGGCGGCAGCGTGGCCAGCCACTCGTAGACCGGCGGCGGCCGTGGCGGCATCGCGCGCACCGGGTGGAGGCTGGCGTACTCGGCGACCAGTCCGGCGAGGACGAGCGCGCCGGCCAGCGGCGCCAGGCGCCAGGTAGCGAGCTGGCGCGCGAGATGGGCGCCGGCGATCGCCGCCAGCAGCGCCACGCAGAGCAGCGCCACCATCCCGAAGCGGGCCGGGACGCGCAGCCCGCGAAACGGCGGCAGCAGCCGGCGCATCGGCAGATAGGTCCAGCCGTTGGCGCCGAGCGAGGCGTCGATGGCCACCGCGCCGCCCGCCGCCAGGGCCAGCGTCCACGGCTGGGTCGCGGCGAGGACGGCCGACACCGCCAGCCCCGAGGCGAGGACGCCCGGCGCGAGGCGCCGTTCGGCGTCGTCGGGGATCGCGCTCCAGCCCCAGGCCAGGTTCGATGGCGGGAACGACGCGTAGCTGGGCAGGACGGCGCTGTAGTACTCGACCTCGAAGTCCGGCCGGTCGCCGACCACGGCCCGCGCCCGCTGGTAGGGCACGGCGTAGAGGGCGGCGACGGCGATGGTCGCGGCCAGCCATCCAGCGCTGCGGACCAGCATCGCCCGCGACAGAGGCGTCCGGCTCCGCAGCCATTCGGCGCCGACGACGACCGGCCAGACGACGAGCAGGAACACGCCGTAGTAGATGCAGGTGAGGAACTGCCCGGCGATCGCCAGGCCGGCCAGCCGTGGGCCACGGTCATCGCCGCCGAGGATCCACACGCCGCCGAGCACCGCCAGCGGCATGCCCGCCGTCCACAGCAGCTCCAGGTGCATCACGTGTTCCAGCCGGCTCGGCGCCGCGCTGAAGATCACCGCCGCGACCAGCGCCCCGAATCGGCTGCCGCTGATGGCCCGGGCACAGGCGTAGGTGGCCAGTCCGGCGGTGAGGAACGAGGCCCACACCAGCGCGTTGTAGACGACCACCACCGGCGTGCCCAGCCACAGCCACGGCGCGGCGACCAGCGCCTGGAGCGGAATGGCGTCGGAGAACAGCAGCACGTCGCGGGCCGGCGTGAAGATGTTGCCGTCGAAGAGCCCCCCTGGACCGTCGCCGATCAGGTTCCGCGCCCACTGGTAGAGCCGCCACGACGAGAACAGCGGATCCTGGTGGGCCGGCACCAGCCACGGGCTGGCGGCCAGCGGCCAGGTCGCCGCCACCGTGGCCACCGCGACGACGACGGTGACGAGCGTCCACTCGCCCAGGACGCGGCGGTGGGCCGACGGCGGCGTCACGAACCTGCGGCAGCGGCGCCGCGCGCCCGCCCGCGCGGCGCGGCGGCCTTGGGCCGCGCGTGGTGTTCGCGCGCCGTGACCTGCCGCAGCCGCGGCTCCTGGCCGAGGACGAGCAGCGGCTGGCGCGGGTTGTCGAGCACGTTGTAGTACTCACCCGACTCGGTGCGGGCGTAGATGTCCTCGCCGTCGATGAAAAGCGTCACCGGGCCGCCACCCTCGATGGCTTCGAACAGGCGCACCTTGAAGCGACTGCGCAGCACCTGGAGCAGGCGACGGATGCGCGCCAGCGAGAACCCGCGCCGCCGCAGGTCGGCCAGCACCATGAGCTCGAGCAGTTCCACGGTGGTGTAGCGGCGCTCGGTGAATCCGCCGGCTTCGGTGCGGTGGGTCGGGATCGACGGCGCGAAGAGGCCACGGCGATCCCACCACTGGAGCTGCTTGGCGGTCAGCCCGGTCTGCGCCGCCACCTCGCGCGACGAGTAGTGCTTCTTGAGCTTCACCGCGGGTCCGCGACCGCCTCGGCGGCGGCGGCGCCGGAGAAATCCTTGGCGGTGAGCCCGCCGGCGCTGTGCGTGGTGAAGGTGACGACCACGCGGCGGTAATGAATCGCGAGGTCCGGGTGATGGTCGGCGGCCTCGCTGGGGCCGACCAGCCGGGTCACGAACGCCACCGCGGCGGGGAACCCGCTGAAGGTGAACTCCTTGAGGATCGCCGATCCGGCGCGGCGCCAGCCGGGCAACGCCTCGAGCCTGGCGGCGATCTCGGCGTCCGGCAGCAGCCCGGTACCCATGGCGGCAGTCTACAACCGCCCCGCCCGGGCCGGCGTCAGGGCGGTCAGCGCCGCATCGGGTGGCGCGCCGGTGACGACGCCGGCCACCAGGGCCGCGGTCAGCGGCGCCAGCAGGGCGCCATTGCGGTAATGGCCGCAGGCGTAGACCAGGCCCGGAATCACCGCCGATGGGCCGACGTAGGGCAGTTCGTCGGGCGAGGCCGGCCGCAACCCGCGGCGCGCCTCCAGGAAGCTGGCACCGGCCAGGCCGGGCACCAGCGCGATGGCGGCGTCGAGGAGCCCGGCGACGCCGCTGGCGGTCGTCCGTTCGTCGAAGCCGACGTCCTCGGAGGTGGCGCCGGCGAAGATCGTCCCGTCGGCCCACGGCACCAGGTAGACGTCGGCGCCCCAGACGACGTGGCGCAGCGTGCCCGGCGGCGCGGCGAGGTGGAGCAGCTGGCCGCGGATCGGCCGCACCGGCAGCGGGCTGCAGCCCGGCGGCACGAGGCCGGCCGCCCAGCTCCCCACCGCCATCACGACGTGACGGGCCCGCAGTGCGGTCTCGCCGGCGTGCACGACGACCTCGTCTCCGTCGGCCGACAGCCGGGTCACCGCCACGCCGGTGGCCACCTCGATTCCTCGCCGGGCCAGAGCGGCGACCAGCGCCGCGGTGAGCGCCGGGACGTGGACCGCGGCGTGGGCGGGCATCAGCCGGCCGCCGAGCACGTGCCCGCCCAGGTGAGGTTCGCGGTCGGCGAGGGCGGCGGCGTCGAGCCACTGGCTGTCGACGCCCTCCGCGGCCAGCTCCGGCGACGGCCGCTCGAGACGGTCGCGCTCCTCCGGCGTCACGGCGACTTCGAGCGTGCCGAGCCGCTGGAACTCCACCGCCTGGCCCGACGCGGCGGCCACCCGCTCGACGAACGCCGGATACAGATCGAGCGATCGCCGGCCGAGGGCCCGCAGCACCGGCGAACCGTGCCCTTCAATCGACGGGGCCAATACGCCCGCCGACGCCTGCGACGCTCCCGCGCCGGGGACCCGGGCGTCCACGACCCGAACCGTCGCCCCGGCTTCGGCCAATTCGAACGCCGCCGCACAGCCGACGACGCCGGCGCCGATGACCAGGACGTCGCTCACGCTCCGTAATGTACCAGCGGCCAGCGGCTAGCGGCTAGCGGCTAGTGAGAAAGGATCCTGCTACAGGCAAGGGCTGAACCGCGGCAGTTCAACCAAGGTGGCGGCAGCGGCGTGACATCGGCAGCGTGAGGGTCTAGCCGCTAGCCGCTAGCCCCTAGCCGCTGCCGGAGCCACGATCTCCTAGAAGGAGATTGTGGCGCCGACCTCCACCCGCCGCGCCGGCGCCGCCGAGGTCGCCGTGCCGAAGAAGGGCGACAGCCGGTTGCCGACGAAGGTGTTGTAGTTGGTGCGGTTGAAGAGATTCTGCGCACTCACGTAGAGGTCGAGACGGTAGCGCGAGTTCGACCCTTCCATGATGAACATCTGCGGGCCGTCGCCACCGCCGCCCCCGGGACCGCCGGGACCGCGCTGCAACGCGGCGCCGCCCGGCGGTGGCGGCGTGCCCATCGGCACGCCCTCGGGCCCGCCACTGAGCAGCCCGCCGAGGTTGAACGACTTGGTCAGACGCAGGTCGGCGGTGATCTGGCCGGCCCCGCGTTCGCTGTTGCGGCTGACGCCCGCCGGCCGGTCGTTGAACACCGTGTCGCCGTTGTCGTCGAGCCCGGTGGTCACGTTGTAGGGCCGCCCGGACAGCCACCGGACGTTCAGCCCGACCCGCACGTTGTAGGGCAGCGGGACGTTGGCCATGGCGAACAGGCGGTGGCGGATGTCGTCGGACGACGGTCCCCAGTCGGCGTCGGGGTTGGTCGAGTCCGACGGCAGGCTGAGGATCGAATCGGCGAAGTTGCGGGTGTTGGCGTACTGGTACATCAGGTTGGTGAAAATCCGCCGCGACGGGATCCGCCAGTTGAGCCCGACCGTGATGCGGTCCTGGGCCCGTTTGCCCGTCGAGGTGATCTCGCTGACGTTGCCCACCGTCGGATCGGGTCGCACCCCGTCCACGGGGGCGTTGACGTTCACCGAGCGCAGCATGTTGTAGCCGCGGGTGAACATGTAGTCGGCGCGCAGCCCGACGGTCTCGGTGAGGTTCTTGTCGAACCCGATCGACGCCTGCTGCACCAGCGGCTGGTCGAGCCGATCGGCGGCCTGGATCCGGCTGGCCGGCAGCGCCGTGCCGCTCGACCCGGCGGTGAGCGGATAGGTCGGATTGAGGACGATCTCGTCGTACTGCCGCACCCCGTCGACGCGCAGCGTCTGCTCGTAGACGTTGCTCTCGAACCAGTCGTAGAACAGGCCCCAGCCGCCGCGGACGTTGGTCCTGGCCACGGTCCACGTGAAGGCGGCCCGCGGCGCCAGGTTCCACTTGTCGTCCAGGTTGGTCTGGAGCTCCTGGCGCAGGCCGAGGCTCACCTGCAGGTTGCGGGTCAGGCGGAAGTCGTCCTGCAGGTACCAGCCGGCCTCGTACTGCGAGTAGCTGACCAGCGGATCGCCGACGCGGCGCTGGAAGGTGCGGGCGATGCCGGCCGCGAAGTCGGCCAGGCTCGAGAAGGTGTAGGTGCCGTTGGCGTTGGTCTGCTGGGTGCTGTCCCACTGGCCGGCCTCGACGAGCAGGCCGGTGCGCAGGGCGTGCTTGCGGACGGTGAAGTCGAGGCTGCCGTCGACGACGAGCTGGCGACCCTCGCGGGTGCCCGACTGCCCGGCGCCGCCGCCGGTGAAGGCGTCGAGGACGCGCAGCGTCGGGTCGGTGTTCAGCGACGTGTTCTCGGTGGTGGTCTGCACGAACTCGACCTTGATCTCCGAGAACATGCTCTTGTTGATCACCCGGGTGTTGCGCAGCCGCAGGGTGTCGGTGACGCTGTCGGTAGCATAGGCGCGCTCGAGCAGGTCGAAGTCGCCGACGCCGAGGTTGTGGCGGTCCTGGCTGCGGCGCTGGTACTCGGCACGCAGGGCGTTGCCGGCGCCGAGGGCCTGCTCGACCCGGATCGAGGCGTTGACGACGTCGTTGGGCCGGCGGATCTGATCGCGGACGTCGCCCCCCGGTGTCGCCGCCACCACCGTCTGGGAGTCGTAGGAGGCGTTGCCCTCGACCGAGAAGCTGACG
This sequence comes from Vicinamibacterales bacterium, assembly GCA_050250955.1. GTDB lineage: Bacteria > Acidobacteriota > Vicinamibacteria > Vicinamibacterales > UBA2999 > CAWAYR01. The sequence goes on from JBFWNR010000001.1 coordinate 1,209,345, forward strand.
CTGGTCCTGCCCTTGACGATCGGGCCCTGGGTGCTCAGCTGCACCCGCTTGACCTGCTCGGGCGGCCGGCTCGAGGCGAACGCGTTGGTGGCGTTCATCGACTCGTCGCGGAAACCCACGCTCAGCCGGCTGCGCCACGCGCCCATGCCCGGCTTGGTGATGACCTCGACGCGCACCATGCCGGCGTCGTGGTACTCGGCGGCGAAGGAGTTGCTGCGGAAGCGGATCTGCTGGATCTGGTCCTTGGGCGGCAGGCGGCCGCCGCGGAAGCCGTCGACGAAGATCTGCGCGCCCGGGCCGGCCATCTGCGCCAGCTGGTCCGCCATCTCGTCGGGATCGTCGGACAGGGCGTCGATCTCCTCCTGCGTGAGCGTGGTCGTGAAGCCGTTGTCGCGCCGCTCCGACGCGTCCACCTCGCTGACGGTCACCTCCTCCTTGATGGCGAGGGGCAGTGTGACGGTCACCTGGTTGGTGCCACGGCGGACGGTGACCGTGCGGCTGGTCGGGCGGAAGGCGTCCATCGCCGCACGCACCTCGTAGGGCCCCGGCACGAGATCGGTCGCCGTGGCGACGCCGCGCTGGTCGACGGCGAGCGGCTGCTCGACGCCGTCGGGCCCGACCAGGACCACGCTGGCTCCGGGCAGCACCGCCGCGGTCTCGTCCAGGACGGTGACCCGCAAGGTGCCGCGCTCCTGCGCGACGGCGGGTGCCGCCGCCGCGACCAGCGCGGCGGCGACGACCGCCACGATCCACGACCCACGTCTCCGCATCTCCGGCTCCGGTTCCTGTGCGCGATGGCGTCGCGCCTACTTCTTGGTGAAGAAGTCGGCCTTCAGCGACGGGTTGACCTTGATCGTCTCGATCGTCCAGTCCTCGGCCGGACGGCCGTCGATCGACAGGGCGATCTGCTTCGGGAACTTGACGCCGTCGACGGTGGTGTAGTCGGCGAAGGTCATTCGCACCGGGCTGGGCGTCGGCGGCGGCATCGATGCGATCCGCTCGCGGATCTGCTCCTCGGTGGGCCGCTGGCCGCCACCGCCGCCAGCGCCGCCACCGCCGCCAGCGCCCGGGCCACGGCGCCCGCCGGGGCCGCCCGGGCCGCCGCCCTGGATCATCATGCGCGGCCGCACCTCCTCGTAGGTGAGCATCAGCGGCAGGTGCGTCTGCGCGTCCACGAAGAGCCGCAGCGGCTGACCGCGCACGTCCTTGATCTCCAGCACGTCGGCCCGGCCGTCGGGAGACTCGGCCGCACCGGCGTAGGTCACCTCGCCGGCCGGCGCGGCGAGCAGCGCGAACATCCAGCGCTGCATCTCGACGGTGAGCCGGGTGGTGCGCATCTTCTCGCGGGCCGCCTCGTCGAGTTCGGCGCCGCCGGGCCCGCGCATGATCATCTGCATGCGCCCGCCACCCATGCCGCCGCGGTTCTGGGTGTCCTCCCACGACGTCGCGCCGTCGACGGCGGTGATCCGCTCCACCGACATGCCGCCGGGGAACTCGGTGTCCTCGGAGCGGTGCATCTTGTCGGGGCCCTGCAGGGTGAGGATGACGGTGCCTTCGAGGCGGCGCTCGCCCATCTCGCGACGGAACGGCCCCTCGAGGCTGACCGCCTTCGCCTGGTCGAGCCTGGCGCCGCCGAGCGCCTGGCGCATGTCGGCCAGCACCGTGGCCGCCTGATCGGCGGCCTGCTCGGCCGCGTACACCGGCAGCGGCACGACGCGATCCGTGCCCGGCACGCCTACCCCCACCGCCATCGTCGCTGCCATCGCCATCCACGCTCTCATCGCGTCCTCCCTCGTCCGCCTTCGCCGCGACGCGGCTCCGGCGAGACGCTCGCTCGCCTTCGGCGTCGCCTCGCGTCCTGTCGCTTCATTTTGACGGGGCCGCGCGAGCGATCGACGTTAAGCCTCGGCAAAGGGTTTGTTAAGGATGTAAAAAGGCGAAAACCGGCCATTTTCCCGCGATTTTCGCGTGCTACACTCCGGCCCATGAGGCGTCATCCGCGGCGCATCGGCGGCACGACGTGGCTGGCGGCAGCGGTCGCCGTGCTGCTGCCGGCGCTGGCCTGGATGCAGTACGACTGGGTCACGCAGCTGGCCACCGCCGACCGTGAACGGCGCGAGCGGACGCTGCGCACCGCTGCGGCGCAGTTCACCTCGGCGGTGGACAACGAGCTGTCGCGGCTCGGCGGCAGCCTGCAGCTCGACGGCGCGATGGTCGAGCGCCGGGACTGGGACGCCTATGCGCTGCGCTACGCCGCGGCCACGGCCAATCAGCCGCCCGGGCTGATTCGCGGCGTGTGGTTCGTGGAGTCGATCGAGGGCCGGCCCGACCGGAACAGCGACGATCGGCTGATCCTGCGGCAATGGCGGCCGGCGAGCCGCACCTTCGACGAGGTGGACTGGCCCGCGACCCTCGGGACGCTGCGCGGACAGCTGCAGAAGGCGCTCGACGAGCCCATGCGCCGGCGCGGCGACGGCCCCCGCGAGCTCATGGCGGCGTCCGCCGGGCTCGGTGACGAGCGCACCCTGGTCATGCCGATCGTCCGCGTGTCGCTGCCACGCGACGGCTCCCGCGACCGCTTCTTCACCGACGTGCACATGCGCGGCTACACGGTGGTCGGCCTCAACCTCGACGAGCTGGTCGCCACCCGGCTGCCGGCGCTCGTCGCGGAACACTTTCCGGACTCGTCCGACTACCGCGTCGCGATCGTGACCCGCGAGGGTGGCCGCACGGTGTTCGAGTCGGAGCCGGGTGCGGCCGGCGCCACCGCCGCGGCGCCCGACCTGACGACGACGTTCTTCCAGCCCCGCGTCGGGCCGATGATGGTCTTCGCCCGCGCCGCCGCCAACGGCCGCAACGTCGAGACCCGTGTCGAAGCCCTGCCGCCCCCGCCGCCGCCCGATCGCGAGCCCGCCGGCGGAGCGGTGGTGAACGTGATCGAGATGCGCGACCGCGACGGCGAACGCAGCATCCGCACCCGCACGCTGCAGCACCCGCACGGCCACTGGACGTTGCGCGTTGCCCACCGGGCCGGCTCGCTCGAAGCGGCGGTGACGGCGTCGCGGCGCCGCAACCTCGCCCTCAGCGGCGGCGTGCTGGCCCTGCTCGGCGTCGCCGTCGCCCTCATCGCCGTCTCGGCCCGCCGCTCGCACGCGCTGGCCCGCCAGCAGATGGAGTTCGTGGCGGCGGTGTCGCACGAACTGCGCACGCCGGTCGCGGTGATCCACTCGGCCGCCGGCAACCTCGCCGACGGCGTGGTCGGCGATCCGTCCCGGGTCAAGCGCTACGGTTCCACCATCCAGACCGAGGCGCGCCGGCTCGGCGAGACCGTCGAACGGGTGCTGCAGCTGGCCGGGCTGGGATCGGGCCGGCCGCTGCCGATGTCGCCGCTGTCGGCCGCCGAACTGGTGCGCGAGGCGGTCCGCCGCACCGCGCTCGACGCCGAGCGCGCCGGCGTCGACGTCCAGGTGGAGATCGGCGCCGACCTGCCGCCGCTCGTCGGCGACGGGCCGTCGTTGCAGTCGGCGGTGCAGAACCTGGTCGGCAACGCCGTGAAGTACGCCGGCGCCGACCGCTGGGTGCGGGTCCGCGTCGGCGGCGCCCACCGCGCCGGCCGGCCCGAGGTGCACATCGCCGTCGACGACCACGGCGCCGGCCTCGACGCCGAGGAACGCCGCCGCGTCTTCGAGCCGTTCTACCGCGGCCGCCAGGCCATCGCCGATCAGATCCAGGGCAGCGGCCTGGGATTGAGCCTGGTGCGGCGGATCGTCGACGCCCACGCCGGCCGGGTGGAGATCGACAGCGAGCCCGGCCGCGGCAGCACCTTCACGATCTGCCTGCCGGCCGCCACGGCGGGCGCCGGGGCCGCCGCCACCGCCGGCGCGATCGAGCCCGGCGGCGCCCGCGCCGCGACATCGGCGTAGCCGCCCCGTGGCCGACGGACGCCTGCTCCTGGTCGAGGACGAACCCGGCCTCCAGCTGACGCTGAGCGACCGGCTGATCGCCGAGGGCTACGCGGTGGAGACTGCCGGCGACGGCGAGCTCGGCCTCGCCCGCGCCACCACCGAGCCTTTCGACCTCATCGTCCTCGACGTGATGCTGCCGCGGCGCGACGGCTTCGACGTCTGTCGGACGCTGCGCCAGCGCGGCATCGCCACGCCGATCCTGATGCTCACGGCGCGCGGCCAGGTCGTCGATCGAGTGGTCGGGTTGAAGCTGGGCGCCGACGACTACCTGACCAAGCCGTTCGAGCCGATCGAGCTGCTGGCGCGCATCGAGGCGCTGCTCCGCCGGGCCCCGGCGGCATCGCTGGCGGCGCCCGCCGGGACGAGCGGCGGGGCTCGCTACGTGTTCCACCAGTTCGTGATGGACGTCCGCAAGGCCGAGGTGACCCGCGACGGCGAGCCGGTGGAGCTCTCGGCCAAGGAATTCCAGCTGCTGCGCTACTTCCTCGAACATCGCGGCGCCACCGTCTCGCGCGACGAGCTGCTGCACCAGGTATGGGGCTACCAGAACACGCCGTCGACGCGCACCGTGGACGTGCACGTGGCGTGGCTGCGGCAGAAGCTCGAGCCGAACCCCAAGGTGCCGCAGCTCATCGTGACCGTGCACGGCCTGGGCTACAAGTTCACCGGCTGAACCGCACGGCGGGCTCCGGCGATCACGACGAGTAGTCGAGCCCCGCCCAGACTTCGCTGAGGCGTCGGCCGCCCATGCTAGCATGCGCGCGATCAGCCTGGAGCGATGATGACGAGTCCAGCTTCCCTCAGCGTCAGCTGTTCTCACCGGGATGTGACCAGCGAGATCTTCGAACGTCTTGCCGACGCGATACTCCGTGAGGAGGGCGACGCGGAGGCCGCGCGAGAGCGCTTGTGGCGTCTTCCCGAGCTCTGCGCTCGCTACGCATTCGGGCCTGCCGCATCGCGCGACGAGGCATGGCTGGTCGACGCCCTCCAGCATCGCGCCGCCGAGCTGGCGGAAGTCCTTCTCGATCGTTCGGCAAGCCGGCGGCGACTCGCACGGCGGCTGAGCGCCGCCGCCTCGCGGTCCGTGCTCAGGCCATGGCGGCCCGACGATGCGCCGACACTCGCCGCGCTCCTCGACGACACGCGCGTCTGGAGCTTTCTGCCCGAAGCGCAACCGAACCGGATTGACGCGGCGATGGCAGGGCAGCTCATCTCGATCGCCAACGGCGCACCGGACCGTCATCTCGTCCGCGCCATCGATACCGCCGCGGGCGTGGCTGGGCAGGTGCGTCTGCAGTTCGACGCCACGCCGTTCGCAGACGCCGCGGAGATCAGCTACTGGCTCGGCCCCGCATATTGGGGTCTGGGCATCGCCACCGATGCGGTCGTCCGGCTGACGGCTGACGCGTTCGCCCAGCGGCCGTCGCTGCAGCGAATCGTCGCACGGGTGGCGCACGGGCATGAGGCCTCCGTTCGCGTGCTGCGCAAGGCGGGCTTCTGGCCCGAGACCGTCTCGTGCGGCGACATGATCAAGGACGGGCGACACGTTGGGCGGCAGCAGCTGAGCGTCTGGCGGTTCGACTACGCCGGCCTCGGTGACGGATCCGTGTCGGGGCGCGGAACGCCGGCGTACCCGACCGCCGGGATGCTGGCGCTGCACCTCGACCACCTCGCAGAGGCGGCAGCGAGCATGGCGGCCCTCCTCTGACAACTGCCCAACGCATCGGTCCTCCCAGCGCGCGAGAGTTCCCACGGCCGCGGAGGTTTCCGCTTCGGCCGGGCCGGCGGCGATGCCCTGCCCCGACGTCGGGCGCGCCGGCGGCTGGCACGCAATCTGCCCTCTGTCCCGGCAGCGGCTGCCCATGCCGGGCGGACGGCGGCGCCTTCGGGAGGGCGGTCATGGCCACGGTCAAGGTTTCCAGCGACATCGGCGCGCCCGTCGAGGTCGTGTTCGAGCGATTCACCGACATCGCACACGCGAAGGATCGGGTCGGCGGCATCAGCGACATCAAGCTGCTGACAGCCACCGGTTTCGGCCTCGGCACCCGGTGGATCGAGACCCGTACGGTGCTCGGGCGCGCGGACGACGCCGAGATGGAGGTCACGGCGTTCGAGAAGAACCGCGGCTACACCATCACCCACCACAAGGGCGGCGCGCGCATCGACACCGCGTTCTCGTTCGAGCCGACACCGTCCGGCACCCGGGTGGGCGTCGAGTTCGGCATGAACGGCCCCGGCCTGCCGCCGGGGCTGCTGGCGCCGCTGGAGTGGGCGATCGCCGACAAGGTCCGCGACGTCCTCGCCCGCGACCTGGCCGACTTGAAGTCGTCGGTCGAGACCCTGGCGCTGCGCTGAGCGCCGCGACGACGGGCGGCCCGCGGCCGGGCGCGGCCGTCGGCTGATATCCTGTCGCCGCCATGCGACGGGTCTGCGTCTTCTGCGGGTCGAGCCACGGCGCGCGGCCGGCGTACGCCGAGGCCGCCCGGGCACTCGGCCGGCTCCTGGCCGAGCGCGGGCTGGGGCTGGTCTACGGCGGCGGCAACGTCGGCCTGATGGGCGTGGTGGCCGACGCGGTGCTGGCGGCCGGCGGCGAGGTGATCGGCGTGATCCCGCACGGCCTCATGGCGCGTGAGATCGGCCACCGCGGGGTCACGACGTTGCACGTCGTCGACTCGATGCACGAGCGCAAGGCGCAGATGGCGGCGCTCGCCGACGCGTTCGTCGCCCTGCCGGGCGGCATCGGCACCTTCGAGGAGCTGTTCGAGGCGATCACCTGGACCCAGCTCGGGCTGCACGCCAAGCCCTGCGGCCTGCTGAACGTCGCCGGCTTCTACGACGACCTGCTGCGCTTCCTCGACGGCGCCTGGGCCGAAGGCTTCATCAAGCCGGAGACGCGAGCCATCCTGTCCGCCAGCGCCGATCCCGTCGCGCTGCTCGACCGGCTGGCCGGCGTCGAACTGCCGGCCGTGCCGCGCTGGATCACCCGCGAGTCGGCCTGACAGGGGTCAGACCCTATTCCAGCTCCGGCTTGAATAGGGGTCTGACCCCTTTCGGGGCCGGACCAGACTAGCTGCAGATTCTGATCAGGGGCGGGCGGCCAGCGACAACTCGCTGGCCACCACCAGCGCGAACCGGCCACGCGCCTGTGGTACCAGGCGGATGTCGGGACACTTCTCGTCGAGCCGACGACGCAGCAGGAGCAGCCGCGTCTCGAGGTTGTCCTTGTACTCCGGCAACTGCAGCGACTTGTCGAGGCGCAGCTCGCGGTTGGTGAACTCGACGCGGCCCTCGGCGCGGTGGATCGAGAGCAGCTTCCAGAGGATGCGCGCCGGCAGCCCGCGGATCAGGTACTCGCCGTCGACCAGCACGCAGTCGTCGGCCTGGTAGAACGCCACCTCGTGGCGCGGCCGACCGCCGGCGACCGGTGACGGCGGCGGCGGCGGAGTCGCGGCGAGGCGGGCATCGGCCGCCCCGTCGCTGGCTTCCTGCAACATGGCGTTCTGGATGGCCAGCGCCAGATAGGAGCCGAGAAGCTCGATGGTGGCGCGATCCTCTTCGAAGAACCGGTACGGCGCCTCGCTCTCGAGCACCAGCACGCCGACCAACTCGCCGCGGGCGAGCAGCGGCACGCCCAGCTGACTGGCCGGACTGCGCAGCCCGGGCAGCGGGATGCGCAGTTCCTCGGGGCACAACCCGTGCGCCTCGGCGCGGCCGCGGGCGGCGTAGGCGTAGAGCATGCCGCGCATGAGGCCGGAGATGCGGATCGGCTTGCGGGCCTCGGCGACCATCCCGGTGATGCCCTCGCCGAAGCGCGCCTCGGCGCCGGCGCCGCCCTGGGGGTAGCCGTGCGAGGCGATGGCGACCAGCGTCTGCGGCTGCTCGCCGGGCACCAGGATCATCGCGTGCTGGAAGCCGAAGAACTCGTCGAGCCCGCAGAGGATCGAGTCGAGGACGGTGTCGAGCCCGTCGGCGCCGTGGAGCCGCACGGCGAGGTCCTGGAGCGCCTGCATGGTGAACACCGGATCCGGAGCCCGGCGGGCTTCGGCGCCGGCCGCGCCGGGCTGTTCGGGCACGCGGCGGATCGCCAGCACCTCGTAGATGTCGGCGGCCCGCAGCCTGAAGATGCCTTTCATGCCGCAGTACGACGCGATCGCCTCGATGCGCAGCGCCATGCGATCGAAGATCGGCCCGCTGGTCTCCGAGCGTTCGAGCGTGAGGTCGAGCTCCCAGCCCTGCTGCGAGTCGGGATCGACGACCCGAACCAGCGCCCGCGGATTCTCGGCGACGTTGCGCCGGCTCTTGTTGAAGAACTGGAACGACAGCGCGACGTGGCTGGGATCGACGTAGTCGACGTGGCTCAGATAGGCGGCGTTGGGCACGCCGTCCGACGAACAGGTGTAGAGCGTGGCCGGGATCAGCCCCTGGAAGCACGAGGCCAGCCGGTCGAGACCCAGGCTCATACGATCACGGCCCCGGCCTTGGGTCCGGGGGTCTGGTCGAAGACCGCGGTGACCCGCAGTCGCACCGCCACCGCCGGCCACACGACCCACGACCGCGACGACTCGCCCGGCATGCCGATGATCTCGAGCTGACGGAGAAAGCCGCGGTACTGGCCGTCGACGAGCGCCGCTTCGTCGTCGGTGGCCGCACGGGCGCTGACGAACGTGCCCTTCACCTGGCAGGCGCGGTCGTCCTCCGGTCGGGCGAACACCAGCGCCGCCTGGCCGTTGGCCTCCAGATCGGCAAGCACGCGATCGGCGCCGACGGTCGGCACGAACACGGTGACGTGCCGCCGATCGTCGTCGACCAGCGCCGCCCCGACGTAGCACGCCGCCGGTTCCAGGCGCGAGTTCCGGGTGCCGATGTTGATCGCCACGCCCTGCTGCAGGAACGCGGTGAGGTCGTCGTCGAGCATCGAAAACAGGCGCATTCTAGCAGTTAGGGAACTCTTAGGGTGCGGTAGGGAACACTTAGCGACCGGCCGGCGAACGCCTCGGCGATCCTCTCGTCTCACGCAGCCAGGAGACTGAAGATGCGACCGAATCGACTCGCCACCCTCGCCCTCACCGCCAGCGCCATCACCCTCGCCGGCTTCATCGCCAATGCCGGCTCGCAGGCCCCGGCCCGCAACCCCGACGCCGTCTCCAACCCGGTGGAGCTGGGGGCCTACCTGGTGCGGTCGATGGGCTGCAACGACTGCCACACGCCGTGGAAGATGGGGCCCAAGGGACCCGAGATGGACATGACGCGGGCCCTCACCGGCCACCCCGAGGACCTGGTGATGCCGCCACCGCCGGCCGTGCCCGAGGGGCCGTGGATCGGCTCGCTGTCGGCGACCAACACCGCGTGGGCGGGACCGTGGGGCGTCAGCTTCACCGCCAACCTGACCCCCGACAGGGAGACCGGCCTGGGCGACTGGACCGAGGAGCAGTTCATCGCCACCATGCGAACCGGCAAGCACCAGGGCAAGGGCCGGCCGGTGCTGCCGCCGATGCCCTACTTCATGGTCGGCGCCCTGACCGACCCCGAGATCAAGGCGCTGTGGGCCTACCTGCGGTCGCTGCCGCCGGTGAAGAACCGCGTGCCGCAGCCGATCGACCCGCCGGAGACGGCGCAGTGACGGGACGCCGCGGCTGGATCGTCCTCGCGGCCGGCGCGGTGGTGCTCGTCGGCGCCGTGACCGGCCGCGAGGTCGGCGCCAGCGCCACCGCGGCCGGCGGCGCCTTCGTCCTGCCGCACCGCCTCTCCGACACCGGCCTCTACGCCGACGCCGGGACGCTGACGATCGACGCGCGTGTCCGCCGCTTCGCCCCCCAGTACCCGCTGTGGAGCGACGGCGCGGCAAAGCGCCGGTGGGTGCGCCTGCCCGAAGGCACGGCCATCGACACCCGCGACGTGAACCACTGGGACTTCCCCGTCGGCACGCGCTTCTGGAAGGAGTTCGCCTTCGGCGGGCGACGGGTCGAAACCCGCATGCTGGTGAAGACCACCGCGGGTCGCTGGGAGTTCGCCGCCTATGCCTGGGGTGAGGACCAGCGCGACGCCCTGCTGGTGCCCGCCGAGGGGCTCGCCGGTGTCGCCGAAGTGGCCCCGGGCAAGTGGCACGACGTGCCGTCGCGCGACGAGTGCCGGGCGTGCCACGACTCGGGCCGCACCGAGATCCTCGGCTTCACCGCCCTGCAGCTCTCCGACGACCGCGATCCGCTCGCCCCACACGCCGAGCCGCTCGAGCCCGGCATGCTGACCGTGCGAACGCTCGCCGACGAGGGGCGGCTGGCGCCGGCCCGGCCCGAACTGGTGACGACGCCGCCGCGCATCGCCGCGCCCGACGCCCGCGAACGCGCCGTGCTCGGGTATCTGTCGGCCAACTGCGGCAGCTGCCACAACCCGCGCAGCACCATCGCCTCGCTCGGGCTGAACCTGCAGCACCTCGCCACCGACTGCGTGCCGGCCGCCATCGCCACCTCGGTGGATCAGCCGGGTCACTGGGTGGTGCCGACCGCCCCCGCCGGCACCTCGCGGATCGTGCGCGCCGGCCGGCCCGAGCTGAGCGCCCTGCTGTATCGCGCCGCGTCGCGGCGCCCGTCGAGCCAGATGCCGCCGATCGGCACGAAGGTCGCCGACCGCGAGGCCCTCGAGCTGGTCCGGGCGTGGATCGCGTCGAACCCGGGCGAGATCCGCGGCTCATGCGTCAACCCGCCGGCGACACACTGACCCCGGTCACAGATCTGTATCGAGCCCGATCCGGTGCCAGGCACCACGGGAGGGGATGGTGCCTGGCACCGAGGCAAGCGGATGGCAGATCGGTGATCGCGCGGCGTCAGCCGTTCACCAGCTTCATGCCGCCGTCCATGTAGCGGTTGCCGTGCACCTGCGGCGCCAGGGCCTCGAGCGCGTCGAGATCGGCCGGTGTGATCGTGACCGCCACGGCGCCGACGTTCTCGGCGATGCGCGCCGGGTCGGTCGAGCCGGGAATGGGCACGATGTCGGGGCCCTGCGCCAGGAGCCACGCCAGCGCCAGCTGCGCCGGCGTGCAGCCCTTGGCGCGCGCCAGTTCGCCCACCTTGTCGACGACGTCGAGGTTCCTCTGGAAGTTCTCGCCCTGGAAGCGCGGGTTGTTGCGTCGCCAGTCGTCGGACGCGAGGTCGTCGATGGTGCGGTAGCGGCCGGTGAGGAAGCCGCGGCCGAGCGGACTGTAGGCGACGAAGCCGACGCCCAGCTCCCGGCACGTGGCGAGCAGCTCGCCCTCCGGATCCCGGCTCCATAGCGAGTACTCGGTCTGGAGGGCGGCAATGGGATGTACGGCCACGGCACGGCGCAGCGTCGCCGCCGCGGCTTCCGACAGACCGAGATGGCGCACCTTGCCGGCGCGAACCAGGTCGGCCATCGCCCCCACTGTCTCTTCGATCGGCGTCGCCGGGTCCACACGATGCTGGTAGTAGAGGTCGATGCGGTCGACGCCGAGCCGCTGCAGCGACGCGTCGCAGGCCTGGCGCACGTACTCGGGCTTGCCGTTGATGCCCACCGGCTTGCCCTCGGGCGTGCGCTCGAACCCGAACTTGGTGGCGACCACCACCCGGTCGCGGCGATCGCGAATCGCCTCGCCGATCAGCCGCTCGTTGGTGTGCGGCCCGTAGGCGTCGGCGGTGTCGAGAAACGTGATGCCGAGGTCGAGGGCACGGTGCAGGGTGGCGATACCGGCGGCGCGGTCGAGTGCCGGACCGTAGAACTCCGACAGGCCCATACAGCCCAGTCCGAGAGCGGAGACCGACAGGCCGGAACGGCCGAGCGCGCGGGACGGCATGGCAGGAGGCATCCGGCGACGATACCTCACCGGCGTGACGGGTGGGGCAGTAGGCTGAAGCATGGACGTCATCTGGAACGAGCTGGCGCTCAGCGTGCCGGACGCCGCGCACGCCGTGCGCCTGGTGATGCGGGCGGTGGCGGCAGCCGTGCTCGGCGGCGTGATCGGCTACGAGCGGTCACGCACCGGCAAGGACGCCGGCTTCCGGACCCACATGCTGGTGGCGCTCGGCTCGGCGTCGTTCGTCATGGCGGCGGTGGACCACGGCGCCACGGCGAACGACGTCACGCGCGTCGTCCAGGGCGTGGCCTCGGGCATCGGCTTCCTGGGCGCCGGCGCGATCCTGAAGCTGAGCGACAAGCGGGAGATCCGCGGGCTGACGACGGCGGCGGGCATCTGGATGACGGCGGCCACCGGCGTCTGCGCCGGGCTCGGCCGCTATGGCCTGGCGACGCTCGTCGCCGTCCTGTCGTGGCTGATCCTCGCCGTCGTGCCGTCGCCGCCCGACGAGGAGGCGTCGAGGAAGAAGGCGCCGCCGGCCCCGGCGGCATAGTCACACCCGCAGCAGCACGCCTTCCACCGTCGCCCCGATCGCCTGCGCGGCGGCATCCACGTAGAGCGCCACCTGGCGCTGGTAGACGGCTTCGATGCCGGTGATCTCGACGTCGGTCTTGAAGTCCACGACCAGCCAGCGGCCGTCGCCGTCGTCGAAGACCAGGTCGGCCTGGCCGTCGACGACCACGCCGTCCACGACCACGCCGAGCGGCAGCTCGCGGCGGCAGGACCTCCCGGCCGCCTGCGCCGCCCGGGCCCGGTCCAGCACGGCGTGCTTCAGCGCCCGATCGACCATGGCGGCAGCGGCCGCGCGCTCCTCGTCGCCGGCCCGCAGCAGCCGCGCCTGCACCGCGGCGAGCCGTGCCACCTGCTCGGCCGAGGCGTCGAGCGGCACGACGGCGAGCACGGCGTGGACCAGGATGCCGAAGCGGGCCCCGGTCGGCCGGTAGGGATCGAACACCCCGGCATCGACGACCCGCACGGTCCGGGCGAGCGCCTCGATCCCGGGCGGCAGTCTCAGCTCACCGGCCGCCGTGGCGTGCGCCCACTCGGTGGCGGTCATCACCCGCTGACTCGGGGTCCGCCCGGACTCGACGGTGGCGTCGAGCGCGGCGCGCCACTGGCGATACGCCGCCAGGTCGGCGGCAACGACCTCCTCGGGCGCGTCCTTGCCGATCAGGTGCTCGTGCCGCAAGCCGCGGCGCTCGGCGCCGGCGCGATCGAGGTGCAGCGGGTCCCACCACACCACCGCGTAGGCGGCGCCGGTCGCCGGGTCGGTGTGCGTGGCGGCGCCCGGCCGCATGGTGTGGAGCGTCGGGGCGTTGTGGTCCGGCCGATCGAGCACGGTGTCGCGGCCGGCGAACGCCGGCAGGCCGGGGATCGTCGTCGCCTCGCCGCCGTAGATGGCCGGCGACAGCGGCGACACCCAGCCGCTGTCGTAGGAGCCGTCGCCGACCGCGGCGACCACCAGCAGGTCGCGGGCGCGGGTCGCCGCCACGTAGGCGAGGCGCACGCCCTCGGCGTGGTCGCGCGACGCCTCGAGGGCGTTGTGGTCGTGCAGATCGAGCGGCGTCCAGCCGGCCAGGGTGACGGCGGCGAGACCGCGGGTCGAGTCGAGATGACGCTGCGCCGTGTCGCGGCTCAGCTTGCCGCCGATGTCGGCCAGGATCACGATCGGGAACTCGAGGCCCTTGGCCTTGTGCACGGTGAGGATCCGCACGCCGTCGGTGCCCTCCTCGAGGATCGGCGCCTCGGGCGTCGGGGCGCGATCGGCGGCGTCGCGCAGTTCGTCCACGAAGCCGCGGAACGACAGCCCGCCGTCGGCTTCGTAGCGCCGCGCCAGCTCGGCGATCTGCAGGACATTGGCCAGCACCTGCTCGCCGCCGCGCCACAGCACGAAGCCGGCGTGGGCGCGCGTCACCTCGACGAGCCGGCTGACGGTCTCGGCCACCGGCCGGTGATTGCGCTGCCGTGACAGCTCGCACAGGGTGCCGAGCGCATCGGCGACGGCGGTCAGTTCGGCGGGGACGTCGTCGGGCACGTGGAACGGCCGGAAGCCACGGTAGCGGGCGTGCCACGCCAGCAGCTCCTCTTCGGACACGGCGAAGAGCGGCCCGCGCAGCGTGGCGAAGACGCTCAGGCCGTCGTCGGGCCACTCGATGGCGGTCAGCGCGGTGCGGACGGCATCGACCTCCTCGCGCTCGTGGTAGGCCTTGCCGCCGACGACCAGATGCGGCACGCCGCGCGCTTCGAGCTCGGTGACGTAGTCGCGGGTGACGTCGGTCTGGAAGGAGGTGAAACGGCGGAACAGCAGGCAGACGTCGCCGGCACGGATCGGCCGCCGCGGGCCGTCGGCATGATGCGGTCCCTGGTCCCGTCCGTGTTCGTCCGGAATGGTCCAGCCGCTGTCCTGCACCAGCCAGCGGACGAACTCGGCGACGGCCTTGGGCTGCGAGTCGGCCAGGGCGGCCTGGGTGACGTTGCCGTGGCGGCTGAGCGGCCGCGGCACCGGCAGCGCCACCACGGCCGGTTGCGCCGGCCAGTCGGCGCGGTCGGGCTGGAGCTCGACGTACTCCGCCTGGAGCGACGCGGCGTCGCCGGTCATGTGCACGCTGAAGGCGGCGTTGACGGCGCGCTGGATCGCCGGCACGCTGCGGAACGACGTGCGCAGCCGTACCCGGGTCGCGCCGGCGGCGACGAGCGATGCGCAGATCTCGCGGTAGACGCCGACGTCGGCGCGCCGGAAGCGGTAGATCGACTGCTTCGGGTCGCCGACGATGAAGAGCGCGCCGGGACGCACCGGCACGTCGAACGGCGACGCCCCGCCCGGCCGCGATTCGTCGGCGGCGAGGTGCAGCAGCAGCTCGGCCTGCAGCGGATCGGTGTCCTGGAACTCGTCCACCAGCAGATAGCGGAAGCGGCGCTGGAAGTCGTGACGGACGTGCGCGTGGTCGCGCACCAGATCGCGGGCGCGAATCAACAGGTCGAGGAAGTCGACGGCGCCGGCCCGCTGCTTGCGGGCCTCGTAGCCGGCGATGGCCCGCTGCAGCGCCTCGTGGACCAGCGCGGCAAGGTCGGCGTCGGCGCGGTCGCGAAACGCCACCAGCGCGTCGAGGATCATGTCGCGCGCCGCCACCACCTGGGCCCGCGGCACGTCCTTGCTGTACTGGCCGCTCGTGCTGCTGCGGCGCCGCAGGTCGCGCTCCCGCGCCGCCAGCCCGCACAGCATCGCCTCCCAGCCGTCGTAGTCCTCGAAGCCGCGGTCGCGCAGCGGTCCGATCTCGGCCCAGGCGCGGCGCAGCGGCTCGGTGTCGCGGTGCAGCGGGTCGCTGGTCTTCGGCGGCAGCTGGCTGAGCTGGCTGAAGGTGCCGATGGCGTCGAGCAGATGGTCGATCTGCGCCCGGCGATCGAACCCGGCCGGCCGCCGCCAGGCCGCCGGGTGGTCGCGCCACTCGACTAGTTCGAGGCCGGCGCGGCGCAGCCGGGCAATCGGCGCGTCCTCGTCGACGTCCTGGCCGAAGTTGCGGGTGGTGATGCGGCGCAGCGAACGGCGGACGCCTTCGCCGGGATCGTCCAGCTCGCGCTGGATCCACTCGGTGAACGCCTCGTCGAAGATCCGGGCGGCCTGGCCCTCGGTGAGCACGTCGAACGACGGGTCGAGGCGGGCCTCCACGGGCCGCTCGCGCAGCAGGTCGGCGCAGAAGCCGTGGATCGTGCTGACGTGCGCCTCCTCGAAGCGCTGCACCGCGCGTTCGAGCCTGACGGCCTCCGCGTCCGGCAGGCCCGGCGCCAGACGGGCCCGTTCCAGCTCCTCGCGCAGCCGCAGCTTCAGCTCGCCGGCCGCCTTCTCCGAAAAGGTCACGGCGACGATCTCGTCGATCGACGCCCGCCCGGTGTGCACGAGGCGGACGATGCGCTTGACCAGCTCGGTGGTCTTGCCGGTACCGGCCGCCGCTTCGACGACCAGCGTCTGGTCGAGGTCGTCGGCGATGCGCCGGCGATCGTCGGCGTCGGCGGGCGGGGCGGCCGCGGCGTTCACGACATCCTCCGCAGCGCCTCGAGATCCGGCGGCATCGGCTTGCGGCCGGTGCGGCGGGCCTCGTCGCCGCCGCAGACCGCCCGGAAGTCGCAGTACGTGCAGGCGCTGTGCGGCCCGAGGAGCCCCGGCCGCGCCGCCAGCATGCCGTGCTCGATCGCCCGATCGACGATCTCCAGCACCTCCAGCCCGCGGCGCCGCGTCGGGTCATCGATGACGATCGGGTGGGTGGTGAAATTGCCGGCGGTCGTGCAGTACGAGAGGCGGCCCTCCTCCACCGTGTCGCCGGTCAGCGTCTCCAGTGCCACCGCGTAGAGCACCGGCTGCAGCACGCGGCCGCCGTCGACGACGGTGGCGATCGAGGTCCGGTTGCGCCCGGTCTTGTGGTCGGTGACGCGCAGCGTCGCGCCGTGCCGGCGCCGCTCGACCAGATCGATCGAGCCGCGCAGCTGGAACCCGTGCGGCCCGACCCGGACCGGCTCGCGCACCGACGCCGGATCGCGGGCCGCGTCCGGCGGCAGGCCGAACGCCAGCTCGAACCGCTCGGGTACCCACTGGGCGGCGTCGGCCACCACCTGGCGTTCGACCCAGATGCGCAGGTCGCGGCGCAGGGCGTCGATCTCGTCGCGCCAGACGCGGTCGATGGCCGGCGCGAGCTTGTCGTGCGCGGCCGGGACGATGGTCGTGAAGGCCCAGTCGAGGACGCCGAGCGCGGTCTTCACCCGGGCCTCGGTGACCGGCAGCAGGTCGTTGGCCTTGAGCCGACGGAAAAACGCGGTCTGGATCTCGTGGAACAGGCTGCCGCGGGTCAGCGGGTCGAGCCGCTGCAGCGGCGCCGGGGCCTCGAGCGGGGCCAGGCCGTAGATCGCGGCGAGCTGGAACTGGTACGGGCAGGTCGCGAAGCGCTGGAGCGCGGTGAGGGAGTACGGCCGGGCGGCCAGGCGTTGGGCGGCGAGCGCCGGCGCCGTCAGCGGCTGCACCCGCGTCAGGCCGTCGGCCGGCGACCAGCGCGGCTGCCAGCGCGACCAGCGCTCGACCATCGACCGGCGCAGCGCCGGATTCAACGCGAGCAGATACCGGGCCCGGCCGTTGGCCGCCGCCTGGCTGGCGGCCGGCAGACGCAGCAGCGGGTGCAGCGTGGCCAGGTCGTGCTCGAGATCGTCGATGGCCGCGGCGGGATCGGGCGGTGCCGGCCAGGCCAGCGACGCGTGGCCGTTCTCGAAGGCCAGGTCGCTCAGCGCCTGATAGCGCGGAATCGTGCCGGTGGTGGCGCGCATCACGTCGAGCACGTAGAACGACGGCACGCGCGGCCGCGACTCGGCCAGCTCCAGCCGCGGATACGACAGGTAGATCCGGTCGACGGCGGCCCCCACGGCGAGACGCAGCTGCAGCCGCTCGTCGTCGGCGCGGGTCTCCGCCACCGCCAGCGGCGCCGCCAGCTCCGCCCGCCGCGCGTCGAGCAGCAGCGCATCCTCGCGCAGGCGCTGCGGAAAGACGCGCTCGGCCAGGCCGGGGACGAACACGACGCGGAACCGGCGGCCGCGGGCTGCCAGCGGCGTGCCGACCAGCACCCGGCCGGCGCGCCGCCGCGGCGGCTCGTGGGTGGCGCCGAGCAGGCGGGCGGCGAGCACGTCGCGCACCTCGCCGAGCGGCACCGGGCCGACGGCGGCGAGCGGCGCCATCTCGGCGAGCACGCGCTGCACGCGGGCCGGCTGCCGCAGCACGCGCGGCACCAGCCCGTCGAACGCGGCCAGCCACTCGCCCCAGGTGCGGGCCTCGCGCCACGTCGACAGCGTCTCGACGATCGGCAGGGCGAACGCCTCGAGATGGCCGAGCTCGTCGCGGTCGCGGGCCAGGGCGCGCAGCCGCGGCGAGTCGTGGTCTTCGTCGGCCAGCTCGCGGATGCGCCGCTCGTACTCGGCGGCGAGCCCGGGCAGCCGTCGCTGCCAGCGGTCGAGGCCCTCGATCACGTAGGCCTCGACGAGCAGCTCCTCCCAGCGCCACGGCGCCCGCAACGTCCCGGCGACGACGCGGTCGTCGGCGTCGCGTTCGGTGGGCAGCGGCGCCTCGTCGATCGGCGCCGCGTCCTCGGGACGGGCGTCGGCGGGGAGCGCGGCCAGGACGGCGTCGTCGATGGGGATGGGGACTGTCGGCTCGGCGGCGGCGCTGGCCACGGGCACCTGGCCCAGTGACAGGTACTCGGCGAAGCGGCGCGCCGACAGGCTCTCGGCAGCGCAGGCCAGCAGCGCCAGGAAGGCGCGGCCGGCCGGATCGGGACGACGGGTGCCGCGCTCGAACCACGCCGGCACGCCGGCGCGGGCGAAGGCGTGCTCGAGCAGCCCGACGTAGGTCTGCGGCGCGCGCACCAGCACGGCCATCTCGTCGAAGCGGATGCCCCGCGCCGCCTCGTGCACGACCCGGCGGACGATCTCGACCGCTTCGCGCCCTTCGCCCGGGGCCGAGAAGAGGTGCACCGTGTCGTCCAGATCGCCGGCCGGCGGCGGCTCGGGAGAAAACAGCCACCGGCGCAGCCGCTGCAAGGCCGTCTGGTCGGCGGCGACGCCAGCCGGCGTCGTCTCGACGAGGCCGCACGCGCCGAGCGCCGCGCGGGTCACCTCGTCGCCCGAGGGGACCGTCGCCAGCAGCGCGGTGGCGACCTCGACGACGGCCGCCAGGACGCGGCGCTCGGCCGCCGTCGACACCGCGACGTCGAGGAGGACCACGGCGCGGGCCGGCAGCGCCGTCGGGTCGGCGCGCAGCCGGGTCGCCGCGGTGGCGAGCAGGTCGGCGCGGGTGACGGTGCCGGCCGTCGCCGCCTCGGTGCCGGCGCGGGTCAGCAGCGCCGCCAGGTCGTCGCCGACGTGCGCGGCGCGGCGCACGGTGGCGGCGTCCACGCCAGCCATCTGCAGCTCGTGCAGGGTGCGGGCCGCGGCGCGGGCGAAGCCCGGCAGGTCGGCGACCGGCCGGAAGTAGCGCAGTTCGCCGGCGGCCTGCGCGTCGAAGGTCGCGCGCGTTGCCATGGCTTCGGCGCCGAGCCCGCCGCCCGGCGCGACCAGGCGCTCGGCCAGGACGGGGAGCGCGAGACGCATGGCCAGCTCGCCGAACGAGGTGCGGGTGACGCCGACGACGGCGCCACGTCCGGCGATGAGCTGCAGCGCCAGTTCGTCGGCCGCGGCGCGAGTGGCGCCGATGATGAGCACGCCATCGGCGGCGTGCCGCTCGACGAACGCCCGGGCGGCGGCCATTCGGACCTCGGCCGAAGCCGCGACGACGACGGAAGACGGCACCGCCACGAAGACCCGTCGTGGAGGATACACGACGGGTCTGAGAGGGCGGGCCTAGCGGCTAGCGGCTAGCGGCTAGCGGCCAGCGAACTGACGCCGGCCCTAGGGAGCGAGGCTCGACGACAGGCGGTACTTCGCGGTGCGGCCGAAGTTGCTCGACACCTTGACGTGCACCGACTGGCCGGCCGTGACCTGGACGGTCGTCGACTCGTTGGCCGAGTTGCCCTGCAGGTCCTGGTCGGAGCGATCCTTGGCGTCACCGAAATCGCCATCGGTGTAGATCTCGAGCACCAGGTCGGGCGCGTCGTCCGAACCCACCTGGCGGGTGACGACGGTCAGCGTCCCGGCCTCGGGCGCTTTCAGCACCCACCAGTCCCAGTTGTCGCCCGCGGACGGATCGAGCCCGTCCTCGAAGGCCTTCCCGACCTGTGCCGGTTTGGCCGACCGCGGCCGCCCATCGGGATCGCCCGGGCGCTGGAACGGCGGGAAGCTCATGAACGAGCCGGCGATCTGGAACGTGCCGCCGTCGCCGTTG
Source organism: Vicinamibacterales bacterium (assembly GCA_050250955.1). Classification (GTDB taxonomy): domain Bacteria; phylum Acidobacteriota; class Vicinamibacteria; order Vicinamibacterales; family UBA2999; genus CAWAYR01. The sequence continues at coordinate 1,229,023 of JBFWNR010000001.1, forward strand.
GAGCGCACGCGCAAGCGGTAGGTCCCGGGCTGGGTGAGCGTCACCGACAGGAGCTCGGTGCCTTCGTTGCCGTTCATGTCGCGGTCGGTGGACCCGTCCGGCATCACCTGGCCATCCTCGTCGACCAGCTGCAGCGACAGGTCGCTGGTGCCCTGCACCGCCACCGAGAGCACGCCGGCCGTCTTGGCGGCCACGACGTATTCGGTGGGCTCGCCCCCCACCTTGCCCTGCGCGGGGGCGCCCATCGGCAGCGGAGCCGGCGCCTGCGCCGTCACCGACGCCGACAGCGCGGCGGCGACGCCGATCATCGAAAGGCCAAGACGCATCGGAAGATCCTCCTCGGTGCGAGGGACGCCGGCCGACGGGCCCGTCCGTGCACGACACCGAGGACTATAGCGTCACAGGTCGCAGCTGTCCCTCGGGAAGATCGGGCAATTCCGCGCCCTTTTCGCCGCGCCGCCCCCCGTCCGGCCGGGGTGGACGCGTCGGGTGTGTCGTTCAGGGCAACGGCGTTGCCGTGACGTCCACGGTCGTGGTCCGATTCGACACCGGATCCACCGCCCGCGACACCTGCAGCGACTGGCCGCTCTTCACGATCACGTTCAGACTCTGATGCAACCGCGCCGGGCGCTGCACGTCGGCGCCGGGCGTGGCCTCGGCCATCGGCGGCACGTACTCCACCGTGAGTTCGAGCCGCAGCGAGTCGCCCGAGAGCAAGGTCGGGCGGGCGTCGACGTTGAGTACGACCGATCCGAAGTCGGCGGTCGGATTGGGGCGCGCGGCGCCCGTGCTCCGCACCCGGCCCCAGTTGGCATCCGAGGCGATGAGCGACACGACCTTGGTCTGGGGCGCGCCGCTGCCCGACTCGGTGATCGTCAACTCGATCCGCACGTTGACGTTCTGCCCCGGCTTGCCCGGTGGCGGCGGCGGCGTGGGCACCCGCATGGCGCGCGGCGGCTGCGGCGGCTGCGGCGCCGGCGGTTCGGGCGGGGTGGGCGGCGTCGGCGGCGTCTGCAACGTCACCGGCACGGCCGGCACCGGTGGAGCGGCCGGCACGGCGGGCACGGTCGGCGTCGGCGGCAGCGGCGGAGTAGGCGGGGCCTGGGCCGACAACACCGTCGTCGCACCGGCCAGCAGCAGCGGCAGCATCATGACTCGTCTCCTCGCAGGGTCAGTCTTGCCACGGATCGAGTGGCGCCGGATCGAGCGACTCGAGCGCCAGCGCATCCACCGGCAGCGGCGCCGGCGCCAGTGGATCGGCGGCGCCGTCGGTGCCGCCAAGGCGCAGCGCGCCCATCACGACCAGCAGCGGCACCGTGGACGGATCGTCGTCGGCCACTGGCGCCGACGGGGCCCGGCTCCGTGCCCGCCGGCGCCCCGCGGGCGCACCGGTCGGCGGCGCGGCCAGTCGCTGCGGTGCGGCCGGTGCCGCGGGACCGGGTGCGGCGGCCGCCCGATCGTCGGCGGCCGCTGCCACCGCGACGCGGGCGGGGCTGGCGGGCACGGCCTCGGCGGGCTCGCGGACCGGCCACCACATGGCGACCGCCAACGCCGCGGCCACGCCGACGGGTACCCAGGCGAGGTGTCCCGGCGAGCCGGGTCGCGGCGCCCGCAACCGCGCGACGACCCGCGCGCCGGCAGACTCGTCGGCAGGTGCGACCACGACACGTTCGGCGACCCGATCAAGCATCGCGTCGAACGCCGCGGCGTCGAGACGGTCGGTCTGCGGGCGGCAGGTCAACTCACGCATCGCCCACCTCATGGCCGAGCGACGCGAGCGTCTCGCGCAGGATCCGCCGGGCCTCGAAAACACGCCACTTGACGGTGCCCACCGGCAATCCCAGGCACGCCGCGATCTCGTCGTAGCGATGCCGTTCCGCCGTGGCGAGCAGGAACGGATCGCGCAGCCGCAGCGGCAGCGCACGAATCGCCGCCTCCATCGCGCGGTCGAGTTCGGCGGCCACCGCGTGATCCTCGGGCGAAGGCCCCGGATCGGCGGCGATGTCGACCTCGTCCCGTCCGGCCTCGCCGGCCACCAGCCGCGTCAGCCATCGGCGCACCGAGCGGCGGCGGTCGATCGCCTTGCGCCAGGTGATGCGGAGCAGCCAGGAGCGGAACGCCGCGGGATCGGCCAGGTCGGAGAGCCGCTGCCAGGCGACGAGGCAGGCTTCCTGGACCACGTCGTCGGCGTCGTCGGGAGCCGCCAGTGCGGCCGCAGCGACGCGACGGGCCGACCGCGCATGGCGATCCACCAGCGCGCCGAACGCCTCGAGGTCGCCGGCCTGAGCCAGGGTCACCAGCCTGGCAGTATCCGATTCGACGGTCGGCAGCCCGGCGGCGTCGCTCATGGCGGGCGCGCCGAGATGCCGCAGGGTCAGCTCGGCCACGGTCACGACGGAGAGACGACTCCCGGTGGCCACCGGTTGGAGAACCTGTGGACGCTGCCCGACCGAGAATCCCACATTCGCGCTTTGAGGCTCCGCGTCCTCAGGTTATGCCTCCCCGCCTGATTCGAGGACAGGATCCCCCAAGACAGGACACCGTCCGGCCTACAATTCCGGGATTCTCCCGCGGCCGGCACCGCGGTTCCGACGCCGAACCGGGTACACCCCTTGCTTCTCCCGGAACGAGGAGTTGGCGATGGGAATCAACAAGCTGGTCTTCGGGGGGCTCGTCATCGGGTGCCTGGCCGCCGCCGGCGGCGGCGCCTACCTGGCCACCCGCCACAACTCCCAGGAGGCCCAGGGCGCGGTGCAGGCCAGCCCCGCGCCTGCGGTCGCTCCGGTTCCCGGGGGCGAGCCGGTGACGGCCTCCGAGGGCGTCTTGACCCCGGAGCCACCAGCCCCCGCGCCGGCACCCGCCGAAACCCCCGCCCCGCGGCGGGAGCGCATTGCGTCGGCACCGCGGGCGGCTGCGCCCGCGCCCGCCCCCGCCCCGGCCCCCCGCCGTCAGACCACTCCGCCACGCCAGGCATCCGCCCGTCCGGCACCACCCCTCGATCCCGCACCGGTTCCGGCGCCCGCCCCGAGCGGCTCCATGTGGGAGACGCGCCCGGCGGTCGAAGCCGCCACGCCCGAGCCGATCGTTCCCGAGCTCGAACCCGTCGCGCCGCCGGCGCCCGAGTTCGTCGAGTTGACCGTGCCCGCCGACGCCGTGGTCGGACTGCAGCTCGAGACCACGGTGTCGAGTGAACGGGCTCGAGTGGAGGATGCCGTCGAGGCCCGCGTGACCCGCGATGTGCGCGTCGGCGGCCGGGTGGCGATACCGGCCGGGTCGCTGGTCCACGGCACGGTGACCGAGGTCATCCGCGGCGGCAAGGTGCGCGAGCGCGCCCGCCTCTCGGTGCGGTTCCACACCGTGGTGCTCGGCAGCGGCGACCGGCTGGCGCTGCGCACCGACGCCATCACCCGTGAAGGGGCGTCTCCGGGCCGCGAGAGCGCCGCGAAGATCGGCGGCGCCGCCGTCGGCGGCGCCATCCTGGGCGCCATCCTCGGCGGCGGCAAGGGCGCCGCCATCGGCGCCGGCGTCGGCGCCGGCAGCGGCACCGCGGCGGTGATGGCCGGCGACCGCAACGTCGTCACGATTCCGGCCGGGTCGACGGTCAGCGTCCGCATCCAGCAGCCGGTCTCGGTGACCGTGGAGAAGGAGTAACGGGCGGGCATCGCGTAGAATCGGGATCTCCCAAGGAGATGTCCATGCGCGGTGCCCTGACGCTCTGCCTCACCCTCACCCTGGCGGCTCCGGCCCTGGCCCAGACCAAGGGCACCTATCCGGGGGTCACCAACTTCAGCCGCGTCGACGCCACCGTCGCCTGCGGCGGCGCCGCCGACCTCTCGACGCTCGACGCCCTCAAGAAGGACGGCTTCAAGGCGGTGATCAACCTGCGTCTGGCCAGCGAGGCCGGGGCCAACATCGAGCAGAACCAGGCCCGCGCCAGGGACCTGGGGCTCACCTACATCCACATCCCGTTCAGCGGCGGCAACCCCGACCCCAAGGTGATCGACCAGTTCCTGGCCGCGATCGCCGACAAGGCCAACCAGCCGGTGTTCGTGCACTGCGCCTCGGCGCAGCGGGTCGGCGCCGTGTGGCTGGCCAAGCGCGTGCTCCAGGACAACTACAGCATCGAGAAGGCGACCGACGAGGCGCACGCGATCGGGCTCAGCAACCCCGGGCTCGAGAAGTTCGCGCTGCAGTACATCGCCGACCACAGGAAATAGGCCGCGGATGCCGGGCCCCGGGGTCGGGGCTCGGACGGCCGATCCGGCCGATCGATCGTCGTGAGGCGCGCTTCCCCTCGTGCCCTTCGTGACTGTTCACCGAGGAGAGTACCGATGAGGAAGAGGCTGATTGCGTCGATGATCGTCGTAACGGCTCTGGCCGTGCCGGCAGCGGCCGGCGCCGACGTCCTGCTGACCCCCTACGCGGGCCTGACCTTCGGCAGCAAGACCGGCAACGAGGAGATCGGCACCGAGTTCGAGCTGGACAACCGCTGGGTGCTCGGCGGCTCGCTGGCCATCGTCGGTGCCAGCGGCCTGGGCTTCGAGGTCGATCTCGGGTTCATCCCGGACTTCTTCGAGCCGAAGGACCTCGATCTCGACCTGCTGGGCACCAACAACGTCACCACCTTCATGGGCAACGTGATGTTCGTCGGCAGCACCGGCGGGATCCGGCCGTACGTGACCGGCGGCGCCGGCCTCATCCGCAGCCAGCTCGGCGACTTCGGCGAGCTCTTCGACGCCACCGAGTCCAGCCTGGGCGTCAACGTCGGCGGCGGGTTGCTCATCGGCTCGGGCCGCGTCTCGCTGCGCGGCGACGTTCGCTACTTCCGGAACGTCTCGGAGTCGGACGACCCGCTCATCGACCAGGCCCTCAAGGATCAGCGCTTCTGGCGCGGCACCGTCGGCGTCAGTTTTGGTTTCTAGCGCCTGGCGGCGAACCGTTCCTCGGGTTGCTGCCGCCAGTCACGGCGTGTGACTGCGTGATTCTCTAGCCGCGAGCCGCTAGCCCCTAGCCGCTGTGTGTTGACACGCTCCGTCCGCGCCAGCGATACTGAACGGTCGTCTGGCGCGGCGATTTCCCGACTTGATGGGCCGCGCCCCGGCAAGGCAGTGATGCCGCCGGCAGGTTCTATCTAAGTCGCGGACGGCCCGCGACCCAGCGGGCCTTTTTCTTTTTGTGGAGCGTTATGACCGACCGATACATCTTCTCGTCGGAGTCCGTCGGCGAGGGGCATCCGGACAAAGTCGCCGACACCATCTCCGACGCCGTCCTGGACGCGTGCCTGGCGCAGGACAAGTACAGCCGCGTCGCCTGCGAGACCTTCGTCAAGTCGAACGTCGTCGTGATCGGCGGTGAGATCACCACCAAGGCCAGGCTCGACTTCGAGAAGATCGCGCGGGCGGCGATCCGCGACATCGGCTACGTCAACGACGACGACGTCTTCCACGCCGACAAGGTGTTCATCAACCTGCTGGTCACCCAGCAGTCGCCCGACATCGCCCAGGGCGTGGACGCCCGCAAGGCCAAGGGCAAGAAGACCGCCAAGCAGGGGGCCGGCGATCAGGGGCTGATGTTCGGTTACGCCAGCAACGAGACGCCGGAGCTGATGCCGGCGCCGATCATGTTCGCGCACCGCCTCGGCCGCCAGCTGACGAAGATCCGCAAGAGCGGCGCGGTGCCGTGGCTGCGCCCCGACGCCAAGTCGCAGGTGTCGGTGATCTACGAAGGCGGCAAACCGGTCGGCATCTCCAACGTCGTCATCTCGACGCAGCACGCCGCCGACGCCCAGCACGCCGACATCGAGAAGTTCTGCATCGAACACGTCGTCCGCAAGGTCCTGCCCAAGCGGCTCCTCACCGACAAGACCGAGTTCCTGATCAACCCGACCGGCCGGTTCGTGATCGGCGGCCCGCAGGGCGACACCGGCCTCACCGGCCGCAAGATCATCGTCGACAGCTACGGCGGCATGGGCCGGCACGGCGGCGGCGCCTTCTCGGGCAAGGACGCCACCAAGGTCGACCGCAGCGCCGCCTACATGGGCCGCTGGGTCGCCAAGAACATCGTCGCCGCCGGGCTCGCCGAGCGCTGCGAACTCCAGTTCGCCTACGCCATCGGCCATCCCGACCCGGTGAGCGTCCACATCGACACGTTCGGCACCGGGACGGTCGCCGACGCGAGGATCCTCCGGGCGGTCAACCGGGTGTTCAGCTTCCAGCCGGCCGACATCATCGACCAGCTGAACCTGCGGCGGCCGATCTTCTCCCAGACCACCAACTACGGCCACTTCGGCAAGAAGGGCATGACCTGGGAAGCCACCGACAAGGTGAAGGCGCTGCAGCGCGCCGTCTAGCGCCGGAGCACGTCAGCCGTCGGCGCAGGCCACGCACGTGGTGGCGCTCGGGATCGCCTTGAGGCGCGCCGAGCCGATCTCGCGGCCGCAGCGCGCGCAGCGACCGTAGCTGCCCTCGGCCAGCCGGGCCAGGGCGGCGCGCAGCTGCGCCACTTCGGCGCGCGTGGCCTCGTCGAGGCCTTCGAGCACGTCGTCGTTCTCCACTTCGACGGCGCGCTCCGACCAGTCGGGGTGCCCGGGCCGGCGCAGGTCGGCGGTGATCGCGCCGGCGCGCCTGGTCAGGACGTCGAGGCGCTCCTGAAGCGCCAAGCGGACCGCATCCGGGGTCATCATCACGGGACTCCTGCCGGAATGCGATCAAGAAGGATGCCGGCGGCGGCCGGGCGGTTCCCTCGGGAAATCCACCCGCCGCCACCCGCCCGTGCCGTTTCGGCGGATTTCTCCCACCCGGCCCGCGCGGGATCCCGCCACCGGCGCCCCCGATCAGGGGACCCCGGGCAGGCGCATGGCCGCGGTGACGATGCCCACCCGCTCGACACCCGCGCCCTTGGCGGCGTCGAGAACGCCGACGACCTCGCCGTAGCGCAGGGCGCCGTCGCCCATCACGTAGAGGGTCTTGTCGCGCCGCTCGGCGTAGATCTCCCGCAGCCGCGGCCCGAGCGCGCCCGGCGACACCTCCTGGCGGTTGATCGACAATCGCCGCGCCGCCGTGTACTCGACCACGATCCGATCGTCGGCCGCGGCGGCGTTCGGCGCGGTGGCCTGCGGCAACGTCGCGTCGAGGCCGCGCTGCGACAGGTTCAGCGTCGCCATGAAGATCACGATGAGCACCAGCAGCACGTCGATCATCGGCGTGATGTTGAGCTCGGCCTGGACGCCGAGCGGGCGCGGGCGCGCTGCGTGCAGGTGACGGAAGGCGGCGGCCATGGCTCACCGCAGCCGGAAGTTGACGGTGACGGTCATGACGACCGCCACCGGCCGGCCATCGAGGCGCGTCGGCGTGTAGCGCCACTGCCGCACCGCCTGCAGCGCGGCATCGGCGAGCAGCGGCTCGGAGCGCAGCACACGGGCATCGGTCACCGCGCCGTCGACGCCGATCGTCGCCTCGATGATCACCAGTCCCTCGATGTGGGCCTGCACCGCGATCGGCGGATAGACCGGCGCCACGTCGTGAATCCTGGTCGGTGCCGTGACGCCGCTGCTGACCCGCACGGTGGCCGGCGGCTCGGGAGCGGGCGGCGGGGGCGGTGGAGTCAGCACCTGCGCGCCGTGCTCGATGCCGTCGAGCAGCCCCGGGCCGCGGTCCTCGAAGAACGTGCGATCGCGCTGCCACTCGGGTTCCGGCGCGACGCCGGAGGGCGCCTCGATCGGCGCCGCCTCGGGGTTGGCCACGGCCAGGCGGGTGGGCGGCGGAGCCACTCGCCGGAGCGGCGGCGGCGCCGGCACGACGGGCGTGATCATCGACACCGACAACGGCTCGCGCAGCGCCGGCAGGGCGTCGGTGGCGAGGAGCGGCACGACGACGACCGCGGCGACCACGACGACGTGCGCGGCGAGAGACACCGGCACGGTGAGACGGGATCGGCCGCCGACACCGTCGAACGGGCGGGTCACGGGTCCGAACAGATCACCAGGCATGGTCGTTCCTCCCGGCACACGCCGCGGGCACGGTCGTGATGACCGCCCTGTGGGTGCGCGGCTGAAGGACGACGCTTCGGATCCGAGCGAGTCGTCGTTGGTAAGGGATTGGACACCGCACCGCTCGCCGGGTTCCGCGCCTCGCCCGCCAGCGGCCGGGTCACGCCGTCGAGGTGGCGCCGTGCGATCGTCGGGGCGGCGCGGCGCCAATCCGTGTAGACTCCGGCACGACTCGGTCCCGTTCAGGAGCTCGACGCATGACCAGACACCGTCTCACTTCGACCCTCGCCGCCGGTACCGTCCTCGTCGCCGCCGCGTTGCTGACCGCCTGCCAGGAGACCCCTGCGCCGGCGCCGGCAGCGACGGCCGCACCGGCCGATCCGGCCGCCGCCGCCCGTGAGCAGCTCATCGCCCGCGGCAAGTCGCTCGAACTGCCGACGCCCTACGAGCCGGTGCCCGGTGATGCACTCTCCCACCATACGTCGGGCTACGCCAAGACGATGTGCTCGGCGGTGTTCATCACCGGCTACGACATCGACTTCGCCGCCGAGCACGTCGGCTACTTCACGGCGCCGTACGACGAGCGCAAGAAGGTCGGCAAGCCGGTCGTCGACCGCGACAAGAAGACGGTGAGCATCACGCTGCCCAACGGCGTGACGCGGACCGCCGTCTACACCGGCAGCCAGGGCTGCGTGACCTACCCCGAGGGCACGACCACGCTGTCGTTCACGCCCAAGGCGGTGACGCCCAACCTGCCGCCGGCCGACACCCAGGACTGGCCGATGGGCGATCGGCTGCCGAAGGCGCCGTTCCCGGCCGAGCTCGACGAAGCAAAGATCACCGCGGCCGTCGACGCCGCGTTCGAGAACCCGGACGCCGAGACCACCGCCTTCGTCGTCACCCACAAGGGGCGGCTGGTCGGCGAGCGCTACGGCGAGGGCATCACAAGGACCACGCCGCTCGAAAGCTGGTCGATGGGCAAGAGCGTGACCTCGACCATCATGGGCACGCTCATCCACAAGGGCGTCTACACGCTCGAACAGCCGGCCCCGGTGCCCGAGTGGCAGGGCGAGGGCGACCCGCGGAAGGAGATCCGCATCCAGGACATCCTGCGCATGTCGAGCGGCATCCGCATCGTCGCGCCGAGCGATCCCGACTACGACCCCAACGGCCCGTATCCCGATCACCTCTACCTCTACACCGACGCCGGCAACTCCTACCGCTACGCCGCAACGCGCCCGCAGCAGTGGAAGCCCAACACCGTCGGCCGCTACCGCAACACCGATCCGGTGCTCATCAACTACCTCAACCGGCTCGGCATCGAGAAGCTGAAGCTCGACTACCTGTCCTACCCGCAGCGCCAGCTGTGGGACAAGATCGGCGTCCGCACGATGGTGATGGAGACCGATCCGTCGGGCAACTTCCTCACCCAGGGCTACGAGTACATGTCGGGCCGCGACTGGGCGCGCCTCGGCAACCTCTACCTGAATCACGGCGTGGCGCCTGGCGGCGAGCGCATCCTGCCGGAGGGCTACGACACCTTCGTCAGCACCATCGCACCGGCGTGGCAGGCCGACGGGCGGCCGATCTACGGCGGCTTCTTCTGGATCAACGGCGACGGCGCCTGGCCGATCCCCAGGGAGGCCTACTCGATGAACGGCGCCGGCGGCCAGCAGGTGTGGATCATCCCGTCGCACGACCTGGTGGTGGTGCGCATCGGCAACTTCCGCGGCAGCCGCCACGTGCGGGCGACGCTCAGCAAGGCGCTGGAGATCCTGATGGCCTCGGTGCCGCCGTCGGCCGGCCGGACGACCACCGGCGGCTAGGGCAACGCGAACAGGAACACGGCGCGGCCGGCAGCCACCGACACGTGCTGCCGGCCGTCGACCAGGAACGTCGTCGGGTTCGAGCGCACGATGCCGCCGACCTGGAACTGCCACAGCGGCGCCCCCGTCCTGGCGTCGAGCGCGTAGAAGTTCCCTTCGTTCGACCCCGAGAACACCAGCCCGCCGGCCGTCGAGAGCACGCCCGACCACGACGGCGACGGCAGCCGGAAGTCCCATACCCTGGCGCCGGTCGTCGCGTCCAGCGCGCGCACCGCGCCCCACGCCTCGTCGGCGAGGCGGCGCTCGCCGCCACCGGTGAACGGCTGGCCGGCCTCGTACTCGACGTCGGTCTTGTAGTAGTACGAGCCCATCTCGCGGACCGGCACGTAGAAGAGGCCGGTCTGCGGGCTGTACGAGGGGCTCGGCCAGTTGGTGCTGCCCTGCAGGCTGGGGTAGACGAGGTTGCCCTCGTAGGTCGGCTCGGTGCCCTCGATCACGCGCGGGCGCCCCTTCGGGTCGATGCCTTTGGCCCACGTCTGCTTCGCGTACGGCGCCGCGTGCAGGAACTCGCCGGTGACGCGGTCGAGCACGTAGTAGAAGGCGTTGCGGTTGGCGGTGATGAGCGTCTGGCGCGGCCGGCCGTCGATGGACAGATCGGCGAGCACCTGGATCTGGTTGGCGTCCCAGTCGTGCACGTCGTGCGGCGTGTACTGGAAGTGCCACTTCATCCGCCCGGTGTCGGCGTCGAGCGCGAGCACCGACGACGTATAGAGGTTGTCGCCCTGGCGGACGTCGCCGTTCCAGTCGGGCCCGGGGTTGCCGGTGCCCCAGTAGAGCAGGTTGAGCGCCGGATCGAAGGAGCCGGTGAGCCAGGTGGCGCCGGCGCCGTTCTTCCAGCTGTCGCCGGCCCAGGTCTCCACGCCGGGCTCCCCCGCCGCCGGCACCGTGTAGGTGCGCCAGGCGAGCGTCCCGGTCCTGGCGTCGTAGGCGTCGACGAAGCCGCGGATGCCGGCCTCGCCGCCGCTGATCCCGACGATCACCTTGTCCTTCACCGCCAGCGGCGCCATCGTGATCGAGTGGCCGGTGCCGTTGTCGGCCACCGTCGTCTCCCAGCGGACGGCTCCGGTCTGCGCGTCGAGCGCGATGAGCACGCCGTCGAGCGAGCCGACGAACACCTTGTCGTCGAGGATGGCGACGCCGCGGTTGGTGGCCGGGAAGCCGATGAGCCGCAGGTCCGACGGCATCGGCCGCACGTAGCTCCAGATCGGCCGGCCGCTCTTCGGGTCGAGCGCCGTCACGGTGGTCGGCGGCTCGGTCACGTACATCAGGCCGTCGGCGACGATGGCCGACGTCTCCATCTGGCCGTTGCCGGCCACCTGGTAGACCCAGACCGGGCGCAGCCCGGCGACGTTGCCGGGCGTGAGCTGGTCGAGCCGCGAGTGGCGCTGGCCGAAGTAGCCGCCGTTGTAGGTGAGCCACGAGCCAGGCTCGCGGGCGGCGTCGACCAGGCGCTGATACGGCACCTGGCCGCTCGTCGCCGCCACGCTCGCCACCACGACCACCGCCGCCGCCGCTGCTCGTCTCATCGCTGCCCCCGCAAACCGGAGAGGTAGGCCACCAGGTCGTCGAGATCGCCGGCCGGCAGCGCGGCGTAAGCGGGCATCAGGCTGGCGCCCGCTTCCCGCTCGAGGGCCTGCAGCTCGGCGACGCGGAAGGCGTGCAGTCGCCCACCGGTGTCGCGGACGTGCACCCAGAAGGCGTCCTCGCTCACCCGCACACCGCGGACCGGAGCGCCCGCCTTCGGGCGGGCGGTGACGACGACGTGGCCGTCGGGCACGCGCGCCGCCGGCGTCACCAGGGCTTCGCGCAGGTAGGCGGCACCGCGGCGGGCGCCGATGCCGGTCAGGTCGGGCCCGAGGGCCCGGCCCTCGCCGTCGACGACGTGGCAGCCCGCGCACCCCCGCGCCGCGTAGACGTCGCGGCCGTGACGGGCGTCGCCGGCGGCCGGGGCGCCGTCGGCACGGTTGAACGCGCGCACGTAGGCGGCGAGCTGCCAGCTCCGCCGCGGGCCGTTGGCATCGCCGAAGCCGGGCATCACCCCGGGAATCCCGCTGCGCACCAGCGTGAAGAGCGCGGCGTCGTCGGCCCCGCGCGCGAAGGCCGGCTTCAGCAGCGAGGGCCCGTAGCCGCCGCTGCCGTCGATGCCGTGACACAGCGCGCACTGCGCGCGGTAGAGCCGCCGGCCCTCGGCGAGGTCGGCGGCGTCGGCCGCCGACAGCGGCCGCTGGAGCTCGGGCGCGGGGTACTGCGCGGCGATGCGCGCGGTCGCGATGACCGCCACTGCGGCGGCCAGGCAGACGGGACGGGTCCAGCGGGCGGCTACTGGCATCGTGGCCTCTCGAGGCGGGCGCGCCGCCGCGGACGATACCACGCCCGGCTGGGCGGCGCCCCGGAGCGGCCGTGCACGCGTGCGCACTCGGGCGGCCGGCGGCGAGCGGCGTAGAATGGCGGGACATCAGTCATCGAGCGAGCGCCCCCAGCAGCTCGTCGCGAGCGTCCCCGCCCGACGCGGGGGCTGCCCCACGGGCGATCTGCCCCCGTGGACCGGAGGTCGAATGCCGGACGCGTTCGAAGAGCAAGCGGTGCTCGTCGCCGCCGAACAGGCGGCGGCGGAAGGCGACACGACCGCGGCGGAACTGCACCTCCGCAAGCTGCTGGATCTCCAGATCGCGCGGCTGGGTCCGGACCACGCCGAGGTCGCCTCGACGCTCCACAACCTGGCCGTCGTGTGTGAGCGGGCCAGCCGGATCAGCGAGGCCGAGGGACTCTATCGACGGGCCGCGGCCGTCGCGGCGTCGTCGCTGCCGCCGACCGATCAGCTCGTCATCCGTTGTCAGGAGGACCTGAACGCCTTCCTGGACGCGCGGATGACGCCCCTGAAGCCGCCGCCCACGCCAGCGGCCCCCACCGCCACTCCGGCGCCGCGGCCGACGCCGCCATCCGGCGTGCGGGCGCCGGCGCCGGCGGGAACCGCCCGCGCGCCGGCCCGTCCAGCCTCACGCGTCCGGCCACCAACGGCCCTGCCGCCGCCCCCGCCGCCGGCGCGGACGGGGTGGGTCGTGGCCGCGATCGCCGGAGCCGTGGTGGTGGTGGCGGCGGCGGCCGCCTGGCTGTTCGTCGGGAGGGATCGCGAAACACCTCCCCCCGCCTCGACGGTGGCCACCGCCTCGCCGACGCCGGCCAGGCGGCCGCCCGCCGCGCCGCCGAAGAAGCCGGCGGCCACGGCGCCGGTGGCCGCAGCCGCGCCGGCGGCAGCCCCGAGCGAAGCGCTCGCGCAGGCACCAGCCGCGCAGGAACCAGCCGCGCCTCGACAGGAGCCGCCGGCCGCCGACGCGGAGCCCGCGGCGCCCGAACCGGCGGCCAGCACTCCCGAGCCCGAGAACCCGCCGCCGGCCGAATCCGCCGATGGCATCACCGTCACCGACGCCCGCCTGTGCGCCGAGCTGTCCACGGCGGGGGCCTGGACGTGCGTCGCACCGGACCTGCCGTTCGCTGGCGGCCGGCTCCACTTCCTGACCCGCCTGGACGTGCCGAGTACGACGCAGATCGAGCATCGCTGGCTGTACGGCGGCGAGATCGTGCAGGTGGTCCGCCTGCGCGTCCAGGCGTCGGGACGCCCCGGCTATCGCACCTACAGCCGCCAGACGATCGATCCCGCACGCAGCGGCGACTGGCGGGTCGAGCTGCGCGGACCGGACGGCGCGGTACTGGCCGAAGAGCGATTCGTCGTCCGTTGACCCGGCCCGCGCGACGGCGCGGCAGCGGTCACGACAGGATCCGGCTGTAGCTCCAGGTGTCGCACGGCCCCGAGCCCAGGTTGGGAAAGACCATGTAGCGGCGCAGCAGCCCCTCGCAGACGAACCCGCCGCGTTCGAGCACCCGCCGCGACGCCTGGTGCTCGACGTGGCACAGCGCGTACAGCCGGATGACCCGATGGACTCGCGCCAGCTCGACCATCGCGGTCAGGACCTCGGTCGCGTATCCCCGGCCCCAGGCGCCGCGGGCGAACAGGTAGCCGGTCGAGGCGCGCCACGGGGTCTCGAACGCCAGTCCGGTGCCGCCGACCAGGGCGCCGCTGGCGCGTTCCTCGACCAGGTACGGCCCGGCCGGCCAGCGCGCCCATTCGTCGTCACTGAACTGCAGGAACGCCCGTGTCTGATCGAGCGTGCGGTGGCGCGGCCAGCTCAGGTAGCGGGTGACTTCGACGTCGCCGGCGTAGGCGGCGAAGAGTCGCTCCGCGTCGGCCGCGCGCGGCCGGCGCAAGGTCAGGCGAGCGGTGTCGAGACGCGAGGCGTCGGCTGTCGGCATGGCGGCGCCAACCATCGACCGGGGTCGGCTCGTCCATATGCTACGCTCGCCGTTCTTCCGATCCCTGCCGAGGTGGCGTGATGCGCGTGGCCCGCGTGGCGGTTCTGGCGTTCCTGGCGGCCTCCCCGGCCGCCGCCCAGTCGATCGACGATCTCATCGCGCTCCAGCGGGTCAGCGGCACGCCGGCGATCTCGCCCGACGGCCGCCGGGTGGCCTTCGCGGTGCGCGAGACCAGCTGGACCGACAACGCCTACGAAACGGAAGTGTGGCTCGCCGATGCCGGCACCGCGGCGAGCGCGCGGCCCCTGACCAACGCCGCCCGGTCGAGCCTGGCGCCGGCCTGGTCGCCCGACGGGCGCTGGATCGCGTTTGTCTCCGATCGCTCCGACACCCGCCAGCTGTATCGACTGTCGATCGAGGGCGGCGAGGCGGAAGCGCTGACCTCGGGGAGCGAGGGCGTGGCCTCGTTCGCCTGGTCGCCCGACGGCACCCGCATCGCCTACACGAAGGAGGACGCCGAGACGCCGGCGATGAAGGCGCGGGTCGAGAAGTACGGCGAGTTCACCCACGAGGACCACGACCACCGGATGATGCAGCTGCACCTCGTCGAGGTGAGCACGCGGGCCACCAGGGCCCTCACCGCCGGCGCGTTCGTGGTCGGCGGGTTCGACTGGTCGCCCGATGGCACCCGCATCGCCTTCGACCATCGCGTCAACGCCGATCCGGGTTCCAGCGGCAGCGCCGATCTCTCGCTCGTCGAGGTCGCCAGCGGACGGGTGACGCCGCTGGTCACCCAGGACGGGCCCGACACCTCGCCGCGCTGGTCGCCAGACGGCCGCCGGATCGTCTTCCAGTCGGCCATGGCCAAGCCGTTCTACTTCTACGAGAACGGCGCCCTGGCGGTCGTGGACGCCGCCGGCGGCGCGCCCACCGTCCTCACCGCCGGCTTCGACGAGAACCCGCAGCTGGTCGCGTGGACGCCGGCCGGCATCTTCTTCGCGGCATCGCAGCGCACCTGGGCGTCCCTGTATCGTCTCGACCCGGCCAGCCGCCAGGTGACGCCGCTTCGCGTCGGCGACGAGTGGATCGGCCAGTCGTTTGCGGTCACCCCGGATGGCCGGCACACGGCCTTTGTCGGCAGCGGTCCGCGCCACTTCCCCGACGTCTACGCGGCCCCGGTCGCGGCCACCCTGGTGGCGACGAAGCTGAGCGACCTGGGTGCGCAGATCGCCGCCTGGCCGGCGCACCACCGGGAGGTGATTCGCTGGAAGAGCCAGGACGGTGCCGAGATCGAGGGCGTGCTGCACAAGCCGGCCGACTTCCAGGCCGGGCGTCGCTATCCACTGCTGGTCGTGATTCACGGCGGCCCGACCGGTGTGTCGCGGCCGCAGCCCTACGGCAGTGCCAGCTTCTACCCTGTCGACGGCTGGCTCGCCCGCGGGGCCCTGGTGCTCGAGCCCAACTACCGCGGCAGCGCCGGCTACGGCGAGGCGTTCCGGTCGCTGAACGTCCGCAACCTCGGCATCGGCGACGCCTGGGACGTCCTCTCCGGCATCGACACCCTGGTCGCGCGGGGCCTGGTGGACGCGGACCGCGTCGGGGCGATGGGCTGGAGCCAGGGCGGCTACATCTCGGCGTTCCTGGCCACGAAGCACTCGGAGCGGTTCAAGGCCCTGTCGGTGGGAGCCGGCATCTCCAACTGGGTCACTTACTACGTCAACACCGACATCCACCCCTTCACGCGGCAGTACTTGAAGGCGACGCCGTGGGCCGATCCGAAGATCTACGCCGACACCTCGCCGATGACCTACATCACGCAGGCGAAAACGCCGACGCTCATCCAGCACGGCGATCGCGACCCGCGGGTGCCAATCCCCAACGCCTTCGAGTTGTACCAGGGCCTGCGGGACCAGAAGGTCCCGGTGGAGCTGATGATCTTCCGCGGCTTCCGTCACGCGCTCGACAAGCCGAAGGCCAACCGGGCGGCCATGCAGCAGAACTGGGACTGGTTCGGGAAATACCTCTGGCCTGGTGACAAGAGCACTGAGGCCAGGGGTCAGTAGCGGCTAGGGGCCAGGGGCTAGCGGCTAGCGGCTGGTGGCTGGTGGCTGGTGGCTGGTGGCTGGTGGCTGGTGGCTGGCGACTGGCGAAGCGCGTGGGTGGCCCGGGGAACGTCCGGGGCTTCGACGCCGTAGAGAGGGATCTGGCGAGCGACATGAGCCTGGATCGCTGACCATGGCCGTCGATGTCACGACCGAAACGGTGATTGCCAGGCCGCGGCCGGAGGTGGCGGCGTTCGCCGTCGATCCCGACCGCATCCCGCTCTGGTACGTGAACATCAAGGCGATCGAGTGGCGCAGCGAGCCGCCGCTGCGCGTCGGCACCCGCCTGGCGTTCGCTGCCGAGTTCCTGCGCCGCCGGCTCGAGTACGTCTACGAGGTGGTGGAACACGTGCCCGGCGAACGCTTCGTGATGCGGACCGCCGAAGGGCCGTTTCCGATGGAGACGACCTACCTGTGGCGCGACGCCGGCGACTCCGCCACGGCGATGACGCTGCGGAACCGCGGCGAGCCGACCGGCGTCTCCCGCGTGATGGCGCCGATCATGCGCCTCGCCGTGCGGCGCGCCAACGCCAAGGACCTGGCCCTGCTCAAGGCCATTCTCGAAGCGCGCAGCCGCCGCGAGGCGGTGGCGAGAGCGGCCGCCGGACGCACCGGCCACTAGCACCGATCTCCCGGGCCGCCCCGGCTGAGGCATGATGGCGACATGTCCCTCAGCCACGAGATGGCGGCGCTCTTTCGCCGCGACCTTCCCCGCCTCGGGCAGCAGCTCGACGCGCTCGACGACCAGCAGCTCTGGGCGGTGGTCCCCGGCGTCACCAACTCCGCCGGGAACCTGCTGCTGCATCTGAACGGCAACCTGCGGGCGTTCGTCGGCCGCAATCTGGGCGGCGTGGCCTACACGCGGGACCGCACGCGCGAGTTCGGCGCCCGCGACGTCCCGCGGGCCGAGCTGGCCGCGGACCTGGCCGGGCTCGTGGAGCTCGTGCCGGGCGTCCTCGAGCAGATGACCGCCGAGCGGTGGGACGAGATGTTCCCCGAGGAAGTGCTGCCCGGCGGCCCGATGCCCAACCGCCACTTCGTGCTCCACCTCTACGGCCACCTGAACTACCACCTCGGGCAGATCGACTACCTGCGGCGGGCGCTGACCGGGCAGGGGGCGCTGGCGCGGCGGGGCTGAGACCCGACCCGCGGGTCGCCGTTCCCGCCATTGCCGGTCCGCCACGGCTCAGCTAGAGTTACCAGCCGACGGCGCACCGCCCATGACCGGGGACAGCACCAGCCCCCTCCTCGCCGAGTTCCGTGAGCGTGACGCCGCGGCGGGTGGGGCCCTGTTCCCCCTGCTCTACGCCGAGCTGCGTCGACTCGCCCATCACTACCTGGCCCGTGAACGCCCCGGGCACACGCTGCAGGCCACCGCGCTCGTCCACGAGGTGTACCTGCGCCTCATCCCCCGGCGCGACGCCACCTGGGACGACCGCGCCCGGTTCGTCGGCATCGCCGCGCACGTCATGCGCGAGATCCTCGTCGAGCATGCCCGGAGTCGCAATCGGCTGAAGCGCGGCGGCGAGTACGAACGCCTGCCCCTCGACGAGCAGACGGTGCCGGGCGACGCCGGGGCGGCCCGGTGGGAGGCGCTGGACCAGGCGCTCGACCGGCTCGCGGCACTCGATCCGAGGCAGGCCCGGGTCGTCGAGCTGCGCTATTTCGGCGGCATGACCGTCGACGAGACCGCGACGGTGCTCGGCGTCTCCGCCAAGACGGTCAAGCGGGACTGGAGCGTGGCCCGCGCCTGGCTCCGCCGCGAGATGGACCTGTGACCCCGGCCGGCCGAGGACGTCGCAGTGCACGATCAGCGAGTCGAGACGGCGTCGATGACCCCGCACCGCTGGACGAGCATCACGGAGTTCTTCGCCCAGGCGCTCGACCGCGCGCCCGACGAACGGCCGGCGTTTCTGGCCGATCTCGAGCGCCGCGACGCCGACGCCGCCAGGGAGGTGGCCTCGCTGCTCGAAGCGCACGAGCGGCCGGGTGATTTCCTCCCCGATCTGCCCGCGACCGACGCACCGGATCTGGCCGGCCGGCGCATCGGCACGTATCGTCTCCTGCGCCTGCTCGGCACCGGAGGCACTGGCGCGGTGTACCTGGCTGAGCGCAGCGACGGGGCCTTCGACAAGCAGGTCGCCGTCAAGATCCTCTCGGCGGCGTTCGTGCAGTCGCGGGATCGATTCCTGCGCGAGCGTCAGTTCCTCGCCCGCCTCGATCATCCGAACGTCGCGCGGCTGATCGACGCCGGCGACACCGCGGACCAGACGCTGTACCTGGTCATGGAGTACGTCGACGGCGAGCCCATCGACCGTTACTGTCGCGAGCGCCGGCTGACGGTCGCCGAGCGGCTGCCCCTGCTGCTGCAGGTCTGCGCCGGCGTGGCCCACGCCCATCGCAACCTGATCGTCCACTGCGACATCAAGCCCGAGAACGTCCTCGTCACGGCGCGCGGGGCGGTGAAGCTGCTCGACTTCGGCATCGCGCGACTGCTGGATCCCGCGACGGCGGTGACGCAGCTGCGGCCCGCCACACCGGCCTACGCCAGTCCGGAACAGCTGGAGGGTGGTCCGATCACCACGTCCTCCGACGTGTACTCCCTTGGCGTCCTCGCCTACGTGGTCCTGACCGGCACCGGCCCCCACGCCGCCGCCGGCGAGGGCCACGACGGACTTCGCACCCCGTACGGCACCTACGGGCGTCGCGCCAGCACGAGCCCGGGGCTGGCTGCCGCCGACGTCCGCGCCCTGCGCGGCGACCTCGACAACGTCCTGGCCAAGGCGATCGCCCGCGAGCCGGCGCGCCGCTACTCGTCGGTCGAACAGCTGGCCGACGACCTGGAGGCCTACCGCCGCGGGTTCCCGGTGCGCGCCCGGCCGGACACGCTGGCCTACCGATTGCGCCGCGCCGCTGGACGGCATCGGCTGCCGGTGGCGCTGGTCGCGTCGCTGATGGCGGGGCTGGCCGCCACCACGGTGTTCAGCGTCCGCCAGGCGCGGCTGGCCGAGCGCCGCTTCGACGACCTGCGGGCCTTCGCCCGCTCGATCGTGTTCGACGTGAACGACGCGCTCGAACCGATTCCCGGGACCACGGCGGCGCGCAAGCTGGTCGTCGCCACCGGTCTGCAGTACCTCGATGGCCTCAGCCGGGAGGGCATCACGAGTCTGGCGCTGCGCGAGGAGCTGGCGGCCGCCTACCTGCGGATCGGCAAGGTCCAGGGCGGCTCCTTCGTCCCGAATCTCGGCGACGCCGCCGGCGCCCTGGCCAGTATCCGCAAGGCCCTCGTCGTCGCCAGCGCCGCCGACAGTCCGGTGCTCGAACGTCTGCGCATCGAAGGCCGGATCGGCATCGCGCAGCTCGCCGCGGATCCGGCCCAGGCGAGAACCGAGTACGCACGTGCCGCCGAGGCGGCCACCCGCCGGCTGGCCAGCGATCCGACGGACCTGCAGACCCTGCGGCTGCTGGCGGACACCTATCAGGGCGACGCCACCGTCGCCAACCTCACCAACGACGTGGCCGGGCACCTTCCCAGCGCGGCCCGGCAGGTCCCGGTGCGTGAGCGCATCCGGGAACTCGGTCGCGACGACGCCGACGTGACGAGTCTGGCCCGTGCCGTGGCCCAGGTGGCACTGGCCTACGAGCAGCGCGCCGCCTACGCCGATGCGCTGGCCTGCCTCGAGCGCGCGCAGTCGCTGCTCGAAGGGGTGTCGGACCAGTCGGGCCGCCACCAGATTCTGCGGCGCGGGTTGGCCGAGGCACGATCGCGAAAGATTCCGGTGCTGGCGGCGCTGGGACGCCTCGCGGACGCCGCGCGGGAGGCCGATGCGGTACTGGCGCTGCTGCAGCCGCTCGTCGACTCGGACCCGCTCAACGTCCCGTATCGCGTCGACCTGTCCTACGCCTACCTCCGCCTCGGCGACGTCCGCACCGCTGAGGGCCGCTTCGACGACGCGCTCGCGCTCCAGCGCCGGGCGCTCGCCATCCGCCGGGAGCGCGCCGCCAGGCACGCGGGGTTTCTCTTCGTCCCGTGGGAACTCACCCGCAGCCTGAACGCGGTCGCCGCCGCGCTCCTGCGCCTGTCGCCGCCGCAGCCCGACGAGGCTCACGCCCTCTTCACCGAGGCCCGGACCGTCGGCCTCGCGACCCTGTCGCAGGCGCCCAGCTACAGCCAGGTGCGCAAGCAGGTCGCGGTGGCCGAGGAGGGTCTGGCCGGGCTCGCGGCGACCCGTCCCGGCGTCGGGCCGGACCGGCGCCTGGCCCTCTGGCGACAGAGCGCGGCGCGCTGGCGCGACGTCGCCGCCCACAGCGTCGGCGACGAAATCAGCCGCCAGCACGCCGAGCGGATCGAGGCGGCGCTCGGCGCGGCCCGATCGACGCCCTGATCGCCGGCCCGAGAGCCCGGCGGCGACGGCACGTGACCCCGTTCCGGGCCGGACGTCGCATTCCCTGGGCGACGACTGGGACGTCGATCCCGGCGAGGCAGAGGAGGCTCCGTGAAGATCACTCGATACGTCGTTGCGGCCACGCTGGCGCTGCCGGTGATGAGCCACCCCCTTCTCGCCCAGGTGCAGAACGATCCCCGCCAGGGGTGGAGTGTCACCGGGCAGGTCTTCGACCTGGTGCGCGTCGACAACACCATCTACGCGGCCGGCACCCAGAACCTGGCGGCGGCCCTCACGGCGGCACAGATCGAACGCGCCATCCTCCTCGATCCCACCACCGCGTTCCCCGACGTCACCGACTCGCTGGACGTCCCCGAGGACGGCGTCGTCAACGCCCTGATCAGCGACGGCGGCACCGGCTGGTACGTCGGCGGGACGTTCACTCGGGTGGGCAGCACGCAGAGGAACATCCTGGCGCACCTGACTCCGGCCGGGGTCGACACGAGCTTCGCACCGCAGTTCAACGGCGGCGTCAACGGCCTGGCGAAACAGGGCACGACGCTCTTCGTGGTGGGGACGTTCACGACGGTGAACGGACTGGCCCGCGGCGGCGGCGCCGCGTTCGACCTCGGCACCGGCACGCTGCTGGCGTGGAATCCCCAGCTCAACATCCAGCCCGGCCAGCGCACGGCGAGCGCCGTGGTCGTCGTCGGGACCACCGCGTTCGTCGGTGGCACCTTCACCACGGCGTCCGGCGCGGCGAGTCAGGGCCTGGCGGCCGTCGACGCGACGACCGGGGCGCTGCTCGCCACGCCGGCCCTGAGTGCCAACGGCAACGTCAATGCCTTCCTGGCGTCGGGTACCACGGTGTACATCGGCGGCGGGTTCTCGTCGATCGGCGGGGTGGCGCGCGCGAACGTCGCCGCCATCGATGCGACGACCGGCCTCGTGCTGCCGTTCCAGGCGGACACCAACGGCCAGGTGCGGTCCTTCCTGCTCGACGGCACCTCACTGTTCGTGGGTGGTGGGTTCGGCGCCGTTGCCGGGCTGGCGCGTCCGGGAGTGGGTCGGGTCGACGCCATCACCGGTGCCGTCGACAGCTTCAAGATCGACGTGATCGGCGGGCCAGTGGTGTCGCTGCTGAAGGTCGGCGGGACGCTGTACGCGGGAGGCTTCTTCACGCACGTGCTGGGTGAACCCCGGCTGAGCGCGGCCGCCGTCACCATCGCCACCGCCACCCTGCTGCCGTGGCATCCGGGTCTGGCCGGCGGTGTGAACGGTCTCGGGCTGGCCACCACCGGCGAGATCCTCGCCGCGGGCAGCTTCACGCACATCGCCGGGGTGCCGCGGTCGGGCGTGGTGGCGGTGGACTTCGTGACCAACGAGCTGCTGCCGTTCACCATCAGCGTCAACGCCAACGTCCGGGGTCTCGCGGTCGTCGGCAACACCCTGTACCTCGCCGGCCAGTTCAGCAGCGTCAACGGCCAGACGCGGAACGGCTTCGCCGCGGTCGACCGGCTGTCCGGGGCGCTGCTGCCGTGGAACCCCAACGCCACCGGCAGCATCAACAACGTCAACGGGGGCCGCTCGATCGTCGTCGTCGGCGCCACGGCGTATCTGGGCGGCCACTTCACGTCGGTGGGTGGCGCACCGAGAACCGGGTTCGCCCAGGTGGACGCCGCCACCGGGGCCGTCTCCGGCGTCTTTGCCGACACCACCGGCGGCGGGATCAACCGGTTGGTCCTCAACGGGCAGACGTTGTACGCCGGCGGGACGTTCGTCGGCCTCGCCGGGCAGGCCCGCCAGTATCTGGCGGCGCTGGATCTGAACCCGACGACACCCGCCCTGCTGCCGCTCAGCATCAGCCTGGCGTCGGGCGGGACGACTGCCGTCAACGGCCTGAAAGTCGTCGGCTCGACGATCTACTTCGCCGGGCTCTTCAGCTCGGTGAACGGCACGCCGCGCGCCAACGCCGCCGCCGTCGACGCCACCACGGGAGCGCTGGCGCCGTTCGCGCCGGCGCTCAGTTCCACCGCCAACGACGTCGACGTCCTGGGGAACGTGGCGTATGTGGCCGGCAGCTTCAACAACGCGAACGGCAGCCCGCGCGCGCTCGTCGCCGCGCTCAACGCGACCAGCGGCGCGAACCTGCCGTTCGCCGCCAACGTGCCGCCGTTCACCGGAAACCGCGTGCTCGCCTCGTCGGAGGGCCTGCTGGTGGGCAGTAACCTCAACGGCGCCGTGCTGATGTACTTCCCCACCACCGGGCCTGGCGGACTCCCCGGGCGCCCGACGGCGCCGGTCGCCGTACTGGGAAATCCAGGCGTGTTCGTGTTCTGGGGACCACCGGCGGTTGGAGGCGACGTGACCGGGTATCTGCTGGAGATTGGCACCGGCCCGGGCTTGGCCAACATCGCCACGGTGCCGGCGGCGGTCGATGACCCGTCGTTCGTTTACGACGGCGTGGTGCCACCCGGCCTCTACTATGCGCGGGTGCGGGCGCAGAGTGCGTCCGGCGTCGGACCTGCGTCGCCGGAAATGGCGTTCTCCCCCGCCGCCGGCTGCCGTGGCATGGCCTACGGGGCGGCCCTGCAGTCCGCCGTATCGGGCAGCGAAGTCTCGCTGTCGTGGGCGACCCCGCCGCTCTTCCCGGGCCCGTTGAGCTACACGCTTGCCGCCGGGACGACCAGCGGGTCCAGCAACGTCGGTGCCTTCCCCCTGGGCGCCACCAACGCCTTTGCCACGCCGGCGCCGCCCGGCGCCTACTTCCTGCGGCTCCACGCGCAGGGCCCGTGCGGGGTCGCCGCCGTGGCCGGCGAGCTGCTGCTGTCGGTCGGCGGCGTCGTGCCGCTGGCGGCCCCAGTCGTGACCGGCTCGGTGGCAGCGGGCGTGGTGTCGCTGGCGTGGAACGCCGTGAGCGGCGCGACTGGCTATGTCCTCGAGGCCGGTTTCGGCCCCAACCACACGTTCCTGACCCTGCCGCTCGGCGCCACGGCGCTGCAGGCCAACGCGCCGCCGGGCACCTACTACGTGCGGGTCTACGCGATCGGCGGGCCCACGGGCCGGTCGGCGGCGTCGAACGAGACGATTGTCGTCGTCCCGTAGCGAAGCGCAGGGAGCACGCGGGGCGCGAAGCCACCGCCCCGCGGCTCCGGCGATGCGGCGGGTCGGATCCAGGCGGCCGCCGGTGGGACGAGATGTTCCCCGAGGAAGTGCTGCCCGGCGGCCCGATGCCCAACCGCCACTTCGTGCTCCACCTCTACGGCCACCTGAACTACCACCTCGGGCAGATCGACTACCTGCGGCGGGCGCTGACCGGGCAGGGGGCGCTGGCGCGGCGGGGCTGACGGGACGATCCCGAGTGGTGTGGCCGGGCCGTGGTGCGACTGCGCTCGGTGCTACCGCCCTCCGGCGACGTCGATGAACGCTCCGGTCGTGAACGACGCGTCGTCGGACAGCAGCCACGCGATGGCCAGGGCGACTTCGTCGGCGGTGCCGCCGCGACGCATCGGCACGAAGGCCTTCACCCGATCGACCCGGCCCGGTTCGCCACCGAGGGCGTGGATGTCGGTGTAGATGAATCCGGGCCGCACGGCGTTGACCCGGATGCCTTCCTGGGCCACTTCCTGGGCGAGACCGATCGTGAGGGTGTCGACGGCGCCCTTGGCGGCGGCGTAGTCTACGTACTCGCCGGCGGCGCCGAGCCGCGACGCCGCCGACGACACGTTCACGATTGCACCGCCGCGGCCGCCGTGGGCGGTGGACATCCGGCGTACGGCCTCGCGGGCGCACAGGAACGGGCCGACGACGTTGGCGGCGAGCACCCGCTGCAGCCGGCCGGCGTCCATCGCCTCGACGCGCATCTGCCGCTCGAGCATGCCGGCGTTGTTGACGAGCGCGGTGAGCCGGCCCAGCTCGGCGTCGCAGGCGCGGAACAGGTGCTCGACCTCGTCCTCCACCGAGACGTCGGCCCTGACCGCGATGGCCCGTCCGCCGGCGCCGGCGATCGCCGCCACGACGGCAGCGGCGGCCGCCGCGTCGACCCGGTAGTTGACGCACACCGCGTAGCCGCGGGCGCCGAGCAGTCGGGCCGTGGCGGCGCCGATCCCCCGGCTGCCGCCGGTGACCAGCGCCACCCGGCCGGCGGCGCGATCCGGCGACGCCCCGCTCATGCCAGCTCGCGGGCCACGGCGCGGACCGTGGCTCGCACCTTGTTGAGCTCGCGGACCAGCCCGACCTTCACGAACGGCCGCAGCTCGGCCGGCACCGTGGCCAGCGACGCCGCCGCCTCGAGCCGCGGGACCGGGCCGAGCTTGAGCGCCGGGTCGTGGTCGAAGCGCTCACCGCGGCTGTAGTTGAGCGGCACGAGCAGACGGGCGACCCGACGGAGCGTCGCGTTCAGCCGGCGTCGCTCGGCGGCGGGGCCGTCCGTCGCGTGCTGCGCGGCGGCGGCCTGCCACACCGCGCAGCGCGCGCCGAGGGACTGGAGGTCGGCGAGCAGCGGTGCGAGATCCACCTCGCCGGCGGCCGCCTCGTGATAGCGGGTGACGGCGGCACGGATCTCGTCGATCGCCGCCGCGTAGTCGAACGGGTGCAGCGGGGCGTCGAGGATGCGGACGATGGTGGTCAGGTAGACGGCCAGGTCGCGCCGCAGGATCTCCAGGTCGGCGACCGGCAGGCGGTCGTCCGGGGTGTGCCAGGCGATGTTGCCGCCGCAGCCGCCCACGGCGTAGTAGCCGCGCCGCTTCCGTTCTTCGATCGGGATGTTGGAGAGCAGCATGTACAGGCCGGTCGGCCCGATCTGGTTGAAGGAGTAGTCGCCGGCGCGCAGCGGCCGGACCCGCTCGCTGGCGACGCCGAGCGCGTCGTGGATGGCGGTGCGGCACAAGGCGTCGGCCTCGGCCATCCACATCACCTCCTCGTAGGCGATGGCGCCCTCGCACCCCGGCGAGTCGATGTCGAGCTGGGCGATGCAGTGCTCGTCGATGTCGTCGGCGAACGTGTCCGCATACCAGGTCGAGCCGGCGTAGCGTCCGGTCGAGTGCCCCGGCCACCAGGCGATGCGGACGCTGCGCTTGAGCCGATCGCGCAGCCCCCACAGCACCCGCGTCAACTCGAGCAGCGCGGCATCGCCGGTCGCGTTGTCGCCGATGCCCTCGTACCACGAGTCGTAGTGGCCGTGGACCAGCAGGAACTCGTCGGGATCGTCCTGGCCGCGGATCTCCACCACCGGCAGCGGACAGCGCATCCAGCCCTCGCGCAGCCAGGTCTTCATCGTCGCGCGGACCGGCCCGCGGCCGACATCGGCGATGAGCGCCTCGCCGTCGGGGTGGTTGATGCAGCACACCGGTACGGCCGGCTTGCGGCCGAGCGATTCGGCAGTGGGCGCGCCCCAGATCGAGGTGCAGATGCCCTCGTGGACGTTGGCGCCGGGGTGGATGAAGATCTCGCCGATGGCGCCGCGGCGCTCGAAGGCCCCGACCGCCGCCGGCATCGAGAAGCCCTCGGTGAGCACGATCCGGCCGCGCACCGGATCGTCGGCACCGCCGCCGCGGGCCGCTTCCGGCAGGTCGAAGAGGCTCGACGTGCCGCCGGCGTACTTCGAGGGCACGTAGACGACCTCGCCGCTCACCGCGTCGTCGCCGGTGGCTCGCGCCATCGCCGGCGGGCGGGCGTGCAGCGACCGCGCCGCCCCGCCGGTGGCGATCGACAGCTCGGCCTTGACCGGGTTGCTGATGTAGAGCTCCGGCATGTGCACGGTGACCGGGATGCCGAGCGCGTCGAGACGATCGGTGAGATAGCGCGCCGCGGCCGCTTCGTCGGCGGTCCCCGATTCGCGAATCAGGGTGGCGAAACGATCCAGCAACGCCTTCGGCTCGTCGAGACGCACGGCGTCGATGGCCGCCTGCTCGAGGACTGCGTTCTTGTAGACGGCAAGGGACTTGGACACGTGGGACACTCCGCAGGGCCTGGCCCCGATGGCCCGATCATTGCGCACGATTCGTGCCAGAGGGGCCAGGCCCTGCGGCTCGCTTCAGCGCCGGTCGAAGAATAGCGCGAGGTTCGGCGCCGGCGTCGGCGGGGTGAGCCGGCTGACGACGACGAAGGCCAGGGCGCTGGCCGCGACGCCCACCTCCACCGCGTCGATGCCGTGCGCGGCAAAGGACCGCTGCAGGGTGAAGGTCCAGGCGAGGCACGCCGTGAAGCCGACCGCCATGGCCGCGATCGCCCCCTCCCTGGTGCCGCGGCGCCAGTTGAGGCCGACGACCACCGGGACGAAGAAGAAGCTGGCGATGAACTTGGCCTGCTCGATGACGATCGCCTGGACGTCGCCGAGCCTGAGCGTCGCCATCCAGAACGGCACGACGCCGAGGACGACGATCGACACCCGGTTGACCCAGACCAGGCGGCGCTCGGAGGCCTGCGGATCGACCAGCCGCTTGTAGAGATCGTGGGCGAAGGCCCCGCCGGTGACGAGCAGGATCGAGTTGACGGTGGACATGATCGCCGAGAGCATGGCGATGAGGAACAGCGCCCCGACCAGCGGTGGCATCACGGTGGCCGCCATCACGCTCGACGCCTGGTCGGGGAACGGCAGGTAGGGATAGATGCCGCGGATGCCGATGCCGAGGACGGCGACGCTGGCGCCGATCACCAGCTGCAGCAGCATCGAGACGCCGATGGCGTAGCGCACCGTGGCGACGTCGCGCATCGAGTAGTAGCGGGTCATCTCGTAGGGCGCGGCGGTGATGCCGAACCCGAACGCCATACCGAACGCCAGCAGCTCCGACCACGAGAACCACCAACCGGTGACCCGCGGCTCGATGGCGCCGACGAACTCGCCGAGCGCGGTGAGGCCGCCGGTGTGCACGAGGACGACCGGCACGGCGCACACCAGGGCCAGGATCATGATCAGGGTCTGGATGAACTCGATGTACGAGCTGGCCCGCACGCCGCCGAGCGCGGTGTAGACGCCGGTGCTGGCCAGCAGGGCCGCCATCGCCACCATCGGCGCGACGCCGAAGACCGCCGACGCGATCTCGCCGATGGCCTGGAACTGCGCCGTCAGCAGGATCGAGTAGCAGACGATGATGAGGGCAGCCGCCAGGGTCCGCGCGCCCTCGCTGGCGAACCGCGTCCCCACGTAGTCGGCGACGGTCAGCGCGCCGAAGCGACGCAGCTTCGGGGCCACGAACATCGCCGACAGCAGCCAGCCGGTCCAGACGCCGAACCAGATCCACATCCAGCTCACGCCGGTCAGGTAGTGGCGGCCCAGGGTGCCGACGAACGTGCCGGCGCTGATCTGCGTGGCGGCCAGCACCGCGCCGCCCACCCAGGGGCCGATGGTGCGGCCGGCGGCGAGGAACTCCTCTTCGCTGGTGGCGCGCCGGTAGCCCCACACCGACACGCCGAGCACGACGGCCAGGTAGGCCAGCGCCGCTGTCAGGAGGACCGACGGGTCGGCCGTCACGAGACGCCGCGCTCCCGGTCGCGGCGGGCCTGGCGCCGCGCCCACAGGAAGTAGAACGCCAGCCACACGGTGGCGGCGACGAAGAACCCGTAGAAGCTCCAGCCGAAGCCCATCAGCGGCCCTTCCACCGCCACCAGGCGAAGGTCGCGGCCACCAGCACGGCCAGCGACAACCCGTCCATCACCCGGGCCAGGCTCCACGGCGGCGCGGCGCCGGCGGCGGCAAACGGCACGTGTACGAACGCCGGCAGGTGGCCAAGGGTCACGCGGCCGGTGCGGCCGCTCCAGGCGAAGGCGGGGAACGTGCCGGCGGCCGTCGCCCCCTCGGGGAGCGTCGCGCTGATGCGGACGGCCCGCGAACGCCCGTCCGCAGGGATGACCGGGAGCCAGATCGGACAGCGGAAGTCGCCTCGTGCGGGTTGCTCCACGCGGTAGCGGAGCGTGTAGCTGCGGGCCGCCGGGCGGACGTCCAGTCGGCGGGTGCGACCCGAGCGCTGTGGCGGCTCCGCCGATCCGCCTTCGACGCCGAGGAGCACGACGGTCGCACCGGCGAGCGTGTCGAGCTGGTGGGCCACCGACGCCGGCGGGTCGTCGAGGGTGATGGTCAGCGACACGTCGCAGCGTGAAGGAGACCCCAGGTCGACGGCGACATCGACGACTCGGAGCACCGGCGCCGCGGCGACGGTCGTCCAGCCGCCCGCAACGAGCAGCACGCACGCGGCCAGGATCGTGGTGCGCGGCGGCATCGGCGAGCGGACTCTACCGCGCGCTCCGGCAGGGCGCAAGCGACGGCTCGTCGGGGCGCTAACTGCCGCGCATCGCGTCGAGCGGGTCGATCGCGGCGGCCCGGCGGGCCGCGGGCCAGGCCGCCAGGCCCGCGACGAGCGGGATCAGCGCCGCGACGGCGGCGATGACGACCCACGCGTCGGCGGGGCTGACGCCGAACAGTCGCGACGCGAGCAGCCGCGACAGCACCGCCGCGCCGGCGACGCCACCGACGAGCCCGGCGGCGGTCGTGGTCAAGCCCTCGCGGAAGACGAGCGCGAGCAGCGTGCCCGGCGCCGCCCCCAGCGCGGCGCGCACGCCGATTTCCCGGGTGCGGGCGGCCACCGATCCGGCCGCGACGGCATACACCGCCAGGAGCGCCAGGACGACGGCGACGGCGGCGAGAGCCGCGGCCATCGCGGCGGCGAGACGGTAGGCCGCGGCCGAGCGATCCGCCAGCACGTCCATCGTCGCCGCCTCGAACACCGGCGCGTCCGGGTCCAGCCGGGCGACCGTGGCGCGGATCGTCGTCGCCGCGGCGGCCGGGTCGGCCAGCCGCGAGCGTGCCACGACGTAGACGGTGCGGCCCCAATGCTGGCCGAGCAGGTCGTAGGCGCGCGGTTCGGGAGACCGGTCGAGCGCGGCATGGCGGACGTCGCCGACGACACCGACCACCTCGTGCCAGTCGTCACCCTGCGGGCCGTCCCCCGAGCCGATGCGCTGGCCGATCGGATCGGCGTCGCCGAAGAGCGCCCGGGCCAGGCGCTCGTTGACGATGGTCACGTGCCGGTCGTGACCGAGGTCGTCGGCGGTGAAGTCGCGCCCGCGCCGCAGCGGCATGCCCAGCGTCGAGAAGTAGCCGGGCGTCACGAACTGCCAGCCGGCGGTCTGCCGGTCGGCCGGGCGCCGCGGCTGGCCCTGGACGACCAGTCCGGTCCCGGTGTTCTGCCCTGAGAGGGGCAGGCTCGATCCCGCCGCCACCGCCGCGACGTCCGCATGCGCGGCCAGGGTGTCGACCACCCGTTGGACGAAGCGTTGCACGTCGGGGGCATCGGGATAGCGGGCGGCGTAGGCCGAGACGCGGGCCGTGACGACGCCGGCCGTCGCAAACCCCGGGTCGACCGCGAAGAGGCGCGCCAGGCTCAGACCGAGCAGGGCGCCGCCGGTCGACAGGGCCACGGCCAGCGCCAGTTCCATCGCCACCAGCGCCCGGGTGAGCCGGCGGCCGCCGGTGGCCGTGCGGCCGCCGCCGCGCAGGATCTCGGCGCCGCGTCCCGGCACCGGCAGAAGGGCCAGCACCGCCGGCACGAGGACGACCAGTGTCGCGGCCGCGGCGACCACGGGCAGGTCGAAGCGGACGGCGTCGAGGCGCGGCAGGAGCGCGACTTCGGCGGCCAGAACGGTCGCAGTCGCCAGTCGGGCGAGGGCGAATCCGGCGATGCCGCCGGCCAGCGCGAGCACGGCGTGCTCGAGGAGCAGCAGCCGGCGCAGCCGGCGGTGACCGGCGCCCAGCGCCTCGCGAATCGCCAGTTCGACGCCCCGGTCGGTGATGCGCAACAGCGCCAGGGTGGCCAGGTTGGCGAGCGCGACCGCGAAGGTGGCCAGGGCCGCCAGGCTCACCAGCCAGAGCGGCCGGCGCAGGTCCTTGACGAGGTCGTCGGCGAGGTGGGTGACTCGGAACGACCGATTGGCGTTGGTGGCGGCGTGGTCGGCGGCCAGGCGCACGGCGACGGCGTCGACGGCGGCGCGAGCGCTCGCCAGATCGACACCGGGAGCCAGGCGGGCGATGGCTTCGTAGGTGGTCACGTCCCGACGGGCGAGAAACGGCGATCGCCGATCGAACGGCATCCACAGGTCGTGGTCGCGCAGGGCGAAGGTGGGCGTCACCGGCAGCTCGAAGTCGACACCGGGCGCCAGGACCCCGACGACCGTGACGGTCGTGCCGCTCAGCCACAGCGGCCGGCCCACCACGCCGGGATCCGACCCGAGGTGCGTGGTCCACAGGCGATGGCTGATCATCGCGTTGGCCCGGCCGACGTCGTCGGCGGTCAGCAGCCGGCCCAGGTGCGGCCTGGCGCCGAGCAGCGCGTAGCCGGCGGGTTCGATGTCGAGCACGTTGACCCGCTCGATCCGGTCGCCGACGCGCACACTGCCGCGACCGCCGATCATCGCCGCCGTGGCGTCGAAGACCGACAGCGCGGCCAGGTCGGCGTAGTCCGGATAGCTGATCTGCTGCGTCTCGCCGTCGACGACCTGCCACAGGGTGACCAGACGGCCCGCTTCCGGGTACGGGAGCGGCCGCCAGACGACACCGTAGGTGAGGGCGACGGCGGTCGTGGTCGCGGCGATCGCCACGGCGACCAGGGTCACGGCGGCGATCGTGTGGCTCGGCCGCGACCGCAGGGTTCGGGCGGCATGCCGGAGATCGGCGGTCACGCCGACACGCCACGACGGGCGCGGCTGCGTCGCGGGGGCGCCGGGTCGGCTCCACTCGGCCAGGTCCCGGCCCGCCAGTTCGTCGGCGGCCTGGGCGCCATGGAGCGCCGCGTGGCGGACCCAGCGGGCCGCCACGTGCTCGGCGACCTCGTCCACGAGGTCGCGGTCGTCGCCGCCGATGATCCGCGCGGCTTCGCGCCGCCACCGGGCGACCACGTCATCGGGCGGCTCGAGCGGTGCCACGCTCACGCCTCCTCGAGGCGCACCACCCGGCCCAGGGCGGCGATGAACCGCCGCCAGGAGTCGCGTTGCGCGTTCAGCACCCGCCGGCCGGCGGGCGTCAGCCGGTAGAAGCGGCGGCGGCGCTGCCCCGGGGCCTCGACCCAGCGTCCGGCGACGTGCCCGCGCTGTTCGAGGCGGCGCAGCGTGGGGTAGAGCGTCGCGGTGTGGAACGCGATGGCGCCGGCTGAACGGGTCTCGATGAGCCGGGCGATGTCGTAGCCGTGGCGCGGCCCGGCTTCGAGGGTGCCGAGGATGAGCACCTCGGCGCTGCCCTTGCGAACCTCGGCGTCGAGCATCGGGTTCTTATATGTAATAACGTGACCTATGTCAACCCGGTGGACCGCTCGGCGGCGGCGGCCGTCAGGCGCGGCGCAGCCGCTGCCGCTCCAGGTCGTGCTTCATGCGGCTGAGCAGCGCCACCGCGTTGACCGCGTAGGGGCCGATCCAGCGGTCGTGGATGTCCTTCACCGGGGTGACGTTCAGATAGTTCCAGCGCCGCCGGCCCTCGCGCCGCGAGATGACCAGCCCGGCGCGCTCGAGGACGCCGATGTGCTGCATCACGGTGCAGCGATCGAGCTCGGCGGCGAAGTGATCGCACAGCGCCCCGGTGGTGCGCGGCGCCACCTTGAGCAGGTCGAGGATGGCGCGGCGACGGCCATCGGCCAGGGCCTTGAACAGGCGGTCGTCACGGGTGGCGGTTGACATGTTATAAACATATAACATACCGTCGGGACGGAGGCGACGATGGACCTGAAGTTCCAGGTGCAGCTGAAGATCCAGCGGCCGGTGGCCGACGTGTTCGACGGCGTGGTCAACCCGGCGAAGCTGAACGGCTATTTCGTGCAGAAGGCCAGCGGACCGCTCCGCGAGGGCGCGACGGTGCAGTGGACGTTCGCCGAAGTGCCCGGCGAGCACGACGTGGTGGTCCGCTCGGTGGTCCCCAACGAGCGGATCGTCTTCGAATGGGCGTCAGCCGAAGGCGGCTACAACACCACCGTCGAGATGCAGTTCGTGCCCTTGGACGCCGGCGCCACCATGGTGCGCATCAGCGAATCGGGCTGGCGCGAGACCGCCAAGGGACTGGCCGCCTCGTACGACAACTGCGGCGGCTGGATGCACATGGCGCTGTGCCTGAAGGCCTACCTCGAACACGGCATCAACCTGCGGGCCGGCGGCGCCTTCTGACCGGGGTGCCCGGCGCAACCGGACCGCTGTGATTGCGGCGCCCGCGGCGCCGGCTACGCCACCACGCTGAACGGCGCCGACAGGAGCCCCGGTGCGACTTGGCGGAGCACCGCGCCATCGCGAATCCACACCGCGGGGTGAGGCCCGTGCAGCTGCACCTCGGCACCGCGCACCGAGAGCCAGTCGCCTTCCGGCAACCCGAGGACATCCACGTCGGGGTTGGCGCGTACGAACTCGGTCAGGCGCTGTTCGCGCGTCTCGCCCTGGTGCCCGGCCGGCAGGGCGTTGGTGTAGTGCGGGTTGATCTGGAACGACAGCATTCCGAGCGCGTCGAAGCCACCGGGATCGACGATCGGCATGTCGTTGGTGGTCCGGATGGTCGGACAGGCCAGGTTGGACCCGGCGCTCCATCCGGCGTAGGGCGTGCCGGCTCGCATCAGCGCCCGCATCGGCGCCAGCAGGTCGCGGCGCCGGCACTCGCGCAGCAGGTGGAAGGTGTTGCCGCCGCCGACGAGGATCACCTCGTGGTCCTCGGGCGAGGTGCCGTGATGGGCGCCGGTGATGGTCAGGCCCAGCGGCTGCAGCGCGGTCTGCACCGTCCGGGTGTAGTCGTCCCAGTCCACGGTCACCGCGGCGAAGGGCACGAACCAGGCGCGGCGACGCGGCCCGACCAGCGTGGCGAACGCTTCGAGGGCGTGCGCCAGGTAGTCGCCGCCGGTGTTGCGCGAGTTGCTGAGCAGCAGCAGGTTCATGCGCCCGGCCCCTGCAGCCGCCGCATGTCGCCGTAGAGCGCGACCAGCCGGGCGAACGCGTCCTCGTCGTAGAACCGGCATCGGCCGGCGCCGAACTCCTTGGCCACCTCGATGACGAAGCGCACCGCGTCGGCGATGTCGATCTCGTGGCTTGCCCCGGTGGCACAGCCCGGAACGACCGCCTCGGCGCCGATGGCGACGCCGACCACCGGGGCAGAGGTCGCGGTGGCCGGCTGCACGATGCTGTTCAGGTGATCCAGGCCGTTGCCATACGGCGTGATGTCCTGCGTCGCGAGCGGAAAGGTGACCGGGGCGCGCCCCGACGACACCTCGGCCAGCCGCAGCAGGTCGGCGGCCACCGGCAGGATCCAGCCGTCCTTGACGGTCGGCGAGATGGCGAAGCCGCGCGTGTTGAGGACGCGGTTGCCCTTGGTGGTGTCGATCGACAGAACGGCTGCCATCTCCGGGAGCACCTCGCGGCTGTTCATCGCCGTAATCGACACCGGCGAGTCCATGAAGTCGACCGGGCGATGCGGCTTGGTCGGCGCGTGCGGGCACACGTGGGTGCTGACGACGACGTCGCCGGGCAGCACGTCGCCTTCGCGGTGCATCCAGGCCAGCTTGCGGGCCGCCGCCAGCGCCGCCACCGCACCGTCGGCGTCCGACACCAGTCCGATGCGCGCCGGTCGCGCGCCCACGCCGCCCAGCCGGCCGACGATGCCCAAGGTGGGGGCCGCGCCACCCGCCGTGCGCCCCTCGGTGCCGGGCACACGGATGCGGACGAAGTCGGTGGCGCCTTTGGCCCCACGCACCCGCTCCACGTCGAGCGCCACGCCGTCCACGCCATCGAGCAAGGCTCGCACGGTGTCTCCCGAGGCGCGCGGGCTGTCGAGCGCCTCGAAGACCGCCAACGTGTGCGACAGGCTCATCGGGCCATACCTCCGGGCTGTCGCGCCAGCGACGAGCCGAACGAGAACAGCGCGTCGCCGGCGATGAGACCGCCGGCCACCGCGTCGAGGTCGCCCTTGACGCGCCCGGCGCGGGCCCAGCCCCAGCGGGCCGCCAGGCCAGCCATCACGCCCCACCCGGCCGACGGGTTGGCGACGAGCAGGCCGGTGGCCAGCAGCAGGCCGAGCTGCCGGTGCGATCCGCCGACCCACTGTAGCAGCGCCCCGGGCACGGACCACAGGGCCAGCGACCGGGCCACGCCGGGCACGAGGCCCGACTGGATCGTCGCGGCGTAGACGCGCGCGGCCGGCGGCACCAGGTCGGAGGCGAAGTAGTCGCTCCACACCAGGGACACCACCGCCAGGGCGGTAGCCAGACCGACCGAGGCGGCGAGGAACTGCTGGCGCCGGCCCTCCGCATCGAACGCCGGATCACCGGCGCCGCGCAGGATGGCACCCGCCTTGAGGTCGTAGCCCATGTCGGCGAAGGCTGGCCCGGTCGCCGCGGAGAAACCGGTCAGCAGCGCCAGCGCGACCGGCGGGAATCCGAGCAGCATGCCGCCGATGAGCGTGATGAGCGCGACCGCAAACGCCGGAAACCACCCCGAATGCATCGCGGCCAGGCCGACGATGAGTTCGTGCACGTAGGCGGCGACCGCGGCATACAGCACGAAGCCGACGACGGCGATCGGCGGCAGCGACCCGGTGAGGCCGCCGGTCACGGCGACCACGGTGGCGATCGCCATGTAAGCCGCGACGCCGACAGAGAGGGTGAAGCCGACCGCGGCACCCGCGGGTGCCGGCCCGGCGCGCTCGAGGTTCACCGCCGGCGGACGCCAGGCCATCTGCCCCAACGCGACGAGTCCGGCGCCGATCATCACCCCGTGCGGGACGTAGTGCGCCGACAGCGACACCCCGGACGCCGGGGCGGCCACTCCGGCGGTCAGGAGACCGACGCCGAACATCGTCAGCGCCCAGGCGTTGCCGATGATCGCGGTGCCGACGGCGGCCATCGGCAGGTTCAGCCACGAGCCGACCATCCCGCAGGCGACCGCCACGCCGAGCCGCCTGGCCTTCGCGCCGCCGGCGTCGCCGGCGGCAATGGCGTCGGCGGCGACGACGCCGTGCGGCCAGGCGCCGGCGGCCGGGAAGATGCTGCTGCCGAACAGGCGGTAGACCAGATACGCGTCGAGGAACATGGCCAGGGCGGCGCCGCCCAGCATGGGCAGCACGAGGTCCAGGCGGCCGAGCAGGAACGGGATGCCGATTGGCGCCAGCAGCGAATTCGCGGCGCCGAAGGTGGCGGCCGACGTGGTGGTCTGGGCCAGGTTCTGGACGTGCACCGAGCGGAAGGCGGCCAGTCGGGCCAGTGGCACCCGACCGAGCGCCATCGCCACCAGCGCTCCGACCAGCGAGGTGTTGGGGGTGACGCCGAGCGAGCTGATGAGCTGTACGCCGACGATCGCGCCGCCGACGCCGAGCGCCAGCAGCGGAACCACGACGGCCGGCGCGAAGGCGCGCGGATGCGCGGGTGGCGGTGGCGGCAGGGGCGACTGGTGCACGGAACCGGGCGGCGACGACGGATTATCGCCCCGAAGCCGCTCCCCTGTTCCCCGGTCCCTGTTCCCTACTTCTGAATCAAGTAGTTCAGCTTCACGACCAGCTGCCGATCCTTCTGCGCGAACACGTCGGCCGGCAGGCCGGTCTGGCGCAGGTCGTTGTAGACGACGAACAGGTCGCTGCCCGGTCGGTGGATCAGGTTGAAACGGATGTTGTTCGAGATCTCGTGGGTCGCGGTGTTGTACTGGGTCAGGCTGCGGATGGTCATGCGCGGCGAGAACGTGTAGTCGACGCGCAGTGACGTCAGGTTCACCAGGAAGTCACCCCACGGCATCTTGACGTCGTTGCGGCTGTAGTTCAGCTCCGCCGACAGCTGGCTCGAGGCGCGGGCACCGACGCCGTAGGACAGCGTCCGCCGCGTGCCGCCGTAGAACTCGTTGGGCTGGAAGGTGACGCGCTGGAAGAAGCGCTTCCCCGGACTGGTGTTGTAGGTGAACATCCACTCGTGCATGTTGTAGCTGCCGACCGGGATGCGGACGTCGGGCCGGATGTTGAACGGCTGATCGAGCACGTCGAGGTTGCGCTGATAGATCACGTTGATGAACGAGTCGTCGCGCAGTGTCGTCCCCCACATCAGGTGGTGCAGCCGGCCGACCAGCCGGCCGCCCTGATCGGTGGTGTAGGTGAGCACGTACATCGGCTCCATCACCTTGATGGCGCCGCGCTTGGGCCGCGGGGTCGGACTGAGGTAGGCCTTGGTCGTGCGGTGCCCGCCGCTACGCTGGAGGAACCCGGCCTCGGGGTTGAAGTTCTCCTGGACGTCGAGGTAGTTGAGCCACAGCTGCCAGCGTGGATCGCGGTAGGCGACACGGCCGTAGAACGCCATGTCGCGGCCTTCGCCGATCGGCCGCCCGCCCAGCCACGGCTGATCCGGGTTGGTGAACGTCTTGGCGACGTAGGAGTTCACCTGGAAGCTGTTGCCGAGCGAGAAGTTGCCGTCCACGCCCATCGTGCGGTTGTAGTGCGGGCTGCCGTCCACCGACTCCTTGTTGATGAAGATCGCGCCGACGCGTGAACGGCGCAGCACGTCGCGGCTGTAGCGGCTGACGAAGAAGTTGTCGCCGGGCCGGCCGAACGCCTCGTCGGTCTGCACGTCGAGGACGGCGATGTTGTTGCGGCCGACCTTGCCGGTGAGCCGAGCGCCGCCGAGAATCGGCACCGGCTGACCGCTGTCCGACAGGCCGATCCGGCGGCTGAAGAACAGGTCGGTCTGCACCGGCGTGGAGGTGAACGAGGCGCCGGTGCCCATGGTGAAGAAGTTCGACGCCTCGAGGAAGAAGTCGCGCTTCTCGGGGAAGAACAGGCCGAACCGGGTCAGGTTGACCTGCTGGTCGTCGACCTCCACCTGCGCGAAGTCGGTGTTGAGGGTGACGTCGAGGTTGAGCCCGGCGCTGACACCGTAGCGGGCGTCGAGGCCGACGTCGCGCGCCCAGGTGGTCGACCGGTTCGACGCGCTGAGCTCGCGGCGGCGCGGACCGGCGACGACGAAGGGCTTGAGCTTCAGGTCCCAGCCGAGACTGAGCTGCTGCATGCCGCGCAGTTCGCCGGCCAGGCTGACCCGGGTGAGCGAGTAGGCGCGCGGAATCGGCGACCAGTAGTCCAGCTCGTTCTTGCGGCGGATGTGGCGCAGGAAGTTGATGCCCCAGGTCTGTTCGTCGGTGGGGCGGAAACGCAGCGTGTTGGTGGGGATGGCGAGCTCGGCGGTCCAGCCGTCGTCGGTGATGCGCGCCGCCGCGTCCCACACGCCGTCCCAGTTGCGGTTGACGTTCGCGGTGGCACCGCCGCGGCCGCCGCCCTCGCCCTCGTCGAAGATCTGCTGCTCCAGCTTGGCGCCGAGCGGCGTGGTCACGAACATGTAGCCGTTGCGAGAGTCCTTGAAGGTGTCGAGAATGACCTGGAAGTTGTCTTCGTCGAACAGACGGTCGGAGTCGCGGCGCATCTCGGTGGCCACGACCTGGCCGCCAGCGTGGTCGGCGTGCGCCCCGCCGGCAACGGCCGGCACGTCATCGCCGCGGCTGACGCCGCCGGCCTGGTAGGCGTGCACGGCGATGTAGATCGTGCGGGCGTCGTAGACGATGCGCACTTCGGTGCGCTCGGTGGCCGGCTGGCCGAGGTTGGGTTCCTGCTGGGTGAACGTGTCCACCGGCGTGGCGGCGGTCCAGGCGGCATCGTCGAGGGCGCCGTCGATGCGCGGGCCGGCCTCGACACGCACGGCGCCGATGAAGGGCCGCTCGCGGCTCGGCTGGGCGGCGGCGGGCACCGCCCAGCAGAGCATCGCCAGCGCGGCGGCGAGGCAACGACAGGCCGGGTCGGCGGAGGCGGGCATGCTCCGACCGCCTAGTCTGCCAGCTGCCGAGCTGGCGGTGGTCACCGGATGTCTTCGTGAAGACCTGGTAAACGCCGTTCAGTTCTTGAGGCCGAGCTGTGCCCGGTTCTGGCAGTAGTTGCGGCGCATCTTGAACTGATGCTGGCCGTCGGTGGTCGCCGGCGCCCCCACGCTCTGGCTGCGCGAGATCTCCTGCACCAGCGCATAGGGGGACGACGACGCGACCTGATGCCCCATCGGGTCCGTGTAGTAGCTGGTCGCCCCCTGGGCGTTGTCCCAGTACCCCGGCTGGGCGTAGCTCTCGCGCTCGCAGCCGCGGAACTGGCTCCAGTCGGCGTTGTGGATCTTCGACGACGCCATCCGCGGATCCCACGCATAGACCAGTTCGGCGCTGTTGGCCGGGTTACGCACCGTGATCGGATCGAACACTGCCGGCGTCGCGAACGACCGGTAGGCCTCCCGCCCGTTGATCCGCACCGCCTGCGTCGTGCCCCAGATCTCGTAGGCGCTGGTCAGCGGGCACGGCGAGTTCAGCTGCACCACGTCCTTGGTCGGCGTGTTCACCCGCGGGTCGCACACCGTCGCCGAGCCGCCGGTGTCCATCATCAGCTGCGTGAACGCCTTCAGCCCGAACTCGGGATGGATCACCCGGATCTCCGCCGAGTGGTGCTGCATCGTGAACCGCTTCGGCCCGCCGGTGCCCATGTGGAACACCGACCGCGAGTAGACCCGGTTGACCCGCCCCTCGTCGTTCCGGTCCCCGGGGTTGGCAATGAACACCTTGAACCCCTCGTGCGGCTCGTCGTGCCCGTTGGGCTCGCCCGGCATCGGGTGGCGCCGGCCGATGTAGCCGAAGCGCACCGGAGACGCCGCGATCTCCGCGTTCCCAATCAAGGCGGGGTTGTCGCCGTGCTCGTGGGCGTAGACGCACCCGGTCGGATCGACCTGCGGGTGCCAGGTGCGATACCGGTAGCCGTCGCCGCCGTCGACACTCCAGCTGTCATGGGTCGCCGCACTGCAGGTGCCCAGAATCGCCGGGTCCACCGTGCCGAAGATCGAGTTCGGTGCTGGCGCGGGGGTTGGCGTCGGGGTTGGGGTTGGGGTCGGGGTCGGCGTCGGCGTCGGGGTCGGGGTCGGGGTCGGGGTCGGCGTCGGGGTCGGGGTCGGCGTCGGGGTCGGGGTCGGCGTCGGGGTCGGGGTCGGGGTCGTCCCGCTCACGGTCACCGTGACGTGGCGAAAGCTCTTGACGTCCTGCGCCAGGCTGCCCGCACCGGCGTTGAACGTGACCTTGTAGACCGTGGTCGTCGTCGGTCGCACCTGAATCGACCGGGTGCTCGCCGCCACTGGGCCGATGTTGGGCTCGATCGCGATCGTCCGCGGATCGCCGGTGCCGCTCGTGGTCCACTGCAGAGTGGCGGTCTGACCGGCGCCGATGCTCGACGGAGCGGCCGTCGCGTTCACGACCGTCACGGTGTTGGCCGGTGTTGGCGACGGGGTCGGCGACGGCGTGGGGGCGGGCGGCGGCAAGGTGCCGCCAGTGCCCACCGCCACGACCACCTCGACGGATGGGGTGCTGGAACCGCAGCCGTTCAGGGCCCGGGCGCGAGCGTAGTAGGTGCCAGGGGGCACCGCAGCCACCAGGCCGGGGGCACTGAGCGGCACCACTGTCAGGTTGGCGGCGCCGGGGCCGGAACCCGCTTCGAGGACATAGCTGGTGGCACCCGCCACCGGCTGCCAGCCGATCGACACGGTGGTGCCCGAGGTCTGAGCCGCCAGTCCCACCGGGGCGGCCGGAGGTCCGACGCACCCGACGCGCACCGCGACTTCGTTCGAGGGCGCGCTGTGGCCGGCGGCCGTCGCGGTGCGCACACGCACCCAGTACAGGCCGTTCGGCACGTCGTTGACGACCACGCCGGCGGTGGCGACCGCCGCCACCCCGACATCGACGCCGCCGCTGACGCTGCCGACCTCGAGCCGATAAACGAACGGGCTGGCGGTACCGGCTCCAGGCGACCACGCCAGGGTGACCGTGGAGCCGCGCACGTCGCTGACCAGGCCGACCGGCGCAGGCGGAGCGCCTTGGGCATCGAGGACGCGCGGGAGTGTCGCCACCGCGACGACGATGATCAGAGCCGCGAGCACGCCAACACGGGCGCGGTGCACACTGTCAGCCGACATCTGCCAACCCCTTCATCGGGCGCGGTCGAGCGCCCTTGTCTCACAGGAGAGCTGCCGCGGGTCCAGAACGGGCGCCGCGATATCGAGTGTCGGGCTGCAATTCGCCGGCCCACCAGCAACAGCAAGCCGATGCGCGAACAAAGTCCGCTTCAGGCCCGACTATCGACTTGGCCTGAGACGAACGCCGACGGGAACAGCTTGCGAATCAGCCGTTTCCCGGCGCTGCCACCGGGACAGTGTTGCCGACAGGCGATCAGACGCGCGCCGGTTGGATGGCGTGGTCGACCGTGTAGAAGTTGCGCAATCGTGTCGGGAGTGGCTACACGGGCGCGCCGTTCAGTTCTTGAGGCCGAGCTGTGCCCGGTTCTGGCAGTAGTTGCGGCGCATCTTGAACTGATGCTGGCCGTCGGTGGTCGCCGGCGCCCCCACGCTCTGGCTGCGCGAGATCTCCTGCACCAGCGCATAGGGGGACGACGACGCGACCTGATGCCCCATCGGGTCCGTGTAGTAGCTGGTCGCCCCCTGGGCGTTGTCCCAGTACCCCGGCTGGGCGTAGCTCTCGCGCTCGCAGCCGCGGAACTGGCTCCAGTCGGCGTTGTGGATCTTCGACGACGCCATCCGCGGATCCCACGCATAGACCAGTTCGGCGCTGTTGGCCGGGTTACGCACCGTGATCGGATCGAACACTGCCGGCGTCGCGAACGACCGGTAGGCCTCCCGCCCGTTGATCCGCACCGCCTGCGTCGTGCCCCAGATCTCGTAGGCGCTGGTCAGCGGGCACGGCGAGTTCAGCTGCACCACGTCCTTGGTCGGCGTGTTCACCCGCGGGTCGCACACCGTCGCCGAGCCGCCGGTGTCCATCATCAGCTGCGTGAACGCCTTCAGCCCGAACTCGGGATGGATCACCCGGATCTCCGCCGAGTGGTGCTGCATCGTGAACCGCTTCGGCCCGCCGGTGCCCATGTGGAACACCGACCGCGAGTAGACCCGGTTGACCCGCCCCTCGTCGTTCCGGTCCCCGGGGTTGGCAATGAACACCTTGAACCCCTCGTGCGGCTCGTCGTGCCCGTTGGGCTCGCCCGGCATCGGGTGGCGCCGGCCGATGTAGCCGAAGCGCACCGGAGACGCCGCGATCTCCGCGTTCCCAATCAAGGCGGGGTTGTCGCCGTGCTCGTGGGCGTAGACGCACCCGGTCGGATCGACCTGCGGGTGCCAGGTGCGATACCGGTAGCCGTCGCCGCCGTCGACACTCCAGCTGTCATGGGTCGCCGCACTGCAGGTGCCCAGAATCGCCGGATCCACCGTGCCGAAGATCGGGCCGGTTCCGGGCGGGGGCGGCTGGATGCCGACGGCGGCGACCACGACTTGGATCTCCGACGACGGGGCGCTCGCCCCACAGGCGTTCTGCGCCCGGACACGGACGAAGTAGACCCCGGGAGGCGCCTGCGCGACGACACCCGGCGTGTTGAGCGGCGCGGCGGCAAGGTCCGCGGCGCCCGGAACCGATCCGGCCTCGAGCAGGTAGCCGCTAGCCCCGGCGGCGGCCTGCCAGCCGAGCGCCACGGTGCTGCCGCTGACACTGCCCGTCAGGCCCGCCGGCGCCGCGGGCGCCGCTGTGCAGCCAACGCGCACAGAGATCTCGTTCGACGGCGCGCTGAGACCCGCGGCGCTGCCCGAACGCACACGGACCCAGTAAGTGCCGTCGGGAACGTTGGTGGCCAGCAGGCCGGGCGACAGCACCGGCGCCACCGCCAGGTCCGACGTCCCCTGGGAGCTGCCCACTTCGATGAGATACCCCACGGCTTCCGGCTGCGCGGACCACGAGAGCGTCACGGTCGCCCCCTGAACCGATCCGGTGAGGTCGGTCGGTGCGGGCGGAATGCCTTGGGCCGCCAGCAATCGCGGCAGCGCAACGAGAATCGACGCCACCATCACGGCGGCGCTTGCGCCGACACCGGCGGGACGAATGCGATCGACGAACATCAGCGAACCTCGTGACCGTGCGTTGCGGGGACTGTGTCGAAAACGTGCCAGGGCTCGCCGGAGCGTGGGAGTCACTCGCGCAGGCTCAGCCTGATCTCTCGCTGCAAATGGCGGGCCCGATCCCGCCAGGGGCCACGACACGTGAAAAACCGCCGGCGAAGCAGCCCCTCAGAGGCGAAAAATGTGTGCGTCC
This sequence comes from Vicinamibacterales bacterium, assembly GCA_050250955.1. Taxonomy (GTDB): domain Bacteria; phylum Acidobacteriota; class Vicinamibacteria; order Vicinamibacterales; family UBA2999; genus CAWAYR01. The sequence continues at coordinate 1,271,828 of JBFWNR010000001.1, forward strand.
GTACAGGACTGGTGGTCCCGGCGACGGATCCGGGGCGCCTTCGCGCAGTCCAACGCAAGGCGAAAGAGCCACGGCCCCGGGGGCGTCCCCGGGGCCGTGTAAATACTTCAGCCTTCTGTAGGGACCGGCTACATGCCGTCCCCGCGGGCGGCGTCAGTTCTTGAGGCCGAGCTTCGCCCGTTGCTGACAGAAGCCCTTGCGCATCTTGAATTGGATGAGGCCGTCGGTGGTCGCTGGCGCACCGACGCTGTTCGAGCGCGAGATCTCCTGCCGTAAGGCCATCGGATTGGCGGCGTCGATCGGCTGGCCCATCGCGTCGGTGTAATAGGTGGTCTGGCCGCTGCCGTTGTACCAGTAGCCTGGCTGGGCGTAGCTCTCGCGGTCGCAGCCGCGGTTCCCCGACCAGTTGTCGCTGGGAAACGACTTGCTGGCGGCCATCCGAGCATCCCACGCAAACACGAGTTCGGTGGGATTGGCCGGGTTGAAGACGGTGATCGGATCGAACACCGCCGGCGTGGCGAACGCGCGATAGACCTCTCGTCCGCCGGCGTAGACCGACGCCTGCGTGCTCCAGATCTCGTAGCCGCTGTTCAGCCGGCACGGCGAGTTGAGCTGCATGACGTCCTTCACCGGCCCCTGGGCCCGGGGGTCGCACACGGCGCCGACCCCGCCGGTGTCCATGATGAGCTGCGTGAACGCCTTCAGCCCGAACTCGGGATGCACCAGACGAATCTCGGCCGAATGGTGCGGCATCGAGAACCGCTTGGGCCCGCCGGTGCCCATGTGGAACACCGACCGCGAGAAGACCCGGTTGACTCGCCCCTCGTCGTTGACGTCGCCGCGATTGGCGACGAACACCTTGAAGCCCTCGTGCGGCTCTTCGTGGCCGTTGGGCTCGCCCGGCATCGGATGCCGGCGGCCGACGTAACCGAAGCGCACCGGCGAGGCGGCGATTTCGGCGTTCTGGATCGACGCCGGGTTGTCGCCGTGCTCGTGCGCGTAGACGCAGCCGCTCGGATCGGTCTGCGGATGCCACGTCCGATACAGGAAACCGTCGCCGCCGTCGACCACCCACTTGTCGTGCGTGGCGGCCGAGCAGGTCCCGAGCGTCGACGCATCGACGATGCCCCAGATCGCGCCAGTGGGTGTGGGTGTGGGTGTGGGTGTGGGTGTGGGTGTGGGCGCGGGCGCGGGTGTCGAGGGCGGCGGCGGCGGCGGGTCGACCCTCACGACGACCTCCGCCGAAGCGGCACTTGACCCGCAGCCGCTGGTCGCACGCACCCGCACGTAGTAGACCCCCGGGGGGGCCATCGTCGTCAGGGCTGTCCCGGTGACGGGCGAGCTCCCGATATTCGCCGCGCCGCTGGCGGATCCAGCTTCCAGCACGTACCCGGTGGCACCGGCCGAAGCCTGCCATCGGACGGTGACCGCTCCGCCGTTGACGGTCGCCGTCACGCCTGTCGGGGCTGGCGGCGGGCCGGCGCAACCGACGCGGACGACGATCTCGTTCGAGGCGGGGCCGACCTGCTTGTTCAGCACGACGCGAACGCGAACGTAGTAGACGCCAGTGGCGACATTGCGCACGCGCCCCGTGGTCCCCCAGGTCGATGCCACGGCCAGATTCTTCAGGCCCGGACCAGTGCCGGCCTCGAGCTGGTACACGACATAGCCGCGCAGGCCGGTCACCCCGCTCCACGACAGACTCACGTCGCGGCCCGTGATCGAACTCGTGAGGTTGGTGGGCGCCGGCAGGCCGGTCTGCGCAGCGACGCTGGTGAAGTGATCCGAGACGACCAACCCGACACTGACGACGACCGCACCGGCAACGAGCGCGGCCCGAGACGCAAACAACGACACCATCGACAATCCTCCACCGCAAAGTCGGGGCAGACGTGCGGGCCGGGTTTTCGTGAACGAGCAAGGCTTCGCGGGGGAGGATTCGCGCCGCCGACTTCCGGGACGGTGCTACTGCAAGGGCCGCGCCCGGCGCTGCCAGCGGCGCCGACGCCGTGAATTCCCGCGTTCAGAACGTGAAGGCGTGGCCAGATCGGCGACGATTCTGTGATTCCGCCGACGAAATGCGGCGGCGCGTCCCCCGCCGCCGTCGGTATACTGCGGCGCCATGAGACTGCAAATCCTTCCTTGTTACACGGCTTCTGTAGTCTTTGCGTGCGCCGCCGCCGCGCTGGCGCAGGCGCCGGCGCCGCTGCAGGTGACCAGCGCCACGCTCGTGGCCGGCGCAGCAGTACCGCGGCACCACACCGCCGACGGCGAGAACGTGTCGCCCTCGCTGCAGTGGCGCGGCGCGCCGCCGATCACGAAATCGTTCGCTGTCGTGTGCGACGATCCCGACGTGCCGATTCCCGGCGGCTTCGTCCACTGGGTGGTCTACAACATCCCGGCGACGGCGACAGGACTGCCGGAGAACCTGCCGATCGATCCGGCGGCGCCGATGCCGGCCGGACTCGCCGGCACGGTGCAGGGGCTGTCCGGATTCAAGCGGCCGATCTATCGCGGACCCGCGCCGCCGCCCGGCAAGCCGCACCACTACCACTTCACCGTGTACGCGCTCGACGTCACCGGGCTGCCGCCAGGCTTGACCAGGGCGCAGCTCACCGAGGCGATGCAGGGCCACGTCGTCGCGCGCGGGGAACTGGTGGCGCTCTACGAGCGCAAGGCGCCGACGCCGGCGCAGTGAGGATCCGCTGATGTCCGACCACTCGCTGACCCGACGCGATCTGCTCAAGATCGCCGGCGCCGCCGGTGCCGCCGCCGCGACGTCCACGCCGACAACCACCGCGGCGCAGGCCCGCCGGACGCCGCCGGCCCGCGAACCGCTGCGCGCGCTCACCGCCCACGAAGCCGACCTGCTCGACCGCATCGCGGCGCTGCTGGTCCCGTCCGACGAGCTCGGCCCGGGCGCCACCGAGGCGATGGCCGTTCGCTACATCGACCGCGCGCTCGCCGGAGCCCTGTCCGGGCAGCGCGAGGCCTACCGGATCGGTCTCGACGCGCTCGAACGCTATGCCCGGCAGACCCGCGGCGCACCGTTCCTGCAGCTGTCGGAGACGCGCCAGATCTCGCTCCTCATCGACGTCGAGACCGGGACGGCTACCGGCGCCAACGTCGGCTTCGCCGGCAGCTCGGCGCAGTTCTTCGCCCTGGTGCGCGGCCACGTGATGCAGGGCACGTTCGGCGATCCCCACTACGGCGGCAACGCCGACTTCGTCGGCTGGGATCTGCTCGGCTATCCCGGCGTGCGCACCTACGTGCCGCCAGCCGATCAGCGGCTGCTGTCGCCGCCGACCCGGGTCCGCACCTCTGCCTACGACAACCCGATGTTCGACAAGGCCGTGGTCGATCTCAGGCCGGCGGGAGGCGACCGCGATGCCGACTGATCTTCCGGGGACGGACGTCGTGGTGATCGGCCTGGGCGCCGCCGGCGGCGTCGCCGTGCTGCCGCTGGCCCAGGCCGGTCTCGACGTGGTCGGCCTGGAAGCCGGCACCTGGCTGACGGCCAAGGACTTTGCGCCCGACGAGATCCGCAACAACGTCCGCGACTGGCCGATGGCGGTGCAGAAGTGCAACCGCGAGGTGCCGACCCACCGCGTCCACGCCAGCGCGCCGACCACGCGCGCCGCCGGCCACGTGATGATGAACGGCGTCGGCGGCACCACGCTGCACTACTGGGCGCAGAGCTGGCGCCTGGCGCCGTGGGACTTCAAGGTGGTGAGCGAGACGGTCAGGCGCTACGGCCGATCGCGCATCCCGGCCGGCTCCACCGTCGAAGACTGGCCGTTCGGGTACGAGGAGCTCGAGCCCTACTACGACCTGGTCGAGCACGAGATCGGCGTCTCGGGCCAGGCCGGCAACGTCCTGGGCGCCATCGACCGCCGCGGCAACGTCTACGAGGCGCCGCGACGACGCCCCTACCCGATGCCGCCGCTGCGCAGCACCGGGTTCCTGGACCGCATGACGGCGGCCGCCCGGGCACTCGGCTGGCACCCGTTCCCGGGGCCGGCGGCGGTCAACTCCACCCGCTACCAGGACCGCTCGCCGTGCATGTACCACGGCTTCTGCAACCGCGGCGGCTGTCACGTCGACGCCAAGAACGGGCCCAACGTCACGACGATTCCCCGGGCCCAGAAGACCGGCCGGCTCACGGTCGTGACCGAGGCCCACGTCACCAGGATCGAGGTGAACGACGCCGGTCGCGTCACCGGGGTCACCTACGTGACCGGCCGCGAGGAGTTCTTCCAGCCGGCCAAGGTGGTGCTGCTCTCGACCTACACCTACGAGAACTCGCGGCTGCTGCTGCTCTCGACCTCGAAGGCGTTTCCGAAGGGACTGGCCAACAACCACGGCCAGGTCGGCCGGCACTACTTCTCGCACGCCACCGGGGCGTCGGTGACGGCGCTCTTCCCCTTCAACCTGAACACCTGGTACGGCCTGCCGGCGCAGGGCGTGGCCGTGGACGACTGGGCCGACGACAACTTCGACCACGGCGGGCTCGACTTCATCGGCGGCGGCAACCTGTGGGTCTACTCGGACCGCCGGCCGATCGCCGCCGCCAACATGAACACGTTCGGCCGCACGCCGTCGTGGGGCCGGCAGTGGAAGGCGTTTCTCCGCGAGAACGCCGACCGGAGCAACACCGCCTACCTGCAGAAGTCCACGCTGCCCTACGAGGACAACGTCCTCGACCTCGACCCCGAGGTGAAGGACCCGCTCGGCTTCCCGGTGTGCCGCATCACCGCCGATTTCAGGGACAACGAGCGGCGGATCGCCGAGTTCATCCAGGAGAAGATGGAGCTCTGGTACCGCGCCGCCGGGGCCATCGACATCGTGCGCGGCCCACTCGGCACGATGGGCCTGAACACGCACGCCTACGGCGGCACGCGCATGGGCGACGACCCGGAGACCAACGTCGTGGACCGCTACGGATTCGCGCACGAGGTCCCGAATCTCGGCGTGCTCGGCGCCTCGGTGATGGGCACCAGCGGCGCCCACAACCCGACGCTCACCGTCCAGGCGCTGGCGTGGCGCACGGCCGAGCATCTGGTGAAGGCCTGGAAGACGATCGCGGAGTAGGGCGACAGAGCTGCCAGTAGTCTGGCCCCAACCAGAAAGGGGTCAGACCCCTTTCTGGCTGCAGCCAGACTAGGGGGTTTCGCCGAGCGGCACCACCTGCACGGCGGCGTCGGGCACGGCACTCAGGAACCGGTCGAGCGTCGAGCCACGCCACACCAGCTCCCAGCGCGATCGCGCGGTCTGGCCGAAGATCACGTGGGTCACGCCCTCGCGCTGCGCGAAGGCAATGAGGCCGTCGGCCGGCCGGTCGGCGTGAACGCGGACCACCGTGGCGCCGAGGCTCTCGGCCAGCCGGATGTTCTGCTGCAGGGCCTCGGCGTCCTTCGGGCGGATGCGCTCGGGCATCTCGCGCGGCGTCTCGACGTAGACGGCGTACCACTTCGAGCCGAGCCGGCCGGCGATGCGGGCGCCGGTGCGGATGACCCGCGGCGCCAGTGCGTTGGAGCTCATGCAGACCATCACCCGCTCGGGGATGAGCGCCGGCTCGAGGCCCTCGCGGGCGCGGTAGCTGGCCGCCTTCTCGCCGACCTCGTCGGCGACGGCGCGCAGCGCCAGCTCGCGCAGCGTCGACAGATTTCCCTTGCGGAAGAAGTTGGCGAGCGCCTGCTCGACCTTCTCGGGCCGGTAGATCTTCCCCTCGCGCAGGCGGCTGCGCAGCTCCTCGACGGTGACGTCGACGTTGATGACCTCGTCGGCGCGGTCGAGGAACGTGTCGGGCACCGTCTCGCGGACACGGACGCCGGTGGCGCGCGCCACGGCGTCGTTCAGCGTCTCGAGGTGCTGGATGTTGACCGCGGTCATCACGTGGATGCCGGCGTCGAGCAGCTCGAGCACGTCCTCGTAGCGCTTGGCGTTGCGGCTGCCGGGGGCGTTGGAATGTGCCAGCTCGTCCACCACGCAGACGTGCGGCTTGCGGCGAATGATGCCGTCGACGTCCATCTCCTCGAGCACGACGCCGCGGTACTCGACTTTCCGCCGCGGCACCACCTCGAGGTCCCTGACCTGCGCCTCGGTGTCGGCGCGGCGGTAGGTCTCGACGACGCCGATGACGACGTCGAGGCCGCGCGCCTTGAGGGCGTGGGCCTCGACGAGCATTTCGTAGGTCTTGCCGACTCCGGGGGCGGCGCCGATGTAGACGCGCAGCCGGGCCCGCTCTTCTTCCTTGATGCGGGCGAGCAGGGCGTCGGCGGTCGGCCGTTGCTCGGTCATGCGCTACGCCAGCCCTGCGGCGACCAGCACCAGGTCGATCGCCTTGATCGCGACAAACGGCAGCAGCACGCCGCCGGCGCCGTAGACGAGCAGGTTGCGGCGCAGCAGGGCCGCGGCGCCGAGCGGACGGTAGGCGATGCCGCGCAGGGCCAGCGGGATGAGGGCGATGATGATCACGGCGTTGAAAATCACCGCCGACAGGATCGCCGATTCCGGCGTCGCCAGGCCCATGACGTTGAGAACGCCGAGCCGCGGGAACGCCAGAAGGAACATCGCCGGGATGATCGCGAAGTACTTGGCCACGTCGTTGGCAATCGAGAACGTCGTCAACGCCCCGCGGGTCATCAGCAGCTGCTTGCCGATCTCGACGATCTCGATGAGCTTGGTCGGATTGGAGTCGAGATCGACCATGTTGCCGGCTTCCTTGGCCGCCGTCGTGCCGGTGTTCATGGCCACGCCGACGTCGGCCTGGGCCAGGGCCGGGGCATCGTTGGTGCCGTCGCCGGTCATCGCCACCAGCTTGCCCTCGGCCTGCTCGCGCTTGATGAGGCGCATCTTGTCCTCGGGGGTGGCCTGGGCCAGGAAATCGTCGACGCCGGCCTCGCTGGCGATGGCCGCGGCGGTGAGCGGGTTGTCGCCGGTGATCATCACCGTGCGGATGCCCATGGCGCGCAGGGCGGCGAAGCGCTGCCGCATGCCGCCCTTGACGATGTCCTTCAGATGGATCACGCCGAGCGCGCGGGTGCGATCGGCGACGACCAGCGGCGTGCCGCCGGCGCGGGCGATCCGCTCGACGAGCGCCTGCAGGTCCGCGTCCACGGATCCGCCGTTGCCACGCACGTAGGCGGCGATGGCGTCGGCGGCGCCCTTGCGGACTTCACGGCCGTCGAGGTTGACGCCCGACATCCGCGTCTGCGCCGTGAACGGCACGAAGACGGTCGTCTTGTCGGCCAGTTCGCGACCGCGAATCTTGTACTTCTCCTTGGCCAGCACGACGATCGAGCGGCCCTCGGGCGTCTCGTCGGCCAGCGACGCCAGCTGCGCGGCGTCGGCCAGCTCGCTCTCGGTCACGCCGGCCGCTGGCAAAAACTCCGTCGCCTGGCGGTTGCCGAGCGTGATCGTACCGGTCTTGTCGAGCAGCAGCGTGTTGACGTCGCCGGCGGCCTCCACCGCCCGCCCCGACATCGCCAGCACGTTGTGCTGCACCAGGCGATCCATGCCGGCGATGCCGATGGCTGAGATGAGGGCGCCGATGGTGGTCGGGATGAGGCAGACCAGCAGCGCAATCAGCACCGGGATCGGAATCGCCGTGCCGGCATAGGCGGCAAACGGCGGCAGCGTCACCACCACCAGCAGGAAGACCAGGGTCAACACCGCCAGCAGGATGTTCAGCGCGATCTCGTTGGGCGTCTTCTGACGCGCCGCGCCCTCGACCAGCGCGATCATGCGGTCGAGGAAGCTGTGGCCCGGATCGGCGGTGACGCGCACCACGATCCAGTCCGAGATGACGCGGGTGCCGCCGGTGACGCCCGAGCGGTCACCGCCCGACTCGCGGATGACCGGCGCCGACTCGCCGGTGATGGCCGACTCGTCCACCGAGGCGACGCCCTCGATGATCTCGCCGTCGGCTGGGATGAACTCGCCGGCGACGACCTTGACCACGTCGTCCCTGCGCAGGCTGGCGGCCGGCACCGCGTCGAGACTGCCATCGGCCCGGCGCCGGTGCGCCACCGTCTCGGTGCGGGTCTTGCGCAGCGTGTCGGCCTGGGCCTTGCCGCGACCCTCGGCCATCGCTTCGGCGAAATTGGCGAAGAGCACGGTGAACCACAGCCAGAACGCCACCTGGCCGGTGAAGAGCGGCTGCCCGCCGCCGGCCGTGAGCTCCTGCAGCCACACGATGGTCGTCAGCAGGCTGCCGACCTCGACGATGAACATGACGGGGTTCTTGACCTGGACCCGCGGGTCCAGCTTCTTCACCGCGCCGATCGCCGCCTGGCGGACGATCGCCGGATCCCAGAGCGAGATGGTGCGAGCACGGTCGGACATGACGTGCCTCGATTACCGGGCAGCCGCCGGCGCCGGGACGCCGAAGGCGGCGTCGAGCGCGAGATTCAGCTCGAGCACGTTGACCCGCGCCCGGCCGAGCAGGCCCAGCGTGGGCGATTCGGTGTGCGCCTGGACGAGCTCGCGCACCCGCTCCAGGGGCGCACCGCGGGCGGCCGCCACCCGGCGCGCCTGCAGTTCGGCCGCCGCCGGCGGGATGTGCGGGTCGAGCCCCGCCCCGCTGGCGGTGACCATCTCCGACGGCACCGCGGCCGCCGTCACGCCCTCCTGCGCGGCCACGGCATCGAGCCGCTCCTGCACCGCCTTCAGGTGGTCGGGATTCGAGGGCCCGTAGTTGGTGCCGCCGGTGGAGGCCGCGTCGTAGTCCACGCCCGACGGCCGGGCCTGGAAGTACTCGGCGCGGGTGAACTTCTGGGCGATCAGCCGCGAGCCGACGACGGCGCCATCGGCGCCGCGGACGAGACTGCCCTCGGCCTGCGCCGGGAATGCCACCTGCCCGACCGCCCAGATCACGCCGTGGTAGGCGCCGCCGCAGAGCGGCAGCGTGACGAGGGTGAACAGCACCGCCTGTCTGATTTCCTTGGTCATCATGCGACTGCTCCGGGCCGCTCAGCCGGCCAGCGCCAGGTGCTCGGCGATTGGCCCGAGCACCGCGGCCGGCATGAACATCAGCATCCCGAGGATGACGACCACCGCCCACAAGGTGACGCCGAACGTGGCGCTGTCGGCGCGCAGCGTGCCGGCGCTGTCTGGGGCCGTAGGCTTGGCGGCCAGCGATCCAGCCAGCGCCAGCGGCGTGATGATCGGGATGTAGCGCGACAGCAGCATCACCATGCCGGTCGAGATGTTCCAGAACGGCGTGTTGTCGCCCAGGCCCTCGAAGCCCGAGCCGTTGTTCGCCGCCGCCGACGTGAACTCGTAGAGCATCTCCGAGAAGCCGTGCGGCCCGGGGTTCTTCAGCCAGGCCAGCGCGGTGCCGGAGTCGGCGGTGGTCGCCCACACGTAACAGGCCGCGGCCGTCCCGACCAGGACCGCCAGCGGGTGCCACAGCAGCGCCAGGCTGGCCAGCTTCATCTCCCGGGCCTCGACCTTCTTGCCGAGGAACTCGGGGGTGCGGCCGATCATCATGCCGGCGATGAACACCGCGACGACGATGACGATCAGCATGTTGATGAAGCCGACGCCGACGCCGCCGAATATGTTGTTCAGCCACATGCCGATGAGCGGCATGAGCCCCCCGAGCGGCGTCATGGAGTCGTGCATGGAATTGACCGACCCGTTGGCGGTAACCGTGGTCGTCACCGCCCACAGTGCCGACAGGCCGGCGCCGTGGCGCACCTCCTTGCCCTCCATCGAGCCGGTCGTCTGGTCGACGCCCATGGCGGCGATGGCTGGGTTGCCGGCGGATTCCTGGCCGACGGCGAACGCCACCAGTGGCAGATAGAGCGCGAGCATGGTGGCGAAGACGACCGCGGCCAACCGCCGCCGTCCGACCATGTGACCGAGCGTCCAGACCATGGCCATGGGGATGATGGTGATCGACCACGCCTCGACGAAGTTCGACAGCGGTGTCGGGTTCTCGTAGGGATGCGACGAGTTCGGCCCGAAGTAGCCGCCGCCGTTGGTGCCGAGCTGCTTGATCGCCACCTCCGGCGCGGCCACGCCGCGGGCGATGACCTGCTCGCCGCCCTCCAGCGTCGTGGCGTGCGCCGCCCCCTCGAAGGTCATCGGCGTGCCCTGCGACACCAGCACGGTGGCGACGAGCAGCGCCAAAGGCAGCAGCACGCGGACGGTGGCCCGCGTGCAGTCGACGTAGAAGTTGCCGAGCGTGGCCAGGCGGTTGCCGGCCAGCCCGCGGATCGTCGCGATGCAGGCCGCGATGCCGGTCGCCGCGGTGACGAACTGCAGGAACGTGATCACGAACATCTGCGAGAAGTCGCTCAGCCCGGTCTCGCCGCTGTAGTGCTGCAGGTTGGTGTTGGTCACGAAGCTCGAGATGGTGTTGAACGCCAGCGTCGGCTCCATGTGACCGATGCCGTCGGGATTGAGCGGCAGCAGCCCCTGCAGCGAGACGACGGTGAACGTCACCAGCCACATGACCACGTTCGAGACCAGGAGCGACCTGGCGTACTGTTTCCACGACTGCTCGTCGGCGCGGTCGGCTCCGACGATACGCAGCACCAGCCGTTCGATCGGCACGAACACCGGGTCGAGCAGCGTGCGCCGACCCGTGAAGACCTTGAACATGTACTGGCCGACGGCCAGGCTGGTCGCGATCGGAAAGGCGATCGTGACGACGACGGCGAGGATCTCGGGGCCCATGGACGCCTCAGAACTTCTCCGGCCGGAGCATCGCGTACACGAGGTACACGAATGCGGCCACGCTCAGCAGCAGTGACAACTCGGTCATGACGCCTCCTATACGCGGTCGCAGAGCGTCACGAAGGCGAACATGGCGACGAAGGTCGCCACGCCCAGGACGATCATTCCCAGCAGCATCTCGACCTCCTACCAGGCCCCGGACTTGTTGCCGAACCACCACACCAGGCCGACGAGCGCGGTGTTCTGATGGTCACGCGGCTCGCCCGGGCGCGGCCCGGTGAAGAAGGCCTCGTTGGACCAGTCGCGGCGGAACTCGGCGCGCACCAGGAACCCGTCGGCAAGCGTGTACTCGGCGGTGGCGGTCAGCTCGTGCAGCACCTGGTCGATGCCGCCGAACAGGCCCTCGTCGTCGAGGCGCTCGTAACGCAGCGCCAGCGCCGTCGGGACCGTCACCTGGTAGCGCGCGTAGAGACCGGCGCCTTGCAGCGACCGCGCGTCGTCGGCGGTGTTGACCTCGCTTGTCACGTAGTTCACGTCGAGGCCGACGCTCAGCTCGGGCGTGGCGGTGTAGGCGACGTAGGTGTCGAAGACGCGGAAGAAGCCGTCGGGCCCTTCCGGCTCGCCGCCGTCGGGCTGTTCCCGGCCGACGTAGTAGTTGGTCGTCCAGGTCACGCTGCCCACCGGCTTGACGATCGCCGTGACGTGATTGCTCTTGAAGTCGTTGAAGTCCTCGGTCTGCTGGATGCCGTTGGTGAGCATGTACATCAGCGTCACCTGGTCGCTGACCGGCAGCGACAGGCGCAGGCCCGAGTGGTAGAAGGGCAGGAAGTTGAAGAGGTAGGCCCGCGAGAAGTGGTTGTTGTCCTTGGCGTAGTTGGTCTCGTAGCCGAGGTTCGAGGCGAACTTGCCGAAGTCGGCCTGCAGCCCGCGGCCGACCGGAAAGACGTAGCTGCCGTAGGCCTGCCACACGTGGCGGTAGACGTCGGGCCGCGGCTCGTTGGCGGGGCTGCCCTGCACCGTCTCGGTGGTCTGGCCGAACTGCAGGTCGACGCGGGCGCCGAAGCGGCGGCCGGCGGCGACGTCGGGGGCGCTCTCGATCACCACCGCCGCCTGCTGGAGGCCGAACACGTTGGCGCGGGTGTCGTAGGCGCGCAGCAGGTTGATGCGGTCGTAGGGGCGGTTCCAGTTGTACTGGTAGACGCCCTCGAGCGCGACACCGAGGGTGACCTGATCGAGCGGCCCCGGGTTTGCCGAGGCCGTGGCGGCTGGTGGTACGGCTGGTTGGGGCTCGCCGGCCGCGGTCTGGGCCGCGGCGAGCCCCGGAACCGTCAAGGCGAGCACCGTGTGGAGAACCGCGGGTCGTAGGCGGAACATCGTGATGGCTCCTTCTCCACCACGATAGGAACTCCGGCCTGAAGGCGGCCTCAGGAGTGCCTCAAGAGTTCCTCAAAGCCGGGACTCGGGGTGAACCGCATGAAGATCGGACGGTCAGGCGTCGTCGGTGACGAAGCGGTAGCCGACCCAGGGCTCGCTGACCAGATAGCGCGGCGTGGCCGGGTCGGGCTCGATCTTCTTGCGCAGCTGGCCGACCAGCGTCCACAGGTGCTCGGGCTGCTCGACGGCATGCGGGCCCCAGATAGCCTTGAGGATGGCCCGATGCGTGAGGACGCGGTCGTGGTTGCGCGCCAGCAGCGAGAGCAGCTCGAACTCCTTCGGGGTGAGTCGGATCTCGGCGTCGCCGCGCAAGATGCGGCGGCGGTCGTAGTCGATTGCCAGGTCGCCGGCGCGGAACACGCCAGCGTCGCTCACGGGCTCCACCGCGGCCGTGCGACGCAGGGCTACGCGAATCCGCGCCAGCAGTTCGTCGGGACCGAAGGGCTTGGTGACGTAGTCGTCGGCGCCCAGGTCGAGCGCCTGCACCTTGTCGGCTTCGGCGCCGCGCGCCGACAGGACCAGGATCGGCACGCGCGACGCCTCACGGATCCGCCGGCAGACCTCGGTGCCCTCCATGTCAGGCAGGCCAAGGTCGAGCACGACGAGGTCGGGGGCCCGCGCCGCGGCCAGCGCCAGGGCCTCGGTGCCGGTGCCGGCAACCTCCACGGCGTAGCCGCGGCTGCGCAGCAACGGCGCGACGGCGCGCTGGATCGACGGCTCGTCGTCGACCAGCAGGATGCGGGAAGGCGGCGTCATCGGCGGCCCGGCGCGGCGACGACGGCCGGCACCGGCACGACGGCGGTGAAGCGGGCGCCGCCCTCGGCGGCGTTCTCGGCCCACACGCGGCCGCCTTGCACCTCGAGCAGGCGGCGGGCGATCCACAGGCCCATGCCGGTGCCCGACGTCCGGCCCCGTCCGCCGGCGCCGCGATAGAAGCGTTCGAAGAGCTGCGGCAGGTCGGTCGGGGACAGGCCGGGGCCATGGTCGCGCACGGAGAGCGACAGCCCGCCGGCGTCCACCGCCGCCTCGACCTCGATCGGCGTGCCGGCCGGCGCGTACTGGGCGGCGTTCTCGAGCACACGCGCCAGCGCGGTGGCGGTGAGCCGCGGATCGACCTGCACCGGCTCGTCGAGGCCGATGGCGACGTTGACGACGTGGCCGCGCAACGCCCGGCCGGCCTGGTCGCGGGCGGCGCCGACGATCTCGGAGGGATGCGTCGACCGCGGCGCCGACGCCAGCTCGCCGGCGTCGATCCGCATCATCTCGAGAACGTTCTCGAACAGGCGATCGAGCCGGTCGACTTCCACCTGGATCACGTCGCTCTGCTCGGCGCGGTCGCGATCCGACAGCGCCGAGGTGAGGTTGGCGGCGGCGATGCGGATGGCGGTGAGCGGCGTGCGCAGGTCGTGGCTGAGCGAGGCCAGCAGCGCCGTCTTGAGCTGCTCGCTCTGCCGCATGAGCTCGGCGTTCTTGCGTTCCTCGAGGAACCGCGCTCGTTCGATGCCGATGGCGACCACGCCGGCCAGCGCGTCGAGCGTCCCGGCCTCGATGGACCGCCCGGCGGCGGCGAGGAGGCCGACCGGACGAGTGCCCACGCGCAGCGGCACCACCCGCACCGGTCGGCCATCGCTCTGAATGACGCGATGGCCCGCGTAGGCGCGGGCGCGGGCGTCGAACTCCAGTGTCGTCTGCGCTGCGGCGAACGCCGAGGCCAGCTCGCCCTGGTCGAGCGACAGCCGGGTGCCGGCGTCGAACACGTCCCATTCGTCGCCGCGCGGCACGGCGATGACCACCGCCGCCAGGTCGAATCGCCGCGACACCGCCCGGGCCAGGCTCGACAGGGCATCGCGGCTGTCGGTGCCGATCAGCACGTCGCGGCTCAGGTCGAACAGGCGGGCCAGCTCGTCGCGGCGCGTGCGCGCTTCAGCGGTCCGGGCACGGGCGACCGCCGACAGGTGACTCGCGACGAGGCTCACCGCGAGGAACGCGACCAGCGCCACCCAGTTCTGGGGGTCGGCGATGGTGAAAGTGCCAACCGGCGGCAGGAACGCGAAGTTGAAGGCCAGGACGGCCGCGAGCGACGTGGTGACCGCCACCCAGCGCGGCGAACCCGCGGCGACGAGCAGCACCACCAGCAGCAGCGCAGTCGCGACAGTGGTGGCATTCGCCGCCGGCAGCCAGCGGGAGAAGACGGCGGCGACCACCGCGACGGCGACGAGGCCGATCGCCAAGCGTCCCCCGTCGGACGGCCCGCGCGTCATCGCGTCGATATTAGTGGACGACGGCTGGCGCGGAGTTCTGGCCCCGCCCAGAAAGGGGTCAGACCCCTATTCAGGGCCTGACCAGAATGGGGTCTGACCCCTACTCGCAGCGCGTCATCGCGAACTCGAGACGCGGGCCCGTGGCGCCGGCGCCGCCGTCGATCCATGCGGTGAGGTGGGTCGGGTCGACCCGCCGGTAGCCGACCCGCTTCGGAAAGTCGTGCGATGGATTCTCGAAGACCACCGCCTCGGCGCTCTCGCTGGTGGCCGTGAACTCGGTCGGCGGCGCGCCGCCGGGCTGCGCCACGTAGACGGGCACGCCGCCCTTCACGACGACGCGCAGGAACTCGAAACCGGTCAGGGCCCCGTCCTTGACGGTGTGCGACGTGCCGATCAGGGTGGCGGCATCGGCGGTGATCCACCGCTCGGTGAAGGTCTCGCCGTCCCGGCTGCCGCTCCAGCACCCGGCCATCCAGCGCGGCAGGTCCGCCCCGGCAGCGCCGGCCGGTCCGCCCCCGGCCAGCGTCGCCACCACCCCCAGCATCCCCATCCGCCCCGCCAGCGTGCCCAGCCCTCGACGTGTCATCGCGTGCCTCCGTGCCGGGCAGTGTGGTCGGCGCGCGGCCTCGCGGTCTTGGAGATTCCCGACAGTGTCACCGCGCCGCCCTGCGGTCGACGAAGAACCGGGTCAGCTCGGCGAGGCGATGCTCGACGAAGCGCTTCGGCGCGTCGCCGGCGAAGGCGCGGAACTCGGCGATGAAATGGGCCTGATCGCAGTAGCCGTGGTCGAGCGCCACGTCGACGCCAGCGCGGTGGCGATCGGCATCGAGCGCAGCGACGACGCGGCGGAAGCGGACCAGCCGGGCGAGGCGTTTGGGACTGACGCCGACCGACGCCAGGAAGTGGCGTTCGAGCCAGCGGACCGACGTCCCGGTGGACCGCGCCAGCACCGCCATCGACAGCGTGCCGCCGTCCGCGGCGACTCGATCGACCGCGGCGACGACGCGAGGATCGACGGGACGGCCGGCCGCGAACACCGCCGGCAGCACCTGGCGGAGCGCCGCCACGGCCGCACCGAGCGTCGGGGCATCGGCCGCCGCCGCGGCCAGCTGCTGGAGCAGCGGCGCCGCAACGTCGACGACATCGGCCAGGCGATCGACCAGCTGCGCCTGCGGGAACGGACACAGCGGGGCGAGACCGGCGGGAGTGAAGCGGATGCCGAGCGACTCGACGCGCCGGCCGGGCGCGATCGCGACGCCATGCGTCATCTGGCCGACGACGAGGCGTCGCGGCTGCAGCCGCGACGGTCCCACCGCCGGCCGCTGCCGGAAGCGGTCGCCGCGATGCACGACCAGCTCGGGGCGGCCGTCGGGCAGGATCAGCGCGAACGCCGGACGCGGCGCCGTGCCGGTGAGCGTCCACAGGCAGGCGACGTGCGCGGCCACG
Source organism: Vicinamibacterales bacterium (assembly GCA_050250955.1). GTDB lineage: Bacteria > Acidobacteriota > Vicinamibacteria > Vicinamibacterales > UBA2999 > CAWAYR01. The sequence goes on from JBFWNR010000001.1 coordinate 1,287,655, forward strand.
GCGGGGGGCGGCGGATGCTCCTGGTAGCGCATCGCCGCGCCGCTACCGCCTGGCAGCCTCCTGGAACGAGATGTCGAGAATCGGGTAGCTCTGCCAGTCCTGGTAGTTGAAGTGCCACCACTCGTTGGGCTCGACGGTGAAGCCGTGGCGCTCCATTGCGCGACGCAGCAGGTCGCGTTTGCCGCGGGCCTCGGGCGGGCCGCCGCGATAGGTCGGGTAGGAGCGCAGCGTCGGCTCGTCGTACTCGCCGGGCATCTCCACCGCCCGGCCGGTGGCCAGGTCGTAGAGCGTGAGATCGACGGCGCAGCCGCGGTTGTGCTTCGACCCCGACTTCGGGTCGGCGACGAACTCCTGCATCGGCGTGCCGGCCGCCATGTCCCAGAACAGCTTGGTGATCGTCCACGGCCGGTAGCCGTCGTGGATGAGCAGCCCGTAGCCGTCGCGGGCCAGCTCGCGGTGGGCGGCCAGCAGGGCTTCGGCCGCCGGCCGCTGCAGGAAGGCGCGCGCCTCGGGATACACCACCCGGCCCATGAAGTTGTTGGTCTGGGCGTAGCGGATGTCGAGCTTGATGGTCGGGTCGAGCGTGACCAGTTCGACCAGATCGGCTGGCCGCGTCGCCTTGGGATCCCGCGGCGGGCGATCCTGCGCGTCGAGCGGCACCGCCAGGACGACGACGGCGAGGAAGGCGGCGGCGGGCGTCATGAGGTGCGCATCTTATCAGCGCGCCGCCGACTCGGGTGGTTCGAGTCGAACGCCGTCGAGGAGGCGACGGTAACTGGGGCGGCCGTCGGCGTCCTTCTCGCGCTGGAATGGGAAGTAGGGCGAGAACAGCGTGTCCAGGCGCCGCTCGGTCCACCACAGCGGCTCGGCCGGATCGCCGGCGATCGAGTCGACGAGCACGCGATCGGTGGTCAGCCGCAGGTGCCGGAACAGCTGGTCGGTGAAGTCGAAGGTGCCAATCAGGCCCCGCTCGAGCCGTTGGTCATAGAACGACGCGATGGTGTAGCCGCGCAGGCGGGCGTCGATGTCGTGCACGTGGCGGACGTGCAGCGGCGTGTCCGGCTCGACCAGCGCCGTGAAGTCGGGGTCGGAGATCGCCGCCGCCACCCGCTGCAGCTCTTCACGGATGCGGAGTGGAGGCGTCGGCCCCTTGGGCCGCTTGATGAACCGCCGCAGGCGGTTGAGGATGCGGAGGATGCCGGCCACGTCCAGCACGTCGATCGGCGGCGGCTCGTAGACGATGGCCACGAACTTGCCGGCGTAGTTGGCGGGCGGGAACGTCCCGACCGGCAGGCTCCACGTCGCCAGCAGGTCCGCCGGGTCCTCGTTGATGTACTCCCAGATGATCGTGCCGTCGCCGGCGCAGCCGTCGTAATAGGTGTGCCCGAGCGGCCCGGGCGAGTTGCGGGCGTTCAGCGGGTCGAGCATGTAGAGCATGCTCACGACGGTGTTCGCGTAGTCGACGCCGCGGACCGTGACCCAGTGGTCGGCATCGCGGATGTTCAGGATCGCCGGCATCCCGCGCTGGAGTGTGCGGCCGACGCGCTCGAACAGCTCGGCCGACTCGGTGACGGCAGCGACCTTCCAGTGCGTGAGCCCGAGCGAGATCAGGTGCGGATCGCCGTTCAGGATCTGGACGAGCTCGTCGGGATGCGTGAACCAGTTGCCGGGCACGTCGAGCGGCGCGCTCTCGCGCAGGCGCAGCGTGTCCTGCGTATAGGGGACCGGCTGCGCCTTCTCGCCAGCGGTCGGCGTCTTGCCGATGGCGACGCCCTGGGTGAGCGACGAGATGATCGACTGGGCACATGCCCGACCGCAATCGAAGGCCGGGTTGTCGGAGGCGTGACGGAAGACCGCCAGTTTCGGTTCGTGGGTGGGCATGACTGGCTCCGGGAAGGGGACCGCCGGCCGACGACCGGCGGCCGCGGCCACCTAGAAGTCGCAGACCTTCCCGCCGCCGGCTCCAGGCGGACAGAACTTCTGGATCTCGCGCAGCGTGTCGAGGATGACCACGAACGTGAGGGGTGCCGGCGTGGTCTGCCAGGCCAGCACGCCATGCTTGTGGGCGTTGGTGCAGACGAAGTCGCGCCCCGGCTGGTCGGTGTCCCAGTTGAGCGTGGCCAGGTGCTTGAGGACGCTGACGACCAGCAGGTCGTGGAAGGCGGCCTGGTCGCTCGGCGCGGCGAAGATCTGCGCGGTCGAGCCGGGGCTGGTCTTCTCGCGCTCGGCGACGACGCCGGCGCCGAAGTGCGCCATCACCTGGCCGACGATCGCGGCGGCCTTCTTGTAGTTGGCCAGCTCGACCTTCGCCGCGGCCTTGACCGCGGCGCACGGGTCCTGCTTGCGGACCGGTCGCCTCTTCAGCGTGAGCGGCTGGGCGGGCGGGTATTTCCGGGGGCGTGACTTCGACATCTCAACCTCCAGTGGATACGCAGTGCGTCAGCGCGAGAACGAACTCGTCGGCGGTCGATGGCCGGTAGGCCCGGGGGCCGAAGCACCGGGCGAAGGTGCGGCCGACCTCCGGCGGGAGCAGCGCGGCGGCGGCGGCGCCGCGATGCGGCTCGGAGAGCACGCGAGCCACCGTCGAGGCCACGGTGGCGGCGCGGTACGGATTGGTGCCCGTGCACGCCTCGAGCAGCGTCACCGCCAGGCTCCAGACGTCGTCGGCCGGCGTCGGCGGCGCGCCGTCCAGTACTTCGGGAGAGATGTAGGCAGGCGTGCCGGGCACGCCCGGGCCCTCGTTGAGCGCGGCCAGCGACGACGGCGAGTCGGCACGGGCGTCCGCCGCCGTCGAGATGGCCGGCGGGACGACCAGGCGCGCCAACCCGAAGTCGAGCAGCTTCGGGGTGTCGTCGGCGGTGAACGCGATGTTGCTGGGCTTGATGTCGCGGTGCAGGATGCCGCGGCCGTGCAGCGCCGCCAGGCCGCGGCCGAGCGCCGTACCCAGCGCCAGCGTCGCTTCGACCGGCAGCGGACCGCTGCCCAACCGGTCCGACAGCGTGCCACCGTCCAGGAACTCCATCACCAGCATCGGCGCACCCCGCCACGACTCGAGGCTGTGCAGCGTCGCCAGGTTGGGATGGGCGACCGACGCCATCGCGCGGGCCTCGCGCCGCAGCCGCGCCATCATCACCGGGTCGGCGCCGGGCAGGGTCTTGACCGCACGGGCCTGGTGCAGCCGCACGTCGACGGCCCGGTAGACCACGCCCATGCCGCCGGCGCCGATCCGACGCTCGAATCGCAGTCGGTGGCCGAGCAGCAGCGGCGTCGAGCCGATGCGCAGGTGTCCGCCGCAGCCACACCGCGAGCCGGCACCGACGACCGCGCCACAGTCCACACACTCGCGGGCCGGCGGATCCAGGCTGTTCTCGGCGTCGTGCTGGGCGGTGTGCCGCGCCATCGTCAGGATGCGATCGATCGCAAATCCGCCCGACGCGCCGACGGCGGCCAGCAGCTGGCGCTCCTGGGCGGTATAAGGCAGCTCGCTGGCCTTGGGCCCGAGCGTCAGGATGCCGCGCAGTTCGCCGCGGGAGCCGCGCAGCGGCACCAGCGTGGCCGCGCCGGTCGCCGTCAGCCAGGCCCGATCCTGCTCGCTCAGCCGGCCCAGGAGCTCCGGCGCGGCGCCGGCGACGTCGAGCGGGGCGTCGTCGCCTTCGACCAGCTGCGCCAGCGCCGAGACGCCGCGCAGCGGCGCGACGTCGGCATCGATGGCGTGGAAGGCCTCGTCGGACCCGGCAATCGCGGTGACCACGCTCTCGGGATGCAGGGCGCGTTCGACCGCCGTCGCCAGGGTGTCGCGCACCTCCTCGATCGACTCGGCATGGCGGACGCCGTCGGCGACCTTGACCAGCAGCTCGCGGGCATCGATCTCCTGACGGAAGAAGCGGCGATCCAGCGCCGCGAACAGCCGGCGCCGGCTCAGCGCGCCCGCCGCGCCGGCAACGGTCAACGCACTGAGCACGAGTCCCGTCGGCCCGGAGGCCAGCTCGGCGAGCGACCGGTTGCGATTCGAGACCACCAGCACGGCCAGAACGGCAAACGGCACGATGGCCACGGCGCGGATGACCGCGCGCGCGAGCATGTACTGCAGGGCCCGGCGCAGCACCAGCCGGAGGTCCAGCGTGCGCTGCACGAGGGCGGCGTAGGCGGCCGCGGCCGGCACCGCGGTGAGCGCGGTGACGATGATGGCGCCGCGCAGGCGCGGGTAGGGGAGCGACGTGGCGGCGACGCCTGCCCAGTAGATCTGCAGCATCGTGTTGGCCACGAGCGGCAGGAACCCGACGGTGAGGCCGAGGGCCAGCCAGTAGAACCGTCGCCGCGCGTCGGGACCGCACTCGCGCAGTTTCAGTGGCATCAGCACCACGAGCGGCGCCATCAGCAGGAACTGGAGCGTGAAGTACCAGTCCGCATCCCGTGGGGCCTGACGCTGAAGCAGACTGACCACGCGCGGTGCATCCGCTCCCAGGGTCAGTGCGAGCGCATCGGCCACGACCAGCACCACGCCCAGCACGAAGGCCGCCGTCGTCGCCGCGAAGAAGATGCCGGCCAGGCGTGGCCGGGTCGACGAGCGTGGGAACAGGCCGGCGAAGAACCACGCCATCGCCGCCTGGAACGCGTCGGTGCGCAGGTGCAGGCCGAGCCAGGTGACCGGCGTCGGGTCGGTGCTGGCCCGCACGAAGGGGGTCAGCAGCGTGGTGCCGGAATCGAGGATGAGCAGGCCCAGGGCCCAGGCGCGGCGATCGTGCCGGCCGAAACGCAGCAGCAGCAGTGCCAGGCCGGCGAACGCGGCGGCCTGCAGCAACTGCGCCCACGCCGGGATGATGCGGTTGGGGTTGACCGACCACGGCTCGGTCAGCGTGGCGACGACGAAGATGGCGGCGCGCGCAAGTATCGGCACCGCCAGCACGGCGAGCGGCCACGACGGGAACTCGAGCGGCAGCGGCGGCACGACGGACGCCGGCCGCCGCGGCGGGGCCGCGGGCCGAACCGGCGCCAGGTTCGAGGCCATAGGCAGGCTCGCTCGGATGGCCGTTCCGTGCGGCGCCGCCAGCATAGCCAATTGGACGAACCACCGGGCGGGTTTGCACCCGGCCGCCGGAAGAAGCTAGAAGATCCCCAGAAGTGGCCCAGAAAGGGTCGTTTTCTGGGCGATTACAGCGTGATCGTCGTCGGGTCCTCGCGGCTGTCGACGGCAAACGTCGCGCGGACGCTGCCGAACGTCAGGGCGTCGCCGTCGGCGAGCGCGGCCCGGCCCGTCACCGGGGCGCCGCGCAGCGTCGTGCCGTTCTTGCTGTCGAGGTCCTCGACGGTGGCGTCGCGTCCGTCCACCGCGATCCTGGCGTGCAGCCGCGAGACGCTGGGGTCGTTCAGGTAGACGTCGCAGTCCGCATCGCGGCCCACCGTGTTGGTGCCGGTGCCGAGCAGGATCGTGCGGCCGCCGACCTTGAGCAGAGCCACCGGCCCGTCGGCGGGCACCATGTCGCCGTTGGACCGCGTCTCGCGGACGTCGGACACGAAGCTGTAGCCGACGCCGTGGTGGGTCCTGATCGAACTGGCGGCGCTCGCCGTGTCGCCCAGTGCCGCCCGCACCTCGCCGATGAGCACCGGCAGGTTGGCCTCGACGACGAAGGCGTCGGGCCACAGCTTCGTCATCAGCTCCGCCTTGGCGATCACGCTGGGCCGGGCGTCGATGAGCAGCCGCAGCAGCTCGAACGCCTTGGGCGACAGGTGCACTGCCTCCCCGTCGCGGACGAGCTCCCGGCTCGCCGTGTCGAGGCGGCACCGCCCGAAGGCGTAGCGCATGGGGGGCGATTCTACAAGAAGAACCCTGGAAAAATCCTGGAAGTGCCCGGCCGCCTCACAGGCGGAAGAACCGCGTCACCTTGACCACGAAGGCACGGTTCTTGAGGCCCGGGTAGCCGCGCGCCGTGGTGTCGCGCTCATCGGTGTAGACGACGAAGAACTCGCTGCCCAGCTTGTACTCCCAGCGGTAGCGGATGTTGCTGCTGAAGCTGCGGTCGATCGAGTTGTACTGGACCAGCGCGCTGGCGAACATCCGCGGCGAGAAGGCGTAGTCGGCGCGGGTGCGCACCAGCGTGGTGGTGAAGGCGCCCTGCGGCAGCGCGATGCGGGTCCGCTGCACGGTCGGTTCGATCGAGAACTGCTTGAGCAGCGAGACCCGCGCCGCGGTGTAGCTCAGGGTGCGGATGGTGCCGTTCCAGAAGTCGCCGGCCTGGACGGTGACGGTCCCGGCGATGCGCCGCTGGGCACCGAGCGAGTAGCTGACCTGCACGTCGTCGAACGAGTAGCTGCCGGGCGCGATGGTCGGGCCGCCGGCGACGGGAAACGGCCGCTGGATCATCTCGTAGTCGCGCGTGACCTCGAGGTTGACGGTGTCGCTGTTCTCGAGCTCGACGTTGAACCTGCCGACCTGCACGCGGGTCTCGAGCGCGCCGGCGCCGTTCTCGAGGTGCTCGAGGTCGGCCTGCCAGGTCAGCTTGCGGACGCCCTTGAGGCGGCGCGGCCGCGGGCTGAAGCGCAGCGACGCGAACGACCGCCGGAAGTTGTCGCGCTGCAGGAAACCGATCTCGGGGTTGAAGTCGTCGCCGACATCGAGGTACTCGAACCGCGCCCCGTAGCGGTCGGCGAAGTAGTCGAAGCGGCCCTGGAAGCTGTCGTCGTCGCCGCTGAGGCCGTCGGTCCAGGTCCTGGCGTAGTAGCCGCCGATGGTCAGGTTCTCGTAGAAGCCGAACGCGCCGTCGACGCCGAACACCTGGTTGCCCGACCCCGGCGCGACGTTGGACGCCGAGCGGCTGGTGAACATCGCCCCGACGGTGCTCTTGCGCAGGATGTCGCGCTTGACCCGGACCACCGAGAAGTTGGTCGACGGCGTCGCCGACACCGCCTCGGCGTCGCTCTGGATGTTGAGCAGGCCGACGCCGAACTTGCCGACCTTGCCGGTGACCCGCCCGCCGACCTGGATCGGCACGATGCGGCCGTTGTTCAGGCCGATGCGCCGGCTGTAGAACAGGAACGGCGTCGCCGACTGCTGGTTGAAGCCGCTGCCGAGGCCGCCGCTGCCGCCGCCGAAGCCGGTGGCGCCGCCGCGGCCGAAATCGAAGATGCCGCGGCCCTCGAGGAAGAAGTCGCGCTTCTCGGGGAAGAACAGGCTGAAGCGGGTCAGGTTGAGCTGCTGCTCGTCCACTTCCACCTGCGCGAAGTCGGTGTTGTAGGTGAAGTCGGCGACGAGGTTGGCGGTGATGCCGTACTTCACGTCGAGGCCGACCTGCGCGTCGAGGTCGTTGCTGATCGGCGGCAGGCGCAGCCGATCGGTCGTGGAGCGTCCGAAGACGTAGGGCTTGATCTCGAAGGTGCGGCCGGCCGGCGGCGCGTCGATGCCGGTGGCGCTGCCGTAGAGCGAGACGCGGTTGAGGCCCTGCGGCCCGGCCATCGACGCCGGCAGCCCGGTCAGGTAGGCCCATTCGTTCTTGCGGCGGATCGACCGCCGCACCTGGAAGCCCCACGTCTGGTTGCGGCCGCCGGTGAAGCGCAGCGACTTGAACGGGATGATCATCTCCATCGTCCAGCCGCCGGCGAAGCGGCCGGTGCGGACGTTCCACACCGGGTTCCAGTCGGAGTTGGGCTGGCCTTCGTCGATGGTCGAGTAGTCCGAGAACGCACCGAGCGGGCTGGCGTAGAACATGAACCCGCTGCGCCGGTCGTAGAAGGTGTCGAAGCCGACGCCGACGTGGTCGTTCTGGCGCAGTGGCGAGCTGTCGCGACGGTACTCGTTGGCGACCCACGCCTCGGGCGGGGCCGATTCGTGGACCCGGGCGCCGACGTAGATGTTGCGGTCGTCGAACATCAGCCACAGCTCGGTCTTCTCGGTGGCCGGCTGGCCGGTGGCCGGCACGACCTGGATGAGATCGCCGAAGGGCGGGTTGTCGGCGTAGACCGGCTCGTCGAGCTGCCCGTCGACGTCGAGCGGCGCCAGCAGGCGGATGGCGCGCACCGTGGCGTGGCCGGCGTCGTCGCGCGAGATGGTGGCCGGCGCCACCGGGGCCGGCGGCCCGTCGATGCCGCCGCCCGTGCTGCCAGCGCCGGGGCGGCCGGCGCCGCCGCCGTCGGCTCCCGGCTCCTGGGCGGCGGCAGTCGAGGCCGACAGGCACAGCACGGCGACGGCGATCGCCAGGCGACCGGGTCTCGTCATCGGGAAAGGATCAGCTTAGCCAACCGCCGACGCCGGCCACGTCACCAGATGTCACAGGGTCATTGGGGGAAGCGACCAATCGTCGGTTCCCCGGTCCCTGGTCCCTGGTCCCCGGTCCCTCCGAGCGGCTTCAGAAGTGCCAGCCGCCCATGTCCGTGGGGAACAGGTACTCGAGGACGTTGCCGACGCGGTCGGCCCACGCCGCCTCGCTGTGGGTGGCGCCCGCCGCCTCGGTGTAACGCAGGTCGTGGTGATCGCGCCACCCCGCTTCGACCAGCGCCTCGCGCAGACGCCGGGCGTCGTGGACCGCCACGCGCCCCTCGGCACCGCCGATGTCGAGCCAGATACGCATCTCGGGCCTGGGGCGGGCCTTGGCGACGTAGCGCAGGATGGCGCGCCGGCCCCACCAGACCGACGGCGACATCACCGCCAGGCGGGCGAAGACGTCGGCGTGGCGCAGCCCCAGGAAGAGCGTCGACAGCCCGCCCAGCGACGATCCGCCCAGGCCGGTGTCCTGCCGGCCGGTGCGGGTGCGATAGCGGGCGTCGATGAACGGCTTGAGCTCCTCGGTGAGGAAGCGGCCGTAGGTCTTCGACAGCCCGCCGCCGAGCCGCGGATCGCGGGTCGGCGTGTACTCGGCGACCCGCTCGGTGCCGGCATGGTGCATGCCGACGATGACCAGCGGCTGCAGCCGGCCCTCGGCGATGAGCATGTCGGCCATCTCGCCCAGCCGCCAGTACTGGCCGCGGACGTAGGCCGTATGGGGGTCGAACAGGTTCTGGCCGTCGTGCATGTAAAGCACGGGATAGCGGCGGCTGCGATCGTCGTCGTAGCCGGGCGGCAGGTAGACGACCAGGTCGCGCGTCCGGTCGAGGAACCGGGATCCGAAGGCCGAGTGGCGGTCGAGGCGCGGCGCGGACACGGAAGCGGACATCGGCTGACGGGCGCCAGCCGGGCTGGCCCCGCTAGTATAGATGCCGCTGAATGACTCGCGACTACCACCGCTGGTACTCCCGGTCGCTCGACCGCGACATGGAACTGCTCGTGTTCGGCCACGCCGGGCCGGCCGTCGTCGTGTTCCCGAGTTCGATGGGGGCGTTCTTCGAGTTCGAGGATCGCGGCATGGTCGGGGCGCTGCAGCACAAGCTCGATCACGGCCGGCTGCAGCTGTACTGCGTGTCGTCGGCCGACGGCGAAAGCTGGTACCAGCGCCGCATCCACCCGCGCCACCGCGTCGAGCGGCACCTGCAGTACGAGGCCTACATCCTCGGCGACGTCGTGCCGCTGGTCCGCCACCTGAACCCGACCGCCGCCATCGGCGTCACCGGCTGCAGCTTCGGCGCCTACCACGCCATGGTCATGGCGCTGCGCCACCCCTACGTGTTCACGTCGTGCGTCACCATGGGCGGCGCCTTCGACATCAGCCAGTTCCTCGACGGCTGGAGCGACAAGGACGCCTACCTGCTCAACCCGCCGTGGTTCCTGCCCGGGCTCCAGGACGGCTACTACCTGGACCAGTACCGCCGCAACAAGTTCGTGCTCGCCACCGGCGAGTGGGACATCTGCCGGGCCGCCAACGAGGACTTCTCGCGGCTGCTCGGCGCCAAGGGCATCCCCCACTCGCTGCACGTCTGGGGCTTCGGCTCCAAGCACGACTGGCCGTACTGGCTGCCGATGGCCAGCGCTTACCTGCCCTAGCGGCTCGCGGCTCGCGGCTCGCGGCTCGCGGCTGGCTGGAACGTGGCGAAGACGGCGCCGCGGCCATGAGGCGCCGTCCCCCTTGGGCTCAGCGCCGCGCCAGGCGCTTCAGTGCATCCGCCGTCTGCACCAGAGTGATGAACTCGGCGCGATAGCCGCCGGGGTCGTCGCCGCGGAACTGCCGCGCCCGCGCCGCCGCGGCGGCGAGCGCGGCGCGGCCGCGTTCCGGTGAGCCGCGCAGCACCAGCCCGGCCTCGGCCACGGCCGACGCGAACCCCAGGTTGGCCGACATCGCGCTCACGCGCGGCGACATCGGCATGGCGATGAGCCGGCTGCCGTCGCCGTCGGGCGCCTTGTAGCGCAGCTTGAGCATCAGCAGCTCGTCGCCGTTGGCGGCGCGTGCCGCGACCGCCGGCCGCTGGTAGCGCAGCGGATCGACCGCCGACGGCACGGCGTCGCCGGCCGGCACGATCTCGTACAGCGCCGTCACGGTGTGACCGGCGCCGATCTCGCCGGCGTCCTGGCGATCGTCGTTGAAGTCCTCGTCCTCCAACCGGCGGTTCTCGTAGCCGATCAGGCGGTAGCCGGCGACCAGGGCGGGGTTGAACTCCACCTGGATCTTGACGTCCTTGGCGATCGTCTCGAGGGTGCCGCCCGCCTCCTCCACCAGCACCTTGCGGGCTTCGTGCACGGTGTCGAGGTACGAGTAGTTGCCGTTGCCCGTGTCGGCCAGCATCTCCATCGTGCCGTCCTTGAGGTTGCCGGTGCCGACACCCAGCACCGAAAGGAACACGCCGCTGTCACGCTCGGCGGCGATCAGCGCCTCCAGTTCGCCGCGGTCGGTGACCCCGACGTTGAAGTCGCCGTCGGTGGCCAGGATCATGCGGTTGACGCCGCCGGCCACGTACTGCTCCCGGGCCACCTGGTAGGCGAGGCGGATGCCCGCGGCGCCGTTGGTCGAGCCGCCACCCGCCAGGCTGGCGATCGCGCCGTCGATGACCGCCCGACGGTCGCCGGGCGTGGACGGCAGGGCCAGGCCGCTGGCGCCGGCATAGACGACGATGGCCACGCGGTCGCGCGCGGTGAGCTCGCCGGCCAGCAGCCGCAGCCCCTGCTGCACCAGCGGCAGCTTGCGCGGCTGGGCCATCGACCCCGACACGTCGATCAGGAACACCAGGTTGCGCGCCGGCGGTTCGCCGGGCGCGGTACGGCGACCGCGCAGGCCGATGAGGGCCAGTCGATGCCGGGCGTTCCACGGGCACGGCGCCAGTTCCGTCGTGACCGAGAACGGCGCGCCGGCCGCCGGCTCGGGGTAGTCGTAGCGGAAGTAGTTGACCAGCTCCTCGATCCGCACGGCCTCCCGCGGCGGCAGCGCGCCGTCGGTGAGGAACCGCCGCACGACGGCGTACCCCGCCGTGTCGACGTCCACCGAGAAGGTGGACAGCGGCGTGCGTGACGTGCGGTGGAAGCGGTTGTCCTCGACGCGGTCGTAGGCCTCCTGGTTCGCCGGCGGCGTCAGCTCGGGACGGCCTCGCTCCCGCGACGACATCGCCGTCTGCACCGACGGCGCCACGCCGGTGACCGTGACCGTCTCGGTGAGCGCGCCGACGGCAAGAGTGAGCGTGACGGTCGAGGTGACGCCCGCCACCACCGTGACGACCTGGCCGGCGACGGTGAACCCGGGCAGGGAGGCCGTGAGCCTGTAGGCACCCGCAGGCAGCACCGCGAAGTGGAACCGGCCGTCGCCGTCGCTCACCCCCGAGCGTGTCACCACGCCGGTGACCGCCACGGTGGCCCCGGGCAGGACCGCGCCCGCCTCGTCCACGACCCGCCCGCCGATCGCCCCGAACTCCTCCCCGCGGTCAGGGCCGTTGCCGGCCAGCTCCTGGATCGTCATGAGCCCGATGAGCACCAACACGAGCAGCGCACGCGCACGCATACGGCACCTCCCCAGGCAGGCATCGCGGTGCGGGGCAAGCGGCATGCCGTCACCGACCCTCCGGAATCAACGCGCGCACCGCAGCGAATCCGGCCGGCCGGATGCCGCCGATGCATCGAATTGGAGCGGGCCCCTGAGCTAAGCTGAGGGCCCGGAGATTCCCGCATGGCGACCATCGGTGTCCTGTTCGGCATGGAGAACGTCTTCCCGGGCGCCCTCGTCGAGCGCATCAACCAGATGCGCGTGCCGGGCGTCACCGCCGAGTTCGTCCAGATCGGCGGCGTGCCGATGAACGCGCCGGCGCGCTACCGCGTCATCGTCGACCGGATCTCCCACGACATTCCGTTCTACCGCGCCTACCTCAAGCAGGCGGCGCTGGCCGGCACCTACGTGGTCAGCAACCCCTTCTGGGCCAGCGCCGACGACAAGTTCTTCAACTACGCGCTCGCCGAGCGGCTCGGCGTGGCGGTGCCGCCGACGGTCGTGCTGCCGCACAAGGAACACCCCCCCGGCACCACCGACAAGTCGATGCGCAACCTCTTCTTCCCGCTCAACTGGGACGAGGTCTTCGACTACGTCGGCTTCCCGGCCTTCCTCAAGCCGTTCGACGGCGGCGGCTGGCGCGACGTGTTCCAGGTCAAGTCGCGCGAGGAGTTCTTCCAGGCCTACGACCAGACCCGGACGCTGTGCATGACCCTGCAGCGGGCGGTGACGTTCACCGAGTACTTCCGCTGCTACGTCGTCGGCCAGCAGGACGTCCACGTGATGCCCTACGACCCGCGGGCGCCGTTCCACGAGCGCTACCTCAAGCGGCCGCCGGCCTACCCGCCGGCGCTCATCGAGCGGGTGAAGCGCGACGCGGTCACGCTGTGCCGGGCGCTCGGCTACGACCTCAACACGGTGGAGTTCGCCGTCGAGGACGGCGTGCCCTACGCCATCGACTTCATGAACCCGGCCCCCGACGCCGACCCGCATTCGGTCGGCGTCGAGAACTTCGCGTGGATCGTCGAGGCGGTGGCGAAGATGGCGGTCGCGAAGGCCCAGGAGCCGCCGGCGCCGCTCGACCTGCGCTGGGCGCCGATGCTGAAGGGCCGGCCGTGAAGACGCCGTCGTTCACCATCGGGATCGAGGAGGAATACCAGACCATCGATCCCGAGACCTTCGACCTGCGTTCGCACATCCAGACCGAGCTGATGGCGCAGGGCCGGCGGGTGCTGAACGAGAAGGTCAAGGCCGAGATGCACCAGTCGGTGGTCGAGGTCGGCACCGGGGTGTGCCGCGACATCACCGAGGCCCGCCGCGACATCGTCGATCTGCGCCAGCAGATGCTGCACCTGGCCGGCCAGAACGGCCTGCTGCTGGTCGCCGGCGCGACCCACCCGTTCGCCGACTGGCGGGTCCAGGACATCTCCCCCGACGAGCGCTACCTGCAGGTGGTCGAGGACATGCAGCTGGTGGCCCGCGCCAACCTCATCTTCGGCCTGCACGTCCACGTCGGCATCGAGGACCGCGAGACCGCCATCCAGCTGATGAACCAGGTGCGCTACTTCCTGCCGCACCTGCTGGCTTTGTCGACCAACTCGCCGTTCTGGCTGGGCATGAACACCGGCCTCAAGTCGTACCGCTGCAAGGTGTTCGACAAGTTCCCGCGCACCAACATCCCCGACGCCTTCACCAGCTGGGCCGACTACGAGGGCTTCGTCAACCTGCTCATCCGCACCAACTGCATCGACAACGCCAAGAAGATCTGGTGGGACGTGCGGCCGCACCCGTTCTTCTCGACCATCGAGGTCCGCATCTGCGACCTGCCGATGCGCGTCGACGAGACGCTGGCGATCGCCGCGCTCATCCAGGCCACGGTCGTCAAGCTGTGGAAGCTGCACGCCCGCAACCAGTCGTATCGGCCCTACAGCCGGGCGCTCATCATGGAGAACAAGTGGCGGGCGTCGCGCTACGGCATCGACGGCGCGCTCATCGACTTCGGCCGCGAGACCGAGGTGCCCGAGCGCGAGCTGCTCGAGGAGTACCTGGCGTTCGTGGACGACGTGGTGGACGAGCTGGGCAGCCGCCAGGACGTCGAGCACGTCCGCTGGATCATGGAGCACGGCACCGGCGCCGACCGCCAGCTGGCCGAGTTCAGCCGCTCCGGCGACCTGCGCCAGGTGGTGGAGTTCATGGTGCGCGAGACGCAAGCCGGACTCTAGCGGCTAGGGGCTAGCGGCTAGCGGCTAGCGGCTAGTGGCCAGCGGCGTCACGCTGGCGCGGTTGGCGGACCGCCCAAGTTCATGCACGGCGACCCCTTCCGGAGGACGAGATGATTGTGGTGCGTCAGTTGGCGAGGCCGGAGGAAGGGGTCGGCGGGCGTGAGCGCGGGCGGTCGGTGACACGCGTCGCGCTGCTCGCCAGCCTCATCGTGGCCCTGATCTCGGCCGAGGCATTGGCGCAGCCGCCGGCGGCGCCTTACGAGCCCACCGTCGGCCAGGGCGGCAAGGACGTCGTCTGGGTGCCGACGCCTCAGCCGCTGGTCGAGAAGATGCTCGACATGGCCCGGGTCGGCCCCGACGACATCGTCTACGACCTCGGCTCGGGCGACGGCCGCAACGTGATCGCCGCGGCGAAGCGCGGCGCCACCGCCGTCGGCGTCGAGTACAACCCCGACATGGTGGCGCTGGCGCGGCGCCTGGCTGAACAGGCCGGGGTGGCCGACAAGGCCACCTTCGTCGAGGGCGACATGTTCACCGCCGACATCTCCAAGGCGACGGTGATGGCCCTGTTCCTGCTGCCCGACAACCTCGAACGGCTGCGCGACACCTTCATGCAGCTGCGGCCCGGCACGCGGATGGTGATGAACACCTTCGGCATTCCGGAATGGGACCCCGACGTGCGCGAGTCGATGGAGGACTGCGTGAGCTGGTGCACGTCGCTGCTCTACTACGTGCCGGCGCGCGTGGCCGGCACCTGGAAGACGTCGCGCGGCGAGCTGCAGCTCACGCAGATGTACCAGGTCGTGCTCGGCACGCTGGTCGAGGAGGGCCGGGAGGTCAAGCTCACCGGCAAGCTCGAGGGCACGGCGCTGACCCTCGACGGCGACGGCGTGTCGCTGCGCGCCGTCGTCAACGGGGACGAGCTGGACGGCGGGTCGTGGTCGGCCACCCGTCAGGGCCGGTAGGCCGATGGTCCGACCGTTCACGACCCTGCTCCTGACCGCCGCGCTCGGCCTCGGCGCGGCGCTGGCGCGCCCGGCCGGCCAGACCGCGGTGGCTCCGGCGCCGCCGGCCGACCGCACCACGCAGACCTTCGCCGAGCAGTGCGCCGGCTGCCACGGCGACGCGCTGCAGGGCGCGCGGGCCGGCAGCCTCCTCGACGACCGGTGGACCTACGGCGGCGACGACGAGTCGTTGATCCGGACGATTCGCGACGGGCGCGCCGACGCCGGGATGCCGGCCTTCGGCGCAGAACTCGACGAGGCCCGCAGCCGCGAGATCGTCTACCTGATCCGCAACCTGGCCGCCCGCGCCAGGGGCCGGCCGGCCACCCGCGCCACCCCGGTCGTGGACGGCACGATCGCCAGTGACCGTCATCGGTTCCGCATCGAGACGATCACCGACGCGCTGGAGACGCCGTGGGGCGTGGCGGTGCTGCCCGACGGCCGGCTGCTCGTCAGCGAGCGGCCCGGGCGTCTGCGGGTGATCGAGAACGGCCGGCTGCTGGCCGACCCGGTCGAGGGCGTGCCGCCGGTGTGGACGACACAGGACGGCGGCCTGTTCGACGTCGAGGTCCACCCGCGCTTCGCCGAGAACGGCTGGGTGTATCTGGCCTACGCCGAGCCGCGCGAGCCGAAGCGCTCGAACACCGTGGTGATGCGCGGACGCCTGGACGGTCATCGCCTGGTGGACCAGGTCACCATCGCCCGGTGGCCCGACGAGTGGTACGTGACGAGCAACGTCCACTACGGGTCGCGCTTCATCTTCGACCGCGAGGGCTACCTCTACTTCAGCATCGGCGACCGCGGCCAGGCCGATCGCTCGCAGGATCTGTCGGCGCCGGTCGGCAAGATTCATCGCGTCACCGCCGACGGCGCTGCCGCTCCGGGCAACCCCTTCGCCGGAAAGCCCGGCGCGCTGCCGACCATCTGGAGCTACGGCAACCGCAATCCCCAGGGGCTGGCCTGGCATCCCGTCACCGGCGAGCTGTGGGAAACCGAGCACGGGCCGCGCGGCGGCGACGAGGTGAACGTCATCCGCCGCGGGGCCAACTACGGCTGGCCGGTGGTGAGCTTCGGCATCCTCGACACCTGGGTGTCGGCGGCGGCCAACGGCAAGGCCACGCCCACGACCGCCAGGGACGGCATGGAGCCGCCGATCGCGCACTACACGCCGTCGCCCGGGATCTCGCCGCTGCTCTTCTACACCGGCGAAGCGTTCCCGCGCTGGAAGCATGATCTGCTGGTCGGCATGATGCGCGACGAGGAACTGCGCCGGCTGACCGTCGACGGCCACCGCATCGTCGCCGAGGAAGTCCTGTTTCGCGGCCTGGGCCGGGTCCGCGACCTGGCGCAGGCCGCCGACGGCTCGATCTACGTCGCCCTGGCCACCCCCGGCGCGGTCGTCTCGGACACCACGGCGGGTCGCATCGTCCGGCTGCAACCGGTCAAGTGAGGAGGCCGATGAGGTCCGTTCCCGCACTCGTGGTCGGCGTCGTCGTCTGCCTGCTGACGTTCATCTCGGTGCCAGCCGCGCAGACGCCGGCCGAGCGGCCGCTCGACATCTACTTCGTCGACACCGAGGGCGGGCAGGCCACTCTCTACGTCGCCCCCTCGGGGCAGACGCTGCTGGTCGACACCGGCAACGCCGGCAGTCGCGATCTCGAGCGCATCCTGGCCGTGCTCGCCACGGCCGGCGTCACCCGGATCGACCATCTGTTCCTGACCCACTACCACGGCGATCACTATGGCAACGTGATCGATCTGGCCGCGCGGATGCCGGTCGGGCACCTCTACGATCACGGCGCGTCGATCGAAGCCGATCGCCCGAACGTCCAGGCCTTCGAGGCCCGTTACGCCGAGCTGTACCGGAAGACGCCGCGCAGGGTCGTCGCGCCGGGCGATGCCGTACCCGTCGCCGGTCTCGAGACCGTCGTGGTCGCCAGCCACAGCCGGCCGCTGGCCACGCCGATCAAGGGCGCCCCGGGCGCCGGCCAGGCCAACGCCGCCTGCGCGGGGGTGGCACCGCGCGACGAGTCGAAAGTCGATCCCGACAACCACTACTCCGCCGGGTTCGTCATGACGTTCGGCCGCTTCCGCACCGTCAATCTCGGCGACCTGACCTGGAGCCGCGAGCTGACGCTGATGTGCCCGGTGAACCCGATCGGCACCGTCGATCTCTATCTGACGACGCATCACGGCCTCGACCAGTCGGGGTCGCCGGCGGTGGTCCACGCCCTGCGCCCGCGCGTCGCGGTGATGAACAACGGCACCCGCAAGGGCGGCGCCGTGGCGTCGTTCCAGACGCTGCGCAGCTCACCGGGGCTCGAGGACATCTGGCAGCTGCACTGGTCCTACCACGCCGGCATCGAGCACAACGCGCCCGGCGTGATGATCGCCAACCTCGACGACGCCGCGCAGGTGGCGGCGGTGGTCGGCGGCGGCGCGGCCGGCGCCACCCTGCCGGCGGGACCGGGCGGCAACGCCGCGCACACGCCGGCGCACTACCTGAAGGTCTCGGCCCGCCGCGACGGGTCGTTCACGGTGACCAACAGCCGCAACGGCTTCACGCGCACCTACGCGGCACGGCCATGAGCGCTGGCCGGACTCTCACCGGTCTCCGAGTCGTGGTGTTGTTGATGGCGGCCGTGTCGACTCCGATCGGCGCTGCCGCACAGTCGCGTCCCGCCCTGGAGGGGCGCCTTGCCTGCGACGGCGCCGAAGCCCCGCTCCGCGCGCGCCTCGTTCACGCTTCCGGTCGGCCGGGTGAGGCTCGACGGCGGCCGAGCGTGCGTGAAGCCGTTCCCCGAGTATCGGGGCTGTGAGTGGCGCGTCGCCCTGACGAAGGCGGAACGATGGGGCGATGGCGGCCAGTACTTCCTCGTCGCCATCGAATCGGTGCATGACGGCCCCGGCTCCGAGCTGTCGGTACTCGCCTTCAGCTGCCGCGATGGACGAGGCGAGCCGGCGTTCGCCGAGAACTACGGCCCTCGAGGCGCCGGCGTCCAGCTCGTCGACGCGAACTCCTTCGCCGTGACCGTCGGCGAGTGGAGCCCCGGCGATCCCGGGTGCTGCCCGTCACACGAACGCCGCACAACCTACAGCTGGAACGAAGGTCGGCGTCAGTTCACCGAATCCGGCTCCACCCGCACCGCTCGTCCGCAGTGACCAGCACAACTCGAGCCGCTAGCCGCTAGCCGCTATTCGGGTGTCAGCCGACGATCTGCGGGATCAGCGTGCCGTAGACGTCGGTCAGCCGCATGTCGCGGCCGTTGGAGCGGTAGGTCAGCTTCTTGTGGTCGAGGCCGAGCAGGTGCAGCATCGTCGCGTGCAGGTCGTGGTACGAGATCGGCTGCTCGAGCGCCTTGTAGCCGAAGTCGTCCGACGCGCCGATCACCTGGCCGCCCTTGATGCCGGCGCCGGCCATCAGTACCGTCTGCGTCCCCGGGTTGTGATCGCGGCCCACCCCGCGCTGTGAGATCGGCATGCGGCCGAACTCCGAGTGCATGATGACCAGCGTCGAGTCGAGCAGGCCGCGCGACGCCAGGTCGGTCAGCAGGCCGGCCATCGGCTTGTCGGTCTCGGCGGCGTGCTGGGTGTGGTTGGCGCGCACGTCGCCGTGGGCGTCCCAGGTGTCCACGTTCTGGTTGCCGACCCCGCCCGAGAACACCTGCACGACGCGCACGCCGCGCTCGACCAGCCGCCGCGCCATCAGGCACTGGCGGCCGAACGGCTCGGTGACCGCGTCGTCGAGGCCGTAGAGCGCCTTGGTGGCCGGCGATTCGCTGCCGACGTCCACCGCCTCGGGCGCGCAGCCCTGCATCCGGTAGGCCAGCTCGTAGGACGAGATCCGCGCCGCCAGCTCGCTGTTGCCCGGGTATTTCTGCATGTCGAGCTCGTTCAACGCCGCCAGGGCGTCGAGCCGGGCCCGCTGGTCGTCGGGGCTCACCGACGCCGGCGGCTTGAGATCGACGATCGGATCGCCGCTCGAGCGGAACAGCGTGCCCTGGAAGGCCGCCGGCATGTAGCCGGCGCCCCAGTCGTTGGGGCCGCCGAGCGGCCCGCCGCGGGCGTCGGTCATCACCACGTAGGCGGGCAGGCTCGACGACACCGAGCCGAGGCCGTAGGTCACCCAGGCGCCGACGCTCGGGAAGCCGAGGTTGATCTGCCCGGTCTGCATCTCGTAGGTGCCCTGGACGTGGTCGTTGGAGCGGCCGTAGACCGAGCGCAGGAAGGCGATCTCGTCGACCTTGCGGCTCAGGTGCGGGAAGATCTCCGACACCTCGATGCCGCTCTGCCCGTAGCGCGCGAAGCTGAACGGACTGGGCATCAGCGGCCCAGGCGAGCCCTGCCGCACGATCACGTCGCCCTTGACCATGTCGTCGATCGGCTGGCCGGCGTACTTGGTCAGCGCCGGCTTCGGATCGAAGGTGTCCATCTGGCTCCAGCCGCCGCCCATGAAGAGCGAGATCACGGCCGTGGCGCGCGGCCGGAAGTGCGGGGCGCGCGGCGCGTAGGGATTGACGCCGCCGGCCGGCGCCGTGCAGCCCTCCGGCCCGGGCGGGGCCGCCGCCAGCAGGCCGTCGCGTTCGAGCAGCCACGCCAGCGCCAGGCCGCTGACGCCGCCGCCCGACTGGAAGAGGAACTCGCGGCGATCCCAGAAATTCCGGCTGCAGCGATGCGACACGGCTCACCTCATGTAGACGAACTCGTCGAGATTGAGCAGCACGTGGGTGAACGACGCCAGCGACTGCGCCGCCACCAGCCGGCGGGCCACCTCGACCTCGGCGGCGCTCGGCGGCCGCGCCAGCGCGATGCGATAGGCGAGGTCGATCTGCTGCGCCGGGTCGGCGGAGGCGCTGCTCACACGCGCCGCCAGCCGTTCGGCCTGCCCCAGCACGAAGGGGTTGTTCAGGAGCGTGAGCGCCTGGGTGGGCACGGTGGAGACGTTTCTGGCCCCGGCCACCACGTTCATGTCCGGATGGTCGAAGGTGTCGAACATCGGATACGGCAGCGACCGCCGCCGGTAGACGTAGACGCCGCGCCGCCACGCCGCCGGGCCGTCCGGGGTGTTCACCCACTTGCCGCGGTACTGGCCGCTCAGGATGTCCTTGGGGATGAACGGGAAGATCGGCTCGCCACCGATCGCCGGATTCAAATTGCCGCCGGCGCCCAGCATCACGTCGCGGACGATCTCGGCCTCGAGCCGCTGCGGCTGGAAGCGCCACAGGTAGTGGTTGTCGGGATCGGCGGACGACTTCCCGGCGCCGTCGAACGCCGACGCCATCTGGTAGGCGGCCGAGGTCATCATCAACCGGTTGACCTGCTTGAGGCTCCAGCCGCGGTTCATGAACTCCACGGCGAGCCAGTCGAGCAGCTCCGGGTGCGTCGGCGTCCCGCCCATCCTGCCGAAGTTCTCGAGCGTGGCGACGATGCCGCGGCCGAAGTGCTTCTGCCACAGGCGATTGACGATCACCCTCGCGGTGAGCGGGTTGTCGCGCGAGGCGATCCACTGCGCCAGGGCAAGGCGACGACCCGAGGTGCGGCCGTCGGGCCGCGGGTTCACCGTCGGCGGGGTGCCGCGGACCAGCACCTGCGGGAACCCCGGTTCCATCTGCGGGCCGCGGCTTTCGACGTCGCCCCGGATCAGGAAATACGACGGCGGCGCCTCGTAGCGGCCGGGGCCCTTGTGCAGGTAGCTGCCGGGGAACGGCGGCGGGATGCGGCACTTCGGGCAGCTCACCACCTCGTCGCCTTCGCCGAGCGGCGAGAAGCGGTAGTCGCCGTCGGTGACGATCTCGGCCATCGGCAGCGGCGCCGGACGCTCCTTCTCGAGCGCGGCGAGCTGCGCGACCAGATCGCGGCGCGCCGCCAGGTCGGCCGGCGGCATCGCCTTCTCGAGATCGGCCAGCGGCACGCTGACCGCCTCGAACACCTGCACGGCGAGCAGCCGCTCGCCGGGCGTCCGCTCGGCCTCGGGCTTGGCGGCGGCCTGGTAGATGGCCTCTGAGAAGCGGGCCTTGATGAGCGCCAGTTCCAGGCGGTCGCGATGCGGCTTGTCGAGGGCGGCGAGCCGGGCGCGCAGCGCGTCGCGGCGGCCGTCGATGGCCTCGTTCGCGGCCAGATACGCCTCGGCTTCGGCGGCCGGCGCCAGCGGCACGGCCGTCTCGACGTAACCGAAGATCGACGCCTGCAGCGCGTAGTAGTCCTTCTGGCGGATCGGATCGAACTTGTGGTCGTGGCAGCGCGCGCAGCCGATGGTCAGCCCCAGCGTGCCCTTGCCGACCACGCCGATGACGTCGTCGAGGTAGTCGAAGCGCCGCTCGGGGTTGTCCTTCTCGCGGAAGAGCACGCGCGGACCGGCGCGCAGGAACCCGGTGGCCACCAGCGAGTCGTCGCTCCGGCCGTCCATCTCGTCGCCGGCGATCTGCTCGACGAGGAAGCGATCGTAGGGCGTGTCGGCGTTGAACGACCGGATCACGTAGTCGCGGTAGCGCCAGGCGTTGGGCCGGTGGACGTCGTACTCGAAGCCGCCCGAGTCGGCGTAGCGGGCCACGTCGAGCCAGTGCCGCCCGTAGCGCTCGCCGTAGTGCGGCGAGGCCAGGAGCGTGTCGACGAGCCGCTCCCAGGCGTCGGGCCGCTCGTCGGCGACGAACCGCTCCACCTCCTCGGGCGTCGGCAGCAGGCCGAGGAGGTCGAGATAGGCGCGGCGCACCAGGGTGCGCCGGTCGGCGCGCGGGGCGGCCACCAGGCCGCGCTCGCGGCGGGCCTGCTCGAGGAAGCGATCGACCGGATGCGAGATCGCCGGGCCGACGTCGGGCAAGGGCGCCTGGCGCGGCGGCTGGAACGCCCAGTAGCGGCGCTCCTCGTCGGTGATCGGCCGTTCCTCGATGGCTGGAACGGCCGGCGTCGGCGGCGCGGGCCCCGCCGCGGCCGCGCCGTCCCACGGCGCGCCCTCGTCGATCCAGCGCTTCACGGCGGCAATCTCGGCGGCGGTGAGCGGATCGCCGCCCATCGGCATCGTCGGCGCCTCGAGGCCGGCGACGTGGCGATAGAGACGGCTGCGCTCGGCGCTCCCGGGCACGAGCGACGGCCCGTGGGCGCCGCCGGCCAGCGCCGTCTCGCGCGTCCGCAGGTCGAGGCGCGAGAGCTTCACGGCCTCGCCGTGGCAGCCGAGGCATCGGGCGGCGAGCACGGGCTGAATCTCGCCGGCGAAGTCCACCGGGCGCTGGGCGGCGGAACCGGCGGGGGCCTGGGCGGCCAGCGCCACGGCGGCGACGACGGCGCCGCCGATTCCCAGCAGTGACGACGCGAGCGATCGTGGCCGTGGCATGGGCCTCCCACGTCTGCCTTCCGCCGACGGGCGGAAGCTCGGCGCCGCGGGTCGTTCGGGCCCGCGCTGAGGCGCCACTCTACCGCATTCGCGACGGGCCTGGACGCCCGGCCGGCGGCGCCCGGCGAGGCCCCGGGGGTCGGGTAGACTCTCCGCTCACGGAGGCCCGGATGCGGCAGCGCGCACAGGCAGTGGACCAGCTCTGGCGGATCTCCCGGCGGTCGCTGCTGTTGAGCCTGCCGGCGCTGGTCGCCGGGCGGGCGGCCGCGCAGTCGCCGCCGCCGCGGCTCGCCGCCCGCGACCTGAACCATCTCACCATCGCCGTGTCCGATCCCGGGCGCTCCTTGGAGTTCTACCAGCGCGTGCTCGGCATGCCGGTGCAGGCCCGCCAGGGCGCCGTCACCCTGCTCCGCATCGGCGCGGGACCGCAGTTCCTGGCGATCGGGGCCGCCGGCGCCAACCCACCCGGCATCACCCATCTGTGCCTCACCGTGGACGACTTCGCCGTCGATCGCGTGCTGGGGGTGCTGGCGGCCCACGGCGTCACCCCGGCCGACGATCGCGGCGGCGGGCTGAGCGGTGGCGCGATGAAGGTCCGCGTGCGCAGGCGCGGCCCCGAGGCCGGCGGCGCCCCGGGCGGCACGCCGGAGATCTACGTCGGCGACCCCGATGGCATCGTCGTGCAACTGCAGGACCCGCGCTACTGCGGCGGCCGCGGCGCCGCCGGCGAGATCTGCGACGCGGTGGAGACGGCCCCGGCACCCGGTCTGCTGGCGGTGGAGGCCTTGAACCACTTCACGATGCGGGTGCCCGACGCGGCCCGCGCCAACGCCTTCTACCAGGCGCTGTTCGGCCTCCCGATCCGCTCCTACCAGGGGCCCACGGCGCCGACGCTGGCCATCGGCGAGGTCGGCTTCCTGATGTACTCGGGGCGCCGAAGCGTGACGGCGGCGGCGATCGACCATGTCTGCTTCAACATGAAGGACTTCGCCGTCGACCGCGTCACCGCGGCGCTGGAACGCGCCGGCATCAGGCCGCGCGGCACCGCTGCGCCCGGGCCGCTGCAGTGGTACGTCAGCATGCGCGGGCCCGAACGCGGCGGCGCGACGCAGGGCACGCCGGAGCTGTACTTCACCGATCCGGACGGCATCCCGATCCAGCTGCAGGACGTCAGCTACTGCGGCGGCAGCGGCGTCCTCGGCGACGTCTGCGGAGCCTGAGCGCTACTCCTCGGGCATCAGCATCCGGATCGTGCCGTCCTGCCGCGAGGTGACGAAGATCTCGCCGTCGCGACTCACCCCCAGGTGCAGATCGGCCCGCGTCATGGTGGCGCCGCGGGTCTGCTCGACCAGTTCGCGGAACGACGTGTAGACGCGGCGGCCGTCGGCACCGCGCACGTAGAGCTGGATCTCCTCGATCGTCGCCACCGTGCGCGGCACGCCGTCGTCGGCCGCCTTCAGTGCCGCCAGGTCGGCGGCGAACAGCCGCCCGCGCACCACGTCGCCGAACACCAGCTTGCCGGCGAGCGCGGCGATGCGCCCGTGGTAGGCGACGCCGCCGCTCACCGCCTGGCCGTCGCGATGGTCGTACATCGCCACCGGATAGCGGAACTCGTCGCGGCCGCGGCCGTCGAGGACGTCGGCCGGCAAGGCGAACAGCTGGTTCAGGGCCCCGCCGGGCCGGACGATCCCGTTCTCGTAGACGCCCTCGCGCGCCATCCAGCCGTAGTTGCCGCCGTTGACGACGACGTTCACCTCCTCGACGTGGTTCATGCCGATGTCGAAAGCGAACATCGTGCCGTCGGTGTCCCATGCCAGCCGATGCGCGTTGCGGAAGCCGTAGGCGTAGATCTCGCCCAAGGTCCTGGCGTCGTTGTCGGCGGCGAAACGGTTGGCGGCCGGCACCGTGTAGTCGCCCAGCCCCTTCACGCCGCCGGTCGCCGACGGCGGCCGCGGATCGATGCGCAGGATGGCGGTGATCACCGAGTCGAGACGCTGCGCCTGCGCGGGGTTGTTCGCGCGCGGGCCGCCGCCGTTGCTGAAGCCGTGATCGCTGCCGCTCGTATAGAGCAGGCCGTAGTCGGGCGACCCCGGCCGGGCGGTCGGGTTGAACTCGGCCGCGCCCATCGGGTGGGTGAGGTTCTGCACGATGTGGGCGCCGCGGTAGAGCTCGCGGCGGGTGCCGGCGAACTGGCTGGCCGCCGGGTCGCTGGCCCGCCACTCGGTGATCACGTTGTGATACGTCGCGTCCGCGGCCGTGAAGCCGGGCGGCACGAACACCGGCGGCGTCGGGTTGCCGGCGGCGCGCTCGCCGTGCACGGTGTAGAACAGGCCGTTGGCGGCGAACTCGGGGTGGAACGCGAACGAGATGAAGCCGCTCTCGAGACGGTTGTAGACGGCGTGCGGGAACAACGAGGCGAAGTCGAGATAGCGCTCCGGCGTCGATCCGTCGAGACGGTAGAGGACGCCGCGCGAGTCGTTGACGAAGCGCCGGCCGTCGGGCAGGTCGCGCACGTAGCTGACCCGGGCCCAGCCGGCGGGATTGGTGTCCTGGTCGGGCGGACGCAGCCCGCGGGTGTCGGGCAGACGGGCGATCTCGGCGATGCGCACCGTGAGGCCGCGCTTCTCGACGCGTTCGGCGAACGGCCCGGGCAGCTGCGCGTCGAGCGAGACGACCGCCGCCAGGGCGACGACGGCGGGGAGCATCGGACCACGCATGGGCACCGCCTTCCTGCCGGCGCTCACGCGCCGGCCGACTGCGCCGCCACTGTACACCCGCCGCCGCGGCCCGCTCGCCGCGGGTAAGATCGCCCGCCATGGACTCGCGAGTCACGATCCACATGGCAGCCAGCCTCGACGGCTTCATCGCCCGCCGCGACGGCGCCGTCGACTGGATGGAGACGGCGGACCATTTCGAGGGCGGCGCGCGGATGACCGCCGAGGTGGTGGCCGGGTTCCTGAAGACCATCGACTGCTACGTGATGGGGTCGCGCACCTACGAAACGGCGCTGGCGTTCGAGGCCAGGGGGCTCGGCTGGGCCTACGGCGACACCCCGGTCGTCGTCCTCACCAGCCGCACGCTGCCGGCGCCGCGGGCGACCGTGGAGTTCTACGCCGGCGACGTCGCCCATCTCGTCGGCGAGCGCCTGCGGCCACGCTACCGCGGCATCTGGTTCGTCGGTGGCGGGGCGGTGGCGGGCGAGTGCCTGCGCCGCGGACTGGCCGACGAGGTGCGTTACTCGGTGCTGCCCGTCCTCATCGGCGACGGGGTGCGGTTCTTCGACCGGCTCGATGCCGACGTCCCGCTCCACCTGGTCGAGGCGACCGCCTACGACAGCGGCATGGTGGCGCTGCGTTACGAGGTGACGCGGTAGCCGCCGCCCGGCGGCCGGCCGTCACGACGCCGGCCGTGCCCCCGGGCCGGGCGGGCCGTCGAGCACCCGCACCTCGCGCTGCGGGAACGGAATCTCGTAGCCGTGCTCGCGCAGCGCCTCGAGGATCATCAGCAGCAGGTCGCCGCCGACCCGGTTGCGGCCGTCGTCGATGCCCTCCATCCAGAACTCGACGAACATGTTGATGCCGGAATCGCCGAAGCCGGCGATCTCGCAGTCCGGGCGCTCCTCGATCGGCAGGTCGTCGCCGCTCAGCACCTGCGGATGGCTGGCGACGACGCGCCGGATGATCTCGACCAGCCGGCGGATGTCGGAGTGGTAGGCCACCGAGAAGTCCACCCGGTAGCGCTGCCGCTTGTTCTTGTGGGTCCAGTTGGTGAAGGTGCCGGTGATGAACTTCTCGTTGGGCACCATCACGTCGCGGCCGTCGAAGGTCTCCAGCGTGGTCGAGCGCATATTGAGCTCGCGGACGATGCCGCTGCGGCCGTCCTCGAGCTCGATGAAGTCGCCCTCGGAGATCGACCGGTCGAGCAGGATGATGACCCCGGAGATGAAGTTCGAGGCGATCGCCTGCAGGCCGAAGCCCAGGCCGACGCCGACCGCGCCGCTGAACACCGCCAGGGCGGTCAGGTTGACGCCCATCACCTGCAGCAGCAGCAGCGAGACGGCGATGACGATCGCCACCTCGAGCATCTTCGCCGCCACTTCGCGGGTGCGGTAGTCGAGCCGCTCCTGGCGCCGGATCAGGTTCTTGCCGGTGGCGCTCGACACCCGCCCGAGCCAGAACAGCAGCGAGCCGAACACCAGCACGCGCAGCAGGCCGTAGAGCGACACCTGGATGTTGCCGACGGTCAGGCCGATCGACTCGAGGACGACGATCAGGCGGCCGAGCAGCCCGACGAAGTGCAGCAGCAGGATCGGCACGCCGAACCACAGGAAGGCGGCGGCGGCCACCGGGCTGCGGACGAAGTCGCGGACGAAGGTGTAGAACAGGACCAGGACGGCGATCGCCCAGGCGGTGCGCAGCAGCCAGGCCTCGCCGACCAGGTCGGCGCTGAGATCGATGGCGACGCGCAGCAGCCCGATGGCCAGCAGCGGCGCGATCAGCTGGCCGAGCCGGCGGCGCGTCGAGCCGGCCGCGGCATCGGCATCGGCCCCGGCCGCCGGGGCCGCGACGGCGGCAATCCACTGGCGGATGCGGGCGGCGAGCAGGTACGCCACCACGTAGGCGGTGACGACGACGAGCAGTTGCGCGTAGGTCTCGGGCCGGGCCAGCCGCTCGGCGAAGGTGGCGGCAAAATCGGTGGCGAACTGCGTCAGGCGTGGCGCCATGGCTTACCTTACAGCGGGCCGTCGCGGACTGGGGAATAATGCGGGGGACTCGGCCCCCCGGGCCCGCGAACCATCAGGACCAGGCGCGTGACCACGACCTTCGACCCCGAACTGACCCCCGGCGCCCGCAACGCCGTCCGCGTCTGCCTGAACGTGCAGCCGCACGAGCGGGTCACCGTGATCACCGACCGCGCCTGCGAGGAGATCGCCGCCAGCATCGTCCACGAGATCGAGGCCGTGGGCGCGCCCTACGCGGCGTTCGTCCTCGAAGACGAGGCGCCGCGGCCGCTGGTGGACTTCCCCGGCACGGTGGCCGCCGAAATGGAACGCAGCCAGGTGTCGGTGTTCGCCGTGCAGGTGCAGCCGAACGAACTGAAGTCGCGGATGGCGATGACCGGGATCGTCAACCGGCGGCGGATGCGTCACGCCCACATGGTCAACATCACGCCGCAGATCATGTGCGACGGGATGCGCGCCGACTACGCCAAGGTCGATCGCCTGAGCCAGAAGGTGGTCGAGATGGTGCGCGGCGCGCGGCAGGTGCGGGCGACGACGCCGGCCGGCAGCGACTTCACCACCACGCTCAACCACGACTACAAGTGGCTGAAGACCAGCGGCCTCATCAGCCCCGACAAGTGGGGCAACCTGCCCGGCGGCGAGATCTTCACCACGCCCGGCGAGGTGAACGGCACGGTGGTGGTCGACGGGGTGGTCGGCGACTTCCTCTGCGAGCGCTTCGGCATGCTCACCGACACGCCGCTGACGCTCGAGATCACCGCGAACCGGCTGGTGTCGGCGACCAGCGCCAACAAGGCACTCGAAGACGCCTTCTGGGCCTACACCCACACCGACGAGAACTCCGACCGCGTCGGCGAGTTCGCCATCGGCACCAACATCGAGCTGACGCGGCTCATCGGCAACATCCTGCAGGACGAGAAGTTCCCCGGCATCCACATCGCCTTCGGCAATCCCTACGGTGCCCACACCGGCGCCGACTGGTATTCCTCCACCCACATCGACGTGGTGGGCACCGAGTTCGACATCTGGGTGGACGACGTCCAGCTGATGGCCCGCGGTGCCTTCCTCGTGACGGCCTGAGCGGCGCGCGCCATGGTGCCGGCGCTGCGGGACCCGTTCAATCGCCGGTGGACGCCGGCGGACTACGTCCGCCTGCAGGCCCGGCTCGGCGAGCGCACCGGCCTGCCGCTGCCCTTCCCGGTCAGCGAGACGCCGTGCTTCTTCCCGCGGGCGCTCCTCGACGAGATGGCCGCCACGGCCGTCACGCTGGTCACCGGCTTTCTCGCCGACGCGCCGGCCCGCGCCGCCGCCGAGGCGCTCATCCCGGCCCGCTACCTCGGCCCCGGGCAGGAGGCGCAGCCGACCTGCGTGCAGGTGGACTTCGGCCTGGTGGAGACACCGTCGGGGGTGGCCCCCAGGCTGGTCGAGCTGCAGGCGTTCCCGTCGCTCTACGCCTTCCAGCACGTCCTGGCCGACACGCACCGCGAGGTCCACGGGCTGCCGGACGATCTCGACGCGTATCTCGGCGGGCTCGATGCCGCGGCCTATCTCGCCCTGGTCGGCGACGCCTTGCGCGGCGGCCACGACCCCGCCGAGGTCGTGCTGATGGAGATCGCCCCCGACCAGCAGAAGACGCGGCCCGACTTCGTCCTCACCGAGCAGCTGTGGGGCGTCGCCACGGTCGATCCGCGCGAGGTCACGGTCCGCGGCCGGACCCTGACCCGCCGCCTCGGCGGCCGCGAGGTGCCGATCCGCCGCGTCTACAACCGCATCATCCCCGACGAGCTCGAGCGCACCCGCCACCCGATGCCGTTCGACTACCGCGACGACCTCGACGTCGAATGGGTGGGCCACCCGGCGTGGTACTTCCGGGTCAGCAAGTCGGCGATCCCGTGGCTGCGCCATCCCGCGGTGCCGCGCACCTGGCGGCTCGACCAGGTGGACGGCCTGCCGCTCGATCCGGCCCGCCTGGTGCTGAAGCCGCTCTTCTCGTTCGCCGGCGGCGGCATCCGCTTCAATCCATCGGCGGCCGACCTGGCGGCAATCGCCGTGGACCAGCGCCAGCTCTACCTGCTCCAGGAGCGGGTCGCCTTCGCGCCGGTCATCGCCACCCCGCACGGGCCGACGCAGGCCGAGATCCGGGTGATGTGCCTGTGGACCGACCGGCTTCGCGCGGTGCTGCCGCTCATCCGCATGGGGCGCGGCCAGATGATGGGCGTGGCCCACAACCAGGGGCTGGCCTGGGTCGGCGCCTCGGCCGGTTTCGGAGTGCGGCCGTGAGCGGCTGGCGCGGCTACGCGTGGGCGGCGCTGCTGGTGGCGGCGGCGACGGCGTTCGGCGAGGTCATCGAGACCTACCTGCACATCGGCCGCATGCCCTCGACGCTGTTCCTGCCGGCGGTGCTGGTGGCGACGGTGATGGCCGGGCCCGGGCCGGGCCTGTTCGCCACCGCGCTCGGGCCGCTGGTGAGCGAGTTCGCGATTCCGCACGACCACAGCACCTTCTCGGGGGTCGGCCAGGAGGTGGTCGGGCTCGTCCTTTACGCCGCCGTCGGCGCCGCGGTGGCGGTGCTGGCGGCGCGGTTGAAGCACGCCCGCGCCCTGGCCGATGCGGCCGCCGGCGAGGCGACCCGGCGCAGCGACGAGCTGGTGGCCGCCCGGCACGAGGCCGACCGCCTCGCCCGCGACGCCAAGCGCCGCGCCGGCGACTTCGCGACGCTGTTCGAAGTCGCGCCGATCGGCATCGGCATCGCCGAGGACGTCGCCTGCCGGCGGGTGGTGCCCAATCGCGCCCTGGCCGAGATGCTCGGCGTGCCGCTCGGCCGCAACATCTCGCCCTCGGACGACAGCGGCGACAGCTCGCCGCTCAGGATGACGACCCCCGACGGCAGCCCGGTGCCGGCCGAGGAGATGGCCCTGCAGCGCGCGGCGCGGACGGGCGAGCCGGTGCGGGCCGTGGACGTCGACGTCGTGCGCGCCGACGGCGGCCACCTGTCGCTGCTGGAGTTCGCGGCGCCGCTCTTCGACGACGACGGCCGGCCGCGCGGCGCCATCGGCGCCTTCCTCGACGTCACCAGCCGCCGCCGCGCCTCCGAGGAGCAGCGGTTCCTGGCCGAGGCCACCCGCGTGTTGAACGACACGCTCGACTACCAGGACACGCTGGCGCAGCTGGTGCAGCTGGCCGTGCCGCGGCAGGCCGACTACTCGCTCCTCGACGTGCTGACACCGGAGGGCGAGGTGGTGCGCGTCGGCCTCGCCCACCGCGACAAGGCCCGCGAAGCCGAGCTCACCCGCGAACTGGTGGCGACGCCGCCGGGCCAGGGCATCCGCGGCCAGCGCGGGCTGCTCGACCTGGTGCGCGCCGGCAAGCCGGTGCTGTGGCGCGACGTCACGCCCGAGTTCCTGCGCGCCCAGGGGGTCGGCGAGCGCCAGGCGGCGTTCGTGCTGTCGGTGGACCTGCGCTCGTGCGCGATGGTGCCGCTGCTGCTGCGCGACCGCGTCATCGGCGCCTTTGCGTGGGCCCGGCACGCCGGCCGGCCGCCGTTCGACGCCCGGGACCTCGAGCTGGCCGAAGAAGTGGCGCGGCGGGCCTCGGTGGCGGTCGAGAACGCGCTGCTCTACCGCGAGGCGCAGACCGCCAACCGCTTGAAGGACGAGTTCGTCGCGACGCTGTCGCACGAGCTGCGCACGCCGCTCAACGCCCTCCTCGGCTGGACCGAACTGCTGATGTCGGGCCACCTCCCTGCCGAACGTCAGCGCCTGGCGCTCGAGGCCATCGACCGCACCGCGCGGCTGCAGGCGCAGATCACCGACGACCTGGTCAACGTGTCGCAGGCGGCGTCGGGCGCCTTCCGGCTCGCCCCGCGCCACGTCGCCGCCGGCGAGGTGGTGCGCAGCGCCGCCGAGGCATTCCGCCTCGCCGCCGAGTCCAAGGGCGTGCGCCTCGACGTCGACGTCGCCGCCGACCTGCCGCCGGTCTACGTCGATCCGGACCGGCTCCAGCAGATCGTCTTCAACCTGGTGGCCAACGCCGTGAAGTTCACGCCCGAGGGCACGGTGGCCGTGCAGGCACGGGTCGCCAACGGCCGGCTCGAGGTGCAGGTGCGCGACACCGGCATCGGCATCGCCACCGGGTTCCTGCCGTTCGTCTTCGACCGCTTCCGCCAGGCCGACGGCAGCATCTCGCGGCAGTACGGCGGCCTCGGCCTCGGGCTGTCGATCGTCCGGTCGCTGGTCGAACTGCACGGCGGCCGGGTCACCGCCCACAGCGACGGCGAGGGGCGTGGCGCCACCTTCGCGGTGTGGCTCCCGGCCAACGCGCCGGTGGCCCCGCCAGCCCCGGCAACCCCGGCACCGACCGGTGGCTGAGCGGCGCCCGCGCCGGCGTCAGTAGCCGGGACGCGCCGTGATGAGCGCCACCGCGCCGGCGACGCTGCCGGCGTGGACGACCCGGCCGCGATCGACGACCAGGGCGCGGTCGGCGGCGTGCTGCAGTTCCTGAACGTCGTGGGTCACCCACACCATCGCGACGCCCAGGGCCTGCCGCGCCCGCAGGACGTAGGGCAGGATGCGGTCGCGGCGGGCCGGGTCGAGGGCCCCGAGCGGTTCGTCGAGCAGCAGCAGTTCGGGTTCGGCGGCCAGGGCGCGGCCGAGCGCCACGCGCTGGCGCTCGCCGCCCGACAGGCCCGCCGTCGGCCGCTCGACCAGGTTGGCCACTTCGAGCATCTCGGCCACCGCGTCGACCCGACGCCGATCGCGGGCGCCGTACTCGAGGTTGCCGCGCACGGTGAGGTGCGGGAAGAGCAGGGCATCCTGCGGCACGTAGCCGACGCGCCGCTGGCGGGGCGGCACGTCGATGCCGGCGGCGCTGTCGAGCAGCACCCGGTCGCCGACGCGGATGGTACCGGTGGCGGTCCGCAGACCGGCGAGCGCCTCGAGCAGCGTGGTCTTGCCGGCGCCCGACGGTCCGGCCAGCCCCAGCACCTGCACCTCGGCGTCGTCGCGCGCCTGCAGGGTGAACTCGCCCTGGCCCACCGTGACGTCGAAGGCGAGCGCGATCATCGCCGACCCTGGCGGAGGAGCGCGTTGGCGCTGGCCAGCACGCCGAAGGCGACGGCGACCGACACGAACATCAGCAGCGTCGCGTCGGCCTCGCGCCCGGCCTCGGTGAGGTTGAAGATCGCCACCGCCAGCGTCTGGGTCTGGCCGGGAATGCCGCCGGCGACGACGATGGTGGCGCCGAACTCGCCCAGCGCCCGCGCGAAGCCGAGCAGGGCGCCGGCCAGGACGCTGCCGCGGGCCAGCGGCAGGGTGATGGTCGAGAAGACGCGGAACGCCCCGGCGCCGAGCGTTGCCGCCATCGCTTCGTAGCGGCGATCCACCTGCTCGATGCCGGCGCGGATGGTCAGCACCATGAGCGGCAGGCTCATCACCGCCATCGCCAGCACCACCGCCTTCCACGTGAACACCACCTCGATACCGGCGCCGTCGAGAAGCCGGCCGAGCAGGCGCTGGCGGCCGAGCAGCTGCAGCAGCAGCAGGCCGATGGCCACCGGCGGCAGCACCAGCGGCAGCATCACCAGCGTCTCGACCAGCGGCTTGCCGCGAAACGACGCCCGCGCCAGCAGCCACCCGAGGGCCACGGCCACCGGCAGGGCGAGGAGCATGGCCAGGGCCGCGGTGGCCCCTGAGAAGAGCGCGATGCTGACGACGCCCTGGTTCATCGTCCCGCCACGCCGAATCCCGCGGTGGTGAACACCGCGCCGGCCTCGGCCGAGCGCAGGTAGGCGAGGAAACGCCCGGCCGCATCCTGACGCGGGCCGGCCACCACCGCCGCCGGATAGACGATGTCCGGCGCGTCGGCCGCGGGCACCTGGTACAGCACCGGCAGCGTCGGCTCGGTGGCGGCGTCGGTGGCGTAGACCACGGCCGCCTCGACGCGGCCGGCCCGCGCCGCCGCCAGCGCCGCGCGCACCGTCACCGTCGGCACCACCCTGGGGGCAATCGCCGTCCAGGCGCCCTGGCCTTCCAGCCAGCGCCGGGCGTAGACCCCGGCCGGCACGCTGTCGGGATTGCCGAGCGCAAGACGGCGGACCGACGGGCTGGCCAGTGCCGCCGCGTCGCCGGTGCGCAGGCGGCCGCCCGGGCGGCCGACCACGACCAGCCGGTTGGTCAGCAGCGCCACACGCGATCCGGGCACCAGCCGGCCGGCGCGCTCGACGACGTCCATCTGCGCATCGTCGGCGCTGACGAAGAGGTCGGCGCCGGCGCCCTCGACGATCTGCCGGGCCAGGTGGTTGGAGCCGCCGACGTTCAGCCGCACGGTCTGCCCGGTCGCCTGTTCGTGGCGGCGTGCCAGCTCGCTCATCACGTCGGCGAGGCTGGCGGCCACCGACACGACCAGCGCCGGCGGCTGCGCGCCCGCCGGCGCCCCCAGCAGTGCCGCGACGATCACGGCCGGGACCGGACCCAGCGGTCGGCGGGGCGGGGCGGGGCGGGACATCGTGCGAGCAGAATAGTATGATTCGCAGCGGTATGCCCATCGACTCGAGACGCTTTCGGCGCGTGCCCGGTGCCGATCCGTGCAGCAACCGCCGGCAGTGGAGCCGCCGATGAGCGCGACGATGCTCTCGGTGCGCGAAGCCGCCGATCGGCTCGGGGTGAGCTACTCGGCGCTCAAGCAGTGGATCTACAAGGGCACCGTGCGCACGGTGCGGACCGGTGGCGGCCACCACCGGGTGCCGCTGGCCGAAGTCGATCGCCTGCTGAGCCAGCCCGGTGCGCCGGCCGCGCGGCCGGCGCTTCGCCCGGCGACGCCGCCGCACGGCGTCCTGGTGGCGCTCAGCGGCCGCAACCAGCTGCGCGGCATCGTCGACGAAGTGCGCCACGACGGCCTGCTGGCGCAGGTGCGGCTGCGCATCGGCGACCAGAAGCTCACCGCCGTCATCACCCGCGACGCGCTGGCCGAGCTGAAGCTCCAGCGCGGCGACGAGGCGCTGGCCATCATCAAGTCCACCGAAGTGATGATCGGCCGCGAACAGGGCGCGGCGGCGGCGCCGCGGCGGGTGCGCCGGCCCGGCCGCTGACGGGATCTCGACCCCTGGCGGACGACCGGCCGGGCGGCCCGGAGGGGGCGGTACAATGCGTCGGCCCTGGCTCCGGGGAGCTCGGGCGCGTCACGCCGCCCGTGGATCCCAGGAGGCCGCCCATGCGACGCCACGTCCTCGCCGCCCTCGTCCTCGCGTTCGCGCCGGTCGCGCTCACCGGCCAGACACCCGCCGACCGCCTGACCCTGGACCTGTACTGGGAGTACGAAACCGTCGCCAGCCCGCAGCCGTCGCCCGACGGGAGCCAGGTGATCTACACCCGGCAGGGCTTCGACAAGTTGAACGACCGCCGGGTGTCGGCGCTGTGGATCATGAACGCCGACGGCTCACGGCAGCGCTTCCTGGCCAAGGGCAGCAACGCCGTCTGGGCGCCGGGCGGCGACCGCATCGCCTACACCGCCGAGGGCGAACCCAAGGGCACGCAGATCTTCGTGCGCTACATGGACGCCGAGGGCGCCACGACGCAGATCGCACGGGTCGAGCAGGCGCCCGGGGCGTTGGCCTGGTCGCCCGACGGCACGACGATCGCCTTCACGATGAACGTCGTCCAGCGGAACACCTGGCCGATCGCCATGCCCAAGGCGCCCGAGGGTGCCAAGTGGACCGAGGCGCCGCGCATCGTCGAGCGGCTCGACTACCGCCAGGATCGCGAGGGCTTCGTCGACGACGCCTACCGGCACCTGTTCGTCGTCCCGGCCAGCGGTGGCACGCCGCGCCAGCTCACCACCGGGGACTGGCACCACACCGGCGCCGAGTGGACACCGGACGGGAAGCGGATTCTGTTCACCGCCAACCGCGTGCCCGACGCCGAGCACGCGTGGCGCGAGAGCGACATCTACGCGGTCGCGGTCGACGGCGGGACGATCACCCAGCTCACCCGGCGCCGCGGCCCCGACACCGGGCCGAAGGTGTCGCCCGACGGCAGACTGGTCGCCTACACCGGCTACGACTTCACGAAGGACACCTGGATCGACACCAAGCTGTACGTGATGAACGCCGATGGCAGCGAGCCGCGGCTGGTGTCGGGTGCCTGGGACCGCTCGCCGCAGGACGTCACCTGGAAGGCCGACGGCACCGCGCTCTACTTCACGGCCCAGGACCAGGGCACACAGAACCTCTACGTGCTGCCGCTCAGCGGCGCCGGCGCCGGCACGGTACGGCCGGTGACGACCGGCCCGCACCTGCTCTCGGTGTCGGGCATCACCGTCAAGGGACGGGCGTTCGGCGTCTCGACCTCGGTTCACGCGCCGCCCGACGTCGTGTCGGTGGACGTCGCCGCACCGCAGACCATCGTGCGGCTCACCGCCGTGAACGACGACATCCTCGCCGGCCGCAGGCTCGGCAAGGTCGAGGAGCTCTGGTACACGTCGAGCGACGGTCTCAAGGTCCAGGGCTGGTACATCACTCCGCCGGACTTCGACCCCAGCCGCAAGTACCCGCTGCAGCTGCGCATCCACGGCGGGCCGCACGGCATGTACGGCGTCGGCTTCAACTACAGCTGGCAGGAGCACGCCGCCAACGGCTACGTCGTGCTCTACACCAACCCGCGCGGCAGCACCGGCTACGGCAGCGCCTTCGGCAACATGATCATGCGCGCCTACCCGAGCAAGGACTACGACGACCTGATGGCCGGCGTCGACGCCCTGCTCGCCAAGGGCTTCGTCGACGATCGCAACCTGTTCGTCACCGGGTGCAGCGGCGGCGGCGTGCTGACCTCGTGGATCGTCGGCAAGACCGATCGCTTCGCGGCAGCCTCGGCCGATTGCCCGGTGATCGACTGGCTCAGCTTCGTCGGCACCACCGACGGCCCGACCTGGTACCAGAACTTCGAGAAGCTGCCGTGGGAGGATCCCGCGGAGCACCTGCGGCGGTCGCCGCTCACCTACGTCGGCAACGTCAAGACGCCGACGATGCTGATGACCGGCGTGCAGGACCTGCGCACGCCGATGCCGCAGACCGAGCAGTTCTACAGCGCGCTCCGGCTGCTCAAGGTGCCGACGGCGATGGTGCGGTTCGCGAACGAGTGGCACGGCACCACCTCCACGCCCTCGAACTTCATCCGCACCCAGCTCTATCACCGCTACTGGTTCGACAAGTTCAAGCGCCCGGCGGCGGCGGCGACCACGACCGCCGGCCGCCGGTAGCGCGCTCGTGCGAGGTCCGATGCGACGCCTGCTGCCGTTGACGATGTGCGTGTGCGCGCTGGTGGCCACCACCACCGCGCAATCGGGGCTGGACCCCGCCACGCTGTCCCGCCTGCGCGAGGAGGCCACCGCGCGGTCGCAGGCCTACGAGTTCGTCTGGTGGCTCTCGGAGGTGTTCGGACCGCGCGCCACCGGCACGCCGGCGTTGGCCCGGGCCAGCGACTGGGCGATGCAGCAGTTCCGCGCCTGGGGGCTCGCCAACGTCCACCAGGAGCGATGGCGCTTCGGACAGGGCTGGCACATCGACGGCTTCTCGGCGACGATGCTCACCCCGCAGCCGGCAGTGCTCATCGGCGCGCCGCGCAATTACTCGCCTTCCACGGCCGGCCCGGTGACCGGCGACGTGGTGTTCGCCGGCATCGAGTCGCAGGGCGACTTCGCGAAGTTCAAGGGCGCGCTGCGCGGCCGGATCGTGCTGATGCAGGCGCCGCGGGCGGTGCGGATGCTCGAGGGTCCGCTGATCCTGCGCATGGACGAGGGCCGGCTGTGGACGGAGGCGGCCGAGGTGCCGCCGGCACAGCCGCCGCGCCCGCCCTCGCCTGAGGAGCGCGCCGAGATGGAACGGCGGCGGGCGCTGGCGGCGGCGACCCGCGCCTTCCTGGTGCAGGAGGGCGCCGCGGTGCTGCTCGAGCGCGGCAGCGACGACGACCTGTCGGCCGGCGGCAGCGACCTGTCGTGGGAGACGCAGCGCACCGACGGCGGCACGATCTTCCCCACCAGCGGCGGCAGCCGCGACCCACAGGCGCCGGTCCAGGTGCCGTCGGCCACGCTGGCCGTCGAGCACTACAACCGCCTGGTGCGGCTGCTCGAACGCGGCCAGCCGGTGCGGATGACCGTGAACATCCAGACCACGTTCCATCCCGAGAGCGACGACGGCAACGAGATCGGA
>JBFWNR010000002.1:0-882144 GCA_050250955.1 Vicinamibacterales bacterium
CGTCCGCACCCGCCGGACCTGCCGGGCCCTGCGGACCCACCGCGCCATCCGCACCCGCCGGACCTGCCGGGCCCTGCGGACCCACCGCACCGTCCGCACCCGCCGGACCTGCCGGGCCCTGCGGACCCACCGCGCCATCCGCACCCGCCGGACCAGCCGGGCCCGCGGGGCCCTGCGGACCAATCGCGCCATCTGCGCCCGCCGGGCCCGCTGGCCCCTGCGGACCAACCGCGCCATCCGCACCCGCCGGGCCTTGCGGCCCCACTGCACCGTCCGCACCTGCCGGACCCTGCGGACCCACCGCACCGTCCGCGCCGGCCGGACCTGCCGGACCCTGCGGACCCACCGCACCGTCCGCACCCGCCGGACCTGCCGGGCCCTGCGGACCCACCGCGCCATCCGCACCCGCCGGACCTGCCGGGCCCTGTGGACCCTGCGGACCCACTGCACCGTCCGCACCCGCTGGACCAACCGGCCCCTGTGGCCCGACCGCGCCATCCGCACCCGCCGGGCCTTGCGGCCCCACTGCGCCATCCGCACCCGCCGGACCAGCCGGGCCCGCGGGGCCCTGCGGGCCAATCGCGCCATCTGCGCCCGCCGGACCTGCCGGACCCTGCGGACCCACCGCACCGTCCGCACCAGCAGGTCCAGCCGGGCCCTGCGGACCGACCGGCCCCTGTGGGCCAACGGCGCCGTCGGCTCCGGCGGGGCCTTGTGGACCCACGGCACCGTCAGCCCCCGCCGCACCGGCGGGACCCTGCGGGCCAACCGCACCATCCGCGCCAGCCGGCCCCTGAGGCCCGGCGGGCCCTTGAGGTCCAGCCGCGCCCGTCGCGCCATCGGCGCCGGCCAACCCGGCGGGCCCCTGCGGTCCCTGTGGGCCGGCGGGGCCGGCGGCACCTGCCGGACCCGTCGCGCCTGCAGGACCAGCCGGTCCCGCGGGTCCCGCTGGCCCTTGAGGTCCCGGCAGGCCAGAAGCCGCCAGGCCGGCGAGGTCGCCGTTGACGAGCACCTTGCCGGGCGCCACCTGCAGCGGCACGAAGCTCGGCGCCGTCGAGGTCACCGCCTGGATGTAGTAGCGATCGAGCGACGAGCCGACAAACGGCGGCACGACGTTGACGACCGCGCGGCCGCTGCCATCCAGGTTGCCCATGGCGAGGATCTGAAGATCGGGGCCGACCGCGAACGTCACGCCCGCATAGGAAAAGCCGGCGCCGGTCGGGCTGCCGACCAGCGCGAAGTAGTGACCGGGTGTGCCGGTCACGGTCACCGCCGAGGCCGAACCGGGTGTCACGACGACCTGGCTGACCGTGGTCGCGGGAGCCTGCGCGGCGGCGCTCAGGACGCCGAGTTGCCAGGCGAGGAGCGTCGCGACCATTGCCAGCGCGCCGCGGGACGACACTCGCGGCCTGCGGACCGCGAGCGGGGAACACTTACCGGATTCGGGTTGCATCGACGTTTCTGTCTCCTCTTCGTTGGGACGACCGCCGCAGAGCACGTCCCGTGCCAGCGGGGAAAACGACGAAACGTTGAGGAAATACCATCGAGTGTGCGACGTGCGCGCGGCTGCCGCACAGAACTGTGCCTGGCTGTCACACCGGCCTGACGCGCCGTGTCAGTCGCGCACGAACCTGCACGCGCGCTGACGAATCTGGCAGGTGTGGGCACTTGCGCGCGAAGGCGACGCGGGGATGGTGATACTATCTGCAGACGTCGGGGCGTGGCTCAGCCTGGTAGAGCACTCGGTTCGGGACCGAGGGGTCGGTGGTTCGAATCCACTCGCCCCGACCAATCCAAGATGTGAAAAGGGCGGCGCGAAAGCGCCGCCCTTTGCTGTCCAACCGGCCGCGACCGGCGCGACGTTTCAGCGTCGCGCCGCTGCCGTCGGCGCCGCGGCGCCCTTCACCAGGTCGTTCACGTCGTGGAGGCGGCCGTTCGCCATCACGCGCCG
Source organism: Vicinamibacterales bacterium (assembly GCA_050250955.1). GTDB lineage: Bacteria > Acidobacteriota > Vicinamibacteria > Vicinamibacterales > UBA2999 > CAWAYR01. The sequence goes on from JBFWNR010000002.1 coordinate 1,952, forward strand.
TACGTTCAGCGCGTCGCCGAGCTGCTCGAGCGGGTTGCCCTCGACGAGCACGATGTCGGCGAGCTTGCCCGCGACAATCGCCCCGGCGTCGAGGTTGAGCGCCTCGGCCGGCGTCACCGTCGCGGCGCGCAGCGCCTGGTACGGCGTCATGCCGGCGTTGACGTAGGCGTTCAGCTCACCGTGCAGGTTGAAGGCGTTGGGCGTGTCGGTGCCCGCCACCACCTTGCCGCCCGCCTTGTAGATGTCCATCAGCATCTGGTTGTTGCCGGGGCTGTCCAGGCCGCCACCGGGTGCGCCGCCGCCCTGCGGGTTGCGCACCTGCTGCTGCATCCACTGCGGGTAGAGCGAGAAGCGCGGGTCCTGACGCAGCGACGGATCGCCCTCGAGCAGCCGCCGCACCCCGCCGCCCGACATCATCGGACACCAGTAGCGCTCGCTCTTGCCGAACAGCTGCACGACGTCGGCATAGGCGCGCTGCAGCGTGGTCTGCTTGGGCGAGTAGCCGCGCCGGCTGGTCGCGGCGGTGTGTTCGGTGTTGTCCACGCCGACCAGGGCGGCGGGGAAGATCTCGTGCGTGGCCACCGGCACGCCGATGCCGTGGGCGAACTCCACCATGCGCTTCTGCTGCAGGTCGGGCAGCCGGACGTAGCTCTTGACGAGGTCGTGCTGAAGCACCTTCGCGCGCTCGAGCTCCATCTCGAAGTGGGCGACGCTCGAGATCGCGACGCCCATCTTGTAGTAGACGCGCTGCCACTCCATCAGATAGCCGGTGCCGTAGACGCGCGGGCCGATGCGCACGCCGGCCTCGCCGGCCTCGCGGTCTTCGACCGCCTCGTAGGGCGTGTTGCCGGGACTGCGGACGGTGGTGACGCCGAAGGCCAGCCACGCCCGCCCCTGGGCCTCGCCGAAGTCCTTCTGCAGGTGGGAGTGGAACTCGATGAGCCCGGGCATCGCGGTGAGGCCGCTGCCGTCCACGACCGTGCCGCGATGCGCGGCGGCGCTGTGCGGGGCCACCGAGCGGATCCGGTTGCCGTCCACGACGATGTCGGTCTCGCCCCGGGCCGTCTCGCTCAGCCCGTCGATCAGGCGGCTGACGTGGATGGTGGTCCGGCCGGTGGGCACTGCCGGCGTGTAGGTGAGCCTCAGCGGTACGTCGGTGACGGCGCCGGTCTCGATGTCGACGAGCCGCAGCGCGTCCATCGACTGGTAGAGCAGCCGCTTCGAGTCGCCGGCCCAGCTGGGGGAGTGCGCCATCTCCGAGGTGACGCGCCGGGGCGGGCCGAGCGGCTCGCCGGCCGGCGACACCGGCCACACCGAGAGCAGCCCTTCGTAGATGGCGGCCATCTTGGTGCCGTCGGGCGACCACACCGGGCCGCCGCCGCCGCGCGAGTCGATCGACAGATTGGGGTTGGGCACGAACCAGCGGTCGTCGCCGCCGGTGGCCGACATGGTCAGCACCTGGTTGGTGCCCTCGCGGAAGCGGGTCGAGTAGGACGACACCATCGCCACCGCGACCCGCGTTCCGTCGGGCGACCAGGTCGGCGTGCCGGGCGAGAAGAGCGAGTCGTGGATGCGCGTGACCGCGCCGCTGGCGACGTCCACGACCGACACCGGCGCCCGGCGCCACATCCCGTCCACGTCGAAGAACGCGATCCGCGTGCCGTCGGGCGACCACGTCGCGCCCTGCGGCTGCGTCGTGAGGCGGGTGAGCTGGCGGTCCTGCCCGGTCGCCAGATCGCGGATCCACAGCTGCAGCAGCTCGCCGCCCTTGTCGGACGAGTAGACGAGCTTGCTGCCGTCGGGCGACCAGGCGGGATCGGTGTCCAGGAAGCGGTCCTTGGTGATGTTCTCCGGCGTGCCGCCGATGGGCATCACCCAGATGTCGCCCACGGCCGCGAAGGCCACCTTGCCGGCGTCGGGCGAGAGCACCGGCCGCACGACACCGAGCACCTTGCGCGGCGCGCGCGAGTCGAAGTCGCGGGCCACGCGGGTATAGCGGGCCGGGGTCGCCTGCAGGACGGCGGTGAAGGGCACGTCGGTGAAGCCGGCACCACCAGCGGCGCGGCGGCGAATCTTGCCGTCGGCCGTGTAGAAGAACTCGCTGGCGCTCACCCAGCTGGGGCGGAAGGGAAACGCGTTCTCGGTTCCGGTGATCGACTGGCCACCGAGCTCCAGCCGGCTGGAGCGGCCTTCGAGCGCGTGCAGCACGATCTGGCCGCCCGGCCCCCACGACGCGGCGGCGACGCGCCCGGTGGAACTGGCGATCCGGCGCTCGGCGCCGCCGGCGGCCGGCACCGCCCACACGTGCCGCTCGCCGTCACGTGTCGAGACGAAGGCGATGTCGGCATCGTTGGGCGACCAGCTCGGCATCGCGTCTTCGGCGGCGTGCGTGGTGAGCTGGCGCAGCGCACCGCTGGCCAGCTCCAGCACCCAGATGTTGTAGTTGCTGCCCAGCGGGTCGCCGCGATCCGAGGAAAACGCGATACGCGTGCCGTCGTGCGACCACGCCGGCTCGCGGTCGTCGAAGGCGCCGAAGGTCAGCTTGCGCTGCTGCGAGCCGTCCGGCGCGATCGCCCACAGGTCGTAGCCGCCGTCGCGATAGGCGAAGAACGCGATGGTCCGCCCGTCGGGCGACCACGCCGGCTGCCGGGCGTCGTTGAAGACGTCGGTGATCCGCGTCGCGGTGCCGCCACCGGCCGGCAGCGTCCAGATGCTGCCCTGGAGATCGATGGCCAGCGTGCGGCCGTCGGGCGACACCGCCACCGACATCGAGGTGCCTTCGTTCACCGGCACGTCCACGGTCGCGGCCGGCGCCGGACGCGGCGACCGCGATTGCGCCCGGGAGGCCACGCCGGTGAGGGCCGCGCTGACGGCGGCGATCGTGACGACAGTCAGAACACGCATGCGCATGATGGGCGGCTAGCCTATGAGCGGCGCGGGACCGAGTCAAGCGCCGTGGCGATTACAATCACACACACCGCGTGCCGTCTGCCGATCCTCCGCCGTCCGGTTCCCTGCGCGCCTCGCTCGTCGGCGTGGCGATCCTGCTGGCCGGTGCCGCCGTGCTGGTCGTCACCGTGCGCCAGGCCGGATGGCAGGAGATTCGCGCCGGCCTGAGCGCCGTCGGCGGCTGGTTCGCCGTGGTCGTCGTGCTCGGCGCGTTCCGCTTCCTGGCCCGGGCCCGGTCGTGGGTGCACTGCGCGGCGCGGGTGGGCGCCGCCGCGCTCTCGAGCCGCCGCGCCTTCGCCGCCGTCCTCGCCGCCGACGCGGTCGGCAACCTCACCCCGCTCGGGTTGCTGGCCTCCGAGCCGACCAAGGTACTGCTGCTGCGCGGCACCGTCGCCACCGGGCCGGCGCTGACGTCGGTGGCGCTCGACAACGCCTTCTACGCCGGCTCGGTCGTCCTGATGCTCGCCGCCGGCGCCTGGATGCTGGTGCGCCAGACGGCGTTGCCCGACGGCCTGCGCCTGGCCGCGCAGGGCGTGCTGGCCGCCGTCGTCATCGGCGCGCTGGCGGGTGCGTGGGTGGTGCGCCGACGCCCGGCGGTGCTGTCGGGCGCGGCCCAGCTGGCCGCCCGCGTCGCCGGCCGGACGGCGCGCACGCCCGATGTGTTGCGGGATCTCGAGGCGCGCTTCTACGGCGTCATCGGCTGGCCGCCCACCACCCTGGCCGCCGTCGGCGGCTGGCAGGCGGCGTTCCACGCCGCCGCCGTCGCCGAAGTGTGGCTCATCCTCGCCGTGCTGTCGGGCGGCCAGGTCTCCCTGGCCGATGCGTTCGTGCTCGAAACGACCGGCCGGCTGGTGACCGTGCTGTTCAAGGTGGTGCCGTTCCGCATCGGCGTGGACGAAGCCGGGGCAGCGGTGGTCGCCGCCGCCATCGGCGTGCCCGTGCCCCACGCCGTCGCCCTGGCGCTGGTCCGCAAGCTGCGGATCCTGGTGCTGAACGCCGCCGGTCTGACGGTGCTCGCGCGCGCCCGCCGGTGACCCCGCTTGTCAGGGCCCGCAACCGCTTCCTACAATCGGCGCGTCCCCCCTGCGCCGCCCGGAGAGTCACGATGTCCCGCTGCCCGCGACCGCTGCTCGTCACCGCCCTCGCCGTCCTCGCCGCCACCGCCGGCAGTGCCGGCTCGCGGGCGCAGACCCCGTCCGCTGCCGTCGACCCGGTGCTCTACAAGGGCATGCAGTGGCGCAGCGTCGGCCCGGCCCGCGGCGGCCGATCGATCGCCGTCGGCGGCAGCGAGAGCCGCCCCCACGAATACTGGTTCGGCACAACCGGCGGCGGCGCCTGGAAGACCACCGACGGCGGCACCACCTGGGCGCCGATGACCGACGGCAAGATCCGCAGTTCGTCGATCGGCGCCCTCGGCGTCTGCCAGGCCGACCCCGACGTCGTCTACATCGGCGGCGGGGAAGTGCAGTTCCGCGGCAACATCATCCAGGGCGACGGCGTCTACCGCACCGGCGACGGCGGCCAGACCTGGACCCACGTCGGCCTGCGCGACTCGCAGGCGGTGGCGCGGCTGCGCGTGCATCCGACCAACTGCGACACCGTCGTCGCCGCGGTCTTCGGCCCGCCCTACAACGAGCACCCGGAGCGCGGCGTGTTCAAGTCCACCGACGGCGGCACGACCTGGCGCAAGACGCTGTTTCGCGACGGCCGCACCGGGGCGGTCGATCTGTCGATCGACCCGGCCAACCCCCAGGTGATGTTCGCGTCACTGTGGGAGGCCTTCCGCACGCCGTGGTCGATGTCGAGCGGCGGCCCCGGCAGCGGGCTCTTCAAGTCCACCGACGGCGGCGACACCTGGACCGAGATCACCCGCAACCCCGGCCTGCCGGCCGGCCTGTGGGGCAAGGTCGGCGTCTCGGTGTCGCCGGTGGACGGCGGCCGCGTCTACGCCATCATCGAGAACGAGGCCGCCGGCGGCCTCTACGTCAGCGACGACGCCGGCGCCTCGTGGCGCCAGACCTCCGACAACCGCAACATCCGCCAGCGCGCCTTCTACTACTCGCGGCTGGTCGCCGACACGAAGGACAAGGACACCGTCTACATCCTGAACGTCCAGTTCTTCAAGTCCACCGACGCCGGCAAGACCACCACGACGATCCGCGTGCCGCACGGCGACAACCACGACCTGTGGATCTCGGCCACCGACAGCCAGCGGATGGTGCAGTCCAACGACGGCGGCGCCAACGTCACGGTCAACGGCGGCCGCAGCTGGACCGGACAGGACTACCCGACCGGCCAGTTCTACAACGTCTTCACCACCCGACACGTGCCGTATCACATCTGCGGCGCCCAGCAGGACAACAGCACGGCGTGCGTCGGCAGCCAGTCGCAGGCCGGTGCCGGCGAGGGCAGCCTGCCGCCGATCTTCTACGCCGTCGGCGGCGGCGAGAGCGGCTACATCGCCCCGGACCCGACCGACCTCAACGTCTTCTACGCCGGCAGCTACGGCGGGTTCCTGTCGCGGCTCGACCGCGAGACCGGCCAGCAGCGCGCCGTCAACATCTACCCGAACAACCCGATGGGCTACTCGGCGATCGACATCAAGGAGCGCTTCCAGTGGACGTTCCCGATCGTCTTCTCGCCGCTCGATCCGACGGTCCTCTACGCCTCCTCGCAGCATCTGTGGCGGACGACCACCGGCGGCCAGCGCTGGGAGCGCATCAGCCCGAACCTCACTCGCTCCGATCCCAAGACCCTGCAGGCGTCGGGCGGACCGATCACGCGCGACCAGACCGGCGTCGAGACCTACGCGGTGATCTTCACGATCGCGCCGTCGCGGCAGGATCCGAACACCATCTGGACCGGCTCCGACGACGGCGTGGTGCACATCACCCGCGACGGCGCGAAGACCTGGACGGCGGTGACGCCCCCCGACCTGCCCGAGTTCACCCGCATCGGTCTCATCGAGGCGTCGCCGCACCAGAACGGCGTCGCCTACCTGGCCGGCAACCGCTACCAGCTCGGCGATCGCCGCCCGTACCTCTACAAGACCACCGACTTCGGCCAGACCTGGACCAGGATCGTCACCGGCATCCCGGAGGACGACTTCCTGCGCGTCGTCCGCGAAGATCCAGCGCGCCGCGGCCTGCTCTACGCCGGCACCGAGCACGGCGTCCACGTGTCGTTCGACGACGGCGCGCACTGGCAGCCGCTGCAGCTGAACCTGCCCGACACGCCGGTGCACGGCATCGTCGTCGAGGGCCGCGACCTGGTGATCGGCACCCACGGACGCGGCTTCTACGTGCTCGACAACATCGGCGTGCTGCGCCAGGCGACACCGGAGCTGACCACCAACGACCTGTTCGTGTTCCAGACCTTCGACCCGCTGCGCGGCCGCGATCGCAACGTCACCATCGACTACTACCTGAACCGCGCCGCCGACGCGGTGACGATCGAGTTCCTCGACGCCGGCGGGCAGGTGCTGCGCACGTTCACCGGCTCGCCGAAGGACGACCCCAACAAGGGTCTGCCGCCCGGCGTCGATCCCGAGGCCGCGGCGTTCTTCGGCATCCTGCCGGCCCGCGTCGGCGTCGCCCAGGGGATGAACCGCTTCACCTGGGACATGCGCCACGCCGGCGCCACGGTGTTCCCGGGGATGATCATGTGGGCCGCCCAGCCGCAGCGCGGCCCGGCGGCACCGCCGGGCCGCTACACGGTGCGGGTGACCGCCAACGGCCAGACCCGGACGCGCGACTTCTCGATCGGCCTCGACCCGCGGCTGGCCGCCGACGGCATCTCGGCGGCGGATCTCCAGGAACAGTTCACGCTGTCGGCGCGGATTCGCGACAAAGTCACCGAGGCCAACACCGCCGTGATCACCATCCGGGCCGTTCGCGACCAGATCACCGAACGGCTCGAGAAGATCAATCCCCGCCGCAAGGCCGAGATCCAGAAGCTCGCCGACGCCGTGCTGACCCCGCTCGCCGTCGTCGAGGCCGAGGTCTACCAGGTCCGCAACCGCAGCAGCCAGGACCCGCTGAACTACCCGATCATGCTCAACAACAAGATCGCCGCGCTGGCCGGCGTGGTGGAAAGCGCCGACGCCAAGCCGACGGCGCAGAGCTACGAGGTGTTCGACGAGCTGGCCGCGGCCCTCGACGCGCAACTGGCCCGCATGCGGCAGACCCTGAGCACCGAGCTGCCGCGCCTCAATTCGGCGCTGGGCCGCGAGAAGCTGCCGGCCGTCGACCCGACGGCCAGATCCGCCCCCGCGGCCCCGCCGCCGCGCTGAGGCCGCCGTCGTGCGGGGTGTGCGGCTGTGGCACACCCCCCGCTCCGGGCCGGATTTCGCCGGCGGCGCCGGCGGATTCAAGCCGGCACGGCGCTTGCCGATTGTGCGGGCGGAGTGTCCGCCATGGTCCCGCACGCCGATCGCGTCCCGTCCCTGCCGCTGATTCCCGCCACGCCGGCCGCCGCGGGCGACATCCCGACCGTGCTGGTCGTCGGCGACTCGAACGAAGTGCGCGCTGTGGCGCGCGCCCTCGGGCGAGCCGGGGTGCCCGCCGAGGCCCTCGCCAGCGCTGCGGCGGCTGGCGAGTGGCTGGACCGGGCGACGCCGGCGGTCCTGGTCGTCGACATCGACGCCGCCCACGGGGAGGCGCTGGCGCTCTGCCGCCGCGCGAAGCGCGAGAGCGCAACCCGGCTGGTGCCGATCATCCTGCTCTCCGACGACCGCCGGCGCGACCAGCGCCTGGCCGGGATCGAGACCGGCGCCGAGGCGCTGTTGCCCAAGCCCTTCGACCCCGAGGAGCTCCTCGCCCGCGTCCGCGCCTTCAGCCGCGTCAGCCAGTACACCAGCGACCTCGACTCGGCGGCGTCGATCATCATGACGATCACCGCCATGATCGAGGCGCGCGAGTCGGCGCCAGGCCACTGCTACCGGATGGCCAACTACGCCACGGCCCTCGGCCGGGCGCTGCGGCTCGCCGACGCCGATCTCACGACGCTGTATCGCGGCGCCTTCCTGCACGACATCGGCATGCTGGCGATCCCCGACGCGATCCTCCGCAAGGGCGGGCGGCTGGAACCGGACGAGTACGACGTCATCAAGTCGCACCCGGTGATCGGCGACACCCTGTGCGCCAACCTGCGCACGCTGCACGGCGTGCGGCCGATCGTCCGCCACCACCACGAACGGCTCGACGGCTCGGGCTATCCCGACGGCCTGGCCGGCGACGCCGTGCCGGTGCTGGCGCAGATCGTCAGCATCGTCGACACGTTCGAGGCGATCACGATGGGGCGCGAGTACGTCGCCGCGCGCCCGGCGCGCCAGGCCCTCGACGTGCTCCGTCACGAGGTCCACGTCGGCTGGCGCCGCCCGGAGATCGTCGACGCGTTCGCCGCCCTGGTGCAGAGCGGCGCGCTGGAGACGTTCTCGACGCCGCTCGACGACGTCGCCGCCGCCGAACTCGATGCCTTCTCGGCGGACCTGCAGCGGATTGCTGCCACGCCGCTGCTCGATCTCACGCCGTGGACGCCCCGGTCATGATGCACGAGCCGCCGACCGTGGCCGAGCCCGCGGCGACCCGCGCCGCGCCGGGGCGGCCGGCCGTGCGCCGCACCGGACCGGCGCTGCTGCGGCGCCCGGTGCCCTCGTTCCACGGCCTCATCGGCCGGACGCCGGCCATGGAGCAGCTCTTCGCGACCATGGCCCGCTTCGCGCCGCACGCGCGCACGACGCTCATCACCGGGGAGGTCGGTACCGGCAAGGCCGCCGTGGCCCGCACGCTCTACCGGCTGGGCCCGCACCGCGGCGGGGCGTTCGTGCCGATCGTGTGTGCGGGAGCCGAGGCCGACGACGCGGCGTGGCCGCCCCGCGGAGCGGCGGCACCTGCCGACGCGACCTACTACTACGCGGACGTCGCCGATCTGGCCGCGCCCGATCAACGGCGGCTGCTGCGGCTGGTCGCGGCCGACGACGCGCCGGCGGCGACCGGCCCGCACGTGATCGCCGCCACCGCGCAGGACCTGCCGGCGGCCATGGCCGCCGGGCGGTTCCGCTCGGATCTCTTCTACCGGCTCGGCGTGTTCACGCTGCACCTGCCGGCGCTGCGCGAACGGCCCGACGACCTGCCGGCGCTGGCGTCGGCGTTCCTCGCTGACGTTCACCGTCGGCTCGGCCTCGCTGCCCGTGGTCTGACCCCGGGCGCGCTGGGCGTGCTGCAGGCCCACAGCTGGCCGGGCAACCTGCGGGAACTGCAGAACGTCCTGGAGCGGGCGGCGGTCCTGAGCGACCACGACGTGGTGGGGGAGGGCGCCGTCCGGGCCGCGCTGGCCGGGTCGGCGACCACGCCGGGCCCGCAGCGCCCGTCGCCGTCCGAGCCGCCGCCCACCGGCCGGCTCGACGAGGCCCAGCGCGCACACGTGCGCGCGGTGCTTCGCGGCGAGCACGGCAACAAGAGCCGGGCCGCCGCCCGGCTGGGCATCAGCCGACGCGCGCTCTACCGTCTGCTCGCCCGGCTCGGCGCCTGACACGCACGCCGGCCGCCTGGAACCGGCCTGCTACAATCGCGGCGTGCGAACGGCGCGGCGCTACCTCGTCTCGGGCCGCGTCCAGGGCGTCGGCTATCGCTACTTCGTGCTCGAGGCGGCGCGTCGCGAGGACCTGCACGGCTGGGTGCGCAACCTCGACGACGGCCGCGTGGAAGTCGAGGCGGAGGGCGCCGGCGACGCCCTCGAACGCTTCGAACGTGCGCTCTGGCGCGGCCCGGCGCACGCCCGGGTCGAGGCGGTGGCCGCCGACGACATCGGCCCCGGCCATCACGCCGCCTCCTTCACCGTCGCCTAGTCGCGTCCCTCCGCTCCCATGGACCACCTGAAGTCGAAGATCCGACACGTCCCCGACTTTCCGAAGCCGGGCATCCTCTTCTACGACATCACGACGCTGCTGGCCGATCCGGTCGGTCTGCGCGACACGATTGAGGCGCTGGCCGGGCCCTACCGTGACGCCGGCATCCAGCGGGTGGTCGGCATCGAAAGCCGCGGCTTCATCCTCGCCGCAGCGATCGCCGATCGGCTCGGTGCCGGCTTCGTGCCCATCCGCAAGCCCGGCAAGCTGCCGGCGACGACGCTCGGCGAGGTTTACGCGCTCGAGTACGGCAGCGACGCGCTGGAGATCCACGCTGACGCGATCACGGCCGGCCAGCGCGTGCTCATCGTCGACGACGTGCTCGCCACCGGCGGCACGGCGCGGGCCGCGGCGACGCTCGTCCGGCGCCTCGGCGGCGACATCCACGCCCTGGCCTTCCTCATCGAGCTCGGTGTGCTCGGCGGGCGCGGCAAGCTGGACGGAACGCCGGTGTTCTCCGTGCTGCGCTACTGAGCTCGAGCCCCGCGACCAACTCGCTGCCGCCGGACTCTCGAGCGGCTGACGTTACCGCGTCGTCACGAAAACGCCACCAGGTCGTCGTGCGCCTCCGCGACATTCACGCGGGCGCTGACGCGTCACGGGCCGCTGGGTGCCCGCGCCGTCCGCGCCCGAGGAGGCTCCGTGATCCATCGCCTGACCGCTCCCGTGCTCGCCCTGGCCCTGGCGCTGCCGCTCGCCGCCCCCGCGGCCGCCGTCGCCGCGACCGCCCTCGTGCTCAACGCCCGCAACGCCGGTCCGGGATCGTTCCGCGACGCGGTGGATCGCGCCAACGGCAATCCGGCAATCACCACCATCCAGTTCCTGCCGACGGTGCGGACGATTCGATTGACGGCGACGGTCGAGTTCACGGGGCGCCAGCCCCTCGGCATCCAGGGGGCCGGGGCGACGCTCGACGGCGCCGGGCTCGCCAGCGGCGCGGTGCTGCTCGCCACCGGCGGCGGCGACCTCGCGGTGTCGAACCTCACCGTGCGCGGCGGCCCGGCCGAGGGCCTCGACGTCGAGGTGCCGCCGACCGCCACCGGGGTGCAGCGGGTGTGGCTCTTCAACGTCGCGGTCATCGACAACCTCGGTCACGGCGTCCTGGTCAACGATCAGGTCGATCCGACCGCGCCCGACGAGGGCGAGCCGAACCCCGCCGGATCGGCGGCCGGCCTAGAGGTCACGGTGCTGGCCAGCCGCTTTCTTCACAACGGCTTCAGCGTGTCGGACCGCGACGGCGTGCGGGTGAACGAAGGCGGTGACGGCCACCTCGTCTTCGTGATGCGCCTGTCGGCGGCCGACGGCAACGGCGCCGACGGCGTCGAACTCGACGAACGCGGCCGCGGCGACGTGCGTATCGACGTCTTCGGCTCGCGCTTCACCGCCAACGGCCCGCTCGACCCGGCCGATCTCGACGACGGCTTCGACATCGACGAGCTGAACGAGGGCAGCATCATCGGCCAGGTGGGGCTGACCAGCGCCAACGACAACTTCGAGGAGGGACTCGACTTCAACGAGAACCACGCCGGGGACCTGCGCGTGAACCTGCTGCTCGTCGAAGCCAACGGCAACCGCGAGGAAGCGATCGACTACGAAGAGGACGACGACTTCGCCGGCGGCGGCGACCTGGTGACGACGATGGTCGGCGTCCGCGCCAGCGGCAGCGGCGCCGACGGCGGCGATGGCGCCGTGAAGATCCGCGAGAAGGGCGCCGGCAACCTGCAGGCCTGGCTGAACGGCGTCGACACCCGCGGCAACGATTACGACGGCATCAACATCCGCGAAGACGCCGACGGGTGGCTGCAGGCCTCGATCGTCCGCGCGACCAGCACCGGCAACGCCGGGGAAGGCATCGTCTACGACGAGCGCGGGGACGGCGACCTGAGTGCGGCGCTGGCCAATTCGACGGCGCTCGGCAACGGCGGGCCGGACCTGTTCGCCAACCAGGCCTCGACCGGCGCCGGGACCTTCATGATCACCAACGTGACCTTCGCCAGCAGCGGCGGCAACGTCACCCCGACCGTCACCCCCTGACGCTCGGGGAGAGAACGCGGCGCGAACGGCCCCGGCCGCACGCCGGGGCCGTTCGTTTGTACGGGGCCGGTCAGTCGAGCGGCCCGGCCACGGCGACAGAGGCGCGGCAGACGACGCCGCCGCGTACCAGGGTCAGCTCGGCCGCCGTGGGCCGCATCGTCAAGGTCGCCCACCGTCCGCCTCGCGAGTTGGAGAACTCGCGGATCGCGAAGCCGACCTCGGTCCCGCGCGCCACGTCGAGCGTCGCGCCACCGACGTAGCGCCCGGTGGCCGGCCGTCGCCCGCCGCCGGCGACGGCGACACCGGCGATGGCCGCCTCGACGTCGTGCCAGTCCTGGCGGTCGCGATTGCGGACGGCGAGGACGTCGGCCGTCCAGCCGCGCAGCCGCGCCACCGGCGAATCGCGGCGCACCAGGGCCACGGCGACCGCAGCCGGATCGAGGGCGCACGGCGCCGGCGGCGGCGGCGGCGCGCACCCGCTGACCAGCGCCAGCGCGATGGCGGCGCACCACCTCCGACGCGGTATCCGCCCCCGCTGGTCGAAGCAACGCCGCGAGATGGCCGTGTCGTACCGCATGTCGGTGAGGTCAGGTCGGATCGCGACGACCGGGGCCGGGCGTCGACGCCGTCGGCGGAAGGTGGCGCGCCCGGCGCGAATCGAACGCGCGACCCCCCGCTTAGGAGGCGGGTGCTCTATCCCCTGAGCTACGGGCGCAACGTGGCTACTGTACCAGACCCGGTTCCGCGCCCGGACGCGTCCCGCCGACGAGGCCGGCGGCGTCGGTGCTACGCTGACGCCCGTCCCCCGGATGAACCTCGACGACCTGCAGCGCCACTGGGACGCCTTCGGCCGCACCGATCCGCTGTGGGCGATCCTCACCGACCCGGCGCGCAAGGGCGGCCGCTGGACGCCGGCCGAGTTCTTCGCCACCGGCGTGGCCGAGGTCGCCGCGCTCCTTGGCGAGGCGCGTCGCTTCGCGCTGCCCGAGCGGCGCCGGCGGGGCCTCGACTTCGGCTGCGGCGTCGGCCGGCTGACCCAGGCCCTGGCCGAGCACGTCGACGAGGCGATCGGCCTCGACGTGGCGCCGTCGATGATCGCCCACGCCAGGGCCGCCAACCGCCACGGGACCCGGGTGCGCTACCAGGTGCAGGCCGGTCCGCCCCTGACCGCGATTGCCGACCGCTCGATCGACGTCGTCCTCACCGGCCGGGTCCTGCAGCACATTGCGCCGGACTACGCCCGCGTCTACGTCACCGAGCTGGCGCGGGTGCTGGCGCCCGGGGGCTTCCTCTCCTTCGACCTGCCGTCGCGGCCGCTCGAGGCGCCGCCGCTGCCGTCGGGGGCGATGCCCGCTGGGGCCTACCTCGCCGAGCTGACCGCCCGGTGGCTGCTGCAGGGGCGCGGCGTCGTCGAGGTCGCGGTCACCAACCGCGGCGCCTGGCCGTGGCCGGCCGGGTTGCCGTTGAACGTCGGCAACCACTGGCGCGCCGCCGACGGCGCGATGCTGGTGGTCGACGACCAGCGCGCCCCGGTGCCGCTGCCGCTGGCGCCTGCGGCGACGGCGGTCGTCGAACTGTCCGTCGCCTGGCCGCCGCCGGCCGGCGCGACCGTGCTCGAGGTGGATGTCGTGCACGAAGGCGTGACCTGGTTCGCGGACCTGGGTTCGCCCGCGGCTCGGGTCGAGGTGGCGGGGACACCGGGGCCGTCGGCCCCGGCGCGGCCGACGGCCCCGGCCGGCTTCGAGCCGGTGATGGAGATGCACGCCGTGCCCCGTCCCGAGGTCGAGGCCTTGCTGGCGGCGGCCGGCGTGCGGCTGCTGCAGGTCCGCGCCGAGACCCACTGCGGCCCGCGGTGGGAGGCGTGGCGCTACGACGTGACGGCCGACGGGCGGCGCTGATACACTCAGGGGTCCGCCACTGACGCGGCCAGCCTATGAAGCACTCCGAGCGAGAACACCTGAAGGAAAACGAGGTGGCCAAGGCCCTGGCAGCCGCCAACGCGGCCCTCGGGCAGCACCGGTCGCTCTATCTGGCGATCGCCGGCGCGCTGGTGGTCGTGCTCGTCGCCGCTGCCGGCTACACGACCTGGCGCCGCAACGCCGACAACGTCGTCAGCGGCCTGCTCGCCGATGCGATGGTGGTCTACGAGGCGCCGGTCCAGGCGCCGATGCCGCCGGCCGAGGCCGGCTCCACCGCGGCGCCCACCCAGCCGCCGGGTACGTATCCGACCGAGCGGGCCAAGCTCGAAGCCGCGCTGCCCAAGTTCCTGGCCGCCGCCGAGGCCAGCCCGTCGAGCGGACCGGGCCGCCTGGCGCGGTTCAACGCCGCCTCGATCCTGGTCTCTCTCGGCCGCTTCGACGAAGCCCGCGCGCAGTACGACCAGCTCGCCGCCGGCTCCGATCTGGTGGCCCGTGGGGCGGCACTCGGCCGCGCTCAGGCGCAAATCCGCGCCGGCCAGTTCGAACCCGCGATCGAGAGCCTCAAGGCCCTCAGCACCCAGACCGGTGGGCCGATTCCCGTCGACGGCGTGCTGATGGAACTGGCCCGCGCCTACCGCGACTCCGGCAAGGTCGAGGACGCGCGCAAGACGCTCAACGAGATCGTCGAGAAGCACGCCGAGTCGCCGTTTGCGGCCGAGGCGCGCAGCGAGCTCGACAAGCTCAAGGGCTAGCGGCTCGACCCCACTCACGCCTCGGCATCGCGCTTCAACTCGGCGAGCAGCTGCAGCGCCTCGATCGGCGTCGTCCGATCGATGTCGAGCGTCCGCAACCGTTCGCGCAGCGCGTCGTCGGGCGGCGCCTGGAACAGTCCGAGCTGCTGCTGCGGCTGCACCGGCTGGCCGCTCAGCGCCGGGCGGCCGCCACGGCTCAGTTCGTCCTGCTCGAGCGCGCGGAGGATGTCACGGGCCCGCGCCACCACCGACGGCGGCAGTCCCGCCAGGCGGGCGACGTGGATGCCGTAGCTGCGATCCGAGCGGCCGGCCAGGATCTTGTGCAGGAAGACGATGTCGTCCTTCCATTCCTGCACCGCCACGTGGGCGTTGACGACGCCGCGGATGCCGTCGGCCAGGTCGGTCAGCTCGTGGTAGTGGGTGGCGAAGAGCGTCTTGGGCCGGGCCCGGGCACTGGTCGCCAGGTGTTCCGCCACCGCCCAGGCGATGCTGAGCCCGTCGAAGGTGGCGGTGCCACGCCCGACTTCGTCGAGCACCACCAGGCTGCGTGAGGTGGCGCCGCTCAGGATGTGCGCGGTCTCCTGCATCTCGACCATGAAGGTGGACTGGCCGCGGGCGATGTTGTCCGAGGCGCCGACGCGGGCGTAGATGCGGTCGACGATGCCCAGCTTGGCGTCGCGGGCCGGGACGAACGACCCGGTCTGGGCGAGCAGCGACAGCAGCGCGACCTGACGCAGGTAGGTCGACTTGCCGCCCATGTTCGGCCCGGTCAGCACGACCAGCTGACGGTCGCCGCCGTCGAGCGCGACGTCGTTGGGCACGAAGGTGGCGCCGGCGAGCCGCTCGACCACCGGATGGCGGACGTCGGTGGCCACCAGTTCGTCGCCGTCGTGGACGTGCGGCTTGGTGTAGTTGCCGACCGCCGCCGTTTCGGCCAGCCCGGCCAGCACGTCGAGGGCGGCCAGCGCCGCGGCGGTGTCGAGGACGCGCGGCGACTCCTGCGCGACCCGGGCGCGCAGCGCCTCGAACAGGGCCAGCTCGCGCTCGACGGCGCGCTCGTCGGCACCGAGCACCTTCTCCTCGTACTCCTTGAGCGCCGGCGTCACGAAGCGCTCGCCGCCGGCGATCGTCTGCTTGCGCAGGTAGTCGTCGGGCACGGCGTGCAGGTTGGCCTTCGAGACCTCGATGTAATAGCCGAACACGCGGTTGAAGCGGACCTTGAGCGACTGGATGCCGGTGCGGGCCCGCTCGGTGGCTTCGAGGTCGGCGATCACCTGCTTGCCGGAGCGGCTGATGCGGCGCAGCTCGTCGAGCTCGCCGTCGACCCCGTCGCGGACGACGTCGCCGTCGCGGGCCAGCGCCGGCGGCTCGTCGACCACCGTGGCGTCGATGGCATCGCGGACCTCGGCCAGATCGTCGAGCTGGGCAACGAGGCTGCCGACCAGCGGCGCCGAGCACTCGGCCAGCAGGCGGCGGATCCGCGGCACCGCCGTGAGCGACGTCTTGAGCGCGACCAGGTCGCGCGGGCTGGCGGTGGCCAGCGCCACCCGCGAGACGAGCCGCTCCAGGTCGAGCACGGCCTTCAGCGTCTCGCGCAGCTTGCCGCGTTCGGCGGCGCGGAAGGCCAGCTCCTCGACGGCGTCCAGACGCTCGCGGATCGGCTCCAGGGTCACCAGCGGGGCGAGCAGCCAGGCCCGCATCAGGCGACCGCCCATCGCCGTCACCGTGCGGTCGACGGCGTCGAGCAGCGACCCGCTGCGCCCGCCCTGCGCCGCTTCCACGAGCTCGAGGTGGCGGATGGTCGTCGGGTCGACCAGCAGCCGCCCGGCCGACTCCCGCAGCCGGACCGTGCGGACGTGCGCCAGGTCGGTCTTCTGCGACTCGCGCAGGTAGCGCACCAGGGCGCCGGCGGCCGCCACCGCCTGGGGCCGCGCCTCCAGGCCGAAGCCCTCGAGGCCGCGGACCCGCAGCTGCGCCTGCAGGGTCTCAGCGGCCCGCGCCGGGTCGAAGCTCCACGCCTCGATCGCCGTTACGGGAATCGCCGCCGCCGCCGGCAGCGCCGCCCGCACGTCCACGCCCTCGGCGGTGACGATCTCGCGCGGCGCCAGCACGGCGATGTCGTCGTCGAGCGCCTGGCGGGCGTGGGCGCCACGATACTCGGCCACCTGGAACTCGCCGGTGGAGAGGTCCAGCAGGGCGACGCCGATCGGCGCGGCAACGGCGTCCAAGCCGCTGATGGCCAGCAGGAACGCCGGTTCTCGGGCGTCGAGGTAGCCGGCATCGGCCAGCGTGCCCGGCGACACCACCCGGACCACCTCGCGCCGCACGACGCCCTTGGCCTTGCGCGGGTCCTCGACCTGCTCGCAGATGGCGACGCGGTGGCCCTTCTTCACCAGCCGGGTGATGTAGCCGTCGGCGGCGTGATGGGGCACGCCGCACATCGGCACCGCGGCGCCGCTGGCGTCCTTGGACCGCGACGTCAGCGTGAGGTCGAGGGCTCGCGCCGCCACCAGCGCGTCCTCGTAGAACAGCTCGTAGAAGTCCCCCATGCGGAACAGCACCAGCGCCAGCGGGTGCTGCCGTTTGGCGTCGAGGTACTGCCGCATCGCCGGGGTGACCGACGCACCGGGGGCGGGCAGGGGCGGCGCGGAGTCGGGTGCGGGGGACAGGACGACCTCGGAACGGCGTGTCCAGGGCGCCGACACGACCGCCGGGCCCGGCAGACGTCGAGTATAGTCGGCCTGCGCCGCGATGTTCTGGATCCTCGCCGTCGACACCAGCGCGCCCGGCGGCGCCGTCGCACTCGTCGCCAACGACGCGGTCGTGGTCGAGCGGGCCGGCGACCCGGCGGTGAGCCACGGCGAGCGGTTGCCCGCCGCCATCGACGCCGTCCTCGCCGACGCCGGCCTGACGGCAGCCGCGCTCGACCTGATGGCGGTCGCGGCCGGTCCCGGGGCGTTCACCGGCCTGCGGGTCGGCCTGGCCACCATTCAGGGTCTGGCGCTGGCGCTCGACCGCCCGGCCGTGGGGGTCGGCTGCCTGCCGGCGTTGGCGTGGCGACACTTCGAGGTCGACGCCCACGCCGATGCCTGCGGCGTGTGGCTGGACGGCGCTCGCGGTGACGTCTTTGCCGCCGCTTTTCGCCGCGCCGACGCGACCGCATCGACCTGGCCGCCGGTCGAGATCGCCGCCCCGGTCGTCGTGCCGCCGGAGGTGGCCCTGGCCGGGTGGCGAGAGGTCCTGGCAGGCGGCGCACCGCTCGTGCTCGGGCCAGGCGCCGCCCGGCACGCGGCCGCGGCCGGCGACCGGCCGGCGACCGTGGCCGACCAGCCGCTGGCCGGCACGGTCGGCCGGATCGGCGGACGGCTGCACGCCGCGGGGGCCGCGGGACCACCGCACGCCCTCATCCCCATCTACGTGCGCCGTCCGGACGCCGAGGTCGAGCGGGATCGGCGGCGCGCCGCCGGCGCCTCGACGCGTTGATGGTGACCTTCGACCGCCTGACCGCGGCGGCGGATCTCGACGGCATCCTCGCCCTCGACGCGCTCTGCTTCCACCGGCCGTGGACCCGGGCCGAATACGAACGGGACCTGGCCGACCCGGCGCGCAGCCATCTCTACGTCGCCCGCGACGCCGCCGGCGTCATCGTCGCCTACTGCTCGTTCTGGCGCATCTTCGACGAAATCCATCTCAACAACTTCGCCGTGCACCCCGACTGGCGCCGCCGCGGTGTCGGCCGCGCCCTGCTGGTGCACGTCCTCGCCGAAGCGGCGGCGTTCGGGGCGCCGAAGGCGACCCTGGAAGTGCGGGCGTCGAACCTGGCGGCGATTGCCTTGTACGAATCCGGCGGGTTCGTGCGGGCCGGGGTGCGCAAGGCCTACTACACCCATCCGATCGAGGACGCCCTCATCCTGTGGCGCGAACCGGCGGCGGTCCGGGCGGGGCGCGGCTGACCTTGAACCGCCCGGGCGGCGGTGCTAGAGTCCGCCTCAACGGGCCCGGCACGCGGGGTGCCGGGACCAGGAAGGGGGCGGATGTCATGGCAGACTCCGAAGAAGCGCGCCGCCTGCTGCTGGCCAGCAGCGACGCGTTCCGTCAACTCTCCGAGACCCACCACGCACTCGACGATCGCCTGAAAGCCCTCGCCACCAAGCCTCACCTCACCGACGACGAGCAGTTCCAGGAAGTCACCCTCAAGAAAGAGAAGTTGCGGCTCAAGGATCAGATGGAGGCGCTGGTGCGCCGCCATCAGGCCGGCCTGCACGACTCGATGCCCGCCTGACCAGCCTTCGACGTGACGGTACCGGTGCCGCGCACCGGTGCCGTCGCGGCCTGACGCGCCATCCGCGCCGGCAGGTACAATTCCCAGCGTGTTGACGATCGGACTCGACCGCGCCGGATGGCCGTTCATCCTGGGCGCCGTCGGCGTGGCGGTGGCCGGCGCGTGGCTGGGCGGCCGGTGGTGGGCGGTGCCCGGCGCGCTGCTGGCGCTCGGCTTCCTGTTCTTCTTCCGCGATCCCGAGCGGACGCTGCCCGCCGACCAGTCGCTGGTGCTGTCGCCGGCCGACGGCGTGGTGAAGTTCGTCGGCCCGGCGATGGCCGGCGGACCGGACGGCACCTGGCAGCAGATCACGATCTTCCTGTCGCCGATGGACGTGCACGTCAACCGCGCACCGGTATCGGGCCGGGTGACCCAGGTGCGCTACAAGCCGGGCCGGTTCCTGCCCGCCTACCGGCCCGAAAGCGGAGCGGTCAACGAACAGTCGGAGGTGTGGGTGGATCACGATGGCCGGGCGGCGGTGTTCCGTCAGGTGGTCGGCATTCTCGCCCGGAGGGTGGTGACCCGGGTACGCGAAGGGGACCGGCTGCGGGTCGGCCAGCGGGTGGGGGTGATGAAGTTCGGCTCGCGCATGGACGTGTTCCTGCCCGTCGATCTGCCGGTCGAGGTCCGCGCCGGCGACCGCGTCGTCGCCGGCGTGACGGTGCTGTCGCGATGGAGCCGCTGATGACCGCCGAGCCGTTGCCCCCGGCCGCCGCCATGCCCCCCGAACGCCGCGGCCTGCGGCGCGGCGTCTTCCTCCTGCCCAGCCTGTTCACGCTCGCCAATCTGTTCTGCGGCTGGGCCTGCGTCGTCTACGCGATGCGCGGCCAGTACCACACCGCCGCGCCGTTCATCGGCGTCGCCATCGTCCTCGACATGCTCGACGGGCGGATCGCCCGCATGACCGGATCGTCGAGCGCGTTCGGCGTCGAGTTCGATTCGCTCGCCGACCTCATCTCGTTCGGGATGGCGCCGGCGGCGTTGACCTTCCAGTGGGGCCTGGCGCCGCTCGGCAGGTTGGGATGGGCGATCGGGTTCATCTACCTGGCGGCGGCGGCGGTGCGGCTGGCACGCTTCAACATCCAGCGCGTACCCGACAAGCGCTTCTTCGTCGGCCTGCCGAGCCCGTCGGCGGCGGCGATCCCGGCCTCGACCATCTTCTTCGCCTCGGCGCCGATCACCGAGCGGGGACCGGCGTACCTGGCCCTGGCGATCCTGCTCGTGCCGGCGCTGCTGATGGTCAGCACGATCCGCTTCCGCAGCCTCAAGAACATCGACCTCAGCTCGCCGCGCAGCTACAAGGTGCTGGTCCCGGTCGCGGCGTGGGTGGCCTTGATGACCGCCTACACCGAGGAGGTGCTGCTGACCATGGCCTATGCCTACCTGGTGTCGCCGCTGGTCGAGTGGGGGCTGACGCGAGGTCGGCGCTCGCCGCCGCCGCCGGCGACGACCAGCCCCACGCCCGACCTGGCGCCGCCGGTCTGAGCGAGGCGGCTCAGGCCGCCGGCAGCTGCATCGTCACCGTCGTCCCGACCCCGGGCGTGGACGTGACGGCGATGGTGCCGCCGTTCAGCTCGATGTTGCGACGGGCGATGGTCAGGCCGAGGCCGGTGCCGGTCGCCTTGGTCGAGAAATAGGGCTCGAAGATCCGCGCCAGCGCCGCCGCGTCCATGCCGACGCCGCTGTCGGCGATCCGCAGTTCGACGCCAGCGCCGGCCGCGGCGGCGTCGACCGTCAGGGTGCCGCGCGCGGACATCGCGTGCAGGCCGTTCTCGATGACGTTGGTGAGCGCCCGCGACAGCAGCACGCGGTCCACCGCCACCAGCGGCAGGTCGGCGGGCACGTCGACGGCGATGGCGATGCGCCCGGCCAGCGCCGTCACGTACGGCTGCAGCAGCTCGTCGACGAGCGGGGCGAGTGCGGTCGGTTCGGGGCGGGCCTGCGGCGAGGAGGCGAAGCTCGAGAACTCGGCCGCGAGCTGGCGGAGCAGGCGAACCTGGAGCAGCACGTGGCCGATGCACTCGTCCACGACGGGCCCGAGCGGCCGGCCGCGGTCGGCGTGCACGCGACGCAGGTGCTCGGCGTTCAGCTGGATCGGCGTCAGCGGGTTCTTGATGTCGTGGGCGACCTGGCGGGCCATCTCGGCCCAGGCCTCGAGTCGGTTGGTCCGCTCCAGCCGGGCCCGCTGGCGCTGCAGGTCGTCGGCCATGCCGTTGAACGCCTCGACCAGCCGGCCCAGCTCGTCGGCCGACGTGACCAGGACGCGGGCATCGAGATCGCCGGCGGCGAGCCGCTGGGTGGCACGGGTGAGGCGGTTCACCGGGTCGGAGATGCGCTGCGCGGCCCAGTAGCCGATCGCCGAGCCGAACAGGATGAAGGCGATGGCGGCCAGCAGCACCCGGCGATCGAGCTCGTCGAGCTGGCGCTCGATGCCGCGCTGGCGCAGCGTCAGCGGCACGCTGACGATGGCCAGCCGGTCGTCGAGGCGGACCGGCGCCGAGGCGACGTAGTACTGGTAGTCGCCGACAGCCTCGGTGGCCAGGTAGGTGGCGCGGCCGTCGAGGGCGAGCGCGCGATAGACGTCACCCGGCGTGCGCGTCGGCAGCAACCCCGACGTGAACAGGTTGCGCTCGCTCGACGCCAACAGGCCGGTGCCGGCGAAGACGTTGATGTCCTCGCCGATTACCCGGCTCAGCCACACCAGCAGCGAGTCGTCGAGCACCGGCAGGTTGGTGGCGCCGCGGGCCTCGATGCTGGCGAAGTCCTCGACGACGCGGCTGGCCGATACCGCCGTGCGGGTGGCCTCGCGCTCGATGTCGGCGCGCAGCGACGTCGCCATGTAGGCGCGCGTCACCAACGCCA
This sequence comes from Vicinamibacterales bacterium, assembly GCA_050250955.1. GTDB lineage: Bacteria > Acidobacteriota > Vicinamibacteria > Vicinamibacterales > UBA2999 > CAWAYR01. The sequence goes on from JBFWNR010000002.1 coordinate 23,696, forward strand.
GGGCGACGACCGGCACGACCACCGCGGCGACGAAGGCGACAAACAGCGTGCGCGAGAAGCTGGCCCTGACCTGCCGCAGCAGCGCCCGGCCCGACACCGGCACCCGGCCCCCCGCCCACGACGCGGCGGTCGCGGCCACGACCAGCGCGGCGAAGACCATCGCCGCCAGGGTGACCAGTTCGGCCAGGGCGGCGAGGTGGCCGAGCAGCGACACCCGTGGGTGGCCGATGGCGTAGATGGCCGCGCGGTCGCTCAGCAGGTAGACGTCGGAGGCCACGCCGCGGTCCTCGACGACCGCCCAGAACGGCTCGCGGGACGCGGTCAGGCGGGTGAAGAGGGCATCCGAGAGCGGCCACGGCTCGGTCCCGGCCGCAAAGAGCGGGCGGCGGCTCCAGCCGTAGACCGCGAACGCGACATCGTCGCGCGGCGCCGGCGAGCCGTTCGCGGCCGTGGCGCGCAGCAGGCCGACGTACGGGTTCTGGGCGGCCAGGAACGGCAGGTTGCTGTAGTCGAGCACGACGTGCACGACCACCGATCCGACGGCGCGGCGCCCCCGCCCGTCGTCCACGCACACCCGGCGCCCGGCGTGGAGAAGCCGGCGCTCTTCGGCGAAGAACGGCGAGACCTCTTCGAACAGTTCCCAGTCGCACGACGACTCCTGCCACGCCTGGTCGGCGGCGGTTTCCGGCAGGTTGAGCGCGAAGCGGTTCACCATCCGGCCGGTGGCGTCGTAGAGCTCCACCGAGGAGGTCAGCCGGCGGGCGGCCAGCGTCGTCTGCGACCAGACGTGGAACGCGGCGTCGACGGCGACCGGCCCGCTCGACGGCGGCGTCGAGGCGGCCACCAGGTCCGACATGCCCTCCATGCGGTCGATCTCGTCGAGGGCGTCGCGAAGCGAGCGCTGGAGATCGAGGCGCTGATCGACGACCTGGGCGGCAATGAGGCGTTCGACGGCGTCGTGACGGTCGCGGGCCGCCAGCCCCGACAGCGCAGGGTAGAGGGCGAGCGAGGGCAGCAACAGCGCGGCCAGGAGCACCCCGAGCCGCGCCGGCTGGGTGCCGCGCCGCAACACCTCACGCGCCCGCGGCGCCGCCGCCGCCATGCCGAGGAGCGCCGCGACGGCGGTGGCGACCGGCCACACCGACCAGCCGGCGGGATGCCACACCGTCACGCCGGCGGTCATGCCGACGGCAAGCGCGGCGATCCGTCGCGAGCGTCCCGAACGGCCACCGCCCATCGGCCACACGGCGGCGGCCGCCGCGAACACCACCAGCCAGGCGCCAGCCGACGCCGCATGCAGGACGATCGTCCCGGCGGCGGCGGCGAGGCGTCCGGTGGTGAGCGGCGTCAGCGCCACGCGCACCGCCTCGGCGGAGGCCAGCGGCAGCACGCGGGCGACCAGCACGTCGTAGTAGGCCACCGCCGCACCGGCCGCCGCCCCGATCACGACGTGGACGACGACCGCCCCCCAGGCCGCACCACGTGGCGCCGTTCGCCGCCGCGCCACCCGCCAGCGTCCCACGGTGTTCCAGGCCAGCCAGACGACGCCGGCGGCGAGCAGCGCCGTGGCCAGGAACGCGAGTTCACTGGCGGCGGCGAACCGTCCGGCGCCGAGCGCCCGCTGGGTGGCCCACCACGACGCCGACAGGGTGCCGACGGCCAGGACCGTGACCCCGAGGTAGCTCGTGGTCAGCCGCGTCGCCGCCCGCCAGTCGGCCAGCGGGCCCACCGCGAGCAGCAGCCCCGCGGCCAGCAGCAGCCACACGGCAGCCCGGACCCGTCCCCACCAGCGGTCGCGTGCCACCTGGATGCCGGCAGGTTCGACCCGCGCCGTGCCGAGGACCGACCCGTCCTGCGCCACCAGATCGACCGCCGCCGGATCGGCGGGGCCCCCGGTGCTCGGGCCGAGCAGCACCGGGGCGAGCCGCGAGTCGATCTCGACGGCGGCCGCCGGCTGGGTCGGACCCGTTGCCGACGACAGGGCGGCTTCGGCGACGACCACGCCGACCCGCCGGCGGCCGCCATCGGCTCCGGCGACGGGCTCCAGCCGCGCCAGACGCAGACCAAGCGGCGTCGGGACGAGGAAGGTCGCCGCCGCGCCGGCCAGGCGCGCCGCCGGCAGTGTGGCCGGACGACCGACCCAGGCGAGCGGCACCCCGTCGCCGTCGTAGACGGTCAGCGCCGCCAGCGGCGACGCCTGGCGTTGGACGGCGCCAACACGGTCGAAGAGCAGCCGGACCGCATCGGTCGCGCCGCCGGCCGCGGCTTCGATGGCCCGCCCGTCGACGGCGAGCGCGTCGATGCTGGCGTCGAGAACGCCGCCGAGCGCCGCCACCTGAGCCCGCACGTCCTGCTGGATGCGGGCGCGGGTGTCGGCGACGCTCCAGCCGAGGTCGCTGCGGGCCCACGGCAGCGCCGTCGCGAGCACCAGCAGAGCGAGCGCGGCGGTGCCGAGGACGATGCGGCGCAGTCCGCGGCGAACCGCCGGCGGGCAACCCATGACGGGCATTGTCGCAGGCGCTTCCGCGCCCGCACAAGGCAACCGGCGGCTGCTATAGTGGCTCGGTCCCCGCCGCATGACGCGACCGGCGTCTCCCAGAACCGCCATCAAGCGCGGCGCGCTCGTCGCCGCCGCGAACTGGCCGGTGGTGGTCGTGCAGTTCGTCGCCGACACCATCTTCACCGCCCTGCTCGCCGTCCCGGTGGTGGGCGGGGCGATGCTCGTCGTGCTGACCTCCGGACTGGCGCCCGGCGATCTCATCCGCCTGGGCATTCGGCGCGCCGTCCCGGCCGTGGCCGCCGCGCTGCTGGCGCATCCGGTCGCCCTGGCCGCGTTCCTCCTCGCGGTGCTGCTGGTGCTGCTCGGCGGCTCGCTGCTGCTGGCGTTGATCAAGGGCGGCACGATCGCCGTGCTGGTGGCCGCCGAGCGGGACGCGGGGCCCATCGAAGACCCGCCGCTGCGGCTGGCGGCGGTTCGCGCCGCCAGCCGCTTCTCGCTCGAGTTGGCGACCGCCGGCGCCCAGCGCCTGTTCGGCCGCTTCGCCGTCGCCGGCGGGCTGCTGCTGGTTGCCTATGCCGCCGTCTTCGGCGCCGCCGCCTTCGCCCTCATCGGTGGCGGCACGCCCAACTCGGCCTGGGCCGCCGCCCGCATCGCCGCCATCACCGTGGCGGTCGGCGCCGCGGTCACGGTCGTCAATCTCGTCTACCTGCTCACCCAGATCGCCATCGCCGTCGACGATTGCGACGTGCGGACGGCGATCGGCCGGATGCTCGGCCTGCTGGCGGCCGCACCGGCGGCCGTCGGGCTGGTGTTCGCCAGCACCCTGTCGCTGCTGGCGCTCGGCGTCGCCGCGTCGCTGCTGGCGACGGCGGCGCTCGGCCTCATCGCCTTCGTGCCCTTCGTCGGACTGGCGGCGCTGCCGCTGCAGCTGGCAGCGTGGTTCGTCCGCGGCCTGGTCTTCCAGTACGTCGGCCTGACGGCGCTCGTCGCCTACGTGCAGCTCTATCGCCGGTCGCGTCCGGGCGGCGTCGCCGGCGCGGCCGGCTGAGCGGCGGGTTCGGCGACGGCGGTGCCCGGCAGGACGTCGAGTGGCGCCGGCGCCGGTTCGACCCGCGGCGCGAACGCCATCAGCCGCCCGTCGCTGGACACCGCGAGGAGCCTGGTGCCGGCGGCCGGCCCGCCCAGACGCAGCCGGGTGTCCCCGGACACTTCGCCGCTGCCGGCGATGGCCGGCGCCGGAACGCCACTGGCCGTCTCGAACGCCGCGATCTCCGAGGCCAGCGACGGCACCAGCACGAACCCGCCGGCGACCAGCGGCGAGCCGGCCGGGCGGTGGCCGAGCGCCTGGCGCCAGCGCAGGTTGCCGCTGCGCCGATCGACCGCGCGCACCAGATGGTCGTAGGCGACGAAGTAGATCCGCCGGTCGTCGGCGGCGGCGGCGCCGACCGCGGCGCCGCCGACCCGCCAGCGCCACCGCGTCCGGCCGCTGCGCAGGTCGAGGCTGTGCACCGTGCGCCCCGCGGTGCCGACGACGAGCTGATCGTCGAGCCCGAGCACGCCGGTGACCGCCCCCTCGAGGCGCCGCGACCACAGCGACTGACCGGTGGCCAGGGCGAGCGCGACCACGCGGCCGTCGGCCAGTCCCAGGTACAAGGCATCGAGCGCCGGAGCCGGCGCCGTCTGCAGCGGGGCTCCGAGCGTCGCCGTCCACAGCGTCTCGCCGTCGGCGGCACGCAGCGCCGCCAGCGCTCCGTTCTCGAGCGAGACGACCAGCCAGCCGGTGTCCCAATAGGGTGGCGCCGCCGCCGGCGCCGGCAACGGCCGCTGCCACAGCACCCGGCCGGTCGCGGCGTCGTAGGCGCGCATGCCGTCGGCCAGGGCCGCGAAGACCCGTCCGTCGCCCACCGCCGGCGCCCAGCCGGTCTCGGCGGCCACCGCCCAGCGGACGCGCCCGGAGTCCAGGTCGAAGGCCACCAGCCGTCCGCCGCGCATCGGCACGTAGGCGGTGTCGGCGTCCAGGGCCGGCGGCGCCGCCGCAGCCTGGCCGTCGGCCGACACCCACCGCAGGTCCAGTGTCCCGCCGGCGGCCAGCAGCGCCAGCCCGGCGGGCGGCGCCGGCGCCTGGGCGAGGACGGCGGTCGACGCCGCCAGCAGGGCGACACCGACCGCCAGACCACCACATCTTGCGGTCACGACGCGACGCACCCCGCTATAATAGCGGCGTCCTTCAACTCCAGAGGACATCCCCGCCTGCGACGACGCTGGCTGCAACCCCGACGACCTGTGACCCACGACCTGTGATTCACGACACGATCCTCGTTCTCGACTTCGGCTCCCAGGTCACCCAGCTCATCGCCCGCCGCGTCCGCGACGCCCACGTCTACAGCGAGGTCCACCCCTACGACGTCAGCGACGACTGGCTGCGTCAGTACGCCCGGGACCACCGCCTGAAGGGCGTCATCCTCTCGGGCAGCCACGCCAGCACCTACGAAGCCCACGATCTGCGGGCTCCGCAGGCGGTGTGGCAGCTCGGCGTGCCGGTGCTCGGCATCTGCTACGGCATGTTCACCATGGCGGTCCAGCAGGGCGGTGAGGTGGAGGGCAGCAGCCACCGCGAGTTCGGCTACGCGGAGGTCCGCGCGCACGGCCACACCCGCCTGCTCGACGGCATCGAGGACTTCCGCACCGACCGCGGGCACGGCATGCTGCGGGTGTGGATGAGTCACGGCGACAAGATCACCGCGCTGCCGCCGGGATTCACGCTGATGGCCTCGACGCCGAGCTGCCCGATCGCCGGCATGGCCGACGAGGCGCGGGGCCTCTACGGCGTCCAGTTCCATCCCGAGGTCACGCACACGGCGCAGGGCGCCGCCATCCTCGAACGCTTCGTGCGCGACATCTGCGGGGCGCGGGCCGACTGGGTGATGGGCGACCACATCGAGGAAGCCGTGGAGCGCATCCGCGCCCAGGTCGGCGACGAGGAGGTCATCCTCGGGCTGTCGGGCGGGGTCGACTCCAGCGTCGCCGCGGCGCTCATCCACCGCGCCATCGGCGATCAGCTGACGTGCGTGTTCGTCGACCACGGCCTGCTGCGGCTGGACGAGGCGCGGCTGGTGATGGAGATGTTCGTCGGCCGGCTGCACGCCCGCGTCATCCACGTCGACGCCAGCGAGCAGTTTCTCGGCCGGCTCGCCGGGGTCAGCGACCCCGAGCAGAAGCGCAAGATCATCGGCCGCGAGTTCGTCGACGTGTTCACCGCCGAGGCGGCCAGGCTCAAGGCCGGCGGCGGCGGCCACAAGGGCGCGACGTTCCTGGCCCAGGGCACCATCTATCCGGACGTCATCGAGTCGGGCGGCGCCCGGACCAAGAAGGCGGTGACGATCAAGAGCCACCACAACGTCGGCGGCCTGCCGGCCGAACTCGGTCTGAAGCTGCTCGAGCCGCTCCGCGATCTGTTCAAGGACGAAGTGCGCCAGCTCGGCCTGGCGCTGGGGCTGCCGCCCGACATCGTGCAGCGCCACCCGTTCCCGGGCCCCGGCCTCGGGGTGCGCATCCTCGGCGAGGTGCGCCGCGACTACGCCGACCTGCTGCGCCGCGCCGACGCCATCTTCATCGAGGAACTGCGCGGCTGGCGCGACCAGGCCACCGGCCGCAGCTGGTACGACCTCACCAGCCAGGCCTTCGCGGTGTTCCTGCCGGTGAAGAGCGTCGGGGTGATGGGCGATGGCCGCACCTACGACTACGTCGTGGCGCTGCGCGCCGTGCAGACCAGCGACTTCATGACCGCCGACTGGGCCGAGCTGCCCTACGGACTGCTGAAGACGGTGTCGCGGCGCATCATCAACGAGGTCCGCGGCATCAACCGCGTGACCTACGACGTGTCGAGCAAGCCACCGGCGACGATCGAGTGGGAGTAGGATCGCGACTGGCGGCTCGGGGCCAGCGGCTAGACCTTCGATGAACGAGTTCGTCCACCTCCACCTGCACACCGAGTTCTCGCTGCTCGACGGCGCCTGCCGCATCGAAGAGCTGCTCGACCAGGCGGCCCGCCAGGAGATGAAGGCCCTGGCGGTGACCGAGCACGGCAACATGTTCTCCGCCGTGGTCTTCCACGACGCCGCCCGCAAGCGCGGCATCACGCCGATCCTGGGCTGCGAGGTCTACGTCGCGCCGGGCGACCGGCGCGACCGTTCGGGGACCCCGGGCGAGACCGCCAACCACCTGGTGCTGCTGGCCGAGAACGAGACCGGGTTCCGCAACCTCATCAAGCTGGTGTCGGCGGGCTACACCGAGGGCTTCTACTACAAGCCGCGCATCGACAAGGCGCTGCTCGCCGAGCACGCCGCCGGCCTCATCGGGCTGTCGAGCTGCCTCAAAGGCGAGGTCGCGACCGAGATCCGCACCGAGCACGCCAGACGGGCGATGGCGGCCGCCGCCACCTATCGCGACATCCTCGGCAGCGGCAACTTCTTCCTCGAAATGCAGTACCAGGGCATCGAGGAGCAGCGCCTGGTCAACACCGGGCTGCTGCCGATCGCGCGCGATCTCGGCCTGCCCCTGGTCTGCACCAACGACGTCCACTACCTCCACCAGCACGACGCCAAGCCGCACGACCTGCTGCTCTGCATCGGCACCGGCAAGTCGGTCAACGACGAGAAGCGCCTGCGCTACCACGGCGACCAGTTCTTCCTGAAGACCGCGGCGCAGATGGCCGCGGTGTTCGGCGACTATCCGGAGGCGATCGCCAATACGCTGGCGATTGCCGAGCGCTGCGACGTCACCATCCCGTCCGGCACCCTGCACGTGCCGAAGTTCGAGGTGCCGTCCGGCTACTCGCTCGACGACTACTTCGAGCACGTCACCCGCCAGGGCTATGCCGAGCGGCTGCCGCGCCTGCGCCAGCTCGCCGCCGACGGCAAGCTGCGCCATCCGCTGGCCGAGTACGACGCCCGCCTCGACTACGAAATCGCGATGGTCAAGCGCATGGGGTACCCCGGGTACTTCATGATCGTCTGGGACTTCATCCGCTACGCCCGCGAGCAGGGCATTCCGGTCGGGCCGGGGCGCGGCTCGGCCGCCGGCAGCCTGGTGGCCTGGTGTCTGCGCATCACCGACGTCGATCCGATCGACTACGACCTGCTGTTCGAGCGCTTCCTCAACCCCGAGCGGGTGTCGATGCCCGACATCGACGTCGACTTCTGCGAGCGCCGCCGCGGCGAGGTCATCGAGTACGTGACCCGCAAGTACGGCCGCGAGAACGTCTCGCAGATCATCACCTTCGGCACCATGAAGGCCAAGGCGGTGGTCCGCGACGTCGGCCGCGTGCTCGACCTGCCCTACGCCGACGTCGACCGCATCGCCAAGCAGATCCCCCCGGCCCTCGACATGACGCTGGAACGGGCCGTCACCGAGAACGCGGTGCTGCGCGAGATGCGCGACAAGGACCCCCGCGTCCGCGACGTCCTCGAGATGGGGCGTCGCCTCGAGGGCATGTCGCGCAACGCCGGCGTCCACGCCGCCGGCGTCGTCATCGCGCCGGGGCCGATCACCGACTACGCGCCGCTCTTCAAGAGCAACCGCGACGAAATCACGACCCAGTGGGCGATGAAGGAGGTCGAGCGGGTCGGCCTGTTGAAGATGGACTTCCTGGGCCTCAGCACCCTGACGCTGATCCAGGACGCCCTGGCCGAGATCAGGCGCACCGACGGCGTCTCGCTCGACATCGACGCGGTGACGCTCGACGACCCGGCGACGTATCAGCTGTTCTGCGACGGCCAGACCTACGGCATCTTCCAGTTCGAGAGCTCGGGCATGCGCGAGCTGCTGCGCAAGTCGAAGCCGCAGCGGCTCGACGACCTGATCGCCTTGAACGCGCTCTACCGTCCTGGTCCGCTCAAGAGCGGCATGGTCGACGACTACGTCGCCCGCAAGCAGGGCAAGACCGAGGTCAAGTACGAGCTGGCGGCGCTCGAGCCGATCCTCGCCGACACCTACGGGGTCATCGCCTACCAGGAACAGGTGATGCGGATCGCGGCGGTGCTGGCCGGCTTCACCCTCGGCCAGTCGGACGTGCTGCGCAAGGCCATGGGCAAGAAGGACCCCAAGGTCATGGCCAAGCAGCGCGAGGCCTTCCTGGAAGGGACGAAGCAGAAGGGCATCGGCGAGAAGAAGGCGACCAAGATCTTCGACCTGATGGAGTACTTCGCCGGCTACGGCTTCAACAAGTCGCACTCCACCGCCTACGCGTTCCTGGCCTATCAGACCGCCTATCTCAAGGCCAACTACCCGCGCCACTTCGCGGCGGCGCTGCTGACCATCGAAGCCGCCAACACCGACAAGCTGGCCCTCTACATCAGCGAGTCGCGCGAGCGGGGCATCGCCGTCCTGCCGCCCGACGTCAACGAGAGCCAGCTGCAGTTCAGCGTCGTGCCCGGCGGCGTCCGGTTCGGCCTCACCGCGATCAAGGGCCTCGGCGAAGCCGCCATCCTCGCCATTCTCGAGGTGCGGCGGACGCTCGGGCGGATCACCTCGCTCCACCAGCTGGCCGAAGGTCTCGACCTGCGGCTGGCCAACCGGCGGGTGTTCGAAGCCCTGGTCAAGAGCGGCGCCTGCGACGCGCTGGCCGCAGCACCCGGCGCGGCGGTGCTGCCGCCGGCGGCGGCGCGGGCCCGGCTGCTGAAGGCCATCGACGCCGCCATCGAGCACGGCGCCCGCGTCCAGCGCGACCGCGAACAGGGGCAGGCCAACCTGTTCGGCGACGGCGCGCCGGCCGGCGGCGACGCGGTGGCGGGGATGTGGCCCGACGCCGCGCCGTTGTCGGAGATGGAGTGGCTGGCCTTCGAGAAGGAGGCGCTCGGCCTTTACCTGAGCGGCCACCCCATCGACCGCCATGCCCCGACCCTGCGTGGCCTCGGTGCCCGAACGGTCGGCGATCTGGTACTCGCCGAGATGCCGGCGGGGGAGGACGGGGCGCCGGCGCGGCTGGTGATCGAGGACGTGTCGGTGGGCGGCATCGTCGCCGGTGTGCGGGCGCTCAAGACCAAGAAGGGCGACCCGATGGCCGTCTTCACCCTCGAGGACCGCCAGGGCACGATCGAGGTGGTCGCCTTTCCCGAGACCTACGGCCGCTTCCGGACGCTCATCGAGCCGGGCGGCCTGCTGCTCGTGCGCGGCAAGTTCGAACGCGACGAGGACTCGTCGCGGTTCCAGGCCGCCGAGCTGTCGCCGCTCGACACCCTGCGCGAGCGGCTGGCCAAGGCCGTCAGCATCCACCTGCGGGCCCAGGCGGCGTCGCGCGCCACACTGGAGGCGCTGTGGGACCTGCTGGCCCAGCACCAGGGCGACCGGCCGATCGTCCTCGAGATCGAGGTGGCGGCGGCCGAACGGCGGCTGCGGGTGCGCGCCGACGTCACGACGCAGATTCGCGTCCGGCCGTCCGAGGCCCTGGTCACCGAGGTCGAGCGGCTGTGCGGCGCCGGCTCGGTCGTGCTCCAATAGGGCGAGCCATGGCCGACCTGCTCGAGTTCGAGGAACCGATCGGCGTCCTGCAGAAGGAGATCGAGGCGCTGTCGATGCTGCCGTCGACGCCCGAACGGCGCCGCGACATCGCCCGTCTCGAGGAGCGGATCACGTCGATCCGCCGCGACCTCTACGCGACGCTGACGCCGTGGCAGCGCGTGCTGGTCGCCCGCCACCCGGCCCGGCCGACGACGCTCGACTACGTCGAGGCCCTGTGCACCGAGTTCGTCGAGATTCACGGCGACCGGCGGTTCGCCGACGACCACGCCATCGTCACCGGTCCGGCGCTGTTCCACGGCGCGCCGGTGATGGTCGTCGGCCACCAGAAGGGCCGCGACACCAAGCAGAAGATCTACCGGAACTTCGGCTACGCGCGCCCGGAAGGCTACCGCAAGGCGCTGCGGGCGATGCAGCTGGCCGAGAAGTTCAGCCGCCCGATCCTGTGCTTCGTCGATACCCCGGCGGCGTATCCCGGCATCGAGTCGGAGGAGCGCGGCGTCGCCGAGGCCATCGCCCTCAACCTGCGCGAGATGGCCGTGCTCGACGTGCCGATCGTCATCGTCGTCCACGGCGAGGGCGGCAGCGGCGGCGCCCTGGGCATCGCCGTCGGCGACCGCGTGCTGATGCACGAGCACGCCATCTACAGCGTGATCCCGCCCGAAGGCTGCGCCGCCATCCTGTGGCGCGACGCCAACCAGAAGGTGAAGGCGGCCGAGGCGTTGAAGATCACCGCGCCGGATCTGGTCGCCCTCGGCGTGGTCGACCGCGTCGTCGCCGAGCCGGTCGGCGGCGCCCACACCGCCCCCGAGGAGGCCGCCCGCCTGCTCGACGCCGCCCTGGTCGAGGCCCTCGCCGAGGTCACCGCGCTGTCGGGCGATACGCGTCTCGAGCAGCGCTACGCCAAGTTCCGCGCCATCGGGCGGGTCGGCCTGGTCGAGGCCTGAGGCCGGGGTGCCACCGCCGCTCGTCTGGAAGCCGCGTCCCTGTGACGAGGCGATCGCCTCCCGCCTGGCCGGCGAGCTGGGAGTGGCGCCGATCATCGCCCGGTTGCTGGCCATCCGCGGGCACCACGAACCGGAGCAGGCCGGGCGGTTCCTGCGCCCGTCGCTCGACCACCTGCTCGATCCCTTCCGGCTCACCGACCTCGCCCCGGCGGTCGAACGGCTGCTGGCGGCGACGGCCCGCCGCGAGCGGATCGTGATCCACGGCGACTACGACGTCGACGGCGTGACCTCGACGGTCATCCTGCGCCGCGCCCTGGAGCTGCTCGGCGCCGACGTGGCCCACTTCATCCCCGAGCGGCTGCGCGACGGCTACGGCCTGCAGCCGGCGACCATCGACCGGCTCCACGCCGACGGCGCCCGGGTGATCGTCTCGGTGGACTGCGGCATTCGCGCGCCGGAGGCCGCCAGGCGCGCCGCCGCGCTCGGCGTCGATCTGGTCATCACCGACCACCACGAGCCCGACGCCGAGTTGCCGCGGGCGCTGGCGGTCGTCAACCCCAAGCGTGCCGATTGCGCCTATCCCGACAAGCATCTGGCGGGCGTCGGGGTCGCCCTCAAGCTGGTCCAGGCGCTGTGCCAGCGCAGCGGGCGCCAGGCCTGGCTGCCGGCGTTCGTGAAGATCGCCGCGATCGGCACCCTGGCCGACGTCGTGCCGCTGGTCGGCGAGAACCGCGTCATCGCCAAGCTCGGCCTGGAGCTGCTCTCGAGAGGTCCGCACAAGGTCGGCCTGCGCGCCCTGCTCGACGTCGCCGGGCTGAACGGCAAGGCGATCGACGCCTATCACATCGCCTTCATGGTGGCGCCGCGCGTCAACGCCGCCGGCCGCATGGCCAGCGCCGATCTGGCCACCCGCCTGCTGCTGGCCTCCGACGAGACGCTGGCAGGGGAGGCCCAGGCGCTCGCCCAGCAGCTCGACGCCGAGAACACCCGCCGCCGCGAGGAGGAGCAGGACATCGTCGCCGCCGCCCGCAGGATGGTCGACACCGATCCCGACATCGGGGCCCACCCGGTGCTGGTGGTGGCCGGGGAGGGCTGGCACCGCGGCGTCATCGGCATCGTCGCCTCGAAGCTGGTCGACGCCTACTACCGGCCGGCCATCGTGCTGTCGATCGACCAGGGCGAAGCGCACGGCTCGTGCCGCAGCATCCCCGGCTTCGACATGCTGGCCGCCCTCGAGGCGTGCGCACCGATGCTGCACCGTTTCGGCGGACACAGACAGGCGGCCGGCCTGCAGCTCGCCGCCGCCGACCTGGCCGCCTTCCGCCGCGCCGTCAACGCCCACGCCATGGACCGGCTGGGGCCCGACGACCTGCGCCCGCACCTCCATCTCGACGGGACGCTGCCATTCGACGCGATCACCCCGGCCATGGTCGAGCAGCTCACCGCGATGGCCCCCTTCGGCATGGGCAATCCCAAGCCGGTGTTCGCCGCCGGCCCGATCGACGTCGTCGACGGGCCGCGGCGGCTGAAGGAGCGGCACCTGAAGATGTCGCTCCGCCAGCACGGCCGGACCTTCCGGGCCCTGGCCTGGAACGCGGTGGAGAAGGAGCCGGTGCTCGCCGGACCAGGCGGCGCCCTGGAGATCGCCTACTCGCTCGAGCAGAACGAATTCAACGGCACCACCTACACCGAGCTGCGGCTCGCCGACGCCCGGCGCCCGGCCTGATCGCGACGCCCGGGCCGTCCCCGGCCGCCTTGCACCCCGCCGGCCTATCCGTCACCATGGTTTGGACGTGACTGCCTGGCAGCGCCGCGCGCGCTCGTTCGCCGCCGTCGTCGGCCTCGCCGTCGCCGTCGGGGCCTACTGGGCGGCCGGCAACCGCCGCACCGTGGCGCCGCCGCCGCCGGTGACGCCCTTCGAACCGACCGTCACCGCGGTGACGCGCGGCGGCGACGCCGCGCAGTCGCGCGGCGCCCGCGAAGACTTCGCCCTGGAGTTCGTCGAGCAGAAGAGCTACAGCGACGGTCGCACCGTCGCCACCGGCCTCACCGTCCGGGTCGGCAACCGCGGCGGCAGGAGCTTCGTCGTCACCGGCAAGGAAGGCACCATCGGCGCCGAGCAGTCGTCGGTGGCGATGCAGGGCGACGTGAAGCTCACCGCCTCCGATGGCCTGGTCGCCACTGCCGAGACCGCCACCTACGCCAACGGGGAGGGCATCGTCCGGGCCCCGGGACCGGTGGCCTTCACCCGCGGCGGCACGCACGGGCGTGGCGTCGGCTTCTCCTACGACACCAACCGCGACACGATGTGGATCCTCGATCAGGCCGAGATCCACGTCGCCGGTGCTGACGACTCCAGCGCGATGGACGTCACCGCCGGCGCCTTCGGCGAGGCGCGCCGCGATCGCTATCTGCGCCTCGAACGCGGCGTCACGCTGGTCCGGCCGGGGCAGACCATCGAGGCCGACGAAGCCATGGTCTACCTGCTGCCCGATCGGGACGAACCCGATCGCATCGAGCTGCGCGGCAACGCCCGGATCGCCGGCGGCGAGGGGATGGGCACGCTGCGCGGCATGTCGGCGCGCGACATCAACCTCGACTACGCCGACGACGGCCGGACCCTCCAGCACGCCACCCTGGTCGGGCAGGGCCAGGTCACGCTGGCCGGCGCCTCGGCCGCACAACCCGGGCAGCAGCTCGGCGCCGAGTTCATCGACCTGGCCGTCGGCCCCGACGGGGCCATCACCAGCCTCGACAGCCGCGAGCGGGTCGTCGTCACGCTGCCGGCCGCCGGGCCGACGCCGGCCCGCTCCATCCGCAGCGTCGAACTCACCGGCGCCGGTGCCGCCGGTGGCGGGCTGACCTCGATGCGCTTCCAGCAGCAGGTCGAATTCCGCGAGGGGAGCACCGCCGGCAGGCCGAGCCGGGTGGCGCGTTCGCGCGCGCTCACCGTGGCGCTGACCGCCGACGGCGTCCTCGATCGCGCCACCTTCACCGGGCAGGCACGCTTCACCGACGGCAGCCTGGAGGGCATCGCCGCCGAGGCCCGCTACTTCGTCGCCGACGACCGGCTCGTCCTCACCGGCCGCGACGGACCGACGCGCCCGCGGGTCACCGACACCGGGGTCCAGATCGAGGGTGACGAGATCACGGTGGGGCTGGCCGCCAACACGATGCAGGCCACGGGCGACGTGTCGAGCGTGATGCAGCCGGCGGCCGCGCGTGCCGGCGACGGGCCGGCCCGCACCCCGGCGCTGCTCGACGGCGGCCAGGCGGTGTTCGCCAGCGCCGCCGGGCTCGAGTACGACAGCCGGCAGCGGCGCGGCACCTACACCGGACGGGCCCGCCTGTGGCAGGGCGACACGACGATCCGCGCCGAGCGCATCGTCCTCGACGAGGGCCGCGGCGACCTCGAGGCCGGCGGCGGGGTGCAGTCGACCCTGGCGATCGCCTCGCCGGCGGCCGCCGACGCGGCGCCGCCAGCCACGCCCGCCCGCGGCACCATCGCCCGCGGCGAGACGATGCGCTTCACCGACGCGGCGCGCGCCGTCACCTACACCACCGGCGCCCGCGTGAGCGGTCCGCAGGGCGACCTCGCCGCCGATCGCATCGAGCTGGTCCTGGCCGAGAGCGGCCGCGATCTGGCTCGCATCGAGGGCTACGGTTCGGTGGAGGCCCGGGTCGACGGCCGCGACGCCCGCGGCGCCAGGTTGACCCACCTCACCAGCGACGGCCGCTACGTGCTCACCGGCACGCCGGTCCAGTTCACCGAGGACTGCCGGGTCACGACCGGCCGCACGTTGACCTTCTACGGATCGGCCGGTAGGATCATCGTCGACGGCAACGACGCCACCCGCACGACCACCAAGGGCGGCGGACGGTGCACGCCGACTCCCCAGTGACGCACGCAGCCCGTGGTGAAGGCCCCGCCGGCATTCGACCGACGATGCATCGCCGCTCGCGGCGTTGCTCCTCCCTCGACTCCTGCTCGATATTCACCGCCACCCCACGAGGCACACCACGCCTCGCGGAGACTGCGGCAGTCGTCGCGCCCGGCGGTCGGCGCGCCTCGTCGGTCTCGGTGCGTCGCCGGGGCCGCCGTCACGGGCGGCTAGGGCGCGCGTGACCGACCGCCGCATCGAGAGCGGGGCCGGCCCCGCTCCCCACGCCCCGGACGCCGCCTCGGTGGCGACCCTGCGCACCGACGCCCTCACCAAGCGCTACGGCGGACGGACCGTCGTCAAGGGTGTCAGTCTGGCCATCAGCGCCGGCGAGGTGGTCGGGCTCCTGGGCCCCAACGGCGCCGGCAAGACGACGACCTTCTACATGACCGTCGGGCTGGTGGCGCCCGACGAGGGCCGCGTGCTGCTCGACGAACAGGACGTGACCGAGGATCCGATGTACGTCCGCGCCCGCAAGGGCATCGGCTACCTGCCGCAGGAGCCGTCGATCTTCCGCGGCCTGACCGTCGAGCAGAACATCCTCGCCATTCTGGAAACCCTGCCGCTGTCGGCCACGGCGCGGCGCGAGCGCCTGGCGGCGCTGCTGGCCGAGCTGGGACTCGGGCATCTGGCCAAATCACCGGCCTACACGCTGTCGGGCGGCGAGCGGCGCCGCGCCGAGATCACGCGGGCGCTCGTGATGGCACCGCGCTTCATCCTCCTCGACGAGCCCTTCGCCGGCATCGATCCGATCGCGGTCACCGACATCCAGCAGATCATCTTCCACCTCAAGGCCCGGGGCATCGGTGTGCTGATCACCGATCACAACGTGCGGGAGACGCTGCGGATCACCGATCGTGCGTACATCGTGGCTGACGGGGTGATCTTCAAGAGCGGCACCCCGCAGGCCCTGGCGGCCGACGACGAGGTCCGCCGCATCTACCTGGGCGCCGAGTTCCGCCTGGATTGACCGCGCCGACCCGCCCGACGACCGCGGCTGCGTTGAAAGCTGGCATGAGTTTCGCGTTAGGCTGGTAGAATCGATCCCGCGGGCGCGGCCCGCCGGACCGGACCGCCGGTCGTCGTCCATGGCCATTCATCAGAAGCTCCAGGCGAAGCTCTCGCAGAAGCTCATCCTGACGCCGTCGCTGCAGCAGGCGATCAAGCTGCTGCCGATGTCGACGCTGGAGCTCGCCGACATGCTCAACCAGGAGGTGGTGGAGAACCCCCTCCTCGAGGAGATTCCCTCGGAGGACCTCCAGGCCGCCGAGGCCCAGCCGGCGACCGACAAGGCCGACGAACAGGACGCCCAGCGCGCCACCGAGGGCAAGACCGACAGCTGGGAAGACAACGACTACGAGTACTTCTTCAACGACTACATGGACGACAGCTACCGGTCGCGTGTGCCGACCGAGGTCAAGGAGCTGCCGCCCATCGAGAACACGCTGTCGACCTCGTCGTCGCTGACCGACCACCTCGAGTGGCAGTTGTCGCTGAAGACCGACGACCCCGACGAGCGGGCCATCGGCAGCGCGATCATCGGCAACCTCGACGACGACGGCATCCTGGTCGCCTCGGTCAGCGAGATCGCCCAGATGGGGCCGTGGCCGATCGACAAGGTCGAGCAGACGCTGCGCCTGGTCCAGACCTTCGACCCGACCGGGGTCGCCGCCCGCGATCTCCAGGAGTGCCTGACCCTGCAGCTGCGCCACCTCGGGCTCGAGGGCACGCCGGCCGAGCGCATCGTCGCCGAGCACATGCGCCTGCTGCAGAACCACCAGATTCCCGAGCTGTCGCGCAAGATGGGGCTGTCGATCGACGACCTGCGCGAGCACATCGAGGTCATCCGCCACCTCGACCCCAAGCCAGGGGCGCGCTACAACGCCCGGGCGCCGGAATACGTGATGCCGGACGTCTACGTCGTCAAGGTCGACGACCAGTACGTCGCCGTCCTCAACGACGACGGCCTGCCGCAGCTGCGCATCAGTTCCTCCTACAAACGCCTGCTCGACAAGGACCAGGCCGACGCCGACACCCGCTCCTACGTGAAGGAGCGGTTCAACGCCGCCCGCTGGCTGCTCAAGTCGGTCGAGCAGCGCCAGAAGACCATCCAGAAGGTCGCCACCAGCATCATCAACTTCCAACGCGACTTCCTCGATCACGGCATCGAGCACCTGCGGCCGCTGGTGCTGCGCGACGTCGCCAACGACATCGGCATGCACGAGTCGACGGTGAGCCGGGTGGTGACCAACAAGTACATGCACACCCCGCAGGGCGTGTTCGAGATGAAGTACTTCTTCCACAGCGGCATCAGCAGCTCGTTCGGCGACGCCGTGTCGTCGGTGACGATCAAGCAGCGGATCCGCAAGATCATCGAGGCCGAGGACCCGCGCAAGCCGCTGAGCGACTCGAAGATCGTCAGCATCCTGCAGCGCGAGGGCCTGGTGCTGGCGCGACGCACCATCGCCAAGTACCGCGAGGAGCTGCGCATCCCGACCTCGAACCAGCGGAAGGTGCTGTACTAGCCCCTTCCCGCTCGACATGCCCCCCACGCCCGTCGTCACGGTGGGAAGCCTGCTCCGGAGCCGCCAGGACGTCCCCGGACTCCCGCTCGAGCTGGTCGCCGGCGCCGCCGGCCTCGACCGGGAGATCACCAGTCCGTACATCCAGAAGACCGGGCTGGCGCTGGCCGGCTTTCACGAGTACCTGCGGCCGGGCCGCGTGCTGATCTACGGCGACAGCGAGATCCGCTACCTGCAGAGTCTCGACGCCGGGCCCCGGCTCGACGCCCTGAGCCGGTCCTTCGCCAGCGGCATTCCCTGCGTCCTGGCCACCAGCACCCTGCCGCTGCCCGCCGAACTGGCCGTCGTCGCCGACCGCGCCGGCGTGCCGATGCTGCGGACCAGCGTGTCGACACCGGTGGCGATCGGCAAGCTCACCGCGATCCTCGAGGACCACCTGGCGTCGCGCGAGGTGATCCACGGCGTGCTGATGGACGTGCTCGGCCTCGGCGTGCTGCTGGTGGGGGAGAGCGGCATCGGCAAGAGCGAATGCGCCCTCGACCTGGTCACCCGCGGCCACCGCCTGGTCGCCGACGACTCGGTCGAGGTGCGGCGGCGCGCCGAGACCGTGATCATCGGCACCTCGCCCGGCCCGACGCGTTACTTCATGGAGATCCGCGGCCTGGGACTGATCAACATCAAGGATCTGTTCGGGGTCGCCGCGACCCGCAGTTCGAAGCGCGTCGAGTTCGTGGTCGAACTGCAGCGCTGGGACACCGCCCGCGACTACGACCGGCTGGGCCTGGACGACGCCCATCACGACCTGCTCGGCCTGCAGATCCCCAAGGTCACCATGCCGGTGGCGCCGGGCCGCAGCGTCGCCATCCTGGTCGAGGTCGCGGCCCGCAACCAGCTGCTGCGGGCCCGCGGCGTCCACGCCGCGCGGGCGTTCGTCGACGCCCTCGACGAGCGTCTGGAGCGCATCGGTGCCGGGCTGGAGGACGACGGCGACGAGATCGACGGCGGAGGCGCGGCGTGAGCAGCCGGCGGCCGCGCCTCGGCGTCCGCCCGTCGCGGGCCGACTTCCTGGTCATCACCGGGCTGTCCGGGGCGGGGAAGTCGCAGGCCATCCACGCCGTCGAGGATCTCGGCTACTACTGCGTCGACAACCTGCCGCTGGCGCTGCTCCCGCACCTCTACGCGCTCCACCGCGACGAAGAGGCGCTGGCCAGGGTGGCGGTCGTGGTGGACGTCCGCGCGCGGCGGTTCCTGACCTCGTTCGCGCCGGCCTTCACCCGCCTGCGGGCCAGTGCCGACGTGCCGCCGTCGCTCATCTTCCTCGAGGCGAGCGACGCCGTGCTGCACCGGCGCTTCAGCGAGACCCGCCGGCCCCATCCGTTCGCCCCGGCCGACCCAATCGCCGACGCCATCGCCGCCGAGCGGCGCAGGATGGCCCGCATCCGCGCCATGGCCGACGAGATCGTCGACACGTCGGACCTCACGGTGCACGAGCTGCGCCAGGTGTTCCTGGCGATGTCGACGGACCGCCGCCGCCGCCGCCGGCTGGTCCTCACCTACGAGAGCTTCGGCTTCAAGCACGGGCTCCCGCTCGGCGCCGACCTGGTGTTCGACGTCCGCTTCCTCCCCAATCCGCACTTCGTGCCCGAACTGCGGCCGCAGACCGGGCGGGACGCCGCCGTCGCCGCCTTCCTGAAGCGCCAGCCGGCGACCGGCCAGCTGGTTGCCAGGCTGACGACGCTGATGAAGTTCCTGCTGCCGCAGTACGTCGCCGAGGGCAAGAGCTACGTCACCGTCGGCATCGGCTGCACCGGCGGCCGGCACCGCTCGGTGTACGTCGCCGAGGCGCTGCGACGGACGACCGGCACGGTCGCCGAGGTCACCGCCCGTACGCGCCATCGCGACATCGGCCGGGAGGGCCGCCCATGATCGGCGTCGTCGTCGTCACCCACGGCCAGCTCGCCACCGAGCTGGTCAACGCCGCCGAGACCATCGTCGGCGACCTGCCGCACGTCGTCGCCGTGTCGATCGGCTGGCACGAGGACGTCCAGGACGCCCGCCACGAGATCGGCGAGGCCATCGCCGCGGTGACCGGTCCCGAGGGCGTGCTGATCGTCACCGACATGTTCGGGGGCACTCCCGCCAACCTCGGCATCACCTTCCTCGAAGCCGGCAAGGTCGAGGTCGTCACCGGCGTCAACCTGCCGATGCTGATCAAGCTGGCGGGGCTGCGCGACACCTCGAGCGTGCTCGACGCCGCGCGGCAGATCCGCGAACACGGACGCAACGCAATCTGGGTCGCCTCCGATCTCCTCCACGGCGGCCCGGGAGGACAGGGGACGCCGTGACCACGACCGAGGTGACCATCGTCAACAAGCTCGGGCTGCACGCCCGTGCCGCCGCCCGCTTCGTCCAGCTCGCCGGCCGCTACCGCGCCAAGGTGCGGGTCGCCCGCGACGGCCGCCAGGTGGACGGCAAGAGCATCATGGGCATCCTGCTGCTGGCCGCGGCGCGCGGCGCGGTCATCACCATCAGCGCCGACGGCATCGACGAGGCCGACGCCCTGTCGTCGCTGGCCGCGCTGGTCAAGACCGGCTTCGGGGAAGAGACGTGGAGCGACTGACCGGCCTCGGCGTGTCGCCCGGCCTCGCCGTCGGCCGCGCCGTCGTCATCACCCAGCGCACCGAGGTGGTGCGGGTGCCGATTCCGCCCGAGCGTGTCGCCCAGGAGGTGGCGGCCCTCGAGCAGGCGCGGCAGCGCTCCCACGCCCAGCTGATCGAGATCCGCAATCGCCTGGCCGGCGGCGTCGGCCACGACCTGGCCCCGCTCTTCGACGCCCAGCGCCTCATCCTCGACGACTCGCTCTTCCTCGGCCGCGCCCGCGAGCTCATCGAGACCGAGCGGGTCAACGCCGCCTGGGCCGTGCACCGCGCCTACGAGGAGCTGTGCGCGGTGTTCGCCTCGGTCGAAGACCCCTACTTGCGCGAACGCGACAGCGACGTGGCCGACGTCGCCGGCCGCGTCCGCATGAA
Source organism: Vicinamibacterales bacterium (assembly GCA_050250955.1). Taxonomy (GTDB): domain Bacteria; phylum Acidobacteriota; class Vicinamibacteria; order Vicinamibacterales; family UBA2999; genus CAWAYR01. Next base: position 44,150 of record JBFWNR010000002.1, read on the forward strand.
CCTGCGCCGCGGCGGCGACGGCGGATCGGCGGCCGAGCGGCTCCGCGAGGTCGACGGCCCGGTGGTGCTGGTCGCCGACGACCTCACCGCCTCGCTGGCAGCCCAGCTCGACTGGTCGCGCGTGCTCGGCTTCGCCACCGACGCCGGCGGCCGCACGCATCACACCGCGATCCTGGCCCGGTCGCTGAAGGTGCCGGCCGTGGTCGGCCTGCACGACGCCAGCCAGCGGGTCAGGCCCGGCCAGGTGGTGATCGTCGACGGCACCGCCGGTGAGGTCGACGTGGCGCCATCGCCCGACGACATCGTCCGATCACGCGCCGAGGCCGACCGGCGGCGGACGCCGCCGGCCTCGCTGCGCCACCGCGCCGAGGGCCCCGCCGCCACCGCCGACGGCGTCGCCATCCGCCTCGACGCCAACCTCGAACGCCTCGATGACGTCGCCGCGGTGGTCGACGCCGGCGCCGACGGCGTCGGCCTGTTCCGCTCCGAGTTCCTGCTCGCCGGGCTCGCCCCGGACCGCCTCGGCGAGGACCAGCAGACCGCCCTCTACCAGGACCTGCTGGCCGCGCTGGCGCCGCGGCCGGTCACGATCCGCACCTTCGACCTCGACGAGCGGCCGCCGACGCCGTGGGGCGGGCGGGAACGCCGCGATCCGCGGCCCGGCCTGCGCGGGCTGCGCCTCGGCCTGGCCCGGCCGGCCATCCTCCGCACCCAGCTGCGGGCGTTGCTGCGCGCCGCGCCGGCGGGACGCCTGCGGATCATGTTCCCCTTCGTGTCGTCGGTCGAGGAGCTGCGGCGCGCCCGGGCCCTGCTCGCCGACGTCCGCGCCGAGCTCGGTGCCGCGGCGGTGCCCGTCGGCGCGATGGTCGAGGTCCCGTCGGCGGCACTGGCCGCCGATCTGCTCGCCGTCGAGGCCGACTTCTTCACCATCGGGACCAACGACCTCATCCAGTACACCCTCGCCGTCGACCGCAACGACGAGCGCGTGTCGGATCTCTACGAACCGCTGCACCCGGCGGTCATCCGGCTGCTCCGGCTGGTCCGCCGGGCCGCCGGCCGGGCCGGCATCGACGCCTCGGTGTGCGGCGAGATGGCGTCGGACCCGGCCCTGATCGGCCTGCTGATCGGCCTGGGCTTCACCGCGTTCAGCATGACGGCGACGGCCTTGCCGGTGGCGCGCCAGGTCATCGCCGATCTGACCGCCGTCGAGGCCCGGCGCATCGCCCGCGAAGCGCTGGCGCTGCCGACGGCGGCCGACGTCGAGCAGCATCTGTTCGACGCGCTGGCGGCGGCGAACCTGGGACCGAAGCCGGGTCGCTGAACGCAGCGACGCCGGCCGCTATGGGCAATCGATCGAGGAGGCGCAGTGACCGAGACGTTGAAGCGGGTGGAGAAGCCGTGGGGCTATGAACTGTGGTGGGCCGTGACCGACCGGTACGTCGGCAAGGTGATCCACGTCAACAAGGGCCACGCGCTCAGCCTGCAGTACCACAACCGCAAGGACGAGACCATCTTCGTGTGGTCCGGGAAGATCCTGTTCGAGCGCCAGGAGGGCGAGACGCTGGTCGGCCGCGAACTGGGCCCGGGTGACGCGGTGCACGTGACGCCGCCGACCGTGCACCGCATGACGGCGCTCGAGGACAGCGACGTCTTCGAGGTGTCGACGCCGGAGACCGACGACGTGGTCAGGCTGGAAGACCGCTACGGAAGACAGGGGACGTAGCGGTCTGCCAGCGGCGGCTAGGGGCTGGCGGCTTCGAGCCGTTCGAGCCGGGCACCGCGGCAATCCGCGGTGCGGGAGCTAGAACGGGATGTCGTCGTCGGTGATTGCCGCGGCCGGCTGGCCCATCGGCTCGCCGTAGCCGCCGCCGTCACCGCGATCGCCACGATCGCCGCCGCGGCCGCCGCCGAGCAGCACGACCTTGTCGGCCTTGACTTCGGTCGTGTAGTGCTTCTGGCCGTCCTTCTCCCACTGCCGGGTCTGCAGCCGGCCCTCGAGATAGATCTGTTTGCCCTTGGTCAGGTAGGGCTGCAGCGTCTCGGCGGTCTTGCCCCACAGCACGATGCGGTGCCACTCGGTCTGTTCCTGCTTCTGGCCGTCCTTCGACGTCCAGTTCTCGGTGGTGGCGATGCTGAAGCTGGCCACCGGGGCGCCGCTCGGCGTGAAGCGCACCTCCGCGTCGCGGCCCAGGTTGCCGACCAGGATCACCTTGTTCACGCTGCCCATTGTCGTCGTCGTCCTCGGGAGAGCGCCGGCGCCGACGCCGGCGGGCGCCGGTACCCCGGCTATTGCGGTCGGGCGCGATTGAGCGCGTCGAGCCGCTGTTTGGCCAGCCGTCCGGGATCGGTGTCGGCGGCGGTCTTGATCAGGAACTCGTAGTCGGCCCGCGACTGCTCGGGCTGGTTCATCCGCTCGTAGCTCTGGCCGCGCTTGTAGTAGGCGTTGCCGACCACGTCGCTGCGCGGATAGGTGGAGATGAGGCGCGTGAAGGCGTCGACGGCCTCGGGCCAGCGGCCGCGCTGGTAGTAGCTCTCGCCGATGTAGTACTGGGCGTTGTCGGCGAACTCGCTCTTCGGGAACGAGCGCACGTAGCTGGTGAAGCCCTCGATCGCCAGGTCGTAGCTGCCGGCGGTGTAATCCGCCCACGCCATGTCGTAGAGCCGGGTCGGCGACCCCGGCGACGGCGCCAGCGGGGGCGGGGGCGCCGGCGTTGGCGTCGTCTCGGCCGGCGGTGGCGCCGGCGTGCCCGCCGCGCCGGCCGCGGCCAGCGGATCGCCGGTGGCGGTCGGGTCGGTGACCGGCGGATAGATCGGCATCGGCGGAATCGCCAATCGGAGCGCCTCGACTTCCTGCGACAACGACGTGATGCGGACGTTGGTGTCGTCGACGCGCTCGCGGACGACGCGGATGTCGCTGCCCATGGCGTCGGTCTGCAGCTTGCTGTCGGCGAAGCTCTTGCGGGTCGCCGCCATCTGCTCGTCGATGCGGGCGTTGACCGCCTTCAGCGCGTCGGTCAGCGTCGTCACCGCATTCTGCAGGAGCTGGGTCTGCTCCTGCAGGATGCGCAGGTCGGCGGCCATCTGCTGCAGCTCGCGCCGCTGCGCCTGAGCCGGCGCCGCGGCCAGCAGGATCGCCGCCAGCACCGCCGCACCGGTCGCTCTCGCCGTCATCATGCCCCTCTGCGTCAGCATACAGGATCGCTTCGCGGCCGGGGCGGCTACTTCGCGGTGATGACGAAATGCGCCCGGCGGTTCCTCGACCACGCCGACTCGTCATGGCCGGGATCGAACGGGAACTCCTTGCCGTAGCTGACGGTGCGCAGCCGTTCGGCGGCGATGCCCAGCGAGACCAGGTAGGTCTTGGCGGCGATCGCCCGGCGTTCCCCGAGCGACAGGTTGTACTCGGCCGTGCCGCGTTCATCGCAGTGGCCTTCGACGGTGACCTGCCACGTCGGCTGCTGGCGGAGCACCTGCGCCGAGGCCTGCAGGACGGCCCGGCCGTCGGCGCTCAGCTCGAAGCTGTCGAGCGCGAAGAAGACCGGCGCCAGCGGCGACTCGCGGTTCAGGGCATCGAGGTCCTTGCTGCCGATGGCATCGGCCGGCGGCGGCGGCGGCACGACCGGCGGCTCGTCGATCGGGGCCGGCGGCGGCGGCGGCGCCGGGGTTTCCCCCATCTCGGTGCCGGTGGCCGGCGGCGGCATCGGCCGCTCCACCGGTGCCGGCTTCTTGCCGCACCCCGCGGCGACCATCGCCACGACCACGGCCGCCCCCACGACCTGCTTCCATCCCATCCGCATCATCAGCATGCTCCTGTTCCCGGCCACCGGGGCCGGCACCGTCAACTCGCCCCGGGGGCGGGGCCTACTGCGACCAGTTCGGCGTGAAGTTGTTGCCCTCGCGCGTCACCTGCCGCACGTCCTTGCCGTCGCGGCCGACCGTGAAGATCTGGCTGGCCCGACCGGCCCGGGTCGACATGAAGGCGAGGTGGCGGCCGTTGGGCGCCCAGGCCGGGCTCTCGTTGGTGCCCTGGCCGAAGGTGATCTGCCGGGTGTTCCCGGTGGTCACCTCGAAGATCTTGATGTCGTAGTAGGCGCTGGTGCGCGCCGCGTAGGCGATCTCGTTGTACGGTGCCGGCGACCACGTCGGCCGGTCGGCGTAGGACTCCGAGGTCAGCTTCCGCAGGTTGAGCCCGTCGGCGCTGATCACCCAGATCTGCGGCGTGCCGGTGCGGTCCGACGTGAAGGCGATCTGCGCTCCCGACGGCGACCAGGTCGGCGTCACGTCGATCGCCGGATGGTTGGTCAGCCGCCGCACCGCTGAGCCGTCGCGGTTCATCACGTAGATCTCCGAGTTGCCGTCGCGGTTCGAGGTGAAGGCGATGCGGGTGCCGTCGGGAGAGAACACCGGCAGCCAGTTCTGGCCCTGGCCGTTGGTCGGCGTCTCCATCGTGCCCTGGTAGATGAGCGAGATGAAGATGTCGGGATAGCCGCGGCGGTAGGACGTGTAGGCGATGGCCCGGCCGTCCGGCGACCAGCTCGGAAAGACGTTGAGCTGGCGGTTGACCGTGACCCGCCGCTGGTTGGCGCCGTCGTAGTCGCTGATGAAGATCTCCTTGACGTTGCGATCCTGCACGGTGTTCTCGGCGCGGCCGCCGACGCGGTCGGACGAGAAGGTCAGCTTGGTGCGGGCGACGCCACGCAGCTGGCTCTGGGTCTGGTGGATCTCGTCGGCCATCGTGTGGGCGTAGAGCCGCGGGTTACCCGCCGAGCCGCTGTACTCGCGGCCCAGCACCTGCTGGCGGCTGCGCACGTCGAACAACCGCATCTCGACCTTCAGCGACGTGCCCGAGCGGGTCAGGCTGCCCAGCACGAGCGCGTCGGCGCCGAGTTCGCGCCAGCGATCGAACGGCGCCTCGGCGAACGACCGCGCCGGCGGGATCGAGGCGTAGGTGTCGCGCGGCACCAGGTCGTACTCGCGCTCGAACGACAGGTCGTCGAACAGCACCTGGGCGAGCACCCGGGCCATCTCGACGGTCTCCTTGTCGCCGCCCGGCGCCATGAAGTCCGGCACCGCGATCTGCGGGGTGGCGCCGACGTCGCTGGTGATGGTCAGGCCGACCGCGCTCGGCTGCTGGGGCTGAGGCTGCTGCGAGGCCGGCGTGGCCGGCGCCTGCGCGGACACGGCGACCGCCACGGCCGCCACCGCGGCGGAAAGGGCGAGAGGAAGACGAGGCATGGCAATCACCGCTGGTACTCGAACGTCAGGTGGACGGTCAGCGTCGGGTTGGGGTACTCGGCCGGCAGCGGCGGCAGCTGTCGGGCCAGGCGGATCGCGCGGGTGGCGATGAGGTCGAGCGTCGCATTGCCCGAGGAGCGTTCGACCTGCACGTCGGCCATGGTGCCGTCGCGCTGGACGACGAACCGTACGATGGTCGTGCCGAGCGAGGCCTGGCGGCTCTCCCACACGTCGCGAATGCGGCTCTGCATCGTCGCCAGGTACTGCGGGCAGCAGAAGTCGGCCACGTCAAGCTGGGCGCCGACGCCGCCGGCGCCGGAGGACAGGCCGCCGAACCCCTGGCCGCGCGTCTCGGTCACCGTGTCGCCCCGCTGGGTCTGGGCGCCGGTGGTGACCTTGGCGGCCGGCGCCGTCACTTTCGGTGCGACCTTGGGCGGCGGCGTCTTGGGCGGCGTCTTCTTCGGCGGCGCCTTCACGGGCTCGACCATCTCGGGCGCCGCGGCTACCGGCGGCCGCACTGGTACGGGGCGGACCTCGGGCGGCGCGACCTGCTGGACCGTCCGCCCGCCTTCGGCGACGCGACCACCGTTCTGTGGCCCTGGGGGCCCGCCCAGCGTCACCGTCATGACCGACTCGGGCGCGGCGCGCTGGACGCTCATCCAGCTGGCCGGTACCAGCAGCACGAGCGCAAACAGCACCACGTGCCCGGCCAGCGACGCCGCGAGCATGCGCCCGACGGCGTCGTCGGCAACCGATCGGCCGGCCAGGACCTGGCTCACCGCATCCATCGGCCTGCTAGCGCCCCCGCGCCGGCGCCGGCTGGGTGAGGATGCCGACCCGCTCGACCCCGCCGGCCTTGAGGCGGTCCATCACCTCGGTGATCTCGTTCAGCTGCACGCCGCCGTCGCCGCGCAGGAACACCTCGCGCTCCTCGGCGCGGGCCATCGCCTGCCGCATGCGCTCGCTGAGCGCGGTCAGCGGAATGCTCTCGTCGTCGAGGAAGACGCGCTTGTCGGTGCGGTAGGAGAGCGGCACGGTCACATAGAGCCGGGTGTCGTTCATCCGCGCGGCGCGGGCCGCCACCGGCAGGTTGACCTCGACGCCCTTCTGCAGCATCGGCGCCGCCACCATGAAGACGATGAGCAGCACCAGCATGACGTCGACCAGCGGGATCACGTTGATCTCGGCCAGCGACGTGGTCACGCGCCGGCCGCGCTGGTGCCGGCCGCCGCCGCTCGCCTGGGCCATCACCTTGGGCATGGCATCAGCTCCCGAAGTGGCGCTCGGCGATGTTCAGGAACTCGAGCGCGAAGTCGTCCATCTCGGAGGCCAGCACTTTCACGCGGGCGGTGAAGGCGTTGTAGAAGTAGACGGCGGGCATCGCCGCGAAGAGGCCGACGGCGGTCGCCACCAGCGCTTCGGCGATGCCGGGAGCGACGACGGCCAGATCGGTCGACCCCTGGGCGCCGATGCCGGCGAAGGCGGTCATGATGCCCCACACCGTGCCGAACAGCCCGACAAACGGCGCCAGGCTGGCGGTGGTGGCGAGGAAGGTCACCCGGCGCTCCAACTTGTTCACCTCCGCCGACGACGCCCGGAGCAGTGCCCGGTCGAGCGCCGCCAGGCTCTTCAAGGTTGGACGTGGGGGGGTGGACGTCGGACTGCCGGCCGCTTTCGCGTCCGACCGCAACTGCAGGTTCAACTCAGCATACCCGGCCTGGAAGACGCCGACGAGCGGACTGTGCTCGAGCGACTTGCAGACCCCCTGCACTTCGGAGAACTTGGCGCTCTTGCGGAAGACCTCGAGGAACGACCGCGTCTGCCGCTCGGCCTGGGAGAGCGACAGCGCCTTGGACAGGATGATGCCCCAGGAGACCACCGAGAAGGCGACCAGCACGGCCAGCGCCGCTTTGGACACCGGGCTGGCATCGGCGATCAGGTTGACGATGCTGACGGCGCCGCGAACGGGCGCCTCCGCGTCCTGGACCTGTTGCAGGGCCAGGAACAGCCATCCAGACGTGCGCAACGACACACCTCCACCGACAGGGAGTGATGCGCCGCTGGGAACAGCGCGAGTGTGCAACCGTAGCACGTTCTGAGAAATTCTGTCAAACTCATGATAGAATGGCACTTCCGGTCCCATACCGGCGGTCCACCTCCCCCGGACGACCCACCCGATGCTGCGCTACCTCGCGATCAGCAATCTCGCGGTCATCGAATCCGTATCGGTCGAGTTTGAACATTCGTTCAACGTCCTGACGGGCGAGACCGGCGCCGGCAAGTCGATGCTGGTCGGCGCGGTCGGACTGCTGCTTGGCGGTCGCGCCTCGCAGGATCTGGTGCGGACCGGCGAGGACGTCGCGTCGGTCGAAGCCCTGTTCGAGACTCCTGACGGTCGAGAGTTGGCCGTCCGGCGCGAGATCACCGCCCAGGGCCGCAGCCGCGCCTTCGTCGACGGCCAGCTCACCACCGCGGCGGCCTTGCGGGACATCGTCGCGCGATCGGTCGAACTGCACGGCCAGCATGAGCACCAGTTGCTGCTCGACCCCGACACCCATGTGCCGATGCTCGATGCGTGGGCCGACTTGGAGCCACAGGCGGCGGCCGTCTCGGCCGCATGGGCGATGGTGACCGAGACCGAGCAGGCCCTGGAGCGGGCCGCCATGGACGCCGGGGAGCGGGAAGCCCGGCTGGAGCTGGTCGACTTCCAGCTCGCCGAGCTCCGCAAGGCGCGGCCGATCGCCGGCGAGGACGACGCGCTGGCGCAGCAGCGGGAGGTCCTGCGGCATGCCGGCCGTCTCCACACCCTCTGCGGCGAAGCCTACGCCCTGCTCTACGACGACGAGGCGGCCGCCCTCTCCACGCTCGGCCAGGTCTGGAAGCGGGTGGGGGAGCTGGCCGCCATCGACCCGACGTTCGCGCCGCACGCCGCCGCGCGCGAGGCCCTGAAGGCCCAGCTCGAGGATCTTGCGCTCACCCTCCGCGACTACCAGCAGCGCCTCGACACGTCGCCAGGGCGCCTGCAGGAGGTCGAAGACCGACTGGCCCTGCTCGAGCGGCTCAAACGGAAGCACGGCCCGACGCTGGCCGAGGTCATCGCCCGTAGCGAACGGCTCGAGCAGGAGCGCGCCGCGCTCGATGCCGGCCCCGGACACCGCGACGCCGCCGGGCACGCCGTGGCCGCCGCTCACGACCGCTTCCTGCGTGCCGCCCGCGCGCTGTCGGCCGCCCGTCGCGCCGCCGCACCCGGCCTGGCGCGGGCGGTCGAGCGCGAGCTCGGCGAACTGGCGATGACCGGGACGCGCTTCGAGATCCGCCTGGTCACCGATGAGGCCCGCAGCGCCTGGCATGCGTGGGGCATCGATCGCGGGGAGTTCTTCCTGGCGCCCAACGTCGGCGAGTCGGCCAAGCCGCTGGCCCGCATCGCCTCGGGCGGGGAGCTGTCGCGGGTGATGCTGGCCTTCAAGATGCTCGGTGCGGGCAGCCAGCCGCGCCGGACGATGGTCTTCGACGAGGTCGATGCCGGAATCGGCGGGCGCACGGCCGCGGTGGTGGGGGAGAAGCTGCGCCGCCTCGGCGCCACGACCCAGGTGCTGTGCATCACCCACCTGCCGCCGATTGCCGCCCAGGCGGCGACGCACTTCGCGATTGCCAAGCACGTCCGCGGCCCCAGGACGGTCACGACCGTCGCCCGGCTCGATCGTGCCGCCCGCGAGCAGGAACTGGCGCGGATGATGGGCGGGGAAGGCCAGCCGACGCCCCAGCTGCTGGCCGGCGCCCGCGAGCTGCTCGAGCAGGCGAAAGCGAAAGGGGAGCCCGGGGCGAAAGCGAAAGGCGAAACTGGCTCCAGGGCGAAAGCGAAAGTACGATAACGGTATGGCGCGGAAGTACCTGATCGAAACCTACGGCTGCCAGATGAACGTGCACGATTCGGAGCGGATGGCCGGCCTGCTCGAAGCCGCCGGATTCGAACCGACCGATGCCGACGAGGACGCCGATCTGGTGGTCATCAACACCTGCTCGGTCCGCGAGAAGGCCGAGGACAAGCTCTACACGCGCCTGGGCGACCTGAAGGGCCTGCGACAGCGGAGTGGCCGCGCCCCGATGGTCGCCGTCACCGGCTGCGTCGCCCAGCAGGAAGGCGGGCAGGTCCTGGCCCGCTCGTCGCTCGTCGACGTCGTGGTCGGCACCCAACGGGCCCGGCTCCTGCCGATGCTGGTCGAGGAAGCGGCCGCCCGTCGCGATGCCGTGCCGCGGGCCGAGGCGCTGGTGGACATCGCGACGCCGTACGACGAGCCGACCTTTCCGTTCGGCCTGACCCGCCGCGGCGACCCGGTGAAGGGCTTCGTCACCATCGTCGAAGGCTGCAACGACTACTGCGCCTACTGCGTCGTGCCGTACACCCGCGGGCACGAGCGGATGCGCAGCAAGCGCGAGATCCTCGCCGAAGTCGCGGCGCTGGCGGCCAGCGGCCGGCGCGAGGTGCAGCTGCTCGGCCAGATCGTCAATCACTACCAGGCGCCCGACGATCCGGCCTGCGACTTCCCGGCGCTGCTCGAGGCGGTGCACGGCGTCGATGGCATCGACCGCATCCGCTTCGCCAGCCCGCATCCGCGGCACTGCTCGGCGCGGCTGATCGCCGCGCTGCGCGATCTGCCCAAGGTCTGCAAGCACCTGCACCTGCCGGTGCAGTCAGGGTCGTCGTCCGTCCTCAAAGCGATGCGGCGTCGCCACACCCGCGAGGAGTATCTCGACCTGGTCGGCAGGCTGCGCGACGCCCTGCCGGACATCCAGCTGTCGACCGATATGATCGTCGGGTTCCCAGGTGAGACGGTCGAGGATTTCGAGCAGACGCTGTCGCTGACCGAGGCGGCGCAGTACCACGGCATGTTCTCGTTCAAGTACTCCCCCCGACCGAACACGCTCGCCGCGCAGCGCATGGCCGACGACGTCCCCGAGGCGGAGAAGACCCGCCGCATCGTGGTCCTGCAGCAACTGCAGAAGGACATCCAGGCACGGCTGCACGCGCAGACCCTGGGACGCACCGTCGAGGTGCTGGTCGACACCACCAGCCGCCGCCGCGCCTGGGAACTGGCCGGGCGCACATCGGGCAACACCGTCGTCAACTTCCCCGGCGAACCGGAGTGGCTCGGCCAGTTCGTTCCAGTGCACATCGAGCGCACCGGTGCGTTCGGCGTCTGGGGTCAGCCGGTCGCGGCGTCGCGCCGCGCCGGCACCGTCGCCTGAGAACGCGAGGCTGGACATGCTCATCGAGATGACGATCAAGGGCCTGACGGTCGACCCGGTGACCAACATGCCGATCGTGATTCTGCGCGACGAGCACGATCAGCGCGTGCTGCCCATCTGGGTCGGCGTGTTCGAGGCCAACGCCATCGCGCTGCAGATCGAGAACGTCCACACGCCCCGGCCGATGACCCACGACCTGCTCAGGAACGTCATCCAGGATCTCCAGGCCGCCGTCGAGAAGGTGGTCGTGTGCGACGTCAAGGACAACACCTTCTTCGCGCTGATTCACCTGACGACCCCGTCGGGCCCCGTGGCCATCGACGCCCGCCCCAGTGACGCCATCGCGCTGGCGCTGCGCACGCGGGCACCGATCCTCGTCGAACCGCACGTCATCGACAGCGCGAAGGCGCTGGACGTGGCGCACGAGAAGGTCGACGGCGAGCGGCTGCACCAGTGGCTGGAGAGCCTCGACCCGGACGACCTCGGCAAGTACAAGATGTAGCGGCTAGCGGCTAACGAAGAACCTGCCTTTACTGATCACAGATTGGCGCCCGACTGCTCGGCGCTGCACGGCATTACCCTAGGGCGAAGCCAAGAGCCCTGGCTTCCTGCCGCCGGTCGAGCGTGCCGATGTCGGCCGGCCGACATTTCCCCGATCTCTCACATCTTCAACGACTTACACGTGACAATTTCGGCAATTCCGCGCGGGTGCCGGCGGCTGCCGCTTGACGGACCCAAGCGGCGCTCCTAGAATGACGCCACTCGGCATCCCCTCCGAGGTTCCGGCTGCCCACCGCTGGGTGGCCGCAACCGAGATGATCCTCGCCATCGCGAACCAGAAGGGCGGCGTCGGCAAGACGACGACGGCGCTCAACCTCGCCGCAGCTCTCGCGCTGCGCGGCAAGCCCACGCTGCTCATCGACCTCGATCCGCAGGCCAACAGCAGCATGTCATATCTCGACCTCCGCGAGATCGAGAAGGGCATGTACGACGTGTTCATCGACCCGGCGGTGTCGCTGGGGTCGATCGTCAGGCCAACCGCTCTGCCGAACCTTTCGGTGGCCCCGGCGCGCATCTCGCTCGCCAAGCTCGAATCCCGGCTGGTGGGGGAGTTGGATGCCCCGTTTCGCCTCAAGGACCAGCTGGCGGCACTGGAGGGCTTCAGCCACGTCGTCATCGACTGCCCCCCGGCACTCGGCCTGCTGACGGTGAACGCCCTGGTCGCCGCCAGTCACCTCCTCATACCAATCCAGTCGTCCTACTTCGCGCTCGAGGGGACCGACGACCTGCTGGAGACGATCGAGAAGGTCCGGCAACGGCCCAACCCGGCGCTCAAGATCCTCGGCGTCGTCATCACGATGCACGACCGGCGCACGGCCCTCGGCCGCGACATCCGCGAGCAGATCCGCAAGGTCTTCGGCGACAAGGTCTTCAACACCGTGATCTCGAAGAGCGTGCGGCTGGAGGAAAGCCCGGCGTATCGCGAGTCGATCTTCACGTTCGCGCCCGAGTCGTCGGGGGCCAGTGAGTACTACCGCCTGTGCGAGGAGGTGATTGACCGTGCCTAAACGCGGCCTCCCGGAAGCCCTGCAGATGCGTCACGACGCCCACTACGTCGAGGCCTTGGCCGCCTCGGCGGCGCCGCCAGTCGGCCGAATGGTGCCGATCGACCATGTCGATCCCAACCCCGACCAGCCGCGGCAGGCGATGGGCGACCTCTCGGACCTGGTCGCCTCGCTGACCGAAAAAGGCGTCATCGAGCCGTTGATCGTGCGGCAGCGCGGCGCGCGCTACCAGATCATCGCCGGAGAGCGCCGCTATCAGGCGGCGATTCGCGCCGGGATCACCGAGCTCCCGGTCGTCGTACGCGACGTCGACGACACCGAGATGCTCGAGCTGGCCCTGGTCGAGAACATCCAGCGCAAGGACCTCACCGCGTTCGAAGAAGCCGAGGCGCTGCACAGCCTCAGCCAGCGCTGTGGCTATACCCACGAGGATCTCGCCAAGCGCCTGGGAAAGTCGCGCACCGCGATCACCGAGTCGCTGTCGCTGACCGCGATCCCGGCCGAGGTCCGCAAGGTGTGCCGGCTGGCCGATATCTCGAGCAAGTCGATCCTCCTGCAGATCGCCCGACAGGGCGACCACAAGAAGATGCTGGCGCTGGTCGAGAAGATCGCCACCCAGGGCGCGACCCGCGAACAGCTCCGCAAGGAACAGGACAAGCCCAAGGCCGGCCGCCCGAAGGCGTTCGTGTTCAGCTTCCGTCCGCCGACCAAGGCGTACAACCTGCGGTTGACGTTCGCGAAGAAGAACGCGTCGAAGGACGAAGTGATCAGCGCCCTCGAGGCCATCCTCGACGACCTGCGCAATACCTGAGCAAGGCGATCCGGCAGTTCGGGCCCATGGGTCCAGGCGTCCGCTGAAACGACACGAAGGGCCCAGATTCTTCGCTAAGTTTACATAATATATATTATCGGACCCACGATGTTTTGGGCCTGAAACCAGGCTGTGCATGATCTGTGGGTCGATTCCCCTGGCGCTCGAGGCCGTCGCGCCGTCAGGCGCGCCAGCGGTGTCCGTTGACGGTGCCCGCCGGCACGTCCAGCACCCGGTCCGTGCCATCGCCCGGCACCGACTGGACGATGTGCCCGGCGCCGTCCCTCGCCACCAGGCGCAGGTGGACCGTCTCCCTCACGTTCACCCGGAGTTCGGCCCAGGTGACGCGGACGGCCCCGTTGGCCAGGGGCCATGTCGACGGCGTTTCGAGCGGCGTCCGCCGCAGTTCGAGGACGAGGCTCAGCGGCACGTCGGCATCGACGTCGGCCGAGACCGCCAGACCGTCGGCCGTCAGGCCGATCCGCGCGTCGCGAATCGGCCCGCGCGACATCCGGTGCATCGTGCCCGAGGCCCGCTCGAGGCCGACGGCCCCGGACGTAGCGAAGTACGACCGCGGGTCGCCCGTGCCGTCCACGGGTCCCGGATGAACGTGCTCGTCCGGCTCGCGCCGGGTGGTGATGACGCTGCGATGGAGCGCGTCCGGAACGGCTTCGCCGAGGGCGACATAGACGCGGCTGAGGTGCCGCCGATACAGGGCGTCGAACTCGCGGTCGTGGGCCGACGAGTGGTCGTCGCCGTACCACCAGCACCAGTCGCTGCCTTCGGCGGCCAGGGCGGCATCCAGGGCGGCGGTCCGGGCCTCCGCCGTGACGTCGGGCCGGGCGTCGATCCGGGCGCGGGCCTGGCCGAGCAGTTCCCAGGCCCGGCGGTCGTCACGATGGCCGATCCAGATGCCGAAGTCGGCGTTGATCCACGACCCGGCGAATATCGAGCGAAGCTGACGAGGTGGCAGGCCTGACGCCTCCTGCATCGTCACCGGCCTGAGGTCGGCGGCCTCGACGAGCGCGCGGTACAACGCCCGCAGAAACGGGCGGCCGCCGCCCGAATAGTGCTCCCAGGCGTTTTCGCCATCGAGGATGACGGGGACGACCGGGTGGGCGACGCCGTCACGGACGGCCCGTTGGCCGGCCTCACGAACCCGCGTCAGGAAGTCGCCGACCGCGGCCTCGGTCGCCCACCCCTGGTAGGTGAACCCGATCAGGTCCGACAGCGCGTGGTCACGAAAGAGCACGTGCAGCGGGCCAGCCGACGTCTCGAGACGGTGCGGCCGGCAGCGGGCGCCGGGCGTGAGCGGCTCATCGGAGGCCGAGCGCACCAGGATCTCCTCGTCGGTGGCTGCCCAGCGGAATCCCGCGCGGGCAATCTCGGCCGCCGCGGCGTCCGAGATACTGCCCTCCGAGGGCCACACGCCCGACGGCACGGCGCCGAACCAGCGGCGATGCGCCGCGACGGCCCGCCGGAGTTGCTCGGCGGCGTCGTCGGGACGCCGGAACGGCGGGTCCGGCAGCGGGGCCGTCGGGTGCGCCGCCAGGTGGGCGGCGGAGTCGCACAGCAGCGGCAGGATCGGATGGAAGTACGGCGACGTCGACAGCTCGACGGCCCCCTGCGCCGCGGCCTCGCGATACGCCGGAATGATTCGGCGGAGCAGGTCGAGCTCGAGCGCGCGGAGCTCGCCCTTGTCCGCCTCGTCGAAGTCACGGGACTTCCCCACCAGCCGCCGGGCCCGCGGATCGGCCGCCATGACCTCCGGGTCGACCCAGGCGAGTTTCTGCCACACCTGCAAGTCGCGCAGGTCGGCGACGGAGAACGTGGCGCCACGGGCGGCCCGCGCGGCCAGCTCGGCATAGCGGGGGTACGGCTGGACCATCGTCGGCGCGTGGGCGTGGAAAGCCTCGCGGATGAACCACGCCGCGTCGTCGTCGGCCACCGCGGCGGCGTCGGTGAGGCCGACGACCAGGTGGCGGTCCCAGGTGCGCTCGGCGGCGTAGGCCTCGACCTGCTCGACCAACGAGGGCACCAGGTTGAAGGTGGCGCGCATCCCCGGCACCGCGGTCACCGTGGTGACCATGCCCCAGTAGTCTTTGAGCGCGTGCAGCCGCACCCACGGCAGGATCGACTCGCCCGTCCACGGGTCGAGGTAGTACGGCTGGTGCATGTGCCACAGCAGGGCGACGCGAACGAGGGGGGCGGTCATGCGCTCCTGGTACAATCGGCGATCAGCCGCGCATGCGCACGCTGGACCGGTACGTCCTCCGCGAGACCCTTGCGCCCTTCGGGCTGGCGCTGCTGGTCCTCACTTTCATCCTGATCATCCCCTTCATCATCGCTCAGGCCGAGACGATGATCGCCAAGGGGGCGCCGTGGCTGATCGTCGCCCAGGTGATGGTCACTCTGCTGCCGCAGGCGCTCGGGCTGACCATCCCGATGTCGGTGCTGGTCGGTCTGCTGGTGGCCCTGGGCCGGATGTCCGGCGACCGCGAGATCGTCGCGCTGCTGGCCTGCGGCATCAGCCCGCTGCGCCTGCTGCGGCCGGCCCTGCTGGTCGGCGTGACGAGCTGGGCGGCGACGTCGTACGTGATGCTGTGGGCGATCCCCGACGCCAACCAGACCTTCCGCGAGATCACCACCCGCCTGGTCGCCGATCGCGCCGAGGGCGAGGTCAAACCGCGGGTCTTCTTCGAGGACTTCCCCGGCTTCGTCGTCTATGTCCGCGAGGTGCCGGCCAGCGGCGGCTGGCGCGGCGTCCTCGCCGCCGACACCCGCACGCCCGAGCACCCGGTGATCTTCCTCGCCGAGAGCGGCCGGATGCTGGTCGATCGCCAGGCCCGCACCATCCAGATGGTGCTGACCAATGGCACCCGCCACGCCACGTCGCCGCGCGACCCCGACGGCTACGAAGTCGTCCAGTTCGCCGAGAACGTCGTGTCGCTCGACCCCGAGAGCGTGTTCCCGCGCGCCGGCCCGGCCCGCGGCGAGCGCGAGATGACCATCGCCGAACTGCGCGCCCGCGCCGACGGCCTGGCCGCCGACGGCCAGTCCACCCACAGCCCGTGGATGGAGATCCACAAGAAGTTCTCGATCCCGGCGGCCTGTCTGGTGTTCGCGCTGATTGGCGTCGCCCTGGGCGCCAGTTCGCGCCGTGACGGCAAGCTGGTCAGCTTCATGCTGGGTGTCGCGGTGATCTTCGTCTACTACGCGGTCATGCTGCTCGGCCAGGCCCTGGCCAAGGGGCAGCACGTCGCCCCGTGGGTGGCCACCTGGCTGCCCAACCTCCTGCTCGGCCTGGCCGGTGCCATCGCCCTGTGGCGGCGGATCGGGCCGGGCCGGCGGCGGACGCTGCGACTGCCGGTGCTGCCCGCCGTCGGAGGTCGCTGGCGGGCGCTGACCCGGGCCTCACTGGTCTCGCGGGTGCCCGACCTCACCTGGCTGCGCCCGACGCTGCTCGACCTCTACGTCGGCATGCTCTACGTGCGCATCCTCGTCCTCTGCCTGGTCGGCATGGCCGGCCTGTTCTACATCTCGACCTTCATCGACCTCTCGGAGCGCCTGGTCAAGGGCACGGCGACGATCGGCATGCTGCTCGCCTACTTCTGGTGGGCGACGCCGCAGTTCGTCTACTACATCATCGCCATCGCGGTGCTGCTCGCCGCGGTCGTGACCATCGGTGCGCTGACCAAGAGCAGCGAGCTGGTGGTGATGCGGGCCTGCGGCATCAGCCTCTACCGCACGGCGGTCCCGCTGCTGGCCGCCGCCGGCGTCGCCGCGGCGGCGCTCTTCGCGCTGGAGGAACGCATCCTCGGTCCGGCCAACCGCCGCGCCAGCGAGCTCAACCGGTTGATCCGCGGCCAGAGCCCGCGCACCTTCGACGTCCTCAACCGCAAGTGGCTCACCGGTGCCGACGGCGCCCTGTACAACTACCAGTTCTACGACACCCGCCAGCAGGTCCTGAACGGCGTGACCATGCTCCGCTTCGCCGACGACGACGCCGGCCGCGTCGTCGCCAGGCTGTTCGCCCGGACCGCGACCGCGGACCCGGGCGAGGCCCACGACCCGACCCGCTGGCTGGCCCGGGCCGGATGGCTGCGGACCTTCGACCGCGACATGGCGGTGGACGACTACGACCGCTTCGAGGAGCGCGCCGTCGCGCTCGACCCGCCGGAGACCTTCGTCACCGAGGCGCCGCCGCCGTCGCAGATGAACTACGGGCAGCTGCGTCGCTACATCACCGATCTGCGGGCCAGCGGCTACGACGTCCGCGAGGACGAGGTGGCGCTGTACCGCAAGGT
The DNA here is from genome assembly GCA_050250955.1 of Vicinamibacterales bacterium. Classification (GTDB taxonomy): domain Bacteria; phylum Acidobacteriota; class Vicinamibacteria; order Vicinamibacterales; family UBA2999; genus CAWAYR01. The sequence continues at coordinate 61,315 of JBFWNR010000002.1, forward strand.
GGCGTTCCCGTTCGTCACCCTCGTCATGACCCTCATCGGCGTGCCGTTCGCGGTCACCACCGGCCGGCGCGGGGCGCTGTACGGCATCGGCGCCGGCATCGTGCTGGCACTGGTCTACTGGACCCTGATCAGCGTGTTCGCCGCCTTCGGCGCCGGCGGGGCGATGCCGCCGCTGCTGGCGGCGTGGGCCCCCAACCTGCTGTTCGGCGCCGGCGCCGTCTACCTGCTGCTCACCGTCCGCACCTGACCGTCAGCGCGCCAGCCGCAACGCCGCCAGGCGAATCGTTCCGGCACTGCCGGGAACCGCGTGCACCGTGTCGGTCACGATCAGCACGGCGGTGACCCGATCGAGCGCCACCCGTGTCGTCGCGGCGTCGCCGAACGGGACCATCGCCGCCATCGGCACGGTGACGTCGCGCGGCGTCTCGTCGGCGTAGAACGATGCGCCCCACCGCTGTCCCCCGCCGTCGGGCGCCCGCAGCTGTACCCACAGACGGCGCGGCCGATCGGCAGCGACCCGCAGCATGACCGCCGTCGCCGACGCGAGCCCGGGCGGGGCCGTCGTCTGGATGGCCGCGAAGGTGTCGGCGGCCGGTCCCAGCCGCCACTCGAAGTCGAGCGTCGCATCCGGGCCCGACGCCACCCGGGCGGTGGCGTCGGCGGCGGTCTCGACGGCCCAGGCGGCCGGCCCGCCCTCCCCCACCACTGCCAGCGGCTGCACCGGCGGGGTCGCGGGCGCCGCCACCGTCAGCACCGCACGTGCGTAGATCGGGTTGGTCACCAGCCACGGCCGCTCGGCACCGTCCCAGGCGACCCGCACTTCGACCCGGCAGGCGCCGGGGCCGGTCGCATGCTGCCACTCCAGTCGTCCACCGGCGGCCCGGGCGACTTCCCGTCCCTCGCAGAGCAGCACACTGACCGCACCGGCCGGGACATCGGCGCGGAACCTCCACGACACGGCGCCGACCGGCACCAGGTGTTCCCCCATCGTCGCGCGGGCCGCGCCGCTGGTGGCCTCGAAGTGAACGCGGCCCGACGGGGCAATCCCGGTGAGCACGGCATAGACGCGGCCGCGCCGCAGTGCCCCGCTCACCGCTGCGGCATCCGATACCGCCTCGCCAGTGAGCGGCGCCGCGACCACGGCCACGTTGACGAAGCTGCCGAACACGACGTCGTAGCCGGGCAGCGGCACCGCGAGACCGTCGCCGTACGGTTCGCCGAGTCCGCGCAGTCCCAGGCGGGCGTGCGCGTCGTGGGCGACCAGGCCGACCACCGGCCGGCGGGTGGTCAGGCGATCCCACTGCTCCAGTTCGAAGCTCGGGCGCTCGACCAGCGCCGTCAGTGCCTGGATCGGCCGGAAGGGATACCCCAGGGCGGTCCGCCACAGACGGCGCGGCCTGGCGCGCCAGACGCTGTCGCCGTTCAGCCACTCGATCCCGTCGATCGGCGCGTCCCAGTCGCGCCACCGCAGGTCGTCCTTGGCCGAACCCGGGTGCGCCGCGATCCCGAAGCCGCCCAGGCGGGCGACATCCTCGACGACGGCGCGCGGCTCCCCGCCCAGTGGATACGGTGCCGGCGCGGCGCCCAGCGCCGCGTAGTGGCCGCTCCACGTGCTGATCTCGACGCCGTCGAGCAGCAGGACGCCGCCCACATGGGCAGGGGGTCGTGGCGACCGGCGGCCGTCGCCGTGGTCGGTCAGCACCGCCGCCGCCACGCCGGCCCGCGCCGCCGCCGCGGCCACGACCTCGCGCGTCCCGGTGCCATCCGACTCGATCGTGTGGACGTGCAGCGCCACCGGCACGTGGGTCGAGGGGCGCGGGCCCACTGCCGACGCCGGCGCCGGCGGGCAGGCGGCCCACGCGGCGGTCACCGCGGCGAGTGCCGCGAGCGCGGCCAGCCGGCGGCCGGTGTGGCCCGGTGCGGTTGTCACGTCCGCGGGTGGAAGCGCTCGTAGACGGCGCGCAGCCGCTCGTCGAGCACGTGGGCGTAGATCTGGGTCGTCGACAGGTCGGCGTGGCCGAGCATCATCTGGATGGCCCGCAGGTCGGCACCCCGCTCCAGCAGGTGCGTCGCAAAGGAGTGGCGCAGGACGTGCGGCGAGATCGCCCGGGCGATCCCGGCGGCCAGCCCGTAGCCACGCAGCACCTTCCAGAAGCCCATGCGCGACAGCGGGCCACCGCGGGCGTTGACGAACAGACGCGCTGCCGTCCGGCCGCCGAGCAGCCGGGGGCGGGCGTCGTCCCGGTAGCGCCGCAGCCAGTCGGCCGCCGCCTCGCCGAACGGCACCAGACGCTGCTTGCGGCCTTTGCCGAAGCAGGTCAGGACGCCGGTGTCGAGGTCGACGTGCGCGGGGAGCAGCGCCAGCAGTTCCGACACCCGCAGCCCGGTGGCGTAGAGGAGCTCGAGGAGGGCGCGGTCGCGCACGCCGCGGGCGGTGGTCACGTCCGGCGCGGCGATGAGCGCCTCGACCTCCTCGACGGTGAGGAACTTGGGCAGCGCCTGCCAGGCGCGCGGGGCGGCGAGATCGGCGGCCGGGTTCTCGGCCAGCGGCACCACGGCGGCCGCGTAGCGATAGAAGCCGCGCAGCGCCGCCACCAGCCGGCCGACCGACCGCGGCGAGCGCCCCTCGGCCATCCGGCCGCGCACCAGCTGCTCGAGATCGCCGCGGCCCAGGGCCTCGACGGCGCGGCCGGTGCCGGCAGCGAACCCGGCCAGCACGGCGAGATCGCGGGCATAGGCATCGCTCGTGTGCGGCGACACCCGGCGTTCCAGTTCGAGGTGGGCGAGGTAGCGGTCGATCATCGCCACGTTCGAGCATTGTACGCGCCGTCCGCCGCTTCGTTGACACGCTCCGGAGCGAGGACTAGCATGCGGGTTTGGCGTGCGGCCAGGCCGCAGATTCCGATGCCTCATTCCTCGAAGTGGCAGTCGCTCCCCACCGAAGCCATCAACCCCGCCACCCTCGCCATCGACAAGCAGACGGCCGCCGGCATCGTCGACCTGATGCTGGCCGAGGACAAGAAGGTGCTGGCGGCCGTTCACCGCGAACGTGACCGCATCGCCGTCGGCGCCGACATGCTCGCCAAGGCGCTGCGCAAGGGCGGGCGGATCGTCTTTGTCGGCGCCGGCACCAGCGGGCGGCTCGGCATCGTCGAATCGGCCGAGATGCCGCCGACCTTCGGCACCGATCCGGCGCTGGTGCAGGCGATCATGGCCGGCGGACAGACCGCGATCCTGCGCGCCAAGGAAGGGGCCGAAGACGACTACGAAGAGGGGGCCCGGGCGGCGCGGCGGGTCGACCCGACGCGCAAGGACGTCGTCGTCGGCGTGTCGGCCAGCGGCATGACGCCGTTCGTCCGCGGAGCGCTGACCACCGCCCGCCAGGTCGGGGCGCGGATCATCTTCGTCACCTGCGACCCGCACACCGAGCTGCAAAGCTTCGTCGATCTGACCATCGCCCCCGCCGTCGGTCCGGAGGTGATCGCGGGATCGACGCGGTTGAAGGCCGGCACCGCCACCAAGCTGGTGCTGAACGCCCTGACCACGTCGGCGATGGTGCTGATCGGCAAGACCTACGGCAACCTCATGGTCGACGTCCGCACCGGCTCCGAGAAACTCCGCGATCGGGCCCGGCGCATGGTGCACATCGTCACCGGCCTCGACGCCGATGCCGCCGACGCGCTCCTCAAGCGCGCGCACTGGAACGTCAAGGCGGCGATCGTGATGCAGAAGACCGGGCTGTCCTATCAGAAAGCGCTGAGCCGCCTGCGCCGTTCCCACGACCGGCTGCGTGACGCGATCGGCGAGGACATCGAGTCGCGTCTGCGCGATCTGCTGGCCAGCGGCAGCACCGGCGCCTGAGCGCGCCTGCCGCCGGCGCTCAGCGCCGCGATGCCGGGACGGCGAGGGCGGCGGCGGCGGCCGGGTCGAGCAGCACCTCGACGGCGCCGTGCACCTGCAGCCACGACGCCGGGAGCTGCGTGGTCAGCGGCCCCTCGACCATGGCGGCCACGGCATCCGCCTTCGCCGCCCCGGTCGCCAGCACCACGATGGATCGGGCGCGCAGCACCGCGGTCATGCCCATGGTCAGCGCCCGCGCCGGCACGGCCTCGACGTCCCCGCCGAACAGGGCCGCGTTGGCGGCGCGGGTGCCCGGCTGGAGGACGGCGACGTGGGTCGGTCCCCACAACGCCGGCCCCGGCTCATTGAAGCCGATGTGCCCGTTGGCGCCCAGGCCGCAGACGAGCAGATCGAGACCACCGGCCGCCTCGATGGCGGCGTCGTAGCGGGCGCATTCGGCCAGCGCGTCGGCGCAATCGCCGCGGAGGAATCCGACCTGCGCCGGTGCCAGCCCGACGGCGCCGAACAGCTGCTCGTCCATATAGCGCCGGAAGCTGCCCGGCGCGGTCGGCGCCAGACCGACGAACTCGTCGAGGTTGAACGTGCGAACCCCGGTCCAGTCGAGGCCGGCGTCGCGCAGGCGCGCATACATCGGCACCGGCGTCCGTCCGGTGGGCAGGCCGAGCACCGGCCGCGGAACCCCGGCGAGGAGCGCCGCCACCCGCGCCGCCGCGCGCTCGCCCACGGCAGCCGGCGAATCGAGCACCGCGACGCGCATCACGTTCGCGCCGGCGCCGCCGCGTAGACCGGCAGGCGCAGGCGACCGGCCGCCGCCCGCAACGCCAGACGCACCGCGCCCAGCGCCGGCTCGTCGGTCAGCACCCCGGTGACGGCGCGCGGCGCCACTTCCGCAATCCGGCGGTCGACCAGACCGGCCATGACCGGGGCCATCTTGAACAGTCCGCCCGACAGCACGACGCGAAACCGTTCGCCCCGCATGCCGAGCTGTTCGGCCACCGACCGGGCCGCCAGCGCCAGTTCGTCGGCCGCCGCCGCGAGGATCTCCCGTGCCACGGCGTCCCCGTCCGCATCGGCGCGCGCGACCAGGCCGGCCATCGCCGCGATAGCCTGGCGGCGGTCGGCGCGGGCGTAGACCTGCGCCACCAGGCCATCGATGCGGTCGGTGTCGGCGTGGCGCAGGACGAGCGGCGTCAGCGCCGTCTGCGGACCGCGGCGGTCGCTGGCCCGGACCACGGCGGCCAGCGCCAACCGCCCCACCCAGAACGCCGACCCTTCGTCGCCGTAGACCTCGCCCCACCCACCGGCCCGCGCCGCGATGCCGGTGGGACCGACGCCGTAGGCGATCGACCCGGTGCCGGCGACCAGGACGATGCCCGGGTCGGCGTCGGCGCCGGCGACCAGCGCGATGAGGGCGTCGTTGACGGCGAGGAGCTGGCCGCGGAAACCGAGGCGCCGCAGGATCCCGGTCACCAGGTCGCGGTCGTCGGCGCGATCCATCCCCGCCATGCCGACGCAGACGACCCGCGGCAGCTCACCGCCCTCGCCGATCGCGCCACGAATGACCTCGTAGAGCACCTTCTCGGTGCCGAGTTCGCCGGCGTGATGCAGGTTGGCACCACGGCCGCGGCCTTCGCCGACGACGCGGCCGTCGCCGTCGGCCAGCCAGGCGACCGTCTTGCTGCCGCCGGCGTCGATTCCGAGCACCTGCACCCTGCGAGCTTATACTGGCCGCGCGTGCTGGCGCCTCTTGACTACGCCGTCATCACTCTGTACCTGGCCGCCATCACCGCGTTCGGGTCGTGGTTCGCACGCTTCCAGCACACCACGCGCGACTACTTCCTGAGCGGCCACTCGGTACCGTGGTGGGCGGTGTGCTGCACCGTGGTCGCCACCGAGACCAGCACGCTCACGTTCATCGGCATCCCGGCCACCGCCTACGCCGGCAACATGACGTTCCTGCAGCTGGCCCTTGGCTACGTGATCGGCCGGGTGCTGGTCAGCGCGCTCTTCATCCCGGCCTACTTCCGCGGCGAGCTGGTCACCTCCTACCAGCTGCTGCAGCGCCGGTTCGGCCTGCGGGTGACGCGGCTGTCGGCGGGCCTGTTCCTCGTCACCCGGTCGCTGGCCGACGGCATTCGACTGTTCGCCACCGCCCTGGTGATCGGCGTCGTCACCGGCGTCCCGACCACCTGGGCCACGCTCATCGTCGGCGCCATCATGATCGTCTACACCGTGCGCGGCGGCGCCGCGGCGGTGATCTGGACCGACGTCGTGCAGATGTTCGTCTACGTCGCCGGCGCCGCGGCGGTGGCCTGGTACCTGCTGGCGATGATCCCCGGCGGGTGGGCCGAGGTCGTGCGCGCCGGCGGGGCCGCCGACAAGTTCTCGATGTGGGATCTCAGCACCGACCCGGCGACGATCTACACGCTGTGGACCGGGCTCTTCGGCGGCGTCGCCCTCACCCTGGCGACGCACGGCACCGACCAGTTCCTGGTCCAGCGCCTGCTCGCCGCCACCAGCGCCCGCGCCGCCGCCACCGGCCTGGTCCTGAGCGGCGTGATCGTCTTCGCGCAGTTCACGCTCTTCCTGACCATCGGGGTGATGCTCTACACGTTCTACCAGCACGTCGCGCTGCCCGGCCCGCTGGGGCGCACCGACGAGATCCTGCCGACGTTCGTCGTCACCCAGCTGCCGTCCGGGCTGGCCGGGTTCATCGTCGCCGCGATCGTCGCCGCGGCCCTGTCGCCGTCGCTGAACGCCATGGCCGCGACCACCGTCACCGACTTCTACCTGCCGCAGGTCCGCCAGGCGCCCGACGAGGCGACGCTGGTGCGGGTCTCGCGGCGCATCACCGTGGCCTGGGGCGTCGTGCAGCTCGCCGTGGCGCTGGCCGCGCAGTTCATGGACCGCTCGGTGCTGGACGCCGGACTCGCGGTGCTCTCGTTCGCCTCCGGCGCCGTGCTCGGGGCCTTCGTGATCGCCACCTCGATGCCGTCGGTGCGCGAGCCGGACGCCCTGGCGGGCATGGCTGCCGGCCTGCTGACGATGACGGTCGTGTGGGCGGCGACGCCGCTGGCCTGGACGTGGTACGTGTTCGTCGGCGCGCTGACGACCTGCGGCACGGCGTGGCTGCTGGCGCGGCGCGCCGCCGCCCCGCCGGCATGACCGCCACGACCCACCGTCTGCTCGGCGACGCGCTCGAGGCGGCCATCGCCGCCCGGGTCACACCGGGGGCGGTCGTCGAGGTCGGCACGGCCGACGGCGTCGCCCTGGTCGCGGCCGCCGGGCGACTCACCTATGGCGCCGGCGCCCTCGCGGCGACGCCGGACACGGTGTACGACCTGGCGTCGTTGACCAAGGTGATGGCGACCACGACCATCGCGATGCAGCTGGTGGCCTCGGGGGCCCTGACGCTCGACACCCTGGCCAGCGACGCCATCCCGGCATTCGTCGGCGGCGGCCGCGAGACGGTCGCCATCGCCGACCTGCTGGCGCATTGCGCCGGTCTACCGGCGCACCGGCCGCTGTTCCGACGCCTCGCCGGCACGGCCGCCTACCGCGCGGCGATCTGCGCCGAGCCGCTCGCCTACCCGCCGCGCAGCCGGCACGAGTACAGCGATCTCGGCTACATGCTGCTCGGCGACATCGTCACCGCTGTCAGCGGACGGTCGTTGCGGGCGCAGTTCGACGCCTGGCGGGATGCGGCGCTGCCCGGGGTGGATCTGTGGTTCGGACCGGTGGACCGGTCCCGCCGTCCGGTGGCCCCCACCGAAGCCGAGCGGTGGCGGGGCCGGACGCTCGTCGGCCACGTCCACGATGCCAACGCCGCCGCGCTCGGCGGCGCGGCGGGCCACGCCGGCCTGTTCGGCACCGCGGCCGCCGTCGGCGCCTTCGCCCGGTGGTACCTGCACCTGTGGCGTGGCCACACCGCGGCGTCGGCCGGCATCCCGTCGCACCTCGCCGGCCGCTTCGCGACCCGGGGCGACGTCCCGGGCAGTTCACGCGCGCTCGGCTGGGACACGATGCTGCCGACGTCGTCCTGCGGGCCGCACTTCTCGCCGGCGGCCATCGGCCACACCGGGTTCACCGGCACCTCGCTGTGGATCGACCCGGTGCGCGGGGCCTACGTCGTCCTGCTCACCAATCGCGTCCATCCCACCGCCGCCGACGCCGACGGCATCCGACGCCTGCGCCGGGCCGTCCACGACGCCGTCGCCTGCGGGTGGCCGGCATGACGCTGACCGCCCTCGACTGGGTGATCGTCGCGTTGTCGTTCGGGGGCTCGCTGGCCACCGGCGTGCTCTTCACGCGCCAGGGCGGACAGAGCGTGCAGGACTTCTTCCTGAGCGGGCGGCAGTTGCCGTGGTGGCTCGCCGGCACGTCGATGGTCGCCACGACCTTCGCCGCCGACACGCCGCTGGCGGTGGCCGGGATCGTGGCGCGGCAGGGCATCGCCGGCAACTGGATCTGGTGGAGCGCCGCGGCTGGCAGCATGATGACGGTGTTCCTGTTCGCCCGGCTGTGGCGCCGCGCCGGTATCGTCACCGACGTCGAACTCGCCGAGCGCCGCTACCACGGGCGCCCGGCGGCGGCGCTGCGCGTCTTCCGCGCCCTCTACCTCGGTCTGCCGATCAACTGCGTCGTCATGGGCTGGGTGAACCTGGCGATGGCCAAGGTGCTGTCGGTGATGCTCGGGTGGAACGAACTCACCGCCGTGCTGGTGAGTCTCGCCGTCACCGGCATCTACGCCGCCCTGGCCGGCCTGTGGGGGGTCGTGGTCACCGACTTCCTGCAGTTCACCTTCGCGATGGGCGGCACGCTGGCCCTGGCGTGGTTCGTGCTTCGCGCCCCCGGTGTCGGCGGCCTCGACGGCCTGGTCGCCGCGCTGCCCGAGCCGACGCTGGCGTTCGTGCCCGACCTCTCCGGAGTCACCGCCGTCGCCGCGTCGCTGTCGGCGGGGGCGTTCCTCACCTATCTCGGCGTGCAGTGGTGGGCCAGCTGGTATCCGGGCCAGGAACCCGGCGGCGGCGGCTACGTGGCCCAGCGGATGATGTCGGCGCGCAGCGAGCGCGATGCGTTGACGGCCACGCTGTGGTTCACCGTCGCGCACTACTGCCTGCGACCGTGGCCGTGGATCCTGGTCGGCCTGGCGACCCTGGTGCTGTACCCCGAGGCCACCGACAAGGAAGCGGCCTACGTGCTGGCGATGCGCGACCATCTCGGTCCAGGCTGGCGAGGCTTGTTGCTCGGGGCCTTCTTCGCCGCCTACATGTCGACGATTTCGTCGCAGCTCAACTGGGGCACGTCCTATCTGGTCAACGACGTCTACCGCCGCTTCGTCCGCGTCGAGGCCAGCGAAGGCCACTACGTCGCGGTGTCACGGGCGACCACGCTCGGCCTCATGGCGCTGTCGGCGGTCGTGACCTTCTACCTGGAGAGCATCCGCCAGGCCTGGGAGTTCGTCCTCGAGTCGGGCGCCGGCATCGGCCTGGTGCTGATGCTGCGGTGGTACTGGTGGCGCGTCAACGCGTGGTCGGAGGTGAGCGCGATGATCGCCGCGGCCGTCGGCTTCGCGCTGGTGCGGCTGGCCACCGACTGGGTGTTCCCGGCCTCGCTGGTCGCCGTGGTCGCGTGGACCACGATCTGGTGGCTCGTGGTCACGGCGCTCACCGCCCCAGAACCTGACGCCACCCTCGACGCGTTCTACACGCAGGTGTCGCCGCCGGGACCCGGGTGGGGCCCGGTCGCGCGGCGCCTCGGACGCTCACCGGCCCCGGTGGGTCCGCTGCTGTCGGCCTGGCTCGCCGGGACGGCGATGATTTACGCGGTGCTGTTCGGCGTCGGCCACGCGCTGCTCCACTCGCTCGGGCGGGCCGTGCCGTACTTCGTCGTCGCGGCCATCGCCGCCTGGCTGGTCGCCCGGGCGCTGCCTCGAGTCGACGACCCCGGCGGGCCCGAGGTCACGGACCTCGACACGGGGACCTGACCGCGAGCCGCTACCCCTTCTTCGGCGGTGGACCGAACAACGTCCCGCCGGCACCCGGTGCGGGCGGCGCGGGATAGGCCGGCGTGAAGGGCGACGTGCCCGACCCGCCGCCCTGAGGCACGGGCTGCCCGAGCCCTCCGGGCGGCACCTGCGGGGTTCCGAAAGGACTCGGACCGGCGGCACCACCCCCGAACGGGTTCTGGCCACCCGGGGCACCGAAGGGGTTCTGGCCGCCTGGCGCACCGAACGGATTCTGGCCGCCCGGCGTGCCGAACGGCGCGGTCCCGGCGCCGGGCGCACCGCCGAACGGCGCCGTGCCCTGGGCCCCCGGAAGTCCCCCGCCGCTGGCGCCGGCCGCCGTGGCGTTCAGGGCCTGCAGCAGATCGGGTGGCAGTCCCTTCCCCGGCTTCACGTCCTGATAGGTGACCGCCCACTGGTCGTAACGCGTCCGGCCGTTGTAAATCTTGATGCTGTCGCCCTTGCTCTTGGAGACGACGCCGATGATGCCCGCCCCCGGCACCGGCGCGCCGGCACCGGCGGTGGGCGTGCCGCCGCTGCCCGACGTGGAGGTGCCACCACCGAGCTGCCCGAATCCGGTGCCGCCGCTGCCGGGCGGGGTCAGCTGGCCGGGTGTCGCCGTGCCCGCGCCCGGCTGGATGCCGGCGCCGGCCGTCTGATAGACCAGCTGGAAGTCCTCCCCCGTCAGCGGATCCTTGTACTTGCGCCGGAGGAATTTCTGTTCGACCAGCACGTCGACCGAGGGCGGATTGGTGTTGGCGATCCGCTGGCGGAACTTCATCACCGCGCGGGCGTACTCGTGGGCCCGGAAGAGGTATTCCTCTTCGCGCTCCCGTTGTGCCTGCTTGTTCCAGACCGGCAGCGCCGCCCCCATCAGGACGGCCATGATGCTCATGCCGACGAGCAGGGCGGCCATGGCATAGCCCCGTTCGCCGCCGCCAGGCCGCGGCGCGTCCCCGCCTTGACCGGCTAAATTCATGCAACTATTATCGTTAGCAGCCCGCCACATGTCATCACCCTCGCCCGCCGCCGTCCTGCTGGCCGCGGTGGCTCTTGCCTCGGCCGCCTGCGACAAGGTGCCGCTGCTGGCGCCCACCAACAGCTCGATCCGCCTGGTCTCCAGCGTCAGCGTCCTGCCCACCAACGGCAGCACCGAACTCACCGCCGTGGTCATCGAATCGGCCGGCACGCCGGTACAGAACGGCACCGTCGTGACGTTCACCTCGTCGCTCGGCACGGTCGAGCCGCGCGAGGCCCGGACCAGCAACGGCCAGGTCACCGTCCGCTATCTCTCGGGCAGCCAGTCGGGCTCGGCGAAGATCAGCGCTTTCTCCGGCGGCACCAAGTCGGACGACCTCGAGATTCTCGTCGGGGCCGCGGCGGCCGGCGCCATCAGCGTCCGGGCCACGCCGGCGGCGGTGCCGACCACCGGTGGCACCGCCGAGGTCATCGCCACCGTCGTCGACACCGGCGGTAATCCGCTGCGTGGTGCGCCGGTGACCTTCTCCACCACCTTCGGGCAGCTGTCGCAGGCCACCGCGCTCACCGACACGACCGGCGAAGCGCGCACGCAGCTCACCACCAACGTCAAGGCCACGGTCACGGCGCGCGTCGGCGGCGGCTCGAGTGCGCCGTCGGCGACCGTCGAGGTCGACGCCCGCACCGCGCCGGCGGTGACGATCGGCGTCAACGGCACGAGCAACTTCGCCGAGGTGTTCATCCCGGCGGTGATCACCCTCGAGCCGCCGTCGGGCACGACCGCCAACGCCATCCGCGAACTCGTCCTCAACCTCGGCGACGGCACGGTGCGCAACCTGGGCGCTCTGCTGGTCAAGACGACGGTGACCCACACCTACACCCGCACCGGCACCTACACGATCACGGCCAGCGCCACCGACGTCAACAACTTCACGGCGACGACGTCGATCGCGGTCACGGTCACCGAACAGATCACGATCCCGGTCACCATCCAGCCGACGGTGTCGCTCGGCTCGCGGGTGGTCACCTTCAACGCCAGCGCGGTGTCGCCCAACCAGACCGTGACCGGGCCGGTGCGCATCTACGAGTGGGACTTCGGCGACGGCCAGTCGACGACCACCACCGGCCTCACCACCTCGCACCGCTACTCGGCCGGCGGCACCTACGTCGTCCGGGTCCGCGTGCTGACCACCAACGGCTACGAAGGCTTCGGCGAGATCGCCGTGACCGTGACCTGACGCGGCGAGGCGTCGGTCACCACTCGGCGTACGGGGTGCCATCGAGCGCCATCCGGTCGGAGCCGCTCTTGACGTCGAAGACGCCGGGTTCACCGCCGCCGGACGCCGGATCGGCTTCGGCGGCGACGGTCTGCCACGTCTCGGCCGAGTCGGTCATCGGATCCTTGGGGATCTCGCGCACGTAGCCGTCGGTCACCAAGTCCTGGAGCGTCGGCGGCCACTTGTTCTTGTCGGCGTAGTACTGATCGATGGCGTCGCGCAGGCGGAACAGGTCCTCCTTGAGGACCGCCTCGCGGGCCCTGACCACGCTGTTCTGGTAGGACACCATCGCCATCGTCGTCAGGACGATGATGAGCGCGGTCACGACGATCAGCTCGATCAGCGTGAAGCCGCCGCTGGCAGCGGCGCGGGAACGGACGAGACGGCGCATGCGGGAGTCCTACCAGTCGCTGTACTTGGTGCCGTCGAGCGCCGTGCCGGTGCTGGTCGAGCGCACGTCGAACACGTTCTGGCCGCCCCAGCGGGTGGCGTCCGGCTTGTCCTGATACGACCGCAGCATCCAGTCGGTATCGCCGGTCATCGGATCGATCGGGATCCGGCGCAGGAACTTCACCTTGCGGCCGGTGGCGTCATTGGCGATCGACACGCCCTCGACCAGCGTCTCGAGATCGGGTGGGTAGCCTTCGTTGCCGGGCTTCAGTTCCGTTGCCGGCACCTGTCCCGCCGCCACCAGGTCGTAGTAGCCGTCGATGGCCTGGCGCAGCTCGCGCAGGTTGTGGCGCAGCTCGCTCTCCTTCTGCCGCTGGATGGTCACGCGGGCCAGCGGCTGGATCGCCGAGGCCAGGATCAGCAGGATCGTCGTCACGACGAGCAGTTCGACGAAGCTGAAGCCGTGCGCCCCTCGCCCGCCCGATGCTCGCACGTCCACCCCTACTTCGCCGTGACGGTGACCGACTGGAACTGCAACGCGGCGGCACCCCCGCCGGCGACCGTGCCGACGCCGCTGACCGCCAGCGGCGAGGTGCCCGGGCCGACGACGTCGACCATCAGGGCGGCGACGACACCGGTCCCGCTGGCACCGAGCACGTCGCCCGGCCGGACCACCGCGACGTCGACACGGCCCGCCGCCGCGTCGATCTGCTGGGTGAAGGTCGCCTGGACGCCGCCCTGGCGCAGCAGGTTGCCCTCGGTGACGGTGCGGACCCGGAGCACCGCCGGGTTGTAGGTCACCGACAGCGAAACCGTGGACAGCCGCGTGGCGCCGGATATCGACAGCGGCACCAGGTACGGCCCGCCGCCGACGCGGAACTCGGTGCCCGGCGGGCTGAGCAGCACCTGGGCCGGCGCCGGCGCGGCGGCATCGGCCGGGGTGGTCGGCGCCGGCGCGGCGACCGGCGGTTCGGCTGCCGCCGGACTCGGCGCCGGCGCGTCGGGCGGCGGGAAGGTGACGATGCCGCTCTGCGGCGCCGGGGGCGGGGTCGGCGGCGGCACCGGCGTCAGCACCCCGAACGGCGTCGTGGTCGTGCCGGGGACCGGCGAGCTGCCGGGCGGCACCTGCGGCGCGGTCGTGCCGACGGGCGGTACCGGCGCGCCGGGCGGGCCGCTGCCCGGCACCGGGGCCGCCGGCGCTGCCGGCGCCGCCGGGGCGCCCGCGGCCGCGCCGCCGCCGAAGATCGGCGGTGGGCCGCCGACCGCCATGTTGCCCTGGGTGCCGATGTAGATCGGGCTGAGGTCGTTGGCGGTCAGCTGATGCGAGCGGACGATCCGCGGCGTCAGCAGCATCACGATGTCGGTCTGGCGGATGTTGGTGTCGTTGTCGGCGAAGAGCTGCTGCAGGATCGGCACGCGGAGGATGCCAGGGAAACCGCGCAGCGACCGCCGTTCGTCTTCGCGGAGCAGGCCGGCGAGCAGGTTCGACTCGCCGTCGCGCAGGCGCAGCCGGGTGGTCACCTTGCGCGACGCGAACGCCGGCAGGATCTGGCCGGCGATGTTCGAATCCTGCCCGCGGGCGCTGTTCTCGACGGTGAGGTCGAGCACGATGTCGCCTTCATAGGTGACCCGCGGCGTCATCTCGACGATCACGCCGATCGGGCGATAGGTGAACGACACGAGCGGGTTGGTCGACGCGCCGCCGGCGGCAATCGGCGTGAAGGTGGTGCTCGGCACCGGCACCTCCTCGCCGAGGTTGAGGGTGACCTTCTGGCCTTCCTGACCGCGCAGCTGCGGTTTGGCCACCGTCTTGGTCTGGGAGTCGCTCTCCAGGAAGCGGACCACCGCAGCCGGCACCGCCAGATAGAAGTCGGCGGCGCTGATCCCGGTGGAGATGGTGTTGGCGTTGAAGACCGGCGGCGAGCCGACATTGGACGGCGCCGTCCCGGACCCGGTGGTCGTCGGCGTGCCGCCGTTGCCGGTGCTGGGCGCCCCGCCGGGATTCTGCTCGGGCGAGAAGATGCCGCCGATGGCGTAGTCGGTGAGGTTCAGGCCGAAGCGCTTGGCCCGCTCGCGGCTGACCTCCAGGATCTGGACGTCGATCACCACCTCGGCCCGCGGCTTGTCGTTGATCTTGATGACCTGCTCGATGATCTCGACCACCGGCGTCGAGGCCCGGACGGTGATCGTGTTGGCGGTCTTGTTGGCGGCGATGCGCGGCTGGATGGCCATCTGCGGCGCCAGGATCACGGTGTTGACCAGCTGGGCCAGCTCGGTGGCGTCGGCGTGCGACACGAAGAAGGTCTTGATGACCTGCTCCTCGTACTGCTGGCGCTTGGCGGTGTTGTCGGTGGCGACGATGATGGTCCGCTCGTTGAGGACCTTGTAGAAGATCTGGTTCGACAGCATCAGCTGCTGCAGGGCCTGGTCGAGCGTCACCGCTTCCAGCTGCACGGTGACACTGCGATCCTGGAAATCGCGGTCGTAGGTGACGTTGATGCCGGTGGAACTGCCGATGAAGTTGAGCACGTCACGCAGGCTGGCGCCGGCGAAGCGGAGGTTGAGCGGCTCGTTCGACGTCGGGTTGAGGACCGGCTCCTGGGCGTTGCGCCGCGCCTGCTCGCGCATCTGCTCGATGGGCGGCCGCGGCCGTGCCGCTTCCAGGCGTTCGCGCAGCTCGCGGTCGAGTTCGGCGGCGCGGCTCGCCACCGAGCGGTTCGACGGGTCGAACTCGCTCGCCTTCCGATATTCGCGCAGCGCCTCGTCGAGGCGGCCCTCGGCTTCGAAGGCACGGGCCCGCTGGACGTGGAACCCCGCCGCCGACTGCATCGCCCGCTCGAGGGCGATCTTGTACTCCGGCTTGTCGGGCGATCCCTGCAGCGCCTGACGGTAGTACTCGACCGCCTCGTCCCACTGCTGGGCGTTGGCGGCGCGCTGGCCGCTGCGGTAGGCGCGGCTGGCGCCGCAGCCGACGGCCAACGCCGCGGCGAGCGCCACCACCAGCACCCCCTGCACTCGTCGTCTCACCACGCGATCTCCCTGTGCGCCACGCTACTGCCCGGTGAGGCGCAGCGTCTGCCGGCCGCGGCCGTCGACGTAGGCGATGTCGAGCGATTCGGCACCGATGGCCAGGATTCGGAACCGTCCGTCGATGATAGCCCCTTCACCGCCGTGGACCACCAGGCCGCGGCTGTCGCTGAGCACGGCAATCCGACCGCCGCCGCTGCCTTCGACCAGCCCGATGAACTTGAACGGAATCGGCGGCGGCGGCGCCGGGCCAGGAGGCGCGAAAACCACCGGGGCCGCCGGCGCCGACTGGCGCCGCGGCCCGGCCGGGCCGGCCGCCGCGGCCGCCCGCGCCCCGAACACGAACGGGTTGCGCGACGCCGCGCCGGGCGCCTGAGCGGGGGCGCCGAGATCCTCGAGGCGGACGTCGGCCGGCGGCGCCGGCGGCGCGGCCGTGGCGCGGCGGGCCGCCGCCGCCACCGAGGCGGCCGGGGTGCCGGTGCCGACGTACTGCCACAGCGCCAGTGCCGCCACCGCAGCCAGCGCGACCAGCAGCAGGCGGCGGCGCCACTCAGCGGGCATCGGCTCCCGCCCGGTAGTAGGTGGACACGTTCAGCGTCAGGTTCAGCGGGCTGGACGGTCCTTCGCCCTCGGTGAGGACGATCGAGTCGACGATCACGAAGTCGCCGGCGGTCTCCAGCGCGTACAGGAACGCACGCACGTCGTCGTAGCGTCCCACCAACTCGGCCTGGACACGCAGCCGCGCCAGCGAACTGCCGCGAATCGACTCGGGCGTCGCGTTGGCGCGGGCGAACGTGACGTCGTGCTGGCGGGCCAGCTGGGCCAGGCGCAGCTGGAGCAGCCGGCGTGCCGCCGACACATCGGTCGGCAGCACGTCCCGATAGAACACGGCCAGCTCCCGCGCGGCGGCATCGCGGCCGTCGCGGGTGGCCGTCGCCGCCTTGAGCGCGGCCGCGGCATCGCGTGCCTCGACCGTGGCCTGTTGCGCGCGCGCCTCGGCCGCCTCGACCGAACGTGACATCGGCACCACCGCCAGCCCGAGGGCAAGCAGATTGGCGACCACCAGCAGGCCCAGCGGCCAGAGCCACGCCCGGTGCTCGGCGACGACCCGGCGCGCGAGCGCAGTGCGGGATTGCGTCATCGGCTGCCCTCCACGCCTGGGGGGACCGGCGTGCCTTGAGGGTCAGACGCCGCCGGCGCCGGGCTGGCCGTCTGGACGTAGTAGCCCTGCAGGCTCGACTCGATGGTGCCGTCGTCGAGCGCGTCGTCGGTCCGGGACAGCACGCCGTGGAACGCGCCGGTGGCTTCGAGGCGCTCGATGAAGGTGTCGAGGTCCTCGATGCTCCGCGACACCACGGTCAGCGCCACCAGCAGCCGACCCTCGTCGTCGGCCTGCGGCTGGACCTGCACCAGCCGCACGTCGGGCGGCAGCGTCGCCTCGACGCGGTTGAACAGCGTCGTCCAGGAGAAGGTGCGTCGGGCGATGAGCTGATTGGCCTCGTTGGCGGCCTGCGACGCACCGGCGATCTCGGCCGGGTTCAACGCCGCGCGCAGCGCGTCGGCCTGGGCGCGGGCGCCGCTGGCCGCCACGTCCTCGCTGCGCACCCGGTCGGCCAGCATGGCCCCCTGCTGGGTCAGGCTGACGACCGTGGCGACGTTCAGCGCCGCCCACGCCACGGCGGCGGCCAGCGCCGCGATGAGGAGCACGCGGACGAGGCGCTCGTTGTAGAACGGCCGGGTGGCGAGATTGGTGCGGAGCATGGCTAGCCGCCCACCCCCTCGCGCACCACCAGCCCGACGCCGGCCGCCAGGGTGTCAGCCAGCTCGGCCGAACCGCGGCCGCCCGTCAGCGCCGCCGCCGCGAACGGGTCGACGGCGCCGACCTCCAGCCCGAGCCGATCCGAGAGTTCGCGGCGCAGCGCGTCGGCGCCGTCGTGGGTCGATCCACCGGCCAGCAGGACGCGGCCGAACCGTCGGCCCTGCAGGCGATCTTCGTAGTACATGGCCGTCTGGTGCACCAGGTCGGCGATCGACCCCTCGGCGTCCTCGCCACGGGTCCGGTAGAAGATGAGCTCGCCGTCGCGCAGCACCGCAAGGCTGACGTAGGTGGGCGTCGCGTGCACCAGCAGCCAGTCGCCGTGGGTGGCGCGCTCGCCGACCAGCACCGTGTTGATCACGTTGAAGGTGGCCAGGTCGACGACCCCGGCCTGGCAGCCGGCCCGGCGGCAGGCGTCCTCGTACTGCTCGACGACGTCGCGCCGCGCCACCGTGACCACGAAGTCGCGGCCGCTCCCGCCGGCGGCGCCCGGGGTCGCCGCCACCACCGCCTCGTCGAGGGGAAACGGCGTGGTCTTCTTGACCTGCCAGCGGATGAGCTCGTCGAGATCCGCCGCCCGCGCCGGCACGTTGTCGAAATGCACGATGCTGACCCGGGCAATCGAGTCCGGCACGACGACGCAGACGCGGGCGCCGCGGGCCCCGGCGGCCGTGCAGGCCCGCTCCACCGCCGCCGCCACCGCCCGCAGGTCGGTCATGTTCGGGGCCCCGAGCTGGCCGCTCACCGCCCCGTCGGGCAGCGACTCGACGGCATAGCCGCCGACGACGTAGCCGCCGCCGCGGCGGTCGAGCCGGGTCACGGCGACACGGCCGGGGGCGATATCGACGGCGACCGTCGGGGGCGCCTGCTGCAGGAACGCGGGGAGCGTCATTCGACGAACGTCACCTTGTTGATCTCGCGCAGCGTGGTCAGCCCGAGCATGACCCGGTCGACCGCCGACTCGCGCAGGAACCGCATCCCCTGGTCTTTCGCGGCGCGCTTGATCTCGGAGATCGGCTTGCGATCGAGGATGAGCTCGCGGATGTGATCGGTGAGGTCGAGCAGCTCGCAGATCGCCATCCGGCCCTTGAACCCGGTGCCGCCGCACTCGACGCAGCCGGCGCCCTCGTAGAAGGTGTGGCGCCCGGCCAGCGCCGGGTCCATCGCCGACTCGGCCAGCGCCTCGGACGACAGCACCGCCGGCTGGCGGCACTTCTCGCAGATCTTGCGGACCAGGCGCTGGGCCATCACGCAGTTGAGCGCCGAGATGAACTGGTAGGGCTCGACGCCCATGTTGAGGAAGCGGCCCAGCACGTCGAAGACGTTGTTGGCGTGGACGGTGGTGAACACCAGGTGGCCGGTCAACGCCGACTGGATGGCGATCTGCGCCGTCTCGGGGTCGCGGATCTCGCCGACCATGATCTTGTCGGGGTCGTGGCGCAGGATCGAGCGCAGGCCGCGGGCGAAGGTCAGCCCCTTCTTCTCGTTGATCGGGATCTGGGTGATGCCCTTCAGCTGGTACTCGACCGGGTCCTCGATGGTGATGATCTTGTCCTCCACCGAGCGGATCTCGGCCAACGCGCCGTAGAGGGTGGTGGTCTTGCCCGACCCGGTCGGCCCGGTCACCAGCACCATGCCGTAGGGTTCGCGGATGTACTTGCGGAAGCGGCGCAGTTCGAGGTCGGGAAAGCCGAGGATGTCGAGCCGCAGTTCGGTGAACTGCTCGCTGATCGACTGCTTGTCGAGGATGCGGATGACCGAGTCCTCGCCGTGCGCGCTCGGCATGATCGACACCCGGAAGTCGATGGTCTTGCCGCGCACACGCAGCCGGAAGCGGCCGTCCTGGGGGACGCGCTTCTCGGCGATGTCCAGCTCGGCCATCACCTTGATGCGCGAGATGATCGCGCTGTGCGACCGCTTGGCGATCGGCCGGCTGGCCGGCTGGAGCACGCCGTCGATGCGGTACTTGACCACCACGGCGTCGTCCTGGGTCTCGATGTGGATGTCGCTGGCCCGGCGCTGGATGGCGGTGAAGATCATCGAGTCGACCAGGCGGATGATCGGGCTGTTGTCGCTGGTCAGCCGCTCGACGGTCAGATCGTCGCTGGTGTCCTCGTCCTTGAGGACCTGGATCTGGAATTCCTCGGTGGCCTCGTCGAGGACCCGCTGCGAGCTCTCGCTCTTCTTGAGGATCGACTCGATGGCGCTGCGGGCCCCGACCATCACCCGCACCGGCGTGCCGAGCAGCACGGCCAGCTCGTCGATCATCGGCAGGTCGGTCGGGTCGGAGACGACGATGACCAGGGCGCGGCCGTCGCGGCGGAACGGCACGAAGCCGTAGCGCAGCATCAGGTCGGCGGGAATGGCGCGGAACAGCTCCTGGTCGATCCGGAACAGCGCCATGTCGAGGAACTCGAGCCGGTAGCGCTCGGCCAGACGGCGGGCGTGGCGCTCCTCCTCCTCGCGGCCGGCCCCGGTCGGCGGCGGCACGAACTCCTCGGCGGCGGCGAGGGCCTCGGGGTCGAAGGCGTCGGTCGCGGGCGTCGGATCCATGGCCAGGCTAGCGTCCCATCACCGAGGACAGGTTGAAGAGCGGCAGGTAGAGGGCCAGCACCACGCCGGCGATCACCACGCCCATGAACACGAGCAGCATCGGCTCGATCAGGGTGACGAACCGGCCGACCTCGGTCTCGACGTCCTCGTCGTAGAAGTCGGCCAGCGAGGTCAGCATCTCGTGCAGGGCGCCCGTGGACTCGCCGACCTCGATCATCTTGATGGCCACGTCCGGCAGCACCTGCCGTTCGAGGAGCGTCGCCGCGAAACCCCTGCCCTCACGCACCCGCGCCGCCACCTCGCGCAGCTCGGCACCGAGGTGGCGGTTGCCGGTCGAGGTCGCGGCGGTGTCGAGGGCGTTGACGAGCGGGATGCCGCCGCCGATGAGCGCGGCCAGGGTGCGGGCGATCTGCGAGGTGGCGAACTTGTGGGCGATCGGGCCGACCTTGGGCACGCGGAGCAGCCAGCGGTCGAACCGCGCGCGCTGGCCGGGCTGGCGCACCCAGGCGGCGAAGAGCAGCCCGGCGCCGACGGCGGCGGCCAGCAGCAGCCACAGGTTGCCGAGCACGACGTCGGAGACCGCGATGATGATCTGGGTCACCACCGGCAGCTCCTGATCGAAGCTGGCATAGAAGCCGGAGAAGGCCGGGACCACCCGGACCACGATGATCGCCACCAGCAGGATCGACAGCACGACCAGGATGGCGGGATAGAGCAGCGCCGACAGGGTCTTGCGGCGGACGGTGTCGATCACCTTCGAGTAGGCGACGAACCGGCGCAGCACGGTGTCGAGGCTGCCGCTGCGCTCGCCGGCGACCAGCGACGCGGTGTAGACACCCGAGAAGAGGTCGGCATGGGCGCCGAAGGCGTCCGACAGCGCGACGCCGCCGCGGACCTTCTCGTGGACGTCGTCGAGCACCGCCTTGAACACCGGATTGGTCAGCCGCTGGCGCAGGATGTCGAGCGACTGGACCAGCGGCATGCCGGCCTTGAGCAGGGTCGCCAGCTCCTGGTTGAAGATGAGGAACTCGTGGCGCTTGACGGTGCGGCGCCGCGTGAACGACAGCCCCTGCACCCCGCCGCGGGCGGCGAGCGAGAGGACGTGGTAGCCCTTGTCCTCGAGCTCCCGGCGCAGATGCGCTTCGCTCGGGGCGACGTACACGCCCTCGACGATCTGCCCTCCCGCGGTGCCCAGCCTGCAGCGGAACTCCATGTGCGGGAGCCGTGGGGATTACGAGCCGACCGGCTGCACGAAGGCGTGGAACACCCGGGCGCCCAGTTCGCGCGGGTCGTTGCCGGTGGCGCCCGGCTCGAGGGCCGGAACGAACGTCTGGTCGACGACCAGCCGGATCTCGACCATCTCGCCGCTGCCCATGGCGGCGGCGCTGACCGGGATCTTGTGCACCGGCATGGCGCCGGCCGACAGGCTCACGGTCTGCAGCACCTGGTCGCCGAGGCGGACTTCCACCTGGCGGGCGGCCGTGGCCGCCTGGCCGGGGTTGTCGGCCTGGAAGTAGAGGATCGCGTCGCGGCGCGGGTTGCGGAACGTGATCGTCGCCTCCTTCTTCGTCCACTGCCATTCGACCATCGAGTTGTCGCTGGCGGTCTCGACGGCGTGCCAGCCGTCCTTGAAGATGAGGAAGATGTTCTCGGTCTGCGGCAGCAGCTCGAGCTGCGCGACGTCGTAGGCGCGACCGCCGACGTCGGTGCCCGACAGCTTCACGCGCTCGCCGCTGGCGGTGTCGTAGAGCCCGCCGACCACCTTCGCCGCGCCCACGTAGGGATAGACGGGCGCGAACACCGTCCGGCTGTATTCGATGGTCTGCCCCGGCTTCCACTCCGTGGTCGGCGTCGGCGGGTCGTGGTCGTCGGTCCACATCTGCTCGCCGTCGGCGTCGACGAAATGGGCGAAGACCTTGCGGGCGCCGAGCGGCTGGGCGTCGGCCGCCAGGGTGAACCGGTAGGTCACGTCCACCGGGCTGCCGAGCGCTACGCGCGACCGCGACAGCTCGACCACCATCGTGCCTTGCGCCGGCGCGGTGTCGTCGGTGCCGCCGCAGCCGGCGACTGCGACAGCGGTCAGGACGAGGCCGATCAGCGGCCGGAGAAAACGGGCGCAGCAGGTGTGCATAGCCTTGTGCACCAACATGATAGCCGCTCTCCAGCGGGCACGCCACCGGCCGTCGGCGCCAGGTGTGCTAGAGTCGGGCCGCCGCTGCCTTCCCTGCACATGGACATCGCCCGCGACGCTCTGGGTCTGGTCGAAACCCGAGGCTTCATCGGCTCGGTCGAGGCGGCTGACGCCATGGTCAAGGCGGCCAACGTCGTGCTGGTCGGCACCGAGTACATCGGGGCGGCCTACGTCACCGTGCTCGTGCGGGGCGACGTCGGGGCAGTCAAGGCCGCCACCGATGCCGGGGCCGCGGCCGCCCGCCGGGTCGGGGAACTGGTCGCCGTCCACGTCATCCCCCGGCCGCACGCCGAGGTCGACCGCATCCTGCCCGCGGCGCCGTAGGCGCGCTCCCCGCGTCGATGGCAGCCCCGTCCGCCACCCCTGTCACCGAGCGCGATCGGGCGTCGGTGGCCGAAGCCCGGGCGCTGGCGGCGCGGGCCAAGGCCGCCCAGACCGTCCTCGCCGAGCTCTCTCAGACGGCCGTCGACGCCCTGGTCGACGCCATGGCCGCGGCAGCGGTCGCCCACGCCGAGCCGCTGGCCCGGCTGGCGGTCGAGGAAACCGGCTACGGCGTCGTTGCCGACAAGGTCGAGAAGAACCTGTTCGCGGCCCGCGACGTGCACGCGTTCATCCGGCCGATGGCCACCGTCGGGGTCATCGCCCGTCATCCCGAGCGCCGCCTGGTCGAGATCGCCGAGCCCTTCGGCGTCGTCGCCGCCATCGTGCCCTCGACCAATCCCACCTCGACGGCGATCTACAAGCTGCTCATCGCCATCAAGGCGCGGTGCGCCGTGGTGCTCAGCCCGCACCCGGCGGCGGCGCGCTGCATCACCGCCACGGCCACCGTGCTGCACGACGCCGCCCGGGCCGCCGGACTGCCCGACGGCGCGCTCGGCTGGATGACCACGGTGACCCTGGCCGGCACGCAGGCGCTGATGTCGGCTCGCGAGGTCGCGGTGATCCTCGCCACCGGCGGGCTCGGGCTGGTGCGGGCCGCCTACTCTGCCGGCAAGCCCGCCTACGGCGTCGGGCCCGGCAACGCCCCGTGCTACGTGGAGCAGTCGGCCGACGTCGCCAAGGCCGCCGACGACATCCTGGCCGGCAAGACCTTCGACCATGGTGTGCTGTGCTCCTCGCCCAACGCCGTGGTCGTCGACCGCGCCGTGGCAGCCGGACTGCGGGAGGCCCTGGTCCGCGGCGGCGGCCACTTCCTGGGTGGCGCCGACGCTGCCCGCCTGGCCGTCGCGCTGGTCGGCCCGGAGCGGTTGCCGAATCCGGCGTTGGTGGGCAAGTCGGCGGCGTTCATCGCCGCCCAGGTCGGCGTCGAAGTGCCGGCGGGAACTCGGGCGCTCCTGGTCGAACTGGCCGGCGTCGGCCGCGACTTCCCGCTGTCGATCGAGAAGCTGTGCCCGGTGCTGGCCTACTACGAGGTGGCCGACTGGCGGGAAGGCTGCGAGCGCTGCACCCAGATCCTGCGCTACGGCGGCCTGGGCCACACGATGTCGATCCACTCCCGCAACGACGCGGTCGTGCTCGAGTTCGGGCTGCGCAAGCCGGCGTTCCGGATCTGCGTCAACACCCCGACCACGCACGGATCGATCGGGCTGACGACCGGCCTCGACCCCGCCATGACCCTCGGCTGCGGCGGCTTCGGCGGCAACATCACGTCGGACAACATCACGCCGCGGCACCTGCTGAACGTGAAACGGCTCGCCTACGAGCTGCGGCCGCGACGGGGCGCGGCGGGTCCGGCGACCGCGACCCCTGCCCTGCCGCGCGCCCCTGAACCCGCAGCCGCCCCGCCGGTGCCGGCCGACCGGCTGACCGACGGCATCGACCGCTGGCTGGCGGGACGGCACAGGTCGGGCGCGTCAGCCCCTCTGCCGCCGTCGTCAGCGCCGGGCGCAGCGGGGCCGGAGGCGTTCATCTGCGAAGACGACGTCCGGCGGGCGCTGGCCGCGGGACGCCGGCTGGTCGTCGGCCCGAAGACCATCCTGACGCCGGCTGCCCGCGACCTCGGCACCACCGGGGACGGCTTCGTCTGGCTCGACGGCACCCCTCGCTAAGTGGAGCCTCGACAGGCAGTTGCAGGCAATCTACGGCTGGGCTGGCGCGTTGACCGCCGTCCGGGCCACGTGCTACGGTTCCAGACTTCCAGGCCCGATGCGTCGCGCCGTCGCTCTCACGATCGCCCTCGCCCTGACCACCGCCTGTGCCTCCGGGCGCCCGGCGGTCGTCACGACGCCGACGCCACCGGCCGATGCCGCGGCGCCCGAGGCGCCCGCGCCCGCGGCCGTCGATCCGGTCAGCGCCGCCCTCGCCGCCGCCGAACAGGCCTTCGCGGCCGGCCAGCGGGCGCTCGAGGACGGCCATCTCGGGGACGCCCGCCTGGCCTTCGACCGCGCTCTCGACACCCTGCTGCTGGTGCCCGGGGGAGCCCGCGCCGATGCCAGGCTGGCGTCGGCACTGGATGCCCTCGTGGACCGGATCAGCGCCGCCGAGCTGGATGCACTGGCCCGCGGCGACGGCTTCGCCGAAACCGCCTCCGAGCCGGCGTCGATCGACTCGCTGCTCTCGCTGACGCCCCCCGACGCGGCACCGGCGGCCTCGGTCATCGATGCCGTCCGCGCCGATCTCGCCGCCACCGTCCACGACATTCCGATCCCGCAGAACGACCGCGTCCTCGGCTATGTCGAGGCCTTCCAAGGCCGGCTGCGGACGTTCCTGGCCGAGGGCCTGGCGCGCGGCGCCGAGTACCTGCCGATGATCCAGGCCATCTTCCGCGAGGAAGGGCTGCCGCTGGACCTCGCCTACGTGCCGCTGGTCGAGAGCGCGTTCAAGCCGACGGCCCTGTCGCGGGCCAACGCCCGTGGCGTCTGGCAGTTCATGCGGCCGACGGCGCGGGAGAACGGTCTGACCCAGGACTGGTACATCGACGAGCGGGCCGACCCCGAAAAGTCGACCCGCGCTGCCGCGAAGTACCTCAAGACGCTGCACCGCATGCTCGACGGCGACTGGCATCTGGCGCTCGCCTCCTACAACGGCGGGCCGGGCCGCGTGCAGCGGGCGATGAAGCGCTACGGCACGCGCGACTTCTGGCGGTTGAGCGCGACCCGCGGCCGGCTGCCGCGCGAGACCCGCGAGTACGTGCCGATGATCCTGGCGGCGATGATCATCGCCCGCAACCCCGGCCAGTACGGCTTCGAGGTGCCGGCGGTCGTCCCGGTCGCCACCGAGGTGGTGACGCTGCACGGCCCGGTGGACCTGCGGCGGGTCGCCGAGTGGGCGAACGTGCCGGCCGACACCATCCAGACGCTCAACCCGGAATTGCGGCGCTGGACCACGCCGGTGCGCGACAGCGCCTATCAGATCAAGGTTCCGGCCGGCAGCGCCGCCGCGGTCGTCGAGGCCCACGCCGCGACGGCGCCCGAAGACGCCGCGTCGCTGCAGTACTACACCGTGCGCAAGGGTGAGTCGATGTCGACCATCGCCCGCAAGCTGCGCGTCCCACGCACCGATCTGGCCGAGGCCAACTACCTGCGGACCAGCTCGCGCGTACGCCCCGGCCAACAGCTGGTCGTGCCCCGGGCGCCGTCGCCGGCGCTGCTGGCCCGGCGCGACGGTCCGGCCGGGCCAACCGCCGCCGCCGCGCCCGGGGTGGCGGCGACCGCCGATGCGCAGCCCGCCGTACTGATGGCTGGCGCCGAGACCACGCCCGCGGTGATCGTCTACCGGGTCCGCAAGGGCGACACCCTGTATGCGATCGCCCGCCGGCACGGCGTGTCGGTCGACGACCTGCGGACGTGGAACCGGCTGCGCGGCTCGGCGCTGAGCATCGGCACGCGACTCAGCATCCACACCACCCGCGCGGCGGCCGCGCAGTAGCGCAGTCCCGGCCACGGCGGCCGGGCGGCGGCGTCGCGATTCCTGCACCGCCGCGCCGCGGCGCGCGTTCTTCGGCGCCGGAACGCGCCGGTGGGCGACGGCACCGTCCTTGAAGCGGGCGCGGCATGCTCGCCCAGGTCCGCAGCGCCGCGCTCATCGGCGTCGAGGCCCTGCCGGTCGCCGTCGAGGCCGACGTGTCGTCCGGCGGCCTGCCGGTGTTCGCGATGGTCGGCCTGCCCGACGCCAGCGTGCGCGAGAGCCGCGATCGGGTCCGCGCCGCCATCCGCAACGCCGGCTTCGAGTTCCCGGATACGCGCCTCACCGTCAACCTGGCCCCGGCCGACGTGCGCAAGGGCGGCGCGGCCTTCGATCTGCCGATTGCCGTGGCCATTCTCGCCGCCGCCGGTGCGGTGCCGCGCCCGGACGGACCGCTGGCCATCGTCGGCGAGCTGTCGCTCGACGGCGCGGTGCTGGCCACCCGCGGCGTCCTGCCGATGGCCATCGGCCTTCGCCGCCTCGGCGTCGGCGCACTGATGCTGCCGGCCGCCAACGCCGCCGAGGCGGCCGCAGTGCGCGGCCTTCGGGTGCTCGCGGTGCAGACCCTGAGCGAGGCGATCGCGTGCCTGCGCGGCGACCCGGCGCGGTGGCCGGCGGCGGAACGTCCCGCCGACCCGCCCGGCGGCGGGGACGACGGCCCGGACCTGGCCGAACTGCGCGGCCACGCGGCGCCGCGGCGCGCTCTCGAGATCGCGGCCGCCGGCGGCCACCACCTGCTGCTGGTCGGTCCGCCCGGCACCGGCAAGACCATGCTCGCCCGGCGTCTGCCCGGAGTCCTGCCGCCGCTCGACTTCGACGAGGCACTGGAAGCCACCGCCGTGCACTCGGTGGCCGGCCTGCTGTCGCCGGGCTCGGGGCTGCTCCGCGCGCGCCCGTTCCGCGCTCCGCACCACACCTGCTCCGACGTCGCGCTGGTCGGCGGCGGCAGCATCCCGCGCCCCGGAGAGGTGTCACTCGCCCATCACGGCGTGCTGTTCCTCGACGAGCTGCCCGAGTTCTCGCGTCGGGCCATCGAGGTGCTGCGCCAGCCGCTCGAGGACGGGCGGATCCGCATCTCGCGTGCTGCCGGCCAGGTGTCCTTTCCGGCCGCCTTCAGCCTGGTGGCGGCGATGAACCCGTGTCCGTGCGGCTTCCGCGGCCACCCGGTCCGGCCGTGCCGGTGCACGCCGCTGCAGGTGCAGCACTACCAGGCTCGACTGTCGGGGCCGCTCCGCGATCGACTCGATCTGGCGGTGGCCGTGGGGCCGGTGCCGTTTGACGCCCTCACCGCCCCACCCGGCGAGGGGAGCGCCGCGGTCCGCGGCCGCGTCGTCGCGGCGCGGGAGCAGCAACGCCGACGCGCGGGGCGGCTGAACGCCCGGCTCGCGGTGCCCGAGCTGCTGCGCGATGCCGACCTCGATGCCACCGGGCGCCGGCTGTTGCGCCAAGCCACCAGCGAGTTCGCGCTGAGCGCGCGGGCCGTGCACCGGCTGCTCAGGGTCGCCCGCACCGTCGCCGATCTGGCGGTCTCCCCGAAGGTGCTGGCCGACCACGTCGCCGAGGCGGCCCAGTACAGACATGCGGTGGCCGGCTCGCCGTGACGCACTTTTGCCCTACGTTCGCCTGCCGGGGTGCGGACCGGCGGCCCTGGCCGAGGCCGTGGTATCCTCCGCAGGTTGGCGCCGGCTCGACGGGCGTCGCAGACTCGATGCCGTCCACCCGCTACACCGTCCTCATCGCCGACCGCCAGACCGGTGTCGTACGCCGGTTCACCGTCGCGCTGAAGCCGGTGCTCACCGTGGCCGGGCTGGTGGTGGGACTCCCCATCCTCATCGGAATGGGGGCGGCCTGGAAGGCCAAGGCCGACGTCGCCGACCTCTTCGCCTCCCACGCCGCCCTGGAACTCGAGGTCGCCAACTACCGTGGCGCCACCGAGGCGCTCACCGGACAGATCCAGGGCCTGCAGACCGCACTCGACGATCTCGGCGGCCGCGCGGCCCTCGACCCGGCGCTGAAGTCGGCCATGGACAAGCTGCCGGCGATCGTCAAGGCCCGGGCCATGGGCGGCGGCGGCGCCGGGGCGGCCGCGGCCGCGGCGATGCTGCCCGGCCTCAACTCGCCCGAGGACACCTTCGGGCTGCTGCGCGACATGCTGCACGGGCTCGAATCGCGCCTGCGCTCGGTGCACTCGGGCATCGACAAGCGCAACGCGCTGGCGGCGGCGACGCCGTCGATCTGGCCGGCGGCGGGCTGGCTCACCTCGTCGATGGGCTCCCGCGGCGATCCGTTCACCGGGGCGCCGGACTTCCACCCCGGCCTCGACATCTCGGCCGATCGCGGCTCGCCGGTCCACGCCACCGCCGACGGCACGGTCACCTTCGCCGGTGTCTCGGGGGCCTACGGCAACCTGGTCACGATCGATCACGGCTTCGGCCTCGAGTCCCGCTACGGGCACCTCTCGCGCCTCGACGTGGCCCGCGGCGGCGCCGTGAAGCGCGGCGCCCGCATCGGCGCGGTCGGCGCCACCGGTCGGGCCACCGGGCCGCACCTGCACTACGAAGTGCGCGTCAACGGCCGGCTGCTGAATCCGCTGCAGTTCCTGCTCAAGGGCACCCGTCAGGACGACTGACGCCGCGTGAGCGGCCGCCTCGCTTCCTTGACGGTGTCGGACCGCACCGGTAAGATCGTCAGAATCTCCTGGTTCGTCCCAGCCCCGCATGGTCGGTAACCTTCTCGCCAAGGTCTTCGGTACCCAGAACGACCGCGATCTGAAGCGGCTGCAGCCGATCGTGGCCCGGATCGGCGAGCTCGAGGCCGACGTGCGCGGCCTGGCCGACGCCGACCTGCGCGCCCGCACCAGCGAGCTTCGCGCCCGCGCCGCCGCCGGCACCTCGCTCGACGAGCTGCTGCCCGAGGCGTTCGCCACCGTGCGCGAAGCCGGTCGCCGCGTGCTCAACATGCGGCACTACGACGTCCAGCTGATCGGCGGCATGGTGCTGCACCACGGCAAGATCGGCGAGATGAAGACCGGCGAGGGCAAGACCCTCATGGCCACCCTGCCCGCCTATCTCAACGCGCTGTCCGGCAAGGGCGTCCACGTCGTCACCGTGAACGACTACCTGGCCCGCCGTGACGCCGAGTGGATGGGCCGCATCTACCGCTTCCTCGGCCTCACCGTCGGCGTCATCCAGCACGATCTCAACGACGAACAGCGGCAAGCCGCCTACGGCTGCGACATCACCTACGGCACCAACAACGAGTTCGGCTTCGACTACCTGCGCGACAACATGAAGTTCGAGCTGTCGCGCATGGTGCAGCGCGGCCACAACTTCGCGATCGTCGACGAGGTCGACAGCATCCTCATCGACGAGGCGCGCACGCCGCTCATCATCTCCGGCCCGGCCGAGGAGTCGACCGACCTGTACTACGAGGTCGACCGCATCATCCCGTCGCTCACCAAGGGCCTGGTCCACCAGGGCCAGATGAAGTCCGAGGACCGCGACCGGATGGAGGCCTCGGGCGACTACACCGTCGACGAGAAGAACAAGACCGTCACGCTCACCGAGGCCGGCATCGCCAAGGCCGAGCGCCTGCTCGCCCACCGGCTGCAGCCGGGCGGCCTCTACGACCCGGTCAACATGCCGCTGCTCCACCACGTGCAGCAGGCGCTGCGGGCCCACACCCACTACCGCCTCGACGTCGAGTACATGATCAAGGACGGCCAGGTGGTGATCGTCGACGAGTTCACCGGCCGCCTGATGCCCGGCCGGCGCTGGAGCGACGGGCTGCACCAGGCCGTCGAGGCCAAGGAAGGCGTGAAGATCGAGCGCGAGAACCAGACCCTCGCGACCATCACCTTCCAGAACTACTTCCGCAAGTACGGCAAGCTGGCCGGCATGACCGGCACCGCCGAGACCGAGGCGCCGGAGTTCAACAAGATCTACAAGCTCGACGTGATGGTCATCCCGACCAACAAGCCGATGCGGCGGATCGAGGAACCGGACCTGGTCTACCGCACCGCCGCCGAGAAGTACGACGCCATCGTCGCCGACATCATCGACAAGCAGGAAAAGGGCCGGCCGGTGCTGGTCGGCACCGTCAGCATCGAGAAGTCGGAGAAGATCTCGGGGATGCTCAAGCGGCGCGGCATCAAGCACGTGGTGCTGAACGCCAAGTACCACGCCCAGGAAGCCGAGATCGTCGCCCAGGCCGGCCGCCTCGGCGCAGTGACCATCGCCACCAACATGGCCGGCCGCGGCACCGACATCCTGCTCGGCGGCAGCGCCGAGCACATGGCGCGGCAGCAGGCCCTCAACGAGGAGGTGGCCGACAAGCTCGACCGCGGCGAGGAACGCTTCGTCGACGACGACGAGTTCGTCTACTTCTCGCACGGCGACCACTACCGGGTGCCGCGCGCCGACTGGGACCGCATCTTCCGTCACTTCAAGACCCAGTGCGACGCCGAGCACAAGGAGGTCGTGGCGCTGGGCGGGCTGCACATCCTCGGCACCGAGCGCCACGAGGCCCGGCGCATCGACAACCAGCTGCGCGGCCGCGCCGGCCGCCAGGGCGACCCCGGCAGCTCGCGCTTCTACCTGTCGCTCGAAGACGATCTGATGCGCATCTTCGGATCGGACCGCATCGCCGGGCTGATGCAGCGGCTGGGCATGGAAGAGGGCGTGCCGATCGAGCACGGCATGGTGACGCGGGCGATCGAACGGGCCCAGAAGCAGGTCGAAGCGCAGAACTTCGCCGTCCGCAAGCACCTCCTGGAGTACGACGAGGTGATGAACGGCCAGCGCGAGAACGTCTACACGCTGCGCCGCGAGATCCTCGACGGCGTCATCCGCGTCACCGAGGACGAGACCACCGACACCCGCGGCTACCTCATGGCCACCGCCGAGGAGATCGTCGACGACACCGTCGAGCTCTACGCCGGCAAGGACATGGATGCCGAGTCGTGGGATGTCGGGGCCCTGAAGCGCGAGCTGGCCGAGCTGTTCGCGCTCGACGACGACGACTTCGCCGCCGTGCCGCTCGCCACCGGCCGGTCGGCCGAGATCCGCGACGCGCTGTGGGCGCGGGTGGCCGCCGCCTACGACGCCAAGGAGCGGGTCATCCCCGCCGACATCCTGCGCCGCGTCGAGCGCGACCTGATGCTGCAGATCGTCGATGCGCAGTGGAAGGATCACCTCTACTCGCTCGACCACCTCAAGGACGGCATCAGCCTGCGCAGCTACGGCCAGCGCGATCCGCTGGTCGAATACAAGAAGGAGAGCTACCAGCTCTTCAAGGACATGCGCAGCCGCATCGAAGCGGAGATGGTGCGCTACCTGTGGTGGCTGCGGCCGGTCGAAGGCCAGCCCGAGGCGGTCGCCGCTCCGGCGCGCCCGGCGCCGCGCCGCCAGGCGCCGCTCACCTACAGCGGGCCGTCGGATGCACCCGCCGGCTTCCCACCGCCGGCGGCGCCGGCGGCCGGGGGCTTTCCGCCGCCGGCCGCGGCCGCGCCGCGGCCGGCCCGTACCGGCGGCGACGACGCCCCGGTGACCACCGTGAAGCGCGACGAACCCAAGATCGGCCGCAACGACCCCTGCTGGTGCGGCAGCGGCAAGAAGTACAAGAAGTGTCACGGGGCCAACTGATGGCCGGTCGCCGCCACGCCGCCGTCCTGCCTCGTCCCGTCAGGCCGACCCCTGGGTCGGCCTGTTCCGTCTCCGCCCTTCCCGAGCCCTGCCCATGAGTGCACCCAGCGCCACGTCCGCCCCCGCCCGTCCGAGCCTCGACACGTCGATCGCCACCGCGCTCACCTTCGACGACGTCCTGCTGGTGCCGCGCTACTCCAGCGTGCTGCCGGCGCAGGTCGACGTCGCCACACGGCTGACCCGTAACATCCCGCTGTTCGTGCCGCTGCTCAGCGCCGCGATGGACACCGTCACCGAGTCGTCGATGGCCATCGCCATGGCCCAGCAGGGCGGCCTCGGCGTGATTCACAAGAACCTGGCCGTCGACGAGCAGGCCGCCGAAGTCGATCGCGTCAAGCGCTCCGAGAGCGGCATGATCGTCAACCCGATCACGCTGTCGCCGAAGCACCGCATCCACGAGGCTCTCGAGCTCATGGCACACTACCGGATCTCCGGCGTGCCGGTGACCGAGGACGGCAGCAAGGAGGGCCGGCTGGTCGGCATCCTCACCAACCGCGACCTGCGCTTCGAGACCAACACGCAGCAGGCGGTCGCCGACGTCATGACCAAGGACGACCTCATCACCGTCCCGGTCGGCACCACCCTCGACGCGGCCCGCGAGATCCTGCATCGGCACAAGGTCGAGAAGCTCCTGGTCGTCGACAAGGCGTTCCGGCTCAAGGGGCTGATCACCGTCAAGGACATCCAGAAAGCGATCAAATACCCGAACGCCTGCAAGGACTCGCTCGGCCGGCTGCGCTGCGGCGCGGCGGTCGGCACGGCGAAGAACACCATCGAGCGTGCCGAGGCGCTGGTGGCGGCGCACGTCGACGTCCTGGTCGTCGACACCGCCCACGGCCACAGCCAGGGCGTGCTCGACATCGTCCGCGAGCTGCGGCGCCGCTTCCCCGACGTCGATCTCATCGCCGGCAACGTCGCCACCGCCGACGCCACCGAGGCGCTGGTCCGTCTCGGCGTCGACGCGGTGAAGGTCGGCATCGGCGCCGGATCGATCTGCACGACCCGCGTCGTCGCCGGCATCGGCATGCCGATGATCTCGTCGATCCACGAGTGCGCGCGGGCGGCGGCCGCCTACGGCGTGCCGGTGATCGCCGACGGCGGCGTGCGCTACTCCGGCGACATCGTCAAGGCGATGGCGGTGGGCGCCAGCTCGGTGATGATCGGCAACCTCTTCGCCGGCACCGACGAGAGCCCGGGCGAGCTGATCCTGTTCCAGGGCCGCAGCTTCAAGGAGTACCGCGGCATGGGCTCGATCGGCGCGATGCGCAAGGGCAGCCGCGACCGCTATTTCCAGGACGACTTCCAGCTCGAGGGCAAGGCCGCCGCCGGCGCCAACGAGAAGCTGGTACCGGAGGGCATCGAGGGCCGCGTGCCGCACAAGGGCAGCCTGGCGTCGCTGGTCCACCAGCTCGTCGGCGGCCTCCGCGCCGGCATGGGCTACTGCGGCTGCGCCACGATTCCCGACCTGCAGCGCGATGCCCAGCTGGTGCGCATCACTCCGGCCGGCGTCCGTGAAAGCCACGTCCACGACGTGACCATCACGAAGGAAGCGCCGAATTACAGGACGGAATAGCGGCTAGGGGCTGGCGGCTAGCGGCTAGAAAGTCACACCGCCAGCACACGGACACTGACGCAGTCTGGCGGCTAGGCCAGACCGTGCGGCAGAGTGATCCTCTAGCCGCTAGCCGCTAGCCGCTATTCATGCCCCCACTCACCCACGTGCTGCTGCTTTCCCCCGCCCACAGCGGCGGCCGGCGCGCCCAGGCGCTGCTGCGGCCAGACGCCGGCTCAGAGGCGGCGGCCCGGCTGCGTCGCGGTGAGCTGACGCTGGGCGAGGCGTTCGCGCTGATGAGCAGTCTGTACTTCCGCGGCAAGCTGGCCTACGCGCGCAGCGTCGTCGAACGCCGCGGCGAGGCGGCCACCGCCCTCGTCATCACGCCGACGCGTGGGCTGCTGTCGCCGAACGCGATCGCCTCGGCGGCGCTGCTCGAGGAGTTCGCCGCCACCGACATCGCCGCCGATGACCGCCGCTACCGGGCACCGCTCGAGCGCGACCTCGCCGCCTTGACCCGCCGGCTGGCCGCCGACGCCGTGGCCGTGCTGCTTGGCAGCATCGCGACCGGCAAGTACGTCGACGTGCTGGGCCCGGCGCTCGGCGACCGCCTGCACTACCCGCCGGCGTTCATCGGCCGCGGCGACATGAGCCGCGGCGGCCTGCTGCTGCGCAGCGCCGCCGCCGGAGTCGAACTCGACTACGAGCCGCTCACCTGCGCCGCCCCCCGGCGTGGGCCGAGGCCGCCGCGCCTGCCGAAGACGACCGCCCGAGGTTAGCCGCCCGGCCCGAGATCTGGCGAGCGCGCCTGGCGTGAAGGCCCTACACTCGGGGCATGACAAGGCTCACCACGCATACCGCGATTGTCGGGGTCATGCTCAGCGCCTGGACGTTCGCCCAGCAGGCGGACCCCACCCAGCGCTCGCGCGACCTCGAGGCCAGGGAGCTGGCGACGCCGTTCACCGGGATCACCGCCAACGGCCGGGTCGAGCCGGGCCTGTTCTCCCTTACCTCTACCGGGGTCTCGACCGAGCCGGTGAGGACGGCCGCAGCGGCGTTCCTGGCGTCGCTGACGCCGGAGCAGCGAGCCCGGACCACCTTCGCGCACGATGCCGACGAGTGGCGCAGCTGGGCGAATCAAAGTTCGTACTACCCGCGCGGCGTCAGCTTCGGCGAGATGACCGACGCCCAGCGCCGCGCCGCACTGGGGATGATGCAGGCCGGCCTCAGCGCCCGCGGTCTGACGCTCACCGAGAACATCCGCAAGCTGAACTACACCCTCGGAGAGCTGCAGAACAACGACTTCAGCGTGCACAACGACGGCCGCTATCACCTCACCGTGATGGGCACGCCGTCGGCCGCCGAGCCGTGGGGCTGGCAGTTCGACGGCCATCACGGCATCGTCAACTACTTCGTGCTGGGCGACCAGGTGGTGATGTCGCCGCTGCTGGTCGGATCGGAGCCGGTCGTGGCCACCGGCGGCAAGTACGCCGGCACCGAGATCCTGCGGGACGAGACCCGCAAGGGCCTGGCGATGGTCAACGCGCTCACCGCGGCGCAGCGCGGCAAGGCGGTGCTCGCCGACGCGAAGCCGGGCAACAACATCCTGACCCAGGCGTGGCACGACAACGTCGTACTCGACTATGCCGGCGTGCCCGGCAGCGAACTGACCGGCCCACAGCGGCAACTGCTGCTCGATCTCGTCGAGCAGTACGTCGGCAACATGCGCGACGGCCATGCGGCGGTGCGGATGGCCGAGGTCACGGCCCACCTCGATCGCACGTACTTCGCGTGGATCGGCAGGACCGACGCCGACGCCGTGTTCTATTACCGCGTTCACAGCCCGGTCATCCTGATCGAGTTCGACCACCAGACGCCGGTCGGCCTGCGCCACCTCTACCCGCCGGGCGTGCCGTTCAGGGAGCACGTCCACGCCGTGATGCGCACGCCCAACGGCAACGATTACGGCAAGGACCTGCTGCGGCAGCACTACCTGCAGCACCCGCACACGCCGCCGCGATAGCCGCCGGTGGCGGCCGGCCTCAGGGTGTCCGCGGCGGGACCCGGCACGCCCGGCGGACGAGCCGGATCGCCACAGCGCGTTCCATGCCGGAGCGCCTCACTCGATGGTGACCGTCCGCTGGTCGTCGCCGTCGTCGGCGATGTGCACGCACACGGCGCTGTCGACGCCGTGGCGCAGACGCTCCGGCCATTCGACCACGACGACGCCGCTCGCCGCGACGTCCGGGTCGAGACCGATGTCGTCCAGCTCGGCTCGTTCGAGGCGATACAGGTCGAGGTGGACCAGCGGCAGGCGCCCGCCGTGATACTCGTGCACGAGGGTGAACGTCGGACTGCTCACCGCGTCGGCGTCGAGGCCGAGACCGGCGGCCAGCCCCCGCACGAAGACGGTCTTGCCGGCACCCAGATCGCCGCGCACCAGCACGACCGCCCCCGGAGCCAGCGTCGCCGCCAGCCGGGCGCCGATGGCTTCGGTGTCGGCGGCCGACGCCGACCTCACCACGGTCATTCCGCCGCCGCGGCGACCCGTGTCCGCGCCGTCAGCTCGAGCAGCGCGTCGCCGATGTGCGCGGCCAGATCGCCGGCGGTCATCGCGATCTCGCCCTCGTCCGACTCGCTCAGCTCACCGGCCGCGCCGTGGACGTAGACGCCGACCTGGCAGGCGGTGTCCGGGTCGAGCAGCTGCGCCAGCCAGGCCGCGATCATGCCGGTCAGCACGTCGCCGGTGCCGCCGGTGGCCATCCCGGGAGTGCCGGTGGGATTGACGTAGACCACGCCGTCCGGCGTCGCGATCACCGTGCGATACCCCTTGAGGACCACGTAGAGCTGGTGGGTGGTCGCCAGCTCGGTGGCCAGGCCGACCCGGTTGGCCTGGACGTCGGCCACGCGGCAGCCGACCAGGCGGGCCATCTCGCCGGGGTGCGGCGTGACCACCACCGGGCGGCCCTCGCGACCACGCAGGACGCCGGCGTCGCCGGCGCAGGCGTTCAAGGCATCGGCGTCGACGACCAGCGGCTGCTCGGCGCGGGCCAGCACCTCGTGCACGAAGGCGCGTACGCCCGCCCCGCCGCCGAGGCCCGGCCCGAGCGCGATCACGTCGGCCGCGACCGCCAGCAGCGCGTCGACGCCCGACCGGTCGCAGCTGCCGTCGCCGGCGTCGGCGAGCGGCAGGGTCATGAATTCGACGCCCTGCGCGGCCACCACCGGCTGGCAGCTCGCTGGCGTCGCGACCGTGACCAGGCCGGCACCGCTGCGCAGCGCCCCGCGGGCGGCGAGCACCGCCGCGCCGGTCTTGCCGCGCGACCCGCCGGCGATGACGACCCGGCCGCAATCGCCCTTGTGGGTGTCGGGCGCGCGGGGATGCACCAGGGCGCGGACCGACTCGCGGGTGAGCAGGTGCAGACGCGGGCCCTCCGCCTCGTCGATGGCGCCGAGCGGGATGCCGATGTCGGCGATGACGACGTCGCCGGCGACGTGTTCGGCCGGCGGCAGCACCAGCGGCACCTTCGGCGCCGCCAGCGTGACGGTGAGATCGGCGTCGATCACCGGTCCGATGAGCTCACTGGTATCAGCCGACAGCCCCGACGGCACGTCGATGGCCACGACCGTCGCGGTGCCGGCGTTGACATCGGCGACGATCGACTCGTGGAGCCCGCTGAGCGCGCGGCTGAGGCCGGTGCCGACCATCGCGTCGACGATCACCTCGGCGGCGGTCACCTGCGAGCCGTGCAGCTCCCACGACTGGGCGTCGGCGAGTTCGACGATCGACAGCCCGAGGCGGCCGATGACGTCGAGGTTGGTGCGGGCATCGCCGGTGACGTCGCCGAGCGCGCCGACGACGTAGACGGCCACCTCGACGCCGCGCTGGTGGAGCGTCCGGGCGACCACGAAGCCGTCGCCGCCGTTGTTGCCGGTGCCGCACAGCACGGCGATCCGCCGCGACGCCAGGTCCTCGACGAGTGACTCCATCGCCGCGACCACCTGGCGGCCGGCGTTCTCCATCAGGACGATCGACGGAATGCCGATGTCGTCGATCGTCCGGCGATCGACGGCCCGCATCTGGCTGGCGTTGAGCACCCGCATGGCGGTCACCGGGCGGCGTCGGCGCGACGCGGGAGGGCGGGGCCGGCCGGCGCCAGCCTCAATCCTCGTAGGCCTCCATCGGCGGGCACACGCACACCAGGTGGCGGTCGCCGTAGGGGTTGTCGATGCGGCCGACGCTCGGCCAGAACTTGTGCGCCCTGACCCAGGGGAGCGGGAACGCCGCCGCCTCGCGCGAATACGGGTGCGTCCAGGCGTCCGACGCCACCGCCGCCGCGGTGTGCGGCGCGTGCTTGAGCACGTTGTCCCGGGCGTCGGCGGCGCCGCTGACCACCGCCTCGATCTCGGCGCGGATGGCGATGAGCGCGTCGCAGAAGCGGTCGAGCTCGGCCTTGGGCTCGCTCTCGGTCGGTTCGACCATCAGCGTCCCGGGCACCGGGAAGGACACCGTCGGGGCATGGAACCCGTAGTCCATCAGCCGCTTGGCGACGTCGCCTTCCTCGACCCCGGCGGCCTTGAACTTGCGCAGGTCGAAGATCATCTCGTGGGCCACCCGGCCGTTCGGCCGCGTGTAGAGCACGTCGTAGTGCCCCTGCAGCCGCGCCTTGAGGTAGTTGGCGTTCAGGATCGCGTACTTCGTCGCCTCGGTGAGGCCGGACCCGCCGAGCATCCGGATGTAGCCGTAGGAGATGAGCAGGATGCTGGCGCTCCCCCACGGCGCCGCCGCCACCGGCGCGATCGCCTTGTCGCCGCCGGTGGCTGCGAGCGGGTGGCCGGGCAGGTACGGCGCCAGGTGGGCGGCGACGGCGATCGGACCCATGCCGGGCCCGCCGCCGCCGTGCGGGATGGCGAAGGTCTTGTGCAGGTTGATATGGCAGACGTCGGCGCCGATGAGCGCGGGGCTGGTGAGGCCGACCTGCGCGTTCATGTTGGCGCCGTCCATGTAGACCTGGCCGCCGTGCTCGTGCACGGCGGCGCAGATGTCGCGGATGGCGTCCTCGTAGACGCCGTGCGTCGACGGGTAGGTGACCATCAAGGCAGCCAGGCTGGCGGCGTGCTGGGCGGCCTTGGCCTTCAGGTCGTCGACGTTGATGTTGCCGGAGGGATCCGAGGCGACCACGACCACCGTGTAGCCGGCCATCACCGCGCTGGCCGGATTGGTGCCGTGTGCCGACGCCGGGATCAGCACGACGTGGCGGTGGCCCTGGCCGCGATCGCGGTGCCAGGCGCGGATGACCAGCAGCCCGGCCAGCTCGCCCTGGGCGCCGGAGTTCGGCTGCAGCGACGCCGCCGCAAACCCGGTGATCTCGGCCAGCGCCGTCTCGAGCTCGCGACAGATCTGCTGGTAGCCGCCGGTCTGGTCGGCGGGCGCGAACGGGTGCATTCGCGCGAACTCGGGCCAGCTGACCGGGAACATCTCGCTGGCCGCGTTCAGCTTCATCGTGCACGAGCCGAGCGGGATCATCGACACGTCGAGTCCGATGTCCTTGCGCTCGAGCTGCTTCAGGTAGCGCATCATCTCGCTCTCGGAGCGATGACGATGGAAGACCGGATGGGTGAGGAACGGCGTCGTGCGACGCAGTGCCGGCGGCAGCGCTTCGCCGCGGGTCACGATCGTCGACGGCGCCGCCTTCCCCACCGCCCCGGCGAACACCTCGACCAGCGCGCCGACGTCGGCGATTGTCGCCGTCTCGTCGAGAGCGATGCCGATCGTCGTGTCGTCGATGCGGCGCAGGTTGTAGCCGGCGGCGACGCTGCCACGATGCACCGCCGCGGCCTGGGCCGCCGTCAGTGTGACCGCCAGCGTGTCGAAGTAGTGCGGGTTGGTCTGGACGAGGCCGAGGGCGGTCAGGCCGTCGGCCAGGGCGCGGGTCAGATCGTGGACCTGGCGGGCGATCGCCGCCAGGCCGTCGGGCCCGTGGTAGACCGCGTACATGGCCGCCATGTTGGCGAGCAGCGCCTGCGCAGTGCAGATGTTCGAGGTGGCCTTCTCTCGGCGGATGTGCTGCTCGCGGGTCTGCAGCGCCATCCGGTAGGCGCGCTGCCCGTGGACGTCTACCGACACGCCGATGAGGCGGCCGGGGGCGTGGCGCACGAACTCCTGCCGGGTGGCGAAGAACGCCGCGTGCGGGCCGCCGAAGCCGAGCGGCACGCCGAAGCGCTGCGAGTTGCCGACGACGACGTCGGCGCCGAGTTCGCCCGGCGGCGTCAGGAGCGTGAGGGCCAGCAGGTCGGTGGCGACGGCGACCAGCACCTGCGCGGCATGGGCGGCGGCCACCGTCGGGCCGATGTCGACGATGGCGCCGCGCTCGTCCGGGTACTGCAGGAAGGCGCCGAACACGTCGGCGGCGAACTCCCACGACTCCGGAGCGGCCACCTTCACGGTGATGCCGAGCGGCTCGGCACGGCTCTGCAGCACCGCCAGGGTCTGCGGGAAGATCCGATCCGACACCAGGAAGACGCCGCCATCGGCCGGCTTCTTCGGCGAGACGCGGTGCAGCAGCGTCATCGCCTCGCCGGCCGCCGTGGCCTCGTCGAGCAGCGACGCGCCGGCCACCGGCAGCCCGGTGAGGTCGGTGACCATGGTCTGGAAGTTGAGCAGCGACTCCAGCCGGCCCTGGGCGATCTCGGCCTGGTAGGGGGTGTAGGGCGTGTACCAGCTCGGGTTCTCGAAGAGACACCGGCGGATCACGCTCGGCGTGATCGTGTCGTAGTAGCCCAGGCCGATGAAGCTGCGCAGGACGCGGTTGCCGCGAGCGACCTGCGCAAGCCGCCGCAGGTATTCGTGCTCGGACTCACCGTCGGGCAGCGCGAGCGGGGTCGGCCGGCGGATGGCGGCGGGAATCGCCTCGTCGATGAGCGCGTCGAGCGACGGCGCGCCCACCGTGGCCAGCATCTCGGGCAGGTCGGCCGGGCGCGGGCCGACGTGGCGACGGACGAATGGTTCCATGCGCGGCGGGACGGCTACTTGGCGAGCGCTTCGTAGGCGGCGGCGTCGAGCAGGCCGCCGGCCTCGCCGGAATCGGCGATGGTGAACTTGATCATCCAGGCGTCGTGCGGGGCGCTGTTGACCTGGTCGGGCCGATCCTTGAGCTCGCCGTTCACGGCCGTGACGGTGCCCGACAGCGGCGCGAAGAGCTCCGACACCGCCTTCACCGACTCGATGGTGCCGAAGGCCTGGCCCTTGGTGAGCGTCGCCCCGACCTCGGGCAGCTCGACGTAGACGACATCCCCCAGCTGCTGCTGCGCGAAATCGGTGATGCCGACGGTCCCTTCCTGGCCGTCCACCTTCACCCACTCGTGGTCGTTCGTGTACTTCAGGGTCGTCGGATACATCAGCACAGCTCCTACGCCGGCTTGGGGCGCTTGTAGAAGGGTAACGGCACGACGCGGGCCTTGGCGGCGCGGCCGCGGACGTCGATCTCGATCTCGGTGCCCGGCGCGGTCAGGGCCACCGGGACATAGGCCATGCCGATGGCCTTCTTCAGGAACGGCGTCTGGGTGCCGCTGGTCACCTGGCCGACCACCTGTCCGCCGTGCGACACCGGGTAGCCGTGGCGGGCGATCGCCCGATCGACCATCTCGAAGCCGACGATCTTCCGGCTCGTGCCCTCGGCCTTCTGGCGGCGCAGCACTTCGTGGCCGAGAAACGCCGGCTTGTTCCAGCCGACGATCCAGCCCAGGTCGCACTCCATGACCGTGGTGGTCTCGTCCATGTCGTTGCCGTAGAGCCGCATCGCCGCCTCGAGGCGCAGGGTGTCGCGGGCGCCGAGGCCGCACGGCATCAGGCCGTGATCCTTCCCGGCCGCGAGCAGCGCGTCCCAGAGCGCCGGCGCGAACTGCGGCGGCACGAAGACCTCGTAGCCGTCCTCGCCGGTGTAGCCGGTGCGCGAGATGGTGCCGCGGATGCCGGCCACCTCGCCGTGCGCGAACCAGTAGTACTTGATCGGATCGAGCGGCACGGCGGTGAGACTCTGGACGATGGCCTTGGCCCTGGGCCCCTGCACGGCCACCAGAGCGTAGCGGTCGCTCGAGTTGACCACCGCCACCTCGCCCGCTGCCGACGCGTGGGCAAGGATCCAGGCGTGGTCCTTCTCGATGTTCGAGGCGTTGACGACCAGCAGGAAGTGGCTGGGGCCCATCTTGTAGACGAGCACGTCGTCGACGAAGGTGCCCTCGGGGGTGGTCAGCGCCGAGTACTGCGCCTGCCCCACCTGGAGCTTGCCGGCGTCGTTGGAGGTGAGGTGCTGCACCGCCGCCAGCGCGTTGGGGCCGGCCAGCTCGATCTGGCCCATGTGCGAGACGTCGAAGAGCCCGGCCGCGGTGCGGACCGCCTGGTGTTCGGCGCTGATGCCGGCGTACTCGACCGGCATGTCCCAGCCGCCGAAGGGCACCATCCGGGCGCCGAGGGCGACGTGCGTGGCATGGAGCGACGTGCGTTTCAGGGGCGATTCGGCGGGTTCACTCATGGGGGGCGCGTTCGGCGTGATGAGGCACGCCGAACGTACTACGCCCACTCATCAGCGTCAAGGATTCGACGACCTCGCGACGGCCCCGCGCAACCTCACGCCACGTCGTCGGCAACCCGCCGCGGGTTGGCGGCGCGGGCCGGATAGCGCAGATGCGCCTGCAAGGTGTGATAGCTGATGCCCAGCACGCGGCAGGCCCGGCGCTTGTTGTGGCCCGATCGCTCCAGCACGAGCCGCGCGTAGCGGCTCGCCCACATCCGCAGCGTGTCGTTGCCCTCGAGCGCCGGCGCGACCACGTCGGCGTAGGGCGCCCGCAGCACCGGCGGCAAATCGTCGAGGTCGATCACCCGCGAGTCGGCCATCGCCACCGCTCCTTCGAGCGTCCTCTGCAACTCGCGCACGTTGCCCGGCCAATCGTAGGTCATGAGCGCATCGCGGGCCGGCGCCGACAGAGTCAACCGCGTGCGGTCGTCGTGGCAGGCGAGGAAGTACTGCGCCAGCTCAAGCACGTCGTCGCGGCGGTTGCGCAGCGCCGGCACCCGCAGATCGAGGCCGGACAGGCGGTAGTACAGGTCGGCCCGGAACAGCCCGCGCTGCACCAGCGCGGCGAGCGAGGTGTTGGTGGCGGCGACGATCCGGACGTTGAGCCGGCGCGTGCCGTGGCCGCCGACGCGTTCCACCGCCATCTCCTGGATCGCCCGCAGCAGCTTGGCCTGCGCCGCCAGCGAGAGGTCGGCCACCTCGTCGAGGAACAGCGTGCCGCCGTCGGCGTGCTCGAACTTGCCGCGCCGGCCGCGGACGCCGGTGGCCGTGCGCTCTTCGATCCCGAACAGCTCCGCCTCCAGCAGTGTCTCGACGAGCGCGGCACAGTTGATCGCCACGAACGGGCCGACGCGCCGCGGGCTGAGATCGTGAATCTGCCGCGCGACGAGTTCCTTGCCGGTGCCGCTCTCGCCCTCGATGAGGACCGTGAAGTCGGACAACGCCACCCGTTCGATGCGGTCGCGAAGCGCCCGCATCACCGGACTGGAGCCGATGAGCGGCGCCGCGCCGCCAGTGGGCCGCGCCGGGCTGCGGGCCGCACGGCCGCGATCGGCCGCCAACGCCAGGGCGGCCAGGTGTGCAGCGGTTTCCAGCACCTGCCGGTCCCACGGATCGGGAGCGCGATCGCGCAGGTCGACCTCCAAGGCGAGCGGCTGGGCGTGGGCGGGGCCCGGAATCGGCGCCTGGGCGGCACCGCGCCCGCGATCGCCGGACGTGCCGGGCCGGCGCGCGGCCACCACGGACGCCTGTCGGGCGCCGAGCAGCCGCGCCACGCGGGTCTCGAGGAGTCCATGGAGCCGCACCTCGGGATCACCAGACGCGACGTGCTCGGCGAGCGTGCGGACCAGGTCGTGCACGCCGTGCCTGCGGTCCTGGGTTCGCACTGCCCACTGCCGTTCAGTTCCACACGTCGCGGTGCTGCTCATACGGCCCTCCTCCCGGCTGGACTCCAAGCGGAATGCCAAGCCCATCGGCGCCGTACCCCCAAGAAATTCCTCAGTATTTTCACGATCGCAGCACCCGCTGCGTTCTGCCGGGCACTTTGTGCCCATGATCCGCTGCGGGCGCCCG
The DNA here is from genome assembly GCA_050250955.1 of Vicinamibacterales bacterium. Classification (GTDB taxonomy): domain Bacteria; phylum Acidobacteriota; class Vicinamibacteria; order Vicinamibacterales; family UBA2999; genus CAWAYR01. Next base: position 104,714 of record JBFWNR010000002.1, read on the forward strand.
AGAAGGAACTACCCACTACCCGGGTCGCGTGACCCGTACAGATCGGCCGGCGCCTGGAAGCCCACCGCACTGCGGAATCGCAGCGGCGCGACCGAGGCGACCCAGCAGCGCAGCACCTCGCCCGCAGCCCGCCGCCGGCGGCCATCGGGCGAATCGAGATGGAGTTCGGTGGCCGACCCCGGGCGGAAGGGGGCGGCGCTCTCGAGGAGCGCGCCGGTGGCCGACAGGCTGAGCACGACCACCGGTGTGCCCGGACGCAGCTGACCGCGGTACTCGAGTCCGAAGGCGGCGGCGGCACGCCGGGGTGCCTGCCGGCGCTCCGAGCCCGCTACGCCGGACGCCATCGACCGAGACCCGGCACGAAACGCAGGACGCGGACGCGCCCGGTCACGCCGGCCACCCGCACCGCGAACTGCACGCCGCGCCGGCTCGAGACATAGAGGGTGCCGCTCGTGGACGTCCCCACGGGCGCGATGCTGAGTTGCGAGGAAGGACCGAGGCGCACCGGATCGTCCCCAGGCAACAGCGATTCGCCGTCGATGCCGCGCACCCCGCTGGCGATGCCGAACCCGGCTCGCGCAAAGTGCGCCGAGAGCGGCTCGGGCGGACGGATGCACGGATCGGTGCCGTCGCCGACATCGGCGGCGGACACGCCGTCGCCGTCGCCGTCGACGACCAGGCTCACCAGCAGCTCGGTGCCGCTGCGTTCCACGCGCACGGCCACAACGCGCTGGCGGCGAGCGGCCTCGACTCTGGCCTTGGCGACGAGACCGGCGAGGTGGCGCGCAGCCGCCGCGGCATCCGCCGCGTCGAGGGCGTGCACGACCACCGGCAGGCCGACGGCCGCAGCCACGCCGACGACCGCGGCGACGAGGACGAGTTCGACGAGGGAGTAGCCGACCGCTGGCCGACGCGGCATGGTCTGCGACCGCGGGCACGGCGGCCGCCCGGCCGCCGCGCCCACCCGTCGCCCTCCCCGCTACCGGCGGTCGTCGGCCTTGGCGGCCGCCACGGTGACCAGCGCTCGGAGGCGCAGAAAGCTGCGCTCGCCGATGCCCTGGACCTTCATCAGCTCCTCGACCTTCTTGAACCCGCCGTTCTTGGTCCGGTAGTCGATGATGCGCTGGGCCACCCGGGCGCCGATGCCGGGCAGCGCCTCGAGCTGCGCGGCGGTCGCGGTGTTGAGATTGAGGGCCGGGGCGGCGGCCGCGGCCTTGGCCGGTTCCTGGGCAGGCGCGGCGGCGGCCGGCGCGGTGAACAGCAGCAGCGCGAGCACCGCCCGCGCGAAGGTTGAGGTCATGATCGGTCTCCTTGTGTGAGTGGCCAACGCGCCGCCGGAGGCGCGTCACGACGACGGCCGAGGTCACGAGCCTTCGCACTCGACGCGCTCCGGCGACGCCCCGGGCAGTGCAAGCCGCCCGCCGGGGCCGTCGCTGCGGCGATAACCGACAGTGCCGCAAGGAGATCGGCGGCGCCACCGAGGTCGCCGGCCAGCCGCCGCCGCGGGCTGGCCGTCAACCCCCGATCACCGCGCGCGGCGCACTCGACGGGCCGGTCGCCACCGTCGCGGTCAGCCCCGGTTGACGGCGCGGGCAACGGAGGGAGCCGCGTCGATTTCGTCCGCACCGCCCGGGCGGTTCACTACAATGCGGACGCCCGTACGCACAGAGAGGAGGCTCCCGTGATGCGCCGCCGACTCGCCGCTCTCGCCCTGCTCGCCATGACCGTGGCGACCCGTCCCGATCTCCATGCCGGGCAAGGTGCCGCCGCGTGCTCGCTGAACTGGACCGGGAAGGAAGCCGAGATCGAGGCCTTCCTGACCAACGGCAAGGTCACGCGGATGGAAGCCGTCCCCATCGGCGTGACCAAGCCGCAGCGCGCCACGCTCGAACCCGGCCCGGTGGCCCGCTTTGCGTGGAAGCAGCTGCCGCCGCAGCGGCGCGCCGGCTACATGGAGAGCTACAAGGCGGAGATCGCCGCCTATCAGCTCGACCGGCTGCTCGAGCTGCACATGGTGCCGCCGGCGGTCGAGCGCACGCTCGAGGGCAAGCTCGGCGCCGCGATTCTCTGGGTCGAAGATACCAAGGGCTGGGACATGAAGAAGCCGGTGCAGGGGCCCGAGCCGGCCTGGTCGAAGCAGATCAGCCGCATGAAGCTCTTCGATCAGCTGATCGGCAACATCGACCGCAACCAGGGCAACCTCATCTACGACAGCGACTGGCACCTGTTCCTCATCGACCACTCGCGGGCCTTCACCTCGCGCAAGTCGGTGGACGGCATCGCCCCGCTGGTCACCGTCGATGCCGAGACGTGGCGCCGCATCGAGGCCCTCACCCGCGAAGACGTCGATCGCGCGCTGGGCGCCTGGCTCTCGAAGTCGGAGCAGGACGCGATCTTCGCCCGCCGCGAGAAGATGCAGCAGGCGGTCGCCAAGCTGGTCAAGGACAAGGGCGCCGCCAGCGTGTTCCTGCAGTAACGTGGACGTGTGGTGGTGAGACTTCCTTTCCTCCTCGTCGCCGCCGTGCTGGGCGGCGCCGTCGCCCTGCCGTCGGCGCAGTCGGACCGCGACGCCCGTCGCGTCGTGGCCATCGGCGACGTCCACGGCAGCCTGAGCGGCCTCACCGCCATCCTGCAGGCAGCTGGTCTCATCGACGCCCAGCGGCGCTGGACCGGAGGCACCGCCACGCTGGTCCAGACCGGCGACCTCACCGACCGCGGCGCCGCCGTGCGCGGCGTGCTCGACCTGATGATGCAGCTCGAACGCGCGGCGCCGAAGGCGCGCGGCAAGGTCGAGCAGGTGCTGGGTAACCACGAGGTGATGAACCTGCTCGGCGAACTGCGCGACGCCACGCCCGAGATCTGCGCCGCCTTCGCCGATGGCGATGCCGCCAGGACCCGCGAGCGCGGCTGGCGCGACTACCAGGACCTGGCCGCCGCCCGCGCCCGCACCCGGCCCGACGAAACCCCGCCGGCGTATGCGCGCACCGAGGCGGCGTGGCTCGAGGCCTATCCGCCCGGCTGCATCGAGTACCGCCTCGCCCTGGGTCCGCGTGGCCCCTACGGGCGCTGGCTGCGCAGCCGGCCGATCGCCGTGCAGGTCGGCGACAGCGTGTTCATGCACGCCGGCCCGAACCCGGCCACCGAGGTGACGGTCAGCGAGCTGAACGCCACCGCCAAGCGCGAGCTCGAGCGTTTCGACAGCTTCCTCCAGCGCCTGGTCGACGCCCGGATGGCCCGCCCCTGGTTCCGTTTCGAGGACATCCTGGCGGTGGCGGCGGCGGAGGTCCGCTGGACCAACGGCGTGCTGGAGCGGGCCAAGCTCGCCGGCGAGACCCCGAATCTCTCCGGCATCGACATCGACCTGGTCCGCGAAGCCTCCGACATCCTGCAGATCGGCACCTGGTCGCTGCTCGCCGGCGACGGACCGCTGTGGTATCGCGGCTACGCCACCGCCGACGACGCCACGCTCGAGCCGGCGGTCACCGGCCTGCTGGCCCGCTGGAAGGTCGCCCGCATCGTCGTCGGCCACACCCCCAACCGCGACTACCGTATCCGCGCCCGCTTCGGGTCGGTGTTCCTCATCGACACCGGCATGCTCGCCGAGGTCTACAAGGGTGTGCCCTCGGCGCTGGAGATCAGCGGCGCCCGGACGACCGCCACCTACGGCGACGGCACCCGCATCCCGCTCGGAGCGCCCACGCCGTGATCCGTGCCGTCCTTGCCGGCGTCGTTGCAGTCGTCATGGCCGCGCCGGCCGCCGCCCAGCCCACCGCGGAGGTCCGCGCCGAGCGCGAGCGATTCCTGGCCACGGCCCGCGTCGTCGCCACCCGGCCGGTGTCCACCGGCATCACCGGCACACTGCGGGTCACGCTTGACGACGGCAGCCGCCGCCACGATGCCAGCGTCCAGCGCATCGACGAGACCAAGACCAGCTTCCGCGCCGCCGGCGGCAAGCGGGAGTTCGGGTTCCGCGACACCTGGAAGTTCAACCTCGCCGCCTACCACGTCGCGCTGCTCGTCGGGATCGAGACCGTGCCGGCCACGGTCGAACGGTCGCACGACGGCGATCCGGCCTCGTACACCTGGTGGGTCGACGACGTGATCATGGACGAAGGCAGCCGCCAGGAGAAGCAGGCCCAGGCCCCCGACCTGCGCCGCTGGGAGCACCAGCTGGCGACGATGCGGGTCTTCGACGCCCTCATCGCCAACACCGATCGCAACAAGGGCAATCTGCTCATCGACAAGGACTGGACGGCGTGGTTCATCGACCACTCGCGGGCCTTCCGTCGATCGCGCGAGATATTGAATCCGACGCCGCTGGTGCGCTGCGATCGCCGGCTGCTGGCCGCGTTGAAGGGCCTCGACGAGGCGTCGCTGAAGGCGCGCACCGCGCGCTGGCTCACCGGCGACGAGATCCGCGCCCTGCTCGCCCGCCGCGACGCCATCGTCGCCCGGCTCGAGTCGATGCCAGCGGCGCTCTACACCTACACGCCGTAGGCGCTCAGCGCGGCAGCGGCCGGCCCGCCGCCCACTCGACCGTGCGGCGCAGACCCTCGCTGAAGGACACCACCGGACGGTAGCCGAGCAGACGCTCGGCCTTGGTGATGTCGGCCTGCGAGTCACGGATGTCGCCGGCCCGCGGCGGCCCGTAGATCGGCGTCAGCGCCGTGCCGAGCAGACCCTGCACCTCGGCCAGCAGCGCGTTCAGCGACACCCGGCCGCTGGTGGCGACGTTCACCACCTCGCCGGCGATGCCCGGCGCCACCGCCGCCCGCAGCACGCCGTCGACGGTGTTGGCCACGTAGGTGAAGTCGCGGGTCTGGCCGCCATCGCCGTGGATGGTGGGCGGCCGGCCGTCGAGCACGGCGCGGATGAAGAGCGAGATGACGCCCGAATACGGCGACGACGGGTCCTGCCGCGGGCCGAAGACGTTGAAGTAGCGTGTCGTCACCGTGTCGAGACCGTAGAGCGCGGTGAAGAGCCGCAGGTACTGCTCGCCGGCGTACTTCTGGAGCGCGTAGGGTGACAGCGGGCGCGGCGGCAGGCCCTCGTGCTTGGGCAATTCGGGCGCATCGCCGTAGACCGACGACGACCCGGCGAAGACGAGGCGGCGGACACCGGCGTCGCGGGCGGCGACCAGCAGCTGCAGCGTGCCGTCGAGGTTGGCGCGATGCGAGGTCAGCGGGTCGGCGACCGACCGCGGCACCGACGGGATCGCGGCCTGGTGGAGGACGTAGTCGCACCCGGCCACGGCGGCGGCGGCGACTCCGGCCTCGGCGAGGTCGCCCTGCTGGAACTCGACATCGCCGCCCCCGCCGGCCGCGACGGCGGCGTCGAGGTTGGCGCGGCGCCCGGTCGACAGGTTGTCGACCACCCGCACCGCCTCGCCGCGCTGGAGCAGCGCTTCGACCAGGTGCGAGCCGACGAAGCCGGCGCCGCCGGTGACCAGGTAGCGGGCCACTAGTTCGGCCAGCCCTCGGCGGGCAGACCGGGCACCAGCCGCAGCGCGTTCCTGTAGTAGAGCTTCTTCAGCACGTCGTCGGGCAGGCCCATGCCGTAGAGCTTCCAGAACGCGTGGTAGTCGCGGTAGTAGTCGAAGTACTCGTCGTGGGTCTCGAAGACCCGCCAGAAATAGGGGAACTCATCCGGCTGGAAGCTGTCCTTCCCGAACAGGATGCGGTCCTGGTACTTGACGAAGAACTCGCGCGCCGCCCGCGGCTGGCGGCCGAGCTCGGCCAGGATCGCCCCGACCTCGAGATGCACGTTCGGCAGCTCGTCGAGGAGCGCTGCGGCGCGGGCCAGGTCGTTGGCGTGGTAGGCGAAATGCGCGGCGATGAAGGTCGTTTTCGGGTGCTTCCGGAACATCCGGTTCCGCTCGGCGACGAGCTCCTCGAAGCGCGGGAACTCGCCGGCCGGATAGCGGCGGTCGCGGTAGAGCGCCAGTTCCAGCCACCGTTCGTTCTGGAAGTCGATCGGCTCGAAGAACTCCTGGGGCTCGGCGGTGTGGATGAGCACCGGCAGGCCGAGCCGCCCGGCCGCCGCCCACACCGGGTCGAGATCGGGGTCGTCGATCGTCAGCCGGGTGCCGTCGGCCTTGCGGATGCGCAGGCCGAAGGCCTTGGAAATCTCACCGATGCCCACGGCCCCGGCCTGGGCGTCGGCTTCCAGCCGGGCGACGGCGCGGTCGGCCCAGCCGGGGCCGACGTTGCGGAAGTCGATGTCGGTGAACTGCACCATGCGGCCCTGGAACCGCGACGTCTTCAGGGCCTGCACCGCCTGCACCAGGCGGTCGCCCGAGGTGCCGCTGGCGTTCACCAGCACCCGCAGGTTGACGGCGTCCATGCCGGCGACGACCCGCGTGAACTGCTCCTCGCTCATCGGCGCCGGCTGGTGGCTGTGAATGTCGATGACCGGGAACTTCGCCTTCGGCACCGGATGCGCCGCGGTCTTCAGGGTGGTGCGCGGCTTGTACTGGGTGATCGTCGGCTCGGGGAACTCCGGCGTGCGACCGTCGCCGGGCCGGCCGCGCACGCCGGCTGGCCGGCCGCCGGCCGGCGTCGGGGCGGGGGCCTGCGCCACGATCAGGGCGGTGCCGCACAGAGCGGCGGCCGCCAGCCAGAGCCACGAGGTGGTGCGCATACGAGACGTCCTCTTGGTTGCCAGGCGCCGAGTCGTACACAACGCCGCAGTGGACCTGTAAGCCGAATTCTGTTCCACCTTCGCTCTCGGGCCTTGCGGCTCTCGAGCTACGGCGGAGATGACCATTCCTCTAGGCGCGCCATCACTGGCGCGCTCGAGCGACCTACCCGGAAGTGGCGATCGGACGGGCCGTCCGACTGGCCGGAGCCAGGCACTTCCCTATTTGGTCTTGCTCCATGCGGGGTTTGGCCTGCCACGCCTGTTGCCAGGCGCGCGGTGCGCTCTTACCGCACCTTTTCACCATTGCTTGCTCGTGAGAGCGTCAGCTGTGTGTTTTCTGTGCCACTGTCCGTCGGGTCGCCCCGCCCGGGTGTTACCCGGCGCACTGCCCTGTGGAGTTCGGACTTTCCTCCCCTCGGGGTACTGCGCGCCGAAGCGCGATTGCCCCTCGCGGCGGTCATCCGGTCCGCTGCGGCGTCGTCGTTATCCGTCGGCCTCCTGTGAAATGCTGTACTGCTCGAGCTTCTTGTACAGGTTGCTGCGCGGCGTGTCGATCACTTCGGCGGTCTTCGAGATGTTCCAGCCGTTCTCGCGCAGTTTGGCGACCAGGAACGCCCGTTCCGAGCTGGCCTTGAAGGCATGCAGCGTCGGCGCCGCCATCCAGTCATTATCCGGGGCGGTCGGGCCACCGTCAACGCGGGCCGGCTCGTTCAGTTTCAGATCGGCGACGTCGATGGTGTCGCCGCCCGACATGATCACCAGCCGCTCGATGGTGTTGCGCAGCTCGCGGATGTTGCCGCGCCAGGCGTGCTGGCGCAGCCGCTCCATCGCCGCCGGCGTGAACACCTTGCGGCGGAAGTTGTTGTCGCGCGAGAAGGCGTCGGCGAAATGGCGGACCAGCAGCGGGATGTCCTCGCGCCGCTCGCGCAGCGGCGGCACCCAGATCGGCACGACGTTGAGCCGGTAGTAGAGATCCTCGCGGAAGGTGCCCCTGCCGATCTCCTGCTCGAGATCCTTGTTGGTGGCGGCGATCACCCGCACGTCGACTTTGATCAGGCGGTTCGAGCCCAGCCGCTCCAGTTCCTGTTCCTGCAGCACGCGCAGCACCTTGGCCTGCGTCTTCAGGCTCATGTCACCGATCTCGTCGAGGAAGATCGTGCCCTTGTCGGCCTGCTCGAACTTGCCGATCTGGCGGTCGCTGGCCCCGGTGAACGAGCCCTTCTCGTGGCCGAAGAGCTCCGATTCGATCAGGTCGTCGGGGATCGCCGCGCAGTTGACCTGCACGAACGGCCCGTCGTGGCGCAGGCTCTCGCGGTGCACGGCGCGGGCGACCAGTTCCTTGCCGACGCCGCTCTCGCCCCAGATGAGCACCGTCGCGGTGGTCGGCGCCGCCTTGCCGATCGCCGCCTTGACGGCGGCGAGGCCGCTGCTGTCACCGACGATCTGGTGGCGCTTCTCCTGGTCGCGGCGCAGGCTGCGGTTCTCGGAGCGCAGCCGCCGCGAGTCGAGCGCGTTGCGGACCAGCACCAGCAGACGGTCGGTGGACAGCGGCTTCTCGACGATGTCGAAGGCGCCCAGCCGCGTCGCCTCGACCGCGGTCTGGATGTCGGCATTGCCCGACAGGACCACGATCGGCGTCACGTCGGTCAGCGGCTTGAGGCGCTGCAGCACCTCGAGCCCGTCCATCCCCGGCATCTTGATGTCGAGGAACACCAGGTCGGGGGCCTCGCGCTCGACCAGCACCGCCCCCTCCTCGCCGCCGGCGGCGAGCATCACGGCGTAGCCCTGGTACTCGAGGGCCATCCGCAGCGACTCGCGGATGGCGGGGTCGTCGTCGATGACGAGAATGCGCGCGTGACTGCCGGATCGGGTCATGGCATCGGGGACGGCGGCCGGCGGCTCAACGCGCCTCGGCGTGCAGGATGCGGATCAGGCGCTGATCGAGGTCGGGGTCGTAGACGAGCACCGCGATCGGCTCGCCGGGACGGGCCGCCGCGACCGCATGGCGCAGCGCCACGACGGTGGCCACCGGCTGCCGGTTGACGTGCATGACGACCTGGCCGCGTTCGATGCCGGCCTCGGCGGCGGCGCTGACCGGTTCGACCCGCTGTACCAGCAGGCCGAGCACCCCGTCGGGCACGTCGTAGCGCCGGGCGGTGGCGGCGCTCACCTCGATCACGGTCATGCCCAGTTCGGCCGGGCCCAGATCGCGAACCCGCGCCGACTCGCGGACCGGGCCGCCGTCGGCGGCGACACGGGCCGGCCGTTCGGCCAGCCGCACCGTCGCCGTCTGCACCCGGCCGTCGCGCAGGTAGTCGAGGCGCGCGGCGCTGCCCGGCTCGGCGCGGGCCACCAGGCGGATGGCCGGGCCGTCGCCGTCCACCGGCTGGCCGTCGATGGCGGTGATGAGATCGTACGGACGCAGCCCGGCGCGTTCGGCGGGTGAGCCCGGGGTGACGTCCTGGACCAGCGCGCCGACGGCGCTGCCGAGGCCGAGCGCCTGCTGCACCTCGGCATCGACGTCGCGCAGGGCGACGCCGAGATAGCCGCGCGCCACCCGCCCGGTCGCCATCAGCTGCGGCAGGATGTCCTTCACCTGGTTGATCGGAATCGAGAAGCCGATGTTGCTGGCCTGGCGGCTCACGGCCGAGTTGATACCGACGACCGTGCCGCGGGTGTCGAGCAGCGGGCCGCCGCTGTTGCCGAAGCTGATCGCCGCATCGGTCTGGATGTAGTGGTCGAGGCTCTGGTCGAAGAGCTTGCGGCCCACGAAGCTGACCACGCCGACCGTGACGGTGTGCTCGTAGGCGAGCGGGTTGCCGATCGCGCACACCCACTCGCCGACGCGCAGCTGGTCGGAGTCGCCGAAGCGCACGTGCGGCAGCGGGTCGGCGGCCTCGACCTTGAGCACCGCCACGTCGGTGTCGGCGTCGGCGCCGACCACCCGGGCGCGGAAACTGCGGCCGTCGGTGAGCTTGACGATCACCCGCTCGGCGCCGTCGATGACGTGCTGATTGGTCAGCAGGTGTCCGGCGGCGTCGATGAAGAACCCGGTGCCGGTCCCCCGCCGCGGCGTCTCCGGACGACGGTTGCCGAACGGCTCGTTGGGCAGGCGGGCCGCCGCGCGGCGCCGCGACCGCGAGGCCACCTCGATGCTGACCACAGCCGGATTGGCGGCCTCGGCGACGTCGGCAAAGCTGCTGGGAAACGCCGCCGCGGCCGCCGCGACCGGCCCCGGCGGAGCCGGCCGGGCGACGGCCGACACCGGCGCCGGCACCGGCGCCGACACCGCCGGCGCGGGCGACAGCGACCCGGCGACGATGGCGCCGACCAGGAAGCCGACCGTCGCGGTCAGCCCGGCGGTGAACCAGGCGAAGCGCCGGGTCATTTGTTCATTATAAGCGCCAGGAACTCGGCCTCCTCGAGCAGCGGGACACCGAGCGCCCGGGCCTTCTCGACCTTGGAGCCCGGGTCGTGGCCCACCACCACGGCCGTGGTCTTCCTGCTCACCGACCCGACTACCTTGCCGCCCAGCGCCTCGATGCGCGCGGTGGCCTCGTCGCGGCCCATGGCGGCCAGCGTGCCGGTCAGCACGAAGGTCTTGCCGTGCAGCGGCCCGTCCGCCGGCGGCGGCGGCGCGACCGGGCCGGTGGTGCGCACGCCGGCGGCCGTCAGCTTGGCCACCAGCTGTCGATTGGCCGCGTCGTCGAACCACTCGCGGACCGAGGCGGCCAGCACCGGGCCGATCTCGTCGACCGTCTGCAGCTCCTCCACCGACGCGCCGGCGAGCCCCTCGAGGCCGCCGAAGCGCCGGGCCAGGACCTGCGCCGCCCGCTCGCCGACGTGGCGGATGCCCAGGCCATAGACGAGCCGCCACACCTCGGCACCCCGCGACTTGTCGATCTCGGCGACGAGCTTGGCCGCCGACTTCTTCCCCATCCGCTCCAGGGCCTCCAGCTGCGCGGCCTCGAGAGCGTAGAGGTCGGCGGCGTCGGTGACCAGCCCTGACGTCACCAGCTGGTCCACCAGCGCCTCGCCCAGCCCCTCGATGTTCATCGCCCAGCGCCCGGCGAAGTGCTCCAGACTGCGGCGCAGCCGGGCCGGGCAACTGACGTTCTCGCAGCGCCAGACGACTTCCTCGGCGTCGCGATGCAGCGGGCTGGCGCACACCGGGCAGGCGGTCGGCATGACCCAGGGCGGCTGGCGCTCGACGCCCTCGCGGACGACCGGGCCGACCACCCGCGGGATCACGTCGCCGGCCTTCTCGACGATCACCTCGTCGCCCTCGCGGATGTCCTTGCGGGCCAGGTCCTCGGCGTTGTGCAGCGTCGCCATCGACACGGTCGAGCCGGACACCACCACCGGCTCGAGCACGGCGTACGGCGTGGCCGCGCCGGTGCGGCCGACATTCACCTGGATGGCGGTGAGCCGGGTCGTCACCCGCTCGGCCGGGAACTTGAAGGCGATCGCCCAGCGCGGGAACTTGCTGGTCGCGCCGAGGAGCTGCCGATCGGCCAGGCGATCGACCTTGACCACCACCCCGTCGATCTCGAAGGGCAGGTCGTGGCGCCGCGCCGCCCAGTGCTCGCAGAACGCCCACACCGGGTCGAGGCCCGCGCAGGCCGTCCAGTGGCGCTCCACCGGCAGCCCCCAGCGCGCCAGCGTGGCCAGCAGCTCGCCATGCGTCGCCGCCGGCGGCTCGCCGTCGCTCACCAGCGCGTACACGAACGCGCGCAGCCCGCGGCTGGCGACCTGGGCCGGGTCGAGATTGCGCATCGCCCCGGCGGCGGTGTTGCGCGGGTTGGCGTAGAGCGGCAGGCCGGCCGCGGCGCGTTCGTCGTTGGTCCTGCGGAACGCCTCGACCGGCAGGAACGCTTCGCCGCGCACCTCGAGGCGCCCGGGCGGCGCATCGCGCAGCTGCAGCGGCAGCGCCCGGATCGTCTTCACGTTCGCGGTCACGTCCTCGCCGCGTTCGCCGTCGCCACGGGTCGCGCCGCGGACCAACCGGCCGTCCTCGTAGGTCAGCGCCAGGCTGAGCCCGTCGATCTTCAGCTCGGCGACGTAGGACACCGCGCCCTGGCGATCGAGGCCCTTGCGGACCCGCTCGTCGAACGCTTCGAGTTCGTCGCGCCCGAACGCGTTGTCGAGGCTCTGCATCGGCGCGGCGTGGACCACCGTCGCGAAGCCCTCGGCGGGACGGCCGCCGACCCGCTGGGTCGGCGACTCGGCCGTCACCAGGCCGGGATGCGCCGCTTCGAGCCCCTTCAGCTCCTGCATCAGGGCGTCGAAGGCGGCGTCGGAGATCTCGGGATCGTCGGCGACGAAGTAGCGCTCTTCGTGATGGCGGATCAGCCGCCGGAGTTCGTCGATGCGCTGGTCGGGAGACGGCACGGGCAGCGCTCCGCGCCGCGGTCAGCGGTCGCGGGAGACCACGAAATCGGCCAGCGCCATCAGCGCGTCGCGTTCCGGCCGATCCGGGAAGATGGCCAGCTGCCGCTTGGCCGCCTCGCCGAAGGCGATCGCCCGCGTCCGCGCGTAGTCCAGCGAGCGGTGATCGGCCATCAGCTGGCGAAGGTGGGCCCACTCGTCGGCGGTGGCGTGCTGCTCGCGCACGATGCGTCGGATGAGCGCCGTGGCCTCGGGGCCGGCGTGGTCGCGCAGGTGGATGAGCGGCAGCGTCATCTTGCCCTCGAGCAGGTCGCCGCCGATCGGCTTGCCGAGCGCCTCGGCCTCGCCGGTGAAGTCGAGCTGGTCGTCGACCAGCTGGAACATCGTGCCGAGATTGAAGCCGTACTCGCGCAGCGCCGCCTGCTTCTCGGGACCGGCCTCGCCGAGCATGGCGCCGATCTCGGCGCAGCCGCCGAACAGGTGCGCCGTCTTGCGGCGGATGATGTCGAAGTGCTCGTCCTCGCTGATGTCGACGTCGCCGTTCTTGGTCAGCTGGTAGATCTCGCCCTCGATCATCCGCAGGGTGATGTCGCAGAGCAGGCGGACGACCTCCAGGCTGTCCTGGGTGAGCGCCATCGCCATCGACTTGATGTAGAGGAAGTCGCCGGCGAGCACCGTGACGTCGTTGCCCCAGCGCGAATGCACCGCCTTCTGGCCGCGGCGCAGCTCGGCATCGTCGATGATGTCGTCGTGCACCAGGGTGGCGGTGTGGATGAACTCGACGACGGCGGCGTTGAGCACCGCGCGGGGCCCGGTGCAGCCGCACATCCGCGCCGCCATCAGCAGCACCGCCGGGCGCACCCGTTTGCCGCCGCTCTTCTGGATGTAGGCGCCGATCTCGGGAATCACCCCGACCTTGGATTCGACCTGCCGCAGGTACTCGCGCTCGACCTCGTCGAGGTCGGCGCGAATCGGCTCGAACAACTGCAGCAAATCGAGAGTCGTCTTCGACACGGGCGGGATCGACCCCGACAATTCGACCATAGCGTTCGGGCCGGTGTCAACGCGGCGTGTCGCCGCTTAGTGCTTGTGGCGGCGTGAGTTGCGAGCGCCGGCCGGCGAACAGCCGGTCGTAGTTGTCGCGTACGATCAGCCCCAGTTCCGCCACCGGCAGCCCGCGCTCGCGGGCCACTGCGGCCAGCGTTTCGGTGACCCACGCCGGCTCGTTGCGCGTCCCGCGGTGCGGAACCGGCGCCAGGTAGGGCGCGTCGGTCTCGACGAGCAGGCGGTCCAGGGGCACCATCCGCACGGCCTCTCGCAGTTCGACGGCGCGTGGGAAGGTCAGGATCCCGGCAAACGACAGGAAGAAGCCGGTGGCCAACGCCCGTTCGGCCACCGCCGGGCCGCCGGTGAAGCAGTGGAAGACCCCGGTCAGCGGGCCGTCGGCCTGCGCCTCGGCGATCAGCCGCAGGGTGTCGGCCTCTGCCTCGCGGGTGTGGATGACCACGGGCAGGTGGCGCGACCGGGCCAGGGCCAGCTGCGCCGCGAACACGGCGTGCTGCACCGGGGGCGGCGAGAAATCGTAGTGATAGTCGAGGCCGATCTCGCCGACGGCCTGGACCCGGAGCTCGTCGTCGAGCCGACGGGCCACCGCCGCGGCGGCGGCCGCCGGGTCGGCCGCGAACAGGTGTGCCTGATGGGGGTGGACCCCGACCGCGAAACGGACCGCCGGCCAGGCCGCGGCCACCGCCCGGCCGCGCGCCCACTCCGCCTCGCTCTCGGCGGCGAGGATGACCAGCGCCCGCTCGAGGCCGGCGGCGCGCGCCCGCGCGATCACCGCGTCGCCGTCGGCCAGGAACTCGTCGCCGGCGAGGTGGCAGTGGGAATCGATCACTGCAGGGACCAGGGACCGGGGACCGGGGACCAGGGCGGCGACGACGGGCCCGAACGCGAACGGAGCCCGCCTGCCGGGCGACCGCAGGCCGCGGGACGCGGCCTGACAAGTGTTCTACCTGTTCCCCGGTCCCTGGTCCCCAGTCCCTTCACGATGCGCTACCGAACCCGTGTTCCCGGTGGCGCGGGTTCGGGATTGACCAACAGGGCGGGGCCGTTGTCGGTGCTGGCCGCCAGCACCATGCCCTGGGAGACGTGGCCCATCATCTCGCGCGGTTTGAGGTTGGCGACGATGACGATCGAGCGCCCGACGATCGCCTCGGGCTCGTAGCTCTCGGCGATGCCGGCGAGGATCGTCCGCGGCTGCGGCTCGCCGGCGTCGACCGACAGCTTGAGCAGCTTCTTCGACTTCGGCAGGCGCTCCGCGGCGAGAATCTTCGCCGTGCGCAGTTCGACCTTCATGAAGTCGTCGATGGCGATGTGGGCGTCGGCCGGCGCCGCGGCGGGTGCGGCCCCTGCCGTGGCGGGCGTCGCGGCGGCAGGCTCCGGCGCGGCCGGGGTCGGGTTGGGCGTGGGGGTCTCGCTCACGACAGGGGCTCCCTTGTCTTCGATCCGGGGCCACAGCGGCCCGGCGTTGGTGATCGTCTTGGTCTGGCCGCGCCGCCAGGCGGTGTCGGCCAGGCGGATCTCGCCGACCGGCCGCTCGTCGCCCAGCCGGCGGAGAATCTCGAGCGCCGACGCCGGCATGATCGGCAGCAGCATGACGGCGGCGATCCGCACCGCCTCCGCGGCATCGTAGAGCACGTCGGTCAGCCGCTGCGCCTGGGCCGGATCCTTGGCCAGGCTCCACGGCTGGTGGCCGGCCACGAACTCGTTGGTGGCACTGACCAGGCGGAACACCTCGGCTGCGGCGTCGTGCAGCGCCAGCCGGTCCATGGCGTCGCCGTAGGCGAGTCGGGCCTTCTCGGCTCTGGCCCCCAGGACGTCCGACACGCTCGCCTGACCGGAGAGCCGTCCCTGCCGGTACCGCTCGGTCATCGAGGTGACGCGATTGACGAGGTTGCCGAGGTTGTTGGCCAGGTCGGCGTTGTACTTCTCCTCGAAGCGCTCCCAGGTGAAGTCGCCGTCGGCGCCGTAGGGCACTTCCTTGGTCAGGTAGAGGCGCAGCGGGTCCGGTCCGAAGCGCTTGGCGGCGTCGAGCGGGTCGACGATGTTGCCGAGCGACTTGCTCATCCGCTCGCCCTTGAAGAACACCCAGCCGTGGCCGAAGACCTGCGCCGGCAGCGGCTGCCCGGCGCTCATCAGCATCGCCGGCCAGAACACGCAGTGGAAGCGGGTGATGTCCTTGCCGACGACGTGCAGGCTGGCCGGCCAGTCGCGCGCGAAGCGCTCGGCGTCCCACCCGTAGCCGACCGCCGCGGCGTAGTTGATGAGCGCGTCGAACCACACGTAGACCACGCTCTGTTCGTCGAACGGCAGCGGCACGCCCCACGACTGCCCGGCCCGGCTCATCGAGATGTCCTCGAGGCCGCCCTCGACCAGGCGCAGGATCTCGTTGCGCCGCGACTCGGGCTCGATGAACGATGGATGGGCGGCGTAGTGGTCGAGCAGGCGCTGCTGATACTTCGACAGCCGGAAGAACCAGTTCTTCTCCTTGATCCACTCAGGGGTCGTCTTGTGGATCGGGCACAGGCCTTCGACCAGGTCCTTCTCCGGCTTGAACTCCTCGCAGCCGACGCAGTAGTGGCCTTCGTAGAAGCCTTCGTAGATGTCGCCGTTGTCGAGGCAGGCCTGGGCCATGGCCCGCACCGCCGGAAAGTGCCGGCGACGGTCGGTGGTGCGGATGAAGTCGTCGAACGAGATGTCGAGGCCGCGCCAGGTGTCGCGGAACACCTGCTCCATCTCGTCGCAGTAGGCCAGCGGGTCCTTGCCCTGCTCGAGCGCCCGCTTGTAGACGTTCTGCGAGTGCTCGTCGTTGCCCATCAGGAACCACGTGTCGTCGCCCTTCAGCCGGTGATACCGGGCGATCACGTCGGCCGTGATCTTCTCGTAGGCCGTGCCCAGGTGCGGGCGGCTGTTGACGTAGTCGATGGCGGTGGTGAGGAAGTAACGCATGATCAGCGGCTGGGGGCTAGCGGCTAGCGGCTAGACCACCGCGCAGCCGGCGGCTGCGCCTACCCTTTCTTGTCCAGCCAGGCTCTCGTCGCCTGGGAATGCACTTCCTTGATCGGCACGCCGTGCGCGGCGGCCAGCCGGGCGACGTCGTCGAACTCCGGCTGCGCGTTCAGCACCGCATCGCCCCGCCGCGCCACCTTGACCCTGACCTCGCCCCACGGCGTCGTCACCGTCACGATGGCCCGATCGAGGCACTCCCGATCCATCTCATGGTAGCGGACGCCGAGGGTCGTCGTCTCGAGAAAGACGAGATCGGCGAGGCGACGACGGTCGGCCGGGCGGCAGACGACGGTCATGAGGGTACCCGGCCGGTTCTTCTTCATCTGCACCGGCTGGTAGAACACCTCCAAGGCGCCGGCCGCCAGCAGGCGGTCCATCAGCGCACCGAAGATCTGCGGGTTCATGTCGTCGATCTCGCAGGCCATCACCGCCACGCGCATCGCCGGCAGGTCGTCGGCGGCCTCCGCGGCGGTGCCGACGACGACCCGCAGCACGTTGGGGGTGTCGGGCAGATCGCGGTCGCCGGCGCCGTAACCCACCCGCTCGACGCGCATCGCCGGCAGCGGGCCGAACGCGGTGGCGTAGTCGGTCAGCAACAGCGCGCCGGTGGGCGTGAGCAGTTCGGCGGCGATGCCGCTCGAGTAGACCGGCGCATCGCCGAGCAGCCGCAGCGTCGCCGGCGCCGGCACCGGCAGCACCCCATGCGCGGTCCGGACGGTGCCGCTGCCGACGTTGATCGGCGAGACGACGATGCGGTCGGCGCCCAGCCACTCGAGGGCGAACACGGCGCCGACGATGTCGGCGATCGAGTCCAGCGCCCCGACCTCGTGCAGGTGCACGTGCTCGACCGGCATGCCGTGAATCGCCGCTTCCGCCTCGGCCAGCCGCTGGAAGAGATGCGTGGCGCGGGCCTTGCCGGCCGCGCTCAGGGCCGAGCCGCCGATCGCCGTCCGGATGTCCTGCAGGTGACGGTGCGGATGCGCGGCCGGCCCGGCGCTGCCGCCGGCCCCGGCCAGCTGGTGGACCCGGAACTTCGCCGCCGTGACCCCGCCCCGCACCACGCGATCGACGCGTAGCTCACAGCCGTCGAGCGCCAGGCTGCCCAGCGCTCGCTGCAGCGCCTCGAACGGCACGCCGGCATCGAGGAGTGCGCCGAGGATCATGTCGCCGGCCGCGCCGGCGAAGCAGTCGAAGTAGACGACGGTCATGGCGGGTGGCGGGCCGGCGTTCAGCGTACTTCATCCCGTCGGTCGCGCGCCGACGACGCCTCCCGAGGCGTGAACAGCGCCGGCGCCGACTCGCGGAGGCTGTGCCAGCAGCCGTCGCCGAGAATCAGGTGATCGACCACGCCGATGCCCATGAGCTCGCCGGCCTGACAGAGGCGGCGGGTCAGGGCGAGGTCGTCGGCGCTCGGCGTCGGATCGCCCGACGGATGGTTGTGGAAGAGGACGATCGCCGCCGCGGAGTGCTCGGTCGCCGCCCGGAACACCTCGCGCGGGTGGACCAGGCTGGCGTCGAGCGACCCCACCGACACGACGATCTCGCCGACCAGGCGATGGCGCGTGTCGAGCAGCAGCACCCCGAAGTGCTCCTCGCGACGACCGGCACGCGGCAGCAGGTGCTCGGCCGCCGCCGCCGGCGAGGCGATGCGACGCCGGTCGCGCCGCGGACCGGCGACGGCGCGGCGGCCGAGTTCGATGGCCGCCGCCACGCGAGCCGCCCGCACCGGGCCGACGCCGACCGCCCGCATCAACCGGGCCGGCGGCCACGTCGCCAGACCGGCCGGACCGCCGGCGCTCCGCAGCAGGTCGCCGGCGACCGCCAGCGCGTCACGCCCCCGCACCCCGCAGCCGAGCACGACCGCGACCAGCTCGGGGTCGCTCAGCGCCGCGACCCCGGCCCGGCGCAGCCGCTCGCGCGGGCGCTCGTCGTGGCCGAGCTGGCCGGGCGGCGGCGCGTCGCGCCCGGAGCTCATCGTGACCTTCCGTCGGGCGTGGGTGTCGACGCCGTCCGGTATACTCGCCGCCGATGCCGTTCGGCCGCCGTCTGCTGCTGGCCATCGGACTGGTGGCGCTGCTGGCCGCCTGCGCCGAGCCCCCGAACAAGGAACTGTCCCAGGCCCAGGGCGCGATCGACGCGGCCCGCGCGGCCGGGGCCGCCGAGTACGCCGCGGCCGAGTTCAGCGCGGCCACCGACGCGCTGGCGCGCGCCAACGACGCCGTGGCGGCCAACGACTACCGCGCGGCGCTCAGCCACGCGCTGGACGCCAGCACCAGGGCGCAGGAGGCCGCCAAGTCCGCTGTCGACGGACGGGTGCGGGCCCAGTCGGCGGCGGAACAGGCCCTCAGTGACATGGCGGCGGCGGTGACCCACGTCGAGAATCGGCTCGCGGCCCCGGAAGCGAGGCGCGTGCCAGCGGCGGTGCGGCGCCGCGCCCAGCAGACCCTGGCGGCCGCGACGGCGGCGCTGGCGACGGCCCGGCAGGCCGTGGCCGCCGGGCAGCTCACCGCAACCGCTGGCCTGGCCCCGCATCGGCAGGCGCTCGACGAGGTCGCCGCCGCCCTGGTGCCGGCGACGCCGACGGCCCGGCCCCGCGCACCGCGCTGAGCAGCCGCGCAGGTTCGCCAGTCCGAGGACGTCGACCGGGGCGCAGTTCCTGCCAGGCGGTCGGCTACGCCAGCCAGGTCGCGTCGAACAGGATCTCGGCCCAGCCGGTGAGGAACACCCCGTCAGCCGTCCACTCGACCCGCTGGGTGCCGCCCGGCGCCACGACGTCGACGTCACGCTCGGCGCCGCCGTAGCGCATCGCGGTGATGGCGGCGGCGCACGCCCCGGTGCCCGACGCCTCGGTCGGTCCGACGCCGCGCTCCCAGATGAGGATGCGGACGCGTCGGGGTGATTCCACCACGGCGAATTCGACGTTGGTCCCTTCCGCGAAGCGCGGGTGCGTGGCCAGCCCCGGGCCGAGGCGCTGGAACCGCGCCGCATCGGGCAGGGCCGGCATCAGGGCGACGCACTGCGGGTTGCCGATGTCGAGCGTGGCCACCACCAGCGACTCGCCGGCCACCTCGAGCGTCTCCTGCTGCAGGCGCCGCGGTGTGCCCATGGCCGCCCGGAACGTGTAGCGGCCGTCGCCCCGGGCGGTGAGCGAGAGTCGCCGCTCGCCGGCGCCGGTGTCGGCCCGCACCTCGGTGGCCAGCGCCGCCGCACCGCCGGCCCGCTCGCGCTCGCGGACGACCAGCGCGGCGAGGCAGCGCACGCCGTTGCCCGACAGCTCCGACGGGCTGCCGTCGGCGTTGATGAGCCGCATCGTCGCGCCGTCGTCGAGGACGCGGTAGACGATGAGGCCGTCACCGCCGATGCCGACATGGCGGGCGCACAGCCGGCGCGCCAGGTCGGTCAGATCCCGGTCCTCGACCTGGTCCTCGCGCACGAAGAGGAAGTCGTTGCCGTAGGCGTGCGCCTTGGTGACGGCGATACGGGGACCCATGGCGTTCAGGGCATCCGGAAGGCGGTGAAGGTCCAGGTCAACCCGGCAGTGGCGCCGATGTCGAGGTCGGTCGTCGTCGCCCCGAAGAGCGCGGCGGCGTCGAGCCGCACCGGGCCGCGGGTGAATCGCAGCCCGCCGCGGGCCACGCCGCGACTCTCTGCCCCGGCGCGCGGGGTGTCGTCGGCGACGTTGAGCCGGCCGTTGTACTCGGAGACCAGCTCGACGCCCTTCGGCAGCGCCAGCGCCAGCGACATCCCGAGCGTGAGCAGGTCGTCCTGTCGCGCCGCCACCACCGGGTCGCCGACGATCGCGAGCCCGGCGTTGGCCACCAGCCGCAGCGAGCCGACGGTCTTGCCGACGAGGAACGACGCGAAGAAGTCGGTGGTGTCGTGGCCGAGTCCAGACTCGTTGGAGGCGTTGGGCAGCCGGGTGGCGAAGCGCACGCCGATCGCCGGCCGGCCGCGACCTTCGTTGACGAGGCGCAGCTTGGTGGCGATGACGACGTCGTCCACCGCGGTGGCCTCGCGGGCGTCGAGCGCGACCAGCGCCGACAGCGGCGCGACCGAGCGCTCGGTGATGCGCAGCCGTCGGTAGGGGCTGCCGTCGATCTGGATCTCGGCGATCGGTCCGACGCCGACGCTGACGCCGATGGCCGGCGCCGTCAGCAGGTCGCCACGCAGGCCCGAGACGGGGAACAGGATGTCCCGCCGCCAGTCGACGCCGAGCTCGACCAGCACCTGGCCGCCGCCCACCGTGCGCGGATCCTCGGTGACCAGCGGCCGCTGCTGCCCCCACGCCGGCGCCTGCCACAGCGCCAGCCCCATCACCGCCGCCCACCGCACCACCCGCGGTCCAACCGTCCGCCTACGCCTCACCGCTGCTTCTCCCTTTCACGTCGCCGCGACGCCGCCCTTCGGCACCGAGATAGCTGAACGCCAGCACGTCGTAGCAGGCGTGGGCCGTGATCGGCGCCACGACGCCGCCGGTCGCTTCAGCCAGCCCGCCCAGCACCAGCCCCATGCCGGCTGCCCAGACGCCGAACGCGACCATGCGCGCGCCGGCGACGTGGGCCGCCCCGAAGGCCACGGCGGCGGCGAGCACCCCGGCCAGCGGCTGGAGGAAGCCGCGGAAGAACAGCTCCTCGCCGACGCCGGCGGCCGCCGACACCGAGACAATCTGCCACCGGCCGAGCCCGACGAAGGTCGGCACCAGCACTTCGTCGACGGCCGCGCGCATCGCCGCCCACGGCCCGAAGGGCCGCTCGAGCAGCGCCAGGTTGACCGCGGCCATGGCCCCGGCCACCAGGATCCCGATCAGCACGTCGCGGACCGGACGGCCGGCCGAGAAGCGGACGCCGGCCGCCTGGGCGCCGAGCACGGCGGCCGCCGCCAGACCGGCCTGCGTCGTCAGCACGACCGGCATCAACCGCGACGCCGGAATCACGGCCGGCCGCTCCCGCTCACGATGCCCGGCTCTCGATGACGAAGGTCACCGGCCCGTCGTTCTCCAGCGTGACCCGCATCACCGCCTGGAACTCGCCGGTCGCCACCGCCACCCCGGCCGAGCGCAGGTCGGCGACCACCGCCTCGTAGAGCCGCCGGGCGTCGTCGGGCGGCGCGGCGCTGTCGAACGACGGCCGGCGGCCGCGCCGGGTGTCGGCCGCCAGGGTGAACTGCGAGACCACCAGCACCGACCCGCCGACGTCGACCACCGAGCGGTTCATGCGGACGCGGCCGTCGGTCCCGCCCTCGTCGTCGAAGATGCGCAGCTCGCGCAGCTTGCCGGCCACGTGGGCGACATCGGCGGCATCGTCGCCTCGCTGCACGCCGACCAGCGCCAGCAGGCCGTGGCCGATGCTGCCGACGACGCGGTCGTCGACCTCGACGCGCGCGTAGCGGACCCGCTGGATGACCGCCCGCATGACCGTCGCGACTAACGCCGCCGCAGCCCGACGAGCTCGACGAGCGGCTCGTCGGCGGGGGCGGAGGCGGGCCCGGCGGTCGTGGCGGCCAGCCGCCGATCGAGCAGGTGACGCGGCATCACGTTGGTGACCGCCTTCAGCATCGACGCCTTCACGTGCGGATGCTCGCGCTCGAGCTCCATGATGAGGCGCTTGACGCGCTGGCGCTGCAGGCCGAGATCGCCGCAGGCCGGGCAGCAGCAGCCGACGACCGGCAGCCCGGCTTCCTGGGTGTAGGCGCGAGCATCGGCTTCCGGGACGTAGACCATCGGCCGGATGACCACGTGCCGGCCGTCGTCGGAGGTGAGGCGGGCCGGCATCGCCTTGAGCGCCCCGACGAAGAACGTGTTGAGGAGCAGCGTCTCGACGACGTCGTCGAGGTGATGTCCCAGGGCGATCCTGGTGGCACCGACCTCGTCGGCCAGGCGGTAGAGCACGCCGCGCCGCAGCCGCGCACACAGCGAGCAGGGCGTGTCGCCGGCGTCGAGGATGTCGTCCATGACCTCGCCGATCGCCGTGTGCTCGATGCGCAGCTCCCAGCCGCGCTCGCGGCAGGTGGCGGCGATGAGGTCGTGCTTGTAATCCTTGTAGCCGGAGTCGACGGTGACGGCGACGAGGCTGAAGTCGATCGGCGCCCGGCGGCGCAGCACGTCGAGGATCTGCAGCAGCGCCCAGCTGTCCTTGCCGCCCGACAGCCCGACCATCACCCGGTCGCCGTGCTCGATGAGCCCGTACTCCGTGATGGCGCGGGTGACGTGCTTGGCGAGCCGCGCTTCGAGCGGCGAGCGGTAGGCCATGGCGTCGAACGACCAGTCTACACCGCGCCGTGCGGCGGGCCGTCGAGCAGCCGGGCGACCGTCGCCGGCCACGTCAGCGCGGCGGCCCGCTCGGCGCCGGCGCGCCCCAGCCGCTCGGCCTCGGCGCGATCGTCGATCAGCCGGCGGATGCCCGCGGCGACGCCGGTGGCCGAGGGCTCGCACACCAGGCCGGTGACGCCGTCGCTGACCAGCTCCAGCGGACCGCCGCTGTCGTGACAGGTCACGATCGGCTTGGCGGCGGCGAAGGCCTCGACGGTCACGAAGCCGTAGTCTTCGTCGAGCGGCGTGAACGCCACCGCCCGGCACCGCGCCAGGTGATCGAGCAGCTGGTCGTCGGTCAGCCGGCCGGCGAACTCGACGCGGCGGTCGAGGTCGAGGCGGCGGCGCAGCTCGAGCAGACGCGGCAGGTCCTCGCCCTCACCGGCGATGACGGCGCGGATGCCCTGCGCCGCCGGCTGCGCCAGCGCCTCGAGCAGCAGGTCGAAGCGCTTGAGCGGCGTCAGCCGCGACACCGCGAAGAGGTAGTCGCCATAGCCGTCGCAGCGGTAGGCGCGCCGCGGCGCCGGCGGATGCAGCACGTCGAACGGGATCCCCGCCGCGGCCATCCGCGCCTGCACCGTCGCGGAGATGGCGAAGCGGCGCATCCCGGGCCGGGTCAGGAAGCGGCGGTCGGCGGCGTGGATCAGCCGGCGGCGCACCGATTCCTTGATCCGGTTCTTCCACGAGATCGAGGCCGCGAACGCCGGCCAGCGATCGTAATACTCGCGCATCGTGTGGTTGAGCCACACGCTGTGCCGGGAGTGGCGGACGGCGAACGCCGGGTAGCGCAGGCTGATCACCTGATCGACGGCGCCGCCATCGGCGCCGAGCCCGACGTCGGTGAGCCAGGCCGCCAGGTAGGCAGCCCCCTGCCGGCCGAAGCGGTTCTGCGGCGTGACGACGAGGTCGGCGGCGTGGCCGGCGTCGCGACAGGCCGCGACCAGCTCGCGGGCGATGACCAGGTGTCCGCCGTCGACCAGCGGCGGGCTCGAAGTGACCACCAGGATCCGCATCGCTACTCGTAGCGCGGCGTCATCCGCACGAAGATACCCAGGTGGCGGTTGTCGCGGCCGCCGGTCTCGAAGAGGGGGATGAACCCGGTCGCGCTCTCGATCGACAGCGCGTAGACGTAGTTGGTGGGGTTCTCCGGGTACGGCTTGTACGGCAGACCCGGGCCCATGTCGACGACCACCTTGCGCTGGTCGTTGGCGGGCACGTCCACCACGGCGGTGCCGGCGGCGGTGCGGATCGTGACCACGTTGGCCGTCGGACCGGTCTCGAGCGCGATCTCCATCCGCGGCACCCGCAGCGGCCGGGCCACGTCACCCTGGGGGGTCGCTTCGATCGGCGCCGGTGCCCGCAGCATCACGTCGGCGCGGCTCTCGCCGCGGACCCAGAAGGCATCGCCCTCGCGGTTGTAGGCGTTGTCGTCCATGAAATAAGCGCTGAGCGGCGGCGTGCCGCCGAGCGGCTGCCGTGAGCGCGACGGGCTGACGTTCACCGGCAGGTCGTTGACCAGTGACAGCTCGAGCGGCAGGCCGCGGAACAGCCCCGACTTGGTGTGCTCGCCGGGGTAGAACGACGAGTAGAAGGGATTGTTCAGCAGCGGGCCTACGAACGCGGCGCTGAGCGCCGCGGTGACCACCGCCGCCCAGGGTGACGCCAGGGCCGGGGTGAGGAACAGGAACACCGGGTAGACGCCGAGGAAGTAGCGGTTCCCCACCGGCCCGCCGCCCCCCGAGTAGGTGAACGGCATGTACAGCATGAGGAACACCGCCGAGCCGAGGCCTCCGGCCAGGACCAGCCAGCCCCAGGCCGGCCGGCCTCGGCGCGAGAACAGAAACAGCACGAGCGCCGCCATGCCCGGCAGGAAGTACACGGCGAACCCGGTGTGGCGGCCGACGAAGAAGTACGCCAGGTTGTGACGGAACACCTCGACGACCGCATCGCGGTTGGTGAGCACCTCGAGCGGCACGCTGTTGGTGGCCCGGCCGATGCCGGTCGTATCGAAGGTCCGGTCGTCGGTCTGGAACGGGAATCCGCGCGACTCGCCGCCGCTGTAGAACGTCTTGCGATCGCCGCCCTGGTAGTTCCACTCGCCGGTCACGGCGATGTTGGCGCCGAAGAATCCCACCACCACCGCCGAGAACAGGCAGCCGGCGACGAAGCCGCGCCGCCATTGCCGGCGCAGCGCGAAGAGCGTCAGCACCGGCAGCATCAGCAGGACATGGGTCGGCTTCGAGAAGGTGGCCAGGCCGAGCCACACGGCGGCAACCAGATCGCTGCGCGGGCCCGCCAGCCATGGCGTTCGCGGCGTGCCGGCCGGGGTCAACGGCGTGGCCACCTCTTTGTAGAGCCAGAAGAAATAGCCGAGGGTGACCAGGCCGAGGTTGAACAGATCGGGGGTCAGCCACACCAGGTAGACCGGCACGACCGAGACGAACACGAACGTCCCCGCGAAGAGCAGGGCCGCCACCGGGTGGCTGCGGGTGACCAGGAACGCGTAGGCACACAGGAACGTGACCAGCACCACCAGCACGTGCAGCACCAGGAACCCGTTGGTGCCGACCACGGCGATGAACGGCGCCGCGAACAGCGGATAGAGGAAGGCCTTGGCGAAGTAGAGCCGGGTCGGGTCGGCGTCCGGTCGGACGTCCAGGTGCAGGAACGGCGCCGTGCCGTCGAGCCGCAGGTCGGGGTCGGCGCCGCGCTTGAGGAAGATGCCCTCAGGGCCGCTGGGGAACTCGTACCACACCCGCACCAGGTCTTCGCGCCGGAACTCGAAGTCGCCGTCGTCGGCCAGGCTGTGGCCGAGGCCGTAGTAGGTCGAGGCGTCGGAGAAGAAGCCGTAGGACAGCTTCGGGTAGTTGGCGGTCAACGCCCAGCCGAGGAGCACCGCGGCCAGCAGCGCCGTCGACGCCGCCCCGAGCCGCCAGGCGTCGGACCGCTCCGCCCAGCCGATCACGGGGCGCCGCCTTCCGACAGGAAGCCGAGGTCGGCGGTGAGGATGCCCTGCCGCCGGGTGCGCCGCGATGACTCGTGGAGCAGCACGTAGAGCCGCTCCATCTTGCGGACGAAGACGCCGATGTCGTAGCGCGCGCCGGTGACGCGCGCCCCGGCCGCCAGCCGCGCCGCCAGCGGCGGGTCCTCGATGAGCCGGACGATCGCCGCCGCCAGGGCCGGGGCGTCGGCCTTGGGCACGATGAGCGCATCGCGGCCGTCCTCGAGCACGTCCAGCAGTCCGTCGGCATCGGTGGCGACGATGGGCTTCCCCATCGCCAGGACTTCGAACGTCGTGAGCGGCGTGCCCTCCCACAACGACGGGAACACCACCACGTCGAGGGCGCTGTAGACGGCGGCGACGTCGCGGGCGAAGCCGGTGAAGACGAAGCGGTCGCCGAGACCGAGCGCCGCGGCCCGGGCCCTCAGCGACGCTTCGAGCTCGCCCTCGCCGACCAGGTAGAACCGCACCTCCGGGTGCGCGGCCAGCACCGCCGGCGCGGCGTCGATCAGATGCTGGTTGCCCTTGGACGGCATCAGCCGGGTGACCGTGCCGACCGCGATCGCCCCCTCGGGCACGCCGAGCTGACGACGAGCCGCGGCGATCTCGTCGGCGCCGCGCGGCCGCGCGAACTCATCGAGCGGCGCGCCGAGGTAGACGACGTGGGTGCGCTCGGCCGGCACCAGGCGGGCGCGCGTCGTGAACTCGGCGGTCGACGCCGACACGCCGATGGCGATGTCGGTATAGCGGGCCAGCGCCCGATCGGCCAGCTGCTGGAACCACGGCGTGGTGGTGTGGTTGGCGTGCTCGTGGAGCACGGCGGGAATGCCCATCCAGGCCGCGCACATCCGGCCGAACGTCGTCGCGCCGTAGCCGTGCAGGTGCACGATGTCGGCCTGCTTGTCGCGCAGCACCTTCAGCAGGTGCGTGAACGTCGCCGGGTCGAACTTGTGCCGCCCGAGATACGTGACGTCGATGCCCAACTGTTCGAGCGTGTCCTCCGACAGGTCCTTGCCGCGCAGGCTGACGAGCGACGCCGTGAAGCGCGCGCGGTCGAACCGCGGCATCATCCAGGCGAACAGCCGCTTCACCCCGTGCATGCGGGAGCCAGCCCACCCCAGGTGGTCGCACACGTGCACGACGTTCAGCTTGCGTGTCGCCATCGATTCCCGGCCGTTCCCCTAGCCGCTAGCCCCTAGCCGCCAGCCGCTGTTCGAGTGTCGCTAGAGCCACCCCTGCGCCCGGTACCACGCGATGGTGCGGCGGATGCCGTCGCGCAGGTCCACCGCCGGCCGATAGCCGAGCTCGGTCCGGGCCCGCGTGATGTCGAAGGCGCGGCTCTTGGTGTAGAAGTCTACCCGCCGGCGGTAGAGCGGCGGCTCGATGCGGAGCGGCACGCACACCAGCTCGCAGGCCAGGCCGGCGAGCCACACCGGCCACACCGGCAGGTGCAGCCGGGGAGGGGCCACGCCGAGCTCCTCGGCGACCAGCGCCACCAGCGCCTTCAACGTCGTGTAGCGTTCGCCGGCCAGGATGTAGGTCCGCCCGGTGGCGGCCGGCACCTCGCCGCACAGTCGGAAGCCTTCCACCAGATCGTCGATGTAGGTCAGGTGGTAGAAGACCTCTCCCGACCCGAGCATCGGAAAGCGGCCGCGGGCCACCCCCCGGAACATCTTCAGGAACCGGGTGTCGCCGGGGCCGTGGATGCCGATCGGGCGCGCGACGACGACGTCGAGGCCGTGGGCGAGGCCGAACGCGCGGGCCAATTGTTCGGCCTCGAGCTTGGTCTGCTGGTAGATGTCGCCAGGGTTGAACGGCGCGTCCTCGTTGGCCGGCGGATGCGCGACGTGGCCGTGCACCCCGCCGGTCGAGCAGTGCACCACCCGGCGCACGCCGGCGGCATGGGCCGCTTCGAGCAGGTGCCGGGTGCCGTCGACGTTCACCGCCCGGTAGGCGGCGTCGGGCTGGCCGGCCTCCCGGTAGGTCGCCGCGATGTGGTAGACGACCTCGACGCCGGCGCAGGCCCGCGCCAGTGCGTCGGGCGAGGTCAGGTCGCCGTCGACGGCCATCACGCCGGCGGCGGCCGCGTCCGAACTCGCGAAGCGGGCCGCGCTCTTGGGGCGCACCAGCGCACGTACCGACTGGCCCCGCCGCGCCAGCGCCGTCGCCAGATGACCGCCGGTGAACCCGGTGGCGCCGGTGACCAGGACCGTCACCGGCGGGCCGGCTCCTTGGCCGCCGGCACCGGCGGCGCCGCGGCGGCGAGCCGCCCCACGGCGTCGGCGGTCCGCCCGAGGTAGACCGACCGGCTGTAGCGGGCGTCCGACAACGCGCGCGCCGCGTCGGCCAGCTCGCGCCCGGCCGCCGGGTCGTCGAGCAGGCCGGCGATGGCGGCGGCAAACGGCGCCGCCTCGGCCGGCACCAGACGAGCCACCTGCGACGACAGCACCTGGGTGTGGGTGACCAGGTCGGTGGCGACGATCGGGACGCCCGACCGGAGGTACGAGTAGATCTTCAGCGGCGTGTTGGTGCCGCGGATGCGCGGCGACGCCAGCACGGCGGCAGCGGACACGAAGGCCGGGATCTCGCGGGCGGGCTGCTGGCCGGTGAAGACCACGTTGAGCGCGCCGAGCGCCTGCGCCCGTGCGGTCGCCGCGACCACCTGGTCCGGACTGCCGCCGACGACCAGCACCCGGGCCTGGGGGTGCGTCGCCTGCAGGCGCGCCGCGGCCTCGAACAGCAGGTCCAGCCCCTGATAGGCCTCGAACGTGCCGGTGTACAACACGATCGGCGCCTCGGCAGGGATCGGCCACCGGCTCCGAATCGCCGCCTCGCTCAGGGTCGGCGGCTCGTCGACGTCGCCACCCATGACGTTCTCGATGAGGATGGCGCGGTCGCCGTGGCCCAGTTCGCTGACGGCGTCCTGCAACTCCTGGCAGATGGTGATGACGACGTCCGACTTCCCCACCATCTGGCGTTCGACTGCGTCCAGCAGGCGGCGTAACCAGCGGGAGCGGCTGAACGTGAAGTTGCTCAGCTGCTGGGGCAGGCTCGAGTGCATGTCGTAGAGGTGCGGCACGCCCAGCCACCGCGCCACCCACACCCCGACCAGGCCCATCTCCTCGTGCGAGTGGACGGCGTCGTAGCCGCCCGCCAGCACGCGCCGGGCGATGGTGACGAGCATGAAGGCGTCGAGCGCCACCTTGGCGGCCGACGGCCCGATCTTGACCCGACGGACGAAGGGTGGCCGCGGGCCACGGAAGATGCGCAGGTTCGGCAGGCTGACGTCGCGCCCGATCGGGTAGGTGACCAGGTCGACGTGATGGCCCAGCTCGACCATCGCCTTGATGCGGTGGAACTCGCTGAAGGGCGTGCCGCGCGGCTCGAAGAACGGTTCGGGCGCCAGCATCAGCACGCGCAGCGGGCGGGTGTCGCGGCTCACCGGGCCGGCCTCCGGGGGACTGGCACGCCGCTAGTCTACCACCCGGATCGCCGCTTCTTGCTGACTGACAGCGACTTATGCTACCGTTCATCGGTTGTGAACTGCCCGGACGTCGACCGCCGGGGCCGTCCACGCGACGCATGAGCGACGCGCCCGCCTCCCCCACCCGCCGTCTCCTCGCAATCGCGGCCAAGCTGGCGCTGAGTATCGGACTGCTGGCTTTCGTGCTGCGCGACACCAGCCTGGCGGCGCTCTGGGCCACGCTGCGACGCGTTCATCCGGGGTGGGTGCTGGCGGCCCTGTCGGCCCACGCCGTGATGATGGCGGTGAGTGTCTGGCGCTGGAACCTGCTGCTCCGCGCCCAACACGTCGCCGTCCCGGCGCGCGCGCTGTCCGAGTCGTTCTGGGTGGCGTCGTTCTTCAACAACTTTCTGCCGAGCAACATCGGTGGCGACGTCGTGCGGATCGCCGATACGGCGAAGCCGGCCGGCTCCAAGACGCTGGCCACGACGGTGGTGCTGGTCGACCGGCTGCTCGGCCTGTTCGCGCTGCTGACCGTCGCGGCGTTCGGCGCGGTGTCGGCGCGGGCGCTGGGCGTCGAGGTGCCCGGCGCGGGATGGCTGCAGGTTGCGGCCTTCGCCGCCGTGCTGGTCGCCGTGCCGCTCTTTGCCGTCCCTCGCCTGCTCGCGACGCTCCTGGCGCCGTTGCGGGCGCTCGGCCACCCCTGGCTCCTGGAGCGGGCGACGATGCTCCAGGAAGCCTTCTCCAAGTTCCGGGCCCAGCCGTCGTCCCTGCTGGGCGCCCTGGCCGGAGCGCTGGTCGTCCAAGTGGTGATCGTCGCCTTCTACGCCCTGACCGCCCGCAGCCTGGCGGTCCCGCTGCCGCTCTTCCTGGCCGGCGTCCTGGTGCCGGTGGCCATGGCCGTCCAGATGGCCCCGATCTCGATCAACGGCTTCGGCGTACGGGAGGCGGTGTTCAGCTTCTTCTTCGTCCGTTTCGGCCTGGGGGTCGAAGCAGCCGTGGCGGTGTCGTTGCTCGGATCGGCGCTGGTCATGCTGTTTTCGATGGGCGGTGGTGCACTGTTCCTCATGCGGCGGCACTGATTTGCACTCTGCCGCCCCGGCCGTGGTACTCTCCTGACCGCGTAAAGCGCCGTGCAGACGGGGCCGATACACCGGCTGCCCGAGTGCGTGTCGGCGCGCCCCCGAACTCCCACCGGGCGGCGGCGCGGACCCGTCGGACCCGCAGGAGAGAGGGATATGGATCGACGTCGTGTGGTGGGAGCGTGCGTGCTCGCCGTCCTGGCGACCGCCTGCCAGCAGAGCAAGAGCGCCAACCCGCTCAGTCCCGACATCGCCGGGCCGATTCCCGGCGTGATCATCAGCGCCCCGAAGAACCTCGAGCCATTCGTCGGGCAGCAGATCGTCGCCAGCCAGCAGCCGCTCGATTTCCTCATCGAGAACTCCAGCACCTCGGGCGTCCGGCCGCTGGCGCTGCAGTTCCAGCTGGCCAGCGACGCCAACTTCCAGACCGTCCTGCACCAGGCCGACCAGGTC
Organism: Vicinamibacterales bacterium; assembly: GCA_050250955.1. Taxonomy (GTDB): domain Bacteria; phylum Acidobacteriota; class Vicinamibacteria; order Vicinamibacterales; family UBA2999; genus CAWAYR01. The sequence goes on from JBFWNR010000002.1 coordinate 135,115, forward strand.
GCGATCGGCGGAAACGGCCGCACCACCTACCGGCTGCCGGCGACACTCGGCGCCGGCGGCACCTACTTCTGGCGGGCGCGGTCCTTCGACGGCGCCAACACCGGCCCCTACTCGGCGGCGAGCAACTTCACGCTCACCGAACCGGTCGTCATCGACCCGCCGACCCCGCTCGAGCCGATCGGCCAGATCACGACCATCTCGCCGGTGTTCAAGCTGCAGAACGGCCGCATCTCGGGGCCGGCCGGCGCGGTCGTCTACCGCGTCGAAGTCGGACTCGCCCCGGAACCCGGCCAGGTGGCGGCCGTGCTGTCCACCGGCGTCGGTTCGGGCGGCACGACCCAGCTGACCGGCGGCAACGCGCCCTACGGCACGACCCTGTACTGGCGCGCCTATGCCACCAACGGCGAGGTCCAGAGCAACTACTCGGCCTGGATCGCCTTCCGCACGCCCGCCGTGCCCACTGGTGGCGGGGGCGGCGGCGGAGGCGGGGGTGGCGGTGGGGGCGCGGTCGGTACGGTCGGGCCGCCACGTTCGATCGACATCAACGAAGCGCTGTCGATCATCAGAGCGGTGCACGACGGCACCGGCGCCGACCTGGGGTCACGGTCCAGCCGCGACAGCCGCAACCGATTCTGGGCCAGCGCCGTCGCGGTGGTGCACTACGGCCACGGACGCTACAACACCAAGGGCCCCGACTCGGGCTGGTGCATCAAGGACGGCGGCTCGGGCCGGCCCCAGTCCGACGACGTCATCGTGCGCTGCGGCTCGCGCGACGCCTGGGACATGATTGGTGGGGCCGGCGCCAACGGCTACTCGTTCCACGCCGACTACATCGGGCGCCTGCCGGGCGATCAGAACGTCTACCCACCGCCTCGGTCGGCGCTGCCCTGACCGGCACGCGACGGTACGTGACACGGGCCGGCTCGACGAGCCGGCCCGTGCGCCGTACGCGACCGGCGGGATCAGAAGCGGACGCGCAGGCCGCCGCCGTATTGCATGCCGCCGATCTTGGTGCTGACGGTGCTGCTCAGTACCGGGAACTCGGACGACGCCTGGGCGTAGCGCACGAACGCGCCGAGCCGGAACGATCCGTTGCCGATCTGCGCCACCTTGTAGGAGAAGTCTGCGGCGACGTGGCCGCCCCAGCTGTTCTTCTTCCGGGCGACGATCTCGGGTGTGGCCGTCACCGCGGTCGCGGCGGCATTGGCCTCCTGGATGACCACCTCGCCGATCACCTGCTGCGAGAAGCGGAACTGCGACGGCCCACCGTAGAGATGCACGTCGAACCGCTCGCCGAGCGGCACCAGGAAGCCCGCCGAAAAATGCAGCGCCTGTTCGATGCGCTTGGTCTCGGCCACCGTGACCGAGAAGGACCGCGGTCGATTGAAGAAGATCGGGTGCGGCGCCTGGCCGATCACCGTCGCCTCGTCGGAACTGGCGCCACGGTGCGCGCTCACGCCCAGCGTGAAGTTGCCGACGACCCGCGCTCCGACCCCGAGGTCGAGGATGGCGCCGGTGGACGAGCGGCTCGACACGGTCAGCCGCCCGGCTTCGTCGTAGAGCGTGAAGGTGCCGTCGTCGGTGAACGTCTCGTCGCCCGGCTCGAACGCGCCGTTGAGCGAGAGCATGAACCGCGACTCGTCCACCTGTGCCCAGGCCGTCGCCGGCCCGGCCACCACCATCGCCGCCACCATCAGGGCGCCCGCAACTCGCATCGTGTCGTCCTCCCGCAGGGGTCGTGGGACCCCCTGTCCGCCTCATCCGGCGGCACGCAACCCGCCGATGGTAGCACGGCGGCACGCCAGGGCCCTATATTTCACAACTATTTAGGGGTATAGTGCTGAAGCCTGTCAGCGCGGGCGGTTCGCTCGCCTTCCGAGGAGACCTGTTCTGATGTTTCGACGACTCGCCATCAGCGGCCTGATCGTGCCGAGCCTCGCGCTCGCCGCCGCGTGCTCGCAGAGCCCCCAGTCCCCCGTGTCCCCGAGCGTCGCCGCCGGTTCGGCGGAGGCCAATGCCGACGGCTCACTGCTCAAGGTGACGGCCCCGACGCTGGTGTCGCCCGAGGACGGCGCGGTCACCGAAGGGATCCGCCCGACGGTGATCTTCCGCAACGCGAGCGGTCGCTTCGCGAGCGTGGCGCTCGGCTACCGGGTGCAGGTGTTCAACGCCGCCGGCAACGTGATTGCCGAGCTTCAGGTGGCGCAGGATCCCAGCGGCCAGACCTCGCTCGGCGCCGAGGCCGACCTCGCCAACGACACCGAGTACCGCTGGCGGGTGCGCGCCGAGTACCAGGGCGAGGCCGGTCCGTGGTCGGCGACCTGGAGCTTCAAGACGCCGCCGCGCGTCTCGCTGGGCGCCGTCGGCGGCCCGGTGGGTCCGCCGCGCAACATCGGCATCGTCGAAGCCGTCGACATCATCTTCGCCATCTACCAGGGCGGCCGATTCAACATCGGCAGGGGCTCGAACCGCACCCAGCTGAACCTGTATCTCGAGATGGCGGTGGCGGCGATCCACTACGGACACGGCAAGTGGAACCCGCGCGGCCCCGACAGCAACTGGTGCATCAAGAACGGCGGGCCGGGCCGCCCGCAGTCCGACGACGTGATCGTGCTGTGCTCGTCGCGCGACGCCTGGGACCTGGTGGGCGGCATCGGCGGGCCCAACCCGGTGTGGTCGACCAGCTACATCGGCCGGCTGGACAACGCGCAGCAGGTCTACGCGCCGAACCCGGCCACCCTGGCCCTGCTGCCCTAGCCGGGCCCGACGTGATCGCCAAGCGGGCGACGGCGCAGCCGTCGCCCGTTTTCCTGTACAGTCGAGCGCCGTGGCCGAGACCCGGGACACGTTCTACAAGTCGTTCTCCGAGAAGCAGCTGACCGGCTACGGGTCGGGCCGGCGGAGCCGCATCGAGCAGCACCGGCTGGCGCTCCTGCACCGCCACAAGCCGCCGCCGGGCGACATGGTCGAAGTGGGTCCCGGACACGGCACCCTCGCCGAGCAGGCGGTGGCGGCCGGGTGGCGCTACACCGCCATCGAGGCCAGCCGCATCCTCATCGACGTGCTGAACGCCAAGGGACTGCGGGTCATCGAGTCGTTCGCACCGCCGATTCCCCTGCCCGACGCCAGCGCCGATGTCGTCTACGCCGATCAGGTGCTCGAGCACATGAACGGCATCGAACAGGCGCGGCTGTTCACCGCCGAGGCCTTGCGGGTGCTGCGGCCCGGCGGGGTCTTCTTCGTGGTCGTGCCCGACTACCTGAAGGAGCGCACCTTCTTCTGGGACGTCGACTACACCCACAACTTCGTCACCACCGAGCGGCGGGTCCGGCAGCTGTTCAACGACGGCGGGTTCGAGACCGTGGCGGTCGAGCGGGCGATCGGCCTGGCCACCGGCGTGGCGCGCGACGCTCTGGCCGCTGCGGCGCTGCTGGTCAACGTGCCCGGCGTCGACGCCCTGTCGCGCTACACCGGGACCACCGAGCTGGTCTTCAAGGTCCGCAAGAACCTGTTCGAGACCCTGACCTTCGTGGCGCGAAAGGCCGGCGAACCGGGCGACGGCCGGGGCAGGTAGACGGCATGCTGGCCCGGATGGCCACGTCGTGGTGGGCGCGGGCCGCGCTCACCGTGGCGATCCTGGGCTGGCTGGCGTCCCGCATCGACATGACGGCCGCGGGCCGCGCCGTGGTCTCGGTCTCCCCGACACACCTGGCCGCCGTCCTCGCCCTGGTGGCCGTCGATCGGCTGGTGATGATCTGGCGCTGGGTGCTGCTGCTCCGGGCCCGCGGCGTCGAGGTGGCGGCGACCGAGGCGGCACGGGTCTTCCTGGTCAGTTCGTTCGTCGGCAGCTTCCTGCCGGCCGGCATCGGTGGCGATGCCGCCCGGGCATGGAGCCTGGCGCAGATCACCACGCGGGCGGGCGAAGCACTGGCCTCGGTGGTCGTCGATCGCCTGCTCGGCCTGCTGTCGCTGGCGGCGATGGGCCTGGCCGGGGTGGCGCTGTGGTCGCCGGGCGGGGTGAGCGGCGGCCGCGTCGCCGCCGGCGTGGCCATCCTGACCCTGGCCTGCGCGGCCGCCTTCTGGTCCGACGGCCTGCTCCGCGCCGCCGTTCCGGCGCATCGCCACGGCGGCGCCGTGACCCGTCGGGTGCTGCGGCTGGCCGACGCCGTGGCCGCCTATCGCGATCATCGCGGCGCGCTGGCCGTCGTGATGGCCTGGTCACTCGCCGTGCAGGTCCTGCGCATCACCCAGGCCTGGCTGCTCGGCCTGGGCCTCGGCCTGCAGGTGCCCTTCGCCTACTACCTGCTCGTCATGCCGCTCGGCCTGCTGATGCTCCTCCTGCCGGTCTCGGTGAGCGGCTTCGGCGTGCCGCAGGGGGTGATCGTCTGGCTGCTGCGCCCGATGGGCGTCGCCGACAGCGTCGCCTTCGCCCTCTCGACCCTCGTCGTCCTCACCGGACTGGCCGGCAACCTGCCTGGACTGTGGCTGTGGCTGCGCCGGCGCGAGACCGCGGGGGCGGCGGCGCGGCGGTAGCGTCGAGCCGGGGCGCGGTCACTGTCGGGGCGGTCGACCGGGCCCGGCGCGGCCCTTGGTTCCGGACTGGAAACCGAGTAGTATCTGATACTTAGATGGCACAGGTATACGCCGCGAAGTACCTCGCGAAGGCCGCCCTGTCGGCCCCCAAGGACATGGTGAAGGCGGTGGTGGCCAAGTACACCCCCCTGCACCCGACGGTCTTCATCTTCCACTGCACGTTCGTCTGCGACGCCCGCTGCGAGATGTGCAGCAACTGGACCCGGGGCAACCGCAAGGAGGACATGACGCTCGACCAGATCGAGCGCGCCTTCAGCTCGAACCTGTGGAAGGACATCGAGAACGCCAGCCTGTCGGGCGGCGAGCCGACCACCCGGAACGACATGGTCGACATCTGCCGGCTGATGATCGACAAGTTCCCCAAGCTGCGCAAGCTGACCATCAACACCACCGGGCTGACGCCGCAGCGTGGCATCCCGATGCTCACCAAGGTGGTCGAGCTCTGCCACGAGCGCAACGTCATCTTCTCGACCCGGGTGTCGATCGACGGCGTCGGCGACATGCACGGCGAGGTCCGCAACGTCCGCAAGGCCTTCGACAAGGCCGGCAAGACCATCGCGGCGATGCAGGAGCTGCAGAAGAAGTACCGCTTCAACTTCGGCATCTCCTCGACGATCTTCTCCAAGAACCTCGACGACGCCGACAACATCCTGGCGTGGGCGAAGAAGGAAAAGCTCGACATCGTCTTCAACATGGTGCGCTTCACCGACGCCATGCTGGGCAACGCCGAGCTCGAGCGGACGCTGAAGCCGATGGGGCCCGAGGAACAGCGGATGCGCCAGTTCTTCATGGACCGTGTCCGCCAGGACCCGCTGCTCGACGGCCAGAACTACATCTACCTGCACTACGCCGACATGATCGCCAACGGCTATCACCGGCTGACGCCCTGTCCGTTCCAGACCCAGGGCGTGATGCTGAACCCCAACGGCGACCTGTTCTTCTGCGAGAACAGCGACGTGGTCGGCAACGTCACCCGGGAAGACCCCGAGGCCATCTATTTCCGCGACGCCTCGCAGCAGCACCGCCGCCACATCCGCGACGAGAAGTGCCCGAGCTGCCTCAGCCCGTGCCAGATGAACGTCGCCGCCATCAAGCAGGTCGTGCCCTACGCCAAGTTCCTGGTCCGGGCCTCGATGGAGAAGCGCCGGCCGTCGGCCGACGCCCCGGCGCCGCCGCCGCCAGCCGCGGCCGCGGCATCCTCGACCTCGGCGTGATTGCCGCCGGCGTGCGGCCGGATTTTCTCTGGAAAATATTGCGCGCGCGCCGAATTTCGCTACGGTAAAGGGGTGGCTGCCAAGCGCGGACGCCCGCTGAAGTTCGGCCGGCCGACGCAGCTGCTGTCCGTCTCGCTGCCGGCCGACGTCGTCGCCTGGCTGCGCGCCCTCGACCCCGATCCCGCCTGGGCCATCGTCTCGCTCTTCGAGAAGGCCACGCGCAGGCCCCACCAGCGCGGCCCGGCACGGGCCGCCGCCGAACTGGTGCGGATGCCCGGCAAGCGGGCCCTCATCCTGGTCAGGCCGGACGCCTTCGCCGGGGTGCGCGGCGTGTCGGTGGTGCCGCTGTCCGACGGCCGCGGCTTCCTGGCGCTCGACGCCGGCCACGGCATCGCCGACCTGGAAGTGGCCGTCGTCGACCGTCTCGACGCCACGACGCTGCCCGCCCAGCAGCGGGCGGCGCTGAGCGAGGTCCGGCACCTGCTGCGCGACTGGCGCCAGCAGGGCCTGCAGTTCGTCTCGCGATCGATCCTGGTGGCGATCGAAGGGACAGTCGGCCAGCCGGCGCGGGCGCTCTCCGGCCTGGCGAGCGTCCGATGAGCAGCCGGCGCCGGCACCTGTGGCTCGTCGCCGTGGTGGTCGCGGCCTACCTGAGCACCTTGGGGGCGATCGGCGGCGTGTCGGCCACCGTACTGGGCCTCGTGGTGCAGTCGCTGGTGATGCTGCCGGGGATCACCGCGGTGGCCCGGCTGGCCGAGCCGGGGCAACGGTGGTTGGCGACCGCGGCCTTCGGTCCCGCCGTCGGGCTCGGGGCCTCCAGTCTCGCCCTCCTGGGCCTCTGGGCGGGCGGCGGACGCGGTGTCTGGGTCGTGCCGGCCGCCGCGGCGATCGCCATGATGGCGCTGCTGCCGGCCCGGCGCCTGCGCGGCCGATGGCGGCTCCCCGACCCGGCGCCGGGCGACCTGGCGATGCTGCTCGTCGCCCTCCTGCTGGTGCCCCTGCTGGTCGCCCGGCCGTTCTCGCTGGTCGGACTCGAGATCCCGGAAGGCCACGTCTACCGCGCCTACTTCACCGCCGACTACGTCTGGCGGCGCGCCGTGGTCGCCGAACTGGCCAAGGGCAGCTTCCTCCCCGCCAATCCCTACTACGTCGGTGACGTGCTCCACTACTACTGGCTCCCGCACCTGCTGAGCGCCGTGGAGTATCGCGCCTGGGGCCCGGCGGTGAGCCTCGACACGCTGCTGCTCACCCGGTCGGTGCTGGTCGACGCCGCCTTCGTGGCGGCGTTGTACGGCGTTGCCCGGCTGGCGGTCCCGGCCCCCTGGGCGGCGCTGGTCGGCGTGTTGTGCGGGTTCCTGGCCACCAGCGCCGAGGGCGTGGTCGGTCTGTGGGTCCACTGGGCGCAAGGCGCGCCACTGAGCCTGGTCCGCTATCTCAACATCGACGCAGTGAGCCGCTGGATCTTCGGCGGCATGCCCATCGACGGGCTGCAACGCGTCTTGTGGTACCAGCCCCACCATGCCACCGGCTATGTGCTCGGCATGCTGGGCCTGCTGGCGGTGGCCAGGCGCACGCGCGACCGCGACCCGGCGGTGTTCGCGGTCGCCGGGTCGCTGCTCGCCGCCAGCACGCTCATCAGCTCGTTCGCCGGCGTCATGTTCACGGTCGCGGCGGCGACCTTCGAAGCCGGGCGGACGATCGCGCGCCGCCTCTGGGGGCCGGCGATCTTCAACGCCGCCTACGCCGCGCTGCCGCTCGCGGTCGGGGCCGCGGTGGTCACCCTGCTCGAGTACGTCGACCATCCCGCCGGCACCAATCTGTCGGTGATCCGGTTGGGCGTCAACCCGCTCGCCCTCGTCCACTTCTGGCAGGTCACCGCGATGAGCGCCGGGCCGATCCTGCTGCTCGGCCTCGCCGGTCTGGTGGCGGCGGTGCGGCACCGCCGGTCGGACGTGTGGCCGTTTGCGGCGGCGATTGTCACCGGGGCGTGGTTCTACGTGTATGTGGACGTTCGCGACCACCAGGACGTCTACGTCGGCTGGCGCGTGGGCCACCTGGTGTTCATGGCGCTGATTCCCTGTGTCGGGGTCGCCGCGGCCGCGGTCGCGGCCCTGCCGACACGGCTGGGCCGGTCACTCGGACTCACCGCCGCCGCCGTCGCCGTGGCCGTTGCCCTGCCGACGGTCGCCATCGACTTCTACAACACGCAGGACATCGTCCAGCGTGAGATGGGCCCCGGCTTCCGCTGGGTGCAGATTCTGTCGCCGGCGGAGTGGGACGGCCTGATGTGGCTGCGCGATCACACACCCGCCGAGGCCGTCGTGCAGGTCGACGCCTATGCGCGCGACGCCGACACCTGGGCCTACATCCCCGCCTTCGCCGAGCGGCGCATGGGCGTCGGCCTGCCGATTTCGATGGTGCCGCTGCTCAAGTACCAGGAAGGGTCCCGGGTCGTGCAGTGGATGTACGACGTCGACGACGCGACATCGACGTTCAGCACCGCCGCCCGCGTCGGCATCGACTACATCGTCGTCGGCGACCCGGAGCGGCGCGCCCACCCAGGCGTCGAGGCCCGTTTCGCCCGCCAGCCCGACCTGCTGCCCCTGGTCTTCCACAACGACGCCCTGTCCATTTACCAGGTGCATCGCCGACGGCACTGAGGGCCCGCCGCTACTTCCGGCAGAACGCCATCAGGTGCCAGCCCAGCCGGCGCACCAGCGGCCGCGGCACGGCGTTGAAGGTGCCGACGAACAGAGTGTTGAATGCCGCGCCCTTCCAGCCGCCGTGCAGGCGCGACTTGACCGGAAAACGTTCCGGGACGATTCGGGTCTCGGCGAATGGAGCCAGCAGCGCCCGGAACTCGCCGATCGTGTACTTGCGGAGCACCGGCGCGTCCTCGTGCTCGAGGGCGACCTGCATCACCTTGGACAGGCCGTTCAGCCACGACCGGCGGTTGTAGACCATGAAGATGGCGCGCCCGCCCGGCACCAGCACGCGATGGGCTTCGGCGACGATGCGGTCGGGGCGCACGGCGTACTGCAGCACGCCGTGGGCGTAGACCACGTCGAACGACGCGGCGGCGAACGGCAGCGCTTCGCCATCGGCGACGCGGAGGTCGCCGGCCAGGCCGAGGCCGGCGAGGTTCTTCGTCGCCAGATCGATCGCTGTCTGCGACAGATCGATGCCGGTGACCCGGGCGCCGCCGCGGGCGAACCGCGCCAGGTCGGTGCCGATCCCGCACCCGATCTCCAGGAGCCGTTGCCCGGCGAAGCCGCCGAAGTCGACCAGCTCGGGCAGGTAGCGGAGCTTGTCGAAGCGGTAGTCGTCGAGATCGGCGAAGAACTCGCGGCTGCCCACCGGGTGCGCGGTCATCTCCAGATCGTGGATGCGGGTGTTCCAGTAGCGGCGGACCTCGTCGGTGGTCACGGCCCGCTATCGTACAATGCCCGCGGATGCAGCGCGACCTCGGCCGGCTGGCCGGCGACCCGTTCGACGTGGTCGTCATCGGCGCCGGCATCTACGGGGCGCTGGCGGCCTGGGACGCCGCGGCGCGCGGCCTGCACGTCGCCCTGATCGATCGCGGCGACTTCGGCAGCGGGACGTCCTTCAACAGCCTCAAGACCCTGCACGGCGGCCTGCGCTCGCTGCAGAGCCTCAGCCTGCGCCAGATGCGGCTGTTCATCCGCGAACGGCGGGCGCTGGCCCGGATGGCGCCGCACCTGGTGCAGCCCCTGCCCTTCTGCGTGCCGACGAGCGGCTGGGCGACGCGCAGCCCCGCGGCGCTCCGCGTCGCCCTGGCGCTCACCGACCTGGTCGGCCTCGATCGCAACGACGGCGTCGACGAGGCGCTGTGCCTGCCCGGCGGCCGGACCGTGTCGCGCGACGAATGCCTGCGGCTCAACCCGCTCATCGCCGCCGACGGCGTCCGCGGCGGCGCGGTGTGGGCGGACTATCAGATGCGCCAGGCCGAGCGGGTGACGCTGGCGGCGGTGCGCTCGGCAGCGGCGGCGGGGGCGGCCGCGGCCAACTACGTCGAGGCGGTGGCGCTGGCGCGGACCGGAGGGACGATCGCGGCGGTGACCGTCGAGGATCGCCTGGGCGGCCAGCGGTTCGATCTCCGCACCCGGGCCGTCCTCAACGCGGCCGGGCCGTGGGCGGGAGCGGTGCTCGGCCGCCTGGCCGCCAGCCCCACCCCGATCCCGGCGACCCGGCTGTCGCGGGCCATGAACCTGGTGGTCGACCGGGTCACCACGACGCACGCCTGCGGCGGCGTGGTCGACGGCCGCTTCCTGTTCGTCGTGCCGTGGCGCGACGTGTCGATTCTCGGCACCAGCCACGACGTGCACGACGGCGACGCCGACGCCCCTCACGGCACCCGCCCGCACGTCGAGGCGCTGCTTGCCGACGCGGCGCGGGCGTTTCCGCGGGCCGGCGTCACCGCCGACCGGGTGCGCCTCGTGCACCGGGGGTTGCTGCCGATGGTGTCGGGGTCCGCGGCCGGGGTGGCGCTGCTCAGGGAGAGCCAGGTGGTCGATCACGGCCCGGCCGGCTGCCCTGGCCTCTTCTCGATCTTCAGCGTCCGCTACACGACGGCGCGGCATACCGCCGTCGAGGCCGTGAATGCCGTCGCCGCTCACCTCGGCCGGGGCGGCGACGCCGGCCTCACGGCGGCGAGCCGCGTCGCCGGCGCCGCCTTCGCCTCGCTGCAGACCCTCTACGACGACGCCGAGGCGGCGCAGTCGGCCGGGCTGGATGCGCCGACGCGGCGGCGACTGGCCGCCACCTACGGCAGCGAGTGGCCGCTGGTGGCGGCGCTGGCCACCGACCAGCCGGCTCTCGCCCAGCCGCTGTCGGCCGCCTGCGGCGTGACCGGTGCCGAAGTGCTGTACGCCGTCCGCCACGAAGCCGCGGTGACCCTCGGCGACGTCATGCTGCGACGGACCGAGGCCGGCACCGCCGGCCGCCCCGACGCGGCGGCGACGGCCGCCGCGGCCACGATCATGGCCGACGCCTTCGGCTGGCACGACGCCCGCGTGCGCGCGGAGCGGGACGCTCTGGAAGCCGTCTACCCCCCGAGGTAACTATTTCCCGGCGACCACCGTCTGGTCTGCAGAGCGGCAGATGGACGACCTCGAGGCCCTGTACCGTCGGCACCACCATGAGGTGCGGCGCTTCGCGCTCTTCCTCACCGGCGACCCGGCGCGGGCCGACGACCTGGCCAGCGAGACCTTCGTCCGCGCCTGGATGGCCCGCGACCGCATCGCCACGGCGAGCGTGCGGGGGTATCTCATGGCCATCGCCCGCAACCTGCACCGCGACGAGTGGCGCCGCACGGCGCGCCTGCGCGACCTCGACGAGGCGCTGCCCGATGCCGGCCCGGCCGTGGACGAACGGGCCGGGAACGCCCTGCGGCTGGCGGGCGTGCGCCGCCAGCTCGCCCGGGTCGCACCGGGCGATCGCCGCGCCCTGCTGCTGCACGCCGTGCGCGGGTGGTCCTACGGCGAGATCGCCGGCCACCTCGGCATCACACTCGCGGCCGTCAAGTCGCGGATCTTCCGCGCCCGCGCCGCCCTGACCCGCCCCCCGACGCCGTCCCGCACCGGAGAGCCCACATGACCGTCACCCGCGACGTGGTCTACGATCTGCTGCCGGCCTACTTCGCCGGCGACGCCAGCGCCGACTCCCGGGCCCTGGTCGAGTCGTTCCTCGCCACCGACCCGGAGTTTGCCGCGATGGCCGCCCGCTTCGAGCGGCTGCTCCGCCGCGGCGGCTCGGCCCCGCCCGACGAGCGGACCGAGGCGCGCACGCTGGATCGGGCCCGGACGGCGGCGCGGCGGCGCGGGGAGTTCCGCGGACTGACGATCGCCTATGCACTGGCGGCGATCGCGCTCGTCGCCGTCGGCCTGGCCGGCTATGCCTCCGACCGCGCGTTCGTCATCGCCGCGGCCTTCGCCGCGACCGCCGCCCTCTGCGGCGCCGGGTGGCTGCTGGCCGATCGCAGGCCCGGGTGGGCGGAGACCCTGGGCCGTTTCAGCGGCACGTAGCCGCCCGGGCGGCCCGGTCCGTCAGCGCAGGTGGGCGTCGGCCCAGCGTTCGAAGACCATCAGCGGGAACAGCGTGTGGGCGTGGTTCTCGCGGCCGGCGACGTGGGCGTCGACGAGCCGGGTCACCTCGGCCGGCTCGAACAGGCCGCGCCGGGCGATGCGCGCCGGCGCCAGCAGGTCGCGCATCAGCGGCGCCAGCTCGTGCCGCAGCCAGTTCTTCATCGGGATGCTGAAGCCTTCCTTGCGGCGGTGCAGGATGCGCGCCGGGACCACGCCGCGCATCGCTTCCTTCAGCACGTACTTGCGGACGCCATCGCGGATCTTGAGCGTGCCCGGCATCGACAACGCCAGCTCCATCACGTCGACGTCGAGGAACGGCGCCCGCGTCTCGAGCGAGGTCGCCATGCTCATCCGATCGACCTTCACCAGGATGTCGTCGGCCAGGTAGATCTGCAGGTCGGTGCAGAGCTGCCGGTTGAGCAGGTCGTCGCCGCCGCCGCGCGCCAGCACGTCGCGGACCGGTGCGTAGACGTCGCTGCCGGCCAGCGCCGCCGCCAGCCCCGGCGCGTAGAGCCGACGCTTGGCGCGCGGCCCCAGGTAGACCATCCAGCGGTAGTGGCCCAGGTCCGCCGGCGCGGTCGCGACCCCGCCGATGAACCGCTTGAACGAGTTCACCAGACCCTTCTTGCGCCCGGTCGGCGGCAGCGCCGCGCCGACCGCGGCCAGGGCCGGCACCAGCGGCGCGCCCACCGCCTGGAAACGCGAGGCGATCTGCTGGGCCTGGTAGGCATCGTAGCCGCCGAACAGCTCGTCGCCGCCGTCGCCGGACAGTGCGACGGTGACGCGCTCGCGCGCCACCTGCGACACCAGGTAGGTCGGGAACAGCGAGACATCGGCGAACGGCGCGTCGAGGTGCGGAATCAGCCGGTCGAAGAGCGCCGCCAGATCGGGCGTCACCAGCCGCTCGGTATGCTCGGTCCCGAACAGCGTCGCGACCTCCCGGGCGTAGGGCGTCTCGTTGTACGAGCCGTCATCGAACCCCATCGTGAAGGTCTTCACGGGCTGACTGGTGACCTGGCTCATCAGCGCGACGATGCTGCTCGAGTCGATGCCGCCGGACAGGAACGCGCCGAGCGGCACCTCTGACATGAGCTGGCTGGTCACGGCCCGCGTCAGCGCCTCGCGCAACGCCGCCGCCGCGTCGGCATCGGACCACGGCCGGACCGCCACGGTCGACGGATCCCAGTAGCGCGTCACCGTGACGGCGTCGTCGCGGTAGCGGAGCGACGCCCCCGCCGGCAGCGACTGCACCCCGTGGAGCATCGTCCGCGGCGTCAGCACGTACTCGTAGGTGAGGAACTGGTCGAGCGCCTCGACGTCCAGCGACCGGCCGACGTCCGGCGCGGTCAGCAGCGCCTTGACCTCCGAGGCCAGCAGCAGCCCGCGCGAGGTCAGGGCCCAGTAGAGCGGCTTCTCGCCGGCACGGTCGCGGGCCGCGAACAGGGTCCGCGTCCGGTTGTCCCAGATGGCGAACGCGACCATCCCGCGCAGCCGGGTCGGCAGCGCGGCGCCCCACTCCTCGTAGCCGTGGACCAGGACCTCGATGTCCGAGGCCAGGCTGCGGAAGCGGTGGCCGCGGGCGACGAGGTCGGCCTGCAGTTCCTTGAAGTTGTAGATCTCGCCGTTGGCGACGACGTGCATCGTGCCGTCTTCGTTGGCGATCGGCTGCTGGCCGGTGGCGACGTCGACGATCGCCAGCCGGCGCATGCCGAGGGCGACCCCGGGCAGGTGCACCGCCCCCTGGCCGTCGGGGCCACGGTGCGTGAGGGCGGCGACCATGCCGGCCAGATCGGCGGCGGCGACCGGCGCCTGCAGGTCTCGGTTGACGATTCCGGCGATGCCACACATGAGGGCAGGGACCAGGGATCAGGGACTGGGGACCGGGGACGGCGCGTCCGTGGTGCGCCGATCTCGAATCACCTTGGCCGGGGTGCCGACGGCGATCGCGTACTCCGGAATCGCACCGACCACGACCGCCCCGGCGCCGATGATGGCGTCACGGCCGACGTTCGAGCCGTCGGTGACGACGACATGGGCCCCGAGCCAGGCGCCGGCGCCGATGTCGATGCCGCGCGCCGTGCGCCCCTGCTGCAGCACCGGGACGTCGGTGCGGTCGTAGAGATGGTCGCCGCCGACCAGATAGGTGTAGGCCGCCATCAGCACGTCGGCGCCGACGCGGACCGTGGCGGCCGAGAAGATCTCGCAGTTGAAGCCGAGGTTGGCGCGGTCCTCCAGCACGATGTCGCCGTTCTTGCAGCTGAGGATGGTGTTGCGGCCGACGAAGACGCCGTCGCCGATGACGATGCCGCGGTTGTCGGTGCCCTTGGCGTCCAGGCAGCACTGGTCGTCGATGACGACGCTGTCGCCGATGGCGATCTTGTGCGGGTGGCGGAGCGTGACGTTGGCGCCGAAGACGACGTTGCGCCCGACGCGTCCGAGCACCAGCGGATACAGCCGGGCCCGCAGCAACAGGCCCAGCGCCCCCGGCACCCACGACGCGACCAGCGTCACCAGCTCGAAGACCACCAGTGGCCCCCATCCGGGCCGCCCGATGACCAGGTCGCGGTACTTGTCGGCCTTCGAGCGCCGCTCGTCGAACAGTTCCTGCTGGATGACGGTGATGCGGGGGTCGTGCGGACGGTCGGTCGCTGCCATCAGCGCACCGCCGCCGGTTGCCCCTCGCTCTGGCGCACTTCCCGGATCACGTAGGTCGGCTTGCTCTGCGACTCGTAGTAGGTGCGCGCCATCAGCTCCGCCAGCAGCCCGAAGGTGAGGAACTGGACGCCGGTGAAGGCGAGCAGGACGCCGAGCAGCAGCAGCGGCCGGTCGGCGATCGGCTGGTGGAGCACCAGCCGGACCCAGCCGAGCCAGGCGGTGATCGCCGCGCCGGCGCCGCCGGCGATGAGGCCGAGCAGGCCGAAGATCTGCAGCGGCCGCGTCGAGTAGCTGAGCAGGAACTTCACCGTCACCAGGTCGAGGACCACGCGCACGGTGCGCGACAGGCCGTACTTGGAGGTGCCGGCGCGACGGGCGCGGTGATTGACCACGACCTCGGCGATCCGCACGCCCTGTTCGCTGGCGATGGCGGGCAGGAACCGGTGCATCTCGCCGTAGAGGCGCATCGACTTGACGATCTCGGCCCGGAAGACCTTGAGCGAACAGCCGTAGTCGTGGAGCGCCACGCCGGTCGCCCTGGAGATGAGCCAGTTGGCGATCATCGACGGCACCCGGCGCGTGACGAAGGTGTCCTTGCGCTCCTTGCGCCAGCCGCAGACGATGTCGTAGCCCTCGTCGTCGGCCATCCGCGCCATCCGCTCGATGTCGCGAGGGTCGTTCTGCAGGTCGCCGTCGGAGGTGACGACGAGCCGGCCACGGGCGTAGGCAAAGCCGGCGGCGAATGCAGCCGTCTGGCCGAAATTGCGGCGGAACCGGATGACGCGCAGCCGCGGATCGGCGGCCTGCAGGGCGGCGAGCTGGGCGAACGAGTCGTCGGTCGAGCCGTCGTCGACGACCAGCACCTCGAAGGGCCGCCCGGTGGCGGTGAGCGCCGCCATCAGCTCGTCGTACAGCGGCCGGATGTTCGGCGACTCGTTGCGGATCGGGATGACGATCGACAGCTCTGGGGTCATCGGTACGGGCGAGCGGCCCGATCCTGCAAGTATACCCTCGCAGGATCGGGCCTGGCCGCGAGTCACCCGCCGGCCGGGAGCCGCCAGCCGCTCAGAACTTGACGTGAATCGTCGCCAGGTAGTGGAACCCGCCGAGGTCGAGCGTCGTGCCGAGGAACTCGTCGCTCAGGTCGGCCGTGGCCTTCTGCCAGCGCACTTCCCCGCCGAGCGACCACGTGTCGCCGAGCGGGACGCGGATGCCGGCGAGCGCGATGCCGCCCGTCTCGGTGCCGGTGGCGACGAACTGATCGCGGAAGATGCTGCGATCGGTGAAGTCCACGAAGTCGCCGACCTCGCTGTAGCGATAGGCGAAGAGGCCGATGCCGCCGCCGACGTAGGGCTGGACGGCCCGTGAGCGACCGAACGGCAGCAGCCGGACGGTGGCGCTGAACGGCGCGACGCGCAGCTTGAGGTCCTGCTCGATCTCGCCGCCGTCCCGGTTGACCAGCGCGTCGTAGACACTCGGCACGCTGCGGCTCGTGAAGCCGGCGCCGGCGCCGAATTCCAGGAACTCGCCGACCGGCAGCAGCCACTCCAGGCCGATCGAACCGCTGTCGAAGTCGCGGATGTCGAAGGCGAGGATCTCGCGGTTGGCGACCAGCACGTCGCCGTCGGCGCGGGCATCCTCGCCGTTCACCGCGAAGTAGCCCAGGGAGAAGTTGAGAGCCTGCTGGGCCTGTGCCGGCCGCGCCGGCAGCGCAATCGCGGCCGCCATCAGCAGCCAGGTCGTCTGGCGTACGAGACGCATGTCGTCCCCCTTCCGGAACCGTGGCGGGCCGATCCCGCCGGGCGCATCGCTGCGCACGCCGGCCGTCATTGCACGGGCGATGCCAGGATCCGGGCGGTGAAACCTGCGGGATTACGCCCGTCTGTGGGCGCTGATTCGGGACCGCCGAGGTCAGCGCGTCTTGTTTGGGCGACGCTCGCGGTGGGCGCGGACCACCGCGCAGAGCGCCTCGTGGAGATGCCCGTTCGACGCCAGCAGCTGGCCACCGCCAGGGTCCCACGGCCCGCCGTCGAGGGCACTGATCCGCCCGCCGGCCTCCTGGACCAGCAGCGCGCCGGCGCGGGTGTCCCAGCGCTGCAGCCGCTCCTCCCAGAACGCGTCCATGCGCCCGGCCGCCACCCAGCACAGGTCGATGGCGGCCGAGCCGAGGCGGCGAATCGCCCGCGCCTTGGCGACGAAGGCCGCAAACAGGCCGATCACCTCGTCGAGCGTGGTGTGGATGTCGTAGGGGAAGCCGGTGACCAGCAGCGCGTCGATGAGCGCGGCGGTCGACGACACCCGGATTGGCGCACCGTTGCACCACGCACCGATGCCGCGCTCGGCCGTGAACAGCTCCTGCCGGTTGGGGTCGAACACCGCGCCGACCACCGCCTCGCCGTCGACCTCGAGCGCCAGGGCCGAGCAGAAGATCGGCACGCCGTGCGCGAAGTTGGTGGTGCCGTCCAGCGGGTCGAACACCCAGCAGTGCGACTTCCCGGTGCCCCCGGCGGCGCCGAACTCTTCGCCGAGGATGTCGTGGTCGGGGAACCGTTCGGCGATCAGGGCGCGGCACATCCGCTCGATCTCGACGTCCACCTCGGTGACCAGGTCGATGGCGCCCTTCTTGTCGACCCGGACCGCCGAGCCGAAGCGGGCACGCTGGATGGCGCCGGCCCGGGTCACCACCTCGATCGCGGTGGCCAGAAAGCGGGGATCGGGCGCCGTCACGACGCCGCGGCGAGCCGTTTGACCATCCGCACTTCCATCCCGCCTTCCGGCATCCGCCGCAGCGCCACGTCGTCCATGAACGAACGAATGAGGAAGATGCCGCGGCCGCTGGACTTCAGCAGGTTCTCCGGGGCGAGGGGATCGGCCACCGCGTCGGGATCGAAACCCTCACCCTGATCGCGGACCAGGATGACGAGTTCCGACGGATGGTCGGCCGGCGAGGTCGTGAACTCCACCTTCACCCGCTTGGACTCGTCGCCCTTGTTGCCGTGCTTCATGGCGTTGGCCACCGACTCGCGCACGGCGATGCTGATCCAGTGCAGCGCGTCCTCGTCGAAGCCGACCATCTTCGACATGTGACTGCACACCACCTCGACGAAGTCGAGCATGTCGAACTCGCTGCCGATGTCGAGACGGACGGTGTGGCTGGCGAGGGTCATGCGGCCGGACGGACCACCGGGGCGGCTGGCTTCATGCGACGCCCCCAGTATACGCGGCGCGGCGGCGCGTTGCCGCAGGAGAGACCGCCTGACTATAGTGAACCGCATGACCGTCGCCCGTGCGACCGAGGTGCGGCCGGCGCGGGCCCTCCGAGGGACCGTCGCCGTCCCCTCCGACAAGTCGATTGCCCACCGCTACGCACTCGTCGCCGCCCTGGCCGACGGCGTCACCACCGTCGATCGCTACTCGACCGGGGCCGACTGTCTGTCCTCGCTCAGCTGCCTCGAAGCGCTCGGCGTGGCGGTGGAGCGCCGGCACACCGCGGACGGCCTCCAGGTCCGGATCGCCGGCACCGGCGGCCGCCTCGGCGCGCCGGCCGGCGACGTGGACTGCGGCAACTCGGGGACCACGATGCGGCTGCTGGCCGGCCTGCTGGCCGCGGCGCCGATCACCGCCCGGCTGGTCGGCGATGCCTCGCTGTCGGGCCGGCCGATGCGTCGCGTCATCGCGCCGTTGACGGCGATGGGCGCCCACATCGTCGCGGCCGACGGCGGCCGGCCGCCGCTGGTCGTCACCGGCGGTCCGCTGGTCGGCATCGAGCATACGCCCGAGGTGCCGAGCGCCCAGATCAAGAGCGCCGTGCTGCTGGCGGGCCTGCGCGCCGCCGGCGCGACCACGGTGGTCGAGCCGTCGCCGACCCGCGACCACACCGAGCGGGCGCTGGCGGCGTTCGGCGTGGCGGTGGACACCTCGGTGCCGGGCCGTCTCACGGTCCGCGGCGGCGCCCGCCTCTCGGGCGGACTGCACCTGCGGGTCCCCGGCGACCCGTCGGCGTGCACGTTCCTGGGCGTGGCGGCCGCCGGCCTGCCAGGGTCGTGGATCGAGGTCCGCGACCTCGGCCTCAACCCGACGCGAACCGCCCTGTTCGACGTCCTGCGCCGCGCCGGGGCCGACGTGACGGTGACGCCGGAGGACGTCTGGCACGGTGAGCCGGTCGGCACGGTGCGCATCGCCGCCGGCGAGCTCGGCGACGTGGTGATCACCCCCGACGAGGTGCCGCTGCTCATCGACGAGTTGCCGGCGCTCGCCGCGCTGGCGACCTTCGGGGGGTCGTGCGCGGTGCGCGGCGCCGCCGAACTGCGCGTCAAGGAGAGCGACCGCATCGCCGCGCTGGTCGACGGGCTGCGCACGATGGGCGCCGACGCCGACGAATTCGCCGATGGCTTCACCGTCCGCGGCAGCCGACGGCTCACCGGCGGGGCCGTCGACGCCCACCACGACCACCGGCTGGCGATGGCCTTCGCCGTCGCCGCCCTGGGGGCCACCGGCCCGACCACGATCCAGGGTGCCGAGGTTGCCGCGGTGTCGTTCCCGCAGTTCTTCGCGACCCTCGACGGGCTGCGCGCGTGACCGCGGACAAGGTCTACCTGTGGGGGTTCATGGGCGCCGGCAAGTCGACGGTGGCCAAGGCGTTGGCGCGCCGCCTCGACTGGCGGGTCGAGGACGTCGACGCCCGGATCGAGCGCCAGGAGCAGCGCGACGTCGCCAGCATCTTCCGCCAGTCGGGGGAATCGTATTTCCGGGCCGCCGAACGCCAGACGCTGCTCGACCTGCTGCCCGAACGCGGCGTGGTCGTCGCGACCGGCGGCGGCACCCCGGTCGATCCGGCCAACCGCGCCCTGATGCTGCGCGACGGTGCCGTGGTGTGGCTGGACCTGCCCTTCGACCGGGTCGTCGACCGCATCCCGCCCGACGGCCGCCGGCCGCTGGCCGCCGACCGCGGTGAGATGGAGCGGCTCTATAATCAACGCCTCGTGGCGTATCAGCAGGCGCACGTCCGCGTCGACGTCTCGCGCGCGGCGGTCGACGACGTGGTCGATCGCATCATCGACTGGCTCAGGCACTGATGCGCTACCTGGTGCTCAGCGACGTCCACGCCAACCTCGAGGCGCTGGAGACGGTGCTCGACGCCGCCGCCGCGATCCCCCACGACCGCGTGCTGGTGCTCGGCGACATGGTCGGCTACGGCGCCGATCCCAACGCCGTCGTCGAGCGGATCCGCGCCATCGCGCCGTTCGCCGTCATCCGCGGCAACCACGACAAGGTCGGTGCCGGTCTCGAGCCGTCGGACGCCTTCAACACGGTGGCGCGCACCGCCATCCGCTGGACCTACGAAGCCTTGAGCGACGACAACCGGGACTGGCTGGCCGAGCTGCCGTCGGGCCCGATCGCCGTCGACGACCTGCTGGAGATCTGCCACGGCACCCCGTTCGACGAGGACGCCTACGTGTTCGACGAGGCCGACGTGCTGCGCTCGATGCAGGCCGCCAGCCGCCGCGTGTGTCTGTTCGGCCACACCCATGTCCAGGTGGGCTATCGCCTGGCCCAGGCATCGCTGACCCTCGAGACCGCCGATTCGCGCCGGCCGCTGCCGGTCGGGCTCGGTGACGGCCACTACCTCATCAACCCGGGGTCGGTCGGCCAGCCGCGCGACGGCGATCCACGGGCCGGATTCGCGGTCTACGACGCCGGGGCGCGCGTCGTCGAGATCCACCGCGTTGCCTACCCGGTCGAGCGGACCCAGGCACGAATCCGCCAGGCTGGACTGCCCGAGGCATTGGCGCAGCGCCTGGCGATCGGGCGCTGACGATTGACGAGCCGCTAGCCGCCAGGCGCTGGCGGCGGCGTTCTCCTGGCCCTGTCTTCACGCCGCCGTCTGTCCATCGCCATCGCATCGGCGGCGGCGCGCGAGCCGAGCACCCAGCCGATCACGATGCCGACCAGCAGGACGACCGGGATGTAGATGAAGTGGCCGGCGGTGGGCGTGCCGATCTCCATCGCTCAGTCCTTCTTGCCCTCGAGCCTGGCGATCTCGCGCTCGGCGGCCTGGAGCCGCCGGCCCAGCGACCAGACGTAGGCGAAGACGGCGACCCAGACGAAGCCGTAGGCGGTCGCCACCAGCGTGATGGCGGGAATCTGCTCTTCGGGCGGCACCTCGGAGATCGGCACGAACTCGTCGGTGGGCGGCTGGGGCTGGGCCGCCGCCAGCGGCGCCGACAGCGCCACCACCAGCAGCAGACCGCAGGTCACGCGCAGGTATCGCATCATCACGCTTCGTCCTGGGCCAGGTAGAGCCCGTCGATCCGCCAGCGCTGGCGTTCCAGCCCGGCCCGCAGCGACAGCAGCGCCAGGAACAGCAGCAGGAACGCCACGACACAGAACCACAGCGGGCGGCCCATCTCCACCGGCAGGGTCGGCACGACCGAGGTCTTGGGGTGCAGCGTCCGCCAGTAGTTGACCGAGACGTAGATGAACGGGACGTTGGCCATCCCGAAGACGGCCAGTCCGGCGGCGAGCTTCTCCGACCCGGGGCCGCCGAAGCGCCGCAGGATCAGGTAGGCCACGAAGATGAGGAAGGTCATCAGGCTCGAGGTGAGCCGGGCATCCCACACCCACCACACGCCCCAGGCCTTTCGGGCCCACAACGGCCCGGTGACCAGCGCCAGCAGCCCGAAGAGCACGGCCAGTTCGGCGGCGGCCACCGCCGTCGCGTCGGAGGCCTGGCGGTTGCCGAACAGGAACCGGGCGCTGGCCACGCCGGCGACGATGGCGGCGAGCAGGAACATCCACGCCGACGGCATGTGGAAGAAGTAGATCTTGTAGACGAGGCCCATCGTCGCCTCGTAGGGCGCGGCGTCGATGATCCACGGCGCCGCCGCGAACATCGCCGTCGCCAGCGCCAGTTCCGCCTTCACCGCGCCTGTCACCACTCCCCCTTCCACCGCATCGAGTCCGTCAGTCGGTCATCACCGGCTCGAACGTCCACAACGCCAGCGTGACGAACACGACGTCGAAGAACGTGAGCAGCGCCAGCCAGAACTGCGCCAGCCCGTGGTCGGGCGTGGCCTGGAAGAGCGCCGCGGTGCCGCGAACCCCGGCAATCATGACCGGAACCGTCATCGGATACAACAGCACCGGCAGCAGCACGTCGCGGCTGCGCGCCCGTACCAGCATGGCGGCAAAGAGAGTGCCGACCGCCGCGAAGCCGAGCGTACCGGCGGCCAGGAGCGCCGCCAGCCAGCCGAGGGTGGCGAACACCGGCGCCTGGAAGAACAAGCCCACCAGCGGCACCAGCACCGCCTCGACGATCGCCAGCAGCAGCAGGATGCCGGCCAGCTTGCCGGCGTAGATCGCCGGCCGATCGGCCGGCGCCAGCAGCAGCGCGCGGAGCGTGTCGGCCTGACGTTCGCGCTCGAAGGTGCGGCCCAGCGCCAGCGTGCCCGAGAACGACACCGCGATCCACAGGATGGCCGCGGCGACGTCATCGAGCGGCGCGCCCTCCTTCACCAGACCGAAGGCGAAGATGAGCACCACCGTGACGGCGAAGAACAGGGTCGTCGACAGCACCTCGAGGCTGCGCACCTCCACGGTGAGGTCTTTGCGCACGACCAGCCACGCGACCCGGAAGAAGCCGCTCACGCCATCGCCTCGCGATAGCGATCCCGCAACGCCCCGCCCGGCCCCGGCGCCGTCGGCTCGACCCGGCGGCCGCCGCGCAGGAAGATGGTCGTGGTCAGCAGACCGTCGACGACGTCGAGGTCGTGCGTCGCCAGCACGGTGATGACGCCGCGCTGCTGCGCCTCGCGCAGCCGGCCGACCAGGGCCGCCGCCGAGGCCTGGTCGAGCCCCGTGAACGGCTCGTCGAGCAGCAGCAGGCGCGGCGCGTGCAGGAGGGCGCGCTCGAGCGCCACGCGCTGGCGCATACCGCGCGACAGCGACGACACGGCGTCGCCGGCGCGGGCCGCCAACCCGGCTCGTTCCAGGGCGCGGCCGGCCTCGCCACGGGCATCGGTCACCCCGTAGAGGCGGCCGAAGAACTCCAGGTTCTCGTGCGCGCTCAGTTCGGGATACAGGAACAGGTCGTGGCCGAGCATGCCGATGCGGGCCCGCAGCGCCGCCCGATCGTCGCCGCCCACGGCGCCGTAGGCGACATGGCCGGTCGACGGCGCCAGCAGGGTGCCGAGAATCGCCAGCAGCGTCGATTTGCCGGCGCCGTTGGGGCCGAGCAGCCCGACGATCTCCCCGGCCGCGGCGGCGAACGAGATCTCGGCCAGGGCCTTGCGCCGGCCGTAGTGCCGGCCGACCCGCACCGCCTCGACGCGGTCGAAGTCGGCGGTCACGCCGCGGTGCCGCCGGGCAGCCGGTCGAGTTCCGCGTAGACCGCTTCGGCGGCGGCGACGAGCCGCTCCCGCTTGGCGGCCGCCCGCGGGTCGTCCCCCCCTCGGGCGCGCCGCTCGGCATCGATGGCGGCGATGGCCCCGAGCAGCCGCTCGCGTTCCTGCACCAGCGCGGCGCGGGCCGCCACGGGGTCCGGGCCGCCTCGCCAGATCGCCCAGAGCGCCCACAGGGCCAGCGCCGATGCGGTGGCGATGGCCACCGTCCGTGGCCAGGTGGGCGGGGCGGGTACCCCGCGGAAGTCGAGCGTCAGCGCCTGGCCTTCGGCGAGGCGACCGGCGGTGCCCATGACGAACACCTCCCCGTTCGACTCGCCTTCGCGGCTCGCCGCCAGCTGCGCCGAGGTCATGGTGAGCCCGCCGGCCTTCTCAGCGGCGACCAGCACGCCCTCGACCGCCGCCGGCCACGCCTGATGAATGGTGAAGCGTTCGGTCAGCGGCAACCGGTAGGCGATCTGGAACGCGGTGGCGCCGGGCGGGAACGGCCCCGTCAGGGTGAGCCGACGGTCCTCCATCCGGGCGATCGCCGCCGGTCCCGAGACCAGCGACGCCGACTCGGCATCGGGCGGCAGGTCGAGCACCAGCGGCCGGCCGGTGTCGACCGGGGTGCGGGCGTTGTTCACGAGGCTGAACAGGTAGAAGATCGTCGGCCGGTCGTCCTGGAACTCGAGGATGACGCGGGTGTCGGCGCCGAACACCACCGAGCCCGGCCGCGCTGGCTCCCTGGCCGCCGCTTCGCGCGCCGCGGCGTCGGCCGCTGCCGCCCGGGCGACGCCGACGACCAACGCCACTCGAACGCCGCCACGCGCCGGGACGGTAAAGGGCTGCGACCGTACGGTCTCGCCGTCCACGGTCACCTCGGCGGTCACCGAGGCGCCAGCGGACACCGCCATGAACTGTGCCCGGCCCTCCGCGTCGGTCACCCCGGTCACCCGGCCGTCCGGGGTCTCGAGTGCGACCTCCTGGCCGGGCAGGTTGTTGCCCATCCGCTCGCGGACGACGCGGACGGTGATGGCGGCGTCGGGCAGCTCCGGCGCCGGCAGCGGGACTCCCGACATCTGGGCGGCATCCGGCATCGCGACCTGTGCCGCCACACCGGCGACGGCGGCGCTCGACGCCGCCAGCGCGAGCAGGACCCGCACCACCATGCGGCCGACGTTCATGCCGGCCTCGACAGGGCGGCGCCGCACTGCTTGCAGAAGCGCGCGTCGCGGTCGTTGGCGGTCTGACAGGCCGCGCAGACCGGGGCTCCCGGCGCCGCCGCGATACCGACGTCGTCGCCGACCGGGGTGCCAGGGCCGGCGCCGGTGCGGGTGGCCAGGTCCCGTTCGATGGCGGCGCGATAGCTGCTGGCGTCGAGCTGCTGCATCAGCCCCACGGCGCGGTGGCGCAGGCGGGCCTGCATCTCCTCGAAGTCGGCGGTGGCCGTCTTCTTCATCGCGTGGTCGAACTCCAGCTCCTTCAGCGATCGCAGCACGAGCGCCTTCTCGCGCTCGAGCGCCGTGCGGGCGTGGCCCTCGACGGCGGGCTCGTCGGCGGCGAGGTCGGCGACGACCAGCGGGCCCAGCGCCTGGAACGCCGCCACCGCCACCAGGCTCGACGCCACCACGGTCAGGCTGAGGACGATCACGCTCGACAGCGTCTGGCCGGTGGAGACGAGCACGACCGCCGTGGCGGCGAGCATGCCGGCGAGGACGAACAACTGCCAGGGCCGCAGCCCGGGATCAGTCGAGGTCGCGGAGCTCATCGTCGAGCTGCTGCTGCAGGACGGCGTCGCCGCCGGCGGCCGCCGCCACCGGCGCCGGCTCGGCGGACCGCTGACGCGACCAGCGGCGCGCCACCACCCAGAGGCCGACGGCGCTCACCCCGGCCAGCGTGTAGGGCAGGAACCACAGCAGGCGGTGGTAGCCCTCGTCGAGCGGCCGGGCCAGGATGTGCTGGCCGCCGGCGTCACGCACGAACGTCGCCAGCACCTCGTCGCGCGACAGGCCCTCGGAGACCAGCTGGTGCACCTTGGCCAGCTGCTCTTCCTTGCCGTGGCAATTCATCATCCCGCACGAGCCGGCCGGGAGGTTGCAGCCGCCGCAGGTGCACATCACCTCGTCGGCGAGCTCGCGCTCCATCTCCGAGCGGTAGACCAGGGTGCCGGTGGTCTGCGCCAGCACGGTCGCCGGCGACAGCAGGAGCCCGAGCAGCAGCAGGGTGGCCGTCGCCGCCTCGATGCCGACGCGGGCGGTGGCGAACGCGAACGCCCGATCCGGCAGCAACGCGATCCCGGTGCCGAACGCCAGCAGCCCGAAGCCGATCCAGATCCAGTTGACCAGTTCGTTGACGTGGATCTCGACGCTGGCGGTCTGCTCGCCGAGCTCGAAGCTGGCCATCACGATGTAGAGGTCCTCGGCCAGCGAGCGCCAGATCGCCACCTCGGTGGTCGGCTCCTGCGGCCGCGACCGGTAGAACCATTTGGCGGGGTACATCTTGCCCAGCTCACGGCCGCCGGCGTCCATGACGGTGACGTGGCCGGTGACCATCTGCTTCTGGCTGTCCTCGGTGGCGCGGATGGCGTCCAGGCGCAGCACGTAGCGGTCGACCTGCACCTGCTCGCCGGGCTTGAGCAGCGCCTGCTCGTCGCGGCCGAAGCCCTCGCCGGCGAAGCCGAGGAACATCAGGACGATGCCGGCGTGGACGATGTAACCGCCGTAGCGGCGCTTGTTGCGCGCCACCAGGCCGATCATCGCCGTGAGGAGGTCGGTGCCGGTGCTCTGCCGGCGCACGGCCGCGCCACGCACGAATTCCTGGACGATGGTGCCCATGACGAACCCGGCGATGGCGAAGCACAGCCCCGAACTCCACACCCGGATGCCGACGCCCAGCGCCACGCCGCCGGCGGTCAGGCCGGACACCGCCGGCCACAGGAACTGGTGACGCAGGGTGGCGAGGGTCGAGCTGCGCCACGCCAGCAGCGGGCCGATGCCGGTGAGCAGCAGCAGGACGAGGCCGACCGGGGTCATCCACTGGTTGAAGAACGGCGGACCGACCGTGAGGCGTTCGCCGGCGAGGGCCTCCGACAACGTCGGGAACATGGTCGCGAACAGCACGAACACGGCCGAGAACAGCAGCACCCAGTTGTTGGCCAGGAAGGCCGCTTCCTTGGACAGCCACGAATCCAGCTCGTTGCGGGCCTTGAGCAGCGGCAGCCGGTGGATCACCCAGCCGAAGCTGAAGATGAGCACGGCCGACATGAACACCGTGAACATCATCGCCAGCTCGCGATCCTCACCGAACGCGTGGACCGACTGGACGATGCCCGAGCGGGTCATGAAGGTGCCGAAGAGCGTCAGCAGGAACGTGGTGATCACCAGCGTGACGTTCCACACGCGGAGCATCCCGCGCCGCTCCTGGACCATCACCGAGTGGAGAAAGGCGGTGGCGGTGAACCACGGCAGCAGGCCGGCGTTCTCCACCGGATCCCAGCCCCAGAACCCGCCCCAGCCGAGTTCTTCGTACGCCCAGATCATCCCGAGCGTGAGCCCGAACGACAGGAAGAACCACGAGATCATCGTCCAGCGCCGCACCGCGCGCAGCCACGAGTCGTCGAGATGGCCGGTGACCAGCGCCGCGATGCAGAAGGCGAACGGCACGGTGAGGCCGACGAACCCGAGATACATCGTCGGTGGGTGGATCGCCATGTAGAAGTTCTGCAGCAGCGGATTCAGTCCCTGCCCCGCGCCCGGCGACTCGGTGACGAACGTCGAGAACGGGTTGTTGTGGACGATCATCAGGAACAGGAAGAACATCTGCACCACGCTCAGCGTGGCGACGACGTAGGGGATGAGCTCGCGGTGCCGATCGCGGTTGATGCGCACCGCCGTGGCCCCGAAGAGCGACAGCAGGAACACCCAGAACATCACCGAGCCGTCGAGGCCGCCCCAGTAGGAGGCGATCTTGTAGGCGAGCGGCTGGGCGGACTCCGAGTAGCGCTGGACGTACTTGATGGTGAAGTCGCCGACGACGAAGGCGTGGACGATGATGCCGGACGCAACCGTCATCACCGCGGCCACCAGGTAGAGCGCGCCGACGCCCGACGCCGCCAGGCGCGGGTGGCGACGCCGCGCCCCGACCACCGAGGCGGCCGCGGCGTAGGCCGACGTGACGAAGGCGAGCAGGAGCAGGAACGCGCCGAGGTTGGCCATCGAGATCTCTCTGCCGGCGCCCGCCGGAGGCGGGCCAGGCAAACACTGCTACGCGAGGCGAAGCCGCATGCCGTCGCTCCCCGGCGGAGCCTCGCTAGTTGGTGCCGGACGGGCGCGCCGCGGCGGCGGCCGCGCCGGCGGCGCCGACCTTGGCTTCGTACTTCGACGGGCACTTGGCCATCACGCCGTTGGGATGCACCTGGAAGCCGTCGGGGCCGAGCACGCCCTTGAGCACCACCTCGGCGTCGTCCTTGAAGGTGTCGGGCACGATGCCGGTGTAGCTGGCCTGGACCACGTGGCCCTGGCTCTGCACTTCGAAGCGGTACTCCATCGAATTGCGCTTCTTGAAGATCGACTGCGGTTTGACGAAGCCGTGGAGCTGGAGCGGCTTGCCGTACCAGTCGCCCGGGGCGTCCATGACCTCGTCGACGTGCTTGTAGTACTCGGTGCTCTCGGCCATGGTCGTGTACATCAGGCCGAAGAACGACATCGCCAGGACCCCGACGGTGAGGCCGACCTTGAGGGCTTTGTGCTTCATGGTCAATGACTTCCGGAGACAAGGCGGCGGCGGCCGCGCATGGACAGAATAGGTCCGGCCGCCGGTCGCGGTCAACCAAGGCCGAGGCACGAACCGTACCGCCGCCGATGGCCGGCAGCGGCGCCATTCCACCCCGGTAGACGCCCGGACGGCCGGGCACCGGCCCACCACGGCGGGGAAACGTCCGGCGCTACCCGCGATAATTCGCGAGCAGTTCGTGCACCAGCGCCACCGGCAGGCCCATCACCCCGGGGTAGGACCCGTCGATGCGGGTCACGAACCGCGAGGCGAGGCCCTGGATGCCGTAGGCCCCGGCCTTGTCGCGGGGTTCGCCGGAGGCGACGTAGGCGGCGATGTCGTCGGTGGTCATCGGCGCCATCCAGACCCGCGTCTCCGACACGGCACTGGCGCCACCACCGGGTCCCACCACGGCCACGCCGGTGTAGACCTCGTGCGCCCGGCCCTGCAGGCGGGACAGCATGGCCGCCGCCGCGGCGTCGTCGTCCGGCTTGCCGAGGATCTCGCCATCGACGACCACCGTCGTGTCGGCGCCGAGGACGACGGCCTCCGGGTGGCGGACCGCCACCGCCGCCGCCTTCTCTTCGGCGAGACGCCGCACGTAGGCGGCCGGCGCCTCGGCCGGCCGCGGCGTCTCGTCGAGGTCGGCGTGGGCCACCGTGAACGCGTACCCGGCCAGCCGCAGCAGATCGGCTCGCCGCGGCGAGGCCGAGGCGAGGACCAGCGGGCGCTCGGACACGGCGGCATTACATCACGGCCGCCGGACGCGGCCGGCGGCGGGTCGGTGCGCACCAGGGTCGGGTGGTATATTCCGGAGGATGTTTCGGGCCCCGGACGTGCTGTCGGCGGCGCTGGCGCCGGCCATCCGGCAGGCGCCGCTCACCGCCGAGAAGGTTGCCTTCGCGTGGCGCGCCGCCGGCGGCCCGGCCATCGACAAGGCCACCCGCGTCACCCTGGACGACCGGCACGTGCTGCACGTCACCGGCGAGGACGCCCAGTGGCTCGACGCGGTCCGCGCCATGAGTCCGCAACTCCTGCGCCGGCTCGAGCCGTGGCTCGGGACCGGCACCGTCGTCGCCCTCGAGATCGCCGGCGCGCCGGCCGGCCGCCGCCCGGGCCGCCGTCGGCCCTGAACCCACCGAGTCCAACCATGTCCGAAGCCGTCATCGTCAGCGCCGTTCGCGTCCCCACCGGCAAGTTCCTCGGCACCCTCAAGGACCACTCGGCGCCGCAGTTGGGCGCCCTGGTGGTCCGCGAAGCGGTTCGCCGCGCCGGAATCGAACCGGCCAGCGTCGAGGAATGCATCATGGGCAACGTCGTCTCGGCGGGCACCGGCCAGGCCCCGGCCCGTCAGGCGGCGCTGCACGGCGGCCTCGCCCACCACGTCGGCGCGCTGACCATCAACAAGGTGTGCGGCTCGGGTCTCAAGGCCGTCATGCTCGCCCACCAGGGCATCCAGACCGGCGACATCGAGGTCGCGGTGGCCGGCGGGATGGAGTCGATGAGCAACGCCCCGTACCTGCTGGCCAAGGCCCGCGAGGGACTGCGCATGGGCCACGCGCAGATGGTCGACGCCATGATCCACGACGGGCTGTGGTGCCCGTTCGAGAACTGGCACATGGGGAATGCCGGCGAGACGGTGGCCGCCAAGTACCAGGTGAGCCGCGACGAGCAGGACGCGTTCGCCGCCGACAGCCACCGCAAGGCGGCCGCCGCGCACGCCGCCGGCAAGTTCGCCGCCGAACTGCTTCCGGTGGCCATTCCGCAGAAGAAGGGCGAGCCGCTGGTCTTCGCCCACGACGAGTCGGTGCGTGCCGAGACCACCCCCGAAGTGCTGCGCGGGCTGAAGCCGGCCTTCAGGAAGGACGGCACGGTCACCGCCGGCAACGCCCCGCCGGTGAACGACGGCGCGGCGGCCCTGGTCGTGATGTCGGCGACGCGGGCCGCGGCGCTCGGGCTGACGCCGATGGCGCGCATCGTCGCCCAGGCCACCAGCGGCCTGGAACCCAGACTGCTGCTGATGACGCCGGTCGAGGCGTCGCGCAAGGTGGCGGCCAAGGCCGGCTGGAACCTGCAGGACGTCGACCTGTTCGAGTTGAACGAGGCGTTCGCCGTGCAGGCGGTGGCGGTCATCCGCGAACTGGGCATCGACCCGGCGAAGGTCAACGTACACGGCGGCGCCGTGGCGCTCGGCCACGCCATCGGCGCGTCGGGCGCCCGGGTGCTGACGACGCTGCTCTACGCGCTCAAGGATCGCGGCGGCCGGCGCGGTATCGCGACGCTGTGCCTGGGCGGCGGCAACGGCGTGGCACTCGCCGTCGAGATGGCCTGACTCCGGGGCCCCTGACGGGGCCGGGGCGATCGCCAGCACCAGGCCGTCATCCGCCACCGCGCCCGCGGCGCTAGTCGTCGAATCGCGGGCCGGCGCCTCGGGCCGCCGTGGACGTCATGTAGCGCGACGCGTTGCCGGCGACGTGCGTGACGGCCTCGAGCAGGCGGTCGACTTCCTCCGGCATGTTGTAGACGTGGGTGGCGGCGCGCACTCCGTTCAGGTTGCCGGTGGACATCGTCCGGATCCATACCCGGTTGAAGTCGTAGATCCCCTTGACGACGTTCTCCATCGGGATGTCGCGCACCGAGAACAGGGTCAAGCCGGCGGCGAACTGCGGATCCTCGGAGGTCCACATCTTCACGCCCGGAATCTGCTTGAGGCCGGCGCGCAGCCTGGTGCTGAGCTGGCGGACCCGGGCTTCGACGTTCTTCTTGCCGATCGCCTCGTGGAAGTCCATCGCCTCGGCCATCACCATGAAGCCGGGCACGTTGCGCTGGCCGCCCAGCTCGTACTTCCGCGCCCCGAAGCTGTTGGACTTCGGGTCGTTGGTGGTCTTGAGGTCGGCGTAGCCCATCAGCGGCCAGACCCGGTCCTGCACGTCGCGCTTGACGTAGCAGACGCCGCTGCCGGTGCCGGCCAGCAGCCACTTCTGCCCCGCCGCGGCGTAGTGATCGATGCCGGTCGCCTTCAGGTCGAGGTCGAGCATGCCGAGGGGATGCGCGCCGTCCACCGAAATCAGCGCGCCCTTGCTGTGGGCCAGGTCGGACAGCTGCTTGATCGGCGTGATCAGGCCGGTGACGTAGGTCATGTGGCTGACCATGATCAGCCGCGTCTTGGCCGTCATCGCCCGCTCGTAGAGCTTGACGATCTGATCGACGCTCTCGGGCGGCGACGGCACCTCGATCCTGACCAGCTTCACGCCGTAGCGGGCCTCGAGCTGCAGCAGCGGCTGGATGCCGCCGCCGTGTTCGTGGGTGCAGTAGACCACCTCGTCGCCGGCCTGCCAGTCGAGGCCGCGGATGAAGATGTTCATCCCTTCGCTGGTGCTCCGGGTCAGCGCGATCTCGTCGGCGCTGGCGCCGACGAAGTCGGCCATGCGCCGGCGGACCGCGTCGCGGCCGTCGTTCCAGTAGTTGTTGGTCGGGTCTTCGGCCAGCAGGGCGTTGTAGCGCGTGAAGGCGTCGACGACCACCCGCGGCGTCGGGCCGTAGGTGCCGTTGTTCATGAACGTGAGGCCGTCGACGATGTTGAACTGGCCGCGGACCTTCCACCAGTAGGCTTCGTCGAGCGCCCCCGTCGGCTTCAGCGCCGACAGCGGCGGCGCCAGCGGCGGCGCCTTGGGCTGGGCCGCCAGCGGCGGGGCGAACAGACCCGAGCCGAGACCACCGAGGGCGGCCGCCGAGCCACCGAGGAACCTGCGTCGGGAGACGTGCGTCGAGCCGGCCATGCGCCCTCCTGGGAATGCGGGGCCGGCAGGGTCGCGCCGGCGTGCGGCGATTATCGCTCCCACGGAGTCCATGTCAACCGCCGATGCCTGCGCGACCCCCGACCGGCCGCCGAATCCGGCCGCGTCGCGGCGGTGTAGGATGCCGCCATGGCCAACCACCTCGTGCGGATCGTGGCCCTGTGCGGAGCCCTGGCGACCGCCGCCCCGGCCGCGGCCCAGGCGCCGTTCCCGGCGCCGGTCGATGGCGATTTCGTCGCCCGCGACGTCACCTTCGCCAGCGGCGAGCGCCTTCCCGAGGTGCACCTGCACTACCGCACCGTCGGCACACCGCGGAAAGGCGCCGATGGCGTCGTCGAGAACGCCGTGCTCATCCTGCACGGCACCGGCGGCTCGGGTGCCGGCTTCCTGAGCTCCACCTACGGCGGCCGGCTGTTCGGCAAGGGACAATTGCTCGACGCCGAGCGCTACTACATCGTGCTGCCCGACAACGTCGGCCACGGCGGCTCGAGCAAACCGAGCGACGGCCTGCGCATGAAGTTCCCGGCCTATCGCTACACCGACATGGTGCGGCTGCAGCACCGGCTCGTCACCGAGGGCCTCGGCCTCACCCACCTGCGCCTGGTCATGGGCACGTCGATGGGGGCGATGCACAGCTGGATGTGGGGCTACATGTACCCGGACTTCGCCGACGGGCTGGTGCCGCTGGCCAGCAACCCGGTCGAGATTGCGGGCCGCAACCGGATGTGGCGCAAGGCGCTGGTCGACGCCATCGTCACCGATCCGACCTGGAAGGGCGGTGAGTACACGGAGCCGCCGCGCGGCATGGCCAACGCGCTCGGCTTCCTGCTCATCGCCACCAGCACGCCGCGGCTGTGGCAGCGCCAGTGGCCGACCGCCGCGGCCGTGGACGCCTGGCTCGCCGAGCAGATCGCCGCCCGCATGAAGACCACCGACGCCAACGACACCATCTACCACTTCCGGTCATCCGAGGACTACGACCCGTCGCCGCACCTGGCGACGATTACGGCGCCGCTGCTGGCCATCAACTCGGCCGACGACTTCGTCAACCCGCCGGAGCTGCCGATGATGGAGGCGCTCATCGGCCGGGTGAGGCACGGCCGCTTCGTGCTGCTGCCGGCCACCGACGAGACCCGTGGCCACGGCACCCACAGCCTGCCGGCGGTGTGGGGTGATCACCTGGCGGCCTTCCTGACGTCGCTGCCCTGAGCCACGTCGCGGCCCTGAGCCGTCGCCGGGCCGGCCGTCAGACGCGCGGCGTTCCGGCGAGGAAGCGCTTGGGGTTGTCCTCGAGGATCTGCCGGAGGGTCGCCGCCGGCAATCCGGCCTGCAGCAGCATCGGACCGAACACCGTCGCGGTCTGCGCCAGCCCCGGCCCGCCGTTCTTCCTGAGCGCGCGGGCGGCGGCGAAGTCGGACGACAGCAACAGCTTGTCGGCGTGGCCGGCGGCGACGAGCGCCATCACCGCGATCACCTTGTCGGTGTCGGGCTCGATCGGCAGCGTCACCCGGTCGAACCCGACGAAGGCGCCGCGCCTGGCGATGGCGATGGCGACATCGGCGGCCGGGTCGTGCAGACAGCAGACGTGGCCGATGGCGACCTTGTCGAGCGCCGCACCGGCCCGCTCGAGGATGTCGAGCTGGCCGAGCGCCGCATCGCGCGGGATGTCGGCGGCCCCGGGCCGCTGACCCAGGTACGGATTGTGGGTGAAGACGGGGAGGCCGGTGCGGACCTGGGCGAGGCCGACGGCGCGGAAGACGATCCGCTCCCGATCGGTCAGCACGCCGCCCTGCTGGCCGATCTCGCCGAAGGCGCCGAGCCGATCGCGGGCGGCCTCGGCGACCAGGAGATCGGCGACCGCTTCGGCACTGCGGCCGTCGAGCGCCGGCGGATAGGTCCGGTGCATGTAGTAGCCGCCGCTGGCGACGACCGGCAGCCCGCTGTCGCGCGAGATGGCGTGCAGGGCCTCGAGCCGGCGGTGCATGTCGGGATGCCCGCCGTCGACGACGAGTGCCAGCCCGTCGGCCCGGGCGGCGCGCGCCTCGTCGGCCATCAGCGCCACGTCGTCGGTGAAATGGGCGGCGGCATCGAGGGGAAAGCGCATCGACAGGTGCTCGTGGAAGAGCACCGTGCCGCGTAGACGGCCCGGGTCGAGATCGCCGGACAGGGTGCGGATCACCAGCCGTGGCGCCCGGGACTGGACGACGCGGGGCACATGGCCGAGCGGCGCCGCCGCCAGTGCGGCCAGCACGGTACGGCGGGAGATGTCGGGCATGCCGGCGCATTCTACGCCCCCCGCGGTATCATCCGACGATGGCTCTGTACGGTCGCTGCCTCCGCGTAGCCGTCGCCGGCGCCGCACTCCTCGCCAGCCTGGTCACGGCCCCCTTCCACCTCCACGGGCAGGAGCCCGATCTGCCGCCGCTCGTCTACGTCTGCCCGATGCACTCGGATCAGGTGGCGCACGAGGACGGCGAGTGCCCGATCTGCAAGATGGGGCTCGAGCCGATGCGCCTCGACCAGGTGTTCACCTGTCCGGTCCACGCCATCGTCGCCGAGAAGAGCGCCGGCAAGTGCCCGATCTGCGGCCGCACGCTCGGCGAGATCACGGTGACCGTCGCCTGGCGGTGCGGTGACGTCGACAAGGATCTGATCGAACCGCAGCGCTGCAGCGACGGCACCCAGGCGATTCGCGTCCAGCGGGCGGCGGCGCACGGCAATCACAATCCGCAGCACGGCGGCCAGTTCTTCATGGCCCAGGACTACTGGCACCACGTCGAGGGGGTGTATCCGTCGCCCGGGGTGTTCCGCCTCTATCTCTACGACGACTACACCAAGCCATTGGCGGCCGAGAAGGTGCAGGCGGTGCGCGCCCGTCTGGTGACCGAGGCAACCAATCCGCAGACCTTCACGGTCACCGAAGTGGCGTCGGTGCCGCTGACCCCGGCCGGCGACGGCGCCTATCTGGAAGCCGAGATCGCCGCGGTCGGGCTGCCGGCGAACCTGACGCTCCAGGCGGTGTTCGACGGTGGCGGCAAGGAGCAGCGTTTCGATTTCACGTTCGCCGACTTCTCGGCCGACTCGGCGCCGCCGGCCATCGACGTCGCGACGCGGCTGATGATGGACGTCCCCGACGACCCGGCGGCGCTGGTGGCGATGCTGGTGGAGCGGCGCGAATCGCTGAAGGAGATCGTCGGACGGGGCGGCCTGAGCGAGGTGTGGGTACCGGCGCTGCAGGGCAAGGACCTCGCCCTGGCGCTCGAGATGCACGCCCGCGAGTTCCCGCAGGCCCGGCGCGACGCGGTGGCGGCCGCCACCCGCGAGGTGGTCCAGGCCGCCTTCCGCCTCGACTCGTCCGGCGACCGCGGTGAGCGCGAGGCGGTGCAGCGCGCCGCCGAGCAATTCGAGCGCGCCATCACCGTCCTCGAAACGACCTTCGGAGCCTCCGGCCGATGACCACCCATCTCCTCCGCCTGTCGCCGGCCGTCGCCCTGCTCGCCGTCGCCCTGGCGTTCTCGGCCAGCACCCGCGGCGAGGCCCACAAGGCGATCACGTCGAAATACACGTTCAACGACGACGTGTTCACGGTCTTCAGCGACCACTGCGGCCGCTGCCACGTCGACGGCGGCGTGGCGCCGATGTCGCTGCTCACCTACGACGACGCCGCGCCGTGGGCCGAATCGCTGCGCATCGAGTTGCTCAGCGAGGACGATCCGAAGCCCTGGCACCGCCTGCGGCTGTCCGCCCGCGAGTTCGACACCATCCTGGTCTGGGCCAACGGCGGCGCGCCGCGTGGCGACGTCGCCAAGGCCCCGCCGCCGGTCGCGCTGCAGAACCGGTGGGCGGAGGGCGACCCTGATCTCGCCTTGAAGATGCCTGCCGCGTTCACCCTGGCTGGCGCCGAGCGGACGGCCACCCACGAGGTGGTGCTCGCCGCCGCCGGCGCCGCCGGCAAGTCGCTGCGAGCCGTGGACCTGCTGCCCGGCCTGCCGGCGATCGTCCGCGCCGCCGAGCTGGCCCTGAAGCAGGCCGACGGGACGTTGGTGCCCCTCGGCTTGTGGATTCCCGGACAGCCCGAGGCGCTGGCGCTGAAAGCGCCGCTCGTGGTGCCGGCGGGCGTGTCGGTAGTGGCCCGCATCACCTACGCGCGCACCTGGAAGTACGAAGGCCAGGACCTCGCCGACGCCAGTACGATCGGCCTCTACTTCGCCTCGTCCGGGCGCTAGCGCCTCGTCAGTCGGACGGCGGCGGCTGCGGCCGTCCACGCCACAGGGCCAGCGCGCCGGCCAGCGGCACGAGCATCACCAATTCGCTGGCCACGGCACCGAGGTTGTGGCGCCAGAAGCCGGGCAGCCAGTAGCGTCGCGAGATGGCGTCGAACACGTAGGCATCGGCGAAATAGAACCCCGTGGTCCACGGCCACAGCGCCATCACGCCGAGCGGCGGCGTGTCGTCGGAGCCCAGCCAGTCGAAGAGCACGTGCGACGCCCACGCAGCGGCGACGACGAGCGCGAGGCGGCGGTGGCCGCCGCCGAGCACCAGTGCCGCCGCGACACCAGCCGCGACGGCGGCGCCCAGGCTGTGGGTCTCCATGCCGTGCCGCCCCCACAGGAAATCGACGTCGGGCAGCATCGCGGCCACCGCGGCCACGCGCACGAGCGGGTCGGCGACCAGGCGGCGGAGGGGACCGGCGCGGCCGAGCTCCGGGCGCCGTCCCCCGAGCGCCAGGGCGCACAGGACGCCGCCCAGCGCATGACCGATCGGACTGGGCACGTCTACCGCTCCCCGCTCACTCGCTCACCGTACGCAAGACCTGCCGAGGTGGTCAAACCGCCGCGCGGCACGCTCTGCCACGTGGCCACGCCCGGGGCGGCGAGGCGAAAGTCCATGAATCTTCTAAACGATTGATAAATAGATAGTAGCAAGACTCGACTTCACGCAATTTCGCTTGACTTTCGCTTGGCCCACGGCTAGCATCTGGTCGGTCGAACGGATGGCCCGGATCGCCGGCGCGGCCGCCATCCCCAACCTCGACGGAGACTCCCATGCCTGTGGACGACGTGAAAGAGCGGCTCAAAGCCATCGAGATGGCGGTCGGCCAGATTGAGAAGCAGTTCGGCAAGGGCGCCATCATGCGCCTGGGCCAGAAGGGCGGCGTGCAGCCGGCCGACGCCATCTCCACCGGGTCGATCAGCATCGACTACGCGCTCGGCATCGGCGGCTTCCCGCGCGGCCGCGTCGTCGAA
Source organism: Vicinamibacterales bacterium (assembly GCA_050250955.1). Lineage (GTDB taxonomy): Bacteria > Acidobacteriota > Vicinamibacteria > Vicinamibacterales > UBA2999 > CAWAYR01. Next base: position 171,875 of record JBFWNR010000002.1, read on the forward strand.
GTGTTCGGCCCCGAGTCGTCGGGCAAGACCACGCTGACGTTGCAGGTGATCGCCGAGGCGCAGCGCGCCGGCGGCATGGCGGCCTTCGTCGATGCCGAGCACGCCCTCGACGCCGAGTACGCCAAGAAGCTCGGCGTGGACATCGACAACCTGCTGGTGTCGCAGCCCGACAACGGCGAGCAGGCGCTCGAGATCGTCGAGGTGCTGGTGCGATCGGGCTCGGTCGACGTCGTCGTCGTCGACTCGGTGGCGGCGCTGGTGCCGCGGGCGGAGATCGAAGGCGAGATGGGCGAAGCCCAGGTCGGTCTGCAGGCCCGGCTGATGTCGCAGGCGCTGCGCAAGCTCACCGGCGTGGTGTCGAAGTCGAAGACCTGCCTGGTCTTCATCAACCAGCTGCGCGAGAAGATCGGCGTGATGTTCGGCAGCCCGGAGACCACCACCGGCGGCCGGGCGCTGAAGTTCTACTCGTCGGTCCGCGTCGACATCCGCCGCATCGGCGCCATCAAGGACGGCGAAGCGGTGGTCGGCGGCCGCACCCGCGTCAAGATCGTCAAGAACAAGATGGCGCCGCCGTTCCGCGAGGCCGAGTTCGACGTGATGTACGGCGAAGGCATCTCGCGCGAGGGCGACCTCATCGACCTGGCGGTCGAGCGCAAGATCATCGACAAGAGCGGTGCCTGGTTCTCGTTCTCCGGCGAGCGGCTCGGCCAGGGCCGCGAGAACGTCAAGCAGTTCCTCAAGGACCACCCCGACCTGCGCCAGACCATCGAAGACCGGGTGCGGCGCGAGCTCGGCCTGGTCCGCGAAGCCGAAGCCGCCGTCGTCTAGCGCCGGCTCGTCGGCTGCGCGTCAACTCTGCCGAGGTCACTCGTGGACGCCGCGCTGTTCTCGGCCGTCAACGCCGCGCACGCGCCCTGGGCGGATCCGATCCTGCTCGGGGCGACGTGGCTGGGCGTGGGCGCTGCGATCTGGTTCGCGCTGGCGTTGGCCGCGCTCGGCTGGCGCCGGCACCGCGCCGCGGCGGTGCGCGCCTGTCTGCTCGTCGGCGTCGTGCTCGGCGTCAACAACCTCGTCGTCAAGCCGCTGGTGCAGCGGCCACGCCCGTTCCAGGTGCGGACGATCGCCGCCCGCGTCATCCAGCAGCCGCCGCCGGAGACCCCGTCGTTCCCGTCCGGACACACCGCCACGGCGATCGCCGGCGCCATGGCCCTGGCTCGTGTCTGGCCTTCCGCCCGATGGCTACTCGGCGGGCTGGCCGCCCTCATCGCCGTCTCGCGCGTCTACGTCGGCGTCCACTATCCCGGCGATCTCGTCGGCGGCGCGGTGGTGGGCGTGGCGTTGGCGTGGCTGGTCCTGGGCGGCCGCCACCCGTCCACCTGGTCGCGGCCCGGCCCTCCCCCATCGGGCTCGACCTACGTGCCCTGAGCCTGCCGTAGGGCGGCGCTTCAGCGCTGCCGACGGGTGCTCCACCGATGAACCGCGCCGAGGGCGATACCGCCTCCCGGCCTCCAGCCTCCGCCCGGCCGAATGGCGTTGGGCTACGGCGCGGCAAGCAGGCTGCTGACGCTGAACGATCGTTCGGCCTGGAGGCGGCATCACCCTCGACGCATTGGAGGACGCGCCAGCCGGCGTCAGTGTCGCCAACCTGTCCGCACGCGCCGGCGCCGGCCGGGACCGTTCGCCTCAGGAACTGACGCCGTACGATCATTCGGCACTCGAGGTCTGGGCCGGCGGCGTCGCGCATTCGGGCCATCTGCCTCGGTCACCGGCCCTGCCCTGGAACCGGGCGGAGGCACAGAAACACGCCTGATTTCGTGTGCTATGATTCGGTTTCTGTGCCCGTTCGCCGGGGCGCAGCCGTGGCCAGGTAGCTCAGTTGGTAGAGCATGCGACTGAAAATCGCAGTGTCGGCGGTTCGATCCCGTCCCTGGCCACCATCTTGGCTTCGCACGACCGCCGCGCCGGCACGTTCCCGCCCCGGCCACGCTCCAGCGCGTTGAGCCTCCACACTGCCGCCGGTCGGGTTGATCAGTACTGCGACGGCTGCGGCGTCGCCACCCGCCCGCGCCAGGCCTGCTGAATCGCCGCGGTCCGGGCCGCCGCCTCCACGTAGAAGGCGGGGATCAGGAACAGCGTGACCAGCGAGGAGGCGAAGAGCCCGCCGACCACCACGCGGGCCAGGGCCGCCTGCAGGCCCGCGCCGGCGCCCCAGCCGAGGGCCAGCGGCACCAGGGCCAGCACCGTGGTCGTCGTAGTCATGAGAATCGGCCGCAGGCGGGCCCGGCCGGCCTCGAGGACCGCGGCTTCCACGTCGAGATCCGACTCGCGGCGCTTGAGGTTGACGTAGTCCACCAGCACGATGGCGTTGTTCACGACGATGCCGACCAGCATCACCATGCCCATCACGCTCTGCACGTTGATGGTCGTGCCGGTCAGCAGCAGCGTCGGCGCCACGCCGATGACCGCCACCGGCACGCTGGCCATGACGACCATCGGATCCACGAAGCGCTCGAACTGGCCGGCCAGCACCATGTAGACCAGCAGCAGCGCCATCACGACGGCAATCACGAGGTCGCGCCTGGCCTCCTGCTGCTCGCGCCAGGCGCCGCCGAAGACGATCGAGAAGCCCGGCGGCCGCGGCAGGTCGGCGAGCGCCGCCTGGATGCGGCCGACGGCGTCGCCCAGCGCCACGCCGTCCTCGAGATTGGCGGTGATGTACTGCACCCGCTGCCCGTCGATGTGCCGGATGGTCGTCGGGCCGCGGTCGCGCTGCCGCGAGACCAGCGTGGAGACCGGGATCATCTGTCCGTCGGGAGTCTTGACGGCGACCCCGGAGAGGTCCTCGGCCGTCTGGCGGTCTTCGGGCCGCAGCCGGACCGTGATCGGGAACTGCTCGCCGCCCTCTCGGAAGTAGCCGGCACGGCTGCCGCCGACGCTGGTCTGGACGGCCCGGCCCACCTGGTCCACCGACAGGCCCAGGCTGTAGATGCGATCGCGCAGGAAGTGGAGGTTCTCCTCCAGGCGGCCTTCACGTTCGGTGACCCGCACCTCGACGACCCCCGGGACCTCGGCCATGCGGAGTCGCATCTGGTTGGCGAGCGCCACGCTGCGGTCGAGGTCGTAGCCGCGCAGCTCCACCTCCACTTCCTCGGCGCCGCCGCCGGATGAGAAGAGCCGACGGAGCATCCACAGGCCCGACTGCGCGCGAACCCGGATCTCGGCCCCGGGGATCCGCCCGGCCACGTCCTGCCGGATGCGGTCGGCGAGCCGCGACGGGTCCACGGTCCGCTCTCCCGGGTCGACCAGCCGGATACGCAGCTCGGCGTTGTCGCCCCGCATCCGCGTGTTGATCGACGTGTACTCGCGCTCGGGCACGATGGCCCGCACCCGGCCGGCGAGTTCGTCCAGATAGCGCATCGCGACGGCCATGCTCGTGCCGCGGGCCATCTCCAGCTGGACCTCGATCTCGTTGGCGTCCATCGGCGGGGTGAGCTCCACCGGCACGTAGCGCACCAGCAGCGAGGCGAGCACGACGGCGGCGCCCGCGGCCGCGAGCACGCGCCGGCGATGGCGGACGGCGGCGCCCAGCCAGCGCCCGTAGGCGTGCTCCAGACGCGCGAACGCGCGGTCCAGCCACGAGGCCGGCGCGGCTCCGGCGGTTCGGGCGTCATCGGGACGGACGGTCAGGAAGCGGCTGGCCAGCATCGGCACCAGCGTGAGCGCGATGAGCAGCGAGCAGCCGAGCGCGAAGACCACCACCAGCGACAGCGCCTGGAACAGCTGCCCGCTGGTGGTGCGCATGAACACGACCGGCAGGAAGATCACGCAGGTGGTCAGGGTGGCGGCGACCACCGCGCCTGCCACCTCGCGGGTGCCGACGCGCGCGGCATCCATCCGCCCGCGGCCCGCCTGACGCTGCCGCACGATGTTCTCCAGCACCACGATCGCGTTGTCGACGATCAGGCCGATGCCGAGCGCCAGCCCCCCGAAGGTCATCTGATTCAGCGTCAGCCCGGTGAAAAACAGCAAGCCGAAGGTGGCCACGATCGAGATGGGAATGGCCAGGGCGATGATGGCCGTGGTCGAACGGTTGCGGAGGAAGACGTACAGCACCGCGACCGCGAGCAGGCCGCCGTAGAGCGCCGAGCTGCGCACGTTGTCGATCGACTGGCGGATGAACAGGCTCTGATCGCTCAGCACGCTCAACTGCAGGTCGGAGCGCTCGGCGTTGACCCGGTCGACCTCGTCACGGACCGCGGCGGCGACCTGCACGGTGTTGGCGCCGCTCTGCTTCTGGATCTCGAGCCGCACCACCGGGACGCCGTCGACCTCGGCCAGGTTGGTCACGTCCTCGTAGCCGTCGACCACCTGCGCCACGTCGCGCACCCGGATCGGCTGCCCGGCCCGCACGTCGACGACGGTGGCGCCGATCTCGTCCACCGAGGCGTACTCTCCGAGCGTGCGCACGTACAGATCCAGCACGCCGTCCTTGACGTTGCCGCCGGGCAGCTGCACGTTCTCGCGGGCCAGCGCGTCGCGCAGCTCGGCGGCCGCCAGTCCGGCCGCCTTCAGGCGATCGCGGGCCAGTTGCACCTGGATCTCGCGATACACGCCGCCGGCCACCGTGACGGCGCCGACCCCGGGGATCTGCTCGAACCGCCGGGCGATCTCCCGCTCGAGCAGCCGGGTCGTCGCCGACAGATCCCGCTCGGAGCGCACGGCCAGGCTGACGATGTCCTGGGCGTCGGGGTCGAACTTCCAGATCGTCGGTGCGTCCGCCTCGACCGGCAGGTCGTCGCGCAGCCGGTCCAGAGCCGACCGCACGTCGTTGGCCGCCTCGTCCAGACCGACCCCGCCGCCGAACTCCATCGTCACGCGGCTGCGCCCCTCCTGTGAGAACGACGTCATCCGCTCCAGATTGGGAATCCCCGACAGCGCGTTCTCGAGCGGGTCGGTGATGATCGTCTCCATCTCCTCGGGGCCGACGTTCGGATAGGTGACGTTGACCGAGAGGCGCGGGTACTCGACCGCCGGCAGCAGATCGACGGGAAGCGACAGCGACCCGACCAGCCCCACGGTCACGACGATCGCGTAGAGCATCGCCGTGGCGACCGGGCGGCGGACGGCGGTGTCGGTGATCGAGGCCATCACTCGCTCTCCTGCTGCTGCTTCGCCATGAACTGACGGAGCAGGTCCTCCCGCTGCAGGCCCTGCAGACGCAGGATGTGGTCCCAGGACACCGGACGGACGCGAGCTTCGGGCGTCGCGGCCGCTGCCAGCAGATGGTGGCCCACCACCACCACCCACTCGCCGGGATCGATGTCCGAGACGCCGATCGTCTGCCGGCCGGTGGCCAGCACGGTGACCGGACGGAACGGCACCGGCACGGGCGACTCGGCCAGCGTGCCGATCGAGGAGGTCGGCTCCACGGGCGCGACGGCCGGGATGAAGACACCCACCTCCCCGGTGGCGGGATCCTCGTAGACGGCGCTGGTCGGCACCAGCGTCACCGCAGCGCTCTCGCCGTGAAAGATGTCCACGGTCACGAACATGCCGGGGACCAGCGCGCCGTCGTTGGGCACGTCGACCTCGACCTCGCCGCTGAACGCGCCCGGGGTGAGGAACGGCGAGATGCGCGACACCTGCGCGACGAGCGGCTCGTCTTCGGCGCGGGTCGTCACCTCCACGCGCTGGCCGACCTCGAGATGGGCCAGCACGTCCTGGGCCACCGGCACTTCGATTCGCATCCGGGCGAGGCTGCCGACCACGAACAGCGGTGTCTGCGTGTCGACCAGCATGCCCACCTCGGCGTTGCGCTGGCCGACCCGCCCGGAAATCGGGGCGCGAACGATGCTCTGCTGCTGCACCGCCGTCCGCTCGGCGATGAGCCCGCGGGCGGCCTCCCGCTGCGCCTCGGCGCGCGCCACCGTGGCGCGGGCTGCGTCGACCTGCGATCGCTGCGTGTCCACTTCCTGGCGGCTCACCAGGCCGCGTTCGGCCAGCGTGATGGTACGGCCGAGCTGCCGCCGCAGGTCGGCGAGCGCGGCCTCGGCTTCGGCCACGCCGGCCTCAGCGACGGCGAGCTGCGATCGCGCCTGGTCGAGCTGGGGCCGTGATCCGGCGTTCTGTATCCGCACCAGCGGCTGCCCGCGCGACACCGCGGCGCCGTTGTCGGCCAGGACCTCGACGATGCGGCCGCTGGCTTCGGCGAAGATCGCGACCTCGCCCGATGCGCGCGCCGTGCCGGTGAGACGTTCCACCAGCGGCAGCGTGCCTTCACGCGCCTGGACCACCTCGACGGCCGGGACGGGGCCACCTGGGCCTCCGTCTCGATCGGGACCGGGTCCACCGGCGGCGCCGCGCCCGCAGCCGCAGGCGACGATCACAGTCAGCAGGAGCGGGAGCACACGGGCGCGAAGAGGTCGTCGCATCAGCCGGCGTTGTCCTTTCCCTGGCTCAGCCGTGGAACCCACCGGCTGACGAAGGCGGCACGGGTGCCTCCTGGGTCTACGAGTAGGACGATGCCGCCGCTTACCAGGATGCCGGACGCTTGACTCGCAGTGCCCTCCGGCACGCGCGCGCGTGGATGAGTCGGCGTGCCGTCAGGGCTTCGGGATGCGTACGCGGCTGACCATCGCGGTGCCGCTGGCCACGAAGACCAGCACCAGCGGATGCAGCCACATCGGACCGAGGCGCACGGCGCCGAACCACAACGCGTCCTGCACCCGGTCGAGCCACAGCGCCAGGGCCAGCAGGCCGACGATCGCCACACTGGTGGGAATCGGCGTGCCCTCGAAGTAGCGCACCTTGCCGGTACCGGCGTCGGTCAGACTCGACGCCGTGGCATTGAAGCGGGCCAGGCGGCTCACCCCGCAGACGACGAAGTAGATGAGCGCCACCATGTCCCAGCCGCCCCGCAGCCCCAGGGTGTAGCCGAGCACCGCCGGCGCCACCCCGAAGGAGATCACGTCGGCCAGCGAGTCGAGGTCCTCGCCGAGCAGCGACCGGCGGCGGCTGTGGCGCGCGACCGTGCCGTCGAGGACGTCGCAGACCAGCGCCAGCGGCAGCAGGCCGAGCGCGATCCAGATCCGCCGCGCGTCGCCGAAGGCCAGATAGTCCACGCCCAGGAAGATCGCGATCGTGCCGCAGCTGGCGTTGGCAATCGTCAGCAGGTCGGCGGGCGTGTAGGACCGCAGCATCGAGGGCGAGCGAACGGGCTCCGGCATCGGCCATGTCGGCGCCGCCGGCGCGGCGGCGCATCCTGCGGTGAGCTTACCGCGTACGCCACCCGGGCCCACGCGCGGTCGGCACGTGGGCCCGAGGGCCGGATGGGAGGTCGATCCGCCGCTTACAGGTCGAACAGGCGCGTGAACTTGATGACGAACGACCGGCCGACGGTGTCGTAGGAGGTCGAGTCGAGGACGTCGCGGCGGTCGTTGTAGACCACGAACAGGCCGGTGCCCGAGCGGTTGAGCAGCGCCAGGCGGGCGTTGGCCGAGAACTGGCCGGTCTGTCCGTTGTACTGGGCCAGCACCGACAGGCTGGCCAGGTTGGTGAAGGCGATCGTCGTCTTGACCGGCACCAGGTTGGCGACGAACTTGCCTTGTGGCAGGGACACCTCCTGGCGGGTCCAGCCGACGCTGGCCGTGACCCGCGCCGTGAACCGGTAGTCGCTGCTCAGCTCGATGGCGTTGAAGTCGCCGTTGTAGTACTCGCCGGTGCGGACCCGGATGCCGCCGGTCACCGCGGCGCTGGGGTCGTGGAAATACTCGAAGGCGTGCTGGACCCAGGTGTAGTCGCCCACCGGGATGTCGATCCGGTTGCCGTCGCGGTTGTAGACCTGGAACGACCGGATGGGGTTGTCCTTGTTGACGTCGAAGAACCAGCCGAACCGCCCGCCGCGCATCGGCTGGATCTCGAACAGATGGACGTGCCAGAAGGCCGTCTGCAGCCGGCGATCGCCGTCGCCGCCGGGCCGGCCGTTGGCCCCGAGCGCCGTGGCGTCGTAGAACGCATTGGCCGACACGTGGGGGGCGACCCGGCGGATCCACTTCGGCCGGGTCGGCTGCGGCTGGAAGAAGACGCGGAACTCCGGCCGGATGAAATTGCGGCGCGGCAGGAAGCCGACCTCCGGGTTGAAGTTGTAGCCCACCCGGCTGACGCCGCCGCCGATCTGCCAGAGCCGGTTGCGGAAGTCGTAGAAGCCGCGGGCCGACCAGTCGCTGCCGCGCGGGGCCGTGGCGGCGACGACGTCGGTGTCCTCGGGCGTGTCGGTGCGGGCGTAGAACGCCGAGACCCGTTGCCCTTCCGACAGCTGCCAGTTGGCGTCGACGCCGTAGGCGCGGTTCCACTTGTTGAACGACGAGCCGGCGGTGTCGCCGGTCACGTACTTGCCGACGAACATGGCGCCGTAGCTCGACCGCCCGACCTCCTTCTGCACGCGCATGGCCGTGAAGTTGGTGTCGAGCGCGATGCGGTTGCCGGCCAGGTCGTTGGCGTCGTTGGTCTGGATGTTCAGCAGCCCGACGTTCCACGAGCCGCCGACCTTGCCGCTGAGGCGGGTGCCGGCCAGGATGTCGATCGGCAGCAGCGTACCCCCCGCCCCCGACAGGCCGATGCGGCGGGAGAAGAACAGGTCGATCGACTGCGGCTGGCCGAACTGGAAAGTGGTGGCGTTTTCGAGGAAGAACGGCCGCTTCTCGGGGAAGAACAGGTCGAAGCGCGTCAGGTTGACCTGCTCCTCGTCGGCCTCGACCTGGGCGAAGTCGGTGTTGGCGGTGACGTCGAGGGTGAGGTTGGGACGCACGCCCCACTTGAGGTCGCCGCCGATCTCGGCCTTGGTGTCGACCTGGTCGCCCGACCGCGTGAAGTCCTTGTTGGTCGAGCCCAGCACGTAGGGGATGAACTTGACGTCGCGGCGGTTGGGCAGCGTCAGCCCGGGCACCTTGGCGGCCAGCGAGATGCGGTAGATGTCGAAGCCGCGCGGGATCTCCGCCAGGTAGACCTGCTCGTTCTTGTGACGGATGTTGCGCATCACGTTGAAGCCCCAGGTCTGGTTGTCGCCGGCCGAGTAGCGCAGCGTGCGCAGCGGGATGGCCATCTCCGCCTCCCAGCCGCGATCGGTGATCTGCGCCCGCACCGTCCAGTCGCCGTCCCAGTTGGGATTGAAGGCGCTGACGCCGCCGCGCTGCGTGCCGGCGGCGCCGCCGCCGAACGACAGCCCGCTGGTCTGTCCTTCGCGCGCCACCTGCCCGTCGTACTCGATGCCGAGCGGGTTGGTGCCGAACACGAACGCGTTCTGGTTGTCGTTGAAGGTGTCGAAGACCGCGATCACCGAATCGGTTTCGGCCAGCGACGCGTCGCGGCGGGCCTGCGAGACGATGATCCGCGACGGATCCTGGTCGAAGCAGACGAAGCTGACGTAGACGTGGGTCCGGCTGAACAGCAGCCGGACCTCGGTCTTCTCGGTGGCCGGCTCGCCGAGCCGCGGGTCCTGCTGGATGAAGGTCGTGTGCGGCGCAATCCCGGTCCACGCCGCGTCGTCGACCCGGCCGTCGATGGTCGGAGGCGTGGCGTCGTCGGCGAGATGGCCGGCGTTGACGACGGTGGAGGAGGTGTTGCCTTGGGCGAACAGGAGGGGCGCTGCGGAGAGGGTGAAGGTGAGCGCCGCCGACAGCGTCAGGGCGCTCCTCCAACAGGAGCAGAAAGCGTGTCTCACAGCCGAAAATTCTACGGGAACGCGCCTGGAACCCACAAGTGAATCGTGTTAAGTTGTCGCAGCCGTACCTGCGTCACGTTGTCGCAGCCAGACGTCGCACCGGCTTCGCGGGGTGCATGGCCATGCACTTGTCACGGCTTGTCGTCGCCGCTGCGGTCTGCAGCGCGGTCATCGACCCGGGTGCCGCACCCCTGCGGGCGCAGAGCCCGACCCGTGCGCCGTCGTTGTCGCGGCCGCAGCGGACCACGCTGGAGGCGCTGGTGGCGGCCACCGACGCCGCCCTGGCCGGCGGCCCCACGGCCGACGCGACCTGGACCTCCCACGTGCTGCGCACCTCCGATGGCGCGCACTACGTCGCCCTGAGCGCGCGGCTCGCCGATCCAGCGCCGGCGCAACCCGCCGGCGTCTACGTGCGCCTGGCAACGCGGCGCCCGCCGGCCGTCACCGTGGTCTCGAACGAGCGCTCAGCGGTGATGGAGTGGCTGCGCGGTCAGCGCAGCGATCCATTGCCGCGGCCGCCGGCCCGGTCCACCACCGTCAATCCCGGAGAGATGCCGGTCGGGGGCACCGCGGCCGCAGTGGGCGACGTCGCTGCGGGGTCGTCAGCGGCGTTGCGGCTGATGGCCCTGCAGCAGGAACGCGAGGAGCGACTGCGGGAGGAACGTGACGCCCGCCGCCGCGCCGAACTCGAACGGGCCGGCGCCGGACCCTCGACGGGAATGTTTCCGTTCGAGGACTTCGACCTGAGCGGACGGTCGTTTGCCACCGCCGACGGTCGCCTCGAGGTGCGGCGCGGCGTCACCGCCGGCCCGGGGGACTACGACCTGCTCATCGCGATCGCCCTCACCGGGTCCGGTTCACCGGCTCCGACCGTCGTCACCCGCACCACGGTCACGCTGCCCGCCGCCGAGCCGTCGTTCGGGCTGAGCGACGTCATCGTCGCCAGCGCCGTCGAGCCGCGCAACGAACCCTATCCATCGTCGGAGCAGAGCGCACACCCGTATGCCATCGGCACGCTGGAGGTGACGCCGGCGCCGGGCAACGTGCTGCAGGCCGACCGCACGCTCGGCCTGGTCTACCAGGTGATCAATCCCGCCGGGTCGGCGCGCGGCAAGCCCGACGTCGAGGTGTCGTTCCAGGTCAACCGGATCGTCGGCGCGCGCGTCGAGACCTTCGGCCAGCTGCAGCCGCAGCGACACGACGAACAGAGCGTGCCCGCCGACTTCCACGTCGCGGCCGGTCACCCGCTGTTCGGCGCCATCCGGGCGCCGCTGGCCTCGTTCCCGCGCGGCCGCTACCAGGTGGCCATCACCGCCACCGACCGGCTGGCCGGGAGGCGGGCGGCGTCGACGGTGGACTTCGAGGTGAAAGGCTCGGCGCTGTCGCTGCTCCGCGAAGCGCCGGCGCTGGGCCGGCCGTTCCGGCGCGAGGCGATTCTCACGCCGCCACTCCGTGCCGCCCTGGTCGCCGCCCTGCGCCCCGAGATGCCGTCCGCGGCGCTCGAGGCGGCGATGGCCGCGGCCGGCGACGCGCGCTACGCCGATCTGCTGCGCGACGCGCCGGTGGAGCCGCTGGAACGGGCCGTCGCCGCGGTGTTCCGCGCGCTGGGGCTGTACGCGCTGGGCGACTCGCCGCGCACCGTCGCGGTGCATCTGCAGCAGGCCATCGGCCACGGCGCGCCACCGGCCGCGCCGCTGGTGGTACTCGGCGCGACCTCGGCGCTCTCCGGGGACCACAAGGCGGCGGTGACCCAGTGGCACCAGGCACGCGACGCCGGCCTGGCCGACGCGCTCCTGGCCCCGCTGCTCATCGATGCCTACCTCCGGCTCGGCGACACCGCACGGGCAGAGGCGATGGCCCAGGCGGCGCTCGACGCCAGCCCGAGCGACCAGGCCACCCGGCACCTGCTGGCCGCCACCCACGTGGCCAGCGGGCGCTACGCCGACGCGGTCGCCCTGCTGGCGACGGTGTCGGACACGGCGGCCGACGAGTCGGCATTTCTCCGCCTGCACGCCCTGTATGCCCTGCTGGTGAACGCCCGGCCCGGCGACGACGCGACTACGACGCGGGCGCGCTTTGCGGCCCTGGCGCGACCCTACGTCGAGGCGGCCGGCCCGAACCACGCGTTGGTGGCCGAGTGGCTGGCCGTGGCCGACCCGGCCACCGGCCGGTGAGCGGCGGCGGCCGTAGTCAGCGTTTGCGGCTCGGCGCCGGCGAACGTGTGGGCGTGCCGGACGTCTTCAGCGAATAGGCCGACCGCGCCGCCACCGTGATGTCCGACCGTCCGACCGTGACCTCGAGGCGGCGCAGCCGCCGGGTCGGATCCGGGTTGGTCGACGTGAACCCGATGAGGTAGTAGTCGCTGGTCGCAGCGTCGATCTTCTTGAACTCCGACGCAAAGTCGTTGACGTTCACCACCGCGAACCCGCCGGTCTCCTCGGCGATGAACCGCAGCGTGCTCTGCGTCTTCTGCAGATAGGTGCGCCACTCGCTCTGGTCCACGTAGTTGCCGGCGTCGACGACGCCGGCCAGGCCGCGCGGATCGACGGTGAACACGCTGACGTTGGCGCGGTTGGCGGTGAGCGTCAGCTCGCGCATGTAGAGATACAGGTCGATGTCGGCGGTGACCCGCGGCAGCGCGAAGTAGGGGTTGTCTTCCTGGTCCTTGGTGAGGAAACGGGTCGGCTCCGAGAAGCGGCCGCCCATCACCCGGTCGGTGCCACGGCGCCCCTCGGCGAACGGGTCGAAGTCGTAGCCGGTGCTGATGAAGATGAGCGCCTTGCGCTTGTTGGGGATCCGCTCCATCTCGGCCAGCAGGTCGTAGGCGGTGAAGAACGCCAGCTGGGCGCGGTTGCGGACGTCGGCCGGCCCCTGCGAGGTGTCGAGCTGGCTGCGGAAGATCTCCTGGGAGTTGAGGCCGCTGCCACGGATCTTGGTCGCCGCCGCCGCCACGAGCTTGCGGTCGTAGGACAGCCCGGTGGCGATGTTGGAGGGCCCGCTCGACACCATGCCGACCAGATCGCCGTCGTGCAGCAGGTTGCGCTCGATGTCCTCGATGAGCCGCCGCACGTGCGGCGTGTACTCGGGCTCGAAGTGCACGTCGTCGACGAAGATCACCAGCACGCGGCCGGCGATGTCCTCCACCGGCCGGGTCCGGGTCGGCAACACGAAGCCTTCGGGCACGGCCTGGGCCGGCGGGGGTGCCAGCAGGTTGAAGGTGCGGCCACCATGCACGAGCGAGAACGCCGTGATCGTCTGCGGCACGCCGTCTTCGAGGACGGTGAAGTCGTCCTTGGTCAGATCGGCCACGAAGCGGCCGTCGCGGTCGCGCGGGATGACGTCGGTGGTCACGGCGGTGACGCCGCTGCGGAACGTCGGCTGTGAATCAGGCGGCTGTGCCGCCCGCATCGCAGGTGACCCGGCCACGCCGGCCCATGCGGCGGCGGCGGCAAGCACGACCGACAGCCGGAAGCTGACAGGCATGGGTCGAATTATAGCGGCGGATGGGCGATACTCGCGGTCATGGGCTGTGCCGGCCGCCTGGTGGCGCGACGTCGATTCCTGCGCCAGGTCGCGGCCGTCGCCCCGCTCGGCGTGGCGCTGTCGCCGGCAGCTCGGCTGCTGGCCGCCGAGGCCTGCGACGAGGGCCCGCTCGGCGAGCTCATCGCCGAGCTGCCGTTGTACGGCGTCGGCTCCACCCCGGCTCCGCTCGGCCGGATCGTCGGCGGCAGCGGGCTCGACGCCCGGCTCTTCACCGACCTCTCACGCCTCGCGCCCGATCGTCTGGTGACGTCCATCGACGAGATGTTCGTCCGCACCGCGGCGCCACCCCGACTGGCGAACCCGCCCGCCGAGTGGCGCATCGCCCTGGGCGACGGCGACGGCGGCAGCCTCACGGCGGCGGCGCTGGCGGCGAGCGCCCGGCCGATGGGCCCGCATCTGATCGAATGCGCCGGCAACAGCAACCCGCAGCACTTCGGCCTGCTGAGCGCGGTCGAATGGGACGGCGTGCCGCTCACCGATGTGGTGGCCCGGATGACCAGGCCGGCGGGGGCCACGGCCGTGCTCGTCGTCGGCATCGACGACGAGGGCCCCTCCACCCGCTCGGTGCCGGGGGCGAGCTGGATCCTGCCCGCCGCCGACCTCGACCAGCTGGGCGCGTTCCTCGCCGTCGGCATCAACGGCCGCCCGCTGACGCCCGATCACGGCGCGCCGGTGCGCCTGGTCGTCCCGGGCTGGTACGGCTGCGCCTGGATCAAATGGGTCACGGCCATCCGCTGGGTCGGCTCCGACGAGCCGTCGACGGCTCAGATGCTCGAATACGCGGTGCGGACCCAGCAGGACGGCCGCCCGGCCCTGGCCCGCGATTACGCCGCCCCGGTCATCGACACCGCGGCGACGCCGATCCGCGTCGAGCAGCGTCGTGTCGACGGGCGGATCGAATACCGCGTCGTCGGCATCGTCTGGGGCGGCACCCGGCCCGTCGATCGCCTCGTCATCCGCTTCGGTCCGCGCGACCCTGGAACGCCCTTCGCCGTCTGCCCGGCGCCGCGCACGCACCGGATCTGGAGCCTGTGGAGCTACCGCTGGCGGCCCGACGCCCCCGGCTACTACGACATCGGCCTGCGCGTCGCCGATCCCTCCGTGCCCACCCGCCGTCTCGACCTGTCGTACTACGTGCGCCGGGTCCGGATCGACGAGGTGTGACCCCCGATTCCCCATGCGCCACTCGTTGACTCTTTCCGTCGTGTGCCTGCTCGTCGCCCACCTGCCCGCCACCGCCCAGAGCACGCACGACGTGCAGTTCTGGTCGCAAACGCTGGTCATGGGGCGGATCGACGAGTGGCGGACCCACATCGAGGTCCAGCCGCGCGTCTTCGACGACGTGTCGGAACTCGGCTTGACGATCGTCCGTGGCGCCGTCGGCCGGGCGCTGTCGCCGCACGTCTCGGCGTGGCTCGGCTACGCCTGGGTACCGCGCACCGCCGGCGCCGGCGTGCGCCACGAGCAGCGCGTCTTCCAGCAGCTGCTCGTCACCCCGTCGTCGGTAGCCGGCTGGACGCCGTCGGTGCGACTGCGGCTCGAACAGCGCTGGCAGAACGAACCGTGGGACGGCACGTCGCACCGCCTGCGCACCCTGGTGCGCGCGCAGCGCCCGCTCGACGCCGGGCGACGCTGGCAGCTGGCCGGGTACAACGAAGTGATGCTCACCTTCGACGACACGCCGAGCGGCCCGCGGCGCGGCTACGACCGCAACCGCTTCTATGCGGGACTGATGCGGACGGTGAATCCGGCGCTGACCGTCGAAGGCGGCTACATCTGGGAACACTCGCCGCTCGACGGGCCGGGAGACCGGCACGATCACGCCGCCATGGTCGCGCTGACCTGGCAGTGGCCGCGCCGGTGAAGCCCCTGGCGCTGCTCACCTCGCCAGGGCCTGCCGGGCCTCGGCCAGCTCGGGCAGGTCGGGATCGGCGTCCTGCCAGTTGTCGAGAAACTGCTGGTAGCGTCGGCGGCTGGTCGCGGCATCGCCGCTGCGGCCGGCGGCGCGGGCCAGCCCGAGGACGGCGCGGCTGCGGTTCGGCGTCCGCTCGAGCGCCCGCTCGAACCACGCCACCGCCTCGGCCGGCTGGCCCAGTTCGAGCAGCAGCTCGCCGTAGAGCTCGTCGGCCCCCTTCACCGGAAACGGTCGCCCGATCGGCTTCGGCATGAGGGCCTGCAACCGCGTCGCCTCGTCCATCTTGGACCGGGCGATGCCCGGCAGCTCGTCGACCACCGCCGCCACCGCCTCGAGTTCGAGGAGCAGGATCGCCGCCTGCTCGCGCAGCCCGGGATCCATCGTCGGCGCCGCGGCCTTCTGCAATTCCTCGCGCACCGCCAGGGCCCGCGGCGCGTCCTGCAGGCGCAGGGCGCTCACGCCGAGCACGAACAGCTCGTCGAGGTTGTCGAAGCCGTTCTGGCCGCGCATCTCCTCCCAGCGTTCGCTCTCGAGCACCCAGCGGGCACGCATCGAGCCCTTGTCGTTCTGGAGCGCCAGCCGGCCACTGCCCCGGCCGATCTCGCTGTCGGCGTAGTGGTGGCCGCCGATGAGATCGGTCGTGGTCACGACGGCGAGCGCCTTGTCCACCTCGGTCGCCACCTGCGCCGCCTCGGCGAACCGGCCGAGCTGGGTCAGCTCGTAGTGGAGCCACACCAGGCTGTGGAAGTCGCGCTGCACGACCGAGCGGCGGCCGCGCTCCACCCACGCCACCGACGCCTGCCACGAGGCGCGGTCGCTGGCGGCGGCATCGCGCCAGTAGCCGAGCTGCAGGAAGAAGTGCGCCGGCATGTGGAGCGCGTGACTCGACGCCGGGGCGATGGCGGCGTAGGCGCGAGCCGCGTCCAGCCCCCTGGCGGCCAGCTGGCCGTGGTCGTAGGCATGGAGCATCATGTGCGCGGCGCCGGGGTGCTGCGGGTTGCGCGCGAACACCGCCGCAGCGATGGCGCCGGCCTTCTCACGCAGCGGCAGCGACGCATCGCCGCGCGGCAGCGTCGCCAGCAGCGCCAGCGCGTAGAACACCTGCGCCTCGTCGTCATCGGGGTAGGCCGCGGCCACCGCCGCCATCCCGTCGGCGAACGCCTGGGCGCGCACCGGCTTCTCGCCGGGACCCCACAGGCCCTCGAGGGCCCGCAGGTAGGCCTGCTCGCGGGCGGTCCGCCCGCGCGCGATCCGCGCCTCGGGTGACGGGCCCAGCTTGGCCAGGGCTTCGCGGCCCTTGGCGGGCTCTTCGAAGAACCACAGCGGCTGGCTGAAGGCGAGCGACTCGCCCCAATAGGCCATTGCGAAGTCCGGGTCGGCGGCCTGGGCAGCGCGGAAGGCCTGAATGGCGTCCTCGTAACCGAAGCTGTGCAGCCAGGCCACGCCACGCAGGAAGTGGTCCTGCGCCGCCGCCGCCCCGCTGTTGGGAAAGGCGATCGAGCCGAGCGACCCGGTGCGCTGGGCCGGGTCCGCCACCGGAGCGGGCGTCGCCGTCATGGGCACGTCGGGGGCCGGAGCCTCCCGCCCGCAGGCGACGCCGGCGGCACCGACGAGCACGCTCACCAGAAGGGTCGCTGACCGGGTCATCGTCGTGATCGTACTCCGTACAGACGAAGGGCGGCTCGACGATCGAGCCGCCCTCCGTTGTTTGTCTAGCTGCTAGCCCTAGCCGCTAGCCGCTGGTCGAGCGCTAGAAGGAGAGCCGGAACATCAGCTGCGTCAGCCGCGAGAAGCCGCGCTGCCCGGTGATGCGCCCGAAGGTCGTGGCGCCCTGCCGGATCTCGGGACCCGTGGTCTTGACGGTGTTGGTGATGTTGAGGATCTCGATGCGGATCTGGCCACGCACCGAACCCACGAACCGGACGTCCTTGGACGCCACGAAGTCCCAGTTGTTGCGGTGCGGGGTGCGCACCTTGTCGGTCGTGCGGCCGGCGGTACCGAGCGTGAACAGGCCCGGGTTCTCGAAGGCGGCCGCGTTGAGCCACACGCCGGGGTTCGCGCCCGGGTAGAACAGCCGGTCCTCGCGGCCGCCGTCGGTCGCCAGATCCGCGCCGGTCAGATTCGGCCGCTGCACGCGGAAGAACGCCGCCGACAGGTTGTTGGAGTTGGTGCTCATCGCGATCGGGAAACCGCTTTCGAAAGCGATGATCGACGACAGCGTCCAGTCGCCGAGGATGTGCTTGGCGATGCCGCTGTTGGCCCACCGCTTGCCCTCACCGAAGGGCAGCTGGAAGATCGGCGACAGCACCAGCTTGTGGGGCACGTCGAGCAGGCTGATCGAGTACTCGGCGTCGATGTCGTAGGCGTTCTGGGCGTTGGCGGTGTTGCCGCCGGTCGCCGAGTACGAGTTGGTCTCGCCGAACTGGTTGTCCTTCAGGCGCGAGAAGGTGTAGTTGATGCGGCCGCCCCAGCCGTTGCTGAGACGCTTCTCGAACTTGAAGATGGCGGCGTGGTACTGGTTCCGGCCGCCGGTGTTCTGGCGCATCAGGATGTCGCCGTGCTGCGGGAACGGCCGCAGCGACTGCGCCCGCGAGATGGTCGGGCTGGTCACCGCGAAGCCCTGGCCGGCCGGCAGGCCGAAGAACGGGTTCGGCACCTGATCGTTCAGCGCCGAGCCCAGCGCCAGGGCGCTGACCGGCAGCTGGTTGATGTTGATGATGCCGTCGTTCGAGCCGCCGAGGCCCAGATCACGGCCGGTCGCGCCGGAGTACTCGAAGCCGACCGCGATGTTGCCCGGCAGCTCGCGGTTGATGTCGAACGAGTACTGCTGGACGTAGGGCGCCTTCTTGTCCTGGTCGATGAACTCGATGCCGCCGGGGTTGCCGACGCCTTCGAGCGCACCGAGCGAGTTGCCGCGCGGCTGGCCGATGCCGCCCGGGAACGGGTTGGTCAAGGTCGCCGTCGGGGCGAACTGGCCCTGGGTCATGAAGGTGTTCTGGCTGTAGCCCACCTGACCGTAGTTGGTGGCGCCCACCGCCTGGTAGTTCCAGGGCGCCCAGTAGATGCCGTAGCCGGCGCGGATCACCGTCTGCGGGTTGATCGAGTAGACCATGCCGACGCGGGGCGAGACCTTCACGGCCAGCGGATCGCCCTGGTAGTCGTTGGCGCCGTTCTGGCCGGCGTAGATGAGGCCGCCGCGCACCGGCTGACCGTTGACGACGAGGTTGCCGAGCGCGCCGCCGGGGTTCAGGGTGCGGTCGAAGCCGACGGTGAAGCGGTTGTCCGCCTCCATCAGGCCGCTCTCGTGCTCGAGCCGGATGCCGCCGTTGATGGTCAGCTTGGGCCCGACGCGGAAGTCGTCCTGCAGGTACGCGCCGTAATAGCGGACGAAGTAGTCGGCCGGCTCCGAGACCAGGACGCGGCTCAGGTTGCCCGGGTCACCCGAGGGATAGCCAAGCAGCATGCTGGCCAGCGCGTTGCCCGACGGGTTGGCGCCGTTGACGCCGTTGACGGTCGGGTTGGCCGAGGTGAAACGGCGGTCGAAGTTGAACACGCCGGCGCTGCCCGAGAAGCTCTGCGTCTCGTTGCCGATGGTGCGGAAGTCGACGCCGGCCTTGACGGTGTGGCGGCCGAGCAGCTTCGAGTAGGTGGCGTTGGCGCCGTAGGAGTACCAGTTGCGATCCGACGGGTCGATGGCGCCGAGCTGGTAGTAGTCGGTGATGTTGACGATCGGGAACTTCTTGAACCCGATGGCGTTGGTGAACGCCGAGCTGAAGCCGAGCGTACCCGGATCGAACGGCGCCGAGGTGGTGTCGTCGTCGAGGAACCGCGTCCAGCCGAAGCGCAGCGTGAACACCGAGTTGCTCGACGGCAGCCAGGTGTTGTTGAGGGCGACGATGTGCACGCGGCGCAGCAGCTTGTAGTCGCTGTTGTCGATGAACGCGTTGGGCGTGCCCTGCGGCTCGACGACGTTGGCGCACGGCTCGTCGGTGCGGTTGTAGAGGTAGAAGCCGCTCAGCGAGACCTTGTCGGTGAAGCGGTGGTCGAGCTTGGCGGTGTACATCTGCGCGCGGTCTTCGATCTGCGCGGTGTTGGAGAAGTTGGCCAGTCCGTTGCTGACGTCCTGCTGCGGGTTGCGCAGGTAGCCGAGCATGGCGGTCGCCACCGGGTTGAGGCGGTTGGCCGGGATGACGTTGCCGGGGAACGGGGTGCGACCGTTGCCGTTGGCGTCGCCGGTGAGCGGGTCGTAGATCACCACCAGGTTGCCGTTGGCGTCGCGGCTCTGCGAGAAGTCGCCGGCCTTCTCGCGGGCGGTGGGCAGGCGCTCCTGGCCGTTGCGCGTGGTGTTGGATCCGTAGCCTTCGCCCGCGATCCAGAAGAAGGTGCGGTTGCGGAGCAGCGGGCCGCCGAAGCCGCCGCCGGCGAGGTGGTAGTAGGTGTCGGGCAGCGGGATGCCGCTCTTCTCCGAGAAGTAGTTGTTCGAGGCGCCCCACTTGGGCCGGTTCTGGTAGAAGCCGCTGCCGCGCCACGAATTGGTGCCCGAGCGAGTGGCGGTGTTGAAGATGCCGCCGCCGGTGCGGCCGGTTTCGGCGTCGTAGTTGTGCACCTGCACGGCGACGTCGTCGAGGGCTTCGATGGTCGGGTTGGCCGAGGCGCGGTTGCGCAAGTCGGTCACCGGCACGCCGTCGATGAGGTAGTTGTTGCCGCGGCGGGTGCCGCCGCCCAGCGACAGCAGCGAGGCGTTGGTCTGGTCCTGCTGGCGGTTGAACTGCGGGTCGCCCGAGGCGACGACGGTCGGCAGCGTGACCGCGAACAGGAACGCCGAGCGGCCGCCCGACGGCAGCGTGCTGAGCTGCTCCGTGCTGATGACACCGCCGCCAGTGGCGTTGGAGGTGTCGATGACCGGCGCGGCGCCGGTGACCGTGATGGTCTCCTGCAGCTGACCGACCTCGAGGGTGATGTCCAGGGTGATGAACTGCTGCGCGGCGATCCGGACGGCCTTGTTCTCGTAGGTCCTGAACCCGGTCAGCGTCGCCCGGACGGTGTACGTGCCTGGCGGCACGGCCGCGAAGCTGTACTCGCCCGAGTCGTTCGAGACCGCGTCGCGCTGCTGACCCGTCGCTTCGTTGAGCAGTTCGACGGTCACTCCAGGAATGACGCCGTTTGCGTCCCGTACCGCGCCTCGCAACCCGCCCGTGAACGTCTGGGCGGCTGCGAAGCTGCCGGTCACGGCCACCATCAGGCCGACGACCAGTGCTTGCCGCAAGGTCTTCATGGTCACCTCTCGTTGTATGTCCCAGAACACCCACGCCATCCCCGAGCACTTCGCGTGGGCGCGCAATCGCGCGGGACGTCCCGAGGCAGGATCCACCACTCGTGCCAACGGAGTGGGGGCAACCCCGGAAGCGGACCGCACGAAAACGGCAGAATCGTAGGGCGGTTTTCCCCGTAACGCAAGCATTACCTCACGGCTGGCGCATGGTCAGCATGAGCAGATCCAATGCAAGGTCGGGCAGGTATCCAATCCGATGGATCCAACGGTCCGACGACTCAGCCGTGTCGAGCGCTAACGCCGACGCCGGGCCGGCGCCGACGGGCCGCGCGGGACGTCGGTGACCGCCCCCTCGCTCGCCGACGACACCAGCCGTGCGTACTTGGCCAGCGCGCCGCGGGTGGCGCGGACCGGGCGTGGACGCCACGCCCGCCGGCGGGCGGCCAGTTCGCGGGCGGCCACGTCGAGGTGAATGGTCCGGGCCCGGGCATCGATCGTAATCGTGTCGCCGCGCTTCACCAGACCGATCGGCCCGCCCACCGCCGCCTCCGGCGTGACGTGGCCGACCACGAAGCCGTGCGTGCCGCCCGAGAAGCGGCCATCGGTGATGAGCGCAACGCTGTCGCCCAGCCCGCGGCCGATGAGCGCACTGGTCGGCGACAGCATCTCGCGCATGCCCGGGCCGCCCTGCGGACCTTCGTAGCGGATCACCACCACGTGCCCGGCCTTGACCCGGCCGCGCAGGATGGCCTCCAGCGCGTCCTCTTCGCGCTCGAAGACCAGGGCCGTGCCGGTGAAGCGCTCGCCCTCCTTGCCGCTGATCTTGGCCACTGCCCCCTCGGGCGCCAGGTTGCCGCGCAGCACGACCAGGTGACTCTCCTTCTTGACCGGATCGGCGAAGTCGCTGACCACGGTCTGCCCGGCCGGGTAGTCCGGCGTCCCGGCGAGGTTCTCGGCCAGCGTGCGGCCGGTGACCGTGAGGGCGTCGCCGTGGAGCAGGCCGCGGTCGAGCAGCCGCTTCATCAGCGGGGTCAGCCCGCCGATCCGCACCAGTTCGGCCATCATGAAGGTGCCGCTCGGCCGCAGGTCGGCGAGCACCGGCACCCGCTTCCCTACCCGGGTGAAATCGTCGAGCGTCAGCCTGACCCCCGCGGCGCTGGCGATGGCCAGCAGGTGCAGGACGGCGTTGGTCGACCCGCCCAGGGCGACGACCACGGTGATCGCGTTCTCGAACGCCTTGCGGGTCAGGATCCGCCGCGGGGTCAGCCCCTCGGCCACCAGATGGGCCACCGCCGCGCCGGCCCGCCGACAGTCGTCGAGCTTGTCGCCCGAGATGGCGGCCTGCGCCGAGCTGTTGGGCAGGCTCAGCCCGAGCGCCTCGATGGCCGACGCCATCGTGTTGGCGGTGTACATGCCGCCGCACGACCCGGCTCCCGGGCAGGCGTGCTGCTCGAGGTCGGCCAGGTCGGCGTCCGACAGCCGACCGGCGGCGTGCTGCCCGACGGCCTCGAACACCGAGACGACGTCCACGGGTCGGCCGCGCCAGGTGCCGGGCAGGATCGTGCCGCCGTAGACGAACACCGCCGGGCGGTCGAGCCGCGCGATGGCCATCGCGCAGGCCGGCATGTTCTTGTCGCACCCGCCGATCGTCACCAGGCCGTCGAAGCCTTCGGCGCCGGCCACCGTCTCGATCGAGTCGGCGATGACCTCGCGCGAGACCAGCGAGTAGCGCATGCCCTCCGAGCCCATCGAGATCCCGTCCGAGACGGTGATGGTGTTGAAGATCACCGCCTTGGCCCCGGCGGCATCGACCCCGGCGGCCGCCGCCCTGGCCAGCTGGTCGATGTGCACGTTGCACGGCGTCACCTGGCTCCACGTCGAGGCGACGCCGATCTGCGGCTTGGCGAAGTCGGCGCGCGTGAAGCCGACGGCGTGCAGCATGGCGCGCCCGGCGGCGCGTGACGGGCCGTCGACGACGGCGGCGGAGAAGCGACGGGGAGAGGGACTCGCGGGACGACGCCGGCTCATGGGTGGGGACTGTATCATCCGGCCGTGGACCGTACGCCGCCCGTGCGCCTCGACGTGTGGCTCGACGTCGCCTGCCTGTTCCGCACGCGGTCGGAGGCGCAGAAGGCGTGCCGGACCGGCAAGGTGGCGGTCAACGGCATCACCGCCAAGCCGCACCGCGAGGTGCGCCCGGGCGACACCCTGCGCATCGACCGGCCGTTCGGGCGCCTGCAGATCGTGGTGGTCCGCGACGTGGCCGACCGCCATGTCTCCAAGGCCGAGGCGCGCCAGCTCTACGACGACCGGACGCCGCCGCCGACCGCGGACGAGGTGGCGATGCGCCGCGCGGAGCGGATCTTCCGGGCCACCGTGGCACCCCGGCAGCGGCCGGACAAGCGTGAACGGCGGCGGCTGCGCGACCTCAAGCAGCGCTGACCTGGACCAAAGGGCGGCGACAGCCGCCCGCCCGCCGTCCTACACTGGTGCGGTCCGATGCGTCGCCTCCGCATCCTCGTCCTCGCCGTCGCCGCGCTGGTGGTGTTCGTGCTCCCCAACGTGGTGGAGCTGGTCACCGACTGGTGGTGGTTCGACGAGGTCGGCTACCGCCAGGTGCTGACCACGACGTTGGCCGTCCAGGCGCTCGCCGGCACCGTCACGCTGGTGGTGGCGCTGGCCTGGCTGGTGGCCCACGTCCGGATCGCCGGCCGGACGCTGCCGGTGCATCCGCAGGAGATCTCGACCCCGGAAGGGCTGACGATGCGGCTGCCGGCCCGCCGCGAGGTCGAGGCCCTGGGTACCGTGCTCGCCGCCGGCGCCGCGATCGTCGCCGCGCTTTTCGCGGCCTCGACCTGGCCACAGCTGCTGGCCTGGTGGGAGGCGCAGCCGTTCGGGGTCGCCGACCCGGTGCTCGGCCACGACGTCGGCTTCTACGTCTTCACGCTGCCGATCCTCGAGCAGCTCCGTTCGGTGGCTTTCGGCCTGACCGGCCTGGCGCTGGCCGGGGCCGCGGCTCTGTACCTGCTCGGCGGCCAGGTGGCGATCACGCCGTTCGGCCTGCGGCTCGGCGAGCGGGCCCGCCGCCACATCGGGCTGCTGCTCGCGGTGGTGTTCGCGCTCATCGCCGCCGGCGCCTGGCTCGATCGCCCACGGGTGCTGCTGACGCCGACCGGCATCATCCGCGGCGCCGGGTACACCGACGTCCACGCGCGGCTGCCGTTCGCCCTGGCCGAGATGGTCGCGGCCTTCGCCGGCGCCGGCCTCGCCGCGGCCTGGGCGTTCACCGGCCGGCATGCCACGGCAATCGCCGCGGTCGCGCTCTACGGCGTGGTCGTCCTCGCCGGCCAGATCTACGCCACCGGGCTGCAGCGCTTCGTGGTCAGCCCCAACGAGCAGGCCCGCGAGGCGCCCTACATCCAGCACAACATCGAGGCCACCCGGCGCGCCTTCGCGCTGGATCGCATCGTCCAGCGGCCGCTCACCGGCGATGCCGAGCTGACCCGCGCCGACGTCGATCGCAACCGCGCCACGCTCGACAACGTGCGGCTGTGGGATCACCAGCCGCTGCTCGAGACCTTCGGGCAGATCCAGGAGATCCGCACCTACTACGACTTCACGGCGGTGGACAACGACCGCTACGAGATCGACGGCCAGCTGCGCCAGGTGATGCTCTCGGCCCGCGAGCTCAACCCGGCCGCGCTGCCCAACCGCACCTGGATCAACGAGCGGCTCACCTTCACCCACGGCCACGGCCTGACGCTCGGTCCGGTCAACCAGGTGACGCCCGAAGGCCTGCCGGTGCTGTTCGTCCGCGATCTGCCGCCGGTGTCGACGGTCAACCTGCCGGTCGAGGAACCGAGCCTGTACTTCGGTGAGCTGTCGAACGAGTACGCGGTGGTGCGGACCCGGGCCCGCGAGTTCCACTACCCCAAGGGCGACGACAACGTGTTCTCGTCCTACGAGGGCCGCGGCGGCATCGTCCTCGACTCGTGGTGGAAGAAGCTGGCGTTCGCGATGCGCTTCCGTCACTACCAGCTGCTGCTCTCCGACGACATCACGACCGAGAGCCGGCTGATCTTCGACCGGCAGATCGCCCGGCGGGCGCAGAAGATCGCGCCGTTCCTCACCTTCGACGACGATCCCTACCTGGTCGTCGACGGCGGCCGGCTCTACTGGATGCTCGACGCCTACACGCTGACCGACCGCTATCCCTACGCCGCCGAGGGCGCGGCCCGCGTCGCCTACATCCGCAACGCCGCCAAGGTCGTCGTCGACGCCTACCACGGCACGACCACCTTCTATCTCGCCGAGCCCGACGACCCGATCGTGCGGGCCTACGCCCGGGCGTTTCCCAGTCTGTTCACGCCGCTCGACGAGATGCCGGCCGGACTGCGCCGTCACGTGCGCTATCCGGAGGGTATCTTCGCCATCCAGGCCGCGGTCTACTCGACCTACCACATGACCAGCCCGGCGGTCTTCTACAACAAGGAAGACCAGTGGGAGATGCCGACCATCGACAGCGGCGGTCAGGCGGTACGGATGTCGCCGTACTACACGATCATGAAGCTGCCCGGCGAGGCCCGCGCCGAGTTCATCCAGATGCTGCCGTTCACGCCGCGGCGGCGCGACAACCTGGCGTCGTGGCTGGTCGCCCGATCCGACGGCGCCCAGTACGGCCAGCTGATGGCGTTCGAGTTCCCCAAGCAGAAGCTGGTGTTCGGGCCGCGTCAGGTCGTCGCCCGGATCAACCAGGATCAGGTGATCGCGCCGCAGATCACCTTGTGGAACCAGCAGGGGTCGGAGGTCATCCAGGGCACCCTGATGGTCATACCGATCGAGGAGTCGCTGCTCTACGTGCGGCCGATGTACCTGCGCGCCCAGGCCGGGCGCATTCCCGAGCTGACCCGGGTGATCGTCGCCTACCAGAACTCGATCGTCATGGAGCGCACGCTCGACGCGGCGCTGGCGCGGCTGTTCTCGCCGGAGGCGGTGGCCGCGCGGCGCACCCAGGTGACCGACGCCGCGGCGACCGACGGGTCGTCGGCGCCCCCGGCGCCCGACGCCGACGCCGACGCCGGCGCCGTGCCACCGGCCACCCCGGCCGCGGCGCCCGCCACGACGGTGCCGTCCGCCATCGCCTCGCTGCCCCCCGGTCCGCTGGCCGCCGAGGCGCAGGCCACCTACCAGCGGGCGATCGCCGCGCAGCGCGCCGGCGACTGGGCCACCTACGGCGCCGAACTCTCCCGCCTCGGCCAGATCCTCGAGCTGCTGGCGCGCCCGCGCTGACGGCTCAGTACACGGCGCGCGCCGGCTGCGACGCCCGGCCGGCGAGGGCGAACCGCGGCTCGACCCCGACCCGGCCGGCGACCAGGTCGGCGACATGGGCGCCGACGGCCGGTCCGTGCTTGAAGCCATGTCCCGACCCGCCGCCGACGATCCACACGGTGGGCCACGTCGGGTGGACGTCGATCAGGAAGTCGCCGCTGGCGGTGTTCTCGTACTGGCAGACCCGCGCGTCGACGACCGGCGCCGTCGCCAGGGCCGGAAAACGCCGGGCCAGGAACGCCCGCGCCTCGGCGATCGCCGCCGCCTCCACGACGCGATCGGCGGTGTCGGGATCGATGGTCGGGCCGTGCCGGTCGAGGCCGATCTTGAAGCCGCGCCCGTCGAGGTCGGGAATGCCGTAGACGCCGGCCGCGAAGTCGATCCACGCCGGCAGGTGCTCGAGGCCGAAGCGCGGGTCACCGGCCGGGACGCCGAAGTACAGCACCTCCTGGCGGGTCGGCCGGATGCGCGCGCCGACGGCGAGCGGCAGCAGCGCCGGCAGCCACGGCCCGCAGGCCAGCACGTAGCAGTCGGCCTCCAGACGCCGGCCGTCGGTGGTGCGCACGTCCGGGCCGATCGCCGTCTCGTCGAGCGGACCGACGCGGGCGGTCAGATATTCCACGCCCTGCGCCCGCGCCAGCGACACGGCCGCGGCGACGGCCTGGCGGGCCCGGATCGCGCCGGCCCGCGGCTCGAACACCGCATCGCCCAGGCCGATGACGCCGATTTGCGGATAGCGTGACGCGACCTCGGCCGCGGCCAGCCGCTGGTGCGCGACGCCGAGGCCGCGGAAGGTCGCGGCGGTCTCGTCCAGGTGCGGACTGTCCCGCTCGCCGAGGAAGAGGACCCCGCACTCCTCCACCAGGCGCTGGCCGCTGGCCTTGGCCAGCCAGTGCCAGGCGGTCAGCGACTCGGTCGCCCACCGGGTGTAGCACGCCAGCGTCCCGTAGCCGGCGCGGATGACCCGTGAGTGGTCGGCGGAACTGGCGCGGCCGTTGGCCGGGCCGAAGGCATCGACGAGCGTGACACGCCAGCCGTCGCGCGCCAGGCGCAGCGCGCTCCACGCGCCGAACACGCCGGCGCCCACGACGACGACCGATCGTTTCCCCATCACCGGCAATCTTACGCGGTCCAGTACCAGCGGCGGCGATGCGCCGCGGCGAGCAGCGCGTAGAGTGCGCCGAGGCACGCCGTCGCGTAGAGCAGCGAGGCCGTCTTGGCGGGCGCCAGCGGCGCGAACACCGCCTGGTGCAGCCACGCCTGCAGCGGGATCGGCCCGCCGGCGCCGCCGTCCACCGCGATGACGATCAGCAGCTTGCCGACCAGTCCCGAGAGCACGAACAGCAGCAGGGCGTTGCGGCCCAGGGCGACCAGCGGCTCGCTGACTCGAATCGCCCGGGTCGACAGTGGCCGGCCGTCGAGCCCGCGGTGCAACAGCCCCAGGGCCACCCAGGCCGTGCCGGCCGTGAAGACCGCATAGGAGCTGGTCCACAGCGACTTGTTGATGGGCAGGACGGTGCTCCAGGCCAGGCCGAGGACGACCAGCGCCGCGCCGCCGCCGAGCAGCCGCGCCGCGGCCGGGCCGCCGGCGCCGAGCACGATGCCGGCCACGGCGCCGATGAGCGTCGACGCGATGGCCGGCACCGTGCTCAACAGCCCCTCGGGATCCCAGTCGGGACGATACAGGTGCCTGGCCAGCAGCCGCCGGTCCAGCCACGCGCCGAGGTCGCGGCCGGGTGCGAGATCGCCGGCGACGCCCCCGGGCGGCGGCACCCACGCCAGCAGGCCCCAGTAGATGGCCAGCAGCGCGGCGGCGATGACGGCCACCCGCGCCGCCGACACCCGCCGGTCGCTCGGGCGCGCGACCCGCCAGACCGAGGCGGCGGCGAGGTAGCAGATCGCGATGCGCACCAGCACGCCGGGCACGCGCCAGCGCGCCGGGTTGAAGAACGGGAAGCCGGCCATGAACAGCCCGAGCGCCGCGATGGTGGCCGCCCGCAGCGCAATCGCCGGCCACGTCGTCCGCTCGGCGCGCCCGAGCGCCAGCGCGGCCCCCATGGTGACGAGAAACCACGGGAAGATGAGGTCGGTCGGGGTCCAGCCGTGCCACTCGGCGTGGCGCAGCGGCGCGTAGACGGCGGCCCAGTCGCCCGGGTTGTTGACGATGACCATGCCGGCCATGGTCACGCCGCGGAAGGCGTCCAGCGAGCGCAGGCGCATCCGCGGGCAGTCTGCCATAATCCGGGAAGCGCCCCTGGCATGCTCCTCGACACCCGGCAGCGTCCGCTGCGCAACCTCCGGCTCTCGGTGACCGACCGCTGCAACCTGCGGTGTCAGTACTGCATGCCCGAGACCGACTACACCTGGCTGCCCAAGGCCGATCTGCTCACCTTCGAGGAGATCGACCGGCTCGTCGGCGTGTTCGTCGGTCTCGGTGTCGACAAGCTCAGGCTCACCGGCGGCGAACCGCTGCTGCGCACCGACCTGGCGGCGCTGGTCCGCCGGCTGGCCGCGCATCGCCCGGTTCGCGATCTGGCGATGACCACCAACGGCATCCTGTTCGCCCCGGCCGCGGCGGCACTCAAGGCCGCGGGGCTCGGCCGGATCACCGTCAGTCTCGACACGCTTCGCCGCGACCGGTTCGTCGCCCTGGCCCGCCAGGACGAACTCGAGCGGACGCTGGCCGGGCTGGATGCCGCGGCACGGGACTTTCCCGGCGTCAAGATCGACACGGTCGTCATCCGCGGCGTGAACGACGACGAGATCGCCGACCTGGTGACCTTCGCCCGCGGCCGCGGGGCCGAGATCCGCTTCATCGAGTACATGGACGTTGGCGGCGCCACGGGCTGGAGCGCCGCCCAGGTGGTGTCACGGGCCGAGATCCTCGAGCGCATCGCCGACGCCTTCGGTCCGATCGCGCCCGCCGCCAAGGAGGCGGCCGCCCCCGCCGATCGGTTCCGCCTCGCCGACGGCACGCCGTTCGGCGTCATCGCCTCGACGACGGCGCCGTTCTGCCGCAGCTGCGACCGGGCCCGCCTCACCGCCGACGGCGTGCTCTACACCTGCCTCTACGCGACGCGCGGCCTCGACCTGCGCGGCCCGCTGCGCGCCGGCGCCTCCGACGACGACCTGGCGCGGCTGGTCACCGGCACCTGGGAGACCCGACGCGATCGCGGCGCCGAGGAGCGGCTGGGCATGGCCGACCGCCGGCCGCTCATCCCGGTGAGCTCACTGAAGCGCGATCCGCACCTGGAGATGCACACCCGGGGCGGCTGACGCCGCCACTCCACTAGCGGCTGGCGGCTAGCGGCTAGAAAGGTGCGAACAGGAAAAGAGCCCGGTGAGAACATCCCGGGCCCTCGGTCTTGTACCGACGGCGTGACAGCGTAATCCCCTAGCCGCGAGCCGCGAGCCGCTAGCCGCTAGTCCCAGCTACCGCGTCCGCGCGGCCGCCGGCAGCGCGAACGCGTAGAGCGTCGTTCCCGACGGCAGCACCACCCACTGTCGGCCGTCGAGCATGTAGGTGGTCGGCGCGGCGTAGATCCCCGAGCCGGTCTGGAAGTGCCAGAGGTTCCTGCCACTGGCGGCATCGAAGGCCATCAGGTTGCCGTCCATGTCGCCGCCGAAGATGAGGCCCGACTCGGTGGAGAGCACGCCGGCCATCGACGGCGTGTGATACTTGAACTCCCAGCGGACGCTGCCGGTGGCCGGGTCGATGGCCCGCATCGCGCCGAACCCGCGGTCGGTGCGCTGGGCGGCGCCGCCGAAGTAGTACTCGCCGGGCACGAATTCCTGCTCCCATCCGTAGTAGGTGGCGCACACCTCGCGCGCCGTCACGTAGAGCAGGCCGGTCTTGGGGTTGAAGGCCGGCGACTGGAAGTTGGTGCCGCCGGTGATGTCGGGACACACCTCGGTGCCCTGCTCGGTCGGATCGGTGTTCGGCTTCACGTTGGGACGCCCGTTCGGCGCGATGGTCTCCGCCCAGGTGGTCTTGACGAAGGGCCGCCAGGCGAGCAGCTCGCCGCTCGTGCGATCCAGCGTGTAGTAGAAGCCGTTGCGGTTGGCGAAGAGCAGCGTCTTGCGGCGGACGCCGTTGATGGTGGTCTCGGCCAGCACCGGCACCTGGGTCGCGTCCCAGTCGTGGGTGTCGTGCGGCGTGAACTGGTAGTGCCACTTGAGGACGCCGGTGTCGGCGTCGAGGGCCACGACCGAGTCGGTGTAGAGGTTGTCGCCGTCGCGATCGTGGCCGTAGAGGTCCGGCCCGGGGTTGCCGGTGCCCCAGTAGATCAGATTCAGGGCCGGGTCGTAGGAGCCGGTCACCCAGGTCGAACCACCGCCGCGCTGCCACGAGTCGCCTTCCCAGGTCTCGCTGCCCTTCTCGCCGGGGCCCGGCACCACCCAGAAGCGCCACGCCCGCTTGCCGGTCGTGGCGTCGAAGGCGTCGATGAAGCCACGGATGCCGTACTCGGCGCCGGCGATGCCGACCACCACCTTGTCCTTGACGACCAGCGGCGCCGAGGTGGCGCTGTAGCCGGCCTTGTAGTCGTCGATGACCACGTCCCACACGACGGCGCCGGTCTTCATGTCGAAGGCCAGCAGATGCGCGTCGAGCGTGTTCATGAACAGCCGGTTGCCGAGCACCGCGAAGCCGCGATTGACCCGGCCGCAGCACAGGTCGAGCCCCTCGGGGAGATCGCGCTGGTAGCGCCAGATCTGCCGGCCGGTGCGGGCGTCGATCGCCCAGGCGGCGTTGTTCGGGCCGGTGATGTACATCACCCCGTCGACGACGATCGGCGTCGCTTCGAACTTGCCGAGCTGGGCGGTCTGGAACGCCCACTGCGCCGACAGCTGGCCGACGTTGGCCGGCGTGATCTGGGTGAGCGGACTGTGGCGCTGACTGCCGTAGTCGCCGCCATAGGTCAGCCAGGCCCCGGGATCGGCGAGCCCCTTCTCGATCTGGGCGGGCGTCACGTTCTGGGCCGCAGCGGGCGCGGCGGCGAGGGCGGCGATCACGAGCGCGGCAACGGTCGGGGTCCTCATCGCATCCTCCGCGTCAGGTCAGCTGGCCGGCCCGCGGAGCGACCGCAGGTAGCGCACGATGTCGGCAAGGTCGGCGTCGTTGAGACGGTCGGGGCCGTACGCGGGCATGAGCGAGCGCTGCGGCTCCGGGTCCACCTGGGCGGCGGGCTTGGCAAACGACAGCAGCTCCTCGGCGGGCGTCATCAGCTGCAGCGAGAAGGTGTCCTCGTTCTTGCGCAGGCCGCGCACCTTCCGGCCGTCGGCGGTGGTCACGGTGACCGTCTCGAAGCCGACCGGAATGACCTCTCCCGGCCGGCGGATCTCGCGTTCGAGCGCCGACGCCGATCGCGACGCGCCGATGCGCGACAGCACCGGGCCGAGCCGGCCGCCCCGTCCGCCCACCATGTGGCAACGGCCGCAGTTGGCCCCTCCGGTGGCCCAGAAGAGCTGCTCACCGCGGGCGGCATCGCCCCGTTCGGCCGCCGGACCGCCCGGCGCACTGAGCGTCCGCAGGTAGGCGACGAGCATCCACACCTCGTCGTCCGAGAGGCTGACGTTGCCCGGCATCTCGGTGCCCGGGACGCCGTTCCTGATGGTGCGGGCCACCTGCGCATCCGAGCCGCCGTGCACCCAGTCGCCGGTGGTCAGGTCGCTGCCGCGGTAGCCCTTGGCGTCGATGCCGTGGCACACCGCGCAGCGGCCCCGGTAGATGTTCTGCCCCTGGCGGATCGCCGCGGCGTCGCCGGCCAGCGGGTTGGTCGCTGCCGGCTCCTGGCCACTCGCGACCGCGGCCGCCGACAGGGCGAGCCACACGCCCGCCAGGAACACGGTGCCCGGTGCCACAGTCCGTCGCCATCGCGAGGCCATGCCGTCCTCCCGTGACGGGGACGCCGCGGCAGGATCGGACGCCGCGCCGGCCGTGCCGATGCGCCGCCCGCCGCCGGCCGGATTGGTCCCCGCGCCGAATGCGCCCGTATTGTGGCGGGCCGGCGAAGAAAGTCAAGCGGCCGACGCGGCGCGCGCGCCGCCGTCGGCCGCGGCCTCAGCGCGGCCGCTCGACCGGGGCGGCGACCACCGGGGCCAGCTTCATGCCCACCGCGGCCCGGTTGAAGTTGGCCAGGTAGGTGCGCTGAATCTCGGCCAACGCGTCCTCCTGCGCCCTCAAGTCGGCGGCGAGCAGCGCGAAGATCTCGTGAGCGGCATCGGTCGGCCGGGCGTCGCCGGTTTCGACGCTGCGCCGCAGGGCGGCCAGGCGGTTGTTGATCTTGATCGGGAAGTTGAGTGGGTCCTGCCCGCTGCGGTTGCGAACCTGGTAGATGGCCTCTTCGACGGTGCTCAGCTGGCGCGTCACGACGTCGCCGAGCTCCTTGAGACGGTTATTCTTCGCGGTCTCGACCCGCGACTGGACCTGGGCCTTCAGATCGCGGATGCGGATCACCGCCTCGTTCGCATCGCTGGTCCGATCGCGGATCTGGATGGCCAGGTCGAACTGGCGCTGCAGATCCGCCACCGGGACCTCGGTCCACAGCGGGTGCTGCTCGACGGTGAGCGGCACGGTGCGCGTCTCGCCGTGGGCCGTGACCCGCACCTGGTAGGCGCCGGGAACCGCAAACGGCCCGTTGGCCGGATTGCCGCTCCAGATGATCATGCCGGGGAAGGTCGTCGAACCCGGATACCGCAGGTTCCACGAGAAGCGGTTCATGCCCGCCTTGGTGGACGGCGGCAGCTGCGGCGGGCCGCCGAAGCCTCCCGGGGCGGCTGCGGGCTTCTTCTCGTCCGCGGCTTCGTCTTCGGCCGTCCGGGTGAACGTGCGCACGACCGCCCCGCCGGCGTCGAGAATCTCGACGGTGACGCGGTCGGCCGCCGCGGCCAGGTAGTAGTCGACGTCGGCGCGGCTGAAGCCGCGAATCGCCGGCCGCGGCCTGAACACCGCCAGCGTCGCCGTCGCCGTGTCGGGCGCCAGCTGGCGCAACGTGGAGATGTTCTCCAGCACGTAGAAGCTGCGGCCGTGGGTGGCGACCACCAGGTCGTCGCCCTTCACCGCCAGGTCGGAAATCTGCGTGTCGGGCATGTCGAGCCGCAGCGACTGCCAGCTCGCGCCGTTGGTGAACGACACGTAGACGCCGTGCTCGGTGCCGGCGAAGAGCAGCCCGGGGCGGACCGGGTCCTCGCGGATCGAGTGCGCGTAGTGGTGCCCGGTGATGCCGTCGGTGATCCTCGTCCAGGTGCGGCCGTAGTCGTCGGTGCGGAACAGGTACGGCGCCCGGTCGCCCGGCGGCACGAGATACCGCTTGCCGGCCACGTAGGCGGTGCCCGCCTTGGCGGCGTGCGGCGACGGCTCGACGGTGCTGATGCGCGTGTAGTCGCCGAGCCCGGGCGGCGTGACGTTGGCCCAGGTGGTCCCGCCGTCGCGGGTCACGTGCACGAGGCCGTCGTCCGACCCGGTCCAGATGAGGCCGCGTTCCACGGCCGAGGGCCCGATCGCGAACACCGTCGCGAAGATCTCCGGGCCGTTCATGTCACGGGTGATCGGTCCGCCCGAGTCGCCCAGCGTCATCGGATCGGCGCGGGTCAGATCGGGACTCATCCGCGTCCACGACTGGCCGTCGTCGGTGGTCTTCCAGACGTGCTGCGACGCGATCATCAGCGTCTTCGCGTCGAACGGGTCGAAGACGATCGGGAAGGTCCACTGCCAGCGCTCCGGCAGATCACGGGCCGGCTCACCCGAGAAGAAGCGCGGATAGGGCTGGATGTCGCGGATGTGCCCGGTGGCGCGGTTGAAGCGGGTGATGAGCGCGCCCTGGCTGCCCGAATAGAAGAGGCCGGGCGTGGTGGGGTGCGGCGTGACGTAGCCGCTCTCGCCGCCACCGGCCGAGAAATAGCCGGCGCCGAGATCGCCGGCGAGGGTCTGCACCGGCACGCACACGGTCGTGTTGTCCTGCTGCCCGCCGCAGGCGTGGTACGGGAAGGCGTTGGTGACGCCGAGCCGGTAGATCTGCGCGGTCGGGAAGTCGAGGTCGGTCCAGGTCGCGCCCCAGTTGGTGGACACCGTGCCGCCGCCGTCGTTGGCGTTGACGAGATGCCGCGGGTCGTCGGGATCGATCCACAGGTCGTGGTAGTCGCCGTGCGGTGCGGTGACGCTGGTGAGCGTCTTGCCCGCGTCCACCGACCGGTACATGTTGACGTTGAGCATCCACACCGTGTCGCGGTCCTTCGGGTCGGCGTAGACGCGGGAGTAGTAGAACGACCGCTGGCGGATGTTGCGGTCGTCGTTGACCAGCCGCCACGTCGCGCCGGCGTCGTCGCTGACGAACAGCCCGCCCTGCTCGTGCTCGAGCAGCACCCACAGCCGCTGTGAGTCAGCCCGCGACAGGGCGATGCCGATCTTCCCGACCGGCCCGGTCGCCGGCAGCCCCGGCGCCCGGGTGATCTCGGTCCAGGTGTCGCCGCCGTCGGTGGACTTGAACAGGCCGCTGCCCGGTCCGCCGCTCGACATCTGCCAGCTGCGGCGATACGCCTCCCACAGCGAGGCGTAGACGACGCGGGGATCGTGGGCATCGATCTGCACTTCGATGCCGGCGCTGAGGTCGTCGCGGTGGAGCACGCGCTGCCAGGTGGCGCCGCCGTCGCGGGTCCGGTAGATGCCGCGCTCGGCGTTGGGCGAGACGACGTTGCCGAACACCGCCGCATAGACGACATCGGGGTTGGTGGGATGGATGCGCAGTCGCGAGATGGTGAACCCCGGCGTCTTGAAGCCGGCGCTCGCCCAGGTCTTGCCGGCGTCGGTGGACTTGTAGATGCCGTCGCCCTGCATGATGTTGCCGCGGATGTGCGACTCGCCCATGCCGATGTAGACGACGTCGGGATGCGACTCCGACACCGCCACCGCGCCGACCGACGAGCTGTCGATCTGGCCGTCGGTGACCGGGTTCCACGTCTGGCCGCCGTCGGTGGTCTTCCACAGGCCGCCGCCGGTGGCGCCGAAGTAGGCCTCGAGTGGTCGGCGCCGTACGCCGGCGGCGGCGATCGACCGGCCGCCGCGCACCGGGCCGATGTTGCGCCAGCGCATGCCCTGGAAGAGCGACGGGTCGATGGTCGAGGCCGACTGGGCGCGCGGCGCCGGACCGCCGGCGAGGTGCGCGGCGGCCAGGCAGAGGACGACGGCGAGCGTGCGGCGCGGCAGGCGGATCATCCTACGCCCCGCAGTGCGTGGCGAAGGCGTCGGCGAGCAGCTGGGCGATCGCGGGGGCGGGGCGGCCCTCGATGTCGCGGCGCTCCAGCATGAACGCCACCTGGCCGTCCTTGAGCAGCGCGACCGACGGCGACGACGGCGGATAGGGCGCCAGGTGCGCGCGGGCCTGGGCGGTGGCCTCGACGTCGCCGCCGGCGAAGACCGTCGCCAGATGATCCGGACGCGGGCCATGGCTGAGCGCCAGCGCGATGCCGGGACGGGCCTTCCCCGCCGCGCACCCGCACACCGAGTTCACCACCAGCAGCGTCGTCCCGGGCCGCGCCACGGCTGCGTCGACGGCGTCGGGGGTGCGCAGCTCCTCGAAACCGAGGACGGTGAGCTCCTCGCGCATCGGGGCGATGAACTGTTCGGGATAGCGCTGGACGATCATGGCGGGACGGCTCCTTGGGCGGCTTCCGGGGACGCCAGCGACGACGGCGGCGTCGAAAAGGGGTGGCGAGTGGCTCGATCCGCATCATAGCGCACCGGTTCGGCGGCCGGCCGGCCGGGCCGTGGCGCCGGTGACGCCGTCGATGCGCATCCGCGCGGTCAACGGCGCGCCGATCGCCTCGACCGGCCGCTATGTCCTCTACTGGATGATCGCCGCGCGACGGGCGACCGCCAACGCGGCGCTCGATCGCGCCATCGTCCACGCGCGGGCGCTCGGCCGGCCGCTGCTGGTCCTCGAGGCGCTCCGCGCCGACTACCCGTGGGCGTCCGATCGCCTGCACCAGTTCGTCATCGACGGCATGCGCGACAACGCGCGCGCGTTCGCACAACCGGGCGTGCGCTATCTCGCCTACGTCGAGCCGGCCGTCGGCGCCGGGCGTGGCCTGCTCGAGGCGCTCGCTGCCGACGCGGCGGTGGTCGTCACCGACGACGTCCCGGCGTTCTTCCTGCCGCGCATGGTCGCCGCCGCGGCACCTCGCCTGACGGTGCGGCTCGAGGCGGTGGACGGCAACGGCATCGTGCCGATGCGGGCCGCCGATCGCGCCTTCCCGACCGCCTACGCCTTCCGCCGCTACCTGCAGCAGTGCCTGGCGACCCACCTGGCCGCGCCGCCGGACCCCGAGCCGTTCGCCCGGCCGCTGCCCGGTGCGTCGCCGCCCCTGCCCGACGGCGTCGCGGCGCGCTGGCCCGACCTGGAGTCATGGACCGCGCACGGCGGGCGGCTGGCGCAGCTGCCCATCGATCACGACGTCGCCCCGACCGGCGCGCGCGGCGGTGCGGTGGCGGCGCGCGCACGTCTGGACGCCTTCGTCGCCGACGATCTGCCGCGCTACGCCGACGACCGCAACGTCGTCGAACGCGAGGCGGCCAGCCGGCTGTCGCCGTACCTGCACTTCGGGCACATCGGCGCCCACGAGGTCTTCGCCGCGGTGATGGCCCGCGAAGGCTGGCTCGGCGCGGTGCCGCGCGGCGGCGCCGGAGCGCGCAGCGGCTGGTGGGGCGTGTCGCCGGCTGCCGAGGCCTATCTGGATCAGCTCGTCACCTGGCGCGAGCTGGGCTTCAACATGTGCGCGCTCCGCGCCGACTACGATCGGTACGAGTCGCTGCCGGCCTGGGCCCTGACGACGCTCGCGCGGCACGCCGACGACCGTCGCGAGATCGTCTATCCGCATCGCGCGTTCGACGAGGCCACGACCCACGATCCGCTGTGGAACGCCGCGCAGCGCCAGCTGCGCCGCGACGGGCGCATCCACAACTACCTGCGGATGCTGTGGGGCAAGAAGATCCTGCACTGGTCGCCGACGCCGCAGGAGGCGCTGGCGACCATGATCGACTTGAACAACCGCTACGCCCTCGACGGCCGCAACCCCAACTCGTACAGCGGCATCTTCTGGATTCTCGGCCGCTACGACCGCCCGTGGGGACCCGAGCGCCCGGTGTTCGGAACCGTCCGCTACATGTCGTCCGACAACACCGCCCGCAAACTGAAGCTGGCGTCCTACCTGTCGCGCTACGCCGACCAGCCGTCGCTGCTCGACTCGGCCTGATCCGGCGCAACGGCCGTGCCAGCTGCGCCTGGCCCCGCTGGCAGGAAAGCGGCGCAATCGTCGTGCCGGGCGCTGCTAGAATCGCCCACATGGCACGCCTTGCCCCCGCCGTCGCCCTGGTCGTCGTCGGTTTCTGCACACCTGCGGCCGCGCAAGTGACCGCCTTCGTCGACGGCCGGATCATCGACGGCACGGGGCGGGTCATCGAGCGCGGCACGGTGGTGGTCCGCGACGGCCGGATTGCCGACGTCGGTCCGGCCGCCGACGTCCGCGTGCCCGACGGCGCGACGCGGGTCAGCCTTGCCGGCAAGACGCTCATGCCGGGGCTGGTCAACGCCCACGGCCACCTGTCACCGGTCGACGGCCTGCGCACCGGCGCCGAGTTCTACACCCGCGCCAATCTCGAGCGCCAGCTGCGCGCCTACGCCACCTACGGGGTCACCACGGTGTTCTCCCTGGGCGACGATCAGGCCGACGCCTTCGCGCTGCGCGACGAGCAGGCCGCCGCGCCGCCGGGACGGGCCCGCGTCTTCGTCGGCGGCCCGATCATCACCGCGACCACGGCCGACGCCGCCCGCGCCGACACCGACACGGTCGCGGCGATGAAGCCCGACCTCATCAAGATTCGCGTCGACGACAACCTCGGCACCTCGAAGAAGATGCCCGAGGCAGCGTGGCGCGCGACGCTGGAGCGGACGCACGCCGCCCGGCTGCGGCTCGCCGCCCACATCTTCTACCTGTCCGACGCCACCGCGCTGGCCCGGGCCGGCACCGACTTCATCGCCCACAGCGTGCGCGACCTGCCCGTCGACCAGACGTTCCTGTCGGCGATGAAGGCGGCCAACGCGTGCTACTCGCCGACGCTCATGCGCGAGGTGTCGACCTTCGTCTACGACAGCACGCCGTCGTGGACCGCCGATCCGTTCTTCCGGCGCGGCTACTCCGCAGCCATCGCCGGCGAACTGGCCGACCCGGCCCGCCATGCCCGCATCAAGGCCAGCCCGGGCTGGGCCCAGGGCCAGAAGTACAAGGCCGGCCTCGAGGTGGCGAAGGCCAACCTGAAGCGGGTGCACGACGCCGGCATCCGCATCGCGTTCGGCACCGACACCGGGCCGGCGGCGCGCTTCCAGGGCTTCTT
The DNA here is from genome assembly GCA_050250955.1 of Vicinamibacterales bacterium. Lineage (GTDB taxonomy): Bacteria > Acidobacteriota > Vicinamibacteria > Vicinamibacterales > UBA2999 > CAWAYR01. The sequence continues at coordinate 210,036 of JBFWNR010000002.1, forward strand.
CGAGCACCTCGAACTGGAGATGATGGTCGACGCCGGCCTGACGCCGATGCAGGCGATCGTCAGCGCCACCAGCACTGCCGCCGACTGCTGGGGCATGGCCGGCCGCCTCGGCAGCATCGCCCCGGGTGCCGCCGCGGACCTCCTGGTGCTCACCGCCAACCCGCTCGAGCAGATCGCCAACACCCGGGCCATCGACGCGATCTACATCGCCGGCCGACGTTTCGATCCACCGACGCCGTAGTCGTCTCAGCGGTCGAGGCCGAGCGCGGCCGGCACCTCGGCCACCGACGCCAGCAGGTGCGTGTGCGGCGCCGCCGCCAGCCGGGCGCGGTCGTGAGCGCCCGACCACACGCCGATGTTCCAGCCGACCCCGGCCGCCGCCCCGGCCTGGAGGTCGAGCGTCGTGTCACCGACGTTGACGACGCGAGGCGGTGCCGACACGCCGGTGAGCGCCATCGCCCGCAGGATGAGGTCGGGTGCCGGCCGGCCGGCGGCGACGTCGTCGCCGCAGACGACCGCATCGGCGATCGCGGTCCAGCCGAGCGCTGCCAGGAGGTGCCCGGCGAGCGTGCGGTCGAAGCCGGTGTTGAGCACGACGCGTACGCCCCGAGCCCGGAGACCAGCCAGCGCCTCGGCGGCGCCCGGCACCGGCCTGACCGTGTCCGGCGTGTAGGCGGCGAACAGCCGCGCCTGGAATCGGGCGTAGGCGCGCTCGACCCGTCCCTGGAGATCCGGTCCCGCCGGCAGCAGGCCGAGCAGCGCCTGGCGCTTGGTGGCGCCACGCACGGCGGCGATGTCCTCGGCCGCCAGCGTGACGCCTTCGTCGGCCACGACGGCGGCGAAGGCGCGTGGCACGACGTCGTCGGCCTGCATCGTCGTCCCCAGCAGGTCGCAGACGACCAGCGCCGGCCGCAGCGTCACCTCCCGCTCGCGCACGGTTCGCACCAGCCGGCGGCGTCGACGGCCGAGCGGGGCGCCGGGTAGCCGCACGTCACACAGCTGACGCCGGCGACGACCTCGGCCGCCGGTACCTCGTAGCGCGACGTCAGCAGCTCGCGGACGCGGACGACGATCGCGCCGCACTCGGCCGCGGTCAGCGGCGCCTTGCCGCGCGACCACTCCAGGCGATCGGCGAACGCCGGGAAGAACGGCGACTCGCCCCAGCGCCAGTCGGCGTCGCCCGAGCGTGGGCTGCGGCCGATGACGTGGTGATGCAGCACGCGATGCGTGGGACCCGGTTTGGGACCGGGCGGATCGGCCGCGTCGTTGAGGGCCCAGTTGCCGGCGTCCCAGTAGTTGACGCAGCCGCCGTCGAGCTGGGGCAGGCAGTCGAGCATGGCCCGGCCGGTGGCGGCGACGAGCAGGCTCCAGGCCACCAGCTCGTCGCGCTCGAGCGCGGAGCGGTCCCAGACACGACGCGGCGGGTGGACGACCAGCTGGCCGCCGTCGGCGCGGTCGATCATGATCGTCGCCGGGTCGGGCAGGCTGAGGTCGCCGCCGCTGCCACGGAGCAGCAGGCGCGCCATCACGGCCTCGTGCGGCCGGGGCCGTGCAGGGCCCGCCCCGGACGCTGCCCGGTGAGCCCGGTCGGACCGAGCGCCGGGACGCCGTTGACGATCACGTGGTCGATGCCGCGCGGGTAGGCGTGCGGGCGTTCGTAGGTGGCCGTATCGGCGACGGTGGCCGGGTCGAACACCACGAGGTCGGCGAAGGCGCCTTCGCGGATCACGCCGCGATCGCGGATCTGGAACTGCTCCGCCGCCAGGCTGGTCATCCGCCGCACCGCCTCTTCGAGCGTGAGCAGGCGCGTCTCGCGCACGTAGTGGCCGAGCACGCGCGGGAAGGTGCCGTAGGCGCGCGGGTGCGGCTGGCCCTGCGCCAGCGGCCCCTCGTGGCGGATCGCCGCCGAGTCGGTGCCGATCGAGACAAACGGCGCCGCCAGCCCGGTGCGGACGTCGTCCTCGCTCATCATGTGGTACAGCGCGCCGGCCCGGCCCTTGGTCGCGGTGATGATCTCGAACAGCACGTCCCACGGATCGGCGCCGCGCGCCGCCGCGATCTCGGCCAGACGTTTGCCGACCACCGACGGATCGTAGTCAGCCGGCACCGACGCCACCTGCACGCCGTCGAAGGTCGCCGCCAGCAGCAGGTTCTCCCAGCCGTCGGTGGTGCCCTCGACCTCGGCGCGCATGCGCGCCCGCTGGCGCGGATCGGCCAGGCGGGCCAGCATCGCGTCGGTGCCGCCCTCCTGCGCCCACAGCGGCAGCACGGCCGCCAGGCGCGTGCCGCCGGCCGCGTAGGGATACATGGTCGCCGAGACACGCTGCCCGGCCGCGGCGGCGTCGGCCAGCGTCTTCACCGCGTCGCCCATCCGCCCCCAGTTGGCCTTGGCGCCGACCTTGAGGTGGAAGATCACCACCGGCAGGCCGCCGTCGCGCCCGATGCGCAGCGCCTCGTCGAGCGCGTTGAACAGGTTGAAGCTCTCGCCGCGAATGTGGGTGACGTAGATGCCGCGACGGCTCGCCGCGGCCCTGGCGAGGGCGATGAGCTCCTCGGTCGAGGCGAACGACCCCGGCATGTAGATGAGCGCACTGGACAGGCCGAAGGCGCCGTCCTCCATCGCCTGTTCGACCATCGCCGTCATCCGGCCGAGTTCCTCGGCGGTCGGCGCCCGGTTCTCCAGGCCGACGACCTCACTGCGCACGAGCGTGGCCGGGACCAGCGTGCCGACGTTGATCGCGGTGCCGCCGGCGGTGAGGCGGGCGAAGTACCCGTCGTAGGTCGTCCAGTCGACCGCCCGGCCGGCACGCGCCAGCGCCTCGCCGCCGGCGGTCTTCGCGGTCCAGAAGGCCGGGGAGTCCCCCTCGCCGATGATCTCGCTGGTGATGCCCTGGCGCAGGTGACTCTCGCCGCGGCCGTCGACGAGCAGGCTCGTCCCCGACTGGCCCTGCACGTCGATGAAGCCGGGGCTGACGATGCGGCCGGTGGCGTCGACGACGGTCGTGGCCGTCGCCGCCGACAGGTCGCCGATGGCGACGATGCGATCGCCGTTGACGCCGATGTCGGCGGCCACCGCCGGGGTGCCGCGGCCGTCGAGCACCTGGCCGCCACGCACCAGCAGATCGAACTGCGGCGGTCGTGCGCACGCCGCGACCAGCGCCGTCGCCATCACCACCGTGGCCGTCGCCACGATCCCGTGTCGTCGTTCTGCCATCGCCGCTCCCCGCCCGGTCGTGGCCGCCTATACTGCGACGCGATGCCCGCGCCCTCGTCGTGCTTCCTGCCGGGTCGTTCGGCCGGGTCGACCGCCCGCGGCCTGTTCGACGCCGACGAGTATGCCCGGCAGCGTGCGTTCTTCACAATGCGTGACGCCCGCCCGCTGCTCGCCTTCCCGCAGCTTGCCGCCGCCCTCGGGCTGGGCGCGCTGCTGGTCAAGGACGAGACCTCGCGGGCCGGCCTGCCGGCGTTCAAGAGCGTCGGCGTCGAGTTCGCCGTCGACGCCCTGGCCCGCCGCGGCGCCCTGGCCGGCGTCGCCACCCTGGTGTGCGCCAGCGCCGGCAATCACGGCCGGGCCGTGGCCCGCGCCGCGCGCGTGGCCGGTCTCGGCGCCACCATCTTCCTCGATGCCGACGTCGCGCCGGCCCGTGTCGCCGCCATCGCCGGAGAAGGCGCCGAGATCGTGCGCGTCGCCGGCACCTACGACGAGGCGGTGCGCGCCGCCACCGCCCACGCCGCGGCCACCGGCGGACTGGTGGTGTCGGACACGTCGTGGGAGGGCTACACCGCGATTCCCCGCGACATCATGCTCGGTTACACGCGCATCATGGACGAGGCCGCGACCGCGTGGGGCACCGCCGGCCCACCCGATCTGCTTGCGGTCCAGGCCGGTGTCGGCGGGCTGCTGGCCGCGGTGGCCAGCTGGTCGGCGTGGACCTACGGCGACACCCGGCCACGGCTGGTCGCGGTCGAGCCGTTGCGGGCGGCCTGCGTCCAGGCCTCGGCGCGCGCCGGACGGCCGGCCGCGGTCGCCGGGCCGCTCTCGACGATCATGGCGGGCCTGCGCTGCGGGGAGGTGTCGCCGGCGGCATTCGACGCCGCGTGTACCCTGGTCGATGCATACGTCGCCGTGGACGACGACTGGACCCGCGAAGCGATGCGCCGCTTCGCCCGCCCGGCAGCGGACGACCCCTCGCTGGCCGTCGGCGCGTCGGGGGCGGCCGGCCTGGCGGCGCTTCTCGCCCTGCGCCACGACCCCGCCCTGCGTGACGCCGCCGACGCGCTCGGCCTCGACGCGACGTCACGCGTGCTGGTCATCGCCACCGAAGGCGTGACGGAGCCGGAGTTGTGGAATGAAGTGACAGCGGCTGGCGGCTGGCGGCTGGCGGCCGGGCAGCCAGATGTCGCGCCGCCTTGAGCGCCGGGAGCCGTGTCCGGGCGCGGCCGGGTCGTCCCACATCCGGACGGCCGGCGCCGGCAAGGACGGAACCTGGCGCCTGGAACTCTCGTTGAATCAGTGTGTTGGCCGGAGGCGGGAGTGGCACGACGTTTGAGACATTTCTTCCCGTCGGGTGCCATCCGTTTGGCCGGCGCGCCCGTCTAAGGAGCGATTCGAGTTCATGGACGTTCAACGACCTGCATCCGTCGCCCGCCAGAAGAAGCTGCGCCGCATCTACCTCGGCGCGGGCGCCGTCGTGGCCATCGCCCTGGTGTCGGTGTTCCTCGCCCGGCTGAAGCCGGCGTCGCCGACCGTCGAACGCGCCACGGTCTGGGTCGACACGGTCAAGCGCGGGCCGATGGTCCGCCAGGTCCGCGGTCTGGGCACCCTCGTGCCGGTCGACGAAGCGCGTCGCTGGCTGGCCTCCTCCACCCAGGGCCGGGTCGAGCGCATCGTGCTCCGCCCCGGCGCGCAGGTGACGCCCGACACGGTCATCGTCGAGCTCTCCGACCCGCAGCTGCAGCAGCAGCTGCTCGAAGCCGAGACCCAGTTGCGCGCCGCCGAGGCCGACCTGGCCAGCCTCAGGGCGCGGCTCGAGACCGAACGGCTCAACCAGCGATCGATCGCCGCCACGGTCGAGGCCGACTACGAGCAGGCCCGGCTGGAGCGCGAGGTCAACGAGGACCTCGCCAGGGACGGCCTGGTCTCCAACCTGATCCTGAAGCAGTCCACGGTGCGATCCGAGAGCCTGCGGACCCGTTCCCGGCTCGAGCAGGAGCGCCTGACGGTGGCCGAGGAGAACATCCGTGCCCAGCTGCTCGCCCAGCAGGCCCGCGTCGACCAGCTGCGGACGCTGCACACGCTGCGCCGCGACCAGGTGGACGACTTGCGCGTCCGCGCCGGCATGACCGGCGTGCTCGAGCAGGTGCCGGTGGAGGTCGGTCAGCAGGTGGCACCCGGCACCAACGTCGCCCGCGTCGCCGACCCCGACCGGCTCAAGGCCGAGCTGCGCATCGCCGAGACCCAGGCCCGCGACCTGGCCATCGGCCAGGTCGCCTCGGTCGACACCCGCAACGGCATCATCCCGGGCAAGGTCATCCGCATCGACCCGGCGGCTCAGAACGGCACCGTCACGGTGGACGTGGAGCTCCAGGGCGAGCTGCCGCGGGGCGCCCGGCCCGACCTCAGCGTCGACGGCACGGTTGAACTCGAGCGGCTCGAGAACGTCTTGTACGTCGGACGGCCGGCCTTCGGCCAGGAGAACAGCGCCGTCGGCCTGTTCCGGGTCGACCCGGCTTCGGGCGAAGCCAGCCGCGTGCAGGTACAACTCGGCGCCAGTTCGGTGAACACGATCGAAGTCAAGGGCGGCGTGAAGGAAGGCGATCAGCTGGTGCTCTCGGACATGTCCGCGTGGGACGCGTTCGACAGCGTCAGGCTGCGATAACACCGATCGGTCGGGGTCGTTCCCCGGTCCCGGTCCCTGGTCCCTGTCGTTGGAGGAGCCACGATGTCCGAGTCAGCTCAGTCCCTCATTCGTCTCGAAGGCATCAAGAAGGTGTTCTTGACCGACGAGGTGGAGACGCACGCCCTCTCGGGCATCCACATGGAGATCAAGCAGGGCGAGTACGTCGCCATCTCCGGCCCGTCGGGCTGCGGCAAGTCGACGCTGCTCGCCATCCTCGGACTGCTCGACTCGCCCACCGACGGCAAGTACTGGCTGAACGGCCAGGAGGTCGCCGACCTGCCGATGTCGCAGCGGGCCCGGGTCCGCAACCGCGAGATCGGCTTCATCTTCCAGAGCTTCAACCTGATCGGTGATCTCACCGTGTTCGAGAACGTCGAGCTGCCGCTCATCTACCGCGGCATGAAGTCGAACGAACGCCGCGAACGGGTCAACGCCGCGCTCGAGCGGGTCGGCATGGCGCATCGCGCCAAGCACCTGCCGTCGCAGCTCTCCGGCGGTCAGCAGCAGCGCGTCGCCGTCGCCCGTGCCGTCGCCGGTCAGCCGTCGATCCTGCTGGCCGACGAGCCCACCGGCAACCTCGACTCGAAGAACGGCGAAGCGGTGATGGAACTGCTCCGCGAGCTGCACCGCGCCGGCGCGACCATCTGCATGGTCACCCACGACCCGCGCTACGCCGCCCACGCCGACCGCGCCATCCACCTGTTCGACGGCCGGGTGGTCGAAGACAACGTCGCGGCGCTGGCCTAGCGGCCCGTCACCAGACGGCAGCATGTCGGGCGTCGTCGACGACCTGCGGCAGGGCCTGCGCGCCCTGCGCCGCGCTCCCGGCTTCTCGGCGCTCGCGATCGTCACGCTGGCGCTGGGCATCGGCGGCACGGCGGCCATGTTCAGCGTCGTCTACGGGGTGCTGCTGCGGCCGCTGCCCTTCGCGGCGCCGGAGCGGCTGGTGCGCGTGTGGACGACGGCGCCCAACGGCCACCGCGGCTCGTTCGCTCCGGCCCGGTTCCTCGACGTCGAGCGCGAGGCGCGGACGATCGTCGGCACGGCGGCGTACGTCAACCTGTTCAGCGGGCTGGCCGCCGGAGGCGACCCGGTGCGGCTCGCCGGCGCCGAAGTGACCGCCGGCTTCTTCGACGTGCTCGGCGTATCGGCGGCACGGGGACGCACCTTCACCGCGGCCGACCGCCCGGGCGCCGCGTTGCTGGTGCTCTCCGACGGCGCGTGGCGGCAGCAGTTCGGTGCCGATCCGGCCGTCGTCGGGCGGACGCTTCGCGTCGACGGCGAGCCCGTCGAGGTCGTCGGCGTCATGCCGCCCGACGTCGCCCTGCCCGAGCGGGCCCGCTTCTGGCGGCTGGCGCCCCGGCCGGTGCCGACGCCGCCGATGGAGGTGGAGGGCGACCTGCTCACCCAGCGCGAACTCGGCTACATGGACGTCGTGGCCCGCCTGGCCCCCGGGGTCACGCCGGCGGAGGCCGCTGCCGAACTGCGCGTGCTGGCGGCCACACTGGCCCGCCGCCATCCCGACCAGGACACCGGCAACGGCTTCGACCTCGAGCCGGTCTACGAGACCATCGTCGGCGACGTCCGCCAGTCGCTCGTCCTGCTCTTCGCCGGCGTCGGCGCCGTGCTGCTCATCGCCACCACCAACGTCGCCAGCCTGATGCTCGCGCGGGCCCTGACCCGCCGCCGCGAGCTGTCGGTGCGGACCGCACTCGGGGCCCCGCTCAGCCGTCTGGCCCGCCAGCTGATCGTCGAGAGCCTGCTGCTGGCCCTCGCCGGTGGAGCCCTCGGGCTGGTGGTGGCCGGCTGGGCCCTGGAGGGCCTGCGGCTGGCCCTGCCGGCCAGCGTGCCGCGCGCCGCCGCCATTCACCTCGATCTGACGGCCGTGGCCTTTGCGGCGCTCGTCTCGGTGGTCGTCGGTCTGGCCTTCGGTACGGCACCGGCATGGACGAGCCGGACCCTCGCGTCGGTCGAGGCGTTGAAGGACGGCGGACGCACCGGCACCGGCGGACGCCAGTGGCTGCGTCGCGGGCTGGTCGTCGGCCAGGTCGCGATGGCGGCGGTGCTGGTCGCCGCGGCCGGCCTGCTCGCCGCCAGCCTGGTGCGACTGCAGGCCGTCGACGTCGGCTTCCGTGCCGACGGCGTCGTCACCCAGCAGCTCGTCCTGCCGCAATCGCGCTACGACCGCGCCGCCCAGACCCGCTTCTACGAGGCGATCACGACCCGCCTCGCCGACGACCCGCGGGTGGCCGCCGCCGGGGTCGTGTTCCCGTCGCCCTTCGTCAGCAGCCAGGCCTCGGCGACCATGCGCCTCGACCGCCCGGCGCCCGGCGATGCCCCCGACCACGCCTACTCGGTGCGCATCGGATCGATCACCCCCGGTTTCTTCGCCGCGATGGGCATTCCGCTGCTGGCCGGGCGGACCTTCGACAGCGGCGACTTCCCGCAGACGTCCCGGCGCGCCATCGTCAACCAGGCGTTCGCCGAGCGGCTGCTCGGCGGCGGCGACGTCATCGGCCGCTGGATCGCCTTCGACGACGACAGCCGCTACACCATCGTCGGGCTGGTCGGCGATGCCCGCGCCGCCCGCCTCGACGCCGCCGCCGAGCCGATCGCCTACCTGCCCCATACGCACCTGACGCTGCCGTTCATGCGCCTGGTGGTCCGCGGCACCACGACCGAGGCGGCCACCCGCGAGGCGATGGCGGCGGCCCTGCGCGCCGAGGCGCCGGATCTCGCCCTCGACCCGCCGGCGACGCTGGCCGCGCTGGTCCACGGCTCCGCCGCCGAGCCACGCTTCCGCAGCCGGCTGGTCGCGCTCTTCGCCGTCACCGCGCTGGCGCTGGCGGTGCTCGGGGTCTACAGCCTGGTCAGCTTCACGGTCTCGGGCCGCACCCGCGAGATTGCGACGCGGCTGGCGCTCGGCGCGAGCCCGGGCGCGATTCGCGCCGGGGTCATCCACGAAGGCCTGGCGCTCACTGCCGCCGGTCTGCTCGTCGGGCTGGCCGTCGCGGCGGCGGCCCGGCGCCTGATCGTCGGGTTGCTGTTCGACACCGGCCCCTTCGACCCGGCGGTGCTCGGCGGGCTGGTGCTGGTGATGGCCGGCGGCGCCGTCGTGGCATGCTATCTTCCGGCCCGTCGCGCGATGCGTATCGCGCCCACCGAGGCGCTGCGCGCCGAGTGAGATCCACCTCGTCCGGACCGCTCTCTTCCCGAGCCCCGGACCCCGAGCCCCGAGCCCCGCATGATTCGCTTAGCCAGCATCGAGAAGTCCTACCGGCACGGCGTCAGCCAGACGTTCGTGCTGCGCCGCGTCACGCTCGACATCGCCCAGGGCGACTTCGTGTCGATCATGGGACCGTCGGGCGCCGGCAAGAGCACCCTGCTGCACATCCTCGGCATGCACGACTCGGCATGGAGCGGCGAATACTGGCTGCACGATCAGCCGGTGCACGCGCTGTCGAACAAGGACCGGCTGCGGCTGCAGAAGCAGCACATCGGCTTCGTGTTCCAGAGCTATCACCTGCTCGACAACCTGACCGTCTACGAGAACATCGACCTGCCGCTCTCCTACCGCGACGTCAAGCGCGGCGAGCGCCAGGGCATGGTCGGCGACATCCTCGACCGCTTCAACATCGTCGGCAAGAAGGACCTCTACCCCAACCAGCTGTCCGGCGGCCAGCAGCAGCTGGTGGCGATCGCCCGCGCGGTGGTCGCCAACCCGACCATCATCCTGGCCGACGAGCCGACCGGCAATCTCCACTCCGACCAGGGGCGCGAGATCATGGAGCTGTTCGCCCGCCTGAACGCCCAGGGCACCACGGTCGTGCAGGTGACGCACTCGGAGGCCAACGCCGCCTTCAGCCGCCGCATCATCCGCCTCAAGGACGGCTGGATCGTCGATGCGGCCTGACGTCCCGCCGCGGCTGCTCATCAGCGACGACCAGCCCGACGTGCTCGAGGCGCTGCGCCTGCTGCTCAAGCCGGAGGGCTACGTCATCGACACCGCCAGCTCGCCGGCCCAGGTCACCCGGGCGCTGGATCTGAAGGACTACGACGTCGTCCTCATCGACCTCAACTACGCCCGCGACACCACCTCGGGCGAGGAAGGGCTGGACCTGCTGAGCCGCATCCACGCCGCCGACGAGTCGCTGCCGGTCGTGGTGATGACGGCATGGGGCTCGGTGGACGTCGCCGTCGAGGCGATGCGCCGCGGCGCCCGCGACTTCATCCAGAAGCCGTGGGACAACGAGCGGCTGCTGGCGATCGTGCGCACCCAGACCGAGCTCGGCCGGGCCATCCGCCGCGGCCGGCGCCTCGAACTGGCCAACCAGGCGCTGCAGGCCGACGGCCACTCGCCGCTGCTGGCCGAATCGGCGGCGATGCGGCCCGTGCTCGACGTCATCGCCCGGGTCGGCCCGTCGGACGCCAACGTGCTCATCACCGGCGAGAACGGCACCGGCAAGAGCCTGGTCGCCCAGGCGCTGCACGCCGTGTCGCCGCGGGCCAACCGGCCGATGGTCACCGTCAACGCCGGCGGCATGGCCGAGGGCGTGTTCGAGAGCGAGTTGTTCGGTCACGTCCGCGGCGCGTTCACCGACGCCAAGGTCGACCGGGTCGGCCGCTTCGAGCTGGCCGACGGCAGCACGCTGTTCCTCGACGAGATCGCCAACGTGCCGCTCGGTCAGCAGACCAAGCTGCTGCGGGTGATCGAGACCGGCGAGTTCGAGCGGGTCGGCTCGTCGAAAACCCGCAAGGTCAACGTCCGCATCATCTCGGCCACCAACGCCGACCTGGCCGCCGAGGTCGCCGCCGGCCGATTCCGGCAGGACCTGCTGTTCCGCCTCAACACCATCGACATCGCCCTGCCGCCGCTGCGCGACCGGCGCGAGGACATCCCGCTCCTCGCCCGCCACTACCTGCGGCTGCACGCCCAGCGCTATCGCAAGTCCCTGACCGGCTTCGACCCCAGTGCCCTGCAGCTGCTGCTCGACCATCGCTGGCCGGGCAACGTCCGCGAGCTCGACCACGCCGTCGAGCGCGCGGTGCTGATGGCCCAGGGCAACATCGTCCGTGCCTCCGACCTCGGGCTGCGCGTCGAACACGCCGGCGCCGGCCGGCTGGAGGACATGAGCCTCGAGGAGGTCGAAGCCTTCCTCATCAAGAAGGCCATGGCCCGCTACGGCAACGTCAGCCAGGCGGCCCGCGCCCTCGGCCTGTCGCGCAGCGCCCTCTACCGGCGGCTGGAGCGCTACAAGCTGTAACCTGAGGGCGCGTCCCTCGCCATGAGTCGTCTGCGCTTCGATCAGCACGCGGTCGCGCTGGCCCTCGGCGCGGCCCTGCCGGCGCTGGCCGCGGCGCTCGTGCTGCTGTGGACCGGCGACTACTCCGCCAAGGTCCGCTGGACCGTGACCACGGCGCTGGCCTCGGTCGCCGCCGGTTGCCTGGTGTCGCTGCGCGCCCACGTGGTCACGCCGCTGCAGACGCTCGCCAACCTCATCGCGGCGATGCGCGAGGACGACTTCTCGATTCGCGGCCGCCCGGTGTCGGCCGGCGACCCGCTCGGCGACGTGATGACCGAGGTCAACGCCCTGGCCGAGACGCTCCACGAGCAGCGGCTCGGCGCCGTCGAGGCCACGGCGCTGCTGCGCACGGTGATGGAGCAGATCGACGTCGCCGTCCTCGCCTTCGATCCGTCGCAGCGGCTGCGGCTGGTCAACCGCACCGGCGAGCGGCTGCTCGGCCGCTCGGCCGAGCACGCCCTGGGCCGCTCCGCCCAGGAGCTCGCCGTCACCGACTGGTTCGCCGACGCGCCGCGCATCGTCGATCTCGCCGTCCCCGGCGGCGTCGGGCGCTGGGAGGTGCGGCGCACGACCTTCCGGCTCGGCGGCCAGCGCCACGACCTGCTGGTGCTCTCCGACGTCAGCCGGCCACTGCGCGAGGAGGAACGTCAGGCCTGGCAGCGCCTGATCCGCGTCATCGGCCACGAACTGGGCAATTCGCTCGGCCCGATCAAGTCGATCGCCGGGTCGCTCGACGGGTTGCTGCAGCGCGAACCGCCGCCGTCGGACCTGCGCGACGACCTGCGGCGTGGCCTGCAGGTGATCGGCTCGCGGGCCGAGTCGCTGAGCCGCTTCACCGCCGCCTACGCCCAGCTCGCCAAACTGCCGCCGCCGCGGCTGGCCCCCGTGGTCCTGAAGCCGCTGCTGCAGCGGGTGGCGGGACTGGAAACCCGCGTGCCGGTCACCGTCCGCCCCGGTCCCGACATCACCCTCACTGCCGACAGCGACCAGCTCGAACAGCTGATCATCAACCTGCTGCGCAATGCCGCCGAGGCGACCCTCGATGCCGGCGGCCGCGGCGTGTCGATCGGCTGGCGCCGTTCGCCAGGCGGCGTCGAAGTGTGGATCGACGACGACGGGCCCGGGCCGCCCAAGACCGCCAACCTGTTCGTGCCGTTCTTCACCACCAAGCCGGGCGGGTCGGGCATCGGACTGGTGCTGTGCCGGCAGATCGCCGAAGCGCACGGCGGCACCATCGCCCTCGATCTGCACCCCCGCGGCACCGGCTGTCGGGCCACTCTCGCGCTACCGATATGAGGGAGCGTGGCGAGGGTCAGCGGCTGGACGTGTCGATCCTGTGAGCGCCGGGTGCCACCCGGTGTCGAGGTGTGCCGTTGTGGGACGTCGCGGCCGGCGGCGCCGGCGTTGGTCGCCGCCGACGAGGACGACGGCGAGCCGCGCAGCGCGGTGAATCCGACCACGGTGCTGCTCGGCGGCGCCGCGGTCGTCGCCCTGGGGGCGTTCCTGTTGTGGGCCAGCGCCGACCCGCCGCCGGCCAGCCGGCCGCCGGCGCTGTCGTCGCCCACCGGCAGCACGCCGACGTCCGCGCCGCCGGTGCCCCAGCCCCGCGTCGAGATCGCCCCCACGTCGGAGACGATGGCAGCGGAATCGGCGCCGGCGAGTGACGCGTTCGCCGCGCCGGCGCCGGCCGCCGCGGCGGCGCCCGCCGACCCGCCGGCAACGGTCGGCCTCGAAGACCTCGTCGCCCGCATCGGCCCCGGCGTGGTCATGGTCGAATCCGGCCCGTCGCGTGGCACGGGCTTCTTCGTCCGACCCGACCTCATCGTCACCAACGACCACGTCGTCGCCGGCAGCACCGCCGTGACCGTGCGGCTGCACGACGGGTCGGCGCGGGCCGCGCGCGTCGAGCGCACCGTCGCCGATGTCGACCTGGCCCTGCTGCGCGTCTCGGGCGCCGGATCACCCGTCGTCCTGCCGCTCGGCCAGGTGGCCGGGGTCCGCACCGGGCAGGAAGTGATCGCGATCGGCTCGGCGCTCGGCCTGCAGAACACCGTCACCCGCGGCATCGTCAGCGCCCAGCGCCGCGCCGGCAGCGTCGTCCTGCTGCAAACCGACGCCGCCATCAATCCCGGCAACAGCGGCGGCCCGCTCGTCGACCGGCAGGGGGTGGTCGTCGGCGTGACCACGCTGAAGATGGGCGGCCAGGCCGAAGGCCTCGGGTTCGCCGTCGCCGCCGATCACGTCGCCGCGCTGGTCGACGGCCAGTCGTCGACCCAGGTGGCCGTCGCCGCCGGTGCGCCGCCGGCCGGACCCGCGGCTGCCGCGTCGCCAAGTGCCATGCCCGGTCTGACGCCGGGCGGATCCACCGCCGAGGCCCGCCGCGCCGACGGCGAGCAGGTCTTCGAGCGGACCGTCGGCGCACTGGCCCAGCAGGCCGCGCAGGTCGACGGCTACTGGCAGCGCTTCACGTCGGCCTGCGCGCCGCGATCGCGCCCCGGTGGCGATCGCGAGTGGTTCGGGCTGGCCGACGGGCGGGTCGACTACACCGGCCGCGATCGCAACTGCCCGTACTGGCTGAACGACATGACGTCGATGAGCCGCGAGTTCGAAACGGCGATGCGCGCCGCCGGCGATGCCGCCCGCCGGGCCGGCGTCTATCCGGGCACGCTCCGCGACGTCCGCCGCCGCCATCGGCTCGACTGGCCGGGCTTCGATCGCTGAACGATCGCGACGTCGCTATCCGACGCCGACGACGCGGCCTTCGGCGGCGCGCCGCAGGCGATCCCACACCGCGACCCCCAGGTCGCGGCGATCGGGTCCGGCACCGACGATGACCTCGACCCCCTCGCCATCCAGCGTCCGCAGCGCGGCGAAGAGCCGACGGGCCGCCTGGTCGGGGGCCGCCCGCCGCCCCAGGCTCGCCGTGACGACCCGGCCGGCGGCGGCCGGCGCGGCGATCGCGCCGGCGATGGCCAGCAGATCGTCTTCGGGGGCGAGGACGCCGACCCGCTGCCCCGCCGCCGTGCGGCTGCGCACCTCGGCGATCAGCCGCTGCACGACGGCTGCCGGCGGGCCGGCGAAGACGGTGAGTGGCGCCACCGGCGCGTAGTGCCGCAGCAGCTGGCCCGGCGCCACCTGGGGCCGCTCGACCGCCGCGTCTCCGTCGACGGTGGCGATCGCCGGCACGACGCCGCGGAGACGCTCGATCGACACGCCGCCGGCGCGGCGGACCAGCGGCGGCTGCACCGTGCAGTCGACGATGGTGGACTCGACCCCGATGTCGGTCGGCCCGGCGTCGAGCACGAGGTCGATGGCGCCGTCGAGATCGGCGACGACGTGCGCGGCGGTGGTCGGGCTCGGCCGCGAGAAGCGGTTGGCGCTGGGCGCGGCCACCGGCACACCGGCGGCGCGCAGCAGGGCCAGCGCCACCGGGTGGTCCGGCACCCGCACCGCGACGTTGGGCAGCCCGGCGGTGACCGCGGCCGGCACGCCGTCGGCCTTGGGCACGATGAGCGTGAGCGGCCCGGGCCAGCACGCCGTCGCCAGGGCCGCGGCTGCGGGCGGGACCACGGCCGCCACCAGGGCGAGGTCGGCCGCGGCGGCCAGGTGCACGATGACCGGGTCGGTGGCCGGCCGGCCCTTGGCGGCGTAGATCGCCGCAACCGCCGTCGGATCGAGCGCGGCGCCGCCGAGGCCGTAGACCGTCTCGGTCGGAAACGCGACCAGCCCGCCGCCACGCAGCACCGCCGCCGCGCGGGCGATCACCGCCGGATCCGGAGCGGCGCGAGCGACGGGCAGGACGACGGTCGGACGCGCCGGCACACCCTATTGTGGCGCCGGGATCGGTGCGCCGGACACGTCCACGATGCGCACGTCGGCAAAGCCGGCGAGCTGATCCTTGACCTTCGTGTAGTCGCCGACGACGACCACCAGCGAGTCTTCGGCACCGAGCAGCATGCGCGCCCCGGTGACCACGGCCTCCGGGGCCAGGGCGGTCATCCGTGCCTGGAACGTCTCCGGATAGTCGGTGGGCAGGCCGAAGATCCGCATCGTGTTCAACGTCGCAGCCAACCCGTTCTGCGTGGCGTTCTGGATCACGAACAGGCCGCGCGCGTAGGCCTTGGCGCCGTCGAGTTCGGGTAGCGGCGGCGGCGCCGAGCGCAGCCCGTCCATCTCGGCGTAGATCTCCTTCAGTGTCGCGCCGGTGACGTCGTTGCGCACGTCGGCGACTGCGCGGTAGACGCCGGTGTCGCCGAAGGCCGCAAACTGCGACTGCGGCGAGTAGGTGTAGCCCTTCTCTTCGCGGATGTTGCGGACCAGCCGCGAATCGAAGGCGCCCCCGTAGATCTGGTTGGCCATCTGCACCATGTACCAGCGCGGGTCGTCGCGGGCGATGGTGCGGTTGCCGACCGAGATCGACGACTGCACGCTGCCGGGCCGGTGGACGAAGACGAGCCGGCGCCCGCGCAGCGGCGGCGGATCGGGAAATGCCGGGCGCCGCACCTCGCCGCGGGCCCACGCGCCGAACGCCTGCTCCACGGCCGGCATGACCGCGGCGGCGTCGACGTCGCCGCTGACGACGAGGACGGCGTTGTTCGGCAGGTAGTGGGCACGGTGATAGGCGACGATGGCGTCGCGGTCGATCGCCTTCACCGAGGCCGGGGTGGCGCCGACACGGCTGTACGGGTGATCGCCGAACAGCGCGGTGCGGAACTGCCGGTTCGACACGAACGACGCCGACGCCAGCTGGGCTTCGGTGCGCTGCGCGGCGTTGGCGAGCAGCAGCTGGACCTCGTCGGCCGGGAACGTCGGCCGCCGCACCACGTCGCCGACGATGGTCAGCATCTGCGGCAGGGTCTCGGCGAGGCCGCGCATGATGAAGGTGCTGGCATCCTGCCCCACCGAGGCGCCGAGCGAGGCGCCCATCGCGAAGACCTCGTCGCGCAACTGCCGGCTGGCCCGCGTGGCGGTGCCTTCCTGCGCGGCGTCGGCGACGAACTGGGCCAGACCGGCCTGGCCGGCCGGATCGGCGGCCAGTCCCGATCGGAATGTCAGGTACACCGAGACCTTCGGCACGGTGGCGAAGCGGGCGACGACCACCCGCAGGCCGTTGGCCAGCGTGCGCTCGACCCGCGGCGGCGGCGCGAAGCTGCGCTCGGGGCCGACCGCGGGCCGGGGGGAGGCCGCCGACTGGGCCGCCGCCGACCACGGCAGCGCCGCGGCGGCCGCCAGGGCGAAGCCCGCGCCGATCAGGTGACGCCTCATCGCGCACCTCCCGGCGCCGAGGGCGCCGTCGTCGGCCGGCTGTCGAGCGTGGTGCGGTTGGCGGCGACGAACCAGCGTCCGGCCGCCGCCTTCACCTCGTCGGCGGTGACGGCGTCGAGCGAGGTCAGGATGGTGTTGATCCGCCCCGGGTCGTCGTCGAAGAGCGCGAAGGCCGCCAGCAGGTTGGCGCGGCCGAAACGCGGCAAGCCGCCGCCCTCGAGGTCTTCGAGGAATGCCGAGCGGAGCGCCCGCTTGGCGCTGGCCAGTTCGGTGGCGGTGACGCCGCGCTCGCGGATGTCGGCGAGCACCTCGTCGACGGTGGCGACGACCTTGTCGGCAGTGGTCTCGGGACGGTAGTCGACGCGCAGGGTGAAGAGCATCGGCCCCTTCATGTCCCAGTTGGTGCCGAGCAGGTTGAAGGCGCCGGCGACGGCGGTGGCCTGCCGCGTGTCGCGCACCAGGGCCTGGTGCAATCGCGCGCTCTGGTCGCCGACGAGCAGCGGGTCCAGGACGGCCAGCGCGAAGAAGTCCCTGGACATCCGCGGCGGCAGGTGCCACCCGATCGCCAGGGCGGGCGTGCGGGCCAGTGCGTCGTCGCGCGTCGCCCGCCTCTCGGAGGTCTGCGCCGGCTCGCTGACGTCGGCGGCGGGAATCGGCGTGCCGCGCGGGATGCTCCCGAAGTGCTTCTCGGCCAGGGCTTTCACCTCGGCCGCGGTGGTGTCGCCGACGACCACCAGCACGGCGTTGTTGGGCGCGTAGTAGGTGCGGAAGAACGCCCGCACGTCGTCGAGAGTGGCCGCTTCGAGCTCGGACAGGTCCCCGTAGAAGTTGTGGGCGTTGTGCCAGTTGGTGTTGGCGTGCTCCCACAGGTCGAGCCACTCGAAGCCGCCGTGCGGCTGGTTGAGCACGTTGACCCGGACCTCCTCGCTGACCACGTTCTGCTGGTTCTTCAGGTTCTCGGGCGTCAGATCGAGGCCGCGCATGCGGTCGGCCTCCAGCCACAGGGTGAGCTCGAGGGCGTTGGAGGGCACCACCTGGTAGTAGTTGGTGTAGTCGAAGCGCGTCGAGCCGTTCAGCACCCCGCCGGCGCGCGACACCAGCTGGATGTGCTCGAGCTTCTTCAACGACGTCGAGCCCTGGAACATCATGTGCTCGAAGAGGTGCGCGAACCCGGTGCGCCCCTTCGGCTCGACGCGGAAGCCGATGTTGTACATGACCTCGACCAGCACCACCGGCGCGGTGTCATCGGGACTCACCACCACCTTCAAGCCGTTGGGCAGCGTGAAGTACTCGTACGGGACGCGGAAGCCGGCCGGGGCGGCCACCG
This sequence comes from Vicinamibacterales bacterium, assembly GCA_050250955.1. Classification (GTDB taxonomy): domain Bacteria; phylum Acidobacteriota; class Vicinamibacteria; order Vicinamibacterales; family UBA2999; genus CAWAYR01. The sequence continues at coordinate 227,831 of JBFWNR010000002.1, forward strand.
GCGAGGGCTGGGCGGCGCCGATCGGCACGGCCAGGACCGCGACGAGGGCGACGAGAGCGGCAGGACGAGCGGGCATGCGGACACTCCTGGATGGCTCAGACACGGGGCGACACCGGAGAGACGTCTCACCCGGCCGATCGGTTCGTCGCGACCGTCAGCGTCGGGACGAAGCGGGGGACGAACGCCGTTCGGCCCTGATGATGAGTTCGACCACGCGCGAGTAGCTGCCCACGCCCTCGGCGATGCCCTGCGCCTTCAGATAGCCATCGTACACGCGCCAGCCGACGCGCTGGACGAGGTCCACCGCCGTGCTGGCGCGGCGGGCGATGTCGTCCAGGTCGGCCCGCGGCCCGGCGTCGAGCGTCCCGAGCAGCCGGCGGCGGGTCTCCCCCGGCACCTGTCGCGCGGCCTCGCCGACCAGGAACAGCCACGCGCTGTAACGCGCCGCGGGGTCGGCGCGGGCGCAGGCCCGCCAGGCCACGAAGTTGGCGTCGGCCTCCGGCGCGTAGCCGGCCAGGTGCGCCCACTCGTGCGCGACGACGAAGGCCCGCTCGGGCCCGGTGAGATCGGGATTGAGCAGCGTCTCGAGCAGCGCCGGTGCGGTCATGCCGTCGACGCCGGCGGCGCGGAAATACCAGCCGAGCAGCGTCGCCTTGGGACGGCCGGGCGTGGTCGGGACCGGCCGCCCGTCCTGGCGCTCGACCTCGTGCAGGGCCTCGACGAGCGCCGCCGGGACCTGCCCCGGCCCCGGGAACCCGGCGGCGTGGGCGGCGGCGTGATCGGCGTTGGCGCCGGCGACGGCCCGGGCCAGGAGCGCCGTCACCTCCTCCGGCGACGGCGGGGCGGCCGGCAGCTCCAGGCGGACGTCCACCGGCGGGCGGCCGTAGTTGAGGCCCCAGGCCACCTGGAACCACAGGACACCCGCGGCGGCGACGAGCAGCGTGCGCACCATGGTCGAAGCCGTCGCCCGCACCGTGCCGTGCCGCCGGCGCGCCGCGCGCGACAGCCCGCGCCGCCAGAGCAGGACGAGGAGCAGCACCGCGAGGACGGCGACGACGTCGAAGAGCGCGATGGGTACCGGATTGGATAGGCCCGTGAGCACGCGCTGGATGGACGGATAGAGCGCGCGCGCGTAGGTCCGTTCGGCGAGCGCCGGCGGCATCAGGGTCAGCGCCGCGGCCAGGGCGGTGACAGCGACGAGCGTGCGCCATGGCCCGAACCCGGCGCCGGGCGACGAGGTGCGCGCGGCCATGACGTCGGCGCGCCCTCGCGGTCAGGGCATGGTGATGGCGACTTCGTTCGACGCCGGACTGGTGCCGCAGGCGTTGCGCGCGAAGAGCCGCACGTAGTACTGCCCGGGCGGGGCCTGGCGATCCATCGAGGTGGCGGTGCCGGCCGCCACGAACGTGCCGATGTCGTTCTTGCCTTCGCCGGTGCCGGCCTCGAGGATGAAGGTGGTCGGCCGCTCGCCGCCGGCCGGCGGGGCCCAGGTCAGGCGGACCAGATCGGCCGCCGCCTTGGTGTACTGCAGCGAGGCCGGCGCGTCGGGCGCCGCCGCGCAGTCGAACTGGCGGGCCCCGGCGCGCTGCTGGCCGGTGCGCAGCACCCACAGCCCGATGAGGATCACCGACGCGATTACCACGACCACCGCGAGGACGCCGTTCTTGTTCATGACCTGGGAGCTACTCGTGCCGATGGGAGCGGCGGGCGGCGGGGGGACCACGAAGTGGTCGGGATGCCGGGATTCGAACCCGGGACCTCCTGCACCCCAAGCAGGCGCGCTAGCCAGGCTGCGCTACATCCCGTCCGTAGAACGATCATCACGCGGAGCGCTTCGCCTTGCGCGCTCCCTTCGCCGTGCGCGTCCCCGGTTCCGGCTCCGCGGCGGCGACCAGCGCGAAGGGCGCGTGGTCGGCCGGGCGGTCGAGCAGGGCGAGCACGCTCTGCAGTCCCTCCCGGACGCGACGGATCCGCGCCCGCGTCTGCCCGTCGACGACGACGAAGTCCTCGACCGGTGGAGCCGTCTCGCCGCTCGAGGTCTCCTCGAGACGGCGCCGTGCCCCCGCCAGCGTGAGCCCCTCGACGTAGACCAGTTCGCGAATCCGCAGCACGCGCTCGACGTCGGCGCGGCCGTAGATGCGCGGCCCGGAGGCCGTCTGCTGGCCAAGGTCCGGGAACTCCGCCTCCCAGGTGCGCAGGACATAGGGCTGCACCTGGGCGATCTGACAGACGTCCGCGGCCTTGAGGCGCTCGAGCTTCGGAGCGACCATACACGTGGCGCCGCGAGCCCCCGTACGCGGCGGACTCACGGAATTCCGGAGTATAGCACGCCATCAGGACGCTCCCGGCGCCTCGCGCCGCGACGTCCGGGCCCGCCGGCGCACGTGGAGACGGATTGGCGAACCCTCGAAGCCGTACTCGTCGCGCAGGCGGTTGACCAGGTAGCGCTGGTAGGAGAAGTGCAGCGACGCGGCGACATTGGTGAACAGGACGAAGGTCGGCGGAGCGACCCCGGTCTGGGCGGCGAAGAGCACGCGCACGGCGCGGCGGCCCTCGGCGACCGGCGGGTGCGCCGCGGTGACCTCGGCGATGAAGCGGTTCAGTTCCGGGGTGGCGATGCGGCGCCGCCGGGCCGCGGCGACGCGGTCGATGAGTTCGAGCAGCCGCGGCGTCCGCGCCCCGGTGCGGGCCGAGATGTGGAGGATCGGCGCGAAGTCGAGAAACGGCAGCCGGCGGCGGATCTCGTCGTCGACGGCCGTGGCGGTGTCGGCGCCGCGCTCCTCCACCAGGTCCCACTTGTTCACCGCGATGACGATGCCGCGGCCGGCGTCGGCGGCTTCGCCGGCGATGGCCGCATCCTGATCGGTGGCCCCGGCGGTGGCGTCGATGACCAGCACGACGACGTCGGCCTGCGCGATCGACCGGCGGGCCAGCAGCACGCTCAGCGACTCGACGGCGCCGCCGCGCGCCACGCGGCCGGCCTTGCGGATGCCGGCGGTGTCGACGATGCGCACCTTCTTGCGATGCCACTGGAACACGCTGTCCACCGGGTCGCGCGTCGTGCCCGGCAGCTCCGACACGATCATCCGGTCTTCGCGCAGCAGGCGGTTGACCAGCGACGACTTGCCGGCATTGGGACGACCGACGATCGCGACGGCCAGTTCTCCCGGCGCGTGGGTGCCGCGACGCTCTTCTTCCTCGGTGCTGCGCTCGGCCTCGACGGCGGCGCGGGCCGGCAGGCGTTGCGTGATCTCGTCCACCAGGTCGCCGACGCCGCGGCCGTGCTCGGCGCTGATCTCCACCACCGGGTCGAAACCCAACCGGTAGAGCTCGAGGGCCCCGGCGGCGGCGCGCTTGTCGTCGGTCTTGTTGATCGCCAGCAGCACCCGGCGGCCGCTGGACCGGAGCACCGCCGCGATGTCCTCGTCGCCGGCCACCAACCCCTGCCGACCATCGACTACGAACACCACCAGGTCGGCCTGAGCGATCGCCCGCTGCCCGGCCTCGACGACCAGCGCGTGCAGCGGATCGGCGGAGTCGCCGAACATGCCGCCGGTGTCGGTGAGGGTGAAGGCCCCACCTCCCACCGTGACCGGATGGGCGAGCACGTCGCGCGTCGTCCCCGGCACCGGCGTCACGATGGCCCGCCGCGTCCCGGTCATCCTGTTGAACAGCGTGGACTTGCCCACGTTGGGGCGGCCGACCAGCACGACCGTGGGGAGAGCGCGGGGCGCCACGCGCCACAGTGTAATGCCCGGCTTGGCCCATTCCGGCACACGGCCGCAGTCCCGCCGCGGCCGATCGCCGCGTTGACAGCGTAAGTCGTTCTATCTATGCTAGTTACGTGCTTGGTGGCGCGCGGGCGGGCGGCAGATGATCAAGGTCGACATCGTCAACGAGGTGTCGCGCCTCGCCGAGATTACCAAAGTGAAGGCCGAGCTCGCGGTCGATGCGGTGTTCGACGCCATGCGCGTCTCGATGCAACGCGGCGAACGCATTGAGCTGCGAGGATTTGGCGTCTTCCAGGTGAAGCCCCGCAAGCGCGGCATCGGCCGCAACCCGCGCACCGGCCGCGAAGTGCGCATCCCCCCCGGCCGTACCATCCGGTTCAAGCCCGGCAAAGACCTCCAGAACATCGGCTGACGCCGCGACGCACTCATGGACAGCGGCGTGGCGACGGCCCCGGACCCCCTGTTGCCGCCGCCCCGGTGGCGCGACCCGGTCGGCTGGCACGCCGTCGCCCTGCTGCTGACGATCGCCACGACGACGGCCGCCGGCGCCCTGCACTGGGCGGGGTTCACGGCCGGCGATGCCGCCAGTCCCGATCCGACGAATCTCGCGTTCTGGCTCGGTGGCCTGTCGTTCAGTGCCCCGGTGCTCGCCATCCTCGGTGCCCACGAGTTCGGCCACTACGCCGCCTGCCGCTACTACGACGTCGATGCGACGTTGCCGTGGTTCCTGCCGGCGCCGCTGCCGCTCACCGGCACCCTGGGAGCGTTCATCCGTCTGCGCGAGCCGATTCCGCACCCGCGCGCGCTCTTCGACATCGCCGTGGCCGGGCCGCTCGCCGGGTTCGTCGTCGCGGTGCCGCTGCTCGTCGTCGGCATCGCCTGGTCGCGGGTGATCCCGGTGCCGGAGAACGGCGGCGGCCTGCTCCTCGGCGACCCGTTGCTGTTCCAGCTGTTCGAGCGCCTGCTGTGGGGCGACATCCCCGACGCCCAGGCGCTGTTTGTCCACCCCACCGGCCTGGCCGCGTGGTTCGGCCTGCTGGCGACGGCGCTGAACCTGTTTCCGTTCGGCCAGCTCGATGGCGGCCACATCACCTACGCCCTGTTCGGACGCCGGGCGCGATGGCTGTCGGCGGCGACGCTCCTGGCCACCGTCGCGCTCGCCTACGGCTCGCTCAGCTGGGGCGCCTGGTCGGTGCTGCTGCTGCTGATGACCGCGGTCCACGGGGTCGGGCACCCACCCACGCTCGACGATGGCGAGTCGCTCGGCCGCGGCCGGCGATGGCTGGCCGTCGTCGCCGCACTCGTGCTGGTGCTGTGCTTCACGCCGCGACCGATCGAGCTGATGGACGAGGGCAGCGACCAGGGACCGGAGACCGGGGAACAGGGACGCTTCTCCGACGCCCCATACGCTGGCCGCAACACCGACGTCACCTGAGCCGAGCGCCGGCGTCGACGGGCGTGACCTGCTCTTCCCTGGTCCCCGGTCCCTGGTCCCCGGTCCCTACAGCATCGACACCGGATCGACGTCCACCGTCGTGCGCCGGGTGAGCGCCGGGTGGGCGGCGAGCGCGGTCCGGATCGCGTCGCGCAGCCGGGCCCGTTGCCCACCCTTCAGGAAGAACTGCGCGCGGTGCTCACCGCGCAGCCGGGCCAGCGGCGCCGGCGCCGGGCCGAGGACGACCGTGCCGCTGCCGGCGGCGGCGTGGGCGGCGGCGCGGGCCAGCCGACCGGCGTCGCGCATCGCCTCGTCGGCGGTGGCGCCGCGGACCACCACGTTCACCATCGCCGTGACCGGCGGGTAGCGCAGCGCCGTGCGGTAGTCGAGTTCCCGGGCCACGAACGCGTCGTAGTCCTGCGCCGCGCCGCATCGGATCGCGTAGTGCTCCGGGAACAACGTCTGCACGATGGCCTCGCCGGGCCGCTCGCCGCGGCCGGCGCGGCCGACCACCTGCGTGATCAGCTGGAAGGTGCGTTCGGCGGCGCGAAAGTCGGGCAAGCCGAGCCCGACGTCCGCGGACACCACGCCGACCAGGGTCACGGACGGGAAGTCGTGGCCCTTGGCGATCATCTGGGTGCCGACGACCAGATCGATCTCGCGCCGCGCCACCCGTGCGAGCAGCGCCGTCAGACTGCCGCGCCGTCGCACCGTGTCGCGGTCGACGCGGGCGATCCGCGCCGCGGGGAAGCGGGACCGCAGATCGGCCTCGACGCGCTCGGTGCCGTGACCGACGTGTTCGAGGTACGGCGCCGCGCACTGCGGGCACGCCGGCGGCACCGGGCTGGCATGGTCGCAGTAGTGGCAGCGCGCGGTGGCACGTGGCGGGTGGCCGTGGACGGTCATCGACACGCTGCAGTGCGGGCACTCCACCGTCGAACCGCACTGGCGGCAGAGCACCGCCGCGGCGACGCCGCGGCGGTTCAGCAGCACCAGGCTCTGCTCGCCGCGTTCCAGGCGGACCGCCACCGCCTCGTGCAGCGGGCGGCTGATCACGACCTCCTCGCCGGCCTCGGCCCACTCCTCGCGCATGTTGACGACGCGGACCGCGGCGAGCGGCCGGTCGGCGACGCGGCGGACCAGCGACACCGCGGTGTAGCGGCCGCGGCCGGCGTTGTGCGCCGTCTCGAGCGACGGCGTCGCCGAGCCGAGCACGGCCAGGGCGCCGGCCTGGTGCGCCCGCATCACGGCGACGTCGCGGCCGTGGTACCGCGGGGTCTCGTCCTGCTTGTACGAACTGTCGTGCTCCTCGTCGACGACGACCAGACCGAGCCGCTCGAGCGGCGCGAACACCGCCGAACGGGTGCCGACGACGACATCGACGTCCCCATCGCGGACCCGGTGCCACTGGTCGTGGCGCTCGCCGGCGGAGAGCCCGCTGTGCTGGATCGCCACCCGGTCGCCGAACCGCGCCCGCACCCGGCCGGCGACCGCCGGCGTGAGGGCGATCTCCGGCACCAGCACCAGCGCCTGCCGCCCCTGGCGACGCACGTGATCGGCCAGGTGGAGGTAGACCTCGGTCTTGCCGCTGCCGGTCACGCCGCGCACCAGGGCCGCCCGGAACCCGCCGGCATCGGCCAGGGGCAGGAGCACGTCGAGCGCCCGCTGCTGCTCGCCGGTCAGCGTGGTCACCGGCGCGGCCGGCGGCAGGCTGTGCGCACCGAACGGATCGCGCTCCCAGGTCTCGTGACGGACGACGACCAGCCCGCTCTGCACCAGGCGCGCCAGCGTCGACGCGGAGATGCCGCGTTCGGCGAGCGCCGCCGCCGGCAGCCCGGCCGCCACGCCGGCCAGCAGGACCAGCGCCTCGCGCTGGCGGCCGCCGAGCCGCACGGCGTCGCCGCCATCGTCACCGGGCGGCGCGCAGCGCGGGCCGACGCGGACCTGCTCGGCGGCGTGGACGCCGGCAGCGGTGAGCGCGGCCACGCGGCGGCGCCGGAACGTCCGCTCGTCGCCGGTCAGGACCCGCGGCGGCAGCGCCGTCGCCAGCACGTCCCCGGGTCCGGCCAGGTAGTAGTCGGCGACCCAGCGGGCCAGCACGAGCAGGCTGGCGGGCACGAAGGCGCCGGCGTCGCGCACCGCCGCCACCTCGCGGATCCGCATGCCGGCGTCGGGTGCCGCCGCCGGCGCCTCGACCACGACGCCGGTGACCCGGCGGGCGCCGAGCGGCACGTCGACGCGGGCGCCCGGCACCGGCCACGGCCAGCCCTCGGGCAGCCGATAGGTGAGCAGGTCGAGCGCGGGCACCGGCACCGCGACCGACACGAAGCGATCGGCCAGCGAGGTGGAGCCTCGGAGCAGCTGGCCCGTCGACATCGCACCGACTCGACTCGGCGCCACCTCGCTAGCCACAGTGTTGCCTGGCCCGTCCTCCCACCCCGTCCCGTACACGGCGCGCGGCCGGGGCCCCGGTCCGGGCGGGCGTGGACGTCTTGAGCGGCGCGTCTGAGCCATGACGCCCGTGGTGCACGTTGCCGCCGTTCAAGACGTCCGGCACTCTAGCCCTGCAACATGTCGCGCACCTTCTTCATGTCCTCCCAGACTTCGCGCTTGGCGGGAGGATTGCGCAGCAGGTAGGCCGGATGGAAGGTCGGCACGAGCGACGCGCCGCGGAAGTCGAACACCCGGCCGCGCAGTTTCGTGATCGGCTCGGTCGAGCGCAGCAGCGACTGCGCCGCGAACTTGCCCAGCGCCACGACGACGCGCGGGCGGATCGCGGCGATCTGCTGGAAGAGAAACGGCTCGCAGCTGCCGACCTCGTCGGGCTCGGGATTGCGGTTGCCCGGCGGACGGCACTTGATCACGTTGGCGATGTAGACCTGCTGGCGGGTCAGGCCGATCGCCTCGATGATCTTGGTGAGCAGCTGGCCGGCGCGACCGACGAACGGTTCCCCCTGGCGGTCTTCGTCTTCGCCAGGCGCCTCGCCGACGAACATGAGCGCCGCGTCGGGATTGCCGACGCCGAACACGACCTGGCGCCGCCCGAGGGTGTGGAGCTTGCACCGCGTGCAGTCGGGGCCGATGGCGGTCTTGAGCGCCGCCAGAGCCGCGGCGGCCTCGAGCGGCGGCCCGTCGGCCGCGTCCGGCGCACCGCCCGCCAGCGGGTCGGCGCTGGGCGAGCCGGCGGCGCGACGACGCCAGGCGACGTCGCGGCTCACGCCCTCGACGCCGAGCTCGCGAAGGAAGTCGACGTGGGCACGCAGATCGTCGCGGCTCATCGCCGTGCCGCCGCGGCGTCGGGAGCGACGCCGAGCAGCCGCTCGAGCCGATCGAGGATGCGGGCGGCGACCGCGGTCTTGGCCATCAGCGGCACGTCCTCGAGGCCGTCGTCGCTCACGAAGGTCACGGCGTTGGTGTCGACCTCGAAGCCGGCATCGTGGCGGGCGACGTCGTTGGCGACTACCAGGTCCACGCCCTTGCGGCGGCGCTTGGCGTCGGCGTGCGCCAGCAGGTCGTGGGTCTCGGCGGCGAACCCGACGAGCACGGGGCGGCCGGTCGCCCGCGACGGCAGGCGACCGAGTTCGGCGAGGATGTCGACGGTGCGGACCAGCGGCAGCGACCAGCCGCCGTCGGCCTTGGCGACCTTCCGCCCGGCCACCGCCTCGGGCGTGTAGTCGGCCACCGCCGCCGCCATCACCACGGCGTCGGCAGCGCCGGCGCGGGCCATGACCGCGTGGTGCATGTCGGCGGCGCTGCGCACGCGCACGACCTCGACGCCGCCGGGCGGGTCGAGATGCGTCGGGCCGCTGACCAGCACCACAGCGGCGCCGCGCCGCGCCGCCTCGGCGGCGACGGCGTAGCCCATCCGTCCGCTCGAACGGTTGCCGACGAAGCGCACCGGATCGATGTCCTCGAAGGTCGGCCCGGCCGTGACCAGGATCGCCCGTCCGGCCAGTGAGCCGCCGCCGATCGCCCGGCCGACGGCGGCGACGACCGCGTCGGGTTCGGCCAACCGGCCCTTCCCCACCCAGCCGCAGGCCAGATAGCCCTCACCCGGCTCGACAAAGCGCACGCCGCGTGCCGCCAGGGTGTCGAGGTTGGCGCGCACGGCGGGGTGCTCCAGCATGTGGGTGTTCATCGCCGGCGCGAGCAGCACCGGCGCCGTGGTCGCCAGGTACAGCGACGACAGGAAGTCGTCGGCCAGGCCGTGGGCGAACTTGGCGATGACGTTGGCGGTCGCCGGCACGACCAGCAGCAGGTCGGACGCGGTCGCCAGGGCGATGTGCTCGATGTCGGCGTTCAGGCCCGGCGCCCACTGGCTGCCGATCACCCGCCGGCGGGTGATGGCCTCGAAGGTGAGCTCGCCGACGAAGCGCCGCGCGCTCCGCGTCATCACCACCGTGACCTCGTGGCCGGCCTTCTGCAGGCCGCGGACGACCTCGACCGCCTTGTAGGCGCCGATGCCGCCGCTCACGCCGACTGCGATGCGTGCCATGCCGTGCTCCTATCCCGCGAAGAACGTCCGGACGATGGCGTCGGCGACTCGCGCCATGCGGTGGGTCCGCGACCGCTCGGCGGCGATGATCTCCTGGAGCCGCACCACCGTCGACTCGAGGTCGTCGTTCACCACCAGGTAATCGTACTCGCGGAAGCTCGACACCTCGGCGCGGGCGGTCTCGAGCCGGCGGCGCATCGCCGGCTCGGCATCGGCGCTGCGGCCGCGCAACCGGCGCTCCAGCACCTGGTAGGACGGCGGCATCACGAACACCGCGGTGTGATCGGCGCCGCGCTGGCGGACCTGCCTGGCGCCCTGCACGTCGATGACCAGGACGACGTCCTGGCCGTGGTCGAGCATGTGGTCGACGTCGGCGGCGGCGGTGCCATAGAGGTTGCCGAAGACGTCGGCCCACTCCAGGAAGGCGCCGTCGGCGACCATCGCCTCGAACGTCGCCCGGCTGATGAAATGGTAGTCGACGCCGTCGCGCTCCCCGGCGCGGGCCGGCCGCGACGTGTAGGACTTGGACTCGCGGAGGTTGGGCAGGATCTGCACGAGCCGTTCGACCAGAGTGGTCTTGCCGGTGCCCGACGGCGCCGAGATGACGAACAGCAGCCCGCGGCTACTCGACATTCTGCACCTGTTCCCGCATCCGCTCGAGTTCGGCCTTGGCCTGGATGATCAGCTCCGACACCGCGACGCCGTCGGCCTTGCTGCCGATGGTGTTGACCTCGCGGTTCATCTCCTGGAGCAGGAAGTCGAGCTTGCGCCCGCAGGGCTCGGCGGCGTCCACCAGCGCGTCCCAGTGCTCGAGGTGGGCACGGAACCGGGTGACCTCCTCGGCGATGTCCGAGCGCTGGGCGGCGCGCACGACTTCCTGGGCCAGCGCGGCCTGGTCGATGGGCAGCGTCGCGCTCATCTCGCGGGCCCGCTCCAACAGCCGGTGCTCGGTCTGGTCGCGCCCCTGCTCGGCGGCGCCGGCGATGGCGCCGATGAGGCCGCCGAGCGCCGCCTTGCGGGCCGACAGGTCGGCCCGCAGCAGCCCGCCCTCGCGGGTGCGCATCTCGTCGAGCGCCTCGAGGGCGCGGCCGAGCGCGGCCTCGGCCGCCGCCGCCCAGGCGGCGCTGCCCTCTTCGCCGGCCGGCCGCTCGCGAATCGACAGGGCCTGGGGCAGGCGGAGGACGTCGCCGGGGGTGAGCGCGCCGGTGACCAGGCCGGCGGCGCGCGCGCTGTCGAGGGCGGTGGTGAGGGCGCGGACGAACCCGTCGTTCAGCTCGACCAGCGGCGTCGGGCCGCCGCGCGCCTGCAGCGACACCTGGACCTCGAGACGGCCGCGGGCGACGCGCTGCTGCACCGCCGCCCGGACCCGCGGCTCGACGTCGCCGATGACCGGCGGGAGCCGCACCTGCAGATCGAGGAAGCGGTGGTTCACCGCCCGCAGCGTCACGCTGATCGACCCGGTCTCGTCGTCGTGCGACGCCGTCGCGAACCCGGTCATGCTCTTCATCATGCGGCTGGCACTCTCCTCCGGGATCACGACGGCACGGCGCCGGCGCGATCGGGCCGGCGGGCCTCGGCGAACTGCGCCCGGTGCAGGCGCGCGTAGTGCCCGCCCGGCCGGGTCAGCAGCTCGTCGTGCCGGCCGGCCTCCACCAGGCGGCCGCGCTCGAAGACCAGGATGGCATCGGCGCGCTGGACCGTCGACAGCCGATGGGCGATCACGACACAGGTGCGATCGCGCATCAGGGTCGTGAGCGCCGCCTGCACCTGCCGCTCCGACTCCGAGTCCAGCGACGAGGTCGCCTCGTCGAGGACCAGGATCGGCGCGTCGCGCAGCAGCGCCCGGGCGATGGCCAGGCGCTGCCGCTGGCCGCCCGACAGGCGCTGGCCGCGCTCGCCGATCGTGGTCGCGTAGCCGGCCGGCTGGCCGAGGATGAACTCGTGGGCGTTGGCGGCGCGCGCCGCCGCTTCGATCTGCTCGGCACTGGCGTCGGGCATCCCGTAGGCGATATTAGCCGCGATCGTGTCGTCGAACAGCACCGTGTCCTGGGTGACGATGCCGATCTGGCGGCGCAGCGACGCCAGCGTCACGTCGCGGACGTCGTGCCCGTCGACGAGGACGGCCCCGCCGGAGACGTCGTAGAACCGCGGCAGCAGGTTGGCCAGCGTGGTCTTGCCGGCGCCGCTGCGCCCGACCACCGCGACGACGTGGCCGGCCGGCACCTCGAAGGACACGCCGCTCAGCACCAGCCGGCCGTGACCGTCCTCGTAGCCGAACGACACGTCGCGGAACTCGACCGCGCGCCGGAACGGCGGCAACGGCGTGGCGCCCGGCCGCTCGACGACTTCGGTGTGGGCGTCGAGCAGTTCGAAGACGCGTTCGGCGGCGGCGGCGGCCTGCTGGAGGTTGGCGTTGACCCGGGTCAGCTTCTTGATCGGCCCGTACATCAGCAGCAGTGCCGCCACGAACGAGGTGAACTCGCCGGGGGTCAGCCGGCCGGCGGCGATCTCCTGGCTGCCGTACCACAACGCGCCGACGATCGCCACGCCGCCGAGCGCCTCCATCAGCGGCGGCAGCACCGACAGCACGCCGGTCACGCTCATGTTGGTGCGATAGAGCAGGTCCGAGGCGGCGCGGAACTTGGCGGCCTCGCGCGGCTCGGCCAGGAACGCCTTGACGATGCGATGGCCGGCAAACGCCTCGCCGGCGACGTGTGACAGGCGTTCGAGCGCCTCCTGGCTGCGCCGCGAGACCGTGCGCAGGCGGCGGCCGAGCCGGGCCAGCGGGTAGACGACGAGCGGCGCGGCGGTGAGGCAGACCAGCGCCAGGCCGGCGTCGATGTAGACCAGGAGCGCGGCGTAGCCGACCACGGTGAGCGACTCGCGGGCCATGTCGCCGACCGTCTCGGAGACCGCCCGCTGCACCTGGCCGACGTCGTTGTTGACGCGCGACAGCAGCTGGCCGGTCGAGCGGCGGGCGAAGAACGCCGCCGACTGGCCGAGCACGTGCTCGAACAGATCGGTGCGCAAGCTGCGGACGACGCGGTGTCCGAGGTCGTCCATCCAGTAGCTGGAGAAGAACGCGCCGATGCCCTTGACGACGTAGACGACGATGATCGCGGTGCCGACGAAGGCCAGCGATTCGCGCGCCGGCAGCACCTGGTCGAGGATCGGCTTGACGAGCCAGGCCAGCGCCGCCGAAGCGAGGCCGTAGAGCAGCATGGCGGCGAACGCTCCAGCGATGACCAGCCGGTGCGGAGCTGCGTAGCGAAGCAGGCGCAGCAGGGGTTCCATCTAGGCGCCCCGATAGCCTCCAGGGTGGGCGGCCCGCCAGGCCGCGGCGTGCGCCACGATGGTCTCGAGGTCGCTCATCACCGGCCGCCAGCCGAGGTCGGCCTGGATCGTCGCGCTCGACGCATAGAGGGCCGACGGATCGCCGTCGCGCCGCGGTGCCGCCTGCCACGGCACCGGCGCGCCGACGACGCGCGACACCGTGTCGATGACCTCCCGCACCGACCACGGCCGGCCGGTGCCGACGTTGTAGGCGCCGCCGGCATGGCCACCGTGGAGGGCGTCGAGGGCGCGGAGGTGCGCGTCGGCCAGGTCGGTGACGTGCACGTAGTCGCGCAGGCAGGTGCCGTCCGGGGTCGGATAGTCGAGCCCGAACACCTGGAGCGGCGCGCCGCCGCGGGCGGCGTCGATGGCGCGCGGCACCAGGTGGATTTCCGGATCGTGGTCTTCGCCGAGCCGCCCGTCCGGGTCGGCGCCGGCGGCGTTGAAGTAGCGCAGGGCAATGGCCCGGAGTCCGTGGGCGGTCCGGAAGTGCCCGAGCGCGCGCTCGATCGCCAGCTTCGACTCGCCGTAGGCGTTCACCGGCACCTGGGGGTGGGTCTCGGCGATCGGCAGCGCGACCGGCTCACCGTAGGTGGCGCAGGTCGACGAGAACACCAGCTGGCCGACGCCCTCGGCGACCATCGCCTCGAGCAGGCGCAGCGAGCCGACGACGTTGTTCTCGTAGTACTTGGCCGGATGGTGCACCGACTCGCTGACCGTCAGCCAGGCGGCGAAGTGCATCACGGCGTCGACGCCGTGGTCGCGCAGCGTCGCCCGCACCGTCGCCGTGTCGTGGATCCGCGCCCGGACCAGCGGGATGCCGCGCACCGCCTCGGCGTGGCCGGCCGACAGGTCGTCGAGCACGACGACGGCGTGGCCGGCGGCGGCGAGCGCGTGCACGGCGTGGCTGCCGATGTACCCGGCTCCGCCCGTGACCAGCACCCGCATGGCCGCGCCTACCTCCCGACCGACTTGTAGACGAAGCCCAGCTCCTTCATCTGCTCCGGCTGGTAGATGTTGCGGCCATCGAAGATCACCGGGGACTTCAGCAGCTTGCGCATGCGCGGGAAGTCCGGCTCACGGAACTCCTGCCACTCGGTGATCACCGCCAGGGCGTCGGCGCCCTTCAGCGCGTCGTAGTTCTTCTTCACGAAGGTGACGCCCTTGGGGAACAGGCCCTTGGCGACGGTCATCGCCTCGGGATCGTAGGCCTGCACCCGGGCGCCCTTCTCGATGAGGGTGCGGATGATCGGCACCGCCGGTGCTTCGCGCATGTCGTCGGTCTTGGGCTTGAAGGCCAGGCCCCAGACGGCGATGGTGCGGCCCTTGAGCGACCCGAAGTGCGCCTCCATCTTGCGCAGCAGCAGCCGCTTCTGCGACTCGTTGACCTGCTCGACGGCCTTGAGGATCCGGAAGTCGTACTTCTTGTCGCCGGAGAACTTGACAATCGCCTTGACGTCCTTGGGGAAGCAGCTGCCGCCGTAGCCGACGCCCGGGAACAGGAACGCCGGCCCGATCCGCCGGTCGCTGCCCATCGCCTGGCGCACGCGGTCGACGTCGGCGCCGTAGGCCTCGCAGACGTTGGCGATCTCGTTCATGAACGAGATCTTGGTCGCCAGCATGGCGTTGGCCGCGTACTTCGACAGCTCGGCGCTGGCGCAGTCCATCACCATGATCGGCGCGCCGGTGCGGGTGAACGGCTTGTGCAGCGCCACCATCAGCTCGGCGGCCTGGGCGTCTTCGGCGCCGATCACCACCCGATCGGGCTTCATGAAGTCGTCGACCGCGGCGCCCTGCTTCAGGAACTCGGGGTTGCTGACGACGCTGAAGGGGTGGGTGGTCTCGCGACGGATCACCTCCCGCACCCTGGCCGCCGTGCCGACCGGCACCGTGCTCTTGTCGACGATGACCTTGTAGCCGTTCATCGCCTGGCCGATCTGCCGGGCGACGCCCATGACGTGCTGCAGGTCGGCCGAGCCGTCTTCGCCCTGCGGCGTGCCGACGGCGATGAAGATGATCTGCGAGGTCCGGACCGCCTTGGGCAGGTCGGTCGTGAAAGTCAGCCGCCCTTCCGCCTTGTTGCGACGCAGCAGGTCCTCGATGCCCGGCTCGTAGATCGGGCTCTTGCCACGCCTGAGCATCCGCACCTTGGCGGCGTCCTTGTCCACGCACACGACGTCGTTGCCGCTCTCGGCCAGGCACGCACCGACCACCAGCCCGACATATCCCGTTCCGACCACCGCGACCTTCATGTGCCGCTTCGCTCCCTCTGGCGGGCCCCACCGCTGGCGCGCCGAACGTGTCACGCTACCATCGCCCGACGACACATGTCAACATACTGACCCGTAAGGACTTGTTGTCCCAGGCCGGCCGTGGTACCGTTGCCCGACGTGCACGTGATCGTCGACTACCGTCCGGCGCTCAGGGCCCGCACCGGCATCGGCGAGTACGTGCACGAGCTGGCCCGGGCGTTGACGGCGACCGCCCCGGCCGATGAACGGCTGACCGTGTTTTCGAGCTCGTGGGCCGACCGCATCATGCCCGGCGTGGCCGACGAGCTGCCCGGCGCGGCGCGCGTCGACCTGCGGGTGCCCGTGCGCGCCCTCACCTGGGCCTGGCACCGGCTCGGCTGGCCGCCGATCGAGCGGATGGCCGGCGACTGCGACGTCGTGCATTCGCCCACCCCGCTGCTGGTGCCGGCGCGACGGGCCGCGCAGGTCGTCACGATCTTCGACCTCCACTTCCTGCGCAATCGCCAGGCGGCCAGCGGCCCCGCCCGCCGTGACTTCCCCGACCTGGTGCGCGACCACGTCCGGCGCGCCGACCACGTCATCGCCGGCTCGTCCTACGCGGCCGGCCTCGTCGGCGCCGAGCTGGGAGTGCCGGCGGCGCGCATCACCACGACACCGCTCGGCGCGCCGGCGTGGGCGGCCGACATCCGCGCCCGCCGCGCCGGGTCGCTCGGTACCACGATCCTCTTCGTCGGCACGCTCGAGCCGCGCAAGAACGTCGGCGTGCTGCTCGACGCCTACGCGACGCTGCTGGCTCAGGCGCCCGAGGCGCCGCCCCTGGTACTGGCCGGCCGGCCGACCGCGGCAGCCGCCGAGTGGCTGGCCCGGCTCGACGCCCCGCCCCTCGCCGGTCGTGCGACCGCCACCGGCTACGTCGACGACGCGACCCGGCGCGCCCTCTACGCCGACGCCCGGATGCTGGTGCTCCCGTCGGTCGACGAGGGCTTCGGCCTCACGGCCCTCGAAGCGCTCGCCTGCGGCGTTCCCGTGGTCGCCGCCGCCGCGGGATCGCTCCCGGAAGTCGTCGGCGACGCCGGCGTGCTGGTCGATCCGCACGACCCGATGGCCTGGACGGCGGCACTGGCGGCCCTGCTCGACGACGACACGGCGCGGGCCAGCGGCGCCCGGGGCCCGGCCCGCGCGGCACACTTCGCCTGGTCTGCCACCGCAGCCGCCACCCGCACCGCCTACGCCGCCGCCCTCGACGCGCGGCGGGCGCGGCCGTCCTGATCCGATGCGAGTCGCCATCGACGCGCGGGAACTGGCCGGTCACCCGACCGGCGTCGGTCGCTATCTGCGCGAGTTGCTGCGCGAGTGGCGCAACGGCCCGGCCACCGCCCACGACATCGTGCTCTACAGCCACCGCCCGCCGCCCGAGCCGCCCGACGACTGGCCGCTGCGCATCGTGCCGGGATCGGGCGGGACGCGGTGGGAACAGTGGGAGTTCGCCCGCGCCCTCGGCAGCGATCGTCCCGACGTGCTGTTCGCACCCGGCTACACGGCGCCGCTGGCCTGTCCGGCCCCGGTCGCACTGGCCGTCCACGACGTGTCCTACTTTGCGCACCCGGAGTGGTTCCGGGCCCGCGAGGGGCTGCGCCGGCGGCAGATCACCGCGTGGGCGGCCCGACGCGCGCACGTCGTGCTGGCGCCGTCGGCGTTCTCGGCCAGCGAGATCGTCCGCTTCACCGGAGTGCCGGCGTCTCGCGTGCGGGTGGTGTATCTGGGCGTGCGGGCGCCGGCGACCCCACCGGCCCGGGAACGCCGACCGCTGGTGCTGTTTGTCGGGTCGCTGTTCCAGCGCCGGCGCATCGACGTGCTCATCGACGCCTTCGCCCGCGTCGTCGCCGACCATCCGGCCGCCCACCTCGACATCGTCGGCGACAACCGCACGATGCCGCGCCTCGACTTCACCGCGCAGGTCGCCGCGCTCGGCCTCGGCGCCCGGGTCGGCCTGCGCCACTGGGTCGACGACGAGACCCTGACGACGCTCTACAGCGACGCGGCGGTGTTCGCCTTCCTGTCGGAGTACGAGGGGTTCGGGTTCACGCCGCTCGAGGCGCTCGCCCACGGTGCGGTGCCGGTGGTGCTCGACACGCCGGTGGCCCGCGAGATCTACGGCGAGGCGGCGGTGCAGCTGGCCGACGGACCGCACCTGGTCGAGTCGCTGGCCGCCACGCTGCGGCACCTGCTCGCCGATCCGGCGGCGCGGGCCCCGCACCTGGCGGCGGCGCTGCCGGTGCTGGCCCGCTACCACTGGCGCGACACCGCCGCCCACACCTGGCGCGCGATCGAGGAGGCGGCCGGTGCCTGAGCCGCTGCCCCCGCCGACGGCTGGCCTCGACATCGTCATCGTCAGCTACAACGTCCGCGACGACCTCGACCGCTGCCTGGCCAGCCTCGCCGCCGACCCGGCGACACGCCCGCGCCGCGTCACGGTGGTCGACAACGCCTCCGACGACGGCACGCTCGCGCACCTGCGACAGCGGTGGCCGGCGGTGGCGGCAATCGACGCCGGCGCCAATCTCGGCTTCGCCCGCGCCAACAACCTGGGCCTCCGCGCCACGACGCACCCGCTGGTCCTGCTGCTCAACCCCGACACCACGGTGGGCCGCGGGCAGATCGACCGGCTGGCCGCCGCGCTCGAGGCCGACCCGGGCGCAGCCGCCGCCGGCCCCCGCCTGGTCGACGCCGAGGGCCGCCCGGAGATCTCGTTCGGGCCGCCGCTGTCGCCGTGGGGCGAGTTCCGCCAGCGGCGGCTGATGCGGGCCTACGCCGCCGGCACGGCCTGGGCGGTGGCGCGGGTGGCCCGCGAGACGACCCGCCCGGGGCCGCGGGCGTGGCTGAGCGCGGCGTGCCTGCTCGTCCGCCGCGCCGACCTCGAGGCGGTGGGTCTGCTCGACGAGCGCTTCTTCATGTACACCGAGGACGTCGATCTGTGCGTGTCGCTCGGCGCCCGCGGCCGGCGCGTGATCTTCGTGCCCGAGGCCACGATCAGCCACTGGCGCGGCCGGGCCGGGGCCGGCGACCCGACGGCGACGGCCCGCCGGCGCCGCGACAGTCATCTCGCCTACTACCGCAAGCATCACCCCGGCTGGGCGCCGCTGCTCGCCTGGTGGCTGCGCCGACGCGGGTTCGATGTCCGATAATCGCCACGAGTCGGCCGACCCCTGATGCGAATCGCCATCGACGCGCGGAAGCTCCACGACTTCGGCATCGGCACCTACATCCGCAACCTGGTCCACCAGCTCGCGGCACTCGATCCGGCGTCGGAATACGTGCTGCTCGCCCGCCCTGGCGACCTGGCCGAAGCGACGGCCGCCGGGGCCAACGTCCGCGCCGTGGCCGAATCGGCCCGCCCGTACTCGCTCGGCGAGCAGCTGCGTCTGCCGCTGGCCGCCCGCCGGCTCCACGCCGATCTGTTCCACGCGCCGCACTACGTGCTGCCGCCGCTCGTGCCCGGGCGCACGGTGGTGACCATCCACGACTGCATCCACCTGCGCTTTCCGCGCTACCTGCCGAGCCGGGCCGCCTGGCTCTACGCCCACACGATGATCCGCGTCGCGGCGCGCAAGGCGGCGTGCATCCTGACGGTGTCGGAGGCGTCCAAGCGCGACATCCTGCACTACACCGGCGTCCGCCCCGAGAAGGTGGTGGTCGTGCACAACGGCATCGACGCGCGGTTTGCGGCGATCCCCGACGACGCGGCCCTCGAACGGGTCCGGCTGCGCTTCGATCTGTCGCACCCGTTCGTCCTCTACGTCGGCAACATCAAGCCGCACAAGAACCTCGAGCGGCTGATCGAAGCCTTCGCGATGGCCCGCACCGCCGGGCCCGACGACCTGCGGCTGGTCGTGATCGGCGACGAGGTCGGCAAGTACCCCGCGCTGCGTCAGATGGTCCATCGCCATCGCCTCGACAAACAGGTGCGTTTCTTCGGCTTCCAGCCGGCGGCGACCCTGGTGGCCTTCTACCGCCTGGCGCGGGCGTTCGTGTTCCCGTCGCTGTACGAGGGCTTCGGCCTGCCGCCGCTCGAGGCGATGGCCAACCTCACGCCGGTGGTCACCTCGAACGTCTCCTCGCTGCCGGAGGTGGTCGGCGACGCGGCCCTGCTGGTCGATCCCTACGACAGCGCGTCGATCGCCGACGGCATCCGCCGCGTGGTCGTCGACGAGGCGCTGCGCGCCGACCTCATCGCCCGCGGCCGGACCCGGGTACAGGAGTTCTCGTGGGTGCGGGCGGCGTCGCGCACCCTCGACGTCTATCGCGACGTGGCGGGCCGCCGCTGATGCGCGTCGCGCTGGTGCACGACTGGCTCACCGGGATGCGCGGCGGCGAGAAGGCGCTCGAGCAGATCGCGGCGCTCTTCCCCGGCGCCGACCTGTTCACGCTGGTCCACGTGCCGGGCAGCGTCTCGGCGCGGCTGGAGGCCCATCCCATCCACACCGCCTTCATCCAGCGCCTGCCGCTGGTGGCGCGGGCCTACCGCCACTACCTGCCGCTCTTCCCCGCCGCCATCGAGCGGCTCGACCTGGCCGGGTTCGACCTGGTCGTCAGCTGCAGCCACTGCGTGGCCAAGTCGGTGATTGTGCCCCCCGGTGCCCGCCACCTCTGCTACTGCCTGACGCCGATGCGCTACGCCTGGGATCAGTTCGACGCCTACTTCGGCCCGGCGCGCATCGGGCGGGCGGCCAGCGCGGTCATGAGGCCGATCATGGCCCGGCTGGCCCGCTGGGACCGTGCCACGGCCGACCGCCCCAACCGCTATCTCGCGATTTCTCAGTATGTTGCGCGGAGAATCTGGCTGTACTATAATCGCCAGTCGGCGATCGTCCATCCGCCGGTCGATACCGAGGCCTTCACGCCCGGCGGCCCCGGAACGGGCGGTGCCTTCCTGATCGTGTCGGCCTTGGTGCCCTACAAACGCCTGGAGGTGGCCATCGCGGCCGCCCACGCCGCGCGGCTGCCGCTGGACATCATCGGCGACGGCCCGGAACGCCGTCACCTCGAGTCGCTGGCGGCCAGCGGCCCTGGCGTACGCCTGCTCGGCCGCCTCGACGACGCCGCGGTGCTCGCCCACTACCGGACCGCGGCCGCCGTGCTGCTGCCCGGTGAAGAGGACTTCGGGCTGGTGCCGGTCGAGGCCCAGGCCTGCGGCCGGCCGGTCGTCGCCCTCGGCCGCGGCGGCGCCACCGAGACGGTCGTCCACGGCGAGACCGGCCTGCTGGTCGACGACGACCGCGTCGAGTCGTGGACGGCGGCGCTGGCCGACGCCGCCGGCCGCCGCTGGGACGCCGGGCGCATCCGCGCCAACGCCGAGCGCTTCGGCCAGGCCCGTTTCCGCGCCGAGTTCCAGGCCGCGGTCGACGAGGTGCTGGCCGCTCCGGCCGAGGCGCGATGGTAAGGCGGTTCAACCGGCTGCTCGTCGCCCTGCACGTCCTGACCGACGCCTCGATCGGCGTCGTCGCCTTCCTGGTCGCCTACCTGGTACGCTTCGAGCTGGGCGTCTTCGACGTCACCAAGGGCCAGCCGCCGTTCTCGCAGTACGTCAACGTCCTGCCCTTCATCGCCGTCATCGTCCCGCTCGGCTTCCACCTGCAGGGGCTCTACCGGCTGCGCCGCGGCCGATCGCGCATCGACGTCTTCTTCAACGTCCTGGTCGGCAGCATCTTCGCCGTCGTCATCGGCGTCGTCGGCACCCTGTACTTCCAGGCCTACTACGTCCCCGACGAGCTCAAGAGCCGCGGCACCTACGAGGTGTCGCAGCTGGTCTGGGCGATCTTCCTGGTCTGCACCATCCTGCTCGGCTACCTCGCCCGCAAGGTGGTGCGCGAGATCCTCGAACGGCGGTGGATCTCCGGGCTCGGCCTGCGCCGCGTCCTCATCGCCGGGGCCGGCGATCTGGGCCGCATGATCGCCGACCGGATGTTCGAGCACCGCGAGCTCGGCTACCACGTCGTCGGTTTCGTCGACGATCGGGCCGGCGGCGATCACCTCGGCTACCGCGGCCTGCCGCTGCTCGGCACCCTGGCCGAGGGGCCCGAGATCGCCGTCCGCGAGCAGATCGACCACCTCTACGTGGCCCTGCCCATGGAAGAGCACGTCAAGATGCTCGACCTGGTCGAAGGCGCCAGCCGCGAGTGCGTCGACGTCAAGGTCGTGCCCGACCTGCTGCAGTTCATCGCCCTGCGGGCCCGGCTCGAGGATCTCGACGGCATTCCGGTCATCAACGTCAACGACGTGCCGCTGCAGGGCGTGAACGCCGTCGTCAAGCGCGCCCTCGACATCGTCATCTCGATCGCCGCCCTGGCGGTGATGGCGATTCCCGGCCTGCTCATCGCCTGGCTGATCAAGCGCAGTTCGCCGGGCCCGGTCTTCTACCAGCAGCTGCGCATGGGGCTCGACGGCCGGGCGTTCACCGTCTACAAGTTCCGCACCATGCCGCTCGACGCCGAGGACGGCACCGGCCCGGTGTGGGCCAACGACAACGACCCGCGCGCCACCCGGGTCGGCCACTGGCTGCGGCGCTTCGACCTCGACGAGTGGCCGCAGTTCGTCAACGTCCTCAAGGGCGAGATGTCGATCGTCGGGCCGCGCCCCGAGCGCCCCTACTTCGTCGAGCAGTTCAAGCACCGCATCCCGCAGTACATGCTGCGCCACAAGGTCAAGGCCGGCATCACCGGCTGGGCGCAGGTCAACGGCTGGCGCGGCAACACCTCGCTCGAGAAGCGGATCGAGTACGACCTCTACTACATCGAGAACTGGTCGGTGTCGCTCGACCTGAAGATCATCTGGCTCACCGTCGTGCGCGGCCTGTTCTCGCATCGCCCCGCCTACTGACCCTCGTCCGGTTACCGTATCCCATGGCCAAGAGAGTCGTCATCACCGGCGCCGCCGGCT
The DNA here is from genome assembly GCA_050250955.1 of Vicinamibacterales bacterium. GTDB lineage: Bacteria > Acidobacteriota > Vicinamibacteria > Vicinamibacterales > UBA2999 > CAWAYR01. Next base: position 250,013 of record JBFWNR010000002.1, read on the forward strand.
TCATCGGGTCGCACCTGAGCGACGCCCTGCTCGACCGCGGCTACTCCGTGGTCGGCATCGACAACCTGCTGACCGGCGACCTCGCCAACATCGCCCACATCAAGAATCGCGATTTCGAGTTCATCAAGCACGACGTCACCAACTACATCAACGTCGACGGCCCGGTGGACTACGTGCTGCACTGGGCCAGCCCGGCCAGCCCGATCGACTACCTGGAGCTGCCGATTCCGACGCTGAAGGTCGGCGCGCTGGGCACCCACAAGGCGCTCGGCCTGGCCAAGGCCAAGGGCGCCGCGTTCGTCATCGCCTCGACCTCCGAGGTCTACGGCGACCCGCTCGAACACCCGCAGAAGGAGACCTACTGGGGCAACGTCAACCCGGTGGGGCCGCGCGGCGTCTACGACGAGGCCAAACGCTTCGCCGAGGCGATGACCATGGCCTACCACCGCTACCATGGCATCGATGCCAAGATCGTCCGCATCTTCAACACCTACGGCCCGCGGATGCGGGTCAAGGACGGACGCGCCGTGCCGGCGTTCATGTCGCAGGCGCTGAAGAACGAGGACGTCACCGTGTTCGGCGACGGCAGCCAGACCCGCAGCTTCTGCTACGTCAGCGACCTGGTCGACGGCATCATCCGGCTGATGCTGTCCACGGAGAACGAACCGGTCAACATCGGCAACCCGGCCGAGATGACCATCAAGCAGATCGCCGAGACGATCATCGAGATGACCGGCTCGACGAGCCGGATCATCTACAAGCCGCTGCCGGTCGACGACCCCAAGGTGCGCCGCCCCGACATCACCCGCGCCCGCACCCTGCTCGGCTGGGAGCCGCAGGTCGACCTGCGCGAGGGGCTGACGAAGACCATCGACTACTTCAAGACCAAGGTGCTGTAGGCACGCCCGGCGACGTCAGGCCTGGACATTCGCGGCTCGAAGCCGCGCCGCCCGCCATCGCCTTCGGCCAGCCGCGGCGGGTAGTCCTCCGTCGGTCCCGGTTCCGCAAGCCGGCAAACGACTGCGGGGGCGAGCGTCGGCGGAAGCGCGGGGCCCCACTTCGTCACCCCACGCGGACGTCGGCGCCGCCTGGTCGTTTGCCGTCTTTCGCCCGCGCGGCCTGCTCCACAGGGCCCACCGGACGACCACCCGCCACGGCTGGCCGAGATGGCGACAGCACTACGCCATGGTCGCGCCGCGGGTGGCGAGCAGGTCGCGCAGCACCGAGCGGTGGCAGCGCGTCTCGTCCTCGCAGTAGCAGCCGACCGAGAAGTCGGCGCGCCTCGACAGCGCGGCCAGCACGTCGAGCGTCTGGCTGGCGGCCGGCGCGGCCATCTCGGCGCGGAAGCGGCGGACGAAGGCCGCCCACTCGGCCGGCGTCTCGGCCGCCTGCGCCCGCTTCATCGTCTCGACGCTCGGCGCCAGCACCGGGAACCACACGTCGTACCAGTTGCCCGACGCGAACTGCGCCTTGGGCACGCCGCGCGGCGGGCGCCGTACTGTGCCGATGCGCAGGCCTTCCCGCGCGTGACGGGGACTACCGAGACGAACGATGCGGACCGACATGCATCGCCGACCAGCACAATGGCGTCGCGGCGTCTCCCGAAGACGAGATTGGTGGCCAACCCGCTTGAGGGCTGCCGTTCCACCCAAGGCGCGGCGATGAGCGGGCGCCCGCCGAGCGCGAGGCGGAGGGAGAGGCCGTGACGCCTCCTCGCCTCTCCTCGTGGTCGACCATCAGCTCCTCTGCGACTACCGGGCCCGTGGCGGCAGGGCCAGAGCGACGAGCTCGGCGGCCGCCCCCTGCCCCGACACGGCGACGACGATGTACTGCCGGTCTTCGTGCAGGTAGGTCATCGGCGAACCGGTCTGCGGACCGGGAATCGGCACCGCGCCCAGTTCCTTGCCGGTCTTCTTGTCGTAGGCGCGGAACATGCCGCTGCGCTCGCCGTTGGGATGGGTCGCCATGCCGCCGTCACCGGCCAGCACGAGCGTCTTGGTGGTCAGCACGCCGACCCGGCCGGTGCGTCCGGTGCGCGGAATCGTCACGCCCTTCAGCGCCGGGTGGTTGGTCACCGCGTCGTCGGTCTCGCCGTGCACGGTCTGCCAGAGGATGTCGCCCTTGTTGAGGTCGATGGCCGAGATCCGGCCCCACGGTGGACGGATGATCGGCAGGTTGTCGATGGCCAGCCGCCGGCCGCCCTCGCCGCCGGCACCGTTGATCCAGTCCATGTTCGACCGCTTGTCGCCACGCACCATCGCCAGGGCGGTGGCTTCGTCCTTCGAGTAGATGTAGACCACGCCGCTCTCGGGATCGAGCGATCCGCCCTGCCAGTTGGGTCCGCCGGTGGAGCCGGGCAGCTGCAGCGTCCCGAACTTGCCGGCCTCGGGGTTGAGCTCCGACGGCGGCTCCCACATGCTCCCCATCCGCCAGCCCTTCACGAACTCGAGGGCCTTGGCCTTCAGCTCGGGCGTGAAGTCGAGCAGGTCGGCCTCGGTGACGCCCTGGCGGCCGAAGGCCGGCGGCTTGCTCGGAATCGGCTGCGTCGGGGCGTACCACTCGCCCGGCAGGTCCCCCTTGGGCACCGGCGTCTCGACGATCGGCCACACCGGCGTGCCGGTGGTGCGGTCGAAGACGTACAGGTAGTTCTGCTTCGTCGGCACCGCCACGGCCTTGATCGCCTTGCCGTCGACGGTGATGTCGGCGAGGATCGGCGCGCTCGGCATGTCCCAGTCCCAGATGTCGTGGTGGGTGGTCTGGAAGTGCCAGCGCATCCGCCCGGTCTTGACGTCGAGGGCGACCAGCGAGCTGGAGTAGAGGTTGTCGCCGTGGCGGTGGCCGCCGTAGTAGTCGCCGGTGGGCGCCTCGACCGGGACGTAGACCAGACCGAGCTGTTCGTCGGCCGACATCTGCGCCCACGACCCGGTGTTGCCGGTGAAGGTCCACGACTCGTTCAGCCAGGTCTCGTTGCCCTTCTCGCCGTGCCCGGGGATGGCGGTGAATCCCCACAGCTTCTTGCCGGTGCGGACGTCGAAGCCCATGATGACGCCCTTGATGTGCTCCTTGGTCGGCGGCGCGCCGCCGGGCAGGTGCGCCGAGCCGACGATCACCACCCCGTTGGCGACGATCGGCGCCGAGTGCAGGCCGATCTCGGCCTTGTCGAGGTCGGGCACGGCGTAGCCGAGGTGGCGGCGCATGTCGAGCACGCCCTTGGCCCCGAATGCCGGGTCGAGCTCGCCGGTCACCGCGTCGATCGACAGCATCTGATAGCCCGGCGAGACGAACAGCACCCGCTTGGTGGCGCCGTTCTCCCAGTAGGCGACACCGCGGCCCGACAACCCGCGCGGGTAGGTCCGCGGGCGCTCGTCGAACCGTCGGGCCCACAGCAGCTCGCCGGTGGCCGGGTCGATGGCGACCGGCGTCCGACGGGTGCCGACCGTCGCGTAGAGCCGGCCGTCGGCGTAGAGCGGCGTGGTCTGCAGCGCGATCTCGGGCCGCGGCCCGAAGTTGTCGGTCCGGAAGCGCCAGGCGATGCGGAGCGTGCCGAAGTTCTCGGCGGTGATCTGGTCGAGCGGGGAGTAACGGGTGCTGGCCAGGTCGCCCCCGTAGGTGCGCCACTCGCCCGCCGCGGTCGAACCCGGGGCCGCCGGCTGGGCCGCCAGCGCGGCGAGCGAACCCATGAGCACGATAGCGGTCATCCCATTCCGTACGCTCATCCGTGTGCCTCCCATCGTCGGGCCTCCGATGCGCGGCCGATTGTAGTGGGCGAGGCCGGGCTTGGCGACACAAATTGCCCCGATCGCGCCGTCGCGCCCGCCCGGCCGGCCGTTCACGTCCCCGGTCGGGTCATCCGCCGCACGTAGTCGAGCGACGAGGCCAGGGTGATGGCCAGCGACGCCCACACGAACCAGTCGACGACCGGCGAGGTTCGCCGGAGGTAGTTGAAGAACAGCACGACGACACAGGTGACGATGAACAGCGCCGTCGCCGCCTTGCCGAGCGGCGACGGCCGGAAGGTCCGCGGGCCGGTCGCCAGGTTGACGATCGCCACGGTGAGGACGATGGCGACGTCGCGGCTGATCACGAGAATCGTCAGCCACAGCGGCAGGCGGTTGGGCAGGCCCAGGTTGGGCAGGGTCAGGACGATGAAGGTCGTCACCAGCAGGAGCTTGTCGGCGGCCGGATCGAGCCACGCCCCGAGCGACGTCCGCTGGTTGGCTGTCCTGGCGACGAGGCCGTCGAGCGCGTCGGTGGCGCCGGCGATCGCAAACAGGGCCAGCGCCCACCCGAACGCCCCGTAGACCACGCACAGCACGAAGGCCGGGATGATCAGCAGCCGCAGCAGCGTGAGCTGATTGGCGATGGTCAGGACCGGTTCGGTCACTGGCCGGACCCGATCGCCTCGAGGCGGGAGACGATCGCGGTCACTTCCGCGCCGGTGACCGGCTGCAGCAGCCGGAAGGCGCCGTCGTCGAGGCGCATCACGCCCGAGGCGACGGCGCGGCGCACCGCCGGGTAGGCGAGGTGGCCTGGCGGCACGTCGGTCACCTGTACCGATTCGACGTCCCAGCGTCCGGCGCCGCCCGGACGGCCCAGCGTCAGCAGCCGGCTCACCACCTCGGCGACGTCGGCACGGCGCAGCGGCGCCCCTGGCTGGAACGTGTAGTTCGAATACTCCTCCATCACCCCGGCGCGGGCGACGGCTTCGATCCACGGCCGCGCCCAGTGGCCGCCGACGTCGGTGACGACGATCTGCCGCTGCGGCACCGCCGCCAGCCGGGTGGCGAAATGCACGCCGAGCAGCGCCGCCAGGTCGGCCCGCGTCGCCGCCGGCGCGGTGGCGATGGCGTGGTACTGGGTCGGCAAGGCGGCGATGCGCGCCCGCTCGCGGACACCGGCGATCGCCTCCAGGGTGGCCGGGGCGGGATCGATCGCGGCGGCCCGCTCGTAGGCCGCCAGGGCGCCCGCGTAGTCGTTGCGCCGATCGCGGACCTCGGCGATGACCAGGTGGGCGCGGGCGTCGTCGGGGTCGAGCGCCAGGGTCCGCTCGGCCTGGGCGACGGCGGCGTCGTCGCGGCCGGCGCGGAGCTCCATCCGGGCGAGATCGCGATAGAGGAACGGCGACTCCGGCGAGGCGGCGATCGCGGCGCGATAGGCGTCGCGCGCCTCGTCCCAGCGCCCGGCCGCGGCGGCGCGCTCGGCGCGGCTCACCCGATCCTGGAGCTGGCGCACGCGCAGGGCCTCGACGCGCGAGGCCAGCTCCGGCACCGCGGCATCGACGGCCAGCGCCGCCTCGAAGCTGGCCAGCGCCGCGTCGTTCTGGCCGGCACCGAGCTGCGCCAGACCACGCCCGACCAGCGCCGGCACGTAGGGCGCCGCGGCGGTCGCGCGGTCGAAGGCGGCGACGGCGTCGTCGCGCTGCCGGCGGGCCAGGGCGACGTAGCCCTGCCCGGCCAGCGCCGGCGCGAAGCCCCGCCGGGCGCGCAGCACTGCCGCGTACTCGCGCTCGGCCGCGGCGAGGTCGCCGGACTGGAGCAGCCGCCAGCCGCGGTCAAGCTGCTGCCGGGTCTCTTCCGGCGTGTCGGCCGGCGCGGCTGGATACAGGAACTCGGGGTGCGCCAGGACCGTCGGCATCGGCACCAGCGGCGGCGGGGGCGCGCACGCCGCCGCGGCGGCGAGCACGGCCAGCATCACGGCGATCCGGCTACGCACTGGCCCTGCCTTCCCGGCCCCACAGCGCCGGGCCGGCCAGCCGCCGCGGCAGGTCGACCTCCAGCCGCACGCGGGTGCCGATCGACACCTGCGACACCACGCGCCCGTGGCGGAACAGATAGCGCAGCCGCTCGGCATCGGCCGGGTCGTCCGGGTCGAGGTCGACGACCAGCCGCTGCCGGTCCAGCGCCACCGCCGCGGCCATCGCCTCGACCAGCGCCTCGACGCCCGCTCCGCTTCGCGCCGAGATGCACAGCCGTCCGGGCTCGGCCCGCTCGAGCGCGGCGCGCTCGTCGTCGGGCAGCAGGTCGATCTTGTTGTAGACCTCGAGGCGGGGTACCTCGAGCGCGCCGACGCTCTCGAGCACCCGCATCACGGCGCCGATCAGCCGTTCGCGTTCGGGATGCGACGCGTCGATGACGTGCAGCAGCAGGTCGGCATCGGCGGCCTCCTCGAGTGTGGCGCGGAAGGCGGCGACCAGCGCGTGCGGCAGTCGGTCGATGAAGCCGACGGTGTCGGAGATGAGCAGTTCGCGGGCGTCGGGCAGCCGGACGCGGCGCACCAGGGGGTCGAGGGTGACAAACAGCGCATCCGACGCCTCGGCGGCGGCGCGCGTCAGCCGGTTGAAGAGCGTGGTCTTGCCGGCGTTGGTGTAGCCGACCAGCGTCACCGTCGGCACCCGGCCCTTGTCGCGGCGCTCGCGCAGCTGGCCGCGCCGTCGCCGCACCTGTTCGATGTCGTCCTTCAGCGCGCGGATCCGCGTCCGGATCCGCCGCCGATCCATCTCGAGCTTGGTCTCGCCCGGTCCCCGCGTGCCGATGCCGCCACCGAGCCGCGAGAGCGCCGAGCTGGCGCCGACCAGGCGCGGCAGCAGGTACTGCAGCTGGGCGAGCTCGACCTGGAGCTTGCCCTCGCGGGTCCGGGCGCGGCGGGCGAAGATGTCGAGGATGAGCTGGGTGCGGTCGACGACCTTGCAGCCGACGACGTCCTGCAGCTCGCGCAGCTGGGCCGGGGTCAGCTCGTTGTCGACGATGACGACGTCGACGCCGGCCTCGGCGCAGGCCAGCGCCAGCGCCTGCGCCTTGCCGCGGCCGATGAAGGTCGCCGCGTCGGGGGTCGGCCGCTCCTGCAGGGCCCGCACTACGACCGTCGCCCCGGCCGCGTCGGCCAGCCCGTCGAGTTCGTCGAGCGAGTGTTCGGCGTCGGCCCGGCGCATGGTGCCGGTCACCAGGCCGACCAGGGCGGCGCGCTCGAGCGCGGCGAGCCGGCGTTGGCGCATCACCGGTATGTTCGCACACTCTCCCGCCGCCGACCGCGGCCGGCTCAGAGCAGGCGGAACGCCGCCGCGGCAATGGCCGTCGGCACCAGCGCGCCGCGCAGCAGCCGCAGCGGCGCCACGGCGCCGCCGAAGAACCGCGCCAGCAGCGCCTGCCCCGCCGGGTTGGGCGCGTTGGCGATCACCGTCAGGCCGCCACCGGTCACCGCGCCTTCGACGACCGCCGCCTTCAGGCCGTCGCTCAGGTCGGGCACGAGCGTCGCCAGCAGGGTGATGAGCGCGTTGTCGTTGAACGAGGTCAGTGCCGCGGCGGCGACGAAGAGCGCCGACTCGCCGAGCCGGCCGAGGACCGGCGCAATCCACCACGCCTGCAGCCCGCCGTGGATGACCAGGCCACCGAGGAAGAAGCCGACCAGCAGCGGCGGCCGCAGTTCGACCCGGCCCTGGTGCGGCGCGGTCGCCTTGGCGAACCCGAGGAAGAACAGGAACCCGCCGACGAACAGCGCCGGGTAGTGGGCGGTGAGCACCGTCCAGGCCAGGAACCCGACGTGCACCGCGGTGATCCAGACCGGCGCGCCGCCCGACGGCGGAGCCGGAGCCGCCCCGTCGGCCGGAAAGGGGTCGGGCTGCGGCGCGCGGACCGCCAGGCGGCGCAACTCGCCGCGGAACCAGAGGTAGTAGACGGCGGTCGAGACCAGCACCGACAGGACCGCGCGCCAGCCGAAGTGCTCGAGCATGAACGCCATGTCCCAGCCCCACGGCCGCGCCACCATGAGCACCGGCGGAGCCGCGAAGTGGGTGAGGGTACCGCCGATCGAGACGTTGACGAACAGCAGTCCCAGGGTGCCGTAGCGGAGGGCCGGACTGGGCGACAGGTCGAAGAACTGGCGGGCCAGCAGCAGGGCGCTGATCGTCATGGCCCCCGGTTCGGTGATGAACGAGCCGAGCAGCGGCCCGACGGTGAGGATCGTCACCCACCACGCCGCCGGCGTGGCGCCGCCGAGGGCGGCGATGCGGCGCAGCCCGGCTTCGGCGAACGTCACGACCGGCCGCGTCGACGCCAGCGCCATGATCACCACGACGAACATCGGCTCGGTGTAGACCACGGTCTCGCCGAAGTAGTGGGTGGCGGCGTGCCAGCCGGCGTAGACGGTCATCGCCACCAGCAGCACCAGTGCCCACAACCCGAACACGACCTCGACCTCCCCCAGGAAGTGCAGCAGTTCGGCGCGGACGCTCGGCGTCGCCGGCCGACCCGCCGCCCGGGCGGCGGCGTCGTCGGCGTGCTGGACGGCGTGGGCGCGGCGGGTGAACCAGGCGGCCGAGAACGTGTGGACGATCGCCAGCGCGAAGATCGCGGTGGCCACGGCGTTGAAGGGCTCGCTGTCGATGCGGCCGACGAGGACGTCGACGAGCGAGGTGACACCGGCGTCGTCGTAACTCGACAGCGCCGGCGGCAACGAGGGCTCGGCCTCGCCGGGCGTCATCACGGTGTCACCTTACTGGAGTGAGGCAGGGCGGGCAAGGCACCACTGGGCGGCATCACGGGGCCGACACCCCGGAATCGTCGCGCCGCGGATGCGCCGACGCCGGCGTCCGACGCATGCCCCACCACACCGCCGCGGCGAGGCCCAGCATGAGGACGATGTCGGCCTCGAAGACGACGCGCAGTTCTGGACCGCTGATGAAGCCGGCGACGATCGGGCTGGCGGCCATGCCGATGAGCGCCGCGGTCATCATCAGGCCGAAGCCGGTGGCGTGCGCGTCGCGCGGCAGGAGCGCGCCGCCCGACGCGTAGGCGGCGGTCATGCCGACGCCGATCGCCGCGCCGGCGGCGGCCAGGGCCACCGCGAACGACCAGATCGACGGCGCCCAGACGATGAGCGCCAGACCGCCGGCGGTCGCCAGCGCGGCCGCGGCGATGAGCGTCGGCGGCGCCCAGCGGTCGACGAGCGGCGCCGCGATCCAGTGGCCGAGCGCCGCGCACAGGGCGCTCACCGCGAACAGGATCCCGGCGACGACCGGCACCTGGGGCGCCGGCACCAGCCGCTCGACGTAGAGCGGCAGAATCGGCCCGAAGCTGCGATCGACCAGCTGCAGGCTCAGGATCACCACGAACACCATCCAGAATCCGGGGGTGGCGGCCAGCTCGCGGACGACGGCGACCAGCCCGCGGGCCGCCGCCCGCGCCTGTCGCGTCCGCGGCTCGCGGTAGATGGCGGCGATGGTCGCCAGCGCGACGAGATAGAACAACGCCGCGACCAGGAACGTCGCCCGCAACCCGACCAGCGGCGCCAGCACGCCGCCGACCACCGGGCCGATCGTCGGCCCGAGGCGCTGGGCGACCTGCACGGTGCCGATCGCGGCGGCCATCCGCTCGCGCGGCGCCGACTCGGCGGCCATCGAGACGGTGAGCGCGCCGTAGCCGGCGAAGATGCCGAGCAGGGCCCGCAGCGCGAACAGCTGCCAGGCGGCGGTGACGAAGGCCATCGCCGCCTTGGTCACGACGAAGGCGCCGAGCGAGCGGAGGACCAGGACCTTGCTGCCGTAGCGGTCGCCGACCCGCCCCCACAGCGGCGCGCTGATCGCGGTGACCGCCGGCGTCGCGCCGAGCGTCAGGCCGGTCCACAGCGCGATGTCGGCGACGTCGGTGACGCCGAGCTCGCGGATGTAGAGCGGCAGGAAGGGCATCACCAGCGTGAAGCCCGCAAAGCCGATGCCGTTGGCGGCGGCGGCCGCCAGCACGTTGCGCTGCGGCGAGAACGCCGCCCCGCCGGGGCCGTCGTCGCCCCTGCGCGACACCGAAGGCGTCGTCACGCGCGGACTCGGGACGTCAGAAGCGAATACGCACCGACGGGCCGGCGTAGACCTGGATGCTGTCGATGAAGCGGATGCGGTGCGGGTTGTTCTGCATCACGATCGAGCTGGTCCGGATCCCGTCGCCGAAGAAGCGGACGCCCTTCAGCAGGCTGCCGTCGGTGACCCCGGTGGCCGCGAAGATGATGTTCTTGCCGCGGGCGAGGTCGGCCGAGGTGTAGACGCGGCTGGTGTCGGTGATGCCCATGGCGTGGCACCGCGCCTCGTCCTCCGGCTTGGCGATCTTCAGCCGGGCGAAGATCTCGCCGTTCAGGCACTGCATCGCCGCCGCCGTGAGCACGCCCTCGGGCGCCCCGCCGGTGCCCATCACCGCGTGGACGCCGCTGCCCGACACCGCCGCGGTGATACCGGCCGACAGGTCGCCGTCGCCGATGAGGCGGATGCGGGCGCCGGTGGCGCGGATGTCGTGGATGAGCTTCTCGTGGCGCGGGCGGTCGAGGACCACGACGGTCAGCTCGTCGACCTGGCGGCCCAGCGCCCGGGCGATCGCCCGCAGGTTCTCGCGGACCGGCGCGTCGAGGTCGACCAGGTGCTTGGAGCTCGGCCCGACGACGAGCTTCTCCATGTAGAGGTCCGGGGCGTGGAGCAGCCCGCCCTCGTCGGAGGCGGCCAGCACCGCGATGGCGTTGGCGGCCCCGGTGGCGCACAGGTTGGTGCCCTCGAGCGGGTCGACGGCGATGTCCACCTTGTCGTAACCGCGGCGGTCGCCGTTGCCCTTGCCGGCCAGCCCGACCTTCTCGCCGATGTAGAGCATCGGCGCTTCGTCGCGTTCCCCTTCGCCGATGACGATCGTCCCGTCGATCGGCACGGTGTCGAGTTCGTGGCGCATCGCCTCGACCGCCGCCTGGTCGGAGCCGTGGCGGTCGCCCTGCCCCATCGTGTGCGCGCAGGCGATGGCCGCCTGCTCGACGACGCGCAGGAACTCGAGCGACAAGTCGGATTCCATCGCGGGTCCTTGCGTCGTGCGCTTCCTGGCCTGAGACATGGCGTGCGACTCCGGCGATCCGCAGGCAACCCCGCCGATCGCGTCAACCCCGTGCAGGGCAAAGACTTAGGGACAGACGAGCGATCGTATCACAGGGCCGCACGGCGCAGCTGCACGGCGGCCCCGGTACCCAGCGCCAGATGCGCCGCGGCGCTGCCGCCGCTCACCGCGATCTCGAGCCGGTCGCTGCTGCCGAACAGCGCGCACACCGCGCCGGCCGGGACGTCGGCGTAGGTGTCCACCAGGTGGGCCACGGCATGCCCGCCGGCGGCGATGTCGATGCCGCCGCCGCGCAGCAGCCGCTCGACCGCCGCGCGGCCGATGTTGGTCACCAGGTTGCCGAAGCGGTCGACCAGTTCCACTTCCCCGTCGACGCCGTCCGGGCGCTCGGTCGGGCTCGGCCAGTCGAGCCGCACCGGCGCGGTGACGCCGCGCCCCAGGGTGGTGATCGCGGCGCCGCGGGCCAGCCACGCCGCCGCCGGCGCGAACCGGTCGCGCCCCTCGAAGGTGCGGCTGACCGTCGGCAGCGCGAACTTGCGCTCGGTCAGCTCGACGATCCGCCGCGGCGGCAGCTCGTCGAGGACGGCGCCGAGCACGCCGTTGTCGGGGGCGACGAAGCGGTAGTCGCCGGTGTCGACGGCCAGGCCCCGGCGCGACGAGCCGACGCCGGGATCGACCACCACCAGGAAGACGGTGCCGGCCGGGAAGTACCGGCAGGCCGCCGCCAGCTGCCGCGCCGCGATGCGGACGTCGTGTGGCGGCACGTCGTGGGTGATGTCGACCAGGGTGGCTTCGGGGCAGATGCCGAGCATCACGCCCTTCATCGTGCCGACGTAGTGGTCGAGGGTCCCGAAATCGGTGAGCAGCGCAATCAGGGGGCGTGACAACGCGCGTCTCCACGCCGGCCGGCGCCGGACGGGTTCAGAGGCCGGCGAGATAGGCCGGCTTGCGAAAGATGATCTCGCGCATGTTGGTCTTCATCAGGAACGAGTCCGACACGCGCAGGGTCTCGAACAGCTTGATGATGTCGCGATTCTGCAGGCTGCGCTGACGCACCTGCGTCCCGCCGTAGTGGCGGTAGCGCAGCGTCCCGCGGTCGACCACGACGTACTTGGTGTAGAGGGCGCGGCCGGGCTCGACCGCGGTGCTGAAGAAGCCGAGCAGCGACCCGTCGGCGACGAGCAGGCGGGCCAGCGTGGTGGCGAGGGCGGCGGCGGCGGGGCGATCGAGGAAGTCGAACACGTCCCAGCACAGGATGCCGTCGACGCTGCCGGGTTCGCTCTTGAAGCGGGTCCGGAAGAGCTCGGGCAGCCGGTCGAGCGTGCCGGCCGCGGCATGGCGCTCGATGTCGGCGGCGAGGTCCTCGACCCGCAGCCGGCAGCCCAGCTCCTCGCCGAAGAACGAGACGTTGGAGCCGACCACCGGACCGAGATCGAGCAGCACCGGCGACGGCCTGGCGGCCACGTTGGCGAGGAACTTGGGCAGCGCCTTCGTGGGGTAGACGAGCTCCGGCGCGTCGGGCGACGCCGGCACCGCCGACGCGCCCGATGGCTCGGCGCGTCGGCCGCCGAACCGGGACAGGAGATCGTGCAATCCGCCAGCCACAGGGAGAGGCTCCGCGCGCGGAGGCTGGGGCGCGCCTCCGCGCCGGCTGGACTAGGCGCCGGCCTTGGCCGGCACGGCCGCGGCCGGGGCGGCCGGCTTCGCCGACTTCTGCTGCATGTCGATGGCACCGCGGAAGTGGGCGCCCTCGGCGATGGCGACGCGTGGCGCGGTGACGTCGCCGTCCACCGATCCGTTGTCGCGGATGTCGACCTTCTCCGACGCGGTCACGTTGCCGGTGACCTCGCCGAGCACGATCACCTGCTTGGCAAACACCTCAGCGCGGATCTTGCCGTTGGGGCCGATGGTGAGGGTGTTGTCGCGCAGTTCGATGCGGCCTTCGACGTTGCCCTCGATGGTCAGGTCTTCGCTGCCGCTCAGCTCGCCCTTGATGACGACCGACTTCCCGATGTTCACGTTGTCCCTCCCCGTCATCGCGTGCGGGCGATGTTCGCCGCCACTGGGGACGGCCGGTGAATGCGCCGCTGCCGCTGCAGGGGCGGGTGCCGGTGCCGGAGGTACGGCCGGCTTGGGCGACTCGTCACGCTTCCACATTGCTGCTGCCTCCCGATGCGGGCGTACGAGCGCCCGCGCTGCTCGCCGTGGTGACCTGGGGAAGGGCTCCTGGAACGAAGCCCGGCCAGTATAGGCACCACGGGAAATCGATGTCTACCCCATTTGTTTGCTGACGTTTAGGGCGGGTGTTACGATCCGGGCAGTGTCGCGCATCTATCTGGACCACAACGCGACGACACCGCTCGTCGGTGCCGCGCTCGACCGCCTCACGGCGGTCGCCCGCGACACCTGGGGCAACGCGTCGAGCGTGCACCACTTCGGGCAGCAGGCCAAGGCCGCGCTCGACCAGGCCCGGGCCCAGGTGGCGGCCCTCATCGGCGCCGAGCCGGCGGAGGTCGTCTTCACCGCGGGCGGCACCGAGGCCGACAACGCCGCCGTCCGCGGCGCCGTCGAGGCAGCGGAGGTGTCGGGCCGCCGTCACCTGATCGTCTCCGCCATCGAGCACGAGGCCGTGCTGCAGACCGCCAAGTCGCTCTCCCGCCGGGGGTTCGAGGTGACCCTGCTGCCGGTCGGGGCCAGCGGCGTCGCCGACCCCGAGGCCCTCCGCGCGCTGCTGACCGATCGCACGGCCCTCGTATCGGTCATGCACGCCAACAACGAGATAGGCACCATCCAGCCGGTGGCCGAGCTGGCCGCGGTGGCGCGGGCCGGCGGCGCGCTCTTCCACACCGACGCGGTGCAGACCGCCGGCAAGCTGCCGGTAGACGTGGCGGCGCTGGGCGTCGACCTGCTGTCGCTCTCGGCCCACAAGTTCGGCGGCCCCAAGGGCGCCGGCGCCCTGTGGATCCGCCGCGGGGTCCGGCTGCTGCCGTTCGTCACCGGCGGACGGCAGGAACGCAACCGCCGCTCCGGCACCGAGAACGTCCCGGCGCTGGCCGGCATGGGCGCCGCGGCCGAGTACGCGCGTCGCGACGCGGCGACGACGGCGGCGCGGGTGGCCGCGCTGCGCGATCGGCTCGAACAGGCGGTCCTCGACCGGGTGCCCGGCAGCGCCGTCAACGGCGAGCGCACCGCCCGCGTGCCCAACACGACCAACATCTCGTTCGACCGCGTCGAGTCCGAGTCGCTGCTCATCGCCCTCGACCTCGAGGGGATCGCCGTCTCGTCGGGGTCGGCGTGTTCGTCGGGCACCCTGGAGCCGTCGCACGTGCTGAAGGCGATGGGCTTCCCGCACCACCGCACCCTGAACTCGCTGCGCTTCAGCCTCGGCAGCACCACGACCGCCGCGGAGATCGACCGGGTCGCCGACGTGCTGCCCGGCCTGGTCGACAAGCTCCGCCGGCTGGCGCCGGCCCGGCGATGAGCGGCCACGCCGCCCGCGTGGTCGTCGCGATGTCGGGCGGCGTCGACTCGTCGGTGGCGGCGGCGCTGCTCGTCGAGGCCGGCCACGACGTCGTCGGCGTGTCGATGCAGCTCTACGATCAGCGCGAGGGCGGCTTCGGCACCTGCTGCACGATCGACGACCTGCACGACGCCCGCCGCGTCGCCGCCACGCTCGGCATCCCCCACTACGTCGTCAACTTCGAGTCGCACTTCCACGCCCACGTGCAGCAGAACTTCGTGGACGAATACCGCCGCGGCCGGACGCCGATCCCCTGCGCCCGCTGCAACAGCGAGGTCAAGTTCAGCGAGTTGCTGCAGCGCGCCGCCGGGTACGGCGCCGCCAGGCTCGCCACCGGCCATTACGCCCGCGTCGACCGCGATGACGACGGGCGCGCGCGCCTGCGCCGCGGCCTCGACGCCGCCAAGGACCAGAGCTACTTCCTGTTCTCGCTGACCCAGGCGCAGCTGGCGGCGGCCGAGTTCCCGGTCGGCGGGCTGCACAAGGACGCCGTGCGCGGCCATGCGCGCCGCCTCGGCCTGGTCACCGCCGACAAGCCCGACAGCCAGGAGATCTGCTTCGTGCCCGACGGCGACTACGCCGGCTTCCTCGAGCGCGAGGATCCGGCGCTGGCCGCCGCCGGCGCCATCGTCGACCAGACCGGGGCGCGGCTCGGCGCGCACGCCGGCGTGCACCGCTTCACCATCGGCCAGCGCAAGGGCCTCGGGCTGTCGACCGGCGTCCCGCTCTACGTCGTGGACATCGACGCCGGCCGTCAGCAGGTCACGGTCGGCCCGCGTGCGTCACTCGACCGCGCGGCGCTCACCGCGTCGTCGGTCAACTGGATCGCCGGGGCGCCGCCGGACGACTGGGTGGCGGTGACGGCACAGATCCGCCATCGCCACCGGGCCGCGCCGGCTCGGGTTCGCGCCGTCGACGACGGCCGCGCCGAGGTCGTCTTCGACGCGCCGCAGCAGGCGATCACGCCCGGCCAGGCGGTGGTGTGGTACGACGGCGACGAGGTGCTCGGCGGCGGGTGGATCGACTGACGTCCGACTAGCGGCTAGGGGCTAGCGGCTCGCGGCTAGACCCGCACGATGCAGGCATCAGCTCTACAGAGACACGCTGCAGGAACACAGAGGGCCGGTGGATCGCCCACCGGCCCATCTCGTTCGTCCTAGCCGCCAGCCGCAAGCCCCTGGCCGCTGACACGAGCGCGTTTCGCGGCGTCAGTGTCCGACGCCGCTCAGGAACCGCTCGGCGTCGATCGCCGCCATGCAGCCCGACCCGGCGGCGGTCACCGCCTGGCGGTAGACGTGGTCCTGGACGTCGCCGGCGGCGAAGACGCCCGGGATGTTGGTCCGCGAGCCGCTGTGGGTCTTGATGTAGCCGTTGGCGTCCAGATCGATCTGGCCGGCGACCAGACTCGTGTTCGGCACGTGGCCGATGGCGATGAACAGGCCGTCCACGGCCAGCTCACTCACCGCCCCGGTCTGCACGTCGGTGAGCACCAGGCTCGACACCTCGCCCTTGGCGACGTCCTTGATGTCGGTGACCGCGGTGTTCCACACGAACGAGATCTTCGGGTCGCCGAGTGCCTTGTCCTGCATCACCTTCGACGCCCTCAGGCTGTCGCGGCGGTGAATCACGGTCACGTGCGAGGCGAGCTTGGCGAGGTAGATCGCCTCTTCCATCGCGGTGTCGCCGCCGCCGACGACGGCGACGTGCTTGCCCTTGAAGAAGAAGCCGTCGCAGGTCGCGCAGGTGGACACGCCGCGCCCCGAGAGCTGCTTGTCGACACCCAGATCGAGCCACTTCGCCGAGGCGCCGGTCGCCAGGATGAGCGCCTGCGCGGTGTACACCGTCTTGCCGACGGTGACGCGGAAGGGCCGGGCCGACAGGTCGAGCGCCGCGACGTCGCCCTGGACGATCTCGGCCCCGAACCGCTCGGCCTGGGCGCGCAGCTCGGTCATCAGATCGGGGCCGAGAATCCCATCGCGATAACCGGGCCAGTTCTCCACCATCGTCGTCAGCATCAGCTGGCCGCCGGCCTCGACGCCTTCGATGACCAGCGGCGCCAGGTTGGCGCGCGCCGCGTAGAGCGCGGCGGTGAGCCCGGCCGGACCCGAGCCGATGACGACGACCTGGCGGTCGGTGGCGGTCGCCGGTGCGCTCACCGCGACGCCGACGACGCCACGGGCGGCGCGAGGTGCTTGTCGATCATCCGCGCGAGATCGTCCTTCCCCGCCAGGCCGACGACCGAATCGGCGAGCTGGCCGTTCTTGAACAGCAGCAGCGTCGGAATGCCGCGCACGCCGAACTTCGGGGCGGTCGCCGGGTGCTCGTCGATGTTCATCTTGGCCACGGTGACGCGGCCGGCATATTCCTCGGCCAGCTGGTCCACGGTCGGCGCCAGACGCCGGCAGGGGGCGCACCACTCCGCCCAGAAGTCCACCAGCACCACCCCCTGCTGCACCGCCGCGTCGAAATCGGCGTCGCCGAGGGTCTTGATCTTGTCCGAAGCCATATCTCTCCTCAATAGGTCAGATGCCGAACACCCGTCGTCGGTGTCACGCTGGCCCGGCTGCGCGCCTCTGTCGGCGACCTTTCCGGGCGGCGATCACTCCTTTATACACCCTCACGTAGTCGCGCGCCGAACGCTCCCACGAGAAGTCCTGCCGCATCCCGTTGCGCTGCAGCCGCCGCCACTCGGCCGGCTGCTCGAAGACCCGGAGCGCCGCCCGCAGCGTCTCGAGCATCACCCGTCCGCTGTATTCGGCGAAGACGAACCCGGTGCCGGAGCCCGACGCCGCGTCCCAGGCCTGGACCGAGTCGACCAGCCCGCCGGTGGCGCGCACGACCGGCACGGTGCCGTAGCGCTGGCTGTACATCTGGTTGAGCCCGCACGGCTCGTAGCGTGACGGCATCAGGAAGAGGTCGGCGCCGCCCTCGACCAGGTGCGCCAGCCGCTCGTCGAAGCCGATGACGGCGCCGATACGCGTCGGACGGTGCGCCGCCAGGGCGCGCCACATGTGCTCGTAGCGGCTCTCGCCACTGCCGAGCACGACGAACCCGGCCTCGAGATCGGCCAGTTCCGAGGCGACCTCGGCGACCAGATCGAAGCCCTTCTGATCGACGAGGCGCGACACGATGCCGACCAGCGGCCGGGCCAGCGCGGCGTCGTCGGTGGCCAGCCCGAAGGCGTCGAGCACGGCGCGCTTGGCGGCGCGTTTGCCGGCCAGGGCGCGGGCGGTGAACGGTACCGGCAGATACGGATCGCGTTCGGGCCCCCACGCCTCGACGTCGATGCCGTTGAGGATGCCGGTGAGGACGTGGGCCCGGGCACGAATCACGCCGTCGAGCCCGGCGCCGTAGTCGGGACGCTGAATCTCCTCGGCATAGGTGGGGCTCACCGTCGTGATCGCGTCGCTGAAGTTGATGCCCGACTTGAGCAGGCTGATGCGATCCCAGAACTCCAGGCCGTCGACGGTGAAGAGATCCCAGCCGAGCCCGAGCCGCGGCAGCCAGTTCTTGTCGACGATGCCCTGGTAGGCGAGGTTGTGGATCGTGAAGACGACCGGCACCCGGCTGAGCGCCGGGTGACGCCCGAAGTGCTGGCGGAGATAGGCCGGCGCCAGTCCGGCCTGCCAGTCGTGCCCGTGGACGACGTCGATGGGCGTCGGCTGCGCCGCCGCCCACTCGAGCGCGGCGATGACCAGGAAGGCGAAACGCAGGGCGTTGTCGTCGAAGTCGACGCCGCCGGCGTTGTACAGGCCGGCGCGGTGGTACAGCGGCGGGCAGTCGACCAGCATCGCGCGCGCCCCGGCGCCGAGCGGCTCTTCGAACACGCCGGCGTCGTAGGAGACACCGGCCACGGCGGCGGCGACGTCGTGGCGCCAGTGCCCTGCCGACACGCCGGCGTAGCGCGGCGTGAACAGCGTCACGTCATGTCCGAGCCGTCCCAGCGCGCGCGGCAGTGCGCTGGCCACGTCGGCGAGTCCGCCGCTCTTGGAGAACGGCGTCGCTTCCGACGCGATCATCACGATCCGCAACGGTGCGGCACGCCGGCGCGGCGCCCGCGGCGCCGGTGCCGCCGTCGTGGCCGGCGCGGGCGTCCGGGCGCGGGGAAACGGCGTCGGCCGGGGCATGCCCCCCTAACTTAGCAGTCCCCGGCCGGCGGCGGCGTCCGCGGCTTGTGTAGAATCTCGCCCGTGGCCTCGCCCCCGCGCCCGGACCGGGCCGTGCCGCGCGAACTCGCGGCGCTGGACGATCTGGCGGCCCGACACCCCGAACTGGCGCCCGCGGTCGCGCTCGAGCGCGAGCTGCTCGACGGCGAGCGGCGCCTGCAGCGCCGCCTCGGCACGCCGTGGATCGACGGGTCGGCCGAGGCACTGGCGGCCCGGCTCGCCGGCGGTGAGTGCCTGATCGAACTGGACCAGCTCAGCCTCGACTGGCGGGAGCTGCGCCTCCGCCTTCGCCAGGTGGTCGACGTGCTGCGGCGCCACGACGTGCTCGACGCCGACCAGGTCCCGCGCCTCCAGGCGCTCGAGCGCGGCGCCGAGCTGCCCGAGGTGGTGAACCGCTGGTTCGCCGCCGCTCCTGGCCGCGGCGGCGGCGACGCCGGCGACGCGGTGCTCGGCGACGTCCTGAGCCTGGCGCTGCGCCCGTTCCTGGCCCGCGCCGCCGACGTCCTGCTGCAGCGGGTGGCCGTGGACGCCTGGGGCAGATCGACGTGTCCGTTGTGCGGCGGCCGGCCGACCTTCGCGGTGCTCGCCAATGGCGACCGTCAGCTGGTGTGTGGGCGCTGCCAGGGCCGATGGCCGTTCGACGGCCGCCGCTGCCATCACTGCCTGGCCGAGGGCGTGCGGGTGTTCTCCGCCCATGAAGGCGTCTACCAGGTCACGGCCTGCGACGCGTGCCGGCGCTACCTGAAGGGCCTGGACACCAGGCGGGCCGGGCGGCCGTTCTTCCTGCCGCTCGACACGGTGGCGACGCTGGCGCTCGACCAGGCGATCGCCGAGCGCGGCTATCAGGCCGGATAGGGGGAGGGGATCGCGCGCCGCGCGGCGCGCCGTACGGCTACTGCTGCTGCTGACCGGCGGTGACCGTGGTCGCCGGGGTCATGTGCCCGCTCAGCCAGTTGAAGAGGTGCTTGGTCTCGGCGAAGCGGCCGGCATTGGACTTGGCGCCGAGCACCACCACCGCCACCTGTCGGCCGGTCTCGGGCAGGCGGACCAGGGTGGCGAGGCAGTAGCCGGAGCTGCTGATGAAACCGGTCTTGCCGCCGATGATGTCCAGCTCCCCGCTGCGCACCAGCCGGTTGGTGCTGTTGACGTGCACCGTGCGCCGCCCGACCGTCATGTCGTAGCCGGTCTTGCGCATGATGCTGCCGATGCGCTCGTCGGCGGCCGCGTAGGCGATGAGGCGAGCCATCTCGTAGGCCGACGAGACGTTGGCCGACAGCAGGCCTGAGGTGTCCTCGTAGTGCGTCAGCTCGAGGCCCAGCTCGCTCGCCTTGTCGTTCATCCGCTCGATGAAGCCGTCGGTGCCGTAGGGCGAGATGCGCGCCAGCACCCGGGCCGCGGCGTTGTCCGAGCCGATGAGGGTGAGGTGCAGCAGGTCGTCGGCCGTCACCTGGTAGCCGGTGCGCAGGTAGGTGGTGTTGGCCCGCAGGACGTCGCCGCGCTGGACCTTCACCACCTGCGTGAGGTCGGGCAGCGACTCGAGGAAGACCAGCGCGGTCATCACCTTGGTGATGCTGGCGATCGACCGCAGCTCCTGGGCGTTCTCCTCGAACAGCACCTGGTTGGTCTCGGGGTCGTAGATGATGGCGGCGGCGGCACGCGGCGCCGGCACTTCCTGCCCCGATTCGTCGAGCTTGAAGCGCGGCGTGGCCAGTTCGCGGGCTTCGCGGGCCCGGGCGGCGGCTCGCGCCCTGGCGATCGCCCGCCGGCGGGCGGCCGACGTCGTCCGCGACTTGCTGGCGGCGCTGGCCCGGGCCGGCGTCTTCTTGGCGGTCGATGCGACGCGGGTCGGCCGCGGCGTGGCCGCGGCGGGCTTGGTGGCGCGCGTCGTCGTGCGGCTGCGGGTGGCCGCCTGGGCTCGGGTGGCGGGCTCAGCGGCCGTCGCCACCATCAGGGTGGAGAGGGCGGCAGCCAACGCGCTGGTGAGCGCACGACGAATCTGCGAGCGTCCCGGCATGTCTCCTTACGGCAGGTCGGAAGATCGCCCGCGCGTGACAGAAGTGTCGGCATTGTAGCAGGCGCCTGCACGAGCGCAACGTACTTTCTGTCATCGGCGCCATGATCTGTGCGGGTTCGTGCCGTTCGGGTGTGGCGTCGCCTACCCACCCGGCGCGCGCGGTCCCGCGCCGGTGCGCCACTGCGCGCTTCCGCACCGGCCACCGGGTCGGCCCGCCGGCGCGCCGCAGCGTGCCGCCCCGCGCGCTACGGCTGGGCCAGGGCGATGGTCAGGAGCAGGGCCCGCTGGGTGCCCATCCACGAATCGGTGGTGTCGAACGACTCGTCGAGGGCGTGGGCGCCTCGACCGCGGCCACCGCCGTCGATGGTGAGCGCCGGCACCCCGAGGCTCTGTGGATAGTTCGCGTCGGTCGAGCCCTCGTCCAGGGTCACTGCGAGGCCCAGGGCCCGGGTCACCGACACCGCGGCCTGCACGATCGGCGAGGTCGCCTCGGCCCGGCCGGCCGGACGGTTGCCGACGAGCGCCTTGTCGACGCTGAGTGCGCGGCTGCCCCACCGCACGTTCTCGGCGGCGACGGCGTCGTCCACGGCCGTGTGGAACCGGGCGTCGAGCGATTGCAGCGACGCCTGGTCGGCGGACCGCATGTCCACTTCCATCCAGGCCTCGAACGGGATCGAGTTCACCGACGTGCCGCCGCCGATCCGGCCGACGTTGAAGGTGGTCTTCGGTTCGCCCGGCACCTCGAAGTCGCCGATCGCCGCCATGGCCCGGCCGAGGGCGTGAATCGGATTGACCATGCCGAAGGCGCCGTAGCTGTGTCCCCCGGGTCCCTTGAACGTGACCCGGTAGCGCAGACTGCCCACCGAGATGTGCGTGATGCCGAGGCCGGTGCCATCGATCGACACGAAGCGATCGATGCGGCCCTTGAGGCCCTCGTCGAAGAGGTGCTTGACGCCGCGCAGATCGCCCAGGCCCTCCTCGCCGACGTTGCCGACGAAGGTGATGGAGCCGGGCGTCTGGACGTTCCCGGCGGCCAGGGCGCGGATGACGGCGAGGACGACGGCCAGCCCGCGGCAGTCGTCGCCGATGCCTGGACCGCGAATCACCGTGCCGTCCCGGGTCGTCCTGACGTCGGTGCCCTCGGGGAACACGGTGTCGAGGTGCGCGGCCAGCACGAGATGCGGGCGGGCGCCGGCCCCGGGACGCTCGCCGAGGACGTTGCCGACCGTGTCGATCCGCACGTTCCGCAGCCCCAGTTCGCGGAACTTCCGGGCGTACAGCTCGGCGCGCTTCGACTCCTTGAAGGGCGGAGCTTCGACCTCGCAGATCTCCACCTGCTCGGCGATCGTCCTCGCCTCGTCGGCACGGGCCGCGCTGAGTGCCGCCGTGACGGCGGCGTCGTGCAGGAGCCGGGAGCCGAGGTCGGCGGCCGCCTGCTGCGCCGCGGCGGCCCCGGGGGCGCAGGCGACGAGGGCGATGACGAGGGCGCGGCGCATCAGGCCGGATTCTACCCGGTCACGTGGCTGCACACCGGGACGAGCGGCGGGACGGAGGTCGTGGCCGCCGGCGGGCGACTGGGCTACACTGAGCGGGCGCGGCCGTCGGAGACGACGGCGTGGCGCTGCCAGGGGTTCTTCCATGGGACCACGTTCCGCCTGGCGCCACGATCCGCCGACCCTGCGCGGTACGACCCTGCACGCTCTGCACGACCTGTACGACCGCCCCGGCGCACGCCGCGGGCGTCCAGAAGGTGACCACCGGATTCCCGGACGGGAGTCCGTGTGTGCGGCGAGCCCGGCGCGGAACCCGGTGACTCGGTTTCTGGAGGACGTACATGAGGTCGATAGCGGCAGGGGTCATCCTGTGCCTGGCGGCGTGCGCGCTGGCGGCGGACGCGGCGGCACAGGACTCGTTTCGCGGACGCATCAACGGCGTCGTCACCGACGACACCGGCGCCGTGCTGCCGGGCGTCACCGTCACCGTCACGAGTCCGGCGCTCATCCAGCCGCAGGTCCAGGTGACCGGCGGCGACGGCACCTACCGGTTCCTCGCCCTCCCCCCCGGGCTCTACGAAGTGCTGTTCGACCTGACCGGCTTCCAGTCGGTGAAACGCGACGGCATCCGCGTGGTCATCAACCAGACGCTGTCGATCGACCAGCAGCTGCAGGTCGCCACCCTGCAGGAGACGGTCACCGTCTCGGGCCAGTCGCCGGTGGTCGACACCACGACCACGACCATGGGCACCAACTTCACCAAGGAGCTGCTCACCGAGATTCCCAACGCCCGCGACGTGTGGGCGGCCATGGCGGCGGCGCCGGGCATGCAGATGACGGCGTACGACGTCGGCGGGTCGCGCACCGGCAACCAGACCGCCTACCGGACCTACGGCATGGACGACCAGAACCAGACCAAGGTCGAGGGCATCGACACCACCGAGGCCACCAGCGCCAACGCCGGCTACTTCGACTACGGCAGCTTCGAGGAGTTCCAGGTCGGCGGCGCCGGCGCCGACGCCTCGGCCTTCGCGGGCGGCGCCGTGCTCAGCGTCAGCGTCAAGTCGGGCAGCGATCGGCTGTCGGGCAGCTGGTACAGCGACTTCCAGAACGAGGACATGATCGCCAACAACGTCCCCGGTTTCCTGCGCGCAGCCAACACCCCCAACGAGGACGGGTTCTTCACCCGCCGCGCCGACGGCCTGCAGCGCGGCAACCAGATCAAGAAGCAGTACGACCTCAACGGCAACGTCGGCGGGCCGCTGTGGAAGGGCAAGATCTGGGGCTTCTACAGCTACCGGCTCAACGATCAGTACAAGTACACCACCGGGCTGCCCAGCAACATCGAGCGCTCCAAGCTCACCAACCCCTGGACCTTCAAGGTCACCTACCAGGTGTCGCAGAACAACCAGCTCATCGGCTTCATCAACCGCCGCCAGAAGCTGCAGGACAAGCGCGGCATCAGCGTCACCACGCCGCTCTCGGCCGCCTACTACCAGTCGTCGGAGAACACCCCGATGAAGGCCGAGTGGACCAGCGTGCTCTCCAGCCGCATGTTCCTCGACGTGCTGGTCGGCAACTGGTGGAACTTCTTCCCGCTGCGGCCGGTCCGCGACTTCGATCTCTACGACGGCCCGTGGGGTCCCGGCCGGGTCAACCTGGCCAACAACCAGATCTTCGACGGCGGCGCCAACAACGGCTACCAGGACCAGAAGCGCTGGAAGCCGCAGGGCTACGTCAGCCTCTCCTACTTCAAGGACGGCTGGAAGGGCAGCCACGACTTCAAGGTCGGCTACGACATCAAGCGCGACCGCCGCAGCCTGTTCCGCGACCAGCCCTTCGACGTCTTCTACCGCGACAACGGCAGCGCGCTGTCGCAGGTCGACATCTACAACACGTCGGTCACCGGCATCAACGACGTCATCAACAACGCCGTCTGGATCAACGACAGCTGGCGCGTGAACAACCGGCTGACGGTGAACCTCGGGCTGCGCTACGAGTACTACCGCGACGGCTGGCCCGAGCAGGAGTTCGCGCCCAACGGCATCGCGGCCCTGGCCGGCTGGAACGACCCGCGCTACCAGGCCTTCGTCGCCCCGCGCACCGTGTCGGCGACGACGGTGGCCAGGACCCACGACTTCTCGCCGCGGGTCGGCTTCGCCTACGACCTCACCGGCGACAACCGCACCGTGGTCAAGGCCTACTACGGCCAGAGCCGCTGGAACTCGGCCGACGTGCTCGCCAACCTCGAGAACCCGGTCGGCATCGCGCAGCTGCGCTACGCATTCCTCGACTGCACCGCCACCCGGACCACCGGCTGCGACCTGAACGGCAACCGGCTGCTCGACAGCCCGGCCGAACTGGGCGCCTTCAACACCACGGTCGGCGGCGCCGGCTTCGTGCGCATCGACCGCGACCTCAACCGCCCGGTCACCCACGAGCTGTCCACCAACGTCGAGCGCGAGCTGGTCACCGGGCTGTCGGCCCGGGCGTCGTACGTGTTCAAGGGCGTCCGCGACATCTGGGCCGAGGACGACCCGATCCGCAACGGCGCCTTCACCTCGCCGATCACCATCACCGACCGGGGCCCGGACAACCTCCCCGGCACCGGTGACGAGCAGACCTTCCAGACCTTCGACCGGGCGCGTGACGTCGGTCAGGACCGCGTCTACACCAATCCGGAGGGTTACGGCGCCGACTTCCACACCGTGGAGTTCGCGCTCAACCGCCGCTTCAGCGGCCGGTGGATGATGCTCACCTCGTTCGGCTACACCTGGTCGACGATGCAGCACGTCCACAACGCCACCACGCCGACCCCGACCGGTTACACCCGCTTCTACTCGTTCCGGCCGGTCGACCGGCTGTTCGGCGACGAGTTCGGCCGCGAGACCTCGACGGTGTGGAACTACAAGGTCATCGGCCGCTACCAGCTGCCCTGGGGCGTCGGCAGCTCCGGCTCCTGGCGCGTCCAGAGCGGTCAGCAGTACGGCCGCACGATGGCGTTCACCTTCCCCGGCGACGGCGCCCGCACGTTCCGCGTCGAGCCGATCACCGCCAACCGCTATCCGAACATCTCGATCCTCGACCTGCGGCTCGACAAGTCGTTCACGCTGCCCAGGCAGGCCGGCAAGGTCACCTTCCAGTTCGACGGCTTCAACCTGGCGAACAGCGGTGCGGTGACCCTGTTCCGGACCACGACGGTCAACTACCGCGAGGTGACCGAGACGCTGGCGCCGCGGATCTTCCGCGTCGGCTTCCGCTGGGACTTCTGATCTCCGATCAGCGGCTAGCGGCTAGCGGCTGGCGGCTGGCGGCTGGCGGCCAGCGGCTGGAATCGTCCGAAACGCCTGACGGGCGGCTTCCCTTGGGGGGCCGCCCGTTCGTGTCTTCCGCCGCCTGGCTTCCCTGCCCGCCGGGCTGCCGCCGGTCCCACCCTTCGGCCCGGCGCCAAGACTCCGAACCCAGCTGATCCAGAAACCCGTATACTGCCTCTCCGACAGTGAAACTACCGTTGGCTCACCCCATAGGATTACAGGCAAATACGTACTGGTGCACTGACGCGCGGAGATGGCGGACGGCGTGGCGCCATGGCACCCGGTTTGCCTTGGCACCGGCCGGTCCGGTGGGCGTCCGTCCATCGGGCGTTTGGACCGTTGCGCCGCCCTGTCCGGGGCGACCGCGGGTTGGAGCCCGGCCTGGCCGGGACTCTGGAGGGATGTCCATGAGGTTGAAGACGACAGGTCTGGTCCTGGGTCTGGCGGCGCTGCTCTTCGGCGTGCTCCCCGCCTCGGCGCAGGACTTCCGGGGACGCATCAACGGCACGGTCACTGACGACACCGGCGCCGTGCTGCCTGGTGTCACGGTCACGGTATCGAGTCCGGCGCTGATCCAGCCGCAGGTGCAGGTCACCGGCGCCGACGGATCGTACCGCTTCCTGGCCCTGCCGCCGGGCCTCTACGCGGTGGACTTCGAGCTCACCGGCTTCCAGACCGTGAAGCGCGCCGACATCCGCGTCGTCATCAACCAGACGCTCAGCGTCGACCAGCAGCTCCAGGTCGCCACGCTGCAGGAGACGGTCACGGTCACGGGCCAGTCGCCGGTCGTCGACACCTCGACGACGACGATGGGCACCAACTTCACCAAGGAGCTGCTCACCGAGATCCCCAACGCCCGCGACGTCTGGGCGGCGATGTCCCAGGCGCCGGGCATGCAGATGACCGCCTACGACGTCGGCGGCTCACGCACGGGCAACCAGACCGGCTACCGCGCCTACGGCATGGACGACCAGAACCAGACCCGCCTCGAGGGCATCGACACCACCGAAGCCACCAGCGCCAACGCCGGCTACTTCGACTTCGGCAGCTTCGAGGAGTTCCAGGTCGGCGGCGCCGGCGCCGACGCCTCGGCCTTCGCGGGCGGTGCGGTGCTCAGCATCAGCGTCAAGTCGGGCAGCGATCGCTTCACGGGCAACTGGTACAGCGACTTCCAGAACGAGGACATGATCGCCAACAACGTGCCCTCGAACCTGCAGGTGGCCGGCACCGCCAACGGCCGCGACTTCTTCACCCGGACACCGCTTCAACGCGGCAACCAGATCCAGAAGCAGTACGACCTCAACGGCAACATCGGCGGGCCGCTGTGGCGGGGCAAGATCTGGGGCTTCTACAGCTACCGGCTGAACAACCAGTACAAGTACACCACCGGCCTGCCGAGCAACATCGAGCAGTCCAAGCTGACCAACCCCTACACGTTCAAGCTCACCTACCAGGTGTCGCAGAACAACCAGCTGATCGGCTTCATCAACAAGCGCCAGAAGCTGCAGGACAAGCGCGGCATCAGCGTCACCACGCCGCTCTCGGCCGCCTACTACCAGTCGTCGGAGAACACCCCGATGAAAGCCCAGTGGACCAGCGTGATGGGCAACCGCGCCTTCCTCGACGTGCTGGTCGGCAACTGGTGGAACTTCTTCCCGCTGCGGCCGGTTCGCGACTTCGACCTCTACGACGGCCCGTGGGGTCCCGGCCGGGTCAACCTGGCCAACAGCCAGATCTTCGACGGCGGCGCCAACAACGGCTACCAGGACCAGAAGCGCTGGAAGCCGCAGGGCTACGTCAGCCTCTCCTACTTCAAGGACGGCTGGATGGGCAGCCACGACTTCAAGGTCGGCTACGACCTGAAGCGCGATCGCCGCAGCCTGTTCCGCGACCAGCCCTTCGACGTCTTCTACCGCGACAACGGCGCCGCGCTGTCGCAGGTCGACATCTACAACACGTCGGTCACCGGCATCAACGACGTCGTCAACCAGGCCGTCTGGCTCAACGACACCTGGAAGCTCACCAACCGCCTGACGGTGAATCTGGGCCTGCGCTACGAGCACTATCTCGACCGCTGGCCGGACCAGGAGTTCGCCCCCAATGGCATTCCGGCCCTGGCCGGCTGGAACGACGCACGCTACCAGTCCTTCATCGCCCCGCGCACGGTCGAGGGCCGCACCGTCGCCAACACCAAGGACATCTCGCCGCGGGTCGGCTTCGCCTACGATCTCACCGGCGACAACCGCACCGTGGTCAAGGCCTACTACGGCCAGAGCCGCTGGAACTCGGCCGACGAGCTCGCCGACAAGGAGAACCCGGTCGGCATCGCGCAGCTGCGTTACGCCTTCCTGGACTGCACCGCCACCCGGACCACCGGCTGCGACCTGAACGGCAACCGGCTGCTCGACAGCCCGGCCGAACTGGGCGCCTTCAACACCACGGTCGGCGGCGCCGGCTTCGTCACCATCGACCGGGGCCTCAACCGGCCGGTCACGCACGAACTGTCCACCAACGTCGAGCGTGAGCTCGTCACCGGCCTGTCGGCCCGCGTGTCCTACGTCTTCAAGGGCGTCCGCGACATCTGGGGTGAAGACGACCCGATCCGCAACGGTGCCTTCACGGTGCCGATCACCATCACCGACCCCGGCCCCGACAACGTGCTCGGCACCGGCGACGAGCAGACCTTCCAGACTTTCGATCGCCCGGCCGGGATCGGCCAGACCCGGGTCTACACCAACCCCGAGGGCTACGACGCCGATTTCCAGACGGTCGAAGTGGCGCTCAACCGCCGCTTCATGGGCAAGTGGATGCTGCTGACCTCGGCCGGGATGACCTGGTCGAAGATGCAGCACGTCCACAACGCCACCACGCCGACCCCGACCGGCTACACCCGCTTCTACTCGTTCCGGCCGGTCGACCGGCTGTTCGGCGACGAGTTCGGCCGCGAGACCTCGACGGTGTGGAACTACAAGGTCATCGGCCGCTACGAGCTGCCCTGGGGCATCGGCAGCTCCGGGTCCTGGCGCGTCCAGAGCGGTCAGAACTACGGCCGCACCATCGCCGTCACGATGCCGGGCGACGGCGCCCGCGTCTTCCGCGTCGAGCCGATCGACGCCAACCGCTACCCGAACATCTCGATCTTCGACCTGCGCCTCGACAAGTCGTTCCGGCTGCCGCGTCAGGCCGGCCGGGTGACGTTCCAGTTCGACGGCTTCAACCTCGCCAACGCCGGCACGGTCACCCTGTTCCGGCAGACGACGGTCAACTACCGCGAAGTGACCGAGACGCTGGCGCCGCGGATCTTCCGCGTCGGCTTCCGCTGGGACTTCTGATCTCCGATCAGCGGCTAGCGGCTAGCGGCTGGCGGCTGGCGGCTGGGCCCACCATCAGCGAGCGGGCGGCTTCCCCACCTCGGGGGGCCGCCCGTTATCTGTGTACGAGCTGATGCACGCGGCTGGAGAGTTGTCTACGGATGTGTTAGGGTGTCGCCGCCCCCCGACGTGCGACGCGCGCCACTCGTACATGTTGCGGCGATGCTGGGCTACGTGCTGGTGGCGGTCGCCTTCTCGTGGCCGCTCGCCGCGCACCTCGGCACCCATTTCACCGGTGACCCCGGTGGCGATACCGGCGTGTATGTCTGGAACCAGTGGGTGTTCCAGCACGGCGCCGTGGTCGAGGGCCGCAACCCGCTGACCACACAGCAGATCTTCTCGCTGACGCCGCGCCCGGTCGATCTCTCGCAGCACAACTACACCCTGTTCCTGAACCTGCTGGCGATGCCCCTCATCGGGCCGCTCGGGCCGGTCCTGGCGTTCAACCTGGTGTACCTCACCGTGGTGGTCCTCACCGCCTGGGTCACGTTCGTCCTGGCGCGGCGGATGACCGACGGCGCCTGGGCCGAGTCGTGGCTGGCCGGGCTGGCCTTCGCGTGGGCGCCGCTCATGGTGGCGCGGACGACCGGCCACTTCAGCCTCGTCGCCGCCGCGCCGCTGCCGGCCTTCCTCTGGTGCCTGCACCGCGTCGAGCGATCGGAGCGGCTGCGCGACTCGGCGCTGGCGGGCCTGGTCGTCGCGTGGGCGGCCTTCTGCGACGCCTACTACGCCGTCTACTGCCTGATGATCGCCGCCGTCTACGTGGTCTCCCGACTGCTCCGCCTGGAGTGGCGGCCGGCGTGGCACCTGGGCGTCGGCCGGTGGATGCTGGACCTCTGCATCCTGCTCACCGCCGGACTGGTGGCCGGCCTGGCCCTCGGCCGCGGCGGGCGCCTGGAGATCTTCGGGCTGCCGGTGAGCATGCGCGGGCTGTACACGCCGGTGCTCCTGCTCACCCTGCTGGTCCTGGCGCGGCTGGTGCTGACCCTGCGTCCGCACGTGGCACAGATCGCGCTGCCACGCCCGCGCGCGATCGCCGCCGCCGTGGTGGCCGGCATCACCGGTGCCGTCGTCCTGTCACCGGCCCTCTACGGCGCCTCGCAACGCCTGTTCGACGGCACGTGGGTGTCGCCACCGATCTACTGGCGCAGCAGCCCGGCCGGGGTCGACCTGCTGGCGTTCGTCGCCCCGAATCCCTCGCACCCGCTGGTCGTGTGGTTGACCGGGTCGGCGCAGGAGTCGGCGCCGACGGTGTTCGTGGAATACACCGCGGCGATGAGCCTGGTCGTCCTGGCCGTCACCGCGTTCGGGGTCTGGCGGCTGGGCGTCCGTTCGCCCGGCCTGATGACCCTCGCCGCCGGATTCGCCCTGCTGGCCCTGGGGCCGTTCGTCCACGTCGGCGGCGTCAACACCTATGCCCCGGGCCCGTGGGCGCTGCTGCGTTACGTGCCCGTCTTCGGACTGGCGCGCACGCCGACGCGGTTTGCGATCGTCGCCGCACTGGCGCTGAGCCTGCTCTTCGCGCTCGCCCTCGTCGCCCTCGGCCGGCGCTGGCCGCACCACCGGCGGGCCCTGCTCGGCGTCATCGGCGCGCTGCTCCTCCTCGAACTGTGTCCGGTGCCGCGGCCGCTCTATGCCGCCACGATCTCGCCGATCTACGAGATCGTCCGTGCCGATCCGCGGCCGGTCCGGCTCCTCGAGCTGCCGACGGGCGTCCGCGACGGCACGAGCTCGGCCGGCAACTTCAGCGCCCGCTACCAGTTCCACCAGACCATCCACGGCAAGCGGCTGATCGGCGGCTACCTGTCGCGAGTGTCGGCGCGGCGGCTGTCGGAGATGCGCCAGTGGCCGACGCTGGCCGTCCTCATGGCGATGAGCCAGGGCGACGCCGTGCCCGCGGCCGACCTCGCGGAGGTCGCCGCGCGGGCGCCGGGCTTCGTCGGGCGCGCCAACCTGGGCTGGGTCGTCGTCCACCGATCGCAGACGCCGCCGGCGCTGCACGAGTACGTCGTCCGCATCTTCGCGCTCGAACGGGTGGCCGAGGACGGCGATGCCGTGCTGTATCGACCGGGCCGACCGCCGGGGACCCTGGCGCCGACCCCGTAGTCGCGCGACCCGCCGCGGGGCATCCGGGCAGCGCGGTTGTACACTCGGCACGATGGCTCCGCCGCGCTGGTTCCTGCTGGTGTACGCCGCCTCCGGCGCGGCGGCGCTGGTGTACGAGGTCGCCTGGACCCGCCTGCTCACGCTCTACCTCGGCCACGGCGTCGCGGCGGCCAGCACGGTGCTGGCCGCGTTCATGGGCGGCCTGGCGATCGGCGCCGCGTGGGGCGGCCCGCTGGCCGACCGCACCGCGCGCCCGGCCCTGCTCGGCCTCTACGCCCGGCTCGAACTGGCCATTGCCGCACTGGCCCTGCTCGTGCCGGTGGCCGTCGCGACGGCGACGCCGCTGCTCAAGTGGGCCTACGCCGACGGCGCCGCCAGCCTGCTGTTCCCCCTGCTGCGCCTCGCGGTCAGCCTGCTGGTCGTCGCGGTACCGGCGGTGGCGATGGGGGCGACCTTCCCGGTCATCGCCCGCTGGTATGTCGACGATGCCGCCTCCGCCACCCGCGGGGCCGGCGCCCTGTATGCGGCCAATACCGTGGGGGCGGCCATGGGCGCGCTCGTCACCGGCTTCGTGCTGCTGCCGACCCTCGGCCTGCGGGCCGCCACCTGGATCGGCGTGGCGACGAACCTCGCGGTGGCCGCCGCGGCCTGGAGCCTGGCTCGCCGGCAGGCGCCGCTCGCCGCCGCCACGGCGGTGCCGCCCGGGCCTTCGGACCCGCGGCGCCGCCAGGGTCGGCGGTCGACGCCTGAGCCGGCGACGCGCCCAGGCTTCGGGCTGGTCTGGACCGCAGCCCTCGCCCTCGGCGTGTCGGGGTTCGCGTCGCTGGTGCTGCAGGTCGTCTGGTCGCGCCTGCTGGCGCAGATCATCGGACCCACCACCTACGCCTTCAGCCTCGTCGTGGCGATCTTCATTGCCGGGCTGGCCCTCGGCGCCATCGTCGGCCGCTCGGTGGCCGACCGCAGCGCGCAACCGGCCGCCTGGCTGGTCGGAGTCATCACGGCCGCGGTGCTGGCCACCGCCGCCGCGGCCTGGACCGTCGACGGCGGACTGCTGGCGATGGCCCGCGCCGTCGCCGCGCCCGACGCCGCGTTCAGCGGCATCCTGCGCCGGCAGGTGCTGCTGGCCGCCGGGTGGCTGCTGCCGGTGGCGCTGGGTTTCGGCGCCGCCTTCCCGTTCGCGGTCCGGCTCGGCACCGCCCGCACGGCGTCGCTCGGCGCCGATCTCGGCCTCATCTACGCCGTCAACACCGTCGGCGCCATCGCCGGCTCGCTGGCGGCGGGGTTCGTCCTCGTGCCGCGCCTGGGGCTCTACGACACCATGCGCGCGGTCGGCGTGGCCGCCGCGGCGGCGGTGCTGCTGCTGGGGTGGCGGGCCGGCATGCGCGGGACTGCGCGGGTCGTGGCCACCGGCCTGGGCGCGGCGGCGATGGCGGCGGCGGCACTGGTGCCGCCGTGGGATGCCGCGATGATCTCCAGCGGCGCCTACAAGTACGCCGTCGGCATGAGCCCCGAGGCGCTCGGCATCTCGCTGTCGGCGGGCCGGCTGCTCTACTATCGCGACGGCGCCACCGCCACGGTGGCGGTGCGCGACGCCGCCGGCACGACCTCGCTCTCGATCGACGGCAAGGTCGACGCCTCGAACAGCGGCGACATGCTGACGCAGCGCCTGCTCGCCCACGTGCCGCTGCTGCTGCATCCGGCACCCCGCCGGGCCGCCATCCTCGGGCTGGGCAGCGGCGTGACGACCGGCGCCGCCCTGCGCCACCCCGTCGAACGGGTCGACGTCCTCGAGATCTCGCCGGAGGTCGTCGAGGCGTCGCGCTTCTTCGAGCCCGAGAACGCCCGGGCGCTGGCCGACCCGCGCACCCGCCTCGTCGTCGGCGACGGCCGCACCCATCTGCTGCTCGGCGGCGACGTCTACGACGTCATCGTCTCGGAACCCTCGAACCCGTGGATGGCCGGCATCGCCTCGCTCTTCACCCGCGAGTTCTTCGCGGCCGCCAAGGCGCGGCTGGCCCCCGGCGGCGTCCTCTGTCAGTGGGCCCACACCTACGACATCAGCCCGGATGACCTGCGCGCCATCGTCGCCACCTTCGCCTCGGTGTTCCCCGACGGCACCCTGTGGCTGGTCGGCGAGGGCGACCTGCTGCTCATCGGCGGCACCGAGCCGATGCTGCCCCGGGTGGCCGCCCTGGGCGATGTCTGGGCCACCCGGCCGGAGGCAGTCGGCGACCTGGCCAGGGTCGGGGCCCGCGACCCCTTCAGCCTGGTGTCCCTGCTCATCGCCGCGGGGGATACGCTGACGGGCTATGCCGCCGGCGCCACCCGTCTGACCGACGACTACGCCCGGGTGGAGTTCACGGGCCCCCGCACGGTGTTCTCCCGCACCCGGGTGGACAACGCGGCCGCCCTGCGCGCCCTGGCCGCCGAACACCCGCTGCCGCTGGTGGAGGCGGCGCGGCAGGCGGCATCGGCCGGGAGCTGGCGGGATCGCGGCTGGATGCTCCTCGACGCCAGCGCGCCACAGGCGGCGTGGGGCGACTTCGAACGATCGCTGCGGCTCGACCCGACCGACGCCCGCGCCCTGGACGGGCTGGTCCGGGCCGGCGCGGCCGGGCGCGCCCCTGAGACGGTGGCGCTCCTCCGCGAACTGGCGGCGCCCCCGGACCGCCTCGCCGCCCAGGTCGCCCTCGCCCATTTCCTCGCCTCCAGCGGCGCCATCCAGGACGCCGTGGCGGTCGCCTTCGCGGCCGCCGAGCGCAATCCCTCGGATGTGCGGGCCCTGGAGCAGCTGGCCTCCATCCTCAGCGACGTCGGGGACCGCGATCGGTTGCGGGCGGTGGTCGCCCGGCTGCGCACCATCGCCCCCACGGCCGACGCCAGCCGCTATTACTCGGCCTCGCTCTTCTTCATGGAGGGGCGGACCGACCAGGCGATCGCCGAAGCGCGGGCCCTGGTGGCCGCCAACCCCACGCACGCCCGTGGCCACAACCTGCTCGGCGCCGCCCTGGCGACCCAGGGGCGGCGCGAAGCCGCCCGCGACGCCTTCCTGGCCTCGCTGAAGGTGGAGCCGCGCGACCCGTCGACCTACACCAATCTCGGGCTGCTCGAACTGGAGACCGGGAACCGCCAGGCCGGCCTGCAGCGGCTCGCCGAGGCGCTGCTGCTCGACCCGACGGCGACGGCCGCGCGCGAGGCCTATGCGCGCGAGCGCGGGCGCGGCGAAGGCACTTGACCTCGACGCGTCGTCATCCAAATCGACGGAACCGGCGATCCACGCGCTCGTCGCCGCCGGTCCAGCCGTCGCCCTACGCTGCCGCGGTGTGACGGCCGTCCTGACCATTTGCGACAGAAATCGATACGACGTGAGGGAGTCGTCACGCGGATTTCGCTTATCCGACAAGGGCCGCCGTCGGTACGGAACTTGCTCAGGCGTGGACGCAGGAGAAGGTCGGATGAGCGTTGTCAAGCTGTTGGGGTTCGGGACGATGGCCTGCGGCTGCGTCGTCGGGCGCTACCGCGACATGGCCAGCCTCCGCGAAGTGGTCTACGTGGAGGAGAAGGGGCCGCAGTGCGCCAGCGCTGCCCACCGCCAGAACCACACGATCTCCGCGCTGCGCCACGGCCGGACTGCGGACGGCTTCCAGCCGGCCCTGGCCGCCACCCGCGCCTCCTAGGCGCGCCGCCGTCGCCGCGGGGCGCCGCCAGGCCGCCCCGTGTCGCGGAGCTTGTACAATCCCCCCCGCGTGCCCTCCCCCGCAGCCAAGCCCTACGACACCGTCCAGGCCGGACGGGCCTCGATTCGCTTCTATCACGGTGATTGCCTCGAGGTCCTGGCCGGCCTGCCGCCGCGGTCGATCGACGTCGTGGTCACCTCGCCGCCCTACAACCTCGGGATCGAGTACCGCACCTACGACGACGGCCAGCCGCGCCACGAATACCTCGACTGGACCGGCCGGTGGGTCGCCGCGACGGCCCGGGTGCTGGCCGCCCAAGGGTCGCTGTTCCTGAACGTCGGCGCCAAGCCGACCGAGCCGTGGACCGCGCTGGACGTCGCCCAGGCGGCGCGCCCGCACCTGCGCCTCCAGAACATCCTGCACTGGATCAAGTCGATCGCCATCGAGGCCGAGGCGGCCGGGGCCCGGGTCGGTCTGCAGGAGGACCTGGCGGTCGGCCACTACAAGCCGATCAACTCGGCGCGCTTCCTCAACGACTGCCACGAGTTCGTGTTCCACTTCACGCCCGAGGGCGTGACCCGGCTCGACCGTCTGGCCCTGGGCGTGAAGTACCAGGACGCCTCGAATGTCGGGCGCTGGCGGGCGGCGGCCGGCGGCCGGCGCTGCCGCGGCAACACCTGGTTCGTCCCCTACGAGACCATCCAGAACCGGGAAAAGGACCGGCCGCATCCGGCCACCTTCCCGCCGCGCCTGCCCGAGTACTGCATCCGCCTCCACGGCGGCGGCCCCGGCACGACGGTCGCCGACCCGTTCCTGGGCCTCGGGTCGACCACGGTCGCCTGCGCGCGGATGGGCGTCGACGCCGTCGGCATCGAGCTCGACGAGCACTACCTGCGCGAGGCGATCGCCCGGACCCGCGCCGCCGTGGCCAGCCGCGAGGGGCGGCGGCCGCCGCGCCGCCCGGCGGTGTAACGCCCGCGCGACGACCGGCGCCGGCCCGGCTCGTCTGCGTCTGGATGGCGCGCCCTCGATGCGATGGTCGGATTCGTTCCAGAAACGCAACGTATCCGATGCATACTCGGGGTATCACGATTCCCTTGAGTCCATCTCTCACCGAGATATATGCTGTGGCGCACCAGGAGCCCCAGTGGACCTACGCCAACTCGAGATCATCCGCGCCATCGCCGAAACCGGCTCGTTCACCGCGGCCGGCCACAAGCTGCACGTGTCCCAGTCGGCCATCAGCCGCCAGATTCTGCTGCTCGAAGACGAGCTGAAGACGCCGGTGTTCCTGCGCATCGGCCGCCGCATCCGCATCACCCCGGCCGGCGAGTCGCTGCTCCAGCTGAGCCACCGGATGTTCCAGGACCTCACCGATACGGTCGCCGGGATCGGCGACAGCCAGGAGACGCTGCGCGGCACGATCCGCATCCTCGGCGGCATGACGGTCTGTCTCTACGTGTTCCCGACGCTGCTCTCCGAGCTGACCCGGCAGCACCCGGCCGTCGAGGTGAAGATCATCAACGAGGGCACCGAGCGCTGCGTCCAGCACCTGCGCGCCGGCACCGGCGACCTCGCCCTGCTCACCCTGCCGATCAAGGACGCCGACATGGTGACCGTGCCGGTGCTGCAGGAGGAGCTGCTGGTCGTCACCGCGGCCAAGCACCCGCTGTCGAAGAAGCGCAAGGTCAGCGCCGCGGATCTCGCCGCCTACCCCTTCGTGCTGTTCGAGTCGGGCTCGAACACCCGCCGGGTGATCGACGAGTTCTTCGCCGCCGCCAAGCTCGAGCCGCGCATCGTCATGGAGACCGAGAACGTCGAGATCATCAAGGCGCTGGTCCGTCACGGCCTGGGCATCTCGATCGTCTCGCACCAGTCGGTGGCCCGCGACGTGGCCAGCGGCCACCTCTACTCGGCGCGGATCGAGGGCCGGCCGCTCATCCGCGAGACCGGCTGGGTCTATCCGAAGATGAGCCGCACGCCACGCGCCGTCGAAGAGGTGATCAAGGCCTTCGACAAGGTGCGGCCGAAGCTGCGCCTGTCGCCGTAGGGCCGCCCGCGCCCGCGACGCCCGCTACGCCCGGGCGCCGGCCTTGAGCGCGGCCGGTGCGGCGCCGGCCAGCACCGCGCCGAGGATGCGTACCGCCGCCTCGATCTCGGCGACGCTCAGCGTGACGAAGCTGAGCCGCATGGTCCGCGGATCGGGATCGAGGGCGAAGAACGGCGCGCCGGGCACGAAGGCGACGCCGGCCTCGACCGCCTGCTGGAGCAGCGGCATCGCGTCGAAGCCCTCGGGCAGCCGCAGCCAGAAGAACATGCCGCCGCGCGGGGTGTCGAAGCTCGTCCCGGCCGGCAGGTGGGCGGTCAGCGCCGCCGCCATCGCGTCGCGCTGGGTCCGATAGCGATCGCGAATCGTCGGCACGTGCCGGTCGAGGAAGCCGTCCTTGACCACCTCGTAGACGACCCGCTGGTTGAAGCCCGGGGTGTGCAGGTCGGCGGCCTGCTTGGCCGACAGCAGCTTGGGATAGAGCGCCGGCGGCGCGACGACGAAGCCGAGCCGGAACCCGGGCGTCAGCACCTTGGAGAACGACCCGAGGTAGACGCAGCCGTCGGGCCAGCGCGCGGTCAGCGGCGCCGGCGGCTCCTCGTCGTACCAGAGGTCGCCGTAGGGATTGTCCTCGACGATCGGCACGCCGGCCGTCTGCGCCGCGGCGACCAGGGCGTCGCGCCGCGCCGCCGGAATCTGCAGGCCGGTCGGATTCTGGAAGTTGGGCAGCAGGTAGACGAAGCGCGCCCCCGGCGCCCGGTCGGGCAGGTCGGCGATCGACTCGGGCCGGGGCCCGTCGGCGTCGGAGTCGAGGTTGACGAAGGCCGGCTCGTAGGGCGTGTAGGCCTGCAGCGCCCCCAGGTAGGTGGGGGCCTCGACGGCCACCGGGGCCCCGGCGTCGATGAGCACCTTGCCGACCAGGTCCAGGCCCTGCTGCGAGCCGGTGGTGATGAGCACCTGGTCGGGCGTGGTCGCCAGACCGGACCGGCCGAGCCGGGCGACGACCCACTCGCGCAGCGGCAGAAACCCTTCACTGGACGCGTACTGGAGCGCGGCCCGGCCGTGGTCGCGCAGCACCGTGTCGCAGGCGGCGCGCAGCGCGTCGACCGGGAAGGTCTCGGGCGAGGGCAGGCCGCCGGCCATCGATCGCACGCCGGGCCGCTCGGCGACCT
The DNA here is from genome assembly GCA_050250955.1 of Vicinamibacterales bacterium. Taxonomy (GTDB): domain Bacteria; phylum Acidobacteriota; class Vicinamibacteria; order Vicinamibacterales; family UBA2999; genus CAWAYR01. The sequence continues at coordinate 287,743 of JBFWNR010000002.1, forward strand.
TGAGAATCTCGCGGAGAATCGACGGATTCATCCGTGCCGTGCGCTGTGCCATCGTCCACGTGCTCATGCCCTTCGGCTCCTTCCCGTTGCGCGCCGATTATCGCCGCGCCGGCCGCCGGCGCCCACGCCGGATCGCCGCTCCGTCGCGACCATCAGCGAGACACATCCATGCAATCGGATCATTCTATTTTGGGTGTGGGAGGCGGGGGGTAGCATGAGAACTTGTTTCCCGATTCCCGGAAGGTGCCCATGACCCAGCACACCGAACGCGTCATCAGCATCGCCCTTCCCGACGACGTCTGGCGGGCATTCACGCAGGCACAGCCCGAGCCGGTGCTGTGGCTGAAGGAGCGCATCCAGGAGTCGATCGACTCGGCCCGCACCAAGACGCCGCCAGCCGGCCGCGCCTGATCGCGCCGCCGACGGCGCCGTCCCCGCCTTACCGGGTCTGCGGCGGCTGCCGCAGCGTGTAGGACGTCCGCGACCACACGTTCAGCCCGTCGCGCTTCACCTTCACCTCGATCTTGCGCGTCCGCTTGAGCGGGTCCGGGTTGCTCGAGTAGTAGCCCACCACGTAGTAGTCGCTGGTCTCGGCGTCGATCCGCTTGAGGCCCTTGTCGAAGTTGTTCTGGTTGACGATGGCGATGCCACCGGTCTCCTGGGCCAGCACCCGCAGGCTGTCCTGGGTGGTGCGCAGGTACTCCTGGAAGTCCGACGGGTCGACGGTCTCGTCGAGATCCTGGCCGGCGACCAGGCCGCGCGGATCGATGGTGTAGAAGGTGGCGTTGGCGCGGTTGGCGGAGCGGGTGATGTCGGCCATCTCGCGCGCCAGATCGGCGTCGGCGAACTGCTGCCCCTGGTTGAACTGCCGGTTGTACTGCTCGCCTTCTTCCTGCGTCTGCCCCTGACGACCGCCGTAGATCGGATCCTCGCCCAGCCGTCCCTTCTCGAACGGGTTGAAGTCGTAGCCGTTGCTGACCCAGATCACCGCTTTGCGGCGGTTGTTGATGCGCTCGAGCTGAGTGACGATGTCCCGCACCGTCGAGAACGCCACCTGGGCGCGATAGCGGACCTCCGCCGGCCCCTGGGCACCGTCCTGGCCCTGGATGATGTCCGACGGCTTGAGGCCGTTGCCGGTGATGCGCTTGATCGCTTCGTCGAGCACCTTGCGGTCGTAGGTCAGGTCGATGGCCAGCGAGGACGGCCCGGTCGAGACGATGCCGAACATGTCGCCCTCGTGCACCAGCTGCCGGGCGATGCGCTTGAAGAGGTCGCGGATCCGGCCGGTGTTGCGGAAGTCGAGGTGCAGGTCGTCGACGATGATGAGGAAGATCCGTCCGGCGGCGTCGTTGCGCGGCCGCGCCGTGGGCAGGATGATGCCTTCCTGCGGCGGCGGCGGCGGCGGCGCCTGCAGGTTGAGCACCCGCCCGCCGTGCACCAGCGTCATCGACGCCAGATCCTGCTTGATGCCGTCCTCGTAGATCTCGATGTCGTCCTTGGTGAGATCGGCGACGAACTGATCGCGATCATCGCGGACGATGACGTCGGTGGTCACCAGGTCGATGGCGACCCGGAAGTCGGGCGGCGCCTGCTGACCGGGCTGGGCCGGCGGCTGGGCCGGCGCCGGCGCCGGCGCCTGCTGCCGCGCAGCCGGAGTCGCGCCCGACAGGAGCATCATGCCGAGCGCGAGCCCGGCACAGACGGCGGCGAGGCGGCGGGTGGACATAGCCGCCAGTATAGACGCTTCGCGCCGCGGCGGGGACGGCCCGAGGCTCAGCCGAGGGCCTGACGGACGGCCTCGACCTCGGCGTCGATCCGCGCCATTCCGGTCAGGACGCTGTCGGCCGTGGTCCAGCTGTCCGGATCGATCGCGGCGAGCCGGGCCTCGAGGGCGGCCCGCGCGGCCGGGTCGGTCCACGCCGCGGCCTGGACGTCGGCGACGAGCTGCTGGTGCCTGGCACGCAGGCTGGCGGCGATCCCGCGGCCGAGCAGTTCAGCGAGCAGGTCGGGGCCGCCGCCGGAAGGCTCGGGCAGCGCGTCGGGCGCCGTGTCGGGTGTCGGCGGCGGCAGCGCGGCGGTTGCCCCTCCGGCCGGCGGGACGAGATCGAGGTCGACCGCAGCGACCTGGGCGGTCTCGTCGGTGCCCTCCTCCGATTCGGGGCGACGCGGCTTGCGCTTGCGCGGCGGCAGCGGCGCCTCGACCTCGACCGGTGTCATGGCTCCCATGTCGAGGATGTAGGGCCAGTCGAAGTCGATGTCGGGGTATTGCTCCTCGAGCATCCGCATGGCGCCGTCGTCGAGGGCCGGCCGGCCGATCCGCAGGCCCGGCGCCGTGCGATACCAGTAGAGCACCCGCGGCGGAGCGCCCGGCGCGGCGTTGTGCACCAGGAACGTGTTCTCGACGCCGCGCCGATCGGCGGTGAGTCGCAAGTACGGCAACGGCGCTCCCTTACCGGCGCTTGCCGCCCTTGGCCGGCTTCGCCTTGGCCGCCGGCGCGGCTGGCTTCTTCGCCGGCTTGGCCGGCGCCTTCGCGGCCGGCTTCCCCGCTGGCTTGGCGACGGGCTTGGCCGCGGGCTTGGCCGCCGGCTTGGCCACCGGCTTGGCCACCGCCTTCGCCGGCGGCTTCACGGTCGGCTTGGCCGCCACGGCAGGCTTCGCCTTGGCGACGGCGGGCTTGGCGACCGGCGTCGTGGCCGGCGCCGGAGCGGGCCGCGGCGCCTTGGCGGCCGAGGACTTGGCGGCGGGAGGTTCGGGCGCGCCCGGTACCGCAGCCTTGACCGGCACGGCCGCCTTGGCCGGCAGCGCCGACCCTTTGGCAGCCGGGGCGGTGGCGGTCGGCTTGACCGGCGACGGCTTGACCGGCGCCGTCTTGACCGCGGCGACGAACTTGCCGAGCGCCGCCTTCTGCGCGGCGGTGCGCACCGGCGTCTTCGCCTCCACCTGGCGGGGTGGCGGCGGCGGAGGCGGCGGCGGGGGCGGCGGCGGCGGGGGCGGCGGGGGCGCCACCTTGATGCGCGGCGTGCCGGCCAGGCCGCCCTTGCGCGCGGCGGCCAGCTGCGCGTCGGTGGCCTTCTGCACCAGCGTGAAGCGCACCTGATCGAGATTGGTGTGGTAGGTCCACAGCTCGGCCACCGTCACGCTGTGCTCGCGGCACAACCGCCGCACGGTGTCGAGGGTATGCGGTGGCACGTAGAGGTGGAACGGCACCCGCAGCCGGCTGAACGGGCCCCATTGGGCCAGGGTCTCGAGCGAGTTGACCGACTCACCGGTCTCCACCTCGACGACGCCGTCGAGTTTGTGCGCCTTGTCGGCGGTCAGCAGGATCAGGTCGGGCACGAATTCGGCGGTGCCGACCACGACCGCGGTGGGTGGCTCACCCCCGACGTTGGTGACCGGGTCGTGCTTCTTCTTGTAGCGGCCCTGAAGGAGTCTGATGATGCGATCGTGCTCGAGTTGTTCGCGCACGGGCCTGACAAGGATGGGCACGATGCCTCCACGGTGGTGGCTGCCGGACGGTCGAATGAAAACAAACCCCATAATATAGCACGCGAACGGCGCGTCGCCGCTACATCCTGCGTAGTGGTAGCGTGGCGCCAACCGGCGGACGCGCGGGTCGTTTTTGGGCAGGCGCCCGCAGCGGCAGTTCGGGGACTCCAATGCCACACGCACATCTCATCGGCGTCCCGCTCGACCTGGGCGGCAACCGGCGCGGCGTCGACATGGGCCCGTCGGCGCTGCGGATCGCCGGCCTCGCCGACCAGCTCGCCGCGCTCGGCGTGGCGGTGACCGACAAGGGCGATGTCCCGTCGCCGCTGCCCGAGCTCAAGGGGCCCGGCGACCCGCGCAAGCGTTACGTGCGCGAGATCGCCCGGGTCTGCCAGAAGCTCTATCAGACCGCGCTGGCGTCGCTGCACGAGGGCGCGCTGCCGATCGTGCTCGGCGGCGATCACAGCCTCGGCGCCGGCTCGGTGGCGGCGACGGCCGCGTGGATGGCGACCCGCCAGCAGCCGCTCGGGGTGATCTGGGTGGACGCCCACGCCGACATCAACTCGCCGCAGTCGTCGCCCTCGGGCAACGTCCACGGCATGCCGCTGGCAGCCCTGCTCGGCGGCGAACCCGCGGAACTGGCCCGCATCGGCGGACCCGGTCCGGCGGTCCGCGCCGAGCACACCGTGCTGGTCGGGCTGCGCAACCTGGACGACCGCGAGAAGGACATCGTCAAGGCCGCCGGCGTCCACGCCTTCACGATGAAGGACGTCGATCGGCTCGGCATCGCCGGGGTGATGGATCGGGCGATCGCCGCCGCGTCGGCCGGCACCGGCGGCATCCACGTGTCGTTCGATCTCGACGTCTGCGACCCGACGATCGCGCCCGGCGTCGGCACGCCGGTGAAGGGCGGCCTCGACTATCGCGAGGCGCATTTCGTGATGGAGGCGGTGGCCGAATCTGGCCGCCTGGTGGCGCTCGACCTGGTCGAGGTGAACCCGGCCCTCGACGTCCGCAACACCACGGCGGAGCTGGCGGCCGAGCTGGCGCTGTCGGCGCTCGGCAAGCGCATCCTCTGACCGGCGGGAAACCGTCGGTGGGAGGCTATAGTCATAAGGCTGTGCCCGGTCGGCCGGCGCACGCCGTCGCACCCGTCTCAACCAAGGAGAGTCCAGTGACCCATCGTCGTGCCCTGATTGCCGCGGCCATCGCCGCCGTCCTCGCCGTGCCCGGGGCGGCCCTCGTCGCCGCCCAGCAGAAGCGCGCCAGCCCGCACGAGACCGTGAAGGGCGTCGTCGATGGCGCCAACGTGACGATCACCTACGGACGGCCCTACGTGAAGGGCCGCAAGATCTTCGGCGGCCTGGTGCCCTACGGCCAGGTGTGGCGCACCGGCGCCGACGAGGCGACCATCCTCGAGACCGACAAGATGCTGATGCTGGGGCCGCTGCACCTGAACCCCGGCAAGTACTCGCTCTACTCGCTGGTCGACGACAAGAGCTGGAAGCTCATCGTCAACCGGCAGGTCGGCCAGTGGGGCACTGAGTACACCCAGGGACAGGATCTCGGCCGCGTCGACATGCGCGTCGAGGCGCTGGCGGTCCCGGTCGAGCAGTTCACCATCGCCATCGACAAGAACCCGGCCGGCAAGGGCGGGGTGCTGACGATGCAGTGGGAGACGAAGAAGGCCACGCTGGCCTTCACCACGATGTAGGCTCCCCGCCTTCGCGGCGGAGCCGCTTCGGCGAGGCCGCTTCGGCGAGGCCGCTTCGGCGAGGCCGCTTCGGCGAGGCCGTTTCGGCGAGGCCGCTTCGGCGAGGCCGCTTCGGCGAGGCCGTTTCGGCGAGGCCGCTTCGGCGAGGCCGCTTCGTCGAGGCCGCTTTGGCGAGCCTGGGCCGGTCGTACCGACGAGGGCGACCGGCCTTGGCCCGTCGACTACCTGGCCACCTGCAAGACCGCCGTCGCGTTGCGCTTCGGCACCTGCCCCACCGGAATCCGCGCCACTTCCTTCAGCGTTGCCGCGTCGATGGCGAACACGGCGTTGTCGCCGGCCGCCGCCACGTAGACGTACTTGCCGTCGGGCGTGAAGGTCAGCCACTCCGGGTGCTGGCCGACGAACACCCGTCCCACTTCCTTCAGGTCCGGCAGGCTGTGCACGTAGGCGTAGCCGAACACCTTGCTGGTGGACCACAGCCGGGTGCCGTCCGGCGACACCGCCAGGCCGTGCGCCGGGGCGCCCTGCAGCCCGTCGCGGTGCGGGTGCTCGCCGGGAATGTCGGGGTGTTCGACGCGGGCCGTCTCCTTGCCGGTGGCGAAGTCCACGGTGGCAAAGCCGTGGAAGTCCGAGAGCTGCACGATGATCGTCTTCGTCGAGCCGTCCGGATTGGTCGTGAAGGCCATCGGGCGGATGCCCGCCGACATCGGGATCGTGCGCGCCAGCGTGTCGGTGGCGGTGTCGACGATGCTGATGGTACGATCGGGAATCGACCCGGCCACCGCCCACTTGCTGTCCGGGGTGACGTAGACGTTGTGGATGCCGCCCTTGGTCGGCACCGTCTTGATGTTCTTCAGGGCCACGGTGTCGATGACGTCGAGGGCGCCGGGCGCCGAGCGGATGCCGACGTAGACCTTGCGGCCGTCCCGGGTGACGCTGACGTTGTTGGGCTGCCCGCTGAGCGGAATGCGCGCCGTGACGGCCAGCGTCCTGGCGTCGACGACGTCGAGCGTGTGCCGCACCTCGTTGGAGAGGTAGAGGCGGGCGCCGTCGGGCGAACTGGTCACGCCGTGCGGGATCTCGACGCCCTTGAGCACCGCGGTGACCAGGTTGGTCGTCGGGTCGATGAGGTGGGCGCCGTCGCCGGCGGCGTTGGTCTGGATGATCCGCACCGCCGTGCCCGACGGTGTCGCGGCCGTGGTCGGCATCGGCCGGCCGCCGCGCACCCACGAGGCGAGCACCTGCCACTCGGGATCGGTCTGCGACTGCCAGTGCTTGCCGCCGCCGTGGAAGGCATCGCCGCCGGCGTCGCGGGCCAGCGGGTGCAGCAGCAGCCGGCTGGTGGTGGGCGAGCCGGGGACGACCAGCGACGACGCCGACTTGAAGTTCTTCCGCGCCGCCTCCTCGCTCCACGTCGTCGCCCCCTCGGGCAACGGGTCGAGCTGCAGGCGGGTGCCCACCTTGCCGTTGTGGCAGGTCACGCACGTCATCAGGCCGTCGCGCTTGGCCAGGAACAGCGGCTGCACCCTGGTGGCGAAGGTCTGGAAGTCGAGCGCCGGGGCTGACGGCGGCGTCTGGGCGCCGGCGGCGGTGGCGGCGGCGAGGACGACGAGACCGGGCAACAGCATCGAGCGCGTCACCGGAACGTGCGGCATGGCTCCCTCCGGACAGGTTCCTGCGGGCAGATCGCCGGGAGTCTACCCGATCTGCCGGCTTGCGGCGTGGCCGTCCGCCGGTCGAAGATGGCGCGCCGATGCTCGCGCCGATTCCACTGCTGCTCCTTGGCCTGGCCGTCGTGACCGCAACGTTCGTCGCCGCCTGGTGGCGGAGCGCCCGCCAGGGCCATCCCCATCCCCGCCCGACTCCGGTCCACCTGGCCCTCGGCGCCGTGCCGCTGTTCTTCGACACGCTCGGCATCGGCAACTACGCGCCGACCACGGCGGCGTTCCGGGCCCTCAAGCTGGTCCGCGACGAGTGGATCCCCGGGACGCTGAACGTCGGCTCGTCGGTGCCGGTGGCCGTCGAAGCCTTCGCCTTCGTCGTCGCCATCGCCGTCGATCCGCTCACGCTGCTGGTGATGGTGCCGATCGGCGCCACCGGCGGGTTCGTCGGCGCCCGCATCGTCTCGGCGCTGCCGCGGCGGCCGATCCAGCTCGGCATGGGCCTGGCCCTGCTCATCGGGTCGGTGCTGATGACGCTGACCAACCTGGAGTGGATCCCCGGCGGCGGCACGGCGATCGGGTTCTCGGGCGCCCAACTCGCCGCCGCCTCGGCCGTGAACTTCATCCTGGGCGTCTTCAACGCGCTCGGCATCGGCAGCTACGCCCCCAGCCTCATCGTGTTCAGCCTGATGGGCATGGATCCGCGCTCGGCCTTCCCGATCATGATGGGCTCGGCCGCCTACATGCTGCCGATGGCCGGCCTGCAGTTCGCGCGCGCCGGCAAGTACGACGGCCAGGCCGCGCTGGGCATGACGCTCGGCGGCATCCCCGGCGTGCTGGTGGCGGCCTACGTCGTCAAGAGCCTCGAGCTGGCGACCATCCGCTGGCTGGTGGTCGTGGTGGTCCTCTACGCCGGGCTGTCGCTGCTGCGCACCGTCCTGGCCGGCCGCACCCGCCCGCCGGCCGCACACGCCTGACGGTCGCGCACGCCTGACGGTCAGCCCGCCGGCCGCCTCGCCGGCGGCGGCACCTCGCGCCGGCGCAGGACGTAGAGGCGATCGGGCCCCGGCCACGGCGCATCGCCGCGCCACTCGACCTGCCGGGCGACGTCGTAGCCCTCGAGCGGCGCTTTGGCGATGGTGAACGGCAGGCGACGTCGCGAGGTGATCCACGGTACGCTGTCGCGCCCCTCGCCGGGCCGCAGGTTCTGGGGGTGCGCGTAGAGCATCCAGCCGTTCCACACGTAGCCGGCGTCGATGTCCCCCGGCGGCACGCCGGCATCGACGAGCGCCTGCCACTCGTCGCGAACCGCCTCGTGGAAGCGCAGCGTGTCGCGCGTGCCGACCACGGCGACGACGGCGTAGACGGCGGCGAGCGCCCAGCCGGCACGCAGTCCGACGGTGGGCACCGTCGCCCGGCCCAGGGCCAGCGCGACGAGCACCGGCAGCAGCACCAGCACGTAGCGATCGTTGAAGAACCACAGCACGTTGACGAGCACGACGTAGGCCGCCAGGTAGGTCAGGAGCGGCGCGCGCGGATCGCCGAGCGCGGCCGCCACCGCGCCCGGGCGCGGCCGCGACGGAGCGTCGAGGGCGGCGGGGCGTCGTCCCACCGCGAGCACGGCCAGGCCGAAGGCGACGACGCCGGCCGCCCGCAACAGGTGCTCGATCCACGGTGGCGCCGCCGCGGACCAGGCACCCGGCACGAGCTGCCGCGGCCCGCCGAGTTCGAGGAGGGTCCACGTCCCGCCGGGGCGCAGTGGCAACGGGATCTCGCCGTTCACCGCGAGCATCACCGTCGCCAGCGCCGCCACGGCGATCGGCAAGGCGGCCCGCCGCCAGGTGGCCGACGCGGCGGAGAGCACGACCAGCGCCGGCAAGGCGAAGAACGCCACGGCGGTGAGCACCGTCAGCGAGTAGGCGAGATACCGGTCCGCCGGCAACGACGTCAGGTAGCCAAGGGCGGCGAGGAGCGTGCGCTGCTCGCCGGTCGTGCCGATCGCGGCGGCGACGCCGGCAGCGCCGGCGAGCATGACCAGCCACGTCGTGACGAGCGCGACGGCCACTGCCGGGCGGCGGAGCCCGGGCGCTGGCGAGATCAGCAGCGGCAGCGCCGCAATCGGCGTCAGCACGCCGACCTGCCGATCCAGGCAGCTGAGGCACGCCCACACGCCTCCCCACCACACCCAGCGGACGTCGGCGCGCCGAACCGCACGCACGTAGCCGAGCAGCGCCAGCAGCGTGAACGCCACGAACGGCACGTCGGTCATGAAGGAGCTGCTGAGCAGCACGAACGCCGGGTTGACCGCCAGCACCGCGGCGCCGAACCGCGCCAGCCGGGGCGCAGCGCCGAGTTCGCGCAGCAGGAAGTAGAGCGCCGCCGCCGCCACCGCGCCGAGCGCGAGCGTGGACAGGCGAAGCGCGCCGAACGAGAAGCCGAGCACGAGCGACCAGCCCGCCCCCCACAGCGCATGGCCGAGCGGATAGACGGCGCTCCAGTCGAGCACCTGCAGCCGGCCGTGTGCGAGCAGCTGCTCGACGCTCCAGGCGTAGGTCCAGTCGTCGATGACCGGCACGTCGCGCCAGGCGACGATGGCCAGGGCGACGAACGCGAACCACGCCGTCAGGCCGGCAACGGGCCGCCACTCGGCGCGCAGCGTCGGAACGCTCTTCGCAGGTGTCGGGGTGGGCGGCACCGTCAGCACCGCGCACGATCGGAGGGACTGGTGGGCCCCCTGGGGATCGAACCCAGGACCACCTGATTAAAAGTCAGATGCTCTACCACTGAGCTAGGGGCCCGTCGGGTTCGATTGTACCCGGGCCGGCCGGCCCGCTGGCAGCGTCAGCCGGCGGCGCTGGTCGGCGCGGCGCGCAGGTCGAGCAGCCGGCGGGTGGCCTCGTGGCTGGGCGAGGTCAGCACCGTCCGCGGGTGGCCCTGCTCCACCACCTGGCCGTCGGCCATCACCAGAACGCGATCGGCGAAGTCGCGCACGAAGTCGTCGTCGTGCGAGGTGAGGAGCAGGCTGCGGCCGGTGGCCGCCAGCCGGCGCAGCGTCTCGCCCAGTTCGCCGCGCCGCGCCGGGTCCAGTGACGCCGTGGGCTCGTCCATCAGCAGCAGTTTGGGATCGGCGGCCAGCGCGCGGGCGATCGCCACCCGCTGCGCTTCCCCGCCGGACAGCTCGCCGGGCAGCGCCCGCTCGCGATGGCCGACGCCGAGGTCCTCGAGCAGCTCGCGCGCCCGCGCCTGCGCCTCCGAGGGCAGCGAGCCGTAGACGTGCACCGGCGCCAGCCACACGTTCTCGCCGGCGCTGAGGTGTTCCCACAGGCAGTGGAACTGGAACACCATGCCGACCTTGCGATGCAGCCCGGCGTGGTGCGCGCCGCCGGCATCGAGCGTGTGGCCGTCCACGGTGATGCGCCCGCCGGAGAACGCCTCGAGCCCGGCCACGGCGCGCAGCGCCGTCGTCTTGCCGGACCCGGACAGGCCCATCAGCGCCACCAGTTCGCCGCGCTCGACCCCGACGTCGAGGCCGCGCAGGATCTCGCGGGTGCCGCGGGCCAGCCGCAGCCCCTCCACGGTGAGCACGGGCGTGGTCATGGCGTGGGTGCCTTCCATCGCAGTTCGAGCCGCCGGGCCAGCCGGGCCAGCGGCCACGACATCGCCAGATAGAGTACCGCGCAGAGCGCTCCGGGGATCGCCCAGGAGCCCATGTTGGTGGCGAAGATCTGCGTCTGCTTGGTGAGCTCGACGACGGTGAGGACCGAGACCAGCGACGAGTCCTTGAGCAGGGCGACGAAGTCGTTGGTCATTGGCGCCAGGGCGTAGCGGAACGCCTGCGGGCCGCGGATGAGCTTGAGCGTCTGCCAGGTGCTGAAGCCGAGCGTCCGCGCCGCTTCGAGCTGGCCCCGCGGCACCGCCTCGAGGGACGCCCGGTAGATCTCGGCCTCGTAAGCAGCGTAGTTGAGGCCGAGACCAAGGAGTGCGGCGAGGAACGGCGGCAGCCGGACCACCGACGCCAGCCCGTAGTAGAGGACGAAGAGCTGCAGCAGCACCGGGGTGCCGCGCACGACCTCCACCCAGCCGGTGAGCAGCGCGCGCAGCCAGCCGCCGCCGTAGACGCGCCCGACGGCCACCGCGGCGCCGACGCCGACCGCCAGCGCCATCGCCACGCACGACAGCACCAGGGTGATGACGGCGGCGCGCAGCAGCGACGGCAGATAGCGGACGGTGAGCTCCCAGCGCGACGGCGGGACGGCCGGCGCCGCGCTGCCGGCCTCGCCGAGCAGCGAGTCGGCGCCGCCGAGCACGCGCGAGTAGAGCTCGCGCTGATCGTCGTTCCAGACGTTCCAGCGGCGGAAAATCGCCTCGAGCCGGCCGTCGGCCATCGCCGCCCGGAGTGCCTCGTTCACCTGGTCGCGCAACGCCGTCTGCTCGGGCGCCAGCAGGGCGACGTAGAAGCCGATCGCCACCGCCTCGGGATGGGTGGCCAGCCCCGGCTGCCGGCGCATGCCGCGCTCGGCGATCACGTGGTCGAGCAGCACGGCGTCGACGCGGCCGATGGCCAGGTCCGTGTAGGGGTGCACGTCGTCGTCGTAGGACACCGGCTCGATGCCGTGCTCGGCCTGGGCGGCGGTGAGCAGTTCCCAGGCCAGGGTGCCGCCGAGCGTCGCCACCTTGCGGCCGGCCAGGTCCTGCAGGGTCCGGAAGCGGTCGCGGTCGGCCTCGCGCACCGTGATCACTTCGCGGAACTGGTAGTAGGGGACGCTGACGGCCAGCTCCGCCCGCTTGGCCGGCGAGTCTTCGACGCCGCTCAGCGCCACCTCGAAGTCGCCCCGCTTGACCGACTGGTCGAGCGACGCGTAGGCGGCCTGGACGAACTGGGGCCGCCGGCCCAGGGCCTCGGCCAGCAGCGCCGCCACCTCGACGTCGAAGCCGCGCAGCACCGTCGGGTCGTTGGGGTCGGCCTCGACAAACGGCGCCCCGCCCTCGGAATCGCCGCCCCAGCGCAGCACGTCGGGCGACTGGGCGGCGGGCCGCGCGGCGGCGAGCCACAGCAATGTGCAGATGAGCAGGACGCGGCGCACGGTCGGTGGAGTATACGGCCTGGGCCGCGCCACAGCGGGTGACGGGTGCAAGGCCGGCGCGAGGGGTCGCGACGTCAGCAGGCCGACGTGGCGTTCAGGCGGAATGGACCGTGGAGATGTGGCGTCCCCGACGGGATTCGAACCCGTGTTTTAGCCTTGAAAGGGCCACGTCCTAGGCCTCTGGACGACGGGGACGCTGACGCGTGAGCCCTCAATCGTAGCACGCCGGCGCGGCCGGTCCCGCGACGTCGGCGCGACGGCCGGTCTGGCAGCACGGCGCCGCGGATCTCACCGCCCGCTCATCGGACGGTGATGCCGGCCCGTGCACCCGCTCAAGACTTGCCGTCCGCGGTCGGCCAGACTCGCCGACATGCGACTGCCTGCCCTGCCTGCCCTGCCGTCCACCCTCGTCGCCGTGCTCGCCGTCTGGGGCGCGTTCAGCCTGGCGCTCGTGGCCGCCCACGCCGGTCTGCTCGTCCATGCCCTGGCGGTCGGGGCCACGCCCCGTGTCGACTTCGCCAGTACCAACGACGTGCGGTTCGTCCTGAACTGGTCCGAACTGGGAGACCACCGGATCGCCGAGGTGGTGCACAGCTACCGCTCGAAGCACCCGCTGCTCGCAGACCACCTCGAAGCGTACGCCATCCGCGTCACCGAGGTGCACGAGTACGAACTGGACGGGTCGATGCTGGCCGAATGGCCGCGGCGTCGGTGGTCGCGCGGCGATCGTCTGGATACCTTGACGGCGGATGCGCTGGACTTCGCCGTGCCCGCGCACGAGATCCCGTGGTTCCCCACCGCGACAGCACTCAAGACCGAGCGCTACTTCGTGTATCGCCACGCCGTCGAGCTGCACGACGGGGTGGACGCGGCGGCACTGGTCTTCGTGCGCCTGTCCGACCGGATGGTCTACTACGTCAGCTACCGGGTCTGACCGTCGCCGGTCGGTTCCTTCCCGAGGCGCCGCGACGCCGGCCGCGCCGCCACCACCAGTTCGAGCCCCAGGGCGTCGAACGCCTTCTCGACCTGGTCCATCTTCGAGGCGTAGCGCACGTCGAGGAGGCGATCGATCTGCGGGCGGTGCCAGTTGAGGCGCTGGCGCATCGCGCTCTTGCGCAGGCCGCGGCGGCGCATCTCGTTGTGCAGCGCGACCTTCGCGGCCACCAGCGCCGGCACCCGCACCGCCGGCCCCGGCGGCGGCATCGTGCTGCCCGCGGGAATCGGCTGTCGGGCGCGAACGTGGTCGCCAATCACGCCGAGCACGGCCTCGGCGGCCCGCTGCAGAGCCTCGCTGCGCGTCGGCGCGCTGGTCCGCACCGGCGGGAAGTCCGGCATGCGCACGTGCCACGTGCGTCCGTCGATCTGGGTGAGGTGTACTCGGTAGAACACAGCAGCCCCGGCGCCCGCACGCCCGGCACGCCGGGGGGACGTGACAACGAGCGAGCCGCGATGTCCGGATCGTACCGAGGGGTCCACCACGCAGTTGTTAAAAGGTTGTCAAACCGTTGCGTGAATGGAGGTTCACCGCTGCCGACGGTCTCGCGATGTCGCAGCACGTCGCGAGCTGTCGCGCGATCCGAGGTCAGCCGGCCACCGGCCGCCGGGCCTGGTCGAAGCGGGCGATCTGATCGCGCGTGCCGAGCACGGCCACGAGGTCGCCGCGCTCGAGTACCGAGTCGCCATCCGGATTCGAGATGAGTCGGCCCTCGCGGATGATGCCCACCACCGACACGCCGGTCGTCGAGCGCAGCCGCAGGCTGGCCAGCGTCCGCCCGTCGAGCGGGCTGCCGGTCGGCACGCTCACCCACGTGAAGTCGAGCTGGCGGGCAATCTCGCCGATCTGCGACATCAGCGCCAGCGGCGACTCGCCGCTGTGCGAGTAGCGCTCGTGGCGGATGGCGCTGGCCACGGTCAGGATCTCCTGCGCCGGGACGTTGAAGCGCAGCAGCGCCTGCCGGGCCATCTCGATCGCCGCTTCGAACTCGGGCGAGGTCACTTCCTGGATGCCGAGTCCGTAGAGGGCGCGGACCGCCTCGATGCCGTCGGCACGGGCGATGATCGGCACGTCGGCGCGGACCACCCGGGCCGCCGACACGATGGCGCGCACGTCGGGGAACGCCGGCACGGTGACGAGGATGGCGCGGGCGTGCTCGACGCCGGCCGCGTCGAGCACCACCGGCTGGGTGGCGTCGCCGTAGATCACCGGCAGCCCGGCCCGACGCGCCTGTTGCACCCGACGGTCGTCCGACTCGACGATCACGAACGGCAGGCCGAGCGGATGCAGGGCATCGGCGATGCTGCGACCGACCCGGCCGGCGCCGCAGATCACCACCTGATCGCGCAGCCCGTGCTCGGGCAGGTTGATGGCCTCGAAGGTCTCGCGGCTGCGCTTGGGCCACAGCCGCTCGTAGAGCGCCGGCACGTAGCCGGAGACGACCGGCGTCAGCACCATGGTCACGACCGCGGCGTTCATCGCCAGGTTGTAGACGTCGGCCGACAGTGCCCCGCTGGTCAGGCCGACCCGCGCCAGCACGAAGGCGAACTCGCCGACCTGGAACAGGGTGAGGCCGACGGCCAGCGGCACCACGTTCCAGTAGCCGAAGGCGCGGACGACGGCGGCGAGGATGAGCGCCTTCCCCACCACCACCGCAGCGACGACCACCGAGAGCGCGCCGAGCTGGTCCCACAGGCGGACCGGGTCGAGCAGCATGCCGACCGAGACGAAGAACAGCATGCCGAACAGGTCGCGCAGCGGCGCCACGTCGCTGAGCGCCTGGTGCGCGTATTCGGACTCGCTGACCACCAGGCCGGCCACGAAGGCGCCGATCGCCATCGACAGGCCGACCTGTCCCGCCAGCACGCCGACGCCCACCGCCAGGCTGATCGTGGCGAGGAAGAACAGCTCGCGCGAGTTCCACTGGGCAACCCAGGCCATCAGGCGCGGCACCACCCGGGTGGCCGAGAAGACGATGACGCCGAGCAGCAGCGCGGCGCGGCCGGCGGCGACCGCCACCTTGAACAGCCCGCCGGCCGGGTCGCTCAACTCGGGCAGGACGATCATCAGCGGCACCACCGCCAGGTCCTGCACCACCAGGATGCCGAGCATCACCCGGCTCGACAGCGTGCCGAGCCGGCCCTGAGCCTGGATGGTCTTGAGCGCCACCATCGTGCTCGACAGCGAGATGATGGCGCCGAACCACAGCGCCGGCTGCCACTCCCAGCCCAGGCCGACGCCCAGCCCCACGCCGAGCGCGATGGTCGTCAGGATCTGGATCACCCCGCCGATGAGCGCCACCCGCCGCACCGGCGCCAGCTCGCCGAACGACACCTCGAGGCCGAGCGAAAAGAGCAGCAGCTCGACGCCGAGCTCGGCCAGCCGCTCGATGTCGTGGGTGTTGTCCACCGACGGCCCGACGCTGAACGGCCCGACGATCACCCCGGCCAGGATGTAGCCGACGATGAGCGGCTGGCCGAGCCGCTGGGCCAGGAACCCGCCGCCCAGGGCCGCGAGCAGGACGAGGGCGAGGTCGGCGACCAGATCCATCTGGTCGCCTATTCTCCCATCACCTTCACCACCACCCGCTTGCGGCGCTGGCCGTCGAACTCGGCGTAGAAGAGCTGTTCCCACGGCCCCAGATCGAGGTCGCCAGCGGTGATCGGCACGATCACCTGGTGACCCATCAGCGTGCGCTTCAGGTGGGCGTCGGCGTTGTCCTCACCGGTCTGGTGATGCCGGTATGGCAGGCCGGCCGGCGCGAGCTTCTCGAGCCAGACCTGGAAGTCGTGGATGAGCCCGTCCTCCCAGTCGTTGACGTAGACGGCCGCGGTGATGTGCATCGCCGACACCAGCACCATGCCGTCGGTGATGCCGCTCTTCTGCACGATGGCGCGGACCTCGTCGGTGATGCGGACGAACTCCTGGCGGCGGGCGGTGGTGAACCACAGGTAGTCGGTGAAGGTGGCCATGCGTTCGTATAATCCCGGGGCGATGGACGTGGACGCAACCGCCGGACCGTTGGCCGCGGTCGGCGACCACGAGGCGGCGCGCCGGGCGGTGGTGCCGCTGGCGCTGGCCACCCTCGCCGTCGGCATCCCCCTCGACGCCTCGGCGGCGTGGTGGGCGCAGCCGGTGGTGTCGCTGTGGACCTGGGGTGTGCTGCTGTGGATCGCCGCCGGCGCCGGCGCGGCCGAGCGCCGCGCCTTGGCCGCCTGCGTGGTGCTGGCCACCTCGGGCGAGGTGTTCCTCAAGGACGTCTGGGGCCTCTACGAGTACCGGCTCCACAACCTGCCGCTCTTCATCCCGCCGGGCCATGCCCTGGTCTACGCCGCGGCCAGCCGGCTGGGGCGGGCGGCGCCCGGCTGGCTGCCGGGCGCGGTCGGCGCCGGCTTCGTCGTCTACGCGGTGGCGGCAGCCGCCACCGGCCTGGACACGTTCGGCATCCCGTGGTGCCTGGCCTTTCTCGGCTACCTGGCGGTGAGCGGCAACCGCCGGTTGTGCGCCACCCTGTTTCTCGTCGCGCTCGCCATCGAGCTCTACGGCACCGCGCTCGGCGGCTGGCGCTACGTCACCGTCGAGCCGTGGTTCGGCCTCACCACCACCAACCCGCCGGTGTGGATCGGCGCGGTCTACTGCACCCTCGAGTCCCTGGTGCGGCTCGTCGCGGGACGTCGCGAATCGTCGCAAGTCGTTGCCCGCAAATCGCTTGCAGGACGCCCGGCAGGCGCGCTACTGTGAATGCGCTCAAGGCAGGCTAGCGGGCCATTCTGAAAGGGCTGATCATGGACGTGCAGCACACTCGGCGGGACCTTCTTCGCGGCGGATTGGCGGCAGCCGGACTCGGCATGATCGGCGTGCCGGAGTGGGTGTTGCCGGCGCTGGCGCAAGGCGCCACCGTCGTCCCCTTCCTCGAATTCCCCGAGGCCTTCAACGCCACCCCGGCGCCCGACCGCCGGCTGTTCGACACCCGCACGCTCACCTCCTTCACCACCCCGAAGGACCAGTTCTTCACCACGCAGCATTACGGGCACCCGGTGCTCGACGAGGCCACCTTCAAGCTGAAGGTGTCGGGCCTGGTCAACCGCGCCCGCGACTTCTCGATGGCCGACCTCAAGGCCATGCCCAAGGGCGAGGTGATGTTCGGCTTCGAGTGCTCGGGCAACCGGGCGCCGATCCAGGGCCTGTGCAGCAACGGCAAGTGGACCGGCGTGCCGCTGGCGGCGCTGCTCAAGACCGTCGGCGTCAAGGACAACGCCCGCGAGTTCGTCTTCCTCGGCGCCGACCACGGCGTCGAAGAGGTCGAGTGGCGGACGCAGAAATACAGCCTCGACCAGCAGTTCGGCCGCAGCATGCCGCGCGACAAGGCGCTGTCGCCCGAGCCGCTGGTGGCCTACGCCTACAACGACGAGCCGCTCACCCGCCACCAGGGCTTCCCGCTGCGCCTGATCGTGCCGGGCTGGTACGGCGTCGCCAACGTCAAGTGGCTGTCGGACATCGTCGTCCAGCAGGACCCCTACCTCGGCAAGTACCAGGCCCGCTGGTATCGCACCGTCAAGGGCGAGATGGTCAACGGCGAGATGAAGTGGATGGAGAGCGCCGTCACCCACCTGCAGCTCAAGTCGTTCGTCGCCCGCGTCACCAAGGAAGGCAGCACCCACAAGGTGGTCGGCATCGCCATGAACGACGGCACGCCGATGAAGTCGGTCGAGGTGAAGGTGGACGACGGCCCGTGGCAGCCGGCCACATGGGACAAGCAGAACAGCAGGTTCTCGTGGAAGCTGTTCCACTTCGACTGGAACGGCGCCACCCCCGGCGAGCACACCATCGTGTCGCGGGTCACCGACGCCAACGGGCTGGTCCAGCCGACCGAGAAGGAGCTCGAGAACAAGAAGTCGTTCCTCGAGCACAACGCGCAGCACGTGCGCCGGGTGATGATCAGCTGACGCCCGAACAGCGTCTGGCCGCCAGGGGCTGGCGGTCAGGTCCTACCGGAGACGGGCCGTGGATGTCCACGGCCCGTTTCCACGTACGGTGAGGCTCAGCGCACCCCCGCGCCTCCTGCCGGCGCCGCCACCACCAGCTCGCGCAGCGCGGCCAGCTCGGCGCGCAGGACGGCGAGCTCGGCCTCGAGGGCGGCGTGCTCGCGCGCGAGGGCGCCCACGCCCGCCAGCGCGATCCCGTCGGCGTCGATGGTGCTGATGCGCAACGGATCCTCGCCCAGCCCGAACGCGGCATGGAAATCCTGCGCCGTCGGCCCGACGTGCCGGACGCCGGCATCCTGCATCCGGTAGTTCCACTCGCGAATCGGCATCGCGGCGAGCCTGGCGAGCAGGTCGTCGCCGTCGAGGTCGCGGAAGTTCTCCTTGCTGTTCACGTCCGACAGCGACGACCACGCGCTGGCGCCGGGCGCCAGCCGCACGCCGGCGGTCAGGTCCGGGTTCGAGTAGAACGCCGTGCCGCCGGCCGCACGAATCGCGAACTCGTTCGCGGTGAGGGATCGGAACAGGGTGGCCGACGAGCGATCGGCGTAGACGAACGAGCCGGTCGCGCCGGCCGACGTCCCGGCGTGGGTGCCAATCGCGACGCTGTAGGCGCCGTCGGCGACCACGCCGACGCCAATCGCCACCGAGCGGGGGCCGGCGGCGCGCACGCCGATCTGCTGCGCGGCATCGCCGCCGAGGGCGATGCTCTCGTCGCCAGACGCCACCGCCTTGTACCCGAACGCGAGGCTTCGGGCTCCCCAGGCCTCGGACTCGAAGCCGCCGGCCAACGCGGCCTGTCCCGCCGTGTAGGTGCTGGAACCGAACACGACGCTCTCGTTGCCGTCGGCGAGGGTATTGGTGCCGAACGCGACGCTCTGCGAGGCGCGGGCCTTGGCCTGATGGCCCGCGGCGAAGCTCTTGGTGCCGCCGGCCGAGGTCTGGAAACCGAAGGCGACGGCGCCGTCCCCGGTCGCCATGGTGTCGTGGCCGAAGGCGGCGCTGTGCCGGCCGACGTTCAGCTCGTCCCAGGAGTCGTTGGTGGTCGAGCCGACCCGAAACGCGGCCCGCTTGGGAAACCACATCATGCGGGTGCCGGGGCCCGACGCCGGAATGGTGCCGGCGTCGACCGCGCCCGCGGCCAGGAAACCGCCGTCGGCCTGCAGTCCGAACGCCGGCGGGATCATGGCGGCACCCGTCGGCACCGGCCGCGGACTGCCGCCGGTCCGCTGGTTGAACGCGAACGTCCCGGTGTTGCCGTCGCTGTCGGTCCACGGTCCGGTGAGGCCGCCCATCGTGATGCGCGCTTCCAGATGGATACCTCGGCCGCCGGGAGAGGTGACGAGATTCATGCCGAAGCCGATGGTGCCGTCCGGGTTTGGCGTGGCCACGCCGGTCAGCGGTGCGCGGGTGGCGGCGCCGCACTGGTCGTCGAACCCCTCGACCGTATAGACCCCGGCCACACCGGTGACGTTCACGGACACGACGTTGCAGTACGGCTGCAGCTGCCAGCTGAACGTGCCGAGTGACTGGGCGAAGGCGGGAGCGGCGGTGACGGCGACCGCCACGGAAGCAAGAAGCAAACGGAACATGGCACACGTCTCCTGTGTCAACGAGTCGTCAAGTGCCGGGCGGTCTGTCCCCGAGCGAGGACATTCGACGCGTCACCCGACGCGCAGAATGACGGCGGCCGTACGTGATGGACGCAGGGGGCCGGCGCGGGCGCGCGCCGTGCGTCCATCCGCCACCCGCGGCGTCTTACCTTTCGGGGAGCAGGAGGTGTATGGTGCCGGAGGCGCTGATGGAGACAGGCCAGACAGACGTGGTCGACGCGGGAGCCGCGGCGCCGGCGGCGACCGACGCGGCGCTGTTGTGGGCGGAGTTCGGGCCCCCGCTCCGACGGTTCCTGGCTCGTCGCGTCCCGGCCGGGATCGACCCCGACGATCTGGTCCAGGACGTGTTCGTCCGGGTGATCAGAAGCCTGGCCACGCTGCGCAGCACCGACCGCCCGGAGGCGTGGCTGTTCCAGATCGCGCGCAACGGCTTGCGCGATGCCCTCCGGGTGCGGTTGCGCCGCGACGGCCGCGCCGACCCGCTCGAGACCGACCCGCCCGCCGAGCCCGACCCGGCGGCCGACCGCGCTGCGGAAGCCGACTTGGCGCCGTGCCTCAGTGGCATGGTCGGCCGGCTCGCCGAGCCCTACCGCACCGCGATCGTGCTGACGTCACTGCAGGGGGTGTCGCAGGCCGAGGCGGCGCGCCGGCTGGGGATCTCGTTCTCGGGGATGAAGTCGCGCGTGCAACGCGGCCGGGCGCAGCTGCGGGACATGCTGGTGTCGTGCTGCGCGGTCGCCCTGGACGCCCGCGGCGGCGTGTCCGACTTTCACGTCAAGCGCACCGGCGCCTGCGGCACCCCGGCCTCGACGGCGACGGGCTGCGGCGCGACCGGGTGCGGACCGCGCGCGGGCTCGCACACGTCGATGGCGTGACACCGGCGTTCTGCGCGCCGCCGGTGGACGTGCCGCACACCGGCGTGCCGATCGCGCCGGGACGCAGCGGAAAGGGTCAGCGCGCGGCGGCAGTCGTCGCGAAGGTGCCGGGCAGGTCGGCCCTGGTGGCACGGAGGATCTCGAGGATCGCCTGACGGTCGGCCGGGCTGAGATGGCGGTACTTCGCGCTGGTGTCCCGGCCGGAGAGCACGGTCCACAGCCGCTCGTAGACGGCGCGCTTCATTGGCGGGGGCAGGGCCTCGAACGCCGTCGAGTAAATCGTATAGCTCAGCGGATAGCGCATCAGCCGACCGTCGAGCTGGAGCTGGCGCAGCGACCGCCCGGCGGCATCGGCGGGCCCGCGGCGCGCGAAGTCCTCGGCAAAGCCGCTGCTGCCCTTCACGACGCCCAGCGGCACCTCGTCGACGAAGAGCAGGTAGTCGGCCAGCTCGTCCACCGCGTCGGCTTCGCGCGGGGTCAAGACGTGGGTCGCCGCCGCGCCGCCGCCGCCGGCCAACCCCCAGGCCACGAGCCGGTACTCCCAGGCGGCCCGCGTCATCAGGTTCATCGCGTGGAGCTGGTGTTCGAGCACGAGCAGGGCAACCACGTCGCTGTACGGCGTCAGGTAGTCGCCCTCGTCGCGCACCCGTCCGGCCCCGGCCAGCGTCTTCAGCACCGGCGGCGGCGCCATCTGCTCGGGCGATGCGGCGTGCGGCCCCACCGGCGGCACGTTGCCCACGTGACGCGGCGGCACCCGGTCGCCGGTGACGTACCACCCGCCCCAGCGGCGGTCGAGCGGTTCGCGGTGATCGACCATCCCGCCGTTGGCGTAGTCGCGATCGCTCTTGCGCGGAAACGTGGTCAGCACGAACGGCCCCGGTACCGCCCGGGTGTCCCACGACAGGTGGCACGACAGGCACGTCTCGCTGCGATTGAAGCGCGGCGTCGGGCTCTCGGTCTGCGACAGCTGGTAGAACACCGTGCCCAGCGCCGGATCCTGCGCGGCGAGTTCGATGAGCGGCGCACCGCGGATGAACGCCACCGACACGTCGTCGCCGAAGTAGATCGCCCGCGGGTTGGCCGGCGAGATGTGCGAGGCCTGGAAGCTGGTCTGCGAGTAGACCAGCCCCTGCGAGGTCGGCGACACCCCGAGCGCCTCGAGCACCGCCGGCAGGTAGCCGCGCGGCCCCGGCGTGTAGTCGAGGGTCACCTCGCCAGACGCCAGCCGCGCATTCAGGCGCGCCACGACGTCGGTCGGCGCCGTCGCGCTGTAGTTCAGGGCCGGGTGGTGCCGCGACTCCTGGAAGGCGTCGTTGCGCTGCGCGGTCACGCCGACCGCGGTCAGCCAGACGGCGGCGAGCGCGGCGAGCAGGGGGAAGAACCGGACGGCGGACATCTCGTTCAGGATAGCGCGGCACGAGGCGCGGGTGGCGCCGGGCGGGGGTGACCGGCGACAGGACCCGCGCGTCCTGCCGCCGGCGGGCCACCTAGAGCGGGTTGTCGGGGAACATCATCGTGCGCCACATGTGCGCCGTCGGGCTGTTGTCGTAGCCCAGGCCTTCCTTGGGCTGCTTGAACTGCCGGCCGATGATGTCGATGAACGGATCCATCGAGACCACCGCGTTCGGATCGAACGCGTAGAGGTCGTTCACGGTGACCATGCGGGCCTCGAAGTACCACTTGTGCTTGCGGGCGTACTCGTAGGCGGCCTTGATGTGCGGCTGCGGCTCGTAGTCCTTGCCGAAGATGCGGTTGTAGAGCTCGGGGTACTCGTAGCCGTGCGCCGAGTCGGGGTAGAAGCGCAGCGCCTGGTGGTAGCGGATCGCCCAGCTCACCTTCTCGGACACGTAGGGCTCGAGCATCTGCGCGCCCCACCAGCCGTGATCGACCTTGATGAGGTTGAGCACCACGTCGTGCAGCAGGCACGCCATGACGATCTCCTCGCTCATGCCGGTCTTCAGGGCGCGGGTGGCGCTCTGCAGCACGTGGTTGGCCGGCGCGAACCGCTTCTGGTAGAACTCGAGCAGCGTCGGCGCGGCCGACATCGGCGCCAGCTGCGCCATCTTGCGGTTGTCGGCCGGGCCCTGCGGGCCGAACAGGCTGCCGGCGCCGCGGCGGATGGTGGCGTCGGGCGGCGCGGCGACGACCTGCGCTTCCCCGCCGACGAGCGTCAGGCCGCCGACGGCCTCCTCGTCGAGCTTCTCCATCATGTAGTGCTCGAGCGCCTCGGCCCGGGCTTCCGGGTCCATGGCCTCCACGGCCGCCAGGCCGCCGACACTCGCGAGAAATGCGCGTCGATCGATATCCATGTCGCCCCGTCCTCCCGTGAAAAACGAAACCGGGCCCCTTCCCGCCGCCGCACGCGTCGATGGAAAGAAGCCCGGTTCGATCAGTCCGGTCGCCGGCCGTCGCCGGCCGGTCAATGGTGCAGAGTCTACCTCAACCGCGTCGTCAGGCGGCGGCCGCCTTGGCCGGTTTCGCCAGGACGTGGTCGAACACCTGGACGGCCTTCTGCATCTCGGCCATGGTCCCCACCGAGATGCGGACGTGGGTCTGCTCGTAGGGCGGGAAGTCGCGGGCGACCAGCACCCCTTCCTTGAGGCACTCCTCGCGGAACCCGCGCGACGGCCGCTTGATGTTCACGAACAGGAAGTTGGTCTGCGAGTCGGTCGGGGTGTAGCCGCGATCCGCGAACCACTTCTGGGTGAAACTGCGGGCGGCGGCGTTGCGCTGCTGCTCGGCCTTGACCCAGCTGTCGGGCACCGCCAGCGCCGCCCGGGCGCCCTCCAGGGCCATGACGCTGATGGCGCCGACGGCGTCCCAGTTGGCCATCTTGGCGATGGTGTCCTTGTGGGCGATGGCGTAGCCGATGCGCAGCCCGGCCATGCCGAAGCACTTCGAGAAGGTCCGCGCCACGACCAGCCGTGGGTTGTCCACCGCCGCCGGGATGAAGGTCTCGTAGCCGGCCATCGTGCCGTACTCGAAGTAGGCCTCGTCGACCAGCACCGTCGTGTCGGGCGACTGCTTCATCAGCGCCGTCAGGTAGGTGCGGGTGTCGGCGGCGGTGACCGCCGTGGCCACCGGGTTGTTCGGGTTGCAGTAGAAGACCAGCCCGGCGCCCTTGGACGCCGCCAGCAGCGCGTCGAGGTCCATCTTCAGGTCGCTGGTGAGCTTCACGCCGGTGATCGGGTGGCCCATCAGGCGGGCGTAGTCGGCGCATTCCTCGTAGGCGGGAATCGCCGCGACCAGCCCGGCCGTCTTCGAGGTGAAGACGTGGGTGGAGGTGCGGAGGATCTGCGTCGAGCCCGATCCCAGGAGCACGTTCTCGGGCTTGACGCCGTGCTTCTTCGCGACCAGCTCGGTGACCTCGAAGGCATTGGCGAACGGGTAGCGGCCGGCCTCGCTCATCGCCGCCCGCACCGAAGCCAGCACGTCCTGGTGGCAGCCGAGCGGGTTCTCGTTGCTCGACAGGATCACCGACGGCGCCGGCCCCTGCGCGTGCAGCGGCGTGCCGCCGAAGAGCGACCCCTCGCGGCCGCGGCCGGCGATCCAGAGCCCGGCGGCGCCGGCGCCCATGGTGTGCACGAACGAACGTCGCGACAGCGACATGGCTGAACCCTCCTTGACCCGGGCCATGGCTAGCGCCCCTGCCGGGACGTGTTGGTCGCCCCGCCCAGCACCGACTTGAAGACCGCCACCGCCCGCTGCATCTCCTCCATCGTGCCGATCGAGACGCGGCAGTAGCGGTCGTGGAACGGCGGGAAGTCGCGCCCGACCAGCACCCCGGCCTCGCGACAGGCGTCGCGGAACCCGGCTGCCGGCCGCTTGATCTCCATGAACACGAAATTGGTGTTGGAGTCGGTGCCGGTGATGCCCATATCGGCGAACGCCTTGACGGTGAAGGCCCGCACCTCGGTGTTGCGGGCGGTCTCGGCGTCGATGTGCTTCTGGTTGGCCAGCGCCACCATGGCGCCGCCCAGGGTCAGCGTGCCGACGCCGTAAGGCATCTTGAAGGCGGTGACGGCCTTGATGGTCGGGGCGTGGCCGATGGCGTAGCCGGCGCGCAGTCCGGCCATGCCGTAGGCCTTCGAGAACGTGCGGGTGACGAACACGTTCGGCGTCGACAGCGCCAGCGGAATCGCCGTCTCGTAGGACGGCTCGGTGACGTAGTCGTGGTAGGCCTCGTCGATGAGGATGACGGTGTCGGGCGAGGCGGCGCGGATCGCCTTGACCATGTCGGCCACCGCCGTCTTGCCGTGCACGGTGGCGGTGGGGTTGTTGGGGTTGCAGAAGAACACCAGCCCGGCGCCCTTGGACGCCTCGACCATCTTGGCCAGGTCGATGCGCAGCTGGCCGTCGAAGCCGACTTCCTTGACCGGCGTGCCGATTTTCTTGGCGGTGTCGCGCGGGTTCTCGAACGACGGCCAGGCGGTGACCAGCGGCTTGGAGGGCGAGGTGAAGGCCCGCACCGCGTGCGTCAGCAGTTCACCCGACCCGGGGCCGAGCACCAGGTTCTCGTTCTTGGCCCCGAACTTCTGGGCCAGGGCGGCGATGAGCGCGCCCTCCTTCTGGGTGGCGTTGAACGGGTAGCGCGCCGCCTCGGGGAACTTGCCGATGACCGCGTCGACCACGTGCTGGCCGGGGCCGAGCGGGTTTTCGTTGCTGGAAATGCGAATCACCCTCGCGCCGGGAGCGGCCATCTGGGCCTCGGCGTGGCCGGCCATCGCGGCTTCGCGGCCCCGCGCGGAGATCCACTCGCCCTGGCGAGGGGTCTCGACCATCCCGGTGAAGAGTCGCCGACGGGTCAGCGACATAGCGTGTCCTCCTTCGCCTGGCGGCGTAGATGCGGTGAGGGAATCCGGACGATGCGCGCGATTGTACCCCCGCGGCCTCGGAGGGGTCGTTAAGAGGTTGTCAATTCTGCCCTTCCGCCACCACCAGGGCCATCCAGCGGCCGTCGCGGGACACCGCCATCCGCGAGATCGGCCCGACGCCAGGGTCGCCAGCCAGGCGAAAGTCCGCGGCCCCCGGGCGCCACGCGAACACCTCGTGGCCGCGAGCCATGAAGAGCGTGCCGTCGGGCCCCCACGCCGCGTCACGGTCGGGGCTGCCGTCGAGGGCGGCCACCAGCGGGCGGATCTGCCCGCTGGCCGGGTCGTATTCCTTGACCATCCAGCCGTCGCCCTCGCGCACCACGAAGCTCACCGTCCCGGTCGGGCGGCGCAGCAGCGAGCGGCCGATGTCGCGCGCCACGATCTCCGCCCTCCCCGACGCGACCTCGACGATCTGCAGGGTGGCCGGCGTGCCGAGCACGTACACCGCCACCCGGCCGGCGTCGATCCAGGCGTGGTAGCCGGCCGGCGTCACGTTGGGCAGCACGACGGCGGCGTCGCGGCCACCTTCACCGAACTTCCACAGCCGCTGGGTGCCGTCGGCCTCGACGCGGATCGCCGACACACCGGCGTCGTCGGGCATCACCGTGGGCGAGTACTCCGACTCGGCCGTTCGGGTGAACTGCCGCATCTGGCGGGTCTGCAGTTCGAGGAAGTAGATGTCGGTCTGGGCGCCGTCGCGGTTCGAGGCGAACAGCATCGTCCGGCCGTCGGAGCCGAAGAACGGCTGGTTGTCGTAGCGCCCGGGGTTGTCGGTGACGTTGCGGGCCGGGCCGACCAGCGGCCCGTTCGGCCCGAACTTCATCGGCGACAGGTAAATCTCGGTGGGCGGCGACTGGACGGCGGGCGGTGCCGGCGCCGGCGGCTGGGCCGCCGCGCCGAACGCGACGCCCAGGGCGGTGCTGCCAAGGGCGAGACCCATGAGGAGCCGGCGGGTGCGCATCGACCGTTCACTATACTGATCCGGCGTGGACGCCGGACCGTTGCCGCTGCTGGGGCTGTTCGCGGCCGGCGTCGTCGCGGGAGCCCTCAACGTCGTCGCCGGCGGCGGCTCGTTCCTGACCCTGCCCCTGCTCATCTTCCTCGGGCTGCCGGCCGGCGATGCCAACGGCACCAACCGCATCGGGGTCCTGGCCCAGAATCTGGCCGGGGTCTGGGGTTTTCATCGCTCCAACGTCATGGAGTGGCGCTGGGCCGGCGCGGCCAGCGTGCCGGCGGTGGCCGGCGCGGCCATCGGCGCCTGGCTGGCCCTGCAGGTCTCGGATTTCGCCTTCCGCCGGCTGCTCGCCCTGGCGATGCTGGCGATGACGCTGTGGACGCTGGTCGCCCGGCCGCGGCCGGCCGACCGCCCCGCTCTACTGTCGCCCTGGCACCCCGCGATGGTGCTGGGGTTCCTGCTCATCGGCGTGTACGGGGGGTTCATCCAGGCCGGCATCGGCTTCGCCATCCTGGCCGCCACGAGCCTGGCCGGCATGGACCTGCTGCGCGGCAATGCCGTGAAGCTGCTGACGGTGCTGGCGCTCACCGCCCTGTCGCTGGCGATCTTCGCCGCCGGGGGGGCGGTGCGGTGGGGCCCCGGTATCGCCCTGGGCCTGGGCAACGTGGCCGGCGCCCTGGTCGGCGTCCGCCTGGCCGTGCGCCTGGGACACGCCTGGATCCAGCGCGTCGTCACGGCCGCCGTCGTGGTCATGGCGGTGCTGCTGTGGTTCGAGTCCTGAGCGAACCGGGATCTCCCACGACGGCGTGGCTTTACCCGATCGTTACGGCCGGTGCCGCGGAGCCGTTTGGTATGCTGACGGGGCGTCGTGATGGACCGCCCGCGCGCCATGCTGAGCCCTCCCGATCGGCCCGCCGACGGCGCGCCGTCGAGCCGCCCAACCCGCCGCCGCCGGCCTGCCGACGACCCGGCGCCCGCCGCCGAGGCCCCCGCCCCGGTATCGCCCGACGACCTCGCCAGCCCCGCTCTCTATATCAATAGAGAGCTGAGCTGGCTCGAGTTCAACCGCCGGGTGCTGGCCCAGGCGTCCGACCCGGCCCACCCGCTGCTCGAGCGGGTCAAGTTCCTCGCCATCTCGGCCACCAACCTCGACGAGTTCTTCATGGTCCGGGTGGCCACGCTGCTCAAGAAGTTCCGCGCCGGCATCGACGACACCTCGATCGACGGCTTGAGCACCGACGAGGAGCTGGAGGTGATCCGCGGCCGCGCCGGCGAGCAGATGGCCGAGCAGACGCGGGCCTGGATGGAAGAGCTGCGGCCGCAGCTGGCGGCCGAAGGCATCCGCTTCCTGGACCCCGCCGACTACACCCCGGCCATCGACGCCTGGCTGACCGAGTACTTCGAGACCCAGGTGTTCCCGGTGCTGACGCCGCTGGCGTTCGATCCCGGGCATCCGTTCCCGTTCATCTCGAACCTGAGCATGAACCTGGCGGTGCGGGTCCGCCACGGCGGCCGGATCAAGTTCGCCCGCGTCAAGGTGCCGGGCATGCTGCCGCGGCTGGTGCCGCTGCCGGCCGGGCTGTCGCCGCTCCCGGGCACGACCTTCGTCTTCCTCGAGGACATCATCCGCCGCAACGTGCGGGCGCTCTTCCCGGGCACCCAGGTCGAGGGCGCGCACCTCTTCCGCGTCATCCGCGACACCGACATGGTGATCCAGGAGGACGAGGCCGACGACCTGCTCGAGACGGTCGACCGCGGCCTGAAGCAGCTGCGCTACGGCGCCCTGTCGCTGCTGCAGGTCGAAGCCGACATGCCGCGGCGGGTCCTGGACATCCTCATCGAGAACTTCGAGGTCGACCACGACGTGGTGGTGCGCTCCACCGCGCGCATGGACCTGGGCGACCTCACCGCGGTCTGCGCGCTGCACCGCCCGGCGCTCAAGGACCCGCCGTTCCACCCGCGCATGCTGTGGGCGCCCGACGACGCCGACAAGGTCTTCGAGCACATCGCCGACCAGGACTTCCTGGTCCACCACCCGTTCGACTCGTTCACGTCGGTGGAGACCTTCCTCAAGGCGGCGGTGACCGATCCGCACGTCGTCGCCATCAAGATCACCCTCTACCGCATCGGCGCCGACTCGCCGCTGGTCGATCTGCTGATCCAGGCCGCCGACCAGGGCAAGCAGGTGGCGGTGCTGGTCGAGCTGAAGGCGCGCTTCGACGAGAAGAACAACATCGCCTGGGCGACGCGGCTGGAGTCGGCCGGCATCCACGTCGTCTACGGCCTGGTGAACCTGAAGGTGCACTGCAAGCTGTGCCTGGTGGTGCGCAAGGAGACCGGCGGCATCCGCCGCTACGCCCACCTGGCCACCGGGAACTACAACCGCACGACCTCGCGGGTCTACACCGACCTGGGCCTCTTCACCGCCGACCCGGCCATCGTCGACGACGTCAGCGAGGTGTTCAACACCCTGACCGGCTACTCGAACAAGCGCAGCTACCGGGCTCTGCTCGTCGCGCCGATCGGCCTGCGCAGCGGCATCAAGGCGCTCATCGAGCGCGAGATGGAGCACGCCGCCGCCGGCCGGCCGGCCCGCATCATCATCAAGAACAACGCCGTCGCCGACGTGCCGACGATCCGCACCCTGTTCAAGGCCTCGCAGGCCGGCGTGCCGATCGACCTCATCGTCCGCGGCGTCTGCTGCCTGCGCCCCGGCATCCCGGGCATCAGCGACCACATCCGGGTCCGCTCGATCGTCGGCCGGCTGCTCGAGCACTCGCGGCTGTACTTCTTCGAGAACGGCGGCGACCACGAACTCTACATCGGCAGCGCCGACCTGATGGAGCGCAACCTCGACCGCCGCGTCGAGGTGCTGGTGCCGGTGACCGACGCGACGCTGCGCGGCCATCTGCGCGACGTGGTCCTGGAGGCGCTGCTCGGCGACAACACCCGCGCCTGGCTGCTGTCGCCCACCGGGCGCTACGAACGCGCCACCGCCGCCGAGGGCGCCGTCGCGCTCGACGCCCAGAAGGCCCTGATGGAGCACTACGCCGAGCGGGCGAAAGACGAGGTGGCCGTTTAGGGAATAGCGGCTAGCGGCTAGGCGGATCACGCTATACGTCGTCAGCTCATTGGAGCTGCCGCAAGGGCGTGCTGGCTGCGCGCCCGGACGGGACCCTCTAGCCGCTAGCCCCTAGCCGCTAGCCGCTAAACTCGCGGCGGCGTCAGCTCCACCGGAACAGCTTCAACGCCGCCGCGAACGACACCCCGCCCCAGCCGCTCAGGATCGCCAGTTCGTGCCAGATCGCCCCCAGCGAGTCGCCGTCGTTCATCACGGCACGCAGCGCGTCGTTCAGCGCCGTCAGCGGCAGCGCCTGCACCAGCGGCTGCACGGCGTCGGGGAAGTTCGACGAGGCGAAGAACACGCCCGAGAACACCCACATCGGCACCATCACCAGGTTGAGCAGTCCCGAGACGCCCTCGATGGTCCTGGCGCGGCTGGCGGTGAGGAGCGCGATGCCGCCGAAGGCCACCGCGCCGAGCAGGCACACCGCGGTGAGGGCGGCGAGGCTGCCGTGGACGGCGACGCCGAACACGACCCAGGCGAAGGCGACCAGCACGACGACCTCCGCGGCGAGGAACGCCAGCCGGCTGAGCAGCATCGACAGCAGGTACTGCGACCGCCGCATCGGCGTCGCCACCAGGCGCTTGAGCAGCTTGCGGGTCCGGGCGGTGACGATGGTGAAGCTCGTGCTCCACATGCCGGTGCCCATGATGTTCATGCCGAGCAGGCCCGGCACCAGCCAGTCGATGTAGCGCGACCCGACGGCGCGTACGGCGTCCTGGCGGGCGGTGAAGGCGTCGCCCCGCCCGGCTGCCCGCTGCAGCACGGCGTCGACGGCGAGCCGCGCCACCTGGCTCTCGGCTCGCGCGGGATCGTAGCGATAGGTCGGCGGCTGCCCGGGCACCACCACCACCTGCACCCGGCCGTCGCGCAGGGCCCGGTCGACGGTGGCCGGGTCGACATCGCGCACCACGAAGCCGCCGTCGCGCTCGAGCGCCGCCCTCACCGCGGCCGCCGCCGCGCCGCGCTCGACGCCGACCACCACCGGCTCGTCGCCGCGGCTGCGAAAGGCGACGCCGAGCGCGCAGGTCATGATGATCGGGAACGCGAAGACCCAGAACACCGCTTCGGGCTCGCGCAGGAACTCGCGCATCCGCGACAGGGTCAGTTCTCGCAGCGGGTGCAGCCGCTCACCGGTGGCGGCGCCGGACGGAGGCGGCGGACTGGCGCTAGTCATCGCGCAGATGCCTGCCGGTGAGCGAGACGAACACGTCTTCGAGCGTGGCGCTGTGCGTGGCCAGCTCGCGCACCGGCACGCCAGCCGCAGCCAGCAGGTCGAGCACCGCCGGCACCGTCTCGTGGATGGCGACGCTGCCGAGCGCCACCTGCGGCGGCGCGCGCCGGACGTCGCGGACGCCGGCCAGGCCCTGGAAGGCCGTCGCCGCGGGCAGCTCGTGGCCGTCGGCGACGGTGACCTCGACGAGGTGCGGCGTGCCGAGCGACGCCACCAGCTCGGCCGGCGTGCCCAGGGCGATCAGCCGCCCGCGGTCGACGATGCCGACGCGGTCGCAGAGCGTCGCCGCTTCCTCCATGTAGTGGGTCGTCAGCAGGATCGTGCCGCCGCCGGCCTTGAACCGCGCGAGCACGTCCCACAGCTGGAGGCGCGACTGGGGATCGAGCCCGGTGGTCGGCTCGTCGAGGAACAGCACCTCCGGGCGGCCGGCCAGGGCACAGGCCACCGACAGCCGCTGTTTCTGGCCGCCCGACAGCTTCCCCACCCAGGCACCGCGCTTCGACTCCAGGCCGACCAGCGCGAGCAGCTCGGGCACCGAGGGGCCGTGCGGATAGAAGGAACGAAACAACCGCAGCGTCTCGTCGACCGAGAGCTTCTCGGCCAGCTGGGTCTCCTGCAGCTGGATGCCCAACCGCGCCCGCAGCGCGTGGCCGTCGTCGGCCCACCGCTGGCCCAGCACCCGCACCTCGCCGGCATCGGGCACCAGCAACCCCTCCAGCATCTCGATCGTCGTGGTCTTGCCGGCGCCGTTGGGCCCGAGCAGTCCGAAGCACTCACCGCGCCGCACGTCGAGGTCGAGCCCGTCGACGGCGACGACATCGGCGTAGCGCTTGACCACGGCCCGGCACTCGAGGGCCACCTCGTGCAGCATTGGTCAATTCTATCGGGGACCGGAGAAGCACCGGGCGATAGCGTGACAGCGTGAGACCTGGGTACGGCGCCGGCAGGGCGAGCCGCCAGCCGCCAGCCGCTCGCAGTGTCCGGGCGCGGAGCCGGGTCATGAGCTCAGAGACCGGACTACACTGAGATCCTCGTGTCCGCCACCATCGTCGTCATCGGCCCCGAAGCCACCCTGGCCACGCTGCGCGCGCGCTTCGAAACCGGCGGACGGGTGCACAGCTTCACCGACGGCGAGGCGATCGAGGCGCTCGAGCACATCTTCCGTTACCGGCCGCGCATCGTCGCCGTGGAGCGCGAGTTCTCCGGCACCTCGCGCGGCGCCGCGCTCATCGGCCGCGTCAAAGACGATCCGTCGCTGGCCGAATGCGAGGTGCGCGTGGTCGCCCACGACGCCAGCCCGCGCCCCTCGGGGGTGCGACGGCCGCCGGCGCCCGGCACCAGCGAACCGGTGGCCAAGCCGGCGCCGCAGGGGATTCGCCGCGCTCCGCGGGTGCGCATCGCCGACGGCATCGAGGTGCTGGTCGACGGCGATCCGGCGGCGCTGGTCGACCTGTCGGTGCTCGGCGCCCAGGTGCTGGCGCCCTTCGCGCTCAAGCCGAACCAGCGCGTGCGCATCTCGTTCTCCGATGCCCGTGGCGTCGTCCGCTGCCTGGGCTCGGTCGCCTGGGCCTCCTTCGAGATGCCCAAGAGCCTGTCGCCGCGCTACCGCGCCGGCATCGAGTTCAGCGGCGCCAACGCCGAGGCGTTGTCGCTCTTCTGCGAGAAGCACCGCAAGACATAGGGGCTAGCGGCTGGCGGCTAGCGGCTAGGCCCGAGGACATCACGCTGCCAACGACCGTGGCGAAAGAACGCGCAGCGCCTCTATGCCTGCTGAGATACGACCGAGGGACACCGGTGGGGTCTAGCCCCTAGCCGCTAGCCGCTAGCCGCGGACGATCGCCGGCGAGCCGCACAGGTCACTTCAACCACGCGGCGAGTGGGCGATCGTCCCTGATGATCGTCTCCTCCCGGTCCGAGCCGGTGGACACCAGCGCAATCGGCACGCCGCTGACCTCTTCGAGCCGGCTGACGTAGCGACGGGCCGCCTCGGGCAGGTCGTCGAACCGGGTCACGCCCTTGGTCGGCGCCGACCAGCCGGGCCAGCGCTCGTAGACCGGCTCGCAGGCCTCGCCGGGCGGCAGCGCCGCCGGGAAGGTGTCGACGGCGCGGCCGCCGATCCGGTAGGCCACGGCGACCTCGATCCGCTCGACGCCGTCGAGCACGTCGAGCTTGGTGAGCGCGATCGCCTGCAGGCCGTTGATGCGGGCGGCGTGGCGCACCGCCACCGCGTCGTACCAGCCGCAGCGGCGCGGGCGCCCGGTCGAGGCGCCGTACTCGTTGCCGCTCTCGCGCAGCCGGTGCCCCATCGCGCCGTGCAGTTCGGTGGGCAGCGGGCCCTCGCCGACCCGCGTCGTGTAGGCCTTGGCCACGCCGAGGACGCCGCCCACCGCCTGCGGCGGCACGCCGAGCCCGGTGCAGACGCCGCCGATCGACGCATTCGACGAGGTCACGTAGGGATAGGTGCCGTGGTCGATGTCGAGCATCGTGCCCTGGGCGCCCTCGAACAGCACCCGCCGCCCCGCCGCCATCGCCTCGTGCAGCCTGAGCGAGACGTCGGTGGTCCACGGCTTCAGCCGCTCGCCGTGGGCGAGCAGGTCGTCGTAGACCTGCTTCCAGTCCAGGTGGGTGTCCTTGATGATCTGGTTGCGGGCGTGGACGTTGTGCTCGATCTCGTCGGCCAGCCCGCGGGCGTCCACCAAGTCGCACAGCCGGACGCCGCGCCGGCCGATCTTGTCTTCGTAGGCGGGGCCGATGCCGCGCGACGTGGTGCCGATCCTGCGCTCGCCGCGCCGCGCCTCGCTGAGCACGTCGAGTTCGCGGTGGTACGGCAGGATGAGGTGGGCGCGGTCGCTGATGAACAGCCGGCCGTCGACGTCGATGCCGAGCCCCTTCAGCTCGTCGACCTCGGCGAAGAGCGCCGTGGGATCGACGACCACGCCGTTGCCGATGAGACAGGTGACCCCCGGGTGGAGGATGCCGGACGGAATCAGGTGCAGGACGAACTTCTGGCCGCGCACGTAGACGGTGTGGCCGGCGTTGTGGCCGCCCTGGTAGCGGCCGACGACGGCGAAATGCGGCGTCAGCAGATCGACGATCTTCCCCTTGCCTTCGTCGCCCCACTGGGCGCCCAACACCGCGATGTTCATGTCGCCGTCATCCGCAGGCCGGCGACGACGGACACCGGAGTGGTGCCCGCGAATGCGCCGGACACATCAGGATAGTTCAGGGCTCGCGGCCTTCGCTACCCGCGCGTCGCCGATGAAGTTGATATGCTCCGGCGATGATCGTCCTGGACGGCCGGACCCTCACGGTCGATGCGATCGCCGCCATCGCCGGCGGCGCCGCGGTGGCCCTCGCGCGCGACGCGCGGGCGGCCGTGGCGGCGTCGCGCGCCGTCGTCGATCGCGCCGCGGCCGGCGAGACCGCGGTCTACGGCGTCAACACCGGCTTCGGGTCGTTCGCCCAGACGCGCATCGCGCCCGGCGACCTCGAGCGGCTGCAGATCAACCTGGTGCGCAGCCACGCCGCCGGCGCCGGCGAGCCGCTGTCGGTGCGCACGGTGCGGGCGGCGATGGCGCTGCGCGCCAACGTCCTCGCCAAGGGCCACTCCGGCGTCCGCGTCGCGACGCTCGAGGCGCTGCTCGCCTGCCTCAACCGCGACGTCCATCCCTACGTGCCGAGCCGCGGCTCGGTCGGCGCCAGCGGCGACCTGGCCCCGCTGGCCCACATCGCGCTGGCCCTCATCGGCGAAGGCGACGTCTGGGACGGCACCGCGCGCCGTCCGGCGGCCGCCGCGCTCGCCGCCGCCGGCCTCACGCCGATCGTGCCGGCCGCCAAGGAAGGCCTGGCGCTCGTCAACGGCACCCAGGCCTCGACGGCGGTCCTCGCCCTCGCCGTCGCCGACGCCGCCCGGCTGGCCCGCGCCGCCGACGTCGTCGCGGCGCTGACCATCGACGCGCTGCGCGGCTCGCTCACGCCGTTCGACGCCCGCATCCACGCCGCCCGTCCCTACCAGGGTCAGCGGCACTCGGCCGACAACCTGCGCCGGCTGCTGGCCGGCAGCCCGCTCAACGCCTCGCACGCCAACTGCGGCCGCGTCCAGGACGCCTATTCGATGCGCTGCGTGCCACAGGTGCACGGCGCCGCCCGCGATCTGGTCGCCCATGCCGCCGCGGTCGTCGAGATCGAGGCCAACGCCGCCACCGACAACCCGATGGTCTTCGCCGACGACGGCGCGGTGCTCTCGGGCGGCAACTTCCACGGCGCGCCGGTGGCGCTGGCCGCCGACGCGCTGGCGATCGCGGTGGTGCAGCTGGCGACGATCAGCGAGCGCCGCTCGGAGCGGCTGGTCAACCCGGCGCTGAGCGGCCTGCCGCCGTTCCTGACCCGCCACGGCGGGCTGGAATCCGGGCTGATGCTCGCCCAGGTCACCGCCGCGGCGCTGACCTCCGAGCTCAAGGCGCTGGCGCATCCGGCCAGCGTCGACAGCATTCCGACCTCGGCCAACCAGGAGGATCACGTGAGCATGAGCATGCACGCGGCGCTCAAGGCCGAGCGTGTCGTCGCGCTCGCCACCCAGGTCGTCGCCGTCGAACTGGTGTGCGCGTGCCAGGCGATCGACCTGCTGGCGCCGCTGGTCTCGTCGGCGCCGCTCATGCAGATGCACGCGCGGGTCCGCGAGGTGATCGCGCCGCTCGCCGGCGATCGTCCGCCGGCGCCCGACATCGCCGCCGCACACGCGCTCATCGGCGACGGCGCCGTCGAGTACGCGTGCGGCGTGGTTGTCAACTGAAATTCGGATCGGCGGATTTCCAGATTCGGATTGACAACGTGTCGTCACCTCTTTAGCTTCTACACTTCGTCGCGCCGCCCCCACGCGACCGGGCTCATGACCACCGCCGTCCGCACCGTCCGCGCCCCGCGAGGCACGACGCTCACCTGCAAGGGCTGGGCGCAGGAAGCGGCCCTCCGCATGCTGATGAACAACCTCGATCCCGAGGTGGCGGAGCGTCCCGACGACCTGGTCGTCTACGGCGGCACCGGCCGCGCCGCGCGCAGCTGGGAGGCCTTCGACGCCATCGTCGCCGCGCTGCGCGCGCTGGCCGCCGACGAGACGCTGCTGGTGCAGTCGGGCAAGCCGGTGGGCGTGTTCCGCACCCACGAGGACGCGCCGCGCGTGCTCATCGCCAACGCCAATCTGGTACCGGCGTGGGCGACCTGGGACGCCTTCCGCGATCTCGAGGATCGCGGCCTGACGATGTACGGCCAGATGACCGCCGGCAGCTGGATCTACATCGGCACGCAGGGCATCCTGCAGGGCACCTACGAGACGCTGGCGGCGCTGGCCGCCCGCCACTTCGGCGGCACGCTCGCCGGCCGCCTCACCGTCACCGCCGGCCTCGGCGGGATGGGCGGCGCCCAGCCGCTGGCGGTGACGATGAACGGCGGCGTCGCCCTGGTGGTCGAGGTCGACCCGGCGCGGATCGCGCGGCGGCTGGCCACCGGGTACGTCGACGAGACCACCGACTCGCTCGACGTCGCGCTGGCGCGCTGCGCCGAGTGGACGGCGGCGCGCACCGCGCGGTCGATCGCGCTGTCGGGCAACGCCGCCGAGGTGCTGCCGGCGCTGGTCGCCCGCGGCGTCGTCCCCGACGTGGTCACCGATCAGACCTCGGCGCACGACGCCGTCGGCGGCTACGTGCCCGACGGCCTCACCCTGGCCCAGGCCGTGGCGCTGCGTGCCGCCGATCCCCGCGACTACGAGCGGCAGAGCGTCGCCGCCATGGGCCGCCACGTCACGGCGATGCTGGCGTTGAAGGCCCGCGGCGCGGTGGTGTTCGACTACGGCAACAACATCCGCGCCCAGGCGACGCGCGCCGGGGTCGCCGACGCCTATACGATTCCCGGCTTCGTGCCGGCGTTCGTGCGGCCGCTGTTCTGCGAGGGCAAGGGCCCGTTCCGCTGGGCGGTGCTGTCGGGCGATCCCGCCGACCTCGCCGCCACCGACCGCGCCGCCCTCGACCTGTTCGCCGACGACGCCGCGCTCTGCCGCTGGATCCGCCTGGCCCGGGAGAAGGTGGCGTTCCAGGGCCTGCCGGCGCGCATCTGCTGGCTCGGCTACGGCGAGCGGGCCCGTTTCGGCCTGGCCCTCAACCGCCTGGTCCGCGACGGCGTGGTCTCGGCGCCGATCGTCATCGGCCGCGACCACCTCGACGCCGGCTCGGTGGCCTCGCCCAACCGTGAGACCGAAGGCATGCGCGACGGCAGCGACGCGATCGCCGACTGGCCGCTGCTGAACGCCCTGCTCAACACCGCCGCCGGCGCCACCTGGGTGTCGCTGCACCACGGCGGCGGCGTCGGCATCGGCTACTCGATCCACGCCGGCATGGTGGTGGTCGCCGACGGCACCGCCGCGGCGGATCGCCGCCTCGAGCGGGTGCTGACCTGCGATCCCGGCATGGGCGTGGTGCGCCATGCCGACGCCGGCTATCCGGAAGCGCTGGCCGTGGCCCACGCCCGCGGCGTGCGGCTGCCGATGGAGCACGCCGCGTCATGATGGCCGCCCACGCCGGACTGGAGCGGCGCGTCGTCGCCGCGCTCGACGCCGCGCCGTCGCGGGTGCCGGTCGTGCTCGGCGGCTGCGGCACCGGCCGCACCACGCTGCTGCACGCGCTGGTCGATCGGCTCGGCCGGCCGAGCTGCCAGTACATCGACGTCGAGCGCGCCGCCAGCACGCCCGAGCGCTTCTTCCACGCCGTCTTCACCAGCTCGCCGTTCGTCGATCCGGCGCTGCCGCGCGGCGAGGTGCCGACGCCGGCCAACGCCCGCGATGCCTTCGACCGCACGCTGGCCTTCTTCCAGCGCGCCCGCACGCCGGACGGGCAGGCGGCGACGTTCCTGCTCGACGAGGTGCTGGAGCTGCGCACCTTCGAGAACTTCCCCGGCCTGCGCCACGTGCTGCGCGAGCTGCTGCAGGCGGTCGGCGACAGTCCCAATCGCTTCGTCTGCTCGAGCCGCTACGTCACCCGCGCGCTCCGGGCGCTGCGCGACGCGGCGTCGCGGTTCGAGGTCGTGCATCTGCCGCCGCTGTCGGTCGCCGACGTCGCGGTGATGCTCCCGACCTCGGACGGCGCCAGCGCCGGCGAACGCGACGAGCTGGCGGCGAGCGTCCAGGCGCTGGGCGACGGCCGCGCCGCCTACGTGCGCGCGCTCGGCGACGCCACCGCGGCGATGAGCCAGCGCGGCGGCGACCCGATCAGCGCGCTGACCGCGCTGCTGACCAGCGACGGCGGCCTGACCGCCTGGTGCGGCTATCGCTACGAGCTCCGGCTGCAGCGCGCCCGCGGCTACGGGGCGCTGAAGGCGATCCTCGAGATCCTCGCCGAGGAGGAGCCGCTGACGCTGACCGAGATCTCGTTGCGGATGCGGCGGACGCCGGGGTCGACCAAGGACTACCTGTCGTGGCTGGAGGACGTCGACCTGGTGGTGGCGCGCCACAAGCGCTACAGCTTCGCCGACCCGATGCTGCGGCTGTGGGTGCGCCTGCACGCCAAGCCGATGCCGCCCGGCGTCGACGACGTCGCCCGCGAGGTCCACGCCTACGCGCTCACCCGTCTGCCGCAGAGCGAGCCGTCGATGGCCGTCGCCGGCCCGGGCGTCGAGCGCAAGGGCGGGGGGTGGGGGATCATCGAGATTGACTAGCGGCTAGCGGCTAGGGGCTAGCGGCTCGTGCGATCACGCTGTCACGCTGAAAGACGCAGGGCCCGACGCAGTCGGGCCCGTGTCGTGTACGCCTAGCCGCCAGCCGCTAGCCCCTAGCCGCTAGTCTCTACTCGAAGCCGTTCGCTGGCTCGAGCGCCGCGAGAGCCAGTCGGGCGGCTTCCTGCTCCGCATCTTTCTTCGTCCGCCCGCTGCCGGTGGCCGCCACCTGGCCGTCGATGCGCACGTCGACGTGGAAGATCTTCTGGTGGTCGGGCCCCGACTCGCTGGAGATGCGGTAGGTCGGCAGCGAGCGGCCCTCGCCCTGCAGCCGCTCCTGCAACGCCGACTTGTGATCGCGGCCGAAGATCGGCGAGCGGCGCACGTCGGCGAGCAGCGGCCGGATCTGCCGCTCGACGAACGCCCGCGCCGGCTCGATGCCGCCGTCGAGGTAGATGGCGGCGATCACCGCCTCGAAGACGTCGGCGAGCAGCGCCTGCTTGGCGCGCCCGCCGGTCTTCTCCTCGCCGCGGCCGAGCAGCAGCGCGTCGCCGAGCCCGAGCCCCCGGCTCATGCCGGCCAGAGCGGTCGTCGACACCAGCGCCGCCTTGGCCTTCGACTTCGGGCCTTCGGTGAACTGCGGGAACTCGCGGTAGAGGACGTCGGCGGTGACGAAGCCGAGCACGGCGTCGCCGAGGAACTCGAGCGACTCGTTGTCGGCGACCCCGCCGCTGGGATCCTCGGCGGTCCGCGACTTGTGCGTCAGGGCGTGTTCGAGCAGACCGCGATCGCGGAAGCGGTAGCCGATGCGGTCTTCGACGGCGGCGAACTGGCTGTCGAGCGGCACGACGATGCCGCCGCCGCTGGCATCGCCGTGGGTCTGCAGCACCCGCTGGGCATCGGCGGCCTCGGCGGGCGGCACGGCGATCCGGTAGTCGCCGAACGGCGTCACCGTGAAGGCGAAGACCCCCGGCGGCGGACCCGACAGCCGCACCGGGTGCAGCCCCTGGCTCTGCAGCAGCGCCATCACCACCGAGGCCTCGATCTCCGACTGGGTGCGGAACACCACCTCGGCGTCGCTCACGACACCTCCCCGTCGCCGGCGGCGATGGCCGCCGGCGCCGCCAGCGCCACCGCCTCGGCGCGCAGCAGCAGCATGGTCATGTCGTCGTGCTGGCCGGCGCCGGCGCCGAACGACCGCACCTCGTGCACCAGCGTCGCCGCCAGCTGCTCCAGCGGCAGGTCGCGGTAGGCGCCGGCCAGATCGGCCAGGCGGTGCTCGCCGAAGCAGTCGTGGTCGTGGTTCATCATCTCGCTGATGCCGTCGGTGAAGAGCACCACCAGGTCGCCCGGTGCCAGCGGCACGGTCACCTCCTCGAGCAGCGACTCGAAGAGGGTGCCGTCGTCGAGCTTCAAGCCGACCACCAGGCCGTCGGGCGCCAGCGTCCGGACCGGCGGCGCGACGCTGCCCCGCCGCGCCGGCACCAGCAGCAGCGGGCAGTGGCCGGCGCGGGCGTAGGTCATCACCTGCCGCTGCAGATCGATGACCAGATAGCTCATGGTGATGAAGCTCTTGCCGTCGAGGTGGTCGGCGAGCACGCGGTTCACCGCGACCAGCAGGTCGCGCGGCGACTGGTGCAGCCGGGTCAGCGACAGCACCAGGCCCTTCAGCTGCGCCATGTAGAGCCCGGCGCCGACGCCCTTGCCCGAGACGTCGGCGATCAGGAAGCCGAACTGGTGCTCGCCGACCGGGAAGACGTCGTAGTAGTCGCCGCCGACCTCGCGGGCCGGCTCGCAGTAGGCCGACACGCCGATGCCCGGCACGGTCAGCGGGCCGTGCGGCAGCAGCTTCATCTGGATCTCGCGCGCGGTCTGGAACTCCTGTTCGAGGCGCTCCTTCTGGGCAACGTCGGACAGCAGCCGCGTCACCTCGCCGGTCATGGCGTTGAAGGAGTCGGCCAGCTCGCCGAGCTGGTCGCGGGCCCGCACCGGGATGACGTGGGTGAAGTCGCGGTTGCGCAGGTGCTGGGTGCCGGTGAACAGATCGTGCACGGCGCCGGTGATCTGCCGGGCCAGGGCCAGGCCGAGGATGAGCGCCACGCCCTGGATGACCAGGAACAGGCAGCCGACCGCGAACAGCAGCAGCAGCACGACGTTGCTCATCGCCCCGCCGAGCGCCGACTCCGCGTTGATGCGCCGGTACATCTCGACGAGGCTGAGCGAGAGCTCGACGCTGGCCGTGCCGGTGCCGCCGCCCGCCCAGTCGAGATACTCGACCAGCACCACCCAGCGGCGCAGGATCTGGTCGGTCGGCGACCCGGGCGGCGGGCGCGGCGGACGGGCGTCGGGGGAACGCCCGACGGCCAGCGCCGGGGCGTCGTCGATCGGCACGCGGTCGATGGCGGCGAGCGTGATGCCGGTTTCCTCACCGATCCGCCGCTCGACGGCCGACGAGATCGGCAGGTCGAGCACCACCGCCCAGGTCGGCGCCACCACCGGCGGCACCGCCACGGCGCGGGCCACCAGGCGCACGTCGGGGTCCTCGCCCGGCGCCGCGGCGTCGTAGGCGAGGATGCGGGCCACGCCGTCGCAGGTGAGCCAGGCCGGCAGCGTCAACGGCGGCGGCAGGTGCGCCCAGGGTCCGGCGGTGGCCGGCAGCCCGATCGGCGGCATGCGGCCGGCCACCGACGGCGCCAGGGCCTGCGGGCATTGCAGGCCCTTGGCCGGCACCAGGGCGAACGACAGGAAGGGATAGCGCGCCGCGCCGGCGGTCTGCTGGCGGTCCAGCGTGTCCTGCACCGCGGCGGCCGTCGCCGCCCGCTGCACGTCGAGCAGCACCGTCTGGGCGAGGAAGCGGGCCTGCTCGGCGTGCGCATTCAGCCGCGTCTGCACCAGGTAGCCGGCCACGTTGCGGAACAGCAGCAGGCCGGCGAGCAGGAAGAAGGCGACGATGAGCAGGCTCGGCACCAGGCCGACGAAGATGTAGGACAGGATCAGCTTGCGGCGCACCCGCCACAACAGCCGGCGGCGCATGAACACGGCGCCACGCGCCGCCAGGTAGCCGAGCGCGAGGACGAGCGCGAGCGTGCCGGCGGCGTCGAGCGGCGACAGCCAGCCGGGCAGCGGGTCGGCAACCAGCCGCACCCCCGCCAGCACCACCTTGGTCGCCGCGCCGACCAGCAGCGCCTTGCCGGGCAGCGTGCCGACCAGCCAGTCGCGGGCGATCGCGGCGGTGGTGGACCGCGGCGGCAACCCGCCGACGATCCACGGCCGGGTGACCAGCGCCGACGGCACAGCCTCCCCGGCCGGCAACGCCGGCGGCCGCGGAGGCGGGGGCGGAAGGGATGAGGAGTCGGCCATGCGGTCGCGGCCGCACGCGCGCGTCGCGCGCCCGATTGCAGCCCCGAATCATAACAGGGTAACGTGACCGGCGCCGTGAAACTCACCGACCGCGCCCGCTTCGCCACCATCTGCATCCACGCCGGCCAGGAGCCCGATCCGGCCACCGGCGCCATCATCACGCCGATCTACCAGACCTCGACCTACGTGCAGGAGGGGCTCGGACAGCACAAGGGCTTCGAGTACGGACGGACGCAGAACCCG
Source organism: Vicinamibacterales bacterium (assembly GCA_050250955.1). Classification (GTDB taxonomy): domain Bacteria; phylum Acidobacteriota; class Vicinamibacteria; order Vicinamibacterales; family UBA2999; genus CAWAYR01. Next base: position 329,641 of record JBFWNR010000002.1, read on the forward strand.
ACGCGGATGGCGCTCGAGCGCAACGTCGCCGCCATCGAGGGCGGGCGCGCCGGCTTCGCCTTCGCCTCGGGCATGGCGGCCATCGACGCCGTGCTGTCGCGGCTCGAGAGCGGCGATCACGTCGTCGTCAGCGACAACACCTACGGCGGCACCTACCGCCTGTTCGAACGGGTCCGCCGCAAGTTCGGCCTCGACTTCACCTACGTGGACACCGCCGATCTCGACGCCATCGCGCCGGCGTTCCGGCCGGCCACGAAGTACCTGTTCGTGGAGTCGCCGACCAACCCGATGCTGTCGGTCACGGATCTCGCCGCCGCCAGCGACATCGCCCACCGTCACGGCGTGCGCGTCGTCGTCGACAACACCTTCGCCAGCCCGTTCGTGCAGCGGCCGCTGGCGCTCGGCGCCGACCTGGTCCTGCACAGCACCACCAAGTTCCTGAACGGGCACAGCGACAGCGTCGGCGGCGTGGTCGTGGTCGCGCACGAGGACGACGAGACGTGGTTCCGCTTCGTGCAGAACGCCGCCGGCGCCATCCTCGGGCCGATGGACAGCTGGCTGGTGCTGCGCGGCACCAAGACACTGCCGATCCGCATGGAGCGCACCAACGCCAACACCCTGCAGATCGCCGAGTACCTCGCCGGGCATCCGCGCGTCACCCGCACCATCTACCCCGGCCTGGCCAGCCATCCGCACCACGCGCTGGCGGCGCGTCAGATGCAGGGCTTCGGCGGCCTGGTCTCCTTCGACGTCGGCTCGCTCGAGCGGGCCCGCGAGGTGCTGCCCCGCTTCCAGCTGATGGCCCTGGCCGAGAGCCTGGGCGGCGTCGAGACGCTCATTTCCCACCCCGCAGTGATGACCCATGCCTCGGTGCCGCCCGAGCGCCGCGCCGTCCTGGGCATCAGCGACGGTCTGCTGCGGATTTCGGTGGGCATCGAGGATCCCCAGGACCTGCTCGACGATCTCGCGCAGGCCCTGGGGTGACCCTCAGCGGCTAGCGGCTAGCGGCTGGCTCGAGGGGCCACCGCAGCCGCCACCCAAGCGCCATATGTAGTGCTCGCCGCGGCGTCGAGCACCAGCAGTTCGGGCAGCTCGTACGGATGCAGGGCGCGCAGCCGCGCTTCGAGCGCCGGCAGGCGGGCGGCGGTCGTCTTGATGAGCACCTGCCGCTCCTCGGCCTGTTCGAGCGCGCCGTCCCAGCGGTAATACGACGTCATCGGCGCCAGCACGCTCACGCACGCGGCCAGCCCGTCGCCGACCAGCGCCGACGCCATCTCGTCGGCGGGACGGTCGGCCGGCCACGTCGTCAGCACCAGGCGCAGGTCGTCGGCAGATTCCACTTGTACTCGCCAGAAAGTTCTTGTACTTTGGTGGCCACCGCGGTACAAAGCCCTTGTACTTCGGGACGCGACTCGCTATTCTGCCACCGCCGATGTCCGATTCGACGCCTCGCGACGACGCCCGCGGCCCCCGCCCGACCAGCGGGGCGACCGTGCGCCGTCTGGTGCGCTACGGCCTGATGGCGCTCACCGCGGTGGTGCTCATCGACGCCATCGTCGGCGAGAAGGGCCTGCTGGCGCTGCTGCGCGCCCGCGAGGAGTACCGCGAGCTGCAGTCGTCGCTGCGCGGCGTGCGCGTCGAGAACCAGCGCCTGCGCGAGCAGGCCCGCCGCTTCCGCGAGGATCCGATCACGATCGAGGAACTCGCCCGCAAGGACCTCGGCCTCATCAAGCCGGGCGAGAAGCTCTTCATCATCCGCGATCAGCCCGGATCCGCGCCCCGCTGACCACCCGGCGCCCGCCGGCCCCGTGCTACGCTACCCCTTCGGTCGCGCGCGCCGGCCTCCCGCCGAGCGCTGCGCCACCGCGTGAGGACGGCTCAATGGCGCGGACGGCGACGGCGGAGTGGAAGGGCGATCTGATGGGCGGCACCGGACACGTCGCGCTCGGCAGCGGCGCCTACGAGGGCACCTACTCGTTTGCGACGCGGTTCGAGGACAAGCCCGGCGCCAACCCCGAGGAGCTCCTCGGCGCCGCGCACGCCGGCTGCTTCTCCATGGCGCTCGCCAGCTCGCTGGCCAAGGCCGGGCACGTCGCCACCTCGGTCAGGACCACGGCCAGCGTGCACCTCGGCAAGGACGACAAGGGCTTCCTCATCACCCGGATCGATCTCGTCACCGACGCGGTGGTGCCGGGGCTGGACGACGCCACGTTCCAGGCGCACGCCGCCGACACCAAGACCGGCTGCATCATCTCGCGGGCGCTGGCCGCCAACGAGATCACGCTGAAGGCCACCCTGATCGGCTGACGCCGGCCGCCGCCACGCCATGGCCCGCCTGCACCTGGTGCACTGGGATCCGGTGGAGGGGCGGCACCACCAGCGCACGCTCGAAGCCCTCGGCCACCACGTCACCTACCTCGGCGAGATCACCGGGCCGGCGCTCGGCCGCGCCCTGAAGTCGGGCGGCGCCGAGCTCATCGTGCTCGATCTGTCGCGGCGGCCGTCGCACGCCCGCGAGATCGCGATGGCGCTGCGCAGCGGCAAGGCGACGCGGCACACCCCGCTGCTCTTCGTCGGCGGCGAGCCCGACAAGGTCGCGGCGCTGCGAGCGCTGCTGCCCGACGCCGGCTACGCCACGTGGGGTCGCATCAGGACGGCGGTGCCGCGCGCCATCCGCACCGCGCCGGCGGCACCGGTCGTGCCGCCCGATCCGCTCTACGCCGGCCGCACCCTGGCGCAGAAGCTCGGCATCGCCGCCGGCGAGCGCGTCGCCGCCGTGGGTGCCCCGTCGGATTTCGCCACCACGCTGGGGCCGTTGCCGGCCAAGGCCCGCCTGACCGCCGCGTTCACCGCCGACGCCGATCGCGTCGTGTGGTTCGTGCGGAGCGGCGCCGAACTGCGCCTGGCGCTGGGCCGGCTGGCGGCGACGCTCGGCACACAGGTGGCGTGGCTGTGCTGGCCGAAAAAGGCGTCGGCGGTCAGGACCGACCTGGACGGCAACCTCGTCCGCGACGCCGGTCTGGCGGCCGGGCTGGTCGACTTCAAGATCTGCAGCGTCGACGCCACGTGGTCGGCGCTGGCCTTCAAGCGCCGCCGCGCCGGCCGCTGACCCCGATCAGCGGGCGCCGGCCGCGTCGGCCTTCAGCCGGTCGATGTACCAGCTGATGCGCGCCACCGCGTCGCCGTGCGGCTCGAGCCCGCGCACCTCGTAGCGGATGGTGCCGCCGGCGTCGACGTAGAAGGTCCACGGCGTGTCCTGCACGTCGAGCGCCGCGGCAGCCTGGTCGCGGGTCATGCGCAGGACCGGCATCTGGAACTGCCGCTCGGCGACGTAGCGCTCCAGCCGCCTGGGGTCGTCGTCGAGGCTGACCAGCACGAACCGCACCGCCGGATCGTCCTTGTAGCGCTCGTAGGCCTGCTGGATGAACGGGATCTCCTGCCGGCAGGCGCCGCACCAGGCGGCGAAGAAGTTGAGCAGGATCACCTGTCCCTTGGCGGCGGGCAACGCGACCGGCGTGCCGGCCATGTCGGTCGTCGGCAGCGCCGGCAGCGCCTTGCCGAGGGCCGACGACAGCAGGGCGCGCCGCCGCTCGTCGCGGCGGCGCTCGAGCTCGCGGCCGATGTTGACCTCGGTGTCGGCGGCGGTGACGCCTTCGGCGGCGTAGAGGCCGGCCAGCGCCGCCTCGGCGGCGGCGCGCAGCCGGGCCAGCGGCGGCGGGCTGTCGAGCGACAGCGCCTCGTAGTAGCGCTCGCGAGCCAGCTCGGCGTCGCCGCGGGCTCGGGCCAGTTCGGCGCGATGGAACTGGTTGACGACGTCGGTGCCGTTGGCGAGCCGGGCCGCCTCCTCGAGATGGCGGTCGGCGGCGCTCCGGTCGCCCTGGAGGAACGCCGCCCAGCCGGTCTGGTCGGCGAACCCGGCCCGGGTGCGATCCCGAAACGCCCGGACCTTGCCGCCCAGCTTGTAGGACGGCTCGTTCTCGGTGACGAAGCGTTCGCCGGCGGCCGTTCCCGCTTCCGCCAGCGCGCCGACGCGGTCGAGCGCGACGCGGCGGGCCAGCAGCACGTTGATGGCCGCGGCGTAGGCCATCGGATCGGGTCGCAGGTCGAGGCGAGCCTCGACGGCGGCGAGGACGTCGGCGGACGGAGCGGCGTCCCAGGCCAGGTAGATCGCCAGCAGCCGATCGCCGGCCTCGATGAGCCGCGGGCTCGACGGCCACCGCCGCTCGAAGGCCCGCACCGCCGCGACCGCAGCCTCGGGAGGCCCGGCCTTCATCGCCGCGTCGATGGCGGCCAGGGCCTCGCGCTCCGGATCGGCCGGCGTCGCCCCCGACGCCCGCTGGGCGCCGCGAGTCGCCGCCGGATCCCCCGGCGCCAACGCCAGCGCACGGGCGAACGCCGCGGCGGCCTCGGCGGGCCGGCCGTCGAGCAGCAGCGCCTCGCCGAGGGCGACGTGCGGCGCGGCCCAGTCGGGCCGCAGATCCGCCGCCCGCCGGTAGGCCGCCAGCGCCAGCGGGCGCTGGTCCACTTCCTCGTGCCAGCCCGGAAACGCCCCTTCGGCCTGCCAGCCGCGAAACGCGTGGATGCGCCCGAGGCCGAGCCAGCCGTCGGCCGCGACGCGCGGATCGGCGGTGACCCGCTCGTAACCCCGCATCGCCGAGGCCGTGTGCAGCAGCCGCCAGTCGCGGTCGGCCTGGGCCAGCGTGGCGGCGCCCGACTGCGCCGACGCCGCGGCGGCCACACCGAGCAGGAGGAGGCCGGCGGCCGCCGACCTCGACGCCATCGACGCGCGTCGCACCACGGACTCAGTCGAACGGCACGGCGTCGCTGGTCTTGCCGTCGACGAGCGTCTTGATGTGCGGTTCGAGCTCCTCGAGAGTCATCTGGCCGGGATGGTAGAGCCGGACCACGCCGCCGCGGTCCACCAGGACGACCGTGGGCGTGGTGCTGACGCCGTAGTTCTTGATGTTCTCGGCGCTGACCGGCACCCACTCGCGCGCCAGCCAGGGATAGGTCTCGTCGCGCACCTTGGCCATGTAGGCCATCTCCTCGGCGGGCGGCGCCGGCGCCCGGCGGGCGACGTAGCCGTAGCGCTGCGTCGGCGCGACGATGGTCAGGCCCTGATCGCGGTACTTGGTCAGCAGGCCGTCGAGCACCGTGGACATCGCCTTGCAGTCCGGGCACCAGTGCGCCCAGAAGAACAGCACCACCGGCTTCCCTTTGAGCGACGCGACCGCGCCGGGCGCGACCGTGCCGAGGTACTCGGCGGTCTCGAGCGGCGGCGCCGCCTTGCCCTCCAGCGTCAGCAGGTTGAGGTTCTTCTGGATCCGGGCGCGAATCGAGGTGTCGCGGTAGCTGGCCAGTTCGCGCTGGAGCAGGTACACGGCGTCGGCGCGGGCGCCGCGCCGCGCCTGGACGTTGGCGCGCACCTCGATGGCGGCGCCGATGGCGATCGGCAGCCGCGGCTCGGCGTCCATCGCGCGCGTCTTCAACGCCTCGAGGCAGAGGTCGTAGGTCTCGAGCGCGTAGTTCTCGGCCTGGTCGAGCCGGCCGGCGGCCAGCGCGCCGCGGCCCAGCCACGACAGCGCCTCGAGCGCGTCGGGCGTCACCCCGCGCGACGCCCGGTAGGCGTCCAGCTGCGCCTCGCCGGACGCGAAGTCGCCCTTGGCGATCGCCGCCCGCACGTCGGCGATGATGCTGGGCGCCTTGGCCGCGGCGGCCGGGGCCGGCGCGGCGGTCTGCGCCGCGACGGGCGCCGCGGCGGTGGCGGCGAGGAGCCCGAGCGCAAGGACGCGGCGGACGAGTCGAGGGTGCATCACCGGCGATCTCCTGTGCATCGCAGCCGGGGACGCCCGCCGGCTGCCGAGCGCATCTTACCGGCTTTCGCCCGTCGGCGACCACGACGGCGCCCGACCGCCTCGTCCGTGGCACGCGACCGGCATACGATGTCGGCATCGTGACCGGCTCGCCGTGGTGGGACGTGGTGTGGCCCCTGGCCATCGCCGTGCTGGGCGGTGCCGCCGTCGGCCTGGAGCGGCAGGCGTCGGGCCATGCCGACGGACCGGCGGCCCGCTTCGCCGGCCTGCGGACGTTCACCCTGCTCGGCCTGCTGGGCGGTGTCGCCGGCCTGCTGATGCGGCAGGACCAGCCCTATGCCGCCGCGGCCCTGCTGGTCGCCGCCGGCGGGCTGGTCGTCGCCGCGTACGTGGCGGCCAGCGGCCGCGACGTGGACGGCACCACCGAGGCGGCGGCGCTCATCGTCCTTGCCGCCGGCACGCTCGCCGGCATCGGGCGCACGGCGCTCGCCGGCGGCATCGTGGCGTTCTCGGCGGTCCTCCTGGCCGAGAAGAGCCGTCTCCACGCCCTGGCGGCGCGGGTCGACAGCCTGGACCTGCGCGCGGGGCTGCGCTTTGCGGCGATGGCGCTGGTCATCCTGCCGGTGCTGCCGGCCGGTCCGTTCGGACCCGGCATCGGCATCCGGCCACGGGAGCTGTGGGCGCTGGTGCTGTTCTTCAGCGGCCTGAGCTTTGCCGGGCACCTCGCCCGGCGGGCGCTCGGCCCCGGGCAGGGCCTCATCGCCGCCGGCGCCCTCGGCGGCCTGGTGTCGTCCACCAACGTCACCCTCACCTTCGCCCGCAACAGCCGCGACGGCCGCGACGCCGCCGCGCTCGCCGCCGGGGTCGTCGCCGCCAACGCGGTGCTGTTCCCGCGGGTGCTGCTGGCGACGGTGGTGCTGAACCCGTCGCTGGCCATCGTCCTGGCGCCACGTCTGAGCCCGGCAATCGTCGTCGCCGCGCTGGCGGTGCTGTGGGCGCTCAGGGCGCCGGGCGGCGGCGAGGGCACGACGGTCACGACCGACAACCCGCTGAAAGTGGCGGCGGCGCTGCAGATGGCGGCGCTGTTCCAGATCGTGCTCTACGGCGTCCACGCCGCCCGCGAGGCCTTCGGCGCGCTCGGCGTCCTGGCGTCGGGCGCGGTGCTGGGCCTCACCGACGTCGATGCGCTGACAGTCACGATGGCGCGCGGCGCGGTGATGCCCGACCTGGCGGCGCGGGCGATCGTCGTCGGCGTGCTCTCCAACACCGTGCTCAAGCTGGCGCTGGCGCTCGGCCTGGGCGGCGCGGCATTCCGCGCCGCCGCCGGCGGCGCGCTGGCCGTGCTGGCCCTGGCCGTGGGAGCCGGCCTGCTCTGGTAGGCCCGGCGTGATGCCCACCCCGAGAAAAATCCCCGCCGCGCTCCGCGCCGTCCGCCGCCGCGCCGCCGATTCCGGCGCGATTGCCCGCCGGCGCGGCAGGCATGCCCTTTGCGACACCGAGAAAGGACGATCCCGATGACCCGCCTCATCCGCCGCGTAATGGGTGCCCTGAGCCTCGATGTCGGCACCTTCGAGGAGATCGAAGCCGATCGCGGCGCGCTGCCGCAGGCGCTGCTCGTCGTCGTGCTCGCCGGCATCGGCGCCGGCATCGGCATCGCCGGCGTCGGCGACACGGCGCCGCGCGTCATCGCGGTGGTCGCCGCGGGGTCGGTGCTGGCATGGCTGGCCTGGGCCGTGGTGGTGCACCAGGTCGGCGCCCACCTGCTGCCCGAGCCCGGGACCGTCGTCGATCTCGGCCAGGTGCTGCGCACGCTCGGCTTCGCGGCGGCGCCGGGGATGTTCCGCGCCTTCGAGGTGTTCGGCGCGACGCGCTGGCTGTTCTTTCCGCTCACCGCGCTGTGGATGGTCGCCGCCATGACGGTGGCGATCCGCCAGGCCTTCGACTACGGCTCGATCGGCCGGGCGATTGCGGTGAGCCTGCTCGGATGGACCGTGCTCGTCGCGGTCGGCGCCGGCATCGGATTGTGGCTGTCCGAGCCGGTGTCCTGACCGCCGCTACGAAGAAGGAGGCACGTCATGGCAAGCACGACACTCACGCGGGGACACAGCGCGCTCGAACCGTTCGGCATGATGCGGCGGCTGTCAAGCGAGATGGATCGGCTGTTCGGCGGGTTGCCGCGCCTGGTCGCCGCCGATCCCTTCGAGGGCTGGGCACCGGACGTCGAGACGTTCGCCCGCAACGGCCAGTTCGTCGTCCGCGCCGACCTGCCGGGACTGAGCGAGAAGGACGTCAAGGTCGAGGTCCTCGCCAACCGGCTCACCATCAGCGGCGAGCGCACGCAGGAGAAGGAGACCAAGGAGGCCGACTACTACGCGTCGGAACGCAGCTACGGGGCGTTCACGCGAACGATGGCCCTCCCGGAGGGCGCCAACGCCGACCAGGCGACGGCGACCTTCAAGCAGGGCGTGCTCGAAGTGGTGGTGCCGATGCCCCCGACGAAGACCCCGGCGGCGCGGTCGGTGGAAGTGAAGAAGGCGTGATACCCGGCGCCGGGTCCCGCCGCCCGGCGGGATCCGGCGCCCCGGGGGGCCCGCGGCCGTGCGGCCTTACGCCGCGGTGGGTCGCACGTACATCCCGACGTCGTTCACGTCGAGATATCCGCACTCGACCAGCCGGCCGAGCACGCGTCGGCAGACGCCCGGATCGAGCGCCCAGAGACGGCGCGCCTGGTCGGCGGTCAGAGCGAGCCCTGGCATCTCCTCGAATTCCAGTCGCACGATCCTCAGCAGATCGTCGAGGTTGCCGTTGATGCGCTCGGTCGTCATGACACCCTCCGCCACCTGTGCCAACGAGCGAAACCCGTGCCAGAGGTGTGCGGGCCGCTGAGCTGCTGACCCGGCCCGCGGCGCCAGCGGCGGCCCTCGGGCGGTGGGAAGATTTTCCCGCCCGGCGCGTGATTCACGACAGCGGCAGGTCGAGTTCGACGGCCGTGCCCCGGCCCGGCGCCGTGTCGAGCCGCAGGCTGCCGTGATGCTCCTCGATCACCCGGCGGGCGATCGCCAGGCCGAGGCCGGTGCCGCGGGTCTTGGTCGTGAAGAACGGCTCCAGACAGCGCCCGGCCACTTCCGGCGGCATCCCCGGCCCGTCGTCGCGGACGGTGATGACGTAGCGGCCCCCGCGGCGCGCCCCGCTGACGCCCACCTCGCCGCGATGCTTCAGCGCCTGGGCGGCGTTGGTCATGAGGTTGAGCAGCGCCCGCCCCAGCTGGGACGCGTCGGCGTCGAGGGTCACCTCGTCGCCCGACACCGCGAACTGCACGCCGGTCGCCACCGGGTCGCTGGCGACCAGCGCCGCCGTTTCCCGCACCAGGTCGAGCACCACCACCGGTTTGAACACCGGCGGCACCGGCTTGGAGTAGACGAGCAGGTCGCTCACCAGCCGGTCGAGCGACTCGACCCGGACCAGCAGATCGCCGAGCACCTTGCGGTCCGACGAGCCCTCCGCGAACCGGGTCTGGATCACCTCGACGACGCCCTTCATCGCGGCGAGCGGGTTGCGCACCTCGTGGGCGACCACCGCCGCCAGCTCGCCGACCCGGGCCAGCGTCTGCCGCTCGCGCACCAGGTCCTCGAGCTGCTTCTGGCGGCTGAGGTCGCGCAGGATGCCGGTGAACTTGCGGGCCCCGCCGATGACGGTCTCGCCCACCGCCAGCGACAGCGGGAACTCCTCGCCGTCGGCCCGCCGCCCGCGCACCTCCCGGCCGATGCCGATGATGCGCCGCTCGCCGGTCGCGAGATACCGGCGCAGGTAGCCGTCGTGCTCGTCGTGGAACGGCGCCGGCATGAGCACCGAGACGTTCCGGCCGCGCAACTGCTCGGCGGAGTAGCCGAACATCGCCGTCGCCGCCGGGTTCAGCCACTCGATGACGCCGCGCTCGTCGATGACGACCAGGCCGTCGACGATGGTCTCGGCCACGGCCCGATACAGCGCCTGGGCCTGGTGCAGATCGCCTTCGGCGGCGGCCAGCCGATCGGCCTGCGCGGAGACGCGCTGGGCCAGCGCGCGCTGCTCGGCGCGGCGATGGGTGACGTCGCGCCCCTCGACGATGACGTAGCGGGTCCGGCCGTCCTCGCCGGGCGTCGGGCGCAACGCGACATCGACCTCGATGATCTGGCCGGACGGCGCGACGTGGGTGGCCTCGAACGTCGAGGCCTCGCCGGCCGCGGCGGCGGCCATCGCCGCCTGCAGCCGCTCGCGGAGGGCCGCGTCGTGGGCCCACCACGGCGTCTCCCAGAACGGCCGGGCGAGGACCTCGGCGCGCGACACGCCGGCGAAGTCCAGGGCGGCACGATTGACCTCGAGCACCTGGCCGTCGGGAGCCAGCAGACCGAGAAACGCGTAGGCCCCGTCGATGAGAGCCTCGAACCGGGTCTCCTTCTCACGCAGCGCGGCCAGGGCCCCGGCCGCCGCCTGACGGGCCTCGGCTTCGGCCTGCGTCAGGTGGTGGCGCTCGACGAGCAGCGCGAACCGCGGGGCGACGACCGCGGCGATGGCGCGTTCCTCGTCGCCGAACGGGGGATCGGCGGCGCGGCCGAGCACCAGCCGGCCGACCGGGTGGTCGTGGACGTGGAGCGGCAGGTCGAGCAGGTGCGCCGGCGCCGGCTCGAACGGCAGCGCCGCCCCGCAGCCGACGGCGACGTGCAGCCGGCCGTGGTCGCCCTCGGCCCGCACGACGGCCCCGCACCCGGCGTGGGTCAGCGCGCACAGCCGCGTCAGCAGCGTCTCGCAGAGCGCCAGGTCGCCGTCGGCGGTGACGGCGCCGGCACTCAGCTCGGCGGCGGCGGCAGCGATGCGGTGTGACGCGGACGGCGCGGCGCGTTCGGCCATGGGCGGGTCGAGTGTAGCGCGGCCGTCGCTATACTGTCCGGATGGCCCCTGCCACCATCCTCGTCGTCGACGACGAACAGCTGATTCGCTGGACGCTGCGCGAGCGGCTGACCGCAGAGGGCTTCGACGTCGTGGAGGCGGCCACCGGCGCCGAGGCGTTGGCCGCCTTCGGCGACCAGGTGGACCTGGTCCTCCTCGACTACAAGCTGCCCGACACCGACGGCCTGGCGGTGCTGCGCCAGCTGAAGGAGGTCCAGCCGCTGGTGCCGGTGATCCTGCTCACCGCGTTCGCCTCGGTCCAGACCGCGGTCGAGGCGATGAAGCAGGGCGCCTACGACTACGCCAAGAAGCCGTTCGAGTTCGAATCGCTGCTGCTCAGCATCGGCAAGGCGCTCGAGACCAGCCAGCTGCGCCGCGAGGTCAAGGCGCTGCGCGCCCGCGACAGCGAACCGCACGCCTTCGATCGCGTCGTCGGCGAGTCGCCGGCGATCGCCGCCGTCAAGGCGGTGATGGCCAAGGTCGCGGCCAGCCCGGCCTCGACGGTGCTGCTGCAGGGCGAGACCGGCACCGGCAAGGACCTCGCCGCCAAGGCCATCCACTACAACAGCGACCGCGCCAGCCGGCCGTTTGTCAACATCACCTGCTCGGCGCTGCCCGAACACCTGCTCGAGAGCGAGCTCTTCGGCCACGAACGCGGCGCCTTCACCGATGCGCGGCAGCAGAAGCGCGGGCTGTTCGAGACCGCGGCCGGCGGCACCATCTTCCTCGACGAGATCGGCGAGATGACCCCGGCGCTGCAGGCCAAGCTGCTGCGCTTCCTCGAAGAGAAGACCTTCAAACGCGTCGGCGGGCTGAGCGACGTCAAGGTCGACGTCCGGGTGATCGCCGCCACCCACCGCAACCTGGCGCAGGAGGTCCGCGACGGCAAGTTCCGCGAAGATCTCTACTACCGGCTCGGCGTGATGCCGATCACCCTGCCGCCGCTGCGCGACCGGGCCGGCGACGTGTCGCGGCTGGTCGAGCACTTCGTCGGGCTGTACAACCGCGAGTTCAAGAAGAACATCGCGGGCGTCGCCCCGGCGGCGCTGCGCTCGCTCGAGGCCTACGCCTGGCCGGGCAACGTCCGCGAGCTGCGCAACGCCGTCGAGCGGGCGATGCTGCTGGCCGAGGGGGACCGGCTCGGACCCGAGCACTTCACGATGCTGGCGGCGCCGACGCCGGTCAGCTCCGGTTTCTCGCTGCCGGCCGAGGGCGTGAACCTGGAGACGCTGGAACGCGACCTGCTGGTCCAGGCCCTGCAGCGCGCCCAGGGCAACCAGACCCAGGCGGCGCAGCTGCTCGGGATGAACCGCGACCAGATCCGCTACCGGCTCGAGAAGTTCGGCCTCGACCGCATGGGCCGACCGGCCGCCTCCTGAACCGGCGCCCGACCGGCGGCGCGCCCGGAATCTTTCGACCCCTGGGGGATATCCGCGCGGCGGCCGGGCACGGTCGAGGCGGAAACGCCCCCTTTCGCCCGGCTTTCCGGTCGGCACGGCCGTTGCTCGGCGTACCGGCGGGTTGAGCGACGTGGCCAACGTGATCGTGGCGGACGACGAGAATCTCATCCGCTGGGCGCTCGGGCAGCGGCTGTCCCGCGACGGCCATGTCGTCAGCGAGGCGGTCGACGGCGCAGCGACGCTGGACCTGCTGGCCGTGGTGCCGCCGCCGACCGTCGTGGTGCTGGACGTGAAGCTCCCCGACATGTCAGGGTTGGCGGTGCTCGAGGAGATCCGGCGCCGCCGCCCCGACGCGGCGGTGCTGATGATGACCGCCTACTGGGCCGGCGACGCGCTCGACGAGGCCCGGCGGCTCGGTGCGCAGGCCCTGCTCGCCAAGCCGCTGGACCTCGATCGCGTCGCCAGCGCGGTGGACGAGGCGTGGACGACAGGCAGCGCCGCCACCTGACCGTGGCCGACGCGGAGACCGACCATGGTGACCATCCGACACATCCTCTGCCCCACCGACTTCTCCGAGGTCTCGGCCAAGGCCGAGGCCTACGCGACGGCGCTGGCGGCGCGCTACGAGGCGCGTCTGACGCTGCTCCACGTCGATCCGCCGCTGCCGATGATGGCACCCTACGGCGAGATTCCCGTCGATCCGCGGCTCTTCGAGGACCAGCGCCGGCAGGCCGAGCAGGACCTGACCACCGCCCAGACCCGCGCCCGTGACGCCGGCGCCGACGCCACCCGGCTGCTGGTCGGCGGGCATCCGGGCCGCGAGATCCTCGCCGCCGCCGTCGAACACGACGTCGACCTGGTGGTGCTGGGCTCGCACGGCCGCGGCGGCGTCGAGCATCTGCTGCTCGGCTCGGTGGCCGAGAAGGTGATGCGCAAGGCGACCTGCCCGGTGATGGTGGTGCCGGCCGGCGCGACCCCGGACGAGGGCGTGCTGTTCACCCGCATCCTGTGCCCGATCGACGGCTCGGCCGGCTCGGCCGACGCGGTGGCGCAGGCCGTCGACCTGGCCCGCGAGACCGACGGCCACGTCACGCTGCTGCACGTCATCGAGCCGCTGCCCGATGCCGGCGAGTTCGCCGGCATCGACGCCGAGGAGTACCGCCGCGCCGGCGAAGCCTACGCCACCCGCATCCTGCGCGATGCGGTCGATCCGGCGGCGCGCGAGTGGTGCCGGCTCGACGAGGAGATCGTGGTCGGCAAGCCGGGCGAGCGCATCCTCGATGCGGCGGCGCGCCGCGCCGCCGACGTGATCGTCATGGGCGTGCGCGGCCGCGGCGCGCTGGACCTGCTGGCGTTCGGCTCGACCACCAACGCGGTCGTCCGCCAGGCGCCGTGCCCGGTGTTCGTCGTCCACCCCAAGGCCCACGATCGCCGCTCGGCGGCGGCGGCGCCGGCCGTGGTCCTCATCTGAGCGGGGCAGGCGCCATGGCCACCATCGCCCTCAAGCACATCCTGGTGCCCACCGACTTCAGCGAGACGTCGAAGGTCGCGCTGCGCTACGGGCTGGCCCTCGCCGAGCGGTTCGGGGCCTGCGTCCACCTGCTGCACGCGGTGCAGAACCCGCTCGAGCAGCCCTGGGCCGCCGAGGTCTACGCGGTGTCGGCGCCGGAGTACGAGGCGGCGGCGCGGCGCGAGTCGGACGCCCAGCTGGCGGCGATGCTCACCGAGGCCGAGCGGCAGAAGTTCTGCGCCTGCCTGGTGACCGAAGTGGGTTCGCCCTTCCTGAGCATCGTCCGCTACGCCCAGCGCGAGGCCATCGACCTCATCGTCATGGGCACCCACGGCCGCGGCGCCATCGCCCACCTGCTCATCGGCAGCGTGGCCGAGAACGTCGTGCGCAAGGCGCCGTGCCCGGTGCTCACGGTGCGCCACCCGGAGCACGAGTTCGTCACCCCGTGACGCGGCCCGCCGGGCCGCGTCACCGGCGCCGCCACGCTCAGGGGTTGGCGATCCGCTCGAAGAGCGCCGCCAGGCGTGCCCGCGCCGTCGCCAGCCGGTCTTCCAGCTGCGTGTAGACGAAGGCGTGGCCGGCCTGGGTGGCCTCGATGATCGGCACCTCGGCCTGCTGCGCGTCGCGCTCGAGCGAGGCGCGCCGGGCCGGGTCCTTGACCCGGCCGATGGCGGTGCGGACGTCCTTCAACAGCTGCCGGGTTTCGCGCAGCCCTTCGAGCGCCAGCCGGCCGTTGGCCGGATACTCGGGACGCGGCGCCACCTTGCCGGCGCCGTGGCACTGGGCGCACTGCCCTTCCAGCGCCCGCGGCGACGGCCGGATGCCGGCCGCCTCGCCGTGGCACGTCACGCAGGTCGGCGCCGACCGATCGTTGGCGCGCACCAGTTCGTAGTGCTTGCTCTTCTGAAACTGGACGAACGGCCCGGCATGGCAGGTGCCGCAGGTCTTGCCGAGGTTGATGCGGTGCACCGGGCTGGCCGGGTGGGTGCGCGGCAGGATGTTCTGGTGGGCCAGGAACGGCTCGAAGGTCTTGGGATCGCCGCCGTGGCAGCTTTCGCAGCCGACGTTGTTGCGGGAGTGGGCCGACGTGTCCCAATCCGACAGATGCGAGGGCGACACCGATCCCGGGTTGGCGAAATGGCAGTCGGCACAGCGGCTGCCGCCGAGCCCCTGCGCGGCGGCCGGCTCGGCGCCGAGCACGGCCACGACCGCCATCGCGATCACGAACACTCCTGACTTCCAGCCGACGTTCATACACGCTCCCGACGGGCGAACGGTCGCCCGGTACCGATGCCGTGGATCCACGCCGCATGCCGGGGCGGGCCCCGGTCGTGCCGGCATCTCTCCGTGTGACCGGCGCGATTGTGCCACACGCGCGCCGCGGAGCGCGACGTGGAGTATTTCCACGGCCATCGGGATTTTCCCGACCGCGGGACGCACGCGGGCCGCGTCGCGCCGGCCCGACGGTTGGCCGCGAACGGCAGTGTTCTTGCGCACCAGGACGGTGAGCCGTCGGCGGTCCACGGTGGGCACGGTTGCTCGCGGATGCCGAGGCGTGAGGAGGCCCAATGACGACGAACGAAGGCGGGTGGGACCGCGGCGTCCGCCTGGCCGCCGGGGCAGGCCTGCTGGCCATGGCTCTGGCCGGTCCGTGGTGGCCGTGGGGGCTCATCGGGGTGGTGCCGCTCCTGACCGGCCTGAGCGGCTGGTGCCCCCTCTACAGCGTGCTCGGCGTGAGCACGTGCCCGGCGAGGCGGTCATGACCGCCCGGCACCCGGCGCGCCTCGCCCGGCTGGTGACGGCCGTGCTCGTCGTCGCCGTCGGGACCATGGTGGCGGCGGCCCAGGACGCGCCGCCGCAGAAGAAGATGCCCGGCATGGGCCGCGGCATGATGCACGACGACGCCCACATGGCCGACATGCAGGGCATCCACGCCCTGTTCGCCGAGCGCGCCAGGATCACGCGCACGGTGACGCCGCGGGCGGACGGCGTCGAGACCGTCACCGAGTCGGACGATCCGCAGGTGGCCGACCTGATTCGCGCCCACGTCGCCGCGATGTACGCCCGCGTCGACCAGGCGCGGCCGATCCACCAGCGCGATCCGCTGTTCCGCGAGGTGTTCGCGCACGCCAGCCAGATCGTGATGACGCAGACGGCGACGCCGCGAGGCGTCCGCGTCGTCGAGACGTCGAGCGATCCCTATGTCGCCCGGCTCATCCAGGCGCATGCCGAGGTGGTCAGTGCGTTTCTGGCCAACGGCCGCTCCGAGATGATGAAGAATCATCCGGTGCCGCCCCGGCCCGACTGACGCGTGCAGGAGCCCGACAGCCAGCCACGCTACCCGATCGTCGACGGACGGGCGCGGATCGAACTGACGGTCCGCGACGTCGCCCGTCTGTTCGACAGCCGCGACCCGGCGCCGTTTCGCGAACGCGACCTCGATCAGGGCGCCGTGGACTACGTCCTCGGCGCGGTCGAGGAAATCCCCCGCCACCTGCCGGTGGCGCTGCTGCTGTCGATCGACGCCCCGCCGGACGCCCTGGTGCCGGATGCCCTGGTCGTCGAGGGCGTGCGCGGCCACTTGGCGCATGCCCGGCGCCAGGTGGTGCGGCGCCTGCGCCAGCACGTCCGGCGCGGCCGCCTGGCCCTCGGCGTCGGCCTGGTGACGCTCATCGCCTGCCTGACCCTGTCGCAAGCCGTCGCCACCCTGCCGGCCGGCTATCTGCGCGACGTCGTGCGCGAAGGGCTGGTGATCGCCGGGTGGGTGGCGATGTGGCGGCCGCTCGAAGTGCTGCTCTACGACTGGTGGCCGCTCGTCGACGAACGCCGGCAGTTCGATCGGCTGCTCGATGCGCCGCTCGACATCCGCCACGGCTCGCCGCCCGGCAGTACGTAGGGCAGCTCCTCCCACGTAGGGCAGCTCTTCAGAGCTGCCTCACGGCAGGGCTGAAGCCCGGCCCTACGTCCCGCCTCACGGCAGGGCTGGAGCCCGGCCCTGCAGCGGCGCTCAGCGGCTGGCGTCCAAGGCGCGGGTGAGCGCGGCGTCGTGCCCGTAGAGGTCCTCGGCGAAGTGGACGCGGCCGTCCTCGGGCATGACCACCGCGGTCAGGTAGAAGATGACGACGTCGATCGGGGCGTCGAGCGGGACGGCGGCGTTGTCCGGGCCGGCCATCGCCGCGGCGATGCGCTCGGACGTCCACGGCTCGCGCTGCCGGCCCAGCACCCAGGCGGCCAGCGCCGGCGGATCGGCGACGCGGATGCAGCCGTGGCTGAAGTCGCGCCGATCGCGGGCGAAGAGCTGCGGCGTCGGCGTGCCGTGCAGGTAGACGCTGGCGTCGTTGGGAAAGTCGAACTTCACCAGCCCGAGGGCGTTGTGCGGCCCCGGCCGCTGCCGCACCCGCAGCGTCCCGGCCTCGAGGCCGGCCTGCGCGGCGGGGTCGGCGGCAACGACCCGCGCCGCGTCGCCCGCGCCGGCGACGATCTCCATGTGCTGGGCGTCGAGGTAGCCGGGCGAGCGGCGCCACGCCGGCAGCACCTCCTGGGCGAGGATCGAGCGCGGCACGTTCCAGTAGGGCCGGAAGACGACCTGCTCCATGACGTCGGCGAAGATCGGCGTCGGCGTCGGCCCCGCCCGCCCGACGATCACCGCCGTCGTCAGCGCCGGCCGGTCGTCGGCGGCCGGCGCCTCCCACGCCCAGAGGCGGAACATCGGCACGTTCACGGCGACGAGCCGGCGGGACCCGAGATCGGGCAGCCACCGGAGCCGCTCGAGCGCCAGCACGATCTGCCAGGCCCGGGCCGAGGGGGTGACGTCGAGCGCCACCCGCGTGCGGACACCGATGGCGCCGTCGTCGGTCAGGCCGTGCCGGCGCTGGAAGCGGCGGACGCCCTCCACGACCTCGCCGTCGTAGCGCCCGTCGGGGTCCGCGGTGGCGCTCGCCTCGAGGTCGCCGAGGGCCACCAGCCGGGCGCGCAGCGCCGCGGTCGGCCAGGCGTCGCCGGGACGCACCGTGGCCGCGGCGGGCGGCAGCGGCGGCCAGGCGCCGGCCGCCTCGAGCTGCCGGTAGCGGGCCAGCGCCGCCGTCAGGCGGCGGTAGAGCGCGAGGGGCGGCGCCATCCCGGCGATGGTCTCGGCGGGAGTCCCGGCCGCGAGGCCGGCCTCCAGCCGCGCGGCGAAGTCGTGCGGTTCGGCCCACGCCGGCAGCGCGAACCCCAGCGTCCGCGGATCGACGCGGCCGAGATGCAGGTGCCGCATCGCCCGCAGCGCGGCGACCGTCAGGGCCACGTCGGCCGTGGCGACGTCGGCCGGCACCGGCGAGCGCGGCGGGTGATAGACGTGGCGGGCCAGGCCGTGGGCCTCGAGACCGCCAACCGCGGCCACGACCGCGCCGCCCGCGGGCGTGAGCACGCCGGTCGCGCCGTGCCACAGCGGACCGCGGCGGCGGGCGTGGAGGGCGAGCGCCCCGGCCCGCTCGTCCGCCGTGGCCCCGGCCGCGACGGCAGCCCGCTCGACCGACGCGTCGTCCCAGGCCCCGACCGGTTGGCCGCCGCCGCCCGCGGCGACACCGACGAGCGCCACCGCCAGCCCGACCACGACCGTTCCTCGCCATGCCCTCGACACCGGTTGCCTCACGGCGAGCGATTTGCACGCGCCATGCCAGCGTGACCACTGTCACAGCCACCGCCCGGCGAACGACAATGCCGTCCGTGGACCCGCAGGACGCCAGCCCCGTCTTCGTCGCCCGGGGGCTCACCAAGCGCTACCAGATGGGTGAGGTCACGGTGCATGCGCTGCGCGGCGTGGACTTCGTCCTCTACCCCGGTGAGCTGGTGGTGCTGCTCGGCCCGTCGGGGTCGGGCAAGTCCACGCTCCTCAACATCCTCGGCGGGCTCGACGTGCCCACCGACGGCACGGTGGTCTACCAGGACCACACCCTGACCAGCGCCGACGACGCCGCGCTCACCGCCTACCGCCGCGAGCACGTCGGCTTCGTGTTCCAGTTCTACAACCTCATCCCCAGCCTCACCGCCCGCGAGAACGTGGCGCTGGTGACCGAGATCAGCGACGACCCGATGACTCCCGAGGAGGCGCTCACCATGGTCGGGCTCGGCGAGCGGCTCGACCACTTCCCGGCGCAGCTCTCCGGCGGCGAGCAGCAGCGGGTGGCCATCGCCCGCGCCATCGCCAAACGGCCCGACGTGCTGCTCTGCGACGAGCCGACCGGCGCGCTGGACATCACCACCGGGGTGGTCGTGCTGGCGGCGATCGCCCACGTCAACCGCACGCTGGGCACCGCGACGGTGGTCATCACCCACAATGCCGCCATCGCCGGCATGGCCGACCGGGTCGTGCGGCTGGCCGACGGCCGCGTCGTCGGCGACACCCGCAACGCCGAGAAGCTGCCGGTGGAGGCGCTGCAATGGTGATGGCCCGCCTCCGGCTGGCGGCGCTCGATCGCAAGCTGCTGCGCGACCTGTGGGAGCTGCGCGGTCAGGCGCTGGCCATCGCCGCCGTGGTCGCCGCCGGCGTCACGATGTTCGTCACCTACCTGTCGAACCTCGACTCGCTGCAGCGGACCCGCGACGGCTACTTCGCACGGCAGCGGCTGGCCGACGTCTTCGCGCCGCTGGTCCGGGCCCCCAACGCGCTCGCCGACCGCCTGGCCGCCGTGCCCGGCGTCGCCGTCGTCGACACCCGCGTCGCCGCCGACGTCACCCTCGACGTCCCCGGCCTGGCCGAGCCGGCCAGCGGCCGCCTGGTGTCGCTGCCCGACCGCGGCCGGCCGCTGCTGAACGACGTGTGGCTGCGGCGCGGCCGCTGGATCACGCCCGATCGCCCCGACGAGGTGCTGGCCAGCGAGCTCTTCGCCGAAGCCAACGGGCTCTCCCCCGGCGACACCCTCGCCGCCGTGGTCAACGGCCGGCGGCGCACGCTGACCATCGTCGGCATCGCGCTCTCGCCCGAGTACGTCTACGTGGTGCGGCCGGGCGAGATCATCCCGGACCGCCGCCGCTACGGCATCCTGTGGATGGGCCAGGCGGCGCTGGCCGCGGCGTTCGACATGACCGGCGGCTTCAACGACGTGTCGCTCGGCCTGGCCCGCGGCGCCTCGCCCGACGCGGTCATCGACGCCGTGGACCGGCTGCTCGCCCCCTACGGCGGGCTGGGGGCGATCCCGCGCCGCCTGCAGATCTCGGCGTGGACGCTCGAGAACGAGCTGACCCAGCTGCGGCTGTTCGGCGTGGTGGTGCCGGCGGTGTTCCTGGCCGTGGCCGCCTTCATCCTCCACGTGGCGCTGACCCGGGCGCTGGCGCTGCAGCGGCCGCAGATCGCGGCGTTGAAGGCGCTCGGCTACGGCAACCGGGCGCTGGCGTGGCACTACACGAAATGGGCGGTGGTCATCGCGGCCGGCGGCGCCGCCGCCGGGGTGGTCGGCGGCGCCTGGCTCGGGCGGGCGATGATCGGCCTCTACAACGCCTTCTTCCGCTTCCCCGAGCTCGACTACCAGCTGTCGGGCGGCGTGGCGATGGCGGCGCTGGCCGGCAGCGCCGTGGTCGGCGCGCTCGGCGCCCAGGCGGCGGTCCGCCGCGCCGTGCAGGTGCCGCCGGCCGAAGCGATGCGGCCCGAGGCGCCGCTGCGCTATCAACCGACGCTGGTCGAGCGCCTGGCGCAGCGCTTCCGGATGCCGATGACGGCGCGGATGGTGCTGCGCGGCCTGGCCCGCCAGCCGGGGCGGGCGGCGCTGTCGGTGACCGGCATCGCCATGGCGGTGGCGGTGCTGGTCGTCGGGTTGTCGTTCATCGACGTGATGGCGGTGCTCGTCGACGACCAGTTCGGCCGCATCATGCGCCAGGACGCCACCGTCAGCTTCGTGCAGCCGCGCGGCGCCGGAGCGGAACTGGCCGTCGCCCGACTGCCGGGGGTCATCGACGTCGAGCCGACGCGGGCGGTGCCGGCGCGGGTGCGGGCCGGACACCGCGAGCGCACCGTTGCCGTCATCGGCACGGCGGCGGCGCCCCGGCTGCAGCGGGTGGTCGATCGGTCGGGACGCGCGCACCGCGTCCCCGGCAGCGGGTTGACGCTGTCGGCCGCCCTGGGACGGGTGCTCGGCGTGGCCGTCGGCGACGTGGTGGTCCTCGAGGTGCTCGAAGGGCGTCGGCCGGTGCGGCGGGTGCCGGTCGTGGCGCTGGTGGACGACACGCTCGGCCTGCAGGCCTACCTCGAGATCGACGCGCTGCACCGGCTGCTCGGCGAAGGCCCGACCACGACCGGCGCGCACGTCACCGTGGACGCCCGCCAGCTGCCGGCCTTCTACGACCGGGTCAAGGGCGTACCGGGCGTGGCCGGCGTGGCCCTGCGCGACGTGATGCTGCGCAACTTCCGCGAGACGATGGCCGAGAACATGAACCTGTCGGTGGGGTTCAACGTCGCCTTCGCCGCGGTCATCGCCCTCGGGGTCGTCTACAACGCCGCCCGCGTCGCCCTGTCCGAGCGGGCCCGCGAACTGGCCAGCCTGCGGGTGCTCGGCTTCTCGCGCGGCGAGGTCTCGGCGGTGCTGCTCGGCGAGCTGGCGGTGCTGGCCGTCACGGCACTGCCGGTGGGCGGCGTCATCGGCTACGCCCTGGGCGCGGCGATCATGACCGCGTTCGACACCGAGCTGTACCGGCTGTCGTTCGTGGCCCGCCCGGCGACGATGGCCTGGGCGTGGCTGGCGGTGCTGGCGGCATCGGCGGTGTCGGGGCTGCTGGTGCGCCGGCGGGTCGATCGGCTGGATCTGGTGGCGGTGTTGAAGTCGCGGGAGTAGCGCATGCGTGGTGGCGAAGCACGACGGAGGGCGCAGTGACGAGGCGGCGGACCACGCGGTGGCGGTCGCTGGCGATCGGCGTGGTGCTGGTTGGCGGCCTGCTGGCCGTGGCGCTGTGGCCCGAGACCGTGACGGTGGAGGTGGCGACGGCGGCGCGCCGGCCGCTGATGGTCACCATCGACGAGCTCGGCGAGACCAGGGTGCGCGATCGCTACGTGGTCTCGGCGCCGGTCACCGGGCGGGTCGAGCGGATTGCCGTCGAGGCCGGCGACACGGTGGCTGCCGGGGCGCTGCTCACCCGGGTGCGGCCCGAGACGCCGACGCCGCTCGACGCCCGGACCCGCGCCGAGGCGCAGGCCGCGCTCGACACCGCGCGCGCGGCGCGCGGCCGCACCGAAGCCGAACGCGCCCGCGCCGACGACGCGCTCGTCGAGGCCCGGCGCGAGGCGGCACGCGCCGAGCAGCTGCTCGCCGGCGGCGCCCTCAGCCGCCAGCAGCTCGACGCGCGGACCGATGCCGTCCGCCAGGCCGAGGCGGCCGCCCGGGCGGCGGCGTTCGCCGAGTCGCAGGCGGCGGCCGCCGAGCGGCAGGCCGCGGCACGGCTGACCGCGTCGCCGGCGGCGGCCGGCGGCGCCGCGGTGCCGGTCCGCGCGCCGGCCTCGGGGGTCGTGCTGAAGCGGCTGCGTGAGAGCGAGGCGGTGGTGCCGGCCGGCGAGCCGCTGGTCGAAATCGGCGATCCGTCGCGGCTCGAGATCGTCGCCGACCTGCTGTCGGTGGACGCGGTGCGGGTGCCGGCGGGGGCGCGGGCGCTGGTCGAGGGCTGGGGCGGCGCGGCGGTGCTCGAGGCGCGGGTGCGGCTGGTCGAACCGGCGGGCTTCACCAAGGTGTCGGCGCTCGGCGTCGAGGAGCAGCGCGTCAACGTCCGCCTCGACTTCGTCGATCCGGCGGCGGCGCGCGCCGCCCTGGGCGATGCCTACCGGGTCGAGGTGCGCATCGTGCTGTGGGAAGCGCCGGCGGTGCTCACGGTGCCGACCGGGGCGCTGTTCCGCGACGGCGAGCAGTGGGCGGTCTACGCCGTGGTGGACGGCCGCGCCGTGCGGACGGTGGTCGAGCTCGGCCATCGCACGACTGCCGCCGCCGAGATCCTCGCCGGCGTGTCCGAGGGCGATACCGTGATCGTCTTCCCTCCCGACGGGCTGCAGGACGGCGCCCGGGTGACGCCGCGCTCCGCCGGCCCGTGAGCGCTCACTCCGCCGTCGTCGCCCCGCGGCCGGCGCGGTTGGCAGCGAGCACCACGGCGCCGACGACGGCCCACCCCAGGCCGACCGCCTGCGCGGTGGGACTCGCCGACGCCAGCACCCACACCGTCACGACGGCGCCGGCCAGCGGTGCCAGGGCGTGGCCGATCCAGCGCCGGCTGCCGCCGCGGACCACGAAGTAGCCGACGACCGAGGCGTGCAGCAGGGCGAACGCGGCCAGCGCGCCGACGTCGACGATCGACACCAGCACCGCCAGGCCATCGGGCTGCCGCGCCGCCCACACCGACACCGCGAGGGTCAGCGCGCCGGTGGAGACGAGCGCCGCCACCGGGACGCCGCGCTGGGCATCGACGTCGGCCAGCACTGCCGGCAGCCGCCCGTCGCGGGCCATGCCGAGCAGCAGCCGCGCCGCCGCGGCCTGTGCCGTCATGGCCGCAAACGCCGGCCCGATCGCTTTGGTGACGGCGATGAGCGTGGCCAGCCAGCCGCCCAGCGCCACCCGGGTGACGTCGTAGAAGGCCGTGCCCTGCCGGGCCGGCGTCGTGCGCAGCGCCGCGGGCGACACGGTGCTGACCAGCGCCGCCAGCGCCGTCTGCGCCACGAAGGCGAGGCCGGCGGCGGCGAGACACAGCAGGATCGCCCGCCCCACCTGGCGGGCCTCGCCGGCGTTCTCCTCGGCGAACGACGCGATGGCGTCGAAGCCGAGGAACGACAGCACGGCAATCGACACCCCGCGGAGCACCATCGCGCTGTCCACCGTGCTCAGGCCCACCAGGGGCGAGGTCCACGGCCGCGACGGGCCGTCGGCGGCGAGGACGACCAGCGCGACGCCCAGGAACACCACCAGCGCGCCGACCTCGAGCAGCAGCACGACGAAGCCGACGCGGGCGGCGACGGCCACGCCGCGCAGGTTGAGGATCGTGGTGGCGACGAAGGCGACCGCGGTGAACACCCACGCCGGCACCGCCGGCACGAGCGCGTGCATGGCGATGCCCGAGAAGAGATAGGCCACCGACGGGATGAGCAGATAGTCGAGCATCGCCAGCCACCCGGCGGCGAAGCCGGCGATGCCGCCGAGCCCGGCCGTGGCGTAGGCGAACACCGACCCGGCGTGCGGCACGACCCGCGACATCTCGGCGTAGGACCAGGCGGTGAAGGCCATCGCCACTGTGGCGACGAGGTAGACGAGGGCGACGGCGCCATCGGCTTGCGCGTCCAGGACGCCGAAGACGCCGACCGGCGCCAGCGGCCCGATGAAGAGCAGGCCGTAGACGACCAGGTCGCCGAGCGAGAGGCGGCGCTGCAGGCCGGAGGCGGCCATCACGAGACCAGCGGCGGGAAGGCGCTGCCGCCGCAGCCGCGTTCGATCGCCGCGGCCACCTCGAGGACGCGCGCCTCCTCGTAGGGTCGGCCGATCACCTGGACGCCGATCGGCAGGCCGTCGGCCGAGCGGCCGACCGGTACGACCGCCGCCGGCAGGCCGAGGATGTTGGCCCAGTGGGTGTAGAGCATGACGTCGAGGTAGCCGACGCGATGGCCGTCGATCGGCCACTCGCGCTCGTCGTGGCGGAAGGCCGGCGTGGAGGTGACCGGACAGACCAGGACGGCGT
This sequence comes from Vicinamibacterales bacterium, assembly GCA_050250955.1. Classification (GTDB taxonomy): domain Bacteria; phylum Acidobacteriota; class Vicinamibacteria; order Vicinamibacterales; family UBA2999; genus CAWAYR01. The sequence continues at coordinate 353,964 of JBFWNR010000002.1, forward strand.
GCGGCTGCATGGCCGCCAGGACCGCGGCGCGCAGCAGGTCGCGCTCGATCCAGGCGGCGGTGAGCCGCGACGAGGTCAGCGGCGGCTGCAACCCCGGGGCTTCGGCGTGCGCGGCGAGGATCGGCAGCGCGCGGGCCGGCGCGCCGAGCAGCTCAGTCAACAGTTCGCCGCCGACCTGGCAGAAGAAGACGCGCCACAGCGCGCCGGCGGGATCGAGCGGCGCCGGGTCCCACGGCTCCGCCGACACCCCCTGGGCAGCGAGCGCCGCCGCGGCCTGGCGCACGGCGTCGGCTGTATCGGCGGTGACCGGTGCGTCCCGATGCGACGCGAACCAGCCGACGGAGGTCGGCGCGGCGTCGAGCGCGGCGGTGGCGGCCAGCGGCGTGGCCAGCGGGTCGCCGCCCTCCCAGCCCGCGGTGATCTCGTAAATGAGCGCGACGTCGTCCACCGTCCGAGCCATCGGCCCGACGACGCCGATGAGCGAGAACGGGCCGAGGCACGCCGGCTGGTGGCCGGTGCCGGGGATGCGGCCGGGGGTGGGCTTCAAGCCGCAGATGCCGGTGAAGTGCGCCGGGACGCGGATCGACCCGCCGCCGTCGCTGCCGATGCCGGCCGCGGAACAGCCCGCCGCGATGGCCGCCGACTCGCCGCCGCTCGACCCGCCGGGCGTGCGTCCCGGTTCCCAGGGGTTGACCGTCCGGCCGTGCAGCGGGTTGACGGTTTCGTAGCCCATCAGCATCTCGGCGACGTTGGTGGTGCCGAGCACGATGGCGCCGGCGGCCCGCAACCGCGCCACCACCACCGCATCGCCCGCCGCCCGCTGCCCGGCGCGCGACACGCTGCCGGTCTCGCAGCGCAGGCCGGCGACCTCGATGGCGCTCTTGATGGTGACCGGCACGCCGCCGAGCGGCCCGCGGGCCACGCCGCGGGCGGCCGCGTCGTCCTGGGCCCGCGCCGCCGCCAGGGCCCGGTCGGCGTCCACGTCCACGAAGGCCTTGAGGAGCGGGTCGACGGCGGCGATCCGCTCCAGGTGGGTGCCGACGACCTCGGCGGCAGACAGCTCGCCGGCGGCCACGGCAGCGGCGAGGCGCCGCGCCGGCCAGGTCCACAGGGGCGACGGCATGGCGAAAGTGTATGGCATCGGCCCGCCCGAACCTGTGCGATCATCGGCCCGCTGAGCCGGCGCCTGGACCACCCGCGCCGCTCGAAGGAGATCCCATGAGCACGATCGGGCGTCGGCAGTTCCTGGCGGGCGCGGGCGCGGCCGCGATGGCGGTGAAGCCGGCGTTCGCGGCGCTGGGCCAGACGGCGACGATGCGGCCGGGGGCGGTGTTCCCCGCCGCGGTGCGCGACGAGTTCCCGATCGCGTCGGTCGAGACCTACATGAACTCGGCGGCGCTGCACCCGATCGGCCGCTTCGCCGCCCGCGCCGTCCACGAGAACCTCGAATACCGGATGTTCGGGCCCGGGCCGGGCCGCAGCGAGTTCAACGCCGCCAAGCAGGCAGCGCTGAAGACGACGTTCGGGAACCTCATCAACGCCAGGCCGACCGAGATCGCGTTCACGGCGAGCACGTCCGACGGCGAGAACATCGTCGTGCTGGGGCTGGATCTGGCGAAGAAGAAGGGGAACGTCGTCATCGACGAGCTGCACTTCACGACGTCGCTCTACATGTACAAGGAGCTGGAGAAGCAGGGCGTCGAGCTGCGCATCGTGAAGCACCGCGACTGGAAGATCGACCCGGCCGACATGGACAAGGCCATCGACCGCAACACCCGCCTGGTGTCACTGGCCCTGGTCTCGAACGTGAACGGGTTCATGCACGATTGCAAGGCGGTGAGCGACCTGGCCCACAGCCGCGGCGCACTGGTGTTCGCCGACATCATCCAGGCGGTGGGCTGCGTGCCGGTGGACGTCAAGGCGCTGGGCATCGATTTCGCCTCGACCGGCACCTACAAGTGGATCATGGGCGAGCGCGGCTTCGGGTTCCTCTACGTGAAGGAGGACCTGCAGGGCACCGTGCTGCCGACCACCCGCTACGGCCACCGCCAGGTGAGCAACTTCAACCGCGCCGAGCTGACCTGGGAGCCGATGCCGGGCGCCGCGCGCTACGAAACCGGCGGCATCGCCGTGCTGCTCGCCGCCGCGGTCTCCGAGGGCATCGACTACGTGAACTCGCTCGGCCTGGACAAGATCCGCGCCCACGCCACCCAGCTCACCGACCGGCTGCACCAGGAACTGCCGCCGCTCGGCTACCCGTCCCTCACCCCGCGCGACAACCCGACGCCGATCCTGGCCTTCGGCGTGAAGGACGCCGCCGCCACCAGCAAGGCGCTGCGCGACGCCAAGATCACCGCCACGGTGATCGCCAACGAAAACCGCCTGCGCCTGTCGGTGTCCGTCTTCAACACCCACGACGACATCGACCGCGTCGTCGAAACCCTGGGCGGCCGCCGCTCCTCCATGGCCCGCGGCTGAATACGTCGTCCACGTCGCGCCGTACGTACGTAGGGCAGAACTTTAGTTCTGCCGCGTGATCCCGACGACGTCGAAGGCCTGACTCGCCTCCCGCGTCCGAGCCCTGCGCAGGCCGTCAAACGCCAGCGGGGGCGAGCGTCGGCAGCCCGCGGGGCCCCAGGCGGTGCCGCGCGACGCGCTCCCGTACGTAGGGCTGGGCTTTAGCCCTGCCGCCCTGTCGCACGTAGGGCAGAGCTTTAGCTCTGCCGCGTCGCCACATCACCACATCGCCTCGGTCCCTGAACACCCCACGGCGACTTCGGCGCCGCCTCGGCGTTTGACGACTGACGCGTGCGCGGCCTGCTCCGGAACGGCCGCGGGATCCGAGCCAGCCCTCCGCCGTCTGGTCGCGTCGCGCCCCACGGAATCACTAGTAGTCTTGACACCGGCCGCAGAGACTACGCCCCTGCTTGGCCAGCGCGTCCCGTGTTAGTGTCGGTTCCGACACGACTTGCAGGATGTCCGTTCGCAGGTCTAATGCGAGTTAGGTCCGACGAAAGCAACCAATGGCAAGTCGACCACAACAGATCGAATTCGTGATGCGCAGTAGAGGCGAGGTCCAGAAGACCGCGCGAGGCAATCTATTCGTGCCGTGCCAGACAAGCCGCGGCGTTGTGGCTGTGTGGGGCAGCCCCTCAAACCGTCGCAACATCAAGCAGGTCGAAAGCCTGAGCCTACCCGCGAGGGTCAAGGCCAACTGCATTCCGTCGAATTGGCCTGAACATGTCTGGTGGCTCCCGGAGAAGAGCACGATTGCTCAAGGCACCGGGGGCACCCGGCCAGACAACAACGGCTCTAGACAGCCAGAGCCGCCGGGCCGGAAGCCCTTCGATCCGTACGCCGTTCTCGGCATTCGCCCCGGCGCAACGATCGAGCAGATCAAGGCCGCCTACCGGACTAAGATCAAGGAGTATCACCCCGATCAGGTAGAACGCCTCGGTCCCGAACTCCGTGAACTCGCCAAGCGTAAGACTCAGGAGATCAATAGGGCGCTCGAGATGCTCGCCCGTTGAGTATACATGTGACCCTAACCTCCGAATCAGCCGGCGTTCCGCGCGATGCTTGGCGGCGCGCGGCACACTTCGCGTCGTTAGCCCGACAAAATGAGGGGTACCGTGCTCGACGAGAAGCGAGGATTGATCGCGATTCTTGACGCCCTCGGGGCAGCGATGTACGGCGAGCGGGAGATCGCCAGGTTCCTAGAATCGCGGGCAGCGGTCTTGGACATTCTCCGCGACAAGACTCACGCCCAAGAAGCGGGTGGTCAACTCGACGAAGGGGCGGTGTCGATCTTCACCTTCAACGACACGATCCTGATCGTCCTTCGCACTGTCAGGAATCCAATCCTCTCGGACGTCGAGCGTTTCGGGGTTCTTCTCCGAAGGTTTCTTGTCGAGTCTCTTGCGCATGGCATTCTATTTCGCGGGTCTCTGTCGATAGGCCGCTTCTACGTTGACGAGTCGTCGAACACTGTCATGGGCGCTGCCGTGACAGATGCAGCGGCTTGGTACGACGCGGCGGAGTGGGTGGGCATCAACGCGACCCCACATGCATCGATGGTGATCGAGTCGCTGCTGGAGCAGGCGGCTGGCGATCTCGACCGCGTACTCGTGGACTACGACGTCCCCTTCAAGGAAGGCAAAACGCAGAGGTTGAAAGCTGTTAACTGGCCCAAAGGGTTCTATGTGAAGGGCGTCCGGCCTGTGGCGGATGGCGAGCGGGAACGAGCCAAGTGTCTGTCGCTTCTCGCAGCTCATGGAGTACCCAAAGGGGCCGAGCGCAAGCACACCAACTCGATTGCGTTCTTCGACCACTGCGCTGCCAAATGGAAGAAGTCCCGAAAAGCAAAGGCGGGATAACCGGTCATTTGCAGCCACCGGCGCTAGGGCGCTGTGGCATCATGCGCTGCATCAACCGCTGCGGCTGAGCCGCGGCCGCCTGACGGACCACCCATGCCCGTTCCGACCTACGACCGCTTCATCGAGCCAATACTCCGATACCTGGCTGAACATCCCGATGGGGTGCCGGCCCGGGACGCCCATGATGCTGCGGCAGCGGCACTGGGGCTCACCGATTCCGACCGGGCGGAGCTGCTGCCGAGCGGCGTCCAGGCCGTATACAAGAACAGGGCCGGCTGGGCCCATGACCGTCTGAAACGCTCAGGGTTATCAACGAGTTTGAAGCGAGGCTTCTGGAAGCTCACCGATGCAGGCCGCGCCTTCGCTGCTGCCCATACGGGCACGCTCCCGGAAGAGGTGGTCGAGCGATTGGCCACCGAGAATCATGACGTCAGGCTGAGACCACTCGACGCCCCAGCTCTGATCGCGCCGCTCGGACCATCCCAAGCGACGGCTAGCCCTGACGACCGTCTGGAGGCTGCGCTGTCGGAGCTGAAACAGACGGTGGCGGCAGAACTCCTCGAGATGCTGGCGCAGGTGTCTCCACAACACTTCGAGACGATCGTCCTCGATGTTCTGCACCGCATGGGCTACGGCGCCAGCCGCGAGGACCTGCAACGAGTTGGCGGGATCGGCGATGCCGGCATCGACGGGGTCATCTCACTTGACCGCCTCGGGCTCGAGAAGGTCTACGTCCAGGCCAAACGCTGGCAGGGCTCGGTGGGGCGGCCCGAAGTCCAAGGGTTCTACGGCGCTCTGGCTGGGCAGCGCGCAAACAAGGGCGTCTTCATCACGACATCGACCTTCAGTCAGCAGGCGACCGATTTCGCGCGGTCCGTGGAACGAGTGGTGCTTGTCGACGGGGAGCGGCTGGCCGGTCTGATGATGGAGCACGAGGTTGGTGTAACCCTGCGCCCTGTCAAAGTGCCCAAGCTGGACTCGGACTACTTCGAAGAATAGTTGCCCCCAATGTCAGGCCGACAGCAGGGGTTCTGAATGCAGGTGTGCCCGATTTGCCGGACAGACGTCCCGGAGAGCTCACGGTATCCGCAGTATCTGTGCGCCGCGTGCGCGGGTTGCACTTGTGCCGCAAACGGGAGGCCGGTAACGTTTTCGAACGCCGACCTGTCCGGCGGCTTCGTCGGGACCTACTCAGATACCGGCGAGGAGTATTTGAGCCACGAGTGCTTCGTCGGCGGCATTCGCTGCCGCAGTAAAGAAGCCTACCTCGGTGGGATCGTTGTCGAGCCCGCTGGCTCGATGACGTGGACGCCTCGTGGCGGCGAACTCGCCGTTCCCTTTGAACCTGCCGAGTGGGCACGATACAGAAGGGGCGATCCGAACGGCGTGTTCCACGCCTCCCGATGGCCACTCCACGCCGGAAGAGGACGGTTTGGCGAGTTTCCTCTGGTTGTCGTCCGTGAGTACTACCGAAGAGACCGCTTGACCGTCTGGGCATCCGAACCCGAACTGCCCAACGACGGAGGGTTCATCCTGGTGTCATATCCAGGCAAGCGCCGCCGTGGGCATCCTGCGTACGCCCGCATGGAAGCGCTCTTTGGTGTAGACGCGCTGCGAAAACTCAACGAAGCCATCGACCGCGCCAAGCGAGCTGACACCAAGGGCGTCGGAGGGGGCGATCCGGACCTGTTCGTGTTCGGAGGTGGCGAGAGGTTCTTCGTTGAGGTTAAGTGGAACGACGAAATCACCGACAAGCAGAACGCCACCTTTCCGCTGATAGAAGCCTTGCTGGGCGTCGAGATCAAAGTCGCGAGACTCGAATCGATGCATCCTGGTGGCGACCCATCGATCCTTAGCAAGCGGCGGCGCGCTGGAGCATCCCGAGCGCGCCGCGTCTGATCGCGGTCGTTAGCTCGACACGGCACCCCACACGCCGGGACCTGATGCGGAGCGGAGCACCTCGGCATGAACCTACACAGGCACATTGACACCAACTTCGACTTTCGGTCGGACACGCCTGGCTACCCGAAGAAGGATCCGGACGCCGATAGCCCTACGCTCAGGCAGTACCACAAGCTTCTCTGGAGCAAGCTGCTACCAAACGGAGAGCGGTTCGAGCTTGTTGACACGACGCCGCGGGTTTACCTGCACCACTGTTCACGACTGGGCGAGTTCTGGTTGGTGAGCGACGCGGTCGTTCCCTCGTTCAGGAAGGAGGCATCCCTCTCGGATGTCATCGAGAGCATGCCCGAAGAGCTCGAAGCCTTCATGAGAATCGGCTACACCATTGGCGCCATTATGGTGTTCCCTGGTCAGCGCATCGGCCGCCGCATGACGATTAACGGTGCCCGCGGATTTCATCCGAGGATCAAGGACCGGTTCGACCTCACGGTGGAGTGCATTCGAAGGCATTACGTGAATGAGGACAGCCCGCTGCGTGACGTGCTCGAGCGATATGCCGACTTCTTCAGGCTGTTTGGTGACTTCCAGGGATACGTGGACTTCTTCCTTCTCCAAGACCTGGTCACGGACGTTGGGTCGAGCGTGAAGTTCTTTGCGCCATTCGACGACTTCAAGTCCTCCCCGGTGCCGGACGGGATGACGTCGTACATGAGCTATCGTGCCCGCGCAATCGGTTTCATCGAGGCACGCAACGAGCGGATCTCAGCCTGGTGGGCAGATCACTCGTGATTCGGCATGGTCTGCGGCGATTCGTGCGCGTCTTCGGTGCCCAGACGCTGGCGAGGTCGAGACGGCGAGGGCTGCACTGCGGTTCCTAGGGCGCGAGTCTGACGCAGCTACAGAGCACGATGACGTAGGGCAGAATGCGGGGCTTGGGGTGTCTTTCTATCGGCTGCCACAGTCGGTGTTCTACGGCGTCGCGGTAGCGATTGCGGCACCTTCGGTTCTGGCTCTGACCCATGCGCTGACAACGTCGAAGGGTCTGAGCGGGCCAGTGATCGTCGCTCTTCCGGTTCTGTTGGTGGGCACCGCCTTCCTTTGCGCGGTCGTGTCGATCCCCGTTGGCGCCCTGGGCGGAATCGCACTGTCCTGTGGGCGGCGCGCACTCCTTCGCCGCAACGGCTGCCGCGTGACGCGGCGGCCATTGGCGTGGTGCTGTCGGTCGGCGCGTGGGCTGTGATGGCGCGCATCGACGGCGTCTGGGGCGCAGCCAGCCCTGCGTCGTGGATGTTCCCCATCGTCGGTGGATGCGCCGGTTGGCTCGCCGGCCGGGCGGCATTCCCGGATCGCGAATCCGGTACTTCCTAGCTTGCACGCGACGAAGGAGTACACTGCGACCATGGATCCGAAGCAGCTGCTTGACGAGGCGATGCGGCTGTCGGCGGAGGAGCGCGCAGATGTCGATCCTGATGCTGAGGCGGCGTGGTCTGCGGAGATTCGTGCGCGCCTTCAGCGGGTAGACGCAGGCGAGGTCGATACCGTGCCCTGGGCAGAGGCCCAGCGGCGCATTCATGCTGCGGCCATGCGTGGGTCGGCGGCGAGTTCGCCGTCGGACATCACCTGACGGCGAAGGGCCGGCTCGGATCCCGCGGCCGTTCCGGAGCAGGCCGCGCAATCGTCAGTCGTCAAACGCCGAGGCGGCGCCGAAGTCGCCGTGGGGTGTTCAGGGACCGGGGCGACGCGTGTCGCGTCGCGCGGCACCGCCTGGGGCCCCGCGGGCTGCCGACACTCGCCCCCGATGGCGTTTGACGGCCTGCGCAGGGCTCGGACGCGGGAGGCGAGTCGGGCCTTCGCCGTCTCGTTCAGTGGCATCATGCGAGCCGTAATGAAGGATCACGTGAGGCTGGGCAAGGGTCTGACCGCAATCGGCGTCGGGACGTGGGGTCGCCGTGCCTTCGCGGCCGGCATCGTCGTGGCGGTGGTCTTCGGCGGCGCCACGACCGCATTTGCGCAGGGCGTGCCGGCGCCAACGAACGTGCAGGCGACGGCCGACGGGCAGGCGGTGACGCTCACGTGGGTCACCTCGGTCTTCCCGCCGTACCGCGTGCAGGTGGACGCCGGCGCGGCGCCCGGCGCGACGCAGGCGTCGTTCACGGCATCGCAGACTTTCCCCAACACCCTGGTCGTCACCAACGTGCCGACCGGCACCTATTACGTGCGTGTGCGGATCGAGAAGGACGGGCAGGTCAGCGGGCCGTCGAGTGAAGTGACGGTGGCCGTGGTCGGCTGCCAGGGTGCCCCGGCGCCGCCGTCGCTGCAGGGTAACGCCGTCGGGCAGACCGTGATGCTCCAGTGGAGCGTCCCTCACCCTGCCGGATGCGCCCCCAGCAGCCTCCAGCTGGAAGCCGGGCGCGCGCCAGGCGCGTCCGACGTGCTCACCGTGGACGTCCCGGACTATCACCTCACGCAACGCGAGTTCCGCTCCGTGCCCTTCGGCACCTACTTCGTGCGCGTGCGGGCCAACCGCTTCGGCGTCCTCGGCGCGCCGTCCAACGAGGTGCGGCTCGACGTCGTCTGCCTGCCGCCGCCGTCGATCCTCAGCCCGCTGGCCACCGTCGTCGGCAACGCCGTCCGCTTCTCGTGGGAGTACGGCGCCGGGGCCAGCGCAGACTTCGGTGTGTCCCTCGAGGCCGGGTCGCAGCCGGGCGGCGCGGACATCGGCGCGATCTCCATCCCGTCCGAGGCGCGGGCCGGGTTCAACGTCGCCGGCGTTGCCGGGCAGTACTACACGCGGCTCCGGGCCGTTAACGCCTGCGGCAGCACCGTGTCGGCGGAGATGCCCGTTGCGCTGACCAGCACGTGCGTCCAGACCCAGCCGGTCCAGTTCGCCGACATCAGCCTGCCCTTCGGCAGCCCCACCGCCTATCTCTTCTGGCATCCGCCGGCCGAGGGCGGCCTCGTGACGAGCTACGACCTGCGCGTGGGGACCGCACCCGGCCTTGCCGACATCGCGCAACGCAGCGTCGATGGGCGCTACACCCCGCCCGTCGGCTACTTCGGCGAGACCTTCGCCGTGCCGGGGCAACGCGTCTTCGCCCGGGTCGCGGCCCGCAACGCCTGCGGCGCCGCGATGCCCGTCGAGGTCTATGCGTCCAACCTGGGCGGCTGCGTGAACCCGCCGGCGCCGCCGTCCACGACCGCCCACGTCACGGGCAGCACCGTGGAACTGCGCTGGACTGCCACCAGCCCGGCCAGCACCTACGACACCTTCGTCTCGATCGGCACCAGCTTCGGCGCCGCCGACGTGATCACCAGTCCGATCCGCCCGTCGTATCCGCCGCCCATCTACACCACCACCCTGCCGCCCGGCCGCTACTACGCCCGCGCCAGGTACATCAATCGCGACTGCAGCCTGATCGGCAACCCGTCGCCGGAGGTCTCCTTCGTCGTCCCGTGAGGTCCGCAGCGCGCTTGTTGGCCGACAGGTGCCGCAGTACAGTAGACCCATGAAGGTCGCCATCGAACTGCCGTCGGCGCAGGCCACCCAGCTCGAGAACGAGGCCAAGCGCCTCGGTGTCTCGGTCGAGGACCTTGCGCGTGCAGCGGTGACCGACCTGCTATCGGCCCCCGACGCGGCGTTCCAGTCCGCCGCGAAGCGCGTTCTCGATCAGAATCTCGAGCTTTACCGTCGCCTCGCGTAGATGCGCTATCTCACCTTGGGCGAGGTAGTGGCGCTCCATCGAGCGCTTCTGGCCGCCACAGGGGGCGCGGGCGGCATCCGCGATCTGGGTGGGCTCGAGTCAGCGGTCTTCCAGCCCAAGGCCACCTTCGACGGCACCGACTTGTATCCCTCGGTCGTGGACAAGGCCAGTGCGTTGGCTTTCGGACTCGCGATGAACCACCCGTTCGTCGACGGCAACAAGCGCGTCGCCCACGCCGCGATGGCGGTGTTCCTCGAGCTCAACGGACTCGCCATCGAGGCGACCGTTGACGAACAGGAGCAGCTCATGCTCGATCTCGCGGCCGGACAGGTCTCACGGGCGACGCTGACGAATTGGCTGGAGAGCCACGTCTCGGCACGCTAGCGGCGCTGCGCCGACGGCGGAGGCCCGGCTCGGATCCCGCGGCCGTTCCGGAGCAGGCCGCGCGGGCGGAAGACGTCAAACGCCAAGGCGGCGCCGAAGTCGCCGTGGGGTGTTCAGGGACCGGGGCGACGTCACGGTCCTTCGGCAGACCTGAAGGCCTGCCCTGCGTACGGCTCGTCGCGCGGCACCGCCCGGGGCCCCGCGGGCTGCCGACGTTCGCCCCCGCTGGCGTTTGACGGCCTGCGCAGGGCTCGGACGCGGGAGGCGAGTCGGGCCTTCGCCGTCGTCACGGCGGCTCTGAAGAGCCGCCCGACGTGCCGAGGGCACACGCAGTAAGATTCCGGCCATGTTCTGGTACTACCGCCGGCTCGAGACCGGCCTGGCCGTGCTGCACGCCCGTCCCGAGCACGCCGAGCAGCTCGAGGCGCTGCAGATCACCTGCTTCCCCACCCTCGCCGACGAGGAGCGCTTCAAGGCGCGGCACTACCGCAAGCACCAGGAGCTGTTCGACGAGGGCCAGTTCGTGGTGCTCGACGGCGACACGGTCGTGGGCGCCACCACCACCATCCGGCTGCCGTTCGACTTCGGCCACATCGACCACACCTTCGGCGAGATCATCCAGGGCGGCTGGCTCACCTCGCACGTGCCCGACGGCGACTGGCTCTACGGCGCCGACATCGGCGTCGATCCCGCCTACCGCGGCCAGGGCCTCGCCACCGCGCTCTACGCCGCCCGCCAGGAACTGGTGTGGCGCCTCGGCTTGAAGGGCCAGGTCACGGCCGGGATGCTGCGCGGCTACGGGGCCGTCAAGGACCAGATGTCGGTGGACGACTACTACGCCGGCGTCGTCGCCGGGCGCTTGAAAGACCCGACCCTCTCGATGCAGCTCGGCATCGGCTTCGAGCCGCGGGCGCTGCTCAAGGACTACCTCCAGGATCCGGTCTCGGACAACGCCAGCGCGCTCATCGTCCTCGACGCCGCCAAGGACGTCGCCGGCGCCTCGCGTGAGCTGTCGGGCAAGTTCGTGCGCCTGACGACGCCGATTCCGGGGCCGCGCGGCGCGGCGATGCTCGCCCGTCGCGTCGCCGCCCTGCCGGCCGGCCTCGGCAAGGCCACCGACGTCTGCGTGGAGCGCGCCCACGGCGCCCTCATCGTGGACGTGGACGGCAACGTCCTCATCGACATGGCCAGCGGCATCGGCGTCACCGGGGTCGGCAATGCTCCGACCGCGGTCGTCGAAGCCGTCGCCGGGCAGACCCCCAAGTTCCTCCACACTTGCTCGCTCGTCACCACCTACGAGCCGATGGTCCGCCTCGCCGAGGTGCTGAACGAGATCACCCCCGGCACCTTCGCCAAGAAGACCATCTTCGCCAACAGCGGCGCCGAAGCGGTCGAGAACGCCGTCAAGCTGGCCCGCAAGGCCACCAGCCGGCCCGCCGTCATCTGCTTCGAGGGCGGCTACCACGGCCGCACGCTCCTCACCCTGACCCTCACCAGCAAGTACGGCCTCTTCAAGCAGGGCTTCGGCCCGTTCGCGCCCGACGTCGTCCGCCTGCCGCTCCCGCACCTCTACCGCACCCCGGCCGGCATGACCGCGGATCAATACGTGGACTTCGGCATCCGCCAGCTCGAACAGGCCTTCGTCGCCCAGGTCGATCCCGCGGCGTGCGCCGCCGTCATCATCGAGCCGGTGCAGGGCGAAGCCGGCTTCATCCCGGTGCCGCCGCGCTACCTGCAGCGCCTGCGCGAGCTGTGCACCGCGCACGGCATCGTCCTCATCGCCGACGAAGTGCAGTGCGGCATGGGCCGCACCGGCAAGGTGTTCGCGTGCGAGCACTACGGCCTGGTGCCGGACCTCGTCGTCACTGCCAAGTCGCTCGGCGGCGGCATGCCGATCGGCGCCGTCACCGGCCGGGCGGAGATCATGGACGCCGCGCATCCGGGCGGCGTCGGCGGCACCTACGGCGGCAACCCGGTGGCGTGCGCCGCTGCATTGGCCGCCGTCGAGATGATCCGCCAGCCGGCCTTCCTCGCCCACGCCACCCATCTCGGTGAGGTGATGCGCGGGGTGATGACCGCCTGGCAGCGCCAGTGGCCGATCGTCGGCGACGTCCGCGGCCTGGGCCCGATGATGCTCGCCGAGTTCGTCACGGACCAGCAGAGCAAGCGGCCGCTGGCGCCCGAGGACACCCTCGCCATCGTCAAGGGCACCGTCGCCCGCGGCGTCGTCCTGATGCGCGCCGGCCTCTTCAGCAACGGCGTGCGCCTGCTGCCGCCGCTGACCATGCCCGAGCCGATGCTGCGCGAGGCGCTCGACGCGCTCGGACAGTCGGTCGGCGCGGTGTCCGATCGGCTGAGCGCGGCCGCGGTCTGATGGCGGATCTGGTCCTGCACGGCGCCACCGTCCTCACCGCGAAGGACGCGGCCCCGGCCACGGCCGTCCTCGTCCGCGACGGCGTCGTCGCCGCCGTCGGGGGCGACGACATCGCGGCCGGTGCGCGGGCCGGCGCGCGCCACGTCGATCTCGGCGGCCGCACCCTCATCCCCGCCTTCCACGACGCCCACGCCCACATCTGGAAGATGGGCCACCTGCTCACCACGATGCTCGACCTGCGCGGCGTGGCCAGCGTGGCCGATCTGGTCGCGCGCGTGGCGGCGTTCGGCGAGCACCTGCCGGAGGGCGCGTGGCTGCTCGGCCGCGGCTTCAACGAGGCGGCGATGGCCGAGGGCCGGATGCCGACCCGCCACGATCTCGATCGCGCCGCGCCGGATCGCCCGGTGGCCCTCACCCGCACCTGCGGCCACATCTACGCCACCAACTCGGCGGCGCTCGCGGCCGCGGGCATCGACGGCGCGACCACGGCGCCGGTCGGCGGCGAGATCGACCACGACGCGGATGGCCAGCCCACCGGCGTCCTGCGCGAGACGGCGATGGGCCTCGTCAACCGGGTCATGCCCCCGCCCACCGACGCCGACTACGAGCGGATGATCGCCGCGGCGCTCCGCCATCAGCTCTCGCTCGGCATCACCATGTCGGCCTGCTGCGGCGTCAACCCGCAGCTCCTCGCCGTCTACCGCGCGATGGACGAAGGCGGCCGACTGCCCGCCCGCGTCACCGTGATGCCGTTCCGCCGGGTGGACGGCGTCCCCGAGCCGGTGCCGCTGCCCGAACGCCACGTGTCGGATCGGCTGCGCGTGGACACGGTCAAGTTCCTGGCCGACGGCGGTCTCTCGGGTGCCACCGCGGCGCTGAGCCAACCCTACCGCCACGCCGACACCCGCGGCGTGCTGCGCTTCGAACCCGACGAGCTCGCGGCGCTGTGCCGCGAAAGCCACGACGCCGGCTGGCGCATCGCCACCCACGCCATCGGCGATGTCGCCATCGACCAGGTGCTCGACATCTACGAGGCGCTGGGGCCGCACCCGCTCGGCCTGCGCCATCGAATCGAGCACCTTGGCCTGCCCAGCGCCGCCCAACTGGCGCGGGCGGCTCGGCTCGGCGTCGTCGCCGTGCCGCAGGCCATCTTCCTCTACGAGCTCGGCGCCAACTTCCGCGCCTACCTGCCCGACGCGCTGCTGCCCCGCTGCTATCCTCTGCGGGCCATGCTCGATGCCGGTGTGACCGTGGCGCTCTCCTCCGACGCCCCGGTGGTCGAGAACGACAACCCGCTGGCCGGCATGACCGCCGCCATCCTGCGCCGCGACCGCGCCGGCACGGCGCTGCTGCCCGATCAGGCGATCACGGCGGCCGACGCCCTCGACGCCTACACCCGCGGCAGCGCCGTGGCCGTCGGCCTCGAAGGCCGGTTGGGCACGATCGCGCCCGGCGCCTGGGCGGATTTCGCCGTGCTCTCCGCCAACCCGCTGACCACGCCGCCCGAGGCGCTCTCGACGATCGCCGTCGAGCAGACGTGGCTCGGCGGCCAGCTCGTCTCCGAACGGACCTGACCATGTTTCGACAGCTGATCGGCGGCCAATGGCAGGATGCCGCGAACGGCGGCACCTGGGACGTCCTCGACCCGGCCACCGAGACGGTGGTCGAGACGGTGCCCTTCGGCGGCGCCGAGGACTGCACCCGGGCCATCGACGCCGCCCACGCCGCCTTCGACTCCTGGCGTCACGCCACCGCCTACGAGCGCGCCGCGGTGCTCGCCAAGGCCGCCGCGCTCATCCGCGCCGACCTCGACGGGCTCGGCCGCGTCACCGTGACTGAGAGCGGCAAGCCCTTCGTGCAGGCGCGCGGCGAGTGGGCCGCCACCGCCGACATGCTCGAGTGGTTCGCCGAGGAGGGCAAGCGCGCCTACGGTCGCGTCGTGCCGTCGCGCACGCCGAGCAAGCGGATGCTGGTGCTCAGGCAGCCGCTCGGCGTCGTCGGCCTCATCACCGCCTGGAACTTTCCGGCCTGGAACATCGCCCGCGCCGGCGGCGCGGCGCTGGCCGCCGGCTGCCCGATCGTCGTCCGGCCGTCGGAGTACACGCCGCTCTCGGGCATGCGGCTCGTCGGCCTGCTGCACGAGGCCGGCGCACCGCCGGGCGTGGTCAACCTGGTCAACGGCGATCCCGGGCCGATGGGCCAGGCCATGCTGGCCCATCCGGCGCTGGCGAAGATCCACTTCACCGGCAGCACCCGCGTCGGGCGGCTGCTGATGGACGGCGCGTCCAAGACGGTCACCCGGCTGTCGCTCGAACTGGGCGGCAACGCGCCGGTGCTGGTCTTCCCCGACGTGGATCTCGATCAGATCGTGGCCGGCGCCACCGCCGCCAAGTTCAGGAACGGCGGCCAGGTGTGCGTGTCGCCGCAGCGCTTCCTGGTCGCCAGGGACGCCGCACCGGCCTTCGCCGAGAAGATCGCCGCCGCGGTGGCGGCGCTGCGCGTCGGGCCCGGGCTCGAACCGGAGACGCAGGTCGGCCCGCTCATCAACGCGAAGCAGCGCGACCGCGTCGAGGCGCTGGTGGCCGACGCGAGGCGCGGCGGCGCCCGCGTGCTGGCCGGCGGCGAGCGGCCCGCCGACCGGTCCGCCGGCTACTTCTATCGCCCCACCGTCGTCGCCGACGTCGCCGCCGACGCGCCGCTCTACCGCGAGGAGATCTTCGGGCCGGTGCTGCCCGTGAGCACCTTCGAGGGCGTGGACGAGGCGATCGCGCTGGCCAACCAGACCCGCTACGGGCTGGCGGCGTACGTCTGGACCACCCACCTGCCGACGGCGATGCGCGCCGCCGAGCGGCTCGAGTTCGGCCTGGTCGGCGTCAACGAGTGGACGCCGCACGCCGCCGAGGCGCCGTTTGTCGGCTGGAAAGAGAGCGGGCTCGGCCGCGAGTCGGGCGCCGAGGGACTGGACGAGTACCTCGAGACCAAGCTGGTCGCCTTCGGCGGGTTGCCGCGATGAGCGAGCCGCTGCACCCGCCGGTCGAACGCACGCTCGGCCGCCGCGACCTGGTCCTGCTGAAGATCGTCGCCATCGTCAACCTCAACAACGTGCCGGCCACGGCCGTCTACGGCTGGTTTTCGATCCTGCTGTGGCTGCTCGCCTTCGTCGCCTTCTTCGTCCCCGAGGCGATCGCCGTGCTGGTGCTGAGCCGCCGCTACCCCGGCGAGGGCGGCATCTACCTGTGGATCCGCCAGCAGTTCGGCGACGGCCACGGCTTCCTGGCCGGCTGGTGCTACTGGGCCACCAACCTCTTCTACGTGCCGGTGCTGCTGGTCTACATGGCCGGCGTCTTCGCCTTCGCCGGCGGCGAGGGCCGCGCCGACACGCTGGCGGCGTCGAAGGGGTTCGTCGCCGCGCTCGCCTTCGGCTGGCTGGTCTTCATGACCGTCGCCAACGTCCGCGGCGCCGCCGTCGGCAAGTGGATCCACAACGTCGGCGGGATGAGCAGCCTGGCCAGCGTGGTCCTGGTGCTGGTGGCGGCCGCGGCGGCGCTGGCCGCCGGCGTGCAGGCCGAGGTGCCGGCGATCACCGGCGTCACGTGGGAGGCCGCGGCCAGCTTCGCGGTGATGTGCAACGCCCTGGTCGGCGTCGAGCTGGCCTCGACGATGGGCGACGAGATCCGCGACCCGCGCCGCGACCTGGCCCCGGCGGCGGCCATCGCCGGCGTCATCTCGATCCTGTCCTACGTACTGACGACCGCCGCCGTGCTGGTGCTGGTGCCGGTCGGCGACGTCGGCCTGCTGCAGGGCATCATGCAGGCGATCGGCATCGGCGCGGCGGCCACCGGCACCGGCTGGCTGGTGGCGCCGCTGGCCGTGGTGATGGGCGTGGCGATCGGCGGCGCGGCGTCGGCGTGGTTCGCCGGGTCGGCGCGCGTGCCGTTTGTCGCCGGCCTGACCAGCGCGCTGCCCGAGCCGCTCGGCCGCGTCCATCCGCGCTACCACACGCCGCACGTCGCCCTGGCGGCGACGGCGGTGTGCTGCGCCGGCTTCACGGCCCTGTCCTTCGTCGGATCCTCGGTGAACGAGGCCTACCAGGTCCTGCTGAAGTCGGCGGTGGTGATGCAGATGATTCCGTTCGGCTACCTGTTCCTCACCTTGTGGCGGACCGACGGCATCCCGGGGTGGGCCCGCGGCGCCGGCCTGGTCGGCCTGGTGACGACCGTCATCGGCCTGGTGGTGGCGTTCCTGCCGACCAGCGACGTCGACGACGTCTGGATCTTCGAACTGAAGCTCCTCGCCGGCGTGCTCGGACCGCTCGCCGTCGGCTGGGCGCTGTTCATGCGCGCGGCGCGCGCGGCGAGACCGGCGTGATGACCGCGATGCGACTGCCGCCTGTGGTGTGCGGGCTGGTTCTGGCCGCGGCGTGCACGCGCCCGCCGGCGGCGCCGCCCGCCGATCTCGTCGTCACCAACGCCGCGGTGTACACCGTGAACGCGGCCCAGCCGCGCGCCCAGGCGGTGGCGGTTCGCGACGGCGTCATCGCCGCGGTCGGCACGGCGGACGAGATCGACGCGCTGCGCGGGCCGGCCACCCAGGTCGTGGACGCCGGCGGCCGGCTGGTGCTGCCCGGGCTCACCGACACCCACGTCCACTTCATGGGCGGCGCGCTGGCCCGCCAGCGCGTGCAGCTCGACGACGCCACCACCGTCGACGAGATGCAGCGCCGGGTCAAGGCCTACGCCGACGCCCATCCCGACCGGCCGTGGATCCTGGGCGGCGGCTGGTACTACTCGGCGTTCGGCGCGGCGGCGATGCCCGACCGGCGGATGCTCGACGCGGTCGTGGCCGACCGCCCGGTGCTGCTGTCGGCCTACGACGGCCACTCGAGCTGGGCCAACACCAGGGCGCTCGAACTGGCCGGCATCACCCGCAGCACGCCCGACCCGGCCAACGGCGTGATCGTCCGTGACCCGCGCACCCGCGAGGCGACCGGTTTTCTCAAGGAGGCCGCCGGCAACCTGGTCGAGACGGTCGTCCCGGAGCCGACCCGTGAACAACGGCGCGACGCCCTGCGCGAGGCCATCCGCTACGCCAACCGTCTGGGCGTCACCCGGGTCCACAGCGCCGGCGGCGACGCCGAGGTGCTCGACCTGCTCGCCGAGCTGCGCCGCGACGGCGCGCTCACCCTCCGGATGATCGTCACGCCCTTCATCACCCCGCCGGCGGTGACGCCCGAGGTCGTGGCGAGGGCCGAGGCGCTCCGCGACGCGCATCACGACGAGTGGCTGCACGTCGGCGCCGTGAAGTTCATGCTCGACGGCGTCATCGAGGCGCACACCGCCGCGGTGCTCAAGCCCTACGCCAACGAGCCGCGCACCACCGGCATCCTCAACTGGGATCCGGCCGCCTACGCCGCCGGCGTCGCCGAGTTCGACCGCCGCGGCTTCCAGATCTTCACCCACGCCATCGGCGACAAGGCGATTCGCGTCGCGCTCGACACCTACGAGGCGGCGGCGCCGGCGGCCACGCGCGCCGATCGGCGGTTCCGCGTCGAGCACATCGAGAGCCCGGCCGCGGCCGACATACCCCGCTTCGGCGCGCTGGGGGTCATCGCCAGCATGCAGCCGCTGCACACCACGCCCAGCGACAACATGCTGAACATCTGGGCCGCCGCCATCGGCCCCGAGCGGGCGTCGCGTGCCTGGCCGTGGGCGCGGCTGCGCGCCGGCGGCGCGCGGCTCGCCTACGGCAGCGACTGGCCGGTGGTCACGCTCGATCCGTGGCCGGGCCTGCGCATGCTGCGGCTGCGCCAGACCCTCGACGGGCAGCCGCCCGGCGGCTGGCTGCCCGACGAGCGCCAGACGCTCGAGCAGGCGATCGAGGGCTACACCCTCGGCGCGGCGGTGGCCGGACGCCTCGAGCAGACCGAGGGGACGATCGCGGTCGGCAAGGTGGCCGACCTGGTCGTGCTGTCGCAGGACCTCTTCGCGGTGACGCCGGACCAGATCGCCAGGACCACCGCCGTGGTCACGATCGCCGGCGGCAAGGTCGTGCACGATGCGCGGTAGCCGCGCCGTGCCGTGGCTGCTGGTGGCGGTGCTCGGCGGCGCCGGCTGCCGGGCCGCGGCCCCGCCGGCCGCCGCCGTGGCGCCGATCCGCGGCTTCACGCCGGCCGCCGCCGCCACCGAGCGGGCGCTCGAGGCGCGGTTCACCGCCCTGCCCGACGCCGAAGCGATTCGGCGCTGGCATCGCGAGTTCACCCGCACGCCGCATCCGGCGACGTCGGCGCGCACGCGCGAGATCGCCGAGATGATCGCCGCCGAGTGGCGCACCCAGGGCCTCGACGACGTCACCATCCGCCGCTACGACGTGCTGTCGTCGAACCCGCGCCGGGTGCACGTCGAGATGCTGGCGCCGCGGCGCTACGTGCCGACGCTGCGCGAGGATCCGCTGCCCGAGGATCCCGACACCGCGCAGCCGGAGGTGAGCGGCGCGTGGACGTCGTTCTCGGCCTCGGGCACCGTGACCGCGCCGGTCGTCTACGCCAACAGCGGCAACCCCGACGACTACGACGTGCTGCGCGCCCACGGCATCGACCCGCGCGGCAAGATCGTCGTGGTCCGCTACTCCAACCCGTACAGCTATCGCGGCTTCAAGGCGTTGACGGCCGAGCGCGAGGGCGCCGCGGCGCTGATCGTCTACTCCGATCCGGCCGAGGACGGCTTCGCCAAGGGCGCGGTCTACCCCGACGGGCCGTGGGGGCCAGCCAGCCACCTGCAGCGCGGCGGCATCGCCTACGACTACATCGTGCCGGGCGATCCGCTCACCCCCGGCTGGGCCTCGGTGGACGGCGCGCCGCGACTGCCGGTGAGCCAGGCGCTGTCGGTGCCCAAGGTGATCGCGCTGCCGATGTCGCACCGCGACATCGAGCCGATCCTGGCGGCGCTGGGCGGACCGGCGGCCCCGGCGGCGTGGGCCGGGGCGCTGCCGATCACCTATCGGCTGGGCGGCGCGGCCCGGCTGCGCGTCGAGGTCGACATGCAGACCGACGTCCAGCCCAACTTCGTGGTCGAGGGCCGGCTGCGCGGCGCGACGCTGCCCGACGAGTGGGTGATCCTCGGCAACCACCACGACGCCTGGGTGTTCGGCGGCGTCGATCCGTCGAGCGGCACCGCGTCGTTGATGGAGCTGACACGCAGCCTCGGCCAGCTCGCCCGCGAGGGCGTCCGGCCGGCGCGTACGCTGGTGTTCACGGCGTGGGACGGCGAAGAGGTCACGCTCACCGGCTCCACCGAGTGGGGCGAGCAGTTCGCCGACGAGCTGAAAGCCAAGGCGGTCGCCTACCTCAACGTCGACTCGGCCGCGTCCGGTCCGGCGCTCGGCGTGTCGGCGGTGGGCACGCTGGCGCCGATGATCGAGCAGCTCGCCGGCGACCTCACCGATCCGTCGGGCCGGCCGCTGGCCGAGGCCTGGCGCGCCGCGAAGGTCGAGGACTCGACCCTGCCGACCGGTGCCCGCGAGGCCGACCGGCTGGTGGTGACGCGCATCGGCAGCGGCTCGGACCATACGGTCTTCATCAACCACCTCGGCGTGCCGGTGGTGGACATGAGCTTCAACGGCCCCTACGGCGTCTACCACTCGGCCTACGACAGCCACACCTGGGTGTCGCGGATCGGCGACCCCGGATTCCGCTACGCCCGCCTGATGACCCAGCTGTGGGGCACGATGGCGCTGCGGCTGGCCAACGCGCCGCTGCTGCCGCTGGACGTCGAGGCCTACGCCGTCGCGCTGGCCGGCTTCGTCACCGCGCTCGACGCGATTCCCGATCGCGCGGCGCGGCTCGACGTGCAGCCGCTGGCGGCGGCGGTGGGCGACATGGCTGCCGCCGGCCGGACGTTGAACGCGAAGATGCAGGCGGCGCTGGCGAGCGGGCGGCTCGACGCGGCGGCCGTGGTCGGCGTGAACACCGCGTTGCGGCAGTTCGAGCGCACCTGGCTGCACGACGCCGGCATCCCCGGCCGGCCGTGGTTCAAGCACCTGCTGTTCGCGCCCCGCTACACCTACGCGGCGATGACCCTGCCGGGCGTCACCGAGGCCGCCGAGGCCGGCGACTGGGACCGCGCCGCCGCCGAACGCGATCGGCTGATCGAGAAGGTGCGGGCGAACGTCGCGCTGGTGGAGCGGGCGGCCGCCGCACTGCCGTGATTCGGCAGGTCTTGCCGCAGAGCTTCAGCTCTGCCGCCGCCATCGCGCGCCATCGCGGCAGGTCTGAAGACCTGCCCTACAGACGCGCTAGGAGCCCGACAACTCCGGCCCGAGCGCCGCGAGGCCACGGGTCAGGGCGGCCACGGCGCGTTCGACCGCGGCCAGCCGTGCCGGCAGCCGGTCGGGCAGGCCGACGCGCGCCGCCGCCTCGAGCGACCGGGTCGAGGTGTAGGCCGCCTCCTGGGTGAAGAGCGACACCGCGCCCTTCAGCGCATGCGCGGCGCGGGCGATCGCCGGGGCGTCGTCGGCGGCCACCGCGGCGCGGAGCGTCGCCAGCTGGGTCGGCGCATCGGCCAGGAAGACGGCGATGGTCTCGGCGACCAGCGCCCGGTCGCCGCCGAACGCCGCCAGCAGCGTCGGCAGGTCGAGCGCGAGCGGCCGGACGCGACGCCGGGCGGCGTCGCGGCGCGGCGCCGCGGCGCCGTCAGCGGCCGTCGTCGTCGCGCACGCCGCGTCGATGGCGGCCAGCAGCGCCGTGGGCCGCACCGGCTTGACCACCACCGCGTTCATCCCGGCCGCCAGACACCGCTCGCGGTCGTCCACCTGCGCGTGGGCGGTGACGGCGACGATCGGCGTCGCCCGGTTGGGGCCGCTGCCGGCGCGGATCGCCGCGGTCGCCTCGTAGCCGTCCATGCCCGGCATCTGGACGTCCATCAGGATCACGTCGAAGCGCCGCTCGGCGGCCCGCGCCACCGCCTCGCCGCCGCTCTCGGCGGCGGTGACGCGGTGGCCGCGCTGCTTGAGCACGTGCAGCGCGACGGCACGGTTGGTGGCGTTGTCCTCGGCGACCAGCACGCGGAGCCGGCGGCGCTGGGCCGGCGCGGCGGCGACGGCGGCAGCCGCTGCCGACGGCGCCGGGCGCGGCGCGACGGGCGGCGGCGCCACCGCGGCGAGCAGCGCCCCGTACAGCTCGGATTGGCGCAGCGGCTTGGTCAGCTGCGCGACGATGGCGCGGTCGGCCTGACGGCGCATCGGCCGCGGCGGCGCGCCGGCCGGCTGCAGGAGGATCACCTTGACGGCGGCGTGACGCGGATCGGCGACCAGGCGCCGGGTCAGCGCGAACCCGTCGAGCTCGGGCATCTCGGCGTCGATGAGCGCCAGCGGCAGCGGCACCCCGGCGTCGGCGGCCGCGGCCATCGCCTCCAGGGCGGCGCCGGCCGACTCGACCACCGTCGGCACCATGCCCCAGCTGGTGAGCAGGTCGCGCATCACCGCCCGGGCCGTCGCGCTGTCGTCCACGGCCAGCACGCGCTGGCCGCTGAGCGCCGCGGCCGCCGCCGGCTCGACCGCGGCCGCCGCGTCCTCGGCGAGCGGCAGCCGCAGCGCGACGTGGAACTGGCTGCCATGCCCCGGATCGCTGGTCACCCAGATCCGCCCGCCCATCAACTCGACCAGCTGGGCGCTGATGGTCAGGCCGAGCCCGGTGCCGCCGAAGCGGCGGTTGGTGGCGGCGTCGGCCTGGACGAACGGCCCGAAGATCTGCCACTGCTGCTCGGGGGCGATGCCGATGCCGGTGTCCGACACGGTGATGCGCAGCGCCACCTCGCCGTCGGCGACGCCGTCGCGCGCCACCTCGACGTCGACGTGGCCGGCGGCGGTGAACTTGATGGCGTTGCCGACCAGGTTGAGGATCACCTGGCGCAGCCGCCCGGCGTCGCCGACGACCCGATCGGGCACGTCGGCGCGAACCCGGCAGGTCAGCTCGAGGCCCTTCTCGTGGGCCCGGCTCGACATCAGCTTGACGGCGTCCTCGACCGTCGCGCGCACCGCGAAGGGGGCGCGGTCGAGCACCATCTTGCCGGCCTCGACCTTCGACACGTCGAGGATGTCGTTGAGGATGGTCAGCAGCGCCTCGGCCGACTGGTTGGCGGTGGCGATGTACTCGCGCTGCCGCGGCGTCAGCCGCGTCTGCAGCGCCAGCGCCGTCATGCCGATGATGGCGTTCATCGGCGTGCGGATCTCGTGGCTCATGTTGGCGAGGAACTCGCCCTTGGCGACGGTCGCCGCCTCGGCGCGGCGGCGGGCGACGTCGAGCTCGCGCACCATCCGCGCCAGCCGCTCGGTGGACTCGGCCTGGAGCTCGGCGGCGCGCTTGCGGTCGGTGACGTCGCGGGCGGCGGCGTAGACGGCCCGTTCGCCGACATACGGCACCGCCGTCCACTGCAGCCAGTGGTAGCCGCCGTCGCGGGCGCGGTAGCGGTTCTCGAACTCGCGGATGCGCACGCCCGACGAGAGCGCGCCCATCGCCGCCGCCGTGGCCTCGTGGTCGTCGGGATGGACGAAGTCCATGAAGGCGCGCGACAGCAGCGCCGGCGGGTCGTAGCCGAGCACCCGCGTCCACGCCGGGTTGACGCGCACGAAGTAGCCGTCGAGGTTGGCGACGCACAGCAGGTCGGGCGACAGCGAGAAGAACCGCTCGAGCTCGTCGGCGCTGCGCTGCCGCTCGACGTAGAGGCCGATCTGGCGGCCGACCTCGGTCATCGCGTGCAGTTCGGCCGGGGTGCCGCCGCGCGGTGCCCGGCGGTAGAACTCCATCACGCCGACGACCCGGTCGCCGTCCTGCACCGGCACCGCCGCGGCGCCGTGGAGCCCGGTGCGTTCGGCGGCCCCGGCGCGCGGGAAATTGGTGTCGCTGACCACGTCGTCGATGGCGGCAGCGGCGCGATCGGCCCAGACCCGCCCCGGCAGGCCGACGCCGGCCGGGCAGGCCAGCTCGCGGGTCGCAGCCGCGAACGTCGCCGTGTCGTCGGGCGCCGCCGCCCAGGTGCCGACGCAGTGCAGCGATCGGCCGTCGCGATCGACGTCCCAGAACGCCGCGAACTCCCAGCCGAACGGCACCGCGACGGTCGCCAGCATCTCGGGCGCCGCCTCGGCCAGCGTGGCCGCCTCGGCCAGCTGGCGGGCGATCACCTGGACGAGCGCGACGTGGGTGCCGCCGACGTCGCCGGCAGGGGTGGCGGGCGGGTCCTCCATGGGTCGTGTGGCGCGGTCGCGACGGGATTACACTACTGCCAAAATCTCCGACCGCGGCGTCGCGCCTTGCACGGGAACGACGCCCGGCCGGCCAAGGGGGTGAGGCCGATGGCGGCGCCCGCACAGCCCGCGCACGTGCTGGTCGTCGACGACGACCGCGCGTTCCGGCATGTCATCACCGCGCTGCTGCAGAAGGCCGGCTACGTCACCGACGAGACCGGCGACGGCGCCGATGCCCTGGCCCGGCTGGCCGACGGCGGCATCGACCTGATGCTGCTCGACATCGGCCTGCCCGGCAAGAACGGTCTCGACGTGCTCGCCGAGGTGCGGCGCTCGCCGGCCGCGCCGCGCGTCGTCATGCTCACCGCCGACGACACCTCCGACGCCCTCGTGCAGGCGATGCGCGGCCAGGCCGACCGCTTCGTCCGCAAGCCGGTCGCGCCCGGCAAGGTCGTCGACCTGGTCAAGGAGGTGCTGGCGGCGTCGCCGGCCACGGCGCTGCCGATCGAGGTCGTGTCGGCCACGCCCGAATGGGTCGAGCTGGTGGCGCCGTGCTCGCTCGGCGTCGCCGACCGCATCCAGGAGTTCGTGCTGCACCTCGACGCCGACCTGCCCGACGAGGTCCGCGAGTCGGTGGCCCAGGCGTTCCGCGAGCTGCTCTCCAACGCCATCGAATGGGGCGGGCGGCTCGACCCGACGCAGCAGGTCCGCATCTCGTGCCTGCGCACCCGGCGGCTGCGCCTCTACCGCATCGCCGATCCCGGCGACGGCTTCGACATCGACCAGCTGGCCCACGCCGCGGTGTCCAATCCCGCCGACGACCCGCTCGAACACGCCCGCGTCCGCGAGGCGCAGGGCCTGCGCCCGGGCGGGCTGGGCCTGCTGATGTCCAAGGCCCTGGTCGACGACGTGATCTACAACCAGAAGCGCAACGAGGTCGTGCTCGTGAAGTACCTCGACTGATCGGAACCCCATGCTGTCCATCGCCACCCACATGGCCGGAGACGTCGCCGTCGTGCAGCTCACCGGCCGCATCGTGCTCGAAGACACCGAGTCGGCGCTGCGCGCCGAGATCGAGCGGCTGCTCCGCGACGGTCACGTGAAGGTCGTGCTCGACCTGAACGCCGTCACCTACATCGACAGCGCCGGCCTCGGCCTGCTGGTCGCCAAGTTCGTCAGCCTGCGCAGCCGCGGCGGCGATCTGCGCCTGGTCCACCTCACCCCGCGCAGCATGCACCTGATGGCCATCACCAATCTGGCCAGCGTGTTCTCGACCTATTCGACCGAGGAGCTGGCCGTCGCCAGCTTCGCCGGCGCGTAGCGCATTCGCGCCAGGAGACTCCTCATGCCCACCCGGCTCGTCGGCCAGAACTACACCACGCCCGATCTCGTCGCCAAGGTCACCGGCCGGGCCCGCTACGCCGAGGACTACCGCGCCGAGGGCATGCTCTTCGCCAAGCTGCTGCTCAGCCCGATGCCGCACTGCCGGGTGCGCCGCCTCGACACGTCGCGCGCGGCGGCGATGCCCGGCGTCAAGGCGATCCTCACCGCCGAGGACATGCCGCGGCCCGAGGCCGCCGAGGGCGCGCTCGCCCCGGAGGTGGCGCTCACCAGCGAGCCGGTCTACCAGGGCGAGCCGATCCTCGCCGTCGCCGCCGTCGACGAGTGGACCGCCGCCGAGGCCATCGAGGCGATCGCGATCGACCTCGAGCCGCTGCCCTTCGTCGTCGACCCGATCGCCAGCCTGCGTCCCGGCGGGGCCAACGCGCGGGCCCAGGGCAACGCCTTCGTGGACGGCAAGCTGGCGACGGTGAAGTGGGACGACGCGGTGTTCGCCGCCGCCGGCGATGGCCAGCTGCCCACCGGCCCCGACGGCACGCGCTGGTCCTACGGCGACGTCGAGGCCGGCTTCCGCGACGCCGCGCTGGTCCTCGACGAGACCTTCCACACCAACGCCACCGGCCACGAGCCGCTCGAGACCCGTTCGGCGATGGCGTGGTGGCAGAACGGCGTCGTCCACCTGCACGGCTCCACGCAGAGCGTCGCCCAGACGGTGGCGAGCGTGGCCCGCTGGACCGGCGTCGAGCCGTCGCAGGTGGTCATCGTCAGCGAGTACACCGGCGGCGGCTTCGGCAGCAAGATCCCCGGCGCCCACTCGATGGCGATTCCGGCGCTGCTCAGCCGCAAGGCCAACGCGCCGGTGATGATGCGGATCAGCCGCGAAGAGGAGCACTACATCGGCCGCACGCGGCCCAACCTGATCGGCCGCGCCAAGGTCGGCTTCGCCGCCTCCGGGCGGATCACCGCCGTCGACCTCTACGTGATCCAGGACGCCGGTCCCTACGAGGACCAGTACGACCTCATCTCGGCGCCGGGGATCTGCTCGCTGGCCTACCAGCCGCCGGCGATGCGCTTCCGCGGCCTGTCGGTGCTCACCAACAACCCGCCGCGGACCTCGCAGCGCTCGCCCGGCGGCATGCAGGCCAACGCGATCATGGAACCGATCCTGGCCAAGGCGGCGCGCCAGCTCGGCGTCGACGCCGTGGAACTGCACAAGCTGAACGCCCCGGCCGGCAAGGCGCCGCTCGGCGGACCCGGCCAGAACGGCGCCCGCAGCTACGTGACCAGCGCCTTCGTCCGCGAGGCCCTCGACAAGGGCGCCGAGCTCTTCAACTGGACCGAGCGCAAGACGCGCAGCCGGCAGCGGCGCGGCGCCGCGGTGCGCGGCGTCGGCGTGGCGGTGAGCCCGTTCATCGGCGGCTACTCGATCAACTACGACGGTCTGCTGGTGATCCGTCCCGACGGCACCCTGGCAGTGCAGTCGGGGGCCGGCAACCTCGGCACCCACTCGGTCATCGACGTCGCGCGCGTGCCGGCCGAGATCCTCGACGTGCCGTGGGATCGGGTCGAGGTGGTGTGGGGCGACACCCGCAAGCACCTGCCGTGGACCTGCACCTCGGACGGCAGCCAGACCATCCACGCGATGACCCGCGCCAACCACGCCGCCGCCCACGACGCGATCCGCAAGCTGTGCACGATCGCCGCCGGCGACCTGGGCGGCCGGGCGGAGGACTACACGGTCAGCGGCGGCCGCGTGCACCGTCGCGGCGCCCCGGGCGGCGGCCTGACGCTGGCCCAGGCGGCCAGCCGCGCGATCGCCCTCGGCGGCGAGTTCGACGGCCACGTCGTGCCCGACGAGCTGCACGCCATGACCAAGACCTCGGCGGCGGCGCTGGCCGGCAGCGGGCTCGTCGGCGTGGCCAAGGACACCTACCCGCACGACGGCGAGACGCACTCCTACGTGGTCGGCTTCGCCGAGGTGGAGGTGGACGTCGAGACCGGCGTCGTCCGCCTGATCGAGTACACCGCCGTCGCCGACGTCGGCACGGTGGTCCATCCGCGCGCGCTCGGCGGGCAGATCCTCGGCGGCAGCTGCCTGGGCATCGGCCACGCGCTCACCCAGCGCTCGACCTACGACCAGCAGTACGGCGTCGCGCTGGCGCGCCGCTTCCACCACACGCGGCCGCTCACCATCATGGACATCCCGGCCACCGGCATGCACCAGGCGGCGCTCGACATCGCCGATCCGGACACCCCGGTCGGCGCGCGCGGTGTCGGCGAGCCGCCGGTCGGCGCCGGCTACGGCGCCGTCCTGGCCGCCATCGCCGATGCGGTCGGCGACGACGTGTTCCGCCGCGCGCCGGTGACGCCGGACCTGATCCTCAGCGCCCTGGAGGCCGGACGGCGGACCCACGACGTGCTCACGTCGCACATCTAGCGGCTAGCGGCTAGCGGCTGGCGGCTAGACGAGCTGCTGTCACGCTGCCGATTCGTGACGCCCGCCACGGGTGTATCCGCGTGCAGGAGGCGCCCCCTCGCCGCTAGCCGCTAGCCCCTAGCCGCTAGTCATGAATAGCTGACGGGCATCATAGACCTGATCTATGATGCCCGTCAGCTATTTCAAGGAGCCCCCATGCCCCGCGTCTCCAAGGCCGTCGCCGCCGCCCATCACCAGGCCATCGAGGATGCCGCGTCGCGGCTGTTCCGCCAACGCGGGCTACGCGGAGTCAGCGTCGCCGAGGTGATGGCCGAGGTCGGTCTCACCCACGGCGGGTTCTACGCCCACTACCCGTCGAAGGACGACCTCGCCGCCGCGGCCTGCGCCGCCGCCTTCGCCCACGCCGATGAGAAGTGGCGCCGGCGCGTCGCCACCGCCGGCCCCGCCGGGGCCGGCCGGCGCGCCATCGCCGAGGGCTACTTGAAGCCGGCCGGCGCCGACCCGGCGTCGGTCGCCTGTCCGACGGCGACGCTGGTCACCGACGTCGCCCGCGAGCCGGCCGCACATCCGATTCACGCCGCCTACCGCGACGGCGTGAGGCGGCAGATCGCCGTGCTCGCCGCGCTCGGCGACGGCGACGACCCGGCCCGCGATCGCGCCACGGCGTGCGTGCAGCTGGCGACGATGCTCGGCGCGCTGCTGCTCGCCCGCGCCACCCGCGGCGACGCGCTGTCGTCCGAGATTCTCGACGCCGCCCGCGCCCACCTCGCCGCGGCCTCCACCGACCCACCGGCGAGCGCCGCGCCCGCTCCGGCGGCGGCGCGGCACGGCCGCCGCCGCGGCCTGCCGAAGGCCGACGGTCGATGACCGCCCCGGCCGCCGGCCGCCTCCACTACGCGTGGGTGATCGCCGCGGTCACCTTCGTGATCCTGCTCGTCACCGCCGGCATCCGCGCCACGCCCGGGCTCTTCATGGTGCCGCTGGCCGACGAGTTCGGGTGGAGCCGGGCGGCGATCTCGGCCGCAGTCGCGGTGAACATCGCGCTCTTCGGCCTCATCGGCCCGTTCGCCGCCTCGGTGATGGACCGCTGGGGACTGCGCCGCGTGGTGCTGGCGGCACTGGCGCTGCTCGCCGCCGCGGTCGCGGTGTCGACGCGCATGCAGGAACAGTGGCACCTGATGCTGCTCTGGGGCGTGCTGGTCGGCAGCGGCACCGGCGTCACCGCGATGGTCCTCGCCGCCATCGTCGCGACGCGCTGGTTCGACCACCGTCGCGGCGTGGTCCTCGGCGCGCTGTCGGCCGCCAACGCCACCGGGCAGCTGGTCTTCCTGCCGACGCTCGCCGGCGTGGTCGAGTCGCGCGGCTGGCGCGCCGCGGCGCTGGTCGTCGCCGCGGCGGCGCTGCTGGTGTTCGCCGTGGTGTGGTGGTTCATGCGCGATCGGCCGGCCGACGTCGGCCTGCGTCCGTACGGCCAGGCGCCCGACGCCGCGCCGCCGCCGGCGCGCCCGGCGCTGCTGCCGCTGCCGGCGCTGGCCCACGCGGCGAAGACCCGGGCGTTCTGGATCCTCGCCGGGACCTTCTTCGTCTGCGGCGCCAGCACCAACGGCCTCATCGGCACCCATCTCATCGCGGCGTGTCACGACGTCGGCATCTCGTCGGTGCGCTCGGCGCAATTGCTGGCGCTCATGGGCCTCTTCGACATCGTCGGCACGATGGCCTCGGGCTGGCTCACCGATCGCTATTCGGCGCGCCACCTGCTGTTCGCCTACTACTCGCTGCGCGGCGTGTCGCTGCTGTTCCTGCCGGCGACGCTGGCCGACGGCGGCGCCAGCCTCGGGGTCTTCGCGGTCTTCTACGGCCTCGACTGGATCGCCACCGTGCCGCCGACCGTGAAGCTGACCACCGAGGCCTTCGGCGGCGAGAACACCGGCGTCGTCTACGGCTGGATCGGCGCCAGCCACCAGCTCGGCGCGTCGCTGGCGGCGTTCGGCGCCGGCGCCGTCCGCACCGGGCTGGGCGACTACCGGGTCGCATTCCTCGCCGCCGGCGTGCTGTGCCTGGTGGCCGGCGCGTCGTTCCTGACCGTCGGCCGCGCCGGGCTCGGCGCCGGCGGCCGCGCCGCGCCGGTCGCCGCCTGACTCAGAAGCCGGGCGTCAGGCTGAACTGGAACAGCCAGCCGCGGCCGGGCCGCTGGAACGGCCGCGCCAGGCTCACCTGCGCGATCGCGAAGCCGAAGAGGTTGGCCCGCGCCGTGGCCCCGGCGCTGGTCACCCAGTCGCGGCTGCCGCCGGCGAACGCCGGCGCGTCGTCGCGCGTCCAGGCCAGGCCGGCATCGGCGAACAGCGCCAGCTCGATCGGCAGCGGCCCGTACATCCGGCTGCCGAGGCCGAAGGGCCGCAGCAGCGGCATGCGCAACTCGGCGTTGGCGACCAGCAGCCGGCTGCCGACCAGCCGGTCGAACACCGGGCACCCGGCCGCCTCGCATTCCTCGGCGCGGAACGAGCCGAAGTCGTAGCCGCGGACCAGCTCGGGATAGCCGAGGAACAGCGGCGACAGCCGCTGGTCCTCGCCGCCCGCGCCGTAGCGGCCGTAGTGCAGCACCCGGCCGGCGAGGGTGTAGAAGGGCGCCGGCATGACGTAGCGGCGGTAGTCGGCGAGCACGCCCGTGTAGCGGATGGTGCCGAAGGTCGGCGCCACCTCGACGCGGTAGCGCTGGCCGACCACCGGTCCGGTGGCGCCGAACGCGCTGCGGTCGAACACGTAGGCCGCCATCGTCCGCTCGAGCGTCAGGCCTGGCAGCGTCTCGTTCTCGACCCGCTCGTCGAGGAGCTCGCGTCCGGTTTGCGCCGAGACGGCGATGGTGCGGACCTGCTCCGAGAAGGTGTAGCGCTGCACGCCGGCGCCGACTTCGAAGCGGCGGGCGTCGTCGAACGGGTAGATCGCCGTGGCCGAGGCCCCCTGCATCGTCTGCCGTCGGATCACTTCCTGCTCGACCACCGCGGTCTCGCCGCCGACCTGGGCGAGCCCGCCGGTGACGAAGCCGGTCCGGTACGGCGACTGTTCGACGGTGGCGTTCCAGTTCCAGCGGCGGGCGCGGTTGGTGTAACTGAGCAGGCCGCCGAGATCGCGGTAGGAGAAGCTGCTGTCCACGGTGGTGTTGGCCTGGAACGCCGTCACCAGGCTGTGATCGCCGAGCATGTCGCCCCACAGGAACGCCACCTGCCCCGACGCCGACGAGCCGAAGCGATCGACGGCGACGCCGATGCTCGGCTGCAGCACCGCCTCGAGCTGGAAGCGCGAGCGGTACGGCTGCTCGCGGAACGTCGCGGCATCGGCCAGTCCGGCGGCGCTGGCCAGGTAGGTGGCGACGACCCCGTCGGCCGGCCCCGGCGTCAGCCGATCGGCCCGCGTCGAGGTCGCCGGGCGGCCGGTCGCCGTCAGCGCCGGGAGGTCGGCGACGACGAGACGGTAGCCGCGCTCGACCAGCGCGCTGAACGCCACCAGGCCGGCGCGCGGCGCGGCGCTGGCCGCCGGGCTGAGCGGCGTGATGCCGGTCACGCCGCTGGTGAGCGCGGTGAGCGGCACCGCCGACGCGGCGGCGAGGTCGAGGCGCCACAGGTTGGGCGCACCGTCGGCGTTGCCGACAAAGAGCAGCGCCGTGCCGGCGGCATCGGCCCACTGCGGGTTCAGCATGTCGCCGTCGTAGGTCGCCAGGCGTTCGACACGCCGGTCGTCGATCCACACCCGGGCGAGCTGGTACGGACCGGCGACGCCGTCGGCGTTGCGGGTGGTGAAGCGATCGGTCGCCATGACGACCGAGCGGCCGTCGGGCGCGAACACCGGATGGAGGTCGGCGAAGGCGTCGGCGGTGAGCGCGCGGACCTCGCCGGTGGCGACGGTGACGACGAAGAGGTCGGTGGCGCCGCCGCGCATCCCCGAAAAGGCGATCGCCGTCCCGTCGGGCGACCAGGCCAGGGTCAGCACCTCGTCGACGCCGGCCGGCCGGATCGGCGCCAGGTCGCGCCGCGCCGTCACGTCGTAGACGTCGATGGCCGGATCGGCGCCGCGCCGGGTGGCGTAGGCGAGGCGGCGGCCGTCGCCGTCCCAGGCGCCCGCGGCGGCGATGTAGGCGAGCGCGCTCAGGTGGGCGTCGCGCGCCGTGCTGGCGACGCGGGCGACGACCCGGCCGCTGGCGACCTCGGCGACGAAGAGATCGACACTGAGCAGATCGCGTTCCGACAGGTAGGCGACGTAGCGGCCGTCGGGCGACAGCGCCGGGCCGACGTTCAGCTCGCCGGCCCCACGCGCCGGCATCGGCATCCGGCCCACCGCCGCCGGCGGCCGGGCCGACGCCAGCCACGGCGCCACCGTCTGCCGGATCGCCGCGTGCCAGCCGCGCGTCAACTCGTCTTCGCTGACGCCGACCGCCGCCGCCAGCGCCGCCGCCGCCGAGCCGCCGCGGCCGGCGTCGGCCAGGGCGGTGACCACGACGTCGTCGCCCCAGCGGCCGCCGACGTAGGCCCACAGCGCGTGCCCCCACCGGTAGGGGAAGTAGGCGGGATCGTTCAACTGGGCCAGGCTCGGCAGCGCGTCGTGCGTGGCGGCGTCGCGCAGCCACGCCGCGGTCTGCACGTCGAGGGGCCCCAGCGACAGGTACTCGGCCATGCCCTCGACGAACCAGAGCGGCAACCTCGCCGCGCCACCACCCAGCCCGCTCGACGCCTCGGACGCGTCGGCCAGGTCGTACTGGAAGGCGTGGACGAGCTCGTGGCCGAGCACGTGGTCGGTGTCGGCGAGCGAGCCGGCCAGTGGCATCACGATGCGGCGCCGCAGCGACTCGGTGACGCCGCCCGTGCCTTCGCCGATCTGCCCGTCGATGACGTTGGTCTGGCGGAACGCCGCCGGCGAGGCGTAGAGCACCAGCGGCTGGCGGCCGCTGAGCTCGTGGTCGAAGAACCGCGACAGCCGCCGGTACCACCGCTCGGCCAGCTGAGCGGTCTGTTCGGCGCCGCGCCGCTCGGCTTCGTAGAAGTAGACGTCGAAGTGCTCGGTGACCAGCACCCGGAACGCCGGCGTGTCGAAGCGGACCTTGTTGCGGCCGAAGTACTGCGCCTCGGCCGTGGCCACGCCGACCAGCCCGCAGAGTGCCACACCGATCACCGTCGCGACCCAGGTTGACGACTTCGCGACCATCGGCTTGCCCCCCGGTGGGAGGTGTTCCAAACGCGTGCCAGCCCGGCCCAGGGCCGGGCTGGCCGGACCGCCGGCGACGACCGGCGCTACCGCCGCGACGGCGTGACGAACTTGCGCTCGAAGCGATAGCCGAGGCTCACCGAGGCGACCATCACCGTGGCGTGGCGTCCGCCGTTGACGACGAACAGCGTGCGCACGTCGGGCCGCACCACGACGGTGCGCGACAGCGCGATGTCGACGCCGACGCCGGCGACCAGCGTCGGATCGGTGAACGAGCGGCGCACGCCGAGCGCGGCCGGCTCGCCGAGCCGGCGGCGATAGAACCCCGGCACGCCGTCGAGCGCGGCCGGCGTCACCTCGAAGGTCCGACGGTGCAGGCCGACGCCGACGGCCAGGTACGGCACCGCGGTGTCGCGCGAGCCGCCCAGCCCGATGAGCGCGCTCAGCTCGCCGGCGAACGCATCGTGGTGGCGATGGTCGATCCAGCGCCCGGTGCCTTCGACGGCGAAGAACGTCGTCAGTTCCCAGGCTGCGGCGCCGCCGAGCACGGCCCGCGTGTCGGTGCCGTCGTGCGCCACGCCGCCGGTGACGGCCAGCTGGCTGCCCCGCCCCCACGACGACAGCGTCTGCGCGCCAGCCGGGGTGGCCAGCGCCACCGCCATTCCCGCGATCAGCCACAGCCGTGTCATGGCCCCACTCCTTTCCGCCGGCGCCGGCCGGCGTCCGCCTCACGGTGCTGGTCGGGTGCACTACCAAAGCCGTGCCAGCGGATGGCCCCCGGCCCGCCCGCACCGGCCGCGCCGGGACGGCGAAGTTTTTCGGCCGGCGCGGAGGAACTCCCGCCCGGTCCCCCCTCTGCTCTCGCCAGCGGGCGATTGGCGCCGGGCGGCGGCGACGCGGCGCGGGCACGAGGTTTGCGCCCGGGATGGTCATGGCCGATCCGACCCGCGCCGTCAGGCTCGAACGTGTGCTGTGTCCGACGGACTTCTCCGACTTCTCCGCCGCGGCGGTGTCGACCGCCGCGGCGGTCGCGGCGTCCTTCGGCGCCCGCGTGCGGCTGCTGCACGTCATCACGCCGTTTCCGATCGTCGCCCCCTACGCCGCCGTCCCCGGCGATCCCGGGGTCTTCGCCGCGCAGCGCGACCAGGCCGCCCGGGCGCTGGCCGCCGAAGCGGCGCGGGTCGGTGCCGCCGGGGTGCCGGTGGACACCGAGTGCCGCACCGGTCCCGCGGTACGCGAGGTGCTGGGCGCCGCCGCCGACTTCGCCGCCGACCTGGTCGTCGTCGGCACCCACGGGCGCGGCGGCTTCGAGCGCCTGGTGCTCGGATCGGTCACCGAGAAGCTGGTGCGGCGGGCACGCTGCGCGGTGCTGACGGTGCCACGCGCCGCCGTGGGCCGCGAGGCGGCGGCGGTCCGCTGGTCGCGGATCCTCTGCGCCCACGACGGCTCGGCGGCCTCGCAGGACGGCGTCGACTACGCCGTGGCGCTGGCCGAACGCACCGGTGCCGCGCTGGTGCTGGTGAGCGTCGTCGAAGCGCTGCCCTACGGCGGCGACTTCACCTCACCGGCGTTCGCGGCATTCCACAAGGACCGCGAACGGCACGCGATCGGCGCCCTCGACCGGGCGCTGGAACCGGCGGTGCGCACCCGGCTGGCGGTCAGCGACCGCGTCGTCTACGGCAAGCCGTGGCGGCAGATCCTCGAGACCGCCGGCCAGGAAGGCGCCGACCTGCTGGTGCTCGGCGTCCAGGGCCGCGGCGCCGTCGACCTGGCGATGTTCGGCTCGACCGCCAACGAGGTGGTCCGCCATGCCGAGATGCCGGTGCTGACCGTGCGCCGCACCGCATCCGGGAGCCAGCCATGAGCCACCTCGCCGTGCGCCGCGTGCTCGCGCCCACCGACTTCAGCGACTCGTCGGCGATCGCGCTGCGCTATGCCGTGGAGCTCGCCGACGCCTTCGGGGCCGAGCTGCACCTGCTGCACGTCGTCGAACGATGGGTCGAGCAGCAGTGGGCGGCGGCCCTGGCCGGACTGGCCAGTGTGGACGTCGAGGCCGAAGCCCGCGCGAAGGCCGACGCCGAGCTGGCCGGCGTGCTCACGCATGAGGAACGCGAGCGCCTGCGCGCCCGGCTGGTCACGCGCACCGGCACGCCGTTTCTCGAGATCGTCCGCTACGCGCAGCAGGAGGCCGTCGATCTCATCGTGATGGGGACCCACGGCCGCGGCGCGATGGCCCATCTCATGATGGGCAGCGTCGCCGAGAACGTCGTACGCAAGGCGCGGTGCCCGGTGCTGACGGTGCCGCGGGCGGGCCACGACTTCGTCAAGCCGTGAGCTGAAGCGCCACGGGGCCGGCAACGACGTCGCGCTCGATCGCCGCTGGCGGCGCCTTTCGGGTGCCGCCCGCCGGGCTGAGTGTGCGGTGTTCTTCCCTGGTCCCCGGCCCCCGATCCCTTCAGACGTCAGTACGCGATGGCGTAGCAGTCACGCCGCGGATCGGCGCCGGCGATACGGCTCTTGGTCGCCGGATCGACCAGGACGACGGTGGCGCAGCCCGACATCCCGAAGGGGCGGATGCGGCTGACGTCGTGGCCGCGCGTCTTCAACTCGTCGAAGACGTCGTCGGGGATCGCCGCCTCGAGGTTCAGCCTGTTGAAGCCGGCGTCGTGCGGCCAGAACGAGCCGTGGAAGTGCAGGGTCTGGAAGCGCGGCCACTCGAGTGCGGCGTGGGCGTTCGGATACCAGCGATCCCAGAACTCCACCAGGTTGAGGAACGCCTGCAGGATGGTCTGATCCTGGTTGTCGCCACCCGGGGTGCCGAGCGCCATCAGCGGCTGGCCGTCCTTGAAGACGAGGCTCGGCGTCAGCGTGTAGCGCGGCCGGGCCCGCGGCCGGATCTGGTTGGCGCGGGTCTTGTCGAGCCAGAACTGCTCGCCGCGCACGCTCATGCCGATGCCGGTGTCGCCGAGGATCACGCCGCCGGGCACCCAGCCGCCGCTCGGCGTGGCGTCGAAGACGTTGCCGGCCGTGTCCACGATCGCCATGTGGGTGGTGTCCTTCGACACGCCGGCCGAGTCGAGGCCCCGGGACATCGCCTGCGCGGCGTCGGCGGCGGCGGACGTCGTCGTGCCGTCGGCGATGTCGTACTTCGCATACGGCCACGTCTTCACCGTCGAGTCGTGGGCGAACGGGTCGCCGGCGACGAAGGCCTTCGACGCCCGGCGCGGGTCGATGCGCGCGGCGCGCTCCTTCGCGTAGGCCTTCGACAGCAGGCCCTCGGCCGGCACCGCCACGAACGCCGTGTCGGCGTAGTAGGTGTCGCGGTCGGCGTAGGCCAGCTTCATCGCCTCGGTGACGGTGTGGATGTAGTCGGCGCTGTCGTGCCGCATCGCCGCCAGGTCGAACTGCTCGAGGATGTTGAGCGTCTGCAGCAGCACCGGCCCCTGGCTGGTGAAGCCGTGCTTGTAGACGGTGTAGCCGCGGTAGCTGGTCGCGGCCGGCGGCTCGATTCGGGCGAAGTACTCGGCGAAGTCGCTGAGCTCGAACGGCGCCTGGTGCGCTTGCAGGAACGCGACCATCTCCCGGGCGATGTCGCCCTTGTAGAAGCGGTCGCGGGCGGCGGCGATGCCGGCGGCGCGGCCCTTCCCCCTGGCGCGCCGCTCGGCCTCGACCATGCGCGTCAACGTGCGGGCCAAGGTCGGCAGCCGGATGGTCTCACCGGCCTTGTGCGGCGTGCCGTCGGGCTTCAACCAGTAGCGCTGGTTGTCGGGCCACTTCTTGAAGAACTCGAGCTGGCGGACGACGCCGTCGGCGGTGCTCTGGCGCAGCGGGAAGCCGTCGCGCGCGTAGTCGATGGCCCGCGCCGCCACCGTCTCGAAGCTCATCGTGCCCCAGCGCTCGAGCACGGTCAGCGCGGCATGCAACGCCCCCGGCACCACCGCCGGGTCGAGGCCGGCGCCCTCCAGCGTCTTGCCGCGCGACACGTACCAGTCCACGTCCACGGCCTTGGGCGCCCAGCCCTGGCCGACCACCGAGGTCACCTTCTTCTCGGCCACCGGGTAGACGAGCACGAGCGCCTCGCCGCCCAGGCTGTAGAGATCCTGTTCGAGGACGCCGCCGGTCAGCAGCGACGCCACCCCGGCATCGAAGGCGTTGCCGCCCTTCAACAGGATCTCGAAGGCAGCGGCGGTGACCAGCGGGTGGCCGGTGGAGACGCCGCCGTTCGGACCGGCCACCAGCGGCCGCAGCGCCGCGGGCGGCGCCGCGCCGCGCGTCGGCGGCTCGACGTTGGGCAGCTGCTGGCCGGAGAGGCCGGCGGTGAGCGCGATGAGCGCCGTACCGGCGATCCAGAGGCGGGCGGAACTGGTGCGCATGGGCGTCTCCTTGCCGATGCGGCGCATGATACCGCGCGGCGCCGAGGCGCGAATCGCATGACGTAGACTGGCGCGCGCATGCCCCTCAGCGACCGCGCCGCGCGCCTCCACCGCGAGTCGATCGTCATCGACCCGTGCGTCCAGTACCTGCTCCGCCGCACCGACCGCACCGACCGGTCGGGGCTCACCGCCGTCGGGCTGACCATCCCGATGCCCAACGAGGACGGCGCCGCGACCCTGCCGCGCGTCCAGCAGTTCCTGGAGGTGATCCACGGCGAGCCGACCTTCTGCCTGGCCGACAGCCCCGACGCCATCCGCCGCGCCAAGCGCGACGGCAAGCTCGCCCACATCCTGCTGTCCCAGGACGCGCAGTTCATCGGCGCCGACCTGCGGGCCCTGCTGGTCTGGAAGCAGCTCGGCCTCAGGATCTGCCAGGTCACCTACAACGAGCAGAACCTCTTCGGCGCCGGCTGCCTCGAGCGCCACGACGCCGGCCTGAGCCAGCTCGGCCGCGTGCTGGTCCGGGAACTCGAGCGCTACGGGGTCACCATCGACCTGACCCACGCCGGCCGCCGCACCTTCATGGACGCCGCCAGCCTGGCGACCCGGCCGCTCATCACCTCGCACTCCAACCCCAAGGCGGTGGCGGACAACCCGCGCAACATCGACGACGACCAGATCCGCGCCGTCGCCGCCACCGGCGGGGTGGTATGCATCACCACCTGGGCGCCGCTCATCTGGCCCGGCACCCCCGGCATGCCGACCCTGGCCGACTGGCTGCGGTGCGTGGACCATGCCGTCGCCCTGGTCGGCGTCGACCACGTCGGCATCTCCACCGACTCGATGGGCACGATGGGCGCCTACCCGCGGCACGCCCGCAACCCCGACGCCCTGCCCTACGGGGCGGTCACCGATCGCTTCGACGCCGTGGCCCGGCCGCCCGACGACAACAACCGCCAGCCGGCCGACTGCAACGGCATCGAAGACCTGCCGGCGCTGGTGGAGACCCTGTGCCGCCACGGCTTCGCCGACGACGAGATCCGCGGCCTGGTCGGTGGCAACCTGCTGCGGGTGTTCGACGCCACCTGGCGCCCCGACTGGCTGGGATGACGGCAACGGATGAGCTGAATCCGCCTCCGGCATGGAGGCCTTGAACAGGCGTTCAAGGCCCGGAAACCGGCCCGGTCGGCCTGCCCGGTTGGCAGGATTTCCTGCTACTATCTCGCGCTGGAACTCCCGGTACCACCCTCTCTCGTTCAAAGCGAGGACCGAATGTCAGACATGGACATGGGCCACACCGCTCCAGAGGCACCGCGCGGCGGGGCGACCCGGCGCAGCTTCATCAAGGGCGTGATCGCGGCCGGCGCGGCCGTCTCCACCAGCGCCTACCTGTTCCGTACCAACATCGCCGGGCAGCCCGCCGCCCCGGGGTCGGTCGAGCGGCTCATCTCGATCACCGTCAACGGCCAGGTCCGCCGTGTCGACGTGCTCAAGCAGGAAACCCTGGCCACGACGCTCCGCTACAAGCTGGGGCTCACCGGGACCAAGCTGGGGTGCGACCGCGCCGAGTGCGGCGCCTGCACGGTGCTGGTCGACGACGTGCCGCATTACGCCTGCTCGATGCTGACGCACTCGCTGCGCGGCCGGAAGGTGCAGACCATCGAGGGCCTGGCTGCCCCGGACGGCACCCTGCACCCGGTGCAGCAGGGCGTCGTCGAGGAGCAGGGCTTCCAGTGTGCCTTCTGCATGCCGGGGTTCGTCATGGCCACGGTCGGCTTCCTCAAGACCAACCCGAACCCGACCCGCCAGGAGCTGGCGCACGGCGTGTCGGGCAACCTGTGCCGCTGCCAGGACTACGACAAGATCCTCACCGCGCTGATGCGCGGTGCCGAGCTGTCGCGGGGGGCCTAACGTGGCGACCAACTACAAGTACATCGGCCACAACTACACGACGCCGGACCTGGTGGCCAAGGTCACCGGCAAGGCGCGCTACGCGGAGGATCACCGCGCCGAGGGCATGCTGTTCGTCAAGCTGCTGCTCAGCCCGATGCCGCACGCGCGCGTCACCGGCGTCGATGCCTCGCGGGCGCTGGCGCTGCCCGGCGTGAAGGCGATCCTGCGGGCCAGCGACTTCCCGCCGCCGCCGGCGCCGCCCACGCCGCCCGGCGGCCAGGCGCCGCCGCCGCCGCCGCTGCCGCCCGAGATCGCCCTCACCGACGAACCGGTCTATCAGGGTGAGCCGATCCTGGCCATCGCCGCCGTCGACGAAGCCACCGCCGCCGAGGCCATCGAACTGGTCAACGTCACCTACGAGCCGCTGCCCTTCGTCACCGACCCGCTCGACAGCCTGCGGCCCGGCGGACCCAACGCGCGCACCCAGGGCAACGTCTACACCGGCGCCGGACCGACCCTGGCCGTCGCCAACGTGAAGTGGACCCTGGAGGACTTCGCCGACGCCGCCGAAGGCCGGCTGCCGATGGGCGAGGCGCCCGACACCTTCACGTTCGGCGACCTCGAGGCCGGCTTCAAGGCCGCCGATCTCATCCTCGACGAGAGCATCCTGTCGCAGGGCACCGGCCACCAGCCGCTCGAAACGCGGACGGCCATGGCCTACTGGCAGAACGGCAAGCTGTACCTCTACGGCTCGACGCAGAGCGTTGCCCAGACGGTGCCGAACATCGCCCGCCTGGTCGGCATCACGCCCGAAGAGGTGGTGCTGGTCAGCGAGTACACCGGCGGCGGCTTCGGCAGCAAGATCCCGGGCAGCCACAGCATGGCCATCCCGGCGCTGATGGCCAAGAAGACCGGCACGCCGGTGATGATGCGCATCACCCGCGAGGAAGAGCACTACATCGGCCGCGCCCGCGCCGGCATCCAGGGCCGCTGCAAGATCGGCTTCCGCAAGGACGGCAAGATCCTGGCGATGGACTTCTTCACCATCCAGGACAACGGCCCCTACAACCCGCAGGGCGATCACCGCTCGGCCGGGTCGATGGCGACCCTGACCTTCCAGCCCGAGGCCTACCGCTGGCGCGGCATCTCGGTGCTGACCAACACGCCGCCGCGGACCTCGCAGCGCTCGCCCGGCGGCATGCAGATGAACGCCATCATCGACCCGATCATGGCGCAGGCGGCCAAGAAGCTCGGCATCGACCACGTCGAGCTGCTGAAGATCAATGCCCCGGTCGGGAAGGCGCCCTACGGCCCCGTGCAGCCGGCCACCAAGCGCCAGGCCTACGTCACCCAGGCCAACGTCCGCGAGGCGCTCGACCAGGGCGCGGCGCTGTTCAACTGGGCGGAGAAGAAGGCGACGGTGAGCGGCCAGAGGCGCGGCACCAAGGTGCGCGGCATCGGCGTCGCCGTCGGTCCCTACACCGCCGGCTCGATCGGCTTCGACGGCCTGGCGATCGTCCGGCCCGACGGCAAGGTGCAGGTGCAGACCGGTATCGGCAACCTCGGCACCGAGTCGGTGTTCGACTGCCAGCGCGTCTACGCCGAGGTGCTCGACACGCCGTGGGAGCAGTTCGAGGTCGTGTGGGGCAACACCGAGCGCGGCCTGCCGTGGAGCTGCGTCTCGGCCGGCAGCCAGACGGTGCACGCGATGACGCGCGCCGCCCACGCCGGCGCCACCGCCCTCAAGGCCAACCTCCAGGAGGTGGCGGCCCGGGCGCTCGGCGGCTCCGCGGCCAGCTACCAGGTGGCCAACGGCCGGGTGTTCAGCGGCGGGCGCAGCCTCAGCTTCGCCGACGCGGCCAGGAAGGCCATCGAGTACGGCGGCAAGTTCGACGGCCACGAGGGCCCCGAGGACATCAACGTCTTCACCAAGCGCTCGCTGGCCGCGGTGGCCGGCCAGGGCCTGGTCGGCGTCGCCAAGGACACCTACAAGCGCGACGGCAACACGCACTCGTTCGTCGCCGGCTTCGCCGAGGTGGAGGTGGACGTCGAAACCGGCGCATGGCACATCGTCGAGTACGCGGCGGTGGGCGACGTCGGCACCATCCTGCACCCGCGCAACCTCTTCGGCCAGACCTTCGGCGGCTCGATGCTCGGCATCGGCCACGCGCTCTCGCAGAAGTGGGTCTACGACAAACAGTACGGCGTGGCGCTGGCGCGGCGGTTCCATCACAACAAGCCGCCGACCATCATGGACATCCCGCGCAGCGTCAAGATCGACGCCACCAACATCCCCGATCCCGAGACGCCGGTGGGCGCCCGCGGCATCGGCGAGCCGCCGGTGGGCGCCGGCTGCGGCGCGGTGGCCGCGGCCCTGGTCGACGCCCTCGGGGCCGAGGCGTTCCGGCGCATGCCGATCACGCCCGACCTCATCCTGACGTCGATCGAAGCGAAGACCTGGCAGCACGACGCGCTCACGGCGCACATCTAAGGGAGCATCGAGTCATGGCTGTGATTCACGACATGATGCCGGCGTTCGAGCTGTTCCTGCCGTCGAGTGTGGACGACGCGCTGGCACTGCTCGACCGGCACGGCAGCGACGCCTGGGTGATGGCGGGCGGCCTCGACAGCTTCGACTGGCTGAAGGACCGCATCCGCAAGCCGCGCTACGTCGTCGACCTGGGCGCCATCGACGCCCTGCGCGGCGTCAAGGCGGCCGGCGACGGCGTCGAGATCGGGGCGATGACCACGCTCACCGAGCTGGTCCGCCATCCGCTCATCCGCGAGAAGTTCGGCGTGCTCCTCGAGGGTGCCGAAGCCGCGGCGTCGCCGCAGATCCGCAACCAGGGCACCATCGGCGGCAACCTCTCGCAGGATGCCCGCTGCTGGTACTACCGCGCCGGCTGGTCGTGCTACCGCGCCGGTGGCAACATCTGCTACGCCGACACGCCGACGGCGATCAACCGCGAGCATGCCATCTTCGACGCCGACCGCTGCGTGGCGGTCAACCCGTCGGACACTGCCCCGGCGATGATCGCGCTCGACGCCCAGTTCGTGATCCGCTCGGCGGGCGGCGAGCGCGTGGTCAGCGCCCAGGACTACTTCGTCGGCCCGGGTGTGGACATCACCCGGCTCACGACCCTCAGACCGGGCGAGCTGCTCACCGCCATCCGCATTCCGGGGACGTGGGCGGGCGCGCAGTTCTACACCGAGAAGGTCGCCGACCGGAAGGTGTGGGACT
This sequence comes from Vicinamibacterales bacterium, assembly GCA_050250955.1. Classification (GTDB taxonomy): domain Bacteria; phylum Acidobacteriota; class Vicinamibacteria; order Vicinamibacterales; family UBA2999; genus CAWAYR01. Next base: position 396,414 of record JBFWNR010000002.1, read on the forward strand.
TCCCGCTGATGAACGTCGCCTCGGCGATGAAGACCTCCGGCGAGACCATCCAGCAGATGCGCCTGGTGGTCAACGCCGTCGCCGCCCGGCCGATGCGGCTGGAAGCCGTCGAGGCGTTCGTCGCCGGCAAGCCGCGCAACGAGGAGACGGCCACCGCCGCCGGTGAGCTGGCGGTCCGCGGCGCGGTGCCGCTGGCCCACAACGCCTACAAGATTCCGCTGATGCGGAACCTGGTCAAGCGCGCCATTCGCGGAGGGGACATCGGATGGGCATCGACTTCCTAACCCGCGGCATCAGCCCCTGGGGCCAGTCGATCTTCACCCACATCTCGTGGGACCTGCTGTGGGTGTCGTTCTTCGCCGGAGTGGTGTTCCTGGCGGCGCACTCCGTCTACATGCTGCTGTCGGCGCACACCAAACGGGCGTCGGCGGAGGTCGACGTCCTCGAAGCGAAGATGCCGGGGCTGCCGGCGAAGATCCAGCGGCACAGCCTGGCCGCCCGCGCCTTCCACTGGGTGATGGCGGCGTCGATGTTCACGCTGCTCTTCACCGCCTTCCTGCCCATCGTCGGCGTGCGCTTCGCCTGGGTGCAGTGGCACTGGATGGCCGGGATCGTGCTCACCGCGTCGATCCTGTTCCACCTCGTCCACGCCACCTTCTTCATGGACTTCTGGTCGATCTGGATCGGCCCGAAGGACATCCCCGAGTTCAAGTCGGAGATGCTGCGCGAACTCGGGCGCGAGGCCGACGGCCCCAAGCCGGCCAAGTACCCGCTCGGCAACCGGCTGTACCACCTGGCGCTGGTCGTCACCGGCCTGACGGCGACGATCACCGGCCTGTTCATGATGAAGAAGGTGCAGACGCCCTTCTTCCTGCGCGACCCCTACATCCTCAGCGACACCACCTGGGGCTGGATGTACGTCGGCCACGGCGTGGCCGGCGTCGCCCTGGTCGGCCTGACCATGGCGCACGTCTACTTCGCCATCCGGCCCGAGAAGTTCTGGCTCACCAAGTCGATGCTGTTCGGCACCATCACCCGCCGGCAGTACCTCGAGCATCACGATCCGGCGCGCTGGCGCGTGCCCGGCTCCGAGCCGGTCGGCGGCCGTCCGTCGGAGTAGCCGGATGCGCCAGGAGATGGTCGCCCGCTGCGACCACATCGAAGAAGCCTACGAATTCATGCTCGCCTACGCCGCGCAGGGCCTGGCGAGCGACGCGGGGTCGAGCGCCGGGTCGCAGGTGCGGCAGTTCCTGTCGCGCCTCGACGCGGCCTTGACCGGCCTGGGCGACGTCTTCCGGGCCGTGGTCCAGGCCGAGACCCCGGCCGCCGCCGACACCTTCTCGCCGTTCATCGCCGTCCTCGACCGCGACGCCGCCGCCGCGCAGGCGGCGGTGCGGCTGGTGCTGGCGCAGCCCGGCATCAGCTCGCAGCTGGTCGACAACCTCAACGCCTCGATCCACCTGCGGGCGCTGCTCACCGACATCTTCCTGGTCGATGAGACGCTCAAAGGAACAGCGGCTAGCGGCTAGCGGCTAGCGGCTAGCGGCTAGCGGCTAGCGGCTAGCGAAGTGAGCGAAACGACAATGAGGCCCGGCGAGAAATCGCCGGGCTTTTCGTTGTCCACGGCGTGACGGCGTGACTCTCTAGCCGCGAGCCGCGAGCCGCGAGCCGCTATTCCTGGGGATCGAAGCGAAACACCAGGTAACTGATCGGCGAATCGAGCGCGCTGAAGCTGTGCACGGTCCCGGCCGGGATCACGACGACGTCGCCGGGCCCGACGTGGCGGCTGTCGCCGCCGTCGCGCGTCCCGGTCAGGCTGGGGCCGGCGCCCAGCCGCGTCAGGTCGGTGGGCTTGGCGCCGCCGAGCGTGCCGCCCACCGTCATGGTGCCGCTGCCCTGCAGGATGTAGTAGGTCTCGGTGGCGCGCTCGTGGATGAGCGCGCCGGCCTCGGCGCGGTCGCGGTGCAGCATGGCGACGGTGGCGAGCCCGCCGCGGACCGGCGTCATCCGGATCGGCTGGTCGACGGCGCTCTTGACGATGCCCGACTCCAGGAACCCGGCGATGTCGGCCGGGGTGATGAACGCCGCCGACGCCGGCGAGGCCGGCGCGGCCGACTGGGCATCGGCCGGCCGCGCGGCGGCCAGCACGGCGAGGACGAGGACGAACGCGATCGGCATCGACGGCACTCCCCCGTCGCGGGCGGCCGCGACACGGCGGCGGCGTCCACGACAGGTGGACGAGCCGGCGGCATTATCGGCGGGGATCTGCCGGCGGTTCAAGACCGCGGCGGCGCGGTCAGGACGCGGCGGCCAGCGGCGCGTCGACGACCGTCCCGAGCACGTCGCACATCGCCTCGACGCTGCGCGGGCACAGCTTGTTGCGCTCGACGTCGCGGTGGAGTTCGGCGACCACCGCGTCGATGTCGAGACCGGGGCGATACGGCCGGTCGGAGCGCAGGGCGTCGGTGACGTCGGCCACCGCGAGCAGGCGCGCCGCCGGCCCGAGCGCCGCGCCGCCGAGCCCGAGATGGTAGCCCGATCCGTCGAGCCGCTCGTGGTGACAGGCGGCGTCGAAGGCGACGTCGCGAAACAGCGGCACCGCCTCGAGGATCTGATGGGTGTACTGGGTGTGCGACCGCATCAGCGGCCACTCCTCGTCGGTGAGCCGGCCCGGCTTGTCGAGCACGCTGTTGGGCACGCCGAGCTTGCCGATGTCGTGCAGCAGCGCCGCCCGGCGCAGCCGCACCAGGCTGCGGTCGGCGGCGCCGAGCCGGGCGGCGGCGGCCACGGCATAGCCGGCGACCCGCCGCGAGTGATCGTGCGTGTAGGGCGACTTGGCGTCGATGACACCGGCAAAGGCGTCGACGATGCGGTCCAGGCGGGCGTCGTCGGCCTCGACCAGCGCCGGCGCCGGCGCGACGCGGTGCAGCAGCTCGACCGGCTCCACCGTCGCCAGGTCGCGCCAGAACATCGCGTCGTGGGCGATGGCGTCGGCGACCTGGGCCAGTGCCGGACTGAACCAGCGGCCGGTGCGATCGCGCACCACGTCGAGCGCCGCCTGGCGGCCGTGCTCCTGCCAGAAGATCTCGATCACCTGGCTCAGGCCGATGATCTGGGCGAGCAGCGGAATCTCGTCGCCACGCCGGCCGTACGGCTGGCCGCCGCCGTCCCAGTGCTCGTCCATGGCGCGAATCGCTTCGGCGGTCGCGGTGGACAGCCCGAGGTCGAGGGCGATGGCGGCGCCGCGGTCGCAGCGGATGCGGAACAGCTCGGTCTCGGCGCGCGGCCCGGCGGCGGCGAGCGCCGCCACCCGCGCCACCCGGCGCAGCGGCCCGTCGCTGCGCCCGGCCCAGGTCAGGCCGTAGCGGATCTTGTCGGACCAGCGGCGCCAGTCGGTGAGCCAGACCGCCCGCTTGGCGCGGTGGTCGTCGCCGCCGAAGAGCTGGTGGACGCGGGCGGCGTTGCTCGAGCAGCCGGCGTCCTTCAGCAGCAGGGCGTGGAACAGGTCGGAGCGATCGCGATCGGACAGCTTCAGCAGCTCGGCGCACTGCATGCCGATCACCGCCGATCGGGCCGCGTGCCCCTGCGGGTGTCCCTCGGTGATGTCGAGCGCCCGCGACAGCCCGGCGATGACGTCCATCACCGGCACGGCGGCCGGCGGGCCTTCGACGGCGGCGGGACGGACGGCGGACAGGCGCACGTCGCCCTGTCAGCAAATCCGGTGCCCTGGTCGCGATGCACAGCAGCGCTCACGGCTGCGCGTCGCGAGCCGCCGCCGCGACCCGGCACCGCCATGGCTCGGCAGCGCGATGGACAGCGCCCGGCACCCGGGCGCGCGGTCACACGGTGACGCTCGTGTCGACGACGAAGAAGTTGTTCTCCGTCTCCTGGATCGTCACCTCGATCCGGTAGACGAGGCCGCGGTCCGGATACTGGCCGGCGATGAGCGCCACGACCTTGTCGAAGACGTAGTGCGCGACGTTCTCCACGCTCGGCCCCTTGCCCTTCAGCACGACCACGCCCTCCGGTTCGAACAGCGCCGGGTTCATGAAGGTCGTGTCGGCCTCCACGACCAGCATCTTGTGGTCGAGGTCGCGCATCACGTTCTTGATGTGGCCGAAGTCGAGCGACATGTCGAGGTCGTCGCGCGGAAACGCCTCGGTGCTGATCGTGACGGTCCCGCGCCAGGTGTGGCCGTGGACGAACCGGCACTCACCCGGATAGCCGAGCTGCCGGTGGCCGGTGTGGAACTTGGCGTGGACGATGATTTTTTCCATGGGAGCTGCGGGGGCGCCGCCCGCCGCGCGCGGGTGACTCGGGGCCGAGGCCCACCGCCAGTATAGAGGACGGCGGTCGGCGCTCGGGATGTCCGGCGCTGGCTGGGAGCAGTCGTTGTTCGGGCTGGAGCCAGACCACGAGGCGGTGCCATGCTGTGCACGACCCGCATCGGAGGCGAGAAGCTCGAGGGATCGCAGCGGCACGATCCCTGCAACCTCATCCGTCATGTCACTGACGCCGTCCCCCCGATCCATCGGCCGCCGCCTCGGGCTCCTCGCCACGCTCGTCGCCGCCTCGCTCGCCGCCGCCGCCGCCACGGTGGCCGCCCAGGCGCCGGAACGCGACACCCGCACGTGGACCGACGGCGCGGTCCGCGTGACCTTCTCGGTCCCGGAAACCTACGGCGACTGCACGCCGCGGCACCTCACCGACACGGTCTACACCGACGGCGTGCCGACACGATGGCGGCTGGCCGGCCGGATCAACGTCGGCTACATCGCCGACGGCGAGTTCTCGATTCTCACCGTGGTGCCGATCGACCAGCTGGGCGACCTGGCGCTGACCATCGACTACCCGCCGCACGACGCCATCCGTCCGCACGGCAGCGGCATCTTCGAGTACCACGTCGAGCCGCAGATCGAGGTCTTCGACGACCGCGGCCGCAAGACCACGTTCATCGGCGGCGATCTGGCCCGGGCCCCCGGCACCCTGGGCCCCGCCGGCCAGGACTGGGACATCTTCTGCGCCACGACGTCGCGGTAGCCCCCCGGCCCATCCCGTTCCACCCGGCACAGGCACCGGCCGGCACCGGCCGGCGTCGGCCCCACCGCCCGTCCCCACCCACCGTACAGACCGGCGGCGTGTCGGACTATGTGTCGTTCGGGGGCGCCAGTCCGTTGCGGCCGTGAGTTGACAGCCGGCCGGGCGGATGGCTACAACCCCGACTGTCGCCACCGCGGTGCCCTCCATGACGAGCCTGCTCACCGATCTGCGTTACGCCGTCCGTTCGCTGGCCCGCGTCAAGGGACTGGCCCTCACCGTCATCGCCACGCTCGCCCTCGGCATCGGCGCCAACGCCGCCATCTTCAGCGTGGTCCGCGGCGTCCTGCTGCGGCCGCTGGTCAACCAGGACGCCGACCGGCTCATCTACCTGCGGCAGAGCGCGCCGGGCATCGGCGCCGACAACGCCAACTTCTCGGTGCCGGAGCTGCGCGACCTGCAGGGCCGGGTGACGTCGCTGTCCGAGTTCGGCGACTTCTCGGTGATCGAGTTCACCATGGTCGGGCTCGGCGAGCCGCGCCAGGTGCGGGCCGGGGTCGTCGGCGGCTCGTACTTCAACGTGATGGGCCTGCGGCCGGTGCTCGGCCGGCTCCTCGGGCCCGGCGACGATGGTCCCAACGCCGCCGGCGCCGCCGTCCTCACCCACCGCTTCTGGACCTCGGCCTTCCAGTCCGATCCGTCGATCGTCGGCAAGACGGTGCGCTTCGGCGACCGCACCGCCACGATCGTCGGCGTCCTGGAACCGTCGGTGCCCTACCCGACCGAGACCGAGATCATCGCCAACGTCGTCACCAGTCCGCACCATCTCGACGCCACGATGGTGGACGGCCGCGTCCACCGCATGACCGAGCTCTTCGGACGGCTGGCGCCGGGCGTCGACCTGGCCACCGCCCGGGCCGAGCTGCAGACGGCGCACGCGGCGATCGTCAAGGAGTATCCGGAGGCCTATCCGGCGCAGGCCAATTTCCGCATCGACGTCGTCGGTCTGCGCGACCAGATCATCTCGCCGGCGCGCACGGTGCTGCTGGTGCTGCTGGCCGCCTCGGGCCTCATCTTCGTCATCGCCTGTTCCAACGTCGCCAACCTGATCCTCGCCCGCTCGGTGCGCCGCGAGGGCGAGCTGGCGGTGCGCGCCGCGCTGGGCGCCTCGGCCGGGGCGCTGCGCCGCACCCTGCTGGCCGAGAGCCTGCTGCTCTGCGGCGCCGGCGCCGCGCTGGCGCTGCTGCTGGCCCGGCCGATGGTCGGGGTGCTGTCGCGCTACGCGGCGCGGTTCTCGGTGCGGGCGCTCGACGTGACCGTGGACGCCACCCTGCTGTGGGTCGGCGCCGCGCTCGCCCTGGTCGCCGCGGTGCTGCTCGCCTACGTGCCCAAGCTGCCGACCGCCGACGGCGCCAACACGGTGAGCCTGGCCACCGGCGGCGCCCGGATCACCAGCGGCACCAACCGCCGGCTGCGGCTGTTCGCGATGACGCAGATCGCCGCGTCGTTCGTGCTGCTGGCCGGCGCCGGCATGCTGCTCACGACGCTGGTGGCGCTGCAGCGCACCCGCACCGGGTTCGTCACCGAGAACGTGCTGGCCGTGAACGTGCCGGTCGTCGACTACACGCGCAAGCCCGAAGAGATCGTCGGCCTGTATCGCGAGGCGGTGCGCCGGCTCGCCGCCCTGCCCGGCGTCCAGAGCGTGGCCGTCGGCACCAACGTGCCGTGGCGCGATCCGGGATTCTTCGCCGCGCAGTTCACCGTCGAGGGCTACAACAAGTCGGCCGGCGAGGACGACCCGCGGGCCCAGTTCCGGACCGTCACGCCCAACTACTTCAGCACGCTGGGCGTGCCGATCGTCGCCGGCCGCGACTTCACCGAGAACGACCGCCGCGGCGAAGAGCGGGTGGTCATCGTCAGCCAGAGCCTGGCGGAACGGATGTTCCCGGGCCAGGACGCCGTCAACCGCCGCTTCCAGTGGACCGACCCGGTGATCAAGTTCATCGACGTGAGCGGCGACCTGCGGCGCATCGTCGGCGTCGCCGCCGACGTGGACGACGAGCACATCATCCCGACGCCCCGGATGACCGTCTACCACCCGCTCGAGCAGGAGATGGGCGGCGGCCGGCTGTTCCTCAAGACCAGCGTCGACCCGTATTCGCTGGTCCCGACCGTCACGCGGACGATCCGGGAGCTGTCGGCCGATCAGCCGGTGGAGCGGGCCGCCACCCTCGACGACGTGCGCGCCGAGGTGCTGTCGCCCAACCGGCTGAGCGCCCTCGTCTTCGGCGGCTTCGCCTCGGTGGCGCTGCTCATCGCGGTGGTGGGCGTGGCCGGCGTGCTCGCCTTCTCGGTGAGCGCCCGCACCCGCGAGTTCGGGGTGCGGCTGGCGATCGGATCGGCGCCCCGCCATCTGCTGCTCGGCGTGCTGCGCGAAGGGGCGGTCATCGCCGGCGCCGGGATTCTCGCCGGCGTGGTCGGCGGCGTGATCCTCGCCCGGGTGGTCGGCGCCTACGTCGAGGGCGTGGCCATCCCCGACCTGCTGCCGTCGCTGCTGGCCGCCCTGGTGCTCATCGCCGCCGCGGTGCTGGCCTCGTTCGTCCCGGCGATGCGCGCCGCCCGCGTCGACGTCATGCAGGCGCTGCGCTCCGAGTAGTCCTGCCCCGGACTGGCGATCGCCGGCCGTTCAATGATGTAGTGGGTCTGGAGGCCCGCTCATGACCGCGCGACTGCCCCTGCTCCTCGCCGCCGCGGCGATGCTCCCGGCGCTGCTGGCCGCCGGGCAACCGGCCCGCGAACAGATTGCTCTGGGCGCCACGACGGCCCAGCGCAACGAGGCCGCGCGCCTCCTGGTGCCGCTGCTGAAGGACGTCCGGCGTCGCGCCGACGACCGCTGGCAGGTGAGCCCGGGCACCGTGCCCGACTCGCCGTTTGCCGGCACCCAGACGACGCTCTTCGCCGTCACCCTCGGCCAGCGGTCGGTGCCGGTGGACCCGCGGGTCGTGGCGGCGATGGACCGGCTGATCGGCTGGGAGATCGACGACCCGGCGGCAGCCGAGACCGGCGCGCTCTTCGATCGCTGGCTGGGCGCGCTCATGGAGCGCAACACCGGCGCCGCGCTGGTCCAGGGCCGCGGCCCGTGCGACCTCGGCTGCATGACCCGGCGGATGACGACCCTCGACGAGTCGTGGGGGTCGCCCCGCACCCGCGGCGAAGCCCGCGACGAGGTGCTGCTCGACGCGCTGACCCAGGTCGTCACCAAGTAGCGGCGGCGATCACACGCTGTCGCGGCGGTCGAGATCGAGCACCGTGGCCAGCAGCGTCTGCGCACCGCGCGTGCAGTCGTCCCAGCTGGTCCGCTCGCGCGGCGAGTGGCTGATGCCGGCGATGCTGGGCACGAAGATCATCCCCATCGGGCACAGCGCCGCGATCATCTGCGCGTCGTGCCCGGCGCCGCTCGGCAGCCGCCGGGTGGCCAGCCCGAGCCGCTCGGCGGCGCGGCCGATGGCCTGCTGCACGCCCGGCTCGGCGGGCGCCGGCGGATTGGTCGTCGCCAGCGTGAGGGTGATCGCCGTGCCGGTCTCGGCGGCGATCGCCGCCGCCTCGCGCCGCGCCTCGGCGCCGAGCGCGTCGAGCACGTCGGCCGACAGATCCCGGAACTCGATGCTCAAAGTGACGCGGCCGGGCACGACGTTGGGGGAGTTCGGCTCCACCTCCAGCCGCCCCACCGTGCCCACCTGCCGTCCCTGCCGCTCGGCGGCGATCCGCCGCACCGCCAGCACCAGCCGCGACGCCGCGACCAGGGCGTCCTGACGCCCGTCCATCGGCGTGGTGCCGGCGTGGTTGGCCATGCCCTCGACGACGACGTCGTAGCGGTGGATGGCGACGATGCCCTCGACGATGCCGATCGGCACCGCGGCGCGCTCCAGCGTCCCGCCCTGCTCGATGTGCAGTTCGACGTAGGCGTGCCAGGCGCCGCGCGGCCGCACCGCCGTCTCGATCCGCGCCGGGTCGCCGCCGATGCGCAGCAGCGCGTCGGCGCGGCGCAGGCCGTTCCAGGTCTGGTCGAGGTCGCCGGCCTTGAGATCGCCGGCGACGATGCGGCTGCACGCCGTGCCCTTGCCGAAGGCCGTGCTCTCCTCGTGCGCCCACAGCACCAGTTCGAGGGGGTGGCGGATGGCGGCGCCGGCGGCCCGCACCGCCTGCAGCACCTCGAGGCCGGCGAGCGTGCCCAGGTCGCCATCGAAATTGCCGCCGCTCGGCACCGAGTCGATGTGCGAGCCGAACAGGATCGGCGGCCCGCTCCCGTCGCCGAGACGGACGAACACGTTGCCGGCGGCATCGACGCGCGGCGTCAACCCCGCGGCTCGCACCTCGTCGAGGAACCAGGCCCGCGCGGCGAGGTCGGCGTCCGAGTAGGCGACCCGGCTCACCCCCGACGCGAACGAGCCGCCGGCCGGACGGCCGAATCGGCTCAACTGCTCGAGGCGGTGGCGCAGCCGCGCGCCGTCGACCACCGGGCCGGACGAGGGCTGGGCCCGGCCCCGCACCGACGCGCCGAGCAGCGTCGCCCCGGTGGCCACCAGCCACTCGCGACGGGTCGGCCCGGCGCCCATGGTCACACGCCGGCGGCCTGGAGCGCCGCCAGGACCCGCTCGGGCCGGAACGGCACCCGGCGGAGCCTGACCCCGGTGGCATCGAAGATGGCGTTGGCCACCGCCGCCATGAGCGGCTTGCACACGGTCTCGCCGGCGCCGTAGTGCGGCAGGTCCTCGCGGTCGGGCCGCGGGTCGCCGTTGACGAGCACGACGTCGATCCGCTCGGGCGTGTCGGCGTGGGTCAGGGTCGGCGAGCTGGCCCAGTCGACGCTGGTCACCCTGGCGGTGTCGAAGCGCACCTCCTCGTGGAGTGCGCGGCTGAGCGAGTGCAGCATCCCGCACTCGATGGTCCGGGTCAGCGCCTGCGGGTTGATCACCAGGCCGCAGTCGTGGGCGCAGGTGATGCGTTTCGCCCAGACGCGGCCGGTGCGCCGGTTGACCTCCACCTCGACGACCTGGGCGACCACCGTCTGGCTGCGGAACGCGTAGGCCAGCCCGCGACCGGTCAGCACCTCCCCGGCCCCGCGCGGCTTCGGCGACGGTCGCGCGTCCCAGCCGCAGGCCTTCAGCGCCGCGTCGAGGACGGCGATCGAGCGGGCGCGCTTGAAGCCGCTGTCGTCGTCGCTGGCGCCGGTGAGCAACGCGCGGCGAAACGCCGCCGGATCGGTACGGGCGGCGGCCGCCAGTTCGTCGATGAAGGACTCTGACGCGAAGGTGACCTGGGGCCCGTCGGGGTCGCGCAGGTTGCCGGTGCGCAGCGGCGTCTCCCAGACCAGCGGCAGGCCGACGACGTGGGTCGTCTGCCGGCGGTTGGCGATCGCGTACATGTCCGACGGCAGCGACGCCCGGCCGCGGGCCGGGGTGGCCTTGCGCCGGCCGGTGAGCTGCGCCACCAGCACCGTGTCGTGTTCGTTGTAGCCCAGGTGGTTGTGATCGGCGGCCCGGGCCTCGTAGTCGAGCGCGACCAGGCGGCCACTCGCGTCGAGCCCGCCGCGCAGCGTCACCGCGTAGGCAGGTCCCTTGGTGTCCCAGGCCGTCTCCTCGTCGCGCATCCACTGCACCCGGACCGGGCGGCCCAGCTCGGTGGCGAGGAAGGCGGCCTCGAAGCCGGCATCGTCGGCGGCGGTGCGGCCGTAGGCCTGCGGGCCGTCCATCCACACCACGCGGACCCGATCGCGCGGCATCTGCAGGAACTCGGCGACGCCGTTGCGCAGGCCGTAGGACTTCATGTCGTTGGAGTAGATGGTCAGCTGGCCGCCGGTGGGATCGGCCGTCGCATGTGCCGGTCCCATCGCCGTGTGGCCCTGGAACGGCACGTCGTAGCGGGCCTCGACCACCGTGGCCGCCGTGGCGAACCCGGCATCGGGATCGCCGGCGACCACCGGCGCGCCGCTGGAGGTCGGCGTCGCCGCGCGCATGTACTCGAACAACCGGTCCGAGCCGGGGAACGGCGGCGTGGCCGGGGTGCGCCACTCGCATGTCAGCGCCCGGGCGCCGCGGATCGCCTGCTCCTCACGTTCGAAGACGACGGCGACGTAGTTGCCGCGGGTCACCACCCGCACGAACCCGGGCAGGCCGCGCACCGACGCCTCGTCCACGGCAACCAGGGTCGCGCCGGCCGACGGCGGCTTGACGTTGCGAGCGTGCACCATCCCCGGCAGCCTCACGTCCACGGCCCAGCGCAGCGAGCCGTCCACCTTGGCGGGGATGTCGTAGCGCGGCGGCGACTGGCCGACGTGCGTGAGCGCCGACACCGGCTTGACGCGCGCCTGGCCGGTCGTGGCGTCCACGTTGCGGCCCTCGAGCGTCACGTTGAAGCGCCGGCCGCCGATGAGTTCGCCGTAGCTGACCCGCCGGCTGGCGTCGCCGCGCCGCGAGACGACGCCGTCGGTCACCAGCAGCTCGCCGGCCGGCACGCCGAGGCGCGCCGCCGCCAGGTCGACGAGCACGCGGCGGGCTTCGGCCGCCACCCGGCGCATCGGCCAGCCGTCCACCTGCAGGGCGTCGGAGCCGCCCGAGCCGCCCTGATCGACGGTGACGTCGGTGCTGCCCATGACCACGCTGGTGCGGTCGTAGGCGAGATCGAGTTCGTCGGCCAGCAGCTGGCGGAACGCGGTACCGGTACCCTGGCCGAGATCGGTCTTGCCGACAAACAGCGTCGCCGAGGAATCCGGACGGATCACGATCCACGAATCGAGCTGGCGGAAGTCGGGATCGGGATAGGGGCCGGCCGCTGCCGACGCGCCCGGCTGGCCGGCCCGGAGCGCCGGGGCCGCGGCCAGCCCGACGACGAAGAGGCCCGACTGGGTCAGGAAGCGGCGACGCGACGCGGCGAAGCGCCGTTCGGCGGCGAGCACCTGCGCCGGCACGACGTTCGAGGAGCGGCTCATCGCGCCCCTCCGTCCGCGGCCGCGGCCGGCGCCGGCAACAACCCGGCGGCGCGTTTGATCGCCGCCTGCACGCGGTAATAGGTCATGCACCGACACAGCGTGCGCGACATCGCCTGGCGGATCTCGGCGTCGGTGGGCCGCGGCGTCCGATCGAGCAGCACCTTGGCGGTGAGAATCTGGCCGTTCTGGCAGAACCCGCACTGCGGCACCTGCTCGTCGATCCACGCCTGCTGCACCGGGTGCAGCCGGCCCTCCTGGGCCAGGCCCTCCAGGGTCGTAATCGCGCGGCCCTCGACCGAGCCGACCTGGCGAACGCACGAGCGCACCGCGTCGCCGTCCACGATCACGGTGCAGGCGCCGCACTGCCCCAGTCCGCAGCCGAACCGCGGCCCCTGGACGCCGACGTCGTTGCGGAGCACGTACAGGAGCGGCGTCGACGGATCGGCGTCGACGGTGTGCGTGCGGCCGTTGACGCGCAGCGTGATCGGCATACGTGGTCTCCCCGGCCCGTCGCGCGGGCCCGGTGGCAGTGTCACGGACGGCGCCGCCGAATGCAAGCCAGGCCATGGCCATGGCGATACGATGGCGACACGGCCATGGACGACACGCCCGACGACGCGGTGGACGTCCCGATCGAGCGCGAGCTCGACCTGCACGCGTTCCATCCCCGTGACATCCCGGCGGTGGTCGACGAGTACCTGACGGCGGCCCGCGCCGCCGGGCTCGACGTGGTGCGCCTCGTGCACGGCCGCGGCATCGGCGTCCAGCGCGGCATCGTCCAGGCGGCCCTGGAGCGGCATCCGGCCGTGGTCGCCTTCTGGGACGACACCGCCTCGCACCTGGGCGCGACGATCGCCCGGCTACACTAACAAGATGGGGTGGCGCGGAGCAGCGTGCGGCCGCGTGGCGACGGGCGTGGCGGGCCTGCTGGTCGTGGTGCTGACCGGCTCCGCCGCCGGCCAGGACCCCCCCGCGCCGATCGTCGACGCCGGACCGGACCAGACGATTGTCGCCCCGGGCGTCGCCAGCCTCGACGGCACGGTGACCTCGGACCAGCTGGTCACCGTGCGGTGGACCGTCGTCAGCGGGCCCGGCTCGGTGGAGTTCGTCGATGCCAACGCCGAGGACACCCAGGCAGCGATGGCGACCATCGGCACCTACGTGCTGCGCCTGAACGTCTCGGACGGCATCGCGGCGGCGCGTGACGAGGTCACGATCACCGTGGTCGCGGCCAACGACCCGCCGTTCGTGTCGGCCGGGCCCGACCTGGCCATCGCCATCGACGACGCCGCGAGACTGGACGGCAGCGCCGGCGACGACGGCCGGCCCTCGCCGCTCAGCATCGCCTGGAGCGTCGTCGCCGGGCCGGGCACGGTGACGATGCCCGACGCGACGGCGATCCGCACTTCGGCCCGGTTCGGCGCCCCGGGCACCTACGTGCTGCGCGTCACCGCCACCGACGGCGCCAGCGAGGCCGTCGACGAGGTCACCGTGACGGTGACGGCGGCCAACGCCCCGCCCACCGTGTCGGCCGGCCCGAGCCGGACCATCACGCTGCCGGCGCCGGTGCAGCTGGCCGGCACGGCCAACGACGACGGCCAGCCGGAGTCGCCCGGCACGCTGACGCTGGCCTGGAGCGTGGTCCGCGGGCCCGGCGCGGTCACGTTCCTGGCCCCGGACAGCGCGCAGACCTCGGCGCGCTTCGCGGTCGCCGGCAGCTACCTTCTGCGTCTCACCGCCTTCGACGGCGCGGTGAAGGTCCATGACGAGGTGACGGTGACGGTGGCGCCGCCGCCGGCCGACACGGCGCTCCTCGCCGCCTACGGCTTCGACGAGGGGGCGGGGACGACCGTGCCGGACCGGACCGGCCACGGCCCGCCGCTCACGCGTCATGGCGCCACGTGGATTCCCGGCGGACGCCACGGCGGGGCGATGGCCTTCGACGGCGTCAAGAACCGCCTCGAAGGCGCCCCGCTTCTGCTGCCGGCGACGTTCACCGTGATGGCCTGGACGCTCGACACCAGCCCGCTGCCGCTCGAGACGGTGCTCAGCATCGGTCCCGAGCGGACCTTGAAGCTCGCCGGCGGCGACGTGCTGTTCACGACGCCGAACGGCGACGTCCGCTTCGGGCCGACCGGTGCGCCCGACGCCTGGCACCACGTCGCGGTGACCTCGGACGGCGAGACGCTGCGGGCGTTCGTGGACGGCGCGCCGACGGGTGCCCCTCAACCGGTGGCCGTCGGCGCCGCCGAAGGGCCGCTGCACGTGGGCGCCTGGCCGCTCGGCGCGCCCGTGGACTTCTTCGGCGGTGCGCTCGACGACGTCCGCGTCTACGGCCGGGCGCTGTCGGCCGCCGAGATTGCCCGCGACATGCGGACGCCGATCGGCGGCGCGTCGCGTGCCGACACCGACGCGCCGCGGGTCACCCTCGACGCACCGGCCGGCGGCGAAGTGCTGTCGGAGGTCGTCACCCTCACCGCGTCGGCCAGCGACGACGTCGGGGTCAGCGCGGTGCGCTTCGTCCTCGACGGCGAGCCGCTCGGCGGCGAGGTCAGCGCGCCGCCCTACTGGATGACCTGGGATACGCGCACGGCCGCCAACGGCCCCCACCGGCTGCAGGTGACGGCGCGCGACGCCGCCGGCAATCGCAGCACGACCCCGGCCCGGCCCGTGACGGTGACCAACCCGCGTCCGGCCGAGGACAATCGGCCGCCGGCCGTATCGGCCGGCGTCGACCTGTCGCTGGCCCGGCCGGGTCCGGCGCTGCTCGAGGGCACGGCGAGTGACGACGGCCGGCCGTCGCCCGGCACGCTGACGATCACGTGGAGCGTCGAGAGCGGCCCCGGCGACGTCCGCTTCGACACCCCGGACGGCGCCCGGACCGTCGTCCACTTCGCCGCCGTCGGGGTCTACGTGCTGCGCCTGACCGCCACCGATGGCGCGTTGACGGCCAGCGACGTCGTCGTCGTGACCGTCGGTCCGAGTGGCCCGCCGGCGCCGCCCTGACGCAGCGCCAGCCCGGCCGTGTCGGTGCCCCGACGGCGATCGACGGCGCTGGTACAATCGACGCCATGATGCGCCCACTCACGCTCGGCGTCCTCGCCACGCTCGGCGGATTCACCATCGCCGCCGCGGCCTTCCAGGCCCCGGCCCCGGCGCCGTCGGCCGCCGCGCTGGCGGCGACGACGATCGACAAGGTCACGGACAACCTCTACGTCATCACCGGGTCGAGCCCGGCGCCGCGCGAGACCTTCAGCGGCGGCAACACCGGCGTCTTCATCACCGACCGCGGCGTGGTCGTCGTCGACACCAAGCTGGCCAACTGGGGACCGACGATCCTGGAGCGCATCCGCACCGTGACCGACAAGCCGGTGGTGACGATCATCAACACCCACACGCACGGCGACCACACCGGCAGCAACGAGTTCTTCGGTGCGTCGGTGGAGACCGTCGTGCACGACCGCACCCGCGCGAACATGGCCCGCATGCCGGCGTTCCAGGGTGACAAGGCGCAGTTCCTGCCCAAGCGCACCTACACGGACCGCCTGACGCTCGGCTCGGGCAAGGACCAGATCGACCTGTATCACTTCGGGGCCGGCCACACCGACGGCGACACGTTCGTCGTCTACACGGCGCTGCGCACCATGCAGGCCGGCGACATGTTCCCGTGGCAGGACGCGCCGTTCATCGATCGCAGCAACGGCGGCAGCGGCCGCGCCTGGCCGGAGACGCTGCAGAAGGTGCTCGCCGGCGTGAAGAACGTGGACACCGTCATCGGCGGGCACCGGCCGCCGACCGGATGGCAGGACCTGGTCACGTTCCAGCGGTTCGTCGCCGAGCTGTGGACGCACACCGCCGCCGCGCACAAGGCCGGCCGGACGGTCGAACAGGCCGCCGCCGACAAGGGCTGGGTCGCCAGGTACCCCGGCTACGACTCGACGCGCCTGGCGGCGGCGACCCAGGCCATCTTCGACGAGCTGAACGGCAAGTAGGTGGCGAGGTCTCCAGACGGCGTCCGCTGGCGGGCGCGCCTCGTGCTGCTGGTGGTGGGTGTCGCGCTCACCGCCGCGCCGCTCGCGGCGCAGTCCGACCGCTACATCGGACCCGGCGGCACGCTGCGGGTCGGCCTGGCCAAACAGCCGCTGTCGCCCAACGGCGCGTCGAAAGGACCGACGACGATGGCCGAGGGCGGCATCCAGCCGATCCTGGCCGGGCTCGGAGCGACCGTGCGGGTCGGCGAGGCCCGTCTCACCGCCGAGGAGGAGAAGGAGTACGGCGGCTGGAAGCGCCTCGGGCTGTCGCTCGGACACTTCGCCGACCTGGTCGCCGCCAACGAACGCGACGGCTACTTCACCGTCGGGCTCCTGGCCACCTGCCCGTCGATGCCCGGGTTGGTCGCCGGCCTGCAACGACCGGCGTCCGGCACCGAGCCGGTGCGCGTCGGCATGCTGTGGCTCGATGCGCATCCCGACTTCAACACCCCCGAGACGACCCGCAGCGGGTCGCTCGGCGGCATGCCGGTGGCGGTGGCGACCGGCCGGGCGCTGCAGCGCATGCGCCTGGACGCCACGCTCGACCCGCCGCTGTCCGACCTGCACGTGGTGATGGGCGGCGTGCGGCTGACCGATCCCCTCGAGCAACGTCTGCTCGACGACTCGCGCATCGCGCAGCTCAGCGTCGACGATCTGGTGCAGCGCACGCCGGCGGTCTGGGCCGAACTCGACCGGCTGGACCGCATCAGCGACAAGATCTACGTCCACATCGACATGGACGTGCTCGATCCGCGCGAAGTGATGGCGCACGGCAACAAGGTTCCTGGCGGGCCGTCGAGCGACGCCCTGGCGACGCTCTTCGAGGAGATCTTCCGCCGCTACGCCAAGGCGTCGGCGATCGGCTTTGCGACCATTCCGCCGACCGACGAGGGCGGCCTGTCGATCGCGGCGCTGAACCGGATGATCGCGGCGGCCGTCCGCGGCGTCCAGGCGCGCCGCTAGCGGCGGCCCCGGCACGGGAACGACATGCCACACGTGACCGTGCGCGCGGCCACCGGCCGGGCGAAGTGCCGGGCCTGCGGCGCCGCCATCGCCAAGGGCACGTGGCGCATCGGCGAGGCGGTGCCCAACCCGTACGCCGACGCCGAAGGAGCCGAGGCGATGCACTGGTACCACCCCTGGTGCGCCGCCTACCAGCGCCCGGAACCGGCGCTCCAGGCACTCGCCACGCTCGCCGACGCCGCCGATGGCCCCGACGATCGCACCGCCCTGACCGCCGCGGCCGCCCTGGGCATCGCGCACCACCGCCTGGCCCGCGTGCACGCCGCCGGCCGGGCCACGTCGGGACGCGCCGCGTGCCGCCACTGCCGCACGCCGATCGCCAGGGACTCCTGGCGCCTGGCGCTGCTCTTCTGGCAGGACGGACGGTTCGCGCCGGCCGGCTTCATCCACGCGGCGTGCGCCGCGCCCTACCTCGGCACGACCGACCTCCTCGATCGGATCCGGCACTTCACGCCGGGGTTGAGCGATGCCGACCTGGGCGAGATCGCCGCCGAACTGGAACGGCCGCCGGCCGAGGGAGCCGCGGCGGACGCGTGACCGGCGTCACGCGCCCGCCCGCCGGTCACGCCTGGCGCCCGCGATAGGCGCGCACCCACTCCTCCACGTGCCGTCCCGCGGTCTCACGGGCGCCGAGGCCGAAGGCGAGGGCCGCCGCCACGGCGATGGCGCCGACGAGGAAGCCGAACGCGAGATTGATGATCTCGTTGGCCAGCCCCATCTGGCGGAGCGCCATGGCGCCGCTGAGGACGATGACGGCCAGCCGCGCCGCCACTGCCAGCATGGCGGCGTCGGCCACGCCGCTGGAGCGCACCGCCCGCGCCGCCAGGCCGGACAGATAGAGGCCGGCCGCGAAGATCGCCAGGCCGAGCAGCAGGTGACCGGCCAGCACCAGGAACGAGCCGAGCAGGACCTGCACGGCCTCGAAGCCGAGCAGGCCGGCGGCTTCGAGCGCCGCGAACAGCAGGACCGCCACCAGCACCACCTGTCCGGCGATCACCGAGGGCGGCCGCGGACGCCCGCCCTCCGCCGGCGCCGACGCCGTCGTGAAACCGATGGCCGCGAACAGGCGGTTGAAGCCGGCGGCGTCGAGGGCGCGGGTGACCAGACCGGCGACGACCGTGCCGACGACATAGGACAGCACCAGCACCAGCGCGGCGGCGAAGATCGCCGGCACGGCGGCGAGCAGCGTGTTGAGCATGTTGCTGGCCGGCGCCGTGACGGCGTCGATCTGCAGGGCGTTGAGCGCGGTGATCACCACCGGGATCAGAATCAAAGTGTAGACGACGGTGCCGATGGCGGCCGAGAGCGACGTCTGGCCGAGCACTTGCGACACGCCGGTGGCGGCGCCGAAACGGTCAGCGCCGGTCGCCACCAGCAGGTTGGTGACGATGCGGCGGACCAGGTGGGCGATGAACCAGCCGACGGCGAGGGCCAGCCCGGCGGCGACGAGGTTGGGCAGGAACGCCAGCGCCTTGTTGAGCAGCGCCTGCACCGGCTCGATGAGCCCGGTCAGCTCGAGCGTGCTGAGGATCATCGGCAGGAACAGCAGCCAGGTCGTCCAGTAGACGACCTCGCCGAGCGACGCGGCGATCGGCCGCGCCTCGCCCGTGCCCAGCCGCTCGTCGGCGCCGAGCGCGGTCAGCATCGAGCGCGTCGCGCGGCGCAGCAGCATCGCCAGGATCGCCGCGACGATCGTCAGCGCCAGCCCGCCGAGGATCTTCGGCGCGAACGCGCCCAGCTCGACCAGCAGCGCGTTCAGCGGCCCGGCGACGACCGGCAGCCGCAACGCGTCGAAGAACGCGACCAGGACGAACAGCATCGTCAGCCAGAACGCCGCGCTGGCGATATAGCGCTCGAGCGGCAGGTCGGTGGCGCCCTCGCCGGCGATCCAGCCGGCGATCCGGTTGTCGAGCGTGGTGCGGTGCAACAGGGCGCGGACCGTCGACGAGACGACGAGCGCGATGAGCCAGCCGGCGACCAGGATGAGCAGCGCGCCGAGGACGCTCGGCAGATACTCGCCCATCTGCGCGGTCATACGGGCCAGGGAGTTCTGGAACATGGGGACACCTCTTTGCGTGACGTGCAGGCAGCGGCAGCCCCGGCCGATCGCACAGGAGCATTCCGCGCGGACACACGTCCGCCGCGGCGACAGGGGGCCGACCCGGGGAACGGCGCCGGGGACGCGCAGGGCGCGCCCACGGCGCCGTTGGGCAGGGGTCGTCTCAGCGGAAGCCCGACGGATGCGTCAGCCGCTCGAGTGGCGGCTGGACGCATGCCCGGGCCACGCGATCAGCGCTGGTGCACGGCAGTGGCATCGGCACAGCGACCTCGCGCCGGGGGCGGAGCGGCTCCGGCCACTATAGTCGATGCCCGCGCGGTGGCACCCCGGCCGGCGACGCCTCGTCCGGGGCCGACACCGCGGCCGAGATCGGGTCAACGCTTCTTGGCCGTGACCCGGATCTCGGCGGCGTGCAGGCGGTCGCCCATCTTGCGATAGGACACCGACACCTGGTCGCCGACGCCGACGGCATCGGTCAGGGCGAGCGTGCCGCCCCTGGCCGCGGCGGCGGTGCCGGCACCGGCCGCCACCACCTTGGTCTCGCGATCGACGGTGAAGGACTGAGTGAAGGTGCCGCCCCCGCCCGTGCTGCCCGAGATGGTGAGGACGGCGCCGGAGACCGTGGTGACGCTGCCGGTCGAGGCCATCGCCCTGGCGTCGGAGGTCATGCCGCCGGCCGGGCCGGCCGAACTCACCTTCTGGATCCGCCGGGCGTGGAGCATCGCGCCCATGTCCTGGTAGCGGACCTCGACGGCGTCGCCGACCGCCAGGAAGTCGGCCAGCCGCGGCCCCGGACGGCCGGCGGCGTCGGCCCGCCGTTCGGCGGTGCCGGCACCCGCTGCGACCAGTTCGGTCTTCGGGTCGACGGTGAAGGTGAGGTCGACGGCCCCCGCCTTGACGCTGAGAGTGGTGGGCCCCAGGGCGGTGACCGAGCCCCGGGCGGACTTGGTCTCCTGCGCGGCCGCAGGGGGCGCCATCCAGCCGACGACGACGAGCACTGCCAGGAATCGCAACGTCCAGCTACACCGCATGACGGCCTCCGTTCGCTTCGCGACGAGCCTCCGGGTGATTCGGGATACACGCGGGCCGGTGGACCCGGCAGGCTGGGGCGGCGACGAGTCGAACGGCCCGAGACGAGCCGGGCGCCGGTCTGACCAGAAAGCGTCGGAAGGCGGGCGACTCCCTCAGGATGCATCGGGGGGCGCGCCCGCGGCGCGCCCCCCCGCTCCTCACTCCAGGTCGAAGCGATCGAGCGTCATCACCTTGGCCCACGCCGCGGCGAAGTCGCGCACGAACTTCTCGCGCGCGTCGGCCGCCGCGTAGACCTCGGCCACGGCCCGCAGTTCGGGGTTCGACCCGAACAGCAGATCCACCGGCGTCGCCGTCCACTTCGCCGCCCCGGTCGCCCGGTCGCGGCCCTCGTAGATCCCCTCGGCACTGCCCTTGGTCCACGCCGTGGACATGTCGAGCAGGTTGACGAAGAAGTCGTTGGTCAGGGTGCCGGGCCGGGCGGTGAACACGCCGTGCGCCGACTGGCCGACGTTGGCGTCGAGCACGCGCAGGCCGCCGACGAGCACCGTCGTCTCGGGCACGGTCAGCGTGAGCAGGTTGGCCCGCTCGACGAGCAACTGGGCCGGCGAGAGCGGCTGGCCGCTGCGGTAGTAGTTGCGGAAGCCGTCGGCGGTTGGTTCGAGGAACGCCATCGACTGCACGTCGGTCTGCGCCGCCGTGGCGTCGGTGCGCCCGGCCACGAACGGCACCTCGACCGTCACGCCGGCCTGCCGCGCCGCCTGCTCGACGGCCGCGGTGCCGCCGAGGACGATGAGATCGGCGAGCGACACCCGCTTGCCGCCGGTGGCGGTGCGGTTGAACTCCTGCTGGATGGCTTCGAGTCGCGGCAGCACCCGGGCGAGTTCCGCCGGGTTGTTGGCCGCCCAGTCCTTCTGCGGCGCCAGGCGAACGCGGGCGCCGTTGGCGCCGCCGCGCATGTCGGTGCCGCGGAACGACGCCGCCGACGCCCAGGCGGTGCGCACCAGTTCAGGGACGGTCAGACCCGACCCGAGGATCGTCGTCTTCAGCCGGGCGATGTCGGCCCGATCGATGGCGGCATGGTCGGCGCGCGGCAGCGGATCCTGCCACGGCAGGTCCTCCTGCGGCGCCTCGGCGCCGAGGTAGCGCGAGCGCGGCCCCAGGTCGCGGTGGGTCAGCTTGAACCAGGCCTTGGCGAACGCCAGCCGGAACGCCTCGGGGTCGTCGCGGAACCGCCGCGAGATCGTCTCGTAGGCCGGGTCGACGCGCAGCGCCAGATCCGTCGTGAGCATGAACGGCGCGTGACGCTTGGCGGGGTCGTGGGCATCCGGCACCTTGGTGGCGGCCTGGCCACCGGCCGGGATCCACTGGATGGCCCCGCCCGGGCTCCTGGTCTGCACCCACTCGTAGGCGAAGAGGTTGACGAAGAACTCGTGGCCCCAGCGGGTCGGTGTCGAGGTCCAGGCGCCTTCGAGGCCGCTGGTCACCGTGTCGCCGGCATTGCCCTTCCCGCAGCGATTGGTCCAGCCGAAGCCCTGCTGCTCGACGGCGGCGGCGTTGGGTTCGGCCCCGACGCAGTCGGCCGGGGGATGGGCGCCGTGGGCCTTGCCGAAGGTGTGGCCGCCGGCGATGAGCGCCACGGTCTCTTCGTCGTTCATGGCCATGCGGCCGAAGGTGTCGCGGATGTCGCGGGCCGCCGCCAGCGGATCGGGCGTGCCGTTGGGGCCCTCGGGGTTGACGTAGATGAGGCCCATCTGCACGGCGGCCAGCGGGTTCTGCAGCTGGCGGTCGCCGCTGTAGCGCTGGTCGGCGAGGAACGTCTTTTCCGGGCCCCAGTAGACCAGGTCCGGCTCCCAGTCGTCGTGGCGGCCGGCGGCGAAGCCGTAGGTCTGGAAGCCCATCGACTCCAGCGCGACGTTGCCGGCCAGCACCATCAGGTCGGCCCACGAGATCTTCTGCCCGTACTTCTGCTTGACCGGCCACAGCAGCCGGCGCGCCTTGTCGAGGTTGGCGTTGTCGGGCCAGCTGTTCTCGGGGCCGAGCCGCTGCTGGCCGCCGCCGGCGCCGCCGCGCCCGTCACCGACCCTGTAGGTCCCGGCCGCGTGCCACGCCATGCGGATGAAGAACGGCCCGTAGTGACCGTAGTCGGCCGGCCACCATGGCTGCGAGGTGGTCAGCACCGCACGGATGTCCTGCTTGACCGCGTTCAGGTCGAGCGTGGCAAACGCCCTGCGGTAGTCGAAGTCCTTGTCGAGCGGGTTGGAGCCGGCGCCGTGCTGGCGCAGCGGGGACAGGTCCAGCTGATCGGGCCACCAGAACTGGTTCCCCTGGGCCGGGCCCTGGGCCTGGGCCGGAACCGGCATCGTCAGGGCGAGCGCGGCCAGCACCGCCAGCGCGGTCGAACGCCAGCGCCTCCCACCATCCAGGAATCGAATGCAACAGTCGAGCATGCGTGCCTCCAACCCGAGTGTCGGGGTCACCGGAGTGGTTGGTCAAAGACATCAATAGTCTCATTGTGATAGTTTTTGACTATGGACTTCACGGCCCCGCTGCCGGTCACGCTCCGCCAGCTGCAGTACATCGTCGCGGTGGCCGATCTGGGCGGCTTTCGCCGCGCCGCCGAGGCGTGTCACGTGTCGCAGCCGTCGCTCAGCGTGCAGGTCCGCCAGGCGGAAGAGGCGCTGGGCGTACGGCTCTATGAACGGGATCGCCGGGGGGTGCGCCCGTCCACGGCGGGGGTGGCGCTCATCGCGCAGGCCCGCGCGGTGCTCCTCGCCACCGCCGATCTGCGCGAGATGGCCCGCCTGGTGGCCGATCCGTTCAGCGGGACGCTGCGGATCGGGGTGATCCCGACGATCTCGCCCTACCTGCTCCCCGAGATCGCCCCGGCCCTGTCGCGCGCCTATCCGCGCCTGACCGTGGTGTGGAGCGAGGACCGCACCAGCGGCCTGGTGCGGCAGCTTCACGAGGGCACGCTCGACGTCGCCATCCTGGCGCTCGGAGCCGACCTCGGCGGCCTGGATCACGCCGTGCTCCTGCACGACCCGTTTCTGCTGGCGGCCTCCCCCGCCCATCCGCTGGCCGCTTCGAGCCGGCGCGCCCGGGTCGATGACCTGCGCGACGCCAACGTGCTGCTGCTGGAAGACGGCCACTGCTTCCGCGACCAGGCGTTGCAGCTCTGCGCCAGCCACGGCGCACGCGAGGCCGGCTTCCGCGCCACCAGTCTGCCGACGCTGGTGCAGATGGCCTCCGCCGGCGCGGGCGTGACGCTGCTGCCGTCGATCGCCGTGCCGGTGGAGAACCGCCGCGGCCAGCTCGTCGTTCGCCCGTTCGCGCCGCCCGGCCCGGGGCGGACGATCGCGCTGGCGTGGCGCCGCGGTTCGGCCCTGGCGTCGTCGCTCATCCGACTGGCCGAGTCGATGCGCGAGGCGGTGAAGACGCGCGGCGCGTAGCTCGGCGGCTCGACCAACGGTCGAGACGGACGGGAAAAGCGTCGTGCTAAGGTGGCCGCTGGCCGTCGTCCGAGACGAGGTTGCGATGATCGCGAGTGCTATCTGCAGAAGCGCTGTCGTCTGCTCCGCCGTGACGCTCGCTGCCACGGCCGCTCCCGGCACGGCATCGGCGCAGAGCGCCGTGAGCGGGTTCGAGGGCAGCGTGGAGAAGGGCGTCTACGAGTCGCCGTTTGCGACCCTCGCCACGCCGACCGGCCTGGCCCGCGACGCCCGCGTCGAACGCGTCGAGGGGCAGCTGACCAGCCGCGTCTTCACCAAGCCGGCGGCACGCAGCAACCTGGAGGTGTTTCGCAGCTACCAGCGCGAGCTGAAGGCGAGCGGCTTCACCATCACGGTGGCCGCCGAAGCGGGCAACGAGACGGAACTGCTCGCCCGCCGGCTCTACTCCGAGTTCACGCCCGGATTCGTCGATCGCCGCTATACCGGCGGCACCGCGCCGGCCGGCCGCGGCGAGCTGGCCCGGCTCGGCACCCAGGCGGAGTTCTACCTGGCGGCCCGGCGCAGCGATGGCGGGCGCGACGTGTGGGTCGCGGTGGTGCTGTGCCGCTACAACGACCTCTACATGATCGAAGAGCTGGCGACCGGCGCGATGAAGACGGGCACGGTGACGATCGACCTCGACCGTCTGCGCTCGGCCATGGCCTCGACCGGGCGCATCGCGATCTACGACATCCACTTCGCCACCGGGAGCGCCGAGATCCGGCCCGAGTCGGCGGCCGCGCTCGCCGTCATCGCCGACTACCTCAACCAGTCGTCCGACTCGTTCTACATCGTCGGCCACACCGACGACACCGGGGCGCTCGACCGCAACCTGACGTTGTCGGCGGCCCGCGCCACGGCGGTCAGGGACGCGCTCGTCGCGCAGCACAAGGTGAATGCCGCGAAGCTCGAGAGCCGCGGCGTCGGCCCGCTGTCCCCGGTGTCGGCCAACCGCGACGAGGCCGGCCGGGCCTTGAACCGTCGGGTCGAGATCGTGCAGCGGCTGGGAGGACGCTAGGCCATGTCGCGCGACCGACTGCTGCGTACGCTGCTCGTCGTCGCCTCGATCACCGGACCGACCGGCGCGCACGCCCAACCG
Organism: Vicinamibacterales bacterium; assembly: GCA_050250955.1. GTDB lineage: Bacteria > Acidobacteriota > Vicinamibacteria > Vicinamibacterales > UBA2999 > CAWAYR01. The sequence goes on from JBFWNR010000002.1 coordinate 421,171, forward strand.
GCCGGCACCGCCGCCAACGCGCGGGTGCCGGGGTCGGCGGTCGTCACCGTCGAGGGCAGCGAATACCTCATCCGCATCGAGTGCCGGGAACGCAGCCGGCCCGAGGCCGGGTTCTCGACCGAGCCGAACCGGGTGACCCGCGCCGAGACCGGCGGGCGGTCGAACATGGTCGCGTTGAACCTCCGGCCGTGGCCGAAGACCGACGACGTCCTGGTGTCGCTCGACCGTTACGTGGCCTGGCTTCCGGTCCCGTCGTCCGCGGCCGGCGTGCTCACGCTCGACCTGGCGATGAGTCCCGCGACGGTGATGCGCGACGGCGTGCCCCAGGCGGTCACCTACGACATGTGGACCGCGGGTGATCGCCCGCCGGGCCGTGACGGCATCCGCATCCGCGCCAACTGCAGCGAACGCGACCCGTCGGCGCCGGCGTTCCGGAAGGTCGGCGGGTTGGCGCGCTGAGCGCGCGGCGGTCGCCGCGTCGCCCCCCCGTCCTGCTGACGACGAGTCTCAGGGCGTGAACGGGTTCTCTACCCTCACCGAGCCGTATCGCTGGCCGTCTGAGAGGTCTTCTGAGTAGAGAGCGTCAGCGCCGGCAGTCTGCGCGGCCTGGATGATGAGAGCATTCCAGAACGAGATCTGGTATCGCGCTTCCAGTTCAAGCGCCTCGAGAATCGAATCGCCCCCATTCACGACGACCTGCCACGCGAGGTAGTCAGAGACCACGTCACGCGTGGCTCTTGCGTCGAGAGGTTTCTTCGCCTTCCGGCGCAGGTTGACCGCCAGCTCCTGCAAGACCTGAGTGCTGACAACACCTGGCCTGCTCTGCCAGAGGTCCTCCACGAGCACCTTGGCGCGCGCGTGCTTGTCGCCCGCCGCGGTGTCATGGGCGTACATGAGGATGTTGGTATCGACGAAGTACCTATCGCTCATGGAGTTCGTCGCGTGATTTGGAAGGCGTCCACTGCAGGTCCAGACCGTCGCGCAGCCTGGCGAGCGCGCGGCGACGCGCCTTGTCGAAGGCCTTTCGTTCCCGCACGATTGCTTTCAGGCGATCGGTCAGTAGAGCGCTGATCGACCGCCCTTCTTCGGCCGCCAGGACACGCGCTTCGCGGAGGAGATCGGCGTCCAGCTTGAGGGTGACGTTCGTCTTCATACGGCCCATCCTAGTACGTGACTCACGTGCTACACGACTTGTCGTGCTCGTCGCTGTCCACGCCTCGCACCAGTCGGTAGGGAAGGGATCGCCGACGGGACACCGCACACAGGACGAGCGGCGGGGACCCCGCCGCTGGCCGCACATTCCGCCCGTACATGGCGAGAGCCGCGTGCGCGGCTCTCATGGTTGCGGGGGCGGGACTGGCACCCCACCGCGCCCAGTCCGCGCGGCGGGGGCCCCGCCGCTGGCCGCACATTCCGCCCGTACATGGCGAGAGCCGCGTGCGCGGCTCTCATGGTTGCGGGGGCGGGATTTGAACCCGCGACCTTTGGGTTATGAGCCCAACGAGCTACCGGACTGCTCCACCCCGCGACAGAAGAATAGCAGCATATCACAGCGGCGTGAAGCCCGGCCGTGTGGCGTGAACGACCGCGACTACCCTCCCCCCGGGCCCCGGCCCGCCGCGGCCAGCAGCGCGCGCGTCCGCACCGCGCCCGGCCCGCGACGATCGACGAGCGCAGCCAGATCCGCCGGGGTGTCGACATCGCGCCACCGCCGCACGTGCGCCACCTCCCACCCCGCGGCCACGGCCCGGGTCGTCACCGCCGCCAGCACCTCGGGCCGGCTCCAGGCCACGCCGTCGAAGACGCCGGTCGGCACCTCGCGCGACGCCACCAGGTAGAAGCCGCCGTCCTCGGCGGGGCCGAACACCACCCGGCGCGGCCCGCCGGCCGCCACCGCCTCGACGGCCTCGGCGACGACCGCCGCCGGCAGATCGGGAGCGTCGGAGCCCACCAGCACCACGGCGTCATGGCCGCGGGCCAGCAGGTCGGCGATCGCCGACGTCATGCGCGCACCGAGATCGCCCTCCGCCTGCGGCACGACCTCCACGCCGGTCAGGCCGGCGAGCGCGGCGTCGCCCGAGACGCGCGCCCGCACCGCGTCCACGCGATCACCAGGCGTGACGAAGACGACCAGCGGCAGACCGGCGGAGACGACCGCCTCGATCGAATCGAGGAGCAGGGCGGCCCGCAGCGCGCGGGCGGCGGGACCGTCCGGCCCCAACCTCGTCTTGCCGGGCGCCTCGGGGTCGCGGGCCAGCATCGCCACCGCCGAGCCGCCGCGTGCCGGGAACACGCCCTCCATCAGCGCGGGGCGCCGATCAGAGCTGCGGCGCCACGCGCACCGCCCGCGCCGGCGGGGTCGCACGCCGCTTGGCGACCGCCTTCCAGACCCGCACCGCCAGCAGGGCGCCGAGGATCGTCGCGTAGAGCGCCGGGCTCGAGGTGTCGAGCTTGACCTTCCACCAGTAGTGCAGCACCGCCAGCGCCGCCGTCACGTAGACCAGCCGGTGCAGCAGGTTCCAGGTGCGGCCGCCGAGCCGGCGGATCCACCCCTGCGTGGAGGTGACGGCCAGCGGGATCATCAGCACGAAGGCCGTGAAGCCGGCGGTGATGTAGGGCCGCTTCACCACGTCGTCCCACAGGCCCGTGAACATCAGCGAGTGATCGAGGACGAAGTAGGTGAGGAAGTGCAGCGAGCCGTAGAAGAAGGCGAACAGACCCAGCATCCGCCGGTACTGGATGACGCGGTTCCAGCCGGTCAGCCAGCGCAGCGGCGTTACCGCCAGCGAGATCGCGATCAGCCGCAGCGTCCAGATGCCGGTGTAGTTGGTGATCGTCTCGACCGGGTTGACGCCCAGGTCGCCGCCGAGGAACGCGCCGTAGACGAGCCACGCAAACGGGCCCAGGCAGGCCACGAACACGACCGGCTTCACGGCACGCACCACGAGGTCCCTCGGTGACGCCGCGCCGCGAAAGGCCGAACCTCCACTCCGAAGCCTGGCTAGTAGTAGCGGCGCAGGTCCATGCCGGCGTAGAGCGACGCCACCTGGTCGCCGTAGCCGTTGAACGGCAGGGTCTTGCGCCGGAAGAACTCGCCGATGCGCCGCTCCGAAGCCTGGGTCCACCGCGGGTGATCGACGGCCGGGTTGACATTGGCGTAGAAGCCGTACTCCTCGGCGCGGGTCTGCTGCCAGGTGTTCAGCGGCTCCCGCTCGACGAAGCGCACGGTGACGATCGACTTGATGCTCTTGAAGCCGTACTTCCACGGCACGACCAGGCGGATCGGCGCGCCGTTCTGGTTCGGCAGCACCTCGCCGTAGAGGCCGACGGCGAGGATGGCCAGCGGGTGCATGGCCTCGTCCATGCGCAGCCCCTCGCGGTAGGGCCACTGCAGCGCCGGTTCGGTCTGGCCGGGCATCTGCTTGAAGTCCACCAGCGTGCGGAACTCGACGTACTTGGCCTTGGCGGTCGGCTCCATGCGCTTGACGAAATCGCCGAGCGGGAAGCCGATCCACGGAATCACCATCGACCACGCCTCGACGCAGCGCAGGCGGTAGATGCGCTCCTCGAGCGGGAACCACTTGAGGATGTCTTCGATGTTGTAAGTGCCGGCTTTGGCGCACTCGCCCTCGACCTTCACCGACCAGGGCCGCGGCTTGAGGGCGTGGGCGTACTTGGCCGGGTCGCCCTTGTCGAGGCCGTACTCGTAGAAGTTGTTGTAGGTGGTGACGTCGCGGTAGGAGTTGAGCGGCTCGGTGGTGCTGAGGCTGCTCTTCTTCGCGCTGAGCTTCTGCGCGGCCGGGTTCTGCGCCAGGAGCGTCGCACCGCCCAGTCCGCTCGCCGCCACGGCCGCCGCGGCCGCCCCCGCCGTGCCGATGAACTCGCGCCGCCTGAGATACCACTCACGGGGGGTGACCTCGGACTCTCGGATGTCGGGCGCCTGTCTGATCAGCATCGAATTCCCCTTCCGAACTCAGGGTAGCGTGGATCGCCGTTCATAGCTACGCGCCAGCCGCTCGGGCGGGACGCCCGCGAAGTAGCGGCACAGCGTCATCAGATTGGCGCCGCTCCTCTTCCACCATCCGTCCCGCTCCCAGCGTCGCGCCGACGACACCACCTGCTCGGTGAGATGTCGCACCGGACCGCGCCGTGTCAACCGGCGGACGAAGTCCACGTCCTCCATCAGGGGCCACGGCTGGAATCCCCCCAAGGACGTGAACACCTCGCGGCGCACGAAAATGCCCTGGTCGCCGTAGGGCAGGTCGAACCAGCGCACCCGCCACGCCACCGCCCGCTCCAACAGCCGCGCTTGCCACGCCGGCGAGTCGAGTGCGAACGCAAAGCTGCCGCCGACCACCACCGGGGCGGCCGCGTCGACGGCCGCGAAGGCGGCCCGCCACGACGACGGCACGCGGCAATCGGCGTGCACGAACCACAGCCAGCGGCCGCGGGCCAGCGCGGCGCCGGCGTTCAGCTGCGGTCCGCGGCCGGTCGCGGTATCCACCCAGTGGACGTCGGGACGCGCCGCCCGCAACGTCAGCTCGGTCGGATCCTCGGGCCCGCTGCGACTGACGATCACCTCGAGGTCGTCGGCCGGCAGCAGGTCGTCGAGCAGCCTGGCCAGCGGTGCCGCGTCGCCCCGGGTGGGGATGACGACGCTCACCGCCGGGGAGACGTGGGACATCGGAGGCCGCTCATAGTACCGTGTGCGGCATGACGACGCGTGACTCCCCCAGCCTGCTCACGCTGCTCGGTCACGAGCTGCGGGCACCGGCCGGCGTCATCGGCGGATACCTGACGATGATCGAACGCCAGCCGCTCACGCCCGAACAGGTGCGGGCGCTCGACGGGGCGCGCCGCGCGCAGCAGACGGTCGTCGACATCCTCGACGACGTCAAGCGACTGGTCGACGTCTGGCGCGACACCACCCCCACGGCGCGTCCGGTCGCGTTGACGGCCGTGCTCGATCGCACCGTGGCCGCCTGCGGCGGCGCCGATGTCGATCTCGAGGTCTCGATCCATCCCGACGCGGACTTGAGCGTGGCCGCCGGCCGCGACGTGCTGGCCCAGGCGTTCACCGCACTGGCCACCACGGTGGCCCGCGAGCACGCCGCCCCGGTGGTCTGCGACGTCACGCGCGAGGGGCCGGGCCGCGCCCACGCCTTCGCCCTGCTGGCGTTCCTGCCGCGCGGCCGGAACTTCCTCGCCGAGCCGCGGCGGGTCGACGTCCACCAGTGGCGGCCTGGCCTCGGGCTGCGGCTGGTCGTCGCCATCGAACACCTGCGGCGTCTCGGCGGCGAGGCCTACGACCTGGTCAGCGGCGATCAGCCCGCCGGCGTCGAGGTGCGACTGCCGATCGTCTAGCCCCGCCGGTATACTGGCGGGCGTGATCGGGCGGGCGATCCGACGACAGCAGCTGGCGCAGGTCGCCACGGCCGCGCTCACCGTCGCCGTCGCCGTCACCGCCGTGGCCGCGTCGGGCCGCCGTCTGGCCCCCGACGACCGCGCCGCCTTCCGCCAGTGGTTCGTGCTGGTCGCCGACGCGCAGTTCGAACAGCGCGCCCCGGAAGTCACCGACTGCGCGGCGCTGGTCCGCTACGCATTCCGCGAGGCGCTGCGTCCCCACTCGCCCGAATGGGCCCGCCGCACCGGGCTGACGTTCGTGCCACGGTTCGCCGACGTGCGATCCGGACCCGCCCCCGGTCCGGACGGCTGGCCGCTGTTCCGCACCGCCGCCGGCGACCACCCGCGCTACGGCGAGTTCGCCGACGCGCAGACGCTGGTGCGGCTCAACAGCCGGCTGATCGCGCGCGACGCCGCCCAGGCCCGGCCCGGCGATCTGCTCTACTTCCGGCGAGCCGGTGCCGTCCAACCCGATCACCTGATGGTGTTTGTCGGCCCATCGGCGTTCGACCCGGGCGGCGACTGGGTGGTCTACCACACCGGCCCGGACGGCGACGACGCCGGTGAGGTGCGCAAGGTGCGGCTGTCCGATCTGCACCGGCACCCGTCGCCGACCTGGCGGCCGATCCCGGGCAACCAGACGTTTGTCGGCGTGTTCAGACTGGATCTGCTGTGACCGTCGGCCGCGCCGTTGTCGCCATCACCGTCGCGCTCGGCCTCACGCCCGTGGCGGTACGCGCCCAGGACGCCCCGCCGCCGGCGGGTCCGGCCTTCTCGCTGTCGTCGAGCGAGACGTTCACGAGCCGCGACGACGCCGCGATCTGGCTGACCTTCCGCCAGGTGCCGTCGCTCGACTTCCGGGTCTACAAGGTACGGGATCCGCTGGCGTTCCTCGCCGGCCTGCGTGACCCGCACCAGTTCGGCACCGACCAGCCGCTGCCGGTGCCGCAGGAGCCGACCTGGCTCGAACGCGTCTCGACCTGGAAGGCGGCCCAACGCCGCCGGGTCCGCGACTTCGTCCGCGCCCAGACGACGCCGGAGTATCGTCGCGCGCGCCGCGCCGCCGACGACTCGAGCCGCGTCGCCCGGCGGGTGCGGCTCCAGGTGAACACCTTCGCCCAGGTGCCGCTGCTCAATCCCGATCAGCTGGTCAGCTCGTGGCGGGAGGTGCTGCCCCACTACCGTGACGCCGAGGTGCGACGCCTCCCGCTCGACCTCGCCGAACGCGGGATGTACGTGGTCGAGGCGGTGCACGACCGCCTGCGCGCCTACACGGTCGTGGTCGTCTCGGACCTCGGCGTGGTCGCCAAGGCCGCGCCCGGCCAGGTGCTGCTGTTCGCCGCCGATCGCCACAGCGGCGAGCCGCGCGCCGGCTGCGACGCCCGGGTGCTGAGCCGCGGCACCACGCTCGCCACCGGGCGCACGTCGGCCGACGGGGTGGTGGACGCCGGCCTGCCCGACGACGCCCGCGACGCCGTCGGGGTCGTGGTCTGCGGCGACGACGTCGGCATCGCCGATCCGGGCGGCTGGGTGTTCGAGCGGGCCGGGCGCGAGCTGGCCGCCTTCGTCTACACCGACAAGCCGATCTACCGGCCCGGCCACACCGTGCACGTGAAGGCCGTGCTGCGCTGGCGGCAGCGCGACCTGCTGGCGGCGTTCGACCGGCCCGAGGTCGAAGTCCGCGTCACCGACGCCACCCAGGCGGTGATCCAGCGCGAGCGGGTGCGCGTGGACGAGTTCGGCGCCGTCGCCGTCGACGTGCCGCTCGGGGCCGGCGCCGCGCTGGGCCTCTACGGCATCACCATCGCCAGCGGCGAGGCCGAGGCGAGCGGCAGCTTCGAGGTCCAGGAGTACCGACGCCCTGAGTTCGAGGTGCTGGTCACCGTCGCCGACCGCTTCGTGGTGCAGGGCCGCGAGGTGGTGGCCGACGTGCAGGCCCGCTACTACTTCGGCCAGCCGGTGGCCAACGGCACGGTACGTTACGTCGTCGAAAAGCAGCCCTACTGGTCGCCGCTGCGCTGGATCGACGACGCCGACCCGGAGGAGGGCGGCGGCTGGTACGGCGGCGACCTGCGCTCGGAGGGCGAACTGACGCTCGGCGCCGACGGCCGCGGACGGATCCGTCTGCCGCTCGCACCCGACGAACAGGGTCGGGACTACCGCGCCCGCATCGAGGCGCGGGTGGCCGATGCCAGTGGCCGCGAGGTGAGCGGAGCGGGCATCGTCCAGGCGACCTACGGCTCGTTCCTGGTCTCGGCCCGGCTCGACACCTACATGGCGCGCCCGGGCACCACGGCGTCGCTCAGTGCCCGCACCGTCGACTATCTGGGCACGGCTCGCGCCGACGTACCGGTGCGCGTCGTGGTCGAGCGACTGCGCTACGCCGACGGCTACTACAGCGCGCCGACCGTCACCGTCGTCAGCGAGGCGGCGGCCCGCAGCGACGCCGACGGGCGGCTGACCACGACCGTGGCGGTGCCCGACATCCCCGGCAGCTACCGCGTCGCCGTCATCGCCACCGAGAACGGCCGCGACCTGCGCGACGACGCGTGGCTGTGGGTGCCCGGGCCGGGTGACGCGACACCCGACGCCGACAACGAGTATCTCGAGCTGCTGGCCGACAAGCGCACCTACACGCCGGGCGAGACCGCGCGCGTCGTCGTGCGCGGGCGCGACGTGGTCGGGCCGGTGCTGCTCACCAAGGAGGGCCAGCACGTATCGTGGCACCAGGTGGTCCGCCCGACGGTCGCCGGCGCCTTCGAGGTTCCCATCGACGACGGCGACATCGGCGACGTCTACGTGCACGTGACGCTGCTGCGCGACGGGCGGTTGCTGCAGGCCGAGCGCCGGCTGAGCGTGCCACCGGTGTCGCGCACCCTGCAGATCGCGCTCACCGCCGATCGCCCGGTGGCCCGGCCGCAGGACCCGGCCAGCTTCGCCGTGCAGGTCACCGACGCCGACGGCCGGCCGGCCCGCGCCAGCGTCAGCCTGGCCGTCATCGACGAGTCGGTGTTCGGCGTCAAGGCCGACGACACGCCCGATCCGGCGCGGGTGTTCTATCGCCGCGAGTACTCCCGCGTCGGCACCGCCTTCTCGCGCCACTACCACTTCACCGGCTTCTCGGGCCCCGACCGGCTGCGCCTGGCGACGCGACGCCGGCGCCCGCTGTCGCTGGCCGACTTCAAGGCCGATCGGCTGGCCCAGCCGCAGGTGCGCAAGGACTTCCCCGACGCGATCCACTGGGTGGCGTCGCTCGTCACCGATGCCGAGGGTCGCGGGCGGATCACGGTGCGCTATCCCGACTCGCTGACGACGTGGCGGCTGACGGCGCGGGCCATCACCGTCGACACGCGCGTGGGTGCGGCCGTGGCCCGCACGACGACCACCAAGGACCTCATCGTGCGGCTGGTGACGCCGCGCTTCCTCACCGAGGGCGACACGGTGGCGACGCCGACCATCGTCCACAACTACGTCGAAGAGGCCCGGCAGGCGCGGGTGGACGTCGCCGCCACCGGCGTCACCGCCGCGGCCGGCAGCGCCGCCGTCTCCGGCGCCGTGGCCGGCAACGGCGAGCGCCGCGACCAGTGGCGCTACACCGCCGGCGCCCCCGGCCGCGCAGTGTTCACCGCCACCGCCGTCGCCGGCAGCGATCGCGATGCGCTGGAGCTGCCGCTGCCGATCCGACCCTACGGTGTGCGCCGTGAGGCCGCGGCGACCGGCGCGCTCGCCGGCGGCGCCGAGACGACCGCATCGCTGGTCGTCCCCGACACCGCCAATCCGGCGGCGCGGACCATCCGCGTCGCGCTGGCGCCGTCGATGGCCGGCGCCGTGCTCGGCGCCGCCGACCAGCTCACGAGCTTCCCGTACGGGTGCACGGAACAGACCCTGTCGAGCTTCATCCCCAACCTGGTCGTGACCCGGGCGCTCACCGACCTGGGACTGGCGCCGACCGAGCGGCTGTCGATGCTCGGCCGACAGGTGACCGACGGTCTGCGTCGTCTCTACGACCTGCAGCACGACGACGGCGGCTGGGGGTGGTGGTCGGCCGACGGCAACCACCCCTTCATGACCGCCTACGCGCTGGGCGGCCTGGTGGACGCCGAGGCGCACGGCTACCGGGTGGACGGCGGACGTCGCGAACGCGGCGTGCAGGTGCTGGCGGCGATGGTGCTCGACTACCCGCGGGCCGACGCGGAGCTCAAGGCCTACATGGTGTGGGTGCTGGGCCGCGCGCTCGGCGATCGCCCGCAGGTGGAGATCTATCGCGACGGCGAGGTGCGCACCTACACGCAGCGCGCCGCGCTCGACGAGGTCTGGGCCAGCCGCGATCGGCTGTCGCCCTACGGGCAGGCGATCCTGGCCCTGGCGCTCCACGGCGCCGGCGACCCGCGGGCCGACGACGTGGCGGCCCGCCTGGCCGGCAGCGTCGTCCGCGAGGGCGCGCTGGCGCACTGGGCCAGCGATCGCGATCCGCTGCTCGACGACGGCGTCGACACCGCCGTCGAAGCCACCGCGTGGGCGGTGCGGGCGCTGGCCGCGCGCACTCCCGACTCGCCGCTGCTCGAACCGGCCGTGCGCTGGCTGATGCTCAACCGCCAGGCCGGCTGGTGGGCGACGACCAAGCAGACCGCGCTCGCCCTCGACGGCATGCTGGCCTACATGCGGGCCCGGCGCGACACCGGGGCGATCGGCACCGTGGAGGTGATCGTCAACGGCGTGGCCGCCGGGTCGCAGACGTTCACGGCCGCGTCGCTGGTGGCCTCGACCCCGGTAGAGATCACCGCCCCGGCGGCCGCCGGGGCGAACGAGGTGCGCCTGGTCGCCCGCGGCGCCGGCACGGTGCACTGGTCGGCCACCGCCGAGTACTTCGATCCCACGGCGGCCGAACACCGCCGCGGTTCGACGGCGCTGGCGATCACGCGCGCCTACGCGCGGCTGGAGTCCACGCGTCAGGACGGCCGCCTCGTCTACCGGGAGGTGCCGATCGCCGGGCCGGTCGCCGTCGGCGACGTCGTCTCGGTGCGGCTGGCGGTGGCCGGCGGCGGCGACTGGCGTTACCTGCTCATCGAGGATCCGATTCCCGCCGGCACCGAGGCGCTGCCCAACCGCACGCCGTACCCGCTGGCGCGCGACGCGCGGTCGGCGCGACTGTCGCGCGAGGAGTTCCGCGACGACCGCTCGGCGTTCTTCGTCGAGCGGCTGGACCAGGGTCGCGCCGATGTCGTCTACCTGCTGAAGGTCGTCAACGAGGGCGCATTCCGCGCCTCGCCGGCGCGGGTCACGCCGATGTACGTCCCCGGCGTGCACGCCTCGTCGGAGCCGTTCACCCTCGCCGTGGCCGGCGACGGGTCGGACGGGCGCCGATGATCGCCGCGCTGCTGCGCGTGTCGGTGTGGCTCACGCTCGCGCTGGGACTCCTCGCCGGGCTGTTCTGGGCGCTGGTGTCGACGCCCGAGTCCAACCTGTGGATGCTGGCGCTGTCGGCCCTGCTGTCGGCGGCCATGCTGCTGGTGGCCGGCGTGGCGGTGGACGTCGCCATCCGCCTGTGGCGCGGCCAGCCGTTCGCCCCGGACGCGCCCTCCGGATGGCTGTGGCCGGGGCTGCGGTTGCTGCCGGCGCTGGCGGTGTTCGCGCTGGTCTGGCAGGTCGCCGCCGCGGCGCACGCGTGGGTGGAGGCCTCGCGCGGCTGGATCACTGCCGGGCTCATCGCCCGCACCGGATGGGCGGATCCGGAGGTCGTCTTCACGACCGCGGCCTGGCTGGCCACGCTCGCCACCTGGGTGGCCGGCCCGCTCCTGGCGCTGGGGCTGTTCGGCGCGGTGACGCGCGGCACCGCCGTCGCCGGGGCCGGCGGCTGGGTGCGTCAGGCGGTGTCGGCCCGCGCGCTGCTCGTCGGCGCCGTGCTGGCCATCGGCTTCGCCCGCTTCTGGCCGTGGCTCGACGCCTGGCGGCCGGTCCTGCCGCCGACCGCCGTGCAGCTGGTGTTCGCCGTGGCCAAGGCCGGCGTCGGCCTGGCGGCGCTGGCTGTCGTCGCCGCCGCCTTCATCCGGCTTGCGGCCATGGATCCCGATCGGATTCATCGCGGCCCCGCGCCACCGCTGTAGTGGCGTCGGTGGCCGGTGGCGGCTCGATGAACAGTGGTCCGCTGGCCACCAGCGGCACGCGCGGGATCTGGAATTCGCCCAGCGCCAGCCGCGCCGCGGGCGTCGTCATCGCCCCGAGATCGACGCCGTGGACGGCGGCGCGGCTGCCCACCACCGCCCACAACCGGCGCGGGTTGGACAGGAACCGGGCGCCGCTCGGCAGGTGACCGCTCAGCCGCAACGGTCCGGTGCCCAGCGCCGCCCGCGCCACGGCGGCGATCGCACCGAGCCCGCGCGCATCGTGCCACACTGCCTCGGGCAGGGCGGCTGCAGCCGCCGAGAGCAGCCGGGTCGGCCACGTGGCGGCGAGGGTCAGGCGCCAGGAGACGGCACGTCCGCCGTCGACGCCGACGGTCAGCGACCACGGCCCGTCCCACTCGAGGCGGATCGGCGCGACCTCCACCGTGTCGAGCGCCGGCGCGAAGTGCGAGGTGCACCCCTGCCCGCTCGTCGCGTCGGTGTAGAACGTCCACGCCCCATTCGGCTGGCGATGCCAGACGGCGGTGTAGCCGCAGCCGCTGGACGCCACCGGAAAGCGCCGCAGCGCCAGCAGGTCGCCCGAGGCGAAGGCGACACCGAGCACGCCATAGCCGAGGTAGCGCTCGCCCGGCCCGTCGGGGACCGGCCCGCCGCGCTCGATCGCGGCGATCACCTGTGCGGGCGGAAGCGGGCCTGCGGACATCGCGCCGTCTCCAGGACGGGCAGCACCGCGCTAAGATGGCGCCGGCGGCCGTCCTCACCCTGGTACACGCCAGGCGGGACGTGAACCCGCCAGGCGTCCCGCACCGTGATACCGGAGGCCCCCCTGTCCGACATCACCCAGCTCCTGCAGGCGCACCGGGCCGGGGACCCCGACGCCGTCAACCGCCTGGTGCCGCTGCTCTACCAGGATCTGCGCCGGATCGCCCGCATCCAGCTCAGGCGCCGCGCCGGCCAGGACTCGCTCGACACCGGCGGGCTGGTCCACGAGGCTTACCTGCGCCTGGTCGATCAGTCGCGGGCCCAGTGGCACGACCGCGGCCACTTCCTGGCCGTCGCCGCCATCGCCATGCGCCAGATCGCCGTGGACCACGTTCGGCGCCGGGTGCGGGTCAAGCGCGGCGGCCCCGAGGCGCCGGTGCCGCTCGACAGCGGCCATGCCGCCCGCGACGACTGGGAGCGCATCCTGAACGTGGACCTGGCGCTGCAGAAGCTCGAGGCCCTCGACCCGCGGCTGGCGCGCGTCGTCGAATGCCGCTACTTCGCCGGGCTGTCGGAGGAGGAGACGGCCGAGGCGCTGGGCGTCTCGCTGCGCACCGCCCAGCGCGACTGGTTCAAGGCCCGGGCGTGGCTCCGTGCCGAACTCGGCGGAGAGCGGCCGTGACCGACCCTGCCCGCTGGGCGGCCGCCGACGCCCTCATCGACGAGGCGCTGGGCCTGCCGCCCGAGCGCCGCGAGGCGTTCCTGCGCGAACGCACCGGCCACGACCCGGCGCTCTTCGACCTGGCGCGGGCCGTCATCCGCGAGGCGTCGGCCACCGACGCGTTCCTCGCCCCCGACCCAGCGGTCGCCTCGGCGGTGGTCGACGCGCTCGAGGACGCCGGCGGCGAGCCCGTCGCCACCGCCGACGTTCTGGCGCCCGGCGCCGAAATCCAGCAGTACGTCATCGACGCGCTCATCGGCCGCGGTGGCATGGGCGAGGTCTACCGGGCCCGCGACGGGCTGCTCGGCCGCACCGTGGCCCTCAAGGTGGTGCCGCAGCGGTTTGCCACCGACCCCGATCGGCTCGGCCGATTCCGCCGCGAGGCCCGGGTCCTCGCCTCGCTCAGCCACCCCGGCATCGGCGCCATCTACGGGATCGCCAAGGCCGGACCGATCGAGGCGCTGGTGCTCGAGTACGTCGAAGGGCGGACCTTGGCCGAGCGGATCGCCGAGGGACCGCTGCCGGTGGCCGAGGTGCTGCGCATCGCCCGCCGGCTCGTCGACGCCCTCGACGCCGCGCACGCCCGCGGCATCCTGCATCGCGATCTGAAGCCGGCCAACATCAAGCTCGGCGCCGACGGATCGGTCAAGGTGCTCGACTTCGGGCTGGCCAAGGCGCTCGACTCGGCCACCGACGCCGTCGAGACCACCGATCTCACCGGTCAGTCGCCGGGCATGCTGCTGGGCACCGCGGCCTACATGAGCCCCGAGCAGGTGCGGCGGCAGGCGCTCGACCAGCGCGCCGACATCTGGGCGTTCGGCTGCGTCGTGTTCGAGATGCTGACCGGGTCGCGCGCCTTCCCGGCGACGTCGCTGCCCGACGTGCTCGCCCGGGTCCTCGAGCGCGAGCCCGCCTACTCGCTGCTGCCTGCCGAGACCCCGGCGGCGCTGCGCCGCCTGCTCCGGCGCGCCCTCGAGAAGGATCCCGAGCGCCGCCTCGGCTACATCGGCGATGCGCGGCTCGACCTGGACGACGCCGCCCAGGCGCCGTTCGAGGACGAACCCGCCGCCCCGGTGCCGGCCGGGCGGCCGTGGGGCGTCGCGGCGGCGGCCGGACTGGCTGTCGGTGTGCTGCTGGCCGGAACTGCCGCCCTGCTGTGGCGCCAGGCGCCGGCGTCCGAGACGCCGCCGGTCACCCGCTACACGATTTCGCTCGATGAGGTCGATCCCGTCTTCAGCTACCAGCCGATGCTGGCGATCGCGCCCGACGGCCAGACGGTGGCCTATCGCGGCCGCGCCAACGGGACGACGCGGGTGTATCTGCGCCACGCCGCCGACCTGGCGGTGCGCGTGGTCGAGGGCACCGAAGGCGCCACCGGGCTGTTCTTCTCCCCCGACGGCCAGTGGCTCGGCTTCGACAGCGACGGCATGGTGAAGCGGGTGGCCGTGGCCGGCGGGACGCCGGTGGCGGTGGGTCCGGCCCCGGGTGGCGTCACCGCCACCTGGGCGAACGACGACACCATCGTCCTGGCGACCAACACCGGACGGGTGCTCGAGCGGCTGCCGCTCGGCGGCGGCCCGGCGACGCCGCTGACCACGCTGGACTCGACCCGCGGCGACACGTTGCACATGCTCCCGCAGGCGTTGCCCGACGGCCGGCGGGTGCTGTTCACCATCGTCGCCGGGCGTGCTCACCACGTCGGCATCGCGGACCTGGCCACGGGTGGCGTCACGGTGGTGGCCGAGGGCACGCACGGCCGGTACCTGGCGCCCGAGACGCTCCTCTTCGTCCGCCAGGGGACGCTCTTCGGCCAGCACTTCGATGTCGAGGCCGGCGAGGTGTCGGGACCGGCCGTGCCGCTGGTGGACGGCGTGGCGACCACCGACAGCACGGTGGGCCACTTCGACGCCGCCGCCGGCGCCCTCGCCTTCGTACCCGCCGGCCAGGTGCCGGCCCCGAAACGCGAGCTGGTCTGGCTCGACCGCAACGGTCGGGCGACACCGATTCCGGCGCCGCCGCAGCCGTTCACCCGCATCGCGCTGTCGCCCGACGGCAGCAAGGCCGCGGTCGGCATCGACGATCCGGACAACGCCGACATCTGGGTCGTGGACCTGGCGCGCGGGACCTCGACGCGCCTGACCTCCGAGCCGACGATCGACAGTGCCCCGGTGTGGTCGCCCGACGGCCGCTGGATCGCCTTTCGATCCGAGCGCGAGAGTCCCGGGCTGTTCCGCCGCGATGCCCTCGGCGCCGGACCGATCGAGCAGATCAGCAGCACCGACGGGCCGATCCACAGCCCGTCGGCGTGGTCGCCCGACAGCGCGACGCTCTTCTTCTCCCTGTTCCGCAGCTACACGCGCCAGGCGGTGGCGGCGGTGACGCCGCCGGACCGCACCGTGCGGGTGCTGCTCGACGGCGACTTCGCGCAGTTCGAGCCGCAGCTGTCCCCCGACGGGCGCTGGCTCGCCTACCAGTCGAGCGAGTCGGGGCGCATCGAAGTGATGGTCCGCCCCTACCCCGACGTGACCAGCGGTCGCTGGCAGATCTCGACCGCCGGCGGCTCGTCGCCGCGCTGGAGCCCCGACGGCCGCGAGCTCCTGTTCCTGGACGGCACCGGCCTGGCGTCGATGCCGGTGACACCGGGCGCGACGTTCACGGTCGCCCGCACCCGGCGGCTGTTCGAGATCGCGCCCTGGGGCACGCGCCTGGGCGCCGACTACGAGATCTCACCCGACGGGCGTCGGTTCCTGTTCGTGCTCGACCAGCCGCCGCCGCCGCGCCGGCCCACGCACCTGGTCGTGGTCCAGCACTGGGGCGACGAGGTGCGGCGCCGGGTCGCGGAAGGCCGCTAGCGCCGCCTCGACCTCGGCGCTCATCGCCTTGGCGAGCTGCCGGTGCAGGACCCGCACCTCGTCGAGCGACCAGCTGAAGCCGGCGATCGCCTCGGTGACGTCGAACACCGGCGTGCCAAGCGCCGTGCGCGCCGCCTCGTAGCCGGCCAGGGCCGCATCGCCGCCGGCAGCCAGGGCCCGCGCCAGCAGTTCGGCGTGCAGCAGCGCATCGGTGATGCCGTGGGCCGTGAGCGGGTCCTTGAAGTAGCCGGCATCGCCGACCAGCGCCCAGCCTGGGCCCTGGCTGCGCACGAACACACCGCGCTGGCCGCCGAAGCCGTGCAGGCCGTGCATCGGCTCGCGCCCGGCGAGCTGGTCGGCCAACCGCGGGTCGAGCCCGGCCAGGACACGACGGAAGCCGCCGGCGACATCGCCGCGGAACGTCGGCGCGAAGCGCGACGACGGCACGGTGACGAACACGCACGCCGCATCGTCGTTGGTGGCGATGACGCCGACACAGGCGTCGGGGCCATAGACCCAGCGGTAGGCATCGCCGGGGCACCCGGCCCAGTGGCCGTACACCGTGGCGGTGGTCGCCTCGCCCGCCCGGAGCACCTCGGCGCCCACCAGCTTGCCGACGGCGGAGTGGCGGCCGTCGGCGCCGACGACGGTACCGGCCCTGACGTCGTGGGCCGTGCCGCCGCCGTCGACGATCGTCGCGCCGACGACACGGCCGGCGTGGTCGCGGCGCAGGCCGGCGAGGCGTCCGCCGAAGCGCACCTCGGCGCCGGCCGCGACGGCGGCCTCGGCCAGCACCCGATCGAGCACGGTGCGGCGCGGGGCGTAGAGCGCCGCGACCCCGTGCTTGTCGGGAATGACGATCTCGAGCGCGTCCTCGCCGTAGACGAACGTGGTGCGGCGGATCGCCGGCGTGTTCGCCGCGACGATCGCCGGCAGCACGCCCCAGCGGTGCAGCTGGACGACGGCCCCGCGCATCAGCGCGTGGGTGGACAGCGTGTCGCTGCCGGGCAGCCCGCGGTCGACCACCAGGACCCGGGCACCCTGTCGGGCGAGGCACAGCGCGGTGGCGGCACCAGCGCAACGGGCGCCGACGACGAGCACGTCGACGGCGGCGGGCAGAGGCGGGGTCATGCGGCAGCTCCGTGGTGACCGAGGTTGGCGGCAATCGCGCCGGCCAGCGCGGCGGCGTCGACGCCGACGCCGTCGAGGAAGCTCGAACTGCGATGGCGGAGAAAGTGGAGACCAAGTGCGAACAGGCCGGGCAGCGGCGTGACGCCGCGGCGATGGACGATTTCGCCGCGGCCGTCGAGCACCGGCACCTGCAGCCACGGATAGCGGCGCTGGAATCCGGTGGCCCACAGCACGATCCGGATCCCCTCGCGATCCAGGTCGCGAGTGTGGACGCGGGCGTCGGCGAAGGCCGGCCAGTGCGGCACGAAGGGCGGCGGCGCGACGTCGGCGTTCTGGCGGTCGAGACGGCCGAGCAGGATCGCCAGCTTCAGGTCGGCGGCGGCCGTCGTCGCGATGAGGTCGTCGTCGAAGGTGGCGCGCACGCCGTCGAGGGCGACCAGGCGGCCGACCACCGTGGCGCCGCGCCCGGCCAGCCCGCGCAGGTCGATGGACTCGTGGGTCGGCCGGCCGACCAGCTGCAGCGACGGCTGGGCCCGCGACGCCGACAGATCGGGCACCGCGTCGGTGGCCTCGCGGAGGATGCCGAGCTGGTCGAACCACCGGAAGAGATCGCGGCCGCGGTAGAGCCGCGGCACGCGCGTATGCTGGCCGGCGGCGACGACCACCCGCCGTCCGGCCCGCACCAGCTCGTCGGCGATCTGCAGGCCGGAGGCCGAGGCGCCGACGACCAGCACGCCGCCGTCGGGCAGCGCGTCGGGCGCGCGGTAGTCGCCGGGCACGAGCTGAGTGAGCCGGCCGGCCGCCTGCCGGGCCAGGCCCGGCACCAGCGGCGTGTCGCAATGACCGGTGGCGACGACCACCTGCCGGGCGCGCCAGGCGCCGGCGGTGGTGTGCACGTCGTAGCCGCCGTCGGCGGCGCGCATCGACTCGACGGCCGCGCCGGTGATGACCGGCGCCTGCGACCCTTCGGCGTAGCGCTCGAGGAACGTGACGACGTCGGCCACCCGCATGTAGCCGTCCGGGTCGGGCCCGTCGTAGGCGAAGCCGGGCAGCCGCGTCATCCAGTTGGGGGTCAGCAGCCTGAGCGACCGCCAGCGTTCCCGGCGCCAGCGCTCGGCGACCTCGCCCCGTTCGAGCACCACGTGGTCGATCCGACGGTCGGACAGGCAGCGGCTCATCGCCAGACCTGCCTGTCCGCCGCCGACGACCAGCGTGTCGATGCGTCGCATGGCCGGACCTACGCCGCGGCGACCGTGATGTCGACCGGGACGCCGTTGGTCAGCACGTCGTAGACCGCCGAGCGCGCCCGCGCCTGGGCGACCAGCCCCTCGAGCACCTCGGCCGGCGCGTCGCCGGCGATGGCGACGTTGAGACGCAGCTGCTGGTAGCCGTTGCGGACCGTCCTGGACAACCCCAGGATGCCCTGCAGGTCGATCTGGCCTTCGATGGTCGACTCGACCGAGGTCAGCCGCACGCCGCGCGCGGCGGCGATGTTGCCGATGCCGGCGGTGATGCACGAGGCCAGGCCGTGGAGCAGGAACTCGACCGGTGTCGGGCCGCGGTCGGCGCCGACCAGCACGGCCGGGTGATCGGCCTGGTAGCGGAACGGCGCGGCGTGCTCGTGACGGCCGCCGGCGCCGTCGAACGCCTCGATGGTGGTCTCGCTGCACGTGCCGTCGACCCAGCGGTTGCGGGCCCGGAACGTGAAGGCGGCCAGGGCCGGGGCGCCCTTCACGGCATCGATGGTGGCGAAGAGCACCGGCGTGTTGACGCCGTTCAGCGGCGTCGGGGCAGGACGGGGAGTGGTGGCAGCGGTCGGCATCGTGTCCTCCTGGTTGGCGTCGCGTCAGTGCGGCGCGTCTGGTGGGATCACGACGGCGGCCGACCAAACCCGCCAGGGGCCAGAACCCATTTCAGGCCTGGCGTGACCAGGGGTCTGACCCCGTTCAAGGCAGGGCTTGAATAGGGGTCTGACCCCTGTCAAGGCGGGGCCAGACCAGTGGCAGGAACTTCAGCGGATGTCGGTCCAGCGCGTGCCGCGGGCGAGCGCGCGCCTGACGCAGCGCTCGGCGCGGCTATAGGCCTCGCGCTGGGCGCCGGCCGACACCGGCCGCAGCAGCTCCGCGTCGCCGGGACAGCGGACGCGGCCGCCGTCGACGGCCGCGCCGGCGTCGCCCGCCGCGAAGTAGATCGCGACGCCTTCCCGCACCCACATCGGCCGCGACGCCAGCGCCGGGTCGGCCACCACATGGGCGACCTCGTGGCGCAGCGTCGAGTCGAGGATGCCGCGCTGACGCAGCGTGGCGATCGGCAGCAGGTCGATGGCGCGGCCGGTCGTGGCGGCGGCAACCCACCACGGCTGCCCGGTGGCGCGGCCGAAGCTCTCCACCGTGGGATGGACGGTGATGGTCAGGCCCTGGGGCTCGGCGACGCCGGCCCGGGCGGCGATGTCGGCGCGCGCCCGGCGCACCAGTCCGGTCAGGGCGGCGCGCTCCCGCTCCTCCGCCGCAGGCAGGGCGAGGCGGATGTCGCTCGTCGCCGGCGCGGCCACCGGCGCCGCGGGCGGCAGCGGGTGTGGCGGCGCCGCCTGGGCGACCGCGGTCGTCTCGACCGGCGGGCCGCCGCTGATCGTGAGGGTGCCGAAGTAGGCGCGCAGGATCTCGGCCGCCGACTCGCCGCGAGCGGCCCGCCGGCCGGCGCCGATGACGCACAGCCCCACCCCGTGCCCGTAGCCGACGCCGCGGAAACGGTAGCCCGTGGACGTGCGCGAGACCTCGAACGCGGTGCTGCGCAGCCACTGCCACCCGAGCGTGCGACCGACCGCCATGCGCAGCTCGTGGGCCGAGATCGCCGACGGCGTGAAGCCGTCGACGCGCAGCGTCCCGGCCCGGCGCGAGTCGGTGCGGTCCACGACGCGCAGGCCGCGCAGGCGCTGACCGCGCAGCCCGGCGGCCCGCAGCGCCTGTTCGAGCTGCTCGGCGCGCAGCTCGTGGCTCCATGCCGGCTCGTCTTCGCAGGCGTCGTCGCGGGTGATGTCGGGCCGATAGTCGGTGGCGCCGGCCCACACCTCGGAGGCCAGCGCCGGAATCCCGCCGCACAGCGCCGAGTAGTAGACAAACGCCGGCTGGCCGCGGTCGAGGAGCACCCGGCCGGCGGTGGCCAGCGCCGCCTCGCGCGCGGCCGCGATGGCCGGCCGCATCACCTGGCAGTGCGTGGTGTCGCACAGGTCGTAGCCTTCGCTGCGGTGCCGGTGCCGGTTGGCCGCCGCGTAGGTCCGGATGACGATCGCCAGCGCCTCGTGCGCCGACCGTCCGGCACGCGGCTGCCCTTCGCCGGAGATGACCCGCGCGACGTACTCCTCGACCGCCATGGTCTGCACCGTCACCGCGCCGTCGGCGGCGGTGACGCCGACGCGGATGGTCCGGTCGGCGCTGGCGGCGCGCAAATCGGCATCGCTGACCGCGCCGGTCGCGACGGCGCGCACTGCTGGCGGCTCGGCCGCGACGGTTGGCGTCGTCGGAGGCACGACGGCACGGCGACGCAGGCCCTCGAGCAGCTGCCCCGCCAGGTCGGCGGCATCGATGCCGGCACCGCCAGGCGCGGCGACGATCGCCGAGTCGCCGGCCGTCGCGTCAGAGAGCACCACTGCCAGGCCGAGCGAGCGCCCGCCGGGCATCGGCGCGGTGCCGGTCTTGGCCAGCGCCCCGCCGGCCACGCCGTTGGCCGAGCCGTACTCGGCGGCCCCCCGCATGCCGTCCCGCACCAGCGCGCGGGCGGCCGCCGCCAGCGGCAGGCCCGGCGCAGTGCCGGCGACCCGCGCCACCGCGCCGCGCAGTTCGCGCGGCGAGATGGTCGGCCCGCCCAGGCCGATCACCGCGGTCGCCCACGGCTCGGCGGCGCCGATCGGCGCCAGTCCGGCCCGGCGACGCAGGTCGTTGAGGACCGGGCGCGGCAGCCGTGCCGCCAGGCGCACGAAGTAGTCGTTGCACGAGTAGGCCAACGCCTCGGCCGGCGACAGCGGCCGCTTGAGGTCGGGATGGGCGCAGACGAAGCGGCGGCCGTCGGCGGTGGCGACCCGTCGGCACATGTGGCGATCGCCGTCGCGCACCAGGCCGGCCTCGGCGGCGGCAGCCAACGCGAACACCTTGGCGATCGAGCCTGGCAGGACCGGGGTGTCGAGCACGTCGGCGCGGGCTTCCAGACGCGACCGCCCGGCGCCGTCCACGACCAGGGCAGCGGCCTCGGCCGGCACGCGGAGATCGGCGACCTGGGCGCGCAGGCCGATCGCGGCCACCCAGAGCGCCGCGGCGAGCACGAGCGCCCGCCGGCCACGCCGGCGGATCAGAGCTTGGTCGTGCAGCCGGGCTTGCAGCGACATGGGATGGTCTTGTCGCCCTCGGTGTTGTAGTCGTAGGTCAGCTCGTCGCCGGGCTCGATGCGCTTGCCGGCGCGGATCCAGATCGTCTTGGTCTTCTCGTCCACGGCGCTGTAGCAGTTGGGCGTGCACGAGTGGTTGATGAAGCGGGCGACGTTGCCGCCGACGTTGGCGTCGCGCGACCAGCGGGTGTTGACCCGGAACACCCAGATGCAGCCCTGGTTGAGGTAGCGATCCTCGCGGGCGTCGCTCTGCTTGTTGGTGATGAGCTCGCCGGCGTAATCGACGATGATCTTGTTCTTGTTGATGGGTTCGGCCGCGAACACGCCCCAGCCGTGGAGCTTCGAACGTCTGCGGACGATCTTCGGAAAGGTCAACGACGACGGCATGTGGCCGACAGTGTAGCAGCCCGCACGCCACCGGCCCAGCGGGTCATGCGTCACCGCCATGCGATCGATGGCCTCGATGCGGAGCCTGAGGTAGAGTGGACCCGTTCCCGGCAGCGCCGGAGGAGGCTCATCGTGCGACGACTGGCAGCGACCGTTCTCATCGGGCTCGTGGGCGTGGGAGGCAGCAGCATGGCGGCGCAGATCCAGCGGTGGGGCGGACCGACCGAGTTTCCGTTCAGCGCCGCGACCAAGGCCGACGGCCTCGTCTACGTGGCCGGCACGATCGTCGCCGAGGGCGACATCCGCAATCAGACGCGCCGGGTGCTGGAAAGCATCGACCAGACGCTGCAGAAGGCCGGCTCGAGCCTGGCCAATGCCGCGTCGGTGCACGTCTACCTGAAGAACGCCAGCGACTTCGCGGCGATGAACGAGGTGTATCGCACCTTCTGGAAGGCCGACCCGCCGGTGCGCACGACCATCGTCGCCGACTTCGTCGTCCCCAACGCGCTCATCGAGATCGCCATGGTGGCGGTACCCACCGGCGGACCGCGCCAGGTCGTCCACCCGGCCGACTGGATGAAGTCGCCCAACCCCTACAGCTACGGCATCAAGGCGGGCAACACCCTGTTCCTGGCCGGCCTGGTCGCGCGCAACGGCAAGGACAACAGCGTCGTCACCGGCGACATGGGGGTGCAGACCAGGGCGGTTCTCGACAACGCCGGCGCCATCCTCAAGGCCGCCGGCATGGGCTTCGAGCACGTCGTCAGCTCGCGCGTGTTCATCACCGACGTCGCGCAGTTCCAGGCCATGAACGAGGTCTACCGCACGGTCTTCACCAAGGACCCGCCGGCCCGCGCCACCGTGGTCGCGCCGCTCATGGGCGGCACGTCGGTGGTCGAGATCACGCTGACCGCCGTCAATGCGCCGAAGCAGACCTTCACGACCCCGGCCGCCGACGGCACGCCCGGCAAGCCCAGCCCGATCCTGAGCAGCGCCGTCAAGGTCGGCAACCGGCTCTACGTCTCGGGCATCCTCGGCAACACCGCCGCGACCAAGGGCGACATGGAGGGGCAGACCAAGGAAGCGCTGGCGCGCATCGGGCGGACGATGCAGGCGGCCGGCTTCGGCTGGGGCGATCTGGCCGACGCCATCGTCTACATCACCGACACCGCGCAGTTCGACGCGATGAACCGCGGCTACCGGACGATGGTCAAGGAATTGCCGGCGCGGGCCACCGTCAAGACCGGCCTGGTCAACGCCGACGGCCTGGTCGAGATCATGTTCGTCGCGGCGAAGTAGCGCGAGCACGACGGCGAAGGGCCGGCTCGACTCCCGCGGCCGAGCCCTCCGCAGGCCGTCAAACGCCATCGGGGGCGGACGTCGGCGGAACGCAGGGTCCCGGGCGGTGCTGCGCGACGCTCCAGTGTTCGCAGTCGTAAGGCGGAGCCTCAGCTCCGCCGAGATGGCTCGGCCAAGTCGCGTCGCCGCTGCGCCAGAACACCCTACGTGGACTTCGGCGCCGCCTCGGCGTTTGACGACTGACGACTGCGCGGCCTGCTCCGAACGGCCACGGGAGCCGAGCCGGCCCTTCGCCGTCGTCCGGCCGTTGCCAGCCGCTGGTCGCGGGCTACCCGGGACGACACCGCGCGTCGCGATCGACTCACGGGATCGTGAAATCCGAGCCAGTGCATGAAGCTGTTGGCACCCCAACGGCCGTCGGTGGCGGTACGCTTCGGTTCGTGCCACGGTTCTCCACTGACCTGCAGACCTGCCCCATCGCTCTTGGGCAGCAGAGGGGAACGGCGTCGTTGCGCCGACAGAGGCGTCTGCGACGAATGGCGCCCGGACTCTGTCTGCTGCCATGCCTTGTTGCTGGCGGCTGTTCGACGACAGGAGACGAGGCCTACCTCCGGGCGTCGCGGGTAGATGCAGGGGCGACCGAGACCGAATTGCTCACCACCGCCGGGACGCCAACTCGACGCGTCGAGCCACCGTACGACCAATGCGGCAAGCTTGGCGGGACTCACGAACTGATCTACGACACGAAGATTCTCTACCTCGGCGGTTGGCTAGGCGAAGCTCAGTCGTCGTTGGTGTCGTTCTGCATAGGACCCACGGCGAGAATCATCGAGACATGGCACGTCGACTTCTAGGGTGGCGCTGGCACATTGGACTGCGCATGACGGGGTCATGCGAGGACGCTGTTCGGCGGCTCACGCCGACCGCCACACATCGCGCGGCACTGCTCTGCGCGCCTCTGCGACGGCGAAGGGCCGACTCGGCTGCCGTGGCCGTCCGGAGCAGGCCGCGCAGTCGTCAGTCGTCAAACGCCGAGGCGGCGCCGAAGTCCACGTAGGGTGTTCTGGCGCAGCGGCGACGCGGGTGACGCGTCGCGCAGCACCGCCCGGGACCCTGCGTTCCGCCGACACTCGCCCCCGATGGCGTTTGACGGCCTGCGGAGGGCCGGACGCGGGAGCCGAGCCGGCCCTTCGCCGTCATCTGTCGACCGCGCTGCTGATGATCGGCATCCGCCGCGACGACGTGCTACCTACGGCTGGATGCGCCAGATGGACGCGTCGTAGCTCCACGCCGAGAAGGCGAGCCGCCGCCCGTCGGGCGACCACGCCGGCTGCGACTTGTGGATCGGGTCGGTGGTGAGCTGTTCCACCGACCCGCCCGTCAGGGCCCGCCGGAACAGCTGGAAGTACCCATCGGGGGCCGGGGCCACGAAGGTGAAGGCCGAGCCGTCGGGGGCCACGGTGATTCCGGGGAAGTCGTGCTCGCTGGCGAAGCGGTGCAGCACCTGCACCGGCTGGCCGCCGGTCGTGTCGGCGAGCAACACCGCGTGGCGCCCCGGTCCTTCCTTGGCGATGGCGACGACGCGCCGGCTGTCGGGCAGCCATTCGCCGTGGGTCACCTCGTCGAAGCCGGCGGTGGCCACTTCCTTCATCGGCGCGGTCACCTCCCCTTTGTCCTGGTCGACGCCGATCGTGAACATCACGCCGCGGCCGTTCCTGGTCCCGTCGAGCAGCACCGTCCGCCCGTCGGGCGACCAGCGTGGCCAGCCCACTTCGGCGCCGCGGCCGAGCATGGTAATCCGCCGGTCGGGCGCCGCGCCGTCGGTGGGCCGCAGCCACACGTCGTCGGACATCTCGCGGTGCGAGTGGAAGACGATCCAGCGGCCGTTGGGCGACCAGGCCATCCCCTGATCCTCGGAGTCGGAGTCCTCCAGCACCTGCGACGGCCGGTCGGCGGGCAGCGCCTCGCGCAGGTCCACCACACCCACTTCCTGCGCGATGTCCGGGTAGTTGGCGTCGTCGATCTGGCGCCGCCAGGTGCCGTAGGTCATCGACACCAGGGGCTCGGTGGGATGCCACCACGGGGTCTCGGCCTGGAAGGTCGTCAGCGGCCGGACGGCGCCGTCGGCGAGCTCGGCGATGAAGGTGCGGTATTCCTGGGTCTTGTAGACCACCGTGCCGTCCCTGGCGACGGTTGGGCCATAGCTGTCGCGAGCCGTGGCCGTGAGCCGGCGCGCCGCGCCGGTCGCGCGCTCGATGCGCCAGAGATCGAGGAACCCGCGGGCGTTGGCGGCCGGCGCGTAGATGATCGCCCCGTCGGGCGAGAACGCCGGGGCTCCGGCGATATCGAGCGTCGGGGTGGTGGCCAGCGGCGGCGCGCCGCACGGCGCCGACACGCGCCCCCCCGCGGCGGAGGTGACGACACAGGCGATCTCGGTCGGCGAGGCCCACGCCGGCGAGGAGGCCCGCCCTTCGGCGATCGTGGTCTTCCACAGCTCCTGGCCGTCGAGGCGCACGCGCCACAGGTCCGGCCCGTCGCTGCCGGCGGCGATCGCCGCCAGCCACGCCCCGTCGGGACTGACCGCGAGCTGGCGCAGGGTGTTGGCGCCGAGCTGGACGCCGCTGGTCGGGCCGGTGCCGGTCAAGGTCTGGCTCGGCCACAGCGGCCGGGTCCCGACGCCCAGCTCGAGCAGCTGCCAGCGCGCCGCCGCGCCGCCGTCTTCGAAGACGAGCCGCCGGTCGTCGATCCACGCCAGGTGCCGCACCTGCCCCTCGCCGAGCGCCCCGCCGACGTCCACGCCACCACCGATCGGCAGCACCCGGACCTGCCGGCCTTCGCTGTAGGCGACGAGGCGGCCGCCCGGAGCCACGGCCACCGCCGGATCGCGGTAGCCGATGATGCCGCGCTGGTGCGCGGTGGCGACCCAGTGCACGACCGGCGTCTCGGCGGCAGCGGGTGGCGCCGGCGGCGCGTCCGCGCGCCACCACAGCGCGGCGGCACCGAGCGCGACGACCAGGACCAGCAACCCGAGGCGTGCGGACATGCGGCGCATTGTAACGGGAGGCGGCGATAATCGGGGCGATGCCCCCCGCCGTTCCGCCCTTTGCCATCGACCTCATCGGCTATGCTGCGGCGGCCTGCACCACGGCGTCGTGGATCCCGCAGGTCGTGCGCACCTGGCGCTCGCGTTCGGCCGACGACCTGTCGCCGGCGATGCTGACGGCGTTCTCGACCGGGGTGCTGTTGTGGCTGGTGTTCGGCCTGGCGATGGGCTCGGGCCCGATCATCGCCGCCAACGCCGTGACCCTGGCGCTGAATCTGCTGCTGCTCGTCCTGCGGATGCGCTTCGGCGGGCGCGGACGCGCGTAGACCCGCGGATCAGCGGCGGTTCCGGTACAGCGCCTCGTCCACGGCGGCGACCATCTTCGCCTGATCGAGCGTCCGTGGCAGGAATCCCGCCACCGCGGCGGCCGCGGCCGCGGGATCCTTCACGGCCGCGCCGTAGTCGACCTCCAGGGTGCGGAAGCAGTCGCGGCCGGCCATGAAGCGGCGCACCTGAGCCAGGTGGGCGGTGTAGAGCTCGCGGGCCTGCGCCGCGTCGCCGCCGGCCGCCTCGCCGCGCTGCTCCAGCATGGCCGCCTGGGATCGCAGCACCTCGTCCAGGTCGCGGTGCATGAAGACGACGCGGTAATCGTAGCGTTCGGGCAGATAGGTGAGGAGGAAGGAGATGATCTTCACGGCCTTGCCGCGCGCCGCCGGCAGCCAGGCGAGGTCGCCGTCCTTGTCGAGGCCCTTCACCGGCTCGAACTCGAAGTAGCCGTTCGGATTGCTGACATCGGCGGTGCGGATGCCGTCCTGGAGCGGGGCGACGCCACCGGCGGCGAGCATGCGCATCATCATCGAGGTGCCCGAACGGGGCAGCCCGGAGACGACGACGATCGGCGCGCCGTAGCGCAGCCGGCGCAGCAGCCCCCCGCTCATCGGCCCTGGCGCCGGCGCCACGAGGCCGAGGAGGCCGGCGGTACAATGGCTGCCGACCCCGTGTCGCCCATGCCGCTTCGCACGGCGAGAGTTGTACCACAGGCCCGAACGGCCGCACTGCTGGCCCTGACCGGCGTACTCACGGCCGCCGTCCCGGCCCACGCCTACATCGGACCCGGCGCCGGCTTCGCCGTGATGTCGTCGTTCCTGGTGGTGTTCGTCACCTTGCTGGCGGTGGCGGCCTCGGTGCTGGCGTGGCCGTTTCGCGCCCTGTGGCGAGCGGTCCGGCACAGCGGCCCGCCGCCGTCGCCGATCGGCCGGCTGGTGGTGGTGGGCTTCGATGGCCAGGATCCGACGCTGACCGACCGCTTCATGCAGGAGGGGCTGCTGCCCCACTTCTCCGCCCTGGCCAGGACCGGCGCCTACCGGCCGCTGCAGACCACCTATCCCGCGCTGTCGCCGGTGGCCTGGTCGTCGTTCAGCACCGGCACCCATCCCGCCCGTCACAACATCTTCGACTTCCTCGACCGCGATCGCCGCACCTACCTGCCCCGCCTGTCGTCGACGCGGATCGGCGTCGTGGAACGCTTCGTGCGGCTCGGCAAGTACCTGATTCCGCGGCATCGGCCCGAGCTCACCAACCTGCGCCGCTCGACGCCGTTCTGGACCCTGCTCGGTCAGCGGCGCATCTGGAGCACCATCCTGCGGGTGCCGATCACGTTCCCGCCCGACCGCTTCTACGGCGCCGAGCTGAGCGCGATGTGCGTGCCCGATCTGCTCGGCACGCAGGGGACGTTCCTGCTGTTCACCACCCGTCCGGCGACCGGGCGCTTCAAGGAGGGCGGGCAGCGCGTCGCCATCCAGGAGGCGAACGGCCGGGTCGACGGTGTCATCACCGGCCCCGACAACCCGTTCGTCGTCGGCCATCCGCCACTCGAGGCGGCGTTCTCACTCACGCTCGACCGCGGCGCCGGGCGGGCCGAGCTCACCATCGGCGACACCGTCGTGACGCTCGATCGCGGCCGGTTGACCGACTGGGTGGCGATTCCGTTCCCCGCCGCACCGACCGTGACGGTGCGCGGCATCGCCCGCTGCCAGCTGCTCGAGCTGGACGAGCACGTCTCGCTCTACGTCTCGCCGATCAACCTCGATCCCGAGCATCCGGCGCTGCCGATTTCCCATCCGCCCTACTACGCCGGCTACCTCGCCCGGCGGCACGGGCCCTTCGCCACCCTCGGACTCGCCGAAGACACCTGGGCGCTGAACGAAGGCGTCACCGACGACGCGACGTTCCTGCAGCAGGCGCACGACATCGACGACGAGCGACGGCGGATGTGCCTGGCCGCCCTCGACCAGGTGCGCAAGGGCACGGTGGTGTGCGTCTTCGACGCGACCGACCGCATCCAGCACATGTTCTGGCGCTATCTCGATCCGGCGCACCCCGGGCATCGCGCCGACGTGCCCGACGCGCACAAGCACGCCATCCGCGAGCTCTACCGGAAGAACGACGCGCTGGTCGGCGAGGTGGTGGCGCGCCTGCGCCCCGACGACGTGCTGATGGTGCTGTCGGATCACGGCTTCAGCGCCTTCCGGCGCGGCGTCAACCTCAACGCCTGGCTCCTCGCCGAGGGCTACCTGCACCTGTTGCCCGACCGTGACGGGTCGGCCGAATGGCTGCGCGACGTCGACTGGACGCGGACCCGCGCCTACTGCGTCGGGTTGAGCGGGATGTACCTGAACGTGCGGGGGCGCGAGCAGCACGGCGTGGTGGCGCCGGGCGCCGAGGCCGCGGCGCTGAAGGCCGAGCTCGCCGCGAAGCTCGGTGGCCTGCCCGACGCCGCCACCGGCGAGGTCGGCATCCGCGAAGCCTTCGACACCGCCGCCCTCTACAGCGGCCCGTACCTCGAGAACGCCCCCGACCTCATCATCGGCTACAACGCCGGCTACCGCGCTTCCTGGGACGGCGCCAGCGGTGTCGTCGCCGGCCCGGTGTTCGAGGACAACACCAAGGCGTGGAGCGGCGACCACTGCATCGACCCGCGGCTGGTGCCCGGCGTGTTCTTCTGCAACCGCAAGGTGACCAGCGACGGCGAGCTGTCGATCGTCGACATCGCGCCGACCGCGTTGACGCTGTTCGGGCTGACGCCGCCGCCGCACATGGACGGCAAGGCGTGGGCCGTGGCGTCATGAGCCGGCGGACGCGCCGCGGCGTGGCCGTCCTCGCCGCCGTCGTCGCGCTGGCCGCCGCGTGCGGCGGACCCCGCCACAGCCCGGTCGGACGCCGCGTGGTGGTCCTCGGCATCGATGGTCTCGACTATCACCTGGTCAGCGACCTCATCGACCGCGGTCGCCTGCCGAATCTGGCTGCGCTCGGTGCGCGCGGCCGTTTCGGCCCGCTCGCCACCACCACCCCGCCGCTGAGCCCGGTGGCGTGGTCGACGTTTCTCACCGGGCTCGACCCCGGCGAACACGGCATCTTCGACTTCATCCACCGCCAGCCGTCGACGCTGGAGTCGTTCCTGTCCACGTCGCGCACCGTGCCGCCTGGGCGCATGCTGACGCTGGGCCGCTGGCAGTTCCCGCTGGCCGGCGGTCGCGTCGAGCTGCTGCGACAGGGCACGCCGTTCTGGGAGGTGCTCGACGAGCGCGGCATCGAGACGACCATCGTCCGCATGCCGGCCAACTTCCCGCCCTCGGGCACCGCCACGCGCGAGCTGAGCGGCATGGGCACGCCGGACATGCTCGGCACCTACGGCATCTTCACGCTCTTCACGTCCCGTCCCGAGGTGTTCGAGCGTCAGGACGTGGCCGGCGGCGTGATCCAGCCGATCGACGTCATCGACGGGGTGGCGCAGGGCGCGCTCGAGGGCCCGCCGAACCCCTACCTGGTCACCCCGGCGCCAACCACCGTGCCCTTCGAGGCCCACGTCGACGCCGCCCGGTCGGCGGTGAAGATCGTCCTCGACGGCCGCGAGCAGCTGCTGCGCGTCGGCGAGTGGGGCGACTGGCTGCCGGTCGACCTGCCGCTGGCACCCTTGACGACGCTGCCCGGCGAGGTGCGGTTCCTCCTGAAACGCATCGACCCGCACTTCGAGCTCTACGTGAGCCCGATCAACCTCGACCCCTACGCGCCGGCGCTGCCGATCTCCTCGCCGGAGGGGTATGCCGGGGAACTGGCCGATGCCGCCGGCCGTTACTACACGCAGGGCATGCCCGAAGACACCCGCGGCATGAACGCCGGGGTCCTGACCGCCGACGAGCTGCTCGCCCAGGCACGGCTCACCGCGGCCGAGAACTTCCGCCAGTTCGCCTACGTCCTCGACGGCTTCCGCGACGGGCTGCTGTTCTACTACTTCGGCCACGTCGACCAGGTGTCGCACGTGATGTGGCGGGCGATGGATCCCGACCACCCGGCCTACACCGACGCCGACGCGGCGTATCGCCACGTGGTCGAGGATCTCTACGTCGAAATGGACGGCGTGGTCGGCCAGGCCGCCGCCGCGCTCGGCCCCGACGACCTGCTGGTGGTGATGTCCGACCACGGCTTCGCGCCGTGGCGGCGGGCCGTGAACCTCAACAGCTGGCTGCGCGACGCCGGCTACCTGGCGGTCACCGATGCCAAGGCGGGGCTGGCGCCGGGGCTGGCCGGCGTGGACTGGACGAGGACGCGGGCCTACGCCGTCGGTTTGAACGGCCTCTACGTCAACACCCAGGGGCGTGAGGGCCGCGGCATCGTGCCGGCCGCCGGGCGCGAGACCCTGGCCCGCGAGATCGCCGCACGGCTGCAGGCCACCGTCGATCCGGCCACCGGCCAGGCGGCGGTGACCCGGGCGTTCCTGCGCGAGGACGTCTATCCCGGCCGGGCGCACCTGGATCTGTCACCCGACATCGTCGTCGGCTTCGCGCGCGGCACCCGCGTGGCCAGCGACTCGGCGCTGGGCATCGTCGCCGCCGAGGCCTTCAGCGACAACCGCGAGGCGTGGAGCGGCGACCACAGCATGGATCCCGAACACGTGCCCGGGGTGCTGTTCAGCAGCCGGCCGCTGAAGGTGCCGGCGCCAGGCCTGCAGCAGCTCGCCGCGGCGATTCTCGCCGAGTTCGGCGTCGCCGGGTTCCCGGTGAAGTCCCGCTGAAGAGGAGTCAGTGATGTTCGGATCGTCAAGGGTGAAGCTCGACAAGGCGCTGCTCGCCAAGATCAAGCGCTACGCCGATCTGGCCGGCTACTCGTCGGTGGACGAATTCATCACCCACGCCCTGGAGAAGGAGATCGCGCAGCTCGAAGGCGCCGAGTCGGAGCAGGAGCTGAAGAAGAAGCTCAAGGGGCTGGGCTACCTCTCATAACGTCGTCGTGGCCCTGGTCAACTCCCTCGTTACCCGCGTGGCCGACTTGGTCATGGCGCCGCTGGCCACGTTGCCGGCGGCGGCGGGCGTGCTCGTTGCGGCGCTGGTCACGGCCGTGGCCATCCTGTGGATCGTGCGGCTTACGTCGGACCAGACGGCGCTGGCGGCCGTGAAGCGGCAGATCCAGGCCGACCTGTTCGAGATGCGCCTCTTCAACGACGACCTGCGGGCGCTGCTGCGGGCCCAGTGGCAGGTCCTGGCGCACAACGGTCGCTACCTGCGGCTGTCGTTCGTGCCGCTGGTCTGCACCGCGGTGCCGCTGGCCCTGGGCATCGCGCAGCTCCAGGCGTGGTACGGCTACACCGGGCTGCCGCTCGGGACCGCCGTGCTGGTGACCGCGGACCTGGCCGACGGCGTCGAGCCCGGGACCCCGGCCGCCACCGGCGACGGCATCACCGCCGACGGGCCGCCGGTGTTCTTCCCCAGCCTCCGCCAGGTGGCCTGGCGGATCGTGCCGACGGCGCCTGGCACCCACCTGCTCCGCCTGCAGGTCGCCGGCACGACCGTCGAGAAGCGCCTGGTCGCCGAGCTCGACGTGGCGCGGCGGGCACCGCTGCGCCCGGGCCGCTCGTGGCTCGATCAGCTGCTCGAGCCGTCGGAGCCGCCGCTCGAGGGGCCGGTGACCGCCATTCGCGTCGCCTATCCCGAGCGTGCCATTGCCGTCGCCGGCCTGTCGATGCACTGGCTGGTGCTGTTCCTGGCTGGAGCGCTGGTGTTCGTGCTCCTGCTCAGGAAGCCTCTGGGAGTGGTGATCTAGCGGCAGGTCTGAGGACCTGCCCTACAATTGCAGGGATGTCCCGTCGATCGGCGCTTATCGCGATCGTCATGGTGCTGGCAGCCGTCGTCGCTGGGTGCAGCGGTCGCGCGACGCCACGTAACCTGCTCGTCGTCACGCTCGACACCCTGCGCGCCGATCGCATCGGCGCCTACGGCTATGCGCCGGCGCAGACGCCGGTCCTCGACGGCCTGGCGGCGCGCGGCGCCCGCTTCGCCGCCGCCACTACCACCACCCCGCTGACGCTGTCGGCCCACACCAGCCTGTTCACCGGCACCTGGCCCACCGCACACGGGGTGCGCGACAACACCGGGTTCTACGTCGACGAGTCGGCCGAGATGCTGGCCGAGACGCTCAAGGGCCGCGGGTTCCGGACCGGCGGGTTCGTCGGGGCGTTCGTGCTCGACCGCCGCTGGGGCATCGCCCAGGGGTTCGACACCTACTTCGACGAGTTCGACCTGTCCGAGGACGTCGGGCCGGGCCTGGACGCCATCCAGCGGCGCGGCGGCGTCGTGGTCGACCGGGCGCTGGCCTGGCTGGCCGAGCCGGCCGGCGACCAGCCGTTCTTCGCCTGGGTGCACCTCTACGATCCGCACGCGCCGTATGACGCGCCGGCCGAGTTCGCGGCGCGGTTCCCGGCGACGCGCGACGGCGCCTACGACGCCGAGATCGCCTACACCGACAGCCAGGTCGGCCGGCTGCTGGCGGCACTGGACGCCGCCGGCCGCCGCGACGACACGCTGGTCGTCGTCCTCGCCGATCACGGCGAGCAGCTCGGCCAGCACCGCGAGCAGGCCCACGGGTTCTTCGTCTACGACGCGGCCGTGCAGGTGCCGCTCATCGTCGCCGGCCCGGGCGTCGCGCCGCGGGTCGTGCCCGACCAGGTGCGCATCGTGGACGTCCTGCCGACCATGCTCGACCTGCTGGGCATCCCGGCCCCGGCCGCCGTCCAGGGCACGTCGCTGACCCCGGCCCTGGGCGGCGAGCGCCAGGAGCTGCTGGCGTTCTCCGAGAGCTGGTTTCCGCGCTTCCACTATGGCTGGAGCGAGCTGCAGGCGGTGCGCGATGGCGCCTTCAAGTTCATCCTCGCGCCGACCCGTGAGCTGTACGATCTGACGAAGGACCCCGGAGAGACCGTCAACCTCGCGGCCAGCGATCCGGCCCGCGCCGACCGCATGGAGCGCGCGCTGCGCGCGCTGGTCGCCCAGACCTCCAGGAGCGAGGCCGCCAAGGGCCCGCAGGCGATCGACCCGGCCGCCGAGCAGCGGCTGCGCGCGCTCGGCTACGTCGGCTCCACGTCGGCCCGTCACCTGGAGGACCGGCCGCGCCGCGATCCGAAAGATGCCATCGCGCTCTACAACCTGCTGCTCCAGGCCGGCGAGGACTCCGAGGCCGAGCGCTACGACGCCGCCATCGCCAAGGTGCAGCAGGCCCTGGCCGTCGATCCGGACATGCTCGAGGGCTACACCCGGCTGGGCAACGTCTACGGCAAGGCCGGCCGCCACGCCGACTCGATTGCCGCCTACCGCAAGGCCCTGGCGCTCGATCCCGAGCACCTGATGTCCACCTACAACCTGGCGCTGGCCTACCGCACCGCCGGCAAGGTGGACGAGGCGATCGTCGGCTTCGAACGCGTCCAGCAGCTCGATCCGCGCAGCGGCCGCGCCCACTTCCAGCTCGGCGACATCTACATGCAGCGCGGCGAACCGGCCAGGGCGCTCGACGTCCTCAGCAAGGGCCTGGCTCTGGAGGTCGATCGGCCGCCGTTCCTCGTCAAGCTCGGCGAGGCGTTCCTGGAGCTGAAGCGCTACGACGACGCCGCGAAGGTGCTGCAGGAGGCCGTCGCGCTGCGCGCCGACGTGCCGCGCGGCCAGTACAACCTGGCCCTGGTCGCCGAGCAGCGCGGCGACGCCAGCAGCGCCCGCGCCGCCTACGAAGCCGAGGTGGCGGCGAATCCGAAGAACTACGGCGCCCAGTTCAACCTGGGCAAGCTGCTCGCGAAGGAGGGGCGTCTCGCCGAGGCGACGACGCGCTTCCAGGCCGCCGTGGACGCTCGACCCGAGTTCGGCGAAGGCTACCTGTACCTGGCCAAGGCGCTGCTCGACGGCGGCCGACTGCCGGGCGCCGAAGCGGCGGCCAAGGCGGGTCTGGCCAGGCGACCCGATCCGGCCATCGCGCCGCTCGGCCACTACGTGCTGGCCGACGTCTACAGCCGCCTGGGCCGCGAGAACGAGGCGGCGCGGGAAGTCGCCCGGGCCCGGGCGCTGGAGCGCGGCCGATGAAGGCATCACGCAGGGCAGACCTTCAGGTCTGCCGGCCCGCAGAGCTTCAGCTCTGCCGGCCTGCGGAGCTGCAGCGCTGCCGCAAGGCAGCTCTGAAGAGCTGCCCTGCGTTGGCGATCGTGGCGCTGGTCGCGGCAGTCGGCTGCAGCACGGGCGCGCCGACATCGCCCGCCGCCGCGCCGCGCCATCTCGTGATCGTCACCATCGACACGCTGCGCGCCGATCGGCTCGGCGCCTACGGCAGCACGACCGTGCCGACCCCCAACTTCGACCGGCTGGCCCGCGAAGGCGTGCGGGCCGTGGATGCCACCACGCACGTGCCGATCACCCGGCCGTCGCACGCCACCCTGTTCACGGCCCGCTACCCGGCCGAGCACGGCGTCCGCGACAACATCTCGCTGCCCCTCGCCGCCGACATCCCGACCCTGGCCGAGGCGCTGTCGGCACAGGGCTTCGCCACCGCCGCCTTCGTCTCGACGTTCGTGCTGTCGTCGCCGTCGGGCCTCGACCGCGGCTTCGACGTCTACGACGACGACTTCGAGGTGCCGCAGAGCGACGAAGACGCGGTGTTCCTGAGCACGGTGCAGCGCCGCGGCGACGAGACGCTGACGAAGGTCGAACGGTGGCTCGAGGCGCGCAGCGCCGAGACCAGAGCCCGACGGACCGCCCTGTGGGTGCACCTCTACGACCCGCACGACCCGTACGAACCGCCCGAGCCCTTCGCCGCCCGCTTCGCCGACCGCCTCTACGACGGCGAGGTGGCGTGGACCGACACGCTGCTCGGAAGGCTGCGCACCGCCCTCGAACGCCACGGCCTGTGGGACGACGCCCTGGTCGTGGTGACGGCCGACCACGGCGAAGCCCTGGGCGAGCACGACGAGACCGGCCACGGGTTCTTCGCCTACGAGACGACGCTGAAGATTCCGTTCGTGATCCGCGGCCCGGGCGTGCCGGCCGGCCGGACGCTCGACGGCACCCTGCGCCTG
Organism: Vicinamibacterales bacterium; assembly: GCA_050250955.1. Classification (GTDB taxonomy): domain Bacteria; phylum Acidobacteriota; class Vicinamibacteria; order Vicinamibacterales; family UBA2999; genus CAWAYR01. The sequence continues at coordinate 456,590 of JBFWNR010000002.1, forward strand.
GTCGACGTGTCCCCCACGCTGCTCGAACTGCTCGGCCTGCCGGCGCTCGGCGGCGTCCATACCGGCACCAGCATCGCCGCGCACCTGGCCGTCGACGGCGGCCCGATCGCGCGCCAGACCTACGCCGAGTCGCTGACGCCGCTCGTCCACTACCAGTGGAGCGACCTGCGGGTGCTGCGCGACGGGACGTGGAAGTACATCCTGGCGCCGCGGCCGGAGCTGTACGACCTGGCCGCCGACCCCGGCGAGACCCGCGACCTCTCGACGGCGAACACCGCCACGGCCCGCAAGCTGCGTGCGGCGCTCGAGGGGTTGCTCCGCGCCGAACGTGAACGGGCCGAGGATCCGGCGGCCGCGGTGTCGGCGCTGTCGGCCGAGACGCTCCAGAAGCTGGGCGCGCTGGGCTATGTCAGCCCCGGCGCCGCCACGGGCACCGTGGCGCAGGGTGCCGACCCCAAGGACAAGATCGAGGAGTTCCGCACGCTCAGCGGGCTGATGCGCGACGGGCTGACGCTGCTCCACCAGAAGCGCTTCGCCGAGAGCGAGCGGCGCTTTGCCGAGCTCGAGCGCGCCGGCGCCGACAGCTTCCAGCTGCACTTCTATCGGGCCTCGGCGCTGGTCGGCCTGGGCCGCGGCCGCGAGGCGGAACAGGGGTTCGCGCGGGCCATCGCCGCGCTGCCCAGCTTCACCCAGGCGCACGTCGGCCTGGTCGACGCCCGCATGGCCCGGAAGGATTGGCGGGGGGCGCTCGCCGCCGTGCAGCAGGGCGAACGGGACGCGCCCAACGAGCCCATCCTCTACGACCGCGAAGGCCAGATCTGGCAGCAGCTCGGCGACCGCGGCAAGGCCATGACGGCCTACCGCCGCGTGGCCGAGCTGGCGCCGAAGGATGCCCTGGTCCGCTGGCGCATGGGCGAGCTGCTGCTCAGCGAGGGCGATCCGGCGCCGGCGCTGGCCCTGTTCCGCGAGGCGACGCGCCTCGACCCCGAGGTGGCCGACTACTGGAACTCGCTCGGCATGGTGCTGGGTGGCGGCGGCCAGCACGACGAGGCCGCCACGGCGTTCGCGGCGGCGATTCGCCTCGACGCCGACAACGCGCGCTACGCCTACAACCTCGGACTGGTGCGCATGCGGGCCGGCCACGCCGACGCCGCCGACTGGTTCCGCAAGGCGCTGGCGATCGATCCGTCGTTCCGTCCCGCCCGTGACCGCCTCTCGGAACTGAGCCGCTAGGTCGACATGCGCGCCGGCTGGATCGCCGCCGTCGTCCTGGCCCTGGCCACCGCGGTCCTGTTCCAGCCGGTCGTCGATCACGGCTTCCTCAACTGGGACGACCCCGACGTGGTCGCCGCCAACCCGCAGCTGCAGCAGCCGCCCGGCGAGCTGGCCGCCTGGGCGGCCACCACCCGCGACATGGGGCACTACCAGCCGGTGGCCTGGCTGACGCTGGCCGGGATCGCCGGACGGCCGCCGTCGCCGGCCCGCGTCCACGGCGCCGCCGTCGCCCTGCACGCCCTGAACGCCGTGCTGCTCTTCGCCGTGATCGCCCTCGTCCTCGGCGAAGGCGCCGGAAGGGGACGGTGGGCCCCGGCCGCCGCGGCAGCGGCGCTCTTTGCCTGGCACCCGCTCCGGGTCGAGCCGGTGGCGTGGGCGAGCGCGCTGCCGTATCTCCTGGCGTACGCCCCGCTGCTGGCGGCCACCGGGGCGTGGATCCGTTGGAGTCGCGGCGGCCACGGCGGATGGCTGGCGGCGAGTCTCGTCCTGTTCGTCGTCTCGCAGCTCGTCCGCGTCACGGCGCCGCTCTACGCCGTCGTGCTGGTGGCGGCGTGGTGGGCGTCGGGCGGCACCGGACGGCGAACGGCGGCCGTTCTCGGCCGGGCGGTGACGCCGTTCGCCGTGCTCGGGCTGGCGTTCGCGGGGCTCGAGGCGTGGGCGCGCGGCGCCGAGTCGCTGACCGACTACCCGTTCGGCGTGCGGTTGTCGTGGGCGCTGGCGAATCCCGCGGCGTACCTCTGGCGCTCGGTCGCGCCGGTGGGCCTGACGCCGCTCGACCCGCTGCCCCGGGAGGCGGCCGTGGACTGGACGCGCACCGCGCTGGCCCTTGGCGGCGGTCTGTCCGTCGTGGCGGCGACCTGGTGGCGGTGGGGACGCGGCGCCGCCGTGGCGGTGTGGGGTGCGTATCTCGCCCTGCTGCTGCCGGTCGTCGGGCTGGTCGCCTCCGGACTGCAGCTGACCGCCGATCGCTACACCTACGGGCCGGCGATGGTGCTGGCGGTGGCGGTGGCAGCGGCGCTGTCCGGCCTGCGCCCGCCGGCACAGCGGGTCGCGCTGGCCGCAGCGGTTGTCGCCGCGGTCGCGCTGGCGGCGGCGACCCGCGTCGCCCTGCCCCACTGGCGCGATTCGGCGTCGCTGTGGCACCGCGCCCTCGCCGTCGACGCCGACAACGACGTCGCGCGCTACAACCTCGCCCTGGCCGAGCTGTCGGCCGGGCGCAACGACGAGGCGGAAGCGCATCTCGCCCGCGTCCTCGCCGACGTGCCCGACCACGCGCCGGCCCGCGCGCAACTGGCGACCCTTCGCGCCGACCGCGCCCAGCGGGCGGCCGACGCGGCCGCCGCGGCTGGACGCCTGGACGAGGCCATCCGCGGCTACGACGAGACCCTGGCGCACGATCCCGGCCGCACCCGGGCGCGGCTCACACGCGGCATGGCGCTGGTGCGCTCCGGTGCCGCGGCGCGTGCCGTGGCCGACCTGGAAGCCGCCGGGGCCGCCGACTCGGCGGACCCGGCGGTGGCCGGCGCCCTGGCCCTGGCCTGGACCGAGACCGGCCGCAGCGCCGACGCCATCGCGCTGCTGCGGCGGATGCGCGAGCGCCAGCCGCGCAACCTGTCGGTGACGATGAACCTGGCCCGTCTGCTGCTCACCGCCACGCCGATGGCGCTGCGCGATCCCGAAGCGGCCCTGGGGCTGGTGGCCGGCGTGAACGACGCCACCGGCGGGCAGAACCCGCGCGTGCTGGCCACGCTGGCCGAGGCATTGGCCGCCACCGGCCGCCACCGCGACGCCGCCGAGGCCTGGGCGGTCGCCATCACGCTCGCCGACGAATCGGGCGACGCCGCTCTGACCGCCGACCTCCGCCGCCGCGCCGCGTCAGGCCGTTGAGGTCCGTACACACGAAGGGCGGCTCCGCAGAGCCGCCCTTCGCAGCGTGATTCGTCTAGCCGCTAGCCGCCAGCCGCTGTTCTGAAGCGCGCGAGGCGCCGCTTCAGAACCGGAACTTCGCGCCGATCATCAGCCGGCGCGGCAGCACGAACGAGCTGCCGACGCCGAAGTTGGCCACCGTCGAGCGGCGGTCCAGCACGCTCTGCGCGGCGTCGTTGTTGAGCGCGTTCAGCAGGTCGCCGAACACGGCGCCCTCGATGCCACGGTCACCGAACCGGAGCGCCTTCTCGAGGCGCACGTCGAGCTGATTCAACGGATCGACGCGGCGGTCGCCGCTGAGGGGCTCGAACAGCACGCGAGTCGCACCTGGCACGAGGCCGTTGAAGCGCACCTCGCGGCCCCAGGGCCGGCCGGACTGGAAGCCATAGTTGCCAGCGACGGTGACACCCCAGCCGACGTCGTAGACCAGCTGGGCCTTGAGAATCACCGGGCGGTCGTGCAGCAACAGGCCGTCGGCATTGACGTAGTCGTTCGGATTCTGGCCGAAGATGCCGGCGGTGCTGTTCGGCGTCGTCGTCGGCGAGCTGCGGGCGTTGTTCGAACCGTAGAGGCCGTCGGTCTTCGAGAGCGTGAGGCCGAAGGTCGCCTGCCACCGGTTCGACATCCGCTTGTTGATCTGCAGGTTGAATCCCCGGTAGGTGTTCGACAGCGCCTGGTCACCGGTGGGGTTGGTGAGCTGGAACAGGCGGCTGGCCGCGCCGCTGGTCAATTGGAGCAGGTCGAAGGTCTTGCCCTCGGCCGTCCGCTGCACGGAGGCATACGTGCCGCCGATGTCGCGCCACCCCGACAGGTTCTCGCTCCGCTTGTAGACACCGCTGACGCTCATGCCGATCCGATCGGACAGCTGGTGCTCGAAGGTGACGATGTACTGGTCGGTGTAGGGATTCTCGAACTCGGGATCGATACGGATCTGCGAGTTGTCGCTCACCAGGCTGAGCCCGATGGGATCTCCGGCTGCCGTGTAGACGCCGTCGAAGAGGTAGCGCGGTGCGATCGACGGAGTGGCGTTGTCGAACTCGCCGGTGACGATACCGCGGTAGTAGCGGCCCCAGCTGCCCTTGATGAGCGTGGTGCCCGCCTCGTTGAGCTTGACGGTGGCGCCGAGGCGCGGCGAGATGACGCTCCAGTCGAACAGCTTGTCGACACCCTGCGAGCGGCCGATCTCGTTCTCGTTGCGGTCGAGCAGCGGGAAGTCGTTGAAGTAGCCCTTGCTGTAGTCGAAACGCAAGCCGACGTTGAGCGTGAGCCGGCCGGTGCGAATGGTGTCGTCGGCGTAGACGCCGACGGCGCGCATGCGGCCGCCGCGCCAGAACGGCACCTGGGTGTAGCCGTAGGAGGGGTCGTCGCCGTAGGTGTAGATGTAGTCGTTGTAGCCGTTCAGCGACTCGCCGCCGCCGCTGTTGTACTGGACGCCGACCTTGAAGTCGTGCTGGGCGCCGAGGAAGTTGTCGGCGTACTTGGTGACCTTGCCGGCGAAGGCGGTCTTGAAGCTCTTGCCCTCGTACCAGTAGGAGATGCCGCCGGTGACGTTGCCGGTGTCGAGATCGAAGAAGCGCTTGTTGATCTTCGGCCCGCCGTTCAGCGGCAGGGTGTCGGCGGTGCCGTAGAAGCCCGAGTAGCGGGCTTCGAACACCGTGGTCGGGTTGATGACCGCGGTGTAGAGGACGCCCGGCGACGGGTTGTGGCCGCTGTTCAGGGCCACCGCGCTCGGCGCGGTGTCGGCGCTCGCCCGTTCAGGAATCTCGTAGAAGTCGTCGTGGGTCTGGACCTGGATGCGGTGGTTCTGGTTGAGGCTGTAGTTCAACTTCCAGAAGTAGCGCTTGGCGTTCGACTTGGCCGGGAACTGCTTGGGCGTGCCGGGCTGCGACTCCCAGTCTTCCTGCCACTGGAACGAGCCGAAGAACCACAGCTTGTCCTGGAGAATCGGACCGCCGAGCTGCACCGTGCTGTCACGGAAGCGGGCCCGGTTGTAGGGCTGGTCGAGATCCTGTTCGGCGGTGGTGTTGCGGCCGGTGAGGCTGTCGTTCTGGTAGTAGAAGTTGCCGTCGCCGTGGAACTGGTTGGAGCCCTGGCGGGTCACGATGTTGAACACCGCGCCGGCGACGTTGCCGTACTCGGCGTTGGCGCCGAGCGACAGCACCTGGACTTCTTCGATGGCGTCGGTGTTCGGCCACGGCCACGCCGCACCTGACAGCGGAGCCGTGAAGTCCGTGCCATCGAGCAGATACAGGTTCTCGTTGGTCGCCGAGCCGAACGACGACGAGCGCGAACTGGTCTGCGTCGAGGGAGCGACACCGGGCGAGGCGTTGATCAGGTCGAAGAAGGTGAAGCGGCGGACCGGGGCGTTCTCGACCCACTCGCGGGTGTAGTTGGTGGCGATTTCCGTGGTCGCCGAGTCGACGACCGGCGCTTCGGCGACGACCGTGATCGTCTCCTGCTGGGTGCTGAGCGCCATCTGCACCGGCACTTCCTGGGTGGCGCCGAGCGACACCTGGATGCCGGTCTGCTTCTTGTTGGCGAAGCCGGCCAGTTCCACTTCGATCTCGTAGACGCCGGGCGCCAGGTTGGGGAACCGGTAGACGCCCAATTCGTTCGAGACCGCAACCGGCGCGCCCTGCACGGCCGGGCCGCGCAGCGTGACGGTGACGCCGGGCAGGACCGCGCCCGATTCGTCGGTGATCACTCCGCGAATGTCACCGGTGGTGCGCTGTGCCCATCCCGAGGTGGGAGCGGCGAGCAGCGCGGCCGCCGTCAACAGCCAAAGCAAGCGAGATCGCATGGAGACCTCCAGCACGCCTCCCACCTGGACCGTCCAGCTGGAGCGTGACCGCGGAATTGTGGTGCTGGCGTTACGGATGTGTCAAGGCGGATCCACAAATCGTGCTCATCCGATTTCCGCGAGTTCGGGGCCGAAACACGCCGAAATCCAAGGCGCCGGATCGGAAGGTTCCGCGGTCACCAAAAACTTGGCCGGGACGACCGGCGGGCCGAAGCGAAAGCCTCTCCAATGGAGCCGGCCCGACTACAATCGCGCCCATGAGCGACTCCCGCGACCGCGCCCTCGGCATGCACCGCCCCATCACCCGCCGCGACTTCCTCAACGGCGTCGCCGTCGGCGTCGGCGGGGCCGCCTGGCTGGCCGGCTGCGGGCCCGGTGAGCCGGCGCTGCCCCCCGATCCGGGCTTCGAACGGGCGGCCGGCTATTACCCGCCGGCCCTGACCGGCCTGCGCGGCAGCCACGACGGGTCGTTCGAGACCGCCCACCGCCTGAAGGACGGCCGGTTCACGCTCGACGCCGCGCTCGACACCCGTGAGCGCTACGACCTGGTGGTGGTCGGCGGCGGCATCAGCGGCCTGGCCGCGGCCCACTTCTTCCGCGCCCAGGCCGGCCCGTCGGCGCGGGTGCTGGTCCTCGACAACCACGACGACTTCGGCGGCCACGCCAAGCGCAACGAGTTCACCCACGAGGGCCGCACCTGGATCGGCTACGGCGGCACCCAGTCCATCGACAGCCCGGCGCCCTACTCGGCCGTCGCCAGGGGGCTCATCCGCGACCTGGGCATCGACGTGGCGGCCTACGCCAAGGTCCTCGACGCCAACCTCTATCGCGGACTCGGGCTGGCCCCGGCGACCTTCTTCGACAAAGAGACCTTCGGTGCCGACGCGCTGGTGGTCGGCAGCTCGCGCAACCCGACCCGGGAGTTCCTGGCGAAGACACCGCTGCCGCGCGAGATCCAGCAGCAGATCCTGCGGCTCACCACCGAGACGCGCGACGTGATGCCGGGGCTGAGCTCGGCCGAGAAGAAAGCGCGGCTGGCGCGGATGAGCTACACCGACTTCGTGACCAGGGAGTGGCAGCTCGACCCGCGCGTGCTCGGCATCTACCAGACCCGCACCTACGGGCTCTTCGGCTTCGGCGTCGATGCGGTGCCGGCCCAGGACGCCTGGGCGCTGGGCCTGCCGGGGTTCCAGGGCATGAACCTCGATCCCGGCAACGGCGCCGGCCAGAACCACGACTCGATCCGCCACCCCGACGCCGAGGACTACTACTTCCACTTCCCCGACGGCAACGCCACCATCGCCCGGCTGCTGGCCCGCCGGCTGGTGCCGGCCGCGGTGCCGGGGTCGTCGGCCGACGACGTCGTGACCGCCCGGGTGGACTACGCCAGGCTCGACGACGCGGCGTCGCCGGCGCGGATCCGCCTCAACAGCACGGTTGTGCACGTCGCCCACGACGGCGATCCGGCGTCGGCGCGCGGGGTGACGGTGACCTACCAGCGCGGCGAGCAGCTCTACCGCGTCGCCGCGGCCGGGTGCGTCCTGGCGTGCTGGCACCACGTCATCCCGCACATCTGCCCCGAACTCCCCGAGGCCCAGCTCACCGCCCTGCGCTACGCCAAGAAGGTGCCGCTGGTCTACACCAACGTCTTCGTCCGCAACTGGACGGCGTTCGAGACGCTCAAGGTGAACACCATCGCCTCACCGGGGATGTGGCACGCCTCGACCAACCTCGACTTCCCGGTGAGCATCGGCCACTACGCCCACTCGAAGACGCCGGCCGAGCCGGTGGTGCTGCACATGACCAAGGCGGCCTGCAAGCCCGGTCTGCCCGGCCCGGCGCAGCACGTCGCCGGGCGCGCCGAGCTGCTGCGCACCTCGTTCGAGACCATCGAGCGCGGCATCCGCGACCAGCTCGGACGGATGCTCGGCGGCGGCGGGTTCGATCCAGCCGGCGACATTCTCGGCATCACCGTGAACCGCTGGCCGCACGGCTACGCCTATCAGTACAACTCGCTGGCCGATCCGTTCTGGCTGGAGGGCGGCGAGCAGCCGTGCGCGGTGGCGCGACGGCCGTTCGGCCGGATTGCGATCGCCAACTCCGACGCGGGCGCCTACGCCTACACCGACTGCGCCATCGACCACGGCCACCGGGCGGTGCAGGAGCTGGCGGCAATGACTAACTGACTAGCGGCTAGCGGCTAGCGGCTAACGACTAGCGACTGGCGGCTGGCGGCCAGCTGCTGGGGGCTGGGGGTCAGCGGCCGAAGATATCTGCGGCGGTGAGGCGGCACGCCGGCAGCCGTTCGGGAGCGAATGGCATCCCGGCCGGCACCGCCTCGACACGGCGGTATTGCCCGTCGACAGGTTCACGGAACCTGGTGACCACCTCGGCGACGACGTCGATGAGCCAGTACTCCGCCACGCCACAACGCGCGTAGAGCGCCGCCTTGGCGATCCGATCGTACTCGAGCGACGAGTCCGCGGCTTCGACGACCAGCAGGATGTCGGCGGGACCGGGAAGTGCGGAGGCGTAGTCGTCGTCTCGTGGCCGCAGCAGCACGACGTCCGGTTCCGGTTCGGAGTAGAGGTCGAGACGCACCGAGCCCTGCACCTGGACGATGGCGGCATCGCCAGCCAGCCGCATCAGTAACCGGTTGAGGCGGTTGACCGCGGCGTTGTGCCGGGGGCCGATGGTCATCCTGGTGACCACGTCCCCGTCGATGAGCTCGACGCGGACGTCTGGGCGCAGGATGCCGGCCCGTCCCATCTGCTGGTACTCGTCCGCAGTGAATCGGTGTCTTCGGATCGCGACCGCCATCGGCATCCGCCACCTGCCATTCTACGCGCGGCTGTGCGGGCGGCGTGCCAGGTGCCACGCCCCTGAATGCCGTGGAACCGTGGTCCCGGGCGTCAGGACGTGGCAGTTCCGGCGCGGGAGTTTCGGGCGCCGGGGCGCCGACACGTCAATGGAAGTCGTGCGACTCGACGGCCATCGAGGCCAGCAGGCCCTCGAGCCGTTCCATCCGCTCGGCGCGGATCGAGGTGACGCCGTCCTGCACCTGCAGGATGCCCTCCACCAGCAGGAACGGCGACTCGACGACGATGGCGCGATCGCGGGCGTAGACGTCGGGGCGCACGATCACGTTGGCGATGCCGGTCTCGTCTTCGAGGGTGAGGAACACGAAGCCCTTGGCGGTGCCCGGCCGCTGCCGGGTGATGACCATGCCGGCGGTGCGGACGCGCCGGCCGTGGCGCACCTGGGGCAGGTCGATGGCGCGCAGCACGCCCTTCATCGCCAGCGCGTGCCGCCGGAACCCCATCGGGTGCGGCCCGACGGTGACGCCGGTGCCGGCGTAGTCGGCAACGAGCCGCTCCCCGGCGCTCATTTCGGGGAGCGGACTCGCAAAGCGGCTAGCGGCTGGCGGCTGGCGGCTGGTGGATTCCGCAGTCACACTGTCAGCTGAATCGTGCTCCGTGCTCTCTAGCCGCGAGCCGCGAGCCGCGAGCCCCTGATCGGGGATCAGGTCTAGCCGCGAGCCGCTAGCCGCTAGCCGCTCCCAGTCGCCCGGCCACGGCTCTTCGCTCATGTCGTCGCCAGCGAAGAGCTCACCGGCCGGGCGCACCAAGCGCTCCACCTGCCACAACGCGCTGCGCCGGTCGTAGCCGAACGCGTTGAGGGCGCCGATCTCGGCCAGCACGGTCACCTCGTCGCGGCGCATGCCGGTGACGCGGATGAGTTCGTCGATCGAGCGGAAACGGCGGCCGGCGGCGCCGTCGGTCCAGGAATGGGAGCAGACGTTGCAAAACGCATAGCGGCTAGCGGCGACGGGGGCCCCGACGCGCGGACTCTGCGCGTTGGGGTGTCCTAGCGGCTGGCGGCTAGACCCGCCCGCCATCACACTGCTGTCGTCGGTGACCTCAATCATCGAGGGATCATCGCAACCGCACTTCGGGCACCGGGCGGAGGTGGCACTTGGACGTGCTCCCCCGAGATCCTCACGAGGACGTTGCCCTGCCCTTTCCTGCTCCCTGCCTTTCGCCGCGATGACCCGTCCGACGTCCTCGCGCAGGCCGGCGACGAAGCGCAGGCCGAGGCGGATGGTGCCGTCGACGCCCACCGTGCAGTCCCAGTCGGACGCCTGCACGTCCACCGGCGCGAAGCGCACGCCGCGGCGCTGGGCGTCCTTCACCAGCGTGGCCGGATGGTAGAAGCCCATCGGCTGGTTGTTGAGGAGCGCGGTGTAGAACGCCGCCGGGTAGTGCGCCTTGAGATACGCGCTGGCATAGGCGATGAGCGCGAAGCTGGCGGCGTGCGACTCGGGGAATCCGTAGAGCGCGAACGAGCCGATCGACAGCACGATGCGATCGGCGACCTCGCCGGTCAGTCCGCGCGCCGCCATGCCTTCGCGCAGCTGCACCTCGATCTGCTTCATTCGTTTCTCGGAGCGTTTGAAGCCCATCGCCCGGCGCAGGTCTTCGGCTTGGCCGCCGGTGAAGCCGGCCACCACCATCGCCATGCGCAGCAGCTGCTCCTGGAACAGCGGCACGCCGAGGGTGCGCTTCAGCACCGGCTCGAGCAGCGGGTGGTCGTAGACCACCGGCGCGCGCCCGGCGCGGCGATCCAGATAGGGGTGCACCATCTGCCCGACGATCGGCCCGGGCCGGATGATCGCCACCTGCACCACCAGGTCGTAGAAGCAGGCCGGCTTCAGCCGCGGCAGGGTCGCCATCTGGGCTCTCGACTCGACCTGGAAGAGGCCGATGGTGTCGGCGGTCTGCAGCATGGCGTAGACCGCCGGATCATCGGCGGGTAAGTGCGCCAAGTCGACTCGGGGTGAATAGCCGCTAGCCGCTAGCCGCTGTGTATTGATGATCGCCAGGGCGTCCTGGAGCGCCGACATCATCCCCAGCCCCAGCAGATCGACCTTGATGAGGCCCATGTCGGCGCAGTCTTCCTTGTCCCACTGCACCACCACGCGGCCGGGCATGCTGGCGTTCTCGAGCGGCACCACCGACGACAGCGCCCCCTGGCAGATCACCATGCCGCCGGAGTGCTGGCCGAGATGGCGCGGCAGGTCCTGCATCTGCTGCCACAGCCGGGCGAAGTGCTGCACGGTCGGGTGCCGGGCGTCGACGCCGGCCGTCTGCAGGTTGGTCGAGAGCGAGTCGTCGGCGTCGCGGAACTCGAAGTTGTGCATCACCTTGGCCAGGCGATCGATCTGCGTCGGGTCGAGGTTGAGCGCCTTGCCCACCTCGCGGGCGGCGCTCTTGCCGCGGTAGGTGATGACGTTGGCGGTCATCGCCGCGCCGTGCTGGCCGTACTTCGCGTAGACGTGCTGGATGACGCGCTCACGGCGGTCGCCGCTGGGCAGATCGAGGTCGATGTCGGGCCACTCGCCGCGCTCCTCGGAGAGGAAGCGCTCGAAGAGCAGCTCCATGCCCACCGGATCGACGGCGGTGATGCCCAGGCTGTAGCAGACGGCGCTGTTGGCCGCCGAGCCGCGGCCCTGCACCAGGATGTCGTGCTGGCGGCAGAAGTTGACGATGTCCCAGACGATCAGGAAGTAGCCGGCGAGATCGAGCTTCTCGATGAGGTCGAGCTCGCGCTGCACCTGGGCGCGGGCCCGGTCGTGATAGGGCCGATAGCGGTCGCGGGCGCCGATGTCGGCGATCTTGCGCAGGAACGACGCCTCGGTCTCGCCCGGCGGCACCGGGTAGGCCGGAAACCGGTAGCCGAGATCCTGCATGGTGAACCCGAGCCGATCGGCGAGCTCGCCCGAGGCGGCGACGGCCTGCGGCAGATCCTCGAACAGCCGGGCCATCTGCGCCGGTGACTTGAGGTAGCGCTCGGCGTTGGCCACCAGGCGCCGGCCGGCCTGGGCCAGCGTGGTGTGCTCGCGGATGCAGGTGAGCACGTCGTGCAGCGGCCGCTCGGCCTGACCGGCGAAGCGCACGCCGTTGGTGGCGACAATCGGCACCCGGAACGCCTCGGCCAGCGACACCAGCATCTCGTTGTCCCAGGTCTCGTCGCGCTGCAGGTGGCGCTGCAGCTCGACGTAGACGTTGGTGCGGCCGAAGATGCCGACCAGCCGGTCGAGCAGCCCGCCGACGCCGTGACGGTCGGACTGCAGCAGCGGCCGGCCAGCCAGGGCGATGAGCCCGCCGACGTGGCCGTCGAGGTCGTCGAGCGTGAGCGCGCCCTCGCCCTTGGGCGCGCGCAGCTTCATCGTCGTGATGAGGCGGCAGAGGTTGCGGTAGCCCTCGGGGGAGGAGACCAGGACAGATACATGAGAGCGGCTAGCGGCTAGCGGCTGGCGGCTAGGATGGACTCCCATCTGGCGGCTGGACTCGTCACGCTGTCGCACCGCATGACCCGTTCGACCGGTTGCGTGATCGACAGCCACTGAGAGCGTCAGTTCAGCGCCGATGATTGCCCTGAGGCCGGCGGCGAGGGCCGCCTTGTGGAACCGGGGGGCGCCGTAGACGCCGTCGCGATCGAGCAGCGCCACGGCCGGATAGCCGAGCATCGCCGCCCGCTCGACGAGCGGTTCGGGCAGCGATGCGGCCCGCAGGAAGCTGAAGGCGGAGGAGGTGTGGAGTTCGACGTACACAGCGGCTAGCGGCTAGCGGCTAGCGGCTAGATCCGCCTTCCGCCCGCCGTCCTTGAACTATTGGCGAACGGTGTACGTGAACGAGAGCCGTTCGGACTCGGTGGGATGTTCGAGGGTCCACACCAGTCCGTGCAGCAGATTCCCGACCTCCGCGGTCAGCTCGAACGCTCGCTCCACATCGACCGCCAGCAGACGATGGGCGAGTTCGAGTTGCGTTTCGAGCTCGGCTTGGGACCCGAGAGCAATCGCCAGATGATTGAGGAACACCTGACGGGTGCGGCCATTGTGGCCTTCAGCGATGTTCGCGGGAATCGAAACCGATGCCCGGCGTATCTGCTGGCCGAGTCCAAATCGCTCATCGATGGGAATGGCTGCTGCCACCTGATAGCACGCCTCGGCGAGTTGCATGGCACGCTGCCACGTCATGAGGTCACGGTAAGAACGAATCTGTAGTTGAGCCATGAGCGCGTGCATTCCTAGCCGCCAGCCGCCAGCCGCCAGCCGCCAGCCGCTAGCCGCGAGCCGCTAGCCGCTAATCGAACGTTCCCTCCACGAACCACTGCCCCACGTCGCGCTCGAGGTAGACGCGGCACGAGACGCCGTCGGCGAGCACCACGTCCCATTCGTCGCGATCCCAGGCGGTGGGCGCGCGCGTGGCATCGGTGGCATCGGCGGCGACCGGCGCGTCCCACCAGTGCCCGGAGGTGCGCCAGGGGCCGGCGCAGTCGACGATGGCGCCGCCGCTCACGCCGCGGCGGTCCGGCATCAGCCGTACCGGCCGGCCGTCGTGCAGCGTGACCCGGGCCGGGACCGGGAGGCGGAAGCGGCGGAAAGCCACCGTGCAATTTGAATAGCGGCTAGCGGCGACGGGGTCCCCGACGCGCGTCTTCGGCGTGTTGGGGTGTCCTAGCGGCTGGCGGCTGGTGGATCCCGCTGTCACACTGTCAGCGGCATCGTGTTCCGTGTTCTCGAGCCGCGAGCCGCGAGCCGCGAGCCGCTGCGCGTCGCCATGCGCGCTGAACGCGCGCATGGCGAACGCGCCGGGGCGCCAGGAATCCACCAGCGCCGGCGAGCCGACGTGCGACTCGCCCATCAGCGCGGTGAGGCGGGCGAGGAGCGTGGACACCTGCTCGGGCGACGGCTGGGCGCGCTCGATCAGCGACCACTGCACGATGCGGCCGGGCGTGGGCTCGACGCGCACCACCACGCGGTCGATGGCGGCATCGGGCGGGTGCGATTCCAGATCGAGCAGGATGAGCGTGCGCAGCGTCTTGGCATCCCGCAGCGGCGCCGGCAGCTGCAGCGTGCGCTGGTGCGCGGTCCGCGTGGTGAGGTGCAGCGTGGTCTGCAGCGCCGCGGCACCGCGGTCGGCGCGCTCGAGGCGCGCGGCCAGCGGCTCGAGCACGCGGGCGAGGACGAACGACAACGGTTCCAGCCCTTCCACCGGCCACTCGAGCGTCAGCGACGCCTCGAACGGCTCGTCGTCCGCCAGCGGCACGAGCGGCGTCATGTCGTGGCCGATCGCGGCGTGCTGCCAGCGCGGCCCGAGCGCCCCGAGCCGCGCCGACAGCTCCGCCGCCGGCAGGGCCGCGTACTGCCCGAGGGTGCGGATGCCCCAGCGGCGCAGCACGTCGAGGGCCTGGGTGGCGCGCACCCGGGCAGCGTCGTCGGCCGTGCGGGTGCCGCGCGGCCCCTGCACGCGGCCGCGCACCTGGCGCCGGGTCCGCGGCCCCTGGTGCGTGTCGCGTGGATGCACCCATCCCGACGGGAGGTCGTCGGCCTGGCGGGCCCCCGGCTCGACCGGCCCGGCCTGCAGCGTGTCCCATTCGGCCAGTGCCGCCACCGGCAGCGCCGCCAGCGCCTGGCGGGCGTCCTCGGCGGTCGCGGCCACGCTGACGCCCGGCCGGCCCAGCGCCAGCAGCGCCGCCGCGGTGTGCGTGGGCGCCAGGGCGACCCGCACCGTGCCGACATCGACCAGGGCCCGGCGCAGATGGTCGGCGATGTCGCGGGCGCCGCCGAAGAGGCGGGCCACGCCGAGGAGATCGCAGAGCACGAGGCGGCCCGAGACCTCGACGCGCGGCGAGAACGACTGGGCCACGCGGGTGAGCGTGGCCACCGGCGACGACACCGAATACAGCGCAGCGAACATGGCAGCGCGCCCCGGCGGTTACCGTTCGGCCCAGCGCCGATCGGCACGCGGATCGGCGGCCAGCGACACCCGTCCCGCCGCCTGCCGACGCGACGACGACACCCGCACGTCGAAGCGCAGGCCGTCGAAGCGGCGGGCGCGGGCGCCCGCGCCGCGCCACACGGCGTGCGTGGCCACCGCCGCGTCGGCCATCGAGCGGCGGCCCGGCCCGGCCACGGCCGCCGGCGCGCCGCCGCCCGGCGCCTGCAGCGTCAGCGTGACGCCGCCGGCGCTGCGGGCCAGCGGCTCGGGCGCCAGCACCACGCAGGTGGTGTCGCCGCCCTCGATGACGCGCTGCAGGCGCAGCCACGTGGTGTAGGGAATGCGGCGCAGTGCCGTCGGCGGCACGTCGGCCATGTCGATCACCACCACCGGACAGACGCCCGACTGCAGCACCAGGTTGAGGGCCTTGATGGCCCGATCGACGGTGCGCTCCACCATCGTGCCCGGCCCCTCGACCGTGCGCACGCCCGGCAGCCACACCGGATCCACGGCGCCGCCGGTCTTCGAGATGGCCTGACCGCGCACCCACAGGAGGCGATCGAGGTCGATGCCGCAGGCCGCGGCCGACTCGGGATCGAAGCGGTCGAAGGTGTCGACGAGCGCCGCGGTGTCGCCGCGCCGGGTGGCCGCCGCCAGCCACTGCCACACGACCGAGGTGCGGCCCGAGGAGGGCGGCCCGACCACTTCGGACAACTGCCCGGCCGGCACCCCGCCCTGGAGGTAGGCGTCGAGCGGCCGGATGTCGAACGGCACCCCGGGTTCGGACGCCTCGGGCAGCCGGGACGAGGTGAGCGTGCGGTCGAGCTTGCGGGCCCGCAGCAGGGATTCGACGGCGGCACGGGCCGGGACGGGTGAGTCGACGCGGGCGGAGGCGGTGCTCATGATGTTTCGCCTTTTGTTTGCGTGGGAGGCACATCATAGCGAATCAAAAGCGAAAGTCAAGTCCGGCGGGACCCGGGGACTAGGGGCTGGGGGCCGGGGCGTGTAGGCTGTCGCGCTATGCGCACCCGATCCGCCGCCGTTCTGCTCCTTCTCGCCGGCTTCGCTGCCGGTGCCCTCACCCAGCACACGCTCACGGCTCAGTCGGCCGCGCGCGTCTTCGAACTGCGCACCTACACCGCTCCCGAGGGCAAGCTGGGCGACCTCCACGCCCGCTTCCGCAACCACACGCTGCGCATCTTCGAGAAGCACGGCATGACCAACGTCGTCTACCTGGCGCCGATGGACGCCCCGGCGGCCGAGAACCAGCTCACCTACCTGCTGGCGCACAAGAGCCGCGAGGCGGCCAAGGCCAGCTGGACCGCGTTCCAGAACGACCCCGAGTGGAAGAAGGTGTCGTCGGAGTCGCAGGTCAACGGCCGCATCGTCGCCAAGGTGGACTCGACGTTCTACACCGCCACCGACTACTCGCCGTTGAAATGAGACGCCCCATGCCGATCCGCGCCTCGCTTCGCTGGACCATCCACGCCGCGGTCGCCACCGCCGGCGTGCTCACGCTGGCGCTCCACGCCGGCAGCCAGACGCCGCCGCCCGGCGACGATCCCCGCTTCACCGGCCGCTCGACCGTACTCGACGCCAAGGATCTGAGCGCGGCGCGGCGCCGTTTCGATCCCGGCGCCCGCTCGGCCTGGCACAGCCACGACAACGGCCAGCTGCTCTACGTCGAAGAGGGCCGGATGCGGACGCAGAAGCGGGGGCAGCCGGTGCAGGAACTGGGCGTCGGCGAGAGCGACTACACCGGGCCGAAGGTCGTGCACTGGCACGGCGCCGCCGCCGGCACGCACCTCATCCAGGTCAACGTCGGCTTCGGCGGCGAGACGCGCTGGATGCAGAAGGTGACCGACGCGGAGTACGCCGGCAAGTAGCGGCGCACCCGCGGCCTCACGCGAACGGGTTCTCGACCCGCAGTTCCGGAAACAGCGCGAAGTCACGGTCGCGTGTCATCAGCGTCTCGACGCCGTGGGCGACACAGATCGCGGCGACCCGCGCGTCGTGCACGACCGGGCCACGCACCCGGTTGCGGGTGAGGAACCGGCCGAGTACGGCGGTGAAGGCGTCGGGTTCACCCAGCAGCCGGCAGGTCGGCGCCCCCAGCCAGGCCTCGATCTGCAGCCACGCCTCTTCGGGCGTGCTGGCGCTGTCGCGCCAGATCCGCGGGTGGGTCACGACGCTGAAGAACTCGTAGACACACGGCCACGGAATCGCCCATGGCCGCGACGAGGCGGCCAGGGTCCGCAGCAGCCGGTGCGCCGCGGCGTGCTCGTCGGTCTCGCGACGATGCGCGTAGACGAGGACGTTGGTATCGACCGCGACCATCACCGCCCGCCGTAGATCTCGTCGCGCAATTCGGGCCACGAGTACGACGCCAGCGGGTTCTTCGCGCGCGGATCGCCGACGCTGCGATCGGGCAGTTCGTAGGCCGTGGCGGCAACCGGGGCGTCGAGCACCCGCCGCAGCCCGTCTTCGACCACCGCCCGCAGCGGCCGTCCGGTCTTGCGGGCGTGACGCCTGGCCCGGTCGAGCAGGGCGTCGGCGATGTCGAGGGTCGTCTTCATGAACCCATATTACCCATATTCACGAGTATGGGGAAGATGGCGCCCCGGGGACGTGGCCGGGCCTGTTAAGATCACCCTGCCTTGCAGGCACATCTCGTCGCGGCCGTGCGCCGCCTCGCCGTCGCGCTCACCCACCGCGACTTCCGGCTGCTGTGGACCGGCGCGCTCGGCTCCAGCATCGGCACGTGGATGCAGAAGGTGGCGCAGGCGTGGCTCATCGTCACGCTCACCGGCACCGGCTCGGCGTTCTTCCTCGGCCTCGATTCGTTCGTCGGCGAGCTGCCGATCCTGCTCCTCACCCTGGTCGGCGGCGTGGTCGCCGACCGCAAGGATCGCCGCCAGCTGCTGCTGATGTCGCAGTACACGCAGATGTCGGCCGCGTTCGTGCTGGCGCTGCTCGTCTACTTCGACGTCGTGCGCATCTGGCACGTGATCGGCCTGTCGGCGATCACCGGCATCGCCCAGGCGTTCGGCGGCCCGGCCTACCAGTCGCTCATCCCGTCGCTGGTCAGCAAGGAGCACCTGCCCAACGCCGTCGCCCTGAACTCGATCCAGTTCAACCTGGCCCGCGTCGTCGGCCCGCTCATCGCCGGAGCGGCGCTGGCCGCCTTCGGCATGGTGGCGTGCTTCGGCCTCAACGGCGTCTCGTTCCTGTTCGTGATCGCGGCGCTGATGGCCTTGCGGGTCAAGCACATCCCCCCCGCCAACCAGCAGCGGATGATCGACGAGATGAAGGGCGGCCTGCGCTACGTGAAGGGCGAGCCGCAGCTGGTGCTGCTGACCATCCTCGGCTTCGTCGCCGCCTTCCTCGGCCTGCCGCTGCTCACCTTCCTGCCGGTGATCGTCAAGGACATCTACCAGCAGGACGTCGGGCTCTACACCCGGCTGATGGCGTTCTCGGGCATCGGCGCCGTCGCCGGCGCGCTGACCATCGCCTGGATCGGCCGGTCGCGGGCGATGGGCCGCACGCTGCTCGGCGGCGTCGCCGCCTTCGGCGCGGTGATGATCGCCTTCTCGTTCTCGCGCCAGCTGTGGCTCAGCCAGCTGCTGCTGTTCCTCGGCGGCGGGCTGCTGGTGGCCACCTTCTCGATGACCACCTCGCTCGTCCAGCTCATCGCCCCCAACGAGATGCGCGGCCGGGTGATGAGCATCTACATGGTGGCGTTCCGCGGCGCCTCGCCGCTCGGCAACTTCGTCAGCGGCAACGTCGCCACCGCCACCTCGGTGCCGGCGGTGATCGCCTTGAACGGCAGCCTGCTGATGCTGGCGGCGATCGTCTTCTGGATCCAGGGCCGCAAGGTGCGGGAAACGGAGAGCGCGGCGGCCTGACCGCGGCGACACTCGGGACCATACGGAGGACGCGCCCGTGACCACCGGCGGCGGCCCGCACCCGGCGTTGGCGACACCTGCCACCTTCGAGGATCGGCGGCGCGCCGCCGTGCTCACCTGGCTGCTGCCGGCGGTGCTGGTGGTCGGCACCGCCTACGATCTGCTCAACCTGGCCACCGGTTCGAGCTTCGTCGGCTGGACCGGGTGGATCGTCCTGGTCCGCGACGCCGTCATCGTCGCGGCGCTGATCCTGGCGCGGCGCGGCTGGACGCGGGCAGCGGCGGCGATGACCCTGCTGCTGGCGCCGCTGGCGGTCACGGTGCGCCTGGCCACCGCCACCGTGCTGCTGCCCGAGCTGATGCTCGCCTACCTGGTGCTCGACGTGGTGGGCGCCAGCATCCTGCTCGGCGAACGGGCGACGGTGGCCTTCGCCGTGCTCAACCTGGCGGTGATCGGCGGCGCCGGCTGGGGGCTGGCCGGCATCGAACCGCGCCGGCTCGGCCCGGCGGCCATCCTCTCGACGCTGTCGGCCGCGATGCTCGTCGCCGGCATCCGCCACCGCCGCCGCGTCGAGGCCGCCAACCGGGCCGAACTGGCCGCCAACGAGGCCCGCAAGACGGCGATGCTCGAGTCGGCGCTCGACGCCATCGTGTCGATGGACGCCGCCGGCCGGCTCGTCGAGTTCAACCCGGCGGCCGAGCGGATGTTCGGCCACCGGCGCCAGGCGGTGCTGGGCCGCGAGCTGGCCGACGTGCTGGTGCCCGAGCGCGATCGCGCCGCACACCGCGAGGGGATGCGCCGCTACCTCACCACCGGCGCGTCGCGGATCCTCGGCCGCCGGCTGGAGGTGATGGCGCTGCGCGCCGACGGCGGCGAGTTCCCGTGCGAGCTGGCCGTCGCCGCCGCGCCCGACGGCGGCGAGCCGTTCTTCACCGCGTATCTCCGCGACCTGACCGAGCGCAACGACGCCCAGGCCCGCCGCGCCAGCCTGGAGCAGCAGCTGCGCGACTCGCAGAAGATGCAGGCGGTGGGCCAGCTGGCCGGCGGCATCGCCCACGACTTCAACAACGTCCTGCAGGCGGTCGGCGGCTACCTGACCTTCGCGATCGAGGAAGCCCGGCGCTCGGCGCCGGCGCTGGCCGCCGAGCTCGAGGCCGCCGAGCAGGCGACGCAGCGCGCTGCCGGGTTCGTCCGCCAGCTGCTCACCTTCTCGCGGCGCCAGCCGGTGGCGTTGGAGCCGACGGCGATCTCCGACGTCGTCGCCGGCTTCCTGCCGCTGGTGCGGCGCACGCTCACCGAGCGAATCGCGGTCGAGTTCGCGCCGGCCAGCCGGCTGCCGCTGGTGCGCGCCGATCACGGGCAGCTGCAGCAGGTGCTGCTCAACCTGTGCCTCAACGCGCGCGACGCCATGCCCGACGGCGGCCGCCTGGCGCTGGCGACGAGCGAGACGACGATCACCCCCGAATTCGCCGCCGCCAACCCGTGGGCGCGTCCCGGCCGCTTCGTGGTGCTGACCGTCACCGACTCCGGCACCGGCATGACCGCCGAGGTGCGGGCGCGGATCTTCGAGCCGTTCTTCTCCACCAAGAGCCAGAGCGGCGGGACCGGACTCGGCCTGGCGGTGGTCTACGGCATCGTCGAGCAGCACGGCGGCTTCGTCCGGGTGGACAGCGCGGCGGGCCAGGGCACGACGTTCCGCATCCACCTGCCGGCCAGCGACGACACCGTGCCGGCGGCCGGCCCGCCGGCGGCGGCGGTCCCGCGCGGCGGCACCGAGACGCTGCTGCTCGCCGACGACACCGACGCCGTGCGCGACGTCACGCGGCGCATCCTGGAGGGCGCCGGCTACCGGGTGCTCGACGCCGCCGACGGCCACGACGCGCTGGCCACCTTCGAGCGCGATCCGGCGGCCGTGGATCTCGTGATGCTCGACGCGGTGATGCCGGGGCTGAACGGCCCGGAGGTGTTCACGCGGATGCGGGCACTGCGGCCCGACCTGCCGGCGATCTTCCTGAGCGGCTACAGCGCCGACACCATCGGCACCGACTGGCTGACCGCGGTAGGCGCCGAGCTGGTGATGAAGCCGGTGAGCCGGCACGACCTGCTGGCGCGGGTGCGGGCGGTGCTCGACGGGCGGATCGAGCCGTCGCCGAAGGCCTGAGCCGGGCCGGCGGCTCACGCCAGGTACGGGTCGAAACCGATGCGACGCAGCACGTCGCGACCCGCCGGCTCGTCAGCACGCCACCCCGACGAGCCGGGTTCACGGCCGCCGCGGCTGATGCGGCACGATGCCGCCGGGCTGCGGGTTGTAGGCGATTGGCTGCCCCTCCGGCGGCGCGAACAGCTCGGCGGGCTGCTCACCGACGACGAAGTTCGAGAACCACGTGCCGCACATGAGGGCCGTGTTGAACTGGCACGGGATGAGCCGCATCACGTCGAACATGTTCAACTGCGGCGCGCGAAAGACCGTGAACGGCGGCGCATCGTGCCGAATCAGCTCGAATCCCTCGACACGCTCGGGCACTCTCGTCATGGCGTCGTTGAACACGATCAGACCGGGCGTCCAGCCATCGGGGGGGAGGCTCATCGGCTGCTGACTCCATCCCAGCTTGATCGACCAGAGGTAAAACGCGACGCGGTCGATGTTCTTGATGCCGATGGTGTCGATCTGATCCAGCGACGGACCGGTGTCGCTTCGTGTCGAGCCGTTCGACGATCGATAGAAGCGGCCTACCGAGACGAAGCCATCGGCGGCATTGACCCGGCGGATGTGTGCCGAGAAAGGCACCCACTCCGAGGGCTGCTGCACGTACTCTCGCGTTTGGCCGGGGGGCTGGATGGTCGCTCCGGCAGGCGCGCGCAGCGGCTTCGCTGCCTGTAGCACACCGAACGCCATGGCAGGACCGATCATCAGCAGTGAGAGACGCGTGATTCCCGGCATGATCGCACCTCCTGTCGCCGTGTGATTCGCGGGTTACTGCCCGCAGATCAGGCACTCCTGCATCCAGCGCTGGTCACACTGCGCGCAGGGACCGCCAGCGTCGCCCATGTAGATGCAGCGACCCTCTCCACGCATCATGCAGTAGCCGTTGTAGTAGAACGTGTCCCACGATTCCCAGACACCACAGGTTTCGCACGCGGGAGGGTTCGAGCAGTAGACGTAGAAGCACGAGTCGCACGTCCACGGCTGACTGGCAAAGGCGTCGCCTCCCAAGGCCAGGATCATCATCGCCATGGTGAGAGAGAGGAAGAGCGTGCGGGTCGCCGAGAGCGTCGCGAGGGCTCGCATGAGTGTGAGCATGGCTGCCTCCCTTCCTATGCCCGTGTCTTGGGGATGCGTCAGCCATTTGAAAGCTTCGCAGGCAACCCGTCAATGCGAATCGAGGGTCGAACCTGGCGGAAGACTGGTCGGAGTTGGCAGCCGCTGAGACGAGGTGCGTCGCGCGCGACGCAAGTGCGCTCTCAGAGCTGATGGGGATATGCCACACATCGACTGGATGAACCGCGAGAAGGAACGCGGCGGATAGCCAAGAGCGGCGGCGATCTCCTTCAGCGCGGTCGACCCTGACGATGTCGCGAGGAGATCGCACGCGATGGAGAAGGCGACCTGCCGCTTGAGCATCGCAAAGGTCACACCGTGAGCTCGACATGCCTCCTCGACGAGATGCCGTTCAACACGGACGGCTCTGGCCACCTGCGGGAGGAGGGCCCGCGGCCGCTGACCCAGCTCGCTTTGGATCTGTTCGAAGATCAACGCCCGGTCGTACGCCATTGGGACGCCCGCTTTCCGGGGGAGTAGCGGCAACCGAGGGAGCTTCGTGAGCCTACTCCCCCCCCCCCTGTTTCATGTCAAGGCACTAGCAGGCGGAGTGCGCTGAAACCGTTCGTTGGATGGGAACTCGACGTACACTCGCCGCGATGCGTGTGGGCCGCTGGTTCGTCGTGACCGTGGCAACGGCGCTCGCCGTGGCGTGGGCGGCCGCTCCGGCCGCCGCGCGGCCCGAGTTCCTGCTGCGCTACCAGAACGATCCGATGCGCAAGGCCGGCGTGGACGGCTGTGGCGCCTGTCACGTGAAGCCCGAGGGCGGTGGCGCGCGCAACGACTTCGGCGCCGCCTTCGATGCCGCCGGGCGCGAGATCACGCCGCAGGTGCGGGCCGCCTTCCCGTCGCACTTCACCTTCACCTCGGCCACCCTGCCCGACGGCTCGACCTTCCACTTCGCCGATCCGAAGAGTCAGGTGGCGATCGTCGAACGCGGCACCGAGCGGATCGTCGCCGACCTGGCCGCCATCACCGCGCCGAAGGCGGCGCCGATTCCGCCGGCGGCCAACCGGATGTCGTTCTTCGTCACCAGCTTGGGCGTGCCGCGCGGTGGCCATCTCGGCGGGCTGGCGGGCGCCGATCGCCTCTGCCAGACCCTGGCGGAGGCGGCTTCGGCCGGCGATCGGACCTGGCGCGCGTATCTCAGCTCCAGCTTCGAGGGCGCGGCGGCGGTGAATGCCGGCGATCGCATCGGTGCCGGCCCCTGGTACAACGCCGCCGGCCGCCTGGTGGCCCGTGGCGCCATCGATCTGCACCGCCGGCCGGCGCTGGATCCCACGCTGGCCCTCACCGAGAGCGGAGCGGCCGTCCCTGCGGATGCGGTCGTCTTCACCGGCACCCTGGCCGACGGCACCGCGGCGATCGACCGGACCTGCGGCAACTGGACCGACACGACCGGAGAGGCCGCCGCCGGCGGCCCCGGTGCCGGCTGGAACGCAGCGCGCACCGCCTCGTGCGCGGCCGCCGGCCCCGCAACGGGCGCGCCGGCGCCGCGTCTCTTCTGTTTCGCGATCCGGTAGCTCGACCCTGGCAGCCAGCCGCCTCGCCTCCATGCGCCAGCCGGCTGAATCGGCCGTACAATCGGCCCACCCCGCGCCGGTTGGCGTGTCGCCGGCGGGGCCCGGAGGGGCGAGCATGAGGGTGGCACACGTCGTCGGCGGCCTCGTCGTGGGGGCGATGCTGCTCGGCGTGCGTCCCGCCGCCCGCGTCGAGCCGGCGCAGCCGGCGGCGGCACCCACCACCGTCGAGACGCAGCGCGCGTTCGTCCAGAGCTACTGCGTCGGCTGCCACAACGACCGGGTCAAGAGCGGAGGGTTCTCCTGGACCGAACTCGACGTCGCCCGCCCCGGCGAGAACGCGCGCCGCGCCGAGGACGTGATCCGCAAGGTGCGCGCCGGGCTGATGCCGCCGGCCGGCGCCCGGCGACCCGACGCCGGGCACCTGCGCGCCTTCAGCAGCGCCCTGGCCACGCGCCTCGACGAGATGGCCGCGACGCAGCCGTACTACAAGGCCCCGGAGCTGCACCGCCTCAACCGCCGCGAGTATCGCGCCGCGGTGCGCGACGTGCTCGGCCTCGACGTGGACGTGTCGGCGCTGCTGCCGCCCGACGCCCGCACCGGCGCGTTCGACAACATGGCCGACGCGCTGACCGTGACGCCGGCGCTGCTGCAAGCCTACATCCGCGCCGCCGACAAGGTGTCGCGCCTGGCGCTCGGCGATCCCGACGTCGGCCCGGTGATGGCCAAGTACGACGTGCCCAAGGTGGTCAACCAGATGCGCCACGTCGAGGGCACGCCGTTCGGCACCCGGGGCGGGGTCGGCGTGGTGCACCACTTCCCCGCCGACGGCACCTACACCTTCCAGAGCGAGCTGTACTTCTACTACCTGGGTGAGCTCATCGGCGGCAACCTGCCCGAGTCGCTGCAGGGCCAGGAGCTGGAAATCTCGGTGGACGGCCGCCGCGTGCACGCCTTCACCATCGACCCGCTCTACGAAGGCAACACCGGACCGCTGGTGACCCCGCCGGTCACGGTGACCGCCGGTCCGCATCGGGTCGCCGCGGCGTTCGTCACCAAGGCCGACGGCGCGCTGGAGGACTCGGTACGGCTGGTCGAACAGACCATCCTCGACGTGAGCGTCGGCCTGCACCCGGGCATGACGACGCTGCCCCATCTGCAGACGCTGACGATCGTCGGCCCCACCATGCCGCGCGGCGTCGCCGACACGCCCAGCCGCCGCCACGTGCTGACCTGCACGCCGGCGACGCCGGCCGACGAGCCGGCCTGCGCCGCCGAGATCGTCACCACGCTGGCGCGGCGCGCCTTCCGCCGGCCGCCGTCGGCCGCCGACCTCGACGCGCTGCTGGAGATGTATCGCCTCGGCCGTGCCGAAGGCGGCTTCGAGCACGGCATCCGGCTGGCCGCGCAGACGGCGCTGGCGCGGCCGGAGTTCATCTTCCGCTTCGAGCGCGTCCCCGACGGCATCGCCGCCGGCCAGTCCTTCCGCCTCCACGACCTGGAGCTGGCGTCGCGGTTGTCGTACTTCCTGTGGGGCGCCGGGCCCGACGACACGCTGGTGAGCGCCGCGGCACGCGGCGAGCTGGCGACGCCGGCGGGACTCGAGCGGGAAGTGAAGCGGATGCTCGCCGACCGGCGCGCCGACAGCCTGTCGACCCAGTTCGCGGCACAGTGGCTGCGCCTCACCGCGCTGGCCGACGTGCATCCCGAGCCGACGATCTTCCCCGACTTCACCCGCAACCTCGCCCGCTCGATGCGCCGCGAGGTGGAGCTGTTCTTCGACAGCGTGGTGCGGGAAGACCGCAGCGTGCTCGACCTGCTCACCGCCAGCGACACCTTCGTGGACGAGACGCTGGCCCGCCACTACGGCCTGCCGGACGTGGCCGGGCCGCGCTTCCGCCGCGTGACGCTCACCGATCCGAACCGCTTCGGCCTGGTCGGGCGCGGCGCCATCCTCACCGCGACGTCGCTGGCCAATCGCACCTCGCCGGTGGCGCGCGGCAAGTACGTGCTCGAAGTGCTGCTCGGCGCCCCGCCGCCGCTGCCGCCGGCCAACGTGCCGCCGCTGACCGAGGCCGTGAACAACGCCCAGGTCCGCACCGTGCGCGAGCGCATCGAGGAACACCGCAGGAGTCCGACCTGCGCCGGCTGCCACCGGATCATGGATCCGATCGGCCTGGCGCTCGAGAACTTCGACGCCACCGGCCGCTGGCGCGCCACCGACGGCGGCCTGCCCGTGGACGCCCGCGGCGAGCTGTACGACGGCCAGACGCTCGACGGGCCGGCCAGCCTCCGGCGCGCCCTGGTCAGCCACGCCGACGCCTTCCGTGCCGGCTTCGCCGAGCACCTGCTCGCCTACGCCCTCGGCCGGGTCCTCGACGTCACCGACCTGCCGGCGGCGCGCGCCGTGGCTCGCAGCGGCGCCCGCGGCGGCGACCGCTTCTCGGCCTACGTGATGGCCATCGTCACCAGCGGGCCGTTCCAGATGCGGACCCTGGCCCCGGACACCGACACGATCGCCCCGGCGGCCGGCCGCGGCGCGCCGCAGCACCCGTAGGAGACCCCTGATGTTCCTCACCAAGCGCGCGCTCTCCAGACGCACGGTCCTGCGCGGCCTCGGCGCCTCGGTGGCCCTGCCGCTGCTCGACGCGATGGTGCCGGCGCGGGCCACGGCGGCCGAGCGGGCGGCGGCGGCGCCGGCGCCGCGGTTCACCGGCATCGAGATGGTGCACGGCAGCGCCGGCAGCACCGAGTACGGCACGGCCAAGCACCTGTGGTCGCCGGCGGCGGTCGGCCGCGACTTCGAGTTCACGCCGATCCTGAAGCCGCTCGAGCCGTTCCGCGACCACCTCACCGTGGTCAGCCACACCGACTGCACCGGCGCCGATCCGTTCACCGCCGAGGAGGTCGGCGCCGACCACTTCCGCTCGAGCGCGGTGTTCCTCACCGCCGCCCATCCCAAGCAGACCGAGGGCTCGGACATCCGCAACGGCCCGTCGATCGATCAGATCTACGCGCGCGCCCGCGGCCAGGACACACCGCTGCCGTCGATCCAGCTGTGCATCGAGAACCTCGACGCCTCCGGCACCTGCGGCTACAACTACAGCTGCGCCTACATGGACACGATCAGCTGGGCCGACGAGACCACCCCGCTGCCGATGATCCGCGATCCGCGCCTGGCCTTCGAGGAGCTGTTCGGCACCGGCGGCAGCGCCGCCGACCGCGCCGCCCGGACCCGGGTCAACCGCAGCATCCTCGACCGCATCACCCGCGACATCGCCGCGCTGCAGCAGAACCTCGACGCCAAGGACCGCGGCCGGTTGACCGACTACCTGGAGAACATCCGCGAGATCGAGCGTCGCATCCAGGCGATCGAGGCCTACAACACCGCGCACGGCCCCGAGCGCGAACTGCCGGCGGCGCCGGTGGGCGTCCCCGACTCCTGGGAGGACCACGTCAAGCTGATGTTCGACCTGCAGGTGCTGGCGTTCGCCGCCGACGTCACCCGGGTGTCGACCTTCAAGCTGAGCCGCGACACCAGCAACCGCGTCTTCGCCGAGAGCGGCTGCAGCACGCCGTGGCACTCGGCCTCGCACCACGGCGAGCGCGCCGCGACCATCGAGGACCAGGGCACGATCAACCGCTATCACCTGTCGGTGCTGGCCTACTTCCTCGACAGACTGAAGCAGACCCCCGACGGCGACGGCTCGCTGCTCGATCACGCGCTGGTGCTCTACGGCAGCCCGATGGGCGACGGCAACGTGCACGGCCACCGGCGGGTGCCGCTGCTGCTGGCCGGCCACGCCAACGGCGCGCTCGCCGGCAACCTCCACGTCCTCGAGAAGGACCGGACCCCGCAGGCCAACGTGCTGCTCACCGTGCTGCACAAGCTGGGTGTGGACGCCGACCGCGTCGGCGACAGCACCGGCACGGTGGCGATCTAGTGGCGATGCGCCGCGGTCTCCGGCCCGTCGCGTTCGCCATCTGGCTGGCCGCCGCCCTGCCGGCGGCAGCGCAGGAGAGTCCGCTCGCCGACGCGGCCATGCGCCACGATCTGGCCGCGGTCAAGACCCTGGTGGCCAGGCAGGCCGCGGTGGACGTCGCGCAGGGCGACGGCGCCACCGCACTGCACTGGGCCGCCTATCACGGCGACGCCGAGATGACCCGCGTGCTCCTGGCCGCCGGCGCCAGCCCGTCGGCCACGACGCGCCTCGGCGGGCTGACCCCGGTGATGATGGCGGCGCGGGCCGGCGAGGCCGCCGTGCTGGCGCTGCTCGTCGACGCCGGCGGCGACGCCGTGGGCGCCAACGCCAACGGCACCACGCCGCTGATGTTCGCCGCCGGCGCCGGCAGCGTCGCGGCCGTGACCCTGCTCGTCGCGCGCGGCGCCGACGTCAACGCCGCCGAACGGACGCACGGCCAGACCGCGCTGATGTTCGCCGCCGCCGAGGGCCGCGACGCCGCGGTGGCGGCGCTGCTGGCCCGCCAGGCCAATCCGAACGCGGTCACCCGGGTGAGCCCGATCATCACGATGGGCGCGCGCTACAAGGCGCAGACCGGCGGCAAGGGCACGCGCGAGATCACCTCCGAAGGCGGGCGGAGCGACATCGACGCGATGGGCGGCATGACCGCCCTGCACTTCGCCGCCCGCGAGGGCCATGCCGCGGTGGTGCGGGCGCTCGTCGCCGGCGGCGCCGACGTCAACCTGGTCCAGGGCGCCGATGCGCTCAGTCCGCTGACGATGGCGATCGTCAACGGGCGGCTCGACATCGCCCGGTGGCTGCTCGATCACGGCGCCGACCCGAACCTGGTCGCCAAGAGCGGCGTCGGCCCGCTGTGGGCCACCGTGGACGCCCGCTGGCCGGAGCGCACCTGGTATCCGCCGGCGTCGGTGGCCGACGAGGCGACGACGCACCTCGAGCTGCTCGACGCGCTGCTCGCCAGGGGCGCCGACCCCAACGCCCGGCTGGTCCGCAAGCCCTGGTATCGGACCTTCCACGGCGACTGGGTCGATCCGTCCGGCGCGTCGCCGTTCTGGCTCGCCGCCAAGGCCAACGACGTCGAGGCGATGCGGCTGCTCGCCGCCGCCGGCGCCAATCCCAACCTGCCCACGAGCCGCGGCGTCACGCCGCTCCAGGTCGCCGCCGGCTATGGCCTCGAGCCGCAGGTGACCAACGTCAAGCCCGACGCCAGGCTCGCCGCGGTGCGGTATCTCGTCGAGGATCTGAGCGCCGACGTCAACGCCCGCGACAGCCAGGGCTACACGCCGCTCCACGGCGCGGCCCTGACCGCCGACCACGCACTCATCGGCTACCTGGTGGCGATGGGCGCCGACGTCACCGCCCGCGCCACCAACGTCTTCGGCGGCGAGAACCAGGCCGATCGCGACGCCGGGCGCGACCAGGGCGATACGGTCGCCGACATGGCCAACGGCCCGCGTGCGCACAGCATGCAGTTCCCCGAGACGGTGGCGTTCCTGGAGGCGCTCGGGTCGAAGAACTCGAACAACTGCCGCTATGCCACCTGCGTCGTGCCGACGCTGCCCTCGGACAAGAAGCAGTAGCGGCCCGCCGCCGATGCCGATCTACGAGTACCGCTGCCGCGCCTGCAGCCGCGAATTCGAGGTGCTGGTCCGCGCCGGCGACACGCCGGCGTGCCCGGCCTGCGCGGCCACCGACCTCGAACGCGTGCTGTCGCTCTTCGCCGTGGACTCCGACGGCACGCGCCAGGCGTCGCGCGACCGCTCGATGGCCCAGGGCATCAGGCGCCAGCAGGACAAGGACGTCGCGGACGTCGAGCTCTACAAGCGCCACCACCACTGAACGCGGCAGACTCCTCGCCAGCGGCGACGGCGCCGACCGGTCCCTTCCTCCGGCCTCGCCAGATCCCCCACAATCATCTCGGCACTCCGGAAGAGACCGGCGTGCACCGCCGCCCGGCGGCGTTTGGCCCGGCCGTCGGGAGGAGACGCGCGCTGGCGGGGTGTCTCTCGACGACGAGATTGATGGCAAGCACGCTTGAGGGCTCACGAACTACTGAGGCACCTCGGTGAGCGTGCGCCAGCCGAGCTGCGAGGAGGAGAGAGATACCGCGTCAGCTCGCGTCTCGGTGACGCGACTGGGCGTGGCCCTCGGGAATTCCCCCTCGCTACGGCATCGTCGATCGATCGACGGCCTGGCCGCGCAGGTAGACCGCGGCGATCCGCCGCGTGTTGCGGATGTCGTCGAGCGGGTTGGCGTCGAGCACCAGCAGGTCGGCGCTCTTGCCCGCCGCGATCGTGCCGCTGTCCTCGATGCGCAGGAACGCGGCGCCGTTGCGGGTGGCGGCGACGATCACCTGCGCCGGGGTCATGCCGGCGGCCACCATGTCCTCCATCTCGACGTGCGGCGCCCAGGCGGTGTTGCCGTCGGTGCCGACGGTGATGGTCATGCCGGCGTCGGACAGCTTCTTGAGATTGCGGCCCTGGATGCTCCACGCCGCGTGCACCTGCGGTCGGTCGGTGGCGCCGGCCTGCAGCTTGGCCACCTCGTCGTCGGGCAGGCTGCCCTTCAGCCAGCCGTAGTCGGCGACGACGCCGCGGTCGGGCATGTTGGGGATGAGCACGACGTCGGGCCGGGCCTTGATGAGCGCGACGACCTCGTCGTCGGCGTCGACGTCGCGGATGCCGTGGGCGAAGGCGTCGATGCCGGCCTCGAGCAGGCCCTTGGCGTCCGACAGGTTGAAGATGTGGGCGGCGACCCGCAGGCCGGCGGCGTGCGCCTCCTCGATCACCGCCGAGTAGATCGGCGGCGGCATCTTCTCGTACTTGCCGTCGCGCGCGTCGACCCAGATCTTGATGAAGTCGACCTTCAACGCCGCCTGTTCCTTGACGGCGGCGCGGGCATCGTCGGGGCTCTTCACCCAGTAGGGAACGTCGGTGCGCCCCGGCTCGGGCATCGTGATGCCGCGTCCGGCCAGGAAGTAGCGGGCGGCTCCGGCCGGCGGCGCCGCCCGGACGGTGAACGGGTCGCCCGGGGGGTCGAGCCCCAGGCTCATCGCCGCGCCGACGCCGAAGTAGGCGCGGCGGCGCAGATCGGCGACCAGCGCCTCGCGGGTGGTGCCGAGATGGACGTGGGTGTCGACGATGGTCGGCATCACGGTCTTGCCGGCCAGATCGACGCGTGTCGCGCCCGCCGGTGCGGTGACCGACGCCGCCGGCCCGACCTGGGTGATCCGGCCGCCGCTGACCACGACGGTGGCGTTCTCGATCGGGGCGCTGCCGTCCCCGACGATCACCCGCGCGCCCTCGAACACGGTGGCGTCGACGGGAGCCTGAGCCGGCGGGCCGCCACCGCAGGCGGCGACGGTGAGGGTGAGGATCGCGGCGACGGCGGTGCGGACGGATGCAGTGGCGGGCATGGGATCTCCAGGTGCGGGCGCCGAAGCGTAACGCGTCGTCCCGGAAGGCTTCAAGCACGGCCTTGCCCGCCCACCAGCCGCCAGCCGCTAGCCGCTAGCCGCCAGCCGCTATCATCTGACGATGCCATCACGACGCCCGCGCCCGGCGGCGACAGGCGCGCCGATTGCGCCCGCCGCCATCAATCACTTCCGCCCGCACCCCTGGCACGGCCTCGAGGTCGGGCCCGAACCGCCGGGCCTGCTGAACGCCTACATCGAGATCACCCCGTTCGACCTCATGAAGTACGAGGTGGACAAGACCTCCGGCTACCTGCGGGTCGACCGCCCGCAGCGCTCCTCGGCGCAGCATCCCAGCCTCTACGGCTTCGTGCCGCGCACCTACTGTGGCGACCGCGTCCGCCGGCTCGCTCCGGGCGCGACCCGCGGCGACGAGGATCCCCTGGACATCTGCGTGCTGAGCGAGCGGGCGATCGCCCGCAACGAGATCATCGTCCGCGCCCGGGTCATCGGCGGACTGCAGATGGTCGACCGCGGCGAGGCCGACGACAAGATCATCAGCGTGCTCGACGGCGACTACGTGTGGGGCGCGGCCCGCGACCTGCGCGACCTGCCGGCCGTGCTCGTCGAGCGCCTGCAGCACTACTTCCTGACCTACCGGCTGGTGCCCGGCGAGAAGCCGCTGGTCAGCATCGCCAAGGTCTACGGCCGCGCCCACGCCGTCAAGGTCGTCCAGGCGGCCATGGACGACTACGTGGACATGTTCGCGCGCTGAGCGCGGCGCCGCTCAGCGGCCGCTGCCGGGAGCGAGGTCGAGCGTGAACTCGAGCGGGACCGTGGCCGGCGCGTAGCAGATGCGGTCGTCACACGCCTGGTATTCGAGCGTGCCGCGGATGGTCACGTCCTTGCGGCCGGCCAGGGCCCGGCGCGCCGCCGGGGTCGCCAGCACGGCCAGGTCCTGGCCCAGGGTGAACGGCTTGCCGTAGGTCGGCACGCGCTCGTCGAGCGGCACGAAGTGGTAGATCTCGGCGGGCGGATAGCGCAGCGGCCGGACGCGCAGCCACGGGCGGTCGTCCACCGTGAAGGTCACGACCTGGTAGTCGTGCGGCCCCGGCGCGTAGACGTGCATTCCCGGCCGCGGCGTGACGTCGACCGAGAGCGTGACGCGATCCCCGGGGGCCAGCGCCGCGACACTGGCGGCGGCCTGTACGGTGAGGTGTGCCGTCCGCACCGTCGCCGCCCCACCCGGCGGCACGGCGGTCACGGCCAGCGGCTGGCGCAGCGTCTGGCTCGTCGCGGCGGGCACCGCCAGGCAGGCCGTGGCCCCTGCCGCCAGGCCCAGCTGCCGCCACCCGCCGAAGCGTGTCACTCCCATCGCTGTATCCTACCCGCTGGTGGCGCTAGAATTCCGCTGATGAAGCTCTTCGTCGCCGCCGTCGTGCTGTGCTGCGCGTCGGGACCGGCGATCGCCGGCGCGCAGGCGGTCGAACCCTCGACGCGCGCCGAAGCGCTGGCGCAGGCCCGGGCCCAGCGCGAACAGCATCTGGAACCGCCGAGCCGCCCCGCCATCGAGCGGGCGATGATCTTCGTCGAGGAGCACCGGATCATCGAACGGCTGAATCCGCCCGAAGGGCTCTACCCGGCCCTGGGCGGCGTCACGCTGGGGAGCAGCTGGGGGATCGGCGCCGGCTATCGCCGGCGGCCGGCGCGCGGCCGGGTGGTGCTCGACACCGGACTCACCTACACCCTGCGCGCCTACAAGCTCGCCCGGGCCAGCGTGACGCTGCCGCGGGCGATGGGCTCGCCGCTCGACCTGCGCGCCGGCGTGCGCTGGTACGACTACACCCAGGAGGACTTCTTCGGCATCGGCCCCGCCAGCCTGGCGGAGGATCGCATCAGCTTCGGCCTGCGCGGCGTCGACGTGTCGTTCGGCGCCGAAGGCCGGCCGCTGCCGTGGCTGGTGGTCGGCGGCAGTGCCGGCCTGCAGACGTTCGACGTGCGCGGCGGCACCGATCCGCGGTTCCCCAGCATCGAGGAGCGCTTCGACGACACCACCGCGCCGGGCCTGGACCGGACGCCCGACCTGCGCTTCGCCCAGGCGGTGGCCGGAGTGGACACCCGCGACCAGCGCGGCAACCCGCGCGGCGGCGGTCTCTACCGCGCCGCCTTCGGCCTCTACCGTGGCACGCAGTCGAGCGACTTCGACTTCAACCGCATCGATCTCAATGCGATGCAGGTGTTCCCGATCTTCGACAAGAAGCGCACGTTCGCCGTCAACGTCGTGGCCTCGAAGGTCGACCCGATCGGCGAGGCACGGGTGCCCTTCTTCCTGATGCCGACCGTCGGCGGCCAGCGGTCGGTCCGCGGCCAGCGCGACTTCCGGTTCCGCGACGCGGCCATCGTCAGCGCCAGCGCCGAGTACCGCTGGGAGGCGTTCTCCGGCCTCGACCTGGCGCTGTTCGCCGACGCCGGCCAGGCGGCGCCGTCGTGGACGGCGGTGACCCCGCGGGCGTTCAGCACCGCCTGGGGCCTCGGTTTCCGTTTCAACACCAATCGGCGGGTGTTCCTGCGCATCGACACCGCGCTCGGCGGCAACGGCGGCCGGCGGGTGTGGATCCGCATGGGCCCGGTCTACTAGCGCGAGAGAGAGGTCATGGCTCGCCGCATCCTTGCTGTTCTGGTCCTCGCCGCGGTCGCCGGCGCCGTCGGCCGCGGCGCCGGCCCGGTCTTCTATCCGGACGACCCGCTGCCGACCGACCCCGAGAGCCGCGACGCCGCCGGCGTCGTCGCCCACGAGCTGAGCGATCCCTACGACTTCCTGGAGAATTCGTTCCTCAACCGTGGCGACCACACCCCGCAGCGCGCCGTGAACGTCAACACCGTGGACGAGGTGCCCGATTCGAGCTGGTTCACCAACCGTCTGCTGACAGCGCGGCCGCCGACCGTCGCGGAGATCGCCCGAGGTTCCAACGTGTCGGGGCCGCCGGCGCCCGGCCCGTGGACGATCGTCTCCGGCAAGAGCGACGGCATCACCCCGGGATTCACGGTGCGCGACACCGCCGGCACGATCTGGTTCATCAAGTTCGACCCGCCGTCCAACCCCGAGATGGCCACCGGGGCGGAGCTGATCGCGACCAAGCTGTTCTGGGCGCTCGGCTACAACGTGCCGGAAAACTACCCGGCCGTCCTCAATCCGGACACGCTCGTGATTGCCGAGACGGCCACCTTCAAGGACGCCCTCGGCAAGCGACGGCAGCTCACCCGGACCGACGTCGACGAGTTCCTGGCCAAGGGCGCCCGGCTCGGCGACGGTCAGTTCCGTGTCATCGCCAGCCGCGCCCTGGCCGGTACGCCGGTGGGCCCCTTCAAGTACTTCGGCACCCGGCCCGACGACCCCAACGACATCTTTCCGCACGAGCATCGCCGCGAGCTGCGCGGCCTGCGCGCCTTCTCGGCGTGGCTGAACCACGACGACTCCCGATCGATCAACACGCTCGACACCCTGGTCGAGGTCGGCGGACGGACGATCGTGCGCCACCACCTCATCGACTTCGGCTCGACGCTGGGCAGCGCCAGTGTCACCGCGCAGGTCGCGCGCGCCGGCAACGAGTACATCTGGGAAGCCAGGCCGACCCTCCTGACCATGCTGTCGCTGGGCTTCTGGGTGCGGCCGTGGATCAAGGTGCGCTACCCCGAGTTCCCCGCCGTCGGCAACATCGAGGCGGCCTACTTCTGGCCCGACAAATGGAAGCCGGAATACCCCAACGCGGCGTTCGACAACGCCCGCGCCGACGACCTGTTCTGGGCCGCCCGCCGGGTGATGGCCGTCTCCGACGAGGCCATCCGCGCCGTGGTCCGTACCGCGGAGTACTCGAACCAGGGCGCCACCGACTACCTGGGCGACGTCATCATCGCCCGCCGCGACAAGGTCGGCCTGCAGTGGCTCACGGCGGTGAACCCGGTCGTCGACTTCGCCCTGGCGGCCGACGGCACCCTCACCTTCGGCAACGCCGCCACCGCGACCCGGCGGGCGTCGGCGCCCGAGGGCTACGAGATCGTCTGGTCGCGCTTCGACAACGCCACCGGCGTGGCGACGCCGGTCGGCGGCGCCCCGCAGTCGGTCACCACCGAGCGGGCCAGCGCGCCCGCCGAGGTGCTGGGCGGGGCATTCGTGCAGGTGGCGATCCACACCCGCCACCCGTCGTTCCCGATCTGGCGGCGCCCGGTGGTCGTCCACTTCCGGCGCCACGGCACCGCGTGGGACGTCGTCGGCGTCCGTCGCGACGACGACGACTGACGTGGCCAGGCCGACACCGACCGCGCCGCCACCGCGGCGTATACTTTCGTCGGCATGAGTCGTATCCTCGTCGCCGAAGACGACGCCGACATCGCCGACCTGGTCCGCCACTACCTCGAGAAGGCCGGCTTCGACGTCGACGTGACCGGGTCGGGACGCGAGGTGATGCCGCGCCTGCGCGGCACGCCGGCCGACCTGGTGATTCTCGACGTCATGCTGCCCGGCCTCGACGGCCTCGACGTCTGCCGCGCCATGCGCGCCGATCCGACCACTGCGGCGGTGCCGGTGATCATGCTCACCGCCAAGGCCGAGGAGTCGGATCGCATCGTCGGCCTGGAGCTGGGCGCCGACGACTACATCACCAAGCCGTTCAGCCCCGGTGAAGTGGTGGCCCGGGTGCGGGCGCTGCTGCGCCGTGCCCATCGCCCGGCGCCGGTCAGCGGCACGCTGGCCTACGGACCGCTGACCGTCGACGTCGATCGTCACCAGGTCAAGGCCGACGGCCACGACGTGAAGCTCACCGCCAAGGAGTTCCTGCTGTTGCAGTACCTGCTGCAGCACCGCGGCCGCGTGCTGTCGCGCGACCTGCTGCTCTCCGACGTGTGGGACTACGCCTATACCGGCGGGACCAGGACGGTCGACGTGCACGTGCGGCGCCTGCGCGAGAAGTTGCCGTTCCTGGCCGAGGCGCTCGTCACCGTGAAGCAGTTCGGCTACAAGCTGCTCGACCCGGCCCCGACGGTGCCCGCGCCGCCGGGCCGGCGCTGACGCCCGATGCGCCTCGAGGTCCGTGGCGCGATACTGACGGCCGGGCTGGGCGCCGTGGTGGTGGCGCTGCTGTTCCTGCTCGTCACCGGGCAGGTCGAGCTCGGCGCCGCCGGCCTGGCGGTCGGTCTGGGCGCGATCTTCGCCGTGCTGGCGTCGTCGACCTTCGCCGCCCGTCACCGCGCCCGCGCCCGCGCGATCGCCGACGTCGGCCGCCGCTACGCGCTCGGCGACCTGTCGCGGCCCGGCCCCGACTACGGCGACGACGACCTCGGCACCGCCGCCCGGGCGCTCGACGCGGCGATCCACGAGCTGGGCCGGCGCGTCGATGCCCTGGCCCGCGATCGCGCCCGGATGGAGGCCATCCTCGGCAGCATGGTCGAAGGCGTGCTGGTCGTCGACGAATCGGGCCGTCTGCAGGTGGTCAACGAGGCGGCCCGCCGGATGCTGCGCGTCGAAGGCAATGCCGTCGGCCGCCCCTACGTCGAGGCGATCCGCAGCCCCGGCATCGCCGAGCACTTCGCGTCGGTGCTGGGCGGCGGACCGCCCCAGACCTTCGAGCTGGCGGTGAGCCGCGACGGCCCGCGCGACCTCATCGCCCGCCTGGCCCCGGTGGTCGCCACCGGGCGCGGCGCGATCCTGGTGCTGCACGACGTCACCGACCTGAAGCGCGCCGACCAGATCCGGCGCGACTTCGTCGCCAACGTCTCGCACGAACTGCGCACGCCGCTGACCGCCATCAAGGGCTACGCCGAGGCGCTCATCG
The DNA here is from genome assembly GCA_050250955.1 of Vicinamibacterales bacterium. Classification (GTDB taxonomy): domain Bacteria; phylum Acidobacteriota; class Vicinamibacteria; order Vicinamibacterales; family UBA2999; genus CAWAYR01. The sequence goes on from JBFWNR010000002.1 coordinate 493,341, forward strand.
ACAGCGGCGACGATCCCGAGGCGCGGCAGCGCTTCCTCGAGATCATCCAGCGTCACTCGGCGCGGATGGAACGGCTGGTGAAGGACCTGCTGCGCCTGGCGCGACTCGATGCCCGCCAGGAGTCGCTCGACCGTACGCCCACCGATCTGCCGGCGCTGCTGCGCGGCGTCGTCGACGATCTGGCGCCGGGGATCGCCGATAAAGGGCTGGTGGTGTCGGTGGAGGCGGCGCCGATGCCGACGCTGTGGCTCGACGCCGCCAAGGTCCACGACATCGTCCGCAACCTGGTCGAAAACGCCGTCAACTACACGCCGAACGACGGCCGCATCGACATCCGCGGCGAGCTCGCCGGCGACGGCCTGAGCATCCAGGTGGCCGACACCGGCCCGGGTATCCCCCCCGACGACCTGGTCCGGGTGTTCGAACGCTTCTACCGGGTCGACAAGTCGCGCGGCCGGCCCGGCGGCACCGGGCTCGGTCTGGCGATCGTCAAGCACCTGACCGAACTGCACGGCGGCCGGGTCAAGGCGGCGCCCCGGCCGGGCGGCGGTGCGCGTTTCGAGCTCTGGCTGCCGCTTGTCGCGCCACCGGCCGCCGGCGAGGCGTGAAGCCCGGGCCCGCTAGGTGAGCCCGGCGGCGCCGAGCAGGTAATAGGTGGCGGCGGCGATCAGCGCCGAGGCCGGGATGGTCAGCACCCAGGCCCAGACGATCTGGCCGGCGACGCCCCAGCGCACCGCCGACAGGCGCCGCGTCGCCCCGACGCCGACGATCGCCCCGGTGATGGTGTGGGTGGTGCTCACCGGGACGCCCAGCGCCGTGGCGGTAAACAGCGACACCGCCCCGGAAGTCTCGGCGGCGAAGCCGCCGACCGGCTGCAGCCGGGTGATCTTCGAGCCCATGGTGTGGATGATCCGCCACCCGCCCGACAGCGTGCCGAGCGCGATGGCGGTGTAGGCGGCCAGCTCGACCCACAACGGAATCTCGAAGGTGGTGATGTAGCCGCCGGCGAAGAGCGCGCTGGCGATGATCCCCATCGTCTTCTGGGCGTCGTTGGCGCCGTGGCCGAGCGAGAACAGCGCCGCCGACAGCAGCTGCAGCCGCCGGAACAGCCCGTCGACGCGCGACGGCGCCGCGTCACGGAACAGCCAGAAGTTCGCCGCCATCACCGCAAAGCCGAGGCACAGGCCGATGAGCGGCGACAGCACGATGAAGAGCAGGGTCTTGGTCCAGCCGGCGGCGATGATCGCCACCGGCCCGGCCTTGGCCACCGCCGCCCCGGCGTAGCCGCCGATGAGGGCGTGCGACGAGCTGGTCGGCAGGCCGTAATACCAGGTGATCAGGTCCCAGACGATGGCGCCGATGAGGCCGCCGAGCACCACCGCGCTGGTGACGACCGCGAGATCGATCATCCCGGAGCCCATGGTGCGGGCCACGGCGGTGCCGAAGATGAAGATCGCGGCGAAGTTGAAGAACGCCGCCCACACCACCGCCTTGCCCGGCGACAGCACCCGCGTCGAGACCACGGTGGCGATCGAGTTGGCGGCGTCGTGAAAGCCGTTGATGTAGTCGAAGACGAGGGCGACGGCGACGATGACGACGACGATCGAGAAGTCCATTCCGCCGGCCTACCCGTGCTTGACGACGACGCTTTCGAGCGCGTTGGCGACGTCCTCGCAGGCGTCGGTGGCCAGTTCGAGCAGGTCGAGCATCTCCTTGCACTTGATGATCGTGACGGCGTCCTTCTCCAGCTCGAACAGCCGGCGCAGGGCCTCGTCGTGGAGGGTGTCGGCGGCGTTCTCGAGCCGGTTGATCTCGACCGTACGCTCGTGGACCCCGGACTTCTTCTCCAGCGCCTCGACCGCCACCTTGACCTGCATCGCCGAGCGCCAGATGAGCGACGCCAGCTCGCGGGCGCCGTAGGGCATCGTCGGAATGCGGTAGCGGCGGACGACGCCGGCGGCGGCGTCGATGGCGTCCATGACGTCGTCGAGCGACTTGGCGATCTGGTAGATGTCCTCGCGGTCGATCGGGGTGACGAAGGTGCGGTTCAGCCGCTGGATGATCTCGTGGGTCAGCGAGTCGCAGGCCTCTTCCACCTGCTTGATCTCGATGCCCATGTCCCAGGCCGGGGGATCGGTCGCCAGCATCTTCTCGAGCAGGGTCGCTCCCGAGACGATGCGGTCGGCGAGGGCGATGAAATCGGCGTAGAACTTCTCTTCCTTGGGGATCAGACGAAACGCGGCCACGCGGCACTCCTCCGCCCGGGCGCCGGGCGCGACGGCGAGTGTGCCACAGGTGGCGTTACATCGGCGTTACAAATGTCTCCTGCCCGGTCAGCGCGTGTCGACGGGTCCGGTCTTCCAGTCGAACCGCAGCACCTCGGTCCACGCCGCCACACCCGCCCGCACCACGGCGGCCGTGCCGGCGTCCAGCCAGCCGGTCTGCCCGATCCCGAGTTCGCGGTGTGCCGTGCCGCCGTCGGCCAGCGACGCCCGAGCCAGGGCGACGACCAGCGCCGGCATCGACTCGGTCGTCAGGTCGATGGTGCCGCCCGCCGCGACGTGGACACGGCTGATCCGCACGTGTGCGTTCTCGAACTGGACACGGCTGCCAGTGGCGGTCGCCGGCGGGTCGTCGCGGAAGAACTTGCCGCGCAGCGACGCCTCGTCGAGCGGCACGGTCTTGAACTCGACGCGCAGGAACTCGCTCGGCACGTCGGTCGGGTTCTCGACCGAGTGCACCTCCTCGAGCCCCTTGTAGACGCGGAAGCTGCCCGCCCTGGTCGCCGGCCGGGTCACGCCGGCGTATGGCAGTCCTTCGTGCTTGAAGACGATCGGACCGCCGTCGCTCAGGTAGACGTACGCCGACGCCCGCGGGGTATGGAAGTGCGGCGCGATGACCGCCTTCGGGGCGTAGACGACGCGCGTCACCTTCACCCAGGCGTTCTCGAACTCGAGGCGGTAGGCATCCGGACTGACGACCAGCGGATCCTGGGCGGCGAGACCCGCCGTGAGGGCGGTGATGACGAGCATCGCGACGGCGGAGCGAATGGGCCAGGCGGTCATTGGTGACTCCTCGAGGGTGGGCGGCACGCCGGTGCACCGCATCGCTGCTTCAGACGGCGGCCGTCCCGGAAGGACGCACGGCCGCGGCGCCGGCGCGTCGGGGACCTGCCGCCAGCACCGCCGCGGCGGTCAGCAACACCGCGAGCGCCACCAGCACCGCCGAGTGCGAAGACCGGGCAGCGAGCGCCGACACGGCGACGGGGCCGAGGGCGCGGGTCAGCAGCTGCGCCCGCGCCAGCCGTCCGTTGACCACTCCGGCGTGTTCGATCGCGACCAGCGCCTGCACCAGGTGCGGTCGCGCCAGCGTGGTCAGCCCGGCCCCGGTGGCGAAGGTCATCACCCCCGCCGCGATGCTCGCCGTGCCGGCGGTGGCCGCGACCATCACCAGCCCGCCGGCCTGCAGGGCGAGGCTCACGGCGAGCAGCGCCGGCCCCGAGAGCGAGAGCCGGCGGCTCACCAGCAGGGCCCGGCCGGGCAGCTGCATCACGCCGAACACGCCGCCGAGACCGGCCGCGGTTCCCGCGGACACGCCGCGCTCGCCGAGCGAGGGGATCAGGTTGGCGATGAACGACGCGCTGGCCAGGCTGGCGAGGCCGAGCGCCACCGTCAGGCCCGCCAACGCCGGCCCGGCCGGGGGACGTGCCGCGCCATCGCGGGGCGCGGGGCGCCCCCCGTCCGATGGAAGCGATCCGACCGCGTAGGCGCTCAGCGCGGCCGACCCGATCAGCGCGATCGCGAGCAGGCCGGCCGCGACCCGCCATCCGACCTGGGCCACGAGGAGCGCCGTCAGCGGCAGGAACACCGTGCTGGCGAGGCCGCCGTACAACGTCACGGTCGCCAGCGCCCGCAGCCGCGTGTCGGGGGCGGCGTGCGCCCGCGTCACGACCGCGAACGCCGGCTCGTAGAGTGCCGTGGCCATGCACACGCCGAGCCCGGCCCATACGACGTACAGCGCCACCACCCCGGACACCAGCGCCCAGGCCACCAGGAGCAGCGCGGCGCCGAGGGTGCCGGTGACGATCGCCGCGCCGCCGCCGCCGCGGTCGCTCCACCGCCCTACCGCCGGGGCCAGCACCGCCGAGACGAGCAGGGCCAGCGAGAACGCCCCGGTGACGACCCACGGCGCGACTTCCAGCTCGGCGCGCACGGGCTCGAGCAGCACCGCGAAGGCGTAGTAGAGGACGCCCCAGTTGACGAGCTGTCCGAGACCCAGCGCGGCGACGGCTCGCGGCGGCATCGGCGGCGCGGCTGGGCGATCAGCAGCACCCGCCGCCGGCCGGGCGCGACGGCGCCCGCCAACCGCCGAGGGTCACGGCGACCGGCGCCACCGCCGCCGGTGCGCAGCACGAACTGACGCCCTCGTGCTCGGCGTCGGTCGAACAGACGCCGGTCTCGGGCAGCACCAGCTCGACGCGCCGGGCGGCGTCCCAGTCGCCGGCGATCGCCGCCACCACCGATCGCGCCTGCTCGTAGCCGGTGAGCATCAGGAACGTCGGCGCGCGGCCGTAGCTCTTCATGCCGATGGCATACAGGTTCGCGTCGGGGTGCTTGAGTTCCTCGGCGCCGTGCGGGCGCACGGTGCCGCAGCTGTGCAGGTTCGGGTCGATGAGCGGGGCCAGCGCACGCGGGCTCTGCACCGCGGCGTCGAGGTCGAGGCGCAGCTCCGAGAGGATCGACCAGTCGGGCCGGAAGCCGGTGGCGGCGACGATCTCGTCCACCGCGCGCAACTGTCGGGATCCGGCGCTGGCCACGAGTCCGTCGCCAGAGCGCGTCACCGCATCCAGTCGAAAGCCGGTCACCAGGTCGAGGCGGCCGGCATCGAGCAGGCCGCGAACGCGGTGCCCGAGCTTGCCGCGCTCCTCGAGCTGGTCGGCACGCGACCCGCCGAGCAGCGACCCGATCGCCGGGCGCCGAATCGCCCAGGTGATGTGGGTCGAGGACTCGTCCTCGGCCAGCCGCGCGAGATCGAGGAGCGCGTTCAACGCGGAGTGCCCGCTGCCGACGACGAGCACCCGCTTCGCCGCGTAGCGCGCGCGCTCGGCGCCGAGCACGTCGGGGATGCCGTAGAAGACATGGTCCGCGGCTGCCCGCTCGCCGCGCGCCGGCAGGCCGGCCGCGCCGAGTGGCCCGGGCGTGTCGATGGTGCCCGAGGCGTCGACCACCGCCTGGGCGAGCACATCGTGTTCCCCGTCGGCTGCGGCGACGCGGACCAGGAACGGCGCGGCGTCGCGTCCGGCGTCCTTCATCAGATCGTGATCCTGGCGGCTGACGGCGACGACGCGGCTTCCGAACCGGAGGTGGGGCGCCAGTTCGGGCGTGCCGGCCAGCGGCTCGAGATACTGCTCCACCAGTTCACGGCCGGTGGGATAGCGGTCGCCGGCGGGTCGGACCCAGCCGCCGCGCTCGAGCAGCGCCGCGGCGGGAGCCGCGACGTTGTAGCGCCACGGCGAGAACATCCGCACATGCCCCCAGCGGCGGATGCCGGCCCCGGCCGATGCGCCGGCCTCGAAGACGAGCGGTGTCAACCGCCGCTCGAGGACGTGCGCCGCGGCGGCGAGGCCGACCGGTCCGGCCCCAACGATGACCACAGGCAATGACGAGCGAGACATGGCGGACACTCCTTGATTGTCAGTAGCAACCATTTGGCCTGAAGCGACTCATCCCTCGGCCAGCGGGGCCGCCTCCGGCACACAGCATCCGGCGGCGGCGCCGACGGAGGTGCCGGTACGGAACCGGGCATCGGCGGCGCGGGCGAGCCGGCGAATCACGTCCACGACCCCGGCGCGCACCGCCGGGTCCAGATCCTCGAGCAGCTCGCGCTGCTGCGCCACCAGGTCGGCGGCGATGCGCGCACACAGCGCCCGGCCGCGGCGGCTGGCGCCGAGCGCCGTCGCCCGGCCGTCGGTGGCATCGGGGTGCTGATCGACGTAGCCCTTCTTCACCAGCGCCGCGACGACCCGGCTGGTCGTGCTCTTGTCGAGGAACAGGCGCTGCGCCAGCGCACCGAGGCGGAGCGGCCCATGGTCGACCAGCGTCTCGAGCGCGTAGCACTGGGTGACCGAGACGTCGTGGCAGCAGATGCGGTCGCGATCGCGGAACTGGTAGACGCGCACCAGATCGGCGATGGCCGCCTGGAGGGCCTCGGCATCGCGGTCGAGCGTCGCGGGGGTCTGGCGCCGGGAACTGGAGGGGCTGGCCATTTGTTGGCAGTCGCAACTATAGTGCACTGAGATGCCGGAGTGTCAAGGCGGGTTCAGCCCGGTGTCACTCCAACAGACGGTGGCCGGCCCCGGAGGACGCAGCGCGGGCCGGGCCGTCGATGCGTCCTTCGGGCGGCCAGTCCGTCTGTAGGGGTGTCTGATATCACTGGAGGCGCCATCATGCGCGGTTCGACCCCCGACCAGATTCGCTCCGCCGTTCGCGACGCCTATGGGGCAGTCGCCGCCGGCACTCAGACCGGCTGCTGCGGCGGCGGGGGGTGCTGCGGTCCCGACGCGGAGTCGGCGTCGCTCGGCCTGGGCTACTCCCCCACCGACCTCGCCAGCGTGCCCGACGGCGCCGACCTCGGCCTCGGCTGCGGGAATCCGCAGGCCATTGCCGCCTTGCAGCCGGGTGAGCGCGTGCTCGACCTGGGCAGCGGCGCCGGCTTCGATGCCTTTCTGGCCGCCCGCCAGGTCGGGCCCACGGGGTCGGTGATCGGGGTGGACATGACGCCGCAGATGATCGCCCGCGCCCGCGCCAACGCCGCCGCGGTCGGCCTGCCCCAGGTCGAGTTCCGGCTCGGCGACATCGAGGCGCTGCCGGTGGACGACGCCGCGGTGGACGTCGTCATGTCGAATTGCGTCATCAACCTGGCGCCCGACAAGGCCGCCGTGTTCGGCGACGCGTTCCGCGTCCTCGCCCCCGGCGGCCGTCTGGCCATCGCCGACGTCGTCGCCACCGGCGACCTGCCGGCGGCGCTCGCCAGCGACCCGGCCGCCTACACCGGCTGCATCGCCGGTGCCGCCACCATCTCGGATCTCGAACGGATGCTCGCCGCCGCCGGCTTCGAGCAGGTGCGCATCAGCGTGCGGACCGACAGCCGCGACCTCATCGGCCAGTGGCTCCCGGGGTCGGGGGCCGAGCGGGTCGTCGCCTCGGCGCTGATCGAAGCCGTCAAGCCGGCCGGGGCGATCGGGGCGCCGACGGCCTGCTGCGGCTCGACTGCGCAGGCCTCGTGCTGTGCGCCGGCCGAGAAGCCCTCCTGCTGTGGACCGGCGCACGAGGCCGGCACCTGCGGCTGCACGGCCGGGCGGTAGGGGCATGGGCACTGCAGCCAGCGCGGTCGATCTGCCGTGGGACGACGTCCACACCAATCTGCGGACGTTCATCGGCCGGCGGGTGCGTAATCCAGCGGACGCCGACGACCTCGTGCAGCAGGTGCTGCTGCGCCTGGTCGCCGGCCTCGACTCGCTGCGCGACACCGACCGCGTCTACGCGTGGGTCTACCGGACGGCACGCAACGCGATCGTCGATCACTACCGCTCGCCGGTGACGCGGCGCGAGGTGGCGAGCGGCGACGCCGTCGAGATCGCGACGGCGCTGCCGGCGGTGGATGCCGAGAGCGAAGAGGAAGGCACCGCCCTGCGGGAGCTGGCGGCGTGCCTGGCGCCGATGCTGGCCCGCCTGCCGACGGCACAGCAGACCGCGCTCCGCCTCACCGAGCTCGAGGGCCGGGCCCAGGCCGAGGCCGCCCGCCTCGAAGGCATCTCGCTGTCGGGGATGAAGAGCCGGGTGCAGCGTGGGCGACGACAACTCCGGGCCGCGCTCGACGCCTGCTGTGCCGTTCACCTCGATCGGCGGGGCGCCGTCATCGACTACGCGCCGAACGCCACGGACGGTCGCGGGTGCGGCGAATGCCGGTGACCCGATCGCGGCCGCTGGTCGTCTTCGCCTGCGTGCAGAACGCCGGCCGGTCGCAGATCGCGGCGGCGCTGTTCAATGCCAGCGTCGATCCGGCGCGCGCCCGGGCGATGTCGGCGGGCACGGCCCCTGGCCGTCAGGTCCATCCCGAGGTCGTCAGAGTGATGGCCGAGCTGGGCATCGACCTGGCGGCGGCCCGGCCGCAGCTGCTGACGGCGGACCTGGCCGCCGGCGCGTCGCACCTCATCACCATGGGCTGTGGCGAGGCCTGCCCGTTCATCCCCGGGGCGATCCGCGACGACTGGCCGCTGCCGGATCCGCACGGGCGTTCGCTCGACGAGGTGCGGGCGATTCGCGACGACATTCGCCGGCGGGTCGGTGCGCTGATCGAGACCAACGGCTGGGCGAGGCCGAGAGACGCCGACCGTGACGCGGGGGCGGCAGGTCAGTCGTCGACGACGTAGCTGAAGACCTTCCAGCGGCCGTCCTTCTCCAGGAACGACCCGCAGACCCGGATCTCCTCCTGGCCGCCAGGGCCGCGCACGACGAGCACGGCGTGCCGATGCACGATGACGTCGGCGTACGGCGTCTGGCCGTCGTCGAAGCGGACGTCGACCAGCTCATAGGCCCGGCCGCGGTACTTCGCGAGCACCTGGCCGAGGCTGGCCTGGCTCTTCTGGTGCAGGTCGCCCCACACGTAGCTGAACGGCAGGTTGCGCTCGGGCCGTGCGGCCGGCAGGTGCGGCCAGACGTGATCCCGAAACTCGCGCTCGTCGACGGCGAGGCGCTCGAGCGCCTGACGGTCCGATTGGGCCACGGCGGCGAGCACCGCCGTGGCGAGCGCCCGCGCCGACTCCTGGGCGCCGGCGAGGGTCGGACTCGCGGTGCAACCCGAGGCGAGACACACCATGGCGGCCGCCACGGCCACGCCGCGGGCTTGAACGCTCTGGCGCACGACGCGAGTGTAGTCCGTACGCGCCGCGGGCCCGGCACCCGCCAGGCCCGCGCGCCGCCAGTGCCGCCCTAGCGCTGCGGGAACGACGTCCAACCGGTCATCCAGTTGTCGGCGGGTGCCGGCGGCACCGCGCCGATGAAGGTCACCGGCTCGAAGAAGCCGTCGTTGGGCGGCTGGATCGGCGCCAGCTGGCCGCCCGCCAGCGTCGCCACCGACGAGGGCTGGAAGTTGGGGCTGTCGTGCTGGAAGCACCCGGCGACGCCCGGATCGACGCCGGCGCGGACGTTGGGGAACCGGCCGCTGTCCACGAACGGGCGGGTGGCGGCGTGGAACGGCGTCGCCGATCCGAAGACCACACCGGACCCGATCTGGGTGGTGCCGTTGCTGACCTGCTCGAGGGTCGCCGCGCCGTCGATCTGCATGCCCAGCGTGCGCGACCCGAGGATCAGGAAATTGCGGAAGGTCACGCCGGTACCGCGGCGGAACAGCACGCCACGGAATGCCTCCACGCCTTCCGCCGCATCCGGGTCACCGCAGCTGGTCCAGTTGTAGATCTGCGGGTTGGCACGCGGCAGCAGGTTGTTGTTGAACTCGTTGTTGTCGGCCTCGATGGCCCAGTCGCCGTCGTCGCTGCGCTGGTGGACGGCGAGGAACTGCGCCCGGCCGGTCCAGCCGAAGGTCCAGTCGAAGCTGTCGTCGCCGGCGTTCGAGGCAATCGCGTACTTGATGTCGGCGGTGCCGCCGAACCACTCGTAGGCGTCATCCCGGTTCATGTGCACCTGGATGTACTCGTAGCTGCCACCGCGGCCGACGCCCTGGAAGGCGATGCCGTTCAGCTCGTTGTCGGGGCTGAACTCGGTGCCGGCGAACTCGACCCGGACGTAGCGCATCGTGCCGCTGCTGTCGTTGGGGTCGTCGCCGCCGTAGATCCCCGTCTGGGCCTCGCCGACGCCCTCACCGCCCGGGATGTTGAGCGGCGCCCGGCCGTTGAGGATGATGCCGCCCCAGTCGCCGCGGGCGCGCTGCCCCACCGGCTGGTCGCTGGTGAAGACGATCGGCTGGGTGCGCGTGCCGATGGCGTTCAGCCGGCCGCCGCGCAGCACGATCAAGGTGCCGACGCTGCCGGCCTCGCCGGCCACCAGGGTGCCGGCCTGGATGTTGAGGGTGGCGCCCTCGGTGACGAAGACGGCGCCGCGCAGCACGTAGATGAAGTTGTTCGTCCAGTTCATCGTGCCGTTGATCTCGCCGGTGACGACGACCACCGGCCGGTCGACGCCGGGCACGGTGACCGGCGGCTGCAGCTGGCCGCTCACCGGGCCGGACGATGCGATGACGCCGACGAGCGTGGCCGCGGCCAGCGTCGACAAGAAGCGGGAAACGTAGGCCATGATGCTGTGCGTGCTCCTGGAGATGTCGCGGGCCACTAGAAGACGTTGACGCCGACCGACAGGCTGAACGTGCGGCCGAGCACGAACGACCGCTCGCGCTCCTGCGTCGAGCCGATGCCCTGCGTGAAGTTGTAGCGGCTGTCGGCGAGATTCTCGGCGCCGAAGCGCAGGTTGAAGCGGCCGATCCGCTGTGACACCGCGACGTCGATCTGCGGCCGGCCCTGCTCGACGATGTCGGGCGCGCCGTTCGAGCCGACGTCCGAAATCCGGTCGCCGTAGCGATTGACCAGCAGGCGGGCGTTGAAGCCGCCGAGCGAGTACTCGGTGGTGACGTTGAAGACGTTCTTCGACTGCCCGGCCAGCGCGCGCTCGAGCGAGGTCTGCACGGTGCGCTGGTCGGGATTGAGGGTGATCTTCGAGTCGACGAACGTGTAGTTGGCGTTGACGTAGAGCCCGGGCAGCAGCTGCCGCGCCAGTTCGAGCTCGACGCCGAAGTTGCGGGCGCTCTCGGCGTTCTGGAAGGTGACGATCGGCTGGGCGCCGGCGATGACCACCCGCTCGATCGGCGAGTCGAAGTACTTGTAGAAGGCGCTGACGGCGACGACGTTGCGGGCGCCGGGGAACATCTCCCAGCGGGCGTCGAGGTTCTGGATGATCGCCCGTGTCAGGTCGGGATTGCCGCGCACGGCGCGGGCGCCGACGACATCGGTGAACTCGAAGGTCGCCACCTCGCGGAACTCAGGACGGTTGACGGTGGCGCTGTAGCTGACGCGCACGTTGGCCGTGGCGCCGACGCCCTGCACGAAGTTGACCGAGGGGAAGACATCGGTGTTCTTGTTCTCCGAGGTCACCGTGCTGACGAACAGGCCGAACGGGTCGAACGAGGTGACCTCCTGCTCGAACCGCTCGACGCGGGCACCGGCGATCAACCGGGTGTTGGCCCGCAGCGACACGTCGACCATGCCGTAGCCGGCGTAGGTCGTCTGCTGGCCGTCATAGGCGTCGACCGGCCGGGTCTCCTCGTTGAAGCGGAAGGCCGGACCGATGTTCGCCGAGGTGAAGATCTGCTCCGGTGTCTGCCGCAGGTCGGCGGGCACCGCCGCGCCGGAACCGGCGGTGTTGGGAATGAACCGGAACCGGCGTGACGTGAAGTCGCGGCTGCGGTCGATGACGTTGACGCCGAACTTGTACTGCGTGGGACGGTCGCCGGCGGTGCTGAACAGGCTCCAGTTCGCCGCCACGTCGAGCGAGTCGTCGTCGAGCGTGTTGAACATCCGGAAGCCGCTCTGCGACTCATCGGCGAGCACCGGCGTCCCGCTGAAGGTGAAGCCGCCGCCGGCCTGCGGGACCAGGTTGGCCTGGTACAGCGTCTCGCGCAGGTCGGGCTCGTCGCGGTTGGCGCGCGAGTAGGTGGCCCGCCAGTCGATGCGGCTGTTGGCCAGGCCGCGGAAGAAGTGCTCGCCCGAGAAGCCGTTCGAGATCAGGCCCTCCTCGATGAACTGGAGGCGGTTGTTGAAGTAGTAGAAGTTGTTCTCGGTGTTCGGGCCTTCGAACGTCCGGCCTTCATCACGGCCGCTGTGGGTGTAGAAGTTCTCGGACGAGATGCGGTGGTTGGTGGAGAGTTGCAGTGCCAGGTTGGCGACGCCGCCGAGCTGTGCGCGCTGCGTGCCATACTGGATCTTGTAGTCGCTCACCGCCTCGAGGGTGTCGCCCTCGTCGACGCGGTAGAACGCCCGGTCTTCCTCGACGTACTGCTCGCGGTAGGCGTGCGAGAGGCTGGCGACGACGCCGAGCCGGCCGAAGCGGTTGCCGGCGACGACGCCCCAGTTCTGGCCCGGGGCGCCGTTCTCACGGGTCGGCCGCCACGTGTTGTCGAGCGCCCGGCCGAACTCGGTGATCTGATTGGGGGTGAAGCCGACGTTCGGGGTGAACACCCCGCGGCGAACGATCTTCGAATCGGGGAACGAGCCGGGCAACGCCCGCGCGCCGTTGTCGAAGCCGAGCCAGTCGCGCGACCCGAGCGGGCTGAGCGGAATGCTCTTGCCGGTGGCGATCTCGTAGGCGGTGAGGCCGTAGGAGACGTCGAAGACCGGGCGGTTCGGCAGCTTGATCGGGTTGACCTGCACGAGCCCGCCGGCGAACTCGGCCGACTTGTCGGGCGAGTACGACTTGGCCACCTGCACGCTGTCGAGCAGCCCCGACGGGAACATGTCGAGCGGCACGACCTTCTTGTCCGGCTCGGTGGTCGGCAGGGTGGCGCCCGACAGCTGGGTGTTGCTGTAGCGCTCGCCGAGACCGCGGACGAACACGTACTGGTTGTCCACCACCGAGATCCCGGTCACGCGCTGCATGGCGGCTGCCGCGTCGCCGTCGTTGTTGCTGCGCATCTCCTGGGCGCCGAGGTTGTCGGTGATGATCGGCGCCTGCTTGCGCTCGACCAGCTGCGCCGCCGCCGACGACGTCACCGCGTCGATGACGGCCTCGGCCACCACGGTGACCGTTTCGGCGAACCGCGTCATCGACAGCCCGATGTTCACGTCGGCCGGCCGGCTGCCGGCGACGACGTCGACCGTGACGAGGCGCGGCTCGTAGCCCTCCATCGTCACCTTCAGCTCGTAGCTGCCCGGAGCCAGTTCGACGACGTATCGCCCGTCGACATCGGTATAGACGGTCTCGCCGCCGGTGACCTCGACCGGGATGCCGGGAAGGGAGATGGCGTTGGCCTCGTCACGGACGACGCCGGTGACTCGCACCTTGCGGGCGCTCGCCGCCGCCGCTGGCTGGGCCTGCGCCGGCTCGGCGGGTGCCGTCTGGAGGGCAACGGCGAGCACGGCCACTGACAGGAATCTGACGTTCATACGCTCCTCTGGTTTCGTCTGACGTGGTGCACGAAACCCTGGCAGGCTATCGAGGCGCGATGAATCGGCGGCAACGAGGCTGTTACATGTGAGTTAACTCGGCCCGGGACGACGAGCCGACAGGGGCGACGGCGGGCGCCGCTCGGCAGCGCCGCGAGGCTGCGCCGGCGCGGGGGCGATCAGCGCCAGTACAGCGCGCGGGACAGGTCGAGGCCCATGAGCGCGCGATCGGTGCGCCGGCCGAGGCGGAGTTCGGCGCGGACCAGATTCTCGCGCTTGATCGCGCAGGCATCGGCGGCGGGTTGACCCGGCTCGGGATCGCCGCAGCGCCCGCCGAGGTGTCCGGCGAGCAGGTACGGCACCGCATGCCCGTAGACCTCGTGGGCGAGCACGCGGTCGAGGTCGCCGTGGAACTCGGCCGGCAGCGATCCGCGGCGCTCGTGAGCGGCTTCGAGCGCAGCGACATTGACGACGACCACGACGACCGAGACGGCGCCGCCGGCGTCGGCGAGCGGCGCGACGCCGGCCACCTCGGCGGTGTCGAACGGCACTGGCGCCGTGGCGCCGTCGGGCAGGATCAGGACGTCGGCGGGAGTGAGCACGACGGCCCGGCGGCCGGTGGCAGCCACTGCCGTCATCGCGCTGCGCCACGAGGCGCTGCCGCGGGCGATGCGGGCGAGGGCGTCGCGCAGCACCGGGTCTCGCGCGTCGATGGGCCCGGCCGCCGCTGGCCCCAGGAGCTGATCGGCCCGGACCCCGCCGGCGCCGACGGTGACGACCGCCAGCAGGACAGCCACGAGGAGCGTTGCGGAGCCGGCCATCATCTGGTCTATCGACATGACGTCGACGCGACGTCAGTGTTAAATCCACGTTAACTCAATCGGGGCCCGATCGCATCGGCGTTTCTCCACCACGGGCGGGGAGGACCAGCAGGTGCCGCCGGCGCCCGCCGTGGTCCCGAGCCGGAGTGACGCGCGCCCATCCGGGAAGTGGCCGGCCGGCGCGGCGTTTAGAATGGCCGCCACATGCCGCCAGCCGCCGGCCCATCCGTTCGCGTCGGACGGCTGGCGCTGCTCGTCGTCCTGTTCGCCGTCATCGCCGCCCTGCCCCACCCCGAGACGGTGACCGCCGCCGGCTGGCGGACCTTCGCGATCTTCCTGTGCGTGATCGTCGGGATGGCCCTGCAGCCGATCTCCGGGGCCGCCCTGGTTGTCATCGGCCTGACCGCGATGGCCGCCAACGGCGTGCCGATTCGCGACGCCCTCGGCGGCTACGCCGAGCCGTCGGTGTGGCTGGTCCTCGCCGCCATGCTGATGGCGCGGGCGATCTTCGACTCCGGGCTGGCCCGGCGCCTGGCGCTGCTCTTCATCCGCCGCTTCGGCCACAGCTCCCTCGGCATCGCCTACGCGCTGGTCATGACCGACGTCACGCTGGCCAGCGGCGTGCCGTCGATCACCGCACGGTCGGCCGGCATGGTGCTGCCCGTGGGCCGGAGCATCGCTGAGCTCTTCGGGTCGCTGCCGGGCCCGACCGCCTCCCGCCTCGGCCGCTACCTGGTCGCGGCGATGTACCAGGGGTCGGCGGTCGCCTGTGCGATGTTCCTCACCGGCCAGGCGAGCAACGTGCTGGCGGTCGGTCTGGCCGCCAAGCTGGCCGGGGTCGAGGTGACCTGGTCGGGGTGGCTGGTCGCGGCGCTGGTGCCCGGGCTGGCGTCGTGTCTCGCCGTGCCCTGGGTGGTACACCGGGTGCTGCCGCCGGACATCACGCACACGCCCGAGGCCGCGGCGTTCGCGGCCCGCGAGTTGACGGCGCTCGGCCGCATCGGCCGCGCCGAGGGCATCACGCTCGCCGTGTTCGCCGGCGTCGGACTGCTGTGGCTCACCACCGGCTGGCACCGGCTCGACGTCACCTTCGTGGCCTTGTGCGGGCTCACGGTGCTGCTGGTGACCGGCACCCTCGCCTGGGAGCAGATCGTCGCCGAGCGCAACGCCTGGGACGTGTTCATCTGGTACGGCGGCCTGCTCAAGATGGGCGATCTGCTGAACGGCACCGGCGTGCCGACGGCGTTCGCCACCGCCGTCGGGGCCGCACTCGGCGGCATCGACTGGTTCGCCGTGCTGATCCTGGTGCTGCTGCTCTACTTCGTGACCCACTACCTCTTCGCCAGCATCACCGCGCACATGCTGGCGCTGTTCCCGCCGTTCACGACCATGCTGCTGGCGGCCGGGGTGCCGCCGCCGCTGGCCGTCTACAGCCTGATGTGTCTGACCAACCTGCCGGCCGGGCTCACCCACTACGGGACGACGACGGCGCCGATCCTCTTCAGCCAGCGCTACGTGACCCTGGGCGAATGGTGGCGCACCGGGGCCATCGTCGGCGCGGTGAACCTGGCGATCTGGCTGACGATCGGCCTGGCGTGGTGGCGCGTGCTCGGCTTCTGGTAGGCCGGGGTCAGACGCCGAACGGCCCGCGAGCCGACGCGCCGCTCACGCCACCCGACGCGAGTCGACGCCGGCCACCGCGGCCGCCGCCGCGACGGGCGCCGCGACCGCGGCGCGGTAGGCGTCGTAGAGGGGCGCCAGCGCCTGCGCCCACGACCGGGTCACGGCGAACTCGCGGGCCGCGCCGGCCATGGCCTGGCGCCGGCCGGCGTCGGCCAGCAGCGCGCCGACCGCCGTCGTCCACGCCGACAGGCCGTCGCCGCACACCTCGCCGGTGGTCCCCGCGCGCATGTACTCAGGCGGGCCGCCGCCGCGGGCGACGACCACCGGCAGGCCCGAGGCCTGCGCCTCGAGGACGACGTTGCCGGCGGTGTCGGTCGCGCTTGGGAACACGAAGAGATCGGCCGAGGCGTAGACCTCGGCGAGGCGGTCGCGCCCCAGCGTGCCGGGGAGGACGGCGCCGGAGCACGCCGCGGCGAGCTCGCTGCGCAGCGGTCCGTCGCCGACGATCACCAGGCGATGGTCGAGCCCCAGGCGCTGCAGCCCGTCGGACAGCGCCGGCAGCAGCCCGACGCCCTTCCCGCGCGACAGCCGCCCGACATAGAGCAGTACCGGGCGATCGCTGCCGGCGCGCCACTCGGCGCGCTGCGCGGCCGAGCGTCGCGCCGGCGTGAACACCTGCGTGTCGACGCCGCGGCGCCACACGGCGAGCTTCGCCGGCGGCAGGCCGGAGGCCTCGACCAGCGCCTGCGTCGCCTGTGACGGCACCAGCACCTGACGGCAGTGGCCGTAGAGCCACCGCATGTAGCGGCGCATGAAGGTTTCGAGGGCAACCGACCCGCTCAGGATGCCGGTGTAGCGCGCCAGGTCCGTGTGGAAGCTGCCGACCATCGGCAGCCGGAGCCGCCGCGCGGCGGCCAACGCCGCCAGGCCCATCGGACCCGGCGTGGTCAGGTGCACGAGGTCGATCCGATCCTCCGCCAGGCGTGCCAGGATGGTCGGGTACGGCGGCCAGTACATCAGCATGTCGCGGTAGAACGGGATGCCGATGCCCCATGACGGCAGCGCCAGGTACTCCGGCGTGTCGCTGCCGAGCCGCGACGCCGTGTAGAGCCGCAGGCGCAGGTCCGGCGGCGCTCCGGCCAGCGCCGCGGTGAGCGCGGTGGTGACGCCGTTGACCTTCTCGAAGTCGTTGTCGGTGAAGATCGCGACCCGCGCCGCGACGCTCACGCCGCCAGCTCCGGGACGCGGCGCATCGTCTCGGTCGGGCGGGCGACGAGGTCGAACAGCAGATCGCGGTTGAAGCGCTGCTCGTGGACGAAGTGGACCAGACCGCCGACCAGGGCCACGGCGACCAGCGGCAGGCCGAGCAGCGCCGCAGCGGTGACCAGCGCCGGGCGCCGCCACGACCACGGGGGGCGCACGGCGAGCCGCCCCTGCTCGATACAGAGGTTGGCGGCGAATCGCACGATGTCCGACGACATCGTGCCCTGGTGGCCGTGCCGGCCGCCGACGATGCCGCGCCCGGCGCGCAGGCCGGCGAAGAACTGGGCGGCGCTGGCGGCGCCGGGCACCTCGGTCCAGGTGTGGCCGATGCCGCGCTCGGTGTGGGCGTCGCTGCCGCCGAGCATGGCCTTGCCGGCGGCGGCGGCCAGGCACATCGCGGTGCGGTTCTGGCTGGCCAGCCGCGAGCCGTTGCGCACCTCGAGGCCGTCGACCCACGGCAGCAGCGCGGCGACGTGGGTCGCGGTGAGCGGGCCGTTGATGCCGCTGGCGACGTGGTTCAGCGACACGAACAGGCCCTGTGACGACAGGTACGGCAGCAGCGATCGGACGTCGTGACGCAGCCGCTGCGTCTCGCGGTGGGTGTCGGGGGTCAGCCCGAAGACGTTGAGATGGACCCGGACGCCGTCATCCGGAAAGACGCCGGTCACTTCGCATCCGACGACGACGTCGGCGCCGCTGCCCAGGCTGAGCGCTCCGCTGATCTCGTCGTGGTCGGTGATCGCCACCAGATCCATGCCGCGAACCTTGGCCAACGCGTAGACACGCTCCGGCGCGTTGTAGGACTCGCGCATGAGCGTGCGCAGCGGGCGGATCGTCGTGTTCCCAGAGTGCCGGGTGTGGACGTGCGTATCGAGCTTCATGTCGCCTCCTCACCGGCGACGCCAGCGGCGCGGCGGCCCGCCGGGAATCGGGCGACGGCCACGGCTTCGCGAGTCCTGCTGCCGAGTTTGGGCATCTGACATCACGGATCGGTCGCCGTCGGGCGACGGCGGAGCAAATTCGCGATCGCGGGCGGGACTCGACCGATCAGCGGATGTCGACGTGGGTGCCATCACTCGGCCGGTGGCGCAGGATCTCCGACCAGAAGTTGCGGACGTAGAGGCCGATCACGGCCCACAGTCCCATCGCGCGGTAGCGTCGCGCCGAGGTGTGCACCCAGCAGTCGAGGCGCAGTTCCACGGGCCCGGCGGCGTGAAGACGCCGACCGAGGTTGGTGTCCTCGCCGTGGAACTCGATGGCGGTGTCGAAGCCGCCGATGGCGGCGAGCGCCGACGCGCGCACCGCGAAGTTGCCGCCATAGAAGACCACCCCGGCGTCGAGGACGCACTTGACGAGCAGGTGCGTGGCTGGTCCGACGGTGTAGTCGTAGGCGCGGATGAGCACCCGGCCGAACCAGTGCCAGTCGTAGAAACGGTAGGCGCCCGACAGCGCCAGCAGCGCCGGCCGGCGGGTGAAGCGATGCTCGACCCGTTCGACCCACTGCAGCGGCGCCCGGCAGTCGGCATCGACGAACAACAGCAGGTCCGCCGCCGTCGCCAGACGGCCGCGCTCGCGGGCGACGACCAGCCCCTTGCGCGGTTCGGCGACGACGCGGATGCCGGGAATCGCCGCGGCCACCTCGGCAGTGCGGTCGGCACTGGCGTTGTCGACGACGACGATCTCGTCGGGGACCCGCGTCTGTGCCAGCAGGGCGTGCAGGCACGGGGCGATGAACGCCTCCTCGTCGTGGGCGCAGACGATGACGGCAAGACGCGGCGGCGGCTGGTCCACTCGCCCCGGCAGCGTATGCCGCCGACGTGACGCCGGTGCGGCCGCGGCGCGACGACGGGGCGACAACGGAGTGGTGCGGCACGCGCATCGCACGTAGACTCTCAGGTGATGCGGGACACCCTCGCGCTCATCCTCGGCGGCGGCCAGGGGACCCGCCTCTTCCCGCTGACCCAGCACCGCTCCAAGCCGGCGGTGCCGATCGGCGGGAAGTATCGCCTCGTCGACGTGCCGATCAGCAACTGCCTGCACGCCGACCTGCGCCGCATCTTCGTGCTCACTCAGTTCAACTCGGCGTCGCTCAACCGGCACATCGCCGGCGCCTATCGGATGGACCGCTTCTCGGACGGCTTCGTGGAAATCCTGGCCGCCGAGCAGACCCCGGAGAGCACGGCCTGGTTCCAGGGCCCGGCCGACGCGGTCCGCAAAGCGGCCCGCCACTTCGCGCAGTACGACGCCGACCGCTACCTCATCCTCGCCGGCGACCACCTCTACCGGATGGACTACGCGCAGCTGCTCGCCGCCCATCACGAGCGCCACGCCGACGTGACCATCGCCGCCATGCCGGTGGACGCCGCCGGCGCACACGGCATGGGCGTCTTCCGCTTCGATCGCAGCGGCGCCATCGAGCACTTCGAGGAGAAGCCGTCGGCCGAGCGGCTGGGCACGTTCGGTCGCAGCATTCCCGCCGGGTCGACGGCGATGCCCGAGGACGCCGCCCGCCCGTTCGTGGCGTCGATGGGCATCTACGTCTTCAGCCGCGACGTGCTCTTCGACCTGCTCGGCCGTGAGAAGGGCATGGACTTCGGCCGCGAGCTGATTCCCGCCGCCCTCGGCCGCTACAAGGTCGTCGCCTTCCTCCACGACACCTATTGGGCCGACGTCGGCACGGTGCGCTCGTTCTACGACGCCAACATCATGCTCACCCAGCCCGGCGCGCCGTTCAGCTTCTACGATCCGAAGCGGCCGATGTACACGCACGCGCGCTTCCTGCCGCCGTCGCGCGTCGACGACGCGCGGCTGACCCGGGCCCTGGTGGCCGAAGGGTGCGACATCCGGCGCGCCGACATCGACGATTCGGTGGTCGGCATCCGCTCGGTGATCGGCGCAGGCACGCGGATTCGCCGATCGGTGCTGCTCGGCGCCGACTTCTACGAGAGCGCGTGCCCCGACGGCGCCGAGGTGTCGCTCGGCATCGGCCCGGACGTCGAGCTCGATCGCGTCATCGTCGACAAGAACGCGCGCATCGGCGCCGGCTGCCGCCTGGTGAACGTGGGCGGCGTCCAGCACGCCGACTGCGCCAACTACGTCATCCGGGACGGCATCGTCATCGTGCCGAAGGGCGCCGAGATCGCGCCCGGAACCGTGGTGTGACCCGGCGGCGGCAGCGCCGCCGTCCCCTTCCGGCGGCCGTCACGTCGTCGTGATACTCTCTCGGCCCCGAATGCGCCTGACCCTCCAGACGGTTCGCGAGCGCAGCCGCGCCATCGCCGGCGAGTACCCCGGCGCGGTGGCCATCGACGGCGTCGCCAGGTCGGCGGGCGGTTCGGAGTACGTCGAGATCCTCGTCACGCTCACGGTCCCGGGTCGCGCCGACCGCCAGGTGATGCTCGACCTCCCGCGCACCGACGGCGCGGCCTTCGAGCGGGAGCTGCGCCGGCGGCTGACGCGCCTGGTCGGCGCCAGGAGCCGCTGACCCGGTTCCCGCCGGTCGGTGCCACGCAGTCCCGCCAGCGCCGCGGTCCGACGCCGGCACCTCAGCCCTTGCCGAGGCATTGCACGGTTTCTTCACGCCACTGACAGAAACCTGGTCGACACGGCTGGAACCGCGGGCAGCGACTCCCGAGAATCCGTGCAGACCCCTGCCCGGGCCTGGAGTGAGTCGATGCCGTACAGCGAGACGCGGACCTACGCCAACGGAGCCCGCCTGCGATTGACGCACGTCGGGGCTGAACCAGGACGGGAACGAGGCCCTGTTCGCGCGGTGCGATCTGAATCCGGCCCACGTCTACGTCGCTGGACACTACCGATGACACACGCCTGGCCAGATTAGCGCCCGCGTTCCGCGTGCCTGTCGCTGCTGGACGCGGGACGGGCTGCGGCTGCGTGGCGGCGTGTCCCGGGTCGTGCTCACCGGCGCCCGCGACGGACGGACTCAGGCGAAGGTGACGGACGCCGACGTCCGCGACCCTCGCCGACTTCGTAACCCAGAATTAACGACGTCGTCACCGGCCGGCAACCTGCCCCGTCTACCGTGGAGGCGATGTCATTCCAGGTGCACGTCGACACGCCAGGACGCTCGGCCGCCAGCGGCGCCGCCGGGCTCGCCGGCGCCGGCCGTGACGACACGCGATCGGTGTCGCCGACCCGTCCGGTCGCCGTGCCGCGCGGCGGCCGCCGCCGGGTGCTCGTCGTCGAGGACGAACAGGACATCGCCGAACTCATCCGCCACACGCTGGAGCGTGGCGGCGACGTCGAGGTCGAGCTGGCCATCAGCGGCGACGCGGCGCTGAAGGCCTGCACCGAACAGCCGCCTGATCTCGTGCTGCTCGACCTCAACCTGCCGGTGCTCAGCGGCCTCGAGGTGTGCCGGATTCTCCGCCAGCGGCAAGCGACGGCGACCGTGCCGATCATCATGGTCACGGCCAGCGTCAGCGAGAGCGAACGCGTCGCCGGACTGGACATCGGCGCCGACGACTACGTCACCAAGCCCTTCAGCCCGCGCGAACTCGCCGCCCGGGTGCGCGCGGCACTGCGCCGCGGCCGCGCCGCGACGCCGCCGCCGGCCCCCGCCACCTACCAGGGGACCCACCTGAGCGCCGACTTCGACGCGGTGTCGGTCGAAGTGGACGGCGAGCCGGTGAAGCTGACGCGCCGCGAGTTCGAACTGCTCCGCTACCTGGTGGAGAACCGCAACCGGGTGCTGTCCCGCGACCGACTGCTGGAACGGGTGTGGGGCTACGATCGGCTCATCGAGACCCGCTCGGTCGACGTCCATGTCGGGCGTCTGCGGGCCAAGCTCGGCGCCGCCGGGCGCCAGATCGAGACCGTCGTCGGACTCGGCTATCGTTTCGTCGAGTAGGCGGCGCGGCCGCGGCGGGCCGTCCGGCTCAGTTCCGCGTGTCGGTCCAGCCCTCGTTGCGAAGCGAGGTCATCTCGATCACCAGCGCGCGGCGCCGGCGTTCCACCCGGTGCCAGTCGGTATAGACGGCCTCGCGAATCACGCGGCTGTCCTCCTGCTCGACGATGCGCCAGCCGTTGGCATCGGGCAGGATCTCGTAGCGGCGGATGTGCGAGTCTTTCTTGAGAGTCGTGGCGAAAGCGGTCATGGCATCGCGCATCGAGCGCTGGTGCTGATGGTGCCCCGGCCTCCCGGAAGACAGATGTAAATTCCTTGAAACATCGCTGGCCGATCTCGACAAGTGCCAGTGGATCAATGATTTACGGACCTTGGCACGCGACTGTCCAGGGGCGTGACGACGCTCAGCGCCGCCCTGTGCACGGTCACGTCCAGGTCGCCCTCGCCGGCCGACGGCTCGCCGTCGAGGTGCAGGTGCCAGGGCGTCGGGGTGACCACCGTGGCGCGTGCCACGGTGTGCATGGCCAGGCCGTCGCCCGGCGCGAGCGTCCCGCGGAAGAACGCCGGCAGGCGCCGCAGCACCCGCCAGAGCGGGAGGTCGTCGACGACCACCAGCTCGAGCCGGCCGTCGTCGAGCCGAGCCCGTGGGGCGATGCACCCGTGGCCGCCGTACTGGCGGGAGTTGGCAAACGCCACGAACAGGGCCGGCGCCGCCGCCCGGCTCCCAGCGCCGTCGAAGTCGATCGCGTAGCTCTGCGGGCGGTAACTTAGCAGCTCGCGGGCGCCGAGCTGCAGGTAGCGCGGCAATCCGCGGCGGCCGCGGTTGGCGGCGAAGGCGTGGGCGATGCGGGCGTCGAGCCCGAGACCGGCGACGTTGAAGAACAGCGCGCCGTTGACCGCGCCGGCGTCGATGCGCCACGGCCGGCCGGCATGCGCGACGGCCAGGGCGGCCGCCGGCGTCCGTGGGACGCCGAGGTCGCGAGCCAGGCCGTTCCCCGAGCCCGCCGGGACGAGCGCGAGCGGCACCGGCCCGAAGGCCAGCTCCCGCGCCACTTCGTTCATGGTGCCGTCGCCGCCCCACGCCACCACCAGCGCGACGCCACTGGCACACGCCTGGCGGGTCGCCGCCGAGGCATGCCCCGGGCCCTTGGTGACGACCACGGTCGCGTCGAATCCGCCGTCGCGCAGCGACGCGCGCGCCAGTTCGACCTCGGCGGCGCCGCCCGCGTCGGGTCGGCCGACACCGGAGATCGGGTTGATGACGACCAGCGCGGGCTTCACGGGGCCAGGCCGCGCAGCACCCGCGGTGGCAGGAACCAGCGCAGCGTCGCCGGTCCACCCGGCATCGCCCGATCGACGTCGAGGCGGCACACCGCGCCCTTCTTGAACTCGAGCGCGCCCTTGGCGCCGAGCAGCCGCGCCGCCAGCTCGCCGAGGTCGGGCTCGTGGCCGACCAGGGCCAGCCGTGCCGCGCCCCGTGGCGCCGCCGCGTACTTGGCGATGAGCGCCAGGACCTCGGCCGGGCGGCGGCCGGGCGCCAGGGCCTCGGCGACCGTGAGCGTCGGTCGCGGCTTGAGCGCGGCGACGAGAATCTCGGCCGTCTCGCGGGCGCGGGCCAGCGGACTGGTGAGCACGACGTCGATCGCCACGCCCAATTCCCGCAACCCGGCCGCCGCTCGACGCCACCGCTCGATGCCCTCGGGCGTCAGCGGGCGCTCGGCGTCGTCCGGATAGTCCGGTCCGCGCAGCGCGGCGACGGCGTGGCGGACCAGGTAGAGCTCGAGCGCCGTGGGCACGTCACGCCACCGATTGCCGGCGGTCCGGCGCGGCGCCGAGCGGCTGCACCGCGTCGCACAGCGCCAGCAGCGCCGCCCGGCGGCTCATGAACGCGGCGTGCTCGGCGCGGCAGGCGATGTCGATCCGGGTGAGCAGCCGTTCGAGCTCGGCGGCGGTGGCCCGCGACGTCCGCACGACGCCGGTCTGCACGCGGCGGATGCGCTCGGCGAGCACATGCAGATCGTGGGCGCGGCCGAGCAGATCCTGGACGTCACGCAGCTGCGCGATGCGGGCCGCGGCACGCGATCGCCGCACCGTCGCGGCCACCTCCAGGGCATAGCGCAGCTGCTTGACGGCGATGCGGATCTGGTGCAGGCGCTCGGGAACGTACATCGCGCCGGCGCGATGCAGGGCCTTGCGGACCCGCGCCACGCGACGCGCGACCCGATCGTCCACCGCGGCCTGCACGCCGTCGAGCGCCACTGCCGGCATCGGCCCGTCGAGCGCCGCCAGGGCCGCGGCCAGCTTCACCTGCCGGCGCTCGGGCAGCGCCCGCTGCGCCCGACGCAACGCGGCGTCGCGATCGCGTGTCATCGCGCGCACCACCACCTGACGGGCGCCGGCCCGCAGCCCGTGTGCCGTCGCCAGCTCATCGAAGAGCGCCAGCGCGACGTCCAGCTCGCGAACCGGGCCGAGCGCCCGGGTCACCCGCCGCACCTCGGCGCGGGCCCGGTCGGCGGCGCCGGCCGCCACCGCCGCGCGGAGCGGCGGCAGCAGTTCGCGCAGCCGGCGTGAGGCGACCCGGGCGCGATGCACCGGCTCGGTCTGGCCGGCGACGGCGTTGGGCAGCACCTCGAGCAGCGCCCGGACGCGCGGCGCCACCAGCGCCTCGATGGGAGAGGGTCGTGCCATACTGTGCGGCGTTTGGCCCCGGAAAGGGGCCATTATAGCCGTCGCCATGCGCCTCGCCGCCATCGACATCGGCACCAATTCGGTCCACATGATCGTGGTCCGCGTCCGGCCGGACTTCTCCTTCGAGGTCATCGACCGCGAGAAGGAGATGGTGCGGCTGGGCGCCGGCGGCCTCGACGGCCGCAAGCTCACCCGTGAGGCGATGACCGCGGCGCTCCAGGCGCTGTCGAAGTTCGAGCGGCTCGCCCGGTCGCACCAGGTGGACGAGATCCTCGCCGCGGCGACCAGCGCCACCCGCGAGGCCGAGAACGGCGGCGAGCTGCTGGCGGCGGTCGAGCGCCAGACCGGCATCCGGCCGCGCATCATCACCGGCACCGAGGAGGCCCGGCTCATCCACCTCGCCGCCGTCTACGGGGTCGACACGCCGAAGCCGGCCGTGGTGATCGACATCGGCGGCGGCAGCGTCGAGGTGACCCTGGGCACTGGCGACCAGGTGCGCTTCGCGCGCAGCTTCAAGCTGGGCGCGATCCGCCTGACCGAGCGGTTCGTCACCAGCGACCCGCTCAGCGGCCGCGACGAACGCAAGCTGGTCGAGTACATCCAGGGCCAGGTCGACCGCTACCTGACCCACATCGTCAACGCCGGCTTCGACCGCGTGATCGGCACCTCGGGCACCATCCTGTCGCTCGGCACCGTCGCGACCGCCGTCGAGTCGGGGTCGGCGCCGGCCGAGATCCGCAACCTGCGGGTGAGCGCCAAGGCCATCCGCCGCATCCGCAAGCTGGTCTGCGACCTGCCGCTGGCCCGGCGGCTCGAGATCCCGGCGATGGATCCGCGGCGCGCCGACCTGGTCGTCGCCGGCGCCGTGCTGCTCGACACGCTGCTGCGCACGCTCGACGCCCGGGACATCACGCTGTGCGACCTGGCGCTGCGCGAGGGACTGGTCCTCGACTTCATCCACCGCAACCGCAAACACATCCGCCAGGTCGACGAGATCCCCGACGTGCGGCGCCGCTCGGTGATCGAACTGGGCGAGCGCTGCGGCTGGGAGTCCGAACACTCGCAGCAGGTGGCGCGGCTGGCGCTGGGCCTCTACGACGGGCTGCGCGGCATCCACGGCCTCGGCGACCGCGAGCGTGAATGGCTCGAGTACGCGGCCTGGCTGCACGACGCCGGCAACCACATCAGCTACGAAGGGCATCACCGCCACTCCTACTACCTCATCAAGCACGGCGACCTGCGCGGCTTCGAACCGGCCGAGATCGAGACCATCGCCCTGGCCGCCCGCTATCACCGGCGCGCCGAGCCGAAGCGCGGGCACCAGGGGTTCAAGGACCTGCCCAAGCCCTTGCGCCGCACCGTGCGGCTGCTCGGCGCGATCCTGCGGGTCGCCGAGTCGCTCGACCGCAGCCGCCATGGGACGATCCGCGGGCTGTCGGTCACCACGACGCCGGAGCAGGTCCAGGTCGAACTCGAAGGACGCGGCGACGCCGAACTGGAGCTGTGGGACGCCAACCGGCAGCTGGCGCCGCTCGAGCGGGTCGTCGGCCGGCCGGTACGGCTGCAGGTGCGCATGGTCGACGACGCCGAGACGACACCGCGACCGCGCCGGCGCCGGGCGGCGGTCCGTTAACGCCGAATTTACACGTCGGAAACTGCTGCGAAACTGCCGGTTGACTACCATCACGCCATGCGAGTCGTGATGTCGTTCGCGGTGCCGGCGCTGGCGCTGGCGCTCGCCGGGTGCGGCGGCGGCCAGACGTCCGCCCCGGGCGCCGGTGGCGCAGGCGGGTTGGTGACCCTCGACGGGTCGAGCACCGTCTTTCCGATCAGCGAGGCGGTCGCCGAGGAGTTCCAGCGGGCGCATGCCGGTGTTCGGGTGACGGTCGGGATTTCGGGCACCGGCGGCGGCTTCCAGAAATTCTGCCGCGGCGAAACCGACATCTCCAACGCCTCGCGGCCGATCAGTGCGACCGAGACCGAGGCGTGTGCCAAGGCCGGCGTGGCGTTCATCGAACTGCCGGTCGCCTACGACGGCCTGGCCGTGGTCGCCAACCCGAAGGCGTCGTGGATCGATCACATCACCGTCGCCGAACTGAAGACCATGTGGGCCCCCGAGGCCCAGGGCACGGTCACGCAGTGGGCGCAGGTACGGCCCGGCTGGCCGGCGCGCGAGCTGCACCTCTTCGGCGCCGGGGTCGACTCGGGCACCTACGACTACTTCACCCAGGCGATCGTCGGCCAGGAAGGCGCCAGCCGCGGCGACTTCACGTCGAGCGAGGACGACAACGTGCTGGTCCAGGGCATTGCCAACGACGAGCTGGCGCTCGGCTTCATGCCCTACGCCTACTACGCCGAGAACCAGGCGACGCTCAAGCTGATCCCGGTGGACGACGGCAAGCCCGACAACGGCGCCGGGCCGATCGGCCCGACCGTCGACACCGTCAAGGGCGGCACCTATCAGCCGCTGTCGCGCCCGGTGTTCATCTACGTCTCGACCCGCGCCCTGGAGCGGCCCGAGGTGACGCAGTTCATCGACTTCTACCTGACGCAGGGCGGCGCGCTGGCCGAGGAAGTCGGCTACGTGCCGCTCGGCGACGCCGGTTACCGGCTGGTGGCCGAGCACTTCACCGCCCGCCGCACCGGAACCATTTTCGAGCACGGCGGATCGCAGGTGGGCCTGACCATCGAGCAGCTGCTGGCGCGCGAAACCCGCTAGGCGCGGCATGTCGACGCGCCGGCCCGAACGCCTGATCGAGATTGCGCTGTTTCTGTGCGCGGCGCTGTCGGTCGGCACTACCGTCGGCATCGTCGTGGTGCTGGCCGTCGAGACGTTCGCGTTCCTGCGCGAAGTGCCGGTGCTGGAGTTCCTCACCGGCACGGAGTGGACGCCGCTCTTCGCCACCAAGCGCTTCGGCGTGCTGCCGCTGGTCCTGGGCACGATGCTGGTCTCGGCCATCGCCATGGTGGTGGCGGTGCCGACCGGCCTGCTGAGCGCCATCTACCTGAGCGAGTACGCCCCGGACCGGGTCCGCCGCGTGGTCAAGCCGGTGCTCGAGATCCTGGCCGGCGTCCCCACGGTGGTCTACGGCTTCTTCGCCCTGGCCTTCGTCACGCCGCTGCTGCAGCGCTTCGTGCCCGGCCTGAGCGGCTTCAACGCCCTGAGCCCGGGCCTGGTCATGGGCCTGATGATCCTGCCGATGGTCAGCTCGCTGGCCGAGGACGCCATGCGGGCCGTCCCGCGCGGCCTGCGCGAAGCGGCCTACGCCCTCGGTGCCACCCGGATGCAGACCGCGGTCCAGGTGGTGGTGCCGGCGGCCTTCTCGGGCATCACCGCGGCGTTCATCCTCGCCGCGTCGCGGGCCATCGGCGAGACGATGATCGTGGCCATCGCCGCCGGCCAGCAGCCCCGCCTCACCGCCAACCCTCTCGTGCCGATCGAGACGATGACCGCCTACATCGTCCAGGTGAGCCTGGGCGACACGCCGCAGGGCACGCTCGAGTACCGCACCATCTTCGCCGTCGGCATGCTGCTGTTCCTGATGACGCTGGCGCTGAACCTGGTGAGCAGCTGGCTGCGGGCCCGCTTCCGCGAGGAGTACAGCTGATGGACCTGGCGCCGTCGTCGTCGACCGCGGCCCGCCGCCGGGCCGACCAGGCGTTCCAGCTGCTCGCCCTGGTCGTGCTCGTCGTCGCCCTGGCCGCCCTGGCGGTGCTGGTCGCGACGGTGTGGGCCGACGGCGCCCATCGCCTCAGCTGGCAGTTCCTGACCACGTTCCCGTCGCGGCGGGCCGAGAACGCCGGCATCTATCACGCCATCGTCGGCAGCCTGTTCGTCATCGGGCTGACCGGTGCGCTGGCGCTGCCGGTCGGCGTCGCCGCCGCGATCTATCTCGAGGAGTACGGCGGCCGCAGCCGCGCCGCCCGGTTCATCGAACTGAACATCGCCAACCTGGCCGCGGTGCCGTCGATCATCTACGGGCTGCTCGGCCTCGGGCTGTTCGTGCGCGCCATGGGCATGGGGCGCAGCGTGCTGGCCGGCGCCGCCACGCTGGCTCTGCTGGCGCTGCCGGTGGTGATCCTGTCGACGCGCGAGGCGCTGCGCACCGTGCCGAGCTCGATTCGCGAAGGCTCGTATGCCCTGGGCGCCAGCAAATGGCAGACCATCTGGCACCAGGTGCTGCCGATGGCGTTTCCGGGCGTCCTCACCGGGCTCATCCTGGCGCTGTCGCGCGCCATCGGCGAGACCGCCCCGCTCATCACCATCGGCGCCCTGACCTACATTCCGTTCGCGCCCGACAGCCTGTGGTCGCCGTTCACGGTGCTGCCGATCCAGATCTTCAACTGGGTGTCGCGACCGCAGGCGGCGTTCAAGGAGAACGCCGCCGCCGGGATCCTGGTGCTGCTGGCGCTGCTGCTCACCATGAACGCGGTCGCCATCGTGCTGCGCGACCGCTACCAGCGGAAGGTACGCCCGTGACCCCCGACGCCCGTCCCGCGCCGCCGTCGTTGTCGAGCCTGGTCCGCCCGGCCGCCGCCGGCGACGGCCACGCCGCCGTCAAGATCGACGTCGCGGCCATGAACTTCTACTACGGCGAGAAGCGCGCCCTCGACGGCATCTCGATCCGCATCCCCGCCAACCGTGTCACCGCGTTCATCGGCCCGTCGGGCTGCGGCAAGAGCACGTTCCTGCGCACGCTCAACCGCATGAACGACATCATCCCGGGCACCCGGGTCGAGGGCCGGGTGCTCATCGACGGGCGCGACGCCTACGGCCCCGGCGTCGACGTCGTGGCGCTGCGCCGCCAGGTCGGCATGGTGTTCCAGAAGTCGAACCCGTTTCCGAAGTCGATCTTCGAGAACATCGCCTACGGTCTGCGCATCAACGGGCTGGTGCGCAGCAAGTCCGACCTCGCCGATCGGGTCGAGGAGAGCCTGCGGGCGGCGGCGATCTGGGACGAGGTCAAGGACCGGCTGGACGACTCGGCGCTGGCCCTCTCGGGCGGCCAGCAGCAGCGGCTGTGCATCGCCCGGGCCCTGGCCATCCGGCCCGAGGTGCTGCTGATGGACGAACCGGCGTCGGCCCTCGACCCGATTGCCACGCAGCGCATCGAGGAACTCGTCTACGATCTGAAGAAGAACTACACGATCGTCATCGTCACGCACAATATGCAGCAGGCGGCCCGCGTCTCCGACGCCACCGCCTTCTTCTGGCTGGGCCGGCTGGTGGAGTACGACCGCACCGACAGGATCTTCACGGCTCCTGCCGAAAAGCTGACCGAGGACTACATCACGGGCCGGTGCGGGTAGCCGGCCAGGGGAGCGAACACGGTGGAGCGCGTTGTCCGGCACTTCCAGGAAGAGCTCGTCACGCTGCAGGAGCGCCTGCTGGCGATGGGCGGCTTCGCCGAGGAACGGGTCCGCGAGGCGATCCGCGCCCTGACGACCCGCGATGCCGGCCTGGTCGAGCGCGTGCTCGGCGGCGACGAACCGATCAACGACCTGCACATCGAGGTCGACGACCGCTGCTTCAAGCTGCTGGCGCTGCACCAGCCGATGGCCGCCGACCTGCGGGTGATCGTCGCCGCGGTGAAGATCAACACCGACCTCGAGCGGGTCGGCGACCTGGCGGTGAACATCGCCGAGGCTGCCAAGCGTTACCTGCTGCACGCGCCGGTCAAGCCGCTCATCGACATCCCGCGGATGGCCGACATCGCCCAGCAGATGCTGCGCGACGCGCTCGACGCCTTCGTGCGCCGCGACATGACGCTGGCCGAGGCGGTCCTCGCCGCCGACGACGAGCTCGACGCGCTGAAGTCGCAGATCTTCCGCGAGCTGCTCACGTTCATGATGCAGGACGGCGCGACCATCGAGCCGGCGCTCGACCTCATCCTGGTATCGCGGCACCTCGAGCGGATCGGCGATCACGCCACCAACGTCGCCGAGGACGTGATCTTCATGGTCTCGGCCCGCGACGTCCGCCATCACGGCCCGGCGCCGTCCGAACCGGCCTGATTCGCCCGTCCTGCACATGGGTCCGATGCGATCCATGAATGGCTCCAGCTCGACCGCCGGAGCCTGGCCGATCCGCTTCGCCCGCTGCCCCCCGTCGGGTGGAACCACCAGCGGCCTGGGTGCAGCGCCACCGTGGCCAGTCCAGCGCCGGTGGCGCGGAGCGCCACCTTGGCCAATTCACCGCCGGTGGCGCGGAGCGCCACCTTGGCCAATTCACCGCCGGTGGCGCGGAGCGCCCCACCTTGGCCAATTCACCGCCGGTGGCGCGGAGCGCCACCTTGGCCAATTCACCGCCGGTGGCGCGGAGCCGCCACCTTGGCCGATTCACCGCCGGTGGCGCGGAGCGCCACCTTGGCCAATTTCACCGCCGGTGGCGCGGAGCGCCACCTTGGCCAATTCACCGCCGGTGGCGCGGAGCCGCCACCTTGGCCGATTCACCGCCGGTGGCGCGGAGCGCCACCTTGGCCAATTCACCGCCGGTGGCGCGGAGCGCCACCTTGGCCAATACAACGCTGTGACGTTCGGTTGCGTCTGGATTCCGGTCGCTGTCATAGAATGGGTCGGATGGAGCGACGGGCGATGTGCGCCGCGTGCAGGCTCCGTCCGGTAGAGCCGCGCTGGAGACCGTTCTGCAGCCGGCGCTGCCAGGAGCAAGACCTCGCGCGGTGGGCCGACGGTTCGTATCGCGTGCCCGGGCCACCGATCGAGGTGCGCGACGACATCGACGACCGAGACGACTGACATCCGCTGGCGGCGACCGCCAGCTTTCCGCTAGCTGCACGCCGCTGGCCCGTTCCAGCCGCGAGCCGCCGGCCCTGACCCGCTAGCCCCTATGGCCGACACTCTCACCGTCACCGACAACCGCACCGGCAAGCAGTACGAGCTGCCGATCACCGACGGCACCGTCAAGGCGATGGACCTGCGCAAGATCAAGTCCGGCGACGACGACTTCGGCCTGACCACCTACGACCCGGCGTTCATGAACACCGCGTCGTGCCGCAGCAAGATCACCTACATCGACGGCGACAAGGGCGTCCTGATGTACCGCGGCTACCCCATCGAGCAGCTGGCCGAGAAGAGCACCTTCCTCGAGACCGCCTACCTCATCCTGTTCGGCGAGCTGCCGACCGCCGACCAGCTCAAGGCGTGGACCCATGAGATCACCATGCACACCATGGTCCACGAGAACATCAAGAAGTTCATGGAGGGCTTCACCTACGACGCCCACCCGATGAGCGTGTTCGTCAGCACCGTCGGCGCGATGTCGACCTTCTACCCCGACGGCAAGGACATCTTCAACGCCCAGTCGCGTCGCAAGCAGATGGTGCGGCTGATCGCCAAGGTGCCGACCATCGCCGCGTTCGCCTTCCGGCACAGCATGGGCCGGCCCTACGTCTACCCCGACAACGACCTCAGCTTCACCGGCAACTTCCTGAACATGCTGTTCAAGATGACCGAGGTGAAGTACACCCCGAACCCGGCGCTGGTGCGCGCCCTCGACGTCCTGTTCATCCTCCACGCCGACCACGAGCAGAACTGCTCGACCAGCGCGATGCGCGGCATCGGCAGCTCGCACGTCGACCCCTACTCGGCGATGGCCGGGGCGGCCGCTGCCCTCTACGGCCCGCTGCACGGCGGGGCCAACGAAGCCGTGCTCAAGATGCTCAACGAGATCGGCTCGGTGGACAACATCCCGGCCTTCATCAAGGGCGTCAAGGGCGGCGACGGCCGGCTGATGGGCTTCGGCCACCGCGTCTACAAGTCCTACGACCCGCGGGCGCGGATCATCAAGCAGACCGCCTACGAGGTGTTCGAGGTCACCGGCAAGAACCCGCTGCTCGACATCGCCCTCGAGCTCGAGCGGATCGCCCTCCAGGACGACTACTTCGTCTCGCGCAAGCTCTATCCCAACGTCGACTTCTACTCGGGCCTGATCTACGAGGCGATGGGCTTCCAGATGGCGATGTTCCCGGTGATGTTCGCCATCGCCCGCACCGTCGGCTGGGCGGCGCAGTGGGAGGAGATGCTGCTCGATCCCGACCAGAAGATCGCCAGGCCGCGCCAGATCTACAGCGGCTATCAGACCCGCGACTACGTCGAGGTCGCGGCCCGGTCGTAGGCGGCGCGGACGCCGGCGGCGCGTCAGCTCCGCGGCGGGCCGCCCGGTGGCCCGCGCCGCACCGCCGGGACCGCGGCGACTTCGGCGCGGATCTCGGCGTCGGACAGCACCGCCGAAGCCCGCTTGGCGCGGTGGAAGATCCGGTCGACCAGTTCCTCGGTGGCGGTGATGCCCCGCTTCTCCAGCCAGTAGGTCACGTTGGAGCGCCCCGACATCGGGCCGATCTCGATCTCCTGCTCGCGCCCGACCAGGCCGGCGGGAATCGCCGAGTAGACGGCGTCGGCCAGCGCCCGATCGCCCTTGCGTGCCGCCTTGACGACGGCGGCGGCGTGCACGCCGGTGGCGGTGCGGAACGCGTCCTTGCCGAGCACCGGGTAGTTGTCGGGGAGCGGCACCGCGCAGGCCCGCGACACCGTGCGGCAGTAGTCGTCGAGCGGCAGCAGGTCGCGGTCGAGGTAGCCGAGCAGCACCAGGTTGACGAGCAGCAGATCCATCGGCGTGTTGCCGACCCGCTCGCCGATGCCCAGGGCGGCGCCGTGCACCCGGGTGGCGCCGGCGTCGATCGCGGCCAGGCTGCAGGCCACCGCCAGATCCCGATCGCGATGGCCGTGCCAGTCGATGCCCACCGGCGCCGCCGCCTCGGCGATCACGCTGGCCACGTAGCGCACCACCGCCGCGGCACCGACCGGCGTGGCGAAGCCGACGGTGTCGGCGACGCAGATCCGCGACGCCCCGGCGTGGATGGCGCACCGGTAGATGGCGCGCAGGGTGTCGGGGTGAGCGCGGGTGGTGTCCTCGGTGACGTACATCACCCGCAGGCCTTCCTTGACCGCGAAGCTGATCGCGTCGTCGGTGCGGCGCAGGAGCCACTCGAGCGTCCAGCCCTCGGCGTACTGCCGGATCGGCGAACTGCCGATGAACAGCGCCGCCTCGATCGGCACGCCGGTGTGCTGCTGGATCTCGGCAATCGGCCGGACGTCGTCGATGTGGGTGCGGCCGGCGCAGTTGGCGGCCACCGACAGCCGCTGGCTGCCGATCTCCCGGGCCAGCCGTTCGACGTCGCGGCGGACGTCGGGGCCGGCGCCGGGCAGGCCGATGTCGGCGGTGTGGATGCCCAGCGTGTCGATGAGGTGCAGGATGCGCAGCTTGTCGTCGATCGCCGGTGTGCGCACCGACGGCGACTGCAGGCCGTCGCGCAGCGTCTCGTCGTCGAGCATCACCGTCCGCGGCCGCGGCGGCGCGTTGATGGCGTTCCAGTCGTAGATGAGGCCGTCGATCATGACGGCGGCGCGGCGGCGCCCGCCTCCGGCCCGAGATAGCGGGCCACCAGCACCGTGACGTCGTCGCTCTGCGAGGCGCCGGCGGCGAAGGTCTGCACCGCGCTGATCACCGCCTGCAGGATGTCGGCCAGCGGCGCGTCGCGATGGCGGGTCAGCTCGGCCGACAACCGCTCCTCGCCGAACTCCTCGCCGGCCGGGTTCAGCGCCTCGGTGACGCCGTCGCTGAAGATCACCAGGACGTCGCCCGGGGCCAGCTGCGTGCGTTCGTCGGCATAGCTGGCACTGGCGAACAGACCGACGGGCACGCTGCCCGACGCCAGCGACCG
Source organism: Vicinamibacterales bacterium (assembly GCA_050250955.1). GTDB lineage: Bacteria > Acidobacteriota > Vicinamibacteria > Vicinamibacterales > UBA2999 > CAWAYR01. The sequence goes on from JBFWNR010000002.1 coordinate 527,511, forward strand.
CACGCCGGCGTGGCCGACGACCATCGGCGGGTTGTGGCCGGCGTTGCAGTAGGTCAGGACGCCGTCGGGCGTGAGCGTGGCGAAGAACACGGTGGCGTAGCGGGCGTCGATCTGACGCTTCAACAGCCCGTGGTTGACCAGTCGCATCGCCGAGGCCGGGCTGCCGTCACCGGCCTGGGCCGAGAACAGGCCCTGGATCTTGGCGGTGAGCAGCGCCGCCGCCGGCCCCTTGCCGGCGACGTCCCCGAGGACGACGCCGAACGCGCCGTCGTCCATGTCGGTGTACTCGAAGAAATCGCCGCCGATCGAGCGCGACGGCAGCGACGCGCCCATGGCCTGGAAGAAGGGGCCCTCGCGGCGGCCTTGCGGCAGCAGCGACCGTTGGATCTCGGCGGCGATGCGCAGCTCGTGTTCGATGCGGGCCTTCTCGAGCGTCTCACGGTAGAGGCGGGCGTTCTCGATGGCGACGCCGGCTTCGTTGGCGAGCGTGTCGAGCGCGCCGCGTGTCGCCTGCGAGAGCAGCTGGCCCTTCTCCCGGCTGTCGAGATAGAGAACGCCGATGGCCCGGGTCTCGGCCGGCATGTCGGGCCGGTCGAGGTAGCGGACCAGGCGCAGCGGCGTGCACAGCACCTGCCGGATGCCCAGCGCGACGGTGCCCTGGTGGTCCTTGGCGAGGTGGTCGTCCAGCAGGTCCTGCACCACCTTGAGCTCACCGGTCGAGTAGACCTCTTCCGGGATCTTGCGGCTGGTGTCGAAGCGGGTGCCGGGCAGCGTCACCCGCCCGCGCGCCCGGGCCAGCTTCATCTCGAGCTGGCGGTCGTCGCCGGCGAGCATGATGAAGCCCCGTTCGGCGCCGGTGACGCCGATCGCGGCGTCGAGGACCAGCGCCAGCACCTCGTCGAGGACCCGTCCGGACCCCAGCGCGCGCAGCCCCTCGAGCAGCGTGGCCATCTGCCGGATATCGCCCACCGCCGTCCCGGCCGTCGAACTGCCCGAGGTCGACGCGGCGTCGGTGAGATAGGTCACCTCGGCGCCGCCGGTCCGCCCGAACTGCACCCGGTCGCCATGAACCAGGCGGTGCTCGGTGACGGCTTCGCCGTTGACGAACGTGCCGTAACGCGACCCGCGGTCCTTGAGGACGAGGGCGCCGTCCTCGCGGACGATCTCGGCGTGCTCGCGGGAGACGTCGCTGCCGACCAGCCGGACGTCGCTCTCGGTGCGACGGCCGATGGTCAGGGTCGGCTTGTCGATGGGAATGACGCGCCGGCCCAGACCGTCGTTGACTTCGAGGCGCGGATCAGCCATGGGTCCCTGCCGATTCTAACAGGGCCACCCCGACCGCCCGGCGCACCCGGTCCGTCACCGCCGTCGCCACCACCAGGCGGCGGTGGCCGCCGCCGCCAGGCCCAGCCCGCCCCACCCGGCCCACAGTTCGACGCCGTCGGCGACCGCGGGCAGCCACGCCGCGGCGCCGCCGGCGACGCCGAGGATCGCGGCCGCCACCGTCGTCGGCCGGCCGCGCCCGAGCGGCACCGGCGCGACCCTGGGATCGGTCGTCGCCCGGCCGCAGCGGTAACAGATGAGCGCCTTGTCGGCAATCTCGGTATCGCAGAATCGGCAGCGCACAGCCATTCAGCATACGCAATACTGAGGGCGACGGCCACCGCCGGCTCGCCGTGATTCCACTCCGCGACGTCATTCCCGCCCGCACGCGCCCCGTGGTCACCATCGCCCTGCTGCTGGTGAACGCCGCCGTCTTTGCCGTCGAAGCCGGGCTCGACGAGCAGGAGATCGAGCGCTTCGTGCGGGTCTGGGGGCTGGTGCCGGCGGCGTTTTCGTGGACCGCGGTGGCGACCTCGATGTTCGTGCACGGCGGGTTCCTGCACTTCGCCGGCAACATGCTCTACCTGTGGATCTTCGGCGACAACGTCGAGGACCGCCTCGGCCGCGGGCGTTTCCTGGTCTTCTATCTGCTGTGTGGCGCCGGGGCAGCGGTGGCCCAGACCCTGGTGGCGCCGGACTCGCCGATTCCGATGGTCGGCGCCTCGGGCGCGATTGCCGGCGTGATGGGTGCCTACTTCGTGCTCTACCCCCGCTCGCGCGTGCTGACCCTGTTCCCGTTTCCGCTGATGCTCTTCGAGATGCCGGCGGTCTACCTGCTCGGCGTCTGGTTCGTGATGCAGTTCGTCAACGGCCTGGGGTCGTTGTCGCTGGCCAGGGAGGGCGACCTGGCCGGGGGCGTGGCGTTCTGGGCGCACGTCGCCGGCTTCGCCGTCGGCGTGATCCTGGTGCTGATCCTGCGACGCCCGGAACGCCAGCGGGTCGAGTGGTGGGATCGGGTCGATCAACAGATGCGTTAGCTGTTGATCGATTGATGTGGTGATCGGTCGATCCGACCTGACGATCTGGCGATCGATCAACCGAGCACACGCTCGACCGATCCTCCGACGCCAGCGTCAGTTCACGATCGCTGTCTGATCTCCCGGGACACGCGGGCCAGTTCGATCATCAGCCGTTCGAACTCGGCGCTCCAGGCCGCGCCGTCCGCCGCCGGCTTCTTCTGGATGTGCGCCTGGGCCTCCGCCTCCAGCGCCCGCCGCCGGGCGATGAGCGCCTGCACCTCGGGACCGGCGGCTTCGGCGGCGCGGTCGCGATCGAGGTACAGCGACCGGGCCAGCAGTCCCTGCGGCCCGGTGGCGGTGGCCTGGATGCCCGACTTCTCGCCGGCATCGCTCAGCACGGCGCGCTCGGTGGTCAGCTGCGCCCGCTCCGAGTAGTGCCGGGCGACCGAGCCGCTGGTCGCCGCGAACACCTCCCAGATCGACGTCTTGCCGTCCTTGTCCAGGTCGGTCGCGGTATCGGCCAGCGCCTTGGCGAAGTACTCCGGGAACACGGTGGCGTACTTCTGGGCCGGCGTATCGGTGGCGGTGATGACGACACGGTCCTTGGCGGCCAGGGCGGCGATGAACGGCGCGCTCGACTCGGTGGTGTTGACGACCACGACGCGGCCCGGCAGCGTGCCGAGCATGACCGACCACTCGCCGGCGGTCAGGTCGGGCCCGACCAGATTGAACTTGGCCTGGTCGCCGTCGTAGGTGCCGTGGCCGAGCAGCACGACCAGGGCGAGATCGTCCTTGCCCATGCGGCCGCGCAGGGTGGTGAACGCGGTGCGGACGTTCTCGGCGGTGGCGGCGGTGCCGCTCGCCCGCGCCGTTTCGTCGACGAGGGAGACGATCTGCCCGGCTGGGAAACCGAAGCGGCCGCTGAGCGCGTCGCTGATCTCGCGCCGCCAACGCGCCATCTGCTCGGCGTAGGCGGCTCCGCCCGACGCGCCCGAGACGATGACCGCCCAGCGCGGATCGCGCGCCGCCGGGGCCTGCCCCGCGCCGGCGGACACCGCCACCTGCGCCGCTGCCAGCGCCACCGCGATCGCCCCTGCTGTTCGCCCGTTCATGCCAGCCCCATCCGCCGCCGCATCGCCCATTCTGTGCCGAGGAGCGCGACGAGGACCAGCAGGCTCCAGGCGCCATGCCAGAGGTCGCGCACGTCGGGAGGACCGGCCGGGCCGCCCGAGGTCTGCAGCAGCGTGGGAATGCGATCCACCTCGGCGGCGCGGTGGTAGTGGCCGCCGGTCGCCGCCGCCAGCCGCTGCAGCAGCGGCTCGTTCAGGCGCGGGTCGGCCATTTCCGGATCGGCGCCCCCCGACAGCACGGCGCGCTCGGCGCTGCCCAGGGCCTCGCCGCGGCGGCGGGCGTCGGCACGGACGCGATAGACCCCGAGGTCGTCGAAACGGACCGCCGCGGTGTAGCGGCCGTCGACGGCATCGGCCAGGGTGGCCGCGACCTGCCGTTCACCGCCCCCCGGCTCGACGATGGTCAGCCGCACGTCGGCGTCGCGGACCGGTACGAACTCGCGATCCCGCACCAGCACGGCGACGACGTCGCTGACTCCGGGGGAACTGGCCGCCGCGGAGGTGATCGTCACCGGCTCGGAAGTGCCGCGGGCCAGCCACCGCGTCAGCTGCCGCCAGATGGTGTCGTAGGAGCCGTCGGCGGCCGGCCGCATCATCCGCCAGCGCCACGACGCTTCGCCGGCGAAGACCATCGTGCGGCCCTGCCCGTAGCGCTGAACGGCGATGAGCGGCCGCGATTCGCCGGCGGCCCCCGTCGCCACGGCCAGCACCTGCGCGCCCGGGCGTGGACCGCCGACGATCGACACCGAGGCCAGCGGCGGCAGCGACTGCCACAGCCGCCGCGCCTCGTCGGCGGTCGCGCCACTGCGGGTGGCCGGATGATCGGCGCCGTCGCCGGTGAGCGCCACCGCGGCGCCGGCGTCGGTTCCGGTGTTGGCGACCCTGGCGACCAGCGCGCGGCGGTCCGACATGTCCACCGGCAGCACTTCGTCGATCGGCGTGCCGGACAGTCCCTGCTGCTCGAACGAGCGGCCGCCGAACACCAGCAGCCCTCCGCCGCGCGCGGCGACGAACGCGGCGGCGTCCTCGAGCTGGGCCCGCGAGAAGAACCCGGCCTCGACGTTGCCGAAGACGACCGCGTCGTACTGGAACAGCTCGGCCCGCGCCTCGGGGAACCCGTTGGCGAGCCCCGCCGCGCGCGACGCCGCGGCCTGGACGAAGAAGGTCGGCCGGCCGTCGTCGGTGACGCCCTTGCGCACCACCGAATCGACGTCGAGGCTGGTGTCGTGCGCCAGCGCCCGCTTCAGGAACGTGTGCTCGTAGCCGGGTGCGCCCTCCACGAGCAGGAGCCGGCGACGACGCCCCGGCGGCTCGACCAGCACGCTGCGGCGGTTGTTCTCACTGGCGGTCTCGCCCGGCGCCACCGGCACCGACACCTGGTAGACCGTGGGCGCGGTGGCGTCGGGGGACACGGTAAAGACGGTGTGCACGGGCGCGCCATCGGCGGCGGGCACACGCCGGACGTCCACCGGCCGCCCGTTGGCGGTGAGGGTGAACTCCAGCGGCTGGGTCCCGTACCCGGTGCTGACCGCCGACACGTGGACGTCGATGGCCGAGTCGGCGAGCCGCGGCTCCCCCGCCGTCATCGCCACCACCTCGCGGTCGCGGGTGATGGCCGGGGCGCCGACCCCGACGGTGAATACCGGCACCGCGCTGTCGGCCAGCGAGGTGTCGCTGAGCGCGGTGTCCCCGCCGTCCGAGACGACGATGATGCCGCCCAGCGCCCGCCCGCGATAGCGATCGGCGACGGCAGCGAGCGCCCCCCCGATATCGGAGCGGCCGGCCGTCGCCTGGAGCCGGTCGAGATCGCCGGGCGCGACCCCGTCCCCGAACGTCCAGATCTCGGTGCGAAACGCCTGGGCCAGGGCCGCGACCAGCGTGTCGGCGGCGGCGCGGGCGCGCTGGAGCCGCGCCGGACCGTCGCCGTCGGCGATCCGCATGCTGCGCGACACGTCGACGAGAATCGGCACGATCCGGTCGCGGGCCGCCGCCGGCGGCACCAGGCGCACCGGCCGCAGCACGGCGGCGACGAGCAGGACGAGCGCAAGGGCGCGCAGCCCGGTCAACACGGCGCGCCGGCGCGGCGATACCGGCGCCGCGGCGTAGGCGTACCACGCCAGCGCCACCGCGGTCGCAAACGCGAGGCCGTAGCCCCACCACGGCAAGGCGACGGCGAAGCGCACCGCCTACCGCTCCTGCCGGCGCGGCGCGGCCAGCGATCGGTAGTAGCGCTCGACCAGGGCGCGGTAGTCGTCGGGCACGGCGTCGGAGCCGCCGACGTTGAGCCGATCGCGCGTCTCCTCGTCGCGAAGCTGGGTCGTCAGGCTCCGTTCGACCTGTTCGAGTGCCGACAACAGGCTGGTCTTCAGCGACTCCCAGCGGGCGAAGTCCTGCTTGAAGGCTTCGGTCCCCGGCGCCGAGACGCTCGGGCGCCACTGCTCCGGCGTGGCCGGGCCGCGCAGTTCGGGGTTGTCCCGGCTGAGGGCCTCGACGCGCTCTCTGGTCTCGCGCAGCTGTTCGGCCAGCTGCCGCTGCAGATCGGCGACGTCGCGAAGGTCGCCCGACTGGCCGTCACGGCCGGAACTGGCGCCTTGGGACGCGGCGCCGGCGGACGGAGGCGTCCGCTCCCCGGCCCGTTGCCCCGGCCGCTGTCCCTCGGCACTCAGCCGCTCCAGCGAACGTTCGACCTCGGCCAGGCGATCGCGCAGGTCGCGCGCCCGGCCCAGCTCGTCCGACAGGCGCTGCGCGGCGCCGCGATCGGCATCGCGGGCGGCGTCGAGCCGGCCGGCGAGCTCGTCGAGGGCGCGGGCGATCTCGGCGCCGTCGCGGGCGGCACCGGACGGGTCCGGCCGGGGCGGACGCGCCGGCTGGCCGTCCGGCACCGTTGTCTTCGACGTCTCGCCGGCGGGCGCGGCGGCCCCCTGACGGACCGTGCGGGCCGCCTCGCGCATGCGCTCGGCGATGCGCTGGCGATCCAGGTCGCCGGCGGCGCGGCCGAGCGCCTCGCGCTCGCCCGCCGACTGCGCCTGGCCGCTCAACTGCCGGAGCTGCTGCTGCAGCCGATCGGCCCGTCCGGCGAGCCGCTCCTGATCGGCGGCGGCCTGGCGGCGCGCGTCGCTGCCGGCGGGCGTCTCGCCCGCCCGTTCGACCTCCTGCGACACCCGCCGCGCGGCGGCGGCCAGCTGCCGGGTCTCGAGCGGGAGGTCGCCGAGCAGCCGCCGCCGGTCCTCGGCGGTGGAGCCGCGCAGGCCCTGCTCGGCCTGGCGCAGCCGCTCGAGGGCCCGCTCCGCGTTCTCGCTGGCCCGGCCCGGATCCTGCTGCTGGAGGCCGGCACTGGCGCGCCGCATGTCCTCGGCCGCGTCGCGCAGCGTCTGGCGACTCGAGCCGCCCTGCTGGCCCGCTCCGCCCTGCGAGGGCGACTGTCCGGACGCCTGCTGCGACGTGGACTGCCCCCGCGCGCGGTCCTCGGACGCCTGACGTTCGCTCGCCGACTCGCGATTGGCCTGGCGCTCACCCCCGCGATCGGGCAACTCGCGCGACAACGCCTCCAACTCGCGCCGCAGGGTCTCCTGTTCGCGGGTCAGCCGCTCGAGGCGCCGCTTCACGGTCTCGGCGTCGAGGCCGTCGCGGTTGCGGGCCAGGTCGCGCTGCTCGCGGTTCATCGCGTCCTGGCGGCGCGACAGCTCGCGGAGCCGCTCCAGCGGGTCGGCCTCGGTCCGTTCGTCCTGGCGGGTCTCGGAGGACGCCGGCGTCTCGTAGTTGGTCTGCTGCTGCTTGCGCAGCTCCTGGTCGAAAAGCGACGACAGGTCGGGGGCGGTACGGCTGCCGCCGCCCCCGCCGCCGTTCTGCTGCCGGGCGACCTGACGCCGCTTGACGTCGGCCTCGGCCTTCAGCAGCTGCGTGAGCGCCTCGAGCTCGTGCGGCATGGCCGCCTCGGTGCGCAGCCCTTCCAGTTCCACGGCGGCGCGCCGCATCGCCTCGATGGCCAGCCCCATCGGGTTGTCGCCGACGTCGTTGGCGGTGGCGCGGCCGCGCCGACGGCGGGGATCGGCGCCAGTGGCGCTTTGCAGCTGACCGCCGGCCTCGCGCGCGGCACGCTGCTCCAGCGCCCGCTGGGCGGTGGCGACGGCGCGGACATCGGCCGCCGACTGCGCGTTGCGGGCCCGGCGGCCGCGGGCGTCGAGTTTCCAGGTGGCGACGACGATCTCCTTCTGCGCGGCGGCGAGGTCCTGCACGCCCTGGGCCTGGGCACCCGAGGCCATCGCCTGACTCTGCGCGGCGACGAACTCGTCGTCGAAGGCCTTCACCTCGAGGAAGAACATGTCGCTGCGCGTCTCGGCCGGCGGCTTGCCGCGGCCGACGTCGCGGGCGCGCACGAAGTAGGTCACGAACTCGCCGGGTTCGACCTCGAGGTCCTCGAGGAACAGCAGGTAGCTGCCGCTGGCGGTCAAGCCGTCGCGCGGCCCGGGCAGCGGCACGACGACCTCCGGGTCGCCCGGCTTCTGGAGCACGAGGTCGAGCGCGGTGATGCCGAAATCGTCGTCGGCCCGGGCCTCGATCAGCACTTCCTCGAGCGGCGTCACCTGGCGATCGCCGGCCGGCCGGAGCACCCGGACGTCGGGGGGCCGGTCGAGGAGCGTGCGGATGAAGTACTCGGTGTCGTCGGGCGCGTCGCTGCCGTCGTCGTCGCCGAGCAGGACCCGGTAGGCGTCGTCGGCGGTGATCGTCAGCGAGCCGGTGACGGTGCGGCCGGCGGCGACGAGCGGCACCCTGGCGCCGGTGGCGAGCTGCAGCGCACTGGACGCGACCGGCCGGTCCGTCGTGATCGTGAAGCGTACGTCGGTGCCTTGCGGGGCGTAGATGTCGCCGCCGTCGTCCTCGCCGCGCACCGGCAACCCGAGCGCCTCGGGATAGTGGTACTCGAGCGCGATGCGTTCGACGATCGGCGGGTGGACGACCGTCACGGTGTAGTCGTCCGAACGGCGGGCGCCGGCAACCACGCGGTAGACGAACGACGCCGTCACCTCGTCGACGACGGCAGTGAAGCTGCCGTCGTCCTGGCGGGTCATCGGCCGCGCGACGGCGTCGGCGGCGTCGCCGCTGACGAGCGACGGCGTCACCACGTCGGCGCCGCGGACGCGGGCCCGGACGGTGAGTGGCCGACCGGCGCGCAGCCGGACGTGGCCGGGTTCGACGGCGAGATCGATGCGCGACGGCAGCAGGTAGGCCGACGCCACGCTGACGGCATCGCCGAGCGGGCGCAGGAACGGCACGGCCGCCAGCAGGAGGGCCGCCGCCGCCGCGGCCGCCAGCCGCCCGCTGCGCGTCAGCTCGTCGGACGCAACGACGACGTCGGCGCCGAGGTCGGAGACGGCGCCGAGCGCCGACCGCGCCAACAGCCCGGCCATCGCCGGATCGTGGTCGGGGCGGGACAGGTAGTCGACCGCCGTCACGACGACGTCGTCGAGCCCGCCGTGCCGCTCCTCGACGAGCCGGGCCAGGGCCAGCGGCGCCGTCGCCGGCAACGGCCACAGCGCGACGGCGAGGGCGGCGAGGGCGGCGGCGAGCGCCAGGGCGACCGCCGCCAGCATCACGAGCGGAGCAGGCGCGGCGAGGCGCAGCAGGAGCGCGGTCGAGAGCAGCACGACCGCGGCGATCGAGGCTCCCTGGCAGAAGGCACGGCGGCGCGCCAGCGCCGTGCGCCGGCGGGCGACCTCGTCGAGGAACGCGGCCAGGGCCTGGGGGCTGTCGGTCACGCGAGACCCGCCATGTCCTATCCTAACCCCGGCGACCGCGGCTGAGCGGCCCGCCGGCCACGGCCGAGCAGACTTTCCAGGGCCAGCACGGCGAGCATCACCAGGAGGCCGATCTGCCACAGCCGTTGCGCGTCCTCCTGGACCCGTGCGTCGGCGGCGGCGCGAGCGGCCGGCGACGCCGCCACCCGCGGCACCCGCGCCAGGAACGTCTCGGCGTCCATCGCCGCCGGATCGCTCTCCGCCGGGTCGACGTTGACGACGACCGACCGCGCCCCGGCCGGTGTCTGCCAGACGTGACCGCCGGGCGCCGCCGGGACTCCCGCCGGGACGTCGGGCAGGGTGAAGACCGCACGGGCCGTGGCGTCGCCGGTGAGATAGCGGGCGGTCTCGACCACGAACGGCGCGAAGCTCGGCTCCAGCGGGAAGCGGTTCCAGCGATTGTCGAGGTCTGAGGTGAACAGCACCAGCACGCCGTCGCCCACGCGCCGTTCGGCCAGCGCCATGCTCCCCCCGGCGAACCGCGCCAGCACGTCCCAACCGGCCTCGTCGAGGACGCGCCGGTAGCGCTCGATCGGCAGGCGGCCGAGCGCCGGCGCCGTGCCGGTGAGCCGGCGCAGCATCGGGTGGCGGCGGTCGGCCGGCACCAGCGCCGCTTCCTCGCCGCTGGCCGTCACGGGTTCGGGTGCCAGGCGGATCGGCACGCCGACGAGTTCCGCCAGCGTGGGGACGTCGACATCGGGACCGAGCGACAGCCACACCCGGCCGCCGTCGGCCAGATACCGCGCCACCACGGCCCGTCGGGCGCGATCGAGCGTGCGGGTGCCGACGACGATCAGGGCTTCGGGCGGCGGGTCGAGATCGAGCCGGCGGCCATCGACCACGACGACGTCGGCCCCGGCACCGGGCGGCGCCGCCTCCAGCGCCCGCTGGACGTAGAGGCCGGTCGTCGCCGACTCGGGCGGCTCGGCGGTCAGCACCACGACGCGCGCCGGTGTGCCGCGGTCGAGGGCGACGAACCGCCGGTTGTCCGCGGCATAGCCCTCCTGGTCGTCGACGGCGATCTCCACCGTGCCGGTCGCCGGCCACGCCGCGTCGAAGCGGACGTCGGCCGACGCGTGCGGGCCGAGTTCGATCCGGGCCGTGGCCATCTCACGGCCGCCGACCGCCGCGTGGACGGTCGCGGTCCGCGGTCCCGGAGCAAAGCTCTGGACGACGGCCGTGAGCACGCCGTCCTGCAGGCGGGCCGCGGTCACGGCCAGGTTGCCGGGCGGTGACGCCACCGTCTCGACGACGACCTCGATGCCGTCGGGCGTCGGCGTCGGCTCGGCGTCGGACCACCCGCGCGCCTGGAGGTCGGTCACCACGACGATGCGCCCGCCGTTCGGCGCCAACGCTTCGGTGGCGCGGGCCAACGCCGGGCCGAACCGGGTACCGCCGGCGCCCGGACGGACATCGGCGAGCGCCGCCCGGGCCGCCGCCCGGTCGACGGTCGGTGCCACCAGCAGGTCGGCGCGGTCGTCGAAGGCGACGACACCCACCAGGTGGGTTGCCGGCGCGTCGGCGACGGCCGCCTGTGCCAGGCGCACGGCGTCGTCCCACTGCCCCGGCGCGCCGAGGCTGAGCGACCGGTCGAGCGCGACGACGGTGGCCGGAGTGGCGAGCGGAGCGCCGCCGGCGACGAAGTACGGCCGGGCGAAGGACACCGCCAGCAGGACGAGCGCGGCGGCGCGCAGCGCCAGCAGCAGCAGGTCGCGCAGGCGGCGGCGTTCCTGCCGTTCGACCGGCGCCTCGGGCAGCATCTGCATGGCCGGGAAGTCCACGACCGTGTCGCTGCGCCGGCGATAGAGGTGCAGCGCGATCGGGATGGCCACGGCGAGCACTCCGGCCAGGAACGCGGGAGCGAGGAACCCGAGGCCCATCAGGCGCGCCCCCGGGCCGACAGGTAGGCGACCAGCGCCAGGTCGAGCGGCTGCGACGTGTCGAGCAGGTGGTAATCGATGCCGGCGCCGCCCAGCTCCCGCCGATAGGTGGCGATGAACTGCTCGATGCGCTCCACGTAGCGCTCACGCACCGCCGCCGGATCGGCGAACACCTCGGCGGCGGTCTCGACGTCGCGGAACCGGGCCGCGCTCTCGAAGGTGAAGCGCAGCTCCTCGCGATCGAGCAGGTGGAACACGATGACGTCGGTACCGCGCTGTCGGAAGTGGCGCAGGCCGTCGATGACCCGCGCCGGGTCGTCGAGCAGATCGGAGATGACCACGACCAGACCGCGCTTGGCGAGGACACGGGCCAGGTCGCCGAGCGGCTTGGCGACGTCGGTCCGCTGCCCGGACGGCAGCCGTTCGAGCGCCAGCAGCACCGTCTTGAGGTGGCCGGCGCGGGCGCTCGGCGGGACACGGTGGACGATGCGGTCGTCGAAGGCGATGAGGCCGACCGCATCGCGCTGCCGGTGCATCAGATAGGCCAGCGACGCCGCCAGGTAGCGTCCGTATTCGCCCTTGGTCACCGCGCCCGACCCGTAGGCCATCGAGCCGCTGACGTCGAGCAGCAGGTGGCAGTCGAGGTTGGTGTCTTCCTCGAACTTCTTGACGTAGTGGCGATCGCTGCGCGCGAACACCTTCCAGTCGATGGTGCTCAGCGCGTCGCCGGGCATGTACTGCCGGTACTCGGCGAACTCGACGCTGAAGCCGCGGAACGGGCTGCGGTGCAGCCCGCTCAGCACGCCCTCGACGATGGTCTTGGCCTTCAGATCCAGCGTGCCGAGCCGGGCCAGCACCGCCGGGTCGAGATAGCGGGCGCTCGCCGGCATCGTCAGGTCGATCCTCTCAGAGGCCGCTGGCCGGCGGCGGTACCGCCTGGAGCAGCCGGGTGATGACGGCGTCGGCGGTGAGCCCCTCGGCCTCGCCGTAGAAGTTCGGGATCACCCGGTGACGGAGGATCGGCGCGGCCAACGCCTGAATGTCCTTGACCGCGACGTGGTGCCGGCCGTGCATCAACGCCCGTGCCTTGGCGCCGAGGATGAGCGCCTGCGAGGCGCGCAGCCCGGCGCCCCACTTCACGTACTTCTCCACGAAGTCGAGGCGCGGCCCGCGGCCGGGCCGCGACGCGTCGACCAGCCGGACCGCGTAGCGGGCCACCTCGTCGGCGACCACGACCTGGCGCACGTAGCCGTGGTAGTTCATGATGTCGTCGCCGCTCAACACCTGGGCCGGCTGATGATGGCCGCTGCCGGTCGTCTGGGTCACCACCCGCACCTCGTCGTCCTCCGAGAGGTACGACATGGTGACGTTGAACATGAAGCGATCGAGCTGCGCCTCGGGGAGCGGATAGGTGCCCTCCAGCTCGATGGGGTTCTGGGTCGCCAGCACGAAGAACGGCCGGTCGAGCGCGTAGGTCCGGCCGGCGGCGGTGACGTGGAACTCCTGCATCGCCTCGAGCAGCGCCGCCTGGGTCTTGGGCGGGGTACGGTTGATCTCGTCGGCGAGCAGGATCTGCGCGAAGATCGGCCCGCGCACGAAGCGCAGCGCGCGCACGCCGTCGGCCTCGTCGAGGATCTCGGTGCCGGTGATGTCGGCCGGCATGAGATCGGGTGTGAACTGGATGCGCTTGAAGCTCAGGTCGAGGATGCTGGCCAGGGTCTTGATGAGCAGGGTCTTGGCCAGCCCGGGCACGCCGGTGAGCAGGCAGTGGCCGCCGGTGAAGAGGGCGATGAGCACCTGATCGACGACGTCGTCCTGGCCGACGATCACCAGCCGCAGCTGCTCCAGGATCTTCGCCCGCCCGGCCGCCACCCGCGACGCGAGATCCTCTCCGTGCTCTTCCGATGTGTGCTTCATCGCGGTGTGATTCCCTGGTCCCCGGTCCCCGGTCCCCGGTCCCGGGTCCCTGCCGGCGTCAGTGCGTCAACGTATAGACGATCTCGTTGATCATCATCTGGTAGGCCACCGACGTCCACTTGAGATAGCCGGGATAGTCTTCGGCGTTCGACCACTCCCAGCCGTCACCCATGTCGGTGTTCCAGTTGATGAGCACCATCGGCCGGCCGTCGTCGTCGAGGATGGCGCGGAGCCGGGCAGTGAATCCGCCCTTCTCCCAGGTACGGCCGTTGAAGAAGGAGCCCAGCCCCGGCACCTGGGGATACCGGTCGAGGGTGTAGAAGCAGGAGAAGATCGGGTGTGACGGCGGCAGGTCGACGATCTCGCGGTCGGGGAAGACCTTGGCGAGCTGGCGGACGGTGAGATCCCACTCGAAGGAGCCGTGGAAGTCGTCGAGGGTCAGCGTGCCGCCGCGAAGCAGGAACTCGCGGAGCGTCGCCGCCTCGTCGTCACTCAGCACGGCGTTGCTGGGCTCGACCAGGTAGAGCCACGGGTACTGCCACAGCCGCGGGTCGTCGAGCGCCATCACCAGCGGCTCACCGACCTCGACGGCGGTGGCGGTCTGGACGCGCCGCGACAGGTTCTGTTCGGCGGCCGGGGCGTCGATGGCCCAGGGGTCGTCCCAGAAGCCGAACCGCGTCCGCATCGCCAGGTCGCCGGTGGTCGGCGTGTACTTGACGCGGACGAACGTCCACTGCAGGCCGGCCAGCCGGTCTTCCTTGAACACGCCGGCCTGGGCGATCGCCTCCCGGGTCAGCGACGACACCGCCGGCACGACGAAGGCAACCAGGGCCACCGCCGCCGCCACGAGGGGACCGTGCCGGCGCAGCCGGCGCGCCGCCGGCCGGGTGCCCGGCACGGCGCCGGTCATTGCGGCGACTCCACCAGGCGCAGCAGCAGTTCCTGAGCACGCACGTAGGAGGGCGCGACCTCGAGGGCCAGCAACGCCTGCTTCTTGGCCTCGTCGCGCTGGCCGCCCTTCTCGAGCGCCTCGCCGAGGTCGGCGTGGGCGCCGGCCCGATCCTGCGCGCCGGCGGCGACGGCGACCCGGAACGCCTGCAGGGCCGCCGGCAGGTTGCCGTCGCCCATCGCGAAGCGGCCCAGTTCGGTGTGGGCCGAAGCGTCGAACGGGTCGATGGCGACCACGGCCGCCAGGGCCGACTTGCGCCGCGCCGCGTCGCCCGGCTGATCGAGCAGCCCGACCAGCTGACGGGCCGACCCGACATCGGTGTGATCGTTGGCGGTCAGGGTTTCGAGCGCCGCCGCCGCTCCGGCCTTGTCGCCCCGGGCGAGTTTCAGCGCCGCGATCCGCGCCTGCGGACTGCCGTCACCCGAGGCGATCGGCACCAGCGCCGCGGCCCGCTCGTAGGCGGCCAGGGCGGCGTCGGCGTCGCTCTTCTCGAGCGCCCGGCCGAGCGCCAGCTGGACCGGAAAGCTGCCGGGATTGGCGGCCGCCAGGGCGCGCAGCCGCTCGGCCGGCTCGTCGCCCTCGAAGCCGTCGGGTGCCGCCAGGGCCCGGCGCAGCCGCCCGAAGCGCTCGTCGAGAAAACGGTCGAAGGTCCCCTGCAGGTCGTCGATCGACACGCCGAGCGCCTTCTCGATCGCCTGCGGGGTGTCGAGGTCGTCGGCGAACACCCGCACCAGCTCGCGCAGCGCCGGTTCCTTGAAACGGGCGACGATGTGTTCGACCAGCAGCGACGCCTGGTAGTAGGCGAGCGAGATCGTCTGCGGATTGCTGAACCCCGAGTTGAGATCGCGCAGCCGCATCACCTGCTTGCGCTCCATCGCGCCGGCGAAGGTGACTTCCATCTCCCGGCCCCACGACGGGCGGGCGCGGGTTTCCTCCCAGACCGAGATGCCCTCGGTCAGCCAACGCGGCACCCGCTGGTTGGACAGCTGCAGGGTGATGACGTGGGCCAGTTCGTGCCAGAGCGTCGCGCCCCAGTTGAACTCACCCGGCGGCCGCGCCTTCGGCGAGTCCATGGTGACGACGCGGCCGAAGCAGGCGCCGAGCGCTCCGATCATGCCCGGCAGGCCGAGCGTGCGCACCGCGAAGTCGTCGTGACGCGGGAACACCTCGATCAGGATCGGGCCGGTCGGGGTGAAGTTCCACCGCTTGGCCAGCGTGGCCAGGGCTTCGCGCGCCAGCCCCGGCACGTACTCGCGCATCACGCCGGCTTCGTCGGGGTGCAGGCGGATCACCATGTCGCCGTCGCGGATGGTCTCGAAGTCGTCGAGCGTGTCGAGCAGGCCGAGCAGGTTGTAGGTGACGGCGTCGAACGGGTCGCCGCGAAACGCCGTCTCGAGCGCCCGCCGCGCCGCCCGCTCGTCGCCGGTCCGCATCAGGTGGGCGCCGAGATCGGCGAAGGCGCGGTAGTTCTCCCGGTCGAGGGCCACCGCCTTGCGGGCGAACTCGGCCGCTTCCTCGAAGCGATAGGCGCGCGCCGACACCCCGCCGATCACCCGATGGACCTCGCCGTAGAGCGGGTTGATCTTGAGAACCGCCGCGGTGGCCGCCGCCTGGTCGGCGTCGCGCTTCTCGAGCCAGGCGAGCGCGGCCGAGAGCGACAGCGCGTCGAGCGAATTGGGATTGATGGCGAGCGCCTTGTCGAGCGCCGCCTTGGCGTCGTCGCGCTTGAGGTCGTCGAGCGCCAGGCGCGCCAGCAGCACGTGGGCGCCCGCCTCGTTGGGGTTGACGGCGAGGGTCTGCTGCGCCAGCTTGCGGGCCAGCGGCGGGTTGTCTTCGGCGACGGTCTGGGCCATGCCGAGCAGCGCCGCCGGGTGCTGGGCGTCGCCGCGCATCGCCGCCTCGAAGGAGCGCGCCGCCTCGCTGCGCTGGTACTTCTCCAGGAAGAGCTCGCCCCAGGCGATGTTGGCCTCGACGTCGGTGGGCGCGCGGGCGATCGCCTCGCGGAAGTAGTCGTTGGCCTGCTGGAAGCGGCCGAGGGCGCGCGCCGCCCGCCCGGCGCGGACGTAATCGGCGGCGGCCGCCCCGGGCACGTCGCGCGACAGCACCAGCGCCAGGGTCCGCAGCGCCTCGACCCGGCGCCCCTGCAATCGCCGCAGGATCCCGAGCTCGACGGCGGCGTCGCCGATCGGACTCTCCTGCACCGCCGGCTGCAGCACCTTCTCGGCCTCGCCGTAACGGCCGACGGCCGCGTAGGCGCGGGCCCGCAGCACGGCCACGGCGGGATCGGCGGCAAGCGGCGCCGCCAGCGTGTGCACCTCGTCGTAGCGGCCGCTGCGCAACGCGCGCTCGATGGCGGCGCGGCCCGACGCCGGCGCCTGACCGGACAGCGGCACGGTCACCGCGACGAGCCCGGCGGCGAGGACGGCGGCACGCAGGCGGCGGACGGCAGCGGGAGGACGAACAGCCATGGGCGGACGGACTGGGCTCAGTATACGGCCTCGCTCCGTGTGCCCATACAGACGGCGCCGCCGGGGTGTTGGCCGGCGTGGCGGGGTCAGAACAGCTGACGCCAGGTGAAGAACAGCGTCGCCGCGAAGGCCTGCAGCCCCGCGAACGCGGCGAGCCACGCGGTGCGGTGCCGGGCCGGGACGGCGTCAGCCAGCCAGAGGAACGTCGGGAAGAGGACAGTGGTGGCCCGCCCCACCGACAGCAACCCGCCGGTCGCGAGCGACGGCACGACGTTCAGCAGCAGCAGCGCGGCCGCCGCCGGTCCGAACCGCCGAGCCACCGGCCACAGCGCGGCGGCGGTCAGCGTCAGCGCCAGCAGGTTGAGGAAGTTCGGGACGTTGCCGGTCGCGTACTGGTACACGCCCAGCTGCCCGATCGCCTCCGCCTCGCCGAACAGGAACGCGCCGGCCCCGAGGTTCTGGCGGCCCCAGGCGGCCTGGAGGCGGATCCACGTGAAGGGATCGCCGGTCAGGTCGGCGATGTAGGCGGAATAGAGCAGCATACCGAGGCCGGGGGCCGCAGCGACCACGAAGCGGTCGGCGAGAGTGCTCCAGCCGCCCGGAGGCGCCTGCAGACGGCCGCCCCGCCACCACGGGTCCACGGCGACCAGGGCGAGCGGAATCGACAGCAGGCAGCCGTTCGGCCGCGTCAGCCCGGCCAGCAGTCCCCATCCGAACGCCGCCCACCGCTCGTCGCGCCTGAGGTGGAACCAGGCGCCGAGCATCGCCAGCAGGAACAGCGCTTCGGTGTACGGGGCGCTGTAGAACAACGCGAAGGGATAGCACGCCGCGAACGCGACCGCCGCCGCCGCCCGATCGGCATCCAGCATCTCGCGGGCCAGGCGGTACAGATACCGGGCGGCCCAGGCGAAGGCGACGATCGACAGCAGCGTCCCGGCCCACAGGATCTGCCGCGCCAGCAGCAGCGAGCCCAGCGACATCAGCACCGGGAAGGCCGGGAAGAACACCAGGTTCTGCTGGCGATCGACGCGGCCGGGCTGGTACTCGTAGCCGTGCGTGGCGATGCCCAGATACCACCCGGCGTCGAATCGGGCCGGCAGGTTGCCGATCTCGCTCTCGGCCACGCGAATCGGCGCCCGCCCTTCTGGAAAGCCGATGGCAAAGACGGCCAGCAGCCCGATCGTCAGCACCCCCAGCCGGCTGGCGGCCACCACCGGCCAGGTGGCCTGGGTGGTCGGGTCGCGCCACCAGCGCGCGGTGCCGTGGACCATCCGGACGGCCATCGAAGGCGCCCGGCACGCCGCGTGTCGCGCCAGCGCCACCAGCACGGCGGCGAGCGCCGGCCGCCACCACGCCGTCACCGAGACGCGCCAGCCGGCGACCTCGGTGCGGAACCCCCCGGTGGCCAGCGCCGAGATCGCCAGCAGCGCCAGCACGACCGTCGCGGCGTCGGCCAGCCGGGCCCACGCCGGCGGTGGCGGTGATCCGGACGGCGGCGCGAGCAACGGCGGGGTCACGGCCGGCCCAGCGCGCGGTTCTCGACCGCAATCCGGCGACGGAGCAGCAGCCCGAAGACGACGAGGGCGAGCGCGCCCATCACCGGCGCCCACACGGTCAGGGCGACGCCGAGAAACTCGCCGGCCACGGCCACGTAGTTGGGATGGCGCAGGAACCGGTACGGGCCGCGCGTCACCAGCGGCGCCCCCGGCGGGACCAGCACGCGGAAGGTCCAGCGCCCGCCGAGCGACGCGATCGCCCAGGCCTTCAGGGCCTTGGCCACTCCAAAGACGACCAGGCCGGCCGCCAGCACCGCTGGCGGGGCCGGGCCGGTGAGCGCGCCTTCGACGCCGAGCAGCACGAAGCCGAGCGGGTAGGTCCACATCATCACGCCGATGACGTCGCCGGGCGGCTCGACGGCGCCGCCGGCGACGAGCACCCGGGCGTTGTGGCGCGACAGGAGCGCCTCACCGGCCATCACCAGCAGCACGGCCAGCACGGTGGCCGCCGACAGGCTCACCGCGATGGGCACGGGACCTCGGCGGTGACGTGAGCGGCGTGGCCGACATCGCCGGCATAGCGCACCATCGCCTCGAACAGTCGCGGCCAGGCCCGCGCCACGACCGCGGCGCCGCCGATCGCGCCGCTGCCGACCAGCGTCCGGACGGCGCGGTTGAACCGCCACTTGCCGGCGAAAGCGCGGCGACGCCGCCGGGCGAGGACCCCCGGAGCGTCGACCGCGGGCAGCACACCGCGCAGCACGGCATCGGCGACCTCGGCGGCGATCTCGGCGCCGGCGAGGGCCAGGCGCACGCCGTCCCCGGTCATCGGGTCGATGAACCCGGCGGCGTCGCCGGCCAGCAGCAGGCCGGGCACGCCCGGCACGGCGACGTCCATCGCCATGGGTCCAAGCACGACGGCCGGGGCGGCCAGCCGCGTCGCCACGAACCGGGGCGCCACCGCCGGGTCGCGGCGCGCGGCGTCGAGCAGCGCGGCGGCGGGCGCCGCCACGGCGCTCCGGACCACGTCATACGGCACGACGAGACAGACGTTGGTGACCCCGGAGGGCACCGGCGCGATTCCGAGGTAGCGGCCGTCGCGGACGTGCATCTCGCCGTAGTCGGGCCGGACGCCGGCGACGCCGTGGCAATACGCGCCGAGCGCCCAGCGCCGCGGACGGCGTGGGGCCCGCGCCAGGCGACACCCCGCGGCGAGCGCCGATCGCCGGCCGTCGGCGCCGATGACCAGCCGCGCGGAATGGGCCAGCCAGCCGGCACGTCCGCCGACACGGACGCCGGTGACGGTCGCGCCGCCGGTGGTCGGGCCGCCGACCGGCGTGGCGTCGTGGACGGCGACGCCGGCCCGGGCCGCCTCGGTCAGCAACCATCCGTCGAAGGCGGTCCGGGTGACGTTCAAGCCGGTGATCCCGGCGGGATAGGTGCCGCACACCGTCACGCCGCCAGGGCCGCTGAGGCGCATCCCGCGCAGCGGCCGGCCCAGGGCCGCGAGCGGCCCGAGGTCGAGGTGTCGGGCGAGCACGGCGAGCGCCCCGGGGTTGAGGGTGTCGCCGCACAGCTTCGGGCGCGGAAATCGCGCCCGTTCGAACAGGCGCACCCGCCACCCGCGCCGCGCCAGCAGCAGCGCCGACAGCGCCCCGGCCGGGCCCCCGCCGACGACCACGACGTCGTCCGGCGCCGGGCTCACGCCACCGCTCCCAGTACCAGGGCGCTGTTCTTCGAGCCGAAGCCGAGGCAGTTGCACAGCGCCGCCGCCGGCCGCGCCGCCCGGCCCGCGCCGGGCAGGAAGTCGAGATCGCAGGCCGGGTCGGGATCGGCCAGGTTGATGGTCGGCGGCAGGAAGCCACGGTCGAGCGCCAGGGCGGTCGCGACCACGCCGGCGGCGCCGCTGGCCCCCTGCGGGTGGCCGATCATCGACTTGGTCGACGACCCGGGCAGCCGATCCGCGTGCGGCCCGAAGGCCCGCCGCGTGCACCGCGCCTCGACGGCGTCGTTCAGCACCGTCGAGGTGCCGTGGTAGTTGACATAGCCGATGTCCTCGAGCGGCCGCCCGGCCTTGGCGACCGCGCCCTGCATGCAGCGGACGATCTCCCGGCCATCGGGATCCATCTGCACCCGGTGGTAGGCGTCGCAGGTCGAGGCGTAGCCGTCGATCGTCGCATACACGTGGGCGCCGCGGGCCCGCGCCCGATCCTCGCGCTCGACCACCACCATCCAGGCGCCTTCGCCGAGCACGAACCCGTCGCGGCCGCGGTCGAACGGCCGCGACGCCTCGGCCGGCCGGTCGTTGTAGCGCGTCGACACGGCCCGCATGCGCGAGAAGCCGAAGATCATCCCGGGCAGCACGCAGCCGTCGGTGCCGCCCGAGAGCAGCACCTCGGCGTCGCCGGCACGAACCAGGGCGGCGGCGTAACCGATGGCGTCGGTCGACGACGTGCAGCCGGTGGACAACACGTGGCTCACCCCGCGCAGTCCGAGCGAGATCGACACCTCGCTCGACACCATGCCGCAGATGCCGACGGCGATCGCATAGGGCGTCACCTGGCGGCCGCCGTTGGTGAAGAAGTCGTGGTACTGCCGCTCGCCGACGTCGATGCCGCCGCCGCCGCTGCCGATGACCACCCCGGCGCCCGGCTCGGCGATACCCAGCCCGGCATCGCGCCAGGCTTCGCGCCCGGCGACGACGCCGAACAGCGCCGCCCGCGAATAGCGCCGGGGGTCGGCCCGCGACGCCCACTCGCCGTCGTCCTCGCCGGCCACGCGCACCGCCGCGGAGATGTCGACCGGCGGCACGTCGGCGGCGACCCGGCAGGCGTAGCCCGAGGCGTCGAACGCGGTGATCGCGCGGGTGCCGCTGACCCCGCGCGCCACGTGATCCCAGAACACGTCGCGGCCGACGCCGTAGGTGGAGACGACGCCGATGCCGGAGATGACGATGCGAGGTGCAGACACGCGGGACCCGAATCCGGGGGCGACGACGACCGCCGGCGCTGGCGTCCCTATAATACGTGCCTCGCCGCCCTGCCATGCCCCGCTCCGATCGCCCGCGTGCCGGCCTCGCCATGGCCTGGCTCGGCGGCGTCGCGTTCGCGACCTCGCTGGCCGTCTACGTGCACTTCTTCGCGGTGCGACTGGCGACGCCCGGACCGCCGACCTGGCCGCGACCGGTGGCGCTGGCGTGGAACGCGGCCCTCTTCGTGCTCTTCGCCGCCCATCACAGCGCGATGGCCCGGCCCGCCGCCAAGGCGTGGGTCGGCCGCCACCTCCCCGCCGCCTTCGAGCGCACCACCTACGTGTGGGTGGCGGCGACCTTGCTGGTGCTGGTGACGGTGCTGTGGCGGCGCGTGCCGGGTGTGGTCTACGTCGTTCCGGGTGCCGGCGCCGTCGCGCTGCACCTCCTGCAGTCCGCCGGCGTCGTGCTGACCCTCGCCGCGGCTCGCGTGCTGAGCGCGACCGACCTGGCCGGGATCCGCCAGGCGCAGCGCCGTCCTGCGGTCGCCGACGTCCGGGTCGTGTGGCCGTACACGCTGGTCCGGCACCCCATCTACCTGGGCTGGGCGCTCACCGTGCTGGCGGCGCCGACCATGACCCTCGACCGCCTGTGGTGGGCGCTGCTCAGCACCGGCTACCTGGTCATCGCCACGCCTTGGGAGGAGCGTAGCCTTTCCGCTGTCGCGGGGCCGGCGTACCGGGCGTATTGCCGCCGGGTGCGCTGGCGGATGGTTCCGGGCCTGTACTGACCCCGGGCCCCGCGCCCCGCGTCCCGAGCCCCGGCTCTTCGTCGTCGTCGCGCGGCAGGCCGACGAGCTCGTCGACGAAGACCAGCGAGTGCATCGACGGGATCTCGAACCGCTTGCCGCACGTCTTGCAGGTGAGCTCGTCGTCGACGCGGATGAGGTGGTCGCGCAGCTTGGCGAACTTGGCCTTGTCGGCGGCGTCGGCGTTGGCCGGCGGCCGGTCCTTTCTGGTGCGGCGCACCCAGCGCAGCTGGTAGTCGTTCACGCGGCGGCAGCGGGGGCAGGTGTAGCGGCCGCTGCGCGGTTCGGGACGCTCGGTGAAGAAGGCGCGCTCGTCGAGGGCCATGCGGCGATCTTAGCAGTCCGCGGCCGCCGTCGTTGCGTATGATCACTCCAGGCGCCGCGCGCCGACGACTCATGGCCGACGCACCCACCACCCCACCCCTGCCGACCACGCTCCCGGTGCTGCCCCTGCGGCGCACGGTGGCGTTCCCGCTCACCCTGCAGCCCCTCGCCGTCAACCGTCCGCCGTCGGTCGAGTCGGTCAACGCCGCGCTGGCGAGCGACCGGATGCTGCTGCTGGTGCTCCAGACCACCGACGCCGAGGACGCCGATCCGACCCAGCTGGAGGCGGTCGGCACGATCGCGATCGTGCGGCAGATGGCCCGGGCCGAGCACGGCTTGAACATCATCTTCGAAGGCGTCGCCCGGGTGCGCATCAAGACCGCCAGCCGCACCGGCAACTCGATGCGCGCCGAAGTCGAGCCGCACCCCGAGCAGACCGACAGCAGCGTCGAGAGCCAGGCCTACGAGCGGCGCATCCGCGAGCTGGCCGAGAAGGCGGTGAGCCTGGCCACCGGGGCCAGCGCCGAGGTCCGCCAGCTCGTGCTGGGCATCGAGGATCCGCTGCGCCTGGCCTACCTGCTCGGCTCGATGCTCGACGCCTCGGCCAAGGAGAAGCAGGACATCCTGGCCGCCGACCCGCTCGCCCGCAAACTCGAGCGCGTCCACGCGCTGCTGGCCCGCGAGGTGTCGGTGCTCGAGCTCAAGGGCAAGATCGAATCGCAGGCCCAGGCCGAGATGTCCGAGTCGCAGCGGCAGTACTACCTGCGCCAGCAGCTCAAGGCGATCCAGGAACAGCTCGGCGAGGGCGAAGCCGGCGAGGTCACCGAACTGCGCGAGAAGGTCGAGAAGGCCGACCTGCCCGAGGCCGTGAAGACGCAGGTCGATCGCGAGCTCGATCGGCTGGCGCGGATGAGCGGCAGCGGCTCGGGCGAGGCGCAGATGATCCGCACCTACCTCGACTGGGTGCTCGAGGTCCCCTGGGCGGTGACGACCACCGACCGCATCGACCCGGTGGCGGCCCGCGCCGTGCTCGACGAGGACCACTACGACCTCGACAAGGTCAAGGAACGCATCGTCGAGTACCTGGCCGTCCGCAAGCTCAAGGGCGACATGAAGGGCCCGATCCTGTGCTTCGTCGGCCCGCCCGGCGTCGGCAAGACCTCGCTGGGACAGTCGATCGCCAGGGCCATGGACCGCAAGTTCGTCCGCATCTCGCTCGGCGGAGTGCGCGACGAGGCCGAGATCCGCGGCCACCGCCGCACCTACATCGGCGCCCTGCCCGGGCGCATCGTCCAGGCTTTGAAGCAGGCCGGGTCGATGAACCCCGTGTTCATGCTCGACGAGCTCGACAAACTCGCCGTCGGCTTCCAGGGCGACCCGGCGGCGGCCTTGCTCGAGGTGCTCGACCCGGCCCAGAACCACACCTTTCGCGATCACTACCTCGAGGTGCCGATCGACCTGTCGAAGGTGCTCTTCATCGCCACCGCCAACCAGCTCGGCCCGGTGCATCCGGCGCTGCTCGACCGCATGGAGGTCATCCCGCTGGCCGGCTACACCGAGGAAGACAAGATCCACATCGCCCGCAAGTACCTCATCCCGCGGCAGCTCTCCGAGCACGGCCTCGGTGAGGCGGCGCTGGCCCTCGACGACGCCGCCCTGCGCGTGGTCATCGCCGAGTACACCCGTGAGGCCGGCGTGCGGAGCCTGGAGCGGCTGCTCGGCACGATCGCCCGCAAGGTGGCCGCGCAGGTCGTGGCCTCGGGCGGCGACGCCGCCGCGCCGACGACGGTGACCGCCGACCAGATCGACGACTACCTGGGGCCGGCCCGCTTCAAGAAGGAAGTCGCCTTCCGCACGTCGCGGCCGGGCGTCGCCACCGGCCTGGCGTGGACCGAAGCCGGCGGCGACGTGCTGTTCATCGAAGCCTCGCTGCTGCCCGGGGGCAAGGAGCAGATCATCCTCACCGGGCAGCTCGGCAGCGTGATGCAGGAGTCGGCGCGGGCGGCGGTCAGCCATCTGCGCGCCGATGCCGAGGTGCTGGGCGTCGATCCCGGCTTCCTCCACCAGCGCGATCTCCACATCCACGTGCCGGCCGGCGCCATCCCCAAGGATGGGCCGTCGGCCGGGGTGACCCTGGCCACCGCCATCCTCTCCGCGGCGACCGGACGGCCGGTGCGCGAGGACGTCGCGATGACCGGCGAGATCACGCTGAGCGGGCTGGTGCTGCCGGTGGGCGGCATCCGCGAGAAGGCGCTGGCCGCCCGGCGGATGGGCATCAAGACGGTGATCCTGCCGGCGTTGAACGAGCCGGACCTCGAGGACATCCCGGCCGATCTGCGGCGCGACATGACCTTCGTCTTCGCCACGACCCTCGACGACGTCCTGCGCGCCGCGCTGCCCGCTCCGGCGGCCGCCGCGGCTCCGGCAGCCGGCGCGTGACCCGTCCGGTCGTCTATTACATCTCCGGCCACGGCTTCGGACACGCCTCGCGGTCGATCGAGGTGGTCAACGCGCTCGTCGCCGAGCGGCCCGACGTGCCGGTGCACATCCGCACCGCGGCGCCGCGCTGGCTGTTCGACCTGACGGTGCGCGGCCCCTTCACCCGCCACGACCTGGACACCGATCCCGGCGTCGTGCAGCGCGACAGCCTCAGCCTCGATGCCGCTGAGACCGTCAGGCGGGCCGACGCCTACGTGGCGACCCTGGCGGCGCGCGCCGCCGACGAAGCCGCCGCGCTACGCGCCCTCGACGCCGCCGTCGTCGTCGCCGACATCCCGGCGCTCGGCCTCGAGGCCGCCCGGCTCGCCGGGGTGCCGGCCATCGCCATCGGCAACTTCACCTGGGACTGGATCT
This sequence comes from Vicinamibacterales bacterium, assembly GCA_050250955.1. Classification (GTDB taxonomy): domain Bacteria; phylum Acidobacteriota; class Vicinamibacteria; order Vicinamibacterales; family UBA2999; genus CAWAYR01. Next base: position 552,441 of record JBFWNR010000002.1, read on the forward strand.
ACCGCGCCTACGAGGGCGGCGCCGCGGCCGCCGACGGCATCGCCGCCGCCTACGCCCGGGCCGGACGGGCGCTGCGCCTGCCGCTGTCGGGCGGTTTTGCCACTTTCGCGGACGTCGTCGACCTGCCCTTCGTGGCTCGCCACGCCCGGCACGCCCCGGCCGACACCCGGCGTCGACTCGGCCTGCCCGGCGGACGCCTGGCCCTGGTGTCGTTCGGCGGCTACGGCGTGGCCGGCATCGATCTCGACCGGCTGAGCCGCACCCGCGACTGGACGCTCCTGGTCAGCGCCAGCGTGCCGTTCGGCCCCGACCAGGTGCCCCTGGCGCATGCCGACACAAGCGGCGCGCTCTTTCCCCTGGACGAGCCGGCGATGTACGCGCAGGGCCTGCGCTACGAGGACGTGGTCGCCGCCGTCGACGTCGTCGTCACCAAACCGGGCTACGGGATCATCAGCGAGTGCCTGGCCAACGACACGGCGCTGCTCTACACCGACCGCGGCCACTTCATCGAATACGACGTGCTGGTTCGCGAGATGCCGACCCACGTGCGCTGCGCCTACATGCCGCAGGCCGAGCTGCTGCACGGCGACTGGCAGGCCGCCCTCGACCGTCTGTGCGACGCCCCGCCGGCGCCGGCACCGCTCGGCACCGACGGCGCCGCCCGCGCCGCCGAACGGATTCTCGCCGAGCTCGGCTGAGGCCGGCCCTGCCCGCCGGGTATACTCCGGTCATGCTGTCCCGACGCTCGCTGCTCACGACCGGCGCGTTCGCCGCCGGTGCCGTCGGCCTGCCCCGCGCCGTCACCGACACGGCGGCGCAGGCGGCCCTGCCGCCGTCGATCGCGGCCTTGACGCCGATGCGCGACGGCGTCGCGCCGATCTCCCGCGACGAGCGGCGCGGCCGCGTCGACAAGGCGCGGCGGCTCATGACCGAGCACAAGATCGACGCCCTGATGCTCACCGGCGGCACCTCGCTCGTCTACTTCAGCGGCATCCAGTGGGGACTCAGCGAGCGGCTGTTCACGCTGGTGATCCCACGCACCGGCGAGCCGTTCGTCGTCTGCCCCGCCTTCGAAGAGGACCGCGCCCGCGAGCAGTTCGCGACCAGCCCGTTCACCGGCACCGCCGACGTGCGCACCTGGGAAGAGCACGAGAACCCGTACGCCCGCGTCGCGCAGGGCCTGAAGGAGCGCGGCGTGGCCGGCGGCCGGCTCGGCATCGAGGAGACGGTGCGCCACGTCTTCGTGGACGGCGTCGCCCAGGCGGCACCGGCGCTGACGCCGGTCAGCGGCACGCCGGTGACGGCCGGGTGCCGGATGGTGAAGGACGCCCACGAGCTGGCGCTGATGAAGCACGCCTCGGCGGTGACGCTGAAGGCCTACGAGGCGGCGTGGCGGGCGCTGAAACCGGGCATGACCCAGCGCGACTTCCAGGGCCTCATCGCCGCCGCGCATAACGCCCTCGGCTATCCGGGCTACGCCAGCGCGCAGACCGCCGAGTACTCGGCGCTGCCCCACGGCTCGATCACCGCGCAGGTGATCAAGGAGGGCGACATCGTTCTCATCGACGGCGGCTGCACGGTGGAGGGCTACGTCTCCGACATCAGCCGTACGTTCGTGCTCGGCAAGGCCACCGACAAGATGAAGCAGGTGTTCGACCTCGAGCTCGCGGCGCAGACCGCGGCGCTGAGAGCCGCGCGACCCGGCGTGCCCTGCGAGGCGGTGGACGCCGCCGCCCGCAAGGTCATCGAGGACGGCGGCTACGGGCCCGGCTACAAGTTCTTCACCCACCGCGTCGGCCACGGCATGGGCATGGACGGCCACGAGTGGCCGTACCTGGTGAAGGGCAACGCCCTGCCGCTGGCGCCGGGGATGACCTTCAGCGACGAGCCGGGCATCTACATCCGCGGCGAGTTCGGCGTCCGCCTCGAGGACGACATGTACATCACCGCGGACGGCGCGGCGCTGATGACGCCGCAGAGCCGCTCGCTCGAGACGCCCTTCGCGACTTCGTAGGGGCGGCCGCACCCCGCCGCTAGCCCCTAGCCGCTAGCCCCTATTCGTGATCCTTGACGCAGGTGACCAGCGTCCACATCGGCGGCACGTTCACCTTCTGGATCGAGATCGGGGTCAGATCGGCCTGGTGCAGGAACCCGTGCAGGTCGAGGTCGCTCTTGAAGCCGATGTGCACGGTCATCGGCGAGATCGCCGTCTCGATGCGTGACAGCAGCGCGTTGTCGCTCTTGAAGTGGTTCAGGATGACGATGCGGCCGCCGGGCTTGCAGACCCGGCGCATCTCCCTGGCGACGGCGACCGGATCGGGCACGACGCTGATGAGATACGGCGCGTAGACGATGTCGAACGCGTCGTCCTCGAAGGTCAGGGCGGCGGCGTCCATCTCGAAGACGCGGCAGTTGTTGAGGCCCTTCTTGGCGATCCGCTCCTGGGCCTTTTCGAGCATGCCCGTGGACAGGTCGATGCCGGTGATCTGGCACGAGCGGGGATACAGGCCCAGGTTGATGCCGGTCCCGACCCCGACCTCCAGTACCGAGCTGCCGGGGCCGATGGCCATCCGGTCGATGGCCTGCAGGCGGCCGGGGTGCAGGGTGGGTCCGAACGTCAGGTCGTAGACGCCGGCCAGCTTCTCGTAGACCCGCTCGACGAACGCGTTCTCGACGGCGGTCGACGACAGGGCCCGGGTGGCGGCATCGCCACCGAAGAGCTTCTCTGTCGGACGTTCGCTGAACAAGGCCATTCGGGACCCTCCCGGGCGTTGGGCACTATAACAGAACCGTCACACGGACGAGGTATGCCGTTCATGGACGGAGCACCGCCAAGGCGCGTTCCGTGTCGCCGTGGGGCGCAAAGACGATCGCGCCGGCCGTCAGCCCGTGCAGGGCCTCGAGCAGTTCCCGGGCGATGCGGACGCCCTCGTCGGCCGCCGCGGCACCGCTGGCGGCCCGCATCCGCGCCACCAGCGCCTCTGGCACGACCACGTCGGGCACCTCGTTGGCCATGAACTCGGCGTTCAGGGCCGAATCGAAGATCCACAGTCCGGCCAGGATCGGCACCCGACGGTGCGCGGTGCGCTCCAGGAACCGTTCGAAGGCGGCGAGGTCGAAAACCGGCCGGGTCACGGCGAACTCGGCGCCGGCCTCCAGCTTGTACTCGAAGCGCCGCAGTTCGCGGTCGAGGTCGGCGGCGGCCGGATTGACCATCACGCCCGACAGCAGCGCCGTCGGCGCGCCGATCGGCTGGCCGGCGACGTCGAGCCCGTGGTTGAGCCGGCGCATCACGTGCATCAGGCCGATGGAGTCGACGTCGAACACCGCCGTGGCATCGGGATAGTCGCCGATGCGACGGACGTCGCCGGTGATGCCGAGGACGTTGCGCACCCCCATCGCCTGGGCGCCGAGCAGGTCCGACTGGATGCCCAGCAGGTTGCGATCGCGGCAGGAATACTGCAGCAGCGGCTCGATGCCGGCGTGCTGATGGATGAGCGCGGCGAGCGCCGCCGCGCCGACGCGCGCCCCGCCCCGGGCGGTGTCCGACACCAGCACGACGTCGAGCCCGTGGCCGGCCAGGGTCCGCGCCGTGGCCAGCGCATCGGCGGTGTCGTGGCCACGCGGCGGCACGATCTCCACGCCGCGCACGAACCGGCCGGCGCCGAGCGCGGCGCCGAGCCGCGACTTGTCGGCCGGTGGCAGCGGCGGCCGGGCGTGCGGCGTCTCGACGGTGGTCGCCACCGGGGCGGCCGTGGCCGCCTTGACGTCCGGGGCCAGCTGCTTGACGGCCAGCGCGATCTGGCGGATGTGCTCGGGCGTCGTGCCGCAGCAGCCGCCGACCAGGCGCACGCCGTTGGCGATGAAGCGCCGCGCATAGGAGGCCATGTACTCCGGCGAGCACAGGTAGATGTTGCGGCCCTCGATATCGCGCGGCTTGCCGGCGTTGGGCTGCGCCGACAGCGGTCCGTCGACGGCCGCCGACAGCCGCTCGATGGTCTCGAGCATCGGCGCCGGGCCGACGCTGCAGTTGACGCCGACCACGTCGGCGCCGCGGGCGACCAGCGCCGGGCCGAACTGCTCGGGGGGCGTGCCATCGAGGCTGTTGCCGTCCTCCTCGGTGGTCACCTGGGCGACGATCGGCAGCCCACAGACCGAGCGCACCGCCTCGATCGCCGCGGCCGCCTCGTGCCAGTCGCGGAAGGTCTCGAGCACGAACAGGTCGACGCCGCCCTCGACCAGCGCCGCCGCCTGCTCGCGGAAGAACTCGCGGGCCTCGTCCACCCCGGTCTTGCCCCACGGTTCGATCCGCACGCCGAGCGGACCGATCGCCCCGGCGACGTAGGCATCCTCGCCGGCCGCCTGCCGGGCCAGCCGGGCCCCGGCCAGGTTGATGGCGTGCACCTGGTCGCCGAGCCCGAAGGCGCGCAGCTTCATGCGCGAGGCCCCGAAGGTGTTGGTCTCCAGCACGTCGGCGCCGGCGGCCAGGTAGCCGCGGTGGACGTCGCTCACCAGGTCCGGCTGCGACAGGTTGAGCGACTCGAAGCAACGGTTGATGAAGATGCCCTTGCCGTACAGCATCGTCCCCATGGCGCCGTCGCAGACCAGGACGCGCGAACGCAGGGCATCGAGAAAGGGCGGACGAGCCATCGGCAAAGCGCCCGGGGTCGGCCGGCGCGTCGGGCGCCGGCGCGGCGGGATGGGCGACCTAACGGCCGGCCGGAGGCGTCGTCACGCCGGCAGGGGCCGGGACGAGCAGTTCGGTCTTGTCCCAGACGAAGTCGTCCTTGCTGTAGACAGCCAGCTCGTAGTCCTTGCCCATAAAGATCGCCGAGACCGGGCAGGCCTCCTCGCAGTAGCCGCAGAAGATGCAGCGCGTCTTGTGAATCTGGTAGACCGAGGCGTAGCGGGGACCGGCCAGCACCGAGCCGTCGTTTTCAGCCGCCTCGAGATAGATGGCATCGGCCGGACAGGCCACCGAGCACAGCCCGCAGGCGACGCACTTCTCGAGGCCGTTCTCGTCGCGCATCAGCACCTGTTTCCCGCGGTATCTGGGGAACATCGGGAACTTCTGGTTGGGGTAGTCCACCGTGATGGGCCGGCGGAACAAGTGCTTGAAGGTCAACGAAAAGCCGTCGATCAGCGGACGAATCATGCAGCTCCCCCGGCCGTCCCGTGGAGGGCCGGCCAACGGGCAATTGTAGCACCCGGTCGCCGGCGCGCCGGCCCCGGGAGCCGCGCCGGGGCATCGTTTACCATAGGGGACGTGACGGGCCGGTAAACCTGCGCTGGCCGGCACGCGTAACAGGATCGAGGAGAAGGCACCCGTGGACCACGTCGAACCCCGACCGGACGACCCGCTCCCGCCCGACGACGCCGGCCTCGCCGTGCCGCTGCCGGCGTCCCCGGAGCCCGTGGTGAGCGCGGCCGCTCCGGTGGTGGGCGCGACGTCCGTCGCGGTGGAGGCGCCGGCGGCCTCGGTCGCGGTGCCGCTCAGTGGCTTCGACGGCACCCCGGCCGCCGCTCCGGCGTTCAGCGCGCCGGCCCCGAAACCGACCACCGCCGAACGCCTGGCGGCGTGGCACGACGAGTTCTGGGCCTGGGTGAAGACGCTGGCCTCGGCGGCGGTCTATGCCACGCTCATCGTCACCTTCGGCTTCCAGGTCGCCCGGGTCGAAGGGCTCAGCATGGCGCCGACGCTCGACGACCAGGATCGGCTGATCGTCAACAAGCTGGTCTATCGCCTGTCCTCGCCGCGGCGCAGCGACATCGTGATGCTCTACTACCCGCTCAACCCGGACAAATCGTTCGTCAAGCGGGTCATCGCCGAGGAAGGCGATCAGGTGCGGATCGTCGACGGCCGCGTCTACGTCAACGACGTGCCGCTGCCCGACGACTACGTGCCCGAGGAGTACCGCAGCCACGACGACTGGGGTCCGCAGGTCATTCCCGAGGGCTACTACTTCGTCATGGGCGACCACCGGAACAACAGTTCCGACAGCCGCCACTGGGGCATGGTGCCGAAGAAGTACATCATCGGCAAGGTCCAGGTGCGGTGGTGGCCGGTGCCTCAGGCCCGGGTGTTCTGAACGCGCACGCGCACGCCCGGCCGGCGCCGTCCGGCGCCGATCCCGACCGCTATCGCCGGGTCTCGGCGGTCCTGCGCCGCGTCCTCGTCCTCAACCTCGCCGTGGCACTGGCCAAGGTCGCGTTCGGCGTGGCCAGCGGCGCGATCTCGATCCTCTCCGACGGCCTGCACTCGATCACCGACAGCGCCTCGAACGTCGTCGCGATGGTCGGCGTCCGGCTGGCCGGCCGCCCTCCCGACGAGCACCACCCGTACGGCCACCGCAAGTTCGAGACCATGGCCTCGGTGGGGATCCTCCTGTTCCTCCTGCTCGCCCTCGTCCAGGTGCTGGTCACGGCCGTCGAACGGCTGCGCTCGGGCGCGGTGCCGGGGATCTCGACGACCAGCTTCGTGGTGATGGGCGCGACCCTGGCCGTCAACCTGCTGGTCGTCGCCTACGAGCGGCGCGAGGGCCGGCGGCTGGTCAGCGAAGTCCTGCTCGCCGACGCCCGGCACACGACCAGCGACATCTTCACGTCGTGTGCCGTGATCGTCGCGCTCGCCGGCGTCTGGGCCGGCTACCCCGCCGCCGATGCCTGGGCCGCGCTGCTCGTGGCCGGCTTCATCGGCTACGCCTGCTGGGGCATCGCCGATGAGACCTCACGCATCCTGGGCGATCGCATCGTCATCGCCGAGAGTGACGTGAGCGACGTCGTCCGCGCCGTGCCCGGCGTGCTGGGCTGCCACCGGATCCGCACCCGCGGCTCGGCCGACCACGTCTTCCTCGACCTGCACGTGTGGATGCCGGCGGAGATGACGCTGGTCGACGCCCACGCGCTCTCCCACGTCGTCAAGGACCGTGTCATGCAGCGCTTCCCGCAGATCAAGGACGCCGTCATCCACATCGAGCCGCCGCCGATCGACTCGGCCGAGTCAGCGGCGTCGGCGCACCGGCCCGTCTAGCCGCCAGCCGCCGTCAGGGTCACTTCGCGGTGGCGGGCTTCGACAACGGCTCGCCGGTCTTGCCGACGATCACGACCGAGATCACGGCCGGCTCGGTGGCACTGGCGTTGGCCGACGTGCTGTGCACCGACCCCAGCGGCTCGAAGAACGACTGGCCGGGGCCGAGCGTTTTCGCCGGCTCGCCGTTGATCGCCCACTTGATGCTGCCCTTCACCACGTAGCCGAAGGTCGGCCCCGGGTGCTGGTGCGACGCGCTCACCGCGCCGGGTGGATAGGTGACCTCGAGCATGGTGCCGGTCCAGCCTTCGAACGGCGCGGCCAGTGGATGCGCCCCGAGCGGCCGCGAGCTGGTCGCCGTCGCCGGCGCGCCGGTCTGGGCACCGGGCGTGGCCGCGCCGAGCGTGGCGCCGCCCGCCACCGCGGCAAGTCCGGCCTGGAGCAGTTCTCGACGGTCCATGGATGGCTCTCCTCGGCGGACACGCTAGCACGAAGCGCCCGGGCCCGGGGCCGGGGATTCGGGGTCAGGGGCGCGGCTGGTACAGTGCCGGGGATGACGACACACCACATGTACACGAACCTCGCCGGCTGGTGGCCGCTGCTGTCGCCGGCGGAGGACTATCGCGAGGAAGCCGCCGACCTGCTGCCGTCGCTGCTGGCCGCGCCGGACACGCCCCCCCGCACCATGCTCGAACTGGGCGCGGGCGGGGGCAGCCTCGCCTCGCACCTCAAGGCGCACTTCGCGGTGACGTTGTCCGACCTCTCGCCGGGCATGCTCGACGTCAGCCGGGCGCTCAACCCGGAATGCGAACACGTCCAGGGCGACATGCGGACGCTGGACCTCGGCCGCACCTTCGACCTCGTGCTGCTGCACGACGCGGTGATGTACATGACCACGCGCGAAGACCTGGCGCTGGCCCTGGCCACCGCCGCGCGGCACTGCCGGCTCGGGGGTGGCGTCGCCGTGCTGCCCGACTGCGTCCGCGAGACCCTGGACATCGACGTCGAGGGGGTCTCGACCGGCGGCGAGGACCGCGCTGACGGCCGCGGGCTGCGCTACATGGAATGGAGCTGGGATCCCGATCCCGACGACACCGAGTACATCACCGCCTACAGCTTCGTGGTCCGGCACGCCGACGGCCGGGTGGACTTCGAGGGCGACGTCCACCACAACGGCGTGTTTCCACGCGCGACGTGGCGCGAGGCCCTGGCCGACGCCGGCTTCGACGCCACGTCGCGGATCGATCGGTGGAACCGCGATGTGTTCACCGGCCGGCGGATCCGCTGATGCGGCGGGTCAGTCGTCGCGGCGGATGACGTAGGGCACGCGGCGCTTGAGCCGCAGCACCGGTGTTTCGACCCACCTCCACATCAGCGCGGCCAACCCCAGGGTGGTCGCGGCGTAGAGCCCGGCGCGACCCGCTGGCGACGACGGCACGACCCGGTCGAGCCCGGCGCGGCTGAAGGCCGCGAAGACGACGACGGGGGCGAACGCGTGGATCAGGTAGGCGCCGTAGCTGATGCGGCCGACGGCGCGCACGGCGGGATGGGAAAGGAGCGTGCCGCCGATCCCGCCGGCGCCGCGCGTCGCGGCGGCGACCAGCCAGACGAACACCAGCCCCTGGGCGAGCTGCCGCCACACCGCGACCGCCGCGCCCGGCGGCGCGACACGGTCGGCGACGGCCAGGACGAGCCAGGCGGTCAACCCGAGGAGCGCCGACCATCCGCGGGCCACGGTCGGCACGCGGTCGGGCCACCGCCACCACGACCAGGCGAGCCAGGCGCCGAGGCCGAGCGAATCGGCGCTGCCGCCCGGCACGAGCGCCCAGAACGACTCGTCCAGGCCGCGGCTGGCCGCCGCCCAGCGCGCCAGCGGTCCGGTGAGGACCACGGTCGCCAGGATTGGCCCCAGGGACCGGGCCGGGACGACGACGACCAGCCACGGCCACAGCAGGTAGAACTGCTCCTCGACCGCGAGCGACCAGAAGTGGCTGAGGTGCCCCTGCCACTCGCGCTCGGCGGCGATGAACAGGTTCGAGCCGTAGGCGGCATGCCAGGGCCAGGTCGCCCGGGCCAGCGGCACGTCGGCGAGGACGGCCACGCCGAGCACCAGGTAGAACGCCGGGAACAGCCGCAGCGCCCGGCGGGCGTAGAAGCGCCCGATCGCCGCCCCACGGTCCGGAGCGGCCCGGAGATCGAGCAGGATGCGGGTGATGAGAAAGCCGCTGAGGACGAAGAAGAGGTGGACACCGGCGCCGAGCGGCACGCCGAACTGCCACGCCGGGAGCCAGTGCGACCAGGCCACGGCGGCGACCGCGGCGGCGCGCAGGCCGTCGAGCTGCGGCGAGTAGGCGGCCGGCGGCGGCGCGGGCGCGGGAGTCACGACCCCTCGGCCGGCGCCGCCACCTCCTGCCGGGTCGCGATCACGGCCGTCACGTCCGCGGCCGGCGAGACCGCCGGTAGTGGCCCGAACGGCCGCCGCGCTTCTCTTCGAGGCGGACGTCGCCGATGACCATCGTCCTGTCCACGGCCTTGACCATGTCGTAGACCGTCAACGCCGCCCCGGCCACCGCGGTCAGCGCTTCCATTTCGACACCGGTCTGGCCGCTCACGCGGACGCGAGCCCGGATGGCCACGCCGCGGGCCGTCGGCGTCACCTCGACCTCGATGCCGGTCAAGGCCAGCGGATGGCACAGCGGAATCAGTTCGGCCGTGCGCTTGGCGGCCAGGATGCCGGCGAGGCGGGCGGCCTCGAGCGGACTGCCCTTCTTCAACGCGCCGCGGCGCAACGCCTCGCGCGCCGCCTTCGACATCGTGACCAGGCCCGAGGCCACGGCCTCGCGGGTCGTGACGGCCTTGTCGCCGACGTCGACCATCCGGATCCGACCCCGCGGATCGACGTGCGTCAGTCGCCTGGATTCGGCCATGCGCCTCATTGTATGCACCCGGGGCGCGGGTTCGCCGTCGGCCCGATCAAGCGATCACGCGATCGATTGATCACCACGTGCGGGCGTCAGTTCTCGCCGTCGCCGTGGGCCAGGAAGAACGACAGGCTCTCGAGCGACACCGTCAGGTCGACGCTCTTCAACTTGATACCGGCCGGAACCTTGAGGGTCCCGGGCGAGAAGTTCAGCACCGCCTTGACGCCGCTGCCGGCCACCTGGTCGAGCACGTGCTGCGCGGACTCGGCGGGCACGGCCAGGACCACGATGTCCACCCGTTCGCGGCGCAGCACCCGCCGCAGGTCCTTGATGTCGTGGATCGGTACCCCCGACCGGGACTCGTCGCCGATCTTGGCGTCGGCGCTGTCGAAGAGCGCGACGATCTCGAACCCCTCGCGGCGGAACCCCGGGTAGTCGGCCAGCGCCAGTCCGAGGTTGCCGGCGCCGAGCACGGCGACGCGCAGCTTGCGGTCGAGGCCGAGGATCTGCCGCAGGTGCAGCTTCAGGTCCTTGACGTAGTAGCCGACGCCACGCACGCCGAACTCGCCGAAGTAGGCCAGGTCCTTGCGGATCTGGGCCGCGTTCAGATGGAACTGCTCGGCGAGGGCCTGCGACGAGATGGTCTCGACGCCGGCGGCCTCGAGCTGGGTCAGGCACCGGAGATAGACGGAGAGGCGGCCGGTGGTGAGCTCGGACACCTGTTCGGCGGCGGCTTTTCGCTTGTTCATAGAATTCACAAGCGCGACCAGAATAGGCGAAAGCGCCCATCGGGTAAAGCGCCGGGGCGCGCGAGGTCTGCGTTACCATCCCGCGCTATGGCCCAGCCGTCCACGCCGTCCCGCGCCACCGCCGACAGCCCGCGCACCTTCACCCCGTTCATCGCCGCCGAGCAGTCGGTGGCCGAGTTCACCGCCAAGGCGATCTCCCTGGGCGTGCTCTTCGGCCTGATCTTCGGCGCCTCGACCGTCTACCTCGGACTGCGCGCCGGGCTGACCGTCTCGGCATCGATCCCGATCGCGGTCCTGGCCATCTCGGTCCTGAAGCGGTTCGGCGGCTCGACGATCCTCGAGAACAACATCGTCCAGACGATCGGTTCGGCCGGCGAGTCGGTGGCCGGCGGCGTGGTGTTCACCATCCCGGCCCTCATCTTCCTGGTGCCCGACGATCCCGGCTACTTCAGCTACGCCAAGATCACCATGCTGGCCTTCGCCGGCGGCATCCTCGGCGTGCTGATGATGGTGCCGCTGCGCCGCGCGCTCATCGTCAAGGAGCACGGCGTCCTGCCCTACCCCGAAGGCACCGCCTGCGCCGAGGTGCTGGTGGCCGGCGAGCGCGGCGGCCGGCTGGCCGGCCTGGTCTTCTCCGGGCTGGGCGTCGGCGCCCTGTGGAAGTCGCTGTCGTGGACCTTCAACCTGTTCCGCCAGGAAATCGGCCACTCGTTCGCACGCACCAGCCAGTTCCCCAACGCCACCCTCAACATCGACATCTCGCCCGAGTACATGGGCGTCGGCTACGTCATCGGCCCGCGCATCGCCGGCACGATGGTGGCCGGCGGCGTGCTGTCGTGGCTGGTGCTGCTGCCGCTGCTGTCGATCCTCGGCGAGTACATCACCGTGCCGTTCCCGCCGATCCATCCGGGCATGGCCGACAATCCCGCCACCGGCCGGCCATTCCTCATCTCGGAGATGTCGCCGGGACAGATCTGGAGCGCCTACATCCGCTACATCGGCGCCGGCGCCGTGCTCGCCGCCGGACTGATTACGCTGGCGCGCACCATCCCGACCATCGTCTCGTCGGCGCGCGAGGGCCTCAAGGGCATCGGCGCCGGCGCCGGTGGCGCCCAGCTGCGCACCGAACGCGACCTGCCGATGATGGCGGTCGTCGGCGGCAGCTTCCTCCTGGCGCTGTTCCTCGCCGTCGCCCCCGGGCTGCCGACGCAGGGCAACCTGCTGGTGGCGGTGCTCATCATCGTGTTCGGCTTCTTCTTCGCCACCGTCTCCTCGCGCATCACCGGTCTCATCGGCTCGTCGTCGAACCCGATCTCGGGCATGACCATCGCGACGCTCATCATCACCTGCCTCATCTTCGTCGCGCTCGGCTGGACCGGCGACATCTACGCGCCGATCGCGCTGTCGGTCGGGGCGATCGTGTGCATCAACGCCGCCAACGCCGGCAACACCTCACAGGACCTCAAGACCGGCTACATCGTGGGCGCCACTCCGCTGTACCAGCAGCTCGGCCTCGCCATCGGGGTGATCACCTCGGCGTTCGTCATCGGCTGGACGGTGCTCTACCTGCACAAGGTGTTCACGATCGGCTCGGCGGCCGTCGCCGCGCCGCAGGCGACGCTGATGGCGACGCTCATCCAGGGCCTGCTGTCGCAGAACCTGCCGTGGGGGCTGGTGCTGGTCGGGATGTTCATCGCCGTCACGCTCGAGCTGTGCGGCATCCATTCGCTGTCCTTCGCGGTCGGCTCCTACCTGCCGATCGCCACCACCGCGCCGATCTTCGTCGGCGGTCTGGTCCGCTGGTACGTCGAGCGCCGGACCGGGGTGACCGGCGAGTCGGACCTGAGCGCCGGCACGCTCTACAGTTCCGGCCTGATCGCCGGCGGGTCGCTGGCCGGCATCCTGTTCGCCGTGCTGGTCGGCACCGAGACGATCGGCCCGTTCCAGGCGATCGGCAACGCGCTGCCCTTCCTGCACGGCGAGGACGCGCTCGGGCACCTGCTCGGCGCGGCGCTGTTCTTCGCGCTGGCGGTGATCCTCGCCCGCGCCGGACAGCGGAGACTCGACTGACGCGCGGCGCGGCGTGCGGCCCGGCCGCCGATCAGGAGACGATGCGGAAAGCGTAGGTGACCGACTCGGTCGCGTCACCCCGGGTCGCCGTCACTTCGACGACGTACTCACCCATGGCCAGCGGGGCCAGCGACACCTCGGCCAGGGCCACGCGCAGCTGCAGCGACTCGTCCAGCCGCTCGGCGAGCGTCACCGGCACGGCCATCGGCTGGCCGAGCCGGTTCAGCAGCCGCGCGGTCAGCGTCGCGCCGGCATCGAGGATCGGGGTCTCGACCTGCAGCCGCTCGGTGCGACGGAACCGCGGGTCGGCGGTCGGCTCGAACAGCCGCGCCGTGCCCGGCCCGCGGCGGGAGGCGACGGCCGCCGAGCCGAGCAGCCCGTCGGCCGGCGGCACCGTCACCACGGTCGACAGTGTGAGCGGCAGGCGCACGCCCTCGGCACGGATCTCGGCCCGCACCTGATACTGCCCGGGCGGCAGCACCTCACGCGCCGGGTGGCGGACCGCGAAGACGCGGCTCCCTGCCTCGAGGGTGATCGCCTCGCCACTGGTCGCCGGCAGTCCGCTGGCGATCGTCGCCGGCGCGACCTCGACGCGCACGGTCGCGCCCTGCGCCCACTCCGGTTCGGCCACGACGGCGCGATCCAGTTCCACGGTCGCCTGGACGTAGCCGGCGCCGCCGGCGGCCTGCAGGTAGACCTGCGGCCGGGTGCGTCGGCTGCCCGGCAGCCGCGCCAGGGCGTCGCGGACGGTCGGGGGCGGGCCGGACGGGCCGGACGGGGCGGCGCTCTGACCGGCCGAGAACTCGGCCGTCGTGGGCGCCAGATACCCGGGCCGCGATCGCACGTCGAGCCCGGGCCGCTTCACCCGGACGGTCAGGCGGCGATAGCGGCCGTCGAGCTTCTGGTTGGTGGACACGTAGCCGAGCAGATAGTAGGCGCCGATGTCGGTCAGCAGCCGGGGCATGGCCCGCTCGATGTTGGTGTTGAGCACGACCGTGCCGTCGGTGTCGGCCGCCAGCGTGCGCAGGCCGTCCTGGCGCCGGCGCAGTGCCGCGGCATCGGCGGTCGGGGTCGGCGGTCGGCCCGGACCGATCGGCGCGTCGAAGGCGACCAGGCCACGCGGGTCGATCGGGTAGAAGCTGACGTTGGCGCGGTTGGCGCGTTGCCGCATCTGCTGGAACTCCAGGCCGAAGTCGGTCGTCGCCAGCAGGGCGCGCTCGCGCTCGCACGACTGCAGGGAGCGCCCGCCGTCCTGACCGGCATCGCTCGCCAGTCGACCGCCCGGCGCGATGCCGATCGTCGGCCCGCCGGGCGGCGGCGACGACTCGAGGACGCGGGCCAGGCGCTCGTCGGGGCCCGGCAGCGCCCAGCCTTCGGTGAGGAGCAGCACGAAGGTCCGCTCGTCGCGGACCCGCTCGACCTCGGTGAGGAGGTCGTCGAGCGCCCTGAGCGTCGCCCGTTCGCGACGCCGGGCGATGACGGCGTCGGCCATCCCGGCGGTGTCCGCGACGTCGGGATAGCAGCGGCGCAGCTCGTCCTCGCGCGGGTCGGCGGTGGTCAACGCGCCGCGGCGGCCCCAGGCCCAGTTGTCGGCCAGCATCCGGTCGATCGAAGTGGTTCGTGGCGAGTAGGTGATGTTGCGGGCCGAGATCTCCGGGGTCATCACCCCGACCAGATCGTCCTCGCCCACGACCCGGTCGAGGAGCGCCGCAATCGGGTTCCGGGCGCGATACGAGCCCTCGACCTGGACGTGCAGGGTGTCGAGGAACAGCACGAACACGCGGGCATCGGGCTGGGCGGCGCGCGCCTGCGACTCGGCCACCGTGTTCGGCTCGACGCGGGCCGAGTCGGGCACCCCGCCACGGGGCTGGACCAGTTCGAACGAGGTCACGGCCTGCGGCGCGGTGTCCTCGAGCACCTCGAAGTCGTCGGCCGTCAGGTCGGTGACCGCGACACCGTCCCTGGCGACGTAGACGTCGAGCCGCACCAGGTTGGTGCCGCCGCGGAAGCGCGGCTCCTGGCCGCTGGCGTCCTGGGCAGCGCCCCCGGCGCCGGGCGTGGATCCGCCGAGGGCGACCGCGCTGAGCGCCAGCGCCAGCGCCAGGTGACGGTCACGCGGTAAGCGTCGTCGGGGGCGCGGAGACATCGTCGGGAGGCGCGGCCGAGGCGGCGCGACGCAGCCAGCGTATCAGCTTGCGGGCCGCCAGGACGATGACCAGCACGCAGGCCACGGTGACCACCAGCGCGGCAATGGGGAACGCGAAGGCCAGCAGACCCAGCCCGACGACGAAGAGGTCCTCGGCGACGCTGAACACCCAGTTGCTGAACGGCTCGGGACTGACGTTGACCGCCGCGCGCGTTCCTGCCTTGGTGAAGTGGCCGCCGGCGGCCAGCGTGCCGCCGGCCGCGGCGATGAGCACCTGCAGCCACGGCGACGCCTCGCCGAGCGTGGTGACCGCCACCAGCGCCCCGCCCAGCGGCCGCACCACCGTGTGCACGGCATCCCACAGCGAGTCCACCCACGGCACCTTGTCGGCGACGAACTCGATCACGTAGAGCACCAGCGCGGCGCCGATGATCCAGTCGTTGTCGAAGAAGGCGAACTGGGGCGGGAGGGCGACCAGATCGAACCGCACCGCCAGCCCGAGCATCGCCACCGTGGCGTAGAGGTTCACCCCGGCGGCGAGCGAGAAGGCGAGCGTGCGACCGGCGGTGGCCAGGATCTCCATGGGCTACCTTTCGTCGTCGCGAATCGGGCCCTGCGCCACCAGCGCGGCGATCCGCGTCCGCACGGCGTCGATGAGGCGATCGCGGTCGTCGACGGTCAGCCCGGCGGTCGGCACCGGGGCCCCGATCCGCACCGACATCCGCACCGGCCGCACGATGGCGCTGCCGCGACGCATGGCGTCGCGGCCGCCGGTGACCGCCACCGGCACGATCGGCGCCTGCGCCTTGAGCGCCATGATGAAGCCTCCCTTCTTGAAGGGCAAGAGCTCGTCGGTCCGGCTCCGCGTGCCTTCCGGGAAGATCAGAAAGGAGTTGCCGGCGCGGATCGAGGCGGCGGCCTGGTCGATGGCGGCGACGGCCTCGTCGCGATTGGCGCGCTCGACCGGGACGAACCCGCCGATCTCCATCACGAGGCCGAGAATCGGCAGCGTGCGCAGCTCGGCCTTGAAGAGGATGTGGAGACGCCGGTGCAGGGCGCGGTAGAGCACCGGCGGATCGACGTTGCTCTGGTGGTTCGCACAGAACACCACCGCCCGGTCTGCGGGCACGTGCTCGCGGCCGACGACGCGGTAGCGGATCCCGGCGGTGCCGAGGGCCAGCCACACGCCGCCGTGGCCGAGCTCGTAGAGCACGGCCTTCCAGCGCAGCGGAATCGCGATGGCCAGGCCGAGCACGCCCGCCACGGCGACATACGCCGCCGTCACGAGATAGGCCGCCGCGGAGCGGACGGCGGCCAGCGCGGTGGCCATGGCGTCGGGCACTGGCGTCGGGCGGAGGTCGGCGGCCGGAGACACGAATGCCCGGCGCGGACCAGGTCCGGACCGGGCATTCTACCTGTCGAGCGCCGGCGGGCTACGAGGCGCGCGCCTGACGGGCCTTGGCGGGCGCGGCCGCGGCCTTGGCCGGCGCGGCCTTGACCGGCGCCACCTTGACCGGCGTCACCTTGGCCGCTGGCGCCGCCTTGGCCTTGGTCTCGGCCCGCTGGGCGTTGCGCGCCTTGACGCTGAAACACTTCTCGAGCGCCTTCTCGACGCGCTCTTCGATCTCGAGACTGGTGACGTTCATCACCTCGGAGACTTCGGAGACGATGAGCGACTTGGCGCGATCGAGCATGCGCTTCTCACGGAACGAGAGGCTCTTCGACTTGGCGAGGAACGTGAGGCTCTTCAGCACGTCGGCCATGTCGGCGATCGAGCCGCTGCGCATCTTGTCGGAGTTGTCCTTGAAGCGCCCCTTCCAATTGGTGTGGTTGTCGATCTTGCCGTCGCCCAGCTTGCCGAACAGCCGCTCGACTTCCTCGTCGTCGATGGCGCGCCGCAGGCCGACGTTGTCGACGTTGGCCACCGGCACGAGCACCGTCGTGTCGTTGGAGAGGATGCGGAGATGGAAGAAGCCGCAGGTGGTGCCGAGAATGGTCTTCTCTTCGACCTTCTCCACGACACCAAGCCCGTGATTGGGGTAGATGACCTTGTCGCCGACCTGGAATGACACGTGGCCCCCGTTTCAGGAGTGGGTGGGTCTATAAGGGCGGGAACGAACCCTCGAGACCTTGTCATTATAGCCGAGAATTCGGGCATCTGCCACCGGAAACGCCTGGAAAACCGGGGGTTTTCGGCTGCTCATGCCGGCACGGACGAGCGGCCCTAAACCGTCCACCGACGAGGAGTTAGGTGCCCCGATTGGTCCCCGGTGGGGGGGCGTTTGCCGGTATTCTTGCCGCCATGGACCGCCGCTCCGCCACCGCCGGAAGCCTCGCCATACTGCTGAGCTGCATGGTGTCGGCGACGTCCCCGGCCAGCCAGGTCGCCCCGCCGCCCAAGCGGCCGGACGCGCCGAACCTGGCGCCCTACGTCCCCACCCCCCAGGAGGTGGTGGACCGGATGCTCGCCCTGGCGAAGGTGACCCGTGACGACGTGGTCATCGACCTGGGCTGCGGCGACGGCCGCATTCCCATCACCGCGGCCAAGGTGTTCGGGGCCCGCGGGATCGGCGTCGACATCGACCCGCAGCGAATCGCCGAGGCGAACGCCAACGCCCGCCGCGCCGGCGTCAGCCACCTGGTGACCTTCAAGCTGGAGAACGCCCTGACCACCGACGTGTCCAGCGCCACCGTGGTGACGACCTACCTGCTCTCGGCCTCGAACCTCAAGCTGCGCCCGATGCTGACCCGCGCGCTCAAGCCGGGCACCCGCATCGTCGCGCACAACTACGGCTTCGGCGACTGGGTGCCGGAGCGGACCGAGACCTTCACCGACGACGCCAAGACCCGCCGCACGATCTACCTGTGGACCGCCGACGGGATCGTGCGTCCGTAGCCGCCGACTATCGCGCCCGCCTCGCCGCCCACGAGGCCCGGGCCGGGTCGCTCGATCGCCACCACGACCGGCTCGGCGCCCTGCGCCTGGCGGTCGCCACCGCGGCGATTGCCATCGGCGTCGGCGCCTGGGGTGTCGGGCGCCTGTCGCCGTGGTGGCTGGCCGTGCCGGTGGTCGTGTTCGTCGGGCTGATGGTGCGCCACGCCCGTGTGCTCGATGCGCGGACCGAGGCGCGCCGCGCAGCCGCCTACGTCGCCGCGGGTCTGGCCCGCCTCGAGCACCGCTGGCAGGGGACCGGGTCTCCGGGTTCGGCGTGGCAGCCGGCCGACCACCTCTACGCCGAGGACCTCGACCTCTTCGGTGCCGGCAGCCTGTTCGAGCTGCTGTCCACGGCCCGCACGACCGGCGGCGAGGCCGTCCTGGCCGGCTGGCTGACCAGCCCGTCACCGCCCCCGGTCGTCGTCGCCCGGCAGGAGGCGGTCCGCGAACTGGCGGGACGCGACCAGCTGCGCGAAGACCTCGCCGTCCTCGGCCCCGACGTGCGCGAACGCGTCCAGACCGCGGCGCTCGTCGCCTGGGCCGCCCAGCCGGTGATGCCGCCACCGCGGGCCGCCCACGCGATCCTGGCGGCCCTGTCGGCGGTGACCCTGGCCGGCGGCTGGACGTGGACCCAGACCGGCTCGCTGCCGGCGTGGCTGGTGGCTGCCGTGGCGGTGCAGGGCGCCGTCGGCCTGTGGTGGCGACCGCGCGTGCTGGCGGCGATCCGCGCCCTCGAACCTCGCGTGCGCGATCTGGCGGTGGTCGCGGCAGTCGCCGCCCGCGTGGAACGCGAACGCTTCTCCAGCGCGCAACTGGTCGGCATCGTCGACCGACTGACGGCGAGCGGCCGCCCGGCCGCCGCCGAGGTGCGTCGGCTGTCGCGACACGTGCACCTGCTGACGTCACGGCGCAACCAGTTCTTTGCGCCGGTGGCCTTCCTGCTGTTCTGGGCGACGCACCTGTCCTGGGCGATCGACCGCTGGCGGCGTGACACCGGCCCGGCGGTGGCCGGCTGGCTCGACGCGCTGGCGGAACTCGAGGCCCTGGCGTCGCTCGCAACCTACGACGCCGAGCATCCGGGCCACGTCTTCCCGACGTTCCTCGACGGCCCGCCGCGGCTCACGGCGACGGCGCTGGCGCACCCTCTGCTGCCACACGGCGACGCCGTCGGCAACGACGTGACGCTGGGTGGCGACGGCCCGGCCTTGTGGCTAGTCAGCGGGTCGAACATGTCGGGCAAGAGCACCTGGCTGCGCGCCATCGGCACCAACGTCGTCCTGGCCCAGGCCGGCGCGCCGGTCCGGGCCGCGGCGATGGCGCTGACGCCGCTCCTGCCCGGCGGCACGCTGCGCGTCCAGGACTCGCTGCAGGCGGGGCGATCGCGGTTCTTCGCCGAGATCACCAAGGTGCGGGCGATCGTCGAGGCGGCGCGCGGCGCCGGGCCCGGGCATCCGCCGGTCCTGTTCCTGCTCGACGAGCTGTTTGCCGGCACCAACTCGCACGACCGCCAGCGCGGCGCGGCCGGCGTCCTCGGCGGCCTCGTCGACCTCGGCGCGATCGGGCTGGCGACCACCCACGATCTGGCCCTCACCACGCTGACCACGGCCCTGGGCCCGCGCGCCGCCAACGCGCACTTCGCCGACCGCTTCGACGGCGGCGGGCTGGAGTTCGACTATCAGCTGCGCCCCGGTGTGGTCGGGACGTCGAACGCGCTGGCCCTGATGCGGTCGGTGGGCCTCGACGTATAGTCGATGGCCATGTCCGGCGTCAGCGACTACGAGCAGCTCGGGCTCTTCTATCTCGGCCAGCGCTACGACCAGGCGACGCGGGCGCGGCGCCCCGAGCCGGTGCTCTACGACTCGGCCGACCTGTTGACCCACGCCGTCTGCATCGGCATGACCGGCAGCGGCAAGACCGGGCTCGGCGTGGCGCTCATCGAGGAAGCGGCCATCGACGGCCTGCCGGTGCTGGCGATCGATCCCAAGGGCGATCTCGCCAACCTCGCGCTGCGCTTCCCGGGCCTGTCGGCGGCCGAGTTCGCGCCGTGGGTGAACCCGGACGAGGCCCGCACCCGCCAGCTGTCGCCGGCGGCGTTCGCCGCCGCCGAAGCGGCGCGCTGGACGGCCGGGCTCGCCGACTGGCAGCAGGACGGCGCCCGGATCGCCCGACTCGCCGCCGCCGCCGAGGTGACCGTCTACACCCCGGGCAGCCGCGCCGGGCTGCCGCTGTCGATCCTCGAGACGTTCAACGTGCCGCCGGCCGCCGTGCTCGACGACCCGGAACTGCTCGCCGAGCGGGTGCAGTCGGTGGCGACCAGCGTGCTGTCGCTGGCCGGCGTCGGCGGCGAGGCGACGACCAGCCGCGAGCACGTGCTGGTGGCGACGCTGCTCCAGGAGGCATGGCGGGCCGGGCGGTCGCTCGATCTGGGGGCGCTCATCGCCCAGGTGCAGGCGCCGCCCGTCGCGCGGGTCGGCGTGCTCGAACTGGAGTCGTTCTTCCCCGCCGCCGACCGCTTCACGCTGGCGATGAAGCTGAACACGGTGCTGGCCTCGCCGGGCTTCGCCACCTGGCTCGAGGGCACGCCGCTCGACGTCGGCACGCTGCTCTACACGCCGGCCGGGCGGCCGCGCATCGCCGTGGTGTCGATCGCGCATCTCGACGACACCGAGCGGATGTTCGTGGTGGCGCTGCTGTTGGAGCAGGTACTGGCGTGGGTGCGGGCCCAGCGCGGCACGACGTCGCTGCGCGCCGTCCTCTACATGGACGAGCTCTTCGGGTTCCTGCCGCCGAGCGCCAACCCGCCGAGCAAGACCCCGCTGCTGACGCTCCTGAAGCAGGCCCGGGCCTACGGCCTGGGCTGCGTCCTGGCGACGCAGAACCCGGTGGACCTCGACTACAAGGCGCTGTCGAATGCCGGCACGTGGTTCCTGGGCCGGCTGCAGACCGAACGCGACAAGGCGCGCGTGCTCGACGGCCTCGAGGGCGTGGCCGCCGGGTCGGGCCAGGGCTTCGACCGGGCCGCCATCGACACCCTGCTCTCGAGCCTCGACAAGCGGGTGTTCCTGCTCCACAACGTGCACGACCGCGAGCCGGTGCTGTTCCAGACCCGCTGGACCATGTCGTATCTGCGCGGGCCCATGGGCCGTGAGGACATCCGCACGTTGATGGATCCGCAGCGCGCCGCGACCGCGACCGCGCCGGTTCCGGCGGCGCCGGCGGCCATCGCGGCGGGTGGCAATCCCGTGGCCGCGTCCCCCTCTCCGGCGGCCGCGCCGGCCGCGGCCACGCCGCGGCCGATCGTCCCACCCGACGTGCCGCAGTACTTCGCGCCGGGGGCCGGGCGCTCGTGGGTGCCGATGCTGGTCGGCGCGGCCCGGGTGAGCTACAGCGACCGCGCGCTCGGGGTCGACGAGACCACCGACATCGTCGTGTGGACGCCGCTCGGCGACGGCCCGGTCGCCGCCGACTGGGAGCACGCCGAGCCCGCCGACTTCGCCGTCTCGGCGCTGACCCGTGAACCGGCGGGAGGCGGCACGTTCGCGGCGCTGCCGGCCGCGGCGGCCAAGCCGCGCAGCTACACCGCCTGGACCAAGGCCTTCACGAGCTGGGCGGCACGTTCGCAGACCGTGGAGCTGCTGCGTGCGCCGCGGCTCGCGCTGACGTCGCACCCGGGCGAGTCCGAGGGCGAGTTCCGCGTCCGCGTCCAGCATGCGCTGCGCGAGCGGCGCGACGAGGCGCTGGCGGCGCTCAGGGCCCGACAGGCGCCGAAGCTGGCCGCGCTCGACGAGAAGATCCGCAAGGCCGGCCAGGCGGTGCAGCGCGAGGCCGCGCAGGCGGCCGATCAGAAGCGGTCGGCGATGGTGTCGATCGGCGCGGCGGTGCTCGGCGCCGTGCTGGGCCGCAAGGCGGTCAGCGCCACCAACATCGGCCGGGCGACGACGGCGGCGCGGGGCGTGGGGCGCATCGGCCGCGAGGCGCAGGACGTGGCCCGCGCCGAGGCCAACGTCGAGGCGCTGGGCGCGCAGCGCGCCGAGCTGGTCGCCGGGTTCGAAGCGGAGCTGCAGGCGCTCCAGGCCGAGTGGAGTGCAGATGCCGAGACGTTCGAGCGCGTGGTCGTCAAGCCCAAGCGCGGCGGTGTGCAGCCGCAGCTGGTCGCGCTGGTGTGGCGGCCCGAGTCCTGACCGCTGTACTCGCGTTGGGCAGCTCTTCAGAGCTGCCGACCTCCGTCGCCGGCGACGGGCCGGCGCGACGCCCCTCACACCTCACACGTCGGTCCGGGCTGCCAGGAGGGTACGATCTCGCGCTGGGGGCACCCGGCAGAGCGCCCGGTCCTCAGATTTCGGCGTGAGGGACGCCACGTCGTCCCGTCCCGCTCGTCTGCGACCGTAGTAAGCTGAGTCGCTGTCCCACGTGCCGGCGTGGCGGAACTGGCAGACGCGCGAGACTCAAAATCTTGTGCCCCAAAAGGGCGTGTGGGTTCGATTCCCTCCGCCGGCACCAACCGTCGCTCGACCCGACGGCGCGAAGGCCGGCCGCTTCCCGAGCGATGGTCGGCAAGCCAGCCGTCTTTCGGCCTCGGTTCACCAGGCCTACAGCACGTCCCAGCCCGACCCGGTGAACTCGGCGTGCTTGGCCGCGGCATCGGCATCGAACCGCGCCGCGTCCTCGAGCGCGTAGTTGCGCGACCACAGCAGCTCGCCGTTGACGTAGACCCGGAACTCGCGGCGCCCGAACTTCACGGTCATGCGCGCCTCGGCGCGATCGGCGCCGCGGCTGAGCAGCCACAGGCGGCGTTCGATGCGGGAGTGCAGGTCGGGGCGGACGGCGTCAGCCGGCGACGCCGCGGGAGGCTGGGGGGACGACGGGTCGTCGCTCATGCGCAGCGGCTCACGCGAGCGAGTATAGCGGGTCCGGCCGGCCCGGTGGGTCAGTTCCGCAGGCCGAGCCGATCGGCCTGCTGGCAGTAGTCGCGACGGATCTTGAAGGCGGCCAGGCCGTCGCGGGTGGCCGGCGCGCGCAGGCTGTCGGAGGAGGAGATCACCTGCTGCAGCGCCATGGGATGGTGCATGTCGATCGGCGCGCCCATGGCATCGGTGAAGTAGTCCTCGCCGCCGCCGGCGTTGTACCAGTACCCGGGTTGCGCGTAGCTCTCGCGATCGCAGCCGCGGTTGCCGCTCCAGTCGTTCTCCGGGAACGCCCGCGACGCGTACATCCGCGGCTCCCAGGCGTAGACGACCTCGGACGGATTGGAGCGGTTCAGCACCGTGATCGGGTCGAACACGGCCGGCGTGGCAAAGGCCCGGTAGACTTCCTTGCCGCCGTCGGCGTGCACCGACTGCTGCGTCGTCCAGATCTCGTAGCCGCTCTGCACCCGGCACGGCGAGTCGATCTGCATCACGTCCTTGATCGGCGCCCGGGTCCGCGGGTCGCACACCGCGCCGACGTCGCCGGTGTCCATCATCAGCTGCGTGAACGCCTTGAGGCCGAACTCGGGGTGGATCAGCCGGATCTCCGCCGAGTGGTGCCGGGTCGTGAACCGGCGCGGACCGCCGGTGCCCATGTGGAACACCGAGCGTGAGAAGACGCGATTGATCCGGCCCTCGTCGTTGCGCTCGCCGGGCAGGGCGATGAACACCTTGAACCCTTCGTGCGGCTCCTCGTGACCGGCCGGCTCGTCCTCCATGGGATGGCGGCGGCCGATGTAGCCGAAGCGCACCGGCGCGGCGGCGATGTCGCGGTCGGTCATCATCGCCGGGTCGTCGCCGTGCTCGTGGGCGTAGACGCAGCCGGTGGGGTCGACCTGCGGATGCCACGTGCGATAGCGGTAGCCGTCGCCGCCGGCCACGACGTGGGCGTCGTGCACCTCGGCCGGGCAGTCGCCGAGAATCGTCGGATCGACCGCGCCCCAGATCGGGCCGTCGGGGTGCGGCGGCAGGATCGGCCGCTGCTGGGCCCCGGCCGCCATCGCGTGGACCGCCGGCGCGGCAGCGTCACCACACGCCACCTGGACGGCACCGGCCAGGATCAGCAGGCCGGTCAACATCCCTCTGTGCACGCGTCTGCTCTCCCCTCGACCGGCGGCGGCCCGCATGGCGCTGCTGCACAGGATAGCAGCCTCGCGTCCCCGGCGTCGCGGGCTCATCGGGGCGCACGGTCGAGCCGAAACAGGAAGGGATGGCTCCCGACCGGCCCCTGGTCACTCTCCGTCTGCCGTTCGCGCTGCGGACCCGCCGGGGCGGCGATGCGACGGCGTCGCCGGACACCGGCCAGGCGGCGCCGGAAGCCCCCGGGGCGGCGCCGCGCGGCGAGGGCCCGGCGGCCGTCTCCAGCGCCGTGGCGGATCGACTGGCGGATGCCGCCGACAGCCCGTCGATCGCCCCGGCCCACGCGCCGCCCGCGCCGGCGCCGACGCCCGAGGCCACCGGCGTCGACGACGCGGCCTCGACGCTGGTGTGGCTGGCCTTCACCTCGACACTGTCGGCGCGGGCGACGACGCTCGAAGACGCCGCCCTCGCCGCGCTCGAGGGGCGGCTGGATCCGGCCCCGCGCCGGCGCGCGGCCCGTGACACGCACAAGCTGGCCACCTCGTTGTGGCTGGTCGGGGCCCGCGATGCGGCGCGCCAGGCGTGGGAGGCCGCCGGTCTGCTCGACGCCGGCACGCTGCTCGGCACCGCCAACGCCCTGCGGCTGTCGCAGATTGTCGAAGGGCTCCACGGCGCGTTGCGGTCGTTGCCGCCCCCCGAGGCGCTGTCGGTGGCTGGACGGGCCCACGCGCCGCTGCTGCTGGTCGTCGACGACGACGAGGCGCTGACCCGCGAACTGCCGATCGAAGCCGCGGTCCGCGGCTGGCGGGCCCGCGTCGTCCGCCACCTGTTCGCGCCGATCGAGGACGCGCCGGCGGTCATCGTCCTCGGCCCCGACTGCCTGGGCGACACCGACGCGGCGGCGCGGGCGCGGCTGCTCGCCGCGTTCCCCGCCGCTGCCCTCGTCGCCCTGGTGCCCGGCTCGTCGATCGGCGAACGCACCGCCGCCCACGCGGTGGCGGCCGAACGGACCTTGTGCAAGCCGATGGCACCGGCCGCCCTGGTCGACGAGGCCGCCGACCTGCTGCGGCGACGCCAGGCCGCGCCGGGCCCGCTGCTGGTCGGCGTCGGCGATCCGGTGCTGCGCGCGGCCGTGCGTGCCCAGCTGGCCGGCCTCGGCCCGCTCGTCGACGTCGCGCCGACCTCCGAGGCGCTGTGGTCGGCGGTCACCCAGCTGCGTCCGGAGCTGTGCGTGTTCGACGACCGCGCCGCCGGCGGCGCGGCGTTCCACACAGTCCGGGCGATGCGCCGCGACGGCGACACCGCGCACAGCGCCGTCGTGCTGGTGTCGAGCGACGACGACCCGGCGACCGCGACCCGCGCGGCCGCCGCCGGTGTCGACGACGTCGTGCCGGCCGGCGTGGCCGCCGCGGCGCTGGCCACCGTGGCCCGCAACCGCCTCGAGCGCGGCCGCGCCCTGCGTCAGGCCGGGGACCTCGATCCGGCGACCCGCCTGCCGCAGCTGCGCGCCGCGCTGCCGACCGCCGAACGGATGATCGGCATCGCCCGCCGGTATCACCACGCCCTGGCCGTGCTGGTCGCCGAGGTGGACCACCTGCGGGCGATCGCCGCTGCCCACGACGACGACACCGCGGAGCGGCTCGCCGCGCTCCTCGGCCGCCGGCTGGGCCGCGCATTCCGCAACGAGGACGTCGTCGCCCACGTCGCCCCGGGCCGGTTCCTCGTCGTGGCGTTCGGCATGAAGGCCGACGACGGCGTCCAGCGGATGGCCGAACTGCTCGAGGGCTTCCGCGACCAGGCCGTCGAGGGTCCGGAGCGCGAGCCGGTCAGGGCGTCCTTCAGCGCCGGCATCGCCCAGCTGCGCGCCGACGGCGCCGATGCCGCCGCGCTGCTGCGCGCCGCGGAGACCGCGCTGGCCACCGCGCAGCGGCTCGGCGGCGACCGGGTCGAGGCGGCCAGCCATCCCGAAGCCGTGCGCGTCGACTGGAGCGCCGACGCCATCATCGTCGACGCCGACGCGCCGTTTGCCGCTCTGGTCGGGCACGCGCTCGAGACCCGTGGCCACCGCGTGCGCACCATCGGCGACGGCCGCGAGGCCCTCGACGCGCTCACCCATCCGGACGCGCCGGTACGGGCCCGGCTGCTCATCCTCGAACTCGGCCTGCCCGGGCTCGACGGGCTGACCCTGCTGCGGCAGCTGGCCGAAGCCGGGGTGCTCAAGCTGTCGAAGGTGGTGGTCGTGACGACGCGGTCGGTCGAAGCCGAGATGATCAAGGCGATGGAGCTCGGCGCCGTCGACTACATCACCAAGCCGGTCAGCCTGCCGGTCCTGATGCGGCGGCTGCGCTCGGCGCTCACCGGAGCCCCCGGTGTCGGCTGACGCGCTGGTCCGGATGGTGCTCTTCGCCGAGACGCTGGCGCTCGGCGTGGGCGTGGCGCTGCTGGCGGCGCATGCGGGCTGGTGGTGGTGGTACGGCCAGTGGAGCACCGGCCGCCTCGACGCGGTCCGCCGCGCACTGCGCGAGGCCCTCGCCGAGGGCGAACGGACGCCGGCCTTCACCCGCGATTTCGTCCGCCTGCCGATGCGCCTGCAGATCTACCTGCTGGCCGAACTGGCCCCGCACCTCTCCGGGGCCGAGCGGCAGGCGTTGCGCCGGCTGGCGATGCGGGCCGGTCTGCTGCCCAAGGCCGAGCGGCTGTGCCGCAGCTGGTTCTGGTCGCGGCGGCTGTTCGGCGCCAAGATCTGCACGCTGGTCGGTCACCCGGCGCCGGTGGTGCGTGGCCTGCTCGCCGATCGACATCCGAGCGTCCGCGCCCAGGCGATCGAGTGGGCGATCCACGACCTGGACGACGCGCTCGTCGACCGGCTGCTGGGGCTGCTGAGCGACCCCGACGGCCGCTGCCGGTTCGCCGCGCAGGACTCGCTGGTGCGGGTCGGGCATGGCGCCATCGAGCCGCTGATCCGCCATCTCGACACGGCCGGGCACGACGGGATTCTCGGCGGACTCGAGGTGGCGCTGACGATGGCCGACGCGCGGCTGCTCGCCCCGGCGATGGCGCTGGCGGCCGCGCCCGCCCCCGCGGTCCGGGCGCGGGCGATCGCCCTGCTCGGGGCGCTGGGCAGCGAAGCGGGAGTGGCGGTGGTGGTCACCGCCCTCGACGACGCCGATCCCGCCGTCCGCCTCGCGGCCCTGCGCTCACTCGCCGGGCTCGGCCACTGGCCGGCGGCGCCGATGGTCGCCGCCCGGCTGACCGACCAGGCCTGGGACGTCAGGCGCCAGGCGGCCCTGACGCTGCGCGCCTTCGGTCCACCCGGGCTCATCTTCCTGCGCCGGCTGCGCACCGCCGACGATCCGGCCGCCGCGGCGGTGGCGCGCTACGCCCTCGACCTGGCCGCGGCGGGAGTGGCGTCGTGAGCCCGGCGCTGGCCACCTGGATCGAAGCCGTCGCCCGGCCGGTCGACACCGCCGTGCTCGTCTACTTCTGCCTGCTCAACCTCTGCTACCTGGTGCTGCTGGTCGCCGCGGTGGCCGAGATGCGCCGGACGCGCAACGAGGCGGTGGGCATCAGCGACCACATCGTCGTCGGGTCGCGGCTGGCCCCGACGATCAGCATCCTCGCCCCGGCCTACAACGAGGAAGCGACCATCGCCGCCAGCGTCCAGTCGCTGCTGACGCTCGACTACCCCAACCTCGAGGTGGTGGTCGTCGCCGACGGCTGCAAGGACGACACCATCGGGGTGCTGCGCCGCGAGTTCGCGCTGGTCGAGGTCTACCGGGCCTACGCGCCGCGGGTGGCGACCAAGGGCGTCGTCGCGCTGTACCGGTCGCTGCGCCACGCCAACCTGCTGGTCGTCGACAAGTTGAACGGCGGCAAGGCCGACGCACTCAACGTCGGTCTCAACCTGGCCAGCGGCGAACTGGTCTGCGCCATCGACGCCGACACGCTGATCGAGCGCGGGGCGCTGGTGCGCCTGATGCGGCCGATGCTCGTCGACCCGGGCGTGGTGGCCACCGGCGGCACCATCCGGCCGGTGAACGCGGTGGTCACCCGGCACGGCAGCGTCGTCGACGTCAACGTGCCGCGCCACTGGCTCGCCGGCATCCAGGTGGTCGAGTACCTGCGCGCGTTCCTGCTCGGCCGCCTCGGCCTGAACCGTCTCGGCGGCAACCTGATCATCTCGGGCGCCTTCGGGCTGTTCCGCCGCGAGCCGATGATCGCCGCCGGCGGCTGGCTGCACGACACGGTCGGCGAGGACATGGAGCTGGTGGTGCGGCTGCGTCGGCTGGGCTACGAACGCGGCACCGCGCGTGATGTCGTCTTCGTCCCCGATCCGACGGCGTGGACCGAAGTGCCCGAGTCGGTGGCGGTGCTGGGGCGCCAGCGCGACCGGTGGCATCGCGGCCTGACCGACACGCTGTGGCGCCATCGACGCCTCATCGGCAATCCGCGCTACGGGGCGATGGGCCTGGTCGTGTTCCCCTACTTCGTCGTCGTCGAGCTGCTGGCGCCGGTGGTCGAGGCGCTCGGGCTGTTCATGCTGGCGGCGACGCTGGCCGTCGGGCTGGTCGACCGCACGTTCGCGATCCTGTTCTTCGCCCTGGCGGTCGGCATCGGGCTGGTGCTGAGCGTCGCCACGCTGCTGCTCGATCAGGCCTCGTTCCTGCGCTATCGCAAGCCGGCCGACCTCGCCTGGCTGCTCGCCTGGGCCGTCGTCGAGAACCTCGGCTACCGCCAGCTCACCGTCTACTGGCGCCTGCGCGGGCTGGTCAAGTACCTGCGCGGCCGTTCCGACTGGGGCGCGATGACCCGCAAGGGCTTTGCGACCACGCCGGCGTCGGCGCCGCGGCCGACCGCCAGCCGCTGACGCTCAGAACAGCGACTGGCCGACGGTGCGCAGCCACCGCCGCGCCTCGAGGTAGCGCGGGCACGCGGCGGCGACGTGCCGCCAGAAGCGCGGCGAGTGGTTCAGCTCGCGGCGGTGCATCAGCTCGTGCACGAGCACGTACTCGCGCACGTCGGGCGGCACCTGCACCAGCCGCCAGTTGAGGGCGATGGCGCCGCGGCGCGAGCACGAGCCCCAGCGCGACTGCTGGTTGCGGACGCTGGTCCGCGTCACCGTCACGCCGTGCTGCGCGGCCAGCGCCAGCAGGGCCGGCGGCAGCTCGCGGACGGCGCGGCGGCGCAGCCACCGTTCGGCCACGGGCCGCAGGTCGCCGTCGGGCGGCGCCGGCCCCAGCGCGTCGTCGCCGCAGCGGACGGTGAGCACGCCGCCGGCGTCGGCGACGGCGAGCCGCCGCGGCACGCCGTCGACCAGCACGTCGCGGCCGGCCGGCCAGCGGCGGTCGGCGAGGGCCGTCTGCCGGAGCAGCCGCTGCCGGGCGATCCAGGCGGCCTGCGCCGCGACGAAGGTCCGCGCCTCGCGCTGGCTGCCCCACCACGGCACGGTCACCCGCAGCGATCCGTCGTCGGCGACGCGGAGGATGTAGCGCCGGGTGCCGCGGCGGCGCACGAATCGGATCACCGGCGGCGCGGCGGCGACCGCGTGGTCGTCCGGCCCGACCCCGGCGGTGCCGGTCAGCGGCAGGGCGAGTTGCCGGCGGCCGCTCATGGGACGACCCGGGTCCATCCGACGATCAGCATGTGGGCGTTGACGCCGGGGTTGCGGGCGACGCGGTTGCCGTTGGAGATGTGGTGCAGACGGTAGCCGACGATGACGCCGGAGCGGCCGCCCAGCCAGCGCACGCCGGCACCGGCGTGCGTCGTGAAGTTGGTGGCGGTCGTGCCGGCCGGCACCGCCGCGGTGGTCCACAACGCGCCGCCGCCGACCTCGGCGAACGGATGCCAACGGCCGCGGGCGGCGAGGTTCCAGCGCCAGCCGAGCGGGACGATGCCGCCGCCGCGAGCGTCACTCTCGGCCCACTCGGCGAAGTACGGCACCGCCTCGATCACCCACTCGAAGCGCCCGCGCATCCAGCGCGGCCCGCGCTCGTCGGTGAGGACCCGCCCCCAGGCCACGCTCGGCATCACGTAGCGCTGCCCGCCTCGCGACTGCAGCACGGTGACACCGCGGGCCACGGCGGCGACGAGATTCCACTCGTCGGCACCGCGGGCCAGCGCCGCCGGCGGCGGCTGCGCGACGGCCGGCGCGCCACCGGCCGCGACGACGACGAGCGCCAGCGCCATCCGCCGCCACGCGTACAATGCCGGAGTGTCCGCCTTCGTCCCGCTGACGTCCGACGCCGACGTCGACCGCCTGCTGGCCGCGTCCCACGACGCTCCGGTCATCGTGTTCAAGCATAGCGAATCGTGCGGCGCGAGCTGGATGGCCGAAGCGTCGCTGGCCGGCCAGCGCCTGCCGGTGCCCGTACATCAGGTGGTCGTCCAGCGGCATCGGCAGACCTCGGCGCTCATCGCCGAGCGGCTCGGGATCCGTCACGAGTCGCCGCAGGTGATCATCCTGGCCGGCGGACGGGCGGCGTGGCACACCTCGCACGCCGGGGTCACCCGCGAACGCGTCCTCGACGCCTGGCAGCGGCTGGCGCTGCCGCCAGCGACGGTCAGCGCCTGATCGCGACGATCGACGCCACGTCGCGATCGTCCACGACGCCCTCGCGGGCGCGCCGGATCTCGAGCGGCGCGACCAGGACCGGCAGTTCGCCGGGCTGCAGCAGGAAGGCGGGATTGGTCGGACGGCCGCGCGCCGCCTGTGCGGTCGTGAACGTCTCGTAGATCAGCAGGCCTCCCGGCGCCACCGCCGCGACCAGCGCCGGCATCAGCGGCCGGTGCAGGTAGTGCGTCACCAGCACCAGATCGTAGGCCCCGGGTTCGAGCACGACGCCGGGCCGTTCGAGGTCGTCGACCCGCGCCGTCACCGGGTGGCCCATCGCCCGTGCGATCCGCTCGAGGCGCGTCATCGCCGCCTGGTCGCGATCGACCGCGGTGACGGCGAACCCGGCCGCGGCGAACAGCAGCGCGTGGCGCCCGCGGCCGGCGGCGACGTCGAGCATGCGCATCCCCGGACGCAACAGGTCGGCGTTGTCGAGCAGCCAGCGGCTGGGACCTTCGGCCGGCGCGGGGCCGAAGTCGCGCGGGCCGGACCAGGTCGCCAGCCCGCCGCGCAGTTCGAGGACCGCGGCCGCGCCGGCCGACGCCAGCACCTCGGCGGCGAGCCGGCTGCGGACGCCGTGCTCGCAGTAGACGAGCAGGGGCCGATCGTCGGGGAGCACCGCCGGGCCGGCGGCGACGACGTCCACCGGCACCAGCCGGGCGCCGGGAATGTGACCCAGCCCGGCGTACTCCTGCGGAGTGCGGACATCGACCACCGTGACCGCGCCGGCGGCGACGAGACGGGCCGCCTCGGCGTGGTCGACGACCCGCGGCGGCGGCGACGGCTCGCGGCTCATCCGGTCACGACGCGACCCGTTCGGCGAAGGTCAGCAGGTGGCCGTCGGGGTCGTAGATGGCGAATTCCCGCATCCCGTAGAACTGGGTCCGCAGCGACATGGCCAGCGGGGCGTGCGGCGTCAACTGGGCGTGCAGGGCGTCGACCCCGTCGACCGCGATGAACAGCGTGGCGGTGCCGCCGAACTGCGGGGACGCCAGGCTCGGGATGTCCCTGGCCACCGCCGCCGCGTCGTTCAGGAACACGGTGACGTCGCCGCGCTCCAGCCAGACGAACTCGAACGGCGCCGCGTCGGGAACGGTCATCTTGACGGTGAAGCCCAGCACGTCGCAGTAGAAGCGGCGGCTGCGTTCGATGTCGGCGACGATGAGGTTGGGGGTGACGCCCTTGAAGGCGACCGACGTGGTCATGTTCAGCTCCCCGGCGGGACACGGCCGACGACGAAGGTCGCGCCGCGCACACGCCTGGCGTGTGCTCGCGCCACCTCCATCCGCGTCGGGGCGAGCACCCGGCACGAGTAGGCCCCCTGGTTGACGACCGCGGGCGGGAGCCGCGAGGAACGTCTCAGTGTAGCCACCCGCCCGGTGGCCTGCAACGGCCTGCTATGCTGGCGCGATGGCCCGAGGCTGGGAGAGCAAGGCCGTCGAAGCACAGCAGGACGAGGCCGGCCGCGCGCGGACCGCCGCGCCGCCACTGAGTGCCGCCGAACGTGATCGGCGCCAGGCCGCCGAAGGGTTGCGGCTGGCGCTGGCCGACGCCACGGCCCAGCTGCAGGCCGCGTGCCGCCCCGTGCACCGCGACATGCTGCGCCAGCGCATCGCCGCCCTGGAAGCCAGCCTGGCGGCCCTCGACACCGGGGGGACCGGCGACCCGCGGTAGCCGGCCCGACCCTGGCCGTCGGATTGCAGACGCAGGGCCTTCCTGCTATGCTCCGCCCGAGGATTGCGTACCATTTCGATCCCGCTCCGCGTCACCATCGTTCCGACGCATCCCCTGAACATTCCCCGGCATCCACCTGTTCAGCGCGAGGGAGCGATTCCGCCCGTCCACCCCTGAGTCGATCACCGGACCCCGAGAGAGTCACGCCGTGCCTGCCGTTCGCCTGTTCATCGGAAACCTGCCGTACACCGCCACTGAAGAGGACATCCGGTCGTACTTTGCCCAGGTCGGCCCGCCGACCCAGGTGGTGCGCCCGCTCGACCGCGAGACGGGACGCGCCCGCGGCTTCGCCTTCGTGGAGTACGGCGAGCGCACCGTCGCGGAAGAGGCGATCAAACGCTTCGATGGGCAGCTCTTCATGGGGCGGCCGCTGGCGGTGAGCGAGGCGCGCGCGCGCGACGATCGCGGCCCGGGCGGCCCGCGGCCCGGCGGCGGTTTCGGCGGCCCGCGTCCAGGGGGCATGGGTCCTGGCCCAGGCGGCCCGCGCCCGGGAGGCTACAGCCCGCGTCCGCCGGGAGAGGGCTACGGCGGGGCCCGGCCGGGTGGCGGCGGCTACCGCTCCGGTCCCGGCGATGCGCCGATGAGCGAGGCGGCGATCGCGCGGCAGCGCAACTTCGGACCGCCGGCGCCTCCCAAGGGCAAGAAGGGCCCGAAGGCCGGGCAGAAGGAACGCGGCCCGCGCGGCCCGATCCCCACCAAGTTCACCGGCCGGGTCTACGGTCTCGACGACGAGAACGAAGCGGCGGCCGGCGGCGACGACACCCTGCCGGACTTCATGAAGGCCGAGGCCGACACCGGGGCCGACGACACCGGCGACGATCAGGAGTAGGCGCCGGCGCCGCCCCCGGCGCTATGATCGCGGGGATGGACGCGTCGACACCGACCGTGCTGTGGCGTCTGTGGCGCGGTGAGGGCGCGCAGGCGCGGGCGGTGCTGCTGCCCGGCGATCCGCGCACCACCCTGACCGTCTTCGTCGACGACGTGATGGACCGCGCCGAGAACTTCGACAGCCTCGACCTGGCGCTGTTCCGCGCCGACGACCTCCGCGCGATGCTCGTCGCCGACGGCTGGCGCGAGGAGCCGCCGCGATGATCCAGCTCCAGGCCCGCCACCGGACGGTTCCGGTCGTCGTCGGCGGCGTCACCGTCGGCGGCGGCGCTCCGGTCGTCGTGCAGTCGATGACCATGACCGACACCGCCGACGCGGCGGCCACGGCCCGGCAATGCGTCGAGCTGTGGGAGGCCGGGTCGGAAATGGTGCGGGTCACCGTGAACCTGCCCGACGCGGCCGCCGCCGTGCCCGAGATCCGGCAGCGCATGCGCGACGCCGGCTGCACGGCGCCGCTCATCGGCGACTTCCACTACAACGGCCACCTGCTGCTCACCCGCCATCCGGCGTGCGCGGCCGCCCTCGACAAGTACCGCATCAACCCCGGCAACGTCGGCACCGGCAAGCGGCGCGACGAGCAGTTTGCGACGATCTGCGCCGTGGCCCGCGACCACGGCAAGCCGGTGCGAATCGGCGTCAACGGCGGCTCGCTCAACCAGGAGCTGGTGATGGCGCGGATGCAGGAGAACACCGACCGCGCGCTCGGCCTCACCTCGGACGAGATCATCAACGAGTGCATGGTGCGGTCGGCACTCGAGTCGACCGACCTGGCGCTCGACTCGGGGCTGACGCGCGAGCAGATCATCATCTCGTGCAAGGTGTCGAAGCCGACCCACCTGCTGGCGGTGTATCGCGCCCTCGCCCGCCAGACCACCCAGCCCCTGCACCTCGGTCTGACCGAAGCCGGCATGGGCATCAAGGGCCTGACGTGGTCGGCGGCGGCGCTGGGCGCGCTGCTGGCCGAAGGCATCGGCGACACGATTCGCGTCTCGCTGACGCCGCGCCCGGGTGGCGACCGACGCGAGGAGGTCTACGCCGCCTGCGAGATCCTCCAGGCGATGGGCCTGCGGTCGTTCGCGCCCAGCGTCACCGCCTGCCCCGGCTGCGGCCGCACCACCAGCACGACCTTCCAGGAGCTGGCCGAACGGGTGCAGGGCTACATCCGCGAGCGGATGCCCGAGTGGAAGCAGCGCCACGACGGCGTCGAGACGCTGACGCTGGCGGTGATGGGCTGCGTCGTGAACGGCCCGGGCGAGTCGAAGGCCGCCAACATCGGCATCTCGCTGCCCGGCACCGGAGAGGCGCCGACCTGCCCGGTCTACATCGACGGCGAGCATCGCCACACCTTCCGCGGCGGCTACGACGAGCTGGCGGCGCAGTTCCAGGCGCTGCTGGACGACTACGTCGCGACGAAGTACCCGATCAAGGCGGGGACCGGGGACCGGGGACCAGCGACCGGGGCGCCGCCCGCATCGAACTGACGCCCATGGCTTGGACCGTTCACGCACGGCCGTTTCCGCAACCACGTCACCGTTGGACGGCGCTCGCCGGCCTGGTCGCGCTCATGACGTCGGGCGCACCGGTCGCTCAGCAGCGGTTCGACGTGCTCGTCCGCGGCGGCCAGGTGCTCGACGGCAGCGGCGGCCCGGCCCGACGTGCCGACGTCGGTGTCGTCGGCGACCGGATCACCGCCGTGGGCGACCTGGCGGCGGCGACGGCGACGACGCTCGTGGACGCCACCGGCCGCTACGTCACGCCGGGGTTCATCGACGTGCACTCGCACGCCGGCCCGGGCCTGGCCACGCCGGCGTTGAAGCATGGCCGGCCGGTGCTCGCCCAGGGGATCACGACGGTGCTGGTCAACCCGGACGGCGGCGGGCCGGTCGATCTCGCGACGCAACGCGCCGGCTACGAGCGCGACGGGGTCGGCCTGAACGTCGGACTGCTGGTGCCTCACGGGTCGGTGCGTCGCGAGGTGCTGGCGATGTCGGACCGCGACCCCACGCCGGCCGAACTGGCGCGGATGGTCGGTCTCGTCCGCGACGGCATGCGGGCCGGCGCGTTCGGGATGTCGAGCGGCTTGTACTACGCGCCGGGCAGCTACTCGAAGACCGACGAGGTCATCGCGATGGCGCGACCGGTCGCCGAGTCCGGCGGCAGCTACACCAGCCACATCCGCGACGAAGCCGACTACGGCGTCGGCGTCGTCGCCGCCGTCGACGAGGTCATCGCCATCGCCGAGACGGCGGGGCTGACCGGCGTGGTCACCCACATGAAGGCGCTGGGACCGGCCAGCTGGGGCCTCTCCAAGACGCTGGTCGCCCACATCGAGGCCGCCCGGCAGCGCGGCGTGAAGGTCTACGCCGACCAGTATCCCTACGAGGCCAGCGGCACCGGCATCGTCGGCGCCCTGGTGCCCCGCTGGGCGCAGGTCGGCGGCCGCGACGTCATGCAGCGCCGCCTCACCGGCGAACTGCGCGGCAAGGTGCGCGACGAGGTGAAGGCGAACCTGGCGCGGCGCGGCGGCGCCGACACCTTCCTGGTCGCCGAATACGCCCCCGACACGTCGATCGAAGGGCAACGGCTGTCGGACCTGGCCGCCAGGGCGGGGCTCGCCCCGGAGGAATACGCGCTGACCCTGCTGGAGAAGGACGATGCCGGGCTGGTGTCGTTCAACATGTCCGAGGACGACATCGCCCTCATCATGCGCCAGCCGTGGACGATGACCTGCACCGACGGCGGCCTGCAGCCGGTGACCGAGGGCAAGCCCCACCCGCGGGCCTACGGCGCCTTCCCGCGCAAGCTGGCCCGCTACGTCCGCGATCGCGGCGTCGTCGACCTGCCGTTCGCGATCCGATCGATGACCGCGCTGGCCGCCGAGGTGTTCGGCATCAAGGACCGCGGCGTCGTCCGCCCGGGCGCGTTCGCCGACCTGCTGGTGTTCGACCTCGCCGCCGTGCGGGAGACCGCCACCTACGAGAATCCGCACCAGCTGGCCGAGGGCTTCGACACCATCGTCGTCAACGGGCGCGTGGCGCGGCGCAACGGCACGTTCGGCGACGGGCTGGCCGGCCGGGTGCTGCGCCTCGAACGATGAGCGGCCGGCGCCGTCAGGCGGGCGGGCCGGTGATGAGGCGCACGCCGCGCTGTCTGGTCACGTAGGCGATCAGCCACTGCGCCAGCACCACCACCCGGTTCTTGAAGCCGATGAGGAACACGAGGTGGAGGAACAGCCAGGCCAGCCAGGCCGGATAGCCGGTCAGCCGCACCCAGCCGAGATCGGCGATGGCGCGGGCCCGGCCGATCGTCGCCATGCTCCCGGGGTCGCGATAGCGGAACGGCTCGGTGGCGGCGCCGGCGATCGTCTTCAGGGCGTTGGCGGCGGCGCATCGCCCGGCCTGCATCGCCGCCTGGGCCACGCCGGGAATCGGCCGGCCATCGCCGCCGGGGCGGGCCATCAGGTCGCCGGCGACGAAGATCTCCGGATGGCCGGGCACCGACAGATCCTCGCGGACCTCGACCCGGCCGAGCCGGTCGAGCGGACCGCGGGTCGCCCGCCCGAGCGGCGATGCCTGGACGCCGGCCGCCCAGACGACGGTCCCGGCGCGCAGCCGCTCGGCACCGATCGCCACCGCATCGGCGGTAAGGCCGGTGACGGTCGTGCCCTCGCGGACCTCGACGCCGAGGTCGGCGAGCGCCCGCCGCGCCGAGTCGCGGAGCCGTTCGACGTAGGCGGCGAGAATCGTCGCCCCGCCCTCGAGGAGCACGACCCGGGCGGTCTGCGGCGCGATG
The DNA here is from genome assembly GCA_050250955.1 of Vicinamibacterales bacterium. Classification (GTDB taxonomy): domain Bacteria; phylum Acidobacteriota; class Vicinamibacteria; order Vicinamibacterales; family UBA2999; genus CAWAYR01. The sequence continues at coordinate 589,357 of JBFWNR010000002.1, forward strand.
CGATCGAACTCGTCGCGCAGCGCCTGCCGGGCGATCTCGGCGATGGCGCCGGCCATCTCCACGCCGGTCGGGCCGCCGCCGATGACCACGAACGTCAGCAGCTCACGCTGGCGGGCCGGGTCGGCTTCGGCTTCGGCACGCTCGAAGGCGAGCAGGACGCGGCGGCGGATGGCCACGGCGTCGTCCAGCGTCTTGAGGCCTGGGGCGTGCACCGCCCAGTCGTCGTGGCCGAAGTAGGCGTGCGTGACGCCGGTGGCGACGATGAGCGCGTGGTAGGGCAACCCGTCCCCGCTCGCCAGCTCGACCCGACGGGCCGCTACGTCGATGCCGACGGCCTCGCCGAGCAGGACCCTGACGTTCCCCTGCCGGCGCAGGATCCAGCGGATCGGCGCCGCGATGTCGGCGGGCGACAGGCCGGCCGTGGCGACCTGGTAGAGCAGCGGCTGGAAGACGTGGTGGTTGTGGCGATCGACCACGGTCACGTCCACCGCCGCCCGGCGCAGGGCCCGCGCCGCCGCCAGGCCGGCGAAGCCACCGCCGACGATCACGACGCGCGCGGCAGTGGTCATTCGTAGCGCAGCGCCTCGACCGGATCGAGCGCGGCGGCCCGTCGCGCCGGCCAGTACCCGGCCAGGATTCCGACGACGATCGAGGTGCCGAGTCCCGCCAGGACCGCCCACAGCGGCGGCATCGCCGGAAAGGCCGGGGCGAACACCGTGGCGACGAGACCCAGCGCCACCGCAACCGCGACACCGGCGGCGCCGCCGGCGCCGGCCAGCATCGCCGCCTCGAACAGGAACTGCCGCAGCACCTCGCCGCGCCGGGCGCCGATGGCGAGCCGGACGCCGATCTCGCGCGTCCGCTCGGTGACGCTCATCACCATGACGTTGGCGATGCCGATGCCGCCGATGAGCAGACTGACGGCGGCGAGGCCGACGGTGGCGAAGAACAGCTGGGCGCCGAGGCGGTCGAACTGGGCGATGATCTGGTCCGAGGTCGACAGCTGGAAGTCGCTGGGCGCCCCGCCGGCGACGCCGCGAACCAGGCGCAGCACGGTCTCGGTCTCGTCGCGGGCGCGGGCGCGCAGACCGGGGCGGGCGCGCACGTAGAGCACCGTATTCTCGGCCTCGGGAAACCGCCGCAGGGCGGTCGCCACCGGCAGCAACACGACGTTGTCGTTGCGGTTCTCGCCGAAGAAGGTGCCGCGCCGCTTGGCCAGCACCCCGACGACGTAGACGCGGGAGCCGCCGAGCAGGAACGACTGCCCCACGGCACCGGCCGTCCCGAACAGGGCCGTGGCGATGTTGGCACCGAGGACCGCCACCGGAGCGAGGACGCGGTTCTCGGCCTCGCTGAACGGACGGCCGGCGGCGAAGTCGGCGCCGGTCACGTCGAAGAAGTTCGCCGACACCCCTTCGAGCAGCACCGTGTCCGACTCGTTGGCGCCGTTCCGGGCGGTGATGGTCCGCGTCGCCGTGACGGCCGGCACCAGCAGCTGCACCCCGACGTCGCGCACCGACGGCGCGAGGCGTTCGACGACGGCGGCGTCGGCCGGACGGAGAGGCCGCCGCAGCGCGTCACGCTCCGATGCCGGGCTGTACGGATCGCCGTTGCGGTGGAAGGCGAAGATGTTGTCGGTGCCGAGCTCGCGGAACAGCTGCGCCACGCTGTTGCGGAGCCCGACCAGCACCGACGCCACCAGCACCACGGTGACGATGCCGATCACCACGCCGCCGATGGCCAGCGCGGATCGCGCCGGTTGGGCGCGCAGGGACTCCCAGGCGAGGCGTGCCGCCTCGCCGAGCGAACCGGTCACGGCGGCCAGGCCGTGGCCATCCGCCCGTCGCGCCATCAGTCGGCCCTCAACGCGGTGATCACGTCGATGCGGGTGGCACGGCGCGCCGGATACCAGCCGGCGACGATGCCGCTCGCTGCCGCGGCGCCCAGCGCCAGCGCCACGGTCGACGCACGGATGCCGATGGGGATGCCCAACGCCGCGGACAGGACCGTCACGGTGGCGCCGGCCGCCACGGCGCCGACCGTGCCGCCGGCGGTCGCCACCAGCACCGCCTCGGCCAGCACCTCGCGCAGGATCTGGCGGCGCGGGGCGCCGAGCGCGCGGCGCACGCCGATCTCCCGCGTCCGCGTCGTCACCGAGACGAGCACGGTGTTGGTGACCACGACGATGGCCGCCAGCAACGCCATCGCCGAGATCGGCCCGGCGGCGGCGCCGATGCGTTGGGACAGCGAGAGGACGAAGCCGCGCGCGGCGTCGGGCGTGAGCAGGTCGAAGGTGTCGGCCGCGCCGGGGGCGAGGCGACGGGCGGCGCGCAGCGACACCCGGGCGCGGTCCTCGCCCGCCTCCGATCGACGGTTGCCCACGGTCTTGGCGAAGATCTGCAGGCTGCGCGGCGCCCCGAACGCCCGCTCGAACGCGCGCAACGGCACCCAGACGTAACGGTCGAGCGACGCCCCTCCCGAGTTGCCCAGACGGTCCTGGACCCCGATCACTTCGAACCGCCGGCCGGCGAGGCGGATCGCCTGGCCGAGCGGATCGCGGGCCGGGAACAGGGCGTCGGCGACGTCGGTGCCGATCACCGCCACGGCCGCGCCGGCGCGGTCCTCGTCGGGCCTGAAGAACCGGCCGCGGGCGATGGCCAGGTCACGCAGATCGGCCAGCGTCGACCAGGTTCCGGTGATGGCGCCGTTCTCGAACACCCGGCCGCCGGCGACCACCTCCGCCGTCGTCTGCGCGTTGGGCGCGTATTCCACCAGCCCCCCGGCGAGACGTTCGAGCTGGACCAGCTCGATGCGCTGGATCGGCGGGTTGCGCTGCAGCTGCTGCTGGAGCTCGCGCCGCGACACGCGGCCCGGTGACGCCACCTGCGCGAGCAGGAACGTGTCGGATCCGAATGCCCTCGCCGTCGTCGTCCGGGCGTACGCCGCCACGGCGTCGAGGGCCGCGACGACGATGATGATGGTCGCGACGGCGGCCGCAATGGCCAGTCCGCCCAACGCCGACCGCAGCCGGTGTCCACGGGCCGCGGCCAGCCCCTGGGCGACCGCTTCAATCAACTCCCGCCGCATCGACGCCCGAGCCATCCCGAGTGTTGGACGCACAGTCGGCACCGGTCGCCCCGGATCAGCGCCCGGGGACGCCTCGGACCACCGGAGCGTCACAGCATACACTTGTCACCCCGACTGCCGCTCCCGCCCATGCCCTCACGTCGCACCGTCCTGCTGGTCGTCCTGGTCCTCGCTGGTGTCGCCGCCTTTGCCCTCCGCCCCCGGTCCGGCGACCGGATCGAGGTCGACGTGGCCGTCGTCGAGCGGGTCGCGCAGCTGCGCTCGTTCGTCACGGCGTCGGGAGAGATCGTCGCCACCCGGTTCGCGGACATCGGGTCGAGCGCGATGGGCCGGGTCGTGGAGCTCGCGGTCAAGGAGGGCGACCGGGTCCGGGCCGGCCAGCGGCTGGCGCGGATCGACCCGGTCCAGGCCGCCAGTGCCGCGACGGCGGCCGCCGAGGGCCTGGCGGCGCTGGAGGCGGACGCCCGGGCGCTGGGCGCCCAGGCCCGGCAGGCGCGGGCCGACCTCGCCGCCTCGCAGGCGCGCGCCGACGAAGCCGCCAGGAACCGCCGCCGGGCCGACGACCTCCGGGCCGCCGGACTGACGCCGCAGGCCGACTTCGATGCCGCTGTGGCGGCCGCCGACAGCGCCGCGGCCCAGGTCGCCGCCGCCACCGCCGCCGTGGCGCGGAGCGACCAGGCGCTGGCCGCGGCCGAGCGACGCGTCGCCCAGGCCCGCGCCGACCGCACCCGGGCTCGCGATCAACTGGACAAGACCGAGATCACCGCGCCGATCGACGGCGTCGTGACCCGCCTGGACGTCGAAGAGGGCGAGATGGTCGTCATCGGCGTGCAGAACCAGCCGGGCACCATCCTCATGACCGTCTCGGACCTGAGCGCCGTCGATGCCGAGGTCAAGGTCGCCGAGGCCGACGTGCTCCGCCTGGCCGTCGGCAACCCGGCGACGGTGTCGCTCGAGGCGGCCGGGGGCCGGATCTTTCCCGGCAAGGTGGTCGAGATCGGCGCCAGCGCCCTGCCGCAGATCGGCACGCAGGCGGCCGCGCGCGAGTTTCGCGTCCGGGTCCGCCTGGCCGGCGACATCTCGGTGCTGCGCCCCGGCCTCACGTGCGATGCCGAGATCCTGGTCGCCGAGCGCACCGGGGTCCTGACCGTGCCGTTGCAGGCGGTGGTGCAGCGCGGCGAGGAGACCGGAGTGTTCGTGCTCGACGGCGACGACCGCGCGGCGTTCACGCCGGTGACCCCCGGCATCATCGGCGGCCTCGCCATCGAGGTCGACGGACTCGCCGAGGGGGCCACGATTGTCGCCGGGCCGTTCCAGGCGCTGCGCGAACTCGACACCGGCATCCGGGTGCGGCGACGCGCCGCAACTCCGTAGTCCTGGCCGCCGGCCGGCCTCGCAGTAAGATGCCCCATGGCCATCCGCCCTGCCGTGGCACCGCCGGAATCATCGGTCGAGACGGCGTGCCCGCTCGACTGCCCCGACGCCTGCACGCTGTCGATCACCCTGAGGGGCGGACGCATCGCCACCATCGACGGCGGCCACACCAACCCGGTCACCGGCGGCTACATCTGCGCCAAGGTCCGTCGCTTCGGGGCTCGCGTCTACGGCGACGACCGCCTGCACTTCCCCGCCGTCCGCGCCGGCGCCAAGGGCACGGCGAGCTTCCAGCGCGTGAGCTGGGATGACGCCCTCGATCGCATCGCCGAGCGGCTGTCGACGATCCGGGCCGAATCAGGCGGCGAGGCCATCCTGCCGCTGTGCTACGGCGGCTCGAACGGCTTCCTGACCCAGGACGGCGCCGACGCGTCGCTGTTCCGGCGTCTCGGCGCCGCCCGCCTGGCCCGCACCGTGTGCGCCGCCCCGACCGGTGCCGCCAACCAGGCGCTGTACGGCAAGATGGCGTCGGTCGTCTATCAGGACTATCCCGAGGCGCGGTTGATCCTGCTGTGGGGCGTCAACCCGTCGGCCTCCGGCATCCACCTGATGCCGTACCTGAAGGATGCCCGCGCCCGCGGCGCGACCATCGTGGTCGTCGATCCCCGCGCGACGACGGTCGCCCGCCAGGCCGACATCCACCTGGCGATCCGGCCGGGAACCGACGTCGTCGTGGCGCTGGCCATCCATCGGCACCTGTTCACGAGCGGGACCGCCGACGAGCGCTTCCTCGCCGAGCACACCACCGGGGCCGAGCAGCTCCGCCGGCAGGCCGAGCCGTGGACGTTCGCCCGCGCCGCCGAGGTCAGCGGCCTCGGGGCCGAGGACATCGAACGCGTCGCCCGTCTCTACGCCACGAGCCAGCCGGCGCTGATCAAGTGCGGGTGGGGCCTCGAACGCAACCGCAACGGCGGCAACGCCGCACTGGCGGTGCTGGCCCTGCCGGCGGTGGGCGGCAAGTTCGGCGTCCGCGGCGGCGGCTATTCGATGAGCAACTCGGCGTCGTGGGGGATCGCCCGCTCGTGGCTGCGCGACGCGGAACCGCAGACGCGCGTGGTGAACATGAACCAGGTCGGTCGTGAACTGACCGACCCGACCGGGACGCCGACCCGCGGGCTGTTCGTCTACAACTGCAATCCGGCGGTGACCCTGCCCGATCAGCAGCGCGTGCTGGCCGGGCTGGCCCGCCCGGACCTGTTCACGGTGGTGTTCGATCAGGTGTTGACCGACACGGCCGCCTTCGCCGACGTGGTCCTGCCGGCGACGACCTTCCTCGAACACTACGACTTCGCCAAGGGGTACGGCGCCCTCAGTCTGCAGCTGGCCCGGCCGGCCATCGAGCCGATCGGCGAATCGCGGCCGAACGCCGACGTGTTCCTGGCGCTGGCGGCGCGGCTCGGGCTCGACGCGCCCGACGATCCGGCCGACGAACTCGAACAGATGCTCGGAGTGATCGCCGCTCTGCCCGGGGCCGTGGGCGATGAGATCCGTGCGCACGGCCACGCGACGCCGCCGCACGGCGGCCGGCCGGTGCAGTTCGTGGACGTGTTTCCCCAGACGCCGGATCGGAAGGTGGCGCTCTGGCCGGAAGGGATCGCCAGCGACGCGCCGCTGGGGCTCTACGCCTACGTCGCCGATCCGGGGACGCCCGAGTTTCCCCTGGCGCTCATCTCTCCCGCCTCGGAGCGCACCGTCAGCTCGACGCTCGGCGAGTTGGATCGCCCACGTGTGCTCCTCGAGATGCACCCCGACGACGCGACGCCGCGCGGCATCGGTGACGGCGACGACGTCCGCGTCCACAACGCGCTCGGCGCCATGGAGTGCGGCGTGAAGGTCACGCCGCTGGTCCGGCCCGGCACCGTGTCGTTTCCGAAGGGCGTGTGGCGGCGGCACACCGGCAACGGCCTCACCGCCAACGCCCTCGTCCCCGACACGCTGACCGACCTCGGCGGCGGTGCGTGCTTCAACGACGCCCGAGTGGAGGTGGCGCTGGTCGCCACCTCCCGCCGATCGCGCACCCGCCCGGAGCGGGTGCAATAGGCCAGTCCAGGCTTACGCGGCTTCGCTCGCTTCGGGCAGCTTGCCACGACCGCCGCGGCTGACCATCCCGCCCTTGCGTCCGGCGTCGCGCGCCTCGACCGACGACCATTCGTGCGCCGTGCCTTTGGCATGCGCGGCACGGCCGCCCTTGCTGGCGATCTCGCGCTGCTTCTCGGGGGACATCGATGCGAATCCTCGACGGGCCTTCGGCTTGTCAATCATCAGGGCACCTCGCTGCCTGTGGTAACTGCAGCGTGCGTACCAGCTGTGCAGGATCTACGCTCAGCCGTATCTCACTGAAAACAAATGCATTGCGACCCAATCACATCTGTTTACATCATGCGGAACGTAGTCAATTGATACGTTTGACCATTGTTGGGTATCAAAACACTTCACCCAGGGATGCGCTCGGGGCCGGTCGACGGCGCGCCCACCGGGAATCGGGCTGGCTCAGGAGCGGCGATCGGGCGGCGTCCTGGCGGGCCGAAAGTAGTCGCAGCCCGCGCAGTTGCTGACGTCGAACTCGTAGCCGACGACGGGCCACAGCATCGGATGCGCGCAGTACACGAGCTGGCCGTCGATGATGGTGTGGAGCCCCAGGTCGGCTGGAACGGTCACGGTGCGGCGGCTGTACCAGCACACGCGATGGCGATCCTCGGGAGTCACGGCAGCGGTCGGTTCATGATACGCCCGGCGGTCACGACGGCCCTGGTACAATCGTCCTCGCGATGAGCGACCGTTCCGACTCTCCCCGCCTCGTGCAATGCGTCAAGCTCCAGCAGGAGCTGCCGGGACTGGAGGCGCCGCCGTGGCCAGGCGACATCGGCCAGCGGATCTACGAGCAGGTGTCGGCCAAGGCGTGGAAGCTCTGGGAGGATCGCCAGAAGATGATCCTCAACGAATACCGCGTGATGCCCTGGCAGAAAGAAGGGCAGGAACTCATCCTCAAGCACATGGAGGAGTTCTTCTTCGGCGCCTCGGCCGCGCTGCCGCCCGGCTACGTCCCGCCGCAGTCGAAGTAGCGGCGGGCCGCTACCCGCGCGCCACCGGCAGGGCCGGCTCGATGACCGGCTCGATGGCGGCGTGCGCGCGGCGCAGCGCCGCTTCCACCGCTGCCCCGTCGGCGCCGGAGGCGAACACGAACCCCAGATAGCTCGCCCCCTCGGGCAGAGCGTCCAGCAGCGCGCCGACCCGTGCGGTCACGACGACGTCGGTGATCCCGGGCACCTGGCGTGCGGCATCGATGCCGCGCAGGTCGCGCAGCACCCCGGAACGCGGGATCGGCACCATCAGCACCCCGGTGGCGGCGCGGTCGCGACTCCAGCCGACGAGCGACTCCCCCATCGCCGCGCGCAGCAGCAGCGCCTCGAGCGACGCCGGTACGTGGTCGGGGCCGCGAAAGCAGAGCGCGCGGGCGCACAGGCCGCCGATCGGCCGCGCCGCCACCTCCAGGACGACCGGGCCGGCGTCGCCGACGCGGCATTCGGCGTGGATCGGACCGTGGCGCAGCCCGGCGGCACGCGCGGCCTGCGTGACCGCGGCGATCACCGGCAGCGCGGCGGCCGCGGTGCGCGCGGTGGGTGTGACGTAGTAGGTCTCCTCGAAGAACGGCCCATCGAGCGGATCGGGCTTGTCGAAGATCGCCAGCACGTGCAGGCGGCCGTGGTCGAGGACGCCTTCGAGCGCGACCTCGAAGCCGGGCACGAACGCCTCGATCTGGACCAGCCGGGCGGCGGGGTCGCGGAGTGCCTGCACGTCGGGAGCGGCCAGGACGCCGGCCACCCGCGTCAATGCGGCGGCGAGCTGTTCCGGGTCGTCGGCACGGATGACCCCGCGGCTCCCCGAGAGCACGAGCGGCTTCACCACGCAGGGGTATGTCACGTCGCGTAGCCGGTCGACCGAGGCATCCAGCGGCACGACGCGCGACCAGGGCCCCGGCAGCCCCGCGGCGGCGATACGGCGGCGAAACCGCTGCTTGTCGCGACTCGCCCGCGCCCCGTCAACCTCGTGCCACGGCAGGCCCAGGCGCTCGGCGACCAGGGCCGCGAGCACCACCGGCCGGTCGCCCACCGCCAGCACGCCGTCGATCGGCCGGCCGTCCAGCGCGGTCGTCACCGCGGCCAGCGACCCGGCCTCGTCGTGGAAGCGGACGGCGATGGCGCGGTCCCGCCAGGGATCATCGAGGTGATCGCAGCGGTCGGTGGCGAGCACGAGCTCGACGCCGAGCGCCGTCGCGGCCTCGTCGAAGCTGCGCGTCTGATAGCCGGTGGTCGTGGCGCAGACCAGCACGCGACGTGGCTCGGAGGGTCGAGACACGCAGTCCATCCTAATCGCTAGCCGCTAGCCGCTAGCCGCTACGAGAATCATAGGAGAGCCACCTGCTCTCCCGTCGGTTCCGCTCAACAGTACCAGGGCTCGGTCAGGTAGGGAATCGTCGCCCGCGACCGTCGCGGCGGCTCGGTGCGCGCCGGCATGCCCCGGGCGCGATCGGCCAGCTGCCGCACGGCGGCGAAGATCGCGCCGCGATCGCCGCCGGCCGGTGCCGCGGCGACCAGCCGCATGGCCTCGCGCTGCAGGTCATCCATGGCCGGATCGTCGTGGCGCCACGGGTGCGTCAGCGACCGGGCGTCGAACGCTCCCACGCGCCGCCGCACGTCGTCGAGTTCGAGCAGCCGCGAGCGCGCGGTGACGAGCAGGCGGAGGGTCAGCTGCACCGGCGCCACGTGGCCGACCAGGTCGAGGCGCTCCACCTCGTCGAGGAACGCCGCATAGCCGTCGCGGGTCGTCCACGGCGTGAAGGCGATGAAGGTCGGCGAGAGCGCCAGCCCGACGTCGCGGCACCGCGCCACGACCGCCGCGACGTCGGCCGCCGTGTGCCCCTTGGCCAGACGCGCCAGCACCGCGTCGTCGAACGACTCGACCGCCGTGGTCACGAATTGGCACCCGGTGTCGCGCAGGACCGGCAGCGCGGCATCGTGGGCGCGGAGGTGCTCGACCTTGATCGTGACGTCGTAGGTCAGCGCCGGCCAGGCAGCGTGCAGGGCCTCGACGACACGGCGGGCATGGGTCGGCGCATTGAGGAAGTCGGGATCGCCGAAGCTGATGTGCGCGGCGCCGGCGGCCACCTGGGTGGCGACGTCGGCCATCACCACCTCCACCGGCACGACGCGGAAGCGGCCGTCGTAGACCGGCACGATCGGGCAGTGCCGGCAGCGGTGCTTGCAGCCGCGCGACGCCTCGGTGGCGCCGGCGGTGACCAGCGTGCCGTCGGTCCGCCGCAACCGGGCGTAGGCGGTGAGCGGCGGCAGGTCGCGGCGATCCGGCGGGATGAACGCCAGCCGCGGGAGCGGGGCCGGGGGCGGCGTGCCGAGGGCGCTGCCGGCCGCCGCCGCGGCGGCGAGATCGACCAGCGTCGCCTCGGCCTCGGGCCCGACGACGGCGGTGATGCCCGCCGCTTCGAGCTCGACGCGGTTGAGCGGCGCGTACAAGCCGTAGGCGCACATCGGCAGCGACGGCAGCCGCTGGCGGATGGCGGCGACGACCGGCAGGGCGAGCCGCGTCGCCGTGTGCATCGGCAGGTGCACCGCGACCAGCGTGACACCGTCGAGCGCCGACGAGGGCAGCCGCGCCAGCGACAGGTCGTGGGCCCGGACAGCGAACCCGGCCCGCCGCAGCCACGCCGCGGGCGAGGCCAGTCCGAACGGCTGGCGGCCGAGATCGTACGCCGACAGCAGCAGGACCAGGGTGCTACCCCGCCGGCTCGTCGGTCAGCCGGCTCATCGGCTTGACGAAGAGCGCCAGGACCAGACCGGCCGCGATCGCGAACGCGCCGACCACGCCGAACAGTGTCGGCAGGGCCATCGACTCGTAGAGCCCGCCGATCCGCCCGCCGATGAAGTTGCCGACCGATGTGCCGAGGAACCACACGCCCATCACCAGGCCGGCGATCCGCGCCGGCGCCAGCCTGGTCATCGCGCTCAAGCCGACCGGCGACAGCGACAGTTCGCCCATCGTGTGCAGCAGATAAGTGAGCACCAGCCAGAGCGGGCTGGCGAGCACGCCGGCTTCGGCGGCGCGCGCCGGCGGCACCAGGACGACGAAGCCCAGTCCGACGAGCACCAGCCCCCAGACGAACTTGCCGGGACTGGTCGGCTCCAGACCGCGCGCCCCGAGCGTCACCCACAGCCAGGCGAACACCGGCGCGAGCGTGAAGATGAAGAACGAGTTCACGCTCTGGAACCAGCTGCTCGGAAACGGCAGCCCGAAGACTTCGGTCCGGGTGTCGCGATCGGCGAAGAGATTGAGCGTCGAGCCGGCCTGCTCGAACACCGACCAGAACAGCGCCGAGGCGAAGAACAGCACGCCGATCACGTAGAGGCGGCGGCGCTCGGCCGGCGTCCAGTCGCCGGCGAAGAACAGCCAGCCGAAGAACACGACGGTGCTGACCAGCAGCGCGACCCCGGCGGCATCGGCCACCGCGACGGCCGTGATCGGCAGGGCGCCGCTGGCGCCGCCCAGCCCGACGACGGCGGCGAGGCCGAGGGCGATGGCGCCCCACAGCCCGGCCTGGCGCCGCGCCACCGCCTGGGCGGCCGGGGCGGCCGCCGGGTGCAGACCGGCCTCGCCGAGCAGGCGGTTCCCGGTGGCGACGTACTGGATGAGGCCCAGCGTCATGCCGACGCCGGCCGCCGCGAACCCGGTGTGCCAGCTCACCCGCTGGCCCAGGTAGCCGCAGACCAGCGGCGCCAGGAACGCCCCGAGGTTGATGCCCATGTAGAAGATCGAGAACCCGGCATCACGGCGCTGATCCTCGGGCCGGTAGAGGTGTCCGACGATCACCGAGACGTTGCCCTTGAGCAGCCCGGTGCCGACGACGATGAAGGTGAGGCCGAGGTAGAAGGTGGCCTGGGTCGGAATCGCCGCGGTGAAGTGGCCGGCGGCGATGATGACCCCGCCCCAGAGCACCGCCCGCCGCGGGCCGATCAGACGGTCGGCCACCCAGCCGCCGGGCAGCGCCGCCATGTAGGCCATCGAGGTGTAGAGCGCGTAGATGGCGCCGCCCTCGGCGGCCGACAGGCCCAGGCCGCCGGCGGCGAGCGGCGCCGTGCAGTAGAGCAGCAGCAGCGCCCGCATGCCGTAGAAACTGAAGCGCTCCCACATCTCGGTGAAGAAGAGGGTGGAGAGGCCGCGGGGGTGACCGAAAAAGGCGGTGTCCGACGAGGGCGCCTGGGCCATACGCGCGGGTATTGTATCCTTCGCGCCAGGCCGATACCGCGCATGCCACTCGACGAATACCGCAGGAAACGCGACTTCACCAAGACACCCGAGCCGTCGGGCGAGCCCGGCCCGCGGCCGGCCGACACCAGCCGCTACTTCTGCGTCCAGAAGCACCTGGCCAGCCATCTCCACTACGACCTGCGTCTCGAACACGACGGCGTGCTGCTGTCATGGGCGGTGCCCAAGGGCCCCTCGCTCGACACCCGCGACAAACGCCTGGCCATGCAGACCGAGGATCATCCCTACGACTATGGGTCGTTCGAAGGGGTGATACCCGAGGGCTACGGCGCCGGCGTGGTGATGCTGTGGGACTACGGCACCTGGACCCCGGAGTCGCCCGACGTCGACGCCGCCCTCAAGAAGGGCGATCTGAAGTTCCGTCTCGACGGCTACAAGCTGAAGGGCTCGTGGGCCCTCATCCGCACCCGCGGCTACGGCGACAGCAGCAAGCCGAGCTGGCTGCTCATCAAGCACAAGGACGAGTGGGCGGGGCCGATCGACATCACCGAGTTCGCGCCGCTCAGCGTCAAGACCCCGAACGCCGACTTTGCCGACATCCTCGCCGCCGACACGCCAGACCTCTGGCGCAGCAATCCGCCGGCGAAATCGGGAGACACCGGCCGCCTGTTCCAGCGCATCATCGCCACCGCGCTCGAGCTGCGCGATCGCGGCCACGCCGGGGCGCCGGCGCGGCCGATGTCCTCCGCCCGGGCCGCCGAGCGCCTCGCCGGCCTCGACGCCGGGGACGCCGCCTCCGCCGCCCGGCCGCGCCGCACGGCCCCGGCCGCGCCCGCCCGCTCGCGCCGTTCGTCTCCGGTCCCGCGCAAACGCCCAGGAGCCTCACGATGACCAGCGATTCCTCCCCATTGTCACGGCGCGCCTTCGTCGCCGCCGGCGCCGCGGCGGCCGCCCACGTCTGGATTCCCTCGGACACGCTCGGCTACAGTGCCGCCGAGGCCGCGCGCGCGGTCGACAACGGCGTCGGCATGTCCAAATGGGATCTCGACACGCCGGCGCTGTGCGTCGATCTCGACGCCCTCGAGTCCAACATCGCGACGATGCAAGCGCGACTGAAAGGGTTCGGGCTGGGCGCCCGCCCGCACGCCAAGACCCACAAGACCGCCGCCATCGCCAAGCTGCAGCTGGCCGCCGGCGCGCTCGGCATCTGCACCGCCAAGGTCAGCGAGGCCGAAGCGTTGGCGGCCGCCGGCATCGAGCGGATCTGCATGACGACCAGCAACCCCTCGAAGAGCAAGATCGCGCGGGCGATCGCGCTCAGCCGCCGGTCGCCCGAATTCATCCACGCCGTCGACGAACCCGGCAACGCCCGCGACCTGTCCGACGCCGCCGGGGCCGCCGGCATCACCGCCAGCGTGGTCGTCGACGTGGCGGTCGGCACGCGCAGCGGCATCCCGCCGGCCGACGCGCTGGCGCTGGCCCAGACGATCGATCGCCTGCCCCACCTGCGGCTGCGCGGCCTGCTGTCCTACGACGGCGGGGCCCAGCACATCGCCGGCTTTGCGACCCGCAAGGCCCGCGCGCTCGAGAACATCGCCGCCAACGCCGAGGTTCGGGCGGCGATGGCCAGGAGCGGCCTGTCAACCGAGATCTTCAGCGGCGGCGGCACCGGCACCTACAACGTCCAGCACCACGTGCCGGGCTTCACCGACGTGCAGGTCGGCAGTTACCTGTTCATGGACATGCAGTACCTGGCCATCGGCAGCGAGGACGGCGATGCCGTCTACAAGGACTTCCGCCCGTCGCTGACCGTGGTCGCGACCGTCCTCAACAACCGCTTCGCCGGGCGGCTCACGACCGATGCCGGTGCCAAGGCGCTGACGCTCAACACGCCCCGCGCCGGCGTCGTCGGTGAACCCGGCATGGAGTACAACGCCGGATCGGACGAGTTTGGCGTCATCACCTACACCAGTGCCGCCCGCAGCTACCGCATCGGCGACCGCCTGGAGCTGGTCGTGCCCCACTGCGATCCGGTCGTGAACCTCTACGACCAGATGTACGGCATCCGCAAGGATCGCGTCGAGGTGGTGTGGCCGATCACCGCCCGCGGCCACTCGCAGTAGCGCCCGCCGCCCGACTCAGTAGAGGACCCGGCGGCTGAGCACGCTCCAGATCGCATGCGACAGCCGCCGCCGGTCGTGGCGGGCGATGGCGCGGGTCCACAGCGCCGCTTCGACGAGGATCGTCTGCGGCGGCAGGTGCCCCAGCGCCAGCGGCTCCTTGTGTTCCCGCGCGTAGCTGCCGAGCAGCGGCGACGGCAGCCTGGCGGTGTTGAAGACGACGATGTCGACCGGCCGCCCGAGCGTGCGCTCGACCCACGACAGGGCGTCGGCGGCGGTGAACCCGCGCATGCCGAGGCCCTCGGTCAGCAGGTTGGTGACCAGGATGATCGGCCCCGGCATCGCCCGCAGCGCCTCCGGCACGCCGTCGACGAGCAGTGTCGGCATCAGGCTGGTGAAGAAGCTGCCGGGACCGATGATCACCGCGTCGAACCCGCGCACGGCGTCGTCGACCGCCGGATGGATCGCGGCGGCCGGCTCGAGCCAGATGCGCCGGATGGCATGCCCGGCGTCCAGCCAGGCGTCGACCTCGACCTCGCCCCTGGTAGTCCGCCCGTCGGCGTGTTCGGCGCAGAGCGAGGCCCGGCTGACGCTGACCGGCCAGACCCGCCCCGAGCAGCCGAGCAGCGCCCGCAGCCCGTCCACCGCGGCCAGGAAGTCGCCGCTGTACTGCTCCATCATCGACAACAGCAGGTTGCCGCCGGTGTGGCCGCCGAGCCGCTGGTGCTCGAACAGTGTCGGCAGCCGCGACAGCAGCACGCGGCGCGCCTCGCCTTCGTTGCGGGCCAGCGCCAGCGCGCAGCGCAGCACGTCGCCCGGGGGCAGGACGCCCAGTTCGTCGCGAAGCTGTCCGGAACTGCCGCCGCTGTCGAAGGTGGTGACGACGGCGTTCAGACGCAGCCAGGGATTGCGCTTGAGACCACCCAGCAGGCTCGGCAGCCCGGTACCGCCGCCGAAACAGCCGATGTTCAGTTGCCGCAGCCGCATCGCCGCCCAATTGTAACGTCCGCTTGACGCCGACGCGCGGCGTTGGCTACGGTCCGCGGATGCGAGATCGCGCTCGAAGGCTCTGGGTGGCCGCGGCGATCGCTGGCGTCGTGCTGCCGGCGGCGGTCGCCGGTCAGGCGCCGGCACCGGCGGTGCTGCAGGTGACGCTGCTCGGCACCGGCAACCCGCGGCCGACCGCCGAGCGATTCGGCCCGTCGATCCTCGTCGAGGCCGGCGCGCAGGCGATCCTCGTCGATGCCGGACGCGGCAGCACGCAGCGGCTGTTCGAGATCGGCCAGCGGGCGTTGCTGACGCGTCTCGACGCGGTCGTGCTCACCCACCTGCACTCGGACCACACCGTCGGCCTGCCCGACCTCGTCCTGACGCCGTGGATTTTCGGCCGGACGACGCCGCTGCGCCTCCTCGGCCCGCCCGGCACTGTCGACATGGCCCGTCACCTGGAGGCCGCCTACGCCTACGACCGGGTGACGCGGGCCAAGGACGAGGGCTTCCCCGCGGCCGGGGCCACCTTCGACGCCGACGACGTCTCCCCCGGGATCGTCTACGACGCCGATGGCCTCCGCGTCACCGCCTTCGCCGTCGATCACGGCGCCTTCGCCACGCCGGCATACGGCTACCGGGTGGACTATCGCGGCCGCTCGGCGGCGTTCTCCGGCGACACCCGGTTCCACGAGCCGCTCGCCGTCGCCGCCAAGGGCGTCGACGTCCTCGTCCACGAGGTGATCTCGCCCGAGGTCGAGATGCGGCGGGCCCAGGTGCAGGGGACGGCGGCGCTCGAGCGCATCGTGGCCCGCCATGCCAGTCCCGAACAGGTCGGCACCATCTTCGCGCGCGTGCAGCCGAAGCTGGCGGTCTACTCGCACATCGTGCCGTCGCCGGCGACTGCCGAGGATCTGGTGGCGCCGACCCGACGCACCTATGCCGGCCCGCTGGCAGTGGGCTACGACCTGATGACGATCGTCATCACCGACACGGTGGAGGTCTTCCCGCGCCGCACGCTGTCGGACAAGTAGCCACCGGCGGCAGGGCCGGCGCCGGGGGTACACTGGCGCCATGTCGTCGGCTGCGTCCGGACCCGCTGCGATCGTCCTGACCGATCTCCAGGTCATCTTCGCCGACCGGCTCGAGGCCTTCGTCGTCTACGCGCCGACGCACGTGCCCCAGCCGAGCGTCGCGTTGGTGCAGTCGCTCGAACTGGCCGACCTCACCGACTGCGCCGCCCGCTCGGCCCGCTGGCAGCGCGCCGGCGCGGCGATTCCGGTGCTGCTAACGCGGCGGGAGTTCGCCGGGTCGCTCGACGCCTTCCCGGTCGAGTTCGGCGAGATCATCGCCACCCACCAGGTGCTCTTCGGCGACGATCCGTTTGCCGGCCTCGCCGTGGCCGCTGCCGACCTGCGCCGGGCCTGCGAAGGCCAGACGCGGTCGCTGCTTCTCCACCTGCGCGAGGACTACATGGAAGCCGGCGGCGACCCGCGCGCGGTCACGGCGATGGTGGTCGACTCGGCCCCGGAGTTCCGGGCGCTGCTCGGCCTGCTGGCCCGGCTGGACGGCCAGCGGCCGGCCGATCGCGATCTGGCGGCCTGGGCCGCCGACCGGCTCGGCCTCGATCCGCGGGCGACGTCCGACGTGATCCACCTCGCCAACCCCTCCGCTGCCGGTACCGTCGACGCCGTGCGGCTGTTTCCCGACTACCTGGCGGCGGTCGAACGGCTGGCCCGCCGCGTCGACGCGTGGTCGACGTCGTGACGGCGAGGGGACGCGCGGTCACGACGGTGCTGGCCGCGGCGCTGACCGCCACGGCGCTCACCGCGGCGGCCCAGCCGCCGCCACCGGCGCTGACGGCGCCGGTCAACGACTTTGCCGGCGTGGTCGATGCCGAGTCGGCGGCCGCTCTGGATCGGCTCATCCGCGACCTGCGCGGCGCCAGCGGCGACACGGTGGTGGTGGCCACGGTGAAGACCGTCCAGCCGTGGGGCGACGTCCGCACCTACGCGACCGCGATGTTCGAGAACGGCGGCCGCGGCATCGGCGAACGCGGCAAGGACAACGGCCTGCTGCTGCTGCTGGCGGTCGAGGATCGGCAGGTCTGGGTCGAGGTCGGCTACGACCTGGAAGGCATCGTCACCGACGGCTTCGCCGGGGAGACCAGCCGGCAGGTCATGGCGCCCTACTTCCGCCAGGGGCAGTACGGTCAGGGCCTGCTCGCCGGCACCTCGCGCCTGGTCGAGCGCATCGCCGCCGACCGCAACGTCACCGTCACCGGGATTCGCGTGTCGGCGCCGCCCGAGCCAGTGCGCGATCCGGTGTCGGTCGACTGGGTCGTGCTGCTGTTCGTCGTCCTGTTCGTGATTCTGCCGCTGGTCAACCGCCGGGGCCGGCGGCGGCGACGCGGGTGGCGGGGCGGTGTCGGACCATGGGGTGGCGGCTACTATGGAGGCACCTGGGGCGGTGGGTCGTCGTGGGGCGGCTCCAGCGGCGGGTTCGGCGGATTCGGCGGCGGCCGCAGCGGCGGCGGAGGCGGCGGCGCCTCGTGGTAGGCACTCTGGGCACGCAGGGGGAGGCGTCATGCGGAAGCTGGTGATCGCGAGTCTCGTGATGGTGGCGGCCGTGTCGGCCAGCGGCTGCTCCTACAACCGGTTCGTCACCCAGGAAGAAGCGGTGAAGGCGCAGTGGGCGCAGGTCGAGAACCAGTTGAAGCGCCGGAACGACCTCATCCCGAACCTGGTCGAGACGACCAAGGGCTTTGCAGCGCAGGAACGCGAGGTGTTCCAGGCCATCGCCGACTCGCGGGCCAAGCTCGCCGGAGCGACGACCCCGCAGGAGACCATGCAGGCCGCCAACGAGCAGTCGAGCGCCCTGTCGCGCCTCCTGGTCGTGGTCGAGAACTACCCCGACCTGCGGTCGAGCGAGATCTTCGCCCGCCTGTCCGACGAACTGGCCGGCACCGAGAACCGCATCGCCACCGAGCGGATGCGCTACAACGAGCGGGTCCAGGAATACAACACCTCGCGGCGGCAGTTCCCGGCCAACATCACCAACGCCATCTTCCGCTTCCAGGACTACCCCCTGTTCGAGGCCCCGCCCGAGGCCCGGGAGGCCCCGAAGGTAGACTTCTCCCGGCCGAAATCCGGCAGCTAGCCCCCGGCCGGAGGCCGGGCCAGACAACACTGCACCGGGCGGGGCGGAGCGAGCCTCGGATCCGACGGTCGGGGCTCGCCGGTCCGAGGCTCCGCCTCGCCGGGTTCCAACCCTGGGGCGGGCTCTCCCATCCAATCGGGCAAAGGAGCCGACGCGCTGGACGGCGGTGTGAACCGAACCCCTCACTCCCGGCCAGAGTCGGAGGCCGACGATGTCGCCCGCGCCGTCGCGGGCGACACGGCGGCCTTCGAGCGTCTGTATCGCACGCACGTGCCACGGATTCTCGCCCTCGCCCGACGCATGGCCGGCGCCGCCGACGCCGACGAGCTGGCCCAGGACGTCTTCGTGCGCGCCTGGCAGAAGCTGGGCAGTTTTCGCGGTGAGTCGTCGCTCGCCACGTGGCTGCACCGGATGGCCGTCAACGTCATCATCGAGCGCTTCCGGACCCTCGGCACCCAGCGTGACCGCTTCCTGTCCGACGGCGAGGAGGCGCTCGGCCGGCTGCCCGCGGTGGCCCTGGCCTCCGGCGGCTGGGACATCGGCATGGACCTCGACGCCGCGGTCGATCGGCTGCCGGCCGGGGCCCGCTCGGTGTTCGTCCTGCACGACGTCGAGGGCTACAAGCACGAGGAGATCGGCGCCCTGCTCGGCGTGTCGGTCGGCACGTCGAAATCACAGCTGCACCGGGCCAGGATGACGCTGCGCAGCTTCCTCACCCAGGCGAGGCCGGTCCATGACTGAACATCCCGGAGACGCGCTGTCCGGCTACCTGGACGGCGAGCTCGACGCCGCGGCCGGCGCCGCCGTCGAGCGGCACCTGCAGGCCTGCGCGACGTGCCGTGCCGTCGTCGACGACCTGCGCCGCCTGCAGGCTGAGGCCGGGGCGTGGGCCGCGGCGGCGCCGCCGCCGAGCCGCGATCTGTGGACCGGGATCGCCGCCCGGCTCGAGCCGCGGGTGGCACCGGCCGCCCCGGCGCGGGTCGTGCCGTGGTACCGCCGACGCTGGGAGGTGGGTGTGGCCGAACTGGCCCTCGCCGCCAGCCTGGTGGCGGCGGTCACCGCCGGCGTGATGTGGCGCGGCCGTCCCGCGCCGTCGCCCACCGCCGCGGAGCCGGCCCCGGTGCTGGCCCAGGTCGAGCCGATCGAGGCGCCGGCCGAAGTGGTGACGGCGGCGAGCTTCGCCGACGCGCAGTTCGACGCCGCCGTGGCCGATCTCGAGCAGGTGCTGCGCGAGCAGCGCGACTCGCTCGACCCGCGCACCGTGATCGTCCTCGAGCGCAACCTGCAGGTCATCGACGACGCCATCCGCGAGGCGCGGACGGCCCTGGCCGCCGACCCGGCCAACGCGCTGCTCAACGCCCACCTCGCCGAAGCCAGGCAGCGCAAGCTCAACCTGCTGCGCCGCGCCGCCCTCATCACCGAAGGAGTCTGATGCTCATGTTCCACCGCCTGCCGATCCTCGTGGGTGCCTGGCTGGCCCTCGCCGCCCCGCTGGCGGCGACCGCCCAGAACGCCGACGCCCAGGCCCCGGTCCAGGCCCGACCGGGCGGGCCCGAAACCGACGCGCCGCGCACCGATCAGACCGTGGACGTCACCCGCGGCAGCCAGCTGGTGCTGTCGAGCCAGGCCGGCGAGGCCATCGTGCGCACCTGGGACCGCGACGCCGTGCGGGTGCAGGCCTCGCACAGCACCCGTGAGCGCGTCGAGGTCCAGACCGCCGACAACACCGTGCGCGTTCGCGCCCGGACGGCGTCGGGCTCGCGCGGACCGGCCGGCCTGGTGGACTACGCGATCACCGTCCCGCGCTGGATGCCGGTGAGCCTCTCGGGCACCTACCTGGCCGCGGTCATCGAAGGCGCCGGCGCCGCCGTCAACGTCGAGACCGTGGGTGGCGACATCACCGTCAAGGGCGGGTCGGGCGCGGTCACGCTGCGGTCGATCGAGGGCGAGATCGTGGTCGAGAACGCCACCGGTAAGGTGCAGGCGACGACCGTCAACGACTCGATCGCGATCCGCGGCGTGTCGGGCGACGTCATCGCCGAGACCACCAATGGCGACGTGGTCGTGTCCAGCTCGAAGGCCGCGAACCTCGAGGTGTCGACGGTCAACGGCGACGTCCGCTTCGAGGGGCCGGTCGTCGATCGCGGCGTCTATCGTGTCACCACCCACAACGGCGACATCCGCGTCAGCGTCGGCCAGCAGGCCAACGTGACGGTGTTCGTCCGCACCTTCGGCGGCGACTTCTCCAGCGACTTCCCGGTGACCCTGCCCGACGGGATGAGCAATCGCGACGGCAACAAGCGCTTCAACTTCACCCTCGGCGGCGGCAGCGCCCGGGTCGAACTGCAGTCGTTCCAGGGCGACATCCACGTCAGCCGCGGTCCGCTGGCGCCGGAACGTCAGCGGCGGCGCGGCGCCCGTGGCCACGGCCACGACGGACTCGACGTCGCCGGTCTGGCTGCCGAGGTCGGCGCCCACGTCGCCGCCCATGGCGGCCCGTTCGCCGCCGCGCTGGCGGCGCCGGTCGCCGAGGTCGTCGCCACCGTCGTGCCGGCGGTGCAGGCCGAGGTGGCGGCCACCCGCGTCGTCGACGTCGAGCGCATCCGCGCCCGGGTCACGGCCACCGCCGAGACGGTCGCTCAGGACGTGGTGCGGCGGATCATCCGGCAGTAGCGTCGGCGTCGACGAGCCGTTCGGCGCGGAGGAGCCGCGCGTCGCCCGGGACCCGGCGGACCGTGAACCCGGTGCGGGTGACGACGGCGCGCATGGCGTCGTTGTCGGCGAACATGTCGCCGGACAGCCGCCGCACCCCGAGGCGGCGCGCGACCGCGATCAGCGCCCGCGTCATCGCGGTGCCGAGCCCCTGGCCATGCACCCGGTCGGCGACGACGACCGCGATCTCGGCGTCGTCCGGTGTCGCGCGCTGCAGTCGGCCGACGGCGAGCACCTCGGGGCGGCCGTCGGCGGTCCGATGCTCGGCGACCAGCGTCGCGCCCCGGGCGGCATCGACCGACTCGCCCACGGCCAGCCGTTGCTGGTGGTTGCGTTCGTCGAGCGTGGCCTGGTGGAAGTAACGCTGGTAGACCGACCGCGACGACAGCCCGGCATGGAAGGCGGCGACGAGCGGGTCGTCGGCGGGCACCGCGGCACGCAGCACCACGACGGCGCCGTCACGCAAGGTGACCGGCGACCACGCCGCAGCCGGCGCACCGCCTCGGTCGGACATGGGTGATAGCATAGCCGTCGCGTCGACGCCGATGACGATTGCCGAGACCCTGCTGCCGGAATTCGACCGCGAAATGGCCACCACCCGTCGGCTGCTGGAGCGGCTGCCCGAGGATCGGCTGACGTGGCAGCCGCACCCGAAGAGCATGACGCTCGCCGCGCTCTCGGAGCACCTCGGCCAGCTGGCGCTGTGGGGACGCATGACCATCACCGCCTCCGGCGTCGACCTGGAGGAGATGGCCCGCCCGCCCGACTACCGGCCGCTCTCGACCCGCGCGGCGCTGCTGCAGCACTTCGACACCGAAGTGGCGGCGTGCCGGGCCGCGCTGGTCGGCCGCACCGACGCCGAGTTGACGGCGCCGTGGACGCTGCGGCGCGGCGCGCGGGAGTTCTTCACGATGCCCAAGGCGACGTGCTGGCGCACGTTCGTGATGAACCACGTCGTCCACCATCGCGGACAGCTGAGCGTCTACCTGCGGCTGCTCGACGTGCCGCTGCCGTCGATCTACGGGCCGAGTGCCGACGAACAGCCGTTCTGAACGCCGGCCCGGCATCGCGGTCCTGGCCGCCGGTGCCGCCGGGTTCGCGCTGCTGGCGACCCTGAACGCCGGCGGCTATCGCTACGGCGCCGCCGATCAGGCCTTCTACATTCCGGCCATCCTGCGCCAGCTCGACCCGGCGCTCTACCCGCGTGACTGGGCGATGATCGGCGCCCAGGGCCGCTACTTCCTGCTCGACGAAGTGATGGCGCTGGCCAGCCGCATCACCGGCCTGACGCTGCCCTGGCTGTTCCTGGTCGCCCAGGCCGCAACCCTTGCGGCACTCTATGCCGGCGCGATCGGCCTCGGCCGGGCCGTGCTGTCGTCCGGATGGGCAATGACGGCATGGGTGGCGGCCCTGACCCTGCGGCACCGCATCACGATGACCGGCGTCAACACCCTCGAGGGCTACTTCCACCCGCGGGTGCTGGTCTGCGGGCTCGGTCTGGTGAGCCTGGCCCTGCTGATGCGCGGCCGGCCGTGGTGGGCGCTCGGGCTGGCGGCGGCGAGCGGCGTGCTGCATCCGACGACGGCGGCGCTGTTTGTCGCGATCGTGGCGGTGGCAGTCGTGGTCGACCGCCCCGCGACCCGCCGCCCGGTGGCGGCCCTGGCCGCGGCACTCATCGGACTGGCCGCGATGGGATCGTGGCAGGGCCAGGCGTTCTTCGACGTCACGCGCATGGATCCCGACTGGCGAGCGCTGGTCGCAACCAAGGACTACACCTTTCCCACCGCGTGGTCGATCGGCACCTGGGCGACCAACCTCCTCGGGCCGGCGATTCTGGTCGCCGCGTGGTGGGCGCGGCGCCGGGCCGGGGCCCTGGCACCGGCGGAGCGCGGCCTCGTCATCGGCGCACTGGCGCTCGTGGCGGGATTCCTGGCCTCCCTGCCGTTCATCGCCGCCGGTGTCGCCCTGGCGGTGCAGCTGCAGACGTCGCGGGTCTTCTGGCCGGTGGAGCTGCTGGCGACGCTGTACCTGGTGTGGTGGCTCGTCGACGCCCCGGCCGCTCCCGCCCGGCGGTGGGCAGCCGGGCTGGCGGCCGCACTCGTGGTCGTCGCGACGGCACGTGGCATCTACGTAGGGTTCCTCGAGCATCCCGGGCGACCGACCGTGGCCGTCGATCTGCCCGACGACGACTGGACCCGGGCACTCGAGTGGGTCGCCACGCACACACCACGCGACGCCTATGTGCTCGCCGATCCAGGTCATGCCTGGAAGTTCGGCACCGCGGTCCGGATCGGTGCCGGGCGCGACGTCTTCCTCGAGGAGACCAAGGACGTGGCGATGGCGATGTACTCGCGGGCAGCCGCCGCCGAGGTACGACGGAAGATCGACGCGGTCGCCGGCTTCGACGACCTCGACGCCGCCTCGCTGGCCGCCCTGGCCCGGCGGGAGGGTCTCACGCTCCTGGTCACCGCCCGCGAGCTGGACCTCCCGGTACTGCACGCCGAGGGCGCGGTACGCGTCTATCGTCCGGGCTCCTGACTTCAGGCGAGCCGGGCTATACTCCGGCGGTACGCCGGGCCCGGGTTGCGCCGGCTGGAGGTTCGCGATGTCTCATCCCGCCACCGTCTCGCGCCGTTCGTTCACCCGACTGTTCGCGCTCGGCGGATCCGCCGCACTCCTCGCCGACCCGGCGTGGGCGCGGACGATGGGCGCACCGCCGCCGCTGGCCCCCGGCGGACCGGCCGAGGGTGAGGTGTTCTGGAAGAGCGTCCGCGAACAGTTCGTGATGCCGCCGGAGCTGTCGGTGATGAACGCCGCCAACCTGTGCCCGGCGTCGCGTCCGGTGGCCGAGGCCCTGACCCGCGAGAGCCGCAGCGTCGATGCCGACCCCTCGCCCAACAACCGGGCCCGGCTGATGCCGGAAAAGGAGAAGACGCGGGTGGCGCTCGCCGAGTTCCTGCGCGTCACCCCCGACGAGATCATCATCACCCGCAACACCAGCGAGTCCAACAACATGGTGTCGAACGGCCTGGATCTGAAGGCCGGCGACGAAGTGCTGCTGCACGAGGACAACCACCCGAGCAACCTGACCGCGTGGCGCGAGAAGGCCAAGCGGTTCGGCTTCTCGGTCGTCGTCGTCCCGCAGAAAAACCCCCATCCCGGTCCCGAGTACTACCTCGACGCCTTCGCCAAGGCGATCACGCCGCGAACCAAGGTGCTGTCGGTCACCCATCTGACCAGCACCGTGGGCGATCTGATGCCGGCCAGGGAGCTGGCGGCGCTGGCCCGCTCGCGCGGCGTCCTGTTCCTGCTCGACGGCGCCCAGAGCTTCGGCCTGCTCGACGTGAACCTGGCCGACATCCAGCCCGACTTCTACTCGGGCAGCGCGCACAAATGGCCGTGCGGCGCCCGCGAGTGCGGCGTGCTCTACGTGAACAAGAGCGCGCAGGCGCGGCTGTGGCCGAGCGTCTACAGCGCCTATCCGGGCGCGGTCGGCTTCTCGAAGACCTTCGAGAGCTTCGGCCAGCGCGACGAGGCGACGATGATCGCCTTCCACGAGGCGCTGAAGTTCCAGACCGGGATCGGCCGCGCCGACATCGAGAAGCGGGCCCGCCAGCTTGCGACGCAGCTGATGGAGGGACTGGGCAGGCTTCCGGGGTTGACGGTGTGGACCTCGCCGGTGGCCGAGCGCCGCGCCGCGGTGGTGTCGTTCGTCCCCGGGACGCTCGACGCCGGCAAGCTGGCCGACGCGCTGTACACCAACGACAAGGTCGGCGTGACCACCCGCGGCGGCAAGGACCGTCCCGGCATCCGCGTCTCGCCGCACTTCTACAACAGCCCGGCCGAAGTGGACCGGCTGCTCGCCGGGCTGGCGAAGTACCTCAAAACCGGAGTCTAGCGGCTAGGGGCTGGCGGCTCGATCCACGCGCTTCCACGCTGTCAGCGGCCAGAAAACGAAGGGCCCGGTGATTCACCGGGCCCTCGTCCTGTACGGGCTTCCTGGCCGCCAGCCGCCAGCCCCCAGCCGCCGGACAAGTATCCCCTACGCCCAGCCGAGCTGACGCAGGCTGTGACCGTCGTTCCAGATCTTCGTCATGTGGCGGATCCTGCCGCCGTCGAACTCCATGACGTAGACGTAGTCGGCGGCGACCGCCTTCCCGGTCGGCGGCACCGGTCCGCCCTCGCCGGTGTGCGTGCCGTGGAAGACCCCGTAGGCGACGACGTTCTGCCGCCCCTCGTCCACCGCGAACGACTTCAGCTCGTAGCGGCCGTCGGGCGCCGGCGTGAACAGGCCCTTCACCCACTCCGTGTAGCCTTCGAGCGTCGTCACGCCGGTCAGCGCATCGGCCTGGGCCGTGAACGTCGCGCGCGGCGTGCAATACGCCTGGCAGCCCGCCCAGCCCTTGCCCGTTTCGCACGCATCGAAGAACTGCATCGCCGTCTCGCCGATCGACGCCATCACCCACCTCCTGCCGTTCGCTGCGCTCGAGGGACCGAACCTGCCGGGCCGGCGGGTTCACCGGCGGCCCGCAGCTCGGCTACTGCTGTTCCTGCTGACGCGTCGACGGCGTCGTGCGGACCGTCGGGTACTTGATGCCGAGCTGATCGAGGTAGGTCGGGTACTTGCTCGGGTCGTAGTAGAACTTCTTCATCTCCTCGCGGTACTTGCCGAGGATCGCCTCGTTCAGGTGGGTCGGCGCCGGCGTGTCGGCCTTGATGAACGGGATGTACTTCACGTCCTTGGTCTGGACGTTGCGGAAGTAGTCCCACGCCTGGGTGACCAGCTCCGGCCTGGTCAGCAGGTCGAGGATGGTCATGGCCTGCACCTTGGCGCCGGCGACCACGCCCTTGTGGGCGATCGGCGTCGCGCTGGCGATGGCGCTCGACCAGTTGTGCCCCGGCAGGCCGGGGATGTTGGCCGGGAAGCGCAGCGTCACGGTCGGCACGTTCCACGAGATGTCGCCGATGTCGTCGGACCCGCCGCCCATGTTGTCCTCGGGCTTCACCGGCTGACCGAGATCCGACACCTTGGTGGCCAGCCCCGGCTGGGTGGCGTTGCCCAGCTCCTTCTGGAGCGCCTTGGCGAGGGTCTGATCGGCGTCGCTCCATGCGGGCAGGCCGACCTTCTGGATGTTCGCGTACATCGTCTCGGCGACCGGCTTGTTGAAGTGCCGCGGGTAGGCGGTGCCGAGGATGCGCGAGCTCCACTTGGTGTTGGTCATCAGCGCGGCGCCCTCGGCCATCTTGTTGCCGATGTCCCAGAGCTCCTGGATGTGCGGCTGGTCGGTCTCGCGGAAGTAGAACCAGATGCTGGCGTTGCGCGGCACGACATTGGGCTGGTCGCCGCCGTTGACGATCACCGAGTGCGAGCGCTGCGACAGCCGCAGGTGTTCGCGGCGGTACTGCCAGCCGATGCTCATCAGCTCGACGGCGTCGAGGGCCGAGCGGCCGCGCCAGGGCGCGCCGGCGCTGTGGGCGGTCTCGCCTTCGAAGGTGTACTCGACCGACACCAGGCCGTTGCCGCCGCCGTCACCCCACGAGACGTCGAGGTTGTTGCCGACGTGGGTGAACAGCGTCACGTCGACGTCCTTGAACATCCCGTCACGGATGAACCAGGCCTTCGACGCCACCAGCTCCTCGGCGACGCCGGGCCACAGCATCAGCGTCCCGGGCAGCTTCTCGCGCTCCATGATGCGCTTGACGGCGATGGCGGCGACGACGTTGAGCGGCATCCCGGTGTTGTGGCCTTCGCCGTGCCCCGGCGCGCCCTCGAGGATCGGATCGTGGTAGGCGACGCCGGGCTTCTGCGACGCCTGGGGGATGCCGTCGATGTCCGAGCCGAGGGCGATCACCGGCTTGCCGCTGCCCCACGTCGCCACCCAGGCGGTCGGGATGCCCGACTGCCCGCGGGTGACGGCGAAGCCGTTCTTCTCGAGGATGCCGGTGAGGTACTTCGACGTCTCGACTTCCTGGAAGCCGAGCTCACCGAAGCTGAAGACCGAGTCCACCGCCTCCTGCGCCAGCTTGGCCATGCTGTCGACGTGCTCGGCGACGCCGCGCTTGAGCGCCGTCAGCGTCGCGTCGTCGACGCGGGCCGCCGGCGTCTGCGCCAGCGCCGAGGCGGCGGTCAGCGTCGCCGCCACCGTAACTCCCAGGATCATCGTGCGTGCCATCGTGCAGTCCTCCGGGCGTCGGACGCGCCCCGTCGGCGACGAGCGATTCGCTCTCGGCGCCGCGCGGAATTGTACTCCGCACTATGCTAGCGAGGTGGAGCGTTCAACCGGCACGCGCCTGCGATTCGATGTCCTCGGTTCGGCGCCCCCTCGCTAGCTCCAGCGTGGCCTTGAGGATGAGGCGGTTGCTCTCGGCGACCACATGGATGGCATGCGCCGCAGCCTTGATCGTCACGGTCCACGCGCAGCGGCCGGCGACGCCGACCGCGCGGGTCGTGCCGGCATCGCGGATCGTGCTGCCCGGGCCGGTCGACTCCAACAACCCGTTCGTCTGGGTCAGTGACGGCGGCTGGCCGATGCTCACGGTGCTGAGCTCCTGGGGCGGCGTTCCGACACTCGCCCGCGGCCGGGAGCTGGAGTGGCTGCGGCTTGAGCCGACGCCGCTCGCCGTCCTCGACCACCCGGGGCATGGGGTCTGGTTCGAGGCGGTCGTTCCCGACGCCGCCGGCCGCTGGTACGGCTTCTACCATCACGAGCGCCCGGCCGACGACTGCGGCCGGCCCGATCGGCAGCTGCCGCGTATCGGCGCCGCGCGGTCGCTCGACGAAGGGCGCACCTGGCACAACCTCGGCATCGTGCTCGACGCGCCGCCGGGCAGCGCCGCCTGCGGCTCGGCGAACCGGTTCGTCCTCGGCGGCGTCGGCGACGTCGCGGCGCTGCTCGATCGCGACGGCCGGGATCTCTATCTGTACTTCAGCCAATACGGCCGCGATCCGGCGGCGCAGGGCGTCGCCGTGGCCCGGCTGGCCTGGGCCGACCGCGACGCGCCGGTCGGCCGGCTGACGGTGTGGAACGACGGCGCCTGGCTGTCGCCGCGGGCGGTGCCGGCAGCCAGCGCCGACGACCGCTGGAGCTATCCGTCCGGCACCCCGCTGGTCGCTCCAGCCCAGCCGTTCCACGACGGCGCGCCGGCCGCTGATGTCTTCTGGGGCCCGTCGATCCACTGGAACACGTACCTGCAGCAGTACGTGATGCTCCTCAACCGCGCCAAGGACGATGAGTTCGGCCAGCACGGCGTCTACGTCGCCTACGCCTCGCGGCTCGACGATCCGGCGGCGTGGTCGGCGCCGACGAGAATCCTCGACGGCGGTGGCTGGTATCCGCAGGTCGCCGGCCTCGAGCGCGGCGCCGGCACCGACCGGGTCGCCGGTCAGCGGGCCCGGCTCTTCCTGACCGGCGCCTCGGCCCACATGATCGAGTTCACGCGGTGAGGCGCCGGTGGCGCCTCACAGGGTCGGCTTGTAGGTCGGCGCCGTGCGCGCCTTGGCGCGCTGCTCGAAGGCATAGCCCCAGGCGAGCAGGTCGGCTTCGCTGTAGGCGCGGCCCAGGAAGGCCAGCCCCAGCGGCAGGCCGCTGGTCTCGCCCATCGGCACGGTGAGGCTCGGCGTGCCGGCGACCGCCGCCATGCCGTAGCCAGCCCCGATGAAGTGGTCGCCGAGCACGTGGTCGGTCGGCCAGGTCGGCGCCATCGCCGGCGCGACGAGGCCATCGAGCTGGTGGCGCGCGAGGGCGGCCAGCAGCCCGTCGCGACCGGCGAGCCGCCGAGCCGAATCGCGGGCGCGCTGATAGGCCGGGTCGCTCAACGGGCCCTTGGCCTGCGCCTGCTCGAAGATCTCCTGGCCGAAGAACGGCATGGCTCGGGCGGCATTGGCGGTGTTCCAGGCGATGAGCGCCTCGAGCGAGCCGTGCGGGGCGTGGCTGGCGGCGAGGTACTTGTTCAGCCCGTCCTTGAACTCGTAGAGCAGCACCTGGAACTCGGCGTCGTTCCAGTCGTTGTAGGTCGGCACGCGGACGTCGACGAGTTCGGCGCCCGCCGCCGCCAGTGTCGCGAGTGCCTGCGTCATCACCGCGTCGACGCCGGGGTGGTAGCCCATCGCCTGGCGCAGGACACCGAAGCGGCGGCCGGCCAGAGCCTCGGCCTTCAGCGCGGTCGTGAAGTCGGCGGGCAGCTGGCCGCGGCCGGCCTCGCCGGCCGGGTCGGCGGGATCGACGCCGACCATCGCGCCGAGGAGCAGGGCCGCATCGGTCACCGTCCGGGTCATCGGCCCGGCGGTGTCCTGCGAGATCGAGATCGGGATGATGCCGCCGCGGCTGACCGCGCCGACCGTCGGCTTCAGACCGACCAGGCCGCTGACCGAGGCCGGGCAGAGGATGCTGCCGTCGGTCTCGGTGCCCACACCCAGGGCGGCGAGGCTGGCGGCGATGGCCGTGCCGGTGCCGGCGCTCGACCCGCACGGGTTGCGGTCGAGCACGTAGGCGTGGCGGGTCTGGCCGCCGCGGGAACTCCACCCCGACGACGAACGGGTGGACCGGAAGTTGGCCCACTCGCTCAGATTGGTCTTGCCGAGGACCACGGCGCCGGCATCGCGGAGCCGGGCGACCAGGAACGCGTCGGCCGCTGGTCGGTGGTCGGCCAGCGCCAGCGACCCGGCCGAGTTGACCATGCCCGCCACGTCGATGTTGTCCTTGATGAGCACGGGGAGGCCGTGGAGCGGACCGCGCGGCTTGCCGGCGGCGCGCTCGCCGTCCAGGCGCTCGGCTTCGGCCAGCGCCTCCGGGTTCAACTCGATGACCGAGTTCAAGGTCGGTCCGGCCCGGTCGACGGCGGCGATGCGGGCGAGATACGCCTCGGTCAACGCCCGCGACGTCAACGTCCCGGCCGCCAGCCGGTCGCGCGCCTCGGCGGCGCTCAGTTCGACGACGTCGACCGCCGGGACCGCGGCGGCCGCCGGCACCGACGGCGCCGGCGCCGGCCGACAGGCGAGGCTGACCAGTGAGGCGACGGCGAGCGCGGACAGGCGAACGGTCATGGGCGAGGACTCCGGTGGGGGGCGGCGCGTCGATTATCGCCGACAGCGGCCGGTAGAATGCCGAGGTGGTCTCCGCGTCCACCGCCGCCGGCGCCGTGCCCGCGTTCGCCCCGGAGCCGTTCGTCCCGCATCCAGCCCTGGCCGGCGGGCATCGCATGACTCTCTATGCATGGGCGCGTCGCCGGCGTTTTCCGCGGCTGTCGCCCGCCGAGCCGCGGCTCTTCCGCGTCGCCGCCGACACCGAAGTCCTCGGCCACTGTCACTGGCAGCCGGCCCGCGACCGGCACCTCACCGTCATCCTGCTGCACGGTCTCGAGGGGTCCAGTGACGGCCACTACATGCGCGGCATGGCCGACAAGGCCTGGGCCCGCGGCTTCAACGTGGTGCGCCTCAACCAGCGCAATTGCGGCGGCACCGAGCACCTGACCCGCGGCCTCTACCACTCCGGCCTGACCGCCGACCCGCTGGCGGTCATCGCCGCCCTCGCCGCCGAAGGCCTGCCACGTTTCGCCGTGGCCGGGTACTCGCTGGGCGGCAATCTGGCGCTCAAGCTCGGGGCCGAACTGGCCGGCGCCGATCGCGACCGCGTCGTCGCGGTGGCCGCGGTGTCGCCGCCGATCGAACTGGCCGCGTGCGTGACGGCGCTCGAACGCCGCGAGAACCTCGTCTACCACTGGAACTTCCTGCGCGGGCTGCGCGGGCGGATGCGCCGCAAGGCCCGCCTCTTCCCCGGCGCCTGGGACACCCGGCCACTGCGCCGGATCCGCTCCGTTCGCGCCTTCGACGACGCCTACACGGCCCCGTACCACGGCTTCGCCGGGGCGGCCGACTACTACCACCGGGCCAGCGCCCGCCGCGTGATCGGCCGTCTGGCGGTGCCGGGGCTGCTCATCACCGCCGACGACGATCCGTTCGTGCCCCCCGACGCGGCCCGCGATCCGGAGCTGGCGGAGGTGGCGAGCCTGACGCGCGTCGTCACGCGCCACGGCGGCCACTGCGGCTTCGTGGCCCCGGGCCGCGACGGCGACGACGGTTACTGGGCAGAGCGCCAGGTGCTGGCCTTCGTCGCCGCGTGCGATCGGCCCTAGCGACGCCGCGACGGACCCGGCCTCAGCCGAGCAGTTCGAGCATCCGCTGACCGAAGGCCGCGCCTTTGCCGGCGTCTTCGTGCTTGAAGTAGACGAACACGTCACGGCAGGTGGCCGACAGATCCTGCGCGACCCCGGTCCAGCGGCGAATCGCCTCGTCGTCGTAGCCTTCGTCGCGCAGGCGGAGATAGGCGTAGTCGGCGGTGGCCATCACCGGCGTCGATCGCGTGTCGCTGTCGGCGACGCACAGCGCCAGGTTGCGGGCGCGCAGCCGGGCGTAGACCTCCTCGGTCAGCCAGCTGTCGTGGCGGAACTCGAACGCGGCGTCCAGTCGGTCGGGGACGGTGGCGAGAAAGGCGTCGAAGACGCCGAGATCGCACTTCAGGTTGGGCGGGGTCTGGAACAGCACGGCGCCGAGCTGCGGGCCGAGCTCCCGGGCCGTCGCCGCGAAGAACGCCACGCTCTCGCCGACGTCCTTCAGCCGGCGATCGTGGGTGATGCGGCGGTTGGCTTTGAGGGTGAAGCGGAAGGTCGGCGGCACCTGGGCCGCCCAGCCGGCGACGATCTTCGCGGTCGGCATCCGGTAGAACGTGGCGTTGATCTCGACCGAGGGGAAGCGCTCAGCGTAAAAGGGCAGCATCCTGGCCGCAGGCAAGTCCTGCGGATAGAAGCTGCCCTTCCATTCCGGATAGTTGTACCCCGACGTGCCGACGAGGATCATCGCCCTGCCTCGGGGCGCCGCGCGTCTACCAGCGTGGTTCGCGCCGGCCGCCGCCGTCGCGGCCGCCACCGTAGCCGCCGCCGCCGCCGAACCCGCCGCCGCTCGGCTTCGGCCGCGCCTCGTTGACGACGAGCGCCCGGCCGTCCATCTTGAACTCGTGGAGCTCGTCGATGGCCTTCTGAGCGCCCTCATCGGTGGTCATCTCGACGAAGGCGAAGCCGCGCGCCCGACCAGTCGCCTGGTCGCGCATCACGTGCACGTTGGCCACCGCGCCGGCACGGCTGAAAAGTTCGTTCAGGTCTTCGTCGGTCGCGCTGTAGGGCAGGTTGCCCACGTAAAGTCTACGGCCCATCGGTCACTCGCTCCATCCGCGCTGCGGTCGATAGGCCCGACGCGCGCGAACGCCGGGACTTCCCCGCGACCACCTCACCGGACAGGACGGGGGAAACGACCGTTTCACCGACCAGCACGAGCAGGCTCCCCAGGGACGAAAAGTGCGCGAAGTATAGCAGACCCGGTGTCCAGCCCCGGTCCCGGCCCCCGGGCCGGCCGGACGGCCGGTCCCGGCGTGGTACAGTCGTCTGGATGCGCTGGACGGTGGCCGGGCTCGTCGTGGCAATGGCCGCCTGCGCGGCGGCCCCGGAGCCGGCGGCACGGCGCTTCCCGCTGACCGGCCAGCTCATCGCCGTCCAGCTCGACACCGGGCAGCTGCTGGTCAAACACGAGGCCATCCCGGGCTACATGGACGCGATGACCATGCCCTTCACGGTCGCCGACCGGGCGGCGATCCGCGACCGGCGCCCGGGTGACCTCATCACCGCCACCCTGGTCGTCGAGGGCGACGGCAGCCGGCTGGAGGACCTGCAGGTCACCGGGCGGGCGCCGCTCGGCGACGCGGCCATCCCACCCCCGGTTGCCCTGGGGGTGGACGTGCTGTACCCGGGCGACACGCCTCCCGACACCGGACTGACCACGCACCGGGGGGCGACCATCTCGCTGGCCGACTGGCAGGGGTCGGCGGTCGCCGTGACCTTCATCTACACCCGGTGTCCGCTGCCCGAGTACTGCCCGCTGCTCGACCGTCGCTTCGCGGCGGTGCAGCGCCTGGCCGCCGACGACGACCGCCTGCGCGGCCGCGTGCGCCTGCTGTCGGTGTCCTTCGACCCCGACGCCGACACCCCTCAGGTGCTGGCCGCGCATGCCGCCCGGCTCGGCGCGGCCGCCGACTGGCACTTCGCGACCGCGCCGCGGGCAGCCGTCGACCGGTTCGCCGCCGCCTTCGGCGTCAACGTCATTCGCGAGACCGACGGCAGCATCACGCACAATCTGCGGACGGCGGTCCTCGGCCCCGATGGCCGCCTCGCCGCGGTGCATTCGGGCAACGACTGGACGGCCGACGACCTGGTTGCCGAGCTGCGCCACGCACTGGAAGACCAGACCGACGCCCGTTGATGCGCCCGCCGCTGCCCCGCCGTCCCCAACCGCTGCGTGCGGTGCTGGCCGCCCACGCCCCGGTGCCGCCGCCGACGGCCTTCACCCGTCGGGAACGGGCGCTGGTCGATCGGTTGCGGACGCCGGCCGCGGTCCAGCGCTGGCTGAACGCCCTCCCTTACAACCAGGAAGCGGGCGGCGAGACCTTGCGTACCTTCCGCGGCGTCGTCGCCCACGGCACGGCGCATTGTCTCGAGGCGGCGCTGTTTGCCGCCACCGTGCTCGAGCAGCACGGCTACCCGCCGCTGCTCCTCAGCTTCGAGTCGATCGATCGGCTCGACCACGTGATCTTCGTCTACCGGGGGCGGCGCGGCTGGGGGTCGATCGCGCGATCGCGCGACCCCGGGTTGCACGGCCGCAAACCGCTCTTCGCCACCCCGCGGGCGCTGGCCCTCAGTTACGTCGATCCCTACGTCGACTACAGCGGCCGGGTGCGCGCCTACGGCGTCGTCCACCTGGCGATGATGGGCACCTACGACTGGCGGTTCTCGACCAAGAGCGCCTGGGCGGTGGAGCAGATGCTCATCGACTGGCCGCACCACCGTATCCGCACGTCGGATGTCCGCTACCGGCGGCTGAAGCGCCGCTATCGGGAGTACCGCCGGGTCCACGGCGTCAAGCCGCTCTACTACCGCGGCCGGGATCGCTGGATGCCCCTGCCGGCGGCGTTCCGCCGTCAGTCGAGGTCGAAGTGACGCAGCGGCTTGGTGACCGGCTCCTTCTTCGCCTGCTCGAGGGCTTCTTCGAAGCGCCGCGACAGCGCGTCGTCGCGGCCCTGTTCGGTCTGCATCGACTGCTCGAACAACGCCTCGCGCCGGCGCGCCTGCTCCTGGAGCACGCGCTGGGCGTCGTCGAGGGCGGCGCCGTGGGCGCCGGGCTTCTCCGTGTGCGCCACCACACGCCCGAGGTTGAGGTCGACGACCAGCGTCGCCTGGCAGCAGGGGCAGGTCAGTTCGCGTTCGCTCTGCAGGTTGGCCATCGCCTCGTCTCCCCGGACCACTTGCCGGCCGCCGCCGACCCGCTCAAGATTAGCGACGTGAGGCGCGATGGGGCAAGTTGAGCGGCGCAGCCGGACGCTGCGGGTGGCGACCTACAACGTCCACCGCTGCCGCGGCATGGACGCGCGCACCGTGCCGCAGCGGATCGCGTCGGTGCTGGCGACGCTCGACGCCGACGCCATCGCCCTGCAGGAAGTGCTCGGCGCCGGACGGCAGCGCGCCGGCCAGGCCGCCGAACTCGGCGCCGCCCTCGGCATGGGCTGGGTGATGGCCCCGACCCGCCACCTGCGCGGCTCGCTCTTCGGCAACGTCGTGCTGTCGCGTCTGCCGATCCGCCAGCACGTCACTCACGACCTGTCGTGGAAGACCTGCGAGCCGCGCGGCGTGCAGCGTGTCGACCTGGCGATCGACGACGACCACGTCCTGCACCTCTACAACGTCCACCTCGGCACGGCGCTGCTGGAGCGGCGGTATCAGGCCGACCGGCTGGCCGACCTCATCCACGACCGCCGCACCCGCGGCCCCAAGGTCGTCCTCGGCGACTTCAACGAGTGGGCCCGCGGGCTGGCCACCGACATCCTGTCGGCGCGGCTGCACAGCATCGACCTGACCCGTCATCTGCGGCGGCGCCGCACCTACCCGGGGTTCTTTCCGCTGTTCCACCTCGACCACATCTACTACGAGGGCCGGGTCGAGATTCGAAACGTCGAGCTCATCCGCACGCGACAGACCCTGATGGCGTCGGATCACCTGCCGCTGGTCGCCGATCTGACGATCTGGTACTGACCGGCCGGCACCGAGCGGCCTCAGCGAAGATCCTCGCCGCTGCGCGCCAGGGTCACGTGCAGCAGGCCGAGATTGCGGGTGCGGAACGCCGCCTCGCAGCTGGCCAGGTAGTACTCCCACGTGCGCAGGAAACGGTCGTCGAAGCCGAGCCGGCGGACCTCGGGGGCGGCGGCCAGGAAGCGGCGGCGCCAGGCACGGAGCGTGGTGGCGTAGTCGAGCGGCCGATCCTCGACGCCGGTGACGGCCAGGCGGGTGTGCGCCGCGGTCACCGCGCAGATCTCGCGCAGGCACGGCAACAGTCCACCGGGAAAGATGTGCTTCTGGATCCAGTCGGCACGGCGCGCGTAGGCGTCGAAGCGGGCATCCGGGATGGTGATCGCCTGCACGCCGACCCGCCCGCCCAGCGCCAGCACCCGGTCGATGGCCTGGAAGAACGCCGGCCAGTACTCCTGCCCGACCGCCTCGATCATCTCCACCGACACGACGTGACTGAACCGGCCGTCGAGGGCGCGGTAGTCGCGCAGCTGGATGTCGACGAGGGACGTGAGGCCGGCGGCCGCGACCCGCGCCGAGGCCAGCGCGCACTGCTCGGCCGAGACCGTGATGCCGGTGACGCGGCAGCCGTAGGTCCGGGCCAGGTGGATGGCCAGCGCCCCCCAGCCGCAGCCGATCTCGAGCACGTGATCGCCGGCGCGCGGCGCCAGACGCTCGCCCCAGCGGCGGATCTTCTCCTGCTGGGCCCGGGCGAGATCCTCGTCGGGACCGTCGAACCAGCCGCTGGAGTAGGCCATCGACCCATCGAGGAACAGCCTGAAGAAGTCGTTGCCGAGATCGTAATGGGCGTGGATGTTGCGCCGGCTGCCGGCGGTGGAGTTCCGCCGCCGGCGGTGGCGCCAGGTGTCGGCGAGGTTCAGCCACGCGGCCCACGGCGGATCGAGCGCCGTGGTCTGCTGGTTGCGCAGCGCCAGCTCGACGACCAGCGACAGGTCGTCGGCGGCCCAGTCGCCGTCGACGTAGGCATCGCCGGCACCGAGGTCGCCGTGCAGGAGCAGACGGCGGAAGAACCGCTCCCGCGCGATCGACACGGTGGCGTGGGGGGTGGCGTCGGGACGCCCCAGCACGGCCGACCGGCCATCGGGCAGCACCAGGGTCAGGCGGCCGTGGGTCCAGCCGTCCATGCGGTCGAGAACGCGGCCGCGGGCCAGCGCACTCAGCCGTCGATCCACCCACGACGCCGTCGCGGCGACGTCGGCGTCGGGCAGGGCGTTGTCGGCACGGGCACCCGGTGAGGCGAGCATCGATGGTTCCTCGTCGCGCGGCTCAGGGCCGCGTCACAGATGCCGCCCGCGGGTCGTAGGGCGGCTTGGCGTGGTACGGGAGACGCTTGCGCCAGAGCCCGAGCGCCTCCCAGTGGATGGCGGCGACGACGCGCAGGGTCATCAACGGCCGGAAGAGCAGCGCACGGCCGAGCTCGGCATCGGTGAGGGGACGCGCGGCGAGCGCCAGGTGGGACACGAAGACCGGGCGGCCGTCGCGGTGGAGGTCGATGCGCGCATCGACGGCGTCGGCGGCGAAGCGCAGCGCGAACCGGTAGGTGCCGTCGAGCGTGAAGAACGGCGAGACGTGGAACACCTTCTTGGCCGTCCACCGGCCGGGGCCGTCGGCGCCAGCCGCCGGCAGCACGTAGGCGTGCCGCTCGCCGAAGGTGTTGTGGACGTCGGCGATGACCGAGATCGGCGCCCCGTCGCCGGCGTGGCGGCAGACGACGAAGCTCACCGGGTTGAAGACGTGGCCGAACGTCCGGGCGTGGGCGACGAGCGACATCCGGTCGACCGGCGCGGTCACGCCGGCCGCCGCCAGGGCGGCGAGCGCCGCCGCGCGCAGCCGCCCGGCGGTGGCCGCAGCGGCGCCGCCTGCCGACGTGGCCCCCAGATGGTCGCGAGCGTCGAGACGCAGCGGTTTCCACCGCCGCGTGCCGGCCAGCCAGGAGGTGCGGTCGAGTTCCTCCAGCTCGTCGAGGTCCAGATCGAGCAGCCACACCCGATAGGCGAACGCGTGCGGACGCGGCACCAGACGGCTGTGCGCGACCCGCCCGACCAGCAGCCGGGAGTGGCGGAGCCGGGCGGCGGTCACGCCGGCACTCCCAGCCCGCGGACGACGGCCAGCGCCGATTGCACGCCGTCCTCGTGAAACCCGTAGCGCAGGTGCGCCCCGCAGTACCAGGTCCGGCGGCGGCCGTTCAGCGCCGCCACCGCGGCCTGCGCGGCCAGGGCGGCGTGGTCGAGAATCGGGTGGGTGTAGCGCATGCAGGCCAGCGGCGCCCCGGCCGGCCGCGAGCCGTTCAGCGTGCAGAGCAGCGGGCCGGCGCCCTCGAGCCCCTGCAGCCGCGCCAGGTCGTAGGTCACGGTCACCGGGGCGACGTCGTCACGACAGTCGTCGAGCGCGACGTTCCACGACGCCCGCGCCGCCGGGCGATCGGGCAGCTGACGGAGGTCGTCGTGCAGGACGGCTCGATTGGTCGAGTAGCGAAACGCGCCGAGCGCCGCCCGCTCGTCGTCGTCCGGGTCGGCGAGCAGTGCCAGCGCGTCGTCGGCATGGGTCGCGATGACGACGGCGTCGGCGGTGACGGCCGGCCCGCCCTGGAGGTCGATCGTCACCGCATGCGCCGATCGCGTGATGCCGGTCACGGCCCGGCCGACGACGACGCGCTCCCGCAGCCGCTCGCGGATGCGTTCGACGTAGACGCGGCTGCCGCCCTCGATGGTGCGCCACACCGGCTGGCCGGTGGCGGCGAGCAGCCCGTGATTGTCGAGGAACCGGAGATAGGACGCGGCCGGAAACGCCTCGATCGCGCCCGCCGCTGCCGACCAGATGGCGCCGCCCATCGGCAGCACGAAGTGGCGGCGGAGGCCGTCTCCGAACCGGTGGGCGTCGAGGAACTGGCCGAGCGTGAGCGCTGCCGCCGTGCCGTCGGCGAGGGCGCGGCGCGCCGCACGGAAGAAGCGCAAGACGTCGAGGAGCAGACCGAGATGCTCGGTCGACCGCAGCAGCCGGCGGTCGGCGAACAACCCGGCGAGCCCGGCGCTCGAGTACTCCAGGCCGCAGCGCCGGCAGCGGACGCTGAAGGACATGTCGGTCGGCCGGCTGCCGACTCCGAGGGTGTCGAGGAGGCGCACGAAGTGCGGGTAGGTGCGGGTGTTGAACACCATGAACCCGGTGTCCACCGGCCAGCGCCGGCCGTGGCGCACGACCTCGTGCGTGTGCGCATGGCCGCCGAGACGCCCGTCGCGTTCGAACAGCCACGTCTCGTGGGCCGGCGCGAGATGGAAGGCGGCGGTCAGGCCCGAGATGCCACCGCCGATGACCGCGATCTTCACCCGTGGGCAATAACCCGCCAGCCGGCGCCGGCATTCCCGCCGCCCCCACGCCTGGGGCATGATGCCGGCCATGTCGTTTCCCTTCGTCGATCTCACCCTCGCAGCCCGGCTCGAGCGGGCCGAAGGCGCCGCCGGGTGCCGGTTCGTGGAAGTGCGGGGGGCGACGGACCCTGCCCGCGGTGCCTGCTGGCAGGCGATCGACGGCGCCCTGGCCATCTTCGACGGCGCCGGGTCCCCGCTGACGCAGAGCTTCGCGCTCGGCCTCGAGGCGCCGGCGACCGCGGCCACGCTCCGCGACCTCGAGACCTTCTTCGCCGACCGCGGTGTCGCCGCCGAACACGAAGTCAGCCCGCTCGCCCAGGGCGATGCGCTGGCCGTCCTCTGCGCGGCCGGCTACGAGCCCTTCGAGCTGACCAGCGTGATGTTCCGGCCGGTGGCGGCGCCGCTCGGCGTAGTGCCCGCCGCCGACGTCACGGTGCGCCCGGCGACGCCCGGCGAGGCCGACGCCTGGGCCGAGGTCGCCGCCGACGGCTGGAGCGAGCTGCCCGAGGTCGTGCCCTTCGTGCGGGCGATCGGCGGCGTCTACGCCCGCATGCCGGCGGCGCGCTGCTTTCTCGCCGAGATCGACGGCCGCGCGGCCGCCGCCGGCGTGCTGGTCGTGCACGAGGGCGTCGCCCTGCTCGGCGGCGCCAGCACGCGGCCGGCGTGGCGGCGACGAGGCGCCCAGCTCGCCCTGCTGGCCGCCCGGCTCGATGCGGCCAGGCAGCTCGGCTGCGATCTGGCGATGATGTCGGCGCGGCCGGGCAGCGACTCCCAGCGCAACGCCGAACGCCACGGCTTCCGGATCGCCTACACCCGGATCAAGTGGCGGCGCCGTCCGGGCGGCCCTGGCGCGCCTTGACCGCAGTGATGTCGTGGTGATATCACTTCGACATCACGACGGGAGGCCCCCATGGTGCGCGAGCGCGAGTTCCACGGAGTCACGGGACTGCCGGTACTGTTCGGTCTGCTGGCGGCGGATATCGGGCTGGTGTGGATGCTCGTCAGCGGCGCCGGCGCCGGCCGCCCGGCGCTGGTCGTCGCCGCGGTGGTCGGCCTGGTCCTGGCGGCGCTCGCCAGCGCCGGCCTGTTCATGGTCAACCCCAACGAAGGCCGCGTGCTGCAGCTGTTCGGGGAGTACGTGGGCACGGCCCGCACCCCGGGGCTGCGCTGGGCCAACCCGTTCCTCGGCAAGCGTCGGGTGTCGCTGCGGGTCCGCAACTTCGAGAGCTCGCGGCTGAAGGTCAACGACAGCGACGGCAACCCGATCGAGATCGCGGCGGTCGTGGTCTGGAAGGTCGTGGATACCGCGGAGGCGGTCTTCGAGGTCGACGACTACGAGCACTACGTCCACGTCCAGACCGAAGCGGCGCTCCGCAACCTGGCGACGAGCTACCCCTACGACGCCCACGACGACAGTCACACGTCGCTGCGCGGCCATACCGCCACCGTCGCCGATCATCTCAAGCGCGAGGTCCAGGAGCGGCTGGCGAAAGCCGGCGTCGAGGTGCTCGAGGCGCGCATCAGCCACCTGGCCTACGCGCCGGAGATCGCCGCGGCGATGCTGCAGCGCCAGCAGGCCGGGGCGATCATCGCCGCCCGCCAGCGCATCGTCGAGGGCGCGGTCGGCATGGTGGAGATGGCCCTGACCCAGTTGTCCTCCAAGGCGATCGTCGCCCTGGACGACGAGCGCCGGGCGGCGATGGTCAGCAACCTCCTCGTGGTGCTGTGCGGCGAGCGCGGCGCCCAGCCGATCGTGAACACCGGCACCATCTACCAGTAGGGCCGTGACCGAGCGCAAGTCCTTCCTGCTGCGGGTCGATCCGGCGCTGCTGGCGGCGCTGCAGCGCTGGGCCGACGACGAGCTGCGCAGCATGAACGGCCAGATCGAGTTCCTGCTGCGCCGGGCGCTCGCCGACGCCGGGCGCCAGGTGAAAGCGGCGCCGCGGCGCCGCGGCGAATGACCGGCGGTCACGAGCGGCGAGGGGACAGCGGCGCGTCGCGCCACGCCTCGCGCTCGAACGCGTTGTCGGCGTAGACGTCGCCGCCACGCCACCACGCAGCGAGACTGGCGATGAGATACGCCGGGACGAACAGCGGCCCCCAGCGCTCGCACTGGCGGACGTGGATCCGTTCGTGCCGTCGCGTGCGCTCCAGGTCGGCGGCCGACCGTCCGAGGACGACGTGGCCGAGGGTCATCGCCGCGATGCGGCGACCCGGGGCCAGCCGGTCGAAGGCGGCCGCGATCGCCGGCCCGTGTCCTTCCAGCACGCCGGACACCACCTGCCGTTCGGCGGCGAGCGCCGACGCGGCCACCCCCACCAGCGTCGTCGGCGCCGCCCAGAGGTAGACCGCCCACCGCGGCGGCATCGTCACTTCCCGGCGACCCCGGCCGGCCCGCCGCGGGCTTCGTCGTAGATGCGGGCCGGCACCGGCTGGACGTTCCACGCCAGTCCCAACCACTCCAGGACGCGGATCACGTACCACGTCGGGTCGAACTCCCACCAGTAGAAGCCGTTGCGGGCGGCGCGCTGATAGCGATGGTGGTTGTTGTGCCAGCCTTCGCCGGCGGCGAAGAACGCCGTCACCGGGTTGTTGCGCGAGTCGTCGGGCGTGGCGAAGCGCCGCGAGCCCCACAGGTGGTTGACGGTGTTGATGGCGAACGTGGCGTGGGCGAGCGTGGTCGTGGCCAGGCAGAAGCCGTAGACGACCCACGGCCAGCCGCCGAGCGCGCCCAGGCCGATCGCCCAGAGCACCGGCGGAACGCCGTACCACCGGTCGAGCCAGCGGAGTTCGGGCACGTTGCCGAAGTCGCGCAGGACCGGGTTGGTCGACGCCAGCCGATCGTAACGCGCGTCGTCGAGGAACCAGCCGATGTGGGCGTGGTAGAAGCCGCTCACCGCCGGGCTGTGCGGGTCACCGTCGCGGTCGGCGTACTTGTGATGGCTGACGTGATGGCCGGCCCACCACAGCGGGCCCTTCTGCATGGCGGCGGTGCCGAGAAACGCCCACAGGAAACGGACCGGCCGCGCCAGTTCGAAGGCGCGGTGGGCGAAATAGCGGTGGAACGCCAGGGTGAGGCCGATGGCCCGCGCGAAATGCGACACCGCCCAGACGACGACCAGCGACCAGTGGAACGGGACGGTGAGGACGAGCAGCGCCGAGACCTGGACGGCCCAGAACACGCCGATCGCCGCCGCGCGGGCGGCTAGCTCTCTTCTTCGAAGCCCTCTTCCATCGGCAGCGGGCGCGTCGCCGGACGCAACGCCTCGCGATGGTCGTAGATGGGCACGTCGCGTACGTGCAGCGGATTCGGACACGCCGGTGATTTCAGGTCGACAACGACCGTGACAGGGCTGCCGCCGGTCCCGTCGCGAAACGCGAGCCGGCACCCGCAGGCGAGCGTGGCGTGCGTGAATCCCTTCAGCATCGTGCTGGAGGAATCATACTACACGCGCTCAGAGCAACGCCTTGATCTCTCGTTCGAACTGCGCCTTGGGTGCAATCCCGAGATGCCGCTTGCAGACCTTGCCGTCGCGGCTGATCAGGAACGACGCCGGAATGCCGTAGATCGGTCCGTAGGCGTCCTGGATGTCGTCACGGCCCACGCCGAGCACGATCGGGTAGTTGACCTTGTACTGCTCGACGAACGGCCGGGCCTTCTCGGCGGTGTCGTCCACCGACAGGCCGATGACCACCAGGTCGTTCTTGTACTGTTGCTGGAGCTCCACGAAGCCGGGAATCTCGGCTTTGCACGGCCCGCACCAGGTCGCCCAGAAGTTCAGCAGCACGACCTTGCCCCGGTGGGCGCCGAGCGACAGCTGCTTGCCGTCGAGCGTCGGCAGCGTGAAGTCCGTGGCCGGCTTGGCGTCGGCGACACAGGCCGCACCGTCGCCGCCGGCCGGCTGCGTCACCTCGTGGGCCGCCACCGGTTCGACCAGCGGCGCGGTGATCGGCTCGCCTTCGGGCTGGGCGTGCGACACCCACGTGAAGGGGATGCTGATGCCGAGCAGGGCCACCACCGTGGCGACGATGGCGACAGTGCGCAGGGTGTGCGTGCTGGACGGCGCGGCTGGCTGGGACATGTCGATCATTCTGCCTCAAGTCCCACCGCGGCGGCCACGCCGCCGAGCTCAGCCGGAGCGACCAGCACGTAGGTCACGCCGCCCTGGCTGCGCACCTCGGCGTGGCGGCCGAAGGCCGAGAATTCCGCGGCCGCGGCCTGGCTGTCGGGCATCACGAAGAGCGACACCGGCTGGCCGGCCACCCGGTAGAGCACGTGCGCGACCATGCCCTCGCCGTAGAGACAGCGGCGGACGGCCACCAGGTGGACGTCGGGACGCGCCGGTGGCGCGGGAATCGGCACCGACCAGCCGAACTGCTCGGTCATCGCCGCCTCGGCACCGGCCGGCGTGAACGGATGGGCGTGGTCGTCACCGTCGATGATGAAGCACTTGATGTGGTCGAGGGTGAGCTGAGCGGCCAGGAGCACCGGCGACCGCCCGGTCGCCCACATCACGCCACCGACCGCCAGGACAAGAGCTGCCGCGGCGGCCATCGCCGACAGACGACCGCGCCAGCCGAGCACGGGCGACGGGCCCGCCCCCGCTGCCGCCCGGACCGACGCCGCCAGCGTCGCCGGTGGCCTGGCACCGAGGGTGCCGCGGCGAGCCTGCAGCAGGTCCCGCACCTGCTGCTGCGCCTCGGCCGCTGCACGACACTCCGCGCAGCGCTCGAGGTGGGCGACGACGCGCGCCCGATCGGCGGCGCTCGCCTCGCCGTCCACGTAAGGAGGCAACAGTGCGTCCATCTGGCGACAGTCGTCGCGCCCGCCTGGAAACTGCAGGGTCATGGCCGCCCCGCCGTCACAGCCGGGCGTGCCGAGCCGGCCGCGGTCAGCGCGCCGTGCAGCAGCTTCCGGCCGCGGGAAATCCGCGACATGACGGTGCCGATCGGCACCGAGAGGACGTCG
This sequence comes from Vicinamibacterales bacterium, assembly GCA_050250955.1. Classification (GTDB taxonomy): domain Bacteria; phylum Acidobacteriota; class Vicinamibacteria; order Vicinamibacterales; family UBA2999; genus CAWAYR01. The sequence continues at coordinate 632,646 of JBFWNR010000002.1, forward strand.
GCAATCTCCTGATAGGTCAGGTCTTCGACGTCGCGCAGCCAGACCGCCTCGCGGAAGGCCTCCGGCAACCCGTCGAGCGCGGCGCGCAGGTCGGCGTCGAGCACGGTGTGCAGCAGCAGGCTCTCCGGCGTCGTCCGTTCGACGACGCCGGGACGGCCGGCATCGACGGCGGCGTCGACCGTGTCGCTGTCGAACGCGACCCGGGCCCGGGCCCGATCGCGGCGCCGGTTGCGCCAGGTGTTGTGGAGGATGGTGTAGAGCCAGGCCTTGAGGTTGGTGCCCGGCTCGAAGCGCGCCTGGGCGCGCAGCGCTTTGAGGTAGGTGTCCTGCACCAGGTCGCGCGCGGCGTCCCCGTCGCGGGTCAGCCGCACCGCAGTGCCATACAGGCCGTTCATACAGGCGAGCGCGTCGTCCATGAGTCGGTCGTCGCGGCGCGGAGGGCGGCCCGACCGGTCAGGCCGGAACATCGCGCAGTCCTCGCGGCGACATGGAGTGGAACCCCGGCGCCGTCATCTGTATTCCCGGCATCCTCACCACCCGCCGCAGCGTCTCCAGTATAGGACACCACTGCCGGGTCCGAATCTTGCTCTCGCGAGCCCGGTGGAGATGGCGGCCGGCGCGTTCACGCCCCCGGGGTAAGATGCGCCCAGGGCGCCCGGATCCACACGATGCCACGACGTTCCCTGCCGCCTCGAGGAGTTTGCCGTATGCGCACCCGTTCGTCGGGCCTGGCCGTGAAGCCCTCGTTCGCCGCGCTCGTCGTGGCCGTGCTGGCGGCCGCCGCTCCGGTCGCCGCCCAGACGCAGTTCGCGCCCTACTACGGCAAGAACGCGATCCGCTACGACCACTTCCGCTGGCAGACCTACCAGACCGATCACTTCGAGATCTACTTCTACGACGAGATCGAACCGCACCTCGAGCGCATGGCCGGCTACGCCGAGAGCGCCTACCAGCACATCAGCTCCGAGTTGAAGCACGACCTGGCCGGCAAGGTGCCGCTCATCCTCTTCCAGACCAGCTCCGAGTTCTACCAGCAGAACGTCATTCCCGGCGCCGCCCAGGAGGGCGTCGGCGCGTTCGCCGAGCCGAGCCGCTACCGCATCCTGATGCCGATGGACGAGCCGCCGGACCTGCTCTACCGGCTGATGGTCCACGAACTGACCCACATCTTCCAGTTCGACATCATCCCCACCTCCCTCATCCGCAACACCACCCCGCTGTGGGTCAACGAGGGCATGTCGGACTACATGACCGGCGTCTGGAAGCCGCTGGACATCATGATGGTGCGCGACGCCGCCATCGCCGACGTCATCCCCAAGATGAGCCAGCTGCAGGGCTACGGCAATCTCGGCAACCTGCGCGGCATCTACAACCTCGGCCACGCCGCCTTCGAGTTCATGGAGGCCCGCTGGGGCAAGGAGGGCGTGCGCCAGTTCGTCTTCGCTCTTCGCAAGAGCATCATCGGCGGCGGCGACGACGCCTACCAGGAGGCGTTCCAGCTGTCGGCCGAGGAGTGGGACAACGAGTTCGACCGCTACCTCAAGGAGCGCTTCAAGCCGTTCCGCGACAAGGAGCGCCCGGTCGACTACGGGCGCAACCTCGCCCCCAACCCCGACAAGAGCCGTTACGCCCAGGCCTACTCGATCGAGCCGTCGCCGTCGGGCGACCTCATGGCGGCGATGACCGGCAACGGCGGCGACCGTGAGCTCGACATCGTCCTGCTGTCGACCAAGGACGGGCAGGTCATCCGCAACCTGACGCCCGGCTTCGACCAGTCGCGCGGCTTCGAGTACATCATCCAGCCCGGCGGCCGGTGGATCTCGGTGCCGTGGATGTCGTGGTCGCCGGCCGGCGACCGGCTGGCCTTCTTCGTGCGGACCGAGAAGGACCGCTCGCTGGTCGTCGAAGACGTCATCAGCCGCCGGATCGTCGAGCGGGTGGAGCTGAACGACGTCGACGCGCCCGAGTCGCCGGACTTCTCGCCCGACGGCCGCAAGGTCGCCTTCTCGGCGATGCGCGGCGGCGTCACCGACATCTTCGTGCTCGACCTCGACAGCCGCGCCATCACCAACGTCACCAAGGACGCCTACGCCGACTACGCGCCGACGTGGACGCCCGACGGCAGCGCCCTGGTCGTCACCACGCGGCTGAGCGGCAACGAGAAGCTGTTCCGGGTCGAGGTCGCCGACGGCAAGCGGACCCAGCTCACCTTCGGGACCCACGACGAAGGCGGCGCGCAGTTCCTCGACGAGCACACCCTGGTGTTCGCGTCGACGGCGGTCGACCCCAACGAGACCGTGGATCCCGAGGTGGCCAAGAACGGCGCCATCTACAACGTCTGGACGCTCGACCTGAAGAGCGGCGAGCTCAACCGCTATACCGACGCAGTCGGCGGCAACCACTCGCCGGTGGTGCTGCGGGGCGGTACCGACGCCGGGCCGCGCATCGCCTTCGTCAGCTACTACAAGGGCGACTACGGGGTGCACATCCTCGACCAGCGCGAGCCGATCGGCAAGGCCACCACCGACGACTTCGGGGCGCCGGGACCGATCGTCGACTTCCAGGCCCCGCTCACCCACCAGATGGTGGCCTCGAACATCAAGCGCAAGGGCAAGTTCGAGAAGCTCTATCTCGAGGGGCGGCCGCCGGTGAACGTCGGGCTGACCAGCGGCGGCGACTTCCTGGGCGGCACGGCGGTGGCGTTCACCGACGTGCTCGGCGACCAGCAGTTCACGTTGTTCGCCACCTCGATCTCGCAGTACCGGTCGTTCTCCGGTTCCTACATCAACCTCGAACGCCGCTTCCAGTACGCGGTCCAGGGCTTCACGCAGACCCAGTTCTTCTACGGCCAGCTCCAGAACGTCTTCTACGACCCGGCGCTCTCGGGGGTCTTCCTCGACCGCGACCTGGCGGTGGCGACCCAGACGGTGCGCGGCGCCACGGTCTTCGGCATCTGGCCGTTCAACCGCTACCGCCGCATCGAGCTGTTCGGCGGCATCACCAACTACACCGAGCGGTTCGAGGATCCGCTGGTGCAGGAGTACTCGCAGCAGTACCAGGAGCAGCAGTTCGGCCGCCAGCTGCTCAACAACGGCACCATGGTGCCGATCGGCCTGGCGTTCGTGCAGGAGACGACGGTGTTCCGCGAGTTCGGCCCGCTGGCCGGCAACACCATGCGGCTGTCCTACGAATACGCCCCCGGCGGCGGCTCGCTCCTGTCCCGTCAGACCGTCGACGGCGACGTCCGCAAGTACTTCCGGATCGGCGGTTCGGGGCTGCTCGCCTTCCGCGCCCGCGGCTACAAGAGCTGGGGCGAGAACCCCGGCTACTACTTCTTCGGCGGCAACTCGGAGATGCGCGGCTACAACTACCTGGAGTTCGTCGGCCAGCAGGCCGGGCATCTCAACGCCGAACTGCGCATCCCGCTCATCCACGCCATGGCGACGCCGATCGGGATCCTCGGCGGTGTCCGCGGCACGCTGTTCGCCAACGTCGGCGGCGCATCGTGGGAGAACCAGGGGTTCAAGGCCTATACGACCGGAACGTCGGTCGAGCGGCCGGTGGTCGGCTACGACGTCAACGACCAGCCGGTGTTCGGCAACCCGGTGCTGGTCGACGGGTTCCGACTGGTCGACGCCAGGGCCAGCTACGGCATCGGGCTGCAGACCTTCGCGCTCGGCTTCCCCATCCACTTCGACTGGAGCTGGCGGACGCTCTTCAACCGCGACTGGGAGGACGTCGTGTTCGCCCAGCAGGGTGGCAGCGGCGCGTTCCGGCGGGCCAAGTTCACGATGTGGATTGGGTACGACTTCTAGCGGCTAGCGGCTAGCGGCTCGGCGTACACGATGAGGGCCCGGCGATCTCGCCGGGCCCTTTGTCTTTCCACGGCCAGCGGGACTGACCAGCCGCCAGCCGCTGGCCGCTAACCTAGTCCGCCGCCCTCCGCCGTCCCGGCAGCCGGGTCAGCCGCACCTCGCTGCGATCCAGGTCGAGGGCGACGCGGTAGGGGCTCAGGAAGCGGTGGCCGACGATGCCGCCGAGCTGGAAGCCGAGCAGCACGCTCGGCGCCCGCAGGTTGAGCACCACCACCGAGAAGTTGCGGTACTCGATGTCGCGGAACTGCAGGTCGAGACCCTGCATCAGGAACGCATCGCGATCCCAGCCCGACGTGCCGTAGACCTTCAGCGCGATGCGCCGACCGACCGGCCGGGCCGGGGTGAGCGAGTCGGCGGTGGCCTTGCTGATCGAAATCACCTCGCCGCCGGTGTCGACGACGAAATAGGCCGGACGCTCGGCGTTGATGAGGCCGCGCACCATGGCCAAGCGGTGCATGCGCATCGGCAGCCGGATGTCGGCGTCCTCCTCCGGCAGGCGCTCGCCGATGGTCAGCTTGCGGGTCGCGTAGTCGATGGTCATCGACAGGCCGAGGGCCATCGGCGAGAAGCTCTCCATCTCGCGCCTCGGGATGCCGCGCAGGGCCGGGTTCTTGATGAGCACCGGCACGTCGTGCACCTTGAGGGTGCCGACCTCGAAGCTGTTCAACCGGGCCAGCTGCAGGCCGCGCAGCCCGACTTCGCCGACGCCGGCGCTGAGCGTGTAGGTGATCGGCACCACGCCGGCCGACTGGGCGATCTGCCGCGAGATGGTCGTCTGCTCCGAGCCGGTGTCGAGGACGAAGTCGACCCAGCGGCCGCCGTTGACGCGGCCCTTGACGATCACCTTGTCCTGGACCAGTTTGAAGTCGACGGTGTGCAGCCGGCCGACCGACTCGGGATTCAGGGCGTTCGGCATCCGTTCCTTGAACGCCTGGAGGAAGCGGATCTGCGCCCGCGACCACGCCGCCTTGTCGCTGCGGTCCTTGTTGGGCAGGAGGTTGACGTAGTTCGCGTAGGCCAGGGCCGCCTGGTCGTAGCGCTTGAGGCGCTCGAGGATGGCCCCCGAGGTATGGTGGAGTTCGCCGTCGCGCGGGGCGCTGCGCAGCGCCGCCTGCACTTCGAGCAGGGCGTCCTCGAGCTGCGACCGCGAGGCCAGGGCCTTGGCCAGCCCGTGACGGCCCCGCGACATCTCCGGGGCCAGGGCCAGCACGTCGCGGAACTCCCGCTCCGACTCGTCGAAGAGCCCGGCCGACCACAGGGCGTCGGCGTGCACGGCGATCGCCTCGGGATTACGCGGCGAGTCGTCACGCAGCGACGCCGCCTCCTGCTGCGCCTCCTCGAACTCGCCGACGAGCAGCGCCGTCTTGACCACGCCGATCCGGGCCCGCAGCCGCAGGTCGGGATCGTCGCTCGCCGCGGCGCGGCGGAAGGCCTGCCGGGCCTCGTCGAAGCGGGTCTCCTCGTAGAGGAGCGAGCCGAGCTGGTACTGCAGTTCGGCGTCGTCGCCCGTGCGACGGCCTTCGAGGGTCAGTCCCACCGCGGCACACATCGCCGCGACCAGCAGTCCGCGAACGCCCATCCGCATACCGGCCCTCCCTGGCAGGAGCCGTCCCCCGCCGGGATGCGCGCGCCACCAGGCGCCGGGGCGCGCCGTCGTCCAAGCCCGAGGCCGTCACCGGCCCCGGGTGCTCCACAGTCTACTTCTGATAGTGCGCGGCGTTGACCTCGATGTAGCTCTTCCACTTGTCCGGCACCTCGTCGAGGGCGAAGATCGCCTCGACCGGGCAGGCCGGAACGCACGCCCCGCAGTCGATGCACTCGTCGGGGTGGATGTAGAGCTGCGTCGCCGACTCGAAATCGCCCTCGTCCTTCCGGGGGTGGATGCAGTCCACGGGACACACGTCCACGCAGGCCGAATCCTTGGTCCCGATGCAGGGCTCACAGATGATGTACGCCATTTCCTCTCCTTCGAAAACTATCGGCCGGCCGCCGTATGGCCATCGCCGGTCACGCCGATGCCCCCAGCGAGGTCAGCGGCACGTAGCCGAGCCGGGCCGAGATCTGCCCGGCCAGGTTCCAGACCCCGCGGTGGCCGTCGGCGGCCAGCGGGCGCTCGTCCACGCCGTGGGCGAAGACGCCGACGCGCCCGACCTCCTGCGTCGTGTAGTCCCGGATCGGCGCGCACGTGCACACCAGGCGCTGCGCCCCGGTTGGCAGGTCTCCGCCGGGACCGAGACGCAGCACCGGGGGGGCGTCGGGATGGGCCAGATCGGCCGGGGTGGTGAGTTTCAAACAGCTCAGGCGGCGCGGCGTGGCCTGCGGGGCCGCGAAATACAGCGCACAATGAGCCGGCATCTCCCGGCCGAACGCGGTCCGCATCGCCACCTCGTCGGGCCCGGCCGGCCACAGGTAGCTCACCTCGCCGGTGGCCGGAATGGCCAGAAAGCTGCGGTGCCCGGTGCGCAGCACGTATTCGCGCACCAGCGGGAAGGCGTGGAGCCGCAGTTCCGAGCCGCCCAGTGCCTTGAAGCTGAGGTCCAGCATCTTCAGCGTGAGGCTGTAGCGCGCGGTGTCCTCGTCCTGGCGGACGTAGCCGCGGCGCTTGAGGACGGCCAGGAGCCGATGGGCGCTCGACGCCGGCAACCGCAACGTCCGCGCCACGTCCGAGACGCTCAGGCCCCGGGGCGCCCGGCTGAGCAATTCACAGACGTCGAGTGCCTTGTCGGTGGAGGTGGACCGGGCGGCACGTCGAGGCTTCTGCTGAGCTTCCACTATACGGAACGGCGTTTCGAATTCTCGAAGTCCAACACTATCCGCGCATTGCGGGAACGGTCAAGGGCCGGCGGCGGGATTTGACTCCGCCAACCGCGGTTCGTACGATGATGCGTCCCCAGTGTCGAACCTCTCTGGCCAGCAACTCGGACACTACAAGGTTCTCGAGCCTTTGGGAGCCGGAGGGATGGGGGTCGTCTACCGCGCGCAGGACACCGTCCTGGGCCGGATGGTGGCGCTCAAGGTGCTGCCGACGACGGCGTCGTCGGACCCGGAGGCGGGCAACCGGTTCCGCCGAGAGGCCCGCACCGCCTCGAGTCTGAATCATCCCAACATCTGCACGATCTACGGCTTCGACGAGCAGGACGGGCGGTGCTACCTCGCCATGGAACTGCTCGAGGGCGAAACGCTCGATCGGCGGCTGGTCCAGGGACCGCTCGACCAGCGGACGCTCATCGACGTCGCCACCCAGGTGGCCGACGCGCTCGACGCCGCCCACAGCGAAGGCATCCTCCACCGCGACATCAAGCCGGCCAACATCTTCCTGACCAAACGCGGTCAGGCCAAGGTGCTCGACTTCGGTCTGGCGAAGCTGACCGCCGGCCGGCACGGCGTCGATGCCTCGACGACCGTGGAGCCGTCGCAGTTCACCAGCGTGGTCGGGACGACGGTCGGCACGGTGGCTTACATGTCGCCCGAGCAGGCGCGGGCCGAGGCGCTCGACTCACGCACCGACCTCTTCTCCTTCGGCGTCGTGCTCTACGAGATGGCCACGGGCCGCGTGAGCTTCCCCGGCAACACGACCGCGGTCATCTTCGACGGCATCCTGAACCGCGAGCCGACGCCGGCGTCGGCCTTCAATCGCGACGTCACCCCGGAGCTCGATCGCATCATCGCCAAGGCGCTGGAGAAGGATCGCACGCTGCGCTATCAGACCGCGGCCGATCTGCGCGTCGACCTGGAGCGCCTGCGGCGCGCGTCGAGCACCCGCCGGGTCGCCGCCGCCAGCGGCGCCACGTCGGCGGCGCCGCGCGCGTCGGATCCGACGGTCACCCTGCCGCCGCCGCGCAACAGCATGGTCGCCATCGACCCGGCGAGTGCGGTCACGATGGCCGTGCCGGCCGCCACCGCATCGACGTCGGGCGCGGCGTTGCCGACCACCGTCATCCCGCCGGCCTCGGGCCCGGCGCCGACGCCGTTTCCGGCAACCGCGTCGCCCGCCGCCGAACCGCGACGCGCGTCCACGGTGATGCTGGCCGCCGTCGGCGTGGTCGCCGCCGCGGTGCTCATCGGGGTCATCGTCGTCCCGCGACAGTCGAACGAGGCCGTCCCGCCCGATTCGGCGGACGCGGCGCCGCCACCGACCGCGGCGGACAGCGGCCCGCCGCCCGCCGCGGCCGGCGTGGCCGTCGCCGCCACCGCGGCCGCGGCGCCGGCGGGGCCCGCCACCGCGGCCGCCACCCCGCCCAAGGGCCCGCCCGCCAAGACGCCGGCACCGGCGGCGACGTCGCCCGCCCCGGCCACTGCGCCTGCCCCGGCCGCCGCCGAGGCCAGCGCCGAAGCCACCACGCGGCTCGAAGTGGCGCGGGCGAAGTTGAAGAACAACCTGGCCGATCAGGGCCTCGCCGACCTGCGCGCGATCCTCGACGACTACCCCACCCTGCCCGTCGCCGCCGACGCCGCCTATCTGACCGCCGAGACCCTGACGCGGCTGGGGCGGACCGACGACGCCATGGCGGCGCACGTCGAGTTCGCCAAGCGGTTCGCCGGCGACCCGCGTCTGGCCGAGAGCCAGGTGACCCTGGGCGAGCTGATGCTCAAGTCGCGCCAGCCGGACCGCGACGAAGCCGCGCGGGCGCTCTTCGCCAGGGCTGCGGCCGCGGCCCCGGGCACGCCGACCGCCCTGCGGGCCCTGCAGGCCAAGGCCGGGATCGAGGACCGCCGGCGCATTCGCGAGCGCGACCCGGCCCTCGGCCGCGACGTCCCGGCACAACTCGCCACGCTGCGGCAGCTGGCCGACCAGTTTCCCGACTCGCCCCACGGCATGCTGGCGCTGTATCGGCTGGGCACCCAGTGGGCCGACCTGGATCAGTGGACCCTGGCCGCGCACGCCTACACCGACCTGGCGACGCGCTATCCGGCGAATCCCCACGACGCGTGGTGGCTGCTCGGCGAACTCTACGAGCGGCGGCTGCGCGATGACGAACGCGCCCGGGCGGCCTACGCCCAGGTACCGCCGACATCGCGGCGCTATCAAGACGCCCAGCGCAAGGTCAACCGCCGCTGAGCGGCGGCCCGGCGCCTCGTCTCGCCGTCGCTCTACGGCCGGCCCGCGGCCGGCGCTTCGATCCGGATGTCGCCGGACACCACGTCGAGCGAGACGACCGGCTCGCCGCGGCCGAGCGTGGCTTCGCCCCAGCGCGGACCCCAGCCGGTCTTCAGGGTCAGCGGGATCGCCGACACCACGGCGCCGTTCAGTGCCAGGGCCATCACCCGCGCATCGCTCGGCCGCTCGGCAAAGGCGACGCGCAGATCGCCGTTGAAGGCGCGGGCGCGGATGAGACCGTCGGCGACCAGCCGGACCTGACGCAGGTCGATGTCGCCGATGCCGGTCTCGAGGCGAAGCACCCCACTGACGCGGGACGCGGTGATCGGGCCACGACGCACCTCGGCGGTCAACGCCCCCGAGAAATCGGCGACCTCGAGTCGCCCCTCGGCGATGCGGAGCGCGTCGATCCGCGCCGCCCTCGGCACGTCCAGTCGGACGTTCGAGGTCAGCCGCGCGTCGGTGCCGTCCTGACGGATCCGGACCCGCACGCCGGCCGCGTCGACGGCGATCTCGACCGGAAAGCGCGCGAGATCGGCGTCCGTCGGCGCCGTCCGCTCGACCTCGACGGTGAGGTCGGATCGGGTCGTGCCGACCAGGCGGACGTCCCCGTTGGTGAGGTCGAGATCGAGCCGCGAGCCGGCCGGCAGCGGCACGACCCGCCGGACGCGGTCGGTGACCTCGGCCGTCGCCGCGACCGTCGCCGCCAGCCCGGCCACCAGCGCCACCGTCACCGCGTCGACCGGTCGGCGCATGACCGCGCATTATAATGGCCCGCGACCTGCGCCCGGTCGGCCGCTTCGTGCGTACGCCCGTCCTCCTCCTGCTGCTCGGGTCGGCCATCCCGGTCGCGGCGCAGTCGCCCGACGCGCCGGCCGCCGCCGTGCCCCGTGTCGCCGTCAGTGGCGAAGTCACCGCGACGGTGGGGTCGCACGACCCCGGCTTCTTCAATTACGCCACCTACGACTACAGCCCGCTGCGCAACGTCCGCATCATCCTCAACAGCTCGCTGCGGGTGAGCCGCCACGTCGAGATCCTCGGGCAGATCCGCACCGATGGGTTGTCCCACGCGCAGCTCACGGCGCTCTACCTGCGGGCCCGGCCGTGGCCCGACCGCGACGTCGACCTGCAGATCGGCCGGGTGCCGCCGACCTTCGGGTTGTTCGGGCCGGCGGGCTACGGCACCGACAACCCGCTCATCAGTCGGCCGCTCGCCTACGGCTACCTGCTGTCGTTGCGTCGCGATGCCCTGCCGCGCACGGTGACCGACCTGGTCGGGATGCGCGGCCGCGGCTGGCTGTCGCAGTTCCCCCTCGGCAACCCCGCCCCCGACCGCGGCCTGCCGCTCATCGACGCCGAGCACTGGGACACCGGCGTGCAGGGCCGGGTGCGGGCCGGCGTCGTCGAGTGGATCGGCGCGGTGACGGCTGGATCACTGGCCGGCCCACGGGTCGAGGACGACAACGGCGGGCGCTCGCTGCAGACCCGGCTCGTGGTACGCCCGCATCCGCTGCTGGCGCTCGGCGTGTCGGGTGCGCGCGGTGCCTACCTGTCGGACGACCTGGCTGCCGTGCTGCCCGCCGGGCAGCCGGTCGACACGTTCACGCAGCGCGCCGCCGGCGCCGATGTCGCGCTCGCCGCCGGCCGCTGGGCGCTGCGCGGCGAGATCATCCGCACCTGGTGGTCGGTGCCGGCGGTGGTCGACAGCCGGCTGGCGCCGGCACTGGTCGCCACGGCAGCGTGGGGCGAAGGGCGCTGGCGCGCCTGGCCGGGTCTCGACCTGACCGCGCGTGTCGAGCGGCTGTCGTTCGGCGACGTCGCCGGCCCGTCCGGACCGACGCCGTGGGAAGCGGCCGTGACACGGGTCGAAAGCGGCGTCGGGTTCGCCGTCCGCCGGCATGTCCGGCTCAAGGCCGTCTGGCAGCGCAACTGGCGCCCGGGCGGCGGCCGGGTCCGCCACGACAGCCTGGTCGCGGGACAGATCGGGGTGTGGTTCTGATGGCGGCGGCCCGGAAGAATTGGGCGCAGGTTCTGCCGCTCGTGGCACTGCTGGCGCTGCTGACCGGCGCCGCCGCGCCCTGGGCCGCGGCGGCGGTGCGGCAGCCGACGCCGGCCACCGGCAGTATTCGCGGCCGTCTCGACATCCGGCGCCTGGCCTCCCCGCCGCAGCCGCGTCCGACCGTCGGCGAACACGGCGGCCGGGCCGGACGCGGCCTCGCCGACGTACGGCGCGGGCTGGTCTATCTCGACACCGCGCCCCGCCGCGCCTTCGACGACCCGGAACCGACCCGCGCGGTGATGGATCAGCGCAACGAGACCTTCGTCCCGCGGCTGGTGGCGATCACGGCCGGCTCGGTCGTCGACTTTCCCAACAGCGACCGCACCTATCACAACGTGTTCTCGCTGTCGCGGGCCCGGCGCTTCGACCTCGGCCGCTACGCCAGCGGCCGGTCCAAGGCCGTGCGTTTCGACCGCCCGGGGGTGGTGCGCGTGTTCTGCGACATCCACTCGCACATGAGCGCGTTCGTGGTCGTGTTCACCCACCCGTTCTTCCGCGTCACCGATCCGGACGGCCGCTACCGTCTCGATCAGGTGCCGCCGGGTACCTACACCGTGGTCGGCTGGTACGAAGGCGAAGCCCGGGTGCAGCGCAGCGTGTCGGTCGCCGCCGGGGCGGTGGTCGAACTCGACCTGGAGGTGCCGTGACGGCCGGCTTGGCGTCGCTGCGCACCCGGATCTTCGTCGCCAGCACGCTGCTGGCCACGGCGTCGATCGGCGCCGCGGTGTACTTCGTCAGCGTCCGCCTGAGCAGCCAGGCCGAGGCCGACCTGCAGCGCGATCTCGTCGAGGCGGCCGGCCTGGTCGATCAGCAGAGTGCCTCGCTCTTCGACAGCTTCACGCGGACGGCGACGCTCATCGCCGACCTGCCGAAGTTCAAGGCCGCGCTCGAAACCCGTGATCGCCCCACCATCGAGCCGATTGCGCGCGACTACCTGCTGCAGGCCGGCGCCGACGTGCTGGTCGTGGCCGACCGCGACGGCGCCCGGCTGGCCGCCGTCACCGCCCCGTCGCGCCCGGCCAGCCTCCCCTATCCCGCCACCTCCGGTCGCGCCGCCGTCACCGGTCCCTCGACCGCGTTCTGGCCCCATCCGAGCGGCGTCCTGCAGGTCGTGTCGGTACCGGTGACGATCGATCTCGAGCGGCCCGAACTGCTGGGCACGCTCACCATGGGCTATCTGCTCGACGCCGAACGCGCCGCGACGCTCAAGGCGCTGACCGGTGCCGACGTGGCCTTCGCCTACGATGGCACGGTGCGTGCGTCGTCGATGTCCGACGCCAGCGGCCCGGCGATCGCGCCGTGGATCCACCAGGACCAGCACGTCCGGTCGCTCGAGCTGCCCGACGGCGACTACTCGGCGCTGGTCCGGCCGCTGGCCGGCGCCGGGGAGGCGCTCGGCGGCATCGGCGAGCCGCCGCGCGCGGTCGTCCTCCGATCCCGGACGGCGCAGATGCGGACCCTCGGCGCGATCCGCGCCGCGCTGGCCGGGATCGCCCTGGCCACCGTCGGGCTCGCCGCCGTCCTCAGCTACGCCATCGCCCGCACCGTCACCCGGCCGCTGGCGACGATTACCGCCCACATGCGCGAGGTCGCCGCCACCGGTGACCTGACCCGCAAGGTCAGCCTGCCGGCGAGCGGCTGGAGCGACGAGGACGCCACGGTGATGGCCGCGACCTTCAACGCCCTCACCGAGTCGCTGGCCGCCTCCCAGCGCGGCGCCGCCCAGCGCGAACGCCTGTCGGCACTCGGCCGCCTCTCGACGGTGATCGCCCACGAGATCCGCAATCCGCTGATGATCATCAAGGGCGCCCTCCGCCCGCTGCTGCGGGCCGACGGCACCGCCGCCGACCGGCGCGACGCCGCCCACGACATCAACGGCGAAGTCGATCGCCTCAACCGTGTCGTCAACGAAGTGCTGGATTTCGCCCGGCCGATCCGCTTCGATCTGGCCAGCGCCGATCCCAACGACATCTGTCGATCGGCGCGCGACGCGGTGGTCGCCGCCGCGGCGACGCCCGACGTGGTCCTGGAGCTCGACCCGGCGTGCCCGTCGATCGTCACCGACGCCGAGCGGGTCCGCACCGTGCTCGTCAACCTGCTGACCAACGCCCGCGCCGCCGTCGTCGACGCTCCAGCCGGCGCGGCGCCGCTCGTGGCCCTGTCCAGCGAACCCGCGCCTCACGGCGGCGTCGCCCTGGTGGTCCGGGATCGCGGCGTGGGCATTTCCGCCGACGACCTCGGCCGGATCTTCGATCCATACTTCACGACGCGGCGCACCGGCAGCGGCCTCGGCCTGGCCATCGCCAAGAACGTCGTCGACGGCTTGGGCGGCACGATCACGGCCACCGCCACCGTCGGCGCCGGCACCGAGATGCGGGTGGTGCTGCCGGCGGCGGCGCCGCGCGATCGACGATCATGACGCAGTCCGGGCGAGTGCTCCTCGTCGACGACGAGGAGAAGATCGTGAAGACCCTGGGGCGAGCCCTGCGCGAGGACGGCCACCAGGTGACGACGACGTCGCGAGCCGTCGATGGCCAGCGCCTGCTCGCCGAGCAGTCGTTCGACCTGGTCATCATCGACTACCGCATGCCCGAGCGGTCCGGCATGGACGTCGTCAGGGAACTGGTGGCGACCACTCCGGAAGCGGAGCGTCCGGCGGTGGTGATGATGACCGCCCACGGCAGCGTCGAAAGCGCCGTGGAAGCCATGAAGCTCGGCGCCCACGACTACCTGCAGAAGCCCTTCGAGGTCGACGAACTGCTGCTCACCGCCCGGCGGGCCCTGGCGGCCCAGCGGGCCCGGACCGAGCTCACCTACCTGCGCAGCGAGCGCGACGCCGAGTTCGACCACTACGGTATCGTCGGCCGCTCGAAGGTCATGGTCGAGATCTCACGTCGCATCGAGCTGGTGGCGCAGTCGCGCAGCACCGTGCTCATCACCGGCGAGACCGGCACCGGCAAGGAACTGGTCGCCCGGGCCATCCACGACCGCAGCCAGCAGCGCCACCGGCCGCTGATCAAGGTGAACTGCGCGGCGATTCCCGAGGCTCTGATCGAATCGGAGCTGTTCGGCCACGTCCGTGGCGCCTTCACCGGCGCCACCTCGGCCAAGAAGGGTCGCTTCACCCTCGCCGACGGCGGCACGATCTTCCTCGACGAGATCGCGACCCTCGGCGCGCCGGTCCAGTCCAAGCTGCTCCGCGTGCTGCAGGAGCGGGAGTTCGAGCCGCTCGGGTCGGAACGGACCGAGAAGGTCGACGTCCGGGTGATCGCCGCCACCAATCGCGACCTGCGGGCGATGGTCGGCGACGGACGCTTCCAGGAGGATCTGTACTACCGTCTGCACGTCATCCCGATCGACCTGCCACCGCTGCGCCAGCGTCTCGACGACCTGCCGACGCTGGTCGACCACTTCGTGCAGAAGTTCTCGCAGCGGCTGGGCAAGCACATCCTCGGCGTCGACGAGGCGGCGATGGCCGAACTGCGCCGCTACCACTGGCCCGGCAACGTCCGCGAGCTCGAGAACACCATCGAGCGGGCGGTCGTGCTCACGCCGGGACCGCGGCTGACGCCGGAGTCGGTGTGGCTGATGGGCGCGACGCCGGCGCCGACGGCGGGCCTGCCGTCACTGCGCCTGCATCAGAACGTGGAATGGGTCGAGCGCGAGACCATTCGCCACGCGCTCGACCAGGCGCGCGGCGTGAAGAAGGACGCCGCCGAGCTCATGGGGCTGAGCCAGCGCGCGCTGAGCCACTATCTCGCCAAGCATCGCATCGACTAATGCCCAGTGACGCCGGGCTCCTGCCTGCGGGCGTGCGGCCTGGCGAGGCGACCGGCGCGCCTGCGCTTACGCCGGCGGTACGGACTTACGCCGGCCGTAATCCATCTTTTCGAATCGGGCGCAGGCCGACGAGCCATTTGGGCGCCAAACACCCGGCCGTCGTACCGCGTTGGAACGGCACTTCGCTTGCAGCGTCACGCGTCGGAGCCGGCGCAGGCCGGTTCCACCGCTTCGATGCGAGCCGACGTTCCGATCGCAGCTGTTGCCGTGGCGGGGATGGCGCTCCTCCCTGAAACGCCGGCGAACGCCGGCGTGGGGAAGGACCCCGCCACGGCATACGCGCCAACCGCGGCCACGGCCGCCCGACCCGCCGCTGCCCCGACCGGTCCCATCGCGGTCGTGGCGCGGCGGTTCGCCTTCGAGCCGTCGACGATCGAGGCGGTGGCCGCGACTCGACGGCCGCTGGTCCGCCGTTCGGCCCTCGCCGAGTGGCGCGGATCACGCGTCGGCGGCGCCCGCTGAACCGGTGCTCCCGCAGGCGCAGCCGCCACTTACGCCAGACCCCGTCCATTCGAGGAGCTCACCGTGACGCCCAGGTTCCTTCGGCTCGTTCTTGCCTCGGCGCTGGCTGCCGCCGCGCTGCCGGCATCGGCGGCCGACGACCCGCCCGCCGCCAGGCCGGCCGCCACTGGCGGCGGAGCCACCGCCACCCAGGAGGACGACCCCGACCTGGACGTCAACCGCGCCCAGCCCGACTTCACCCTGGTCGGCCTGCCGACGACCCTGCGCCTGCCCCGGCACAAGGGCGCGTTCCGCATCACCCACCGCTTCGCCCGCCCGCTGGGCCAGGGCGACCTCGGCGACCTGGTCGAAGACTTCTTCGGCTTCGACAGCGGCGCCCAGATCGGCTTCGAGTACCGGTTCGGGCTGTTTCGCGCCACCCAGCTCGCCGTGCACCGCACCAGCGACCGGACGATCCAGTTTCTGCTGCAGCGGCAGATCGTCGGCCAGGACGAGGACTTCCCGCTCTCGATCGACGCCTTCGGCACCGTCGAGGGCACGAACAATCTCAAGGACAGCTACTCACCCGCCCTCGGCGTCGTCGTGTCGCACGAAGTGTCGGACCGGGCGGCGATCTACGTCGAGCCGATCTGGGTGAACAACACCAACCCGCTGCCCGACGAGGTCGTCGACGACAACAGCACCGTGATGGTCGGCTTCGGCGCCCGCCTGCGGCTCACCGCCTCGCTCTACGGCGTCGTCGAGGTGACGCCACGGCTCACCGGCTACGATCCGGGCGATTCGCTCGTCGCCGTCGCCGTCGAGAAGCGTCTCGGCGGCCACAGCTTCCAGATCAACGTCGGCAACGGCTTCGGCACCACCTTCGGGCAGATCGCCCGCGGCGGCTTCGACGACTGGTTCATCGGCTTCAACCTGACGCGGAAATTCTACTGACGGCCGCGCCGGCGCGTGTAACGCCGCCGGCCGGCCGCGGTCCAACCCGGGCGAGGAGAGGGATGTCATGCGACGGACGGCGCGCGCACTGGCAGTGGCGGCAGCAGTAGGCGTGGCGGCAGGCTGCGGTGGCGGGGGCGGCGGCGGCAACTCCGCGCCCACGGCGCCGAGCCCGGGCGGCGGCACCGGCGGCGGCGGCGCGGCGGCCACCGCGACCATCACCATCGGCGCCGACGGCCGCGTGTCGCCGAGCACGGTGACCATCGCCGTCGGCGGCCGGGTGACGTTCGTCAACAACCACAACCGCAACCACGACATGTCCTCGGACCCGCACCCCAGCCACGAGGACTGCCCGGCGATGGATCAGGTGGGCTTCCTCACCCCCGGCCAGTCGCGGACGTCGGGCAACTTCACCACCGCACGACGCTGCGGGTTCCACGATCACAACGAGCCCAGCAACGCCGGCCTCGTCGGCACGATCGTGGTTCAGTAGTCGTAGACGCCCTTGCCGGCCTTGCGCCCGAGGCGACCGGCCTTGACGTGCTGCTCGAGGAGCGGGCAGGGACGGAACTTCTCGCCCAGCGTCCGGTGCAGGTGCTGCAGGATGCTCAGCCGGGTGTCGAGGCCGACCAGGTCGACCAGCTCGAACGGCCCCATCGGGTGGTTGAGGCCCAGCTTGAGCGCCTTGTCGATGTCGCGGGCCGACGCCACGCCCTCCTGCAGCATGTAGAACGCCTCGTTGCCGATCATGGCGTTGACGCGACTGGTGATGAAGCCGGGCGACTCGCGGATGAGCACCGTCTCCTTCCCCATCGCCGCCGCCACGCCCTGCATCGCCGCGACGGTCTCGTCGGTGGTCTCCAGCGCCCGCACGATCTCGACCAGCTTCATCTTGTGGACGGGGTTGAAGAAGTGCATGCCGCCCATCCTCCCGGGCCGGTCGAGCACCGCGGCCATCTCGGTGATGCTCAGCGCCGACGTGTTCGAGGCGATCAGGGCGCCCGCGGGCGCCGCCGCCTCCACCTCGGTGAGCAGCGCCAGCTTGAGATCCATCCGCTCCGGCGCTGCCTCGATGACCACCCCGACGTCGTCGACGGCCTCGGCCACCGACGTCGTCGTGGTCAGGCGGGAGCGCATCGCGGCGGCCTCGGCTGCCGCCAGCTTGCCCAGCTCGACGCTCTTGCCGACGATGGTCTCGATCGCCGTGGCGCCCTTGGTCAGCTGCGCCTTCGAGACGTCGTAGAGCCGAACGGGATAGCCGGCGGCGATCGCCGCGTGGGCGATGCCGTGGCCCATGGTGCCGGCGCCGAGCACGGCCAGCGGGCGAAGCGGGGTCGTCATGGGAGGGCGTCTCCGGGTGTCGGAAGGGTTACCGCCCGCTGAACCGCGGCGGGCGCTTCTCGAGATTGGCGGCCAGTCCTTCGGCGGCGTCGCCGCTCTCGAACAGCCGCTGCTGCAGTTCCCGCTCGATCGCCAGCCCTTCGGTGAAGCCGGCCTCGAGCCCGGACTGCACCGCCCGCTTGATGTGCCCGACGGCACGGCTGGCCCGGTGCGGCGGCGTGAAGGTCCGGGCGTAGTCGATGACGGTCTCGCGGAACGATCGCCCGGCCAGCACGTCCTCGCCCCACACCTGGTGTACGAGTCCGGCCGTCTGCGCCTCCTCCATCGACAGCAGGGTGCCGGTGACCATCAGCTCCATCGCCCTGGCCTTGCCGACCAGCCGGGCCAGGCGCTGGGTGCCGCCGGTGCCCGGCAGCACGCCGAGTGCGACCTCGGGCACGCCGATCTTTCCGGCGCCCTTGCGGGCGACGCGCAGGTCGGCTGCCATCGCGACTTCCAGGCCGCCGCCGACGGTGTGACCGTTCAGCGCCGCGATGACCAGCTTCGGGGTCTGCTCGAGCCGGTTCAGGGTCTCGTTGGCGTGCAGGCAGAAGTAGTACTTGAAGGCCGGGTCGGCGTCCTTGAGCATGGCGATGTTGGCGCCGGCGCAGAAGAAGCGCTCGCCGGCTCCGATGATCACCAGGACGTGGACGTCGGGGTCCATGCGCGCCGCCAGCACCGCCTCGTCGAGCTCGCGCATCATCTCGTACGAGTAGGTGTTGGCCGGCGGGTCGTTCAGCTCGAACACCGCGACCCCGTCGCTGGTCGAGGCGTGAATCCTCGCCACCGCTAGGCCTCGGTCCGCACGTACTCGAAATCGAGCGGCAGGCGGTTGATGCCGCGGATCGGCGGCGCGATGTAGTTGGCGAACTGCCCCGGCTTGTAGACCGGCGTGGCCTGGATGCTGCGCAGGTAGTCCTTGTCGGCGGCCGTCGGCAGCCACTCGTGCTTGCGGCGGGCGAAGTCCTCGGCCGAGATGGGATGTCCCATGGGGTCGAAATGGCGGCCGGCGTAGACCCCGACGTGGCGGTTGAACTTGCGCGACGGCAGCAGGATCCGCTCCGAGAGGCCGTGGGCCTCGAGCACGCGCGAGTTCCAGCGGTCGACGCCGGCCTGGCAGTCGCCGACGTACCAGTCGCGCAGCACCTCGTTCAGCGCGTTGCGCATCGGCACTTCCTGGCGGCTGATGCGCCCGCTTTCGTCGAGCACGTCGAGCAGGTAGGTGTCGCCGGCCAGGACGTGGTCGTCGGCGTGCTTGTCCTCCTCGGCCCGGCCCTTCAGGCCGTTGGCGAAGTAGCTGGCGGCGTTGCTTGACACCTCGCTGCCGTGCAGGTCGAGACTCTGGCTGAACCAGAAGTTGACGAACTTCTGCACCAGCGGGATGTCGATGCCGCCCAGCGTGCGGACGTCGCCCGAGAAGCCGGCCTCCTTCAGCAGCTGGCAGGTGCGCTCGAGAATCCGCGCGATCCCGGTCTCGCCGACGAACATGTGGTGGGCCTCCTCGGTGAGCATGAACCGCGTCGTCCGCGACAGCGGGTCGAGCGAGCTCTCCGAGAGCGACAGGAGCTGCGACTTGCCGTCGCGGTCGGTGAACATCGTGAAGGCGAAGAAGTCGAGCCAGGTGTCGATCGGCTCGTTGAACGCCTCGAGCATCCGCGGCGTGTCCTCGTTGCCGCTGCGCCGCTCGAGCAGCGCCTCGGCCTCGTCGCGGCCGTCGCGGCCGAAATAGGAGTGCAGCAGGTAGACCATCGCCCACAGGTGGCGGCCTTCCTCGACGTTCACCTGGAACAGGTTGCGCATGTCGTAGAGGCTCGGGCAATACGCGCCGAGCATGCGCTGCTGCTCGACACTGGCCGGTTCGGTGTCGCCCTGGATGACGATCAGGCGGCGGAGCTGGTTGCGGAACTCGCCCGGCACCTCCTGCCACACCGGCCGGCCCATGAAGTCGCCGAAGCCGATGCGGCGGTCGTGGGTGGGCTCGGCCAGGAAGATGCCCCACCGGTACTCGGGCAGACGCACGTAGTCGAAGTGCGCCCACCCGGCGGCGTCGACCGACACCGCGGTGCGGAGGTAGACCTGGTGGTGGTCCTGGAAGCCGCTCGGCCCCATGTCGCGCCACCAGTCGAGGTACTTCGGCTGCCAGTGTTCGAGGGCCCGCTGGAGGCGCTTGTTGCTGCCCAGGCCGACGTTGTTGGGAATGCGTTCGCTGGAAATCATGGCTAGGTCCGGTTGAAGTCGAACGAGGGCCGGCCCTCGCGGCCGTAGGTCGTCAGCGCCCCTTTCTCTCCGACGGCGTTGGGGCGCTGGAAGATCCAGTTCTGCCACGCGGTGAGACGGCCGAAGATCTTCGTCTCCATCGTCTCCGGGCCGGCGAAGCGGAGGTTCGCCTCCATCCCGGTGAGGGCGTCGGGCGAGAACGCCCGCCGTTCCTCGAGGGCGAGTCGGATCTCGTCGTCCCAGTCGATCTCGTCGGGCGCCGCGAAGACCAGCCCGGCGGCGGCGGCGTCCGGGGCGACGATCGGCCCGTCGATCGCCAGCACGGCCTCCACCTGGCCCGGGTCGCCGAGAAAACGCACCGCCAGCCGGCTGAGACCGTTGCTCATCGGCAGGACGCCGGCGTTCATCGCCGACAGCTGCACGGTATTGGTCTCGTCGTCGTCGTGCAGCATGTAGGCGCGGTCAGCGGCCAGGACGAGCTCGAAGAGCGTGCCGGCGAAGGCGTTGCCGGGCTCGACCAGCGCGAAGAACGTGCGGGCGGTGAGATCGACGCGCTTCAGGGTGCGCCGGATGTGGTTGACTATCTCGCGGACCAGCCAGTGCGAGGCGTGGCCGGTCAGCGCGGTGTCCACCGCCAGCACCGCCTGCGGATCCCCGGTGGCCCGCAGCACGACGGTGCCGATCTCGGGCTCGTTCAGCCGCAGCCGCAGCAGCGCGTCATCGAGTTCGCGGAACGCCCGGAGCGCCCACGCCTGGTCGCCGGCGGCCAGGAACTCGTCGGGCGTCGCCGGCTGCGGCGTGTCCGGCGCGGCGATGGTCAGGTCGCAGTGCCGGGCGGTGCGATCGAAGGTTGCGGTCACATGGCGATAGGCGAGGCGATCCGGCGTGACCTCGGGAGCCAGCGGTCCCAAGGTGATCCCGGGACCGACGCCTGGACGGTCGGAGGTGGCGGCCAGCGCCTCGGCGCGTGCGGAGACCGCATCGGCGAACTTGCTGGTCGGACACACCGCGTCGACGAACCGCCACTCGACGGCGCGCTTGCCGCGCACCCCCTCGGTGAGGGTGCTGAAGTAGTCGGCGACGTCGCGCCGCACCTTGCGCTTGTCCACCACCCGGGTGAGCCCGCCGGTACCGGGCAGGACGCCGAGCAGGGGCGTCTCGGGCAGCGACACGGCGGCGGTGCCGTCGTCGACCAGGACGATCTCGTCGCAGGCCAGCGCCAGTTCGTAGCCGCCGCCGGCGCAGATGCCGTTCACGGCGGCGAGGAACTTGAGCCCGCTGTGCTCGCTGGCGTCCTCCATGCCGAGCCGCGTCTCGTTGGTGAACTTGCAGAAGTTCACCTTGAAAGCGTGCGACGAGCTGCCGAGCATGAAGATGTTGGCGCCGGCGCAGAAGATGCGCGGCTTGAGGCTGGTGAGGACGACGGTCTTGACCTCGGGATGCTCGAAGCGCAGGCGCTGCAGCGCGTCGGCCAGCTCGATGTCGACGCCGAGGTCGTAGGAATTGAGCTTGAGCGCGTAGTCCTGCGGCCGCAGGCCGGCGTCCTCCTGCACGTCCATCGCCAGCGTGGCAATCGGTCCGTCGATCGAGAGCTTCCAGTGACGGTACTGCTCGGGGGAGGTCTCGAACTCGATCGCGGGACGCTGTACGGTCTCTGCCATGGGCTCGGCTCGGCTGCCGGCGGGCGTCTCCGGGTGGGTCTGGCGGCTGGCCGCCAGCCCGGGCCGCTCGCTGGGAGTTGACTGTTTTCGGCCTGGTTTTGCAGTCTAGCGCACTTTGAACGCTTGTTCAATCCTGTGCTAGAGTGACCGCAGTCTCCGCTCCATGACCGCGTCCCCCCGCATCGTCCCCGGTCCCGACCGGCGCCTCGACATCCTGAAGAGCGCCGCCGCGGCGTTCCGCCGCCACGGCTACCACGGCGCCAGCGTGGACGAGATCGCCGGCGCGCTCGAGATGACCAAGGGGAACCTCTACTATTACTTCCGCAACAAGGAAGAGATTCTCTTCGCCTGCCACGACTACTCGCTTGACGTGCTGCTGGGGCTGCTCGACGACGTGCAGGCCAGCGACGCTCCGCCCGACACCAAGCTGCGGACGCTGGTCGTCGCCTTCGTGCACGTGATCCTCGACGAGCTGCGCGGCACGGCTCTCACGCTCGATCTGCAGGCGCTGTCGCCGCCGCTGCTGCGCAAGGTCATCGCCCGCCGCGACCTCTTCGATCGCGGCATCCGGTCCATCGTCCAGCAGGGGATGGACGACGGGGCGTTCGTCGCCGGCGACGCCAAGATGGTCGCGTTCGCGCTGCTCGGGGCGGTCAACTGGATCACGCGCTGGTTCGACCCCGAAGGCCCGATGTCCTCGGAGCAGATCGCCCAGGCGTTCGCCGACTATCTCGTCGGCGGGTTGGCACGTCGGACGGCCGGCTGAGCCCGGCCGCCGCGCGGTCCTACTCCGCCGTCTGGCCCGGCTGCAGCTCCAGCACCTCGATGCCGCTGCCCGCGAGGTGCTCCTTCAGCTGCGCCGGCGTGCCGGTGAGGAGCGGAAACGTGCCCCAGTGCATCGGCACCACCTGCTTCACGCCGAGCCACCTGGCGGCCATGGCGGCCGTGTCCGGCCCCATCGTGAAGCGGTCACCGATCGGCAGGAAGGCGATGTCGGGCCGGTAGAGCTCGCCGATGAGCTTCATGTCGCTGAAGAGGCAGGTGTCGCCGGCGTAGTAGAAGGTCTGCCCGTTCTCCAGCCGCACCACGAACCCGCAGGGTTCGCCCAGGTAGGTGAGGTCGTCGCTGCTGCTGCTGTGGCGGGCATCGGTGAGGGTGACGCGCAGGCCATGCGTGGTGATCGTCCCGCCCTTGTTCATGGGCTCGACGTTGGCGACGCCCTTGCTGCCCAGCCACGACGTGATCTCGTAGATGCCGACCACGGTGGCGCCGGTGGCCTTGGCCATGGCGGCGGCGTCGGTGCTGTGGTCGCTGTGGCCGTGCGACAGCAGGATGAGGTCGGCAGCCTTGGGCTCGCGGCCCGCGGGGAAGCTGGGGTTGCCCGTATACCACGGGTCGAGGAGCACGGTCTTGCCGCCGGGCGTACGCAGGGAGAACGCGCTGTGCCCCAACCAGGTGATCGCGAGGGTTCCAGGTGCCATGACGTGAAGCATATCCGGTCCGGCGCGCGCCACGGCCGTCACCGCCGGCGCCCGCGCTGTCGCCCTCTGGTCCGGTAGACTAGGACACGTGGAAGCGCCGCTGCATTTCGTGCGTCCCCGTGAGCCCAAGCCCGACTGGTTGAAGGTCCGCGCCCCCGGGTCGGAGAACTACCTCCGGCTCAAGGGCATCATGCGCGACCTCAAGCTCAACACGGTGTGCGAGGACGCCCACTGCCCCAACATCGGCGAGTGCTGGCACCACGGCACCGCCACGTTCATGATCCTCGGCGACGTCTGCACCCGGGCGTGCGCCTACTGCGCCGTCAAGCACGGCAAGCCCGACCCGCTCGACCTCGGCGAGCCGGCACGGGTCGCCGACGCGGTGCAGGCGATGCGCCTGAACTACGCCGTGGTCACCTCGGTGGACCGCGACGACCTGCCCGACGGCGGCGCCGGAATCTTCGCGGCGACCATCCGTGAGATCAAGGCGCGCGTACCGGAGTGCCGCGTGGAGGTGCTGATTCCCGATTTCAAGGGCGAGGCCGGCCCGCTGGAGACCGTGCTCGAGGCCCGGCCCGACGTGCTCAACCACAACACCGAGACGGTGCCGCGGCTGTATCGAATGGCGCGTTCCGGCGGCAAGTATCCGCGCACGCTCGAGCTGCTCGACCGTGCCCGTCGCCTGGCCCCCGACATCCCCACCAAGACCGGTCTCATGGTCGGGCTGGGTGAGACCGCCGACGAGCTGGTGGAGGTCTTCAAGGACCTGCGCAAGGTCGAGGTGGCGATCCTCACCATCGGCCAGTATCTGCGGCCGTCGACGGACCACGCGCCGATGACGCGCTACTACCATCCCGACGAGTTCGCCGAGCTGAAGCGCATCGCGCTCGGACTCGGCTTCGTCCACGTCGAGGCCGGACCGCTCGTGCGCAGTTCGTATCATGCCCATGAGCAGGCCGACGCCGCCGCCCACGCGCTGGCCCGCTGAGCCGGCTGGCTCGATCGGCGTGCGATAGAATCCGCGGCATTCTCCCGCGGATGCTTCGGGTTCTCGCCCTTCTGGTCGTCTCGACGTCGCTGGCCGGCGGCGTCGCCTGCCGCGCCACGACGCCGCCGCCGGCGCCGCGCGACGCGGCCTTCGTGCTGGCGCTGAACCGCGGCGTCGCCGCGATGGGCCAGTACGACTTCGACGCGGCTGTCGAGACGTTCGCGGCGCTGGCGCAGTCGCATCCGACCGATGCCGCCGTCGGCGTCAACCTCGCGCTGGCGCACATCAACCGGCAACGCGACGGCGATGCCGCGGAGGCCGAGCGGCGGCTCGGGCCCCTGACCGGCAACCCGGACGTCGGCACCCGCGCCCGCTACGCGCTGGGCCTGCTGCAGCTCTATGCCGGCCGCGAGGCCGAGGCATCGGCGCCGCTGGCCGCCGTCGCCGCCGCCGCGCCCGACGACGCCTACGCCGCGTACTTCGCCGGCCAGGCCCGCCTGGGGGCGGCGCCTGCCGAGGCCCTGGCTCACTTCGAGCGGGCGCTGGCGATCGACCCGTTGCTGCGCAGCGCCCATTACGGCGCCTTCCAGGCCCTGCAGCGGCTCGGGCGCGACGGCGAGGCCCAGGCCGCGCTCGAGCGCTTCCAGGCCCTCGAGCGCGATCCGCGCGCCGCGACGGCCGAGTTCAAGTACACGCGGATGGGGCCGCTGGCGATGGCGTTCACGGTGGACGCGCCAGCGGCGGCACCGGCCGCTCCCCCTGCGGGCGCGCCCTTCGCCGGTGCGGTCAACCACGCGCCGGCGGATCGCTGGCCGTGGCGACCAGTCCCTCCAGGCGCCATCACCGCGGCCGACCTGGACGGGAACGGTCACATCGATCTGTTCCTCGCCAACGCCGTGGCCGGTAATGCCCCGAACACCGTGTCCCTGCGGGGCCACGACACCGTCGCGATCCACGACGCGCACCCGCTCTCCAGGGTGGCCGGCGTGCGCTCGGCGCTGTGGGGCGACATCGACGACGACGGGTTGCTCGACGTCGTCCTGCTGCGCGCCGGCGGCACGACGATCTGGCGTCAGGCTCCGGCCGGCCAGTGGCGCGACGTCACCGCGGCGATGCGCGCGGCCACCGCCGACATCGATGCCGTGGACGGCGCGCTGTTCGACGCCGACCACGACGGCGACCTCGACATCTGGCTGGTCAACGCCCGCGGGTCGAACGAACTGCTCAACAACAACGGTGACGGGACGTTCCGCCGCATCGCCGCCCAGGCGGGCCTGGCCGGCGACCGCCGGCCGTCACGCGGCGTGGCGGTTGCCGATCTCGATGGCGACCGCGACCACGATCTGGTCGTGCTGAAGGCATCGCCGCCGCACGAGGTGTTCCTCAACGACCGCGTCTGGCAGTACCGGGCGGCGCCGGGGTTCGAGGCGCTGCGGAACGCGGAACTCGGCGCCGTCGTCGCCGCCGACCGCGACGCCGACGGCCAGGTCGAGCTGTACACCGCAAGTGCCCGCGGCCTGGAGCGCTGGCAACCCGATGCCACCGGCACCTGGACCGCGGCGCCCTTCGGCCGGGGGGCGACGGCCGCGCGAGGCCCACTCGCCATCGCCGATGTGGACGGCGACGGCGGCCTGGACCTCGTGGCCGGCATGGCCACCGGCTGGGCGGCATGGTCGATGACGGCACCCGACGAGGGCCCGCTCGTGGACGAGAGCGCGTCGGGCGTCACGGCCTGGGCCGTCGTGCACAGTGATCCGATCCGCGGGCCTTCGGTGTTCGGCCTGTCGCCCGCAGGGCTGCTCGAGTGGGCGCCCGGCGCGGACCGCCCCCCGTATGTCGTCCTCGCGCCGAGCGGCCGTGAGATCGCCAGCGACCAGCGGCGGTCGAACAGCTCCGGCATCGGCACGCGGATCGCCGTTCGGGCCGGGTCGCAGTGGACCGCGATCGACACCGTGCGGACGTCGTCCGGGCCAGGGCAGAGCCTGCAGCCGGTGTCGATCGGCCTGGGTGGCAGCGGCGGCACCCGTGCCGACTTCGTCTCGCTCGTCTGGCCCGACGGCATTCTGCAGACCGAGATCGGCCTGGCCGCCGGGCAGGTCCATCGCCTCGAGGAGACACAGCGCCAGCTCTCCAGCTGTCCGGTCCTCTTCGCCGACGACGGCACCGGCCTGCGTTTCGTCACCGATCTGCTCGGCGTCGGCGGCATCGGCTTCTTCGAGCGGCCGGGCGTCTACAGCCCGCCGCACCCTCACGAGCGGGTGCTGCTGCCCGAAGGCGCACTCACCCCGCGCGACGGCCGCTACCGGCTGGCGCTCGGCGAGCCGATGGAAGAGGTGGCCTACCTCGATCGCGCCGCGCTGCGCGTCTACGACCTGCCACCCGGCTGGCACCTCGCACTCGACGAGCGGAAGGCGATCGCCGGCCCGCCGCCGACGGGCGCGGCGATCTTCTACCGGGAGCTGCGTACACCGGTGCGGGCCGTCAACGATCGCGACCAGGACGTGACGGCGGCGCTCGCCACCGCCGACCTGACCGCGGCGCCCCCCGGGGCGATCGACCCGCGCTTCATCGGCCGCACCGCCCGCCACTCGGTCACCCTCGAATTCGACGAGCCGATCGCGATCGGTCCGGGCGCTCCGGTGCTGCTCGCCGACGGGTGGGTGGAGTATCCCTACGCGCAGACGGTGTTCTCGGCCTGGCAGGCCGGCGCGCCCTACCAGGCGCCGACGCTCGAAGCCCGCGACGGCCACGGCCGCTGGCGCGTCGTCGCCGCCGAGTTCGGCTACCCCGCCGGCATGCCGCGGCAGATGACCTTCCCGCTGTCGGACCTGCCGGCCGGCGCGCGGGCCCTGCGCCTGACGACGACGCAGGAGATCTACTGGGATCGGCTGGCGGTGATCTACGCCGAAGCCGCCCCGGGCGTCGTCGTCCACGAGCTGCCGCCGGTCACCGCGGACCTGCAACGGTCGGGCTTCGCCCGCCGCACGACCGGCCCGCAGCGCACACCGCACTACGACTACGCCCACCGCGCCCCGCTCCTCGACACGCGCCATCCGCGCGGGTGGTACAGTCGGCTGGGCGACGTCCAGCCGCTGGTCGCCGCCGACGACGACGCGGTGGCCATCTTCGGCCCGGGTGAAGAGGTTCGTCTCGAGTTCGAGGTCCCCGAGGCCGCGGTGCCCTCCGGGTGGACGCGGCGGGTGGTGCTCGACGCGAAGGGCTGGTGCAAGGACATGGATCTCTACACCCTTGACGGCGACACGGTCGGACCGCTGCCGGGTCGGGAGTCGCCGGCCCGGCGGACGCTGCACGCGGCGTACAACACCCGCTACGAAGGCGGCCGATGACGTCCATCGACTCGACCCGCTCGGCGCCGATCACGCCCGGCCTGCGCTGGATGCTGCGCCTGCTCTACGTGCTCGCCGGGGCGTTGACGGCGACGGCGGCGTATCTGGGCGGCGTCTCGGCCGCCGAGGCGATCACTGGCGCCAGCTACCAGGGCTACGTGTACCAGTGGACGGTGCTCGCGCATCTGGCCGTCGGCCTGGTGATCGTCGTGCCGTTCCTCGTCTTCGCGCCGGCACACGCGCTCGCCGCCCGCGCCCATCCCAACCGCCGGGCCGCGCGCATGGGCTACGTGCTCGCCGGCCTGGCGGCCGTAGTCCTCGCCAGCGGCCTGGCGCTCATGCGCGTGGCCGGCATCGACCTGCGCCACCCGGGCGCCCGCGCCGTGGTCTACTGGGCGCACGTCCTGGTTCCGTTCGGCGTCGCCTGGGCCTTCGTGAACCACCGGCGCCGTGGCCGCGCCGTCGCCACCGGCGCCGCCTGGACGTGGGTGGCGGCCACGGCGGCGCTGGTCGCGCTCACCGCCGCGATCGACGTCCGCACCAGCCGACCGGCGGCGGCGGGCGCCCAGGCGGTGAGCTATGCGCCGTCGTTGGCCCGCACGGCGAGCGGACAGGCGATTCCCGCCGCCGCGCTGATGATCGACGACTACTGCGCCGAGTGCCACGGCGACGCGCACCGCGGCTGGTTGTCGAGCGCGCATCGCTTCAGCTCGTTCAACAACCCTGTCTACAAGGCCAGCGTCAAGGAGACGCGTGAGGTGATGCTGGCCCGCGACGGCGACGTCGACGGCAGCCGCTGGTGCGCCGGCTGCCACGACCCGGTGCCGCTCTTCAGCGGGGCGTTCGGCCGCGCCGACTTCGACATCGACAACGACCCGACCGGCCAGGCGGGGCTCACCTGCACGGCCTGCCACGCCATCGAGACGGTGAACAGCACCCGCGGCAACGGCGACTACACCATCGGCGAACCGCGGCACTACCCGTTCGCGTTCTCGTCCTCGCCGGCGCTACGCGCGCTCAGCCGGCAGCTGGTCCGCGCCAAGCCGGACTTCCACAAGACCACCTTCCTCAAGCCGATGCACCGCAGCGCCGAGTTCTGCTCCACCTGCCACAAGGTGCACATCCCCGGGGCGCTCAACGACTACCGCGAGTTCCTGCGCGGCCAGAACCACTACGACAGCTACCTGTTGAGCGGCGTCTCGGGACACGGCGTGCGGGCCTTCTACTACCCGCCGAAGGCCGAAACCCGCTGCGCCGGCTGCCACATGCCGCCGCAGGCCTCGGCCGACTTCGGCGCGCAGCCGTTCGACGGCACCGGCACGCTGCAGATCCACGACCATCGCTTCCTGGCCGCCAACACCGGCATCGCGCACCTGCGCGGCGACGCCGCCACCGTGGCGGCGCAGCAGGCGTTCCTCGACAAGGTCGTCACCGTGGACGTCTTCGGCCTGCGCGAGGGCGGCACGGTGTCGGGACGGCTCATCGGGCCGCTCGGCGCCGACGCCCCCGCCCTGGAGCCGGGTCGCCGCTACCTGGTCGAGATCGTGCTGCGCACGCGCAAGGTCGGCCACCACTTCACGCAGGGCACGGCCGACTCGAACCAGGTGTGGGTGGCGTTGACGGCGACGGCGGGCGACCGGATCCTCGGCGCCAGCGGCGGGCTCGAACCGGACGGGCGCGTCGACCCGTGGGCGCACTTCACCAACGTCTACATGCTCGACCGCCAGGCCCGGAAGGTCGATCGGCGCAACGTCCAGGACATCTACGTGCCGCTGTACGACAAGCAGATTCCTCCTGGAGCGGCCCAGGTGGTGCACTATGCGCTCGACGTCCCGGCCGACGTCCGCGGCCCGATCACCATCGAGGCCCGCCTGCAGTACCGCAAGTTCGACGTCACGATGATGCAGCTGGCGATGGGCGACACCTACCGCATCGACCTGCCGGTGACGACGATCGCCGGCGGAGCGCAGACGCTGCCGGCGCCGCCGGGTCGTGCGGTGACGACCCAGCCGGCGTGGGAGCGCTGGAACGACTACGGCATCGGGCTGCTGCTCGAGGGCAACGCCGGCAGCGAGAAAGGCGAACTGCGTCAGGCCGAGGCGGCGTTCCGTGAGGTGGAGCGGCTCGGGCGGCCGGAAGGCCCGCTCAACCTGGCGCGGGTGTACCACAAGGAGGGCCGGCTCGACGACGCCGTGGCGGCCCTGAACCGCGCCCGCGCCGCCGGCGCAGCGCCGTGGACCGTCGCCTGGCTGACCGGTCTGGTCAACAAGGAGAACGGCCACCTCGACGACGCGATCGCCAATTTCGAGGCGGCGCTCGGCGCCACCTCCCCCGATCTGCGCGCCCGCGGCTTCGACTTCAGCAAGGACTACGAAGTGCTGAACGAACTGGGCCAGGTGCTCTTCGAACGCGCCAAGCAGGAGCGCGGGCCGGCGCGCGTCGACTCGCGCACGGCGCTGCTCCGTCGCGCCGTCGACGCCTTCGACCGCACGCTGGCCCTGGACGCCGAGAACGTCACCGCGCACTACGTGCTGGCCCTGCTGCACGGCGAGCTCGGTGACCCGGCCCGGGCGGCCGTGCACCGCGAGGCGCACCTGCGCTACACGCCCGACGAGCTGTCGCGCAGCCGGGTGGTGGCCCAGCACCGGCTGGACCACCCGGCGGCCAACCACGCCGCCCAGGCGCTGGTCGTCTACGACCTGCGGCGGCCCTCCACCCCGTCTTCCGCCGCGCGGGCGCCGCGACCGTCGCCCACGCCGACCTTTCCGTGAACGTGATCACCCGCACCGCCCTGTTCCGCGCCGCCGCCGTCGCCGCGCTCGTCTTCGTCACCGTGCTGGCCTGGCGGGTCTGGTCCGACCGCGAGGCCGTGTCGTCGGGCCCAGCCGCCACCGGCCGCGCCGACGCCACGGCGCCGCCGGCCGCGTTCGTCGACATCAGCGCCGAGGCCGGACTCGCCCACGTCGCCCGCGACAACGGCACCGCCGGCGAGAAGCTGCTGCCCGAGACCACCGGCGGCGGCGGCGGCCTGGTCGACGTCGACAACGACGGCGACCTCGACCTGCTGCTGGTCAACGGCCGGCCGTGGCCGTGGACCCCGCGCGGCGCGGCCAGGCGGGTCTCGACGCTGGTCCTGCTGCTCAACGACGGCCGTGGCCACTTCGTCGATCGCTCGGCCGCCGCCGGGCTGGGCCTCGACAGCTACGGCATGGGCCTGGCCGCCGGCGACTACGACAACGACGGCTGGGTCGATCTCTACGTCACCGCGGTGGGCCGCAACACCCTGCTCAAGAACATCGGCGGTCGTTTCCACGACGTGACCGCCGCCGCCGGCCTCGACGGCGGGGGCGACCAGTGGAGCACCTGCGCGACGTGGTTCGACGCCGACACCGACGGCGACCTCGATCTGTTCGTCTGCCGCTACGTGCAGTGGTCGCGCGAACTCGACCTGCGCCAGGACTTCAGCCTCGACGGCATCGGCCGGGCGTTCGGCCCGCCGCGCAACTTCGCCGGCGCGGCGCCGGCCTTCTTCGTGAACGACGGCAGCGGTCGGTTCACCGAACGCGCCGAGGCCGCCGGCCTGGTCGTCCGCGATCCGGTCACGCGGCAGCCGGCCGCCAAGTCGCTCGGCGTCGCCCTCGCCTTCCTCGACGACGACCGCTGCGTGGATCTCGTGGTCGCCAACGACTCGGTCCGCAACTTCGCGTTCAAGAACCGCTGCGACGGCACCTTCGAAGAGGTCGGCACGGCCGTCGGCCTGGCCTACGACAGTTACGGCAACGCCCGCTCGGGCATGGGCATCGACGTCGCCGAGATGCGCGACGACGGCGCGCCGGCGGTCGCCATCGGCAACTTCGCCAACGAGATGACCGCGCTCTACGTCCAGCAGCCGGGGTCGGGGCAGTTCGTCGACGAGGCGATTCCAGCCGGCATCGGCGCCGCCAGCCGTGCGGCGTTGACCTTCGGCCTGTTCTTCTTCGACTACGACCTCGACGGCCGCCTCGACCTGCTGGCCATCAACGGCCACGTCGAGGACGAGATCGCCAAGGTGCAGGCCAGCCAGCAGCACGCGCAGCCGCCGCAGCTGTTCTGGAACGCCGGCGCCGAGGCGGCGAGCACCTTCGCGCTGGTCGCCGACACCGGCGGGTTGGCCGCGCCGATGGTCGGCCGCGGCGGCGCCTACGGCGACATCGACGGCGACGGCGACCTCGATCTGCTGCTGGTGCCGGTCGCCGGCCGGCCGCGGCTGCTGCGCAACGACCTGGCGCCGGCGCGATGGTTGCGGGTGCGTCTCGAGGGCACCGCCAGCAACCGCGACGCGGTCGGCGCCGAGGTGACGCTGACCACCAGCACCGGCGTCCGGCGCCGGCTCGTCTCGCGGACGCACGGCTACCTGTCGCAGTCCGAGCCGGTGCTGACCTTCGGCCTGGCGCCGGACGAGACGGTCACGGCCCTCAAGGTCCAGTGGCCGATGGGCGCCGTGCAGACCCTGACCGGCCTGACGCTGAACCAGCTGACGACGGTGCGGGAAATTCCCTGACTGGCGACTGGCGGCTGGCGGCTGGCGGCTGGCGGCTAGCGGCTAGCGGCTGGCGAATCACGCTGTCACACTCGACCCGCTCTCACCGCGCCGCGTCGAGCGAGCCTTCGCCGCGCCGCAGGGTGACCACTCGATCGGCGTCGAACGGACCGAAGCGCTCGACGGCGCCGTCGGGCCAGCGCACCTCGATGGCCTCGACGCGGGTCGCGGCGCCGAGGCCGACGTGCACCCGCGGGTCGTTGGCGGCCAGGTAGCTGTAGGCGCTGCGCACCTCGACGTGGCGCACGCGGTCGCCGACCCGCACGGCGAGCCGGGCCCCGAGCGCGTCGGCGCCGCGGGCGTCGCGCACCGCCGCCAGCAGCCAGTGGCCGCGCGACGGCGCGACGTTGCGCAGCAGCGTCGGCGTCGCGTCGCGGTTGGCGACGAGGATGTCGAGGCCGCCGTCGTTGTCGACGTCGCCGAAGGCCGCCGCGCGACTGGTCAGGACGATCGGGGCAGCGACGCCGCCGCGCGGCTCCACCTCGCGGAACCCGGGTCCGTCGACGCCGCGCAACAGCAGGTTCGGCTCGGCGTAGGGATCGTCGGTGAAGGTCGCGCCCTGCAGGCCGACGCGCCCGCTCGCCTCGTAGAGATCCAGCCGTCCGTCGTTGTCGAAGTCGAGGAGCGCCATGCCGAACCGGGTGTAGCGGCGGCTGGCGACCCGCAGCCCGACGGTGCTGGTGGCGTCGACGAAGAAGCGGCCGTCGTTGCGGAAGTAGGAGTCGGACTCGGTGTCGAGGTTGACGACGACCAGCTCGTCGTCGCCGTCGTCGTCGACGTCGGCGGCGTGGATGCCCATGCCGGCCTTGGGCGAGCCGTCCTGATCGACGGCGACGCCGCGGGTCAGCGCCGCCTCGACGAACCGCCCGCCGCCCTGGTTCATCCACAGGTGGTTGGGCGTGGCGTCGTTGGCCACCGCGAGGTCCGGCCGGCCGTCGCCATCCACGTCCGAGACGACGACGCCGAGGCCGTTGCCGCGGGCGGCGGTCAGCCCGGCGCTGGCCGAGATGTCGGTGAAGGTCCCGCGGCCGGTGTTGCGGAACAGCAGGTCGGTGGTCGGCGCGTCGTAGTTGCTCGGGCTGCAGTAGTCGACCACGCCGGTGAGGCTGAAGCACTGGCGTTCGCGCGCCGGCGTCCAGTCGAGATACCGGGTCACGAACAGGTCGAGCCAGCCGTCGGCGTCGACGTCGACGAAAGCGGCACTCGTGCTCCACCCCGACCCGGCCACGCCGGCCGCCGCGGTCACGTCGGTGAAGCGGCCGCCGCCGTCGTTGCGCAGCAGGACATTGCCGCCGAGGTTGGTCAGGTAGACGTCCGGATCGCCGTCGCCGTCGTAGTCGCCGGTGGCCACGCCCATGCCGTAACCGGCCACCTCCACGCCGCTGCCGGCGGTGACGTCGGCGAAGTGCCCGGTGCCGTCGTTCCGGTACAGCCGATGTCGCGGGCCGGTGTCGGCGCCGCCGAGGACGCCGCTCTGGACGAGCAGCGCGTCGAGGTCGCCGTCGCCGTCGATGTCGACGAGCGCCGCGCCGCCGCCCATGATCTCGGGCAGTCGGTAGCGGCCGGCCTCGTGACCGGAGCGATGGCGCAGCGTCAGGCCGCGCGCCGCCGCCTCGTCGACGAACCAGGGCGCGCCGGCCGGCTCGGACGCCGCCGGCGGTTCACCCGTGGCCGGTGCTCCCGCGCAGCCCAGGCTCCAGACGAGTGCGGCAGCCGCCGCCGCGCGGCCGATCACGTCCGGCCTCCACCGCCCACACGCCGGTCGAGCTCGGCCAGTCGCGGATCGCCGGGCGCCAGGCGGCGGGCCCGCTCGAGCCAGCGGGCAGCGTCGCCGGCGGCGCCGCCGTCGAGCGCAGACTGCGCGCCGCCGATGAGGGCATCGACGAGCAGCGGGTCGCGGGCCAGCGCGCGGCGGTAGGCGGCCAGGGCCTCGGCGGTGCGACGCTGCTCGTGGGCGATGCTGCCGACCCAGGCCAGCGCCTTGGCGTCACGCGGGTCGGCCGCGGCAGCCTCTTCGAGCCAGCGGCGGGCGTCCTCGCGCCGTCCGGCCCGCCACGCGACCACACCGCGCAAGCGGGTGGCCTCCGGCGCGGCCGGGCGCAGCGCCAACGCCCGGACGACCGTCGCCTCGGCGGCGGCGAAGTCGCCGGCGAAGAGATGGGCGGTCGCCAGGTGCATCGTGGCGTCGAAATCGTCGGGATTGGCGGTCAGCGCCGCCTCGAGGAGCGTGCGGGCCTCGTCGACGCGGCCGGCGCTGGCGTAGACGCCGCCCAGGTAGGTGCGCAATTCGCCGTCGTCGGGACGGTCGCGGCGCAGCCGTTCGAGCAGGGCGATGGCTTCGGGATACCGGCCTCCCAAGGCCAGCGCGGTGGCGTCCTTGAGCGACGAGGCGAAGCCGCGCCGCATCGTGCCGACCTCGTCCGACCACGGGTCGGCCCACACCGGCTCGCTGCCGACACCGGCCGCAGCGGCTTCGGCAGCCTCGCCGCCGCGACCGAGCTGCCGGTAGGCGGCGCCGAGCAGCTGCCACGCGTAGCGGTCGGTCGGCGTGCGCGCCAGCAGGGCCTCGAGCCGCTCGGCCGCCTGGTCGGCATGCCCGCGCGCCATCAGCACCCTGGTCGCGCCGATGATGGCGGCGGTGTCGTGCGGGGCCAGCCGGCCGGCGACGTCGAAGGCGGCGGCGGCGCCGTCGAGGTCGCCGCGATCCAGCAGCAGCAGCCCGCGCCGCCAGCGGGCCGGCACGAAGTCGGGGGACAGCGCGATGGCGCGGTCGAAGGCGCCCAGCGCGGCGTCGGTGTCGCCGTCGCGCTGGGCCAGCATGGCCAGGCGGTACCACCAGCGGCCGTGGGCGTTCTCGAGAGTGGTGGCGGTGCGATAGGCGTCGGCCGCCGACGGCGTGAAGCCGTTGGCCTCGAACGCCATCCCCAGCGTCCCCCACGCGTCGGCGTCGTCCGGGGCACCTGCCACCTCGGCGATACGCTCGTCGAGCAGCGTTCGCACGGCCGGATCGACCTCGCCGAGCGCCGCGAGATCCGGCACGGCCGGACCGCGCGCGCAGGCCGCCGCCACGACCAGCACCGGCACGATTCCCCAGCGGATGGGCACTGCCACGTCGAGCCCCAGACTACAACGGCGCCCCGACCATCGGACGCCCGTCCAGCGAGGTCGGCCGCTTCAGCTCTTCTTCTTCGGCCGGTAGACGTGCGTCGCCTGCCCGAAGAACACCTCGGCCGCCTCCATCACCGTTTCCGACAGCGTCGGGTGCGGGTGGATGGTGAGCTTCACGTCACTCGCCGTGGCGCCCATCTCGATGGCCAGGACGCCCTCGGCGATGAGCTCGCCGGCGCCCGATCCGGCCATGCCGACGCCGAGGATCCGCTCGCTCTCGGGGTCGATGACCAGCTTGGTCATGCCGTCGACCCGGTCGATGGCGATCGCCCGCCCCGAGGCCGGCCACGGGAAGCGCACTACCTCGACCTTGCGGCCGCTCTTCTCGGCTTCGCTCTCGGTGAGGCCGGCCCAGGCGATCTCCGGATCGGTGAAGACCACGGCCGGAATGGCCGCCGGTTCGAACACCGCCTTGTGGCCGGCGATCGCCTCGATGGCGACCCGCGCCTCGTGCGACGCCTTGTGCGCCAGCATCGGCTCGCCGGCGACGTCGCCGATGGCGAACACCGTCGGCTCGGCGGTCCGTCGCTGGCCGTCGGTCTCGATGAAGCCCTTGGCGTCGACCTTGACCTTGGTGGTCTCGAGCCCGGGAATCTTCGAGTTGGGCCGGCGGCCGATCGAGACCAGCACGTAGTCGTAGGTCTCCGACGCCGGCGCGCCTTCGCCCTCGAACGTCACGGCGATGCCGCTCTTGGCCGCGGTCATGCCGGTGACCTTGGTCGCCAGCATCACCTTGGCGAACGTCTTCTCGATGCGCTGGGCCAGCGGCTTGACCAGATCGCGGTCGGCGCCGGGCAACAGGCCGGGGGTCATCTCGACCACCGACACCGTGGTCCCGAGCGCGGCGTAGACCGAGCCCAGCTCGAGGCCGATGTAGCCGCCGCCGACCACCAGCAGCGTCTTCGGAATCTCGGGCAGATCGAGCGCGCCGGTCGAGTCGAGCAGCCGCGGGCTGTCGATCGACAGCCCCGGAATCTTCGTCGGATACGAGCCGGTAGCCAGCACCAGGTAGTCGCTCTTCACGTCCTGGGTGCCGTTGGCGGTCGCCACCGACAGCGAGGTCGGACCGGTGAGCGTCGCCCGGCCCTGCACGTAGGTGATCTTGCGCAGCTTGGCGACCTGGCCGGTGCCGCCGGTCAGCTTCTCGACAACCTGGTTCTTGTAGGCGCGCAGCTTGTCGACGCTCACCTTCGGCGCGCCGAACTCGACGCCCCACGCCGAGGCGTGCTTCGCTTCGTCCAGCACCTTGGCGACGTGCAGCAGCGCCTTGGACGGAATGCAGCCGCGGTAGAGGCAGACGCCGCCGGGGTTCTTCTCCTCGTCGACGAGCGTCACCTGCATGCCGAGATCGGCGGCGTAGAAGGCCGCCGCGTATCCCCCAGGACCTGCGCCTAAGACGGTGACTGATGGCATCGGAATGACCCTATCCCCTCAGCGTGAGGGTGAAGGGGTTCTCGAGCGCGTCGACGACCCAGCGCAGGAAGCGGATGGCGTCGGCGCCGTCGATGAGCCGGTGATCGTAGCTGAGCGACAGCGGCAGCATCTGCCGCGGCTCGAACGACGTGCCGTTCCACACCGGCTCGAAGCCGCCGCGCGAGATGCCGAGGATGGCGACCTCCGGCCAGTTGACGATCGGCGTGAAGAAGGTGCCGCCGATGCCGCCGAGGTTGGAGATCGACATCGAGCCGCCCGACATGTCGTCGAGCGTCAGCTTGCGGGCCTTGGCCTTCTCGGCCAGCTGCTGGATCTCGACCGAGATCTCGGTGAGGTTCTTGCGGTCGGCGTCGCGGACCACCGGCACCAGCAGGCCGTTCTCGGTGTCGACGGCGATGCCGACGTGGACGTACTGCTTGTAGACGATCGCCTCGCCGGCGGCGTCCACCGAGGCGTTGAACTGCGGGAAGACCTTGAGCGCGGCGGCCACCACCTTGGTGGCGATCGCCGTCACCGTCAGATTGCCGCCGGCCTTCTCGACCTCGGCGCGGTACTTCTTGCGCACCTGCTCGAGCTGGGTGATGTCGGCCCGGTCGAACTGGGTGACGTGCGGAATCGTGTTCCAGGCGTTGGAGAGATGTTCGGCGGTCTTGCGACGGATGCCCGACATGGGCTTGCGCTCGACGCTGCCCCACTTCGAGAAGTCGGGCAGCGGCGCCGCCGACCCGCCCGACCGGGTCGCCACGCTGGCCTGGCCGCCGCCACCCAGGCTGGCCATGACGTGCTTGGTGAACGCCTTGACGTCCTCCTGGGTGATGCGACCGCCGGGGCCGGTGCCTGGCACCTGGTGGAGATCGACGCCCAGTTCACGGGCGAGCCGCCGCACCGACGGCGCCGCGGGCGCCAGCGGTCCGGGTTCGGCGGCCGGCGCCGCCGGCTTGCCGGCCGAGAAGGCCAGCACCTTGTCGCGCCGTTCCTCGGAATCGGCGGCAGCGGACGCCCGGCCGCGGGCAGACTCGCCCTCGCCCGCCTTCGCGTCCTGTGCCGGCGCGGCCGCCTTCGCGGCTGCAGCGGCCGGCGCCTTCGCGTTGGCTCCTTCGCCCTCGGCCTCGGCCTCAGCCTTGGCATCGGCGTCGTCCGTGTCGGCATCCGGCGCGGGCTCCGCGGCCGCGGCGGGCTTGCCGCCGCCGTCCTCCACCGCCAGTACGGCCTGGCCGGGCTTCACCTTGTCGCCGGCCTTCACCTTCACCTCGGCGACGCGGCCGGCCACCGTGGACGGCACCTCGAGCGTGGCCTTGTCGGTCTCGAGTTCGAGCACCGGCTGATCCACGGCAATCACGTCCCCGACCTTGACCATCACGCGGAGCACGTCGCCCGCGGCCACACCGTCGCCCAGGTTGGGCAGAATGAACTCGTTCACGTCGTTACCTCGCGCCCGTCAGCGGGCCGCGTGCTCCAGCGTCGCCGCCCGGCAGCGGGTCAGGAGATCGCCGGGTCTGCCTTGTCGGTGTCGATGTCCAGGTCCTTGATGGCTTGCGCGACTACCTTGGCCTCGACCTGCTTCTCCTGGAGCAGCGCATAGAGCGTGGCCACCGCGATGAACCGCGCGTCGACCTCGAAGAAGTCGCGCAACGCCGAACGGCTCTCGCTGCGGCCGAACCCGTCGGTGCCGAGGCTGTGGAGCTTCTTCGGCAGCCACTGATCGATGGCGTTGGGCAGCACCTTCAGATAGTCGGAGGCGGCGACGAACACGCCCGGCGCGTCCTGGGTCGCCCGGGTCACGTAGGGCACCCGCGGCGTCTCGGCCGGGTGCAGCCGGTTCCACCGGTCGCAGGCGTGGCCGTCGCGATACAGGTTGCCGTAGCTGGTCACGCTCCACACGTCGGCGCCGACGTGGTACTTCTCCTCGAGGATCTGCTGGGCCTTGAGCGCCTCGTTCAGGATGGTGCCGCTGCCGAACAGCTGCGCGCGCAGCTTGGCCTTGGGCTTGCCGGTCGGCTTGACCACGTACATCCCCTTCAGGATGCCGTCGCGGGCGCCCTCGGGCATCGGCGGATGCGCGTACTGCTCGTTCATCACGGTCAGGTAGTAGAAGATCTTCTCCTGATCGCCGTACATCCGCTTGATGCCGTCCTCGATGATCACCGCCAGCTCGTAGGCGAAGGTCGGGTCGTAGGCGCGGCAGGTCGGCACCGGCAGGGCCAGCACGTGGCTGTTGCCGTCCTCGTGCTGCAGGCCCTCGCCGTTCAGTGTCGTGCGGCCCGACGTGCCGCCGACGACGAAGCCGCGCATGCGCATGTCGGCGCCGGCCCACACCAGGTCGCCGATTCGCTGGAACCCGAACATCGAATAGAAGATGTAGAAGGGGATCGTGTTGATGCCGTGGGTGGCGTAGGCGGTCCCGGCGGCGATGAACGACGACATCGAGCCGGCCTCGTTGATGCCCTCTTCGAGGATCTGGCCGTCCTCGGCTTCCTTGTAATAGAGCAGCGTGTCGCGATCGACCGGCTCGTAGAGCTGGCCGGCGTGGGCGTAGATGCCGACCTGGCGGAACAGCGCCTCCATGCCGAAGGTGCGGGCCTCGTCGGGCACGATCGGCACCACCAGCTTGCCGATGCTCTCCTCGCGCAGCAGCTTCGACAGCATGCGCACGAAGACCATCGTGGTCGATGCGGTGCGGCCCTCGGTGCCGGTGAGGAACTCGGCGAACGCCTCGGACAGGTCGGCGGCGATCGGCTCGGCCCGCTCGCGCCGCGCCGGCACCGCCCCGAACATCGCCTGGCGACGCTCGGCGATGTACTTGGCTTCGACCGAGTCGGCCGGCGGACGGTAGAACGGCGCGTTGGCGACCTCGTCGTCCGAGATCGGGATGCCGAAGCGGGTGCGGAACTCCATCACCTCGCGGTCGTTCATCTTCTTCTGGTTGTGGGTGACGTTCTTGCCCTCGCCGGCCTCGCCGATGCCGTAGCCCTTGATGGTGCGGGCGAGCACGACCGAGGGCTGGCCCTTGGTGTCGGTGGCGCGCTTGAAGGCGTTGAAGACCTTGATCGGGTCGTGGCCGCCGAGCGTCAGCTTCTTGAGCTGCTCGTCCGACAGGTGCTCGACCATCTCGAGCAGCGCCGGGTCGGCGCCCCAGAAGTGCTTGCGGACGTAGGCGCCGGACTCGACGGCGTACTTCTGGTACTCGCCGTCGACGATCTCGCCCATGCGCCGGACCAGCCGGCCCTCGTGGTCGGCGGCCAGCAGCGCATCCCACTCCGAGCCCCAGATCGCCTTGATCACGTTCCAGCCGGCGCCGCGGAAGATCGCCTCGAGCTCCTGGATGATCTGGCCGTTGCCGCGCACCGGGCCGTCGAGGCGCTGCAGGTTGCAGTTGATGACGAAGATCAGGTTGTCGAGCTTCTCGCGCGACGCCAGGGTGATGGCGCCGAGCGCCTCGGGCTCGTCGGTCTCGCCGTCGCCGAGGAACGCCCACACCTTGGCGTCGCTGACCGGCTTCAACTTGCGGTCCTCGAGGTAGCGGTTGAAACGCGCCTGGTAGATGGCCATGATCGGCCCCAGGCCCATCGACACCGTCGGGAACTCCCAGAAGTCGGGCATCAGCCACGGGTGCGGGTAGCTCGACAGGCCGCCGCCGGGCTGCAGCTCGCGGCGGAAGTTCTCGAGCTGCTCGGCGCTGAGCCGGCCTTCGAGGAACGCCCGGGCGTAGATGCCCGGCGAGGCGTGCCCCTGGAAGTACACCATGTCGCCGTCGTGCCCGTCGCGACCGCGGAAGAAGTGGTTGAAGGCCACCTCGTAGAGCGTGGCCGCCGACGCGTAGGTGGAGATGTGGCCGCCGATGCCGTCCTCGTGCCGGTTGGCGCGGACCACCATCGCCATGGCGTTCCAGCGCACCAGGCTCTTGATGCGGCGCTCGATCTCGCGGCTGCCGGGATACGGCGCCTGCTCGTCGGCGTGGATGGTGTTGATGTAGGGGGTATTGGCGGTGAAGGGCAGTTTGACGCCGCTGGCGTGCGCGTGGCGGCCGAGTTCGCCGAGCAACCGGCCGACGCGGGCCGGGCCGCCGGACTTCAGGACGTAGTCCAGGGACTCGAGCCACTCGCGATTTTCGAGGGCCTCGAGTTCGGCGGCATCCGACGGGGCAGTATTCCTCATGTGTCCAATTACCCTTTCGTCACGTCCAGGCGATCCGACCCATTGTAGCCAGCTGACTCAAACCGTAGCAAGCAGGGCACTTCGCGCCACCGACCGGCGCTGAGACAACTTCGAGACATCCGATGCCGCCAGCGTCCGCCCCCCGTCGTCTTATCGGTTCGACCGCCCTGGCTCGCGCGCAGCGCGACATCGTGCGCTGCACCGCCTGCCCCAGGCTGAGGGCCTACTGCGAAGAGGTCGCCCGGACCAGGCGCGCCGCGTATCGCGCCGAGACCTACTGGGGGAAGCCGGTCCCCGGGTTCGGCGATCCGGAGGCCCGACTGCTCCTGCTCGGCCTGGCCCCGGCGGCCCATGGCGCCAACCGGACCGGGCGGGTGTTCACGGGCGACGGGCGCGGCGGGTCGGGCGACTTCCTGTTCGCCGCCTTGCACCGCGCGGGGCTGGCCAACCGCGTCACCTCGGAGCGCGCCGATGATGGCCTGCGCCTGCGCGGGGTGTACATCGCCGCCGCGGCGCGCTGCGCGCCGCCGGCCAACAAGCCGCTGCCCGATGAGCTGGCGGCGTGCCGCCCACACCTGGCGGCAGAAGTCGCGGCCCTGCCCCGGCTGCGGGTGGTCGTGGCCCTCGGCAAAGTGGCATGGGATGCCTGGCTGGCCCTGGCCGCTGGCGAAGTGGCCCTGCCCCGCCCGCGCCCGGTCTTCGGCCACGGCGCCGTGGCGCGCCCGGCGCCGGAGGGGACGCCAGGGCCGGCCGGACTGACGCTCGTCGGATGCTTTCACCCGTCGCGGCAGAACACGCACACGGGGAAGGTCACGG
Source organism: Vicinamibacterales bacterium (assembly GCA_050250955.1). Lineage (GTDB taxonomy): Bacteria > Acidobacteriota > Vicinamibacteria > Vicinamibacterales > UBA2999 > CAWAYR01. Next base: position 674,139 of record JBFWNR010000002.1, read on the forward strand.
CCTCGATGTATGACGACGTGTTCGGCCGCGCACTTCGACTGGCGGCTCGGGGCTAGCGGCTGGCGGCCAGGCGAATCACGCTGTCACGCCGTACGAACAGACAAAGGCCCGGTGGATGTCCACCGGGCCTCTTGGCTCGGGTCCAGCCGCTGGCCGCCCGCCCCAGCCGCTGGGGCAGAACGATGCCGTCAGGCGCCCGCTTTGAACGTAAAGCTCCCGTCGGCCGACTTGTCGCGGTACTTGGTGTGGCAGCCCTGGCAGAACTTGCCGAGTTCGCCCGCCGGCGCCTTCGCGGCGTCGGGCGACATTGCCGCCGCAACCGCGTCGGCCGCCTTCTTGGCGCCCTGCGCCCACTCGACGCCGTCGGCCTTGCCATGGCTCTTGAAGAACGCTTCGGTCTCGACGAACGATTTCGACAGCGACTCGGCGGCGGTCTTGGCCGCGGCCATGTCGCCGGCCTCGAGCGCCTTGCGCGCCGCCCCGAACGCCGGACCGACCGCCTTCATCGTCGTGTCGATGACTGCCAGATCCTGTCCCTGGCGTGCCGCCACCGCCGGCACCACGAGCGCCACGCCGAGTACCACGCTTCCCATCCCCAAGACGATCCGCCGCATGCCTGCCTCCCCGTGCCGCGGCCCCTGCCGGGCGTCGCTGTGACGCCCGTTGCCGGCCGGACACCAACGTGAGCCGTCCATGCTGCCCGAAATGCACGGCTGAGGTAAAGCGTCAGGGCGCGTCGGCGGATCCAGGCCCCGTGCGATGCTGACAGCGGTGCCAACGAAAGTGATGGCGACGCGCGAGACCTGGATTGCCGGCCTGGCCGTGGCCGGCATCGCCGCGTCGCTGGCCGTCGCCGCCGGCGGCGGGACGCCGGCACTGGTCCGCGCCCCGCTGCTGGTCGTGTTGGCGGCGGGCGGCCTTCCACTGGTCGTCACCCTGGCACGCTCGGCCCTCCGCGGTCAGTTCGGCGCCGATCTGCTGGCCGGAATCTCGATCGTCACCGCGACGCTCCTCGGCGAGTACCTGGCCGGGGCCCTGGTGGTCCTGATGCTGTCGGGTGGCCAGGCCCTGGAAGCCTACGCGGTCGGCCGCGCCTCGTCGGTGCTGCAGGCGCTGGCCCGGCGCATGCCGTCGGCGGCCCACCGCCGCGAGGACGGGCACGTCCGCGACGTCGCCCTCGACGAGGTGCGCGTCGGCGATCACGTGGTCGTGTTTCCGCACGAGATCTCGCCGGTGGACGGCGTCGTCATCGACGGCCACGGCGTGATGGACGAGTCCTACCTCACCGGCGAGCCGTACCTCATGCCGAAGGCGCCGGGCAGCGACGTCTTCTCCGGGGCGATCAACGGCGAACACGCGCTCACCATCCGGGCGGTGCGGCTGGCCGTCGACTCGCGCTACGCCCGCATCATGCACGTCATGCGCGACTCCGAGCAGCGGCGGCCGCGCCTGCGTCGGCTCGGCGACCAGCTCGGCGCCTGGTACACGCCGCTGGCGGTCGCCATCGCGCTGGCCGCCTGGGCCTGGAGCGGCGACCCGGTGCGGTTCCTGGCCGTGCTGGTCGTCGCCACGCCCTGTCCACTGCTCATCGCCATCCCGGTGGCGATCATCGGCGCCATCTCACTGGCCGCGCGGCGCAGCATCGTCGTGCGTGACCCGGCCGTCCTCGAGACCATCGACCGCTGCCGCACGATGGTGCTCGACAAGACCGGCACCCTGACCTACGGACAGCCGGCGCTGACCGACCGGGTCAGCGCGCCAGGCGCCGACGGCGCCGAGGTGCTGCGCCTGGCCGCCAGCCTGGAGCAGTACTCGAAGCATCCGCTGGCGCGGCCGCTGCTCGAGGCCGCCCGGGCCGAGGGGCTGGTGCTGGCCGACGCCACCGGCCTGCACGAGCCGCCCGGCCAGGGGCTCACGGGCGAGGTCGAGGGCCATACCGTCCGCATCCTCGGCCGCACCCACGCCGAGCGGCTCGGCCTGGGCGCGGCGCTGCCGCCGATCGCTCCCGGCCTGGAGTGCGTCGTCGTCGTCGACGATCGCCTGGCCGCGACCTTCCGCTTCCGTGACGCGCCGCGTGAGGACAGCCGGGCCTTCATCGGCCACCTCGGTCCGCGGCATCGGCTCGATCGCATCCTGCTCGTCTCGGGCGATCGCGCCGCCGAGGTGCGCTACCTCGCCGAGCGCGTCGGCATCACCGAGGTGCACGCCGAGTGCACGCCGGAGCAGAAGGTGGCGATCACCCGGGCCGAGGTCGCCCGGGCGCCGACCATCTTCATCGGCGACGGCATCAACGACGCGCCGGCGCTGGTGACCGCCACGGTCGGCCTGGCCTTCGGCCACCAGAGCGAGATCACCGCCGAAGCCGCCGGCGCCGTGGTGATGGACACCTCGCTGCAGCGCGTCGACGAGCTGCTGCACATCGCCCGGCGGATGCGCCGGGTGGCGCTGCAGAGCGCGGTCGGCGGCATGGCACTCAGCGTCGCCGGCATGGGCCTGGCGGCCGTCGGGCTGCTGCCGCCGGTGGCCGGGGCGGTGGCGCAGGAGGCCATCGATCTGGCGGCGGTGCTCAACGCCCTGCGCGCCGCGACGCCGGGTGGGCCGCTGACCGACTACTGACGGCGAGGCGTCCGCCGCTCGTGCCACTCGTCGCGAACCGGCACCACCAGGTCGGGCCGGTCGGCGATGACCCCGTCGGCCCCCCAGTCGAACAGCCGGCGGACGTCGTCGGGAGCGTCCACGGTCCAGACCTGCACGACGCAGCCCTCGCGATGGACCTGGCGGACGAAGGCCGGGGACATGACCGTCAGGCGGCCGGCGGTTTGCGGCACCTGCAGCGCCGCGAACGGCGGCGCGGTCAGCCGCGGCCAGCGCAGATGCGACCGCAACAGCAGCCGCCGCGCCTCGGGCTGCGAGGCGCTGGTGGTGATCTCCGGCGCCCAGGCCCGCACCGCCCGCACCACCGGGCGGTGGAACGACCCGATGCACACGCGCGGCACCGCCCGCGCCGCGCGCACGACATCGGCGACGGTTCGCGCCAGCTCGACGCTGTCGTCCTTGACCTCGACGATGATCCGGGCGGCGGGGAACGCCTCGAGGACCGCGGCGAGCGGGACGACGCCGGCACGGGTCGGCGTCCAGGCGACGTCGGCGGCGGGTACGAACCGGCAGGTGGCGTCGACGGCGGCCAGCTCGGCGGCGGTGCACGCCTCCACCGGGCCGGTGCGGTCGGTGGTGCGGTCGAGAGTGGCGTCGTGGATCACGACCGCGACGCCGTCGCGCGACCGTCGCACGTCGATCTCGACGCCGTCGGCGCCGGCCGCCAGTCCCCGGGTCAGGGCCGGCAGCGTGTTCTCGGGGCCGAGCTTCGCGCCGCCGCGATGGCCGAACACCAGCGGCCGGTCGGCGGCGAACACCGCCGGCCGCGGAACACCCTCTGCCCGACTCACGGCGTCATAATAGCCACATGACGAAGACGGCACGGCCGGCCACGCTGGGCGCCCTGAAGGCGGCGGTCAGCCGCGGCGAGATTCCGCGGCGTCCGGTGAAGGACGAAGTCCGCGACAACCTGATGGCGAAGCTGCGCGCCGGCGAGCGCCTCTTCCCCGGGGTGGTCGGCTACGACGAGACGGTGATTCCGCAGCTCGTCAACGCCATCCTCGCCCGCCACCACTTCATCCTGCTCGGGCTGCGCGGACAGGCCAAGACGCGTCTCATCCGGGCTCTGGTCGACCTGCTCGACGAGGCGATTCCGGTGGTCCCGGGCAGCGAGATCCACGACGACCCGCTGGCGCCGCTGTCGGCGCACGGCCGGGCCCTGGTCGCCGCCGAGGGTGACGACCTGCCGATCGAGTGGCGGCCGCGCGAGGCCCGCTACGTGGAGAAGCTGGCGACGCCCGACGTCACCATCGCCGACCTCATCGGCGACATCGATCCGATCAAGGCGGCGCGGTCCGGCCTGCAGCTCGGTTCGGAGCTGGCCATGCACTTCGGCCTGCTGCCGCGCGCCAACCGCGGCCTCTTCGCCATCAACGAGCTGCCCGATCTGGCCGGCAAGGTCCAGGTCGGGTTGTTCAACATCCTCCAGGAGGGCGACGTCCAGATCAAAGGCTTCCCCGTCCGCCTGCCCCTGGACGTGATGCTGGTCTTCACCGCCAACCCCGAGGACTACACGGCCCGCGGCAAGATCATCACGCCGCTCAAGGACCGCATCGGCGCCGAGATCCGCACCCACTACCTGGCGTCGCGGGCCCAGGCCATGGAGGTGACGGCGCAGGAGGCCTGGGTGGAGCGCGGCCTGAAGGCCGAGGTGCCGCCCTATGTGCGCGAGGTGGTCGAGGAGGTGGCCTTCCAGGCCCGCCAGGACCGCCGCGTCGACCGCCGCTCCGGCGTCAGCCAGCGCCTGCCGATCAGCGCGCTCGAGACCGTGATGTCCAACGCCGAGCGGCGGGCCCTGTCGGCCGGCGAAGGGCTGGTCGTGCCGCGGGTGACCGACCTCTATGCGGCGCTGCCGTCGATCACCGGCAAGATCGAGCTCGAATACGAGGGCGAGCTGAAGGGCGCCGATGCCGTCGCCCGCGAGCTGATTCGCGGCGCCGTCGCCCAGGTGTTCGACGGCTACTTCGTCGACGCCGACCCGTCGGCGACCGTCGCCTGGTTCGACAACGGCGGCTCGGTGCTGCTCGGCGACGGCCTGCCGGCCTCGGCGCTGGTCGTCGAGGCGTCGAAGGTCCCCGGGCTCATCGACCTGGCCGGGCGGGCCGGCCTGGCCAAGGGCGCCCCGGCACCCGTGGTCGCCGCCGCGGTGGACTTCGTCCTGGAAGGGCTGTACGCGCAGAAGCGCATCGGCCGCACCGACGCCGGCGGCTACGTTGGCACCGAGCCGGTCCGCCGGCCGACCACCATCCGCCAGGCGCCGGCCATCGCCCTCGACGAGGAGGACGACGAGCCGAGGCCGGGCAAGAAGAAGCGGTATTACAACTGAGATGAAGTTCAAGTACGGCAAGTACGTGCCGAGCCTGGCCGACGAAGTCGACATGGAGGAACTGGTGTCGACCTTGTCGGAGATGCTGCTGTCGAGCGGGTTCCAGAGCCCGTACGGCGACGGCTCGCTCGACGGCGACCGCACCATGCAGGCGCTGCACGATGCCATCCTCGACGCACTCCTGAACGGCGGCCTGCTGCCCGACGACCTGCTGGAGCAGCTCTTCGGCGAGGATGCCGCGACCGCCAAGGAGCAGCTCGACGAGCTGGTCCAGCAGCTGATGGAGCGGATGCAGGAGGCCGGCTACATCACGCCCTCGCCGGAGCTCGAGCAGGAACGTCAACGGCGGGCGCAGGCGGGCGGCGGGGGCGAGGGCGAGGCCGGCGAGGCGCGCTTCGAGGTCACCGACAAGGCACTCGATTTCCTGGGGTTCCGCGCCCTGCGCGACCTGCTCGGGTCGGTCGGCCACGCCACCGCCGGGCGCCACGACACCCGCGACATGGCCACCGGCGTCGAGGCCAGCGGCGCGCCCAAGCCCTACGAATTCGGCGACACCCTCAACCTCGATGCCAGCGCCACGGTGCTGAATGCGGTCGCCCGCGCCCATCGCGACGCCGGCGACGCCCCCGGCGACCCGGGCGCGCTCGACATCACCTACGACGACCTGATGGTCGCCCAGGGGGAGTATCAGAGCTCCTGCGCCACCGTGATCATGCTCGACTGCTCGCACAGCATGATCCTCTACGGCGAGGATCGCTTCACGCCGGCCAAGCGGGTGGCGATGGCGCTGTCGCAACTCATCCGCACCCAGTATCCGGGCGACACCCTGCGCGCCGTGCTGTTCCACGACAGCGCCGAGGAGATTCCGCTCCGCGAACTCGGCCGGGTCAGGGTCGGCCCCTACTACACCAACACCCGCGAGGGACTGAAGCTGGCGCGGCGGCTGCTCGAGAAGCAGCGCCAGGACATGCGCCAGATCATCATGATCACCGACGGCAAGCCGTCGGCGATCACCCAGCCCGACGGCCGGGTCTACAAGAACGCCTTCGGCCTGGATCCGTTCGTCATCCGCGAGACCTTCAGCGAGGTGTCGGCCTGCGCCAAGGCCGGCATCCTCATCAACACGTTCATGCTCGCCCGCGACTACGACCTGGTCGCCTTCGTGCGCCGCGTCGCGGCGATGTGCCGGGGCAAGGCCTACTTCACGACTCCGCACACCCTGGGCCAGTACGTGCTGATGGACTATCTGGACAAGAAGACACGAACCATCCACTGAGCCGGCGCGGCCGGCGGGTCGGGTTGGATAGAATCAGCGCGTTCCCCCGACACGGTTCAGCCTTCGGCACCACTCTCCGGTGGAGGTCTCGTCCATGCGCTCACTCTCTGCTCTGTTCGTTGCGTCGTTCGTCTGGGGCGCCCTCGCGGTGCCCGCCCAGGCCCAGAACCTGGGCACGTTTCGGTGGCAGCTCCAGCCCTACGGCGCCGTCGTCAACCTGACGATCACCGCGCGGCCCGGCGGGATGTTCGACCTGGTCGGCTACGAGGAGGTCTGCGCCGGCACACTCCGCCGCTGGCCGGTCACCGGCGTCGCCGTGCAGCAACCCGACGGGCGCATCATGTTCGGCTTCACCACCATCAACGACGCCGGCCACGGTCTCCACACGCGGGCGGTGATCCAGCTCCCGGACTTCAACGGGTTCTACGCCGACAATGCCGGCAACGGCCTCGTCGGAGGGCCACCGGCGATCTTCGCCTTCAACCCCGGCGTGGTGTGCCCGCTCGGCCCCCGGACCTCGCCCAACGTCCCGGATCTGCCGCCCGCGGACCCTCGGTAGCCCAGAAGGGGATCCGGCCGCCGTCGGTCCGGGTCCCCGCCACCGCCGATGCTGCCACCGCTCCTGCCGCTCTTCCCGCTGCCGACGGTGGTGCTCTTCCCCACGGTGTTCCTGCCGCTGCACGTCTTCGAGCCGCGCTACCGGCAGATGGTGGCGCGGGCGCTCGACGGCGACCGGATCATCGGCATGACCCTGCTGCGGCCCGACTACGAGGCGGAGTACGAGGGCCGGCCGCCGGTGTATCCGGTCGGCTGCGCCGGCCTCATCACCCACGTCGAGCGCCAGGCCGACGGCCGCTTCAACCTCATCCTGCGCGGGCTCGAGAAGTTCCGGATCGACGTCGAGGAGCCGCCGACCGACGGCGTGCTCTATCGCATCGCCCACGTCACGCCGCTCGAGGAGACGCTCGACGCGCACACGCAGGACACGCTGCGCGCCGAACGGCGCCGCCTGGAGGCGATCCTGGAATCGGCGACGACCGGCGACGGCGCCGCCCGCCTGCCCCGTGACATGGCCGACGACGAGCTGGTCAACGCGTTGTCGCAGTACCTCGAACTCGAGCCGGTCGAGAAGCAGGCGCTGCTCGAACGTCCGGATCCGCTGGAACGCTGCCGCACGCTCATCGAGCTGGTCGAGATGAAACTGCTGCTCCGGCAGCGGCCCGACGGCGGGTTGCGACATTGACTAGCGGCTGGCGGCTGGCGGCGAGCCCCCCGAGACGCGCTACACTCGCCGCCATGACGACGCTCAGCCGACGGCAATGGCTTGCCCTGGCCGCCGGAACGACCGTCGCGGCTCTGCCTGCGCCCGCCCACGCCCGCCGTGCGGCCGCTGCACAGGATGCCGCCGCCCGGCTGCCCAACCTGCGTCGCTACCTGCACTACGACGTCTTCACCGACCGGCCGCACACCGGCAACCAGCTGGCGGTGTTCATGGAGCCGGCGGGTCTGGCCACCGAGGCGATGGCGGCGATGACCCGCGAGATGAACTACTCGGAGTGCACCTATGTGTTTCCGGCCGAGGCGCCCGGAACCGACGTCCGCCTGCGCATCTTCGGGCGCGCCGGCAACGAGATGCCCTTCGCCGGCCACCCGGTCATCGGGTCGGTGTTCGCCCTCGCCGACGAGGGCCGCATCGCGGCGGGACGCACCGAGTTCACCTTCGGCCTGGGCATCGGCCCGACGCCGGTGACCCTCGAGTGGGACGGGCCGCGGTTGCGCTTCGCCTGGATGACGCAGCGCCCGCCGGTCTACGGGCCGTCGATGCCCGCCACGCCGGCCCTGGCCGCCGCCATGGGCCTCGAGGCCGGCCAGCTCGTCGCCACGCTGCCGGTGCAGGAGGTGTCGTGCGGGTCGGCGTTCTTCTTCGCGCCGCTCATCAGCCGCGCCGCGGTGGACGCCGTGCAGATGAACGGCCGCGAACTCGACGCGCTGTTCACGGCGGCCGGTGTGGCCCGACGCGGCATCTTCGTCTTCACGACCGAGGCCGGCCCCGACGGGGCCACCGTCTACAGCCGCATGGTCGGCGCGACCGGCGCCGAGGATCCGGCCACCGGATCGGCGAGCGGCCCGCTCGGCTGTTACCTGGTGCGGCACGGGCTGGTGCCGGCGGCCGCCGCCGGCGCGATCACGAGCGCCCAGGGCGTGAAGATGGGGCGGCCGAGCCGGGTGCACATCCGGCTGGCGGTCGCCGGCCAGGACGTCACCCGCGTCGAGGTCGGCGGCACCAGCGTCCTGGTCGGCGACGGCCGGCTGCGCGCCTCATGATCGTCCGGCCGGCCGATGGCGTCCGGCACCTCATCACCCAGCCTGACCATGCGGCGCTGGCGGGCCGGATCATGGCGCGGTGGAGTTCCCTCGCCGAGGCCGACCGCCGCGAGGCGATCCTGCACGCGGTCGCCGCTCACGACGATGGCTGGCGGGAGCCCGACGCGGCGCCGACCTGCGATCCGGCCACCGGGGCAATCCGCGACTTCGTCGGGGTGCCGACGGCCGTCAAGCAAGCCGTGTGGCCGCGTGCGCTGGCCGGACTGGCCGACGCGCCGTGGACCGCGGCCCTGGTCGCCCACCATGCCCTGTCGGTCTACGACCGCTTCCGTCCCGACCCCGAGTGGGCGGCGTTCTTCGCCGGGATGGAGGCGGCGCGCGACCGACTCGTCGTCGCCAGCGGCCTGCCGATCGAGGCACTGGTCCGCGACTACGTCTACGTGCGGCTCGGCGATCTGGCGTCGCTGGCGTTCTGCAACGCCTGGACCGAGCCGCAAGTGCTGGGGCCGTGGACGATGCGGCTGCTCGACACCTGCCATCTGCTGGTGGAGCCGAATCCCTTCGTGCACGACGTGCCGATCGCGGTGGACGCGCGGGTCCTGCCGCTCACCCGCTGGCTGGACGACGCGCAGTTGCAGGCGGCGTGGCATGACGCGCCCACGGTGACGCTCACCGGGCTGGTCGTCGGCCGGACCCGCACGTCGTGAACGCCCGCCCGGCAGGCCTGCCCTACGGCCAGGCAGGGCGGCTCTGCGGAGACGCGGACGACAGTTCTTCAGAGCGGCCGCCTGCCGGGCTCAGCGGGCGAATCGTCCGGCCAGGACCTGGGCGACCTTCTCGCCGTGGAACCGGCCGTTCTCGATGAAGATGGTGCCGGTCCGGACCCCGGCCAGCTGCCCGCCGGCGATGAACAGGTTGGCGACGTTGGTCTCGAACGTCTCGGGGTCGTGCCGGGGCACCAGCGTCACCGGGTCCATCTCCACGCCGATGCGCCGCAGGAACTCCGGGTCGGCCCGGTAGCCGGTGAGCAGCAGCACGGCGTCGGCGGCCAGGGTCTCGCGGCCGGCCGCCGACTCGACCACCACCTCGGTGGGGCGGATCTCGACCACGCGGGTGGCGAAGCGCGCCTCGATCGAGCCTTCCTTGATGCGGTTCTCGACGTCCGGCCGGACCCAGTACTTGACCGAGTCGCCGAGCGTGTCGCCGCGATGCACCAGGGTGACGTGGGCGCCGTTGCGATGCAGTTCGAGCGCCGCCTCGCACGCCGAGTTCTTGCCGCCGACGACGACGACCCGCTGGCGATAGTAGGGATGCGGCTCGCTGAAGTAGTGCGAGACGTGTGGCAGATCCTCGCCGGGCACGTCGAGCCGGTTGGGCCGGTCGTAGTAGCCCATGGCCAGCACCACGGCGCGCGCCTGGCGGACGCGTTCCACTCCCAGGCGGCTGCGCGTGGCGACGTGGAAGACGGGCGCGTCGCCGGCCCCGTCGGCCTCGACGGCGAGCACCCGTTCGTGGAGGGCCACCTGCAGCTGGAAGAGGTCGGTCACCTTGCGGTAATAGCGCAGTGCCTCGGCGCGGGTCGGCTTCTCGTAGGGTGAGGTCAACGGCACGCCGCCGATCTCGAGCAGCTCGGGCGTGGTGAAGAACACCATGTTGAGCGGAAACCGCACGATGGCGTCGACCAGGGCACCCTGCTCGAGCACCTGGTAGTCCAGACCGTGGTGGCGGCAGGCGATGGCGGTGGCGAGACCCGACGGCCCGCCCCCCACGATGAGCACGTCGCGTGCGGGCATGACCCCCGATCATACCGGAGCGTCCGCACCGCCCCCGGGGCCTCGCGGCGGATCGCCGTTCAGCTCGCATCGGCACCGGGAGATCGGGTTAAATGGCGGGCACGACAGACGCCCGTGCCGCGCCCGCCGGCGCGTCTGGCTCGCGAGGTCGCCATGCCGTCCCGCTTCGCCCTGGCTCTCGTGGCCGCGCTCGGCGCCGCCGTGGCGCCCGCGGCCCAGGCACCGCAGCCGCCGGCACCAGCGCCGCCGCCCTCGTCACCCGCCGCTCCCGGACAGGAGCCGGTGTTCCGCACCGGCGTCGAAGTGCTGCCGGTGGACGTCACGGTGGTGGATCGCGACGGCCGGCAGGTCACCGACCTGACCGCCGCCGACTTCACGGTCGAGGTCGACGGCCGGCCGCGCCAGGTGCTGACCTCGGAATACATCACGCTCTACGACCCGGTGGTCGCCGGCCAGCGGCGGCCGACCTTCGACAACCGCGCCGCGGCTGCGGCACCCGAGACCGCCATCAGCACCAACGGCGGACGGGACGAGACGCCGGGGCGGGCGATCCTGCTGCTGGTCGATCAGGGCAACATCCGCTTCGGCGGAGCGCGGCCGCTGATGCAGAACGCGCTGAAGTTCGTCGATCGGCTGCAGCCCAACGACCGCATCGCCCTGGTGGCGGTGCCGGCGCCCGGTGAACTGGTCGACTTCACGCTCGACCACGCCAAGGTCCGCGAGGCGATGCTGCGCGTCACCGGCCGCAACACTCCGGTGCGGCGGCGCTTCAACATCTCGCTCACCGAGGCGTTCGCCATCTACCGGCAGAGCGACGCGCTGCTCATCGCCCAGGTCATCCTGCGCGAGTGCGCCGGAGTGGCAGGGGCCGCCGACCTCGAGCGCTGCGAGCGCGACGTCGAGCAGGAAGCCAGCGAGATCGTCGGCGATCAGCGGCAGCAGACCGACCGCTCCATCTCGGCGATCCAGGCCGTGATCAGCAGTCTCGGCGCCCTCGACGGCCCCAAGTCGGTCATCCTCATCTCGGAAGGGCTGGTCCTCGAGGGGCTGGGGAGCGAGCTCGAGCTCATCGGCCGGATCGCCGCCGACGTCCGCGCCTCGCTCGACGTGCTGCTGCTCGACGTACCGCTGTTCGACGCGTCACAAGCGCAGCGGCCGACCACCGCCAACGCCGATCGCCGCCTGCAGGAGGAAGGGCTGGAGATCCTCGCCGGCATGGCCCGCGGCACCCTGCACCGCATCGTGAGCAGCGGCGAGTTCGCCTTCCGGCGGATCGAGATGGCGCTGGCCGGCTACTACCTGCTCGGCGTCGAACCGACGCCGGGGGACCGCGACGGCCGCCGGCACCGCATCGAGGTCAAGACGGTGCGGCGCGGCCTGACCCTGCAGGCCCGGCGCACCTTCCTGGCCCCCGAGGGCCCGCCCGCCGCCACGCCGGTCGAGGCGCTGAGCCGCACGCTGAAGTCCCCGGCGCCGGCCACCGGCGTGGCCCTGCGGATGTCGACGTGGACCTACAAGGAGCCGGGGTCGTCGAAGGTGCGCGTGCTGGTCGCCGCCGAAGCCGAGCGCGGCGCCACCGAGTCGCTGGCCTTCGCCACCGGCCTGGTGGTGGCCACCAAGGACGGCCGCGTGATCGCCGCCAACGCCGAACCGCGCGACCTCCCGACGGTCGAAGGCGACGAATCGCGCGTGGTCTACGCCGGCAGCATCACCGTCGATCCCGGCGAATACCGGCTGCGCGTCGGCATCGCCAACGCCGACAAGCAGGTCGGCAGCGTCGAGCGCAACGTCACGGCCTGGAGCATGAACGGCGACACGCTCGCCGTGGGCGACCTGCTGCTCGCCGCCGAGCCGGCCCCCGGCGCGGCGTCGCTGGCGCCGGCCGTCGAACCGCGTGTGGACAACGGCGTGCTGGTGGCGCTCGCCGAGGCCTATGCGCCCGCCGCTGGCGCCGGCGAGGTCGCAGCCCGTATCGAGGTGCTGAAGGACGAGTCGGGACCGGCTCTCGCCGCGGCGCCGATGGCGGTGGGCGTCGGCACCTCGCCCGAGGTACGGGTGGCGCAGGGGCGCATCCCGGTGGGCGCGATTCCGCCCGGCAGCTACATCGCCCGCGTCAGCTTCACCGAGGCCGGGGCCGAACGGGGCGCCCTCACCCGGCCGTTCCGCGTCATCGCCCCGCGCGCCGAGACCGCGGCGATGATGACCGCGCGACGCGGGGCCGGGGCGCCGCCTGAACTGCTCACCGCGATCCTCGCCTCGCTGCCGGCCGTCGCCAGGGACGATCTGCTCGACGCGACGACCACCGCGGCGCTGTGGGCCGCCGCGGAGCAGGGCCGCCGTCCCGAGGTGCTGGCCGCGATCAAGACGGCGCGCGGCGGGCAGATGCTCGACGGGGCGCTGGCGGCGCTGGCCGCCGGCGACCAGGGGGTGGCGGCCTTCGTCCGCGGCATGGACTTCCTCGGCAAGGGACAGCTCACCCAGGCGGCGACGCAGTTCGAAACGGCGATGCGGATCCAGGCCAGTTTCGCCGCCGCGCGGGCCATGCTCGGCGCCTGCCTGCTGCTGGCGAACCGCGAGCAGGAGGCGGCCGGCCTGCTGATGAGCCTGCCGCCGGCCTCGGTGCCGGCGCTCGGACGCCTGGCCGGCGAAGCCTGGCTCCGCGCCGGGCAGCCGGCGGCGGCGATCCCGCCGCTCGAACAGACCACCGAGGCCCGGGCCGATGCCCGCAGCGCGCGCTCATTGGCGCTGGCCTATGCCCTGGCCGGTGACGCCGACAAGGGACTGCCGCCGCTGTCCACCTACCTGAACGGCCCCGGCGCCAAGGACGGGCCGGCCCTGGCGGCCGGGGTGTATGCGACCTACCGGCGTCACCTGACGAGCACCAACGCGGCGACCATCGCCGCCGATCGCACCCAGGCTCGCGCCTGGGCCCGCGCCTACGCGATCACGAAGGGCCCGCTGGTGCCGCTGGTGGAGGCGTGGGCGGGGTTCTTGGACACTGCAAAGTAACCTGCCAGCGGCTCGCGGCTAGCGGCTCGCGGCTAGAAGATCACGCTGCAACGGTGTTGGGGCGTCAGTTCACGAGCCGCTAGCCGCTAGCCCCTAGCCGCTCTACACGCGCTGGCGAGCTCATGAGCTCCAAGCTCGCCAGTGCGATCACCTTGGTGGCCGCGACGAGATCGGCGACGCCGCAGTACTCGTCGGGCTGATGCGCCAGCACGAGCTCGCCCGGCCCGTAGGCCACGCAGTGCGGCACGCCGGCGACGCGCGCCACGTGCTTGTGGTCGTAGGTGCCGGGACTGGCCACCAGCGCCGCGTCGCGGCCGAGCACCGTGCGGATGGCGCCGGTCAGTGCCGGGATGATCGGCGAGTCGTCGGGGGTGCGGGTCGGGTGGACGATCAGGCGGTCGTGCAGGTCGAAGCGGATGTTGGGCACCAGCCGCCCGGCCGCGGCGACCAGCGCGGCGATCTCGTCGCGGGTCGCGTCGAGGCCTTCCTCGAGGAGGAACCGGCGGTCGAAGACGGCGCGGCAGCGGTCGGCCACGCACGGCGTCTGCACGCCGTCCACCGCCTGGCCGCCCTCGATGCCGTTGGTGTTGATGGTGGCGTGGCGGGCGCCGGGCGGCACCACCGGCACGTCGGTGCGTCGGCTCTGCAGCCGCGGCTTGAGGTCGTGTTCGACCAGGTGGAGGAACTGCCCCATCCCCTCGATGGCGCTGGCGCCGAGAAACGGCATGCTGCCGTGGCCAATCCGGCCGTGCGCCTCGACCTCGAACCAGTAGACGCCGCGGTGGCCGACGCAGACGCGGTCGACGTCGAGCGGCTCCGGGATGATGACGAAGTCGGTCTTGTCGCGGGTGAGCCAGCCGCGCTCGGCGAGGTGGTGCACGCCGGCCAGCCCGCCGCTCTCCTCGTCCACGGTGCCGCTCACCTCGAAGGTGCCGGGCGGCTCGATGCCGGCCCGCCGCACCGCCTCGGCAGCGTAGACGGCGGCGGCGATCCCGGCCTTCATGTCGCAGGCGCCGCGGCCGTAGACGCGACCGTCGCGGACCAGCCCGCCGAAGGGATCGACGGTCCAGCCGTCGCCGGCGGGCACGACGTCGAAGTGGCCGTTGAGGTGCACCAGCGGGTGGGCGCTGGCGCCGGCGCGGCGGCCGATGACGTTCACCCGGGGATGGGCCCTGGTGTGCTCGGGCCGGCCGTCGGCGGCGACGTAGGCGACCTCGAAGCCGAAGGCCCGCAGGCGTTCGCCGATGAAGCGGGCGCACGCCTCGTACTCCTCGCCGGGTGGATTGACGGTGGGGATGCGGATGAGGGCGGCGGCGAAATCGACGATCTCCTCGGCGGCGTCGTCGACGCGCTCGCTCACCCGACGGACGATCTCGGGATGCACGGCCACGCGCGTCTATCTTGGATCAACCGAACCGGGGCTCGGGGCTCGGGGTTCGGGGTGCGGGCGCCCGCATTGCCGGCGGAACGCGCATCACGTACCATCGGAACGCCCGATCGCGGGTGCGAGGTCTTCAGATGTCACACAGTCCAGCGGTGCGGCCGTCACGACCGACGGTGTGGGCGATGGCAGCCCTCGCGGTCGCGCTCGTCAGCGCGCAGGTGCGCTCGGCCGGACCCGACAGCCGCGGCCTCACCGCCGTCGAGGGGTTGCGCGTCGGTTCGATCACCCTGACCGAGCGGCCGACCGGCTGCACCGTCATCGTCGTCGACGGCGAGGGCGCCGTCGGCGGCGTGGCGCAGCGCGGCGGCGCCCCCGGTACGCGCGAGACCGACCTGCTCGATCCGGGCAACATGGTCGACAAGGTGAACGCCGTGGTGCTGTCGGGCGGCAGCGCCTATGGCCTCGACGCCGCCTCCGGTACGGTGCGCTGGCTCGAGGAACAGAACATGGGCTGGGACGTCCGCATCGCCAAGGTGCCGATCGTCCCGGCGGCGATCCTCTTCGACCTGCCGGTGGGCGGCAATCCCAAGGTGCGGCCGACCGCCGACTGCGGGTATCGCGCCGCCGCCGCCGCCACGAACGGGCCGGTGCAGGAAGGCTCGATCGGCGCCGGCGCCGGGGCCACGGTCGGCAAGTCGGGTGGGCCGGGCCGGTCGATGAAGGCCGGGCTCGGCAGCTACGCGATGGTCATGCCCAACGGCCTGGTGGTCGCCGCGATCGTCGCCGTCAACGCCGTCGGCGACATCATCGACCCGGACACCGCGCAGGTCGTCGCCGGTGTGCGCAACCCCGACGGCACCCTGGCCGACGCCCGGAAGATCCTTCGCGCCGGGCCGCCGCCGCAGGCGCCACGGCCGGGGGAGAACACCACGATCGGCCTGGTCGCCACCAACGCCAGGCTCACCAAGGCCGAAGCCAATCGGATGGCGCTGATGGCCGACGACGGCTTCGCGCGCGCCATCTTCCCGTCGCACACCATGGGCGACGGCGACACCGTGTTCTCGCTCGCCACCGGCCGCTGGACCGGCACCGCCAACGTCACGCAGATCGGCGCGCTGGCCGCCGACGTGATGGCCAGGGCCATCGTCCGCGCCGCCACCGAAGCCACCAGCCTGCCGAATCTGCCGGCGGCGCGCGACCTCCCGAAGCGATAGCTGGTTCGTGGATCGGTCGGCCCAGCTCGCGCTCCTGCTCGCCTACTCGGCCGGCCTGACGCTGTTCGGCGTCTGGGTGGGCCGGCGGGTCCGCGGCAGCGCCGACTTCTTCGTCGCCGGGCGCCGGCTGACGGCTCCACTGGTCTTCTCGACGGTGCTGGCCGCCAATATCGGCGCCGGCACGACGATCGGCGCCGCCGGCCAGGCCTACGTCGACGGCGTCAGCGCCTGGTGGTGGAACGGCGCCGCCGGCCTTGGTTCGCTGATTCTCGCCTTCTGGATCGGACCGAAGCTCTGGCAGGCGGCCGCCGACCACGGGTTCCTGACCGCCGGCGACTTCCTCGAGTACCGCTACGGCGGACTGGTGCGCGGCCTGTTGTCGTCGCTCATCTGGCTGGGGACACTGGCCATCCTCGCCGGCCAGCTCATCGCCGGTGCGGCCGTGCTCACCGCGGTCGCCGACATCCCGCGGCCGGTCGGCGCCGCCATCGGCGGCATCGCGATGACCATCTACTTCACGGCCGGCGGCCTGCTGAGCTCGGCGTGGGTCAACGCGGTGCAGCTGGTCGTGCTCCTTGTCGGGCTGCTCGTCGCCGTGCCGCTGGCCATCTCGGCCGCCGATGGACTGGCAGGGATCGGCGCCACCGCCGGGTTGCCGCCGAGCTTCTGGGACCCGTGGTTCTCCAGCGGTCCCGGCTCCGGTTACGCCTTCCTGGCCCTGCTGACGCCGGCCTTCGTGATCTCGCCCGGCCTGGTCCAGAAGGCGTACGGCGCCGCCGACCAGCGGGCGGTGCGGCTGGGCATCGGCGCCGCCGGCGTCGCGCAGATGCTGTTCGCCTTCGTGCCGCTGCTGCTCGGTCTGGCCGCCCGGCACCTGCACCCCGACCTCGCCCAGCGCGACCTGGTGCTGCCGACACTGCTGGTGCAGTCGCTGCCCTGGTTCGTCGGCACGGTGGCCCTGGCGGCGGTGTTCAGCGCCGAGGTCAGCACCTGCGACGCGATCCTGTTCATGCTCTCGACGTCGCTGTCGCAGGATCTCTACAAGCGGTTCGTCAACCGCCGCGCCAGCGACGGCCAGGTGCTGCGCATCGCCCGCGTGGCGGCGCTGGTCGGCGGGCTCGCCGGGGTGTTCCTCGCCGTGCGCCTGCCCAACGTGATCGCGGCCCTGTCGATCTTCTACTCGCTGCTCGGCGTGAGCCTGTTCGTGCCGATCGTCGCCGGTCTCTACGTCCGGCGCGCCGGCACGCCGGAGGCCCTGGCGTCGATCGCCGCCGGCATGGGCACGCTGCTGTACCTCAACGGGCAGCCCTGGGCGATGCGGAGCATCTGGTTCAACCCCAGCCTCGCCGGCCTGGTGGCGGCGGCGCTGGCCTATGTCGTGGTCATGGCGGTGAGGCGGCCGCCGGCCGCGGCCGGATAGGGCTGCCGGGCGGAGCGTCAGCTCTGCCCGGAGGCAGGGCGGAGCGTCAACTCTGCCCGGTGGCAGCTCCGAAGAGCTGCCCGGCGATGACGGGTGGCGACACGCGCCACAAGGAGTGATCGGTGAAGGCAGACATGTTTCGACTGGACGGCAAGGTGGTGGTGGTGATCGGCGCCGGCTCGGGCATCGGCGCGTCGGTGGCCAAGGGCGTCGCGCTGCAGGGTGGCACGACGCTGTGCTGGGACGTCAAGGGCGACGCCGCCGCGGCCACCGCGGCGGCGATCCGCGCCGACGGCGGCACGGCGGAAAGCGCCGCCGTGGACATCACCGACGAGGCCGGCCTGAACGCGGTGCTCGACGCGGTGATGGCCACGCACGGCCGGCTCGACGGCCTGGCGTGCACGCCGGCCATCAACGTCCGCAAGTCGATCCTCAAGTACTCGGGCGAGGAGTTCGATCGCGTCGTCGCCGTGAACCTGCGCGGTAACTTCAACGTGCTGATGGCCGCCGGGCGGATCATGACCGCGCAGAAGTCGGGCAGCATCGTGCTCTTCTCCTCGATTCGCTCGATCGTCACCGAGCCGGGCCAGTCGGTCTACTCGATGACCAAGGCCGGCATCCTGCAGCTGGCCAAGTCGGCGGCCACCGAGTGGGCCACCCAGGGCGTGCGCGTCAACGCGGTCGGCCCCGGCGTGATCGAGACGCCGCTCACCGCGCCGATCAAGGCGGTGCCCGAGTGGTACAACGCGTATGCCACCAAGAACCCGATGAACCGCTGGGCGCACGCCGACGAAATGGCCGGCCCGACGGTGTTCCTGCTGTCGGATGCCGCCAGCTACGTGACCGGCACGATTCTCTACGCGGATGGCGGCTGGCTGGCGGCCGACGGCCGCTTCACGCCGCCCGGAATCTAGGTGCACGTTCGGCGGAGCTGAAGCTCTGCCTACGGCCGTCGGGTCGTAGGGCAGCTCTTCAGAGCCGCCGGGAAGTCAGACGATGCCAGTACATCGCCACTACGACATCGCCGTCATCGCCGGGGACGGCATCGGCACCGAGGTCACGCCGGCGGCGCTGGCCGTGGCCGAGGCCGCGGCCGCGCGCCACGGCTTCTCGATCACCGCCATCACCCTGCCGTGGGGGTGCGACTACTACCTGGCGCACGGCCGGATGATGCCGGCCGACGGCCTGGAGCAGCTGCGCCGTTCCGATGCCATCTTCCTGGGCGCCATCGGCGCACCCTCGGTTCCCGACCACGTCTCGGTGTGGGAGCTGATCCTGCCGATCCGGCAGCGCTTCGAGCAGTTCGTCAACCTGCGGCCGATGCGCCTGCTGGCCGGGGTGCCGGGCCCGCTCCGCGACCGCTCGCCGGCCGACATCGACTGGATCTGCGTCCGCGAAAACTCCGAAGGCGAGTACGCGGGGCTCGGCGGCCGCCTGCACCGCGGCACGCCGCACGAGGTGGCCGAACAGACCGGGCTCTTCACGCGGCGCGGCATTGCGCGCGTGGTGCGCTACGCCTGCCAGCTGGCGATGACCAGGCCGCGCCGGCTGCTGGCCAGCGCCACCAAGTCGAACGCCCTCCAGCACTCGATGGTGCTGTGGGACGAGGTGGTCGACGAGGTGGCCCGCGACTTCCCCGGACTGACGGTGCAGCGCTACCACGTCGACGCGCTGGCCGCCCGAATGGTGACCCATCCGCATACCCTCGACGTGATGGTGGCCTCGAACCTCTTCGGCGACATCCTCACCGACCTGGGCGCCGCGGTGAGCGGCAGCCTCGGCGTCGCCCCGGGCGCCAACCTCAACCCGACCGGCGAGCACCCGTCGATGTTCGAGCCGATCCACGGTTCGGCACCCGACATCGCCGGCCGCGGCGTCGCCAATCCGATCGGCGCGATCTGGGCGGCGGCGCTGATGCTCGACCATCTCGGGCAAGCGGACGCCAGCCGCGAGATCGTCGCCGCCATCGAGACCGTCCTGGCCGAAGGCCGGGTGCGAACGCCCGACCTCGGCGGCACAGCGACGACCGGCGACGTCACCACCGCCGTCGTCGCCGC
Organism: Vicinamibacterales bacterium; assembly: GCA_050250955.1. Lineage (GTDB taxonomy): Bacteria > Acidobacteriota > Vicinamibacteria > Vicinamibacterales > UBA2999 > CAWAYR01. The sequence continues at coordinate 693,598 of JBFWNR010000002.1, forward strand.
GCTGCCGGGCCGGCGCTGACCGCTAGCGCGACGATGCCTGCTGGCGGGCGTACGTGAGCGCCGGCCGGTCGCTCTGGCCGGTGCCCTGCTCGACCAGCTTCTTGTAGAGCGCCGCCGCGCCGGCCTTGTCACCGAGCGCTTCGGCGCTGCGGGCGGCGCCGTAGAGCCCGAGGAAGCGGCCGGGCTCCTTGGTCATCGTCGCCTGGAAGGCCGCCTGTGCCTCCGTGGCCCGGCCGGCGTCGAGCAGCATGAAGCCGAGCAACTCGCGCGCCGGCGCGATCGGTCCCGGCGTGACCGCCGACTTGTCGGTGAGGTCCTCGGCCGCGGCGGCCGCGCTCAGCAGCTCGACGCCCTTGGCCTTGTCGCCCTGGGCGTAGACCTGCCACGCCTCGGCGACGCGACGCTGGATGTCGACCTGCTCGGCCCAATAGGGGTCCTTGGCCGCCACCAGCAGCTTGTTGATCGCGGCCAGTCGCTCGATGGACGGTGTGGCGGCGGCGGGGTTGCCCGATCGCGCGGCGCCGATGGCCTTGGCGAAGTGCGTGATGGCCTCGGTGTAGGGTGCTGCCGGCGCCGGCCGCGGCGTGAGGGCTGCGGCTTCCGTCCACGCCTCCCGTTCCAGGGCATAGCGGGCGGGGATCGCCGCCAGCGCGAAGGCATAGGCCCCGCCGACGGCCCCGGCCTCGAACGACGCGGCGTGATCGCGCACCGTGCGGGCCGCGGCGTCGTCGGCCAGCTGCAGATAGGCGTAGGTCTGATAGTCGAGCGCGTGCAGCTCCTCGCCGTTCCCCGCCACGCCGCCGGCCTTGCGCGCCGCCTCGGCCGACTTGCGGTTGGTGTCGATCGACTCCTTCCAGTAGCCGACACGGGTGAAGGTGTGCGACGGCATGTGGAGCGCGTGCGGCACCACGGGCGCGATCGAGGCGTAGCGGCGCGCCGCGTCGAGCCCGCGCGGCGCCAGTGGCGGGGCGTCGTACGCGTGGATGATGTAGTGGGCCAGCCCGGGGTGATTGGGCATCTTCTTGAAGAGCGGCTCCAGGATCTCGGCGGCGCGCAGGTTGGCGGCGTAGGTCTTGTCGCTGGGCGACTGGGTCTGCGCCACGGCCAGCCCCCAGAAGATCCGCGCTTCGGTATCGCCGGGGTTGTCCCGGGCGATCTGGCCCATCGTCTGCTCGAACGCGACCACGCGGGCCCGCTGTGTCGTCACGTCGTCGCTGGCGACCATGGCGGCCACGGCGTCGATGTAGCCCTTCTCGCGGCGTGACGGCGTGCCGGTGGTCTGCGCCCTGCCGATCGCGTCCCTGACGCTGGCGATGGTCTGGGGCGTCCGCAGCCCGCCGAACGGGTTGCCCCAGTGGGTAAGGGCGACGCCCCAATGCGCCATGGCGCAGCCAGGGTCCTTGGCCGCGATGGCCTGGAACTCCTGCCGCGCCTCCGGAAACCAGAACGAGTGCAGCAGCGCCACCGCCCGGTTCATGTCGGTCTTCACCGACGGACTGCACGAGGTCTGGAAGTCCACCGTGCCCACCTGCTCCGCCGACAGCGCCCCACCGCCGTGGGATTCGTGCTGCGCGTACGCCGGTGGACACACCAGACACACCGCCACCGCCGCGAGCCAACAGAGTCGAGTCATCGTCATCTCCCTGGTCATTTGCCGAAATTGAGTCGATCGAGCCCGATGACCCCGTTGCTGACGACCAGCACGGGGTCGAGGAGCGTGCGCGGCCGGTCGAGCGGGTTGGCGTCGACCACCACCAGGTCGGCGTCGAACCCCGCACGCACCTGACCGATCTGACGGTCGAGCCGCAGCAGCTCGGCGTTCACCGTCGTCGCCGCCTGCAGCGCGGCGAGCGGCGTGAAGCCGGCGTCGACGAGCTCGAGGACTTCACGCGGGATCCGCGCCATGCTCGTCGGGCCATAGCCGGTGTCGGACCCTGCCACCACCTTGACGCCGGCGGCGCGGGCCCGCCGGATCGTATCGACCAGGATCGGCTTGAGCATCTGGCCGCGACGCTGGAGGCCGGGGTCGTCGTAGTCGCCGCCCGGCTGCGCCAAGTCGTTGACGACGTCGGCGGTGGGATCGAAGAACGTGCCGCGCTCGGCCATCAGCCGCAGGGTCTCGTCGGTGAGATAGGTCCCATGCTCGATGCTGCGGACGCCGGCCCGGACCGCCGCCAGCGCGCCCTCCGCGCCGTGCGCGTGCGCCATCACCGGCACGCCCCGCGCCGCCGCCTCGGCAACCACGGCAGCCAGTTCGCCCTCGCTGTAGACCTGCTTGCGCGGGTCGGTGTCGGGCGTGCCGGCTCGCTCGGTGGCCAGCACCTTGATCCAATCGACCGTATGCGCGAGGTTCATCCGAACGAATCGCCGAATCGCCTCGGTCGTCGTCAGCCCCCGCGAGAGGAGATCGCCGAGCTCCGGGGCGTCGAGGTAGGCCTCGACCGCTGGCCGGGGCCGCACGTGATAGCCGGCGGCCAGCACCTCCGGTCCGGGCAGTACCCCGCGCTTGACGAGTTCGCGAAGGCCGACGTCCTCGAAGTGGGCACCGCCGGCGCTTCGCACCGTCGTGACCCCGCTTTCGAGCGCGGCCCGCATCGCCGCCGTGGTGGCGATATGCACGTGCGCGTCGATCAAGCCGGGAATGACGTAGCGACCGCCGAGGTCGAGGGTGCGGGCCCCGGGCGGCGCCGCCGCCGCGGCCGCCGGCCCGGCCGCTTCGATTCGCCCCTCGCGGGTTACGACAATCTGGCCGCGGCGCACCTCCCCACTGGCGACATCCACGACCGCGGCGTTGGTCAACACCAGGGGCGTGACCGGGGGCGGGGCCTGCGCCAGCGTCACGACGCTGACGCCGGTGCCGGCGGCGATGGCCGCCCGCTTGCAAATGCGTCTGAACATCGGGCCGAGTCTACAGCGGCTTGGCCCGTTCCGGCGCGCCGCCTGTGCCCCATCTTGACGGCAACCCGGAAACCGCACTACAGACAAGGCATCGAAGGGCTCACGTCCGTCGGCAGCTTCGATTCTCCCCAGGTTTCGAAGGGCCGCAGCCCCGCCGAAAGGAGATCACCGTGTCGCATGCTCCTGCCAAGTACCTGGAAAAGGGGCTGACCATTGCCGCCCAAAGCGCCTGGGCCGTGTTCTCGCGCGTCAACCGCGTTCGTCCCGGCAAGGCCATCACACCGGCGTGGTCGGACCTGCCGATGCTCAAGTCCCACGAGAAGACCAGGCCGCCGCTCGGCTGGCCCCGCCAGACCGACTCCCTCTGCCCGGTCTGCGTGCGCGAAGCCCGTGAGGCCATCCTCGACGGCCGCAAGCCGGTCGACTCGCTGCTCACCGAGAAGGTCGGCGAGATCCCCGCCACCATCCTCGAACGCGACGGCCGCATCCTGATGGTCAAGGACTGCCCCGAGCACGGTCACTTCGAGGACGTGATGGCCATCGACACCGAGTTCTTCCGCCACCTCGAGGAGGTCTTCCCGGGCCGCGACATCCGCGCTCACAACGACGCCGCCCTGCACAACCACGGCAGCAGCACCATCAAGTACGGGCGCGGGTCGGTGCTCACCGTGGACCTCACCAACCGCTGCAACATGATGTGCGACCCGTGCTTCATGGATGCCAACCAGGTGGGTTTCGTCCACGAGCTGACCTGGGACGACATCACCCAGGTGCTCGACAACGCCATCAGCATCAAGCCGCGGCGGCAGATGTCGGTGCAGTTCTCGGGCGGCGAGCCGACCCTGTCACCCCACTTCCTCGACGCCATCCGCTACGCGCGGAAGGTCGGCTACTCCTCGGTGCAGGCGGCGACCAACGGCATCGAGTTCGCCAAGAGCCCGGAGTTCGCCAAGGCTGCCGCCGAGGCCGGCCTCCGCTACGCCTACCTGCAGTTCGACGGCATCGGCAACGCCGCCAACTCGCATCGCCGGGTCGGCAACCTGTTCGACGTCAAGCTGCAGGCGATCGAGAACCTGCACGCCGCCGGCGTCGACATCGTGCCGGTGATCACCATCGTCAACGGCGTGAACAACGAGCAGGTCGGCCGGGTGATCGAATTCGCCCTCGACAACCCGAAGAAGATCAACTTCCTGTCGTTCCAGCCGGTCAGCTTCACCGGCCGCGACGAGGCGATCACGCCCGAGCGGAGGGCCGCCCAGCGCTACACGCTGTCGCACCTGGCGCACGACGTCCGCGACCAGACCGGCATGGGGGTGCCGGCCCGCGACTGGTTCCCGATTTCCTTCATGGGCGCCTTCACCGACTGGGCCGACCACATGCACGGACCCGAGTACTCGTGGGGCAACCTGACCTGCGGCTGCCACCCCAACTGCGGCATCGGCATGGCGGTGATGGTCGACAAGGAGACCAAGGAGGCGGTGCCGGTCACCCAGTTCCTGAACGGCGAGCAGCTGGCCAGGGACGTGCAGGCGGTGACCGACGCCGGCCGCGGCCGGTGGCTCTCGATCGCCGGCATGGCCCTGGCCCTGGCTCGTAACTACGACCCGTTCAAGGCCCCGACGCACTTCCGCCTCAAGGACCTGCTGCTGAAGTTCGACAAGACCTTCGGGGCGCGCAAGGACGGCGACAAGAAGTACGGCAGCGTCGAGGCCACCCGCACCAAGGCCGACATCGACAAGCGCCGTGCCGACCGCTGGAACTTCCTGTTCATCGCCGGGATGTGGTTCCAGGACCTCTTCAACTACGACTTCCGGCGCACCGAGATGTGCATCATCCCCTACGCCACGCAGCAGGGCGAGATCTCGTTCTGCGCCTACAACACCGGCATCGGCTGGCGGAACATCATCGAACAGATGCACATGACCGCCACGCTCACCAAGTGGTACGAGGAGAACGGCCGGCACGAGATCTTCGCCGGCAACAAGCCGGTGCCGCTGCCGACCACCGCCCACTCGCTGCAGCTGAACGCCGACGCGGTGGCCAAGGGCGCGCAGACCGACCTGGAGGCGATCGGCGTCGCCAAGAACGCCCGCGAAGAGCTGGTGCAGGCCCGCAAGAAGAAGGACCTGTCGCCGGAAGACGCGCGGCGCCACGCCGAGATGGAACGGCTCTACCGCAAGCACGTGCTCAAGGAGCAGACCCTGCCGACGGTGCAGATCCAGGGGCTCAAGAAGTCCCAGCCCCGCGAAGAGACCGTCGTGCACTGACCGTGTGGCGCAGCCGGTCGACCGTCCGGCGGCGCCACACATGCGCCGGCGGCGCCGCCCGCGAGTCTCATCCCAGCTCGTGGGTCGTCGGGCGGCGCTCGCCATGGCCTTTGCGATGCCAGCGGCGTGGCGCCTGGTGGTCCTCGGCCTGACCGGATTGGGCGCCGCAGTGCGCTGCCTGCCCAAGCCGATCGTCGTCGGCTTCACCAACGGCGTCGCGCTGCTCATCGCAGTGGCGATGCTGCCGTGGCGTCCCGGAAAAGACGACGGGCGCGAGGCCGAAGCCCCGCGCCCGTCGCCCTGAAGTCCGCTGAGGTCGGCAGAGCTGAAGCTCTGCCCTACGGGACGGCCGTAGGGCAGCTCGTCAGAGCTGCCGCGATCAGAACGCCAGGCGGAACGCCAGCTGGCCGATTCGCGGCTGATAGGCGTTCAGCAGATTCTGAGCTGGCTGGCCGAAGCCGGCCTGGTTGAGCACGCCGCGATACGCCCCGTAGTTCTTGTGGTTGAAGGCGTTGAAGACCTCGGCGATGCCGGTGATGGTCACGCCGCCGGGCAGCGGGATCTCCTTGGCCAACCGGAAGTCGAAGCGGTGCAGGGCCTCGCCTTTGAGGGCGTTGCGCGGCACGACGTCGCCGACGGCGAACGACGACGGCCCGTCGAAGCGGTCGCGCACGGCGTCGGGAATCGTGATCGGCGCCGTCACGTAGCGGTTGGTGCCGGTGTGCCCGAAGGGATTGGCCGCGTAGGTCGTGGCGAAGTAGTTGCCCGACCCGAAGAAGTAGGCCCCGGACAGGTTGACGCCCCATGGCCCGCGCCACAGGCCGTTCAGCCGCAGGGTGTGTCGCTGGAACTCCGTTGAGCGGGCCCACTCGGCGTCGGGATCGAACGGGTTGTTGCCCTCGTACTGGAAGTTGGTGGTGTTGTCGTTGAAGAAGAACATGTAGGTGTAGGTCAACGACGACTGCCAGTTGCTCGAGTAGCGCTTGTTGATCCCGGTCTGCAGGGCGGAGTAGTCGGCCTTGCCAGTGGACTCGAGCCACTGGATGCGGGTGAACTTCGGATCCGGCCGGCCGGTGTTGGGGTTGAAGTTGTAGCCGGTCGCCGGGTTGAAGCGCAGGTTCGGATCGCGCTGGCGGGCCAGGTTGTAGCCCTTCCAGTGGGTCAGGTCGGCCTCGAAGCCCCACCGGGTCCCGAACTGGGTCTGGAAGCCGATGCTGCTCTGCCAGGTATAGGGCATCTGGTAGTCGCTGGCGATGACGCGCGGCGACTGCGCCGGCACCGGCGCCCGGCCGGCGAGGATGTCTTCGGCCGTGACACCGCGCGTCGGGTCGGCGATGAAGCCCGGCTGGCCGTCGTTGTTGAACGAGTTGACCAGGATGCGCTCGCCGTTGAACGACTGGATGCTGAAGGTGGTGTTGGAGTCGGGGATGCTGAAGTAGAGGCCACTACCGCCGCGCACCACCAAGTTGCCCTGCCCGCCGACGTTCCAGGTGAAGCCGCCGCGCGGCGCGATGTTGTTGATGTCGCGCAGGTTGCCGGGGTAGAGCCGATCACCGGGCCGGAGCGTCTCGCTGGCCGGATAGTCGACCACGCCGGCGACCGGGTTGAAGGTCACCTGCGTCGTGATGTGTGGTGGGTCGAGCGCGCCGAAGTCGGCGTCCCAGCGCACGCCGCCGTTGATGGTCAGCGCGTTGTTGATCTTCCAGGTGTCGCCGATCCACAGCGCGATGGTCGGCCGCGGGATGTCGATGGTCCAGTCGCCGAAGTTCTGGTCGAAGCGCTGGACGCGGGCATCGAGCCCGCTGACGTCCCAGGTGCTGGGGTCGTCCCACACCGGAAACCGCCGCGCCAGGTCGGGCGGCGCGGACAGGAAAATGTACTCACCGCGCGACAGCAGCTGCCACTGCCCGGTGTCGTGCCAGCGCAGGAACTCGGCGCCGATCTTGAAGTCGTGCGCGCCGACGCTCGCCGTCAGGTCGTAGCGTGCCGCCCAGGTGTTCTGGTAGAACTCCTGCGGGTAGTTGCGGCGCTGTCCGGCGGTGAAGCCGGGGAACACGTAGTTCGGCGTGTCGGCGAGCGCCGGCACCGCCAGCAGGTTCTTCCAGTCGAAGTGGCTGTAGCTGACCCGGACCTCCTGGATGGCGCGGTCGTTGATGACGTTGGCCCAGGTGTTCGAGACGTTGAACGCCTTGCGCGACCGGTCGGCAGCCTGCGACGGGTGATCGGTGCCCGACACCTGGGTGAACGGGTTGCCCCAGTCCCAGTACGACCACCGCGAGGTGATGTGGTCGCCCTGGCGCAGCTGCCAGTCAGCGCGGCCGAGGAAGCTGTTCTGGACCAGCTTGCTGTCGAAGGTGTAGGACTGGCCGATCGCCGGCGGCGTGGTGAAGATGGTGTTGGGCTCGTTCTCGCGCTCGTAGGACAGGAAGTAGTGCAGCTTGTCGCGGACGATCGGCCCGCCGACGGCCGCGCCGATCTGCTGGTTCGAGTAGGGCAAGACCCGGTTGGCGATGAAGTCCTTGGCGTTCAGCTTGTCGTCGCGGAAGAAGCCGTAGACCGCGCCGGTGAGGTCGTTGGTGCCCGAGCGCGACACCGCCTGGACCTGGATGCCGAGCGACCGCCCCTGGGTGATGTCGAACAGGTTGGTGATCACCTGGAACTCGGCGATCGCCTCGCGGCTGAAGCGCGGCTGGCCGAAGCCGCCGCCGGCCACCTGCTGGGTGATCTCCTGGCCGTCGAGATTGAGCTGGAACGCGCGGTCGCGGACCCCGGGGTTGTTGTCCACGGCGTTGGCGGTGATGCCCTTGACCTGCATGGCCAATTCCATCCAGTTGCGGCCCTGCAGCGGCAGCTCCTCCATCTGGCGGCGATCGACGTTGCCGGCCACCTGGGTGGAGCTGATGTCGACCAGCGGCGCCTCGCCGGTGACGGTGAGGGTCTCGCTGAGCGTCGCGACCTGCATCGCGAAAGGCACCGGGCGGTTCTGGCCGACCAGCACCTCCACCTCGGGCACGATCACGGTGGCGAAGCCGGAGAGTTCAGCCTGCACCTTGTAGCGTCCGGAGGGCAGGCCGCGCAAGCGGTACTCACCCCGCTCGTCGCTGACCGACGTGAACACACGGCCGTTCTCGAGCGAGGTCGCGGTGATGGTCACGCCGGGCAGCGCCCCGCTGGTGGAGTCGGTGACGGCTCCGAAGATCGATGCCTCCTGTGCGAACGCCGCGGAGGCGCAGAGCACAAGGGCAGCGGCGACGAGACCGATGGAACGCACGCGCATATGGCCCCCTCCCCTGAGTGGGGAACTCTCGAACGTCACGCACGAACGCCGCGGTCGTCTCCAATTGCAACGCCGAAACACGACCGCCGCGGCCGGAAACTCGCGCGGACTATAGCACACGGTCGCTCATGGGCGACGGGGGGGTGGATGCCGGTGACGGATGGAACAACGCCCGGCCGCGGCAGGGGCTGCTATGATGCCGCCGCCTTCACCTGCCGGCCCGCGCCGCCCCACGCATGACCACATCCGACACGTCGTCCCACGCCGCCCTCGAGGCCCTCGCCGCCGCCCGGTCGCGGATCGCCGTCGGCCTCACCACTGCCATGACCGTGATCTACGTGGCGTTCATCCTGCTCATCGCCTTCGGCAAGGCGTGGCTGGGCACCGTGCTGGTCCGTGGCCTGAGCATCGGCATCGCCCTCGGCGTGCTGGTGATCGTCGCCGCCTGGGTGCTGATCCTCGCCTACGTCCGCTGGGCCAACGAACACTACGACCACCGGGTGGCCAGCATCCGCAGCGGAGGCCGGCGATGAACGGCGCCATCGGTCAGCCCAACCCGATCGCGATGGCCGGGTTCTTCGTGTTCATCGCCATCTCGCTGGGCATCACCTGGTATGCGGCCCGGCGCACCAAGAGCACCGAGGACTTCTACGCCGCCGGCCGCAAGGTCACGGCGTGGCAAAACGGGCTGGCCCTGGCCGGCGACTACATGAGCGCGGCGAGCTTCCTCGGCATCGCCGGGCTGGTGTCGCTCTCCGGCTTCGACGGCCTCATCTACTCGATCGGCTTTTTCGTGGGCTGGCCGGTGGTGCTCTGCCTCATCGCCGAGCCGCTGCGCAATCTCGGTCGCTACACGTTCGCCGACGTAGTCGCCTTCCGGCTCCGGCAGCGGCCGGTCCGGGTGGCGTCGGCAATCGGCGGGCTGGCGGTGATTGCCTTCTACCTCATCGCGCAGATGGTCGGCTCCGGCAACCTGATCCGCCTGCTCTTCGGCATGTCGTTCGAACTGGCGGTGGTCATCGTCGGCCTGGTGATGCTGGCCTACGTGCTCTTCGGCGGCATGCTGGCGACCACGTGGGTGCAGATCGTCAAGGCGGTGCTGCTGCTCACCGGGGCGGCGCTGCTGGCGCTGCTGGTGCTGTCGCGCTACGGCTTCAACCCACTGGCGCTGTTCGCCGACGCCGCCACGCGCTACGGCGAGGCGGTGCTCGCGCCGGGCCGTCTGGTGTCGGACCCGATCGACGCGATGTCGCTGGGCATCGCTCTGATGTTCGGCACCGCCGGGCTGCCGCACATCCTGATGCGGTTCTACACCGTGCCCGACGCCCGTACGGCCCGGGTGTCGGTGGCCTATGCCACCACGGCCATCGGCACCTTCTTCCTGCTCACCTTCGTGCTCGGCTTCGGGGCGATGGTGATCGTCGGACAGGATGCCATCCGCGCCGTGGACGCCGGCGGCAACATGGCGGCGCCGCTGCTGGCCGAGGCCGTGGGCGGCCAGGCGTTCCTCGGGTTCATCGCCGCGGTGGCCTTCGCGACGATTCTCGCCGTGGTGGCCGGCCTCACCCTGGCCGGCGCGGCGGCGCTCAGCCACGATATCTGGGTGAACGTCGTGCGCGACGGCCAGGCACACTCCGGAGAGCAGTTGCGGGTGGCCCGGGTGGCGACCGTGGTGCTCGCGGCGATCTCGATTGCGCTGGGCATCGCCTTCAAGGGCCAGAACGTGGCCTACATGGTGGGGCTGGCCTTCGCCATCGCCGCCAGCGCCAACTTCCCCGCCCTGGTGCTGTCGATGTTCTGGAAGCCGTTCACCACGAACGGCGCCGTGGCGTCGATCGTCGTCGGCACCGCGACCGCGCTGGGGCTCATCTACCTGTCGCCGACCATCCAGCTCGATCTCCTGCAGAACCCCACCGCCCTTTTCCCGCTGCGCAATCCCGGCATCGTCTCGATCCCGCTGGCGTTCGTGGTCGGCATCGTGGTGTCGCTGCTGGCTCCGGAGCGGGAGGCGGCGGCGAAGTTCGCGGCGACCGAGCGGCGGCTGCACCTGGGCGAGGAGGCGTAGCGGGGACCGAGTGTCATGCCGGCCGCGCGGCACGCTGGTCGACGTCGCGACCTGACGGTCCGAATCGCCGGGCGGTCGCGATTCCGGACCAGGACGGCTGTGCGGTCATCAGCGCATCAGAAACTCGACGATGACCACGTCGCGCCACACCCCATCCAGCGTGGCATGCCGACGATACGTCCCGACCTCCCGGAAGCCGTGCCGCGCGCACAGCGCCCGTGACGCGGCGTTCTCCGGAAACAGCCGCGACAGCACCTTCCAGAACCCGGCCCTGGCACAGGCGTCCAGGAACACCGGCATCAGCGCGTTGCCTATGCCTCGTCCGTGGTGGCTGGTCGCGACGTAGATCGAGTACTCGGCGATCCCCGCGTAGCATTCTCGGGCCCGGTAGCTCGATGCCGCCGCCCAGCCCACCACTGCCCCGTCGTCCTCGGCAACCAGGATCGGGAACCGCGAGTCGGCGAACCACTTCACAATGTCGTCCGGGGTGCGTTCGCGGGTTTCGAACGTCGCGTTGCGACCGCGAATCCCTTCGTTGTAGATCCGGGCGATCGCGGCGGCGTCGGCGGGGGTGGCGGGACGAATCTCGATGGGCATCGCGGTGGCTCGCCGCACACTATACGCGCCGTCGGTCCTCAGACCCGCCGCGACGGCGGAGCTGAAGCTCCGCCCTACACATCGCAAGTTGCGCTAGCGTCGCCGGCCGGCCCCGAAGATCGTCTCGGTCGGCACGCCGTGACCGCGCAGGTACGACTCGCGATCGTCGGGCAGGAAGATGCGCACGCGGCGATCGACGTCGTACCGGGGTGGCCAGTCGAGGCCGCCGTGGACCTGTCCGCGGAAACGGCTTCGGAATCCTTCCTCCTCCCACCGCTCCACGACGATCGCCGGCTGGCGGCCGTGCACCTGGAGCCATTCGATGGCCGGGTCGAGCCAGTCGGGTGCCAGGGCGTCCCAGACAACCACGTCACGCCCGGGCCAGAAGCGCAGACCCCCGCTCTGCCAGACCGTGATCGGCACCGCCGCCGAGTCGAGCCGCGACAGCACGACGTCGGCGGTGAGCGGGAACCTGGACTCGAGGGCGCGCAGGCCCCGTGCCTCGGCCGCCTGTGACGAGGTCGCCGCACGCACCGCCGCAGCGGCGACGATCGCCGTGGCGAGGCCACGGCCGACACGCGGCCATCGCGCGGCCAGCCCGTCGAGGCTGACGGCCGCCAGCACCGCCGCGAGCGCCACCGACGGCAAGAGGAACCTGAGATACCACCACTCGGGGAACGGACGGTACACGAGATAGACCAGGGCCAACGCCACGCTCAGGACGGCGACGGCAACGACGTGGCGGCGCCGCGGCGGCGCGACCAGCCACGGGGCCAACACCGCGAGAAGGACGACCGGCGTGCCGCCGACGATCCACGTCCGGCCGTAGCGCACGACGTTTTCGCCCACGTGGGCAACGGCGAACAACGGTCCCAGATCGCCGTAGCCGGACTGCAGCGGCGACCCATACAGTCGCTGGTTCAGGAACAGCGCCGCGGCAATGCCCGGCAACGCGGCCGCGCAGCCAGCCGTGAACGCCGCCACGCCGCGGCGCAGCCAGCCCGACGCGGGCGGTGCGGCGCGCAGCCACGCGACGCCGAGCACAGCGGCAGGAGCCGCCAGGGCCAGGTTCGGACGGACGAGCAACGCGCTGCCCGTCAGGACGCCCGTGAGCAGCGGGCGGCGGGCGCAGACCGCCACTGCGACGGCCAGCCACAGGGCGCCGGTGGTGATGTCGTTCATCGGCTGGACGGCCTGGAACTGGACGATCGGGCTCGTCGCAACCAGCGCCGCGGCGGCCACGCCCGCCCACGACGACGCCAGCCGACGGGCGAGGACGAACGCCAGCGCGACCAGCGCGCCGGCCGCCACCGCTGGCACGGCGTGCACCACGCCGGGGCCGCCCGCTGCGACCAGTGGCGCGATCAGCCACGAGTAACCGGGGGCACAGACCGGCACCGCGCCGTTCGTGCGGGTTGCCGACGGAAGGAAGCCCGCCGGCGCTGCGACTCGCCCGGCGTCGGGCCATGGCGCGTCGGCTGCCAGCGCACTCATCGGCTGCGTGGCCCCCTCGGCGTACACCCGGGCCATGAGGGCGTAACAGGCCGAGTCGGACCCGCCCACCGCCCCGGTGCGCCACGCCCACGCCGCCCCGCCCGCCATCAGGCCGAGGGTGACCGCGGCCACGACGGCGATCCGATTCGGCGTCACCACGCGCAACCCCCGTCACGACCGTGCAACGCGGCGGCGTGAAATCCCCTCAATCGGCGCTAGTCTAGATCGTGAGGGCTCATCCCCCGAGCGCCTCGGGACTGGAGATGGATGGGACACGCGTCACCCTTGCGCGGATTCTCGAACTGGGCGTGCCGCTGACGTGGCAGGACGCGACCGCGCTGCTCATCGAAGCCGTCCGTCAGGGACCGGCGAACGGCGCCGCGGTCGTCGTCGCCGTGACGCCGGACTCGTGTGTCGTCACACGGGGCGGTGAGGTCGCGCTGGCCGATGGTGCGGCATCGGCGGGCCCCGACGCCGTTCTCGAGCTCGCCGGCCCGCTCATTGCGGCGTGCGGCGATTCCGGCGATCTCGGCCAGGCGGCGGCCGCCGGCTCGCTGGTGCCGTTCCTCGAAGCCTACGCCGACGAGACGCCGTGGCGGCGACGGCGGGTGCAGATCGCGGCCGTGGCGCTGCGCGGCATCGCCGCCGATGCCGACGCCGACCGGGCGCGAGCCGACGATGAGGCTGAGATCGCGTCGGCCGCGATCGCGGCGGACGGGGTGGCAGAACAGACCGCTCCGGCCGCGGCCCACGACCGCGAGGCGGTCCGACGCTTCACCCGGCAGACCCCCCGCCACGACGCCGCCGCCGCGCGCCGGGAGCGGCCGCCGTATCGGCTCAAGGTCGTGGTGACGTCTCGGCGGCGGTCGTCGTCGGTCGTCGGCGCGCGACTGGCCCTCTGGGCCGCGATCGTCCTCTCCGCCACCGCTGCCGGCCTCGGCGCGTGGCGGGTGGCCGCCCAGGCCCAGGCGGGCCGCCGGCCGCCGGTGGCCGGCCCGGATCGCGTGGCTTCGGAACCGGTGGTGCCCGCGCCGGCTCTTCGGCGCACCAGTCACGACCTGTCGCCGGGGCCGCCCTGACCGACAGGAGGTCCTGACGGGCGCGGCGGACCACGGGGCGAGCACGGCGTGTCCGACCGCTCGGCTCGTCGGCCCGTCGAGCGGTTGATGTTAGGCTGGAGTCGGTCGGCTCGGGCGCCGGGCTGGCCCAGTTCACTACATGGACTCGACCCGAATTTCGCTCGCACGCGCGCTCTCGGTCGGGGTCACGATGACGTGGCGCGAGGCGGCCGCGATCATCTACGAGGCGATGGCACGGACCGGGCCGACCCGGGGCGTGCGGCCCGCGAAGGTCGCCCCTGAGGCGTGCGTCCTGACCCGCGGCGGGGACATCGTGCTCGAGGGTGAAGCGGCGAGGGCCCGCGCCGAAACCATCCTGTGTCTGCTCGAGTTCCTGCTGCCGGCGTGTGACTCCCACGGAGGACTGGGGGTGGCCTACCAGAGCGGACGGGCCGGCCAGTTCCTCGACGAGCTGGCGCTCCAGGTGACGGCCAAGCGGCGGCGGGTCGAGATTGCCGGCGTGGCCATCCGCAGCCTTGGACTCGACGCCGAGGCGCGCCGGGTCGAACTGGAGCGGCAGCGCGCCGAGGAGGAGGAAACGGAGAAGCGGCGGAAGCACGTGGCACGACCGCTGCCCGGCACCGTCGCGGGCTCGGACTGGACGCCGGAAGACTTCGACCCGGACGAGCCCATCGAACTTCCGCCCGACCTGCCGCGCGACCTGATTCCGGTCGACGCCGCGCCGTGGCGACCGTCCGGAACGCTGCTCGGACGACAGGACCCGGCACCGCGGGCAACACCACTCGTGCCGCTGGATCTCGAGAGCGCCACGCACGATTTCGAGCGGCGTCAGCCCGTCGCGCTGCCGTCAGACCGCCTGCTGGACCGTCGCCAGGTCTCCGATGCCCGGTGGGGCGCTCCCGCGTCGCCGCCGAGCCGTCGGGAGTCGACGCCGCGGACGATACCGGCCGTCGGCCTGGACCACGAGAGCGCAACGCACGACTTCGACCCGGTCGTGCCCGCCGAGCGCCCGCCCGACCCCACGCCCGATCGGTCGTCCGCCCTGCCGCGCGATCTGACGCCCGCCGAGGAGCCACCCGGGCGCCACCTGGCCACCCGGCTGAACGGGGTGGACGCGACGTCCCGCGTTGCGCCTGTCGAGCGCGGCGACGACGACGGCGCGACGCCCGACTTCGACCCCGCCACGTCCGACTTCCACAGCGCGGCGTCCCCCTTCGACGGCGTCACGCCCGGCGACTACGCCGAGCGGCCGATCGATCGGCTGTCCGATCTGCCGGCCAGGCCGGCCCCGGTCGCCGACGGCCAGTGGCAACCTCGCGAACTCGCGCCGGACGAGGCAGGCATGGCGTCGCGGGCAGCTCGAGCGATCGGCCCGGAGATCGACGACGCCCCGTCGGCGATGCCCGGCGGCCATCGCGGAGATCACGGCCTCTGGCCACGGGCCGACAGCCCACCCAGCGCGATGACGGCGGCCCTTACCGTCGACGACGAGTTCCAGCAGCTGCGTGCGGCGACGTTGCGGGCGGCGGCCTCCGCCGGCCGGCTCGACTACTGGAGCGAGGCGCGCCGCCTCCTGGCGGCCACCCGGGTGCCCGTGGCCGCCGCAGCCCTGGTGGCGGCGCTCGCCAGCGCCGCGTGGCTGACCTGGCCGGCGCCGGCGGTTCGCCTCCCGGCAGCGCCGCCGCGGGTGGACATTGCCACGTTTCCGCCGAAGCCGCTCCCTGCGGACTGGTCGGCCCCGGTCGCGACCCCGACGTCGGCCACGAGCCGGTCGACCGCCGTCGCTGTCCCTACGGCAGCGGTCGTGCCGCGTCTGCCGCCCCCAGCACCGGCTCCTCCCGTGGCGATCGAGCCGTCGCCGGCACCAATGCCCGCCGCCACCAGCGTCCCGATGGCGCCGGCAGCGTCGGCACCTTCTCGCGTCGCCACCTTTCCCGAACCCGAGCGACCTGGCGACGACATGATCTTCTCCGGCGAATCGCCCGGGATCACGCCGCCGGTGATTCGCTCGCCAGGCGTCGCCAGCACGGCGATGAAGGCCCCGGGCGAGGCCATCGACGGGCCGTACTTCGAGGTGCTGGTCAGCACCGACGGCAGCGTCGAGACGGTGCGGATCCGCGGGCGCATCGAGCCTGGCGAGACCTTCTACCGACACCGGATGATGCTGGCCGCGGCAAAGTTGTGGCGATTCACGCCGGCCACGCTCAATGGCCAGCCGGTCCGCTACGTCGCGCGGGTCGTCCTCGACGAGCCCTAGCAGCCCGAGGGCTTCGCCCGCCGCGTCTCACCAGCGGTACTTCACCAGCACCTGCAGCGCCCGCACACCGTCGCGCCAGCCGATCTTCTTGCCCTGCGCGCGGCTGCGTGGCTCGAAACGCACCGGACGCTCGACGATCGTGTGGCCCTGGCGCAGCAGCTTGGCG
Source organism: Vicinamibacterales bacterium (assembly GCA_050250955.1). GTDB lineage: Bacteria > Acidobacteriota > Vicinamibacteria > Vicinamibacterales > UBA2999 > CAWAYR01. Next base: position 709,698 of record JBFWNR010000002.1, read on the forward strand.
GTGATCTCGGGCTCGATGTCGAAGTGGTTCGACTCCAGGCCGAGGCCGCGCGCCACGGCCGTGTCCATGACCTTGTAGCAGGTCTCCATGTCGGTGATGCGCGAGCCGTAGAGCAGGTTGGTCACCGCCGTCAACGTCCGATTGGCGGCCACGGTCAGCCACGGCGCCGTCGAGGTCGGCTGGAGGAACCTCGACCCGTAGACGACCCGTGCCTCGCCCCGCAGGACGGGCTCGACGAGGTCGGCCAGCTGGGCGGGATCGAGTTCGAGATCGGCATCCTGGATCGCGGTGACCGTGCCGCGGGCTTCGGCCAGGCCGAGACGGATGGCGCGGCCCTTGCCGCCGTTGACGGCCGCGTGGATGACGCGGACCGACGGATGGGCAGGCAGCGCATCGAGGACGGCCCTGGTGTCGTCGGTGGAGCCGTCGTTGACGACCAGGATCTCGCGCGCCGCCGGCAGCGCCACTTCGAGCAGCCGGCGGATCACGACCGCGACCGTCGCCGCCTCGTTGAACACCGGTACGATGATCGTGACCAGCGTCGGCTCGGGAACGATCACCGCTTCTTTTTCGGCGTGGTGACCGGCGCCGGCCGGTACTCGAGCATCACGTTGCTGATCGTGGCGACCGGGCGGCCGGCCGACGTGAAGAGGTCGGTGCCATCGGGCCGCACGACGGCGAGTTTCTCGCCGAGGATGCTCACCTCGGTCTCCCCTTCGGGAATCGTGAACTGGACGAACTCGCTGCCGGTCGGCGCGACCGCCTTCACGCCGCCCGGGCCGGCGCCGCCGCCGATCCGGTCGTAGAGGTCGCGCTCGGTGCGGACCTCCGAGTCGATGATGGCGCGGTCGAGCAGCGTGTTGTCGATGGTCAGGACACCGATGGTGGCGACATAGCGCCGGTAGCCCTGCTTGGCCCGCACCAGCGCGGCCGAGTAGGTGTGGCGGTTGTGAAGCTCGAACGACAGCGTCGCCGGACCGCGGTGGGCCGGCAGGGTGACGACGACGCCCTCCCTGGGATCGCCGCCGGTGAGCACGTCGCAGTACCGCCGCTTGGTGGTGACGCCGATGCCCAGCTCCGATGGACAGACCAGTGAGGCGGGCACCCGCATCAGCGCCGGGGGTGCCGGGGCCCTTCGCGCCGCGGCGGGCCGCTTCGCCGGAGCCTTGCGGGTCTGCCCGATCAGCGGCGGCGCGGCGAACCCGATGACGGCCAGGGCCACGAGCAGCAGGCGCATCGCGGTCAAGCTTAGCTGACTTCGCCGGTCGGCTTCACGGATCTGCACACGTGGCCAGGTTCCGGGGCTGGCTCCGCGTCGCGGCCCTGCGATAGCCTGCCGCAGTGCCTCGCGAACACTTCCTGCAGCCCGTGCTGTCGATCGCCGGCCGCTGGGGCCTTCGGATCGAGGGGTCGGGCACCTGGCTGGCGACCGACGCCGAACTGGCGGGGACCTCGGCGGCGAGGCGACGGGGCCTGGCGGGGCGCGAGTCGATGGCCCCTGGCGGGGCCTTGGTGATCGCCCCGACCCAGGGCATCCACACGTTCGGAATGCGGTTCGCGCTCGACCTCGTGGCGGTCGCACGCGACGGCCGCGTAGTGCGGGTCGCCGCCGGAATCCGGCCACGGCGGGTCGTGTTCGCGTGGCGGGCGTTCGCCATGGTCGAGCTTCCAGCCGGTGCAGCGGCGCTGGCGGGCGTTCGCCCAGGTGACCGGCTGACCGCCTACGAGTCGGAACGAATGGTGTCCAGGTGAGACATTAGTCAGGCTCAGAAATGTCTTCACGGCATCTGTTCTCCGACCGATGTCCGCGAGGCCCATGCAGAACTCCCTAATGAATCTGGGAATCTTGCACGGTATTTCGGCGCGCGAACGTCGAGCTTGCCAGGGAGGTACGGCAGTTGCTCCAATGGAGCTGACGCGGCTCGTCCAGACGGGGACAGGGCTTCGGCCGCAGCCGGCCCAGGGCCGTAGGGCGGACAGACGGCAGACTCGGAGACGAACGATGACTACAGTGTTGAGGCAGCTGATACGCGACGATGGCGGGCAGGACATCATCGAATACGTGCTGATCGCCGCGGCCATCTCGGTGATTGCGATTCCGATCGTCCCGAACATCGGGAACACGCTGAACCAAGCGTGGACCTACGTCCAGACGCAGACCGGGCTGATTCAGACCGGCGCGGGCGGCGGCGCGCCGTAAAGTCGGCCGATCGGGTCCAGCGCGGCCCGGACAGGTCGTCAACATGAGTCGGCTGCTGGCACGCCTCCACCGCGAGGAACGCGGCCAGGATCTCCTGGAGTACGTGTTGCTGACGGCGGCAATCGGCGTCATCGGCATCGCCACGTGGCCGCTCATCGAGGCGGCCGTCCGTGCTTCGTACCAGGCGCTCGACACCGGCACCCAGGGCTTGTGGGAACCTCCCCCGCCCGGGAGCGGCGGAGGTGGACCGTGAGCGGTTTCGAGGGCGTGGCGGCGGGCGTCGCGGCGGCGGCCTGCGTCACCGATCTGGCGTGGCGCCGCGTGCCCAACGCGCTGACGATTCCGGCGCTCGCTGCCGGCATCGTCGCGCATGCCCTCTGGCCGGGCGGCTTCGGGCCGCTCGGTGCGCTGGGCGGGGCGGCGGTCGGGCTGGCGGTGTTCTTTCCGTTCTTCGCTCTCGGTGGTCTCGGCGGCGGGGACGTCAAGCTGATGGCCTCGCTGGGCGCGTGGGTCGGCGCGCCGGCCATCGCGTGGACGGCGTTGTACTGCGCGCTGGCCGGGGGCGTCCTGGGCCTGGTCGTCGCCGCCGCCCACGGATATCTGGCGCGCGCCTTCGCGAACATCTGGCACCTCATGACTTTCTGGATGGCGCACGGCGTGCGGCCCGTGCCGGCTCTCACCCTCGAGCACGGGCGCGGCCCGCGCCTTCCCTATGCGGTCCCGATCCTCGCCGGTCTGGTCGTGGCGCTATGGCGGCAATGACGCGGCGGGCACGGTGGCACGGCGAGCGCGGGGCCGAGCTGATCGAGATGGTCGTCGTGCTGCCCTTGCTCCTCCTGGTGCTCCTGGGCATCATCGACTTCGGCTTCATGTTCCAGCGCTACGTCGTGCTGACGAACGCGGCGATGGAGGGCGCCCGCGTCGGCATCCTGCCCGGTTACTCCGCTCTCGACGCCAAGGCGCGGGCCGAGGCCTACGCCACCACCGGCGGCATCCCCGCCGGAGAGGCGGTGGCCACGCCGGTGTCAGTGAGCCTCACCGATGCCGGCGGGGCCACCTGGCCCGGCCTCGAGGTCACCGTCACCCACCCCTACTCGTACCAGTTCATCGGCCCGATCGCCGCGATGTTCGGCGGATCGTTCTCAACTGTCACGCTCACGGCACGCTCGACCATGCGCAAGCAGCTCGGCTCCTGACCGCGGCGCGGATTCCCTGACCATGACCCGAACCACCCGCACGACACTCGTCCTCGCCGTCTCGCTGCTGGTCGCCAGCGGCGCCAGCCTGCTCGTCCTCCGTCAAGTGCAGCGGATTCCGGTGCGCGAGGTCGAGGTGAGCAACTACCAGGTGGCGGTGGCCGCGCGCGACCTGCCGGTCGGCAGTCTGGTCACCGCCAACGACGTGAAGCTGGTCGCGTGGCCGGCGTCCAACCAGGTCGCCGGGGCGTACACGAAGGTCGACGAGGTGGTGAACCGCGGGCTGATGGCGCCGCTGCTGGCCAACGAGCCGTTCACCACCACCAAGGTGGCGGCGCGCGAGGCAGGCGCCGGGCTGCCGCCGATCATCACCCCGGGGATGCGGGCGATCTCGGTCCGTGTCGACGAGGTCATCGGCGTTGCCGGGTTCGTCGTCCCCGGCGCCCGCGTGGACGTCGTCGTCAGCATCACCCAGCAGCAGCAGAGCGTGGCCGGGGTCGTGGTCGCCAACGTCCAGGTGCTGGCGTCGGGCACCAAGACCGACCAGCAGGCGGCGACGGGCGACCGCCGCCCCCAGGCGGCGACGGTGGTCACGCTGCTGGTGACGCCGGACGACGCCGAACGCATCTCGCTGGCGTCGTCAGTGGGGCGCATCACGCTCACGCTGCGCAATCCGCTCGACACCTCGTCGACCGCCGCCGGCGAAGGCACGCGGGTCGCCAATCTGCTCGGCACGCCGGAACCGCCGCCGGTGCCGGCGCCGGCGGCGCCGCGGGTCAGGCCGCGACCGGTGGAGGCGGCGGCGCCCGCTCCCGCGGCACCGGAGATATACACCGTCGAGACCATCCGTGCGGCCAAGCGCACTGCGGAGGTGGTGCGATGACCTTCAGACGACTCGGGGGACGACTTGCCACCGCCGCCTGGCTGGCCACCGGCATCGGCCTGTCGGCCGCGCAGGCGCCACAGCCGCCGGCTCCGCCTGCTGGCGATGCCGCCGAGCGCGTGGTGCTGACCGCCGGCCGCTCGACGGTGCTCCTCACCGAGTTCGACATCACGAGGATCGCGGTGACCAATCCCGCGATCGCCGACGCGGTGGTGGTCAAACCGCGTGAAGTGCTGGTCGACGGCAAAGGCTCGGGCACCGTCAGCCTGATCGTCTGGGGCGCCACCGAGCGCCGGCACTACGACATCGTCGTCGATCCAGGCGTGACGATGCTGCAGCAGAACTTCCAGGCGCTGTTCCCGGGCGAAGCCATCGACGTGGCGGTCACCGACGAGGCGGTGATCCTGTCGGGCGGCGTGTCGAGCAACGAGGTCATGCTGCGCGCCGGTGAACTGGCGCGGGCCGCGATGCCGAAGCACACCGTCTTCAACATGCTGGTGCTGCCGAGCGGTTCGCCCAGCAAGCAGGTCATGCTGCAGGTGCGCTTCGCCGAGGTGAACCGCAACGCACTGCAGCAGGCCGGGCTGTCGCTGTTCAGCACCCGTTCCGAGGCCCTGGGGCGGGCCGGCACGCAGCAGTTCGCGGCGCCGAACTTCAGCAACAACGGCGACGTCGACAACCTCGAGTTCTCGGACTTCCTCAACCTGTTCCTGTTCTCGCAGACGCAGGGCATCGGCGGCGTGCTCAAGGCGCTGCAGGGCCGCGGGTTTCTGCAGAGCCTGGCCGAGCCCAACCTCATCGCCTACAACGGCCAGGAGGCGAGCTTCCTCGCCGGCGGTGAGATCCCGATTCCGCTGGTCTCGGGCATCGGCCAGGTCACGGTGCAGTACAAGGAGTTCGGCGTCCGCCTCAGCTTCACGCCGACCATCGCCGGTGACGTCATCCGTCTGAAGCTCAGGCCCGAGGTCAGCACGCTCGACTACACCAACGGCATCGTGCTGTCGGGTTTCCGGATCCCGGCCCTCAACACCCGCCGCGCCGAAACCGATGTCGAACTGCGCGACGGTCAGTCGTTCGCCATCGCCGGCCTGCTCAACAACCTGTCGCAGACCGACCGCCAGGCGATTCCGATCTTGAGCCGGCTGCCGATCCTCGGTCCGCTGTTCCGCAGCCGGGCGCTGCGCGCCGAGCAGACCGAGCTCATGGTCCTGGTGACGCCTCGACTGGTGCGTGCCCTCGATCCCGACGAGGTGCCGACGCTGCCAGTACGGCCCGGGGCGTTCATCAACCCGACCGACGAGGAGAACGAGGGCGTGCCCGGGGCCACCGAGTCGGACCGCCCCGGCATCCTCGACGCGCCGCCGCCGACGCGGCGTCCGCCGCCGCCCGGCGCCGCACCGTCGCGCCCTCCCGGCCGGTAGACGACGATGCCACCGCTCTTCCGCACGCCCCACCGCGCTCGCCGGGCGTCAGAACGCGGCGCCATCCTCGTCCAGACGGCGGTCGTCCTGATCGGTCTGATCGGCTTCAGCAGCTTCGTGGTCGACTACGGCGTGTTGTGGACGGCCCGGCGGCAGGCGCAGAACGCCGCCGACGCCGGGGCGCTGGCCGCCGCGGCGTCGTACGGCTACGGTGGAGGCGACGAATCCCGCGCCAGGGCCGCGGCGTTGGCGGCCGCTCGAGCGAACCTCGTGTGGGGCGAGGCCCCCGACGTGACCGACGCCGACGTCGTCTTCACGAATTCGTGTCCGGCTGGCTCTCCCGAGGCCGGCGGCGGGCGGTGCGTGCGGGTCGACGTCTACCGCAACCAGACCCGCGGCAACCCGCTGCCGACCATCCTCGGCAACGTCGTCGGCATCACCGAACAGGGGGTGCGCGCGACCGCGACCGCCGAAGTGCTGTATGCGAACGCGGCCAGTTGCGTGAAGCCGCTCGCCGTGCTCGACAAATGGATCGAGGCCCAGTCGCCGGCGTGGGATCCCGACGACGTCTTCGAACGCTACACGCCGGGGGTGCCGGGCACGCTGATCCCCAACCCCGACAGCTACCAGCCGCCGCTGCCGGGCAACAACGGCAGCGGGCTGGACCTCGAGTTCGACTACGGATTGCAGATGCGCCTGGCCCGCCGCCAGAACGGCATGCTCGACAGCGCCAACTGGTACTTCCCGATCCAGCTCGACTGCCCGGGCAATCCCGTCAACAGCGCCCAGTGCGTCGTGTGGAACATCCAGAACTGCAGCCCGCAGGGGGTCGGCAGCGGCGACGTCGTGCAGGCGCAGTCGGGGGGGGTCGATGGGGCGCTGTTCCTGGCACCAGCACTCGCAACGCTCGTCGATGCGGACGCCGCCGCGTTCTGGGACGGCGGCGCCAACGGCGGTCTCGGTGGGGTCGCGGGCGGCTGCATGGCCGGCGGCGGATGCTCGATCAGTCCCAGGATCATCGCCTTGCCCGTCGTCGACCCCGACGTATGGGGGCAGCAGAGCGCGATCAGCGCCGACGACCACCCGTCGGTGAACGTCACGCGCGTCGTCGGGCTGTTCATCGAACAACTCAATGGCACCGAGATCGTCGGACGCCTGATGCCCTATCCGTCGCTGCCCGCCACGAACGGCCTCGGCGTCGCGGGCTCGGCCTTCGTGGTCAGCACGCTGCTGGTGCGATAGCCGTGGCCGTCTCGGTGACCATCGTCGATCCGTCGGACCCCGACCTGCTCGCCGACCTGCAGACGCGCGGCTTCCGCGCCCAGGCGGCGACCAGCACCGAGATCGCCGCGATGCACCTCACCAGTGCCGTCGGCCCCAGCGCGTTCCTGGTCGACACCCGGGCAACCGGCATGTTGCCGCGCGACCTGGCGACGCTGCGTCGTCAGTTCCCCGCCGCCGGCATCGTCGTGCTGGCCCGCTCGCTCGACCCCGCCGGCATGCTCGAGGCGATGCGCCTGGGCATCACCGAGTGGCTGGCCGACCCGGTCGCGCCGGCCGATCTCGACGACGCCGTCCGCCGCGTCGCCCGCGTCGTCGCGCCCCGGGCGACGGTCGGCAAGTCGGTGGCCGTCGTCGGCGGGAAGGGCGGCGTCGGCTGCACGACGATCGCCGTCAACCTGGCCGCGGCCATCCGCGCCGCGACCCGCGAGGCGACGCTGCTGGTCGATCTGCACCTGGCCCAGGGGGATACGTCGGTGTTCCTCGGGGTCGAGCCGCGCTTCACCGTGCTGGACGCGCTCGAGAACATCCATCGCCTCGACGAGACCTATTTCAAGGGCCTGGTCACGCCGACGCCGTCGGGCGTGGATCTGCTGGCCTCGGCCAACCGACCGGTGCTGGGCTCCATCGACGTGCTGCGGGTGCAGGCGCTGATCGAATTCGTGGTCGCCGTCTACCCGTGGGTCGTCGTCGACTGCCCGCGGTCGGATCCGAGCGTCATCGACGCTCTCGATGCCGCGTCGCTGGTGGTCATCGTCGCCAACCAGGAACTGCCCGCGCTGCGCAGCGCCAGCCGGCTGGCGGCGTTGCTCCGCCAGCGCTGCGGCGCCGACCGGGTGAAGCTGGCCATCAACCGCTTCGATACCGAGTCGGAGATCGGGCGGAAGGACGTCGAGCGCGTGCTCGGCGGCCCGATCGACTACACCTTCGTCAGCGACTACCGGACGGCGGTCGCGGCGTTGAACAAGGGCGAGCCTCTGGTCGCCAGCCTGCACGGGCGACTGGCGGCGGGATTCGACGACGCCGCGCGCGAGCTCGCCGGGCTGCCGACGAACGCGCGCGAGTCACTGAAACCTGGGCTGTTCGGCCGCTTCGGCGGCCGGCGTTGACGAGCGGGTGTCCATGGCCTTGTCGGATCGTTCGCGTGTGGTTCCCGGCGGTGTCGTCGACGTGCGCCAGGCGCACTATCAGGACACCAAGGAGCGACTTCACCGCTCGTTGCTGAACCGGCTCAATCTCGACCGCCTCAACCGCGTCGGACGGGCCCAGGCCGAGCCGGAGATCCGCAGCCTGATCGTGACGCTCCTCGACGGCGAGTCGTCGAACGTGCCGCTCAGCATGTCGGAGCGGGAAGCGCTCATCACCGACGTCTTCAACGAGCTGTTCGGCCTCGGTCCGCTGGAGGCGCTGCTCGGCGACGGCTCGATCTCCGACATTCTCGTCAACCGCTTCGATCAGATCTACGTCGAGCGCGAGGGGCGGCTGGAACCGAGCCCCCTCGTTTTCAAGGACGATCAGCACCTGTTGCGGATCATCGAGCGAATCGTCAGTTCGGTCGGACGGCGCATCGACGAATCGAGTCCGATGGTCGATGCCCGCCTGGCCGACGGGTCGCGGGTCAACGCCGTGATCCCGCCGCTGGCCCTCGATGGCCCGGTGCTGTCGATCCGGCGGTTCCGCACCGACCGGCTGGGCGCCCGGGACCTCGTCGAACGCCAGTCGCTGACCCAGCCGATGCTCGAGTTCATGCGCGCGGCGGTTGGCGCCCGGCTCAACATCATCGTGTCGGGCGGCACCGGCGCCGGAAAGACCACCTTCCTCAACGTCCTGTCGAGCTTCATCTCCGATCGCGAGCGCATCGTGACCATCGAGGATGCCGCCGAACTGATGCTGCGGCAGCGCCACGTCGTCCGGCTCGAGACCCGGCCGGCCAACATCGAGGGGAGAGGGGCGGTGGCGCAGCGCCAGCTGGTGATCAACGCCTTGCGCATGCGCCCCGACCGCATCGTCGTCGGCGAGGTGCGCGGCGAGGAAGCGCTCGACATGCTGCAGGCGATGAACACGGGACACGACGGCAGCCTGACGACGATTCACGCCAACAGTCCACGCGACGCCCTCTACCGCCTCGACACGATGGTGGCGATGGCCGACCTCAACATCCCCGAAAAGGCCATCCGCCAGCAGGTCGCGTCGGCGTTGCACGTCGTCGTCCAGCTGACCCGCCTCTCCGACGGCCGCCGGCGGGTCACCGCGATCAGCGAGATCACCGGCATGGAGCAGGGGGTGATCACCATGCAGGACATCTTCCTGTTCGAACGGACCGGGCTCTCGGCCGAGGGCCGAGTCGAGGGCGAGTTCCGTGCGACCGGCATCCGGCCGAAATGCGCACAGCTGCTGTCCCAGGCCGGTTTCCGGCTGGCCGGGGACCTCTTCGATCACCGGCTGACGGTGGGCTAGGACCGCCATGGGCTTCGCGATCGCGACCTTCGTCATCTGCCTGGTCGCCGTGCTCGGCGGCTACTGGGCGTTCGTACTCCGGCCCGAAGACCGCCGGTCGCGGGCTGTCACCGGCCGGCTCGCCGGCGTCGACCGGCCACAGCCGGCGGCGTCCGGTGTCACGGCCGCGGCGGCGCCGCGGCGGTCGGTGCCGGTGCTCGAGGCGCTGCTCGCCCGCCATGCCGGTTTGACGCTCACGCTGGATCGTCTCCTGCTCGAGGCCGACGTGGCCCTGTCGGCCGGTGCTCTGGTCGCGACGTGCGTCGCCACTGCGGTGGCGGGATGGTCAATCGGCGTTCTCGCCGTCGGCCGGATGAGCGTGGCGTTCGGGCTGGCCGCGCTCGCCGCCGCCGTGCCCTATCTGGTCGTCCGGCGCCGCCGCCGGCGGCGTCTGCAGGTGTTCGAAGAGCAGTTCCCGGAGGCGATCGACCTCGTGGCCCGCGCACTGCGGGCTGGCCACACGTTCACCACCGGCCTCGGCATCGCCGCCGACGAAATGCCGGCCCCGGTCGGCAGTGAGTTCAAACGCGTCTACGACCAGCAGAACTTCGGCATGGCGATGCCCGACGCGCTTCGTGAGATGGCCCGGCGGGTACCCGTGCTCGACGCCCGCTTCTTCGTCACGGCGGTGCTGACGCAGCGCGAGTCCGGCGGCAACCTCGCCGAGGTACTCGACAACCTGTCGTCGGTGATGCGGGATCGCTTCAAGGTCAAGCGGCAGATTCGTGTCATCTCGGCCCATGGCCGGCTGAGCGGCATGATCCTGTCCATCGTGCCGCCGGCGCTGGCGGCATTTCTCTATGTGATTCAGCCACAGTTCATGCGGGTACTCGTCGACGACCCGCTGGGATTCCGCCTGGTGATGGCCGCAGTCGGGCTGCAGGTGCTCGGCACCTACGCTATCTCGCGGCTGGTCCGCATCGAGTACTGAGGTCGAGATGGAGTGGCAGATCATCGCGCTGTTCGTGCTGCTGTTCGTCGCCGTGGCCACGGCGATGATGGCCCTGCTGTGGCCTTTGGCCGACGCCAGTCCGGCGCGGCGTCGGCTGTCGGAGGTCACCGGTGGGGCGAGGCCTCGTCCCGCAGCGGTGGAGTCGGTCCTCGGCGATGCTCCGAGCGCGCTGGCCAGTCGGGTTCGCACGCTGGTGCCCTACTCGCCGGCAACGATGCAGCGGTTGCAGAAGCAGTTGAGCGGAGCCGGAATCGCCGGGGACTGGCCGCCGCTGTTGTTCAGCGGCGCACAGTTGGTACTGCCGCCGCTGGTGCTTGCCGCCGGTCTCGTCTTCTACGGCCGGAGCGGTCAGCCGCTGGCACTGTCGATCCTGGCGGCGCTGCTCGCCTTCTATCTTCCTCATCTCTGGCTGGAGCGCCAGATCGAGCGGCGCCGCACCGAGATCCGCAACGGCCTGCCCGACGCCATCGACCTCCTGATCGTCTGCATCGAAGCGGGATCCGGCATCGACCAGGCGCTGATGAGGGTCAGCGAGGAGCTGCACATCGCGTATCCGACGCTGGCTGCGGAACTCGAGCACATTACCGCTGAGATGCGCGCCGGCAAGCCGCGCATCGAGGCGTTCAAGAACTTCGCGACGCGGACCGGTGTCGACGACGTACGCTCGCTGGTGGCGATGCTCGTGCAGACCGATCGGTTCGGGACATCGCTCGGTCAGGCGCTGCGCACCCACGCCGATACGTCGCGGACCAAGCGGCGCCAGCGGGCCGAGGAGCGTGCCGCCAAGCTCGGCATCAAGCTGCTGTTCCCCCTGGTGTTCTGCCTGTTCCCGGCGTTCTATCTGGTCGTGCTGGGGCCGTCGCTGCTGCGCATCTTCAGGCAGCTGGTGTGGGGTCCCCTGGCGCGATGACCGCGTGATCGCAGATGGTGCTCGTGAAGACGACAAGGAGGATCTGTGGAGACCTGGCAAATCGTCATGTACGTAATCGGGGTGGTACTGCTGATGCTCTACTTCAAGCGCCGCAGCGACCGGCTGAGCCGCGGCGAGTAGCGCGCGCCGCCGCGGTCGTCGTCGCGACGGCCGTGGCGGCCACTGGCTGCGCAGCGCATCCTCGTTCACTGGCCAGCCGCTTCGTCATCGCCGGCACGCCCGCCATCGACGTCGGAGCCGGCGCAGCGACGAGGGGTGGAGGCACCGCGGCTCCGGCACCACCGACGGGGACGCTGCCGCGCGCGGTGCCGGGGCGCTACTCGGGCAGCGCCGCAGTCGAGTCGGCGTCACCGGCGCTGCAACGGGCGCTGCTGGCGCTAGCGCTGGCGCCGAGCGGCCGTCGCTATCTCGACGTTGCCGTGGCCTACCGCCGGCTGGGCATCGTCGACACGGCGGTGGACTTTCTGCTCGCCGGCCTGCACCGCGACTCCACCGATGCGGCCTTGCACGACGCGCTGGCGCGGGCGTGGCGCGACTGGGGCCTTCCCGACCTCGGCCTTGCGGCCGCGCATCGCGCGGTGTACCACGCGCCGGAATCCCCGGAAGCCCGCAATACGCTCGGGACGGTCCTGTGGGCGCTCGGCGATCGCGGCGGCGCGGAGCAGGCGTTCGCGATGTCGGCGAGCCTCGACCCCGGCGCGGAGTACGCGTGGCGCAACCTGTGCACCGCGGCGCTGACCGGCGGACGCACCCAGGCGGCAGTTGCCGCCTGTCGGCGGGCCGCCCAGGTTCGCGATCAGAAACGGACGCCCGCGCGATGAGAACGAACCCTCTGCCGGACGCGTCGGCGTGGCGACGGCCCACAACGCCGATGCCGCCTGCGCCGCGCACGCTCGACGAGAGTGGCCTGGAGTTCGACCAGGTCCTGGAGCTCGTGCTCAAGCTGCTGCACGTCGGCGGGGACATGACCGGCGCGACGCTCGCCGCGCGGCTGGGTCTGCGCTATTCGGTCATCGAGACGGTGCTGCACCAGCTGCGCACCACCTATCTCTGCGAGGTCCAGGGCGGAGGCCTGGTCGGCGGCCCGTCGTTCCTCTACCGCGCCACCGACAGCGGCCGGGCCCGCGCGATTCTGTGCCTCGAACACAATCGTTACGTTGGCGCCGCGCCGGTGCCGTTCCGGCAGTACGAACGCTACATGCGCACGTTCGACGAACAGGCACCGCGGCGGGTGACGCGCGCCCAGGTCGAGCGGGCGCTGTCCCACCTGGTGCTCGCCGATCGAGTGCTCGACCAGCTTGGGCCGGCGGTGAACGGCGGGCATTCGCTGTTCGTGTACGGCCCACCGGGCAACGGCAAGACGGTGATCGCGCAGAGCGTCAAGAACTTGCTCGAAGGCGACCTTGCCGTTCCATTCGCTATCGAACAGGATGGCCACCTCGTCCAGGTGTACGACCCCGTGGTCCACGAGGGCCGTCCGGCGCCCCCGCTCGAGGAGCTCGACACCGGCGACCAGCCCGACGGGCGCTGGCTGCGCTGTCGACGGCCGCTGGTGACCGTTGGCGGCGAGCTCACGCTGGCTGCCCTCGAGCTGACCACCGACCGCGCCGGCGGCTACTATCGGGCGCCGATCCAGCTTGCCGCCAACGGCGGGGTGCTGGTGATCGACGACTTCGGTCGCCAGCGCTGCTCTGCGGTCGAACTCCTGAACCGGTGGATCACACCGCTGGAGAGCCGCACCGACTACCTGACCCTCGGCTCCGGCCAGAAGCTTCCAGTGCCGTTCGTGGTGCTGGTGGTGTTCGCCACGAACATCCGGCCCGTGGAGCTCGTCGACGAGGCGTTCCTGCGGCGGATCCACTACAAGGTCTTCGCCGACAACCCCACCGACGCCCAGTTCGCCAAGATCTTCGCCCGCTGCTGCCGGGAGCGATCCGTCGAGTTCGACGAGGCGATGGTCGAGCGCCTCGTGACCGGCCAGCTGCGGCACCGCGGCATCGCCCTGCGGGGCTGTCAGCCGCGCGATCTGCTCGATCACGCGCTGGCGCTGGCCGACTACCGCGGTCTGCCCCATCAGCTCACCGACGACCTGCTCGAGGCCGCCTGCGAGAGCTACTTCCTCGACGACGAGATCGCGCGGCGCGCGTCGGGTGATGCGTAGGCGCTGGGGCACGGTCTGGGCGGCGACCTGGCTGAGCGTCGCCGCTGCGGCGGCGCAGCCGTCCCCGCCCGCCACCATCCGCATCACCTCGCCGCTGGGCCGCACCGGCGTGCCGGGTGTGATTCGCGTCGTCGCCCAGGTGCAGACTGACGTCGCGGACGGGGTCCTGCCGGTCCGCTTCTTCGTCGACGGTGCGCCGATCGGCGCCGACGACGACGGCCCGCCCTACGCGGTGGAGTGGAGCGACGAGAACCCCTACGAAGCCCGGGTCATCCGCGTCGAGGCCGAGCCGTCGCCGGGCGTCGTCGTCACCGACTCGGTCACGCTGCCGCCGCTCGAGATCCTCGAGGAGACCAGCGTGTCGTCGGTGCTGGTCGAGGCGACGGTGCAGGACAAGGACGGCCGCTACGTCTCCTGGTTGGAGAAGCAACATTTCCACATCGCCGAGGACGGCGTACCGCAGTATCTCGACCTCGTGCAGCTCCAGGACGTGCCCACCACGTTCACGCTGCTCATCGACAGCAGCCAGAGCCTCAACCGGCGCATCGGCATGGTGAGGGCGGCGGCGCAGCGCCTGGCCTCGGAGCTGCGCAAGGGCGACCGGGTCATCGTCGCGCCTTTCCGCACCAAGGTGGAGACGACGACCGGCCCCACCGACGACCCGCAGACCATCACCGAAGCGATCAGCGCGATCCGGTCGCGCGGCGGTACGGCGATTCTCGATGCGCTGACCACCCTGCCCGAGATGTTCGGCGCCATCGAGGGCCGGCACGTGGTGATTCTCCTCACCGACGGCTACGACGAGAACAGCACCACGACCTACGACGAGTCGATTCGGGCGCTGCAGCGCCTGCAGGCCACCGTCTACGTGGTCGGCATCGGCGGGGTGGCCGGTATTTCGCTCAAGGGCGAGACACTGCTGCGCCGCATCGCCACCCAGATGGGCGGTCGATCGTTCTTTCCCAACCGCGAGGACCAGCTGCCCAACGTGCACGCCACGGTGGCCGCCGACGCCTTCCGCCGCTACCTGATCAGCTACACGCCGCAGAACCAGGAAGCCGACGGCACGTTCCGGCGCATCACGCTCTCGGTCGCCAACCCGGAGTTCACGATCCGCACCCGCGAGGGCTACTTCGCGCCCAAGCCGCCACCGGTCAAGCCGACGCTGGAATTCGGCGTGCAGGACGCCGGACGGGCCGCCGTCGACCTGTCGGCCGACGACCTCGTGGTGGTGGAGGACGGCGTCGCCCAGACCGTGGAGTCGTTCCAGGAGGCCGTGGCCCCGGTGGCCATCGCGCTGGTGATGGACACCAGCGGCAGCATGCGCCGGGCGATGGACACCGCCAAGGAGGCGGCGCGAAGCTTCGTCACCGCACTGCGCCCGACCGATCCGCTGGCCCTGGTGCGCTTCTCCGACAAGGTGGTCTTCGAGCACGAGCTGTCGACGCGCCGTCAGACGACACTCGATGCCATCGACCGGCTCGACGCCAACGGCGGCACGGCGCTCTTCGATGCCCTCTACGACGCCATGTCGTTCCTGAAACAGCGCGAAGGCCGGCGCGCTATCGTGCTGCTCTCGGACGGCCGGGACGAGAACAATCCAGGCACCGCCCCGGGCAGCCTGCACACGGTCGCCGACGCGCTGGCGATGGTCCGCGAAACCGATACGACGGTCTACGCCATCGGTCTTGGCGCCAACGTCGATCGGCCGGCGCTCGAGCAGCTGGCCCTGCGGTCGGGCGGCGCGGCGACGTTCCCCGCCGAGGCCAGCGAGCTCGAGGGCGAGTTCACGCGGGTGCTCGACGAGCTCCGGCGGCGCTACGTGATCGGCTACACCTCGACCAACTCGAGACGCGACGGCGCCTGGCGGCAGGTGGTGATCGGCACCCGGCAGCCCGGGGTGGTGGTCCGCAGTGCCGGCGGCTACTTCGCGCCGATTGCCGCCAGGCGATGAAGGAGCGACGATGAAGATCGGTGGTCAGAACGAGTTCTGGATGATCATCGGCCCGGTGCTGGCCGTGGCGCTCGTCGCCACCTTCACCATGGGCGGGCCCGAGGACATGATCCGGGTGGCCGAGCGCTTCGCGACCGACGGCTGGGACGCCGTGGTGAGGGCGTTCCGGCGCTGACCGGTCAGCGGTGCTTGAGCAGCTCGAGGAACTCCATCCGCGTGCGGGCGTCCTCGTGGAACGTGCCCAGCATCGCACTGGTGACGGTCGTCGACGCCTGCTTCTCGACACCGCGCATCGCCATGCACAGGTGGGTACCCTCGCAGACCACGCCGACGCCGAGCGGGGCGATCGCCTCGCGGATGGTCTCGGCGATCTGGCTGGTCATCCGTTCCTGGAGCTGCAGCCGCCGGGCGAACATGTCGACCAGGCGCGGGATCTTGCTGAGGCCGATCACCCGGCCGTCGGGGATGTAGGCGACGTGGCAGCGGCCGAAGAACGGCAGCAGATGGTGTTCGCATAGACTGTAGTAGTCGATGTCACGCACGATCACCATCTCGTTGTAGTCCACCGAGAACAACGCGCCGTTCAACACCTGGCCGACGTCGGTCCGGTAGCCGCTGGTCAGATACTCCATGGATCGCGCCACACGCCCCGGCGTCCTCACCAGCCCCTCACGGGTCGGATCCTCGCCCAGTTCGACGAGGAGACGCGTGATCAGATCCTGCATCGCCGTATCATACCTTGCGCTCGTCGGCGGCCCCGGAGCCGGCATCGCGTGGTTGGACGCGGCGCGCGTTCAGGACGATCCCGATCGGCTGTATCGCGACCGCGAGCAGCCCGCCAGCGCACTCGCCGCCGAACGTATCTGGACCGAACGCCTCGCCGCCGACGGCAGCGACTTCGAGTCGGCCTGGAAGCTGGCCCGCGCCCGCTACTGGCTCGGCACCAACGGGCCGCTGCCGGCAGCCAGGCGCAAGCAGTGGCTCGAACGTGGCATCGCCGCGGCGCGGCTGGCGGCCGCGGCGGATCCGCGTTCGCCCGCCGGCCCGTTCTGGATGGCCGCCTGCATGGGTGCGCTCGCCGACGCGCATGGGCTGCGCCAGGGACTCCGCTATCGCGGTCAAATTCGCGACGCCCTCGAGACGGCCCGGCGTCTCGATCCGACGTACCTCGACGGCTCGCCCGACCGTGCGCTCGGCCGGTGGTACTACAAGGTGCCGGGCCTGTTCGGCGGCGATCTGCGCAAGTCGGAACAGCACCTTCGCGTGGCCCTCGGCTACAAGCCCGACAGCGTCATCTCACTGCTCTTCCTGGCCGAGACCCTCCTGGCCCTCGATCGCGACGACGACGCCCGGGCCGCCCTCGACGCCGCAATCGCCGCGACACCCGATCCCGAGTGGGCGCCTGAGGACCGGCGCTTCCAGGCCGACGCGCGGACATTGCTGGCCACGCTGACGAATCGCTGACGCCTCGACCTGCCGCATCAGACAGATCCGTCATTGCCTGCCGCGGTGCCAGGCACCGCCGTGTGTCCTGGTGCCAGGCACCGAATCTCTCGTCGCACGATCGTGTAAGGTGTCGGCCATGCCGACCCTCACCCGCCGGGCATTTGCCGCCACCCTCGTGGCTGGCGCCGCCGCCTCCCGACACCGCCGTGTCGCGGCCCAACGGCCGACCACCCCCACCGACCTGGCATGGCTGTCGCTGACCGAGGCGGCGGGCCTGGTGGCCGCACGGCGCGTGTCACCAACCGAGCTGGTGACGGCGTGCCTGGACCGCATCCACACCTACAACCCGAAGCTGAATGCGTTCATCACGCTGAACGGCGACGCGGCGCTGGCCCGTGCCAAGGCGCTCGAGTCGGCGACATCGCGCGGCCCGCTGCACGGCATCCCCGTCGCCCTCAAGGACAACATCGACACCGCCGGGATGCGGACCACCGCCGCCAGCAGCGTCTTCGACGACCGCGTGCCGGATGCCGACGCCGAGGTGGCGCGGCGCCTGACCGCCGCCGGCGCCATCGTCCTGGGCAAACTGAACCTCCACGAGTTTGCCAACGGCGGGACATCGGCGACCAGCTACTACGGACCGGTGCGCAATCCCTGGGCCCTCGATCGCAACCCGGGCGGGTCGTCCGGCGGGTCGGCCGCGGCCGTGTCGGCGGCGCTGTGCTACGGCGCCCTCGGCACCGACACCGGCGGCTCGATCCGCACGCCGGCGTCGTACTGCAGCATCGTCGGCTTGAAGCCCACCTACGGACTGGTCTCGATCCGCGGCATCATCCCGCTGGTGCTGTCACTCGACCACTGCGGCCCGATGACGAGGACCGTGGCCGATGCGGCCCTGATGCTCAACGTCCTGGCCGGCTACGACCGGCTCGACATCGCCAGCGTCGAACACCCGCCCGAGGACTACGTGAAGGCGATGGCCGAGCCGGTGACGGGACTGCGCATCGGCGTGGCCCGGGCACCATTCTTCGACCACCTCGACGCCGATGTCGCCACGGCCACCGACACGGCCGTGAAGGTGATCGCCTCGCTGACGCGCAGCATGACCGACGTCGTGCTGCCGACGACGCGCGACGTGAACCTGGGCGGCGAGATGTACGCCTGGCACGAGCCGCTGTTCACGCAGATGGCGGGCCGCTACCAGATTCCCACCCGCCGCAACCTGCAGAACGGCAACGCCACCAAGGCCGCCGACTACATCCGCGGCCGCTGGGCGCTGGAACGGCTGCGTCGCACCATCGACGACAGCTTCCGGGACGTCGACCTGGTGGTGCTGCCGACCCGGCGCCATACCCCGCGCACCGTCGATGCGGCGCTGAAGCGCGAGGAGACCGAGGAGCCGCGCAACCCCGAACTGGAGAACACCGGCCAGTTCAACGTCTACGGCATCCCGGCCATCTCCGTCCCCTGCGGCTTCACGGCCGCCGGCCTGCCGGTGGGGCTGATGATCGCCGGTCCGCGGTTCGCCGAAGGACGCGTGCTGGCGCTGGCCCGCGCCTTCGAGCAGGCCACGGAGTGGCACGCCAGGCGGCCGCCGCTCACCCCCGACACGCCGGTGCCGCCGCTGGCGCGTACGGCTCAGTAAGCGTAGAAGCCCTTGCCGCTCTTGCGGCCGAGGTGTCCGGCCAGCACCATCCGCTTGAGCAGCGGTGGCGGGGCGAAGCGTGTCTCGCGGAACTCCTCGAAGAGGATGTTGGCGATGAAGTAGGTGGTGTCCAGGCCGACGAAGTCGAGCAGCGTGAAGGGCCCCATCGGATAGCCGCATCCCAGGGTCATGCCCTTGTCGATGTCCTCGACCGTGCCGAGGCCTTCCTCGAGGCAGCGCACGGCATCGAGCAGGTAGGGGACGAGCAGGCGGTTGACGATGAAGCCGCCGCGGTCCGGCGCCGCGATCGGCTCCTTGCCGAGCGCGGCCGCAAAGCCCATCAGGGCGTCGTGGGTCGCCTGGCTGGTGGTCAGCGCCCGGATGACTTCGACCAGCTTCATCAGCGGCACCGGGTTGAAGAAGTGGAGCCCGCCGAACCGGTCGGGGCGCTTGGTGCCGGCGGCCAATTCTGTGACGCACAGCGACGACGTGTTGGAGGCAATGAGGCAGTGGTCGCCGACGACGGCCTCGACCTGGGCATAGGCTTGGCGCTTGGCCTCGACGTTCTCGACGATCGCCTCGACGACGAGGTCGCAGGCGGCGAGGCCGGCATAGGCGGTGGTGCCCGACAGCCGTCCCATGATCGTCGCCTTCGCCGCGGCGGTCATCTTGCCCTTGGCCACGCCGCCCTCGAGGAACCTGTCGATGCGAGCCAACCCCTTGCTCAGCGCCGCATCGTCCACCTCGAGCACCACGGTGTCGAATCCCGCCGCGGCGGACACCTGCGCGATGCCCGCCCCCATCAGTCCACAGCCCAGCACGCCTACCGTCTTCATCGTCGTCTCTGCTCCCGGCAGGGCGGAAGCCCTGCCCTACGGGTACTAGACCGCTTCGATCACCATCGCGATCCCCTGGCCACCGCCGATGCAGGCCGACGCGACGCCGTAGGACTTGCCACGGCGCCGCAGCTCGAGCATCAGCGTCAGCAGCAGCCGCGCCCCGGTGGCGCCCAGCGGGTGGCCGAGAGCGATGGCGCCACCGTTGACGTTCGCCCGCTCGGGATCGAGCCCGAGTTCCCTCTCACAGGCGAGGTATTGCGGCGCGAACGCTTCGTTGATCTCGACCAGGTCGAGTTGTCCGAGCGCCAGCCCGGCCCGGCCGAGCGCCATCCGGATGGCCGGCGCCGGTCCCATGCCCATCAGGGTCGGCTCGACCCCCACTGACGCCCACGAGACGATGCGCGCAAGTGGCGTGAGCCCTCTCGTCTTGACGGCGGACCCTGACGCCACCACGAGGGCCGCCGCGCCGTCGACGATGCCGCTGGCGTTCCCGGCCGTGACCACGCCGTCCTTCTTGAAGACCGTGGGCAGCGCCGCCAGGCCCTCGAGGGTGGTATCGGGGCGGGGATGGTCGTCACGATCGACGACGGTCACGCCCTTGCGGCCCGTGATCTCGACCGGCACGACTTCCTCGGCCAGGGTGCCGTTACTCCACGCGGCCTGCGCGCGCTGCTGGCTGCGCAGCGCGTAGCGATCGGCGTCTTCGCGGCTGATGCCGTACTTGGCGGCGCAGTTCTCGGCGGTGATGGCCATCGAGCATCCGGCGTACGGATCGTGCAGGCCCTCCCAGAGCCAGTCTTCCAGCTTGCCCTGGCCGAGCCGCAGCCCGCTGCGCAGGCCGCGAATGACGTGGGGCACCTGGCTCATGTTCTCCATGCCGCCAGCGACGACGAGCGACGCCTCGCCGGTAAGGATCTGCTGGGCGCCGCTCACGACGGCCTGGATGCCCGATCCGCACAGCCGGTTGACGGTGAGGGCCGGTACGTCGATCGGCAGGCCGGCGCGCAGCCCGACGTGCCGGGCGCCGTAATGGGCGTCGGTGCTGCTCTGCTGCACGTTGCCGAACACCACGTGGTCGACCGCCTCGGAGGGAACGGCGGCCCTGGCCAGGGCGCCACGGGTGGCGATCGCCCCGAGTTCGATGGCCGACACGTCCTTGAGTGCGCCGACGTGCTGGGTCATGGGCGTGCGCGCGCCCCCGATGATGAAGAGATCCTGGCTCATGACGTCGTTCCCTCTGCTACGACCTGGCGACGGCAGCGGCCACCGCGTCGCCGACCTCGCGTGTTCCCATGGAGCCGCCGATGTCGGCGGTGGTGCGGCCGGCGGCCACGGCGGCTTCGACCGCGGTCTCGATGGCGAGGGCCTCCGCGGTCCAGCCCACCGTCTCGAGCAGCAATGCCGCCGACAGCATCGCCCCCATCGGGTTGGCGACGTTCTTCCCGGCCAGCGGCGGCGCCGAGCCGTGCACCGGCTCGAACAGCGACGTGCGTCCGGGATGGATGTTGCCGGAGGCCGCCATGCCGAGGCCACCCTGCAGGGCCCCGCCGATGTCGGTGACGATGTCGCCGAACAGATTGTTGGTGACGATGACCTGGTACTGCCCGGGGTCCTTCACCAGGAACATCGCCAGGGCGTCGATGTACTGGTGGGTGGCGGTGATGTGGGGGAACTCGGCGGCCACCTCGCGGAAGACGCGTTGCCACAAGGCATGCCCCTGCGGCATGGCGTTGCTCTTGTCGGCCATGCACACCCGCGTCAACCCGCGAGCCGCCGCGAACTCGAAGGCGTGGCGGACGATGCGGTGCACGCCCTTCCAGGTGTTGACCTCTTCCTGGATCGCCACCTCGTCGGGTGTGCCGGCCTTGAAGCGGCCACCGACGCCGACGTAGACCCCCTCGGTGTTCTCGCGAAAGACCACGAAGTTCACGTCGGACCGGCCGCGGCCCTTCAGCGGGCAGAGCCGGTCGTCGAGGAGCCTGACCGGCCGGTAGTTGACGTAGAGATCGAGCTCGAAGCGGGTCCCGAGCAGGATGTCGCGGGCGTGGCGGTTGTCGGGCACCCGTGGGTCGCCCAGCGCCCCGACCAGCACGGCCGCGAAGTCGTCGCGGAGCATCCGGTAGCCGTCGGCCGGCAACGTCTCGCCGGTGGCCAGATAGTGGTCGGCGCTCCACGGCAGATACTGCAGGTCGAGCGGGCGGCCGGACGCGGCACATACCGCTTCGAGCACCTTGACGGCTTCGGCCGTGACCTCCTTGCCGATACCGTCACCGGGAATCACCGCGATACGCATGGTGCCACTCAGCGCGTGTCCCAGCCCTAGCCGCGAACCGCGAGCCGCTGCCGGGAGGTGATGGCCGTCAGGCCAGCACCTCGATCCCCATCGCCATCCCCATCCCGCCGCTCACGCACAGCGTCGCGATGCCACGCGCCTTCCCCCGCCGCCGCAGCTCGTGGAGCAGCGTCACGACCATCCGCGTGCCGGTACAGCCAATCGGATGGCCCAGCGCGATGGCGCCGCCGTTGACGTTGAGCTTCTCCTCGGGAATCGGCACTTCGCGGGTCACCGCGATCACCTGGGCCGCGAACGCTTCGTTCAGTTCGACGAGGTCGACATCGTCGATCGTGAGACCGGTTCGTGCCTTCAGCGTATGCAGCGCCGGCACCGGCCCGATGCCCATGATCCGCGGATCGACGCCGGCGCTCGCCCACCCGGTGAGACGGGCCAGCGGCGCGATCCCCTGGGCCCGGGCCCACTCCGCCGTCGCCAGTACCACGGCCGCCCCGCCATCGGTGATGCCCGACGCCGATCCGGCGGTGATGATGCCGGCCTGTCCTTCGACGACCGGGAACGTCAGCGGCAGCTTCGCCAGTCCTTCGAGCGTCGAGCCCGGCCGCGGATGCTCGTCGGCCGACAACCGCGTGGTCGTGCCACGCGAGGTGACCTCGACCGCGGCGATTTCGGCGTCGAAGCGGCCCTCGCGCTGGGCGGCTTCCGCCTTGCGCTGGCTGCCCAGAGCGAACGCATCGGACTCCTCGCGCGTGATGCCGTACTGGCGCGCCAGCACTTCGGCCGTCTCCCCCATGATCAGCCCCGACAACGGGTCGGCGAAGCCGTCGCGATACATCGCGTCGACGAACGGGAAGTGGCCCATCTTGTGGCCCCAGCGCGCATCGGCGGCGTCGACGAGGTACGGCATGCGGCTCATCGACTCGATGCCGCCGGCAATCGCCACCGCCGCCTCGCCGAGGAGCAGGCTCTGTGCCGCCGACACGATCGCCTGGAGCCCCGACGCGCAGGCCTTGTTGATGGTCTGGGCGGGCACGGTGTGCGGCAGGCCGGCGCGATGTGCGACCTGGCGGGCCGGATTCGGCCCCGAGCCCGCCTGGCGACCGTGGCCGAACACGACCTCCTCGACCACCGTCGCGGGCACACCGGCCCGTTCCAGGGCCGCCCGGGCCGCGACGGCGCCAAGTTCGGCCGGATGGATGTCCTTGAGCGAGCCGCCATAGCGGCCGATAGGGGTGCGCGCCGCGCCGAGGATGACGATCTCGCCCAGGCCCATCATCGTTGGCGATGATATCAAACGATCGTTCAAATCCGGGCTCTTCGCCCGGCGGTGCGCCCCCGGTTCCGAGTCGACATTGCCGTCGGGACCGCAATTGGTCATACGCAGCTCGATTCACGTCTTGAAACAAGCGTTCCGAATTCATCATCGGTGCTTATGTCCCTACGCTGATCCAATAATAGGGATCTGAATACCAGACTTTTGATTCTGGTCAGGGACGAATCGCGGTGACGCTCAGAGACATCCGATTCTGCCGCTGTGTGGCGATGGCACGAACTTTTCTAAAGACCAATCGTTCGGTAAGTTTCGTTCACTCGATTGGATCAGGGAGCAGAAACCAGATGAGAATTCGCACGAGTGCCATCTTTGTGGCCCTCTGGCTCGTGTTCGCGGGGGGCGCGACGGCGCAGGAAACGACCGGCACCCTCACCGGCAGGCTGACCGACGACCAGGGTCTGGCCTTGCCCGGAGTCACCGTGCTGGTGACCGGCGCCCAGGGCGTCAGAACCTACATCTCGGACGCCACCGGCGTGTTCCGCGCGCCGTTCCTGGTTCCGGGCCTGTACGACATCCGGGCCGAACTGCAGGGCTTCAAGACCGTCGAGCAGAAGGGCGTGCCGGTCAGTCTGGGGCAGACGACCTCGGTCACCTTGAAGCTCGAGGTCGGCGGCATCACCGAGACCGTGCAGGTCACCGGCGTCTCGACCATCATCAACACCGCCTCGACCACCACCGGCGCGGTCATCTCGGCCGAGCTCCTCCAGACCATTCCGGTCGGACGGCGCTTCACCGATACGCTCTACCTGGCGCCAGGCGTCAGCAGCGGCGGGTCGGTCGGCCGCGCCAACCCGTCGGTCTCCGGCGGGTCGGGCCTCGACAACCTCTACGTCGTCGACGGGGTCAACGTGACCAATACCGGCTACGGCGCCGTGGGGTCCTATTCGATCGTGTTCGGCTCGCTGGGCACCGCGACGCCGTTCGACTTCATCCAGGAAGTCCAGGTCAAAACCGGCGGCTACGAGGCCGAGTACGGCCAGTCGCTCGGCGGTGTGATCAACGTGATCACCAAGAGCGGCAGCAACCAGCTGCGCGGGTCGCTCTTCGGCTACACCCAGACGGCGGCCATGGAAGCGCCCTGGAAGACGTTCCAGTCGGCCAACGGCACCGTGAACACCGTCGGCACCGGCCGCTCGGACTTCGGCGGCGAGGCCGGGTTCCCGCTGCTGCGCAATCGGCTGTTCTTCTTCGGCGCCATCAATCCGGCGTGGGAGAAGCGCACGTTCGTCGCCCCCGACGGCTTCCCGCTGGAGCGGCTCGGCAACGTCGACCGCGACCGCCGCCTGCTGTCGTACTCCAGCAAGCTGACCTGGCAGGCGGCGCCGACTCACCGTTTCGACGTGTCGGTGTTCGGCGATCCCGCCAAGGGCGACATGGGGCCGCAGCGCACCTCCTCACTGCTGGTGACCGACACCTCGTCGTTCAGCGAGCTCGAGTACGGCGGCCACAACCAGACGCTGCGCTACGACGGCGTGCTGACGCCGAACTTCCTGATCGAGGCCAGCGCCAGCAACGCGTTCAACAAGATTGCCGAGACGCCGTCGGTCGACGAGTGGCGCGTCACCGACACCACCGTGGTGCCGCAGGTGATCACCGGCGGCATCGGCGGCTATGAGAAGGGCAACGAGAGCCGCAACTACCAGTACACGGCCAAGGCCACCTGGGTGTACGGCGGCCACCAGGTCAAGGTGGGCGGCCTCTTCGAGGACGTCGAGTACGCGCAGGTCAACGCCCGCACCGGGCCGACCTTCACCGCCCCGACCGGTCAGCGCACCGAGACGGGCGCGTCGATCAGCATCCTGCCCGACCCGACCTACGGTCGCATCTACCGCGTGACGCGCGCCAACTTCAACGCCGAGCGCACCACCCGGCAGGAGTACTGGTCGGCGTTCGTGCAGGACACCTGGCGGGTCAACGACCGGCTGACGATCAACCCCGGCCTGCGCTACGAGCAGCAGACGCTGAAGGGCACGTTCGACACGCTGACCACGCTCGACGGCGAGCAGTTGAGCGACTTCGCGCTCAAGAACAACTGGGCGCCGCGCATCGGCGTCATCTACGACCTGCTCGGCAACGGCCGCAGCAAGCTCTACGGCAACTACGGCCGCTACTACGCGCGCATCCCCAATGACCTGGCGGCGCGGGCCCTTTCGGGCGACGCCGGCTTCACCCGCGGCGACTACTTCGACGCCAACCTGACCCAGCCGATCCCCAATGGCATCCTCGCCGGCGGCCAGACCAACCACTTCGTCGTGGCCGGCGTCGGCGCCGACCAGATCGACGCGGATGCGAAGCTGTCGTACCAGGACGAGTACGTCGCCGGGTTCGAATGGCAGGCGTTCACCAACACCAGCCTCGGCGTGCGCTACATCCACCGCAGCGTCGGACGCGTGCTCGAGGACATCGCCGACGCGCCGGCGGTGGCCTACGATCTGGGCCTGCCCGGGCTCGGTTCGGTCGAGTACATCCTGA
The DNA here is from genome assembly GCA_050250955.1 of Vicinamibacterales bacterium. Lineage (GTDB taxonomy): Bacteria > Acidobacteriota > Vicinamibacteria > Vicinamibacterales > UBA2999 > CAWAYR01. Next base: position 735,201 of record JBFWNR010000002.1, read on the forward strand.
CCAATCCCGACTCGAGCTTCCCCACCCGCTACCCGGAGCTGGGCGCCGCGTTCGAGGACCCGAAGCACGTCTACGACGCGGTCGAGGTCACCGTCGACCGGCGCTTCGCGAACAACTGGCGGATGATGGGCAGCTATCGGTGGTCGCGGCTGTTCGGCACCTTCGAGGGTTTCTACCGCGAGGACAACGGCCAGTCGGATCCGGGCATCACGTCGCTCTACGACTTCCCGACCAACGATCCGTCGTTCACCGGCATCGGCGGCACGCAATTCGGCTACCTGGGCGACATCCGCTACCTCGGCGAGCTCGGCGAGGGTCCGCTGCCGCTGGACCGCCCGCACCAGTTCAAGCTGTCGGGTGCCTACGCGTTCCCGTTCGGCCTGTCGTTCGGCGCCAACCTCAACCTGTCGTCGGGTAAGCCCCTGACCGCTTTGGCGGCACTGGCGGCCTATGACAACGACAGCGAGATCCCGCTGACGCCGCGCGGCGAGGGCTTCCAGACCATCGACGGCTTCCGGGAGCGGACGCCGTTCGAGACCCAGGTCGACCTGCAGACGGCCTACTCGACGACCATCGGCGGGAAGAAGGTCACGCTGCTCGCCGACATCTTCAACCTGTTCAACCTCCGCCGCGTCACCGACTACAACGCGGCCGTGGAGTACCCGAGCTTCGGTGTGACCAACCCGGACTTCGGGACACCGACCTCGGCCAACGTCTCGGGCCAGATGTTCCAGACGCCGTTCCAGCTCCGGATCGGTGCGCGCTTCGCCTGGTAGTCCGGTCGGTCCGCGAACTCGAGAGCCCGGCGGGCGTGCCCGTCGGGCTCTCGTTCTGTACCGACCGCCGCCGCGGGCCGGCGCGCAGTCCGTGCCACCGGGGTGACGCGCAGTGTCGCTCGCCGGCAACGAACCGCCGCGATGGCCCGCGCAACCGACGAATTCCCGTGAAAATCGCCATGCTCCCGCCGAACCGGCCGTTGGCCCGCTTCTTGATATGAGCAGGGCCAACGGTCATGCGCAGCACAGCGACCTCTTCGATTCGGCCCACCCATGTGATGGTGGTCGGCGGCGGCCCGGACGTGCTGCCGCGGGTCGAGCCGCTCCTCCCGGCAGGTGGCTACGACGTGGAGTTCGTGGCGCTCGATCAGGAGCCGTACGGCTGCATCACCGACGCTCCCCCCGACCTGCTGATCGTCTGCCTCCGCATCGAGGACGCCGCCGGCTTCCAGTTCCTGAGCATGCTGCAGATGGATCCGGCCACGCGCCGTATCCCGGTACTCACCTACACCACCGAGGCAGAGGGACAGATGCTGCCTGGTGTCGACGACGTCGCGGCACGCCGTTACACGTCACGGCGCAGCGCGCACCGGCTGGCGCGGCACTGATGCGATAATCTGACGCCCCGGATGACCGACGAACGCAAACGCGCTCACGAGCGCCACGACCTGCCCGGGCCGGTGCCCGGGGAGGTGAAGATCTACCATTCGATGGCGATCCGCCAGCTGAGCGAAGGTGGCGCGCTCATCGAGATCGGCGTGCCGCTGCAGCTCGACTCGCTGCACGACTTCCGGCTCACGCTCGGCGACCGCTCGCTCGTCGTCAAAGCGCGGGTCGTGCACTCGCGCATCAGCACCGTGGGCTCCGACCGGCTCACCTACCGTACGGGCATCGAGTTCGTGGACCTCTCGCCCCCGGTCACGCTGGCGCTCGCCGAATTCGTCGACGCGTTGGCCGTCCAGCGTTCCGGTCCGCGCTGACCCCGTCGCATCTCCCCGTACACGCGAACGGCCGGTCCGAAGACCGGCCGTCGCCATCCCAGCCGCCGGCGGACGAGTCTCAGCGCGGCGCGTCGTCGCCGCGGCGCGTGCCGCCCTTCTCGCGCAGAGCTTCGAGCACGTCGAACACCTCGGCCGGCACCGCGAACGCCACGGCCACCGTGCGGCCCTCTCCGCCGAGCTGGAGCGAGTCGGTCATGGCCTTCAGGCCGGAGTTGTCGCCGCCCTGCAGCTTGGCCATCGCCACGACACCGCGCAACATGTCGCGCAGGTTCGCCGCCGCCTCTTCGTCCTTCGCTTCGGCCTTGATCGTCCCCGAGACGCCGCCGTTCAGATGGCCAGAGGCCGAGAACCACGACAGCGTGGGCATCTTCTGACCGAGCGAGCCGGGCAGGTCGGTCTGCGCCGCCAAGGCGTCAAAACGGCCCACCGCCCAGGCATTGCTGGCGTCGATGTCGTTGACCAGCCGCATCAGGTCGGTGTTCGACAGCACGCTGCGGCCGCTGCGCTTGGCGTCGATGGCACCGCGCACGGCATCGGCCGACCCGACAGCGAGCACGCCAGGTTCCAGGAAACCCAGCGCCATCGGCTTGTCGCCGTCGGTGTGGGTCAGCAGCCGGACCCCCTGGTATTCAGCCACCTGTCCGCCGTGCTCGCGGGCCAGGCCTTCAATCCGCACCTGGTCGAAGCGGCCGCGGGCGACGACGAGTGGCCGGTGCTCGCGATCGCCGGCGGCCGTCGGCAACACGGCGCCGACGACGCTGTCGATGTCGCGCTCGATGTCCACGCCGGTCTTGGCCTCGAAGTCGTCGCGCTCGCGGGTGTCCGGCTCGAGCCGGCGCAGGCGCTGGCGCAGCTCCGACGCCATCACTTCCTGCACGTTGGCGTAGCCGACCGCGGTGGCCTCGGCGGGGACATACTCGAGTTCGGCCGGGCCGGCGGCTTGCGTGGTCGCCACCGACAGGCCCAGCGAGGCGACCAGACCCGTCGTCAAGCCGACGGCGAGAATTCCACCCGCGCCCAGGACGAAGTTCCGAGTCTTCCTCGTCATCGAAGTCCCCCTGCCGGAGTATACGCACCGGCTGGCCGGAAGTTCGTCAATCGAGGGGATTTTGGTGGCTCAAAGCGCCGCCGCCGCCCCGGGAGTGCCAGGCACGAACGGTGTTCAATCCGCGAACACCGTTCGTGCCTGGCACCGCCCTACTGCTCCAGGACGTACTCACGCCGGGCCACCAAATACATCGCCAGGCCGAGGAATGCCCCGAGAATGACCAGCAGCCAGGCAATGGCCCTCGTGGCCGGGGGCGCCTGGCGGAACATGCTCTGCAGCAGGCTCAGGGCGTTGTCGCTCGGCAGCGCGTGCGGCACCAGGGCCTGGAGGTAGTGGGCCACGGTGAACTGGCGCAGATAGCCGGGCAGGGCCATGGCCACCTGTTCCCAGCCGAACGCGAAGACCAGCCCGACCACGAGCGGACGCCTCAGCCAGGTGCCGACGAAGGCGAATACGGCCCCGTACACCGCCAGGCCCAGGGCCAGGATCGCCAGGTCGAAGACGAGCGACCGGAACGTGGCGCCCACCTCGGCGAACGGCACCACCAGGAAGTAGCTGAGCATCACCGACGGCAGCACGACGAGCGTGGTGCACGCCAGGTAGGCCAGGTACTTGCCGAGGAGGACCGCACCACGGGGAATCGGCCGCGTGAACAGATAGGTCAGCGTCCGATCTTCGACCTCGTCGGCCATCAACGCCGTGCCGTAGAACACCCCGAGCACCGGCACGATGAACCGGATGTAGAGCATCCAGATCATGACCCCGAAGATGCTCGACCCGGCCACCCGGGCCCCGTTCACCCGGAGGGCCGGCATGCCGAGCGACTCGACGACACGGAAGATGAGCGCCAGCAGCACCGGGCCGGCAACGACCAGGGCCATGAAGATCGTCCGCCGCGACCACAGCATCTCGCCGAACGACAGGTCGAAGACGCGGCGCGCCGCCCCGACGAGCGTCGGCGGCGTGACCGGGGCAGCGGTGGGGGCGTCAGCCATGGCTTCCACTATCGCGTCCGCTATTGCTTGACGAGGAACTTGAAGACGGCCTGGAGGTTGTCGTCCGGCGAGGTCACCTCGTCGATCACGCCCACCTCCCGTGACGCCGCCAGGCGCGTCAGGGTCGCATAGAAGGCATCGGGCTGCCGCGTCTCGACGACGAGGGCGCCCGGCTCGAAGGCCAGGCTCATGACGCCGCTGTCGTCGAGCAGGTGGCGGGCCAGCGCGCGCGGGTCGGCGGCCCGCACGTGGACGGTATGGGGATGCGTGTCGATCAGATCGCGAATCTGATGGACGTTGCCCTCGGCGACGATGCGGCCGTTGTTGATGAGCAGGATGTTGGCGGTCATCGCCTCGATCTCGTGCAGGATGTGGCTCGAGACGATCACGTGCTTGCCCTGGCGGGCCCATTCCTTGATGTAGCGGATGGTCTTGCGGCGCTGCAGCGGGTCCATGCCGGTCAGCGGTTCGTCCAGGATCAGGACGTCGGGATCGTGCACCAGGGCCTGGGCGAGCTTCACCCGCTGGCGCATCCCCTTGCTGTAGGCGCCGATCTTCTTTCCGGCGGCGTCGGTCAGGTCGACCCGGGCCAGCGCCCGGGCCGCGGCGGCGCCGGCGTCGGCGTCCGACAAGCCGTTCAGGCGGACCAACGCCGTCACCCACTCGAGGCCGGTCATCCGGTCGTAGAACGCGTCCTGTTCCGGGCAGAAACCGATGCGCGTGAAGGCCTCCGGATGGTCCCAGAGCGAGGTGCCCAGCACGCGGATCGTGCCCTGGCTCGGCTTGAGCTGCCCGGTCATCAGCTTCATGAACGTCGACTTGCCGGCGCCGTTCGGGCCGAGCAGGCCGGTGACGCCGGGCGGAATCGACACGGTGACGTCGTTGAGGCCGTTGACCTGTCCGTACCACTTCGACAGGTGCTCGGCCTGGACGATCGGCTCGCCGTTCACCGCACCACCTCGACCGCCCGCACCCGCCGCTCCAGGACCAGCAGCGACCCGCCGATCAGCAGAGCGACGACCAGCGCCGCCACCCAGACCGGGACCTCGAAGCGCGGCGGCAGCCGGAACATCACGTCGCCGAGCAGCTCGAGGGCGTCGGTCGGCGACACCCAGGCCAGCCACGTCCGTCCGGTGATCCCGCGGACCGCGTTGAAGAGCGCTCCGGTGAAGAAGATCAGCCCGGCGTACATCACCCCGACGAAGCGGCTGCTGTTGGACAGCGACGACAGGGCGAGGATCGTGCACGACGCCAGCAGCACCTGGAGCAGCGAGAACAGCGTAATCGCCGGCACGAGGTACAGATTCTGGCGCACGAACGTGAAGCTCCCGGCGAAGCCGATCTGCACCAGCAGCAGCGCGATCGCCGGCAGGAAGGTCACCATGGCGAGAAACACGAACAGCACGGCGAGCTTGCCGGCGACGTACTCCCAGCGGGTCAGCGGCTTCGACAGGTAGAGCTGCAGGGCATTGGCCCGCCGGTCGGCGGCGATGAGGCCGGCGCCGACGTAGATGGTCACGAAGAAGACGAAGATCCCCTGCTGGTCGAGGAACTCACGGAAGGTCTCGCCCTTGGGCTGGAGGAACGACGCCTGCTGGAAGTTGGCGGCGATGTAGACCTGCACGGCCCGGACCAGGAAGGGGCCCCAGGCCACCAGCAGCAGGCCGAGGAACTTGCGCTTGGCCAGCACGGTGCGGATGCCGGCCAGGGCGATGACCTGCCACGCGGTGCCCGACCGATCGCGCTCGCCTTTGTAGCGGTGATATCCCTGATCGTGGATGGGCATGCTCGGCTACTCGGCGCCCACGGCGCGGGCGAAGGCGTCCTCCAGGGTGGGGACGCTCGGACGCAGGTGACGGACCTGCAGACCGTTGGCCGCCGCCAGCCCGAACAGGCGGGCGGCGCCGTCGTCACCCGGCACGAACACCCGCATCACGTCCTCGTCGGTGTCGTGCACTTCGTAGCCGGCGGCACGGAGCAGGCCGACCATCGTGTCGGCGCCGTCCTTGACCCGCAGTTCGAACACCTGGCCCTTGGGGCCCTTGACGGCGTCGATCGCCCCCTGGGTGGCCACCCGACCGCGGTCCATCACGATGACGTGATCGCAGGTGAACTCGACATCGGGCAGCAGGTGCGACGAGAGAATCAGGTTGACGCCCTTGTTGTGCGCCAGGTCGCGGATGAGTTCCAGCATCTCGTCGCGGCCCTTGGGGTCCATGCCGTTGGTGGGCTCGTCCAGGAACAGCAGGTCGGGATCGTGGACCAGCGCCTGAGCCAGCTTGATGCGCTGCTTCATCCCCGTCGAATAGGTCTCCAGCGTGCGGTAGCGTGCCTCGCCGAGGCCGACGTAGTAGAGGACCTCGTGGGCGCGCTGCATGGCGTCGGCGGGCGGCAGGCCGGCAAGCTGGCCGCAATAGGCGACAAACGCCACCGCCGTCATGCCCGGGATGTGGGCGTCGCTCTCCGGCATGTAGCCGATCCGGCTACGAATCTCGATCGGCGATGCCGCCACGTCGAGCCCGAGGACGAACATGCGCCCCTGCGAGGGCGCGAGGAACCCGAGCAGCGCCTTGAGCAGGGTGCTCTTGCCGGCGCCGTTGGGCCCGAGCAACCCCACGGCCCCGCGGGGAAACGCCGCCGAAACGTCCTTGAGCGCCCATTGCACGCCGTAGGCGACGCTGACGTCACGAAGGGCGACCACGGGACCGGTGGACGGGTCGGGCGCCTGCGCATCGGCGGGAGAGGGGCCGGTCATCCGGTCATCCGGTGGTAGATACGGTGGGGCGCTGGCCGGCGTTCGCCAGCGCGGTCACAACGTCCCGCGCAGGCCGAGCTCGTCGGCTCGTTCGCGCATGAAAGCGATCACGTTGGTGACGTGCTCGTCGAGGGGCAACCCCAACAGCTCGGCGCCGCGCTTCAGGTGCTCGCGCGGCACGGCGCGGGCGAACGCCTTGTCCTTCATGCGCTTGACGACCGACGACGCCTCGAGATCCAGCACGCTCTTGCTCGGCCGGACCAGCGCCGCGGCGGTGACGAAACCGGCCATCTCGTCGCAGGCCACCAGCGCGCGTTCGAGCGGCGTCTCGGGCTGGACGCCGGTGATTTCCCAGGCATGCGCCTGGATGGCGCGCATGACCCACTCCGGATAGCCGAGCGCGCGCAGGTGCTCACACCCCTTGTTGGGGTGATCGCCGAGGGTCGGAAAGCGTTCGTAGTCGAAGTCGTGAAGCAGCGCGACGACGCCCCAGTCCTCCTCGTCGGCCCCGGCCCGGCGGGCGTAGCCGCGCACCGCCGCCTCCACCGCCAGGGCGTGCTTGCGGAGGCTGTCGCTGGTGGTCCACTCGGTGAGGAGCGCCCAGGCGGCGCCGCGGTCCAGACTCATGGCGCACATCCTACCGTCCCTGGCCGGTCGCGTGTAGCCGGAATGCCTCGGCGATCACCGCCGCGGCGTGGGCGTTGAGGCCGTAGCGGGCCAGGTCCCCCTGCCCGACCCAGGCGGCCTCGGCGGCGTCATCGCCAGGCCGCAGCGTACCGCCGGCGACCGCACAGAGGTAGTCGGCGATCACGAAGTGGTAGCGCACCCGGCCGGACGGGTCGCGGTGGATGCGGTCGAAGCACTCGACGAGCCGGCCGACGCGCACCTCGACTCCGGTCTCCTCCCGCAGCTCACGGCGCACCGCCGCCACCAGGGACTCCCCCAGCTCCACCTTGCCACCGGGCAGCGACCACTCGCCCTGGCGAGGTGGATGCGCCCGCCGCACCAGCAGCACCCGGCCGGCGTCGATCACCACGCCGCCGACGCCGACGACCGGCACCGCCGGATACTCGTGGCTCATGCCAGGACCAGCGACGCCGCGGCGTTCAGCGTCGGCCCGGCGAGACGGCCGCGCTCGAGCAGCCGGGCCCCGGCGGCGGCGATCATCGCCGCGTTATCGGTGGCCAGCGACAACGGGGGCACGAAGACGGGCAGGCCGCGGCGGCGGCCGAGCGCCTCGAGGTCGGCGCGAAGGCGGCTGTTCGCCGACACCCCGCCGGCCACGCCGATCGCCTGCGCGCGGTGGGCGACGGCGGCCTCGAGCGTCTGACCGAGCAGCGTCTGGACCACCGTGCGCTGGAACGCCGCACACAGGTCGGCGATGTCGCGCTCGGGCAGCCGGTCGGTCCCGAGGGCGGCCTGTCGGGCCCGCACGTGACGCAGCACCGCGGTCTTCACGCCGCTGAAGCTGAAGTCCAGACGGCCGTCGCGGTCGGGCGCATTGCGGTCGCGGTGGGTCAGGCGGGTGATCGGCAGGTCCACCGCGTCCGGATCGCCCGTCGCGGCCAGGCGGTCGACGAGGGGCCCGCCCGGATAGCCGAGGCCGACGAGCTTGGCCAGCTTGTCATAGGCCTCGCCGGCCGCGTCGTCGCGGGTCCGGCCGAGCAGGCGGTAGTGCCCGGCCTCGGGCACCAGGTACAGGTTGGTGTGGCCGCCAGAGACGACCAGGACGACGGCCGGCACCGGCACGGAGCCGTGTGCCAGCCAGAGCGACTCGATGTGGCCGGCCAGGTGGTGCACCCCGACCAGCGGCAGGCGATGCGCCCAGGCCGCGGCCTTGGCGAACGCCACACCGACGAGCAGCGAACCGACCAGACCTGGGCCCTGGGTCACGGCGACGGCGTCGAGCGCCGACCAGGTCGTCTGGGCCTCGTCGAGCGCCCGCTCCACGACACCGCAGATGTCGCGCACGTGCTGGCGCGACGCCAGTTCGGGCACGACGCCGCCCCACTCGCGGTGGATGTCCACCTGCGACGCCACCACGTTCGAGCGAATGACCAGCGGCCGCCGCGGATCGCCGCTCGCGGCCAGCACCGCCGCCGCCGTTTCGTCGCACGACGTCTCGATGCCGAGCAGCATCACGCCAGCCGCGCCAGCCGCGCCAGCCCGTCGGCGAACGGCGGATGCACCACGCCGCGGTCGGTGACGATCGCCGTCACGTAGCGCTGCGGCGTGACATCGAAGGCCGGGTTACGCACCGCCACCCCGTCGGGGACCAGCTGCGTGCTGCCCAGATGGGTCACCTCGGAAGCCGCGCGCTCTTCGATCGGAATGCCGTCGCCCGTCGCGGTCGCGAGATCGACGGTCGACCACGGCGCCGCGACATAGAACGGGATGGCGTGGGCGTGGGCCAGCAGGGCCACGGCATAGGTGCCGATCTTGTTGGCGACGTCGCCGTTGGCGGCGATGCGGTCCGCGCCGACCACCACGGCGTTGACCCGGCCGGCGGCCATCATGGCCGCCGCCATGTTGTCGGTGATGACCGTCGTCTCGATGCCGTCCCGCACGAGCTCCCACGCGGTCAGCCGCGCCCCCTGCAGAAAGGGACGGGTCTCGTCGGCGAGGACGGTGACGGTCTTGCCGGCCTCGACCGCGCCGCGAATCACGCCCAGCGCGGTGCCGTAGCCGGCCGTGGCCAGAGCGCCGGCGTTGCAGTGGGTCAGCACCCTGGCGTCGTCGGGCAACAGCGCCGCGCCGAACCGGCCGATGGCGCGGCAGCTCTCGACGTCCTCGTCGTGGATGCGATCGGCCTCCTCCCGCAGGCGCCGCCGCAGCTCGTCGACGCTCTCTCCGGCGTGGGCGCCGGTGGCGAAGGCCCGCTTCATGCGCTCGATGGCCCAGAACAGGTTCACCGCCGTCGGCCGCGTCGCCGCCAGCACGTCGGCCAGGCGCTGGAACTCGGTGACGAACTGCCGGGTGCCGGTCGCGGCACTCCGACGCGCGCCGAGCGCCAGGCCCATCGCGGCGGCGACGCCGATCGCCGGCGCACCGCGGATCACCATGGTGGTGATCGCCTTGGCCACCTCCTGCCCGGTGCGGCACCGGACGTAGACCTCGCGGCCCGGCAGCTTGCGCTGGTCGACCATCACGATCTCGTCGCCGTCCCAGGCGATCGTCGGGAGCATGAGGACGATTCTAGTAGGGACCGGGGACGGGGCACCGGGTCCCTGGTCCCCTACTTCTGGGGCGCCAGAAGGGACCGATCGAACGGCATCGGCAACAGAGCCGACAGGCGCATCCGCGCGGTCTCGAGCTCGAGGCTGCCGAGCACGACGTCGATGTCGCCACCGTACTCCCAGAGCAGCTGGCGGCAGGCCCCACAGGGGGGCGTCGGTCGATCGGTGTCGGCCACGACCGCGATCCGCACGAACGACGAGTGCCCCTCGGACAGCGCCTTCCACAGGGCCACGCGCTCGGCGCACACTGTCAACCCGTAGGTCGCGTTCTCGACGTTGCAGCCGGTCACGACGGTGCCATCGGCGCACTCGAGCGCGGCACCGACGCGGAAGCCGGAATAGGCGGCCCTGGCGTGCTGTCGGGCGCCGCGCGCGGCGGCCAGCAGGGAGTCAGAGGCGCTCAATGATGCCCTCCAGCAAGGCGATGAACTCGCCGCGGACGCGTGCCGCCACCGCCATCACCTCATCGTGCGCCAGGGGCCGGTCGACGACCCCGGCAGCGGGGTTGGTGATGCACGAGATCCCCAGCACCTCGAGGTCCATGTGACGGGCGACGATCGCCTCGGGCGCGGTCGACATGCCGACGGCGTCGGCACCGAGGACCCGAAAGGCGCGGATCTCGGCCGGCGTCTCGTAGCTCGGACCGAGGACGGCGACGTACACGCCATGCGCGATCGCGATGCCGCGGTCCCGTGCCACCGCGGTGGCCAGCCCGCGCAGGCGGCGCGAGTACACCTCGGTCATGTCGGGAAAGCGCAGGCCGAGCCGCGGATCGTGCGGCCCGACCAGGGGATTGCGCCCCATGAGGTTGATGTGGTCGTCGATGAGCATCAGCACGCCGGTGGCGAAGCCGGTGTTGATGCCGCCGGCGGCGTTGGTCAGGATCACCCGCGGGATGCCGAGCGCGCCGAGGACCCGCATGCCGAAGGTGACGTCGTCGGGCGTGTGGCCCTCGTAGAGGTGCACGCGGCCCGACAGCACGACGACGCGCTTGACGCCGAGCCGCCCGGCGACCAGTTCCCCGGCATGACCGACGACGGCCGACGCCGGCCAGTGAGGGATCTCGCCGTACGGAACGCGGACGGCGTCGGTCAGTTGCTCGCTGAAGCTGCCCAGGCCCGATCCGAGCACCACGGCGACGTCGGCGGCGTCGACCCCGCGGTCGCGCAGCACCGTCGCGGCGGCGGCGACCCGGGCGAGGTGATCGCGAGGCACTTCCATGGCGGTCACAGCAGCATCGACGCCAGGCAGGCGTTGACCAGCGTGGCGAGAAATCCGGCGAGCAGCGCCCGGCCGCCCAGACGGGCGAGATCGCCACGGCGCGTCGGCGCCATGCCGCCGATCCCGCCGAGCTGGATCCCGATCGAGCTCAGGTTGGCGAACCCGGTCAGCGCGTACGTGGCCAGGACGTAGCCGCGCTCGCTCAGCACCCCTTTGTACTCGGTGGTCAGCTTCACGAACGCCACGAACTCGTTGGCCACCAGCTTGGTGCCCAGCAGGTCGGCCATCGGTCCGAGGTCCGCGGGACTGATGCCCATCAGGAACGCCACCGGCGCGAAGACGGTCGCGAATACCCGCGCCAGCGTCAGCCCGCTCCACAGCGACCCGAGCAGCGCGTCGACCAGGGCAATGAACGCCAGGAAGGCGATGAGCATCGCCGCCACGTTCAAGGCCAGCATGAGGCCGTCGGACGCCCCGGCCGAGACCGCGTCGATGGCGTTGACGTGGTGGCGCTCGATGGTCAGGGTGACCGCACCGCCCGTCGACGGCCGCTCCTCCTCCGGCAGCAGCAGCTTCGACAGGTACAGGCCGCACGGCGCCGCCATCACGCTGGTGGTGAGAATGGCGATCGGATCGGCGCCGAGGCCGATGTAGACGGCCATGACGCCGCCCGAGATCGTCGCCATCCCGCCGGCCATCATCGCCAGCAGCTCCGAGCGGGTCATCGCTGCGACGTATGGCTTGACGATGATCGGCGCCTCGGTCTGGCCCATGAACACGTTGGCGGCGGCAGCCAGCGTTTCGGCCCCGCTGGTCCGCATGGCGAACATCATCACCCGGGCCATCAGCCAGACCACCAGCTGCAGGACGCCGACGTAGTAGAGCAGCGTGAAGAACGACGAGATGAAGATGATGGTCGGCAGGGCGGCGAACGCGAACACGAACCCGTTGGCAGGGCCGAACACCGCGCCCATCGCCTCGCCGCTGGCCAGCGGGCCGAAGACGAACGCCGACCCCGCGGCGGTGAATTCGAGGAAACGTTTGACGACGTCGGCCACGGCGGAGAAGAACGCGTAACCGGGCCGTACGCCGCCGATCTCGACCTTGAGAATCAGCAGGGCGAGCGTGACCTGGATGGCGATTCCCCAGCCGATGGTCCGCCAGTTGACGGCGCGCAGGTTCGTCGAGCACAGCGCACAGAGGGAGACGAAGCAGACCGCCCCCCCGGCCGCCTGGCCGCGCGGGCCGACGAGGTCGCCGAGCAGCCAGGCCAGCAGCGGAGCCGCGACGGCCAGGCCGGCGGCGGCGAGCTTCAGCGAACGGTCAGAGGTCGGGGCGCTCATGCGTATCGCCGCTCCCCCTCCCGGCAGACCCAGGCGCGGACGATCGGTGCGGCCGGGGGCGGCGTCCCGAGCGTCACGGCGGCGGCGGCCAGCGCCCGGGCGTCCGCGACCCGCGTCGTCGCGTTGTAATGCAGGTCGAGGAGCGGGGCGCCACGGGCGACGCGATCGCCGGGACGGACCCGCAGCCGCAATCCGGCCGCATGGTCTACCGGATCGCCGGCGCGGTCGCGCCCGGCCCCGAGCAGGACCGCCGCGCGACCCACCGCCGCGGCGTCCACCGCCGCCACGACGCCGTCGGCGTCGGCCGGCACCGTCTCCACGGTCGCCGCCTGCGGCAAGCGCGCCGGGTCGTCGACGACGAGCGGGTCACCGCCCTGCGCGGCGACCATCGCCCGCAGCGCGGCCCGGGCGGCGCCGCCGTCGAGGGCGGCGCGAATCCGGTCGAGGGCCGCGGCCGGGCCGTCGGCGCATCCGGCCAGTTCGAGCGCCCGCGCGCCGAGGGTCTCGACCAGCAGACGCAGATCGGTGGGGCCGCCGCCGGCCAGCACCTCGATGGCCTCGGCGACCTCGAGCGCGTTGCCGACGGCGGCGCCGAGCGGCGCGTCCATGGCGGTCACGAAGGCTTCGGTGCGCACCCCGTGCGCGGTGCCGATGGCCACCAGCACGCGCGCCAGCGCCAGCGCGTCGTCGAGCGTGGTCATGAACGCGCCGTGGCCGCATTTCACGTCGAGGACCAGCGCCCGGCTGCCCTCGGCGAGCTTCTTGCTCATGACCGAGGCGGCGATGAGCGGCACGCTCGGGACGGTCGCGGTGACGTCGCGCAGCGCATAGAGCACCTTGTCCACCGGGGCGATGTCGGCGGTCTGGCCGGCGATGACGCAGCCGACCTCGCCCAGGACGCGAACGAACTCCTCCGGGGACAGGGCGACGCGGAAACCGGCGATCGACTCCAGCTTGTCGAGGGTGCCTCCGGTGTGGCCGAGCCCGCGCCCCGACATCTTGGGCATCGCCGCGCCACAGGCCGCCACGGCCGGGGCGAGCACGATCGACACCTTGTCCCCGACACCGCCAGTGCTGTGCTTGCCCACCGTCGGGCGGGCCAGACCCGACAGGTCGACGACCCGGCCCGAGCGGAGCATCGCCTCGGTGAGATCGGCCGTTTCCTCGGCCGTCATCCCGCGCAGCGTGATGGCCATCAGCAGCGCCGAGGTCTGGTAGTCCGCCCAGGTGCCGTCGAGCACGCCGGCGACGAACGCGTCCAGCGCCTGCCGGTCGAGGCGCTCACCGTCGCGCTTGGCGCAGATGATGTCGACGGCGCGCATCAGATGGCGCGCAGTATAGCGTGGCCTCGGGAGGCCAGGCCCGCCGCCAGCCCCGGGAATCGGGCACGGGCAGGCGGATGGCGTCTATAATTCCCACGGACCGGCCGGCCGCCGCGGGTCCCAGCTGCCACAACGCCCGGGCGTTCATGTCGCACGCGACCGAACCGCTGTCCGCCGAGACGAGTGCCAAACTGATCGACCTGGCCCGTGCCTGCAAGGGCGCGGCCCGGGTGGTCGCGATGTACCCGGCCACCCACCCGGCGATCCAGGACGCCCTCGGCCGCATGACCGCGGCTGGCACGGCCGCCGTCGCCGACGGCCCGTTCCAGATCACCGTCACCCCCGAGACCCTGCAGGTGGGGGGACGCACCCTGGCCCGCCCCGACCTTGCCGTCGCCGAGCTCGCCACACTCCTCCACGCCCACAGCGTCGGCGAACTGCAGCTCACGGCCCAGCTGACACCGGCCGCCTGGCACGCCTTCCTGCTCCTGCTCACGCAGCCCCCGGCCGAGGTGCGCGGCGAAGGCGGCATCACCCGCGCCTGGGAGGCCGCCGGCGGCGGCCCGATCGAGATTCGCCAGATCGACTACGGAGAGGTGCTGCGCGAGCGCTCCGCCGGTGACGAGTCGAGCTGGGAGTTCATCCTGAGCGCCTATCTCGAAGGTGAGCAGACCGAGCTCGACGAAAAGGCCCTCGCGGCGCTGACCGCCATGGTCGGCGACCCGGAGCGCCTGGCGGCGTTCCTGGACGAGGTCGCCGAGCGGAGTACCCAGGCGGGCTGGGCCACCCGCAAGCAGGCGCAGCTGGCCAAGCTGCTGCAGGCGCTGGCCGCGCATCTCGCCCGCACCGACCCCGGTGCCCTGGCGACGCTGCTTGGCGGGGTCGTCGACAGCCTGCCTCGGCTGTCCCCCGAAGTCGTCGCCGGCCTGCTGACCGGGGCCCGGGCGGAGGACACAGACGGCGCGCCGACGTTCGACCTGGGCAGCGAGCTGCTGGCACGCATCGACGAAGGCGCAATCGCCCAGTTCGTCGCCAATGCGATCGCCCGAGAGCGCACGGCGTCGGGCCGCCTGGCCGAGGCGTTCCAGGCCCTGGTGCCCGACGAACAGCAGCGCGGGCGGGTGCTGGAGGCGGCGGAGGGGGCCGCCGCGCACGGGCCGTTCGGCCAGGATCCGATGTTCGCGGACCTGTGGCACCAGGCGGCCGACATGCTGCAGTCCTACTCGGACGAGAAGTACATTTCCGACGCCTACGCCACCGACCTGTCGAAGGCGCGCGCCGCCGCGGTGGAGATGGAGCGGATCAGCGAGGATCCGCCCGAACGGGTCGCCGCCTGGATGGCCACGGTCAGCGACGAGCAGATCCGTCGCCTGGATCAGCAGGTGCTCGGCGATCTGCTGGTCGTCGAAACTCGTCCGGACGACTGGAAGAAGGTCCACACCCTGGCCCTGACCCGCATCGAACAGCTGGTCCTGGTCGGCGACCTGCTGCCGGCGCAGGAGCTGCTGGACACGTTGATCCGCCTGTCGCGCGACCCGGCGTCACCGGTCGCCGGCGACGCCCGCGACGGCGTCGCCAGGCTCGCCGCCGGCGATCTGATGACGCACCTGGTGCTCTTCGTCCGGCAGGCCGAGGAAGCCGAACTGCCACGGGCGACGCGCTTCTGCCTGTCGCTCGGCAAGTCGGTCGCCAACCGCCTCGTCGACGCCATCCTGGCCGAGGACAACGCCCGCACCATCCGCCGCCTGCGCGAGGTGCTGCTGTCGTTCGGGACCGCGGCCAAGGCGAGGGTCACCGAGCTCTGCGGCGCACCGAATGCCGCCGTGCGGCGGACGGCCGTGGAGCTGTTGCGGATGCTCGGCGGCAGCGATGCGCTTCCCCACCTGGTCACGCTGCTCGACGATCCGGAACCTCAGGTCCAGCGTGACGCCCTGCGCGCCATCATGCAGCTGGGCACCGACGAGGCCTTCACGGCCCTGCAGACCGCGCTCACCGCCGGACCGTCGCGGACCCGCGACCTGATCATGCACTCGGTCGGCACGCTGCGCGACGAGCGCGCGGCGCCGCTGTTCGCCTTCATCGTCCGCCAATCGAGCCATCGCGGCGACTTCGAGGACTTCTATCGCTCGGCCCTCGAGACCCTCGGTCACCTCGGCGTGTCGTCGGACGCCACCCTGCAGGCCCTGCGCGGCGCGCTCGATAGAGGGGAGTGGTGGGCGCCGGTCCGCACCCGCCGGCTGCGCACGGCGGCGGCGATGGCGCTGCGGACGATCGCGACGCCCGAGGCGGTGGCGGTGCTGGAAGGGGCCGCCTACGCCGGCAAGCGCGGTGTCCGCGCCGCGGCCCGCGCCGCGTTGGCCAGTCCGGCGCCCAGCCGACCGGCAGCCGGCGTCGACGACGAGGGGACCCTGGGCGGGGAGTCGCCCGGCGAGAGGAGCACGTCGTGAGCGACGCCGCGCGACAACTGCGCCAGGCCGACGAGTTCGTCCGGCGCCTGACGGCCGCCGTCCGCGCCAACCAGCTCTACGCGCCGTCACATCCGCTGGCCGGCCGGGCCCTGAAGGCGCTCGCCGAGAGCGCCGGCCAGGTGCTCGCCGACGAATCGACCGTGGCGGTCGGCTTCATCGACAACGAGATCGTCGTCGGCGAGATTCCGCTGGTGCAGGTCGGCGACGCCTTCGCCGAGCTGCTCCGCCGCGTCCGCCAGGTGGGTATCGAACGCATCGCCTTCGACCGCGGTGTGCCGCCCGAGGAGCTGTCGGTGCTGGTCGAAACCCTGGCCCGACCGGAACGGGCCGGTGCCGCCGCCCCCGGCCAGGCCGCCGACCCGCTCGCCGTGCTCGGCGGACTGACGCGGATCCGCGTCGGACGGCTGACCCTCGACGAGCGCGTCGAGGCGTCGAGCACCGACATGGCGACGATCCGCCGGCTCTACACCGATGGCGTGTCGATCGCCGGTGCGCTGTGGGAGATGACCCAGCGCGAGGGAATCCCGGATCCCAAGCAGGCCAAGGCGCTGGTCGACTCGCTGGCCCAGGCCGTGGCGCAGAACCGCACCGCGCTCATGGCGCTGACCGCTCTCAAGGATTACGACAACTACACCTTCACCCACATGGTGAACGTGTCGATCCTGGTCATGGCCCAGGCGCGCAGCCTGGGCATCGACGGCACGCTGCTGCGCGAGTTCGGGCTGGCGGCGCTGATGCACGACATCGGCAAGGTGCGGACGCCGCTCGAGGTGCTCAACAAGCCCGACCGCCTCACCGACGCCGAATTCGCCATCATGCGGATGCACGTCGTCGACGGCGCCGAGATCCTGCGCCGCACGCCGGAGATTCCCGCCCTGGCACCGGTCGTGGCCTTCGAGCACCACCTGCGGCTCGACGGCACCGGTTATCCGCTGGGGGTCAAGCGGGCGTCGCTCAACCTCGGCACGATGCTCTGCAGCATCGCCGACGTCTACGACGCGATGCGGTCGCAACGCGCCTATCAGGGCGCCTACCCGACCGAACGCATCCTCGCCGTGCTGCAGAAGAGCGACGGCATGCACTTCGACCAGCACCTGGTACGGCGCTTCTCGCAG
This sequence comes from Vicinamibacterales bacterium, assembly GCA_050250955.1. Lineage (GTDB taxonomy): Bacteria > Acidobacteriota > Vicinamibacteria > Vicinamibacterales > UBA2999 > CAWAYR01. The sequence continues at coordinate 752,481 of JBFWNR010000002.1, forward strand.
CTGATGGGCCTCTATCCGCCGGGCAACATGGTGCGGCTCGACACCGGCCACGTCGGCGTGGTCATCCGCTCGTTCGCCCCGGATCCGCGGCGGCCACGCGTGCGGGTCATCATCGACGCCGCCGGGCACCGGCTGACCCGGCCGTTCGACGTCAACCTCTGGGAAGTCGACAGCGAGACGCCCGGGCCACGCACGATTTCGACGCCGGTCGACGCCAGGGACTTCGGCGTCGACCCGCTGACGTTCCTCTGAGCCGCCGATGGCATCCACCCCGTCGCCGCCCCCGCGTCGCCTCGCTGGTGCGCTCCTGGCCGTGGCGCTCGTCGCCGGGGCGATCGCCCCCCGGGGGGACGTTTCGGCTCAGCCGCGTACGCCGTCCCTGCTGGTGCTGCTGGTCGTCGACCAGATGCGGGCCGACTACCTCAGCCGCTTCGACGCGCGGTTCACGCAGGGCTTCCGGCGGCTCGCCCGCGAGGGCCGGCGCTTCGATCAGACCTTCTATCCGTATCTGAACACGGTGACCTGCGCCGGTCATGCCACGCTGGGCACCGGCGCGTGGCCGCGCACCCACGGGATCATCCTCAACGAGTGGTACCGCCGTGAGCTGGGGCGGGTGCGCTCCTGCACCGCCGACGCAACGACGACCCCGGTGCCGTACAGCGGATCCGCCGAGAAGGAAGGACACAGCGCCGCCGCGCTGCTCGTGCCGACCCTGGCCGAGCGGCTGCGCGAGCGATGGCCGCAGTCGCGGTCGGTGTCGCTGGCGGTCAAGCCGCGGTCGGCGGTGATGATGGCCGGCAAGGGCGCCACCGCGGTCACCTGGGTCGGCAGCAGCGGCTGGCAGACGTCCACCGCCTACACGGCCGCCCCGCTGCCCGAGGTGGTCCGCGCCCTCGGCCCGGCGCCGCTCGCACGCGAGCGAACCCTGGTCTGGGATCGCCTGCTCGACGTGTCGTCCTACACCGGCACGGATGCCGGGCTGGGCGAGCGCCCGCCCAAGGGGTGGACGGCGCTGTTCCCGCACCCGCTGCTCAGCCCCGACCAGCCCGATCAGTTCCTCGAGCTGTGGCAGACCAGTCCGTTCGCCGATGCGCAGCTGGCGACGATGGCGGCCGCGCTCATCGAGAGCTACCAGTTGGGGCGTCGCGACGCGGTCGACTTTCTCGGTGTGAGCTTCCCCGCGGTCGACAAGGTCGGCCACGACTTCGGCCCGGAGAGCCACGAACTGCAGGACACGCTGGTGCGTCTGGATCGCACGGTGGGGACGTTCCTGGACGCCCTGGATCGCCTGGTGGGACGGGACCGCTATGCCCTGGCGCTCGCCGCCGACCACGGCGTGGCGCCGGTGCCGGAACAGCGGCGGGCGGCCGGTGAAATCGGCGGCCGGGTGGCGCTGGCGCCGATCGGCGATGCCGTGAACGCCGCCTTGACGGCCGCCGGACTCGGCCCGGGGCCGCACGTGGCCCGTATCGAATACACCGAGATCTACCTCACCGACGCCGCGCGCGCCGCGGTCACCGCCGAGACCGTGGCGCCGGCACTCGCCGCGATCCGGGCGGTCCCGGGGATTCGCACCGCGGTATGGACTCCTGCACTGGCCACGCTCGATGCCGCCGATCCGGTGGTCAGGGCGATGCGGGCCGGATTCGTCCCCGGGCGCAGTGGCGACATCGCCATGGCCCCGGCCCCGTACTGGATCCTGGTGCCGGGGCGCAACCCGGCGGGTGGCGATGCGACCACCCACGGGTCGTCGAACGAGTACGACCAGCACGTGCCGCTGATCTTCCTCGGGGCGCCGTTCGCGCCGGGCCTGGTGCACGACCCGGCGACGCCGGCCGACGCCGCGCCGACGCTGGCCGCCACGGTCGGCCTGACGCTTCAGGGCGTGGAAGGACGGCCGCTGCCGGCGGCGACCCGGCGGTAGAATCGAACAGCCGGCCTGCGTGAGGGTTCCCGACATGTCCACGTCCACTCGACGCGCGCTGCGACGCGCCGGCAGCGCGCTGGCGGCGGCGACCGCCCTGTGGGTCGCCACGCCGTCGGGCCAGCCGCTGCGCCCGGCGACTCCAGCCCGCCTCGTCGTCAACGACGTGGCCCTGCCCGGCATGGATCGCGGCCTGGCCGCCGCCCTGCCGCCCGACCCCGTCGACCGGTCGCGGCGCGGACAGCGCTTCGTGGCCGCCGACGGCACACCGCGTGCCCTCTACCGCCGCGGCAGCGTGATCGTGAAGTTCCGCGAGGGGGCCGGGACGGCCGCCCGGGCGGCGGCCGTGCGGGCCGTCGGTGCCCCCGGCATGCTCGACCGCCCGGCGTGGGCCGACTTCGACCTGATGGCGATTCCGATGAGTGCCGATCCGGAGGCGGTCGCGGCCGAGCTGGCCGCGCGTCCCGACGTCGAGTACGCCCAGGCCCGCTACCGGAACGACGCGATGTTCCGGCCCAACGATCAGTTCTACGGGCTGCAGTGGAACCTGACGGCGCTCGACATGGAGCGGGCCTGGGACATCAACCCGGGCGCCTCGAGCGAGGTGACGGTGGCGGTCCTCGATGGCGGCGTGGCGTTCCGCGACGTGCTGGTCCGCTACCAGGCCGACGCCTTCCGACTCGACGACGTCGTCTACCCGGCCCTCGGCACCATCGACGTGCCGTTCGCCGTGGCGCCGGATCTTGGGCCGGCCAGCCGGTTCGTCGCCCCGCGCGACTTCATCTGGGACGACGACCTGCCGGTCGACCTGGACGGTCACGGCACCCACGTGGCCGGGACCATCGGCCAGGCGACCAACAACGGGGTCGGCGTCGCCGGCATGGCCTTCAACGTGCGCATCATGCCGGTGAAGGTGATTGCCGAGCTGTGGGACGAGATCTTCGGCAGCCCGAACGTCGGCACCGACGACGTCGTGGCGCGAGCGGTCCGCTACGCCGCCGACAACGGCGCCCACGTGATCAACATGAGCATCGGCCGTGAGGCCGGTGGTCCGGCGCCGGCGATTGAATCGGCCGTCCAGTACGCCGTCTCGCGCGGCGTCTTCGTCGCCATCGCCGCCGGCAACGACGGCGACGGCGGCAACCGTCCCAGCCGGACCGCCGAGATCGCCGCGCGAATCGACGGCGCCGTGGCTGTCGGCGCCGTCGGCCGCAGCCTCGACCGGGCGTTCTACTCGACGACCGGGTCGTATGTGGAAATCGCCGCGCCGGGTGGCGATACCCGCGCCTTCGGCGGCGGCCCCGGCGGCGTGCTCCAGCAGACCCTCGACCAGGATCTGGCCGCCACCTTCGAACTCGGCCCGGCGCTGTTTCGCGCCCCGCGATTCGACGCCTTCCAGTTCTATTACCTGCAGGGCACGTCGATGGCGACGCCCCACGTCGCCGGCTTCGCGGCCTTGCTGCGGCAGCAGGGCATCACCGCGCCGGCGGCCATCGAGGCCGCGATGAAGCGCTTCGCCACCGACCGCGGCCCGGCCGGCCGCGACGACGCGTACGGCGAGGGGCTGATCAATCCGCGGGCGACGCTGCGCGGGCTCGGGCTGGCCCGGTGAAAAGCCGGGACACCGCGCCTGGCGGCCTGGGCGCGTGACCGACGACGGTGACCCGAGCCCCCACCGCAGCATCGTCCTCGGCCGCCGACCGCTTCGCCCGCCGCGTGCTCGCCGTCGCGTCGCGCATCCCGCCGGGCCGGGTCTGCACCTACGGGGAGATCGCCGCCATGGCCGGCGCGCCGCGCGCCGCCCGCGCGGTGGGCAACGTCATGGCCCAGGCGCGCCTCCCCGGGGTGCCCTACCATCGGGTGGTCGCCGCCGGCGGTCTGCTCGGGGGCTACAGCGACCTGGCGACCAAGCGGGCGCTGCTCGCCGCCGAAGGACTCGAGGTGACGCGCACTCGGGTGCGACACTTCGACACGGTGCGCTGGCCCTCCCGCCGGCGCCGACGCTAGCGCGGCCGTGGCGCGGGCCCGACCGGGCCATCAACCCCCGGCCACGGCGCCCCGTCTAAGCCAGGTAGCGACGTGGATGAAGCCGCCCTGGTGGCGCGGTGCCGGGCCGGCGACGGGTCGGCGTTCGAGGCGATCTACGCCCGGCATGCCGGGCGCCTCTACTCGCTCGCCTACCGCATGGTCGGGGCGGCCGACGCCGAGGACGTGGTGCAGGACATCTTTTTGCTGGCTCATCGCAAGCTCGGCGGGTTTCGCGGCGAGGCGTCGCTCGGCACGTGGCTGTACCGCCTCGCCACCAACCACTGCCTCGACGTGCTGCGCAGCCGCCACGCGCGGATGACCGAACGCACCTCGTCGCTCGACGGCCCCGATGCCGTCGAGCCGGCAGCCCCGAACGGCCTCGACCCGATCGCGCCGTTCGACCTCGAACGCGCCATCCAGACCCTGCCGCCGGCGTGCCGGGCCGCCTTCGTGCTGCACGACGTCGAGGGGTTCGGGCATCAGGAGATCGGTGCGGCCCTCGGCATCTCGGAGGGCACGTCGAAGTCGCAGGTCCACAAAGCCCGGATGCGAATCCGCGCCTACCTGCGCCAGGCGGCACCGGCCGTGGTGGAGCCATGACCTCGCCTTGTGCCGACATTGCCGGCCGGTTGGAGGCCGGTGCCGACCCGTATGAGGTCGCGGCGGCGTCGACCCGCCACCTCGCCGTCTGCACGGTGTGTCGCGCCCTCGTCGACGACTTGAGCCGCATCCGCGAGGCCGCGCGGGCGCTGCCTGAGCTGGTACCGCCGGCCGCGGTCAGGGCGCGAGTCCTGGCCGCCACGACGGCGGTGCCCGTGGCCGGCCCGCGCCCCGTGCCCGGCGCGCCGTGGCTGGCCGCCGCCGCGGCGTTGTTGCTGGCGGTCGGGGCGGCGTTGGGGTCGCTCGCCACCATGCCCGCGGCCAACGCCGGCGGCGCCGCGGCCGACGCCGTCACCCAGGTGACCGCCGACCTTCAGGCCGCCGAGGCGCACTACCAGCGCGCCATCGCCGGACTGGAAGCCATCGCCCGCAGCGGCGACGATGCCCTCGACCCGGCGGTGGCCGACGTGCTGCGCGCGAACCTCCAGACCCTCGACCGGGCCATCCGCGAGACCCGCGCGGCGCTGGCCGCGCGCCCGGACGACGAGCTGGCCCGGCGCGGCTTCCTCGACGCGCTCGACGGCAAGGTGGCGCTGCTGGAACAGACCGTCTCGCTCATCGACGCGGAGCGGGATCTCGACCCGGCCGGACCGGCCGCACCCGCACGATGACCAGATCGATTTACACCCTCGCCGGCGTCCTGGCAGCCGCCCTCGCCGTTCCATCACCGGCCGCCGCCGATCGGGCCGGGCAGCGTTCCCGCACCCAAGCCCGCCAGTCGGCCCCCCAGCCCGCCGGCGACGAGCGACGCTCGTTCGCCGTGGCGCCCGGCGCGACGCTCGACATCGCCAACGTGGCGGGTAATGTGCGCATCACCGCCGGAGACGCCGACGCCGTGGTCGTCGACGCGGTGCGGCGGCGCGGCGACAGCCGGCGCAGCGCCGACCCTCGGGTCGAGATGCGCCAGATCGGCAACCGCATCGAGGTGCGCACGCGCGGCACCGGCTCGCGCCGCTCGTCGACCGCGGTGGATTTCACCGTGACGGTCCCGCGTGACACCGTCGTCCTGGCCCGCTCGATCTCCGGCCAGGTGGCCCTCCGCGGCGTCGACGGCGAGGTCCGAATCGAGTCGGTGAGCGGCCGCGTGGAAGCGGTCCAGTCCGCCAACCTGGCGCTGCTCAAGTCGGTGTCCGGTGACGTGGTCGTCCGCGACGGAGCCAGCGCCGGGACGCTGACGCTCGCGACCGTCAGCGGCACGGTGAGAGCGGACGGCGTGCGCGGCCGCGGCCTGGAGGCGACGACGGTCTCCGGCGCGGTGCAGTTGCGCGACATCGCGACCGCACGCGTCTTCGCCAAGGCGGTGAGCGGCAGCCTCGAGTTCGGCGGCAGCCTCGCCGCCGACGGACGCTACGAGTTCACGGCCCACTCCGGCGACATCCGTCTGCAGCTCCCGGCGGGTGCCGGCTTCGACCTGCAGGCCGACACCTACAGCGGGCGCTTGAGCTCGGATTTCGCCGTGACCCTGCGCAGTACCCGCACCGGCCGGGGCGCCACGCAGACCCTCCGCGGCGTCGCCGGCGATGGCGCCGCCCAGCTCGTCGTCCGCAGCTTCAGCGGCGACATCATCCTGACCCGTCGCTAGCGGCCCGGCGGCCCGGCTGCCCAGCGGTCAGGCGGCGTCCCGACGCGCCCTGCCCCCGCCACACTTGCACGGTTTCGCTGCAACCGGGGACCGTTCCTCAGGGATTGGGGACGCAGCGCCGATAACCTGGGACGGACGGGAGTTCGCTGTGTTGTGGTGCCCGCGCGACGGGCACCTTCTGGTGGGGGATCTGACCATGTTTCGACTGCCTTCTTTCGGGCTGACGGCCGCCCTGGTGGCGGCCCTGGCCGCCCATGCTCCGGCCCAGCCGGCGCAGACCGGGACCATCGCCGGCGTCGTCCAGGACGTCTCGGGCGGCGTCCTGCCCGGCGTGACGGTGACGATCACCAGCCAGGAGCGGGGCTACGTCCGCACCACGGTGACCGATGACAACGGACGCTACGTGTTCGCGGTGGTCGCGATCGGCAACTACACGGTCGAGGCGACCCTGGCCGGCTTCGCACCGCTGCGTCTCACCGACAACCTCGTCGAGACCGAAAAGACGACGACCGTGCCGATCGCGCTCAAGGTCGGCGGCCTCACCGACAGCGTCACGGTCACCGGCGAGACCCCGATTGTCGACCTCACCAACGTCACCTCCAACCTGCGGGTGCGGCGCGAGGAATTCGAGCGTCTGCCGGTGGGCCGCAGCTATCAGTCGCTGGTGATCGCCACGCCCGGCGTGGTCGGCGGGACACAGGTCACCGGCAATTCCAACGTCAACGCGCTCGGCGCGCCGCAGGGCGGCAACCTCTACGTGATGGACTCGGTCGACACCACCGACCCGACCACCGGCACCTTCGGCAACAACCTCAACTTCGAGGCCATCCAGGAGGTCTCGGTGTCCACCTCGGCGGTCTCGGTGGAATACGGCCGGGCCCAGGGCGCCATCGTCAACGTCATCACCAAGTCGGGTACCAACCGGTTCGAGGGCTCGGCCAAGTACATCGTCATCAACGACGACTGGGACAAGCAGAACTCCACGAAAAGCGAAACCACCGGAGCCTCGCTGGCGCGGGTGAAGTTCGACCAGGTCAACCCGACCTACACCTTCACCGCCGGCGGGCCGCTGTGGAGAGATCGCGCCTGGTTCTTCGGCGCGTACGAATACGCGACCAACACGACGCCGCGGCGCCAGACCGCCGGCCCGATCCCGGAGGATTACCAGCAGTCGACCGAGAACAAGTTCCTCAACGTCCGCGGTACGGTGCAGGTCGCCGAGGGCCACCAGGTGTGGGTGAAGTACTTCCGCTCGCCCACCGACGGGTTCGTCATCGACTACTGGGGGGCCGCGGCGGCCGGCGAGCTGGAGGCGCTGACGGCGCAGAACCAGAGCTCCGACTCGTGGGCGGCGCAGTGGAACGGCGTCATCCGCGGCAACTGGGCGATCGAGGCCGCCGCCGGCACCTACGCCAGCCGCATCGACGTCACCACCTTCGAGAGCGGCCGGATCGGCTCCAACGCCCCGGTGCTGTCCCAGGCCGACAACCGCAACTACAACGGCGCCACCTTCGACGGCTACGTCGACCGCCCGCGCAGGCAGGCCAACCTGGCCAGCACCTGGTTCTTCAACACCGGCTGGCGCAGCCACAGCGTCAAGGCCGGGTTCGATTTCCAGACCGTCGAATCCGGGTCGCTCTTCAACTACCCGAACAGCCAGTACTTCATCGCCGAGTCGTTCAACCAGGCGGCCGGCACCCTGGTGCCGTTGTTCCGCCGCGACTACCTCTCGGGAGCGTCGACGTCCAAGGGCCGCAACTACGCCTTCTACCTGCGCGACAAGTTCGACCTGACACGCCGGTTGTTCGTCGAGGCCGGCTTCCGCGCCGAGAAGCAGACCGGCGAGAGCGACCTCGGCGCCGACACGGTGGACACTTTCACGATCGCGCCGCGGCTGTCGGCGAGCTTCGACCTCAGCGGCGACGGCAAGACCATCGCCACCGGGAGCTACGGCCGCTTCTACACCGGCATCATCCAGAGCTTCTCGGACGGCTTCGCCGGCGTGCCGCAGCAGGCCGACTTCGACAACTACGCCTGGAACGGCTCGGCCTACGTGCTGCAGAACAGCGTCAGGGTCGGCGGCAACTCGTTCCTGCCCAACCCCGACCTCGACCCGTCGTACCTCGATGAAGTGACCGTCGGCGTCCAGCGGCAGATCGGCCGCAACTTCGCCACCAGCGTCCGCTTCGTCGGTCGCAAGTGGAACGACCTCATCGACGACCTCCGCACCTTCAACGCCGACGGCTCGATCAGGCGCGAGGTGGTGAACTACGACGCCGCCGAGCGCTCCTACCGCGGCGTGATCGCCACGGTGGAGAAGCGGCTGTCCTCGAACTGGAACGCCCAGGCGAGCTACACCTACTCGCGGACCCGCGGCAACCACTTCGATCCGACGTTCAGCGCGCTGGGCGACTACATCGACGCCCAGTGCCGGACCACCCTGGACGCCAGCATCGGCAGCAACGGCGTCATCCCGTGCGCCGAGGTCCAGAACGGCGCCAACAAGACCGGCCGGCCCATCTACGACCGCCCGCACAACCTCAAGTTCTACGGCGGCTACGTCCGGCCGATCGGCCGCTTCACCCTGTCGCTGGGCGTGCTCGGCGAGGCCATATCGAAGCGCCGCTACGAGAAGGTGCGCTCGGTGAACGTGCTGCTGCCCGGCACGACGACCAACGCCGGCCCGACGGCGACCTACTTCTACAACGAACGCGGCGCCGACCCGGTGTCCGGCCTGCAGTGGTTCGTCGACAACGCGATCGAACTGACGTGGCGCGGCCCGTCGACCACCCAGGTCGGGGTCAAGGGCGAGATCTTCAACGTCACCAACCGCGAGGACAAGATCCAGAACAACAACACGGCGTGGTGCGGCAGCACGGCCGCGGCGGCCTGCCAGACCGCGGTCGACAACTTCGGCAAGGCGACGGCGCGCGGCTCGTTCCAGACGCCGCGGCAGTACCGGATCTCGGCGATCTTCCGGTTCTGAGCGGCAGCGCCGCTCAGAACCGCGACGAGCGGCCAGGCACCAGCGGCCGGCGGCTGGGCGGATCACGCCGCGCCGCTGCCTGCCGCCGTCACGCCGCAAACACCAAGGGCCCGGTGAGCATGCTCGCCGGGCCCTTCTTCGTGCTCGTCCAGCCGCCAGCCGCCAGTCCCCAGCCGCTGTCGAGTGGCCGGGGTCGGGCGGCCTACCCGCCAATCGACATCACGTCGAACTGTTCGTGGTGCAGCTGGACGTCGGGCTTGACGATGATGTCCTTGCCGAGCGTCTGCTTGAGGTCGCGCAGCACGCCGCGTTCCTCGTCCTTGAGGGCCCTGGCGATGTCGGGGTTGACGCGCAGCAGCACGCCGAGCCCGTCGAGGTCCGGGCCGACCTTCTTCACCTCGGTGAGGATCTCGTAGCAGACCGTGGAGCTGCTCTTGATCGTGCCGGTGCCGGAGCAGTACGGGCACGGCTCGGTGAGCGTGCGTTCCAGGCTCTGCTTGACGCGCTTGCGGGTGACGATGACCAGGCCGAAGTCCGACACCTGCAGGGCCTTGGACGGCGAGCGGTCGCGGCGCAGTTCGTGCTCGACCGCCTGGAACACCTTCTGGCGGTTCTTCTTCTCCTCCATGTCGATGAAGTCGAGGACGATGATGCCGCCGAGGTCGCGGAGCCGGATCTGGCGGACGATCTCCTTGGCCGCCTCCAGGTTGGTCTTGATGATGGTGTCTTCGAGCCGGCCGGCGGTCTTCTTGCCGACGTAGCGCCCGGTGTTGACGTCGATGGCGACCAGCGCCTCGGTCTGGTTGATGACGATCGAACCGCCCGACTTCAGCCAGACCTTGCTCTTCAGCGCCTTGTCGAGTTCGGCCTGGACGCCGTACTCCTCGAAGATCGGGAACGGCTTGTCGTGCAGCTTCACCCGCGCCGACATCCCCGGCATGATGCGATCGAGGAGATCGACGATGCGGCCGTGCTCGCGGGCGTCGTCGATGCGGATCGCCGTGTAGTCGTCGGTGAGCAGGTCGCGCAGCAGTTTGGCGACCAGACTGGCTTCGCGGAACACCACCGCGGGGGCCCGGCTGGTCTCGCTCTTCTGCCGCATCTCGGTCCAGACCCGATGGAAGTACTGCAGGTCGGAGACGATGTCCTCCTTGGGACGGCCCTCGGCCGCGGTGCGGATGATGACGCCGCCGCCGAACTGGTGCTGGTCGCGGAACTCCTTGACGATGCCGCGCAGCCGGTTGCGCTCTTCCCGGGTCGAGATCTTGCGCGACACCCCGACGTGATCCACCGTCGGCATGAACACCAGGAACCGGCCGGGCATGGTGACGTGGGACGTCAGCCGGGCACCCTTGGTCCCCAGCGGCTCCTTCGCCACCTGGACGATGATGTCCTGCCCTTCCTTGACCAGTTCCTCGATCTTCGGTTCCGGCTCCTTGTCACGTTCGCCGCGATCGCGGCCACCGCGGCCGCCGCGGCCGCGACGCTCGCCGCCGTTGACGGCCGGCACCGCGTCGGCGGCGACTTCCGCGGCGCCGCTGCCCAGAGCGGCCGTCGCCGCCGGCACGTCGTCCTCCTCGTCGTCGCCGCTCAGCCGCTCGAACTCCTCCATCGTGTTGACGACGTCGGAGACGTAGAGAAAACCGTCGCGCTCCAGCCCGAGATCGACGAACGCCGACTGCATGCCGGGCAGCACCTTCGAGACCCGCCCCTTGTAGACGTTGCCGACGACGCCGCGGCTGCGCTCGCGCTCGATGAAGACCTCGGCGAGCAGGTCGTCCTCGAGGATGGCGACCCGGGTCTCGTGCCCGTTGGTCGAGATGATCATTTCCTTGGTCATGGTGGTTCGCCTGGACGCCTCGAGAGGCGTGCTTAGTTCGTGAAGCGGCGCATCTTGACGCCGAGAATGAGGCCGAAGCCGGCCAGGGTGGCGATCATCGAGGACCCGCCGTAGCTCATCAGCGGCAGCGTGAGGCCCTTGACCGGCGCCAACCCGGCCGACATGGTGATGTTGTAGATGACCTGGAACGCGAAGCTGGCCAGCACGCCGAGGACGACGAACGTGCCGGTGCGATCCTTCGACAGCCGGGCGGCGTCGAGCGACCGCATGATGACGAACAGATAGAGGGCCAGGGCGACGACGACGCCGGCGAACCCCTGCTCTTCGGCGAGCACCGAAAAGATGAAGTCGTTGTGGGCCACCGGCAGGAAGCGCAGCTGGCCCTGCGTCCCCTGCATGAACCCTTTGCCGAGGACACCGCCCGACCCGACGGTGATGCGCGCCTGGATCTGCTGATAACCGGCGCCGCGCGGGTCCTGTTCGGGATCCAGGAACGTGACGATCCGCGACTTCTGGTAGTCCTCGAGCGCGAACGTCCAGGCAATCGGCGCCAGCACCAGCGCCACGACGGCGCCGACGGCCAGGTAGCGCATCGACAGGCCGGCAGCGAACGCGATGGCGCCCAGCACCGGCAGCAGGGTCACCGCGGTGCCGAGGTCGGGCTGCCGGGCGATGAGCACCAGCGGCACCAGGGTGAGGACGGTGGCCAGGAACAGGTCCTGGTTGGACAGTTCGGCGCGCCGGTTCTCCCCCAGCAGCTTGGCCAGCACCAGGGCCACGCCGGCCTTCACGAACTCGGACGGCTGCAGGTTGAACACTCCCAGATCGAGCCATCGGCGGGATCCGCCGCGGACGGCGCCGAACAGCAGCACCGCCAGCAGCGCCACCAGCAGCGCCAGGTAGATCCAATGGGCCTTGTCGACCAGCGACCGGTAGTCCACCGCCAGGCAGACCACCATGGCGCCCAGGCCGAGGCCGATGGCGTAGATCTGCGTCCAGTATTCGCGGCTGGCGCCGCCGGTGGTGCTGAAGATCATCGCCACGCCGATGGCGGCCAGGGCGAGCACGGCCACCAGCAGCGGCCAGTCGAGGTGCGACGAGAGCCGGCGCTCGAACACGGCTAGCCGCCGGTGCCGGCCACCGGCCGGGCCGCAGGAGGCGTGGACGCCACCGGCGCGACCTCAGCCGGCCGCGCCGATGGAGCGGCGGCCGGCGGGCGCGCGGCGACGGGCACGGCCCCGCCCGGCAACGCCGGCAGTACGGGCAGCGGCCGGCCCTCCTTGCGGGCGTAGTAGGTCTCGATGACGTGGCGGGCGATGGGTGCCGCCAGATAGCCGTGCTCGGAGTGCTCGGCGAAGATCACACCGGCCAGTTCGGGGTTGTCGCGCGGCACCATGAACACGAACCAGCCGTGATCGCGCAGGTCCTTGCCGCTGCCCCGGGCGCGCTCACGGCCCTGGTTGGAGATGACCTGTGCGGTCCCGGTCTTGCCGGCGACGTCGCGCCCGGCGATCCTGGCGCGGACCGCGGTGCCGGCGCCGTTGACCGCCATCCAGAGCCCGTCGTGAATGGCCGCGACGGTGGCCGGTTTCAGGGTGACGGCCTCCGGGACCCGCGTCGCTGCCACCGGCTGCCACGGCGCGGTCGGGCCGTCGGCGATCGCACGCACCAGGCGCGGCGCGACGCGGGAGCCGCTGGCCACCGACGCCATCATCACCGCCATGGACATCGGTGTGACCGAGACCTGGCCCTGGCCGATCGACACCGAGATGGTCTCGCCGGCGTACCACTTCTCGCCGTAGCGCTCCTGCTTCCACCGCGTCGACGGCATGATGTTCTCGACCTCGTTGGGCAGGTCGATGCCGGTCTTGCCGGCCAGGCCCAGCTTCTCCGCCCAGGCGTGGATCTTGTCGACGCCGAGCAGGTTGCCGGCAGTGTAGAAGTAGACGTTGCAGGACTTCTCGAGCGCGTGGCGCAGGTCGACCCAGCCGTGGCCGCCGGCCAGGTGGCACTTGAAGAACCGGCCGTAGAAGTTGGCGCCGCCCGGGCAGAACACCTTGGTCTCGGGCGTCATCACCCCTTCTTCCATCGCCGCGGTGGCGACGACGATCTTGAAGGTCGAGCCGGGCGAATAGCGGCCCTGGATGGTGCGGTTCTGGAGCGGCCGGAGTTCGTCGGTGTTGAGCGACTGCCAGGTCGCACGGTCGATGCCGCCGGCGAACGCGTTGGGGTCGAACGCCGGCAGGCTGACCATCGTCAGCACGTCGCCGGTGGCGGGCTCGAGCACGGCCGCCGAGCCCCAGTAGCCGTAGTGGCGGAAGGCGTCCTCGGCGGCGCGCTGCATCGCCGCATCGAGCGTGACCTGGACGCGGCGGCCCTCGACCGGCGGCTCCTCGTCGAGCGTGCGGATCTCGCGTCCGACGCTGTTGACGACGACACGGCGGGCGCCGTCCTCCCCCATCAGCACCGCGTTGTAGGTGCGCTCCAGCCCCGACTGCCCCATGATCGTGCCCGAGGCCACGCCGGCCTCGCCGACCTGCTGTTCGCTGGCTTCGCCGACGTAGCCGAGCAGGTGGGCGCCGAGCGACTCGGCCGGATACCGCCGCGTCGGCACCTGCTGGACGACGACGTCGGGCAGTTCGAAGTCGAGCCGCCGGGCGGTGACCGCCGCCACCTGCGCCAGCGACGCATCCTGCACCATGACGATCGGGCGATAGGCCGGTTCGCGGCGGTGGCGCTCGACGATGTCGCGCAGCTCCTGCTCGTCGCGGCCGACCACGTCGGCGAGCAGGCGGATGGTGCGGTCGAGGTCGCGCGAGTGCTCGCGCATGATCGAGATGTTGAACGAGGCGCGATTCTCGACCAGCACCTCGCCGTGGCGGTCGTAGATGACCCCGCGCGGCGCCCGCAGCGGCAGAGTGCGCTGGTGGTTGTTCTCCGCCATCTCGCGGAACTTGGCGTGCTGGAAGATCTGGAAGTACCAGAAGCCGCCGAGGAGCAGCACGAACACGGTCGCCGCGGCGACGCGCAGCATCGCCAGCCGTCCCTGGAGACGGCGGCGATCCTCGGCGATGGACACGCTGGTCACGCGCACGGTGCTACACCCTGTCCCTCACATTATCGGTCCTCACCGCTTCACCCGCATCCCCCGATTCGCGCGCCGCCGCTCGATGAGCCGTGGGATGGCGTCCACCGCCCGGACGCCGACCACCCCGACGACGGCGTTCCCCACCGCCTGGACGGCCACCGCCGGCAGCGGATCGGGAAAGGAGCGCAAGCCCAGCAGCGCGTAGAGCCCCATGAACAGGGCGGCGTGGGCGGCGGTGGCAGCGGCGAAAACCAGCAGCCGCGGCACCGTGGCGGTGACGATGAACTGGGTGGCGAAGCGGCCGGCGGCGAAGCCGACGACGGTCTTGGCGAGGCCGCCCATCCCGAGGATCCCCGACGACAGGGCGTCCTGGACCAGGCCCCCGACCGTCCCGGCCACCAGCCCGGTCACCGGTCCGAACGCCAGCGCTGCCGACACCACCACGACCAGCACCAGGTCCACCGGCACGGCGCCGCGCACCGCCCCGGTCATCGTGGTCTGCACCACCACCGCCAGGGCCAGGGCCAGCGCGACGCCGGCGAGCTTCACCGCTGGTCCTCGACCGGCGGCGGGGCCAGGACCACCAGCACCTCCTCGAGGCGCGAGACGTCGACGGCGGGCTCGACCTCGACCAGGTGGTAAAGCCCGTCGCCGTGCTCGACCTTGGTCACCGTGCCGATGACGAAGCCCTTCGGGAAGAGCCCGTCGATCCCCGAGGTGACGACCCGGTCGCCGGCCTGGATGTCGCCGGTGGCGGCGACGAAGTCCATGCGCAGGGAGCCGTCGCCGACGCCCACCACGATACCCTGCACGCGCGAGCGCTCGACCAGCGCTCCGGCCGCGGCGTTGCGATCGACCAGCAGCTGGACGAGCGAGGCCCGCGGGCTCGGCAGGGTGATTCGGCCGACCACGCCGGCCGGGGCGATGACGGCCAGGTTGGCGGCCAACCCGTCGCTGGTGCCCTTGTCGATGGTCACGGTGCGGAATTCCGGGCTGGCGCCGGTCCCGATGACCTCGGCTCCGGTGGTCGCCAACGGCGTGCGGGCGCGGAACTCGAGCAGCTGGCGCAGCGACTCGGCCCGCTCGGCGGCGACCCGCTGCTGCTGGAGCGCGATCTGCAGCGCGCCGATCTCGGCGCGCAGCGCCTCGTTCTCCGTTCGCACCTGGCGCAGCGCCAGATAACCTTCCCACAGCCCCCGCACCCCGCCGACGGCGCCGCTCGCCGCCCGCTGCCCCTCGGCGATCCCGCCGAACACGACGGCCTGGAACACCGTGACGCCGGCCTGGGTCGTGACCTGCAGCGAGATGAGCGCGATGTGGAGCGCGAGCGCGGCCCCGAGCAGGATGCCCGGCCGCTGCTGGAGGTCGGCGAGAGACATGGATGGGCGACCAACATTCGCCGCTGGCGCCCCACCGAGCCGCTAGCCGCTAGCCGCTAGCCGCCCGGCGGCGACGCCGCCGGCCTAGTCGATGGCGATCTTCCGGAGCAGATCGAAGTTCGAGAGCATCTTGCCGGCGCCCAGCACCACCGACGACAGCGGGTCTTCGGCGTTGGTCACCGGCAGCCCGGTCTCCTCGCGGAGCCGCTTGTCCAGGTTGCGCAGCATCGAGCCGCCGCCGGTCAGGACGATGCCGCGGTCGACGATGTCGGCCGACAGCTCCGGCGGCGTCCGTTCGAGCGCCACCCGCACCGCGTCGACGATGACGTTGACGGTCTCGGCCAGCGCCAGGCGGATCTCCTCGTCGGTGATGGTGATGGTCTTGGGCACGCCCTCGATCAGGTGGCGGCCCTTGATCTCCATCGTCGTGGTTTCGTCGAGGGGGAACGCCGAGCCGACCTCGATCTTGATCGCCTCGGCGGTGCGCTCGCCGATGAGCAGGTTGTAGGTCTTCTTGATGTAGTGGATGATCGCCTCGTCCATCTCGTTGCCGGCGACCCGCACCGCCTTGCTGTAGACGATGCCGGCCAGCGAGATCACGGCGATGTCGGTGGTGCCGCCGCCGATGTCGACGACCATGTTGCCGCTCGGCTCCTCGATCGGCAGTCCGGCGCCGATCGCCGCCGCCATCGCCTCTTCGACCAGGTGCACTTCGCTGGCCTTGGCGCGATAGGCGCTGTCCTTGACCGCGCGCTTCTCCACCTGCGTGATCTCCGAGGGCACGCCGATGACGATCCGCGGCCGCACCCACACCGTCCCGTTGTGCGCCTTCTTGATGAAGTAGGTCAGCATCTTCTCGGTGACGTCGAAGTCGGCGATGACGCCGTCCTTCATCGGCTTGATGGCGACGATGTTGCCGGGGGTGCGGCCGAGCATCTCCTTGGCTTCGCGGCCGACCGCCTCGACGCGGCCGTTGAGCTTGTTGACGGCGACGATCGACGGCTCGTTGACGACGATGCCCTTGCCCTTGGCGTACACGCACGTGTTGGCGGTGCCGAGATCGATGGCGAGGTCGGTCGAGAAGGCGGCGAAAAGCGACCCAAGTCCCACGAGTGTCCGGGCTCCAGATTCAGTTCGATGTGCACGTCATGGCACGATTCGGCAAAACGGGCGACGCGCCGGCCTGGGCGAGCGCGACGATCAAGGATATCGGACGATGTCCCAGGGCGGAACACCGCCCGGCGTCCGCGGGCGGAAAATCCCGGGCGGCCCGGTGGGCCGGGCTGGCGGTCCGGGTCAGGGATTGGCGACCGAGACGCCGTCCTTCCCGCTCTCCTTGACCCGGTACATGGCGATGTCGGCGGCGCGCACCAGTTCCTCGGCCGAGGTCGCGGCGTCGGGCAGGGTGGCCACGCCGACCGACACGGTCAGGCGCACGTCGAGGCCGTCGGCGGCCAGGAACACGAACTGGCGGACCCGGTCGCGGACCCGGTCGCCGACGCCGAGGGCCCCTTCGGTCCCGGTGTCCGGCAGGACGATGGCGAACTCGTCGCCGCCGAAGCGGGCGACGACGTCGGTCTCCCGGGCCGACCCGCGGATGACGCCCGCCGCCTCCACCAGGGCCCGGCTGCCGGCCAGGTGGCCGTAGGAGTCGTTGACCCGCTTGAAGCCGTCGAGGTCGATGAACAGGAGCGACAGCGGCCGGCCGCTGCGCGACGCCCGCTTGGCCTCGCGGCGCAGCACCTGGTTGAGATACCGCGAGTTGTAGAGTTGCGTCAGGTCGTCGGTGACCGACAGGGCCTCGGCACGGCGGATGGCCAGGGCGTTGTCGAGCGCCAGCGCCGGTCCTTCCAGCACCTCGGCGAGGGCATCGGCCGCCGCCGGCGTCAGTCGTGGCTCGGCCTTCGCCACCACCCGGTCGACCAGGACCAGGGCCGCGACGACCCGGCCGCGGCAGCGCAGCGGGACGCCGAACGCGGCGCCCGCGGCGGCCTTGACGCGCAGGTCGTGGCGCAGGTCGGCGCTGGCGAACTCGCGGCCATGGGACAGCACCCACCGGCCGACATGCGCGGCCGGCGCCGACAGCGACGCCAGCATGTCGCGGGCCGCCATCAACCCGATCTGGCCGTCCATGTCGACCGCGTACACGGCCAGCGACGACGCCCGCAGCCAGCCTGCCGCGTGGGTCGCCACCAGTTCGCCGATCGCCTCGGGGTCGAGCGTCTCGTGGGCGGCGCGCATCAGCGCCAGCTGCACGTCGGGCCGACCGAGCCTGGTTTTGAGGGTGCGCTGGGCGTGACGCAGGCGGGTGGCGAGGTCGGGGCGGGCAGCCGCTGAAGGTGACATGGGCTTCAGCCGTGACTGGGGAGTCCGGGGCGGCATCCGCGCCCGATCCGGCGGTTCGCTCGAGGCGCGACTATACCACAGGGGATCGCGGCCCTCTGCGCGCCACGGCACCGGATGTGGCGCGCGGCGCCGCCGGCTTGGGGATCGGCCGACGACCTTGTTAGGATGAGGGGTTCGAGGATTCCGACCAATGACCATGCTCGACCGGATGCGGCGGCACAAGGGCTGGCTCAAGTGGAGCCTGGCGCTCGTCATTCTCACCTTCGCGTTCTTCTTCGTGCCCAGCAACGGCGTCACCACCGCCGGCGTGTCACCCGACCAGGTGCTGGCCGAGGTCAACGGTGAGCCGATTACCGTGGCCCAGTTCCAGCGCCGCTACAGCGCCCAGCTGCAGGCGTATCGCCAGGCCTACGGCGGCCAGATCAGCGAGCAGATGCTGCGCCAGCTGGGCATCGACCAGCAGATCCTGCAGTCGCTGGTCGACGAGCAGGCGGTGGCCGTCGAAGCGGCGCGGCAGAACCTCGCCGTCACCGACGTCGAGGTGCGCCAGCGCATCCTGTCGCTGCCGGCGTTCATGGAGAACGGCGTCTTCATCGGCGAGGCCCGTTACCGCCAGCTGCTCTCGGCCCAGAATCCTCCGCTCTCCACGCGCGAGTTCGAGGACCAGCTGCGCAGCGCCATCCTGCAGGAGAAGCTGCGCACCTCGGTCACCGGCTGGATGTCGGTGACCGACGCCGACGTCGACGCCGAGTTCGAACGCCGCAACGAGAAGGTCAAGCTGGAGCTGGTGCACCTGACCGCCGACGGCTTCCGCGACCAGGTCACGGTGACGCCGGCCGACATCCAGGCCCGTTTCGACGCCAACAAGGAGACCTATCGGATCGGCGAGAAGCGGAAGATCCGCTACGCCCTGGTCGAGGTCGACCAGGTTCGCGAGCGCGTCGAGGTGCCGGACAGCGAGGTCCAGGCGTTCTACGACCAGAACAAGGCGCAGTACACCAGCGAGGGCCGGGTCCGCGCCAGCCACATCCTGCTGAAGACCGAGGGCAAGGACGAGGCCGCGGTGCGGGCCCGGGCCGAGGAGCTGCTCAAGCAGGCGCGCGGCGGCGCCGACTTCGCGGCGCTGGCCAAGGCCAATTCGGAAGACGAGGGCTCGGCCGCCAACGGCGGCGATCTCGACTACTTCGGCCGCGGCCAGATGGTGCCGGAGTTCGAACAGGCGGCCTTCGCGCTGAAGGCCGGCGACATCAGTGACGTCGTCAAGACCTCGTTCGGCTTCCACATCATCAAGGTCGCCGACAGCCAGCCGGAGACGACCCGGCCGCTGGCCGAGGTGGCGCCCGAGATCATCGACCAGCTGAAGTGGCAGAAGGCGCAGCAGCAGGCCGAGCAGGACGCGATCGCGATGGAAGCGTCGATCAAGACGGCCGCCGACCTCGACCGGGTCGCCAGGGAGCGTGGCCTGACCGTCGTCGAGTCGCCGCTGTTCCTGCGCGACGAGCCGATCGGCGAGCTGGGCGCGTCGCCCGACCTCGCCGCGCGTGCCTTCACCATGAACGACGGCGAGGTGACGCCGCGGCTGCGCGTGTCGCGCGGCTGGGTGTTTGCGACACCGGCCGGCAAACAGGATTCCTACCTGCCGCAGCTCAGCGAGGTCGCTGACCGCGTGCGCGAGGACACCATCCGCGACAAGGCGGCCGAACTGCTCGCGGCCCGTGCCGCCGGCATCGCCGACACTCTCAGGAAGGCCACCGACTTCACCGCGGCGGCCAAGCGCGCCGGCTTCGAGGCCAAGCCCTCCGAACTGGTCGCCCGCGGCGCGGCGCTGCCCGACATCGGCGTCAACGCCGAGGTCGAACGGGCGGTGTTCGACCTGCCGGTCGGCGGGGTCGCCGGTCCGATCGCAACGCCGAACGGACAGGTCATCGCGCGGGTGACCGAGCGCGCCGACGTCACGCCGGCGCAACTCGCCGAGGGCCGCGACGCGCTGCGCCAGGAACTGGTCAACCAGCAGCGCGACCGCTTCTTCGCGGCGTACATGGCCAAGGCCAAGGAAGGCCTCACCATCGGCATCCGCCAGGAGCTGCTGGCCCAGCTGATGGGCCCGATGCCGGCCCAGCCGGCCTTCCCCGCGCCGGTCCCGGGCGCGCAGTAGCCCCGCGGCCGCGTTCGCCGTACACGACACGGGCGCCAGCGCATCGCGCCGGCGCCCGCCGTCTCGTGCCCGCCGGATCAGCCGCGCGCCGCGGTCGACGTCCGCGCCGGGAAGATCTCCTTGAACGCGGTGAGGAACTTCTGCATGTCGTCCTCGGTGCCGACCGAGACGCGCAGGTGCTGGGTCATCGGCGGGAACGGCCGCCCCACCAGGATGCCTTTGGCGCGGAACTCGGCGATTACCGGCTGGACCTCGCGGCCGATGCCGACCATGAAGAAGTTGGTCTCCGAGGGAATCACGTCGTAGCCGTGGGCGGCCAGCGCCGCCGCCGTCGACTTGCGGTTCTGCAGCGTCAGGCGCTTGACCTTCTCCTGCGCGGCCGGGTCGTTCAGCGCCGCCGCGCCGCCGTGCTTCACCAGCACGTTGATGCTGCCCATGGCGTAGGGCCGCATCCGCTGGACGATCTCCCGCGGCGCAATCGCGTAGCCGAGCCGCATCGCCGCCAGGCCGACGATCTTCGAGAAGGTGCGGGCGACGATCACCGGCCGGCCCTCCTTCACGTAGGGGATCGAGGTGGCGTAGGCCGGGTCGTCCACGTAGTGGTGGTAGGCCTCGTCGATGAGCACCGGCATGTCCCTGGGGATGTGGTCGAGCAGCTGACGCACCTCGCGCGCGCTGACCACGACACCGGTCGGGTTGTTGGGGTTGCACAGGTAGACGAAGCCCAGATCGCGCGCGTTGCGATTGGTCGCCTCGATGAGCGCGTCCATGTCCTGGCGGTAGTCGGCGGTGAGCGGCAGCTTGATGGCGTCGGCCTTGACGAGGGTGGCGTGCTGGTACACCGACCCGTAGGACGGATCGACGCCGATCACCTTGCGGCCGCCCTGGAGGAACGTGGTGCCGACGACATCGAGGATCTCACCCGATCCGGCGCCGAGGAGGATGTTCTCCGGCTTCACGCCGTCGTGCTCGGCGATGACCTGGACGATGTTGGCGTCGGGATAGCCGTAGCGCCCGACGTACTTCCAGGCGTTGTTCATGGCCGTCATCACCGACTGCGGCGGGCCCCAGTTGTTCTCGTTGTTGCCGAGCTTGACCATCGCGTCGTAGTCGGCCGCGGACATCCGGCCGCGAGCGCGCTGGGCCGCGACGGCGGCCGGACCACCCTGGGCCCAGAGATCGGCCCGGCTGCCGACGTAGCCGAGGGTGGCCGCCAGGCCGCCGACGAACCGGCGGCGGGACACTGCGTGGAGCGTATTCATGAGTCCTCCGGGTGGTGACGATGCCGAGCGTGCATTCTACTCCGGCGGGCGACGGCGGCGACTGCCCGCCATGGCTCGCGGTGCGGTCACGCGGGCGACGGCGGGTCGTCCCACGCGAACGAGAACCGGCCTCCCTGTGCCACCGCCTGCTGTTCGGCGACCGCCAGGAAGGCGTGGACGGCGTGCGAGAACTCGCCCTGCCGGCGAACCACGAGCCGCAACTGGCGTTCGAGGGCCAGTTCCGGCACCGGCACCCGAACCAGCTCGCCGCGCTGCAGTTCGGATTCCACCGACAGGTTCGGCAGCAACGCCACGCCATGGCCGAGGGCGACGAAGCGCTTGATCGCGTCGATCGTCGGCATCTCGACCGGCATGTGAAGGGTGACGCGGTGGCGGCGGAAGGCGTCGAGGACCCGTGCGCGGTAGGGCGAGGCGACGTGGTGGGCGACGAACGACTCGTTGCCGAGCATCGCGATGCCGACATCCGACCGCCGCGCCAGCGGGTGGCGTGGCGGCACGACGAACACGAGCTCGTCGTGGTAGACGACGACCGATCGCAGGCCGGGCTCGCTCGGCTCGTAGGTGATGACGCCCATGTCGACGGCATGGTCGAGCACGCCGGCCGGCACGCGACTGGCGAGCGACCGCTGGACGGTGACGCTGACGCCGGGATAGAGCCGCCGGAACTCGTGCAGCACGGGGAGCAGATACAGGCAGGTGAGCTCGTTGGCCGCGATGCCCAGCCGCCCGGCCCTGAGCGCGCGGACGTCGTCGAGCGCGACCAGCGCCTGCTGGCGGACGCCGAGCATCCGCTCGGCATAGTCGACCAGGGTCTTGCCGGCATCGGTCAGCCCCCCGCGCCGGCCGGGGCGTTCGAAGAGCCGCTGCCCGACCTCCTCCTCGAGCCGGCTGATGACCTGGCTGACCGCGGGCTGGGTGCGGCCCAGGCCTTTGGCGGCGCCTGAGAAGCTGCCTTCCCGGACCACGGCCAGAAACGTCTCAAGTTGGTGCAAGTCCATAATCTCAACTCGCTAGTGATGCGAACAAATGGCCATGAATCACGGTCGTGATTATATATTCAATAGGCTCCATCATCTTGACTTATTGTCTGACCGCATGGCCAAATTGAGCATGGTCAATCGCCCAACCGTCGCGGTCTTCGATACGACCCTGCGAGATGGCGAGCAGGCGCCAGGCTTCAGCATGAGCCCTGCCGACAAGGTCCAGCTGGCGGCCCAGCTCGAACGCCTGGGGGTGACCATCATCGAGGCGGGCTTCCCCATCGCCTCGCCGGCCGATTTCGAAGGTGTGGTCGCGGTGAGCGGTGCCGTGCGGCATGCCACCGTGGCGGCGCTGGCGCGCGCCGTGCCCGAGGACGTGCAGACGGCCTGGAACGCCGTCCGGACCGCCGAGCACCCGCGGATTCATGTGTTCCTGGCCACGTCGGACCTGCACCTGTCGGCCAAGCTGCGCATCAGCCGCGACGAATGCCTGGAGCGGGCCGTCGCCGCGGTGCAGCTGGCCAGGTCGCTGTGCGAGGACGTCGAGTTCTCCGCCGAGGACGCCACGCGGAGCGATCTCGACTTCCTGGTCGAGGTCGCGGCGGCGGTGGCCGCGGCCGGCGCGACGACGATCAACCTCCCGGACACCGTGGGGTTCGCGCTGCCGGACGACATCCACCGGATGTTCAGCGCCGTGCGCGCCCGGGTCGGCGACGGCGTCGTGCTCTCGGCGCACTGCCACAACGACCTCGGGCTGGCCGTGGCCAACTCGCTGGCCGCCGTGCAGGCCGGCGCCCGCCAGGTCGAGTGCACCGTCAACGGGATCGGCGAGCGCGCCGGCAACGCCGCGCTCGAGGAGATCGTGATGGCCCTCGAGGTCCGCGGCGACGCGCTGGGCTGCCGCACCACGGTGGTGACCACCGAGCTCTACCCCACCAGCCGGGCGCTGTCGGCGCTGGTGTCGGTTCCCGTGCAGCCCAACAAGGCAATCGTCGGCGACAACGCCTTCGCCCACGAGGCCGGCATCCACCAGGACGGCATGGTGAAGAACCCGCTCACCTACGAGATCATGCGGCCCGAATCGGTGGGTGCCCCGCCGACGCGCCTGGTGCTGGGGAGACACTCGGGCATGCGCGGGCTCGACGCCCGGTGCCGTGCGCTCGGCCATCGGCTGCGCGTCGAAGACCTGCGGCGGCTGTATGCGAGGATGCTGGAGGCCGCCGACCGCGCCAAGGAAGTCGACGACGGCGAGCTCGCCCTGCTCATCCGCGATCTCGACGCGCCCCACGTCTTCGCTCCACTGCCCGGAAACCCTGATGAAGATACGACTCGTCACGCTGCCTGGTGACGGCATCGGCCCCGAGGTGATCCGCCAGGCCGTCCGCGTGCTGCACGCGGTGGCCGATGTGACCGGCCTGTCGGTCGACATCGCGGAACACCCGATCGGGGCCGCGGCACTGCGCAGCGCCGGTGTGCCGCTGCCCGAGTCGACGCTGGCGGCGTGCCAGCAGGCGACCGCGGTGCTGCTCGGCGCCGTCGGCGACCCGGCCTACGACAACCACCCGCCGACGCTGCGGCCCGAGGCCGGGCTGCTCGCCCTGCGCACCGCCTTGGGCGGCTTCGCCAACCTGCGTCCCGCGGTGGCGTT
The DNA here is from genome assembly GCA_050250955.1 of Vicinamibacterales bacterium. Taxonomy (GTDB): domain Bacteria; phylum Acidobacteriota; class Vicinamibacteria; order Vicinamibacterales; family UBA2999; genus CAWAYR01. Next base: position 776,380 of record JBFWNR010000002.1, read on the forward strand.
CGAACCGGTACTCGACGTCTCGCCGCTCAAGAAGGAGCGCGTCCGCGGCGCCGACGTGCTGGTGGTGCGCGAGCTGCTCGGCGGCCTCTATTACGGCGAGCCGCGCGGGCGCGAGCCCGACGGGCGCGGCGCCTTCAACACCCTGCGCTACACGACCGCCGAGATCGAGCGCGTCGCCCGGGTGGCGTTCGACGAGGCGCGCCGACGCCGCCGCAAGGTGACCTCGGTGGACAAGGCCAACGTGCTCGAGGTATCGCGACTGTGGCGCGAGGTGGTGACCCGCGTCGCCAGGGACTATCCCGAGGTGGCGCTGTCGCACATGTACGTCGACGCGTTCGCGATGCGGCTGGCGACCTCGCCCACCGACTTCGACGTCGTCGTCACCGACAACCTGTTCGGCGACATCCTCAGCGACGAGGCGGCGGTGATTTCCGGATCGCTGGGCCTGCTGCCGTCGGCGACGCTCGGCGGCAGCGTGGCGCTGTACGAGCCGGTCCACGGGTCGGCGCCCGACATCGCCGGCAAGGACATCGCCAACCCGATCGGCGCCATCGGCTGCATCGCCATGTTGCTGCGCCACACCGCGCACATGGCGCGCGAAGCCGACGCCGTCGACGCCGCCACCCGCGAAGTGCTGGCCCACGGGCTGCGCCCCGCCGATCTGGCCCGCCCCGGCGACACGCCGGCCGGCACCACCGAGGTCGGGGCCGCGGTCGAGCGTGCGGTCATCGACGCGCTCGAGCGGCACTGGTCGTATCACGCGGTCTGAAGGCAGGCATCCGTGGCTCGCACGCTGCTCGACAAACTGTGGGACGCGCACGTCGTCGAACCGCTCGACGGCGGTCGCGATCTCCTCTACATCGACCTCCACCTCATCCACGAGGTGACGACGCCGCAGGCGTTCGAAGGCCTGCGGCTCGCCGGCCGATCGGTCCGCCGTCCCGACCTGACCGTCGCCACCCTCGATCACAACGTCTCGACCGGGCCGCGCCACCTGCCGATGGCCGACCAGCTCGCCGAGGCGCAGATGCGGGCGCTGCGCACCAACTGCGCGGCGCACGGCATCCGCCTGCACGACCTCGACGCGCCGACCCAGGGCATCGTGCACGTCATCGGGCCCGAACTGGGGCTGACCCAGCCCGGCATGACCATCGTGTGCGGCGACAGCCACACGACCACCCACGGCGCTTTCGGGGCGCTGGCCTTCGGCATCGGCACCTCGGAAGTCGAGCAGGTCCTGGCCACCCAGTGTCTGGGCCTGACCCGGCCGAAGACCATGCGCCTGTGGCTCGACGGCCGCCCCGGCCCCGGCGTCGGGGCCAAGGACCTCGCCCTCGCCGTGATCGACGCGCTCACCTGCGCCGGCGGCGCCGGGCACACCATCGAGTTCGCCGGTGACGCCGTCCGGCACCTGTCGATGGAAGCGCGGATGACGCTCTGCAACATGAGCATCGAGGCCGGCGCCCGTTCGAGCCTGGTGGCGCCCGACGAGGTCACCTTCGCGTACCTCCAGGGCCGCCCGCACGCACCGGCCGGCGCCGCCTGGGAGGCCGCTGTGGCCCGTTGGCGCCAGCTCGTCTCGGACCCCGATGCCGTCTTCGCCCGCGAACTGCACCTCGACACGTCGGCCGTGGCGCCCCAGGTGACCTGGGGCACGCGACCCGACCAGGTCGTGCCGATCACGGGCCTGGTACCCGATCCCGCGGCGGCTCCCTCCCCGGCCGCCCGCGATGGACAGGCCCAGGCCCTTTCCTACATGGGGCTCGAGCCGGGCACGCCGATCGACGCCATCGACGTCGATCGCGTGTTCATCGGCTCCTGCACCAATGCGCGCCTCGAGGACCTGCGCGAGGCGGCGCGGGTGGCGCGCGGCCACCGGGTGGCGGGGTCGGTACGCGCCCTGGTCGTCCCGGGCTCGCAGCAGGTGAAGCGGGCCGCCGAGGCCGAGGGCCTCGACGCCGTGTTCACCTCTGCCGGCTTCGAGTGGCGCGAGCCCGGCTGCTCGATGTGCCTGGGCATGAACGACGACGTGCTGCAGCCCGGCGAGCGCTGTGCCTCGACCAGCAACCGCAACTTCGAAGGCCGGCAGGGCCGCGGAGGCCGGACCCATCTGGTGAGCCCGGCGATGGCGGCGGCCGCGGCGATCCGCGGCCACTTCACCGACGTCCGCGGCTGGGAGTACCGCTGATGGAGGCGTTTCGCCGCCACACCGGCCTGGTCGCGCCGCTCGGCCGTCGCGACGTCGACACCGACCAGATCATCCCGAAGCAGTTCCTGAAGCGCCTCGGCCGCACCGGCTTCGCCGATGCCCTCTTCCACGACTGGCGCGCGACGCCGGCCTTCGTGCTGAACCAGCCGCGCTACGCCGGGGCCTCGATCCTGCTGGCCGGCGCCAATTTCGGCTGCGGCTCATCACGCGAGCACGCGGTGTGGGCGCTGCACGACTTCGGGTTCCGGGTGGTGCTGGCACCGAGCTTCGCCGACATCTTCGCCGGCAACGCCCTGGCCAACGGCCTGCTCGCCGCGCGCGTCGACGAGGCGACGCTGGCCACCCTGACCGCCCGCACCGAGGCCACGCCCGGCTACCGCCTGACCGTGGACCTCGAGACCGAGCGTCTCAGCGACGCCGCCGGCGAGGTGGCGCCGATCGGCGTCGACGCCCTCACCCGCCAGCGCCTGCTCGCCGGCCTCGACGACATCGCGCTCATCCTGCAGCACGAAGCGGCGATCCGCCGCTACGAAGACCGCCACTGGCCGCGCTGACCGGCGCATCCCCGGGTCATCGCTCGGCGCGGGCCGCACCGGCCACACTGCGGATCAGCGACAGCAGCAGGTCGACGGCGACGGCGTTGTGGCCGCCGCGCGGCACGATGATGTCGGCGTAGCGCTTGCTCGGCTCGACGAACTCCAGGTGCATCGGCTTCACGGTGCCCAGGTACTGCTCGATGACCGAGTCCATGGTGCGGCCGCGCTCGGCGACGTCGCGTTGCAGCCGGCGGATCACCCGCGTGTCGTCGTCGGTGTCCACGAACACCTTGATGTCCATCAGCTGGCGCAGCTCGGCGTCGGTGAAGACGAGGATGCCCTCGACGATGAGCGCCCGCCGCGGCGCCAGGCGGTCGGTGGCCGCGGTGCGGGCGTGCCGGGCGAAGTCGTAGACCGGGGCGTCGATCGGCTGGCCCGAGCGCAGCGCGACGATATGCCGCACCATCAGCTCGGTCTCGAGCGAGTCGGGATGGTCGTAGTTGAGCGCCGCCCGCTCTTCGAGCCGCAGGTCGTTGCGGTCGCGGTAGTAGCGGTCGTGCTCCAGCACGGTCACCTGGTCGTCGCCGAGACTCTCGACGATCCGCCGCACGACCGTGGTCTTGCCGGAGCCCGAGCCGCCGGCCACGCCGATGACGATGGAAGACATGCAGGCCTGACGATAGCCGATTTCGTAATCGCGTCTCGGGCGAGAGCTGCCGAGGCTGGCACGTGCCTTGCGATGTCGTCGGCATCATGCTCCGACGACCCGGTTCCGTGGACCTGTCACACGATCAACTGCTGCAGGCGATTGCGCTGTTGAACGGCATCGAGCGCGCGGCCTTCGACGTGGCCCGCGATCGCCCGGAACTGGACGAGTTCGTCGGCAACGTCCGGGTCTGGCTGCGCGAAGTGCGCGCCATCTTCCGCACGCCGCGCACCGAAACCCACGCCCACCTGCTGCGTCGTCTGCTCGACGAGGTCGATGCCATCGACCAGCGCGCCGCCCGCCACTGATCAGCCCCACCCGCTGTCCCAAATCGAGATCCCGCGAGACACACCTGATCCGTTTCAGCACAACGTGAGGCGCCCGCCGCCGGCCGCGTACGGTATACACGGAAGCATGGGCCTGCACACGCGTGTCCTGCCGACCGTGGCGGCGGCGTGGCTCCTGCTCGGGGCCGCCCAGCCGGGGTCGCCACTGCCGCAGCCGGTCCGGCCGTGGCCGCCGGGCCTCACCGGCACGCTGGTGTTCCAGTCCGACCGCGCCGGGCGCCCGGCCATCTACACGCTCGACCTGGCCAGCGGCTCGGTCGCCCGGCTGAGCGGCGATCCTCGCTGGACGGAGACCAACCCCCGGTGGTCACCCGATGGCCGCCGGGTGGTCTTCGCGTCGAACCGCGCCCACTACGAGGGAGCGGCTCCGGAAGGCGGCACGGCGGACCTGGATCTGTGGGTCGTCAACGCGGATGGCAGCGGGCGGCGGCGGCTGACGAGCGACCCCGGCAACGACGCCGATCCGGTCTGGGAACCCGACGGCCAGAGCGTGGTGTTCTCGTCCGACCGCGACAGTCGTGGTGATCTCTATCGCCTGCGGCTCGACACCGGGGCGACGACGCGGCTCACCACCCACTATGTGGGCCGCGCGATCATGCCGGCGGTCTCGCCCGCCGGCGGCCGCATCGCCTTTGCGGCGCAGACCTTGCGCATGGGCGCCTTCTGGGACTTCCAGGTGCACGTCATCGACCCGCGATCGGGCGCGGCCGAACCGCTGCCGGCGTCCGCGGGCGCGTGCTGGCCGTCGTGGTCGCGCGACGGCCGGCAGCTCGCCCACGTGCACCTGGGGCGCGACGAGCCATCGTCGCTCGTCGTGCGGAACGTCGCCGACGGCGCGAGCCGACGGGTGCCGACGCCGCGCGACCTGTGGAGTTACTACCCCGAGTGGTCGCCAGACGACTCCAAGCTGGCCTTTTCGGTCAGCCCCGAACACCACGAGGGCGAGAACTGGGACCTGGCGGTCGTCGACCTGGCGAGCGGCCAGTGGTCACGACTCACCGATGGTGCGGGAAACGACCGCCTGCCGGACTGGAAGCCCTGACGATCGAGCGGCTCCGAGACCTTCGTCCGCAAGGCGACGGCCGGCTGGCTGAGGCCTTCTGCCGCGCCACGAACGAGGCGAAGGCCGAGAGAGTGGTGCGGAAGAAAGGACTCGAACCTTCACCCGGTTGCCCGGACTAGCTCCTGAGGCTAGCGCGTCTGCCAATTCCGCCACTTCCGCACAGAAGGGTCGAACCCGTGGGCAGGACCTCTATTTGTAGCGCAGATCGGCGCTCCCTGTCCACATGACCGCACAGCAACCGACGCGCTCAGCGGCTGGCCGCAACGCCGTACTTCCGAAGGACCTCGCGGACGCGGTCGACGGGAATCGCGTCCGCTGTCCCCATGGCGCTCGTCACCGTCGTCGCCTTGAGCAGCGAGTTGTAGACCGCCTCTTCGGTGGCCTCGAGCGCCGCCTGGAAGAGGGGCGAGACGCCATCGGTGGGCAGGATGGTCCGCGGCCGCGGCGAGGCATCGCCGAACGCCACCCGCAGCGAGGGGTGGGTGCTGAACGCGATGGCGAAGTCGCCGCTGCCGTTCGAGTACGAAGACCCCGTGCGCGCCAGGCCGTAGACGGCCCGCGCGGCCAGCCGGGTGAGATCGCGGGCGTCGAGCGGCGCGTCGGTGGCGACGACGATCATGCACGAGCCGTCGTCGTCGCCGGGGCGGGCCGACGGCGCGTAGGCGTAGCGACCCAGCTCGCGCCCCACCGGGGCGCCGCCCATGGTCAGGACGCCACCGTAGTTGCTCTGCACCAGCACGCCGACGGTGAAGCCGCCCAGCCGTTCGGGCAGCCGCCGCGACGAGGTGCCGATGCCGCCCTTCCAGCCGAAGGCCTGAGTGCCGGTGCCGGCGCCCACGCTCCCTTCGGCCACGGCGCCGCCGCGCGCGGCGCGGATCGCCTCGACGACGTGCGACGGCCGCACGTGCAGGCCGCGGATGTCGTGCAGCCCACTGTCGTTGGTCTCCCCGACCACCGCGTTCACCGATCGCACGTTGGCGTTGCCCGGCTGTGCCAGCGTCCACTGCACGACGCCCTCCACCGCCGCGCCGACGCTGAGCGTGCTGGTCAGTACCACCGGCGTCTCGATCGTCCCCAGCTCCTGCACCTGCGTGGAACCGGCCAGCTTGCCGAACGCGTTGCCGACGAAGACGGCGCCAGGAACCTTGTCCTGGAAGAGGTTGCCGCCATGCGGCAGGATGGCCGTGACGCCACTGCGGACCCGGTCGCCGTCGACGAGCGTCACCTGCCCCACCGTCACGCCGGCCACGTCGGTGATCGCGTTCAGCGCGCCGGGAGCGAAGACACCGGGCGCCAGACCCAGATCGCGGGCACGCGGACGCTCGGCCGCGGTCTGGGCCGCGAGCCCGGCACCGACGAGACCCGCCGCGCATGCGGCCAGCACGAGTGCGCGCATCGATTCCACCCCCGCGTGCATTGTAGCGACGGTGCGACATCGCCGGGGCGGCGGAACCCGCGTGATACGATCCCGCCCTGCGATGCGTCATATCCCGCTGGCCGCGGTCGAAGACGCGGCCACGGCCATCTATGCCGCCGCCGTCCGCACGCCGCTGGTGCGCCTCGACCTGCCGTTCCGGGATGCCGCGAGGGCACCCGACGTGTTCCTCAAGCTCGAGTGTCTGCAGCCGATCGGCTCCTTCAAGCTGCGCGGAGCGTTCAACGCCGTGCGTCAACTGACGCCGGCGCAGCTCGCCGACGGCGTCTGGACGGTGAGCGCCGGCAACGCGGCTCAGGGCGTGGCCTTCGCCGCCAAGGCGGTCGGCGCGCCCTGCTCGGTGATGGTCATGGACACCGCGCCGGACACCAAGGTGCGGGCCATCGAACGGCTGGGCGCCACCATCGTCCGCGCCACCTACGACGAGTGCTGGCGGACGGTCGAGACGCACGGCTCGGATCGGATGCGCGGGCACTTCGTGCACCCGTTCGACGACGACGCGTTCATCGCCGGCAACGCCACGACGGCGCTGGAGATCCTCGCCGACCTCCCCGACGTCGACGCGGTGGTCGCCGCCATCGGCGGCGGCGGGCTGCTCGCCGGCGTCGCCGCGGTGATGGCCGCCCGTCGGCCCGAGGCGCGGGTCTACGCCGCCGAACCCGAGACGGCGTCGCCCCTCGCGGCCTCGCTCGCCGCCGGCTCGCCGCAACGGTTCGCGTCGTGGCAGGCGTCCTTCGTCGACGGCGCCGGCGGCAAGTCGGTGCTGCCGTCGATGTGGCCGCTGCTGCAGCCCCACCTCGCGGGGTCTCTCGTGGTCACGCTGGACGACGCCGCGCGGGCCATGAAACACGTGGCCGAGCGGATTCATGTCGTCATCGAGGGCGCCGCCGCCTGTGCGGTGGCGGCGGCCCTGTCAGGCCGGATGGGCACCGGCAAGGTCGTCGCCGTGGTGTCGGGCGGCAACATCGACCTGTCGCGCTTTGCGACTCTCATCGGCGCCTGCCCGTGACGCCCGTGCTCGCTCTGCAGATCCAGGCTCGCGGGGCCGAAATCAGGAATGCCGGTTGTCAGGCACGCCCCAGTCCCCAGCCCCCAGTCCCCAGCCCCTAGAGATCCATGGAACGCTTCGCCACCCCATTTCCCACCCGCTTCCATCGCCTGGGCGAGCTCGCCACCGACGTCTGGTGGAGCTGGCAGCCCGAGGCGCGGGCGCTCTTCCGTCGCCTCGACCTGGCCGCCTGGCGCACCACCGCCCACAACCCGGCGCGGATGCTGCGGACGCTCGGCAGCGAGGTGCTGCAGCGCGCCGCCGACGATCCGGACTGCCAGCGGCTCTACGACCACGCCATTGCCGGACTCGACGCCGCGCGCCGGCCGACGGCGTCGTGGTGGAGCGGACAGGGCCTCGGCGACGGCGACCGGCCGATCGCCTACTTCTCCGCCGAGTTCGCTCTCCATCAGTCACTGCCCATCTACGCCGGCGGCCTCGGCGTGCTGGCCGGCGACCACTGCAAGGAAGCCAGCGACCTCGGCCTCCCGCTCATCGGCGTCGGCTTCATGTACCCACAGGGCTACTTCCACCAGCGGGTGACCAACGACGGCTGGCAGCAGGAGCACTACGAGCGGATCAACTGGGCCGACGCGCCGATCGAGACCGCGATCACCCCCGAGGGCAAGCCGTGCATCACCGCGGTGCCGCTGGGCGATCGCACCGTGCTGGCGTCGGTGTGGCGGGTGCGAGTCGGCCACGTCAAGCTGTACCTGCTCGACACCGACCTCGAGGAGAACGCGCCCTGGGATCGCGAGCTCTCGGCGCGCCTCTACGGCGGGGACCGGGAGACCCGGATCCAGCAGGAGGTGATCCTCGGCATCGGCGGCGTCCGGGTGCTGCGCGCGATGGGCATCGACCCCGGCGTCTGGCATCTCAACGAGGGGCACGCCGCCTTCGTCGTGATGCAGCGGATCCGCGAATACCTGGAACATGGGTCGTCGTTCGACGACGCCGTGGCCCGGGTGCGCCAGACCACCGTCTTCACCACCCACACGCCGGTGCCGGCCGGCCACGATGCCTTTCCGTTCCACCTCGTCGAGAAGCACCTGGCCGGCTGCTGGGGCGAGCTGGGTCAGCATCGGGCCCGGTTCCTGGCCCTCGGCGAGTACGACAACGGCCACGGGCCGCAGTTCAACATGACCGCGCTGGCGCTGCGCACCGCCGAGGGCATCAACGCGGTGAGCGAGCTGCACGGGCACGTCACCCGCGAGATGTGGCAGCCGATGTGGCCGGACCGGCCGGTCGACGGCGTGCCGGTGCAGTCGATCACCAACGGCGTCCACGTCCCGACGTGGGTCGCCGGCGAGCTCCGCCGCCTGCTCGAGGCCCACCTCGGCGCCGAGTGGTGGACCCACGTCGACGACCCGGCGCTGTGGGCGCGCTTCGACGCGATCGGGGACGAGGAGCTGTGGCAGGTCCGCACGACGCTGCGCAGCGCCCTGTTCGCCTGGATCCGCGCCCGCGCCCGCCAGCGCTGGACCGTGGAGCGCGTCGCGCCGGCGCGGGTGGTCGCCCACGGCACGCTGCTCGATCCCAACGCGCTGACCATCGGCTTCGCGCGGCGCTTCGCGTCCTACAAGCGACCCGAACTGCTGTTCCACGACGCCGAACGGCTGGCCGCCATCCTCAACGCCGCCGGCCGATCGGTGCAGATCGTCTTTGCCGGCAAGGCCCATCCCGCCGACGACCCCGCCAAGCACCACCTGCAGCGGGTGTTTCGGCGCGCGCTCGATCCGCAGTTCGCCGGCCGGGTGGCGTTCATCGACGACTACGACCTGCACGTCGCCCACCTGCTCGTGCAGGGCTGCGACGTCTGGCTCAACAACCCGCGCAAGCCGCTCGAAGCGAGCGGGACCAGCGGCATGAAGGCGGCGCTGAACGGCGTGCCCCATCTCAGCATCGGCGACGGCTGGTGGGCCGAGGGCTACACCGGCGACAACGGCTGGCTCATCGACGGCCACGCCGACCCCAACGACCACGACGCCGCCGATGCCGCCGACGCCGCCGCCCTCTACACGCTGCTGGAGCGCGACGTCGTCCCGGCCTTCTACGACCGCGACGGCGCCGGGGTGCCGCGGCGCTGGATGCGGGTGGTCCGTGAAGCGGTGCGCACCACCATGCCCCGCTTCTCCGCCAAGCGGATGCTGAAGGAGTACGTGCAGCGCCTCTACGTGCCCGCCCTCCACCGGCGCGGCTGAGCCGCGCCGGTGCGCGGTTGACGGCAGGGCGCCCCGGCATACAATGGGCGGATGTCCCGAAAGAGCACGTCCAACAAGGTGCACTGCGCCCTGTGCGGCGCCAAGGAGGTCTCCGAGCCGAAGGGCGAGGAGCGCTACTGCGGCGACTGCTGGGACAAGAAGATTGCGGTCGAGGAGATCGTCGCCCGCGAGTTCGTCCTCAAGCGCTACATCCGCGCCCACAGCGCCGAGAAGTATCTCGTCTACCACTCGACGCAGAAGGTGCCGTGCGGCCAGCTCATCGTCGTCGACGACGGTTACGACCTGTTCCTGACGATGACCCTGTACCCCAATTTCGCCTGGGACGACGCCGCCTACCACCTCGAGGGCGACCCGGAGGGACGGACCTTCGCCGAGCTGCTCGTCGACGTGGTGGCCACCGAGGTGATCGAACCGTGGGGCGGCGGCAAGTGGCACCTGGAGGTGTTCCGGTCGGCGACGGCCGAGCCGGAGGATTGGAACGGCGAGATGTGACTCGGCCGCCCGGCCGGAGGCGGGGCTGCTATACTCGGCGCAGCTGGCGCCTGTCGGCTGCGAGCGGAGATCGGAGGAGTTCGATGAAGCGCCTTGGGCAAATGATGTTGGCCGTCGCAGTCGTGGGTCTGGCGACGGTGGGGGCGACCGCGCAGGAGCGCAAGCTCATTCCGCCGATTCGTGGCGAAGCGCAGCTGGACATCACCAAGCCGGCAACGCGCGTGCAGGGCAATGAGGTCGTCACGACCTTCATCGTCCGCAACCCGGCCACCACCGGCGCCATCGCCGGCCTGAAGGTCGAGGAGAACTGGTACGACAAGGGCGGCAACCCGGTCACCGGCGACACCTACCGTCATCCGCGGCCGCTGCGCGCCGGCGAGATCATCAGCATCACGCTGCGCACGCCGCGCAACCCGACGATGAACAGCAACCAGTACCAGTTCAGCCACATCAACGGCACGATCAAGACCAACATCGTGCCCAAGCTCGAAGTGCCGAAGTCGTAGCGGCCGGCGGAGCTCGGCGCGGCCCGCGATCCCGGCCGGGGACGCGGGCCGTCGTCTGTACGGCTCAGCCGCGGCCGGCCAGCCGGTCGACCAGGCGGGCCGTGCCCGGCACCCGCCAGCGCACGCCGCGACCGGCCTGGACCAGCAGCCATACCCACAGCAGCGCGCCGGCCAGCCAGGTGAGGTTGGCGGCGGCCATGAGGAGGCGGAAGGCCGGCGGCGACACCAGGGCCGCGAGCAGCGCCCCGGCGACCGTCAACGCCATCACCGCCGACAGGGCGCCGAAGACCACCACCGACTGGGCGGCATGGAAGCGCACGCCGGCGTCGCGACGCTCGATCGCCAGGAACAGCACGCCGGTGACCCAGCCGGCCAGATAGGCCAGCGCCGACGCCAGCCGCGCGTCGAGGCCGGTGGACGGGGCGCCGGCCGGACCGGCCGGCGCCGTCATCGGGTCGGCGGCGCGACCACCCGGATGATGGTCTCGCGGGCCGCTTCGGGCTGGTCGCCGACCCGCGAGCGGCCGGAGACGCGGAGTACGTAGAGGCCGGGCGCCACGTCCTTGAGCGGGATGCGGGCCGAGAAGCCGTAGCCGCCGGGACCGCCGGCCAGCTCGCTGCTGTCGCGCTCCTCGCGGGTCTGGAACACCGTCTGGCCGCCCTCGGCCTTGAGCGTCGCCTCCAGATCGACCTTGTGCGGCTGCCGGCCGCTGTTGTCGTAGACCTCGGTGAACAGCGCCAGCTCGTCGCCGGCGACGAAGTCGCGGAAGGTGGTCATCGGGCCGGGCAGCATCTTGGCGAGCGGGTCCTTCGATCGCGCCGTCGGGGTCAGCCCGCTCAGGGCCGAGGTCAGGGCCAGGCCGCTCACCGTCAACGGTTCCTTCGAGAAGTCGGGGACGTCGAGATCGGTGGCCACTGAGCCGGCCCGGCGGCCGTTCTGCTCCATCACCGCGACGCGCAACTGGTAGCGGCCAGGCGGCAGATCGATCTGGTTGAGGACGCGGAAGCCGCCGGCGCGCAGCCGCTCCACCGAGTCGGGCTTGAGGCCCAGGGTCAGCGTCGAGCGGTCGCCTGGATACGACTTGCCGCCGTAGTCGGTGGCGGAGATGACCACCTCGAGGCGGTTGGTGAACGTGCCGCCGGTCTCGGTGAGCGGCAGGTCGGTGGCGGCGATGAGCGTCGACAGCACGACCGCGCCCTTGTTGTCGGCGCCCTTGAAGACCGCCGCCGACAACGCCAGCGGCAGCCCCGAGGTCGGCAGCGGACTGAGCAGCGCCGCCCGCAGTTCCGGCGCCGTCTTGCCGTCGCCGCGGTCGGCGTCGCTGCGGCCGCGCGCCGACACGTAGCCCTTGCGGGCCCGCACCGTCAGGCCGGGCCGCTTCACCCGGACCTCGATCTTGCGGTAGCGGCCGTCGCGCCGCTCGTTGGAGGAGTAGTAGCCGAGCAGGTAGTAGGCGCTGTTGTCGGCCACCAGCCGCTCGAAGCCGCCGGCGAAGTCGTTCGAGTTGACCAGGGCGAAGCCGCCGGTCTCGCTCGACAGCACGCGCAGCGAGTCCTGGCCGAGCCGCACCTCGTTGTTGAACGCGGTGGAGCCGAGGTTGAGGGACGGGTCGGTCGGCATGTCCTGGACTTCGATGAGGTCGTCGGCGCCGGCGCCCAGGCCGCGCGCGTCGACGCCGTAGATGGCGACGTTGGCGCGCGTCGCCGCGGCGATGGCGTCCTGGGTGGCCTGGATCACGCTCGACGCGCCGCCGCGGGTGTTGAACACGTCGTAGATGTTGTAGTCGATGCCCTCGCTGAAGTAGACGATGGCCTTGCGCCGGCCCGAGATCCCTCCGAGGTAGTTGGCGAGGTTGCGGATCGAATCGAGCGTCGTGCGGGCCTGGAGCGATCGCTCGGGATCGAGCATGTCGTCGATGGGGTCACCCGACTGACGCAGCCCACGGGTGCGTTGCTCTTCGTCGAGCCGCTCCATCGTCGCCGAGCGCAGCTTGCGGCCCATGAACTTGTCGACCGCGGCGAGCAGCCGGCGCTGGCTGCCGGTGAACTCCTGGGCGGCGTCGGAGCGGCCGCTGGTGAAGACCACCGCGGCGCGGTCGTTGAAGCCGATGTAGCGCTGCACGAACTGCCGGGCCGCCGCCTTGGTGCGCTGGCTGCGCAGGGCGTTGGTGTGGACGTCGTCGAGGACCAGGACGTAGACCCGGCCGTCGGTGGCGGTGACGTTGTCGACGACGTCGGGCTCGATCGGGTTGGCGGCGAACAGCGGCCGGGGCTGGCGTTCGACCGGGATGTTGACGAACGAGAACGCGGCCACCTTCTGCGGCTTGCCGTCCTCGAACACCTCGAAGTCGGCCTCACCCAGGCCCGGCACGAATCCGCCTTTGTCGTCGAGGACCCGGGCGTCCACCTCGACGTAATTGATCTCGGCGCGGAACGTGATCGGCGGCTGGGTCGAGTCGGACGACGGCGGCGGGGCCGGCGCCTGCGGCGCGGTCTGGGCGGACAGGGCGGCGCCGACGACGAGGGTTGCGGCGAGGGCGGGCCAGATCGTGCGGGTCATGGACGGCATCCTGGACGGGCGCGAAGCCCGCGACGTCGCGATGGCAGGCGCGGCTGTTCCCAGTATAGGACGGCGGAGCGACGACGGCAGTTGCCGCCGCCCCCGCCGGCCGCTACAGCGGCGGCCGCCGGCGGTGCCATTCGGTGGCCTGCTCGTAGGCGTGCCCGACCCGGAAGAGCGCCGATTCGTCGAAGGCCCGCGCGTAGAGCTGCAGGCCGATCGGCAGCGCCGGCGGGCCGGCCGAGAACCCGCACGGCAGCACCAGCGCCGGCAGGCCGGTCATGTTGCCCAGGAACGTGTTGCCACCCCGGAAGCGTTCCGCGCGGCTGCCGGGCTTGACGTCGGTGCCAGCCAGCGCCGCCGGCTCGAGCGGCGGCGGCACGGCGGCACCGGCGGGCACCGCCATCACGTCGCACAGCGTGAAGACGGCCGCCATCTCGGCCATGAGAATCGAACGGATGCGCTGCGCCTTGATGTAGTCGGTGGCGGCATAGAAGCGGGCCGCGTCGAGGCGCTCGCGGACGATGGGATCGAACAGTTCCGGGGTGTCGCGGAGACGCTGCTCGTGGAAGGCGGCCGCTTCGGCCATCGCCACCACCCAGCCGGCCGACGTCGCATACGGCGCATGCGGGACGTCGACGTCGACCAGGGTCGCGCCGAGATTCGTCAGCGTCTTCAGGGCGGCCCGGTAGGCGGCGCCGACCTCCGCGCTGGCGTCGTCGGCGAAGTGGCGCGTCGGCACCCCGACCCGCACGCCCCGGAGGTCGCCGGTGAGGGCCCGCGTGTAGTCGGGCACCGGATCGGTGGTGGTGGTCGGGTCGAGCGGGTCGTGGCCGGCGATCACCTGCAGCATCAGCGCCGCGTCGCCCACCGTGCGGGTCATCGGCCCGGCGTGGTCGAGGCTCCAGGCCAGCGTGGTGACACCGTGCCGGCTGACGCGTCCGTAGGTCTGCTTCAGGCCGACCACCCCGCAGAAGTTGGCCGGCCCGCGAATCGAGCCGCCGGTGTCGGTGCCGATCGACAGCGGCACCATCGCCGCGGCCAGGGCCGCGCCCGAGCCGCTGGACGAACCGCTCGGCGTGCGCGCCAGGTCCCACGGATTGCGCGCCGGCCCGAAGCCCGACACGACCCCGCTGCCCATCGCGAACTCGAGCAGGTTGAGCTTGCCGGCCAGCACGGCACCGGCCCGGGCCAGCCGGTCGGTAATCGTCGACTCGTGGTCGGGCACCGCCGTGGCGGTCACCTTGGACCCGTTGGTCGTCAGCACGCCCTTGGTGGCCAGGATGTCCTTCGGCGCGTAGGGAATGCCGTGCAGCGGCCCGCGGACGACCCCGCGGACGATCTCGCGTTCGGCGGCCGCCGCCTGCCGCCGGGCGAGTTCGGCGGTGACGGTGATGAACGCGTTGGTGCGCGGGTTGAGCTGCTCGATGCGGGCGAGATAGGCGTCGAGGAGTTCGACCGGCGAGAGCCGACGGGCGCGGACGAGCGCCGACTGCTCGCGCACCGGCAGGAACAGGACGTCGGTGGCGACCGGCATGGCTAGCGAGGCTCAGCCTCAACCCGGCGAGCCTGGTGGAGCGGCGCCACCTCGCCAGCGGCAGCGTTGGCTTGCCCACGCTCCGCGTGGGCGGTCTCCCGCCGGGCCCGGAAGAGGGTCGGCGGCTCGACGGCGTCGTCGAGATCGAGCTCGCGGACCACCTGCAGATGGTCGAGATTGCGCCGGACGGCGCGGCCGGCGACCTCGAGCCGCGCGGCGTCGAAGCCGCCGCCGAGCAGCGTCGCCGCCTGCTCCAGGACCGCGGCGCTCACGGTCGGCACGGCCTGCGCCGCCACGTCGACCGCGACCGGGCCGCCGAGGCCGAGTGCCGCCAGGATCTGCAGGACGTGGCGCCGGGCCACGGCGTCTCCACCAGTCATGTCGCCTCCGTGCCGGCCGGCGGGCGTCGGGACAACTTTCGTCGCCACCCCGGCGTCCAACCCAGAGGAGCCGGCCCTGAGGGACCCTAGTGCTGCGGCTCGGCGGCTGTCAAACCGCACCGGCCGGTCTCCGGCAGGAGCAGCTATACTCGAATTTCGTATGTCTCTGGAGATTCCCGCCGTCCAGGCGGCCCTGCGGGCAGAGGGCCTCGACGGCTGGCTGCTCTACGATTTCCGCGGTTCGAATCCGGTGGCCGTGCGGCTCGCCGGGCTCGACAGCGGCGGCCATCTGGCGACGCGGCGCTGGTTCTACCTGATTCCGGCGTCCGGGGAGCCGCGCGCCCTCGTGCACAAGATCGAATCGCGGACGCTGGCACACCTGCCCGGCACGACCATCCGCTATGCCGGGCGCACCGAGCTCGAGAGCGGACTGGCCGACCTGCTGAAGGGCGTGCGCCGCGTCGCCATGGAGTACTCGCCGCGGTGCGCCATTCCCTACGTGTCGCGGGTCGATGCCGGCACGGTGGAACTGGTCCGGGACCACGGGGTCGAGGTGGTGACGTCGGCCGACCTGGTCCAGCAGTTCGAGGCGGTGTGGACCGCGGCGGCGTTCGAGACCCATCGCGAGGCGGCCGAGCGACTCTACCGGGTGAAGGACCGGGCGTTTGCCGCCATCGCCGAACGCCTGCGCGCCGGGCAGCCGACCACCGAGTACGACATCCAGTCGCTGATGCTGTCGTGGTTCGACGAGGAGGGCCTCGAGACCGACTCGCCGCCAATCGTCGCCGCCCAGGAGAATGCCGGCGACCCCCACTATCAGCCGACGGCGGGCCGCTCGCGGCGCCTCGACGCCGACAACGTCGTACTCCTCGACCTCTGGGGCAAGATGCCGGTGGCCGGCGCGGTGTTCGCCGACATCAGCTGGATGGGCTACACCGGGCGCGACGTGCCGCCGGCGGTGACCCGCGCCTTCACCGCCGCCCGCGATGCCCGCGACGCTGCGGTCAGCCTGATCGAATCGGCGGCGGCGGCCGGCCGGCCGGTCCGCGGGTGGGAAGCCGATCGCGCCGCCCGGGCAGTGCTGGAGTCGGCGGGCTTCGCTGAGGCGATCCTGCATCGCACCGGCCACAGCCTGGGCGAGGAGATCCACGGCAACGGCGCCCATCTGGACGACTACGAGACGCACGACGAACGCCGGCTGCTGCCCGGCACCGGCTTCACAATCGAACCTGGCCTGTATTTCGACACGTTCGGAGTTCGCACGGAGATCAACGTCGCCTGGGGACCCACCGGCCCCGAGGTGACGGGCCCGCGGCAGATGGCCGTGGTGCCCCTGGTGTAGGAATTGGCGGAGGATCAGATGTCGACGCGCAAAACCACGGTGTTCTACGCCCTGCTCATCGCCGTCGCCTCGGTGGCGGTGGGCATGGTGATCGCCTCGCGGCTCGAGCTGTCGCCGACCTCGGCGGCCCAGACGGTGGCCGCCGGCCTGCCACCGGCCAACAGCGCTCCGCTCAGCGGTCCGGTCGACGCCGCCACCTTCCGCACCATCGCCAAGACGATGAGCCCGGCGGTCGTCAACATCCGCACCGAGTCGCGTCAGCGCGCCAACCAGATGACCCAGTTCTTCGGGGGCGACGACGACCTGCTGGAGCGGTTCTTCGGCCAGGGCGGCCGCAACCGTCAGCAGGAGCGGCCGCAGGTCACCCAGGCCGCCGGCACCGGTTTCATCATCAGCAAGGACGGCTTCATCCTCACCAACAACCACGTGGTCGAGGGGGCCACCAAGATCCAGGTGTCGTTCTACGGCGACGACCCGGACGTGACCTATCTGGCGGAGGTCGTCGGCCGCGACCCGCTGACCGACAGCGCGCTCATCGAGCTCACCGAGAAGCCGAAACGCGAACTCGCCGAAGTGAAGTTCGGCGACTCGGCGCAGATGCAGCCGGGCGACTGGGTGATGGCCATCGGCAACCCGTTCGGGCTGGCCCACACGGTCAGCGTCGGCGTCATCAGCGCCACCGAGCGGCCGTTCCCGATCACCGACGGCCGCAGCCAGGACGTGCTGCAGACCGACGCGGCGATCAACCCCGGCAACTCGGGCGGCCCGCTGCTGAACGTGCGCGGCGAAGTCGTCGGCGTCAACACCGCCATCTACACCGACTCGCGGCAGGCCGGCAACATCGGCATCGGCTTCGCGATTCCGATCAACTCGGTCCGCGAGCTGCTGCCGCAGCTGCGTGCCGGCAAGGTGACGCGCGGGGTCATCGGCGTCTCGGTGGGCACGATTCCCCTCGACGCCCTCGAACAGCTCGGCCTCAAGGAGCGCGCCGGCGCCCTGGTGTCGTCGGTCAACAGCGGCGGCCCGGCCGCCAAGGCCGGCGTCGAGCCGGGCGACGTCATCGTCGAGTTCAACGGTCAGGCGGTCCGCAACCGCGACGCCCTGGTCGGCATGGTCACCCGCACCAAGCCGGGGACCACGGTGCCGCTGAAGGTGCTGCGCGACAAGGTCGAGAAGCGGCTCGACATCACCGTCGACGAACTCAACCTCGAGGCCGAGAGCGCCCGGACGGCGGCGCCGGACACTGCGCCCGAGGAGCAGGCCGGCGAGGGCTTCGGCATGACGGTCACCGCGCTGACCTCCGACATGGCGCGGCGCCTCCGCCTGCCGTCGGGCACCGAAGGCGTCGTCATCAGCGATGTCGAGGCCGGCAGCCCGGCGCAGCGCGCCGGACTGACCCGCGGCGACGTCCTGCTGCAGGTCAACCGCCGTCCGGTCACCTCGGTGAGCGAGGCGGCGCGGGAGCTCGGCCGCGTCGCCTCGGGCTCGACGGCGTTCATGCTCATCCTGCGCAACGGCCAGGAGAGCTTCGTCACGGTGCGCAAGGAGTAGGCACTGGGTCACGGCGTCGAACAGGAGATCAAGCTGCGGGCGTCCGGCGCGGCGGACGCCCGCCGGCGCGTTCTCGCCGCCGGCGTCTCGCCGCTGCGGCCGCGGCGGCTCCAGCACGACGTCCTCGTCGACACTCCCGACCGGCGCCTGCTGGCGGCCGGCAGCGCGTTGCGCGTCCGCGCCGATGGCGACCGGGCCTTCCTGACCTTCAAGGGACCGGTCGTGCCCGGGCCGCTCAAGGTTCGCGAGGAGATCGAGACCGAGGCGGCGAGCGGCGCCGCGCTGCTCGGCGTCCTGGCGGCCCTGGGCTACACCCCGGCCTTCCGCTACGAGAAGTACCGCGAGGAGTACGCCGCCGACGGCGCCATCGTCGCCATCGACGAGACGCCGATCGGCACCTTCATCGAGATCGAAGGGACGGCGGCGGCCATCCATGCCCTCGCCGCCGCGTTCGGCTACGACGACGCCGACTACGTCACGGCGTCCTACCGGGCGTTGTTCCTCGCCGCCGCCCCCGGCGGCACCGACATGCTGTTCCCGGGGGCCGTGGCCGGCCGCCCGTGATCGACACGGCGCTGGTCCTGGCCGCCGGGCTCGGCACCCGCCTGGCGCCGCTGTCGGCGTTCCGGGCCAAGGCCGCGCTGCCAGTGGCCGGCGATGCCCTGGTGCGCCGTCAGCTGCGCTGGCTGGCGGCCGCCGGCGTCACCCGGGCGGTCGTCAACCTGCATCACCGGCCCGACACCATCACCGCGGTCGTCGGCCACGGCGACGACCTCGGCGTAGCCGTCGCCTTTTCGTGGGAACCGGTGGTCCTCGGTTCGGCCGGTGGGCCGGCGCGGGCCCTCGAACTGCTTGACCGCGAGCGCTTCTTCGTCGTCAACGGCGACACCCTGACCGACCTCGATCTGACCGCCCTGGCCGCGGCCCACGCCGCCACCAGGCCGCTGGTCACCATGGCCGCGTCGCCGGCCGTCCCGGCCGGCTACAACGCGCTGCTCGCCGACGCGTCGGGACGATGGCGCGGTGTGCGGCGGGCCGGCACCGCAGCGGCCGCCGACCTCGTCGCGTCGCACTTCGTCGGCGTCCAGGTCGCCGAGCGGGCGGCGTTCGCCGCGGTGGCCGCCGACCGGCCCAGCGAGATCCTCCACGAGGTGTATCCGCGGCTGGTCGCCGTCGATGGCGGCGCGGTCCGGGTCTGGACCAGCGACGCCGCGTTCCGCGACGTGCAGACGCCGGCCGACTACCTCGACACCGCCCGCGCCGTCGCCGCCGCGGAAGGCCGGCCGCTCGACCGCGGGCGGGGCGTGATCATCGCCGACTCGGCCCGGGTCGTCGACACCCTCTGCTGGGACGACGTCAGCATCGAGCCACATGCGGACGTGGCCGGCTGCATCGTCGTCGACGGCGTCCACGTGCCGACGGGCACGGTGGTGCGCGACGCCTGTCTGCTGCCCGCCGTCGCCTACCCTGCCGGCCCCGGCGACGTGGTGTTCGGCCCGATGGTGGCGGTGCCGCTGCCGCGGGCCGCGGGACGGCCCGGGTAGAATCCGCCGGTGAGCTCCAGCGACCTCGAACGGCGCGTCGACGCCTACCTGCGCCGGCACGCGCTCAGCACGCAGGTACGCCGCGTGGTGACGCTCACCGGCGATGCCTCGGACCGCCGCTACGTGCGCGTCCTGCTCGACGACCGCCCGTCGCTGGTGCTGGCGGTCCACGCCGGGCCGATCGACTACGACACGCTGCCGTTCGTCCGCGTCGCCGACCTGTTCGCCCAGGTGCCGCTGCCGATTCCCGGGCTGCTGCATCACGACGACGCCCTCGGCATCATCGGCCTGCAGGACCTCGGCGACGTCACGCTGCAGGCCCACCTCGGCGGCGCCTCGGCCACCGAACGGGCGCGGCGCTACCGTCAGGCGGTGGGGATGATCGTCCGGCTGCAGCAGCGCGGGGCCGAGCTCGAGTCCTCCGACTACCCGCCCTACGGGGTGGCGTTCGACGTCGACAAGCTCACCTGGGAACTGGAGTTCTTCGTCCGGCACTTCCTGCTCGCCTACCGCGGGGCGCTCCCCGACGAGCCGGTACGGGTCGCCCTCCGCGAGGAGTGGGCGCGCATCGTCGAGGAGCTGGCCGCGGAGCCCCGCGTGTTGTGCCACCGCGACTACCACAGCCGCAATCTGATGTGGCACGACGAGACGCTGTACGTCATCGACTTCCAGGATGCGCGGATGGGGCCCGAGACCTACGACCTCGTCTCGCTGCTGCGCGATTCGTACGTGGACCTGCCCGAGGCCGCGGTCGACGATCTCATCGACTACTTCGTGGCGCTGGCCCGTGGCCCGGGGGCGGCGACCGCCGACCGGGACTTCCGTCGCCGCTTCGACCTGATGGCGCTGCAGCGCAACCTGAAGGCGCTTGGGACCTTCGGCTACCAGACGACGACCCGCGGCAACCCCGTCTACATGCAGTACGTGCCGAGGACGCTGGCCCACGTCCGCCGCACGGTCACCGCCGACGCCCGGTTCGCGCGCCTCGCCGACCTGCTCGGCGGACTGGTCGACGAGCTGCGCTAGTCGGGGTCGCGGGGCTGCTAGAATCGCGCTGCAGTGTCCGGCGCGCCCTTTGCGATCTCGACCTATCTGTTCCATCCCGAGCGGCTCGATCGCGAGCACCTGGTGCACGTCGCCGCACACGACTTCGGCGCCATCGAGCTGTTCGCCCTGCGCTCGCACTTCGACTACTGGGACCCGAACGCCGTCGAGCGGCTGGCCGAGTGGCTGGACGACACGCGGCTGCAGCTCGCCGCTGTCCACGCGCCGATCGCACTGGCGGGCGGCGGCGGCGGGTTCACCGACATCTGCTCGATCGCCTCGACGCGCCCCGGGGTGCGCGCCCAGGCGGTGGACGAGATCCGCCAGACGCTCGAGATCAGCCGGGTCCTGCCGTTCCGCCAGCTGGTGGTCCACCTCGGGGTGCCCGACGCGCACGCTCCGGCCGGCGACAACGACCTGGGAGCGGCCCGGCAGAGCCTGGAGCGGATCGTGCCGATGGCGGTGGGCTGCGGCGTGGACGTGGCGCTCGAGGTGATGGCCAACCGGCTGTCGACGCCCGATGCGCTGGTCGAGTGCATCGAGGACGTGCTCGAGTCCCCGGACGTCGGGATCTGCCTGGACGTCGGCCATGCGCGCCTGCTGGGCGATCCGGTGGACGCCATCGAGACCGCCTCGGGGCATATCGTCGCCGCTCACGTGCACGACACCCGCGGGGCGCGCGACGAACACCTGGTGCCCTACGACGGCTCGATCGACTGGGCGCGGGCGCTGCTCGCCTTCCAGAAGGTCGGGTACCTTGGCCCGTGGACCTTCGAGCTGGCGCCGGGGCCGGCGGCGGCCACGCTGGCCCGTGCCGCCCAGGCGCGGCAGCGCTTCGAGCAGCGTCTGGGTCTCAACGACGAGCTGATGAGCCAATGACCAGCCCCCACGTCCCCATCAACCGCCTCGGCGAGCACGCCGGCGAGGCCGTCACCCTCAAGGGATGGCTGCACAACCGCCGGTCGAGCGGCAAAATCCACTTCCTGCAGGTGCGCGACGGCACCGGCTTCGTGCAGGTCGTCATGGGCAGGAACGACGTCGGCGAGGAGACCTTCACGGCCGCCGACCACCTGTCGCAGGAGACCTCGCTCGTCGTCCACGGCACGGTGCGCGCCGATGCGCGCGCTAAAGGCGGCTACGAGGTGATCGCCACCGGCCTGGAGGTGGTCGGGCCGTCGCACGACTTCCCCATCACCCCGAAGGAGCACGGCGTCGACTACCTGCTCGACCGCCGGCACCTGTGGATCCGGAGCGAGCGCCAGACCGCCATCCTGCGCGTCCGCCACGAGGTCGTCAACGCCGTCCGCGACTTCTTCAACGGCGAGGGCTTCATCCTCGCCGACACGCCGATCTTCACCCCGGCGGCCTGCGAGGGCACGTCGACCCTGTTCCCGGTGCAGTACTTCGAGGACCACACCGCCTTCCTGACCCAGAGCGGGCAGCTCTACAACGAAGCCAACGCGATGGCCCTCGGCAAGGTCTACTGCTTCGGTCCGACCTTCCGCGCCGAGAAGAGCAAGACGCGGCGCCACCTCACCGAGTTCTGGATGGTCGAGCCGGAGATGGCCTACGCCGATCTGGACGACGTCATCGGGCTGGCGGAGCGCCTGGTGACCAGCGTGGTCGGGCGCGTCCTGGACCGTCGCGCCGCCGAGCTGAAGCTGCTCGAGCGCGACACGACGAAGCTCGAAGCCGTGCAGGCGCCATTCCCCCGGCTCACCTACGACGAGGCGGCGAAGCTGCTCGTCGACAAGGGCCAGCCGTTCCAATACGGGACCGACCTGGGCGGCACCGACGAGACCGTGCTGTCGCAGCAGTTCGACCGCCCGGTGTGCGTCACCCACTACCCGGCGGCGGTGAAGGCCTTCTACATGCAGCCGGCCCCCGGGCAGCCCGACAAGGCCCTGTGCGTGGACGTGCTGGCGCCGGAGGGCTACGGCGAGATCATCGGTGGCGGCCAGCGCCTCGACGATCTCGACCTGCTGCTCCAGCGCATCAAGGAGCACGAGCTGCCGCAGGAGGCGTTCGAGTGGTACCTCGACCTGCGCCGCTACGGCACGGTGCCGCACGGCGGGTTCGGCATGGGCATCGAGCGGGTCGTCACCTGGATCTGCGGCCTGGAGCACCTGCGCGAGACGATTCCCTACCCGCGCATGCTCTACCGGCTCTATCCGTAACCGCCGATGTGGCTCCGCCGCGCGCTGACCGTGCACCTGGCGGCGCCGCCCGCCGAGGTCGCGCGCCGGCTCATGGCCGGACTGCCCCGCCAGGCGCGGCCGAGGCTGTTCGGACACGCCGGGCCGGCGGGCTTCGACTTCCAGAGCGAATGCGGCCGGCGCTGCTGCGCCAGCACTACCCGGTGACGGCCTCCGGAACCTTCACGCCCACGGCCGAGGGCACCCGGGTCGAGGCGTCGGTCACGATCGGCTTCGCGGTGCAGTTCATGCTCGTCGGCGCCGCGGGGGTTGCCTGCGTCGCCGCGTGGGCCGGCCTGGCGGGCGTCTGGCCCCGGGCGACTGCCGCCCTGGTCATCACGGTCGCGGTCGGCCACGTCTACAGCGTGCTGGCCAACCTCCGCGACACCGAGCACGGCCTGCGCCAGGCGCTGACCTCGGGGTGACCACTCCAACCGCGCCCGTGCAGCCGGTGTAGAGTGGGGAGATGTGCTGGTCAGCGGGCAGCGGCACGCCTAGCCGCTAGCCGCCAGCCCCTAGCCGCTGTGAAAATCGGTTTCCTCTCCCTGGGCTGTCCCAAGAACCTCGTCGACTCCGAGGTCATGCTCGGCATCGCCGAGCAGGCCGGGCACGAGATCACCACCGACGCCGACGGCGCCGACGTGGTCATCGTCAACACCTGCGCGTTCATCGACCGGGCCAAGCAGGAATCGGTGGACACGATTCTCGAGATGGCCGAGCGCAAAAAGGCCACCGGCGCCCGCCTGGTCGTCACCGGCTGCCTGGCCGAGCGCTACCGCGCCGAGTTGCAGAAGGTAATCCCCGAGATCGACGCGGTGCTCGGCACCGGCGACGTCCCCAACATCCTCGCGGCGCTTCAGCCGGGAGCCGTGGCGGAGGTTGGCGCCTCACCGCTGACGTTCTACAAGCGCGATCCCGGGCGGGCCAGCGAAGCGACGCCCGCCGCGCCGGGACAGCGTGATCCCCTAGCCGCTAGCCGCCAGCCGCTAGCCGCTGATCCTGTGTTTGGCGTCGATCTCCCGACGTATCTCTACGATGCCGACACGCCTCGGCGCCTCTCGACTCCCGGCCACTACGCCTACGTGAAGATCGCCGAAGGCTGTGACTACGCGTGCGCGTTCTGCGTGATCCCGAAGATGCGCGGCCACTACCGCAGCCGCAGCGTCGAGTCGGTGGTCGCCGAGGCGGGCGCGCTGGCCGGGCGAGGCGTCAAGGAACTGCTGCTGGTGTCGCAGGACACCACCTTTTACGGCATCGACCGCGGCGAACGCGACGCGCTGCCGCGGCTCATCCGCGCCCTCGACGAGGTCGACGGGATCGAGTGGGTGCGACTGCTGTATCTCTATCCGACGACCATCACCGCCGCCACCCTCGAGGCCATCGCCGCCAGTCGAAAGGTCGTGCGCTACATCGACCTGCCGCTGCAGCACGCCTCCGACCGCGTCCTCAAGCGAATGAAGCGCCCCGGCACCCGGGCGTCCTACGAGCGGCTGCTGGCCGGCATCCGCGCCCGCATCCCGGACGTGGTCCTGCGCACCACCTTCATCGTCGGCTTTCCCGGGGAGACCGAGGCCGACGTCGCCGAACTGCTGGCATTCGTCTCGGCCGTCGGCTTCGACCACGTCGGCGTGTTCACCTACAGCCACGAGGAGGACACCTCGGCCCACGCCCTTCCCGACGACGTGCCGACCGCCGAGAAGGCCCGCCGCCAGCGCCGGGTCATGGCCCTGCAAAAGCGCCTGGTCGCCGCCCGGCAGAAGGCCCGGGTCGGGAGCCGCGTCCGCCTGGTCGTCGACGGGGCCTCGCCGGAGCACGAGTGGGTGTGGACGGGCCGGCTCGCCGGACAGGCGCCCGACATCGACCCGCAGGTGTTCCTGACCGACGCCGACCCGGCAGCGCTCCGCCCTGGCCAGTTCCTGGACGCCGAAATCGTCGGCGCCCGCGGCTACGACCTGATCGCCAGACCGGCGGCCCCCGACGCGCGGTGACACCGCGGGCCCGCCGTGAGGCGGGCCTTCGCCCGCAGGCAGGCCGAGCGCCAGCGAGGCGTCGCCCGGAAGCACGCGGATCCTGTGCTAAACTCAAGGGTCCGGTGCTGATCTGGGAAAACCAGAGTGGGCTGAAGCCCACTCTTTTTTGTTTCAGGCGGTCACGGTGACGCCCCTCGAACGGGTCAGGACGCTGGCGGCGGAGGTCGCCGCGGCGCATGGGCTCGAGATCTTCGAGGTGACCTACGGCCGGCAGGGCGGCCAGAACGTGTTGCGCGTCGTGCTGGATCGGCCGGGGCCGTCGGCCACGGCCGAGGAGAGCGTGAGCCTCGACCAGTGCGCGCGGGTGAGCGAGGAGTTGAGCGCCGTGCTCGACGTCGAGGACGTCGTGCCCGGCAGTTACGTGTTGGAAGTGTCGTCGCCGGGGCTGGATCGACCGCTTCGGTCCCGCGACGACTACGAGCGGTTCGCCGGACGCATGGCCAAGGTGGTAACGGCCGAGCCGGTGAACCGGCAGACGGCGTTCGCGGGTCGGCTCCGCGGCGTGGACGGTGAGGACGTGCTGTTCGAGGCCATCGGCGGCACGGTGCATCGCCTGCCGCTGCGGCTGATCAAGCGTGCCCGTCTCGATGTGGAGTTGTGAGGATCATGGCGACCAACCCGTTGATGCAGACCATCGAGGCACTGGCCAAGGAGAAGGGCATCGAGCCCGATGTGGTCATCGCCGCCATGGAGGAGGCCTACCTCACCGCGTCGCGCAAACACTACAAGGCCGGCGAGGAGCTCAAAGCCCGCCTCAACACCGACACCGGCCAGATGGAACTGGTCGCCGTCAAGTCCATCGTCGCCGAGGTCGAGGACCCGGCCACGCAGATTTCGCTGGCCGAGGCGCTGGAGATGTACGGCGCCGACTCGGGCGTCGAGGTCGGCGACCAGATC
This sequence comes from Vicinamibacterales bacterium, assembly GCA_050250955.1. GTDB lineage: Bacteria > Acidobacteriota > Vicinamibacteria > Vicinamibacterales > UBA2999 > CAWAYR01. The sequence continues at coordinate 802,023 of JBFWNR010000002.1, forward strand.
GAGTTCCCGAAGAGCACCGAGATGCTCGGCCGCATTGCCGCCCAGACCGCCAAGCAGGTCATCTTCCAGAAGGTGCGCGAAGCCGAGCGCGAGAACGTCTACGAGGAGTTCAACCAGCGCGTCGGCGAGGTGCTCACCGGAGTGGTGAAGCGCTTCGAGCAGGGCGACATGATCGTCGAGATCGGCCGCATCGAGGCCATTCTGCCGCGCAAGGAGCAGTCGCGCGCCGAAAGCTACAACCAGGGCGACCGCGTCCGCGCCGTCATCCGTGGCGTGAGCAAGAGCGCCAAGGGCCCGCAGGTGGTGCTGTCGCGCACCGACGCCGCGCTGCTCATCAAGCTGTTCGAACAGGAGGTCCCGGAGATCTACGACGGGACGGTGATGATCCGCGGCGCGGTGCGCGAGGCCGGCGACCGCGCCAAGGTGGCGGTCTATTCCCGCGAACGCGACATCGATCCGGTCGGCGCCTGCGTCGGCATGAAGGGCACCCGGGTGCAGGCGATCATCCGCGAACTGCGCGGCGAGAAGATCGACATCGTCGAGTGGTCGGACGACCCGGTCGGCTTCGTGATGAACGCCCTCAGCCCGGCCAAGGTGCAGCGCGTGTCCATCACCTCGGACGTCGACAAGGTGATGGAGGTCGTCGTCGAGGACAGTCAGCTGTCGCTGGCGATCGGCAAGAAGGGCCAGAACGTGCGCCTCGCCGCCAAGCTGACCGGCTGGAAGATCGACATCAAGAGCGAGGAAGAGAAGCGGCGCGAGGTCGAGGCCGAGCTCGGCGCGCTCGAGACACCGGCCGACGACGGCACGCTGGAGACACCCGCCGACGACGGCACGCCGGTGGACGACGGCGCGAGTGCGGCGGCGGCGCCGGCGGACGCGGCACCGGAGGACGGTGCGGCGGCCGCCGACACGCCGGCCGCCGACGGCGGCGGCGACGAAACACGGTAGGGCCGTCGACGGCGACGGAACCGGGCACGGGCCCGGCGGACGGGCGCGACGACGCGCCATTTCAGGGGTGACTGTTTGGCCACTGTCAGGATCTTCAAAGTCGCGGAGCTGCTCGGCACCACCAGCCAGGAGGTGTTGCAGCTGCTCAAGCAGAACCACGGCATCGAGCTGAAGAGCGCGTCGAGCACCGTGGAGGAGATCGTGGCGCGCCAGTTCGTCGAGCGGCTGGCGCGGCAGCGCGGGATTGAACTGCCCAAGGGCGACATGTTCTCGGACGCGGCGATGAAGTCGGCCAAGGCCAAGACCGCGGCGCCCAAGAAGGGTCAGCCGGCTCCCGAGCCGCCCAAGCCGGCGGCGCCCGCCCTGCCGCCGCCGCGCCTCATCCGCACCGCGAAGCCCGCGCCGACGCCAGCCGCCGCGGCCGACGCGCCCGCCGCCGTCGTCGAGGCGATGCCGGAGGCGGCGACGCCAGCCGAGACACCGGAACCGGTCGCCGCGGCCCCCGCCGCCCCGCTACCGGCCGCCGCGGTGCCGGCCGAGGCGCCGGCGGAGCCCCCACCGGCCGCAGTCGACGTCGAGCCGCCCGCGACCGAACCCCTGGCGCCGGCGCTGGAGGAACCGCCACCGGTGGCCGAACCGGTCTCACCGGCCGCCGCGGCGCCGGCGACCACCGGCCGGGTGCTGCCACCGAGCATCCGGCTGCGCATCGAGGAGCCGGGTCAGGCCGTGCCCCAGGCACGCCCCCTGGCGCCGGCCAAGCGGCCGCCGACCCAGCCGCCGCCGCGCATCGTCGCCCCGCCGCCGCCGCGGCCGGTGACTCCGGCCGGCGCGCGTCCGCCGGCGACCGGTCGGCCGCCCTATCCGGGGACCCGCCCCTACGGCAGCACGCCGTCCACGCTCGGCGGCCCGCGGCCGCTGCCGTCCCAGCCGGTCCGGCCCGGGCAAGGCCTGCCGCCGCGGCCCGGCGCCTACCCGCAACGCCCGGGCATGCCACCGCGGCCACCGATGGGCACCCGGCCCCCAGGTCGCCCGGGCGGGCGATCGGGAGGGTCCCGGCGCGACAACGCCCCCCGGCCGCCGGTGCAGTCGGCGCCGGTGGCGCTGCCGCCGATCAGCCGGACCATCACCCTCGCCGAGGGCATGACGGTCAAGGACCTGTCGGACAAGCTCGACGTGCGCGTCAAGGACGTGCTCAAGGTGCTGCTCGAGCGGCGGTTGATGATGAACATCAACTCGGCGGTCGACATCGACACGGCCCGCGACGTCGCCCGGACGTTCGGGGCCGAGGTCGAGACCCGCAGTTTCGAAGAGGAGCTGCTCGACGAAGCGTCCGAGGGCGTCGACGCCAAGGATCAGGTCAGCCGCGCCCCCGTGGTGACGGTGATGGGCCACGTCGACCACGGCAAGACGACGCTGCTCGACTCGATTCGCACGACGCGGGTGGCCGAACGCGAGGCCGGCGGCATCACCCAGCACATCGGCGCCTACCTGGTCGGCGGCGTCGGCGAGCGGAAGGACAAGAACATCGTCTTCCTCGACACGCCCGGCCACGAAGCGTTCACGCTGATGCGCGCCCGTGGCGCCAAGGTGACCGACGTGGTCATCCTGGTGGTCGCCGCCGACGACGGCGTGATGCCGCAGACCAAGGAGGCGATCGACCACGCCAAGGCCGCCGGCGTGCCGATCATCGTCGCGGTCAACAAGATCGACAAGCCAGGCGCCAACCCCGAGGTGGTGAAGCGGCAGCTGTCGGACCTCGGCCTGATGCCCGAGGCGTGGGGCGGCACGACGGTGTTCGTCGAGGTGTCGGCGAAGCAGAAGACCAACCTCGAGTTGCTGCTCGAGATGATCCTGCTGGTCACCGACATCAGCGAGCTCAAGGCCAACCCCAAGCGCTCGGCGGTCGGCACGGTGCTCGAGACCAAGCTCGATCGCGGCCGCGGCCCGGTGGCCACGGTGCTGGTGCAGGACGGCACGCTGAACGTCGGCGACGACATCATCGCCGGGCCGGTGGTGGGCCGCGTCCGCGCGCTCATCGACGACCGCGGCCGGGCGGCGAAGACCGCCGGCCCGTCCACGCCGGTGGAGGTGCTCGGCCTCGAGACCCTGCCGTCGCCGGGCGATTCCTTCCAGTCGGTGGCCGACCCGGCCAAGGCACGGCAGATCGCCATGTTCCGCCAGGCGCGGGCCAAGGAGAAGGCGCTGGTCGCCAAGGGCAGCCGGCTCACCCTGGAGACCCTGCAGCAGCAGATGGCCGAGGGCGGGGTCAAGGACCTGCCGATCATCGTCAAGGCCGACGTCCAGGGCTCGGCGGAGGTGCTGGCCAGTTCGCTGACCAAGCTGTCGGACGACAAGGTCAAGGTCAAGGTGATCCACTCGGCCGTCGGCGCCATCAACGAGTCCGACGTGCTGCTCGCCACGGCGAGCAACGCCATCATCATCGGCTTCAACGTGCGGCCCGATCGCAACGCCGCCGAGGTCGCCGAGCGCGAGAAGGTCGACATCCGCCACCACTCGGTCATCTACACGGTCACCGAGGAAATCCAGAAGGCGATGGCCGGCATGCTCGAGCCCACCTTCAAGGAAGTGCGGCTCGGCTCGGCCGAGGTGCGCGAGACCTTCAAGGTGCCGAAGATCGGCACCATCGCCGGATGCATGGTCAAGGACGGCCGCATCACGCGCCAGGGCGATGCCCAGGTGCGGCTGCTGCGCGACAACGTCGTGGTGTGGGAGGGCAAGCTGGCCTCGCTGCGCCGCTTCAAGGACGACGTCAGCGAGGTCAAGGCCGGCATGGAGTGCGGCATCGGCCTGCAGAACTACAACGACGTCAAGGTCGGCGACGTGATCGAAGTGTTCCAGATGGAGCGCGTCGCCGCGTCGGCCTGATCGACCGAGGCACGCGCCGGTGGCCGTCGTGCTCCTGACCGTCGAGTTGCACTTCCCCTTCGCGCAGTCGCTGAAGGACAAGCGGATGGTCCTGCGCGGGATCAAAGACCGCGCCAAGAAGTTCAACGTCAGCGTCGCCGAGGTCGATCACCACGATCGGTGGCAACGCGCCACCGTGGCCGTCGTCGCCGTGGCGACCGACGGCGCGCACGCGGAGAAGGAACTCCAGGCGGTCGTCAACGAGATCGAGCGGGCCGAGCCCGGCTTCATCACCCGCACCGAGATCGAGCACCTGGCTTGAAACGCCGCTAGCCGCTGGCCGCCAGTCCCTAGCCGCTAGAATGAAGTCCATGCCGCTCTCCCACCGCACCGAGCGCGTCGCCGAACAGCTGCGCGAGGAGGTCAGCCAGATCCTCGCCACCGAGGTGTCGGACCCCGGTGTCGGCCTGGTCACGGTCAGCCGGGTCAAAGTCACGCCCGATCTGTCGCTGGCCCGCGTCTACTGGACGATCCTCGGCGACGCCGCGGCGCGCAGGACGACCGCCAAGGCGCTGCAGCGGGCCGCGCCGTTCGTGCGGCACGTCCTGGCCGGGCGGCTGTCGCTGCGGCGCACCCCGGAAGTGCAGTTCCACTTCGACGAAGGCCTGGCGGCCCACGCCCGCGTCGAGGAGATCCTGCACGAACTGCACGAGGAAGAGGCCGCGCGCGCCGCCGATGCCTCGGCACCCGCCGCGCCCGAGCCGCCCGAGGTCCCGCCAGGCGATGACCCCGAGTCCCGTTCCTGAATCGGCCGGCCTTCGCGACGCCGTCGCCCGCCTGCGCGCCGCGCGGCGGGTCGTGGTCTCGTCGCACGAGCGGCCCGACGGCGACGCCATCGGATCGGGGATGGCGCTGGTGCTGGCGCTGCGTGGCCTGGGCCTCGACGCGCGGATGGCGATGTGCGACGTGCCGCCGCACTATCTGCGGCCGTTCCCCGGCGTGGCCGAGCTGTGGGTCGCGACGGCGATCAGCGAGACCTTCGATGCCGCCGTCATCATGGAGTGCAGCAGCCTGGAGCGCACCGGCGTCACCGGCCTCGATCGCTCGCCGGTGGTCAACATCGACCACCACCCCGGCAACACCCGCTACGGGGTCGTCAACTGGATCGACGAGTCGGCGGCCGCCTGCGGCGAGATGGTCTACGCGCTGGTCGAGGCGCTCGGTGCGCCGTTGACCGCCGAGATCGCGACTCATCTCTACCTCGCCATCCTCACCGACACGGGGTCGTTCCGCTTCTCGCATCTCACGCCGCGCACCTACGAGATCGCCGGCCGCTGCGTGGCCGCCGGGGCGGACCCGCAGTGGATCGCCCGCACGCACTACGACAGCAACAGCATGGGCCGGGTGCGCCTCTTCGGCGCCGTGCTGTCGGCGATGACGGTCGATCCGACCGGGCGGATCGCGACGCTGGCCATCACCCCGGCAATCGCCGCCGCGGCCGGCGGCAGCTACGACGACACCGAGGGCCTCATCAACTTTCCGCTCTCGGTCCAGGAGGTGCAGGCGGTGGCGTTCTTCAAGGAGACGGCGACGCCGGGGGACTGGCGGGTCAGCCTGCGCTCCAAGGGGGCCACCGACGTCGCGGCGATCGCCAAGGCGCGTGGCGGCGGCGGCCACGCCAACGCCGCCGGGTGCGGCGCGCGCGGCACGCTGGAGCAGGTCCGGGCCGAGTTCCTCGCCGCGCTCGACCTGGCCGTCGCCCGGGCGTCGTGAAGGGCCCGCGGGTCGAGGCCGACGGCGTCCTGGTGGTGGACAAGCCGGCCGGCCCGACGTCCCACGACGTCGTCCAGGTCGCCCGCCGGACCTTCGGGCCGCGGGTCGGCCACACCGGGACCCTCGACCCGCTCGCCAGCGGCGTCCTGCCGCTGGTCCTCGGGCGGGCCACCCGGCTGGCGCAGTTCCTGACCGGCGACGCGAAGACCTACGAGGCGACCATCGTCTTCGGCCGCGACACCGACACCTACGACGCGGCCGGCGCGACGGTCCGCGCCACCGGGCTGGTGCCAGACGCCGCCGTCGTCGCCGACGCGGTCGCGCGGCTGCCCGGGCGCCAGCGCCAGACCCCGCCGGTGTACTCGGCCAAGAAGATCGGCGGCGAGGCCGCGCACCGCCTGGCGCGCCGCGATGCGCCGGTCGTGCCGCCGCCGGCCGATGTCGAGATCCACGCCGCGACGCTCACCGGCTATTCGGGCGGCGAACTGCAGCTGCGGCTGCACGTGTCGGCCGGGTTCTACGTCCGCACCCTCGCCCACGACCTCGGCCAGCGACTCGGCACCGGGGCTCACCTGGGCGCGCTGCGGCGCACTGCCGCGGGCCCGTTCACGCTCGCCGACGCGGTGGCCTGGCCGTCCCTGGTGGCTGGTGACGCCGCTCTGGCGGCCGCGGTCATCCCCCCGTCCGGTCTGCTGCAGCACCTCCCCGAAGCCCGGCTCGACGCGCAGGGCGCCGTCTGGGTGCGGCACGGGCGCCGGGTGACGGCCACGGTGACCGGCCCGGCCGGGTCCGGACCGGTGCGGCTCATCGACCCGGCCGGCCGACTGCTGGGCTTGGCGACGATCGTCGGCCTGGTCGAGCCCCGGGCGGTGGTTTTGCAGCCCTCGGTGGTTCTGGGATACGATTGACGGTCATCCTGCGGAGAAAACCGCGGACATACGGCGGCGTGGAGTGTCGGCAAGCCGCACTCTGGGCCGTGCGTGGAGGCATCGTGGCACTGACGAAGGACAAGAAAACCGAACTCATCGGTTCGTACCGCACCCATGGCACCGACACCGGATCACCGGAGGTCCAGGTCGCCATCCTCAGCGAACGCATCACCTACCTCACCGAGCATTTCAAGAGTCACGCGAAGGACCACCACTCGCGGCGGGGTCTCCTGAAGCTCGTCGGCCAGCGCCGGCGGCTGCTCGACTATCTCAAGAGCAAGGACACCGACCGCTACGCGGAACTCATCAAGCGGCTCGGGATCCGCAAGTAAGTCCACGGCGCCGCCGGCGGTCCCTCCGCCCGGCGAGGTCGTGGAGCGTCCAGCGCCGGCGTGCGGCGCGGGGCCCGGCGGCGTGTGATGCGGCGCGGGCCAGCAAGTCCGGGGAACGTGACCCCGGCATTCGAGGTTTCCAATGGTCAAGCGTGAGATGCAAGTCGGCCAGCACACCCTGTCGATCGAGACCGGGCGGCTGGCCAAGCAGTCCGACGGCGGCGTCGTCGTGCGGGTCGGCGACACGATGGTACTCGTCACCGCCTGTCATTCCGCCAACCCCCGCGAGGGTATCGACTTCCTGCCCCTGACGGTCGACTACCGGGAGTACACCTACGCGTCGGGCCGCATCCCCGGCGGGTTCTTCAAGCGCGAAGGCAAGGCCACCGAGAAGGAGACGCTGACCAGCCGGGTCATCGACCGGCCGATCCGGCCGCTGTTCCCCGCCGGCTGGGCCTACGAGACCCAGGTGATCGCGTTCGTGCTCTCGGCCGACAAGGATCACGACTCGGACGTGCTGGCGATCACCGGCGCGTCGGCGGCACTGGCGCTGTCGGAGATGCCTTTCGAGAAGACGATCGCCGGCGTGCGGGTCGGCCTGGTCGACGGCCAGTACGTCGTCAACCCGACCTTCCCGCAGCGCAAGCAGAGCCGGCTCGACCTGGTCGTGGCCGGCAGCAAGGACGGCATCGTGATGGTGGAGGCCGGCGCCCAGGAGGTGTCGGAAGAAGAAGCCATCACCGCGCTCGAGGTCGCCCACGAGGCGATCAAGGGCATCTGCGGGATGATCGACGACCTGGCCGCCGCGGCCGGGCGCACGAAGCTGCCCAAGCCCGAGGTGAAGGTCGACGCCGCCTTCCAGCAGGCCATCGAGGCCAAGGCCCTGGCGCCGCTCACCGACGCGATGCGCATCAAGGGCAAGCTCGAGAACTACGCCACCGTCGCCAGGGTCGAGAAGGACGTGGTCGCCGGGCTGCCCGAGGATCAGGCGGGCCGGAAGGGCGAGGCCAAGGGCATCCTGCACGGGCTGCAGGAGAAGGTGCTGCGCGACGAGATCCTGGTGCGCGGCGTGCGGCTCGACGGCCGCAAGTTCGACGAGATCCGGCCGATCACCATCGAGAACACCGTGCTGCCGCGGGTCCACGGCTCGTCGGTGTTCACGCGCGGCGAGACCCAGGCGCTGGTCACCGTCACGCTCGGCACCGCCGACGACCAGCAGAAGATCGAGATGGTCGACGGCGAGACGTGGAAGCGGTTCATGCTCCACTACAACTTCCCGCCCTTCTCGGTCGGCGAGGTGAAGCCGATGCGCGGTCCCGGGCGCCGCGAAATCGGCCACGGCGCGCTGGCCGAACGGGCCCTGACGCCGATGATGCCGGCCGAAGCCGACTTCGCCTACACCGTCCGCATCGTGTCGGACATCCTCGAGTCGAACGGCAGCTCGTCGATGGCCTCGGTGTGCGGCGGCTCGCTGGCCCTGATGGACGCCGGCGTGCCGATCAAGGCGCCGGTCGCCGGCGTGGCCATGGGCCTCATCATGGACGAGGCCACCGGCAAGTACGCTGTGCTCAGCGACATCGCCGGCGCCGAGGACCACTACGGCGACATGGACTTCAAGGTCGCCGGCACCGCCGCCGGGATCACCGCTCTCCAGATGGACATCAAGGTGACCGGCATCTCGTCCGAGGTGATGCGGGCGGCGCTCAACCAGGCCAAGGCCGGTCGGCTGCACATCCTCGGCATCATGCAGCAGGCGCTGCCGGCGACGCGGTCGAACATGTCGGCCTACGCGCCGCGCATCGTCAGCATCAAGATCCCGGTCGACAAAATCCGCGACGTCATCGGGCCGGGCGGCAAGATGATCCGCAGCATCATCGAGAAGACCGGCGTCAAGATCGACGTCGAGGACGACGGCCGGGTCAACGTCGCATCGGCGGACGAGGCGGCGGCGGCCAAGGCGATCGGCATGATCCAGGAGCTGACCGCGACGCCGGAGCTCAACAAGACCTACCTCGGCAAGGTGCAGCGCATCACCGACTTCGGCGCGTTCGTCGAGATCATGGCCGGCACCGACGGCCTGCTCCACGTCTCGGAGATCGCCAACCACCGCGTCAAGGACGTCCGCGACGAGCTCAGGGAAGGCCAGCAGATCCTGGTCAAGGTCATCAACATCGACCCGACCGGCAAGATCCGCCTGAGCCGCAAGGCCCTGCTGCCGTCCGAGGGCGGACCGCCGGCGGCCGAGCCCGGCAGCGAGCCAGCCGGCGGCGACGGGGGCGAGCGCGGTGGCGACCGGCCGCGCGGCCCGCGTCGCGACCGCGGCGACCGCGGCCCGCGCCGGGACTGACCCCCGGCGTCACGTCACGGACACGAGGGCGGGCCTGCCGGTCCGCCCTTCGTGCGTACGGCGGCGCTACAATCGGAGCATGCCGCATACCGCCCGTCCACTCGCCGTCCTCGGCCTGTGCCTGGCGGCGCTCGCCGGGCCGACGGCCCAGGACACGGCGCCCAATCGCCGTACCGTCACCGTGGTGGCTCGGGACGGCCGTTTCGAGCCCGACCGCATCGAAGTGGTGAAGGACGACCTCGTCACCATCCACCTGCGCAGCGAAGGCACGCCGCACAGCTTCGCCATCGACGCCTATCGGCTGATGAAGCGGGCCGGCGCCGGCGAGACCGTGACGTTCCAGTTCCGCGCCGATCAAGTCGGGCAGTTCGTCTACTACTGCAGTCTCTCCACCGATCCGCAGTGCGCCGACATGAAGGGCACGCTGGTCGTCGCCGAGCGCTGAGACCGCTGGCACTCGATCGACCTCCCCGCCGACTCTGTCGGATGAGCGACCGCGGCGACGGTCGACTGCGGGGACTCGTGTCCCGTAGTGCCGGGGCTGTTGGAGCGTGCTCTCTAGCGCCGCGGGAACTTGTCGGGGTTGTCGGTGAACAGCGCGTCGACGCCGAGCGTGTAGAGGTAGTGGGCCATCTCGGCTTCGACCGAGGCGTGCCCGGGGGTCGAGGCCGACCGGAAGGTGTAGGGCGTCACGGTCAGGCCGGCAGCGTGCGCCTCGGTCACCAGGTCGGGCCTGGCGGCGAGGATCTCTTTGGCCGGGCCGAACCCGGCCACGACGTCCTTCCACGCCGCCACGAAGGCCGGCACGTCGGCCGGAGCGCGACCGAGCAGCAGCACCACCGGCACGCCGATGCGGCGCGCCGCCAGCGCCCGGGCCGTCGACTCGCCGAAGGTCTGCAGGATCACCGGCGTCTTCGCATCGGCCGACGGCCCGCGCAACTCCAGCCGGTCGAGGGCCGCCTCGACCAGCGCCGGGAAATCGACGTCGCGGCCCTGGTAGATCTCCGGCGTCTTGAGCTCGGGATAGAGGCCGGCCTTGCCTTTGATGACCGCGACCGCCTCGTCGAAGGTCGGCACGCGCTCGCCGGCGAACCTGGCGTCGAACCACGAGCCGGCGTCGAGGGTCTTGATCTCCGCCAGCGTGAAGTCGTTGGCGAGCCAGACCGTGCGGCGTCGCCCCTCGTCGGTCACCTCGGTGGCGCGATCGGGAAAGCGTGACTCGACGTCGGTGGTGCGCTCGAGCGACGGATCGTGCAGGCAGATGAGCACGCCGTCCCTGGTCACCGCCAGGTCCTGTTCGACGAAGTCGGCTCCCTGTGCCAGGGCCAGCCGGTAGGCGGCCAGCGTGTGCTCCGGGGCGTAGGCGGACGCGCCGCGGTGGGCGACGTTGTACTTGCGCACGCCCTGCGCCGGCGCTGCCGCGGTCAGCGCCGCGATCACGACGGTGGCGAACATCAGGCGCATGCCGGGCTACTCCTTGGCCGGCAGGATGCCATGCGGATGTAACGGGGTGGCGACATCGGACCACGCCTGCGCGGCGGCGATGCGTTCCCGCATCGGCGGGTGCGAGTAGAACAGCCAGCGGGCCAGCCGCGACGGCCGCTCTTCGGCGAGGTTCTGCTGCGACAACCGTCGCATGGCGGTGACGAACGCCGCCGGATTGCCGGTCAGGCGGAGCGCGAAGCGATCGGCGCGCCGCTCCTGGGCCCGGGACATGGCGTTGCCGAGCGGCAGCATCGCAAACGAGAAGACACCGGCGACGAGCAGCAGCACCGGGGCGCCGGCGACGTCGGCGACCCCGCTCAGGCCCAGCCACGGCACCGAGCGCGTCAACACCGTCCTGGCGAGGTAGAACCCGGCGACGATCGTCGCCGCCTGCATCGCCATGCCGCGCCACAGGTCGTGGTGGACGTGATGCGACAGTTCGTGGGCGAGGATGACCTCGATTTCGTCTTCCGAGTAGCCGTCGAGCATCGTGTCGGAGATGAGGATGCGACGCGAGCGGCCGATGCCGGCGAGTGCGGCGTTGGCCTTGCGGGTGTGGTTGCTGAGCGCCCACTCGTAGGCGCCGATCACCGGAGCGCCGGCGCGCTCCGCCAGCCGGACCAGACGGGCGGACAGCTCCGGCTGGCGGAGCGGCCGGACGCGGTAGAAGATCGGCAGCAGCAGCACCGGCGCCAGTCGCGCCAGGCCGACCATGGCGACGACGAACGCGGCCGCCGACACCAGCCACCACTGCTGCGGGGCCCAGCGCATCGAGAGGTAGACGGCAGACAACCCCGCCACCATCACGCCGACACTGGCCACCGCCGCCTTGACGTGATCGGCCAGCCAGTGCGGCAGGATCTGGGTCGACAGCCCGTAGCGTCGCTCGAGCCAGAAGCCCTGGTACCACGCAAACGGCAATTCCAGACCGTGGATGGTGACGGCCAATCCGGTGGCATAGAGGGCGACCGCCGCCGACGGCGGCAGGGGCCACGGCAGCCACGACGCCAGCCACTCGGCGGCGGTGCGGAACAGCTCCGAGGCGCCGCTGACGACCAGGCCGAGCAGGAAGACCCCGACCAGCGCGGTGCCGGCGGCGTCCGCGCGACGGCGTCGCCGATGGTAGCGGGTGGACTTGTCCTCGTTCACGGCGGCTGCGGCGTGCCGTCCAGGGTACGACAAGCGCGCGCCGCCGACAACGCGCCGGCGGCCGGTCAGGACCGCCGGATCGTGACGCCGCCGTTGGTGGTCTGCAGATCGATGCGGGCTCCGCCGCCGTTCAGACGGCCGGACAGCCGGCGGCGGGTGACGTCCCCGTCGGCCACGACATCGAGATCCGAGACGCTGACCCGGCCATTGGTGCACCGGGCGGTGATGTCGGCGCGGGTGCCGTCGGGCACCGCCAGGCGCACGCCGCCGTTCACGCTGGCCAGCGAAACCCTGCCGTCGGCGGCGATGGCCCCGGCGACCTCGACGTCGACACCACCGTTGGTCGTGCGGGCGTCGAGCAGCGTCACGTCGGCGACCCGGCCGTGTACGCCGCCGTTGGTCGCCGTCGCCCGGACCTCGCCGCCGACGTTGTCGAGCCGGACGCCACCGTTGACGGTCCGCAGATCGACGTGCACCCCGGCCGGCACCCGTACGGTGTAGATCACCCGATGGCCGCCGCCCCAGCGGCCACGCGGCGCGATGGTCTCGACCCGAACCCGGGACGGCCCGACCTCTTCGCGCAGTTCGAGGCGCGCCAGCTGCTCGCGAGCCGCCTCGTCGGAGCCGGCGCGGACACGGCGCTCGGCCCGGACCTGTACCGGGCCCTCGGGACTCGCCTCGGCGCGAATCTCGCCGTTGACGTTGAGAATCTCCACCCGGCCGCCGGGGGTGACCTCGTAGGTCCGCTCCCAGGTGTCTTCCGCGCTCCCCTGCCAGACACCGAAGGAGAAATCGCCGTCGCCGCCGGCACGCACCTCACAACCGGCCACGGCCACCACGGCCACGGCCACCACCAGCGTTCGCAGTCCGGCTCGGATCGTCGCCAGCGCCATGCGGTCCCCCTATCGGGACAGATACGGTCTGCGCCCCGGTCGGGTTCGCTGTCCTCCCGGCCGCGGCCGCCGGCTGGTCAGTTCATCGGCAGCGAGATCACCTTGGACACGCCGGGCTCCTCCATGGTGACGCCGTAGAGCCGGTTGGCGATCTCCATGGTCTTCCGGTTGTGGGTGATGACGATGAACTGGGTGCGGTCGAGCATCCCGCGCAGCATCTCGACGAAGCGGCCGATGTTGGCGTCGTCGAGCGGCGCGTCGATCTCGTCGAGCAGGCAGAACGGACTCGGCTTGTAGCGGAAGATGGCGAACATCAGCGCGATCGCGGTGAGCGCCTTCTCGCCGCCCGACAGCAGCATCACGCTCTGCAGCCGCTTGCCGGGGGGCGAGGCGACGATGTCGATGCCGCTCTCGAGCGGGTCGGTCTCGTCGAGCAGCGTGAGCCCGGCCCGTCCGCCGCCGAACAGCGTCGTGAACGTCTGCTGGAAGTTGGTGTTGATGGCCGTGAAGGCGTCGCGGAACCGGCTGTGGGTGGTCTCGTCGATCCGCCGGATCGCCTCGTTGGTCTGGGCGATTGAATCGATCAGATCCTGGCGCTGGGTGGTGAGGAACGTCCGCCGCTCGTCCATCTCGGCGAACTGCTGGATCGCCATCATGTTCACCGGGCCCAGCCGGTCGATCCGGGCGCGCAGTTCCGCGATCGCTTCCTCGGCGGTCATCGCCGCGGCGGCCAGCCCGGCGACGGCCTCGTCGGCGGCACCGGCGAGCGCCTCGGGAGCGGCCGGCTCCTCGAGTCCGCTGTCGTCGTCGTCCGGCTCGGCGACCGCCTGGCGGATCGCCCGGGCGTCGGGGGCGACGATGCCATGCCGCTCCATCTCGGCCACTTCGCCGGCGATGGTGTCGAGGTCGGCCTGGACGGCGTCGAGGCTCTGCTGCGCCAGGTGCGCCAGATCGGACTCGGCGGTGACCCTGGAGACGTCGAGTTCGGCCGCCAGCGCCCGGACGGCGTCGAGGGCGCGGCGGGCATCGCGGATCGTCTGCTCCTGCCGTTCGGTCGCCGCCTTCAGCACCAGCGTCTCGTCGTCGGCGCGCAGGACCTCGTCGCGCAGGGCCTCGAGCGCCTTCACGCCCTCGTCCATCAGGCGCTGGCCCTCGACCGACGCCTCCAGCAGTCGCGTACGCTGGGTGCGCATCAGGTCGACGTCCCGCCGGCACGCGTCGGCGCGGTCGGAGAGCTCGCGGGCCGCCTCCTCGAGCCGGGCGACCTCGGCGGCTGCCGCCAGCGCCCGTTCGGCCAGCCCGGCGTGCTGGGCCCTGGCCTCGGCGGCGCGCTGACTGAGCGCGTCGGCGTCGTCGCGCGCCTCGGCCAGCTGCCGCTGGCGGTCGCCAAGCGCCGCGTCGAGCAGCGCCCGTTCGGCGGCCAGCCGGGCGATCGACGCCTGGGCCTCGCCGTGCCGGGCGTCCAGGGCGGCGATCGCCTCGCGGGCGCCGAGCGCTTCGCTGGCGACCAGCTCGGCGCGCTGGCGGACGCGGCTCTCGTCGGCGGCGGCGCGCTGGCGGTCCGCCTCAGCGGCGACGATGGCCTTTTCGTGGCGGTGCGCATCGGCCACCGTCGTGGCCAGCGCGGCCGTGGCCGCGGCGATCGCCACTTCGAAGGCTGCGATCTCGTTGCGCAGCGCCGCCAGGGTGGCACCGGCCTCGGCCACCGCCTCGCGGAGGTCCTTGATCTCGCGCTTGGTGGCCAGGATGCCGCGCGCCTCGGTCCGGCTGCCGCCGCTGACCACGTGCGGGCCGCGGTAGACGTCACCCTCGACGGTCACGACGGGACGGTCGGTCCGGGTGGCCAGCGCCGCCGCCGCCTCGAGCGACGCCACGATCAGGGCGTCGCCGATCACCACCCGCAGGCTGTGGGCGAACGGCCCGGTGACGCGGACCACCTCGGAAAGCAGCACCGCGCCGTCGGGCGGCGCCGGCATCTCCGCGGGCGAGGGCGGCGGCGGTGCGCCGGTGACGATGAATCCGCAGCGGCCGGCGCCCTGACCGCGGACCAGGGCGAACCCGGCGTGGGCCTGGGCATGCCGATCGACGACGACGTGCTGCAACAGCTCGCCCAGCACCGCCTCGACGGCCCGCTCGTAGCGCGGGTCGACATCGAGGTAGTCGGCGAGCGCGCCATGCTGGCCGACCGCCTCGTCGGCGCCGGCCAGGAGCATCCGCGCCCCGTCGCCGAACGCGGCGCGCGCCGCGTCCATCTCCTCCAGCGAACGCAGCCGGGCGGTCTGGCCCGCCAGGTCGTGCTCGCCTTCACGGGCGCGCCGTTCGCGCTGCGCGTGGGCATCGCGAGCCTGGGCGAGGTCGGCCTCGTGCGCCGCCTTCGAGGCCAGGGTCGCGTCGAGCGCGCCTTGCGCCGCCTGCAGGGCCGCGGTGGCGGCGTCCTTGGCGTCGACCGCCCGGCCCAGTTCGGTGCGCAGGTCGGCGGCCTCGATCTCGAGGCGAGCCAGCAGCGCCGCGGTCCGTTCACGCTCGGCGGCAGCGTGCTCGATCGCCGTGTTGAGCGCGGTCACGGTGTTGATCACCGCGTAGACATCGCCCCGCGCCTGCTCGACCGCCTGGTCCGCCGCCGCGATCCGCTGCTGCGCCGCCCCGGACGCCTCGACGGCGGCGCGGACGCCGTCGGCGGCCGCGTCGCGAGCCCGCTCGGCGTCGGCCGTGGCGGTCCGCCGTTCTTCGAGACGCAGGCGATCCGGCTCGCGCCGCTCGTCGAGGCCCTGCAGTTCGGCCGCCAGTTCGGCGACGCGGCTCTCGAGCATCGCCGCCTGCTGGGCGTCGAGGGCCAGCTGCTGCTGGCGTCGATTGACGTCGAGCTCGTGCGCGTGGGCGTCCTCGCGCACCCGCGCCGCATCCTGCTCGGCCTGGGCGAGTTCCAGCCGGACGCGCGCCAGCTCGGTCTCCACCTCGGCCAGGCGGGCCATCGACGCCGCCTCGTCCTGGCGGGCGTCGGCCAGGCGCGCCCGCGCCGACTCGATGTGCTCGGCGAGATGGCGGTAGCGACGCGCGAAGAGCACCTTCTCCCAGCGCCGCATCTCGTCGCGGAGCCGCTGGAACCGCCGCGCCTTGGCCGACTGGCGCTTGAGCGAGCCGCACTGCTTCTCGACCTCGAACACGATGTCGTCGAGGCGGGTGAG
Source organism: Vicinamibacterales bacterium (assembly GCA_050250955.1). Lineage (GTDB taxonomy): Bacteria > Acidobacteriota > Vicinamibacteria > Vicinamibacterales > UBA2999 > CAWAYR01. The sequence goes on from JBFWNR010000002.1 coordinate 817,932, forward strand.
ATTCTGCTGCGCGGCGTCGAGCTTGAGCTCGGCAGCACGGCGACGGGCCTTGTACTTGGTGATGCCGGCGGCTTCTTCGATCAGCTGCCGCCGGTCGGTGGGCCGCGAGCTGAGAATCATGCCGATCTTGCCCTGCTCGATGATCGAGTAGGCCTTGGCCCCCAGCCCCGTGTCCATGAGCAGTTCGTGGACGTCGCGGAGCCGGCAATGCGCGCCGTCGATGAGGTACTCGCTCTCGCCCGAACGATAGAGGCGCCGCGTGACCTCGACGTCGCGGACCGTCCGCACCGGGTCGAGGGCGCGGGCGGCGGCCAGGTCGAGGGCGGCGGCGTCTCCCGACGGCTCGGCGGCCTCCCCGTCGGCGCGGGGAGCCAGCGGTACGCCGCTCAGCCGCAGCGTCACCTCGGCGGCGCCGGTCGGCTTGCGGGCATCGCTGCCGCTGAAGATGACGTCCTCCATCTTGTCGCCACGGAGGCTCTTGGCGCTCTGCTCGCCGAGCACCCACGTCAGGGCGTCGGCGACATTGCTCTTGCCGCAGCCGTTGGGGCCGACGATGGCGGTGACGCCACCGTCGAAGGCCAGTTCGGAACGATCGGAAAACGACTTGAATCCGGAGATTTCGAGGCGATCGAGGCGCATGGACACCCGCGGCGGCGAGGGATGGGCCGAAGCGGCCGAATCCTCGCGAGGCTAGACAGCGCGACAGTCTAGCAAGGCCCTACCTGTGTGGCAAGGCGATTCCGGACCCCCAACATTTTGGGGTTCGCCAGAATCTCCCCTTCCTGACCGACGGGCCGCCCTACTCGCCGCCAGCGGTGCGCGAGGTGCGGGTCTTGGCCAGCGTCAGGAGCTTTTCGGCCTGCGGGAACAGGCTCAGGGCGTGCTGCGCCTGCGGATCGACGTCGAGCAGACGACGCCGCGCCACCCCCATGCCGAACACCGCGGCGTCGATCTCGAAGCGAATCATGGCGCGGATGAAGGCCTGGTCCTGGGTCCACGCCGCCTGGTCGATCTTCATCCGGCGCGAGGCGACGTACTCCTTGAACTCGGCCACCATCGCGTCGTCAACGGCGAAGTCCTTGGCCACGGCCCGGCGACCGTTGCCGCGCGAGCCCGGCCGCGTGTCGCCTTCGGCGTAGAACCGTTCCGCGTAGCCGGCGAACAGCTGGCGGGCGAAGAGCGAGCGGCCGAACCGGGTCGGGTTGAACCCCTCGACCGGCCCATCGAAGCGCTCGTCGGGTTCGATCCCGCCGCCGCTGTAGACCTTGCGGCCAGCCGAGGTCAGCTTCATTTCCTCGGCGGTGTGCTCCCGCGCCGCCTGATCGCGCATCGTGTAGGTCAGGTACTCGTCGAATGCCCCATCCCAGGGCCGCTGGATCATGCGCCCGCTCGGGGTGAAGTAGCGCGCCGTCGTCAGGGCCAGTCCGGCGCCCTGGCTCACCCGGTAGACCGACTGCACCAGCGCCTTGCCGAACGTGGTCTCGCCGGCGACGAGGGCGCGGTCGTGGTCCTGCAGCGCGCCGGAGACGATCTCTGAGGCGCTGGCGCTGTTGCGATTGACCATGACCACCATGGGCTGGTCGAGGAACTCGCTCTGCCGCGTGGCCCGGTAATCCTCGTCGGCGTTGTCGACGCGGCCGCGGGTGTAGACGATGAGATCGCCGCGCGGCAGGAAGCGGTTGGCGACGCGGATGGCCTGATCGAGCTGCCCGCCGGGGTTGCCGCGCAGATCGAGCACCAGGCGCCGGGCGCCCTGGGCGCGGAGGTCCTCCAGGGCGTCGCCGAGTTCGTCGTCGGTGTGCTCGGCGAAGTCCTCGAGGCGGATGAAGCCGACGTCGCCTCGGGTGATGAAATGCGCCGGGATGCTCGGGATCGTCACCTGGTCGCGCATCACATCCATCACCAGCAGGTCGTCGATGCCGTTGCGCTTGATCGAGATGTTGACGAAGGTGCCCTTCGGCCCGCGCAGCTTGGTGACGGCCTGCTCGGTGGTCCAGCCGATGAGGTCCTCGTCGGCCGCCTTGGCGATGACGTCGCCGCGGCGCAGGCCCTTCTGGTGCGCCGGCGATCCTTCGAAGACCCGCACCACGGTGATCTGGCGATCGACCGACTGGATCGTGATCCCCAGTCCGTAGTAGCGCTGCTCCTGCCGCTCGCGCATCTGCGCGTAGGTGCGGGGATCCATGAAGCTCGAGTGCGGATCGAGCGTCTGCAGCATGCCGTTGATGGCGCCGTAGACCAGGCGGTCGGACTCCACCGGTTCGGCGTAGTCGCTCTCGATGGCGGCCAGCGCGGCGGTGAACGCCTTATAGTGCGCCGGCAGGCGGTCCTGGGTCGCCTGGGCGCTCTTCCCCATCACCCCGCCGAGCCCCGCCGCCAGGGCGACGGTCAGCACCGACACGCCGAGAAACCGCGAGGTCCGCATGGCACCATCCTACCGCGAGCAACCGCCGGCCCGACAACGATTTCCGGGCGCCGGAATTCGTGCCGCGGAGGCTTTGCCGCCCCCGCCTTCCGGCCTATACTGGACGGACGCGCCGCCCCGCGGCGCGGCCGGAGGTGTCGGCGGCGGGCCGGCTCGCAGGACGCCCCGCCTTTGCGCTGGAGCTCGCGATGTTCGGATCGATTGGCATGCCGGAACTGATCATCATCCTGGTGATCGCCCTCATCATCTTCGGGCCCCGGAAGCTGCCAGAGCTCGGCAAGTCGCTCGGCAAGAGCATCAACGAGTTCAAGAAGGCTTCCACGGAGCTGCAGAACACCCTCGAACAGGAGATCAAGCTCGAGGAGCAGAAGGAAGAGAAGGCGCGGGCCGCGGCGGTGCAGCCACCGCCGACCGTCCTCGAGGCCGACGGCACGCTGGGCCAGCCGGTGTCGCGCGGCGAGGGCGGCAGCTAGCCCGACCCCGCCGTGGCTCTGGTTCCGTTCAAGAAGGCGGAGGAGGACAAACCCGCCCTCGGCTACTACGACGGGGGCGGGCCGCCGGAGCCTCCCGAGGAGGATGACGACGCCCTCGACGGGCGGATGAGCTTCCTCGATCACCTGGACGAGCTGCGCCGCCGGCTCACCCACGCCATCGTCGCCCTGCTCGTCGGCTTCCTGGGCGCGTTCGCGTTCGCGGCGCGCGCCCAGGAGTTCGTGATGGAGCCGCTCCTGGCCACCCTGCCGCCGGGCGGCGAGTTCGTGTTCACCGAACCGACCGAGGCGTTCTTCCTGCAGCTGAAGATCGCGGCCATCCTCGGCCTGCTCATCTCCAGTCCGTATGTGATGTGGCAGGTGTGGCTGTTCATCGCCCCCGGGCTCTACGCCAACGAGAAACGCTTCGCGGTGCCGTTCGTCTTCGGCACGACGCTGCTGTTCGCGGCCGGGGCGGCCTTCTCGCACTACGTGGTGTTTCCGGCCGCCTTCGGCTTCTTCGGCAGCTTCTCGACCGATCAGGTGCGTTTCATGCCGCGCATCGCCCCGGTCTTCGGGATGTACGCGTGGCTGCTGCTGGCGCTGGGCGTCATCTTCCAGATGCCCATGCTGGTGATGGTGCTGGCGCGGATGGGCGTCGTCACCGCCCGGTTCCTGGCCCGCAACATCAAGTACGCGATCCTCATCATCTTCGTCGTCGCCGCCGTGGCCACGCCCTCACCCGATCCGGTGAGCCAGGTCGTGGTCGCCGCGCCGATGATTCTCCTCTACGGCCTCAGTATCGGGGTCGCCTGGGTGTTCCAGAAGCGCCGCGACAAGGACGAGGACAAGGACTAGCGGCTAGCGGCTAGCGGCTAGCGGCTAGCGGTCAGACACGCGTCAGTACGCCTTGGCGAACCAGGCGTTGACCGTCGCCGGCCGGCCGCACTTGATGCACGGCGCCGTCGGCGTTCCCGAGTCGAAGGGGATGTTGCGGATCGTCGCCTGGGTCTCGGCCTTGATCTGCGCCTCGCATTCGTCGCTGCCGCACCACGGCGACACGACGAAGCCGGGCCGGCCGGCCATGATCTCCTTGAACTCGTCGTAACTGATGGTCGCCGAGGTGCGGGCGTCGCGGGCGGCGCGCGCCTTGGCCAGCAGGCCCCGCTGGATCTGGTCGAGCAGGTCGACGACCCGGGCGGCGAGCCCCTCCATGGGCAGCGACGCCTTCTCGCGGGTATCGCGGCGGGCGGCGAACACCGCTTTCTTCTCGAGGTCCTTGGGGCCGATCTCGAGCCGCAGCGGGACGCCGCGCATCTCGTACTCGGCGTACTTCCAGCCGGGCGTCTGGCTGTCGTCGGCGTCGAGCTTCACCCGCAGGCCGGCGGCGGCCAGCTCGTCGCGGATCGCCTCGCAGGCCGGCAGTACGGTCTCCTTCCAGTTGCCGCGCGGAATCGGCACGATCACCACCTGCCAGGGGGCGACTCGCGGCGGCAGGATGAGGCCGCTGTCGTCGCCGTGGGTCATGATGACCCCGCCGATGAGCCGGGTCGAAACCCCCCACGAGGTCGTCCAGGCGTGCTGCAGGGTCTTGTCGCGCCCCTGGAACTGGATCTCGAACGCCTTGGCGAAGTTCTGCCCCAGGTTGTGCGAGGTGCCGGCCTGCAGCGCCCGGCCGTCGCCCATCAGCGCCTCGATCGAATAGGTGCGCTCGGCGCCGGCGAACTTCTCGCTGCTGCTCTTCTGGCCGTCGACCACCGGCATCGCCAGGACGTTCTCGCAGAACTCCTTGTAGATGCCGAGAATCTTCAGCGTCTCCTCCTGCGCCTCGGCCTCGGTCTCATGGGCGGTGTGGCCCTCCTGCCAGAGGAACTCGGTGGTGCGCAGGAACGGCCGGGTCACTTTCTCCCAGCGCACGACGTTGGCCCATTGGTTGATGAGCACCGGCAGGTCGCGCCACGACTGGATCCATTTCTGGTACATGACCCCGAAGATCGTCTCGGAGGTCGGCCGGACGATCAGCTTCTCCTCGAGGTCCTCGGTGCCGCCCCTGGTCACCCACGCCACCTGCGGTGCGAACCCCTCGACATGCTCCGCCTCCTTCATCAGCAGGCCTTCGGGGATGAAGAGCGGGAAGTAGGCGTTGACGTGCCCGGTGGCCTTGAAGCGGTCGTCGAGCTGGCGCTGGATGAGCTCCCAGATCGCATAGCCGTACGGCCGGATGACCATGCAGCCCTTGACGGGCGAATAGTCGGCCAATTCGGCCTTGCGGACGACGTCCAGGTACCAGCGGGAAAAGTCGGTCGATTGAGGCGTGATCTCGGTGACGAAGCCGTCGCCGCCGCCGTCAGGGCTCTTGGTCATGGGCACGCTCGATGGTGTGAACCATCCAGTGTAGATCGTCTCGCTCCGGGAAGTCGGCGCGGGCGTGACCGCCGCGGCTCTCACGCCGGTCGAGGGCGCCGCGGGCGACCAGCCACGCGACCGTCGTCGTCGCGACGAGGGCCGGGTCGGCCGCGTCCCGCGCCGCGGCCAGTCCGCGGCGCCAGCCATCGAGGGTCGCGACGGCGCGCGCCAGGCCGTCGCCATCCCGCACCAGGCCGACGTCGCGCCACATGAGCGCCTGCACGTCGGCCAGGCCCTCGGGAAGGGCCGCGGTCCCGACGGGCATCGCCCCCCGCGGCCGCACCTGGTCGAGCACCGCCGCGGCCGGTGCCCCCACCATGGCCTCGGCGGCGCGGGCCCCGAACACCAGCCCCTCGAGCAGCGAGTTGCTGGCCAGGCGATTGGCGCCGTGGACGCCGGTGCAGGCGACTTCGCCCGCCGCGAGCAACCCGGGCACGGTCGTGCGTCCCCAGAGGTCGGTCGCCACCCCGCCCATCACGTAGTGCGCGGCCGGGGAGACCGGGATGCGGTCGCGCGCCAGATCGAGGCCGCGCTCCCGGCAGGCGGTGGCGATGGTCGGGAAGCGGTCCCGGACCCAGACCGCGTCGAGGTGCTCCAGCGACAAGGTGACCGGCGCGCCGGTCCGCGCCGCCTCGCGGACGATGGCCCGCGACACCAGATCGCGGGAGGCCAGTTCGCCGGCCGCTTCGTAGCGGGTCATGAAGCGTTCGCCGTGCACGTTCAACAGCCGGGCCCCTTCGCCGCGCAACGCCTCGGAGAGCAGGAAGCGCGACGTCCCCGGGACCGCGATCACCGTCGGGTGGAACTGGACGAACTCCAGATCGCTGACCGCGGCACCGGCCTCCCAGCCCAGCGCGATGCCGTCACCGGTGGCGATCGGGGGATTGGTGGTCTCGCGAAAGATCCGGCCGGCGCCGCCGGTAGCCAGGAGCGTCGCCGACGCACGCACCTCGGCGACGCGGCCGCCGTGCAGGTAGCGCACCCCGCCACAGCGGCCCTGGTCGACGACGAGCGAGACGGCGCGGGCGTCGGGCCGGATGGTGACGCCCGGACTGACGGCCGCCCGTCGCCACAGGACGCGGCCGATCTCCCGGCCGGTGGCGTCGTGGGCGTGCAGGACCCGGCGCACGCTGTGCGCGCCCTCGCGGCCCAGCGAGAAACGGCCGTCGGCCTCGCGGTCGAACGCCGCGCCCCACGCCGCCAGGTCGGCGACCAGCCGCGGGCCGTCGTCGACGAGCACCTGGACCGCGGCCGCACGGCACAGGCCGTCGCCGGCCTTGAGGGTGTCGTCGGCGTGCAAGGCCGGGGAGTCGTCGTCGCCGACCGCGGCGGCGATGCCGCCCTGCGCGTACCCGGTGTTGCTCTCGTCGGGACGATCGGCCTTGGTGAGCACGAGCACTCGACCGCGCCCGGCCAGCGACACCGCCGCGCGCAGGCCGGCCACGCCGCTGCCGATGACCAGGAAATCCGCCGTCTCGTGCACCCGCGATGTATCCTAGCATCCGCCCTCCACGCGGCCGGAGCCGCGCCCGCCGCATGTCGCCCACCGTCATTCCAGTCCGCGCCCGCGACGGCGACTACGTCATCGAGGTCGCGCGCGGGATCCGCACCCGGATCGGGCCAGCCCTCGACGCCGCCGGCCTCTCCGGCGCCCGCATCGCCGTGACCTCGCCGCGAGTGTGGGCGGCGCAGGGCCGCGCCATCCGATCCGTGGGCACCCGGAGCCGCAGCGTAGTCGTCGACGACGGGGAACGCGCCAAGACGATGCGCACGGTGGGCCGCGTGCACGACGCGCTGGTCGACGCCGGCGCCGACCGCGCCGCGATCGTCGTCGCCATCGGCGGCGGCGTCATCGGCGACCTGGTGGGCTTTGCCGCCGCCACCTATCTGCGCGGGGTGCGGCTGGTGCAGGTGCCGACCACCCTGATGGCCCAGGTCGACAGCGCCATCGGCGGCAAGGTCGGGGTCAACCACCCGCGCGGCAAGAACCTCATCGGCGCCTTCCACGCCCCGCGCCGGGTACTGGTCGACCCCGATGCGCTGACGACGCTGCCTGCACGGGAGTTTCGCGCCGGCCTGTACGAGGTGATCAAATACGGCGTCATCGCCAGCGCGCCCCTGCTCGATCGCCTCGACGAACGACTCGACGACCTGCTGCGGCAGCGCGGCGACACGCTGGCCGACGTGGTCGCGACGTGCTGCCGCATCAAGGCCGAGATCGTCTCGGCCGACGAGCGCGAGTCGGGGCTGCGCCGGGTGCTCAACTTCGGCCACACCGCCGGCCACGCGCTCGAGGCGGCCAGCGGCTACGGGCGGCTTCTCCACGGCGAGGCGGTGGCGCTGGGGATGCGCGTGGCCCTGGCCCTGGGGGTGTCGCGAGGCGTCACGCCGGCGGATCTGGCCAGCCGCGTCGGCACGTTGCTCGATCGCCTCGGACCGGTCCCCTCGGTTGCCCGGCTGCCGCTCACCACGGTGCTGGCGGCGATCGGCCGCGACAAGAAGGTGGTCGACCGCACACTGCACTTCATCGCCGCCACGGCAGCGGGGGCCACGACCACGCTCACCGACGTGACGTCGGCCGAGCTGCGTCGGGCCCTGGCGACCATCGGCGTCGGTCGCTGAGTCGGCGGACGGTCGCGGCGCCTACTCGGTGCCGAGGCCGTGCTGGCGCATCCGGCCCAGCAGGTCGCGAAAGCCGACACCGAGGGCGTCGGCGGTGCGGCGCGGATCGTTGCCGTTGTCGGCCAGCGCGGCTTCGATGGCCTGGCGCTCGGCGCGGCGGCGGGCCCGGTCGAGGACGTCGTCGAGCGTGCCGGACAGGTCCACGTCGGGCGGCGGCGCGGCCGGGACCTGGGCCGGGGGAACGATCGGGTGCAAGTGGAGATGCCGCGCCGAGATGGTGTCGCCGTCGACCAGCAACGCCGCGCGCTCCAGGCAGTTCTGCAGTTCGCGGACGTTGCCCGGCCAGGGATACCCGCTCAGCGCCTCGAGTGCCGACCGGTCGAGCGCCGGTGGCCGGCGGCCGCGGTCGAGGGCGGCCCGTTCGAGCACGTGGCGCGCCAGCAGCACGACGTCGTCGCCACGCTCGCGCAACGGCGGCACGGTGATCGGCACGACCGAGAGGCGGAAGAACAGGTCCTCGCGGAACCGCCGCGCGGCCACTTCGGCCCGCAGGTGCCGGTTGGTGGCGGCCACCAGGCGGACGTCGGCATGCAGGGTGACGGTGCCGCCGACGCGCTCGAACTCGCGGGTCTCGAGCACCCGCAGGATCTTGGCCTGGATGGACGGCGCCAGCTCGCCGATCTCGTCGAGGAAGAGCGTGCCGCGGTGCGCCAGCTCGAAGCGCCCGAGCTTGCGCTGGGTCGCCCCGGTGAAGGCGCCCCGCTCGTAGCCGAACAGTTCCGACTCGAGCAGCGTTTCCGGCAGGGCGGCGCAGTTGATGGCGACGAACGGGCCGTGGGCCCTGGCGCTCCAGGCGTGCAGGGCCCGCGCGAACAGTTCCTTGCCGGTGCCGCTCTCCCCTTCGATGAGGACGGTGACGTCGGCCGCTGCCGCGCGCTGCACGGCCTGCACGGCATCGCGCAGGGCGGGCGCCTGGCCGAGAATCCGCGGCGCGCCACGCCGGGCCGCCAGTTCCTCCTTGAGCAGGGCGTGCTCGCGCAGCAACCGGGTCTGGGCCATGGCCCGCTCGACGACGAGGTTGAGGTGCTCGGGATCGACCGGCTTGGCGAGAAAGTCGAGGGCGCCGTCGCGCATCGCGGCAACGGCATCCTGGATGCCGCCGTAGGCGGTCATCACCACGACCGGCACGGAGCCGTCCACCGCCTTGACCGCGCGCAGCACGCCCAGTCCGTCGCCGGACGGCAGCCGCAGATCGGTGACGACGAGGTCCGGCCGCTCGGCAGCCAGCACCGCCGCGGCCTCGGGCTGGTCGCGGGCCTCGACGACCACGTGGCCGTGCGCCTCGAGCGCGAGGCGCAGCATGGTCCGCAGCGCGTCGCGGTCCTCGACGACCAGGACGACCGCGCCGCTCGATACCGGCGCGCGGGCGGCGACCGGGTCTTCCGTCGGGTGCTCAGGGTGCAAGTGTCGCCCGGATGCGGTCGGCTCCTAGCGGAGCCAGCCGGCCGGCACGCCGGCCCGTCGGGCCTCGTCCTCGATGCCGCTGATGGTCTTGGCGTGCGCGGCGATCTCCCGCTGCACGCGTTCGAGTTCGGCCACCGCCTTGAGTCGGTTCTGCTCGATGACGGCCCGCTGCGCGGGATCGTCGCGGTTCACGAAGTCGGTCGTGAGCGCCGCGATGCGCGATTGCAGTGCGTCGGCGAACGTCCGGGAGCGCTCGAGCTCGGCGCGCGCCCCGCTGATGCGGTCCTGCCAGTACTTCTGGTCGCGCGCCGGCCCCCCCGCCGCGTCGGCTGGCGGGGCCTCGGCCGGCGCTGGCGAGGCCGCCGGCGCACCGCTCCCGGCGCCGTGCGTGCCGGTCGGCGCCGCCGTGTCGGCGGCCGCCGGCGGCGGCGGCATCGGCGTCGTCGGGTCTCGCCGCAGGTCCTGGTTCGTATAGACCTTCGACGACGACGGCAGGTCCTTGCGGCGCGCTTCTTCGCGACGCGCCACTGCAGCCAGCGACTGCGCGTCGGCGGCGACGGGCAGCGCCCCCAGGAGAAATGCTCCGAGCGAGAGACCGATCCAGAAGCTTCGGGTCATGGCGGCATCCACCTTCGTGTTCCCCGGGCGGTGCCACGCGGAACGGCGGGGGCCGTCGCCGCGGGCGGTCGGATGCCCGGGTGAGCCCGGATTCCGGGCTACACGGGAGATATCGGCCGGAGGCCAGCATCCCGGCAGTCCCCCACCGCCGGGCCCGTCGGACCGCCGCGCTCAGGGCCCGCCGCTGGCCAGTGGACGCCACGACTGCACACGGATGCCCGGGCAGACGGCGCCCGACAGCCGGCACGGCTGGGCCACCAGCGCCTCCACTTCCGCCACGGCTCCTCCGGCGCCGAAGGCCGCACCGCGCACCAGCATGACACCGTGGCCCGGCAGCCCCGGAGCCGCATCCTGAAAGGGATTGCCATCGGCGTCGGCCGGATCGTCGGCCAGCCAGGCCACCAGGTAGCAGGGACATGCCTCGCCAGCGGTCGCGTCGAGTTCTGCGAGCGGCAGGTGCACGAACAGCCGCCAACGCGGGTTCGCGCCGCCCCATGGACGCGCGTCGGACACCAGGGCCGTGGTCGCCTCGTCGCAGGCGTCGAGGCGACCGCAGGTGCGGCGGGTAGTCTCGGCGGAGAGATCGAGAACCACTGCCCCGAGCCGGCGGACACCTGCACTGCCGTCGGTGAATGTGGAGGGCGGCCCGCCGGCCGGCAACGCCGTCCAGTCCAGCCGCGCCGCCAGGTCGGCGATCGCCAGTGTCGCCGCCGACTCGGCGGCGCGCCGCAGGGCCACCCGCTCAACGGCGGCCGCACTCGACGCCGGCTCGACCAACGTGACCAGCGCGACGCCGAGGGCCAGGGTGCCGAGCAGCGACAGCCACATCAGCACCGCGATGAGGACGAATCCGCGGTGGACCTCGACCGGCCGGATCATGGCTGGCCCGCCTGTCGGCCGGGCGCGACCTCGAGCGCCAGCGTAAGGCGCGGCACCTGCCGCAGCCACGGCCGGGCCGGCTCGAGCAGGGTGCCCCCACCGGCCCGCAGCGTGGCGCTGGCCACCGCCAGATCGAGCCGCAGGCGCACCGCGACGACCCGCGCCAGGTCCGCATCCCAGCGCACCGGGGCCGCCGGAGAGGGACACCACGGGCCGTCGGACAACCGCGAGAGCGGCATGGGCACCGCGCCGGAACCGAGCGGGGCCAGACGGGCGGTCGGCCGGCCGTCGGCGTCGCGGGCGAACACGCAGTTCTCACCCGGTGGCCACGCCGGGTCGCCGCCCTCCCCTGCCGGGGGCGGCAGCGGTCCGAACGTCGTGTGCTCCGCCGTGCCGTCGGGGGCGTCGCGTACGGCCGGGGGACTGCCGGCGACGAGCCACTCGACGTCGAAGCGCTCCACGTAGTCGACCAGCACCGTGGCCGGTCCAGGCCCGCGCGCCATCGCCAACTGCCGAAGACCTGTGTCGGGGTCGTCGCGCACCACGAGACCCGCGGCCTCGACCACCGCCACGGCAGCGCCGGCCGGCCAGGCCTGCACGAGGGGGGCCGTCAGGTCCACGACGAGCGGCGGCGCGACCGCGGCAACCGTTGCCAGAGCGACGGCACCGTGGGCGCCCACCAGGACCACGTCCTCACCGGGGGCGAACCGGCATGTCGGCGAGGCCGGCGCGCAGTACTGCGGACGCTCCAGCACCAGGCGCGACTCGCCGGCGCTGACCGCGGTTGCCAGCCGCGCCTGTGCGGCGTTGCGGGCGAGGGCGAGCGCCGACAGGGTCGACGGCACGGCACCGACGGTCCAGGCGCCACCGCGCAGCCGGTCGGGCACCAGGGCCGGGGTACCGCCGCCGGGCCCCTGGTCGGCGGCCTGCAGGAAGCCGGTGCCGGCCTGGCTGACGGCGTCGGTGAGCACGGCGCCGACCGCACGGGCCCGCTGCTGCTGCTCGGCAGCGGCGGGCTCGGCCGCGAAGGCGCCGAGGACGCCGGGTGTCATCATCGCCATCGCCGTCAGCCCGAGGCTGGCCACGCCGAGCGCCACCACGAGCTCGATCAGGCTGAAGCCGGCCCCCGGCGCCGCCCCCCGTGGCGCCGGCACGCCGGCGCAAAGACGAGGGCGTCGGCCGCCTGCGCGCCCGACGGGTTGACGCTTCGTCGCATCGGCGGTCATGGCCAGGCCTCCATCACCACCCGCGTCGCACACGCTCCCGCAGGTCGCGGTGCCGGGGCCCGATCGACCTCCGCGACGGTACACACCGTGACGAGGCGCAGCGGCACCGGGCTGCCGCCTACCGCCGCCACGTACGCGCGGACCGAATACCCGCCGCCGGGGCCCGGGACGGCCGCGCCCGACGCGTCGCGATACGTGACGCAGCCGCCGACGTCGCGCAGCAGACACGCCGGGCTCGACGGCGCACCCGGTCGCCTGACGAGATCGGTCAGCGCCGCATCGCCCAGGTGAGCCGCGACGCTGCGCTCGCGCGCCCGCAGGACGATCGCCGTCGTGCGCGAGGCAAGCGCCGCCATCGCGAGCACGCCACCGGCGACGATCCCCAGGGCGACGACCGCTTCGACGAGCGAGAAGCCGCGCTCGCAGGACGGGGAGAGGCGTGTGTTCGGTGAGCACATGCCGCGGCGTCGCGCAAGAACGGCGCCACAGACCGAAGCGCTGCGAATCCGGCGCGTTCGCCGGGAGCCGTCGCGCGCGGGGGCGTGTCCACGCCGGTGCGGCGGGCAGGAACGGCCACGTCCGCCCGGCAGCCGGCGGGCAGCTACTGCGACACGGGGGCGGCCGCGGCCGCCCGCAGCGGCAGGACCACGGTGAAGACGGCGCCACCACCGGGGCCGTCGGCCGCCCGCACCTGCCCGTTGTGGGTGACGACGAACTTCTGCACCAGCGCCAGTCCCAGGCCGGTCCCCTCGGCGCGGGTGGTGAAGAACGGCTGGAACAGGCGGTCGCGCCCCGCGGCGGGGAGCCCCGGACCGTTGTCGGCCACGGTGACCACGACCGTGCCATCGGCGACGGAGGTCTCGCCGTGTACGGCCACCTCCGGCACGATGCCGGCGCCGCGGCACGCCTCGACGGCGTTGCGCACCAGGTTGGAGAACGCCTGACGCAGCAGGACGTCGTCGCCGTCCACGTCGCCGAAGACGCCGCCGACCTGAATCGCCCCGCCGGCGGGGTCGACGTCAGCCACCGCGCGGCGCACCACCGCCTCGAGTCCGAGCGGCTGCAGCAGCAGGCGCTCGGGCCGGGCGAAGTTCAGGAAGTTGGTCACCAGCTCGCCCAGCGCCTGGGTCTCGCTGCGCAGGCCGGCGGCGTAGGTCGACTGCGGCGCCGGCAGCGCCTCGGGATCGAGCAGCCGGGCATACCCGTGAATCGTCGCCAGCCCGTTGCGGAACTCGTGGGCGAGTCCCGCGGTCAGCTCGCCGAGGCGGGCGAGCGCGTCCCTCAACCGCAGTTGCTCCTCGAGCGCGACCACCCGCGACAGGTCGGTGAAGAGACAGATGACGCCGGTCTCCCCCGCCTCGCCGGCCCACGGCGACAGGGTCACCCCAAGGTGCGAGGGGCCGCCGACCAGGCCCGTGGCGACGTGGCGGCGGGCGACCGCGGTGCGCCCGTCGTGGACCGCGGCGGCGACCAGCGCGGCCAGCGGCGGCACGTCACGGAGCACGGCGTCGATGGCGGCCGGCAGGGGCGGCGGGGCCACGCCGAGGATGCGGGCGCCGGCCGGGTTCAGCAACTTCACCTGGCCGTCCCGGCCGGCCACCAGCAGGCCGGAGGTCAGGCCGTCGACGATCTGGGCGTTGAGGCGCTCGGACGCCTCGGCCCTGGCCAGTGTGGTCCGCTCCTGCGCCTTCAGCTTGGCGACGGCGTCCTGCAGCGCGGCCGACAGGAGCGCGGTCTCGACGTTCGACTCGCGCAGGTGCCGACGCGAGTCGCGGGCGGCACCGGCGATGCGCAGCAGCGCGTAGCCGAGGATGCCGCCGAGCACGCCGACGATCGCCGTCAGCCCCAGCAGCAGGTAGCCCGCGGGAGAGAACTCCGCCATCGCCAGCGTCAGTAGAAGCCCGCGTACCAGTCGATGATCGGCTGGCCGCCGAGCATGGCGGCCAGCGCCCCGACGGCCAGGAAGGTGCCGAACGGCAGGGCGTACTTCATCGTGCCGCGCTGGAACGCGACCAGGCCGATGCCGACGATGGCGCCGCTGAACGACGCCAGCACCAGCGTCAGCAGCATCTGCTGCCAGCCGAGGAAGGCGCCGATCATCGCCAGCATCTTCACGTCGCCCATGCCGAGGCCGTCCTCGTGACGCAGGTAGTAGTAGCCCGCCGCGATCGCATAGAGCACGCCGCCGCCGACCGCGGCGCCGACGAGCGCCGAGCGCCACCCCGGCGGGCCGACCAGGGCGAAGAGCAGACCGACGGCGATGCCCGGCAGAGTGATCACGTTGGGCAGGATCTGGTGCTCGAGATCGATGGCGAACAGCACGACCAGGGCGCAGCCGAGCATGAGGCGGGCCGCCAGGAGCGGCCCGGCCGGCGTCACGGCGGCGGTGGCCACGAAGATGGCGCCGGTCGTCAGCTCGACGAGCGGGTACTGAATCGAGATCGAGGCCTTGCAGCGGGCGCACCTGCCGCCCAGCACGACCCAGCTGAGGACCGGGACGTTCTCGAACCAGCGCAGCTCACGCCGGCAGCTGCCGCACGCCGAAGGCGGGAACACCACCGACGTGCCGCGTGGCAGCCGGTAGATGACCACGTTGAGGAAACTGCCGATCACCAGGCCGAACGCGCCGGCGATCACGAGCTGGACGGGCATCGGGATCATCGGCGCACCTCGAGGACGGGTAACGGCGCCAGCGGTGACCCGTCGCCGAGCGTCACCGTCCCCCCCGGCCCCAGTGCGTAGGGGGCGCCGGCCGGATCGGTCGGTATGCCGGGCAGCCCGCCGGCGGCGATGACCTCGTGCCAGTCGGTCGGGGCGCGGCCCAACCGGGCGGCAACCGCCGCCACCCTGGCCGCCAGGGCGTCGATGTCGTCGAGCGCCTGGAGCTGGGCCAGCCGGAACTCGGCGGCCCGTCGCATCCAGTCGACTTCGGCGGTCGTGTAGAGCTCGCGCCACAGCGTGCGTGCCGAGGCGCGATCGCCGCCTTCGAGGAGCGTCGTGCCGGCCAGCGAGCGCAGCCAGTTCGGCGCCCCGGGCATGGCCGCGGCGCGCTCGAAGTGCCGGGCCGCCGTCGTGTAGTCCTTGAGCCACCAGTAGTGGACGAAGCCGATGTCGTGCGCGTACTGCCAGCGGGTCGGGTCGTGCCGCTGCCCTTTCTCGAGCAGGGCGATCGCCTGATCGGGCCGGCCCGGCCCGCCCGGGTAGCCCTCGCTGAGGAAGATGGCGCCCATCCGCGCCGCGACGTCGAAGCTCGGATCGAGCGTGGTCGTCATGTCGAGCAGCGGGTAGAGCAGCGCGTAGCGGTGGGTCGAGCTCGTCGAGCGTCGCTCGGTGCCGTAGTGGACGACGGCGCGGATCCAGTAGACGTCCGCCGCCAGGTCGTCGAACGACAGCGCCAGCCGCCGGGCCAGCTCGGGCGATTGCAGCCACAGCAGCGGCGTCTGGCCGACGCCGGGCGGGGGGGTGAGGCGATCGCGACCGATCTGAGCGGTGACCGCGATCGACAGCAACGCCCCGATGAGGAGCCAGGGCACGGCCGGTCGCGGGTCGGTCGTCGCGGGCATGGCTATTTGAAGTCGCGGCGGGCGAAGACGGCGCTGGCCACCGCCAGCAGCAGGCCGACATAGGCGGCGGCGGCGCCCACCGCCGCGGCCAGCGCCGGCCAGGCGATCGGCAGGCCGTGCACGACCTGGTTCTTGACGTCGAGGGCCGACAGGTTCGGCAGCACGTAGTAGAGGGCGCGGGCGATGGCGCCGGCCACCGGGGCATCGACGGCGGCGCCGAAGTCGCGGAGATCGACGGCGAGGTGTCCCGCGACCCACACGCCCAGGGTGAACAGCGTCGCCAGCAGCGGACTCGAGAAGGTCGAGAACAGCAGCGCCACCGCCGTTACCAGCGTCAGCTGCACCAACGTCAGGACGACGGGCAGCAGCAGGCGCAGATCGAGGGCCGGCGCCCGCCAGCCCTGCTGCACCCAGTCGATCGTCGTCAGGTCCTGGTAGAGCAGCATGGCGTAGAACGCGACGGTCATCATCGCCAGGTTCACCGCCAGGGTCAGCACCAGGCCGAGGAACTTGCCGAGGAGGAACTGGGTGCGGGTCAGCGGCTTGGTCAGCACGCCGTAGATCGACCGCCGCTCCACTTCCTTGGCGACGAGGCCCGTGCCGATGAAGAGCGCGATGAGCAAGCCGATGAGATTCATCGACGCCAGGCCGAGGTCCTTGATCACCTTCAGATCCTGGGAGGCGGTCAGCCGGCTCATGAACACCGCCGCCGCCATCAGCACGACCGAGAAGAGGACCAGGCTGTAGGGCACGCGGTCGCGGACCGACTCCTTGAACACGGCCTGCGCGACGGCGCGCACGGTGGCGGCGCTCATAGGTGCGACGTGTCCCGGGCGGGCGTCGCCGCCACGTGCTGCACGAAGTAGCTCTCGAGCGTGTCGCGGACCGGGTTGAGGGACAGGACCTGGGCCCCGGCCGCGGCGACCTCGCGGAGCACCGGGTCGGGCGGGTCCGGCGGCAGGTCGACCGAATAGCGGCCGTGCCCCAGCGCCACGACGCGACGGGCCCGGGCCCGCAGCGCCGCCAGCGCCGGCTCGCCGACGCGGTCGACGACCAGCTCCCAGCCCTTCTGCTCGAACGCCAGCAGGTCCGACAGCCGGCCGCCGCCAACCAGCTTGCCCTGCGCGACGATGCCGACCTGACTGCAGAGCGCTTCGGCGTCCGACAGGATGTGGGAGCTGAAGAACACCGTGCAGCCGCGGTCGCGCAGGCCGAGCATGAGGTGACGGATGTCGCGCCGGCCGAGCGGGTCGAGCCCCGACATCGGCTCGTCGAAGAACACGATGTCGGGCCGGTTCAGAATCGCCTGGGCGATGCCGACCCGCTGCACCATGCCCTTGGAGTAGCTGCGCAGCCGCAGGCGGCGCTCCCTGCCGATTCCGACCTGGTCGAGCACCTCGGCGACCCGGGCCGTCCGCTCGTGGGCGGGCATGCCGAACAGGCGGGCGAAGTAGTCGAGCAGCTCCTCGGCGGTGAGGTAGTCGTAGAAGGTGGGGTTCTCGGGGAGGAACCCGAGCCGGCGCTTCACCGCCAGCGAGCCGGCCGGCTGGCCGAAGATCCGGGCGTGGCCGCTGGTCGGGAAGACCAGCTGCATGAACAGCTTGATCGCCGTGCTCTTGCCGGCGCCGTTGGGGCCGAGGAACCCGAACACCTCGCCCGGCGCCACCTGCAGCGTCAGCTGGTCGAGCGCGCGATAGGGCCGGGGCCGCCAGAAGCCGACCAGATAGTCCTTGGTGAGACCCTCGGTCTCGAGCGCCAGCATGTCAGCAGTCCGTGGGGAGACGGCCCGCGCCGGGGTGCACGGCGTTGCACGCGGCCAGGCGGGCGACGCCGTCCGTCGATGTCCTCCCCCGTATTCTCGGCCGCCGGGCGGCGCGGCTCCAGCCGCGGCGGGCGCCGACTACTTGACGGCGACGCCGGCGCGCTTGAGTTCCAGCGCGATGGCGGCGTCGAGGAACTCGGGGCGCAGCCCCGGCAGGCGGATGCCGTTCAGGAAGAACGTCGGCGTGCCCTGCACCTGCAGCTGGCCGCCCTGCTCGATGTCGCCCTTCACCAGCTGCAGCACCGACGCGTAGCGGGCGTCGTAGTCCGACACGCCGCCGACCATCCGCGCCGCTTCCTTGACCCGGGCCGGCGTCAGCGTCGGCTGGTTGGCGAAGAGCCAGTCCTCCATCTCGTCGGCGTGGCCCTTCTCGCGGGCCAGCCGCACGGCGACCGCAGCTTCGCAGGACGCCATGTGCGCCCCGCCCGGCGCCAGCCGGTTGCACTCCGGGTCCAGCGGGTAGTCCTTGGTGAGGAACTTGACCTTGCCGGGATACTCCTTGGCGTACTTGGCCAGCACCGGCTTGTACATCGCGAAGGTCTGACCGCACGGCGGACACATGTAGTCGTTGAACTTGACCAGCACCACCGCGGCGCCATCGGTCGGCACCATCACCGGAACGCGCTGCTGGCCGGCCAGGAACTGCTCGAGTTCCCGCAGCGCCTCGGCCGGCACGGCGGCGGTGGCCGGGGCGGCGGCCTGGCTGCCCTCGGTGGTGGCGGCGCTGACCGTCCCGGTCGGGAACCAGCGCACCGCCCCGACGGCGGCGAGCAGGAAGACGGCGACGGTCGCAGCGGCAGCCGGCGTGCGGACGAGCAGCGACAGGTCGGCGGCGAGACGGGCGGGCAGCGTACGCATGGGGAACCTCGTGGCCACGGCGGCCGACACGAACAGTCCGATCGTGCCGACGTAGGTCGCCAGGCACACGGGACACACGGTCTTCAGCACCACGAACGAGGCGTAGGCCAGATAGAAGGTGGCGGCCAGCCCGGCCACCGACAGCGCGAACACGTAGCCGGCGACGTTCTCGCGCACCCGCGCGGAAGCACCACCGAGCGCGAGCAGCAGCAGCACGCCGGCGAAGAACAGCACGCCGAGCAGGGCCACCGAGACGCCGGCGAAGGAACCGTACTGGCTGGTGTAGGCGCTGGTGCAGCTGACGCTCGCCGAGACGTCGCAGACTGCAACGTAAGCCGGGTCGCTGATGACCTGGTGGTGGACCCAGGTGGCATAGCTCGACGCCGCCAGGCCGACGAGGGCCGCCACGCCCATCCAGCGCAGGTCGGGAGCGGTCGGGCTGGGTCCGGACTGCGGCGTGTGGGCCATCGCGGAGATTGTAACTGGCAATCGCCCAGGGGCCGAAACCGCGCCGGAAACGGCAACGGGCGCGGCCCGAAGGCCGCGCCCGTCGCCGGAGTGCGGTGCGTGGTCGGCTTACTGCAGGGCCGTGCCGCCGCCGCCGGCCGCCATCTGCGCCTCGGTCGGCGGGGTGGCGCTGTTGGCGACGAAGATGGTGCCCACGGTGCTCGACGCGAACGAGCGGTTGCCGCTGGTGCCGAAGGTGACCGGGATCGCCGTCGTGTAGTAGGCGCTCTGCCCGGCCGTGCCGTTGCAGTCGGTGCCCTGCGCGGCCGCGCCCGTGCCGGCCACCAGCGCCACCGTGAAGCCGCTCTTGACCACCGTCGCGCCGGTCGTCAGGTCGGTCGACAGGAAGCCCACCGTGCTCATCGGGCAGGCCAGCCCGAGCGTCGGCAGGTCGACCGAGTACGGGCTGCCCGTGCCGGCCGCCGCGTAGGCCTGCTCGGCGCTGTTGATGGCGCGCAGCGAACCGATGGCCGAGGCCTCGTTGCCGGCCATGCGGGCGCGCAGCAGGCCCGGAATCGCGATCGCCGCGATGATACCAATGATCGCCACGACGATCAGCAGCTCGATGAGGGTGAAGCCCTTGGTGTCACGAATACGCATGTCTGTCTCCTCGATGTCCGACGGTTCCAAGCCGTGCTGTGAAGTTCGCCTTCGGCCCCGCGACGCCGCCCGTGCCAGGCGGCGTCGACCCACCGATTGGCTGCAACCCGGATGCCAGCCCGGCTGGAGGGCGGACCCGACACCGAACTGCGCCGAAATGCGGGGGAATTCCGTGGGCCAGGCCGCATCCGGCCACGCAACCGCCCTCAGTATTGTGACTGCCTGTGTCAGGAGTCGCCACACCGGCTGCCGATTCCTGTCGGTGTACAAGACGACGGGCGCGGCCCGAAGGCCGCGCCCGTCGTCGGAGTGCGGTGCGTGGTCGGCTTACTGCAGGGCCGTGCCGCCGCCGCCGGCCGCCATCTGCGCCTCGGTCGGCGGGGTGGCGCTGTTGGCGACGAAGATGGTGCCCACGGTGCTCGACGCGAACGAGCGGTTGCCGCTGGTGCCGAAGGTGACCGGGATCGCCGTCGTGTAGTAGGCGCTCTGCCCGGCCGTGCCGTTGCAGTCGGTGCCCTGCGCGGCCGCGCCCGTGCCGGCCACCAGCGCCACCGTGAAGCCGCTCTTGACCACCGTCGCGCCGGTCGTCAGGTCGGTCGACAGGAAGCCCACCGTGCTCATCGGGCAGGCCAGCCCGAGCGTCGGCAGGTCGACCGAGTACGGGCTGCCCGTGCCGGCCGCCGCGTAGGCGCTCTCGGCGCTGTTGATGGCGCGCAGCGAACCGATGGCCGAGGCCTCGTTACCGGCCATGCGGGCGCGCAGCAGGCCCGGAATCGCGATCGCCGCGATGATGCCGATGATCGCCACGACGATCAGCAGCTCGATGAGGGTGAAGCCCTTGGTGTCACGAATACGCATGTCTGTGCTCCTCGATGTCCTGGTCCGGTTCGTCGGTGTCTCGGTGGTTCCTCGCGCGACGCCGCCACCTCGGGGCGGCGTCGTCGTCCCGCCAGAGAGCAACCTCGATGCCAACCCAGACTCACCCACGAACAAGACCACTAAACTGCTATTTTTCAATAACTTGCAGAGACGATCACAACGGTGTGATCTCCTCGGTCGCTGGCCCGTCTGACGCGTGGCGTCAGGCCCACGGTCGCAGTGACACTGAGGGGCAGCGGCCGCCCTACTTGAGCTGGTACTTCTTGGCCAGGTAGCGGAACTGCCGGAACGTGATGCCCAGCAGGTCGGCCGCCTTCACCTGCACGCCGCCCGCCTGCTTGAGCGCCCGCTCCAGGTGCATGCGTTCGATCTGCTGCAGGTGCGCTTCCAGGTTGAACCCGGTCGGCGGAATCGCCTCCACCGCGGCCGGGCCACCGGCGGCCGCCGGCGTCTCGCGCAGGTGGGGCGGCAGGCTCTCGGGCGTCAGCTCGGCCGACTGCTCCAGCGCGACGCCCCGTTCCATCACGTTCTCCAGCTCGCGGACGTTGCCCGGCCAGCGGTAGGCCATCAGCAGCCGCATGGTGTCGCCGCCGATGCCGCGCACCGGCCGGCCCATCCGCTCGGCGAACCGCTGCAGGAACTGCTCGGCGAGGATCGGGATGTCCTCGGCGCGCTCGCGCAGCGCCGGCAACTGGACCGAGATCACGTTGATACGGAAGAAGAAGTCTTCGCGGAAGGTGCCGGATCGCACCATCTCCTCGAGGTTGCGGTTGGTGGCGGCGATGAAGCGGACGTCGGCCTCCAGCTCCTGGGTGCCGCCGACCCGCCGGAAGCGCCGCTCCTGCAGCACCCGCAGCAGCTTGACCTGCATGCCCAGGCTCGTCTCCCCGACCTCGTCGAGGAACAGCGTGCCGTGATCGGCGGTTTCGAGCAGCCCCTTCTTGGTGTCGACCGCGCCGGTGAACGAGCCCTTCATGTGCCCGAACAGCTCCGACTCCAGGATCGACTCGGTGAACGCCCCGCAGTTGACGGCGACGAACGGCTGCGCCTGGCGCGCCGACTGCAGGTGGATCTCCCGCGCCGTCCACTCCTTGCCGGTACCCGACTCGCCGGTGATGAGCACGCTGGCGTCGGTGCGGGCCACCCGCGCCACCAGGCTGATGACGTCCAGGATCTGCCGGCTGCGTCCGGCGAGCACGAACCCCGGGCTCTTGCGCCCCTCGACGGGCGCCTGCTGCATCTCGTTGAGCCGCTTGGCCTCGAGATAGCGGGCGACCCGCTGCTTGAGGTCGGCGACGTCGAACGGCTTGGTGAGGTAGTCGACGGCGCCCAGGCGCATCGCCTCGACGGCGGTGTCGGCCGACGCGAACGCGGTGAGCAGCAGGCCGACCGAGCCGGGACTGCGCTCCTTGAGGGCGCGCAGCACGTCGACGCCCGACCCGTCGGGCATCCGCAGGTCGCTGATGAGGACATCGGGCGGCGGACCGCGGCGGATCTGGTCGAGGGCCGCGCCGACGTTGTCGGCGGTCGTCACGTCGTAGCCGTCCCGGCGCAGCGCGATCGAGATGATTTCGCGCAGCGACGGCTCATCGTCGACGACCAGGACGCGCGGTTTCTCGGGTGGAACGGAGGACATCGGGCGTCAATCTCCTGCTGGGGTGAGCGCCGGGCGGGTCGCGGCGGAACGCGGCGAGGGGAACCGAGCGACGATCGTCGTGCCGCGGCCGACGGCCGACTGCACGTCGATGCGGCCATTGTAGTCAGTGACGATGCGATGGACGATCGCCAGTCCGAGGCCCGATCCGCGGGCGAACGATCCACGGAACGGGTGGAAGATGGCGTCGACCTCGTCGGCCGGGATGCCGGTGCCCTCGTCGCGGACACCGACCAGGGCATCGTCGCCATCGCGGCCCGCGAACAGCACCAGCCGGCCGCCGTCGGGCATCGCCTTGAGGCCGTTGGTCGCCAGGTTCCAGATGATCTGCCGCAGCTGGTGTTCGTCGGCGTCGAGCCACACCGGCGTGTCCGGCACCTCGACCGCGATGACATGGGACTCTGCGGTTTCGGGGCTGGTGCGCAGCAGCGCCGCGGCGTCCTGGACCGGCCGCCGGGCGTCGATGCGGGTCACGTCGACGCGACCCGGCCGCGCATAGGCGAGAAAGGACGAGATCGTCGAATTGAGCCGATCCGACTCGCGCAGGACGATGTCCATCAGCTTCGCCTGTTCCTCGGACAGCGCCAGCTCGCCGCGCAGCATCTGCATCGCCCCCGACATCGACGCCAGCGGGTTGCGGATCTCGTGGGCGATGCCGGCGGCCATCTCGCCGACCGCCGCCAGCCGCTGCCGCACCTGGGCGGTCCGCTCCAGTCCCTTGATGTCGGTGACGTCCTGGAAGGTGAAGATGACGCCCCGCTCACCGCCGCCGAGCGGCAGCGGCGCGGCGCTGACGCCGAGCTCGATGGTCCGGCCGTCGGGCCGCTGGAAGGTGTAGTCGACCCGCCGGGCCCGCGTGGTCGGACCGGCGGCGGCCAGGTCGGCGGTGAATCCGGGCGGCAGTTGCAGCGCCTCGGCGGCGGGCATCCCGGCGACGGCGCCCGGCCAGCCGGTGATGGTGGCGGCGGCGCGGTTGGCGGTGAGCACCCTGCCGGCGGCGTCCATGGTCAGCAGGCCGCTGGCCAGGTGGTCGATGACGGTGCGGTTGAACGCCTCGAGATCGGCGATCTTCTCCGACGCCGCCTCGACCAGGACGTCGGCGCGGCGCAGGTTCTCGGCCAGCTGCCCGGCCAGGAACGCCACCGAGAAGAACGCGAACACGTTGATGCCGACGGTGATGCGGGCGACGTCGGCGGCCGGCAGCACCGCGTCGTCGCCGGCCGGCGGATAGAGCGTGTACTGGCCGCCGACAATGGCCAGCAGACACGCACTGGCGAAGGCCGCCATGCGCAGGCTGCCGTGCCGGTACTGCACGCCGGCGGCGGCCACCACCGGCAGGGCGAACAGCGGCGTGAACACCGAGCTGACGCCGCCGGTGGCGACGACGAAGCCGGCGATGAGCAGGGTGTCGAGCGCGAAGTGCAGATCGGCGGTCTGCTCGAAGCGATCGGCGAAGCGCACCGTGACCGCGTCGAGCAGCGCCACGCCGTAGAGACCGGCGATGGCCAGGAGGGCGCGGTCCAGCGGCCACAGCGTCGACCCGCTGGCACCGAGCGCCAGCGCCAGGCCGAGCAGCAGCGTGGCCGCGCCGACGCGGACCACCACCAGCCGCGCGAGCCGCGGGCGAAGGGCCGACATGGGGGGACGTCCTCGCCCGGGCTAGCCGGCGGCCGTGTCCGGCAGCAGGTGTGGCGCCATCCTAGGTCAACTGGCTGATCAGACCGAAGATCGGCAGGTACATCGCGATGACGATGCCGCCGACGACGATGCCGAGAAACGCGATCATGATCGGCTCGAGCAGCGTCAGCAGGCCGGCCACTGCGGTGTCGACCTCCTCCTCGTAGAAGTCGGCGATCTTCGCCAGCATGGTGTCGAGCGCGCCGGTCGCCTCGCCGACGCCGATCATCTGCACCACCATGCCGGGGAACACGCCGGTCTGCTTGAGCGGCCCGGCCACCGTCTCGCCGCGCTCGATGCTGCGCCGCACTTCGAACAGCGCGTCCTCGATGATGGCGTTGCCGGCGGTCTTGGCGGTGATCTCCAGGCCGTCGAGAATCGGCACGCCCGAGGTCATCAGCGTCGACAGCGTGCGGCAGAAGCGGGCCACGGCGATCTTGCGCATGATGATACCGAGCACCGGGAACTTGAGGATCAGGCCGTCGACGACGCGCCGGCCCTTTTCGGTGGCGTAGTACTGCCGGAAGGCGAACACTCCGGCGATCATCGCCACGATCAGCATCGGCATGAACCGCACCAGCAGGTTGCTCATCGCGATGACGATGCGGGTGAGCAGCGGCAGCTCGGCGCCGAGGCCGGCGAACAGGCTGGCGAAGGTCGGGATGACCTTCCACAGGATGACGGTGACGACGACGACGGCGATGGTGATGATCGCCACCGGGTAGATCATCGCCGACTTGACCTGCGCCTTCAGCTTGACGGCCTTCTCGATGTAGGTGGCCAGCCGCTTGAGGATGGTGTCGAGGATGCCGCCGGCCTCGCCGGCGGCGATCATGTTGGTGAACAGCGTGTCGAAGGTCTTGGGGTGCTTGCGCATCGCGTCGGCGAGCGAGGCCCCGGCCTCGACGTCGCTGCGGGTGGCGAGAATCACCGCCGAGAAGTTCTTGTCCTCTTCCTGATTGCCGAGAATGTCGAGACACTGCACCAGCGGCAGGCCGGCGTCGATCATCACCGAGAACTGGCGGGTGAACACCGCCAGGTTCTTGGCGTTGACGCCCTTGGCGCGCGCCTTCTTCGGCGGCGCCGCCGGCTTGGCCTGGACGGCGCCGATGCGCGTGACCATGATCTGCTCGCGGCGCAGCGCCGCGGTCACCGACTCCATGGTGTCGCCCAGGCGCTCGCCGCTGATGAGCTCACCGCCACGGGTGCGGCCCGAGAATGCGAAGGTCGGCATGTCAGTCCTCTCCTGCTAGATCACGCGCTCAGCGAGCCAGCGGCCGCGCCGGATTGCCGGGGCGGCCGAGTCCGGCTCCGGCCACCACGCCGACGCCGCGGCTCATCATCTCGGTCAGCTCGTCGCGCAGCGACGAGGCGTTCATCGCCGTCTCGAGCGAGATCATGCGGCGCTGGTGGAGGGTGACCAGCGACTGGTTCATCGTCTGCATGCCGAGCTTCTCCTGCCCAGCCTGCATCGCCGAGTAGATCTGGTGGATCTTGTCCTCGCGAATCAGGTTGCGGATGCCCGGGGTGGGCACCATGATTTCGAGGGCGACGGTGCGGCCCTGGCCGTTGATGCGCGGCAGCAGCGACTGACAGACGATGCCCTCGAGGACCAGCGACAGCTGGACCCGCACCTGCGGCTGCTGGTGCGCCGGGAACACGTCGATGATGCGGTTGATGGTCGACGACGCCGAGTTGGTGTGCAGCGTCGCAAAGGTGAGGTGGCCGGTTTCGGCGATGCGCAGCGCCGACTCCACCGTCTCGAGGTCGCGCATTTCGCCGACCAGGACGATGTCGGGGTCCTCGCGCAGGGCAGCGCGCAGCGCGTTGCTGAAGTTCTGGGTGTCGCTGTGGACCTCGCGCTGGTTGACCAGGCAGCCCTTGTGCTGGTGGAGGTACTCGATCGGGTCTTCGATGGTCAGGATGTGGCCACGGCGCTCGGTGTTGATCTTGTCGATCATCGCCGCCAGGGTCGTCGACTTGCCGCTGCCGGTCGGGCCGGTGACCAGCACCAGGCCGCGCGGCTTCTCGGCGAGCTTGCCGATGACCGGCGGCAGACCCAGCTCCTCGAAGCTGCGCACCCGCTCCGGAATCAGCCGGTAGACGGCGCCGACGGCGCCCTTCTGGTTGAACATGTTGCAGCGGAACCGGGCCAGGCCGCGGATGCCGAACGAGAAGTCGAGCTCCTGGGTCTCCTCGAAGCGCTTCTTCTGGGCGTCGGTCAGCACGCTGTAGGCCAGCGTCTTGGTGTCCGACGGGGTCAGCTCAGGCGCGTCGAGCCGCGTGAGCTCGCCGTGCACGCGCACGACCGGCGGCGACTGGATCGAGAGGTGGAGGTCCGAGCCGTTCGACTCGACGGTCTTCTTCAGCAGTTCCGGCAACGTGGCCATATCTGGTCTCTCTGTGCTTCCTAGCCGCTAGCCGCTAGTCCCTAGCCGCTGTTCCTGTTACTTGACGGTCTCCCGCACCACTTCTTCCATCGTCGTCACGCCTTCGCTGATCTTGCGCAGGCCGCTGCCGCGCAGCGTGATCATCCCTTCCTCGATCGCCTTGCGGCGCAGTTCCAGCGCCGAGGCGCCGACGAGGATCAACTCACGCAGCTCCTCGGTGATCTCCATCACCTCGTAAAGGCCGACACGGCCCTTGTAGCCGGTGCGGTTGCACTTCTCGCAGCCCTTGCCCTTCTTGGGCACCACGGTCTCGGCCAGGTCCGGGGTGAAGCCGACGTTGACCAGCGCCGCCGCCGGTACCGGGTCGTCGATCTTGCAGGCGGTGCAGATACGCCGCACCAGGCGCTGGGCGCACACCAGGTTCAGCGAGCTGGCGACCAGGAACGGCTCGATGCCCATGTTCATCAGGCGGTTGATGGTGCTCGGCGCGTCGTTGGTGTGCAGGGTGGAGAGCACCAGGTGGCCGGTGAGCGCCGCCTTGACGGCGATCTCGGCGGTCTCGAAGTCGCGGATCTCGCCGACCAGGATGATGTTGGGGTCCTGGCGCAGGAAGCTGCGCAGCGCGGCGGCGAAGTTGAGGCCGATGCTCTCGCGGACCTGGACCTGGTTGACGCCGACCAGGTTGAACTCGACCGGGTCCTCGGCGGTCATGATGTTGGTGTCGGGGGTGTTGATCCGCGAGATCGAGGAGTAGAGGGTGTTGGTCTTGCCGCTGCCGGTCGGACCGGTGACCAGCACCATGCCCCAGGGCTTGCTGATCTGCGTTTCGAGTTTGGTCAGCGACTCGGCCTCGAAGCCCAGCTTGGTCATGTCGAGCATGAGCTTGGTGCGGTCGAGGAGACGCATGACGATCTTCTCGCCGAACAGCGTCGGCAGGCACGAGACGCGGAAGTCGATGTCGCGCTGCTGACCGCTGTCGGAGAAGCGGATCTTGATGCGGCCGTCCTGCGGCAGCCGCTTCTCGGCGATGTCGAGCTTGGCCATGATCTTGATGCGCGACGTGATGGCGTCGCGCATCTTGAGCGACGGGCTCATGACGTTGTAGAGCAGGCCGTCGATGCGGTAGCGGACCCGGTACTCCTTCTCGTAGGGCTCGATGTGGATGTCGCTGGCGCCTTTGGAGATGGCCGACATCAGGATGACGTTGACCAGCTTGATGACCGGCGCTTCCTCGCCCTGCCGCGTCAGCGCCTCAGCGCTGATCTCCTCGAGCTCCTCGAGGACCTCGACGTCCTCGGTGTCGATGAGCGGCATCTCCTGCATCGCCCGGGCGGCGATTTCCAGGGCGCTCTCGCCCGGAGCGGTTTCGACGATCTTGGGGCCGCCGCCTCCCCCCTTCGGGCCCACGCCGGGTGCCCCGTAGTACTTCTGAATCGCGTCGAGAACCGCCGTCTCCCAGGCGACGACCGGCTCGACGTTGTAGCCGGTCATGAACTTCAGGTCGTCGAGGGCGAAGACGTTGGTCGGGTCGGTCATCGCGATGGTGAGCGTGGCGCCGACCCGGCTGAGCGGGATGATCTGGTACTTGTGGGCGGTCTCGGCCGGGACCAGCTTGATCACGGCCGGGTCGATCTCGAACTGGTTCAGCGAGATGGACGGCACGCCGTACTGCTTGGAGAGCAGCGACGTGATCTCCTCGTCCTTCACGAAGCCGAGCTTCACCAGGTTGGCGCCCAGCTTGCCGCCGTTGTTGCGCTGGTAGCTCAGCGCCTCCTGGAGTTGTTCCGGCGTGATGCGCTTCTCCTTGAGGAGCAGCTCGCCAATCCGTACCGCCATGTCGTCGTGTCCGCCGTTCTCCGCCTGTGCACCGGGCCACCCACGCCCGGACCCGACCCTGGCTGGGAGGCCCCGGGCCGGTGCCGGATCCGCCCGCGGTGCGCACGTGTGCACACCGCGACCCGGGTCCAGCTCCCATTACCTTTTCGGTCTGCCCTCTCACCCCCTGCAGATCCGTACGCCGCCGGCCGGTGGCCAGCCGGCGATCGGCATTGCAGCCTTCGCACGCCGTCACGACCCTCGGCGTGGCCGATTACGAAACTCGACCGAAAATGACAGGATCGGGACGGCCGCCGCCGCCGCGGCCCGGGCCCGCGGTCGGCGCCGACGGCCGCCCGGAAGTCCATCGCTGTCAGTCAGTTGAAGCGACGAGCCGGGAAACCTGGCGGGGCGATCGGCCGTATTACACTCTGGAGCGCGGCCGACGTCCCTCCTCACCGAATGACCCTCGATAGCAACCCCCCGGCCAGCGGGCTGCTGGCCCGCCTGACCGGGGTCCTCCTCGGACCTCGCCGTGCCATGCAGGCTGCCGTTCAGGCCGGCGTGGGGAGCGTGGTGACCGCCTGGGCGGTCGTGCTCCTGGTGTGGCTCGCGGCCGGGGCCTGGCTGCTCGTGCAGCCGGTCGGCCGTCAGGCGGTCGTCGACGAGCAGGTGCGGGTCGTCGAGGCTCTCGGCCGTCAGGTGGATGACGCCCAGTACGCGACATGGCAGGCTCGGCCGCCGTGGCGGATCTACCTCGTCAGCGGCGGGCGCACGCTGCTCTTCCCGGTCACGACCCTGGCGGTGGGCGCCGGGCTGTGGCTGTGGACCCGCCGGCTGGGGGCGCCGACGCGGTTTGTGGCGGCCCTGAGCATTGCCGTGCACGCCAGCGTCGTCCTCGCCCTGCAGCAACTCGTCGCGACCCCGCTCCACCTCGTCCGCGAGTCGCTGACCAGCCCGTTCAATCTCGCGGCGCTGCTGCCCTTCTTCGATGAAGGGTCGCTGCCGGCCCGGGTCCTCGGCACCGTCGAGCTCTTCGGGCTGTGGTGGGCGTGGCTCCTCGCCGTCGGAGTGGCCGCCCTGGTCGGGCGTCCGGCCCGGCACCTGGCCGGCGCGATCGTCGGCGTCTACCTGGTCGTCGCCGCCGCCGTCGCCGGCGCCGTCGTCCTCATCGGAGGGTCGTAGTGTTCCGGAAAAAGTGGCCGTGGATCGTCGGAGTGCTGGTCGTCGTCAGCGTGGCCGGGGCCCTCTACGCGCGCAGCCGCCGTGAGCAGGGCACCCTGGTCACCGCCGAAACGGTGCAGCGCCGAGATCTCGAGGCGCTGGTCTCGGCGTCGGGCAAGATCGACCCCAAGCGATCGGTCAACATCAGTGCCCAGTCGATGGGCCGGGTGACACGCATCGGCGTGCGGGAAGGCGACCGGGTCACGGCCGGGCAGTTCCTCCTGCAAGTCGACCCGGTGGCGGTCGAAAGCGCGGTCCGACGCGACGAGGCCGCGGTCGCCGCCGCTCGCACCGGGCTGCAGCAGGCCCGGGTCCAGGTCCAGAGCGCCCAGGCAGCGCTCGACATCGCCCGGCAGACCTTGAAGCGCCAGCAGGAGCTGTGGGCGGGCGGTCTGACGCCACGCGAAGCGCTCGACAAGGCCGAGGCCGAGGTGCAGATGCGCGAGAGCGACCTGAACGCGCGCACCGAGGAAATCAGGACCCGGGAAGAACAGGTGCGACAGCAGGAGGCCGGGCTGGTCAACAGCCGCTACAACCTGTCACAGGCCCGATTCGAGTCGCCCTTCGACGGCATCGTCACCCGCCGCAACATCGAAGAGGGCGAGAACGTCGTCGTCGGCACCATGAACAACGCCGGCACGGTGCTGCTGACCGTCGCCGACATGTCGGTCATCGAGGCCGAAGTCGAGGTGGACGAGACCGACATCCCGCAGGTGCAGATCGGCCAGAAGGCCACGGTGACCATCGACGCGATCGAGGGCAAGACCTTCGTCGGCCGGGTGACCGAGATCGGCAACAGCCCGATCCAGCCGACCGGGCAGGCCGCCACCCAGCAGCGCACCGCCACCAACTTCAAGGTCGTGGTCACGCTCGACGAGGCCGACCCGGAGATCCGCCCCGGGTTCACCTGCACCGCCGACATCTCGACGGCGACGCGGAACGAGGCGGTCGCGGTGCCCATCCAGGCGCTCACCGTCCGGGAGCTCGAATACGACGCCGCCGGGAAGGTGGTGCCGCGGGTCCGACCGGCGCCGGCCTCACGGTGGAGCTTCGGCCGGCCGGCCGCACCCGCCGGTCCGCCCGTCCCCACCGAACTGCCGGTCGGCCACACCCGCAAGGAGGAGGAAGGGGTGTTCGTGATCCGCGACGGCAAGGCGCAGTTCGTCCTGGTCACGGTCGGCATCGCCGGCGAGCGCTACTTCGAGGTGCTGTCGGGCCTCTCGGCCGGGGACCGGGTGATCACCGGGCCGTTCGAGAGCGTGCGCAACCTGTACGACGGCGACCAGGTGCGCGAGAACCCGGCCCCGGCCGCCCGCTGATTCGTCATGGCGCAGGTCTGGGAATCGGTGAAGCTGGCGCTGGCCTCGATCTGGGCCAACAAGCTCCGCTCGCTGTTGACCCTGCTCGGCAACATCGTCGCGGTGTCGTCGATCATCGCGGTGGTGGCGCTCATCCAGGGCGTCGACGGCGCGGTGTCGGACGCCATCGTCTCGGATCTCGGCGCCGACTACTTCACCATCCGCCGTACCGGCATCGCCCGCAATCAGGACGAAATCGACCGCCAGCGGAACAACCCGCGCATCACCTTGGAGGAAGCCGAGGCGATCCGGCGGTTCGG
This sequence comes from Vicinamibacterales bacterium, assembly GCA_050250955.1. Taxonomy (GTDB): domain Bacteria; phylum Acidobacteriota; class Vicinamibacteria; order Vicinamibacterales; family UBA2999; genus CAWAYR01. The sequence continues at coordinate 848,649 of JBFWNR010000002.1, forward strand.
CGGCACCATCGCCGCCGTCATGGCCCAGGCCCAGCAGAACGCCTCGGTGAGCTATCGCACCGAGGAGCTGGAGTCGATCCAGATCCAGGGCGTCACCGCGAGCTACCTCGAGTTCTCGACCTTCGACGCCGAACGCGGACGGATGATGAGCCCGAGCGAGGTGGCGCGCAATCGCCCGGTGGCGCTGGTCGGCTGGCAGATCGCCGACCGGCTGTTCGGCGCCGAGAATCCGCTCGACAAGGTGATCCGCGTCGCCGGCGTCCCGTTCCGGATCGTCGGCGTGAGCGCCAAGAAGGGCGCGTTCTTCGGCAACTCGCAGGACGAGTTCGTGGTCATTCCCCTGGGCCAGTACCAGAAGCTGTTCGGCTCGCGGCAGAGCCTGGCCCTCACCGTGAAGCCGCGTGATCCGACGCTGGTGTCCCAGGCCCGCGACGAAGCGCGCACCGCCCTGCGGATCGAACGGCATCTCGGCCCCGGCGACGAGGACGACTTCGGGATGGTGGCCTCCGACTCGTTCCTCGACATCTTCCACCAGGCGACCAACGGCATCGCCGTCGTGCTGGTCGGGGTGGTCGGCCTGTCGCTGCTGGTCGGCGGCATCGTGATCATGAACATCATGCTCATGGTGGTCAGCGAGCGGACCCGCGAGATCGGCCTGCGCAAGGCGCTCGGCGCCAAGCGCCGCGACATCATGTCGCAGGTCCTGACCGAGTCGATCACCCTGTCGGTCAGCGGCGGGGTCGTCGGCGTGGTGCTCGGCGCGCTGTTCGCCCGCGGCCTGGCCGCGGTCACGCCGCTGCCGGCGGTGATCGAGCCGTGGTCGGTGGCCCTCGGCGTCGGCGTCACGGCGGTGGTCGGCCTGTTCTTCGGCTGGTTCCCGGCCCGCCGGGCCGCCGGACTGGCCCCCATCGAGGCGTTGAGGCGCGAATGATCGGCCAGCTGCGGCGGCGGCTGTCGCTCCTGCGCGAGACGGCGGAGATGGCCCTCGACACCCTGTGGGCCAACAAGCTGCGCTCGGCCCTGACGGTGCTCGGCGTGGTCATCGGCATCACGTCGATCGTCAGCATGACGGCGCTCATCCGCGGCTTCGACCAGGACCTGCGGACCTCGATCATGGCGCTCGGGCCGAAGACCATCTTCGTGCAGCGCTTCGGCGCTGTCAGCTTCTCCTCCGGCGCGTCGTTCCTCGATCTGCTGCGCCGTCCCACCCTCACCGTCGACGACGGCGAGGCGATCCGCCGGCTGGCGCCCTCGGTGGCCAAGGTCGACACCTGGCTGGGCGCCGGCCCGGGCCAGCCGAGCATGGAACGGGTGTTCTACCGCAACCAGCGCACCGCGCCGCAGGTGGTGATGGGCGTCAGCGAGCGGTTCGTCGACGTCAACTTCGCCACGATGCTGCTCGGCCGCACCATGACCGAACAGGAGGTGCAGCGCGGCCGCGCGGTGGTCGTCCTGGGCTACGGGCCCTACGAGGCGCTGTTCCTCGAGTCGGGCATCGACCCGGTGGGCAAACAGGTGCGCCTCGGCGCCATGCGCTACACCGTGATCGGCGTCATCGACAAGCGGCCGGGTTTCGGCCCCGGCGGCCAGGACGACTTCGTGATCGTCCCCTACACGACCTGGCGCAAGCAGTTCGGCTCCGAACGGGTCCGCAGCGGTCCGTTCGGCGGCGCCCCGGTGATGATCGCGGTGGTGCCGCACGAGTGGGCGTCACGCGACGACACGATGCGCGAGGTGGAGGCGATCATGCGCATCCGCCACGACCTGACGCTCGACCGGGCCAACGACTTCGACCTGGTCACCCAGGACGCGATCCTGCGCGTCTGGGAGCAGATCTCGCAGGCGGTGCTGCTGTCGCTGGTCGTCATCTCGTCGATCGCCCTGATGGTCGGCGGCATCGGCGTGATGTCGATCATGACCATCTCGGTCACCGAGCGGACCCGGGAGATCGGCGTCCGCAAGGCGATCGGTGCCCGCCGCGCCGAGATCCTCTTCCAGTTCCTGATCGAGGCGGTGGTGCTGACCAGCATCGGCGGCGTGCTCGGGATCCTCATCGGCAGCGGCGTGGCCCTGCTGGTCAACCTGGTGTCGGGCTTCTCGGTGTCGATGCCGTGGTGGTCGTTCGCGCTCGGCCTGGGGTTCTCGGCCGGCGTCGGCATCTTCTTCGGCATGCTCCCGGCCTGGCGGGCCTCCCGGCTCGACCCGATCGAAGCTCTGCGCTACGAATAGCCGGCCCCGGCCGCCCCCGGGGGTCATGCCACGAGCGGCTTGACATCGGCCGCCGGAGGCATAGGCTACGCCTTGGCGACGTCACACCGCCGTCACCTGCCCGGTGATCGGGCGCGGCGCGGCGCCGCTTCGGGACACGCGGAGGGTCCGGCCTATGAAGGTCTACGACGCGGCAAACATCCGCAACGTCGCCGTGGTGGGACACGGCGGCTGCGGCAAGACGCAACTGGTGTCGGCGCTGCTCTTCGCGTCCGGCATGGTCAACCGGCTCGGCCGGGTGGACGACGGCACCACCGTCACCGATTACGACCCCGAGGAGATCGCCCGCACGCACACCCTGAGCACGTCGCTCGCCTACGCCGAGTGGCGCAAGACCAAGATCAACCTCCTCGACACGCCCGGCGTGGCCAACTTCTTCGCCGACGCCCGCGCCGCGATGCGCGTCGCCGATGCCGCCCTGGTGGTGGTCGACGCGGTCTCCGGGCCGGCGGTCCAGACCGAAAAGGCGTGGGCGGCGGCCGAGGAGTTCGGACTGCCACGACTGGTCGCCCTCAGCCGGTTCGACCGCGACCGCGCCTCGCTGGAGCGCTCCATCGTCGCCTTGCGCAAGAGCTGCCATCGCAACGTCTTCCCGATCCACCTGCCGATCGGCGAGGGCGACGCCTGCACCGGCATCGTCGACGTCGTCGGCATGAAGGCGTTCACGGCGCCGGTCGACGGCGGCCCGGCGGCGGAGGGCCCGATCCCCGAGCCGCTGGTCGTCGAGGCCCAGGCGGCCCGGACCGCCCTCATCGAGGCGGTGGCCGAAGCCGACGAGGCGCTGATGGAGCGCTTCTTCGAGCAGGGCACGCTGAACGACCACGACCTCATCACCGGGCTGCAGAAGGCGGTGGCCGCGGGAGCGATCTTCCCCGCCGTCTGCACCGCGGCGCTCAAGAACATCGGCGTCGAGCCGGCGCTGAACGCCATCCTCAGCTGGCTGCCGGCGGCCGCCGACCGGCCGTTCCGCGCCGTGGAGGACGCCGTCGAGGTGTCGCGGCCGGTCAGCGCGCAGGCGCCGATGGCGACGCTGGTCTGGAAGACCGTCGCCGACCAGTTCGCCGGACGAATCTCGCTGTTTCGCGTCTATCAGGGGGCACTGCACGCCGATTCCACGGTGCGCAACCTCAGCCGCGAGCTCGACGAACGGATCGGCAGCCTGTCGGTGATGCAGGGCAAGACGCCGACGGCGGTGAGTGAACTCCAGGCCGGCGACATCGGCGCGGTCGCCAAGCTGAAGGAGACCCGCACCAGCGACACGCTCGCCGACGCCAAGGCCGGGATCCGCTTCGCGCCGATCACCTGGCCCGAGCCGGTCCTGTCCTACGCCATCGAGCCGAAGAGCCGCGGCGACGAGGACAAGATCAGCACCGCGATGCACCGACTCGAGGAGGAGGACGGCAGCATCCACTACGCCCGCGACCCCAACACCAACGAGCTGCTGCTGTCCGGCCAGGGCCAGCTGCACATCGAGGTGACGGTCGCCAAGCTGAAGCGGCGCTTCGGCGTCGAGGTCAACCTGAAGCCGCCGCGCATTCCCTACCGCGAGACCATCACCTCGCCGGTCGAGGCCCACGGCCGGCACAAGAAGCAGACCGGCGGCCACGGCCAGTTCGGCGACTGCAAGGTGCGCTTCGAGCCGCTGCCGCGCGGCGGCGGCTTCGAGTTCGTCGACGACATCTTCGGCGGGGCGATCCCGCGACAGTTCATCCCGGCGGTCGAGAAGGGCCTGCAGGAGTCTCGGGTACGCGGCTTCCTGGCCGGCTACCCGATGGTCGACTTCAAGGCCACCCTCTACGACGGCTCGTACCACGACGTCGACTCGAACGAGCTGTCGTTCAAGACCGCCGGGCACCTCGCCTTCCGCGACGGCATGGCGCGGGCCAGGCCGACGCTGCTCGAGCCGGTGATGAACGTCGAGGTCTACGCGCCGAGCGACTACGCCGGCGACCTGATGGGGGATCTGAACGGCCGGCGCGGGCGTATCGCCGGCATGGACACACGGGGCTCCAACACGGTGATCCGTGCCCAGGTGCCGATGTCGGAGATGCTGACCTACGAGCAGCACCTGACCTCGGTCACCGGCGGCCGCGGCAGCTACCACATGGAGTACTCGCACTACGAGAACGTCCCGGCGCACGAGCAGACCAAGATCGTCGCCGCCTACAAGGCCGCGCATCCGCACGGCGGGCACGAGGCGTAAGCAGCGGGCGTGGGGCGGAGCTTCAGCTCCGCCGTCGGCCAGGATCGCGAGGCGGCGGCGAGGCCGCCTCGCGCCGGACGAGCCCCCGACGGCCGGGAGCAGTCACTCGTTCCTCACACCGCGGCGCACAGGGAGTCAGCCGCGGGATCGGGCCAGCGGTTCCGGAGCGGGCCGAACTACTCGATCGGCTCATTCACAACGCCGACACCAGCCGGTAGCTCGATCGACGGTCGCCCGCCAGGCGGCGGCATCGCCGGTCGCGAAGCCCTGTGGAGGGGCCGCTGGGGAGTGCGACAACGCGAGCACGCTGAGGGGATCAGGCAGTGTCACGGACCTGCCGTCCAGCGGCCACTTCGCGGCGAGCGCAGCGTTGACCGGCCCCGGAACCGGGATTCGTGAGCGGTGATGCCGCCGCCTGGCGTCTCGGCGGGCCGAAGCGGAGCCGACGGATGAGCCCCCGATGGCCGGGCGTTCTGGCAGCAAAGAAAACGGCCCGGGTACCTGAAGCACCCGGGCCGTGTCGTGTTCGGTGATTGCGGTCGGCGCCTACGACCCGCCGGCCTTGCGCGGCGTCGTCGACTTCTTCGCCGGTCCGCGCGCGGGTTTGGACGCCTTGCTCGGTGCCGCGCCCTTGTCCTTCTTCTCGCCGCGGATCCGCTTGGCGGCGGTGCGCAGCCGCTCGCCGACGCTCTTCTGCGTCTTCGGCTGATCGCCGCCCTCGGCCTCGGCCGCCTTCTTCTCGGCCTCGGCCTTCTTCGGGTCGTATTCGGAGCCCACCAGCTCGATGAGCGCCGTCTCGGCGCCGTCGCCGCGACGGTAGCCGAGCTTGAGGATGCGGGTGTAGCCGCCGGGCCGCTCCATGAAGCGCGGCGCCAGCGTGTCGAACAGCTTGGCGACGACGTCCTCGTCGACGACGTGGCGCATCACCAGCCGCCGCGCCGAGAGCGTGACGCCCTTGGGGTCGGCGGCGCGCACGCCGCGCTTGGCGGTGGTGATCAGCTTCTCGACGAAGGGCCGCAGTTCCTTGGCCTTCGGCAGCGTGGTGGTGATGTGCTCGTGGGCGAGCAACGCCGAGGCCTGGTTGCGCAGCAGCGCGATCCGGTGCTCGGTGACCCGTCCCAGCTTGCGATGTCCTACTCGGTGTCTCATGGTTCGTGTCCAGCGTTGAATCCAGCCGCCAGCCGCCACGACACCCCATCGCGCGAAGTCCGCGCCACGGGGATCCCGTCGCCGCCAGCCGCCTGGAGCGTCAGTCCGCCGCCTGGTCGAGCCGCATGCCCAGCCCGAGGCCCATGGTGGCGAGGATCTCCTTGATCTCGTTGAGCGACTTGCGGCCGAAGTTCTTGGTCTTCAGCATGTCGCCCTCGGTCTTCTGCACCAGCTCGCGAATGGTGCGGATGTTGGCGTTCTTCAGGCAGTTGTACGACCGCACCGAGAGCTCGAGTTCTTCGACGCTCTTGTCGAGATGCTCGTTGGCGCCGCCGACCCGGGCGCCTTCTCCGGCCGCCTCGGCCGCCGGCTCGTCCTCGTCGTCGAGGTTGATGAAGATGCTCAGGTGATCGCGGATCAGCTTGGCCGACAGCGACACCGCATCGGTCGGCGTCACCGAGCCGTTGGTCCACACGTCGAGCGTCAGCTTGTCGTAGTCGGTGGTCTGGCCGAGGCGCGCCGCCTCGACCAGGTAGTTGACCTTCTTCACCGGCGAGTGCACCGAGTCGATCGGAATCCAGCCGATGCCGAGGTCCTCGTCGAAGTTCTTGTCGGCCGAGACGTAGCCGCGGCCGCGCTTGACGCGCAGCTCCATGTGCAGCTTGCCGCCCTCGGAAATGGTCGCGATGTGGGCATCCGGCTCGAGGATTTCGACGTCCTGGTCGACCTCGATGTCGCGGGCGGTGACCTTGCCGGCCTTGTTGACGCGCAGGGTCAGCGTCTTGGCAGCGTCGGTGTGGCACTTCAGCGGGATCTGCTTGAGGTTGAGGATGATGTCGGTGGCGTCCTCGACCACGCCCTTGATCGGCGAGAACTCGTGCAGCACGCCGTCGATTTTCACCGCGGTTACCGCCGCGCCCTCGATCGACGACAGCAGCACGCGCCGCAGCGCGTTGCCGACGGTGGTGCCGAAGCCGCGCTCGAACGGCTGGGCCGAGAACCGGCCGAACCGGTCGGTGAGCGTGTCGCGCTCGAAGTCGAGACGCTTGGGTCGCTGGAATCCTCTCCACATCATGGTCGGTCGTCCTTTCGCCACTGGGCCGGCAGCCCGGCCTCCAGACCTGCGGATCGAGATCGCCGGCCTCCCGCTGCAGGTCTGAGAGCTGCGGGCCGGCGACTGGCGCCCGGGGGTGTCCTCCCGGGCCATGGCTTACTTCGAGTAGAGCTCGACGATCAGCTGTTCCTGCACCGGCAGGTTGATCTGCTCGCGGGTCGGCATCGACAGCACCTTGGCGCCGAGCTCGCCCTCGAGGGCGATCCACTCGGGGATGCCGCGGCCCTTGACCTCGTCGACGGCGTGCAGGATCGCGGGGTTCTCCCGGCTGGTCTGCCGCACCGACACGATGTCGCCGGCCTTCAGCGAGTAGGACGGGATGTCCACCTTCCGGCCGTTGACCAGGAAGTGCCCGTGGCGCACCAGCTGACGGGCCTGCGCCCGCGAGGTGGCGAATCCCATGCGGTAGGTGGCGTTGTCGAGCCGGCGCTCGAGCAGCTGGAGCAGCGTGACGCCGGTGACGCCGCGGGTGCGGTCGGCCATCTCGAAGTAGCGGCGGAACTGATCCTCCAGCACGCCGTAGATGCGCTTGACCTTCTGCTTCTCGCGCAGCTGCACGCCGTAGCCCTGCAGCTTGGAGGCCCGCCGACGGCCGTGCTGCCCCGGCGGCATGTTGCGCTTCTCGATGCCGCACTTCTCCGTGTAGCAGCGCTCGCCCTTGAGGAACAGCTTCATGCCCTCACGGCGGCACAGACGGCAGACGGGACCGGTGTATCGAGCCATGTAACTCTGTCCTTCTCCCTGAAATCTCGTGAATCGCGCCTAGACGCGGCGACGCTTGGGCGGCCGGCAGCCGTTGTGGGGAATCGGCGTGACGTCGCGGATCGACTTGACCTCGATGCCGGCGTTCTGCAGTGCCCGCACCGCCGACTCACGGCCGGACCCCGGCCCCTTGACCAGCACCTCGCACGACCGCATGCCGAAGGTCTTGGCGACGTTGCAGGCGGCCATCGCCGCCTGGGTGGCGGCGAACGGCGTGCCCTTGCGCGACCCCTTGAAACCGATGGCGCCGGCGCTCGACCACGACACCACGTTGCCCTCGGTGTCGGTGATGGTGATCAGGGTGTTGTTGAACGACGCCTGGATGTGGGCGAAGCCGTGGTGCACCACGCGCTTCTCGCCGCGCTTCTTGAACGTCTTCTTCTTCGGCGTCGGGTTGGCGCCTTCGGTCTTGGCCATGGGTTACACCGTCTTCTTCTTGGCGACCGCGCCCTTGCGCGGCCCCTTGCGCGTGCGCGCGTTGGTGCGCGTGCGCTGCCCTCGCGCCGGCAGGCCGCGGCGGTGGCGCATGCCGCGGTAGCTGCCGATCTCCATGAGCCGCTTGATGTTCATGGAGATTTCCTTGCGGAGGTCGCCCTCCACGCTGCCCTGCTCCTCGATGACGCGGCTGATCTTGCGCACGTCGTCGTCGGTGAGGTCCTTCACCCGGACGTCGCCGCTGACGCCGGCGCTCTCGAGGATCTTGCCGGCGCGGAAGCGTCCGATCCCGTAGATGTAGGTGAGCCCGATCTCGACCCGCTTGGTCCGCGGAAGATCAATGCCTGCAATTCGAGCCATGCTTGTGTGTCCCCGAGCCTCAGGTCTAGCCGCTAGCCGCTAGCCCCTAGCCGCTAGTGCTCTACCCCTGCCGCTGCTTGTGCTTGGCGTTGCTGCAGATCACCCGCACCACGCCCTTGCGACGCACGATCTTGCACTTGTCGCAGATTTTCTTGACCGACGCCCGCACCTTCATCGCTCGTCCTCGCTCTACAGCTTCTCGACGATCCGCCCCCGGGTCCGATCCGTGGGCGACAACGCCAGCCGCACTCGATCTCCGACCACCACCCTGACGTAGTTGCGCCCCGGCGACCCGCCCGGATGTGCCACCACGTCGTGCCGTCCGTCGATCGTCACCCGCACCAGCGCGCTCGGCAGCAGCTCCCGCACCACCCCCTCGACGTGCAGGGGATTGGCACCCGCGTCCGCCCGCGCCGCCATCGGCCGTCCTACGCCGCCGCGTTGGCGGCGGTCTCCGGCCTGGTCAGTACCCGGCACCCGTCCGCGGTGACCGCGACCGTGTGCTCGAAGTGCGCCGAGAGGCTGCCGTCACGCGTGACCGCCGTCCACCCGTCGCTCAACACCTTCACGCCCGGCTGGCCGACGTTCACCATCGGCTCGATCGCCAGGACCATGCCCTCGGCCAGCCGCGGCCCGCGCCCCGGCGTGCCGTAGTTCGGGATCTGCGGCTCCTCGTGGAGCGCGGTGCCGATCCCGTGGCCGACGAACTCGCGCACCACCGAGAACCCGTGGCCCTCGACGTGCCGCTGCACCGCGGCGCCGATGTCCGACAGCCGCGCCCCGGCCTTCACCACCCGCAGGCCCTCTTCGAGCGCCTGGGCGGTCACCTCGAGCAGCCGGGTCGCCTCGGCGCTGACCGTGCCGACTGGCACGGTCACGGCGCTGTCCCCGAAGTAGCCGTCGAGCCGGGCGCCGAGATCGACCGACAGGATGTCGCCCTCGACCAGCTTGCGGGCCGAGGGAAACCCGTGCACGACCTGCTCGTTCACCGACGCGCAGATCGTCGACGGGTAGCCGTTGTAGCCCTTGAAGGCCGGCTCGGCCCCCGCCTCGCGCAGCCGCTGCTCGGCCCGCGCGTCGATCTCCGCCGTCGTCACCCCCGGGGCGACCATCGCCCGCAGCTCGGCGAGGACGCGGGCGACCAGCGCGTTGACCCGCGCCAGCCGTTCCAGTTCCGCCGCCGATCGACAGACGATCACCGCGCCTCCTGTCCCTTCCCGCACATCTCCGTCACCGCGGTGGAGATGGCCTGGTACACCGCCAGCGGCGGCTGCGCCCCGTCGATGCGACGGAACGTCGGCCGCCCCTCGTAGAACCCGATCATCGGCTGGGTCTCACGCCAGTAGATCCGCAGCCGATCCCGCACCACCTGCTCGCTGTCGTCCGACCGCTGCACCAGCCGGCCGCCGCACACCTTGCACGCCTGGGCCAGCGACGGGTCGCCGTCGAACGCCGACACCGTGGCGCCGCAGCGCTCGCAAATCCGCCGCCCACGCACCCGCCGCACCAGCTCGTCGTCCGGCACGCGGATCTCCAGCACCGTCAGCGGCGCGCCGTCGAGCAGCCCGTCGAGGGCCTCGGCCTGCGCCACGGTGCGCGGAAACCCGTCGAGCACGAACCCGGCGGCGGCGTCGGCCTCGGCCAGCCGCTCGCGCACCAGGGCGACGATCAGGTCGTCGCTCACCAGGTCGCCGCGCGCCACCGTCTCCTTCACCAGGTGGCCGAGATTGCTCCCCGAGGTCACCGCATCGCGCAGCATGTCCCCGGTCGAAATCTTCGGCACGCCGTGATCACCCGCGATCCTCGCCGCCTGTGTCCCCTTCCCCGCGCCCGGCGGGCCCAGCATCAACAACCGCAGTGCCATCCTGGTGGCCACCGTCAGTCGCGCCGGCCGCGAATCCGTGTCTTCTTCATGAAGCCGTCGTAGTGCCGCATGATGAGTTGTGACTCGATCTGGCTGACCGTGTCCATGGCCACGCCGACGACGATGAGCAACGACGTCCCGCCGAAGAAGAAGTTGACGCCGAGCCCCTGGGTGAACCACTGCGGCAGGTTGGTGTCGAGCCAGCCGCCGACGAACGGAATCGGCGCCACCTGGAAGCCGGTGATCATGAACTCCGGCAGGATGGCGATCAGGCACAGGTAGACTGCGCCAGCCAGGGTGATGCGGGTCAGGATGGTGTCGATGTGCTCGGCGGTGCGCTTGCCGGGGCGGATCCCGGGGATGAAGCCGCCGTACTTGCGCATGTTCTCCGAGACGTCGTCGGGATTGAAGATGATCGCCGTGTAGAAGTAGGCGAAGAACAGGATCAGGCTCACGAACAGCAGGTTGTAGAGCGGCATCCCGTAGGCGAGCTGCCGGACGATGGCGTCGCCCCAGCCGCCGGCCGGGAAGAAGCCGGTCAGGGTCGCCGGGAACGCCAGCAGCGAGCTGGCGAAGATCACCGGAATGACCCCGCCGGTGTTGACCTTGAGCGGGATGTGGGTGCTGGTGCCGGCGAACTGCCGGCGACCGACCACGCGCTTGGCGTACTGGACGACGATGCGGCGCTGTCCGCGCTCGACGAAGATGATCGCGGCCACCACCGCCACCATCAGGACGACGAGCAGCACCAGGCGGATCAGCCCGATCTGGCCGGTCCGCAGCTGGTCGAAGGTCAGGGTGACGGCGCGCGGGAAGTTGACGACGATGCCGGCGAAGATGAGCAGCGACATGCCGTTGCCGATGCCGCGTTCGGTGATCTGCTCGCCCAGCCACATCACGAACATGGTGCCGGTGGTCAGGGTCAGGACGCACATCAGCCGGAAGCCCCAGCCCGGCTCGTAGACCAGCGGCAGGCCGCCGGCGATGTTGGTCTGACGCTCCAGGTAGATGGCGATGGCCATCGCCTGCGCCACCGCCAGCACCACGGTCAGGTAGCGGGTGTACTGCGTGATCTTGCGCCGCCCCAGCTCGCCTTCCTTGGACAGCCGCTCGAGGTACGGCCACACCACCGTCAGCAGCTGCAGGATGATCGAGGCGCTGATGTAGGGCATGACGCCCAGCGCGAAGATCGTCACCTGCGACAGGTTGCCACCCGAGAACATGTCGTAGAAGCCGAACATCGTGCCGCGCGCCTGCTCGGCGAGCAGGGCCAGCGCGGCGGTGTTGACCCCCGGCGTCGGGATGTGGCTCCCGATACGGTAGACGCCGAGCATCGCCAGCGTGAACAGCACGCGATTGCGCAGGTCGGCGACCGCAAACAGGTTCTTGAAGGCTTCGAGCATGGGTTGCCCCGCTGTCCGTCCGATCAGGCCCCGGCGGCGGTGAGCACCGACGCCGTGCCGCCGGCGGCGGCGATCTTCTCGGCCGCCTTGCCGCTGAACTTGTGCGCCGACACGCTCAGCGCCTTGTCGACGTCGCCGCGCGCCAGCACCTTGATCAGCGCCCGCCGATCGGTGACCAGCCCGGCGGCGCGCAGCGCCTCGGGATCGACGGTGGCACCGGCGTCGAACCGGGCCGCGATGCTGTCGAGGTTGACCACCGCGTACTCGACACGGAACACGTTGGTGAAGCCGCGCTTCGGGATGCGGCGGTGCAGCGGCATCTGGCCGCCCTCGAAGCCGCGCTTGAACTTGAAGCCCGACCGCGACTTGGCGCCCTTGTAACCGCGCGCCGCCGTCTTGCCGTTGCCCGACCCGGGCCCGCGGCCGACCCGCTTGCGCGTGAACTTGGCGCCACGAGCCGGCTTGAGGTTGCTGAGATTGGTCTTCGCCATGTGCCTACTCGGCCACCGTCACCAGGTGGCGCACCTTGTGGATCATGCCGCGGGTTTCGGGCGTGTCCACCAGCTCGACGGTGTGGCGGATGCGGCGCAGCCCCATCCCGCGCACCGTCTCGGCCTGGGTGCGGTCGAACCCGATCGGGCTCCGCACCAGGGTGATCTTCACGGTCTTGCCCGACTTCGGCCGGGTCGTCGTCTTCGCGTTCATAGGTCGTCTGCCGCCTACGCCGTGGCGCCGGCGACCTCCTCGAGATCCTTGCCACGCAGCCGGGCCACCGCCCGCGGGTCCTTCAGCATCGCCAGGGCGGTGAAGGTGGCACGGACGACGTTGTGGGGGTTGGCGGTGCCGAGCGACTTGGTCAGCACGTTGTGGATACCGGCCGACTCGACCACGGCGCGCACGCCGCCGCCGGCGATGATGCCGGTGCCCTCGGGCGCCGGCTTCAGCAGCACGCGCCCGGCGCCGTAGCGCCCCAGCGCCGCGTGCGGAATCGACGTGCCCTGCAGCGGCACGCGGATCAGATTCTTCTTGGCCGCCTCGATGCCCTTCTTGATCGCCGAGGGCACCTCCTTGGCCTTGCCGATGCCGAAGCCGACGACGCCCTGGCCGTCGCCGACGACCACCAGCGCGCTGAAGCTCAGGTTCTTGCCGCCCTTGACCACCTTGGTGACCCGGTTGATGGCCACCACGGTGTCCTTGATGTCGAGCTGGCCTGCGTCGATCCGTTCACGTGTCCGCATATGTGTCGCTCTCAGAACTCCAGCCCGGCCTTGCGGGCGGCCTCGGCCACTTCCTTGACCCGGCCGTGGTAGAGGAAGCCATTGCGATCGAACACCACGCGCGAGATGCCCTGTGCCTTGAGGCGCTCCGCAATCGCTTCGCCAATCACGGCGGCGCCCTTGTTGTTGCCGGCCCGGGCCCCGTCGGCCAGCCTGGCCTTCATCGCCGGCTCGACGCTCGACGCCGACGCCAGCGTCCGGCCGCCGAGGTCGTCGATCACCTGCACGTAGATGTGGCCGACGCTGCGGAACACGCTCAGGCGTGGCCGCTCCGACGTCCCGCGCACCCGCTTGCGGATCCGGTACTTGATCCGCTCCCGCCGCTGTTCCCTGTTGGTGACCTTCATGGCGCTACGCCCCCGTCTTCCCGGCCTTCTTCTTCAGCACTTCACCGGTGTAGCGCACGCCCTTCTGCTGGTAGGGATCGGGCTTGCGCAGCCGGCGCATGTTGGCGGCCACCTGGCCGACCAGCTGGCGATCGACGCCGGTGACCGTGATGTGGGTCTGCTTGTCGACGGCGACGTCGATGCCGGTCGGGATGTCGAACACGACCGGGTGCGAGTAGCCGAGGGCGAAGTGCACCTGCTTGCCCTTGAGTTCGGCGCGGTAGCCGACGCCGACGATGTCGAGCTCCCGCTTCCAGCCCTCGGACACGCCGAGGACGGCGTTGGCGACCAGGCTGCGGGCCAGGCCGTGGAACTTGGCCAGCGCCTTCTCGTCGCGCTCGCGCCTGGCCAGCACCTGGCCGTCCTCGATCGCCATCACCACGCCGGGCGGCAACGGCTGGCGCATCTGGCCCTTGGGGCCCTTGACGTCGACCGCGGCGCCGTCCAGCTTGACGGTGACGCCCTTCGGAATCGGAATCGGCTTCTTCCCAATACGAGACATTGCGGTTTCCCAGCAGCGGCTAGCGGCTAGCGGCTAGCGGCCAGAAAGAGTCGAACCACTACCACACGTTGCAGAGGATCTCGCCGCCGACGCCGGCCTTGGCGGCGGCCCGGCCGGTCATCACTCCGCGCGAGGTCGTCAGGATGGCGACGCCCAGGCCGCCGAGCACCGCCGGCACCGTCCCGGCACCGGCGTAGACCCGGCGCCCCGGCCGGCTCACCCGCTGGATCCCCGAGATGACCCGCTCGCCGCCCGGCCCGTACTTGAGCAGCAGCCGGATGATCGGCCGCGCGGCGCCGCCCGGCTTGGCCGGCTTGTCCTCGAGCAGCTTGTAGCCGGCGATGTAGCCTTCGTCCTGGAGAATCTTCGCGATCTCGGTCTTCAGCTTCGACGCCGGCATGTCGACGCGGTGGTGTCTGGCCGACACCGCGTTGCGCACCCGGGTGAGCATGTCTGCGATCGGATCAGTCATGTGTGTTCCTCTAGCCGCTAGCCGCTAGTCCCCAGCCGCTAGTTCTACCAACTGCTCTTGGTGACGCCCGCGACGTCGCCGGTCAGGGCGCACTCGCGGAAGCACAGACGGCACAGCGCGAACTTGCGCAGGTAGGCACGCGGCCGGCCGCAGCGCTGGCAGCGGTTGCGGTGGCGCACCTTGTACTTCAGGGTCTTCTTCTCACGGGCCATCTTCGCGGTCGTCGCCATCGCTCGATCCTCAGTTCGTCCGGAACGGCATGCCCAGCAGCTGCAGCAGCTTGCGGGCCTCCTCGTCGGTCTTGGCCGTGGTCACCACGCACACGTTCATGCCGCGCGCCTTGTCGACCTTGAGGTAGTCGATCTCGGTGAAGATCAGCTGGTCGCGCAGCCCGAGCGTGAAGTTGCCGCGGCCGTCGAACCCCCGTCCCGACACGCCGCGGAAGTCGCGGACGCGCGGCAGCGCGATGCTGACCAGACGGTCGAGGAAGTCGTACATCCGCTCGCCGCGCAGCGTCACCATGGCGCCGATCGCCTGCCCCTGGCGCACCTTGAACTGCGCCACCGACTTCTTGGCGCGGCGCACCGCCGCCTTCTGGCCGGTGATCTTGGCCAGCTCGTCGGCGCCGACGTCGATGACCTTGGCGTTCTGCGTCGCCTCGCCGAGGCCCATGTTGACGACGACCTTCTCGATCTTGGGCACGGCCATCACGTTGCCGTAGCCGAACTCCTTCGACAACGCCGGCACCACGTCCTTGACGTAGCGCTCGCGCAGCCGGCTGCTCTTCTGCGTGCTCATCTCGTCACTCCGCGCTTGCGGCGAACCCGCGTCTTGGTGCCGTCGCCGGCCAGCGCCGTGCCCATCCGCGACGGCGTCCCCGAGTCGGCATCGACCAGCATCACGTTGGAGAGGTGGATCGCCGATTCGCGCTCGAGAATCCCGCCCTTGATGTTCTTCTGCGGGTTGGGCCGGGTGTGGCGCTTGACCATCCCGACCCCCTCGACGACGACGCGATTGCGCTCCGGCAGCACCTGCAGCACGCGTCCGCGCTTGCCGCGATCCTTGCCGGCCCGCACCAGCACCGTGTCGTCCTTCCTGATCCGCACCTTGGCGTCGTTCTTGATGATCCGGGCTTTGGCCATCGCTACAGCACCTCGGGAGCGAGCGAGATGATCTTCATGAAGCGCCGCTCGCGCAGTTCACGGGCCACCGGACCGAAGACACGGGTGCCGACCGGCTCGTTGCTGTCGTTGACCAGGACGGCGGCGTTGCGGTCGAAGCGGATGTAGCTGCCGTCGCGCCGGCGCTGCTCCTTGCGCACCCGGACGATCACCGCCTTCACCACCGTGCCCTTCTTGACGTTGGACTCGGGCGTCGCTTCCTTCACCGAGGCGGTGACGATGTCGCCGAGCCGGGCGTAGCGGCCGGTCGAACCGCCGATCGGGTTGATCACCGAGAGCTTGCGTGCGCCGGAGTTGTCGGCGACGTCGAGAATCGTCCGCATCTGGATCATGGCGGCGTCTCCTCTCCCCTACACCTGCACCGCGCGTTCGATGACGCGGGTGACGGTCCAGCGCTTGCGGCGGCTCATTGGCCGGGTCTCGACGATCGCCACGCGGTCGCCGACCTTGACGTCGTCGTTCTCGTCGTGGGCGAGGAACGTCGTCGTCCGTTTCTGGATCTTGCTGTAGACGTCGTGCTGCACGCGGCGTTCGACGGCGACGACGACGCTCTTCTGCATCTTGTCGCTGACGACCACGCCCTGGACTTCGGTCTTGGCGGCCATGGCTACTTCGCCTTCTCCCTCAGGATCGTCTGCACCCGCGCCAGGTCGCGGCGGGTGTCGCGGATCTTCACCGGCTTGTCGAGCTGCCCCATCGCCTTGCGGACGCGCATGCGGAACACCTCGTCCTCGAGCTCGGCGGCCTTGGCGCGCAGACCCTCGACGTCGAGCTCACGCAGGTCGGCTGCCTTCATCACTGCTTCTCCTCGCCGAAGCGCGCCGAGAAACGCGTCTTGATCGGCAGCTTGGCCGACGCCAGCTCCATGGCGCGGCGGGCGTCGGTTTCGCTGACGCCCTCCATCTCGAACAGCACTTTGCCGGGGCGGACGACGGCGACCCAGCCCTCGGGGGCGCCCTTGCCCTTGCCCATGCGGGTCTCGAGCGGCTTCTTGGTCACCGGCTTGTCGGGGAAGACGCGCACCCAGATCTTGCCGCCGCGCTTGATGAACCGCGTCATCGCGACGCGCGCCGCCTCGATCTGCCGGTCGGTCAGCCAGCACGGCTCCAGCGCCTTCAGGCCGTAGTCGCCGAACGACACGTCCGAACCGCGCCACGCCTTGCCGGTCATGCGGCCGCGCTGCTGCTTCCGGAACTTGACTTTCTTCGGCATCAACATGGTGAATTACCCGCTCTCACGCCCGCGGCCCGCCGGCGCTGCGCCGCGGGCGGTCGCGATAGTCCTCGTCGCGGCCGACCCGCGGGGTCAGCCGTTCGCCCTTGTACATCCACACCTTGACGCCGATCTGGCCGTAGGTGGTGCTGGCCTCGGCGAAGCCGAAGTCGACATCGGCGCGCAGCGTCTGCAGCGGCAGCTGGCCGTGCAGATACCACTCGGAACGGGCGATTTCGGCGCCGTTCAGCCGCCCCGAGACCCGCACCTTGATGCCGCGGGCGCCGAAGCGCAGCGCCGACTCGACCGCCTTGCGCATCGCCCGGCGGAACGCCACGCGCTTCTCGAGCTGCATCGCCACCGACTCGGCGACCAGCTGGGCGTCGAGTTCGGGCTTCTGGATCTCCTGGATGTTGATGAAGACCTCGCGCTTGGTGCGCTTCTGGATCTCCTGCTTCAGCTTGTCGACCTCGGTGCCCTTGCGGCCGATGATGATGCCCGGCCGCGACGTGTGGACGTCGATCTTCAGCTTGTTGGCGGCGCGCTCGATCTCGATCTTGGCGACGCCGGCGTGCTGGAAGCGGGTCTTGAGGTCGTCCTTGAGCTTCAGGTCCTCGTGGAGCAGCGTCGCGTAGTCCTTGTCGGCGAACCACCGCGACTTCCACGTCTTGTTGAAGCCGATCCGGAACCCGTACGGGTGAACTTTCTGGCCCACTGCGATCTCCTCGTGACTACTCGGCCGCCGCGGCCTTCTTGACCCGGGCGCGGCGCGCCGGGGTCTTCGCCTCGTCCTGGCCGACGGCCGCGATGCGCTGCGGACGCTCGGTCACTTCCACCGTGAGGTGGGTGGTGCGCTTGACGATGCGGAACGCCCGGCCCATCGGCGCCGGCCGCACCCGCTTCTGTGACGGGCCCTGGTTGGCGTAGGCCGCCGAGACGAACAGCCGCTCGACGTCGCCGCCGAAACCCTCGCGCTGGCGGGCGTTGGCCACCGCCGAGCGCAGCACCTTGGCGAGGTCGCGGGCGACGGTCTTGCGGGCGAACTGCAGGACCGACAGCGCCTTGTTGACGTCCTTGCCGCGGATCAGGTCGCACACCAGGCCGGCCTTCTGGGCCGAGGTGCGCACGTACTTCGCGGTTGCCTGGGCGACCACCATGTCAGGCCTTCCCTCCTGCCGGCGACGACGCGGCGGTCTTGTCGGCCTTGGCAGCGTGCCCCTTGAACTGGCGGGTCGGCGAGAACTCGCCGAGCTTGTGGCCGACCATGTTCTCGGTGATGTAGACCGGCACGAACTTGCGGCCGTTGTGCACCGCCAGGGTGTGGCCGATCATGTCGGGCACCACCGTGGAGCGCCGTGACCAGGTCTTGACGACCTTCTTCTCGTTGGCGCGGTTCATCGCCTCCACCTTCTCGAGGAGGTGTGCGTCGATGAACGGGCCCTTCTTCAGCGATCTGCTCATGGCTGTGTCTTCTAGCCGCTAGCCGCTAGCCGCTAGCCGCTGGCTCAAGCGCGTTACTTCTTCCGTCTCTGAACGATGAACTGGCTGCTCTGCTTCTTGTGCGAGCGCGTCTTGTAGCCCTTGGTCGGCACGCCCCACGGGGTCACCGGGTGCCGGCCGCCCGAGGTGCGGCCCTCGCCGCCGCCGAGCGGGTGATCGACCGGGTTCATGGCGACGCCGCGCACGTGCGGCTTCTTGCCCAGCCAGCGGCTGCGCCCGGCCTTGCCGATCGACACGTTCTCGTGATCGAGGTTGCCGACCTGGCCGATCGTGGCCTGGCAGTTGTGCAGGATCTTGCGGATCTCGCCCGACGGCATCTTGACCGAGACGTAGCCGCCTTCCTTGGCCACCACCTGCACCGCCGCGCCGGCGCTGCGCGCCAGCTGGCCGCCGTGGCCCGGCTTCAGCTCGACGTTGTGGACCAGCGTGCCGAGCGGGATGTGGGCGAGCGGCAGGGCGTTGCCGGGCAGGATGTCGGCGCTGTCGGCGGCGACGATGGTGTCGCCGACCTTGAGGCCGAGCGGCTGCAGCACGTAGCGCTTCTCGCCGTCGGCGTAGGTCACCAGGGCGATGCGCGCCGAGCGGTTCGGGTCGTACTCGATGGTCGACACCGTCCCCGGGATGTTCTTCTTGTCGCGCTTGAAGTCGATGACCCGGTAGAGGCGCTTGTGTCCGCCGCCGCGCCACCAGCTGGTCAGTTCGCCGGTGCTGTTGCGGCCGCCCGAGCGCTTGAGCGTCTCGGTGAGCGGACGGTGCGGACGGTCGGTGGTGATCTCGTCGAACACCTGCACCGTCTGGAACCGCCGCCCCGGGGATGTCGGCTTGTACTTGCGAATCGGCATGGCCGTCTCTCTCTAGACGTTGTCGGTGAACTCGGGCAGCGTCTCGCCCTTCTTCAGCACGACGTAGGCCTTCTTCCAGTCGGCGCGCCGGCCGACGAACTGGCCCTGGCGCTTCTGCTTGCCGTGGGCGAGCGCGGTGCGCACCGACGCCACCTTCGGCCCGAACAGCTTCTCGACGGCACGCTTGACGTCGAGCTTGTTGGCGCCGCGCGCCACTTCGAAGACCAGCGTCCGGCCGTCCTCCTTCATCACGGTGGTCTTCTCCGTGACCAGGGGCCGGCGGATCACCTCGGTGAGCTTCATCGTCGTCTCCTCGCGATCAGGCGCCGAGCGCCGCCTGCAGCTTCTCGACCGCGGTCCGGGTCAGCACCACCTTGGTGGTATCGATGACGTCGCGGGCAGTGATGCGCGAGCTCGGCCGGAAAGCCACGCCGGGCAGGTTGCGCACCGACAGCGCCAGCTTCTCGTCGGGCTGGACGTCGACGAGCAGGGCCTTGCCCTGCACGCCGAGGGCGTTCAGCATCGCCACCGCGGCGCGGGTCTTGACCTCGCCGAGCGACAGCGCCTCGACGACGACCAGGTCGCCGTCCTGGGCCTTCTGCGCCAGGGCGGCGCCGAGGCCGGCCAGCTCGACCTTCTTCGGCGCCGTGAACGCGTAGCTGCGCGGCTGCGGCCCGAAGACCGTGCCGCCCTTGCGCCACAGCGGGTTGCGGATCTCGCCGACGCGGGCCCGGCCGGTGCCCTTCTGCCGCCACGGCTTCTTGCCGCTGCCGCTGACCGCCGCCCGGTTCTTGGTGGCGTGGGTGCCGCGCCGCTCGGCGGCGTTGGCACGCACCACCGACGCGTGGATCAGGTCGACCTTCACACGCCCGCCGAACACGGCGTCGCTGAGCTCGACCGAGCCCACCTTCTTGTTCTCGCTGTTGACCACGTCTACCGTCATCGTCGTCGTCCCTGGCAGGTCTAGCCGCTAGCCGCTAGCCCCTAGCCGCTAGTTACTTCTTGCCCTTCTTGGGCTTTTCCTGCAGCTGCGGCTGTGGCTCCGGCTTGGCGGCGACCGCCTTGCGAATCAGCACGTAGCCGCCGTTGGCGCCGGGCACGGCGCCGCGCACGACCATCAGGTTGTTGTCGGCGTCGATGCGCAGCACCTTGAGGTTGCGCACCGTGACGCGGTCCTGGCCCATGTGACCGGCCATCCGCATGCCCTTGACGACCCGCGACGGGTACGACGAGGCGCCGATCGAGCCGGGCGCGCGGTGGAACATCGAGCCGTGGGTGGCGACGCCGCCGCCGAAGTGGTGGCGCTTGACCACGCCCTGAAAGCCATGGCCCTTGCTGGTGCCGATGACGTCCACCCGCTCGCCCTGGTTGAACACGGCGCCGACGACGATCGAGTCGCCCGGCTTGGGCGCCTCGGCGCCGTTCACCCGGCGCACTTCGCGGCGCACCCGGGTCGGCGGCACGTTGGCGGTCTTGTGGTGCCCGGCGGTCGGCTTGTTCGCCTTGTACCGCTTCGCCGACACCAGGCCCAGCTGGACCGCCTCGTAGCCGTCGCGGTCGGCGTTCTTGGCCTGCACCACGACACACGGGCCGGCCTGGAGCACGGTGGCCGGTTCGACCGTCCCGTCCTCGAGGAACAGCTGCGTCATCCCGATCTTCTTGCCGATGATTCCGTTCACCATCGATAGCTCTCTGACTGCTAGCCGCTAGCCGCTAGCCGCTAGCCGCTACTTCCCGTGTTCCTTGCCGAACGCCTTGATCTCGACGTCGACACCCGCGGGCAGATCGAGCTTCATCAGCGCGTCGACCGTCTGCGGCGTCGGCTCGAAGATGTCGATCAGCCGCTTGTGGGTGCGGACCTCGAACTGCTCGCGCGACTTCTTGTCGACGTGCGGCGAGCGCAGCACCGTCCACTTGTTGATCTCGGTGGGCAGCGGAATCGGTCCCGCCAGCCGTGCCCCGGTCCGCTTCGCGGTGTCCACGATCTCGCCGGTGCTCTGATCGAGCAGGCGGGCGTCGTAGGCCTTCAAGCGGATGCGAATCTTGTCTCCAACCATGTCGTCCTCGCAGCAGTCTTTCTAGCCGCTAGCCGCTAGCCGCTAGCCGCTGCTATTTCGTCCCCTGGACCCTGGCGATCACTTCCTCGCTGACGTGGCCCGGCGCCTGCTCGTAGCGGTCGAAGTGCATCGAGTAGGTGGCCCGCCCCTGGGTGCGCGAGCGCAGGTCGGTGGCGTAGCCGAACATCTCGCTGAGCGGCACCCGGCACGAGATGATCTGGGTGCCGCCGCGGTCTTCCTGGGACTGGATCCGGCCGCGCCGGCTGGCCAGGTCGCCCATCACGTCGCCGA
Organism: Vicinamibacterales bacterium; assembly: GCA_050250955.1. GTDB lineage: Bacteria > Acidobacteriota > Vicinamibacteria > Vicinamibacterales > UBA2999 > CAWAYR01. The sequence continues at coordinate 869,927 of JBFWNR010000002.1, forward strand.
GGTAGTCCTTGGGACTCACCACCTCGACGCGCATGACCGGCTCCATGAGCACCGGCGCCGCCTTCTTGGCGGCGTCCTGGAAGGCGAAGGAGCCGGCGATCTTGAAGGCCATTTCCGACGAGTCGACCTCGTGGTAGGCGCCGTCGTAGAGCTCGACGCGCACGTCGTCGACCGGGTAGCCGGCCAGGACGCCGCGGGTGAGCGCCTCCTGGATGCCCTGGTCGATAGGCTTGATGTATTCCTTGGGAACCGTGCCGCCGACGATCTTGCTCTCGAACTGGTAGCCCGAGCCCGGTTCGAGCGGGAAGATGCGGATCTTGGCGTGGCCGAACTGGCCACGGCCGCCGGTCTGGCGCTTGAACAGGCCGTCGCCGTCGGCCGGCCGGGTGAGGGTTTCCTTGTAGGCGACCTGCGGCTTGCCGACGCTGGCCTCGACGCCGAACTCGCGCTTGAGGCGGTCGACGATGATCTCCAGATGCAGCTCGCCCATGCCGCGAATGACCACCTGACCGGTCTGCTCGTCGGTCTGCACCCGGAAGGTCGGGTCCTCGGCCATCAGCTTGGCCATGCCCTGGCCGAGCTTCTCCTGGTCGGCCTTGGTCTTCGGTTCGATGGCCAGCGAGATCACCGGCTCGGGGAAGTCCATCGACTCGAGCAGGACCGACTTCTTCTCGTCGCAGAGGGTGTCGCCGGTGGTCACCGACTTGAGGCCGACCGCCGCGGCGATGTCGCCGGCGTAGACCTCCTTGATCTCCTCGCGCTTGTTGGCGTGCATCTTCAGCAGGCGGCCGATGCGCTCGGTCTTGCCCTTGGTGCTGTTGAGCACCGACGTACCGGCGTTGAGCACGCCCGAGTAGACGCGGAAGAAGGTCAGCTGGCCGACGAACGGGTCGGTCATGATCTTGAAGGCCAGGGCCGAGAACGGCTCGTCGTCGGCAGCCTTGCGGACCAGCACCGGCGCGTCGTCGCCGTGGGCGTCGGGATCGGTGCCTTCGACCGGCGGGATGTCGCTCGGTGACGGCAGGTAGTCGACCACGGCGTCGAGCAGCGGCTGGACGCCTTTGTTCTTGAACGCCGTGCCGCAGATCACCGGCACGAACGGCGCGTCTTCCTTGCGGACCGACTCGATCACCCGCTTGCGCAGCGCGGCGCGGATCTCGTCCTCGGTCAGGGCCTCGCCGCCGAGGTACTTCTCGAGCAGCTTGTCGTCGGCCTCGCTGACCTTCTCGACCAGCTTCTCGCGATAGGCCTGCGCCTCGGCCATCATGTCGGCCGGGATGTCGTCGACGATGTAGTCGGCGCCCATCGTCTCGTCCTTGTAGGTGATCGCCTTCATGCGGACGAGGTCGATGACGCCGCGGAACTTGTCCTCGGCGCCGATCGGCAGCTGGATCGCCACCGGGTTGCCCTGCAGCTTCGACTCGATCTGCTCGAACGTCGCCTTGAAGTCGGCGCCGATGCGGTCCATCTTGTTGACGAAGCAGATGCGCGGCACCCGGTAGCGGTCGGCCTGCCGCCACACCGTCTCGGACTGCGGCTCGACGCCCGAGACGGCGTCGAACACCGCCACCGCGCCGTCGAGCACGCGCAGCGACCGCTCGACCTCGACGGTGAAGTCGACGTGGCCGGGCGTGTCGATGATGTTGATGCGGTGATCGCGCCAGAAGCAGGTGGTCGCGGCCGACGTGATCGTGATGCCGCGCTCCTGCTCCTGCTCCATCCAGTCCATCACCGCGGTGCCTTCGTGCACCTCGCCGATCTTGTAGGTGATGCCGGTGTAGAACAGGATCCGCTCGGTCGTCGTCGTCTTCCCGGCATCGATGTGGGCCATGATGCCGATGTTGCGGGTCCGGTTGAGAGAGGTTTGACGTGCCATGGATCCGTGCCGGCCTTACCAGCGATAGTGCGCGAAGGCCTTGTTGGCCTCGGCCATCCGGTGCGTGTCCTCGCGCTTCTTGACCGCGCCGCCGCGCAGGTTGGCGGCGTCGAGGAGCTCGTTGGCCAGCTTCTCCTGCATGGTCTTGCCGTCGCCGCGGGAGCGGGCGAAGCCGACCAGCCAGCGGATGCTGAGCGACAGCCGGCGGTTCGGGTTGACCTCGATCGGCACCTGGTAGTTCGAGCCGCCGACACGGCGCGACTTGACCTCGAGCGACGGCTTGACGTTGTCGAGGGCCTTCTTGAACACCTTGACCGGGTCGTCGCCCGACTTCTCCTTGATGATCTCGAAGCTGTCGTAGACGATGCGCTCGGCGGTCGACTGCTTGCCGTCGTACATCATGCAGTTGATGAACTTGGTCACCAGCGGACTGCCGTACAGGGCGTCGGCGGGGAGTTCACGCTTCGGGATTTCGCGTCTGCGGGGCATAACCTTCGTCCTACTGCTTCGGGCGCTTGGCGCCGTACTTCGACCGACCCTGCTTGCGGCCCTGGACGCCGACCGCGTCGAGGGTGCCGCGCACCACGTGATAGCGCACGCCCGGAAGGTCCTTGACGCGGCCGCCGCGGATGAGCACCAGGGAGTGCTCCTGGAGGTTGTGGCCCACCCCGGGAATGTAGGTGGTCACCTCGATCTTGTTGGTGAGGCGGACACGGGCGACCTTGCGCAGCGCCGAGTTCGGCTTCTTGGGCGTCTGCGTGAAGACGCGGACACAGACGCCGCGCTTCTGCGGGCTCTCCTGCAGCGCCGGGCTCTTGGTCTTCCACTTCACCGCGTCGCGGCCCTTGCGGACCAGTTGGCTGATCGTCGGCACCAGATCACTCCCGAGCCCTACCGGGCTCGACGCGCCGGCGCTCCGGAGAGCGCAGGCGGATACTCGCGCGGAACCTGATCGGGCCGCGCGGCCCTGCGGCGGCTCACGCCGCCGCCACCGCCCCCGCCGGACGGCGCCAGTCACATCGCTCACGCCGGGCACGCGCCGATACCGGCGGCACCTGGTGCGTCGAGCCTGGAAGCCCTGCGGCTTGGCACCCGACGCGGATAACCCTGCTGTCGACTTCTGCGGCACCGGCGGACGCACCACGCGCCGGGGGTGACCCGGCCCGCGATTGCTGGCGTCACGGTGCTCCGAATCGAGGGGCGCTCACGAACCCGCGCACGACCTCGAGGAGCGGACGGTCCTAGATAGGGTGTCCCAGGACCACGAGAACCTTACGAGCATACACAACTTCGCGAAATGAGCGCAAGCGCCGCGGCGGCGCCGTCGCGGGCACGTGACACGGCTCCGTCGACCGGCCACGTTCCCGACCTTCCGGGCACCTCCGGCCATGGTCGCGACGGCGAGGGCGCGCCGCTCCCCTGTCGATAGGGGTCGCAGACGGCAGTCTCTACCACCGGTAGTAGGCGCCGGCCTCGCGGTCCGCCCGAGGCAGGGCGGCGGCGCTATACTTCCGGCCTTGGAGGCCCGCCATGCGTAGCCGTCGTTCCTTCCTGCGACTGACCGGAGGCGCCGTCGGCGCCGGATTCGCCGTCGGCCGGTACGGCCTCGACGAGGTGGCGGCGCTCACCGCCCAGGCCGCCGCCGGCGGGCGCACGCCGGCCCAGGTCGCCGCCGACGAGGACTACTGGCGGGAGATCCAGTTCGCGTTCACCCTCGATCGCACGATCATCAACCTCAACAACGGCAACTCCTGCCCGGCACCCACGGTGGTGCACGAGGCCTGCAAGCGCTACAACGACTGGGCCAACCAGGCGCCGGTCTACCACCGCGGCATGACCGAACGGAACATCGAGACGGTGCGTCGCCGCCTCGCCGCTGAGTTCGGCGCCGACCCGGAAGAAATCGCCATCACCCGCAACTCGAGCGAGTCGCTGCAGATCGCCCAGATGGGGCTCGACCTGAACCCCGGCGACGAGGTGCTGACCACCGAGCAGGACTACGGCCGGATGCTCACCACCTGGGATCAGCGGGTCCGCCGCGACAAGATCAAGCTCACCAAGATCGACTTCCCGGCGCCGACCACCGGCGAGGATCTGATCGGCCGGCTGACCCGCGCCATCACCCCGCAGACCAAGGTGATGCACTTCTGCCACATCACCAACCAGTCGGGCCAGCTGTTCCCGGTGCGCCAGCTCGCCGACATCGCCCGCGCCCGCGGCATCCTCACCATCGTCGACGGCGCCCACGCCGGCGGCCACTTCCCCTACCGGCTGAGCGAGCTCGGCATGGACTACTACGGGGTCTCGCTGCACAAGTGGCTGCTGGCGCCGATGGGCACCGGCCTGCTCTACGTCCGCCGCGATCGCATCGCCTCGACCTGGCCGCTGCAGGCGGCGCCGGCGACGCGGGTCACCGACATCCGCAAGTTCGAGGAGGTCGGCACCCAGCCGATCGGGCCGAAGGCGGCGATCAACGAAGCCATCGCCTTCCAGCAGGCGATCGGCATCGAGCGCAAGGCGGCCCGGCTGCGCCACCTCACCCTGCGGTGGGCCAACGCGCTGCGCGGCGAGAAGCGCATCCGCATCCACTCCAATCTCGCCGAGGGACAGACCTGGGGCCTGGCCTGCGTGTCGATCGACGGCGTCGACAGCCGCAAGCTGGTCGACCACCTGTGGGATCGTCACCGCATCGTCATCACCAGCATCGGCCACGACAACCCCGACGACCCGACGCTGAGCTACCGGGCGCTGCGGGTCACGCCCAACATCTACACGCCGCTCGAGGAGATCGACACGTTCGTGGCGGCGATGCAGACGGTGCTGAAGGACGGCCTGCCGGCATGACCGGCTGGAGGGCCCGCGTCGGCAGCTGGCTCGCGGCGGCGATCGCGACGGCGGCGGTGCACACGGTGGCGGCGCAGCCGCCGCGCAAGCTGCCGCCGCTCGAGAACGTCCGTCTGCTCAAGGGCTGGGACGGCGCCCAGGTCCGCGAGGAGATGCGGCGGATGTCCGAGGCGCTCGGCGTGAAGTGCGACCACTGCCACGTGCAGGGCAACTTCGCCAGCGACGAGAAGCGCCCGAAGCAGACCGCCCGCCGCATGCTCGAGCTGACCATGACCTTGAACGGCGAGTACTTCGCGGCCCACGCCCCGGCCGACGGCGAGTCACGGCTCGGCCGGGTCACCTGCTACACCTGCCATCGCGGCAGCGCGATCCCGCCGAGCGGTGCGTGGGCGGGGGTGGCGCGATGACCGGCACCCGTCGCCCGGTGTTCGCCGCCGCGCTGGCCCTGGCCGGCCTGACCACCATGGCCGGGGCGGCCGCCGCCCAGGCGCCAGAGCCCGCCCGGCCGGGCCTCGCCGAGAGCCCGACCATCACCGTCCTGACCGGGCTGATGGTGCCGCAGTTCGAAGTCGAGATGCGGCACTTCGTCGAAGCGCTCGGGGTGAACTGCGGCGGCTGCCACGTGCCGCGCAACTTCCCGAGCGAGGACAACCCCCGCAAGGCGGTGGCCCGCCGCATGATCGAGATGACCCGGGCCTTGAACCAGCGTTACTTCCCCACCTACGTGCCCGCCGACGGTGAGTCGTCGCTCGGCAAGATCACCTGCTACACCTGCCACCAGGGCTCGACCCGGCCGATCAAGGGGCCGGCCGCGACTCCGCCGCCGCGCTGACCGGCGGCAGGGTCGCCCGGTCGGACTGGTCTGGTCGCTGTGGTACAAACGGGACGGCCGTGGCCGTCAGCACCCTCGCCGATCTGCTCACCCTGATCGATCCGCTCGGAGCCCCGTGGCCGGACACGCTGGGCGGCCCCATGCTGGTCGGTGTCGCCGGCGATCGGTCTCGCGCCGCGTCCGTCGCCGGCGCCGCGCTGCGCGGGCTGGAGCTCGACCCCGGGCGCCCGGTGGTCACGACGGTACCGGCAGCCGACTGGCCGTTCACGCATCCGCTGCTCGTCGCCGACCGGTGGCCGGCGGCGGCCGTCATCTGGGTGCCCGACCTGCACCTGGCGTTCGCGAACGAGCAGACCAACAGCACCCGGCTGGTCACGACCCAGCCGCAGTACCTGCTGCCGCTATGGCTGGATACGCTCCGCACCCGGCCGGATGTCGTCGTCGCGGCGGCGGCGACGACGGCCGGGCTGGCCGCGCACGCGCCTGAGGCCGCTACCCGGCGAGGACCGTGGCGTCACGTCGCCGTGGCCGCCGACCCCGCAGCGGACGCCGGCGCCGACGTGCCCGCCACCGCCACGCTCGGGCCGCTGCCGGCGGCGTTCCGCGCCGCGTCGCCCGCCGATCGGCTCGCCGCCTGCGGGCGGGCGCTCGACGAGGCCAGGACGGCGCCGCGCCTGCTGGCCATGGCCAGCGTGTGCATGGAGGTCAACGACCTGGACAACGCCCAGGCGCTGCTCGCCGATGCGGTCGGCGCCGCGCCCGAGTGGAGCGCGGTCCACTTCGAGTTCGGCAAGCTGTGGCTGCGCCGCGACGCCATGGCCGAGGCGGCCGACGCGTTCGGCCGGGCCAGCACCCTCATGCCGTCGTTCGCCTCGGCGGCCGCCAACTGGGGCGCGACCCTCGGCGAGCTCGATCGCCCGGAAGAGGCGCTGGCCGCCTTCGCGCGGGCCCTCGCCAGCGACCCGGAGAATCACCAGGCGCTCAACAACGTCGGCGTGGTGAGCCGCGAGCTCGGCCGTCTGGCCGACTCGGAAGCGGCCTTCCGCCAGGTGATCGCCCTCACTCCCGGGCTGGCCTTCGGGCACTACAATCTGGGGCATACCCTGTTCCTGCAGGGCCGCTATCAGGCATCGCTGGCCGCCTACCTCGCCGGCCAGCGCAACGATCCGGCGCGCAACCCGGTGCAGGCGAGCCGGCTGGCGCTGGCGCGGCTCGCCACCGGCGATGCCGGCGGCGCGCTTCGCGACCTGCAGGCCTGCACGGCGGCGTTGCCGGCGGGCTATCGGCGGCAGGTGCTGCAGGACACCCACGCCGTGGCCTGGGCACTGTTGTCGGCCGGGGCGGAGGTGCCGGGCTGGCACCTCGTGGGCGACTGGCTGAGTGCCGAGCTGGCGCGATGACCGGCGGAGTGGAGGAAGCGACATGGCGGAGACCCCGTCGGCGGAGACCTCGGGCCGTTCCGGCGGCACGCGTCAGGGCGGCCTGAGCCAGGTGCTCGACGACCGCGGCCTGCGGCTGGGTGCGGCGCTGGCGGTGGTCGTCGCCATTCCGGTGTCGGTCCTGTTCTACTTCCAGTTCCAGTCGATCGACGACCTCGCCAGCACGTCGTCGGTCGTGCTCCGCCAGCTCAGTCAGGAGACCGTCGACGCCGCCACCAACGACGTCGAGGACGCGCTGAAGCGACCGCACATCGGCGTCCTGCTCGCCATACCGGCGGCCCGGACCGACGCCATGGACCTGCCGGCGATGGACTCGGAGTTCCGCCGCGGCCTGGAGGAAAGCCCGTTCGTCGAGGCCTTCTACGTGTGGTCGTCGGCGGCCCGCGAGCGGGCCGGCACGATGTACGTCTACAACCGCGACAGCCTCGCCGACATCTCGGGCGACCTCGAGCTGCGGTTCCGTGACGCCCCCGGGGTCGCCGCGGAGATCCTGCCGAGGCTGGAGCAGCTGCTCGAACACAAGCGGGCCATCGTCGCCTTCCCCGCCACCATCGGCGGACGCCGCAAGTACGTCCAGGCCCAGCTGCGCTTTCCGACGCCCGAGCGGACGATGTTCTCGAGCTTCATCGCCCTGGTGGTCGACGCCGCCGACCTGCGCGAGCATCATCTGCCGGCGTTGATGAAGGCGCGGCTGGCCAGCGTCCAGCATCTCGGCGGCTTCCCCCAGCTCGACCTGACGCTGCGTGACGCCACCGGACAGGCGATCTTCTCGTCGGCGCCGCCGGGCGCCACCACCTTCGTCGACGAACGCAGCTTCCCGCTGGTGTTCTTCGACCGCGAACTGCTCGAGTACACCGCGCCGTTCGAGGCCGAACCCGAAACCTGGACCCTGCAGACCGGCTTCGGCAACCGCACCATCGCCGCGATCGCCGAGACCAGCAGCCGGCCACAGCTGGTGCTGATGACCATCCTGGCGCTGGTCATGGCCGCCGGCGTGCTGTTCGTGGCCGGGGCGGCCGCCCGCGAGGTGCGTCTCGCCGAGCTCAAGTCCAACTTCGTCGCCTCGGTGTCCCACGACCTCAAGACGCCGCTGGCCCTGATCCAGCTGTTCGCCGAGACGCTCGAACTCGGCCGGGTCCGCACCCCGGAACGGGCGGCGGAGTACTACCGGATCATCAACGACGAGGCCAAGAAGCTCACCCGCCTGATCGAGAACATCCTCGACTTCTCGCGGATGGAGGCCGGGCTGCGCCCCTATCGCACCGCTCCCGCCGACCTCGGCGCCGTCACCTGCGACGTCGTCGGCCGCATGCGGAGTCAGATCGATCAGGGCCGCTTCACGGTCACCACCACCGTCGAGCCCGGCCTGCCGGCGGTCGACATCGACACCGGCGCCGTCCAGCAGGCGATCGAGAACGTCCTCGCCAACGCGATGAAGTATTCTCGGGAGAGGCGCGACATCGACGTCGGGGTGACCCGGCGCGGCGCGGCGCTGCACGTGACGGTGACCGATCACGGCATCGGCATCGACAAGCGGGATCTGCGGCGCATCTTCCGCAAGTTCTATCGCGTGGACAGCGGCCTGGGCGGCGGTCCCCAGGGAACGGGATTGGGGCTGGCGATCGTCGAGCACACGATGCGCGGCCACGGCGGTGCGGTGACCGTGCAGAGCGAGCCGGGACGGGGCAGCGTGTTCACGCTGGCCTTCCCGATTCCCGGCGGCGCCGTCGACCGGCACGGAGAGCGACATGAAGCGCATTCTGGTGATCGAGGACGAGCCGCAGATGCTGCTCGGCCTGCGTGACAATCTCGAGCTGGAGGGCTACGAGGTCCAGACCGCGGCCGACGGCGAGCAGGGCCTGGCCCGGGCGGCGGCGTTCAACCCCGACCTGGTGATCCTCGACCTGATGCTGCCGCGCAAGAACGGCTTCGATGTCTGTCGTGAGCTGCGCGAGCGGTCGGCCACCACCTCGATCGTCATGCTGACGGCGCGCTCGGCCGAGACCGACAAGGTGCTGGGCCTCGAGCTGGGCGCCGACGACTACGTCACCAAGCCGTTCTCGATCACCGAACTGCTCGCCCGGGTGCGGGCGGTGCTGCGCCGCACCGGGGCCCGGCCGGCGACCGCCGACATCGTCCGCATCGGCGACCTCGAAGTCGACTTCAAGCTGCACCAGGCACGCCGCGACAAGCGGCGCGTCGAGTTCACCGCCCGCGAGTTCGAGCTGCTGCGCTACTTCGTGCAGCACACCGGCAAGGTGGTGACGCGCGAGCAGATCCTCAACGAGGTGTGGGGCTACGAGGAGTTTCCCACCACTCGCACGATCGACAACTTCGTCGCCAAGCTGCGCCAGAAGATCGAACGGGCCCCGCACGAACCCGAGCACATCCTGACCATCCACGGGTCAGGCTACAAGTTCGTCGGCTGACGCCGGATCACGGCACGACGACGCGCACCTCCGCCGAGGGCCGGCCGGTGCCGAAGGCGTTGACTCCCCGCAGGCGCAGGTAGTAGGTGCCGGGCGGCACGGTGGCGAACACCGCCTGCGACTGCCACGACAGAGGTATCGTCAGCACGGTCTGACCCGTCGCGACGCCGACATCGACGACGAACGCGGCGGCGGCGCCGACGTTCACCCAGGTCACGGCGACGTCGCGCCCGTTCACGACCGCGGCGACGTCTCGTGGGGCGCCGGGCGGGCTCAGCACGGTGAGGCGTGGGGCGCCGCCGAAGCCCTGAGTGTGAACGGTCGGCGTGAGCGGCGCGTAGCTCCCGCTGTCGAAGGCCGTCGTGTAGGCGTCGCCGTAGCCGGCCGATTGCGCGAACAGACCGCGGACGTAGAGACGACCCGTGGCGGGGCTGACGGAGAGTGCAGTGGCCGTGAACGGGAACGACGCCGAACCCAGGTAGGCGAGGTCGCTGGTGAACGCGTGGCCGAGGTGCGCCGCCGGCATGACCAGCAGGCGCTGGTTGAAGTCGTCCCACGCGACGTCCTGAACCGACGGCACGGCGACGGCCAGCGTGGCGCCGGTGGCGACGTAGGTCAGCACCAGCACCTCCGATCCGGTGCCGGGCCCGCCCGCGACGAGTCGCGAGCCGTCGGGCGTCACCAGCCAAGGGTAGCTGCCGAACGGGCGGCTGGCGACCGAGCCGACGACCTGCGGCGCTTCGCCGGGCGCGCCGCTGGTCGAGAGCACCCGCGCCGAGGACGCCGAGCTGGTCTCCAGACAGAAGAGGCGCGCCGCCGAGAACGCGTAGCGACACGAGCCCGACACCAGCAGACTGGCGGAGAACATCGACCCGACGACGCCGGTCTCGATGTCCACCGCGTCGATGGCGCCCGCCGCCGTCTGCACGAACACGCGTGGTCGCACCGGGTCGGTCGCCACGATCGACGCGAACACGTGCGGAATCGGATGGGACACGCCCTGCCAGTCCACGACGACGCACGGGAGCACGGCGCAGTCGCCGCCAGAGACCACGGCGTAGCGCCCGCCCGCGATGAGCGGTTGATGGACCAGAGCCGACATCGGGCCCAGAGACGCTCCGAAGCCGACGCCGGAAGCGACGATCTCCTCCGTGTAGGGGGGGCGCTCGACGCCGCCGGATACGATCACGCGATCCTGAGCGGCCGCGGTGCCTGCCAGTCCCAGAACACCGACGATGAGCCATCTGACGGTCGCTGTCATCTTTCCGGCCTCTGGCAGGGCCTCCTTGCAAGTCTCACGCCTGGGATGGCGTCCGCAGTGGCAGGCAGGTCTGCACCGACGGCTGCGGCGTGTCGCCAACCCGCCGGGAAATTTCCACACCGGATCCCCGTGGCCGCCGCGCGCCAACCGCCGCAAGGTACACTGCGGCCCGGAGGCCGATTGGACGCCAAGACCCTGCTGATTGCCGCGATGGTCACCCTGACCACCGCCTTCCTCATCCGGTGGTTCGTCGTCGCCCGGGCCCGGCGGGCGGCCGGGGGCCACGGCGCCCACGAGCCGGTGCAGCCCACCGCCCTGCAGCTGTTCATCGGCGCGATCACCAACTTCTTCGACACGCTCGGCATCGGGTCCTACGCGCCGACGACGGCGATGTTCCGGGCCTGGCACCTGGTGCCCGACGAGAAGATTCCCGGGACGCTCAACGTCGGGCACGTGCTGCCCACCGTGGTCCAGGCGGTCATCTTCACCCAGCTGGTCGAAGTCGAGTTCCCGACGCTGGTGCTGATGCTGGCCGCCGCCGCCGGCGGCGCCTGGCTGGGCGCCGGCATCGTCGCCGGCCTGCCGCGCCGCAGCGTCCAGGTCGGCATGGGCACGGCGCTGTTCGCGGCGGCCGGGATCATGCTGCTCCAGCTGCTCGGCTTGGTCCCTGGCGGTGGCGCCGCCCTCGGCCTGGCCGGGTGGAAACTGGCCGTCGGCATCGGCGTCAACTTCGTGCTCGGCGCCCTGATGACGCTCGGCATCGGCCTCTACGCGCCGTGCATGATCCTCATCAGCCTGCTCGGCATGAACCCCACCGCGGCATTTCCGATCATGATGGGCTCGTGCGCCTTCCTGATGCCGGTCGGCGGCATCAAGTTCGTCAACGAGAACGCCTACCACCTCCGGGCGGCCATCGGCCTCACCCTCGGCGGCCCGCTGGCGGTGCTGGTCGCCGCCTTCATCGTCAAGTCGCTGCCGTTGCTCTACATGCGCTGGCTGGTGGTGGTCGTTGTCCTCTACACGGCCTCCTCGATGATTTCGGCCGCAGCTAAGACCCGAACGGCCGTGACACCTGCGAGGCCGTTGGCAACGCCTTAGCGGCTCGCGGCTGGGGGCTGGCGGCGAGGACACACGAAGTCACACTGTCACGCTGCCAGGAAAGACAACGGGCCCGGCGGGAGTAATCCCACCGGGCCCATTTCACTGCTTCCCAGCCGCCAGCCGCTGGTCCCTGGCCCCTATTCGGAGATCTCACTCCCCCCGCCCCGGGCCACCGGTTCCTCCGGTTCGACCAGGTACTCCAGCTCGCGGTCGAGTTCCAGCTCGTCGTCGGCCGGCTGCAGCGGCGCCGGCGGCGGCGGCGGCTCGTCGGCCGGGATGCTCAGGTGGCGGTACCACCAGAAGCCGGTACCGGCCGGGATGAGGCGGCCCATCGTGACGTTCTCCTTCAGGCCGCGCAGGTGGTCGACCTTGCCGGAGATGGACGCCTCGGTGAGGACGCGGGTGGTCTCCTGGAACGACGCCGCCGAGATGAACG
>JBFWNR010000003.1:0-728357 GCA_050250955.1 Vicinamibacterales bacterium
GTCGTCAAGCGGACCGAGATCGAGGGCCGGCCGCGGATGGGACTGCGCGTCAGTTCGAACGGCAAGCTGGTCTACGTCTACGTCGCCGGCGCCACCCTGGACGTGTGGGACGCCGCCAACCACAAGTACCTCCGCACGATCGCGCTCGGCGGCGACCAGACGACCGAGCTCTTCGTGGTGCCCGGGGCGGCGTCGTCCACGACCTCGGCGCGCCGCTGACGGCCCGGCCGTGACCACCCCGACGCCCGACGCGGACCTGCGTCGGGCGTTCGTGTTTCTCGCCCCGTACTGGCGCAAGCTGGCGCTGGTGATGGCCATCAGCCTGGTCTCGACCGGGCTGTCGCTGGTCACCCCGTACCTGACCCGGGACCTCGTCGACCGCGCGCTGGTCGGCCGCGACCTGGCGGCGCTGTGGCGCATCGTCGGCCTGTTTGCGGCGCTGGGCGTCGCCGGCTACGTCCTGAACGTGGTGAGCGGGCTGCGCTACACCCGGGTCTCGGCGGCCATCCTCTTCGACATGCGGCTGGCCGTCTACAGCCACCTGCAGCAGCTGTCGCCGCGCTTCTACGCCCGCACGCGGCTCGGCGACATCGTGTCGCGGCTCAACAGCGACATCGGCGAGATCCAGCGCGTCGCCGCCGAGGCGGCGCTGGCCTGGGTGGGCAACGTGCTCTTCCTGGCCGGCTGCGTGGTGATGCTGGTGTGGCTCGACTGGCGACTGGCGCTGGTGACGGCGGCGATCATGCCGCTCAGCCTGTGGACGCTGGTGCGCTACCGCCGCCGCCTCGAAGCCCGCGTCGCCGACCTGCGCCAGCGCAGCGCCGACATCGGCAGCTTCCTCATCGAGACCCTGCAGGCGATGACGCTGGTCGTGACCTCCAACGCGCAGGCCCGCGAGCGGACGCGGTTCTCGGGCCTGAACGACCGCTTCGTCGCCGCGCTGATGGGCATGCAGCGGCTCACCTACCTGGCCGGCGGCCTGCCCGGGCTCATCGTGTCGCTCGGCGCCTCGGTGGTGTTCCTCTACGGCGGATCGCGGGTGGTGGACGGCACGCTCACCCTCGGCACCTTCGCGGCGTTCCTCGCCTACCAGATGCGGGTGATGGCGCCGGTGCAGGCGCTGATGGGCCTCTACACCTCGCTGGCGACCGCCAAGGTGTCGTGGCGGCGGGTGCTGGAACTGCTCGACGCCCCGCTCGACGTGCGCGAGCCGGCCGGGGCGCACCCGCTGCCGGCGGTGCGCGGCACGGTGGAGTTCGACCAGGTGTCGGTGACCACCGACCGCGGCCTGCCGGTGCTCGACGGCTTCAGCCTGACGGTGGATCCGGGCACCTCGGTGGCGCTGGTCGGCACCAGCGGCAGCGGCAAGTCCACGCTGGCCCATCTGCTCCTGCGTCTCATCGACCCCGACGCCGGCACGGTGCGGCTCGACGGTCACGACCTCAGGACGCTGCGGGTCGAGGACGTGCGGCGGCACGTGGTGTTCGTCGAGCAGGAGCCGACCCTGCTCCACGCCTCGATCGCCGAGAACATCCGCTACGCCCGCCCCGGCGCCGACGACGAGGCGGTGGCGCTGGCGGCCGGCGCCGCCGGCCTGACCCCGTTCATCGAGCGGCTGCCGCAGGGCTACGCGACGCTGGTCGGCGAGCGCGGCCAGCAGCTCTCCGCCGGCGAGCGCCAGCGGGTGGCGATCGCCCGGGCGTTCCTGGCCAACCCGTCGGTGCTGGTGCTCGACGAGCCGACGGCGGCGCTCGACCCGGTGCAGGAGCGCCACGTCGTCGACAGCTACCAGGCGGTGATGCGCGGCCGCACCTCGATCGTCATCTCGCACCGCGAGGCGGTGGCCGCCGCCGCCGACCGGGTGGCGGTCATCGACGGCGCCCGCCTGGTCGAAACCGGCACGCCCGAGGCGCTGGCTTGCGCCGGCGGCGTCTACGCCCGGCTGTTCAGCGGCGCCGCGTCGCGCGTCAACGCATGAACCGGCTGGCGGGCTTCGGCCCCGGCTCCGTGCGGGCCGCCGACTACCCGGGCGCGACTGGCCGCGGCCTGCGTGTCGCGGTCGTCGACAGCGGCGTCCACCCGGCCCATCCGCACGTCGGCGCCGTCGATGACGGGGCGCGCATCGCCGCCGACGGGCAGCGGTTCACCGACACGGTCGACCGCCTCGGGCACGGCACGGCGGTGGCCGCGGCGATCCGCGATCACGCCCCCGAGGCCGCGATCGTGCCGGTGAAGGTCTTCGATCGCGAGCTGCGCGCCACCGCCGAGGCGCTCGAGGCGGCGATCGACTGGGCGATCGGCGCCGGGGTGGACGTCATCAACCTGAGCCTCGGCACGGCCAACCCCGCGCACGAAGACCGGCTGCGGGCCGCGGTCGCCCGTGCCGTGGCCGCCGGCGTGCTCCTGGTGGCCGCCGGGCCCGACGGCGGCACCCGCTGGCTGCCGGGCAGCCTGCCGGGCGCCGTGCCGGTGCTGCTCGACTGGACCTGCCCGCGCGAGGAGGTGCGGGTCAGCGTCGACGGGCCGGTGACGACCCACCCGGTCGTCGTCCGCGCCAGCGGCTACCCGCGGCCGATTCCCGGCGTCGCCCCCGAGCGCAACCTCAAGGGCGTGAGCTTCGCGGTGGCCAACGCGACCGGCGTGCTCTGCCTGCACCTGTCGTCCTGAGGTGCCAGGCACGAACGGTGTTCGGCGGCCGAACACCGTTCGTGCCTGGCACCGAATCAACTCCAGGCGGCGAGCGCCGCGGCGCGCTCGACCCACTCTGGCGACTCCTGCCAGGCGTCGAGCAGCACCGGCACGCGCCAGGTCCAGTTGGCCTCGCCGACCGTGCCCGGCGTGTTGATGCGCACGTCCCAGCCGAAGACGTCGGGCAGCGGGATCATGACGTAGCGCGATCGACTGGCCAGCAGCGTGCGCAGCACGGCGTCGCGCACGACCGGCACGTAGGGTGTGGCCGCCGCCACCTCCGGCGGCAGTCCGCAGATGCCGGCCATCGACGCCCGCAGCGGCGCCGGCGCCTCGGCCCACCATTCGGCCATCGCCTCGGTGTCGTGGGTGCCGGTGAGCGCCACCGACACCTCCGGGTAGTCCGACGGCGCAATCAGCGGCTCGCCGGGGGTGTTCCAGACCCGCTCCCAGCGCATGACCTTGAAGCCCGGCACGCCCAGCCGGGCCATCGACCAGCGCACGAAGTCCGGCACCGTGCCGAGATCTTCGGCGACGACCTCGATGCCACTGTCCTGATAGAGCCCGAGCAGCCGGGCGCCGAGCCGGCTCTGGGTGCGCTCGTCGGGCGGCGAGAACCGCCGCGCCACCGTCGGATCGAGCGGCCGCACGTAGACGCGGTAAAGGCCCACCAGGTGGTCGATGCGCACGCCGTCGAAGAGCGCCGCCGTGCGCCGCGCCCGCAACCGCATCCACTGGAAGCCGGTGTCCTGCATCACCTGCCAGCGCCACGGCGGCAGCCCCCAGTCCTGACCGGTGTCGCTGAAGGCGTCGGGCGGCACGCCCACCGTGGCGTCGAGCATGAACTCCTGCCGCCGCGCCCACACGTCGGGACTGTCGGCCGACACCATGAACGGCAGATCGCCGAACACGCGGACGGCGGCGGCGGCCCGGGCCGCCTGCCACTGCGACTCGGCGATCCACTGCAGCCACGCCCGGTAACGCCGCTCGGTGCCCAGGGCCACGACGACCTCGCGCACCGCCCCTGGATCGGCGAACGCCAGCGACGGCTCCCAGTCCCACCACGCCCGTTCGTCGCGCGCGGCGTGGATGGCCCGGAACGTCACGTAGGCGTCGAGCCACCACCCCTCGCGGGCTTCGTAGTCACGAAACGCCTCGGCCCGCGCCGTGCCGCGCACCAGCTCCTCGTCGACGAAGCGGAGGAAGGCGCGCCGCAGCCAGCGCGATTTGAAGGCGCGCACCTCGGCGTAGCGGACCCGCGGCGCGGCGCGCAGCGCCGCCAGCGTCTGCCGGTCGGCGGCGTCCAGGGCGGCCTCGCCGCCGAGCGCCGAGAAGTCCGGCACGTCGGCGACACGGATGTAGATCGGGTCGAGGGCCATCGCCGTCATCGAGGAATACGGCGAGGTCTCGCCGGGCGAGATCTCGTTCAGCGGCAGGAGCTGGACGTAGCGCTGGCCGGCCGCGGCGCACCAGCTGCCGAAGACCGGCAGATCGGCGAACTCGCCGATGCCCCAGCTGCGCGACGAGGTCAGCGAGAAGAGCGGCATCCCGATGCCGCTCTGCCGCGCGCCGCTCGACCGCTGGCCGCTCATGCCGCCACCGCCGCCCGCGCCGCCACGCCCGCCACCCCGGCGGCGAACACGTCCGGTTCGGGCAGCAGGCTGACGACCACGAACGCCTCACGCGGGAAGTCGAAGAAGTAGCCGGGGTGGACCAGCACGCCGTCCCGCTCGACCAGTTCCACCGCCAGCGTCTCTTCGCTGCGCGTGGCCGGCACCTGCACCACCGCCGACCAGCCGCCGCGCGGCTCGTGCAGGGTCAGGGCCGAGGTCGCGCCGACCACCCGGCGCAGCGTCGCCAGGTTGTCCGCCAGGCGATCCTGGATGGCGCGGCGTACCGGGGCGCCGGCGGCGAGCAGGTCGGCGAGCGCGAGCTGTGCCGGCGTGGACACCGACAGGAACGTGTCGGCGACGATCTCCAGGCCGCGCAGGGCCTCGTCCACCGCCGCGTCGGGTCCCGACGCGCCGATCCACGCCACCTTCACCTGCGGCAGCCCGACGGACTTCGACAGCCCGCCCAGCCCGAAGGCGAGCGCCTCGGACTGCTGCAGGACCGATACCCCCGCGCCGGCGTCGTCCAGCGGGTAGTCGGCGAACACCTCGTCGCCGATGAGCGCGACGCCGCGCGCGGCGGCGAGCGCCGCCAGCGCGTCGAGATCGCGA
The DNA here is from genome assembly GCA_050250955.1 of Vicinamibacterales bacterium. Lineage (GTDB taxonomy): Bacteria > Acidobacteriota > Vicinamibacteria > Vicinamibacterales > UBA2999 > CAWAYR01. The sequence goes on from JBFWNR010000003.1 coordinate 4,911, forward strand.
CGATCGAGCCGCGACCCGGTGGGGTTGTTGGGCGAGACGACCAGCACCGCCCGGCTCCGTGCGTCGAGGGCGGCGGCCACGGCCTCGACGTCGATCCGCCAGCCGGCGTGCGGGTCGAGCGGATACGGCACCGCGGCCACCGCTTCGAGAGCGGTCAGGTGCTCGAAGAGCGGATAGCTGGGCTGCGGCACGAGCACGCGATCGCCGGGGTCGCAGAGCAGCTTGAAGAGGTGCGCGTAGGCGTCGCTCGTGCTCGCGGTCAGGGCGATGCGGGCCGGCGACACCGCCACGCCGCGCCGGGCGTAGTCGGCGGCCACGGCCTCGCGGGCGGACCGGAGCCCGAACGGCTCCGGGGCGTAGCCGAGGCCGCGCGGGTCGCCGAGCGGCGCCAGCAGATCGTGCGGGTAGGGCAGACCGACCCTGGTGGGATTCGACTCGGTGAGGTCGGCGAGCGGCCGGCCGGCCGCGCGTCGAGCCGCCACCGCCGCGGTCAGGCGGTTGGGCGTCAGGTCGCGCGGCAGGCGAGTGGAGCGCAGGATCACCGCCGCGGCGCGTCGACGACTTCCACGCGCGTCATGACGTCGCCTTCGAGCACCCGGTCGGCCACGTCCATGCCCTGCTCGACGACCGCCCACACGGTGTAGGCGTGGTCGAGTCGCGGCGAGTCCACCAGGTTGACGAACAGCTGGGCATCGCCGGTGTCGCGGCCGCGGGTGGAGATGCCGACCGTGCCACGGTTGTGGGCCAGGCCGGGCTCGTCGCGCATGTAGAGGCCGTCGCCCATGTACTCGTTGGCGCCCGGGCTGCCGCCCTGCAGGACGAAGGTGGGCTCGACGCGGTGGAACGTCAGGCCGTCGTAGTAGCCGCTCCTGGCCAGCGCCGTGACGCGCAGCACCGTGGCCGGCGCGTCGTCGGCGAGCAGCCGCAGCTGCATCACGCCGCCCCCGGCCATGGTGATGCGCAGCCACTTGCCGCGCACCGCGGCCAGCGCCGCCGCGTCGGGCGGCGGCTGCTGCCGCAGCCGGGGCGAGTCCTCGCGCGGCGTGCCGGTCCACCTGGCGATCGCCGCGGCCGCCAGCTCGGCGACGCGCGGATCCCAGTCCTGCAGATAGCGCTCGAGCCTCGGCACCTCGGCGGCGCCGCCGATGGCCGTCAGCGTGGTGAGGATGGCGACGCGGGGATCGCGGGTCGTGTCGTGCCCCTGCGCGGTCAGGTCGTCGAGCGAGGTCAGCAGGGCCGCCACGGCTGCGGCGTGGTCGGTCTCGTCGGCCAGTGCCCGGGCCGCGGTCATCCGCAGCTGGTAGTCGGGACGGCCGAGGGCGTCGTAAGCGACCGCTAACGCCTCGGGCCGCTTCAACCGGGTGAGCTCGCGCAGGGCGGCCTCGCGGACGTTGTCGTGGGCGTCGTGACCGAGTCGCTCCAGCGCCTCGATCGTCTCCATCTGCCCGGCGGCGCGGGCGGCGTACATGCGCACCTGCCAGGTCGGGTGGCCGACGAAGCGTGGCAGCAGCAGCCGGGTTTCGGCCGGCGCGACCCGCGCCAGGCTCACCAGGGCATGGGCCGACCGATGCCACGCGCCGTCGGACGCCGGCAGCGTGTCGGCGGCCTGCATGAGGAGCGCCGTCACCGGCGTGGCCGCGGGACACCCGGCGCCGGCCAGATCGATGGCCTGCAGCGCGACATGCGGGTTGGCGTCGGTGACGGCGGCGACGATCGGCTGGCAGTCGGCCGCCTGGCGGTGGCGGCCCCAGCCGCGCAGCGCTTCCAGCCGCACCCGCGGCTCGCCGTCCTTCAGCCCCAGCCGCAGCACCGCGTCACGCTCGGCGGCGGCGATCGCGGTGCCGTCGGGCGTCGCCGCGGCGGCCACGGCCGTCATCGCCAGCCGGCGCACCTCGTCGTCGGGATCCTTGGCGGCAACCGCAGCCAGGTCCCCGTCCACCGCCCTGGCCGTGCGCAGCGTCAACAGCGCCAGACGGCGGGCGCGCACCAGCGGGCGCGCCGGGGCTCCCTGCTGCGTCTCGACCACCGCGTAGAGCCGCGAGCGCGTGTCGGCGGACAGGCTGCCGAGTTTGCCGTTGACGCGAACCAGCGCTTCCAGACCGCGCGCGGCGCCTTCGATACGCACCGGGTCGGCGGGACGCACGGCCGGCCGCGACGGCCGCTCCACCTGGGCACGCAGTGCCACCGGCGGCAGCCCGGCGGCGATGGCCGATTCGGCGGCGGCGAACTCGGCCGGGCTGGTCAGGGCGATGCGCCCGAGCGAGGCCGCAAACACCGCCCAGTCGGCCGGCGGCGAGGTGTCGAGCGCCCGCGTCAGGGCTTCGATCGCCTGGGTGGGAAACACCTTGGCGGCGTTGGCGGCCGCCACTGCCGCCGCCTGGCGGACGGACGGGTCGCTGTCGGAGAGCAGCGGGATGATGTAGCCGAGCAGGGCTGGCGACTCGAAGCGACCCATCGCCCGCACCGCCTGGGCACGCAGCCGCGGATCGCGATCCCTGGTGCCCTCGACCAGCACCGCCTGCGACTCGGCGCCGAGCAGTCGGGCGTCTTCGACCTGGAGGAGGCGTGTGGCCAGCGGCGCGGGCGCTGGCGGCGCCAGCTGCGCCGGCGCCGGCGACGCCGACGCCACCGCCAGCCCGAAGACGACGGCGATCAGTCGGACGCGGGACGACATGGGCTTCCAGTGTCGCCCAAGTGGCCGACCGCTGTCGCGCCGCGGCCGGCCGACGACGCCGTCAACGTCGCTTCCCGCCGGCCGACGGCCAGCAGGTGAACTCCGGCTGATGACACACGCCCTCCAGATCGGTGGTCCGTTCCTGGAAGTAGGCCTGCGCGTCGGCGATGGCCTGGTTGTACACCACGGCCCCGACCTCGGCCAGGCAGAAGTCGAGCAGGAGGCCGGCCTTGAGGTCGCCGAGTTCCTCGTCGAGGTTCTCCGCGGCGTACTTCCGGATCGATTCGAGCAGGCGGCGGCGGGTGGTGTCGGGTGGCAGGATGATCGGCATGGTTCTGCCGCAGATGACCAAGGCGATGGCCGGCCGACGCCGGCCGGCCGCCCGATCGCGGGAGCTTTCGGCCGCCGGCCGGGGTCTATAGCGGCATGGTCAGGCGCGTCGCCAACATCGTGCTCCTCGCCTACGTCGCCGCGCTCGGCGCGCTGCTCCTGGCGCGGTTCGACGCCTGGGGCGATCGGCTGAGCGCCACGACGGCGCGGGCGCTGGCCGCCCCCGCGCCGACCGACCTGTGGGGCGTCTACTGCGTGTATGGCCCGAACGACTTCGGCGCCGGAATCGGGCTGGCCGTCGTCGCGCTGCTGGTGGCCGGGCCGCTCCTGTCGCTGCTCGCCTTCCGGTTCTACGCGGGCGGCGGGCGGCTCGACCCGGGCGCCGCGTATCTCGGCCTCGGACTGCAGTGCATGAACTGGCTGCTGTCGGCCGTCGGCGTGCAGGTCCTTCTCATCGCGGCCGCGCTTGAGGGGGGCCCGTGGTTCCAGGGGCTGACCGTGGTGGCGGTCGCCAATGTCGCCGTCGGCCCCCTGGCGATCTGGCGCTGGCGGCAGCTCGGGCTCGACGCGGTCGGCTGGCGGCCGGCGCTCCTGGCGCTACGCTGACGCCGCCTCGGGCGGGCACGGGGCGTTGCTGTAGCCCGACCGGAACGCCTTCACCGTGCCGGCCGCCGGATCGAAGCGGTGCCGCCAGACGCACGCCGTGTCGTTGGCCAGCAGGTGGATCGACACCGACGGCACGTCGGACACCGTCCGGACGTAGTGGATGTCGTCGCGCGGCGGCACCAGCGAGTAGAACTCGCCGGTGTCCATCGTCTGCGTGCGCGCCACCTCGAGGTCGGCGCGGTCCTGGTCCTCGCCGTCGTCGAGACGGTGGTAGACGGTCTCGAACTGCCGGCCGCGATAGACGCCGATGAGCCCCCACGCCAGGTGGTCGTGCACGGGGGTCTCGGCGCCGGCGGGTATCACCAGCGAGAAGAGCGTGAGCGAGCCGTCGTCGGCGCGATAGAGGGCGTACTGGCCGATGCCGCTGCCCATGCCGCTGGTCGGATCCGGCGATCCGTACGCCTCCGGCAGCCAGCCGTCGGCGGCGAGCAGCGCGGCGAAGGCCGGCTTCAACGCCTCGACCCGCGCCGGCACGTCGGCGATCGCCGCGGTGAGCCGCCGCGTCTCGTCGACGAGGGCGCGGATTTCCGGGGTGTCGACGAGATAGCCGAAGCGCACCGGCCGATCGTGATCGTGAGGCTGACCGAAGTCGCACATGGCTGAGATGGTGACACAGCACCGGCCAGTCCGCAGGCTCAGCGCCGGACGGGCCGGCGGGCCGGCACGACCGCGCCCGCGGCTTCGAGCGCCACGGTGATCCGCTCGCTGAACGGGCGCCGGCGCCACTCGCGGCCGGTCGGTTCCCACAGCACCGTGCCGCCATCGGGCGACGCCGCGTTGACGTCGGCACCGGCGGCCAGCAGCCGGGCAACCACGTCAGCGCCGTCACAGCCGGCGGCCCGTTCGAGCGCGCTCGTGCCGTCGCGGCTCACCGCGATCGGGCTGGCGCCGGCACGAACGAGCCGGGCGGCCGCGCCGACATCGCACGTGGCCAGCGCCACGACGAGCAGGGGCTCGTCGGCGGGCCCCAGCGCCGGCGTGTCACTGCCGACGCCCTCGCCGGTGGCACGCCCGATCGTCCGGCGCAGGTACGAACGCCACTGCGAGCGATCGTCGGGGTGCAGGCCGCGGGCGAGATAGCGGGCGAGGCGATTGTCGTCGCGGGCGCCGATCGCGTCGGCCGCCAGCGCGTGGTCCGGCCAGTACTCCGGCAGCAGATACACACCGGCCAGCACCGCGATCACGGCGGCCGTCGTTGCGAGCGGCTTGACGAACAGCGTGTAGCCCAGGCCATCACTGTAACGCCGGCGCCCTCGGGCCACCACGGTCGGCGACAAAGGCGTGGGCGTTGGAGGGTGTCGCCGGCGCGATGGCAGCGATCGAGGTGTCGGGCATCGTGTGCCGGCGGCGGCCGAAGCGCCGCCCGGGCCCGCACCGTCAGGCCCTCACGGCAGCAGGGCCACGATGCCGCAGGCGCCGGCGGCGAGCGACGCCGCCGTGCGGACGTGGTTCCACCACGTCCACTCTCGGAGATAGACGGCCCAGTAGTCCCGCGCCCCCGGGCCGTCGGCCGGCAGGGACTTCAGGCGCTCGTTCCTGGGCACGTTGAAGGCCGCCGTCACGCCGACACACCCGACCACGTAGAGCACGGCCGCGGCCAGGAGCAGCGGCGAGCGCACCGGGGTCCAGTCGCTGAAGGCGAGCAGCGCGCACGCGACCTGGAGAAGCGCGGTGCCGATGAACGCTCCGAGGAACATCGGGTTCAGGACCACGACGTTGATGCGCTGCATCGCCGCGATGCCGTGCGCCGGCGGCAGCTGTGCCAGCGCGCCCATCACGAAGGTGGAGAAGGCGTAGAAGACGCCGCCCACGGTGGTGGCCCCGAGAATCCCGGCGATCGCGACGAGCGTCAGCATGGCGAGCGGATGTCTCACTCTAACGTGTAGGACGGCTCGACCCTTCGGCTGGGCCAGTCCGGCAAAGCGCCCGGTCCTCAGATTTCGCCGCAACGGGACGCCACGACGTCGCGACCGCAGCCGGCAGACCATCCCGCCCACGCGGCCGATACGCACGCTGCGATTCCGCGGCGGCGTGGCCGCGTGGCGACGTGGCGACTGCGCAGCACGGTCGGCAGAGCTGAAGCTCTGCCCTACGTTTCGGAGGCCAGTCCGGCAAGGCGCCCGGTTCTCACCGCAAGGGGCCGCGATGACGTCGCGACCCGCAGCCGTTCACGGTAGGGGCAGTCATTCGCGGGTGTGGAAGTACGTGGTCGCAGCAGACTCTGCCGCACATCCGGCGGCCACGACGCCGCGGTGTCCCCTTGCGGCGAAATCTGAGGACCGGGCGCCCTGCCGGATGTCGCCCGCGTCAGGTCGTGCCCTCCCGGCAGCCCGGACCGAAGTGTGAGCCGCGAGGGGATACCGCGGCGGCGGGGCCGCTCGGCGGCACGGTCGGCAGAGCTGACGCTCTGCCCTGCGTGTTTTAGTATCGGGTCGCTTCTCAGATCGCGCTCCGGCGGGCCTCGGAGTAGCTGAGCATCTGCGCCGCGAAGTCGCCGCAGTAGGAGATGGCGACGTCGGTGATCGCGCCGTCCGCGTCGCGCACCGGCGTCAGCGTCGGCATCACGAAGCCCGTGTAAGACGGCAGGTTCAGCCGATCGACCCGGGCGACGATCTCGTTGCGCAGCTCCGGGTCGAAGTGCACGCCGTAGGTGTCGAACAGCGCCCGCGCCGCCGGGTAGTCCCCCTCGCTCTTGATGCGCTGCACCTCGTGCAGCATCGCGCCGACGCCGGCGCGGAAGCGCTCGACGCTCTCGAGCACGTGGTAGGTCTTGCCGTCGCGCTTGCGCACCGAGATGGCGTCGGTGTTGGCCAGCAGCCAGTGGACGATGGCCTGGCGGTTGCGCATGTGGTCTTCTTCGAGCTGGGTGCCCTCGCGGACGCGGCGCAGCTGTACGAGCGCGGTACGGGCAAAGGCCTCGTACTCGGTGCGGATGATCTCGGCGTGGTGCTCGGCCGGGACGATGTCGAGCTCCCCAAGGACCGGATCGGCGCAGAAGTAGAGGGCGACGAGGTCGGCGCGGGTCTCTTCGAGCGCCGAGTACTGCTCCTTCAGCAGCTCCTGCGGCTGGGCGGCGACGCCGGCCGCCATGCGGCCCGAGCCGTGGCCCAGCACCTCGTGGATCTCGGTGGCGAGCTCGCTGGCCACGGCGCCCCAGCGCTTGGCGCGGGCGAACTCGGCCTCGTCCCAGGTGAACTCGTGGCGGTACTCGTCGGTGGTGCTGTACTCGTAGGCCTCGGTGACGTTGGACAGCGTCACCGACTTGCTGCCGTGCGCCTCGCGCACCCGCTGGTCGTTGGGCAGGTTGACGCCGATGGGCGTGATCGGCCCGGAGTCGCCGGCTTCGACCACCACGTCGATGGCGGTCGCGGTCACGCCCTGCACGACCGGCTTGCGGTAGGCCGGATCGATCGGCATGCGGTCCTCGAACCACTGCGCGTGCTCGGCGAGCCGCTGGATGCGCGAGGTCTTCTCGGCGTTGACGTAATAGACCAGCCCTTCCCACGAGCCCTTCATGCCGCGGGCGTCCATGTAGACCTCGATGAAGCCGTTCATGGTGTCCACCGGGGTGTCGGTGGCCTGTACCCAGGCGATGTCGAAGGCGACGCGGTCGGCGTCCTCGCCGGTGCGATACCACTTCACGAGGGCGCCCAGCGCGGCGGCCAACGACGGCGTGGCGTGGTGAATCGCCGTCTCGAGATGCCCGATGACGCGCGACAGCTCGGCGTCGTAACGGCCACCGACGCGGTAGACCTCCTCCACCAGCCGGCCGTCGCGCTTGACCAGGCGCGAGTTGAGCGGGTAGCGCTCCACGAAGCCCTCGAGGTCGGCCATCGTCACGCCGTCGTAGAGGTTGTTGGCGCTGTCGCGCAGGATGTCGCCGCCCGGGCCCGGCGTCTTGCAGGTGACCATCGGATCGACGGCGGCGTCCAGGAACGCCGGGGCGAGCCGACGGGCCAGGTCCGCCACGCGCTCGCCGGCCTCGGTGCGGAACCGCGCCCCGGCCGCGGCGGCGGCTTCGGCGGCGCCGACCAGCGCCGCCTCGGTGAGCCGCAGCACGAACTTGCGGGCGGTGAGGTTGTTGTAGCCGCCGCTGTTCAGCCAGAAGAGCTTCGTGTAGCGCCACACCTCGGCGCGGGTCGCCTCGTCGAGCGCCTGGTCGTGGGTGACCAGCGCCTCGAGGAAGTCGCGCATCGCCAGGCCGAGCCGGTAGCGCTGGTCGTAGTAGATGTCGCGGCCGGCCAGCGCCGCCTCGTAGAGGTGCCAGATGAGGAGCTTCTGGTCGAGCGGCAGGTCGGCGAAGCCGTCGGCGTAGAGCTGCACGACGGCGGCGTCGTCGACGCGCTCCAGCAGGTAGGGGCGGGTCGGGGCCGGGGCGGCGGCCGGAGCGGGAACCGGCTGGCTCAGGGGCGTCTCGTGGGATCGCATGTGGGGAGGAATCACAAGGGCAATGGCACGCGCTGGCCGTGCTGCGGAATCTGCACGTTCCAGGCCAACTCGCGCTCGAGGCGGGCTTTCAGGGCATCCTGGGCCGACGGTTCGCCGTGCACCAGGTAGGTCACGCCGGGAGGCGAGGGAAAGGTGCGCAGCCAGCGCACGATTTCGCTCGCGTCGGCATGGGCCGACATCCCGTTCAGTTTCTCGATCCGGGCGTGCACGGGAACGAACTGCCCATGGATCTTCACTTCCTGGGAACCTTCGATCAGCTGCCGGCCGCGGGTGCCGGCGGCCTGGAACCCGACGAAGAGGACGGTATTGCGGGCATCGGGCAGGCCGTGGGCCAGGTGGTGCAGAACTCGCCCGCCGGTGGCCATGCCGCTCGACGAGATCACGATCGCCGGTCCGCCCCGCTCGGTCACCGCCCGCGACTCCTGCGCCGAGGCCACAGGTGTGAAACGGGCTGTGCAGAATGCGCACACTTCGCCACGACGGCGCTGGACGTCGTCGTCCAGTTCGGCGGCATGCCGCTGGTAGAACTTGAGCGCCTCGAGGGCCATCGGGCTATCCACGTAGACGGGCAGGGCCTGGATCTTCCCGCCGTCCTCGAGCTTCTTGAGGGCGTAGAGCACCTCCTCGACGCGGCCGATGGCGAAGGAGGGCACGATCACCTTGCCCTTGCGGGCGGCGGTCTCGTTGACGATGGTGGCCAGGCGCTCCTGTTCGTCGCCGTTCAGGTGCTCCCGATCGCCATAGGTGGACTCCACCAGGAGCACGTCGGTGGCCGATCCGGCCGCCGGGTCCTGCAGCACGGGCCGGTTGTAGCGACCGAGATCGCCCCCGAAAATCACCGTGCCGCCGGTGCCGTCGCTGCGCCGCATCCGGACATAGGCGGCGCCGAGGAGGTGACCGGTGGGAATGAACTCCACCTCGAGCCCGTCGGCCACCGGGATGGGGCGTTCATACCCCACCGGCTGCAGGCGCGAGAGCGTGATCGTCGCCTCATTCTCGGTGAAGAGCGGCTGGGCGGGGTGGTGCTTGGTGTAGCCCTTGCGATTGGCCCGCTCGGCCTGCTCTTCCTGCAGCCGCCCGGCATCGGGCAGCACCAGGGAGCACAGATCCTGCGTCCCCGGTGTGCAGAAGATGCGTCCCTTGAACCCCTGCGCGACCAGTCGCGGCAACATCCCGACGTGATCCAGATGAGCGTGGGTCAGGACCACCGCGTCGATCGTGGCGGGCGGTACGGGGGACTCGGCCCAGTTACGGAGCCGCAGTTCCTTCAGCCCCTGGAACATGCCGCAATCGACCAGCACGCGACGTCCCGCCGCTTCCACCAGATACCTCGACCCGGTCACCGTACGGGCCGCCCCCAGGAACGTCAGCGTCGATTGAGCCATCAGCCGTTCGGACTCTACCAGATAGCTCCGGACCGGCGCCCGGCTGCTAAGCTACGGCGTGGCGGCGCGTCGGGCCGCAACGTTCCCTTCAGGAGTGCGCATGCGTCTCGCAGTCGCCGCCGTCACGGCGTGCCTCGGCTTGTCGGCGACCGCCAGCGCCGACGGCCCCGGGCAGGCCGTGGCCGTCCGCCAGACGGCGCCGGCCATCTCGCTGAACGATCTGAGCACGTCGTTCGAAGCCCTGGTGGCGCGCATGGGGCCGAGCATCGTGCAGGTCATCGCCTCGGGCCTGGTCGTCGATCCGGACGCGGCCACGACCGACGGGCTGGTCGAGCGCCGGCGCTCCTCGGGCTCGGGCGTGATCCTCGACCCGGCCGGCTACGTGATGACCAACTACCACGTGGTGCAGGGAGCGCGGCGGGTGCAGGTGGTCCTGGCCGGCGCCCAGGACGGCCAGTCGATCGTCCGGCCCCGCGGCCGGACCCTCGACGCGACGGTGGCGGGCGTCGACGAGGAGACCGATCTCGCCCTGCTCAAGGTGGCCGGCGCCGGGCTGCCGGCCCTGCCGCTCGGCGATTCCGACACCCTGCGCGCCGGACAGCTGGTGTTCGCCTTCGGCAGCCCGTTGGGACTCGACAACAGCGTGACCATGGGCGTGGTGAGCGCCGTGGGCCGCCAGCTCGAGGCCGACGACCCGATGGTCTACATCCAGACCGACGCGCCGATCAATCCCGGCAGCAGCGGCGGTCCGCTGGTGAACGCCGCCGGCCAGGTGGTGGGCATCAACACGCTCATCCTGTCGCAGGGTGGCGGCAACGAGGGCCTCGGGTTCGCCGCCCCGAGCAACATCGTCAGGACGGTCTACGATCAGCTCAGGCAGTACGGGCGCGTGCGACGTGGCAGCATCGGCACTGTCGTGCAGTCGATCACGGCGGTGATGGCCAGGGCGCTGGCGCTGCCACGTGAGTCCGGCGCGATCGTCGCCGACGTCGATCCGGCCGGGCCGGCCGCCGCGGCGGGCCTGCGCGTCGGCGACATCGTGGTCTCGCTCGACGGCAAGGCGATCGAGAACGGACGCCAGCTCGACGTGAACCTCTACCGGCGCGCGGCCGGCGACGTCGCGCAGCTGGTCGTGTTGCGCGGCGACCAGACGGTCAACCTGCCGGTGGCGGTGGGGGAACGCGACGACGATCCGCTGCGCTTCGCCGAGATGGTCACCCGCGACGAGCACCTCATTCCCCGGCTCGGCGTGCTGGCCCTGACCCTCACCGACACCCTGCGGGCGGAGGTCGGCGTCGGCGACGAGGTGACCGGGGCCCTGGTGGCGGCGCGGGCGGCCGAGTCGGCGGCCGAATACGGCGTCGCCCCCGGCGATCTCGTCGTCTCGGTGAACCGGGTGGCGATTCGCGGCCTCGACGATTTCCGGCAGCGTATCGCCGCGCTGCCGGCCAATGCGCCCTGCGCGCTGCAGGTGCTGCGGCAGGGACAGTTCCTGTTCCTGGCCTTCGAGATCGAGTAGACCCGCGACCGATGGCGGACGCCGGCCGGGCCACGACGACGCGCGATCGGCACGCGGCGGCCGTGGACGCGGCGTTCGGCCGCTCGCAGGGCGCGCGGTGGGGCGTCGACCGCGACACGTTCGCGGCCGCGGTGGCGCGGGCGGTGGCCGCACGCTTCGGCGAGGATGGCGAGGCCGCAGCCGTCAGCGCCTTCATCGGTGCCCTGCACGCCGAGGATCTGGCGCTGGCCTGCGCCTGCCGCGACGGCCACGGTGAAGCCTGGGACCACTTCGTCCTCACCTACCGACCGGAGCTGTATCGGGCGGCACGGGCCATCGCCGGCGAGCAAGGCCGCGAGCTGGCCGACTCGATCTACGCGGAGCTGTTCGGACTCACCGCGGACGTGGGGGAGCGCCGATCGCTGTTCCGCTACTACCACGGCCGCGCCAGGCTCACCACCTGGCTGCGCAGCGTGCTCGCCCAGCGCCACGTCGACGCCGTGCGGGCCGCGCGCCGGCTGACCTCGCTCGACGACGCCGGGCCGGTCGTGGCCGAACCCGCTGCCCACGCGTCGACGAGCGACCCTGACACCGCGGCGCGAATGCGGACGGCCGCGGCGTGCGTCTCGGCGGCGCTGGCGACGCTCGAGGCCGAGGCACGGCTGCGGCTGGCGTATTACTACGTGCATGGACTGACCCTGGCCGCCACCGGGCAGCTCTTCGGCGAGCACGAGGCGACGGCCTCGCGCAAGCTGGAGCGGGCCCGGTCGGCGCTGCGCACCGCCATCGAACGGGAGCTGGCCGCGCATGGCCTCGGCGCCGCCGATGTCGACAGCTGGGGCGAGGTGGCCACCCAGGCCTGGGACGGCGCCCTCGACGAGGCGCTGGCGGTGGCCGCGCCGAAGGGGCTCGAGGCGCAAGGGACGGCCCGGCCGTCGTTCAAAGGAAAGAGGACGCCGTGAGCGGACAGGACGATCGACTCCTGCGGCGCGTGGTGGAGGCGGCCGCGCGCGCGCCGGCGGCCGGACCGTGCCCGGACGCCGAGGTGCTGGGCCTCTACGCCGAGCGGATGCTCGACGACGACGAACGCGAGGCGCTGGACGGCCACGTCGCCGCCTGCCCGCGCTGTCAGGAGGCAGTGGCGGCGCTGGTGCGCGGCGCGCCCGAGGCGGGTGTCGAGGCCGCGGCGGGCCCGACCACGGCTGGCAGTGGCGCCGGTGTGGTGCCCGCGCCGTGGTGGTCGGGCTGGCGGTGGCTGGCGCCGGCAGCGACGCTGGCGGCGATGGCCGTGGTGGCGGTCTGGGTGAGCCGGCCGGCGCAGCCGGAGTTGACGATGACGAGCGCCGAGCCCGAGCGCCCGGCCGCGGCGCGGCCAGGGGCGGAGTTGGCGGACGCCCAGTCGCCGCCACCGGCCTTGCCGGAGTCGCCGCCGCCGGCGGCGCCCGTCGATGCGCCGTTGGCCGCCAGACGCAGTGCCCCGGGCGGCGGTACGCCCGCGGCGGCAGCGGCGCGGCAGGAAGCCGTCGTCCCCGCTGCGCCGGCGGCCGAGACGCGTGAACGCAGCGCTGCGGGCCTGCGCGACGTCGAGCGGCGCGTCGACTCGGCCGGCGCGGCGTCCCAGCGGCTGGCCCGCGCGGAGCCGGATGCCCCGGCCGTGGCCGCGGGTGCCGCGCCGGCACCTCCGCCGACAGCGTCGCCGGTGGCCCCGGCACCGGTGGGGGCCGTCGCGGCAGACACGGCCGGCGCCCCGGCGCGGGAATCGGCGTCGAACGCGGGCACGGCCAAGGCGCTGCAGGAGACGGCCGGCGTCGCCGGTCGGACCGGCCAGGGCCAGGCGCGGGCTACGGCGACGCTCTCGGGCCGGGTGACGTCGCGTGCGCGTCGGGCGCTGCCGGATGGTGCCGTCATCGCCGTGCGACTGCTCGACGTGTCGCGGCCCGATGCGGCGTCGGTGGAGCTCGGGCGCGCCGAGATCGTCACCCGCGGCGGGCAGATGCCGGTGCCGTTCGTGGTGCGATACGACCCGGCGGCGGTCGACGCGGGACGCCGCTACGCCGTGCAGGTGACGGTGGCCATCGACGGGGAGATCCGTTTCCGCACGGTCTCCGCGCAGCCGGTCTTGACCGCCGGCGCCCCGGCGACGAGCGTCGAGGTCGTCGTCGACCCTGTGCAATGACAATTACGTGCTTCCCCACCTTGGTGCCAGGCACCACGGTGACGGTCGGTGCCTGGCACCGAGGTGGCCAGATTTCGGATTTGTGATGGGTGCATGAATTTCACCAGCGACAACGTCGCCGGCGTCGACGACGCGATCCTCGACGCCATCCGCGACGCCAACCACGGCGTCGCGCCGGCCTACGGCCACGACGACTGGACGGCGCGCGCCGAAGCACGGCTGCGCGAGGTGTTCGAATGCGATCTCGACGCCTATCTGGTCGTCACCGGCACGGCGGCCAACGCGCTGGCCCTGGCCGCCTGCTGCCCGCCGCACGGCGCGGTGGTCTGTCATCACGAAGCGCACCTCGCCACCGATGAATGCGGCGCGCCCGAGCTCTTCACCGGCGGCGCCAAGCTGCTCGGGGTCCGCGCCCCGGCCGGCAAGCTGACGCCGGGCGCCGTCGCGGCGATGCTGGCGACGCTCGGCCGCGGCGAGCACGAGCAGCGGCCGCGGGTGCTGTCGCTCTCGCAAGCCACCGAGCTCGGCACGGTCTATGGTGCCGACGAGGTGGCGGCGCTGGCGGCGCTCGCCGACACCCATCGTCTGCACGTGCACATGGACGGCGCCCGCTTCGCCAACGCGCTGGTGCACGCCGGGGTGTCGCCCGCCGAGCTGTCGTGGCGCGCCGGCGTGGACGTGCTGTCGTTCGGTGCCACCAAGAACGGCGCCCTCGGCGTCGAAGCCGTGGTGTTCTTCGATCGCGCGCTCGCCGACGAGTTCCGCTACCGCCGCAAGCGCGCCGGCCAGCTGGTGTCGAAGGGCCGCTTCCTCGCCGCGCAGATGCTCGCCTATCTCGACGCCGATCGGTGGCTGGCGAACGCCCGTCACGCCAATGCCGCCGCGGATCGCCTGGCGGCACGGCTGCGCGACATCCCGGCCGTGCGCCTGCCGCTGCCGGCCCAGGCCAACGCGGTGTTCGCGATCGTCCCGGCCGCGCTGCACGCCGCGCTGCGGTCCCGGGGCGCGCACTATCTCGAGTGGCCCGGCGAGGGACCGGGCACCGACCGGGTCGGCGACGACGAGGTGTTCATCCGCCTGCTCACCTCGTTTCGCACCAGTCACGCCGAGGTGGACCGCTTCGCCGCCGCGATTCGCGAGGCGGCCGCCGCGCTCTGAGCGGCACGCGCGGACAGAGCTGCCCGCTCCGTGGGGCGGCTAGAGCATCGCCAGCCAGCCGGCCAGCGCCGCCCGCAGCGTTTCGAGCATCGCCTCCACCAGCGGCAGGAGATCACCGGACGTGGCGACGTCGGCGGCGACGACCGGATCGGAGAACAGCAGCCACGCCGCGAGCGCCAGCAACGACGTCAGACCCGCGCCCACGCCGACCACCCACCGCGTTACCGCGGCCGGCCAGGCGGCACGGCGTGTCCGGGTGCGGGGGCGATCCATGACCGGCCAGCGGGAGCGAGAGCCGTGCCAGTGACGTCACCGGCCGACGCCCGGCAGAACGGCGCGAAATCCGCGGGTCAAGGCGTCCCGAACGCCCGGGGCCCCGCCTCAGGTGTCCGCTTCCGGGACGTCGGGTGCCGCGATCCGCGATGACGGCGCGGCCGTGCGTGGTAGTGTCCGCCCATGTCCACGTCCTCCCACCGCGACGGCGTCGTCGGCATCACCGGCTGGGCGGCGCTCGTCGCGCTCGCCCTGCTCGCCGCCGCACCGCACGCCGCGCAGCGCGCGGTCACCGACCGGACGGTGCTCGTCACGGCCGCGCGCGTCATCGACGGGCTGGGTGGCGCGCCGATCCGTGACGGCGGCGTGCTCATCCGGGGCGAGCGCATCGAGCGGATCGGCCCGGCCGCGGGGATGACCGCCGACGAGGTCATCGACCTGGGCAGCAGCACGGTCCTGCCGGGACTCATCGACCTCCACACGCACCTCACCGACGAGGTCGGCACCAACTGGGAAGCGGCGTTGCTCAGCACCACGCCCGGCCGCGCCGCCATCTACGGCGCGGTCAACGCCCGCACCACCCTGATGGCCGGGTTCACCACCGCGCGCGACATGGGCCCGACCTGGCCCTACGTGGACATCGACCTGCGCTACGCCATCGACAAGGGCTCGGTGCCGGGACCGCGGCTGCAGGTGGCCGGCAACTACGTCTCGGCCACCGGTGGCGCCGGCGATGCCCGGCAGTTCTCGATCTACGTCGACGTGCCGATCGTCCGCAACCTCGCCGACGGCGTCGACGAGGTGCGGCGGGTGACCCGCACCAACCTCAAGAACGGCGCCGACTTCATCAAGATCCTGGCCACCGGCGCGGTGATGTCGAAGGGCATCCCGCCGGGGGCGCAGCAGTACTCCGATGCGGAGCTGGCGGTGGCCGTCGAGGAGGCGACCCGCTGGGGACGGTTCGTCGCCGCCCACGCGCACGGCACCGAGGGCATCAAGGCGGCGGTCCGCGCCGGTGTCCGCACCATCGACCACGGCAGCATGCTCGACGACGAAGCGGCGCGGATGATGAAGGCCCGGGGCACCTACTTCGCTCCGACGCTCTACGTCGGCCACACCATCCTCAACGACAACGAGGCGCTCAACATCCCCGCGCACCAGGTGGAACGCGAGAAGGCGATGCAGGGCACGCAGGAGAAGGCGTTCAGGACGGCGCTGTCCCACGGCCTGCCGATCGCGTTTGCCACCGACGCCGGCGTCTTCCCGCACGGCGAGAACGCGCGCGAGTTCACGCTCCGCGTCGGCCTGGGCCAGACGCCGATGGCGGCAATCGAAGGCGCCACCCGCATCGCCGCCGAGGCGATCGGCTGGAGCGACCGTGTCGGAACACTGCAGCCAGGACGCTTCGCCGACCTCATCGCCGTGGCCGGCGATCCGCTCACCGACATCACCGAGCTGGAGCGCGTCCGGTTCGTGATGCAGGGCGGCCGAGTCTACAAGTCACAGTAGGGGTCAGGCCAGCCTTGTTGACGTTTCTGCCTACTGCACGCGCTCGACGTAGCTGTCGCCGGTGATCATCCGCACCACCCGGCCGCCCTCCTCCACGAAGCGGACGACCTCGCCCACCGGCCCGCCGCCGGTCGGCGCGGTGTAACGGAACTGGCCGTTGCCAATCGGCACCAGCTGCACCGGGCTGTCGAGGTTCGGTCCACTGGGGTTGATGACCACCAGCCGCCGGTGCAGTTCGACGACGTGCGACTCGCCGCCGCGGCCGCGATACAGCCCGGCGAATCGCGACCACGACGGATCCCAGGCCGATGCCGCATCGTCGCCCTGCGGCGCCGACGCCTTGGCCACCGCCGCGCCGACCGTGCGCATCAGCTGCGTGGCGATCGCGCCCGGGTTGCTGTCGTCGGCGTTGGTGAGCACGATGACCGCCACCTTGCCGTCGAGCTGCAGCACGGTCTGGGTCTGGTAGCCGGGATAGCTGCCGCCGTGCTGCACGTAGACGGTGTCGCGGTCGCGACGCACGGCGAAGCCGATGGCGTTGCCCTGCGTCCAGTTGTCCTCGAGCACGCGCACCCGGTGCATGTCGCGCAGCGAGCCGGTGCTGAGGATGCGGCCGCCGCCCGACGGGCCGCGCCGGAACTGCGCCGACGCGAAGCGCGCCATGTCCTCGACGGTGGAGGTGATGCCGGTGGCCGCACCCATCCCGCGGGCGTCGATGAACGGGTTGGTCGCGCGGCTGCCGTCCGGCATGCGCCGCCCGTAGCCGACGGCCAGCCCGGGCACGTCGCGGTCGACGCTCGACGAGGTCATGCCGAGCGGCGCGTAGATGTGCTGCTGGACGTAGTCGGCCCACGACTGGCCGCTCACCGCCTCGATGACCAGGCCGGCCACGGCATAGGCGAGGTTGGAGTACTTCCAGCGCACGTCGGGCGAGAACGGCGCGTGGCGGTCCGGCAGCAGCCCGCGCAGTTCGTCGGTGGTCGGGAAATCGAAGTCGGTCCAGTGCGAGCCGGCCTCGCGCGGCAGCCCGGAGCCGTGGGTCAGCAGCTCCTCGATGGTGATCGGCCGGTCGTCGGGATCGGCGGCGACGACCCGGAACCAGGGCAGGTGCCTGGTTACCGGGTCGTCGAGGCCGAGCTTGCCCTGCTCGCGCAGCTGCATCACCGCGGTCGCGGTGAAGAGCTTGCTGTGCGACGCCATGCGGAACTTCGTCTGCGGCGTCATCGCCACCCTGGCGGCGGTGTCGGCGAAGCCGAAGCCCCGCGCCCAGACGAGATCCTGGTCGGCCACGACGCCGACGGCGATGCCCGGAAGGTGGCGCGACAGCATCTGCCCCTCGAGCCAGGCCGTGAACAGCCGCTGGGCGCCGAGGACTTCGGGATCGCGCGCCACGCGATCGGCGGGCGACGTCTGCGCGCCGGCCAATGCCGCGGCGCCGACCAGCAGCACGACGAGGACGAGCCCGCGAACGGCGCGCGGGGGGGTGGCGGCGACGGACATCGGCATCGGAACCTCCGTGCGCGGGATTATGGCCCGGGGACGACGCCGTGACATGTGTCTCCGCGAACGCTCGCGGGTGGCTTGACAGGCGCGGGAGCGAGGCGTAGGGTGCGACTAGATGCATCACTCGCCGCCAGGCGACGGGGCCGGATGCACCTCGAACACCTCACGGGCCCCGGTTCGGAAAGGAGGTCGCACGTGACGAAAGTCCCGAGCACTGATCCACCGGGCCAGTCGCGGCCGTGCTAGACGGCCCGCTCCGCACCTGACGCCATCACGGCCAGGCGCACTCGACGTCGCATCCATGGGCCTGTGGCCCGCGCGCGCCGTTGCCGGCCCGGCAACCGCGTCGCGCGTCAGGGATGCTGGACTCGTGCCGCCGTCGGGTTGGCATGGGCGCTGAGCGGGTCGCCGACGCGGCCTGTCACGACGGCCCACACGCGATCGTCGGCCGTTCCCGACCGGCGAGGTGGCTGTGTGTGGACCGAGAAGGGCATCCTGACCAGCGGATGCCCTTCTCCTTTTTCGGCCGCTCCGCCAGCCGGCGGCTCCGGTCGCGGTAGACTGCGCGCACGCCGTCCCGTCCCGCGAGGTGCGCATGATTCTCCGCCGACTCCCGCTCTGGCTCGGCCTCGTCCTGGTCGCCACACTCCCCGCCGCCGCGCAGACCCCGCGGCCGATCACCCTCGCCGACTACTACCGGGTCGAGACCGTCAACGGCACCGCGCTGTCGCCCGATGGCCGCTGGGTCGCCTTCGTGCGCACGGTCATCGTCGAGAGCGAGAACCGCCGGCACAGCGACATCTGGATCGCGGCCGCCGACGGCTCGTCGCCGCCCCGACGCCTGACCAACCCGGCGCTGTCGTCGTCATCGCCGCGTTGGAGCCCCGATGGGCGCCTGCTGGCCTTCACGTCGCGGCGCGCCGCCGTCGACGCGGGCGGGCCGGTCACCGACAGCGTGTGGTTCCTGCGCATGGACGGCCCGGGCGGCGAGGCCTTCCGCATCGCCGGCGTGGAGGGCGCGCCGGTGTTCAGCCCCGACAACAGATGGATCGCCTTCACCAAGGCGGTGGCGCCGGCGCCACCGCGGCCGGCGGCCGCGCGAACCGCCTTCGAGACGCTCACCGACGAGCGCTTCAAGGGCCGGGTCTACGACTGGATGAACGCCCGCTTCGACGGCCGCGGCTACCTGCCCGACCCGCGCGATCCGCAGGCGACGCCGCCGCAGGAGCTGTTCGTCGTCGGCCGCGACGGCGGCGTGCCGCGGCAGCTCACCACACTGGGGGTGGACGTGCGCGAGCCGTCGTGGCGTGCCGACAGCCGCGCGCTGGTCTTCACCGCCGACCTGTCGCAGCGTGACGAGTACGTCTACGAGCGCGCCGACCTCTTCACGGTGGACCTCGACGCCCGCACCACGCGCCTCACCGACGACGGCTTCGATCACGGCGCGCCGATCTGGGCCGCCGACGGCTCGATCGTGGCGCTGCGGGAGCAGAGCCTGAACCAGATCCTCGCCGCCCGGCAGACCCACGGCTCCGCCACCGATCTCTACCGCTTCCCCGCCGGTGGCGGCGCCCCGGTCAACCTGACCGCGTCGTGGGACTACATCCCGCGTCCGCCGCGCATCGCTCCCGAGGGCCGGGTCGTGACCTTCATGGCCGGCGTGGCCGGCGCCACCCACCTGTTCCGAGTGCCGCTGACCGGCGGCGCCGTGGAGCAGGTGACCCGTGGCGCCCGCCGCCTCGCCGACGCCTCGATCGCCTGGGACGCCGACCGCGTCGCCTACGTGGCCGGCGACGCCACCCATCCTCCCGAGGTCTACGTCGCCGGTCTCGACGGCAGCGGCGAGCAGCGGCTGACCTCGTTCAACGACGCGCTGGTCGCCGCCATCCGCCCGCGGCCGGCCGAGCCGATCCGCTTCACGAGCCGCGACGGCGCCGCCGTGGAAGGCTGGGTGATCCTGCCGGCCGGGGCCGACGCGACCCGCAAGGTGCCGCTCATCCTCGCCATCCACGGCGGCCCGCACAGCGCTTACGGCCACGACTTCTCGGTGCAGTTCCAGTCGTGGGCGGCGGCCGGGTACGCCGTGCTCTACACCAACCCGCGCGGCTCGACCGAGTACGGCGAGCAGCACTTGTGGGACACGTGGGGCGGCTGGGGCGGACGCGACTACGAGGACGTCATGGCCGGCGTGGACTACGTCGTCGGCCGCTATCCGGTCGATCCGACGCGGCTCGGCGTCACCGGCTACTCCTACGGCGGGTTCCTGACCAACTGGGTGATCACGCAGACCACGCGCTTCCGCGCCGCCATCGTCGGCGCCGGCATCTCCAACTGGGTCAGCGACTACGGCACCGCCGACATCCCGCGCACCAAGGAAAGCGAGTTCGGCGGCACGCCGTGGGAGGCCAGGGGCGCCGAGGCGCTGCTCAAGTGGTCGCCGGTGATGCACGCCGCCACGGTCACCACGCCGACGCTGTTCGTGCACGGCGAAGCCGACCTGCGGGTGCCGATCGAGCAGGGCGAGCAGATGTACACGGCGCTGAAGAAGCTCAAGGTGCCGGCCCGTTTCGTCCGCTACCCGGACAGCTACCACGGCGGCTGGACGCCGTGGAACACGGTGCACCGCTACCAGCAGGAGCTGGCCTGGTGGCGGGCGCACCTGCAGAACGGTGCCGACACCGACCGCGCCGCGCGCCGCTGATCTACGGCAACCCGATCGCCGCCAGCCACGCCGCGCGGTGGGCGGCGAGCGGGCCATCGCCCAGCGCGTCGAGGCCGGCGGCAGCCTGTGATGGCGGCACGCCGAACAGGGCGACGAGCGCGTCGAGTCCGGCGCGATCGGCCAGGAACTTCGTGAACGACAGCGCGCAGGTGTAGAAGGTCGGCGCGAAGCGGGCGCGGTCGGTGGTGAAGAGCACGTCGGGCCGGCCGGGGCCGCCGACAAACGGCAGCATCGTCGCGCCGTCGGCCGTGCGCGCCCGATCGGCGCAGACCGTGTCGGCACCGCGCAGCCCGCCGGTGGCGAAGGGGCCCGTCTCGGTCATCCCGACCTCGGTGGCGACCAGCTCCGCGACGTAGTCGGGCAGCCCCTCGGTCAGCCACAGCGGCCGCCGCTGCGGCGGCCCGCCGCCCGGCGGGGCCGGATCCACCGCCGACGAGGCCAGCAGCTCGTGGGCGGCTTCGTGGAGATAGGGTGCCCGGCCGTCGAGGACGCGGGCCATCGGCACGAACACCGCGGCCTTGCCGGTGGCGTGCGAGACGAACGTGTCGTCGCTCAGGTAGAACGTGATCCGCTCGGTGGGCACGACCTGCCACGGATGGGTGCCGACGCGCGCCCGCAGCGCGGCGATGGCCGGGTCGAGCCGGCGCAGCAGCCGGTCGGCATTCGACGGCGGCAGCGACACCGGGTGCCACACCACCATCGAGCGGCCCTCGATCCGACGGCCCGCCTTCTCGAGCGCGGCGATGCGCGCGCCGTCGTCGGCCGACCAGTTGAGCAGGGACTGCGCGACGCCGCCGCCGGGCAGACCGAGCGCGAGCACCATGGCGAGGATCGCATGTGAGAGTGGCATAGACTGTCCGCGGCACGGGCCGGCCCGGGTCGTCATCCGGGCCCGGCATCCCGGCCACGAGATCCGCCATGTATGCTATCGCGCTCGTCCGTTATCGCCGCCCGATCCCGGAAGTCGAAGCCGTCACCGAAGAGCACCGCGCCTACCTGCGCCAGCTGAAGGCCGAGGGCACGCTGGTCGCCGCCGGCCCCATGGATCCGCGCTTCGGCGGCATCTTCCTGCTCAAGGTGCCCGACGAGGATCCCCAGCGGGCGCTGGACGCGGTCCGCGACCACGACCCGTTCTACCTCAAGCACATCGCCCAGTACGAGCTGCTCTGCTGGAACGTCGTCATCGGCAAGGACGGCCTGGACAGGATCTCGAGCTGACGACCACGGTCAGCGTCGCGGCTTCGGCCGCCGCTTCGTCGTCTTGCGCTGGCGCAGCGCCTCGCCGAGCGCCCACGACACCACCATCACCAGCACGACCAGGCCGAGCGCGATGAGGATTGGACGGTTGGCCATGGCCGCCGGCCGATCACCGCGCCGGGGGCCGGCCGCCGGTGAGCGCGCTCACCGGGACGCCGACCAGGCACACCGCCGCGGCGCCGACGATGTTGAGCCACAGGAACTCGACCGGCGTCTGCGTGGCGACGAACCACACGGCCACCATGCCGCCGATGAGCCCGGCGAACGCGCCGTGGCCGTTGGTGCGCGGGAAGGCGATGGCCAGGATGAAGACGCCGAGGATCGAGCCGTAGAAGTACGAGCCGAAGCGGTTCACCACCTCGATGAGGGCCCCGAGGTTGACGGCGTAGATGGCGACGACGCTGGCGAACACCGCCCAGCCGGCCGTGGCCAGCCGCGACACCACCAGCAGGCGATCCTCGGTGGCCTCCGGCGCCACCCAGCGCCGGTAGAAGTCGATCACCGTCGCCGTGGACAGCGAGGCCAGTTCGGCGGCGATCGTCGACATCGCCGCCGCGAGGATGGCGGCGATGAGCAGGCCGACCAGGCCGACCGGCAGGTGCTCGAGGATGAAGGTCGGGAACACGTAGTTGACGTCGGTGTAGGCGCTCTCGCCCGAGACCGCCTTGGTGATGGCCACCGCGTCGGCGCGGGCGGCGCGGACCTCGGCCCCGGCGGCGCCGAGTGCCGCGGTGTACTCCTCGATGCCGGCGGCGTCGCCGGCCCGGCGCACCCGCACCAGGTTGGCCCCGGCCTCGCGCTGCGCGGCGAAGGCGGCGGCGAAGCGGGCCTCGGCGGCGGCGTACTCGGCGGCGCGCGGGCTGGCCTTGACGGCGCCCTCGTGCACGCGGTTGAAGAGCAGCGGCGGCGGCGTGAACACGAAATAGACGAACATCAGCACGCCAACCAGCAGCACCAGCGCCTGGAGGGGGATCTTCCAGTAGGCGCTCATCAGCAGCGACGTCCGCCCCTCGTCGACCGACTTGGCGGCCAGATAGCGCTGCACCTGGCTCTGGTCGGTGCCGAAATAGGAGCAGAACAGGAAGAACGCGGCGATGGTCCCCGACCAGAAGTTGAAGCGGTCGGTGACGTCGAAGCGGAAGTCGAAGGTCTGCAGGCGGCCGGTGGCGCCGGCCAGGTGCAGGGCATCGACGAGGCCGACATCGCCGGGCAGGCCGGCCACCAGCATCACGACGGCGGCGACCAGGCCGCCGACGATCAGCACCATCTGCTTGACGTCGGTCCACGCCACCGCCTCGACGCCGCCGACCATGGTGTAGAGGGCGGTCGGCAGGGCGATGAACAGGCACGTGTTGGTGACGCTCAGGCCGAGGATCACGCTGAGGATCACCGCCGGCGCGGCGATGACGACGCCGGTGCTCATGGCCCGCGACACCAGGAACAGCAGCGAGGTCAGCGCCCGCGTCTTGGCGTCGTAGCGCTGCTCGAGGTACTCGTAAGCGGTGAAGACCCTGGCGCGGTGGAAGAACGGCACCAGCGTCACCGACAGCACGATCATCGCCAGCGGCAGCGCGAAGTAGAACTGCAGGAAGCGCATGCCCTCGGCGTAGCCCTGGCCGGTGGTGGTGGTCATGGTGATCGCCGACAACTGCGTGGCCATCACCGACAGCCCGACGGCCCACCACGGCAGGCTGCGGCCGGCCAGCAGGTACCCTTCGAGCTTGCTCTCGCCCTTGGACGGCCGCAGGCCGTCCCAGACGATCCAGGTCAGATAGGCGGCGATGATCGCCCAGTCAATCCACGACATCGACGGGGACCGGGGACCGGGGACCGGGGACCAGGGAGAACGCCCGTCTCACGGAGTGAAGTACTCCTGGAAGGCGTAGAGCGCGACCAGGACGGCAACCCACACCGCCATGACGCGGACGTAGTCCTTGGAGCCGACGCTCACAGGCGGCCGGCCTCCTCGCGCAGCAGGGTCGCGGCGCGGGCCAGGGCGTCGCGACGGCCCGTCCACCACGCCTCGTCGGCGGCCAGCGCCGCCCGCGCAGCGTCGATCGCTTCGCTGGTCCGCTCCGGAGCCGGGCCGCCGAGGGTCTTGCGGATCTCGACGAAGTGGCGGGGGCTGAGCACCTGTTCGAGGCGCGCGTCGTCGTAGACCACCGGCGCGCCGAGCACCGCCGTCGACGCCGCCGTCAGCAGCTCGGCCACCGACACCCCCGGCCGGTCGTAGCGGCCGCGGATCACCTGCCCGGCGATCTTGTGCGCGGTGACGAACGGCATGCCGTGGTCGCGGGCCAGCGTGTCGGCCAGTTCGGTGATGGTCGTGCCGCCGTCGCCGGCGCGCGCCGCCAGGCGATCGACGTCGAACTGGGCGTCCTTGAGCGCCGCCGCCACCAGGGTGACCATGCGGATGCCGTCACGGAACATCGACGCCACCAGCGGCTGGAGGTCGTCCTCGGTGTCGACGATGTCGCCGAACGGCGTGTTGTGCACCGTGGTGAGGATCGCCTGGGCCTGGCCGATCGCCTTGCTGCCGATGGCGCGGGCGTGCTCGAGCGCCACCGGGTTGCGCTTCTGCGGCATGATGCTGCTCGACTGCACGAACCCGTCGGCGAGCCGCAGGTAGCCGAACTCCATCGTGCCCCACAGCAGCAGGTCCTGCACGACGCGGCCGAGGCCGACCAGCGCGATGGCCGTCGCCGACACGCTCTCGAGCAGGTAGTCGACCGTGGCGATGCTGCCGTAGGTGTTGCCGGTGGGGCCGTCGAAGCCGAGCAGCTCGCTGGTGCGGTGGCGGTCGATCGGGAACCCGGTGCCGGTGATGGCGCAGGCGCCGAGCGGATTCAGGTTGGTCGACCGATACGCCGCCTCGAGTCGCCGGGCGTCGCGTTCGAGCTGCTCGATGACGCCGAGCAGGTAGTGCGCGATGGTCGACACCTGCGCCGGCTGGGTGTGGGTGTGCGCGCCGTAGATCGTGTGGGTGTGCTGCGCCGCCAGATCGAGCAGTGCCCGCCGCAGCCCCAGTGTCGCCTCGGCCAGGCCGCTGATGAACTCGCGCTGGCGGATGCGGTACATCGTCATGTCGATGTCGTTGCGGCTGCGGGCGGTGTGCAGGCGGCCGGCGGCGTGCTCGCCGGCGCCCTGGGCGATCAGGCGCTCGAGGTAGAAGAACAGATCCTCGCAGGTCGGGTCGAACTCCACCTCGCGGACGGCGTCGATCGAGATGCCGTCGAGCGCCTGGCGCAGGGCGCGGGCGTCGTCGCGCGAGATGATGCGCTGCTCGGTGAGCATCACCAGGTGCGCGTAGTGAATCGACATCAGGGGAGCGAGGAGCAGCGTCTTGGCGTCCTCGAAGTTGTCGGTGAGGACGTTGGAGACGTATTCCGGTGCGAAGCGCATTCCCTCGCAGTATAGCCGTGCGGCCCGTTCAGGGCCGGGGCACCCGGTCGACCAGCCGGCCGGTCGCGGCCTCGACGGCGACGAGCGCCTTCTGGTAGTCGGCGAGGGCCCGGGCTTCGCGCACGGCGGCGTCGGCGGTGGCCAGCTCGCGCAGATTGACGACGAACTGCGTCGAGTCGCCGAGCGCGAAGCGGTCGCGCTCCAGGCCCTCCAGCTGGCGCGCCACCGCCACCTCCTCGCGCACCAGGTCGAGCGCGGCGCGGGCCGCGGCGAGGGCGCTCAGTGCGTCCTGGACCTCGGCGCGGATGGTGTCCTGGATCCAGCGGATGTCCTGATCGATGACCGCGAGCGTGGCCCGCGCCTGGATGACCTTGCCGATCGCCTGCCGGCGCTGCACCGGCAGCGAGAACGACAGCCCGGTTTCGAACGACGCGCCGGCCCGGCTGGCGGTGCCGTCGCCGAGGTCGCGGGCGGCATCGGCGAACCAGGTGAGCGACGGCAGCCGGCTGTTCTCGGCCAGGCGCAGCTCGACCTCCTGCTGGCGGCGCTTGGCGGCGAGCGCCGCCAGCTCCGGACGCCGCTGCAGTGCCGCGGCGACCAGCGTGGCCTCGTCGCCGGCGACGTCCGCATCGGGGGGCGGCAGCGGGGGCACTCGCGCCAGCGCGGGCCGCTGCGGCGCGCCGTCGGGGCCACGCAGGTACAGCGACACGTCGATGGCCTGCCGCTGCACCGCCCGCTCGGCGGCCACCAGCGCCGCCCGGCGCTGCAGGATGGCGCGGCGGTTGTCGGTCCGCTCGATGGCGGCGGTCTGGCCGAGCGCGACGGCGTCGGCGAGCTGCTGATCGCGGGCCTCGGCCAGGTCGAGCAGGGCGCCGGCGATGCGCAGCTGCTGGCCCGCCGCGGCCCAGTCCCAGTAGGCGGCGAGCGCATCCTTGAACAACGTCAGGCGCGTCTTCTCGAGGCGGCGGCCGGCGACGTCCACGCCGAGTTCGGCCACGGCGCGAGCGGCGCGGCGGCCGTCGATGGCCCGGTGCTTCAGCAGCGGCAGGTCGAACCCGGCGCTGAGCTCGCCCCGGGACAGCGTCGCCGCCAGGCCGTCGTAGGGGGCGAACAGGCCGCGACTGGCCCGGTAGCCGCCGTAGACGTTGAGCCCCCAGGGCGCCAGCGGCTGTTCGACGTAGGCGCCGAACCGGTCGTTGTCGTAGAACCCGCGCGTGCGCTTGGCCGCGGCGCCGACCGTCACGTCGAAGGCGCCGGCGGCCTCGCGCAGCTCGCCCTCGGCCGCCACCACCTCCTGGCGCGCCTGCTCGACCAGCGGCAACGCGCGATCGACGGCCCGCAGCAGCTCGTCGGCCGACAGGGCCGCCGGCTGGGCGGCCACCGTCGCCGGCAGCGACAGCATCAGCGCCAGGGCCCGGCGAAGCGCGCGAGTCATTTCTTGCCGTCCCCGGCACCCGCACCGCCGCTCCCCGACTCGGCCGCGACCGGGTCGAAGCCGGTGGCCCCGGGCTCGTCGGGGGCGATGACCGGCGGGAAGCCGTTGAACTGCCGCCACAGCTCGTAGCCGATCGGCACGACGTTGAGCAGCACCCAGCCGTTGGCGCGGACGCCCTGGCGGAGGAACCGGCGCGACGGCCAGGGATCGTCGGCGCGATCGGGCTCGACCAGGACGCGGAACCGGCCGCGGCCGTTGTCGGTGGGGTCCACCAGCTTGACCCGGCCGCCGAAGGTGCCGACGGCCACCGACGGCCAGCCCGAGAACTGCAGCGCCGGCCAGCCTTCGAACTGCAGCCGCACCTCGGCACCGGGCATGACCATCGGCATGTCGTTGCCGTCCACCCACAGCTCGACGACGTCCTGGCGCGACTCCGGCACCAGCGCCGCCAGCGGCGCCCCGGCCTTCAGCAGCTCGCCGCTCTGGCGGCCGAGCACGCGCAGCACCGTGCCGTCGACCGGGGCCACGACCTGCTGGGTCTGCTGTCGGGCCAGCCGGACGTCCATTTTGGCCAGTTCGGCCCGGGCCTTGGCGAGGTCGCTCAGGCCCGAGGCCAGCGACGCCCGCGCCTCGTCGACCCGGGCGCGAGCGTCGGCGCGAGTGCGGGCCAGCTCGGCGCGCATCGACGCCGCTTCGCTCTGCGCCGCGTTCAGCGTCGCGACGCTGCGATCGACCTCGGCGTCGCGGGTGGCGGCCTCGAGGTCGGCCAGTTCGACGTTGCGCGTGGAGGTGAGGCCCTTGTCGGCCAGGGCCCGCTGCCGGTCACGATTGAGGTCGGCGGTGACCTTGGCCGCCCGGGCCGCGGTCAGGCCCTGCTCGGCGGCGGTCACCCGCTGGCGGGCCATCTGCTCGCGCAGCTCGGCCGCCGCCACGCTCGCCGTCAACGTCTCGTCGAGCCCGGCGATGCGATCGCCGAGCGAGGCCACCCGGGCCTCGCCCTGCTCGATGGTGCCGACGATCTGCGCCCGCTCCTCGCGCATCCGCTCGAGGATCGCCGGGTCGTTGTCGGTGAGGTCGACAATCGGGTCGCCCTTCTCGACCCTGGCGCCTTCGACCACGTGCCACTTGACGATCCGGCCGTCGAGCGGCGCTTCGATCTCCTGCAGCCGCTCTTCCGGGTGAAAGGCGATCACGCGGCCGGCGCCGAGAATGGTCTGCCGCCACGGCGTGAGGGTCAGGCCGAGCACGAGCACGACGAGCAGCAGGACCAGCAGCCGGGCCAGGACCCGCGCCGCCCGCGGCACCTGCACGCTGTGCAGCGCCAGCCGCTCGTCCATGTGCCAGGCCGGGCGCGGAGCGCTCATCGCCGTGCCTCCAGCGACACCGGGCGCATCTCGCCGTCGTGCAGCTCGACGACCCGGGTGCAGCGGGCCAGCAACGCCGGCCGATCGGTGATGCAGACGACCGTCCACGGCGCGTCGGGCGCGAACAGGAGGGCGGCCAGCTGCGCCTCGTCGTCGGGCCGGTCGATCTGGTCGAGAATGCCGTCGAGGACGACGAGCCGCGGCCGGCCGACGATCGCGCGGGCAATCATCAGCCGGCACGCCTGGCGGTGGGACAGCGGGCGGCCGTGCGGGTGGAGCTCGGTGTCGAGGCCGTCCGGCAGCCGCTGCAGTTCGTCGAGCAGCCCGACGGCATCCAGCGCCGCGGTCACCTGGGCGTGCGACAGCTCGTCGCGGCCGAGCCGCACGTTGTCGAGGATCGAGCCCGGAAACAGCTCGACGCCGCGCACCAGCGCCACCTGCTGGCGCATCGCCGGCAGCGGCACGTGGCGCAGGTCGACGCCGTGCAGACGGATCGCGCCGGCGCCCGGTTGGCGCATGCCGAACAGCACGTCGGCCAGCGTGCTCTTGCCGGCGCCGTGCGGTCCGGTGACGCCGACGCGTTCCCCGGCGGCCACCGCCCAGTGACGGACGCGCAGCGCCGGCCGGTCGCCGTCCTCGTAGGTGACCTCGATGTCCCGCAGCTCCAGATCGAGCGGGCCGTCGCCCGGCAGATCGGCGTCGCCGCCGCTGCGCTCGAGCGGCAGGTCGATGAGGCCGCCGAGCTTGTCGAGGGCGGCGCAGAGGTCGTAGTAGACCTCGAGCTGCTTGCCGAACTTGGTGAAGGCGCTCAGCATCCCGGCCACGACCAGCTCGCTGGCGACGAGCTGGCCGAGCGTGAGCTGACGGCTGATGACCAGCCAGCCGCCGATGCCGAGCAGCGCCGAACTGGCCGCGGCCTTCAGGGCGAACGAGCTGACCGTCTGGCGGATGAGGATCGCGAAGTGCTGGCTGCGGTAGCCGAGGTAGCTCTCGAGCAGTCGATGCGAGCGGCGCACGGCGTAGGCGGCACCGCCGGCCGACTTGAAGGTGACCAGGTGGGCGGCCAGGTGTTCGAGCCAGGCCTCGAGGGCGTGCTTGGCCTTGGACTCCTTGATCGCCGTGACCACGGCCCCCCGCCCCTGCACGAAGACGATCCCGGCCATCGCCGCGATGAGCAGCAGGTCGAAGACCAGCAGCCAGGGGTGGTAGACGGCGAGCAGCAGCATACCGATCGCCGTCTGCATGACGATGCTGAGGCCGTCGATGAGCAGCAGCGCCGCCGACTTCTGCACCGTGACCGTGTCGAAGAAGCGGTTGACCAGCTCGGGGCCATGCAGCCGGTCGAAGGCCTCGACCCGCACCCGCAGCAGCCGCCAGGTGACGTCGGTGGCGACGCGGGCGAAGATGCTCCGCTGGATCACTTCCACGACGGTCGCCCGCATGGCGTTCATCACCGTGTTGAAGCCCAGGGCGACGAACACGAACACCGTCAGGACGACCAGCGGCTGGAGCACGTTGCCGAACGCGATGGTGTTGACGAGCGACTGGACGGCAATCGGCACCGCCAGCGACAGGAGCGCGATCACCACCGAGTAGACGACGGCCACCCACAGCGTGCGGCGCTCGCCGTGCAGCAGGGCGCGGACGCGCGCGAACGGCGTCGCCGTGCCGCCCGGGCCCGAACGCAGCCCGGACAGCGGTGCGGCCGGCTCGGCGAGCACCCACTCGACCACCGCGTTGTCGTCGGCGACGCCCAGCCACTGCCGCAGGCTGCGCCGCGACCATCGCCCCGGGCGGCCGTGCGGGCCGGGAACGGCCACCTCGACGCCGCCGCCGGCGGCGCGGAACACCGCCAGCCCTTCGACCCGCCCGTCGTCGCCGGCGCGGACGGCCACCCACGGGTAGGCCGGGTCGGCGTCGCGGATGACCTCGCCGAGCGGGCGCCGGACGACCGCCGTCGCCAGCCCGGCCTCGGCGGTCAGGGCCTGCAGCGCCGACAGCGCCTCGAGCGGGCCGGCCGCGGCCGCCAGCCGACGGCTGACCGCGTCGAGCGCGGCCGGCTCCGGCGCCACCTCGTGGACCCGGGCCAGGAACTCGACGATGGCCCGCACCCCCGCCACATCCGGGCGGCGGGTACGGGCGGGGGCGGCGCTCGACATGTCACTCATAATACACGAATTCAAAGTCGCGTATCTAAAGACGCGATTTTGATGTATTATGTCCCCGTGCCTGGCAAGGCCGCCGACGGTCCGGCGCACCGCTGGACCTTTCTGACCAACCACGGCCACGTGCTGCTGTGCCTGGCCCGCGCGCCGGAGCTCCGCCTGCGCGAGGTGGCCGCCCTGGTCGGGGTGACCGAGCGGGCGGTGCAGCGCATCGTCGCCGACCTCGAGGAGGCCGGCTACCTCACCCGCCGCAAGCACGGCCGGCAGAACGAATACGAGATCAACGGCGAACAGCCGCTGCGCCACCCGATCGAGGCGCATCAGAAGGTGCAGGCGATCCTCGACCTGGCCGAGCCGGTGCGCCCGCCCGGACGCGCCGCCACGGCCCCCCGCCGCCGCCGCGACTGACCCTCGGTCCAGCCTGGAATCGCGCGTATACTGCGCCGCATTCGCCGGATGCCGGCGGCGCGGAGGAGAGATGCGCAGATTGACGCGACTGGTCGGAGTGGCGCTCGTCGCCGTGGCCTCGACGGGGGTGATGCCGGGCCGCCTCGCCGCCCAGCGCGCCGCCGCCGACACCCTGTCCCTGCCCGGGCTGACCCAGCCGGTGGAGGTGATCCGCGATCGCTGGGGCCTCAACCACATCTACGCCGGGAACGAAGCCGACCTTTTCCTGGCCCAGGGCTACCTGGCCGCGAAGGATCGCCTGTTCCAGTTCGAGATGTGGCGGCGCCGCGCCACCGGCACCGTCGCCGAGATCCTCGGACCGCGCGAGCTCAATCGCGACATCGGCACCCGCCTGCACATGTACCGCGGCGACATGGACGCCGAGTTGAACCACTACCATCCGCGCGGCAAGGCCATCGTCGAGGCCTACGTGCGCGGCGTCAACGCCATGGTCGACGAGGCGCTGCGCGATCCGGCGACGCTGCCGATCGAGTTCACGATGCTCGGCATCACGCCCGGCAAGTGGACGCCGCAGGTGGTGATCTCGCGCCACCAGGCACTGACCTCGAACGTACCCAACGAGGCCACTCACGTCCGCGCCATCGGCGCCCTGGGCAGCGCCGAGAAGCTGCGCGAGCTGCTCCACATCGAGGGCGGCACCCCGACCATCGCCCTCGACCCGCTCATCGAGCCGCGGACCTTCCCCGCCGACGTGCTGGCGCTCTACCACGCGTTCCGCGACCCGATCGAGTTCCAGCCCGGCGACGTCGCCGCGGCGTATCGCGGGAGCGCGCGAGCCGCGGCCGCCGACGCGCCGGCGATGGCCGCGGCCGGGTCGAGCCCGGGCGCCGAAGCGGTCGGCGCGACGGCGGGCCGCATCGTCGACACCGACATCGGCTCGAACAACTGGGTGATCAGCGGCGCGCTGACCCAGAGCAGCCACCCGATCATGGCCAACGACCCGCACCGGGTCATCGAAGCCCCGTCGCTGCGCTACTGGGTGCACCTGGTGGCGCCGGGCTGGAACGTCATCGGCGGCGGCGAGCCGGTGCTGCCCGGGGTGTCGATCGGCCACAACGAACACGGCGCCTGGGGCCTGACGATTTTCGGGTCCGACAACGAAGACCTGTACGTCTACGAGACCAACCCCGCCAACCCGAACGAGTACCGCTATCAGGGTCGCTGGGAGGCCATGCGGGTGATACCGGACACCATCCCGGTGAAGGGCCAGCCCGACGCCAGGGTCGAGCTGAAGTTCACCCGCCACGGCCCGGTGCTGCACGAGGACCGCGCCAACCGCCGCGCCTACGCCTTGCGGGCGGCGTGGATGGAGACCGGCGGCGCGCCGTATCTCTCCAGCCTGCGCATGAACCAGGCCCGCACCTGGGAGGAGTTCCGCGAGGCGTGCAGCTACAACCGCATGCCGTCCGAGAACATGGTGTGGGTGGACCGGAGCGGCACCATCGGCTGGCAGGCCGCCGGCATCACCCCGCTGCGGTCGTGGAGCGGCCTGCTGCCGGTGCCCGGCGACGGCCGCTTCGAGTGGGACGGCTTCCTGCCGATCACGGCGCTGCCGTCGCAGGAGAACCCGGCCCGCGGCTACATCGCCACCGCCAACCACTATCTCTTCCCCAACGACTACCCCTACGACAGGGCCCGCCACTGGACCTGGGCCGATCCCTACCGGGCGCGGCGCATCGAAGAGGTGCTCGGCTCGGGCAAGCGCTTCAGCGTCGCCGAGGTGGCGCGGCTCCAGAACGACGACCTGTCGCTGCCGGCCCGCGCCCTGGTGCCGTTGCTGCGCGACCTGCCCTTCGCCACCCCGGCAGTGGCCGCCGCCCGCGATCGCCTGCTCCGGTGGGACTTCGTCCTCGACAAGGACTCGGCCGATGCCGCCGTCTTCGAGCTCTTCTCCCGCCAGCTCTATGCCAACGTGCGGCGCCAGGTGATCCCGGAGAGCGCCCGCGCCGCCGTGCCCGCCAATCTGGTCGGCCTCAAGAAGATCATCGACTGGATGTACGCCCCCGACGGCCGCTTCGGCGCCGACCCGATCACGGCACGAGACGCGCTGGTGGCGTCGAGCTTCGAAGCCGGCTTCGCCGACGGCGTCAAGCGCTTCGGCCCCGACGTCGCCACCTGGCGCTGGGGGTCGGAGGCGCTGCACCACGCCCTCATCCGCCATCCGCTGTCGCCGGCGGTCAACGAGGCAACCCGAAAGAAGCTGGAGGTGGGCCCGCTGCCGCGCGGCGGCGACGGCACGACGGTGAGCGCCACCGGCGGCAACGACAACCAGACCTCGGGCGGCTCGCTCAAGATCATCGCCGACACCCAGGACTGGGACAACAGCATCGGCCTGAACACGCCCGGGCAGTCGGGCAATCCCGACGATCCGCATTACCGGGACCTGTTCGAGTTGTGGGCCCGCGGCCGCTACTTCCCGGTCGCCTACTCGCGGGCGAAGGTGGAGTCGGTGGCCGAGCGGACGACGACGCTGGCGCCGGCGGCGGCGTCAACGTCGGGCCGGCAGCGCTGACACGGCGGCGAAGCCGGCCGCGCGGGCGGGCTCGATCCAGGCCTGCGCGCTGGCCTCGCTGGCGCACAGCTGGAAGCCGTCGGCGCTGCCGCACACCAGCGGCGTCCGGGTGGCGCGCGCGAGCACGTCGCGCATCGTCGGCGTCAGCACGTAGAGGCTGTCGTCGGCGACCTGCCCGGCGCGGATCGCGGCGTCTGCGGCCAGGCAATAGGCGATGACGGCGCCGCCGTCGTAGCGGCCGGCGTTGCCCGAGTTGATCGTCACCCCGTGGCTGCCGGCGCGCAGCGAGAACGGCAGATGTGGCCCGGCGTTCTCGGTCTCGGCGCCGACGCACATGTCGGCCGGCACCATCACCAGGTGCCGGTAGTGCGGCAGGGCGAGGTTCCACACCGGGTGCGTCAGCGGGTCCTCCCACCGCGTCCACTCGGCGCTCCGCTCGCGGGCCCGCACGCCCGTGTACATCCGCGTCAGGTCGACGGTCTGGAGCACGAGGGCGGCGGCGACGACGCCGATCGCCGTCCGGCGCGGCAGCGTCCGGGCCACCGTGGCCAGCACCGTCGCGAAGATCACGTACATGCCCAGCCAGCCGAAGCGGCCGCTCGAGCGGAAGACCGAGAAGATTGCCGGCGTCGAGGCGCGCAGATCGACGAGGGTGGTCGAGCCGGCGGTGACCATCGGGCTCAACGCGTAGAGCCAGAACACCGCGACGGCCAGCCAGCCCAGTCGCAGGGACGGCGCCGTGCCCTTGCCGAGGAGCGCCGCGGCGGCAGCGGCCAGGGCCAGGGCCAGCCACCCGGCGCCGAAGTAGAGCATGCCTTCGTACTGGCCAGGGGTGGCGGCGGGGATGTCGGGCAGCAGCGCCGAGGTCCCGAGGCTGATAATCGGCGCCAGCAGGTTCATCGAGTAGAACCCGAGACCCTCCCGCTCCAGGTCCGACCCGCCGACCAGGAAGATGCCCGCCAGCCAGAACACGGCGACCATCACCACTACCACCGCACCGAAGCCCGCGGCGGCGTCCGGCACCGCGGCGGGCGACGGGCGCGGCCACAGCGCGTCGCTGGCGAAGTCGGCGGCGGCCAGGCCGAGGACCAGCACCGCGAGGTAGGGCTGCGTCGCCGCGACGCCGGCCGCGACCAGGCACCAGGCGGTGAGCCGCCACCGCCACGGGCGCTGGCGATGCGACGCGGCCACCCAGATCGCCGCCAGCAGCAGCCAGTGGCCGCAGAGCGCGGTGTGGCCGACGCGGAAGAGCAGCGCCGGCGTCTGGACGAAGAGCGCGGCGCCGAGCACCTGCGTCGTGCGATCGGCGGTGACCTGGCGGACCAGCAGCGCGCCGAACACGCCCTGCAGCACGAAACAGGCCAGCAGCCAGGCGCCGAGGTACTGGCCAGGGTCGGGGAACCAGCCATGGAACGCCTTGAGCGGCAGCGCGACGAGCGGGATGGCGTCGCTGTTGCCCACCGACGTGCTCACCGGGTAGCCGACGCCGACGACCTTGCCGGGCGGCCATTGCCATGGTTCCCGCCGGAAGTGGTGCCACGCCAGGAGGTAGGTCTGCGTGTCGTGGCGCATCAGCCAGCCCAGGTTGCCGGGCCGCACGATCGCCGGGCCGAGAGTGGCCAGGAAGAACGCGGCGCCAAGCAGGCCGCCGAGCAGCGGTGTCAGCCATGGCGTGGAACCCGCTCGCACGCGACCTATCCTACTCGGTGGGAGATTCGACCCGCGGGCGCCGGTCACGGTACCCTAGTGGGTCGTGTCTTCAGATGCTCCGCCGCTCGAGTCCCCCGGTCAGATCGACACCCGGCTGCCTGCCGAGGTGAGCCGGCGCCGCACCTTCGCGATCATCTCGCACCCCGACGCCGGCAAGACGACGCTCACCGAGAAGCTGCTGCTCTACGCCGGCGCCATCGAGCTGGCCGGCGCCGTGCGCGGCCGAAAGACACAGCGACACGCCGTGTCGGACTGGATGGACGTCGAGCGCGAGCGCGGCATCTCGGTGACCTCGGCGGCGCTGGACTTCGACCTGCGCGGCTGTCACGTCACGCTGCTCGACACCCCCGGCCACCAGGACTTCAGCGAGGACACCTACCGCACGCTCTACGCGGTGGACAGCGCCGTGATGGTGATCGACGCCGCCAAGGGCATCGAGACCCAGACCCGCAAGCTCTTCGAGGTGGCGCGGCTGCGCCACCTGCCGCTCATCACCTTCGTCAACAAGCTCGATCTGCCGGGCCGCGACCCGTTCGACCTGCTGCAGGAGATCGAGGACGTGCTCGGCATCCACGCCGCGCCGCTCAACTGGCCGATCGGCAGCGGCGACCGCTTCCGCGGCGTCTTCGACCTGGTGACGCGCGAGACGCGGCTCTACGAACAGGTGCCCGGCGGCGGCTACCGCGCCCCGGTCCACACCACCGACGTCGCCGATCCGCAGCTGGTCGAGCTCCTCGGCGAGTCGCTGCACCAGGCGCTGGTCCACGACACCGAGCTCATCGCCGGGGCCGGCACGCCCTTCGACAAGGCGGAGTACCTGGCCGGGCGCCAGACGCCGGTGTTCTTCGGCAGTGCGCTCGACAACTTCGGACTCGAGGCGATCCTCGACGCGCTCGAGCATCTGGCGCCGCCGCCGCAGCCGCGCGAGACCGCCGACGGCGGCGTGGTGCCGCCGGTGGCGCCGGGACTGTCGGGATTCGTGTTCAAGATCCAGGCGAACATGAACCGCAAGCACCGCGACCGGGTGGCGTTCGTGCGCATCTGCTCGGGGGTGTTCGAGAAGGACATGACGCTGGTCAACGCCCGCACCGACGAGGTGGTGCGGGCGGCGCGGCCCTACCGGTTCTTCGGCGGCCAGCGCGAGACCGTGGAGCGCGCCTGGCCGGGCGACGTGGTCGGCCTGCCCAACCCCGGAAAGTTCGCCATCGGCGACACGCTCTACGTCGGCCGGCCGGTGCGCTACCCGCCGGTGCCGCGCTTCCCGCCGGAGCACTTCGGCCGCGTCCGGCTGCTCGACACGCGCTCCAAACAGCTCGACACCGGCGTCATCCAGCTGGAGGAGGAAGGGCTCATCCAGGTGGTCTTCCCGGTGCACGGCCGGCGCGAGCCGATCCTCGGCGTCGTCGGGCCGCTGCAGCTCGAGGTCGTCGAGGCCCGGCTCAAGCAGGAGTACAACGTCGACTGCAAGGTCGAGCCGATCGGCTACGTGGCGCTGCGCTGGGTGAAGTGCGACGCGCGGCAGCTCTCCGACCTGGAGAACCGCTCCACCGGGGTGTTGCGGGCCGTGGACCGCGACGAACGGCCAGTGCTGCTCTTCGAATCGCAGTGGGGCTTGAACTACATCACCCAGCAGAACCCCGAGATCGAGTTCGCAACTTTCGGCTGAGCAGTTTCTGCCACTGTTCAGGCCCGGCCCAGACAGGGGTCAGACCCCTATTCAGGCTCGGGCCAGAATGGGGTTCTGACCCCTATTCAAGGCCCGGCCAGAAAGGGGTCTGACCCCTGACAACCCCGACGGGCGTGCCGGCCGTCCAATGCGCGAGGTGAAAGCCATGCGCGCAGGAATCTGGAGCCTCGGACTGGCGGCGGCGGTGCTGAGCACAGTGTTGACACTCCCGGCCCGGGGCCGACTCGACACCGGGTCGTCCGAATCGGGACAGGCACCGGCGGCGGCGACGGCCGGGCAGGGGTCGGGCACCTGGACGGCCAACACCCGGAACCGCTGGCGCGACGACGACCGCACGCCCCGCGTCCAACTGAACCTGCGGACCGCGGACGACCACGATCGCTGGGGCTTTGGCGTGCGGGTGCGCGACCTCTCAGGTCTGCCCGAGGCCGCCCTCGACGGCTCCGCCGCCGACGTGCGGTTCACCCTGGTCCGGGAGGCTGGCACCTTCACCTTCACCGGCTCCTTCAGCGACGGCCGCGGCGCCGGACGCTACACGTTCAGCGCCAGCCCCGTCTATGCGTCGGCGATGGCCGGGCTGGGCTTCCCCGCCCTCCCGCGCGAGCAGACGATGCGCCTCGCCGTGCTGGACGTGACCACGACGTTCGTGAGGGACGTCCGCGGCGCCGGCCAGCCCGCGCGCGACCTCGACGAGGTGGTGCGCTTCCGCATCCATGGGGTCAGCGGTGCCGGCATCCGTGAGCTGGAGGCCCTGGGCTTCCGCGACCTGTCCGGCGATCAGCTGGTGAAGATGCGCATCCACGGCGCGACGCCGGCGCGGATCCGCGAACTGCGCGCCGCCGGCCTCGCCGCCAGCGACGTCGACGATGTGGTGCGGCTGCGCATCCACGGCGTGACGCCGGAGTTCATCGCCGGCCTGCAGCGCCGCGATCTCGCCGGACTCGACGCCGACGACTACGTCCGCATGCGCATCCACGGCGTGACCCTCCACGAGATCGACGAGCTGCGGACACTCGGCTACACCGGACTCGACGCCGACGACCTGGTGCGGTTCCGCATCCACGGCGTCCGCCCGTCGTTCATCCGCGACATGCGCGACCTCGGGTTCACGGCCGTGGACGGGGACGACCTGGTGAAGATGCGCATCCACAACGTGAGCGCCGCGTTCGTGCGCGAGGCGCGTGCCGACGGGCTGTCGATCGCCTCGCCCGACGACGCGGTCGACCTGGCCATCCATGGTCGGCGCTGGCGCCGGCGGTGACCGGGCGGCGCGTATAATCGCGCGATGCGGACGCCGCTGGCCGCCGACACGACGCCCGAGGTCGAGGCGCGTCAGGTCGAGGGGTGGCGGCGGATGTCGCCGGCCGAGAAGCTCGCCGCCGTCACGGCGCTGAGTTCGGCCGCGCGCGAGATGACCCTGGCCGGCATCCGCCATCGTCATCCGGAGGCCGGCGAACGCGAGGTGGTCCTGCGCGCCGCGATCGTCCTGTTCGGCGCGGAGCTGGCCGTCGCGGCCTACCCCGACGCGGCGGCCTACCTCACGACGTGACTCGCGGCGCCGACGCCATCGACACGGCCCTCCTGGTCGTCGGCGCCCTGGATCGGCTCGGCGTGGCCCACACCGTCGGCGGTTCGATCGCCGCGTCGTTCGCCGGCGAGCCGCGCTCGACCATCGACGTGGACATCGTGGCGGCCCTCGGCGAGTCGCACGTCGAGGCGCTGGTCGGCGCCCTCCAGGACGACTTCTACGTCGATGCCGAGGCGTTGCGGCGGGCCATCCGGCTGCAGTCGTCCGCCAACCTCATCCACCACGCGACGCAGCTCAAGATCGACCTGTTCGTGGCCGGCGGCACGCCGCTCGATGCCCAGCAGCTCGCGCGCCGGATGGCGGTGGATGTCGGTGGCGGGCGTCTCCTCCACATCCACCCGCCCGAGGACATCCTGCTGCAGAAGCTGCGGTGGTACCGGCGCGGCGGCGGCGTGTCGGACCGGCAGTGGCGGGATGTCCTGGGCATCGTCAGAGTGCAGGGCCAGCACCTCGACGTGGACTACTTGCGCGCCAACGCCGGCATCCTCGGCGTCGAAGACCTGCTGGAGCGCGCGCTCGGGGAGCGATAGCCAGGACGGGGGGCGGGCGAACAGCCCGGGGTCAGTGTGCCTCGAGCCACTCAGCCAGTTCGACCTGTCGGTAGCCCGGGAACCGTTGGCTCGGCGCGCGCAGTCTGGCGGCGTCGATGGTCGCCGACACGGTCTCGACGACGAGCCGGGCCTCGCCGCCGGAGACGTGGTTCGACATCTCGATCGGCAGCAGCGCCTCGGGATTCCACCAGACGACGCCGTCACGCCCGGCATGACGCACGAACCGCAATCCGGCCATGGTGCGGGCCGTGCCGGTCGGCGTCATGTCGCCGAGCGACCGCTGGTCGAACCCCAGGGTCAGCAGCCGCGCCCAGCCGTCGACGCCGAGCACGTTCCGCAGGTCGCTGTCGCTGTAGTAGACGATCGTCCTGGCCCCGTGGTCGACGTAGCGGCCGTCGACGCGACGGGGATCGCGCGGGTTGCGCTCGAAGAGCCACTCCGCGCCGCTGGTGGTGGCGACGTGCATCCGCTCGGCGCTGCGGGTGATGGTCTGTCGCACCTCGTGGACGCGGCCGCCCGCCGGCTTGCGCACCACGGTCCGCAGCGTCAGCGGCGGAATGCGGTCGGCCCCCTCCGGCAGCGGCGGCGGCGCCACCGGCACGGCGGCGCTGGTGCGGCGGGCCGTCGCCATCGGCACGGCCAGGTCGGCGCGATCGGCGGCCGACTCCTGGGCCCACGCCCCCGTCGTCGCGGCCAGACCGAGACCGAGGACGACGCCCAGTCTGCCGACTCGTACTGTCAACGACGCATGCATCTGCATCTCGATCGAACCTGGCGAGGCTGCGGCCCTGGTCAGAGCCGCAGCCTCCCCACGGCCTCAGAAGCCGAGCGCCCGCTTCATCACGTGGAAGATGTAGGTGTTCTTGACGGTGCCGCGCACCAGGTCGGCACCGGGGCCGATGGCGTAGATGGCGACGTCCTCACCCGAGTGGGTCTCGGAGCCGAGCGGCACCGCGGCTTCCTGGAAGTACGCGGGATGCGAGGGGCCGCCGGGCACGACCCCGGCCAGGCCCGGGAACGCATCGACGCGCGGATCGACGCGGGCGCCGTTCCGGTATCCGGGGCCGTTCTGATAGCCCAGTACTGTGTACGGGATGCCGTTGCGGTCGGTGGTCGCCTCGACCTCGCCGGTCGTCTGATTCAGGTCCCAGACCACGTCGAGGATGCCATGGCCGGCCAGCGTGGCGTGTGCGTAGCCCGGGCTGTAGCCGGTGACCGGGTAGGGCAGCTCCTGCAGCGGCCGCAGCGGATAGCCGGCGATGTTGAAGACGTGGCTGTGGTCGGCGGAGACGATGATCAGCGTGTCCCTGAGGTCGACCATCTGGGCCGCCGCGCCGATCGCCTCGTCGAGCGCCTGGGCGTCGGTGAGGGCGCGGTAGGCGTTGCCGGCGTGGTGCGCGTGATCGATGCGTCCGGCCTCGACGTGCAGGAAGTAGCCGCCGTTGCGGCGCCGCGACGACCCCTCGAGCATCTGGATCGCCTTGACGGTCATGTCCTTGATGCTGGGCTCACCGCCGAAGTCGGCCGGCCGATCGAATTCGTACTCCATGTGGCCGCGCTCGAAGAGCCCGAGCACCGGCCGGTCGGCGACGGCGAGGGCGTCGAAGCCGGCCTGGTTCCAGACGTAGTCGTAGCCGGCCGCCTGGAACTCGGCCCGCAGGTCGCGCCCGTCGGTCCGCGAGCCGGTGCCACCCTCCTCGTCCACGACCGTGGTCGGCACGAAGTGGCGGCGCCCGCCGCCGAACAGCAGGTCCAGGCCGCGCCCGAGGCGACGGTTGTAGGTGGCGTCGCCGGGCAGCGCCTGCAGGGCGATGGCGTTCTGGTCGTTGCGCTGGTTGATGTGGGCGTAGGTGGCCGCCGGCGTCGCGTGCGTGATCTCGGCGGTCGACACCACGCCGACGCGCATGCCGCGGGCCTTGGCCATTTCCAGCAGCGTCCACGGCGCCCGCCCGTCGCCGTTGCCGTTGAAGTCGTTGGGCTCGGTCGACTCGTCGAGCCCGATCACGCTCTGGTTGGTGTTGACGCCGGTCATCATCGCCGACATCGTCGGAGCGCTGTCGGGGGTGATCGAGTCGGCCGAGTAGGTGCGCGACAGCGCGGTGTAGGGGAACTGGTCGAGCACCAGCCTGCCGTCGACGCCGACCGAGAACACCCGGGTCGCCGTCACCGTCGACACGCCCATGCCGTCGCCCACGAAGAAGATCACGTTTCGGGCCCGCGGCCCCCGGCCGTGATCCTGGCCGCGATCGTCGAAGCCGCTGCGGGCTCCGGCCGCGACGCCCGCCGCCACACATGCGGCTGCGGCAGCCGCCACTACGGTCTTGCGCACCATCCTCTGTCGTCGTTCCATCGATGCCCCCTCGCGAGCGGCCACACCGTCGAGGGCTCGACGTTAGTCAGACGGCGTGACCGCCGTGGGTCGGGACGACGACGAGGATGCAAACTCTCGCGCCGCCATCGTGGCGGGCGCGGGGGTCCTACATCCCGTAGCGACTCGCCAGGATGTCGGCGTGGTGCTGGAAGTGCCCGGCCGTCACCCATACCATGCCGCGCACGGTGGCGCGCCTGTCGCTGGCCGTGCCCTCGCGCTCGAGGGCCGCGGCATCGAGCGAGCGGATGAGCGGCAGCGTCGCCTGGCGGATGGCGCGCAACTCGGCGACGATGTCGCCCAGGGCGCGGCCCTCGAAGCCAGCGACGCGCTGGTAGGCGTTCTCGTCGAAGCCCGGCAGTGGCGTGGTGTCGCCGCGGGCGATGCGCATCAGTCGATAGGTGAAGATGCGCTCGGCATCGGCCATGTGGCCCACCACTTCCCGCACCGTCCACTTGCCGTCGGCATAGCGGTGACCGGCCCTGGCCTCGGGCCACGCGGCCATGGCGTCGAGCAGGGCCTGCTGGCCCTCGAGAATGGCGAGCGCGTCGTCGCCCTGGGCGGCGGCGTCGTCCACGTAGGCCTGGAACGGCGGGGCGTAGTCTCCCGGTTGGGGCTTGGCAATCGTCATCGGCTCACTCCAGTGGCCGCCAGGAGCGCGTCGGCGATCGGCTCGAGGGCAGCCTGTCCATAGACGTCCTTGGGGAATTGCGGCAGCTCCACGCGCGGCCGGTCGCCGAACCGGCGCGCGATCTCGTCGAGGTATACCTGCTCCTGGGCGCGGCGGGATTGGAGAAAGGCGTCGGTCGACGACTCGGGCAGCACGCGGTTGACCACCAGGCCGCCGACCCGCACGCCGGTCTCGTCGAGCTGGTTCAGCGCCCGCGCCGTCTCCTCGATCGGCAGGCGCTCGGGGATCAGCACCAGGACGAACGCCGTGGTGCGGCCGCCGACCAGCCGCGCGCGCAGCGCCTGGAGGCGCTCGAACCGGACCGCCAGCGACCTGAGGATCGGATCGTCCTGGTCGTCGCCCTCGACGCCGAGCATCGCCCGCCGCGACTTGGACAGCGCCCGCATCCAGGCTTCCATCAGCTCGGGCATCCGCACCAGGCGCAGGGTGTGCCCCGTGGGCGCGGTGTCGAAGATCACCAGGTCGAAGCGCGGGTCCTCGCCGAGGATGAGCTGGCCCATGCGGTCGAAGAGCGCCACCTCCTCGGCGCCCGGCATCGACGCGGCGAGGTCGATCTGGGTGAACGCTTCCTTCAGGATCGAGTGGCCGAACAGCTGGCGGACGCGGTCCTTGACCTCGGCTACGTAGCGCGCCGACTCGGTGGCGGCGTCGATCTCGAGGCCCCACAGCCGCGCCGACAGCTCGACGGGCTCGGGGCCGATCGGCCGTTCGAAGATGTCAGAGGTCGAGTGCGCCGGGTCGGTCGACACGACCAGCACGCGGCGGCCGGCTCGGCTGGCGGCGACCGCCATCGCCGCCGCGCAGGTGGTCTTGCCGACGCCGCCCTTGCCGCCGAAGAACAGCACCTGGCGGTCGAGCAGGCCCTTCAGAGGGGCGGGCGTCAGCAGCACGGCAGGCTGCCGAGCGGCGAGCGGTCCATTCCCATCCGCCGGTGCCAGAGGTGGAACTGGTCGAGCAGGTGCGGGTAGACCTCGAGCAGGTAGAACGCCGCCGGGTTGGGCAAGCCGACCACTTCCATGTAGCAGAGCAGCAGGAAGTAGTCGTTCAGCTCGGCGGCCTGCAGCCGCAGGTCGCGCTCGTAGCGGCCGTAGGCGACGCCGTGCAGGAAGTCGCGCAGGTTCTGGCCCAGGGGCACACGCACATGGTAGTGGGGCCCGGGTCAGAGGGCCAGCGTGGCAGAAATCTCCAAGAGTCTGGCCCCACGCAGACAGGGGCCAGACCCCTATTCAAGGCCGGGCCAGAAAGGGGTCTGACCCCTCTAGAAGTTGAACCAGCGGCTGAAC
This sequence comes from Vicinamibacterales bacterium, assembly GCA_050250955.1. Taxonomy (GTDB): domain Bacteria; phylum Acidobacteriota; class Vicinamibacteria; order Vicinamibacterales; family UBA2999; genus CAWAYR01. Next base: position 47,735 of record JBFWNR010000003.1, read on the forward strand.
TTGACCAGGAACAGGTTGCGTGACGCCGTCGAGAACAGGCCGCCGAAGTCGCGGCCGAACTGGAAGTCGCCGAAGCCCTCGTTGCGCTCCTGCCGGCCCTGCTGCCAGACCACGAACAGCGCCGACCCCGGCTTGTACTCCCAGCGCAGCACGTTGGTGGTGCGGAACGAGCGGAAGTTGAAGTCGGCGTCGTCGGTGTAGGCGTAGGGCGTGTAGCGATCGTCGTGGCGGGCGGCGCGGCCGGCGGTGACCTCGCGGTAGCGGGTGTAGGCACCGGCCGAGATGAACGGCTCGGCGTAGCTCTGGAACGACAGGTTGGGCGTGATGGTGTAGTTGCCGCGGATGGTCATCGCCACGGTGCGCTGCTGCAGCCGGCCGACGACGTAGTGTGTGGCGCCGTCGTCGTCGGTGACGTTTTCCACCCACTGGGCATCGTTGGTGTTGCGATTGAAGCGGAACCCGGCCTCCAGCCGCACCGCCCGGGTCGGCCGCCAGGTCAGCCTGGGCCTGGCGTCGAACTCCATCGAGCCCTGGCCGTCGCCGCCGATGAAGCCGTTGTAGCCGGGGAACACCGTCTTGCGGTCGTCGAAGTCGATGTAGTGCCACACCCCGACGAAGCGGTTGCCGCGCACCGCCGGGCCGCCGCGGGTCATGCGATCGCGCAGGCCGCCGCCGTTGACGTTCACGCCGAAGCCGTTGCGCCAGTTGTTCTGCCACCACCAGTGCATGTTGACGTTGCCGCCGCTCCACAGGTTGTCGCCGCCGAAGTTCCAGCCGGCCCACTGGTTGACGTTCAACATGTACTGCCGCTTGAACCGGCCGGGCGTCTGCCACCGCCACTGCACCCAGTGGCTCATCGTGCGCTCGTCGGCGCGGCGCTGGAACCCCAGGTCGTTGGTCTCGAAACCCGGGCTCTTGTAGCCGTAGAAGGCGCTGAAGCGCAGCCGCTCGCCGGCGATCTTCGAGAAGTTCATCGAGCCGGCGTGGCCGCCCAGCGACGTGGCCGACTCGTCCAGGGCGAGATGATCGGCATCGGGCTGCTGGTAGTAGTGGACGGCGTTCTTCTGCAGGCGCGTGATCGCCTCGGTGTCGCCGGTGACGCGGCTGCCGGCCCAGAAGCCCGACAGGCTGTAGCGCTCCCAGAAGCGCCAGTCGTAGTCGACGCCGCCGGTGACGGCCTGTTCGGCCAGGAACCGCGTGTCGGGGGTGAGCCGCCGGTTGGTGGTGGTGAGCATCACGCCGAGGTTCGACCGGTTGGCGAACTCGCGGCGGGCGCGCACCAGGTTGAACCCGGTCAGCGGCTCGACCACCGGCTGGCGGCGCGACAGCCCCGCGGCCACCGTGGCGTGTTCCTCCTCGGTGACGGCGCTCAGCGCGCCGACCGAGAACGCGCCGACCCGACCGGTGAGCTTGGCGGCGCCGAGGATGGTGACGGCGGCCGGCTTGACCGTGTACTCGTCGTCGGCGATGTCGGGATCGCCCTGCGGGGCGCGGCCGATGCGCCGCGAATACAGCAGACCGGTGCACTCGCCGTCGTTGCAGTCCATGTTGAAGCGGAAGACGCCCGACCCCTCGACGAAGAACGGCCGGCGTTCGGCGAAGAACAGCTCGAAGGCGTCGAGGTTGACGGCGGCGGGGTCGGCCTCCACCTGGCCGAAGTCGGGATTGAGCGTGGCGGTGAGGGTGAGCGCCGGCGTCACCGCGTACTTGAGATCCACGCCGACGGCGGCGCCGGGGTCGGCACGCCGCGACAGCGGGTTGCCGGCCTCGATGGATGCGGTCACCACTTCTCCCAGCGTGTAGGGCAGCAGTTCCAGACGCTTGGGCGAGCCGCCGGGCCGCAGGCCGTTGACCTCGCCGAACTGCGAGACGTAGCCCTGCACGCTGCGGGCGATGAGCGGCCAGCTCGAGGTCTCGTTGGCGCGCGGCAGCTCGCGGATCACCGCGAAGCCCACCGGGCCGCCGAGCGAGGAGAAGCGCAGCTGGGAAAACGGAATGCGGAACTCGGCCCGCCAGCCCTCGGCGTCGCGGCCGACCTGGACGTCCCACACCGCATCCCAGCCGTCGTCGGTCTGGCCGTCGTTGAAGTGATAGCGGTCGGCCTTGACGCCCACCGGGTTGACGGCGAACTCGAACGCCGAGCGGCGGTCGTGGAACGAGTCGATCGCCACGCGCACCCAGTCGGACGGCGAGCGTTCGTCGCGCCGGGTGAGCAGGCCGGCAATCCGAGCGGGCTCGCGGTCGAAGGCGCGCACCGCCACGTAGACCGCCTGGTCGTCGAACGCCACCCGCGCCTCGGTGCGTTCGGTCGGGGCGACGCCCTCGGCCGGCTCGCGCTGCACGAACTCGCCGACCACCGGCGCGTCGCGCCACACCGGCTCGTCGAAGTTGCCGTCGATGACGATCGGCGACGTCGCCGGCACGGCGGTGGCATCGGCGCTGGCGACGGCCCGCTCGCGGTCCCGGCGATCGCCGGCCGCGGCGCTGGCGACGGCGGCCCACGCCGTCAGGGCCATGACGAGCGCGACTCGACGCCGGGCAGTGCGCATGGCCGCAGACATAGACGATGGGCCGCGCCAAAAGGTTGGGCGGTCCGGGGACGGTCGCCGGGACGAAATCGCCCGTGATACCGTGACGGACCGGGTGCGCACTTTCCTCGTCGACGAGCTCGGCACGCTGGAAGCCGAGAGTCTCCACATCCTGCGGGAGACCGCCGCCGAGTTCGAACGGCCGGTGCTCCTCTATTCGGTCGGCAAGGACTCGTCGGTGCTGCTCCACCTGGCGTTGAAAGCGTTCGCGCCGGGCCGGGTGCCGTTCCCGTTCCTGCACGTCGATACGGGGTTCAAGTTCCAGGCGATGTACACGTTTCGCGACCAGCGCGCGCGCGAGGCCGGCATCGACCTGCGGGTGTGGCGCAACGAACCCGCCATCGCCGCCGCGGCCAATCCGTTCGCGCTCGGCACCGAGCGCTGCTGCGGCCTGCTCAAGACCGAGGCGCTGCTCGGCGGACTCGAACAGCTGCGGGCCGACGCCGCCATCGGCGGCGCACGCCGCGAAGAAGAGCGGTCGCGGGCCAAGGAGCGGGTCTTCTCGGTGCGCAGCGCCGCCGGGCAGTGGGATCCGCGCCGCCAGCGCCCCGAGCTGTGGCAGCTCTACAACCCGCGGCTCGGCCCCGGCGAGTCGATGCGGGTCTTCCCGCTGTCGAACTGGACCGAGCTGGACGTCTGGCGCTACATCGAGCGCGAGCGCATCCCGGTCAACCCGCTCTACTTCGCCGAGGAGCGCGAGGTGGTCGAGCGCGGCGGCCAGCTGCTGGTACTCGACGGCCCGTTCGCCGGCGGCGGCCGCTATGCGCCGTCGCCGGGGACGACGGTGTCACGGGTCACCTGCCGCTTCCGCAGCCTCGGCTGCGTGCCGTGCAGCGGCGCGGTGCGCTCGTCGGCCTCGACCGTCGCCGAAATCATCGACGAGCTGCGGGCGACGCGGATCTCGGAGCGCAGCACCCGGGTCATCGACCACGACTCCGACGCGTCGATGGAGAAGAAGAAGCGCGAGGGCTACTTCTGATGCGCGACCTGGTGCGCATCTGCACGCTGGGCAGCGTCGACGACGGCAAGTCCACGCTCATCGGCCGGCTGCTCCACGACACCGACTCGCTGCCCGACGACCAGATCGCGGCGGTGCGGGCCGCGACGGCGCGCCACGGCAGCGGCCTGGCCTTCGACTACTCGCTGGTCACCGACGGCCTGAAGGCGGAGCGCGAGCAGGGCATCACCATCGACGTCGCCTACCGCTATTTCTCGACGCCCAGGCGCGCCTTCATCGTCGCCGACGTGCCGGGCCACGAGCAGTACACGCGCAACATGGCCACCGGCGCCTCCACGGCGCAGCTGGCCCTGCTGCTCGTGGACGCCACCAAGGGCATCCTGCCGCAGACCCGCCGCCACGCCTTCATCGCCAGCCTGCTCGGCATTCCGCGCCTGGTCGTGGCGGTGAACAAGATGGACCTGGTGGACCACGCCGAGCCGGTCTTCGACGCCATCGCCGCCGAGTTCCGCGAGTTCGCGGCGCGGCTCGGGCCGCTCGACCTGCGGCTGGTGCCGGTCGTCGCCCGCGACGGCCTCAACCTGGTGACCCGCGACACCGCCGCCATGCCGTGGTACAGCGGCGAGGCGCTGCTCGAGATCCTCGAGTCGATCTACGTCGGCGGCGATCGCAACCTAGTGGATCTGCGGCTGCCGGTGCAGCACGTGATCCGCGCGCCCGACGGCACCCGCGCCCTGGCCGGTCCGGTCGTTGCGGGCGTGGTCCGCGAAGGCGACGAGCTGCTGGTCCTGCCGTCGCGCAGCCGCGCCCGCGTGACGTCGCTCACCGCTTCGGCCGGCGGCGCCGAGGCGTTTCCGCCGCTGGCCGCAACGCTCACGCTCGACCGCGAGCTCGACGTCGGCCGCGGCGATCTGCTGGTGCATCCCGGCAACGTCCCGGCCGGCCGCACCGCGGTGGACGCGATGGTGGTGTGGCTCGACGAGACCCCGCTCGCCGTCGGCCGCCGTTATCTGGTGAAGCACCTGACGCGTACCGTGCCGGCACGCGTCGAGCGCCTGCACTACGTGGTGGACGTGAACACGCTCAGCCGCAGCGGGGAGGACACGCTCGCCCAGCACGGCATCGGCCGGCTGACGCTCGCCGTGTCGCAGCCGCTGTTCGTCGATCCCTACGCCCGCATCAGGGCGACCGGCAGCTTCATCCTGCTCGATCCGGACACCCAGGCGACGGCGGCGGCCGGCATGGTCGTCGACCGCGGGACGCCGGGGCGGGCGCCGGGCGAGGCCATGCCGCGGCACGTGGTCCGCGAGGCACCGGCGGTGCCGGAGCAGGAGCGCGCCCGCCGCCTGGGCCAGCGCGCGGTGACGGTCTGGCTCACCGGCCTGTCGGGATCCGGCAAGTCCACCATCGCCCGCGAACTCGAGCGCACCCTGCACGACCAGGGCCGGCACGCGTTCGTCCTCGACGGCGACACCCTGCGCACCGGGCTGAACCAGGATCTCGGCTTCAGCCGCGAGGACCGCGCCGAGAACGTCCGCCGCACCGCCGAAGTGGCCCGGGTGCTGAACGACGCCGGGCTCATCGCCATCGTCGCCCTCATCTCGCCGTTCCGCGACGAGCGCGAGCGGGCCCGCCAGATCGTCGGCACCGAGCGGTTCGTCGAGGTCTACGTGGACACCCCGCTCGACGTGTGCGAGGCGCGCGACGCGAAAGGGCTCTACGCCAGGGCGCGGGCCGGCGAGATCCCCGAGTTCACCGGCATCAGCTCGCCCTACGAGGCGCCGACAGATCCCGCCCTGGTGCTGGCGGCAGGTCACGAACCCACGGCCGCGTCGGTCGCATCACTGCTCGCCTGCCTCGAACCGCGCATCACCGGCCGGTCGGCGCCTCCAGCCAGCTAGTCAGCCGCGCCCCCTGCTCCGCGGTCGCGTCCGGCCTCACCTGCAGCCGCCACGGCCGCCCCGGTTCGGCGCCCAGGGTGACCGGCACGGTCATCAGCCGGTCGCGCCGCGCCACCAGCACACGCACGGTGTCGCCGGCGCGGTACTGCTCGAGCCGTGCCGTCAGGCCGTCGGCGCGCACCCGCAGGTCGTCGATGGCCAGGATCTCGTCGTCCACGTTGATGCCGCTGTCGTAGGCGGGCGTGTGGCGGCGCACCTGGGTCACGACGAGGCGCCCGCCGTCGTTGCGGGTGAGGAGCCCCGTCGTCGGCCGCCGCACCTTGGGATCCACGGGCGCGAAGCGCAAGCCGAACCAGTCGAGCGCCTCGCTGAAGTCGAGCTCGTCGGTCGTGGCCAGCATCGAGGTGAGCCGGGCCGACAGGTCGGTGCCGGCGGTCTCGCTCAACACCTGCTGGAACTGCTCGGGGGTGTAGCCCGTGGCGCCCGAATAGCGGGCGTAGGCCAGCCGCATCGCGTCGTCGAGGGTCTTGCCGCCGCCGGTCGCCCGGCGGATCGTGGCGTCGAGCAGGAAGGCCAGGGTCGCCCCCTTGTCGTAATAGTCGATGCTGGTATTGGCGCTGTTCTCGTCGGGGCGGTACTGCTTGATCCAGGTGTCGTAGGAGGCCATCTCCGCGGTCTGCACCTGGCGCCCGGGGCGCGTCTGCACGGCCTCGATCGAGTTCGACAGCATGTCGAGGTATTCCGGTGTGGTCGTCAGGCCGGCGCGTCGCACCAGCAGCGCGCCGTAGTAGTCGGTGACCCCCTCGGCGACCCACAGGCTCCTGGTGTGGTTCTCGGTCTGGTAGTCGAAGGGGCCGAGCTCCACCGGCCGCAGCCGCTTGATGTTCCAGTTGTGGAAGTACTCGTGCGCCACCAGGCTCAGCCAGTTGATGTAGGGCTGGCGCGTCCTGGTGACGAACCGGCTCGACATGGTGAGGAAGGAGTTCCTGTGCTCGAGGCCGCCGCCGGCCTCGACCACCATGTTGAGGAAGTGGTAGTGCGGGTAGTCGAGCGACCCCATCACCGCCTTGCCGGCCTCGACGATCCGGCGGATGTCGGCCGCAGCGCGGTCGGCGTCGAACCGCGACGGATCGCCCTCGAGCACCAGGTGATGCGCCGTGCCGTCGACGTCGAACGATCGCACCACCGGGTTGCCGACCACGATCGGGCTGTCCACCAGCGTGTCGAAGTCCTCGGCGCGATAGGCGTTGGCCTGGCCGGCGAGGGGCTGGAGCGCCGTGGCCGAGGCCGTCCACGCCGCCGGCAGCTCGAGGCGCACGTCGTGCGGTCGCGGCGTCCGGTCGGCCAGCGTGATGAAGGTGGGCGCGCCGTTCAGCATCGCGAAGCCGGCGTCCACCCAGTTGGTGCGCACCGTCATCTCGCGGCCGTAGACGCGATAGGCCACCGTCACGTTCGCGGTGCCGCCGGTGCTGATGCGCCAGCGGTTCTTGGCGGTTTTGGTGGCCGCCAACGCCACCCCGCCGGGCCCGCGCGCGTGCAGCCCCTCGACGTGGCGCTCGTACTCGCGAATCAGGTACGAGCCCGGCGTCCACACCGCCATCATCAGCTCGACGTCGGCGCGGCCGCCGGTCGGATAGACCGCCTCGACCTCGACGTAGTGCGTGTGCGGCGCCGGGAAGCGCAGCGTGTAGCGGATGGGATCGGCAGCTTGCGCGGCGGGCTGGACGGTGGTCATGGACAGGACGGCGAGCGCAGCCAGGAGGTAGGCGCGGGGACGCATGCGCAGTATTGTATGGGCCTGACCCGCGGCCGCCCGCTAGCCACGCTCTCCCCAGCCGCTAGCCGCTAGCCGCTCGCCGCCATGCGTGTTGCCGACCACAAGCCGCTGTCGCTGCTCTACGGCGCCACGGCGTGCGGCTTCCTGCTGCTCGGCTTCCTGCTGATGCTGCTGCTCCGTTGGCAGCTGGCCTGGCCGGGCCAGCCGATCGCGCTGGCGACGGCGATCTTCGGGGAGGCCAACGCGCCGGGCGGCGTGCTGCTGCCGGAGTTCTACTACCAGCTGGTCTCGATGCACGGCTCGGTGATGATTTTCCTGGCCGTGGTACCGCTCGCCACGGCCGGCTTCGGCGGGTATCTGGTGCCGCTGCAGATCGGTGCGCCCGGCCTGGCGTTCCCGCGCCTCAGCCTCGCCGGCTACGTCATCTACGTCCTGGCCGGGCTGTCGATGGCGGCCAGCTTCGTGCTGCCGGGCGGCGCCGCCAACTCGGGTTGGACCTCCTATCCGCCGCTGGCCATCATCGCCTCGTCGGGCCAGAGCGTGTGGCTGGTGGGCGTGTTCCTGCTCGGCGTGTCGTCGATGCTGTGGGCGGTGAACCTGCTGGCCACCGTGGTGGCGTGCCGCGCCCCCGGCATGACGCTGCTCCGCCTGCCGTTCTTCGTCTGGACCCAGGCGGTCACGGCGCTGCTGCTGCTGCTCGCCTTCCCCGCCCTGCAGGCGGCGGCGGTGCTCCAGTGGATGGATCGCGTCGTCGGCTCCAGCTTCTTCCTGCCCTCGGGCCTGGCGGTCAGCAACGTGCCGCTCGAGGTGGCCGGCGGCGGCAACCCGCTGCTGTGGCAGCACCTGTTCTGGTTCCTGGCGCACCCCGAGGTCTACGTGCTGGTGCTGCCGGCGATGGGCATCGTCGCCGAGGTGCTCACCGCGCACGCGCGGCGGCCGCTGTGGCGCTACGGCCTGATGGTGAACGCCATCGCCGCGCTGGGCGCCTGGTCGATGGTGGTGTGGGCGCACCACATGTTCCTCACCGGCATGGGCACCACGCTCAGCAGCTTCTTCCAGGTCACCACGATGGTCGTCTCGGTGCCTTCGGTCATCGTGGTCACCTGCCTGGTGGCGACGTTGTGGGGCGGCGCGATCCGCTTCACGACCGCGATGGGCTTCGCGCTGGCGTTCCTGCCGATGTTCGGCCTGGGCGGCGTGACCGGTCTGCCGCTGGGCCTGGGGCCGAGCAACGTCGTGCTGCACGACACCTACTACGTGGTCGGCCACTTCCACTACCTGGTGGCGCCGGGGACGCTGTTTGCGATCGTCGCCGGCATCTACCATTGGTATCCGAAGCTCACCGGCCGACGGCTGAGCGAGCGGCTCGGTCTGGTGCACTTCGTCGGGTCGTTCGTCACCATGAACGCGGTGTTCCTGCCGATGTTCCTGATGGGGCTGATGGGTGTGAACCGCCGGCTCTACGACGCCGGGATGGCCTCGGCCCTGGCGGCGCCGACGGTCGGCTGGAATCCGCACATGACGTGGAACGCCGTCGCGCTGGGCGCCTTCCAGCTGGTGTTCCTGTGGAACCTGCACTGGAGCGCCCGCCGCGGCGAGCCGGCCGAGAACCCGTGGCGGGCCTCGACGCTCGAGTGGACGACGGCCTCGCCGCCGCCGCCCGGCAACTTCGCCGCCGAGCCGGTCGTCACCGGCCCGCCGTATCGCTACGAGGAGTCGCCGGCGTGAGCACGCCGACGATGGCCGTGGCCCGGGCCGACCGCGCCGCCGAGGTGGCGACGTGGCTGACCCTCGCCTCGCTCACGATGTTCCTGGCGTCGCTCTTCTCAGGGTACGTGCTGTTACGGGTGGGCAGCGAGGCGTGGCCCACGCCGTGGATCAGAGGCGGCGTCGGCAGGCTGGACGATCCGTGGCTGCGGCTGGCGAGCCTGACCGTCGCCGCGGTGGCCGGCGTGGTGGCGACGCGGACCGTGCCGCCCGGGCCGGCGCGGGTTGCCCGCTGGCCGCTGCCGACGGCGGCCTTCGCCGGCGCGCTCTTCGCCGGGCGGACGATCACCGCCGGGCAGGCGCTGGTGGCCGCCGGCCACGGACCGGCGTCCCACGTCGCCCCGGCGACGTGGTTCGCGCTGAACGGCGTGCTGGCGGCACTCGCGGCGGCGGCGGTGGCCGCCACCATCGTCGTCAACCTCGGCACCTGGGAGGTCGCGGTCCGGCGCCGGCGCTCGCGGGTGATCGCCCGTTGCTGGGCGCTGCTGGCCGTGGCCTTCGCCGTCGTCGCCGTCGGGATGTACCTGGTATGAGCGCCCCGCTGATCGTCGCCTGCCTGGTCTGCGGCCGTCCGCTGGACGCGCTGCTCACGAGCGGCCTGCACGCCGGCGTGCTGGTAATGGTCGCGGTGGCGCTGGGAGTCGTCGCCGCGATCGGGCGGGGCGTCGTCGGCCTGCTGCGCGAGGACCGGCGAGCGCTCGACGGGGTCGCGTCGTCCACGGAGCGCGGGCGATGAGCCGGTGGCTGTCGGCGTGGCTGCCGCAGGCCGCCTCGTCGCACGCTCCGGCGTTCGACGCGGTGGTCGCCGCCGCGCACCTGGACGGCTTGATCGTCTTTGCCAGCTGGCTGGCGATCTTCGCGGTGATCCTGGTGCGGTTCCGGGCCGGCCGGGGCCGGGCGCCGGGCTCGCCGGCCGGCCGCTGGCCGCTGGCGGCGATCGCGCTCGTCGTCGTCGGCGACGTGTGGCTGCTCGCCGGCTCGGCGCTGCCCGTCTGGTGGCGGCGCGCCGATCCGCCGCCGGCCGGGGCCGTGGAAGTGCGGGTGGTCGGCGAGCAGTTCGCCTGGAACGTCCACTACCCCGGCCTCGACGGCCGTTTCGGGCGCACCGACCGGTCCCTCATCACCGCCGCCGATCCGCTCGGCATCGACCGGACCGACCCGGCCGGCGCCGACGACTTCGTGCTCATCAACCTGCTGGTCCTGCCGGTGAACCGCCCTGCCCTCGTGCATCTGGCGACCAAGGACGTCATCCACAGCTTCACGCTGGCCGAGATGCGGGTGAAGCAGGACATCACCCCGGGCCTGCCGACGACGGCGTGGTTCACGCCGACGGCGACGGGGGTCTGGGAGATCGGTTGCTCGCAGCTCTGCGGCCTGGGCCACTACCGCATGCGCGGCGTCTTCGAAGTGCAGTCGGCCGAGGACTGGGAGGCGTTCGTGCGCGACGAGGTGGCACTTATTGCAAAGTGAACAGTGTTCGTGCCAGGCACGAACGGTGTTCACTGCCTGAACAGCGTTCGTGCCAGGCACCGCCACTACTGCCGGCAGGCCATCTCGTAGCCGCGAGCGCAGGCCCAGGCAGCGAACACCGGGCGGGCGTCGTCCTCCTCCACCGGCGTCCCGACGGCGGCGGCGCGGGCGGCCAGCTCCTCGCACCCGCCGCCCGGCTTCAGCCAGTCGGTGAGCTCGCCGGCGCCGTACAGCTCCGTGCGCCCGTCGTGCCGGCCGGCCGCATCGACGGCGCGCGCGATGTCGTAGGCGGTCCGCCCCTGCCAGTCCTTCACCGTGGGATCGGTGCCGGAGCGGCACAGGTCGAAGGCGCCGGCGGCGCTGCCGACCGCGGCCGCGGCGTGGAGCGGGGTGCGGCCGTTGGCGGCACGGGCGCGCGGGTCGGCGCCACGCGACAGCAGCAGCGCGTTCATCGCCTGCTCGTTGGTCCGCTGCGCTTCGAAGAGCGGCGTCTGGCCCAGCTCGACGCAGTTGGTCGCGCAGTCGTTGGCCAGGTTGGCGTCGAGGCCGCGATCGAGGAGCCAGGTCGCCACCGCGAGGTTGCCGTCGGCCGCGGCCAGGTGGAGCAGGCTCCGCCCGTCGATCCGAACCGAGAGGTCGGCGCCGGCGGCGGCGAGCATCTCGAGCATCGGCAGCGGGTCCTCGACACGCGCCGCCGCCTCGTGAATCAGATAGCGGCCGCGCCACGCGCTTTCGCCGGTTCGCGTCTGGTAGTCGCGCTGCTGGCTGACCCGCTCGTAGCCCTGCGGATAGGCCTTGGTGTGCACGAGCGAAGGATCGCGGGCCAGTGACGCGCGCACCGTGTCGAGGTCGCCGCGCCGCACCGCCTGGACGAGGTCCAGCGGCGTGCCCGTCCAGTAGCCGTACGCGCCAAACGCCAGGATGCCGACGGGAATGGCCCACACGAGGAGGCGACGCACGCCGCCATCCTACCAGCGCCGGCTCAGCGGCGAATCGTCGTCAGCGGGTCGAGCCGCGCCGCCCGCCGGGCCGGGATCAGGCTGGCCACCAGGGCCACGGCGGCGAAGAGGACCGGCACGGCGACGAAGGTCAGCGGATCGCGCGGGGCGACACCGTAGAGCAGCCCGTCGATGGCCCCGGCGACCGCCGCCGCGGCGGCCACGCCGAGGCCGGCCCCGAGGAGCGTGAGGCTCACGCCCTCGCCGAGCACCAGCCGCAGGATCGACGCGCGGTCGGCGCCGAGCGCCAGTCGTACGCCGATCTCCGGCGCCCGTTCGTCGGCGACGAGCGAGACGGCGCCGTACAGCCCGACCAGGGCGAGCACCCCGGCCAGCGCCGCGAACACGGCCAGCAGCGTCGCCGTGAAGCGGGCGTGCGCAAGGTGCGTCGCCGCCAGGTCGTCCATGGTGCGCACGTTGCCGAGCGGCAAGGCCGGATCGAGGGCGCGCACGGCGGCACGCAGCGACGGAGCGAGCGCGACCGGGTCGCCCTGGGTCTTGACGACCAGCGCCATCCCGCGCGGCGCCGATCCGACGTGGGCCGGCAGCTGCGCGTGCGCGACGTACATCTCGGCACGCGGCTCCTCGACGATCGCGTTGTGCCGCACCTGGCCGACGATGCCGACGATGGTGAGCCACGGCTTGTCGTCGGTGCCCATCATGAACTGCCGGCCGATGGCGTCCTGGCCCGGCCAGTAGCGGCCGGCCATGGTCTCGTTGACGACCGCCACGAGCGGCGCGTCCTCGCGATCGGCGGCCGTCAGGCCCCGACCGCGCAGAATCCGCAGGCCCATCGCCGCGAAGTAGCCGGGTGTCACCGCTTGGAAGTCCGCGTTGGGGTTTTCGGCCGGCACGTAGGGCCGGCCCTCGAGGCGGATCGACCAGTCGCCGATCGTCCGGCTGAGCGGCAGGACGCGCACGGCACCCGCCGCGACCACCCCAGGCACGTCACGCAGGCGATCGTCGAGGCCACGGTAGAAACGCACGACGTCGGCCGGCGCCGGATAGGCACTCGCCGGCAGCTGCAGATCTGCCGTCAGCACGTTGGCAGTCGACAGGCCGAGATCGACCCGCTGCAACGACAGCAGCGTGCGCACCAGGAGGGTGGCCCCGACAAACAACAGCACCGACGCCGCCACCTGGGCCACGACCAGCACTTGTCGGGCCCGCTGCCGCGGTCGCGCCGCGCTGCCGCGCGTCGTCTCGGCCAGGGTGCCGGCATCGGCGCGCGACAGGCGCAGCACCGGCAGCACGCCGCAGACGACGCCAGCGACGCCGGCGGCCGCCGCGAGCACCGCCACCGCACGTCCGTCGAGGGCCAGGTCGCCGGCGCGCGGCAGGCTCGCCGCGCCCATCACGGCCACCGCGCGCATGCCGGCGGCGGCGACGCCCAAGCCGGCGAGGCCACCCGCCGCCGCCAGCACGGCGTGCTCGACGGCCACCTGGCGGGCGAGGCGCCCCCGCCCGGCACCGAGCGCCGCCCGTACCGCCATGTCGTGCCGTCGCGCCTCGGCGCCGATCATCACCAGGCCGGCCACGTTGGCGGCGGCGAGCAGCATCATCACCAGCACCGCCGCCACCAGCAAGGCCAGCGCCCCCCGGACGCCGCCGGTGACCAGGTCGCCGGCCGGCACGGCCGAGCGGTGCAGGCTGCCGTCCCCGTTGTCGAGCACGACGCCCGCCTGCACCCAGCGGTCGGCGATCACGGCCAGCTCGCTGGTGGCCTCGGCGGCGGTGTGCCCGGGCGCCAGGCGGGCAACGCCGATGTAGCTGCGGTTGCCCCACTGCCCGAGATTGGCGGCATCCCAGGCCAGCGCGGTCCACAGTTCGGTGGGGCGCTCGGCGCGGTAGTCGAGCGGCAGCTGGAACCCGGCCGGCATCACCCCGATGACGGTGCGAGCCCTGCCGTCGAGCTGCAGGTCGCGGCCGACGATGCCGGGATCGCCGCCGAAGCGTCGCTGCCACAGACCATGTCCGATCACGATCGGACCTGCCGCGCCGGCGGCCGCATCGGCAGGGGTGAACGTCCGGCCGAGCAGCGCCGGCACCCGCAGGGTGTCGAACAACCCCGGGGTGACCAGGGCACTGGTGACACGCTCCGGCTCGCCGCCACCGGTCAGGCTGGCGGTGCCGGCCGCGTAGGCGGCGACGTCCACGAGCGTGCGGGCGTCGCGGCCGTAGTGCACCACTTCCTGCGCCGACAGCCAGGTGGTGTCGCCGGGCTGGCGGGCGTTCCACAGCAGCACCAGCCGGTCGGGGTCGGCGTAGGGCAGGGGCCGCAGCACGACGACCCGGGCCAGGCTGAGCACGACGGCGCAGGCGCCGATCCCCAGGCCGAGCACCAGGACTGCCGTCAACGCAAACGCCGGCTGCTGGCGCAGCCGGCGCAGGGACACACGGATATCGCCGCCGAGAGCGGTCATGGCCCCGGTTGGACGGGCCGGACGGCCGCCGGGTTGGAGCCAGCCATGCGACGGTTTCCGTCGCCCCCCGAGGCGGCGGGTTCAGTCGCCCCCCGAGGTCGACTGCCGGCGGCCGTTGGCCCTGAACACCACGTTCACGCTCAGCGTGGCGAACTCGGCGGTCGCGAACTGCGACGCGCGGCTCAGGAACGCGACGTAGGTGGGGAACGCGCGCTCGTAGGAGGTCTGGGTCATCACCGCCGGCACGGGGTTCGCCGCTGCGCGCCTGACGTCGACGACCACGTCCTGCACGGCGTCGGGGGCGCCGGTCACCGCCGCGGTCACCCAGCCGATGGCGAACCCGGCGTCGAACCCGGAGCCTTGAACAGTACCGAGGAGTATGGCCACGTCGATCTCGGTGCCGCCGGCACCCAGCCGCTCGTCGGCTCGGACCTGGTAGGCCTGCTGCGTAAGGTTCTGCGAAGTGAGCGTGTCCTCGATGGTGACATCGACGACGCCGACGCGGTGCAGCGAGGACCCGCCGCCCTGGAACTCGTTCACGGTGAGGTCGGCGCACTGGACGGTGAGCGCGGTCCCGCGGCCGCCGGCGCTGCGGCTGAGCGGCCGGCACCCGCCCAGTACCAGCGACAGCTCCTCCGGGGCGTTCTCTCCCAGATCGTTCACGGAGATCTTGAGCGAGCGCACACCATCGGGAAGACCGGCCCCCGCGTCGGCGAACCACTGGTCCAGGGCCTCGCCTTCCTCGCCGCCGCCGGCCTCGATCCAGATCGGCCGCAGCGAACGGGCGCCCGGGGCGAATCCGCCTCGGCCATCGGGCGCCGCCGCGATGTCCATCACCACCTGGGTGATGCCGAACCTCCCGCTCGCCCCCTGCAGGTCGACGGTGACGTTGTCGTAGAACCCCACCTGGCCGGACGGCCCGGGCGGCACGGCCGCCACCGGCGATCCCGGCGGGCCCGCCGGCCCGGCCGGGCCCGCGGGGCCAGTTGGACCGGGGCTCCCCGACGGGCCCTGGGGACCGGCCGGCCCCGGGGGGCCGGCTGGACCGGCAGGACCTGCAGGGCCGGCAGGGCCGCTCGCCCCGGCGGGACCGGCAGGGCCGACGGGACCCGGAGGCCCGGCCGGGCCGGGGTCGCCTTTGGGGCCCTCGACGTTCCATTGCAGGCGTCTCTCATTGGCGCGACAGGGCTCGTTGGCCGCGACAATGCGCAGGCGGTCGAGCAGCGGGGTCACGCAAGCGGTGATGACGCCGGCGGTCGTTTGCGCGGAGGACGGCGCGGGTGCCAGGAAGACGGCCGCCGAGAGGACGGCGAGGGCGGCGGCGGGCAGGAACGGACGGGGCTGTGGCATGAGGGCCTCTTCCCGATGAGAGCGGCCCTCACGCCGGTTTGCTCACGCCGCAACGCGGCGTCTGGTCGGACTACGGCTTCTTGACGTCGACCTTGACGGCCTTGATCGCCGCATCGTCGCCCTTCAGCTCGGTCTGGCCGGCCGGGTAGTCGTTGATGCTCAGGAAGTAGGCGAGGATGTCGGCATACTCCTGGGCGCTCAGGCTGCCCGGATTGTCCATCGGCATCGACTTCACCGCCACGTGCAGGTCGGACAGCGACTTGTCGGCCCAGGCGCTGGCGAAGTCCTTGCCCTTGAAGCGGCTGAGCTCGTGGCAGGAGGCGCACTGGCCGTCGTAGATGGTCATGCCGCGATCGGCCTGTGCCGCGGTGTAGACGCCGGCGCTGGCCAGCTGTTCCTGGGCCGTCGCCAGCCCGACCCACGCCGTGGCCATCAGCACCGCCGCGACCACCACTCCAACCTGACTCCGGTATGCCATGTGATGCGATCCCCTGGCCGGCTCGTCCGTGACCTCAACGTCCCGGCGGCGGCGTTCGCTCTACTTTACCGCCTCCGGCGGTCCAGCCGTCCCAGCCCCCGGTGAGGACCCGGATGCCCTTGACGCCCACCCGGGTCAGCTGCACCGCCACCCGGGCGGCGGTCAGCTCGTCCTTGCAGGCGCAGTAGGCGACGATCGGCCGGGACTCCTTCAGCAACCGGTTGGCCATGATCTCGACGTCGACGAACGAGACGTTGAGCGCCCCGGGAATGTGCCCGTTCTCGTAGGCGTGCGGGTCGCGGACGTCGATGGCCAGGATCTGCTTCGCGGCGTGCAGCTTCCGGAACTCGGCCAGCGAGATCCTCGGCACCGCGGCCAGCTCGGCGTTGCTCACCTGGGCCAGGGCCGGCGCCGCCAGGACGGCGAGGGCCGACACGGCGGCGATCAGACGGGCAGCTCGATTGACGGTCATGACCTCCCTCACGTGGCGCCTCACGTAGCGCCTCACTTGGCGCGCGCGGCGAGCCAGGTCAGCCGGGCCTGCCGCTGCTCGGGTGACAGGGTGCCGCCCGCCGACTCGACGGGAACGATCTCCACCCGCGGATCCTCTTCGACGTTGACGGCGGTCCGCACCGCCTCGCCGCTGCGCCGCACCAGCCGCAGTTCCAGGCGCGCGCCCGGGGCGTGGCGGGCCAGCACCTCCTGCACCGCCTGCGGCGAGTCCACCGCGACGCCGGTGATCGAGACGATCTGATCGCCTTCGGCCACTCCCGCCTTGTAGAGCGGCGAGTCGAATGGCACGGTGCCGACCCGCAGCCCGCCGTTGGCGTAGGCGAGCGGGGCGTTGCCGAGCCACGCCGTGCCGGCGCTGCGCTTGCGCACCACCAGCCCGAGCCGTTCGAACAGGCGGACGAAGTCGGGCACGTCGTGGCCCTGCACGTAGCGGGCGAAGAACTGCTGCGCGAACGCGCCGTCGCCGGACAACTGCGCCAGCCGGCCCTGCAGGTCCTCGCGCGAGTAGGTGCGGGCCACCATCCCCGGCGCCGCCTTCATGCCCGGCACGCCGTAGGACGTCCACATCAGCCGCATGTAGTCGTCCATCCCGGCCGTGCCGCTGGTGACGTCGAGCAGCGACAGGTCCATCGCCAGGCCGATCAGCGCGCCCCAGGTGTAGTAGGAGATGAAGGTGTTGCTCCACGCCGTGCGGTCGATCGACACCGCGGCGTCGACGAACGGCGCCAGCTGACTCATCTCCTCGGCCGAGCGCAGACGCCGCCCCGGTGCCAGCGTCACGCTGTTGATGAGGCCGGCGTAGCTGGCCAGCAGGTCGTCGAGCGACTGCAGGCCGGCGCGGTAGACGATGAGGTCGTCGTAGTAGCTGGTCACGCCCTCGCCGAACCACAGGTCGCTCGACACGTTGGCGTCGGCGTAATCGAACGGCTCGATGGCCCGCGAGCGGATGCGCTCCATGTTCCAGGCGTGGAAGAACTCGTGGGCCACCGTGCCGAGGATCCCCTTGCGCTGCGCCGGGCTGCGCAGCGCGCCGGAAGACGACAGCACGGTGCTGTTGCGGTGCTCCATGCCGTCGCCGCTGGCCCACGGCAGGTAGTCGGCCAGGAACGTGTAGGTGCCGGCGTCGAAGCGCGGCAGCTCGCCGAAGGTGGCGACGGTCTCACGGACGATCTTCTCGACGTCGCGGGCGTAGGCGTCGGCGTCGCCGTCGCTGCCGTCGTGGTGGAGCGCGATGCGGATGGTCTGCGGGCCCTTGCCGTCGTCCACGGTGAAGGTGCGCAGCGTGAACGCGCCCACCTCGGTCGGGCTGTCCATGAGGTAGTGGAGGTTCGGCGCGGTGAAGACCAGCGGGTCGTCGGTCGGGAAGAGCTGCGTCGCCACCTGCCAGTCGCGGCCCGGCGGCGGCACGAACTGGACCCGCGCGGCCCGGGCCTCGAGGCCCCGGGCCCACATCAGCGACGCCGGCATGTTCATGTGGGCGTGGGTGGTGTCCACGGCCAGATAGGTGCCGTCGACGCGATCGCCGAACACCCGGTAGGAGACCACCACCGTGCCGTCGTGACCGGCGACGTCCCACTGGTGCAGGTTGGGCCGGACCGGCGTGAGCAGCGTGCCCTTGCCGTCGGTGACGCGCACGTCGAACACGTTCTTGGCGAACTCGTGCAGCGCGTAGCGGCCCGGCGAGGTGCGGCTCATCCGCACCTGCAACGGCCCGGCCGGCACGTCGGCGAAGGTGGCGTCGACCTGCAGCCAGCGGTGCTCGGGCGACGGGATCGACACGCGGTAGCTGACCGGCGCCTGCGCGAAGGCCGACGCCGAGGTGAGCAGCAGCGCCAGGCCGACGGCGCAGCCCCGGCGGCAGATGAGCAGCATGCCGGCGATTATGCGTCGAGCTGGCGCCGGGCGAACACCCGAGGCGGCGATTCCGTGCCGTCCTATGATGTCTGGCGGCGGCCAGACTGCGCCGTCGGAAGGACATTCGTGACCAACCGTGTGACCTGCGTCGTGGCCGTGTCGGCCGTCATCGCCAGCTGGACCGTATTGCGCGCGCAGACGCCGGCACCGGCCTGCGATCCGGGCAACGGCGGCCTCACCCTGCCGCCCGGCTTCTGCGCCACGGTCGTCGCCGACGACCTCGGCTATGCCCGCAACCTCGCCGTCGCCGACAACGGCGACGTCTACGTGTCGATCCGCACCGGCGCGCGGGTCGACGGACAGATGCAGCCCGGGTACCTCATCGGCCTGCGCGACACCGACGGCGACGGCACGCTGGACCGCCGCGAGCGCTTCGGCAGCTCGGGCGCCACCGGCATCGTGCTGCGCAACGGCTATCTCTACTTCGCGACCCCGACGTCGGTCGAACGCTTCAGGATGACCCCGGGGCAGCTGGCGCCGAGCGGCCCGGCGGAGGTGGTGGTGGGCGGCTTCCCGGCGCAGCGCGGCCACACCGACAAGGACATCGCCTTCGACGACCAGGGCAACCTCTACGTCACCATCGGCCTGCCGTCGAACGCCTGCGGCAATCCCGATCGCCAGCCGGGGTCCAAAGGCATGGACCCGTGCCCGCAGCTCGAAGACGGCGGCGGCGTGTGGAAGTTCGCCGCCGACACGCCCGGCCAGACCTACGCCCGGGACAAGCGCTACGCCACCGGCCTGCGCCAGGGCGTGGCGATCGCCTGGCACGGCGGCCACCTCTACCTGGCGATGAACAGCCGCGACTCGCTCGACACCATGTATCCGGATCTGTTCACGGCCGAGGAGAACCAGCACCGCCCGCTCGAGCCGCTCCTCCAGGTGGACGAGGGCGACGAGTTCGGCTGGCCGTACTGCTTCCACGACGGGCAGACCGGCAGGATGATTCTCGCGCCCGAGTACGGCGGCGACGGCAAGGCGGTCGGCCGCTGCGCGCGGTTCGAGATGCCGGTGGCCGGCTTCCCCGCCCACTACGCCCCGGTGGACATCCAGTTCTTCGACAAGGCGCCGCTGCCGGCGAAGTATCGCGGCGGCGCGTTCGTGGTGATGCACGGCTCGTGGAACCGCGCCCCGGGGCCGATGGCCGGCTACAACGTGCTCTACCAGCCGTTCGCCAACGGCACGCCGAGCGGGCCCTACGAGGTCTTCGCCGACGGCTTCAAGGGCAGGGAGCCGCTGATGAGCCCGGGCGACGCGGTGGCCCGGCCCAACGGCATCGCGCAGGGCCCCGACGGCTCGCTCTACATCACCGAGAGCGTCAGAGGTAAGACCTGGCGCGTGTTCTACCGCGGCTGACGCGGCTGTAGTAGCATCGCCGCCTCATCGGCACCCCAGGGAGGCGACGCATGATCGTGCGACGGATCGGACCGCTGTCGGTGGCGAAGCTGAGCGCGGCGCTCTATGCCCTCATCGGCTTGTTGATCGGCGGCATCCTCAGCCTGGTGTCGATGGCCGGGGGCGCGATGGCCGGCGACGAGGCCGGCCCGATGGCCATGGCGTTCGGCGCCGCCGCGGTGATCCTGCTGCCGATCTTCTACGCCTGCATCGGCTTTGTCGGCTCGCTCATCGGCGCCACGCTCTACAACGTGGTGGCCGGCTGGGTCGGCGGCATCCAGCTCGACGTGGAACAGTGAGCTTGGGAGGGACGCTGCCTGGCGAGGCAGCTCTGAAGAGCTGCCCTACGGGGTTCTGTCCCTGCGGGCGCGGCTCTCGCGCAGGTAGTGCGGGCTCACCTGCAGCCCGTACGGGGTGGTCTGCTTGTGCGCGGCCTTCTCCACCGCGAAGCGGTCCATCGCGGCATGGAAGGCGCGGCGCTCCTCGTCGGTGCCGTCGCGCAGGGTGATCTCCTCGCGCGGCACGAACAGCACCTGGCCGATCGGCAGCGTGTGGCTCAGGCTCATGCCCTCGCCCGGCTGCAGCACGTAGCGGAACTCGGTGTCGTGCGCGTACCAGTCGGTCTCGACGCGGACGACGAGCATCGGCGCCACCGGCCGCTCGATCATGTTGAAGATCGGCGTGTAGACGGTGTCCCAGCCCGGCGGCGTCTGGAAGCTGGAGGCGCCGCGCAGCGCGATGGCACCCGGCGGGGTGCCGAGATCCTGCGGCACGACGAACGCCCGGGCCATGTTGACGGCGTTCTCGTCGGTGATGAGCGGCGTGCGGAACTCGACCTCCTCGCGCATCGCCCCGAGGCTGCCGATCGGCATCACGAAGGCGACGGTGAACACCTTGTCCCAGGCGCCGCCGGCGCCGGCGACGAAGTAGGCGACGGTGTAGCGACCCTCGCCTTCGCAGCTGATGTGCGCCGCCTCGTTGGGCTCG
This sequence comes from Vicinamibacterales bacterium, assembly GCA_050250955.1. Taxonomy (GTDB): domain Bacteria; phylum Acidobacteriota; class Vicinamibacteria; order Vicinamibacterales; family UBA2999; genus CAWAYR01. Next base: position 68,251 of record JBFWNR010000003.1, read on the forward strand.
AGCGGCGGGTAGACGAGGAATCCCAGCGCGCTGCCGGCTTCGAGCACCGGGCAGTGGCGGGCGTGCTGCGGCAGCAGCGGCCGCTGCGCCTCCCGTTTCGGGCGCTGCCCGACGCCCGGCCGCGCGGAGCTGGAGAAGACTCGCACTTCCATGCCAGCATCCTAGCCGCTAGCCGCCAGCCGCCAGCCGCTTCAAGAGGCCAGACGCTCGAGCGCGCGTTTGGCGTCGATGACGATCGGCAGGTCCGCGTCGGCCGTCTTCCAGAACTCCAGGAAGTCGGCGTAGGTCGTCCGCGCCTCGTCGCGCCGCCCGGCGCCCTCGTAGGCCTGGGCCAGTCGGAAGCGCGCGAAGGCGCCGGTGGGGGCCAGCTCCGCGCGGACGTGATCGCGGACCCACGTGAACCCGGCGATCGCCTCGTCCCAGCGCCGGGCAGCCAGGGCGATCTCGGCGCGGGCGAGCACCAGGTCGTACTCGCGCAGGCTGGGTGTCACCGGTCCGAGGGTGGCCAGCGCGCCCTCGGCATCGCCCTCGGCGAGCTGGGCCAAGGCCCTGAAGAGCAGCGCCGCCCGGCGGCCGGCCTCGTCGTCGGGCAGCACCGAGAGGGCGGCGGGCAGCGCCTTGCGGGTCGCCGGCGCATCGCGGTTCAACGCCGCGACGATCAGCCGCTCGTCGGCGGTCTCGTCGGCGGTGCCGTCGCCGGGAATGGCCTCGATGGCCTGCGTGGCCCGCTCGGTGGCCAGGGCCAGCGTCAACGCGATCGCGGTGCCGGCCTGCACCGCATGGGCGACGGCCGGGGCGCCGGCAGCGGTGAGCAGCCGCTGGGCCTCGTCGCGGACGCGCTCGGCCTCGCGCAGCTGGCCGCGGTGCAGGGCGACGGCGAGCCGCAGCTGCAGCGTCTCCTTGGGGTCGTCGAAGCTGTTGGCCCAGGCCAGCTGCTCGGCCTCGAGCTCGGCGTCGCCGGTGGCGCCGGCGATCACCATCAGCAGCGTCCGCACGGCGCCGTCGTCGCGCAGCACCGTGGCGTCCTTCGCCACCGTGCGGGCCTCGTCGTAGCGGCCCTGGTCGAAGAGCGCCTTGGCCAGGTTGGTCTTGGCGGTGGGTTCCTCGGGCGCGATGGCGACGGCCTCGCGCAGCAGCGACACCGCTTCGTCGAGGTCGCCGCGCTGCTGGAGGATGAGCGCCAGGTTGACCCGTGAGGCGTATTCGCTCGGATAGGTGGCGATGGTCACCCGGTAGGCCTCGGCCGCCTTGGCGGCGTCGGGCGCCACGGCGGTGTAGTAGCGGGCGTCGATGTAGAGGCGCTCCACCTCGCTCACCTTGTCGCGCAGCTCGAAGGCCCGCCGGGTGTGCAGCCGGCTGTTGGCGGCGTCGTTCAGGTTGGCGTAGACGGTCCCGAGCCGGGCGTGGGCCAGCGCGAACTCCGGGTCGAGCTCCACGGCGCGGCGGAACATCGGCAGCGCCGAACGGTCGCCGGTGGTGCGGCGGGCGATCATGCCCTGGCTGTAGGCCTTGAGCGCGTCGAGCGACGGCGTCGTCGCCGCCTCGACCGGGGCGTCGTAGCGGTTGATCGACGCCAGCGACTCGCCGAGCTGTTCGCGCAGGCGCGAGGTGGCACCGCCGAGCTCGCGCAGCACGTCCTCCTTCCGGGCGGCCTGCGCCTGGCGCTCGGCCAGCACCTCGCCGGTGACGCAGTCCTGCGCCCCCAGGGTGATGACGTAGCTGCTGCCCAGGCTGGCGATCGTGCTGGTCAGCAGGGCGCGGGCCCCGACCCGCTGGCACAGATCGCGGCCCACCTGGCCGGCCACCGGCGTGCCGGCCGGCTGCTCCATCATCCGCAGCGTGGCCTGGACGCGCTGGTCGGGCACGAGGTTCAGGAATGGCGACTGGCGCAGCTGCACGGCCAGCGCCTCGCCGAGCGTGTCGTCGAACATCGCGTCGCCGGTGCGGTTCTCGAGCGCCGCCAGGACGACCAGGTCGCGCGCCTCGAGCGCCGGGGTGCGGGCCGACTGCCACGTCAGCACGGCGGCGAGGACGGCCGCGGTGGCCAGCGGCGCCGCCAGCCACCACCAGCGGGAGCGGCCGCCCGGCCGCGGCCCCGCCGGGATGGCCGCCGCCACCGTGCCGGAGACCTGCTCGGTGTCGCGCAGCAGCCGGCGCAGTTCGGCGCGCAGGTCGGCTGCCGACTGGTGGCGGTGGGCCGGGTCCTTCTCGAGCGCCCGGGCCAGCACGCGGTCGAACTCGCCCGGCAAGCCGGTGCGCAGCGTGGACGGCGGCGGGGGCGTCTTGCCGAGAATGCCCTCGAAGATGGTCGCCGGCGTGGTGCCCGGAAAGGGCGACTGCCCGGTCGCCATCTCGTAGAGCACGACGCCGAGCGAGAAGAGGTCGCTGCGCCCGTCGATGGCCTGGCCGCGGGCCTGTTCCGGCGACATGTAGGCCACGGTGCCGATCGCCGCCCCGAGGGAGGTCAGCTGGTCGTCGCGGGCGATGGTGGTGTCGACGCCCGTCGCCGCGTCGCCCAGCTTGGCGACGCCGAAGTCCAGCACCTTGAGCACGCCGGCGGTGGTGATGAACAGGTTGGCGGGCTTGATGTCGCGGTGCACCACCCCCTGGCGATGCGCGGCGTCGAGCGCCGCGGCGGCGTCGGCGCCGAAGGTGAGCACCTGATCGACCGGCAGCGCGCCGCGGGCCAGCCGGGCCGACAGCGGCTCGCCGTCGAGCAGCTCCATCACCATGAAGCGCCGGCCGTGGTGCTCGCCGACGTCGAAGAGGGTGCAGATATTGGCGTGGTTCAGCGACGAGACGATGCGCGCCTCGCGCTGGAAGCGCTCCGCCGCCGCCGGATCGCCGCCCAGGTCGGCCGGCAGCACCTTGACGGCCACGCGGCGGCCGAGCCGGGTGTCCTCGGCGGCGAAGACCTCGCCCATGGCGCCGCGGCCGAGCGGGGCGAGCAGTCGATAGTGTCCGAGCGTCTGGCCGATCATGGAGAGGGGGCGGTCTCCCGATCATACGTGGAGCGTCGCGCAGCGGTTGCGCCGGGCGACGACACTCATGTACAAGTCCGCACCATGCCGATACTGACGCCGCGGGCGGGCCGCTGGCTGGGGGCGCTCCTGGCGGCGTGGGCGCTGCCGGCCGCCGCGCAGGATCACCAGTACAGCACCGCCGACATCGAGGTGGGGCTGCGCGTCTACGGCGCCCAGTGCCAGCTGTGTCATGGCCCGAACGGCGACATGGTGGCCGGCGTGAACCTCCGCCTCGGCCGCTTCCCGCGCGCGGTCACCGACGACGACCTGGCCAAGGTGATCGCCGCCGGCGTTCCCGGCGGCCGCATGCCCGGCTTCACGCTGAGCGCCGCCGAGACCACCGGGCTCGTCGCCCTCATCCGCGCCGGCTTCGACCCGGCCGGCACCGCCGTCAAGGTCGGCAACGTCGATCGCGGCCGGACGCTCTTCGCCACCGAAAAGGCGGCGTGCGCCACCTGCCACCGGGCACCCGGGGGCAGCGGGCCGCGCACCGCCCCCGACCTCACCGACATCGGCGCCACCCGCACCGCCGCGGCGCTGCAGCGGTCGCTGCTCGAGCCGACCCGGGCCATGCTGCCGATCAACCGGCCAGTCACCATCGTCACCAGGAGCGGCGCGACCATTCGCGGCCGACGCACCAACGAGGACACCTTCTCGGTGCAGCTCGTGGACGACCAGGAGCGGCTCGTCACCGTGCGGAAGGCCGACATGGCGTCGATGACGCTGGCCAGGGAGTCGCCGATGCCGTCGATGGCCAAGCGGCTGTCGGCCGACGAAGTGGCCGACCTGGTCGCCTATCTCCTGTCGCTGCGAGGTGTCCAATGAGCCGTCCACCGACGATCGTGCTGACCCTGCTCGCCGCGGTGACGGCCGGATCGTTCGTCCTCGATGCGCAGGTGACCTCGGAGCGGCTGCTGAACGCCGCGCGCGAGCCGCGCAACTGGCTGACCTACGGCGGCACCTACACCAGCCAGCGCTACAGCACGCTCAGCGAGATCACGCCCGCCAACGTCACCCGCCTCGAATCGAAGTGGGTGGTGCAGAACCAGGTGTTCGGCGCCTGGCAGTCCAACCCGCTGGTCGTCGACGGGGTGATGTACCTGACCCAGCGGCCCAACGACGTGATGGCGGTGGACGCCCGCACCGGATCGCTCTACTGGACGTTCCGCCACACGCCGTCGCCCGACGCCAAGGTGTGCTGCGGCGCCAACAACCGCGGCGTGGCGATGCTCGGCGACCTGCTGTTCATGGGCACGCTCGACGCCCGGCTCATCGCCGTCGACGCCGTCACCGGCAAGGCGCGCTGGAACGTCGAGGTCGGCGACGTCAAGGCCGGCTACTCGATCACGATGGCGCCGCTGGTCGTGAAGGACAAGGTGCTGGTCGGCGTCGGCGGCGGCGAATACGGCATCCGCGGCTTCGTCGCCGCCTACGACGCGAAGACCGGCAAGGAAGCCTGGAAGTTCTACACGATTCCCGGTCCCGGCGAGCCCGGCCACGACACCTGGGAGGGCGACGACTGGAAGACCGGCGGCGCCCCGGCCTGGGTCACCGGGTCCTACGACCCGGAACTGAACCTCGTCTATTGGGGCATCGGCAACCCCGGCCCCGACTGGAACCCGAAACAGCGGCCCGGCGACAACCTCTACTCCGACTGCGCCATCGCCCTGGACGCCGACACCGGGCAGCTCAAGTGGTACTTCCAGTTCACGCCCAACGACCCCTACGACTACGACTCGGTGCAGGTGCCGGTGCTGGTCGATCGGCCGTGGAAGGGCCAGCCGCGCAAGCTCATGCTGTGGGCCAACCGCAACGGCTACTTCTACGTGCTCGACCGCGTCACCGGCGAGTTCCTGTCCGGCACGCCGTTCGTGAAGGTCAACTGGTCGAGCGGGCTGGACGCGAAGGGCCGGCCGATCCCGACGCCGCAGCCGCAGGGGTCGCCGACCTATCCTGGCAACCAGGGCGGCACCAACTGGTACGTGCCGTCCTACAGCCCGCGCACCGGCCTCTTCTACTTCTCCGCCTGGGAGAACTACGGCACCATCTACCGCCCCGAGGAGGCCGAGTACACGCCGGGCCAGCTCTTCGTCGGCGGCGGCTTCACCGTGGCCACCCCGGCCCCCGGTGCGCCGACCATCGGCATCGGCCGGCGCGGGCCGATCAACAACTGGACCGACGAGGTCGGCAACGGCGCCGTCATGGCCGTCGATCCCGACACCGGCCAGACCAGGTGGAAGTTCCGCCAGCACGACGTGAGCGACGCCGGGATGCTGACCACGGCCAGCGACCTGCTCTTCACCGGCGGCCGCGAGGGCCACTTCCTGGCGCTGGACGCCCGCAGCGGCACGCTGCTCTGGTCGGCCAGCCTCGGCGGCCAGATCGTGATGGGCCCGATCACCTACCAGGTGGAGGGCAGGCAGTACGTGTCGGTCATCGCCGGGCACACGCTGGTGACGTTCGGGCTGCGCGACTAGGACGGCGTGGCGATTCGACCTGGTGACCGTCGGGTACGTAGGGCAGCCCTTCAGGGCTGCCGCTCCCGGCGGAGCTGAAGCTCCGCCCTGCGCGAGGACGTAGCCTGCTGTCCCGAGGTGTGGCAGCTGCAACCGATTGAAAGGGGCCACCATGCGACGACTCGTCACGATCACCCTGTGTACGCTGGTCGTGACCGCCTGCGGCTCCGACTCCGCCACGGCGCCTCAGAGCCCGCCGGCCGCCAGTCAGGGTGGCGGCGCGGCGGCGCCGGCGCAGCGCGCGGTCAACCGCTGCCCGCTCACCGCCGAGCAGGTCAGCGCCGCCGTCGGCGGCGCGGTCGACGGTCCCGACTCGAGCTGCAGCTTCTTCGCCGAGGACAAGGCCCTGCCGAATGCCGCGTTCGTCGCCCAGGCACGCGAGGCGTGTTCCGAGGAGATGCGCCGCGAATTCGACTACGCCGACGGGGTGGCCGATCTGGGGCACCCGGCGTACGTCAAGGACGGCGGCGACGGGTCGTGGGTGCTGGTGTGCACCGGCAACGCCCCGTTCGAGATTCGCGTCGACGTCGCCAACGACGAGCGGGCCCGGGCGGCCGCGGTGGCCCTGGCGCGGGTCGTGCTCGCGGCGCGTTGATTCGCTGAGAACGTCCCGGCGTCAGCGTCGCGGGGAATCGACAAGAAAGCGCCACCTCTCGGCTGCCGGGAGCCGTTCCTTCATGGACGTCGTCGAGCGCATCCAGCGATTCAACCTCGGGCGCGATCCGGAGCGCCTGGCGATGAAGTACGCCAACATGCGCGGCGACGCGTTCATCTTCCTGCGCGCCAGCTGTCACCTCTACTACGACCGCCTGCCCGACGCGGCGGTCCTCTGCCGCGCCCCGGCGGTGTGGGCGTGCGGCGACCTCCACCTCGAGAACTTCGGCAGCTACAAGGGCGACAACCGGCAGGTCTACTTCGACCTCAACGACTTCGACGAAAGCGTGCTGGCGCCGGCCACCTGGGACGTGGTCCGCTTCCTCAGCAGCGTCGTGGTCGGCCGCCACAGCCTCGCGGCCGGGCGGACCCGGGCGCGCGAGCTGTGCGAACGCTTCCTCGCCGCCTACTCGACCGCGCTGGCCATCGGCCAGGCGCGCTGGCTCGAGCGCGAGACGGCACCCAGCCCCGTGGCGGAACTCTTGAGGTCGCTGCGCGACCGCCGCCGCGTCGATCTCCTCGACTCGCGCACCGTGCGGAAGGGGAAGCGTCGCCGTCTGCGCGTGGACGGCCGCAAGGCCCTCAGCGCCTCCGAGGATCAGCAGGCGCGGGTCACGGCGGCGATCGAACGCTGCCGGATCGGCGGCCAGGACGCAAAGTTCTTCACCGTGCTCGACGTCGCCCGCCGTATCGCCGGCAACGGCAGCCTCGGCCAGGATCGCTATGTGGTCCTGGTGCGCGGCCGCGGCCATCCCGACGGCAACTTCCTGTTCGATCTCAAGGCGGCGCCACGCTCGTCGCTGGCCGGCCACACCCCGCTGACGCAACCGCGCTGGCCGAACGAAGCCGAGCGGGTCGTGGCCATCCAGCGCCGTGTGCAGGCCATCCCGCCGGCCTTCCTCCACACCCTGACGATGGGCGGCACGGCCTACGTCCTGCGCGACCTGCAGCCCAGCCAGGACCGCGTGGAGCTGGCGCGAAGCCGGGGCCAGCGCCGGCACGCCGACCATCTCATGGCGGTGATGGGCCAGTGCGTGGCGTGGGCCCACCTGCGCGCCGGCGGCCGGCAAGGCTCCGCCACCGCCGACGCGCTCATCGACTTCGGAAAGGACTCGCGCTGGCACCGCCCGGTGCTCGACGCCGCACGAGCCGCCGCCGCGCAGGTGGAGGCCGACTGGGCGACGTTCGCCGAGGCCTACGACGACGGCGCGTTCGACGTCTGAGACGGTCTCGCCACCCGCAACGGGCAGGCGTCGCACGAGGGCGCGTCGTCGGGCCGGGTGCCGGGCTGGAGCGCGCCGCACGATCCCCGCAGGCAGCGGCCGGTGAGCCGCTGGCCGAGCGCCATCACCAGCATGACGGCGGCGACGAGACCGATCGACAGGAGCGCGATGGCGATCATCGGGGCCCTTGGTCCATAGTACTCACCAGCCCGTCGAACGGCGCGGTCCGCCGCTCCTCGACGCCCTGGTCGGTGCGGATGAGGAACAGCGCCGCCAGCTCCAGCCGCTCGGCCAGCGCCGGGCCCGCGTCGGGGCCGAGCACCAGCAGTGCGGTCGCCAGCGCGTCGGCCCGCACGCACTCCGCCGCCACCACCGACACCGACACCAGGCGATGATCCACCGCCCGCCCGGTGCGGGGGTCGATGACGTGGGCGAGGCGGCGCCCGTTCACCTCGCGGTAGTTGCGGTAGCTGCCCGAGGTGGCGATGGCGCGGTGGTCCAGGGGGATGACGCGGGCGATCTGCCGGGTGCCCTCCTCCGGCTGCTCGATGGCGACGCGCCACGGCCGGCCGTCGGCGTTCACGCCGCGCGCCACCAGTTCGCCGCCGACGTCGACGAGAAAGCCGGCCTGATCACGGGCCTCCAGCAGCTCGGCGATGCGGTCGGCGGCGTAGCCGGGCGCCAGGGCCGACAGGTCGCACTCCACCTCGGGCGTGCGCTTGCGAATCCACGCCCCGTGCGGATCCAGCTCGACCAGGTCCATGCCGGCGTTGGCGCGCAGCGCGGCCAGGGTGGCGTCGTCGGGCGGCGCGGCGTGGTCGTCGGCCGCCGGCCCGAACCCCCAGGCCCGGAGAATCGGCAGCACGGTGACGTCGAAGGCGCCGTCGGTCTCGGCGGCGAGGCGGGCCGCCCACGCGAACACCGCGAAGGTCTCGGGCGCGACCGGAAACGGCTCGACGCTGCGCGACTGGTTGAAGCGCGACAGCTCCGATGCCGGATCGTAGGTGGACATCAGACCTTCGATGCGGGTCAGCAGGTCGCGGATCTGCCGGTCGATGCTCTCGCGCTCTCCGGCGGCGAGCGCGCCCGATCCGGGCACCAGCTTCACCGACCAGGTGGAGCCCATGGTCGGCCCGCGCAGCTCGACTTCGCGCGCCGGCTCGGCACCACGACACCCGGCAGCCACCCACACCAGCGACAGCCCGGCCAGCAGGCCGACGAGCCTCGACCCGGCGCCGTTAGCCGAAGTCGTCGAAGAGGATGTTGTCACGCTGCACGCCCAGCTCGTCCAGCATCCGCATGCAGGCACTGAGCATCTGCGGCGGTCCGCACAGGTAGTACTCGATGTCCTCGGGAGCCGGGTGGGACTCGAGGTACTGCGCCAGCACGACCTGGTGGATGAAGCCGGTGGGCCCGGTCCAGTGGTCCTCGGGCAGCGGCTCGGAGAGCGCCAGCGCCCACGAGAAGTTGGCGTGGTCGCGCGCGATCGCGTCGAAGTCCTCGACGTAGAACGCTTCGCGCCGGCTGCGCGCGCCGTACCAGAAGGTCACCCGCCGCGTCGTCTTCAGGCGGCGGAACTGGTCGAAGATGTGCGATCGCATCGGCGCCATGCCGGCGCCGCCGCCGATGAACAGCATCTCGGCGTCGGTCTCGCGGGCGAAGAACTCGCCGAACGGCCCCGAGATGGTCACCTCGTCGCCCGGCTTCAGCCCGAAGATGTAGGACGACACCTTGCCCGGCGGCACGTCCTCGGCGGCGCGCGGCGGCGGCGAGGCGATGCGGACGTTGAGCATGATGATGTCGCGCTCTTCCGGGTAGTTGGCCATCGAGTAGGCCCGCGACACCGGTTCGTCCACCGTCGAGACGTAGCGCCACATGTCGAACTTGTCCCAGTCGGCGCGGTATTCGGGCTCGACGGCGAAGTCGGCGTAGCGCACCTGGTGCGGCGGCACCTCGATCTGGATGTAGCCGCCGGCCTTGAACGGCACCGACTCCCCCGCCGGCAGCTCGAGCACCAGCTCCTTGATGAAGGTGGCGACGTTGTGGTTCGAGCGGACCCGGCAGCGCCACTGGCGGGCGGAGAAGATCGCCGGCTCGAGGCCGATCCGCATGTCCTGCTTGACCTTCACCTGGCAGGTCAGGCGGACGCCGTGGCGGGCTTCGCCGCGCGACACGTGGCTGCGTTCGGTGGGCAGCAGCGTGCCGCCGCCCTCGAAGACCTCGGCCTTGCACACCCCGCAGGTGCCCTTGCCGCCGCAGGCCGACGGCACGAAGATGCCCTGCGCCGCCAGCGTCCCCAGCAGGGTGCCGCCGGCCGGGACGGTGAGCGCGTGGGCGGTGTCGTCGTTGACGACGATGGTGACCGGACCGGAGGCCACCAGCCGGCGCCGCGCCGCCAGCAGCACGCCGACGAGCGCGAGGATCACGCTCGTGAACATCACCACGCCGAGGCCGATCGTGCTCGTCATGCGGCCGACCGTCCCCTCAGAGCTGGATGCCGGCGAAGGCCATGAAGCCGATGGCCATCAGTCCGGTGATGATGAAGGTGATGCCCAGGCCGCGCAGCCCGTCGGGCACGTTGCTGTAGCGCATGCGTTCGCGGATCGCCGCCAGCGCCACGATGGCCAGCGCCCAGCCGAGGCCGGACCCGAACCCGAACACGACGCTCTCGGCGAGCGTGTAGGACCGCTCGACCATGAACAGCGAGCCGCCGAGGATGGCGCAGTTCACGGCGATGAGCGGCAGGAAGATGCCGAGCGTGGTGTAGAGCCCCGGCAGGTAGCGGTCGAGGGCCATCTCGACGATCTGCACCGCCGCGGCGATGGTCCCGATGTAGGTGAGGAAGCCGAGGAAGGTCAGGTCGTAGGCGGCCAGCCCGGGGCTGAGCCACGCCAGCGCCCCGTCCTTCAGCAGCCCGTGGTAGATGAGGTTGTTCATCGGCACGGTGATGGTCTGGACGACGACCACCGCCATGCCGAGGCCGACGGCGGTCTCGACCTTCTTCGACACGGCCAGGAACGAACACATGCCGAGGAAGAAGGCGAGCGCCATGTTCTCGACGAACACCGCCTTGACGGCGAGATTCAGGTAGTGCTCCATCAGCCGTCCTCCCGCTCCACCTGCTCGGTCTTCCAGGTGCGCAGCGCCCAGATGAGCAGGCCGATGAGCAGGAACGCGCCGGGGGCGAGCACCATCAGCCCGTTGGGCGTGTACCAGCCGCCGAGGCTGGTCGTCACCAGCACCTGGCGGCCGAAGAACGTGCCGGAGCCGAGTACTTCCCGCCCGGCGCCGACCACCAGCAGGAGCAGCGCGTAACCGAGGCCGTTGCCGAGGCCGTCGAGCACGCTCGCGCCCGGCGGGTTCTGCATCGCGAACGCCTCGGCGCGTCCCATGATGATGCAGTTGGTGATGATGAGCCCGACGAACACCGACAGCTGGCGCGAGACGTCGAACAGGTAGGCCTTCAGGAACTGGTCCACCACGATGACCAGCGACGCGATGATGGTCAGCTGGACGATGATCCGGACGTTGGTCGGGATGAACAGCCGCAGCGCACTGATGAACAGGTTCGAGAACGTCAGCACGAAGACCACCGCGGCCGACATGACCACCGCCGTCTCCATCTTGGTGGTGACGGCCAGGGCCGAGCAGATGCCGAGCACCTGCAGCGCGATCGGATTGTTGTCGAGGAGCGGATCCAGCAGCACGTCACGGGGTCTGGCCACCTGACGCCTCCTTTCTCAGCCGGTCGGCGTACGGCCCGAAGCCCTCGGGACCGAGCCAGAAGCGCACGGTCGCGCCGACGCCGCGGCTGGTGATCGTCGCCCCCGACAGGCCGTCGACGCGGTGCGGGTCGGTGGCCGGCGGGCCGGCGGCGCCACGCACCACCGCGATGACCGGCCGCCCCTGATCGTCGACCGCCTCGCGCCCCGGCCACAGCGCCTTCCAGCGCGGGTTGTCGATCTCGCCGCCCAGCCCCGGCGTCTCGCCGTGCTGGTAGAAGGTCAGGCCGCGCACCGTGCGCAGGTCGGGCCCGAGCGCCAGGAAGCCGTACATGGTCGACCACAGGCCCTTGCCTTCGATCGGCAGCACGACCAGGTCGAGGGCGCCGTCGGCGGCGCGCTTCTGGTACACGACCAGGTGGTGCGGGACCCGGGCCACCTGCGCGTCGTTCGGGGGCACGGCCCGGCTCGCCGCCGGATCGCCGGCCGCCCGCCGCGGATCGTAGCCGCTCGTCTCGAACGCCGGGTCTTCCTGGCCGGTGCGCATGTCCACCGCGACGGCGGCGAAGTCGGCGAACCGCCGCTCCACCTCGTCTGCCGACAACGTCTCGTCGGGGCCGACGACACCGGCGGCGGCGAGCACGTTGCGGCGGCGGTCGAGTTCGGCGTTCACCACCTGGCGGTCGCGCAGCGCCACCGCCGCGGTCGACACCAGCAGCGCACAGACCACGCACACCGCGGCCGAGAAGAGCAGCGTGCCGAGCGGCGTGTCACGCGGCGGCACGGCGGCGCCTCCGGCGGATGTTGGCCCGCAGCACGACGTAGTCGAGGGTCGGTGCGAACACGTTCATGAACAGGATGGCCAGCATCATCCCTTCCGGATAGGCCGGGTTGACGACGCGGATCAGGATGGCCAGCACGCCGACCAGCAGCCCGAACACCCAGCGCCCGGTGTTGGTCTGCGCCGCCGTGACCGGGTCGGTGGCCATGTAGACGGTGCCGAACGCCCAGCCGCCGAGCACCATGTGCCACCAGAACGGCACCGCGAACGCCGGATTGGTCGTCGAGCCGACCGCGTTCAGCACCAGGGTGGTCGCGATCGTCCCCAGCGTCACCCCGGTCATGATCCGCCACGACCCCACGCCGGTGACGATGAGCAGCACCGCGCCCGCCAGGCAGGCCAGCGCGGAGGTCTCGCCCATCGAGCCGGGAATGGTGCCGACGAAGGCCTGCCACCAGCCGACGTCGGCGAACCCGGCCGGGCCCTGCTCGCTGACCGCGGCCAGGATCGTCGCGCCGGTGTAGCCGTCGGGCGTCGCCGCCGTCCGGCTCGCCGCCACCCAGACGTTGCCGGAATTTTCCGCGGGATAGGCGAAGAACAGGAAGGCCCGCGTCGTCAGCGCCGGGTTCAGGATGTTCATCCCGGTGCCGCCGAAGATCTCCTTGCCGATCACCACCCCGAAGCTGGTGCCCAGCGCCACCTGCCAGAGCGGAATCGTCGGCGGCACGATGAGCGGGATGAGCATGCCCGTCACCAGGAAGCCCTCGTTGATCTCGTGGCGCCGGATCACGGCGAAGAGCACTTCCCACGCCCCGCCGACAGCGAAGGTGACGACGAGCACCGGGAGGAAGTAGAGGCTGCCGTGGGCCACGCAGGCCCACAGGTCGCTCGACGTGAAGGGCAGCCCAAGGTACTGCATCGCAGCCGACTGCCAGGTGTCGAGCGGCGCCGAGCCGGCCTCGATGGCCAGGTGCGCCTGGAGACCGGTGTTGTAGAGCGCCATCGCGATCGTGCCGAGGAGCGACACGACGACGATGCCCATGATGCGCTTGAGATCGGCGGCGTCGCGGACGTGCGCGGCCGCCGTGGTGACGCTCGGCGGCGTGTAGAGGATGGTGTCCACCATCTCGTACAGCGCGTGGAACCGCGCCAGGCGGCCGCCGTGGAGGAACTGCGGCTCGATGCCGTCGAGCAGGCGCCGCAGCATCAGCCCTCCGCCTCCAGAGTGGTCAGCACCTCGCGGAGGTGGTGCCCGTAATCGTGCTTGCCGGGACACACGAACGTGCAGACGGCGAGATCCTCCTCGTCGAGCTCCAGGCAGCCGAGTTCCTCGGCGCGCTCCAGGTCGTGGGTGACGAGCGCCTTGAGCAGATAGGTGGGCTCGACGTCGAACGGCAGCACCTTTTCGTACAGCCCGATCGGGACGATGGCGCGGTGCGATCCGTTGGTGCTGGTGGTCATCGGCAGCGGACGACCCGGCCGCAGACGGGACAGGAACAGACCCGTCACCGAGAACTTGCTCCAACCCGGCATCGCCCAGCCGAACAGCTCGCGCTGACGACCCTCGGGGAGGGCGCTCACCTGGCGGTGATAGCGGCCGAGGTAGCCCAGCACCGGACCGGCAGCAACGCGGCCGGCGAGGACCGAGCCCGATACGATGCGGGTGGCGCCGTCGTGCAGCTCACCGGCGGTCAGCTCGTCGATCGAGGCACCCATCCGCGTGCGCAGCAGCCGGGGTGACCGTACCGCCGGCCCGGCCAGCGCGACGACGCGTTCGTCATCGAGGACGCCCTTGCCGAACAGGCGGCCGATGGCCAGCACGTCCTGATAGCCGACGTGCCAGACCACACGGGTGCGGCCGGCCGGATCGAGCGTATGGATGTGGTAGCCGACCGTGCCGGCCGGGTGGGGCCCGCTGAAGGTCGCATGCCGGAGACGGGTAAGCGACGGCAGCGGGTGGGACCAGCCCTCGGACGTGCACAGGAACAGCGGCCCGGTCGTGAGACCGGCCAGCGCGGCCAGACCCCGGTCGAAGTCCTCGCGCCGGGCCCCGACAATCACCTCCGCGTCCGGCGCGAGCGGTTCGCTGTCCATCGCCGTGACGAAGATCGACCGCGGTGCCTCGTCGGGATTGGCGATGCGCGAGAACGGCCGGGCCCGCAGCGCCGTCCACAGACCCGACTCGAGGAGCAGCTCGCGGATCGCCTCGCCGGTGAGCGCCGACGGCGGGCGGCCGGTGAACGACGCCAAGGTCACCTGCTGCCCCCGGCCCGACCGTTCCGCACTCGACAGCGCGATCACCAGCGACTGGAAGGCCCGCTTCGCGCCGCGGTTGATGGCCTCGACGCGCCCCTCGGCCGGGGACGTGTAGCGCACGCCGGGCGTGGTCTTGTCCTCGAACAGGAGCTGGCCGCGGCGAACCGACTCCCCGACGGTCACCTTGAAGGTCGGGCGCAGACCCACCGCGTCGTCGGCCAGCAGGGCCACCCGGGAGACGGCGCGGGCGCCGTCGATCGACTGGGCGGGCTGGCCGGCGATCGGCAGCCGCAGCCCTCGCGAACTTCGGTGGCGGGATGGGGGAACGCCGGTATCGACCGCGGTCATCTGCGGGTCATCACCGACGACGTCGTCGTCTGCACGGTGCCTCCGTCCGAGCCCGCACACGCCGTGACGGCGGACACCGGGTCAGCAGGTTCGAATGTCGCCCGGCGCGGCCGAGCGACGTCAACGAGCTTACGCGAAGCTCGCCGTCGCGCGCCATCGGGTCGCCGGCGGCCCGACGACGGGCCGCAGGGCCAAGCCCAGCCGCGAAGAAGCGCCTCCACTCCTGATATGGTCACCCTGCTTCCCCGCATGAACCCCTCACCCCAGAGGGGAAGGAGGACCGATGCGCTTCATGCGGATGATGTTCCTGGTGGCGATGCTCGTCGCCGTGGGCACGACGGCGCGGCCCGAGGCCCAGGCTCCCAACCCGAACTTCGACTTCGACACCGGCAACTCCGCGGTCGAAGTGATCATTCCCTGGGTGGTGCCAGCGTTGTTCCAGACGACCGCACCCAACGACGCGCCGATCGTGCTGCGCTGGACCACGCTCATCACCAACAGCTGGTTCGACGCGATCGCGCCCTACCACCCCACGGCGGTCGGCGTGTACTCGCGCCTGGGCCGCCGGCCGGCCGCCGAAGCGGCGACGAACCGCAACAAGAACGTCGCGATGTTCTACTCGGCGTACCGGGTGCTGAACAGCCTGGCGCCGCGGTTCGCGGGCCGCTGGCGCGACATGATGGTGTCGGTCGGGCTCGATCCGGACAACGGCACCGACGACCTGACGACGCCGGCCGGCATCGGTAATCGTGCCGGGCGCGCCGTCGTGGCCGTGCGTGAGCACGACGGCATGAACCAGCTCGGCGACGAAGGCGGCAAGGCCTACGACCGCCGGCCCTACGAGGACTACACCGGCTACCAGCCGCTCAACACCGCCTACCTGCTGTGGCACCCGTCGCGGTGGCAGCCGCTCATCGGCACCCCGGGCAACGGCACCTTCTCGATCCAGCAGTTCGTCACGCCGCAGTGGGCGCGCACCCGGCCGTATTCCTATGCCCGGCCCGACGGCTTCGACGTCCCGCCGCCCACGGCCAGCAACGTCCTGCACTTTCGCGCCTACAAGGCCCAGGCCGACGAGGTGATGGCCATCCAGGCCGCGCTCACCGACGCGCAGAAGATGCAGGCCGAGCTCTTCGACAACAAGATCTTCAGCCTGGGCTTCTCCGCCCTCTTCGTCACCATCAGTCGCGGCCTGTCGCTCGACGAGTTCGTCCACTACGACTTCCTGACCAACCTGGCGGCGTTCGACGGCGGCATCGCGGTGTGGAAGGAGAAGTACCAGTTCGACGCGGTGCGTCCCACCTCCGCCATCCGCTTCCTGTACCGGAACCGGCGCGTCAGCGGCTGGGGCGGGCCCGGCCGCGGCACCGTCCACGACCTGCCAGGCAGCGAGTGGCGGTCCTATCTCCCGACCGGCAACCACCCGGAGTATCCGTCGGGGTCGTCGTGCTTCTGCGCGGCGCACGCGCAGGCCAGCCGCCGCTTCCTCGGCTCCGATGACTTCGGCTGGTCGGTCCAGGCGCCCGCGGGTTCGTCGGTGATCGAGCCCGGAGTGACGCCGGCCGCGGACCTGACGCTCGGTCCGTGGGCGACCTTCACCGAGTTCGACCAGGCGTGCAGCCAGGCGCGGGTGCTGGGCGGCGTGCACTTCGTGGCCGCCACCGTCGAGTCGCAGGCGCTGTGCCGGCCGATCGGCGATCTCGCGTTCGAGTTCGTCGATCGGCACATCAAGGGGACGCCGTAGCTGGAAGGCCGTGCGGGGCCACCGGCACGACGCAGTGGCTCCGCACGCTCAACCGGAGTGGCGGCCGTCGGCCCGGCCGCGCGAGGGCGACCAGTCGTCGGAGGAAATCGGTCTTCCCGTGGGCTGGGGGCTGGCGTATATTGGGAGACTTGCCGCGGTGAGGTGGCCGAGAGGCTGAAGGCGGCGGTTTGCTAAACCGTTGTAGGACCTTCAAAGTCCTACCGAGGGTTCGAATCCCTCCCTCACCGCCATTCGAACTGGCCGATCGGGAGTTCCTCAGACACCGGCCCGACGGCTCCGGCCGCGGCCCTGGCGCTCCTTCGCCGGCGCACCGGCCCGCTTGATCGGCTTGGCGTGCGCGCACCGCACGGTGCGGTCCACCCAGGCCTTGAGCGCGGCGGGGGTGCTCAGGCCGTCGGCATCCACGAACAGGAAGCCGCGCATCGGCCGGCCGGTGAAGTCCATCGGCCGCACGTGCGGCTCGTCGGCCAGCGCGTCGGCCTCGGCCGGCTCGAGGCGCACCATCAGATCGTCGTCGGTGACCCCGCAGCACATGTGCCCGCGGACCATGAAGCAGATGCCGCCGAACATGTGCTTCTCGACCAGGTCGGGGCGATGCGCCAGCGCCCGGCGCACGCGCGCGGCCAGGTCGAGGTCGTAGCTCACGCGCACACCTCGGCGGCGACGGCGGCATAGAGGCGCGTGCCGCCGTGGAAGTCGGTGAGCTCCACCTTCTCGTCGGGCATGGTGTTGTACTTGCCGCCGACACCGCACACGACCCCCTGCGCGCCGGTGGCGGCGAGGAACGGCGCGTCGGTGCCGTAGTAGCGATAGGGCGCCACGGCGCCGATCTCGGGGTCGCGCATCAGTACGCGGCGGTGCGCCCGCGCCATGAGCTGCACGAACGGCGCATCCTTGGCGATCTCGAAGGCATCCGTGCGGTTGGTGTTCGAGGCGGCCGGCGGCGCGATCTCGGCCTTCACTTCGGGATGCTCGCGGGCTAGGGCGTCGAGCTCGCGCTGCACGTCGGCCAGCACGCCGCGATCGGTCTGGCCGGGACCGTAGCGGATCGCCACCTTGATGGTCGCGACGTCGGGCACCTGCGGAGTCCGCCAGTCGTGGTACTCGCGGCCCAGGCCGGCGCGCATCGAGCCGATGTTCAGTCGCCGCACGCTGGCGTAGTCGGGATCGGTCGGTCCCGAGAACGTCATCCGCTTGAGCCGTTCGACGACGAGGTACATCGTGTCGATCGCCGACACCGCCTCCTCGGCCTTGGACATGTGCCGGGTGATGCCGAAGGTGTGCACCGCGAACTCGACGTTGGCGGCGTGCAGCGTCATCAGCGCCAGGTCGGTGGGCTCGCCGACGATGAAGTGGTCGGTGCGCAGCCCGTCGGCCACCACCTTCTTGGTGCCGACGCCGCCCTGCAGTTCGCCGACGACGAACGTGAGCACGAGGTCGCCGCGCAGGCGCACCCCGGATCGCTGCACGGCGCGGGCGGCGCCGAAGAACGCGGCGCACGACGCCTTCATGTTCGAGACGCCGATGCCGTGCACGAAGCCGTCGCGCACCAGGCCCTCGAACGGGTCCACCGTCCAGCCGACGCCGACCGGGTTGGTGTCGATGTGGCCGTTCAGCATCAGGCTGCGGCCCCCGCCGCTGCCCTGGAGCACGCCGATGGCGTTGAAGCGGCCGGGCTCCACTTCCTGCAGGCGGGCGTCGAGCCCCAGGGCGCCGAGATCGCCCACCAGCTTCTTGGCCAGCGCGCTCTCTTCCCCGCCGGCGCTGTAGGAGCGCATGCGGATCATCTCCTGCAGCAGGCGCAGGTCGGCGGGATCGTCCACCGCGGCCAGGACGCGGTCCACCTGCGGCGATGGTTGCGCGCCGAGGCGAAGCCCGGCGAGCGCGAACGGGCTGGCGGCCAGCAGCGATCGGCGTGTCATCACCGGAGGTGTCCTCCCGAAGGCCGGCAGCGTAGCACGGTCCGACAGCCGTTCAATGCCCGCCGAACACCTGGTAGCCGCGCTTGCGCAGGCTGTCGGCGAGCGCGACTTCCATCCGCACGGCCTTCTCGTACGGCATCGGGTTCAGATGCGCGTAGAGCTTCGGCACCAGCCGTTCGCCGAAGCGCTTGACCACGCCGGCCGCCTTGATGCCGGCTTTGTGGTTGGCGAACCGCACCTCGGGATCGAGACCGGTCATGCCCACGTAGTAGCCGGCCTTGCCGTCGCCCTTGGGGTTCCTGAGATAGACGACGTAGACGGAATGGTGTCCACGGGCGCGGCGCGCCTTGGCCGGCATCAGGCCCCCAGGTCGGCGCCGACCCTCACACGTCGCACAGCGCCACGGCCTCGCGCAGCGAGGTCAGCGGATCGCGCGTCGGCACGAACTCGTGGGCGAGATACCCGGAGAAGCCGGTGTCGACGATGGCCCGGCACACCGCCGGCCACTGCAGCTCCTGGGTGTCGTCGAGCTCGTGGCGGCCGGGCACGCCGCCGGTGTGGTAGTGCGCGATGTGGGCGGCGTGGGTGCGGATGGTGCGGATGACGTCGCCCTCCATGATCTGCATGTGGTAGACGTCGTAGAGCAGCTTGACGCGCGGCGAGTTCACCGCGCCCACCACGTCCACGCCGAACGCCGTCCGGTCGCCGTGGTAGTCGGGGTGGTTGACCTTGCTGTTCAGCAGCTCGACACAGATCGTCACGCCGTGGTCCTCGGCAACGCCCTTCAGGCGGTTGAGGCCGGCCACGCAGGCGGCGATGGCCTCGGCATCGCTCCGCCCCTGGCGGTTGCCGAAGAAGGTGATGAGGTTGGGCACGCCCAGCGCCCGCGCCTTGGGCAGCGCCGCGGTCAGGTTGGCGACGATGCGGTCGTGGTTGGCCGGGTTGTTCAGCCCGTCGCTGATCGTGCCGCCGCCGCCGTAGCCCATCGAGCAGACCAGGCCGTGGTCGCGCACCACCGGCCAGTCGTCCGGCTCGAGCAGGTCGATGGCCGGCACGCCCATCGCCGCCACCGCGCGGCACAACTCCGGAAGCGGGATGTCCTTGTAGCACCAGCGGCTCGCCGACTGGCGGAGGCGTCCGCGGGTGACGACGCGGCCCGCGGCCGCCTGCCCGGCGAACGCACGGGCCGACCACGGCGCCAGCGCGGCAGCCGCGGCGGTGACGCCGAGCGCGCCGAGAGCGCGTCGCCGGCCGACAGCGAAGGCGGCGTGCGGCATGCCGGCATCATACTCGTGCGCGCGATATAGTGCGGGCGGTCGGGGGAGCGCACACATGTCCAGGCGGCTCGGCGTCGGGTTCATCGGCAGCGGGTTCATGACCCGGTTCCACATCCGTTCCTGGCAGGCGGTGCGCGACGGCGACGTGCGCGGCGTCTGGAGCCCCAACCAGGCGCACGCCGGCGAAGCGGCGGCGCTGGCCCGCGAACTCGGTGTCGGCGACGCCCGCGCCTTCTCCTCCCTGGAGGCGATGGTCGAGGCGCCGGAGATCGACGCCATCTGGATCTGCGGCCCCAACCACGCCCGGGTCGAGAACATGGAGCGCATCGTGGCCACGCTCGGGCGGGGTGCGACGCTCGTCGCCGTGGCGTGCGAGAAGCCGCTCGGCCGCAATGCCGCGGAAGCGGCGCGGCTGGTCGAACTGGTCGAGCAGAGCGGCCTGCTCCACGGCTACCTGGAAAACCAGGTGTTCGCGCCGGGCGTCGAGCGCGGCAAGGCGGTGGTCTGGGCCCGCGGCGCGGCGATCGCCGGGCGACCGTACCTGGCCCGGGCCGCCGAGGAGCACGGCGGGCCGCACATGCCGTGGTTCTGGCGCGGCGATCTGCAGGGCGGCGGCGTGCTGAACGACATGATGTGCCACAGCCTGGAGGTGGGGCGCTACCTGCTCACCCGGCCCGGTGCGCCGCGGGCCAGCCTGCGCCCGGTGGAGGTGTCGGCGCAGATTGCCACGCTCAAGTGGAGCCGGCCGGAGTACGTCAGCCTGCTGCAGGAGACGATGTCGGCCGAGGTGGACTACGCCCGCCGCCCCGCCGAGGACTTCGCCCGGGCGATGGTGCGCTACGTGGACGAGGACGGCCTGCCGCTGGTGGTCGAGGCGACCACGTCGTGGAGCTACGTCGGCGCCGGGCTGCGCCTCACCATGGAGTTGATGGGTCCCGAGTACTCGATGTCGAGCAGCACCCTCGACGCCAGCACCAAGGTGTTCCTGTCGCGGCGCCTGCAGGGCCTGGTCGGCGAGGACCTGCTCGAGAAGCAGAACGCCGAGCAGGGGCTGATGCCGCTGGTCGGCAACGAGTGCGCCGAGTACGGCTACGAGGCGGAGAACCGCGCCTTCGTCACCGCCTTCGCCCGCGGCGAACAACCCGACCTGGATTTCCACGCCGGCCGCGACGTGACCGAACTGCTGATGACGTGCTATATGAGCGCGGAGCAGGGCCGGGTGATCCCGTGGAAGCCCGACCACCTGCGCGACTACGTGCCGCCGGTGGCGCGCACGACGGAGGTGGGCCGATGACGCGCAACCACGTGGGTCGGACGGCCCTGGCCGCCGCGCTGGCCACGGCCGTGCTGATGGGAGCCCCGGCGATGTCCGCCGATCAGACTTCGTCCGACGACTGGCGGCCGCTGTTCGACGGCAAGAGCCTCGCGGGCTGGCGCGGCTACAAGACACCGACGCCGCCGGCCGGCTGGCAGGCCGTGGACGGCGACCTGGTCAGGAACGGCCCCGGCGGCGACCTGATGACCGTGGACGAGTTCGGCGACTTCGAGCTCGAGCTCGAGTGGAAGGTCGGACCGGGCGGCAACAGCGGCATCATGTACCGCGTCGCCACCGGCGCCGAGCTGCCCTGGCACAGCGGGCCGGAGTTCCAGGTGCTCGACAACGCCCGGCACGCCGACGGCAAGAACCCGCTCACCTCGGCCGGGTCGAACTACGCCGTCCACGCCCCGGTGCGCGACGTCACCAGGCCGGTCGGCGAGTGGAACGCCGTGCGCCTGGTGGTTCGCGGCGATCACGTCGAACACTGGCTGAACGGCGTGAAGCTGCTCGAATACGAGCTGGGCAGCCCGGACTGGACGGCCCGCGTCAAGGCCAGCAAGTTCGCCACGCTGCCCGGCTACGGGCGCGCCAGGCGCGGCCACCTGGTGCTGCAGGACCACGGCGACGTGGTGTCGTTCCGGCGGATTCGCATCCGCACGCACTGACCGCCGCGCGTCGCGCCGATGACCCCCACCACGCGCGCGAAGCTCTCGGCGCTGATGTTCCTGCAGTACTACGTCTGGGGGGCGTGGTACGTGACCATGGGCACCTGGCTCGGCGGGACGCTGCAGTTCTCGGGCGAGCAGATCGGCCTGGCCTACGGCACCACGGCACTGGCGGCGATGATCTCGCCGTTCTTCGTCGGCATGGTCGCCGACCGGTTCTTCGCCACCGAGCGGCTGCTCGCCGGGCTCCACCTGGTGGGCGGCGTGATCCTCTACCTGGCGTCCACCCAGACCGCCTTCGGCCCGCTGTACACGGTGCTGCTCGGCTACACGCTGTGCTTCATGCCGACGCTGGCGCTCAGCAACTCGCTGTCGTTCCGCCAGATGGCCGATCCGGGCGCCGAGTTCCCCGGGGTGCGGGTGCTCGGCACGATCGGCTGGATCGTCGCCGGCCTCACCATCGGCACGCTCGGCCTCGAAGCCACCGCGGTGCCGATGCGCCTGGCCGCCGCGGCGTCGATCGTCCTGGGGCTGTATGCGCTGGTCCTGCCGCACACCCCGCCGCAGAAGCTCGGCCACCGGCCGACGCTCGGCGACGTCGTCGGCCTCGACGCGCTGAAGCTGATGCGCGATCCGTCGTTCGCCGTCTTCGTCCTCGGCTCGTTCCTGGTCTGCATTCCGCTGCAGTTCTACTACGCGTTCACCAACCCGTTCCTGAACGAGCTCGGCGTGGTCAACGCCGCCGGCAAGATGACGCTCGGCCAGATGTCGGAGATCGGCTTCATGCTGGTGATGCCGTGGTTCTTCCGCCGTCTCGGCGTGAAGTACATGCTGGTCGTCGGCATGGCGGCGTGGGCGGCACGCTACGTGCTGTTCGCCTACGGCGACAACGCCGCGCTGATGTGGATGCTCTACGGCGGCATCCTGCTGCACGGCATCTGCTACGACTTCTTCTTCGTCACCGGCCAGATCTACGTCGACACCAAGGCCCCCGCCGACCTGCGGGCCGCCGCCCAGGGCTTCATCGCGTTCGTCACGCTGGGCGTCGGGATGTTCATCGGCTCGTGGCTGTCGGGGCTGGTCGTCGATCGCTACAGCAGCCCCGGCGCGGCCGGCATCGTCCACGACTGGCGGGCGATCTGGCTGGTGCCGGCGGCCGGCGCCGCCGCGGTGCTGCTGCTCTTCGCGGTGTTCTTCCGGGCCCCGCGCGACGCGACCCGGCACTGACGTCGGCGGCCGAAAACCGCGGCGGACCGTCCTGGTGCTGGAGTAGAGTGCGCCCAGGGAGACCCGATGCAGGGACAGCAGGAAGCCTTCGACGCCATCGTGGTCGGGTCCGGCATCTCGGGCGGCTGGGCCGCCAAGGAGCTCACCGAACGCGGGCTGCGCGTGCTGTTGCTCGAGCGCGGCAAGATGATCGAGCACGGCAAGGACTACAGCACGGCGCGCAAGGCGCCGTGGGACTACCCGCATCGCGGCGGCCGCACCCGCGAGCTGGTCGAGTCGTACCCGGTGCTGCGCCGCGACTACCCGCTCAACGAGAAGCAGCCCGACTGGTGGGTGAACGAACGCGAGTCGCCCTACACCGAGGTGAAACGTTTCGACTGGTATCGCGGCTACCACCTCGGCGGGCGGTCGCTCACCTGGGGCCGGCAGAGCTATCGACACAGCGATCTGGACTTCGAGGCCAACGCCCGCGAAGGCATCGCCGTCGACTGGCCGATCCGCTACGCCGACCTGGCGCCGTGGTACGACCACGTGGAGCGCTTTGCCGGCATCAGCGGCTCGATCGAAGGGCTGCCGCAGCTGCCCGACGGCCAGTTCCAGCCGCCGATGCCACTGAACGTCGTCGAGCAGACGCTGGCGGGACGGCTGGCGACGCAGTTCGAAGGCACGCGCCGCATCATCTCGGGCCGGGTGGCCAACCTGACCGAGCCGCTCGGCACGCGCGGCCGCTGTCAGTTCCGCAACGCCTGCCGCGCCGGCTGCCCGTACGGCGCCTACTTCAGCACCCAGTCCTCGACGCTGCCGGCGGCGGTGGCCACCGGACGGCTCACGCTCAAGGTCCACGCCATCGCCACCGACGTGGTCTACGACAAGGACCGCCGGCGGGCCACCGGCGTGCGGGTGATGGACGCCCACACCAGGGAGACGACGGTCTACTCGGCCAAGGTCGTGTTCCTGTGCGCCTCGACCCTCAACTCGACGTGGCTGCTGCTGCGCTCGGCCACCGACGTGTGGCCGGGCGGCCTGGGCAGCAGCTCGGGCGAGCTGGGCCACAACCTGATGGACCACCACTTCCGCTGCGGCGCCAACGGCTTCGTGCACGAGCACGAGGACCGCAGCGTCTACGGCGCGCGGCCCACCGGGTTCTACATCCCACGCTTCCGCAACGTCGGCAAGGACAGGCGCGCCTACGTGCGCGGCTTCGGCTACCAGGGCAGCGCCAACCGCCAGGGCTGGGAGCGCGCGGTCGCCGAACTGGGCGTCGGCGGTGCCTTCAAGGACGCCATGGCCACGCCCGGCCCCTGGCGGGTCGGCGCGACGGCCTTCGGCGAGATGCTGCCCAACCACGCCAACCGCGTCGCGCTCGACACGGCCAGGACCGACGCCTGGGGCCTGCCGGTGCTGTCGATCGACTGCGCGACCGGCGAGAACGAACGGCTGATGCGCCGCGACATGATGAACGACATGGCCGAGATGCTCGAGGCCGCTGGCGTGAGCGAGGTGCGGGTGTTCGACAACCAGTACTTCCCGGGCATGGGCATCCACGAGATGGGCACGGCGCGCATGGGCCGCGACCCCAGGACGTCGGTGCTGAACGCCCACAACCAGGTGTGGGACGCGCCCAACGTGTTCGTCACCGACGGGTCGGGCATGACCTCGGCGGCGTGCGTCAACCCGTCGCTCACCTACATGGCCCTCACCGCGCGCGCCTCGGCGTTCGCCGTCGACGAGCTCAAACGCGGGAACTTGTGAGGGCGGAGCCGACCATGGATCTGATGACGCGACGTGGCGCGGTGCAGCGGGTGGCCGCGCTGCTGGGCGGCCTGGCGCTGGTCGGCGGCGACGACCTCGAGGCGTTCGCCGTCGATGCCCGGGCCCTCGACCAGGCGATGCGCGACGGCGTCGGCGCCTTCACCGCCGCCGACGTCGCCCTGCTCGACGAGATCGCCGAGACGATGCTGCCCGAGACCTCCACGCCCGGGGCCAAGGCGGCCAGGACCGGGGCGTTCATGGCCCTGATGGTCACCGATGTCTACACCGACCGGAACCAGCAGGTGTTCCGCGACGGCATGACGGCGCTCGACGCCGCCTGCCGCACCGCCACCGGCGCGCCCTTCATGCAGGCGACGCCGGCGCAGCGGCTCGTCCTGCTCGAGCACCTCGATCGCGAGCAGAGGACCGCCACCGAGGAGCGCACGCCGCCGGCCCGCACCCGCTACCCGGCCGCACCGCCGGCGCCACCGGCCGACGAGCAGCCGCCGCATTACTTCCGGATGATGAAGGAGCTGGCCCTGCTCGGCTACTTCACCTCCGAGATCGGCTACACGAAGGCGATGCGCTACATCGAATCGCCGGGCCGGTTCGACGGCAACGCGCCGCACGCGCCGGGCGACCGGTCGTGGGCGCCGCACGCCTGAACCCCTGTCGGCACCCGTCGATCGTCTGCCCACGCAACCCAGGAGGCCCACCGTGATCACGCGACGTCGGTTCACTCGCTCCGCGCTCGCCGGCGTGGCCCTGCCCGCGCTCACCGGCCGCTGGGCCGGCGCGGCGCCGGTGGCCGGCGTCCGCCTCGGCGTGCAGACCTACAGCTTCCGCGAGTTGACCAAGGTGGGCACGACCGAGGCGCTCGACGTCGTCATCGCCTCGATGAAGGCCTGTGGCCTCGACGAGTGCGAGCTGTGGTCGCCGCAGATCGAGCTGGCGCCGCCGGCGCCGCGCGAGGCCCGGGCCGCCGATCAGGCCGCGGCGCGCGAGGCGCTGCGGACGTGGCGGCTGGCGACCGGGCCGGCCTACTACGAAGGTGTGCGCCGGCGTTTCGCCGCCGCCGGCATGACCGTCTACGCCTACAACCTGAGCTTCAACGACAGCTTCACCGACGCCGAGATCGATCGCGGCTTCGCGGCCGCCACGGCCCTGGGCGCCGAGGTCATCACCGCCTCGACCACGTTGTCGGTGGCGAAGCGACTCGTGCCCTTCGCGGCGACGCACAAGGTGCCGGTGGCGATGCACAACCACTCGAACCTCAGCGATCCGAACGAGTTCGCGACGCCGAAGAGCTTCACCACCGCCCTCGAGATGTCGCCGCTCTTCCGCATCAACCTCGACATCGGACACTTCACCGCCGCCGACTTCGATGCCCTGGCCTTCCTCGAGGCGCACCACGACCGCATCACCAACCTGCACCTCAAGGACCGCAAGAAGGGCCAGGGCGACAACGTGCCCTGGGGCACCGGCGACACGCCGATCCGCCAGACCCTGGCCTGGCTCAGGCAGAAGCAGTCGCCGGTGCGCGCCTATGTCGAATACGAGTACGCCGGGACGCGGGGGGCGGTCGCCGAGGTGATCGCGTGTGTCGCGTTCGCCAGGCAGGCCCTGGGGGTGGACGCGAAGTGACCGCGCGGCGCGCCTGAGACAGACTGGAGGCAGTCGCTCCGCGCGCATGATGCCTGGCCTGAGCTCTGCCGACGCCGCCGCCCGCCTTGCCGAGGTCGGGCCCAATGCCCTGCCGCCGCCCACACCCGTGGGGTTGTGGCGGCGGCTGCTGCGCCAGTTCCATAGCCCGCTCGTCTACATCCTGCTCGCCGCGCTCGCCTTCGACCTCGGGCTGTGGGTGTTCGAGGGCGCCCACGAGTGGCCGATCGAGGCGATCGCCATCGGCCTCATCCTCGCCTTCAACGCCGTGCTGGGCCTGGTGCAGGAGCGGCGCTCGGAGGCGGCGTTGGCCCACCTCGAATCGCTGGCCGGCGCCCAGGCGTGGGTGGTGCGCGACGGGCAGCTGACCCGGGTCCCGACCGAGGCGCTGGTGCCCGGCGACTGCGTGCGCCTGGAAGCCGGCGACCGCGTGCCGGCCGACGGCACGCTGGCCGACGCTCGCGGCGTGATGGTCGACGAGTCGATCCTCACCGGCGAGTCGGTGCCGGTGGACAAGGCCCCCGCCGACGAGGTGTTCAGCGGCACGCTGGTGGCGCGCGGCACGGCCACCGTGGAAATCACGCGCACCGGCCGGGCCAGCGCCATGGGCCGGCTGGCGACGATGCTCGGCGGCATCACCGCCGGACAGACGCCGCTCGAACGGCGCGTGGATCGCCTGGGCCGCCAGATCGCGCTCGTGGTCGGGGCGCTGGCGGTCGTGCTCGGCGTGGTGGGGCTGGTCGCCAACGGTCTGGCGCGCGCCGGCGAAGCCGTGATCTTCGCCGTGGCCCTGGCCGTCGCGGCCGTTCCCGAAGGCCTGCCGGCGGTGCTCACCGTGGCGCTGGCCCTGGGCGTGGAGCGCATGGCGCGCAAACAGGCGATCGTCCGCCGGCTGTCGGCGGTCGAGGCGCTGGGGTCGGTGACGGTCATCGCCACCGACAAGACCGGCACGCTCACCGAGAACCGCATGGACGTGCACTCGCTCGACGCCGGCGACGTCGATCGGGCGTTTGTCGCCGTCGTCATCGCCAACGACGCCGATCCCGAGACCGGCGCCGGCGACCCGGTGGACACCGGCCTGCTGCGCGCCGCCGCCGGCCACGGCCTCGACGTCCTGGCTGCCCGCCAGGCCCGCCCGATCGTCTCGGAGCGGCCGTTCGACAGCGCCTGGAAGTACGTACGGGTCACGGTCCGCGAGGACGGCCGGGTCGTCAGCTACCTGAAAGGCGCCCCGGAAGCGGTGATTGCCCGCTGCCGGCTGCCCGAGGGCGAACGCGACGCGTGGCGCCACAAGGCCGAGGCTTATGCGCGCGAAGGCCTGCGGGTGGTGGCCACGGCCTGGGCCGAAGGCGAGCGGGACGACGACCTCGACCTGCTCGGCCTGGCGCTGTTCTGGGACCCGCCGCGAACCGAAGTGGCCGATGCCGTGCAGGCCGCCCGCGACGCCGGCATCCGGGTGGTGATGATCACCGGCGATCATCCGGCCACCGCGCGGGCCATCGCCGAGCGCATCGGCCTGCCCGAGGTGCGGGTGCGCACCGGCGACGACCTGGTCGGACAGGACCCCGCCGCCGTCGCCGCGCTGCTGCACGACACCGATGTCTTCGCGCGCGTCCAGCCCGAGCAGAAGCTGGCCCTGGTCGAGGGGCTGCAGGCGCAGGGACACATCGTGGCGATGACCGGCGACGGCGTCAACGACGCCCCGGCCCTGAAGCGGTCCGACGTCGGCGTGGCGATGGGCCAGCGCGGCTCGGACGTCAGCCGCGAGGTCGCCGACCTCGTGCTGCTCGACGACAACTTCGCGACCATCGTCGGCGCCGTCGAGGAAGGGCGCGGCATCTACGAGAACATCCAGACGTTCCTGCGCTTCCTGTTCTCCACCAACCTGTCCGAAGTGCTGCTCATCGCCGCCGGCATGGTGCTGGCGCTGGTCCTGGACCTGCGCGAACCGGGCGGCGGCCTGCTCCTGCCGCTCACCGCGGCGCAGATCCTGTGGATCAACCTCATCACCGACGGCCTGCCGGCGCTGGCGCTGGCCTTCGATCGCACACCGGGCACGATGCAGCAGCCGCCGCGTCCGCCCGACGCGCCGCTGCTCGATCGCCCGTCGCTCGGCTTCATCGGCGGCGTCGGCGTGGTCAAGGCGACGCTGGCGCTGGCGATCCTGGGCGCGGTGCCCGCCCTCGGCTACGATCACGCCGTGGCCCGGGCGGCCGCCTTCCACTTCATGGCCGTCGGCCAGCTGCTGCTCACCTACCCGTCGCGCGTCAGCCTGACGCGGCCGCTGTCGAACCCCTACCTCCACGCCGCGGTGGCGGCCGGCATCGCCGCGCAGGTCGCGGCGGCGGTGATTCCCGCCGTGGCGGTCCTGCTCGGCGACGCGTACCTGCCGGTGGAGCTGTGGCCGCTGGTGGCCGCCGCGGCCGCGGTGTCGTGGGCGGCCGCCGTCGGCGTCTCGCGAGTCGTCTGGCGGCCGGGCCGCGCCGACGGGGCCGCCGGATGATCTGGATCCAGTTCGCCCTGGTGGCGCTGGTCATCGTCGTTGCCGGGTCGCGCCTGGCCCGCGACGGCGACGTGCTCGGCGAGAAGTCGGGCCTGGGCCGGAGCTGGATCGGCGTGGTCCTGCTGGCCGCCACGACCAGCTTGCCGGAACTCTTCACCGGCTTCGGGGCCACCGCCCTCGCTTCGCTGCCCGACATCGCCGTCGGCGACGTGCTGGGCAGCTGCATGTTCAACCTGCTGATCCTGTCGTTCATGGACGCGCTGCAGCCCGAACCGCTGAGCGCCCGCGCGCACCAGGGGCATGCGCTGGCCCTTGGCTGCGCGCTGGTCCTGCTCGGCATCGCCGGATTCGGCCTGGCCGGCGGCGCGGCGATGCCGGCGATCGGCTGGATCGGCGTCACCACGCCGGTGCTCCTGGTCGGCTACGTGGCCAGCATGCGCCTGGTCTTCACCTACGAGCAGCAGCGCCGCGCCCGCGAGACCCGCGAAGTGGCCGAGGAACTGCACTATGCCGAGGTGCCGGTGCGCGACGCGGCGGTCCGCTACGCGGTGGCGGCGGCGTTCGTGGTCGGGGCGGCGTTGTGGCTGCCGCAGCTGGCCGCCGAGCTGGCACGGCAGACCGGGTTGGGCGACGCGTTCGTCGGCAGCGTCCTGGTGGCGCTGACCACGTCATTGCCCGAGATCGTCGTGTCGCTGGCGGCGGTGCGGATGGGCGCGGTGGATCTCGGCGTGGGCAACGTCCTGGGCAGCAACCTGTTCAACCTGGCCATCCTCGGCCTCGACGACCTGTTCTACCGGCCGGGGCCGATCCTCGCCGCCGCCGAGCCGGCGCACGGCGTCGCCGTCCTGGCCGTGGTCGCCATGAACGGCGTGTTCCTGGTCGGCCTGACCTACCGGGTGCTCACCAAGCGCTTCGTCGTCGCCTGGGACACCGGCGCCATCGCGGTCGTCTACGTGGCGGCGATGGCGCTGGTCTTCCTGATGCGGAGCTAGCCGCGCCCGTCACGGTCGCTCGGCCGCTAGAATGGGCCCATCGTGGCACGCAGCAGCGGTCGGACGACGCGGCCAGCCCGACGCGATCTGCAGCTCGCCGAGCTGCTCGACTTCCAGCCCGACGACGGCATCATCCGCCTGCACGATCAGCGGGTCGTGATCCTCAGCGCGGCAGCGATGGGCCTGCTGCGCAAGGAGCTGGTCGACACGCTCGGGATCGCGACCGCCCGCCGGCTGCTGCTCCGCTTCGGTTTCGCCGACGGCTACCACGACGCGGTCAACCTGCGAGCACGCTCGTCGTGGGACAGTCCGCTCGACGGCCTGCACGCCGGCGCCCGGCTGCACACGCTGGAGGGCATCGTCCGTGTCGACGTGCGGCGGGTCAGGCACGAGGCCGGCGCGGGCCACGTCAGCCTGGAGGTGGCGTGGCACGACTCCTACGAATCGGAGCAGCACCGCCATCACTACGGGAGGAGTACGGTGCCGGTCTGCTGGTCGCTGGTCGGCTACTGGAGCGGCTTCGCCAGCGCCTGCCTCGGCGACGAGGTCTACTTCCGCGAGCTGGCCTGCACCGGCCAGGGCGCTCGGCACTGCACCGCCATCGGTCGGGACGCGGCGAGCTGGGGGGACGACCTGCCGGAGATTCGCGCCGACTTCCAGGCCGCCAGCCTCGGCCAGGAGGTGGAGCGGCTGCGCGAGGCGGTCGGCACGCGCGTCAAGGAGCTCGACCGGCGCGAGCGCCTGCTCGAGCGGCGCGAGCGTGAGCTCGACGTGCTGCGCGAGCGCACGCGGCGGCACGCTGCGTCGAGCCAATTCGTGGCCTCGGGCGAGACGATGCAGGCCGTGCTCGAACTGGCGGCGCGGGTCGCGCCGCTGGACACCACCGTGCTGGTCCAGGGCGAGAGCGGCACCGGCAAGGAGTACGTGGTCCGGCTGGTGCACGAGCAGAGCCCACGCGCCGGTGGCCCGTTGGTCAGCATCAACTGCGCCGCCCTCACCGAAACCCTGCTCGAATCCGAGCTCTTCGGCCACGTCCGCGGCGCGTTCACCGGGGCCGTGCGTGACAAGGCCGGCCTGTTCGAGGTGGCCGGCGGCGGCACGCTCTTCCTCGACGAGGTCGGCGAGATGGCGCCGCTGCTGCAGGCCAAGTTGCTGCGCGCCCTGCAGGAGCGCGAGATCCGCCGGGTCGGCGGCGACCGCACCATCCGGGTGGACGCACGTGTCGTCGCCGCCACCAACCGCGACTTGCGGGCCGCGGTCGAGGCCGGCCGCTTCCGGGAGGACCTGTTCTTCCGGCTCGGCGGCTTCGTGATCGCCGTGCCGCCGCTGCGTGATCGCCGCGAGGACGTCCCGGCCCTGACCCAGGCCTTCGTGGCGCGCACCGCCGCCCGGCTCAAGAAGAGGGCGCCGGCGATCACCGCCGACGCGATGACGGCCCTGATGGACTACCCCTGGCCGGGCAACGTCCGCGAGCTGCAGCATGCGGTCGAGCGGGCCGTGATCCTGGCCGGCCGGCGGCTGCGCCGCCAGGATCTGCCCCCGGAGGTCGCCGGCAGTGCTGCAGCGGTCGCCGCGGGCGACTCGCTGAACCTGCACGCCCTCGAACGGGCGGCGATCGAGCGGGCGCTGGCCCGGTTCGGCGGCAACCGCCGCCAGGCGGCAGCCGCCCTCCACATCAGCACACCGACGCTGTGGCGCCGCATGCGTCACTACGGGCTGGTGGCGGAGCGTCGCCGGGGTGTTTCACGATGAAATAGGCGTTTCATTCTGAAATGGCCACGGCCGCCGGTGGGCGGCGTTGGCCGGACGTCGCGGCGGCGGCCATCTTGCAGTGGCGGGAGGCATGGTCTCCACTGCCCTCGCCTTCGCTGCATCGCCGCTGCTCACCACGCCCCGCCGGCCGCCGGCCGCGGTCGCCAGCGACCCGTCCGGCCGCTGCGTGCTGTATACGACCGATCTCGGCGACCCGCCACCTGCGGCGGAGGCGATGCTTCGCCAGCTGGCGTGCGGCGGCCCGCTGCTCGTCGACGTGCTGCACGTGGCGCCGAACGCCGCGGCCGCGGCCGCGGCCGAGCCGCGGCTCCTCGAGGTGCTCGCCGACCTTCCCGCCATACCGATGCGCCGACGCATCGTCGTGGATACCGACGCGGCTGCCGCCGTCGGGCGCGCCTGCGCCAGCGCCGGCTACCACCTGGTGATGGCGCCGGCGACCTCGAGCCGCTGGGGCCGCTCGCTGCCGGCGGCGCTGACCGGCGCCTGTGACATGCCGCTGTGGACGACGGGTGACGCCGGCTCGGCAGCCCGGGCCACGGCGATTCGGCGGGTCGCCTGCGAAGTGACCCTCGAGCGCCATCGCGACCGGCACCTGACGTTTGCCACGCAGCTGGCCGACCGGCTCGGCGCCCGTCTGACGGTCGTCCATGTCGTGCCGGAGATCGACGACGGCACGATCGCCGACGGTCTCGCCACCCGCCCGCTGAACCCCGAGGTGGCCGCCGCACGCGTGCTCGACCTGCTGGCCGGGGCCGCGGCCGAGGTCGTCGTCGGCACAGGGCGGCGCGCCGCCACCTTGCGCCGACTGCTGCTCGACACCGGGGCGGACCTGCTGTGCGTCCCGGCCGGGGACGCCGCGGGTCCATGGTGGATGGCGCCGCACCTCCGGCGGGCGCCGTGCCCGGTCGTCTGCGCCGGACCCCACGCCCACCGGGCGTGGGCGAGCACCTACGCCTTCGGCACCAGCTTGAGGATGCGTCCCTGGGGGCTGTCGGTGACGAGGTAGATCGCGCCGTCGGGGCCCTGGCGCACGTCGCGGATGCGCTCGCGGCGCGGCTGCAGGTCCTGCAGCAGCCGCTCCTCGCCGACCACCCGCTCGCCCTCCAGCGACAGGCGGACGAGGTTGGTGCTGCCGAGACCGCCGATGAAGAGCGAGTTCCGCCACGCCGGAAACGCCGTGCCGGTGTAGAACAGCATGCCGCTCGGCGCGATCACCGGATCCCAGTAGTAGACCGGCTGCTGCATGCCCTCCTGCTGCTGGATGCCGCCGGTGATGGGCCCGCCCTGGTACTCGATGCCGTAGGCGATGGTCGGCCAGCCGTAGTCCTGGCCCTTGCGCGAGACGTTGAGTTCGTCGCCGCCCCGGGTGCCGTGTTCGACCTCCCACAGCTCCCCGGTCGCCGGGTGCAGCGCCGCCGCCTGGATGTTGCGATGGCCGAGCGACCAGATCTCGGGTCGCACGCCCGGCTTGCCGACAAACGGGTTGTCCTTGGGGATGGTGCCGTCGGCGTTGAGGCGGACGATCTTGCCGAGCAGGCCGTCGAGGCGTTGCGCCTGCATCCTCCCGGCGGTGACCGAGCGATCGCCGAGCGTGATGAACAGCGTGCCGTCACGGCCCCAGACCAGCCGGCCGCCGAAGTGCAGGTTCGACGGCAGCGACGGCGCCTGGTGGAAGATCACCTGCACGCGCTCCACCGTGGGCGTGACACCGTCCACGAACCGGCCGCGCGCCACCGCGGTGTTGTTCACGCCGTCACCGGGTTCGGCATAGCTCCAGTAGATCAGGTGATTCTTCTGGTAGGCGGGGTCGAGCGCCACGTCGAGCAGGCCGCCCTGCCCGCGCGCATCCACCGGCGGCAGGCCGGCCACCGGCGGCGACAGCGTCCTTCCGTCGGCGCTGACGACGCGCAGCCGGCCCGGGCGCTCGGTGACCAGCATCTTGCCGTCGGGCAGGAACGTGAGGCCCCAGGGGTTGGTGAGGCCTTCGCTCACGGTGACGACGTCGAAGGCGACGCCGAGCTTCTGCTCCGGCGCGCGGGTCTGGCCGGCGAACGCCGGCTTCTGGTCCTGGCCGTTGGGCGGCCGCTGGTTGATGCCGTCCTCCGGTCCGCCACCCGGGACCACGAACTGGCGCGGTGCCGGAGGCTGCCCGCCAGGGGCGGGGGCCGGCGCCTGACCCGCGACGGCGACCGACGCGGCGGCGAGCACGGCCGCGGTGACGAGTACGGGAACGCGCATCGAAGGACGTCCTTTCGGCAACGACAACCCTTCGAGGCTAGCACGGCCGCGCGACGCCTCGGCGTGACCGGCGGCTGGTGGCCGGAGTTCGTGTCGGGAGGGGTTGGAGGAGGTGCCGGGCGGGAAGACGGGAGCGCCGCGGATGCGGCGCTCCCTCGGGCTGTGCGGCTAGCGGCAGACGATGTCGCCGCGATCGACCTGGCGGCCGATGAGCGCACCGGCGCCGGCGCCGATGATCGCGCCGAGCGTCTTGGAGCCGCCGGGGGCGATGATGTTGCCGAGCACGCCGCCGGCCATGCCGCCGATGATGAGGCCGGTGGTGCCGTCGTCGCGCTGGCAGTAGTAGCGGTTGTCGGAGCCGCGATAGATGCGGTCGTTGCGGCCGAGTCGGCGCGGCTGGTAGCGCCGATTGTCCTGACGGTAGTAGCGCGACGCGTCCCAGTAGCCGCGCTCGTAGCCGCGATCGTAGGCGCGGTTGGCGCGGCGGTCGTCCCGGCGGTCGTCGCGGCGCTCGTATCGATCGCGCCGGTCGCGACGCTGCTCGCCCGCCAGGGCCGGTGTGTAGGGGATGCCCACCATGCCCGCCACCAGGAGTGCGCTCACCGCCTTGTGCAGTCTGCTCATGACGACCTTCCTGAACGACGGTCGTGATTGACCTGTCCGTCGAGACAGCAATGGCTGTGCCACACGCCGGTGGCGTGAAAAGTCGGGTGTTTGCGGCGTGGTCGTCCGAGTCACTGCGTCCGTGACAGGACGGTCGGCCCCGGCGATCGTCCTACCAGCTGTCGCCGGCGCGGACGTCGCAGGCGATCGGCGCTCCGAGGTCGAGCGGGCCGCCAGCCGCCGGCGGCAGGACCATCACCCCGGCGTCTTCCTCCAGCGAGCGGACCAGCTCCCCATCCGCCTGGCGCACGAAGGTCGGCCCGCGCCAGCGTTGCCAGCCGAGCCGTTCGTAGAAGCCGTGGGCGCCGGTGGACAACACCCCGACCTCGAAGTGGCCGCGGATCACCTCGTGGAGCGCCCCCATCACGAGCGTGCCGAGGCCGTGGCGCTGGAGCGCCGGCGACACCGCCACGGCTTCGACGTAGCCGGCGTGGTGGTCGGCGTCGCCGATGCGGATCCGCCGGGCGACCACCGATCCGTGTGCGATCACCTCGCCATGTTGGTACACCACCGCGTGCCACCCGCCGAGGGCGTGCGCCCAGTCGTCGGCGGTGAAGTCGGTGAACGCGGCGTCCATGAGGCGCCGGCAGGCCTCCAGATCAGCAGCGGAGAGATCTGGCGTGGCCAGCACGGTCACATCGGGACGCATCGCCCGATCCTCGCACGGCCGCTCAGGACTCTCCGAAACGGCGGGCGTATTCGACCCGTAGTTCTTCCCACCCGTACAGCGTCGCGTCCTCGGCGGCGATGCGCCCCACCGCGACACCGTCGAGCCAGCGGGCCGCCACGTCGAGGCACAGGTGCCAGCCGGCGGTGACCTTGGCCAGCCACGCGCGGTCGGCGAGCGTATGCGACAGCGTGAGGCGCGTGCCGGTGGCGCTCTCGGTGAGTTCCCAGCGCAGCAGATCGCCTTCCCAGGTGTATTCGAGCAGCCGCGGTGGCTCGGCGCGGTGGACGACCGCCGGGGACTGGTCGCCGCCGCCAGCCATGACCAGCGTGACCGGGCCGGGTGTGGCCAGCGACCGCGGCGCGTCGAACGGCGACCATTCGCTGAGGGCATCGGGCTCGGTGAGCGCCCGCCACACCGCCGCCGGTGGATGGGCGAACTCCTTCACGAAGATGAGCGTCGTGCGGCCGTCAGCGTGCCGCGTCGTGGCCTCGCCGATCGGGCTGGGCGTGAAGGGCTTCAACTTGCCGCTCGAGGTCATCATCGCTCCTTCCGTGGGCGCGGAGGCGTCGCCGCCTGTCGATCGAGGTGCTCCTCGAGCGCCGAGAGACTCTGTCGCCACAGCTCGCGGTACGGCGTGAGCCAGCGCTCGATCTCGACGAACCGTTCGGGGCGCAGCCGGTAGACCCGCCACTGCGCCTGCACCCGGCAGTCCACCAGCCCGCCGGTCCTGAGCACGCGCAGGTGCTTGGAGATGGTTGGCTGCGGCAGGCCGAGCACGGCTTCGAGTTCCTGCACGGTGCGCTCGCCGGTCCGCAGCAGGCCGACGATGGCCAGGCGGCTGGGCTCGGCCAGTGCCCCGAATGTAGATTCCACGACACGTATATACCACGATTGGAATGTACAGACCCATGAGATTCAGCCGTTGACAGGGCATCGACCGGTATGAGATAAACCTTTTGGTTAATTAACTACTTAGTTTCATATGACCGGCACCGACCCGCTCAGCGCCACCTTCGCGGCCCTCGCCGATCCGACCCGGCGGGCCATCCTCGCCCGCCTCGCCGACAGCGGCGACCGCACCGTCACCGAGCTGGCCGAGCCGTTCGCGATGAGCCTGCCGGCGGTGTCCAAGCACCTGCGGGTGCTCGAGCGCGCCGGCCTCATCTCGCGCGGCCGTGACGCCCAGTGGCGGCCCTGCCGCCTCGAGGCGGCGCGGCTCAAGGACGTCGCCGACTGGGCCAGCCGTTACCGGGATCTCTGGGAGGGGCGGCTCGACCGCCTCGACAGCTACCTGCAGGCCCTGAAGAAGACCACTCACAAGGAGCAGCCTCATGGCCGTCAGCCGCGGCGCAAATAGCCACACCTTCGAGGTCCGCACGCCGTCGGACACCGAGATCGTCATGACCCGTCTGTTCGACGCGCCGCGTCACCTCGTGTTCGAGGCGATGACCAAGCCGGAGCACATCCGCCGCTGGTGGGGCATCCTCGACGACGGCTACTCGGTGCCGGTCTGCGAGATGGACGCCCGCCCCGGCGGCAAGTGGCACTTCGTCGGCGCCGGGCCCAAGGGCCAGATGCCGGATTTCTACGGCGAGGTGCGCGAGGTGGTGCCGCCGGAGCGCTTCGTCTACACCGAGATCTTCGCGCCGTTCCCCGACGTGGAGTCCGTGGTCACGGCGGTGCTCACCGAGGAAAACGGCAAGACGCGGCTGACGGTGAACTGCACCTACCCGAGCAAGGACGTCCGCGACATGGTGGTGACCAGCGGCATGGAGCGCGGTGCCGCCATCAGCTACGACCGGCTGGACGACGTGGCGCGCGAGCTCGTCGCCCGCGCCTCGTAGCGACGACTGTCGGTCAGGGCGGCGACGGGATCGGCAGAGCTGAAGCTCTGCCCTACGTCACGGCTTCAGGAATTCGGCTCTCAGGGCGTCGCGGTCGATGGCGACGCCCGCCTTGTAGACCGCCGCGATCCGCCGCGTGTTGGCGATGTCGTCGATCGGGTTCGCGGTGAGCACCAGGAAGTCGGCGCGCTTCCCCGCTTCCAGCGTACCGCGATCGGCGAGTCCGAGCACACCGGCGCCGGTGGCGGTGGCGGCGCGAATCGCCTCGAGCGGCGGCACGCCGGCTCGGGCGATGGCCTCGAGCTCGCGGTGTTCGGTGAAGCCCGGCACCTGGCTGTTGAGGCCGGTGTCGCCGCACAGCACGATGCGGGCGCGGCCGGCGTGCAGGCGCCGCATGCTCGCTTCGAGCCGGCCGTAGGTCTCCTTGGCGCGCGCCACCGCATCCGGCGCGGCCCGGGCGATCCCCGCCTTCCACTCGGCGATGACCTCGGGGCGCACGGTCTCGGCCAGCGCCGGATCGTCGAGCCAGCCGGGACCGTCGACGAGCGGCTTCTGGATGCTCATCGTGCTGCAGGCGAAGACATTCCGTGCCGTCAGCATCGCCACCAGCTCGTCGTCCACGCCGGGCTCGGCACGCACCATGTGCGCCAGGCCGTCCACGCCCGAGCGCACCAGGTCCTTGGCGTCGTCCAGGTAATAGACGTGCGCCACGGCGCGCAGCCCATGGGCGTGGGCCTCGTCGATGGCCGCCTTGTACACGTCGGGCGCCAGCTTGACCTTGGTGCCGTTGCGATCGTCGACCCACAGCTTGACGACATCCACCTTCTTCGCCGCCAGGGCCTGCACGGCGGCACGCGCCTGCTCCGGCGTCGCCGCCTCGTGGATGACGTCGGTGGCGAAGAACGGGCCGCCGTTGGCGGCGCCCGGTGTCGGCGCGACGATGCCGTTGCCGGCGGTGAAGAACCACGCCAGCGCCGGGTCGGCGAGGGTGCCGGCGCGCTGCTCGTCGCGGATCGTCACCTCGACGTCGTCGCGGTCGGTGCCCAGTTCCTGGAAGGCGCCGATGCCGTAGTAGGTGAAGCGGCGCAGGTGGTCGAGCACGTTGTCGCGGCTGTAGTGGCCGCGCTCGGTCGTCGCCCCGCGCATGTAGCCGATGTGGCCGTGCACGTTGACGATGAGCGGCATCACCGTCCGGCCGCTGAGATCGACGCGGGTGGCGTCGGCCGGCACCTCGATCTCGCCGCGCGGCCCGGCCGCGCTGATGACGCCGTCGCGAACCACCAGCACTGCGTCGTCGATCGCAGGGCTGCCGTCGCCGCGGATCAGGCGGGCGCCGGCGAAGGCGGTGACGCGGTCGGCCGCCGGAGGCTCGGGCGGAGCGGCGCACGCGGCGGCGGTGAGCGCCGCAACCAGGAGCACCGCAGGCGAGCGTCGGACCGGTGGTGTCATCCGGCCCCCGTTGGCGCCGGTCACGTGCGTGGCCGGGCCTCGGCCTTGACCGGGTAGGGATACCCTTGAGCCAGCGCGGCGTCGAGCGCCTTGTCGTGGCCGTAGATGTCCTCGACGAAGAACGCCTCGTCCTCCGAGTTGACGTGCACGGTGGCGTAGAACAGCACCACCGTCAGCTTCTCCTTGAGGTTGACGCGGGTCGGGCGCTCGGCCTGCATCGCCTTCTGGATGCGCTCGGCGGTCCACTCCGGCTGGTCGCGCAGCACCCAGGAGGCGAACTGCGCCGGGTTCTCCAGGCGGATGCAGCCATGGCTGAAGTCGCGCCGGGCGCGGGCGAACAGCGACTGCGCCGGCGTGCCGTGCATGTAGACGTCCTCGGCGTTCGGAAAGATGAACTTGGCGAGGCCGAGCGAGTTGTGCGTGCCGGGCTTCTGGCGCACGAACAGCCGGCCCGACAGCACCTTGTCGAGGTTCTCCGGCGTCACCGGCAGGGCCGCGGCGTCGTCGGCGCCACTGGCCACGATCTCCATCTGCTGGCGGGCGATGTAGCCCGGATCGCGGCGGGCGCGCGGCACGATCTCCTTGGTGATGATGCTGCGCGGCGGATTCCAGTACGGGCGGAAGATGACGT
Organism: Vicinamibacterales bacterium; assembly: GCA_050250955.1. GTDB lineage: Bacteria > Acidobacteriota > Vicinamibacteria > Vicinamibacterales > UBA2999 > CAWAYR01. The sequence goes on from JBFWNR010000003.1 coordinate 107,125, forward strand.
ACTCCATCTGCTCGACGAAGATCGGCGTGCGGTGGTCGAGCGACTCGCCGACCACCACGTTCATGCGCAGCGGCTCGTCGCCGGTGGTCGGATCGGTGGCCCACAGCCGGAAGAGCGCGACGTTCACGAACACGTTGGGCCGCTCGCTGAGCACCGGCAGCCAGCGCATCCGCTCCATCGACAGCTCGATCTGGCGGATCCGCTCAGCCAGCGAGACGTTGAGGGCGCGGATGGTGCCGGGGCCGATGACCCCGTCGGTCTCGAGGCCGTGGCGGCGCTGGAAGGCCTTCACCGCGTCGACGACGGGCCCGTCGTAGCGCGTCGGGTCCGATTCCGGAACGGCCGCACCGGCCGGCAGGTCGCCGAAGACCCGCAGCCGCGCCGCCAGCTGAGGGACGCCGTCCCACGAGGCCCCGGGCTCCACCTTGCGCACCGTGCGGGCCAGGGCCGGCACCATCGGCGGCTCCCCGCGCGTCGCGAGGTCGCGGTAGATCGCCGCCATGCGCCGCGCGCGGCGGTAGTGCGGGAACGGCGGCTGCAGCGCTTCGAGCGCGTCGCCAAGACCGCGGCCTTCGCGCGCCTGGCGGAACGCCGCGACGAGGTCGAATTGCTTGGCGGCGATGTCGTAGCCCCACAGCATCGTCGCCGGATCGACGCGGCCGACGTGGACGGCCTTCAGCATCCGGCCGGCGGCGATGCTCGTTGCCAGATCGAACAAGGCGAGCTCGGGGCCCGAGCCGCCGCCGCTCTCCAGCGCCTTCCACTGCTCGGCGAGCAGCGTCGCGTCGTAGTCGGCGGGGTCGAGCCCATGATCGGCGGCACCGGCGATGGCCGCGAGGGCCGGCGCCAGGACGGCGATCGGCCGCCCGCCGTCGAACCACAGCAGCCGGTCGGCTTCGGCCTCGTAGAGGGCCTTGAGCGCCGGCGCGACGTCGGGAATCGCTCCCCACGTCAGGCCCGGGTGCGCCGCCGCCCCCAGCACCTGGTCGATCGTCGCCGCGATCTCGGCGTCGCCGGTGGCAGCAACCGGGACCGGATCGGCTGGTGACGCCGACGGCGCCGGCACCGCCGGCGGCTGGGTCGGCAGCGCCGTCTCCTGGCAGCCGATGAGGGCGAACGCGGCGACCAGCCCGAGGACCGATCGCGACGCTCGACATAGCGGTGTGCGACAACTTGTGTGCATCGCGAATGTAGCCATCGACGGCGCGCTGCTCGACGACGCCCTGCGCATCGGCGGCAAGACGACGAAGCAGGATACCGTGACCGAGGCGCTCCAGGAGTACGTCGCCCGGCGCCAGCAGGCGCGGCTGGCCGACTTCTCCGGCACCATCGACTACGACCCGAAGTACGACTCCAAGAAGCAGCGCCGGAAGCGTTGAAGATCCTGGCTTCAGCCGCCGACCAGGAGCCGCGTCACCAGAATCATGCCGATGCCGCCGGCGAACGCCGTGAAATGCACGAGGCTGTCGCGGAGCCGCCGGCCGAGCTTGACCTCGGGAATCAGGTCCGACGCGGCGATGTAGACGAAGTTGCCGGCCGCGAACGAGAGCAGCATGGTGATGTCGAGCTCGGCCGACAGATAGTAGGCCAGCACCGCCCCGGGCACGATGGTCGCCGCCGAGACGAAATTGGCGATGAGCGCCGGCGTCCGGTTCCACCCGCCGCGCAGCAGGATGGCGAAGTCGCCGAGTTCCTGCGGCAGCTCGTGCGCCGCAGCGGCGAGCCAGGTGATCACACCGACCTTGGTGCTGACGATGAACGACGCGCCGATGGCCAGTCCGCCGATGAAGTTGTGCAGGCCGTCGGCGATCAGAATCAAGTAGGTGACCGGCTGCCTCGCGTCGGTGTCGTGGCTGGGCGAATGAGCGTGATGCCAGGACAGGAACTGCTCCATCAGGAAGAAGAGGGCAAAGCCGGCAACGGCCGGCAAGAACGTCCCGACTCCGGGGCCATGAGCCGCGACCGCCTCCGGCAGCAGATGGAGGAACGCGCCGCCGAGCAGCGAGCCGGCGGCGAACGCCACGAGCGGCAGGAGCATGCGATGGAGCTGGGCCTCCGTCAGGAGCGCCGTCGCCAGCCCGATCCATGCGATCCCGGTCATCGCCACGGCGCTTCCGGTAATCCAGGCGAATGTGCTCACACGTGTCCCTCTCCACTGCATCGGCATCAGCCGGCGGACGGCCTCCGTGAGCGCTGCGTCCAGGGTATGCTAGCTGGCGGCGGCAACGGCTCGCCGCCGGAGACGCATGAAGATTCTGATCGCGACCGATGGTTCGGCGCCGGCGGCGGCGGCCGTCGCCGAGGTGGCAGCGCGGGCATGGCCCGAAGGTAGCGAAGTGAAGGTGCTGACGGTGATCCACACCGCAGTGCCGTTTGCGACCGACCCGGCTTTGGTCGTGACCTTCATCGCTCTCGATCACCTGGACAAGGCGCGCAAGCACGCGCCCGAGGTCGTCGAACGCGCCGCCGCACAACTGGCCCGTCCGGGACTGACGGTGACGACCGCGATCCTCGAAGGTTCGCCCAAGCAACTGATCGTCGACGAGGCGGAACGGTGGGGCGCCGACCTGGTGGTGCTGGGCACCCACGGGCACGGCGCGCCCGGACGGTTCGTGCTGGGATCGGTGGCGCATTCGGTGGTCCTGCACGCGCCGTGCTCGGTCGAGGTCGTGCGGAAGCGCTGAGCGATCGAGCCGGTCCTACAGCACCTTGCCGAGGAATCGCCGGGTCCGCTCCCCTTTCGGACGATCGAAGAGGTCGTCGGGCGCGCCCTCCTCCACGAGGAGGCCGTCGTCGAGGAAGAGCACGCGATCGGCAACCCGGCGCGCGAAGCCCATCTCGTGGGTGACCACGACCATCGTCATGCCTTCGTCGGCCAGCGCCTGCATCACCGCCAAGACCTCGCCGACCACTTCGGGATCGAGCGACGACGTCGGCTCGTCGAAGAGCATGATCCGCGGCTGCATCGCCAGGGCGCGGGCGATCGCCGCGCGCTGCTGCTGCCCGCCCGACAGCTGATTGGGCCAGGCGTCGCGCTTGTCGAGGAGCCCGACCTTGTCGAGCAGCGCCTCGGCCCGCGCCGTCGCCGCCGCCGCCGACAGGCCGCGGAGCAGGCGCGGCGCCAGCGTGACGTTCTCGAGCACGGTCTTGTGCGGGAAGAGATTGAAGCGCTGGAAGACCATGCCGATCTCGGCGCGGAGCGCGTCCAGATCGGTGGCCGGGTCGTGCACGGATACGCCGAGCGCGGTGACCGTGCCGCCGCTGGCCGCTTCCAGGCCGTTCATGCAGCGCAGCAGCGTGCTCTTGCCCGAGCCCGACGGGCCGATGACGCAAACCACCTCCGACGGCGCCACCTCGCAGCTGATGCCGCGCAGCACCGGCAGGTCGCCGAACCGCTTGGTCAGCCCGTCAACGCGTATCGCCACGGCCATAGCGGGCTTCCAGTCTCCGCACCATGTAGGCGAGCCCCAGCGTGAGCACCCAGTACATCGCGGCGATGGTCAGATAGGGCTCCCAGTAGCGGGAGTAGGCCCCGGCGACGGTGCGGGCGGCGTAGGCCAGCTCCGACAGGCCGATCGCCGAGACCAGCGACGAGTCCTTGAGCAGCGCGATGGCGTTGTTGCCGAGCGGCGGCAGCATGCGCCGGAACGCCTGCGGCAGCACCACGTGGACGAGCGCCTGGCGATAGGACAACCCCAGCGAGCGGGCCGCCTCCGACTGGCCGCGGTCGATCGACTGGATGCCGGCCCGGAAGACCTCGGAGATGTAGGCGCCGGCGTTCAGGGCGAGGGCGAGCACGCCGGAGACCAGGGCACCGTAGTCCTGGCGCAGCGTCCGCGCCGTGTCGCCGCTGATGAGCAGGCCGTCGGCCGGGTTCATCAGCAGCGGCACGACCGCGAAGTGCATCAGCATGATCTGCACGAAGAGCGGCGTGCCGCGAAAGAAGCTGACGTAGACGGTGGCGGGCCAGCGCAGCAGGTAGCGGCACAGGTGACGGGCCGGGGCGTGGCGCGCATCGGCCAGCCGGGCCACGCCGATCACCAGGCCGAGCAGCGAGCCGAGCAGGATGCCGATGACGGTCACCGCCGCCGTCATCCGCAGGCCCTGCCAGAACAGGTCGGCGTACTCCGCGATGATGTCGGCGCGGAACCACCCGAACCAGAGAATCGGCTCCGGCTCCATCAGCGGCACCGCGGCGGTACCCGCCCTACTGCGTGGGTAGCGGCGGCGGGTCGGTCTTGAACCACGTGCGGTAGATGCGGGCGTAGGTGCCGTCGGCGACGATCGCCTTCAAGGCGCCGTTGAGCCGGTCGCGCAGCGCCGTGTTGCCCTTCCTCACGACGATGCCGAAGTACTCCTTGGGGAACGACGGATCGTCCACCGTTTTCAGGCCCGTGTGCTCCTGCACGCGGTAGGCGATCACGCCGTTGTCGCCGATCGCCGCATCGACGCCGCCGGCCACCAGCTCGGCGATGATGAGCGGCGTCGTGTCGAACCGGCGGATGTTGGCGCTGGTCTTGCCGAAGGTGCGCGACGCGACGTCGTCGGCGGTGCTGCCGGTGACCACCCCGACCTTCCTCCCGGAGAGATCCTGCAGCGCGCGCACGGGACTCCCGGCCGGCACGGCGATGAGCTGGCGGGCCTCCAAGTACGGCGCGGTGAAGTCGTAGGACTGGCGTCGGCGGTCGGTGATCGTCACGCCCGAGATCACCAGGTCGAGGTCGCCGTTGTCGAGCGAGGCGAAGACGCCGGTGAACGGCGTGTTGACGATCCGCAGGGTGAGCCCGGCCTTCCGTGCGATCGCCTGAATCACGTCCACGTCGAAGCCGACGATCTGCCGCGACGGCGTCTCGTAGGCGAAGGGCGGGTAGGTGGCGCTGGATCCGACCACCAGCGGCCGGGTCTGCGCGCGGCCGACGGCGGCGGCCACCACGACGGCAGCGAGGGTGACGACGACGCGGAACGACGCGGGCACGGGCGGATTCTATCCGGTCGCCGCCGGACCAGGGGCGGGCGACCCGCGGCGGTCAGCGTCGCGGGCCGCTGTTGTCCAGGTCGGCCGCGATGAGCCACCGTCCGTTCCCTCCCCGCGCCAGCGCCAGCACGAAGCGGCCACCCGGGCCGTCGGTGTCCGGGTACCGGTAGCCGCCGACGATGTAGCCGACGCGGCCGTCGACGCCGTAGGCGTAGGCCGTGAGCTGCAGGGCGCCGCCCGGCCCCGTGATGTTGCCGGCGATGGCGGCATGGCCACGGGCCAGCGGGCTGCCGCTCTGGATCGCGAACCCGTCGGCGGTGAAGAGCGCGGCCAGCCGGGCGCCGTCGCCGGCGCGCCACGCCGCTTCGTAGTCACGGAGCACGCGGTCGAGCGGCGGCGGCAGCGCGACTGCAGCGGGCGCCGCATCAGCCGCGGCCGGCGGGGGCGGCGTCTGGGCCAGCGGGGCCGGCAGGCCGAGGGCCGCAAGCAGGAGCACAGAGAGGAGCCGTGTCATGGAGCCATTGTGCGCTCGCCGGCCCGCCCCGAACGGCGATATCGTTGGCGGCCATGCGCACCTGCCTCCTCGCCCTCGTGTCGTCGGCCCTGCTCCTGCCCGCACCCGCCGCCGCCCAGCTCCACGCCGCCAAGGACGGGCCGGTCGCCTACGGCCACCACCACATCAACGCCAGCGATGTCGCCGCCCATCGCACGTTCTGGGTGGACGGGCTGGGCGGGACGCCGGTGACGATCGGCACCTCGCCGGCGACGATCGTCAAGTTTCCGAACGTGCTGGTGTTCCTCACTGCGCGGGCGGCGACCGGCGGCACCAAGGGCACGGTGGTGAACCACGTCGGGTTCGAGGTGCCGAATCTGCGTGCCGCGGTCGATCGACTGGTCGCCAACGGGCAGACGATGGTGACTCAGGCCGAGGCGCCGGCCAACGTCAAGCTCGACAACCACATCGCCACCAGCGGCGCTGGCGTGAAGATCGCCTACGTGATGGGCCCCGACGACACCAAGGTGGAGCTGATCGAGAACACGACCGTGACGCACTCGATCGTGATGCACCACATCCACTGGGCCGCCCCCGACGTGGCGGCGATGAAGGCGTGGTACGTGCAGATGCTGGGCGCCAAACCCGGGAAGCGGGGCAACTTCGAAGCCGGCGATCTGCCGGGCGTGAACCTGACCTTCGGCGGCGCCGCCGCCGGCGAGACGCCCGTCTCCACCAGGGGCCGGGCGCTCGATCACATCGGCTTCGAGGTCAGGAACCTCGAGCAGTTCGTCAAGGACCTCGAGGCCAAGGGCGTGAAGTTCGATCGGCCGTACACCAAGGTGGCGGCGCTCAACATCGCCATCGCCTTCTTCACCGATCCCTGGGGCACCTACGTCGAGCTGACCGAGGGGCTCGCCGCGGTACCGTGAGGCGGGCGCCCCACGATCGGCTATCGTAGGAGCCATGCGTACCCGCCTCCTCGTCCTGGCATCGTCGCTCCTGGTGGTGCCGGTCACCGCCGACGCGCAGCTCATCGCCGCCAAGGACGGCCCGGTGGCCTACGGGCACCACCACATCAACGCCAGCGACATCGCCGCCCACCGCAAATTCTGGGTCGACGGACTGGGCGGCACGCCAGTGACGATCGGCACCTCACCGGCGACGATCGTCAAGTTCCCCAACGTGCTGGTGTTCGTCACGGCGCGGGCCGCCACCGGCGGCACCAAGGGCACCGTGGTCAACCACGTCGGCTTCGAAACACCGAACCTGCGGGCCGCCATCGACCGGCTGAAGGCCAACGGCTTCGCGATGGCGACGCGCGCCGAAGCGCCAGCGTCCTACACGGTGGTCGACGACATCGCCTCGCCGCCCAACAGCCCGAACCGCCTGGCCTTCGTGCTCGGCCCCGACGACACCAAGGTCGAGCTGATCGAGAACACCGCGCGCCCGGCGCTCACCATGCACCACGTGCACTGGGCGGCGCCCGACGTCGCGGCCATGAAGGCGTGGTACGTGCAGATGTTCGGCGCCAAGCCCGGCATGCGGGCCGGGTTCGAAGCCGCCGACCTGCCCGGTGTGAACCTCACCTTCGGCGGCGCGGCCGGCACCGAGGTGGTCTCCACCAAGGGACGGGCCCTCGATCACATCGGCTTCGAGGTGCGCAACCTCGAGCAGTTCGTCAAGGACCTCGAGGCCAAGGGCGTGAAGTTCGACCGGCCCTACACCAAGGTGGCGGCGCTCAACATCGCCATCGCCTTCTTCACCGATCCCTGGGGCACCTACGTCGAGCTGACCGAGGGCCTCGCCGCCGTGCCGTAGCGCGCGGCGGGCCGAGCGGGCAGGTTCGGCCTGATACAGTCGGCAGCATGAACGTCCGCGAGGCCGACCGTTACCTGCAGGCCCTGGCCGAGGTGCGGGCGAGCGGCGGGCGGGCGGCGGTGGCCACCATCGTGCGCGTGCGCGGCAGCGCCTACCGACGGGAGGGCACGCGCATGCTGGTGCGCCCGGACGGCACCTACGAATGCGCGCTCTCCGGGGGCTGCCTCGAGCCGGCCGTCGCCGACGCCGCGACGCGCGTGCTCGCGACGGGCACGCCCGCGCTGATCGCCTACGATCTGGCCGACGACTCGGTGTGGGGACTCAACATCGGGTGCAGTGGCGCGGTGGACATCCGGATCGAGCGGATTGAGGACGATCCGGTGACCCTGGCGTGGCACGAGGCGCTGCGCGAGGGCCAGGCCGCGGTGCTGGTCACGCCGTTGACCGGGGACGCCGGCCGGCGTCTGCTGCGGCGGACCGGTGACCCGATCGGGTCCCTCGGCGTCCCCGCGCTCGACGCCGCGGCCGACGCCATCGGCCGGGCCCGGCTCTCGTCGCGCGGCGGCCGCGCGGCGGTCACCGTCGTGGACGGCATCGAGTTGTTCGCCGATGTCAACCTGACGCCGACGCCGCTGGTGATCTTCGGCGCCGGCTACGACGCCGTGCCGCTGGCGCGCCAGGCGTGGGCGCTGGGCTTCGCCGTCACCGTGGTCGATCCGCGCCAGGCCTATCTCCGGCCGGACCTCTTCACGGGGGCGCGCCTCGTCCTGTCGTCATCGGACGACGCCGCCACCGCCGCCGCGTGCGGCCCGGAGACTTTCGCCGTCGTGATGCACCATCACGTCGAGCGGGACCGACTGGCGCTGCGCACGTGCCTCGACGCGGGCGTCGCCTACGTCGGCGTCCTCGGACCGCGGGCGCGCTACGAGCGTCTCCGGGCGGACCTGTCCGCGGCGGGCTGGCAGGCCCCGCCGGCGGCGCGCACCCGGGTGCACAGCCCGGCGGGCCTTGCCCTCGGCGGCGAGACGCCGGAGGAGGTCGCTTTGTCGATCCTCGCCGAGATGGTCGCGGTTCGCGAGGGCTTCGCCGGCGGCTTCCTCAACGGCACGTCCGCCAGCCTGCACGCGCCTGCCGCTGGCGCCCGGCCGTAGACGGGGTCCTGATCAGCCCGCGGCCGGTGGCGGCAGCGGGTGGCCGCCGGCCAGTCGCGCCTGCGCCCGCGCGTAGTCCTCCGGCGTGTCGACGTCCATCAGCAACTCGGCCGGAAAGCTCACCACGACCATCTCGTCGTGATGCCGCTGCAGCACCGACCGGGCGCCGTGCGTCAGGGCGGCCAGTTCCGGGTAGAGGGCCCGCGCGAACAGGTGCGGCGGCGCGGTGACGTCCCCGAACCGCGAGCCGACGATGATCGGCGCCTGCCGCTGCCAGATCGTCAGCAGCCGTCCGTAGTCCGCCGGGGTGAGGAACGGCTGATCGGCCAGGGCGAACAGGGCGGCGTCGCTGCCACGCACCTGCTCCACCCCGGTCCGAAACGAGCTGCCCATCCCGCTGGCGAAATCGGGGTTGACCGCGAAGCGGACCGGCAATCCGTCCAGTGCCGCCGCGATCCGGTCGTGATCGACGCCCGTCACCACCAGCACCTCGTCGACGCCGGTCTGGCAGAGCGCCCGGGCCGCGTGTCGCACCAGCGGGTCGCCGCCGAGCGGCAGGAGCAGCTTCGGCCGGCCCATCCGCGTCGACGCACCGGCCGCGAGCAGCACCGCGCTCACCATCGGCGCAGTGTACCAGCGGCGCGAGGTGCCGAACCGGGGACGCACCGGGGGTCGTGAGCGTCGAAGCTGGGATATAAGGGGGCGAACCCCCGAGCGTGCCCCGCGGCGGCGCGGCGTCACACCCGAGCTTAGGGTCACAGGAGGACACCTCGTGATACCCGCAGCCTTCGATTACGTTCGAGCCAGTTCCGCCGATGACGCGTTCGCCCGGCTGCACGAGGCCGGGGCCGACGCGCGCGTGCTGGCCGGCGGACAGAGCCTGATCCCCGCCATGCGCTTCCGCCTGGCCCGTCCCGCGGTACTGGTCGACATTAACGCCGTCGCCGAGCTCGACTACATCCGCCAGGACGCCGGCTCCCTCGTGATGGGCGCCCTGGCCCGCGACAGCGCGGTGGAACGCGCGGCGTGGATCGGCGAGACGAAGTGGAGCCTCATCCACGACGTCTCGCGCGTGGTGGCCGACCCGGTCGTGCGTCAGATGGGCACGGTGGTCGGCAGCCTGTGCCACAACGACCCGTCGGGCGACTGGCCGGCGGTGGCGCTGGCGGCGCGGGCCGAGATGGTGGTGCGCGGCGCCAAGGGCACGCGCACCGTTGCCATCGACGACTTCCTCCGCGACAGCTTCACGACCGCGGTCGAGGAGGGCGAGATGGCCCTCGCCGTGCGCTTCCCCGTGCCCGACGGTCGCACCGCCGGCTCGTACCACAAGGTGGAGCGCAAGGTGGGCGATTACGCCACGGCGGCGGCCGCGGTGCAGATCGCGCTGAACGCCGACGGCACCATCCGCCAGGCCGGCATCGCGCTGTCGTCGGCGGGTCCCTGCGCGGTACGCGTGACCGAGGCCGAAGCGCTGCTGACCGGCCAGAAACCCACCGCCGATCTGATCCGGGCGGCCGGAGCCGCCGCCGCGACGAAGAGCGACCCGCAGGCCGACCTGCGCGGCAGCGTGGACTACAAGAAGAACCTCGCCGGCGTGCTGGTCAGCCGCGGCGTGCGCCAGGCGCTGGCGCGTCTGGGGGTGCAGTCATGAAGGTCGGCATCACGGTGAACGGCGTCCTCTACGAGCGCGACGTCGAGCCACGGACGCTGCTGGCGTACTTCCTCCGCGAGGACTGCGGCCTCACCGGGACCCACGTCGGCTGCGACACGTCGAGCTGCGGCTGCTGCGTCGTCGTGCTCGACGGCGGGCGCGCGGTGAAGTCGTGCACGATGTTCGCAGTCCAGGCCGACGGCCACGAGGTTCTCACGGTGGAAGGCCTGGCCCAGGGCGGCAGCCTGCACCCGTTGCAGCAAGCGTTCTGGGATCAGCACGGCCTGCAGTGCGGCTACTGCACGCCCGGCATGCTGATGACCTCCTACGCGCTCCTGAAGCACACGGCGAATCCGAGCGAGGCGGACATCCGCGAGCAGCTGGCCGGCAACCTGTGCCGCTGCACCGGCTACAACAACATCGTCAAGGCCGTGCGTCAGGCCGCCGAGGCACAGCAGGCGGCCCCGGCCACGAAGTAGTCCACGGAGACGCGACCATGAGCACCGAAACCACCGTCACAGGCTCGCTGGGCGTGCCGATGAAGCGCAAGGAGGACCCGCGCTTCATCCAGGGCAAGGGCCACTACGTGGACGACCTCACGCTGCCGGGCATGTTGTACATGGCCCTGGTCCGCAGCCCGTATCCGCACGCCACCATCACGAACATCGACATCTCGGCGGCCATGCAGGTGCCCGGAGTGAAGGCCGTCATCACCGGCAAGGACCTCGAGGCCGCGGGCCTGGGGTGGCTGCCGACGTTCCACGGGCTCGACAAGCAGATGGTGCTGGCCATCGGCAAGGTGCTGTTCCAGTACCAGGAAGTCGCCGCCGTCTTCGCCGAGTCGAGGGGGGCCGCGGCCGACGGCGCCGAGGCCGTGCAGGTGGACTACGACCCGCTGCCGGTGGTGGCCGACCCGTTCACGGCGAAGAAGGACGAGGTCCTGCTGCGTCCGGACCGCGACGCCAAGACCAACCACATCTACCACTGGGAGGTCGGCGACAAGGACGGCACCGACAAGGCGCTCGCGGCCGCGCCGAAGAAGATCACGCAGCGCATGTGGTTCCAGCGCTGCCACCCGGCGCCGCTCGAGCCCTGCGGCTGCGTGGCGTACTTCGACACCATGGGCCGCCTGCAGTTCCACGTGACGTCGCAGGCGCCGCACGTCTACCGCACGGCGCTGGCGCTGGTCACCGGCATTCCCGAGGACAAGATCCACGTCATCTCGCCCGACATCGGCGGCGGCTTCGGCAACAAGGTGCCGGTGTATCCGGGCTACGTGTGCGCGATCGTCGGCGCCCTGAAGATCGGCCGGCCGGTGAAGTGGATCGAGTCGCGGACGGAGAACCTGACCAGCACCGGGTTCGCCCGCGACTACCACATGGACGTCGAGATCGGCGCCACCGCCGATGGCACCGTCACGGCGCTCAAGGTGTCGACCACCGCCGACCACGGCGCCTTCGACGCCGCCGCCGACCCGACCAAGTACCCGGCCGGGATGTTCGGCATCGTCACCGGCAGCTACACGATCCCGCACGCGCACGCCGAGGTCGACGCCTACTTCACCAACAAGGCGCCGGGCGGCATCGCCTACCGCTGCTCCTTCCGCGTCACCGAGGCCAGCTTCGCGATCGAACGCGGCATGGACATCCTGGCCGACGAGCTCGGCATGGATCCGGTGGAGCTCAGGCGCAAGAACTTCGTCAAGGCGAACCAGTTCCCCTACGCCTCGGCGCTCGGCTTCACCTACGACAGCGGCGACTACCACAAGACACTCGAGGTGGCGCTCGACACGATCGGCTACAAGGCCCTGCTGAAGGAGCAGGCCGAGAAACGCAGGCAGGGCGAGCTGATGGGCATCGGCATCTCCACCTTCACCGAGGTGGTCGGCGCCGGCCCGTCGAAGCACTTCGACATCCTGGGCATCAAGATGTTCGACAGCGCCGAGATCCGCATTCATCCCACCGGGGCGGGCATCGTGCGCACCGGCGCCAAGTCGCAGGGCCAGGGTCACGAGACGACGTGGGCCCAGATCGTGGCCGAGGAACTGGGCCTCGACCCGCAGAACATCATGGTCGAGGAGGGTGACACCGACACCGCGCCGTACGGCCTGGGCACCTATGCCAGCCGCAGCACCCCGACCGCGGGTGCCGCCCTGGCCATGGCGGCGCGGCGCGTGCGCGAGCGGGCCAGGAAGATCGCTGCGCATCTGCTCGAGGTCGGCGAGGCCGACGTGGAATGGAAGGACTACAAGTTCCAGGTCAAGGGCGTCCCGGCCAGGAGCGTCACCATGAAGGAGGTGGCGTTTGCCGCCTACACCAACATGGGCCAGAACGAGCCGGGACTGGAAGCCACCCAGTACTACGACCCGCCGAACATGACCTTCCCGAACGGCGCCTACGTCGCGGTGGTCGACGTGGACCGCGACACCGGCGAGGTCAAGGTGCGCCGGTTCCTGGCGGTGGACGACTGCGGGACGATCATCAACCCGATGATCGTCGAGGGCCAGGTGCACGGCGGGCTCACCGAGGGCTTCGCCATCGCGTTCATGCAGGAGATCCAGTACGACGCCGACGGCAACAACCTGAACACCAACTTCACCGACTACCTGGTGCCGACCTCGCTCGAGACGCCGCACTGGGAAACGGCCCACACCGTCACGCCGAGCCCGCACCATCCGATCGGGGCCAAGGGCGTCGGCGAGAGTCCCAACGTCGGCAGCCCCGCGGCGTTCGTGAACGCGGTGATCGACGCGCTGTCGCCGCTCGGCGTGCGGCACATCGACATGCCGGTCACCCGCGACAAGGTGTGGCGGGCGATTCGTGACGCCGAGGCGACGAGGGCATCGTGAACATCCAGCACAGCGGCGAGGAGACCATCACGGCCGACAAGGCGACGGTGTGGAAGTTCATCACCGACCCGGAGCAGATCGGGCGCTGCCTCCCTGACGTCATCGACGTGACCGTGCACGACGACACCCATTTCGACGCCGTCGCGCAGGTCGGGGTGGGGCCGGTGCGGGGCAAGTTCAAGTTCAAGTTCGAGATGCTGCCTGATCCGTCGGGCAACCGCATGGACATGAAGATCAGCGGCGGCGGCTTCGGCAGCGCCATCGACCTGACCGCCGGCGCCGACGTCGTCGAAGCCGGGGCCGGGAGCACCACGCTCAAGTGGAGCGGCCAGGCCGTGGCCCGGGGGCCGGTGGCGGCCGTGGGCGGGCGGGTGCTCGACGCCCAGGCCCAGAAGCTCATCGCGCAGACGTTCGCCAACGTGCGCGAGCGCCTGTCGGCCGCCACGTGATGCCGGCAGCCGTGGAGCGGACCACGCTGCCGGAACGGTTCTTCGCCCTGGCCGATCCGGCGGCGGTCGATCGCCTGCTCGACACGATCGAGTGGTGCGCCGTGTTCAAGGCCGCCAGCGGCGACCGGACCTTCGACGCCTGGGCGATCGTCCAGCGCGGGCTCGAGCCGCGCCGCGACGTCGCCGTGGGGCTGGTCCAGATCCCGGCCGGACGCGCCGCCAGCGATCACCTCGCGGCGCGGTCCGGCGTCGCCCACAAGAGCCCGCAGCTGCTGCTCTTCCACCGTGGGACGCCGGTCGGGCACCTGTCCGAGCGCGGCATCCAGTCCGAGGCGGTGCAGGCGCTGCTGGCCGCATCGCTGCCGGCCGTGCCAGGCCGGCGCGTGGTCAACGACGAGGTCGTGTCGCTGGCGCCCTACCGGGCGCTGGCCTCGGCGTTCGTGGCGGGACGCCTGCCGGAGGAGCGGTTCCAGTGGGCGTTCCTGGAGCGGCTCGCCAAGGAGGCGGCGTGGCGCGACGACGAGACGTTCGCGCGGCTCGACGCGCTCTTCGAGAATCCGTGGGGCCGCGACGTCGTGCCCGCCCGCGCCGTGGCCCACGAGTTCCAGGCGGTGCTCGCCGGACGTCTCGAACCGCTGACGACGCGAGCCGCGCGCTGGCTCGCCAGGACGGAGTCGCGCGATGGCCGGAACTGAAGGGGCCGCGACCGGGCCGCCGTCGTTGTGGGCGCGGGTGAGCGCGCTGCAGGCCGGGCGCGAGCCGTTCGCCGTGGCCACCGTCGTGGCGCGGCGGGCGCCCGTGTCGGCCCACCTGGGCGATCGGGCCATCGTCTACGCCGACGGGAGGATGGAAGGCTTCGTCGGCGGCGCCTGCTCGCGAGAGATTGTGCGGCGCCAGGCGCTCGACGCCCTGGCCACCCGCCGCGCCCGCCTGGTCGCCATCAGACCCGACGCCGACGACGACATGGGCGCGTCGGCCGATCGCATCGTCGTGCCCATGACCTGCGCGTCGGAGGGAGCCGTGGACGTCTACGTCGAACCGGTCGTGCGACCGCGCACGCTCGTCGTCGCCGGCGCGACGCCGGTGGCCGAGGCGCTGGCGCGCCTGGGACGAGCCATGCGCTACGACGTCGTGCGGGTCGTCGACGGCGCCGAACGCCACGACGTCGAGGCCGAGGCCGCGGCCATCGGCGCCACGGTGACCGGGCTGGACACCCTGGAGGCCGTGCTGTCGGAGGCGCTGGCGCACCACGGCGACTGTGCGGTGGTGGTGGCGTCGCAGGGCCACTACGACGAGGCGGCGCTCGAGACCGTGCTGACGCACGGTGTCGGCTACGCCGGCCTGGTGGCCTCGCGCAAGCGCGGCCAGACGGTGCGTGCCTGGCTCGAGGAGCGCAAGGCGCCGGGTGTGGATCGGCTGTGCAATCCGGCCGGGCTCGATCTCGGCGGGCGGGCCCCCGAGGAGGTGGCGCTGTCGATCCTCGGCGAGATCGTGCAGCGATCCGCCCGCGGTGCGGCGGCGGCGGACGCGGCGCCCGCCCCCGAGCGCGCGCGCACGCCGGGCCAGCCGCGCGTGCTCGCGATCGCGCCCACCCCCTCATCCACCGCCGTGGCCATCGATCCCGTGTGCAGGATGGAGGTGGCAATGGCGGGCGCCGCCCAGACGGCGGAGCACGACGGCGTGACCTACTACTTCTGCTGCGGGGGCTGCCGGACCCGCTTCCTCGCCGAGCCCGCGCGCTACCTGTCGGCGACGCCGTGATGACCGCCGGCGACATCCGCACCCGGTTCCTGGAGCGCGGCTTCGTCGTCGACGAGGCCTTCGCGACGGCCCTGGAACTCATGCTGGCCCTCCAGAAGCCCCTGCTCCTCGAGGGGCCGGCGGGGGTCGGCAAGACCGAGAGCGCCAAGGCCCTGGCCGAGGTGCTCGACACCGCGCTCATCCGCCTGCAGTGCTACGAGGGCCTCGACCAGACCTCGGCGCTCTACGAGTGGAACTACCCGCGGCAGATGCTGCACGCGCGGCTGACCGAGTCGAGCGGGGCGTCGGTGGAGCAACGCGAGGCCGAGATCTTCTCCGAGCCGTACCTGCTGAAGCGGCCGCTGCTCGACGCCCTCACCCGGGATCGGGCGCCGGTGCTGCTCATCGACGAAGTCGATCGCGCCGACGAGGCCTTCGAAGCCTATCTGCTGGAAGTGCTCGCGGAGTGGCAGGTGACGATCCCCGAGCTGGGCACGATTCGCGCGCGTCATCGCCCCCACGTGATCCTGACCAGCAACCGGACACGCGAGCTGTCCGATGCCCTGCGGCGACGCTGCTTGTTCCTGTGGCTGCCCTATCCCAGCCTCGCGCAGGAAGTGGCGATCCTGCGGGCGCGCGTCCCGGGGCTCTCGGAACGCCTCGCCGACCGGATCGCACGGCTCATGCAGGTGCTGCGCACGCTGCCCCTCCAGAAGGCCCCGGGCGTCGCCGAGAGCCTCGACTGGGCGATGGCGCTGATGAGTCTCCATCGAGAGCATCTCGATGCACGGACGCTCGAACAGACGCTCGGCTGCATCATGAAGGTGCACGAGGACCAGGTCGTCGTGCACGAGCACCGCGCGGCGCTGGAGCCGTACCTGTCGGAGCGCCAGGGATCGACGGAAGCCGGCGGCTACGGACTGGAGACCGACTTCGGCATCGGCACCGTCAGACGGCCCTGATGTATCCATTCGGCCACCTGCCGGGCAACCTGGCGGCCTTCTGTGCCGAGTTGCGGCGCCACCATGGGTTCCGCCTCGGCCCGGGCACCGTGGCCGATGCGGCGCGCGCCCTCGAGCTCGTCGACGCCACCGACGAGACCCGGGTACGGCACGCCCTGCGAGCCGTGCTGGCGAGTGACGCCGACACGGCGGCCGCATTCGACGGCGCGTTCGAGGCGTTCTTCTTCCCCGGCCCGCCGGGGGTCCCTCAGCCGAACCAGCCGCCGGCCGGCCGTGGTGAACAGCCGGGCTCGGAGGGATCGGCCACCGGCACGTGGCGGCCGGGTGCGGCAGCTGCGCCGGCGCCGCCGGACGCCGACCGCGACAGCGCGGGCGGCACACCGGTGGCAAGGGACGACGACGACACCCGCGCGGAGGCGCCGACGGGCACGCTCGTCCGGGCGCAGTACAGCCCGTTGAGCGTGGCGGGTTTCACGCTGGTGCCGATCGCCGCGGTGGACGGGCGCTGGCGGCAGGCGGGCCGCACGCTCGTCCGTCACGTCCATCTGGGACTGTCGCGCCGCTGGCGGCCGGCGCGGCAGGGACGGCGCTTCGACCTCCGGCGCACGTGGCGCGCCAGCGTGCAGACGGGAGGCGAGGCCATCGCGGTGCGGTGGCTCCGCCGCATCCATCGCAGTCCCCGCTTCGCGCTGCTCATCGACGCCAGTCGGTCCATGGCCGGCGCCGATGCCACGGCACTCGACGTGGCGGTGGCCCTGGCCAGCGCGACGTCCCGCCTCGATGCCTACGTCTTCTCGACCGATCTGCGGCGGATCACGCCGGAGGTGCACCGGGCCGCGGCGGGCCAGCCGGGCGTGCTGCGCGTGGCTCGCCAGGCCTGGGGCGGCGGCACCAACATCGGCGCCAGCCTGCGCGCCTTCCTGCAGCGCCACGGCGATCGCCCGGTGGGCCGCAACACGGTCGTGTTCGTGATGAGCGACGGACTCGACGTGGGTCCGCCGGCGCTGCTCGTCGAGGGCATGCGCGCGCTGCACCGCCGGGCGGCCGCCGTGGTCTGGCTGAATCCGCTCGCCGCCACACCCGGCTTCGAACCGACCGCGCAGGGGATGGCCGCCGCCCGCCCGTACGTCACGGCGCTGGCCACCGTCGAGGGGCCGGACGACCTGAGCCGGCTGGCCGGACGTCTCCGCATGCGCTGACGCACCCCGGGGTCCACGAGCCCGACACGATCACGAACCCGCCAGCCGGATCGGGCGGCGGGCGGCCACCGCCGCCGCCACCGCCAGCACGATCTCCTCGCCGTTGGGCGGGCCGACGATCTGCAGGCCCACCGGCAGGCCGTCGGCGTCGAGCCCGGCCGGCACCGAGGCCGCCGGCAGTCCGGCCATGCTCCACACGAAGGTCGGCGCGATCCAGTCCACGTAGGTGGTCATCGGCCGCCCGGCGATGCTGGTCGGATAGCGCTGGTCCACCGCGAACGGCGGCACCGCCATGCACGGCGTGACCACGCAGGCCACCCGCCCGAACAGCTCGCGGCACATCTCCCACAGCCGGCCACGCGCCGCCTCGGCCGCGGCGATGTCGCTGACCGTCGTCGCTTCGCCGGCGTGGACGTTGGCGGCGACGTTGGCGCCGAACCGGTCGCGCTCGGGCAGCAGGTGCTGCAGGTGCGTGAGGAACCACAGCCCGCGCAGCGCCAGGAACGCCGGCCTGACAAACGCCAGGTCGAGTTCGACGTCGGCCACCGTGGCGCCGGCGTCGCCGAGCGTCGCGGCGGCGTCACGACAGACGCGAATCTGTTCCGGATCGGTGCCGATGCCGGCGGGGTCGGCGACGAACGCGACACGGCTCCCGCGCGGCACACCCGCCGCCACCGCGGCCGGGAAGTCCCGCCCGTGGAGCGGCTGGCCCAGCGGAGCGTCCGGCGCGGCGCCGGCAATCGCCTGCAGCATCAAGGCCACGTCGCCGGGGGTCCGGCCCATCGGGCCGCTCACCTGCAGGGTGTCCCACGCCCAGGCGCTCGGCGCCGTCGGCACCAGCCCCACCGTCGGGCGCAAGCCGCAGATGCCGCAGAAGGCGGCGGGAATGCGCAGCGAGCCGCCCAGGTCGGTGCCTTCGGCCAGCGCGATCATCCCCGTGGCCAGCGCCGCGGCGCCGCCGCCGGTGGACCCGCCCGAGGTCAGCGCCGGGTTCCAGGGATTGCGGGTGGCACCGAACACGTCGTTGAACGTGTTGGCGCCGGCGGCGAACTCCGGGCAGTTGGTCTTGCCGACGATGACGGCGCCGGCGCGGCGCAGCCGGGCGACGATCACGGCGTCGTGGTCGGGCACGTGGTCGGCGAAGATCGGCGAGCCGTAGGTGGTGCGCACGCCGGCCACCGGCGTCACGTCCTTGATGCCCACCGGCAGGCCGCACAGCGGGCCGGGCGCCTCGCCGCGGACGAGCGCGGCGTCGACGGCCGCCGCCTCGTCGTCGGCGCGCGGATTGGCCGTCACGACGGCGTTCAGCGCCGGGTTCACCGCGGCGATGCGCGTCCGCGTCGCGTCCAGCAGCTCGCGCGCCGACACCTGACGCGTCGCGACCAGGGCGCGCAGCTCGGTGGCCGGGCGATCGACGAGGTCGGCGGTCGTCACGCCCTCACGCCGTCCAGTCGCCGCTGAAGGCCACCGCGCGGGCGAACGCCGCCTCGCCGCCGCGGAACTTCCACGGAAAGATGCCGAGGATCAGCCGGCGGTTCTGCAGCTCCGGCGCGGCGATGTCGCCGCCGAGGTTTTCGATGTGCATGCAGTTGGCCGGGAAGAGCGCGTTGTGGGTGAGCTGGTAGGCGGAATCGGGGAAGAGCGCCGCGACGCCGGCGGCGCCGCCGAACTTGGCTTCGCAGGCCGCCCGCACCTTGTCGCAGTGGCCATGGGCGCCCTTGCCCAGGAAGCGGCCGATCGGCAGGTTCATCGGGTGGTCGGTCGAGATGCAGTCCACGCCCCAGATGTGGATGCCCTTGTCGAGCAGCCACGGCACCATGTCGGGATGCGCGCCGGGATGGCGGTGGATGTAGCGCTCCTCGTCGGGCGTGGCGCCGAACTGCGCGAAGCGCTCCCAGCCGGTGTGCAGGAACAGCAGGTCGCCGGCCTTCACCTCGACCCGGTCCTCGATCATCGTCGGCGTGTAGAGGTCGAAGTCGTCCATGGCGTCCGACAGGTCGACCAGCGCCCCGGGGCCGCACAGCCACTCGACGGGAATCTCGTCGATGGTCATGCCGCTGGTGACGAAGTGCCGCGGCGCATCCAGGTGCGTGCCCATGTGGTTCGACGTCATGATGTACTGCGCGTTGACGCCGTGTTCGGCCTTGCGCTTGATGTACTTCACCTCGAAGGGCGGGTAGAACGGCCAGAACGAGCACTCCTGGTTGAGCGGCTGCGACAGGTCGTAGATCTTCATTGGCGTTCCCCGGACTCGGCGGGTCCCAAGACCCGCCCTACGTTGGTCGCGCGTCTCCCTGGCGACGCATCAGCGCACGATACACGACCGCCGCGACGATCGCCGCCGAGAACCACGCGCCGTCGAAGAGCAGCCGCAGGCCGGGCACGACCAGGCCGATGAGGGCAGTGGCGACGCCGGCCGCCAGGGCGACCATCGCCGCCGGGTTGACGCCGTTCCGGTAGGCGTAGCGGCCCCGCGGGTCGTAGAGTTCGTCAACCGCCAGCACGCCGCGGCGGACCAGCACGTAGTCGGCGAGCAGCACGCCGGCGGCGGCGCCGAGCAGCCCCGAATAGGTGATGAGCCAGGTCTGATAGCGGTCGAGGAGCGCCCACGGCACGATGGCCACGCCGATCGCCCCGGCGACGAGGCCGCCGCCGCGGAAGCCGACCCGATCGGGGGCCAGGTTCGAGAAGCTGTTGGCCGGCGCGACGACGTTGGCGGCGATGTTGGTGGTCAAGGTCGCCACCAGCAGGGCGACCATCGCGACGACCCCGAGTGCGGCGTTGCCGCTGCCGGCGCTGAGTCGGGCCAGCAGGTCCACCGGGTTCCACACCGCGGTGCCGAAGATCACGACCGTGGCACCGGTGACCGCCACGCCGATGAAGGCGATGAGCGGCATCGTCGTCAGCAGGCCGAGCGCCTGGCCCACCGCCTGATCGCGCTGCGATCGGGCGAAGCGGGAGAAGTCGGGGATGTTCAGCGAGAGCGTTGCCCAGTAGCCGACCATGGCGGTGACCCACGGCAGGAACACACCGGGCGCCAGCGCCGCGGCGCCGCCACCGAGCCGATCGGCGCCGGCCAGCATCGCGCCGATGCCGCCGGCGGCGGTGGCGCCCCACCAGAGCAGCGCCAGCGACAGGCCGACGAGCACCGGCGCCGCCAGGGTCTCGAGCCACTTGATGCTCTCGGTGCCGGCCCACACGAAGTAGAGGTTCACCGCCCAGAAGGCGAAGAAGCCGACGAACTCCGCGGCCGTGTGATCCATGAACCGCCACGACCCGCCGAGTGCCGCAAAGCCCGGCCAGGCGGCGCCGACCAGGGCGTGGATCGCCAGGCCGCCGACCCAGGTCTGGATGCCGAACCACCCGCACGCCACCAGGGCGCGAAGCAGCGACGGCACGTGCGTGCCGCGGGTGCCGAAGGCGGCGCGCGCGAACACCGGAAACGGGATGCCGTAGCGGGTGCCGGCGTGGGCCGTGACCAGCAGCGGCGCGAGCACGATGAGATTGCCCAGGAAGACCGCCAGCAGGCTGGCCCGCCAGCCCAGGCCGGCGTCGATCATCGCCGCCGCCAGCATGTAGCTGGGGATGCACACGCTCATGCCGACCCACAGCGAGGCGATGTGCCAGGCGGTCCAGGTGCGCTGGGCCGGCGAGGTCGGCGCCAGATCGGCGTTGACGAGCGGCGACGCCACGACGTCAGGCTCCGCGGGCGCGCTCGACGGCGCGGGCGAGGACACGGCGGACCAGGACATCGGTCAGGTGACGCCGGTAGTGGGGCGAGGCGTGCAGATCGCCCACCGGGCTGGCGTCGCGCCAGGCGGCGGCGTGGGCGGCGGCGGCGATCGCGGCATTCGTCGGCGCCTCCCCGGCCAGCGTGCCCTCGGCGTTCACGGCGCGCACGGCGCAGTCGTGCACGCCGAACAGCCCGATTCGCACCGCGCCCACGTGGCCCCGACCATCGAGCGTCACCACGGCGGCCGCGCCGGCGAGCGCGAAGTCGCCGTGGCGTCGCGACACCTCGTCCACGGCCCAGCCGCTGAAGGGCGGCAACGGCGGCAGGGTGGCCTCGACAACCAGCTCGTCGTTCGCCAGCGCCGTCGTGAACAGACCGAGGAAGAAGTCGGCGGCGGCAATCGTGCGCGCCCCGGCGCGGCTGCGCACGCCGAACGTGGCGTCGAGGGCCAGCATCACCGCCGGCAGCTCGGCTGCGGGATCGGCGTGGGCGAGGCTGCCGCCGAGCGTCCCTCGGGTGCGGATCGGCGGATGGGCGACCAGCGGCATCGCCTCTGCCAGGAGCGGAGCGAGTCGGCCCACCGTCGGGTCGTGCTCGAGCGCGCGCTGACGGGCCATGGCGCCGAGGCGCAGGCCGCCGCCGGCCACGGCCTCGAGGCCGGCCAGCGCCGGCACGCGGTTCAGATCGACGACGACCGCCGGCTGCGCCAGACGGAAGTTCATCGCCGGCACCAGGCTCTGCCCGCCGGCCAGCGCCTTGGCCTCGCCTGCATGCTCGGCGACCAGGTGCAGGGCCTCGTCGAGTGTGTCGGGGCGGTGGTAGACGAACGGCGCCGGCTTCATGGCGTCGGCGCGGCGGCGGCCGCCGCCTGCATGAGGTCGAACAGACGATTGGGGCTGAGTGGAATCTCGAGAATCTCCACCGAGCCGGCGAGCGCGTCCTCGACGGCTTGCGCGAACGCCGCGGCAGTGGCGATGCAGCCGGCCTCGCCGACGCCTTTGAGCCCGGCCGGGTTGCCCGGCGCGGCGGTCTCGCGATGCGCCATCTCCACGTCGGGCACGTCGGTGGCCAGCGGCAGCAGGTAGTCCATGAACGACGCCGTGGTCAGCTGTCCTTGAGCGTCGAACACGAGCTGTTCGTAGAACGCGTTGCCGATGCCGTGGGCGACGCCGCCCTGGATCTGGCCCTCGACGATGGTCGGATTCACCAGGTGGCCGCAGTCGTGGACGACGACGTAGCGCAGGATGCGGACCAGGGCGGTGTCGGGATCGACCTCGACGGTCATCGCGTGGACGCCGTTGGCGGTGCTGCCGCGGTCCGGGCCGAAGTAGGCGGTGGCCTCGAGGCCGGGTTCGACACCGGCCGTCACGGCCCCGCGCAGCGGGTTGGCCTTCGCCGCCAGGTCGCCGAGGGCGGCGCCGGAGGAGGCGTCGTCAGCCCGGTGCACGCGTCCGGCGGAGAGCACGAGGTCGCCGGCCGGGACGCCGAGCACGCGCGCCGCCAGGTCCAGCACCTTCTTCCGCACCGCGAGGGCGGCCTGGTGGCACGCCGTGCCGGCGACGACCGCGCCGCGGCTGGCGAAGGTGCCCGTGCCCCAGTGAAATTCACGCGTGTCACCGGTCACCACGCGCACATCGGCGACGTCCACACCGAGCACGTCTGCGACGATCTGCGCAAACGCCGTGAAGTGCCCCTGGCCCTGGGTGCCGACGCCGGTGGCCACCCGGACCAGTCCGCTCGGCTCGATGGTCACCCTGGCGCCTTCATACGGGCCGATGCCGGTGCCCTCGACGTAGTTCACCAGGCCGATGCCGACGCGACGGCCGGCGGCGCGCAGCCGCGGCTGCTCGTCGCGCAGGAAACGCTCGTAGCCGATCATCGCGGCCGCCTGCTCCATCGCCGGCAGGTAGTCGCCGCTGTCGTAGGTGAGCGAGGTGAAGTCCTGGAAGACGATGCCGTGGTCGTGCGGGAACTCGTCGGGGCGGAGCAGGTTGCGGCGGCGGATCTCCACCCGATCCAGCCCCAGCTCCCGCGCGGCGAGATCGAGCAGCCGCTCCATGACGAAGACGCCGTGCTGGCGGCCGGCGCCGCGCACCGGCGTGACGATCGGCGTGGTGGTGAAGACGGCGCGGAACTCGCTGTCGTAGGCCGGCACGCGGTAGACGCCCAGCAGCGTGCACTGCGAGTTGATCGGGACGGTGAGGCCGTAGGGGTCGTAGGCACCGGTGTCGTGCAGGAAGACGTCCTTCACCCCGAGGATGCGGCCGTCGCGGTCGAGGGCGATCTCGGCGTCGTGGATCTGCAACCGCTCCTGGGTGGTGGCGACGAAGTTCTCCAGTCGGTCCTCGGTCCACTTCACCGGGCGTCCGAGGGCGCGGGCCGCCCACGGCACCAGCACCTCCTCGGGGTAGAACATCATGATCTTCGGCCCGAACCCGCCGCCGACGAAGGGCGCAATCACCTGGACCTGCGACTCGGCCAGGCCGAGCATCCGCGCCAGACCGTTCCGGATCGGAATCGGCGCCTGGGTGGTGTCCCAGACGGTGAGCTGCTCGCTGCGCGGATCCCAGTGGGCGGCGACGGCGCGGTTCTCGATGGCGGCGGCGGCACCGCGGTCGTAGCGGAAGCGCCGGGCCACGACGAGCGGCGCGGCGGCGCGGGCCGCCGCGTAGTCGCCCTTGGTCTGGTGGACGTGCGCGGCGAGGTTCGACGGCAGGTGCTCGTGCAGCCG
This sequence comes from Vicinamibacterales bacterium, assembly GCA_050250955.1. GTDB lineage: Bacteria > Acidobacteriota > Vicinamibacteria > Vicinamibacterales > UBA2999 > CAWAYR01. The sequence goes on from JBFWNR010000003.1 coordinate 130,878, forward strand.
CGGCGCCCGCGGTGACAACGCCGACTCGAGATCGACCACCGCGGGCAGCGGCTCCACGTCCACGACGACGTCCGCCGCCGCGTCCTCGGCGACATAGCGGCTCTCCGCCACCACCATCGCCACCGGTTCGCCCGCATAACGCACCTTGTCGCGGGCCAGCGGCACCTGGGTGCAGACGTTGAACGTCATCCCCGGCACCGGCGGCGGCGGCACCAGCAGCGGCCCCGGCTGCCAGTAGTCGCCGAGGTCGGCGGCGGTGTACACCGCCACGACGCCCGGCCTGGCTCGTGCCGCCGTCACGTCCACCGAGCGCACTCTGCCGTGCGCGCGGTCGCTGCGACGAAAGGCCACGTGCAGCATGCCGTCGCGCTGGACGTCGTCGACGAACAGGGCCCGGCCGGTGAGCAGCCGGGCGTCTTCGTTGCGCGGGACGCGGCTACCGACGATCCGCGTCATGAGCGGCGGCGGCGACGGCGCGCACGATGTTGGCGTAGCCGGTACAGCGGCAGAGGTGGCCGGACAGCGCTTCGCGGATGGCGGACTCCGACGGCGCCGGCTGGTCGCGCAGGAACGCGGTCATGCTCATCAGGATGCCCGGCGTGCAGTAGCCGCACTGCAGGCCGTGCGCGTCGCGGAACGCCGTCTGCAGGGACGCGAGGGCGCCGTCGCCGGCGGGCGCCAGTGACTCGACGGTGCGCACGCTACACCCGTCGGCCTGCACCGCGAACATCAGGCAGGCCCGCACCGGCTGCTCGTCGACGAGGATCGTGCAGGCCCCGCAGACGCCGTGCTCGCAGCCGACGTGCGTGCCGGTGAGGCCGAGATCCTGGCGGAGGAAGTCGCTCAGGAGCAGGCGCGGCTCGACTTCGGCGGCGTGCGCGGTGCCGTTGACGACGAGGTCGAGGCGGACCCGGCTCGACACCGCGCCACTAGACCAGAGACGGGATCACCGGTCAAGGGCGATGGCGGAGCTGAAGCGCCGCCCTACGGAAACCGCGATGCAGGGCTCGGTCAAGACGTCGTGCACGCAGGGCAGCTCTTCAGAGCTGCCAGGAGGCCAGCCGCTAGCCGCGAGCCGCCAGCCGCTGTTCGAGCGTCCCGTATTCCTTCAGCTTGCGATACAGCGTCGCGACGCCGATGCCGAGCGTCGCCGCCGCCCTGGCGCGATTGCCGTCCGCGGCCTGCAGCACGGCCAGCACGTGGCGGCGCTCGACCTCGGCGAGTGAACAGGCCCCGGCCCCGTCGGCGGCGGGGGGCACCCGCACCTCGTCCGGGAGGTCGTCGGCGGCGATGCGCTCACCGGAGGCGAGCACGACGGCCCGCTCCACCGCGTTCTCGAGTTCGCGCACGTTGCCCGGCCAGTCGTAGCGCACCAGCTGATGGGCGGCGGCGGCCGAGAAGGTCAGCGCCTTGCGGCCGGTGCGCGCCGCGGCGGAGGCCAGGAACGTCCGTGCCAGCGGCAGGACGTCGTCGCGGCGCTCGCGCAGCGGCGGCACCCGCAGCTCGACCACGCGCAGCCGGTAGTAGAGATCCTGGCGGAACCGCGCGGCGCGGATCTCCTCGACCAGATCGCGGTTGGTGGCGGCCAGCACCCGCACGTCCACCGGTCGGCCCTTGTTCTCCCCCACCCGGCGCACCTCGCGCTCCTGCAGCACGCGCAGGAGCTTCACCTGCATGGCCGGTGTGACCTCGCCGATCTCGTCGAGCAGCAGCGTGCCGTGGTTGGCGGCCTCGAACAGTCCCGGTCGATCCTGGGTGGCGCCGGTGAAGGCGCCGCGGGCGTGGCCGAAGAGCTCGGACTCGAGCAGCGTCTCGGGCACCGCCCCGCAGTTGATGGCGACAAATGGCCCGGCGGTGCGCGCCGACTCGTCGTGGATGACGCGCGCGATGCGCTCCTTGCCGACGCCGCTCTCGCCGGTGATGAGCACCGTCGTGTCCACCTGCGCGACGCGACGGGCCAGGTCGAGCACCTTCTGCATCGCCGCGCTCTGCGTGCCGAGCGGCGACCACCGCGACGCCTCGGTGGCGGCGGCGCCGAGCGCCTGGCGACGGCTGCGCAGCGTCCGCTCGACCCGCTTCAGCTGCGCGGTCACCTGGGCCAGCGCCGACTCCATGCACGCCTTCTTGTAGTACGGCAGGTGGTCGGCGAACGCGTCGCCCCACTCGTCGATCGGCCGGCCGACGAGCTGACAGACCGTATCGCCCTTGCCGCGGCACCGCTCTTCGAGGCAGTAGACGTCCTTACCGTACGCCCGCGAGAGATAGCCGCTGGCATACCCGGTGAGCGTCCAGCACACCGCCTCGTCGGCGCGGCCGATGTGCAGCAGGTGCTGCTCGGCTTCGTAGCTGTCCTGCCAGATCGACAGCGCGATCGGCTTGGGTCCGCGGGCCGGATCCCACGCGGCCGGCTCGACCCGCACCAGCCCCTGCAGCGTGTGCAGCCAGCCCCCCGCCTTCTTCCACTCCTCCTCGCTGTCCCAGGGCAGGCCGTGTTCGAAGGTCTCGGCGGTGCGCCAGCCGTGGGCATAGCCGAAGCGCGTCAGGACGGCGCGCGCGGCGGTCAGGCCGAGCGTGTCGATGAGCTCGCGACGCAGCAGCCCCAGTGCCACGGCGTCGAGGAGCAGCGCGCGTTCGTTGGCGAAGCGGAGCACGCCGCCCTTGGGGTCGAAGTGCAGCAGCTCGCGGAGGTCGAGGTCGGCGGCCTTCATCCGGAAGCTCTCATTATGAGAGTCATTCATATCATATTGATGACCGTTTCGGGAGCAGATGTCTGTAAGTTGTTGATTTTAAATGATTCGATTGATGGCATTTCTGTTGCTCCTTGGGCCGGAGAAGCTCGATGGTCGAGCAAGTCCTTTCGGGAGCACACGACATGGCCACGGAACGGTGGGAAATCGACAGCAGCCACTCCAGCATCCACTTCTCGGTGCGTCACCTGGTGATTGCCAAGGTGCGCGGGCAGTTCAGCCGCTGGAGCGGCACGGTGGTGGTGCCCGACGGCGACCTGACCCGGGCGACGGTCGAGGCGACCATCGATGCCGCCAGCATCGACACCGGCGTTGCCGACCGCGACACGCATCTTCGGTCGGCGGACTTCTTCGACGTGGCGCAGTTCCCCGATGCGACCTTCACGAGCTCGCGGATCGAGAAGGCCGGCGACAGCCTGCGGCTGGTCGGTCAGCTGACCCTCAAGGGCATCGCCCGCGAGGTCGCGCTGGAGGTCGAGGCGCTGGGCACGATGAAGGATCCGTGGGGCAACGACCGCGCGGCCTTCTCGGCCTCGACCGTGATCGACCGCAAGGACTTCGGCCTGGGCTGGAACCAGGTGCTCGAGACCGGCGGCGTCGTGGTCGGCGACAAGGTCACCCTCGAGGTCGAGGTCCAGGCGGTGCGACAGGCCGCCAGCAAGGTGGCCTGACCGGCTGGCGACGATGGGGCTCACCCGTGGGTGAGCCCCGCGATCGTCGTCGCCAACCGGGTGCGCACCATCGGCAGACGGCCGACGGCCCGGATGGCGGCGTTGCGCAGCAGGCGCTGGCGGCGGGTCCGCAACGTCGCCATGTGCGTCATCCGGTCGGTGAAGGCGACGACACCTTCGGCCACCGGCCGGCGGGTGCGCTCGTAGTCGTCGAGGATGCGGTCGTCGCCGGCGGCGAGCGCCGTCGCCAGCAGCCGGCCGAGCGCCACGCCGTCCTGGATCCCGATGTTCATGCCCTGGCCGCCGGCCGGGCTGTGGACGTGGGCGGCGTCGCCGGCGAGCAGGAGGCGGCCGGCCCGGTAGTGATCGGCCAGCCGGTGGTGGACGCGGAAGCGCGAGCTCCACAGGATCTCGCGCACGCGGGCCGGCGGCGTGGTCGGACCGCGGGTGTCGAGCAACGCCTGCACGTCGGCCAGGCCCGGGTGTTCCGGCGCCTCGTCCAAGGTCGCGACGACCCGGTGGGCGCCGCCCGGCAGCGGCGCCACCACCACCAGGCCCTCGGGCGACAGGAAGAGCATCACCTCGTCGCCGGCGAGGCCCCAGTCCATCCTGACGTCGGCGAGCACGAAGCTCTGGGCGTAGGCGTCGCCGGTGAAGCCGATGCCGGCGTGGTCGCGTACCGTGCTGTGCATGCCGTCGGCGCCGACGAGATAGCGGGCGCGGACCTCGCGCACCGCGCCGCCGTCGCCGGCCACCGTCACCCGCACGCCGGCCTCGTCCTGCCACACGTGACGCACGGCCAGGGGCCGGCAGACGTCACCGCCGAGCTCGCGCAGCCGGGCCAGCAGGATCGCCTCGGTGCGGTACTGCGGAATCATCAGCGTGTAGGGGTGGCGCGTCGGCAGGTGGTCGAAGCGGATGGTCGCCAGCGCGCGGTCGCGGTCGCGCAGGATGAAGCGCGGCACGACGTGGCCTTCGGCGCGCAGCCGATCGGTGACCTGCAGCGACTCGAGTACTTCGAGCGTGCGGGCGTGGATCACCGCGGCGCGCGAGGTGTTGGCGCCTTCGGCCTGGCGGTCCACGAGCACGAAGGGCACGCCTTCGGCGGCCAGCACGCAGCCGAGCGCCAGGCCGGTCGGGCCGGCGCCGGCGATGACGACGTCGGTGGTCGATGGCAGCGCAGTCATCGCGCACCTCCCGAGAGCCGGGCGGCGAGCCGTTCGAGGTCGGTGGCCGGCGGGCGGCCGGTCAGGGCCGCTACCAGGCGGCGGAGCAGGGTCGAAACGCGGGTCATGGGTCGAAACCTCCACCGCGACCCAGGGCAAGCGCCGGGCCACCGGTGCGGGGGGCCCGATCCGCGAGTTTTGGCCGGAAATCCGCGCTCCAGCGGCAGCGCCCGACGCTCCGGTCAAGGCACTGTGCGTGGCCATGCGCAGGGTGCACAGCGGTCGCCCGCCTGTGCCACACTCTCGCCGCCGATGTCTGCGTCCCCTGCGCACCCGGACCCACCGGCCGACGCCGCGGCGCTGCTCGCCCGGCTGCGCGCGCTCGACGCCCTGATCCCGGCGCTGGCCGACGTGCTCGACATCCGGGAGGTGTTCGCCCGGGTGTCGCAGGTCGCCGGAGCGGCGGTGCCTCATGACCTGTTGTCGCTGCTCCTGCTGGCCGACGACGGCACCGTGACCGTCCACGCCGTCGCCGGCGGCGAGTTCCAGTTCCCGCGGTCGATGCCGCTGCCCGAACACCGGCGACACCTGCTGACCGACTCCTGGGATCACCTGATCGAGCGCGACCTGCTCGACCACCCCATCGAGCGCGACCAGATGGCGGCCCAGCTGGGCTACCGGGCACGGCTGCTGTTGCCCATTCGCCTGCGCGGCGCCCTGGCGGGCTCGCTCGACTTCGTCAGCAGGACGCCGGACGCCTACGGTCCGGCCGACGTGGTCGTGGCGCAGCGTATCGCCGACCAGGTGGCGCTGGCCCTCTCGCACCACCGCCTCGCCGATGAGCAGCGCCACGCCGACACCCTGCGCGCCCGCGAGGGCACGCTGAGACTGCTCGACGAGGTCCTGGCGTCGGTGACCGATGCCGGTAAGCTGCCGGACGTCTGGGATCGCATCTCGGCCATCGTCCAGACCGTGCTGCCGCACGACGCGCTGCTCCTCGCCGCGCTGCTGCCCGACGGCGTGCGCGGCCGCGTCTACGCGTCGGTGGCCCCCGGCAGCGCCGCCTTCGCCGAGGTCGTCCACGTGCCGCCGGCGGTGCTGCAGAACCCGGACTGGGAGCACGACGTCGTTGCCGACCTGCAGGCGCGGCCGGATCAGGCGGCTCTTGAATCCACCAGGCTCGGCTACCGCGCCGTCGTGCGCGTGCCGCTGCGCCTCGACGGCGAGTACGTGGCGGCCCTCTCGGTGCTGTCCTTCACGCCAGACGCCTACGGGCCCGACGACGTCGTCACCGCCAAGCGGGTCGCCGGTCACATCGTGCAGAGCTTCGCCCGCGAACGTCGGGAGGCGCTGCGCAAGCGCGCCGACGAGGCCGGCGAGCGGGTGTCTCGCCTCGAGGCCCGGGTGAAGGCGCTCACCGACGAGCTCGACGCCCGCACCGGCCGCCGCCGCGTGGTGGGCGATTCGCCGCCGTGGAAGCAGGTCCTCCGTCAGGCCACCCAGGTGGCGGCCACCGAGACCACGGTGCTGCTGCTCGGCGATTCGGGCACCGGCAAGGAGGTCGTGGCCCGCTTCGTGCACCGCGCGTCGCCGCGCGCCGACGGGCCGTTTGTCGCCCTCAACTGCGCCGCCCTGCCGGAGCAGCTCCTCGAATCGGAGCTGTTCGGCCACGAGCGCGGCGCCTTCACCGGCGCGGTGAGCGCCAAGCCGGGCCTCATCGAGCAGGCGGCCGGCGGCGTGCTCTTCCTCGACGAGGTGAGCGAGATGCCGCCGTCGGCGCAGGCCAAGTTCCTGCGCGTGCTGCAGGAGCGCGAGTTCCAGCGCGTCGGCGGCACCCGGCCGCTCAAGTCGAACGTCCGCGTCGTCGCTGCCACCAACCGCGACCTCGAGCAGGCGATCGCCCGCGGCACCTTCCGCGAGGATCTCTTCTACCGGCTGCAGGTCTTCGAGATCCGCCTGCCCCCCCTGCGCGACCGCCGCGACGACATCCTGCCGCTCAGCGAGGCCTTCCTCGAGGAGATCGGCCGAGACGTCGGGCGGCCGCCGGCCGGCATCTCCCGCGAGGCCCGCGAGATGCTGCTCGCCTACCACTGGCCTGGCAACGTCCGCCAGCTGCGCAACGCCCTCGAACGCGCGGCCATCCTGTGCGAGGGCGGACTCATCACCAGCGAGCACCTGTCGCTGCCCGCACCGGGCACCGTGGGTCCGGCGGCGACATCGGCCGCGGCCCCGGCCCGCCCTGCCGAAGCGCCGCGCGGCGACCTGGCCACGATGGAACGGGCCGCCATCGAGCAGGCGCTCGGCGAAGCCCGTTTCAACAAGGCCAAGGCGGCGCGGACTCTCGGGCTCACCCGCACGCAGCTCTACGTCCGCCTGAAGAAGTACGGCCTCGAGTAGCGGCTCACGCCCGCGCGCCGCGATGCCTGGGCCGACCCGGCAGACTGTCCCGATCAGCGCAACCTGCCCCGCTCCTTCCAGACGATCGGGCCGGTGGCCGCACCGGATGAATCCTGATTAGTCATTTCGATCCAACTGCTTACAGGCCTGCCTCGCAGGTCGTTCCGGGCTGGTCCCGGAGTTGCCCTGGCTCCAGGCACCGCCCGCACACGTCGTGCGATGCGGACCAGGGGACCAGGACATGGCAAGTCGCACCCTCGCAGGCACCCCCTCGACGCCCCGGCTGGTGAGCCGCCGGTTGCTGCAGAAGTTCGGCGTCCACCCGGCCGACCCCGACGCCGTCGCCCTCGACATGCGCGGCACCCGCGCCCTCTGCATCGCCACCAACCACGGCGTGCTCGACATCGGTGTCGCCACCGGCGTCTTCGGGTCGGAGCTGACGGTGCCCTACTACTGCTTCCGCGACAACGGCATGCAGGTGGACGTCGCCAGCCCCAAAGGCGGCATCGTCCCGGTGGATCCGCTGTCGATGGACGCGACCATCCGCACGCCAGACGACGACCGGCTGCTCGGGGACCAGACGTTCCGCGCCCAGCTCACCGACTCGCTGGCGATCGCCGACCTCGATTTCACCGGCTACGACGTCATCTACTTCGCCGGCGGCTGGGGCGCAGCCTTCGATCTCGGCCAGTCGGAATCCCTCGGCGTCAAGGTGAGCGAGGCGTGGGCGGCCGGCAAGGTCGTCGGCGGCATCTGCCACGGCCCGCTCGGCCTGCTCAAGGCCCGCACCGCCGACGGCGAGCTGCTCGTGAAGGGCCGCCGCCTCACCGCGGTGACCGACAAGCAGGTGCGCGAACTGGGCGTGGCGATCACGCCGCTCCATCCCGAGACGGCACTGCGCCAGGCCGGCGCGTGCTTCGAGAGCGTGCGGCACCACGCCCGCGACTTCTTCGCCAACCATTTCGTGGCCGACGGCAACCTCGTCACCGGCCAGAACCAGAACGCCGGGCCGATGGTGGCGCGGCTGATGATGCAGCGCGTCCTGACCAACCGGGCCGCGTCGCGGCAGGTGGCGTGATGGCGACGCGCGCTGCGGGCCGCAAGCCCAACCTGCTCATCCTCATCACCGACCAGGAGCGGGAAGTGATGCACTGGCCGGCCGGCTGGGCCGAGGCCAACTTGCCGGCCCGCCGCCGCCTGATGGCGCACGGCCTGCACTTCACGCGCGCCCAGTGCAACACCGCCGCGTGCTCGTCGAGCCGGGCCACGTTCTTCACCGGGCTCTACCCGGCGCAGCACGGGGTGAAGAACCTGGTCGCCTGCAACAACTACTCGAACACGGCGCAGCGGCGCCTGAACATCCTGCCGAGCGCGATCCCCAACCTGGCGCGGGTGCTCGAGGCCGGCGGCTACCACGTCGAGCTGAAGGGCAAGCTGCACCTGACCCGGCCGGTGCACTGCGACCCGCAGACGAAGCGCTACCACTGGACCGACGCCGATGTCGCGCACCTGGCCGAACGCTACGGCTTCCACGGCTGGAACCCGCCCGACATGAGCGACCCGATGAGCCTGCACGACCTGGGCGGCGGCGCCATCAACAACGACGGCCGCTACGTGGACGGCTCGGGCACGATGGCCGGCGCACCCGGCGACCGTGACGAGATGTACCGCCGCAGCGCCGTGCACTTCCTGAACACCTACGACGGCGACAAGCCCTTCTGCCTGATCGTCGCCCTGGTGAACCCGCACGACGTGCAGGAGTTCCCCGGCCGCGGCCTGCGCGGGCTGTCGCTGCACCCCACCTACGCCCGCGGCGGCTATCGCTACGAGGACTTCGCCGACCTGCCGATCGACCTGCCGCCGAACGTCGTCGACGACCTGGCGACCAAGCCGGCCGTGCACGCCGAGTTCCGGCAGTTCCTGGCCGCCGCCACTGGCCACGTGCTGACCCGCGATCGCCAGCTGGCCTACGCCCGCTTCTACGCCTATCTCTGCCAGCAGGTGGACGCGCAGATCGGCAAGGTGCTCGACGCGCTCGACGCCCGCGGCCTGACCGACGACACCATCGTGCTGCGCACCAGCGACCACGGCGAGCTGGCGATGTCGCACGGGCGGATGCGGCAGAAGTTCTACAACGTCTACCGCGAGACGCTGAGCGTGCCGCTCATCGTGTCGAACCCGCGGCTCTACCCGCAGCCGCAGTCCACCGACGCGCTGGCCAGCCTCGTCGACGTCGTCCCGACGCTGGCCACCCTGGCCGGCGTGCCCGAGCCGTCGCAGTACGGCTTCAAGGGCCGCGACCTCACGCCGATTCTCGCCAACCCGAAGACGTCGGTGCAGGACGTCCTGCACTTCACCTACGAGGACGACGTCTTCCCGGTGACGTCGGCCGACTGCATCCGCGCCATCACCGAGCGGGCGTGGAAGTACGCGGTCTACTACGACCCCTTCACCGGCGCGCCCACCGAGTACGAGCTGTACGACCTGGCGCGCGACCCCTACGAACTGACCAACCTGGCCCACGCCGCGCACGCCACGCCGGCGTCGGACCTGGAACGCACCCGGCTGCATCGACGGCTCGTCGACGTCATGCGCGCCAACGGCACCACCCCCGACGAGATCCGCTGGCCGGCGGTCGAGGAGTACCGGCCGTCCACTGCCGTGGCCACCGCCAGCGAGGCGGAAGAGCCGGTCACGGCGTAGCCGTTCACCGCACGTCCACCGACTCGAGGAGCCCCGATCATGATTCCGACCCTGCGCACCCTGACCCTGCCGCGCGGCCTGCGCGCCGCCCTCGCCGGCGCCGTGCTGGCGACGGCCCTGGCGACGCCCGCCGCCGCGCAACTGAACGGCGAGAACCTGCTCGGCGACATGGGCGTCAAGAGCGGCACCCAGCCCGAACCCGGCTTCTACATCTCGAACATCTACTACCGCTACTTCACCGACACCATCAAGGACCCGATGGGCAACCCGGTGCTCATCGACCCGACCGGCCAGGCCAGGCAGACCATCCAGGCCGGCGTGCCGCTGGTCTACTACGTGTCGAAGCAGAAGGTGCTGGGCGCCAACCTCGGCGCGATGGCGGCGCTGCCGATCGCCAACGCGTCGCTCGAAGCCCCCGGCTTCGGCCTGTCGGAGGACGTGAGCACCGGTCTCAGCGACCTCTACCTGATGCCGGCCCAGCTCGGCTGGCACTTCAGCCGCGCCGACGCTCTGGCGGGCGTGGCCCTCTTCGCGCCCACCGGCCGCTACACCGCCGGCGCCGACGACAACCTCGGCCGCGGCATGTGGAGCTACGAGGTGTCGGCCGGCGGCACCGTCTATCTCGACCAGAGCCGCTCGCTGAGCGTCGCCACCACCGCCTACTGGGAGACGCACTCCAAGAAGGAGGGCAGTCAGCAGATCGAGCAGCTGACGGTGAGCAACGTGAAGGTCGGCCAGATGCTGACCCTCGAGGGCGGCATCGGCAAGTCGTTCCTCCACGGCGCCGCCAGCCTCGGCGTGGCCTACTACGCGCAGTGGAAGCTGACGGCCGACTCGCTCGGCGCGCCGCTCCACGGTGACGCCCGGCCCGGGCTGCCGAAGCATCGCGTGTTCGGCATCGGCCCCGACGTGACGATCCCCATCGCCACGAAGACGCGCCTGCTCTCGCTCGTCAACGTGCGCTACCTGTGGGAGCACGGCGCCCAGGTGAAGACCCAGGGCCACACGCTGATGATCACCAACACCATCCCGTGGGGCGGCATCCGCATCCCGGCCAGGCAGCGCAAGTAGCCGGCACCGGACGAGGAGCACGATTATGCACCCCCTCGAGGGACACCCCGGGCCGGCGGCGACGCTCGACGCGTTCGTCGCCGCGACCCGCGAACTGCCCGACACCGGCGCACGGTTCGAGTGCGAGTCGGCGCGGGCCCTGCGTATCGAGGTCGATGGCGAGGTCTGGCTGAAACCCGGCGCCGCCATCGCCTACCGCGGCGAGCTGACCTTCGAGCGGCGGCCGACGCTCGACGCCGACGATGCGGTCGATGCGATCCTGCGCGAAGCAGCGCCGCTGGTGAGGGCGGTGGGCCGCGGCCGCCTGCACTGCGCGCACCACGGCGGGCACGTGCGGGTCGTGGAACTGGCCGGCGAGACGATCGTGGTGAGCTGGCAGGAGCTGCTCGCCTTCGAGTCGACCCTGGCGTTCGAGACTCGACTGGTCGCCCACGGCGTCGGCCTGGCGGCCGGCGGCATGGCGGTGGTGCGGCTGTCGGGCCGCGGGTGCTTCGCCCTGGTCACCCACGGGCAGCCGATCACCCTCGAGGTGACGCCCGACGCGCCGCTCTGCACCGACCCGCACGCGACGCTGGCGTGGTCGTCGTCGCTCGAGCCGACCCTGAAGTTCGACGTCAGCTGGCGCTCGGCGATCGGGCACGGCGGCCACGAGCCGTTCCAGATGCGGTTCGACGGCCGCGGCTGGGTCGTCGTGCAGCCGTTCGAGAACCCGAGTCGGCTTCACCTCACCGGCAACCCGATGAAGCGCCTGGCGGCGCTCGTCACCGCGTAGACGCCTCCGGCCGCACGATGCAGCGGAAGCCGACGTGCGACGTGGAGGTGTCCACGGGCTCGGGGTAGCGCGCCGCCGGCCGGTAGCGCCGGCAGTAGTTGGGCGCGCAGAGGTGCGAGCCGCCCTTGAGCACCTTTCGAGGGATGCGGATCGCCGGCTGGGCGGGGTCGAAGCTCTCCTCGCGACGGGGGCCGCGCGGGTTGGCGGGAATGCAGCACGCCTTGACGGCGTCTGCAGGGTGCTGCGGGACGTACCAGTCGGTGGTCCACTCCCAGGTGTTGCCGATGACGTCGTGCAGGCCGTAGCCGTTGGGCGGATAGTGCCCCACCGGCGAGGTCCGCTCGAAGCCGTCGCGGCAGCGGTGCTGCCACGGGAAGTCGCCCTGCCAGGTGTTGGCCATGTGGCGGTCGCCGGGCAGGAACTCCTGCCCCCACGCATACGGGGCGCCGTCGAGCCCGCCACGGGCGGCGAACTCCCACTCGGCCTCGCTGGGCAACGTCTTCCCTTCCCACGCGGCGCACGCGTCGGCGTCGCTGTAGGCGACATGCACGACCGGGTGATCGGCGAGATCGTCGAGGCCGCTGTCCGGGCCGGTCGGGTGGCGCCAGTCGGCGCCAGGGACGTAGCGCCACCAGCGTCGAACGTCGCCGGGATCGACCTTGCCGGGCGGCTGCACGAAGACCAGCGAGCCCGCCACGAGGAGCTCTGGCTTCGCGCCCGGGTAGTCGGCCGGATTGGGCGGCTGTTCGGCGAACGTGACGTGCCCGGTGGCGGCGACGAAGCGGGCGAAGCGCGCGTTGGTCACCGGGTAGCGATCCATCCAGAAGCCGTCCACCGTCACCCGGTGCACGGGCCGCTCTTCGGGGTAGTGCCGGTCGGACCCCATGCGGAAGGTGCCGCCGGGAATCCACACCATGTCGGGGTGTGGCGGGGATCCGGGCGGGGCGGGGGATTCGGACATCCGGCGGCCATCATACCGGCCGGTGCCGCGCAGCTTGCGCCGATCGGGGCACGCTGCGGGACCACGCCACGCCCCCACCGCCAGGATGGCGTCAGGCGAACGAAATCAGGCCGGAAATCGCACACTCTCCGAGCGGCGGGTGGGCGTCCTGGTGGACCGCGACTTGCCTTGTGTGGCGGCGGGCGCGATGGGCGCGCTCCAGACCCAAAAGGACAGGTGCCATGATTTCCGCTCGAATCAGCCGCGCGATCGTCGCGCTGGCCAGTGTGACCTTCGCCGGCCTCGCGCTGGCCATCTGGTCGGCTCCGGAGGCGGCCGCGCAGCGGCTCGGCCTCGAGGCCGTCGGCGTCGCCGGCGCCATCGCCGTCCGCGCCGAGATCGGCGGGCTGTTCGCCGGCATGGCGATTCTGTCCGCGGCCGCCGCGTGGACGGCGGCCAGGGCCTGGATCCTCGCCGAGGCGTCGCTCCTCGGGGCGATCGCCGTCGGCCGCCTCGTCGGCTGGGGTGAGGTCGGTGTCGGCTCGGTGCCCGAACTGATCGTCGAGCTCGGGCTGCTCGCGGCGCTCATCCGTCTCGCGCGCTCCGCCACCGGAGGTGTCGGACCGACGGCGGCCGGCCGCCGCTCGTGGCGCCCGGTGGCGGTCACCGCCGCCGTGCTGGCCGTGCCGGCGGCTGGCGCCGCGGCTCTCATGACGCCGGGCGTGCAGCAGCGCGTCTTCGATCGCGCGGCGGCGGCTCGGGCGGCCACGGTCAACACGGCGCCCCTCGCCGACGACGCCCTCCGCGTGGCGGTGTGCGGCTCGTCGGCGCCGCTGCCGAGCGCGGCGCGCGCCAAGGCGTGCGTCGCGGTCTTTGCCGGCGGCAAGTTCTGGATCGTGGACGTCGGTCCGGAGTCGGTGGAGAACCTGGTCCTGTGGGGCCTGCCGCTCCAGGACATCGGCGGCGTGCTGCTCACCCACTTCCACTCCGACCACATCGGCGACCTCGGCGAGTTGAACCTGCAGACCTGGGCGGGTGGACGGCCGGCGCCGCTGGCCGTCTACGGCGGGCCCGGCGTCGAGCGCGTCGTCGCCGGCTTCAACGACGCCTACCGGCTGGACCAGGGCTATCGCACCGCCCATCACACCGCGCGGGTGATGCCGCCGGACACCTGGCCGATGGTGGCGCAGCCGATCGAACTCGACGGCGCCGAAACCCCGGCCAAGGATCGCTCCGCACTGGTGCTCGATCGCGACGGCCTGCGCATCACCGCGTTCGAAGTGGACCACGCGCCGATCGCGCCGGCCTATGCCTACCGCTTCGACTACAAGGGCCGCTCGGTGCTCGTCACCGGCGATCTCAAGAACCACCCGCCGCTGGTGAAGGCGGCCGTGGGCGTGGACGTGATGGTGTCGGAGGCCATCGCGCTCTCGATGACGCGGGCCCTGGGCAGGGGCGCCAACGACGCCGGGCGCGACCGCACCGCGGCGATCATGCACGACATCGAGGACTACCACATCACCCCCGAGCAGGCGGCGCGGGTGGCCAACGACGCCGGCGTGCAGCTGCTGGTCTTCTACCACCTGCTGCCGGCACCGGACGGCCTGCTGCCCCGCCGCGTCTTCGCGCAGGGCCTCGACGCCGTGCGCCGGGACGGCTGGGCCATCGCCGATGACGGCAGCCTCTACACGCTGCCGTTCGGATCGAAGGCGGTGCACATCGGCACAATCGGCGAGTAGTACTCCTCGGATCGAAGACGGCGCCGGCGGCCATCAGGTCGCCGGCGTTCGCCTGTACGGCAGACGTCGGTAGTGGTCTAAGTTGCGGCGGCCGTCTCGGCCGTTGGCACGGCGTTTGTCCCGGGGTGATCTTTGATCGCCCGGCAGGGATATCCTGCGCCTCGGCCGCCTCGCTGGAGTAGGCGGCGAGAGAGGCGAGCTATGAGCATCGGTGTCGGGCTGATCTGTGATGACGGGATAGTCATGGCGGCTGACACCCTGTTCGAGGGCAACTCTAAGACTCATGACCGAAAGCTCTGGGGGGTGATTCAGCCGGCGAACAAGAAGCTGACCTGGGCCATTGCGTCAGCGGGTCTCGATGCCCATATTCGCGGCCTCGTCGGCAAGTTACAGGCCAGAACGGGAAGACTTCGCTCGTTCAATGGACTGCACGACAAGATCGAGGAGACGTCGAGACAGTTCTTTGAGCAGGAGGTATGGACCACACCCCAGATTTCTATTGATCAGTATCCGGATGTCCTCATCGCCATCGCGGAGGGCGAGCGCCAGCGCTTGTATACCCTCACCACGAGTGGTGGCCTGTCTCCGGTGGCGAAGCCTTTCGCGTTTGTAGGAAGTGGCGGTCCGCTTGCCGACTACCTCGCTCAGACGTTCTTCGATCCGTCAGCAGGTATCACTGCTGCGCAATATCTCGCCGCCCATATCGTTCGGCAGGCGAAGGCGCACGCCCCTGGAGTCGGCGGTCAAACACACATTGCAGTGATACCCAAGGGGTTTAAGCCGTCCTATCTGAACGACGAGTCAGTTGCTCGGATAGAAACCTACTTTGAGTTGTTCATGGAGCAGGCGTCGAAGCTGACGTACGCCGGTCTCTACCCGACGCCACACGCCCATATGGACGCGGACATCGATGAGTTGAAAAGGATCGTGCGAGAGATACGGCGGATAGCCCACCAGGGCGAACCGTTCGGTGAGCAACTCCAGCAGAGGTTCGGAGCACCTAGAGCAGCGACACCAACTCCTCCAGCGTCCACGGATGATCCGAAAGACCGGCCTCCATCGCCGGAGTCACCCGGAGAGTCTGGTGGATCTTGACGAAGTTGTAGTACGCAAAGTGAAGCGCCACTGCGTACTCGTGCATCTCGATCTTCTTGCTGAACCCGTTGGTCAGGCGGGTGAAGCGGCGCATATGCATCCGCATCGTAAGGTTCTGCCGCTCCACGTAGGACGTCGAGACGTAGCGGCGATCCGGGTCGCCGGTGATCGTCGTGGCCTTCGCGCCAGTGATCTTCGCCGGGGTGTAGCGGTGCGCCGCCGCGCCAGACTTCACGAACGAGCCCAAACTAGACCACTACCCAGACATCAGTCGCGTTGACTTCCCGCCACCCACCACGTACAACTCGCCGGTTGCTGCGCTCTCGTTGGCACACCCCTCACCAGCAAGGAGAGTCACCATGCGCACGATGCTCAGATGGACGGTCCCGGTGGAGAAGGGCAACGCGATGATCCAGGACGGCTCGATGGGCACGGTCATCGAAGCCGTGACCGCCGCGACCAAGCCGGAAGCCGCCTACTTCCTGGCTCATGAGGGCAAGCGGGGCGGCATCGTGTTCTTCGACCTCAAGGAGCCAGCCGACATCCCCCGCATCGCCGAGATCCTCTTCCGCGGCGCGAACGCGGACCTGGAGTTCGTGCCGGTCATGAACGGCGAGGATCTGAAGAAGGCGCTCGGCTCGCTCTGATCGCCCTCGGCGACGCGGACGGCAACGCCCGGAAACGCAGAGCGCCCGTCCTCCCTGTGGAGAACGGGCGCTATTCGGTCGTGTGCCCCGTGGCCGGGGGGATCAGCCGCGCGGGCGCCTGCCTCCGCTCGGCCGGGCCGGCGGTCCGCTCGGGCGCGACCCGGCGCTCCGGGCTCCCTCGCCGCGCATCCGCTGTGCGCCCTCGGCGCGCGCCGCCCGGTCGCGATCGAGCTGACCCAGCGTCGATCCGTCCACGCCCGCCGCGCCGGCCCGCTCGCGGGCCTTGGCCGCGCCGTCCTCGACGGGATGCTGGGTCGTGCCCCAACTGCCGTCCTCGTACTTCTGCCAGCCGCCGCCGTCGGCACGGCGGTAGACGTTGCCGTCACGACCGGCGTAGACGCCTTCCTCGCCGGCGGCGACAAAGCCGCTCCCGGCCGGGCCGCTGCGGCCGATCGCGGCGCCGTCGTCGGCGCGCACGCCGGCGCGCGTCACGCCGGTGACGTCGTTGGTGACATGGCCCGTGCGCGCCCAGTCGTCGCCGCGCTGCACGTAGCTGGACCCCCAGTTGCCGTAGACACCAGCGTCCTGCCGGGTCTGCGCATAGGTGCCGGTGCGCGGGTTGTAGGCTTGCGCGGCACCGGTGGCGCCGTAGGGCCCCCAGGCCACTGCCCCGCGCGCGTAGGTGCCGGTCGTCGGGTTGTAGCGCGCCGTGGCGCCGACGCCGCCGTAGGGACCGTAGGCCACCGCGCCACGCTGGTAGCTGCCGTTCCAGGGGTTGTACCAGGCGGCCGCGCCGTAGGTGGCGGCATAGGGGTAATACACCGGGTACGCGCCGCCGGACCACACGTACGGCGCGTAGTACCAGCCGGTGCCCCACACCGCGCATCCCCAGGCGATGGTGACGCCGGTGTAGCCGGCGGCGCTGGCGACCACGACGACGTCCGGACTGTCGTCCACCACCGTCACGTAGGTCACGTGATGAGCCGGCGAGCTGGCCGGAATCGTGTAGACGGCCGGCGGCACCTGGCCGGTGACGGCCCAGGGCCCGCTCGGCGCCGCCGCCACGAACCACACGCCCTGGTAGCAGAGGTAGTAGCGGCCACCCACCTCGAGGACGTCGAAGCCGGTATTCACGGCCCGCCGCACCGATGTCCGCTCGATGACGACAAACTGCGGCTCGCCCTGGTAGACGACCGCCGGCGCGGTCAGGCCGCGCTTGTCGATGCGCGCGGTCTGCGGGATCCCGGCGAGCAGCACCGCCTCGGCCGCTTGCGGGGTGCCCGGCACCGAGGCGAGCACCCGCGCGCGCGGATGGTCGGCAGCGATGCGCCGGAACTCGCCCGGCAGCGTCGGCGTCGCGAAGGTCCACGGCCCGTCGAAATCCGGTGCCGAGAACCAGCGGCCGGCCACCAGGAAGTAGACAGGGCCGGTCAGTCCCATCCGGAACACGTCGCTGTCGGTGTTGTTCACCCACAGCAAGAGGCCGTCGGGCTGGGTGAGGACGTAGCTCGGCTCGCCCTCGAGCACGACGAGCTCGGCCGGCACGGTGCTGACGACAACCGCCGGCACCTGCGCGGCAGCGAGTGGCGCGCCGGGGAGACTGGCCCGCACGTCGCGCCAGTTGGCGTCGGCGGGCAACGAGGAGAAGCTGCGCGGCAGGGTCCCGGCCGGCGCCCACGGGCCGGCCAACGAGGAGGCCTTCAACCAGGTGGCGTCGCGACGCAGGTAGAGAGTGCCGTCGGCCGCCTGGAACACGTCCCAGTTGGTGTTGACGGCGTAACGCAGGTCGCTGCCGGCGATCCCGCTCCAGATCGGCGTGCCGTCGAATCCCACCAGGATCGCCGGCGACGTCCGCACGTGGATGGCAGGAGGCTCGGCCTTCACGCCGTCGACGTTCTTCGGGCGCAGCTGGCTGGTGTCGAGCCCGGCCAGCAGGCGATCGAGCGCGATCACGCGCTCGGGGGCCGGCACGGCGCGTTCGAGGTCGGCGACGATCGCCCGCGTGCGATCGCGGGACACCTGGCCGAAGTGGGCCTCCGTGACCGCGAAGGTGGTCAGCCTCACCAGGCGCTCGGCCACGGCCACCGCCGTGTCGGACTCGACTTTCACCGTGCCGAGCACCGGCGCCTCGCCTGTGCGAGCGGTGTGGGCCACGGCGACATAGGTCACCAGGTGACGCTGCCCGTCCCAGCTGGCGACTTGCGGCTGATAGAGCGTCACGTGACCACCGGTGGCGGTCGGATAGGTGCGCGGCCAGCCGGAATCGGCCGCGGCCGGAGCCGCGCAGAGGACGACGGCCGCCACGGCGGCCGTCCGACGAACGAGGCGTTGGAGAGTCATGGTCGGTATCTGCAGAGCTGAGCCGCGCTCAGCGCGACATCGCGGTCACGGCGTAGTCGAACGTCTCGACCACGATCTCGACCGCCTGGTCGGGGTATCGCAGCGTGGCGCGGGCCTGATACGTGAGGCCGTTCTCGAGGCTGCGGTAGTCGGCGAGGATGCTCACCGGATCGGTGCCGTAGCGGGTGGCGATCTCGACCCGGCGGATGGCGAATCCCGCCGGCGCGACCCACATGGTGACCGTGTCGCCGGTCAGCACGAGGTCGCGGCCCTGGATGCGTATTGAACCGGTTTCGAGACCCTGTCCCTTGGTGATGACCGCGCGGGCGGCGAACGCCTGCATGCGGTCGGCGCGCGGATGCGCGTACGATTCGGCCAGCGCCGCCAGTTCACCGAGCATGTCCTTGAACGCTTCGGTCTTCCTGGCGACGACGCGCTTGCGCAGCGCGCCGCCCGGCCCCGGCGGCCCCGATCGCGACGTCTCCGCCGCCGACTCGCCGCCGATAGTGGTCTTCTGCAGCCGGCCATCGAAGTCGTGGCGCACCTGCTCGAGGCGCACCTGCTTGACCTCGCCGTGCACCGTCAACTCGGTGCGGCTCTTCCAGCTGTACTGCCGCAGCGCCGCCTGGTTGGCCTGCTGAGCCTGGGCGAACTCGCGCTGCTGGGCGGCGAGGGTCGTGGCCAGCGTGAGGGCCAGGGCGCCGGCCGCGAGGACACCCGTGATCGTGCGAAACATGTCTGCCTCCTTGATGCGACGCCGGTCCGCGGCTCGTGCCGGCGCCGGAGCGCCGGACGAGCCACGGCTGCGGGTCGCGGTCTGCATGGGATTGCGGGGACCTACTGCGCGGGCGGGTAGTGCTTGAAGAGCTTCTCCGCCGTCTTGGCGATGTTCTTGTCGCGCTTCTCGGGCTTGGCGTCGACGTCGATGTCCTTGGTCGCCGTGCCGCGCCACACGATGGTGCTGGTCGCCGCGTCGACGATGTCGACGATCATCGTGCCGACCAGGATCTCCTCGGCGCGCACCGTGCCCGAGCGGTAGGCGCCGAAGCGGTAGCCGCCCCAGCCCGTGCCGAACCCGGTCACCTGCAGGTCCTTGTCGAAGCTGGCGTGATACGCCACCAGCACGTCGGCCTCGCCGGACTCGACCTGGCGCAGGCCCTTCATCGCCAGCTGTGCGTCGACGGCGCTGACGAGACGACGGTGCACCAGCTGGTCGGGCACGTTGGTGCCGGCGACCCACGCGTAGGTCTTGTACGCGCCGAAGCTGATCGAGCGGTCGAAGTCGAAGCTGATGGTCTGCGCGAACGCGGTGCTGGCGAGCACCAGGCTCAGGACGAAGGCGGACACGGTAGCGAGTTTCATGACGATCTCTCCTGCGAAGGGGCACCAGGGGTCCCGGGTTGTCGGTGGTGGCGTCGGCCCGCACCTGCGAGCCAATCGCGCGGTCGTCCTGCCCCAGGGCAAGTTCCAGACCAGGTGCGGACGCGGGGCGACAGCGGCCGATTCCTTCGGAATACGCGTAGAGCTCAGGGAGTGCGTCGGCGGGAGCCGGCGCGAGGCGGTGAGTGCCGGCGCAGTGTGCGCCGATCGGGACAGGGTGCGTAGGGCGGGACGATCAGCGGGCAGCCGTGGGCGTGAGGCTCACCTTCTGCAGACGCGGATCGAGACGCTCGGCGGCCTCCAGCCAGATGGCCGGATCGGTGCTCACCACGGCGGCAATCTCCGTGCGACTCAAGTCGAAGCCGCGCTCGACCAGGGCGACGAGGGCAGCTTCCGGGGCGTGCAGGAACTGGTCGCGGAACGCCTCGTCGGTGATGAGGCGGCCGATCAGCATCTCGATGGTCCGCTGGGACATGGGGTTCTCCATGCCACCCTCCCGCAAGTTCCGGACCAGGGGACGGCGACGGCGACACGCCCTGGTTTCCAACGCGGATGCCGCTCCAGGCACACTGCGGGCACCGCGGCCGGCGAGTGCGTGCCGGCACTCTGCTCCGATTCGCGCACCCTGTACTGCTGACGCGCCCGCCTCGCCAATCCGCCTCCTGGAACCCGGCCTGGTCGTGGGCCGCCGCCTTCGGCACGGGTCTCGCAATGCGCTGCGCCGGTAACCGGCCGCAGATCGCGCCGGCGGGAGGTGCAGACGGTGGAGCGCAGGGGGGTGATCGGGCCGCGGCCCGGCTCGGCGGGGGACAGTGCCGCCCGCAGCGATGGCTCGACGCTGCCGGCCGACCTGCAGCACGAGCAGTCGATCCGTGTGCAGCTGCTCTACGCGGTCGGCGCCGGGCTGTGGGCCCTCAACTTCCTGATGGACGCCTGGCTGTCGCCGCAGGGGGACCGCGGGCCCTATCACGGCCGTATCGAAGGGCTGGCCCTGGCTTGCGCCGCGGTCACGGTGCTGTTCGTCCGCTACGCGCCGGTCGGCCACCGGACCAAGGTGGACGTCGGCGTGGCGATGATGCTGCCGCACGCCTTCGCGCTGGCGTTGATGAACAGCTGGATGGCGCAGTCCACCACCGTGCGCCCGTTGTCGGGCGTCACCATTCTCATCCTGTTCGTCGGCATGCTGGCGCCGGTGCGGCCGCGGCGGATGCTGGCGGCTGGCCTGGCCGCGGCGGCGATGGATCCGCTGGCGGTGTGGCTGGCCCACCTCAGAGGCCTCCCGGTGCCGTCGCCGCTGCATGCGATCGCGCTCTTCTACCCCAACTTCGTCTGCGCCGTGCTGGCGGTGACGCCGGCGCACCTGCTCTACCGCCTGGGCCGCAAGATCCGCGAGGCGCGTGCGCTCGGCAGCTACCAGCTGGTCGAACGGCTCGGCGAAGGCGGCATGGGCGAGGTGTGGCTGGCGCGTCATCGGCTGCTGGCGCGCAGCGCCGCGATCAAGCTGATTCGGCCGGCGATGCTGACCGGTGGCCACAGCGACCGGGCCATCGCCACCATCACCCGGTTCGAGCGCGAGGCCCAGGCCACGGCCGGGCTCACCTCGCCCAACACGATTCGGCTCTACGACTTCGGCCTCACCGACGACGGCACGTTCTACTACGTGATGGAGCTGCTCGACGGCCGCGACCTCGAGTCGCTGGTCGGCGAGTTCGGCCCGCTGCCGCCGGCCCGGGCCCTTTACCTGCTGCGCCAGGTCTGTCGGTCACTGGGCGAAGCGCACGCGGCCGGCCTCATCCACCGCGACGTCAAGCCCGCCAACATCTACGTCTGCCGGCTCGGGCTCGAGTACGACTTCGTGAAGGTGCTCGACTTCGGCCTGGTGCGGCACGAGGACGGCGCTCAGGGGGCGACGCTGCTGACCGGCGACGCCGGCATCGTCGGCACGCCGGCCTACATGGCCCCTGAAGCGATCGTCGGCGGGGCGATCGATCGGCGGACCGACGTCTATGCGCTGGGCTGCGTCGCCTACTTCCTGCTCACCGGTGAGCCGGTGTTCGGCCACGACCGCAGCCTGAAGCAGCTGCTGCGCCACGTGCAGGACCGTCCGGAGCCGCCGTCGCGGCGGGCGCCGCATCCCGTGCCCCGCGCGGTGGACGACCTCGTACTGGCCTGCCTGCGGAAGGACCCGGTCGATCGACCGCAGAGCGCCGACGCGGTGTTCGAGATGGCGGCCCGCTGCGCGACCGACGAGCTCTGGGGCGAGGCCGAGGCCCGGCGCTGGTGGACCACCCAGTCGCTGCGGCCGGGGGCGGTCGCCCCGGTATCGCCGAGCGCCGTGTCGACCATGGCGAGGTGACGCCGCGGCTACTCGAGGCCGTGCTTGCGCATCCGGATATAGAGCTGGTGGCGCGTCATGCCGAGCGCCTTGGCCGCCCTCGATTTGTTGAAGCGGGCCTGCTGCAGGGCGTTCTCGATCATCGTCTTCTCCATCGAGGCCAGGTCGCCGGCCGAGGTCGGTGCCGGCGGCAGGGCCACGGCGGGGGCGACCGCGGTGCCAGCAGCGGCGGCGCCGTCGATCGGGGTGGCCGCCGGTACGGCGGCGGCCACCGGCGCCGCGGTCAGGCCGAGGTACTCGGCGGTGATGAGCCCGCCCTCGCAGAGGATCGCTGCGCGCTCGAGGATGTTGCGCAGCTCGCGGACGTTGCCAGGCCAGCGGTAGGCCACCAGCATCTCGCGCGCGTCCCTGGAGATGCCGGCCGGCGGACGGCCGAGACCGCGGCCGACCTCGGCCAGGAACGCATCGGCCAGCGGCAGGATGTCGTCGGGCCGGTCGCGCAGGGCCGGCAAGCGGATGGCGAAGACGTTGAGACGGTAGTAGAGATCCTCGCGGAACTGGCCGTTGGCGATGGCGCGCGGCAGGTCGCGGTTGGTGGCGGCGACGACGCGGGCATCGGCGCGCAGCACCCGGGTGCCGCCGAGGCGCTGGAACTCGCGCTCCTGCAGCACGCGCAGGAACTTGGCCTGCGCCGGCAGGCTCATCTCGCCGACCTCGTCGAGGAAGATGGTGCCCCCGGCCGCCTGTTCGAGCTGGCCGGGCTTGCTCTGCGTGGCGCCGGTGAACGCCCCGCGTTCGTAGCCGAAGAGCTCGGCCTCGAGCAGCTGCTCGGGCAGCGCGGCGCAGTTGAGCGCCACGAACGGCCCGCCCTTGCGCGGCGAGCCGCGATGCACGAAGCGGGCGACCACTTCCTTGCCGGTACCCGACTCGCCGAGCAGCAGCGCCGTCGTCTCGGTGGCCGCCACCTGCGTGGCCTGGGTGAGCACGTCGCGCCACGGCTTCGACTCGCCGACGACGCGGCGATAGCCGGTGCGGGCGTCGAGCTCGTCGGTGAGCGCGCGGACCCGGGCTTCGAGCCGCGCGGCGCGTTCGCTGGCTTCGTCGGCGCGGCGCTCGGCGTCCAGTTCGCGGTCGCGGGCCAGGGTCAGCGCCAGCCGGTCGGCGATGCGGCGCGCGATCGGCACGTCGCGCTCGGCAAAGGCCCGCGGCGTCCTGGCGTAGAACAGGAGCGCGCCGGCGAACCGCTCGTCGTGACGC
This sequence comes from Vicinamibacterales bacterium, assembly GCA_050250955.1. Taxonomy (GTDB): domain Bacteria; phylum Acidobacteriota; class Vicinamibacteria; order Vicinamibacterales; family UBA2999; genus CAWAYR01. Next base: position 154,138 of record JBFWNR010000003.1, read on the forward strand.
AAGGCCACCTGCAGGATCGAGCGGAAGCCGTGGCGCGCCAGCTCCTTCGCGGCCGTCGAGTCGCGCTCGGCGAGGTCGTCGATGACGCGGTGGGTCCAGTCGGGGAAGGCCAGCAGGTCGACCGGGATGTCGCTCACCGTCGGCAGGCCGTCGGGCAGGCCGACGGCGGCATAGCGGCGCGCGCGGCGCTGGTCGGGCAACCGGACCATCACGGCCGCGGCGTCGTGCCGCAGCACCGTCGCCGCCATCGCCGAGATGCGGCCGAAGTCGTCGGCGACGCGGCCGCTGTCCACGAGCGCGGTCAGCAGGCCGTCGATCATGTCGAGGCTGTTGGCCTGGGCGCGCAGTTCCTCGCCGCGCCGGGCCTGGTCGGCGGCCTGTTCGGCCAGGGCGTGATGCGACAGCGCGACGGCCACCTGATCGGCCAGACGCCGGCCGACGGCCACGTCGGTGCTCGAGTACGCCGCCGGCGTGTTGGAGAGGAACGCCAGCCCGCCGATGGTTCGGCCGCCGAACTTGATCGCCAGGCGCAGCACCGAGCGGGCGCCAAGGCCGGCCAGCGGCGCCTCGGCCTCGATCGGATGGGCTGCCAGGTCGTCGACGATCGAGTACTCCCAGGCGCGGATCACCGGGACGGGATATCCGTGCGGCACTCCGGGCCCGGCCATCGGGCCGCGATCCGACACCGCGAGCGCCCGGGCCGTGGTCATGTCGTCGCTGAACTCGCGCAGCACCAGCAGGTCGTGCGGCAGGACCGCTTTGGCCGCCGTGGACAGCCGGGTGAACACCTCGCGAATGTCCAGGACGTGGAGCAGCGCCGGCAACAGCGCGGCCGCCCGGTCGAGCCGCTGGAGTCGGGCCAGCTCGTGCTCGGCAGCCGGCGCATCGGTGAACGCGGCTGCGACGGCCGCCGTCAGGCCGGCGAAGGCCTCCCGCTCGGCGGCCGTCGATTCGCGAGCCTCGGCGCACGCCACCCACAGCCGAGTGCCAGGCAGGCCGCCGCCGAGCGGCCACGAGTCCACCCGGTTGGCGCCGTAGAAGCGGAGCTGCCACTCGACCGCGCGGTCCCCGCGCGCCGCCAACTCAGCGGCGTCGATGCTGGCCGTCCCGGTGGTGTCCGGGCGGAGGGCGGTCGGGGCGTCGTCGGCCGACACCTCGTGCGCGCCGATGCCGTGAACGGACAGGTAGAGGACGACGACCCGTTCGGCGTCCGAGGGTGCCGCGTCGCTGACCCCTATCGCGGCCATCGGACGGATGGCGCACGCGGCGGCCCACAGGGACTGCAACGCATCCCGCGGCGGGAGGTCGATCATGGGGGACGTCAGTCTCTCACAGGCCGCCTCGGCCGTTACCCGGGGTCACCCGGCGACCGCGGTGCCCGCCGTCACGTCCGGCGGCGACGCCGCGGCGTAGCGCGGCAGTGTCAGCATCAGCGCCGCGGCGGCCAGCAGCAGCGCACCGAGTCGCATCGCGTGCGGTCCGTAGCTGCCGCTGGCGTCGAACGCCCGGCCCATCAGCGCCGGACCGGTCGCCCAGGCGAACGCCGTGCCCATGAACATCACCCCGTAGAGCGTCGCGAACGAGCGCAGGCCGAAGTAGCGCGAGACGAGGTAGGGCGTGACGTCGGCTTCCCCGCCCATGCCGAACCCGACCAGGGCGGCGGCGAACGCACCGACAGCCATCGAGTGGGCGTCGGCGAGCAGGAACATCCCGCCGGCCGAGGCGACCAGCAGCGACACCGAGATGCGCGGCGCGAACCAGCGGTCGAGGAGCCAGCCCGACGCCAGCCGTCCGGCAAACGCCGCCGCGCCCATGGTGGCGAGCGCCAGCGCGGCCTGCGCCGCCGGGACGCCGCGGTCGGTCAGCAGCGCCACCAGGTGCACCGACAGGCTGCTGTTGGCGATGCCGTCGCAGAGCAGCACCACGGCCAGCACCCAGAACTTCCACGAGCGCAGGCCTTCCCGCACGGTCGCTCCCGTGGTGGTGCGCTGGGCGGCGGCGGACCAGGCCGGGTGCGGCCGCACCATCGCCGCCACCACCGGCACGCCGACGCACAGGATGAACGCCCCGAGGACGACATGGGCGGTGCGCCAGCCGGCCATGTCGATGAGCGCCTGCGCCACCGGCGGATGGACCATCGCGCCCAGCGCGGCGCCCGAGACGGCGATGCCCAGGGCCTGGCCGCGACGGCGATCGAACCAGCCGGTGATGACGCGCGTGTACGCCACCGGCGAGGCGGCGACGCCCGCCATACCGCTCACGGCGAAGAGCGCGACGACGTGCCAGAACGGCGGGGCAATCGCCGCACGCAGCGCGAACGCGACGCCGGCGAGCACCAGGCCGGGGACGACCACGACGCGGGCGCCGAAACGGTCGACGAGGTAGCCGGCCGCCGCCGATCCCAGGGCTGCCACCAGCGCCGACACGCCGAACACGGCCGAGACCGACTGGCGCGACCAGGCGAAGTCCTCGGCCATCGGCTTCAGGAACACCGCGAAGGACATCGGCGGGATCGACCAGCAGAACAGCCCGACGGCCGACGCCAGCGCGACGCGCCAGCCGGCGTAGCGAGCCTCGCGTTCGGTGGCCGCAGCGGTCATTGGCAGCGGCGATTATTCCTCAAGCCCGACGCGGGTTGCCGCCGCCGGTCCTCCCGACGAAGATGCTGCGCATGCCGTCGTCCCCCGTCATCCGCCGTGGGCCGTTTCGCGCCACGCTCGCCCGCATCCCCGGCAAGGGCGGGTGGACCTACGTGAAGGTGCCGAAGCGGCTGACGCCGCCGATCACCCGCGCCTGGGGCCGCACGCCCATCCGCGCCGGGCTGGACGGCATCACGTGGACGACGAGCGTGTGGCGCAGCAAGGACGGCTCCGGCTTCCTGCCGGTGCCGCGCCGCGTGCGTGGCGACAAGGAAGCGGGCGCGCGGGTCACCGTGACGTTCGAGTTCGACGACGACTGACGCCGCTCACGCCTCGAGCGTGCACGGCAGGCCCAGCACGCGGGCGTACTGCGCCGCCTGCCGGGCCAGGGCCGCGCGCTCGCGCGTCGTCGGCGGCCGGTAGAACGTCACCGCAAGGCTGGCGTCACGCGGACCGATGGTGCGCCGCCAGCTGCCGGCCACCCGTCCGCCGAGCACGACCTGGTGCGGGAATTCGGTGGTCGTGAAGATGCCGAAGTTGCGCGCCCGGTCGGGGTCGATCACCGCGTCGCGATGCCGGTAGGCGATGAGGTACTCGTCGTAGTTCGGCAGCAGGAAGTGCGCACCGGCGACCCGTTCGGGCGAGGGCGGCGTGGCCAGGACCAGTGCCGTGTCCACGGTCGCCGCGCCGCGGCGGGCGTCGGCCATCGCCAGCCCCGACCACCACGCGAAGTCGTGCACCGTGGCCGGACCGTGGCTCCGGAAGTAGCGCCGCGCCAGCTCGGCGAGGGCCCCGGCGCGGGTGAACGTCGGCGCGCGCGGCACGCGTTCCTCGAGCAGCGCATACGTGAACTGTCGGCCGCGGCGCGGCCCGCTGCAGACGACCGCGTCCTGCTCGAGGTGCATCACGACGTGCGCCAGACGCTGGCCGCGCACGTCGATGCGGCCGCGACGGCGCAACTGCTCGGCCAGCTCGTCGCGGGTCAGGTGGCGGCCGCCGGCGAGTGCGCCTTCGACGACGCGGCGGGCGCGGGCGAGCAGGCGCCCGTCGATCTCCAGGTGGCGGTCGTAGGGCGCCAGGCGGGCCTTCACGCGCGGCCCGGTGAGAGCGAGCATCCAGCGCAGATCGGCCGGCGCGACGAAGTGCCAGGTGGGCCGCAGCAGGTGCGTGCGCAGGATGCGGCCGGCGTCGAAGGCGCGGTCGATGGCCGCGGCGGTCGCCGTCGGCGCCCGCAGCGCGATCGCCCACGCCGCCCCGGCGTAGTCCTGCGACTGCACGGCGCCGAGCCACGCGACGACGTCCTCGGGGCGGCGACAGGGGTTGCCGACGAGGCGTTGGTGGCGGAGCCGCGTGGCGAGCATCGCGCGGCATTATCGCCGCCGCGCGGCTACCTCAGCCACGGCGCGCGTCGGTGATGGTGTGCGGCGCCTCGCGCCCGGCGCTGTGCCGTTCCGTGCACGCCACCGCCCAGCGGTTGCGGCCGTCACGACGCGTGCGGATAATCAGCACGCTCGTCATGTCCACTCCCGGCGCCCCCTCGCCGTTGGACCGGACGTCGGTGGTGCCGCCGCATGGCCCGCCGCACGCCGGAGGCTCGCCGCACGCCGGAGGCCCGCCGGCGCGCCTCGAGCGCGTGATGGTGGACCTGCAGGACGCCGGCCTGGCGCCCAGTGAGCTCGAGCGCGTGTTCAGCTGGTGGAAGCGCTTCGGCGGACGCCGCGCCGCCGTGCTGGCCCTGGCCGTCGCGCTGCCCCTGCTGCGCTACGAATACGTGCCCTACGTGCTGTCGCGCACCGTGGAGACGACGGCCGAGGCCTATGGCCTCGACCTCACCGTCGGAGAATGGAGCGGATCGCTCGCCGACATCAAGGTCGTCGGCAAGGACGTCGCGATCACGACGCGCGGGCCGTTCCAGGAACGCCGCCTGTTCCACGCCGACGCCATCGAGTTCGACTGGAGCCTGGCGCGGGCGGTGGCCAACGGCTGGGACCGGGTGAAGGGCTGCTGGACGGCCATCCTCCTCCAACCGTGCACCCTGCCCGACGAGGCGTTCCACCGCGTCTCGATCGACGGTGCGACGCTGCATCTCGAACGGACGCTCGCCGGGGCGTGGAACACCGATGCCGCCTTCGACGTGCAGACCGTGGACGAACTGGCGCGGCTGGTCCACGGCATGCGCGTGCCCGAGATCGACGCCCGCGAGGTGACGGTGGCGTGGGTCGAGCACCTGCCCGGCGACTCGGGCGGCGGCCTGCTCGAGCGGCGCACCTCGAAGCTCGAGTTCGCGCACGTGGTCGTCGGCATCGAGAACCTGCAGCTGCCGATCGACGCCCGCGACAACCCCACGCGCTTCAGCTTCGACGGCGAGACCGCCGACGGGCAGGTGTCGGTGGCCGGCGTCCTCAACGTGGCGCGCTGGAATCGCGACGCGTGGACGCCGTCCTACGATCTGACCTTCCAGCTCGCCAACTTCGGCGCCGCGTCGATGGCCCGCTTCGCCGCGCCCGACGCCACGCTGGTGCCGAAGACCGGTACCGTGGACGGTACCGTTCGCCTGGCGTCCGACGGGCGCGAGCGCACCGTGTGCCGCATCGATCTGGCGCTGCGCGATGTGACCTACGCGCCGAATCCCCGCTCGCCCTACTCCCGCACCGGCGGCAAGGCGTTCGACGAACAGGTGGCACCAGTGCGCATCAACGCGGTGGTCGCCGAAGACTGTCTCCAGCCGTTGCGCCCGCCGGGCCCGCGGACGCTGCCACCGGGTGACGTGCCGCCGCCGGCTCGGCCGACACCGGTGAACGGCCGCATCGCCGAAAGCCTGCAGACCGTGGTCACCGCCAGCGCGCTGCAGGACGCGCCGCCGCTGGTGCGCGGCGCGGCGAGCTTCGACCAGGCCACCGTGGTCGAGGGCCGGACGCTGACGCCGGACCAGATCGCCGCCGATGTCGCGACCCACCTGGGCCAGTCGCTGGCCGGCGACCGCGGGGCGGCGGTGGCCAAGGCCCTGACCGCGGACGACGGCTCGGGCGGCAATGCCCTGACGCGGGGGGCGCGCAGCGTCGGCCGCGGCCTGCGCCGGCTGTTCGGCGGCGGAGACTCGAAACCGGCGCAGAAGCGGCCGCCGGACCGCTGACGCTCAGGCGGGTTCGCCGGCGACGCCGTCCGGGGCCCGGCGGCGGCTGCGCCGTCGCTGCCGTTCCAGCCACATCACCCCGCCGCTCATGGCCAGAACCCCAGGTGCCAGCCCGGCCAGGCACCAGACGATCTCGACGGCATAGCCGGCGACGACGCCCCAGCGTTCGCCGAAGTAGCCGAAGTGCAGCGGGTCGAGCAGGTTGTAGAGGTACTCGCGGCGCGGGGCCCGGCGGGCGTCGACGACCTGGCGGACCACGCCGGTGCCGGCATGCACCTGGTATTCGCTCGCCCCGTCGGCGATGAACGCGCCAGGGTGGTTACCGCGAACGACGAACGGGCCCTCGGGCGGCACCTCGATCGCGGTCGGACGGAACCGCCGATCGCGGGTGGTGACGCGGCGCAGCGCGCCGTCCACGGTCAGCGGCATCCCGAGCGGCGGCGCCGTGGTGAAGATCGCCGGTGAGCGCGGCGCAGCCGGCCGAATCCGGTAGTAGAGGTTCTCGAGGCCGAGTACCGCGCCGGTGATGCCGAAGAGCAGGCTGAACCCGAGCGTCCACAGGCCGACGGCCTTGTGCAGGTCCATGTGCAGGACGCGGCGGCCGTGGCCGCGCCGCAGGCGCCACAGCGAGCGCAGCCACTCGCGGTAGACGACCAGGCTGGTCAGCACCGACAGCACCAGCGTCACGCCGAACAGGCCGACGAAGACGCGGCCCCAGAACCCCATCAGCAGCCGCACGTGCAGCTGGCGCAGGAAGTAGGCGACGTTGAAGGTGTAGCCCTCCATCGCGTCGTCGCGGCGGATCGCCGCCGTCGCCGGGTCGATCTGCAGGAAGCGCTGCCGGCGGCCCTCGTAGACGTAGGCGGTGTGGGCCCAGCGCCGGCCGATCTGCGGGTGGATGGCGAAGCGGCGGCCGGGGTGGCGGGCACGGATCGCCGCCGCGACCTCGTCGAGTGGGCGAACGCCCGCGGCGGGGTCGGCTCGCACCGCCGGGTTCAGCAGCCACTCGATCTCGTCGTTGAAGACGACGAGCGACCCGCTCCAGGCGATGGCCAGCAGGAACACCCCGGTGATGATGCCGAGCCAGGAGTGGATGCGGAAGAACGTGGCGCGCGTCATCGCCTCGCCGCACTGTTCCGGGAGGAGACGGGGGCTGTCAAGCATCCGTACGCGACGACGGCTGCCGGAACGACCCGGCAGCCGCCATCGCGCTGATTCCCCGTGGGGCGGACCTTCAGGTCTGCCGGCTTACGGGACGACCAGCGCCACCTCGTTGGAGGCCGGGCTGGCGCCGAGCGCGTTCACGGCGATCAGCCGCAGGTGGTAGGTGCCGCTGGGGACGCCACCGAACCCGATCGACGTGCCGGTCAGCCCCGGGACGCTGAGGAACGGCGTGCCGCCTGGGCTTGCGGCGGCGACGAGTGTGTAGCTCGTCGGTGCACCGCCGGCTCCCGCGGCCCACGACAGGCTGACATTGTTGCCCATGACGACCGGCGTGTTCAGGGTCGGGGCGCCGGGCGGCTGCGGCCCGACGATGTTGAACTGCACCTCGTTGCTGGGTGCGCTGCTGCCGCCGGCGTTCTGGGCCAGCACCCGCACGAACCACGTGCCCGGCGGGATGCCGCCCACCGCGAACGACGTCGGCGCCGGCCCCAGCGGCACCTGGACGATGGTGGCGCCAGAGGAGTTGCCGGCCTGCAGGAGGTAGTTGGCCACCGGGCCGCCGCTGGCCGGCGCGTTCCAGGTGAAGGTGGCGCTGTTGCCGACGACGTTGGCCACCAGGCCGGTCGGACTGCCGGGAGCCGCCGGCACCGCCGGCACGGTCACCTGGACCTGATTCGACTCGGGCCCGGCACCCGCGCCGTTGGTGCCCTGGACGCTGAGGAAGAAGACCCCGTTGGGGGCCGCGACGGCGAACGACGTGACGTTGCCGAGCGGCAGGACCACCGCCGGCGCGCCGGCGGCGGAGAGCCGCGCGATCAGGTTGTAGTTGGTGGCCGGGGCGTTGGTCGTGTCGCTGCCCGCGTCGGCGGACGCGCTCCACGACATGTTGATGGTGTTGCCGCTGACGGTGGCAGTGAAGCTGCCCGGCACGCCGGGCAGGCCGCCTCCGCCGCCGGCCAGGGCGAGGCGCGCGGCGTTGATGTTGATGAGCGGATGGGGCGCGCCGCCGCTGGTGCGGGTGTCGTTGATGGTCGTGCCGGTGGTGGAGAACGCCGTCAGTACCTGGGTCACCGTCGCCGCCGGCTGCGACTGCTTCATGAGGGCCCATGCGCCGGCGACGTGCGGCGCCGCCATCGACGTGCCGTTGAAGCTGGCGAACGCGTTGCCGAGCACCGACGAGGTGACGTCGCTGCCCGGGGCGTAGAGGTTCAGGAACGGGGCGTTGTTGCTGAAGCTCGAGACCAGCAGGGCGTCGGTGATCGACCCGACACTAATCGCCGACGAGATGCAGCCCGGGGCGCCCATCGCCGTTCTGAAGCCGCTGTTGCCCGACGAGATCGCCGCGGCGATCCCCATGGAGCGGAGGTTGTCGATCGCCGCCTTGCGGCCATTGCTCAGGTTCGCGGCGTCGCAGGTTGCCTGATCGCTGAAGCTGCCGCCGCCGAGGCTCATGTTGACGGCGGCGATCTGGTTGACGTTGTTGGCGCCGGCCAGGGTGGCGAGATGGTTGAGAGCCAGCACCTGGTCCGACACGTAGCTCACCGCGCAGGGAATGTCGCCCGGGCCGGCGCCGCACGTGCCGACGTCGTTGTGCACCGTGAACACCTGGAGGGCGATCAACTGGGCCCCCGGCGCGACGCCGTTGACGCCGGTCCCACCCGCGTTGAACCCGGCCGCGATGCCGGCGACGTGCGTCCCGTGCGCGCAGTCGTTCGTCGCCGAGCACGGGACGCCGCTGCCCACGGCCGTGGACGCGAAACCGCCGCCGGGGCAGGCATCCACGCCACTGCCGGCGCCACCGGCATTCTTGAAGCACGCCTCGGCGGCGACCTTGCCGGCCAGGAACGAGTGGGTCTTCTCGATGCCGGTGTCGGCGATGGCGATCCGCCAGCCGGTGCCGGTGAAGCCGGCCGCCCAGGTCGGCGGCGCGTTGACGATCGGCACGCTCGACGCCAGGTGGACGCGGTCCACGGTGTTCTCGACGATGCTCACCACCCCGGGCAACGTCGCCAGCGCCTCGAGGGTGGTGCGATCGACCCTGGCGGTGAAGAACGGCATGATCTCGTAGCTGGACCCGACGACGGCGCCGGTGTTCCGCGCCCGGGTCATCACGTCGTCGAGCGCCCGGGCGATGGCGTCGCGTTGACTGGCCACGGCGTCGGCGTTCGGCAGATCGCCTTCCGGTACGAAGCCGGCATTCACGCCGACGATGACCGGGACCGCCTCTCCGGCTGCGACCCGGTCGGTGACGCGTTGCGGGACGTCGGCGCGCGACTGCGTGCGCGGCGCGGTCGTGCCCATGGCAAGGGCGAGCATGATGATGATGAACGTCGTCAGCTTGCGGTTCACATAGACCTCGCTTTTGGGGAAGAGCGTCTCCAGCGGCCCGGCTCCCTCACGCCCCGCGGCGCGGTGGGGCCGGAGCGACCGCCCCAGGGAAGGTATCCTGAAACGACCCCGATGCCTTCCCAATTCGGCAGCCATCCTCGCGTTCGCTTCGCGCCGTCACCGACTGGTTACCTGCATGTCGGCGGCGCCAGGACCGCTCTTTTCAACTGGCTGTTCGCCCGCCGGGCCGGCGGCGTGTTCGTGCTGCGCATCGAAGACACCGACGTGGAGCGCTCGTCCACCGACATGGTGACCGGCATCCTCGACGGGCTGCGCTGGCTGGGCCTCGACTGGGACGAGGGGCCCGGCGTGGGTGGGCCGCACGCGCCCTACTTCCAGAGCGAGCGACTCGATCGCTACCGCACGGCTGCGCATGAGCTGGTGGCGGCTGGACGCGCCTATTACGATTTCGGCGTCCCGGCCCGCCGCGGCGACGCCGCCGCGGCCGACGACGGCACCTACGAACGCCGCTACGACCGCGACGCCTGCCTGGCGGTCCCGGCCGAGGAAGCGGCGCGACGCGTGGCCGCGGGCGAGCCCTTCGCGATCCGGTTTCTGGTGCCGCCGGGCGAGACCACGTTCGTCGATCTCGTCCACGGCGAGGTGCGCTTCGACAACGCGAACATCGAGGATTTCGTCGCGCTGCGTTCCGACGGGTATCCGACCTATCACCTCTCGGTGGTGGTGGACGACGTGGACATGGCGATCACCCATGTCGTACGGGGCGACGACCACATCTCCAACACCCCCAAGCAGGTGCTGCTCTACCAGGCGTTCGACGCGCCGGTGCCGGCGTTCGCGCACGTGCCGCTCATCATGGGGCCCGACAAGAAGCGGCTCAGCAAGCGGCACGGCGCCACGTCGGTGATGGAGTACGAACGGCAGGGTTATCTCCCCGAGGCGCTGGTCAACTTCCTGGCGCTGCTCGGCTGGTCGCCGGGTGGTGACGAGGAGCTGCTGTCGATCGACGATCTGGTCGCCCGCTTCTCGCTCGAGGGCATCAGCACGGGCAACGCGGTGTTCAACACCGAGAAGCTCGACTGGTTCAACCACCAGTACCTGGGCCGGCTGTCGGACGGGGCGCTGGTGGAACGGCTGCGACCGTGGTTCGAGCGCGCCGGTGTGTGGCACGACGAGCTGGCCGGGGCCCGCAGGGAGTGGTTCGCGGCCGTGCTCGCGCTGCTGCGGCCTCGGTGCAAACGGCTGGGCGAATTCGTGGACGGGGCCCGGCCGTTCCTGCTGGCGCCCGAGGGCTACGACGCCGAAGGGGCGGCAAAGCACCTGGCAGCGCCCGGCCTGCGCGGCCATCTCGAGGCGCTGCGCGGCGCCTACGCCGACCTGGTCGCGTTCGACGACGACGCCGAGTTGGAGCGCACGCTGCGGCTGGTGGCCGACACGCGTGGCGTCAAGGCGGGCGTGCTCATCCACGCCACGCGGCTGGCGCTCACCGGGCGCACCGTCAGCCCGGGGTTGTTCGAGATGGTGCGGCTGCTCGGCAAGCCCGAGGTGCTGTCCCGGCTCGACCGTCTGGCGAGCACGCTGCCGTAGCGATTTTTCGCACTAGTCTGCCCCCGCCCAGACAGGGGTCAGACCCCTATTCTGGCTGGGCCTTGAAAGGGGTCTGACCCCAATCTGGCCCCAGCGAGACGTTGGTCGGGGTCGGACCGCATTGCGGCGACTCCCGATCACGGCTTCCGCACACTGGAGGTTCGAGATTCACGGGATCACGCAGTGTCGCGGCTCTGGCCCACATCCTGCAGAGGAGGCAGCAACCGCACCGACGCGCATCGCGCCGTCGCGGAACGCACACTGGCCTCCCCCAGATTCAGGGTGTGCCCGGGCATTCCGGCTCACCTTGAAAACACGAACGCCGCGTGCCCCGAGCACGCGGCGTTTCGTGTTCCTGCTCCAGGACCGGGCCGGGCCGTCGCTCAGGCCGCGTCGGGCGGAGGCGCATGTTCGGCGCGCGACCGGAGCGGCAGCTCCGGCAGCAGCACGTTGAGCGCCACCGAGATCGCCATCACCAGCGCCGCCAGGTTGAAGATACGCTGCATGCCGGCGGCAAGACTGGCCTTCACCCCGGTGGCCACCGCCGGATCCATCGGCGGCAGCTGACGCGACGCCATCCCCTCGGCCCGACCGTTCATCGTCAGCGGGTTGTCCACCACCGCGCGGACCTGCGCCGGCGTGTCGGGCGGCAGCGCCGCTGCCAGGCGCTGGTGGTAGATGCCGAGCAGCAGCGTGCCGAAGACCGCCACGCCGATCGTGCTGCCGATCGAGCGGAAGAACTGACTGGTGGCGGTGGCCGCGCCGAGCTGGGCGCGCGGCGCCGCGTTCTGCACGACCAGGGCGTAGACCGGCTGCGCCGCGCCGAACCCGAAACCGCACACGACGAGACACCACAGGATCGTCGTGGCCGTGCCCGAGGGGCCGAGCCGGGCGAGCAGCGCCATGCCGGCGGTGGCCAGCACGGCGCCGGCGACGGCCAGGAACTTGTAGCGGCCGGTGCGCGACACGATCTGCCCCGAGGCCACGCTGGCGGTGATCATCGCGAAGATCATCGGCACGAACAGCGTGCCCGACGCCGCCGCCGACATCCCCAGCACGCCCTGCAGGTAGAGCGGCAGGTAGACGAACATCCCGAACATCGACATGCCGAGGACGAAGACACCGGCCGAGGCCAGGGCAATCGTCCGGATGCCGAAGAGCGACAGCGGCATGATCGGCTCGGCAGCGCGGCGCTCGGCCCAGATGAAGGTGGCAAACGACGCCGCCGCCAGCGTCAGCATCAGCTGCACCGTGGGATCGCTCCACCCGGCCTCGGTGACGCGGCTGAGGGCGAGCAGCAGCGGCACGATCCAGCCCGAGAGCGTTACCAGGCCCAGCCAGTCGATGGTGCGCGAGCTGCCGTGCGGGGCCACGAACGGGAACGTGCGATACAGCACGCCGAGCGCGACGACGCCGAGCGGCGCGTTGACGTAGAACGCCCACCGCCACGACAGGTGGTCGGTGATCCAGCCGCCGGCCAGCGGCCCGACGATCGACGCCAGGCCGAACACGGCGCCGAACATGCCCTGGTAGCGGCCGCGCTCGGCCGGCGAGAACAGGTCGCCGATGATGGTGAAGGTCAGCCCCATCACCGCCCCGCCACCGATGCCCTGCAGGCCGCGGAAGAAGATCAGCTGGTTCATGGCGTCGAGCGGCAGCGGCACGTTGCCGGCCGCGCCGCACAGCCACGACGACAGGACGAAGATCACCAGGCCGATGAGATACAGATACTTGCGGCCGTAGAGGTCCGAGAACTTGGCGAACACCGGGACCGAGATGGTCGAGGTGAGCAGGTAGGCGGTGGTGACCCAGGGATAGCGGTCGAAGCCGTCGAGGCTGGCGACCACGCGCGGCATCGCCGTGCCGACGATGGTCTGGTCCATCGCCGCCAGGAGCAGCGTCAGCATCAACCCGCCCAGGGTGGCGAGGCGCTGCCGGTCGTCGAGATGGGCGTAACTGGTGACCTCGGCCCCGGGGGTGGGTCGAGGGGGCGCGGGATCGGACATCCGGTGTCCCCGATCATAGCGCGCGTTCTGGAACGGCCCGTGGCGGTGGGCCGCGGGGAAGCGGACCCAGGGCGGTGCGCCGGTCACCGGCGGGTTGCGCCGATGCCGGAATCGCCCCTATAATCAATGATTCCAGCGGGCGGCGCGGCTCTTCGCGGTGTCACTGGCCCTCCTGCTGGGAGGTCGTTCAACGGTAGGACACCGCGCTCTGGACGCGGGTATCGGGGTTCGAATCCCTGCCTCCCAGCCAGCTAACTCCTTCTACGATTTCGACTTCAGCTGACGGCAGTTTGCCGTCTCCAACATGTCTCCATGCCCGGAGTCGACTGGCCGTGACTCTAACAGCCGGACGGTGTCCACCAGGGCCGCTGGGCTCAGGTGCGAGTAGCGCTGCGTCATGGTCAGGTCCTGGTGGCCGACCAGCTCTTGCACCGACCGCATCGTTGCCCCACGCATGACCAGGTGCGAACAGAACGTGTGTCGCAGAATGTGCACCCCGGTCGGCACCTCCGCCCGATGTGCCGCATAGCGAACGCGCGACCAAGCGCCCTGTCGGCTGATGGGGGTGCCATCCTCCTTGCACAGGACGCGCGAGCTGCGGAGGTGACGATACTTGCGAAGTGCCGTTGCCACCCGCTCCGTCATCGCCACGAACCGCCCCCGACCGTTCTTGGGGGTCGTCAACTCGCCTCGCCAATCTGAATGGCGGATGTTGATCTGCCGCCGCTCGAGGTCGACGTCTCCCCACTCCAGCGCGACGATCTCGCCGACTCGCATCCCGCCCTCACCGCCAAGCAAGGCGATCAAGTAAGTCCGCCAGTCGATCGAGCGCGCCGCCTCGAGCAGCCGCTCGTACGCACTAAAATCGTGGAACGCCGCGTCACGACGTGCGACGGGCAGGAGCCGTATCGAACACGGGAGCTTGTCGATGAGATCCCACTGTTGTCGCTCGACGAGCACTGACCAGGAAATCGCAACTCTGCTCGCCGAGCAATGACCAGCCGCCGACGACGATCGGGCGCCCGCGACGTGCCACAAGGCGCCGTTCCGGTGGTCAGTCTTCACTGGGCACAGATGGTCAGTCCCGGGCGAGCGTCAACAACGTTCGGCCAAGTGAACGCCTTGGAGGCCCGAGTCAAAGAACTCGAGGGCTATGCCATTAGTGGCTCGGCGGGCACAAAGGTCGAGGCGGCGCGCGAAGGCCTCTGGATCCTACTGAACGCCCACGAGAAGGCCATCTTCTCGGGACCGACGGCCCTGAACTCGCTTATGGATCAAGTCGGTACGCCGAACCCGACGAGCCGCGACCTCCTGAAGGCCTACGAACCCGCACATCGGGGGACGACCTTGGAGGCCCTTGGCGATCTGGCGCGTCGCACGGGGCTCCGGGTGGCAGCACGGCACGTTGAGCGTGCCGCCGAGATTCCAGTGCCCTCGGTCGTGCATCTGCGCAGCGACCACTACACCACACTGATCGAGCGACGCGACGGCTCCTACGTGTTCCGCGACCCAGCGTTGGGCGGCATGATGGTGATGGGCGAGGCGGCTCTGGACGACGAGATGTCGGGGTTCGTCTTGGTGCCCGTCTCCAAAGGGGAGGTCGGCCGGCCGGTTACCGACGAAGAAGCTGCAACCGTGGTGGGGCACTGTGCGCCGGGCCTTCCCGGATCCGACGAACCGTGCCTGGAGAACTGCTCGCCAGACGGCCCGAGTCCAGGCCCGGGTTCTGGGCCCAATACCGGTCCAGGCCCTGCACCACCACCACCACCGCCACCACCGCCCGGCGGCGGAAACACAACGAATTCGCCGAACACAGGGAGTGGCCCCGCCGACACCGGAGGAGGCGAGGCTACCGCCAGGACCGCTCTGGCCGATTGGACCGTAGGCCCCATCTGCACAGGAATGCCGACCTATCAGATACACCTCTTAAGCGCTTCCACGAAACTCTCGGACCGTCCTTGCACGTATGTGCCACCCCTGGGCCCGCCCGTCTCTCTGCAATTGCGGTACGCGAGCCGATCCACACGTCTGCCGCAGGTCCCTGCATATGGACACGTCGGTCCACTGTGGAGCCACGATTGGATGTCGTGGGTCGAAGACAATAACACTTCATCTGGAGCGCCGTACAGCTGGGAGAACGTCGTCGTCCGCGGCGACACGTTCGAGCAGTACAACAACTACAGCGGGTACACCCACTGGCGCAGCCGCGCTACCTTGGTCAAGGTCGCCCACGACCCGCCGAGGTATGAGCGGCGACTCCCATCAGGAACCGTCGAGGTCTTCACGTTCCCAGATCGAGCCGCCAACCTGCCGGGTCGGCGGGTCTTTCTCACGCAGGTGATCGACCCAGGCGTGTTGACGCCCGCCCGAGACTGACCATCTGTGTTCACGGAAGACTGACCACCGGCGCGGCATCTTGTGGCGCTCTGCGGGCGCCTGATCCGTCGTCGGCGCCTGGTCATTACTCGACGGGCAGAGCTGCGGGTCCCTGGTCAGTGTTCGTCGAGCCCCGACATTCCAGGCGCTTCGGCGTCGGTCCGGCGGCCCTGAGCCAGCATTCGTGGCTGCTCGGCACGGAACGAGCGTTGCGCCACGGCTCGCAGGCTCGCCGCAAGCGGAACCGAATCCCTGCCTCCCACCCACTCGCCTGTTTCCGGCCGTTTCTAGAACTCGGGAACGGCTGTAAACCGGGTCGTCGTCGATCGGCCCCCGCTGTTGCTGCTCGTGAGCGCGTCCTTGCTGCCAATCGTGATGCCCGCTTGCGACGTGCGACGACTCCCCCGACCGGCTCGCCGGCGTGGTCGCCGCGCGCCTCACGCGCCTGGGCGTGGCACCGCGCACGGTGGCGCTCGAGACGCCGGGCATGACGCCGGTCGTGATCGGCCGGACGGCCGACCGGTCCGCCGTCGGCATCATGGTCGAGTTCGCGCTCTGTCTCTCTTTCTTTCTGCACCCGGAATGGGATGAATGGACGCTGCCGTCGGTCGAGGACAAGCTGGCGCAGACGCCGTGCCACGCTTCACGACGATTCGAACTGGTAGTGTTTCCCGGCCGCAGAGCACCTGAGCTGTCGCGTGCGAAATCGGAGACGCACTGAGTCGGCTCGCGCCCGACGACCTCGACCACCGGCGACCAGCGGCGGGACGTCACGCCGCCGTCACCGAAGAGACCACATCGTGTTATCGTTGTGACTACATCAGAGGTGATCCCATGGAGACGGTCGGCGTGCGTGAGCTGAAGAGTGAACTGAGCCGCTACCTGCGACGGGTCCGCGCCGGCGCCCGACTGACGGTGACAGAGCGCGGCAAGGCGATCGCAACGCTCGAGCCCATCGACGCGCCCGTCAGCCTGCAGTGGGCGCACGCGCTGGTCATCGATGGCCGCGCACAATGGGCGGGCGGGAAGCCCGCAGGCGTCGCGCGCCGTGCGTCGACGACGTCGGGGCGCTCGGTATCAGCCGCAGTGCTCGAGGATCGCGGGTGACGCTCTACCTCGACACCAGCAGCCTCGTAAAGCTGTACGTCGCCGAGCAGGGGAGCGACGCGGTGCGCCGGCTGGTCGACAAGGCCGACATCGTCGCCACCGCGACGATCGCGTACGCGGAGGCGCGAGCCGCGCTGGCGCGGCGCCGACGCGAAGGCGACCTGCCGGCGCGGGCCGCCACGGCGGCGAGGCGGGCACTCGACGACGATTGGGCCAGATACCTCAAGGTCGAGGTGACGCCCGCCCTGTGCCGCGAGGCTGGCGCCCTGGCGGAGCGCCACGCCCTTCGAGGCTACGACAGCGTGCACCTGGCGGCGTTTCTCGCAGTGGCGAGAGCCGCTGGCAAGAACGCCGTGGAGTTCTCGTGCTTCGACGAGCGGTTGACGCGGGCCGCGCACGCGGTCCTTCGAACGCTCAGGCCCGCCGGCCGCTGAGCGCGTCGTCGCGGCCGACGCCGGACCCGCAGTCCCGTCAGGCCGACGTCACACCCAGCCAACCGCCTTTTCTGGAACACACCTTCCCTTGCCCTGGAGAACGCTTTCTGGGCTCGGTGTCTTGCAGAGAGCAGCCGAGCGCCCCGCTGCGGGCGCGCGCGGGCATCGGCTGCCTGTCGTTCGCCCGCCACAGTTACTACAGATGATGTATCGAGACGGCCGCAGGGCAGCTCGTGCGCTGGGAGGCGCGCATCGCGCTGGCCCGACCAGACCGGCGAACGTGGTAGAAGGCTGAGTGCAGTGACTCGTCGATGCCGCCTTGAAGCCGCCGGAGTGCTCGTTGTGCTCGCCGCGCAGGCGGTGTCGCGCCCCGCGGCCCAGGCGGTGCTGGACGCCGACGAAGTGGTGGTGCGGCTTCACGCATACCTGGACGCCTACGAACCGAGGCTGCGTGAGCTCGTGGCCGATGAGGCCTTCGAGCAGCGAATCACGTACGTGACCGACTACGGCATCCGCCACGTGCTCGAACGCCGTCGACTGGTGTCGGACATGGGCTTTCTACGGCTGCCTGGCGGCCTGGCCTGGCTGGCGCAACGCAGTGTGCGCTCGGTGGACAACCGTCCGGTCAACGGGAAGGCCGCTCGGCTCGAGTCGGTGTTCGAAGGCGCCGGAGAGGACGTCCTGGCGGTGGCCCGGAAGATCGCCGATGACAACGCGCGTTTCAACCTCGGCCACGCCCGTAGCATCAACGTGCCGACGCTGCCGCTGGACCTGCTCGGGCGACGACACGCCCCGGCCTTCACGGCGTCGTTGGAAGGGCGGGGCCGGCGCGGTGGACGGCCGGTCACAATCCTGAGGTTTACGGAACACCCGCCCGGCGCACTCGTCGCGCATGATGGCGCGCAGTTCTCGCGGGCTGACGTGCGCGCGTGGATCGCCGACGACGGCGCCGTGTTGCGCGCCGATGTGTCCCTGCAGCCTCCCGACGGGCGCGGTCGTCACGAGCTACGCGTCGACTTCGCGTCCAACCGTCCGCTGGACCTGATCGTGCCCCTCCGGCTCACCGAGACGTACGCGGGCGATGTGTCGGGTGATGGCGTGGCGACCTATCGCAACTATCGTCGCTTCCGCACGTCGGCGCGGCTCGTTCTGCCGCCGTGAGACTGGTAGCGAGCGGCCCGCGCCGGCCGCGCAGGGCCGCGGCCCCGTCGGGCTCCAGTTGCGTAGTGCGGATGCGGTGCGGACGAGGCCTACAGCGTCACGTCCGGCACGACGCTCAGCAGCGTGAAGACCTGCGACAGGCCGTTGCGGGCCATCATCTCTACGGTGCCGGTGAGCCGCCCAGTCGACGAGCGCCGCGCTCGCACGACGACGTCCGCCCTGATGTCCCGGCCCCACTGATACTGCACGCGAAACTCGGCGTCGTTGCCAGAGGCACGGCCCGTCACGTCAAGGTGCCGCGGCAGAACGAGTGGCCGCTTCGCTACGGCCAGCCGGAACGCCGCGCGCACTGGCCCATTCGTGGCCACCACCCACAGGTACGGGCTGCTGACCGACATTCTTTGTTGCTCTCAACTCCCGAGTAGTCGCGAAGTGTAGAGGCACGTTCGGCTGACACGCCGCACCGCCGGGTTCGCAAGAAGGCCGAGGTTCCGAGCGTTCTGGATCGTGTGCCCATGCCCGTTCGCGGCGCTAAGCTCAGGCGGCCGTCACCAGCGAGGTGCGAAGTTCGTCCCAGACACCCAGCCAACCGCCCGTTTTCAGACCAACTCTCGAACTCTCTCCCTTGGACGTTGCCCGCTGGCCGTAACGATAGTCGCCATCAACGGGCCCCGCGGGCAGCGAAACCGGCCATACTGCGACCCCTGCTCGCACGCCGCCAGATGCCCAGGACGTCGGCCTCGGCCACGTGCAGCTGCTCGTCGCGCACCCGCACGGGACACGTCCGTGGCCGATGCGGATCGGAGGTCGATCACGACACGTGGCCGTGCGCGTCGATGCGGAAGACCCCCGACTCGGCGCCGTTCGGGTAGGTGATCACGCGGATGCGCGTCAGGTTGAGATACAGCGCACTCGCGACCGGCTGGCTCGACACCGCCGGATCGGACACCGACGCCGTCCAGTCGCGGTCCACCGGGATGAACTCGAACCGCGGCGACCGGCACTCGAACGTGTTCGGTCCGCTCGCCACCAGCACGCAGAGGCGTGGACTGGTACGGTTGTAGGGATCGCCCGGTGCGAGCGCGTACCAGATCGTGACGACCACCGGGGCGCTGGCGTCGCCGACGACCGGTTTCAGACGCTCGTAGCGGACGGTGGTGACGGCCGCGGTGACCGGCTCGCTGGGCCCGACGGGCGACGAGTGGCGACAGGCCGGCGCCAGCACTGCGGCGACCAGGAGTGCTGCGCGGCCGTAACGCGGCATCATGATCGCCCCTATCGCACCTTGAAACCCACCAGAATCCCGACCCCCGACGGCGGCAGGCGCGCCGGTGCGAGCGCCATGTGCCGGTCGATATCGGCCACGGCTGTCGGGGTGGCGCCCTCGGTGCCGTCGATGACGGCGTCGATGGTCGATCGGAGTTCCATCTCCGGGGCGACGAGCGTGCGCAGGCTCACGGTGATCGCGGCGTGCCGGCCGATGCCGACATCCAGTGCCGCGGCGGCGTATCCAGCCAGTGTGGTCGAGGGCGCGAGCGCCGCGCGCACGAGGACGTCCTGCGCGAACAGCGTCGAGTGTCCGCCCAGCGCGAACGTCGTGTAGCCGAGCGGACCGGCGTCGCCGCTCAGTCGCATCCAGGCGAAGCCGCCGCTCAGCACGACCGCCGTGCGCCGGCCCTGCCACCGCACCGCCGGCCCGGCGCCGGCCGACCACTGCCGCAGCCGACCTGCCGTGTCGGGCCAGTCCACGGTCCAGGCGATTTGCACCGGCACGGGCTGATTGGTGGGCGGCGGGCGCGAGGTGTACTCCAGCGCCACGTCATACGGCGTGTTGCTGCCGCCAAGCGCCGCGGACGTCCGCGAAGCGAACACCTGGATCCCCACGCGACGCGACAGGTAGAGGTTGCTGCCGAACTCGAGACCGCAGCCCGTCGCCGGACGCAAGGTCAATGTCTGACCCAGGTGACCTCGCGCATCGGGCGCGGACGTGACCACGGGCGCGTAGTTCGATGCCAGCGTTCCGGTGCCCGCCGGCGGCACCAGCGTGAGGGCGCCCCACAACTCGACGCGCGACGGAGACGGTGGACCGGCGACGGTCTGTGCTGACACCTGCCCGGGCCAGAACGTGCCGGCTGCGAGGACGATGGCCGCCACACACCCGGGCCGCCCGGCGACGACGTATCGGTATCGCTGCTGGCGTGCCGATTCCGGCACAGCGACCCTGGTGAACGCGTCTCGGCGCGGCGGTGAGGGGCGCATGTCGTCCTTCCTTCCGACTACCGGATCGTCCGACTCCGAACCGGGGCGGCGAGCACACTCGAGGAGGCAAGGAGCATGCCACGATGGTTGGCGGCAACGCGGGGTCGTAACCACGCAGCCCCGGCGACCGGTGCCGTGGGATTCCCCAACGCGCGAACCTGTCGGCGCCCTCCAGCACGTATCATTCGGGCAGCATGCGCGCCAGGTGGCGTGTCCGAAATGCTGGGCGGAGGGACACACTCCTGTAAACGAGCGCTTCGTCGTCCTGGTGACCACGGCAGCCCCGGATCCCGCCGGGCAATAGACTCCACGCCCTCGTAGGGGAACTGGCCGGGTATCACGCCGTCCGGGTCAACGACCAATATCGTGTGATCTTCCGGTTCGACGGCCACGACGCCCACGACGTCCGCTGCACCGACTACCACTGAGGTCCAACGTATAGTCGGCAAAGCCGCGACACGACTTCGGATTTCGGCCACGAGGCGAGCGGCATTCTAACGGCTTGGGTCATGGCGCACTGGAGCGTCACGCTCCCTGCCTTGTCGCCATCTGTCGAGTCAGGCACGAAGGGGCGGGAGGTCCGCCTGAGACCGAGCCGTCTCAAGCTCATCCATCAGCACGTCGATCGAGTGTTCGTCATTGCGAAAATTCGAAATGCAGGCGCGTATGGCGAGGATTCGTCCGCCAAGCTCGACCAACGAGACCCAGGCCTGGCCGCGGGCCTGCACGCGCTCGACGATCGCCCGCGCATCCTCGGCGGGGCTGCCTGACCCCTGATGCGCATTCTGGAAACAGACCACAGGGAGTGGCGTCGCGTTGACCACCCGCCAGTCGCGCGCCTCGAGTCGCGCGCGAAGGGTGCTGCCAAGGCGGACCATGTTTCGAATCATCGACTCGTAGCCCTCCCAGCCGGCGACGAGCAGCGTCAGAAACAGTTTCAGGCCAATGAAGCGCCGCGTCCACTGGATCGAGACTCGATGCGGTTCGACGATCCGTTCCCTGCTCGACACCGGCATGTACGTGGCGTCGACGCCGAAGGCCGACTCCATCAGGTCACGATGGCGCGTCAAGAAGACGCCGGCCGCCATCGGTACTGACAGCCACTTGTGCGCGTCGATTGAGAGCGAATCGCTGCGCTCGAGTCCGTCGAAGTGCGGTTTGAGATCTGGTACCAGCGCCGCAGCGCCTGCCCATGCCGCGTCGGTATGCAACCACAGGTGCGTCCGAGTAGCCACGTCAGCGAGGCCGCGAATCGGATCGATGAAGCCCGCGCTCGTCGTGCCCGCCGTTGCCACAACGAGGAAGGGCAGGTCGCCGCGCTGCCGGTCGCTTTCAACCTGCTGCGCAAGCGCTGCGGGACGCGCTCGACCGTGCTCGTCAGTCGTGACGGTGCGGACGGAGGCGTCTCCGAGTCCGCAGAACCGCGCGGCCTTGACGACCGAATGATGGCCTTCGGGCGAGACATACAACGTGGGCTGACCGGGAAGCGAGCGGACGCCGTGTTCGCGGAATGTTGGGAAGGCGTGCCGCAGGGCCATCAGGACGGCCATGTGATTCGATTCGGCCCCGCCCGCCGTGAATGACCCTCCTGCCCCGGGACCGTAGCCGATACGTGCAGCCAGCTCACGCGTCATGAGCTCTTCGACTTCGCACGGAAACGGTGCGTGCGACCAGGCCGCCAGTTGCGGGTTGAACGCAGCCACCAACGCGTCCGCGGCGACACCCATCGTCGCCGCGGCCGGGTTGAAGAGACCGAAGTAGCTCGGATGGCCACAGTGGACCTGATGGTCGCGGAGGCCGCCAACCACGAACGCCACCGCGTCAGCCGGTGCCATCGGACGGCGGAAGTCAATGCCCGCCAGGAGTGCACGAACCTGGTCCGGCGTTCCAGACGGGCTGATTCTGAGTCGCGGCAGGTCAGCCGTGAAGCTCTCTATGGCGTCGCCGACCTGCTTCCATACATCCTGTCGTTCGCGGGGGTTGAGGTGCAGCGAGGGTCCCTCTAATGGATATTCGTCATGCGGTGACCGCCCGGCGTGAGAGACGTCCATCCATCGAGACTATGCCGACGCCGACGTGGAGCCAATCCGTTTCCTGCGGTCGAACTGTGTCCGCCTGAGCTTGCCCCGGTTTCGTGGACACCTTCCGAAAGGTGGATACGATGTCCGGATGGAAAGCAGCAAGCGCGCACCCATGGGACCTCCTGACACCCAGGGCGGCAGTGTTGACCAGGTATGCCTTCACGCAGGGATCCTCGGACGCGAGGAGCTCCTCCGCGGTGCCGGTGAACTGAATCCGTCCGTCGCGCAGGGTCGCGATGTCGAAGGCGTCGCGGATCTGGTGCGTCGCGCCGAGCGAGGTGACGTGGTCGAGATCCCGCAGCGTGATGATCTTTCCGTCGACGGCCTGAGGCGCCTCGAGCGGCCTGCGCGGGGTCGCGCTCGAGCGACTGCTCGCCGCGCCGCGCGCCGGGGCGCGATAGCCCTTTGACTCACTCCGTCCGGATCGCAGCCATCGGGTCGATGGACGTCGCACGCCTGGCCGCCGGCAGGCCCGCCAGCAGTGCCACGGCCACGGCGAGGGCCGACGCGGCGGCATAGATCACCGGCTCCATCACGCCGAGCGGCTCGGGACCGAGGGTCAGCGGCGTGCCCATCACGTCGTCCATGCTGCGGATGAGCACCGAGGCGATGGCCAGGCCGCCGGCCACGCCGGGCACCACGAGCCTCGCCGTGTCGCGCAACATCAGGCCGAAGACGCGCCGTCGCGTCGAGCCGAGGGCCATCCTGATGGCGAACTCGCGCGTGCGCGTCGTCACCAGGAAGCCCACCACGCCGAGGATGCCGAGCGCGGCGACGGTCAGCACCAGCCCGCCGGCCACGCCGACGGCGGTGCCCTCGGCCACGAGGTCCGCCCTGCTCTTCTCGTCGAGCTCCGGGCCGGTGACGATGCCAGGGAAGGCGACGCCCGGCAGCGGCTCGACGCCGAGACCGCGAAGAGCGGTGGCGAGTGCCGACCGCAGGCGCGGCTCGTCCCCCGGCTCGCCGCGCACGATGAGGTGCACCGCCGACGCGGCGTCCGACGTCGCGCCGGAGACATCCGGTAGCGGGAGCAGCACCTGCAGCCTGGTGGTCGTGAGCTGCGAGGAGGCGAAGTCGCCGCTCACGCCGACCACGGTCACCTCCCGCTCGCGGCCGTCGTCGAGCGGGACCGTCAGACGCTGGCCGACGGCGTCATCGCCGGGGAAGAGGCGATCCGCGAGCGGCTGAGAGACGACGGCGACGGCGGCATTCATCAGGCGGTCTTCGCCCGTGATCGGACGTCCGTGCCGCAGCGGTGCGCCGACCGCCTCGAGGAAGTGTTCGCCCACGTGGGTGACGTGCGCCGTCGCGAATGCGCCGTTGTCGGCGCGGCCGACCCGGAACTCCCGGTAGTCGAAATCGATCGGCATGCCGTCGGCGATCGCCGCGGCGCGCACGCCGGGCGCCTGTCGCAGACCCTCGACCGCCGCGCGAAGCGACCTGCCATCGGCCGCCTGCGCGGGCCCGGGGACGCGCGCGCCCGCCAGGCCATCGACGGCAAAGCCGTAGCCGGCCGTGCGCACGCGGTCGATCATCACGCCGCTGACGACGAGGAACGGCACGGCGATCGCGATCTGCACCACGGCCGCGACGCGATGCACGCGGATGCGCGGCGTGCCGCCGCGCCCGCCGTCCTGCTGCAGGGCCGGCAACAGACTGGGGCGGCTGAAGCGAGATGCGGGCACGAGGCCGAAGAGCACGCTGACCACGAGGCAGAGGCTTGTGGCCACGAGCGCGCCGGTCGCGTCGAAGTCGATCTCCTGCGGGACCGGTGTGCCCATCCACCAGCCGAGGAGCGCAGGAATGCCGAACAGGACGCCGACGCTGAGCGCACCGGCGGCCCCCGCGAGCACGAGGGCCTCGACGAAGAGATGCTGCGCGAGGCGGCGGCGGTCGGCGCCGAGGGCGGCGCGAATCGACAGCTCGTGCGCACGCGTCGCACCGCGGATGAGCATCATGCCCGAAATGTTCACGCACACGATCAGCAGCACGACGCCGGCGAGGCTGAGCAGCACGCTGAAGATGCGCATCGACTCCGGCCGGCCGGCGGCCCCGAGCGAAGCGAACGGCTCCACGGTGGCCGACTTGTACCGATGCGTCGAGGCATGCCGGCTCGCCAGGTCCGCCACGATCGACGACACGCGTCCACGCGCCTCAACGAGGTTGACGCCCGCGGACAGCCGCCCGTGCAGGCGGATCCACTCGACGGTGGCGTCGTCACGGAGGCCAGGCGCCTGCCGGAGGCGCGGATGCTGTTCCAGCGGCACGAACAGCAGCGACGGGGGCGCCCGGAAGAAGTGGAAGTGCCCGCGGAAGTCCGGCGGCGCGATGCCGACCACGGTATGCGGCACGCCGTCGACGAGCACCGGGGTGCCGACGACGTCGGGGTTGGACGCGAGGCGGCTGGTCCAGACGTCGTGGCTCAGCACGACCTTCGGGTCGGCCGACGGGGCGTCGTCACGACTGGCATCGAACCCGGCGCCCAGCGCCAGCGGCACGCCGAACGTCTGGAAGTAGTTGGGCGAGACGTACAGCGTCGACACCCGCGGCGGCGTCTTGTGCGCTGGCGTCGGCTCGCCGAACTCACTGGATTCGAGGCTCCAGCCGGTGACGTCCACGCCCACGTCCCCGTCGCGCAGCGCCCGGTAGTCTGGATACGACCATCGTTCCAGGGCCCAGACGCCGGCCTTTTCGCGCAGCGGCCCCTGGGGCACGACCAGCACTTCGACCAGCCCGTCGGAGGCGACGCCGCGCGCCGGCGCCGTGATGGCGCGGCCCAGCGTGACTAGCGCCACGACCGCGCCGATGCCGATGCCCAGGGAGACGACGCAGACCAGGGTGAAGGCACGCTCCTTGGCGAGCGTGCAGACGGCATGGACGAGGTCGCGCCGGAAGGACGGCAATCCGTTCATGGTATCCACCCGGTCGGCGCGTCGAGTAGTTCCTACGAATGGGCGGCCGGCCGGGTTCCTTGGGGTGCTCTGCGCCACAGGCCCGTTTGGCTCCGGCGACGCCGCAGTCGCGTCCAGGGGCGACGTTGGTCCCAGAAACCCCGCCGTCGCGCGATGAACGACATGTTTCTGGACAGTCGCGCACTACGTCGCAGAGTGCCGTCACAGCGGTTCAGCCGCCCAGGAATGGGCATGTGCCCGAGGCGCTGGCTGGCTGGCTGGCGTCACCTGGCTGGAGGTAGGCATGCCCCGTGGATCTTCGAAGCCCGGTTTCCGCGTCGCCGTCTGGAGAGCTGTACTCCTCGTGTGCGTGCTCGTCACGACCACCACGGCGAACTCGGCCGCCCAGGACTTCGTTCATGCCCACAGGCCTCACAAGCCGCTGATGAATCCGGTCGCCGGCAATGAGGACCGGCCGATCCTCGTCATCTACATCCGCTGGGATGACCTCGACTATCCGCCTGGCGTCGACGCCGCCACGGTCGCCAGTGCCTTCTTCGGCACCGGCCTGCCGAGCACCACCTTTCCGAGCATCGGCGACTATTTCCGCCGCCTGTCGTTGAACCGGCTCTACCTGTTCCCGGCCCAGGAGTGGGAGGGGACGTACCAGGACGGCGTCGTCCAGGTGACCGTGCCCGGCACCCGGGCCGACTTCTTCACCCTGTCGGACAGAGCGCGAAACAGGCGCGTGCTCGAACTCGCCGACCCCTACGTGGACTTCGGGAGTTTCGACGCCGACGGCAATGGCGCGCTGAGCCCCCTCGAGCTCGTCGTCAACGTGTTGGAGGTCGCCGCGCCAGGCGTCGTGATGCCCTTCGGCTGCGGTATCGCCCGCGGCGTTGAGAGCCTGTCACGCGACGGTGTGAACCTCGGCGGCCTGCAGGTGTCGATGAACAACACTGCCACGAACCTCATCACGATCATCCACGAGAACGCTCATGCCGCGATGGATCTGCAGGACTTCTACGACGCCTTCGATGTCGGGAACTTCGACCTTGGCGCGGCGACGTGCAACTTGAACAATCTCACGCTGTTCGCGCCCAGCGCCTGGCACAAGCTGCACTGGGGCTGGATCTCCCCCACCATCGTGACGCGCGACGGCTACTACGAGGTTGGCCGCGCCGACACGACGGGTGACGCGTTCATCCTGTACGACCCGGGTCGCGGAACCGACGACTACTTCATGGTCGAGAACCGGAGGCCGACCCCGGGGACCTACGACCGGAGCCTTGCCGATGACGGGCTCATCATCTGGCGCGTGGCGGAGGCCACCTACGGCATCGGCACGTTGGGCCTGGTCCGCCCCTCGCCGACTGCCGCGGCCTGGGACGCGTCGGACCCGTTCGCACCAGCGCGCACCATGAGCTCGCCCTGGCTGGACGGCTCGGCCTCGAACGTCTCGGTGCGGGCCATCGGCGCGAGAGGCGAGGTCATGCGGGCGTATTTCGACGTACCCGGCCCCGGGGTGCTCGTCGACCCGTATCCGCTCGACGTCGCCGGACCCGTCAAGGTGACGGCCGCCGGCCGGAACCTCATCGACGTGCCGTTGATGAACACCGGTGAGGCGGGGTGCGATACGTTCGTGGTCGAGGCCGTGCAGCTCCCGCCGGCGTGGACGATGGCATCGGGCGCGCGGATCCTCTGCGCCGGAGAGTCGTCGTTCGCACGGGTCACCGTCACGCCGGACGCGAACGCGGCGGTCGGCCACTACGCGATCGCAGTCCGCGGGCACAGCATCACCGATGGCGCGGTGACGAGCGAGGCACCGCTGAGGGTCGAGGTGGTGCTGCGGTCGACGAAGCTCGGCCTGGATGCGTTTCTCGCCGCCACGACGACCGGCACCACGACGACGTTCACGGCCCGGCTGAGCGCCGAGGACGACCCGCTCGTGGGTCTCGCCGGCGTTCCGGTGACGTTCTCGGTGACCGGCCCCGGCGTATCCCTCTCGCTCGCCACGACGACGAACGCGACTGGCGTCGCCACCGCGACGACGTTGCTCGCGCTCCCGGCCGGCTCCTATACGGTCACGATTTCGAGCGAGCGACTGCGGGAGTCGGCCCCGGCGCTGGCGACCGTCTCGTTCGAAGTCCTGACGGTGGCTGGCACGATTGAGAGAGTCGCGGACGAACTGGCGGTGCGCATCGCCGCGGCGACGAACCCGGACGTTCGCAGCGCCCTCGCGGCCGCGCTCGACGATCTGATCGGCAACAACGACAGCACCGGGAGCAACGGCGCGCTGCACCGGCTCGCGGCCAGCAGCGCGACCAGCGCCCTCGTGAAGCTCCGCGCCGCGACCGCTCGGATCGCGCTGGCCGAGTCGGCGGGCGCCGGTGACCTCTGGCGGCTCACGGCGCTGCTGGCGCGCGCCGCGGAAGGGATCACGACCGCGACGCCCTGATCGTCGGCGCGGGAGCGTGCACCTCGATGAGCGCCGCCATACCGTTCACCACGGCGGCAGCGTGTTGACCAGGTATTCCTTCACGTAGGGATCCTCGGACGCGAGGAGCTCCTCGGCGGTGCCGGTGAACTGAATCCGTCCGTCGCGCAGCAGCATGAACTCGGCCAGCGGCGGCGGTCCCGGGGCGGCCGCTGCGATCCGCACCTGGCCGTCGTGGCGGACGGCCTGATGGGTCGCGATGTAGAAGGCGTCGCGGATCTGGTGCGTCGCGACCAGCGACGTGACGTGTTCGAGATCCCGCAGCTTGATGATCTCGCCGTCGACGGTCGTCGCGATCAGCGGATCGAGCCCGGTGATCGGATCGTCGAACAGCAGCAGGCTCGGCCGCGGCGCCATGGCGCGGGCAATCGCCACGCGCCGGCGCTGGCCGCCCGACAGCTCCGAGGGCAGTCGCTCGCCGTACTCACCCAGCCCGACGAACCCGAGCACCTCGTCGACGCGGGCGCGCACCTGCTCGGCGGTGCCGTCGTTGCGGTCCGACAAGCCGAAACCGACGTTCTCGGCCACGGTCAGGGAATCGAACAGCGCGTTCTCCTGGAACACCATGCCGATGTCCCGCCGGACCCGCAGCAGCTCGGCTTCGGTCATCGTGTCCACCCGTTCGCCGTTGAGGCGGATCGCGCCGGCATCGGGCCGAATCAGGCCGAGGACGAGCTTCAGGATCACGGACTTGCCCGACCCGCTGACGCCGAGCAGGATCCGCATCGCCCCTTTCGGGATGCTCAGGCTGAGCTCGGAGAGCACGACGTGCTCGTCGAACGCCAGCGACACCTGGTCGAATTCCACGGCCGGCGCCGCGTCGTCGAGCTGCGATGGCCCGGACACCGGAACGATCCTAGCCTGAGTCGCCACGGGCGACCGGCGCGGCACGGCTGACACCCAGGCTGCTAGACTGCGCCGAATGCTGACCCGCGGCGATTACGACGGCCGCGTGCGCCCATCGCTCGCCGCCGCCATGTCGGCGCCGCGACGCGCCCTGACGTTCGGCGTCGTGCTCGTCGCCGTCGCCATCGGCGCGGTGATGATGCTGGAACGCCGGGCCGGGCCGCTCTCGGAGTGGTGGCTGGCGCCGCCGGTGCTGGCCTTCGCGCTGGCCGCCACGACAGCCGCCCACAACCTTGGCCGGGCCCGGTCGGCGATGCGCACGGCGCTCTTCCGCGAAGCCGGCGCCAGTGCCTGGCCGGGCGCGTCGTTCGACGCCGAGGCGCGCATTCCGCGCGAGTGGATCGATCGAGCGGGGCTCTTCGTCGGCGCCTCCGAAGAGGAACTCGACGGGCTGCTGCGCATCGAGGTCGGTGGCGTGGCGGTGGCCATCTCCGGCGGCACGGTGTTCGCGAAAAGCGGAACCGGCGCAAGAGAGGGCCGGCACCCCGTCTTCACGGGGACGCTGTTCGCGGCCGGCCTCGGCCAGGGGGCGCGTCCCGCGGTGGTCGCGCTGTCGCCGCGTGAGGCCGCGTTCCACCCCGAGCCGCCGGCGCTCGCCGGGGCGGGCGCGTTACCGCTCGGGGTGCCGGAGGCGGACGCCGCGTTTCGCGTGCGGGCCGGTGCCGCCGGAGACGCTGCCCGTGTCTTTCCGGAGTATGTCGCGCTCGCGCTGGCCGCCCTGGGTCCGCGCGCTGCCGGCCTGCGCCTCGTGGTCCTCGACAACGTCGTGGTCGGCGCGGTCGAGCGGCCGCCACTCGAGCTGTCGGTGTTCACGCCGCCGCCCGACTTCGAGGCGGTGGCCGCCGACGTGGCCCGCATCGACGACGTGCTGGCGTTGGTCGGCGAGGTCGCCGCGAGTCCGGTCCTCGGGCCGGTGCCGTTGCCGCCGCTGCCGTGATTCTCACCGGCGCGGGGCGCTCGTCGTCGGCCTGTCGACGCACCAACCGTTCAGCCGTAGAATCGAGGCGACCAGCCGTCAGTCGGAGACTCGATGCCACGTCCTCACCGCACACCCGCGTTCGGCGCAGCCGCAGCGATCCTTGTGACCACGATCGTCGTTGGTGCGGCGCAACCCGCTGCCCCACCCTCTCCCGCTGGAACGCCAGCGACGATTCCGGCCTCGGTGGTCGCCGCCGCCGAGACAATCGCCAACGACCCGCAGGTCATGGCGCTCGTCAAGGAGCAGAGCACGGACGCAGCCGCCAAGGCCCGCTGGAACCAGTTCCTGGAACTGGTGCGCATCCCCTCGCCGCCGCGCCAGGAACACCTCAAGGCGGCCGAGATCCATCGCCGGCTCGTCAGCGAGTGGGGATTCTCTCCCGACGAAGTGATGACGCGCGCCGACGGGGTCATTCCCGCCAGCGACACCAACATCGTCGATGGTCTTCCGGTCTACAACGCGTGCGTGGTCATCAAGGGCTCGTACGCGAGCCGTCCCGACGCGCAGCACTACATGGGCCAGTTTCCCAAGGTGCTCGTCGAAGGGCACATCGACGTCGTCAACCCCGAAGAGCTGCCGGCGTCGGGCGACCCGTCCATCCGCATCAAGCTCCAGCCGTACGCCCGGCCGGTGGTCGCCACGCCGGAGGAACTGGCCGCGATCCCCGACGAGCTGTCGTTCGACGCCCGAGGCCGGGTCGTCGAAGACGACAAGTACGCCACGGCCAGCCGGGTGTTCGCCAACGCCAAGGACGCCGAAGCCAACGGCGGCGTGCGCATCTACGTGCCCGGCTACGGCGACATGATGCCGAGCACCTCCAATGCGTTCGTCCTCGCGGCGGCGATGAAGAAGCACAAGATCACGCCGGTCTACGACATCTGGATCTGCGGCACCGCCGGCGAGGAGGGCAAGGGCAATCTGGCCGGCGTCAAGCAGCTCTACGGCTTCGACCAGAAGGCCGGCACCGGCTCCAATCCCCTCAACATCGTCGCCAACTTCGGTCTCGAGGGCGGCGGCATCGTCAACTTCGTCGGCAGCTACCGTTTCGAGATGAAGTTCAAGGCCCCCTTCGCGCGCGCGAACGGGCCGAGCGCCCCGGCGGCCATGGCGGCGGCGATCGCGAAGATCGCCGAGGTCAAGACGCCGACGGACCTGCAGGACGGCGCGCCGAAGACCACTTACACGGTCGGCCGCGCCAGCTGCGAGCCGCCGACGGCTCCGGGTCTGGGTGTGCCGAGCTGCTCGCTCGAGGTGGACATGCGCTCGACGCGCAAGGACACGCTCGAGGACATCCGCAAGAGCATCGAGCCCGCGTTTCAGGCCGGCGTGTCGGCCGAGAACGCGCGGCATGGCCGCAAGGACGGCAGCGACGAAGGCATCACCCTCGAGCTGATGTGGTACGGGTTGCGGCCGGCGTACGTGGCGGAGAGCGTGGACAACGTCGCCGTCCACGCGGGACTGCAGTCGGGCATCCAGCTGGGCGTGCTCAACTCACCCATGGTCGGCACCGGATCGGGCAGCCTCAACGACAACGTCCCCGCCCACACCGGCGTCCCGACCTATCAGTTCACCCTGGCGTCCTCGGCCGCCGGTGCCGGCGGGCATGCCTTCTGGGAGTGGGGCACGCGCGGCGCGCCGGCCACCGAGGTGGCCCGCATGCACCGGGTCCTCACCGCGGCGCTGATCGTGTCGGGGTTCCACGCCGCGGATGGTACGGTCGTGCCACCCTCCGTCGGCCCGATTGGCAAACGGACCCGGGAGGTCGTGCGATGACTCTGGAGCCGCGAATCATGACGCGCGTGAGTGGTCTCCTCGTCTTCGTCCTCGCCGCAGCGGTTGCGCCCGCCCTGGCCCAGCAGTCGGGAGGGGTGCGCGTCGAGTTCCAGGGCCCTGGCGGCCACAGTTTCGGCGCCTACGGACGCGTCAGCGCCCTGCATGCCGCCGCCCGCACCGTCATCCTGCTCCAGAAGGCGCTGCCGGCCGGCAGCTACCAGATCACCAACCTGACCGGTGGCAACTCGGTCAACGCGATCGCCTCGGACGGCCTCATCGAACTGAAATTGACCGCCGGGAGTGCCACGGCGTACCAGGCGCTCGTGACCGCGGTGACCAAAGCGGCGGAAGACGGCGCTGCGGCCGAGAACGCGTTTCGCGGCGTGAAGCCCGGCGACCTGACCAGCGGCGCCCCGGCCACCGTCAGGTCCAAGGTCACGCGATTCTGACGTCGGTCTCGACCCTGCCGGCCGCCGCCGTCACCTTTCGGGCCATTCGCGCATCTCTGGTGGCGGAAGGAGTCGGACCGCGATGTGTCAACGGGTGCAGTGTGAGAAGTGCGGCAAGGCCAGCTGGGTCGGCTGCGGACGTCACGTCGAGGAGGTGATGCGGGGGGTGGCGGAGACCAACCGTTGCACCTGCCCTCGACCTGCGTCGCTGCTGTCGCGCCTGCTGGGGCGCTAGGTCGTTCAGGCGGGTGCGCTCCGCCGGACGGCATGGCTCGAGACTCAGGGCTTCAGCGCCGCCGGCCAGTTGAGCACCACGTTGATGGACGGCGGCGCCGGTCGCTGGTTCTGCGACACTTCGACCAGGAAGCGCTGGCCGTCGGGGCTGGACTGTGGGGTCGTGCTGATGCCCGTGTTCGGCGGGAACGGCAGCGGCCGAGGCACCCCGCTTTCGAACCCGCCCCGGGTCGCGTTCACCGGCGCGGCGAGCACCGCCGTGCCGGTCGGCGCCGTGTTGAAGACGATCTCGCGATGCGGGTGCCGTCAGGTGACCACACGCCGGGTGCATACACGACTCAACCGCCGTCGCCTGGCCTCGGGAACCGCCGGCCGTCACCGCGACCCCACGGCGCCGGGCGGCCCGGGCGGGAGGTAACGGCCCGACAGCAGGATCCGCGCCAGCCAGTCGCCGCGCGGATGTCCGCCGTCGACGAGCCGTCGGGCCTCAGCCGGGACGTCGTAGGCCACCCGGCGGATGAAAGCGCCGCGCTCGTCGACGACGGCGTACGCGGCCCGCGTGTCGCCGTCGTACGACAACCCGACACTCCCGGCGTTGACGATCGTCCTCGGTGGCACGAGGCGCACGAACGGATGGTGAATGTGCCCGTAGACCACCACCTTCGTGTCGGCAACGCCGAACACGGACGCCAGGTCCTCGGCGGCGGCATCAGCCAGCGGCGCCCGCCACAGGTCGTTCGGGGAGGCGTGCCAGACGGTGACACCGCCGCCGGACCACGACTGCGGCAGGCGTCGCAACCAGGCCAGGCGCTCGGCGCCCAGCAGGCTGGCGGTGAAGGGTGCGACCTCGTCGAAGAGCAGCCGCCGCAACTGCCCGCGTCCCGGCGCCCGCGCCAGCAGCGGCTCGAGAAGTTCCGGACGCCAGAGCATCTCGTCGGTGTTGCCGAGGACGGCCGGCCAGCGCCGCTCGCGAACGAAGTCGACGACCTCGGCCGGCCGGGCGCCGTTGGCCACCAGGTCGCCGCCGATCACGACCACGTCCGGCGCGATGCCGGCAAGATCGGCGGCGACGGCGGCGAGCGCGGACAGGTTGCCGTGGATGTCGGATACGACGGCCGTACGCATCGGGCACCCGCCTCATGCCGAACGCAGACGGGCCCCGTACATCGTCAGGTACTTGATGCCGGTGTCGCACATCAGCGTCACGACCGTCGCTTCCGGACCGAGCGCGGCGGCGACGCGCGTCGCCGCAACCACGTTGGCTCCGGTGGACGTGCCGGCAAAGAGCCCTTCGGTCCGGGCCAGGTGCAGGACCATCGCCTTGGCCTCGTCGGTCGAAACCCGTTCGATCCGGTTGGCGATGTCCGGCTGCCACAGCGGGACGACGAAGCCCGCACCAGTGCCGTCGATGCCGTGCGACCCCTTCGACCCGCCGGACAGCACCGGCGACTCCGCCGGTTCGACGGCGACGATGGTCACCGCCGGATTGCGCCGGCGCAGACCGGCGGCGGTGCCCCGGATGCTGCCGGCCGTGCCCACGCTCTGCACGAAGGCATCGACACGCCCGCCGGTCTGTTCCCAGATCTCCGCGGCCAGCGTCTCGTACCCCAGTGTCTGGTCGGTGTTGCGCAGCTGATCGGTCCAATAGGCGCCGGTCCGGGCCGCGATGGCGCGCGCCTCGCCCACCATGGCCAGCGTGAGCGCCTCGGTCATACCGCCATGGCCCGTCAGCACGTGCATCTGGGGGCCGTATATCGCGATCGAATCGCGCTTCTCCTGAGCGTAGGCGTCGGCGGTGACGAGGTGCAGCGGGTGCCCCTTGACGCGGCACACCAGCGCCAGGGCCGCGCCCGTGCTTCCAGTGGTGTACTCCACCACCGGGCCGCCTGCCGGGAGGCGCCCGTCGCGCTCGGCGGCTTCGATCATGGACAGCGCCATGCGGTCCTTCATGCTGCCGGTGGGGTTCTCGCTTTCGAGCTTGAGCAGGATCCGGGCCCCACGGCCCGGTCCGGCGTGGTGCAGGGCCACCATCCGCGTCCCGCCGATGCACTCGAGCACGCCGCGACGCACGGCGGTCACGACCGGCGCCTGGCCGGCGTCGCGGTGGCCGTCACGCACGGTCGACCTTCGCGCCGAGAACGTCCAGCCGCTCGATGACCGGCGGCTGCGCCAGCAGGGCGTCGGCGCGGCCCATCAACGCCGCCGCGATGGGGCCGCTCAGGTGCGCCTCCATCGACGGCTGATCCGCGAACGCGTCGAAGACGCCAAAGCTGCGCGGGCCGAGGCGCACGGCGAACCAGACCGGGGTTCTCGCCTCCTCCCGGGCCATGGCGAGGGCGTCGCGCAGAAACGCCGCGACCGCGTTCTCCTTGCCGGGTTGTGCTTCCAGCCGCACGAGCAGTCCATGAGTCAACATCGTCGCCCCTCCAACGGTGGCCGCTGACGCCGCGGCCCGGAACGCGCCGCAGCACGACCAAGGCAGCGGCGCCCTGTGGCAGACACTAGCCGGCGACGGCGGGCACGACGAGTGGCAGGTTCGCCAGAGTTCGCATCGTTTCGGCCACGGCGTCCGCTCGAGGGCCGTGGGTGGCGACAATGGTGCCAATATTGGCGAAATCGCCACGGTCACGTGCTCCGATCGCGGGCGTAACCTGATGCGGGCGAGATCTCGACGTTCCGGGGAGTCGGCGATGAAGATTGGGGTCCTGGCGCTCGACGACGTGTTCGACCTGGGCCTGGCGGCGGTTCTCGACGCCTTGCGGACGGCAAACGAGCTGATCCCGGCGTCCGGCTTGAGCATCACGCCGTTCGACGTGCGGGTCGTGGGTGTGCGGGCGCGGGTGCGGACGTCGCAGGGCCTGCGCGTGCCGGTGCAGCACCGGGCCACCTGGGCGGCCGACTGCGTGGTCGTGCCGGCGATCGGATTCAAGATGCCCGGCCCGCTGGCGGCGGCGCTGGAACGGCCCGACGTGCGCGACGCCGCGGCCGTCCTCAGGGAGCGATCGCCACGAACCAGGCTGATCGCCGCCGCGTGCATCGGCACGTTCGTCCTGGCCGAGTCGGGCGCGTTGGCCGGCGAGTCCGCGACGACCACGTGGTGGCTGTCGACGATGTTTCGACAGCGCTATCCGGACGTTCGACTCGATCACTCGCGGATGATCGTGCAGTCGGGGCGCTTCGTCACCGCCGGCGCGGCCCTGAGCCATATGGACCTGGCGCTGTGGCTGATTCGATCGGTCAGTCCCCAGTTGGCCGAGCTCACGGCCCGCTACCTCATCGTGGACGCCCGCCCCTCCCAGTCGGCCTACGCGCTCAGCGATCATCTCGTCCACTCGGACGACGTCGTCAGGCGCTTCGAAGCGTGGGCGCGCGGTCGCCTCGAGAGCGGCTTCTCACTGGGCGACGCGGCGCGATCCGTGGGGGCGAGCGAGCGCACGCTGTCCCGACACCTGCAAACCGTCCTCGGCAAGTCACCGCTCGCCTACTTCCAGACGCTGCGGGTCGAGCGAGCGGTCCACCTGCTCAAGACGACCTCGGCCAGTGTGGACGAGGTCGCGACGCAGATCGGCTACGCCGACGGCGCGACCCTGCGCGCCCTGCTGCGCCGGACGTTGCGCACGGGCGTCCGTGAGATTCGGGGCACGGCCGCCGCCCTCCGATGATGGCGGCCAGGAGCACGAACGATGGTCGTTGCCAGGAAGAAGGGCTTCGTCTCGACGGCCGCCGTGGTGGCTGCCGTGCTGGTCGTGGGCAGCGTGGCGACCCTGGGGCTGGTCGGGGCGGGCGTGGGAGCGCTGGTTGGCACGGCCGTTGACGCGTTCGACATCGTCACGGCGGATTGCCGTCGTGGGGGCGATCGCGCGGCGGCGGTGGGTGCTCGCTGTGGCTGACGCCCGGACGTCGCAGTGCCTCGTGCAGCGTCCGTCACCACGGTCACGGCACCCGCTCACTCGGCTGCACTGCCCTTGGCCCACAAGGGTGACACGTGGCCCGCGGTGCCAGGCGGCGGGCGCTACAGGTGCGCCTGCAGCGGCTGGTGCATCCGCCGGCCGTGCTCGAGCGTCATCAGCAGGATGTCCGGCGTCACCGGCGCCCGCCGGAACGCGTCCACGCCCACCGCGCTGGCGATCGCGTTCATGACCGCGCCGTAGGCCGCGCCCACCGGCGGCTCGCCCACACCGCGCGCACCCACCGGCGTCTCCGGATCGGGAATCCCCACCGCGTCGGCATGGAGCACCGACGGGATGTCGAGGATGGTGAGCGGCTTGTTGTGATGGAACCGCGTCGCCAGCGCCACGCCGTAGTGCGGGTCGTAGACCCACTTCTGACACAGCGCGTGACCGATGCCCAGACAGCTGCCGCCGTTGACCTGTGCCACCATGCTCCGTGGGTTGATGACCGTGCCGATGTCGGCCATGCTCAGGTAGTCGATGAGCGTGGGCTTGCCGGTTTCGAGGTCCACCTCCACCTCGGCGAACCCGGCCACGAACGAGTAGGTGGTGCCGTCGCGCGGGTAGGTGTCCTTGGCCACCCCCATCAGGCCGAGGCCGACCAGCGCGCCGGCCGCGGCCCTGGTCGTGGCATGAATGTCCTCCGGCAGCTCGTGGCCGTCGTAGCGGCCGCCGAGCGCGATGGCCCTGGTGGCGGCCTGGGCGTAGGTCAGGCCGCGGCCCGGATTGCCCGTTCGGAACACGCGCTCGCCGCCCACGTCGTAGTCGTCCGGAGCGCCGCCGAGGTCGCGGGCGGCGATCTCCTGCAGCTTCCGCCGCGCGTCCATGGCCGCCGCGTGATTGGCCCGCGTCATCGCATGGATCGTCTGGCTGCCCACCGACAGGCACGAATACGGGAGGTGCTTGCTGGTGTCGCCCCAGGCGATGTCCACCTTCTCCCACGGCACGGCCAGGATGTCGGCGGCGACGCGCGCCAGGTCGAACAGCGAATGCGTCCCCAGGTTGCCCACGCCGCTCTGGACGTGCAGCCGGCCGTCGGGCCGGATCGTCATCAGGCCGTCGTGGCCGACCGACCCGGCCGTGTGGGTGCCGACGGCGACGCCGACGCCCCGTGCCTTGGTGCCCGAGCGCTGCCCGGCGCGGGCGGCGCGCGCCGCCCAGCCGAAGCGTTCGGCCCCCTGCTCGAGCGCCTCGCGCACGAAGGCGCTGGTGGCGTGGCCGCGCTCGCCGTTCCTGGCCGGGCCGAAGAGTGCCTTGCCGGCCGGCGCGTTGATCTTCCGCATCTCGACCTGGTCGATGCCGAGGGTCGCGGCGCCCTTGGTGAGCGCCTGCTCGACGATGGCGATGCCCTGCATCTCCCCGGGTGAGCGCTGGAACAGGCGCGTCGGCGTGTTGGTGAGGACGTTGACGGCCCGCCACCGCATCGCCAGCGGCTGGTAGAGGAGCGAGGTCGCCATGCCGGCGGCGCGGTGGTCGCCGCGCTCGCCGCGCGCGCCGTTGTCCTGCACGATGAAGAGGTCGAGGGCCAGGATCCGACCGTCGGCGCGCAGGCCGACTCTGGCCCGCCCGGTCATGTTCGTGCGGGCATGCCCGATGTAGTGCTCCTCCTCGCGGCTGATGCGCATCATCACCGGGGCGTTGGTCTTCTTCGCCAGCAGCGCCGGGATGCACATCGACACCGCGCCGCCGCCCTTGCTGCCGAACCCGCCGCCCGTGTACTCGGAGATGAAGACGACGTCCGACGGCTCGACCCCCACCCAGCGGGCCACGCCGGCATGGGTGCGCATCGTGCTCTGGGTGGACCCGTGGACGTAGACCTTGCCGTTGCGCCAGTAGGCCATGGCGCTGCGGGTCTCCATCGTCTGATGGCTGGTCGCCTGCACGACGAAGGTCTCGTCGACGACGAGTGCGGCGTCGCGCATGCCGGCCTCGAGGTCCCCGAAACTCCACTCCTCGGTTGGCGCGCCCATCGGCAGCTGCCCGTCGCCGGCGTCGGCGAAGTCCTGCTCGGTCCACTTCACCGAGCGCAGCTCCGTCTGGTTCTGGATCGCCCCTTCGAGATCCCGCCTGGCCGGGCCGCTGGCCGGGGCCAGGACGTTGCCGGCCAGGGTCGCGTTCGGGCTGCCCGGCCGCAGGCTCTCCAGCGGGTCGGTGACGAACGGCAGCAGCTCGAGGTCGAGCTCGATCTGCTCGATGGCTGCGGCGGCGGTCGCCTCGTCCACGGCCGCCACGGCGAGAATCGGTTCGCCCTTGAAGTGCGGCTCGTTGGTGAGCGCCGGGATGTCGCCGCGGGCCGCCTCCGGCAGGTCGTCGGCCGTGAGGATCGCCCGCACGCCCTCCATGGCCAGCGCCGCCCGGGTGTCGATGCGCCTGACGCGCGCATGCGGCATCGGGCTGAGCAGCAGCTTGCAGAACAGCATGCCGTCGGCCCGGAAGTCCTCGGCGTACTTGGCCTGCCCGGTCACCTTGGCGACCAGGTCCGGCGTGATGTAGTTCCGGCC
This sequence comes from Vicinamibacterales bacterium, assembly GCA_050250955.1. GTDB lineage: Bacteria > Acidobacteriota > Vicinamibacteria > Vicinamibacterales > UBA2999 > CAWAYR01. The sequence continues at coordinate 192,614 of JBFWNR010000003.1, forward strand.
CACCAGTGTGTCGTCAGCCACGTCTCGCCCTCGGAAAGTGGGTCACGGCCCGTATCCGGGCACGATACGCCCCGGATCGGCGGCCGTCAACGCGACAGGACCGGTCCGGCTGGCGGTCCGGACCGGCGTGCCCGGGTGGTGCGTCGCCCGGCTCAGACGGTGCAGGTCATGTCCTGGCCGCAGCACATCGGCGACTTGACCTTGCCGTGTCCGCCGGGGCACTCGGAGATGTGGACGCTGCTGCCGTCGGGCTTGGTCAGCGTCGAGTGCACCAGCTCCTGGCCGCACTGGCCGCAGGTCATGGTGCCGATGCTCATACCGCACTTCTCACACTTGTAGGCCGCCATCGGGAAGTCCTCGTCATGCGTGCGTTCGACGTTGGTGCCGCGCAGGTGCGCGGCGCGAACGCCAAGGATATCAGGTGGCGCTACCTGGCCGGCGCGGCCGTGGTGTCGTAGCGATCGTGATGGCGCAGCCACGCCATGGTGGACGGCAGGGCGTCCTCGTCGCGGCCCGCGGGGGTGAGGTCGAGCCATTGATACGCGCCGTTCAGGATGTCGAGCCCGCGTGCGTAGCACGAATACGTGTGGTAGACGGCACCGGCGCCGTCGCGCGCGAACGCGCTGGCGCCGGGGGCCTCGGGGGCGCCGAAGCGGCGCCGGCCGAAGTTGTAGTCCACCTCGCCGCGACGCTCTTCGTCGGTGAAGGTGACGTGGAAGTCGCGATTGAAGTCCGACCCGAACGACGACACCCACGGGAAGGTCCAGCCCATGCGGCGCTTGAACGGCTCGAACGTGGCGAGCGGGGCGCGTGAGATCGTGACCATGGTCACGTCGCGTGCCGCCAGGTGCACGCCGGCGTTCGCGTAGCTGTCGGCCCAGAACGAGCAGCTCTTGCAGCCTTCGGCCCACGACGGGTCGAACATGAAGTGGTAGACGAGCAGCTGGCTGCGGCCGTCGAACAGATCGGCGAGCGAACGCCGGCCGGCAGGCGTCTCGAAGGCGTAGTCCTTCGCGATCCGCACCCACGGCAGCGCCCGCCGTTCCCGGGCCACCTCGTCCTTCAGCCGGGTCAGGGCCTTCTCCCGTTCGAGGAGCGTTCGCCGCGCGGCCAGCCACTCGTCTCGCGACGCCACGACGCCCGGGGTCACGCGGCACCACCCATGGCGGCGGCGAACGGGCTCTCGTCGGCGGTGGGCCCGTACACCGAGGGCAGCGGCACGTCGTGCATGCGCAGGTAGACCAGCAGCTGGCCGCGGTGGTGGTACCAGTGGTTCAGCATGATGGCGCGAAGCAGCGCCCCCCGCGGGGCGCTCATCAGCTCCCGGCCGCCGGCAAGCAGCCGCCACGTGCGGCCCATCGCCGCGTCGTCGAATCCGTCCAGAACGTGGCGGGCCTGCGACAGGCTGGCTGCAAAAGCCGGCAGGAGCTCGGCGGCGGAACCGGCCGCGGGCTGCACGAATGCGGGCGGTTCGGGCACCGTGTCCACCGACAGCAGCTGCGTCACGCTGCCAGGGATGGTGGCGACGTGCAGGGCGAGCTGTCCGAGCGAGAACGACTTGGGGTGCGGGCGCCAGGCCAGGTGCGCGTCCGGCACGCGCTCGAGCACCCGGCGGGTGGCGTGGGATTCCTGTTCCAGTTCGGCAATCAACGGGTCGACCAGTCTCATCGGCGTGTCCTCACTCCTGCGTTGCGGCTTCGGCGGCGCGCTTCACGCGGGCGTGGATGGCTTCCCAGCCCGGCGCCATGTTGGTGCGGAACTGGTCCGGCACCGGCCCGACCAGCGTGTGCGTGAAGGCGATCCGCGTGCCGCCGTCCACCTCCGAGAGCCGGTACATCAGGTTCGAGGTGGTGCCGGTGGAGAGGAAGAGCGGCCCCCAGATCTCCAGCAGCGACGGCCGCTTGATGCTCTGCACGAACCCCCACAGGTGCCCGTCGTCGCCGCCGAGTTCGCGGTACCAGCGGCCGCCGGGGCGGGCCTCGAGGACCATCGGCAGCGGCTTGCCGTCCGGCGTCTCGTTCTGCCGGCCGAGCTGGACAAGGAGTGACTGGAAGGTGGTGTCGATCGACGCCTCGACCCGGATGTCGTCCGTGATGACGAAGGTCGGGGCGTCGGTGGCCGGTGCGGTTGCGCTCATCTCTGTCCCTCCGCGTGTGTCTTGATGCGGCGCAGTTGCCTGCGCCAGTACTTGGCGAACGTGGCGCTCCAGTCGTGCACGGTGCGCAGCCCGTCGGCATTGGTGCGATACATGGCGTGCCGCCCCTCCCGCCGCGCCGAGACCAGACCGACGTCGAGCAGCACGCGCAGGTGCTTCGACACCGACGGCTGGTTCAACTCGAGCGCCGCGGCGATGTCGCCCACCGACCGCTCCTCGGCCGCCAGGAACTCCAGGATGTGACGCCGTCGCGGTTCGGCGATGGCGTTGAACGGGTCCGAGGTGGTCGAGGCGCGGGCCATGGCGCTTTATACATTCCTATATAGGAATGTGTCAAGGCGTCGCGTGGTGGCGGTGCGTCTATCGCGCGGACCGCTGCCAGCGATCGACCTCGGCGTCGAGCGCCGGCAGCAGATCGCTCTGGCCCAGGGCGGCTTCGAGCACGGTCACGTCCACGTCGGTCGCCAGGCGCGGGCGCCCCCACACCAGCGCCGCTTGCGCACCAAAGACGTACCAGCGGGCGTCGAGGGCGTCGAGCGCGGCGGCCAGGTCGGCCAGGAGTTCAGCGGGGCCGGCTGGCGACGGCACGCAGCGCCTCTCCGACGCGCTGATGGACCCGGAGATCGTCGAGTCGATGCTGGCGGGGCGGCCAGCCGGGTCGAAGGCGTTGAGCGTGTCGGCGCATCCGGTCCGCCACGTCGAGCACCTCAGCGACCGAGCGACCGGCCTTCAGCGCCTGCCAGTGGCGGGTCTTCGACGCGGCAACTGCCGACCAGTCCCGGCTCACGAATTGCCGTACCGCATCGCGATCCACGCGCCGATCCTACCATCCGCCAGCGATCGCGATCGGGCGGTCGGCGCCGTCGGCGCGGGCCTCGGCAGCGGTCGGTGTCAGCGCACGTCGATGCGGATCTCGGGCGTCGGCCGACCGCCGCCGAACTCGTTGGCGCCGCGCAGGCGCACGAAGTAGGTGCCCGGCGGCACTCCCGAGAAGCGGGCCTGCGAGTCCGGCCCCAGGGCAACGCCGAGGTCGGTGCGGCCGGAAGCCAGGCCGATCTCCAGCAGGAACACCGAGGCGCCGCCGATGTTTCGCCAGTCCAGCAGTACCTCGCCGCCGGCGACGGTCGCGCGGACGTCGCGCGGCACCCCTGGCGCGGTGCGCACGACGACGCCGTTGCAGGTCTCGGCTCCACCGACATCCGGTGGCAGGGCCACGCCAACGCTCCGTGGCGGGCGGCCCTCGAACACCTCGAGGCGCAGCGGCCGCGCCAGGGTGCGGCGGCTGCCGTTGGTCGTGACGTAGAGGCGACCGGTGTGCGGGCTCGCCTGCACCGTGACGTTGCAGATGCGGCTCTCGAGCCAGACCGATCCGAGCGGCTCGAGGTTCGGGCCGAACGCCGACAGCAACCGCGGGTCGAACGGACCGAAGTCGCCCTCGACCGTGAGGATGTCGAGCGCGTCGTGCCAGGTCAGCTGGCGGATGAAATCGGCCCCCCCGGCGTCGGCAGTGCCGACGAGGCGCCCCGTCCCGACGTCGTAGGCCTCGATGGACGACGCCGGTGACGAATGCGCGACATACAGGCGGGTACCATCCGGGGAGAGCGTCAGCATGACCTCCACGCCGGCGACGATCGGCAGCACGCGGAGCGGCGCGCGGCCGGCGACATCGACGACCACGAGGTCGCGGACAACGCCGAGGCCGTCGCACTGCTGCGCGACGGCCGTCTGGGCATCGTCGGCGTAGACCGCTCGGGCTCCCCCGGCGGGGATGCCGAAGATCAACCGCTGGCAGACGTCGTCGAGCAGTGGCGAGACCGCTCCAGTGACGATGTCGAAGGCCGCCAGGTCCAGCGTGCCGGCGCGCCCGGTCCCGGGCAGTTCGACGACCAGCGTCGGACGAGCACGGTCGGGCGCCACCAGCCGGGCACCCGCCGGCAGCGGTCGTCGGGCGCCGGTGCGAAGGTCGACGACGTCGCTGTCGGTGACCGCGAAACGTCCGCCGCCGGCCAGCGGCAGGTCGCGCCCCAGTGCCGGGCCGAGGTGCTCGCCGAACCGGCCGTGTGCCCCGAACTCCTCGCCGTTCCAGAACAGGCGGTCCTGCGCCAGCGCCGGCGCCGTGACGAGCAGAACGATGACGAGGATCGAGCCAGGCGTGCGAGGCCTCACGTGTCACCTGCCTTCCCTGCCGTGTCCAGGCTCCCAGCGCCCTGAGCCGCGACCATCGAGGGTAGCAGCAATCCGTGAGAGGATGGCGCGGCGCGAATCGCTCGACGCGGAGGACCCTGCCATGCGTGGTCGCCTCGGACCCCTGACGGCCGCACTGCCGCTCGCCGCCATCGCCCTCGTCGGCGGGGCTTCGACCGGCGCCCCGTCGCAGCCGGTGGCCGGGACCAGCCGGGCGTGGAGCGTGCCGCGCACACCCGATGGCCGGCCCGACCTGCAGGGCATCTGGACCAACGCCACGCTGACGCCGCTCGAGCGGCCACGCGCGATGGCCGATCGGGCGTTTCTCACCGAGCAGGAGGCGGCCGCCCTCGAGGCACAGGCGGCCCGCCGCCAGGCCGGCGCCGACGACGCCGGCGTCCGTCAACAGGCGCTGGCCCGAGGCGACATCGGCAGCTACAACCAGTTCTGGTTCGATTCGGGCTCGACCATCCTGCCCACCCGGCAGACGTCGCTGGTGGTCGATCCCCCCGACGGCCGCGTGCCGGTCCGTCCCGACGCCGAGGCCCGCCGCGACGAGGCGCTGCGGCGCAGCACCGAGCACCCCGAGTTCATGAGCACATGGGACCGGTGCCTCTCGCGCGGCGTGCCCGGGTGGGTCATCCCGGCCGGCTACAACAACGCGTACCAGATCGTGCAGACGCCTGGTTACGTCGTGATCCACGCCGAGATGATCCACGACGCGCGAATCATCCCGCTCGCCGGCGGCGTACCGCCGGCGCCGCGTCTCCGCCACCTGGAGGGCGATTCGCGCGGTCGCTGGGAGGGCGACACGCTGGTGGTCGAGACGACCCGGTTCGACGACCGGAACTGGATCGCGACCAGCGCGGCGTCGGGCCGCATCAAGGGCATCCCGCAGAGCACGGCGCTGACGATCGTCGAGCGCTTCACCAGGACCGGGCCGAACCGGATCGACTACGAAGCCCGGATCGAGGATCCGGCGGTGTTCACGCGGCCGTGGACCCTGGCGTTTCCGCTGACGAGGGACGACGAGTATCGCATCTACGAATACGCATGCCACGAGGGCAACCGGGCCGTCGAGGGCGTGCTGCGTGGGGCCCGCTACCAGGAACGCACCGCCGCGAAGAAGCGGTAGAGGACAGCATGGCAGACAGCACCGACCGGCCGGACATCGCGGGCGTCGGACGACGCGAGTTCCTCGCCCTCGGCGCGCTGCCAGCGGCGGCGACCTTTGCAGGGGCCGCCAGCCAGACCGCGCCGGGCGGAGCCGTCCGGATCGGCCTCATCGGCGCCGGCGAGAACGTCCGCGACGTGATGATCCCGGCGTTCCGCCGCATTCCCGAGTGCCAGCTGGTGGCGGTGGCCAACACCAGCCTGGCGTCGAGCCAGCGGGTCGCCACCCAGTTCGGCATCCCCAAGGCCTATCCGCACTGGAAGGCGCTGCTCGACGATCGGGACGTCGACGCCGTCTGCATCGGCACCTGGCCGTACATGCACCACACCCTGACGCTGGCCGCACTCGGGGCCGGCAAACACGTGCTGTGCCAGGCGCGCATGGCCAACAACGCCCGTGAAGCCCGCGAGATGCTCGCGGCCTCGCTCCGTCATCCGGACCTGGTGTGTCAGCTGGTGCCGACCTCGACGAGCTACCGGGTGGACAACCTGCTCAGGAAGCTCCTCGCCGAGGGGTACGTCGGCGATCTGCTGTCCGTGGAGATCCAGCGCCTCGGCCGCAGCTTCGCCGCGACCGCCGGCGAGCTCGACTGGCGTCACAGCCAGGAGTTCAGCGGCCTGAACGTCATGACCCTCGGCTCCACCTACGAGTCGGTCATGCGCTGGCTCGGTCGCGGCACCCGCGTGATGGCGATGGCCACGATCCACGTGCCGTATCGCCGTGCCGCCGACGGCCAGCGGGTGGCGGCCCTGCTGCCCGATCACGTGGACGTGCTCTACGAGTTGTCCAGCGGCGCCCAGGTCCACATGCGCTTCAGCGAGACCACCGGCCTGTCGAGCGGCAACCAGACATGGATCCACGGCGCGGAGGGCACCCTCCATGTCGACGACCGCCAGACGGTGCGCGGCGGGCGGCGGGGCGACACCGAGCTCGCCGAGATCCCCAACCCGCCAGAGGGCCAGGCGGTGTCACGCGTCGAGGCCGAATTCATCCGGGCGATTCGCGGACTCGAGCCGGTCACCATGAACACGTTCGAGATCGGCGTGCACTACATGGAGTGGACCGAGGCGGTGCATCGCAGCGCGACGACGGGGCAGGCGGTGCCGCTGCCGCTGCTGGCGGTCTGACCGCGGCCGATTCAACGCAGGGCAGGGCTTCAGCCCTGCCGGCTCGGCAGCCCTGAAAGGCTGCCCTACGTGCCGCTCACCGTTCCACGTAGGGGCTTCAACCGCGCCGGTCCCCGTACGGCAGGGCTCTGACGCCGCCGGCTGGGCGGCGTCATCGAGAGCGGAAATGGCGACGGCGGCGAGGCGACCAGCAGCGTGCGTCTCATGGCGGCTCCGTGCCGGGCCACAGTCTCGTCCACGCGTGACCGGATGGCCACCGGCCGGCGGCGCCTGTCCTTGCGCTGATAGATTAGCCGCGTGCGCACGGTGCAGCAGTATCTCGACGCCTGGGCGGCCGACGGCCGCATCTCGTCCGACCAGCACGACGCGATTGGCGCCATCGTCTCGCGGCGGCGCATGTCGCTGTTCGTCGAGCTGAACGCGCTGCTCTATCTCGGCGTGCTGGCCATCGCCGGCGGGCTGGCGTGGACGGCGCGGACCTACGCGGACCGCTGGGGCGATCTCGCGATCCTCGGCCCCGCCACCGTACTGGTTGCCGGGTGCTTTGCCTGGGTTTTTGCGACAGCGCCGCCCTACTCCACCGGGCGGGTGACGTCGGCCTCGCTGGTCCTCGATTACGTCCTGTACCTGGGCTGTCTCCTGCTCGGCGTCGAGCTCGGCTACGCACAGTACCGCTACCCGTTTCTCCAGGCGCGGTGGGACGGCCTGCTGCTGGCATCGGCGGTGGTCTACTTCGCCGCCGCCTATCGCTTCGACAACCGGTTCGTGCTCTCGCTCGGCATCGCCACGCTCGGCGGCTGGTTCGGGGTGTCGGTGTCGCGCTTCGCCTGGTTCGAAGGCGGCCCGGCGCGGCTCATGGTCCTGCTCTTCGGGATGATCGTGGCGGCGATCGGCGTCACGACCTGGCGCCTGGGAATCAAGCGGCACTTCCTGGATGCGTACCTGCAGGTGGCGGCGATCGTCGTGCTGACGACGCTGACGTGGAGCGTGCTCGACAGCGACGGGCTGTCGCCGTGGCTGGCGGTGGCCGTCACCGCGGCCGCGCTCGGCGTGGCGGGCGGCGTCCGCTGGCGCCGCTTCAGCTTCGTGGTCTACGGCGCGTTCGCCGGCTACGTCAGCGTCAGCGGGGAGCTGCTCCGCCACTCTCCGGGCATGGAGGCCTCGTTTTCGTACGTGATCCTCTCGGCCATCGCGATGATCGTCGGCCTGGTCGGGCTGTCGCGCCGGATGGGACGGCAGGCATGAGGCACTACGCCGTCGAGGACGAAGTCCGCGTCGGGCTGGACCGGTCGCTGCGCGACTGGCAGAAGGCCGGCCTGCTGACCTCGGCGCAGGAGCCGCTGCTGCGGGCGGATCTCGCGACCGGCCTGCGCCGGACCGGCCTGATGCTGCGGCTCGGCCTCGCCGCGTTCACCGTCATCGCCGGTGCCGCCACGTTCGGCCTGATCGTCCTGGCGACGAACATGAGTTCCGAGATCGCGACGGCGTTCACCGCCACCGCACTCGGGGCTGCGGCGTGGGGCACGGCCACCCTGCTCGCACGAAGCGGGCGACTGTATCGTTACGGCGTCGAGGAAGCGCTCGTGATGGGCGCCGTGGCGCTGTTCGGGTTCGCCGCCGCGCTGCTCGGCGCCGAGGCGATCGACAGCAACTCGGTCGGTGTCGCGTGGTGCTTCGCGATGACGACCGCCGCGATTGCCGCCGGGGCGGCGTATCGACTGTTCGGCTTCCAGTACGCCGCGGTCGGGGCGCTGTACGCGACGGCGCTCCTGCCGATGGCGTCGCGCTCGGTGGGAACGGAGTTCAAGCGCGTGTTCGCCGCCGTGGTCTGCGCCGCGGGCTACGCCGCCGCAACCCGGCTGCGCCAGCGGGCGGTGGACGACGTGCGCCAGGGGGACGCGGAAGTCGTTCGGGCCGCAGCAGCCGTCGGCGCCTACCTCGCGCTCAACGCCTTCGTGCTGCCCGAGTGGTTCTCCCGAACCGTGGCCGACTGGTTCCGGTGGAGCAGCGGGCCGATGGTCTGGCTGCTGCCGGTCGCCTTTGGGCGTGCGGCGGTCGTCGAGCGCGACCCGTTGCTGGTACGGGTGGCCCTGGCGGCCGCCCTGGCCACGCTCGTCACCAACAAGGCCTACCTGGGCTGGCCACGCCAGCCCTGGGATCCGGTGCTGCTCGGCGTCGGGCTCGTCGCCCTCTCGCTCGGGCTGCGGCGGTGGCTGTCGGCGGGAGCGGATGGCGAACGGAACGGCTTCACCGCCCGCCCGCTCGTCGACAGTGACGCCGCCGCGGTTCAGCTCGGCAGCCTCATCTCGGTCGCGACGCCGCCCACGGAACCGGCGCGCCCGGCGCCCGGGCCGGACGACCCGTACTTCTCCGGCGGGCGCTCGGGCGGAGCAGGAGCCGGCGGGACGTTCTGAGCTGGTCGGCTACCTCCGGCTCGTGCCGGCCTTGGGCGTCAGCTTCAGCAGCTTGCCGTTGGCGCCCTCGGTGAGGACGTAGACCGCGCCGTCGGGAAACACCTGCACGTCGCGCAGACGCGCGCCCAGGTCGAGCAGCAGCGGTTCCTCGTTGACGACCTTGTCGTCCTTGCCGATCTCCAGCCGGAACAGGGCCTGGCCGGCCAGCGCGCCGACCAGCGCGCTCGACTTCCACTGCGGGAAGAGATCGCCCTTGTAGAAGGCCAGGGCCGACGGCGCGATCACCGGGTCCCAGTAGTAGCGCGGCTGCTCCATCCCCGGCTTCTCGACGATGGCGTCGCCGATTTTGGTACCGGGATAGTTGATGCCGTGCACGATCACCGGCCAGCCGTAGTTCTTGCCCTTCTCGATGAGGTTCAGCTCGTCGCCGCCGCGCGGGCCGTGCTCGACCTCCCACAGCCGGCCGTCGGGCGCGAAGGTCAGCCCCTGCGGTGTCCGGTGGCCCATGGACCAGGTGCCGGGCAGGCCCAGCGACGGATTGCCCGGCGCCGGCTTGCCCTCGGGGGTGATGTGAATCACCTTGCCCAGGTAGGTGTCGAGGTGCTGCGCCTGCAGCGGCAGGGGATCGCCGGTGGAGCGATCGCCCACGGCGACAAAGAGGTTGCCGTCCTTCGGGTCGACGGCGATGCGCGAGCCGGACTGCGACACGGCTCGGTTGGTGAACGGCGCCGCCTGGAAGATGGTCGTGACCTTCGAGATCGTGCCGGCGGTCTCGTCGAGGATGGCGCTGTCCACCGCGTGCGCGCAGGTGGTCTCGTCGAGGTTGCGCAGGTAGACGAAGAAGATGCGGTGGTTGGTGGCGAAGTCCTTGTCGAGCGCCACGTCGAGCAGGCCGGCCTGGCCGCGGAAGTACACCGGCGGCATGTTGACGGTGATCGTGTGCAGCGTCGATCCGTCCTGGTTCAGGATCCGCAGCCGGCCGGCCTTTTCGGTGATGAGGAACCGGCCGCTCGGCAGCAGCTCCACCGCCCACGGCACGTCGAGGCCGGTGGCGATGGTCGTCACCTCGATGTCCACGGTCTTGTGATACGGCGCCCGCGTCTGCCCCGGAAAAACCGGGTAATCGGTGTCGAGCTCCGGAGCCCGGCGATCGACGGGCTGCCCTTCGATGGTGAACTTCTCCCACGGCTGGCGCACCGCCCGCGGCGGAGCCGGGGTGGTGGGAGTCTGGGCCTCAACGGCCGCGGGGAGCAGGGCCAGGCCGGCAAGGGCACAGACGAGGGCGAGTCGGGTCATCTCAGTCTCCGTAGTACTGGCCAGGTCGGCGGTTCTGCCGATGCGTCCACGACGAAGTATAGCGGCCCGGTTCGCCGGCCGGGGCCGTGGTAAGGTCCGCCCATGTTCGCGCTGCCGTGTCCGTCACGGCGACGGTTCCTCCTGAGCACCGCGGCCGGCCTGACGGCGTGGCCCCTCCGGGCCCGTGCCCAGGGAGCGGCCGGGCGGCCAGTGCCGCCGGTCCGAACGCCGGTCCCCGTGGACGACCGCGAGGTCTTGGAGCTCACCCGCGCGCTGGCGCGGATTCCGAGCTTCACCACCGAAGAGCAGCAGGTGGCCGAGTTCCTGCGCGGGCTGTTCCTGCGCGAGGGCCTGGAGGCCGAGCTCATGGAGGTGGACCCCGGCCGGGTCCAGGTGGTAGCGCGGTTGAAGGGCAGCGGCGGCGGCCGAACGCTGATGCTCAACGGCCACATGGACATCGACCCGCTGCCCGCCGGCATGACCCGCGACCCGTGGCAGCCGGCCATCGAAGGCGACCGCTTCTACGGGGCCGGCATCGGCAACATGAAGGGCGGCCTGGCGGCGATGATCGCCGGCACGCTGGCGGTGAAGCGCGCCGGCATGCCCCGCCGCGGCGACGTCGTCGTCGCCTGTGTCGTCGGCGAGCTGCAGGGCGGCATCGGCACGGTACGCCTGCTGAAGGCCGGCGTGCGCGCCGACGCCGCCATCGTCGGCGAACCCCACGGCGCCGGCAACGTGCTCACCAAACATGCCGGCGTCATGCAGTTCGCGGTGCACGTCCTCGGCCGGACCGCCCACATCTCACGCAAGGACGAGGGCGAGCACGCCATCCTGCGCGCCGGGCAGGCGGTGACGGCGCTGGAGGCGATGACCCTCACCGGGCCGCCCGATCCCGACCTGCCGGGCCTGCCCCGCCTGAACGTCGGCAGCATCATCGGCGGCCGCGGCCGCGACACGGAGCTGCGCGGTCCCAACTGGGTGCCCGACTTCGCCACCCTCTACGTGGACGTGCGCTTCACGCAGGGGATGACGCCAGTGTCGATCCTCGCCCAGGTGCGCGGCGCGCTCGACGCCGTGTCCGGCCTCCGTTACGAGCTCGAGTTCCCGATGGAGCCGAAGCGGCGGATCCTGCGCGAGGTGATGCTGCCGTTCTCGATCGCCGCCGACGCCCCGATCGTCCGCACGGTGGCGGCATCGGTCGAGGACGTGGCCGGCGCCGCGCCGCACGTCGGCGTCGTGCTGCCCAACGGCTATTCCGGCAACGACACCTCCCACCTGGCCGCGGCGGGCATTCCCAGCGTGCTCTACGGGCCGTCGGGCGACATGGACGGCGCCGACCGCTGGACCTCGGTGTCGCAGATCCTCACCTGCACGCGGGTCTACGCCGACGTCATCCGCCGTGTCTGCGCCTGAAGGCGCCGCTTACGGTCTTTTTAAGGTTCCGGTAGGAACAGATTAGCGTCCGGCTCGCCCAGGGCTCGATACAGTCGCAGGCGTCACGTGGAGGTGACGACCATGACGCGAACTCTGACGATCGTTTCACTCGTGGGCCTGGCCGCACTCGGCGCCGGCATGCTCGTGGCCGAAGGCCGCGCTCGTCGTTCCCCCGATGTCGGCGCGCCCGTCGCAGCAACGGCCGACCCCGGCGGGACGCCGGGTGCGGGCGAGCCGACGCTCGACGACGTCCGCCGTGCAACCGAGCGTTTCCGCGACGTGAACGCCGCGCTCGCCGCCGGCTACATCCGCGATCCGTACGACCTGTGCGACTCGGCTGAGATGATGGGACGCCCCGCCACGCTGGGCGCGATGGGCGTGCACTACTTCCGTCCCGACCTGCTGGGCATCACCGCGCCGCCCGCGCCGCGGGTGTCGGGCACCGGCACGCACACCGACTTCCGCCAGCCCGCCATCCTCATCTACGAACCGCAGGCCGACGGCTCGCTGGAGCTCGTCGCGGTCGAGAACCTGGTCTTCGCCGACGCCTGGCGCGCCGGCGGTCGCGCCGCGCCGCCGAGCTACTACGGCGTGCCCTACGACGACATGCGCGACGACCCGGCCACCGCCCTGGACGAGGCCCACATGTTCGAGCCGCACTTCGATCGCCACGTGTGGCTCTACCGCGACAACCCGAACGGCGTCTTCGCGCCCTTCAATCCCGCGGTCACCTGCGCCCATCATCGCGGCGCACAGGGACATCCCGGCGACCACACCACCCACGCCCGGTGATCGCGCGGCCACGGCCGAGCTCTGCCGTGGGCTGGCCGCCGCCGGGCGGACGGCAGCGGCGACGACCGGCACGTCCACGGCAGTCCTCATGTAGTCTGGCGCGGTGACGCCCGCCGGAGAGGAGGCCTGCCCGTGGACTACCAGATCGACAGCCGCAACCATCGGAGCCAGGAAGTCCGCGTCGGCGAGAGCGACCAGGAAGTGGCGGCGTTCCGCAAGGTCAATTTCTTCATCCAGAACCTGAAGGCCGAGGTTGGCGGGCTCGACTACGAGATGAAGCTCGCCGCCCCCTGGAACGGGTTCCGCTACCAGCTGGTGCAGGCCGGCCGGGTGATCGCGACGGCGAAGCGCCACGGCCGGATGCACGCCTTCGACGCCAGCCGGCCCCTCCACCGCCACCCGCTCGCCGAGTTCGAGCTCGACGTGTCGGGCCGGACGATGACCCTCACGCCGCTCGACCGCCACGGCACGACCTTCCGCCTCGACGAGGGCGGAACCGAGTGCGGGCGGCTGGCCATGCGGCCCTTCGACGCCCAGCGGGGCGGCGAGTGGCAGGAGGACCTGACCGCGCCGCTCGGCTGGTCGGCGCCGTTGGCCGCGTGGATCGGCTGGCTGGCCCGCGAGGGCCGGTCCCGAATGTCCAAGTGACGCGACGGGCCGGGCGGGCGCCCCGAGCCTCGACTCGGCGCGTTGCCGCGCACGGCTGAGTCGGAGCATACTCGGCCGCCATGATTGCGGCGCTCCCCCTGCCCGTCTTCCTCGTCATCGTCGCGTTCTTCCTGGCCATGGCCGGCGTCGCGCTGTTCGCCGGCGTGCACGCCCGCCGGCGTGCGGCGGTGGTGCGCGACACGCCGACCTCGCCGATCGGCATGGCCGAAGACGGCTATCGCGAGTTCGAAGGTCGGATCGAACTCCTTCCCGGCGCCGACGTGAAGGCGCCGCTCACCCAGTGGCCGTGCGCGTGGTACCACGCCAGGGTCGAGCGCTACGAGCGAATCGGGGCCGGGCGCGACAGCGACCTCGGCTGGAAGCCGGTCCGCGAATGGACCAGCGGCGCGCCGTTCCTGGTCCGCGACTCCACCGGGGCGTGCGTGGTCGATCCGCACCGCGCCGAGGTGACGCCGACCGACAAGAGCGTGTGGTACGGCGCCGCCGAGACCCCCACCGATCGCAACCCCGCCAAGGTCGGGCCCACCGAATCGGCCACCGGCATGGTCGAGATCGCAGGTACCCCGAACACCAAGTACCGCTACAGCGAAGCGCGCGTCTATGCCGGCGATCCGCTGCTGGTGCTGGGCGAGTTCACCAGCGGCCGGTTCGCCCCCGCCGACGAGGAGGAGGAGGACGACGACGTCGTCGCCGAGGACGTTGAGGACGCGGCCAGCGACGACGGCGACGACGACGCGTTGGCCGACGCCAGGCGCGACGACGCGCTGTTCGCACGGGCCCGCCAGGTGACACGCGCCACCATCGCCCGCGGCACCGGGGCTCGCCCGTTCCTGCTCTCGACGACGCCGCAGGCCGAGCACGTGGCGTTGACGGCCACGGGCTCACAGGCGGCGATGGGCGTGGCGGTGGTGCCGCTCGGTATCGTCGTCCTGCTCCTCTGGATCCGCTTCGGCTGATTCACACCGGAGTCGGGCGGTGTGCAGGCGGTCACAGCGCTTCCACGTCCCGTCGCAGCGCCGCCGATCGTTCCAGGATCGCCGCCAGCTCGTCGCGGCGCTGCCTGAGCGCGGTGCGTTCGCCGTCCACGAAGTGGACGTAAGGGGCAATCGCGTCCTCGACGCGACGGACGATGCGGTCGAGTTCGCGCTCGAACTGCGCCGACAGCGCCGCAGTCAACTGGCGGCGCATCTGCGCCACGCGGTCGTGGAGCTCCTGCTTCGCCTTCTGGCGCCGCCGCGGCAGCACGACGAAGCCGACGGTGGCGAGCACCCCGGCGGCGAGGATGCCGGTGACGTCGGCCGCCGTCGTCGTCGCCAGCACCGACACGGCGGTGCCGAGGCCGACCGCGCCCACCTCCAGCAACGCGGCGTTGGCCACGGCCATCTGCACCGACTCGGCCATGCGGGCGGCCTCGGCGCGCTGGTCGTGCGCCTCGAGCGCCTCCTGCGTGGCCTTGCCCACCGTGTCGAGCAGGCGGGCGCGGTCGTACTCGAAGCCGTGGGCCAGCTGGCCGGCGATCCGCTCCGCATGTTCGCTGCGCCGGCGCGCCAGGCGATCGCGAATCTCGCGCCACTGCTGCAGGTCGCTCGACACCAGCCAGTCGATGATGCCGTCGACGCGCGCCTGCACGTCCTGCGGGAGATCGGCGATGACGGCCCGTTCGAACTCGAGCCGGATCCGGCTCTTGTTCAGGAGATCGAAGAGCCGCCCGGCGCGCACCGTACTGTCGAAGAACCGGTCGCCGCGATCCTCGAACTGGTGGAGGACGTTGTCGACGTCGGCCAGCCGCAGCTGGAAGGAGCGGCCCATCTCGCGCCGGAATCCGCTGAGCTGGGCGCGAATCTCGTCGACCGCCTTTTCGTCGTCGCGCAGCAGGTCGAGCCGCGCATCCGCGGTCGCCGCGTACTGGGTGGCCAGCCGGTGGCCGACGCCGAGCGGGTTGAGAAGCTTCAACCGGAAGCGTTCGCGGTCGTTCAGGGTGGTGAGAATGTAGCCTTCCAGCTCCGGCAGGCGCGACCGCTCGAGCGCCGGCGCATCGGCGGCGGCGCGCGCCGCCAGCGCCGCCTTCGCCGAGACCAGGAACAGCTCCGGCACGAAGCCGAGCAGGGCGTTGGTGTTGTCGCGGACGAACGCGCGCACCTGGTCGGTGTCCGCCGCGGTCTCGAGCAGGTCGGCCTTGTTGACGACCATGACGACCTTCTTGCCCCACTCGCGGATCTGGGTCAGGAACTGCCGCTCGCTCTCGGTGAACGGCCGGTCGGCCGAGGTGACGAACAGGATCAGGTCGGCGCGCGGCACGAACCGCCGGGTCAGCACCTCGTGTTCCCGGGTGATGGCATTGGTGCCTGGGGTGTCCACCAGGTGGACGTCGCGGAGCAGCGGCGCGGTGCCATGGACGCGGCGCACGTCGCCCGCCGGCACGTCGGCGGCATGGTCGGCGTGCAACACGATCTGGACGTCGGCGGTGGTGGGCGTGACGCCTTCGGGGAGCACCCGCTCACCGAGCAGGGCGTTGATGAGGGCGCTCTTCCCGGCGTTGAACTCGCCGACGACGACGAGCAGGAAGAAGTCGTCGAGGTGCTGGAGGGATGTGCGCAGCGTGGCTTCGTCGCCGGGTTCGGCCGCGGCCCTGACCAGCGCGGCCAGGAGGTCTTCGAGCACCGTGCGCACGCCGCGAACCAGCTGCGACTGCGCGGCGGTCATCACCTGGGGCGAAACGCGCATGAGTGATTCTACCGGGGGCCCCGGGCTGGCGGGCGCCGCCATGCCGCGTGCCCCGCGTCGGCCGGACGACGAAGCCACCACGCCCGGGAATATTCCGCGTCTCGCGGCTGGCCCGCGGCCCGCCGGCGGCGAATCCGCGCGGCGTCTATCCGCTTGCGGTGCTGAACTCGTCGGCGGCGGCGGGTACGAAGCATGCAGCGGCCTGGTCCGAGAGACGACATGATGAACGCCACGACGCCACTCGAGCTGCGCGCGCTGGTTGAGGCCGCCGTGCTCGCCCCGTCCAGTCACAACACGCAGCCGTGGCGTTTCCGGACCGGGAACGCCACCGTGGACCTCTACGCCGACCGGCGGCGCGCCCTTCCGGTGAACGACCCCGACGATCGCGAACTGCACATCAGCTGCGGCGCTGCGCTGTTCAATCTGCGGGTCGCCGCCGCCCATTGGCAGGTGCCGGTTGCCGTCTCGATGCTGCCCGACGCGGCGGATCCGGACTGGCTCGCCCGGGTGACCTGCGGAATGGGGTCACCGGAACCGCTCGCCGACCTGTGGCCGGCGCTCACCGAACGGCGCACGCATCGCCGTCGCTTCACCGACCGCGCCGTCGAGGCGGACGAGGTCGAGGCGCTGGCGGCGGCGGCCGCCGCCGAAGGCGCCACCTGCCTCACCGTCGGCGGCGAGGCCACCCGGCATGAGGTCGGAGCGCTCGTGGCCGAGGCCGATCGACGCCTCTGGGACGATCCGCGGTGGCGCCGTGAACTCGCGCTCTGGATGCATCCCCGCCGCCGCGGCGACGGCCTGACGCTGCCCGGTCTGCCCGTACCCCTGGCGCAGTTCGTCGTCCGGACGTTCGACATGGGTGAGGGAACGGGGGCCACGGATCGGGCGCTGACCGAGGGGTCGCCGCTGCTGGCGCTCCTCGAGACGACCGGCGACTCCCCGCGGGACTGGCTGTTTGCCGGTCAGGCGCTCGAGCACCTGCTGCTCACCGGGTGCCGTCGCGGCCTGCAGGCCTCCTATCTGAACCAGTCGATCCAGGTCACGGCGCTGCGCTCGGAACTGGGTGCGGTGGTCGGGGGGAGCGGAGTGCCTCAGATCCTGCTCCGGTTGGGATATCCGGCGGCGGCGCTGCCGGCGACCCCGCGGCGGCCCATCGACGACGTGCTCGACCACGGCGACGGGGCGACGTCCCCCGGCCGACGCTCCTCATGATCTGGTTCTCGGTGGGCCTCCCGCTGGTGCTGCAGGCGCTGGTGCCGATCGCGCTGTTGTCGGCGATCGCCGCTGGCACGGCCACGCCGCTGGCGCACGCTGCGCTCATCCTCTTCACCACCGCATACCTGGTCGCCATTGGCGTCGCCGGTCTCTGGCTGGTCCTGCCCTGGTGGATGCCGTGGCTGTACGGAGGCGTGCTGGTGGTGGCGGTGGCTCGCGCCGTTCGCCGGTGGCCGGCACGAACGACGGCGAGGGCCCGCTGGCCGTGGATGGTGATCGCGGCCGGCACGGTCGGGGCCGTTGCGGCGGCGACCATCACTGCCGTCGCCTGGCGGGGACGGCGCGCACCGGCCGGGACCGTCGAACTCGCGTCGCCGTTTACGAGCGGCACCTATCTGGTCGTCAACGGCGGAATGAGCCAGCTCCTCAGCGCCCATCTGGCAACCCTCGACGGCGAGCGGTTCCGGCCGTATCGCGGGCAGAGCTACGGCGTCGATCTCGTGAAGATCGACCGTCTGGGGCTGCGCGCCCGTGGTGTGCTGCCGCGCGATCCGGCCGCCTACGGCATCTTCGGCGAGCCCGTCGTCGCGCCCTGCACGGGGCGCGTGATCGCCGCCGAAGACGGCGCTCCCGACATGCCGCCGCCGGAGACCGACCGCGCGCACATGGCAGGCAATCACGTGCTGCTCGACTGTGACGGGGTGTGGGTGCTGCTCGGCCATCTGCAGAGCGGGTCGGTGGCCGTACGCACCGGGCAGCCGGTGCGCCGCGGCACGCCGATCGGACGTGCCGGCAACAGCGGCAACACCGGGGAACCGCACCTGCACGTCCACGCCCAGCGACCCGGGCCGGTGGAGGCGCCGCTCGGCGGCGACCCGCTCCCGATCCGCATCGATGGGCGCTTCCTGGTGAGAAACGACCGGCTGTCGATCGCGTCCGGCGACGGACGATGAGCCCGCGCTGATGGTCGAGCGCAGGCGGCGCCCACGCTCTCCGCCGTCCGCCACGTCTGGTGCCTGGTCCACGTCATGCGCCAGATGCCGCGGCGGACCGCGGGGCCGGCCTCGTCTCCTGTGAACCCGGCAGCACTGACTGGGTCGCGCCGCCCTGGTGGTGCGCCGTCCACCACTCGCGCGCCCGGTCGTTCGTCCACGGCGCTTCGAGCGGGCAGTCCGCCAGTCGCTGCGACAGCTCGGTCGCGCTCTGCGGCCGCTTCGCCGGGTCCTTCTCGAGGCACGCCAGGACGATGGCGTCGAGCGCCGGCGGCACCGGGACGGCGGTGCGCGCCGACGGCGGAACCGGTGTCGCCTGGGCGTGCTGCAGCAGCAGGTCGATGGCGTTCCTGCCGTCGAACACGAGCTGCCCGGTGAGCATCCAGTAGGCCACGCAGCCGAGGGCGTACAGGTCGGCGCGCGCGTCGACGCCGTCGTCGCCGCGGGCCTGCTCGGGCGCCATGAAGGCCGGGGTGCCGGCCACCACTCCCGCCACGGAGAGGGTCGTCGCCGCGGCCGGGCCCTCCGCGGACGTCTTCACGAGGCCGAAGTCGAGCACCTTCACGAAGTCGAAGTCCCGGCCGTAGCGGCACAGGAAGATGTTGGCCGGCTTGATGTCCCGGTGCGTCAGTCCCGCCTCGTGGGCCTCGGCCAGCGAGTGGCAGGCCTGCCGCAGCGCCGCGACCACCCGCTCGGGCGGCAGCGGGCCGAAGCGGCGGACGAGCGTGTCGGCGTCCAGGCCGTCGAGCAGCTCCATGACGTAGTAGAACTGGCCGGTGTCGCTCGTGCCGAAGTCGTAGAGCTCGATGGTGTGCGGCGAGCGGAGTGCCGCCGTCGCCTGCGCCTCGCGCTCGAAGCGCTGCAGCACGACCGACCTCTCCGGCGATCCCATGACGTCGCCAAGACCCGCCTGGATCAGCTTCACCGCGGCCGGCCGCGCCAGCAGGCGGTGGCGCGCCAGCCACACCTCGCCCATGCCGCCGCTGCCGATGCGGTGCTCCAGCGTGTAGCTGCCCAGGCGCCGCGCCGCTTCGACCTCGACGCCGAGGCCGTAGACCACGCGCGACCCGAAATAGGCGAAGACGACCGCGATCGCCGGGTTGAACAACGAGATCAGGAAGTCTTCGCCGTCGGCCGCGACGCGGCCGGCGAGGACGAGCAGGAACAACCCGATCGGCCGCATCGCCGCCGACAGGATGGCGGCCAGCAGGGTCAGGCGCGGCGGGCACGGCACGACCAGCGGGAACAGGATGATGAGCGGCGTCACCCACGTCAGCCGCGGCAGGGTACCCGTGTCCTCGTACCACGCGTCCGGGTTGGCCATCGAGAGGATCAGGCACAGGAAGACCTGGAACCCGAGCGCGAGATGGAGGAGCCTGCCGTCGGGGACCCGGGCGCTGCCGGCGGCCTGCCGCATGGCAAGCGCGCTGGCCACGGTGAGCAGGTTGTAGGCGAACGGGACCGCCGCGGGAAACTCGCCGGCGCCGGTGACCAGCCGCGCCAGGGCCTGGCCGACCGTCAGGACGAAGTCGGGACTGGCGCCGATGAGAACCAGGAGCGCCAGGGTCCGGACCCGCGTGCGCGACGCGCGCAGCAGGTCGCTCGGCAGGCCGAAGCCGCTCGACGCCGCGCGGCCTGAACCGGGAGCCTGGAAGCGCGTCGGGCCGCTCACCGGTGCATGCTACCGCCAGGCTCACGTCGGGCGCATCCGGCGGTCAGCCCGTATACTGCACGCGATCCCGTCACGACTCGTGAGACGCCCTTCCAGAACGGCCGCCGCCGTGCTCGTCCTCGCTGCGCTGTGGACGGGCGGATGTCGGCGCGAGGCGGCAGCTCAAGCGGCGCCGCCGCCGGCTCCAGGACCGCTGACGTGGCGCGAGATCGGCAGCTGGTCGGGTGGACTCAGCCGTCAGACCGAGTCGTTCGAGGTGTCGATGGCGGCGATGCGGCTGCGCTGGCGGACGACGAGCGAGACGTCACCCGGCGCCGGGCGCCTGACCGTGACGTTGCACAGCGCGGTCTCGGGTCGATTCCTCCAGACGATTGTCGATGCGCAGGGCGTCGGCGCGGCGACGGTGGACATCGCCGACGAGCCGCGCTGGTGCCACTTCGTGATCGAGGCGGCGAACGTCGAGTGGCAGATGACCCTGGAACAGGGCTACGCCAGCGAGTCGCGCTGACCACTGCCTCGGGGCGCGTCGGTTCGCGGCTCAGCGCAGCCCCGGCGGTGCCGGCGCCGGCACGCGGAGGTCGCTCGTCAGCGGAAACTCCCCGCGTCCCCCGGCGCCCCACGCCCACAGCGCGCCATCGGTGCGCACCGCGAACGAGTTGTTGCCGGCGGCGAACACTGCCGCGACGCCGGTGATCTTGATCGACACCGGGCGCGGCTGATAGCCGGGCCCGGCGCCGGTGCCGAGCTGCCCCCAGTCGGTGTTGCCCCACACCCGCAGCGTGCCGTCCTTCAGCCGCGCCAGGGTGTGGCGGCCGGTGAGGCCCAGCGCGATCTCCACCACGCCGGTGACGCCAGGCACCGGCTGGGGCTCGAGCACCCAGCCGCGGTCGGGGCCGGGCTGATCGGTGGGCGCCGGGAAGCCGAACTGCTGCTGCCAGTTCGACCCCCACACCCACACCGTGCCGTCCTTCTTGAGCGCGGTGGAGACGCCGGCGCCGGCCCGCACCTGGATGACGTCGGTGAGCCCGGGGATCTCGCCGGGCGTGTCGAGCGACAGCTCGATCCGCGGCGGGCGGCCGAGCGCGCCGTAGAAGTTCCGGCCCCACGAGTAGACCCGGCCCTCCCGGGTGAGCGCCAGCACGATGCCGCCACCGGTGGACACGGCGGCGACGCCGTCGAGGCCGGGCACCGCCACGGGCCGGAACGCCGGCCCGGTCGTCCTGGACGGTCCTCCGAACTCGCTCGGGGCGCGTCCATCACCGATGGCGTCGCGACCCCAGGCGCGCACGGTGCCGTCGCGCAGCACCGCGTAGGCCGACGAGTCGGCGGCGGCGATCGCCGCCACCTCGGTCAGGCCGTCGATCGGCGTCGGCGTCTCGACGCCGCGATACTCGGAGCTGGTGGTGCTGGTGGCGAGCAGCGGCGGCTTCACCGGGCCGAGGCCGAGTTCACCCCCGTCGCCGCGGCCCCACGCCAGCACGGTGCCGTCGTCGAGCAGCGCATACGACGAGTTGGTGCCGGCGGCGATGTCCACGGCCC
Organism: Vicinamibacterales bacterium; assembly: GCA_050250955.1. GTDB lineage: Bacteria > Acidobacteriota > Vicinamibacteria > Vicinamibacterales > UBA2999 > CAWAYR01. Next base: position 214,001 of record JBFWNR010000003.1, read on the forward strand.
TGCCGGGCAGCGCGATCTCGACCAAGGCCGCCGATTGCATCCGCACGGCGGTGATGCCGGCGACCGGACCCAGCTGTCCGTGGTTGAAGCGGCCCCACCCCGCCACCGAGCCGTCGGCGCGCAGCAGCAGCTTGTGCGCGTCGCCGGTGATCTTCACCACCGTCGCCGGCGTGGCGGGCGGCTGCGCACCGAGGTCCGGGTTCGTCGCCGGGCACGCCAGCGCCATCGCCACGAGCAGGACCTGCGGAAGCCGGCGCCGCCTCATCGAACTCGCGGCCGATGCTAGCATGCCGCCGATGGCCGCGCCGTCACCACCGCCGATCGCCCCCGGTGCCGAGATCGGGCCCTATCGGCTCGAGACCGAACTCGGACAGGGGGGCATGGGCCGGGTGTTCCGGGCTCGCGACAGCCGATTGGGCCGCGTCGTCGCCCTCAAGTTCATACGGCCCGAACACGCCGCCGACGAGGTGTTCCGGCAGCGGTTCATCCGCGAGGCGCGGACGCTGTCCACCCTCAACCACCCGCACGTCTGCGCGCTGTACGACATCCTCGACCACCACGGGTCACCGTGCCTCGTCATGGAGTACGTCGAGGGCCAGTCGCTCGCCGACGTGCTGGCCGCACGCCCCCCGTCTCCCGACGACGTGCGACGGCTCGCGACCGAGATCGCCGCGGCGTTGGCCGCCGCGCACGAGCGGGGCATCGTGCACCGCGATCTCAAGCCCGGGAACATCATGGTGACGCCCCACGGCGCCAAGGTGCTCGACTTCGGACTGGCCCGCGAGGCGGCACCGCCCCCCGAGGGCGAGACGCAGTCGCTGTCGATGCTCACGGTGCCCGGGCGAATCGTCGGCACGCCGCCGTACATGTCGCCGGAGCAGGTTGCCGGCCGGCCGCTGGACGCGCGGTCCGATGTCTTCGCCGCCGGCGCCATCGTTTACGAGATGCTGACCGGCGAGCGGCCGTTCCAGGGCGCGACGGGCGTGGAGACCATGGCCGCCATCCTGCAGGCCACGCCCAAGCCGCTCTCCGGATTCAATCGCGCCATCCCACGCGATCTCATCGGTGTCGTCAATCGCTGTCTGCAGAAGGCGCCGGACGACCGCTACGCCTCCGGACGCGAGCTGGAGCAGGCGCTGCGGAGTGGCGTGCCGGCACCAGGCAGCGCTTCGAAGGCCTGGTGGGTCGCGGCGGCGTGCATCGCACTGCTGGTGGCCGGCGCCGCCGTCCTCGGCTGGAGCCGCTATCGTACGGCCACCCGCACGGCGTGGGTCAACGACGTGGCGGTCCCCGAGATCTCCCGGTTGATCGAGGCCGACCGGGGTCTCGCCGCGCGGGCGCTGTTCGACGAGGCGGAGCGGGCCGCGCCGGCAGCGTCAGGCCTGATTCGCGTCGCCGAGGGGGTCGCGGCCCGGCCGGTGACGATCGAGTCGACGCCGCCGGCCGCCGACCTCTACATCTCGGACTACGCCGCGGACGCCGGCGACGACTTGTCGACATGGCGACGACTCGGCACGACGCCGGTCACGGCCGGTGACATTCCGACCTGGGGCTACTACCGCGTCCGCGCCGTCAAGGCCGGCTTCGCCACCACCGACGTGATTCTCGGCGCTGCCGCGCTGCAAGTCACCCAGCGGCTGTCGATCGAGTTGCCGGCGGCAGCCGGGGCGCCCCCCGGGATGGTGTGGGTGCCGGCGACGTCCGAGCCGGCCGGAGGGCCAGCGTTGCCGGCATACTGGCTCGGCCGCTACGAGGTGACCAACGCCGAGTTCAAGCGGTTCGTGGACGCCGGCGGTTACCAGAAGGCGGAGTACTGGACCGAGCCGGTACGGAAAGACGGACGCACCCTGTCGCGAACCGACGCGATGGCGCTGTTCCGTGACCGGACCGGGCGGCCGGGGCCGGCCACCTGGGAGTTGAGCGGGTTCCCACCCGGGGCAGAGCAGCTGCCGGTCAGCGGGGTGAGCTGGTATGAAGCGATGGCGTATGCCGCGTTTGCCGGCGAGGCGCTGCCCTCGCTCTACGAGTGGCGGCGCGCCGCCGGCACGACCGAGAACGCCAACGTCGTGTTGCTGAGCAACTTCGGCGCCAAGGGGCCGGAAGCCGTCGGCACCCGCCACGGCATGTCGCCGTTCGGCAGTTTCGACATGGCCGGCAACGTGAAGGAGTGGACCAGCACGGCGCGCGACGACGCGTTCTACGTCCTGGGCGGGGGTTGGGACGAACCGGCGTATGGCTTCAACAACCTCGATTTCCAGCCGCCACTCCTCCGGGATGCCAACGTCGGCTTCAGGATCATCAAGCGGCTCTCGCCGCCGCCGGCCGCGCTCTTCTCGGCGCCGCCGGCGCCGCCGCTGCCCGTTCCCGTCACGCCGACCGACGCGGAATACCGGGTCTATGCCGGACTCCACCGCCAGGAGCCGGTCGCACTCGACGCCCGCCTCGAACGCACGGTCGACACCTCGCCCTACTGGCGGCGCGAGACGGCGTCGGTCCTCGCCACCTATCCCGACGAGCGCGTCCTGGTGCACGTCTTCCTGCCCAGGCACGTGCCGCCGCCGTATCCCGCCGTGGTCGTCCTCGGTGGATCGACCGTCTCCGACGTGATCCGCCGCGTCGAGGACTTCGACTACCCCTTCGAGTTCATCGTCCGGTCCGGACGCGCGGCGGTGATCCCGGCGTTGAGCGGCACGCTCGAGCGCGGGCCGACGCCGCCGGGGCTGACGCCCGGCCAGCTGCGGGACCGCTTTCTGCGCTGGTCGGCGGACATCGGCCAGACGCTGGCCTACCTCGACGGGCGTCCCGACATCGACCACCAGCGGCTGGGACTCTACGCCATCAGCAACGGGGCGGTGCACGCGGTGCGGTTCATGGCGGTCCATCCACGTTTCCGCGCCGGCGTGCTGTCGTCGGGCGGATGGTCGTCGTGGCTGCCGCCGGAGGTGAACGCGCTCAACTTCGCCGCCCATGTCCGTACGCCGGTGCTGATGGTGAACGGGCGCTACGACACCATCTTCCCGGTCGAGTCCAACCAGCTACCGCTGTTCCGAGCCCTCGGCGCCGCCGCGGCCGACAAGCGCCACGTGCTCTACGATGGCGGCCACCGCAATCTGGTCACGCGGCCGGACCTCATCGGCGAGGTGCTCGACTGGTTCGATCGCTACCTGGGGCCGGCGCCGTCGTCGTGATCCTCGGCTGGCTCAGCCCCGTCGCGCCGCCTCGATGGCCGCGACGTCGATCTTCTGCATCGTCATCATCGCGGCGAACGCCCGCTTGGCCTCGTCGCCGCCGGCCGCCAGCGCCTCGGTGAGCGCGCGGGGCGTGATCTGCCACGACAGCCCCCAGCGGTCCTTGCACCAGCCGCACGCGCTCTCCTTGCCGCCGTTGCCGACGATGGCGTCCCAGTAACGGTCGGTCTCCTCCTGCGAGTCGGTGGCGATCTGGAACGAGAAGGCCTCGTTGGGGGTGAAGGCCGGCCCGCCGTTGAGCCCGAGGCAGGGGATGCCGACCACCGTGAACTCCACCGTGAGCACGTTGCCGGCCTTGCCGTTCGGGTAGTCCGCCGGGGCCTTGTGGACCGCGGTCACCTGGCTGTCGGGAAAGGTGGCGGCGTAGAACTGCGCGGCGTCCAGCGCCTCGGTGTCGAACCACAGGCAGATCGTGTTCTTCGGCTTCATCACGGGACTCCTCGCCGACGAGTATTGCCGAGATCGCCCCACGCCGTCGCCGACGACGGCCCGCGCGTTGCAAGCGAGGAGCCGGGGGCTGCCGACGCGCCTGAGCACGACCGCCTCGACCCGGCCGATGCCATCGACGCACACCAGCTCGGTGCGCGTCATCACCGAGACCCGCGGCAGCGGCGCGCCGCCGGCCCGCAGCGCCCGCCGGAGGCTGACGGCGCTGGTCGGGCAGGACGGGCCCAGCACGACGAGCACGCGATCGCCGCGCCGGGCCGCCGCGACCGCGGCGTCGAGCCCGGCGGCGTCGTGGCCGACGACGACGAGATCGACGGCGCGCTCACCGCGGGGGGCGCTCGTCACCGGCGGTCGGCCCGCCGGGCGCGACGTCGAGGGTCCGGAGGAACGCCTCCAGCTGGCGCAGCTCGACACGGCGGAGGCGGAGCGGCTCCAGCTCGGAGTGGCCCCGAGGGGCGGCCGGGGCACGGTTGTAGTGATCGAGGACGTCGGCGAGCGTCGCCAGCTGGCCGGCGTGCATGTAGGGGGCACGGGCGGCGACGCCGCGCAGCGACGGCACCTTGTAGGCGCGCTCCTGCGAGCGGTCGCCGGTCGTCAGGTAGTCGAGTTCGGGGCATCGGCCGCCGGCGTCGCTCCACCGGCTGCGGCAGCTGAACTCGTCGGCGAGCACCGCGATCGCCCCCGCCGCGCGACCGCCGTCAGCCGGCAGGCCGGGTCGCGCCGGCACGCCGGTGTTGTGGAAGTCGTGGTTGGTGAACAGCGGGCCGTTGTGGCACCGGGTGCACTGCGCCTTGCCGATGAACAGCCGCAGCCCGGTCACTTCGTCGGCCGACAGGACGCCGTCCGCCGGCCGGCCGGCGACCAGGGCCGCCACGTAGGTGTCGAAGCGCGACGGCCCGACATCGAGGCGGCGTTCGTAGGCGCCGATCGCCTTGCCGACGTTGACGAAGATCGCGGTGACCGCATCCCGCAGCGTCCCGCTCAGCCCGTCCCAGGCGGCGATTGCGGCCGGGTCGCCGACCGGACCGGCCGACCGGGGCACCGTGGAGAGATCCGGCAGCGCTCCGAAGACGTCTTCGTAGTCGGCCCGGTAGTGGCTGGCGACGACATGGGCGTACTGCGCGCGCGTGCCGCCGTGCTCGACGGCGCTCTCGAGTGGTCCGAGCGCCTGCGCCCACAGGCTGTCCTTCCGTCCGTCCCAGAACAGGAACGGCGACCGCGCAGCCCCGGCGAGCGGCATGGTCCGCTTCGTGGTGGTGCCGACGCCGCGGCCGAGCGGGAGGTCGTCCTGGAACTGGCGGTCGGCGCGGTGGCACTGGCTGCAGGCCACCTGCCCGTTCGCGCTGAACCGCGCGTCGGCGAACAGGCGCTCGCCCAGGGCGGCCGCACGGGGGTCGTCGGCGACGCGATTGCCGGGATCCGGAGGCAGCGGCTCGAGGTCGCCGATCCACAGCGACCGCACGGTGCGCAGGTCCGCCGCCGACCACGGCCGCGGCGCTGACGCCGCGGTGTCGAGGATGGTGGCGAGCAGGGCGGCGACGATGGCCAGGCTCAGGCGAAGGGCGGTCATGGCGTGCAGCTCCGGCCTCAGAGGTCCAGGTTGAACGTGACGACGTCGGTGCCGGCAGCGGCGGCGACGGTCACGCTGAACTGCCACCAGCCGCCCATGTTGAAGCGCACCCCTTCGATCTCGTAGGTGCCGTCGCCGAGGCTGCGGGTGACCCGCGGGCGGGTCGGCAGGCCGTGTCCGTGCTGGGGCATCCCGCCGCCCACCGTCAGCGCGGCGCCGTCGATCGGCAGGCCCCGGTCGTCGACGATCGCCACACGGATCGTCTGCATCTGGCGTGGACGCAACGGGCGCTCCGGCACCAGCGTTGCCACGTAGTGGCCCTGCGCCGAGGGACGCGGGCCGAGGCCGAACTCGCCCGGCGCCGGGCGCCGGGCGGCACGGCCGTGCAGCAGCATCATCGTCGGGCCGCACGCGGTGAGCGCGACGGCGGCCACGGCGATCAGGGCGAGGGCCGATGCGTGGCGGCTCACGACGTCGCTCCGCAGCGGCAGGTCTCGGCGCAGCGGCAGGCCGCGCCGCACGAGCAGGTCGGGCTGCAGCGGCAGGCCGTCTTGGGAGACGAGGACGGCTGGCACCCGCAGGTGCACGACGGGCCGGGGCAGGTGTTGCAGGGGCAGGCGTTCGACTGGGACGACATGGTCAGGCTCCTTGGCTGCGGGTTGACATCAGGTCAACGCCGAGGAGTCTCCCATCCACCCCACCGGCCGCGATTGAACGCGGCAGCTGTTGTCGTTGAACGAATCGGCTATTCCACCGGACGCGGGAACCGGCGCACCGCCGGCGCCTCGGTCGCGATGGCGAACGGCGACGCGATCTCGGTGAAGTCGCCGCGCATCAGCACCGACGGCGCCATGCCGACCATCTGGTAGAACGTCCGGGTCAGGTGCGCGGCATCGGCGAAGTCGGCGGCGTGGGCGGCGGCGGCCAGGGTGCGTTCCGAACCGACGGCGACCATGGCGCGGGTCAGCTTGCGCCACAGCAGGTAGCGGCTGAACGGCAGGCCGACCTGTTCCTTGAAGAGGTGCGCGAAGCGGCTCGGCGAGAGGCACGCCGTCCCGGCGGCGTCGGCCAGCGACAGTCGGAGGTCGTCGGACTGCCGGATGGCGTCGAGCACGGCGGTCACCCGTGGGTCGAGCCGGCGGGCCGGGGCCTTGCCGGGCCGCAGCGCCTGGACGGCGCGGCGGACCAGCGCGTCGACGTCGGTGACCTCGTCGGGCTGCTCGACCAGGATGCGCAGCTCCCGTGCCACCGCATCGGCCCGGGCCGCCGACAGGGCGGTGACGTCCCGGGACAGCGAACCACAGAGCCACGCCCCCTCGCTCGACTCGGGGTCCACGAACAGCATGACGCCGTGGGCGCCATTGCAGTCGAACGCGTGCTCGACGTCCGGGCGCACGATGGCGGCGGCGCACTCCTGCCAGATCGCGTCGGCGCCGCAGATGGCGACGGCGCCGTCGAGGGCGACGACCACCTGGATGGCGTGGTGCGCATGGGCGGGGACCAGGCCCCTGGCGCGGGCGGTGAGCAGGAACCCGCCCTCCCAGAGATACCAGCGCGGCTCGCTCAGCCAGCGGTAGGTCCGGTCGTCCGACGCGGTCGTGGTCGCAGCGATGCGCGGCGCCCCTCCCGGCTGGCGCCGGTGGATTCTAGCAGCCCCTGGGCCGCCGTCCCACGGCGGAACCGGGGTCCCGCTGCGGCGCGTCAGTTGCCCGGCGTCCAGATCCGCGATGGACCGGCCCCGGCCAGCGTCAGCATCACCTCGTTCAGCCGCCTGACGAAGGCCGCCGGATCGTCGATCTGCCCGCCCTCGGCGAGCGTCGCCTGATCGAAGAGGATCTGGCTCCAGTCGGCGAACTTCGCCGGGTCGGTCTCCTCGGCGAGTCGGCGCACCACCGGGTGGGCCGGGTTCACCTCCAGGATCGGCTTGGTGGACGGCACGTCCTGGCCGGCGGCCTTGAGCATCCGCTCGAGATTGGTACTGAGACCCTCGGCGCTGCTGACCAGGCACGCCGGCGAGTCGGTGAGCCGGTGGGTCACCCGCACGGCGCTGGCGCGCGCCTCGAGTGCCTGCCGCATGCGCTCGAGCAGGTCGGCGTGCTCGCCGGCCGGCGTGTTCTCGTCGGCCGCCGGCGCCTCGCCGCCGATGGCGCTCAGGTCGAGGTCCCGGGCCGCCGCCGACTGCAGCGGCTTGCCGTCGAATTCGTGCAGCGACCCGGCCACCCACTCGTCGATGCGCTCGTGCAGCAGCAGCACTTCGACCCCGAGCTTGCGGAAGATCTCGAGGTGCGGGCTGTGCCGGGCCGCCGCGTAGCCGTCGGCGGTGATGTAGTAGATGGCGGTCTGGCCGTCCTTCATGCGGCCGACGTAGTCGGCGAGCGAGACCGTCTGGGCGTCGTCGGCGTGGTGGGTGGACGAGAAGCGCAGCAGCTTCGCCAGCCGTTCCCGGTTGCCGGGATCCTCGGGGAGACCTTCCTTCAGCACGCGCCCGAACGTCGTCCAGAAGGTCCGGTACTTCTCCGGCTCCTTCTCGGCCAGCTCCTCGAGCAGGCCCAGCACCCGCTTGACGCCCGCGGTCCGGATCGCCTGCACGTCCCTGGACTGCTGCAGGATCTCGCGCGACACGTTGAGCGGCAGGTCGCTCGAGTCGACCACCCCGCGCACGAAGCGCAGGTAGGCCGGCATGAGCTGCTCGGCGTCGTCCATGATGAAGACGCGGCGGACGTAGAGCTTCACGCCGCGTCGCTGCTCGCGGTCCCACAGGTCGAAGGGCGCCCGCGCCGGCACGTAGAGGAGCAGCGTGAACTCCTGGAGGCCCTCGACCTTGGCATGGGTGTAGGCGAGTGGCGCGTCCACGTCGTGGGCCACGTGCCGGTAGAGCTCGTGGTATTGCTCCTCGGTGATCTCCGCCTTGGGCCGGGCCCACAGCGCCGAGGCGCGGTTCACCTGCTCGTCCTCGTCGGTGGTCACCTGCGCCTTGGCCTCGCCGTCCCACCGTTCCTTCTTCATCAGGATGGGGATGGCGATGTGGTCCGAGTACTTGCGCAGGATCTCGCGCAGGCGGTGGCCGTTGAGCAGCTCGTCCTCGTCGGGGCGCAGGTGCAGGACCACGTCGGTGCCGCGTCCGGCCTTCTCCACCGTCTCGACCGTGTAGCCGCCTTCGCCGCCGCTCTCCCACCGCACGCCGTGTTCGGCGGTGAGCCCGGCGCGGCGGGTGGTCAGGGTGACGCGGTCGGCGACGATGAACGCCGAGTAGAAGCCGACGCCGAACTGCCCGATGAGGTGGGCGTCCCTGGCGCGGTCGGCGGTCAGGCTGGCGAGGAACTCGCGCGTGCCGGACTTGGCGATGGTGCCGATGTGCTCGACGACCTCCTGGCGCGACATCCCGATGCCGTTGTCCGACACCGTGATGGTCCGCGCCGCGCGGTCGTAGCTGACGCGGATCCGCAGCTCGGGGTCGTTCTCGAACAGCGCCCCGTCGGTCATCGCCTCGAAGCGCAGTTTGTCGGCGGCGTCCGAGGCGTTGGAGACGAGCTCGCGCAGGAAGATCTCCTTGTTGCCGTACAAGGAGTGGATCATCAGGTGGAGGAGCTGGGAGACCTCGGCCTGGAAGCCCAGGGTTTCTTTCGTCGTCGTGTCAGCCATGGGTGTCGGTGCCACGGGGAAGTCGTGGCTCAACCGAAAATTCTGCCACGTCCGGCGGCCCGCGGTCTCGGGTGCTTCAGCGCAGGCCGTAGACGCGCACGGCCAGGACGACCACCTCGGCCAGATAGCCGATCCCGATCAGCACGGCCAGCGGCTGCCAGATGCGGGTCGCCAGCCGGGCCCCCGGTGGGCGGGGCGGCCGTGGCCGCTGCGCCCGGCGTTCGAGCTGCGCCCGGCAGCGCGCCCTGAGGCGTTCGGCTCGCGCGGCGTCCGGCGCGGCAGTCGGGAGGACGGCCAGGTGCATCATCGGGTCGGACATGGCGTCATCCCTCCGGCCGCCGGTTCCGCCCCTTCCCGGTCCAGCGCCTTCGCCAGCGCTTCGCGGGCCCGGTGCAGCCGCTGGCGCAGCGCCGCCGGCGTGATGCCGCACACGTCGGCCGCATCCGACGGATCCAGGCCGGCTACGGCCACGAGCAGCAGCACCTCGCGGGCGGCCAGCGGCAGCCCGGCCAGCGCCTTTTCGACCCGCCGTTCGAGTTCGCCAGCCGCGGTCAGCTCGAACGGCGACGAGTGGTCGAGGCTCACCGGCCACAGCGCGACGAGGCCGGCGGTCGCCGAATCCTCGAGCAGGCGGGAGCGACGGTAGCTGATGTGGAGGTGGCGGGCCACGGTGAACAGCCATGGACCGAGACGGGTGTCGGGCTGCAGGCGCGGGGCATGCGTCACCAGCCGCAGCCAGGTCTCCTCGAGCAGGTCTTCGGCGACCTCGCGCCGGCGTGACAGCCGGGCCAGGAACGTGAACAGCGGGATGTTGAACGCGGCGTGCACGACGTCGAAGGCGTCGCCGTCCCCGCGGCGAAGCCGCTCGACCAGCGCCAGCTCGCACTCCCGGTCCATGGCCGTACTAACGCGCGGGCGTCGCCGGCGTGACAGGCGTCACGCCGACGCCCCGGCAGCGTTGATCCCCTGGAGAGACGCTGTCACCCCACCAGAGGTATCCATGGAGATGTTCCTGCAAGCCGGGTTGTTCGCCAAGCTGAGTCTGATGCTCGGTCTCGTGCCGCTCGGCATGGGCGTCACCTACCTGCTCCGCCCGACGGAACGGCATCTGGCACTGATGCGGCCGCTGTCGCTCGTCGGCCTGTTCGCCTCGCTGGCCGGGGCCATGCTCGGCCTCGTCAACGCGCTCAGCGTGGTCTGGCGGCGCGACCTGACGGCCGACCTGGTCCGCATGATGGCCGTGGGCACCGCCGAGTCGCTGGTCACGCTGGTGGTCGGCTTCGCCTCGCTGACCGTGGCGTGGCTGCTCGTCGCCGTCGGCATGGGGCGGCGAAGCGAAGGCCTGTAGCCCGCGCGCTCCGACCACCGTCGTTCAGTGGCCGTTGTCAACGCGGCGACGTGGCGGGGTCGAGGCCACCGCCCGCCAGTCCTGGCCATCGAACTCCCACGTGTCTCCGAAGACCGCAGTGCCGTCGTGGCCGCCGAACAGGAGCGCGACGCCCCGCGCTGTGTCGTACGCCATCGCCGCGTGATTGCGTGCGGCCGGGCCGGACCGCGTCAGCTGGCGCCAGGTGCCGCCGTCCCGCACCCATGTATCGCTGTCGCGGGCCGTGCCGGTCCAGCCGCCGAAGCGGAGCAGCCCGCCGAGCCCGGCGTGATAGGTCATCACCGGGTTGAACCGCGCCGACGGGGGCGGCCCGGCGGCGGCACGCCAGGCGGCGCCGTCCCACTCCCACGTCTGCGGATCGACCAGGGACGGAGGGCCGCCCGACAGCGCCGTGACCTGGCGCCGCTCGTCGTACGCCAGGGCCCCGCCGTTGCGCGGCGGCGGGCCGTCCGATGCCACCTGTCGCCACTCGCGGCCGTCCCACTCCCAGGTATCCCCGTAGCGAACGCGGCCGTCCGCTGCCCGCCCGTATCCGCCGAACAGCACGATGCGGTCGCGGCGCGGGTCGTAGGCGATCGCGGCCTCGGCGCGCGGTGCGGGTCCCGGCGCGTCCCGCCGTTGCCATCGTTCGCCGTCGAAGACCCAGGTGTCGCCGAGCACCGTCTGCCACTCGTCGCCGGCGCCGAAGAGCACGCGGTTGCCGCCGAACAGGATGATCTGGCCACGCGCGGAGTCGTACGCCATCGCCGCAAACGTGCGTGGCGAGGGCCCGTCCACCGCCAGCCGGTGCCAGCGACGGTCGGCGGCGCGCCAACCCCACGTGTCGCTGCGCACCGCCCCTTCGTCGGCGCCCCCGAACAGCACCACCTGTCGGCGGCCGGCGTGGTAGGCCATCGCGTGCGCGTTGCGTACCCCCACCTCGGCAGGCGGGCCGCCATCCGGCGGGCCCGGGGCCGACGTGCAGGCAGCAACCAGCAGCGCGGCGATCGCCACGCTGGCACAGGGTCCGGATCGCCGTGCCGACCTCTGGCGATACCATGACGGGGTGCTCGCGACGGCGGTCATGGCGTCAGAATCGCCATTATCTGTGCGCTCGACCGCTGTCCACGAGCCAGTCCGTCGCGACGACCGGGACATCGTCCGGCCGACGCGGCGGGCTCAGCCGGCGACCGCCGGAAGCCGCTCGCCGTGGCGCGTCGCCTGCTCGAACGCGTGCGCCAGCTGCAGCACGCTCCACTCGTCGCGGTGCCGGCCGACGATCTGCAGGCCCACCGGCAGACCCGACGCCGTGAACCCCGCCGGCACCGAGATCGCCGGCGTGGCCATCATCGTCACGTACCAGCACGAGCGCATCCAGTCGATGTAGGACGCCATCGCGCGGCCGTCGATCTCGGTGGGATAGGGCGTGGTCAGGTCGAAGGGCTCGACCTGGGTCACCGGCAGGACGAAGTAGTCGTACTTCTCGAGGAACTGCCGGCTCTCGACGTAGAAGCGCGCCTGGCGCGCCAGCGCCCGGCTGACGTCGGCGCCGGTGGTCTTCTCGGCCTGGGCCACCTCGTACTTGATGGTGTCCTTCACCCACTCGGGCCGCTGGGCGATGAGCGCGGCGTACTGAGCGTGATTGGCCACGTAGCGGAGCACGGGGAAAGCGTCGTCGATGCCGGTGAAGTCGGGCTCGGCCTCCTCGACCACGCAGCCGAGCGTCTCGAACACCGTGCGGGTGCCGTCGACCACGCGGCGGATCTCCGGCTGGACCGGGATGCCGCCCAGTCCGCGCCACCAGGCGATCCGCACGCCCTTGAAGTCGCGGCCGAGCGGCCGGCGGAATCGGGCCGGGTCCTCGTCGATCGACAGGCTGCCGGCACTCGGGCCGGCGATGGCGCTCAGGAACAACGCCACGTCGGCTACCGTGCGGGCAATCGGGCCGGACACCGACAGCGGCGACCAGCCGCCACCCTCGTTGGCGATCCGGCCGGGCGACGGCCGCAGGCCGACCACGTTGCAGAAGGCCGGCGGATTGCGCAGCGAGCCGCCGGTGTCGCTGCCGTCGGCGATCGGCAGCATCCGGCAGGCGGTGGCCACGGCGGCGCCGCCGCTGCTGCCGCCGCACGTCCTGGCCAGATCGTAGGGATTGCGGGTGGCGCCGAAGACCTCGTTGAAGGTCTGCGAGCCGGCGCCGAACTCGGGGGTGTTGGTCTTGCCGAGGGTCACGGCCCCCGCCGCCTTGATCTTCGTCACGATCATCGCGTCGCGTGTCGGCACGTGGTCGCGGAAGAAGCGCGAGCCGCGCGTCGTGCGGATGCCGGCGGTGTCCACCAGGTCCTTGTGGGCCACCGGCAGGCCGTGCAGCACGCCGGTGGGGCCGCGGCGGGCGATCGCCTCGTCGGCCCGTGCCGCGCCGGCCATCGCCTGGTCGGCCACCAGCGTGACGATGGCGTTGACCGTGGGGTTGACGCGATCGATCTGCGCCAGGTGCGCGGTCATCACCTCGCGCGCCGATACCTGCTTCTTCGCCAGCCGGCCGGCCAGCTCGACGGCGGTCATCCGGCACAGCTCGGGAGTCGCCGCGGGCGCGGCCGGCTGTGCCGCGACGGCCCCGGGGCGCCCGGCGGCGCCGGCGACACCGACCATCAGGGTGGTGGCGAAGTCCCGGCGCGTCATCGCGTGGGGCGACGGGCCGGCGGCGGGCTGACGGTCGTGATCGCAGGACATCGGGGCCCCTCCTGGCGGGCGGCGTCGAGAATAGCCCGGAAGCCGACGACCAGCTCGCAACGGTTGCATCTCTATATCAACTGATATACAGTCGGCGCCGCGCCGCCCTCGCCCATGACCGACAAGCCCCGCAGCGTCGACCACCTGCTGCCGCTCAAGCCCAAGGTGCTGCACATCCTGCTGGCCCTGGCCGACGGACCGCGTCACGGCTACAGCGTCATGCAGGAGGTCGCGACCCGCACCGACGGCCAGGTGCGACTGTGGCCGGCGGCGCTGTATGGCGCCTTGCGCGAGCTGGCAGCGCTCGACTGGATCGTCGAGTCGGACAGCCGGCCCAGCGACGACGACGAACGGCGCCGCTACTTCGCCCTCACGCCCCTCGGCACCCGGGTCCTCGGCGCCGAGGTGCGCCGTCTGGAATCGATCGTCGACCAGGCGCGCGCCAGCCGGGCGCTGCGCAAGCCGGCTCGCGCATGACGCCGCCGTCGTCCCGCCTGGCGCGTGGCTACGGGCAGCTGCTGCGGCTGCTCGGCCGCAGTGATCCGCAGGACGCCGTGGAGATCCGCCAGGATGCCGCCCGGCTGCTGGACGACGCCCGCGGCCAGGGCCGGCACGCGGTGGCCGCCACGTGGCTCGCCCTGTGGTGGGATCTCGCCGCCGGCGCCGCGCAGGACATCGGCCGGGCCGCGCGCGCGCTCGGCCGCGCACCCGGATTCACCGTGACGGTGGCACTGCTGCTCGGCGTCGGTGTGGCCGCCACGACGACCCTCTTCGCGCTGGTCGACGCCGTGCTGCTGCGGCCGCTGCCCTACGCCGATCCCGACCGGCTCGTGATGGTGTGGGAAACCAACGTGGCGCAGGAGCGGTGGCGGGAAGGACCATCGCCGGGCGACCTCAACGACTGGGTCGGCGCCAACGACGCCTTCGCGGCGCTGAGCGGCTGGTGGACGGCCCGCGCCACCCTGCGCGGCGTGGACGGGAGCGCGCCGGTCAGCGGGGTCCAGGTGACGAAGGGGTTCTTCGAGGTGTTCGGCCGCGCGCCGCTCCTCGGCCGGACCTTCGCCGACGACGAGTACGCGGGCCGGCCGTCGATCCCGTCGGGCCGGGTCGGGCCCGAGCCGATCCTGGTGTTGAGCCATCGGCTGTGGCAGACCCTCGGTGCCGACCCCGCGCTGGTCGGCGGCACGCTGCACGTCGAAGGCCGCAACTGGCGTGTGCTGGGGGTCATGCCGGCGGATTTCGCCGTGCCGGACGACGACGCGGCGTTCTGGACGCCGTGGGACGTGCACGAGTCGTATCGCGGCGCCGGGTTCCCCGAGGGCCCGCCGCGGGAGGCGCGCTTCCTCCGCGCGGTCGGCCGGCTGCGGCCGGGGGTGTCGCGCGAAGCCGCCAGCGAACGGCTGAACGTACTCGCCGCCCGCAGTGCCGCCGATCACCCGCGCACCAACACCGGCTGGAGCGTCGAGCTCGTGCCGCTGGCCGACGAGCTGGTGCGCTCGAGCCGTACCGGGCTGCTGCTGGTGTTCGGCGCGGTGTTCGGCCTGCTGCTGCTCGTCTGCGCCAACGTGGCCAGCCTCGCCGTCGCCCGCGGCACCGCGCGGGCGCGCGAGGTCGCGATCCGGCTCGCCCTCGGCGCCGGCGGCGCGCGCCTGGTGCGCGAGCACCTGGCCGAGACGGCGCTGTGCGCCGCCCTGACCACGTGCGTGGCGGTGGCGCTCACCGCCTGGTCGATCGGCGCGGCGGTGGCGTTCGCGCCACCCGACATCCCTCGCCTGCACGAGGTCGCGATGAGCGGCCGGGTGGTGTCGTTCGCGGCGGCGGCGGCCCTGGCGGCCACCGTCATCGGGGTGCTGCTGCCCGGCCTGCGCCGCCACGCCACCGCGATCGCGCCGACCCTGAAGGACGGCGCGCCGATCACCGGCCAGCAGGCCGGCCGGGTGCGCCGCGTGCTGGTGGTGGCCGAGATCGCCGTCACCGTCGTCCTCCTGGTCGGCGCCGGGCTGCTGGCCCGCAGCTTCGCCAGCCTGCAACGCGTCGATCCGGGGTTCGACACCCGCAACCTGCTGGTGCTGCGGATCGCACCCGACGTCACCCGCTACCGCGGTCAGTCGGTGATCGCCTACTACGGCCGCGTGCTCGACGCGCTCGGCGAGGTGCCGGGCGTGGCGTCGACGGCCGCGGTGACGCAGCTGCCGATGAGCACGATCGGGGCCGACTTCTACCGCCCGTACTGGCGCGAGGGCGCCCGGCCGGACGGCAACGTCCTCCCGCAGGCCAACGTCCGCATGGCCACTCCCGGCTACTTCGCCACCCTCGGATTGCGGCTGCTGTCGGGACGGGAGTTCTCGGCGCAGGATGACGTCGCCGCGCCTCGCGTCGTGATCGTCAACGAAAGCCTGGCACGGACCACATGGGGCGACCAGGACCCGGTCGGACGAACCCTGGTCCTCGACTACCAGGGCGCCGCGGCGACACGGCAGGTGGTCGGCGTGGTCGGCGACGCGCGCTACAAGGGCCCGCGCAGCGCACCGGCGCCCGAGATCTTCGTGCCGCACGCCCAGAACCCCTACCTGGTGATGAACGTCGTGGTGCGGACCGCGGTCGAGCCGGGTGCGCTCGCCCAGACGGCCCGCGCCGCGGCCCTGGGCGTCGATCCGGACCAGCCGGTGCACTCGGTCACCACGATGGACCGATTGCTCGCCGACACCCTGCAGCAGGACCGCTTCGCAATGCTGTTCGTGGCGCTGTTCGCGGCGGCGGGGCTGGTGACGGCCGCCACCGGCGTCTACGCGCTGCTCGCCTACGCGGTGGCGCAGCGACGGCGTGAGATCGCGGTTCGGATGGCCATCGGCGCCTCGGCGGCGGCGGTCGGGCGCGCCGTGGTGCTCGAGTCGCTGACGCTGGCGCTCGTCGGCGCGGCGATCGGGGCACTCGGCGTGGCCGGCGTCAGCCGGGTCGCACAGTCCGTGCTGTTCGGCATCGTGCCGCACGATCCGATCACGCTGGCGGCGACGGCGGCGGTGCTCGTCGCCGCGGTGCTGGTGGCGAGCTGGCTGCCGGCACGACGGGCGGCGCGGATCGACCCGGTGGTGGCGATGCGGGTCTGAACGTCGTTCCCGTCAGTCCTTCTCGGCCAGGAGCATCCGCCGTACTTCCTGCAGTTCCGCGACCTTCGCCCCGGTCATGTGCGGGTAGCTGAGATCGAGCTCGTCGAGGCGGTGGTAGATGATGGCGGCCACGGCCAGCCGGGTGAACCACTTGTTGTCGGCCGGCACGATGTGCCACGGCGCGGCCGTGGTGCTCGTCGCGGTCAGCATCGCTTCGTAGGCCCGCATGTAATCGTCCCAGTGCGCCCGCTCCCTGACGTCGGTCGGAGACAGCTTCCAGTTCTTGTTCTCCTCGTCGATGCGGTCGAGGAACCGCTGCTTCTGCTCGGCCTTCGACAGGTGGAGGAAGAACTTCAGCACCAGCGTGCCGTTGTCGACGAGATAGCGCTCGAAGGCGTTGATCTCGGCGAACCGCCGCTTCCACACCTGCGTGTCCTTCAAGTGCGCGGGCAGCTGCTGCGCCGCCAGAATCTCGGGGTGCACGCGGGCGATCAGCACTTCTTCGTAGTACGAGCGGTTGTGGATGCCGATGCGGCCGCGCTCGGGCAGTGCCTTCATGGAGCGCCACATGTAGGTGTGGTCGCGCTCCTCGGCCGACGGGGCCTTGAAGCTGAAGACCTGGCAGCCTTGCGGGTTGATGCCCGACATGACGTGGCGGATGGTCCCGTCCTTGCCGGCGGCGTCCATCGCCTGGAAGATGATGAGAACCGCGTACTGGTTCTGCGCATAGAGGACGTTCTGCAGCTTGGCCAGCCGCTTCACGCCGTCCTCGAGCAGCGCCTTCGCCTCCCGCTCGTCGCGGAGGCTGCCGGTCCATTTCGGGTCGTACTTCGCCAGGCGAATCCGCCGTCGCGGCGGCGCGACGACGTACTTCAGCAGGCGGCGGATCCGCCGCGCCTCTTCCCCTTCGGACAGCCGGAACCACTTTCTCTTCCTCTTGCCGGTGCCGGCCTCGGCATCATCGCCTGAGGCGTGGTTGGCGGCCGAATCGCGGCTGTCGCTCATGGCATCACGGGGACACGCGGCGAGGGCGACGCGCGCTCGACCCGGCGGCATGCTACCGGACACCCCCGGCCACGCCAAGGGCAATCGACGCCGGCGTCGGTGGCCGTCGTCGCTCTGGACCACAATGGCAGGCCATGGACTTTGCCGCCCTCGATGCCTGGGTCCGCGGCCGCCGCGACGAGATGGTGCAGTTCACCCGCGATCTGGTGAACGTCGCCTCGGAGAACCCTCCCGGCCACGCGTATCCGGAGTGCGTGCGGGTCATCACCGAGCGACTGCAGGCGCTGGGGTTGCCGTCCGAGCTCGTCCGCTACCGAGCGCCCAAGGGCCGGCGTGACGCGTCCGGCGCAGCCGTCGTCACCAGCCACGTCGGTACCGGCCGGCGGACCCTCTACTTCTCGGGCCACTACGACGTCGTGCCGGTGACCACGCCAGGCCAGTGCGCGGCCGTGCAGAAGGGGACGACGCTCTTCGGGCGCGGCACCGCCGACATGAAGAGCGGGCTGGCGTCGATGCTCTACGCCGCCGTCGCCCTGCGCGAGCTGGGCGTGCCGCTGGACGGACGCGTCGGCCTGGTGTTCGTGCCCGACGAGGAGACCGGCGGCGCGCGGGGCTCGGGGTTCCTGGCCGCCACCAACCGCCTGGGCCGGCACGGCATCGGGATGCTGACCCCCGAGCCGACCAGCGGCGTGGTCTGGAACGCCAACCGCGGCGCCTTCACCGTCCGGGTCACCGTGCACGGCCGCGAGGCGCACGTCGGCCTGCTGCACCAGGGCCGCAACGCCTTCGAGGACGCCGTCCGGGTGGTCACGGCGTTGCAGCGGCTGGCCCGCCGCGTCGGCCGCCGCCAGACCCGTTTCTCGGTGACCCCGGCCGCCGCCCGGCGGTCGCTGACGCTCATCGGCGGCCGCGTCGAGGCCGGCGCCAACTTCAACGTCGTGCCCGGCCGCTGCACCTTCACGGTCGATCGGCGGATGAACCCCGAAGAGGACTACGCCACCGAGCGGGCGGCGCTGCTGGCGGTCTTCGACCAGGCCCGCGCCGACGGCATCCGGCTCGACATTGAGGTGATCCAGGAGGGCCGGCCGTCGGGCAGCGCCGAGACGGCGCCGCTCGGCCGCGCTCTGGCCACCCACGTGCGCGCAGTCACCGGCAAGGCGGTGCGGTTCGAGATGTGTCCCGGGCTGCTCGAGATCCGCTTCTACGCCGCGCAGGGGATGCCGGCCTACGCCTACGGCCCGGGGCTGCTGGCCATCTCGCACGGCCCGAAGGAGTTCGTGGACATCGACCGGATCGTGGACTGCGCCGCCATCTACGCCCGCGTCGCCGCGTCGGTGCTCGCGCCGTCGTGAACCGCCGCCGGGCCGGCCGCCCGGCGGTCCACTCAGCCGGGCATCCGGACGTAGAGCGGCACGCCGCCGTGGTCGCTGAAGCCCAGCTTCAGGTACACGCCGTGACCGGCGTCCGACGACTGCAGGATGCCGACGCGGTAGCCGAGACCGGCCGCCAGGCGCAACGCTTCGGCGGTGGCATGGGCGCCCAGGCCCTTCCGGCGCTCGTCGGGAATCGTCGAGACGCAGTAGATGCCGGCCAGACCGTCGTGGAGATACAGCGCCGAGGTGCCGACGATGGCGCCGTCGCGGCGGATGGCGAAGAACTGCATCTCGGCGTCGGGACTGGTGTCGGCGCCGAACGCCACCGGCGAGAACGTCTGGGCCACGGCCAGCGGAATCTCGTAGCCGATGGCGAACTGCGCTTCCCACTCGCGGCCGTCCTCGCCGCTGCCGACGCGCACGAACTCGTAGCCGTCCGGCAGCGACGTCAGCGGCACGGCCGCGATGTCGACCGCCATCGCCGGCATCGCCGCCGGTGGCATGAAGCCCCGGGCGGCGAGGTAGGCATCGACGTCGGCCGGCACGTCGAGGCCGGGGAACATCACCGCCGCGGGCGCTCCGCCCGCCACCAGCGGGTCCACGGCCGCGGCGGCGCCGTCGAGCGTCACCGGTGCCGACAGCAGGGCGAAGTTGCCGAAGGGATGCGGTTCGCCGGAGATCAGTCGGAGGAAGCCCGGCGTGGCCTCGACGGCGCCGCCGCGGACCAGGGCGCGGAACGCCTGGTCCATGTGCCGGCCGATCGCGGCCCCGCTCGTCGTGCCCAGCGCGGCGACCGAGGCAACACGGGGGAGTGCACTGGCCATCCGGACCTCCTCGTCAAGTGGCGTGATTCTATCGCTCGCCACCCGGCGGCGGCGCCGGCGCGGGTCCGACGAGATGGACGGTGCGGGTGGGGAACGCGAAGCTCGCCCCGGCCTCCTCGACGACGCCCATGAAGCCGAGCAGCACCTCTTCGCGGCACACCTGGAAATCCCCCCAGGTCGGCACCGCGAACCACGCCATGATCTCGATGTCGAGCGAGCTGGCGCCGAACTCCTTGAAGCGCACCACGACGGCGTCGGGCCAGATGTGCGGATGGGCGCGCAGCACCCGCTCGAACCCGGCCAGCACGGTGCGCATCTGGCTCTGGGTCGTGTCGTAGGTCAGCCCGATGGTCGTCGCCAGCCGCATCCGATCGCGGAGCTGGAACGACTCGAGCCGCTGGCCGGCCAGCTGGCCGTTGGGAATGCTGACGACGGTGCGGTCGAGGGTGCGGAAGCGCGTCGAGCGCAGGCCGATGTCCTCCACCGTGCCGACGAAGTCGTCCACGCGCACGAAGTCGCCGATGCGGATCGGCTGGTCGACGGCCAGCGCCACCGAGCCGAACAGGTTCTCCACCGTCTTCTGCGCGCCGAACGCCAGGGCCAGGCCGCCGATGCCGAGGCCGGCCAGCACCGTGCCCACCGGGTAGCCGAGGGCGGCGATGACGGCCAGGATCCCCAGGCCGACAATCGCGCCGCGCGTGATGTTGGCGCCGATCGACAGCAGGTTGCGGGTCGAGGGGCTGGTGGCGGCCCAGCTCTGGCTGCCGGCCCACGCCACCATGACCGGCACTACGCGCCACAGCCCCCAGAACACCGCCACCGCCAGGAGCGGCCGGGTGAGAAGTCGCAGAAACGCGAGGTCGCCGCGGGTGACCTCCATCAGTCGGAAGGCGGCGACGAAGACGATCACGCTGAAGCCCAGCGTCAGGGGCGGGCTCAGACTCGCCAGCAGCCGATCGTCCCACGCGGTGTCGGTACGCCGGGTGAACGACCGCACGACCCGGCCGGCGACGGCGCGCAAGCCGCGGCCGGCGGCCCAGGCGACGACCGCGACGAACGGCAACACGATCCAGTGCCACCACAGCACGCCGAACAGACCGGGCCGCAGCAGGACGTCGAACCGCGTCCCGGTCAGCGCATCGCGAATCCAGCGGTCTGGCAGATCACCCCACCAGGCGTCGATCCGGGACACGGTGGCCGGCGAGAAGGCCCAGTAGGGGCCCCGCTCGTCGGCGGCGCGGACCATTCGCAGACGCTCGCCTCCGGGGGCGTCGGCGGCGGTGACGTCTTCCACCTCCGGCGGCAGCCGATCGTCTTCGGCACCGGCCGACGCCCCCGACACCGCTTCGAGGTCGAGCAGGCGGCGGCTGTCGATGACGCCCTTCAGGCGCTCGGCCAGCTCGGCGGCCCGGGGACGCTGTTCGGGGGTGAGCACGAGATACCGGGCCGCCTCGTCCCAGCGGCCGGCGTCAGCGGCGGCCATGAAGGCGGCCGCCGACGCGCGCGGCGAGTCATCGGCGACGGCCGGCTCGGACGGCTCGACGGGAGCGGGTGCGGCAGGGACCGGCGCGGTTGGCGGCTGGGCGAACCCGGCTGCCGGCAGGACCAGGAGCGCTGCGGCCGTGAGCGTCAACAGGCAGCGGTTGAGCTGGCGAGGCGACATCCGCTCATTTCACAACATCGCGGCGTACGGCAGAAGCGCAGCGCCGGCGGCGCCCGGGCTCACGCCCCCGAACCACCCGATCCCGACGCGACCGCGCGCACCTCGGCGAGGTCGGCGGCCAGGGTCAACGCCGACTCGGCCCGCGCCAGGGCCAGGGCCGCGTGCCGGCGGGCGGCGCGGCGGAAAGGTTCGCCGCCGACCAGCGCCAGTGACCCGAGCGCCTTCTGGAGGCGGACGGCCACCTCGACGATCGCCGCCCCGTCGCGGGCGATGGCCGTGAAGGCGTCGTCGAACAGGTCGTCGGCCTCGAGCGCCGGCACCGCGACGCGATTGAACTCCACCGTGTCGGCGCCCTCGCACGGCTCGACCCAGCGCACGAACAGCCGCACCAACGTGCCGACGATCTGGATGGCCGTGCCGGGATCGTTCACGCCCGGCGAGAGCGCCCGGGCCGCGATCTCGCCGAGCACGACCAGGCCGAAACGCGGATCGGCCTCGTAGGTGCGGTCGGCGCCGACGATGAACGCGGCCACGATCCGGTCGCGGATGCCCGGGTCGACCGCCGCGCGGTCGATCCAGGCCAGCGCGCGGCCCGGCGCGATGAAGGTGCCGGGCACGGCGTCGATGCGCACGTGCAGGCCGGCGTCGCTGGCGCACGCCTGCACCGCGGCCACGTCGATCGACTGCACGTAGCCGACGCGGTCGCCGGGGATGGCCGTCGACTCGGCCCACGGCGCCGCCACCGGCGTCCCGCCCAGTCGCGGCCGGCGTCGGCGCTCGTCGATGGCCGCCCGCGCCGCCGTTTCCACGCGATCGATGGTCGAGCCCAGCCGGCCCAGCCGTGCGATCCGGTCCACCCAGCGCAGGAACAGCAGGATCACGGTCGCGAAGATGACCACCGTGAACCCGAACGTGACGGCGAGCCCAACCGGGCCGTAGGTTCGGGTCTTGACCGCCGTCAGCGCCACGAGACTGAAGATGTACGCGCCGATGAAGCCCGACAGCGCGGTCTGGGTGACGTCGTCGGCGACGACGAGCGTGAACGCTCGCGGCGTGCCCGACGAGCTGGCGGAGGCGTAGGCGGCGACCATCGAGGCCACCGCAAGCGTGGCCACCGACAACATGCTGGCGGCGATGATGGCGAGCAGGTCCTCGATGGTTTCCGGGGCGAGGCGCGGAACCGCCACGTCGCTCCAGACGTCGTCGGCCGCCGCGGCGACGGCCACGGCCCCCACTGCCGCCACGGTGAAGACCAGCGGGCGCACCCAGAGGCGTTGCCGGAGCTGGCCGAACCACCAGAGGATCCGATGCGTCATCACCCGTAGCGTACGCCGGGCCGCGGTCGGGTTTGGTCACGAACTTGGGCCCTCGGCGGCGGGACGCGGCAGAATGGCCGCTGGCCGCCGGTCGGCCGCATCGCGAGGGCGTCATGGGATCGGAGCTTCGCTACGCCGTCCGCCGGTTGATGAAGTCGCCGGGGTTCACGGCCGTCGCCGTCATCGGCCTGGGCCTGGGCATCGGCGCCAACGTCGCGCTCTTCAGCGTCGTCCACTCGATCTTCCTGCGGCCGCTGCCCTACGACGCGCCCGACCGCCTGGTGCGCCTGGCCTCCACCGACGAGGCGCAGCGGCTCATCCGCGTCGGCTTCTCGTATCCGCGGTACCTGGAGGTCGGCGCCCGTCAGGAGGTCTTCAGCGACCTCACCTTCGCGGCGTTCAACGCCTTCACGCTGACCGGCCGCGGGGACCCCGAGCAGATCACGGGCCTGCACGCCGCCGCGAGCCTCCTCCCCACGCTCGGCGTGTCGCCGGCGGTGGGCCGCAACTTCACCGCCGACGAGGATCGGCCCGGCGGCGAGCCCGTCGTGCTCATCAGCCACCGGCTGTGGCAGCAGCGCTTCGGCGGCGACCGCGCGGCGCTCGGCCAGGTGCTGGTGCTGGGCGGCACGCCGCACACGATCGTCGGCGTGCTGCCGGAGGCGGCGTCGGCGTTTCCGCTGAATCAGTTCGACCTGTGGGTGCCGCGACCGGCCGAAGTGCCGTACCTGGTGCCCTCGCAGCTCGACAACGGCGCGTTCGTGTTCCAGGCCTTCGCCCGTCTCCGACCCGGCGTGACCCTGGCGCAGGCCCGGGAGGCCATGCACGTCATCGCCGCCGGCTACCGTCAGGCCCACCCCGCCAACGTCGACGCGGCATCGACGATCGAGGTCATCCCGATGCTCGAGGACGCCGTCGGGCAGCAGCGGCAGAGCTACCTGCTGCTCTTCGGCGCGGTAGGCTGCGTGCTGCTCATCGCCTGCGCCAACATCGCCAACCTGCTGCTGGCGCGGTTCGCCGGCCGCCGCCGTGAGATCGCCGCCCGCTTCGCGCTGGGCGCCAGCCGCGGCGACGTCGTCCGCGGCCTGGTGACCGAGAGCGTGCTCGTCGCCCTGCTCGGCGGCGTGGTCGGGCTGCTGCTGGCGCGGTGGGCGCTGCAGGTCCTGGTCGCGATGGGCGCCGACCTGATTCCGCGGGCGCTCGAGATCGCGCTCGACCCGATGGCGCTGGCGTTCGCGCTGGTCGTGACGCTGCTGACCGGCCTCGCCATCGGCCTGCTGCCGGCGTGGCAGGCCGCCGGCGTCAACGTCCAGGACACGCTCAAGGAGGGCGGACGGGGCACGGTCGGGGCCGGACAGCGCCTGCGCGGCGCGCTGCTGGTGGCCGAGGTGTCGCTGTCGCTGGTGCTGCTCATCGCCGCCGCCCTGCTCCTCACCAGCTTCGCCCGCCTGCAGCGGGTGGCCCCGGGGTTCACGGCCGACCAGGTCTTCAACGCCCAGCTGGCCCTGCCGCCGCAACGCTACCGCGGCGAGACGCTGGTGGCGTTCTACGAACAGCTGTACCGCCGGCTGGGCGAGCTGCCCGGCAGCACCTCGGCCGCGCTCACCGACCGCGTGCCGCTCACCGGCGCCACCACGCCGGCGCCGGTGGCCGTCGTCGGCCGGTCGCTGCCGCCGATGGGCGAACGCCCGCTCGCCAACCGCCACCTGGTCTCGCCACGCTATTTCCAGACCCTGGCCATCCCGATCCGCGCCGGCCGGGACTTCGACGAACGCGACAGCGCGACGGTGCCGCACGTCGCCATCGTCAACGAGACGTTCGCGCGCCAGCACTTCCCGGGCGAGGACCCGATCGGTCGGACGCTCGTCACCGGCATGGGCCAGATGCCGTCGCAGATCGTCGGCGTGGTCGCCGACGTGCGCGGGACGAGCCTCAACACGCCGCCCGAGGCCGACTATTTCCTGCCGGCGCTGCAGCGGCCCGAAACCTTCACCAACATCCTGGTCCGCACCACCACGGCCCCGGCCGCCATCACCCCGGCGGTGCGCGAGGCGCTGCGCGCGGTCGATCCGGACCTGCCGCTGCTCGAGCCGCAGGCGCTGACGACGCGCATCGCCCAGACGGTCGCCGACCGTCGGCTGGCACTGCTGCTGCTCGGCGCGTTCGCGGCGCTGGCACTGGTGCTCGCCTGCCTCGGCGTCTACAGCGTGATGGCGCACCTGGTCGCGTTCCGCACCGCGGAGATCGGCGTGCGGATGGCACTCGGGGCCACGCCGGGCGCGGTGATGCGGATGGTGCTCGGGCAGGGCCGGCGGCTCACGCTGGCCGGCATCGGCCTGGGCCTGGCGGCGGCGCTGGCGGTGTCGCGCCTGCTGCAGCAGGCGCTCTTCGAGGTGGACGCCGCCGACCCGCTGGTCTACGCCGCGGTCTCGCTGGTCCTGCTGCTCGTGGCGGAGGGCGCGTCGTGGATTCCGGCGCGGCGCGCGACGCGCATCGATCCGCTCATCGCCCTGCGTACCGACTGACCGGCCGGGCCGGAAGCGGGATTGCGGAAAGTTCCGCGGCCCGCGGGCGAAACGCCCGTCGTCGCTCCCGATCGGCCGCCGGAATGACCGCTCGATCGCCGCGCCTCGCCGGCACGGCGTTTGCCCCGGAGCCTCGCGGTGCCGCGGTCGATCCGAACGGCGCCGGGGAGAGGCCGATGCGCGGCGCCCATGATCCTGTCGTCGGCGGCAGTGTCGCTCCGGGGTTCGACGCGGTTCGTGACGCCTTCGTCGCCAACTTTCAGCACCGGCGGGAACTGGGCGCCGGGTGCTGCGCGTACGTCGGCGGCGAGCGGGTGGTCGACCTGTGGGGCGGCGTCCGCGACGCCGCGACCGGCGCGCCGTGGGGCGAGCACACCAAGGTCATCGTCTACTCCGCCACCAAGGGGCTGGCGGCGATGACCCTGGCACTGGCGCATTCGCGTGGCTGGCTCGACTACGACGCCCGCGTCGCCGCCTACTGGCCGGAGTTCGCCCAGCACGGCAAGGCCGACGTCACGGTGCGCCAGCTGCTGGCCCACCAGGCCGGCCTGTACGCGCTCGACGTACCGCTCGATCGCGAACTGGTCACCGACCTGGATCGGTTGGCCGCCGTGCTGGCGCGTCAGACGCCGGCGTGGGCCCCCGGCACCCGGCAGGCGTATCACGGCATCACCCTCGGCTTCTACGAAGCCGAGCTGCTGCGCCGGCTCGACCCGGGCCACCGCACGCTCGGCCAGTTCTTCCAGGACGAGATCGCCACGCCGCTCGATCTCGACGTCTACATCCGGCTGCCCGACACGGTCCCCGACGACGCGCTGGCGCGGATGTCGCGGCCGTCGCTGCTCGAGCTGTTCCGCGGCTTCCCCCTGCGGCTGGCGCTCGACACGCTGAATCCACGATCGAAGATCGTGCGCGCGCTGCGCGGGTCGGAGCTGCCGCACGACGAGACCCGCGTCTACGCCCGCAACCTCGAGGTGCCGTCGGGCGGCGCCGTGGGGACGGCACGAGCCATCGCCGCGGCGTACAGCGTGTTCGCCGTCGGCGGGGCCGCGCTCGGGCTGCGCTCCGAGACGCTGGCGCTGCTGGCCGCCCCGGCGGTGGCGCCGACACGCGGCTTCTACGACGAGTGCATGAAGGGCGACGGCGTGCAGTTCGCGCTCGGCTTCACGAAGTCGACGCCGGCGCTGCCCTTCGGTGGACCGCGTGCCTACGGCGCACCGGGCGCGGGGGGCGCGATGGGCTTTGCCGACCCCGACGCCGGGGTCGGCTACGCGTATGTGACCAACCGGATGGGCACGCGCCTCACCGGCGACCCGCGCGACGTGGCGCTGCGCGACGCGCTCTACGCGTCGATCGCCTGACGGCCGCGGTGCCGTCCGCCGCTATGATGGCGGCGCGAGGTGTGACGTGAGTGCGCGTGACGTGATAGCCGATCTGCGGGCCCTGGCGGTGCGGACCAGTGACGACGACGGGGCCCAGCGCGTCGCCTGGGGCCCGGTATGGCGCGATGCCCGCCGCTGGCTCGACGAGGTGCTGGCCCGCGACGGCCTGAAGACCGAGACCGACACCGCCGGCAACAACTGGATCACCGTGCCCGGGGCGCGGCCCGACACGGTCGTCATCGGCGGCCATCTCGACTCGGTGCCCAACGGCGGCTGGCTCGACGGACCACTCGGCCTCGTCGCCGGGGTCGAGGCGTTGCGCCGCGTCAGGGGCACGACGCCGCCGGTGACGCTGGCGGTCGTGGACTTCGCCGACGAGGAGGGCGCGCGATTCTCGCGCAGCCTGCTCGGCTCGTCGGGGGCGAGCGGCAGCCTGGTACCCGACAGCGTGCGCAGCCTGGTCGATCGGCGCGGCGTGGCGCTGGTGGACGCCCTGGCCGAGAACGGCGTCGACCTGGAACGGATGCCGGAGGCGCGTCGGGCCCTCGACGCCCGCCACCCCAAGGCGTACCTCGAGCTGCACATCGAGCAGGGGCCGGTGCTGGAGGCGATGGGCCGCTCGACCGGCGCCGTCATCGGCACCTACGGCGTCGAACGGCACGTCCTGCGCTTCACCGGCCAGGCGGCGCACTCCGGCTCGACACCGATCGCCATGCGCCGCGATGCCTTCCTGGCCGCCGCCGAAACCGCGCTCGCCTGCCGCGAGATCGCCCGCCGGCACTCGACCGCGGCGGCCGGCATGGTCTGCACCGTCGGCACGGTGCGGGTCGAGCCGGCGATCGTCACGGCAGTGCCGGGCGTGTGCGAGATCGCGCTCGACCAGCGGGCGCTCGAGCTGGACACGCTGACCCAGGCGCTGGCCGACGCGCGGGAAGCGGCGGCGCGGGCCGCCGCCGCCAACGGCGTGGAGGTGGAGTGGCGGCACGTGTGGCGAATCGACCCGTGCCGCTTCGATGCCCGGCTGGTGGAGCTGTGCGCCGAGGCGGTGCAGGAGGTGACCGGCCACGCCCCCCGCCTGCCATCGGGGCCGCTGCACGACGCCGTGGAGATGGGCCGGGTGATGCCGGCGGTGATGATGTTCGCGATGTCGTCGCGCGGGCTCTCGCACTGCAAGGAGGAGGACACGCCGGAGGCGGACCTCGAGCTGACCA
Organism: Vicinamibacterales bacterium; assembly: GCA_050250955.1. Taxonomy (GTDB): domain Bacteria; phylum Acidobacteriota; class Vicinamibacteria; order Vicinamibacterales; family UBA2999; genus CAWAYR01. Next base: position 241,413 of record JBFWNR010000003.1, read on the forward strand.
TCGACGCCTTCCTGCGCCTGGTGGACAAGACCGTCGCCGACGTCGCGTCACGCTAGGCGGTGGATCGCGGCCGCGGCGTGACACAATCGCCGCCCATGTCGAGCGTCGCGCGCGACCGCCGCGGGGTGGTCGGCCTGCTCATCCTGCTGTTTGCGATCACCTATCTCGATCGCGTCTGCATCTCGGTGGCCGGGCCGCGGATGCAGGAGGACCTGGGCATCGACCCGGTCGGCTGGGGCTGGGTGACCGGCATCTTCACGCTGGCCTACTGCCTGTTCGAGGTGCCCACCGGCATGATGGGCGACCGGCTCGGCGCCCGCCGCGTCATCACCCGCATCGTGGTGTGGTGGTCGGCGTTCACCGCGCTCACCGGCACGGTGACCGGGTTCTACCCGCTGCTCGCCACCCGCTTCCTGTTCGGCGCCGGCGAGGCCGGGGTGTTCCCCAACGCCTCGATCGTCGTGGCGCGGTGGTTCCCGGCCCGTCAGCGGGCGACGATCTCCGGGGTCAACCTGATGTCGGCGCAGATCGGCGGGGCGCTGGCGCCGCTGCTGGTCGTGCCGATCCAGATGCGCTACGGCTGGCGGATGTCGTTCTTCGTGTTCGCCGCGCTGGGGCTGGTCTGGGCGGCGGTGTGGTACGCGTGGTTCCGCGATTCCCCAGAGGAGATGCGCGGGGCACCGCCGGCAGCGCCGGCGGCCGCCGGTCACGCGGCCGCGCACGAATTCCCGTGGCGCGAGGCGGCGCGGTCGCCGACGGTGTGGGCGGTGCTCGGCCTGGCCTTCTGTTACATCTACGTCTACAACTTCTTCCAGACCTGGTTCCACACGTTCCTGGTGCGCGGCCGTGGCGTCAGCGAGAGCGGGTTGTTCCTGTCGGCGCTGCCCTACGTGGTGGCGGTGTGCGCCAATCTGGCCGGCGGCATCGCCAGCGACGCCATGGCCGAGCGGCTCGGACCCCGGCGCGGCCGGCGAATCATCGGCGCGGCGGCGCTGACCGCGGCGGCGGCGTTCACGGTGGCGGCGATGGTCACGCGCCAGCCGCTGCTGGCCGTGGTGTTCCTGGCCCTGACCTACGGCGCGATCACCTTCCAGCAGTCGGGCGTGTTCGGCGTGTGCCTCGACATCGGCGGCACCCGGGCCGGGGCGATGGTGGGCCTGATGAACATGGTGGCGCAGGCCGGCGGCCTGGTGGGCGCGGTGGCGTACGGCTACATCGTCGAGGCCACCGGCAGCTACGACGCGCCGTTCGTGCCGATGGCAGCGGTGCTGCTCATCGGCGCCGCGCTGTGGGGCCTGGTGGACGCGTCGCGCGAGATCGCCAGCCCGGCCATGCCGGCGCGTTGAGGCTGGCTGGCGCCGAGGCGGTATGCTGAACGCATGACTCTGGGCGAGCGGCTGACCCGGTTGGGGACCATCCTGGCCGAGGTGTGGCGCGGCTACTGGGCGGCCGCCCAGGTGGCCTGCGGTTGAGGGATGGATCCAGTGGCCTGGGAGCAGGACACACGCGCGCGCCACGAAGCGTGGCTGGCTGAACGGGCCGAAGCCCGACGCCTTCGCGGCCAGGTGTAGGGCGGCTCTTCGGAGCCGCCGATCCACTCGCCCGGCGGCATCCCTGACGAGACCGGCTCCGCCGTTGGATCCGCGGGCGGCGGCGTTCTCGTCCCATCTCCCAGAAGGGAGGGCGACATGCGCAAGGGAACGCTCGTGATGCTCGCGCCGCTCATGGTGCTCGGGCTGGCGGCCGTGGCCGCCCTGGCGGGGTTCGTCGTCCAGTGGCTGTGGAACGCGCTGGTGCCGGAGCTGTTCGGGGGGCCGGCGCTCACGTTCTGGCAGGCCCTGGGGCTGCTGGCGCTGAGCCGCATCCTGTTCGGGACCACCACCATGCGCGGCTCGCATCGCCGGCACTGGCGCCGTCGCGCCGCTGCCCGCTGGCGCCAGCGCTGGGAGGAACGGCTCGCCACGCTCACGCCCGAGGAACGCGCCCGGTTTCGCGAGGTGATGCACGGCGCGACGCCCGGGAGCACGCCGGCCGGCGAACGCTGAGGCCCTGGCTGGGCCGACGCCGACGAGTGTGTCCGGCGTCGCCGCGTGCCAGGCTGTGGTCAGCCCGCGACGTGCGGGCGCACGCACTCGACCACGAAGCGGGCGGCGTCGCGGGCGGCGATGGCGTCGGTCTGGCGGTAGAAGTCCGACGGCGTCAGGTCCTCGGCGCCGTAGAAGGCCAGCTCGCGGTCGCGGCGCAGGCTGCGGGAGGCATCGGACAGCTGCGCGATGTGCGGCGTGACGTCGTCGGGCAGGCGGGCCACTTCGTCGCGCAGCACGTCGGCCACGTCGTGGATGCGCGGCGGCTCCACCCCCGACGCCCGCAGCAGCCCCTTGAGCGCCAGTTCGACGATCTCCTGCGCCTCGCGCACCACGTCGGCCCAGCTCTGCTGGTCGAACAGCACGTCCAGCGCCAGCAGGCGCGCCGAGGCGCGGCGGACGTAATCGCTGGCGAGGTCCTGGTTCTGCATCTGGCGACCTACGCGGCCTCGGTCCAGTACGGCTGCCCGTGCACCCGCTTGCGCACCAGGCGGCGATCGGCGATGGCGCGGCGGATGCGGCGCAGCACCGGCTCGACGCGGCCCTCCGGATCGTGCAGCACGATGCCGTCCACGGCCGCCTCGCACCACACCCCGCCGGCGCGCTCGGGGTCGGCGGGCAGGTGCACGAAGTGCGCGTCCACGTGGCGGCCCGCCCACGACAGCGCCTTGCCGTCCCAGGCGCGGTAGAGCGCCCGCGTGAGCGGCAGCGCTGGCTCGACGACGACGAGCACGTCCACGTCGGAGGCGGTGCCGGCGTCGCCGCGGGCCCACGAGCCGTGGACGATGATGCCCACCAGGCGCGTCCCGCTCACCGCCTCGGCCCGGGCGCGGATGGCGAGCGCGGCCGGTTCGGCGAGACCCGCCGTCTCGGGTCCAGCGAGCTTGCGGACGCAGTATTCGTTCAGGGACAGGCCCTGCGCCTCGGCGCGTGCCGCCAAATTGTCGTGCAGGGTCGGCGGAAGCCGGAGCAGGAATCGGCCTGAACCCATCCCCGGCGATGATATCACAGTGCCTGGCACCATGATATCGCTTGCGCGGAGGCGGGCAACGCGCTACGGTGCGCCGCATGCCGACCGACAATCCCGCCGTCCCCACCCCCGCACACCTCAGCCGACGCGAGATGCTGGCCTCGGCCGGCGCCGGCGCCGCCGCGCTGCTGTTCGACGGCGGTGGTGCCGAGGCCCGCCAGCCGGCCGGAGCCGGCACGGTGGTGTTCACCCACACGTCGGTCGTCACCGTGGACGGCACGCGGGACGACGTGGCGCTGGCGGTCCAGAACGGCGTCATCGCCGCCATTGGACCCACCGACCAGGTGCAGGCGAAGTATCCAGGGGCCCAGGTCTACGACGGCCGCGGCAAGGCGCTGTTCCCCGGCTTCATCAACTGCCACGCGCACCTGAACGCCACCATCGCCCGCGGCTTCAACGAGGACTTCGGGTTCCCCAACAGCTACCGCCTGAAGGTGCAGCCGGGCAGCCTGCTCTCGCGCGAGGAGAACACGCTGATGGCGGTAGTGGGCGCCATCGAGGCGATCAAGACCGGCAGCACCACCGTGGTCGAGAACGTCGGCAACATCGCGCCCAACGCCGACGCGCTGGTCAAGACCGGGCTGCGCTGGGTGTTCGCCGAGTCGGCCACCGACCGCGAGGGCGGCTCGCCGATGACGCCCGAGATCCTGGCTCGCGGCGAGGCGCCGCGCTTCTCGCCGAAGATGCGCGAGGACGGGCTGAAGCGCATCGCCGACCTGCACGCCGCGTGGCACGGCAAGGAGGGCGGACGCGTCACCGTGTTCCCCGCCGCCGCGCTGGCCGAGAACTCCTCACCCGAGCTGCTGCGCGCCGTCCGCGCGTTCGCTGACAAACACGGCCTCGGCTACACCATCCACCTGTCGCAGAGCCGCGCCGAAGTGGCCTACATGCAGAAGCACCACGGCATGAGTCCCGTGGCCTTCCTCGCCAGACACGGCTTCCTCGGCCCGCGGCTCTTCGCCGCGCACTGCCGCTACGTGGACGACGCCGACACGGCGCTCCTCGGCAAGAGCGGCACCATCGTGTCGCACCAGGCCGGCATGGCCGCCAACCGCGGCGTGGCGCCGCCGATTCCCAAGCTGCGCGCCGCCGGCTGCACCATCGCCATGGGCACCGACAACAACACCACCGACATGTTCTCGGCGGTGCGGACGGCGATGCTGGTCGAGCGCATCCTGCGCGGCGACGACCCGATCCCCGGCATGAACCCGCAGCCCGAGGACGTGCTCGAGGACGCCACGCTCGGCTCGGCCAAGGCGGTGGGTCAGGAAAAGACCATCGGCTCGCTCGAGGTCGGCAAGAAGGCCGACATCCTGGTGCTCGACACCCAGCGCATCCACATCGTGCCGGCGGTGCGCATCGTCTCGGCGTGGATCCACAACGGCCAGCCGTCCGATGTCGAGTCGGTGATGATCGACGGCCGCTTCGTGATGCGCGACAGAAAGATGCTGACGGTGGACGAGGCGGCGATCGTCGCCGAGGCCGACAAGGTGAGCAAGCGGGTGTGGTCGGAGGTGCAGAAGGCCACGCCCATCGTCGTACCGGGGCGGCCGAAGAAGCGTTGAGCGCCACCCTCAACCAGCCGCTTCATGCCCGTGCTATTGCTTGACGCCGGCCGGGTCTACCGTGTCGATAGCGGCCAGCCGTAGAAGTTGGAATCCGAGTTCTTCGAGGCGGTCTGCTCGAGGCTGGCCCCGCCTGACGACGTGATAGGAGCCGGCTCTTCGGCCCTCGAAGATCCACGACGTGGCTGCTCCGCGCCAGACCTCGCTAGACTCGACTGTGTCGGTCCCCCAGAACCTGACATCTGCCACAAGCGTGGTCAACGACGTCCATTGAAGGTCGGAAAGCATTGCGGATCCACGGGTTCGTTCAACAGGCGAGCCCGCCCAGGCGGGGCCAGACAGCTGAACCCAGGAGACCCGAGCTCCGCGAGCGTCGTCGATGACGGTAACCGCGGTAGGCATGTCGGTGCTGCCCAAGCGAAGCAGGCGATATGCCTCGCGGGGCTCCTCACCGCTGCACGAGAGCGACTCCAGCCTCATGCGCGTGAGAAACGCCGACGCGTATGCTCGAACGTCTCGATCTTCTTGCTCGTCCCGCGGGTCCAATAGACCAGCTGCGTAGAAGTGCTCTGATTCGCCCGGCGGCGGGCACTTAAACCGGACCTGTACACCTCGCGAGGGCTCCGGAAGGATCGTGCCGACGTCCGAGCATGCGCAACACAACCCGGCCAACGAGGCGATTGCGAGCGATCGGGAGCAGGGCACGGCGGGTAACGGGCCTGCGCTACCGATCAATAGCCCAGCTTGACCACACCGCTCTTCTGCTCACCCACCGCGCCCTTGGTCAACCACTCGAGCGACGCGGCGAACATCAGCAGGTGGTTCTTCTCCCACATCGCGTTGTGCGACGAGCAGGCCAGATCGACCAGCACCTTGTCGGTGGCGCCGTGGTCGTCGTAGGCGATCTTCACGCGGTCGGGCGTCACCTGCTTGTCGAGCGCGCCGGCGATGATCATCGTCGGGATCCTGGTGCCGCTGATCGCTGCCTGGTTCCAGCCCCAGGTGGTCGTTGACGGCGCGCGGCGTACGCCGGTGCCCCAGGTGGCGCCCACGGGATCGGAGGCGATCATCTCGGCCCAGATGGCGTCGCGCACCGTCGGGTCGTATTGGTCGGCGCAGCCCACCTGCCGATCCCAGTTGGCGATGAACTCGGCGCGTGACTGCGTGTTGAACACCGTGCCGGGATTGGGCAGCGCCGGCGGGGTCGCCGCGGCCGTGCGGTTGTAGGCCGGCGCGAACAGCACCAGCTTGTGCACCTTCTCGGGATGCTGCGCGGCGTAGCCGCCAGCCCGCGGGCCGCCGAGCGACCACGAGACGAGGCTCACCTTGTCCACCCGCCGCAGCGCGCGGATGTGATCGACCACGGCGTCGATGTCGTGCCAGTCGGAGCCGAGGCTGGTGAGCTGGCCGGGATAGCTCGGCTTGCACGGCGCCGGAATCAGCGCCGGGATGAACTGCGCCTGCTGCGCCGCCGTGAGGTTGCACGGGTCGTTCATCGGCGCCGGGCGCGTCGAACGGCCGTAGCCGGTGGTGTCCATCGAGAACACGTCGAAGCCGGCCGTGGCGAGATACGCCATCCAGCTGTGGGTGCCCACCGACGGATCGAAGGCCACCTCCGCCGGCGTGCCGGCGCCGTGGACGAACAGCACCACGCGATCGCCGGCCACCGGCCCGCGCAGCGCCACGCCGGCGCTGACGCGCTCGCGCACGTAGATCTGGGCGCGCTCGCCGGCGATGGCCGGCACCTTCGAGGTCACCCCGACGTAGTGATCGAGGGTGAGCAGCTGCTGGCCGTCGTCGGCGGCGAGTGGAGCGCCGGCCTGACCAAGGACGACCACCGACGCGACGGCGGCGAGGACGAAGGATCTGGTGGCCATGGCCGCGGATTCTCGCACGGATGACCCGGCTCGTGGCGGCCTCGGCGCGCTCCCGGCGGCCGTCCGGACCAACGGTCCGGTAAGCTCTCGCCACCATGGCCGACCACCCCGCCGACGCCTCGCGCCCGCTCCACTGGCACACCCGCCTGATCACGGACCGGCCCCGACCACCGGCCGGTTTCCAGTCCCTGGCGCCGGCCGTGTACCGCGGGTCGACCGTGGTCTTCGATCGGGTGTCCGAGGTGGTGGACGACTGGCGGCCCGAAGCCGGCTACAACTACGGCCTCTACGGCACGCCGACCACCCTGGAACTGGGGCTGCGGATCGCCGCGCTCGAGCGGGCCCGGCACACCTTCGTCGTGCCCGGCGGGCAGGCTGCCCTGGCGCTCGTGTCGCTGGCCTACTGCCGCAGCGGCGCGCACGTGCTGGTGCCGGCCAACGTCTATGGACCGCACGCCGAGATCGGGCAGGACCTGCTCAGCGGACTGGGCATCGAGGTCGAGCGCTACGACCCGATGGCCGGGGCCGGAATCGCGGCGTTGCTGCGGCCCACCACGGCGCTCGTCTGGTGCGAGAGCCCGGGGTCGATCACCATGGAGGTGCAGGACGTGCCGGCGATCGTCGCCGCGGCCCACGCGCACGGCATCCCCGTGGCGCTCGACAACACCTACGCCGCCGGCGTCCTTTTCGACGCCTTCGCGCACGGCGTGGACGTGAGCGTGCAGGCGCTCACCAAGTACGTCGGCGGGCACAGCGACCTGCTGCTGGGGACGGTCTCGGTCGGGCACGACGCCGCGTACGAGACGGTGGGCCGGATGTGGCGGCTCATCGGCATGGCCGTGTCCCCCGACGACTGCGCGCTGGCGATGCGCGGGCTGGCCACGCTCGGCGTCCGCCTGGAGCGGTTGGAGCGGAGCACGCTGGCGGTCGCGCGGTGGCTCGCCGCGCGCGAGGAGGTCGCCGACGTGCTGCACCCGGCGCTTCCCGGCTGCCCGGGGCACGAACACTGGCGGCGCCACTTCTCGGGGTCGGCCAGCGTGTTCTCGATCGTGTTCCACCGCGACTGGACCGCGGCACGGGTGACGCGGTTCGTCGAGGCGCTGCGTCTGTTCGCGCTCGGCTACAGCTGGGGCGGGGTGAACAGCCTGGTGATGACCTATCCGGACCTGACGCGCGTGGACGCCGATCGGCGCGCGCGACTGGTGCGGTTCAACGTCGGCCTGGAGGCGCCGGACGACCTCGTCGCCGATCTGGAGCAGGCGCTGGCGACGGCTCAGGCCGGCGAGTGAGCCGGCAGGATCACGCCGCGCACCTCGCCGAGGCCGATCGAGGCGAAGCCATCACGACGGGCGCGACCGCGGATGATCACCTCGTCGCCGTCCTCGAGAAACGTCCGCGTGTTGCCGGAGGGGAGGGCGATTGGCGCCTTGCCGCCCTGCGACGTCTCCAGCAGGCTGCCGTAGCCGTCGGGCGTGGGCGCCGAGATGGTGCCGCTGCCGAGCAGATCGCCGGGCCGCAGGTTGCAGCCGTTGCTGGCGTGGTGCGCGACCAGCTGCGCGACGGTCCAGTAGAGATGTCGGGCGCTGCTGAGCGCGAGGCGGTGCGGCGGCAGGCCCGCGGCGGTGAGGCACGGCGTCTGCAGCAGGACTTCGAACTCGAGGTCAAGGGCACCGGAAGCCTGGTCGGCGGCGTCGAGCAGATAGGGCAGCGGCGCGGGATCGCCCCCGGCCCGCGGCGCTTGCGCGACGCGGAACGGCGCCAGCGCTTCCGGCGTGACGACCCACGGCGAGATCGAGGTAGCGAAGTTCTTGGCCAGGAACGGGCCGAGCGGCTGGTACTCCCAGGCCTGGATGTCGCGCGCCGACCAGTCGTTGAGCAGGCAGAAGCCGGCGATGTGGTCGGCGGCCTCCCCGATCGGGATCGGATCGCCGAGGCCGTTGCCGCGGCCGATCCACACGCCGAGCTCGAGTTCGTAGTCGAGACGTCGCGATGGACCGACGGTGGGGGTGTCTTCGGTTGGCGGTTTGCGTTGGCCGATCGGACGACGCACCGGGGTGCCCGAGGGGACGATCGACGAGCTGCGGCCGTGATAGCCGATCGGCACGTACTTGTAGTTGGGCAGTAGCGGCTGGTCGGGGCGGAACTGCCGGCCGACGTTCAGCGCATGGTGGATGCCGGCGTAGAAGTCCGTGTAGTCGCCGATCCCCGCCGGCAGGTGCATCGTGCAGGCGCTGGCGCGATGCAGCAGCGGCCGCAGCCGCGCGGCCTTGCTGGTCCCGTCCGACAACATCTCGAACAACTGGGCACGCAGCCCCTTGCGCGCGTAGGCGCCGGCCGCGAAGAACTGGTTCAGCACGGGCTGGCTGGCCAACGTTGCGCCTTTGGCACCATCGGCGTCGAAGGCCCCCAGGCGCAGGGCTCCGCCGATGTCGAGGATCTCATCGCCAATCGCCACGCCGCCGCGCGGGCCGCCCCCTGCCGGCGGAGTAAAGACCCCGATCGGCAGGTTCTGAATCGGGAAGTCGGCGTGGCCGTTGGCCGAGGCCACCCAGCTGCGGCGGGCCGCATCGTGCGTCGTGTCGAGAGCCATCCGCGTCAGGGCTTGGTCGGGTCGAAGTGCTTGGCCAGCTCACGGCCGTACTTCGCGTAGCCGTCCTGACGCGCGTCGGCTCGCGCGGCCCACGCCGTGACCTTCTGCGGAAAGCGCGTCTCGAACATGAAGGCCATCGTGCCCTCGAGCTTCTTCGGCTTCAACTCGACGTGGCTGGCGGTCTCGAACGCCTCGACGTCGGGGCCGTGCGGCAGCATGGTGTTGTGCAGCGAGAAGCCGCCCGGCACGAAGCCCTGCGGCTTGGCGTCGTACTGGCCGTAGACCAGGCCCATGAACTCACTCATGACGTTCATGTGGTACCACGGCGGCCGGAACGTGTTCTCGGCGACCAGCCAGCGGTCGGGGAAGATCACGAAGTCCACGTTGGCGGTGCCCGGCGTCTCCGAGGGCGAGGTGAGCACGGTGAAGATCGACGGGTCGGCGTGGTCGTAGAGCACGGGCCCCACCGGCGAGTAGCGCCGCAGGTCGTACTTGTAGGGCGCGTAGTTGCCGTGCCAGGCGACGACGTCGAGCGGCGAGTGGTCGAGCGCCGCCGTCCACAACGCCCCACCCCACTTCACGTAGAGCGTCGAGGGGACGTCGCGGTCTTCGTAGGCGGCCACCGGGGTCAGGAAGTCGCGCGGGTTGGCCAGGCAGTTGGCGCCGATCGGGCCACGGTCGGGCAGCGTGAACGCACCGCCGTAGTTCTCGCACAGGTAGCCGCGCGCCGGGCCGCTCTTCAGCTCGACGCGGATCTTGACGCCGCGCGGGACGACCGCCACCTCGCCGGGCTCGACGTCGATGATGCCGAACTCGGTCCACAGTCGCAGCTCGCCCTGCTGGGCCACGAACAGCAGCTCGCCGTCGGCATCGTAGAAATACTCGTCGACCATCGAGCGCGTCACCAGGTACAGGTGCGCGCCCATGCCGGCCTGCGTGCCGGCGTCGCCGGCGGTGGTGACGGTGCGGATGCCCTCGACGAACGACGTCGGCGCGTCGGGCAGCGCCACCGGGCTCCAGCGCATCGGGGCGATGGGCGCGTCCACCTCGTGGCACGGCGCGGTGCGCCACAGGCCGATGTCGGCCTTCTGGAAGTCGCCGAAGTGGGCCACCGTCGGCCGGATGCGATACAGCCAGGTGCGTTCGTTGGTGGCCCGCGGCGCCGTGAACGGCGAGCCGCTGAGCTGCTCGGCGTAGAGGCCGTAGGCGCAGCGCTGCGGCGAGTTGCGGCCGATCGGCAGCGCCCCCGGCAGCGCCTCGGTCTCGAAGCCGTTGCCGAACCCCGACATGTAGCCTGGGGTCACGGTGGGCTGGCCGGTGCGGGCCTCGGCCGGCGCCGGCGCGGGCGTGGTTTGCGGTGGCGTCATGACGCGGGCTCCTCCGGAAGCTCGACCCAGATCCGGTCGCCCTCCATCTTCACCGGGAACGTTCTCACATTTCGGTCGGTGACGGCGCCGTCGCTCACCCCGGTGCGGATGTCGAACAGCGCATGGTGCATCGGGCACTCCACGTAGCCCTCGACCACGCACCCGAACGAGAGCTGCGCGCCGAGGTGCGGGCAGAGATTGGCGGTGGCGTAGACGCCGTCGGCGAGCGCATAGAGCGCGATCGGGATGCCGCCAATGCGGACGCCGAGGAGATCACGTTCACCGAAGTCGGCGCGGGTGCCGGCCGGGACCCAGGGCATGCGTCGTCGCTCCGCTCGCCGAGGGGCGCCTAGGCGCCACTCGGCTTGAGCACGCCGCGGCGGATCTGGTCCTCTTCGATCGACTCGAACAGGGCCTTGAAGTTGCCCTCGCCGAAGCCGTCGTCGCCCTTGCGCTGGATGAACTCGAAGAAGATCGGCCCGATCGCCGTCTGCCCGAAGCGCTGCAGCAGCACCTTGGTGAAGCCGCCCTCGACCACGCCCTCGCCGTCGATCAGGATGCCGTCGCGCTCGAGCCGGGCCAGGTCCTCGCCGTGCTTGGGCAGCCGCTGATCCACGCGCTGGTAGTAGATCGGGTTGGGGGCCGGCATGAAGTCGACGCCGCGGGCGATCAGCGTCTCGATGCTGTCGTAGAGATCCTGGGCACCGAGGGCGATGTGCTGGATGCCTTCGCCGCGGTACTGCACCAGGTATTCGGCGATCTGTCCCTTGTCGCCGGCGTCCTCGTTGATCGGGATGCGGATCTTGCCGTCGGGGCTGGTCATCGCCCGCGAGTGCAGGCCGGTCATCCGACCGGCGATGTCGAAGTAGCGGATCTGCCGGAAGTTGAACAGCCGCTCGTAGAATGCCGCCCACTCGTCGAGCCGGCCCTTGTGGACGTTGTGGGTGAGGTGGTCGATGTAGAAGAGGCCGACGCCCGCCGGGGCCGGGTCCTGCTCGCCGAGCCACTCGAAGTCCACGTCGTAGATCGAGCCCTTGGCGCCGTAGCGATCCACCAGGTAGATGTGCAGGCCGCCGATGCCCTCGATGGTGGGAATCTCCAGCTCGCCGGGAGCGGCGGCACGCTCCACCGGCCGCGCCCCGAGCCTGACGGCGCGGTCGAACGCGTAATGGGCGTCGACGACGCGGAAGGCCATCGCCGGCGCCGAGGGTCCATGGGCGTCGGCGAAGCGGGCGGCGAAGGACCCGGGCTCGGCGTTGAGGATCAGGTTGATGCCGCCCTGGCGATACAGCGTCACCTGCTTCGAGCGGTGCCGGGCGACGGCCGTGAAGCCCAGCTGCGTGAACAGGCGGTCGAGCTCGGCCGGCTGGGGGTGGCAGAACTCGACGAACTCGAAGCCGTCGGTGCCCATCGGGTTGGCGTCGCTGATCTCGGGCGGCTCGGCGTCGTGTGGATACGGACCCATTGGATGGTCTCCTTGGTTGGGCGGAGTGTCAGCGCTGCCCGGTCAGCGGTCAGGCGTAGGGCGGAGCTTCAGCTCAGCCGTAAGGTGCGGCAGTTCGTCGGCGGGCTCGCGAAACGAGCACGATCCGAAGCTGAGGAGTCCGTGCGCGCGCGTCTCCTCCAACGTCGCCACGGGCAGCGACACGCCGTTCCAGGTGGCCGCGTCGTCGGCGAAGACCAGCGACGAGCTGGCGGTGGCGGCGAGCAGGTCGCGCGCGGTCGCCAGGGGGTGGCCGGCGCGCAGGGCGGCGGTGGCGAAGAGGACGTTGAGATAGCCGAACATCGGCGCGTCGCCGGAGTCGGCGGCATAGGTGAGCCGATAGGTGCCGCGCACCGCGTGGTGAAGGCCGGCAGTGGCCTTGAACGGGACGCCGCGCTCCACGACGGCGGCGAGGAACCCGGCCACGACGTCGGGCGTGGGGAACGCTTCGGGCGTCATCCCGCCGGTGCGGACCTTGGCGCGCAGGCCGCGGGCCGCCACCCGGTCGAGCCACGGCGCCAGGGTCGCTCCCGGGGTGAGCTCGACGTAGATCTCGGCGATCTCCGCGAAGGCGTCGGCCAGCCAGTCCACGTCGTCCGGCGTTGCCGGGCGGGCTTCCACCGAGTCGATGCGGGCCCCGTGCGCTGACGCGGCGTCGTTGAAGACATGTACGGCGCTGACGTCGGCGAGGTCGCCGATGCCGACGATCGCACTCACCTGCCACGGCGCCGGCGCCGCCAGTCGGGCGGCCGCGAGTTCGGCGAGGCGGGGCGCCGGGACCACGAATCGCCCGAGCAGCCAGGCATCCGAGCCGGCCCGGGCCGCCGTGTACTCGGCGACCGCGGTCTGCATCGGCAGGGCGGCCGGCGGGAACAGGCCGGCGTAGTCGATCACGCCGGTCAGGAGCGCGCGCGCGCTGGCAGGCGTCATCCCCTCACTGTCGCAGGCTGGGACTGATATGTCCAATAGTCGCGGGCGTTTCGATTGATAAACTGCGACTATGAATCATCCGGAGCCGACGCTGCGCCAGCTGCAGGCGTTCCGCGCCGTGGCCGACGAGCTGCACTTCGGCCGGGCGGCAGCCCGCCTCGCCGTGTCGCAGCCGGCGCTCAGCGTCCAGATCCGCCAGCTCGAGGGGACGCTCGGGGTCCGGCTCCTCGACCGTCACACCCGCCAGGTGGTGCTCACCGACGCGGGGCGGGCGCTGGACGAGGCGGCGCGCCGGGTGCTGCGCGACGTGGAGGCGGCGGTGGACGCCGCCCGTCAGGCCCACGCCGGGCAGGTGGGCGTGCTGCGCGTCGGCTTCGGCCCGACGCTGATGCTGTCGTCGCTGGCGCATGCCGTGCGCAGCTTCCGGCTGCGCCACCCGGCCGTGCGGGTCGACCTGCGCGAGCTGCCGACGACCGATCAGGTGCAGGCGCTCGTCGCCGGCGACCTCGACGTCGGCTTCGTGCGCGGCGCCGAGGCCGATCCGCGGCTGCACGTCGAGCGCCTGGCGCGCGAACCGCTGGTCATCGCCCTCCCGCGCGATCATCCCGGTGCGGCGGCCGCCCGCCTGCCGCTCAGGGCGCTGGCTCGCGAACCCTGGGTGCTGTTTCCGCGCGCGATCGCGCCGCAACTGCACGAGACGGTGATCCGGCTGTGCCGCGAGGCCGGCTTCACCCCGGGCGTCGTGCAGGAGAGCCGCGAGGTCTACACGACGGTGGGACTCGTCGGTGCCGGCGTCGGCGTGACCATCGTGCCTGAGACGGTGCAGCGCATGGCGTGGGACGGCGTGGTCTACAAGTCGATTCCCCGCGCGTCGGTGCCGCTGGCGATGGTCCGCCCGAGCGGCCCCGTCCGCCCGGTCGTCGAGGCCTTCCTGGCCGTCGCCCGCCAGTCGGCGTCGGCGGCGTCGGTGCCATCGGTGCCAGGCACGAACGGTGTTCGGTGAACGAACACCGTTCGTGCCTGGCACCGGAACACCGGGAACTTGCCGTAGACGGTCTACGTCTCAGGCCGTAGAATGTCTACATCATGGCGAAGACGCTGCCCGACGATCGCCGGCTCGACCTGCTGCAGGGCACGCTCGACATGCTGATCCTGCGCACCCTGCAGTGGGGGCCGCAACACGGCCACGGTATCGGGCAGGCGATCCGCTCGCAGTCCGACGACCTGCTGCGGGTCGAGACCGGCTCGCTGTACCCGGCCCTGCACCGCCTCGAGAAGCGCGGCTGGCTGGCCTCGGAATGGGGCGTCAGCGAGGCGAACCAGCGCGCCAAGTACTACCAGCTGACCCAGGCCGGCCGCGCCCAGCTGACCCGCGAGCAGGATCGCTGGACGCAGCTCGTCCATGCCATCGGCCGGGTCATGAACCCGGCCCCGGCCGGCGACGACTAGGCCGGCGACGACCAGGAGGCTGCCCGTGCGCCCCGACGAACGCGACCTCGACGACGAGATCCGCGGCCACCTCGCGCTGGCGATCCAGGAGCGCGTCGATCGCGGCGAGGATCCCGACGCTGCCCGCCTGGCGGCGCTCGCCGAGCTGGGCTACGTGCCGGCGGTTCGCGAGTCGATCCGCCAGGTGTGGTTCGCCGCGTGGCGCGACGCGGTCGCCGACCTCACCGCCGACATCCGCTACGCCGTCCGCAACCTCAGGACGCACCGCGCCTTCGCCCTCACCGTGACCGCCGTGCTCACCCTCGGCATCGGTCTGAACGCCGCGGTGTTCACCATGCTGAAGGGCGTCGCCCTCGAGCCGCTGAGCGGCGTCGCCGACGGCCCCGGCATCGCCGTGGCCTACGCTGAAAGCTCGACGGGACGGGCGATGCGGTTCTCGTATCCCGACTACGCGCGGCTGCGCGACGGCACCCGCTCGTTCGCCAGCGTCTTCGGCTTCGCGCTGGCGGAGGTCACGCTCGGCCGCGGCCGCGATGCGCGCGTCGTGTCCGCCGAACTGGTCACCGGCAGCTACTTCTCGGCCCTGGGCGTGACGGCGGCGCTGGGCCGCACGCTCACGCCGGACGACGAGGTGGCGCCCGGCCGCCACCCGGTGGTCGTGCTGAGCGACGGGATCTGGCGACGCGACTTCGCCGCCGACCCGGACATCGTCGGCCGCACCGTCGAGATCAACCGCCAGCCGCTCACCGTGGTCGGTGTCACCGTGCCGGGCTTCCACGGCGCGATCGTCAGCTACGACATCGAGCTCTTCATCCCGGTGATGACGGCGCCCGACCTGGGCTTCACGTTCACCAGCGCGGCGCCGACGGCCGCCGGCATCCTTGCCGATCGCCGCGCCACCGTGTTCGTGATGCACGGCTATCTGCGGCCCGGCGTCACCCGCGAGGCGGCCGCCACCGAGTTGAACGCGGTCTGGGCCGCCGACGCCGGCAGCCGCCCGGCCGACGCGCCGGCCGCCGAGATCCGCGTCGTGCCGTTCCTGCGCGCGCCGGGCACCGGCCCCACCTACATCCTGCCGACACTCACGGCGCTGGCGACGATGGGCCTGCTGGTGCTGCTCATCACCTGCGCCAACCTCGCCGGGCTGGTGCTGGTGCGCGGGCTGTCGCGGCGGGGCGAGATCGCCGTGCGGCTGGCGCTCGGCGCGACCCGGCAGCGCGTCGTCCGGCTGCTGGTCCTCGAGAACCTCGTCCTGGCGATTCCGGGCGGCGTGTTCGGCCTGCTGCTGTCGTGGAGCGGCATCCCGCCCATGGTCGCCTATGCCGAGCGGCTCGCCGCGCCGCAGCGCCTGCACCTCAACGTCGAGGTCGACGCGCTGGTCATCGGCTTCACGGCGCTCGTCGCCGGCGGCTGCGCGCTCGTCTTCGGCTTCGTCCCGGCGCTGCGGAGTTCACGGGTGGCGCTGGTCACCGCCCTCAACGAGGACGCCGCGCCGCGCGGCGCCGCCCGCGGCCGATTCCGCGCCAGCCTCGTGGTCGCCCAGGTCGCCGTGTCGCTGATGCTGCTCATCGGCGCCGGCCTGGCAATTCGCGGCGTCGACGCGGCGCGGCGGGCCGATCCCGGCTTCGACACGGACGGCGTGGCCGTCGTGGCGCTCAACGTCAAGCCGCAGGGTTACGACGGCGAACGAGGCCGCCGCTTCTACCGCGAGCTGCTCGACCGCGCCCGCGCCGGGGCCGGCGTCGAGTCGGCGACCCTCGCCGAGCACACCCCGCTGGGGCTGCTCGACACGCGCAGCGAACGGGCCGCCGTCGACGGCTACGCGCCAGCCCGGGGCGAGGACCTGGCGTTCATGTCCAACACCGTCGGGCCCGACTACTTCCGCACGCTGCGGATCGCGCTCGCCGCCGGCCGCGAGTTCGTCGACGGCGACGACGAGGCCTCGGCACCGGTAGTCGTCGTCAACCGCACGCTGGCCGAACGCTTCTTCGGCAGTCCCGCGGCGGCCCTCGGCCAGCGCGTCCGGCTGGGCGAGGGCGCGTGGCGCACCGTGGTCGGCGTCGCCGCCGACGTGAAGTACGCCCGCATCAACGAGGCCCCGCGCCCCTACGTCTACCTGCCGTTCTTCCAGGCCTACAAGCCGACCATGCAGCTGCACGTCCGCGGCCCCGGGTCGGTGGACGCCCGCGTCGCCCAGGCCCGCGGCGTGGTCGAGGCGCTCGATCCCGACCTGCCGATCCCCATCGCACGGTCGCTCGCCCGCAGCACGACGGGAGCCTTCCTGTTCTTCGATCTGCTGGCCACGATGCTGCCGATCTTCGGAGCGGTCGGCCTGGTCCTGGCGGCGCTGGGCACCTACGGCCTGGTAGCCTACGCGGTCAGGCAGAGCACCCGCGAGATCGGCATCCGTCTGGCCCTGGGGGCCTCGCGTGGATCGATTGTCCGGCGCTACGTCGGCCGCGGGCTGCGCCTCGGCGTGGCCGGTGCGCTCGTCGGGTTGGTGGCCGCGCTGGCGGTGACCCGCCTCCTCGGCAGCGTGGTCTACGGCGTCGGCGCCGCCGATGCCGGTCCGTTCACCCTGGGGCTCGCGGTGGTGCTGACCGGCGTGGCCGCCGCCACCGTGGTGCCGGCGTGGCGCGCGGCACGCACCGACCCCCTCGGCGTGCTGCGTCACCAGTAACGTCACCCACGGCAAGGAGGCTGCCCGTGCGCCCCGACGAACGCGAACTCGACGACGAGATCCGCGGCCATCTCGCACTGGCCATCAAGGCGCGCATCGAGCGGGGCGAGTCGCCCGAGGCGGCGCGCCTGGCGGCGATGCGCGAGCTCGGCTACCTGCCGGCGGTGCGCGAGGAGATGCGCCGGGTCTGGTCCGGGCGTGTCTTCGACGCTGCGGCGGCGCTGCTGCAGGACGTGCGCGTCGCACTGCGCTCGCTCGTCAGGGCCAAGGGCCTGGCCGCCACGGTCGTCGTCACGCTGGCGCTGGGCATCGGTGCCAACGCCGCCACGTTCAGCGTGGTCCGCGGCGTGCTGCTGCGGCCGCTGGTCAACCGCGACGAAGACCGCCTGGTCTATGTCCGGCAGAGCTCGCCCGGCGTGGGCGCCGACAACGTCACCTTCTCGGTGCCCGAGATCGACGACCTCGCGGCGCGCGCGACCACGGTGGCGCGGTTCGGCGACTTCTCGACCATCAGCTTCACGCTGCTCGGCGTCGGCGAACCGCGCATCGTCCAGGCCGGGGTGGTCAGCGGATCGTTCTTCGAGGTGATGGGACTGCGTCCGGTGCTCGGCCGCCTGATCGGCGCCATCGACGACGGCCCCGACGCCGCCGGCGTCGCCGTCCTCACCCATCGCTTCTGGACCCAGACGCTCGGCGCCGACCCGTCGGTGGTCGGCCGGACGGTGACGCTCGGCACCCGCGCCGCCACCATCGTCGGCGTGCTCGAACCGTCGGTGCCGTACCCGGCCGACACCGAGATCATCGCCAACGTCGTCACCAGCCCGCACCATCTCGGGGCGACTATGGTCACCGGGCGCACGCACCGCATGACCGAGCTCTTCGGACGCCTGGCGCCCGGGGCGACGGTCGAGGACGCCCGCGCCGAACTCACGGCGGTCCACGCGGCGATGCGCCGCGAACACCCCGAGGCGTATCCGGCCGCCTCGGACATGCAGCTGCGCGTGACCGCGCTGCGCGACCAGATCGCGGCCCCGGCGCGCACCGTGCTGCTGCTCCTGCTGGCCGCGGCCGCCACCGTGTTCCTGATCGCGTGCTCCAACGTCGCCAACCTGATCCTGGCGCGAGCCGTGCGGCGCGAGGGCGAGCTGGCGGTGCGGGCCGCGCTCGGCGCCAGCCGCGCCGCGCTGCGCCGCACGCTGCTCGCCGAGAGTCTGGTCCTCTGCGGCGCCGGAGCGGCGCTGGGTCTGCTGCTGGCCCGCCCGCTCGTCGCCGTGGTGGCGCGCTTCGCCGCGCGTTTCTCGGTGCGCGCCCTCGAGGTCACCGTGGACGCCAGCCTGCTGTGGGTCGGGGCCGGCCTGGCGCTGGCAGCGGCGGTGCTGCTCGCCTACATCCCGAAGCTGCCGTCGTCGACGCCAGCGGCCGGCGGCCTGCGGATCACGCCGTCCACGAACCGCCGCCTGCGGCTGTTCGCCACGGCGCAGATCGCGTGCTCGTTCGTGCTGCTCGCCGGCGCCGGCACCCTGCTGGCGGCGCTGGTCGCCATGCAGACGGCGACCACGGGGTACGACACGCGCCGGGTGCTGGCCGTCGACATGCCGGCCAGCACCGTCGGCCAGCGCAACCGCGAGGAGATGGCCGCCCACCACGAGATCGCGCGCCAGGTCGCCACGCTGCCCGGCGTCGCCGGCGTGGCGCTCGGCAGCTTCGTGCCGTGGCGCGACGCCGGCAGCTTCGGGCCGGGCTTCACCTTCAAGGCCGAAGGCTCTACGCCGGCCGACGGCGAACCGGACCCGCTGGCGCGGTTGCGGATGACCGGGCCGGGCTTCTTCGCGGTGCTCGGCGTGCCGCTGCTGGCCGGCCGCGACTTCACCGACGAGGACCGCGCCGGCGCCGCGCCGGTGGCCATCGTCAGCCAGAGCGTGGCCCAGCGGCTGTTCCCGAACGGCGAGGCCGTGAACCGCACGATGTGGTGGACCGACTCCCTGCTCGGCGGCGCCACGCCGACGCCGCGACGCATCGTCGGCGTGGTCGCCGACGTGGACGACGAGAACGTCGTGCGCGGCCCGGCACTGACCATCTACCATCCGGTGCAGCAGATGGGCGTCGCCGGGCGGCTCTTCATCCACGCCGACGGCGATCCGCGGCGCCTGATTCCCGGCGTGACCCGCATCGTCCGCGAGCGGCTGGCCAACCAGCCGGTCGAACGCGCCGCCACGCTCGAGGACATCCGCGCCGAGGTGCTGGCGCCCGAGCGCCTGAATGCCTTCGTGCTCACCGGCTTTGCGGCGGTGGCGCTGGTGATTGCCGCCGTCGGCGTCGCCGGGGTGCTGGCCTTCTCGGTGAGCGCGCGGACGCGCGAGTTCGGCGTCCGCCTGGCGGTGGGCTCGACGCCGTCGAGCCTGCTGCTCGGGATCCTCGGCGAGGGCTCGACGATCGTCGCCATCGGCCTGGCGGCCGGCGCCCTCGGCGGCTATGCCATCACCGCCACGGCCGGCGCCTACGTCGGCGGGTTGCGTCTGCCCGGGCCCGGCCCGCTTGCCGCGGCCGCCGCGGTGCTGGCCGGTGCCGCGGTGCTGGCGTCGCTCCTGCCGGCGGCGCGGGCGGCGCGGGTGGACGTCGTGCAGGCGCTGCGCACCGAGTAGCGGCGCGGCCCGCAGACGCCGGGGACGCCGGCGGCCGACGGTCACCTTCTTACAATCCGTGGGGCGCCGACCTGGGCGAGAATCGCGTCCGCCATGACCTCGCTCGCCCGGCTGCGCGCCCGCCCGGAATGGCAGCTCTTCGCGGCGTTGCCCCAGGCCGATCGTCCGATGGCCCTCACCTGGTGGGCCGTCGTCATCCTCCACGGCCTGCTCCCGGCCTGGTTCGCGGTGGCCATGGGCCGTCTCGTCGGCGCCGTCCAGAACGGCGACCCGCTGGCCGCGCCGCTCGGCGTCGTCGGCGTGGTGTTCGTGCTGCTGCAGGTGGTGACCCCGGTGCAGACGGCGGTGAGCCGGACGCTCGGCGACCGCACCGCCGGCTGGCTCTACGACCGCCTCACCGCGGCGTGCCTTGCGCCGCCGGGTATGGCCCACCTCGAAGACGCGACGCTCTCCACCGACCTCACCGTGGCGCGCGAGTTCGACCGCGGCATGACCGGCCCGCCGCTGGCCTACTCGATGGACTTCATCGCCGGCGGTCTGGTCGGCACGATCGGCGGGCTGGCCGCCGCCGCGGTCCTGGCCGTCTTCGCCTGGTGGGCCGCCGTCGTGCTCGTCCTGGCCTGGCTCTCGACGCACTGGCTGCTGCGCGAGAGCGCGGTCTGGTTCGACCGCAACACGCCCGAAGTGCGGGCCGCGCAGCGCGACGCCGACTACCTCTACCGGCTGGCGGTGGATCCGCCGGCCGGCAAGGAACTGCGTCTGTTCGGGCTCGCCGGCTGGACGCTCGGTCGGTTCGTGGCGCTGCGCACCCGGCTGCACCGCCTGCAGTACGAGGCGACGCGGCTGCGCGAACGGCCGCTCCTGCTCTGCCTGCTGCTGGTCGGCGGTGCCAACCTGGCGGTGTTCTGGGCCCTCGCCGATGCCGCCGCGACGGGCCGGGTCACGCTGGGCGAGCTGGTGATCTACGCGCAGTGCGCGGCGGGCACGTCCATGATCGCGTTCGGCGGCTTGAACTGGGCGCTCGACGGCGCCGCCGCGCCGGTCGCCGCCGTGGCCCGTCTCGAACCGGCGATGGCGGCCGGCGGCCAGCTGCCGGGCGGCACCGCATCGGCAGCCGGGCACCCGGCCCACGACATCCGCTTCCGCGACGTCCGCTTCGCGTATCCCGGTGGAAGCGCGGTGCTCGACGGCTTCGACCTGACCATCCCGGCCGGGTCGTCGCTGGCCATCGTCGGCCAGAACGGCGCCGGCAAGACCACGCTGGCCAAACTCCTCTGCCGCTTCTACGACCCGCAGCACGGCGCCATCGAGGTGGATGGCGTCGACCTGCGCGAGTTCGACGTAGCTGCCTGGCGAGCCCGCGTCACCGCCGTCTTCCAGGACTACCTGCGGCTCGAACTGCCGCTGCGCGACAACGTCGCGCCGGCCGGCGCGCCGGACGACACGGTGACCGCGGCGCTCGACGCCGCCGGCGGCGCCGGGCTGGCCGGACTGGACACCGTGCTGGCCCGCGGCTACGAGGGCGGCACCGATCTGTCGGGCGGGCAGTGGCAGCGCATCGCGCTGGCCCGGGCGCTGGCCGCCGTGCAGCTCGGCGCTGGCGTGGTCCTGCTCGACGAGCCGACCGCGCAGCTCGACGTCCGCGGCGAAGCCGAGATCTTCGAACGGCTGCTGAAGGCGACGCGCCAGTGCACGACGATCCTCATCTCGCACCGCTTCTCCACGGTGCGCCACGCCGACCGCATCTGCGTGCTCGAGCACGGCCGGGTCGTCGAGCTGGGCAGCCACGACGAGCTGATGGCGCGTGGCGCGCGCTACCGGACGATGTTCGACCTCCAGGCCCAGCGCTTCGACGAGGCCGAGGAAGGACGGCCGTATGACGTCCTCTAGTCCGGGGCCACCCGAGCGGCTGCCGCCGGCGCTGGCCTCGATGTGGCGGCTCTGCAAGCTGGGTTACCGCCACGAACCGGGCCTCATCCTGGCCGCCTTCGGACTGGCGCTGGTCGCGGCGCTGCCCGACGCGCTCATCGCCTGGTGGTTCAAGGTCCTGGGCGAGGGCGTCGTGGCCGGCGACTGGACGCGGGTGCAGTGGGCGGCGGCGGCCATCGCGCTGTCGGCCACCGGCACCTGGTTCCTGCTCACGGTGAGCACACGCGTCCAGCGCCGCTTCCGCGACAAGGTGACCATCGCGCTCGAGACCCACGTGGCGACGTTGCTGGCGACGATCACCACGATCGCCCACCAGGAGCGGCCCGACTACCTCGACCGCCTGGCCGTGCTGCGTCACCAGGTCTTCATGCTCGACCACATGTACATGTCGCTCTTCACCACCTGCGGCTGGCTGCTGCGCCTGGCGGTGACGATCGGCCTGCTGGTGGCGATCCACCCGGCGCTGGCGCTGCTGGCCCTCTTCGCGCTGCCGCCGGTGGCGACCTCGTCGTGGCGGCCGGTGGTGGAGCGCGGCGCGTCGGAGCAGGGCGCGGCCGCCAAACGTCGGGCCGAGCACCTCTTCGCGGTGGCGACGACCGCGTCGCCCGGCAAGGAAGTGCGGGTCATCGGCCTGGCCGACCGCGTGGCCACACTGCGCCGCCAGGCGTGGGCCGACAGCCACGCCCCGGTGGCCGCGGCGCGCTGGCAGTCGGCGGCATGGCACGCGGCGGCGTGGGCGGCCTTTGGCCTCGGCTACGTGGGCGCCGTCACCTTCGTCACCGCCGGGCTGAACGCGCCGACCGGCGCGGTGCTGCTGACCCTGGCCGCCGGCGCGCGGCTGTCTTTCTACGTCGGCGCCGCGGTGGGCGAGATCGGCTTCCTGCGCGGCGTGTGGCTCGACGCCGCCAGGCGACTGGCCTGGCTCGAGGACTACGCCGCGGCGGTGGAGGGGGCGTCGGACCAGCCGGCGCCCGCCGGCCTCACCGACGGGATTCGCTTCGAGGGCGTGTCGTTCGCCTATCCGGGCACCACCCGCCTGGTGCTCGAGGACGTGCACCTGCACCTGCCGGCCGGCGCCGTCGTCGCGGTGGTGGGTGAGAACGGGGCCGGCAAGTCCACGCTGGTGAAGCTCCTCGCCAAGATGTACGCCCCCACCGGCGGGCGGATCCTGGTGGACGGCACCGACCTGGCCCGAATGTCGGCGACTGACTGGCGCAGTCGCATGGCCGGCGCGTTCCAGGACTTCTTCCGCTTCGAGTTCCGCGCCAGGCGCACCGTGGGCGTCGGCGACCTGCCGCGCCAGGATTCCGACTCGGCGGTGCGCACGGCCATCGACCGCGCCGGGGCCGACGAGCTGGTCCAGCGGCTCGCCTCAGGTCTCGACACCCAGCTGGGCGCGACCTGGCCCGGCGGCGTGGAGGTGAGCTTCGGGCAGTGGCAGAAGCTGGCCCTGGCGCGCGGCTTCATGCGCGACCAGCCGCTCGTCCTGGTCCTCGACGAGCCGACCGCGGCGCTCGACGCCGAAACCGAGCATGCGCTCTTCGAACGCTACGCCGCGGCGGTGCGCAGCGACGGCGGCGTCGGGCGGATCACGCTGCTCGTGTCGCACCGCTTCTCCACCGTGCGCATGGCCGATCGCATCGTCGTCCTCGACGGCGCCCGCGTCGTCGAACACGGCACCCACGACGATCTGGTGGCGCGCCGCGGGCACTACGCCGAGCTCTACGCCATCCAGGCCGCCGCCTACCGCTGACATCGGCGACAATGCCGCGGTGGCGTCGTCGTCGGTGATCCGCCTGCACCACGTAGCCAACGGCACCTGCACGGCGCGTCTCGTCGACGCGGCGGGCCTGCCCGGGTCCACCTCGCTCTGGGCCGACCCGCTCTACGACGGCGCCGTGCCGGGCGGGCTGTCGGACGACGAACTCCTGGAGGTGCGGGCGCGGCACCTGGGCGGCGGCGACGGCAGCGCCGCGACCGAGCCGTGGAACGACCTGCGGGAGTGGCGCCGCGCCATCGCCGCCCACGACCGCTACGACGAGCTGGTGCTGTGGTACGAGCACGACCTGTTCGATCAGCTGAACCTGATGCAGGTGCTGCCGTGGATCCGCGAGCACGTTCCGGCGGCGGCCACCGTCAGCCTGGTGTGCGTCGGCTCGTTCCCCCACCACCCGCACTTCAAGGGCCTCGGTGAGCTCGCGCCCGACCAGATCGCCGAACTCTTCAGCGGGCGCGAGCGGGTGGGTCACGCCCGGTTCGCGCTCGCCGCGCACGCCTGGGACGCGTTCCGCGCCTCGACACCCGAGGCGCTGGACGACCTGCGACGGGGCGACACGGCCGCCCTGCCCTTCCTGGCGCCGGCCCTGACCCGGCTGCTGCAGGAGTATCCGTGGACGCGCGACGGCCTGTCGCGCAGCGAGCGCCGCCTGCTGGCGCTGGTGGCCAGCGGCCCGACCACGCTGGCGACGATCTTCCCGCGCATGACCACACCGGGCGACGTCCTCCACATGACCGACCGCGGACTGGTCGATCTCGCCGGCGCGCTGGCCGCGACCTCGCCGCCGCTCCTGGTGCTCGATCCGCCGACCGACGGCCCGCCGCTCGACGCGGTGGTCGCGCTGACCGCGGCCGGGGAGCAGATGCTGGCCGGCGACGCCGACCGCGTGCGCCTCTGCGGCATCGACCGCTGGATCGGCGGCGTGCACCAGCGCGGCCACGCCGGCGTGTGGCGGTGGGACGAGGCCGCGCAGCAGGTCACCCGCGAGCGGCTCTGACGCGCAGAATCTGCCACTCCTCTGGCTGCACCCAGAAAGGGGTCAGACCCCTATTCAAGCTCCACCCAGAAAGGGGTCTGACCCCATGCGCCGCGGGTATGTCCACCTCGGCCGGAGGGTGTCTCGGGCTGGCGTCGGCGGCCGCGGGGCGGTATAGTCCGCCCGATCGACGGATCCGTCTTCCCGGGCCGGGCCGACGCCCTGCCCCACGCGCGGTGGAGGCCCGTCGCCGTCCGGTGACGTGCTGGAGAGGTGCCATGTCCCACGACGTTCAGACGAGTCATCCCACGCCGAGCGATCCCTCCAGGCGCAACTTCATCAAAGGCGTGATCGCCAGCGGCGTGGCCGTCTCGTCGGCGGCTTACCTGTTCCGCCACAGCCCGCTCGTCTCGGGCCAGGCGGCGCGCGGCGGTGCGGTCGAACGGCTGCTGACCCTGACGGTCAACGGTCAGACGCGCCGCGTGGACGTCGCGCCGCAGGAAACGCTGGCCACGACGCTCCGCTACAAGCTGGGGCTCACCGGCACCAAGCTCGGCTGCGATCGCGCCGAGTGCGGCGCCTGCACCGTCCTGGTCGACGACGTGCCGCGCTACGCCTGTTCGGTGCTGACGCACTCGGTGCGGACGCGACACATCCAGACCATCGAGGGCCTGGCCGCCGCCGACGGCACGCTGCACCCGGTGCAGCAGGGCGTCGTCGAGGAGCAGGGCTTCCAGTGCGCCTTCTGCATGTCGGGCTTCATCATGGCCACGGTCGGCTACCTCAAGAAACACCCGAACCCGACCCGCGAGGAGCTGGCCCACGGCGTCTCGGGCAACCTGTGCCGCTGCCAGGACTACGACAAGATCCTCACCGCGCTGCACCGCGGCGCCGAGCTTTCACGGGGGGTGAGCCGTGGCTGACACCAAGCTGGTCGGACAGAACTACGTCACGCCGGACCTGGTCGCCAAGGTCACCGGCCGCTCGAAGTACGCCGAGGACTTCCGCGCCGAGGGGATGCTGTTCGCCAAGCTGCTGCTCAGCCCGCTGCCGCACGCCCGCGTGCGCAGCGTCGACACCAGCGCCGCCGAGGCGATGCCCGGCGTACGGGCGATTCTGCGCGCCGGTGAACTGCCGGCGCCGGCCGACACCGTCACCGACCTGGGCGAGACGATCCGCGCCAACCCGATGGGCGAACGGGCGCTGACCGACGAGCCGGTGTACGCCGGCGAGCCGGTGCTGGCCGTCGCCGCCGTGGACGAGGAGACCGCCGTCGCCGCTCTCGAGGCGATCCGCGTCGACTGGGAGCCGCTGCCCTTCGTGGTCGATCCGCTGGAGTCGCTGCGGCCCGGCGGCGCCAACCCGCGCGCCGAGGGCAACACCTGGGGCCGCAGGCCCGCCGAGCCCGGCCAGCCGCCCGGTCCGCTGGTGGTGATGCCCACCAAGTGGACCGCCGCCGACTTCGCCGAGTACGACCAGGGCAGGATGCCGATGGGCGAGCCGCAAATCGACTGGTCCTACGGCGACGTCGAGGCCGGCTTCAAGGAGGCGGCGCTGGTCCTCGACGAGACCTTCTCGATGGCCAACAACCAGCACCACGTGCTGGAGCCGCGCACCGCCATGGCCTACTGGCGCGGCGACAAGCTCTACATGCACACCGGCACCCAGAGCGCGGTGCAGACGGTGGCGTCGATCTCGCGATGGATGAACATCCCGGTCGAGAACGTCGTGCTCATCACCGAGTACACCGGCGGCGGCTTCGGCAGCCGCGCCACCGGCGCGGTCATCTGCATGATCCCGGCGCTGCTGGCGAAGAAGGCCAACGCGCCGGTGATGATGCGCATCACCCGCGAGGAGGAGCAGTACATCGGCGGCATCCGCCCCGGCATGCACGGCCGCGTCAAGGCCGGCTTCGCCAAGGACGGCCGGCTGCTGGCGATGGACCTCTTCCTCATCGGCGAGAACAGCGCCTACGAGGCCCAGAACGACGCCGCCGGCGGCGGCCGCTTCGTGTCGCTGCTCTATCAGCCGGTGGCGATGCGCTCGCGCGGCATCACCGTGCTGACCAACACGCCGCCGCGGCGCGCGCAGAGCCAGCCCGGCGGCCTGCAGGCGATCATGATGGTCGAACCGGTGATCGCCAAGGCGGCGCGCCAGCTCGGCGTCGACCAGGTGGCCATCCGCCGGCTCAACGCGCCGGAAGGCAAGGCGAAGTGGGGGCCGGCCAACGCCCAGGGGGTCCGCGGCCACGCGACCAGCGCGTTCGTCAAAGAGGCCATCGACCGCGGCGTCGAGTTGTTCGGATGGGAAGAGCGCAAGGCGCGCTCGGGCAAGCGCATGGGCTCGACGGTGCGCGGCGCCGGCGTGGCACTGAGCACGTTCGTGGCCGGTTCGGTCGGCTTCGACGGGCTGTTCGTCGTCAAGCCCGACGGCAAGCTGTACGTGCAGTCGGGCGTCGGCAACCTCGGCACCGAGTCGGTGTTCGACGTCCACCGCCCGGCCGCCGAGATGCTCGGCATCCCCTGGGACGACGTGGTCATCGCCTGGGGCGACACCTCCAAGCACCTGCCGTGGACGTGCGTGTCGGGCGGCAGTCAGACCACCCACGCGATGACCCGCGCCGCCCACGCCGCGGCGACCGACGCCATCGCCAAGGCCGGCGAGATCGCCGCCCGGAAGCTCGGCGGCAACCCGGCGTCGTATCGCGTCGTCAACGGCCGGATCGCCGGCAGCGGCGGGTCGATGAGCTGGGCCCAGGTGGCGGCGGCCGCCATCGAGATCGGCGGCAAGTACGACGGCCACGAACTGCCCGACGACATCAACAAGGTGACCACCGCGTCGGCGACGGCGCTGGCCGGACAGGGGCTGATGGGCGTCGCCCGCGACACCTACCCGCGCGACGGCACGTCGCTCTCCTACGCCGTCGGCTTCGCCGAGGTGGAGGTGGACGTCGAGACCGGCGCCTACAAGGTGCTCGACTACACCGCCGTCGGCGACTCGGGCACCATCGTCCACCCGCGGGCCTACGGCGGCCAGCTGCTCGGCCGCTCGGTGCTCGGCATGAGCCACGCGCTGGCGCTCAAGACGGTCTACGACCAGCACTACGGCGTGGCCCTGGCGACGCGCATGTACCAGAGCCGGCCGCCGACCATCCTCGACATCCCGCGCAACATGCAGTGGGACGCGGTGAACCTGCCGGATCCGGAAACGCCGGTCGGCGCCCGCGGCATCGGCGAGCCGCCGGTGGCCGCCGGCGCCTGTGCGATCCTCAACGCCATCTCGGCCGCGCTCGGCGACGACGTCTTCAAGCGCGCTCCGGTCACCCTCGACTCGCTGCTGATGGCCCTCGAACACGGGCGGCCGATGCAGGAACCTCTCACGGCGCACATTTAAGGGACGGAGGAACGACGCCATGGCTCTCGTGCACGACGTGATTCCGCCCTTCCAGTTGTTCCAGCCCGGCAGCGTCGACGACGCGCTGGACATCGTCGACGCCCGCGGCGCCGAGGCCTGGGTGCTCGCCGGCGGCATGGACTCGTTCGACTGGCTGAAGGACCGCACCAAGCGCACCAGCGCGGTCGTCGACCTCAGCCAGATCGACGCGCTGCGCGGCATCACGGACGCCGGCGGCGGCCTGGAGATCGGCGCCATGACCACGCTGGTCGAGGTCGCCGAGCATCCGCTGGTCCGCGAGCGCTTCGGCCTGCTGGCCGAGGCCGCCGGCCTGGTCGCCTCGCCGCAGATCCGCAACCAGGGCACGCTCGGCGGCAACGTGTCGCAGGACGCGCGCTGCTGGTACTACCGCCGCGGCTGGTCGTGCTACCGCGCCGGCGGCAACATCTGCTACGCCGACTCGCCGACCGCCGTGAACCGCGAGCACGCCATCCTCGGTGCCGACCGCTGCGTGGCGGTGAGCCCATCGGACACGGCGCCGGCGCTCATCGCGCTCGACGCGCAGATGGTGATTCGGCGCCGCGGCGGCGAGCGCGTGGTGGAGGCCGCCGACTATTTCCTCGGCCCGGACATCGACATCACACGGATGACGGTGCTGCAGCCGGGCGAGCTGCTGACGGCCATCCGGATTCCGGCCACGTGGGCCGGCGCCCGTTTCTACTTCGAGAAGGTGCGCGATCGCCAGGTGTGGGACTTCCCGCTCGTCAACGTCGCCGCGGCGATCAAGGAGAGCGGCGGACGGATCGGCGAGGCGCGCATCGCGGTCGGCGCCGTCGCCGCGCGGCCGCTGCGCCTGCGCGCCGTCGAAGCGGCGCTGGCCGGCCAGGCGGTGAGCGAGGACACGGCCACCCGGGCCGGTGAGCTGGCCATCGACGGGGCGCGGGCGCTGCGCTTCAACGCCTACAAGATCCCGCTGATGCGCAACCTCGTGCGCCGGGCCGTGCGTGGCGGGCCACTGCCGGCGACGACGTAGAACCAGCGGCTAGCGGCTGGGGGCTAGCGGCTCGTGAGCACGCGCAGGGAGGCGGAGCTGAACCTCCGCCCTGCTCCGTACGTCGGGCGGCTCTGTAGAGCCGCCACGTGTCTGCTGCTCCCGTTCCTGATGGTCGCCGGCTGCAACCGCCAGGCGACGACGCCAGCGGAGAGCCCCGCGCCAGAGGCGGTCTGGCACTCGCTCGGGCAGTGGTCGGGCCGCGGCGACCGTCAGACCGACTCCTTCGACGTCACGACCGGCGCACTGCGTCTGCGCTGGGAAACCCGCGGCGAGGCGGCCCCCGGCACCGGACGGCTGACGGTGTCCCTGCACAGCGCCATCAGCGGCCGGCCGCTGCAGACGGTCGTCGACACCCGCGGCGACGGTGGCGGCGACGCCACCTTCGGGGACGACCCCCGCGTGTCCTACCTGGTCATCGAGTCCGCGGGCGTGAACTGGCGGCTCGAGCTGTTCGAGGCCGGCGCCGGACGCTGACGTTCGCCCGGCCCAGCCAAGCCGAGCAGTATTCCCCGCCCGGTGCGGGATCGTCCCCGCCAGCCCCCCTCGCCCCGCGGAATGCCGCGGAAACCCGCGGTGTGGGTCGGGCACGGGTACTGCCTTTGGCCGCTCCGCACGCCGGCCGCCTCGTGCACGCCGGCCCGGTCCGAAAGGAGCGCGGGGATGGACGCAGTGACTCGACGGACGACGGTGGCGGCGGCCGCACTCGGCTGGCTGGCCCTGGCGGGAACGGCAGCGGCGGCGCCCGGCGACCGGCCGATCACCTTCAACCGGGACATCGCGCCGATCTTCCAGGCCAAGTGCCAGTCGTGCCACGAGCCGGGCTCGATCGCGCCGATGTCGCTCACCACCTGGCAGGAATCCCGGCCGTGGGCCAGGTCGATCCGCGCCCGGGTGGCGTCGCGGCAGATGCCGCCGTGGCACATCGACCAGAGCGTCGGCGTGCGGCACTTCAAGAACGACATGTCGCTCACCGACGAGCAGATCGCCACCATCCTCGCCTGGGTGGACCAGGGCGCGCCGCAGGGCAACCCGGCCGACTTCACGCCCAAGCCGGTCGCGCAGGGGCTCTACTGGCAGGGTGAGCGCGACGGCTACGGGCCGCCGGATCTGGTGATCACCGCGCCGATGCAGACCATGCCCGCCGTACACCAGGACGTGTGGTGGCGGCCGTCGCAGGAGATTCCGATCACCGAGCCGCGCTGGGTGCGGATGGTCGAGATCCGCCCGGCCAACCTCGCCGGCCGCAAGATCCTGCACCACTCGATCGCCTACCACGTCCTCAACCCCGACAACGTCGCCGCGGTGAACACCGGCGTGGCGATCGGCGGCCGCTCGGCCAGCGCCACCGGCGGGGTCGTCGCCCCCGCCGACCTGGTCAACCGGCGCCCGCAGCTCATGGAGTGGGCGATCGGCAAGGGCTACGACCGCTTCATGGACGGCACCGGCAAGCTCATCATGCCGGGCGAGAAGATCTCGTGGGATCAGCACATCCACGCCGCCGGCGAGGAGATCACCAGCGCCTCCGAGATCGGCCTGTGGTTCTACCCGAAGGGCCAGGAGCCGACCAAGCGCAGCTACCTGGTGGGCTTCACCGGCCTCAAGAACGGCACCGCCGGCCTCGACATCCCACCCAACTCGATCGCCTACACCGAGGGCTACAACCTGCTCAAGGAGAACACCCTCATCACCAACTTCCAGCCGCACTTCCACCTGCGCGGCAAGGCGATGATGGTCGAGGCGATCCTGCCCGACGGCAGCTCGGAAGTGGTCAGCTACGTGAAGGACTTCAACTTCAACTGGATGACCAACTACATCTACGAGGACGACGCCGCCCCGGTGTATCCGAAGGGCACGATCATCCACGTCACGGCCTACTACGACAACACCAGGGGCAACCGCAGCAACCCGGATCCCGATCAGTGGGTGGGCTGGGGCGATCGCACGGTGGACGAGATGGCGCACGCGTGGATGAACGTCGTCTACCTGTCCGACGAGGAATACCAGGCGCTGGTCGAGAAGCGGAAGGCGCAGAAGGCGCGTACCACCGACGAGCGCGAGCGGCAGTGAGCGGAGGGAGGACATCATGACGCCATCCCGTGGTCTTCGCCTCGCGCTCGGCGGCACCGTGGCGGTGGTGCTGGCGACCGCCAGCGCCTCGATGCAGACCCAGCCGCTGCTGCCCAGTTCGCCGAAGCTGGCCTTCGGCGGCTCGATCTCACCGGCCTACGACGGCTGGTGGGACAACCCCGACGGCACCCGGACCTTCATGATGGGCTACTACAGCCGCAACTGGAAGGAGCCGATCGAAGTGCCGATCGGCCCGAACAACCACTTCGAACCCGGCGAGCCGGATCGCGGCCAGCCCACCTACTTCCTGCCCAACCGCAACTTCGGCATGTTCACCGTTACCCTGCCCAAGGGCCACACGGAGAAGCTGTGGTGGGTGCTCACCGTGAACGGCGTCACCCAGCGCGTGCCGCTGTCGGACACCCCCGACTACACGATGACGCCGCAGCACTCGTCCGAGGAGGGCCCCGACGGCGAGTACAACGAGCCGGCGATTCTCCGCTTCGCCGAGAACGGGCCGGCGTTCCAGTTGCCGCTGGCCACCCGGGCCAACGCCGTCGCGCGGATCGCGATGGTCGGCGAGCCGATGACGATCGACTTCTGGGTCGAGGACGACGCCCGGCATTCCAGCGGCTCGAACGCACCGATGAGCGGCGCGGAGCCGATGGTCGAACTGGTCGTCAACAAGTTCCGCGGCCCGGGCAAGGTCACCGTCGGCAGGGGCCACCACGACCTGACGGTGCTGAAGGGCGGCAAGCCCGGCCAGCCGTTCGCCGCCAGAGGCTCCACCACCGTGACCTTCGACGAGCCGGGTGAGTACCTGATCCACGTCACCGCCAACGACCTGTCGGGTCCGGGCGGCGGCGCGGCCGGCTGCTGCTGGACCACCGGCCTCGTGAAGGTGTCGGTCAAGCCGGTGGGCCCGCCGCCGACCGGGCGCTAGGCGGTCAGCGACTTCCGGGCGATGCCGGCAGCACCCCCGCCGGCATCTTGCCCTGCCCCTCGACCAGCCGACGGGCGATGTAGTTCACGACCTGCGCGTCCTCGCGCAGGGCGCCGAGATAGGCGGCGCGCAGCAGCCCTTCCTTGCGGCCGCGCAGCTCGCCGGTGATCCGCTCCTGCACCGCCGGGTCCTTCAGCTCGCGCTGGCCGGCGGCTTCCTTGGCGATGAGCAGCACGATGGTGTGCCCCTGCGGCGCGCTGACCACGCTGACCGTGCCCGGTTCGGCCTTGAGCACCGAGTCGCGCAGCGCCGCCGGCGCCTGCCGCAAGGTGGACACCGGCACGAAGCCGAGATCGCCGCCGCGCTGGCCCGACTGCGGGTCCTCGGAGTAGTCCACGGCGAGCTGGCTGAAGGGCTCGCCGGCCTTCAGGCGCTCCATCAGCCGCTCCACCTTGCCCTGCGCCTCCTTGGCGTTGCCGGCGTCGTCGCCGGTGCGGTTGACCGGCTGCGGCGCCCGGTCGACGGTGACGACGATCTGCGCGATGTGGTACGCCTCCTCGGGGAAGTTGAACTGCTGGCGGTTGGCGGCGTAGAAGTCGGCGATCTCCTGCTCGGACAGCGACACCTTGGCGACCACCTCGCGGTCGATCACCTTCTGGGCGAGCAGCTCGCGGCGCAGGCCCTGGCGCATGTCGTCGGCGGTGAGATTGCGGCGGGTCAGCTCCTGCTGGTACTGGTCGTCGGGAATGCCCTGGCGGGCTTCGGCGTAGGCCGAGTCCAGCTCGGTGTCGGGCAGCTCGATCTTGAGCTCGGTGGCCTTGGCCACCAGGATGTCGCGCAGGATCAGATCGTTCAGCAGCGTCAGCTTGGCGGTGAGCTGCTCCTCTTCGGACGGTCCGGCGCCGCCCGGCCCGACGCGGCGGAACGCCTTGTCCACGTCGTCGCGGGTGATGGCCCGGCCGTCCACGGTCGCCCAGGTGTCGGCGGTGACCGCGGGTGCCGCGGGGGTGGACGTGCCGCGGCAGGCCGCGGCGGCGGCGGCCAGGACGAGGAGACCGACGACCGACAGGCGAGCAGGTGAGGAGAGCACAGACATCCGTCTAGTATCTCCCGGAATCCAGCCGGAGTACACTGACCGGTCGCGCCGGGAGGCACAGACGCATGCGGCAGCTCCGCTATTCCGTGGCCGCGAGCCTCGACGGCTACATCGCCGGGCCGAACGGCGAGTTCGACTGGATCCCGATGGATCCGGACATCGACTTCGCGGCGATGTACGCCGGCTTCAGCGGCCTGGTGATGGGCCGCAAGTCCTATGCGGTCTACGTCGCCACCGGCGGCAGCATGGGCCCGCCGCTGCCCGTCTCCGTGTGTTCCCGGTCGCTGCCCGAAGGTGAGCGCGACGGGGTCCTCGTGGCCCGCGACGCCGTGGCCCACGTCCGCGCCCTCAAGGCCGCCGGCGACGGCAAGCCGCTGTGGTTGTGGGGCGGCGGCGAGCTGTTCCGCACGCTCGCCGCCGCCGATCTGGTCGACGGGGTGGACGTCGCCGTGATCCCGATCCTGCTCGGCGGCGGCGTGCCGCTCCTGCCGGTTCCCGGTCCGCGCCTGCCCCTGGCCTTGCGCGCACACCGGCTCTACGCCGGCACCGGCACGATGTTTCTCGAGTACGACGTCCGCCGCCCATGACCCTCCGGCTCTCGGTTCTCGACCTGGCCCCGATCGTCGAGGGCGGCACCGCCGCCGACGCCTTCGCCCGCGCCCGCGATCTCGCCCGGCACGCCGAACGGTGGGGCTACACGCGGTTCTGGCTGGCCGAGCACCACAACATGCCGGGCATCGCCAGCGCCGCCACCGCCGTGGTCATCGCCCACGTCGCCGCCGGCACCTCGACGATCCGCGTCGGCGCCGGCGGCATCATGCTGCCCAACCACGCGCCGATCCAGGTCGCCGAGCAGTTCGGCACCCTCGAGGCGCTGTTCCCCGGCCGCATCGACCTGGGCCTCGGGCGCGCCCCGGGCACCGATCCGGCAGCGGCGATGGCGCTGCGCCGCACGCTGCACTCGGATCCGGAGGGGTTCCCCGACGACGTCCTCGAGGTGCTCGCCTACCTGAGCGACCCGCAGCCGGGGCAGCGCGTCGTCGCCGTCCCGGGCGCCGGGGCGCGCGTGCCGGTGTGGATTCTCGGCTCGAGCACCTTCGGGGCGCAGGTGGCGGCGGCGCTCGGCCTGCCCTTCGCGTTCGCGTCGCACTTCGCGCCGGCGCTGCTGGACGAGGCGTCGCGGCTCTACCGCGAGCGGTTCCGGCCGTCGGCGTACCGATCGACGCCCTACCTGATGCTCGGCGTCAACGTGGTCGCCGCCGACACCGACGAGGAGGCGCGGCTGCTGGCCTCGTCGGGCCGGCAGTCGTTCGCCAGCCTGCGCGCCGGCCGGCCGATTCCGCTGCCGCCGCCATCGGCCGAGTGGGCCCGCGGCGCCGACGACCCGGCCGACCCGGTGCAGCGGTCGCGGGTGTCGTTCGTCGGCAGCCCGGCGACGGTGGCGGCCGGCGTGGCCGAATTCGTCGCCCGGACCGGCGCCGACGAGCTCATCGTCGCCTCGCACATCTACGATCACGCGGCCCGGCTGCGTTCCTACGAGATCGCGGCGGCGGCCGTCCCGGCACGGTGACAGCAGGCCGGCATCGAACGTCTGGAAGGAGCGCAGCGCGCGGTGACGCACCGGAACGGGGCAGACGGTCTTCGGGCCACGTGGCTGGACGTGTTCGCCGAGTCGCCGCTCGGCGGCAACTTCCATCTCGTCGTCCACGGCGCCGATGCGCTCGACGACCAGGTGATGACCGTCTTCAGCCGGCGCACACGTCTGGCCGAGACCTCGTTCCTGCAGGCGGCCACGGTGGCCTCGGCCACCTATCGCCATCGGATCTTCGTCCCCGGCAAGGAGGTGCCATTTGCCGGGCATCCATCGCTCGGCGCGGCGGCGGCGCATGGCTGGGCGACCGGCCAATCCTCGGGGGTCTTCGTGCAGCAGACGCTGTCGGGCCTCCAGCGCCTGGAGTTCCAGCTCGAGGCTCGCCGCGGTGAGGTGGCGATCACTCAGAACCCGGCGGTGTTCGGCGAGATCCTCGAGCCGGCGACCGCGATGGCCATCGCCGGGCTGCCGGCCGGCAGCCACCACCCCGAACTGCTGCCGCAGTGGGTGTCCACGGGCATGCCGACCCTCGTCATCCCGCTGGCCTCGCCCACTCACCTGTCGGACGTCGTCTTCGACTGGTCGGCCTTCGGCGCCCAACTGGCGGCGTGGCGCGACGTCCCGGCGTTCAACTGCTATCTGTGCGCCGAAGTCGCGGCCGGACACTGGGCCGCGCGCTGCTTCGGGGAGGATCCCGCCACCGGCGAAGATCCGGCCACCGGCTCGGCGGCCGGCCCACTGGGCGCCTACCTGAAGCGTCACACGGGCGTCACCGTGGTTGGCGTCGATCAAGGCGTGGACATGGGCGCGAACAGCCGGCTGCGGGTGTCCACGGCGGGCGACATCGTCGTGGGCGGCACGGTCTGGCTGGTCGGCACGGGCTGGCTCGACCTCCCCGGGGCCCGACGGCCGGGCTGACGGGATCGGCGGAGCGTGGCGGGTTTCGTCCGCGGTCGGCGATCTTCTCGATGAGGGCGGCGGCACACGGCGCCGCCACACACGGATCGCACGGCTGCCCGGCCTCGGCCGGCGGCGACACGGAGGTCGACGATGGACGCCCAGGGAGCAGCGACGACGAACGGACCCGTGCAGGCCCACAACCAACGGCCCGCCGCGATGTGGAGCAGCGGCGGCGCCGACTACGACCAGATCAGCCGCGGCATCGCCGACTCGATCGAGCACGCCGTGCTGCGGCTCGACCCGCGCCCCGGCGAGCGGATCCTCGACCTGTGCACCGGCACCGGCTGGACCTCGCGGCTGGTCGCCCGGCGTGGCGCCACGGTCACCGGTGCGGACATGGCCGCCGGCCTGCTCGAGGCGGCTCGCGCCAACGCCGCGGCCAGTGGTCTGGCCGTCGACTACCGGATCGGCGACGCCGAGCAGCTGCCGTTCGCCGACGGCGCCTTCGACGCCGTGATCTCGACCTACGGGGTGATGTTCGTCAGCCGACCCGAAGCCGCTGCCGCCGAGATGGCCCGCGTCGTGCGTCCCGGCGGCCGCCTCGCGCTGACGACGTGGACGCCCGACGGCCACGTCTTCAGCATGTTCAAGGTGATGAAGACCTATATGCCGCCGCCGCCGACGCCGGCACCGCCGTCGCCCTTCGCCTGGGGTCGGCCGGAGCGCATCCGGGAGCTCCTCGGCGAGGCGTTCGACCTGCGGTTCGAAGCCGGGACGTCCTACTACCGCGAGCCGAGCCCCGAGGCGGCGTGGACGACCTTCTCGGTCGGCTACGGCCCGACCAAGGCACTGGCGGCCGGTCTCGACGACGAACGCCGCGAGGCGCTGCGCCGAGACTTCATCGCGTTCCATGCCGGGTTCCCGACCGAGCTCGGCATCTGCGTGCCGCGCGACTACTGGGTCACCGTCGGCACGCGGCGCTGAACCGCGTAGACGCAGGGCAGCGCTTCAGAGCGGCCACGCCGCAGGCCTGAACTGACCCTACCTGGCCTTTCCGGCTTTCCGTGCCGCCTTGGTCTTGGGCTCGGCACTGGCACTGGCCCTGGCCTTGGCCCCCGCCCTGGCTTCCAGACGGTCCTGCAGCTGGTAGGCCTCGCGGAACCAGTCGGTCAACGGCGCCTCGACCTCGTCCCGATGCTGGACGTGGACCAGATTGGCGAACTTGACCTTCGACGTCTGGTCGGCGCGCTTCACCCGCGGATCGCGCAGCGCGCGGTCGAGGAAGACGCAGATCTCGAGCACCTTGCGCTTCGGCCGCACGAACACGTGGCAGACCTGGCGCGAGAACATGATGCAGCTGCCCGAAGCGTAGATGCGCTGCTCGCCCAGCGCCACCATCGACTCGCGGATCCGCTCCCAGGCCTCGCGCAGGTCCTCGGACAGGTCGTCGGTGAGCGCGGCCTCGGTCGTGGACCAGCAGTCGTGGGCGTCGCCTTCCTCGATCCACTGCTTGCAGTGGTAGCACTCGCGGCCCGGCATGAGGCCATTCTACGGAGCTCGCAGGCTCACAGAGACCGGCCCCACCACCGGCGCCGCGCGGACGTGACGCGCAAGTACCACCGGCACAACGGCAGCATCGCGGCCACCAGCCCCACCCAGGTGACGTAGACGACCCAGAGCGGCTGTCCGAAGCCGGCCGGATAACGGGCGGGCGATCCGCCCATCGACGGGAAGGGCCCGGACAGGAAGGCGACCGTGGGCCCATGGAGCCAGGCGGCAATCGACGAGGCGGCAAGGTGCGCCAGGAGGAAGTGGACGACGTAGTAGAAGAGCGGCGCGCGGCCGATCGCGACCAGCGGGTGCGCGGGCGACGGCGACCGGCGTTCGGCCCATGCCAGGCCGACGAGCAGCGGCCCGAGCGTCATCAGCAGGAACTGGAGTGACGGCGGGTACTTGGTCGTCCGCAGGAACGACAGCACGGTCATCGTCGGCGAGGCCTGCGGACTCCAGGGATCGGGGTCGCCGTAGCCGTTGAGCGTGCGCAGGACGACGAAGCCGGCGACGAGCGCCACGCCGGTGCGGGCGAGGATGGTGCAGCGGCGTTCGGCCTCGAGATCGTAGAGCGGCCCGGCGGCGAAGCCGAGGGCCATGACGCCGGTCCACGGCAGCCACGGATACCCCGACACGATCGGCAGCCCGCCGACGACGAACACCCCGGGCGCGTGCAGCAGCGTCCACAGCGGCGTCAGGGCGCCGAAGTCGGCCGGGCGCAGCGGGTCGAGCAGGTTGTGCAGCGCCACCACCGCGACCCCGTAAGCAAGGACCGCCGGCGGCGGCAGCCACACCAGGGCCGCCAGGGCCATCATCGAGACGCCCAGCGCCACCAGGATGATGAGCAGCAGCGGGTCCTCGGCGCTGAACCGGAAGGTGAGCGCGACGCGCATCACCGTCAGCTCGAGGACGACGAGCCACAGGCCGCGCGTCCACAGGTAGCGCGACAGCCCGGCGCGATCGTGGTCGCGGGCCAGCCGCCGCGCGGCGGCCAGGCCGGCGAGAAACGCGAACCCCGGCGCGCACACGTGCGTGACCCACCGGGTCAGGAACAGGATCGGCGTCGTCCGGGCGAGGTCTTCGGCGTTGAAGACCATGGCGTCGGCGTGGACGAACTCGCGGACGTGGTCGAGCGCCATCACGACCATGATGGCGCCGCGCACCGCGTCGATGCCGGTGTGCCGCCCGACGCCGCTCGTGGTCATCGGCCGGCCATGCTACCAGGGACCGACGTAAGATCGGGCGGGATGGCACCCGCGATCACCCACGTCCTCGACGGCCACAAGGGCGCCTTCGTCATCGAGCAGAACGGCCGCCGCATGGCGACGATGACCTATTCGATGGCCGGCGACGACCTGGTGATCATCGACCACACCGACGTGGACGACGCGCTGCGCGGTACCGGCGCCGGCAACGCGCTGGTGGCCGCCGCGGTGGCCTGGGCCCGCGACAGCCAGCGCAAGGTCCTGCCGCTGTGCCCGTTCGCGCGGTCGGTCTTCGAGCGCACGCCCGAGTTCGCGGACGTGAAGGCCTGACGGTGCGCACCATCCGCGTGACCCGCTACGTGACGCCGCTGCGCGAGGGCGGATCGCTGCCGGCCATCGTCGAGGCGGATGACGACGGGCTGTACGTGCTCAAGTTCCGCGCCGCCGGCCAGGGACCGCGGGCGCTCGTCGCGGAGCTGGTCGCCGGGGAGATCGCGCGGGCCCTCGGTCTGCCGGTCCCCGAGATCGTGTTCGCCGAGCTCGATCGCGAGCTGGCCCGGACCGAACCCGATCCGGAAATCCACGCCCTCATCCACGACAGCGCCGGGTTGAACCTGGCGCTCGACTTCCTGCCCGGCGCGGTGACTTTCGATCCGGTGGTCCACTCGCTCGACCCCGGGTTCGCGTCGCGAGTGGTGTGGTTCGACGGCCTGGTGACCAACGTCGATCGCACCGCCCGCAACACCAACATGCTGATGTGGCACCGCCAGCCGTGGCTCATCGACCACGGCGCCACGCTGTACGTCCACCACACGCCCGGCTGGGAGGAGAGCACCGGCAAGGCCCGCGACCCGTTCCCG
This sequence comes from Vicinamibacterales bacterium, assembly GCA_050250955.1. Classification (GTDB taxonomy): domain Bacteria; phylum Acidobacteriota; class Vicinamibacteria; order Vicinamibacterales; family UBA2999; genus CAWAYR01. The sequence continues at coordinate 280,452 of JBFWNR010000003.1, forward strand.
ATGCTGGCCGGACACGTGCTCAGGGCCAGGGCGCGGCAGCTGGCGCAGGTGGACGGCCCCGCCGCGGCGGCGTTGGGCCCGGGCGTCGTCGAAGCCGTGCTCGACCTGGTGCCGGACGTCTGGCTGGCCAGCGAGACGCCCGGCCGTACGCCGGCCGAGACCCGCGCCGCCTACGTGCGCTACCTGCGCGACCGGCTCGAGCCGCCGCGCCCGTTCCTGCCGGAGAGCCCCCGTGCCGCCTGAGATCACCTACGACTACGCGGTGATCCGCGTGGTGCCGCGGGTCGAGCGCGGCGAGCAGGTGAATGTCGGCATCGTGCTGTCGGCCGTCGACGCCGACTACCTGCAGACGTGCATCGAGGTGGACGAGACGCGACTGCGGGCCCTCGACCCGTCGCTCGATCTCGACGCGGTGCGGGAAGCCCTGGCGCTCTTCCCGGCGGTGTGCGCCGGCGGCGCCGACGTCGGCCCGATCGGCGAGCTGCCGGCCCGCGGCCGCTTCCGCTGGCTGGTCTCGCCGCGCAGCACCGTCATCCAGACCTCGCCGGTACACACCGGGCGCACCACCGATCCCGACGCCACGCTGCGGCACCTCTTCGACCGCCTGGTGCGGCCGCCGGCGGCGGAGGGCTAGACCGCATGTCGACTCCCGCGTAGGGCAAGAGCCGTCAGCGCTCCTCCGCGTAGGGCAAAGCTTCAGCTCTGCCTGGGAGGCGCGCTAAAGAGCTGCCCTACGGAATCGAGCTGCCTACGGAAACGGTCCGAACACCTCTTCAGAAGCTCTACGCCGGTCGCACGCCGACGTACTGCGCCCGCGGGCGGATCAGCTGCCCGGTGGCGTACTGCTCCAGCGCGTGGCCGATCCAGCCGATGGCGCGGCCGATCGCAAAGAGCATCAGCGGTGCGCCGGCGGGCAGGCGCAGCACGTGGGCCAGGGCGGCCAGGCCGTAGTCGAGATTGGCCCGCTCTCCGGTGGCGGCCTCGGCGGCCCGCGCCACGGCCTCCACGACGCGCCGCTCGGGTGATGCCGGCCGGGCTGCCGCCACCCACGCCAGCAGCGCCGCCGCCCGCGGATCGCCGTCCGGGTACAACGGGTGGCCGAAGCCGTCGAGGCGTTCGCCCCGCTGCAGTCGCGCCGCCACCGCCGCGCGCGGCTGCCGCTCCCGACCCAGGCTGCCGAGCATCGCCTCGGCGCGGGCCGTGGAGCCGCCGTGTCTGGCGCCCTCGAGCGCCGCCAGCGCCGCGATGACCACCGCGTAGGGCCCCGAGCCGGCCGAGGCGACCGCACGTGCCGTGAACGACGACACGTTGAGTTCGTGATCGGCGGACAGGATGAGGGCAGCGCGGACCAGCGCCGCGCCGTCGGGGCCCAGCCGCCAGGCCCGCGCCAGCGCGGCATCGACCGGCCGATCGGCCGGGTCGCGCCGGGTCGCCGCCCGCGTGAGCAGCCGCAGGATGTGCCCGCCGCGTCGTCGCACCGCCTCGGCACGGGTGTCCGACGCCCCGGGATCGGCCGCGGCCGCAGCCGCCAGCAGCGTCTGCGCGCGGGCGATGAAGCGGCTCGGTGCCGGTGCGTCGGGAAGGTCGCCCGGGAGATGTTGGCGCTCGAACGCCCCCATCGTCCCGGTCCAGACCAGCGTGGCCACCTCCTCGACGGTCCGGGTCGTGGCCAGCACCGTGGCCTCGTGCCCGCGGTAGTAGATGCGATGGCCGTCGATGAGCGTGATCGCCGACTCGAGGATCGGCAGTCCCCACTGCAGCGAGTGTGCCGCCGCCTTGCCGGGCTGCTTCCGCTCCTCGGCCCGCCGCCGCAGCCGCTCGACGTCGTCGCGCGCATAGCCGCGCTCGCGAACCCGTCCCGGCACCGCCTGCGAGCGGATCCGGCCCCGGCTGACGTAGGCATACAGCGTCGCCCGGCTCACGCCGAGGTGCGCGGCGGCCTCCGCGGCCGTCATCCACGGCGTTGACTTCGTCGGCGCTCCTGGCATCGGTCTCCTGTTCCCTGTTCCGTTCTGTCTGGCCGCCAGCCGCCAGCCGCCAGCCGCCAGCCGCTAGCCGCCAGCCGCTAGCCGCTAGCCGCTAGCCGCTAGCATTGATTGTCGAATCAACATTGACGAGATTCAACGATATCACTAGCGTGGAGCCATGACCACGGTGCACGACGGACTCGACGGCGTGGTGGCGGCGGCCACCGCGCTCAGCGACGTGGACGGCGAGCGCGGCGCGCTGACCATCGCCGGCTTCCCGCTCGAGGTGCTGGCCAGCCGCGCGACCTTCGAGGAGACCACCTGGCTGCTGTGGCACGGTGAGCTGCCGACGGCCGGCGAGCTCGACGGGTTCCGGCGGGCGCTGGCCGCGGCGCGAACGCCGGCGCCGGCGACGCTCGACGTCGTGCGTGAGTGTGTCGCGGCCGGGCTCGACGCCATGGACACCCTGCGGGTGGCGGCCGGGACCATCTCGATCACCGCCGCCGACGCCGAAACGCTGGTGGCGCAGTGCCCGGTGATCGTCGCGGCGTCGGCGCGGTTGCGCCGCGGGCTGGAGCCGCTGGACCCGCGCCCCGACCTCGGCCACGCCGCCAGCTTCCTCTACCTGCTCGACGGCGACGTGCCCGATCCGGAACGCGTCCGTGGCCTGGAGACCTACCTGAACACGGTGGCGGATCACGGGCTGAACGCCTCGACGTTCACCGCCCGCGTCATCACCTCGACCGGTTCGGACCTGGTGGCCGCGGTGGTCGGCGCCCTGGGTGCCCTCAAGGGCCCCCTCCATGGCGGCGCTCCGGGGCCGGCGCTCGACATGGTGTTCGAGATCGGCGAGGCGTCGCGGGCCGAGGCCGTGCTCGCCGCCAGGCTCGCCCGCGGCGAGAAGCTGATGGGCTTCGGCCACCGCGTCTACAAGGTCCGCGATCCCCGCGCCGACGTCCTGGCGGCGGCGGCCGAGCGGCTCTACTCGCACGGCGGCGATCGGGCCCTGTACGACCTGGCCCGGGCGGTGGAGGCCACGGCCCTGCGCCTGCTCGAGGCGGCCAAGCCGGGTCGGCGGCTGCAGACCAACGTCGAGTTCTACACGGCGCTCCTGCTGCACGGGCTCGGCCTCGACACCGGTCTCTTCACGCCGACCTTCGCGATGAGCCGAGTGAGCGGCTGGGTCGCCCACGCCGCCGAGCAGCGGCGCACCGGCCGCATCATCCGCCCGCAGTCGGTCTACGTCGGGCCACGCGGCCGCGCCTGGGTGCCGCTCGACGAACGTCGGGCGGATCGTTCGAGGCCCGCCGATCCGGCGGAGCTGACGGTCCGCCCCCCAGCGACGCCTGGATGCGCGGCGGGCATCGGACCTGCGGCGCCGTGAATGAGTTGACAGGCAGGCGCCCGGCACCGGACAGTTGGCGCCGACGATGTCCGCCTCCCGCGACGCGGCCCCCTTCGCCGCCCGGCCGCCGTTCGATACCTACACGCTCGGCCCCGCCTACGACGAGATGTTCGACGGGCACGGCCTGCCGCGCCCGCAGTACGAGGCGCTGTTCGATCGGCTGCAGACCGTGGGCGCCGGCGCGATGCGCGAGCGCCAGTCGGCGGCCGACCTCGCCTTCCTGCACCAGGGCATCACCTTCACGGTCTACGGCCGCGACGAAGGCACCGAGAAGATCTTCCCCTACGACCTCATCCCGCGGATCGTCACCGCCGCCGAATGGCGGGTGCTCGAGCGCGGCCTGACCCAGCGCATCACGGCGCTGAACCTGTTCCTGAAGGACGTCTACTCGGCCGGCAGGGTGCTCACCGACGGCGTCGTGCCGCGCGAGCTGGTCTACAGCTGCCGGCACTTCCGCCGCGAGATGCAGGGCGTCGCCGTGCGCCACGACGTCTACGTCTCGGTGGCCGGCACCGACCTGGTGCGGGTGCCCGACGGCAGCTTCGCGGTGCTGGAGGACAACCTGCGGGTGCCGAGCGGGGTGAGCTACATGCTCACCAACCGCCAGGTGATCAAGCGCGTGTTCCCGCTGCTCTTCAGCAGCTACGACGTGCGGCCGGTCGATCACTACGGCCAGGCGCTGCTGGCGACGCTGCGCGCCCTGGCGCCACCCCACCGGCCCGACCCGACCATCGTGCTGCTCACCCCGGGCGTCTTCAACTCGGCCTACTTCGAGCACACCTTCCTGGCCCGCCAGATGGGCATCGCCCTGGTCGAGGGCCGCGACCTCTTCGTCCACGACAACGTCGTCTACATGCGGACCACCGCCGGGCCGCAGCGCGTGGACGTCATCTACCGCCGGGTGGACGACGACTTCATCGACCCGCTGGCGTTCCGCGCCGACTCGACGCTCGGCGTGCCCGGCCTCTTCAACGCCTACCGCGCCGGCAACGTCGCGCTCACCAACGCCATCGGCACCGGCGTGGCCGACGACAAGGCGCTCTACGCCTACGTGCCGGCGCTCATCAAGTACTACCTGGCCGAGGAGCCGATCCTGCCCAACGTGCAGACCTGGCAGATGGCCCACGACGACGAGCGCCAGTACGTGCTCGAGCGGCTCGACGAGCTGGTGGTCAAGGCGGTCGGCGAGTCGGGCGGCTACGGCATGCTGATCGGCCCGCACGCGACCGCCGCCGAACGCGAGGAGTTCCGCCAGCGCATCCTCGCCGACCCGCGCAATTACATCGCCCAGCCGACGCTGGCGCTGTCGGCCGGGCCGTGCTTCGTCGACGGGCGGATCGAACCGCGCCACGTCGACCTGCGGCCCTACATCCTCACCGGCGACCGGGTCACCATCGTGCCCGGCGGCCTGACCCGCGTGGCGCTGCGCAAGGGCTCGCTGGTCGTCAACTCGTCGCAGGGCGGCGGCAGCAAGGACACCTGGGTGCTGAACGAGCAGCTGCCGCGGCGCCAGCCGGCCGCCGCGGGGGAGGGGCTCTGATGCTCTCCCGGGTCGCCGACAGCCTGTTCTGGATGAGCCGCTATCTGGAGCGCGCCGAGCACACGGCGCGGGTCGTCAACGTCAACCTGAACCTGACCCTCGACCGCGCCCCCGCCGACGCCGCCCGCCACTGGGGCCGGCTGCTCACCTCGCTGCCCGACCCGCCGCCGTGGACGGTGCGGCCGGCCATCGACCACGCCGAGCGGGCCACGGTCGATCTGGCGAATCGCGAGTCGATCGCCGCCTGCGTCGGCGCCGCCCGCGAGAACGCCCGCCAGGTGCGCGAAGAGATCAGCTCGGAGATGTGGGAGGAGATCAACCGCCTCTTTCTCACCGTGCGGCGGCCGGCACCCAATGCCGACTGGACCCAGGGCACCCACGAGTTCCTCACCGCGACGGTCAGCGGCGTCCACCAGTTCCAGGGCGTCACCGACGCCACCATGACCCACGGCGAGGGCTGGCACTTCATGGAGGTGGGCCGCTTCCTGGAGCGGGTCGGCTCGACGGCGGCGCTGCTCGAGGTGCAGTACCGCGAATGCGAGTGGAGCGCCGATCAGGCGCCCGGCGTCAGCGAGTTCGTCGAGTGGGTGGGCCTGCTCAAGTCGTGCTGCGCCTTCGAGGCCTACTGCCGCCACTACACCGCCGACGTGCGGCCGCGGCGCATCGCCGAGTTCCTGGTGCTGCACGCCGACTTCCCGCGCTCGATCCACTACGCCGCCGGCCGCGTGCAGGCGTCGCTGCGGGCCCTGGGCGGCATGACCGGGCGGCTCAACGGCCGCGCCGATCGGCTCGCCGGGCGGCTGTGCGCCTCGCTCGACTACGGGCAGATGGACGAGATCATCGGCGACCTGCCCGGCTACCTGCGCGACATCGTCCGCCAGGCCGGCGCGATCAACACCGCCGTGCGCCAGCAGTACGTCGCCTATCCCATCGAGCAGGCTGTGGCGGGATAATGATCCAAACCTCTCAAGGCGTCTAGCGTCGTGACCACGCCTTACGCGATCCGCCACATCACCCGCTTCCTCTACACGTCGCCGGTCAGCGAGAGCGTGATGGAGCTGCGCATGCGGCCGGCCACCGACGGCACCCAGCGGTGCCTGCAGTTCGAGGTGGAGGTGGCGCCGCGGGCCCGGGTGTTCGCCTATCGCGACTTCCTCGGCAACTGGGTCCACCACTTCGACATCCCGCGCCGCCACAGCCAGCTGACGATCACCGCCCGGGCCCAGGTGCAGGTGGATGCGCCAGCGGCGCTGCCGGCGCGCCTCGGGGACGACGCCTGGGCGGCGGTGGACGGCTGGGCGGCCGGCGGCGACCACTGGGACTTCCGGCAGCCGAGCCACTTCGCCACCTGGTCGCCGGCACTCCTCGACTTCGTGGCCGGCCTGGGCCCCGGGGCCACGCGCGTCGCCGATCCGCTCACGACCGTTCGCCGCGTCATGGCGGCGATCCACGACGGGTTCGAGTACGCGCCGAAGTCCACCCGGGTGGACTCGCCGATCGACGACGCCCTGGCGGCGCGGCGGGGGGTTTGCCAGGACTTCACCCACGTGATGATCGCGACCCTGCGCCGGCTCGGGCTGCCCTGCCGCTACGTGAGCGGCTACATGGCGCCGCGACCGGCCGACGACGACGCCACGGCCGCCAGTACCATCGCCACCCACGCCTGGGTTGAGACCTTCCTGCCGGATCTGGGCTGGGTCGGGCTCGACCCGACCCACAACGTGGAGGCCGGCGTGCGTCACGTCCGTGTCGCCATCGGCCGCGACTACGCCGACGTCCCGCCGACCAGGGGCACCTTCAAGGGCACGACCGCCAGCACCCTGGAGGTGTCGGTGGACGTCACCCCCGCCGAGGCGCTGCCCACCCTCGACCCGGCGGTGATCGAAACCGCCTGGACCGCCGAAGCGCCCCCGCCCGCCGACGACGAGCGCGACCGGCAGATGCAGCAGCAGCAGCAGTGAGGCTGGTCCAGCGGCTAGCGGCTAGGGGCTGGCGGCTAGGCGGATCACGCTGTCATGCGTGTCACGCTGCCATACGTTCGAGACGAACCGCGCTCCGATGCGTTTCCTGGTGGCACGACGCCTCGGGCCTAGCCGCCAGCCCTTAGCCGCTACTCGAGTTCTACGATCGTGATCGCGTTCCAGTCGTTCATCGGGATCACCAGGCGGTGGCGCTTGGAGTCGTAGGTCATCGACGCCGCGCTGGGGATGCCCGAGGCGATGATCTCGGCCTTCTGGCCGGGGCGGATGCGGCTCACGGTGCCCTGGCGGACGCTGCTCACGTACTTGGTGCCGTCGGCGAGGACGACGATGCCGTCGTTGCCGGGATCGACGGCCTGTTCGGTGGCGACGAGCCTGCCGTCCGGCGTGAAGGTGTGGACGTCGTTGGTGCCGATGTTGACCACGACGAGGTTGCCCTTGGGGTCGAAGGCGATGCCGTTGGGCATGCTGAGCGGCGTGCCGGTGACGACCGCGCTGGCCTGCCCCTGCGGCGTGATGCGGTAGACCTTCCAGCTCGACGGCTCCTGCGGCGTGCCGGTCTGGGTGGCGTAGATGGTGCCGTCGTCGGCCACCTCGAGGTCGTTGAAGCGGATGACGCCCGGCACCTGGATCTGCCCGGCCGGGGCGCCGGTCTTCATGTCGAACCAGCGGACGGTATCGATGTCCACCACGTAGAGGAAGCCGCGGGCGATGTCGCTGCCGAGCGGGTGGTTCAGGGTGAGGCCGTTCCTGGTGACGCCGATCCACTTCAGCGTGTGCGCGGTGCCGTCGGGGTTGACGAGGGCGATGTAGCCGTCGTTGGGCAGCAGATCCTGCGGCATGCCGGCGTTGACGGCCACGTAGAGGTCGCGCTCGGCGTCGTAGCTGAGGCTCTCGGCGAAGCGGAAACCGCCGTAGGTCCTGGCGTTGGGCGTCAGCGTCAACGGCTCGCCGGCGACGAACGGCCGCGCCTCGGCCGGGGTGGGCGCGGGTTGCGGCGCGGTCTGCGCGGCCACGGACGAGACGGCGACGAGTGCGGTGTACACGGACAGGACGACGGCACGAGGCATCGAGCGAACCTCCACGGGGATGTGCGGTCATTGTAGGTCGGACTACGATGGCCTCCTGGGACCACGAGGGACTCGCATGCAACTCGGCATGATCGGACTCGGGCGCATGGGCGCCAACATGGTGCGCCGGCTCATGCGCGCCGGGCATGAGTGCGTCGTCTACGACGTGTCGGCCGACGCGGTGCAGACGCTGGCCGACGAGGGCGCCACCGGCACGGCGTCGCTCGACGCGCTGGTGGCCGCGCTGACACCGCCGCGCGCGGTCTGGCTGATGCTGCCGGCGGCGATCGTCGATCGCGAGCTCGACGCGCTGGCCGTGCGCCTGACCACCGACGACATCGTCATCGACGGCGGCAACTCGCACTACCACGACGACATCCGGCGGGCCGGCGCGCTGCGGGATCGCGGCCTGCACTACCTGGACGCCGGCACGAGCGGCGGCGTCTGGGGGCTGGAGCGCGGCTACTGCCTGATGATCGGCGGCGACCGCGACGCAGTGCAGCGGCTCGATCCGATCTTCGCCGCGCTGGCACCGGGGGCGGGCACGATTCCGGTGACGCCGTCGCGGCCCGCTGGCCGCGGCACCGCCGATCGCGGCTACCTCCACTGCGGCCCGCCCGGCGCCGGCCACTTCGTCAAGATGGTGCACAACGGCATCGAGTACGGCCTGATGGCGGCCTACGCCGAGGGCTTCAACCTGCTGCGCCATGCCGGCGTCGGCGCCCACGGTCGGGACGCCAACGCCGAGACGACGCCGCTGCGCCACCCCGAACACTTCCAGTACGACCTCGACCTGGGCGAGATCGCCGAGCTGTGGCGGCGCGGCAGCGTCGTGTCGTCGTGGCTGCTCGACCTCACCGCCGAAGCGTTCGCCGAGAGCCCGGCGCTCGACGGCTTCTCGGGCCATGTCTCCGATTCGGGCGAAGGCCGCTGGACGATCGCCGCGGCCATCGACGCCGGCGTGCCGGCGCCGGTCCTGAGCGCCGCCCTCTATGACCGCTTCACGTCGCGCGGCGAAGGCGACTTCGCGCACCAGGTGCTGTCGGCGCTGCGCTTCCAGTTCGGCGGTCATCGGGAGACCGCCAGGAAGAAGGCGGCACGGTGAGCGGCGCCGCGGCCGATGCGCTGGTCGTCTTCGGCGTCACCGGCGACCTCGCCTACAAGCAGATCTTCCCCGCGCTCCACGCCATGGTGCGGCGCGGCGCGCTGGACGTGCCGGTCCTCGGCGTGGCCCGCGCCGGCTCGAGCGTCGAGGCGCTGCGCGACCGGGCCCGCGAGAGCATCGAGGCCAGGGGCCGGCTCGACGCCGATGCCTTCGCAAAGCTGTCCGGCCTCATGCACTACGTGGGCGGCGACTACGAGGACCCCGGCACCTACACCCGGCTGCGCGAGGCGCTGGGCACGGCGTCGCGGCCGACCTGCTACCTGGCGATTCCGCCGAGTCTCTTCGAGCGCGTGGTGTCGGGTCTGGCCGCGGCCGGCATCGTCGGCGGCGCCCGGGTGATCGTCGAGAAGCCGTTCGGCCGCGACCTGGCCTCGGCCGAGGCGCTGAACGACACGCTCCACGCCCACCTGCCGGAGGCGTCGATCTTCCGCATCGACCACTACCTGGGCAAGGAGCCGGTGCAGAACCTGCTCTACTACCGCTTCGCCAATTCCTTCCTCGAGCCGATCTGGAACCGCAACTACGTCGATCGGGTGCAGATCACCATGGCCGAGGCGTTCGGCGTCAACGGCCGCGGCCGCTTCTACGAGGAGGCCGGCGCGATCCGCGACGTGGTGCAGAACCACCTGCTGCAGGTGGTCAGCCTGCTGGCGATGGAAGCGCCGGGCGGACGCGGCACCGAGTCGGTGCGCGACGAGAAGGCGCAGGCGTTCCGCTCGATGCGGCCGCTGGCGCCCGACGACGTCGTGCGCGGCCAGTTCCGCGGCTATCGCGACGAGGCCGGCGTGGCCCGCGACTCGACGGTCGAGACCTTCGCCGCCGTGCGGTTGTACATCGACTCGTGGCGCTGGGCCGGGGTGCCGTTCTTCATCCGGGCCGGCAAGCACCTGCCGATCACCGCCACCGAAGTGCTGGTGGAGCTGAAGCGTCCGCCGGTGAGCGTCTTCGCCGACTGCGACGCCGCCCGGCCCAACCACTTCCGTTTCCGCCTCAGCCCGCAGGTGGTGCTGTCGCTGGGCGCCCGGGCCAAGACCCCCGGCGAGCGGATGCGCGGCGAGGACGTGGACCTGCTCGCCTGTCACGACCAGCCGGACGAGATGGCCCCGTACGAACGGCTGCTCGGCGACGCCATGCGCGGCGATCAGACCCTGTTCGCGCGCGAGGACGCCGTGCTGGAGGCGTGGCGGATCGTCGATCCGGTGCTCGGCCAGGCGACGCCGGTGCACGACTACGCCCCCGGCACGTGGGGACCGGCCGAGGCCGACCGGCTGGTCGGCGTTCGCGGCTGGCACAACCCGGAGCAGGAGTGGGCGTGTGAGTGAGTCCGGCCCCGGCGACGTCGGGTTCGAGTTCGGGATCGAGCACGAGGTCGAAGTCCGGGTGTGCGGCTCGGCCGACCAGACCATCGCCGCGGCGGCCGGTGAAGTGGTGGAGGCTGCGCGGACCGCGATCGCCGCCCGCGGCCGCTTCCTGTTCGCCCTCTCGGGCGGATCGACGCCGCGGCCGCTCTACGAGCGTCTCGCGGCCCCGCCGTGGCGGGAACAGGTCGACTGGAGTCGCACCCATCTGCTGTGGAGCGACGAGCGGTGCGTGCCGCCGGAGCATCCGGACAGCAACTACGGGATGGCGCGCGCGGCGTTCATCGACCACGTGCCGATTCCCGCCCGGCAGGTGCATCGCATGCGCGGCGAAGACGACCCGGCCGGCGCCGCCGCGGCCTACGAACAGGTGGTGCGCGAATTGGTCGGTCCGCCGGCCGCGGACGTGGCGCCACCCGGCCTGGACCTCGTCCTGCTCGGCCTCGGCGCCGACGGCCATACCGCGTCGCTCTTTCCCGGCCGACCGGCGGGACAGGAGACCGCGCGTTGGGTCGTGGCCGACCAGGACCCGGCCGGCCGGCCGCGGCTCACCCTGACGCCGCCGGCGCTCAATGCCGCGCGCACGGTGGTGTTCCTGGTCGTCGGGTGCGGCAAGGCGGCCACGCTCGGCGCCGTGCTCGACGGCGATCGCGCGCCCGACCGCCTGCCGGCACAACGGGTCGCGCCGCGTCGCGGACGCCTGATCTGGATCGTGGACGCCGCGGCGGCCCGGCAGCTCTGAAGAGCTGCCCTACGGAGCCGGCGCGTTCGCCGCCTCGCATCCGGTCGTCGCCGCGGCCAGCCAGCGGGGCTGCGCCGGATCGGCGAAACGGGCGGCCGGGATCGGACTGGGCTGGCCACGCAGCCACTGCGCCGCGATGTCGCGGACGAGGGGCGCGTCCTGGTAGGTGCCGGGCGCCGGGCGCGGGCGGCCGGCCTCGGGATCGGCGCCGTCGGCGGTCAGTCGCGCCGCCATGAAGTCGGTGGTCGCGATCACCAGCCGCTCGTCGTCGCCGATCGGCGCCCCCGAGGCGCGACGCACCTCGGCCTCGAGCCCCTCGCGGCCGCAGCCCACCGCGATCGCCAGCCCCGACACGCCGAGCGAGCGGCTGCGGAAGCGGGGCCGCCGCAGCTGGGTGGTCAGCATGCGGCGCAGATCGGCACCGGTCGCCTCGACGCGGACGACGCGGTTGTCGAACGGGAACGCGTCGTAGAGCGCCCCGCGCGAGATCGGCCCGGCGTGCAGGCCGGCGCGCAGCCCGCCGGGGCCGGCGCTGTAGCCGAGCGCGGCATCGGCGCCGGGCACCGCCGCGCGCATCGCGTCGGCGAACAGGTTGCCGAGCGCCGACTCGTCGTCGCGGGTGCCGCGCGCCACCTCGCCGTCGAGCGCCACGCCGAGCGGGGTCGCCCGCAGGTCGGCGACGCGCTGCAACGCCGGGGCCATGGCGGCGGAGATCGTCGCATCCGCGGTGACCTCGCGGCCTTCGTAGACCGGCGTCGTCGCCGCCGCGACCGCCTCGGTCACGCAACGGCCCTCGCCTCCGGACTCGCGGCGGCAGATCGCCCGCGGCGCGAAGACGCGCGACGCCACGACCCGGCCGCTGGCGGTGTCCACGGTGAGATCGATCCGCCCGAAGGCCTGGCCCCAGAAGTAGGCCTGCACCATCGGCACGCCGTGGACGCGGTGCGCGACGGCGCTGTGGGTGTGGCCGGCGACGACGGCATCGACCAGCCCGGCCGGCAGGTCGCGCAGCACCGCGAACATCTCGGCCCCCGGGTCGCAGGTGTCGAGCCTCGCCGGATCGTCGAACCCCTCGCAGTGCCCGCCGGCGTGCGATCCGACCACCACCACCTGGGCGCCGGCGGCGCGCAGCGCGGTGGCCTCGCGGACGATGGCGGCGGCGAGCGGCGTGACCGCCAAACCGCCGACGTTGGCGGCGAGCGTCATCGAGAGCGCCGGCAGCGTCATCACGCCGACGATGCCGACACGCACGCCGGCGACCTCGACCAGCGTCGACGGCCGCACGTTGGGCCAGTCCACCGGCCGGCCGGTGGCTTCGTCGACCAGGTTCGCGGCGAGAAACGGGAATTCGGCCTGGGCAGCCCGGGCCTTGAGCGCCCCCCGCAGGTCGCGTCCCGCCTCGCCTTCGTCCGGGCGATCGACGGCGCCGTACTCGAAGTCGTGGTTGCCGACGGCGAGCGCCGTGTAGCCGAGGGCGTTGTAGGCGTCGATGACGACCGCGCCTTCCGACAGGTTGGAGTCGAGTCCGCCCTGGAAGGTGTCGCCGGCGTCCACCAGCACGACGCCGCCGCCGTCGGCCGCGCGCGCCGCGCGGAGGTTGCGCAGGTAGCCACCGAACCACGCCAGCCCGCCCTTGCCGTCGGGGTTGGCGTCGAGACGGCCGTGCAGGTCGGTGGTGCCGACAATCGACAGCACGACGGTGGCCGGCACCGGCGGACGTGCCCACGCCCATGCCACCAGCGCCAGCCCGCACACGGCGGCCGTGGCCGTCACGAGGCGGCGCCGGGTCCGCGGGTCGGCCTGAGAGGTCATGGCCTTCGCCATGATGCCTCAACCGGTGCCCGCGCAGACGGCGTAGCATGTGGCCGTGCCCTTCCCGCCAGGCCGAACACCCGAGGGTTCGGCCGATGCCGAGCGCACCCGGCCCGCCGACGCCTCCAACCCGCGCCCGCGGCCGCGGGTCCTGCCGCGGCTGCCCACGCCGCCCCCCTCCGGTCGTGACGCGTCGAGCGCGACGCTGCCCGACGATCTCGTCGCCGAGCAGGTCCGGCGGCTCACCGCGTTCGCGCTGGTCGCCGGCGGCTTGTGGGGCATCGGCCTGGCCATGGACGCGGTGGTGTTCCCGTGGGCCGTCGGGGCGCCGCGGCGCCCGGCGGCGCTCGTCGTCGAAGTCCTGGGCGTCCTCGGCGCCATCGGCACCTACGCCTGGGTCCGCTTCTCGAATCGCGCGCCGCGCGCCAAGTCGGATGCCGGGATGTGGCTGATGCTGATGAACGCGGCCGACATCGCCCTGCTCGAGACGTGGGCCGTCGATCCGACCCACGTGATGCTGGGCCATCTGTCGTGGACGGCGGTCGTCATCCTGGTGTCGGCGATGCTCGTGCCGAGCACGCCGCGCCGGATGCTGGCCTTCGCGCTGGCCGCCGCGTCGATGAGCCCGCTCGGCATCTGGCTGGCGCACCTGCGCGGCGTCGACACGCCGTCGCCGCTGCTCACGCTGCTGATGTACATGCCGACCTATTCGTGCGCGGTGGCGGCGGTGGTGCCGGCGCGGATGTTCCAGCGGGTCGGCCGCCGGCTGCGCGAAGCGCGCGACATGGGCAGTTACGAGCTGGTCGAACAGCTCGGCGAAGGCGGCATGGGCGAGGTGTGGCGGGCGCGCCACCGCCTGCTGGCCCGGCCGGCGGCGATCAAGCTGGTGCGGCCGGCGATGTTCAGCGGCGACGCCGGCGATGCCCGGCTGACGATGGCGCGGTTCGAAGCCGAAGCCCAGGCCACGGCGGGCCTGACCTCGCCGCACACGATCCGGCTGTTCGACTTCGGGGCCACCGACGACGGCCGCTTCTACTACGTGATGGAACTGCTCGACGGCCGCGACATGGCGTCGCTGGTGGAGGAGTTCGGACCGCTGCCGGCGGCGCGGACGATCTACCTGCTGCGGCAGATCTGTCATTCGCTCGCCGAGGCGCACAGCCACGGCCTGGTGCACCGCGACATCAAGCCGGCCAACGTCTTCGTCTGCCGGATGGGCCTCGACTACGACGTGGTCAAGGTCCTCGACTTCGGCCTGGTGCAGACCATCCGCCGCGATCCGACGCAGGATCTCACCGCGTCGATGGCCTCGCTGGCCTCGCTCGCCGGCGTCGCCGGAACCCCGGCGTTCATGGCCCCGGAGCTGGTCGCCAGTCCCGACCAGGTCGATCACCGGGCCGACATCTACGCCCTCGGCTGCCTCGCCCACTACCTGCTCACCGGCGAGCACGTGTTCCCCGGGCGCACGCCGCTGCAGGCGCTGGTCGATCACGTGAGCACGCCGCCGCCGCGGGCGTCGACGCGGACGGCCGCCGCCGTGCCGGGCTGGCTCGACGACCTGATTCTCGCCTGCCTGGCCAAGGATCCCGACGACCGGCCGCGCAGCGTCACCGAGGTGCTGCAGCGCATCGCCATGCTCGAAGGGGCGCCGGGCTGGAGCAACACGAAGGCGCGCGACTGGTGGCAGAGCCGGCAGCCGGCGGCCGCCGCAGTCTGAGCGGACGCGAACCCCGGGCGTCAGTCGGTGAGCGCGAGGACCGCGAAGGCGGTGGCCAGGTCCGACATGAACATCCGCCGCCACGGCTCGCCCTTCTCGCCGCCGTGCTCGCGGTCGAAGTTGAGCGAGTGGGCGCGCCACGGCGCCCAGGCGTCGTCGCCGGGCCGTTCGGCGTCCTGGTGCGCACGCAGCCAGGCCAGGCCCTTCACGACCGACGGCCGGGTCGCGGCGGCGCCGGCGCGACGCATGGCGTGGACGACCAGGCCGGTGGCGTAGCCGTCGGAGGCGTCCAAGAGGGCGAGGTCCGGGGTGCCCGGCGGCGCAAACGGCCCCTCGGTCTTCGTCCAGCGCCAGGGCCCGAGGCCGGCGATCGACCAGCCGCCGTCGGGCCGCTGCGCCAGCTCGAGATCGCGCATCGTCAGCTCCATCTCGGACGGGGTCATCACGCCCGACAGGCTCGACGCCGCCAGCAGCGCCCAGGCGCGGTTGAACAGCCGCTCCCCCGCCTGACGCGTGCGCAGGTAGCTGCGCAGACGCACCAGGCCGGCCTTGCCGCGCTCGTCCTGGCTCGCCTGCCATCCAGGCCCGCTGCCCACGGCCAGCGCCGCCAGCGTGGCGCCGTGGAACGCCGAGTCGTTCGCTTCGTATGGCTCGAGGCCGAAGTTGAGCCAGTCCCAGGCCCCGTCCGGCCGCTGCACCTCCCAGAGCCGGGCGACGGCGGCCCGGGTGGCGTCGCTGCCCTTGCTCGAGCGGCCGAGCGTGTCGTGGTGGGTGAGCACGAGCGCGTTCAGCACCGCCTCTACGCCGCGCGACTCGGCCGTCTTGTCGTCGGTGTGGTCGTAGTACGGCTGCGCCGTGGCGACATGGGTCACGCGCCGCCGGGCGATGTCGAGGATGCGCGCTTCGTGAGCGGTCGGGGCGGCCTGGCCCATGGCCCGGCGCAACGCCGGGCGGGCCAGCGCGTAGGGCACGGCGGTGTGACACGACAGGCAGCGGGTCTCGCCGTCGCCAGTCTTCAGCACCTTGGCCCTGGCCCACCACAGGTCCATGCGGGCGTCGAGCGAACGGGCGGCGGCCGCGGTGTCCCAGCCCGGGTTCGCGGGCGGGGCGGCGCCAAGCAGCATCGCGCCCGGGACCACGAGCGCGGCGAGGACCAGGACGCGGAGCGGCATCGGCGGATCTGACCACCCGCCCGAGCGGCCGTCAACCCCTGCTCACTCGACGATCGGCCAGTAGACGGCGGTGCGCCAGTCGGCCTGATTCGGGTGATCCGCCGGGTCGGTCAGGTACGACTCCCACGGCGCGCCGCCCGGCCGCACGCCGTTGGCGGCCATCCAGCGCTCGATCGCCGCGTAGGTGTCGGTGAGCTGTTCGTACGGTCCGGCGTGCATGGCCACGGCCACGGCGCCGCCGGGGAGCTCGCCCGCCTCGATGTCGCCGGCGCCGGCGGCGACCCGCGCCAGTGGCACCCCGGCCTCGACGGTCATCAACCCGGCGCCCACCTCGGGGTAGCGCGTGAAGGGCGGTCCGGCCAGCGCCATACCGGCCTGGTGGGCGTGGCCGTAGCTCTTGCCGATGCCGTTGCCGATCGCGGCCGCCAGCTCGTGGCGGGCGACCCTGGCGCGCACGAACAGCACGGGCTGGGCGGCAATCTCCTGACGTTCGATCGACAGCGTAGGCATGGCCATCCTCGGCGTTGGGGTCGTGGGCAGGTGGAACAGCCGCACGCAGGGACCCGCCTGCGCCACGACCTCGCGGTGGCGCATCCGGGCCGGCAGGTCGGCGCGGCCGACGGCCCGGCGATAGGCGCGCGGCGTGCGGCCGAAATGGCGGACGAACGCCCGCGTGAACACCTCGTGGCTCTCGAACCCGTGGGCGAAGGCGACATCGACGACCCGGTCGTCGCCGG
Source organism: Vicinamibacterales bacterium (assembly GCA_050250955.1). Lineage (GTDB taxonomy): Bacteria > Acidobacteriota > Vicinamibacteria > Vicinamibacterales > UBA2999 > CAWAYR01. Next base: position 297,116 of record JBFWNR010000003.1, read on the forward strand.
CCGCCAGCTGCGCCGCGGCGCGCTCGAGCCGCAGCCGCAGCGCGTAGGCCTTGGGCGACTCGCCGGTGAGACGCGTGAACGCGCGCTCGACCTGGAAGCGGGACGCCCCGGTATCGCGGGCCAGCGTGGCCAACGCCACACCGGTCCCCGGCTCGCGCCGCAGCCGGCGTAGCACGCCGAAGGCCAGGTCGCGGGTCATCGGTGCCGGCATCCTACCCGGAGCGGCGCGGCGGCGTCTTGACGTTTCGTGCGAGGGGCAATCGCCGGGGCGGTCGGAGGCCGGCGCATCGTCGGCACAGGTCGGACCCGCGGCGGCGCTCCCCGACGGACACGTGGTGCTGATGGGCGGGAAGGACTACAGTGGACCGTCGCGACCCGGGCCAGGGCCGCGCGCCCCATGATCGGCCGGCGAATCGGGCACTACCAGGTGAAGGACCGCCTTGGAGCCGGCGGCATGGGCATCGTCTACCGCGCCGAGGACACGCGACTCAGGCGGATCGTCGCGCTGAAGTTCCTGCCGACGGATCCCCCCGTGGACGACGAGGCGGAACAGCGGTTCCTGGTAGAGGCGCAGGCGGCTTCGGCGCTCGACCACCCCAACATCTGCACGATTCACGCGATTGAGCGGGCACCCGACGGCCGGCCGTTCCTCGTCATGGCGTACTACGAGGGCGAGACGCTGGCGGCCAAGATCGCCTGCGGGCCGCTGGAGATCGCCGACGCCCTTGCCTACGCCTCACAGGCCGGCGAGGGGCTGGCGACGGCACACGCCGCCGGCATCGTCCATCGCGACGTGAAGCCGGGGAACCTGTTCGTCACGCGCGACGGCGTGGTCAAGATCCTCGATTTCGGCATCGCCAAGCTCATCGACGGCACCGCGCTGACGCGCACCGGCTCGCTGCTGGGCACCTTGGCCTACATGTCGCCCGAACAGCTGGCCGGTGCGGACGTGGATGCACGCACCGACGTGTGGGCGCTGGGCGTCGCGCTGTACGAGATGCTCGCCGGACGACGCCCGTTCGGCGGGGCGCAGCCACAATCGGTGGTGCTGGCGGTCGCCAACGAGCCCCTGCGACCGCTCCGCGAGCACCGCCCCGACGTGCCGGCAGCGCTCGAGCGCATCGTCGCCCGGACGCTTGCGAAACGGGTCGATCAGCGATGCCAGACGATGAGCGAGCTCGTCGTCCAGCTGAAAGAACTGCGTCGAGAGACCGGTCTGGTGACGGACCGCGTGACCATGCCCGCAGCCGTCGCCACGAGGTCACCACACCACCTCAGTTCGCGACGTCGATGGTGGTGGCTGGTTCCGGCGACCTCGGCGATGGCGTGGGGTGCGTTCAACGTGCTGGGGGATCGGGACGCTGGCCAAGGCAGCGATGCCGTCCGGTCACCGCGCTTGAGCAACCCGGTACAGATTGCCCAGTCGGTCGGAGTCGAGCTGCTGCCCTCGTGGTCGCCCGACGGCCGCACCATCGCGTATCAGTCCGACCAGACCGGCAACAACGACATCTGGATCACCCAGATCGGCGGCGCCGATCCCGTGAATCGCACCGCGGACTTCGCCGGCGCCGACGAGGCGCCGCGCATCTCGCCGGATGGGACGCAGATTGCATTCTGGTCGGCGCGCGACGGTGGCGGCTTGTACGTGATGCCGCTCATCGGGGGCAGCGCGCGCAAGGTGGCACCGGCGCGGCCCGATGTCGCCGCACCCGCGGCGTGGGCACCCGACGGCAAAGAGTTGGCGTACACCGTGCCTCCTTCGCTGTCGGGGAAGGGACCGGTCGTCGACATCCTGAACCTCTCGGCCGGAACGACACGCAGCATCGTCCTGTCGACTGAAGCCGGCCCGCGTTTCTGCCTCGACATGGCCTGGTCTCCCGACGGCCGGCGGCTGGCGTGCCTGCAGGCCAACAGCTACAACAACCAGGACTCGCGGCTCTGGGTCGTGCGCCTGGACGATGGGACGGTCCGCCCGGTGACCCCGCCGCAGATGGTCTCGTGGAGTCCCGCCTGGTCGCCCGATGGCCTGGCCCTGTATTACACCTCGAATCGTGGCGGTCCAATGGACGTCTGGCGACAGCGCCTCTCGGAGACAGGCGACCCTCTGGGTGAGCCCGAGCGACTCACCGCGGGGCTGGATGCGCAACACATCGCGTTGTCGGTGGACGGGAAGCGGCTGGCGTACGCCAAGGGGCGCCGCGTGGCCAACGTGTGGCGTGTACGGACCGACCTCAGACGAGTGGCCACCTGGTCGGACGCACAGCAGGTGACGCTCGACCAGGCGCACATCGAGTCCTTCGACGTGTCTGCCGACGGCCGGCGGCTCGCCATCCAGTCGGATCGCGGCGGCAACAACACCGACATCTGGCTCCTGCCGGCGGCCGGCGGCGAACTGCAGCGGTTGACGTCGGACCCAGCGAACGACTGGTGGCCGGCGTGGTCCCCGGATGCCACGACCATCGCGTTCTACTCGAGCCGCAGCGGGACGCGCGAGGTGTGGCTGCAGCCAGCCGCTGGCGGCGCGGCGCGCCAGCTCAGCACGACGGGTGGCTCGTTCCCCCGATGGCGAGCGGACGGCGGCGGGCTGCTGCTCTCCGGGCCGGGCGGCGGCGCGGTGTGGTCGCTGGCGCTGTCAGGCGGGGAGCCTCGCCCCGTCGTGCCGCCGGGTGAGTTCGAGAATTTCGGCACACGGGATCTATCGGTGTCGCCAACCGACGGCGCGCTGGCCTTTGCCGCCGGCATGCCCCCGAACCGACGCGTGTGGCGGGCGACGGGCGAGGGGCAGAACGCGCAAGTGCTGACCCGCGATCAGGCGACGGCGCCTGCCTGGTCGCGCGATGGGCGCTCGGTGTACTTCACGACCTACCGCGAGGCACCGAAGGCCAGTTACCAGCTCGAGCGGCCGGGATTGAACGTCTGGCGCGTGTCGCGCGACGGGACGGCTGAAGAGGCAGTCACGGCGCTGGGCAATCGGCGGGGGTTCATCGGATTCAACATCGCGCTGGATCGACTGCACCTCTACTTCACCTGGCGCGAGGACGTCTCGGACGTCTGGATGATGGATCTGAATGACGGGCGGGCGGCCAGCGCGGCGATCGCTTCGCCGAGCCCTCGGTAGGCGCCGCAGCTACTGCCACATCTGGCCCGGCTTCAGTGCGGCGACCGTCAGCAATTCCCCTGGCAGACCTGGCCGTCGCGTCGATCGCGTGCTGACGGGCAGCGCTGGGGCCGCAGGGGCATCGCACGCACCGACCCGGCCTGTACGGCGGTGCCCGCCTGAATCGTGTCAAGCGAATTCGAGGTTTCCGCCACCGCACGACTCGGTGGTGCGACGTTCAGGCACTCGGCACGACGGCCACGTCGATGCCCCTGGTGCGGGCCAGCCCGAGCAGCCGGCGGTCGGCCGACGCCAGGAAGGCCCCCTCGCGCTCGGCGAGCGCCAGATACACGCAGTCCGGCACTTTGTGATTCACGGTGAGGGCAAGGTTCAGCGCGGCCGGGGCCAGGGCCTCGTCGTCGGCCAGGACGATGATCCCGTCGGCGACGGCGTCGAGCGTCGCGGCCAGCGCCGCCGCGGCGGCCAGCGCATCGAGCCGGCCAGCCTCGACCATGCGGCGCAGCGCCGATGCCACTTCCAGGATCATCAGGCGCGGCGCGAGCCAGTGCACCGTCGTTTCCAGCAGCGAGACACTCTCCGCCGTGCCGGTCTCGGGAACCACCACCTTCACCGCGACCGACGCGTCGAGGACACCAACGGCGGGAACGTCAGCCGCGGGCATCGCGCTCACGCCGGATCAGCCGGGTGCTGTCGACGGGCCGATCGTCCACCGACGGGCCGATCGAGGCGCGTACGGCGGCGGCGCGCCGCAAATAGGCCCGCCGACGCGCGTCGACCGATGCGGCAAGCGTCGTCCGGACCTCCTCCTCGAGCGACAGGCCGCGTTTCGCGGCTCGGGCCCGCAGGGCGTGCGCGACCGCGTCGTCGAGCTGGCGCACCTTCAGTTCGGCCATGCCGACGAGGGTAGCACTGCCCCCATGTGGGGTCAAATCGCGGTGTAGAATTGGCGGATGCCCGTTCGACGCTCGCTTTCGATCCTCGCCGTGCTCGTGGTCGCCTCGGGGGTGCCGATGGCCCAGACCGCCCGCCCTTCCCCGCTCGCCACCCTCCAGACCCGCGCCGAGCGGACCGCCTTCACCGAGACCAGCCGTTACGACGACGTGAAGTCGTTCCTCGACACGGTGGATGCCGCCTCGGATCAGGTGCACGTCTCGACCTTCGGCTACACCTTCGAAGGCCGGCCGCTGCTGCTGGCGGTGGTCGGCCGCGTCGCCGACGGCCGCCCGGCCACCGTGCTCGCCGCCAACCGGCTGCGCGTGTATCTCCAGGCCAACATCCACGCCGGCGAGGTCGAGGGCAAGGAAGCGGTCCTGGCGCTGGTCCGTGACATCGCCCGCGGCCAGCACGCCGAGTGGCTGTCGTCGATGGTCCTGCTCGTCAACCCGAACTACAACGCCGACGGCAACGAGCGTGTCACGCTGACCAGCCGCGGGCTTCAGCACGGGCCGATCGGCGGCCAGGGCACGCGGGCCAACGCCCAGGGCCTGAACATCAACCGCGACGACATGAAGCTCGAGACGCCCGAGGCGCGCTCGATGGTCCGGCTGCTGAACGCCTTCGATCCCCACGTGATGATCGACCTGCACACCACCAACGGGTCGCGGCACGCCTATCACCTCACCTACGAGACGCCGAACAACCCGGCGGTGGACGGTGCCATCGTCCGCCAGTCGCGCGACTGGATGGCGGCGATGTCGGCCGCGATCAAGGCCAGGGACGGCTGGGACTTCCGCTCCTACGGCAACGTGTCGGGCACGGCGCCGAACCGGGTGTGGACGACGGTCGAAGACCTGCCGCGTTACACCCACAACTACTGGGGCTTGCGCAACCGCTTCGGGATTCTCGAAGAGACCTACTCGTACCTGCCGTTCGCCGAACGCGTGGCCACCTGCCGTCGCTTCGTCGAGGAGGTGCTCAACTACGCCCACGCCCACGCCGCGGCGCTGATGAAGACCACGGCGGCGGCCGACGCGGCCGCGCTCGTCGGCCAGCAGGTGTCGCTGCGCTCGACGGTGGCGCGCGGCCCGGCGCCGATCGAGATCCTGATGGGCGGCGTCGAGGAGGAGGTGAATCCCTACTCCGGCCGTCTCATGCACAAGCGGACGAACGCGCGGACACCGGAGCAGATGGCCGACGAGACCACCTTCGCGTCCACCGACCGGGAGCGCGTGCCGGCGGCCTACTACGTGCCGGCCGAGCAGAAGGCCGCGGTCGAGCTGCTGCGCGCGCACGGCATCACGCTCGAGCGCGTCGCCACCGCACAGACCCTGCAGCTCGAGGAGTTCACGGTCGCCGAGTCCACGACCACGCCCAAGCCGTTCGAGAACCACCAGGAACGCACCGTGACCGGCCGCTACGGTGCGGTCGACCGCGAGGTACCGGCCGGCGCCTGGCGCGTGCCGATGACCCAGAAGCTGGCCCGGCTGGCCTTCTACCTGCTCGAGCCGCGATCGAACGACGGGCTGGTCACCTGGAACGTGCTCGACGAGGCGCTGAAGTCCGGCCGCTCGCCGATCCTGCGCACGCGCGACTGATCACGACCGCTTCTTGCGGTAGGCGCTCCCCCAGCTGCGCAGCACCTCGATGGCCGGCAGCGCCGAGCGGCCGAGGGGGGTGAGCGCGTAGTCGACGTGCGGCGGCACCACCGGGTGCACGGTGCGCGTCACCAGCCCGTGGGCTTCGAGCTCGCGCAGCTGCTGGGTGAGCATCTTGTGCGAGACGCGGCCGAGCTCGCGCTTCAGCTCGTTGTAGCGCCACGTGCGCTGGCCGAGCCGCCAGAGAATCGGCATCTTCCAGCGCCCGCCGATCACGTGCAGCGCCAGTTCCACCGGGTTCTGGAAGCGGTGGCCCTCGAACACGAACTCCGGCATCGGCACTCTCCTGCTGGTGAGTATCACCCTGAAGGGTGCGTACTCCACACGCGGATGGCGCCTTGCTACAGTGATCGCACGTCCCAGGAGGTCGCGGCAAGACGTGGACGGGGTTCGCCGACAGCGAGGAGCGCTTCGCCGACGAGTTCGTCGGCCGGCGCCTGCAGCCGTTCTGGATCGAGGAGGAGGCGCGACGGCTGGGAGACAGCAATGTCGTGGTCGATCAGCGCTTTCGCCCGTTCGCCGTGCGGGATGGACGCCTGGTGACCGGTCAGCAGCAATACTCCGGCGCCGCGGCCGCCCAACTGGTGGTCGACGCCCGGGGACGGTGAGGATCATGACCATCGCATTCATCGGCTGCGGACACGTCGGCGCACCGCTGGCCGATCACCTGCAGCGGGCCGGCCACGACGTCGTGCTGGCGGCCACCGACCCGGCCTCGGACAGCGTCCGCAAGGCGGTCGCCCGCAATCCGGCGCTGCGCGTGGCCGCGCCCGGCGACGCGGTCGCCGGCGCCGCGGTCGTCTTTCTCGCCACGCCGTTCCAGGCCAACGCGGCGGCGCTGGCGCCGCTGGCGCCGGCCCTGACCGGCAGGGTGCTGGTCGACTGCACCAACCCGGTCGGCCCCGGGCTCACCCACGGCCTGGCCAGCGCCGAATCCGGCGCGGCCCACGTCCAGCGCCTGGCGCCCGGCGCGCGCGTCGTCAAGGCGTTCAGCATCTACGGCTACGAGAACTTCGAGGACAACCGCTTCCCGGCGGCGACAGTGCGGCCGGCCATGTTCTTCTGTGGTGACGACGACGGGGCCAAGACGGTGGTGGCAGAGCTGATCGCCGCACTCGGGTGGGAGCCGCTCGACGTCGGCGGCCTCGAGCAGGCTTTGCACCTGGAGCACATGACGTTGCTGTGGATCCGGATGGTGCGGGTGCACCGCGCGCCGGCGCACCTGGTGTGGGCGGTGCTGCGGCGCTGAGCGGGGAATCCCCAGCGCCGGCGGCGGCGTCGGAACGATCATGGCCAACACCGACCCCGCCCCCCACGGGTGGACGCACATCGGCCGCCGTCGGCCGCCCTTCGCCGTGGTCCCGGAGCCGGGACAGGAATCGGTCTGGGACTACCCGCGCCCGCCGGTGGTCGTGCCGGACGATCGGCTGGTGACCGTCGCGCTCGGTGACAGCACGATCGTCGAGACGCGGCGGGCCTTGCGGGTGCTGGAGACGGCCAGCCCGCCGACGTTCTACCTGCCGTTGAGCGACGTCGTGACCGGACGGTTCGAGCCCGGCGGCGAGGCGTCGTGGTGCGAGTGGAAGGGCGAAGCCCGCTACTGGTCCCTGGTGGTCGAGGGCCGGCGGGTCGACGAGGTGGCGTGGTCGTATCCGACGCCGCGGCCGGGATTCGCGATGCTGCGCGACCGCTTCGCCGTGTACGGCGGGCGGCTCGCCTGCTTCGTCGGCGGGGAGCGGGTGCGGCCGCAGGCCGGTGGCTTCTACGGCGGGTGGATCACCAGCGAGGTCGTCGGCCCGTTCAAGGGCGAACCGGGCACGGCCGGCTGGTGACGGGCACGCGGCCCGGCCGGATGGCGCGCCGGCCGGGGGACGCGTGGCCCTATTCGACCCGGATCGTCGCCCGCATCCACGGGTGGATGCAGCACTCGAACTTGTGCAGGCCGGGAGCGCCGGCCGCCAGCTCGATCGTCGCGCCCGGCGCCAGCGGCATCGGCGGGTTGGTGGTGCTGACGCACTCGGGGGCGGGGGTCAGGCCGACGTTGATCCCGGCGACGAAGCCGCCGCCGAAGTTGGCCACCTCGGTGAAGGTATGGCCCCGCCCGCCGTGGTTGGTGACCCTGACGGTCTTCCCCGGCCGGACGGTCAGGTGCGACGGCTCGTTGCGCCAGGACGGGTGGCCGATGAGGAACGACACGCCGTTGATCGTCGCCAGCGGCGAGCGGAGCAGGGCGCCGAACTCGGCGTTCGGGACGTCGCCCTGATGGGGTTTGAGCGTGCAGCCGCCGGTCGGGTCCCAGGCCGGGTCGCCGGGCAGGCAGTCGTCCATCACCGAGATGCGGTTGTCGTTCCCGTTCACCTGGGCCGTCACGGCATACGAGCCGAGGGCCAACCCGGCGGCAAGCGTGGTGACGCCGGCAAGCAGACGAAGTGCGCGCATGAGGTACTCCCTTCGGGTGGGAGCGGATCCCCGGGGGGGCGGAGCTGGCGCGGCATCCGCCGGGCGATCCGTGGTGCAACGGCGGAGTATAGCCGGCCCCGCCGCTTTGGTAGCATGCGACCATGAGCGATCGCGTCGTCGTCCACCTGCCCGCGATGCCCCAGCCCAAGGACTTCGGGCTCGACGCCAGGACGCCGGCCGACAGCCCGGCGGCCGAGCGCTATGCCACCGCCCTCGCCGTCTGGGAACGCGTCGTCAACGACATCGCCAAGCGGATCGGCAAGAAGAAGTAGCGCCGTCGGCGACGGCGGGGTCAGCTGACCGGGTTCGGCCGCACCACCCGGGTCAGCGGCGGCGCCTCCAGCCGCGCGCCGCGGTAGGCCGTCACCTCGCCGAAGCGCTGGCGGGCCTCCCAGTCGGCCCGCGCCTGGCTCAACTCCTCGGGCGTGCGGGCGACGAAGTTCCACCACATCAGGATGGTCTCGGGAAACGGCGGCCCGCCGACGAGCAGCACGCGGGCGCCGGCGGCACTGGCCACCTCGGCCTCCGACCGGGCGCAGCCCAGGTAGTGCATCGTGTCGGCGGCCAGCGGCTCGCCGTCGAGAGACGCGTCGCCCTGCAGCACCAGCACCGCGTGCTCGAAGGTCGGGTCGAGCGGAACGCTCAGCGTGTGGGCGGCGTGCACCTGCAGATCGGCGCCGACGATCGGCGAGAAGTAGGGCTGGTCGAGACGCGCGTCGGCGAGCTGGCCGGCGAACACCCGCGCCAGTCCGCCCGGCGACTCGACGACCGGCACCTCGGCGACGTGGACGAAGCCGGCCGGGCCGCGGCGGACCGCCTCGGGCAAGGCCGTCCACAGCTGCACGCCGTTCAGTCGCCCGCTGTGATCGCGCGGCGTCTGCTCGGCGTGGGCGATGGCATCGCCCGCGGTCATGACGTTCACGCCGCCGGGACGCAGCACCGCCGCGCTTCCCAGGCTGTCGTCGTGAGCGATCTCGCCTTCCAGCAGCCACGACACCGTCTGCAGGCCGATGTGTGGATGCGGCGCCACGTCCATGGGCTTCACGGCCGAAAAGCTGAGCGGCCCGAAGCGGTCGAGGAAGCACCACGGGCCGATCAGCCGGTGCTCGCGGATCGGCAGGGCGCGGCGGATCGCCAGCTGGCCGAGGTGCAGCTCACGGGTCGGGTAGGCGTCGAACCGCCGGTGGTCGGCGCCCAGCGCCACGCACGCCTCGCCGGCGACGGGGTCGCGACGGCTCACCGCGACCTCACGGCAGGAACGCCGAGACGTAGAGCCAACGCCCGTCGCGCTTCTCGAACACGTTGAACGAGTAGTAGTCCGACACCCGCGTCGAACCGTCGGGATTGGCGTAGACCATGTGCCCCCGCCCGGACGCCACCGCGATGTCGCCCCAGCGCCGCACCGCCACCAGCTCGTAGCGGCCCTCGCGCATCTCGGGGTCGGTCGGCAGCGCCGCGAGCAGGTCGCCCTTGGTGCGGGCCACGCCCCGGCCGTCGATGGCCAGGTAGTCGTCGGCGTAAATGGCCGCCAGGGCGGTGGCGTTCCGGGTGCGATGGCCCTCGACGATCGCCCGCTTCACGGCGGTGACGGCGGCACGGGTGTCGTCGTCGGCGAGGCGCGCCTGGCCGACCAACACGGTGGCGGTGACGAGGCTGCCGGCGGCGAGGCCGGCCAGTCCGGTGACGAGTGCGTGCATGACGTGCGCTCCCTGACGTTGGCGGGACCGGCGGCCGGTCACTCGCGCCTGGCCGTGACCCGGCTGCCGCCGTCGCCGTGCAGCACCAGCGTGCCGTCGGCGGTGACCTCGAGCCGGGCCAGGGCGCCGAGGACGGCCAGGAACGCCTCTTCCTGCGCCATGACCGCTCGCGCGCAGGCCTTCCCGGTGGCGCTCGCCGAGCCGAAACGGACGCCTTCGGCGCCCACCGTGTAGGGCGCCGAATAGGCGTTGCACGACGCCGACCCCGCGACGCGGCCGTCGCTGCCGAAGGTGAGCGTCGGCCGCGTGCCGCGCAGGACGGCCGCGCCGTTCACGTCCTGCACGACCCACGGCTCGCCGTCCAGCAGCGCCGCCGTCTCGCCGCCGCAGCCGCGCAGCTTCTGCCCGGCGAACTCGACGGTCACCGTGAAGGGCCGGGGCAGACCGGTGGCGGCGTCGCCGCACGGGCGGTCGAGGATGGTCGCGACGATCGGCCGGCCCGCCGACGAGGCGATGTAGCGGCGCCCGCCGGCGAACGCCTCGGCGTAGGGCGTCGGGACCGAGATCTTCTGCTGGCCCAGGGCCATCACCAGCGTGAGCTGGCCGCCGCGGATGTCGAGACGCCAGCCGGGCTCGTGGCCGACGGCGGCGAGCGCCCCGGCGTCGGCGCTGGCCGCGCCGTCCACCGCGACGCACTCGGCATAGCCGCGGCCGCGGATCCGCAGGCTGGCGAGATCACCGCGGTTCCAGAACGAGGTCGACGGATCGTCGTCGGCCTCGTAGCGGACGCCCGAGGCCACCGGCGTCTGCCGGAGCGTGTAGGTGGCGCCGGCGGCGTTCAGGTGCAGCGTGGCGCCCTCGACGGCGACGGCGATGCGTTCGGCGCCACAGGTGAACTCGCGCGGCGCCGCGCCGGCCGGCACGGCCGGTTGCGCGGTCGACACCAGACTGCCGAGCGCGGCGGCCAGGATCAGGGGGTGGCCCATCTCACGCTCCCCGGCGGGCGTAGACCGCCGCGACGCCGCTCAGCCCGATGAGGCCGACCATGTTGGGGAACACCTGCAGCGCGTTCATCAGATCGCCCCACGCCCACACCACCTCGGGGCGCAGCACGGCGCCGAAGGGGATGAGCAGGCAGTAGGCCCAACGATACGGGATCCGTACCGAGCGGCCCAGGATGTATTCGATGAACTGCTCGCCGTAGTAGGCCCAGCCGATGAGTGTGGTGTAGCCGAAGAGGAACGCGCAGAAGGCCACCACCCAGCCGCCCACGGTGGGCATGGCGGCGTTGAACGCGGCGGCGACGGCCGCGGTGCTGGTCACGTAGGCGGCGCCGCTTTGCGCCGCGGCGATCGAGGTTTCGGCGACGCCGCTCACCAGGATGGTCATCGCGCTGATGGTGGCGGTGACGAACGAGACGATGAACACCTCCATCACCGCCTGGAGCCCCTGCTGGGACGGGCGGTCCGAGCGGGCGGTGCCGTAGGCCACCGCGGCCGTGCCGTAGCCGGCCTCGTTGGCGTAGACGCCGCGGGCGATGCCGTAGCGCATGGCGATGAACCAGCCGAAGCCCATCGCCGACTGCGTGGTCAGCGCCTCGCGGAACACCATCGAGAAGACGTGCGGCAGCCGGTCGGCGAAGCTGACGATCACGACCAGCCCGCCCAGCAGGTAGAGGCCGACCTTGAGCGGCGCCAGCGTCTCGGCGACGCGGCCGATCGCCGAGATGCCGCCGATGATGACCGCCCACACCAGCACGGCGATGCCGATCCCGGCCACCCAGGTGGGAATCCCGAACACGCTGTCTAGGGCGATGGCGATGGAGTTCGGCTGGGTGAAGGGCGTGGTGGTGAGCGCGCCGATGCCGGCGACCAGCGCGAAGGTGCTGGCCAGGGCCGGGCTCTTCAGCCCGTCGCGCAGGTAGTACATCGGGCCGACGCGGAGCACGCCGTCGACCGTGTCGCGGTACTTCAGGCCGAGCACCGCCTCGGTGAACTTCACCGAGGTGGCGACGAACCCGTAGACCCAGATCCAGAAGAGCGCGCCGGGGCCGCCGGAGATGATCGCCGTGGCGACGCCGGCGATATTGCCGGTGCCGATCGACGCCGCCAGGGCGGTCATGAACGCCTGGAACGGCGTCAGCGCGCCGCCGGCAGCCGCCGACTGCTGGGCGACCATCGCCTGGAAGGCTTCGGGCAGCCGGCGCAGCTGGACCACGCCGTAGCGCAGGGTGAGGAACGCACCGGCCCCGAGCAGCATCCAGACGACGACGTACTGGAAGAGGTACGTCGTCAGCGTGTCGATGAGCGCCGCCATCGGCGCTCATCCTACTCTGGCCGGGCGGCGGCGGCGGTTACTTTACGACCGTGAAATTGCGGGTGCCGACCGGCTGGCCGTCGACCTCGACCTCGACCCGGTAGTCGCCGGGCGGGAAGTTGCCGGCGCTCTGCAGATTGAACTCGGTGGCGCCGGCGCCCTTGAACGACACCCGCTTCTCGCGGTCGCTGAGCATCTGCGAGCCGTAGTACCAGCGGACGCGGATGGTCCCTTCGCCGCGGGCGTTGTTGAGCGCCGAGACGTAGATGGTCTCGTTGGGCTTGAAGGTGGTCGTCGGCTCGGCCACGCTGTTGTCGGCGTTGAGCCGGCGCCCGAGCTGCAGCGTGTCGACCGTCAGCGGCTGCGAGCAGGCCACGCCGAGGCCGGCGGCCAGCAGGACGACACCGAGAAGGGTCCGTGGAGCCATGGGGTCATTATCCAGCGGCTAGGGGCTAGCGGCTAGCGGCTAGGGCTTCCCGCGAGGCTAGCGGCTAGCGGCGGGCGGCCAGGGGCACGTCGCCGAAGGCGGCCAGCAGGGTCGGCAGCAGGGCGTGCATCGGCCCGAGCGCCTGCCGCACCGGCGTGGTGCCGGGATGGAAGCCGCGCGCGACCAGCGCGTCGACGACCGCCGTCCGGCTGGTCACGACGTGCACCGGCACGTCCCACGATGCGCCCTCGCCGGCCACGGCGGCGGCTGGCTGGTGATCGCCGACGACGACGAGCACGAGGTCGCGGCGCTGGTGCTGGCGGAGATACCCGCCCAGCGTGGCCAGCGCGTAGGACACGGCGTTGACGTAGCTCGGGGCGAGGTCGAAGTAGTCGGGCACACGTGCCAGCGCCTGGCCCAGGGCCGGCTCGTCGTAGGGAGTGGCCGACACCACGCGCGGCCAGTCCGGCTGATAGGGCGCCGTCGGCCCGAACGGCGCGTGCGTGCTGGTCGTGGGGAAGAAGAGGAACAGCGGCCGGTCGCCGGCCCGGGCCGGCTCCAGCTGGTCGAGCCGGGCCAGCGCGAACTGGTCGGGCACCGTCCACCAGCCGAACCGCGGCCCGGCATAGCCGAGTGCGGCGGTGTCGTAGATGCGGTCGAAGCCGTAGAACGCGCCCTCGGGCCAGGCGTGACGCAAGCCCGGCATCAGCGCCACGGTCCGATAGCCGGCCTGGGCGAACGCCGACACGATGGTGTCGCGGCGTTCGGCCATGAGGGCGATGTTGGTGGCCTCGTCGCGGGCTTCGACGCCGGTCATCAGGCTCACGTGCGCCAGCCACGACGAGCCGCCGAAGGTCGGCGAGTCGACCATCGCCGACACCACGCGCCGGCCGGTGGCGGCGACGTCGGCATCGAAGCGGGCCCTGGCAGCGGCCAGCGGCAGGGCGACCGCCGGGCGGTCGAGGGTGACGGCGCCGTAGGACTCCACGAAGACGAGCAGCACGTCGGCGCCGCGAACGGCGCCCAGGTCGGCGGTGACTGCCGGTGAGGCGGTCGTGACCGGCCGGGCGTTGAGCTGGGTGGCGACGAGCCGGGCCTGCTGCCAGTAGGTCGCCGACACGGTGGGCGCGACGTGGACCGGCAGCCCGGTGACGCCCCTCGCCTGGGCCACGGCGACGCCCATCACGACGACCGCGGCGGCGGCGGCCACTGCCCGCACCCCGCGCACGGCCATCGCGCCGGCCACCGCCGAGAAGGCCAGCCGTGCCGCCAGGTAGACGAGACCGAGCAGCACCGCCACGGCGACGACGCCGGCGAGGACCAGCGGCCCGGCGATGGCGTCGGTCATCATCGCCGCCACCGCCGAGACATGACGGAGGTCCCAGAAGAGGTTGACCGGGCGGCCGTACAACGCCGGCGCGACGACGTCGAGATAGCGGCCCACGACCAATGCCATCCAGACGACGGCCAGCGTCCGCAGCATCCAGCGTGCCGACGTCCGCCGCGCGACCAGGGTCGCCCCGGCCAGGACCAGCACGGCGACCGCCAGCTCCACCGACACGTGCCCGAACCACTCCACCTTGAGGGTCGGCCAGATGTTGTAGAAGGTCAGCGAGGCGTTCAGGACGCCGAGTGCGACGACGGCGGCGAGGCTCTGCAGCAGGGGGCGCGCGTGGGACAAGCTCTCATCCTAGCAGTGCGTGGCGCCGGCGATGCAGCCACCCGACGTCGAGCGCGAACGACCAGGTGAGCGCCGCCAGCCCGGTCGCTGCCGCCGCCAGCGCGAGTCGCGGCGGCACGACCGGAGCGAGCGCGGCCAGGAGCGCGACGATCTGCACGACGCAGATCGCCTGGCGGCGCCGGCTCGGCGGCAGCGGCCGGGCCATCCAGGGCCAGGCGACGGCGGCGGCGACGAAGAGGTAGCGCATCAGGCCGGCGGCGAGCACCCACGGCCCGGTGATGTCGAAGCGCCACACCAGGATCGAGAGCACCAGCACCAGCGCCGCGTCCACCTCCATGTCGAAGCGGGCCCCGAAGGCGCTGGCGGTGCCGGTGCGGCGGGCGACCCAGCCGTCGGCGAGGTCGAGGAGCGCAGCGACGGTGCCGAGGGCGACGACGAGGGCCGCCCGCTCGGGCGTCGGCGGTCCGGCGCCGAGACCGGCGACGGCGGCGGCGAGCCCGGCCCGCGTGGCGGTGATCACGTTGGCCGGAGCCATCAGCCGCGATCGCTCACGATATGCTGGTGCCGCCGCGGTTGCCGCCCATGTCCGATGCCCTCGCCTTCTGGATCGTCGCGCCCGGCCGCGGCGAGATCCGCCGCGAGGTGCTCTCGCCGCGCGGCCCGGCCGATGTCCTCGTGCGCACGCTGCACAGCGGCGTCAGCCGCGGCACCGAGGCGCTGGTCTTCCACGGACGGGTGCCGCCCGCAGAATACCAGCGGATGCGGGCGCCGTTTCAGGCCGGCGACTTCCCCGCCCCGGTGAAGTACGGCTACGCGTGCGTCGGTGTCGTCGATGCAGGGCCGGCGGCGCTGGCCGGGCGCCGCGTCTTCGTCCTGCATCCGCACCAGACCCGCTTTGTCGTGCCGGCCGACGCCGTTCATCCGCTGCCCGACGCCGTGCCGAGCCGCCGGGCGGTGCTGGCCGCCAATCTCGAAACCGCGCTGAACGCGGTGTGGGATGCCGCGCTCCTGCCCGGCAGCCGCGTCGCCGTCGTCGGCGGCGGCACGGTGGGGTGCCTGGTGGCGTGGCTGGCCGGCCGGATTCCGGGATGCGCCGTCCAGCTGGTGGACGTGCGCGAGACACGGGCGACGACCGCCGCCACCCTGGGTGTGGCCTTCGCACCGCCGGCCGAGGCCGCCGCGGACTGCGACGTGGTGTTCCACGCCAGCGCCACCGGGGACGGCCTGGCCACGGCACTCGGCCTGGCCGGCCTGGAAGCCACCGTCGTCGAGCTGAGCTGGTACGGCACGACGGTGGTGCCCGCCGCTCTGGGCGAGGCGTTCCACTCGCGCCGGCTCACCCTCAAGTCGTCGCAGGTCGGCCACGTGGCGCCGGCCCAGCGCCCGCGCTGGAGCCACGCCCGGCGGCTGCAGGCGGCGCTCGATCTGCTCGCCGACGACGCCGTGGACGCCCTGCTCACCGGGGAGAGCGACTTCGCGTCGCTGCCCGCCGACCTGCCGGCCGTCCTGGGCGACGGCGCCGGCGTGCTCTGCCACACGGTACGTTATCCCGCGGACTGACCCGCGACTGGAGACGACGAGCGCATGTTCAGCGTGACGGTCCGCGATCACTTCATGATCGCCCACAGCTTCCGCGGCGACGTGTTCGGTCCTGCCCAGCGGCTCCACGGCGCCACCTACGTCGTCGATCTCGAGCTGCGCCGCCCGGCACTGGACGCCGATGGCATCGTCGTCGACATCGGCCTGGCCACCACCGTCCTCCACGACGTGCTGGCCGCCTTCAACTTCCAGAACCTCGACGCGGTCGCCGAGTTCACCGGCGCCAACACGACCACCGAGTTCCTCGCCAAGGTGATCTTCGACCGGGTGACGGCGCGCATCGCCGCCGGCGATCTGGGCGCGGGGGCCCGCGGCCTCACCGCGATGAAGGTGACCCTCGCCGAGTCGCACGTGGCGTGGGCGGCGTACGAGGGACCGCTGCCGTCCGCCTAGCCGGATGTCGGGACTCCCCGCCCTGTCGTTCGTGGTTCCCGGGTCGCTCGACACGCCGACGGGCGGCTACGCCTACGACCGCCGGATCGTCGAGGGCCTGCGCGATCGGGGCTGGCGGGTGACGGTGCGCGAGCTCGCCGGCGACTACCCGATGCCCGACGCCGCGGCACGGGCGCGGGCGGCGGCGCTCTTCGCCACACTGGACGACGGCGCGCTGGTCGTCGCCGACGGCCTGGCCCTCGGCGCGTTGCCGGACGAAACGGCGCCGCATGCGGCGCGGCTGCGGCTCGTCGCGCTGGTGCACCACCCGCTCGGACTGGAGACCGGGCTGCCCGCGGAGGTGGCGGCGGCGCTCGTCGCCAGCGAACGTGCCGCGCTGGCGATGGCCCGAGCCGTCGTCGTGACCAGTCCGGCCACCGCGGCCGGGCTCGACGCCTTCGGCGTCCCCGCCGATTGCGTCACCGTCGTCGAGCCGGGCACCGACCCGGCGCCGCCGGCCCGCGGCACCCGCCGCGCCGATCCGCACGCCGAGGTGCACCTGCTCTGCGTGGCGTCGCTGGTGCCGCGCAAGGGGCACCAGCTGCTCGTCGAGGCGCTGCACGCGCTGCGCGAGCGGCGCTGGCGCCTCACCTGCATCGGCAGCCTCACCCTGCATCCCGAAACGGCGGCCGGCATCCGTGCCCTGGCCGCCGCCCGCGGGCTGGCCGATCGCATCGCCTTCACCGGCGCGCTGCACGGCGCGGCGCTGGCCGCGGCCTACCACGCCGCCGACGCCTTCGTCCTGCCCAGCCACTACGAGGGCTACGGCATGGCCGTCGCCGAAGCGGTGGCGCGCGGGCTGCCGGTGGTGGCGACCCGCACCGGCGCGGCGCCGGCGCTGGTGGACGACGCCAGCGGGGTGCTCGTCGCCCCGGGCGATCTCGACGGCTTCACGGCGGCGCTCGACCGCGTCGTCGCCGACGACGTCTACCGGGACGCGCTCGCCGCCGGCGCTGCCCGGCGTGCCGCGCTGCTGCCGACGTGGCCCGACGCCGCGGCGGCGTTCGCCGACGCCCTCCAGCGGGTGGCCGATGGAGACGTTCAGCGCTGACTGGCTCGCCTTGCGCGAGCCCGCCGACATCGCCGCCCGCGCCGAGTCGCTGGCCCGCCTGGCCGGCGATCGACTCGCGCTGCGCGGCTCGGTGCGGGCCATCGACCTGGCCTGCGGCACCGGCGCCAACGTCCGCTACCTGGCGGCGCGCCTGCCGGTGCCAGCGGCGTGGACGCTGGTCGATCACGACCAGGAGCTGCTCGACGAGGCGCGCCGACGCCTGCGACACGGGACCCTCGGCGACGAGTACACCCTGACGGCGCGACGGTTGGACCTGGCGGATCTGGATCCCGCGGTCGTCGCCGGGCACGACCTGGTCACGGCGTCGGCGCTGCTCGACCTGGTGTCGGCGGCGTGGGTCGAGGCGCTGGCGCGGGCCTGCCGCGGCGCCGACGCCGTGGTGCTGCTCTCGCTCACCGTCGACGGCCGGATCGAGTGCACGCCGGCCCACCCCGACGACGAGCTGGTGCGGGGTCTGGTGCTGCGCCATCAGCGCCACGACAAGGGGTTCGGCCCGGCGCTCGGGCCCGACGCACCGGCGGTGGCCGAGGCGTGTTTCACCACCGCCGGCTTCGTCGTCCGGACGGCGCCGAGTGACTGGCAGCTCGAGTCACCGCGCCTGCAGCGCGAGCTCGTCAGCGGCTGGGCCGGCGCCGCTGCCGAGATCGATCCCGGTCAGCAGGCGCGGATCGCCGAGTGGGAGGCGCGGCGGCAGGCCTGGGTGCTCGAGGGCCGCTCGCGCATCCGGGTCGGCCACCGCGATCTGGTGGCATGGCGCTGAGGCGCGTCGACGGGCGACTCCTACTCGGGCCGACCGACCACGCAGGTCGTCACCTCGCCGGTGGTGGAGCAGCGCGGGCCAGCGGTGCCGGCACCGAGGGGCGGCACGGGAGAATTCGGCGCGTCAGGGTCGCCTGAGTGGAGCATCACGAAGAACGCGCAGTCAACGGCGGCGCCAGACGCATTGGTGGTCTCGACGAGCAGGGACACGGTGGTTCGCATGCCTCCTGACTCCGACCACTCGCCGCTGGCGACCTGGGCCGAGCCACCAGGACAGGTGATCGGCGTGACGGCCACCGGGGCGATCCCGAGGTCGGCGACGCCGAGACCGGTCAGATTGAACACGACGGTGTAGATGCCGAGCGCGTTGCGCGCGGAGGTGAAGCGGCCGGTGCTGAACTTGGCGCCCGTGGACCACACCATCGCCGACCACACCTTGGTGTTCAGGATGGCCGCACGCGTGCTGGCCGCGGCGGCGTCGACATAGGACTTGTTGGCCGCGTCGGTCGCCGCCACGGGAGCCGCGACGTTCGTGATCGTGGTGCCGCCGACGCTGACGCCGCCGGGAAAGGCGGCGCGAGGCACCGGGCGCGGACTTCCCGCGGCCGGCGCCCCGGGCGTGATGACGAAGGGGCCGATGGCGCCGGCGCTATCGCGCCACGTCCCGTTCACCGACGGCAGATTCAAGGTGGCGTCCAGGTGCACGGGCGTCGCCCCAGGGGCGGTGACGATGGTCAGACCGATGCCGATGGTGCCGTTGGGATTGTGGAACGCCAACCCGACGACCGACGCCTGCGTGGCGGCCCCGCACTGGTCGTCGACGCCGTCCAGTTGGTAGACGCCGCCGGCCTGGACGACGTTCACGGTCAGCACGTTGCAGTATGGCTGTTGCTGCCAACGGAACGTCCCCAGCGGCTGAGCCGAGGCGGTGGCAGCGGCAGTGCACGAAAGCGCCACGATGGCGCCGGCGAGACGACGGATTGGCACGGGGAGCTCCTTGGTGGGCGGCATTGTAGCGCCGGCCGCCACAAGGTGCGGATCAACCGCCGGACGGGGTCGTCGCCACGCGCACCCGGTCCTCCGGCGTCCGCTTGGCCATCTGGAACACGGCCTCGACGGCGGCGTAGTCCTGGTAGCCGAGCCGGGCGATCGGCCGGATCTTGAGGACGTCGACCTTGCCGTCGGCGGTCAGCACCTCGTCGTCGATGTGCACCGCCACCACCTGGCCGATCACCACCTGGTGCTCGGCGGCCGGCGTGCGGCCGGGCAGGCGGACGATCTGGTGGAGGCGGCACTCGAAGTGCACCGGCGAGCCCTTGACGCGCGGCGGGGCGACCAGCCGCGACGGCAGCGGCTCGAGGCCGACGGCGGCCAGTTCGTCCACCCCGCGATCGAGGATGCGCGCCGACTGGCTCATCGGCTCGCGCTGCGCCCACGTCGCCATGTTGAAGACGAACTCGCCGGTGGCCTCGACGTTGGCCACGGTGTCCTTCACGCCGCCGTCGCCTTCGTGCACCCCGGCCGAGAACATCACGAACGGCGGGTCGTAGCTGAGCAGGTTGAAGAAGCTGAACGGCGCCAGGTTGACGACACCGGCGGCGCTGACGGTCGAGATCCAGCCGATCGGCCGCGGCACGACGCAGGCCTTCAGCGGGTTGTAGCGCAGGCCGTGGTCGGTGACGCCGGGTTCGTAGTACATGCGGTCCCTACAGCACGCGGGCGATCGCCGGGCCGGGGCCGCCGTCGCGCGGCCGGTCGTCCTCGGCCGACAGGTCGCAGTCGAAGAGCACGTCGGTGCCCATCCGGAACACGCGGTGCCGCGGCCGCGCGCACTCGCGCAGCAGGTCGGGCGCCGGCAGGCGGATGGCCGGCCGGCCGCCGCCGATGAGAAACGGCGCCACCGCGACGTGCAGGCGATCGAGCAGGCCGGCAGCCAGGAACGCCGACACGGTGACGCCGCCGCCTTCGACGAAGAGCCGTGCGCAGCCGCGGCCGCGCAGGTGATCGACCAGTTCGGCCAGGTCGAGCCCGCCGGGCCCCTCGCGCACGCCGAGCGCGTCGGCGGCGCCGACCAGCCGCTCGTCGCGGCCGAGGCGGCCGCGGCCGCAGACGTAGAGCGTCGGCGCGGCGTCGTCGTGGAACACGCGGTAGGTCGGCGTCAGCCGCCGCATCGGGTCGAGCACGACGCGCAGCGGGCTCGGCCCGCTCACCTGCCGGGTGGTGAGCTGCGGGTCGTCGGCGGCGACGGTGCCGGCGCCGACGATCACCGCGTCGGAGAGCGCGCGCATCCGGTGCATGTGCCGCAGGTTCTCGGCCCCGGTCACGTACTGCGAGTCGCCCGAGTAGGTGGCAATGAAGCCGTCGAGGCTCTGCCCGAGATGGCCGACGGTGAGCGGGCGGGCCCGCGTGCCGCCGCAGATCGGCAGGTAGAGATCGACCAGCGCCGCCTCGACGCGATCCGGCGAGCCGGCCAGCTGCCAGCCCTGGCCGGGCACCCACCGCACGACGGCGGCGGGATCGCCGTCCGCCACCCGGCGCAGCCGGCCGTCGTCGTAGACGACGCTGAACGCCGCGCCGCCGGCTTCGGCAGCGCCCGCCTCGGCCGTCAGCGCCCGCAGCAGGCCCCAGGCGTTACCGGCACCGAGATCCGCCGGCACGGCGGCAGGCGCCGATCGCTCCTGCGACATTTCAGTGTCAGTATAGTGGCCTCGTGCCCCGCCGACCCTGCCGCCGCTGATGCGCCGCACCGACCGTCTCGTCGGCCTCGCCCGCTCGGTGGCCATTTACCACCTCATCCCGCGCCGCCAGCGCCGGCTGCGCACGCTCTACTCGCAGTGGCTCGAGCCGGGCGACCTGGTGTTCGACGTCGGCGCGCACGTCGGCAACCGCACCCGGGCGTTCTCGGCCCTCGGCTGCCGGGTGGTCGCCATCGAGCCGCAGCCGCAGGTGGCGGCGCTGCTGCGCGTGCTGGCCGGGCGGCTCGCCGACGTCACGGTGGTGGAGGCCGCGGTGGCCGGGCAGGTCGGCCGGGCCCGCCTGGCGGTGAGCGACCGGACGCCCACGGTCAGCACCATCGATGCCGAGTGGCGCCAGGCGCGGGCGCACGAGCCGGGCTTCGCCGGCGTGGAGTGGAACCGCACCATCGAGGTCGCCGCCACGACCCTCGACGCGCTCATTACCGAGCACGGCGAGCCGGCCTTCGTGAAGCTCGACATGGAAGGCGGGGAGGCCGCGGCGCTGGCCGGGCTGACCGTGCCGGTCCGCGGCCTGTCGTTCGAGTACCTGGGTGGCACACTCGACGCCGTCGCCGCCTGCGCGGCGCGGCTGACCGGCCTGGCCACCTACCGTTTCAACTGGTCGGCCGGCGAGTCGAGCCGGCTCGGCGCCGAGACCTGGCTCGACGCTCCGGCCCTGCTCGCCGCACTGGCCGCGGTACCGCCGTCGGAACACGGCGACGTCTACGCGCGGCGCCTCGACGCATGACCACTGCTTCCCCGATCGCGCCGGCCGCGGTGCCGGCCAACAGCGCCCGCCGCATCCTGGCGGCCAGTCTGATGGGCACCGCCATCGAGTTCTTCGACTTCTACATCTACGCGACCGCGGCGGTGCTGGTCTTCCCGCAGCAGTTCTTCCCGGCCTCGGACCCGGCGAGCGCGCGGCTGGCCTCGCTGGCCACCTTTGCGATCGCCTTCCTGGCCAGGCCGATCGGCTCGGCGCTCTTCGGCCACTTCGGCGATCGGGTCGGCCGCAAGACGACGCTGGTGGCGGCGCTGCTCACCATGGGGCTGTCGACGGTCGCCATCGGCGCGCTGCCCACCTACCAGACCATCGGCTTCGCCGCGCCGCTGCTGCTGGCGCTGTGCCGCTTCGGCCAGGGCCTCGGACTGGGCGGCGAGTGGGGCGGCGCGATCCTGCTCGCCACCGAGAACGCCCCGCCCGGCAAACGCGCGTGGTACGGCATGTTCCCGCAGCTCGGCGCGCCGATCGGCTTCTTCTGCTCGGGCGGCATCTTCCTGCTGCTGTCGCAGTGGCTCACCGAGGAGCAGTTCTTCGCGTGGGGCTGGCGGGTGCCGTTCCTGTCGAGCGCCGTGCTGGTCGCCGTTGGCCTCTACGTCCGGCTGGCGATCACCGAGACGCCGGTGTTCGCCCGCGCGGTCGAGCGTCACGAGCGGGTCAAGGTGCCGATGGTGACGGTGTTCTCCCAGCACGCCGGCGCGCTGGTGCTCGGCACCGTCATCGGCACCTCGGTCTACGTGATCTTCTACCTGACGACGGTGTTCGCGCTGTCGTGGGGCACGGTCGCGCTCGGCTTCAGCCGCAACAACTTCCTGGTCATCCAGCTGATTGGCGTGGTGTTCTTCGCCATCACCGTGCCGCTGGCGGCGCGCCTCGCCGAGGGCGGGCGGCGGCCGATGCTGATGCGGGTCAACGTCGCGATTGCGCTCTTCGGGCTGGTGCTGGCGCCGCTCTTCCAGGCCGGCACGATCGGCGCGCTGGCGACGATGATCGTCGGCTTCTCGCTGGTCGGCTTCGCCTACGGGCCGATCGGCACGGTGCTGGCCGAGCTGTTCCCGACCGCGGTGCGCTACACCGGCAGCTCGCTCACCTACAACTTCGCCGGCATCGTCGGCGCGTCGCTGGCGCCATATGTGGCGACCTGGCTGGCGACCAACTGGGGCCTGCACTACGTGGGCTACTACCTGTCGGGGTCGGCGCTGTTGTCGCTGCTGGGCCTGTACGTCTCGCGCGAGACCCGCGACACCGCGTTGTAGTTTCTGCGACCACTCTGGCCCGGCCCAGACAGGGGTCAGACCCCTGTTCTGGCCCGGTCCAGAAAGGGGTCTGACCCCCGTACTGTACGCCGTGGCGTTCCCACGACTGGGTCGTCGGCTCCACTCCGGCCGGGTGCCCTCCTCGAATTCGGCCTGAACTTCTGCGGCATCGTCCTTGCTCCTCTCCCTCGACGGAGGGACTGCCATGAGAGGGATGACGAGCATGACCCGATTGATGGGCGCCGCGGCGCTGGTCGTGGCCTGCGCGGCCTGCAGCGATCGGGATCAGGATCGGGTGGCGGCCGAAACGCGCGACGCCGGACGCGAGGCCCGCGAAGCCGGCCGCGAGGCCGCCGACAGCATGCGCGAGGCCGGCCGCGAGGCGGCCAGCGCCGTCGACGCCGCCATGGAGACGATGGACGTCAAGACGGCGCTGATGCGCGACGACCGCGTCGATGCCGGCGACATCAACGTCGACACCAACCACGACACCAGGACGGTCGTGCTGAAGGGCTCGGTGCCGACGTCGGCGCAGCGCGACACGGCCGAGGAGATCGCCCGCACGCAGGCGGTCGGCTACCGCATCGACAACCAGCTGACGGTGCGCGGCTAGCCGCGGCGTCGGCGCCACCCGCGGCAGGCGGGACACCCGCGGGCCGGACGCCTCCGGCCCGCCGTTTCCACAAGGAGCACGGCATGAAGACGTTTGCAGGAGCACTCGTGTTGTTCGCGGGGCTGACGGCGGTCGCCGCCGGCCAGACCAAGCCGGCACTGCCGCCGGTGCCGGCCGAGCCGATGACGGCCAGCGTCGACGACATCAGCAACGACGCCGACAAGTACTACGGCAAGACGGTTCGCGTGGTGGAGGACGTGGCCCGGGTACTGGCGCCGCGCATCTTCACCCTCGACGAGGAAAACCCGATCAAGACGGGTCAGGACGTGATGGTGGTCGCGCCCAAGGGCGTCACCGTCCGCGAGGACGAGGACGTCGAGGTGACCGGCGTGGTCCGCGAGTTCACGTGGAGCGAACTCGAGAAGGAGAAGTTCGACTTCGACCTGAAGCGGGAATGGCAGGTGGAGTTCAAGAGCCGACCGGTGATCTACGCGACGTCGGTCAAGGCGAAGGCCACCTTCTAGCCGCCTGGACGGCGCGGCGCGCAGCCCTCGTGCGCCGCGTCGGGGCGTCTCAGGCGAGACGCTCCGGTGCCATCAGCTTCTCCACCGCCTTGCCGCCCTCGACACTCACGTAGTAGACCTTCGCCGCCTCGCGCGTCGCCACCACCCGCTTGACGACGTTGTCCTCGAAGTAGATGCCGGCGTCGTTGTCGCAGGCGTAGCCCGGCTTCATCTCGCCGCTGGCGATGAGCTTCTGGTACAGCGGGCGGCGGCCCGGCTCGGCGTCGTAGTGGGGCGAGTGGCTGCCCTTCAGGAACCCCAGGCCCTGCACGATCGACAGCGTCTTGGGCCGCGAGTCGGTCGTTCCCTCCTCGAACCAGCACAGCGAGCCGGCACTGGCGCCGCCGAGCACGATGCCGCGGTCCCAGGCCTGGCGCAGCACGACGTCGATGCCCTGCGCCTTCCAGATCGCCTGCTGGTTGAGCGTGTTGCCGCCCGAGCAGACGATGCCGTCCACCGACAGCAGCACCTCGTCCCAGCCGCGCGGCTGCTGGGTGCTGGCGATGAAGCTCACCTGGTGCGACGCCTCGACGTTCAGCGGCGAGCAGTTGCGGTACCAGGCGATGATGCCCTGCGGCGAGTCGGCGCTGGCCGTCGGCAGGTAGAGCAGGCGTGGCCGCGGCTTGCCGGTGAGCTCGGCCATGTAGCGGATGAACGCGGTGTTGAACCCGCCGCCGGCGATGAGGATCTTCCGGCCGGTGGCCGCGGCCGGCTGGGCGGCCTCCCCCGCCGCGCCCGCGGCCGTCGCGGTGGACAGCGCGGCGCCCACGGCACTCGCCGACGACACGATGAACTCCCGTCGCTTCATGGATCCTCCCTCGCGAACCGGCGCCAGTCTATCAGCCGGCAGGGAGCGGACCAGCGACGCCTGAGCGGACCAACGACGCCGGGACGGAGGGGGCCGGTCCGGCTCCGCCTCAGGCGAGATAGGTCGGCGCCAGCGTGCGGTAGACGACCAGAGCGGCGATGGCGGCCGCGATACCGGCCAGCCATGCCGGGGCGCCGACGAGCTGCAGCAGGAAGAACGGCCAGAACGGGAACGCCAGGACCACGCCGAGGACCAGCAGCAGCCAGGGCGCGGCTTCGCGCCACCGCCGCTCGACGACCAGCCGGCGCAGCTCGTCGCGGCCGATGTGCGCCGTCACCTCGGTGCCGCGCGACGGGCCGAGATAGCGGGCCCCGACGTTCCGGCTGATGCCGCCGCCCCGGGCCGCGAATCGGCTCGCCTCACCCTCCGACATGGCGCGGGACCGGAACTCGTCCCGCACCGCCAGCCACACGAACGCGGTGACGAGCGATGCCACCGACACCAGCGCGCCGATGGCGCCAAGGGCGTACCAGCTCATCCCTCGGTCCGGGTCGCGGCGGCTACTGCGGTCGCCGGAACAACCCGACGTACACCGCCTTGCCCAGGATGTGCCCCTGCATGGCGTTGTAGACGGCGGTGCGGGTGGCCCAGGCGTCGGCGCCGGCTGGCAGGTCGATCTTCGTGTCGAGCGCGAACAGCTCGAACGTGTAGTGGTGCAGCGGGCCGGTGGCCGGGGCGCCGGGGCCGCGATAGACCTCGCCGCTGGCACTGATCTGCCGGCTGCCGTCGGGGAGCTGTGCGCCCTTGGGCTGCCCCTCGCGCATCCCGGTAGCGGTGCCGGGGATGTTCCACACCAGCCAGTGCACCTGGTCTTCGGTGGTCTTGTTGCGCGCGACGTCGGGGTCGCGCATGTGCAGCACGAAACTCTGCGTGCCCGGCGGCACGTTGGTCCAGCTCAAGACCGGTGAGACCTGCTCGCCAGCCTGGGTGTAGCGCACCGGAATCTGCCCGCCGTCGGGAAAGGCGGTGGTGGTCAGGGTCAGCGGCGGCCGCGCCGGTGCGGCCGGTTGACCGGCCGGCGCCTGGGCGGCAAGCGCGCTGGTGAGAGCCAGCACGGTGACGAAGATCGGGGCCGGCAGTTGTCTCCGCATGTCGTCGCTCCTCGGTGCCCGCTGGGGCGCTGAAACGTTACGGCATCGGCCGGCGTAATGCCAGCGCGGGCGCGGGCCGTCGGGTGCGGGCGTCCGGCCCGGCCCGGTCACCGGGTCCGGTGCGCCAGAGTGCTATAACCAGACGCCCCGCCGATGACCACCACCGATTCGACCGCTGCCGACACGCCGGGCCCGCTGGCGCGGCTCCTCAGGACCCTCGCCAAGGTCGAGCCCGCCGAGGCCAGGGCGGTGGTGGTCTCGTTCGTCTACTTCGCCCTGCTCATGGGCAGCTACTTCGTGGTCCGGCCGGTCCGCGACGCGATGGGCACGGTCTACGGCGTCGACCGTCTCGAGGAGCTCTACACCGGCACCTTCGTCGCCAGCTTCTTCGTCGCCCCGGTCTACGCGTTCTTCGCGTCGCGGCTCACGCTGGCGACGTTCCTGCCGTGGGTCTACGGCTTCATCGCGGTGACGATGCTCGGGTTCTACGCCCTGTTCGAGTCGTTCGGGCAGCAGCAGGACCGCTGGGTCGCGGCGTCGTTCTTCGTGTGGGTCAGCACCTTCAACGTGCTCATCATCTCGGTGTTCTGGAGCCTGATGGCCGACACGTTCTCCCGCACCCAGGCCAAGCGGCTGTTCGGGTTCATCGCCGCCGGCGGCACGGTGGGGACAATCGGCGGCCCGGCGCTGGCGGCGCTGCTGGTCGGCGCGGTCGGCACCAACACGCTGATGCTGATCTCGGCCGGCGGCTTCGTCGTCACCGCGTGGCTGGTGCGGCTGCTCGAGCGCGAGAAGCGCACCCTGCGCGCCGCCGGGCACGACGCCCAGACGACGACGCTCGATCGCCGCCTGGGCGGCAACCCGGTGGAGGGCTTCACGCTGCTCGTCCGCTCGCCGTACCTGCTGATGATCGGGCTCTTCATCCTGCTGATGACGACGATCTCGACGATCATCTACTTCCAGCTCGGCGATCTCATCACCAAGGCGTTCGAGAGCCGCGAGGCCCGGACCCGCGCCTACGCGATGATCGACCTGGCCGTGAACGGCAGCACGGTGTTCCTGCAGCTCTTCGGCACCGGCCGGCTCATCGAGCGCTTCGGGGTCACCGCCGGCCTCATCCTGAATCCGCTCATCATGGTGGTGGCGTTCCTGGCCGTCGCCTTCTCGCCGGTGCTGCTGGTGCTCGGCACCATCCAGGTGGTGCGGCGCTTCGCCGAGTACGCCATCGCCAAGCCCAGCCGCGAGATGCTGTTCACGGTGGTCGACCAGGAGAGCAAGTACAAGGCGAAGAACGTCATCGACACGGTCGTCTACCGCTTCGGCGACGTGACGTCCGCCTGGCTGAGCGCCGCGGTCCTGCCCTACGGCGTGGCCGGGCTGGCCGTCGCCGGGGTGGTGATGTCGGCGGTGTGGTTCCCGATTGCCTACCTGCTCGGACGGCGTTACGAAGGGGTGCGGAGCGGCGAGGTGGTGAGCCGGGCCACGGCCGCGCTGGCCAAGTAGGTACGGAACGGATCTCCCCGCGCGTGTCGCCGCGGGTAGGATCGACTGAAGGAGAACGCGTGATGACCCTGACCCGTCGCGACTGGCTGGCGCTCACCGTCGGCGCCGGCGCCGGCCTGGCCCTCGATCCGCAGCGCCTGTGGGCGCAGGGCACGCTGCTCACCCGCGCTATCCCGTCGAGCGGCGAGCAGATCCCGGTCATCGGCCTGGGCAGCTCGGCGACGTTCGCCAGCGTCGCCCGCAGCGAGGACGTGACCGCCCTGCGCGAGGTGTTCACGGCGATGCTCGAACGCGGCGCCACCGTATTCGACACCGCCCCCGGTTACGGCGCGTCGGAAGAGGTGGCGGGCGAGATCGCCCGCGAGCTGAAGCTCACCGACAGGATCTTCTGGGCCACCAAGCTGAACGTCGCCGGTCGTGGCGGCGGCGGCGCCGACCCGGCGGCGGCGCGCGCCCAGGTCGAGACCTCCTTCAAGCGCATCGGCAAGGCGAAGATCGACACCATCCAGGTCCACAACATGGGCGATGTCGGCGTGCAGATTCCGATCCTCAAGGAGTACAAGCAGCAGGGCCGGATCCGCTACGTCGGGCTGACCACCACCTTCGAGGGGCAGTACGACGACCTGGTCGCCACCATGCGCAAGGAGCCGCTCGACTTCATCGGCGTCGACTACGCCATCGACAACCGCCACGCCGAGGCGACCATCCTGCCGCTGGCCCGCGACCGCAGGATGGGCGTGTTCTGCTACGCGCCGTTCGGCCGGACCCGCCTCTTCAAGCGCGTCGGCAACCGTCCGCTGCCTGACTTCGCCAGGGAGTTCGATGCCGCCACCTGGGGGCAGTTCTTCCTCAAGTTCGTCGTCAGCCATCCGGCGATCACGGTGGTCACGCCGGCGACCAGCCAGGCGAAGAACATGATCGACAACATCGGCGGCGGCATCGGCCGGCTGCCCGACGAGGCGATGCGCAAGCGGATGGTCGCCTTCATCGACGCGCTGCCCGGCGCCTGATCGGCGAGATGACCCGCCTCGGCCACGAGCCGGATCGATCCTGGATCGAACGGCTCGTGGACGTCCGGCCGTCCGAGCTGGCGGCGGTGGCGTGGTCGTGGCTGTTCTTCTTCAGCGTCCTCTCCGCCTACTACGTCATCCGGCCGATCCGCGACGAGATGGGCGTCGCCGGCGGGGTCGAGAACCTGCCGTGGCTGTTCGCCGGATCGCTCACCGGCATGCTGGTGCTCAACCCGCCGTTCGCCTGGCTGGTCGGGCGGATGCCGCGGCCGCGCTTCGTCTCGCTCGGCTACCGCTTCTTCGCGCTCAACCTGGTGGCGTTCTTCGCCGCGCTCGGCTGGGGCGACGCCGCCGCCGACCTCTGGACCGGCCGCGCGCTGTTCGTGTGGACGTCGGTCTTCAACATGTTCGTCGTCTCGATCTTCTGGTCGGTGATGGCCGACGTGTTCTCGGCGGCGCAGGGCGCGCGGCTGTTCGGCTTCATCGGCGCCGGCGGCACCATCGGCGGCATCACCGGGGCGGCGATCACCTCGGGGCTGGTCGGCTGGCTCGGCGCCGCCAACCTGCTGCTGGTCTCGGCGGCGCTGCTCGAAGTGGCGGCGCTGGCGGCCCGCCGGCTGTTCGCGCTGCCGCGCCTCGACGGCGACGACCGCCGGCCCGGGGCGCCCGGGCCGACCATCGGCGGCTCGGTGTGGGACGGCATGCGGCGCTCGCTCACCGACGCCTACCTGGTGAACGTCACGCTGCACATGCTCTTCTTCACGTTGCTGACGACGTTTCTCTACTTCCAGCAGGCGACCATCGTCGACGCCGCGATCGTCGACCGTGCGGAACGCACGCGCTTCTTCGCCAACATCGACCTGGCCGTCAATGTCATCACCCTCGTCACGCAGACCTTCGCCACCGGTCGGCTGGTCCAGCGCTGGGGGGTGGTCGCGGCCCTGGCCTTCCTGCCGGTGCTGACGATCGCCGGCTTCGGCATCCTCGGCCTGGCGCCGAGCATCGCCGTGCTGATGACGTTCCAGGTGCTGCGCCGCGCCGGCAACTTCGCCGTGGCGCGCCCGGCCCGCGAGGTGCTGTTCACGGTCGTGCCGCCCACCGACCGCTACAAGGCCAAGACCTTCATCGACACGGTGATCTACCGCGTCGGCGACCAGCTCGGGGCCTGGGCGTATGCGCCACTGGCGGCGCTGGGGGCGGGCGTGGCCGGCATCTCGGGCGCGGCGATCGTGCTCGCGGCGCTCTCGACGGTGAACGCCGCCTGGCTCGGGCGCAAGATGCAGCGGCGCGCCCGCACGACCGAGGTCAGCGACGCCGCCGCGGTGCCACCGGCGGTCGAGCCGTCGCCGGGGTTGTAGCCGGCGCCGGCGCCAGCACCGCCCGGGCCCGACGCCGCGCCCGCTGGCGCACGGCGGCGGGCAGGGGCGCGCCGATCACCTGCTGGTAGGGGGCCTGGAGCTCGGCCTGCAGGGCCTTGCGGGCCCGGCTGAGGCGGGTCTTCACGGTGTCCTCCGACATCCCCATCGCGTGCGCCACCTCGCGCGTGGACAGGCCCTGCATCTCGCGCAGGAACAGCACCGCCCGCGACGGCGGCGGCAGGGTCTGGAGGGCGCGCTTCAGCTCGGTCCGCAGGCGGGCGTTGGCGGCGGCCTGTTCCGGATCGTGCCCGGGGTCCGGCGGCTCGGGAGGCAGGGTGGCGCCGGGGCCGGCCGGGGCGTCGAGCGACTCCAGCCGGCGCGGCTCGTGGCGCCGCTTGCGGCGGCTCATCAGGCAGGCGTTGCGGACGGTGCGGTGCAGCCAGGGCCGGAACGCCTGCGGGTCGCGAATCTGCGCCGTATGCCGGTAGGTCTTGAGCAGCGCCTCCTGCATGGCGTCCTCGGCGTCGTCGGGCCGGCCGCATACCGCCAGGCTGAACCGCCACGCCACCTCCTGGGCCTGGACGAGCAGCCGCTCCATGGCGGCGTCGTCGCCAGCGGCCGCCTGACGCACCAGGTCGGCATAGGCGTCGGGCGGGGGCGCACCGGCGCGGTCGGGGGCACGTGTCACCTTTTGGCGGTTCCTGAATCTCGGGAGGTGATGATACGTCGGCTCTTCGCCCTGACCCTGATGACGGCCGTCTCGCTGACGGCCGCGACGGCGGCCGCGCAGGAACCCCTGACCCTGGCCGAGGCGCTGACCCGCGCCGCCGCCGACAACGCCGACCTGCGCGTCGCCGCGGCGGCCGAGGAGGAAGCCCAGGCCCGGCTGCGTCAGTCGCGGGCCGGACTGCTGCCATCCCTCGACCTGAGCGAGTCGTGGCAGCGCGGCAACCAGCCGGTGTTCGTCTTCGGGTCGCTGCTCGCCCAGCGGGCGTTCGGCGCCGACGACTTCGCGCTGGAGGCGCTCAACCGGCCGGACCCGGTGGGCAACTTCCGGACCGCCCTGTCGGTCGACGCGCCGCTCTACGACCCGGCGGCCCTGGCCGGACGGCGCGCCGCGACGGTGGGCCGCGACCTGGCGTCGGCCGAGCGCCGCCTGGTCGGGCACGACCTGGCGGTGGCCGTCACCGCCGCCTACGGCGACGTCCTGACCGCGGTGGCCACGCGGCAGGTGCTGGCCGCGGCGCTGCAGTCGGCCGCCGCCGACCTCGAACGGGCCGGCAATCGCCGTGACGTCGGCCTGGCCACCGACGCCGACGTCCTGCAGGTGGAGCTGCACGCCGCCGCCACGCGCGAGCGCGAGCTGACCGCGGCCGCCGACGAGACGGCCGCCCGGGCGCGCCTGAATCAGCTGATCGGCGCCCCGCTCGACAGCGTCTTCGCCCTCGACGACGGGCCGGACGCGCCCATCGACACGTCGTCCCTCGCGGCGCTCGAACAGGCTGCCCTCGCCGATCGCGTCGAGGTGCGGGTAGCGGCGCTCCACGGCGAGCAGGCCGATGCCGCCGCCGCGGCGGCACGCGCCGGTTTCCTGCCGCGCGTCTCGGCGCTCGGCACCTGGGAGGCCAACGGCGGGGCGTGGGCGTCGCGGGCATCGAGCTGGACCGTGGGCGCCATGGCCCGCATCAACCTGTTTCGCGGCTTCCAGGACCAGGCCCGAGCGGCCGAGGCGCGGGCGCTGCAGACGCGGCGCGCCGCCGAGCGTGAGCGCACGGAAACGGCCGTGCGGGTCGACGTGCGGGTGGCGGCGGCCCGGCTCGAGGCCGCCCGGGCCAGCCTGGCGGTAGGCCAGGCCGCCGTGGCCCAGGCCCGGGAATCCCAGCGGATCGTGCGCGACCGCTACGAGAACGGACTGGCCGACGTCACCGCGCTGCTGCGCGCCGCCGAGGGGCTGCAGGACGCCGACGCGCGTCACGCCGCCGCCCGCGTCGCCGTGCGCGTGGCGACGGCGACCTTGGCGCGGGCGGTGGGGCGATGAATCGCCGACGGGGAGGCATGGGCGTGCGGATGAAGACAGGTCTGGTCGCAACAGTGGTCGTGGTGACCGCGGTCGCCTGCGGGCGCGAGCCGGCAGGTGAGGCGCACCCGGCGGCGCCGCCGGTGGCGGTGCGCGTGGTGACGGTGGGCGCGAGTGCCGTCGACGGCTACGTCGAGGCGGGTGGCGTCGTCGCCGCCCGCACCACCGCGGCCGTCGCCGCGCGCCTGCTCGCGCCGGTACGCGAGGTGCGCGTCGCGGCCGGCGACCGGGTGCGCGCCGGCCAGGTGCTGGTCGTCCTCGACGGCGCCGACGTGGTCGCCGCCGCGGCGGCCGCCCGGGCCGGGGCGACCGCGGCGGCCGAAGGCCAGCGTGCGGCGGCCGCCGAGGACGCCGCCGCCGAGGCCGCACTCGCCCTGGCCACCGCGACCCACGGCCGCATCGCCGCGCTGCACGCCAAGCGATCGGCCACCGCGCAGGAACTCGACGAAGCCACCGCGGCGCTCCGCGCCGCCGAGGGTCGCCGCCAAGCCGCCGCGGCCCGCCTGCAGCAGGCGCGAGCCGGCGAGGCCGGCGCCGCTGCCGCCAGCGACGGCGCCGCCGCCACGGCGGGCTACCTGGAGATCGTGGCGCCGTTTGCCGGCGTGGTCACCGAGAAGCTGGTCGAGGTCGGCGCCATGGCCGCGCCCGGCGTGCCGCTGCTGCGCCTGGAGGACACGTCGGCCTTTCGCGCCGAGGTCACCGTCGACGAAGCCCGCGTCGCCGATGTCGCGCCCGGCACGGCGGTGACGGTGGTCTTCGACGGGGCCGAGGCCGCGCCGATCGCCGCCACGGTCGCCGAGGTGAGCCGGGCGGTCGATGCCGATGCCCGGGCGTTCCTGGTGAAGGTGCCGCTCCCGGCCCGCGACGGCGTGCGGTCCGGCAGCTTCGTCCGCGTCAGGTTCCCGGTCCCGGCACGCACCGCCCTCACCGTGCCGGCCGACGCGGTGGTCCGGCAGGGCCAGGTCACGTCGGTGTTCGTGGTCGAAGACGGCGTGGCGCGGCTGCGGCTGGTGCGGCTGCGTGGCGCCGAAGTGCTCGCCGGCCTCGCCGCCGGCGACGTGGTCGTCACGGCGCCGCCGCCCGGCCTCACCGACGGCCGGCCGGTGACCGCGGGAGGGTCGCGATGAGCGCGCCGCGCGGCGCCGCCGGCCGGCTCGCCGCCGCGTTCGTGCGGTCGAAGCTCACGCCGCTGGTCATCGTCGCGTCGGCGGCGCTGGGCGGGTTGGCGCTCATCGGCCTGCCGCGCGAGGAAGAGCCGCAGATTGTCGTCCCGATGGTCGACGTCCTGGTGCAGATGCCGGGGGCCACGCCGGCCGACGTCGAGCAGCGCGTCACCCGGCCGATGGAACGCCTGCTCTGGGAGGTCCCCGGCGTCGAGTACCTCTACTCGACCTCGAGCCCGGGCCAGTCGCTGGTCGTGGTCCGCTTCCGTGTCGGCGAGCCCGAGGAAGCGGCGCTGGTCCGCC
Source organism: Vicinamibacterales bacterium (assembly GCA_050250955.1). Lineage (GTDB taxonomy): Bacteria > Acidobacteriota > Vicinamibacteria > Vicinamibacterales > UBA2999 > CAWAYR01. Next base: position 330,592 of record JBFWNR010000003.1, read on the forward strand.
TGAACCAGAAGCTCGAAGCCAACCGCGATCGGGTGCCGCCCGGCGTCGTCGGCCCGCTGGTGAAGCCGCGCTCGATCGACGACGTGCCGATCCTGGCGGTGACGCTGTGGTCGGCGCGCTACGGCGACGACGCGCTGCGCACGCTGGCCGTTCAGGTGCGCGACGCCATCGCCGAGGTCCCCGACGTGTCGGAAGTGACCGTCATCGGCGGACGGCCACGCCAGGTCAGTGTGGCGGTCGATCCGGCGCGGCTGGCCGCGCACGGCGTCGACCCGCTGGGCGTCCAGCGGGCCCTCGGCGCCGCCAACGCCCGCAGCCGGGCCGACGCCCCGGTGGCGGGTGGCGCGCTCGGTGCCGTCGAGGCCGGCGATCGGCTGCGCACCGCCGCCGACGTGCGGCAGGTGGTGGTGGCGTCGCACGGCGGGCGCGCCCTCACGGTGGGCGACGTCGCCAGCGTCGAGGACGGCGACGCCGAGCCGACCACCTACGTCCGCTTCCAGTCGCGCGAGGCCGGTACGGCGCCGGCGGTGACCCTTGCGGTGGCCAAGCGCAAGGGCACCAACGCCATCGACATCAGCCACCGCGTGGCGGAGAAGCTCGACACGCTGCGCGGCACGCTCGTCCCTGCCGACGTCCACGTCACCGTCACCCGCGACTACGGCGAGACGGCGGCCGAGAAGAGCAACGAGCTCCTCTACCACATGTTCCTGGCCGTGGTGTCGGTGTCGATCCTCATCTGGCTGGCGCTCGGCCGCCGCGAAGCGGCGGTGGTGTTCGTGGCCATCCCGGTGACGCTGGCGCTCACGCTGTTCACGTTCTATCTCTACGGCTACACGCTGAACCGCATCACGCTCTTCGCGCTCATCTTCTCGATCGGCATCCTGGTCGACGACGCGATCGTCGTGGTCGAGAACATCGTCCGCCACGCCCGCATGCGCCCCGGCGCCGGGCTCATCGCCACCGCCATCGAGGCGGTGGACGAGGTCGGCAACCCGACCATCCTGGCCACGCTGGCGGTGGTGGCGGCAATCCTCCCGATGGCCTTCGTCGGCGGGTTGATGGGCCCCTACATGCGCCCGATTCCGGTCGGCGCGTCGGCGGCGATGCTGTTCTCGCTGGTGGTCGCCTTCGTGGTCACGCCGTGGGCGGCGGTGCGGCTGCTGCGGCCCGACGGCGCGCACGGCCACGAGGCCGAGGACCTCTTCACCCGGCTGTACCGGCGGGTGATGGCGCCGCTGCTCGCCGCGCCGCGGCGGCGCTGGGCGTTCCTCGGCGGCGTCGCGCTGCTGCTGGTCGCCAGCGCCGCGCTGGTGCCCTTCGGCGTCGTCGCCGTGAAGATGCTGCCCTTCGACAACAAGAGCGAGTTCCAGGTGGTCATCGACATGCCCGAAGGCACGGCGCTCGAAGAGACGGCGCGGGTCGCGTCGGTGCTGGCGACCGCGACCCTCGAGGATCCGCTGGTCGAGCACGTCCAGCAGTACGTCGGCACGGCGGCGCCCTACAACTTCAACGGCCTGGTGCGGCACTACTTCCTGCGCCAGGCGCCGCATCTGGCCGACCTGCAGGTCAACCTGGCGCCAAAGGACGAGCGGTCGCTGCAGAGCCACGACATCGCCGGACGGGTGCGCGAGCGGCTGGCGCCGCTGGCGGCCGACCTGGGCGCCACCATTCAGGTCGCCGAAGTGCCGCCGGGGCCGCCGGTGCTGCAGACGGTCGTCGCCGAGGTCTACGGCCCCGACCCGGCGCGGCGCCAAGCCCTGGCCGAGACGCTCAAGGGCATCTTCGCCACGACTCCCGGAGTGGTGGACACCGACTGGTACGTCGATGCCCCGCGCACGACCGAGTCGCTGGTGGTGGACGCCGAGAAGGCCGCGGCCGCCGGCCTCACCGCCCACGACGTGGCGGCGGTGGTGCGGATGGCCGGGGCCGGCGAGCCGGCCGGCCTGCTGCACGACGAGGCCGCCCGCGAGGACGTGCCGATCGTGCTGCGGCTGCCACCCGGGCAGCGGACGCTCGACGACCTGCGCGCGGTGCGGCTCCAGGGCCGGGCCCCGGTCGCGGTCGGCGAGCTGACCCGGCTCGACACCGTGGCGCAGGCGACCAGCCTGTATCACAAGAACCTGCAGCCGGTGACCTACGTGACCGCGGATCTCGCCGGCGGCAACGAGAGCCCGGTCTACGCCATCGCGCGGATGAACGAGGCGATCGCCGCCCTCACCCTGCCGGAGGGCTACGCGCTGGAGGTGTTCAACGCCCGCCAGCCCTTCGACTCGACCCGCTACGCCATGAAGTGGGACGGCGAGTGGCACATCACCATCGAGGTGTTCCGCGACCTCGGGCTGGCCTTCGCGGCGGTGATGGTGCTCATCTACGTGCTGGTGGTCGGCTGGTTCCAGTCGTTCACGACGCCGCTGCTCATCATGGCGGCGATTCCCTTCTCGCTGGTCGGCATCCTGCCGGCCCACGCGGCGATGGGGGCGTTCTTCACCGCCACGTCGATGATCGGCTTCATCGCCGGCGCCGGCATCGTGGTGCGCAACTCGATCATCCTGGTCGACTTCATCGAACTCCGGCGCCGCGACGGGCTGCCGCTCGATCGCGCCGTCATCGACGCCGGGGCGGTGCGCTTCCGGCCGATGGCGCTGACCGCGGCCGCGGTGGTCGTCGGCGCCGGGGTGATCCTCTTCGACCCGATCTTCCAGGGCCTGGCCATCTCGCTGATGGCCGGCGAGATCGCCTCGCTGCTGCTGTCGCGCATGGCGGTGCCGGTCCTCTACTACATGGCACACCAGGGCGACACCGTCGAGGCGATGACCGGCCAGGTGGCGGAGGAATGGTCATGACGCACCCGAGGTCGTATCACTGCCCGCCGCGGCACATCGTGCTCGGCGTGGACTTCGACACCGCGTCGGCGCGGGCCGCCGCCCTGGCCGGCGTGCTGGCCACGACCTTCGCGGCGCGGCTGGAGGCGGTGCACGGCGAGCCCTTCACGCCGCCGCCCTACTTCACGCCCGATCAGATCGCCCGGCTGGCCGCCGAACGCCAGACCAACGCGGCGGTGACGTCGGCGCGGCTGCGCGAGTTCGTCGCCGCCGAGACCGGGGCGGCCTTCGCGGCGGTGGTCGCCGATGGCGAGCCGGTGGAGGGCGTGCTGGAACGCGCCGCCGAGGCCGATCTCATCGTGCTCGGCACCCACGGCCGGCGCGGCCCGCAGCGCTGGTGGCTGGGCTCGGTCGCCGATCGCATCGTCCGCGCCAGCGCCGTGCCGGTGCTGGTGACGCACGCCGACCACCCGGCCACGGCCGCGGCTTTCGCGCGCGTCGCCGTGGTCGGCGACGGCGCGGCGGGCGACGCCGCGCGGAGCTGCGCCGCGGCGTTGGCCACGGCGTTTGGCGGCCAGGTCGTCGACGGCGGCAGCCTCGCGGCGTGTCGCCGCGAGGCGCTCGACGCCGCCTCGCTGGTGGTGGTGGCGCTCGACGGATCGGTTGGCGGATCGACGGCCGGCCAGGCCGTCGGGACCGCGCTCACCGGCTGCACCCAGCCGGTGTTGTTCGTGCCGGGCAGCAAGGATTTCGGGAGGACATCATGACGGTCGAACGGGTAGTACGAATGGTCGCCGGCACCTTCGTGGCGGCCAGTGTGCTGCTGGGGATGTTCGTGCACCCCGGCTTTCTGTGGTTCACGCTGTTCGTCGGCGTCAACCTGCTGCAGTCGTCGTTCACCAACTGGTGTCCGCTGATGACGATCCTGCGCAAGGCCGGCGTGCGCGGCTGACCGCCGTCCCACCGGGTCAGGCGCCGCGCAGCATCAGGTAGATCACCACGCCGGTCGCCGAGACATAGAGCCAGATCGGCAGGAACACGCGGTTCAGCCGGCGATGGCGCTCGAACTGCCGCGTCAGGGAGAAGTAGAACGAGGTCAGCGCGCCGGGCACCACGGTGATCGACAGCACGATGTGCGAGGCGAGCACCGCCAGGTACAGGGTCCGCATCGCCCCGCTGCCCGGATACCGGGTGTCGCCGTGTACGTAGTGGTAGGCGAGGTAGCCAACCAGGAAGACCCCGGACAGGGCGAAGGCGGTGATCATGCACGCGCGGTGCAGCGCCACCGCCTTGCGCCGGATGGCCGCCCAGCCGGTGACCAGGCAGATCGCCGACAGGCCGTTGAACACCGCGTTCAACGCCGGCACGAACGACAGGTCCACGGCGCCGGCCGGGCCGCTCTCGCGGCGCAGGATGAAGGCGATGAAGGCGACGGCGGCCGTCGACACCACGGCGTTCCAGGCGAAGAAGATCCGGTCGGTGCGTTCCATCTCCGTTATTCTGTCGCAGCCGGGCGGCACACCAGGCGCTGGCTGGCCATGACCGACGACGACTTCCGCGACCTCGTCCTCGCCCTCGACGGCGCCAGCGAAGGCACCCACATGGGGCATCCCGACTTCCGGGTCAACAACCGCATCTTCGCCAGCCTGCGCGCCGACGGCTCGCTGGCCATGGTGAAGCTGGCGGTGGACCAGCAGGCGGTGTTCCTGCGCGAGCACCCGGCGATGTTCACGCCTTCGCCAGGCGCCTGGGGGCGTCAGGGCTGCACCGACGTGGTGCTGGCCAAGGCCACCACCCGGCCGGTGCGCGCGGCGGCGCAACTGGCCTGGGAGGCGGCGTTGGCCAAGCCGCGGCCGAAGACCCTGGCCCGCTCCAAGCCGGGCAACCGCTCGGGATCGAAACGCCCACGAGCGCGTCGCTGAACGCCGGCGCGGCTCTACGACGCGGCCGTCCCCAGCAGGTCCCGGGCGCCGCGCGACCAGGGATGGTCGGGCCCGACCGACGCCTCCAGGTCGCGGGCCGCCTGCTCCAGCGGCGCCACGGCGTCCTTCGCGCGTCCATCGGCGATCAGCGCTTCGCCGAGCAGAAGCTGTGACCGACCGATCCAGTACGACGCCGCCAGGCCCGGATCGGTCTCGATGGCCAGCTGCAGCGCGCGCTCGGCATCGGTGACGGCATCAGCGGGCCGCCCTTCGGACAACGCCAGTCGCGCGCGAACCCGGTACAGCGCCAGGAACCCCTGCCGGTGGTCGGGTCGCTGCTCGTCGAGCGTCGTGAAGGCATCGGCCAGAAAGCCGTGAGCCTCGGCGTAGCGGCGCCGCGAGGTCGCGATGGACGCGCGGAGTTCGAGCAGCACGGTGAACGCCGGATGCCCGGCCGGCACGAGGCCGGGCGCCCGGCGCTCGAACTCGTCCAGCACCGCCGCCGCCCGCGCGTCGTCACCGGCCGCATGGTGCAGCCGCGCCCGCAACAGCTGGTTCTGGTAGATCACCGCGCCGCCGCCGGCGCGCTCGGCTCTGGTCGCAGCGCGTTCGGCGACGGCGATCCCTTCCGGAAGCCGCTGGAGGTCGAGCAGGCTCCAGCCGAGGTTGGTGAGCAGCATCGGCGACACGCCGGCCTCCGAGCCATCGGCGCTGCTGATCTGCACGGCGCGGCGGAACAGACGTTCGGCGTCGAGGGGCATCGACCGCCGGACCAGGCCCCAGTTGTTGAGCAGGGTGCCAGCCCGCTCGGTGCCGTCGCGGCCCTGCCGGCGGAGCTCCTCCCAGGCGAGCGCGAACTGCTCGTGCGCCCGCCGGGCGTCGCCGACGACTCGATACGACTCGGCGAGGTCCATGGCGATGCGCAGGGTCAGCAGCGACGACTGCACGGCGGAGGCCGCCAGCGTCGTCCGCGCGGCCTCGACGTGGGCGATGCTGGCTTCGGGTGTCGCACCGTTGCGTTCGACCGACGCGGCCTGGAGCTGGCAGGACACGCGGTCCAGCGAGAACTCCGGCGTGGCCGGCAACTCCACGAAGGCCTCGCGCAGCAGCGCCGGCGGACGGGGGTCGGTGCCGGCCGCCGCCAGCGCCGCCGCCAGCGCGCAGCCGGCGCTGGCCCGCAGCGACGGGTCGGTGAGCTGGCGCGACAGCCGGTAGGCGTGCTCGAGCACGCGCACGGCGTCGGCGTCGGCGTCCTGGCTGGCGAACTGACGGCCGATCGTGACGAGCGAGGCGACGCGGGCCTCGGGAGCGCCGGTCGTCTGGCGTTCGAGGATCCGTTCGGCGCGCGCCAGCACCTGTCCCGCCGTGAACGGCTGACCACTCGGAGCCGCGTCGGACAGCAGGAACTCGTTCAGTTCGTTGACCGCTTGCGCACGGGCCAGTTGCCGGCGCGCCGCGTCGCGTTCGGCCGTGGCGACGCGGGCCTGCCAGATCGCCACACTGCTGCCGACGACGAGCGCCAGCGCCGCGGCGGCGAGCGATGCCGACTCGAGCCGACGACGGCGGACGAACGTGCGGAGCCGATACCAGGCGGAATCGGGCCGCGCCCGCACCGGCTCGTGCGCAAGATGGCGGCGCACGTCGTCGGCAAACGCCGCCACCGACGCGTAGCGGTCGGCCGGCGCCTTGGCCAGCGCCTTGGCGAGGATGGTCTCGACATCGCCGCGCAGCGCCCTGGAGAGGCGGTCGGCGGCGGTCTGGCGCTCGGCCAGGAGGGCTTCGCCTTCGGATCCGCTGGTGGCGAGCGCGGCCGCGCTGACGCTCGCGCGCGGCGGCTCGACCTCGGCGAGGGCCCGCACGGCGACGCCGGCCGGCACGCCGGCCGGCGCGGTCGGGTGACGTCCGGTCAGCAGCTGGTAGAGCAGGACGCCGAGCGCGTAGACGTCCGTCGCCGCGGTGACGGGTCCGCCCATCAGTTGTTCCGGCGCGGCGAAGCGGGCCGTGAACGCGCCGCTGGTCGCCTCGGCCGTCATGCCGTCGGGAGCGCCGCCGAGCAGGGTGGCGACGCCGAAGTCGAGCAGCTTCACCCCGCCGTCGCGGTCGACGAGGATGTTCGACGGCTTCAGGTCCCGGTGCACGATCATGTTGGCGTGGGCGTGCGCCACGGCGTCGGCCACCTGCAGGAACAGCAGGAGCCGCTCGCGGGTCGGCAGACGGTGTTCGGCGGCGTAGGCATCGATGCGCAGCCCATCGACGTACTCGAGCACCAGGTAGGGTTGCCCCGCGTCGCTGACCCCGGCATCGAGCAGCCGCGCGATGTGCGGGTGCGACAGCCGGGCCTGCATCGAGCCTTCGCGCCTGAAGCGCGCCGTCGCGGCCGGGTCGAGCAGGGCCAGGTTGAGGAACTTGACCGCCACCGCCCCCTCGAACCGCCCGTCGCTGCGGCGGGCCAGCCAGACGGCGCCCATGCCGCCCATGCCGAGCGGACGCTCCAGCGTATAAGCGCCGACGCGCTGCCCGGCCAGTGCTGGCAGCGCGCCGTCGAGGGAGGGCGAGCCTTCGAGAAACGGGGAATCGACCAGCCGCTGGTGATCAGCGAGCAGCGCGGCGAGCGCCGTCGCCAGCTCAGGCGTCGCGGCGCGCAGGGCGTCCAGCATCCCGGCTCGCTGGCCGGGCGGCAGATCGAGCGCCTCGTCGAGGAGAGGGCTGAGGGTGCGCCAGAGCGTCTTGTCCATAGGCCGCCTCCGGAACCGGGCTGAGCGTATACCGGAATCCGCGGGCGAAACCCGACGCGGTGGTAGCATGGCCCGTCGGGCCATCCGCCGTGACCCGTGCGTCTTCCTCCCTCGCCAGTCTCGTCACCCGAGCCGATGCCGGCGACGAGTCCTCCCGCGACGCGTTGTTCGCGGCGCTGTACGCCGAATTGCACCGCCTGGCCGAGTCGCATCTGCGGCGCAGCGGCGGCGATGTGACGCTCGGCGCCACCACACTTCTGCACGAGGCCTACGTCGACATCGCGGACCGCGAGGCCCTGGCGTTCCCCGATCGCAATCGGTTCCTGGGGTATGCGTCGAGGGCGATGCGCAGCATCGTCATCGACTACGTCCGCCAACGGCGCGCCCGCAAGCGCGGCGGCGACCTGACCTTCACGACGCTCGACGAGGCGCGCGACGGCGGACCGGCCGAGGCGACCCACCTCGAGGCGCTGGGGACGGCCCTCGACCAGTTGGCCGACCTGGAGCCAGGTCTCGCCCAGCTGGTCGACTTGAAGTTCTTCTGTGGCCTCACCTTCGCGGAGATCGCCGGCGTGCGCGGCGTCACCGAACGCACGGTGCAACGCGACTGGGCGAAGGCGCGCGTGCTGCTGCATCGGTTTCTCGGCGGCGACGGCGGCGGCTAGGACGATCGGGTTTTCGGCGTCGATTGCGCTCTCCCCCTCAGGAGGCCGCATCACTGCTGGGGCGGGCTCCGGGAGAGCCACCCATGACGCGTCGAATCCCTGGCGCCCTGGTCACGCTGCTGGCGTGTACCGTCGGGCCTGCGCCCGTTGCCGCTCAACCGTTGGGCACGTTCCGCTGGCAGCTGCAGCCGTTCTGCAACGTGGTGACGCTGGCCGTCACGCAGAACGGGGCCATCTATCGCCTCGAGGGCACTGACGACCAGTGCGGCAACGGCGCCGATGCCGCCTCGGTGACCGGCACGGCGTTCCCCAATCCCGACGGCACCATCGGCTTTGGTCTGAACGTCGTCACGACGCCCGGCGGCCGGCCACTGCACGTCGATGCCGAGATCGCCATCGGCACGTTCAGCGGCACCTGGCGGGATAGCGCCGGGGCCTCGGGCACGTTCGGGTTGACGCCCGGCGCCGGCAGCGGTGGCAACCCGCGGCCGCTGCCGTCGGCGGTGCCGGCAACAATCGTCCTGCGGCCCGACGGCGGCGTGGTGGCGGGGGGCGCGCAGGATGTCGGCACCATTCCGGCCACGGGTCCAGGCAATCGCATGATGTGGTACCCGGGCAAGGCGGCGTTCCGTGCCGGCGAAGCGGTCCTCGGTGGTTGGGACGACGCGAACATCGGCTATGGCAGCGTGGCCCTGGGGAACGGACCGATCGCCAGCGGATTCTCGAGCACCGCGACGGGCCTGGAGACGGTCGCCAGTGGTCTCGGCAGCACGGCCTTCGGACACACGACCCGGGCCACCGGCGACACCAGCATCGCCATGGGCAGGAGCACGACGGCCAGTGGTTTCTTCAGCACCGCCACAGGTCAGAACACCACGGCCTCCGGCACCGCCAGCACATCGATGGGAACCAGCACACGAGCGGAGGACGGCAGCTCGGTGGCCATGGGCCGATTCTCGGTCGCCAGCGGCCCTCAGGCGCTGGCCGGCGGCGACTCGTCGGTCGCCAGTGCCCGAAACGCGCTGGCCTTTGGCGCCAGCTCGCAGGCCATCGGCGGAAACAGCGTGGCGCTGGGCACCCGCGCGGTAGCCGACGAAGGCTCCTTCGTGTTCGCCGATGGCGCGAGCTCAGGTGCATTCGGCAGCGGCCTCAATCAGTTCTTCGTGAGGGCCAGCGGTGGCGCCGCCTTCTTCAGCAACGCCACCAGCACCACCGGGGTCCGCCTCGCGACTGGGGGCAGCCAGTGGCTCACCATCTCGGACGTGAGTACCAAGCACCGCTTCCGCGAGCTGGACGGCGACGACGTCCTGGCCCGCATCGCGGCGATGCCGGTGACCGAGTGGAGCTACAAGGCCCAGGACGACGCCGTCCGCCACATCGGCCCCACCGCCCAGGACTTCCACGCCGCCTTCGGCCTCGGCGAAGACCCGCTCCGCATCGGCACCCTCGACGCCGACGGCGTCGCCCTCGCCGCCGTCAGGGCGCTGGAGGCGCGGACGCGCCACCTGCCCGAACGAGCCACCTCGCTCGAGAGCGAGAACGCGAGGTTGCGCGCCACCGTCGAGGACTTGCGCGCGCGCGTGGCGGCGCTGATGGACGACAACACCGCGGTGCGCGACCGGGTCGAGCGGCTCGAGCGACTGCTCACGAAACACTGACCCCGAGAGGACTCCATGCCATCCACGGTGCTTGCGTCGGTCACGGTCGTCGGCCTGCTGCTCGTCACTCCCGCGCTGGTGACGGCGCAGACGTTCGGGACGTTCACGTGGCAGATGCAGCCCTACTGCAACGTCGTCTCGCTGACGCTGGCCAACACGCCGGCGGGATTCACGCTGCAGGGCACCGACAACCAGTGCGGCGCCGCCGACAAGGCCGGCGCCTTCGGCCTCGCGTCGTTCAACGCCGCGGGGAACGTCACCTTGACCTTCACCATCGTGACGGCGCCGGGGGGCAGGCCCGTGCACGTCTCGGCCATCGTCAGCCCCGCCACTGGCAGCGGCACCTGGACCGACAGTGCCGGCAATTCCGGCACGTTCGCCCTGTCCGGCGCCGTGCCCGGACTGCCGCCGCGCCCGCTGCCGCCGAGCGGGCTCGCCATCGCCACGGTGACCGCCCGAGAGCTGGCGCCGGATGCCATCACCGGCGTCAACGTGGCGAACGGCAGCCTCACCGCGGCCGACATCGGCGACGCGCCTCGTGCCACGTCCGTCGAAGGCACGCAGAACGTGACGCTCCTCGTCGGCGTCCACACCAACGTTCGCCAGATCACGCTGACCGCCCCCGCGGCCGGGCGCGTGATCGTCACGGCGAGCGCCACGGTCAACGCGTCGTCGGCCGGCGACGACTTCGCCGAGTGTTCGCTGACGCGGGGCACGGTCGTGGAGTCCACGTTCAGGACGTTGGTCGGGGAGTCGGCCAACCTGCCCCCCAGCCTGCTCTTTCCGCTGAGCCTGACGCGCGGATTCGCGGTCAGCCCCGGCCCGTTCTCGGCGCGGCTGGTGTGCCGCAGCAACATCGGCGTCATCAGCGTGCTGGATACGGCGATGACGGCTGAGTACTTCCCGGGCTGACGGCGGCCACCGGATTCGCGCCGAGAAGGAGTCGACGATGCGTCACCATGTCCGTGTCTTCGCTGTTGCGCTCGTGACGTGCGTCTGGTGCGCACTCGACGCCGCCGCGCAGCCGCTCGGCACGTTCCGCTGGCAGGTGCGGCCATTCTGCAACGTCGTCACCGTGGCAGTGACGCAGAACGGAGCGATCTACCGCCTCGAAGGCACCGACGACCAGTGTGGCAACGGCGCCGATGCCGCCTCGGTCACCGGCACCGCCTTCCCCAATCCCGACGGCACCATCGGCTTCGGGTTCACCGTCGTCACCACGCCGGGCGGCCGCCCGCTGCACGTGGACGCCGAGATCACGACGGCCACGTTCAGCGGCACCTGGCGCGACAGCGCCGGGGCGACCGGCACGTTCATCCTCACCCCGGGCGCCGGCAACGGCGGCAGCCCGCGGCCGCTGCCATCGTCGGTGCCATCGGCCATCGTCATGCGGCCCGACGGCGGGTTCCTGGCCGGTGGCGAACCGGATGTCGGCACGATTCCAGCCAGCGGCACTGGCAATCGCCTGATGTGGTATCCGGGCAAGGCGGCGTTCCGCGCTGGCGAGGCGCACGGCGACGTGTGGGACGACGCGAGTACCGGCTACGGAAGCGTGGCCTTCGGCAGTGACACGAGGGCCAGCGGCACGCGCAGCACGGCGCTGGGGTCTGAGACGGCTGCCACGAACGCCTTCAGCACGGCCATGGGCCGTACGACGACAGCCACCGGCCAGGCCAGCACGGCGATGGGCATGCTGACGACCGCCAGCGGCGAGGTGGCGACAGCGATAGGACTCAGGACGACTGCCGCAGGAGTGAACGGCCTTGCCGCCGGCGAAAGCACCCTGGCGAGCGGGAGGAACAGCACGGCTCTAGGCAACTCGTCGACGGCCAGCGGCGGCGGAGCGCTGGCGGGCGGCGCCTCGTCGGTCGCCAGCGGCGGCAACGCGCTGGCCTTTGGCGCCTCGGCTCGGGCCATCGGCTCTGGCAGCGTCGCACTGGGGAGCCGGGCCGTCGCCTCCGGTGTGGGGTCCTTCGCGTTCGGGGACTCGAGCGCCGGCGAGGTGTCGGCCGGCACCAACGAGTTCAAGGTGCGCGCGTCGGGCGGCGTGTTCTTCTACAGCAACCCCACCCTCAATGTCGGGGTCGCGCTCGCGCCGAGCGGCAACCAGTGGCTCATGCTGTCGGATGTCCGGTCCAAACACCACTTCCGGGAGCTCGATGGCGAGACCGTGCTGACGAAGATCGCCGCGATGCCGGTGACCGAGTGGAGCTACAGGGCGCAGGACGACGCCGTCCGCCACATCGGCCCCACCGCCCAGGACTTCCACGCCGCCTTCGGGCTCGGCGAGGATCCGCTGCGCATCGGCAGCCTCGACGCCGACGGCGTCGCCCTGGCCGCCGTCAAGGCGCTCGAAGCCCGCACGCGGCGCCACGGGGAAGCGACCGGGCGGCAGCTCGACGAGCAGGCGGCGGACGTGGCCAGTCTGAAGGCGGAACTGGCCCGGCTGCGGGCCCTCGTCTCGGCCCTGATGAGCTCGCCCCGCTGACCGTGCCGGCGCCGCGATGTCGGGTTTCCGGCGGCGGTGCCGCTCTCCAGATGGCGCCTGCACACGCCTCCGGCGGAGTTGGCCGGGCGCGCAGGCCGTGGAGGCCTCGATGACGCGTCACCGTTCAGTACTCGCCGGTGTGTTCTGGCTGTTCGCCTCGCTCGCCACCGAGACGACCGCCCAACCGATCGGCACGTTCCGCTGGCAGGTGCGGCCGTTCTGCAACGTCGTCACCGTGGCAGTGACGCAGAACGGAGCGATCTACCGCCTCGAAGGCACCGACGACCAGTGCGGCGGCGGCGCCGATGCCGCCTCGGTCACCGGCACGGCCTTTCCCAATCCCGACGGCACCATCGGCTTCGGGTTCACCGTCGTCACCACGCCAGGCGGCCGGCCCCTGCACGTGGACGCCGAGATCACTACGGCGACCTTCAGCGGCACCTGGCGCGACAGCGCCGGCGCCACCGGCACGTTCGTCCTCACCCCGGGTGCCGGCAACGGCGGCAGCCCGCGGCCGCTGCCTTCCTCTGTACCGGCGACGATCGCCCTGCGGCCCGACGGCGGGTTCCTGGCGGGCGGCGCGCAGGGTGTCGGGGCGATTCCCGCCTCCGGCCCCGGCAATCGCATGATGTGGTACCCGAGTAAGGCCGCGTTCCGTGCCGGCGAGGCGGTGGCCGAAGGATGGGACGACTCGAACATCGGCTACGGCAGCGTCGCGCTCGGCAACGGCCCCAATGCGATTGGCTTCTCGAGCACGGCCATGGGCCAGGACTCGAACGCCATCGGCACGGCGAGCACCGCCCTGGGCAACGCAACCAGGGCCACCGGCCCCTTCAGCACCGCGATGGGGGACGACACGATTGCCGCCGGAAACTCCAGCACCGCGATGGGGAACAGCACTTCGGCCGAAGGCACGAACAGCCTCGCCACGGGCAGCCGCACGCGTGCCGTCGGCCGCACCAGTACGGCGATGGGCAGCAGCTCGATCGCCGAGGGACCGAACAGCCTCGCCGCCGGCAGCAGCACACTCGCGAGCGGCAGCGCCAGCACCGCGCTCGGGAGCTCGACGGAGTCCAGCGGCTCCGGCGCGCTGGCCGGCGGCTCGTCTTCGGTCGCCAGCGGGGGCAATGCGCTGGCGTTCGGCTTCGCGGCGCGGGCCATCGGCTCGGGCAGCGTGGCGCTGGGCAGCCGCTCGGTGGCAGACACGGGTTCGTTCGTCTTCGCCGACGGCTCGAGCAACAATCCCGTCGGCAGCGGCGTCCACCAGTTCTTCGTGCGCGCCAGCGGCGGCGCCGCCTTCTTCAGCAACGCCGCCAGCACCACCGGGGTCCTGTTAGCCGCCAACGGCACGCAGTGGGCGAGTCTCTCGGACGTGCGCGCCAAGCACCGCTTCCGCGAGCTGGACGGCGACGACGTCCTCTCCCGTATCGCCGCATTGCCGGTGACCGAGTGGAGCTACCGGGCCCAGGACGACGCCATCCGCCACATCGGCCCCACCGCCCAGGACTTCCACGCCGCCTTCGGCCTCGGTGAGGACCCACTGCGCATCGGCACCCTCGACGCCGACGGCGTCGCCCTCGCCGCCGTCAAGGCGCTCGAGGCGCGCACGCGCACGCAGGCCGAACGGATCGACGCGCTCGAACGTCGGCTGGCCGAGGCGCTGGCGGCGTTGTGCGACGCGACGCGTACCTGCCGGTGAGCGGTGCCGCTGCCCACGGGCTCGCGGCGCCCGCTGGATCCTCCCGGAGTGCCGAGATGATTGTGCGGGATCTGGCGAGGCCGGAGGGAGGAACCGGCGGGCGCCAGCGGGCGCTCAGGCCCGGCCGGCGAAGGCGCGCGTCTCGGTGTGCACCTTCACCTTCTCGCCTTCCTTGATGAAGAGCGGCACCTGCAGCTCCATGCCGGTGTCGGTGAGCGCCACCTTGGTGACGCCGCCGCTGGCGGTGTTGCCACGGGCGCCTTCCTCGGTGCGGGCGATCACCATCTCGACGTGGGGCGGGAACTCCAGCGCGATCGGCCGGCCGTTGAACTTCTGCACCTTCACGACGACGTTGTCGGCCAGCAGGTCCTTGTCGTCGCCGACCGTGTCGCTGCCCAGCGACAACGTCTCGAAGGTGCCGTCCTCCATGAAATGGAAGGCGTCGCCGTCGGAGTACTGGTAGGTGGCCGGCACCTGCACCAGATCCGGCTCGGCGAACTTCTCCCCCGCCTTGAAGGTCTTGTCGAAGACGGCGCGGGTGATGAGGTTGCGCATCTTCAGCCGCACCAGCGTCTGGCCGCCGCGGGCGGTGGGCTTGCTGACTTCGACGTCGAGGCAGTGGTACGGGGCGCCCTCGAACTCGAAGAACATCTTGCGCTTGATCTCGATTGCCTCAATCAGACTGGCCATAACGTCCTAGGATCACCGACGCGACGGGGGCGGCGCAAGCGCGGCGGCCAGCGCCTGGGCGAAAGCGACGTCGCCCGGCCCGGCGGGGCCCTTGCCGAAGACCTCGACGATCGTCGACGTCACGGTGCCGATGTTGCGGAAGGTGTGCATCGCGCCGCCGTCGAGCGCCAGCGCCTCGCCGGCCCCGACCTCGACCGGCGGCTGCCCCTCCACGGTCAGCAGGAGACGGCCGGTGACGAGCACGAACACGTGGTAGGTGGCGTCGGCGTGGTTGTGCAGCCGGCGGGTCGCACCGGGCTCGGCATAGTCGCGCAGCACCCGGTAGAACGGCGTGTTGAGCACCTGCATCGACGAGATGCCGGGATCGCCCTGCACCGGCCGGGCCTTCTCCGGTCCGGCCAGCGCCTGCGCCCACGCCGGCGCGGACCACGCCACCAGGGCCGACACCACCAGAGCCGATCGCACGATTGCACCAGTCATCGCCGCATCCTTTCGAGGTTCGCAGCCGGCTTGCAGGCCGCTCATTCTACCTAGTCCGGCGAGGACGACGTGCGGGCCTTCGCGACGGCGCACGCCGGGCCCTCTCGGAGTGCCGAGATGATCGTGGGGCGTCAGTTGGCGAGGCCGGAGAGAGGGCCGGGCGGGCGCCGGCTCGAGACTGGTGAGGCCGGAGGGGGGGCCCCGGTGGGCGTCGCCGCAGCAGCCGCTGTACGATGACCCGCGCATGTCGACGCCGTGGTATCGCCAGGTCTCGGGCGCGCAGTGGAAGGCCTTCCTCACCACCTTCGCCGCCTGGGTCCTCGACGCGTTCGACTTCACCATCCTCACCTTCGTCCTCGCCGACATCCAGCAGAGCTTCTCGGTCAACAAGGCGCTGGCCGGCCTGCTCGGCACGGTGACGCTGCTCTTCCGCGTCGTCGGCGGCATCGGCGCCGGTACGCTGGCCGACCGCTACGGGCGCAAGGGGCCGATCCTGTTCTCGATCGCCTGGTACACCGCGTTTGCGTTCCTGAGCGGCGCCTCGACCTCCTACGTGATGCTGTTCGCCTTCCGCGGCCTCTTCGGCATCGGCATGGGCGGGATGTGGGCGGCGGGCATGCCGCTGGCGCTCGAGCATTGGCCGCAGCACCTGCGCGGCATCGCCTCGGGCATCCTGCAGGGCGGCTACTCGTTCGGGTTCCTGCTGTCGTCGCTGGTCTTCCAGCTCGGCTATCCGCTGGTGAGCGACTCGCCGGAGTGGGCCTGGCGGGTGATGCTGTGGTCGGGCGTGCTGCCGGCGCTGGTCGTGTTCGCGGTGATGTGGACGGTGCCCGAGAGCCCGATCTGGCTCGAACGGCGGCGACGCCTCGCCGCCGAAGGCGGCATCGAGCGGCTGTCGGTGCGGCGGCTCTTCGACCGCGACCTCGTCTGGGTCACCGTGCACACCTCGCTCCTGATGGGCGGCTTCGTGGCCATGTACCAGTCGACGACCTTCTGGTACCCGACGCTGCTGGCCGGACGCCAGGTGGCGCCGCTGTGGTACCTGCTGGCGCTCAACGCCGGGGGTGTCATCGGATCGATCGCGCTCGGGGCATGGTCGGAGCAGGCCGGCGGCCGCCGCGGGTCGGCGACGCTCGGCGTCGTCGTCGGGATCCTGGCGGTGCCGTGGTTCCTCGACGCCGCCTCGCCGACGGTGCTGCTCGTCGCGGCCGGCGTGATGGGGTTCTTCGCCGCGGGCGCGTGGGGCATGGTCCCCGGCTACCTGTCCGAGCGCTTCCCCACCGAGGCGCGCGGCGTCGGCACCGGCTTCGCCTACCACGCCGGGGTCGGCATCGGCTCCTACGGACCGTATCTCATCGGCCGCCTGCAGGACGGCGGCATGGTGCTGTGGCAGGCCCAGGCGGTGTGCATCGTCACCGCCGGCCTGGCCGTCCTCGTGCTGCTGTGGCTCGGGCCGGAGACCCGCGGCCGACGGCTCGACGAATGACCAGCGGCTAGCGGCTAGCGGCTAGAGAACTGACGCCCGGCTCGGCAGCACAGGCGAGTGATCGGGAGCCGTCGGGCGTCAGACCACTCTAGCCGCTAGCCGCTAGCCGCCAGTTATGATGCGCGCATGCGCACCGCCCTGGCTGCCGCGCTCCTCCTCTCGCTGGCCTCCACCGCTCGCGGACAGAACCCGGCGCCGCCGCCGGTCACCGGCCCGGCGCCGGTGCCGACCGCGGTCTGGGCCTCGAAGCCGACGGCCACCCCCGGCTACCCTGTCGGCATCACGCCGTGGGTCAAGCTGGCCGACGTGAAGGCGGCGCACCGCGGCGAGTCGAACTGGCGCCACCGCGCGTTCGACGACGGCCGGCTGGCCGGCGAGTACGTCGCCGCCGCTCCCGGCACGTCGCAGAGTCCGCGCTTCCACCCCGACACACGCGAGTGGTTCGCCGTCGTCGAGGGCGAGGTACGGGTCGAGATCGAAGGCCAGCCGCCGCTCGCCGCCACCCGCGGATCGGTGGTGAACGTCCCGCGGCACACCGTCTTCAGCGTCCACACCGTCGGCAGCGCGCCGAGCCTGCGCTTCGTGCTCAACGTGTCGGGGGCCGAGACGTTCTTCGTCGCCGACGCCGACACGCCGCCGGCGCAGGCGCCGCCGCCCGGGAGCGCCTGGCTGCGGACCACCATCAACCGCACGCCCGGACGCTACGACGAGTTCAACCGGCCCCACGTCAACATCCACGACGAGGGCGCGAAGAACCCGAAGTACACCGGCGGCCGCTTCGTGCGCGACGACAAGTCCGAGATGCTGGTGATCTACGGCTACGAACGGAACCTGCCGCCGTTCAACCCCGCCGACAAGGGCCACTTCCACGCCGAGAGCGCCGAGGCGTGGCTGGTCTTCACCGGGCGAATCCGCTACGCCTTCGAGGGCCAGGAGCCGTTCATCGCCAGCGAGGGCGACGTCGTCTACGTGCCGGCCAACACCTGGCACGCCACGCGCTTTGTCGGCGAGGCGCCGTCGTGCCGCCTGTCGATCACCGAGTACGTCGGCAACACGCTGGTGCTGGAGCCGCGCCCGCCCCGGTAGGCGCGGCCCGGCCTCCCCTCGCCGCTAGCCGCTGAGCATCAGCTACATCCCGCCCTTCCAGCTCTCGCGGTCGATGCGCCAGGCCGTGCCTTCCTTGGTGAGGGTGATGACGCCGGTGCCCTTCTCCTTGCTCTCGGCGCTGACGCCTTCGACCTGGAGCTCGGCGCCACTGGCGGTCGCCGACTCCTTCACGACTCGGATGTTCGTGCGATCGTCGAACATCTTGATCATCTCGAACATCTCCTTGCGGTCGGCCGGCGTCTCCTTGGCGATCTGATCGCGGCGCCCCTTGCTCATCCACGGCGTCAGCTCGTCGATGGTCTTGGCGTTCACGAAGGCCTGACGATAGGCAAGGTAGTACTCGCCGGCGGTCTTGTAGGCGGAGGTCGGCGTCTGGGCGACGCCGGGCACGGCGGCAACCAGGACCAGCACGACCGTAAGGAAGACGGACGGGTATCGGGACACGGACATCGGAGGCTCCTTCTACGCGGTTACTTGCTGGCCACGGTCATCGTCGAGACGAAGCCGTTGGTGCCGGAATGCTTCCAGGAGTGGGCGGCGCTGGCGTGCTGGTGGCTGACGCTCTTGAACTGGGTGTAATTCTGCAACGCGACGCCGGGCAGGTTCATGATCTTGATGGCCTGGCCGTTGTAGCCCCGCACGACCTCCATGTCCACCGACGACTCGGGCGCCGAGAAGCGCACGCGGGAGTCGGAGATCTCCATGGTGATCGGCACCTTGCTGAACGACAGCATGCCCTTGTGGAAGCCGGCGAAGGCCAGCGGCAGCAGCGCCTCGACGGCCCGCTCCTGGGCCGGCGACACCTTGTCGCTGACGTAGATCTTCGACCAGGTGCCCATCTGGAACGTGACCAGGAACTGGACGCCGGCCAGATCGACGTCGCCGTAGCGGCCGCGGTCGATCGAGATCATGCGGTTGCCTTCGCACGGCATCCGGTTGGGCGAGCCGCCGAAGTTGCACGGGCACGAGATCGTGCAGCTGCAGCTTTCGGCCACGGTGGCCGACAGGTTCCACGACGGGGTCTGGGCGCGGGCGGGAATCTCGACGACCAGCCACGCGACGGTGAGCAGAGCGGCGGCGACGCGCATGACGATGCCCTCCAGGAGGGCTCAGCGTGCGTCATTCGCCGCCACCTGTCAACGCGACGTCGTCAGTTGGCGGTGCGGGCCTGCAGGCCCTCGATGTAGCTGACGAGCGCTTCGATGCGCCGGGTGATGCTGGCCTCGTCGCCGCCACCGGAGGTGCGCGCGAACACGTCGCCCCACACCGGCATGTCGGGGCCGCCGTGGCCGCGCACCGGCTGCCGGCCGTCGATGATCCGGTAGACCCGGTCGGTCGGGAAGACGCCCTTGTTGCGGCGGGCGATGGTGGTCAGGTCGGCCGGACGCTTGCGCAGCGAATCGGCGAGCGGGCCGTCGCCGCGGGCCGAGGTGCCGTGGCACGACGCGCAGTAGGTCCGGAACAGGTAGTCGCCGGTGGTGGACGCGGCGGGGCCGGTCTGGGCGGCGACCGGCGCGGCGGCGAGGCTCAGACCGGCCGCCGTCACGGCCGTCAGGAGCGGCATCAGCAGGGTTCGAGCGGCGGCGGTCATGACCCCTCCTCGCCGGTCCATGGCAGGCGGACCGACTGCATGACGGAGCGGTCGCAGGACCCGTGCCAAGGCCGGGGCAGCAGCTGTCGCTCGATTCGTGGCCCCGCGGCGCCTGGGAACCGGCGTCCGACCGAAGTCTTCCCGGCGACGCTGGATTCTCCGCGCCGCCGCGGTAATGTGTCGGGCACCATGCCGCCACCGCTCAGCCGCCGCGCCTTCCTGGCCGGTGCCGCCGCCCTGTTGCCGGCAGCGCGGGTCGGAGCCCAGACGCAGGACGTGCCGGCAGCGGTGGACGTCGTGGTCGTCGGCGGCGACCCGGCGGCGCTGGCCGCCACGTATCGGCTGGCGCAGGCCGACGGCGTGCGGGTGGCGCTGGTCGAGGACACCCCGCCCTGGGCGCCGCCGGCGCCCGCCTTTCCCGACGCCATCGCCGACCTGCCGCCGTTTGTCCGCGGCCACGCCGCCGGCTTCGACCGATGGCGCGATGCCGGCAATCCCGGATGGGGATATGCCGACGTCGTCCCGTCGTTCATGCGCCTCGAGCGCTACGAAGCCGGCGCCAGCGCGCACCGCGGCGGCGACGGGCCGGTGCCGGTGGCGCACTGCTGGGATCCGCACCCCGGCCACCGCACGTTCCTGCTGGCCTGCAACTCGGGTGGCTTCGCGCAGGACTCGCGCCACGACTTCAACGGCCCGCGCTCGCAGAGCGTCGGCGGCTACTACCAGAAGGTCATCGCCGACGACCGGCCGGTACGCCTCGAAGCGGCGCTCGTCGACCCGGTGCGGAAGCGGCCGGGGGTGGCGGTGATTGCCGGGGCGGCGGTGACGCGCCTGGTCGTCGACGGCCGCCGCGTGGTCGGCGTCGAGCTCACCCGCGAGGGGCAGCGCCTCGTGGTGCGGGCCGGGCGGGCGGTGATCCTCGCCGCCGGACCGGCTCGCGCGGCGCAGCTGCTGCTGGTCTCGGGGATCGGCCCGGCCGAGCACCTGCGCCAGGTCGGCATCGGGGTGGTCGCCGACCGCCCCGGGGTGGGGACCACGCTGCACGATCAGGTGCGCGTGGCGCTGCGCTGGCAGGCGCTGCCGCCGGCCGAGGCGTGGCCGGCCTCGACGGTCACGGCCGGCTTCTTCACCGTGTCGCTGGTGGCGTCGCCGCCCGACCTGCAGATGGACTTCGTCGATCCCAGGCGGGCCGGTGCCGCGCGTCTGGGCCTCGACATCACCAACGTCCAGCCGACCTCGCGCGGCACGGTGCGGCTGACCTCCGCCGATCCGGCGCGCGGTCCGGCAATCGACGCGCGGACGCTCACCACCGACGGCGACGTGACGGCGCTGGTCCAGGGCATCCGCCTGGCGCGGCTGGTCGGCACCAGCCCGCAACTCGATCGCTTCCGCACCGGGGAGATCGCCGACAGTGCCGGCGCCGTCAGCACGCCGGACCTGCAGGCCTACGTTCGTGGTGCCGCCGTGCCGTGTGGACATCTCGCCGGCGCGTGCGCGATGGGCCCGGCCGGCGACGCCGCCGCCGTCGTCGGCGCCACGCTGGCCGTACACGGCCTCGAAGGACTGCGGGTGGCCGGCACCGCGGTGATGCCGATGGTCGTCAACGCGCCGCCTGACGCGGCGGCGCTGATGATCGGCGACCGCTGCGCCCAGTTCGTGCTCGACGGCCCGGCTTGACCGCCCGCAGGCGGCGGGCCACCATGGGCGCATGACGGTCGCCGCCTCCACTGCGCCTGCCGCCGGCCTGGGCGCCGACAGCCGCACGTTCGCGCCCGGCCCGCTCGTCGTCGGCGCCGCGATCGCGCTCGGCGCCTGGCTGCTCAACGCCGCGTTCGGCTGGCGGATGGCGGCGCTTTTCGGCGTCGGCGCCGCCGCCGGCGTGGTGCTCTACCACGCCGCGTTCGGGTTCACCTCGGCGTGGCGGATCTTCATCGCCGACGGCCGCGGCGAGGGCCTGCGCGCCCAGATGCTGCTGCTGGCGATCACCTGCGCGGCCTTCTTCCCGCTGCTCGCCGCCGGCGAGGCGTTCGGCGTGCGGCTGAACGGCCTGGTGCAGCCGGCCGGCGTCCCGGTGCTGGCCGGCGCATTCCTCTTCGGCATCGGCATGCAGCTGGGTGGCGGCTGCGCCTCGGGCACCCTCTTCACGGTGGGCGGCGGCAACACCCGGATGGTCGTCACGCTCGTCTTCTTCGTCGTCGGCTCGCTCCTGGGCACGTGGCATGCGCCGTTCTGGTGGGCCCAGCCGACACTGCCGCCGACCTCGCTGGTCGTGCAGTTCGGGCCGGTGGCGGCGCTGGCGATGAGCCTGGTGGCGTTTGGCGCCATCTTCGTGCTCTCGGTGATCGTCGAGCGGCGCCGCTTCGGCCGGCTGATGGACGCCCGCCCGGCGGCACGGCCGCAGCAGTGGCTGCGCGGGCCGTGGCCGGTGGTGTTCGGCGCGATCGGGCTGGCCGCCGTCAACCTCGCCACGCTGCTCATCGCCGGCCGACCGTGGGGCATCACCTCGGCCTTCGCGCTGTGGGGCGCCAAGGCCGCCGCGGCGGTCGGCGTGCCGGTGGAGACCTGGCCGTACTGGGCGTCGCAGACCGCGGCCCTGCACGGCAGCGTGTTCGGCGATGTCACCTCGGTGATGGACATCGGCATCGTACTCGGCGCGATGCTGGCGGCGCTGCTGGCCGGGCGCTTCGTGCCGATCTGGCGCATCCCGGCGCGCTCGCTGCTGGCGGCCGTGGTCGGCGGCGTCCTGCTCGGCTACGGCGCCCGCGTCGCCTACGGCTGCAACATCGGCGCCTACTTCAGCGGCATCGCCTCGGGCAGCCTGCACGGCTGGCTGTGGCTGCCGGCGGCCTTCGCCGGCAACGTCCTGGGCACCTACGTGCGGCCGGCCTTCGGGCTGGGCATCGAGAAGACCGCGCTGCCGAAGTGCTGAGGGCCGCGCTCGTCGGCGCCTCAGCGGCGCAGTGACGTCAGCCAGTCATCCTCGAGATCGGCGAGCGCCCGGCCGAACACTGCCTGTGCACGAGCGCGGATCGCCGCGAGCGACTCGTCGCGGCCGCTGCTGCGGCGCATGAACTCGAGCACCGCCGCCAGCCCATGGCGGTCCATCAGGAAACGCACGAACGAGCCCGAGTAGCGGTAGCTCAGCACCTGGTCCGGCAGGGCGCGGAACGCCGCAGTCGTGACGTAGTCAGCCAGCGGTTGCGGCAGGCGGCCATCACGCAGGTACTCGCGGCAGGCGGCGTGCACCTCGAGGCCGTTGAACCACGCGTCGAGGCGACCGGCCGCCGGGTCGGTCTGCAGGGCGACGGCGAATCCTTCGTTGAAGAAGTCGGACGGGCGGCCGATCGGCGCCGAGTAGAGGTGCACGATCTCGTGGTTGTCGCGGGTCCAGATGGTGTGCAGGCGCCACTGGTCCGGCTCGGCGAAGCCGTTGGTGTTGAAGCGGCCAGTGTACCGGCCCATCGAGTCGCGCGACTGGTACTTGCGGTACTCGACCTTCGGCGGCTGGATGCCGAGCTGCGCGATCGCCCAGGCGTTGAACGTCTCCTGCCAGTCGACGTCCACGGTGTCGCCGGCCTCGTGGTAGACCCGCATCGTCACCGTCTCGCGCACGAACGGCAGCGACGCCGCCGCGGAGGGGCCGGTCGGCGTGGCGCCGCCGCCGCACGCGCCGCCGAGAAGCGCGACCGCCCCCAGCGTGAGAAGACTCCAGCGCACAGCGACAGCCGAGCAATGGCGGTGCCACCGGGATTCGGCATGCTGGCCGACAGGTGGGACGACCGATAGGACCGGCCGCGGAAGCGGGCCGGGAATTCCCGCGTCAGCGAATCCGCACTGTCAGTCCCGTGAGGCCCCGCCACTCGCGATAGTCGTCGCCGTCCCGGGTGTGTTCGAGCGAGACGAAGCTCGAGGTCGCGCGCCACAGCTGCACGGTGGCGTTGCCGCCCAGGCGCCTGGTCGTCGGCCGGGTCTCGACGACGATCCCGTCCCCGCGCAGGAAGCGCACCAGCGACAGCGCGGTGGACATCTCGGCGGTGGCGTAGACGCGGCGGCCGAGCTCGCGGCCGACCGAGACGAAGGTCGAGTGGTAGGACCCGGTCGGTCCGCGCAGGCGTGACGCCGACACCGTCAGGTCGACGCCGCTGCCGAAGAGGTCGCCGGCGAAGCCGCCCGACTGCCACCGTCCTGTCGGCACGTCGGTGCGGTTGTTGCGGTCGCGCGAGTAGCCGACGTAGGCGCGGACGCGCGGCAGGATCTCACCCGACACGCGCCCGCCGTAGGACTCGTAGCGCAGGCCGTCGACCGCCTGCTGCGTCACCGCGCGTCCGGCGCGGATGTCGTCGCTGAGCCCACGGGCATCCACCGAACGGCCCCGGCTCACGGTGCCCTGGAGTTCGAGTCGCGGGCCGACGCTGAGTCGCGCCGTGCCGAACAGGTAGGTCAGGCCGTCGTGGCCTCGGCCGCCCGCCACCGGCGCCAGGTCGTACTCGGCCACCTGGTACACGAACAGCGGCCCGGCCGGGACGAAGTTGGCCACCGACAGCACCGACCGTTCGGTCATCTCGCCGTTGTGGACGTTCACGTAGCCGGCGACATGACGCCGCCCGCGGGCGCCTTCCAGCACCGCGTAGCCGCCGAGTTTGCGTACGCCATCGCCGTAGCCGAAGGTGTAGACGTTGGGGTCGAGGCCGCCGAAGACGCCGCCGCGCCAGCGGCCCGCGCCGGAGTCCGGGATCGGGCCGGAGCGGGCTTCGAGCTGGACTCCCGCCAGTGCGCCGAGCCCACCGAGGTCGTCGAGCCACAAGTGGCCGGCGCGGAGGCTGGCGTGGCCCGCGGCGAGCCGGCGGCCGACGAATCCGTTGTAGATGGACACGCGGGGATCGCGGCCCTCGATGGTGTAGGCCGAGTACCGCAGGTCGAGGCCGTATTCGACGCCGTCGGTGTCGCGATCGAGGAACGAGAAGGAGACCGCGGTCATGACGTCGGCGTAGGCGGTCGCGTCGCTTCCCGGGGCGGTGGCACGGGCGCCGCTGGCGAAGACCGCGACGCGGCCGGTGGGCCGCGGCGCGCGACCCACCGAGAAGCCGGCAGCCGGCCGCGGCGCCGGCGGCGTGGATTGAGGAGCAGCGGGCGGCGGCGACGGCGACGCGGCTGGACCCGCGATCGCGCCCGCCGGCGCCGCCACCACGACCGGCAGTGGCGTCGTGGCGACCGGCCGCGGCGGCACCGGGGCGGTCGCCACGGATGGTCCGGCCGCGGTGGTCGGGGCGGGTCGAGCGGCGGCGGGGACCGGCCGCGCGGAGGCGCGCTCTTCCCGCGCCGACAGGGGGCCCGCGGCGATCGCAATCGTGACATCGCCGGTGGCGGCCCCGGCCGGAACCAGGCCGACGCTGACCTCTCCAGCCAGGTCGAACACCACGCGCGTGACCGGCGGGTCCACGGCGTTCAGCGCGGTGCGGACCCGCCGCACCGGGCCGGCGCCGGGGAGGCGGGCCGGGACGTCGCCGGGAACCACCCCCGGCAGATCCACGAACAGGCGTGGCGGGCCGTCGGTGGTGCGCTCCACGGTCACTGGCGGGAGGGGGCCGGTGGCCCGCAGACTCACCCGCACCATGGTGCCCTCAGCGGCGACGGCGACTGTGGTCAGCCGCACGGCGCCGGGCTGTCCGGCGCCGGCCACGGGCGCCGGGAGGACGACCGCCGCTGCCGCGGTCACCGCGACGAGCCACGTCGAACCCACGCACATCTCAGTCGCTCCTTCCGTTCGGATGACACGAGTAGCAGGCGGCCGAGTCGTAGCGATACCCGGTACGGTTGCGGTGCTTGTCGTCCATCTGCGGACGCTGGTGGCAGGTCAGGCAGCTGAACGCCGGCGGGGTCGGCGTGTGGCACTGGCTGCAGGCCACGTTGTGATGGCCGGTCAGCGGGAAGCGCGTGTGGGTGAAGCGGCCCTGCGTCCACGACGTGTCGGTCGCGCGATGGCAGCTCTCGCAGCTGGTCGGGAACCCCGATTGCGCGTGGTTGGGATTGCGGGTCCCGTTGTAGTCCGCCTGGTGACAGCCGACGCAGCTGCGCGGTGTCCCCTTGTAGACGCCGCCGCGATGGCAGGTGGCGCAGCTCTGCGCCGCGTGCACGCCCTGCAGGGCGAAGAACTGGTTGTGGTTGAACGACACCCCGGTCCACGCGTTGTCGGTCGGCCGGTGGCACGACTCGCACTGCGTCGAGAACCCGGCCTGGGCGTGGTTCGGCGCCGTGGTGCGGTCGTATTGGCTGCGGTGACAGCCGACGCAGTCCCGGGCCGTGCCCTTGAAGACGCCGTTGACGTGGCATGCCGTGCACGAGGCCGCACCGTGACGTCCGACCAGGGCGAACACCTGGTTGTGGTTGAAGCTGCCGCTCCGCCACGACGG
Organism: Vicinamibacterales bacterium; assembly: GCA_050250955.1. GTDB lineage: Bacteria > Acidobacteriota > Vicinamibacteria > Vicinamibacterales > UBA2999 > CAWAYR01. The sequence continues at coordinate 356,345 of JBFWNR010000003.1, forward strand.
ATCGCTCGCCCGATGGCAGCTCTCACACGTCGTCGGCATCCCGGCCTGGGCGTGATTCGGCGCCGTGGTGCGTTCGTACTCGGTGCGATGGCAGCCGACGCAGTCGCGGGCGGTCCCACGGAACACGCCGTTGGTGTGGCAGACGGCGCACTGGACCGAGCCGTGCCGGCCGGCGAGCGGATAGACGCTCGAGTGGTTGAAGGTGCCGCCGTTCCAGTTCGCGTCGGTCGGACGGTGGCAGGTCTCGCAGGTGGTCGGGAAGCCGGCCTGGGCGTGATTCGGGGCCGCGGTTCGCTGGTATTGCGGCAGGTGGCAGCCGGCGCAGTCGCGGGCCGTGCCCTTGAAGACGTTGTTCGTGTGGCAGCTCGCGCACGCCTGCAGCGCGTGGCTGCCGACCAGGGTGAAGAACTGGCTGTGGTTGAAGCTCACACCCCGCCAGTCCGGATCGGTGGGCCGATGGCACGACTCACAGGCGGTCGGGAAGCCGGCCGCGGCGTGGTTCGGCGACGCCGTGCGCTCGTAGTCGGAACGGTGACAGCCGACGCAGTCGCGCGGCGTGCCCTGGAACACGCTGTTGCGATGGCAGGTCGCGCACGCCACCGTGGCGTGGGTGCCGACCAGCGGAAAGGTCGCCTGGTGATCGAACCGCGCCTGCGTGAAGGCCACGTCGGACGGGCGGTGGCAGGCCTCGCACTGGGTCGGAAAACCGGCGGCGAGGTGGTTGGGCGAGGTCGTCGCCTGGTAGTCGGTCTGATGACAGCTCACGCACGAGACGTCGGCTTTCTGGAACCGGCCGCCGGCGTGACACGACTCGCAGCCGATGGCGCGATGGGCGCCGTTCAGCGGCATCGCGGTCAGGGCGCCATGGTCGAATCGGACCGCCGTCCAGGCGATGGTGCGATGGCAGTTCTCGCACTGGGTGCCGAGCTGGGTCTTGAACTTGTCGTCCTGGCGTCGCACCCAGTGGCAGTCGTAGCAGGCCGTCGGCGTGCCCTTGAACACGCCCTTGATGTGGCAGCTCTCGCACGCCACGGTCTGATGGCGCCCGGTCAGCGGGAACGCCGTGTTGCCGTGGAAGGCGCGATTGGGGGTCTCGAACTGCGCGCGGGTGGCGATGGTGCCGGTCAGCACGGTCACGGCAACCGCCAGCATCCAGGCGATGCGGGTCATGGAGCGCCCCCTTCAGCCGGCCGGACGTCGTGGACGAGTGCGAGGCGTGCCGCCCGGTCGAAGCGATGACAGTCGGCGCACCGCGGACCGAGCGCGCCGTTGTGCACGTCGCGATGGCAGCTGGTGCATTCGGTGGAGATCGCGTAGCGCACGGCGGCGCGTCCGCCGGTGTCGGCATGGCAGGTCGTGCAGGCCGCGCGGGCGTGGGCACCGGCGAAGAAGGTGCGCTGCGCTGGGTTCTTGTGCGTGTAGGCGGCCAGCGCGAACGTCCGGTCGGTGTGGCAGGTCTCGCAGCGCGTTCCCAGTTGCCCGGCGTGCACGTCGGTGTGGCACGCCGCGCACGTCGTCGCCAGGCCGGTCAGTCGCGTCGCGCTGCCCGGCCCTGCCGGGAAGGCACCGGTCTCGGCCCGGTGGCACTTCGCGCAGGCCACCGTCGCGTGGGCGCCGCCGAGCGGGAACGTCGATCGGGAGTGATCGAACCCTCGCGTCAGGGCGAACTTCGCGGCGTCGACGCCGTGACAGGTCTCGCACGCGGCCCCCACTTGCCCGAGGTGGGCGTCGGCATGACAGGCGGCGCACGCCCGACCGGCGGCGCTCAACTTCACCGCGGCCAGCGGGCCGTGCACCGGTGTCGCCCCGGTGATGGCACCAGCGGGTCCGCTGGGGCTCGGCCGCGGCACCCGGGTGAGCGCGAGCGCGGCCATCGGCACCGGCGCAGCGGACAGATGGCACGCCTCGCAGGTCGCCGGGCCGTGCCCACCGGCGAAGAACGGCCCGTCCTCGCGGTGGCGGTAGGTGGTGACCGCGAACCGCTCGGTGGAGTGGCAGGTCTCGCACGCCGAGCCGAGGTCGGCAGCGTGCACGTCGTCGTGGCAGCTCGCGCAGGCGGCGCGCAGGCCGCCGAATTCCACCGTCGCGGGACGGGTCGGCCGGCCGGTCCGCTGCGCGACCCGGGCGAGGTTCCTGTGGCAGGCCACGCACGCCGCCGGCGCGTGCCTGCCGGTGAGCGGAAACGCCGTGGTCGTGTGATCGAAGGGTGCCTTGGTGAAGCTCTGCTCGGTGTGACACGACTTGCAGTCCTGCGTGAAGGCGCCACGGTGCGGATCGGCGTGGCAGGCGGCGCACGTGTCGAAGCGCGGCGTCACCTGGAGCGCCGGCCGGACGTGGCAGTCGACGCAGGCCACGTCCTGATGGCGGCCGGCCAGCGGGAACTGCGTCGTCTGGTGATCGAACCGCCGGCTGCGCCACGACGCCGGCGTATGGCAGGTCGTGCAGCTCGCCGTCGCCTTCGGCGTGTGCGGGTCGGCGTGGCAGGCCGTGCAGGTGGCGAAGGCGACGCCCTTGTACTGCTGGTTCTTGTGGCACGACTCGCACGCGATGCGTTCGTGGGCCCCGGCCAGGGGGAATGCCGCCTTCGAGTGATCGAAGCCCTGGCGCCCGTCGCGGAATGCCACCCGCGTGGTGTGGCAGCCTTCGCACCTGGCGCCGAGGGTGCCGCGGTGGGTGTCCTGGTGGCAGGAGCCGCACGTCGTCCGTACCGCCAGGTAGGACCGCGTCTTGTGGCACGCCGCGCAGTTCGCCGCCAGCGGCGCATGGCGGCCGTCGAGCGGATAGCCGGCGTCGCGGGCGTGGTCGAAGCGGGCGGTGTCGAAGGGCCGCAGTTCGCCGGAGGCGCCCTGGTGTTCGGCGTGGCACGTCACGCAGTCGCCGCCCTGCACGTCGCGGTGGATGCCACGACGGGCGCGGATGCGCTCGGCGATCGGCTGGTGGCAGGCCAGGCACTTGGCGCCGGTGACGCGGGCGCCCGCTTCGTGGCAGGTGGTGCAGTTGCGGATGCCCTCGAGGGCGGCATGCGGCTGGCTCAGTCTGCCCGGCGACACCAGGGCGCCGAGTTGACCCGCGGCGGCGGCGTTGGCTGCCCCCAACGCCAGCCACGCCGCGGCGACGGCAACGACGGGCCCGAGCACGCGGGAAGGGCGCGTCACCATCGGAAGGGCACGTAGCCGAGGTACAGCGACACGCCGACGTGCAGGGAGACGATCGCGAACATCACCCACACGAGCGGCAGATGGAAGACGTGCCACAGATCGAAGAGCCGCCGCGTGACGGCCAGGGCCGACCGCCGGTGCTGCAGCCGCAGACGTTCGTCGAGCGCGTCCCGGATGCTGCCCGACAGCGAATGGCCGGATCGGCGCTCGAGTTGTCCGACCACGTCGGCGATCGCCCGGCGCAGCGTCCGGTCGCCGACGCCGGCGAACCAGAACGACCGGCCGGCGATGTCCGCCTCCAGCCGATCCAGGGCGTCGAGGACGTCGGCGCCGGCCGACCACTGCAGTTCGTCGCGCAGGGCGGCGGTGCGCGCGTCGAGTTCGGCCTGCGACAGCTCGACGCCACGCTGCGTGCGCGGGATGCGCACGAACAGATAGCGGCCGACGAATCCCGACAGCGCGACCAGCACCATCGACCAGTAGGCGGCCGACACCAACCCGTTGAACTTGAACGCGGTATGGAAGGTGATGAGCACCGGCCCGACGATGCCGCAGAAGATGTGCACCTCGAGCAGACGCGTCAGGTTGGTGCCCGACCGGCGCCGGCGCAGGCGCTTGTAGGCCATGTAGAGGAACGGCACCAGCATCAGCACGGCGCCAGCGACGCCGAGCGTCTGCCCGACCGGACCCGACGGCCGCAGCACGCGGTGCGATGGACTGTAGCCGCGCACGGCGAACGGGGTCGTGTAATAGGCCCAGCCGTCGAGGCCGACCAGCACCCAGACGGCCACACCGGTGCCGACGATCGCGGCCAGGCCTACCGCGCTCATCAGCGCGCCGATCGGCATCAGCCCGGGACGCGGCGCGGCGGAGGCTGGCGCGCGCCGGAGTCCGGTCGTCGTCAGCGTGGGGGCGGACACGGCTCAGGCCACCTCGATAACGCAGTCGCTGCGCGGTGAGGCGACGCAGGCCAGCACGTAGCCGGCGGCGCGGTCCTCGGCGTCGAGTACTCCGCCGTCGCACTCGACCTCGCCTTCGACGACCCGGGTCCGGCAGGTGCCGCAGACACCGGCCCGGCACAGCGACGGGATCGACAGACCATGGGCATCGGCGACGTCGAGGAGCGTTTGTCCGGCAGAGGCCGGCGCCGACGCCGCCGACCGACGCTCGCGGACCTGGAACGTCTCACCACTGGAATCCGCGGACGCGCGCACCGGTCGGGACGGTCCACCCGAAGCCGCGACCGCGGCTTCGAAGCGCTCCGAACGCACCTGGTCGGCGGGCACGCCGAGCGCGTACAGCGCGGCGGTGAGGCCGTCGATCATCGCCTGCGGGCCGCAGATCATCGACACGGCCTGGCGGATGTCCGGCGCCGCCGCACCGATCAGCCGTTCGTCGATGCGACCGCGATGGACGTCGGGGGGCGCCGCTCCCCGCGTCACCGCGAAACAGAGCTGGAGCTGGTCGTGACGCCGGGCCAGGGTCAGCAGCTCGTCGCGAAACGCGAACTCGCCGAGGTCGCGCGCCGAGTAGAGCAGCGTCACCGGACGGGTCGGGTCGGTGAGTACCGCGTGGCGCAGCATGCTCATGAGCGGGGTGATGCCGATGCCGCCGGCCAGCAGCACCAGGGGCCGATCGTCGCCACCGGGGTAGACGAAGTGCCCGGCCGGGGCGCGGACGCTGAGCAAGCTGCCCGGGCGGGCCAGGGCGTGCAGCGCACTCGACACCCGGCCCTGGCGGCGCACCGAGATCTCGAGGTAGCCGCGTGCCGCCGGCGCCGAACTGAGCGAGTAGCAGCGCACGACGTCCTGGCCGTCGGCGCGCAGCCTGACGGTGAGGAACTGACCGGGCGTGAAGTCGAAACCGTCGGGACGGGCGAGGCGGAAGGTCTTGATCTCGGCGCTCTCGACGAGCACGGCCAGCACCGGCGTCGACACGAAGCCGCGCGGACGGCTGTCCCCGGTGCGTTGCGGGCGGGGCGTCGCGGCCGGACGGCTCGGTGGCGGGGGCGCCGCCGAGGCGACGGCGGCGGACGGAGCAAGCCGGGTGCACACGGCGGCCCACGCCAGATGGGCCAGGAAGCCGACGGTGACACCGACGCCGCCGGGGAAGGCCCAGGGCGATCCGGCCAGGGCGACCGAAACCAGCGCCAGGGGCGAGAACGCACGCTGACCCTGGTGGGTGTGGTTCACCAGGGCTGCGACCGCCAGGTGCAGGGTGGTGGCGGCGGCGAGCCACGGCACGTCGAGGGCCGGCCCGGAGGACATCGATGCGGCTCGTCAGTCGATAGCGGTTCCGCTCCTTCCGGCTGGGGGTTTCCGAAACGGCGCGCTCGCCAGCTCTGCAATCCGGCTGCCAGGCGTCACTCCGCTGTCGAACGGGCGTTTTGCGTGAATCCGCGTGATGATCACGATGCGATCTGCGAATTTGTCAGCGGAGCAGCGGGAAACAGTTACACGCCGCCTGTATGGGGCCCGTGCAGACCACGAGCCCTCCGGGCGACGGACGCCGCCGGACGCCGCCGGAGCGGCACGCGGCCCCGGTCGCCGGCTACGTCACTCGACGTAGCCACTACGTATAATCACGTAATGGCTGCCACCAATCCCTTCGTCTACGGCGAGATCGTCGGCGCCGACGCCTTCGCCGACCGCGACGACGAGCGCGAGCGGCTGCGCCGCGACCTGGCCTCGGGCCAGAAGGTGTTCCTCATCTCGCCGCGCCGCTACGGCAAGAGCTCGCTGGTCCGCGACGTGCTGCGCACGCTCGGCCGCGAGGGGGTGCTCACCGTGGAGGTCACCGTGGCGGCGTCGAGTTCCTATGTCGGGTTCCTCGAGGCCTACGCCCGGGCGCTCATCGCCGCCGACACCCCGGTGAGCCGGCTGCGCCGCTGGACCTCCGAGCTGCTGCAGTCGATGCGTCCCGAAGTGCGCTTCGACGCCGCCCCCACCGGCGAGGCCGGCTTCTCCCTGGCCTTCCCCACCGTGCGCTCGGCCCGCGACGCCGCCCGGCTGGCCGCCGAGGTCTTCGCGCTGCCGGCGAAGATCGCCGCCACCCGCCAGCAGCGCCTGGCCATCGCGCTCGACGAGTTCCAGGCCGTCGAGGCCTTCGACGCCGGCGACGCGGTGGAAGCGGCGCTGCGCGCCGCCGTGCAGGACCAGCGGCAGGTCGGCTACGTGTTCGCCGGCTCGGAGCCGTCGCTGATGGAAAGGATGGTCAGCCCGAAGCGCCCGTTCTACAAGGCCGGGCCGGTGATGCGGCTGGAGAAGATCGATGCGCCGGCGTTCGGCGAGTTCCTCGAACGCCGCTTCAAGGCCTCGGGCATCAAGCCCGAACCCGGCCTCGGCGCCGCCATCGTCGATCTGGCCGGCAACGTCCCCTACGACGTCCAGCGGCTCGCCCACGAGACGTGGGACGACGTCCACGAAGCCGGCCGGCGCGGCGCCGGGCTCGACGATCTGCACCTCACGCTGACGCGTCTGCTCGACGAGCAGCACACGATGTTCGAGGAGTCGTGGCAGCGGCTCACGCTGGCCCAGCGCGCGGTGCTGCGCGCCCTGGTGCTGGAGGACGGCAGAGAGATGCTGTCGGCCGACGTGCGGACGCGGCATCGACTGGCCGGCACCTCGAGCGTGCAGGCGGCGCTGGCGGCCCTGGTGAAGCAGGACGTGGTGATGAAGGACGGCCCGATTTACGTCGTCACCGACTCGCTGTACCGCGAGTGGGTGGCCAGGAAGACCTACTGACGCTCCCCGCTCCCGACTACTTCAGCTCGATCGCGATGACGCGCGGGCTGCCGCTGACGTGTTCGTCGGTGCGCACCGTGCCGCGCGACACGTAGCGGGCGTCCTTCGGGGCGAGGACCCGGGTCTCGGCCTTGCCGTCGGCGCCGGTCATCTTCACGGTGCCGCCGGTGACCACGATCTCGACGACGTCGCTGCGATACACCCGCTTCACGCCCGGGCTGCCCGCCGCCCAGGTGTAATCCCACATCCGGACGCGGGCGTTCTCCAGGACGTTCTTCGCCCCGTCGCGCGGCCACGCCGACGGCTCGGGGTCGTCGATGAACATCATGTCGGTGGCGCTGTCCTTCAGGTCCACCATGATCGCCAGCCGCTCGGGCTGCCCGGGTGCATGGGCCTCCTCGCGATGGGTGATGCCCTTGGGCTGGAAGTACGGCCGCGGCACCTCGAACACCTGGCCGGTGTTGGCGGTGCCGTCGAGCGCGGTGACGACGATCGGCCCGTAGCGCAGGTAGACACCGGCCATGTCGTAGCGGTGGCGGTGGTAGGGCTGCTCGTCGCCGTGGCGCCAGTTCACCTCCCACACCGTGACGCGGGCGTTGTCGAGAATCTGCGTGACGCCCTTGCGCGGGAAGGCGTGCGGATACTCCTTGTCCTTCGCGTCCTGGGCGAGCGCTTCGCCGATCACGAAGAGACCGGCCACGAAGCCGCACGCCGCCGACAGCCCACGCAGAATCTGCACCTTGTCTGGCCCCGTCTTGAAAGGGGTCTGACCCCTATTCTGGCTCCACCCAGAAAGGGGTCTGACCCCTACTGCTTCGTCGCCGAGAACTTGCCGCCGGTGCTGATCGTGCCGGCGATGCTGTTGCCGGTCACTTTGCCGGTGTAGCGCGCGCCGCCGCCGACCGTGAAAGCGATCTCGTCGCCGGTCATCTTGGCGTCGGTGATCGGCTGGCCGGCGAAGGTGCCCTCGAGCATCTGGAAGTTCTGCTTCAGCACCAGCGTGTCGCTGCCCACCTGCCAGCTCCCCTCGACCTTGGCCGGGACGATCCACAGCAGCGCCGTGCACCAGCTGACGCAGTCGCCAGTCACCGTCTCGGTCTGGTCGGCCTGCCAGTCCTCCATCGTGAAGGTGTTGGCGACGATGCGCGTGCCCGGCCGCATGTCGAGGATCTTCGGGCGCAGCTTCATGTTGATCGACGGCAGCAGGAACAACGTGACCACGTTGGCCTTCGAGAAGTCGGTCTCGAACAGGTCCGCCTGCACGAAGGTGGCGCGGTCGGCCGACACCTTGGCCTCGGCGGCGTTGCGCCGCGACAGCTCGACCATGTCGGGGTTGTATTCGATGCCGAACGAGCGGGCACCGCGCTTGGCGGCGGTGATCACGGTGCGCCCGTCGCCCGACCCGAGGTCGTAGTGGACGTCGCCCGGCCCGATCTTGGCCAGATCGAGCATCTTCTCCACCAGCGGCTGCGGCGTCGGCACCCAGACGACGTCCTTGCCGGCCTGGCCGACCGTCGGTTCGAAGGGCTTGGCCGGGGCCTGGGACTGGGCGAGGGCGGGTGCGGCGAGACTGACGGCGACGAGCGCGACGGCGGCCCGGCGGGCCAGCGGGTGGAAGGTCATGGGGAGACTATACGTCGGCGCCGCCGATTCCTTTACCCGCCTCCGCGGCCGGACACCCTGCCGCTTCGGCGAGGCGGCTTGACCCGCCCGCCCGAGATCGACACGATCGTCCTCCCGGGGACGGATGCCCTCGTCCCGTACCAAGGGAGCTGCCCATGTCGCGTCACAGCAAACCCGGCCGCAACGACCTCTGTCCGTGCGGCAGCGGCAAGAAGCGGAAGCACTGCTGCGAGGCCAAGGCCGCGACGCAGCCGTGGTCGTGGAGTGCGCGGATCTTCGCCCTGCTGGCCGTCGCCGCGGTGGTGGGTGCGGTGGCCGCCGGGATCTTCTCCTACGGCGAGTCGTCGTCCATGACGCCCATGGCCGGCAAGGTGTGGTCGCCCGAACACGGGCATTACCACTAGGGCGGGGCTCGGGACTCGGGGCTCGGGGGCCAGGGAGAACGCATGACGATTCGAGTGCTGGTGGCCTTGGTCGCGGCTGTTGCCGCTCCGCACGCGTACGCGCAGCAGACCATCGACGTCGACGAGGCGACGATCGCGCAGCTGCAGGCGGCGATGGACGCCGGGGCGGTGACCTCCGAGCGGCTCGTGCAGCTCGGCCTGGCCCGCATCGAGGCCTACGACGACCAGGGGCCGAAGCTGAACGCCGTGCTCACCCTCAACCCGCGGGCGTTGGAGACGGCGCGGGCGCTCGACGCCGAGCGCAAGGCCAAGGGCAAGCGCGGCCCGCTGCACGGGATTCCGATCGTCCTCAAGGACAACTTCGACACCGCCGACCTGCCGACCACGGGCGGGTCGATCCTGCTCGAGGGGTCGGTGCCGCCCGATGACGCCTTCGTCGTCAAGCAGCTGCGCGACGCCGGCGCGGTGATTCTCGCCAAGGTCAACCTGTCGGAGTTCGCCTCCGGCGGCGCGTTCAGCTCACTGGGCGGACAGACGCGCAATCCGCACGACCCGGCCCGCACACCGTCGGGGTCGTCGGGCGGCAGCGGCGCGGCGGTGGCCGCCGGCTACGCGCCGCTCGGCCTGGGCACCGACACCGGCGGATCGGTGCGCGGGCCGTCGACGTCCAACGGCATCGTCGGGCTCAAGCCCACCCACGGGCTGCTCAGCCGCGACGGCATCATCCCGCTGGCCTTGAGCTTCGACACCGGCGGGCCGATGGCCCGTCACGTCGCCGACGTGGCGGTGGCGCTGGGCGTGATGACCGGCGTCGATGCCGCCGACGCCGCCACCAGCAAGAGCCAGGGCCGCTTCGAGCGCGACTACACCAAGTACCTGAACGCCAACGCGCTGCGCGGGGCCCGCATCGGCGTCGCCCGCGACTTCATGGGCCAGGACGCCGAGGTGGACTGGGTGGTCGAAACCGCGCTGCAGGCGATGCGCGCGGCCGGCGCCACGGTGGTCGACATCCGCTTCCCGCGCTGGCTGCTCGACGCCAAGGGCGAGTTCTACACGGCGGTGCGCTACCCGGAGTTCCCGGTGCAGGTCGGCGCCTACCTGGCGACGCTCAAGCCCGGGTTCCCCCGCACGCTGGCCGAGATGATCGAGAAGTCGGACCGGCTCACCGCGATGCGCGCCGACGGCGCCGGGCCGAACCCGCCGCGGTGGACGCTCTTCAAGCGCGAAGCGTCGAGCGGACCGATTGACAGCTATCGCTATACCGCGGTGCGCGACCACGGCCTGCCGCTGGTGCGCGCCACCGTGGAAGGCGTGCTCAGCGCCGCCAATCTCGACGCCTACGTCTACCCCACGGCGTCGCGGCGGCCGGCCTTCATCAGCGCCCCGCCCGAGACGCCGGGTGGCGACGGCGCCTCGGGCTCGAACCTGGCCAACCTGAGCGGCTTCCCCGATCTCATCGTGCCGGCCGGCTTCACCAGCGACCGCCTGCCGGTGGGCATTTCCTTCGTCGGCCCGGCGTTCAGCGAGGCCAGGCTCATCGGGCTCGGCTACGCCTTCGAACAGGCCACCAAGGCGCGCCGGCGGCCGGCGCACACGCCCGGCCTGCCCGGCGAGAGCCTGACGCTGAAGTAAGAACGCCCGGCTCCGGTGCTGTCGCTTCTGATGTGACGTTGGCCCGCGGACGATACATCGGGATGAGCGTGCGCCGATGAGCACGAACGTGCAGGGCCGGGTGATTGGGGTCAAGCTGGGTTCGCTGGTGCTGCCCGGACAGCCGGCCCTATCCGGGGTCGAGCTCACGCGACGGGCTGGTGCCGTCGCGGCGGCGCTGCGCCACGCCGGCGTCGTCGCCGGACAGCCGGTCGCGCTCGCCACGGCCGACCCGGCGGCCTTCGTGACCGCGCTCACCGCCTGCCTGGCCTCGGGTTTTCCGGCTGTCGTCATCGATCCCCTGGCGGCCGGCGACGAGCTCCGCCGCATGTTCGCGCGCGCGGCGCCGGCCGCCGCGGTCGTCGACGGCGCGGTCGCACCGGCCGTGGCCGAGGCCGGCGAGAACGCGGCGGTGCCGCTGCTGGTCGCCGGCGGGGCCGCAGCTGGCCGGTCGGGTCCGGGCGACTGGCTGCCCTGGCGCCGATCGCGCCGGACGACGGCACGATGGTCACTCGACGCCGTCTCCACCGATGGCGCCGACCTCCACTGGGCCGAGATCGACGAGGGCGCGACTGCCTACGTGATGTTCACGTCGGGCACCACGTCGACGCCGAAGGGCGTGGTCATCTCGCGACGGGCCCTCTTCCGCCACATGCACACGCTCGCGGCCGTGTTCGGCTACGGCCCCGATGCCACGCTGCTCCATTATCTGCCGATGCACCACACCGACGGGCTCGTCCACGGGCCGGTCGCGGCGCTGCTCACCGGGATGCACGTCGTGCGGCCCGGTCTCTTCACGTCGCAGACGGCGCCAGGCCTGCCGGCGCTGCTGGCCGGACAGCGCATCACGCACTTCCTGGCGGTGCCGACGATCCTGTCGATGGTCCTTCGCCTCTTCGCCGATCGCGCCGACCTCTTTCGGACGCCGTCGTTCCGGCATGTGGTGTCGACGGCGGGATACCTGCCCGAAGCGCTGTGGGAAAAGTTCGAAACGACGTTCGGCGTCCGGCTGTCGAATTTCTACGGGATGACCGAGACCGTGTCGGGTTCCTTGTACTGCGGGCCAGACGACGCATCGTATCGCCGGGGAACGCTTGGCAAGCCGGTCGACTGCAGGCTCCGCCTCGTCGACGACCAGAGCACGGCCTGCCCGCCGGGCGTGGTCGGACGCCTGCAGATCGCCGGCGACCACCTGATGGATGGCTATCTCGCCGATCCCGGCGCCACCGCCGCCGTTCTGCACGACGGCTGGCTCGATACCGGCGACCTCTGCCGCCTCGATGCCGACGGCTGCTACGTGTTCGCCGGGCGACGGAAGGCGGTCATCAAGCGCGGCGGCATCACGGTCCATCCCGAGGACGTGCGGCGGGTGATCGCCGCGCTCGACTGGGTGCGCGACGTCGAGGTCATCGGCGTCGACGACCCGACGTTCGAGCAGATCATCGTCGTCTGCGCGGTGGTCGACGACGGCCGCGACGCCGCCGCGATCCACGCCGAGTGCGCCGGGCGCCTCGCCCCCGAGCGGCGGCCAGATCGGGTCGTGCTGATGGCCGACCTGCCCCGGGGGCCCTCCGGCAAGGTCCGGCTCGACGCACTGCTCGAACGGGTATCGGCCGCCCCCCCGGCTGAAACCGCCGCCGTCTCGGTGCTCGACGTCGTCCGCTCGGTGGCGGCCGGGCTGCTCCAGGTCGACCCGTCGACCATCACGGCGGCCACTACGCCCGACGACGTTCCCAGCTGGGATTCGTACGCACAGATCGAGCTGGCGATGGCCCTGGAACGCAGATTCGGACTCCGCTTCACTCCGAAAGAGCTGATGCAGATGCGCTCGATCGGCCACGTCGTGGCGATGATCGCCCGGCGCGACACCGGGCGATGACACCACCGGCGCCGGCCGCCGCCTGGGCGGTCTGTCTGTGCCTCGTCGCCCCCCTGGGCTACGGGCTCGCCGAGCAGGCGGTCGCCGCCGCCCGCGGCGCCTCGGCTGCCGACCCGCAGATCGCCAACCAGATCGGCACCTTCCTCACCGGCGAACACCGGCCGAATCGGCCCCGCGGCGTGATGCTCGGCATCTCGGGCGGATGGTGCGCCTTCGAAGGTGCCGACGATGGCCCTCCGGCGGTGCTGCCGGTCGCGGCCATCGGCCAGGGGCTGCACGAGCTCTATCCCTATCTTGGCGACATCGTGGCCGGGCGGCCCGACTTCATCCTGATCCAGAGCACCGCCTTGGTGACCGCCTCGGCGCCGCCATCGCCGTACCGGGTGGCGCGACGCCGCCTCCGCGAGCGGTTCCTGTCGCCGCTGCTGCGGCGCCGCGCCGCGTTCAAGGAGGGCGTCGTGGCCGGCGCCGGTCATGACATCTGCGCGCGCCTCGCCCAGCCGCACGACCGCTGGGACCGGGAGGTCTCCACCGACATCGCCTGGATCTCGCAGGACCTCGGCGATTCCTCCCGCGAGCGTCTGCGGCAGGAACTGGCGAGGCTCATCGACTCCGGCATCCCGATCCTGGTCTTCGCCCAGCCTCGGAACCGCCACTCCGCGGCCTATCACCGTCTCCTCGACGACCGTGTCGACGCCTTGTTGCGGCCGCTTGGCGACCGCCGACGCGCGCTGACGATGCTGCGCTATCCGGAGATCGAGCCGGACGAGTCGTTCTACGAGCCGCTGCACCTGGCGCCGGCCGGCGCCGCGGCGTTCCGCCGGCGCCTGTTCGCCGACATCGATCGGGTACTCGACGGGGGCGCCGGCGGCAGATGACCGTCACCGGCGCGACCGACCCGACGTTCCTCGGGTGGCTGATCGCAACCGTCATCGTCGCCTGGATCGTGCCGGCGCGGGTCAGACCCGACGCCGCCGCCGTCATGACGGCGACGTTCCTGGGCCTGGCCGACCCGCGGTCGCTGGTCGTCCTGGCTGCGCTGACGCTGATCGTCATCGTCGCCACGCGCCGTGGCGGACGCCCCGGGTCGCGGTGGATGCCTGGTGCCATGGGCCTGGTCGTCGTGGTGCTCTTCGCCTTCAAGGCCCTCGACCCGGTGCGTGGACTGCTCGACGGCGGGCTCGTGATCCCACTCGGCCTGTCGTTCTACACCCTGCGCTGCCTGCACGTGCTCATCGAGTGTCACCTCGGCGAACTGCAGCCGCCGGCCCCGCGGCTGCTGCTGGCGTACCTGTTCTTCCTGCCGACGATCGTCGCCGGGCCGGTCCATCGCCTTCCGGCCTTCGCCGCCGAGCGCCCGCAGCTCGACTGGCCGCGGTTCTCGGCGGCACTCGAACGGATTCTCTACGGCTACGCGATGATTGTCGTCATCAGCAACTACCTGTTGAGCGACAAGCTGTTCCCGGCGATGAAGCCGCGCTTTGCCCCGGCGAGCGCCGCCTACCAGTACCTTGACTGCCTGGACTTCGGGCTCAATCTCTACTTCCAGTTCGCCGGCTACTCGTCGATCGCGATCGGCTTCGCCCTGCTGCTGGGGCACCGGGTGATGGAGAACTTCGACCGGCCGCTGCTGCGCACGAACCTGGCGGCCTTCTGGCGGGCGTGGCACGTCTCGGTGACCGGCTGGTGCCGCGACTACGTGTTCTCCGCCGTGTTCGCCACCACCCGGCGCCGCTGGGCGGGCCTGGTAGCGACCATGCTCGCGGTCGGCGTCTGGCACGGCCTGTCGCTCAACTTCGTCGCGTGGGGGCTGTACCACGGCGTCGGCTTGGTGGTGTCGCAGGCGTGGACCGGCCGGATCCTTGGGCAGCGGACGCGCGGGGGCACCGCCGCGGCGGCTCTGGCAGTCGGGGGTTGGCTGGTGACCTTCAATTTCGTGATGATCGGCTTTGCCTGGACCAAAGAGCCTGACCTGGCGTCGGCGCTGGCCGTGTTCAGGATCTTCCTTGCCGGAGGGCCGTGACGATGTACGCGTGGCTGGCGTGCCGCCTGCCGAGGTGGCTGGCGGCGCTGATTACCGGCGTGTGGTTCGCGCTGCTCCTGTGGGCGATCTTCTTCGCGACAATCGCCGACGGCGTCAACTTCCGCTACTGGCGCATGTAGCGGCCGGATGTCCATGGGCCACGACAGTCGTGCGATCGTGCTCTTCGGCGTCCGCAGCCCCATGGTGGTGGACGTCGAGGAAACCTGCCAGCGTGCCGGCCTCACCGTCGCGGCGGCGGTGAACGCATCGCCGCTGCCGCCACGGCTGCTCGATCGACGGCCGCTCGTCGACCTCGGCGGGCTCGAGCCAGCACAGCGGGTGGTGCCGTGCATCACCTGTGCGTTCAGTCCGATTCGTCGGCGTGAACTGGTCGAGGCCGCCGCCGCCGCCGGGCTGCGGTTCGCGGCCGCTCTGGTCGATCCGACGACGGTGGTGGCCGCATCAGCCCGGCTCGGCGACGGCACTTTCGTCGGCGCAGGCGTCGTCGTCGGCGCCGCCGCCCGCCTCGGCGACCACGTGTTCGTGAACCGCGCCGCCAACCTCGGCCACCACGTCGTCCTCGACGACTTCGCGACCATCGGTCCGGGCGTGACCGTGGCCGGCAACGTCCGGATCGGCGAAGGCGCCCTGGTCGGCGCCGGCAGCACGGTGCTACCGGGCGTCGTCATCGGTGCCCGCGCGATGGTGGCGGCGGGGTCGGTGGTGCGGCGCGACGTCCCCGACGACACGCTCGTCGTCGGGGTTCCCGCCCGGCCGACGCGCCTCAAGCCGTCGGCCACCGCCGTGCACCCGCCCGGGGAAGAGTAGCTACTGCGGCTGCGGCACGATGCGCAGATACGGCCGCGGCGCTTTCCAGCCGTTCGGGTAGATCGTCTTCGCCTCGTCGTCGCTGACCGACGCCAGGATGATCACGTCCTGGCCCTGCTGCCAGTTCACCGGTGTGGCCACCCGGTGCTTCGCGGTGAGCTGCAGCGAGTCGATGACGCGCAGCACCTCGTCGAAGTTGCGCCCGGTGGACATCGGGTAGGCGATGAGCAGCTTGACCTTCTTGTCCGGGCCGATGACATAGACGTTGCGGACCGTCTGGTTGTCGGCCGCGGTGCGGCCCTCGCAGGTCTCGCCGGCCTCGGCCGGCAGCATCCCGTAGAGCTTGGACACCTTCAGCTCCGGGTCGCCGATCATCGGGAAGTTGGGTTTGTGGCCCTGCGTGGCCTCGATGTCGGCGGCCCAGCCGGCGTGGCGTTCCACCGGGTCGACGCTCAGCCCGATGATCTTGGTGCCGCGCTTGTCGAACTCGGGCTTGAGCTTCGCCATGTAGCCGAGCTCGGTGGTGCACACCGGCGTGAAGTCCTTGGGGTGCGAGAAGAGCACGGCCCACGAGTCGCCGATCCAGTCGTGGAACTTGATCGGCCCCTCGGTGGTCTGGGCCTCGAAGTCGGGAGCGACGCTGCCAATCGAAAGCGACATGATGCGAGTCCTCCAGGGTGCGGACGCCAGGATCCGGAGGTGGCGCCGCGGAGAGTCTCCCAGTGTTGATCGAAACGCCTAGGCCGGGGCCATGGCCTTGGCGGTCGCCAGGGCGACGACCTCGGCCGCCGGCAGGTCGGAGGCCAGGACGCACACCAGTTCGCCTTCCTGCCAGAACACCAGCGTGACGCCGTCCCGGGTGTAAACCCGGAACTCGAAGCCGTTCTGCCGCTGGACGGCGTCGGCGGGCGGCAGGGCGGCAAGCTGCCCTTCGTACATCTGGCAGACGAGGTGCCGGCCGTCGGCTGCCCGGTAGGCGTACAGCGCGCTCGGCTGGCCGGCGAACGGCCGCGACGCGCCACCCTCGAGCGTCCAGCCCATCATGGCGAGGTCGATGACACGCACGCGCGGCCCGGGCGCGGCCGCGAAGTAACGCTCGAGCGCCGTCGGATCGTTGGTCTGCTCGGCCAAGGCGACCGCGCCCGACTGCACCGCCGCGAAATCCCGGCGCGCCACCTCCACCGCGTCGACGGCGGTCGGACGCCAGGGCCCGGCGAGGTAGAGAAGCAGCATCGCGGCAGCCGCCAGGCCGGCCCACAACCAGCCGCGTCGACCGGACGCTGCGGCCGGCGCCTTGGCCAGCGCCTGGGCCCGATCGACCTCGTCGAGCGCCGCGGCGATCCGCGCCCGCAGATCGGCGGGAGCGGCAGCGCCGTCGCGCGCGACGCCGGCCGCCGTGTGCCACGCCTTCAGCCAGGCCACCTCGCGGCGGCACTCGGCGCAGCCGGCGAGGTGCTGCTCGATCGCGGCGGCCTCGGCGGCGGCGAGCCGGCCGTCGACGAGGTCGACGAGCCGCTCGGTCGGATGGCCGGGCGCGCTCATCGCTCCTCCTTCCGGGCCGCTACGAGCCGGCGCGCACGGGCGTAGTCGTCGAGCGCGGCGGCGAGCAGGCGTCGGGCGCGGTGCAGCCGCGAGCGCACGGTGCCCACCGCGCAGCCGAGTGCGGCCGCTGCCTCGTCGTAGGTCAACTCGTCCACGTCGACGAGCAGCACCGTGGCGCGGAACTCCTCGGGCAGCTCGTCGAGCGCCGCCAGCACCTCGGCGTCGGTCCACGCCTCCGCCAGGCCGGCATCGGGGGCGGCGAGCAGACGATCGGCGAACCGCGCTTCGAGCGCCTCCATCGACACGGTGGCCGGGCGCCGCCGCTGGCGGTGGTAGCCGTTGATGAACACCGAGTACACGATCGACAACAGCCAGGCACGGCCATTGGTTCCCGCCGCGAAGGTGTCGAAGGCGCGATAGGCCCGCACCAGCGTGTCCTGCACGAGATCGCGCGCGGCGTCGTCGTCGCGCGTGAAGCGGCGGGCGGCGCGATACACGGCATCGAGATGCACGACGCATTCGCGCTCGAAGCGGGTCCGCCGATCGTCGGCCACCACCGCATGATACGCCGGCCTGGCGGGAACTTCCGGCGTCGCACCGCTGTTCCTTGCTCGTGACCCGCACCGATCCCGCGGGGCTCGAGGAGGTTGAGACATGAAGGCAACGATCGGCGCCGCGCTGGCGGCGCTCCTGGGAGTCGTGTCGCCGCTGGCGGCGCAGGACGGCGCGGCGACGGCCACACCGCGCTTCACGACCAGCGTGATCGCCAGCGGGCTCGAGCGCCCGACCGGCATCGCCATCCGCGGCAGCGACGAACTCTACTTCACCGAGTTGCCCACGCCCGGAGTGCCCGGGTCGGCGGGCGGCACCAACCGCGTGTCGCGGCTCGACCTGCCCACCGGTGAGATCGAGGTCATCACCACCGGCGAACCTGAACCCACCAATCTCGCCGTGGCCTCGGACGGCGACGTCTACTGGACCTGCAAGTCGGCGGGCGTGATCCTGCGGCTGATGGACGACGCCGGAGTGTCGCTGTTTGCGAGCGGCCTCGACAAGCCGTCGGGCATCACCGTGTGGCGGCGCCACGCCGTGGTCTATACCGAGGTGCCGACGCCGGGCGTGCCCGGGTCGCAGGGTGGACGGAACAACGTCTCGGCGATCGTCGCGGGCGGCAAGTTCGTCCTCAACGCCGGCGAACCGGAGCCGGTGGACGTCGTCGTGTCGCGCCGCGGCGATCTCTACTGGACCTGCAAGTCGGCCGGCGTCATCCTGCGCCGCTCGGCGGCAACCGGGCAGGTGACGCCGCTCCTCACTGGTCTGGCGTCGCCGACCGGCATCGCGCTCGATCACAAGGGCGAGACGCTGTACTTCACCGAGGTCCCGACACCGGGCGTGCCGGGGTCGGCCGGCGGCCGGAACCGCGTCCGATCGCTGACGCTGCGCACCGGCGCGCTGCGGACCATCGACGAGGGCGACCCCGAGCCGACCGACATCGCCGTGGCTCGCAACGGCAACCTGTACTGGACCTGCACCAGCGCCGGCGTCATCGTCGAGGCCAGGCGGACCGGACGGCGGTAAGCGTCGGGCGACCGCGTCGAGGCGAGCGGGTCCGCCTCGACGCCTTCGCCGCCGCTGTGTCACCATCGCCGCGACGATGAGGCGGTGGGCATAGGCGGGTTCGACCTGCTGGTCGCGCTGGTGGGCGTGGCCGCCGGGGCCATCGCCGCGGTCTCGGGGTTCGGCATCGGCAGCCTGCTCACCCCCACGCTGGCGCTGCAGCACGACGCCCGCCTCGCGGTGGCCGCGGTGTCGATTCCGCACCTGGTCGGCACGGCGCTGCGCTTCTGGATGCTGCGCGGCCACGTCGATCGCACCGTGCTCGTCCGGTTCGGCGCCACCAGCGCCGCCGGGGCCCTGGCGGGGGCGGCGATCGGCGCGTTCGTGCGGCCGGCCGCGCTGCGCGTCCTGGTCGGCGCGATGCTCGTCGTCGTCGGCAGCGGGGAGGCCGCGGGCTGGACCCGGCGCATGCGCTTCGACGGTCCGATGGCCTGGGTCGCCGGCGCCGCGTCGGGCTTCTTTGGCGGGCTGATTGGCAACCAGGGCGGGCTGCGCGCCGCCGCGATGCTCGGCTTCGCGCTGCCCAAAGCGGCGTTTGTCGCCACCGCCACCGCCATTGCGCTGGCCGTCGACGCGGCGCGGATGCCGGTCTACGCCCTGACCGAGGGCGCCGCCCTGGCCGCCGTGTCGCCGCAGATTGCCCTTGCGACCAGCGGCGTCGTCGTCGGCACGCTCGCCGGTGAGCGCCTGCTGCGGGCGATCCCCGAGCGCGTCTTCCGGCGCGCGGTGGCGACGCTGCTCATCGCCCTCGGCCTGCTCGTGCTCGCCACCGCCTGACGCGGCAGCCCGCCGGTGGGCCGCGTGATCCGCGAGCCGCGAACCGCGAACCGCTAGCCGCTAGCCGCCATCTATTTCACCTTGGCGCCGGTCAGCCGGGCGATGCCGGCCAGCGTCGTCTGCGCGGCGTTCAGCCCCAGGCGGAAATCGTCGTCCGAGAAGGTCGCATAGAGGTCGGTGGGCTGGTGCCAGTGCGGGTCCCAGCCGCTGCCGATGTGCACCCCGCGTTCGTTCTCGCGCAGGCTCACCGCCGCGACCTCGTCCATGAACGGCGTCGAGTCGGTGTTGGTCATGTGCGGGCCGACCTGCGCCGGATAGTCGGTGGCGTACTCGGCGTTGGCGGCGTGGAGGAACCACGCCAGCTTCTGCGAGTCGCCGGCCATCCGCGAGTTGGACTGGAACTCGATGTTGACGTCGGCCTCGGCGCGCTGCGTCGGACTCACCGTGCCGTCGGCGCGCGGCATGCCGTGGTCGAAGAGCATCATGTCGTGCTGGATCATCCCCAGCCAGCGCGGCTCGGGATAGCGGCCCGAGCCCGGCGGATCCTCGCGGCCCTGCAGTCCCTTGCGCTGCTCGACGTAGGCGCGGGCGCCGTTCAGCCCGGTCTCCTCGTTGTTCCAGAGGGCGAAGCGGATGCTCCGCTCGGTGACCACGTCCGGCATGTTGAACACGCGCGCCAGTTCCATCACCAGCGCGGTGCCGGATCCGTCGTCGTTGGCGGCCTCGCCCCACCCGTGGCCGTCCATGTGCGCCCCGATGATGTACATCTCGTCGGGCCGCGACGCCCCGACCTTGGTGCAGTAGACCTCCTCGCGGGGCCCGGGAGTGGTCGGCTCGCTGTTCAGCGCCCGCAGCCGCTCGTCGGGTTGCCGCATCGGGTCGGTGTTGACGCCGGTCCGGGCCCGCATCCCTCGGGGCCGGCCACCGCCGACGGCGCGGGCGTTCGGGTCGGGTGCCGGACGGGGCGCGGGCGCGGTCGCCGGCGGCGGCGGCGCGTAGGTGTAGTGGATCCGCGCGGTCGTGCAGCCGTAGCTCTCGAGCTGCGCTTCGATCCAGTCCACCGCCTTGCGGTTGCGCTCGGTGCCCTGGCGCCGGTCGCCGAACTGGGTCAGTCCCTTGATGGTTGCCTTGTAGCGCGCCAGGTCGAGACGACCCACCAGGGTGCGGACCGGGTCAGGGCCGGCCGGGGCGGGCGCCTGGGCCCGCGGCAGGGCTGTCTGGCCCAGGAGCAGAACGGCTGCCGCCGCCACAAACATGCCGATGCGCATCGCGGACTCCTTGCGCCGGGGAGTCTACCCGATTCGGCGTGGCCCCCATGCCGGCGCCGACCCCACAGCAACGCCACGAATAGGGGAATGGCCCGAAAAGGAGCGACGAAACTTGAGTGTGGGTCTATAATGGGCCGGCCACCTCGACCCAGCGGGGCTGGCACAACCCGAATTCGTGTGCGAGGTGACATGAACATCATGCTGAACGCTCGAGCGAGCGCGATGTGTGTGGCAGCCGTAACCGGGCTGCTGAGCATCGCTCTTCCCGCCGAGACCCTGGCCCAGGCCGCGGGCGATCGCGTGCATTCCGTGCGGCGACTGGGTGGATCGTCGCGATTCACACCGGCCATTCGAACCATCAGTGCGTTGCAGACCACCTTTGCGCGGCCGGTCACCCAGCGCGACCTCACGACCGTCCTGCAGCTGGCCGGCCTCTCGCATCTCGAGGCGGACGTCAAGAAGGCCATCGCCGACGGCGCCGTGCGCGAGGTGACGATCGCCCCGGGCAGCAACCTGCAGTGGATGGCGCTGCGGCGCGGCGGCCGGCGCGCCGACATCCTGCGCCTGGTGCGGTGGGACGGGCCCAAGCCGTTTCCGGCCTTCGAGTTCGTGATCGACGACCTCAAAGAGACCTACACGTTCGTCATTCCGCAGGACTGCGGAAACATCTCGCTGATGAGCCGCGAACCGAGCCGGGAGCAGGCGCGTCGCGACGCCGAAGCCGCGGCCGCGCGGGCCGAGGCGGCGCGCAAGGCCGAAGAGGCGCGGCGGGCCGAAGAAGCCCGCAAGGCCGAGGAAGCCCGTGCCGCCGCGGCGGCCGCCGCCGCCGAGGCCGCGCGCAAGGCCGAAGAGGCGCGGCGGGCAGAGGAAGCGCGTCTGGCGGCCGAGGCGGCCGCCGCCGAAGCCGCGCGCCAGGCCGAAGCGGCGCGGCTGGCCGAAGAGCGTGAGCTGTCGCTGCGGCCCTTCGTCGCCGGCTTCTTCGGCAAGCAGCGCCGGCAGTACGACGAGAACGACCCGGCCGGCCTGGGCACGGCGTTCCTGCCCGGGTTCTGCGACCCGCTGGTGGGTGGCAAGGTGGGCCTGGAAAAGCGGCTCGGCAGCAGCTCGTGGGTCGTCGCGCCGGCAGTCGGTGTGGCGTTCAACGTCGACGAGAGCGACCGGACCAGCCTGTTCGTGGACGGCGAGCTCAACTACAAGTTCGCCAACGGCGGCTACATCGGCACCGGCCTCGGGCTGTGGGACTTCACCCACAGCGACTCGCTGACCCCCAATGGCCTCATCCACTTCGGCATCCCGCTGTGGAAGGCGGCCGACCAGAAGACGCTGTACTTCGTCACCGAGGGCCGCGTGTTCTTCGATCGCGCCAGCGACATCGACAGCAACTACCAGTTCTGGGGCGGACTCCGCTTCCTGTTCCGGTAGACGCCGCCTCGAGTCGGCAGGACATCGACGCCGGCGGGCCTTCAGGCTCGCCGGCGTTTCTTGTCTGGCTCGGAATCAGCGTCCCGGGACGACGCCGAACGAGGCGGCCAGGCGCAGATGCGGCTCCCAGCCGGCCCTGGCGTCGAGGGCGGCGTAGACGCGGTCGCTCAGCCACGTGCGCACGCCGACACCAACGGTGAACGCGCCCTCGGTGGTCGAGAACGTGCCCGTCGCGAAGCGATCGCTGTGGCGGAACAGCCCGCCGCCCGCGACGAGAAACGGCGTCGTCCGGCGCGGCCGGGCGGCGGTGGGGGCGAGCAGGTCGAACACGACGTTGCCGGTGAGGATCAGGTCGCGGTCGGAACCGGGCCCGACCATGTACTGCAGTTCGGGGCCGATGCTGACGCGCGGCGACACGTAAACGCGGGCGCCAGCGCCGACCAGCGCGTGGTGGACGACGCCCTCGTCGCCGAAGCCGGCCCAGCCGATGCTGCCCTCGACGACCGGCGCCGGGCGCCCGTCAGTGGTGGCCTGGGCCGCCGCGGCCCCGGTCATTCCCAGCACCAGCCCCACCGCCATCACCCCGTGCCTTGCGAGCCGTCGCGTCATGTCACCCCGCTGGTATATACGATGCCACCGCGACAGGGGTCAGACCCCTTTCTGGGCCGGCCCAGATTAGGGGTCTGACCCCTTTCCTCTGGAGGCCAGACAAGTTTGAGGAACTGCAAACCTTTCGGACTCCCCCGCCGTCTATGTGCAGAGACGCTATATCCACTATGGCTACAGTCGACCCTGCCGACATCGCCGCGCAGCTGCCGCTGCCCCCGGCGACCTTCCACATCCTGCTGGCCGTGGCCGACGACGACCGGCACGGCTACGCCATCATCCAGGAGGTCGCCGCGCGGACCGGCGGGGCGGTGCGGATGAGCGCCGGCACCCTCTATCGCTCGATCCAGCGGATGGTCGAGCAGGACCTCATCGAGGAGACCGCCGCCCGGCCGGCGCCCGAACTCGACGACGAACGCCGACGCTACTACCGCATCACGCCGTTCGGCCGCGCCGTGGCCCGGGCCGAGACCGAACGCCTGCAGGCGATGGTGCGGATCGCCCACGCCACCGGCGTGGTGCCCGGGAGGGCGTGATGCGATGGTACCGCTGGCTGCTCCACCTGTGCCCGGCAGCATTGCGCGAAGAGTACGGCGATGAGATGGCCGACACCGTCGCCCGGCAGCTCCGGGGCCGGACCGGCGTCGCGCGCTTGACCGCCTGGCTCGTTGCGGTGGCCGACGTCGTGGCCACGGCCGCCCGCGCCCACCTCGACCTGGCCGTCGAGGACACCCGCGACGCGC
The DNA here is from genome assembly GCA_050250955.1 of Vicinamibacterales bacterium. Classification (GTDB taxonomy): domain Bacteria; phylum Acidobacteriota; class Vicinamibacteria; order Vicinamibacterales; family UBA2999; genus CAWAYR01. Next base: position 379,628 of record JBFWNR010000003.1, read on the forward strand.
TGCGCACCTGCCGCCGCAACCGCGGCTACGCGGCGGCGGTCGTCGCCGTGAGCGCACTGGGCGTCGGCGCCGCCACGGCGGCCTTCTCGCTGGCCGACCACGTGCTGGTGCGGCCGCTGCCGTTCACGGCACCCGACCGACTCGTGAAGCTCTGGCAGGACCAGTCGCACCGCGGTTACTCCCGCATGGAGCTGTCGCCCGGCAACTACGACGACTGGCGGCGCCAGAGCCGATCGTTCGCCGCGATGGCGGCGTTCTCCACCACCTCGGCCAACGCCCTGACCCAGGCCGGGCCGCTGCGTCTCGACGTGACCCTGGCGACCACCAGCCTCTGGGAGACCCTCGACGCCCGGGCGGCCCTCGGCCGCACGTTCGTGACCGCCGACGAGACCGCCGGCGGACCGCCACCAGTGGTGCTCGGCGACGGCCTGTGGCGCTCGGTCTTCGGCGGCCGACTCGACGTGCTCGGCGAGACCCTGACGCTCAACGGCACGCCGCACGTCGTGGTCGGCGTGATGCCGCGCGGCTTCGAGTTTCCCTCGCGGACCACGACGCTGTGGATGCCGCTCCGGTTCACGCCCGCCGACCTCGAGGATCGCGGCAACGTGTTCCTGCAGGCGATCGGTCGCCTCGCGCCCGGGGTCACACTGGCCCAGGCCGACGCCGAGCTCGACGCCATCGCCGACGGCCTCGCCACGGCGTTTCCCGAAGCCAACGACCGCACCGGGGCCACCGTGATCGCCCTGCGCGACGAGGTCACCCGTCAGACGCGGCTGATGCTGCTGGCCCTGGCCGGCGCGTCGATGGCGGTGGTGCTCATCGCCTGCGCCAACCTGGCGAGCCTGCTGCTGGCGCGCGGCGTCCAGCGGCAGCGCGAGCTGGCGGTGCGGATGGCGATGGGCGCGCGGCCGCGGCGCATCGCCCGCCAGGTGCTCACCGAGAGCCTGTGGCTGTCGGCCGGCGGCGGCCTGGTCGGCGTCGGCCTGGCGGTGCTGGCCGTGCCGCGCGTGGCCGCCCTGGTGCCGACGTCGCTGCCGATCGCGGCGGCGCCGACGGCCGACCTGCGCATGCTGGCCGTCGCGGCCGCGGCCACGCTGGCGACCGGCCTCGGTTTCGGCGTGGCGCCGGCGTGGCGGCTGGCTCGCGGCCCACGGAGCGCGGACCTGCGCCAGGGCGGACGGGTGTTCGGCGGGGCCTCGGCCGAGCGCATGCGCGCGGCTTTCGTCGTCGCCGAAGTGGCCGCCGCCGTCGTGCTGCTGGTCACGGTCGGCCTTTTCGTCCGGGCATTGTGGCAGGTCCAGGAAGTGGATCCCGGCTTCGATCCGCGAGGCGTCGTCTCGGCCCGCACCACCCTGCCGCTGCCGAAGTACGCGGCCGTGGCCCGGCGCGAACAGTTCTACCGCGAGGTGCTCGACGAGGTCCGCGCCGTACCCGGCGTATCGAACGCCGCGTTCATCAGCTTCCTGCCGATGGTGATGCGCGGCGGCATCTGGCCGGTGGTCATCCCCGGCGTCACCGTGCCCGAGGACGCGCGCCACGCCAGCCTGCGCTACACGACACCCGACTACTTCGCGACGATGCGCATCCCGCTGCTCGGCGGACGCACCCTGGCGCCGACCGACTCCGGGGAGTCGACCCCGGTGGCGGTGGTGAGCCGGTCGTTCGCCGATCGCTACTGGCCGGGTGAGAATCCGATCGGCCGGCAGTTCACCATGGGCACGAGCGCCAACGATCGCGGCGCCATCGGCGACCGCACCATCGTCGGCGTGGTCGGCGACGTCCGGGTGCGTGGCCTCGAACGCGAGAGCGAGCCGCAGGTGTATCTGCCCTCGTCGCAGGTCCCCGACGACGCGATCGTCTTCTATGCCCCGAAGGATCTCGTGGTCCGCACCGCCGGCGACGCCGCCTCGGTGCTGGCGGCGGTACGCCGCGCCGTCACCCGCGCCGACCCCGAGCAGCCGATCTCGGACGCGCGCCTGCTCACCGACGTCGTCGCGCGCGAAACCGCGTCGCGGACGGCGCAGGTGCAGGCGCTCGGCAGCTTCGCGCTGGTAGCGGTCGTCCTGGCCAGCCTCGGCATCCACGGCCTGCTCGCCTTCGTCGTCGCCTCGCGCACCCAGGAGATCGGCGTCCGGATGGCGTTCGGCGCCCGGCCGGCGGCGGTGATGGCGCTGGTGCTCGGCCGCACGGCGCTGCTGGCCGGCATCGGCGTCGCCGTTGGACTCGCCGTGGCGTTCGCCGTCAGCCGATCGGTGCAGGCGCTGCTGGCCGGCGTGGACCCCGCCGACGCACCGACGTTCGCCGCCGCGGCGGCGCTCGCGTTCGTGGTGGCGCTGGTGGCCAGTGTCGTGCCGGCACGTCACGCCATGCGCATCGATCCACTCGCCGCCATTCGCGCCGAGTAGCCGCAGCGCGGCGCCTCGGGGCATGATGTGGGCGTGTCGGCGGCGCTCCTGGTGCTGGGCCTGGTCCTCGTCGCGCTGGGCGTCGCGCTGCTGGCGCTGCCGGCGGTCCCGGCCATCGCCCTCATTTTCGCCGGCGTCGCCGGCGTGGCGTGGGCCGACGACTTCACGCGGATCGGCGTGCCCACCCTGGCCGTCCTGCTGCTCCTGGCGATCGTCGGGTCGCTGGCCGACAACGTGGCGACCCTGGTCGGCGCGCGTCGGGCCGGGGCATCGGGGTGGGGCGTGGCTGGCGCCGGTGTCGGGATGCTGGTCGGGCTGATCTTCGGGCTGCCCGGCATCATCGTCGGCCCGGCCGTGGGCGCCTTTCTGTTCGAGCTGTTCCGCAACCCCGACCTGAAGCGCGCCGGCATGGCCGGACTGGGCGGCTTCTTCGGGTTCGTCCTCGGCGTCGTCGCCAAGTCGTTCTTCGGCCTGCTCATCGTCGGCCTCGCCGCCCTGGCGTACTTCGTGTAGGGGGCGGATCACATGCCCACCGCCCGACGCTGTGCCGGATGCGGCGCCTCGCTGAACGATCCACCAGCCGGCGCCACCTCGATCACCTGCCGCTTCTGCGGCCTGCCCCACGACCTCGGCGGCAGCTCGCCGCGGACGGCGGCGGGCGAACCCGTCGTGATCGACCTGCGACCGGCGCGGCGCGCCACCGCGGTGGCGGCCGCGCTGATCCTCGGCCTCGTCGGTGTGGCGGTGGCCGTCGGCGGCTTCGTGGCGTGGCGGGTCACGCGGGTCGGCGGCATCGTGAGCCAGCTGGCCACCGGGCCGCAGGCGCCACCCGGCACCGCTCCGTCGGCGCGACGTGACCAGCCGCTGGCTCCGCCGGCTCTCGCCAGCCTGACCGAGTTCGGCTGGCGCACCCTCGACGTGCCGCCCCCGCCCGGCGGCTTCGCCGCGTTCGAGCCGGTCGCGGCGCTGCCGTGGGCGATGGCGATCGCCCGCGCCTGGGCCAGCGACGCGGTGCTCACGCGGATCGACATCGGCCGCGTCGACGCGACCGGCGTCGTCGATCTCGGCGGCGAGGCCACCAGCGGCTATCGGTTCTCGTCACCGGGGCGCCAGCTGCGCTGGAGGCAGGAAACCGATGCCGGATCGACGAGTCCGACACGCACCGGCCTGACGCTGCAGATCCAGGAGGCGACGGTCCGAGCGCTCGTCCAGGAGGGGCGCAACTCGAGCGACCGGCCGGCTCCGGCTCCTGGGAAGATCCTGGCGCTGCCGGAGGTGCTGACGCGGGCCAAGGCGCGCCGCGGCGGCGTGCCCGAGCGGCCGTTCTACAGCGGCTACATGATCCATCTGGCGCGCGAAGGCTGGGTGTGGTACTTCAGCGCGCCGTCGGGCGACAGCTTCCCGCGCGCGAGGGCGACCGACGGTCGGACGTATCCCTATTGATCACTCATCCGCTGCCGGGCCGCCGCCCCTCGACCACGCCGTAGTCGATCGTCAGCTCCTCGCCAGCGGCGATGTCGCGGGCGGCCACGTCGACGCCGTGCGGCTCGCCCGGCTCGGTGCGGAGCGTGGGGTCGTCGCTGTGGTTGACGAACCGGTAGTCGTCGCAGCACAGGATGAACCGCTGCAGGCGCGAATCGACGTAGCCGTAGTGGCGCAACGTCGTTCGCGAGGGCTCCGGCTGGGCCTCGACGAGCCCGGGATCGAGATCGAGATCGAACCCCGCGGTGAACCGCCACACCGGCGTGCCGGCGGGGATCGGCCGGGCCGCGAACACCCCCAGGCCATGGATGGCACTGGGCGCGAGCGTCACCGGGACGAGCAGCATCGGGATGCGCCCTTCATCCGAGTAGAGTACGGTATCCCGGCAGCCCCCCATGCTCTCCGCCCTCACTCCTGACGCCATTCGCGACACCTACGCGAAGGTCGGCCCGCACTTGCGCGTCACGCCGGTCATCGGCCTGGACGGCGCTGCCTTCGGATTGCCGGCGTTCCCGCTCACGCTGAAGCTCGAACTGCTCCAGAAGACCGGCTCCTTCAAGGCCCGCGGCGCCTTCGCCAGCCTGCTGCTGCAGCCGGTGCCGGCCGCCGGCGTGGTCGCCGCGTCGGGCGGCAACCACGGCGCCGCCGTGGCCTTCGCCGCCGCGTCGCTCGGCCATCCAGCGCACGTCTTCGTGCCCGCGGTGGCGGCGCCGTCGAAGATCGAGATGATCCGAGCCGCCGGCGCGACCCTCACCATCGCCGGTGAGCGGTACGCCGACGCGCTAGCGGCCAGCCGCGACTGGGCGCAGGCGACCGGCGCACGCGAGGTCCACGCCTTCAACCAGTGCGAGACCATCCTCGGCCAGGCCACCCTGGGCCTGGAGTTCTCGGGGCAGGCACCCGGCATCGACACGGTATTGGTCGCCATCGGCGGCGGGGGCCTGATTTCCGGCGTCGCGTCCTGGTACCAGGGGCGCGTGCGGGTGGTGGGCGTCGAGCCCATCTCGGCCCCGACGATGACCGCGGCGCTGGCGGCTGGGCGGCCGGTGGACGCGCCGGCGGGCGGCATCGCCGCCGATTCACTGGCGCCCCGGCAGGTCGGCGAGACGACGCTCGCGGTCACGCGACAGTTCGTCAACCGGGTCGTGCTCGTGGACGACGACGCCATCCGGATGGCGCAGGCGATGCTGTGGGACCGCACGCGGGTCCTCGCCGAACCTGGCGGGGCCGCGGCCCTGGCCGCCCTGCTCTGCGGCGCCTATCGGCCCGAGGCCGACGAGCGCGTCGGCGTCATCGTCTGCGGCGGCAACGTCACCACCCCGCCCCTTCCCATGAGCGGGCCGACGCTTGCGCAGAGCAGCTCTTCGAGTACGTAGGGCAGCTCTTCAGAGCTGCCTTGAGGCAGGGCTGACCGGCCTCCCCTCTCCGGGCGACGGCGGTCCGCCGTAGCCTTGGCGAAGGCGGAAGCCCTGCCCTGCGTCTCTCCCGCGCCGGCGGTGGCTCGGCTAGGGCTGCGTCGCCGGGCGGATTCCGGAACGGGGGACGGCGTCGACCCACTGCCCGTCGATGCGCACGACCCACGTGCCCGTCGGACCTCCGGTGCGCGGATCGGTGCCTTCGACCCGGAAGCCCACGTCGGCGCCCGACAGGATGCGGGGTTCGGTAGCGGGTGCGGGCCGCTGCCCGGCGATGGCGACCGAGGCGGCGACCGCGGCGGCGACGATCAGGACGGCGTGGTTGAGCTTGGACATTGGTCCCTCGAGAGTGGAGAGCGACCCTGCTCTCCCTTCGACGTGCCGGGGCAGCGGCTGGCCGTGCCCAGCTCGCCCGGCAGCTCGGACCGGCGGCTGGACCTGGCGTTGCATCGGGCGGGCGGAGCCGCCTAGTCGCTGATCCAGGTTCGCGAGAAGGTGCCGGCCGAGGGCGACCACCAGAAATACGCGGTCGCGCCTTCCGTCTGGGTAAGGCCGACCGCAGGCCGCTGCAGGTCGAGACTCCGGGGCTCGCCCGGCTGGCAACGACGTGGCTGAGTGGCGCACAGAGTCCGGTGAATGCCGGGGGGAATGACGGTCAGCCTCAGTGTCTCAGGCAGGTCGTCGCCCTCCTCCAGCCTGATGTACCCGTCGCGCCGCTGAGACGAGATCCGGACGACGACGACCCAGCCCGGGCCGCGCTCGGCCAGCAGGATCCCGACCTCGTCGTCGATGGCGTCACCGTCGAAGTCGGCGATCAGCTGAGACCGCCCGGAGATTTCACCCGGTGCCGGGAATCGAAAGCCGTCGGGTAGAACCGGCTGGACAGCGCCGATGTTGACCGACAGCAGCAGCACGAATCGAGCACGTTCCGCCCAGCGTGGAAGCCGTCGCGCGGTCATTCAGCGCCGTCTCAGGAACGCCAGCGCCAGGCCGAAGACGCCGCCGACGCCCACCGTCAGCAGCAGAGACCAGCGCAGCCCCGGAACTCCGAGAATCATGCCCAGGCAGCACAGCGCCAGCAGTCCACCCGCCACGCCGCTGAAGTCGACTTTGTCGATCCGCGGGCCGTCCCGGCCGAAGTCGAATGGCATGTCCGTTCGCGCCTATGGTGCGGCGCCAGACGAGGTCGGCAGGGCGATGTCGGCCCTGCGGCGTCGCAGCCACCGCCATGCGTACGGATCGCTCGAGGCGCGAACCGTGATTGGCCGGTCGGTGACTACGAGATCTGGAAAGACCGCTGCCGTCAGCCGGTTGTCTGCGGTGACCACCAAGTCTCCATGGCGCAGGCGAAATTCCAGGCACAGCCTGGACTCCCAATCCGGGACGCACGCCGCCGAGATCGAATAGCCGGCGAAGGCAACCGTCTGCCACTGCACCTGACGCGTCACGCCGTACAACGCCAGCCGTCGGTCCACCTCGCCGCCGAGCGCCTGTCCGTCCGGCAACACAAACGCCCTCACCTGCAGCTGGCGCTGAGCGTCGAAGTAGCCGGACATGAAGAGGGCTGCGAGCTGCAGGTAGACGCTCATCGAGAGCAGCGCGACGTTGCCACAGATGGCGAGAACGAACATCGGCCAGGCGCGCTGGCGCCTGGTCGGGTCGCTGGACCGGTCCGAGTGTGCGCCAGTCACCTCCTTCGAGAGTAGTCGCACTGCTGGCCCGCATCGCCGAAGGCACCGTTCACCGAATGCATCGCGCGGCGATTCTGAGAAGAGGTGTGGGCGCCGAACGTCGTCGCCAGCACCCGCAGGTGCGCCGACGGCCGCTGCGCCTGAGCACGTCCGCGGACAGCGTCACCGGGCGATTCTCGCGCCGGCGGGTGCGTCGGTCAGCCGACCGATGGCGAGTGCGGCTTCCCGATCACCCAGGTGGTCATGCACCGCTGGTCCTGCACGACGGTCGTCTTCAGCGGATCGAGCAGCGTGCCGCCGAGTCGCCGTGTGGTCGCGGCGAGCCGGGCCTCGTCCACCAGGTAGCGATCGCTGCCGTCGGGCAGATGGTAACGGCCCTCGCCGAGCGGCTGCATCCGGTCGGCCATGCCGATCGAGGACGCCAGGCGCGCGAAGAGCAGGCCGCCGGGCGCCACCAGCCGCCACAGGCTGTCGACCATCTGGTCGAAGTGGGCGTGGCCGCGGGCGAAGTGCAGCACCGTGTTGCAGAGGACGACATCCATCGACGCCACGGCAAACGACGGTTGCTCGAGCGGCTCGACGCGGAACCGGTCGGCCGGGGTGCCCGGCGCCAGGTCGGCAGCCAGCGCCTGCACGCCTGCCACCGCGGCCGGGTCGATGTCGGTGCCGTAGACCTCGAAGCCCTCGCGCAGCAGGTAGACGAGGTTTCGGCCGCCGCCGCAGCCGACGTCGAGCACCCGCTGGCCGGGGCGGATGCGGCCGCGCAGCAGCTGGTCGAACAGATAGATGTCGATGTGGCCGAACTGCTGCTGGAGCGTCATGATGCTCGGCGTTCGCCGCCGGCCGCCAGTCGCCAGCCCCTGGCCGCCGGCCGCCAGCCGCTACTCGATTGTCCGCACGCGGCCGTCGCCGGCCCGCTCCAGCGCGGCGGTGAGCGTGGCTGCCACGTCGGGCGCCGGCCGCTGCACGCCGACCAGGATGTAGCCGTTGGACACCTCGGGATCGTAGAGCCGCGGCAGGCGGCTGGGCAGCTTGGCGGTGATGAAGAGCGTCACCACCGTCGCCACAATGGCGCCGAGCATCGTCATCTCGAAGATCACGATCAGGTTGGGCCACGGCGCCACGATCGGCATGCCGCTGGTGACGAGCGGCCAGGCCTGCTGCGTGTAGCTGGTGAGCGCGTACGCCAGGCCGAACCCGGCGACGCCGCCCAGCCCGGCGATCCAGTGCAGCCACGTGGCGCTGTCGCGGTGGCTGAACTCGTACTCTTCGAACGGCTCCGACGACATCACGACGATGTCGGCATCGGCGGCGCCGGCGGCGCGCAGGCCGTCCACCGCCCGCTGGGCGACGTCCGGGTCGTCGTAGAGCCCGTAGACGGCGGTCATGGCCTCGCCCTCCACAGCCCGGCCAGTTCGTCCTCGTGCTCGGCCGTCGCCGGCGCCGGCGGGTGCGGCTGGTTGCCGACCTTCATCTCCCAGATCGAGATGATCGGCACCACCTTGGCGAAGAGCGTGTAGAGCAGCGCCATCGCCGCGAAGGTGGCCACCATGATCACGATCTCGACCGGGCGCGGGCTGTAGCTGCCCCAGCTGTAGGGCAGCTCCTTGTGGGCCAGCCCGGGAATGATGATCAGGAACCGCTCGAGCCACATGCCGACCAGCACGCCGAGCGACGCCACCACGGCGCCGGCGATGGTCCGCGTCTGCTTGAACGACAGGATCAGGAGCGGCAGGACGAAGTTGCCGACCACCATGGTCCAGTAGAACGGCGCGTAGGCGCCGCGCTGGGTCGCCCAGAACACCGCCATCTCCGACGGCGAGTTGCCGTACCAGACGGTGAGCCGCTCGCTGAAGACGAAGTAGCCCCACAACAGGCTCATCAGCAGCAGCAGCTTGGCCAGGTTGTCGAAGTGCACCGGGTGCAGGTAGGCCTCGAGCTTCAGCATGCGGCGCAGCACCGCCATGGCGATGATGAGCGCGGCGATGCCGCTGAAGATGGCGCCGGCCACGAAGTAGGGGCCGAAGATGGTCGAGTGCCACATCGGCACGTGGGCCATCGAGAAATCGAACGACACGATGGTGTGCACCGACACCGCCACCGGGATGATGGCGATGGCCATGATCTGCATCCCCGCCTCGAGCCGGTGCCACTGCTTGGTGGTGCCCTGCCAGCCGAGCGCCAGGACCCCGTAGATGCGCCTGCGCCAGCCGGTGGCGCGATCGCGCACCAGCGCGAAGTCGGGAATCATCGGCAGCATCAGGAACAGCAGGCTGCCGGTGAGATAGGTGTTGATGGCGAAGAAGTCCCAGACCAGCGGCGAGCGGAAGTTGGGCCAGATGTCGCGGGCGCTCGGGTACGGCGCCAGCCAGAAGAACAGCCACGGCTTGCCGAGGTGGATGATCGGAAACATCGCGCCGATCATCAGCGCGAAGACGGTGATCACCTCGGCGCAGCGGGTCACCGGCCGCCGCCAGCGGGCGTTGACCAGGCGCAGGATGGCCGAGATGAGCGTGCCGGCGTGGCTGATGCCGATCCAGAACACGAAGTTGGTGAGGTAGAATCCCCAGTAGACCGGCCAGTTGATGCCGGCCACGCCGATGCCGTACCACACCTGGTAGAGCCACGCCGCCAGGCCGCACAGCACGATCGTGAACAGCACCAGCACGGCGCCGTAGAACCACACCGAGGTGTGGAACAGCGGTCGGACCAGGTCGTCGGCGAGCGGGTTATTGCGCGTCCGGCTCATGCCAGGGCTGCCTCTGCAGGTAGGTGACCTTGGGCTCGGCGCCGAGGTCTTCGAGCAGCTTGGTCCCGCGCGGCGACTCGGCCAGCCGCGCCGCCCGGCTCTCGTGGTCGTTCAGGTCGCCGAAGACGATGGCGCCCGACGGGCACGCCTGCGCGCAGGCCGGCTGGATGTCGCCGTCGTGCAGCTCGCGGTCCTCGGCCTTGGCGGTCTGCTTGCCGGCCTTGATGCGCTGCACGCAGAACGTGCACTTCTCCATCACCCCGACCTCGCGCACCGAGACGTCGGGGTTGAGCTGGAGGTGGAGCGGCTTCTCCCACTGCGGGTTGAAGAAGTTGAAGAACCGCACGTTGTACATGCAGGCGTTGGCGCAGTAGCGCGTGCCGATGCAGCGGTTGTAGACCTGCGCGTTCAGCCCCTCCTCGGTCTGGTGGGCGGCGTAGGTCGGGCACACCGCCTCGCACGGCGCGTTGTCGCACTGCTGGCACAGCACCGGACGGAACTTGACCTTGACCTCCGGGAAGTCGCCCTCCCAGTAGCGCTCGACGCGCAGCCAGTGCATCGCCCGGCCGCGGGCCGCCTCCTGGGCGCCGACGGTCGGGATGTTGTTCTCGGCGTGGCAGGCCGTCACGCAGGCTTCGCAGCCCGTGCAGCGGTCCAGGTCCACGACCATGCCCCAACGGTGTGCCATGGCCGTCACCCTCTCCCGTACTTGTGGGCCGGACGTTCGCGGGTCGCGCCGGCGAAGAGAATCAGCCGGCCGTCCTTGTCGGCCACCTTGCGAAGTGCGACACGCGTCGCCGCCCAGGCGAGTGCGCCGGTGGCCGGCTCTCGCTCGGGCGCCAGGATCGTCAGGGGGTTCGCGCCGCGCCCGCTGGCGTAGCGCGTGAAGTGATCGTGGCCCTGGCCGACCGGCATGGCCACGGTCTCGGGGCCGAGGCCGGGCGACACCACCACAGGCGCCTGGAGCGTGCCGTGCGCGGAGCGCACTTCCACGATGTCGCCGTCGCCGACGCCGAGCGCCTGCGCAGTGGCGCCGTTCAGCTCGACCCAGCTGCTCCACATCGCCGAAGTGAGCGGATCGGGCAGCTCCTGCAGCCAGGGCAGGTGCGCCAGGCTGCCGTCGACGAACGCCTGCGACGGATAGGGCAGGAAGTGGAACGGGAACTCGGCGGCGGCGCCGGCGAGGGCCGGTGACTGCCAGGCGGTTGCCGCGCCGGCACGCGGCGGCGCCGGCGGGGCGGCGGCCTCGACCGGGGCCTGGAGCATCTCGTCGAAGGTCTGCCACGGCAGCGCCGGCTCCGGCGGCCGGGCCAGCCGACGGCTCACCTCGAGCAGCACGTCGGGCGTGGACCGCGTGTCGTAGAGCGGCTTGGCGACAGGCGCCGCCACCGTCGCCACCAGCGTCGTGGCGCCGGATTCCGGCGCCGATTCGGTCCACGACTCGAGGAAGGAGTGGTCCGGCAGGACGAGGTCGGCAAACGCGGTGGTGTCGTCCACGAACGACCCGAAGCTGACGACGAAGGGCACGCCGCGCAGCCACTCGCCCACCTGCCACGATGCCGGCGCGGCAAACAGCGGGTTGGCATCGTCGAGGAGGAGCACCTGTGGCGGCGGGGCCTCGAGCAGCGCCGTCAAGGTGCGGGCGGGCGCCGCCGGCGGTGTCGCCTGGGGCGTGAACGACACGCCGCCCTCGACGCCGACGCTGCCGACGAGCGCGTTCAACGCGTTCACGGCCAGGGCCTGCGCCAGGCCGTTGGTGTGTGCGAGCGGGGCCCCGCCGATGGCGACCACGGCGGGACCGTGCGTGGCCAGTTCGCGGGCCAGCCGCTCGATGCGCGCCGCGGCGACGCCGGTGATGGTCTCGACCTCGGCCGGCGCGAACGCGGGCACGCCCGCGGACCAGCCATCGACGAGCGCGCCGGCGGTCCCGGCCGCATCGGCCGGGCGCAGCCCGTCGCGCAGGATGACGTGCGCCAGCCCGAGGGCCAGCGCGCCCTCGGTGCCCGACCGCACCGCCACCCACTCGTCGGCGTTGGCGCCGGTCTGCGACATGCGCGGTTCGGCCTGCACGAACTTGGCCCGCACCCCGGGGCGGCCCTGGCGCATCGCGCCGTAGGCGATCGCGTGCGCCAGGGGCGAGTTCCAGGTGCCGAGCAGGTCGGCACCGAGGCTGAGCAGGTAGCGCGTGCGCGCCAGGTCGAACGTGGGCAGTTGGTAGCGCCCGAAGCTGAGCTCGTTGGCACGGCGCAGCACCGCGTCGTCGAACACCTCGAAGCTCACCGGCGGCGGTGCGCCGAGCCGGCCGAGCAGTTCGCTCACGAGCTGCTGGCGGCGGCCGCGTCGGGGCTTGCCGAGAAAGGCGATCCGGTCGGGGGCGGCGCCGTCGAGTTGCGTCACCAGGGCGCCGAGCGCCTCCTCCCAGGTGATCTCGTCGAATCGCGCCTGGCCGCGCTCGCCGCTGCGCCGGAGCGGAGCCACGACGCGGTCGGGGTGATACGTCACCTGCGGGCCCGCCTGGCCGCGCACGCACAGACGGCCCTGGCTGATCGGGTGGGCCGGGTCGCCTTCGAGCTTCTTCACCAGGCCCATGCGGGTCACGCCTGGCTGGCCGCCGCGCAGCACCTCGGCGTCGCCGTCCATGACCCGGGCGACGACGCCGCAGCCGGCTGCACACAGCCCGCACACGCTCGGCTTCCACTCGGCGATGCCGGGGGTGAGCTCGTCTTCGGGGATGAAGCGGACGATCTGGTTCTCGGGGTTGCCGCAGCCGGCGAGGGCCGCGGTGGTGCCGGTGATCGCGGTCACCTTCAGGAAGCGCCGTCGATCCATGGGAGGGGCGGACATCGCGGAACGGCCTCGATCAGTAGTGGCAGGTGAGGCAGTCGTTCGACGCCTGCTTCTCGCGGTGGCAGTTCACGCAGAACGCCATGTCCATGTCCACCGCCCGCACCGCCACCTGCTGCTGGGCCTGGTTGCCGTGACAGGTCGAGCACTCGACCTTGGCGCGGATGTGCGGCGCGTGGTCGAAGCGCACGTGGGCCTCACGCTGGTAGTCGTAGACGCGCTGCCACTGGAAGTCGAGGCCCTGCTCCTGCATGGCCGCCATCTGCTGGACGAGCGGCTTGTCGGTGGCGATCGCCGCGTGGCACACCATGCAGGTGTTGACCGACGGCAGGCCGGCACGGGCGCCGCGCTCGACGCCCTCGTGGCAATCGGTGCAGGCCAGCTCGTTCTGGAGGTGGATCTGGTGGCTGAACGGGAACGGCTGCTGCGGCTCGGCGCGCAGGTCGAAATGCGATCGCACGGCGTCGCCGATGGTGCGGCGTGCCGGCGTGTAGACCGACGACGTGCCCCAGCGCGACGGCGCGGCGGCGCGCTCCGCCTGGAGCCGTTCGGACGGAGTGTTCCAGGCCTCGCATCCCGTCGTGCCGACAGCGGCGACGAGGGCGACACAGGCGGTCGCCAGAGCCAGGTGGGCCCCGCGGGGCCTACTTCTGGGCACTGGAGAGGCTTTTCACGTAGTTGACGACGTGCCAGGTGTCCTGATCGCTGAGCTTGCCCTTGAAGCCCTTCATCTTGAACTCGGGGCCGGCGCCTTCCTGGATGACGACGAAGATCTCGCCGTCGCTGCCGCCCCGCGTCCAGGTCGCGTCGGCGAGGTTCGACGCGCCCATCGACTTCGCCGCCGCGGTGTCGGCCAGGCCGGTCGCGCCGTGGCACAGCCGGCATTGTTTCTGGTACAGCGCCTCACCCGCCGACACCGATGCGGCGTTGGCGGCGACCGGGTTCTTCATCCTGGCGGCGACGGCGCGCGCCGTGGTTTGCCCGCCGGCGGCGTGAACCCCGATCGCCGTGACGAGACTCAGGGCGGCGCCCCACATCAACACGTTCCGCTGACCCATCCCGACCGACTCCCGTGTGGCGTTCACGATGTCCGGACACACCTGCATCGATGCGTTTCGCGCATGGACTCAGGCGCCGGGCCTGGAATCGTCACATATGCGGGTGTCGATTGCAACTGGATGTCACCCCGCGGGAACGCCCACGGATGCGACGCCGCCGACCGGATGACCCGCGGCGACGCCGCGACGGCGTCTACCGGCCGACGCGCGGCACGCCGCTGCGCGCCAGCCCGCCGATCTCGGCGACGAACACCCGATCGCGCGAGCAGTACCAGTGCTGGTCGCGTGGCTCGAGCGGGTGATCGTGATGGCGCGGACACGCCGGCCAGCCGGCGCGGTCCTGCTGGACGACACGCTGGACGTCGGCCGCCAGCGCGGCGAAGCGCGCCGGCTCGAGCTCGGGTGCCGAGTCGCCGCCCGCCTCGAGCGGGGCGCCGAACACCCTCGCCACGTGGCCGGCCTGGGCCTCGCCCGCGGTCTGCTCGACATCGCGACGCAGGCGCGAGAGCACCCGCTCCAGGTCGCGACCCGACAGCGGGCGCGGCGTGTTGCGACAGACGATCTCGCCGGCGTCGTCGACGCGCGGACGCAGGCACGGCATCAGCTGCACGCCGTCGGTCGCGCTGCGGCTGCCGGCCTGTACCACCTGCAGGTCGCTCACCGCCGATGTCGCCACGCCGCCGAACGCCGAAGCGTCGAACCCCGGCACCTGCCACACGGCGGTGGCGGCCTGGCCGTTGCGACGGGCGTCGCGCACGCAGCGGAGTGCGTCCCGCATCTGCCGTCGGGTGGCCGCCGGCTTCCAGAAGTCGTCGGTGGACGACACCGGGCGACCCGCTTCGAGCAGGAAGATGCCGCAGTTGCGATCGGCGGGGCCGAGCAGCGTCTCGATCTGCGCGGCGACGCGGTGCGCATCGACCAGCCGCGTGTCGTCGGCCGGCTGGCCGGCCCCGCCGACGGCCACGGCCAAGAGGGCAACCGTCGCCAGCCCGGTCGACCGCCAGCGTGGGGTCATGTCCACATCGTAGCCGGTCCGATGCCGGCAGCTGGACGGGTGCACCCAGCCCGACCGCTACTGCCCCGGCTTGTAGGTGCGCTCGGTGTGTCCCTCGAGCTGCCGCGGGTAGAAGTAGACCTCGCGCAGGTTGCCGGTGGCGTAGCGCTCGGCCTGGTCGTTGAAGTGCGGCGAGGTGACGTCGCTGCTGAGCCCGCCGGCGGTGACCGCCTTGGCCCTGACGCCGTCCTTGCCGAACTCCACCGATGCCACGAAGCTGTTGCCGCTCGTGCCGTAGATCTTCTTGCTGCCGTTGTAGGAGCGGGCGCCGAACGAGGCGAGCGATCCCCAGCGCGCCGAGGCGAAGCCGACCGGCGTGCTCGGCTTGCTGTCGTCGAAGGGGTGCACGATCGCCGGTGAGATGCGCTGGAAACGGTTCACCTCGCCCCACGGCGTGGCCCACTGGCCGAAGTCGGCGGCGATCTTGTCGACCGCCGCGGCCAGGGCCTCGAGCCGCTGCTCTGGCGTGGCCCTGGTGCGCAGGTACTCGTAGACGGTCACCCCGGCGCCGCGGGCGGCCTCGGCCGACCGGCTCCACATCTCCTCGCCCCAGAACCAGGCCAGCGTCTGCGGCACCGAGTCCACACCCCAGCGGTGGTCCCAGGCGCGCAGCCGCTCGATCGGATCCTTCAGCCTGGTCTTGAGCGGGTGGGAAGCCGGCGCCTGATCCCAGGCCCGCACCACGAGCGGCACCTGCACCTCGAACTCCGGCTGCTGACTGTCGAAGATGGCCGCGGTCAGCGAGTCCAGCGTGAAGTCCTTCCTGTCCTTCATGACGCGGATGGCGTGCACGCCGCGCGGGTTCTCGCCGACCCGGTCGAAGTAGGGCGCGTAGTCGCGCTGGCGCGGGCTGTCGGGCCCGGGGCCGGCCGCCGAGTACGGCCAGTTGTTGGTGTTGTAGACCCAGCCCGAGGCGGGGTTCTCGACGTTGGGGCTCTCCGCATAGGTGTGGATGCCCTGCCAGTCGTTGGCCGGCACGCTGCCGTCCACCGGCCGGCTCCAGTCGAGCCTGGGATTGCGCTTCGGCACGAAGTTGGAGTGGAAGTAGGCGATGTTGCCGTCGGCGTCGGCGTAGAGCGTGTTGTTCGACGAGTTGGTGTGCGCTTCCATCACCTGCTTGTACTCGGCCAGGCTCCTCGCCTTGGTGCGGCTGTAGGACTGGATGAGCGCCTTGAGCGGTTCCTCCATCAGCTGCACGGCGACCATCCGGCCGCCTTCCTCGCGCACGACCGGCCCGTGGTGGGTGCGATACACCGTGAAGGTCTTTTCAGCCATCCCGCCCGGGGTCTTGTAGGGCACGGTGATGGTCTTGGTCTGCACCTGCCGCTCCGCATCGCCGTACTTGTAGAACAGCTGGCCGTCCCTGGTGACGGTGGTGAGAAGGAACTCGTCGATGTTGTCCACGCCGCTCGACGTGTGCATCCAGCCGGCCCGCTCGTTGAAGCCCTGGTAGATGAAGAACTGGCCCCAGGTGAGCGCGCCGTAGGCGTTCAGCCCCTCGTCGCTGGTCACGTGCGCTTCCTCGCGGAAGAAGAACGAGGTGTGCGGGTTGATGAACAGCAGCGCCTTGCCGTCGGTGGTGTTCTTCGGGGCGACCGCAAAGCCGTTCGA
Organism: Vicinamibacterales bacterium; assembly: GCA_050250955.1. GTDB lineage: Bacteria > Acidobacteriota > Vicinamibacteria > Vicinamibacterales > UBA2999 > CAWAYR01. The sequence continues at coordinate 395,937 of JBFWNR010000003.1, forward strand.
CCCGGTGGGCTCGGGCGGCACCGGCGCGTACAGCGGGTCGGGCTCGACGCGGGCCATGGCGGCCGGGTTCCGGCCGTAGAACGCCTCGAGCCGGGCGATCGAGATGCTCTCGATGTCGCCGCCGATGCTGCCTTCGCTGAAGCTGAGCGCCATCCACGGTTCGAACTTCGTGATGACCCGCGGCGCCACGTTCGGGTGCGTGGCCAGGTAGTAGTTGAGGCCGTCGGCCCATCCGCTCATCAGCGCCTGCAGCCACGCCGGCGCCTTCTCGTACTGCGCCCTGAGCTCCACCGGGTCGATGAAGAGCTTCATCCGCAGGTCGCGGTAGATCTCCTTCTCGCCTTCGGCTTCGGCCAGCCGGCCCATCGCGTTGATGAAGTTGGTCTCGACGCGGTTGAAGTCGTCTTCGGCCTGGGCGTACATCAGCCCGAAGACCGCGTCGGCGTCGGTCTTGGCGGTGATGTGCGGGATGCCCCAGTCGTCGCGGGTGATGGTCACCCCCTGGGCGCGAGCCTGCAGGGCGGCCACTTCGGGCGACAGCGGCGGAGCGGGCGGCGGCGCGCTCTTGCAGGCCAGGCCGGCGGCGGTGGCGACGACGAGCAGGGCGATGGCGACACGGCGGGACATGGATACTCCGAATGCTTCGGCCGCGGCGAGACGATGCCGGGCGCGAATCGGATTGTGGCACAAGAGCCGGGAGCCGGCGCCGGAAGGCACCTCAGGCAATGCGTCGGCCAACCCGCACGGTGACCGCCGAGCCGGTGGCGACGAAGGCCGACCGCGGCGGAACGGACAGCACGGTGGCGAAGGCGTCGCCGTAGAGCCCGGCGGCGGGGCCGGTGAACGACGCCTGCGCCGCCGTCCACACCGTCCAGGGCGGATGCTCGACCTGGTATTCGAGGGTGCCGCCGTCGCGCTGGCGGGTGTAGCCCCAGTAGTGTTCGGTGATGAACTCGGCCTCGCTGCCGGTCACGAGCGGCCGTGCCGCACCGGCCACCGTGGCGCTCAGACCGTAGTCCGCTGCGCCATGGCGCCAGCCGTAGTGGACGCCGCCGCCCTCGAGTGCGTCGAGCGCGATGTCATGCCACATCGGCACGGCCAAGTATGGCTCGTTGTAGACCAGGCGGGCCACCGCCGCGATGGCACGCCGGGGAACCAGCTCGCGCACGAACACCACGGCCCGGCGCCGCTCTCCGTCGGCCGTCGTCCGGCGCACGTAGAAGCGCAGGTTCACCTCTTCGAAAGTACGGTGGCCTGGCACCGGCACGCCCAGCAGTCGCGTGTCGCTGAACAGGAATCCCACCAGGCTCACCACCGGCTCGCCGTCCCAGCGGTCGAGCTCGGTGCCTCGCGGGACCAGCGGCGCGAGCAGTGCCGCGGGACAGGAGTAGTTGAGCAGGACGAGGCTGAGCCAGCGGGCGGTGAGGAACGTCCCCGGCACCGGTGATGGCCTATGGCCTGGCGGGGCTAGGGGTGGACGACGACCGTCCTGGCCGCGTCGCAGCCGGCCGGCAGGCCGGCTTCGGCCGGCGGCACGTCGCCCAGGTAGCAGCCGGGGATGTAGTAGAACGGCTTGCGCGCCGGCGGGGGTGGCGGCACGGCCGCTGGCGCCGGCTCGGCAAGTGGCGCCAGCGTGCGCCGCAGGGTGACCACACCCCCGGCCTCGACCCGGACGTCCACCCCGATGGGCTGGTAGCCCTCGGCCCTCACCTCGACGCGGTGGCGGCCGGCATCGACCTCGACCGAGCCGCGGACGTCGAGCGTGGTGCCGACGAAGTAGCCGTCGAGATAGATCTCGCCGATGCCGCGCGGCTCGATGTCGAGCCACAGCGTGCCCGACGCGACCGGTTCAGGCGCGGCCGGTCCTGGCGGCTCGGCGGGCGGCAGCCCCGCCCCCCAGAAACCGTAGGCCGGGACGACGTAGACGACACCGGCAGGCCGGCCGCCGCGCCGCGGGGACCGGTGGCCCACTCGCCCGGTGGGCCGCTCGGGTGCCGTACGCGTCGGGGTGCTGCGCACGCTGCCGCCGATCGGCGCCAGTGTCGGGGTGATATCGGGAAGGGGAAGGCCGATCGGGGCCAGCGGCAGCCCGATGGGCGGCAGGCCGATCGCCGGCGTGACCGGCGGCGGCAGCGACGACGGAACGGTGGACGGACGCGACTGCGCAGCGGCAGCGAGCGGGACGGCGGCGAGGACGGCGGCAATCAGCAGGCGCATGGTCCACCCGCCCTCACTATACCGCCGCCGTCGCTCTTACGGGATGTGCGGCGGCTGTGGACCGAAGCCGCGGGTGGCGTAGTCCATCAGCGTCTCGGCGAACAGGATGACCACGAAGAACAGGCTGAGCACCACCGTCAGCTTGGTCAGCCGGCTGCTGTACTTCACGTGCATGAAGAACAGGATGACCAGCGTGGCCTTGACGACGGCGATCGCCAGCGCCACCACCGGGTTGAAGCTGCCGAGGTTGACGAACGCGGCGCCGACGGTGATGGCGCTGAGCACCATCAGGGCGGTGAAGATCGTCAGGTAGGTGCTGAGCGGCGAGACGTGGACGGAAGACATGGCCCTACTCAGTGCCGCTCGACCAGGTAGAGCAGCGGGAACAGGAAGATCCACACGATGTCGACGAAGTGCCAGTAGAGCCCGGTCATCTCGACCGGGGCGTGCCACTCGCTGTCGAAGCGGCCCTTGTGCGCCATCCACAGGATGACGAACAGGATGCCGATGCCGACGATCATGTGCAGGGCGTGCAGCCCGGTCATCGTGAAGTAGAGGCTGAAGAAGATCTGCGTGGTGCGCTGCAGGTCGGCCCGGCTCATGGTCAGGCCGCTGGCCGGCGGGTCGAGCGGCACGCCGATCTCGTCCGAGTGGTGGAAGAAGTCGAAGTGCGCGCCCGGCACGTGGAAGTGCTCGAACTTCAGCTCGTACTCGTAGACCTTGATGCCGAGGAACACCGAGCCGAGGACGATGGTGCCAATCAGCCAGTTCACCGTCGCCTTGCGCTGGTTGGTCTGCGCGGCGCGCACCGCCAGCGCCATGGTCAGCGAGCTGCCGATGAGGACGACGGTGTTGACCAGGCCGGGGACGATCTCGATCGACTTGCTGGCCAGGGCGAACGCCTCGTAGTACCACATCCGGTACAGCGTGTAGGCGATGAACAGGCCGCCGAAGAACAGCACCTCGGTGAGCAGGAACACCCACATGCCCAGCGTCGCAGCCTCGCGCTGCTGGTCCATCGTGTCGAAGTGGTGCTGCAGCGCCGGGTGGTGCGCATGCGCGTGGGCGTGGCCGTGATCGGCGTGGCCGGCGTGGCCGTGCAGGGGCGTCGCCCCCTCGGCGTGTGCGTAGCCGTTAGACAAGCTTGGCCTCCCTCACGACGTGCGGCGTGTACTCGTACGGCTCCGGAATGTCGGTCGGCACCTGCACGAAGTTCTCGGTCAGCGGCGGCGACTGGGTGCGCCACTCGAGCCCCGAGGCGCCCCACGGGTTGTTGCCGGCCACCTCGCCGTACTTGAGCGAATACGCGAAGTAGAGCACCGGCAGCAGGTAGCCGAGGCCGAGGATCGACGCGCCGGCCGAGGACAGCACGTTCAGCACCTGGAACTCGTCCGGATACATGTGGTAGCGGCGCGGCATGCCGAGGTAGCCGAGCACGAACTGCGGGAAGAAGGTCAGATTGAAGCCGGCGAAGACCAGGATGGCGCTGATCCGCGACCAGAACTCCGAGTACATCCGCCCGAAGATCTTCGGCCACCAGAAGTGCAGGCCGCCCAGGTAGCCCATGATCGCGCCGCCGACCATGATGTAGTGGAAGTGGGCGACCACGAAGTAGGTGTCGTGCAGGTGGATGTCGGTGCCCAGCGTGGCCAGGAACAGCCCGGTCAGCCCGCCGATCAGGAACAGGCCGAGGAAGCCGTAGACGTAGAGCATCGGCGTCTCGAACGACAGCGAGCCGCGGTGCATGGTGGCGGCCCAGTTGAACACCTTGACCGCCGACGGGATGGCCACCGAGAAGCTGAGGAACGAGAACACCATCGCCGCGTAGATCGAGATGCCGGCGACGAACATGTGGTGCGCCCAGACGATGAAGCCGAACACCGCGATGGCCAGCGACGAGAAGGCGACGAAGCTGTAGCCGAAGATCCGCTTGCGCGAGAAGGTCGACACCAGCTCGCTGATCACGCCCAGCGCCGGCAGGATCATGATGTAGACCGCCGGGTGCGAGTAGAACCAGAACAGGTGCTGGAACAGCACCGGGTCGCCGCCGCGGGCCGGGTCGAAGATGCCGAAGCCGAAGGCGCGCTCGACGAACACCATCACGATGGTGATCGCCACCACCGGGGTGCCCAGCACCTGGATCAGGCTGGTGGCGTAGTGGGCCCACACGAACAGCGGCAGCTTGAACCAGGTCAGCCCCGGCGCCCGCATCCGGTGGATGGTGACGATGAAGTTGAGGCCGGTGAGGATCGAGGAGAACCCGGCGATGAACACCCCGAGCGCGGTCGGGACCACGTTGGTGCTCGACGAGGCCGAGCTGTACGGGGTGTAGAACGTCCAGCCGGTGTCGACGCCGCCGGCGATGATGGCGAACAGCGTGAAGACGCCGCCGACGACGTAGATGTACCAGCTGAGCAGGTTGATGCGCGGGAACGCCAGGTCCTTGGCGCCGACCATCGGCGGGATCAGGAAGTTGCCGAGCACTGCCGGCACCGACGGGATCAGGAAGAAGAACACCATGATCACGCCGTGCAGCGTGAAGAACTTGTTGTAGGTGTCGGGCTGGAACAGGTCGCCCTGCGGCGTGGTCAGCTCGAGGCGGATGCCGACCGCGAACAGGCCGCCGAGGAAGAAGAAGATCGAGATCGAGATCAGGTAGAGGACCGCGATCCGCTTGTGGTCCTTGGTCAACAGCCACGACTTCAGGCCGTGGCCGTTCGAGAGGTAGTTGTGTGCGGGATAGGCTGACGGTTCCATGGCCTTACCTTCCGGTGCCCGACGGCGGCACGGCGGGCGTGCCGGGATCGGGGGCGGCCGCCGGCACCAGCGCCGGGGCGGTCGTCGTCGCCTGCGGAGACAGCGACTTGACGTGCTCGATGAGCGCAGCGAGGCCTTCCTCGCTGATCAGGCCCTGGAAGGTCGGCATCAGCGGCGTGAAGCCCTGCACCACCTTGGCCTGTGAATTGAGGATCGACTCACGCAGGTAGGCCTCGTCGACCAGGGCGGTCCCGCCGCCGACCAGCGGCACCTGGGTGCCGACGATGTCCTTGAGCGACGGACCGCGGCCCTGCCCGCTGTCGAGGTGGCAGGTGTTGCAGGCCAGGTCGTTGAACAGCCGGGCGCCGCGCTCGGCCATGGTGCCTTCGGTGCCGCCGCCGGCCAGCCACGACTGGTACTGGGCCGGATCCATCACCACGACGGTGCCGACCATCCCCGAATGCTTGGTGCCGCAGTACTCGGCGCAGAAGATGTGGTAGCGGCCGGGCTTGGTGGCGGTGAACCACAGCTGGGTGTAGCGGCCGGGGATGGCGTCGATCTTGGTGCGGAACGACGGGAAGTAGAGGTCGTGCAGCACGTCCTCGGAGGTGACGAACATCCGCACCGGGCGCCCGGTCGGCACGTGCAGCTCGTTGATCTCGCGCTGGCCGCCGGTGTGCTGGAACTTCCACATCCACTGCTTGCCGACGGCGTAAATCTGCAGCGCTTCATCGGGCGGACGGCGCAGCTCGTAGAACAGCTTGGCGCCCCACACGAACATCACCATGGCGATCAGGGTCGGGATGATCGACCAGGCGAGCTCGAGCGGCAGCGAGCCTTCGATGTGCGCCCCGACCTCCTCGGCGTGCTTGCGGCGGTAGCGGAAGGCGAAGAACACCACCGCCGCCGACACCGCCAGCGTGAAGAAGGCCGAGACGGCGACGATGAACAGATAGAGCGCGTCGACCTCCGCGGCGAAGGACGACGCTTGCTCCGGAAACAGCGGAATACCACCCATAAATGTTCAGTGCCCGACTGCGGCGCGGCCATCGCGCCTGAGGGACATCGCCACGAACCCGAGGAGCAGCACCACCGTGACGGCGCCGCCCAGCCTGACCGCGTTCATCGCCACCAGGCTGTAACTGCCGGTCGCCGGTTCGTAGTGATAGCAGTAGAGCAGCACCTGGTCGACCACCGACCCGATCCTGCCCTCGGACGACTCCATCAACGCGAACTTCAAGTCCCGCGGCGGGTACTCGATGCCGAAGAGGTAGCGGGCCAGCCGGCCGTCGGGTGTGGCCACGACGACGCCGCTGGCGTGCGCGAACTGCTGCGTCGCCTCGTCCCAGGCGAACTGGAAGCCGGCGGCGTCGGTGACGCGGCGGATGTCGGCGTCGGTGCCGGTCAGGAAGTGCCAGCCGGATTCGGCGCCGGGGCGCTTGTAGGTGTCGAGATAGACCGCCTTCTTGGCGGCGGCCATCACCGGCGTCTCGCGGGCGTCGATGCTGATGGCGACGACGTCGAACTCCGTGCCGGCGGTCTGGTCGAGCACGCCCAGCCCGCTCACCAGTCCGTTGAGGATCTGGGTGCACAGCATCGGGCACTCGTAGTAGACGAACGCCAGCACCACCGGCCGGGTGCCGAAGAAGTCGCCGAGGCGGACGTCGCGGCCGTGCTCGTCCTTGAACGCGGTGTCGAGCGGCAGCCTGGCGTCCAGCTTCTGGTCGAAGCGCACCTGCTGCAGGGCCGGCGGCGTCTGGTTGGCGGGGGCGGCCGGATCCGGCCGCAGCCCCGGGGCCGTCGGCTGCGCCAGCGCCGACACCACGCCCGTCAGGACGAGGGCGGCGGCGAGGGGCGGGGCGAGGCGGCGCATGGCGGTGACGTCCAGGGTCTCAGCGTGAGGCGGTGGTCCGGCCGGCCGACGAATCCTGCACGACCATGGTGGTGGAGGTGGTGCCGCCCTCGCGGGCCGGCAGGCCGCGCTGCAGGGTCAGCTCCATCGCCCGTTCGATCGGAATGTGGACGACGCCGGAGGCCTTGTCGACCCAGCCGTAGCCGTGCAGCACCTCGCGCTGGCTGTTCTTCAGCTCGTAGACGTCCTTGAACGGCTGGGTCTGCAGCCGCGGCGCCGGCGGATCCTGCGACTGGCCGACGGCGAGCGGGAAGGCCCGGGTCCGCTCGTCGATCGACACCGAGCGGCCTTCGAGGAACCAGAACGTGCCGTAGACGATCGCCCCCGACACCAGCATCGCGACGGCGAGCCAGATGGCGAAGTTGTAGGCCACGCCCGGCGCCACGTCGGTGTGCTCGTAGGCCGCCCCCGGTGGCGTCGGTCCGTATTCGAGATCTGCGTCTGACATGTCTTTCGTCTTCAGACTTTCTAGCCGCCAGCCGCGAGCCGCTAGCCGCTGTTCCCGTGTCAGTGCGTGTGATGCGTGAGCGCCTTGGCCAGCCCGGCGTCCTGCAGCGGCAGCAGCGGACGGCCGCGCAGCTGCATGGCGAACAGCATCACGAACACGCCGCCGAGCGCGATCGGCAGCGCCAGGTCGATGAGCGACACCGACAGCCCTTCGTGGTGGAACTCCGGCGCCACGTGCCAGTAGTAGTCGACCAGGCGGATGCCGACGACCCACAGGGCGATGCGGCTCACCCGGCTCCAGTCGCGCTTGACGTCGCGCGACAGCAGCATCACGTAGGGCAGGATGAAGTGCATGGTGACCAGCACCCAGCCCACCCATTGCCAGCCGTTCTGCGCCCGGACCCAGTAGTGCGGAATCTCTTCCTGGGTGTTGGCCGAGTAGATGATCAGGAACTGCGAGAACGACAGGTACGCCCACAGCATGATGAAGGCGAACAGGAGCTTGCCCAGGTCGTGGAAGTGCGACGCGTTCACGACGTGGTCCATCGGCCGTTCCTTGGCCAGCCGGGCGAGCATGAAGATGGCGAAGGCGAGGGCCGACAGCCCCTGGCCGACGACGTAGAGCAGCCCCCACATCGTCGAGAACCAGTGCGGGTTGACCGACATCGTCCAGTCGACGACGGCGAAGGTCACGGTGAGGCCGAACACCAGCAGGCCGCCGCCCGACAGCCGCATCATCTTGTCGGCCAGGGCCGGGTCGCCGGTGCGATCCTGCTCCTTCGACCACGCGCTCAGCCGCATGGTCATGAACGACCAGACGGCGAAGTAGAACACGTAGCGGAAGATGAAGAACGGCACGTTCAGGTAGGCCGCCTTGTCGCGGATCACCGGGTCGGTGGCGGCGACGTCGGCGTGCGACCAGTGGTAGAGGTGGCCCATGCCGGCGAGGATCGGCAGGCCGAGCACCGCCATCGCCGGCAGGGTGCGCGCCGCCGCTTCGAGGATGCGCCGGATCACCACGCCCCAGGCGCCGCCGCTCAGGTGGTGGACCATCAACAGGGCGAGGCTGCCGAGCCCGACGCCGGTCCAGTAGACCCAGGCGACGAGGTAGGCCTCGAAGAACCGGTCGGCGCCCGACATCGCGAAGCCGACGCCGGCCAGCACGGCGCCGGCCACGGCCGCCATCATGCCCTTCGACTGCAGCCCGGCGAGGCTCTCGGGTGGGTTGTACGTGTCCGCTGCCATCAGTGCTCTGCTTTCTTCGCCGGCGGCGCCCCGGCCGGCGCGTCGAGCAGGCCGCGATCGGTTGCCGGCACGTCCTCGACGGTGGCGTTCTGGCTCAGCTGCAGCGCCCGCACGTAGGCGGCGATCATCCAGCGGTCGCGCGGCGGGATCTGCTCGGCGTAGCCCTGCATGGCGCCGAAGCCGTTGGTGATGACGTCGAAGAAGTAGCCGGGCTGGGCGCGCTGCAGCCGTTCCTGGTGGTAGGTGGCCGCCTGGCGCAGGCCGCGCTGCACCACCATGCCCTTGCCGTCGCCGAGCTGGCCGTGGCAGGGCGTGCAGTAGATGGTGTAGCGGTCCTGGCCGCGACGCAGTTCCGCCGCGCCGATCGCGAACGGGAAGGTCGCCGCCGGGTAGCCGTCGACCCGGCCGGTGTAGAGATGCTCGTCGTCGCGCAGCTGGCCGCGGGCCACGGTGCCCACCGGCAGGTTGCGCGAGGCGCGGCCGTCGGCGAACGAGCTGCTCGCCTCGTAGACCTCGTAGCGCGGTGCGTCGTGCATGTCCTGGCGGCACGCCGCGAGGGCCACCGCCGAGACCACGGCCAGCGTGCAGGCCCAGGCCCGACGACGTCCGCCAGCCCCGCTCGAGGACGGCGTCGCGCCGCCGCGGAGCGGCGGCCGAGAGATGCTAGTGGGCAACGTCGTAGACCCCCTTCGCGCCCAGGCTGTTCAGGAACTGCCCGGTCTGGTCCTTGCCGAAGTGCGCGTCCTCGGCCTCGATCACCAGGAAGAACTTGTCCGACGACGCGGTGGTGAAGCGGTCGACGTTGAACACCGGGTGATAGGGCTGCGGCAGGCCGTTCAGGGCGATCATGCCGATCGCGGCGGTGAGCGCCGAGAACAGGATGGTCAGCTCGTAGGACGGGACCACGAACGCCGGCCAGGTGGCCAGCGGCCGGCCGCCGATGTTGAGCGGGTACTCGAGCACCGACGCCCAGTACTGCAGCGCGAAGCCGGTGCCCATGCCGACGAAGGCCATGGTGAGCACCAGCTTCGGCAGGATGGTCCGCTTCTTGTGGATGATGTCGTTCAGCTCTTCGATCGGGAACGGCGTGTAGGCCTCGAGCCGGGTGTAGCCGGCGGCCACCGCCCGGGTCGAGGCGTCGACCAGCGCCTGGGCCGAGTCGAACTCGGCCATCAGCCCGTAGAGTCCGGTGGGTTCGCTGTTGGCGTGCATGACTGGTGGTCCCGCCTCAGTGGCCGTGGCCGTCGTGGCCGTGCGGCACGTGCACCTTGGCTTCGGGCAGCAGCGTCTTCATCTCGAAGATCGAGATCATCGGCACGAAGCGCATGAACAGGAAGAACAGGGTCAGGAACAGGCCCATCGTGCCGCCGAACATCAGGAAATCCCACTGGGTCGGCGCGTACATGTCCCACGACGAGACCACGAAGTCGCGGTGCAGCGAGGTGACGATGATGACGAAGCGCTCCAGCCACATCGCCAGGTTGACGATGAGCGACAGCACGAACATGACCTTCAGGTTGTGGCGCACGCTCTTGAACCACAGCACGTGGATCAGCCCGGCGTTGATGAAGATGAGCAGCCAGTAGCTCCACGCGTAGGGGCCGGTCATGCGGTTCCACAGCATGAACCGCTCGTACTGGTTGGCGCTGTACCAGCCGAAGAACGCCTCCATGCCGTAGCCGTAGGCGACGATGAGGCCGGTCGCCAGCATGACCTTGGCCATGTTGTCGATGTGCTTCATCGTGATCAGGTGCTCGAGCTTGTAGGCGGTGCGGATCGGGATGGCCAGCGTCAGCACCATGCCGAAGCCCGAGTAGATGGCGCCGGCGACGAAGTAGGGCGGGAAGATCGCGGCGTGCCAGCCGGGGATGACCGACACCGCGAAGTCGAAGCTCACCACGCTGTGCACCGACAGCACCAGCGGGGTGGACAGGCCGGCGAGGATCAGGCTGGCGACTTCGTAGCGGTGCCAGTGCCGCGCCGAGCCGCGCCAGCCGAGGGCGAGGATGCCGAACACCGTGCGCTTGACCGCCGAGGTGGCCCGGTCGCGCATCGTCGCCAGGTCGGGGATGAGGCCGACGATCCAGAACACCACCGAGACGGTGGCGTAGGTCGAGACCGCGAACACGTCCCAGATGAGCGGACTGCGGAACTGCGGCCACAGGCCCATGGTGTTGGGGTAGGGGAACAGCCAGTAGGCGGCCAGCCACGGCCGGCCGGTGTGGAGCAGCGGGAACATCGCCGCGCAGGCCACCGCGAAGATGGTCATCGCCTCGGCGAAGCGGGCGATCGACATCCGCCACTGCTGCTTGAAGAGCAGCAGAATCGCCGAGATCAGCGTGCCGGCGTGGCCGATGCCGATCCACCAGACGAAGTTGATGATGTCGAAGGCCCAGCCGACCGGGACGTTGTTGCCCCAGATGTAGACCCCGCGCAGCAGCAGCCAGCCGACCGCCATCTGCAGCGCGCCGAGGCCGGCCAGCCCGATCAGGAAGCCGACCACCCAGCCGAACGGCGTCCGCTTCGACAGCGGAATCTGCGCGACCGCTTCGGTGATCGTCTCGTAGTCCTGCCCGGCGCCGATCACCGGGTGATCGAGGGCGGCGGCCGACGATTGTGCGTGGACGTGCTGCGCCATTAGTGTTCGCTCTCGGTCGTGCCGGCGTGGGACTCGGTGTGGTGCCCGCCCACGGTCGGGTTCGACGGCAGCGCCGGATTGGCGTTGCGCACGGCCGCCAGGTAGGTGGTGCGCGGCCGGGTGTTCAGCTCGGCCAGCATCGAGTAGTTGCGCGGGTCGGCCTTCAGCTTCGCCACGCGGCTGTTCGGGTCGTTGAGGTTGCCGAAGGTGATGGCCTGCGACGGGCACGCCGACTCGCAGGCGGTGACCACCTCGCCGTCGCGGATCTCGCGATCCTCACGCTTGGCCTGGATGCGCGCCGAATTGATGCGCTGCACGCAGTAGGTGCACTTCTCCATGATGCCGCGGCTGCGCACCGTGACGTCGGGGTTGCGCTGCAGCTTGAACTGCGGCGTCTCCCAGTCCTGGTAGAGCGTGAAGTTGAAGCGGCGCACCTTCCACGGGCAGTTGTTGGAGCAGTAGCGCGTGCCGACGCACCGGTTGTAGACCATGTCGTTCAGGCCTTCGTCCGAGTGCACCGTCGCCGACACCGGGCAGACCACCTCGCAGGGCGCGTTCTCGCACTGCTGGCAGGGCATCGGCTGGTAGTAGGTGTCGGGGCTGTCGACGTCGCCGCTGTAGTAGCGGTCGATGCGCAGCCACTGCATCTCGCGGCCGTTGGCCACCTGGTCCTTGCCGACCACCGGGATGTTGTTCTCGGCCTGGCAGGCGACGACACAGGCGTTGCAGCCCGTGCAGGTGTTGAGGTCGATGGCCATGCCCCAGGCGTAGCCGGAGTACTCCCACTTGGGATAGAGCGTCAGCCCGTCGGAGAGCTTCATGTGCTCCATCTCGTGGGCGAACGTCGGGTTGGCCTTGTATTCCTCGAGCTGGGCCGAGCGCACCAGGTTGCGGCCTTCGATCGACCAGTGGTCCTGGGTGCTGACCAGCTGGTAACTGCCGCCGGCCCGGACGACGTCGCCGCTGCCGAACCACGGCGCGGCGCTGCCGCGCAGCGCGTAGGCGTTGACGCCGACGCCGGTGCCGACCCGGCCGGCGCGGACGCGCCCGTAGCCGAGGCCGATCGTGATCGCCTCCTGGGCGTGGCCCGGATCGATCCAGACCGGCACCTCGAGCATCCGGCCGTCCTGGCTCACCGTCACCAGGTCGCCGTTGCGGACGCCGAGCCGTTCGGCGGTGCGCGGCGCGACCAGCGCGGCGGTGTCCCAGGTGAGCTTGGTGACCGGCTTGGGCAGTTCCTGCAGCCAGCCGTTGTTGGCGTAGCGGCCGTCGTAGATCGAGCCGTCGCGCTTGAAGTTGATCTCGACGCCGGTGGCGGCGGCGGGGGCGGCGAGCGCGCCGGCCCAGCCGGCCACCAGCGCCACCTGGCGCGGCGATTCCTGCGAGCCGTCGATGAAACCGTCGTGCAGCCACTTGCGCCACTGCTTCTCGAACGGGTCGGGCGGCGGCGACGGCATCACCGGCGGGGCGCCGTCGGCGGCCTGGGCGGCCGCGGGCGGCTGGCCCTGGGTCGTCGACGCCGCGGGCGCGGCGGCGGCGGGGGGAGCGGGCCGGGTCGCGGCCCAGTACTCGCGCACCACGTCGTAGCCGTTGCGCTCGGCGCGATCGCTCAGCGTGGCGATCACCTCGTGCGGCGACTTGCCGCCGTACATCGGCTGCAGCAGCGGCTGCACGATCGTCACCGTGCCGTCGACGCTGCGTGCATCGCTCCACATCTCGAGGAAGTGGGTCGAGGGCACGTGCCACTGGCACAGCTCGGCGGTCTCGTCGTGGAAGAGCCCCGAATGGGCGCGGAACGCCACCTTCTTCAGGGCGTCGGCGAAGTTCAAATCGGCGGGCGCCGAGAACACCGGATTCGACTCGCCGAGGATCACCAGCTGCTGGACCCGGCCGGCCTCCATGTCGACGACCAGCTGGCGCAGCGCCGCGTGCTGTTCGCTCGCCACCGGCTCGGGCGTCGGCAGGTAGGCCACGGTCTGGCCGGCGTTGCCGAGTGCGTCGTTGATGGCGTGGGCCAGGGCGTGGACCGCCGGCGGTTGGCTGTCGCCGGCCACCACCAGCGAGGTGCCGCGGTGCGCGGCGAGGTCCTTGGCGATGGCGTCGACGTGGGCGCTGCTGCCCTCGGGGGCGCTGCCGCTCACGCCGCTCACCCCGATCGCGGCGGCGACGGCGCGGGCGAAGGCGTCGATCTGGCTGGCCTTGAGCGGCAGGCGGTGATCGGCGCGGCCGCCGGTGACCGACGGCGTGGCCTCGACGACGTAGAGTCGGCTCAGCCGATCGGGGTCGCTGCCCAGGCGCCGGCGCGACGCGAACGCGCGCCCGTACTTGACGCCGAGCGCGCTCTCGGCGGCGAGGAAGTCGGCGTCGAGCGACAGGATGACATCGGCCTTCTCGAAGTCGTAGACCGGCTCGACGTAGTCGCCGAAGGCGAGGCGGGCGCCGGCGCGGGCGTTGTCGCGCGGCGTCGGCTCCCACTGGATCCACCGGGCCTGCGGGTGCTGGGCGAGGATCTGCTGGATCTGCGCCGCCAGGGTCGGCGAGTTCACCGTCTCGGTGAGGATGCGCAGGCCGGCGCCCTGGCTGGGTGCCTGGGCCGACAGCGCACCGCGCATGGCGGCGACGAAGCTGCTCCACGCCTGGATGTTGCCCAGCTCGGTGATGGTCGTCGAGCGGTCCGGGTCGTAGAGGGTGAGGATCGACGCCTGCGCGTAGAGGTCGGTGCCGCCGCGGGTGGCCGGGTGGTCGGGGTTGCCCTCGATCTTGGTCGGCCGGCCCTCGTGGCTCTCCACCAGCAGGCCGGTGGCGACGCCGCCCTGGCTCATCGCGGTGGCGAAGAACAGCGGCTTGCCGGGGACGACGTCCTCGGGCATGCGCACGTAGGGGACGATGAGCTCGTCGGGCTGGCGGGTGCAGCCGGTGACGCCGGCCAGGGCCAGCGAGGCGCCCATCAGCTTCAGGAAGCCGCGCCGGCCCACCGGGTCGTTCCACTCCGAGGCGTGGGCCGGGAACTCGCGGTGGAGGAACTCCTGGAACTCGGGCGTCTCGGCGACGGCTTCGAGGCTGCGCCAGTACTGGGGGCCGTTGGCGGCCTCCAGCTTGGCGCGGATGGCATTCAGGTCGAGAGGTTCACTCATCGTTCTTCGTCCGTCCACCTTCGCCCGCCGCCGCTGCTGACGCAGCTTCGGCGAGGTTTCGGCGCGACTTCGGTTCGTTACTCGTCCCGTCCGGTACGCGCCGTCAGCGGTGGCACACCGAGCAGCTGGTGAGGCTCTTGATGTTGTATTCGGCGACCAGCTGCGGGCCGAGTTCCGACTGCGCCACCGCCGGCACGTAGCCCATCGTGAACACCTCGGAGCGCGGCCGCACGTACTGCGCGGGGTCGCGGTGGCAGTCCAGACACCACTCCATCTGCAGCGAGTTCTGCTGGCGCATCAGCGGCATCTGGTCGACGCGGCCGTGGCAGGTCTCGCAGGCCATGCCCTTCTTCACGTGGATGCTGTGGTTGAAGTAGACGAAGTCGGGCAGGTCGTGCACGCGCGTCCACTGCAGCGGCGTGTCGTCGCGGAAGCTGGCGCGGACCGGTTCGAGGTACGGGCTGGTGGACCAGATCTGCGAGTGGCAGTTGATGCAGGTCTTGGTCGGCGGGATGCTCGCCGTCGCCGCCACCTCCACCGAGTTGTGGCAGTAGCGGCAGTCGATGCCGATGCCGCCGACGTGGTGCTGGTGGCTGAACTGCACCGGCTGGTCGACGAAGGTGTTGGCCGCGGTCACGAAGTCCGACCGCTGGAGCACCGCCACCGTCCAACCCAGCGAGAGCACGAGTCCGAGCACCATGAACACACTGGCCTTGGACCAGGCGTTGGCGCTCTTCGGAAAGATCTGAGGCATGCGTCGTCGTCGAGCGATCCCTCAGATCGCTCCCTCCCCGCGTGTTGACCGCGGGCACACTCTACACGGGATCGCCGTTCGTCTACAGCCCGGACGGGCGCGGCGCGCGTTCGGCGCACACGTCGTGCCGGGTTTGTGAAAACTTTCGCAAGCAGGTTGTACCAGATCGGCCGGCAAAGGACAAGGAACCGAAACGGTCGGACATGCGTCTGATTGCCGGAATTTTCTGGCGTTCGACATATAATTACGTCGAGTCCGCGTGCGCTTCGGCCTTGACAGGCCAATGGCGCCGGGCGCATAACTCGCGCTGATCCGTCTGGTCCTTCGACGGTCGGCCTTCCCTGGCCCATGCGCCTCCGGCTGCCCTGCCGTTCCGCCTTCGTGTTCGCGATCGTGCTGTGGCTGTCGGCCGGCCTGGCGGCCCAGCCCGGCCGTACGGCGGCCGAACGCGACCTGGCCGCCCTGGCGCGGCTCACCGACGACGACCGCCTCGCCCTCGGCACGCCGGGGCTGGCCGCCGCCGTGGTGGTCGGCGAGTCGATCGTGTGGGCGCAGGGGTTCGGCCTCGCCGACCTCGAGCAGGGCGTGCCGGTGCGGCCCGAGTCGGTGTTCCGCATCGCCTCGATCTCGAAGCCGATCGCCGCCACCGCCGTGATGCAGCTGGTCGAACGCGGCCTGGTGTCGCTCGACGACCCGATTCAGCGCTTCGTGCCGACCTTCCCCCGCAAGGCGGCGGGCGAGATCCGCATCCGCCACCTGCTCACCCACACCTCCGGGATCCGCCACTATCGCGGCAACGAGATGAACAGCCGCGACGCGTATCCGAGCGTCGAGCGCGCCCTGTCGGTGTTCAGGAACGACCCGCTGCTCTTCGCACCCGGCGAGCGGTACGCGTATTCGACCTACGGCTACAACCTCCTCGCCGGCGTCGTCGAAGCGGCGTCGGGACGATCCTTCGAGGACTACCTGCGGCTCAACGTCTTCGGCCCGGCCGGCATGACCTCGACCTTTCTCGAGCGGCCGCAGGAGGTGATCCGGTGGCGCGCCCGTCAATACGTCCGCGGCCCGCTGGCCGGCACATGGCTGCAGGCGCCCTACGTCGATCTGAGCGTGAAGTGGGCCGGCGGCGGCATGATCTCGAGCGTGCTCGACCTGGCCCGGTTCGACATCGCGCTGAACACGGGACGCCTGCTCAGGCCCGAGACGGTCGAGCGCATGTACGTCTCCGGGCGGTTGAACAACGGCGGCTATACCGGCTACGGCCTGGGCTGGATGGTCAGCCAGGAGGGCGGCCGGCTGCGCGTCGCTCACAGCGGCGGGGCCACCGGCGGCACCACCTACATCCTGCGCGAGCCGCGCACGCGGCTGGCCTCCGTGATCCTCACCAATCTCGACAACGTGCCGCGTCTGCGCGAGCTGGCCGAACAGCTCCTTGCGCTGGCGCCCCGCCCGATGGCACTCACCACCCGGTAACCTCGTCCCCGACCCCCGCCGAGACCCCGCTCATGTCCGACCGCAAGTACCGCCAGCACGGCTACCAGGACGACGACCGCGACCGCCGCCCGCGCGGCGACGGCCCCTCCGGCGATCGCCGGCCCGAACGCGAGCCGGGCGCCCCGGCCGGAACGCGCCGCATGTCGTCGGAGGGCGCCAAGAACCCGCGCATGATGGGCTACCGGGTCGTCGCCAAGTGCGCGCGCTGCGGCGCGCCGGTCGATCCCGACATCCTCACGCTCAGCAAGTGCGAGAAGTGCGGCACCGCGCTGCACGCCTGCGTGCAGTGCGTCAACTTCGACCCGAGCGCCCGTTTCGAGTGCAGCGAGACGATCCCGGCCCGCATCTCGCCGAAGGACGCCGCCAACGAGTGCAGCGTCTTCACCGCCCGCACCAGCTACGAGCGCGAGACCAGCTCGACCCCGGCACCGGCGGCGCCCTCGAGCGCCGGCAACGGCGGCTCGAGTCCCGAGTCGGTGTCGAGCGCGAAGAAGGCCTTCGACGACCTGTTCAAGTTCTAGCGGCTAGCGGCTGGCGGCTGGCGGCTAGTGGATCACGCCGGCACGCAGTCGCGCCGCCATGCTCGCCTCCGCTGTCTTCCGAGCCCCAACAGATGTCGCGGCTGGGCATTCGGGCGTCAGTTTCCCAGCCGCTAGCCGCTAGCCCCTAGCCGCTAGTAACATCGCCCCCATGTCCCTGCTCTCCGACGCCGACCGCAGCACGCTCGTCCAGCACCTGGCGCCGATTGCCAGGCAGGTCGACCTGGTGCTCTTCACGCAGACGTTCGGCGGCAGCGAGAGCGGGCCGGTCGCCAAGCAGCTGCTGCACGAGGTGGCGTCGCTGCACGACAAGATCGCCGTCGTCGAGAAGAACTTCGTCCTCGACACCGAGGATCGCGACCGCTACCGCGTCGACAAGGCGCCGGCGATCGTCATCCTCTCCGACGGCGCCGACACCCGCATGCGGCTCTACGGCGCGCCGACCGGCTACGAATTCGCGGCGCTGGTCGAGGCGGTGCTGGTGGCCGGCACCGGCGCGACCGAGCTCGAGGCCGAGACGCTCACCGCGCTCGACGGGGTGACCGAGCCGCTGCACCTGCAGGTGTTCACGACGCCGACTTGACCGCATTGCCCCAGGGCGGTCGTCCTGGCCCACAAGTTGGCGTTCGCCAACCCGCACATCACCGCCGATTCGGTGGACGCGATCGAGTTCATGGACCTGTCGCGCCGCTACCGGGTGTCGGGCGTGCCCAAAACGGTGGTCAACGATCGGATCGAGGTGCTGGGCGGGCTGCCCGAACCCGACTTCGTCGCCGCCGTGCTGGAGCGGCCCGAGCCGCCGCCCGCGGCGGGCGGATAGAATCCCGCGCGGAGGTCCCATGCGCGCTCCCGCCCTGGCTGCCGGTCTCGCTCTCCTGCTCTCCGCCGCCCACGCGGACGCCCAGGCCCGCAAGGTCTACATCTCGGTGGACATGGAGGGCATCAGCGGCGTCAACGGCAACGACCAGACCGCGGCCGGGCAGCCGGAATACGCGCGGGCCCGCACGCTGATGGCCGAGGACGCCAACGCCGCGATCCGCGGCGCCTTCGCCGGCGGCGCGACGGAGGTGGTCGTCAACGACTCGCACGGCTCGCAGCGCAACCTGCGGCCCGAGGACCTCGACCCGCGCGTGCGGCTCATCAGCCACAGCTTCAAGCGCCACGGCATGGTGGAAGGCCTCGACGAGAGCTTCGACGCCGTCATCTTCGTCGGCTACCACGCCAAGGCGGAGGCCCCGCGCGGGTTGTTCGCCCACACCGGTTCGGGCGTGGTGCGCGATCTGGAGCTGAACGGCGTATCGGTGGGCGAGGGCGGCATGAACGCGGCGATGGCGGCGTGGTACGGCGTCGCCGTGGCCCTGGTCACCGGCGACGACGCCGCCGTCGAGGAAGTGAAGGCCGCGGCACCGGGTGTCCGCACCGTGGCCGTGAAGCGGGCGATCAACACCCGGGCCGTCGAGCTGCTGCCGCTCGCCGAAGCGCGGCGCCTCATCGAGACCGGCGCGAAGGAGGCGGTCGCGGCCGCGAAGAAGCCGGCGCCGGCACGGCGCGGGCCCTACCGCGTGACGATGCGCTTCCGCGACGTCACGATCCCCGAAGTGGCGAGCGCGTTCCGCGAGATCGAACGGCCGGCACCCGACACGGTGTCGTTCGCGCGCGACGCGATGCCCGAAGCCTATCGGCTGATCCGCGTGCTCTACCGGTTCATCGACACCAACTGAGTTTCACGGATCGGCGACGGATCCCAGCCACGCCCAGTCTTTAGGCTGGGCGTGAGGAGAACGCACGTTTTGACGCGTTCCCCGCGCTCGGAAGCTGCGATACAGTGCCTGCCCGCGACCGTACCCAGACGGTCGCCGCACAACCCGTAGTCCGCACCATGGAGCGCTCCCCAGCCATGACCACCTTGTCCGTGTACAGAGCCTGCGTCGCCGGCAGCCTCGCGGCTGCTGCTCTCTGCTGGCCGGCGGCGCCGCCGGCGGCCGCGCAGACGACGACCATCCGGCTCGAACAGCCGGCGACGTCGCTGCCGACCACCTACCAGCCGCCACCGCCACCACCGCCGCCGCCGACCTGCACGACGACGTGCATCGGCGCGCCCGGACCGGAAGGGCCGCCCGGACCGCCGGGACCACCGGGACCGGCCGGGCCGGAGGGCCCGGCGGGACCGCCAGGACCGCCGGGGCCTCCGGGCGTCGACGGGGCGCCAGGACCCGAGGGTCCGCCTGGGCCGAGTGGGCCCGCCGGGCCGGCCGGACCGCCGGGGCCGACCGGACCTGAAGGACCTCCGGGCGTCGGCGGGCCGGAAGGCCCGCCCGGGCCGGCGGGACCGGAAGGTCCGCCCGGACCGAAGGGCGATCCGGGTGAGTGCGACGGCAGCTGCGGCGTCGAGGTGCTGACCGAGCCGATCCACTGGGACGCCGAGTTCCCGATGGTCCTCAAGGACGACGACATCATGGAGGACGTCGACCGCGGGCCCGGCAAACGCAACGACGTGCTCTGGTATCAGCCGTCGTCGGACACCTTCGTGCTGTTCGACCTCAACGCCCCCGACGGCGGGATGGTGTTGGCGTTTCGCCGCGGCGGGGAGGTGACGCCGTGGTCGCGGGTGGTGGACGTCCGGCCGCGGGTGTTCTGGTTCGCGGCGCAGAACACCACCACCGGCATGGCCCACGTCTGCATCGTCGATCTGGAGAAGCTGATTGCCGCGGCGCAGGCCAAGGGCCTCAACCTCGGCTGGGTGCCACTGAAGGCGTTCACGACCTACGGCGTCATCCCGACGATCACGACCAGCCTCTGGTCCGAGGCGACCAGCGTGGCCCCCGCGGGCGGTCTGGCGGGACTGGCCGGCCTGGCCAATCCGGGCCAGCGCTGATCGTCGCCCCTACGGCGCGGCGGCGCGGCCCCGCTCCTCGGCGCGCGGATGGGTGGAGAGGAACCCCGGCACCCCGGACGGGTGTTCCTGCTCCATCCGCGTGAGGAAGCGGACGAAGTGGCCGCGGTCGACGCCGGCGCGGTCGAGCAGATCGAGGCCGAACCGGTCGGCTTCGCGTTCGAAGTCGCGCGAGTAGCGGGCGTCGAGCAGGAACGCGGGCAGCGCCGCCGCATAGGACGACAGCGACAAGACGTCGCCGACCACCGCCGCCACCAGCACGCCGGCCACCGACGTCTGCAGCACGTGGCGCATGGTGTGGCGGCCGTGCAGGTGGCCGATTTCGTGGGCGAGCACGGCCACGATCTCGTCGTCGGCCCGGGCTGTGGCCACCAGTTCGTCGAGCAGCACGACGGTGCCGCCGGGCAGCGCGAACGCGTTGGGGCCGACGGCGGGGCTCTTGCGGAACTCGAGGACGTAGGGGCCGCCGCCGGCCAGGTCGGCCAGCGCCGCGAATCGCGCCCGCAGCGCCTCCCGCCGCGGCTCCGGCAATTCCGACGCGGCCAGCGCCATCCGGTCGAGCGTGGCCAACGCCTGCGATCCCATCTGCTGCTCGACGCCCGGGTGCATGCGGGCGGCGACGACCCGCGCCAGCACCGGGACGCCGACGCTGATGCCGCCCCAGAGCAGGATCATCACCGCCGCCGCGGCCAGCAGCGCCGGCCACCAGCGGACCTCCAGCTCGTTGGCCCACCGCTCGACGCGCTGCGGCACGGCGGTTGCGGCGTCGGGCAGCTCGAAGGCTGCGTCGACCAGGCACGAGGCGCCGTCGGGCAGGTCCAGGCGACGCGGCAGGCTGCCCAGCGCCGGCTCGAGCTCGACGCGGTCGACCGGGACGGCGACGTCCACGCCCTCCCCGCGCAGGTGGACGATCCCGGCCTCCACGGCCACCGTCACGGCGTGCGACCGCGACGTCCGGCCGTCGTAGTAGAACCCGTGCGCCGTCATAGCCCGATGTCGAAGTCCATCGCCTCGCTGAGCTCGGCGCCGGTGGCCGATTCGCGGTCGATGCTGGTGTCGGCCTCGGTCGAGAGCGGGCCGCCGGGCAGCAGGGTGAGCGAGTCGGCGCGGTAGCGGGCCAGCCGCACCCGCGCCCAGGGCACCGCCAGGCCGAGCGTGGCGGCGATGGTCACGAGGTTCACGACGTAGATGGCGAGCATGTGCGGGATCCGCAGCCGGCTGTCGAAGCGGTGAGCGTCGAGGGTCGTGTGGTTCCAGACCAGGTTCTCGAACGCCGTCCGCACTCCGACGTAGAGCACGCCGAGGCCGGCATAGGCCACCAGCACCGCCATCGCCACGCCGCCGCCCACGACCGGGTTGTCGCGGTCGCCGCCGGCCGCGACCATGGCGCTGGCGGCGAGGAACAACGCGACGCCGAACCACGCCAGGCCGGCCAGCGCCGCCACGGCGTAGATGCGGTAGACGGCCAGCGTCGGCACGGCGAGGCGGAACGGCGAGCGGCCCAGGCGGCTGTTGTCGGCATGGAACTCACGCTGCCTGGCGACGACGAAGGGGTAGATCAGGCCGAGCGTGAAGGGCACGAGCAACGGCAGCAGCAGGTAGACGCGGTAGGCGTCGTGCTCCATGCCCTCGAACGAGAAGCGGATGCCGCGGTAGGACGAGTTGGCGGCGCGGAAGCGGAACGCGCGCACGAACACGATCGGCATCAGCACGAGCAACGGCAGGTAGAGGATGCTGGCGACCACCGGGGCGAGGTTGCCGACGACGGCCAGCAGGACGACGACGCCGTAGGCGATGAGCCGCCCCTTCAGGATGGCGATCGGCGAGGCGTGGTAGCCGAAGCGGCCGCCGTCCACCGCGGTGTGGCCGTAGAAGTAGCGCAGCCGCCGCACCTTGGCCCACGCCGAGTAGATGCCGAGCGTGAGCAGGCTGAGCAGGAGGTTGACGATCCAGATGCGGAAGTACTCGCTGCCGCTGCCGGTGAAGCGGAACGGCCGCGGCCTCAGGTCGGGGGGCGGGGGCGGGGCCTCGACGGCGGGGTCGGGCAGGGGCGGCGCGTCGAGGGGCGGGGGATCCTCGGGCGCGGGCGAGGCTGGCGGCTCGCCCGGCAGGTCGGTCATGGCGAGTAGTGTAGCCGCGCGCCGTGACGTCGACGCGCCGGGGCGGACGCGCGCTGTCCAGGTCGCGCGAGGGCCTAGCGAACCCGCGTCAGCGACGAGCGGCCGAACTCGCGCCACTGGCCGTTCGTGCCGAGCACGCGGTCCACGACCGCGATCGCGTCGGGCGCAACGCGGCGGTAGCGGGTCTCGCCCTGCTCGGTGGCCGCCGTGCCCCAAAGCGCGACCACGGTGTCGGCGCCGTCAGGTCCGCCGCGGATCGGGCGGACTGCGCCGCTCGAGTCGAACCACGTGGCGGTGTACCCGCTGTCCCAGCCGGGGCGCGGGTAATACGCGTGCCCTTCGAAGCGCTGGGTCTTCGGCGGCAGGCCGATGTGACTCACCCACAGCAGTCGGGTGAAGCGACCGTCGAGGACGCGCTCCACGGTCAGCTCGACGCGGGCGGGCTGGCCGAGAATGGTGCCGGTGCCCGCCCATTGCCCGGCGAACAGGTCGTGCAGTGGGTCGGGGGGCGGCGGAGGCGGCGTCGTGTCCTGCGCGGCGATCGACGGGCCGACACCCAGGACGAGCAGCACGATGAACGTGACCCGCATGTCGAGACTCCTCCTCGAGATGACGGGCGAGTCCGCGCCCGCGTGACACGGCTGGCAGATTCTTCACCAAGTCATCACCAGCCTTGAGAGGGGTCAGACCCCTATTCAAGCTCCGTCTTGAATGGGGTCTGACCCCTGTACGGGGCGCCAAGCGCCGTCTTCGAGGACGAAGCGCGTCTCGGCAAGTGGTTCCAGGCCGTCGGGCAGGGGATAGGTGGGGTCGCCGGGCAGCATCAACGTCGTGGCGCCGTCGGCGCGCGAGAATCCCGGCTCGATGCGGACGATCGGCGTCGTCGTCGCCCACTGCCAGGCATCGTCTACCGAGGCGAAGCGGGCCATCCGCCGCAGCGTCGTCCAGGTGGGAGGCGGCAGCAGAATGTCGCCGCGTTGCGCCCGGGCGACGGCCTCGTCGGGGCGCATCCACTCGAGGGCCGTCGTCTCGCCCTCGTCGTGGCTGGCGACCTGCCCGGCCGGCAACCGGGCGAGCAGGAAACGGGTGTCGAAGCGGCGGATTTCGACTGGCGGCGTCACCCAGTGGGCGAACGGCATCACGGCATCGAGCGCGAGACGCAGTCCCTGGGCGGAGGCGAAGGCGGCGAACCCGGCCTCGCCGGGCGTCAGGGCGCGCAGGCGCGCAGCTTCGACGCCGTCGACGAGCGCGCCGCCGCGTCGGGCCAGCAGCACCCCGGCCTCCTCGAGCAGCTCGCGAATCGCCGCCACGCGATAGGCCGCCTCCTCGTCGCGGCCGAGGTCGCGGCAGCGGCCGACGTGCTCCAGGCCGTCGATGCCGGCCCGGGCCGCCGGAGCGTCGACCGCGTCGCCGGTGTCGAGGCGACCGCCCGGGAAGACGTAGGCGCCGCCCATGAACGCGATGTCGCGGTGTCGGCGCACCATCAGCACCTCGACGCCAGCGCCTGCGGCGGCGGGCCGCAGCACGACGACGGTGGCGGCAGGTCGAAGCGGCGGGACGTCGCTCATCGCCTCACGATTTTCGCACTCCCCGCCTTCGGTGCCAGGCACCTTCGGGCGCCCTGGTGCCTGGCACCGGGGCGGTGGCGTGACGAACCCGTGGCTGGCGCGCGAATACCGCCACGGTTTCGACGTGCGGGGTGTGGGGGAACATGTCCACCGGCTGAATCCGTACCGCGCGGTAGCCGTGACCGAGGATGGCCGGCAGTTCGGCGGCCAACGCCTCGGGGTTGCACGAGACATAGATCACGAGCGGCGGCGCCAGCCGCCCGAAGACGCCGTCCACGACCTGCGGCGGACAGCCCTGGCGTGGGGGATCGAGCACCACGAGATCCACCCCGCGGCGTTCGAGATCGGGCAGCGCGTCCTCGACGCGGGCAGTGATGACCCGCACGGCGTTCGGCGCCAGCTGATTCACCTCCAGGGTGCGGACCGCGTCCGCCGTCGCCTGACGGTTCTCCTCGATCGCGGTCACCGTGTGCCCACGTGCGGCCAGCGGCACCGTGAAGAGCCCGCTGCCCGCGTAAAGATCGCCGATCCGCAGGCGTCGACCGTCAGCCCGGCTCTCGGCCTCGTCGAGCACCAGGGCGACCAGCGCCGCCGCCGCCTCGGGGTTGGTCTGGAAGAACGCCGTCGGCGAGACCAGGAACGTCGGTCCGATGCGCCGCTCGCGGACGTGCGCGTGGCCGTCGAGGCGACGGGTCGTCGGACCGACCATGTAGGGCGACGGCCGATCGTGGAGATTGAGGAAGAACCCGTCGGGACGCTCGGGCGACGCCAGCAACGCCCGCACCGGGCGGCGCAGCGACGGGTCGTTGCGCGTCACCACCAGCAGGGCGACGGCATCGCGCTCGTCGGCGCTGGTCCGGACGATGAGGTAGCGCAGCACTCCGTCGAGCCGCGGCCCGGCCGCCGCCACCTGGGCCCGCGCCAGCTCGTCGTGCAGCCGGAACGCGATGCGGTTGGCGCGCGCGCCGTGGACCGGGCACTCGCGCACCGCGACGACGGTGCGCCCGCCGGTGGCGAAATGCCCCATCACCAGGCCGCGCGGTCCGTTGGCGAAGACGAACGCCGCCTTGTGACGAAACGCCCACGGCATGCCGTCGTCGCCGACCGGCATCGGCACGACCGGGGCCACCTCCGGCAACCCCCGGGCCCGCGTCGCGGCCAGCAGCGCCGTCAGTGCCGTCCGTTTGCGCGCCAGCTGCTCGGGGTACGGGACGTCCTGCCACTGACAGCCGCCGCAGACGCCGAAGTGGCCGCAGCGCGGGGTCACCTCCGGCACGGCGGCGCCGTCCTACTTGACGCCGAGGAGCTCGACCTCGAAGACCAGCGCGGCACCACCCGGGATGTCGCCGCCGGCCCCGCGGGCGCCGTAGCCCATCGCCGAGGGAATGGTCAGGACGCGGGTCCCGCCGACCTTCATGCCCTGCACGCCCTCGTCCCAGCCGGCGATGACGTCGCCCCCGCCGAGCTGGAACTCGAACGGCTGGCCGCGATCCTTGGAGCTGTCGAACTTGCGCCCGCGGGTGTCGGCGGCCGACGGATCGTAGAGCCAGCCGGTGTAGTGCACCGACACCAGCATGCCGGGCCGCGCTTCGGCGCCGGTGCCGGCCACCGTGTCCTGGCGGGTGAGCGAGGCGACGTCGGCCACCGCGCCCGGGCGGGACGAGGGCGGCGCGGACGACGTGGATCCGCCGTCGCCGCCGCAGGCGGCAGCGACGAAGAGCATCGGCAGCAGGACCAGGAGGCGCGAAGTCGGCGTCATGGCCTGGCATGATCCGCCGGGGTGCCTCGCACGGTCAATGCGCGGTCGCGCGCAGCGCCCGCCGCAGTTCGGCCGCCACCCAGCGCGACTCTTCGACCGAGAGCATAGGGGAGGCCGTGGCGTTGATGAGCGCGAAGCCTTCGGTCTTACCAATATGCACGGTCTTGTCCGTACGCACCACCTTGCCGTAGAGCGGGCGGGCGTAGCGACGCGGCCACGGCCGGACGCCACGCCAGATCCGGATGGCGTCGGCAGCCACCTCGACGCGGCGCACGCGGAACACCCAGACCAGCGTGGCGAAGCCGCCGACGATCGGGGCGAGGATGACGAACGGCAGCGGGTAGTCGCGGACCAGGTCCGGCACCACTGCAACCTCCGGCAGCCAGCCGACCGCCGGCACCAGCTGCGGCTCCTGGATGGCGGCGGGCAGCGCCCGGGCGGCCACCGCGGTCACCGCCACACCGCCCACCGACAGCGCCAGCGCCACCACGAATCCCACCGACCAGCCGTAGTGCACCACCGAACGGCCGGCGCCGTGTTCGACGCGGATCCCCGTGCCCGGCGGCGGCGCGACCGCCACGTCGTCCGCGTCGTCGCTCATGCCGGCCGCGCGCTGCGCGGCCTCCCACAGCTCGCTGGCCGTGACCTCGCCACGGGCGGCCAGCTGGCCGAGCGGGTCGGGAGCGTCGGCGCCAGGCGCGTGCAGCAGCGAGTCGTCGACCTGCTTGGTCCAGATCCGGGTGTTGAGGTCCAGTTCCTCGACGACGCCTTCGGCCAGCGCGAAGTGGGCGGCCATCTCGCGGATCGCCTCGAGCGACGTCGTCGCGGCGATGCCGGGCTCGAACAGTGCCCGCCCGTAGTTGACGGCCAGGTAGGCGCGCTGGCCGGTGAAGGCGAAGAAGATCGGATGCGCGGTCCGGGCGGCGAGCGAGAGAATGCGTTCCATCATCGCCGGAGTCAGGATGTAACGGGCCTCGACCTCGTCGCTCGCATGGACCGTGAACGCGGCGTCGAAGGCCGGGTTCTCGAGCCTGACCCGCGTCAGGCCGCGGCGGCTGCCGAGCGTGCCCGGCGCCGCGTCGGCCGGCTGGACGACGGTGCGGCCGGTCAGCCGCTTGTTGAAGTCGAGATGGAAGAAGAGCCCGCGAAAGACCACGACCGTCCGGCTGTTCTTGCCGCCGGTCGAGTACGAGCGGCTGACGTCGGCGGCCTCGAAGGGCGTGGCGCCGATCCGGCCGCGCACGCGGTCGTCGGACGTGTAGCCACCAGTCGTGCTGAAGATCCCGGGCTCGTCGAAGACCTCCCGGGCCACGCCGAAGGCCGGTGCGTACTCCGCCGTCGGGCAGACGATGCGGAACACCTCCGCCGCCACCTCGTGCTTGAAGCGGGTGCGGTAGTTCAGGTAGGCGACGACCCCCGGCACCAGGTAGCGGACGCCGGCCACCACGACCCCGACGAAGATGCCCGCGAAGCTGGCGACGCCGACCGCGGCGCCGGCCCAGGTCGGCACCACCGTGCTGAGGACGTCGGAGACGACGAAGAGGACGACCGGCACGCCGACCCACAGCCCGGCGCGCAGCACGTAGCCGCGCAGCGCCCGCCGCGGGCCTTCGAGCGCGTCGAGTCGCGGCGCGAGCGTCGACGCGTACAGCTCGTCGATCCGATCGACGCCGGTCACGGGAAGCTACCGCCGGGTCACCGGCACGGCCCGCTCGTCGGCCGCCGCCTCGAACAGCGGCCGGCGGGCGAACCCGAAGGCGCCGGCGAGCAGGTTGGCGGGGAAGACTTCGATGGCGGTGTTGAAGGCGGTGGCGCTGGCATTCAGGGAGCGGCGGGCGGCGGCAATCTGCGCCTCGACCTCGTTCAACGATCGCTGCAGCATCGCGACGGTGTCGCTGGCCTTGAGATCGGGATAGGCCTCGGCCCGCACCATCAGCCCGCGCAGCACGCCGGCCATCTGCTGGTCGAGCTGCACCCGTTCCTCGGCGGCCGACGCGCTCGACGCCCGTTCGCGCAGCGCGGTCAGTTCGTCGAGCGTCCCCTTCTCGTGGGCCATGTACTCGCGCATCGCCTCGACCACCTTGGGGATGAGGTCGCAGCGCTGTTTGAGCTGGACGTCCACGGCGGCAAAGGCGTTCTCGACGCCGTTACGGAGCCGGACCAGCCGGTTGTAGAGGGTGGCGACGAAGAGCGCGATGGCCGCGACCACGATGGCAATGACCAGGCCTGGAGACATGCGGGGCCCTCCCGGGGGACGAAGGTGCCGGCATTCTAGATGCACTAGCATGCGCGGATGCGCCTGTTCGCGCCGCTGCTCGCGGCTGCTCTGATCGTCGCCGCCGGCCCGGGTCCGATCGCCCAGGCCCCGGCCCGGGCCACGCTGGTGCTCCACGGCGGCGTGGTGCTCACGCTCGATTCGGCGGCGACGACGGCGGAAGCCGTGGCGGTGGCCGGCGAACGGATCCTCGCCACCGGCCCCTCGGCGGCGATGCGCGCGCTCGCCCTGCCGGACGCGACCGTGGTGGACCTCGGCGGCCGGACGGTGATTCCGGGATTGATGGACAACCACCTGCACGGCGCCGGCGGCGGCCCCGGGGTGGATCTGTCGCGGGCGCGCTCGATCGACGAGGTGCTCGCGGCGGTGGCGGCGCGGGTGGCGGCCACGCCGGCCGGCGGGGTGGTGGTGTCCAACAGCGACTGGCACGAAGGCCAGCTGCGCGAGGCGCGGCTGCCGCTGCGCGACGATCTCGACCGGGTGGCGCCCGCGCATCCCGTCGTGCTGGTGCGGGGCGGCCACGAGTACGTCGTCAACTCGGCGGCGCTGGCCCGCTGGCGCATCGACGAGCGGACGGCGGAACCGGACGGCGGCCGCATCACGCGCTACCCGGACGGCCGGCTGAACGGCGAACTGGTCGACACCGCCAAGGCGCTGGTCACCCTGCCGGCGGCGCCGGAACGATCCCGTGAGGAGCGCATCGCCGCGAAGGTCGCGGAGTACCGGACGCTCCATGCCGCCGGCCTGACCAGCGTCCGACACCCCGGCATCCCGGTGGCCGAGTACCGCCTGCTCCAGGACATGCAGCGGCAGGGCGTGCTGACCATGCGGGTCAACGCACTGCTGCGTCCCGGCGGCAGCCCGGCCGCGGTGCTCGACGCGCTCGATCGCTCGGGGCTCGGCGACGGCGACGGCGATGCGTGGCTGCGCGTCGGCGGCGTGAAGCTGGCCGTGGACGGCGGCTTCGAAGGCGGCCTGATGCGCGACCCCTACCAGGAGCCGTGGGGCGAGGGCGGACGCTTCCGCGGCCTGCAGCTGCTGCCACGCGAAGGGTTCGAGACGCTGGTGCTCGGCCTGCATCGCCGTGGCTGGCGCGTGGCGACGCACGCCGTCGGCGACGCCGCGATGGACCTGGTGCTCGACGCCTACGAGCGGGCCCACGCCGTGGCGTCGATCACGGCGCGGCGCTGGTCGATCGAGCACGCGTTCATCGGCCGGCCCGATCACCTGCCGCGGGTCAAGGCGCTCGGCGTGGCGCTGGCGGTGCAGAATCACCTGTACCTGGCCGGGCCGAGCCTGGTGGCCTACTGGGGACGGGATCGGGCGGCGCTGACCACCCCGGTCCGCCGCTACCTCGATGCCGGCCTCCCGGTGTCGTCGGGCACCGACGCGCCGGTCGTGCCGTATCCGCCGCTGTGGACGCTGTACCACTTCACCACCCGCGACACGATCGCCGCCGGCGTGCTCGGCGCCGACCAGAAGGTGTCGCGGCTCGAGGCGCTGCGCATGGCGACGAGCGGCAACGCGTGGCTGACGATGGAGGAGGCCGACAAGGGCACCCTCGAGGCCGGCCGCCTCGCCGACCTGGTCGTGCTCTCGGAGAACCCGTTGACCGCGCCGGATGCGCGGCTGCGCGACGCCCGGGTGCTGCTGACCGTGGTCGGCGGCCGCGTGGTGCACCGCGCCCCGGCATGGTGAGGCCGCCATGCCGCTGACGATTGCGCCGGGGCTGACCCTCGACGACCGGGAGTGGGAGGAGCGCTTCGTCCGCGCTTCCGGCCCGGGCGGCCAGAACGTCAACAAGGTGGCCACCGCGGTCGAACTGCGCTTCGACGTCGGCGCCTCCAGCCTGCCGGGCGACGTCAAGCTGCGCCTGCGGACGCTGGCCGGCCGGCGTCTGACCGACGACGACGTCCTGGTGGTGGACAGCCGCGAGCATCGCACCCAGGCGATGAATCGCGAGGCCGCCCGCGATCGGCTGGCGGCGCTCATCCGCCAGGCGGCGATCCGGCCCAAGCGACGCACCGCCACCCGGCCCGGACGCGCGGCGAAGGAACGGCGTCTGACCACCAAGAAGCAGCGCGCGACCGTGAAGAGCGGGCGCGGCCGGGTCCGCGGCGGCGACGACTGACGCCGCGCCGGTGGGCGCGACGGGCAGGCCCTGCCCGCACGTCTGGTATCGTCCCCGTCGATGCTCGATGCCGTCCCCCACGGCGGGCTCGGCCTCGGCCTGGCGCTGGTCGTGGGACTCGTGCTCGGCCTGCTCGGAGGCGGAGGGTCGATCCTGGCCCTGCCGATCTTCCTCTACGTCTTCGCCGTGCCCACCAAGCCGGCCGTGGCGATGAGCCTGGCGGTCGTCGGCATGAGCGCCGCCGTGGGCTTTCTGGGTCACTGGCGCCAGGGCACCGTCGACCTCCGGGTCGCCTTGCCGTTCGGCCTGCTGGCGATGATCGGCGCCTTCGTCACCGCCCGGCTGGCCCACGCCGTGCCGGCCGACGTGCAGCTGGCGATGTTCGCGGCGTTCGCCCTGACCGCGGCCGTGATGATGCTGCGCGATTCGCTGCGCACACCGGCCGACGACGCCCCGGCGCTGGCTGCGGCGACAGCGCGCCTGTCACCCTGGCTGGCCGCGCAGGCGCTCGGTGTCGGCGTCCTGACGTCGCTCATCGGCGCCGGCGGCGGCTTCGTGATCGTGCCGGCGCTGGTGCTCCTGGCGCGCGTGCCGGTGCGGGTCGCGGTCGGCAGTTCGCTGCTCATCATCACGATGAACGCCGCCTCGGGATTCATCGGCTATCTCGGGCAGGTGCCGATCGACTGGCCGCTCGTCGGCACCTTCACGGGCGTGGCGGCGGTGGGCGCAATCGTCGGCTCGCGGCTGGTCCCGCACGTGCCGCAGCGGCGCATCAAGCAGGGGTTCGCGGCGATGATCCTCGTCCTCGGGTCGCTGCTGGTGGCCCGCAACCTCGGACTGCTCGGTTGAGCAGGGCAGTACGTCAGTCCGGCGCGCCGCCACGGGCGGCGATGTAGTCCAGCGCGAACGCCTCGAGCGGGGCGGCGCGAAGGCCGATCGTCCGCGCCTCCGCCAGGGCGCGGTCGAGCGCCAGTCCGTCCTGCAGCACGCGCTTGGCCAGCCACACCGCCCCGACGCGATTGGCCGACACGCAGTGGACGTACACCGGCACTCCGCCGGACTCGTCCATGACCTCCAGGAAGCGGTCGAACGCGCCGGCGTGGGGGTGGGCGCTGTCGAGGGGCACGTGCACGTGGGCGAGGCCCAGGCGCCGCGCCGCGTCGCGGTGCCCGTCCAGGTCGGCGCCCGGTTCGGAGGCCAGCCGCAGGTTGACGACGGTGCGGAATCCCTCCCGGCAGAGCGCGTCGAGGGCCGCGATCGCGGTCGTGCCCCCGCAGGCCACCGTCGCCGTCGCGCGGGTGAAGTTCACCACGCCGGGATAGTCCTGCTTGACCGGATACTCCGCGCCCGTCGGCGGGCCGGCAGGGTGATCGTCAGGGGCACGCGCCAATGCCGAGGCCTCGGAGGCGGCATTCTACGCCATCCCCCGACCGCGGCCGGCGCTCGCCGATGTGACCCAGCTGGGAATAAGATGCGAGCGACCGCCGCGGCCGAGGTGCGCGTCGGCCGACGGCGCCCACCGGGCGATGGTCACCACCTCGAACGGGAGAACGGTCATGTCGAGTCAGAAGGGGCGCCGTCGCGTCCTCATCGGCGGCCTGGGGGCCGCAGCCGCAGCCGCGGCCACCATGGGCGCGCGGCCGGCAGGGGCGCAGGCGGCAAGCCCGTTCGCACCGGCCCGGCATGCCGAGGACGCCTGGATGGGGGCCCTGCCCGGCATGCACCGGGTCGTGCTGGACGTCACCACCGCGGACGCGATGCCCGACGCCATCCGCTTCACCGGCAATCTGTTCCGTGGCAACCAGTCCGGCTACGACCTGGGCGACCGCGACCTGGCGCTCATCGTGTGCCTGCGCCACTCGGCCACTGCCTACGGGTACGATGCCGGCCTCTGGTCGAAACACGGGCGGATGCTCGAGTCGAAGACGACGCCGCCACCGGCGGCCAACCCGTTCAACTCGGGCGACCGGATGCAGCTGTCGGGCCTGGCCAAGCGTGGGGTGCACTTCATGGTGTGCGGCACGGCCAGCCGCGGCATCGCCGGCCGGCTGGCCGGGGCGGGCGGCGACGCCGACGCGATGTTCAAGGAGATGGAGGCCAACCTCATCCCCAACGCGCGCATCGTGTCGGCGGGTGTGGTGGGCGTCACGCGGGCGCAGGAGTACGGCTTCTCGTATCTGTTCGTGGGATAGGGGCTCGGAAGACGTCTGCGGGCGGTGGCCCGTCCGAGCTCGAACTGGGGTTGGGACACAGAGGGGAGGACGCGATGCACAACGTGGATACGACGGCTCGTCGCGGATTTCTGGCCAGGGTCCTCGGCGCGGCGACGGCCCTCTCCATCGCCGGGGCGACCCGACCCGACACCGCCGGGGCCCAGCCGGCGGCCGACACGAGCTGGATCAAGGAGGTGCCGGGCAAGGCGCGGTGCTTCTTCGACTGCCCCCAGCACGCCAACGGCGTCGGCCTGCTCCACATCCTCAACTACCTCGGGGCCTATCCCGCCGGCCAGGCCGGTGTGGTGAGCTCGTTCTATGGCGTCGGCCCGGCGTCGTCGATTGCGCTCGGCTTCAACGACGCGATGTGGGCCAAATACGGCCTCGGCGACCTCCTCGGTCTGAAGGACGCCACCGGCAAGCCGTATACCCGGAACATCTTCGCCAACATGACCAAGGGCGAGGCGCACGTGCTGGCCGGCCGCATGGGCATTCCGGCCACGATCGGGATGATCGGCGAAGCGGTGCCGGCCATCTCCATCCCGAACCTCCAGAAGATGGGCACCAAGTTCCTGATGTGCAACAACGCCCTCGGCTTGTGGACACTGGAACTGGAAGCGCGCGGCAAGGGTGCCGCCGCGGCCATCGACAAGGACCTGCGGGCGAATCTGCTGCCCGGCGTCACGATCGTGCCGGCGATGGTGCAGGCCATCCAGCAGGCCCAGGAAGCCGGCTTCGGCTACAACCGGCAGTAATCATCGCGATCCGCATCACCCGTGTTCGGCAGGAGGCACAGCATGAAGCCGTCGATCGTTCTCGCCGCGGTTCTGGCCCTCGCCAGTCCGCTCGCCGTGGCCGCTCAAGCCCCCGATGCCCGGATCGCATCGGCGGTCTCCATCCTGCCGCCGGACCTGCGTGACGGCGCGACGGTGGTCACCTACGATCCCGCGACCGGCGCGCGCCAGGTGCTGCGCCAGGGCAGCAACTTCATCGAGTGCCAGCCCAAGGCGTCGGACGGCTTCGAGCGCTGCTACCACAAGATGTTCGCGCCGCGCCGCGACATGGAGGCGAAGCTGCGCGCCGAGAAGAAGACCGACGAGCAGGTCAGCCAGGCCCTGGCCGCGGCGGTGAAGGACGGCACCTTGCCGGCGGCGCCGAAAGGCATGATGTCGTACCGCAACTACGACAAACGCGATCGCATCCAGCACCTGTGGGTGTGGTCGACCCCCAACAGCACGCCGGAATCGGTGGGCGTCTCCACCGTGAGCCAGCGCGACGCGGCGCTCGAGGGCCGCGGCCTGCCCTGGATGATGCTGCCGGGCACGCCCGGCGCGCACATCATGATCCCGATCAACCCCAAGCCGGCCAAGTCGATGATCACCGACACCGCCGCCGACGAGGTCACCCAGGCCACGCTGCCGCTGCCGGCCGACCTGCGCGCCGGCGCCACCGTCTACAAGTACGACAAGGCCGGCAACCGGGCGGTGCTGCGCCAGGGCACCAACCAGCTCGAGTGCATGCCGAAGGGCGAGGACGGCTTCACGTGGTGCTACCACAAGGTGAGCGGCCCGCGCCGCGACCTGGCCGCCAAGCTGCGCGCCGAGGGCAAGTCCGACAAGGAGATCCAGGACGCGACCGCGGCGGCGCTCAAGGCCGGCACGATCCAGCCGACGCCCTTCGGCACCATGTCCTACCGGCTCTACGGCAAGCCGGATCGCATCCAGCTGCTGTGGGTGTTGTCGGTGCCCGGCGCGACGCCCGAGACGATCGGCGTCACGACCGCCAGCGCCCGTGAGGACGCGCTGGAACTGCGCGGCACGCCGTGGCTGATGCTCTCCGGCACGCCCGGCGCGCACATCATGATTCCGATCAACAGGTAGCACGCTCTGACTGCGTCCCCCCGGGATCGGCTCGTCGATCGGGCCCTCGTCCGCGCGCACGGGCTGGCGGCGCTCGCCAGCCTGCTCGTCTCGGTCGTCTTCGGGCTCGTGGCCGCGCTGCTGCTGGTCGCGCCCGATGCCGCGGGCGGGGCACCGTGGCTCGGCTGGGGGCGGGTGCGGTTCGCGCACACCCAGGGGATCATGCTCGGCTGGCTGGCCAACGCGTTCTTCGCGTTTCTCTACCACGCCGTCCCGATCCTCACCGCGCGCCCGGTCACCAGCCGGCGGCTGGGCGTGTGGATCTTCGCGCTGTGGAACCTGGCGGTGATGGTGCCGGGCTGGATCCTGGTGCTGGCCGGCGTCAGCCAGCCGCTGGAGTGGGCCGAGTTCCCGCTGGTGGTCGACGCGGTCGTGGTCGTCACCCTCGTCGCCGCCGCCGTCCAGTTCCTGCCGCCCTTCTTCGGCCGCAGCCTCGAGTCGATGTACGTGTCGAGCTGGTACATCGTCGGCGCGCTGGTGTTCACGCTGCTGGCGTATCCGATGGGCAACCTGGCGCCGGAGTTCCTGCCCGGCGCCGCCGGCGCGGCGATGAGCGGCCTGTGGATCCACGATGCGGTCGGGCTGTTCGTCACCCCGCTCGCGCTGGCCATCATCTACTTCGTCATTCCCGCCTCGACCGGCCGGCCCATCTACAGCCACTTCCTGTCGATGCTGGGGTTCTGGCTGCTGTTCTTCCTCTATCCGCTCAACGGGACGCACCACTACGTGTTCTCGGTGATTCCGATGGCGGCGCAGATGGGCGCCATCGTCGCCTCGACGCTGCTCGGGCTCGACGTGGTGATCGTGGTGGCCAACCTGTTCCTGTCGATGCGTGGCGCCGGCCTCCTGCCCCGTGATCCGGCGCTGCGCTTGGTCGGCACCGGCACGGCGTTCTACATCGTGGTGAGCCTCCAGGGCTCGGCGCAGGCGCAGATGGCGGTCAACCAGGCCGTGCACTTCACCGACTGGGTCGTCGGCCATTCGCACATGGCGATGCTCGGCTTCGCCAGCTTCGCCGCCGCCGGCGGCCTGGTGCACGCCTGGCAGCGCATGCCCGACGCCCGCTACAACGCCCGCGCCATCGCGTGGGCGTACTGGCTGCTGGTCGTGGGCCTGGTGTTGATGGTGGTCGACCTGACGGCGGCCGGCCTCCTCCAGGGCCGGTTGTGGAACAACGGCGCCTCGTGGATCGACTCGGTGACGGCGTCGCGGCCGTACTGGGTCGCCCGGGCATACATCGGCCTGGTCCTGGCTGCGGGTTTCATCGCGCTGCTCGTCGGCCTGACCACCGGCCCGCGCGGCGCCGGCATGGCGGTGCGCCCGGCCCCTGCGCCCGATGCCGCCGATCCGGTGGCGCCGCGGCTGTCGCCGGCGACGGAGGGCGCATGACCGACCCGGCGGGCCGCGCGCTGCGCATGGCCTACGTGGTGGCCGGCGTGTGCGGCGTGGCGTTCTTCGCGCTGTCGGTCGGGCTGCTCGGCGTGTGGCCGGCGCGGGTGCTCGACGCCGAGACCGAGGCGATGGCGCCGCCGCGGCCGCTGGAGCCGACGACCAGCGAACGCCGTGGCCGCGCCGTCTACGTTCGCGAGGGCTGTGCGTACTGCCATACGCAGCAGATCCGGTATCTGCCCGCCGACCGCGCCCGCTTCGGCGCGCCGACGCTCGCCTGGGAGACACGGCGCGACACGCCGCACCTGCTGGGCACGCGTCGCATCGGCCCGGACCTGAGCCGCTCGGCCGGCACCCGCAGCGCCGACTGGCACTTCGCGCACCTGTATGCGCCCCGCGAGATCGTGGCCGGCTCGGTGATGCCGGCCTTCGCGTCGCTCTTCGACGGCGGTGCCGACCGTCCGCGCCAGGACGCCCGCGACCTGGTGGCCTATCTCGACTCGCTCGGCCGGGCCCGCGAGCTGGCCGGGCCCGAAGGCGAGGCGCACGCCCGCGAGGCCTGCGACTGCGCCGACGACGAGCGGCGGTCGCTCGCCTTCGGCGGGCCGTTGAACGCGCATCCCGCGCAGGCGCGGCGTGCCGAGTCGCTGCCGGCGGCGCTGACGAGCATCCGTGGCGACGCGGCCCGCGGCCACGATCTCTACGGCCAGCACTGCGCGACCTGCCATGGCGACACCGGCGCCGGCGACGGACCGGGCGCCCGGTGGCTCACCCCCGCCCCGGCCAACCTGGCCGCCCACACCTACGCGACGCCGCGGCTGGCCGAGGTGCTGTGGAACGGCGTTGCCGGCACCGCCATGCCCGCGTGGCGCGATCGCACGCCCGCCGACCTGGCCGATCTCGCCGCCGCCGTCCAGTCGTTTGGCGACACCCGGCCGGAACCGCCCGTGCCCGATCACCTGGTGGCGATGGGCGCCGCGGTCTACACCGCCAACTGCGTGCAGTGCCACGGCGAGCGCGGCGACGGACGTGGGTCGGCCGCCGACAGCCTGGTGATGGCGCCGGCGAGCTTCCGGGGGCAGCGCATCAGCCTGGCCGAGGCGGTGCGCGTGCTGCGCGACGGCATCCCGGGCACGCCGATGGCGCCGTGGACGTCGCGGCTCACCGATGCCGAACGGCTGGCCGTCGCCCACCACGTCCGCGGCTTCTACGACGCGCCGGCAGCGTCGACACAGGCGGCGGGGCGATGATCACCGACCTGGTGGTATGGACGTCGGTGGCCCTGGCCGCGGCGTTCGTCGTCGCCTGGGCCTGCTCGCCCCGACTGCGCGCGTGGATCGAGCGGCCCAGCCAGGTCTTCCTCGACGCCGTGCGGCGCTATGATCGCGACACCCGAGGCGAACGGGAGCAGACCAGGCCGTGACTACCGGAGACGAGCGCGGATTGCCGGGACTGGCGATCGCCGGCCTGCTGGCCGCGATCGTGGCCGTGGCGGCGGTGGCAGTCGGCCTGCGGACAGCCGACGTGGCTCCCGGCGGGTCGTCCGACGCGGCCTCGGCGACGGCACCGGCCACCTCGGGCGCCGAGCGGCCGCGGCCGCCGCAGCCGATCGGCGAGGTGCCGGCCCACGCCACCGAGGAGTATGGCCGCCGGCTGGTGGCGCAGACGGCGGAGCTGCTCGGCCCCGACTCGGCGGCCCGCTACACGCAGAGTCGCCTCAACTGCGGCTCGTGCCACCTGATGACCGGCACCGATCCGGGCACCCTGGCGCTGCTGCAGACGAGCGAGCACTACCCGCGCTTCTCGGGCCGGGCCGGGGCGATGACCGACATCGAGGATCGCATCAACGAGTGCATGCAGCGGAGCATGAACGGCAAGCCGCTGCCACTCGACAGCCCCGAGATGATGGCGATGGCGGCCTACCTGCGATCGCTCGGCTCGCGCTACGAGGCGATGGGCGCGTCGCTGCGCAAGGCCGACGAACCGCCCGGGTTTGCGACCCCGTCGCGCGCCGCCGACCCGGCGGCCGGCGAGACGGTCTACACCACGCGCTGCGCGGTGTGCCACGGCGCCGACGGCCTCGGGCTGCTGGCGACCGGCGATCCCGCCAAGGGCTATCTCTTCCCGCCGCTCTGGGGCCCGGACTCGTTCAACGACGGAGCGGGCATGCACCGCGTGCTGACCGCCGCCCGCTTCATCAAGGCGCGCATGCCGCTCGGCGAGCCCACCCTGACCGACGACCAGGCGTTCGACGTCGCCGCCTTCATCAACACCAAGCCGCGACCGGCGATGCCGAATCTCGAGCAGGACTACCCGGACCGCTCGACCAAGCCGGTGGACAACCCCTACGGCCCCTTCGCCGACGACTTCCCGGTGGAACAGCACAAGTTCGGGCCGTTCCAGCCGATCGAGGCGCACTACAAGGCGCTGAAGAGCCGGAAGTGACGCCGAACTCGGCGGGACCGGGCTGCTAGACTGTTTCCGACCCGCACACGTCCCGCGGAGGGATGGCCGAGTGGTTGATGGCGGCGGTCTTGAAAACCGCTGTACCCGAAAGGGTATCGGGGGTTCGAATCCCTCTCCCTCCGCCACTATCCGCCGTGCGGAACCGAACCTGGAGCGAGGCGGCTGCAGGTGGCCCGTGCGCGGAGTTCCTGTCAGCGCTGAATAATCCCGGGGAGTGAAGCCGGCGGCACGCCGACGGACCAGCACCGACGGCGACCGGGATTGGCACGCGACCTGCGTGGCCAACTGCCGGAGGGCGCCATGGATCGTCCCTCGGCCGCAGCCACGGCAGCGGTGCGTCAAGAGGTCATTCGGAACCGTCTCGGGTGCTGCGGTGTGGTCCTCGCCTGCGGGCTGGCGCTCGGTGGGTCGAACTGCAGCATCAGGACGCAACAGCCAGCGCTGGTGGCGCCGACCGCGGCCCCCGCGCCGTCCAAGGAGAGCCCGTATCTCAAAGCACACCTCCACAGCGGTGAGGTGTACGTCCTCGACTCGTGGCATCTGAGCACGGACAGCTCGCACCTCGAAGGTACCGGCTCCCGCTTCACCGTGCGACGGGAGCCAGCCGGCACCGGCCCCCAGTCGATCGCCGTCGAGGCGATCGCACTCATCGAGACCAATGCCCCGGACCACGTCGTCTCGATCGGCGCGGGTGTGCTCGGCACGCTCACGGTCGTGATGGGCACCATCACGGGCGTCTGCCTGGCCGATCCCAAGTCGTGCTTCGGATCGTGTCCGACTTTCTATGTCGACCAGGAAAGCCAGGGTCGACCCGAGGCCGAGGGCTTCTCGGAATCGATCGCGCGGGTGCTCGAGGCCCGCGACGTCGATGCGCTGTACACGGCTCGACCGACGGGCCGACAGTTCGCCCTGACCATGCGGAACGAGGCCCAGGAGACCCATGCGGTCCGACGGGTGCGTCTGCTCGCCGCCGACCGGCCGCCGGATGGACGCGTCATCGCCGGCGTCGACGAGCGCTTCTACCCGGCGACCGGCCTGTCCCGTCCCGATCGCTGTCGGGCGGCGGAAGGGGACTGCCTGGCGGCAGTTGCGGCCCACGACGGCGTCGAGCGCCAGTCGCCGGCCGACGCCGACGACCTGGCCACGCGCGAGGACGTGGAACTGGTCTTCCCGCCGATGAGCGGCCGGGTCGGTCTGGTCGTCGCGGCGCGGCAGACGCTCCTGTCGACGTTCCTCTTCTACCAGACGATGGCCTATCTCGGTCGCAGCGGCGGCGATTTCCTGGCACTGCTCGAGCGCGGCGGGACCGAGCACGCCGAGAAGGCGATGGGCATGGCCCGCGCCCTGGGCGGCATCGACGCCGCGGTGGACGACGGCCGCGGGTCGTGGGCGCCCATCGGCAGCTTCGACGAAGCTGGCCCCATCGCGGGCGACGTGCGGCTCCTGCCGTTCGACACGGACCGGCAGGCGCCGATCCGCGTGCGCCTGCGGATGGCCAAGGGCCACTGGCGGCTCGGCTGGGTGGCGCTGGCCCGCGTCGGTGAACCGGTGACGCCAACGGTGGTCGAAGCGACCGCGGTGCTGCGGGAGGGGCGGCCTGTTCCGACCGCACTCGCCCAGTTGCGCGGCCTCGGCGGGCGCCTGGCGACGCTGCCAGGCGACGCCTACCGAATCAGCTTCGAGCTGCCGCGGCCCGGTCCGGAACTCGAGCTGTTCCTGGAAACCGAAGGCTACTACTACGAGTGGCTCCGCACCGAGTGGCTGCACGAAGAGAACCCGTGGTTGGCGGCGCTCGCCCTGGGCTCGGCGGAGCAGGCGTTGCGCGTGCTCGCCAGGCCGTTCAAGGAGCGGGAGGCCACCCTCGAGGCCGCCTTCTGGGCGAGCCGGTTCAGGAAGGGAGGCGCGCAATGAGGCCGCATCTCTCGAAAGCCGTCGCGCTGCTGGTGGCCGCTGCGCTGCTTCACGGCTGCGCCATCGGGCGCATGACGCCGTCGGTGCTCGGCCGCGACGTCAAGGTGATCCCCCGCGCCGGCGGCACCAGAACGCAAGGCGAGCTGCTGACCGTCACCCCCGAGCATGTCGTGGTGCTGGCGAAGCACGGGGTCCAGACCGTGGCCATTCCGCAGATTCGCGAAGTCCGTGTCCGGCGCCACGGCTTCGACGGCCGCAAGGCATGGGCGTGGACGCTCATCGGCGCCGCCGTCACCGGCATCGGTCTGGCCGTCGCATGCACCTCGGTCGAAGGGACGAGCGAGTGCGGCGGGGCCGGATTCGCCGGTGCGGTCCCATGGCTGGTCTTCGGAGGAATCGCATCCCTGGCGGCGGGGCGCACCGCGTTTCAATCGTTGGATCCGGCCCGGCGCGACCTGCTGAGCCCGTTCGCCCGCTACCCGCAGGGGCCGCCGCCGGGGTTCGACCTTCAGCGCCTGACCACGCCGACGACGACGTCACGGTGACGCTCGGGCCGACCGCTCCGGTCGGATATCGGCGGTCGCACGACACCGCGGGGCAAATCCCGCGGCGTTCGCGTAGTTCCCCACGGCTGCGGCGCCGCGTCACGCCCGCACCAGGGCATCGCTCGTGAAAAAGAGCACAAGTCGGTTGGAACGATGCTTGCCCTCCCCGGTCGCTGATCGCTGAGGACGAAGCTGCGCCCCGGGGCCGGCTTCGCGGGTTCGGGTGTGGGCGACCGTGTGGTCGCGCGGCCGGTGCCGCCAGCGTTGACCGGGTGGGGGACTCGATGGGCGACACCGTTCGATACGACGACCGCACCCCACGCCTGTTCTTCCTCGCCGCCGTGGTGTGGGCCGTGGTCGGCATGCTGGTCGGCGTGCTGATCGCCGCCATGCTCTTCATGCCGGCGTTGAACCTGGCGCCGTACCTGACCTTCGGCCGGTTGCGGCCGCTGCACACCAACGCCGTCATCTTCGCGTTCTGCGGCAACATCATCTTCGCCGGCACCTACCACTCGATGCAGCGGCTGCTGAAGACGCGGCTCTTCAGCGACCGGCTGTCGGCGATCCATTTCTGGGGCTGGCAGCTGCTCATCGTCGCCGCCGCCGTCGCCCTGGTCAGCGGCGCGACCCAGGCCAAGGAATACGCCGAGCTGCCCTGGGTGCTCGACATCGTCGTCGCCCTGCTGTGGGTGACCTTCGCGGTCAACTTCTTCGCCACCCTGGCCATCCGCCGCGAGAAGCACATCTACGTCGCGGTGTGGTTCTACATCGCCACCATCGTCGCCGTCGCCATCCTGCACATCGGCAACAGCATGGCGATGCCCTACTCCTGGGTGGGCAGCTACTCGGCCTACAGCGGCGTCAAGGACGCCCTGATGCAGTGGTGGTACGGCCACAACGCGGTGGCGTTCTTCCTGACCACGCCGTTCCTGGGCCTGATGTACTACTACCTGCCCAAGGCGGCCGAGCGGCCGGTGTTCAGCTACCGGCTGTCGATCATGCACTTCTGGTCGCTGGTCTTCGTCTACATCTGGGCCGGTCCGCACCACCTCCACTACTCCGCGGTGCCCGAGTGGGCGTCCACGCTCGGGATGCTGTTCTCGCTGGTGCTGTGGATGCCGTCGTGGGGCGGCATGGTCAACGGGTTCTTCACGCTGCGCGGCGCCTGGCACAAGGTGCGCGAGGACCCGATCCTCAAGTTCATGATCGTCGCCGTCACCTACTACGGCATGTCGACCTTCGAAGGGCCGATGATGTCGATCAAGTCGGTGAACGCCGTCTCGCACTTCACCGACTGGACGATCGGCCACGTGCACGCCGGCGCGCTGGGCTGGAACGCCTTCCTGTCGTTCGGCATCCTCTACTGGGTCGTGCCGCGGCTGTGGAAGACGCCGCTCTACTCGACCCGGCTCGCCACCTTCCACTTCTGGGTCGCCACCATCGGGCTCATCGGCTACCAGGTGTCGATGTGGGTGGCCGGCATCACCCAATGGGCGATGTGGCGGGCCTTCGAGCCCGACGGCCGCCTGGTCTACCCCGACTTCATCGAGACGGTGGTCCGCATCGTGCCGATGTACTGGGTCCGGCTGCTGTCGGGCCTGCTGTTCTTCTCCGGGCTGCTGGTCTTCTGCTGGAACCTGTTCAAGACGATCCGCAGCGCCCCGGCCGACTACGCCGTCGAGCCCGAGGTGGTGGCGCCGCCGCTGGTCCGCGACCTCGCCGCCCCCGGCGCGGTGACGCCGGCCAACACCTACGACCACGCCTTCTTCCGCCTGCAGCACGAGATGCGGCACGGCTTCCACCGCATGCTCGAGGGCCGGATGGTCACCTTCACGGTGCTCACGGCGCTGGCCCTGGCGGTGGGCTCGCTGGCCGAGACCATCCCGATGTTCTTCAACAAGGAGAACGTCAAGGAGATCGCCAGCGTGCACCCGTACTCGCCGCTGGAGGTCGTCGGCCGCGACATCTACATCCGCGAGGGCTGCTACAACTGCCACTCGCAGATGGTCCGGCCGTTCCGCTACGAAACCGAGCGGTACGGCGAGTACTCGAAGGCCGGCGAGTACGTCTACGACCACCCGTTCCAGTGGGGCTCGAAGCGCACCGGCCCCGACCTGCACCGCATCGGCGGCAAGTACCCGTCGCTGTGGCACGTGCGCCACATGCAGCAGCCCAGCTCGACGACGCCGGGCTCGGTCATGCCGGCCTATCCCCACCTGCTGACGTCGCACTACGACACCAGCCTCATCGGCGCCAAGCTGCGCGCCCTGCGCAAGGTCGGGGTGCCCTACAGCGACGGCGAGATCGCGACGGCCGTGGACGCAATGGCGCGGCAGGGCAGCGCGATCGCCGCCGAGGTCGAGTCGCAGCAGGGTCCGACCGGGCTGGGCGACAAGGAGATCGTCGCCCTTACTGCCTATCTGCAGCGACTCGGCACCGACATCCGCTGGAAGCGGCCGGACGCCCGGACGCCCTACTCGGCCACGGTGGCCGCGCCGGCGCCGGGCGGCGTGGCCGGCGGTGGAGCGGGGAGGTAGCCGTGCTGCAGGACCTGGCCACCGGGCTCTCCACCGTCCTCGCCACGGCGTCGCTGCTGTTCTTCATCGCGGTGTACGCGGTGGTCGTGGTGCGGATCGTCCGGGCCCGACCCGAGGACCTCGAGGCGCAGGCGCGACTGGCCCTCGACGACGACGCCGCGCCGCGGCCGCGCCGTCAGGCCGTCACCCCCGA
This sequence comes from Vicinamibacterales bacterium, assembly GCA_050250955.1. Taxonomy (GTDB): domain Bacteria; phylum Acidobacteriota; class Vicinamibacteria; order Vicinamibacterales; family UBA2999; genus CAWAYR01. The sequence continues at coordinate 438,993 of JBFWNR010000003.1, forward strand.
GTGAGGCGAGCGCGTCATGGCTGAGTACGAGGACAAGGTTCTCCACGAACTCGACGGCATCAAGGAGTACGACAACCCGATGCCGGGATGGCTGATGGCCATCTGGTGGGGGTCGCTGGTCTTCTCGGCGGCCTACCTGATGTACTACGCCCTCAGCTTCGGCGAAGGCACGATGGACGCCGAGTACCGCCAGCAGACGGCGGCGGCGGTCGGCGAGGTGCAGGCCTACTTCGACGCCAACCCGCTGGTGCCGCCGACCCCGGCCGAGCTGCTCGGCGGCGCCGCCAACCCGGCGGTGGTGGGCCTGGGCGCGTCGCGCTTCGCGCGTTCCTGTGCGGCGTGCCACGGCGAGCTGGCCCAGGGGCTCATCGGCCCCAACCTGACCGACGACCGCTGGATTCACGGCGGCTCGGTCGAGCAGATCTTCCAGAGCGTCGCCAAGGGCTGGCCGGCCAAGGGCATGCCGCCGTGGGGCCGCGCCGTGCCGCCCGAAGAGCTGGCGGCGCTGGTCTCCTACGTCCGCAGTCTCCAGGGCTCGAATCCACCCAATCCGCGGGCGCCCGAGGGCGATCCGTTCGCGGCGGAACCGCTGCCGGGGCGATAGCCATGGGTGCCGCCGTCCGTTCCAGCGAGCCTCGCGCCGCCACACCGGCCACCCGCGAACGCATCTACGAGGTGGCCCCACCCGAGGAGCTGCTCTATTCGCTGTCGGCCGACGGCAAGCGCAAGTTCATGCACCCGGTGGTGCGGAAGGGGCACTACTGGGCGATCCGCCGTGCCCTCGCCTACGCGCTGATGGTGCTGTTCTTCGCGCTGCCGCTCATCCCGATCGGCGGACATCCGGCGGTGCTGCTCGACATCGCCACCCGGCGCTTCCACGTGTTCGGCGCGACGTTCCACCCCACCGACAACCTGCTGCTCGCCGCCTTCGGATTCGGCGTGGTCGTCACGGTGTTCTTCGTCGGCTCGACGTTCGGACGGGTGTGGTGCGGCTTCGGCTGCCCGCAGACGGTGTACCTCGAGTTCCTGTTCCGGCCGATCGAGGCGCTCATCGAAGGCGGCCCGACCAACCAGCGGCACCTCAACAAGTCGCCGTGGACGGCGCGGAAGCTCGCCGTCAAGGGCGCGAAGTACGTCGTCTTCGGGCTTCTCGCCGTGGTCATGGCCACCAACTTCGTGGCCTACTTCACCGGCTGGGCGGCGCTCGCCCCGGGGCTGCTGTACGCGCCGGGCGAGTGGACCGGCGCGCTCTTCACGATCGCCTTCCTCACCGCGCTCATCAGCTTCGACTTCGGCTGGTTCCGCGACCAGATGTGCACGATCGCCTGCCCCTACGGCCGGCTGCAGAACGTGCTCTCCGACAAGGACACGCTGCTGGTCGCCTACGACACCGATCGCGGCGAGCCGCGGACCAGGTCGCGCGAGCTGGCGCCGGGCATGGGCGCGTGCATCGACTGCGGCGCCTGCGTCGCCGCGTGCCCGACCGGCGTGGACATCCGCCGCGGCCTGCAGGTGGAGTGCATCGGCACGGCCCAGTGCGTCGATGCCTGCGACGAGGTGATGCGCAAGCTCGGCCGGCCGACCGGGCTCATCACGTTCACCTCCGAGCGCGAGCAGCAGGGCGGCCGCCGCCACCTGTGGCGGCCGCGCAACCTCGCCTACCTGGGCCTGATGCTGCTCGCCTGGGGCACCTTCGGCACGCTGGTCTTCACCCGCGCCGACGCGCTGGTCGAGGTGGTGCGCGGCGGGCGTGAGCCGTACCGGCTGCTGCCCACCGGCGAGGTCGCCAACCAGCAGCGGCTGCGGTTCACCAACCAGCGCGACGAGACCCAGCGCTTCACCGTCGAGGTGCTGAGCCCGGCCGACGTCTCGCTGGTGCTCAGCCAGTCGCCGGTCGTCGTCGCCCCGGAGCAGGTCGTGACCATCAACGCGGTCACGACGGTGCCGCGCGGGATCTTCACCGACGGTCAGGCCACCGTGCGCTACCGCGTCACCTCGGACGGCGGCTTTGCCAGGGAGATCGAGTTCCTGCTGCTCGGTCCGTACGGCAGCGGAGGGCCGCAGCCGTGAAGGTGCTGCGCCTGCTCTCCGAGTACCGGTGGCCGATCTTCATCGGCGGCCACCTGACGATGTCGCTGGTCGCCAGTGGCGTGCTGGTCTACGTGGCGACCCGTCCCGACGTGCCGCGGCCGATCCGCGGCTACTACGAGGCGGCGCGGACGTGGGATGCCGACCGCGCCGTGGAGGAGGCCAGCCGCGCGCTGGGATGGACGGTGCGCTACGAGCTGCCCGTCGGCGTGCCGCACCTGGCCGGGATGCCGCGCCCCATCGACGTGAGCGTCGCCGACCGCGACGGCCGGCCGGTGCCCGGGCTGGTCGGCCAGCTCGTCGCGATGCGCCCGGCGGATGCCCGCTTGAACCAGCGCGGCGACCTGGTGGCGGTGCCGCGCGCCGACGGCAGCTACCGGACCCTGATGCGGCTCGACGAGGCCGGGGCGTGGGATCTGCGGCTGGAGGTGCGGCAGCAGGCCATGCGCTTCGTCCACAGCGCACGGTTCGTCGTGCCGGCCGGGGAGCCGGCGACGCTGGCGGGGGAGCGATGACGACCCCCGTCCCCGCCGACGCCGTTCGCGCCGTGGGCTGCGCGCACTGCGGCCTGCCGGTGCCGGCCGGCCTGATGCGGCCGCACGACGACGCGCAGTTCTGCTGCCCGGGCTGCCGCCAGGTGCACGCGCTGGTGCGGGCGTGGGGCTTCGAGCAGTACTACCGCCTGGTCGAGCGGCAGCAGGGCACGCTCGAACCGGCGCGGGTCTCGGGTCGTGCGTTCGACGACTTCGACGATCCGGCCGTGCAGGCCGCCGCCACCGAGACGCTCGGCGACCGCCGGCGCACCCGCCTGTTCCTCGAGGGCGTGCACTGCACGGCGTGCGTCTGGCTGGTGGAGAAGCTGCCGGCGGTGCTCGCCGGCGTGGACGAGGTGCGGCTGAACTACGGCACCGCCGTCGCCGAGGTCACCTGGCGCCCGGCCGAGACGAGGCTGTCCGCCGTGGCCCGCGCCCTCGACCGGCTCGGCTACACGCCGCACGTGCACCAGGCGGCCCGGGTGCAGGACGCCCGCCGCGCCGAGGACCGCATGGCGCTCGTACGACTCGGCGTAGCCGCCGCCTGCGCCATGAACCTGATGTTCCTCTCCGGCGCGCTCTACGCCGGGGAGTACTCCGGCATGGCCTCGCCCTACGCCGCCTTCTTCCGCTGGCTGTCGCTGGCGGTGGCGGCGCCGGTCGTCCTCTTCTCGGCGCGGCCCTTCTTCCAGACCGCGCTGGCCGGCCTGGCCGCCGGCGTCGTGCACATCGACCTGCCGATCGCCGTGGCCATCGCGATCGCCGCGGCAGCCAGCGCCTGGAACGTCGTGGTCGGCCACGGCCCGCTCTGGTTCGACTCGCTGGCCATGCTCATCGCCGCCCTGCTCGCCGCCCGCCAGCTGCAGCGCGGCGCCCAGCGTGCGGCGCTCGAGCGCGCCGACAGCCTGCGCGGCGTGGCCTTCCTGGAGTTCGCCCGACGCCTCGACGGCGACGGCGACCAGGCGGCTGTCGTCGAGGTGCCGCTCGCGGCGCTGGCGTCGGGCGACCGCGTCGAGGTCCGCAGCGGCGAACTCGTGCCGGTGGACGGACGGGTGCTGAGCGGACGGTCCGCGCTCGACAACGCCGTGCTGACGGGCGAGGCCACACCGCTGGCGGTCGCCGCCGGCGACGCCGTGCACGCCGGCGCCACCAACCTCGGTGCCCGTCTGGTGGTCCGCGTCGAGGCGGTGGGCGCGGCCACGCGCGTCGGCGCGCTGCTGGCGGTGGTGCAGGACGCCCTGGCCAGCAAGCCGGCGCTGCTCCAGATCACCGATCTGCTCGCCCGCCGCTTCGTCCAGCTGCTGCTGGTCGCGGCGGTGGCGACGGCGGCAATCGGCGGGTGGACGCTCGGACCCGACCAGGCGGTCCTGCGCGTGGTCGCCCTGCTGGTCGTGTCGTGCCCGTGCGCGCTGGGCCTGGCCGTGCCGCTGGCGCTGTCGGTGGCGCTGATGCGCGCCGCCACCGCCGGCATCTTCGTCAAGAACCCGGACGCGCTCGAGCGGCTCCGGCACGTCGGCACGGTGCTGCTCGACAAGACCGGCACCGTGACCGACGGGCGGGTAAGCGTGGTGCGCTGGGTGGGCGACGACCGCGCCCTTCAGTTGGCCAGGGCGCTCGAGGCCGAGTCGTCGCACCACGTGGCGCGGGCCTTCCAGGATGCCGAACCGCGGCAGCTGCATCTCGTGCCGACGGTCACCGGGGTCGTGGAAATGCCCGGCCACGGCATCGCCGGGCGGGTCGACGGCCACGACGTCCGCGTCGGGACGCTCGCGTTTGCGGTGGGCGCCGCCGCGATGGCGTCGCCGCTGGACGAGGCGCGGGCGGCGCTGATCGCCGAGGGGCTGAGCCCGGTGTGTGTCGGCGTCGACGGCCGCCTCGCCGGGATCGCCGGGATCGGCGACCGGCTGCGCCCCGACGCCGCGGCCACCGTCGCGGTGCTGCGGCGGCGCGGCATCAAGGTCCGGTTGCTGTCGGGCGATCACCCGGAAGTGGTCGCCCGCATCGGCGAGCGGCTCGGGCTCGATCCGGCCGACGCCCAGGGCGGGCTGACGCCGGAAGGAAAGCACGACATCGTCGCCGGGCTGGTCGCCCGGCGTGAACGCGACAGCTCGGGCGCGGTGGTCATGGTCGGCGACGGCGTGAACGACGCCGCGGCGCTGGCGTTGGCCGATGTCGGCGTGGTCGTGCACGGCGGCACCGGCGCGTCGATCCTCGCCGCCGATGTCGTGCTGGCCCGCGAGGGCGTGACGCCGCTGGTCGAGCTGCTCGACGGCGCCCGGCGGCTGCGCGGCGTCATCGGCCGCAACATCGGCTTCTCGCTCCTCTACAACGTCACCGCGTCGTCGCTGGCGCTGGCCGGTCTGGTCGGTCCGCTCGCCGCCGCCGTGCTGATGCCGCTGTCATCGCTGGCGGTCGTGCTTTCGTCGGTGCTGACCTGGACATTCGTGCCGGCGCGGGCGACCGCACCGCGTATTCGCGAGGCTTGACATGGACACGATCTTCGTCCTGCTGCCGCTCGCCCTGCTCATCGCCGCGATCGCCGTCGGCCTGTTCGTCTGGGCAGCGACCACCGGCCAATTCGACGATCTCGAGACCCCCGCGGTGCGGGTGCTGTTCGACGACGAGGAGCCACGTGGCTCACGACCGTCGGGCCGCCCCACCGCGCCCTCCCGTGGAGTGCGGACATGACCGGCCGGAGCACCTTCCGATTGCTGGCGTCGCTGTTGACCCTGGCGATCCTCGCCGCGCTGGGCTACGCCTTCAGCCACGTACGCCAGGGCTACGAACCGCGGCAGCCGATCGCCTTCTCGCACAAGCGGATGGCCGGCGCGCCGGTGCTGCAGACCAACGAACGCGGCGAGACGGCGAACGTCGGCGGCTTCGCGATCCCCTGCGTCTACTGCCACACCATGCCCTACAAGAGCCGGCACTCGACGCTGCCGTCGACGGCGGTGTGCATGAACTGTCACTCCACCGTCGGCCTGAACAAGGAGTGGGTGCTGCGGATGAAGGACTACTGGGATCGTGGCGAGCCGATCCCGTGGGTGAAGGTCCACGACCTGCCCGACTTCGTCTACTTCGACCACTCCGCGCACCTCAATGCGCGCGATGCCGCCGGCAACCTGAAGCTGCCGGCGGTGGACGCCGATGGCCGGCCGATGCCGCAGTGCCAGACCTGTCACGGCAAGGTCCAGGAGATGGACATCGTCTCGGTGCAGCACGAATTCAACATGCAGTGGTGCCTGAACTGCCACCGCCAGCCCGAGATCAAGGCCTCCACCGACTGCATCACCTGCCACCGGTAGGGAACGCGAATGAGCGCACACGACCACCCGTCACCACCGGACGCCACCGGCATCGACCGGCGCGAGTTCTTCCGCCTGTCGAGCGTCGTGGCGGCGGCCGGCGCCCTGGCCGGCGCCGGCTGCCAGGTGCCGCCCGAACTCTCGGTGCCGTTCCACGACATGCCCGAGTCGCTCGTCGATGGCATGGGCCGGGCTCGCTACTTCCACACCGTCCTCGACGGGACGCCGGTGCGGGTCCGCACACGCGAAGGGCGGCCGATCCTGGTGACGCCTCCGGCCGACGATCCCGGCGGGCGCGGGCTGACCGTGCGGCATCACGCGGCGCTGATGGATCTCTACGACCCGGATCGAGCGCGCGGACCGCTGTCGGTACGCCGCCAGCGAGAGACGGTGGTGCCGCTGACCTGGCACGCCGTGGGGGCCGACGTCGTCGGCCGTCTCCGCACGGCCGGCCGGCGCGCCGTGATCCTCACCGCCCCGGTCCACAGCCCGGCGCTTGCGGCGGTAATCGCCGGCCTCGGCCGCCAGACCGGGCTGCGTCACGTCCAATGGTCGCCGCTCACCGGCGATGCGGCGGCGATCGCCTCGGCCGAGGCCTTCGGGCACACCCGGCTGGCGCGGCCGCGCCTCGAGCAGGCCGACCTGGTGCTCGGACTGGGCGCCGAGTTCCTGGACGGCACCACCGACGGCCTGGATCGCGACTTCGCGGTTCGCCGGGCGCCCGAGGGCGCCGACGGCCGCGGGATGAGCCGCTTCGTGCAGGTGGAGAGCCGGCTGTCGCTCACCGGCGCCAACGCCGACAAGCGGGTGCGCGTCCGCGACTCCGAGCTCGCCACGCTCGGCGCCGCGCTGGCGCACGAGCTCGTCGTCGGGCGGCGACTCGGACCGCTGGCGGCCGACCCGGCCGTGAGCGGCGCGCTGGCGCCGTTTGCCATCGACACCGTGGCGGCCGGGATCGGCCTGACACCCGCGGCGCTGCGCACGCTGGCGGCCGAGCTGGCCGCCGCCAGCGGCCGGGCCGTGGTCGTGGCCGGCGGGTCGGCCAGTCGCGGGCCGAACGGCCCAGCCCTCGAGGTCGCGGCGCTGCTGCTGAACGTCACCCTCGGCGCCTTCGACGCCGGCCTGTTCGACGTCACCGGCGACGCGGCGTCGACCGCCAGTGCGGCGCCGCTGGCAGCGCTGGTCGACGAGATGGCCGGTGGCGGCATCGACGTGCTCGTGGTGGCCGGCGCCAACCCGGTCTACGACGCGCCGGCCGGCGTGGCGATGGCCGAGGCGCTCGCGAAGGTCCCCTTCGTCGTCTCGCTGAACGATCGCCTCGACGAGACCGGCGAGCGGGCCGACGTCCTGGCTCCGACCAGTCACCCGTTCGAGAGCTGGGGCGACTGCGCGCTGCCGCGCGGCGTCTTCGCCGTGCAGCAACCGGTCGTGCAGCCGCTGCACGACACCCGCGGGCTGCTCGAGGTGCTGGTCGACTGGGCCGCCGCCGTCGGCGACCCGGACGCCCGCGCCGCCGTCGCCGCGGCGACCGCCCCGCAGGTGGCGCCGGCCGCGTCGACCGCCGAGCGGCTGCCCAGCACCAGCGTGGCCTGGCATTACTTGCGCGCCGCGTGGGCCGTCCGCCTCGCCGCCGACCCGGCCGATCCGCGCTTCGACACCACCTGGAACAGGACGTTGCGGACCGGCCGCTGGCAGGGGCCAGCACCCGAGGCGGCGCCGACCACGTTCCAACCCACGGCATTGGCGCTGCTCGGCGCCAGCCCGGCGAGGGCTGAAGGCCTCGAGTTGCAGCTCTACCCGCACCTGGCCCTCGCCGACGGCCGCTCGGGCAACAACGGCTGGCTGCACGAGCTGCCCGATCCGGTCACGCGTCTCACCTGGGGTGGTGCGCTCTCGATCGCGCCGCGACGGTTCGACGAGATGGGGCTGGCCAACGGCGACCTGGTGGAGGTCGCCGCCGGCGGCGCCACCCTCGTCGCTCCCGCCTATCGCCACGCCGGCCTGCACCACGACGTGGTGGCCCTGCCGCTCGGGCTGGGCCGGGCGGCGTGCGGGCCGATCGGCGACGGCGTCGGCGTCAACGCCTTCCCGCTCGTCGGCCTCGAGGCCGGGCGCCTGGTGGCCGCAGGCCTGCCGGTGACGCTGCGGGCGGTCGGCGGCCGCGAGACGCTGGCCCTCGCCCAGGGGTCCGACGTCATCGACCGCGCCGCCCGGCCGATCGTGCCGACCACCACCCTGACCGCCTACCACGCCAACCCGGCCGCCGGCACCGAGCAGCCGGCCGGTGGACCGTCGGCGTGGGCGGCGCATCCCTACCCGAACACGCGCTGGGCAATGGCCATCGATCTCAGCAAGTGCATCGGCTGCGGCAAGTGCGTGGTCGGCTGCCAGGCCGAGAACAACATCCCGGTCGTCGGCCGCCACGGCGTCATCGACGGCCGCGAGATGTCGTGGCTGCGCATCGATCGCTACTACGACGCGCCGGCGAAGGACGGCGGCTGGGACGCCGAGGTCTGGGACGGCCCGCTCGAGGTCGTCGAGGAGCCGCAGACGCTCTTCGAGCCCATGCTCTGCCAGCACTGCGAGAACGCGCCGTGCGAGACGGTCTGCCCGTTCGCCGCCACCATGCACAGCGCCGACGGGCTCAACCAGCAGATCTACAACCGCTGCGTGGGGACGCGCTACTGCGCCAACAACTGCCCGTTCAAGGTGCGGCGCTTCAACTACTGGGAGCTCAGCAAGCGCCAGGACAGCAGCTTCTTCCGCTGGCTGGTGCCGCGGATCGCGAAGAACGCGGAACTCAACACCCGCGAGCCGATGCAGTTGAAGAACAACCCGGAAGTCACCGTGCGCAGCCGCGGCGTGATGGAGAAGTGTTCGTTCTGCGTGCAGCGGATCAGCGCCGCGCGGGCCGAGGCCGGCCGCAACGGCGGCGCCAAGGACGCGCTGCCCGACGGCGCGGTGGTGACCGCGTGCATGGAAGCCTGTCCGACCCGGGCCATCACCTTCGGCAACGTGAACGACCCCACGGCGAAAGTGGCGGCACTCTCGACCCACCCGCGGGCGATGCGCCTGCTCGACGCGCTGGGCGTGAAGCCCGCGGTCTCCTACTTGACGAAGGTTCGCAATGACAAGGCCTGACCTGAGTCCCTACGCGACGGTGATGGACGACCGGCAGCTCACCGGCCGGCCGATCGTCGTGCCCGGCGCCGGCCCGTACGGCGGCGACCTCGAGGTGCCTGAACCGCTGGTCACGGGCGGCAAACGCTGGAGCGACGTCGATCGCGACATCGCCCTGCCGGCCGAGCAGTTCCCGACCCGCCGCTGGTGGCTGGCCTTCGGCGTGGCCCTCGCGTTCCTGAGCCTGCTGGTCTTCTCGCTCATCACCCTCTTCTACAGCGGCATGGGCATCCTCGGCGTCAACCAGCCGGTCGGCTGGGGGTCGTTCATCATCAACTTCGTCTTCTGGATCGGCATCGGCCACGCCGGCACGCTCATCTCGGCGGTGCTCTACCTGTTCCGCCAGCAGTGGCGCACCGGCATCAACCGCGCCGCCGAGGCGATGACGCTGTTCGCGGTGGCGTGTGCCGGCATCTTCCCGGTGATCCACCTCGGCCGGCCGTGGTTCGCCTACTGGCTGGTGCCGTATCCGAACGCCCGCGGCCCGCTGTGGATCAACTTCAACTCGGCGCTGGCCTGGGACATCTTCGCCATCTCCACCTACGGACTGGTGTCGCTGGCCTTCTGGTACATGGGTCTGCTGCCCGACCTGGCGACCATCCGCGACCGGGCGACGCACCCGTGGCGGCGGCGCCTCTACGACGTCCTGAGCTTCCGCTGGAACGGCTCGGCCCGCGCCTGGCGGCACTACGAGTCGGCCTACATGGTGCTGGCGGCGCTGGCCACGCCGTTGGTCTTCTCGGTCCACACCATCGTGTCGTTCGACTTCGCCACCTCGGTGATGCCGGGGTGGCACACGACGATCTTCCCGCCCTACTTCGTCATCGGCGCGATCTTTTCCGGCTTCGCCATGGTCATCACGCTGATGACCTTCATGCGCGGCTACTTCGGCATGACCCACTACATCACCCTGAACCACATGGAGAACATGGCGAAGATCCTCATGCTCACCGGCATGCTGGTCGGCTTCGCCTACTCGACCGAGTTCTTCATGGCCTGGTACTCGGGCAGCGAGTGGGAAGGCTTCGTGTTCCGCAACCGCGCCTTCGGCCCCTACTGGTGGGCCTACACGATCATGTTCACCTGCAACGCCATCGTGCCGCAGGTGTTCTGGTTCAAGGCGCTGCGCCGCCACACGCTGGTGCTCTTCGTGGTGTCGATTCTGGTCAACGTCGGCATGTGGTTCGAACGCTACGTGATCGTCGTCACCTCGCTGCATCGCGACTTCCTGCCGTCGTCGTGGGGCGTCTACGCGCTGACCTTCTGGGACTACGCGATCCTCGCCGGCAGCTTCGGCCTGTTCTTCACGCTGTTCCTGTTGTTCGTGCGGGTGCTGCCGGTGGTGGCCATCTCCGAGGTCAAGGGCGTGATGGACCCGGCCGTGGCGCACGGCGGGCCGCGGCCGGCGACGCTGCCGGCGGCGGTGCCGCAGGAGGGATGAGGACATGACGCCGATCTCGACGTCCGGCGTACTCGGGGACTTCCACCTCCCCGACGACGCCGTCGCCGCCGCGGCAAAGACACGTGCCGCCGGCTGGACCCATTTCGACGTGCTGACGCCGTTCCCGGTTCACGGCATGGACGAAGCGATGGGACAGCGGCGGTCGTGGGTGCCGTGGGCCACCGGCGCGCTGGCACTCGGCGGCATCCTGTTCGCGCAGGGCCTGCAGAACTACGCGATGGTCTGGGACTGGCCGATGAACTTCGGCGGCAAGCCCTTCGCGGCCTGGCCCGCGTTCGTGCCCATCACGTTCGAGGCGATGGTGTTCTGGGCGGCGCTGGGCAGCGCGGCGGTGGCGATCGTCGCCGGCAAGAAGGACACCGTGCCGCAGCCGCCGCCGGGCCTGGTGACCGGTGCGACCGCCGACCGCTTCGTGCTGTGGATCGCGGCTACCGACCCGAAGTGGCAGGCCGACGAGGCGACGCGGTTCGTCGCCGCGCTCGGCGCCGACCGGGTGCGCGTCGTGACTCCCGATGGAGGACGTGATGCGTAGCCGGCCCGCTCACACCCGCAGCGGCCTCGCCGCAGCCGCGGTCGCGCTGCTGCTGGCCGGCTGCGACCTCGGTCTGCCCGCGGGCCGGGCCCCGCATCGCGAGGGCAACCGGCTCGACATGATCGACCAGCCGAAGCTCAAGCCGCAGCGCGCCGACCTGTACGGCGGGCGTCCGACCGGAGGACTCGAACCGCCGGCCGGAGCCGTCGCCGACGACGAGACGCCGTATCCCTTCGCTCAGTCACAGGGCGCCGAGGCCGGGGCGTCGCTGGTGAACCCGCTCCCCGACACCCCCGCGGTCGTCGCCCACGGCAGGTTCGTGTTCGACAACGTTTGCATCACGTGCCATGGCCCACGCGCGGCCGGCGACGGGCATCTCACACTGCTGTTTCCCAAACCGCCGAGCCTGATGACCCAGAAGGTGCGCGACTGGCCCGACGGCGAGATCTTCCACCGGCCGATGCGCGGGCAGGGCTCGATGCCGAGCCACGCGCGCCAGATCGACGCCCGCGACGCCTGGGCGGTCGTGCGCTACATCCGGCAGCTGCAGGCGGAGGAACCGGTCGCGCCGCCGCCGCCCACAGCGGCGGTGTCGGCCGACCCGACCGCCGCGCACGCCGGGTCCGGAGAACGCCCATGAACCATGCCCATCCCGTCGCCGTTCCCGATCCGCCGGCGCGCCTGCGGCTCCCGGCTCCGGTGCGCACCGGCGCCGGCGCGATGGCGCTCGTCGGGACGCTCGCTCTCGCCTGGGCCTTTGCGCAGGGCGAAACCGAGCTGGCCTGGAGCAGCTATCTCATCGGCGCGTTCTTCGCACTCGGCCTCGGCGTCTTCGGGCTGGCGTGGCTGGCCATCCTCCACCTGGCGGGCGGCGCCTGGTCGGTCACGATGCGCCGGGTGCCCGAAGCGATGACGGCGTGGATCGTCCCGGGCGGCGTGCTCGCGCTCGCCGTCGCGCTGGGGGCGCACTCGCTGTATCACTGGAGCGACGCCGCGGCGGTGGCCGGGGACGAGTTGCTGACCCACAAGGCGCCGTTCCTCAACCTGCCGATGTTCCTCGGGCTGGGCGGCGCGAGCCTGCTGCTCTGGGCGGCCTTCACGGCGATCATCGTCGGCGCGTCGCGCCGCCAGGACCGCGACGGCGGCATGCAGGCCACCCGCACCGGCCGGGCGATGTCGGCGCTGTTCCTGGTCGTCTTCGCCGTGACACTGAGCATCGTCAGCTTCTACTTCCTGCTCTCGCTCGACGCCCACTGGTTCTCGACCATGTTCGCGGTGCTGGTCTTCACCGACGTCATGCAGGCCGGCACGGCGTTCGTCGCCGTGATGGTCGGCCTGCTGGTGGCCGCCGGTGCCCTCACGGGCTTCGTCAACGAGCACCACCTGCACAGCCTCGGCAAGATGCTGTTCGCGTGGACCGGGTTCTGGGCCTACATCTACTTCTGCCAGTTCATGCTGATCTGGTACGCCAACATCCCCGAGGAGACCATCTACTTCCTGCGCCGCGCCGACAACGGCTGGCTGCCGTACCTGCTGGTGCTGCCGTTCCTCAAGTTCGTGGCGCCGTTCCTGCTGTTGATGCCACGCGACGCCAAGCGGCGACCTCGGCGGCTGGTGCCGGTGGCACTGCTGGTGCTGTTCGCGCAGTTCTGGGAGCTCTACCTGATGGTCGCGCCCGCCGTCGGCCACGGCGAGGCGGCGGCCCACGGGCATCTGCCGGTCGTCGAGCTGGCCGGCACCCTCGGGTTCGTCGGCGTGTTCGTCCTGGTCTTCGGCGCGGCGCTGGCCCGTCACGACGCGGTGCCGCTGAAGGATCCCGCGCTCGCGGAGTGCCTGCAGTACCAGTCGTGAGCCCGCACGCCGTCCACGCCCTGCCGTCGCCATTCGACCTGGCGGCCTTCGTCACACTGGGGCTGCTGGGCAGCGCCGCGCACTGCGCCGGCATGTGCGCGCCGTTCGTCCTGCTGGTGGCGCGACGGTTCGCGGCACCGGCGGGACGCCATCAGCCCGTCGCGGCCCAGCTGTGGTATTCGGCGGGCCGGGTGACCACCTACGCTGCCCTGGGCGCGGCAGCCGCGCTCTTCGGCAGCGCGCTGCAGCGCGCGGCGGCGCTCATCGGGCTCCAGCGTGGTGCCGCGCTGGTGGCCGGTGGCCTGCTCGTCGTGTCGGCTGCCGGCAGCCTGCTCGCGGCGGCGCCGTGGGCGTCGTCGTCGCGAGGGCTGAGCCGTCTCACCACGCGCCTCGGTGCCCGCATGCCCGGCCACCCGCTGGCGGTCGGCCTGGTGCTGGGCCTGTTGCCGTGTGGGCTGCTCTATACCGCGGTGGTCGCGGCGATGGCGCGCGGCGGCGCGCTCGACGGCGCGGTGGCGCTGGCGGCCTTCGGCGCCGGCACCACGCCCGCCTTGCTCGGCGTCGCCATGCTCGACCGCGTGGTGCTCGCTCGGCGCGTCGCGTTGACCCGCCTGTCGCACGGGTTCGTGCTGGCCATGGGCCTCTGGTACCTCGGGCGGGCCGCGGGACTGCTCGGGAGCTAGGTCGCTGACGAGCGCCCGATGAGGGCACGACGGTCGACTTCACGCTGTTGCAGTGTGTCGCTCCAGCTCGGCCTTACGCGCTATAGTGCCAGTCGGGTCGCGTCCGATCGGTCCCGGTTCGTGGAGGAAGGCGTCATGCGCAAAACACTGGTCGTGGCCGTCGTGGCAGCTGCAGCGTTCTCGGCCGTGGCGAGGGGTGGAGCACAGGCACCGGCGGCCGGCCAGCCACCGCAGCAGGTGCTGCCGCCGGAGGCGCGCTACTGGATGGGCGCAACGACGGGTGGCGGGCTGCTCGCCATGTCGGGGTTCGTCGCCGGCGGCCGGCCGTCGATGGCCGCGATGATGAAGATGGCCGCGGGCGGCGTTCCGACCGAAGGGCACCTCGTGTCGCTCAAGCTCGGCAGCACCCTGGCACCGCAGGGCGACCCGGAGGCGTTTCACACCATGCCGCCCGGAGCGCAGGTCAACAAGCCCATCTACCTCGAGACGCCGGAACCGGGGAAGAGCCAGCCCGGCGCACCGACCGGTTACCAGACACCCAAAGGGCAGATCTCGTTCTACTGGGGCTGCGGCGAGAAGGCCGGCCCCGGGCAGCCGGTCGTGCTCACGTTCGACAAGCTGATGCGCGGTGAGAACGACCCCGAGCTGCAGGCGCTCGAGGGCGCCGTCTCGGCGCGCGGCGTGCGCACGCCCTCACCCGGCAACTCCAAGACCTACGGCGACTGGCCGCACCCCGACCGCAAGGGGAAGAACCGCGACCTCGAAGCCCTCTTCCGGTCGCCGGCCACGCTGGCCGGCCTCCACGTCGTCGAGGGCACCTACACGCCGAAGATCGAGTTCACGCTGCCGGCCGACAAGACGTTCATGGAGCCGGTCCGTTACACCTCGACCGCCGTCCAGGCGTCCGGCGCCATCGCGCTCAGCTGGGGCGCCACGGCCCGCGCCACCGGCTACTCGATCGGCGTGATGGCGCCCGAGAAGGTTGGCGACGACAGCGCCAACATCGTGATGTGGTCATCGGCCGATCGGCCGGCGACGTTCGTGGTGATGCAGGATCTGACCCCGGCCGAGGTCAACCGGTTGATCGGCCTGAAGGCCGTGCTGCCGCCGTCCACGACCGACTGCGCGGTGCCGGCGGAAGTCGTCAAGGCCACCAGGGACGGCTCGATGCTGATGTTCACCGCCTTCGGCGACGAGGCCACGTTCATCCACCCGCCGCGGCCCGCCGACCCGAAGATCGCCTGGGACCAGGAGTGGTTCTCGCGCGTCAACTTCAAGTCGGTGCGCATGGACATGGTGTCGCCGCAGGGGGTGACCGACATGTCGGCGATGATGTCGGGCGGGACCGGCGGCGGCGATGCCCCGGGCGCGCTGTCCGACGAGGAGTACTGCCGGCAGATCGACGCGCAGGCGGCGGCCAAGCCGTCGGTGGCCGACGCGATTCCGGGCGGCCGCCTGCTCGGGCGGCTGCGCAAGAAGCCGGAGCCGCCGTCGGCCAGCGATCCGCGCTGCGCGAACCTGAAGAAGAAGTGACCGGCGGCGGAGCTGAGGCTCCGCCCTACCTGGTGATGGCCTCGCGGCCGCCCATGAACGGCCGCAACGCCGCCGGGATCACCACCGATCCGTCCCTTTGCTGGTAGTTTTCGAGAATGGCGATGAGCGTCCGGCCGACGGCCAGGCCGGACCCGTTCAGCGTGTGCACGAACTCGGCCTTGCCGGTGCCGTCGGGTCGGAACTTGATGTTGGCGCGGCGGGCCTGGAAGGCCTCGCAGTTCGAGCACGAGGAGATTTCCCGGTAGGTCTTCTGGCTCGGCAGCCAGACCTCGATGTCGTAGGTCTTGGCGGCCGAGAAGCCCATGTCGCCGGTGCACAGGCACACCGTGCGGTAGGGCAGTTCGAGACGCTTCAGCACCTCTTCGGCGTTGGCGGTGAGCGCCTCGAGTTCGTCGTAGCTCTGCTCGGGCGTCGTGAACTTGACCAGCTCCACCTTGTCGAACTGGTGCTGGCGAATCAGGCCGCGCACGTCGGCGCCGTAGGATCCGGCCTCGCTGCGGAAGCACGGCGTGTAGGACGCGTAGCGCAGCGGCAGCAGCCGGCCGTCGAGGATCTCGCCGCGATAGAGATTGGTGACCGGCACCTCGGCGGTGGGGATGAGGAACAGGTCCCAGTCGCCGCCGATCTTGAACAGGTCCTGCTCGAACTTCGGCAGCTGGCCGGTGCCGAAGAGCGTCGCGCTGTTGACCAGGAACGGCGGTTCGATCTCGGTGTAGCCGTGCTCGCCGCCGTGCAGCGAGAGCATGAAGTTGATCAGCGCCCGTTCGAGCTGGGCGCCGGCACCGAGCAGCACCGCGAAGCGGGCCCGGGCAATCTTGGTGGCGCGTTCGAAATCGATGATGCCCAGCTGCGGCCCGAGGTCCCAATGCGCCAGCGGCTCGAAGTCGAACGCTCGCGGCGTGCCCCAGCTGCGGACCACGACGTTGTCGGCGGCGCTCTTGCCGACCGGCACCGAGGCGTGGGGCAGGTTCGGCAGTCCGGTCATCAGCCGTGAGCGCTGGTTCTCGACCCCGTCCAGCTCCACTTCGAGCTGCTTGATCTTCTGGCCGCGCGCCTTGTTGGCCTCGACGATCGGCCGGGCATCCTGCCCCTGCCGCTTGGCCCGGGCGACTTCGTCGGCGGCGGTGTTCTGCTCGCGCTTGAGCCCCTCGATCTGCGGGATCAGGCGACGGCGGTGTGATTCGAACCCGGCCAGCTGTTCGAGTTCGGCCGAGACGTCGAGACCGCGGCTGGCGTACCCTGCACGCACCGTCTCCAGGTTGTCGCGAATGTAGGCGGGGTCCAGCATGGGTCGGGGCTCAGCTGTGCAATCCTAATACGATGTCTTCGTCGATTCGTAAGGCCGTGTTCCCCGCCGCCGGTCTCGGCACCCGTTTCCTGCCCGCCACCAAGGCGATGCCCAAGGAGATGCTGACGCTGATCGATCGGCCGATCATCCAGTACGGCGTCGAGGAGGCGGTCGCCTCCGGCATCACCGACATCGTGCTGGTGACCGGGCGCGGCAAGAGCGCGATCGAGGACCACTTCGACGTCTCGAGCGAACTCGAGGCGTTCCTGGCCGCCAAGGGCAAGGTGGAGCTGCTCGAGGCCGTCAGGAAGGTATCGGGCCTCATCAACCTGGCCTACGTTCGCCAGGGCGAGCCGCTGGGGCTGGGCCACGCCGTCCTGGTGGCCCGCAGCCTGGTCGGCGACGAGCCGTTCGCGGTGGTGCTGGGTGACGACATCTTCGACGCGACGCCGCCGGCGCTGCAGCAGATGATGACGGTGTTCGACCGCGTCCACAGCCCGGTGATCGCGGTGGAGCGGGTGCCGGAATCCGAGGTGTCGAGCTACGGCATCCTGGCGGCGGAGGCGGCGCCCGAGGTCGGCCCGGGCGTGCACCGGATCCTCGACATGGTCGAGAAGCCACCCCGCGAGCAGGCGCCGTCGAACCTGGCGATCATCGGCCGCTATCTGCTGACGCCCGACATCTTCCCCGCGCTCGACGCCACCCGGTCGGACAGCTCGGGTGAGATCCAGCTGACCAACGGGCTGAAGCGGCTGCTGGCGTCGCGGCCGATCTACGCCCTGGAGGTCGACGGGGTCCGCCACGACGCGGGCAACAAGGTGGGGTTCCTGAAGGCGATGGTGTACTTCGCGCTGCGGCGGCCCGACCTGGCCGAGCCGTTCCGGCGCTACCTGGCCGACCAGGGCTTCACTTCGTAGCGGAGGATTCCGGCTTGGCCGCCGGCGCGTCCGACTTCGTGTCGGTCGACGCCCCGGCCGCGGGTGCGGCGGCGCCGTCGCTCGTGGTCTTCGCCGCGCCACTGTCGGCCGCCGGCTTCTCGACCGCGTCGGCCTTGTCGGACTTGCCGTCGCCGCCCTTGCCGGCACGGGCGTAGTCGGTGATGTACCAGCCGCTGCCCTTGAACTGGATCGCCGGCGACGACAGCAGTTTCTCCACCGCGCCGCCGCAGGTCGGGCAGGTGGATTCCGGCGGGTCGGAAAACTTCTGGATCTTCTCGAAGCGGTGACCGCACGACTGGCACTGGTATTCGTAGAGGGGCATCGGGGTCGCCTCAGTCGAGGACGTCGTCGGCGTGGCCGCCCAGCATCAGCTGGCGCAGCGCCCAGAACGGCGCCGCGCCGTGCGCCAGCAGCGCGTCGTGGAAGGCCCGCAGCGACGGCTTGCCTCCCTGCTGCTCCTGCCAGTCGGCGCGCAGCTTGAGGAGCATCAGCTTGCCGGCGGCGTAGACGACGTAGCCCGGATCGAACGTGCCGCGTTCGGCCTCACGTCGGGCGTGCGGTTCTTCGAGATAGGCTTCGTTCTGGAAGAAGCGGACGCCCTGCTCGACCGACCAGTCGTCGGCGTGGAGCCTGATGCCGACGACGAGCCGGGAGAGGCGGACCAGGGCCTCGGCCAGCTGGCCGAGCTGCACCTGCGGATCACGCTTGCTGAAGCCGGCCTCGATCATCATCTGCTCGCCGTAATGTGCCCACCCTTCGACATAGGACAGCGGTGCGATGAGGGTGGAGCGCCGCACTTTCGACTCCACCTTGCGCAGGTGCTGGAAGTGCAGGAAGTGGCCTGGAAACACCTCGTGCATCGAGATGCTCCACAGCGTCGGCAGATTCAGATCGCGCAGGTGCTCGAGCTGCTTCTCCTCGGGCCACGACCGCAGCGCGTCGGTCAGGTAATAGGTGGCGCCCGATGGCCGACTCTCGAAGGGTCCGGGCATCCACAGGCTGGCCGCCGACCAGCGCAGGAACCCGGGGCTGGGCGCCACCTGGACGTCGTCGCCATCGGGGACGTCGACGACACCGCTGCGGGCCAGGAAGGTGCGCAACTCGGCCACCTGGTCGCGGGCCGTGCCGATGAGGGCTCCGGGCGCGGGATGGGCCGACTTGGCGGCGCGCCAGGCTTCCACGGGATCGCCGCTGTCGAGGCGTCCGGCCAGGCTGCGGAACTCCTCCTGCACCCGGCCGAGTTCGCGTTCGGCGATGAGCAGCAGGCGCTCGGCGGAATGCGACAGGCCTTCGTCGAGTTCGAGTTTGCGCTCGAAGCGCTCGCGCCCGAGGCGGAACGACGCCTTGGCCTTCGGCCGGATGTCGGTCTCGAGCCAGTGGGCGTAGGCCGAGAGCGCCTGGGTGGCCTCGGCCGACGCGTCGGCGAGGTCGGCCAGCAGGTGCATGTCGTCGAGTCCGGAGAAGGCCCGCGGCAGATCGGCGTCGATGAAGGTGACGACGCCACGGAACGTGTCGATGCCGGTCTTGACGAAGATCGGCGGCGGGTCCTTGATGTTGTCGCGCGCCGCCTGGACCAGGCGCGGCACCTGCCGCAGCTTCGACAGGACGCGGCGGGCCCGATCGGTTTCCGACGCGAACCCGAAGAGCGCCTGCGGGGCGAGACTGGCCGCGAGGATCTGGCCGTACTGGTGGGGGTCACGCTCCCACGATCGGATCGCCTCGGTTTCGAACTGGCGGGCCGCGATATTGGCGGCGACGATCCGATGTTCGACGCGCTCGGTCGGACCGAGCGTGTCGGTGGGGATCGCCTGCAGACGACGGCCGAATCCGGCCAGCGCGCCGGCATGGCTGTCGATGGCGGTCCGGCTCAGGTCATCGAGCAGGTCGTCGTGGACGTGGTTGCCATCCAACGTCGCGCTGGTCGGGTGCGCTTCGTAGAGGTAGGCGAGGTAGTCGTCGATGAAGTGCTGGAAAGGCTCGGCCACGTCGATCCGTTGCTCGGTCCGGGGCGTCGGGGAACGAGCATCTCTCAATGGTACAATAAAAAATCTCCACGATGGCCGGCACGCTGTACGTCGTTGCCACGCCAATCGGCAACCTCGAGGACCTCACCTTTCGGGCGGCGCGGATTCTCCGCGAGGTGCCGGTGGTGGCCGCCGAGGATACCCGCCGCAGCGGGCAACTGCTGCGCCACCTGAACAGCACCGCCGCCCTGGTCAGCGTACACGCGCACAACGAGGCCGCCCGCACGCCCGGGTTGCTCCAGCGCCTGGCCCGGGGTGAGTCGGTCGCGCTGGTCAGCGATGCCGGTACGCCGGGAGTGTCCGACCCCGGAGCCCGGCTGGTCGCAGCGGCAGCCGGTGCCGGCATCCGCGTCGAACCGGTCCCTGGGCCAAGCGCGGTCATGGCGGCGCTGTCGGCTGCGGGCGTCGATGGGGGATGGTTCACGTTCGCTGGCTTCCCACCTGTTATGGGAAAAGACCGAAAAGAATGGCTGGCCAAGCTGGTGGATGCCCGGTCCAGCGGGCCGGTCGTTGCCTTCGAGGCGCCTCATAGAATCGTACAAACTCTTGTTGATATTGGACATATTGTGTATGACCAAATTGTCGTGTTTCGTGAGCTGACCAAGCTCCATGAGTCGCGCTACACGGGGTCTCCGGCTGAGTTGTCGACCCGGATTGATCCGGTTGCCGGCGAATTCACCCTGGTGATTCCGCAGCGCTCCGCACCGGACGAGGCGAGACAGCGTCCTACGGACGACGAGATTGTGGTCATGTTCGGCCAAATGACCGATTTAACGGCTCGTGCCGCTGCACGCGAGGTGGCACGGGCGACCGGGCTGTCGGCCAACGAGGTTTACGCCATCGTCCAACGGCGCCGAGCCTGACGTTGGTCTCCACCTCGGCCGAAACTGGATTGGCGATGGTTCAGACCGGGAAGGAGCGTTCGACGTGACCGACGACCTGCACGTCGTCGTATTGGCGGCTGGAAAGGGCACGCGGATGCGGTCCGCGCTGCCAAAGGTGCTACATCGGGCGGCCGGACTGCCGCTGGTCGAGTGGGTCGTACGGGCGGCGCGCGGCCTGCGGCCGAAAAGCATCACCATCGTGCTCGGCCACGAGTCGGATCAGGTGCGCGACTGGTTCGCCGGCGCCGAGGACGTGCGGTTCGTCATCCAGGAGCCACAGCTCGGCACCGGGCACGCCCTGCTCCAGGCGGAGCGGGTACTGGCCGGGCGCCAGGGGACGGTGCTGCTGCTGTCGGGCGATGCGCCGCTCGTCACCAAGGCCAGCCTGGAGCGCCTGGTGGCACTGCGTCGGGAGGTCGGCGCGTCGGTGGCCGTGGCCACCGCCGAGCTTGCCGACCCGGCAGGTTACGGCCGGGTGATTCGTGACCCGGACGGCGCCCTGGCCCGCATCGTCGAGGACCGGGACGCCACGCCGGCCGAACGCGCGATCACCGAGATCAACAGCGGGGTCTATGCCTTTGCGCTGGCCTCGCTGTTCGATGCGCTGCGCAGTCTCGGCACGGGTAACGCCCAGGGCGAGTACTACCTGCCCGAACTGGTGGCCGTGCACCGCCGGGCCGGCCGGGTGGTAGTGGCCGACCGGGTCGGCGAAGCCGACGAGATCCGCGGCATCAACACCCGGGCCGAACTGGCGGCGGTGGGCCGGCTGTTGCAGGAGCGCATCAACCGGGCACTCATGGCGACCGGCGTGACCCTGGTGGATCCGGCCACGGCGTACATCGGGCCGGACGTGACCATCGGCGCGGACTCCATCGTTCACCCGTTCGTGTGCCTCGAGGGGCGAACCGACGTCGGCACGGGGTGCGAGCTGCACGCCGGCGTCCGGATCGTGGAGTCGACGCTGGGGCGCGACGTCACGGTGTTCAACCACACGGTGATCGCCGACTCGACCGTGGCTGAAGGGGCTCATATTGGGCCGTTTGCCAGAATAAGGCCAAATTCGTACCTGGGAAGCGGATCTCACGTCGGAAACTTCGTCGAAGTGAAGAAGTCCAGCATCGGTGACGGGACCAAAATTGGGCATTTGTCCTACATTGGCGACGCGTCGCTGGGAGCCGGGGTCAACATCGGTGCCGGCACGATTACCTGCAATTTCGACGGCCGCAGCAAGCACCACACGTCTATCGGCGACAAGGCGTTTGTCGGCAGCGACTCCACTCTCGTCGCCCCGGTGACCATCGGCGCCGGCGCTTACGTCGCGGCCGGATCGGCGATCACCGAGGATGTCCCGCCGGGCGGTCTGGGCATCGCGCGCGGCCGGCAGACCAACAAGCCGGGCTGGGCCACGGCCCGGACCGCCGCCAAGGACCACGGCTAACCGCCGGCTTCGGAGACCACCAGACCATGTGCGGGATCATCGGCTACATCGGCCCCCGGCCCGTCGTGCCCCTCATCGTCGAGGGGCTCCGCAAGCTTGAGTACCGCGGCTACGACTCCGCGGGGGTCGCCGTCGTCGCCGACGGCGTCCTGGGTATCCGCCGCAGCGCCGGCAAGCTCGCCAACCTCGAGGCGGCGATTGCCGCCGATCCGCTGACCGGGCAGTTCGGCCTCGGCCACACCCGCTGGGCCACCCATGGACGGCCCACCGAGGAAAACGCTCATCCGCACCGCGACTGCCACGGCCGCATCGTCGTCGTCCACAACGGCATCATCGAGAACTACCTGGAGCTGAAACGCGAACTGCAGGCCCAGGGCCACATCTTCGTGACCGAGACCGACACCGAGGTGGTCGCCCATCTCGTCGAACGGGAATGGAAAGCCGACGGCCTCGACGGAGCGGTGCGGCGGGCGATGGGCCGGCTCAAGGGTCTGTTCGCCCTGGTCCTGCTCTCTGCCGACGACCCCTTCAAGATCGTCGCCGTCCGCAACGGTCCCCCGGTGGTGGTCGGCCTCGGCGACGGCGAGTTCTTCGTCGCCTCGGACATCCCGGCCATCCTCGCCTACACCCGCGACGTGGTGTTCCTGGGCGATCAGGAGATGGCCGTGGTCACCGCCCAGGGCGCGGTCTTCTCGGATTTCGACGGCGACCCGATCGCCAAGACCCCGAGCCGGGTCACCTGGGACCCGATCGCCGCCGAAAAAGCCGGCTACAAGCACTTCATGCTCAAGGAGATCTTCGAGCAGCCGGCGGCAGTACGCGACACCGTCCTCGGCCGGGTCTCGCTCGAGACCGGCACCATCTTCCCCGACGAGTCGGGGCTGTCCGACGACGTGCTGCGCGGCATCGACCGTGTCACCCTCATCGCCTGCGGCACGTCGTGGCACGCGGCGCTGGTCGGGAAGTTCCTCATCGAGGAGCTCGCCCGGGTGCCGGTGGAAGTCGACTACGGCTCCGAGTACCGCTACCGCCGGCCGCTCGCCGACGCCTCGACGCTCGCGGTGGCCATCACGCAGTCCGGAGAGACCGCCGACACGCTGGCGGCGCTGCGCGAAGCGCGCCGCCAGGGCGCCCGCACCCTTGCCGTGTGCAACGTCGTCGGCAGCATGGCCACGCGCGAGAGCGAAGGCACGATTTACACGCACGCCGGGCCGGAAATCGGGGTGGCGTCGACCAAGGCGTTCACCGCCCAGCTCGTCGCGCTGCACCTGCTGGCGCTCCACCTGTCGCAGGCGCGCCGGACACTGTCGGCCGACCAGCGCAAGGGCCACATCGCCGAGCTGCTGCAGCTGCCCCAGCAGATCGAGTACGCGCTGAAGTGCGGACCGCAGATCGAGGACATCGCCTCACGGTTCCACTCCCGCAGCGACTTCCTCTACCTGGGCCGGGGCATCAACTATCCGATTGCGCTCGAGGGCGCCCTGAAACTGAAGGAGATCTCCTACATCCACGCCGAAGGCTACCCGGCGGGCGAGATGAAGCACGGCCCGATCGCACTCATCGACGAGCGGATGCCGGTAGTCGCCCTGGCGCCTCACGATCACGTCTTCGACAAGATGCAGGGCAACATCCAGGAGGCCAAGGCCCGCGGCGGCGCGGTGATCGCGGTGACCACGGCCGGCGACGATACCCTGTGGCGCCTGCTCGATCGCCACACCGACTCGATCATCGCCGTGCCGTCGATGTCGCCGCTGCTCGCCCCGATCGTGATCACGGTGCCGCTGCAACTGCTCGCCTACCACATCGCGGTGCGGCGCGGCTGCGACGTCGACCAGCCGCGGAACCTGGCCAAGAGCGTCACGGTAGAATAGCTGGCGGCTAGGGTCTAGCGGCTAGCGGCTGGTGCTCTCAGCTCCGCGTTCCAGCACCCAGCTGGTTGGGAACTGAGGGTCGAGCCACCAGCCGCCGGCCGCCAGCCGCTAGTCCATGGACCTCCTCTCCTCCCTCAACCCCGAGCAGCGCGCGGCGGCGTCGCACGTCGACGGCGCACTGCTCATCCTCGCCGGGGCCGGCTCGGGCAAGACCCGGGTCATCGCCCATCGGGTCGCCTGGCTGGTGCTCGCCGGCCATGCGCAACCCGACGAGATCCTCGCCGTCACCTTCACCAACAAGGCCGCCGAGGAGATGCGGACGCGCGTCGAAGGCCTGCTCGATCGCGACTGCCGGGCGATGTGGATCTCGACGTTCCACGCCCTCTGCGCCCGGCTGCTGCGCCGCGAAGCCCACCATCTCGGCCTGTCGCGCAGCTTCACCATCTATGACTCGGCCGACCAGCAGGCGGTCGTCAAGCAGCTGATCCGCGACTACCAGCTCGACGACGCCACCTACCAGCCACGCATGGTGCTGTCGCGGATCAGCCACGCCAAGAACCGGATGGAAGGCCCCGAGACGTTCAGCGGCGCCTGGAATCCCCGCGACAAGGAGATCGGCCGGCTCTACGCCGGCTACCTCAAGGCCCTGGCCGACGCCAGCGCCGTCGACTTCGACGACCTGCTGCTCAAGAGCGTCGAGCTGTTCGACCGGGTCCCGGCGGTGCGCGAACGCTACGCGCGGCGCTTCCGCTTCGCGATGATCGACGAGTACCAGGACACCAACCGGCCCCAGTATCTGCTGGTCAAGCAGCTGGTGAGCGTCCACGGCAACCTGTGCGTGGTCGGCGATCCCGACCAGTCGATCTACAAGTGGCGCGGTGCCGACGTCCGCAACATCCTCGATTTCGAACACGACTTTCCCGACGCGGTCACGGTCAAGCTGGAGCGCAACTACCGGTCCACTCAGGTGATTCTCGACGCCGCGTCCGCGGTGGTCAGCCACAACCGCGGCCGCAAGGACAAGGTGCTGTGGACCGATCAGGCCGGCGGCGCGCCGATCGTCACTTACCGCGGCGCCGATGAGCTGGACGAGGCGGATTTCATCGTCAAGACCATCCGCGGCGGACTGGCCGGCGACGCCCGGGCGACGGCGGCGGTGCTCTACCGCACCAACGCGCAGTCACGGGCGGTCGAAGACGGGCTGCGGATGGCCGGCATCCCCTATCAGGTCCTCGGCGGCACCGGGTTCTACGAGCGCAAGGAGATCAAGGACGCGCTCGCCTACCTCAAGCTGGTCCTGAACCCGCACGACGACGTCGCCCTGCGCCGAGTCATCAACGTCCCGCCGCGCGGCATCGGCAAGGGGGTCATGGACGCCCTCGAACGCATCGACCCCGGCGCCCCCGACATCGACGCGCCGCCGCTGCTGGCCGGCCTGACCGCCGTCGAGTCGGCGCAGTCGCTGTGGGCGAAACTGGATGCCGGCGTGACGCGGGGGCTGCTCACCGGTCGGCAGCTGGCGCCCGTGCAGGCCTTTCGCGACATGCTCCTCGAGGTCACCGCCCTGGCCGGCGAGCGCAGTGTGTCGGCGGTGCTGGGCGTCCTTCTCGATCGCAGCGGCTACCTGCGGGAGCTGCGTGAAGAGCGGAGCGAAGAGGCCGACGGCCGCATCGAGAACCTGATGGAGCTGGTGTCGGCGGCGCGGGAGTACGAACTGGCGACGCCCGAAGCGAGCCTGCCCGACTTCGTGGATCGGCTGGCGCTGCTCTCCGACGTCGACAAGCCAGAGGGGAGCCGGGCGGCCAAGGTCCTGCTGATGACCCTGCACTCGGCCAAGGGCCTGGAGTTCCCGCTGGTCGTCATCGCCGGCCTCGAGGAGGGGTTGTTCCCGCATTCCCGGGCCGTGGAGGACGAGTCGGAGCTCGAGGAGGAACGACGGCTGTGCTACGTCGGCATCACCCGGGCGCGGCGGGAGCTGGTGCTCACGAGCGCGGCCCGGCGGCGGGTCTTCGGTGAGTACCAGAGCACCGAGCCGTCGCGCTTCCTCGACGAGATTCCGCCGGAGCTGCGTCGTCATGAGGAGTCGCTGGTGGCGATGCAGCGCGCCGCCGCCCGCGACACCCGCGGCTGGGGCTACGCGCCGAATCCCTATCGGCACCAGGCGCCGGCGCGGCGCCGCGAGTACGCCGCCGAGGACGAGGACCAGTCCGGGCGCGGTGGCCTGCGGTCCGGCGGCAAGGTCCGCCACCCGATGTTCGGGGTCGGCACCGTCGTGTCGGTGGAGGAGCTCGACGACGACCTCAAGGTCGTCGTCAAGTTCGGGTCGGTCGGCCAGAAGACCCTGCGCGCCAAGTACGCCAAGCTGGAGCTGGCGTGACTCCCTGGTCGCCGGTCCCTGGTTCCCGGTCCCTGCGCGGAGCGGGTGCGAGGTTTACACGCCCGCGATCCTGGTGATGATCCAGCGCCCTTCGCGCGCCTCGCCGCCGAGCGTGCCGACGGCGCGCGTCATGGTGACCGTCAGGGTTGCCGGCGCCGTCTGCCCCTGCGGGTTGCGGATCTCGGCGTCGAGGACGACGTCCTTGCTCACCATCTCGCCAGTGAACGCCGACGGATCGAACGGCGGCTGACCCGGCTGGGTCAGCGACGCCTCGGCCGGCCCGGTTGCGTCCACGACAGCCGCGCGCGCCGCCGACACCGCCCGGGTGTATGTGGCGCTGTCCTCGCGCCACTTGTCCCACGCGGCCTTTACCACCTGCTGGGCAGGTGTCAGCCGCGCCTTCGGATCGCGCTCGAGCTTCACGACCTGTTCGATCACCGGCAGATTGGCGTTCTGGTACTCCATCTTCCGCTTGGCGAACTCCGACTCGGCGTCGCGGGCCTGGCGCTCCGCTTCGAGCAGGGACTTGAGATCCAGCGGGGTGCGGTTCTCGGGGGTGACGCTGGTGATCGTGAAGTCCTCGACCGTGCCCTGCTCGCGCGGGTCGAGCGACACCGCCGACATCATCGCCAGCGTGGTGTTGTCGCGGGCCCGGGCGGCGCGGAAGAACTGGGTGAGGAACTGCTGCTCGGGCGGACGCGAGCAGGCCGCCGCCGTCAGGGCGAGGGGTAGCACTGCGGTCACGACGGCCAGGCCTGCTCGAAGTCGATAGCGGGTCATCTCGTCCTCCCTGCGCGGGCGCAGCTCGCCCAGGCGCTGTCCGGCGGCGCGGCCGTCAGCCCTCGGTCGGCGGCTCGGGTGGCACGTCGGGCGGCGTCCCGTCGGGCGGCACCTCAGCCGTGTCGTCGGGCACGGCCGGATCCTCGTCACGATCGACGAGCGCCACAGACACTACCTTGTCACCACCCTCGAGGTCCATCAGGCGGACGCCCTGCGTGGCGCGGCCGATGATCCGGATGTCCTCGGTCGGGGTGCGGAGAATCTTGCCCTGTTCGGTGATGAGCAGCAGTTCCTTGTCGTCGCCTTCGACCCGCGCGATCTGGATCACCTTGCCGTTCTTCTCGGTGATCTCGACGTTCTTCAGGCCGAGGCCGCCTCGGCTCTGGACCCGATACTCGTCGAGCGGCGTTCGCTTGCCATAGCCGAGCTCGGTGACCGTGAGCAGGGTGCCGGCCGGCGTCACCACCTCCATCGCCACGACTTCGTCGCCCTCGCGCAGGCTGATGCCGCGCACGCCGTAGGCGGTGCGGCCCATCGGCCTCACGTCGTCCTCGGGGAAGCGGATCGCCATGCCGTCGCGCGTGCCGATGAAGATCTCGCTGGCGCCGTCGGAGACCTGCACCGCGATCACGCCGTCGCCGTCGTCGACGCCCATCGCGATGATGCCGCCGGCGCGGGGATTCGCGTAGGCGGAGAGCTCCGTCTTCTTGATGACGCCCAGCCTGGTGCCCATCACGACGTAGTGGCCGTCGTCGAACTGGCGGACGGCGACCATCGAGGCGATTCGCTCGCCCGGCTCCATCTGCACCAGGTTGGCGATCGACTTGCCGCGGCCGTCGGCGCCGACGTCGGGAATCTCGTGCACCTTCAGCCAGTAGGCGCGGCCGCGGTCCGAGAAGATCATCATGTAGGAATGCGTCGAGGCCACGTAGAGGTGGTCGACGACGTCTTCGTCGCGGGTCCGCATGCCGATGCGGCCCTTGCCGCCGCGCCGCTGCTGACGATAGGTCGAGATCGGCGTCCGCTTGATGTAGCCGGTGTCGGTGACCGTGATCGCCACGTCCTCGTCGGCAATCAGGTCCTCGATGCTGAATTCGCTCTCGTCGTCGATGATCTCGGTACGCCGCGCATCGCTGAACGTCGCCTGGGCCGCCTTCAGTTCGTCGACGATGATCTGCAGCAGCCGGGTCTGACTGCCGAGGATGCCGCGCAGCGTCTCGACGAGCTGGAGCAGCTCGGCCAGCTCGTCGAGGATCTTCTGTCGCTCCAGGCCGGTCAGGCGCTGCAGCTGCATGTCGAGGATGGCCTGGGCCTGGATCTCCGAGAGCCCGAATTGCGTGACCAGGCCGGCCTTGGCTTCGGCGGTGGTCTTCGAGGCGCGGATCAGGGTGATGGCGGCGTCGAGGTTGTCGAGCGCGATCCGCAGCCCCTCGAGGATGTGGGCGCGGGCCTCGGCCTTGCGGAGCTCGAACTCGATCCGCCGGCGGACGACGTCGCGCCGGAAGTCGATGAAGTGCTCGACGACTTCGAGCAGCGACAGCACCCGCGGCCGGCCGGCGACGATGGCCAGCATGATGATGCCGAAGGTCTGCTGCAGCTGGGTGTGCTTGTAGAGGTTGTTGAGGACGACCTCGCCGACCTCGCCGCGCTTGAGCTCGATGACGACCCGCATGCCGTCGCGGTCCGATTCGTCGCGGATGTCGGAGATGCCTTCGATGGTCTTGTCGCGCACCAGGTCGGCGATTCGTTCGACCAGCTTGGCTTTGTTGACCTGGTAGGGGATCTCGGTGACGACGATCTGCTGGCGGTCGGCCTTCTTCTGCTGCTCGATCTCACAGCGGGCGCGCACCTGGATGCCGCCGCGGCCGGTGACATACGCCTCGTGGATACCGCGCCGGCCGACGATGAGGCCGCCGGTGGGGAAGTCGGGCCCGGGAATCAGCCGGATCAGCTCGCGCAGTTTCTGCTCGCGGGAGAACGTCGGGCCGCCGGCCGGCGCCATCAGCGTCTGCTCGATGACCCACACCACTCCGTCGATCACCTCGCGCATGTTGTGCGGCGGGATGTTGGTGGCCATGCCGACGGCGATGCCGGTCGAGCCGTTGACGAGAAGGTTCGGGTAGACAGTGGGGAAGACCGTCGGCTCGGTGGTGGTCTCGTCGAAGTTGGGGACGTAGTCGACGGTGTCCTTGTCGAGGTCGTCCATCATCGCTTCGGCGAGGGCTTCGAGCCGCGCTTCCGTGTAGCGATAGGCCGCCGGGGTGTCGCCGTCGATCGAGCCGAAGTTGCCCTGGCCGTCGACCAGGGTCTTGCGCATGTTGAAGTCCTGGGCGAGGCGGACCAGGGTGTCGTAGGCCGGGGCGTCGCCGTGCGGATGGTAGTTGCCGATGACCTCGCCGACGATCTTGGCGCACTTGCGGTAGGCGCGGTTGCTGGCCAGCCCCATCTGCCGCATCGCATAGAGCACGCGGCGATGCGCCGGCTTCAGCCCGTCGCGCACGTCGGGAAGCGCCCGCCCGATGATCACGCTCATGGCGTAATCGAGGTACGAGCGCTTCATCTCGTCTTCGATGTTGACCGGCAGTCGTGTCTCGGAACTCATGCGCTCCCTAGCCGCTGAGGCCTGCTGAGGGCCCGGTGTCCTAGCCGCTAGCCGCTGGCCGCTGGCCGCTAGCCGCGTTCGAAACTCAGATATCCAGGTTTCGAACGTCCAACGCGTTGTCCTCGATGAACTTGCGCCGCGGCTCGACCTGATCGCCCATCAGGGTCGTGAACATCTGGTCGGCCTCGGTGTGGTCCTCGGCGCGTACCTGCAGCAGCGTGCGGCTGTCCGGGTCCATCGTCGTCTGCCACAGCGTCTCGGGGTTCATCTCGCCGAGCCCCTTGTAGCGGTTGATGGCCACGCCCTTGCGGCCGAGGACCAGGAAATGCTCCACGAAGCCGTCCACCGACGACAGCGTGACGGCGTCGGGTTGACGAGCCGCCGCCGGCAGGGTCGCCGCCGGCACCTCGACGCCGAGGGCGCCGAGCGCGTCCGTTTCGGCGGCATCCGGTCCGGACGCCTCGTCGGCGGCCGGTTCGTCGGCCACGTCGGCGGTGCCGCCGGCCCGCCGCACCTCGACCTGGCCGCGCCGCAGCGCCCGCACCAGGTCGCGGATTTCCTGATAGCTCGCTTCGAGGGTCCGGTACTCGCCCGAGGCGACGAATTCGACGCCCAGCCGGTCGACACGCGAGTAGCCGGTCGTCCGGTCGTCGACGTGCAGGAACCAGGCGTTGTGCTCGGCATCGTGCACGGCGGTGACGTCGCGATGCGCGGTGGTCAGCTCCGCAGCCAGGGCCTCGACGTCAGCCTGCACACCGAAGAACGACCCGTCGCGGACGCCGCGATCGAGCAGCGCCTCGACGATGTCGCCGGCATGGCCGCGCCGCTGCACGACGCGCAGCACCCGCTGATAGCCGATCACGCCGTGGACCATCCGCTCGAGCGTCGGCCCGAACAGCTCGCTGCCGTCGGCCAGCCGCGCCACCCGGGATTCGACCGCGCGGTGGACCAGGAAGGCCTCGAGGGCGCGTTCGTCCTTGATGTAGGTCTCGCTGCGGCCACGCTTGGCGCGGAACAGCGGCGGCTGCGCGATGTGCACGTGGCCGCGTTCGATGAGCAGCGGCATCTGCCGATAGAAGAACGTCAGCAGCAGGGTCCGGATGTGGGAGCCGTCCACGTCCGCGTCGGTCATGATGATGATGCGGTGGTAGCGCAGCTTCTCGATGTCGAAGTCTTCGGTACCGATGCCGCAGCCGAGCGCGGCGATCATGGTCTTGATCTCGTCGGAGCTCAGCATCCGATCGAGGCGGGCGCGTTCGACGTTGAGGATCTTGCCCTTGATCGGCAGGATGGCCTGGAAGCGGCGGTCGCGGCCCTGCTTCGCCGAACCGCCGGCCGATTCGCCTTCGACGATGTAGATTTCGCTGCGGGCCGGATCGCGTTCCTGGCAGTCGGCCAGTTTTCCGGGCAGTGAGCTGCCGTCGAGCGCGCCTTTCCGACGGACCAGGTCGCGCGCCTTGCGGGCCGCCTCGCGGGCCCGGGCGGCGTCGACGACCTTCTGCACCACGCGCCTGGCGACCGCCGGGTTCTCCTCGAGGAACTGGCCGAGGCGGTCGTTGACGATGGTCTCGACGATGCCCTTCACCTCGGTGTTGCCGAGTTTGGTCTTGGTCTGCCCTTCGAACTGCGGCCGCGGGATCTTCACCGAGATCACCGCCACCATGCCTTCGCGGATGTCGTCGCCGCTGATCGACGCGTCTTTCAGATCCTTGGCCAGGTTGTTGCGCTGGGCGTAGGCGTTGACGCTGCGGGTCAACGCGGCGCGGAATCCGGACAGGTGGGTGCCGCCCTCGTGGGTGTTGATGTTGTTGGCGAAGGAGAATTCCTGCGGGTTGTAGCCGTCGTTCCACTGCAGCGAGATCTCGGCGTCGATGCCGTCCTTCTCGCCCCGCATGTAAATCGGCTTCTCGTTGACCACGCCCTTGTTCTTGTTGAGGTGCTGGACGAACGAGTTGATGCCGCCGTCGTAATGGAAGCGATGGTTCTTGTCGTCGCGTTCGTCGTCGAGGGTGATGACGATGCCGGCGTTGAGGAACGCCAGTTCGCGCAGCCGCTGAGCGAGCACGTCGAAGGAGAAGTCGGTGGTCTCGAAGATCTGCGTGTCGGGCTTGAAGGTGATCTTGGTGCCGCGTCGCTCGGTGACGCCGGTGTTGTTCAACGGCGTGGTCGGGGTGCCCCGTTCGTAGGACTGGACGTAGACCTGCTCGCCGCGCCAGATCTCCAGATCGAGACGCTCGGCCAGGGCGTTGACCACCGACACGCCGACGCCGTGCAGGCCGCCCGAGACCTTGTAGCTGTCGTTGTCGAACTTGCCACCGGCGTGGAGCACCGTGAGGACCACTTCGGCCGCCGAGCGGCCGCTCTCGTGCATGTCGACCGGAATGCCGCGGCCGTTGTCGATGACGGTCACCGAGCCGTCGAGGTGGATCGAGACGTTGACCTCGGTGCAGTAGCCGGCCAGGGCCTCGTCGATCGAGTTGTCGACGATTTCGTAGACGAGGTGGTGCAGGCCGGCAGGTCCGGTGGACCCGATGTACATGGCCGGCCGCTTGCGGACGGCCTCGAGGCCTTCGAGCACCTTGATTTTGTCGGCGCCGTAGTCGTCGGTCGAGTGGCCGGCCGGCGTCAGTGACGGAGTCTCGGAGTGCGACATCAACCCTTCGTTTCGAGTGGCAGCGGCGGGGCGGCCTGGCGCGGCCCCGATCAGACGCGCATCGGCATGATGACGTAGGTGTAGTCGTAGCCCTCGGCGGCCACCGGCTTCAGCACCGCCTGACTGACGTCGTCCTTGAGGTCGAGCGCGACCGTCTCGACGTCGACGACGTTGAGGAAGTCGGTGACGTACTGGGCGTTGAAGCAGATGGTCAGTGGCGGGCCGTCGTAGTCGACCGCCAGCGGCTCATGTGCTTCGCCGAACTCGGGGCTGCTGGTCGTGACGTCGACCTTGCCTTTGTCGAGCGCGAACTTGAGCGCCCGCGACCGTTCGTTCGACAGAATCGACACGCGCTTGACGGCGCTGGTCAGGCGATCGCGCTCGAATTCGAGGTGCTTGTCGTTGCCCTTCGGGATGACCTTCTCGTAGGCGGGAAACTGCCCGTCGATCATCCGCGACACCAGCAGTCGCGGACCGATGCGGAAGAACATGTGGTTCTCGCCGCGCTCGAACTCGACGTCCTTGTCGGTGTCGGCGAGCAGACGGCCGAGTTCGGCGAGAGTCTTGCGGGGCAGAATCGCCTTGATTTCGTCGGCCTTGGCGGCCTCACGCGGTGCCGTCGCCAGGGCCAGGCGGTGGCCGTCGGTCGCCACCATCGTCATGCCGTCGGACTTGACGACGAACAACGCGCCATTCAGGTAGTAGCGGGTGTCCTCACCGGTGATCGCAAACTGTGTCTTCGCGATCAACTGGCGCAGTGCCGCTGCCGGCAGGGTCGTGGCCTTGGCGAGATCGGAGGTGGGCGGCGTCGGAAAGTCGGCGACCGGCATCGTCGGCATCTTCGAATCGAAGCGGTCGGCCGACACGGTGACGTGAGCGCCGTCCTTGGACGACGACAGCTTCACGTCGCCGTCGGGAAGGGCGCGGACGATCTCGTAGAGCTTCTTGGCCGGCAGGGTGATCGCTCCCGGACGATCGACAGCCGCTTCGCAGCTGCTGCTCAACGTGACTTCGATGTCGGTGGCGAGCAGCTTGATGCTGTTGCCATCGGTTTCGATCAGCACGTTCGCCAGGATGGGGATCGTGTTCTTGCGCTCGACGATCTGCTGGAAGAACTGCAGCTCACGCACCAGATCGGCCTTCCGAGCGACGAGTTCCATGTCAGCGAAACCTCGAGACGCGGCGCGGCGGCCGCACGTTCCCTATAGAGACCTGGAGAGGGAAAGAGAAGATAGAAAAGTATACAGGAATGACCGTGGAAAACCAAATCAACCGAGACCGTAAAACCTTCTGTTGCAGTGGTTTAGATTGTTGAATTTTCTGCGGATCGGCCGGTGTGGTCAGGGCGCAGGCGGCGGTGTCGGCGCCGCCGTCCGCGGCCGTCCACAGGCGTGCGAATGCGGGCTGTGGAAATCAGCCGACGCGGTGGCCGGGCCGGCTGAAAGGCTCAGCGAAATGCTTCCAGGAAGCTCGTAATCAGGTTGTTGAAATCGCCGTCGTTCTTGCGCAGCTCTTCGATCTTCTTGATCGAGTGGATCACCGTGGAGTGGTGCTTGCCGCCGAAGGTCTTGCCGATCTCCGGCAATGAGGCATGCGTGAGCATCTTGCAGAGATACATCGCCACCTGGCGCGGCATGGCGACCGACTTGGCGTTGTTGCGCGACTTGAGGTCGCTGATCTTGAGCTGGTAGTAGTCGGCGACGTGCTTCTGGATCTGCTCGAGGGTGACCGCGCGTTCGTCGTGGTCGATGACGTTGCGGAGGACCTCCTGGGCGAGTTCGAGCGAGATGGTGCGGCCGGTGAGGGACGCATAGGCCAGCAGGCGGATCAGCGAACCTTCCAGTTCCCGGATGTTCGACTTGATCTTCGTGGCGATGTACATGGCCACGTTGTCGGGGAGCGGAATCGCCTCGGTATCGGCCTTTTTCCGCAGGATCGCCACCTTGGTCTCGAGGTTCGGGGGCTGGACGTCGGCAATGAGGCCCCACTCGAATCGCGACCGCAGGCGTTCTTCGAGGCGGGGAATCTCGTGAGGGGGACGGTCGCTGCTGAGGACGATCTGCTTCTGCGCGTCGTAGAGGGCGTTAAAGGTGTGGAAGAACTCGTTCTGCGTGCCTTCCTTGCCGGCGACGAACTGGATGTCGTCGACGAGCAGCACGTCCACCGATCGATAGCGCTCGCGGAACTCGAGGATGCGGTCGAAGCGAACGGCGTTGATCATCTCGTTCATGAAGCGCTCCGACGAGATGTAGGTGAGGCGCAGCGCCGGGGCGTGCTGGACGACGTACTGGCCGATGGCGTGCATCAGATGGGTCTTGCCGAGGCCGACGCCGCCGTAGATGAAGAGCGGATTGTAGGAGAGCGACGGGGCCTCGGCCACGGCGCGGCAGGCGGCGTGAGCGAACTGGTTCGAGGGCCCGACGATGAAGGTGTCGAAGGTGTAGCGCGGATTCAACCCCTGCGCCGTCACCGGGGCGGCGGACTCACCGGCCGAGGGGGCGTCGCCGGCCTCCGGGGGAGGTTCCGGTGCCTCGGCGCCGGTGGCCTGAAACGTCAGGGCGACGTCGGGTCGACCGGACTCGCGGAGCGCCTCCGAGAGGACGACCGCGTAGTGCTTGGTGAGCCAGTCCTTGAACAGCGGGTTGGGAACGCGGATGGTCAGGGCCTGGCCGTCGTCGGCAACGAACGTCGTCGGCTTGAACCAGGTGTAAAAGCTGTGCCTGTTGATCTTGGCCTCGATCCTGGCCAGAACCTGATCCCAGACATTTGCAGACATAGTCGCCGAGTTCCAACCCGCGCTTTTCCACAGGGTTTTCCACACCTGTGGAAAACCGGGCCATTTTCGGCCGGAAACAGCCTCCCAGCGGTTTCCCGGTCGAGGTGCCGAGTCGCCGACTGTAGCACACGCCCGCGCTCCCGGTCGGCGTCGGACCGGCGAAATTCCTAGGAAAATCCGCTGTTTGGCGGTCGAACCACTAGGGGTGGTGCGTTGACACCCTCCGTGAAGCAGGGCTACACTGCGTGGTTTCAGGGACCTCATCGACAATGGCCAAAGGGAAGCGCACGTTCCAACCCAACACCCGCCGCCGGAAGAAGACCCACGGGTTCCGCGTCCGGATGGCGACCAAGAATGGCCGTCTGGTGCTGAAGCGGCGTCGGGCGAAGGGTCGGAAGCGGCTGACGGTGTCCGACGAAGCCTGATCCGTCCAATCCGGGTCATGCCCCAGACTTTCCCGCCCGACGCCCGGTTGCGGCGCCGGAGCGAGTTCACTGGGGTGTTCGAGAAGGGCGTCAAGCGCCACGGTCGCCTGATGAGCGTGTGCGTTCGACGGGCCGGCTCCGGCCGAAGCCGGGTCGGAATCGCCGCCAGCCGGAAGGTTGGTGGCGCCGTGCAGCGCAACCTGGTCAAGCGCCGGGTTCGCGAGATCTTCCGCCGCCTCGTGCTGCCGGCGGGACTGGACATCGTGGTGATGCCGCGACAGGCGATGGTGGCTGCGCCACTGGATGCGTCGCGACAGGAATTCGAGGCGCTCGTCCAATCAGCCGCCCGGCATGGCAGATCCGCTCCCCATTCCCAGTCGCCTCGTCCTGACCCTCCTGGCAGGCTATAAGTATTTCATATCCCCTTATTTTTCAGGGACTTGCCGCTATGTCCCGGGCTGTGCCGACTACATGCGCGAGGCCGTAATGCGTCACGGTGTCGTCAAGGGTGGCTGGTACGGCTTGCGCCGACTGTCCAGGTGCCATCCGCTGGGCGGGGCGGGGCATGACCCGGTACCGCATCGGTAACGTCGACCGACCCAAGCGTGCCTCGCGCGTTGCACATGACCGACCTCGTCCGTAGCTCGATCCGCGACCTCGCCCACCCCCTGTTCGCCCTGGCGAGGTGGCACTAGCCATGGAACGCCGGGTGCTGCTGGCCATCAGCCTGTCGTTTCTCGTGCTGTTCCTGTACCAGAGCTTGCTGCCTCCGCCTCCGGAGCCAGCGCCCAACACTGCCAGCTCGACGACAACGGCCGGGGCCGCGGCGCCGACGGGACCTGCTGCTGCGGCCGGAGTGTCGCCCGCCCCGCCTGCCACCGCGCCCGCCCCTGCCGTCGTCTCCGTGCAAGGGGACGAACGCG
Source organism: Vicinamibacterales bacterium (assembly GCA_050250955.1). GTDB lineage: Bacteria > Acidobacteriota > Vicinamibacteria > Vicinamibacterales > UBA2999 > CAWAYR01. Next base: position 475,160 of record JBFWNR010000003.1, read on the forward strand.
AGCGGGAGTTTACGGTGACCACCGCCGACGTTGAGGCCGTGTTCACCAATCGGGGTGGACGGCTTCGCCACTGGCGCCTGAAGCATTACCGCGACGCCGCCGGTGCCCTCGTGGACCTGGTGCCGAGCGATGGGCCGGTCCTCCCGTTCTCGCTGTCGACGGCTGACGCCGCCGTGACCGCCCGTCTGAACGATGCGCTCTATGCGGTGGACCACATGGCCCCCGAGCGCATCGACGCCAGTGCGACACCGGCAGTGCTGGCCTTCGTCTACGAGGGCGCCGATGGTCTGCGGGCCCGGAAGGAGTTCCGCTTCGAGCCGGCCGGGTACACGGTGACCTTCACGCCGCGGGTGACGCGGGCGGGAGCGGTGGTGAACGCCGGCCTGCTGTGGGGGCCCGGGCTCGGCGACGAGATCGCCCGCAGCGCCGGTTCCGGCGGGATGTTCTCCGGCAACTACGTGTATCCGGCCGAAGGGTTCGTCTACCGCGACGGTGAGGTCACCCGCTACGCGGGGGCGGCCGCCGCGACCGCCGGGCAGCAGGCCGGTGCGTTCCGCTTCCTCGGCATCGATGACCACTACTTCGTCGCGGCGCTCGTCGATCCGCCGGGCGCCCAGCGGGTCGACTTCGCCCACCTGCCGCTGCCCGATCAGACCAACCCCACCGCCGTCCGGCAGCTGGTGTCGTTCGGCGCCAGCTTCGACACGCCACCCGAGTCGCTGCGTATCTTCGCCGGCCCGAAGCAGTTCGAAGCCCTGCGCGCGGTCGATCCCGAGTTCACCAAGGTGATCAATTTCGGCATGTTCGCCGTGCTGGCGGTGCCGCTGCTCGGCGCGCTGCAGTGGGTGCACGGCTTCGTCGGCAACTACGGCTGGGCGATCGTCATCCTGACCATCCTGATCAACCTGGTGATGTGGCCGCTGCGCCACAAGAGCGTCGTCTCGATGCGGCGGATGCAGGAGCTCCAGCCGCAGCTCAAGGCCATCCAGGATCGCTACTCGCACCTGAAGATGACCGATCCAGCGCGGCAGAAGATGAACGAAGAGGTGATGGCGCTCTACAAGCAGAAGGGCGTCAACCCGGCCAGCGGCTGCGTGCCGATGCTGCTGACTCTGCCCGTGCTGTTCGCGTTCTACTCGCTGCTGTCGCAGGCGATCGAGATCCGCGGCGCGCCGTTCGCCGGCTGGATCACCGACCTGTCGCAGCACGATCCGTGGTACATCACGCCCCTGCTGATGGGGGTGACCATGCTGTGGCAGCAGCGCCTGCAGCCCGGCACCGGCGATCCCGTGCAGCAGAAGGTGCTCATGTTCATGCCCGTGATGTTCACATTGATGTTCCTGTGGGCGCCGAGCGGGCTCGTAATCTACTGGTTCGTGAGCCAGCTCTGGGCGATCGGACAGCAGTACTTCACCAACTGGCTGATCGGCCCGGCCAAGGTGCCGGCGCCCGCGGGAGGCAAGCGATGAACACGGCTCCGATTGTCGACTTCGTCCAGCGCGTGGTGGATGCAATGGACCTGGACCTCACCGCGTCGGCCGAAGAAGAAGCCGACGGCATCCGCATCAACCTCGACGGCGAAGACGGCTCGGTGTTCACGCGTCGCCAGGGTGAGGCCCTGCAGGCGCTGCAGCAGATCGTCGGCGCGGCGTTCCGCGGCGACCGCCACGACGAGCGCCGGCTGGTCGTGGACTGCAACGGCTACCGACGCGACAAGGACACCGAACTGCACCAGATGGCCGCCTTCCTGGCCGAGAAGGCCAAGTCGACCGGGCTGGCGCAGGAGATCGGCCCGCTCAACCCCTACGAGCGGCGCATCGTGCACATGGCCGTGTCGGCCATCGAGTCGGTGACGTCCGAAAGCATCGGCGACGCGTTCGAGAAGACCGTCATCATCTCGGTGAAGTAGGCGCGCCGCGACGACGGCGCCGACGAGGGGGCGGGCGGCACGCGTGTTCTCCACCGACGACACGATCGTGGCGGTGGCGACCCCGGCGGGGCGGGGCGGGGTGGCGATGGCGCGCCTGAGCGGCCCGGCGGCGGTCTCCATCGCCCTCGGGATGGCCGGGCGCGCGGCGCCGCTCGAGCCTCGCCGGGCCACCCGGGTGCGCCTGCGGCAGCTCGACGTGCCGGACGACGCGTTGATGACCTACTTCCCGGCGCCGGCGTCCTACACCGGTGAGGACGTGGTCGAGATCAGCGCCCACGGCAGCCCGGTGATCATGGCGGCCATCGTCGCCGCCGCCACCACGGCGGGAGCGCGGGCGGCGCGCCCGGGCGAGTTCACGCTGCGGGCGTTCCTTCACGACAAGCTCGACCTGGTCCAGGCCGAGGCGGTGCAGGCGCTCGTCGACGCCGTCTCGCCGGCTCAGGCACAGGTGGCGACGTCGCATCTCGACGGCGGGCTCTCGCGGGTGGTCACCCGCATCGCCCGGGCCCTGGACGAGCTGCGGCTTCGACTCGAAGCGTCGATCGACTTCCCTGACGAGGGGTATCACTTCATCGACGCCGGCGGGGCCGCCGCGGCACTGCGCAGCGTGCACGAGGAGCTCGAGCGGCTGTGCCGGGGCGAGGGTGCGGCGCGGCGGTTGCGCGACGGCCATCTCGTCGTCGTCGCCGGGGCGCCCAACGTCGGCAAGTCGAGCCTGTTCAATGCGGTGGTCGGCACCGATCGGGCGATCGTGACGCCGGTGGCCGGGACGACGCGCGACCTGGTCAGCGAGCACCTGCTGTTGGGGGGCGCGCACGTTCGCCTCGTGGACAGCGCGGGTCTGCGCGGGGCCGACGACGACGTCGAGCGCCAGGGGATTGCGCGGGCGATGGCGGCGATCGCGGAAGCCGACCTGGTGGTGGTGGTGCTCGATCGCTCGCGGGCCCGCGACGCGGACGATCGACTGGTGCTGGAGCACGTGGCGGATCGGCCGCGGGTGGTGGTGGCGAACAAGTCCGACCTGCCGGCGGTCGATGACGGCGCCGATGTCGACGCGGCGATCTCGGCCCGGACCGGCGCCGGTGTGGACGAACTGGTGTCGATGCTGGCGACACGCCTCACGGCCCTGCAGCCTCCGGACGACGTGCTGGTCGTCAACAGCCGGCAGCGCGCCCTGCTGGCGATGGCGCGCGACCGGCTGGCCGAGGCGTGCGCCGAGATCGATGCCGCCGGCGGACGGTTGCCGGAGGAGTTTCTCGCCGCCGACATCTCGCGGGCGCAGGACGCGTTGGAGGAGCTCATCGGCCGGCGAACGTCCGAGGACCTGCTGGCGGAGATCTTCGATCGGTTCTGCATCGGGAAGTAGAATCTCTAATTGATATTAACTACATAAAACGATGACTAAAATAGATGTAGTCGTCGTCGGCGGTGGACATGCGGGTTGTGAGGCAGCGTGGGCGGCGGCTCAACTCGGTTGTGCCGTCGCACTCTGCACGCTGACGCGAGACGGCATCGCGACCATGCCGTGCAATCCCGCTGTCGGCGGAACGGCAAAGGGGCAGCTCGTCAGAGAAATCGACGCGTTGGGCGGGTTGATGGGGCGAGCCATCGACGCCACCGGCATACAGTTCAAGGTCCTCAATCGGAGCCGCGGCCCGGCGGTCTGGGCGCCGCGCGCCCAGGCAGACAAGGCCCGCTACGCGGCGTGGGTTCGGGCCCAACTGCTGGGCCACGAGGGGATCACAGTGGTCGAGGGTCACGTCGCGGCGCTGTGTCTGAAGGGACCCTCTGTGACTGGCGTCGAACTGCTCGACGGGCGGCGGCTCCAGGCGCCCGCCGTGGTCATTACGACCGGGACTTTCTTGAACGGCCTCATCCACGTCGGCGACGCCACTCGTCCAGCGGGACGAGTTGACGAGGCTCCGGCCGTCCGACTCGGCGAGCAACTCCGTAGCCTGGGCTTGCGCTGGGGCCGACTGAAGACAGGTACGCCTCCGCGGCTGTCGGCGGCGTCGATCGATTTCGCGCGCGCGGTCTCTTCGGGGCTGTTCCACGTGGAACACGGCGACTCCGAGCCGACGCCGTTGTCTTTCATGACCCGTGGCCCCCTGGCCAACGCCGTCTCCTGCTGGCAGGTTCACACGAACGGCGCCGTGCACGCGGCGGTTCGACGGAACATCGAGCGATCGCCGCTGTACAACGGCGCCATCTCCGGTATCGGTCCGCGCTACTGTCCGTCGCTGGAAGACAAGGTGATGCGGTTCCCCGACCGGGAGCGCCACCTCGTCCATCTCGAACCAGAGGGTGTGGGCGCCGACGAAATCTACGTCAACGGGTTCTCGATGAGCCTTCCGGCAGACGTACAACGCGAGGTGGTGGCCGCACTTCCCGGTCTCGAGCACGCCACCATGCTCAGGCCCGGTTACGCGGTCGAATACGACTTCATCCAGCCGACCGAGCTCTTGGCGACGCTTGAATCCAGACGCTTCGCCGGGCTCTACCTGGCCGGGCAGATCAACGGGACATCCGGTTACGAGGAAGCGGCAGCGCAGGGCCTGCTGGCTGGCGTCAACGCGGCCCGGCGGGCCCGGCGCCTCGAAGGTGTGTCTGTGTCCAGACAGGACGGGTATCTGGGCGTCATGGTCGACGATCTGGTGACTCGAGGCTGTCTCGAGCCCTATCGTCTGTTCACCTCGAGGGCCGAGCACCGCCTCCAGCTTCGCGCCGACAACGCCGATCTCAGGCTCACTCCGCTGGGACGTTCGCTGGGACTCGTGGACGACGAGCGGTGGGATACGTTCTGCGACCGCCGCGATCGACTGGAGCGGAATCGGCAGCTGCTCGACCTTCACAGCTTCGTGCTCGCTGGTGGCGGGCGAGTCTCGGCGCGCCAGGCACTGCGGCACCCGGCGGTTCAGCCGGCGGCGCTCGTCGCCGCTGGTGTGCCGCTGGACGGCTCGATGGATCCGCCAGGTGAGGCACTCCGTACGCTCGACACCGAGGTGCGGTTCGAAGGCTATCTGCGTCGGGAACGGGCCGAAATGCTGAGGACGAGGCGCGCCGACGGCCAGAAGATCCCCGACGATTTCCACTATCGCGGCCTGCCCGGCCTGTCGGCGGAGGTCGTGCAGCGCCTCGAGGAGGCGAAGCCTGCCACCGTTGGCCAGGCCTCACGAGTTCCTGGCGTGACTCCGGCCGCGACCGCGCTGCTTTCCGCTCATCTGGTTCGGGCCGCAACATCGGCGCAGCGGTAATATCCGCGCGTGAGCGCCAGGAAGCTGCGGGACCGCATCCTGCGTCGGGCGAAGGCGGCCGGCGCCGAGCCATCGACCGAGCTGGTCGACGGATTGGTCGGGTACTACTCCGAACTGGCGAAGTGGAACGCGAAGGTCAATCTCACGGCCTTCTCGCTCGACCGCGAGGGCTCGGATCCCTCGGTGGACCGGCTGCTGATCGAGCCTCTGCTGGCGTCCAGACACCTGACCGACGGTGTCGAGTCCCTGATCGACGTGGGGTCTGGCGGCGGATCGCCTGCGATCCCGCTCAAGCTCGCCTGTCCGGAGTTGGCCCTCCACATGGTGGAAGCCAAGGTGAGGAAGTCCGTCTTCCTGCGTCAAGTCAGCCGAAGCCTTGGGCTGGCCAACACGACCGTGTATACGGCTCGATTCGAAGAGCTCCTCATCAGGTCCGACCTGCATGAAGGGATGGGAGCGGTCTCCATCCGAGCGGTGCGCCTCGATTCAAAGGTGCTGATGACGCTGCAGGCGTTTCTGCGCCCTGGCGGCGTCGTGATGCATTTCACAACCGGCGCCAGCCACCACGCACCGCCTCCTCCGCTCGTCGAATCAGGCTCCTTCGACCTGATCCCGGCCAATCGCAGCCGCCTCGTGTTGTTCCGTAAGGAACTCATCGGCCGCTGAGCATGTTCCACGTGACACGTTTCCCGTTGACGAAGCACGCCAACACGGGTACTCTCCGGAAGCCGAACCATATTATTTGGTCAAACAACAGAATATGACTCGCGTGATCGCAGTCGCCAATCAGAAAGGCGGCGTCGGCAAGACCACGACGGCCATCAACCTGGCTGCTGGCATCGCCCTCAGTGGGCACTCGACGTTGCTCGTCGACATCGACCCGCAAGGCAACGCCACCAGCGGCGTCGGCCTGAAGCAACGGGCGACCGAGGTCGGCAGCATCTACGACGCTCTGATGGCCGACGAGCCGACGGCGGCCGACCGCTTCGTCATGGCGTCCGGCGTCGAGCGCCTCTCGCTGGTTCCAGCGACCCGCGAGCTCACCGGCGCCGAGCTCGAGCTCATCAGCGTGCCGAACCGTGAGCGTCGCCTCAAGCTGTTCATCGACGCCGTCAAGGCACGCTTCGAGTTCGTCGTCATCGACTGTCCGCCGTCGCTCGGCCTGCTGACGCTGAACGGGCTGGTGGCTGCCGACACGGTGCTCATCCCGCTGCACTGTGAGTACTTCGCCCTGGAAGGGCTCGCCGACCTCGTCGGCACGATGCGCCGGGTGCGGGCCGCCTACAACCCGGACCTCGAGATCGAGGGCGTGCTGCTCACGATGTACGACGAGCGGACCAACCTCGGCCAGCAGGTGGCGCGCGACGTCCGCGACTTCTTCAAGGACAAGGTGTTCCGCACCGTGATCCCGCGCAACGTACGGCTCGGCGAAGCCCCGAGCCACGGCGTGCCCGGCGTCGTCTACGACGCCCGGTCGCGCGGCGCCGAGGCCTATTTCGCCCTCGCCCACGAGGTGATCACGCGCGGCTACGACCAGACCGCCGCCTGACGCGGAGCCCCTGCCATGGAGAAACGACCAGCACTCGGCAAGGGCCTGAGCGCCCTCATCCCCGACGCGCCGGTGGCCGCGCCCACGCGCGCGCCGCTCGAACTGGACGTCGATCAGATCGAGCCAGGCGAGTTTCAGCCCCGGCTGCACCTCGACGATGCGCGTCTCGACGGTCTGGCGGCGTCGATCCGTGCCAACGGCGTCGTCCAGCCGGTGGTGGTGCGCCGCGTTGGCGCCGACCGCTATCAGATCATCGCCGGCGAACGCCGCTGGCGGGCTGCCCAGCGCGCCGGACTGACCCGCCTGCCGGTGGTCGTCAAGGAGGTGCCGCCCGGGCAGGAGGGTCGCCTGCTCGAGTGGGCGCTCATCGAGAACCTGCAGCGCGAGGATCTCAATCCGATCGAAGAGGCCACCGCCTACCAGCGGTTGGCGACCGAGTTCCAGCTGTCGCACGAGGACATCGCCGCGCGCGTCGGCAAGGACCGGACGACCATCACCAACACCGTGCGGCTGCTGAGGCTCGCGCCGGAGGTCCGTGCCGACGTCTCGGCCAACGCCCTGACGATGGGCCACGCGCGGGCGCTGGTGTCGCTGCCCACCGACGGCGACCAGCGACGCATCGCCCGTGAAGTGATCGCCCGCGGGCTCTCGGTCCGCGAGACCGAAGCCCTCGTCAAGCGCGCCTTGGCGCCGCCGGCCGGCCGGGCGACGCCGGCGACCAAGGCCAAGGACGCCGACACCCGCGCCGCCGAGGAGACGCTGCACCGCGCGCTGGGCGCGCCGGTGGAGATCGTCCGCCGCGGCCGCGGCGGCCATCTCACGATCGGATTCGCCTCGGAGGCCGAACTGCAGCGCCTCTACGACCTGCTCACCGAGCAGCGCCTGAGTACGCACGGGTGACGATCCGGCTGGGCCTCGTCATCGCGGTGGCGGCGACCGCGCTGTCGGCGCAGTCGCCTCCGGCCGGCGAGTGGCCGACTTACGGCGGCGACCTCGCCAGCACGAAATACTCGGCCCTCGACCAGATCACCGCGGCGAACTTCTCGTCCCTGCGGGTCAGATGGCGGACGCCGTCTCCGGACGGCCGCCTCAGCGTCACCATGCCTGGCGGCGGCGAGTGGAGCGGTCCGCCGCCGGCGGTCTTCGCCGAACTGAACCGCCAGGACGCGAAACGGTGGCGGGACGGCGATCCGCCGATCCTCGCCAATCTCAAGGCGACGCCGCTCATGGTCGGTGGGCGCCTCTTCTTCAACACGCCGACCTCGCAGGCGGCGGCCGTCGACGCCGCCACCGGCCGCCTCGTGTGGGTCTACAACCCCAAGAGCTACGAAGCCGGCACGACGACGATGAGCCTGCGCTGGAACCAGCGTGGCGTCGCCTACTGGCGCGACGGCGACGACGAACGTGTGCTGTGGGGCACGGGTGATGGCCACCTCGTCGCCGTCGATGCCCGCACCGGCCGCCCGGTAGCCGGCTTCGGCGACGGCGGCAAGGTCGACCTGATGAGCGGCCTGCCGCGCGCCGTCCGCGGCGCGCGCGACTACCTGAACGCCCTGACCTACTCGGTGCAGTCACCGCCGATCGTCGTCGGCGACGTCGTCGTCACGCCGGCGTCGATCTCCTCGCTCGTCATCAGGAAGGAGCAGATTCCCGGCTGGATTCGCGGTCACGACGTCCGGACCGGACGGCTGCTGTGGACGTTCCGCACCGTGCCGGGCCCGGGCGAGGACGGCCACGACTCGTGGAAGGGCGACTCGTGGCGCGACGCCGGCAAGGTCACGGTCTGGACGGCGATGAGCGCCGATCCCGAACTCGGCTACCTCTACGTGCCGACCAACACCGTGGCGCCCGACTTCTACGGCGGCCATCGCCCGGGCGACAACCTGTTCGCCGAAAGCCTGATCTGTCTCGAGGTGCGGACGGGACGCCGGGTGTGGAGCTTCCAGACGGTGCATCACGGCCTGTGGGACTACGACAACCCCGCCGCGCCGAACCTGCTCGATGTGACGGTCGGCGGCCGACGCGTCAAGGCCGTGGCCCAGATCTCGAAGCAGGGATTCGTCTACGCGTTCGATCGCGTCACCGGCGCGCCACTGTGGCCGATCGAAGAGCGTCCCGTCCCTGCCTCGGACGTGCCCGGCGAACAGGCCTCGCCCACCCAGCCGTTCCCGACCCGCCCGGCCCCGTTCGAGTACCAGGGCCTCACCGAGCCCGACCTGGTCGACTTCACCCCCGAACTGCGCGCCGCGGCCGTCGCGGCCATCACGGCGTATCGGAGCGGGCCGCTCTTCACCCCTCCGTCGCTGCAGGGGACGCTGCAGCGCCCCGGCACGACGGGCGGCGCCAACTGGGGCGGCGCCGCGCTCGACCCCGACACCGGGATCCTCTACGTCCCCTCTCGCAACGCATTCAGCGTGACGCGGCTGGCGCGCCCCGACGCCGGTCTGGACAGCAACCTCCAGTTCGTCCAGGTGCCAGGCGTCAGTCCACGCCTGCCTGGCGGCGTGCCGTTGCTGAAGCCGCCCTACTCGCGGATCACGGCCATCGACATGAACCGCGGGGAGCACGTCTGGATGGTGCCGACCGGGCGCGGTGACCGCATTCGTTCCCTCGAGGCGCTGCGCGGTCTCGATCTGCCTCCGCTTGGAGGCGACGTGACGTTCAGCGGTCCGCTGCTCACCAGGACCTTGTTGATCTACGCCCTGACCGCCGGGGGCAGCCGCGGCGGCCCACGCCTGGTGGCGTACGACAAGGCCACGGGCAAGGAGCTCGGCTCGGCCGACCTGCCGGCGCCGGCGCTCGGCACGCCGATGACCTACCTGGTCGACGGCCGCCAGCACATCGCACTGACCGTGCAGGGTGCAGGCACCGGCGCATTGCCGGAACTGGTCGCGCTGGCGCTGCCGGACTAGCGGCTGGGGGCTCGCGGCGCGCCGCCCACACCTGTAAGATCTCGTCATGGCGACAGCAAAGAAGCGGCTCACCGAACTGGTGAGCTGCGCTGGTTGAGCGAGCAAACTCGCCGCCGGCGAGCTCGCTCACGTGTTGAGCGACATACCCGTCGAGACCGACCCGCGCGTCCTGGTGGACTTCAGGACGGCTGACGATGCCGGTGTGTACGCGTGGGAGGCCGGTCCGGCCCTCGTGCAAACGGTCGACTTCTTCACGCCGATCGTCGACGACCCGTATGTGTACGGCGAAATCGCGGCTGCCAACGCGGTGAGTGACGTGTACGCGATGGGCGGGCGGCCGCTCACCGCATTGGCGATCGCCGGCTTTCCAGAAGACCTCGTCGACGCCGAGACGATCGCCCAGGTCTTTCGCGGCGGCCACGATGCCCTGCGGCGGGCCGGGGTGGTTCTGCTCGGCGGCCACACGGTGCGCGACCGGGAGATCAAATTCGGCTACGCCGTGACCGGGGCGGTCGACCGCGCGCGGATCTGGACCAACGCCGGCGCGCAACCGGGGGACGTGCTGCTGCTGACCAAGCCGCTCGGCACCGGTATCGTCGGGACGGCCATCAAGTTCGCCCGCGTTCCGGAGGACGTGGCCGCAGCCGCGGTGGCGCAGATGCGCACGCTGAACGCCCCCGCCGCCGCCGCCCTCGCCGCGGTCGAGGTCCACGCCTGCACCGACGTCACCGGCTTCGGCCTCGTCGGGCACGCCAGCGAGATCGCCGCTGCCAGCGGCGTCTCGCTCGAGATCGAGACCGGCGCCGTGCCGCTCATCGCCGGCGTCCGGTCACTGGTCGCGAAGAACCGGCCGGGAGGCCTGGCCAGCAATCGGGCCCATTTCGGCCCGGGGGTCGATCTGCCGCCCGACCTGCCCCCGGACCTGGCCGATCTCCTGTTCGATCCCCAGACGTCCGGCGGCCTTCTGGCGGCGGTGTCGCCGGCGGCGGCCGCGGAGGTGGTCGCCCTCCTCAACCGTTCGGGAGTCTCCGTTGCCGCCATCGGACGAGTCATCCCAAGAGGCCCCACAGCGATTACAATTAGGTGACATAGCCAAAATCAATGAGCCCGACGGGTCGAGAATCAGCCGACGCCCTGGCGGCGCGACCGGCACCGCCCCTGAGACGCGTCGCCTTGTCCCGTGCCGTCACGGGATGGTATAAAAGAGCGTTTTGGCCCGCCGTCGGCGGCGCCAGTGGAGGCCCCATCCTGTGATTCCGGACCTGTCGGTCCTTTGGGTGATTGCGCTGTTCCTGATCTGCGTGTTCGTGTTGAACACGTTGATCTTCCAGCCGATTCTCGCCATCTCGGAGTCACGCGCCAAGGCCGTTCGCGACGCCCGGGAGCTCGCCGAGTCGGCGGCGCAGAAGGCAGCCGACGCCTCCTCCACCTTCGACCGCACGCTCAACTCGGCCAGAGCCGATGTCTACGCCCAGATCGATGAGGCGCGCCGCGGCGCCATGGCCAAGCGCGCCGCGATCATGGCCGACACCAAGCAGGAAACCGAACAGGCCCTGCACACCGCGACCACCCGGCTGGCCGAACAGGCCGCCGCCGCCCGGGCCTCTCTCGAACGCGATGCCGAAGCGCTCGCTGGCGACATCGTCGGCCGGGTGCTTGGCCGCCCCGCGTAACCGTTGGACGTCGCATGCCTGCCGACACCTTCCGCCTCCCGGCTTGTGAATTAAGGCGCAAGCTCACGCGTGCCCTGGCGATCGCCGCTGTCGCGGTCGCGCTGGCGACAGCCGCCTTCGCCCAGGCGCCGGATGCGCACGCTCCAGCGACGACCGACGCTCACGCGACGCCGGCCGACCAGCATGGCGCCGCCGCTGAACACGGCGGCGAGCACGGGGGCCTCGCCGGTCTGCTGTGGCCGGTCGCCAACTTTCTGATCCTGTGCGGCGGCCTCTACTACTTCCTGCGCTCGCCCTTCGCCGAGTATCTCGCCGGCCGCTCCGCCCAGATCCGCAAGGACCTGATCGACGCGGCGGCACTCACCCGCGCCGCCACCGAACAGCTCGCCGAGGTCGATCGCAAGGTGAAGGCACTGCCGGAGGAAATCGCCGCGCTGCGCAGTCGCGGCACCCAGGAGATCGCCGCCGAAGAAGCGCGCATCGCCGCGGCCGCGACCGCCGAGCGCGAGCGGCTGCTCACCCAGACCCGCCGCGAAATCGACGTCCGGCTGAAGGCGGCCCAGCGCGAGCTGAGCGAACACGCCGCGACGCTGGCGCTCGACCTGGCCCGGCAGCGGCTGGCCACCGACATCACGCCGGCCGACCACGCCCGGCTCGTCGATCGGTACGTCCAGCAGGTGAAGGCGCACTGACGATGTCGAGCCGTCCCGCCGCCACCCGCTACGCCAAGGCCCTGCTCGATGTCGCGGCCAGCGACGCCGACGCGGCCGCCATCGAACGCGATCTCGCCGTCGTCGTCGCCACCATCGACGGCCACCGCGAGCTGCACCAGGTCCTCACTTCGCCGTCGCTGCCAGCCGCCGGCAAGCGCAAGGTCGTCGCCGCCCTCGCCGATCGGCTGGCCGTGACCCCGACCAGCCGCCGCACCCTCGACCTGCTCGCCGAACGCGACCGGCTCGGTGACCTCGCCGACATCCTGGCGGTGTACCGCGAACGTCTGCTCGCCCGCCGCAAGGTGCAACGCGCCGAGGTCCGCTCGGCGGTGGCGCTGTCGGCCGAGGCGCAGGCGGCCATTCAGGCGCGGCTGAGCGCCGCCACCGGCACCACCATCGAGCTCGACACGGTCGTCGACCCGGCGCTTCTCGGCGGCGTGATGGCGACGGTGGGCAGCACGGTCTACGACGGCACGGTCAAGACGCAGCTCGACAAGCTGCGCAGACAACTGGTTGGACAGGCATAGAGGTTCTTTCTCGCCGCTAGCCGCGAGCCGCTAGCCGCTGACGGGCGCACCCACAATGGACATCAGAGCCGACGAAATCTCCAAGATCATCCGCGACCAGATCGGCGGTTTCGCCGTCGACGTCGACGTCGCGGAGGTGGGCACGGTCATCTCGCTCGGCGACGGCATCGCCCGCGTGCACGGCTGCGAACGGGCGATGGCCGGCGAGATGCTCGAATTCCCGCACGGCGTGTTCGGCATCGCCCTGAACCTCGAAGAGGACAGCGTCGGCGCCGTGCTGCTCGGCGAGTACCGCGCCATCAAGGAAGGCGATCCGGTCAAGCGCACCGGCCGCATCATCTCGGTGCCGGTCGGGGAGGAGATGCTCGGCCGCGTCGTCAACGCGCTCGGCCAGCCGATCGACGGCAAGGGGCCGATCACGACGACGCAGTTCGCGCCGATCGAGAAGCTGGCGCCCGGCGTCGTCGACCGTCAGCCGGTCCGCGAGCCGATGCAGACCGGGCTGAAGGCCATCGACGGCATGGTCCCGATCGGCCGCGGCCAGCGCGAGCTCATCATCGGCGACCGCCAGACCGGCAAGACCGCCGTGGCGCTCGACACCATCCTCAACCAGAAGGACACCGGGGTCATCTGCATCTACAACGCGATCGGTCAGAAGCAGTCGACCATCGCCCAGGTGGTGCGCACCCTCGAAGAGGCCGACGCGCTCCGCTACTGCATCATCGTCGCGGCGGCCGCCGCCGATCCGGCGCCGATGCTCTACATCAGCCCCTACTCGGCCACCGCGATGGGCGAGTACTTCCGCGACAGCGGCCGCCACGCTCTGCTCATCTACGACGACCTGTCGAAGCACGCGCAGTCCTACCGCGAGATCTCGCTGCTGCTGCGTCGCCCGCCCGGCCGCGAAGCCTACCCCGGCGACGTCTTCTACCTGCACTCGCGGCTGCTCGAACGCGCCGCCAAGCTGAACGACGCCAACGGCGGCGGCTCGTTGACCTCGCTGCCGATCATCGAGACTCAGGCCGGGGACCTCTCGGCCTACATCCCGACCAACGTCATCTCGATCACCGACGGCCAGATCTTCCTCGAGTCGGACCTGTTCAACCAGGGCGTCCGCCCGGCGATCAACGTCGGCAACTCGGTGTCGCGCGTCGGCGGCTCGGCGCAGATCAAGGCGATGCGCCAGGTGGCCGGCACCCTGCGCCTCGACCTGGCGCAGTTCCGCGAGCTGTCGGCGTTCGCCCAGTTCGGCAGCAGCGACCTCGACGCGGCGACGCAGAAGCAGCTGAACCGCGGCGCCAGGCTGGTGGAGCTGCTCAAGCAGCCGCAGTACCAGCCGCTCGCCGTCGAACAGCAGGTGGTGGCGCTCTACGCCGGCACCAACGGCTTCTTCGACGACATCCCGGTGGCCGACATCCGCCGCGCCGAGGACGAGCTGCACCGCTTCATGGGCGGCCGCTTCGGCACACTGCTCGCCGCCATCAAGACCAAGAAGACGATCGACGACGAGATCAAGGGCCAGCTCACCGCCGCGCTGAAGGAATTCGTCCAGACCTTCGCGTCCACAGGAGCGAGAGCATAGAGGACTTTCGAAGGCAGCGTGACTGCGGGCTTCCCAGCCGCTAGCCGCTAGCCCCTAGCCGCCGACAAGATGCCATCCCTGATCGACATCCGCCGCCGCGTCCGCGCCACCAAGTCGACGCAGCAGATCACGAAGGCCATGAAGATGGTCTCGTCGTCGAAGCTGCGCCGCGCCCAGGAACGGATCGTCCGCAGCCGGCCCTACGCCCAGGAGATGCTGCGGGTCTTCAACAGCCTGGCCGGCCGGGTCGACCCGGCGGCGCACCCGCTGCTCACCGACGACCCGCTGGCCGGGCGCACCCTGCTGGTCGTGATCAGCGCCGACCGCGGCCTGTGCGGCAGCTTCAACACCAACGTCATCAAGACCACGGCGCAGTACGTGGTCGATCATCCGGGTGAACCGGGTCGCGAGGTGGCCCTGGCGCTGGTCGGCCGCAAGGGCCGCGATTTCTTCCATCGTCGTGGCTTCGACGTCAAGTACGAGGAAGTCGGCCTGTTCCAGAACGTCAAGTGGGCACACGCGCAGGCCATCGCCAACACCTGCATCAAGGAATTCCTCGGCCCCGACGTCAGCTCGGTGTACCTCGTCTACAACGAGTTCCGATCGGTGATGTCCCAGCGCGTCGTCCTGGAGCGGCTGCTGCCGATCCCGCGGCTCGAGGCCGCGGCCGGGTCGCAGGTGGACTACCTGTTCGAACCGTCGCCGGCGGAGCTGCTCGACACGCTGCTGCCGTTCCACGTCGCCGTGCAGGTCAACCGGGCCCTGCTGGAGTCGTCGGCGGCGGAGCACGCGGCGCGGATGACGGCGATGGACGCCGCGACGCGCAACGCCAAGGAGATGGTGGATCGCCTGACCCTCTACATGAACAAAGTGCGCCAGGCGGCCATCACCCGCGAAATCATCGAGATCGTCGCCGGAGCCCAGGCAACGTAAGCGACGCCCGAACAGCGGCTAGCGGCTAGCGGCTAGCGGCTCGGCAAGACAGCGCACGCAGAGCAGCTGAGAAGCATATGAACACTGAGAAGGTCGGCAAGGTCATCCAGGTGATCGGTCCGGTGGTGGACATGGAGTTCGAGGGCCATCTGCCGGCGATCTACAACGCCGTGCGCGTGGTCGCCGACAAGACCGCCACCACCGACGCCATCGACGTCGTCGTCGAGGTGCAGCAGCACCTCGGTGAGAACCGCGTCCGCGCCGTGGCGATGAAGCCCACCGACGGGATGCAGCGCGGCATGAAGGCGCTCGACACCGCCGCGCCGATCTCGGTGCCGGTCGGCGCCGCGACGCTGGGCCGGGTGCTGAACGTGCTCGGCGAGCCGGTGGACTTCCCCGACCGGCCGGTCGAGGCGAAGGAGCACTGGCCGATCCACCGGCCGGCGCCGACGCTCGAGCAGCAGTCCACCGAGCTGAAGATGTTCGAGACCGGCATCAAGGTCATCGACCTGCTCGAGCCGTATCTGCAGGGCGGCAAGATCGGGCTGTTCGGCGGCGCCGGCGTCGGCAAGACCGTCATCATCATGGAGCTCATCCACAACATCGCCATGAAGCACGGCGGTGTGTCGGTGTTCGGCGGGGTCGGCGAGCGCACCCGCGAGGGCAACGACCTGTGGCTGGAGTTCCAGGAGTCTGGCGTCATCGACATGAACGACATGGCGAAGTCGCGCGCCGCGCTGGTCTACGGCCAGATGACGGAACCGCCGGGCGCCCGCCAGCGCGTCGGCCTGTCGGCGCTGACGGTCGCGGAGTACTTCCGCGACGCCGAGAACAAGGACGTGCTCCTGTTCATCGACAACATCTTCCGCTTCACGCAGGCCGGCTCGGAAGTGTCGGCGCTGCTCGGCCGGATGCCGTCAGCCGTCGGCTACCAGCCGACGCTGCTCACCGAGATGGGCGAGCTGCAGGAGCGCATCACCTCGACCAAGAACGGCTCGATCACCTCGGTGCAGGCCATCTACGTGCCGGCCGACGATTACACCGACCCGGCGCCGGCGACCACCTTCGCGCACCTCGACGCCACCACCAACCTGTCGCGGCAGATCGCCGAGCTGGGCATCTACCCGGCGGTCGATCCCCTGGCCTCGAGCTCGCGCATCCTCGACCCCCGCATCATCGGCGCCGAGCACTACGAAGTGGCCCGCCAGGTGAAGCAGATCCTGCAGCGCTACAAGGACCTGCAGGACATCATCGCCATCCTCGGCATCGACGAGCTGTCGGAAGAGGACAAGCTCACGGTGTCGCGGGCCCGCAAGATCCAGCGGTTCCTGTCCCAGCCGTTCTTCGTCGCCTCGCAGTTCACCGGCCGCGAGGGCAAGTACGTGTCGATTGCCGACACCATCAAGGGCTTCAAGGAAATCGCCGAGGGCAAGCACGACGCCCTGCCCGAGCAGGCGTTCTACCTGCAGGGGACGATCGAGGACGTGATCGCCAACGCCGCGCAGATGAAGCAGTAGGACGGCGATCATGGCGCTGCCGACCAAGCTCTCGCTGAGCGTCGTCACTCCCGACCGGGCCCACACCTACGAGGTGGACGAGGTGTCGCTGCCGGGTTCCGAGGGCGACCTCGGGGTCCTGCCGGGACACACGCCGCTGTTCACCGCGCTGCGCACCGGTCAGATGTGGTACCGGATCGGGGCCGCGCGGCACCATCTGGCGGTGTCGGTCGGGTTCGTCGAGATCCTTCCCGACCGCGTCACCGTGCTCGCCCAGGTCGCCGAGCGGGCCGAGGATCTGGATACCGCCAGGGCCGAAGCCGGCATGACCCGCGCCGAGGAGATGCTGGGGCCGATGCCGCACGAGATCGATTTCGAGCGCGCCCGCGTCGCCCTGCTGAAGACCCTGCAGCAGCTCCAGGCGGAATCGCGGCGCGGCGTCTGACCGGGCCGTGGCAGACTAGGGCCGCCGCGACCTGATGTTCCATCACCTGCGCGCCCTGGTGAAGTACCGGGGCCTCATCCAGACGCTCGTCGCCCGCGATCTCAAGGCGCGCTACCGCGGGTCGGTGCTGGGGTTCTTCTGGTCGTTCTTCAACCCGCTGCTGCTGATGGCGGTGTACACCTTCGTGTTCACCACGATCATGCCCGGCGCCCACCCGGCCGACATCCAGCCCTACGGCCTGTTCTTCTTCTGCGGCATCCTGCCGTGGACGTGGTTCAGCTCCTCGCTGAGCGAGTCGGCCAACGTCCTCATCTCGGGCGGCAACCTCATCAAGAAGGTGCTGTTCCCGGCCGAGGTGCTGCCGATCGTGTCGGTGCTGGCCAATCTCGTGCACTTCGTGCTCGGGCTGCCGATCCTGGCGGCGTTCCTCATCTACTACCAGCGGCCGCTGGACCCGGTGGAGCTGCTGTGGTTCCCGGTGATCGTCGCCGTCCAGCTGCTGTTCACCACCGGCCTGGCGCTGCTGCTGGCGGCGCTGACGGTCCATTTCCGCGACATCAAGGACATCCTCGCCAACCTGCTTACGCTCTGGTTCTTCTCGACCCCGATCATCTACTCGATGCAGATGGCGCCGGAAGGCTACCGCCGGGTGCTCAACCTCAATCCGATGACCCACCTGGCGATCTCCTACCAGGAGGTGTTGTTCCACGTCGGTCCGCACGGGCACTGGAAGTGGCTGATGGCGCTGGGTGTGGGGTCGATCGGGGTGTTCCTCGCCGGCTACTTCGTGTTCGACCGGCTGCGCGATTCGTTCGCCGAAGAGGTGTAACGGTGAACCAACACTCCGCGGAGCAGGTCCTGTCGCCGGGCCGGGGCCCCCGGCGCGGCAGCCGCGCTGGGGTGGCGATCACCCCCGTCCGTGCTCGCCAAAGGGCTGCGCGCGGCCGGGGCGCCCCCGCCCGGCGCCACCCGCTCCCTGCACACCGGGAGATGGCCACCGCAGCCTCTCCGTCAGGACTCGCGCCTAGCCGCCAGCCGCTAGCCGCTAGCCGCTGGTCATGACCCACGCCATCGAAGCCGTCAACGTCACCAAGACCTACCGCAAGTACGCGCGGAAGAAGCAATTCGCGACCCTGAAATCGGCGCTGCTCTCGGGCAGCCTGGTGAGCGAGCTGCAGCCCGACGAGACGTTCGAAGCGCTGCGCGGCGTGTCGTTCTCGGTGCCGAAGGGCTGCACCTACGGGGTCATCGGCCGCAACGGCTCCGGCAAGAGCACCCTGCTCAAGTGCGTCGCCGGCATCACCCGCCCGACGACCGGCGCCATCGCCGTCGATGGCCGCATCTCGGCGCTCATCGAGCTCGGCGCCGGCTTCCATCCCGAGATCTCGGGCCGCGAGAACGTCTTCATCAACGGCATCATGCTCGGCCTGTCGAAGCGCGAGATCCAGCGGCGCTTCGACGAGATCGTCGAGTTCGCCGAATTGAAGGAGTTCATCGACGCGCCGGTGAAGACCTATTCGTCGGGCATGTACATGCGCCTGGGTTTCGCCGTGGCCATCCACGTCGATCCCGACGTGCTGCTCGTCGACGAGGTGCTGGCCGTCGGCGACCAGGGCTTCACCGTCAAATGCCTCGACAAGTTCGCCGAGTTCCGCCGCCGCAACCGGACCATCCTGCTGGTGACGCATTCGCTCGACCTGGTGGAGAAGTTCTGCGACCAGGCGCTGTGGCTCGATCGCGGCCGCACGCACGGCGAAGGCGACCCGAAGCGCGTCGTCACCGCCTACATCATCGACGTCGAGCGGGCCGAGGAGCAGCTCCTGGCCAGGGAGGAGGCGGCGCGGGTCGCCCATGCGGCCGACGGCGCAGCCGCGGCGGAGAGCGAGGCGCAACCGCAGAACCCCGTGGACACCGGCGAAGCGCCGCCCGACATGTTCAAGTCCACCGAAGGACGCTGGGGCTCGCGCGAGGTCGAGATCACGACGGTGGCGCTGACCGGGCCCGGCGGCGACGCCGCCCACGTGTTTCACACCGGGGATCCGCTGACGGTGCATGTCGGCTTCCGCGCCCACGAACCGACCCGGGACTTCGTCTTCGGCCTGGGCATCTTCAGCGCCGACGGCCTGTGCTGCTACGGCACCAACACCAACCTCGAGGACCTGCAACCGGAGCGGCTGAGCGGGGAGGGGGAGGTGCGATTCGTCATCGACCGTCTCGACCTGGTCGAAGGCACCTACAAGTTCGACGTCGCCGTGCACAAACTCGACGGCTATCCGTACGATTACCACCGCCAGCTCTACACGATCCGCGTCAAGGCCAAGCAGAAGGACGTCGGCATCTACCGGCCGCCGCATCGCTGGGAATTCAGCGGCGACGTCAAGTTCAAGGATTAGCGGCTAGCGGCTGGCGGCTAGCGGTTAGGCGTGCCCCAGCCTACGGGGCCAGAGTCGCGCATGCCCGTACTGACACCCGAACAGGCCGGCCGCTGGGCGGCGGAACAACGAGCCGCCGGGAAACGCGTGGTCTTCACCAACGGCGTGTTCGACCTGTTGCATCCCGGGCATACCCGCTACCTGGCCGAGGCGCGGGCTCACGGCGACGCCCTGATCGTGGCCGTGAACTCGGATCGCTCGGTGCGCGCGCTCGGCAAGGGCGCCGATCGTCCGCTCACGCCCGAGCACGAGCGCGCCGAGATCCTCGCCGCCCTCACCGCGGTGGACGCGGTCGTCGTCTTCGACGAGGACACGCCCCGGGCGATCGTCGCCGCCGTGCAGCCGGACGTCCTGGTCAAGGGCGCCGACTGGGCGGCCGATGCCATCGTCGGCCGCGACGTCGTGGAGGCACGGGGCGGACGGGTGGTCCGCGTCGAGGTCAGCCCCGGGTACTCGACGTCGGCCATTCTGGCCCGCGTCCGGCGTGACGGTTGAGGTAAGCTTCGTCGCCGAGGAGGCTCGCGTGCGCATCCGTCACGTCGTCGCGGCCAGTCTGGTCGCTGCCCTGTGGGGGCCCGCCTCGGCGCCGTCGGCCCAGGAGCCGGCGCCGGTTCCCTTGTCCGGCGAACCCCGGCACCACGTCGTCTACGAGTCGGCGTCGGTGCGGATCCACGACATCCAGATCCCGCCCGGCGACACGACGCTGTACCACACCCACGACACCGCCATTCTCTACGTCCCGATCGCGCGATCGACGACCCGCTCCCAGGTCCTTGGCGCCGAATGGAGCGGCGGTGCTGCGGCAACCCCGGCGCCAGCACCCGCGGCGGCGCGCCCGCAGCGGGTCAACAGCGTCACCACCTACGTCGACAAGCCGTACACCCACCGCGTCAACAACGTCGGCGCGACGCTGTTCCGTTTGATCGGTATCGCCAACCGGACGACAGGCGCCGCCGCGGCGGCCGATGACGTCTCGGGACTGTCGGCGACGCCCGAACTCGAGAACTCCTGGTACCGCGCCCACCGAGTCGTCCTCGAGCCGGGCGCGGCCACCAAAGCGCACAGGCACGCGACGCCGGTGGTCGTGGTGATGCAGACGCCGGGCACGGTCGTGTCGGAGAGCCCGGCCTGGAGTCCCCTGAACGGTCCGGGCGACTACACCTGGCACAGCGGCGGCGGTGAGCATTTGCTGCGCAACCGTGGCGCCGATGCGGTCGAGCTGGTCGAGGTCGAGGTCCGGGGCGCTACGGCACCGTGAGATCGACCTCGTTCGACGGCGGCCCCGCCCCGCCGGTACCGCGGGCCCTCACCCGCAGGAAATAGCGACCGGGCGGCGCCGCTCCGGAGATCGCCGTCGCCGTGCCGACGTCGATCGTGGCGATGTCCGACGCTCCCGCGGTCGAGCCGACTTCCAGCACGTAGCCGGCCGGAGCCGACCCCGGTGGCGGCGTCCAGGCCACGGCGACCACTCCGCCGCTGACCGTGGCCGACAGGGCCGTCGGCGCCGCCGGTGGCGCCGTGCCGCCGACCGTCACCACGACGTCGTTCGAAGGCGCGCCGACACCGCACGCGGTCCGCCCGGCGACGCGGACGTGGTAGACACCCGGCGGGGCCACCCCGCTCCACGCGACGGCGGTCGAGCCGGTGTCGAAGGTCGCGAGGTTCGCGAGCCCCGGCGCCGTGCCCGCCGAGAGGACGTAGCTGGCCGGCGTGACCGACCCGGCGGGCGGCGTCCACGACAGCGACACGACGCCGTTGCTCACCGCCGCGGCCAAGGTGCCTGGCGAGGAGGTCAAGCCTATGCATCCCCCGCTGGCGGTCATCACCATGCCGACGTCGTCGGACGCATCGCCGGCGCCGACTGCCGAGACGGCGCGAACGCGCAGCCAGTAGGTGCCGACCGGCACCCCGGGAGCCGTGAACGACCGCGAGGCGGACAGGGGCAGCACCAGGAGGTCGCCGACGGCCGGCGCCGCGCCCACCTCGAGGACGTGGCCGATGATCGGCTCGGCCGACGGCGCCGGATCCCATTCCATCAGCAGCGTGCGGCCGGAGGTCCACGCCCGGGGTTTGGGCAGTTTGCCGGGCTTGCCGTTCGGTACCGCGATGCTCACGGACGACTCCGGGGAGTCGGTGCTCTCGCCGTGTGCGTTGCGGGCCCGGACGCGCGCGTAGTAGGTGCCGCTCGCGGTCAGCGGCACCGACAGCGAGGTGCCGGCCGTCGTCTGCACCGGCAGGGTCGTCGCCCCCGGCGACGTACCGACGTAGACCGCGTAGCTGGTCGGCGTCGACCCGGTCGACGCCGCGGTCCAGCTCACTGCCAGGGCCGAACCCGCCCCGGAAACCGTGAGCGTCGTCGGCGGATCGGGCGGTCCCGGCGTCGACGTGACCGCCACCCCCACCGTGCGACCGACACTCGACACGCCATCGCCGGCCGAGAGCAGCAGGGTGCCGGTGCCGGTGGCGCCGGTCTCCGGCGTCAGAGTGACCGTGAAGGTCCGGCTCGTCGCCGCGGTGGCCACCGTGGCGATCGCGATTCCCGCCTGGGCGAGGAGCGCGACGTTGCTGGAACTGCCCGACAGCGCCAGCGTCGTCCCGGCGGTGTCGATGTCGGTGACCGTGACGGGGAACGACAAGGCCGTCGACACCAGCGTCGACACCGAGGCCGGCACGCCCACGGCGAAGGCGGGTGCGTCGTCGACGGGCGTCACCGTCAGGACGAACGTCCCGGTTGTGGTCGAGACGCCGTCGCCGACCGAAATGGCGATCGTCGCCTGCCCCGACTGGTTGGCGGCCGGGGTCACGGTCAGCGTCCGCTGCGCCCCGCTGCCGGCGAGCCCGAGGCCGGAGGGCGGCACCAGCGCGACGTTCCCCGACGTGGCCGACACGGTCAGGCCCGACAGCGGCGTATCCGGATCGCCGACGGTGAAGTCCACCGCCAGCGCGCCGTCCTCCGCCACGGTGCGCGGAGCGAGCGGACTCAGCGTCGGCGGCAACGGCACGACGACGGTCAGGACGAAGGTCGTGACCGCCGTCGCGCTGCCGTCCGAGCCGGTCAGCGTCACCGTCGCCACGCCGGACTGGCCGGCGGCCGGCGTCATCGTGACCAGCAGCGTGCGGCTGCTGGCGGCGGTGCTCACGACCGTGAAGCCGACGCCTCCCGCCGGCAACAGGGTGGGGTTCGACGAACTCGTCGACAGGGACAGGGCGCTGCCGGACGTGTCGATGTCGCTGATCGTGACGTTGGTCGTCGCCGCGTTGCCGCTGGCGATGGTCGCCGCCGTCGGCGTCCGTGCGATCGTCGGCGCGTCGTTGACGGCAGTGACCGTCAGCGTGAACGTGCGCGACGCCGTCAGGGAGCCATCGTTCACCGACACGGTGACCGACGCCGTGCCGAACTGGTTCGGCGCCGGCGTGACGACCAGCGTCCGGCCGGCGCCGCTGCCGCCGAGCGCCAGCGCCGACGGCGTGTTCGGCACCAGCGCGGTATTGTTCGACACCGCAGTCACCACGAGGCTCGAGGCCGCCGTCTCGGCGTCGCCGACCGTGAAGGCGATCGGCGCGGTGCTGCCATCTTCGGCGATCGTGACGTTGCCGATTGCCGTCACGGTCGGGGCGCTGCCGCCGCCCACGGCCTGGCGGAAGTTGGCAAGGGTCGCCGCCGCGTTGTTGATGGACAGCGCGTTGTTGTGCTGAGCCGGCGATCCGGTCGTCGCTCCGGAGTAGGAGACATCGGGGTTGGAGAAGTGCAGCACCCGCGGGCAGCCGGCGGCGCAGTTGTAGGCCATGACGGTGCGGAACAGGTTCGCCGGGTTCTTGTAGCCGAACGAGTACGCGTACAGCGAGGGCTGGCCGGCGCCGTCGTCGGGCGCGTGCGCCGAGCCCATGTTGTGGCCCAGCTCGTGGGCGAACGTGTAGTTCGGGCTGATGCACGGGTAGGCGGTGACGCTGAAGGCCCAGGGCGCGAAGGTCGCCGACAGCGATGTCATGACGTAGCCGACGCCGCAGGCGCCGCCGGCAGCCGCACCGGTCACGAGCACCATGAGGTCGGCGCCAAGAGCGTCGCGGTGGGCGTGGACCTCGTCCATGTAGCCGTCACCGGCGGTGCGAAAGCGAGCCAGATCCGTGCTGAGATCGGCACTCTCGGTGTAGGGCGTCAACGCGGCCCCGACCAGCCGCAGCCGCGGCACGACGCCGCTGTTGGCGTAGGCCGCATTCGATTCTGAAACGCCGAGGGCGATTCTCGCCTGCACGGCCGCGTCGGTGCCGCCCGCGGCGGTACGCGCCGCGGCGGTGTACATGACCAGCACGTCGATCAACGTGCCGTCGTCGGCCGCCGCCGGCGGCGGATCGCCGCCGGCTGGATCGGCCATCGCGTCGGGTCGGAGCGGTTCCAGATCGGCACCCGGCGGCACACCCGAGACTTCGCGGACCACGTACAGCCCGCCGTTGGCCGGCTCGATCGACCATGCCGAGTCGAGGGTGCGAACCGAACCCTGCAGAACCCCGCCGACCTCGACCAAAGTCACCGAACTCAGCGACGATCCCGGAACGGCACCGGTCCACGACCGCCCGCCGTTGCGCAGCCTCTCGCGTCGCTGGAGGTGAGCCTCGACCGAGCGTCCGCCGGTCAACAGCAGCTCGATACGGTCCGCGTCGAGCGCGTCGAGGTCGGCCGAGGCGACGCGGGCCTGGAGGGTGTCGAGCCGATCGGCGAAGCGCGCCGGTATGGGCGCGGTGGAATCGACGGCGGCGAGCAGGGCGACGGCGCGGGGCGTCTGGGTCCGCCCGGAAGGGGCGCCCGCCAGGACCACCAGCAGCGCAGCGAGCCATCCGACCATCGGCCGCGCCCGGCCGCGCGGTGACAGGGCCATGCGCGGCCCCTCTGCAAGAAGCAGGCCCCGTGGGCCAGGGTCAGGGCGGTGCGAGCCGTACTGACGACACCGGACCGCGACGGCCCATGACGTTCACGCCGCGGACCTCGACACCCTGCGACGACGCCGTGACCGTCCAGACGAGGGAGGTGCCGGCATGCGCAATCCAGGGACCCGGCCCGTCGGCGTCGACCAGCCGGTACTCGACGTGACTCGGCTGCTGGACGCTGTGCTGGAGGTCGAGGGTGACCTCCATCACGCCGGAACGCCGCGGCGTGACCCGGATCTGGTTCGGGCCCCAGTCGACCAGTCCACGATCCCCCGTCACGTACGGTGTGATCGGGACGTGCGGGAACGGCGACGGCACCGGACTGGCCTCCCACGGCACGGTCCGGCCGTCGAGCCACTCCACCATGTCGGTGCGTTCGAACGGCGGTTCCCCCGGGGCCGAGACGTGATTGGCGTTGAGGTGATAGCGCAGGTAGTAGTACAGCTCCGCGGTGCGCAGCGGCCACTCGGACGGCGACGGATGACCGTCGCGCACTTCGCCGAGCACCACCTGCACGTCGTCGAGCCGCTGCTCGAGCAGCGCGTCGCGGATCTCGACGGCGCTGAGCGGCACGCCGTCACGCGCGAAGTAGTGATTGAACGTGACGTCGAGCAGCACCCACGTGCCGTAGTCGTTCGACCACACTTCCGAGGTGTAGTGGGCGAACGGATTGGCATCGGTGCCGATCTCGAGGTAGCGCGCCGGTACCCCGAATCCAGCCAGCGCCTGGACGATTCATAGGGGTAACAGGCGGCTCGCAGCCGATGGACGGCGCCCCCCGGCGCATACCGCCCGCCTCCCCAGCAAGATCGGCACCAGAACCCGTCCAGGAATCGCGGTGCTGCGGCGGGGGAACGGTTAGTACGGCCCGGGGATTCATAGGACAATAGAGGTTTGTTGGACGGCCGGACGGTCCCGCAGGCGACCCTTCGGCCAATCCGCGTGTACCGCTGCCCCGCATGGCCTCGTCGTCATCCCTCGTCCTGCGCTCGTTGGTGAAGGGCGCCGCGGCCCGGCTCGGGCTGGTGCTCCGAACTCAGCCGCTGTCGGGACTGACGCCGCCGGCGCAGGCGCTCGCGGTCGCCGCCTCGGCGCACCACGCCCCCGAACGACCGCTGCTGTTCGTCGTCCCGACCGACGCCGCGATCGACGCCGCCGTCACCGACGTGCGCTTCTTCCTCGGCGCCATCGAAGGGCTGGGCGACGTCGCGGCAACCGCCGCCGTCCTGCCGCTCCCGGCGATGCACGCCGATCCCTACCGGGCGCTCACCCCGCACATGCGGGTCAGTTCCGCGCGCGCTCGCGCGCTGCTGGCCCTGGCGACCGGGTCGGCCCGCGTCGTCGTGGCGTCGGCGCCCGCCTTGCTGCAACGGCTCGTCGACCCGGCGACCCTCAGAGCCCGCTCGCTCGGCGTGCGTACCGGATCGGAGATCGACCCGCTGGCGCTCTCGGCGCTGCTCGCCGACGCGGGCTACGACCGTCAGGATCCCGTCGACGACCATGGCGAGTACTGCGTGCGCGGCGGCATCCTCGACGTCTACCCGCCAGACGAAATCTGGCCGATCCGCATCGAGTTCGTCGGCGATCTCGTCGAGTCGATTCGCCGCTTCGACCCCGGCACGCAGCGCTCGGTGGAGACCCTCGACCAGTTCCTGGTCGTGCCGGTGCGCGAACAGACCGAGCCGGCCGCTCTCGCCGTCGCCGGTCGGGCCGGCATCTTCGACTACCTGACCGCCGCCGCCGGCGGATGGGTGGTCGTGTCCGAACCGGACGAGTCGATCGCCGCGGTGGCGCGCGCGTGGTCGGTGGCGCAGGCCGGCTTCGATGATGCGTCCGCCCGGCCCGGTCCGCCGCCGTCGCTGCCGTCGCCCGCCGAGTTGTTCGTCCCGGCCGACGAGCTGCACGACCGGCTGTCGCGGGCCGTCGCCGTCGCCGCGCTACACGTCGACGACGGCGCGTTCCGACACGTCGCCGCCCAGCCGCCGCAGCGCTTCCACGGCCGCATCGCCGACTGGGTGCAGGAGATCCGCGACCGGCGGAGCGCCGGTGACACGATCGTGTTCGTCGCCGAAACCGCCGGCCGCGCCGAACGGACCGTGGAGATGCTCGGCGACTACGACGTGCGCGCCGAGCTGGCCTCGCGCACCGGCGAGCTGACCGCCGGCGCCGTGCTGGTCGCCGTCGGCACGCTGAGCGGCGGCGTCCGCCTGCCCGACACGGCGCTGACGATCTACGCCGAGGGCGACATCTTCGAGGAGGACCGCCACCGCGGCGGCGCGGCGCGCAAGCGCTCGCTGGCGGCGACCTTCCTCTCCGACCTGCGCGACCTGAAGGTCGGTGACCTCATCGTGCACGTCGACAACGGCATCGGCGAGTTCGTCGGCCTCAGGCAGATCGGCGTCGGCGACACCGCCCACGAGTTCCTCGAGCTGCGCTATCACGGCGACGACAAGCTCTACGTGCCGGTCGAGCGCCTCGATCTCGTGCAGAAGTACACCGGTGGCAGCCGCCCGGCGCTGGACCGGCTCGGCGGCACCACCTGGGAGCGGGCCAAGGGCAAGGTCAAGAAGGCCATGCGCGACATGGCCGAAGAGCTGCTCAAGCTCTACGCGGCGCGCAAGGCCGTGGCCGGTCACGCCTTCAGTCCCGACAGCCACTGGCAGGAGGAATTCGAGGCCGCCTTCCCCTACGACCTCACGCCCGACCAGGCCGCTGCGGTCGCCGACATCAAGCGCGACATGGAGTCGCCGATGCCGATGGACCGCCTGCTGTGCGGCGACGTCGGCTACGGCAAGACCGAGGTGGCACTTCGCGCCGCGTTCAAGGCGGTGATGGACGGCAAGCAGGTGGCGATCCTGGCGCCGACCACGGTGCTCGCCTTCCAGCACCTGGAGACCCTGCGGGCGCGCATGGCGTCGTTCCCGGTCTCGGTCGACATGGTGTCGCGCTTCCGCAGCAGGGCCGAGCAGACGGCCATCCTCGAGCGGCTGGCCGCCGGACAGCTCGACATCCTGGTCGGCACGCACCGGCTGCTGTCCAAGGACGTCGTGTTCCGCGACCTCGGCCTGCTCGTCGTCGACGAGGAGCAGCGCTTCGGTGTCGCCCACAAGGAACGCATCAAGCAGATGCGCCGGCGGGTCGACGTGCTGACCCTCACCGCGACGCCGATTCCGCGCACGCTCAACATGTCGCTGGTCGGCATCCGCGACATGTCGATCATCGAGACGCCGCCCAAGGACCGGCTGTCGATCCAGACCCACGTCGTCAAGTTCGACCAGGCGATCGTCGGCCGGGCGCTGCGCACCGAGCTGGCCCGCGGCGGCCAGATCTACGTCGTGCACAACCGCGTCGAGTCGATCCACTCGATGGCCAACCTGCTGACCCGCCTGGTGCCCGAGGCGCGGATCGTCGTCGGCCACGGGCAGATGAGCGAAGACGCCCTCGAACGGACGATGCTCGACTTCATGGCGCACAAGTACGACGTGCTGCTGTCGACGACCATCGTCGAGAACGGGCTCGACATCCCCAACGCCAACACCATCGTCGTCAACCGTGCCGATCGCTACGGGTTGTCGCAGCTCTACCAGCTGCGCGGCCGTGTCGGCCGGAGTGACCGCCCGGCGTATGCCTACCTGCTGATCCCGCCCGAGGAGTCGCTGTCGCCGGTCGCCAAGCGGCGGCTGGCGGCGATCAAGGAGTTCAGCGACCTGGGCAGCGGCTTCCGCGTCGCCGCCCTCGACCTCGAGATCCGCGGCGCCGGCAACCTGCTCGGCGGCCAGCAGAGCGGGCAGATCGACGCCGTCGGCTTCGAGATGTACATGAAGCTGCTGGAGGACACCGTCAAGGAGTTGAAGGGCGAGGACCTCGACGACGACCTTCGCGCCACGGTCAACCTCCAGGTCGATTTCCGGATCCCGGAGAGCTACACCGCCGACGTCAACCAGCGGCTGTCGATCTATCGACGGGTGGCGTCGTCGCGATCGGAGGAGGAGATCCGGCGGGTGCTGGACGACGCCCGCGACCGCTACGGGCCGCCACCGCCGGCGCTGCTCAACCTGGCCGATTTCGGCCGCGTCCGGGTCGGCGCCGATCGGCTCGGACTGGAGAGCATCGACCGGGACGGCCCGCTCGTCGTCTTCAAGTTCAGGGAGCGCACCAGGGTGGATCTGGCCCGGCTGCTGTCGCTGGTCCGCGGCCGTTCGGACCTGCACCTGGTGCCCCCGGGCAGCCTGAAGCTCGACCTGCGGCAGGAGGGGGCGGCCGACGCCACCCGCAGCAGCCGGGCGTGGTGGACGGCCCGGGCCACGGCCGGCGCGGTGCGGCCGGGGTTCTCGAAGGCGGAGCTGGAGCGGGCGGCGCCCGAGGATCCGCGGGCCGAGGGCGGCCTGCTCGATCGCGTGCTCGGAGTGCTCATCGCCCTGACCGACGCCTGATCCGGCGGACGGTCGCGGCACGGACAGGCTTGATAAGCTAAGGGATTGGGACGATGACCATGCACACCCTGCGCACCCTGGCACTGACGATGGTCGTAGCCGCCGCGGCGGGCTCGTCGCCGTCGGCCGACATCATCGAGCAGATTCTGGTGAAGGTGAACGGCGAGATCATCACCAAGTCCGATCTCGAACAGCGGCAGATCGCCGCCATCCGCCAGCGCCCGGACGCCCAGACCCTGCGCGGCGACGACGACGAGCTGGCCCGGCTGCTCGCCGAGATCACGCCGCAGGTGATCGTCGACGCCGTCGACGAGCTGCTGCTCCTGCAGCGCGGCAAGGAGCTCGGCTACACGCTGGGCGACGAGCAGTTCCAGAGCATTCTCGAGAACATCCGCAAGGAGAACAAGATCGAGAGCGACGAGCAGTTCCAGGCGGCGCTCAAGCAGGAAGGCATGACCATGCTCGACCTGCGCCGTCAGCTCGAGAAGCAGATGCTGGTCAACCGCGTCCAGCAGACCGAAGTGATGGGCAAGATCGGCGTCACCGACGAGGAAGTCAAGGCCTACTACGACACCCACGCCGCGACACTGGCGACCGATCGCGCGGTAACCCTGCGCGAGATCCTCGTCGGCGTCGAGACCACCGCCGACGGTGTCAACGTCGCCGTCGACGAAGCCGCCGCCGCCGAGGCCGCCGAGCTGGTCACGCGGCTGGCGGCCGGGGAGCCCTTCCCCAAGCTCGCCGCCGACCATTCCGACGCGCCGTCGAAGGCCAACGGCGGTCTGCTCGGCGACATCCCCTATGCCGACCTGGCGCCCGAGCTGCAGAAGGAGATCGACGCCATGGAGGTGGGTGGCGTCACCGCGCCGCGCCGGACGTCGCGCGGCTACCAGATCCTGAAGCTCGATGCCCGCACCGGTGGCGGCACGCCGACGCTCGAGGAGGCCCGCGATCGCATCTCGGATCGCGTCTTCGAGGAGAAGCGCCGCGGCGAGTTCCAGAAGTACCTGGTCCGTCTGCGCGGGCAGGCGATCATCGAATGGAAGAACGACGAAGTGAAGAAGGCCTACGACGCCGGCCTGGCGGCCCAGGGCGCCGCCATCGGCGCCGTGCCCCCGGCGCCGTGATCGGGCGCCCGACGCGATCGCGATGAAGATCGGATCGATCGAACTGAGTTCGCCGCTGGTCGTCTCGCCGATGGCGGGCATGACCGATACCGCGTTTCGACGGCTGGTCAAGCGCCACGGCGGCTGCGGCCTGGTGGTGAGCGAGATGGTCAGCAGCGAGGGCCTGGTGCGCGGCATGGACCGCACCCTCGAATACGCCGAGTACACCGAGGAAGAGCGGCCGGTGTCGATCCAGATCTTCGGCGGTGAACCGGCGCGCATGGCCGAGGCCGCCCGCGTCGTCGAGGGCATGGGCGCCGACATCGTCGACATCAACATGGGCTGCCCGGTGCCGAAGGTGGCGAAGCACCACGCCGGTTGCAGCCTGATGCGTGAACCGGCGCAGGCGGCCCGGATCGTCGCGGCGATGGTCGACGCGGTGTCGATCCCGGTGACGGTCAAGATGCGCAAGGGCTGGGACGACGGTGACTTGAGCGCCCCCGAGGTGGCCCGCCGCGTCGAGGACGCCGGGGCCGCGGCCATCGCCGTGCACGGCCGCACCGCCAGACAGTCCTACTCGGGCAGCGCCGACTGGGAGTTCGTGCGCGCCGTTGCCGACCGGGTCTCGATTCCGGTGTTCGGGTCCGGTGACTGCGTCGAGCCCGGTCAGATCGTCGATCGGCTGGGCGGCGGCCTGAGCGGCGTGTTCGTCGGCCGCGGTGTGCTGCGCAACCCGTGGATTCTCGCCCAGGCGCAGGATCTGCTCGCCGGCCGGCCGATGCGCGAAGTCACCGCCGCCGATCGGGCGCAGTTCCTGTTCGACTACATCGACCTGCTGCTGGCCGACCCCGGCAGCGAACGCGCCGGTTTTCGCCACCAGGCACCGGGGCGGGCCGAGCCGGAGGCGGCACCACCGGCGCGCCGCCGCGAGCGCTGGGTCGTCAACAAGGTGCGGGCGCTCTGCACGTGGTACACCAAGGGCATCGACAACGGCTCGCATCTGCGCATCGCCATCAATGCCGCCGACTCCATCGCCGAGGTTCGCGCCGTGATCGGCCGCTTCTTCCTCGTCGACCCGGGTGCGGCCGGCGTCGGGCCCACCGCGGTCGCGACGACGTCGCACGGCGTGCCGGCGGCGGGTCGCTGACCGTGGCAGCAGGTCTGCGGGTCGCCATCGACCTCGACGGAACGGTCGCCGATCTCTCGGCCGCGATGCACGCCGTGGCGACCAGACGGACCGGCCGCGAGCCGGACCCGGACGGGGGCGACCACGGCGTCCCCAATCGACAGGACCGCCCGACCCTGAGCGACCTGGCGCTCACGACCCGCCAGCTCGACCAGCTGTGGGCAACGGTCCTGCGCATCAAGAACTTCTGGACCACGCTCGACGAGATGGAGCCCGGCGCGGTGAAGCGGATCGCCGAGCTGGCCGCCGAGCGCCGCTGGGACGTGCTGTTCATCACCACGCGGCCGACCGCCGCCGGCGCCACCACCCAGGTGCAGAGCCAGGAGTGGCTCGAGGCCCACGGGTTTCCGCGTCCCAGCGTGTACGTGGTGAAGGGCTCGCGCGGCAAGATCGCCGATGCGCTCCAGCTCGATGCCGTCGTCGACGACCGCCCGGAGAACTGCCTCGACGTCGCCGTGGAGTCGCCGGCGCGGGCCTTCCTGGTCTGGAGCGGCAGCGAGGCCGAGCTGCCGCCCGGCGCCGCCCGTCACGGCGTCAGGCTGGTGCCCACCATCTCGGCGGCCATCGATGGCCTGGTCGAGTTCGATCGCGAGCGTCAGGGCGGCGTCGGCCGATCGTTCCGCCGCCTGTTCGGCCGCTGACCGCTCACACCCGCAGGGCGTCGACGTCGTCGACCAGCCTGTAGTCGGACGCGACGGCGCGCTCCAGCGTCTCGTGGAAGGCGGCGCCGAGCGCGGCGTGGGCCGGGTGCTCCAGGTAGCGGGCCAGTGCCTCGGCGGTTTCGAACTCCAGGATGGCGACGTACTCGTAGATCGGTCCGAGCCGCTCGTACGCCCGGTCGAGTGCGAGCCGCTGCCCGATGCGAGCCCTGGCGATATCGGGGATGGCGGCGAGGGCCATGTCGAGTTGCTCGACGAAGGCGCGCCGCTCCGCGGCCGTCAGCGACGCCTTTGGCGTGAACAGCACGACATGAACGATCACCGCCGATCAGTCCTTCTTGCGCCGTGGTCCGCCGGGCCCCTTGGGTCGTTTCGGCCCACGCTCCTGCCACGCCGGCTTGGGGCCGCGCGGCTTGGGCCCGCGGTCCTGCCACTCGGGTTTGGGGCCGCGAGGCTTGGGCGGACGATCGCTCCAGGGCTTGGCCGGGCGGTCGCGCCACGCCGGCTTGGGGCCACGGGCGGCGGGGCGGGAGTCGTCGCGGTCGCGCCACGCCGGCTTGGGCCCGTGATCCTGCCACGCGGGCTTGGGGCCGCGAGGCTTGGGCGGACGATCGCTCCAGGGCTTGGCCGGGCGGTCGCGCCACGCGGGCTTGGGGCCACGGGCGGCGGGGCGGGAGTCGTCGCGGTCGCGCCACGCCGGCTTGGGCCCGCGATCCTGCCACTCGGGTTTGGGGCCGCGAGGCTTGGGCGGACGATCGCTCCAGGGCTTGGCCGGGCGGTCGCGCCACGCCGGCTTGGGGCCACGGGCGGCGGGGCGGGAGTCGTCGCGGTCACGCCACGCCGGCTTGGGCCCGCGCGGTCCCCCTCCCGGCTTGGGGGCCCGAGCACGCGGCCGCGCCTCCGGATCGATCGGCCGGCCGCGCCAGTCGGTCGCCGGCGGCTCAGGCGGGGTGTTCGCCTGCGGCTCGTCGTGCGGGGCGAACTCGTCGGTCGGAGGCGGCGCGTCGGTATCGGGTCGCGTTCCGTGGCCCGGCCGCGACCGGACCATCTGCTTGAATTTCTGCCACTTGGCCTTCTTCGCCGCCTGGAACTTCTCGCGCGGGTCGCGATGGTCGCCGCCGGGCCGCCACCCCTTGCCGCGTGCCGGCGCATCGGCGGGCGGGACCACCGAGCCGTCGGGCGCGACCGTGAAGCCGCGACGCAACAAATCGCGGGCCTCGTCGCGCGACGGCCACAGCCGGCCTTTCTCGAACCACTTCAGCTCGGCGGTTGGCTGCTTGACCTGCAGCCGCTTCAAGGTCGGCAGCAGCTCGTCGATCTCGGCGGCGCGAAACGCGGTCGGCTGACCGTCGACGAGGATCGTCCAGTAGGCGTATCGAGGCGGCATCGGCGTTCCAGACTCGCGCTCAGAGCGGCAGTTCGGGCAGCCGCTTCAGCTTCTCGACCAGCGTCGTCCGCTTCAGCCCGAGCAGGCGGGCGGCATCAGCGCGGTTGCCGCCGGTCCGCGCCAGCGCCTGCTGGATGAACGCGCGCTCGACGCGGCTGACATGGTCGGGCAGATCCACGCCCTGCTCCGGCAGTTCGGCCGTCGGCGCGGCCTCCATCGGCACCGCCTGGATTTCGGGCGGCAGATCCGTCATCTCCACCTGAGTCCGCGTACCGCGGAGGATGAGAGCCCGTTCGACGGCGTTCTCCAGCTGCCGGACGTTGCCCGGCCAGGCGTAGGCCATCAGCCGGCGCAGCGCGTCCTGCGAGAGCAGCACGTCGGCGCCGCCGTCGCCGTTCTCGCGGCTGACGAACTTGCGGATGAAGTGCTGGACGAGCAGCGGGATGTCGTCCTTGCGCTCGCGCAGCGGCGGCAGCTGCAGGGCGATGACGTTCAGACGGTAGTAGAGGTCTTCGCGGAAGGTGCCGTCGGCCACCATCCGGGCGAGGTCGGAGTTGGTGGCGGCGACCACCCGGGTGTCCACCTTGATGGTCCGGTTCTCGCCGACCCGCTCGAACTCGCGCTCCTGCAACACGCGCAGCAGCTTGGTCTGCAGCGCCGGGCTCATCGTCCCGACCTCGTCCAGGAACAGCGTGCCGCGGTCGGCCTGTTCGAGGCGGCCCTGCCGCGTGGCGACGGCGCCGGTGAACGCCCCGCGGGCGTGGCCGAAGAGCTCGGCTTCGAGCAGGTTCTCGGGAATGGCGCTGCAGTTGAGGGCGACGAAACGATGCTGCCGGCGCGGACTGGTCTGATGGATGGCCCGGGCGATCACTTCCTTGCCGGTGCCGGTCTCGCCGGTGATGAGCACCGTCGCGCCACTCGGTGCCACCGTCTCGATCATCTGGCAGAGGTCGCGCATGACGCGGCTCCGCCCGACCACGCCGGGCAGACCATCGCGTTGTTCCAGCTGCTGGCGCAGGTAGGCGTTCTCGGTGCGCAGGCGGCGCTGCTCGAGCGCCGACTCGAGGACGTGCAGCAGCTCCTCGAACTGGAACGGCTTGCTGACGAAGTCCGCGGCGCCGCGCTTGATGGCGTCGACGGCGTCCTTCACCGTGCCGTAGCCGGTGACGACGATGCCGATGATGCCCGGGTAGCGCTGCAGCGCGGCGTCGAGCACCTCGCGGCCGTCGATACCCGGCAATCGCAAATCCGCAATCAGGACGTCGAAGGCAAAGCGCTCGAGCTTGTCGAGGGCCTGTTCGCCCGACGACGCCTCGGTCACCGCAAACCCTTCGTCCGAGAGGCGTTCGGCGATCACCGTGCGCAGCGCGTCTTCGTCGTCGACCAGGAGCAGGTGGATGGGTTCGGCCAAGGCGGGGGGGTCTCAGGAAGGCGTCAATATCCTGACACCAACAGAATCGCGAGGTCAATACCGAAATCCGTGATCGGGCTGGCACAAACCTGCTCTAATCCCCACGAGGGAGCAACCGATACCAGCCTTTGAAGGGAGAACGGCCTGTGGAACGTCAGACGATCAGCATCATGAAGGCCTGCGAGCTCGTTGGTGTCAGCCGCCGCACGATCTACAACTGGATCGCCGCGGGCAAGGTGGAGTACGTGCGCACCGCCGGTGGCAGCATCCGCATCTTCGTCGACACGCTGTGGCGCCAGCCCGATGGCACCGCGCGCGCCGGATCGAATCCCGCGGCCTAGACCCTCGCATTCGTTTGGTGACGACTGCGAGGTCGCCCGTGAACTACTCGACCATCGGCTCCCCAATGGAAACAGGTCCGCAGGCGCGGTCCGCCGACCTGCGCGGCCTGTTTCACGAGCTGAACAACCAGTTGAGCGTCATCCTCGCGCACGCCGAGCTGATGGAGGCGAAAGCGGCCGACACGGCGCAGCGCGCCAGGGCCGCGCAGGTGGTCACCGCGGCGCTCGAAGCGATGTCGGTGACCCGGTCGATCCGCCAGCACGCCGGCGCCTAGCGCCGTCCCGCCCGCTCCACCGGCCCATCCCGGGCCGCCGTCATTTCCCGTCACTGCCTTGGCGAGCCGTGTCGCTCATCCGTCAATCACCTGACGGAGCGACGCCGCTTTCTCACCCATTCCGACGGCTGCATAGCGCCGCCGCACGAGGACTGTAAGTAGTTGTTCTCGTGGAGGTTAGGTGCCGACCTCGGCACGCCGCTTCGCACCCTGCGCCTGGGGTGCGCGACGCTGGCATCGGGGCTGCAAGAGGGCGACAGCGTCCGCCACGGATGGCGGCGACTGGAGCCCGATTCTCATGACCGCCGAGCAGCTGGCCGAGACCATCAACCCCCGTGTGGAAGCGAGCCTTCCGTTCGTCGAGGCGCTGGCGCGCCGCGTCGCCGCCACCATGCCTCACTCCATCGACCTGGGCGACCTGGTCCAGGACGGCGTCCTCGGGCTCATCGACGCGGCGCGGCGGTTCGAGGAGTCGCGCGGCATCAAGTTCGAGACCTTCGCCGAGCGGCGGGTCCGCGGCGCGATGATCGACGCGCTGCGCAAGGACGCCTGGCCTCGCGGCGTGCGTCGCGTGCGCCGGGAACTCGAGGCCGCCCGCGAGCGGCTGCGCGTCACGCTCGGCCACGAGCCGTCACTGGCCGACCTGGCCGCCGCGGTCGGCTCCGACGAGGAGCGCCTCGGCAAGGTGATCGTGCGCATCAACACCATCGAGCAGACCTCGCCGCTGTCGTGCGCCGACAACCTCGACGAGTCGCAGCTGCCGGCCGTGCTGGTGCCGGTCGAAGCTGAGCGCCCCGACGCCGCTTACGAACGCAAGGAAGTGGAAGACCGCGTCCGCGCCGCGATGGAGTCGCTGCCGCCGCGCGAGCAGCGCGTCGTCTCGCTCTACTACTACGGCGAAGTGACGATGAAGGAAATCGGCGCCGAGCTCGGCGTCAACGAGTCGAGGGTCTCCCAGCTCCACGCCCGGGCCCTGCGCCGCCTGCGCGAGGCGCTCGGTCCCGACGTGCAGCCGACGGCGTCGATCGAGGCGCTGCGCAAGGCCGTCGTCGCCTTCGAGCACCGGCCGCGGATGGCCAAGGCCGACCTGCCGAAGTCGGACACGGTGGTGCCGGCGGCGGCCGCCGACCGCGCCGCCCGCCGCGGCGTGGTCATCGACTACGCCAGCGCCTCGCGGGCCGCGCGCAGCAAGTCGCCGAGCCGGAACGGCTTCGAGAGCCACCGGCAGCCGCTCTCTTCGAGGAAGCGCTCCGCGTCGGTGCCGGCGACGTCGCCGGTCACGAAGATCACGCGGCGGGCCAACGCCGGCGTCGCCGCGGTCATGGCCCGGTAGAAGCGCATGCCGTCGACACGCGGCATCTTCAGGTCGCAGACGATCAGGTCGTAGTGGTGCTGGGCCACGCGGGCCAGCCCCTCCTCGCCGTCGCCGGCGCGATCGACGACGAAGCCGGCGTCCAGGAACGCCTCTTTCACCGCCGTGGCGAGCGCCGGCTCGTCCTCGACGATCAGCACCCGCGCCCCCTTGAAGACGTCACGCGGCGTCGGCTCGGCCGGCGGGGTGTGGCTGCGGCGCTGCACGGCCGCCCTGGCGCTCTCGCCCGATACCGGCAGCTCGACGAAGAACGACGCACCGGTGCCGCGATGTGATTTGAGCGTGATGCGCCCGCCGTGCTCCTGCACGATGGCGTAGGCGACCGTCAGGCCCAGCCCGGTGCCCTTGCCCACTTCCTTGGTGGTGAAGAACGGGTCGAAGATCTTCCCCTGGACGTCCTCGGCCACGCCCGGGCCGTCGTCGTTGACCTCCAGCACGACCACGCCTTTGGCGGTGTCGTGCCAGGTGCGGATGACGATGGTGCCGCGGCCGTGCGCGGCCAGCATCGCCTGTTCGGCGTTCATCAGCAGGTTGAGCAGCACCTGCTTCACCTGGTGGCCGTCGGCGAAGATCTGCGGCAGCCCGGCAGCCAGCGCCGGCAGCACCGTGATGTTGGTGATGCGCTGCTCGTAGGCGCGCAGGCCCAGCGTCTCGCGCACGATCACGTTCAGGTCGACCATCGCCCGGGTGCTCTGTCGCTTGCGGGCGAAGGTGAGCAGGTTGCGGACGATGCGGGCGGCGCGTTCCGACTCGCTGAGGATGACGTCGAGCCCGCGCTTCATCGGGTCGTCGTCGCCGACCCGCTGGGCCAGCCGCTCGGCCCACGACAGGATGGTGGCGAGCGGGTTGTTCAGCTCGTGCGCGACCCCGGAGATCGTCTGGCCGAGCGCCGCCATCTTCTCGGTCTGGAGCAGCTGGTAGTAGAGGTCGCGCGACTGGTCCTCGAGGTGCTTGCGCTCGCTCACGTCGCGGACCAGGGCCTCGATGCGCATCGCCCCGGCGGCGTCGGCCGGGTCGGCGGTCGCGGTGACCTCGAGCCACACCGGCGCGCCGTCGGCGCGGCGCAGCCGCAGCAGGTAGTCGGCCACCGAGCCGGCGCTCGACAGCCGATCGAGAAACGCCGTGCGCGCCTGTTCGTCGGCGAAGCGCGAGGCATCGAACGGCCTCACCTCGCGTTCGATGGTGTCGGCGGGATAGCCGAGCACCAGCTTCAGGTGTGGATTGGCGGCCAGCGTCGTCGTCGCGGCGGGCCCGACCAGGCCGATGTACACACCTTCGTGTACCGCCTCGAACAGCCGGGCGAATGCCGCCGCGCGGTCGTCTCCCACCCGCCTCAGTGCTTCTTGGCGGGTACGGGCGGCGTCGGCGTCTTGGTTCTGAATTGCGGCGTCCACTTCCGCTCGATGGCGGCGCGGATGCTGGCCGGATCCGCACCCGAGTTGAACAGCTGCATCGACTCCCGGGCGACGTCCACGCAGGTGGCGCAGCCGAAGCCGTGGGTGTCCCACTCCACCACGTTGCCGTTGGCGTCGCGGCGGGCGACGAAGCACATCTCGTTGCTGCGATGCCCGTCGGCTTCGCAGCCGCAGTAACACGGCACGTAGCGCGACACTTCGGGATGCCGGGCCGCGAACTCGTAGGCGGCGCGCGTGATCGCCAGTGGACGGGCGAGCGCGTAGCCGGCGGTGTTGAGCGGCGGCAGCGGCGCCTGCGCCGCGGTGGACCTGGCCGGTGTCGCCTGGCGGGCGACGAGCACGCCCACGGTGGACACCGCGAGCGCGACGGCGGCGACGGTGAGTCGGAGGCCGTGGGTCATGCCGCTACTTTAGCAGCCCGCGGTGCAAGTGGGGACGGCATTCGACCGGCGCTGCATCCCACGTCCCACCCCACGAGGCACAGCCCCGGGAATCAGGCCAGCGAGCGGCCGCGCGTCTCGGGGATCCACAGCCACAGGGCGGCGGCGACCAGGAAGGCCGCGGCGGCGACCGAGAAGGCGGCGGAGAAGCCCCGCGTCGTGGCCAGCGAGCCGACCACGAAGGGCGCCACGGCGCTGGCGATCCGACCAATGTTGTAAGTCAGGCCCTGCGCCGTGGCGCGGACAGCGGTCGGATACAGCTCGGCCGTGATGGCGCCGAAGCCGCTGAAATAGCCGGTGCCGAAGAAGGCCACGAACGGCCCCAGCACCAGCAGGGTCCGCGCGTCGCGGGTCACGGCGTAGGTCGCGACGAGCGCCGCGGCGGCCAGGAGATAGACCACGTAGGTGGGCTTGCGCCCCAGGGCGTCGCTCACGAAGCCAAAAGTCACGTAGCCCAGCCACATCCCCACCTGCATCACGATCACGAAATTGGCCATCGTCGTCGTCGTCAGCCCCATGCCGCCGCGCTCCGCGGGCAGCGACAGATAGGCCGGAATCC
The DNA here is from genome assembly GCA_050250955.1 of Vicinamibacterales bacterium. Classification (GTDB taxonomy): domain Bacteria; phylum Acidobacteriota; class Vicinamibacteria; order Vicinamibacterales; family UBA2999; genus CAWAYR01. The sequence goes on from JBFWNR010000003.1 coordinate 514,113, forward strand.
ACAGGTTGAAGCCCCACCAGGCGAACATCGTCGCGGCGTTCATCAGGGTGAGGACGACGGTCAGGCCCAGCCGCCCGCCGATGACGGCCGCAAACGAGCCGGCCGCGGACCCCGCGTCGCCCCGCGTCGCCGCCCGGGCCGCCTGCCAGGCTTCCGGTTCGGGCACCCGCCGGCGGATCCACCAGGTGAGGAGCGCCGGCAGCACCCCGACGAAGAAGACCGCGCGCCAGCCGAAAGCCGGCATCACCAGCGCCGTCACCAGTGCCGCCAGGCCGTAGCCGATCGCCCAGCAACTCTGCATCAGCCCCAGGGCCTTGCCGCGATGCGCCGCCGGCCAGGTTTCCGAGACCAGCGCCGCCCCGCTGGCCCACTCGCCGCCCATGCCGAGGCCGAGCAGCACCCGGAAGACGGCCAGCATCGTCACCGACGTGGCCAGCCCGCACGCGGCCGTGAACACCGAGTAGAGCAGGATGCTGAGCGACAACGCGCGGGTCCGACCGAGGCGGTCGGCGACCACGCCGAAGACCACCCCGCCGACCGCCGAGGCCACCAGGGTGAGCGAGCCCAGATACCCGGCCGTGGTCAGCGTGATGCCGAAGGCGCGTACCAGCTCGGCCAGCACCAGCGAGTACAGCATCACGTCGAAGGCATCGAGCATCCAGCCGAGCGACGCCGCCAGCAGCGCCCGTCGGGCCTCGGGCGAGGCGTCGCGCCAGAACGCCGGCAGGGGCAGGGCCGCAGTGCCGCTCATGTCGTGCGCGGTTGTATCACGCCTCTTGAACAGCGGCTAGCGCTGGGGGCTAGCGGCCAGTCGAGTCACGCTGTCGCTCTGTCACGCTGCCGCCGGACCGATGTACGCTGCAGGCGCATGTCGACGCGTCTGCCGCGCATCGCCCAGCTCGACCCCGATCGAACCGGCTACGGCTTCTATCTCTGCCTGCGCAAGGACCTGCGCGTCGGCAAGGGCGGCGAGTTCCTGGCGCTGTCGCTGCAGGACGCCAGCGGCCAGATCGCCGGGCGGGTGTTCGAGGGGACCGAGCGGCTGAAGGATGAGTTCGAGGCTGGCGAGTTCGTGCGCGTCGAGGGTCGCACCAGTGTCCACAACGGCGAGCTGCAGCTGGTGGCGACCAGCCTGCGCCGCGTCAACCCGGACCAGGACGCCGCGCAGGGCTTCCGCGAGGAGGACTGCATCCCGAGTGCGCCGCGGCCGATCGGCGACATGTGGGCCGAGCTGCAGGCGTTGGTGTCGGCGCTCGATCCCGGACCGCTCCGCGTGCTCCTCCACCGCATCCTCGCCGACCACGAGGCGGCGCTGCGTGAGTGGCCGGCGGCGCAGCAGATCCATCACGCTTACCGCGGCGGGCTGCTGGAACACGTCCTGTCGATGGCCCAGGCCGGCACCACGCTGGCCCGTCACTACGGCGCACGGGCCGACCTCGTGCTGGCCGGCGCCATCCTCCACGACATCGGCAAGCTGCAGGAGCTGGCCTACGACCAGGGGGCGACCGGCTACACCCGCGACGGCAATCTGCTCGGCCACATCGCCCTCGGCGTGGTCGTGGTCCGCGATGCCGCCCGAAGCGTCGCCGGATTCCCCGACGATCTGCGCGCCGAGCTCGAACACCTCGTGCTCTCGCATCACGGCAGTCGCGATCGCGGTTCCCCGGTCGAGCCGAAGAGCGTCGAGGCGTTCATCCTGGCCGCGGTGGACGAACTCGACGCGCGACTGAACCAGGTGAGGCAGGCGCTGCAGGAGAGCGGCGCCGATCCGGCGTTCACGCCGTGGCACAAGCGTCTGGGGCGCGTCCTCTACCGCGGGCCCGGCGAGTGACCGTCGAGCGCGCAATCCTGGCCCGCGGCGGTCCAGGCCGATGGTGATGACCTGCCGATCCGCGTCGGTGGCGCCCGCGCTGTTCGCGGCTCTCCTCGTCGCCGGGTGCGGCGGGCAGGAGCGCGCTGCCGGCGCCGATCGCCCGCCGGCGGCCACGCCCTTCGACCTGTCGGCGATGCGACGGGTCATCCAGGAACAAAACGATCGCTTCACCAGGGCCCACGTGGCCGGCGACGTCGCGACCATCGACGCGATGTTCACCCGCGACGCCACGTCGTTCCCGCCCGGGGCGGACCCGGCGATCGGGCCGGCGGCCATCCACGCCCTGACGATGGACTACCTGAGGGCCGGCGTCACCGCGTTTCGCGAGCAGTCGACCGACGTCTACGGGAACGAGGACCTGGTCGTCGATCACGGCACCTACACGATGACCTACGGCCCGGACCACGTCGTCGAGCGGGGCAAGTACCTGAACGTGTGGAGACGCGAGGACGGCGCGTGGAAGATCCACGCCAACATCTGGAACACCAGTCCACCGGCGCCCGACGCGAAGTGACGTCGCCTAGGCGTCGATGCCCGGCGATCCGTCGGCCCGCGGCCCCAGCGCGAACGTCATCGTGCCCTGCAGCAGCATTCGATCGCCGACGCGGGCATGGCCGGTCAGGACGCCCATGCGCCCGCGCAGGCGGACGACGCGCGCCTCGATCACGATGGTGTCGCCGAGGGTGGCAGCGCCACGGAACCGCGCCTGCTCGATGCCGCGGAAGTAGATGAGATGCCCGACGTTCTCGGGCTTCGCGAGGATGAGGATGCCGCCCACCTGCGCCACCGCCTCGGTCAGGACGGTCGGCGGCAGCGTCCGCCGGCCGCGGCTGTCGGGCGGCGACAGGAAGCGCTCGCCCGCGGTGACGTTCTTCAGGCCGACGATCCGCGCGTCCGGCTCGAACTCGGTGATGCGATCCACCAGCAGGAACGGGTAGCGATGCGGCAGGATCCGCGTGATGGCCGCGTGGTCGAGAGGCAGCGTCAGGGTGGACACGGGCGTTCGTAGTATCCCACGCCCGCTCGACGGCCAACGTATACTTCCGGTTTCCCCTCAAGGAGGCAGCGCATGCGGCTGGCCGTGGTCCTGCTCGTGTCGTTCGTCGTGCCGTGCCTGCCCCGGCCGATATCGGCGCAGACGCGCCCGGCGACCATCGACGACGTCCTCGACCTGCGGGCGGTCGGTACGCCGTTCAGTGGCGGGGCGCCGGCCATCGCGCCCGACGGGTCGGCGGTGCTGTTCACGGTCCGCGCCTGGCACGAACGCACCGACCGCGGCGCCGTCCGCAAGGACGCCCGCACCCACGTGTGGCGGGTCGCCGCCGACGCCAGCGGCCCGGCCCGCCAGATCACCTTCGGTGAGCGCGGCGACTCGCAGCCGGCCTGGTCGCCCGACGGCCGCTACATGAGCTTCCTCTCGGCCCGCGGCCCGCAAGGCGACGAGGAGCCCAAGGTGCGGCTGTGGCTGATGCGGGCCGACGGCGGCGAGGCCGCGGCCGTCACCGACGGCGCGGAGAGCGTGCAGCAGTACGCGTGGTCGCCCGATGCGAAGACGATCGCGTTCACGATGACCGATCCGCGAAGCGCCGACGAGGCCGCCGCGGTGCGCGCCCGCGACGACGAGCGGCCCTTCGAGGCCGAGTACCGCCGCGTGCACCTGTGGGTGGTGGACGTCGCGTCGCGCCGCCTCAGCCGCGTGACCTCCGGCGCCGAGTTCACGATCAACGGCCCGCTGTCGTGGTCCCCCGACAACGTCCACGTCGCGTTCGCCGGCTGGACCACGCCGCTGCTGCGCGACGGCCGCCGCGACATCTACGTCGCCGACACCCGGGCGACGACCGTGGAGAAGATCTCGACCAACTTCGGGCCCGACAGCGGCCCGCGCTACTCGCCCGACGGCCGATCGCTGGCCTACCTCGCCGAGCTCGTCACCGCCCCGCCGATCGGCGATGGCACGCCGCGCGGCACCGTCGGCCAGTCGCACGTGCTCGTCTACGACGTGGCGAGCCGACAGACCCGCGACGCCACCGGCAGCCTCGCCGTCGACCCCGGACCGCTGCACTGGAGCGCCGACAGCCGCCGGCTGCTCTTCAGCACCGGCGATCGGGCCTACACCAACGCCTTCGAGCTGGACGTCGCCAGCGGCCGGGCGGTGGCCCTCACCCGTGAGCGCACGCTGCAGATCGGATCGTTCAGCGCCGACGGATCGCGGGTGGCCTTCACCATGGACTCCCCCACCGCGCCGGCCGAGGTGTTCGTGGCCGACGCCCGCTTCTCGGCGCCGGTCAAGCTCACCGATCTCAATCCGCAGATTCGCGACCTCGCGCTCGGCGCCACCGAGGTGGTCACCTGGAAGAGCCGCGACGGCCTCGACGTGGAAGGCGTGCTGCTCAAGCCGGTCGGCTACGACCCGTCGAAACGGTATCCGCTCCTCGTCGTCGCCCACGGTGGGCCGGCCGGCGCGCACGTGAACAACTTCCGCGTCGGCGGCCTCGAGGGCGGCCAGGTCTGGGCGGGGATGGGGTGGGCGGTGTTCTATCCCAACCCGCGCGGCAGCTCGAACTACGGCGAGAAGTTCCTGCGCGCCAACGTCGCCGACTGGGGCGGCGGCGACTTCGCCGACATCGACAGCGGCGTCGACGCGCTGGTCGCCCGCGGCCTCGCCGACCCCGACCGGCTGGCCCACATCGGCTGGAGCTACGGCGGCTACATGACCGCCTGGACGATCACCCAGACCAGGCGTTACAAGGCGGCGATGGTCGGCGCCGGGTTGACCAACCTGTGGAGCATGTACGGGACCAACGACATCCCGAGCGTGCTCATCGGCTATTTCGGCGGCATCGCCGACAAGGAGACGCTGCCGCTCTACATGAACCGCTCGGCGATGACCCACATCGACAACGCCACCACGCCGACCCTGATCCTCCATGGCGGCAGCGACGAGCGGGTGCCGATCGGCCAGGCGCAGGAGCTGTTCCGCGGCCTCAAGGACCGCGGCCGCACCACCGAGCTGGTGGTGTATCCCCGCGAGGGCCACGGCATCACGGAGTACTATCATCAACAGGACCGTCTCATCCGCATCCGCGACTGGGTGACGACCCACGTCACCGGTGACGGCCGCCCGTCGTCCCCTCCTCGCCAATGACCGATTCCGCCTCGTCCCCGTCCGACACGCCCGCCGGCGTGCCGGCTGCCCGTGCGTCCGCGCAGGACCGCCTCGCCACGCTGTTCGAACTCAGCCACGAAGTCGGCGGGGTTCTCGACCTCGACGAGCTGCTGCCCAAGATTCCGCAGCTGATCCAGCGCCTGACCCCGTTCGGCGTGTTCGCGGTGTACCTGCTCGACGAGCGGCGTCAGGAGCTGCGCATCGCCTATGCCGAGGGCTATCCGGAGGAGGCGGTGCGCTCGGTTCGCCTGCGGCCGGGGCAGGGTCTGGTCGGGACGGTCGTGGCCGAAGGGCACTCGATCCTCGTCAACGACATCCGTACCGATGCGCGCTACATCCCCGTCGCGCCCGGGGTGCAGTCCACCCTGGTCGTGCCGCTGCGGCACAAAGGCCAGGTGATCGGCGCGCTCAACCTGCTCAGCGCCGACCTCGACGCCTTCGACGAGGACGACGAGGCCATCCTGCGGGTGTTCGCCGCCTCGGTCGCCCAGGCCCTGGCCAACGCCCGCCTCTTCGAGTCCGAGCGCGACTACGCCGAGACCATGGAGACGCTGGCCGAGATCGGCCGCGAGATGAGCGCGATCCTCGACCTCGACGAGCTGCTCACCCGGGTCGCGCAGCTGGTCAAGCGGCTCATCGACTACCGCACGTTCGGCATCGCCCTGGTCGACGAGAGGGCCGGGATGATCGAGTTCAAGGTGGCGATCCGTTACGGCGACGGCGCCGACACGGCCGCGGTGCGCGTCGGCGAGGGCCTGCTCGGCTACGCGGTGCAGCACAAGGAAGTGGTCCTGGTGCCCGACGTCTCGAAGGACCCGCGTTACATCAATGCCGTGCCCGACGCCCGGTCGGAGCTGGTCGTGCCGCTGCTGGTCAAGGACCGCTGCATCGGCGCGTTCGACCTCGAGAGCCCGGAGCTGAACGCCTTCACCAAGCGGCACGTCGAGGTCCTGACCCTGCTGGCCTCGGAGGCGGCGGTGGCGATCGAGAACGCCCGGCTGTGGGAGACGGTGCTGGCCAACGAGGAGCGGCTCGAGAAGGAGCTGCGCTTCGCCCAACGGGTGCAGATGGCGCTGCTGCCGCGCGAACTGCCCAAGCGGCTTCGCACCGTCGACGTCGCCTGGCACTTCGACCCGGCCCGCGAGCTGGGCGGCGACCTCTACGACTTCCTGGCCCCGGAACCGAACCAGCTGGTCGTCGCCGTCGGCGACGTGTCGGGCAAGGGGGTACCGGCGGCGCTCTACAGCGTGTTCGCCGGCGAGGTGGTGCGCGGCCGCACGTTCCGCAAGCGGGTCACCCGCGAGCAGGGCGGCCCGGGCGCGATGCTCACCGTGATCAACCGCATCCTGCACGAGCGCCAGCTCGAGGAGTACTACTGCACGCTCTGCTACGCGCAGTTCGATCTGCGGCAGCGCACCGTCACGCTGGCCAATTCGGGCCTGCCGTTCCCGATCCGCTGCACCGCCGACGGCGCGGAATGCGCCCCCATCGAGCTGCCCGGCATGCCGCTCGGCTCCTTCGGCACCACCACGTACGACGAGGTGGTCGTGCCGGCGCAGCCAGGCGACGTGTTCGCGTTCTGCACCGACGGCATCTCCGAGACGTTCAGCGAGGCCGGCGAGGAGTTCGGCTCGGCGCGCATCGCCGAGGTGGTCCGTGCCCACCGCGCCCAGCCCGCCACGGCGATCGTCGAGGCGATCTTCGCGGCGATGGCGGCGTTTCGCGGCCGCGCGCCGCAGACCGACGACCAGACCGTGCTGGTCGTGAAGATGCTGTAGGCCGCCGTCGAGGCGGCGTCGAGCGGTGGCTACTGCGCCGCCGCCGGCCGATGCTCCAGCGTCAGGCCGACGGCCGTACCGCGCTTGAACCCCTTCCAGTAGGTGTGTTCCGGCCTCGGGGTGCCGTCGGCGGCGAGGGCGAAGACGCCGTCACGGCCGTTCGCGACGACGTCGAGGTACTCGCGGCGCGTCCCGTCGCCCTTCAGGTGCAGGTCGGCGAACGCCGTCGCGAAGTGCTGCAGGATGTTGTTCATCCGCACCGTGTCCCACACCGCGTCGGCGTAGTGCACGAACGGAAACGACTGCTGGCGCGCCGAGAAGGTGTAGGTCTCGGCCGGCGCCGGTATCGGGGCGGCGGCGTTGTGGTTGGCGTTGAGGAAGGTGAGCAGGTAGCGCTCGGCGTTGACGGCGCCGTCGAAGAGCGCCCTCGTGCCCTTTTCGTAGCCCGACACGTCGTCGACGCTGCCGGCCACGAACAGGACCGGTGTGCGGATGCCCGCCAGGCCGGCGCTGTCCCAGTAGCCGGTGTGCATGCCCCACGGCCCGATGGCGATCGCCGCCTTCACGCGTCGGTCGATCGAGGTGGCGTAGGCGGGATCGGCCGCGCTGCGCTCGCGCAGCAGGCCGTTGGGCGGGGCGGCCGGAAAGGCGGCCGCGGCCTCGCGGTAGGCGCCACCCACGACGTTGACGACACCGTAGCCGCCCATGGAGTAGCCGACGATCGCCGTCCGGTCGGCATCGACGAGGCCGGCGAGCGGACTGCCCGACCCGGTGCGTCCGTTCCTGGCCAGCTCGTTCAGCACGAACAGCTGATCGAACGCGCGGTTGTAGAGCGTGCTGGCGAACCCTTTCAGATCGTCGTAGGTGCTCTCGGGGTGGTCGATCGAGGCCACGACGTAGCCGCGTGTCGCCAGGTGCTCGCCGAGGTGGCTCATCAGGTGGCGGTTGCCTGGATAGCCGTGCGAGAGAATCACCAGCGGCCACGGCCCGCCGGCCAGCGGTCTGGCGTCGCGCACCGCGCGGCCGCGCAGCGTGACGACCACGGACGGGTCGCGGGTGACCGCCCGGTACTCTCCCTCGGCCCGCTGCCCGGTCGTCAGGACCGCCGGGTACCACACTTCCAGGGTGTAGGCACGGTCGTAACGTGCGGTGGGACCGCCGGGTGTCGTGTGCAGGACGTCGGGCCGGTTGCGATCGACGGCGCTCAGCGTGCGAACGCCGACGGCGTGTGGTCCGGGGGCCGCCAGTTCAGGAGCCGACGGCGTGATGCCGTCGATTCTGTTGTTCTGCGCGGCCATCGTCGCGGTCGCCAGCGACGCCGCGACGAGCAACGCGAGGCCGGACGCACGAACGCCGCCACGGGGAGAGCCCATGGCGGCGTATTGTGCCGCGTGACCGCGTGATCTGGCTAGCCGCCAGCCGCCAATCCCTGGCCCCTCATCAGGCGTCAGTGGTGCTCGTCCACCGCCGTCGCCGAGGCCAGGTAGATCGCCGTCAGGGTCATGAAGATGAAGGCCTGCAGCGGGCCGACGATGAGACCGAGCGCCTGGATCGGCAGCGGCGCGATGAACGGCACGATGCTGCCGATGATGAGCACCACCAGGTGCTCGCCGAAGATGTTGCCGAAGAGACGCAAGGTGAGCGACATCACGCGCGAGGCGTGGCTGATGAGTTCGATCGGCAGCATCAGCGGCGCCATCGCCTTGGGCACGCCCGGCGGGAAAGCGAAGTGCAGCAGGTAGCTGGCCACGCCCTGGGCGCGGATGCCTTCCAGGTGGTAGTAGAGCCACACCGTGATGGCCAGCGCGAACGGCACGTTGACGTTGCTGGTCGGCGAGCCGAGTCCGGGAATCTGGCCCATCAGGTTGCCGAGCAGGATGAAGACGAACACCGTGCCGACCAGGGGCAGGTAGCGCGTGCCCTTGTGCGGCATCAGGTTCTCGAGCTGCTCGACGATGAACGCGACGATGTCCTCGAGGACGATCTGCAGCTTGCCCGGATTGTCGACGCTGAGGCGCGAGCGGATGACCAGGCCCAGCACCGCCAGGAACAGCACGATGAGCGCGCAGAAGACCAGGTAGTTCGGGACGTGGATGCCCAGCGGCCCGAGCAGGGCGTTCACCAGGTCCACGATCGGCGAGGCGTGTTCCAGCTGCTCCACGAGCCCTACATTGTACCTGATTTCACAAGGCGCGATCGGCGCGCGCCACCGGCGGGTCGGGAGCGGAACGGCTGAGGCGGGGCGGGGCGAACGCCGGCCCAAAAAAGGGGCCGGGCGACCGGGGATGGCGGTCGACCCGACCCTGCGGCAAGCTCTGCGTCTTCAGCTAGTTACGGTACCTGATGCGCTGCTCGCGGAGGTGCAGGCCGAGTGGCCGGCCGGCGAGCACCGCCACGTCCTCCACCTTGCCCCTCACCTCGACGCGGGCGCCCTTGCCGGGGACCCGGCGGTCGGTGGAGACGACGGTGATCTCGCCGGTGCCGTCGTCGATACGGTAGACGTTGAAGCCGACCAGCGGCACGCCCCACGAGCTGGTCACCTGGCCCGTAATGGTCACCGAGTGGTCGACGAAGCGCCCGGATTGCTGCTGCACCTGGCGGACCGAGGGGCGTCCGGGCACCGAGGCGCAGGCCACGGTGACCGCAGCGACGACAGCGAGGATCGCCGCCTTCCCCCAGCGAATGTCGGGATTGAGCTGCATCGTTGGCCCCTCCACCTCGACGACCCGTTGCCCTGGCCGCGCCCCATCGGAGCGAGATCGGATGTGAACGCGACGGATCGTGAAACCACGGCCGGGATGCGGCGATGCCAGCGCCTGCCTGATTGAACGCACCCCGGTGATCCGCCGCGTTCGCGTCCAAGGACTTCAAGAGCCGTGCCGACGGCGGCGGCGACGGCGATCGCGCGAAACGCGCGCCAAACCGCCGTCCTGGCGACTCGGTCGCGTTCGCGCCCGCCGGCAGCGTCCTGGTGGACGGACGTCGGCTGACCTCCGTCGGCGCCACCGCGGGTAACCAGTGGTCAGCGACTGCGCAGGGCCGTTGCCGGATCGACCCGCGCCGCCTTCCAGGCCGGTGCCGCCACCGCGAGGGCGGCCGTCGTGGTCACGACCAGCCCCACCCACAGATACGTGATCGGGTCGAGCGGACTCACGCCGTACAGCACCGAGCCGAGCAGCCGGGCGGCGCCGGCGGCGGCTACCAACCCGATCGTCACGCCCGACACCACCACCCGTGCCGCGCCCGCGGCTACCAGGCCGACCACGTCGCGCGTCGTCGCCCCGATGGCGCGCCGCACCGCGAAGTCGGCCGTGCGCTGCTGTACCCAGTAGGCGAGGATGCCGAACACACCGACCATCGCCAGCAGCAGCGCCAGCCCGGCGAACGCGACCACCAGCACGGCCCGGAATCGGTGGGACGACGTCGCCGTGCGGGCGATGTCGTCGAGGGTCCGCGCCGGCCCGATGCTGACCAGTTGCGCCGTGTCGACATGCCCGATCGCCGCGCGCACGGCGGGTGCCAGCGTCGCCGGTCGGTCCACTGCCGGGCGCACCAGCAGGAACGTGTCGTCCAGGCTGCCCTGCGTCATCGGCACGTAGATCTGGACGAGGTCGTCTCTCTCGTCCGGGCGGCCCCTGATCTGGCGCGCCACGCCGACGATCTCGCGGACGACCGGTGGCGCGTCGGGCGCGTTCGGCGGGGTCAGCGCCAGGCGGATGCCGATCGGGTCGCGGCCGGCGAGCTCGCGCTCCGCGAAGGCCTGGTTCACGATGCACACCGGCGGACTGTCCCCGGCATCGCGTTCGTCGAACGCCCGCCCCGCCACCACCGGCAGGTCGAGCGTGGCGAAGTAGCTGTGGCTCACCACCTGGTGATCGGCCAGCGGTCGCCGATCGCCCTCGCGCGGCGGATCGCCGACGATCGCGAAGGCGCGGTTGCCGCCGAGCGAGTTGCCGAGCGGCAGCGTGCTCGCCCACGCCACGGCCGCAACGCCAGGCACCGCCGCGACCTCCGCGGCCACCTGGTCGTAGAACTGCAGCAGCGCCTCGTCGGTGGGATACCGCGAACCCAGCGGGTCGACGACCATGGTCAGGATCGCGGAAGCGCGGTAGCCGCGGTCGACGCTCTGCACCGCGAGGAGCGTGCGCAGCAGCAGCCCGGCGCCGACCAGCAGCAACACCGCCACCGCCACTTCGGCGACGACGAGCCCGCTGCGCAGCCGGCCGCCACTGCCCGTGGAGGTGCGGGTGTCCGACGCGATGAGGCGCGCCGACGAGAGGTCGCCGGCGTGCCACGCCGGCGCCAGGCCGAACAGCACGCCGACGAGCAGCGCCGCGAACCCGCAGAACCCGACCACCCGGGCGTCGAACGCCACCGCGACCGAGGGCGGCAGCACGCCGGCCGGCATCAGCGCCGGCGCCGCGGTGACGATCGTCCAGCCCACCGCACCGCCCAGCGCGCCGCCGATGGCGGCCAGGACCAGGCTCTCGGTGAGCAGCTGGCGGACGACGCGGCCGCGTCCGGCGCCGAGGGCGGCGCGGATCGCCAGCTCACGACCGCGGGCCGTCGCCCGGGCGAGCAGCAGGCTGGCGACGTTGGCGCAGCAGATGAGCAGCACGAAGCCGACCACGCCGAGGAACAGCATCGCGGTCACCCGCAGGTCGCTGCCGACGATGGCCGGCCGCACCGGCAGCAGCGCCGCGCCGCGGCCACGGTTGGGCGGCAGGGTCCGGGCCAGCTCCGCCGCGACGGCCTCCACCTGGCGCCTGGCGGTGTCGATCGCCACGCCCTGGGCCAGCCGCCCGACGCCGCGGAACACATAGGCCGTCCGCGCCTGGGGCACCGGGCGCACCCGGATCAGGGCCCAGATGCTGTTCTGATCGGTCCAGCGGAACCAGCCGGGCACCACGCCGAGCACGCGGTAGCTCTCGCCGTCGAGCTGCAGGTCACGCCCGACGATCGACGGATCGCCGTTGAAGCGCGACCGCCAGTACGCTTCGGTCAGGACCACCGAGTCGTGCTCCACGAGGTCGTCGTCCGGCCGGAACAGGCGGCCCACCAGGGGCGGCACGCCGAGCGTCGCGAAGAACCCCGACGACACCCACTGCCGCGCCACCGTCTCGGCGCCGCCGTCGGCGCCGCGCATCACCATGCCGCCCGTGCCGCGGATGTAGCCGCCGGTTTGCACGAGCGCCGGGCTGCCCGCGGTCCAGTCGGCGAGGTTCAGCGGCGACACGCCGCTCGGCGCGCCGCTCGGCGTGCGCTCCTCGAGCACGACGACGCTGTCGGGGTCGCGGAACGGCAGCGGCCTCAGCAGCGCGGCGTCGACCAGTGCGAAGATGGCGCTGTTGGCACCGATGCCCAGGGCCAGGGTGAGGACGGCCACGGCGGTGAAGGCGGGCGCCGCGCGCATCTGCCGCAGCGCGAACAGCACGTCGTGATGGAATTCCTCGAGCCACTGCATCACACGGAACTCCCGATCCCGCCGGCGTCCCAGATCGACGCAGGTGCGTTTGAGGGCGGCCAGATCGCCGAGTCGCGCCGCCGCCTGCCGGCGTGCCTCGTCGGGCGGGAGCCCCGCGGCGACGAGCTCGCGGGTGCGCATCTCGAGATGGAAGGCGAGCTCGTCGTCGACCTCCTGGTCGACCGGGACCCGCCACAGCCACGAGCGCAGCGAGCGCTTCACGATGCGAACAGCGCCCTCGACACACCGGTCGAGAAGCGCCTCCAGGTATCGAGCTCGGCGGCCAGCCCGGCCCGGCCGGCTGGTGTCAGGCGGTAGAGCTTGGCGCGGCGGCCGAGCTCCGACGTGCCCCACTCCGCTTCGAGCCAGCCGCGACGCTCGAGCCGGTAGAGGGCCGGATACAACGAACCTTCCTCGACCAGCAACGCCTCGCCGGTGGCCTCTTCGATGGCGCGCGCCACCGCGTAGCCATGGCTCGGCCCGCGGGTGAGCGTCTTCAGGATCAACGCGTCCAGGGCGCCGTGGAGCAGGGCGTTCGGGGTCTTGGCGGGCTCCGCCATCCCTCGTCCTCCATTGCCTCGTCTATCTAGGCAATGGCTTGGACGGGGCCTCGGCCCGAAAAGTTTGCTCGGCCCCAAGACCAGGGACCGGGGACCAGGGACCGGGGACCAGGGAGGCGGCGGGAACGTAGCCCCTGGCTCAGAGGGTGTCGCATCGCCCCCCGAACCGATCCACGAGCGTCAGTTCCGAGAGAGGTTCTTCCCGGGTCCCTGGTCCCCGGTCCCTTCAGGTCAGTAGACGCTCAGGTAGCGCTCCAGCTCCCACGGCGAGACGTGGCGCAGGTAATCGTCCCACTCGCCGCGCTTGGCGGCCAGGAAGTGCTGGACGATGTGCTCGCCGAGCGCGTCGCGGACCAGCTCGCTCTTCTCGAGCTCGTCGAGGGCCTCGCTCAGGTTGGCGGGCAGGTCGTCGATCCGCAGGTGCCGCCGCTCGCGGTGGCTCATCTTGTAGATGTTCTTGTTCACCGGCGGGCCGGGATCGAATTCCTGGACGACGCCGTCGAGGCCGGCCCGCAGCATCACCGCCAGCGCCAGGTACGGATTGCACGACGGGTCGGGCAGGCGCAGCTCGACCCGCGTCGACTCGCCGCGCGCCGCCGGCACCCGCACCAGCGGGCTGCGGTTCTTCTCCGACCAGGCGATGGCCGTCGGCGCCTCGTGGCCGGGCACCAGCCGCTTGTAGGAGTTCACGAGCGGGTTGGTGATCGCGCAGTAGCCGCGGGCGTGCTTCAGCAGCCCGCCGACGTAGTGGAGGCAGGTCTGGCTCAACTGCCACTCGCGGCTGTCGTCGAAGAAGGCGTTGGCGGCGCCCCTGAACAACGCCTGGTGCGTGTGCATGCCCGATCCGTTGACGCCGTAGATCGGCTTGGGCATGAAGGTGGCGTGCAGGCCGTTGCGGTGGGCGACGTTCTTGACCACGAACCGGAACGTGCTGACGTTGTCGGCGGTGCGCAGGACGTCGTCGTGGCGGAAGTCCACTTCGTGCTGGCCGGGCGCCACCTCGTGGTGCGCGGCCTCGACCAGGAACCCCATCTGCTCGAGGGCGAGGACGATCTCGCGACGGACGTCCTCGCCCTGATCGACCGGAGCCAGGTCGAAGTAGCCGGCGGTGTCGTGGGTGGCCGTCGACGGCGCCCCCTCCTGGCGCTGGAACAGGAAGAACTCGGCCTCCGGGCCGGCGACCATGCGGAAGTCCATGGCCTTGGCACGGGCGATGGCCCGCTTCAGGACCGTCCGCGGGCACCCTTCGAACGGGGTGCCGTCGGGATTGGCGATGTCGCAGGTGATGCCGCCGACGCGGGCCCCGCTGGGATCGCGCCACGGCAGCACCTGGAAGGTGTCGAGGTCGGGCTTGAGGTACATGTCCGATTCCTCGATGCGCACGAACCCCTCGATCGACGAGCCGTCGAAGAGCACGGCGCCGGCGAGCGCCGCGGCGAACTGGCGATCGGGGATCTCGACGTTCTTGGTGACCCCGAGGATGTCGGTGAACTGCAGGCGAAGGAACTTCACGCCGTCGCGCTCGGCGCGGTCCAGGATGGCTCGTGGGTCCATGGCGTCCAGCCCCCAAGTATAGGGGCGCCCGCCACGCCGCCGACCAAGCCCGGACGTCGGTCGTCTGAGTTCTCCGGAGGACGGGCGAGCGGCCCGCAGGGGAGCGGTGGCGCTCCCGGGGAGACAGCACCATGAGTCAGCATCGAACGATCGTCCTCGGCGGCGTCCTGGCCGCCGTGATTGGCGTCGCCGTCGCCGGTGTGGCGGCCCAGCGCGACGACCGCGACCGGGATCGCGATCGTCGCCAGCGCGGGCACGTGTTCATCGGGCCGGACGGCACCGGCCGCGCGCTCCGGCTCGACGGCCGGGGCAGTCAGATCGGCGTGATGGTCAGCGATCCCGACGACGCTGCGACCCAGGGCGTGCGCATCGACGGCGTCGACGCCGGCAGTCCGGCCGAGACGGCCGGTGCGCGCGAGGGCGATCTCGTCGTCGAGTTCGATGGCGAGCGCGTCCGCAGCGCGCGGCAGCTGTCGCGGCTGGTGCAGGAAACGCCGGACGGACGCACCGTCACGATGACGCTGTCGCGCGACGGCAGCCGACAGTCGGTGCAGGTCACGCCGGAGGCCGCCGCCGGCACGGCGGCCTGGACGATGGACCTGGAGCCGGGCCTGCGGGCCGAGCTCGAACGCGGGCTGCGCGGCCTGCGCGAGCTGCCGGACCGCGGCGGTCCGCGGTTCGACTTCCGCTTCGACGGCGTGCCCGGCCTGCCGGGGTCGCGGGCGCGACTCGGCGTGCAGGTGGAAACCCTCACCGATCAGCTCGCCGAGTACTTCGGCGTCAAGGGCGGCGGCGTGCTGGTGTCGAGCGTCACCGCCGACTCGCCGGCGGCCGCGGCCGGACTGAAGGCCGGCGACGTCATCACGGCCGTCAACGGCACGGCCATTCGCGACGCCGGCGAACTCGTCGAGGCCCTCGGGGAGGTCGGCACCAGCGGCGACGCCCGCGTGGAGATCGTGCGCGACAAGAAGAGCGCGACGCTGACCGCCACCATCGACCGTCCGGCCCGGCGCCGGACGCCGCGGCAGCCGGCCTGATCGACGCCGGGACAGCGCCGGCCGATCGACGTTCAGGACCCGTGAGCGCCGGCCGTGTCGGCTGCAGCGGCGCCGTCGTCGGCGCCTGACCCGACCAGCAGCGACAGCTGGGCGGCGAGGATGGCGGCCGCCGCCGTGGCGTCGGGCAACGGCGTCGAACTGCCGGTGCCGAACTCCACCGCCAGCACGCCGGCGATGCCGGCGTCGCCGCTGCGGACCGGAACGGCCGCCGCCGCCGGCTGACCGGCCTTGGCCGTGGTGGACACCGTGACGCCGTCACGCAGTGCCCGGGCCGTCGCGTGATCGTCGGCGACGCTCACCGGGCCGATGCGGGCGACCAGGCGCGCGTCGTAGCCGGCCGCCGCGGCGAGCCGCAAGGTGCGCCGCTGCGGATCGGCGAGCCACAGCATGGCGCCCTGCGCGCCGATTGCCCGCGCCGCGTCCTCGAGCAGCGCCGGCAGGCTGTCGGCCTCGCGCACCGCGGCCAGCCGTTCGCACACCGTGCCGAGCGCCGGCAGATCGACGGGTGCTGGACCGGCCGCCGATCCCGCCGTGGCCGATTCCAGCGGCGCCAGGTCCGGCACGGGTGAGCGAACCGACAGGTCGATCGCAAGCGCGTCGTCGGGCGTGGTGTCTTGTCGCGCCGTGGCGGCGCCGACGGGGCTGGCGCCGGGCAGCGGCGCCAGCAGCAGTGTGGCGACGAGCAACGCGCCCATCGCCGCGGCGAGTGCCGCCACCTGGCGATCGCGCAATCCGGCCACCGACTGTTCGGTGGCCGCCGCCACGGCCTCGTGGCCGGCGTCGAGCCGTCGCTCGAGGTCGTCGACGTGGGGCATCGCCTCGCCGAACGCGACGTCGGCGGCCATCAGCGGCTTGCCGCCGGTCGCATGTTCGCGAAGGCGCCGCTCGGATTCGCCGAGCCGATCGAACACGTCGAGGGCGGCGCGGCGGTCGGCGTCCACCGCCGTGAGCGCGGTGAGGGCGTCGAGATGCCGCCGGGCGTCGTCGATGGCGGCCTCGGCCCGCCGGCTCCAGCCCGCCGCGGCCTGGCCCGGCGAGGCCATGGCGGCCAGCGCCCGTCGCACGTCGCCGAGCGCCGCCCTGCCGCTGCGGGCGAAGCCGGCGGCTGCGACCGCGTTGGCACGGGTGGCGCGCCGCTCGGCCTCGAGCTGCAGCGCCCAGGCACAGGCGCCGGCGGCGAGGGCGACCGCCACGGCAACCAGCGACCAGCGGCCCCAGCGATGGCGCATCGGACGGTGGCTCCGCAGGACGGATCAGTCGCCGGCCGGGCCGAGCTGGGTGACCAGGCGCAGCGGAATCACCGACGGCTTGGCGGCGTGCTCCATCTGCACGTTGTGCCCCTTCACCGGCGGCAGATCCTGGTACATCACGTCCCACTTCCACCGCTCGGACGGGTTGGACGCCTGCAGCCAGGTCTCGGCGCTCACCGGCCGGTTGAAGGTCTGCGCCCCGAGGCCTGCGTAGGCCGGCAGCGCCGCCGTGGCGGCGGCGAGATCGGCGCGGACCGCTGCCGGGGTCTCGTAGGCGAACGGCAGGCCGAGCGCAGCCGCCACGCTGGTGATGATCTGCCAGTCCTCGACCGCTTCGCCGGGGGTGACCAGCGCCTTCGACGCCGCCTGCACGCGGCCCTGGTCGTTGGTGAAGCAGCCGTCCTTCTCGACCCAGGCCGCACCCGGCAGCACCACGTCGGCGGCGGCGGCCAGCGGACCCGCCAGCACCCCCTGGTAGACGAGGCCCTTCAGCCGTCCGGCCTGGCGCGCGTCGACGACCCAGGCGAGATCGCCGATCGACTCGGCCGGGCCGGGATCGAGCACGTAGAGCACGTCGACGTGTCCGCCATCGACGGCGCCGCGCAGGCCCGAGAGGTCGGCCGTGCCGTCGAGGCCGGCGCCCACCGCCAGCCCGAGGTCGCGGGCACCGAGCACGTTCGGCGCGTCGGTGGCCGGGACGGCGAACTTCGTGTTGGCCGGCTGCGCTTTCGCCGACCGCCGCCATGACACGGTGACGTGGCCGGCGCCGCCCTCGCCCTTGAGCTCCTCGGCGAGTCGCCGGACCAGGAACAGCTCCTCGAGGCTGGCGTGCGCCGAGACCAGGAAGCGAACCGAGGCCGGATCGCGGCGGCCGGCCGCGTTCAACAGGTCGCGCACCTTGATGAGCGCGTCCTTCCAGGTGGCCACCTGCGGCATGCCGTCCTTGCCGCGCAGCTGCGGTTTGCGCAGCCGGCCTTCGCCTTCGACCCAGCCGTACTGGAAGCGGCCGATGTCGCACATCCAGAACCCGTTGACCTCGGGGTTGTAGCGCGGCGTGACCCGCACCAGCGTCGAGCCCTTGGCCCACTCGGGCTTGGCCTTGAGCCACGCCGTCGTGGCGCAGCCCTTCGAGCAGCCGGTGCAGATGGTGTCGATGGCGTTGGGGTTGTCCCACGGCCGCGAGCGGAAGCGGTACTGCTTGGTGGTGATGGCGCCGACCGGGCAGACGTCCATGAGGTTGCCCGAGAGGAGCGAATGGACGCCCTGTTCGTTGAAGGTGCCGATCTCGCTGCCGTTGCCGCGGTTGATGATGCCGATCTGCGCGTCGCCGTCGATCTCGTCCATGAACCGCGCGCAGCGCGTGCACATGATGCAGCGGTTGCGGTTGAGCATCAGCGTCGGCCCGAAGTCGACGTCGGCCTTGACGCCCTCGCCGTCGAAGGTCCGCCGCGGGAAGTCCATGCGGCTCTCGACGTTGCCGAAGCTGTAGGAGAAGTCCTGCAGCGGGCACTCACCGCCCTTGTCGCAGACCGGGCAGTCGAGCGGGTGATTGATGAGCAGGAACTCGAAGACGCCGGCGCGTGCCTCGGTGCTCTCGGCGTCCTTGGTGTGCACCACCATGCCGTCGGCCACCGGCGTCGAACACGACGTCTGCAGCTTGGGCATCTTCTCGATCTTCACCAGACACACACGGCACGACGCGTCGATGCCCAGCCCCGGGTGGTAGCAGTAGTAGGGCACCTCGATGCCGGCGGCGATGGCCGCCTGGAGCACCGTCGTGCCCTTCGGGACGGTCACCTGCGCGCCGTCGATCGTGAGCGTCACCTGTTCCATGGCGGGGCGGATCATATCACGCGGTCGGCCGCGAACCGGACCTGCGCCGTGCGCGGAAGTCGCGCGGGGTCAACGAGATGGAGCGTGTCGACTCGAGCCGGACCGGGACGCGGCCGGACCGGGTGAAGCCCGACGCTCCGGATGCCGAAACAGACGACGAGGACTCCGGACGTGTGCTCGATACCTGCCCGCTCACTGGTCGTCGCGGCCCTGCTCCTGGCCGGCGCCGCCGCGGCACGGGCGCAGAGCGGCGACGTCGTCGCCTCGGCTCGCAGCGCCGCCACCTCCGGACACCGCGCCGAAGCGCTCGGCGATCTCGAGCGGCACCTGCGCGAGTCGCCGCGCGACGTCGATGCCCGCCTGCTCTACGGCCTGGTGCTGTCGTGGGAGGGTCGGTACGACGACGCCCGGCGCGAACTGGGGCAGGTGCTGGTCCAGACGCCGTCCTACAACGACGCCAGGGTCGCCCTCGCCAACATCGCCTGGTGGAACGGCGACTACCCCGAGTTGAAACGGCTGGTCGACGAAGCCCGCCTGCAGCGGCCCGACGACGTCGAGTGGCAGCTGCTCGACGCCCGCGCGCTCGACGGCCTGGGCCAGCCGCGCGAGGCCCGCCGGGTGCTGCAGGCGCTGCTCGCCCAGGCGCCCGGGTATCCCCGGGCGCGCGTGCTCAAGAACCGTCTCGACGCCAGCCTGCGGCCGTGGAGCCTCACCGCCGGCTACGTCGGCGACCGCTTCTCCGACCAGCGCACGCCGTGGGCCGAGTATTCGGTCGCGCTCAGCCGCCAGACACCGGTGGGCAGCGTCATCGGCCGGGTCAGCCAGGTCGAGCGCTTCGGCCTCGGCGACCGGCTGTTCGAGGTCGAGATGTACCCGACGTTCCGGCCGGGCACCTACGCCTATGTCGGCGTCGGCGTCGCCAAGGACGAGCGGCTCTATCCCGGTTACCGCGTCGCCACCGACCTGTATCAGTCGCTCGGCGGCGGCTTCGAGGCGTCGGCCGGGTTCCGACGCCTCGGTTTCGCCGCCGTCACCGACATCTACGTCGGCACGCTCACCAAGTACACCGGGAGCTGGATGCTCACCGGCAAGGCGATGTACGTCCCCGACCGGGACGGGCCGGAGGACGCGGTCTCCTACCACGCCGTCGTCCGACGCTACGTCGGCGGCTCGGGCGAGAGCTGGATCGGCGGCGGCTTCAGCCACGGCTACAGCCGCGAGGAGCTGGGCGACAGCGCCGAACTGCAGAACCTCGACGCCGACACCGTGCGCCTCAACGCCGAGATCCTCGTCCACCCGCGCTGGCTGGTGGCGGCCTCGGCGAGCACCAGCCGCCAGGAGCGGGCGCGGCGCCAGCCGCTGTGGCAGCACAGCGTCGGCGCGTCGGTCACGGTGTACTTCTGATGCCGGCGGCCGCCCGACTCGTCCTGGCGCTCGTCAGTCTCTCCTCCGGCTGGTACGCCCTGTTCGTCTCGCCGTCGCTCGGCGGGACGGCGGTGGCCGGTGCGATCGCCACCGAGTCGGCGGGCGCGCCCGTCGCTGCCGCGTCGCCGACGGCCACAGGCGTGTCGACGCCGGCGCCGGCCGGAGCCCCTGCCGCCCCGGCGCCTGATGCCGCCGCCCTCGACGCCACCCTGGTGCAGAGCCGCGACGCCTTTGCCGCCGAGCGTTGGGAGGCGGCGCTGGAGCCGACGCGCCAGCTGGTCGAGCGCTTTCCCGGTCAGCACGTCTACCTGGCACGCCTCGCCGAGATCTATCGCCATCTCGGCCGCCCCGCCGACGAAGCGGCCACCTGGGAAGTCTTCCTCGACCGCTCGCCGTTGCCGGCCGATGCCTGCCCGTTCATCGGGCACGCCTACCGCAAGCTCGGCCGCTACGACCAGGCGATCGCCGCCTTCGAGCGCTGCTACGAGGCCGATCCGCAGAACGCCGAGCTGGCCTTCTTCGTCGGCCTCGGCCACGAGTGGGCCACCCGCTTCGAGACCGCGCAGGAGTGGTACGCCAAGGCGATCGACCTGGCGCCGCCGCACTTCGACAGCCAGGTCGGCCTGGCGCGCGTGCAACTCCACCGCAACCGCCTCGACCAGGCGCTGCGCCGCGCCCGCGAGGTGCTGCAGCACGTGCCGAAGCACGTGGACGCGGCGCTGGTCGCCGGCCTCGCCGAACAGCGCGCCGGGCACCGGGTCGAAGCCCGCACCTATCTCGAAACGGCGGTGACGCTCGCCGAGGACTACTTCGACGTCCAGCTGGCCCTGGGCGTCCTGGACTACACCGAGTCGCGCTACCACGACGCCCGCGAGCGCTTCGAAACGGCGTCGCGGCTCGACCCGTCGCGCCGCGACGAGGTGCAGCCGTGGCTCGACCGGACCGCCAATGTGAAGGTCACGCCGTGAGCACGGCTTGCGCCGCGGCCCGGCTGGCCGTCGTCCTGTTCTGGCTGGCGACCTCGGCGTATGCCTTTCTCGCCTCGGTGCCGTTCGTCCACGAGCAGTTCCTCGAGCCCGGCCTGGTCCCGGCCCTGGTCGTGTTCGCGCGCTGGCACGGCTGGCTGACGCTGGCCGTGGCGGCCGGGGCCGCGCTGGCGCTGTGGCCCGACGTGGTGAGCCGTCGCGCGCCGCTGGCTGCCGGCGTCCTCGTGTGGGCCGGCTTCCTGGCCGGCGTCGCCGCGGTCATCGGTGCGCCGCTGACCCGGTTGACGCCTGGTGGTGCCGCGCTGGCGCTGTCTCTGGCCGCGCTCGTCCCGGTGCTCTGGATGGCGGCCATCGATCTGACGCTGGCGCCGTGGCTCGACGCCCCCCGCGCCACCGACATGAGCGGGCGGGACACCGTCGTGGCGGCTGGCAGCGCCGTGGCGGTGCTGGCCGTCCAGGCCGTCGGCGCGCTGGCGACACCCGGCGCGGTCACCGGTCTCGGGCTGGCCCAGAGCGCCGCCGCACATCTCCTGCTCTTCGCCGCGGTGTGGGCCGGGCTGGCCATCGTCCGCGCCGTGGCCGAACTGACCTCGAAGCCGGCCCAGTGGGAGGCGGTGGCGGCCGCCGGGCTGCTGGCCCTGCTCACCGGTGGCGCGACCTGCCTGGTGCTCGCGCCGGCCCTGGCAGTCACCTCGCGGACCGGCCGCGGCATGCTGGTCCTGTTCGGGGCCACCATCGCCATCGCGCTGGCCGCCCGCGGCGTGCGCCATGGCCGGGCCCGCGAAGGGGACGGCGTGGTGCTGGTCCTCGGCGGGTTGCTGCCGCGCTGGGCGCTCGGTCGCACCACGTGGGCCCGCCTCGGCTGGGTGGCGCTGGTGCTCGCCGGACTCGTCGTCGCCCGCCAGGCGGCGGCGGTCATGGACTGGAACTTCGCCGTCGCCAAGCTCGGCGCCGTCGCGTTCTGGCTGCTTGCGCTGGGCACGCTGGCCCAGTGGGCGCCGCCACACGTCAGGATCCATCCGACGGCGCCGCACGCCGCCATGGTCGTCGTCGTGGCCGGCTACCTGGCCGCCGCCGGCCGCCTGCCCGGCGGCCCGATCACCCTCGAAGCCGCGACCGGGGCGGCCGACGCCTGGGTCGTCGGAGACCCGTCGTTCCGGACGCTGCGCGACTGGCTGCACCGCCCGGTCGTCGAGACCGCCGATGCCGTCAGCGACGGCGTCGGGTTCTTCGATTACCTGCAGGCCCACACCAACATCGCCCGCTCGATCGCCGTCGCGCCGGTGCCGCTCAGCCTCGCCGATCTGGACGCCTCGCCGGCCGCCGGCCGGCCGCCGCACGTGTTCGTCGTCGTCGTCGACAGCCTGCGCCGCGACTACCTGTCGCCCTACGACCCGCGGATCGACTTCACGCCGGCCATCGCCGCCTTCGCCGCCGAGAGCACGGTCTACCGCCGGGCGTTCACCCGCTACGGCGCCACCGGCCTGTCGGTGCCGTCGATCTGGGTGGGCGGCATGCTGCTGCACAAGCAGTACGTGACGCCGTTTGCGCCCATGAACACGCTGCACGCGCTGCTCGGCCATCACCGCTACCGGCGCTGGATGAGCATGGACAACATCGTCGACGTCGTGATGCCGCGCGACGACTCGCTGGAGCCGCTCGACCGGCGCCGCCCGGTGGCCGACTTCCGTGCCTGCTCGACCTTCGACGAGCTGGTCGGCCGGCTCGATCGGCTGACCGCCGCCGGCCCGCCGGCGTTCGTCTGGACACTGCCGCAGGATCTCCACGTGGCGGTGCTGGCCCGCGAGGGCAAGCAGTCGATCGACGGCGGCGACTACGCCGGGTTCTACGCCCCCTACGCGTCGCGGGTCCGCCGTCTCGACGGCTGCTTCGGCGGCTTCGTCGCCGCGCTCAAGGCGCGCGGCCTCTACGACGACAGCGTGATCGTCCTCACCAGCGACCACGGCGACTCGCTCGGCGAGGAGGGCCGCTGGGGCCACGCCTACACCATCTACCCCGAGGTACTGCAGGTGCCGCTCATCGTCCACCTGCCGCCGCGGCTGCGCGAACGGTTCGACACCGCGGCGGACGCGCCGGCGTTCACCACCGACGTCACGCCGACGCTGCACGCCCTGCTCGGCCACCAGGTGACGGCGGCGTCGCCGATCCTCGGCCGGCCGCTGGTCTGGCCACGCGGCACGGCCGCGCCGGCGCGTCCTCCCTTCGGCCTGGTCGCCTCGAGCTACGGCAGCGTCTATGGGTGGCTCGACGACGGCGCCCGGGAGCTGTACATCGCCGACGGGGTCGGGCTGCGCGACTATCGCTACCGGCTCGACGGGTCGCCGGCCGGCGTGGCCGCGCCGGTGACCGACACGGTGCGGGCCGCCGGCCAGCGGGCCATCCGTCAGGGCATCCAGGCGATCGCCGACCTCTACCGCTTCACACCGCCGACGCCGTGACCCCGGGACGGGGCGTCAGCGCCCGCTGACGCGGTCGAACGTGCCCAGGGCGGCGTCGTCCTTGTTGACGTCGACGCCGCGCAGCGGGCCCTTCAGCGGCAGCGTCACCGACCCCGAGGCCTCGGTGATCGCGACCAAGGCGTCCTCGGTGGAGCCGTCGGTGTACTGCAGCGTCACGGTCACCGGCACGTCGTAGACCTCGCCGAACTGCTCGTAGGCCACTTCGAGTGCATCGCCCATCGTGCTGGTGGTGAGCCGCACCCGCGGCAGCCCGGTATCGAGCACCCACCGCTCGAAGAAGCGCTCGAGCGACATGCCGCTGGCCGCCTCCATGGCCTCCCGCAGGTCGTCGGTGCCGGCCTTGCGGTAGCGGTGTTTGGCGTAGAAACCGCGCAGTCCGGTGAAGAACGCCTGGTCGCCGACCAGCCGGCGCAGCATGTGCAGCACCGCGGCGCCCTTGTTGTAGAGGACGGCGCGGAACACCCGCGGCTCGTTCCTGACGTGGCCGAGCCGGTAGCCCAGGGCGATCGGCCCCTGGTCGGAGTGTTCCATCGACCAGCGCCGCAGGTTGCGCAACGCCGAACGGAACGTGCCCTCGCCGCGCCGCTCCCGGGCGTACAGCGTGGCGAAGTACTGGGCGAATCCCTCGCTGATCCACTGCTCGTGGTAGTTCTTCCAGCCCACCGCCTGACCCCACCACTGGTGCGCCACCTCGTGGGCGAGGATGAACTCGGGGAAGTCGTTGAAGTGTGCCGGGTCATTGCGCCAGACGAACGGCGTCGTCGGCAGCGGGTTGTTCAGGACCGCGAAGTAGGCCGGGCTGTGGCCACCCGGCAGGTCGTTTTCGAGCATCGCGATGGTGAACGCCGGGTAGGGCGCATCGCCGATGAGCGAGGCATAGAAGCGGAGGATGTCAGCGGCGGTGACCAGCGCCTCGCGGCCGCGGTTCTCCTGGCGGCGATTGGCGAGCACGGTCAGCTCGACGGTGTTGCGGCCGCCGACCGGCGGCGGCTTGGGCGGCGCCAGCAGCTGCGCCAGCGTGATCGAGCGCGGCGGCGGGGGCGGCGGCGGCACGACGATGTCGAGGGCCACCGTGGCGGCATCTACTTCGGTCATGCGGCTCACCACGACGCCCAGGTAGCGGACCGGGTGCGAGGTCGCGAACGTGTAGAGCCAGCGTCCCGACGGCGCCCCGGGCGTGGCCGCCACCGCCACCCGCTCGCTGCCGAGCGGAGTGATGCCCGACGCCGCCACCCCGTACTCGACCGGCACCGTGATCCGCATGGTCGCCGTGGTGTAGTCGGTGACCGGCGCCTGCGGATACCACTTCGATCGGTTGCTGAGCAGCCAGTTGCGTTCGGCCGACACCATCGGCATGTCGGGTTCGCGCGGCGCGCGGTCCTGGTCGAGCGACTCGGAGTCGATCGGCTGGCGTTCGATGCGCCCCGAGTAGGTGATCGTGAGCGTCAGCTCGTAGTCGCGGGCCAGCGGCGACGGCAGGTTGACGACCACCCCGTTCTGGTTGCGGACCCGCAGGAACAGCAGCCGGCCCAGCTCCTTGCTGGTCACCGAGCTGATGGCGTAGCCGTCGGCGAGGGCCAGGGTGAGCGTGCCGAGGACGAACGACTTGACGCGCAGCCGCATGACCGCCCGGGCGGTGAGGAACTCGCGGTCGGGCGCGATGTCGACGTCGAGGTCGTAGTCGAGGACGTCGAACTCGGTGAGGTCGTCCTCGTCGTAGAAGGCGCCGCGGCTGGCCAGCTTCTGCGGCGACGCGTAGAGCGCGATGTTGCGCTTGCGCTCGCGGCTGAAGAGCGTGACGTCCTCGGCCTCGTTCTGCGAACGGGCGTAGGTCAGCGTCCGCCAGCGCCGGGTCCGTACCTCGGCCACCAGGTCGCCCGGCTGCGGCAGGATCGACCAGATGTCGCGGCTCAGGTCGCTCAGGTCGAGGCTGAACGACTTGGCCACTTCCTCGTCGAACACCTCGCGGGCGCGGCCGAACAGCCGCGTCTCGGGCGGCGTGGCCACCAGTCCGCCCCTGGACAGGTACTGCTCGAAGTCGTACGGGTTCAGCCGCACGTAGGCGGTCTCGAAGCGGGTGTCGACGACATCGGCGCCGGCGAACAGCCGCACCTGGCCCTGCTCGGTCTTCGGCTCAGGGCGGAAGATCATCTGCCCGTCGCCGACCAGCACCAGGGCCGAGACGCCCTCGGCGGTGTCGGCGACGAACACGTTGCCGGCCGGCAGCCGCAGCTCGAAGTCCACCGACGTCAGCACGAAGTCCTTCGCCGTGTAGTGCCGCTCGCGGTCGAGCGACAGCCGGTGCAGGGCGTCGACCTGCGACAGCTGGTCGTGGGCGACGATCCGCCACGGCGTGTCGGTGTCGCCGGGCTCGGCGACCGCGCCGGCCGGCCGGCGGATGTCCAGTCGCCACGTCGAGAGCTGGCCGCGCGGGCCGCTCTCGACGAACACCTCGACGATCATCCGGTAGCCGTCGCCGGGCAGCGCGCCGTCCAGGCCGCTGCGGTCGCGTTCGCGTACCACCGCGCGGGTCACCCCGCGCGGCAGCGCGGCGTCGAAGAACTCGCCGGCGGCGTCCGGATCGGCGTTGGTCGAGATGAGGGCCAACCAGCCGTCGCGATCGCTGGTCGACAGAGCCGTCTCGATGCGCTGGAGGACGCGCAGGATCTGCAGCTCTTCCGGGTCCAGCGGCGGCACCGGCTGCGCGTGGAGCGGCGCCGTCGCGGCGAGGAGGGCCATCGTCAGGACTGCACAGGTGGCGCGCCCGGACATGAATCGATTAGACGCCAAATGGCCGGCGACCGGCCACCCGTTTCGTCACGGCGCGGCGCTCGCGGAGGCTAGGCTGGGATGGGGGCGGGGACCGGCGGCACGATCGGCCGGCTGAGGACGAGCACGGTGAGATCGTCGGCCAGGCGTTCCCCCTGACGATGCTGGTCCACGGCCGCGAACACCGCCCGGCCCAGCACGCCGGCCGCCACGCCCGGCACCGCGCGCACCGCCGCTTCGAGGCCGAGCTCTTCGAACATCTGGCCGTTCGGCGCCTCGGCCTCGGTGATGCCGTCGCTGTACATCACCAGCGCGTCGCCCGGATCGAGGCGGGTCCGCCCCGACTCGTAGCTCGACTGTTCGAACATCGCCAGCGCGATGCCGCCGGTGGCCAGCTTTTCCACCGCGCCGGTGGCGCGCAGCAGCAGCGGCGGCGTCTGGCCGGCGTTGACGAACTCGAGCTCGCCGGTGCGCGGGTCGAACAGGCCCAGGAACAGGGTGATGAACCGCGACGGCGGCGCATGCTTGGCGACCTGGATGTTCAGCCGCCGCACCAGCTCGGCGGGCGTGAGCGGCTCGTCGACCAGCGTGCGCAGCATGGCCAGGAACAGCGCCATCAGCAGCGCCGCCGGGCTGGCCTTTCCGGCCACGTCGCCGAGCGCGACGATCACCCGGCCGTCGGGCCGCGGCAGGACGTCGTAGAAGTCGCCGCCGACGGTGTTGGCCGGCCGGGTCAGGCCGCTGGCCTCGACGCCCGGCGCCGCCCAGGTGCCGTCGGGGAGCATGGCGAGCTGGATCTCGCGGGCCACTTCCAGGTCGCGTTTGAGCGACAGGCGGTCGAACACCTCCAGCAGCACCAGCAGGTTCATCAGCGCGAAGGCGAGGATCAGCCACTGCGTCCCGGGCTGGAAGGCCAGCGTCGGCAGCCCGACGCGGAAGAAGAACGGCGGAATGAAGATCGGCACGCCGAACACGCTGATGCCGCGGAACAGCACGATCACGCCGATGGCCGCCGCCACCAGCGCGACCCCGTAGATGACCCGCCGCGCCGGCGTCAGCCGCATCGCGAAGGCCATGAAGAAGGCCTGCGTGAAGCGCGAGGCGCGGCGGTGCCACGGCAGGGCGCGGAAGGCCTTCTGGTCGATGCCGCGGGCGAAGAAGCGGTAGGCTTCCGGCGCCTCGCGCGTGAAGACGCGGCCCAGCTCCTCGCTGGTCAGGTCCTGCGTATAGGCGGCGAAGAACTCACGGGCACGCGACAGCCCTGGCATGGCCGACCACCCGTACTACGGGCCTACAGAACCCCGAGTTCCCGCCCGACCCGGCCCATGGCGTCGAGCGCGAACTGCAATTCCTCGCGGGTGTGGGTTGCCGAGACGATGGTGCGCAGCCGGGCGGCGTCGCGGGCCACGGTCGGGAACCCGATGCCCTGGGCGAAGACGCCGGCCTCGAAGAGCCGATCCGACATCTGCATGGCGCGCGACGCCTCGCCGACGATCACCGGCGTGATCGGGCTCTCGCTCATCCCGGTGTTGAAGCCGAGCGCCGCCAGCCCGGCCTTGAAGAACCGGGTGTTCTCCCACAGCCGCTCCATCCACTGCGGCTCGGATTCGAGCACGTCGAGGGCGGCCAGGCAGGCCGCCGTGACCGCCGGCGGGTGCGACGTCGAGAACAGGAACGGCCGGGCGCGGTGGTGGAGGAACGTGATGAGGTCGCGCGACCCGGCGACGTAGCCGCCGAGGACGCCGATCGCCTTCGAGAGCGTGCCGACCTGGATGTCGACGCGGCCGTGGCACTGGAAGTGATCGACGGTGCCGCGGCCCTGGCGGCCGAAGACGCCGCTGGCGTGCGCATCGTCCACCATCATGATGCAGCCGAACTCGTCGGCGAGGTCGCAGAGCGCCGGCAGCGCGCCCAGGTCGCCGTCCATCGAGAACACGCCGTCGGTGATGAGCAGTGTCTTCTGTTCCTTCGGCAGGCCTTCGAGGATGGTCCGCGCGGCGGCGACGTCCTTGTGGGGGAACACCTTGATGGCGGCGCGGCTCAGCCGCGCCCCGTCGATGATGCTGGCGTGATTGAGGCTGTCCGAGACGATGACGTCGTCCTTGCCGAGCACCGCCGACACCGTGCCGGCGTTGGCGGCGAAGCCGCTCTGGAAGACGACCACCGCCTCGACCTGCTTGAACGCCGCCAGCCGCCGTTCCAGCTCGACGTGCATCGCCATGGTGCCCGAGATGGTGCGGACCGCGCCCGAGCCGACGCCGAACTCGCGCACCGCGTCGAGCGCCGCCTGGCGCAGCCTGGGGTGGGTCGTCAGCCCGAGGTAGTTGTTCGACGACAGGTTGACGACCGACCGGTGGTCGTAGGTGGCGTGCGCCTTGGCCTCGCCCTCGAGGACGCGGAGCGTGCGATACAGCCCCTGCTGCTTCAGTGACTCGAGTTCGGCGGAGAGGAAGGACAGCGGGTCAGGGCGCGACATGGCAGGACATTATCTAGCGGCTGGCGGCTAGCGGCTAGCGGCTAGGCTCCGACGGAGTCCGTGCGACCGCTGCTGGCAAGGGCGTAAGTTCGCTAGCGGCTAGCCGCTAGCCGCCAGCCGCTGGTCACGCGACGGGCTGCTCACGAGCCCGACGCGCTAGCGCGTCGGCAACGTGAGCAGGACGTCGCCGTCCATGAACCACGCCACCGGCTCCGCCCCGGCGAGCCGCGCCCAGCCGATGACGGCGTCGCGTTCGATCTCGGCGTAGGCGCCGCCGTGGATGAGCAGGTGCGTGGCCCCGGAACTGGTCACCGCCTGCCACGCCGCGTCGCGGTCGCTCCACAGCCCGGCGAGGCGGGCGGCGCGGGCGCGGTAGCCGTCGGGGAAATAGCCGCTGTAGCCGTTGACGATCCGTTTGCCGTGCAGGCCGGCGTAGTAGACGTAGCGCAGGTCCCACGCCTGGTCGCCGAACGGCAGCTCGATGACGGTGGTGTCGGCCGGCATGGCGACCAGGTAGCGGTAGGCGAGCGGGCCGTCGTTCAGCCGGAACACGGCCGGCCACGGCGGCAGGTAGCGCGCGCTCGACGTCCAGGTGAGGTTCACCGGCATCGGCACCGCGTAAGCTTCGACCAGGAACGCCACACCGACCAGCGCCAGCGCCGCGGTGCCGACGCGGGCGGCGCGGCCCAGTCGCGCCAGCGCGTAGCCGCCGAGCACGGCCAGCAGCAGCGACGCCACCATGCCGAAGCGTGCCGGCGCCCGCAGCCCGGCGAAGCCCGGCACGTAGGTGTAGAACGCCTCGTAGAGGTTCATGCCGACCAGGCGCTCACCGCCGGCCCTCGGCACCGGGCCGAGCGACATCACCACCGCGAAGACGATACCGGCGATGAGGAAGGGCGTCAGATCGGTCGATCGCGTGCGCCAGGCCGCACGCAGCCGCGGCGAGACGGCCAGCGCGGCCAGCGCCGCGACCGCCACGTAGGTCAGCGTACGGCGCACGTTGGTGACGCGGATGGGCACGCCGCCCGGGTCCCACACGAAGCCGCCGGTGACGGCGACCCCGCCGGCGACGACCACGCCGGCCGCCGCCGCGGCGAGCAGGAGACGCGCCAGGCGACGCTCGCGCGCCGGCGCGTCGGCGGTCACCTGGTGCACGGCCCGCCCGGTGGCGATCACCCAGACGAGCGCCGCGGCCAGCGCCGCCAGGAGCGGCAGCGCCCCGGGGAAGAGGTCGCCTTCCGGCTGCGGGAAGCGGTTGAGGATCGATCCCCACACGTGGACCTGCGGCGGGGTGTGCGCGTAGGCATAGAGATCCGCCGAGAAGCCGATCACCTCGCCGAACGGCCGCGTGAAGCCGAGCCGATCCCTGGCCTCCTGGTAGGGCAGGAGGAACGGCAGCGTCAGCGCCAGCGCCGCGGCGCCGGCGCCGGCCAGCCCCAGCCACGTCCGCAGGTCGCGGAGCCGCCGCCGCGCCACGACCTCCCACAGCGCATAGGCGCCGAACACCGGGGCGAAATAGAACAGGTAGTAGCCGCTCGACAGGCCCTGCACCACGAAGGCGAGGGTGCCGCCGGCCAGCCCCGTCCAGCGCCCGGTGTCGAACCAGCGACGCAGGCCGAAGAGCGCAAACGGCATCCACTGCGACGAGATCGTCTGGATGTGCGGGAACTGCCCGAGCCGGTACGGCAGGAACGCGTAGAACAGGCCGGCGACGAAGCCGGCGCGCGCGCTGCCGGTCAGCTCCCGGACCAGGAGGAACGTGCCGAGCCCCGACAGTGCGAAGGTGGCGAGGAAGGCGACGTTGTAGGCCAGCACGACGTTGCCGGTCGCGAGATACAGCGGCAGGCCCTGCAGGGCCTGCGGCACGAGGTGCTCCGAGAAGGTCAGGCTGAGCGGCGTGGGATGGAAGATGTTGGCGTTCCACAGATCGGCGAACGTCATCTGCCCGCCGGCAATCGCCAGCACGCCTTCGGCCACCCAGGCCAGGATCCACATGTTGAGCAGTGAGTCGCCGAGGTCGGCCGGCACGTCGCGGGACAGGCCGGCGGCGATCGGCCAGGTCATCACCACCGTGAGCGCGGTGTAGGCCGCCACCGCGGCGGTGGTCTGGACGCCGCGACGCTGCAGGGCGGCGATCACGATCGATGGGCGACGGGCCGGAGCCGGCCGCGCCGAAGGCGACTCACGCCGACTGGAACTCGCGCGCGTACTCGGCGACCTCGTCGTAGATCGTGCCCAGCTCCGCCGGTGAGGCCAGGAACACGACGCGGAAATAGCCACCGTCGGCGGGCAGGCCGAACCCCGAGCCGTGCACGCACAGGATACCGCGGGCGCGGAGCAGGCCGAGCACGAAGTCCTCGTCGGTCCTGCCCGGCGGCAGCGTCACCTGCGGCATGGCATAAAAGGCCGCCTGCGGCGTCACCACCTGCATGCCGGGCATGGCGTTGAACCGCGCCGCGGTGAGTTCGGCGCGGAGGCGCAACTCGCGGCGGAACGCCGCCTGATGTGAGCGGTCGCCGGTGAGCGCCGCCGTGACCGCGTACTGCATCGGACCGGGGCTGCACAGCCGGCCGTCGGCCAGCTTCTTGATCGCCGCCAGCGCGTCGTCGAGCCGCGGCGTCGATCCGACCGCCATCCAGCCGGCCCGCCAGCCCGGCGCCAGATAGGCCTTCGACAGACTCGAGTAGGAGATGATCGCGGCGTCTGGCGCAATCGCCGCCAGCGGCGGCACCGGCCCGTCGAAGCCCAGGTCGCCGTAGACCTCGTCGGCGAGGATCACCAGGCCGCGCGCCTCGGCGAACTCGAGCAGTTGGCGCCGCACCGCGTCGGGATAGATCGCACCGGTCGGGTTGTTGGGGTCGATGAGGACCAGCGCCCGGGTCCTGGCGGTGACGGCCTGCGCCAGCCGATCCAGGTCGGGCAGCCAGCCCTGCGCGGGATCGGTGCGGTAATAGACCGGGTTGGCGCCGATCTTGGCCAGCACGGCCGTGTAGAGCGGATAGGTCGGCGACGGGACGAGTACGTCTTCCCCCTCGTCGACGATCGCCGTGAGCGCCAGCTCGATGCCTTCCGAGGTGCCCGACGTGATGAGGACGCGGTCGGGCGAGACCGCGACGCCGCGGGCCGTGAAGTCGGCCGCCGCCGCCTCGCGGGCGCTGGCGATGCCGGCCGACGCGGTGTAGCCGTTGTGGCCGTCGCGCATCGCCGTGGCCACCGCCTCGATGAGGTGGGGCGGCGTCTGGAAGCCGAACGCGATCGGGTCGCCGATGTTCAGGTAGCGCACCGTCCGCCCGGTGGCCTCCACCTTCCGGGCCTCGGCCACCACCTGGCGGATGGCGTAGGAGAAGCGGCCGACGCGGGCGGCGGCGCGAATGGCTGACCCGGTGCTGGTGGGCATGACGGGAAATCTTAGCAGCGCGGCCACCGCCGGGCGGGGCGCCGTGCCGGCCCTGGAATCGGGCTCGCGCCGAGCCGATACGACCATTGGCGGTGTGTCGATTCGTGCACCCCGGCCGCGACGGCAGGGAAGCCTTTACAGCCGGCGTGTAAGAGTTACGCCTTTTTCCGCAATTTTCTTCACATTCCAGAACCGTCGAATTCAGGCAACGTCAATGAAATCAACACTTAACACCGATGGCACGCGGGTTGTTTCCAGTTCGGGCATGCTCGCCGTGGTCGCATCCCTCGTGACCGTCATGGTGGCCGGCACGGCGTCGGCGCAGACGGGCGCCGGCCAGGCCGGCCAGCCCCCGGACGCGGGCGTGTTCCGTTCGGGCGTGGACTTGGTGACGGTCAGCGCCACGGTGCGGGACCGGCGGGGGCGGGCCGTGGCCGACCTCGCCGCCAGCGACTTCCAGGTGTTCGATCGCGGCGTGGAGCGCCCGATCGCCGAGTTCCGGACCGAAGCCGCGCCGGTGAGCGTGGCGATCCTGTTCGACGTCAGCGGCAGCATGGACCTTGCGTCCAGGGCGCTTGCCGCACGGTTTGCGGCCCACCATGTGCTCTCCTGGTTGGAGCACGGCCGCGACGAAGCCGCGCTGTTCGCGTTTGACAGCCGGCTGCACGAGGTGGCCCCGTTTACGGTCGATACGCGTGCCCTTCAAGGTGCGCTGGGGGAGGTCGATCCGTTCGGGGCCACTTCGCTGCATGACGCCATCGCCGACACGGCGCGGCGCATTTCCGAGCGGGCGAACCGCCGCCGTGCCATCATCGTGCTGACCGACGGCATCGACACGGCGAGCCGGCTCACGCCTGCCGACGTCTCGGGCATCGCCAGCGAGATCGACGTGCCGGTCTACGTCGTCGCCGTGGTGCTGCCCATCGACAACCCCGACGCCAACGGGCGCCCCTCTCTCGAGGAGCAGGTGCCGTTGACGGTGGGAACGATCCGCGAACTGGCGGCGTGGACGGGAGGCGAGCTGTTCTACGCGAGCACGCCGTCGGACACGAGCAAGGTGGCCCGGCAGATCGTGCGCGAGCTGCGTCAGCAGTATCTGATCGCGTTCGAGCCGAGCACGGGGGCCGGGTGGCACCCGATTGAGATCCGGACGACGAAGAAGAACCTGACGGTTCGGGCGCGCGGCGGCTATGTGGCCGGCGGCGCGCGGAGTGACGAGTTCTAGCGGCGCGAGGGCCCGCTAGCAGAAGACCAGAGGCGTCTGAGGAGGACCCCATGAAGAAAACCCTGTTCGTCATGAGTTGCTTTGCTGTGACCCTGGCCGTGGCGCCCGCCTGCGCGACCAAGAAGTTCGTGCGCACCGAGGTCGGCATGGTGAACGACAAGGTCACCACGATGGGCAAGTCGCTCGAGGAGACGCAGGAACGCGTGCGTGTCGCCGAGCAGCGCATCGGTGAAGTCGACACCAAGGCCGGCCAGGCCGGTCAGGCGGCCCAGCAGGCCAACACCGCGGCCCAGGCCGCGCAGACCACCGGCAACCAGGCGATGGAGGTCGGCAAGACGGCCGCCGCCCGCGCCGAGGCCGTCGAGGCGTCGGCCCGCAAGCTCATCTTCGAGACCGTGCTGAGCGACGACAAGGCCAAGTTCGCCTACAACCGCTCGACGCTGTCCGACGAGGCCAAGGCCGAGATCGACGCGATGGTCGGCCAGCTGAAGGACCAGAAGACCGCCATCTGGGTCGAGATCGAGGGCCACACCGACAACACCGGCGACGCCGCCTACAACCAGGAGCTGGGTCTGGCCCGCGCCGAGGCCGTCAAGCGCTACCTCTACGAGCAGCACCAGGTGCCGCTGCACAAGATGAACGCGATCAGCTTCGGCGAAGAGAAGCCGGTGGTCGACAACAAGACCCGCGACAACCGCGCCCAGAACCGCCGGGTGGTGATCAAGGTCCTCGGCTAGAACGGGGCCCGCGGACCGGGGCGCGCGCCTCGGGACGGTCAAACGCAGCGGCCGGGGACTTCGGTTCCCCGGCCGTTCGCGTGTACGGCCGGCGCGCGTCAGCGCGGCGGCAGTTCGTAGAGGCGGGCGCCGTCGCCGGCGTCGACGACGAGCCGGGCGCCGCGGCCCTCGAGCCACGTCGCGATTCGCCCGGCGGTGTCGTCAGGCCAGGCGGCGCCGTGCACGAGCACGTAGGTGGCCGGCGCGAGGGCGGCCCAGGCCGCGTCCGGGTCGCGGGTGGGATCGGCGAGGGCGGCCTGCCGTGCCGTGTAGCCGGCGGGCAGCAACCCGCTGTAACCGTTCAGCACCCGTCGCCCGTGCAGACGCGTGAACCAGGTGTAGCGCACCTCGTAGGCAGTGGTGCCGAAGGGCAGCTCGACGAGCACGGCCTCGGGTGGTACCCGAAAATAGACCGGCGGCGCCGCCACGCCCGGAGGCAGGTTGGGCGGCGCGAAGACGGCGGGATGGAGGTAGGCCGGCGGCTGAGCCAGCGGTGCGCTGACGATCGGCACGTCGATCGGAAACGGCCGCGACCACGCGGTGCGGGTCGAGAGCGCCACGACCGCGACCACCACCACCAGCCCCGCGCGCCAGCGCGCCAGCCACACCGCGCCGAATCCCGCCAGAATCGACAGGAACACCGTGGCCACCGCGACGAAGCGGTGCGGAACCCGCAGACCGCTGAATCCTGGCACCGCCGCGCTCAAGAGGGCGTAGGGGCCGGTGACGGTCGTGGCGCCGACCGTGACGATCGGGCCGAACGACAGGGCCACCGCGGCGGCCGCGAACGCCAGCAGCGCGCCGCGGGAGCGGCGCGACAGACCGTGCGGTCCGGCCGGTCCGACCGCCACGCCGACGACGGCCAGCGCCGCCAGCGGTCCGAGCCACGGCAGCGCGCCGCGATAGGCCGCGACCGACGCCGAGTTGCCGGCCATCTCCTGTGCCGTGCGGGCCACCTGCAACGCCTCGCGCGTCGCCAGATAGCGGGCGGCGATCGGCAGCACGACCAGGAGCGACGCCGCCGCGGCGATGGCCAGGCCGGTCCACACACGCGGGTCGCGCAGCCGTCCGTGCCGCGCCATCGACCACACCGCGACGGCGACGGTGAAGGGCGCGCAGTAGGCGAGCAGGTAATTCGACGACAGATGCAGCAGCACCAGCGCCAGCGTCAGGCCGGCCAGCGCCGCCGCCCGGCCCGTCGCCACGAACCGGTCGAGCGCCCACAGCGCGAGGATCCACCAGTGGATCGACAGCGTGTGCAGGTGGACGATCGACCAGAAGAACCGGTAGTCCGAGAACGTGCAGGTCAGGCCGGCGACGACGCCAGCCAGGTGATGGCCTGACAACCGGACCGTCAGCTGGTGCGCGGCCAGGCCGGTCAACGCGATGGTGGCCAGGAAGACGAAGTTGTAGCCGGCGATGGCGCTGCCGGTCAGGCGGAGCACCGGCAGGGCCTGCACGCTCTGGGCGAGGAAGTGCTCCGAGAAGGTCAGGGCGTCGGGCGCCGGCGCGAAGATCGGCGCCTGCCACATCGCCGTCCAGGCGCCGAAGTCGCCGCCGAGCACCGCCCACAAGTGGTCGCCGACCCAGGCCATGACCCAGGCGACAAACAGCGAGTCGCCGTAGTCGCCGGCGAGTCTGGTCGTGGGGCCGAGCGCCAGTGGCCAGGTCACTGCCACCGCCGCCGCTCCGTAGGCGGCCGCCAGCCCCCAGCTCAGCGATCGCGGCGCGGCGTCGCCCCCGCGCATCGTGCTAGCGCCGCGTGCCCAGGACGAGCAATGACATGCCGAACGACGGCCGGGACGCCTCCTCGCGGCGCAGCAGCGGCATCAGCCACTTGAACGCCGAGAGCTGGCCCTTGGGGAGCACGGTGCGCTTCAGGACCCGCGAGTTGAGCCACCAGCCGACGACCCCGGGCCGGTTGAGGAAGCGGATGTCGGTGACCTCGAATCCCGAATCCTCGACCAGCTGCGTCAGGCCGTCCTTGTCGTAGCGGCGGAAATGGTGGAGGGCGACGTCGAGCGACCCGTAGAGCGCCGGCATCGCCGGCACCAGCAGCACCAGGCGCCCTCCGGGTTCGAGCACGGCGGCGAAGTCGCGCAGCGTCGCGGCGTCCTGCTCGATGTGCTCGAGCACGTTCATGCACACGATCGAGTCGATCCGCTCCTGCTTGAGATCGGCCAGTTCGCTGTCGCCGAGCGGGAACACGAAGGAAGCGACGCGGACGTTCTGGCTGTCTTCGAACCGCCGGCGCAGCTCGCGCAGGTAGTGCGGCTCGATGTCGGAAGCCACCACCCGCTCGCGGTCGGCGAAGTAGCGGGTCTGGTTGCCGACCCCGGAGCCGACCTCGAGGACGCGCCGGCCGAGGAAGGCGTCGAAGCGGTCGTGCAGCCAGCGGTTGTACGGCGCCAGCTGTTCCATCCGCCGCAGCGTGATGCCGCCGACGTCGCCGGCCGGCGCCTCCCAGCGCATGAACCGCAGCAGGGTGTAGACGGCCTTGAAGGCGTCCTTGAGGCCGATCTTCTTGCCTTCCTCGTAGGTGCGGCCGTTGTAGGAGATCGGCACTTCGTAGATGCGGGCGCGCATCCGCGCCACCTTGCAGGTCATCTCCGGCTCGATGCCGAAGTCGCGCGAGCGCAGGTCGAGGCGCTTGGCCACGTCGCGCACGAAGACCTTGTAGCAGGTCTCCATGTCGGTGAGGTTGAGGTCGGTGACGGCGTTGGAGAGCAGCGTCAGCAGCCGGTTGCCGATCGAGTGCCAGAAGTAGAGCACGCGGTGGCCGCCCTGGGCGCCGAGGAAGCGCGACCCGTAGACGACGTCGGCCTTGCCGTCGAGGATCGGCTTGAGCAGCAGCGGATACTCGCCGGGGTCGTACTCCAGGTCGGCGTCCTGGATGATCACGATGTCGCCGGTGGCTTCGGCGAAGCCGCGTGCCACCGCGGCGCCCTTGCCCTGGTTGACGGCCTGGAGCAGCACGCGCACGCCGCCGCGGCCGTCCATGCCGCGCAGGATGTCGCGGGTGCCGTCCTTCGACCCGTCGTCGACGATCAGGATCTCCTTCTCGATCGCCCCGAGATCCACGCCCTGCACGCGGCCGACGATCTCGCGGATCGTCGCCTGCTCGTTGTAGCAGGGCATGATCACCGACAGTTTCATGCCCGGCAATTATACCGGCCACGTGCGGGCCGCCCGCCGCGGCCGGGGACCGCTCGGGTCGGACGAGCCGCACGTGGCCGTCGGCGGCGCGCGTCGCGCCGTCAGGCTACGGCGCGACGGTGAGCTGTCCGCGGATCTCGCCGCCCGGGTTCACGGCGGTGTGGATGTTCAGGTAGGTCTGGCCGCCGACCAGCGACTGGATGAAGTCGTCCATGTCGCGCACGCCCTGGTCGGCCCGGGCGCGGAACATCGCCTGGGTCACCGTGCCGCTCAACACGTAGTCGTTC
The DNA here is from genome assembly GCA_050250955.1 of Vicinamibacterales bacterium. Lineage (GTDB taxonomy): Bacteria > Acidobacteriota > Vicinamibacteria > Vicinamibacterales > UBA2999 > CAWAYR01. The sequence continues at coordinate 551,626 of JBFWNR010000003.1, forward strand.
GAGGCGTTCTGCGGCGGCGTCAGGTCGATGACCACCGGCCCGGCGACGCCGGTGCTGCCGACGTGGAAGTGACCCGCCGTCGTGCCGCTCGGCAGGTTGAAGATGTGGATGGTGTAGGTGACTTCCCGGGTCGCCATGTTGACGAAGACCTCGGCGGTGCCGGCGGCGCCGGTGAGGACCTTGTTCGGGGCTTCCTCGCCGCCCGAGAGCACGGCGGTCAGCCGGAGGGTCTGGGCCTGGGCCTGGGCGCTGAATCCGACGAGCAGCGCGGCGGCGGCGATCAGGCTCTTGGTGGTCGGTCGCATGGGTGGCACTCCTTGAGGGGCAGATCGAGGCCGCGGCCAGTCCGCGGCAGGCGGACATGTGACGCAGGATCCGAGCCAGCCGGTCCCACCGTCGTTGCCGCGCAATTCACCCGCGGTCCGCGACGTCGAGATCGCGCCGCTTACGGTCCGCGAAAGGCCTTACGGGGATGGGAAGCGCCGTCCCGAGCCCCGGTGCTATCCCTTCAGCATCTGCTCCAGGTTCCCCAGCCGCTGGTTGCTGCCCAGCAGGGCCAGGACGTCGCCCTCGCGGACGATGTCGTCGGGGCCCGGCGACACGGTGGTCACCTCGCCCGGGGCGGCGTGGGCGCGCTTGATGGCGATCGTGGTCAGGCCGAACCGGGCCCGCAGGCCGATCTCGCGCAGCGACTTGCCGAAGAACTCGGCCGGCGCCGGCACCTCGACGATCGAGAAGTCGCCCGACAGCTCGATGTAGTCGAGGACGTTGGGGATGACCAGGCTGTGGGCGAGGCGGATGGCCATCTCGCGCTCGGGGAACACCACCCGGGTGACGCCCAGCTTCTCGAGGATGCGGCCATGGAGCGGCGTCACCGCCTTGGCGACGAGGTTGGCGATGCCCAGTTCCTTGAGCAGGGTGACCACCAGCAGGCTCGACTCGATGTTCTCGCCGATCGAGACCACCGCCACGTCGACGTCCTGGATGCCGGCCGCCCGCAGCGCCCGCTCGTCGGTGGCGTCGAGCCTGACAGCGTGCGACACCTGGTCGGCCAGCGCCGTGACGCGCTCCTCGTCGCCGTCGATGCCGATCACCTCGTGACCGAGCTGCGCCAGCGTGGTCGCCATGGCGGAACCGAACCGCCCCAACCCGATCACCGCGAACGTCCGCTTGGTCATGACTCTCCCCGCTAGCCGATGAGCACCCGGCCCTCCGGGTAGCCCAGTCTGGCCTGGGCCCGCGACCGCTTGGCGACGGCGATTGCCAACGTGAGCGGACCAACCCGGCCGACGAACATCATCGCCATCACCAGGAGCTTTCCAGCCGGCGAGAAGAACGCCGCCAGGCTCACCGGCGCCCCGGCCTCGCCCATCGACAGGCCGACGGTGCCGAAGGCCGACGTGGCCTCGAACAGCGTCTTCAGCAGGTCGCGCCCTTCGGTGAGCAGCAGCAGCCAGGCCACCCCGTTCATGACCACGAAGGCGATGAGCGAGATGAAGAAGGCCTTGGCCACCGTCTCGGCCGCCAGGCGGCGGCGGAACAGCACCGCGTCGTCGGCGCCGCGCACGGTGGCCCACAACGCCGCCAGTGTGATCGCGAAGGTGGTGGTCTTGACGCCGCCGCCCGTACTGCCCGGCGAGGCGCCGATGAACATCAGCGCCATCATCACGAACAGCGTCGGCGCGGTCAGCGCCCCGATGTCCAGGGTGTTGAAGCCGGCCGTGCGCGTCGATACCGACTGGAACCACGCCGCCAGGACCCGGTCGGCCAGGCCCAGGGGGGCCAGCGTCCGCGGGTTGTGCCATTCGAGCGCCAGGATCGCCACCGTGCCGATCCCGAGCAGCACCGCCGTCGTCAGCAGCACCAGCCGGGTGTGCACCGACAGGCGGACGCGGCGCCGGTCGATGCCGATGAGCTCGGCCCACACGAAGAACCCCAGGCCGCCGGCGATGACGAGCCCGGTGACCACCAGGTTCACGATCACGTCGCCGCGCCACGACATGAGGTTGTCGCTCCACAACGTGAAGCCGGCGTTGTTGAAGGCCGACACGGCGTGGAACACGCCTCGCCACAGCGCCGGCGCGAAGCCGAGATCGGGCCACCAGCGCAAGGTCAGCGCCAGGGCGCCCAGCCCTTCGAAGGCCAGGGTGAGTTTGAGCACCGTGCCGGCGAAACGCACCAGGCCCTCCATGTCCTGCACGTTCAGCGCTTCCTGCAGGGTGAGCCGTTCCTGCAGGCTGACCGAGCGGCCCAGCGCCGACACGAAGACGGTGCTGAGGGTCATGTAGCCGAGCCCGCCGGCCTGGATGAGCAGCAGCACCACGACCTGCCCGAAGGTCGAGAAGTCGACCGGCGTGTCGAGGGTGATGAGGCCGGTGACGCACACCGCCGACACCGCGGTGAAGAAGGCGTCGACGGGCGCCACCTGGCGGCCGGGGGCCGCCGCGATCGGCAGCGACAGCAGGAGTCCGCCCACCGCGATGATGGCCAGAAAGCTGAACGCCAGGAACTGCGACGGCGACAGGGGCCGACGGCGACGCAAGGGGCGATTCTAGAACAGGGACCGGGGATCGGGGACCACGGACCGGGGAATCAACGCAACGCCCCGAAATCGAACGATGCGCTGCCGAGACTGGTGGCGCCGTCCTTCACCACGACGTCGAAGCGGCCGCTTGCCAGGCGGGTGGCGTCGAATCGAGCCAGCACCCAGCCGCCGGTCACCGTGTCGCGGCGCACGGTCACCGTCGGCGCCGGCGGCGGGAACGGCCACCACGGCGCGTCGGGCGGCGGCGGATCGAAGAAGCCGCCGAAGCGTGGAATCCGGTCGGTGGTCTCGGCGACCAGCGGCGTCCGGTCGCCGCCGCCGTCGAGCGGCGCCAGCAGCACGTCGATGAGCGGCACGCCCACGTAGGTGTTCATGGGATGGAACACGAGGTCGACGATCACCTCGAGCTGGCCGCGCCACGGCTCGAGCTCGGTGGTGAGCTGTCGCACGCTGTAGCTGCGGTCGCCGAGGCGGATCTTCTCTTCGGTCCGCAGCACCACCCGGCGGTACTCGCTGACGATCGAGATGCGGCTCACGGCGCCCCCGGGGGTCCGGGCGTAGCGGTCGTGGAAGGCCTGCCGCGCCTCGTGGCGGGCCATGCGCGCGAAGACGATGGCGTCGTCCACCCCCTGGGTCGGCAGATTGGCCTCGATCGCCCGGACCGCAGGAGCCGACGCCAGCCCGGCCGCGATCACCGCGGCACCCAGGGCCACCCGGTGCGACATCGGCATGACCGCAGGATACCAGCCGCCCGGGCTACGATGGCCGGACGGAGGCGGAACGTGGAACTGCGAGGACGAGCGGCGCTCATCACCGGCGGGGCGCGCATGGGCGCGGCGATTGCCGAGATCCTGGCCGACGGCGGCGCCGACGTGGCGTTCACTTACCGGATGTCGTCCGAAGCGGCGGACCGTGGCGCCGGGGTGGTGCGGCAGCGCGGCCGCCGCGCGCTGACCCTGAAGGCGGATCTCGCCGACCCGCTCGAATGCCGCACCGCCGTCAACGAGGCCGCCGCGGCGTTCGGCCGTCTCGACGTGCTCGTCAACATGGCGTCGCACTACGCGCACGTGCCGTTCGACGACCAGGACGAGGGACACTGGGATCGCCAGCTGTCGATCGACCTGCGCGCCGCCTTCCTGTGCAGCCGGGCCGCCGTCCCACACATGCGCCAGGCCGGCGGTGGCCGCATCGTCAACTTCTCGGACTGGGTTGCCGCCAGCGGCCGTCCGCGCTATCCCGGCTATCTGGCCTACTACGTCGCCAAGGCCGGGGTGAAGGCGCTCACCGAAGCCCTGGCGCTCGAACTGGCGGGCGACCAGATCCTCGTCAACGCCGTCGCGCCGGGCCCGATCCTCGCGCCGCCCGACATGACGCCCGAGGAACGCGCCGCCGTCGAGCGCGCCACCCCGGTCGGGCGCTGGGGCGGCGAGCAGGAGATCGCCAGGGCGGTGGCGTTCCTGGTCACCACCGACTTCGTCACCGGCGAGACCGTGCGCGTCGACGGCGGCCGCCACGTCAAGTGACCGCGATGCGCTTCAGCCAGGTGGTGCCGATCCTGCGGATGTTCGACGAGGCGGCGACCCGCGCGTTCTACGTCGACTTCCTCGGCTTCGCCGTCGACTGGGAACACCGCTTCGCGCCGGACCTGCCGCTCTACCTGCAGGTCAGCCGCGAGGGGTGCGTGCTGCACCTGAGCGGCCACCACGGCGATGCGACGCCGGGGTCGGCGGTGCGCATCGCGACCGCCGATCTCGACGGCCTGCGGGCCGAGCTGCTGGCCAAGGCGTACCGCCACGCCCGCCCGGGCATCGTGACCCGGCCGTGGGGGCGCGACATGGCCGTCGCCGACCCGTCGGGCAACCGCCTGATCTTCACCGCGCCGGCCCCGGCGTGATCCGGGCGACGACGGCTGCCACCTGCGCTACCGTAGGCCGGTGAACCGCACGCTTCGCCTCTTCGTCGCGGCGGGCGCGATCGCCGCCGGTTCGTGGGCGATGTCCGGGTGGCCCGTGGCAGGCGCCACCGTTGCGGCGCAGCCCGCGGCCATCGCGGCCGGCGACACCGCCATCCGGCCGTTTCGCATCGCCGTGCCCGACGCCGTGCTGCGCGACCTGCGCGCCCGGCTGCGCTCGCCCCGGCTGCTGCCGCCTTTGAACGGCAGCGGCTGGACGCTCGGCACCGACGTCGAGTACCTGCGCCGACTGGTCACCTACTGGCGCGACGGGTTCGACTGGCGGGCCGCCGAGCGGCGGCTGAACGCGATGGAGCAGTTCACGACCACCATCGACGGCCTGCGCGTGCACTTCGTGCATCGCCGCTCGTCCCACCCGGGGGCGATGCCGCTGCTGGTGACCCACGGCTGGCCGGGATCGATCGCCGAGTTCACGACGATCATCGGCCCGCTCACCGACCCGCCGGCACACGGCGGCGCCGCCGCCGACGCCTTCCATGTCGTGATGCCGTCGATTCCCGGCTTCGCGTTTTCGGAGGCGCCGCACGAGCCCGGCTGGGACCCGGCGCGGATCGCCCGCCTGGAGGCGGCGCTGATGGCCCGGCTCGGCTACACGCGCTACGGGGTGCAGGGCGGCGACTGGGGGGCGATCATCGGCACCCAGGTGGCGGCGCGCGATCCCGGGCACGTGGCCGGCCTGCACTTGAACATGTGCACGGCGGCGCCGCCGGCCGGCGATCCGAACGCCGGGCTCACCGCGGCCGAGCTGGCCCGGCTGAAGACGCGCCAGGTCTTCCAGGCCGAGGAGACCGGCTATCAGCAGATTCAAGGCACCAAGCCGCAGACGATCGGCCTGGCGCTCAACGACTCGCCGGTGGCCCTGGCGGCGTGGATCGTCGAGAAGTTCCGCACCTGGTGCGACTGCGACGGCGATCCCGAACGGGTCTTCAGCCGCGACGAGCTGCTCACCAACATCACGCTCTACTGGGTCACCCAGACCGCCGGGTCGTCGGCGCGCATCTACTACGAGAGCCGCCACCCGACCACGCCGCCGCTGCCGGGCCGCATCGAGACGCCGACCGCCTGCGCCGACTTTCCGAAGGAGATCATCTGGGCGCCGCGGCGCTGGCTCGAGGCGCGCTACAACCTGACCCGCCATACGTCGATGCCCGCGGGCGGCCACTTCGCCGCTCTCGAGCAACCCCGGCTCCTCGTCGACGACGTGCGGGCGTTCTTCCGCACGCTGCGCTGACCCGCCGACGGAAGGCTGCATCCGTGCCGACGCCGTTGGTCGACAGCGACAGCCTGTTCCGCCTGATCCACGTCGTGGACATCCTGGCGGTCGTGGTGTTCGCCGTGTCCGGCGCGCTCGTCGCCTCGCGCAAGCGCCTCGACGTGATGGCGTTCATGTGGTTCGCCGTCATCACGGGCGTGGGCGGCGGCACCGTGCGCGACCTGCTGCTGGACGTCCCGGTGTTCTGGGTGCAGAACCCCGTCGCCGTCACCGCCAGCCTGGTCACGGCCGTCGTGATGTACTTCGTGACGCCGCTGGTCGAGTCGCGCTACCGCGTCTACCTGTGGTTCGACGCGTTCGGGCTGGCGCTGGTGAGCGTGGCCGGCACCGTGAAGGCGTCCGATGTCGGCGCGCCGGCCCTGGTGGCGATCGCCATGGGCGCGATCACGGCGTCGGTGGGCGGAATCATCCGCGACACGCTGGGCCAGGTGCCGTCGGTGCTGCTCGGCCGCGAGATCTACGTGACCGCCTCGGTGCTGGGCGCCTGCAGCTACGTGGGCGCCGCACACGCCGGCGTCGGTCGTCAGGCGGCGATGGTGGCGGGGTTCCTGGTGGCCTTCGCGGTGAGGGGGCTGGCGATGCGCTACGGCTGGGCACTGCCGGCCTTCCGCCAGTCGACGGCGTCGGTGCCGTGGAGCCGCGACTCGCGCGACTAGAACGTCTCGCGGCACGATCGTGGAAGGCGGGCGGCGCTCCGCCGCCCGCCCCCACGGTGTTGTCGCTCAGCGCGTGGCCCCGCCGCCCTTCAGCGTGACCTTCTGGACGCGCCAGTTGGTCAGCTCGCCGACCAGCAGCTCGTTCTCGTTGCGGCAGTCGATCGAGTTGGCCAGGCCGAATTCTTTCGGCCGCTTGCCGGCGCTGCCGAACTTGCCCAGCACCTTGCCGTCGAGGCCGACCTTGAAGATCGCCGCGTCCTCCATGCCGTCGGTGTCGCCGGCATGCGAGATGTAGAGGTACTGCGTGGCGCCACGGGTCATGCACATGGTCAGCGCCGTGCCGGCGAAGGCGAACTCGCGCTTGTAGGTCCCCTGCGGGTCGAAGATCTGCACCCGCTTGTTGCCGGTGTCGAGCACGTAGACGTCGCCGGCCTTGTCGACGGCGATGGCCTTGGCGCCGTTGAACTCGCCCTGGCCAGACCCGGTGGCGCCCCACTGGGTGAGGAAGTGGCCGAACTTGTCGGTCTTGACGACGCGGTTGTTGGCGCCGATGCCGTCGGTGACGTAGACGTTGCCGGCGCTGTCCCAGGCGACGTCGGTCGGCTTGGAGAAGCCGGTGCCGGGGACGCCCTCGCCCGGCCGGCGGTTGGCCGCCGCGGCGCCGCCGCCTCCGCCGCCGCCACCACCGCCCGGGCCGCCGCCCTCGCGCGGCCGGACCAGCATCGTCTCGGGCTTGCGGCCGAGCACCATCGCCACGCGGCCCTCGGCGTCGAACTTCACGACCTGGTTGGCGCCGACGTCGATGGTCCAGATGTTGTCCTGTGGATCGATGCGCAGGCCGTATGCGCCGTTGAAGCCGTAGACGTCCTGGCCCAGCTCGCGCACGAACTTGCCGCTGGCGTCGAACTGGAACAGCTTGGCGCCGCCGCGGTAGAACGTCCGGTTGTCGCCGAGCGTGGCGTAGGGGTGCCCGGTGCGGGTGTAGACGTAGATCTGGCCCTTCGAGTTGGCGGCGACGCCGCCCACCTCGCCGACGAAGACGTCGAGCGGGGTGCGCAGCAGGTCGGCGTTCGAGTCGAACGCGATCTCGGGCACGGCGCCCTGGGCGCCGACCATCACGCCGCCGGCGACCAGCGCCGCGGCCAGACCGGAGAGCAGGCGGGCGCGGCTCACTGCGCACCTCCCTGGCTGGTCATCGCGCCCGGCTTGAGCAGGATCTTCTGCGACCGCCAGTCGTTGATCTCGGCGGTGTAGATGACGTTGGGGTCGCGGCAGTCCATCTGGTGCACGGTGGCGAACTCACCGGGCGCCTTGCCGGCCTTGCCGAACTTGCCGACGATCGTGCCGTCGAGCTCCATCTTGTAGATTTCGCCGGTGTACTCGGCCGGGCCGGCCGGCTGGCTGTCCGGCCACGAGTTGGTCGAGTAGAGGTACTGCTTGCCGGGGTTCTTCGGCCCCGGTCCGCCCGACACGCACACGCCCCACGGGTTGCCGACGGTGGTGTAGTTGGCCTTCCAGTTGAGGTCGTTGTCGAGCACCTGCACGCGGGCGTTGCCGCGGTCGCCGACGTAGACGTTGCCCTGGAAGTCGGTGGCGATCGAATGCGGGGTGTTGAACTCGAGGTTGGCGCTGCCGCGCTTGCCCACCGCCTTGATGAAGCGGCCGTACTTGTCGTACTTGACGACGCGGGCGTCGAAGTAGCCGTCGCTGACGAAGATGTTGCCCTGCTGGTCGAAGGCGACGTCGGTCTGGCGGCCGAAGCGGTACTTCTCGTTGCGGCCGTGGTAGACGCCGGGGCCCGGCATGTTGAGGATCGACATCGTCGGATCCTCGCGGCGGCCGATCACCATCAGCACCCGGCCCTCGGGGCTGAACTTGACCAGCATGTCGGTGCCTTCGTCCACCGCCCAGATGTTGTCCTCGGCGTCGACGCGCACCGAGTGGGCGAAGGCGAAGCCGTAGTTGTTGCGGCCGATCTCGCGGATGAAGGTGCCCTGCGGCGAGTACTCGAACAGCCGCGTCTCGTAGGCGCGGTGGTAGATGTAGATGTTGCCCTTCGAGTTGGTGGCGATGCCCATGTTCTCGCCGGTGTAGATGCCCGGCGGGTTCTTGAAGAAGTTGGGCACCGGCTCGTGGGGGATCACCGGCACGTTGGTGGCCTTGGCCCGGGACTGAGCGACCAGCGGCGGCGAGGTGGGCGCCGCCATGACGGCGAGCGCGACCACGACGGGAACGAACGGTAACAGGCGCTTCATACGCGCAGTCCTCCAGTAGTACGAGTCGAACGACGGGGCAGCGCCGCACGACGGGGGCGCCGCGCTCGGACTCTATTACGCCGTCATGGCACCGACAAGCACGATTCGCAGGCGCCCGCCGCGGTCGGCGGCGTCGCGTGGCGGTGCTGCGCGGCACTGTCTCCGACTTGTCATCGCCACGTCGTGGCCGTCGTGTCTCCGACTTGTCTTCGCGGCCGGGCCCGTGGTTCCGCGACGATTCGTGATCGGCGTCGCCGCGGTAGGATGCGCCTCATGGCTTCGATCTGGGATCCGGCCGCGCGCGCCGACCTGGCCCGCCGCGCCGCTTTGCTCACGCCGGCACATACCGCGCGCTGGGGGCGCCTGTCGGTGGCGGCGATGGTCGCTCACCTGAACGACGCCGCCCGCATGGCGCTGGGCGAGCTGACGGTGGCCACCAAGGCGCCGCCGTTCCTGCGCCTGCGGCCGGTGCGCGCTCTGTTCGTCCACGTCCTGCCGATGCCGCGCAGCGCGCCGACCGCGCCCGAGCTGCTCGCGCGCTCGAGCGACGCCGATCTCGACGCCGAGCTCGCCGCCTTCGCGGCGCTGCTCGAACGCCTGGCGATCGCGACCACGCTTGCGCCGACCCATCCGGCCTTCGGCCCGATGACCCGCGAGGACTGGGGGGTGCTCGCCCACAAGCACACCGATCACCACCTGCGCCAGTTCGGTGTGTGAGCGGCGCGAGACGTCGATGCGCATCGCCGCCCTCTGCGACATCCACGGCAACCTGCCGGCACTCGAGGCGGTGCTGGACGAGGTGCGCGCGGCCGGCGTCGACGCGATCGTCGTCGGCGGCGACGTGCTGCCGGGACCGATGCCGGCCGAGTGCCTCGCAGCACTGGCGGCACTGGCCTGCCCGGTCCACTACCTGCGCGGCAACGGCGATCGCGTGTCGCTGGCGGCGCGCCGCGGCGAGGACGTCAGCGGGGAGGTGCCGGCGGCGTTCGTCGAGGCCGTGCGCTGGTCGGGAACCGCGATCAGTGAGGCCGCTGCGGCGCGTCTCGACGCCTGGCCGGCGACGGTGACGTTGACGGTGCACGGGCTGGGCGAGGTGCTGTTCTGCCACGCCACGCCGCGCAGCGACGTCGAGATCATCACCCGGCTCACCACTGCGGAGCGGCTGGCACCCGCCTTCGCCGGCGTCGAGGCGGCAGTCGTCGTGTGCGGCCACACGCACATGCCATTCGACCGCACCGTCAACGGCCTCCGCGTCGTCAACGCCGGCAGCGTCGGCATGCCGTTCGGCCGACCCGGGGCCGACTGGCTGCTGCTCGGCCCGGACGTGACGCCGCGCCACACCGCCTACGACCTTGCCGCTGCCGCAGCGCGCGTCCGCGCCTCGGCCTACCCGCAGCGCGAGGCGTTCGCCGCCGGCAGCATCCTGGCGCCGCCGTCGGACGAGGACATGTTGAAGGCGTTCGCTGCCGCGGAACTCAAATAGCGCCTGGCCCCATTGGCACGATTCTGGCGCCGATTCCGTGCCAACGGGGCCAGGCGCTACCGGCCGCGCAGCGGCTTGGTCAGCATGATGTAGGGCGACAGCTCGAAGCCGCAGCGCTGGTAGGCGCGCAGCGCCCGTTCGTTGGTGTTGTAGCCGTAGAGCCGCAGGTCGAGCGCGCCGGCGGCGGTCGCCTGTGCCGACAGGTGGGCCAGCATCTGATCGACCAGGCCCTGGCCGCGATGTTCCGGGAGGATGTACAGGCTCTGCACCCACCAGTAGTTCCCGCCCAGGAAGTTGCTCCACTCGGTGACCACCGACATGCAGCCGACGACGCGGCCGGCGGCGGTCTGCGCCACCCAGTAGGCGGCCCGCGGCGGGGTGTCGAAGGCGCCGAGCACACCGCGGCGGGCGCCCTCGACGTCCAGGGTGCGCCGTTCGGCGTCGCGGGCCTCGGCGAGCGTGAAGCTGACCAGCGTGTCGATGTCGGCCGCGGTCGCAGGGCGGATGGCGTACTCGGGAGTCATCACCGGTCAGCATGTGCCGAGGGGTGGCCCGCGGTCCAGTCGTCAACCGTGGCCGTGGCCGTCGCGGCGCCGTTCCGTGTGCAGATCCGCGCGACGCCGGCCCGGCCGGTTCACAGCAGCGGGTAGACGAGCAGGGCCAGCGTCGCCAGCCGGCACGCCACCGCCAGCCGGGGATGGACGCGCTGGAGGTGGTTCCACACCAGCGCCAGCCCGGTCATCGCCAGCAGCATCACCACGATCCAGGTCAGCACGACGCCGGGCGGCTGCGGGCCGAGCCGCGTGCCCAGGCCGACGGTCCACAACGAGCCGTAGAGCACGGCGATGTGCACGGCGTAGACGAGCAGCGACTCCTCGGCCAGGCCCTGCAGCGGCGGGGTGAGCCGGGTGACGTAGTGGCCGACGGCGGCGACCACCGAGAGCAGCAGCAGCACCGACCCGAAGCGCTGCACGAAGGAGAGCGGACTGGCCCGCCACCAGTCGTGGCTGCCGTACTCGAACCAGCCGTAGCTGCCGGCCACCGCCGCGCCGATGACCAGCGCCGCCCCGGTCAGGAACAGCCCGCGGGCGAGCAGCCGCAGGTGATCGCGCGTGGCCCACGGGCCGGCGGTGACGCCGAAGGTGGCCCCGAGCAGGGTGAAGGCCGCCCACGGGAACAGCGGGAAGAGCGAGCCGGTCTCCTGGTTGACGTACGAGGCCAGCCACAGCGGCAGCCAGCCGCGGACGTCCACGCCGTGCAGCAGCGGGGTCAGCCCGACGACCAATCCGGCCACCCAGGCACAGACGACCGCGAAGGTCCGCGGCCGGCGGGTGACCCAGATGAGCGCCTGCAGCCCGAGCAGCGTCAGCGCCACGTTCTGCAGCACGTCCACGGCCAGGAAGGAGCGCCACCGTTCGTCGTTGGCGAACGGCAGGTGGGCGAACCTGCCCATCGGGAACTTCACGAAGTAACCGAGGGCGAGGAAGAACGCGAGCCGCCGGATCCGCTTCAGCGCCCGGCGCGAGAACCGCCGCTGCTCGTCCCAGTGCCGCTGCGCGGTCAGGCTGAAGGCCGCCCCCGACAGGAACAGGAAGGTGCACGACGTCAGGCCGCGCATGTAGAGCCAGGCGTTGTACTGCAGGCTCGTACGGTAGTCGGGATGGAGGAGGGCGTCGATGGTGTGGCCCTGCACCATCAGCAGCACGGCGATGGCGCGGGCCAGGTCGATGAAGAGGATCCGGCCCGGGCCGGCGGCCGCCGGCGGCGCGGCGGCAGCGGGAGCCGCGGAAGACGTCGCCAAGACCCGACGATTGTGCCATCGGGCCGTGCGCCGGGCGCGGGCAATCCACCCGGCCCGGCGGGCCGGGGGGTATTACACGGTCGCGCCCAGCGCCACCCGCATCGACTCGAGGGCGCCGGTCAGCTCCTGACGGCTGCGGGCGGTGCAGAAGCGGATGTAGCCCTCGCTCTGCGGCCCGAAGTCCTGGCCTGGCACACAGCCGATGCGCGCCTGCTTGATCAGGTACTCGACCACCGCCCACGACAGCGACTCGGTCCGGTCGAGGTGCATCTCGCGCGCCCAGGCGGGGTTGATCTTGAGGAAGGCGTAGAAGGCGCCCTCGGGCGGGTTGCCCGAGAACACCTGGGGCGCGACGTCGCGGATGCCGGCGTAGAACAGATCGCGCCGCGCCATCAGCTCGGTGCGGAAGTCCTCCAGGCACTGCTGCGAGCCCTCGAGGGCGCCGATGGCGCCGTACTGGGCGATCGAGCTGACGTTGCTGGCGGTGTAGAGCACCAGCTTCACCGCCCGGGCGCGCATCGCGGCGTCCTTCATCGCGAAGTAGCCGACCCGCACGCCGGTCATCGCGTAGGACTTGCTGAGCGTGTAACACGGGATGGTGCGCTCGTACATCCCCGGCAGCGAGGCGATGCTGATGTGCTCGGCGTTGAAGAGCACGTCCTCGTAGGCTTCGTCGGACACCACCCACAGGTTGCGCTCGCGGGCGATGGCCGCGATCCGCTCGAGGTCGGCGCGGGTCAGGCTGCCGCCGCTCGGGTTGTTGGGCGAGTTCAGGTAGAGAATCTTCGTCTTCGGCGTGATCGCCCGCTCGAGTTCGTCGAGGTCCCAGCGGAAGGCCAGCGACTCGTGCAGCGGCACCTGCTTCGGCACCCCGCCGGCCCACTGGATGATCGCCATCGTCGGCGGCCACTGCGGATCGGGGAGGATCACCTCGTCGCCCGGCTCGAGCAGCGCGTGGAACACGGCGAACAGGCCGTGGATGCCGCCGTTGGTGATGATGACGTCGTCGTCCGTCTCCACCGGCACGTGGTTCTTGTCGCGCAGCTTCTGCGCGGCCAGCTGGCGCAGACGGGGCAGACCGGTGGTGGGCAGGTAGTGCGTGTGGTTCTCGCGCACCGCCTTCAGAAACCCTTCCTTGACGCTGTCGGGCGCGTCGAAGCTGACGTCGCCCTGATCGAGGCGGAACGGGTTCTTGACGGTGAACATCATGTCGCGGATCTTGACGATGCCGGACATCGGAACGGAGTCGATGAAGGAACCCATTGCTCTCTGGGACTCGGGGCTCGGGTCTCGGGGCTCGGGACGAGCCAGCCGGCGCCGAACCGGACGTTTGATTCTATGCCGGCCGCCGCGGCACGATGGCCCCGGCATCGATGCTTTTACGACGCCTTAACAACGTCGCGGCGAGATGCTTTACGACGTCTTTACAAGGCCGGCGCGATCGAGAATGGCGCGCAGCACCGCCGCGGTGCGGATGAGCGGCAGGTTGCTCAGGTAGAAGTGCCGCACGCCGACGGCGTGGAGTTCGCGCAGCGTGCGGGCGCAGACGTCAATCGGCGTCGCGCCGGCGGCGAATTCGGCCGTCAGCTCGTCGATCGGCACCGGCAGGAACTGGCGCAGGATCTCCAGCGTGGCCGGATTGGCGGAGCGGTAGTAGAACACCCCGAACATGCCCGGCGCGGTGATGCCGGCGTCGCCCGCGGCGCCGAGGAACGCCTCGACGTCGCGCAGCCGGTGGTGCGAGACGATCTGCGTCAGGTAGAAGTCGGCGGTGAACTCGGCGCCGCCGACGAAGGCCACCTGCCCGGCGGGATCGGCGGCCGGATTGGCCCAGCCGCCGAGCGGCAGCCCCGGATGCCGCTGTCGGATCAACCGGCGCAGCTGCCAGGCGTGTTCGACCGATCGCGGCCGGCCGACGTGCTTGTCGCCGCCGAGCACGACCAGCGCCGGGAACTCGTGCTGCACCACCTGGTCGGCGTAGGCCAGGCAGAACTCGAGCGAGTGCTTCGTGGTCAGGAAGGGCACGACGCGATCGCGCGGCACGTCGGGCCCGAGGTTGTTCACCAGGTGGCGCAGGTTGTTCTCTTCCTGGGCGCCGACGGCGCTGTCGGTGACCATGACGCGGACGCCCTGGCGCACCAGGCCGCGGATGGCGTGGTAGGTGTCGATCCAGGCGTCGATGCCGGCGGCGGCCGCGAGTTCGGCCCGAGGCGGACGCAACTCCACGGCGACGACCGGCTGGTCGGACTTCAGGGCGGCGAGCACGACCGCCCAGTATAGCCGGCGGGTCGAGGCCGGCGCCGCTCAGGCGCGACCGACGGTGGTGGCGCCGCGGACCCAGGGATAGTCGATGTAGCGCGCGGTCTCGCTGGCGACGTCGTCGCCGCACACCTTCGACACGACGTGGAACGCCATGTCGATACCGGCCGCGACCCCGGCCGAGGTGATGACCCGGTCGTCCACCACGCGCGCGCTGCGATCGACGGCGATCGTCGGATCGATGGCGGCCAGGGCGTCGAGGGCGCCCCAGTGGGTGGTGGCGCGCCGATCGCGCAGCAGGCCGGCCTTGGCCAGCAGCAGCGCGCCGGTGCACACCGAGGTGACCAGCGAGGCCTTCGCGGCCACCGCGCCGATCCACTCCACCACCCGGTCGTCGTCGAGGAGCGGCCGGGTGCCGAAGCCGCCGGGCACGACCACGACGTCGATGGCCGGCGCGGTGTCGAAGGCGAACTGCGGCTCGACCCGCAGGCCGCCGGTGGCGACGATCGGCTCGAGGCGGCGGGCGACGGTGAATACCGAGAACGGCGCGCTGTCGTCGGCACGGCGGGCCTCGACGCCGGGCAGCAGGCGGGTGCGCGAGAACACCTCGAACGGACCGGCGAAGTCGAGGACTTCGACGTCGTGGAAGATCAGGATGCCGACCGTGGTGCGCAACACGACGATGAGCGATGCCACCCGCCGGGGGACGGCTGGCTGCGGCCATCGTATCGTCCGGTGCCCGGGGGCCTGCAGGGCCGGCCCCGGAATGTGTGCAACCGCCGCCGGCTCAGGACCTGGAGTCGGGGTCGGACGAGGAGTCCTCCATCATCACCTCGCGCGCCGACTTCTCGTACGGCCCACCGAGCCGACCCGAAGCCTCGGCGAGGGCGAAGGGCAGGATCGCCACCACGCTCGCCCACCGCATCGGGACGTCGAACTCGCGCAATACCAGGTAGATCGGAATCCCGAGCACGATCAGGATGACCCGCATGTGCTCCTCCGCGGCGGGACAGCTGTTGCTGGCGCCCAATCGGAGTGTCGGATCCGGCCGGAACGTGTCGGGTTCAGCGGGATCCGGCGACCGGATCGAGCCCCGATCGCCTGATCACCGCCACCGCGTCCGCCGAGGCCAGGAAGTCGCGCAGCGCCGCCGCGGCCGTGGCCGCCGGCGCGGCGCGGCCGATCCCGGCCGCGAACACCGTCACGCGCTGCACCGCGTCGGGCAGCGGCCCGACGACGTCGATGCCCTCGATCGGGTACAGCTCGCTCAGCTGCTGGAAGCCGACCGCCGCCTCGCCGCGGGCGACGACGGCGCCGACCCGCTCGCCCTCGATGCGGCGGCTCCTGGCGGCCAGCTGGTCGGCGATGCCCAGCCGCGGGAAGAGCTCGGTGGACAGATACGTGCCGCTGACGCTCGCCGAGTACGCGATCGACGGCGCCGCCAGGAGCGTGCGGGTCAGGGCCTCGACGGTGCTGATGTCGGGCTTCGGGGTGCCGCGGCGCACCGCCATGCCGATGGCCGAGCGGGCGAGATCGACGCGGCTGCCGGCCCGGACGTGACCGTCGGCGATCAGGCCGTCGAGGGCGTCGGCGGCGACGATCACCAGATCGAGGGGCTCGCCGCGGGCGAGCCGGGCCGGAATCGACGTCTCGCCCACGCCCATCGACGTCGCCGCGGTCGTCACCCGGTGGCCGGTGCGACGCTCGAAGTCGGCGGCCAGCTCGAGGTAGGCCGCCGTGAACGCGCCCGAGGTGGCGACGCGAATTTCGTCGGCGGCAGCCGGCGGCGCGGCGCGCAAGGCCAACGCCGCCACCAGCGCCAGCATCCATCCGAGCAGTCCTCGCCGGCGCATCGTCATCAGGGGCGGCTACGTCGTCGCCCCGCCGCAGCTGCTGCCGGCCCCGGCGGTGCAGCCGAAGCAGTGCGGGCCGGTGACGATCGGCCGCCGGGCAATCCGGGTCAGCGCCGCCGGGTCGCCGGCCAGGTCGAGGATCGTCGGCGGCTGGCCGTGCATCACCGGCAGATCGAGCATCTGGTTGAAGTCGCAGTCGTGGAGCCGGCCGTCCCAGCCGACGCTGAGCGTCGTGCGGCACATCACGCCGGGCAGGGTGGCCGGGTTGAAGGCCTGCACCAGCTTGTCGAGATAGCCCTGCAGGTTGCCCGACTGCTCGAGCCACTCGAGGTAGCGGCTGATCGGCATGTTGGTGATGGTGAACAGCCGCGTGAACACGATGCCGTAGCGGCGGTGCAGCTCGCGCTTCCAGTCGCGCTCCAGCGCCGCCTGGCCGGCCGGCAGGAACGCGCCCACCGGGTTGGTGACCAGCGTGAGGTCGAGTCCGGTGCCGTCGACGCCGTAGCCGACGCCGTTCAGCTCGCGCAACGCGGCAATCGACGCCGCGAACACGCCTTCGCCGCGCTGCCGGTCGGTCTGCGACGCGGCGTAGGAGGGCAGCGAGGCCACCACCTCGACGCGGTGGCTGGCGAGGAAGCGCGGCAAGTCGCTGTAGTTGGGCAGCGTCGTGATGGTGAGGTTGCAGCGATCGATCACCCGACGGCCGAGCCGTCGCGCCCGGGCGACCAGATCGCGGAAGCGCGGGTGCATCTCGGGCGCGCCGCCGGTGATGTCGAGGGTCGGAATCGTCGAGCCGGCCAGCACCGCCAGGCACGCCTCGACCACGTCGTCCGGCATCACCTCCCGCCGGTCGGGCCCGGCATCGACGTGGCAGTGGTGACAGGCCTGGTTGCAGCGCTTGCCGACGTTGACCTGGAGCACGTCGATGCCGGCGGCGGTCAGCGGATCGCCGCCGACCGCGTCCTCGAAGCTCCGCGCCAGCGGCAGCGCGGCGAGCAGCGAGCGCTGACAGGCCGGCTCGGCCAGCGGCGAGCGGGCGTTCAGGAGCGTGGGCAGGGCCATCGTCCCGGGTCCCTGGGCCCTACATCGACAGCTTGTCGAGATGGTTCCGCATCTGCACGCCGTGGACGAGCGAGGCGCCGCCGCGGATCGCCGCCGCGACGTGGATGGCTTCGGTCATCTGGTCCGGCGTGGCGCCCTTTTCGAGCGAGCCGCCGGTGTAGGCGTCGATGCAGTAGGGGCACTGCACGGCGTGCGCCACGGCCAGGGCGATCAGCGCCTTCTCGCGCTCGCTGAGCGCACCCTCCGCGAACACCGCCCCGTACCACTCGGCGAACTTCTTCCAGAGATCCGGGGCGTCCTTGCCGATCTCGGCGAACTTCGCCAGATCGGGCGGGTGGTAGTAGGTGTCCATCGTGTCCTTCCAGCGCGGGCGGGCTCGCGGCGGCCCGGCCACTCCGGGCCCGCACGACGTCCCATCCTACTGGAACAGCGGCCGGGCGCCGGCGGTTCCCGCCGCTTCTACAGGCCTTCGACCAGCACGCCGCGGAAGTTGGCGGCGCCGACGCGCAGCTTGCGGATCGTCTGGTAGTCGGGGGAGTTGTAGAACTGCTGCGCGCGTTCGAAGCTGGGGAACTCGACGATCACCACGCGAGGGGCGGCCGCCGCACCCTCGAGGGACGCCACCTGGCCGCCGCGGGCGATGAACCGGCCGCCGAACTTCTCGATCACGCCGGGCGACAGCTTGGCGTACTCGCCGTACTGCTGCGGGTTGGTGACGTCGACCTCGGCGATGAAATACCCCTTCTTTGCGGCCGTCGCCTGCCGGGCCGACGCGCCGGCCAGTGCCGCGACGACGACCATGGCGATGAGTCCCAGGCGGATTCCCGTGTGCGTCATGCGAGCCTCCCGTCCGGGCCGGAGTCTATCGCGAGCGTCGCCCGACCGCGCCTGCCGTCCCCAGGGCCGCCGTCCCCGACCCGCGCGCCTATAATCCCGCGCACGGCGCCGCGGCCGACCCCGACTCCCGCGCGTCGTCGCGTGCCCCGGGGTCGCTGGAGGTCGCCGTGATGTCCCACCCCGCATCCCGCGTGGTCGTGATCGCTGCCGTGCTTGGCGTCGCCGCGACGCACGGCCTGGCGCAGCCGCAGGTCGAGGTGGCGACGACGGTGGCTTTCACCGAGGGCCCCACGGTGGCCGCCGACGGCTCGGTGTACTTCACCGACATCGTCACCCAGCGGATCATGAAGCTCGGCGCCGACGGCGTGCTGTCGGTCTACCGCGAGCGGAGCAACGCCGCCAACGGCCTGCTCATCGACCCGCAGGGCCGCCTCGTCGCCTGCGAGGGCGCCGAGTTCAGCCGGCCCGGCGTGACCGTCAAGGGCATTCCGCGGGTCACCCGCACCGATCTGAAGACCGGTGCCGTGGAAGTGCTGGCCGAGCGCGTCGACGGCCAGCCGCTGGTCGGCCCCAACGACGTCACCATCGACGGCAAGGGCCGGCTCTACTTCACCGAGCTGAACGGCGCCGCCGTGTATCGCATCGACGCGCCGGGCCAGGTCACCCGCATCCTGGCCGCGCCCGACGTGCAACGGCCCAATGGCATCCAGATCTCGCCCGACGACCGCACCCTGTACCTGGTCGAAGCCAATGGCGCCGAAGGTGGCGCCCGGCTGATCCGCCGCTACGACCTGCAGCCCGACGGCACGGTGCGCAACATGCGGGTCCACTACGACTTCTCGCCGGGCCGCAGCGCCGACGGGATGAGCATCGACACCGCCGGCAACCTCTACGCGTCGGCGGGGATGAACCAGCTGCGCGGCACCGCCGAGACCCTCGCCAACAAGACCGGCGTCTACGTGATCTCGCCGCAGGGCACCTTGCTGTCGTTCATCCCGATCGCCGAGGACTACATCACCAACAACGCCTTCGGCGGACCCGACATGCGCACGCTCTACGTCACCGCCGGCAAGACGCTCTACAAGGTCCGCACCGACGTGCCGGGGCTGCCGCGGTAAGTGCCTCTCCGGCGGAGCTGAAGCTCCGCCCTACGTGGCGCTCATCAGAGTTCGCGCAGTGCCGCCGGGATCGGCAGCCGCGCGGCGCGGATCGCCGGGAACAGCCCGCCGACCAGGCCCATCAGCAGCGCGTAGACCAGGCCCAGCCCGAGCAGCGCCGGCGTCACCCGGAACGCGAACGCCACCTGGCTGAAGGTCTGGAAGTTCATCGTCGAGGTCTGGTAGCCGTTGAACGCCAGGTAGGCGAGCAGGCCGCCGACCGCCCCGCCGATGGCCGCCAGGGCCAGCGATTCAACCATCACCGACACCACCACCGAGGTGGCGTTGAAGCCGAGCGCGCGCAGCGTGGCGATCTCGCGTGACCGGGTCGACACCGCGGTGTACATCGTGAGGATGGCCCCGAACACCGCCCCGATGCCCATCAGGAACGCGATGCCGAAGCCCACCGTCCGGATGAGCCCGGTGAGCGCCCGCGACTGCTGGGCGTAGTACTCGGTCTCGCGCCGCACCTGGACGTTCAGCTGCGGGTTGCTGGTGAGCCAGTCGCGGAACGTGTCGAAGGTGTCGGTCGAGTCGAGCCTGGCGAGCACCAGCTGGTAGGTGTTGCCGCGCCGGTAGGCGCCCTGCAGCACCCGGGCGTCGCACCAGATCTCGGTCTCGTTGACGCCGCCGTCGGCCTCGAAGATGCCGACCACCTGCCAGGTGTTCTGGCCCGAGCGCACCTCGCTGCCCAGGGTGAGCCCGGCGAACTGGCCGCTGGCGCCGCGCCCGACCACCACCTCGTTGGTGCCGAACTCGAGCATCCGGCCCTCGACGATCGAGGCGTTGTCGCGCACCGCCAGGGTCTCCGGGCCGATGCCGCGCATCGGCACGTTGGCCGGCGTACCGGTGCTGCGCTTGGGCAGGTCGATGATGACGTAGAGCTCCGAGGAGGCCAGCGCCGTCTGGCCGTCGCGGCGCAGACCGGGGGCCTGGCGGATGAGATCCGCGGCAGGGCCGCTCACTCCGCTGGTCATCTCGCTGTCGGCGCCGCTGCGCATCACCAGCGCGCGCGTCGGCGAGCCGGCCTCGGCCATCGCCGCGGTGAACCCGGCGGCGATCGACAGCACCGAGACGAGCACGACGACGACGCCGGCGATGCCGACGATGGCGACGCCCGACGAGCCCAGCCGCTGCGGGATGGTCCGCAGGTTGAGGAGGGTGACGGCGACGGTCTGCGCGATCCAGTTGAACATCGCCGCCTCACCCTCTCCGCAGCGCGTCGGTGATCTTCAGGTTCATGGCCGTGGCGGCCGGCAGCGCCCCGGCGACCAGCCCGAGCAGGACGATGAGCCCGCCGCCGAGGGCGACGTCGCGGCCCGGCAGCACGAAGATCGGCAGCATGCCGTTGGTGGGATCGCCGTGCTGGACGATGAGCCAGGCCACGCCCAGCCCGGCGACGCCGCCGACCAGCGCGATGAGCAGCGACTCGCCGAGCACCATCGCCAGGATCGAGGGGTTGGAGAAGCCGAGCGTCTTGAGCACGCCGACCTCGTTGGTGCGCTCGCGCACCGACTGGGCCATGGTGTTGGCCGCCACCAGCAGCATGGTGAAGAGCACCGCGGCGAGGATCGCCACCATGATCGCGCCGATGTCGCCGACCTGCTTGGCGAAGCCCTCGACGAAGCCCTTCTCGGTGGTGGTCTTGGTTTCGGCGGCCGAGTTGGCGAACATGTCGTCGAACTTCGCCGCCATCGCCTGGGCCTGCGAGCCGTCGTCGATCTTCACGACGTACCAGCCGACCAGCCCGTCGCCCTGGGCGCGGTTCTCGTCGAGATAGTCGTAGCGGAAGAAGAACTGCGTCTTGTCGACGCCCTGGTCGCCGTCGTACATCCCGGCGATGTTGAACTCCCAGGTCTGGCCGCCGCCTTTGGGCTGCCAGATGGTGCCCTGGATGGGAATCCGGTCGCCGATCTTCCAGTTGAAGCGCCGCGCCAGGTCGACGCCGACGATCGCCCCCTGGCGGTCGTCGAGCCAGGCCTTGGCCTGGTCGGGCGGCACGTGGAACTCGGGGTAGAGCTGGAGGAACGACTCGGGCTCGACGGCGATCTGGGCGAAGAAGTTGGCCGGGTCCTGGTAGACGCCGCCGAACCACGACTGGTGCGTGGCCAGGGCCACGCCCTCGGTGGCGCGCAGCCGCTCCAGGTAGCTCACCGGCAGCGGCATGATCAGGCTGACCTTGTGGATGAGCACCAGGCGGTCGAGCCCGGCGATCTCGACCCCGAAGGTGAAGGCCTGGCGGATGGTCATCAGCAGGCCGAACAGCAGGAAGGCGACGAAGATCGACAGCAGCGTGAAGACGGTGCGGACCTTCTTCCGCCACAGGCTGCTCCACAGCAGGGGCAGGTACTTCATGCCGCCTCCTCGAGCAGCACGCCCTTGTCCAGGTGCAGCGTGCGTTTGGCGCGCTCGGCGGCGCGCGGGTCGTGGGTGACCATCACGATCGTCTTGCCGTGCTGCTGGTTGAGTGCCGCCAGCAGATCCAGGATCTCGTCGCCGGCTTTGCGGTCGAGATCGCCGGTCGGCTCGTCGGCGAGCAGCAGCGTCGGGTCGGTGACGATGGCGCGGGCGATGCCGACCCGCTGCTCCTGGCCACCCGACAGCTGCCGCGGGTAATGCTTGGCGCGCTCGGCCAGGCCGACCACCTTGAGCGCGATCGCCACCCGCTTGCGCCGTTCCGCCTTGGACAGCTTGGTCAGGAGGAGCGGCAGATCGACGTTGCGCTCGGCGGTGAGCACCGGCAGCAGGTTGTAGAGCTGGAAGACGAAGCCGATGTTGGCGGCGCGCCACCGCGACAGCTGGCTGCCCGACAATGCGGCGATGTTGGTGCCGCCGACCTCGACCGAGCCGCCCGACGGGGTGTCGAGGCCGCCCAGCAGGTTGAGCAGCGTGGTCTTGCCGGAGCCGGAGGGCCCCATCAGGGCGACGAAGTCGCCCTTGGGGATCTGCAGGTTGACGCCCTTGAGCACGTCGATGCGCTCGCTGCCGCGCGTGAAGTACTTGTGGACGCCGTTGACCGTGACCAGTGCGCTCATGAACGGCCGCTCCTCACTGCCTGATGGCGATCGGCGCGCCGGCGGCCAGTTCCGCCGGCGGCGCGACCACGACGCGTTCTCCCGACGACAACCCGGCGGTCACCTCGAGCCGATCGCCGTCGGTGCCGCCGGTCTGCACCGCCCGCCGCTCCACCGTGTCCTGGGTGACGACGAAGACGTACGACGTGCTGCCGTCGCTGCGGACGGCACTCTTCGGGACCAGCGCCACCGGCCGGGCCGCCGCCGCGTCGGCCGCCGCCTCGCGCAGGAACGTCACTTTGACGCCCATGTCGGGCAGGATCCGCGGGTCGAGGGCGTCGAAACCGATGCGCACCAGCACGGTGGCCTTCTGACGGTCGGCCGTCGGCACCACGGCGATGACGCGGGCCGGGATCTCGAAGTCCGGATAGGCGTCGAGGATCGCCGTCACCGGCTGGCCGGCGGCGACGCGGTTGATGTAGCTCTCGTTGACGTCGACCTCGATTTCGAGCGAGCGCATGTCGACGATGGTGCAGATGCCGGTGCGCGTGAAGCCGCCGCCGGCCGACACCGGCGACACCATCTCACCCGGCTGCGCGTCCTTGGAGATGGCCACGCCCGAGAACGGCGCGCGGATCACCATGTCGGCCAGCGCGGCTTCCTGGAGGGCCACCTGGCGCTCGGCGACCGCGATCTGCTCGCGCAGCGAGGCGATGCGGGCGACCAGCGAGTTGACCTCGGCCCGGGCCTGGTCCATGTCGGCCGCCGTGGCCAGCTCCTCCTTGAACAGCCGCTCGCGACGGGCCAGGTTGAGCCGGGCCTCGTCGAGGCGCACCTCCGATTCGGGCACCGCCCGGCGTGCCGCTTCGAGCTGGGCGCGGGCGAGGTCGAGCGCGGCGCGGACCGTCGAGTCGTCGAGCCGGGCCAGCACCTGGCCCTCTCGTACTGCCATGCCTTCTTCGACGTTGACCTCGATCACCTTGCCGGTGACCTTGGAGGAGACGGTGGCCCGGCGCCGCGCCGTGACGTAGCCGGAGGCGTTCAGCACCGAGGCCTGGGTGCCGGCGGCGCGGCTGGTGACCGCCGCCACTTCGACCTCGACCGGCACGACGCGGTTCGTCCACCACCAGGCACCGCCGGCGATGGCGGCGACGAGCAGGACGAGCGCCACCCAGCGTCCCCAGCGCCGGCCCCCGGGCTGGAACGGATCCCGCTCGATGCGGAGCGCGGACAGATCGTCGACGGCGTCGCTCACTGGTGCTCCTGAAAGCCGCTGACCATAGCGCGAACGAAAGGCGAAAGTCAATCGGTCCGCGGTAAACGGCCGCGGGTCTTCGTGCAAAGACGGACGAGCCGAGCCGCGGTGTCGCTGCCGGACCTCGGATGGCCGGGCCAACCGATCGGGCGGCCGGATTCTCCCACCCAGGGGTCAGACCCCATTCTGGCTCAGGCTGGAATAGGGGTCAGACCCCTTTCAGGGCCGGGCCAGACTTTCTATCGATTCGAGAGGGCGGCGCCCAGTCCCGCGGCTCGCCCGGTCGACCAGGCCCAGCTGAAATTGTGGCCGCCGATGGGGCCGAACGCGTCCAGCACCTCGCCACAGATGAACAGCCCCGGTGCCCGCCGGCTCTCGAGCGTCCGCCGATCCACCTCCTCGAGTGCGACGCCACCGCCGGTGACTTCAGCGGTCCGGTAGCCCTCGTCGCCGGTCCACGGCAGCTCGAACGCCGTGAGCACGAGGCGCAGCGCGGCGCGCTCGTCGCGACGGAGCTGCGCGCAGGTCCGCTCGTCGGGTACGCCGGCCTCGCGCGCGAGCATGGCGGCGAGCCGCGCCGGGAGGTAGCGGCCGAGGGCGGTCGTCACCCGTCCCCGACCGTCCTGCAACGTCGCCGACCAGTCCGGCGCGTCGGCGCCCAGCCAGGCGACGCGCACCGTCGCCCGGGTCGCCGCGTCCGGCCACTGGCTGCGGACCGCCACGTGCGACACGTCGAGCACCGCCGGGCCGCTGTAGCCGCGGTGCGTGAACAGGAAGCCGCCGCGGCCGACCGAGCGTTCGCGTGGCGACGCCGCGTCGAGGCGCACCGGCAGCGAGACGCCGGCCAGCGCGGCGTGCACCGCCGGCGCGGCCGTGAGCGGTGTGAGCGCCGCGTAGGTGGGCCGCATCGCGTGGCCGAGCGTGCGCGCCAGGACGAGACCGAAGCCATCGCTCCCGGTGGACGGCACCGACAGGCCGCCGGTGGCGACGACGACCCGCTCCGCTTCCAGCACGCCCGACGACGCGTGCACGGTCCAGCCATGAGCCCGGGCGGCAACTGCAGAGACGACGCTGGAGAACCGCAACTCGACGCCGGCGGCGCGGGCCCGGTTCACCAGCGCGTCGCGTACGTCGCGGGCCCGATTCGACGCCGGGAACAGCTTGCCGCTCCCGGCCTCGAGCGCGAGCGGGACGCCGAGGGCGCCCTCGATGAATCGCCGTTGCTCGCCGAGCGGCCAGTTGCCGAGCACGCTCCGGACCAGCGCCGGTGTCGATTCGCTGACGAAACGCTGCGGCGCGGCCGCCTCCGGCAGCACGTTGCAGCGCCCGCCGCCGCTGATGAGGATCTTTCGGCCGCCGTCGGCGGTGCGCTCGACCAGGGTCACCGCGGCGCCAGCCTCGCGCGCCGTGATGGCGGCCATCAACCCCGCCGCGCCGGCGCCGATCACCACCACGCGCCGGGTCACCGGGCCCCCCGTCTCGTGTGAACCACGACGCCCGCCCGGAAGGCGGTCCACACGACACTGCGACTGGCGAGGCGAGCCACCTGTGCTCTTTTGTCTGAGGCGGAGCCTCGCCAGTCATCGTATCGTGGTCGGCGGATGAGCCTCGCCCGGACCGCCCTGCTCAGGATCTCCGACAGCCGGTGGATGCGCGAGCACGGCGTGAAGGCGCCGTTCGTGCGCCGCGCCGTGGCGGTGTTCATGCCCGGGGAGACCGCCGAGGACATGCTGGCCGCGGCCACCACCCAGGCCACCGACGGCGTCGGCGCCGTGTTCACGCGGTTGGGCGAGAACGTCCGCGACCTGGACGAAGCGCAGCAGGTCACCGATCACTACCTGGCGGTCGTCGACCAGGTCCAGGCGCGCGGCCTGGCCTGCGAACCGTCGGTCAAGCTCACCCAGCTCGGGCTCGACGTCGACGCCGACCGCGCCTTCGCCAACGCGCTGGCGATCGGCCGGCGGGCCGACCAGGCCGGCAACTACTTCTGGGTCGACATGGAGCAGTCGCCCTACGTCGATCGCACGCTCGACGTAGTGTGCCGGCTGCGCGCCGAGGTGCCGCGGATTGGCGTGGCGCTGCAGGCCTACCTCCATCGCACGGCCGCCGACGTCGAGGCGATGCTCGCGCACGGCATCGGCATCCGCCTGGTGAAGGGCGCCTATGCCGAGCCGCCGACGATGGCGTTTCCGAAGAAGGCCGACGTCGATGCCGCCTACCTGACGCTCGCCCACCGGATGCTCGCGCCCGACGCCCGCGCCGGCGGCTCACGCGCCGTGTTCGGCACCCACGACACGGCGATCATCGGCGCCATCGAGCGGCACGGCGACAGTCTGGGGCTGGCGCCGACCGACTACGAGATCCACATGCTGTACGGCATCCAGCGCGCCGAGCAGCGCCGGCTGGCGCGCGAGCGCCGCAACCTGCGGGTGCTCATCGCCTACGGGACCTACTGGTTCCCGTGGTACATGCGGCGGCTGGCCGAGCGGCCCGCCAACGTGTGGTTCGTGGCCAAGAGCCTCTTCCGTTGAAAGGGGTCAGACCCCTTTCTGGGCAGGGCCAGACTGCAGCGCCACGACGAACTCTTCGATCTGCCGGCGCCAGTCCTCACGGGCCGAGGCGTGCACCGGGCCGGGGTCGCGGATCACGCGCGCGTGGACCGCGCGCACACCTGTGGCCTGCACCAACGCCGCGACGTTCGTGGCCCGGACCCCGCCGCCCGCGATGACCTGAATCGCCGCCTGGCCGCGACGCACCAGCGAGGCGATGGCCGCCGCGCCGTCGGCAGCCGTCACCGCGCCCCCCGAGGTGAGGACGCGGTCCACACCCAACGCCATGAGCGCGTCCAGCGACCGCTCGAGATCAGCGGTGGCGTCGATGGCCCGATGGCAGGTGACCGGCAGCGGCCTGGCCACGTCGACCAGCCGGCGCATCGCTTCGACCGCGATGGTGCGATCGGGGCCGAGCACGCCGAGCACGATGCCGCGGGCGCCGGCCGCCTGCATGGTCCGGATGTCGGCGGCCATGACGTCGAGCTCGGCGGCGTCGAAGACGAAGTCACCGGCGCGCGGCCGGACCATCGCCACGACGGGCACCGCCGTGGCGGCGACGATCCGCCGCAGCAATGCCGGGTCCGGGGTGGTACCGCCTACGTCGAGCCGCGCGCACAACTCGAGACGCGCGGCGCCGCCCATCACCGACGCCAGCGCACCGTCGAACGAGTCGATGCACGACTCGAAGACCATCCCGAGAGGGTAGCAGGCCGGACCACCATCAGCGCCGGCCGGAGGGGAGCACGGCGAGGATCGCCGCGGCGGCGGCCGCGGCGCCGTCTTCGGATCGCACGCGGGTGGCGACGGCCGCCGCATCGTCGCCGTAGGTCGCGTCTTCGAGCAGCCGCCTCAACTCGCCCGCGACCTTCGCGGCGCGGTACCGCTGTGGATACAACACCCGAGCCGCCCCCAGCCGCTCGACGCGGACGGCGTTGTCGGGCTGATCGTGCGCGTGCGGGACGATGAGTTGCGGGCGTCCGCTGCGCATGGCCTGTCCGGTCGTGCCGACGCCGCCCTGGTGCACGACGACGGAGGCCCGCGGGAACAGCCGGTCGTGCGGCGCGCTCTCGACGGCCATGATCCCGGCGCCGAGGTTCGCCGGCCGGTTCGCCGGCCTCGGCCCCACCAGCAGCACGGCGCGGCGGCCGAGCGCCTGCGCCGCCCGGGCGCTTTCCTCGAAGAAGCTGCCGGCGGCGTTGACCGCGGCCGAGCCCAGGGTGAATACGATCGGCGGCTCGCCGGCGTCGAGGAACGCCGCCAGCTCGTCGGGCATCGGGATCGCGCGGTTGTAGAAGGGGAAGCCGGTGACGGTGGTGCGCGCCGGCCAGTCCGGCTGCACGTCGCCAAGCGCCGTCGAGAACAGCGCGAGGGTGCCGTGCGGCGAGAACTGGCCCTCGTACAACGGGTCGCCGGCCGGCGGCAGGCCGAGCTCGGCGCGCAGCGCCTCCACCGGCGCCACCCACGACGCGGTGATGCGCCGGGCGATGGCCATCAGGGCGCGAGCGGCCCACGGAAAGCGGCGCGTGATGCGCACCACCTGCGGCGCGTTGGGCAACGCGGGGAAGTCGCTCATCGAGAAGAACGACAGCGGCGCCAGCACCGTCGCCAGCCACGGCAGGCCCCGGCTCTCGGCCACCAACGGCGCCGCGAACGTGATCGG
The DNA here is from genome assembly GCA_050250955.1 of Vicinamibacterales bacterium. GTDB lineage: Bacteria > Acidobacteriota > Vicinamibacteria > Vicinamibacterales > UBA2999 > CAWAYR01. Next base: position 579,260 of record JBFWNR010000003.1, read on the forward strand.
GTGCGAGACCAGCAGGTCGGCGCCGGCAGCGGCCGCCGCGATGTCGTCGACGGTCTGGCCGAGCGCGCCGACGACCAGCTCCCTGATGATCACCTCGGAGCCGCGCCGCGGGTCCATGATCCGCGACAGCAGCGCCGTGTCGTCGGGCCGGACGTCGGGCCGCAGCGGGTGGAACCCGAAACCTTCCCGCTCGACGATCTCGCGATAGAAGGGACACGTGCAGAGCTCGGCGGTGTGCCCACCGGCCCTGAGCGCCGTGGCGATCGCCAGGTAAGGGAAGAGATCCCCGTAGGATCCCCAGCTCGACAGGACGATCCGCGCCACGCGCGGATCAGCGTATCAAGCCCGGCGCTACCAGCCCTCGCGGGCGCGCAGCGCGGTGATGTGCGCGGTGTGATGGCGGCTGTGCCATTCGTACAGGGCCAGGTAGGCGTCCAGCGTCATCGCGCCGCGCTCGGGGTGGAACAGCGTGCGGGCGAACGCCGGTGCGTCGAGGCCGCGCAGCACGGTCACCAGGCGGGCGTGCAGCGCGTCGAGCAGGTCGAGCGACCAGGCCACCGGCGCCGAGCGCGCATCGGTGAGCTCGGCCCACACCGCCTCGGCGTAGGGCTTGATGGTCGGGTTGTCCTCGGTCAGGGCGAACTTCAGCCGGATGTAGGCATGCGTGTGGCTGTCGGCGGTGTGGTGCACCACCTGCCGCACGGTCCAGCCGTCGGGCCGGTACGGCGTGTCGAGCTGCGCATCGCCCAGGCCGGCGCAGGCCAGACGCAGCCGCGCCGGCAGTTCGGCCAGCGTGCGGATGGCGGCGGCGCGGTCGGCCGCGGTGAAGGTGGACGGCGGGGCGAATTCCCCGACAGGGTAGCGGAGGTCGGCCATGCCGGACAGTGTGCGCGCCAGCGGCGGCCGGCGTCGAGTGGCAGGAATGCCAGGAGACGTTAAGATCCGGCCATGCCCGCCCGCCGCCCGCCCGGTCCCGCCAACCGCCTGGTCGTCGCCCTGGTGTGCGACGGCCTGAGCCTGTTCGAGTTCGGCATCGTCGCCGAGGTGTTCGCGCTGCGCCGGCCCGAACTGGGGGTGCCGTGGTACGACTTCGCCGTGGTCAGCTACGACCCCCCGCCGCTCAGGGCCACCGGCGGCGTCCGAGTGCTGCCGACCCACCCGGTGCGACTGCTGGCCCGGGCCGGCACCATCGTCATCCCCAACTGGCGCGACCTCGACGAAGTGCCGCCGCCGGCGATGCTCACCGCCCTCCGGGCCGCCCATCGGCGCGGCGCGCGGCTGCTCTCGGTGTGCTCCGGGGCCTTCGTCCTCGCCGCGGCCGGCCTGCTCGACGGCCGACGTGCCACGACGCACTGGCGCCACGCGCCGACGCTGGCCGCGAGGTATCCGGCCGTGCGCGTCGAGCCGTCGGTGCTCTACGTGGAGGACGATCGCGTCTACACCGCGGCCGGCAGCGCCGCGGGGATCGACCTGGGGCTGCACCTGGTGCGCCAGGACTACGGCTCGGCGATCGCCAACCAGGTGGCGCGGCGGATGGTGGTGCCGCCCCACCGCGACGGCGGCCAGGCCCAGTTCGTGGCCAACGCGATGCCGCCGCCCGCCGGGTCGCTGGCGCCGCTCATGGAATGGGCCAGCGGCCGCCTCGACGAGCCGCTCGACGCCGCGGCCCTCGCCCGCAAGGGCCGCGTGTCGCCGCGGACGCTGGCGCGACGTTTCGCGCAGCAGGCCGGCACCACGCCGCACCAGTGGCTCACCCACCAGCGGGTGCTGGCCGCGCAGCGCCTGCTCGAGACCTCCGACGCCTCGATCGACCGCGTCGCCGAACTGGCCGGCTTCGCCACGCCCGAGACGCTGCGCCACCATTTCCGGCGCCGCGTCGGCACCTCGCCGGGAGCGTATCGGCGGCGGTTTGCGCAGTCCGTCTAGCGCGGCGCGGATCGCTCGTGACCACGCGGCCGCCGGTCGATCCAGTGCGCCCACGGCACGAGCAGCCAGAGCAGCTGCGCCGACCACGCCACCACGAGGCCCGACGGCGGCGGGGGCCCGACCAGATTGGCGACGTAGACCACCGCGAGGAAGCCGACCAGTCCCCACAACGCCGGCCGCGCCGGCACCGCACGACGATACACCCAGACGCCGGCGGCGAAGATCAGCGACTCGACCATCACCGTGGCGGGCACATGGTTCCAGAGGCCGAGACCGACGCGCGCCTCGCCGGTGAGGGTCAGCGGCAGATCGGGTCGATGCGTCAGCCAGTCGAGCACCCAGTGGCTGAGGACCAGCGCCGCCACCGTCGCGGCGGCGACAGGGACGGCACGACGAACGCCCCGGTAGGCGGCGCCGACGAGCACCGCCCACGCCGTGAGTGCGACCAGGCTGTGGGAGTACGGATAGCGCACGAAGGTGAGCGGCGTGAACGCCGTGTCGCCGGGCTGCACCACGACGATCTCGACGCCGCTCATGACCAGCGTCGGCCACAGCAGGTCGGCGAACTGCGCGGCGAAGACCAGCATGCCGAGCGAGGCCGTGGGCGCCAGCCGCTTGGCGGCGAACGCCACGCCGTAGTGGCCGATGAACACCGTGGCCTCAGCGCATTACATCGTCGACGGGCACGATCGTCACCGGGCCGAGCGCGGTGGCCCGCACCGGCGCCTCGATGACGGCGCGGTCGCCGACGATCACCACGGCGAGCCGATCCATCAGCAGGTAGGTCTTGGCGACGCGGGCCATGTCCGCGGCGGTGACCGCCTGCACCTCGCTCACGTACTTCGAGAACACGTCGTCGGGGAGGCCGTTCACGGCGATCTCCTCGAGCTTGGCCGCCAGCTGGCCGGTGGTCTCGAACTCGCCCGGGAAGGAGAGCGCGGCGTAGTTCTTCGCCTTGTCGAGCTCGTCGGCCGGGATCGGCCGGGCCATGCCGTTCAGCTCGTTGAAGAACTCGCGCAGCGCGTCGGCGGTCTTGTCGGTCTGCACGCCGGCAGTGGCGAAGAACGGCCCGGCCGCCTTGCGCATGTCGAAGCGCGACGCCGCGCCGTAGGAGTAGCCGTTCTTCTCGCGCAGGTTCTGGTTCAGCCGCGCGGTGAACGAGCCGCCGAGGATGGTGTTCCAGACGTCGAGGGCGACGTAGTCGGGTGTCGATCGCGGCACGCCGACCAGGCCGATGCGGATCTGGGACTGCGCGGCGCCGGGTTTGTCGACGATGTAGATCCGACGCGCGCCCGGCTGCGGCGACGCCCGCACCGGAAACGGCGGCGCCGCCGGGCCAGCCGCCTTCCACGCGCCGAACCGCGCCTCGACCAGCGGCCGCAGCGTGGGGAGCGTGACGTCGCCGACCACGATCAGCACGGCGTTGTCGGGGCGATAGTGGCCGCGGTGGAAGGTGCGCAGCTGGTCCACGGTCAACGCTTTCAGGGACGTCTCGGTGCCGTTGGCCGAGGTGCCGTAGCGGTGCTCGGGGCCGTAGAGCAGGCGCGGGAAGGCGAGTCCGATGAGCGCCTGCGGTTCGTCGCGGGCCTGCAGCAGCGCGGTGAGGCGCTCGGTGCGCAGCCGGTCCAGCTCCGGCCCGGGGAAGTCGGGCATCAGGGCGACATCGGCGAGCAGTCCCAACGCCTCGGGCAGACGGGCGGCCGGGGTCGACATCCGCACGGTCGAGGCATCGAAGCTGGCCGTCGTGGAGAGCTGCGCCCCGAGGTACTCGACCTCGTCGGCCAGGGCCAGCGCGGCCTTGCCGGCCGCCCCTTCGTCGAGCATCGCCGCGGTCATGGCGGCGGCCCCGAACTGGCCAGGCACGTCGGCGCTGGCCCCCGAGAGCACCACCAGGTTGGCCTGCACCAGCGGCACCTCGTGATGCTCGAGCAGCCACACGCGCAGGCCGTTGGCCAGCGTCAGCTTCTCGACGGTCGGCAGCGTCAGCGCCGGCGCCGGGCCGGGCGTCGGCGGCTTCGAGCGGTCCGGCGCCTGCTGCGCGGCCAGCGGAAGAGCCAACGCGACAACCAGCGTTGACAAAGTCGCCGCCCGCCCAGAAAGGGGTCTGACCCCTGTACAGGCGTTCACTTTTTTGCCTCCGGCAGGACGATCATCTCGACGCGCCGATCCCTGGGCAGATACCGGCCGACCGCCGATGAGATGTCGGCGGCGTCGAGGGCGCGGTAGCGCGACAGGTCCTCGTTGAAGAAGTCGGGCGTGCCGGTGTTGGTGTAGTAGCCATTGAGCTGGTTGGCCTTGCCACCGAAGCCGCCGACGCGTTCGGCGCGGCGCAGGAACGACGCCTCGATCTGGTTGAGCGCCCGCGCCATCTCGCGGGTCTCGGGCGGGGTCGCGGCGAGCCGGTCGATCTCTTCGTCGATGACCTTCTGCAGCTCCTCAGCGGTCTTGCCCGGTCGTGCCGTGGCCTGGACGTAGAACGCGCTGCCGAGCATCTGCGACGCCTGGTAGGCCTGCACGTCCTGGGCGAGCTGCAGCTCGTAGACCAGCCGCTTGTAGAGCCGCGAGTTCTTGCCGCTGGTCAGCAGCGACGAGACGACGTCCAGTGCCGCGTCGCCGGGGCGGTGGAGCCCCGGCGTGAGCCACGCCAGGTACAGTCGCGGCAGCTGCACCCGGTCGGTGACGGTCTTGCGCATCACGCCGGTGAGCATCGCCGCCGGCGGCGCCACCGGCGGGACGGGCTTACCCGCCGGCACGTCGCTGAACCACTTCTCGACCAGCGCCTTCGTGCGCACCAGGTCGATGTCGCCGGCGACGACCAGGCTGGCGTTGTTGGGCGCGTAGTAGGTGCGGAAGAACTCCTGCACGTCCTCGTGACTGGCGGCGGAGAGATCCTCCATCGAGCCGATCGTCGACCAGCTGTAGGGATGGCCCGTCGGCCACAGCAGCGTGTCCAGTTCGAGCTCGGCCATCCCATAGGGCCGGTTCTCGTAGCTCTGCCGCCGTTCGTTCTTCACCACGTCACGCTGGCCGTCCACCCGCGCCGGGCTCATCGTGTCGAGCAGGTAGCCCATGCGGTCCGACTCGAGGAACAGCATCAGCTCGAGCGCGTTGGCCGGCCCGTCGATGTAGTAGTTGGTGCGGTCGGTGTTGGTCGAGCCGTTGTTGTTGGCGCCGGCGCTCTCGAGCCAGGTGTCGAACGACCCCTCGGGCACGTGCTTCGAGCCTTCGAACATCAGGTGCTCGAACAGGTGCGCGAAGCCGGTGCGGCCGACCTTCTCGTGGCCCGAGCCGGCGTGGTACCAGACATTGACCGCCACCACCGGCACGCTGGTGTCGCGGTGCAGGATCACGTGCAGGCCGTTGGCGAGCGTGAACTCCTGATACGGCACCGTGAGGTGACGCGGCGCCGGAGCCTGGGCCGCCACCGGGCCAGCCCCCACCGCCGTGCCAACGACCACCCCGACCCCCGCAAGCAGCCGTCTACTCATCCCGGCAGTGTAGCGCGGGGCCTCCCCGGACCGGCTGCATCGGGACGAGCGCCGGGACCAAGGACGACAACCGGGGTTGTCGGATCGAGCGGATTGTCTGCCCGGACCTTGAAAGGGGTCTGACCCCTAATCTGGCCCAGGCCAGAAAGGGGTCTGACCCCTACTTCGGGTCGGCCACCACGGGGACCGTGTAGGTCTTCTCGAGCGCCGCCAGATACGCCTCGAACTGCGCCTTGGTGTGCGCGAACTCCTTGCCGACCGCGGCGCGGAACTCCGCCCGCGTGGCGAAGTCGAAGAGCAGCGCCGCCATCGCCTTGGCCTGCACGGTGAAGCCCTGGTGCGCCACCGGCTTCAGGTTGTCCTCGTTCATCTCGTAGGTGTGGTTGGGCCAATCCGACGTGTAGGCGCTGAAGCCGATGCCCGGGATGTCGCGCGACACGCTGCCGCTCTCCTCGTAGCCCTGCGGCTTGCCCGGCTCTTCGTTGACCTTGCCGGCGCCGAACTGCTTCATGTAGGCGAAGGCCAGCTCGGCCAGCGTCGCCACCGAGATGCCGTCGCGGTTGCTGCCGTAGTTGTCGATCTTCACCTTGGTGCCGGTGGCCAGCGCCGCCGCCCTGGCGGCGTTGTCCACGAACTCGCGCACCGTCTTCAGATACACCTCGTCGGGATAGCGGATGTAGAAGTCGGCCTGGGCGCGATCGGGGACGACGTTGGGCGCCGCGCCGCCCTCGGTGATGACGCCCTGGATGCGCGTCTCGGGCCGCATGTTGCTGCGCGCGGCGTCGATGTTGTTGAAGAGGTGGATCACGGCGGTGAGCGCGTTGCGGCCGTTCCATGCCGTCATCTGATGGGCCGGTGCGCCGCTGAAGGTGTACTTCACGCCGTCGATGTTCAGGCAGCAGGTGCCGAACCCCGGTGCCGGCCGCGACGTCTGGGTGCTGGCGTGGCTGCGGACGATGACGTCCATGCCGTCGAACACCTGGCGGCGGTGCATCTGGGTCTTGGCCGACGGCTCGAGCAGCTCCTCGGCCGGGGTGCCGAAGACGGTGACGCTGCCCGGCAGCTTGCGGGCGGTGAGGTACTCGGCCACCGCCACCGCGGCGGCGATGCCCACCGGCCCCTGCGCGCAGTGCTGATCGCCGTGGAACGCCCCCTGGGTGCCGCGCAGCGCGTCGTACTCGACGATCACGCCCAGGTCGGGCTTGCCGTTGTTCCTGCTGTAGGTGGCGACAAAGGCGGTGTCGAAGCCGCCGGCGCCGAGCTTGACGCTGAAGCCGTGCGTCTTGAGGACGCCGGCCAGCCGCTCGACCGACCGCGTCTCCTTGTAGCCGACCTCGGGGTGGGTGCAGATGTCGTCGGACAGCGCCAGCAGCTCGGTGGTCAGCAGCTGCTCGACGCGGGCCACCACCCCGTCGCGGTCGGCGTTGGCGGCGGTGTACTTCGCGACCATGCCGGGCACGTCGAGGCCGCGCTGCATCGCCGCCATGCTGGCCAGCACGTCCTTGGCCGCTTCCCGCTCGGTCGCCGTCTCCTGGGCGAACCCCGCTCCCGCGCCGGCCAGGATCACGATCACCGCTGTCCACGTCGCCAATTGCCTGCTCATCTCGACTCCCTCGCAGTTCTCCCGATCCTAGCTCCAGTCGAGCGATTCCCTGGTCCCTGGTCCCCGGTCCCCGGTCCCTGCATTTGATAAGCTTTCCGCTTCTCCCCGAGGCCCGCCGTGTCCACACCGCTCGTCGCCGTGATCATGGGATCGAAGTCCGACTGGGACACGATGTCGCAGGCGGCGGCCGTGCTCGACGATTTCGCCGTCCCCTACCTGAAGCAGGTGGTGTCGGCGCACCGCACCCCGGCGTGGATGGCCGAGTTCGCCGGCGGGGCCGAGGCGCAGGGGCTGAAGGTGATCATCGCCGGGGCCGGCGGCGCCGCCCACCTGCCCGGCATGGTCGCTGCGCACACCACGCTGCCGGTGCTGGGCGTGCCGGTGCAGAGCGCCGCCCTGAACGGCCTCGACTCGCTGCTGTCGATCGTGCAGATGCCCGGCGGCGTGCCGGTCGCGACGCTGGCCATCGGCAAGCCGGGGGCCAGGAACGCCGGCCTGCTGGCCGTGGCCATCCTGGCCACCGAGCGGCCCGAGCTGGCCGCGCGGCTCAAGGCGTTTCGCGACCAGCAGTCGCGGGCCGTGCGCGAAGACGTCCTGCCGTGAATCGCATTCTCCTGCCCGGCGCCACGCTCGGTGTGCTGGGCGGCGGCCAGCTCGGGCGGATGTTCGCCATCGCCGCCCGACGGATGGGCTACCGCGTCCACACGTTGTCGCCCGGCTTCGACACCCCGACCGGACAGGTGGCCGACGCCGAGATCGACGCCGACTACGACGACCTCGACGCCATCCGCGCCTTCGCCCGCGGCGTCGACGTGGTCACCTTCGAGTTCGAGAACGTCTCGACCGATGCCGCCGACGCCGCCGCCGAGATCGTCCCGGTGCGGCCGAGCGGCCACGCCCTGCACGTGACCCAGCAGCGCGCCCGCGAGAAGGCGTTCCTGCGCCTCAAGGGCTTCCCGACCACCGCCTTCGAGGCGGTCGAGTCGCTCGAGGAGCTGGCCACCGCCGTCGAGGCCGTGGGGCTGCCCGCGATCCTCAAGACCGCCGCCTTCGGCTACGACGGCAAGGGCCAGCACCGCATCACCTCGGCGCTCGACCTCGACCGGGTCTGGGGCCTGGTCGGCCACCAGCCGGCGGTGCTCGAACGGGTCGTCGACTTCGTGCTCGAGTTCTCGATCGTCGCCGCCCGCGGCCTCGACGGCGCGTTCGTCCACTACGGCGCCATCGAGAACACCCACCGCGACCACATCCTCGACCTGTCGGTGTGGCCGGCGCGGCTGCCGCCGGCCGCCGCCGCCGAGGCCGTCGCCGTGACCCAGGCGATCATGGAGGAGCTGGCCTACGTCGGCGTCCTGTGCGTCGAGTTCTTCCTGACCGCCGACGGCAAGGTGCTGGTCAACGAGGTGGCGCCGCGGCCGCACAACTCCGGGCACCTGACCATCGACGCCGCGGTGACCAGCCAGTTCGAGCAGCAGGTGCGGGCCATCTGCGCGCTGCCACTCGGCGACACCAGCCCGGTGCGCGCCGCGGCGATGTCGAACCTGCTCGGCGACGTGTGGAGCCAGGGCGAACCGCGCTGGGATCTCGCCGTGGCGATTCCCGGCGTGAAGCTGCACCTCTACGGTAAACGCGACCCGCGCCCGGGTCGCAAGATGGGCCACCTCACGGCCATCGCCGACACCCCGGCCGACGCCATCGAGAAGGTGCTGGCGGCGCGCGACGTGCTCGTCTGAGACGTGTGCCGCTTCTCGCGGCTAGTATTCCTTCCGTCACGTGCACTGGGAGCCCGTCATGCCCGTCCCTGCGACCCGCCTGCTCGTCGTCATCGCGTGCCTCGGCCTGGTCCGGCCGGCGCTGGCCCAGGACGCCGCCACCCTCGCCGGGATCGACCGCGGCATGGAGGCCTATCGCCTCGATGCCCACATTCCCGGCATGGTGTGGGGCATCGTCAAGGACGGCCGGCTCGTCCACGTGAAGGGCGCCGGTGTGCAGGACCTCGACGCGAAGCGGCCGGTCACGGCCGACACGTTGTTTCGCATCGCCTCGATGACCAAGGCGTTCACGGCGCTGTCGATCCTCAAGCTGCGCGACGATGGCAAGCTCGCCCTCGACGCCCCGGCCGCCACCTACGTCCCCGAGCTGTCCGGCTGGACGCCGCCGACCGCCGACTCGCCGCCGATCCGCGTCCGCGACCTGCTGACGCACACCGCCGGCCTGGTCACCGACGACCCGTGGGGCGACCGCCAGACCCCGCTCCCCGAGGACGAGTTCACGCGGCTGCTCGCCGCCGGCGTCCCGTTCACGCGGCCCACGGCCACGGCGATGGAGTACTCGAATCTCGGCTATGCGCTGCTCGGTCGCATCGTCGCCAACGTCTCCGGCCGCCCGTACAAGGACTTCGTGCAGGCGACGATCCTCAGCCCGCTCGGCATGACCGCCACCGGCTACGACGTCACCGCCGCGCCGACCGAGCGTCGCGCCCTCGGCTACCGCTGGGAGGACGACGCCTGGCAGCTCGAGCCGACGATGGCGCACGGCGCCTTCGGCGCCATGGGCGGCCTGCAGACCAGCGCCAACGACTACGCCAAGTGGGTCGGGTTCCTGCTGTCGGCGTGGCCGCCACGCGACGACGCCGACCGCGGTCCGGTGCGCCGCTCCAGCGTCCGCGAACTGGCGCAGGGCGCCAACTACGTCTCGGTGCGGCCGCGACCCGGCAGCAGCGGCGCCGACGCCTGCCGCGAGGCCCAGGCCTACGGCATGGGCATGACGGTGGCGACCGACTGCGATCTCGGCCTCACCTTGAGCCACGGCGGCGGCTACCCGGGCTACGGCTCGCACGTCCTGCTGCTGCCCGACTACGGCGTCGGCATCTTCGCACTGGCCAACCGCACCTACTCCGGCCCGCGGACGCCGGTGTGGGACGCCGCGGTGGCCCTGCACCGCGCCGGCGCGCTCGCCCCGCGCCCGGTGCCGGTGTCGTCGGCGCTCACGACCGCCTACGCCGCGGTGGGCCGGATCTTCGATGCCGGGTCGGTCACCGCACCTGCCGGCGCCCTGGCGATGAACTTCCTCATGGACCGCGATGCCGCGCACTGGGCCCGCGACCTGGCGGCGCTGAAGGCCGCGGTGGGGGCGTGCGACACCGCGGCGCCGATCGTCGCCACCGGCGCCCTGTCGGGCCGTTTCACCTGGACGTGCGCCACCGGCCGCGTGCGCGGCTCGGTGCTGCTGGCGCCGACGCCGACGCCGCAGATTCAAGCCCTCGAGCTGGCCCGCGCGCAGCCGTAGGGCAGCTCTTCAGAGCTGCCGCGCTGGCGGAGCTGAAGCTCCGCCCGGCGACTGCCAGCCGGCCGTCAGCGCTGCGGCTGCGTGGCCGGCGCCGTCGGATTGGTCCACTCGTTGGCCCAGTTGAGCATCTCGGCCACCGTGTGCAGCACCGACTCGCGGGCGAGGTAGCCGTGCGCTTCGTGGGGCAGCGTCACGTAGCGCACCGTGGCGCCGTGGCCCTTCAGCGCCACGTAGAAGCGCTCGGACTGGATCGGGAAGGTGCCGCTGTTGTCGTCGGCCTCGCCGTGGATGAGCAGCACCGGCTCCTTGATGAGGTGTGCGTGGTTGAACGGCGACATCCGCGCGTAGATCTCCGGCACCTCCCAGTAGGTGCGCTGCTCGTTCTGGAAGCCGAACGGCGTCAACGTGCGGTTGTAGGCGCCGCTCCTGGCGATGCCGGCGCGGAACAGATCGGAGTGGGCGAGCAGGTTGGCGGTCATGAACGCGCCGTAGCTGTGGCCGCCGACGACCAGGCGCGCCGGATCGGCGACGCCCATCGCCACCACCTTGTCCACCGCCGCCTTGGCGCTGGCCACCAGCTGCTCGACGTAGGTGTCGTTGGCGGTGTCGCCCTTGCCGACGATCGGCATGGTCGGGTCGTCGAGGATGGCGTAGCCCTGGGTGAGCAGCAGCAGGTGGCTGGCGCCGCTGATGGCGCCGGTGTAGCGCTGCGGCGAGCCGCTGACCTGGCCGGCCGTGGCCGCGTCGACGAACTCGCGCGGGTAGGCCCACAGCAGCAGCGGCAGCCGGCCCTTGTCGGGGGTCCAGCCGGCCGGAGTGTAGAGCGTCGCCGAGAGCTGCACGCCGTCGGCGCGCACGTAGGTGACCAGCTGCTTCTGCGCGCCGGAGATCGCCGGCGCCCCGTCGGTCGGTGAGGTCAGGGTCACGCGCCGGCCGTCGGCCACCGATCGCACCATCACCGAGGGCGGCGTCGTCGGGGTCTCGAAGCGCGTGATCACCCGGGCGCCGTCGGCGGCGGCCAGCCCGACGATCGGCTCGTAGCCTTCCGTCGCCTGGTAGCGGCGCGACGCCTGCCGCGTGGTCAGGTCGAAGGCGTCCAGGAACGGCTTGTCGCCCTGCGGCGAGGCACCGTTGCCGGCCAGGAAGATGGTGTCGCCCTGCTGGACGACGGTCTCGGTGCCCGAGGCGCGCAGCCGGCGCAGCGGCGTGCCCGGATCGCCGTAGCGATCCTCGATGCTCCGGCTCCAGATCGTCTGCGCCGCGGTGAGGTCGCGATCGATGAGCCAGGTGCGCGACCAGCGCCGCGTGCGGTCGTACTCGCTGATGAGGGTGTGGCCGGCATCGGTCCACGTCTGGCCGGCGAAGCGGTACTCGGTCTTGACCATCTCCTCCGGATCGGCCTTGAAGGGCGACGACAGCGTCACCAGGCGGTCGCGGAACGGCACCGTCGCCTTCGGGTCGCCGCCGTCGAGCGCTTCGGCCCAGGTGAGGGTGGCCGGCTGCAGCGGGTGCCAGCGGAAGCTGCGCGGTCCCGGCAGCACGCCGCCGTTGGGCACCGCGTCGGCGACCGGCAGCGTGGCCAGGGTGCGCGTGATCGCGCCGACCCGGTCCCACACCTCCACGGTCTTGCCGAAGTCGTCGTAGGGCACCAGGCGGGAGAAGGGCCGGCTGAGCCGGGTCACCAGCGTGTACTGCCCATCGGGCGAGGGCAGCACCTGCAGGTTCAATCCCGGCCGGCCGAGCGGTGTGCGGGCGCCGCTCGCGGCGTCGACTCGCACCAGCTGGCTGGTGGCGTAGAACTCGAAGAGCGCCTCGTCGTGGGCCGAGGTCAGCAGGTCCTGATAGGTGCGGACCGGTGCGGTGCCGCCGCGGTGCTCCTGCACGTTCGGCCCGGTGGGGGCCGCCGGTGCGGCTGGCGCGGCGCCCCGCCCCGGCACCGTGATGCTGCAGACCAGGGCCTCGCCGCTGCCGACCCAGCGGCACGGCGTGGTCAACACGGCGTTGAGGTCGGCGCCGCCCATCGCGCGGGCCCGGCCGGTGGAGGTCTCACCCACCCACAGCTCGATGCCCGACGCGGTGGTCTGCGTGAAGGCGAAGCGGACGCCGTCGGCCGAAAAGCCCAGCCAGCCGAGCGCCGGCGCGGCCGGCAGCGTCACCGGGCGGACGGCGCCGTCGGCGGTGCTCTTCAAGGTCAGCGACCGGGCGGTGCGGGCGTGATGCCGGCCGTTGGTGGCCGGATCGATGCGCAGGCCGGCCAGCCGGAGCATCGGCCGGGCCAGGTCGGCGATGGTCGGCATCGGCCGCGATTCGAGCACGGCGACGACGTCGTACGCCGGGCTGACGATCACCTCCGGCGGCCCGGGATGATCGAGGATGTCGACGATCGCCTGCGGCGGCACCAGGTAGCGGCTGTCGGCGGCCGGCTGGGCGACGGCAGCCGCGGCGAATCCGAGCGAGACGAGCGCGGCGATGACGGCAGTCCGCATGGGACGGCTCCTCGAGGTGGCCGCCGGACGGGACGGATCCGGCGCGAACGGCGATTCTAGGCCGAGGTCGGCAGGTCGTGCCACACGACGCGATCGCGGCCGGCCCGCTTGCCGACGTAGAGCCGGTTGTCGGCCAGCCGCACCAGGTCGTCGGCGGTGACGACGTCGTCCTCGAGGAACGTGGCGATGCCCACCGTCGCCGTCACCGCCGCCACCGGCAGGACCGGCGCGGCGGCGTTGACGCGTTCGCGCAGCCGGCGGCGGAAGCGCTCGGCGAACCGGGTGGCGGCGCTGGCGTCGGCCGACGAGAGGATGACGATGAACTCGTCGCCGCCGAAGCGGCACACGGTGTCGGCGGCGCGGGCGTGTTCGCTGAGCGTGTCGGCCACCAGCTTCAGCACCCGGTCGCCGACCATGTGGCTGTGCGAGTCGTTGATGGTCTTGAAGTGGTCGGTGTCGACCAGCAGCAGGCTGAGCGGCTCCTGGTAACGCGCGGCGTGGGCGACGGCGCGCGGCAGGATCTCGTCGAAGTAGCCGCGGTTGTAGAGGCCGGTGAGCGCGTCGCGGACCATGCGCTTGCGCACTTCCTCGTAGCGCTGGCGGTAGGTGAGGGTCTCGAAGACGTCCTGCACCATGCCGCTGCCGACCACCACGTGCTGCGGTTCGAAGAAGCGCAGGTAGATCCACAGCGCGCTGGCGTAGAACCCCGCCGCGGTGGTCTTGCCGACGAAGCCGGCGAGCAGCAGCGGCTGGAACTCGGGATTGGCGGGGCCATGCACCAGCAGCGTGAACCAGGCGTTGTCGAACGCGGCGACCAGGGCCAGCGAGACCAGCGATCGTACGTACAGGGAGCGCACGAACCGGCTGGCGAACTCGAACACCAGGATGATGCCGATGACGTCGAGCAGCAGCAGCGTGGTGCCGACGGCGGCGACCCAGGCACTGCTCTGCAGCGACGAGGTGCTCACCGCCGCCGTCGCCGCGCTGCCCGGGACGCGAACGTGCTCGCTGACGATGAGCGCCACCAGCGTGAGGCCGACGTTGGCGAGCACCAGGCCGTAGACGAGCTTGCGCGCCTCGGTCATCTCCTCCTTGATGTAGACCAGGAGCACGGCGAGCAGCGTCGCCGTGAACATCACCGTGGACGCCGGATAAATCAGCCAGCCCGGCGCCACTTCGACCCGCAGGCTGAGCGAGGCCTCGAGATACTGGAAGCCGCCAAGGACGATGTACAGCGGCGACAGGCCGAGCACCGAGCGGCTGCGGAACAGCGCCAGCACGAGCGTGGCCATGACCAGCGCTTCCGCGCCGAGCAGCGCGAGCTGAATCGGATACATCGCCGAACCCTGGGGGGAAGCGTCAGCCTACCACTTCGTTGCGCCGGCGCATCGCTGGAAATAGCGACCGAACGCATCGCGATCGCTCATCTGTGGCGACACCGACAAAGAACGGGCTGCAGCGAGACTTTGTGCTGTCGCGTCAGGGGGTCAGCGTCAACAAATGCGCGGTGTTTCCCGGCAGGAGCGGCAGCGGCGTCCCGTCCACCCACGCTTTCTGTTGATCGCCAAAATGCGCCGACAGCGGGTGGCCGCTCTGCCCGCCTGGCATGTGCAGGATGGCACGGGCCTCGTGGCCGGGCGACGCGACCAGGCGCTGCGAGGCGCCGGACCGCGGGGTCAGCACCCGCGGCACGTAGGTGTCGCCGGGCAGCGGGTCGGGCGGCATCGCCAGGAAGCGCCGTACCCACGGCACCGCCGCGGCGAGCGGATGCGCGATCGCGGCGGCGTTGGCCTCGCCCCAGGTGCGGTCACCCAGCACAGCGCCGCCGGCCGTGAGGTCCGCCAGCGTACGGTCGATGGCGGCGAGCAGGAACGCGTCCCAGCTCTCGTAGGCGGGATCGAGCAGATGCGGCGGCCGCTCGTCCACCAGGCGCCAGAGTGGCCCTTCGATGCGGCGGATGGTGCCCAGGTCGAAGGCGTCGGCGCCCACGCCGTGGATCGCCCCGGTGATCGCGTTCAAGGCCATCCGCGAGGTGGTCAGCCGGAACGCCCGCACGATTCGGTACGCCACCGAGTCGGCGTCGGCGCGTCCGCTCCACGCCGATTCGACCAGCCGGCGGGCCTCGCCGCGCAGCGGCGATGCCGCGGCCGCGTCGAGCGTGAGCGCGCCGAGGAACACCGTGCGCCAGCGATCGAGGAACAGCGAGCGGTTGTCGAGCTGGATGGCGAACAGCGCGCGTTCGTCGGCCGTGTCGAGGGCGCGGAGGCGGTCGCGGATCATCCAGGCGCGGATGCCGTCGCTGTAGCCGCCATCGCCGATCCGGCGCAGCATCTCGCCGCCGACCACGCGGGCATTAGCGGTCCACAGCCGTCCGTCGGGCGGATCGACGACGCGCGGATGCTCGTCGATCCCGAGATAGCCGTCCCAGTGCCGCTCGCCGCTGGCCCACGACGTCGGCACGTCGCCCCACGCGCCCGGTGCCCCGCCCTCGAAGGTGCCGACACGGCGTGGAATCGCGCCGTAGATGGTCCAGCCGATGTGTCCGTCGCGGTCGCCGACCACGAGGTTCTGCGCGGCCAGCGCCGCGCCGACGGCGAGCGTCACCGCTTCGTCCACGCTCCGCGCGTGGGCGATGCGGGCGGCGTCGGTGGCCAGCACGCGCGGATCGTGGGCCACCCATTTGAGCGCCTGCTCGCGACGGTCGTGATCGACGCCGACGATCGGTCCCCAGATCGTCCAGCGCGCGTCAATCGTCACCGGCGCCGCGTCCTTCACCGCGATCGTCTCGCGGTGGACGTCGACGGCGCGCGGGCCGTCGGGCGTCTGGTACTGCGTCGGATCGGCCGGTGCGGGTTCGACGATCACCACGTCGGACCAGTCGCCCACCGAGTTGGTGAACCCCCAGGCGATGTCGCCGTTGCTGCCCACGGCCATCTGCGGCCCGCCGGGCAGGGTCACGCCGACCAGGCGCCGCGTCCCGCCGGGCTGACGGTCGTCGGGGATCTCGTAGGCGGCGCGGAACCAGATGTTGGGCACCGACAGCCGCAGGTGCATGTCGTTGGCGACGATGGCGCTGCCGGTGGTGGAGCGGGTGCCGGAGACCGCCCAGTTGTTGCTGCCCAGCGTGGCTGCCTCGTCGTTCGGCAGGCGCGCCCACCACGGCAGCGCGTCGCCGGGTCGGGGGGCCGGCCGACGCGACGAGATCCGGTGGGGGTAGGAGATCTCGTGACGCCGACCCCGGACATTGCCGTTGCGGGTATCGATCTCCTCGGGACCCGGTATCGGCGGCACCGGATGCGGCTCGCCGACGATCGGACTCTCCCAGTCACTCGCCCGTCCGGCGAGGAACTCGAAGAGCGGCGGATACAGGAAGTCGTGCATCGCGCCGAGCGTGTCCTCGTATTCCCACTGCGCGCCCTGCAGCGTTACGCTCATTGCAATCGCGGTCAGGATCGAGTCCTCCGCCGTCCAAGGTTCTGGCGTGGCGCGCAGCACCAGGTACTCGAACGGCGGCGCTGCCAGCGCCGCCAGCCCGGCGTTGACACCCGCCGCATAGGCGTCGAGCTCGGCCTTGTACTCCGGCGGCGAAAAGGTGAGCGCCTGGCGCGCGATGTGACGGAAGCGGTGGATGCGCATGGCGCGGTCGGCGTTCAGCGCCGCGGCGCCGACCAGCGCGGCGAGCTCGCCGGCCGGCTGCCGCCGCTGCAGATCCATCTGGAAGAACCGCTCCTGCGCGTGCACGAACCCGATCGCGCGGGCCAGATCGACGCGTGAACGGGCGCGGATCGTCGGCACCCCCAGCCCGTCGCGCTCCACGGTCACCGGCTGCTGCAGTCCCGCCAGCGTCCGCGTGCCGTCGGTGACCGGCAGGCTGCGCCCGAGCACCACGCGCGCGTAGCCGCCGCCGGCCAGGGTGAGGATCACCACGGCGACGAGGACCAGGGCGAAGAAGCGGAGGACGTGGCGTCGCATGGACTACGAATCCTAGCGCCGGCAGCGGCCAGCGGCTAGTTCGGCCGCACGCTCCGGATCGCGCGGGCGGCGCGCGCCGCCCTACCCTCGTGCCATGATGCTTCCAGCCCTTTTCGAGTCCCTCGATCCCATGCCGCGCCCGACTTCCGACGATCCGCGCTGGGCGCAGGTGCTGGCCCGATCGGCCGCCGCCGACGGGCAGTTCGTCTACGCGGTGAAGAGCACCGGGGTGTTCTGCCGGCCGACCTGCCCGAGCCGGCGGCCGCGCCGCGACCAGGTGGCGTTCTTCGAGACGCCCACCGCCGCCGAGCGCGCCGGTTTCCGCGCCTGCCTGCGCTGCAAGCCGGTGGGGGCTCGGCCGGTCACCGAAGGCGCCCGCGCCGTGGCCCGTGCCGCCGCCTACCTGCGCAGTCACGCCGACGAGACGGTCGAGCTCGCCGACCTGGCGGCACTGACCGAGCTCAGCCCGTCGCACCTGCAGCGCGCCTTCACGGCCCACACCGGCATCTCGCCGCGCGAGTTCCAGGCGGCGTGCCGGGCCGAGCGGTTTCGCGCCTCGCTGCGCGACGGCCGCGACGTGACGACGGCCACCTACGACGCCGGCTACGGCTCGCCCAGCCGCGTGACGGCCCACAAGCCCACGGGCCGCGGCCTGTCCCCGTCCGCCTATCGCCGGCGCGGCGACGGCGTGGCCATCGGCTACGCCGTGGTGCCGTGCTCGCTGGGCCGGCTGCTGGTCGCCGCGACGCCCGCCGGCGTGTGCGCGGTGCGGCTCGGCGCCACCGACCGCGCCCTCGTGGACGAGCTGCGCGACGAGTTCCCGCGGGCCACGGTCACCGCGGCGGCGCCGCCCGTCGCGTGGACGCGGGCCATCGCCGGTGCGGTGGACGGCGCGCCGGGCGAGGTACCGGGCGTGCCGCTCGACGTGCAGGGCACGGCGTTCCAGTGGAAGGTGTGGAAGGCGCTGCAGGCGATTCCCGCCGGCCAGACCCGCACCTATGCCGCGATCGCCCGCGCGGTCGGCCGGCCGCGTGCCGTCCGCGCCGTCGCCGGCGCCTGCGCGGCGAACCCCGTCGCCGTCGTGGTGCCCTGCCACCGGGTGGTGCCCAAGGCGGGCGGCGTGGGCGGCTATCGCTGGGGCGCCGACCGCAAGCGGATGCTGCTGACCCGGGAGGCCGAGGTCGGCCCACGGCGGCGGACGGCTGCCGCCCGCTGACGAGCTGGGGCCGACTCCCGGCCGGGTGCGGCGAATCCGTTACAATCCGCCCTCGTGAAGCGCCGGACCTCGACCCTCCCGGCCGTGCCCGGGGCGGCATGAGCCGCGTCCGTTACGGCACGTCGCCCTGGACGCTGGCCGCGCCCAAGGCGCGGACCCATCCGACCACGCCCACCGTCGAGACGGCCGACGTCGTCGTGGTCGGCGGGGGCCTCACGGGTCTGCTGACCGCCTGGGGCCTCAAGACGGCCGGCCGCGGCGTGGTCCTGCTCGAGGCGGGACGCCTCGGCGCCGGCCACAGCCTGGCGGCGTCGGGTCTCACCGGGCTGCTCTCGGCCGCCGACTACCGGGCCCTCGAGGCGATGCACGGCCGGCGGATCGCCCGCACGCTGATGACGGCGGTGGCCGAGGCCGGGCCGGCGCTGGCGGCGGCGATGAAGAAGGCCAAGGCGGTCGTGAAGTTCGCGCCGCGCCCGCTCGTCTGTCTCGTCGACGAACCGAGCCGGGGCTGGGACCGCGAGGTGGCCGCGCGCGCCACGGCCGGCCTGGATGCCCGGGCGTTGACCGGCGCCGCCCTGGCCAAGGCGACGCGCGCCGAGGTCGGCGCCGCCATCCACCTGCCCGGTGCCGGTCTCGTCGACGTGCCGCGGGTCGTCGCCGCCGCGGCGGCGCGGGTGTCGGCGGCGCGGGTGCAGGTGTTCGAGAAGTCGCCGGTCACGAAGATCACCTTCACCCGCACCGAGGCCACGGTGCACGTCGGCAAGCGGGCCATCCTCGCCTCGCGCGTGGTCGTCTGCACCGACGCGCCCGGCGCGCTGGCGCCGACGCTCGATCGCCACGTCCGCGGCATCGAGCGCTTCCACGTGCTCACCGCGCCCATGCCCCTGGCGATGCGCCGCGCGATGGCTCTCGACGGCGTCGTCGCGGCCGACCTGGTGGCGCGCTTCCATGTCAGCGCAACCGCCGACGGGCGGCTGGTCGTCAGCGGCGACGACGGCCCGATCGTACCCGACCGCAAGCGGGCCGCGGCGCTCGTGCAGCGCACCGGCGACCTCATGTACCAGGTGCTGCGCCGCTTCCCGGTGATGGCCGGCCTGGCCCCGGAGTTCGGGTGGTCGTCGCCGATCGTCGCCGCGCCGGACCGCTTCCCGCTCATCGGCCCGCATCGGCAGTATCCGCACCAGCTGTTCTCGTTCGGCACCGATGCCGACCCGACGCTGGCGTGGATGGCGAGCCGCGTGCTCCTGCGCGCCGTGCTCGGCACCAGCACGGCGGCCGATGCCGCGTTCGGGTTCGGGCGGGTCCAGGAAGAAAGACACTAGGGGCGGCGGCGGGCACGCGAATTGCCCCTGCAGCGGGCATTCGCCGCTTTCACCGCATGCCCGCTGCAAAAGACACCCGAAACGGGGATTTCATTCGGTGCCGGCCATGAACGTGGCCGCTGCAGCCCGACCTGGTCGGCTCGACGCCGACCACACCCTTCGCGCACGGCTGCGCGCCGTTGCGCACGGGGTGGTCGACCGCCTCCTGCCGCGATTCACTGCGCTGCCCCCAGCGCCCATGTCGGCGACGCGTTCGGTCATGGACTTCCCGGCTGGCCGGGAATCCTCCCCGGGCGCGTCGCCGGCGCCAGCTCTCCGGTTCCAGACCGCCGCCGTCTGGCTTCCGGTGCTGCCGCCCGAGTTGCGCGAGCCGCCCCGCGAGGTGGCGCCGGCCGTCGAGCAGCGTGTCACCGCTGCCGACCGCCGCTTCACCGATCGACGGATTCGCGACGACGGCTCGCCCTACGGGGTCGAACGGCGCTCAGGTGCCGAAACGCGCGTCGGCGAACGCCGCGGCGCCGCCGACCCGCCGCCGCGGCTGGTGCGCTCCGGAGTGCGAGGGGCGCACGCGCACGACTTCGACTACGTGCCGCACCTGCCCGATCTGCTGGCGAGATTCCATGGCCGCTAGCGTGCGAGGCGCGGCCACTCCGCCAGTGTCGGCCGTCGCGGGCGGAGCCTCGCTCGCCTTGTGGCAGCGCCAGGCGGTGCTGGCGGCCGCGGCGCTGCTGCGCGATCGCTATCGCGCCCAGCCCGAGGACCAACGCGCCCGGGCGCTGCACGCGGCGCTGCTCGAAGTCGTCGATCCGGCGCGCCGCGCCGAACGGCTGCGCGCCGAACTCGACGGCGACCTCGACATCGCGACCGTCGCCGTTCGCAGCGAACGCCGCGCCCGCGGTCGCCGATCCGGCGCCGAGCGGCGGCTGTGGGAGTTCGGCCCGCCGCGCGGCCGGGAGCGGCGGCGTCGCGAACGGCGCGGCCCGTCGCGGCGCGAGGCCTGAGCGCGACGCCGGCTGACGATTCTGGCGCCCGATCGGCGTGTCCCGGGGCACCGCCGTCGGCGCCGCGTGCGCACGGCTGCGCCGATTCGAGCAGCGGTGTGCGGCACCACGCTTGCACCCCGCGGCGGCGATGTCGCCTTCGCCGCTACCGGTGCTCCGCGCCGTCACCCTCGCCCTCTCGGTGTCGGTCGCCGCACCGTGCGCCTTCGCCGCGTCGTGGCGCGCGGCGGACGACGTCGCGCTGGCTGAGGCCAGCGCCGCCGCCGTGCACGGCCGCGTCGTCGCCATCGCCGCAGCCTGGGACCCGGCGGTCGAGGCCATCTACAGCGACATCACCCTCGACGTCTTCGAGGCGTGGGGCCTGCCCGGCGCTCCGACGCGCGTCGTCGTCAAGCAACTCGGCGGCGTCGTCGGCGACACCGCGCTCGTCATCGGCGGCCAGGCGTACTTCGGCGTCGGCGAAGAGGTGTTCGTGTTCCTCGACGTCCGGCCGCGCGATCGGACCCTGTCGGTGGCCGGCCTCGAGCAGGGCAAGTGGCAGGCCGACCCGCTCGCGGTGGCCGGTGCGGCGCTGGTCCGCGAACGGCGCGGCACCGACACGGCAACCGTCATCGGCCGCGACCACCGCACCCTGGCCGCGCTGCGCGATCTGGCCGCCCTGGTCGGCCGGCGCGAATCGGCGGCCGGCGCCGTGCTGGCGCCGGACCCACCGCGCGCCGCCGCGGCGCCCGACGCCGCGGCCTTCACCCTGCTCAGTCCGAGTACGCCGGCTCGCTGGCATCAGGCCGACAGCGCCGCCCCGGTGCCCGTCGACACGCAGAGCGGCGGCCACCCGCAGTTCGCCGGCGGCGGCCTGACGCAGCTGTCGCGCGCCGCGGCCCTGTGGACGGCGCCCGGATCGTTGCGGCTGCAGGACGGCGTGTCGCGCACACCCCGCTGCTTCAGCAACAGCGAGCCGGGTGACGGGCGCATCTCGATCACCTACGGCGATCCCTGCGGCGAGATCGCCGACGGCAGCAGCACGCTGGCCATCGGCGGCGCCTACTTCTCGTCGAGCGACATCCGCACCGTGAACGGCGTCAGCTTCTGGAAGATCACCAAGGGCATGGTCGTCACCGACAACCCGCCGGCCAAGTTCTCCGGGATGTCGGCCGGGTGCTACGAGGAACTGCTGGCGCACGAGATCGGCCACGCCATCGGCTTCGGGCACGCCGCGGCCCGACCGGCGGTCATGTACCCGGCCATCTCGTCGACGTGCGGCGCGCGGACGACGTCATTGCCACTGCAAGCCGACGATCTCGCCGCCGTCGCCGCCGTCTACCCGGCGGGCCCGGCATCGACGGCGCCAGGCAGCCCGAACGGACTCGGATCGACGGTCGTCGGATCGACGGTGACGATCGCGTGGAGTGCCCCGGCCACCGGCGGCGTCCCCAGCGGCTATCAGCTGCTGGCCGGCAGCGCCCCGGGGCTGACCGACATCGCCGCGATCGTCGTCGCCGGCACCGCGCTGGTCGTGCCCGGCGTGCCCAACGGCGCCTACTACGTGCGCGTCGTCGCCGGCAACGCCGCGGGGGTCAGCGCCCCCACCGCCGATCATCTGATCCGCGTCGGCCCAGCCCCGCCCGGGCCGCCGCGCACGCTCACCGCGTCGTCGGCTGCCGGCACCGTGTCGCTCGCCTGGCAGCCGCCGTCGTCGGGCGGCGCGCCGACCGGCTACGTGCTCGTCGCCGGCTACACGCCGGGCGCGTCGACGATTCAGATTCCGATCGCCGGCACGGCGATCGTCGCCACTGGCGTGCCGCCGGCCACCTACTACGTGCGCGTCGTCGCCGTGAACGCCGCCGGTCTCAGTGCGCCGTCGAACGAAGTCGCGCTGACGGTGCCCTGATCGCGACGCCACGATCGTCGCATCGACGACGCACTGACAGCCGCGCACTCACGTCGATCGGAAGAAATTGCCCACCGTGAAGAATTTTCTGCCCGCCCGCGCCGCCACATCCTCTCGGTAGCCTCCGGCCACAGGGTGTGGTCGCGGGTTACCCACGAGCCAGCGAAACCGACGATTTTCGTAGCAAGAAGCCGGGTACCGGCCTTGCTCTTTCCGCAGCATGACTCGCCAACTGCTGCGTGCACAGCTCCTGTTCGCACTGGCGTCGCTCATCGCGTCGCCGCTGCCGTCACTGGCCTCGTCGCGCGTCGTCGCCGACGACGCGCTGGCCCGCGCCAGCGCCGCCGCGGTGCATGGTCGCGTCGTCGCCACGGCCTCGGCGTGGGATCCCGACGCCGACACCATCTACACCTACGTCACGCTCGACGTCCTGCGCGCCTGGGGGCTCACCGGATCGCCGGCGCGGATCGTCGTCAAGCAACTCGGCGGCGTCGTCGCCGACACCGCCTTCGTGGTCGGCGGCCAGGCCCGCTTCGTCGTCGGTGAAGAGTGTCTGCTGTTCCTCGACGTCCGGCCCCGCGACCGCACGCTGTCGGTGGCCGGGCTCGAGCACGGCAAGTGGACGCTGACCGCGTCGCCCGATCCGTCGCGCCCGATGGTGCGCGAGGTGCGCGGCACCAATCCGGCCACCGTGGTCGCCCGCGACTACATGTCGATGGCCGACCTGCAGGCGCTGGCCGCGATGACCGGGCAGCGCGCCTCGGCGGCCGACGCCGTCCTGTCGCCGGTGGCCTCCGCCGCCGGCGGCCGTGACGCCGCGGCCTACTCGCTGCTCTCGGCGACGCCGGCGCGCTGGCACGAGGCCGACGACGACGCGCCGGTCTACGTCGACACCGAGACCGGCGGCCATCCGCTCATCGCCGGCGGCGGGCTGACGCAGCTGGCCCGCGCCGTCGGCATGTGGCGCGAAGCCGGCCGGCTGCGGCTCCAGACCGGCGGCTCGCGCGGTCCGCGCTGCTTCTACAACACCGAGCCGTCCGACGGCCGCATTTCGATCACCTACGGCGACCCGTGCGGCGAGATCGCCGACGAGAGCTGGACGCTGGCCATCGGCGGCGCCTACTACTCGGCGAGCGACGTCCGCACCATCGACGGCGTCGAGTACTGGAAGATCGTCAAGGGCGCCATCGTCACCGACAACGCGGCGTGGAAGTACTCGGGCATGTCCACCGGCTGCTACGAGGAGATCGTCGCCCACGAGATCGGCCACGCCATCGGCTTCGGCCACGCCGCCGACCGCCCGGCGCTGATGTATCCGTCGATTACCGCCGACTGCGGATCGCGCACCACCTCGATCCCGCTGTCCGACGACGAGCGGGCCGGCATGGCGGCGCTCTACGGCGGGACCGCGGCCGAGCCGGTCCCGGCGCCTGCGCCGCCGTCGAACCTGCGCTACACGTTGTCGGGATCGACGGTGACGATCGCGTGGAACCCGCCGACCGCCGGCGCGACGCCGCAGAGCTACACGCTCTACGTCGGCACCGCGCCGGGGCTGACCAACGTCGGCGTCGCCACCACCACGACGACCACGCTGGTGACGCCGAACGTCCCCGACGGCATCTACTACGTGCGCGTGGTGTCGGTCGGACCGGGTGGATCGAGCGCGCCGACGGCGGAGCTGACCGTGAACGTCCACGTCGCGCCGCCCCAGGCCCCGGTCAACGTGATCGGCTCGACGTCGGCCGGCGGCAACGTGCTGGTCACCTGGCAGCCGCCGCCCACCGGCGATGCGCCAGGGGCCTACAAGGTGCTGGTCGGCTACGCGCCCGGCACCATCGCCTACGTGTTCGACGTCGCCACCACGTCGATCGGCGGCACGGCGGTTCCCGCCGCGACCTACTACGTCCGTATCGTCGCCGTGAACGGCGCCGGGATGAGCGCGCCCTCGACCGAGGTGATGCTGGTCGTGCCGTAGGCGCCGGCGGCCCGGGAGTGCGCCGGCGCCGGCCAGTGTGCCGCGCCGGCGCGAGCCATTGAAGGGGCGCGGGATCCGGCCGATTACCGACCCGTGCCGGGTCCGTCGAGTCGTGGGGGCGCCGGGGCCGTCGTCCTGGTGGCGGTGCTCGCCGCCTTCCCGCGCGCCTCCGCCGCGTCGCTGCGCGTGCCCGCCGACCGCGTCGCCGCCGCCAGCGCCGCCGCCGTGCGCGGCCAGGTCGTCGCGATGCGGGCCGGCTGGGACGGCACGGCCATCTACACCTACGTCACGCTCGACATCCGGCGACAGTGGGGGCTCCCCGGAGCGCCGCGCCGGGTCACGGTCAAACAGCTGGGCGGCACGGTGGGCGAGACGGCGTTGCTCGTCGGTGGCCAGGCCCGCTTCGCCGTCGGCGAAGACGTCCTGCTCTTTCTCGAGGTGCGGCCGCGCGATCGCACGCTGGCCGTCACCGCGCTTGCCGACGGCAAATGGACGTCGACGGCCGACACCGCCGCCATGGTGCGCGCGGAGCGCGGCCTGGATCCGACCGCTCGGCGGCCGCCCGAACGACGCGCGCTCGCCGACCTCGAGGCGCTGGCGGCGCAGACGGGCGCCACCGTCTCGGCCGCCGATGCCCGGCTCGATGCCGCGATGCCGGCCGACGATTTCACCGTCGACGCCGCCCGCTTCGCGCTCCTGGCTCCCGCCACGCCGGCGCGCTGGCACGAGGCCGACAGCGGCACGC
Source organism: Vicinamibacterales bacterium (assembly GCA_050250955.1). Taxonomy (GTDB): domain Bacteria; phylum Acidobacteriota; class Vicinamibacteria; order Vicinamibacterales; family UBA2999; genus CAWAYR01. Next base: position 604,170 of record JBFWNR010000003.1, read on the forward strand.
CCGTGTACGTGGACGCCGATGCCGCCGGGCAGCCGCAGATCCCCGGCGGCGGCATCGCCGAGGGCATGGCCGCGGCGCGGCTGTGGAGCGAGGCGGCGGCGCTGTCGGTCGTGCCCGGCGGGCTGCGCGGCCCGCGCTGCTTCAGCCACGGCGAGCCGGCCGACGGCCGCATCTCGATCAGCTACGGCGATCCGTGCGACGAAATCGCCGACAGCAGTCCGACGCTGGCGATCGGCGGCGCCTACTTCTCGGCCAGCGACGTGCGCGAGGTCGGCGGCGTGCCGTTCTGGAAGATCACCGCCGGGATGATCGTCCTCGACGGCGTGGCCGCGAAGTTCGCCGGGATGAGTCGCGGCTGCTATGCCGACCTGGTCGGCCACGAACTCGGCCACGCCATCGGCCTGGGCCACGCCGCCGCGGCGTCGTCGCTGATGTTCCCGACGCTGCCGCCCGGCTGCACCGACCGCGACAGCGGCATGGGACTCGGCGCCGACGATCGCGCCGGCGCGTTGCTGCTCTATCCGCCGCCGGGCCCGCCGCCGCCGGGGACGCCCAACGGCCTCGGCGTCGCGGTGTCGGGCGCGACCGTCACCGTGTTCTGGGGCCGGCCCCTCTGGGGCACGGCGCCGACGGCGTATCGCCTCGAGGCCGGCAGCGCCGCGGGCCTGAGCGACCAGGGCGCGGCCATCGTGAACGCCACCAGCTTCATCGCCAGCGGCGTCCCCAACGGCGTCTACCACCTGCGTGTCCGCGCGCTGGCCGGCGAGGTGGCCGGCCCGGCGACGCCCGACGTGCGCATCGCGGTCGGCGGTCCGCCGCCCGGCCCGCCGTCGGCGGTCAGCTACGCGGTCGCGGCGGGCGGCGTCGTCCAGCTGTCCTGGTCGCCGCCGGCCGGGGCGGTCACCGGCTACGTCGTCGAGGTCGGCCTGGCGCCGGGCAGCGCGACGCACCGCTTCGCCGTCGCCGGCACCACGCTGGCCGGAGCCGGGGTGCCGTCCGGCACCTACTACGTGCGCGTCGTTGCCATGAACGGCACGGCGGCGAGCGTGCCGTCGAGCGAGATCGCGCTGGTCGTTCCGTAAGCCGTTACGTCGCGGCGGCGACACCGGACCGAAGACGTCGGAAGACATCGGATCCGCGGTGACGAGTCGCGTGCCTGCTCCCCGGTCCCCGATGTCTGGGCCCCGGTCCCAGCGCTCCAGTGGCCGCGACACCCCCGGCATCGACCGAGCGTCCAAACCCCCACGGTATACTTCGTCGTTGCGCCGTTCCCTGCGCGTGGAGGCTCTCACCCCATGTTCCGTCTGATTCTGGCTCTCATTCTCGGTGTGGCTACGGCCATGCCCGCCGCGGCACAGTCGACCGCGATCAACGGCTCGATCGAGGGCGTCGTCACCGACGAGTCCGGCGGCGTGCTGCCCGGCGTCACCGTGACCATCGCCAACCTCGACACCGGCGACACCCGCGTGGTCGTGACCAACGAGAGCGGACTCTACCGCGCACCGCTGCTGCCCCTGGGCCGGTACCGGGTCAGCGCCGAACTCCAGGGCTTCAAGAAATTCGAGCAGACCGGCATCAACATCTCGGCCGGCCAGACCGCCGTCATCAGCGTCAAGATGGGCGTCGGCGAGCTCTCCGAGACCATCTCGGTCACCGCCGATGCGCCGCTGGTCGATCTCAGCCGCATCGAGGGCGGCCGCACCCTGACCGAGGCCGAGATCAAGACCCTGCCGCTGACCTCGCGCAACCCTTACAACTTCGCGCTGCTGCAGCCCGGCGTCGTCGGCTTCGAGAACCAGGAGTTCGGCGTGCCGCGGCTCACCGCCAACGGCGCCCTGATGCGCATCAACTACCAGATCGACGGCAGCAACAACACCCAGAAGGACCGCGCCGGCCTGCGCCAGATGCCGATGTCGGAGGTGATGATCCGCGAGGTCAAGGTGGTCACCACCGGCTATGCCCCGGAGTTCGGCCAGACCATGGGGCTCATCTACAACGCCATCACGCCTTCGGGCACCAACACCTTCAAGGGCCAGGCGAGCTACCGGTTCCAGCGCAAGGCGATGGCGGCGTTCCCGTTCTTCACCCAGGGCGTGCGCAACGACGACACCAAGCCGCCGACCGAGGTCAACGTCTACACCGTGGACATCGGCGGGCCGATCGTCCGCGACCGCACCCACTTCTTCGGCGGCTACGAGCACACCGAGCGGGATCTCTCCGGCGGCGCCGTCATCACCATCACCCCGGCCAACCAGGCGGCGCTCGGCCTCACCGAGCCGCGCTACCAGCCGCGCGGCCTGAACACCGAGTTCGCCATCGGCAAGATCGAGCACCAGCTGAACTCGAGCAACCGGGTGTCGCTGCGCTACATCTTCTTCGACAACTTCATCACCGCCAACGTCGGCGGCGGCCTCACCTCGTCGCAGCGCGCCACCGACTTCGCCGACCGCCAGCACTCGACCGGGGCGCAGCTCATCTCGACCATCCGCACCAACCTGCTCAACGAACTGCGCGTGCAGTATGCGACCCGGGCCCAGAGCCGCGTCCCGGCCGCCCTGGCCGGCAGCGGTCCGGCCATCAACATCACCAACGTCGCCAACTTCGGCGGCCCGTCGGCCAGCCTCACCGACGCCGGCTTCGGCTTCACCCAGGACGTCGCCCAGCTGAACAACAGCCTGACGTGGCTGTTCGGCGACCACTCGTTCAAGGGCGGCTTCGACATCCAGAACGTCCAGGACACCCGCACCAGCTCGGCGCAGCAGATCTACAACTTCCCGTCGATTGCCGCCTACCAGGCGGCGCTGAGCGGCGCCAATCCGTTCGCCTACAACACCTTCACCCAGTACTTCGGCGAGCCGGGGATCGAGTTCTCGTCGAACCTCTACGGCTTCTTCGTGCAGGACGACTGGCGGCTCACCGACTCGCTCAAGGTGCTCTACGGCGTCCGCTACGACCTCTACGACGTGCCGGCGGCCAACGCCAGCGCGCCGTTCGAGACCTCGCGCGACTTCGCCGTCGACAAGAACAACTTCGCGCCGCGGCTCGGCATCGTCTGGACCGTCGGCGACGACCGCCGCACGGTGGTGCGCGCCAACACCGGCATGATGTACGACCAGGCGCTGCTCGCCAGCTACGAGCAGGCGCTCATCAACGACGGCACCAACGCCCGGGCGTCGGCGGTGTTCCAGGCGACGACGCCGGGGGCGCCGGCGTTCCCCAACGTGCTCTCGGCGGGCGCAGGCGCCCAGCCCAACGCGCTGACCACCGTGTCGCGCGACTTCCAGGTGGCCAACAACTGGCAGAACAACGTCCAGGTCGAGCGCCAGTTGACCAGCCGCCTGGCGGCGTCGATCGGCGCTTCCTACAGCCGCGGCTACAACCTGCCGGTCATCAGCAACATCAACGTCATCAACCCGATTCGCCGGCTCGACGACGGACGGCCGGTCTACAGCACCGCCGTCAACGCCAACACCCGGCTCGACCCGCGCTACAACGTCATCAACCAGGTGGAATCGATCGGCGAGTCGACCTACAAGAACCTGACCTTCCAGCTCACCGGCCGCAACATCGCCGGCGTCCAGTTCGACTTCGCCTACACGCTGGGCAAGAGCGAAGACAACGCGCCGATCACCACGCTGCTGTCGGTGACCGGCGACGCCGGCCGCACCAACCCGGAGAGTCTCGAGGACGACCGGGGCCCGAACGTCCTCGACCAGCGGCACGTGTTCACCGGCAGCATCGTCGCCCGGCCGAACATCGAGGGCGGCAATGCCTTCACCCGCGCGGTGGTCAACGGCACCATCGTCGGCCTGGCGATGCAGTTCGCCAGCGGCATCCCGATCAACCTGCGCTCGAATCCCGGCGAGGTCAACGGCGACGGCATCGGCAGCGACCGCCCGGCCGGCATCTCCCGCAACTCTCTCAACCTGCCGGCCCGCTACAACGTCGACCTGCGGCTGTCGCGGCAGGTGGCGGTGGGCGGTTCACGCCGCGTCGAGGCCATCGCCGAGGTCAAGAACCTGTTCAACACCGTGCAGTGGAGCGGCGTTGCCAACGCCGCCATCGCCGTCAACACCACCACCGGCCTGCCGACCGGCGTCGTGCCGACCAGCGGCGACCAGCTGATCCCCAACGGCGGCTACGAACAGCGCCAGCTGCAGATCGGCCTGCGCTTCCAGTTCTGAGCCGCCTGCCGTTGTGACACCAGCCGGGCCCGGCGATCGATCGCCGGGCCCGGCGCGTTTTCGCGCCGGTGCTACGCTTGAATCGCGTGCGCGTTCCGCTCTGCCTGCTGCTCTGGGCGGCCCTGGCCGCGCCGTCCTCCGCCCTCGCCTTCACGGCCCGCGTCGTCGACAGCGCCGGACAGCCGATCGCCGGGGCCGAGGTGAGCGTCCTCGGCCGGCCCGGCAGCGCGGTGACCGACGGCGACGGGCGCTTCACCTGGACACCCGACCCGCCGGTGCCCTTCGAGATCCTCGTCGTCGTCCCCGGCGGCGTGTTCATGAAGCCGCGGCTGATCGAGACCGCCCCTGGCGACGCCCTGCTGACCATCGTCGTCGAGGCGCTGGTGGCCGAGCGGGTCACCGTGTCGGGGGCAGCGCCCGATATCGAGGCCACCCCCGGCGCGGCCACCACCAGCCTGTCGCAGGCGGAGATCCAGACCCGGCTGCCCGGCAACCTGATCCAGACCCTGGAGAACGTGCCGGGCGTGAACCAGGTGAGCGAGGGCCAGGCGGCGGTGCCGGCCCTGCGCGGGCTGGCGAGCGGGCGGACGCTGCTCGTCATCGACGGCGCCCGCGTCAACTCCGAGCGGCGCGTCGGACCGAGCGCCACGTTCCTCGATCCCGACGTGCTCGAAGGCGTGCAGGTGGCGCGCGGCCCCGGCTCGGTGGCCTACGGGTCCGATGCCTTCGGCGGGGTCATCGCCGCCACCACCCGCAAGGTGGCGGCCAACGCCCCGTGGGGCGTCCGGCTCTCGGGCACGCTCGGCACCGGCGTGCCCGAGAAGCGGATCGGCGGCGACGTGTCGAAGGGCACCGGACGCGGCAGCGTGCTCCTCGCCGCGCACGCCCGCGACGTCGGCGATTGGGAGAGCCCCGAGGGTCCGACCCGCAACTCGGGCTACGGCGATGGCGGCGTGCTGGCCCGGGTTGCGCACGAGGTCGCCGGCGGGTATCTGTCGGCCGGCTACCAGGGCGATTTCGGCCGCGACATCGAGCGGCCGCGCAACAACTCGGCGACCGTGCGCTTCGTCTATCCGACCGAGGACTCGCACCGGTTCACCGCCGAGTACGACCGGCCCGACGTCGGCCCTTTTGCCGAACTGGGCCTGCACGGCTTCTACGGGCACCACGCCCAGGTCACCGATCAGGACCGCTTCGCGACCGCGACCAGCCCCCGCAGCGTCGAGCGTGCCGACATCCGCGCCCACGACTTCCAGTTCCGCGGCTACGCCCGCCGCCCGCTCGGCACGGCGCGCTGGGAAGTGGGCGTGGACGTCAACGGCCGCGCCGGCCTGCGCGCTCTCGACATCCTCGAAGCCTACGCGCTCGACGGCAGCCTGCTGCGGACCACAGAGAACGTCTCGATCGACCGCGCCCGGCGCGTCGATTCCGCCGCCTATTCCAGCCTGGAAGCGGCCTTGACGCCGTGGCTCTCGGCGGCCGCCGGCGGCCGGCTCGACTACGTGACGACGACCAACGCGGGTGGGTACTTCGGCGATCGCTCGACCAGCCGCACGGCGGCCTCGGGCTTCGCCTCGGCGACCGCGTCGAGTGGGTCGGGGCTGTCGGTCACCGCCCAGGTGGCGCGCGGCTTCCGCGATCCGGTGCTGTCCGACCGCTACTACCGCGGGCCGTCCGGGCGCGGCTTCATCACCGGCAATCCCGATCTCGACTCGGAGTCCAGCCTCCAGGTGGACACCAGCGTGCGCTACACGTCGCGCCGCGTGCGCGCCGCGGTGTCCGCCTATCACTACCGGATCGCCGATCTCGTCGAGCGCTACCAGACGACGACCGACGACTTCTTCTTCCGCAACCGTGGCCGGGCGCGGTTGCGCGGCGTGGAAGTGGAGACGCAGCTCGACCTGCCGGGCCGGATCACCGTCGACGGCGCCTTCCAGGCGGCGCGCGGCCGGGCGCTCGATCCGGCCTCGGCGCTCGACGGCATCACGACCGAGACGGGTTCGCTGCAGGTGCGGCGCCTGTTCGGCGCCCGCGGGTTCGCGCAGCTGCGCGCCGCGTGGTTCGCCGAGGACGACCGGCCGGGGCCGACCGAGCGGGTCGTCAACGGCTACACGCTGGTCGATCTCGGCGGCGGCGTGACCCTGGTCGACCACGTCGAGCTGCGCGGGCTGGTGCGCAACCTGTTCGACGAGACCTACTTCGCCAGTCAGGACGTGCGCGCCGTCCTCGCGCCCGGCCGCGCCGCGTCGATTACGGCGGTGCTGCGTTTCTGACGCAGTGTGGCATCGCGCCAGTGCTGGCAGCGTGATCCCCTGGCCGCTAGCCGCTAGCCGCTAGCCGCTAATTCTCCTTCCCCCCAGAACCCCGCAGGCAACCTCCCGATTCCCGCGCGCGTCCTCCAAGGGTCCGCGTAGTCCGGCGGTCACCCGGCCGCCGCAAGAATCACGACCCGACAGGGTGTGTTCCGGAGGTTTGCATCATGCGAGTGTTTCGAGTCCTGGCTGTTCTGATGGCGTTCGGCGTGAGCGGCGCGACCGCCGAAGCCGCGACGCGCCTGTTCATCATCCACGGCATCCCGGGCGTGACCGTGGACGTCTACGCCGGGCCGGCCGGCAGCCCGATCGGCGCCACGCCGACCATCGCCGGCTTCCAGCCCAAGCAGATCGTCGACCTGACGGTCGGCGGCGCGCTCACCGCCGACATCCGCATCTTCGCCGCCGGTGCCGATCCGCAGAGCGCCACGCCGGTCATCGCCGTGCTGGGCGCGGCCATCCCCGACAGCGTCGAGCTGAGCATCCTGGCGCACCTGGACGGCAGCGGGATGCCGACGGCGTCGGTGTACCAGAACGACCGCTCGACGCCGGCGCCGGGCATGGCGCGGGTCAGCGTCCGCCACGCCGCGCAGGCCCCGGCCGTGCAGCTGGCGGCTGGCGGGGTGCCCAAGCTGGCACTCACCAACCCGTACTTCGGCGACCTCGAGGTGCCGGCCAACACCGCCATCCCGCTCCAGCTCCAGGTGCCGTTCGCCGGCACGCCGATCACCGGCGTGGCGCCCCTCAGCTTCCAGTCGGGACGGCGCTACTTCGTTTACGCCATCGGCTCGGTGAGCGGCGGCACGTTCGACTTCATCGTGCAGGCGGTGCAGTAACGACGAGATCAGCGGCTGGGGGCCAGCGGCTGGCGGCTGGGGGACACAGGTGCGTGAAACCGCCGCCTGCCGTCTGCCCCTGGCCACTGGCCGCCAGCCGCCAGCCGCTAGCCGCTAGAGGATGTCTCCACTACTCTAGAAGGATGGTTCGCCGCACCGTCCCCTTCCTGTTGCTCGCTCTCCTCGCGCTCACCGCGACGTCATCCTCACCCCGGGCCCAGCACCGGCTCCAGCCGGTGGCGGCGATGAGCGGCACGCCGGCCCTCGAACTGGCGCTGCGCAAGCTCGACACGGTGGGCAACCTGATGATGACCACCGCCCACCCCGACGACGAGAACAACGCGCTGCTCGCCTACTACGGGCACGTCCAGGGGTTCCGCACCTCGCTCGTCACCGCCACGCGCGGCGAGGGCGGCCAGAACGAGATCGGCCCCGAGCTCTTCGAGGCGCTGGCGGTGCTGCGCACCGAGGAGCTGCTCGCCGTCCACAAGTTCGACGGCGCCGAGCAGTACTTCACCCGCGCGGTCGACTTCGGCTACTCGTTCAGCGTCGAGGAGACGCTCGAGAAGTGGGGCGGCCAGGTGATCCTCGGCGACTACGTGCGGATGATCCGCACCATCCGCCCCGACGTGATCGTCGGCTTCGTCTACGACGGCGAGGGCGGCGGCCAGCATCACCAGACCTCGGCACGGCTGACCGCCCAGGCGTTCCGCGCCGCCGCCGACCCCAACGCGTTTCCCGATCAGATCGCGGCCGGGCTGCGGCCGTGGCAGGCGAAGAAGTACTACTACACGGGCGGGTTCTTCGGGCCGCCGGGCAAAGCCCCGGCGCTGGCCGGCGACGGCGCGTCGCGGCTGCTGATGTTTACCGGCGGCGACACCTACGACCCGGTGCTCGGCCGCACCTGCAACGAGATCGCCGGCGAGGCGCGCAGCATGCACAAGTGCCAGGGCATGTCGCAGCTGCTGCCGCTGCCCGGCGTGACCGAGGGGTTCGGATCGGGTCCGCGCGCCTACCGGCTGCGCGACACGGTGCTGGCCGGCGGCGTCGAGCGCCCCGATCCCGAGATGTTCGACGGCGTCGACACGGCGCTGTCCGGTCTGGCGGCCTACGCCGGCACGCCGCCGCCGCCGGCGCTGGTCGCCGGCCTCACCCGCATCGCCGCCAGTGTCGCCGATGCGCGCGCGGCGGTGGCCGCCACGGGCTCGACCGCCGCCGTGGCGCCGCTGGCCAGCGGCCTCGACGCCGTGCGGGCGCTTCGCAAGGACCTGGCCGGCCTGGTCGCGAGCGAGGCCGGGCGCTACGAGATCGACGTCCGGCTGGCGCAGAAGGAACGCCAGTTCGCCGCGGCCCTGGTGCTGGCCGCCGACGTGCGGCTCGAGGCCATCGCCAACGACGACCTCGTCGTCGCCGGTCAGCCGGTCGAGGTCCGCGTCATCGCCGCCAATCGCGGCGACCAGGCGATCACCGCCGCCGCGACGCTCGCCGGCCTCGCCCAGTCGTCCGGCGACTGCACCGCGGCGCCGGTGGCGGCCCGCGCCGCCCGGACCTGCCGGTTCAGCGGCACCGTGCCGGCCGAGGCGCGGCTCACCGCCGCGCACTTCAAGTACGCGACCGACGCGGCGCGGTTCGATCTCGATCCCGACGTGCCGCCTGGTCTGCCGTTCCGGCCGACGCCCTATGTGGCGACGGTGGCGCTGACCATCGGCGGCGTCGCGGTGGCGGTGCCCGTCGACGTTCAGTCGCGCTCGGAGGGCAATCTCTACAGCGGCGAGAAACGCGCCGAGCTGCACGTGGTGCCGACGTTCGCCGTGTCGGCCACGCCCGAGATCCTGATCGTGCCCACCGCTGCCGCCGCCACCCGCACCACCCGCGACGTGCGCGTCACCGTCGTCAACCATGCCAAGGGCGCCGCCACGGCCACTGCCACGCTGACCCTGCCGGCCGGGTGGACCGCGACGCCGGCCAGCCAGCCGGTGCGCTTCACCCGCGAGGACGAAGCGGTGACGGTGCGCTTCACCGTGACGGCGCCGGCCGCCGCGGCGCTGGCCGCGGCGACGACCAGGGGCCCGGCGCACCTGACCATCGGCGCCGCCGTCGATGACGGCGCGACGACCTACGCGCAGGGCTATCAGGTGGTCGAGTACCCGCATACCACCCGCCGGCACGTGCTGCGGACGCCCGAGATCGCGGTGAGCGTGCTCGACGTGAAGGTGAAGCCCAACCTGACGGTGGGCTACGTGATGGGCGTCGGCGACGAGATCCCGGCCGCCCTCGAACAGCTCGGCGCGCGCGTGGAGCTGCTGACCGAAGAGCAGCTCGCCTGGGGCGACCTGGGTCGCTTCGACGTGGTGATGACCGGGGTGCGGGCCTACGAACGCCGCGCCGATCTGCGCGCCTACAACCAGCGGCTGCTCGACTACGCTCGCGGCGGCGGCACGGTGATCGTCAACTACAACAAGTTCGAGTTCAACCAGGCGCAGTACGGCCCCTATCCCGGCAAGGTCGGCAGCCGCCGCGTCACCGACGAGCATTCGGCGGTCACCGTCCTGCAGCCGGCGCACCCGATCTTCACGACCCCCAACCGCATCACCGACGCCGACTGGCAGGGCTGGCGGCAGGAGCGCGGCCTCTACTTCTTCGACGCCGGCGACCCGAACTACACCGAGCTGGTCGAGTTCGTCGAGCCGTTCCCGTTCAACCGGGGACCCAAGCGGGGCGCGCTGGTCGAAGCCAAGGTGGGCAGCGGCCGCTGGATCTACCTGGGCGTCGGGCTGTGGCGGCAACTGCCCGCCGGCACCGACGGCGCCTACCGGCTGATGGCCAACCTCGTCAGCCTCGGGTCGGCGACGTCGCCCGGCAGCTCGCCCGCCCGCGAGAAGTAACCGCGGCCGCGGCGGGCGGTCTAATCCGCCACGACCGCCACACCTGGTGTGCGATCCCGGGAAACGGCTGGGCTGGTTCCCGATAGAATCGGTGACGGCTCGGCGGCCGCGCACCGGCGGTGGTCGTGTCGGGCCGCGCCATGCTGCAGCACGTCCTTCGTCGCCTGGGGTTCGGCGCCAGCGCCGCGGAACTCGAGATCTACGCCCGGTTTCCGCTCATCGGCGTCGTCGGCGCCCTGCTCAACTACGACCGCGCGCCCGGCGACGTCGACACGAAGATCAACGACGCCGCCTATATCGGCGTCACGGCCCGCGGCCAGTTCTCGCCCAACACCGTCGTCAACGACGCCCGCCAGCGCTGGCTGTTCCGCATGGTGCACAGCCAGCGGCCGCTGCAGGAGAAGCTGGCGCTCTTCTGGCACAACCACTTCGCCACCGCCTACAGCAAGATCGCCGGCACCTTCGGCGCCGAGCACGCCACCAAGATGATGGACGGGGTGGCGGCGCAGGTGGCGGGGCAGCGCCGCGGCCAGGTGCAGCTGTTCCGCGACCTGGCACTGGGCCGCTTCGACCAGCTGCTCGTCGAGGTGGCCAGGGACCCGGCGATGCTGGTGTGGCTGGACGGCCGCCTCAACGTCCGCGCCCGGCCGCAGGAGAACTTCGGCCGCGAGCTGATGGAGCTGTTCACCACCGGCGTCGGCCACTACACCGAGGACGACGTCTACGCGGCGGCCCGCGTCTTCACCGGCTGGAACCTGCGGCTGGCCGGCGATCGCGGCAACCCGCTCACCAGCTACTACGAATACGTCTACAACGCCGCCCAGCACGACCCCACCGCCAAGACCTTCACGTTCGCGGTGATGCCCGACGGATCGCGGACCATCCCGGCCCGCCCCGCCGCCGACGGCGAACAGGACGGCGTCGACCTCATCGGCGCCCTCGCCCGCCGCCCCGAAACCGCCGACCGCCTGGCCCGCAAGTTCTTCGCCTACTTCGTCAGCGAGTTCGAGGCGCCGAGCCAGGGCCTGGTCACCGACATGCGCGAGGCCTATCTGAACAACGACACCAGCGTCAGGGCCATGCTGGTGCGGCTGTTCACCTCGGAGGAGTTCCTGTCCGACCGCGCCGAGTTCGCCCGTTACAGCTGGCCGGTCGAGTACGTGGTGCGCGCCATCAAGGAAACCGGCTGGAACGGCTTGTCGGTGGATGCGGCGATGACCCCGCTGGTCAACATGGGGCAGCAGCTCTACGAACCGCCCGACGTCAACGGCTGGGCGCTCGGGCCGGAGTGGTTCTCCACCGCGTCGATGCTGTCGCGGATGAACTTCGCGGCCACCCTGATGGGCAACCAGCGCATCAACCTGCAGGCGGCATCGGCGCCGCATCGTGCCTCGCCCGAGGCGCTGCTCGAGTTCACGCTGCGGCGCTACACCCACGCGCCGTATGGCAGCGACACCACGGCGGCGCTGCTCGACTACCTGCGCCAGGGCGGCGCCTGGACCGGGTCGGATGCCCAGCTCGCCGCCAAGGCCTCGGGCCTGGGCCGCCTGGTCGTCGGCTCCGCCGAGTACCAGTTCAACTGAGGGCGACGATGCGCTTCACCCGCAGGCAATTCGTCCAGGGCGGCGTCGCGGCGTTCACCGCCGGCTTCGCGGCCCCGCAGTTCCTGTCCGAGCTGGCGCGGGCGCAGGGCGGCGGATCGCGCAACCTGGTCGTCGTTTATCTCAACGGCGGCAACGACGCGCTCAGCACGCTGGTGCCCTACACCGACCCGGACTACTACGCCCGGCGGCCGACGATCGCCCTGCCGGCGGGCATGGTGCTGCCGATCGGCACCGACCGCGCCGGCACCGTGCTCGGCCTGCACCCGAACCTGGCCGGGCTGAAGGGCATCTTCGATGCCGGCCGGCTGGCCGTCGTCCAACGCACCGGCTACCAGAACTCCAGCCGCTCGCACTTCCAGGGCTTCGACATCTGGGGCACCGCCAATCCCGCCGACGTCACCGGGCCCGGCTGGCTGGGTCGTTACCTCGACACCCTGCCGTCGCCGATCGACCCGCTGGTCGGTTGGAACACCTCGCGCGAGACGCCGCGGGCGCTGATGGCGCGCACGGTTGGCGTCCCGGCCATCACCAACCCGTCGACCTACAGCTTCGCCAGCCCCAACAGCGGCGCCGAAGCCGGGTTCGAACGCGCCACGGCGCTGCGCATCGCCTCGCACCTGCCGGCCGATCGACCGCACCTGGCGTTTGTGAACTCCACGGCGCAGGCCGCGCTCGGCACGCTCGACCGCGTCGCCACGGTGGCCACCTACCGGCCGTCGCTGCCTTATCCCACCAACGGCTTCGGGCAGGCCCTGCAGGCCGTCGCCGGGGCGATGTACCGGCAGATCGGCACCAGGGTGTTCTGGGTCGCCACCGGCGGCTACGACACCCACGCCAACCAGAATCCCGTCAACGGCGCCTATCGCACCTTGATGGCGACGGTGAACGGCGGTCTGACCGCGTTCCACGACGACCTGCGCAACCAGGGGCTGCTCGACTCGACGCTGGTCGTGGTCTTCTCGGAGTTCGGCCGGCGCATCACCGAGAACGGCAGCCAGGGCACCGACCACGGCGCCGCCGGCATGATGCTGGCGATGGGCGGGCAGGTGCGCGGCGGCCTCTACGGCACGGCGGCGCGGCTGCGGCCGGATGCTGCCAATCCCGACCTGGAAAACAACGGCGGCGACGTGCGCCACGAGACCGACTTCCGCGCCGTGTACGCCCGGGTGCTCGACAGCTGGCTCGGCGCCGACTCGGTCGCGATTCTCGGCGCGGACTTCCGGGGCGCCTCGCCCGCCATTCTCTAGCGGCTAGGGGCTAGCGGCCAGCGGCTAGGGGATCACGCAGGTCTCGCTGTCCCCGGCAGTGTGACTTCCTAGCCGCTAGCCCCTAGCCGCTAGCCGCTGATCTAGACTCGACCCATGAGTCTCACCCGAGTCGTCACCACAGCCGCGCTGGCTCTCGCCGTCGTCGCCGTCCCGATCGCGCAGGAGGATCGCCGCGAAGCGGAACGGCTCACCGACGCCATCGCCGTGCTCGACGAGGTGATGGGCGCCGGCGACAGCGCCGTCCCGCGCTCGATCATGGAGAGGGCGGAGGCGATCGCCGTGTTCCCGTCGCTCGTGAAGGCCGGCTTCGTCGTCGGCGGCTCGCGCGGCCACGGCGCCATCAGCGTCCGCCACCCCGAGACCGGCGCGTGGAGCTCGCCGGGCTTCCTCACCATCACCGGCGGCAGCGTCGGCTTCCAGATCGGCGCCCAGGCGGTGGATCTGATCCTCGTCGTGCAGAACCGCCGCGGCCTCAACCAGCTGCTCAGGAACCAGTTCAAGATCGGCGCCGACGCCGCGGTGGCGGCCGGCCCGGTGGGCCGCGACGCCTCGGCGTCGACCGACATCCAGCTGCGCGCGCAGATCCTCAGCTACTCGCGCACCCGCGGCATCTTCGCCGGGATCACCCTGAACGGCAGCACGATCCGCCAGGACCGCGACGCCAACGAGCGCTTCTACGGCGTCGCCTACCGGACCACGACGATCGTCAACGACGGCCGCGGCGGCGCACCCGAGCCGGTGCCGGCGTGGAAGGCCGCATTGGTCCGCCACGCTGGCGGCACATCGTAGGGCGCGCCCACACGAGCTTGGCCTAATTCAGCGAATATGAGTGTGACAGACTCAATATACTTGACTCGATGAAGCGCATGTCGTATATCACTTCTCCAGGAGGACCCTTTCTCAAGGAGGTACGACATGTTCGGTACGACCCGTTGGACCCAGTACGACGACGTCTTCAACTTCCAGCGGGAGGTGGATCGCCTCTTCAACCGGTTCTGGAGCGATCTACCGACCCGCACGGCTGTCAGCGCGTCACCCTCGTTCCGGGTGCACACGACCGACGACGGCTGGCAGGTGGACGTGCCGTTGCCAGGCATCGACCCGAAGCACGTCGGTCTGGAAGTGGCCGGCAACACGCTGGCGATTCGCGTCGAGGTGCCCGCTGATCAGCAGCGCGAGGCCTACCGCCACGAGCAGACGCTCAGCATCCCGCCCTTCCTGGATCTCGAGAAGCTCAGTGCGTCCCATCAGCACGGCATGCTGCGGCTGACCATGCCGCTCAAGGATGCGGTGCGGCCCCGCCGGGTGCAGATCCAGGTCGCCGAGGACCAGCGCCAGCTCGCCGGCGTCGGCTAGCCCGCGGACGGCGCGCCGCGCCGACCTTCGCACACTCACGCCGCTCGCGAGGCCGTCGGTGCTCGCGGGCGGCGTCGTCTCGTACGCCGCTCCGACCGCGAGTGGGCTACTGCTCGACGACGACCGTCGAGTCGTGCATCCAGCCGCGGTCTTCGTTCTTGTACCAGCGCATCACCAGCCCGGTCTTGCGCAACTCGGGCGTGAGACGCACCTGGACCCATTCCTTGTCGCGGGCGACGACGGCGAGCACCGTGTCGCGCGGCGCCAGTACCAGCACCTCGGTGGTCGTGTTGGGGCCCTTGTGGATGTTGGCGTGGCCGCCGCGGACGCGAACGCGTTCGGCCGCTGCCGGTGTCTGCGCCCACGCACCGACGCCGAGTCCTGCGACCGCGGCGAGGACCACCAGCGCAGCATGACGGCGTGAAGGCGCCGGGACGAGGTGCGGCATGCCGCGGATGGTCCGTCTGGCGTCGCGTTCGTGTCAAGCCCGGCCGTGCCGGCGGTTGACAGCCGCGGGGCTGCCGACGCAATGTCTCGGTGTCCCGGTTGCCCGGCCGGTTCGACGGAGGTGGTTGCATGCGCGCTCCGAGGACGGCCGTCGTGTTGGCGGCGGTGGTGGCCGGTGTGTCGCTCGGGCCGGTCGATGCCCCCGTGCTCGTCGGCCAGGGCAGTGTCGAACAGCCGGTGCGGCCGGTGCCGATGGGCGACTACGAGGTGGTGCCCGACTGGCCGCGGCCGCTGCCCGACACCGACCTGTCGCACGCCGGCTGGACGTGGGGCTCGGGGGCCGGCGTCTTCGTCGAGACACCCGACAAGGTCTGGGTGTCGCAGCGCAGCGAGATCCAGCTGCCCGACGGCGCCACGCCGTGGATCTGCCCGTGCCTGCTGACGCCGCGGCGCACCAACACCGGGCGGCGCGACTACTCCGGCAAGGACTACTTCTACCAGCAGCGCCGCCATCACCTGGTGTTCGCCGTCGATCGCAACGGCACGACCATCGAGGAGTGGCTGCAGCACGATCGCCTGCTGGCGCCGCCGCGCGGCTCGGGGCTGGGCGAGGCCGGGCGCGGGCCGCACAAGATCCTCATCAGCCCCTACGATCCGCAGCGCCACGTGTGGATCGTCGACGACGACCAGCACATCATCAACATCTTCACCAACGACGGGAAACTGGTGAAGACGATGGGGGAGCGCGGCGTGCCGGGGCGCGGGCCCAACAACTTCAACCGCCCGACCGACATCGCCTGGCTGCCCGACGGCACGTTCTTCGTCGCCGACGGCTACGCCGGCACGCGCGTCGCCAAGTTCGACAAGGACGGCAGGTTCCTGAGCGACTGGGGGCGTCCGCCGGCCGATCCCGACAAGCCGGGCCCCTACGAGTTCTGGTCGGTGCACAGCATCGGCATCAGCCGCGACCGGCGGCTGTTCGTCGCCGACCGCGAGCACCATCGCATGCAGGTGTTCGACGAGCACGGCAAGTTCCTCGAGATGTGGCCGACCGGCCACGACTCGGCGGTGCTCACCCACTTCGTCACCGAGGACGACTTCGTCTGGGTGGCCGACTGGACCACCGATCGGCTGGTGAAGTACGACCTCGAGGGCCGCTACATCCTCGACATCGGCGGGCACGGCGCGCAGCCGGGGCAGTTCGACGGCGTGCACCAGATCAGCGTCGACCAGGACCGCAACCTCTACGTCACCGAGGTCGCCAACGACCGGTCGCAGAAGTTCCGGCCCAAGGCCAACGCCGACCCGGCGAAGATCGTCGGCCCGCCGGTGGGCGGCTGGCCCAAGCGGTAGGGTGGACGGGGGGAGGCTCCGGCCGCGGCTCTACGGCACGGCGCGGCCGCTGTTGAGCGCCATCCAGCCGCGGGCGATGCGGTAGATGGCCCAGATGCCCAGCACGATGAAGCCGATCCACCAGATGGCGAACCCGACCAGCACGATCGCCAGCAGCAGCCCGGTGACCCCGACCAGGCAGGCCCACGCCAGCGCGAACCAGAAGGTGCGGATCTGCCAGGTGAAGTGCGACTCGAGCCACGTGCCGCGGGCCTCGCCGCGCTTGATGTAGTTGACGATCACCGCGATGATCGACGGCCATCCGAACAGGAACGCGCCGACGACGGTGGAGGTGCCGAAGGCGCCGATCGCCAGCCCGACGGCGTGCAGGGCGTAGGTGACGTGGGTGATCGTCACCAGCGAGCTCTCCCGCCGCAGGTCGGCGGGCGGCAACGAGGCGTCACGAGCGGTCGTCGCGGTCATGGCGGCCCCTCCTCGCGGGCGTCACTGGGTTTAGACGAGCCGCGTCCCGGTCCGTTCAACCGCCGGGGCGCCACCTCAACCCTTCACGTAGGCAAGCTTCGCCGCGATCTTGCCGTCGCGGACCGTGAGCAGGTCGATCCCCCGCAGGTGCCACGGCTTGCCATCGCGGGTCTTGCGGTAGATCCACTGGACGGTGCAGCGGTCGCCGGCGACGACGACGTCCTCGCTGTCGAACCGCGCGTCGGGGTTGTTCACGAACCAGCGCTCCCAGTAGGCGGCCACGGCCGCCTTGCCGACGACCCGGGTGCCATCCGGGGCCGGGGCGGTGTTCTCGAACACCGTGTCGTCGGTGAGCAGGGCCGCCACCGCCACGGCGTCATGGCGGTTGATGGCGTCGTTGAACCGCTGCACGACGTCGAGCGTGGAGCCGGGAGCGGGCGGCGTCTGGGCGCGGGTGACGACCGCGGCCGCCACGGCCAGGAGCGGGACGAGGGCGAACAGTCGCATGGGACCTCCATCGTCAGGAGCGGGCACTGCCGCCGCCGGCGGTCACCGGCGGCGATTCCGCATCATACGGACGCCGCCAGGGCTTCGTCGATGCGTGGGTAGCGGAAGCGGAACCCGATGGCGTCGGCCTTGGCGGGCATCGCCCGGCGGCCGGTGAGCAGCACGTCGGAGAGCTCGCCCAGGGCCAGCCGCAGCGCGAACGCCGGTACCGGCAGCACCGTGGGCCGGCCGAGGGCCCGGCCCAGGGCCCGCGTGAACTCCTCGTTGCGGACCGGCCCCGGCGCGGTCAGGTTGAACGGCCCGGTCGCCGCCGGATCGGTCAGCAACTGCGTGGTCAGCGCCACCCAGTCGTCCAGGTGGATCCACGACATCCACTGCCGGCCGGAGCCCAGGCGCCCGC
This sequence comes from Vicinamibacterales bacterium, assembly GCA_050250955.1. Taxonomy (GTDB): domain Bacteria; phylum Acidobacteriota; class Vicinamibacteria; order Vicinamibacterales; family UBA2999; genus CAWAYR01. Next base: position 621,784 of record JBFWNR010000003.1, read on the forward strand.
CGACGCCGAGCTTGAACGGCAGCAGCATCCGCGCCAGCGCGCCGCCGCCGCGGCCGATGACCATCGACGTCCGCAGCAGCACCAGCGGACAGCAGGCGGCCACCGGCGCCGCCGCCTGCTCCCACGCCGTCGCCATCGACGCCATGAAGTCGTGCCCCGGCGGCGTCGCCTCGGTGACGTAGTCGTCGCCGTGCGGCCCGTAGATGTCGATGCCGGAGCCGCTGATGAACACCCGCGGCGGCCGCGGCAGGCCGAGCACCGCCTCGACCAGCGAGGCGGTCGCGTCGCGGCGGCTGTCGACGAGCGCCCGCTTGCGGGCCGGCGTCCAGCGGGCGTCGGCGATGCCCTCGCCGGCCAGGTTGACGACGGCGTCGACGCCGACCAGCGCCCCGGCCCAGGGGCCGGACGCGCCGTCGGGCGTCCACACGATGTCGTCGCGGCTGCGGGCGCGGCGGGTCAGCACCGACACGTCGTGGCCGGCGGCGGCCAGCGCGCCGACCAGGGCCCGGCCCAGGAAGCCCGTCCCGCCGGCGACGACGATGCGCATGCCCCCATTCTGACGCCACCGCCGCCGCGCCCGGTCCGCCGGCCCGTCCCGCCGGCGCCGGGTCGGCGGGCTTGACAGGCGGGGCGGTCCCGCGCCACCATCGGGCATTAACCAAACGGTTAGTTAATTCAAGCGATGCCGCGCTCCGCCCGTGTCCCCGTCCAGGTTTCCCGCCGCGCCGCCCGGCCGCGGCCCGCGCCGGCCGCCGCGTCGCCGCGCCGCGGCCGCCGGCCGGGGCCGGCGCCGAGCACCCGCCGGCCGGCCGCCGCCGTGGATGCCAACACCCGCAGCCTGATCTTCGCGGCCGCCGCCGCCGAGTTCTCGCGGCACGGCTTCGACGGCGCCAGCGTCGACGCCATCGCCCGCGCCGCGCACGTCAACAAGGCGATGCTCTACTACCACTTCGCCAGCAAGCTCGGGCTGTATCGCGAGATCGTCCGCGACATGCTGCGCGCGGTGGGCGCCGAGGTCACCGCCATCGCCGCCAGCGACGCGCCGCCGCCGGCGCAGATCGCCCGCTTCGTGCAGACGCTGGCCAGCCTCAAGGAGGCCCGGCCGTGGTTCCCGCCGCTGATGCTGCGCGAGATGTCGGCGGGCGCTCCGCACCTGGACGCCGACACGCTGTCGCTGCTGCGGGCGGTCTTCGCCGCATTCGGCGGCATCCTCGAGGCCGGCGCCGCCGCCGGCGTCTTCCGCCGCGTCCACCCGGTGCTCGCCTACATGTCGATCCTCGGCCCGATGATGATGAACGCGGTCCGCGAACGCGCCGCCGCCGAGCACGGCCGCCTCAATCTGCCGCTCTTCGTGCCGGTGCCGGCCGGCGAACTGGTCGCCCACATGCAGCACACGGCGCTGTGCATGCTCGATCCCGCTCGCTCACCCGGTGCCGCCGCCCGCCCCGCGGCCGGCGCCAAGGACCGCCCGTGATGCCCCATCCCAAGACCCTCGTCCCCGATCCCGTCGTCGTGCTCGTCGCCGCGCTGGCCATGACCGGCGCCGCGTGCCAGACCGCCGAGGATCCCAACGCCCTGCGCGCGTCGGGCCACGTCGAGGCCACCGACGTCCGGCTGGCCCCGGAGGTCGGCGGCCGCATCGTCACCTTCGACGTCAAGGAGGGCGACCGGGTCGAAGCCGGCGCCCGCATCCTCGCCCTCGACCCCGCCGACATCACCCTGGCGATCGACCGGGCACGCACCGAACTGGCCGCCGCCGAGGCGCAGCTGCGTCTGGTCGGCGCCGCGGCGCGTCCCGAGGACGTCCGCCAGGCCGAGGCGCAGGTGAGCGCCGCCCGCGCCGAGGTGGTTTCGGCCGAGGCCGAGGTCACCGCCGCCCAGGCCGACCTGCGTCGCTTCGAGCTGCTGCTCGAACGCAAGAGCGGCGCGCAGAAGCCGCGCGACGACGCCGCCACGCGGCTCGATGTCGCGCGGGCGCGGCGGGCCGCCGCCGCCGACCGCGTCACCGCCGCCGAAGCAGCCCTGGCCCGTGTCACCGCCGGGGCGCGCGTCGAGGAGATCCGCGTCGCCCAGACCCGCGTGGCCACCGCCCGGGCCGCCATCGCCACGCTCGACAAGCAGCTCCAGGACACGACGCTGGTGTCGCCGGTGGCCGGCATCGTCACCGAGAAGCTGGCCGAAGCCGGCGAAGTGGTGGCGCCGCGCACGCCGGTGGTCGTCGTCACCGACCTCGACCGCGCCTGGGCCGACGTCTACGTCCCCGAGCCGGCCGTGCCGCGGCTGACGCTGGGCCAGGCCGCCACGCTCCTCACCGACGCCGGCGGACCGGGCCTGCCCGGCACCGTCACCTACATCTCGCCGAAGGCGGAGTTCACGCCGCGCAACGTCCAGACCGCCGAGGAGCGCGCCAAGCTGGTCTACCGCGTCCGCGTCAGCGCCGACAACCGCGACGGCGTCCTCAAGCAGGGCATGCCGGTGGACGCCACCTTCACGCTCGCGCCGCTCGCCGCGGCGCCGGCCACCCAGCCATGAGCGCCACGGCGATCTCGCTGACCGGCGTCGCCAAACGCTACGGATCCACGGTGGCGCTCGACGGTCTGACCTTCGAGGTCGGCCGCGGCGAGATGTTCGGGCTCATCGGGCCCGACGGCGCCGGCAAGACCACGGCGATCCGCCTCATCTGCGGCCTGCTCCACGCCGATGCCGGCCAGGTGCGCGTGCTCGGGCTCGACGCGGCGAAGGACCACCGCGCGCTCACGCACAAGGTCGGCTACCTGTCGCAGCGCTTCAGCCTCTACGGCGACCTGACCGTCGACGAGAACGTCGCCTTCTTCGCCCGCATCCACGGCGTCCGCGACTTCGCCGCCCGGCGCGATCACCTGCTCGAGATGACGCAGCTGACGCCGTTTCGCACCCGGCTCGCCGACCAGCTCTCCGGCGGGATGAAGCAGAAGCTGGCGCTGGCCTGCACCCTGGTCCACCAGCCCGAGGTGGTGCTGCTCGACGAGCCGACCACCGGCGTCGATCCGGTGTCGCGGCGCGAGTTCTGGAAGCTGCTCTCGCACTTCCTGGCCAGCGGCATCACCATCCTGATGGCGACGCCGTACCTCGACGAGGCGGAGCGTTGCCACCGCGTCGCCCTGGTCCACAACGGGCGTACGCTGGCCCTCGACGCCCCGGGCCGGCTGCGCACCTCGCTCCCCGGGCTGTGGATCGAGGCGTTCCCCGACGACGCCCGGCGCGTGCGCGACCGGCTGCGCGACGCCGGCCATCCCCACGTCGAGGTGTTCGGCGAACGCCTGCACGTGTGGCTCGAGTCGGCCCGATCGGACGACGAGGCCCGGCAGATGCTCGCCGAGCTCGCCGGCGCGGCCGGCCTGCCGCCGTTCGAGGGCCGCGTCATCACCCCGTCGCTCGAAGACGTCTTCATCGCCAAGCTGGCCGACCTGCCGGTCGACGCCCCGGCCGTGGGAGCGCAGTCATGACCGCCCGCACACTGTACGGGGGTCAGACCCCTGTACCGATCGTCGCAGTTCTTGCACTGCTCCACGCGACGGCAGCCGCCGCCCAGACACCGACCCGACTCACGCTCGACGAGGCCCAGGCCCGCGCCGTCGCCGAGAGCCACCGCGTCGGCGAGGCGCGCGCCCGGCACGGCGGCGCCGAAGCCACGGTCGTCGTGCGTGGCAAGGCCGACCTGCCGACCCTCAGCGCGCTGGGTGGCTACACCCGCACCAACCACATCGACGAGTTCGGTGTGCCGCAGCCCGACGGCCGGCTGCGGGTGATCTACCCCGACATCCCCGACAACTTCCGCACCCGTCTCGAGCTCCAATGGCCGATCTACACCTCGGGACGCACCGCCGCGCTGGAGCGCGCCGCCCGGGCCGAGGCCGCCGCCAGCGGCGCCGACCTGGCGGCCGTACAGCTCGACCTGCGCCTCGAGGCGGCCCGCGCCTACTGGGCGCTGGTCACCGCCCGCGACACCGTCCGGGTGCTCGAGGCGGCGCTGGCTGCCGCCGATCGCTCGCTGACCGACGTGCGCAACCGCGTCGATGCCGGGCTGCTGCCGCCCAACGACGTGTCGCGCAGCGAAGCGCAGCGGGCCCGGCAGGAGCTGCTGCTCATCGAAGCGCGCGGCCGGGTCGAGTCGGTGACCATCGACCTCGACCGCCTGCTCGGCCTGCCCGACGGCACGGTGATCGAGCCCGCCGACGGGCTCGAGAACCCGCCGCCGCCGTCGCGCGACGCCCAGACGCTGGTCGGCGAGGCGCTCGGCCGGCGGCCCGAGCTGTCGGCGATCGCCGGCCGCACGCTGGCCGCCGAAGAGCGCATCGCCGCCATCGCCACCGCCCGGAAGCCGATCGTGTCGGTGGGCGGCGGCGTGGACTGGGCCAACCCCAACCCGCGGATCTTTCCGCGTCAGGACACGTGGCAGGAGTCGTGGGACGTTTCGGTGAACGTCTCGTGGCAGCTGTTCGACTGGGGCAGGAACGCCGCCGAGCGCGCCGAAGCGCAGTTCGCGGTCACGGCGCTCGGCGAGCGGCGCGCCGAGACCGAGCAGCAGATCCGCGCCGACGTCCGCCGTCAGGTGCTCGACCTGAGCACCACCGAGGCGGCGCTGGCCCCGGCCCGCCTCGCCGTCACCGCCGCGCAAGAAGCCCAGCGCGTCGTCGCCGACCGCTTCGAGGCCGGCGTCGCCACGACGCTCGACGTCCTCGACGCGCAGCTCGCCGTGTTGCAGGCCGAACTCGACCGCACGCGCGTGCTCGCCGACCTGCGGCTGGCCCAAGCCCGCCTGGCCCGCATCCTCGGGAGGTAGCGTGAGCAGCCCGTTCCCGAGCCCAGAGCCCCGAGCCACGAGCCCCGGCCCTCTGGCCATCGACGTGCAGCACCTGACCCGTCGATTCGGCAGCTTCGTCGCCGTGGACGACGTCTCGTTCGGGGTCCGGCGCGGCGAGATCTTCGGCTTCCTGGGCGCCAACGGCGCCGGCAAGAGCACCACCATCCGCATGCTGTGCGGGCTGCTCCGGCCCACCAGCGGCACGGCGCTGGTCGGCGGCGTGGACGTGGCCCGCGACCCCGAGGGCGTCAAGCGGCAGATCGGCTACATGTCGCAGAAGTTCTCGCTCTACGAGTCGCTGACCGTGGACCAGAACATCCGCTTCTTCGGCGGCGTCTACGGCCTCACCGGCGACCGCTTCGAGGCCCGCCGCGGCTTCGTCCTCGACATGGCCGGCCTGCGCGGCCGCGAGAAGACGATCACCCGGGCGCTGTCGGGCGGCTGGCGCCAGCGCCTGGCGCTCGGCTGCGCCGTGCTGCACGAGCCGCCGATCGTGTTCCTCGACGAGCCGACCGGCGGCGTCGATCCGGTGAGCCGGCGCCAGTTCTGGGACCTCATCGGCATGCTGGCCGGCGGCGGCGTCACCGTGCTGGTCACCACCCACTACCTCGACGAGGCCGAGCACTGCCACCGCCTGGCGATCATCCATCGCGGCCGGCTGGTGGCCCTGGGTTCGACGCACGAACTCAAGCAGGTGTTCGCCGACCGGCCGATCCTCGAGGTGCAGGCCACCCGGCCGGTCGAGGCGATGGCGGCGCTCGAACGGCACCCCGACGTCGAGAAGACCAGCATCTTCGGCACCGCGGTGCACGCCGTGCTGACCCACGGCGGCGTCGCGCCCGAGGCCATCGCCGCGACGCTCGGCGAGGCCGGCCTCGAGGTGCGGCAGGTCGGCTACGTCACCCCGTCGCTCGAGGACGTGTTCCTCGACGTCGTCGATCGGGGAGGGCAGGCGGCATGATGGCCACCGTCGGCGCGGTGATGGTCAAGGAGATCCGGCAGATCGCCCGCGACCGCCGCACGCTGCTCATCCTGCTCTTCATCCCGGCGTTCTTCCTGCTGCTCTACGGCTACGCCCTCAACTTCGACATCCGCAACATCCGCCTCGCCGTGGACGACCGAGACAACTCCACCGCCAGCCGGGCGCTGGTGGCCGCGTTCGTCAATTCCGGCTACTTCGAGTACGCCGGCCCGGCACATAGCGGCGCCCAGCTCGACCGCCTCATCGACACCAACGACGCCCGCGCCGCCCTGGTCATCCCCGACGGCTACGGCCGCGACCTGGCCCGCCGCGTGCCGGTGCGCGTGCAGGTGGTGGTCAACGGCGACAACGCCAACACCGCCTCGGCGGTGGTGAGCTATGCCGGCGCGATCGTCGCCGAAGCCGGCGCCCAACTGCTGGCTACGATGCCCGGTCCGGCGGGGACGCCGGCACCGGGCAGCGCGGTCGGCTTCGAGCCGCGCGTCTGGTACAACCCGCAGCTGCGCAGCACCCTGTTCCTGGTGCCCGGCCTCATCGCCTACATCTCGATGATCACGGCGGTGATCTCCACCGCGATGGCCGTCGTCCGCGAGAAGGAGCGCGGCACGATGGAGCAGATCCGCATGGCGCCGGTCGATCCGATGGCGTTCGTGCTCGGCAAGACGCTGCCCTACTCGGTGATCGCGTTCGCCTCGGCGCTGCTCATCATCCTGGTGAGCATGGTGCTCTTCGACCTGCCGCAGCGCGGCTCGTGGTGGCTGCTGTGCCTGTCGATCGGCCTGTTCCTGCTCGGCGCGCAGGGCCAGGGGCTGCTCATCTCCACGGTGGCGCCGACCCAGCAGGTGGCGTTCCAGCTGGCGCTGCTGTCGAGCTTTCTGCCGACCTTCATCCTCTCCGGCTTCATCTTCCCGATCGGCAGCATGCCGGCGGCGGTGCAGGCGATCACCTACGTGGTGCCGGCCCGCTACTTCCTGGTGGCGCTGCGCAGCGTGGTGCTGAAGGGGGCCGACCTGCTGGTGTTCTGGCAGGACCTGCTGGCCCTGGCGATCTTCGCCGCCGCGGTCCTCAACCTCGCGGCGCTGCGCCTGCGGCGCGAGTGGAGCTGACGCGGTGCGCGGCCTGGGCCGTCTCGTCCACCTCGTGCGCAAGGAGCTCATCGAGCTGCGCCAGGATCCGCGGCTGTTCGGCATCGTGATCATGGCGCCGATCATCCAGCTCACGGTGCTGGGGTACGCCGCCACCACCGACGTCAAGGACGTGCCGCTGCTGGTCGTGGACGGCGATCGGACCGCCGAGAGCCGGCGGCTCATTGCCCGCTTCGACGCCAGCGCCAACTTCGTCATCGTCGACGTGGTGAGCGGCAGTCACGACGTCGAGCCGCACCTGGAGCGCGGCACGGCATGGATGGCACTGACCATCCCGACCGGGTTCGCCGAGGCGGTGGCGGCCGGGCGGCCCGCCACCGTCCAGGTGATCGCCGACGGCACCGACAGCAACTCGACCACCGTGGCCCTCGGCTACGCCCGCAGTGTCGTCGCCGGCTACTCGCAGGAGCGGCTCGCCGAACGGCTGCCCGCCGGCAGGCGCGCCGCGCCGGTGGATGCCGACATCCGGGTGTGGTTCAACCCGCGGCTCGAGAGCCGCGACTTCATGGTGCCGGGCATCATCGCCCTGCTGCTGCTGGTCGTCACCACCAACCTGAGCGCGATGGCCATCGTCCGCGAGCGCGAGGTGGGCACGCTGGAGCAGTTGAACGTCACGCCGCTGGCGCGCTGGGAGCTCATCGTCGGCAAGCTCCTGCCCTATGCGCTCATCGGCCTCTTCGACGTCGTGCTGGTGACCGTGGTGGCGGTCTACTGGTTCCAGATCCCGATGCGCGGCAGCTTCACGCTGCTCTTCACCACCAGCCTGATCTACCTGCTGTCCACGCTCGGTCTCGGCCTCTTCGTCAGCACCATCTCGGCCACCCAGCAGCAGGCGTCGATGACGACGACGTTCTTCTTCCTGACGCCGATGATCTATCTGTCGGGCTTCATCTTCCCGATCGAGAACATGCCGCAGTGGATCCAGTGGGTCACCTACGCGATCCCGCTGCGCTACTTCCTGGTCATCGTCCGCGGCATCTTCCTGAAGGGCGTCGGCGTCGAGGTGCTGTGGCCCGAGATCGCGGCGCTGCTCACCTGCGGGCTGGTCCTCATCGCGCTGGCGACGCTGCGCTCGAGCAAGCGCCTGGCGTAGGCGCAGGGCAGCTCTTCAGCGCTGCCGTTTCGAGGCAGCGCTACAGCGCGGCCCTCCTCGCCGTCCAGCCCTGACGCGGCACCCGGGTGAGGAACTGGTTGGCCGCGGCGTCGTTGGTCACCCGCATCGCCGTCGCGTCGTACGCGATCCTGGTGCCGGCGCGCAGCGACACGATGCCGAGCAGCATCACCTCGGTGAGCCGCGCCGCGTAGTCGAACGGGCACGACGCCGTGGCCGTGCCGCGGGCGGCGTCCACCCAGTTCATCTCGTGCGATTCGTCGGGGATGCGGGGCAGCGAGCGGGCCGGTGTCCCGACGGCGTCGTGGAGCGACGTCGGCAGCAGCCGCGGCTTGGCGCCGTAGGTCTCATACAGCAGCGTGCCCTTCGACCCGATCACCAGCGTGCCGCCGCCGGGGTTGAGCACGTCGTCGCCGAGGTCGGGCGGTGTGGGCGGCAGCAGGCCGCCGTCGTACCAGGTCAGCTTCACCGCCGGCTGGGCACCGCGGGCCGGGAACTCGTAGTAGGTCGTCGTCGCGTGCGGGAAGGCGACGCCGTTGAACGGCGTGGACACCGTTTCGATGGCGGTGGGGAAGCCGAGGTCGAGCGCCCAGCAGGCGTGGTCGATGAGATGGGCGCCCATGTCGCCGAGCGGGCCGGCGCCCCAGTCCACCCAGCCGCGCCAGTTGAACGGGTGGTAGACGGGGTGGTACTCGACGTGCGGCGCCGGGCCCAGGAACAGATCCCACGCCAGGCCGTCGGGGGCGGGATAGTGCCCGGTCATCGCCGCGCCGAGCCGGGCCGTGATGCCGGGGCCGTTCCACCGCGGCACGCCGCCGGCGGCCGGCAGGCTCGCCGGTCGCGGGATGCCCTGCGGCCAGAAGCCGAGCGGACGGTTGGTCCACACCTGCACCTCGCGCACCTCGCCGATGGCGCCCGAGCGGATGTACTCGACCGCGGTGCGGCCCTCGTCCAGCGAGTGGCCCTGGTTGCCCATCTGCGTCGCCACTCCGGTCTCGACCGCGCGCCGCGCCAGCTGCCGCGCCTCGGCCACCGACCAGCACAACGGCTTCTCGACGTAGACGTGCTTGCCCAGGTCCATCGCCGCCAGCGCCACGTCGGCGTGCAGGTGGTCGGGCGTCGCCACCACCACCGCGTCGATGTCCTTACGCGCCTCGAGCATGCGCCGGAAGTCCTGGTAGCGCGCGGCCTGCGGCAGCGCGGCGACCAGCGCCTTCTGGCGATCCGCGTAGGCGACGGCGCGGGCGCGTTCGAGCGGCGTCATCTGCCGGAAGGTGATCGGCCGGGGGCCGCCGTCGTTGCGCGCCGAGGCCGGCGGCCGCACCTCGATCTCGTTGGCCGCGATGCGCGTCTCGGCGGTGGCGATCTCCTCGGGCAGGCCGGCGAAGCCGCGATCGGCGTAGCCCCAGTCCACGTCGCACATCGCCACCAGCCGCTGGCTGGACATGTTGGTCAGGACCGAGCGCCCGCGGCCGCCGACGCCGACCCCGGCGATGCCGAGCCGATCGCTGGGCGCCTGGACGCCGCGGCCCAGCACGTGGCGCGGCACGATGGTGACGCCGGCCGTGGTCAATCCCGCGGTGGCGAGGAAGCGGCGACGGGACCGGCGGGCCGAAGTCGGCATGGCGATGTCACCCTCACGAAGGCGCGGCCCGCGCGGCGCGTCGGCCGGCCCGGCCGTAGTTGTAAACGACGACGGGAGCGCGATGCAATAATGACGGGTTGCCTGTCCTCGTCAGACCCCGCGCCGTCGTCTTCGACCTCGACGGCACCATCGTCGACAACATGGCGCTCCATGCCGAGGCCTTCGCCGCCTTCGCCGCCCGGCACGGCCTGCCGCCGCTCACCGCCGCCGACCGCGCCCGGCTCGACGGCCGCCGCAACAGCGAGATCTTCCCGTTGCTCTTCGGGCGCGAGATGACGCGCGAGGAGTGGCTGGCTTACGAACACGAGAAGGAGAGCCTCTACCGCGAGGTGTCGCGGGGCCGGCTCACCCTGGTGGCCGGGCTCACGGCGCTGCTCACCTACCTGGACGAGCGCGACATCGCCATCGCGCTGGCCACCTCCGCCCCCGAGCTGAACGTCGCGCACACGCTCGGCGAGGTCGGCCTCGCCCGGGCGTTTCCGATCGTGGTGCGCGGCGACCAGGTGCGGCGCGGCAAGCCGGCCCCCGACGTGTTCCTCGAGGCGAGCCGGCAGCTCGACGTCCCCGCCGCCGAGTGTCTGGTGTTCGAGGACGCGCCGATGGGCGTCACCGCCGCCCGGGCGGCCGGCATGCCCGTCGTGGCGATCGCGTCGAGCTTCAGCGCCGCGCAGTTCGCCGCGCAGGCCGACGCCCCCGACCTGGTCTGCACGGACTTCGCGGATTTCCTGTCCCGCGTGGCTTGGTGAGTCCCCGGCGATGTCAGACACGTCGTTTCCCCGTCACCGCATCCGCATCGTCCTGCTCGAGAACGCCCACCCCGCCGCCGCCGCCGCCCTGCGCGAGCGCGGCTACTCGGTGGAGGTGATCCCGCGCGCCCTCGAAGGCGACGAACTCGCCGAGGTGATGGCGTCGTGCCACGTGCTCGGCGTCCGCTCGCGCACCAAGGTGCGCGACGAGCATCTCGCCCACGCCAGCCGCCTGCTCGCCCTCGGCTGCTTCTCGGTGGGTACCGACCAGGTGGCCATCGACGACGCGGCGCGGCGCGGCGTGCCGGTGTTCAACGCCCCTCACGCCTCGACCCGCAGCGTGGCCGAGCTGACCATGGGCTGCGTCGTCGCCCTGGCTCGCCGGCTCGGCGACAAGAGCGGCGGGCTGCACCAGGGACGCTGGGACAAGTCGTTGGCCGGCGCCCACGAAGTGCGCGGCCGCACCATCGGCATCGTCGGCTACGGCCACATCGGCCAGCAGGTGGGCCTGCTCGCCGAGGCGTTCGGCATGCGGGTGCTGTTCCACGACGTGCTGAAGAAGCTGGCCCTCGGCCTGACCCGGCCGGTCGATCTCGAGCAGCTCCTCGAGGAGGCCGACTTCGTCACCCTCCACGTGCCCGAGACGCCGCAGACCGTCGGCATGATCGGCGCCACCCAGCTGGCGCGGATGCGGCAGGGGAGTTACCTGCTCAACCTGTCGCGCGGCAAGGTCGTGGACGTGCCGGCGCTGCGCGACGCGCTGGCGTCCGGCCATCTCGGCGGCGCTGCGCTCGACGTCTATCCCGCCGAGCCGACGCCGCCGGTGGCCGAGTTCGACGTCGGCCTGATGCACCTGCCCAACGTCATCCTGACCCCGCACGTCGGCGGCAACACCGAGGAGGCGCAGAAGAGCATCGGCCTCGAGGTGGCGCACGCTCTCGGCGAGTTCGTCGATCGCGGCTCCACCGAGGGTGCGGTGAACTTCCCGCAGGTCAACCTGCCGGCCATGCCCGACACCCACCGCATCCTCAACATCCACAAGAACGTGCCCGGGGTGCTGGCGGCGGTCAACAACATCGTGTCGGAGGTGGGCGCCAACATCGACGCCCAGCAGCTGGGCACGTCGAAGGACATCGGGTATCTCGTGATGGACGTCAACCGCGAGCTGTCCGACGAGGTCCACCTGCGCATCGCCGCGCTGCCGATGAACGTGCGGACGCGTATCCTCTACTGACCCAGTGGCCCACTTGCTGGAGGCGCGCGATCTCACCGGCCCGGTGTCGGCCCGGCCGCCGGCCGTGCGCCTGGCGCCGACTCCGGCTGAGGTGGCGGACCTGCTGCGCGACGAGTCGCGGCTGGCGGCGTCGGCCGTGGCGTCGGTCGCCGAGCCGGGCACGGTGGACGAGCTGCGCCAGGTGATGCGCTGGCATGCGGACCATGGCCACCTGGTGACCGTGAGCGGGGCCCGCACCGGTGTGGCCGGCGGCGCCGTGCCCGACGCCACCACGCACCTGGTGTCCACCGCGCGCCTGCGCGGCGTCGTGGCGCTCGACCTCGAGGCGACCCCGCCCGCCGTGCGGGTCCTGGCCGGCACGACGCTGCGCGAGCTGCAGGCGTGGCTGGCCGGACACGCCCACGGCTGGGCGCTGCCGCTCGATCCCACCGAGGCCGGCGCGTCGGTGGGCGGCATGGTGGCGACCAACGCCGCCGGCTCGCGCGCGTTCCGGTACGGTGCCACCCGCGACTGGGTGGTGGGCCTGGTCGTGGAGCTGGCCTCCGGGCGCACGCTCACCGTGCGGCGAGGCGCCGACCGTGCCGACGGGGACGAGCTGGTGCTCCGCGACGGCGATGCCGCCCGCGCGGCCCGTCTGGCGACCATCCCCAAGCCGCACACCAAGAACTCGGTGGGCTACGGCTTCCAGCCCGGCGGCGACATCGTGGACCTCTTCGTCGGCAGCGAGGGCACGCTCGGCGTGGTCAGCGAGGTGACGTGGCGCCTGATGCCCGCCGGCGAGTCACGGCTGGCGCTGCTGCAGTTCTTCGCCCGAGTCGCCCAGGCCTTCTCGTTCGTCGAGCGGCTGCGCCACGACGGCCTGCTGAAGACCACGGCGATCGAGTTCCTCGACTCGCGGTCGCATGAGCTGGCGCGCGAGACCGGCAAGCCCGAAGTACTGCGCGTGCTGGCCCAGGCGCCGCCGGGCAGCTGCTCGGTGTTTGCCGAGGTGGCCTTCACCGACGCCGAAGGCCCGGATGACACGCTCGGCGACCTGCTGGCACACATCGAGGCGGTGGGCGCGGATCTGGACGCCGGCATCGCCGGTCTGGACGACCAGGCGTCCAGGGACATCCGCGTGTTCCGCCACGCCGTGCCCGAGCGCATCAACGCCACCATCGCCGAGCGCCGGCGCACGCATCCGACGCTGCACAAGATCGCCACCGACATGGCGGTGGAAGACCACGACCTGCGCTGGGTCTACGACCTCTACACCTCGCGGCTCACTGCCGCGGGCCTGGACCACGCCGTCTTCGGCCACGCCGGCAACAACCACTTCCACGTCAACATCCTGCCGAAGGACGACGGCGAACTGCAGCGGGCCAAGGCGATCTACCGCGAGTTCGCGGCGGCGATCGTCGCCCGCGGCGGCTGTGTCTCCGCCGAGCACGGCATCGGCCGCATCAAGAAGCCGTTCCTGCCGGTGCAGTACGGACCGGAGGTGCTGGAGACGATGCGCGCCGCCAAGCGCTGGCTCGACCCCGACTGGCGGCTCAACCCCGGCGTGCTGATCGACCCGGCGTAAGTGGCCGGTACGTAGGGCAGAACTTTGGTTCTGCCGGCAGAGCTGAAGCTCTGCCCTACGGCTACGGCTACGGCTTGGGCGGCGTGACGCTTGCCGCCGGCCGCGTGCCCTTCAGGATCCACCGCTGGATGCGCCGGCCGTTGCCAGCTTCGCCGGTGTACATGCGGTTCTTCGAGTCGATGGCGATCATGTGGGCGCGGATGAACTCGCCGGCCTGACGCCCCGGCCGCCCGAAGCGATCGAGGATCGCCAGGTCCTTGCGGCGCAGGATCCACACCCGCTGGTTGGTGCCGTCGATGAGGTAGAGCAGCGTCTGCCCGGGATCGCGCGACACCTGCAGGCTGAAGCCGCTGCCCGAGCCGCCGGTCTCGGGGCGCACGAACCGCTCCATCAGGTACTCGCCGTTCTGGCGGAACACCTGGATGCGGTTGCCGCGGCGGTCCGACACGTAGATGAGCCCGTCCTTGGTGCCGACCAGCCCGTGCAGCGTCGAGTACTGCTGCGGCGGGTTCCTGGGATCGACGGGGTAGGTGTATTTCTCGTCGTCGCGCGGCACCTTGCCGTAGGCGCCCCAATGCCGCTTGTACTTGCCGGTGGCGGCGTCGTACACGACCACGCGCTTGTTGATGTAGCCGTCGGCGATGAACAGCTCGTTGGTCTTCGGCTCGACGTAGAAGTTGGCCGGGCCGCCAAGGTGATCCGGATCGTTGCTGCCTTTGTTGATTCCCGGTTCGCCGATGGTGAGCACGTGCTTCCCGTCCTGCGTGAACTTCATCACGTGCATGCCGTTGCTGGTGCCCATCCACACGAACCCGTCGTGGTCGAGGTAGATGCCGTGCTCCTGGTCGAACCAGGTATAGCCGTCGCCGGGGCCGCCCCAGGCGCGCAGCACCTTGCCTTCGGCGTCGAGCTCGAGCACCGGCGGCGCCGGGATGCAGCAGTCGGCGATCGGCGGCTTCACCGCCGCGCCGATCTCCTGCGGCGTCAGGCTCGACGGCATGTGGATCACCCACAGGTGATCCTCCTCGTCGGCGAAGAGGCCGCGGATGTCGCCCCAGATCCAGTCGTTGGGCAGCGTCGGCGGCCACGTCGGGTCGAGCTCGTAGACGGGAAGCTGGTCGGCGGTGGGCGATCCGGGCGCCGGGCGGGCGTTGGCGCCTTGTGCGGCAGCGGGCGTCGGCGCGACGAGCAGCAGCGCCGCCATGAACGAGCATCCTGCGAATCGGTTCAACACGGCCCGAGCTTAGCCGAGATGACCTGTTAGAGTGGGCGCCATGATCGCGTGCCCGTCCCGGCCCGGCCGGCCGCTGGCCCTCCTGCTCCTGGCGTATGCGACCGCCGTCACCCTGGCCGCGCAGGCGCCGTCCAGGTCCCCGGATTGGGCGGCGGTCGAGCCCGAGGCGCTGGCGCTGTATCAGCGCCTCATCCGCTTCGACACCAGCGCGACCGAGCGGCTGGAGGCGGAGTTCCTCGCCCAGCTCTTCGCCGAGCACGACATCCCCGTCCAGGTGCTGGCCAAGGATCCCGAGCGGCCCAACGTCGTCGCCCGGCTGAAGGGCAGCGGGCGGCGGCGTCCGCTGCTGCTGCTCGGCCACCTCGACACGGTGACGGTGGACGCCTCGAAGTGGACGTTCCCGCCGTTCAGCGCCACCCGCGACGGCGGTTTCGTCTACGGCCGCGGCGCCATCGACGACAAGGACAACCTGGCGGCCGCGGTGATGACGCTGCTGCTCTTGAAACGCCACGGCGTCGCCCTCGATCGCGACGTGATCCTGCTGGCCGAGTCGGGCGAGGAAGGCGCGTCCAACCTCGGCATGGGCTTCATGGTCGCCGAGCACTATCCGCTCATCGACGCCGAGTACTGCATCGCCGAGGGCGGCGACACGATCCGCGAGGGCGGGCAGGTGCGCTACGCCGCCGTGCAGGTGGACGAGAAGGTGGTGCGCGGCGTCGAGCTGACCGCCACCGGCATCTCGGGTCACGGCTCGGTGCCGCTGACGACCAACGCCGTCGCGCGTCTGGGCCGCGCCACCGGCAGGTTCCTCAGCTGGCAGCCCGACGTGAAGATCGACGAGACCACCGGCCGCTACTTCCGCCGCCTGGCCACCCTCGCTCAGCCCGAGAAGGCCCGCTACTACCGCGACGTCGTCTCGACCGACCCGGCGGTGGCGCGGGCCGCCGCCGACTGGCTGTTCGAGCACGAGCCGCGGCACGCCTCGATGGCGCGCACGTCGGTGTCGCCGACGATGGTCACCGCCGGCTATCGCTCCAACGTGATCCCCTCGGAGGCCAAGGCCCGGCTCGACGTGCGGATGGTGCCCGACGAGGATCCCGAGGCGCTGCTGGCGCAGATCCGCACGGCGATCGACGACCCGGCGGTGCAGGTGGCGTTTGCCGGCGGCGCCCGCCCGCGCATCCCGCCGACGCGCGTGGACGGCGATCTCTTCACCACGGTGGAGGCGGCCGTGCAGCGCGTCTACCAGGTGCCGACCCTGCCGTCGATGAGCACGTATGCCACCGACATGTGGCCGCTGCGCGCCCGCGGCGTGCAGTGCGTCGGCATCGGCGCCGGCGTCGATCTGGAGGACCAGTCGGCCGGCTACGGCATGCACGCCGATCAGGAGCGGCTGCTCGAGAGCGAATTCCAGCGCTTCGTCCGGCTCAACTGGGAGCTGGTGACGGCGCTGGCCGCGGCGCGCTGAGCGCGGCGCGCCGACCGCGCGCCTGTCGCGCGTCACCCCACGGTGCGGCAGGTGACGTACAGTCGATCCGTGGGTCCGTCCAGTTCCTCCACTTCGTCCACCGCAGCGGCCGGCGGCTGGCGCCTCGAGCACAGCTACGCCGAGCTGCCGGCGCTCTTCTTCGCCCAGGTGGCGCCGACGCGCGTGCTCGATCCGCACTACGTGGTCTTCAACACGGTGCTGGCCGGCGAGCTCGGCCTGGACGTGGGTGCCCTCGACTCACCCGGCGGCGCGGCGATCTTCGCCGGCAACGCCCTGCCGCCCGGCGCGCGCCCGCTGGCGCAGGCCTACGCCGGGCACCAGTTCGGTCATTTCACGGCGCTTGGCGACGGCCGCGCCATCCTGCTCGGCGAGCAGATCGCGCCCGACGGCCGCCGCCTCGACGTCCAGCTCAAGGGCGCCGGACAGACGCCGTACTCGCGTCGTGGCGACGGCCGCGCCGCGCTCGGCCCGATGCTCCGCGAGCTGGTCATCAGCGAGGCGATGCACGCGCTGGGCATCCCCACGTCGCGCAGCCTGGCCGTGGTGGCCACCGGCGAGGCGGTGCACCGCGAGCGGCCGCTGGCCGGCGCCGTGCTCACCCGCGTGGCCGCCAGCCACCTGCGCGTCGGCACCTTCGAGTGGGCGGCGGCGCATCGCGACGATGCCGCGCGGCGCGCCCTGGCCGACTACACGATTCGCCGCCACTATCCGGAGCTGGCCGGCGCGGCCGATCCGTACCTGGCCCTCTTCGACGCCGTCGCGGAGCGGCAGGCCGAGCTTCTCGCCCGCTGGCAGCTGGTCGGCTTCGTCCACGGCGTGATGAACACCGACAACATGGCGCTGTCGGGCGAGACCATCGACTACGGGCCGTGCGCCTTCATGGATCGCTACGACCCGGCCACCGTCTTCAGCTCGATCGACGAGCAGGGCCGCTACGCCTACGGCAACCAGCCGCCGATTGCGCAGTGGAACCTGGCCCGCCTCGCCGAGGCGATGCTGCCGCTCTTCGACGCCGACCAGGCCCGCGCCGTCGAGCGCGCCAACCAGTCGATTCTCGCCTTCGAGGCGCGCTACAAGCACCATTGGCTGGCCGGCATGCGCGCCAAGCTCGGGCTCTTCACCGACGACGCCAGCGACGCCGATCTGGCCGAGGCGCTGCTGGCCTGGATGCGCGAGACGCGCGCCGACTTCACCAACACCTTCCGGCTGCTCAGCGACAGCGAGGCCGTGGACGCCATCGCCGCCGCTGATGCCACCTTCCGCGACTGGCACGGTCGCTGGCAGATGCGGCGGGCACTGCAGCCGCAGGGGCCGGCCGAGTGCGTCACGTTGATGCAGCGCAGCAACCCGGCGGTGATCCCGCGCAACCACGTGGTGGAAGCGGCGCTGACCGCAGCCACAGAGGCCGGCGACCTGCGTCCGCTCGAGGCGCTGCTGGCGGCGCTGGCGCAGCCCTTCGACTACGCCGCCGCCGATCCCGGCCTCAGCACCCCCGCGGCCCCCGACGCGATCCCCTATCGCACGTTCTGCGGGACGTAACGTAGGGCAGGGCCTCAGCCCGCCCTGGCCGGGCCCGGCAGCTCCAAAGAGCTGCCCTACGAGCTCTCGTCGCGTAGGGCAGGGCTTCAGCCCTGCCTTGTCACCAGCGGCCGCTGGCGCCGCCGCCGCCCGAGCGCCCGCCGCTGAAGCCGCCCGACGAGCGTGACGACCCCGACGAGCGGCCCGACGAGCCGCTCGCCCCGCCGCCACCCCACACCCAGCCGCTCTTGGACGATCCCGGCGAGCCGCGCAGCGAGCCTCGTGCGCCCGGGCGCCCGCCCATCCGCCAGCCCACCACCAGGAACACGATCGCGACCCCCAGCAGAATCCAGATCGCCATCCGAATGCCGGACAGCAGCGACATCAGCAGCGGCACACCGGCGAAGAACACGCCGAAGATCACCGGGCCGATCGCCTTGGTGCGCAGGCCGGCGCCGGCAAAACCGCTGCCGATGGTGACGAACAGGCCGAGGAACGGAATCAACACGAAGGGCAGCAACGCGTCGTTCGACGATCCGGACCCGGACGACGCCAGCGCCTGCCGCTCGGCATCGGTGAGCGGCTGGTTGCGCTCGACGACGGCCGCCACCCGCTCGGTGCCGGCGACGATGCCGCGCGGGTAGTCGCCGTCGCGGAACGCCGGCAGGAACGTCTCGCGGACGATCTGCCCGGCCAGCCCGTCGGGCAGCACGCCCTCGAGGCCGTAGCCCACCTCGATGCGCATCTCGCGCTGGTTGGGTGCCACGAGGACGAGGACGCCGTTGTCCGTCCCGGCCTGGCCGATGCCCCAGGCCGCGAACAGCCGGGTGGCGTACTCCTCGACGGTGAGGCCGTCGAGCGAGGGCACGGTGACCACCGCGATTTCGGCTGTCGTCGCCCGCTCCACGTCGTCGAGGCGCCGCGCCAGGCGCGCCTCGTCGGCCTCGGTGAGCAGGTTGGCGAAGTCGTTGACGGCGCCCGACGGCGTCGGCAGGGCCGGCTGGGCGGCGACGCCCACAGCCAGTCCCGCCGCGATCAGCACCGCGACCCTCGCCGTGTGTGCGGCAGTCATCGCCGCCAGGGTACCCCGATCGCGGTATCGTAAGGGACCCGAGAGGATCCTCCATGACGCGTGTGCTGCAGTCCCTCACCCTCGTGGCGTTCGCCGCCAGCCTGGCCGTCGTTCACGCCGAGCAGCCGGCGGCGCCGCGCCGCTCCCTGATGGTGCCGGCGGCGTTCAAGGAGACCGCGCCGGACGTCTACAAGGTGAGGTTCGACACCAGCGCCGGCGAGTTCGTGATCCAGGTGACGCGGGCCTGGGCGCCCAACGGCGCCGACCGCTTCTACAACCTGGTGAAGAACGGCTTCTACAACGACGTGCGCTTCTTCCGCGCCGTGCCCAACTTCATGGTCCAGTTCGGCATCCACGGCACGCCCAACGTCGCCAAGGTGTGGCAGAACGCCCGCATCCCCCCCGACAAGGTGGTGCAGAGCAACCGCAAGGGCTTCATCACCTTCGCGATGGGCGCCACGCCCGACACCCGCACGACGCAGGTGTTCATCAACTTCCGCAACAACACCAACCTCGACCGCATGGGCTTTGCGCCGTTCGGCGAGGTGGTGAGCGGCATCGAGAACGTGGACAGGATCTTCACCGGCTACGGCGAAGGGGCGCCGCGCGGCGGCGGCCCGCCGCAGGGCCGCGTCGTCGCCGAAGGCAACGCCTACCTGATGAAGTCGTTCCCGAAGATGGACTACATCAAGACGGCGACGATCGAACCGTGACGAGTGGTCCGGCAGCTCTGAAGAGCTGCCCTACGTCCGTGGGCGTCGTGGCCCCGTAGGGCGGAACTTCAGTTCCGCCGCACGACCTTCAGCTCTGCCGAGCGGCGGCGCGAAACGCCGTCGGCGTCGTGCCCTCGAGGCGGTGGAACGCCGCGTAGAGCGCCGAGCGCGACCGGAAGCCGGCCGAGGCGCCGATGCCTTCGATGGTGTAGCGGTCGCTCTCCGGATCGACGAGCTGCGCCTTCACGTCGTCCACGCGACGGCGCATCACCTCGTCGCGAAAGCTGGTGCCGCCGAAGCGGTTGAGCGCTTCGGACACCTGGTGCGGGGTCGCCCCGGCGGCCGCGGCCAGCTGACGCAGCGTCAGGTCGGGACGCGCAAACAGCCGGTCGTCGCCCAGCGCCGCGTCGATCCGCGCGCGCAGGGCGTGAGCCGCGATCTGGTCGAGCCCAGAGCGCTCGTAGCGGGGCGACGGCGCGTCGTCGAGGACGACCGGGATGGCCCGCCGCACCGACCGGGCGGTGAACCAGGACACCATCGCCACGAACCCGGCGGCGAACACCAGCGGCACCACTGCCCTGATCGGCGCCACGTGCCCGAGGTCCATGCGGGCGATCTGCGCCACGTTCACCAGGGCCAGGAAGCCGGCCACCCACGCCGGCGGCACCAGCGCCTCGCGCTCGACCGGGCCGCGTCGGCACGCCGCCCACGTGCCGGCGGCCGTGAAGCCCACCACCACCGGCAGCAGCCAGGCGAACGGCACCCGGGTGTCGCCGCCCAGCGCTGCCCGCACCGCCAGAACCACGACGTAGGCCGCCGCCGGTGCCACCAGCCCCGGGCTGAGCCCGCAGGCCCATCCCGCCGCCTGGCGGATGTAGACCACCGCCATTGCGAAGGCCGCCAGCCCGAGCAGGTTGACGCCGCGTTCGACCGCGGCCGAATCCGGCGCCCAGCCGGCCAGCCGGGCGCTGATGAGCGCACCCACCGCCGCCACCAGGAGCAGCGCCGCGCCGAGCACCCGCGGGTCGGCGGCCCGATCGTCGCGCGGCCACACCAGCGGCAGGCCCAGCGCCGCGCCCAGTCCCGACCCCACCAGTCCGACGACGGCCAGTTCCTGCATGCCCATCCCTCAGTGCTCCCGTTGACGCCGCCGGCCCGCTCCCGGTTCCCTGTCCGCGCCGTTCGGCGCGCACAGATCGGCCCGGGGCGTCCGGCGTCCGGCGTCGTCCAATCCGATCGTCATGCCTGCGCCCATTCTGCGTGTTCCGCTCGTGCTCGTCGCGGCCTTCACGGCGGTGGTGGCCACCGCCTCCTCCCAGCCCGATCCCGGCCCCTTCGACCTGGTGGTCGCCGGCGGCCGGGTGATCGATCCCGAGTCGGGGCTCGACGCCGTCCGCCACGTGGGCGTCCGCGGCGACCGTGTGGCCGCGGTGAGCGCCACGCCCCTGGCCGGACGCGAGACCCTCGACGCCACCGGCCTGGTGGTGGCGCCCGGCTTCGTGGACCTGCACCGCCACGCCCACGGCGACCAGAGCCATCGCTACGCGGTGCGCGACGGCGTCACCAGCGCCTTCGAGATCGAGATCGGCGCCCAGGACGTGGCTGCGTTGTATCGCGCCATGGGCCCGGCCCGCCTGATCAACTTCGGCGTCGGCGCCAGCCACATCGGCGCGCGGATGCAGGTGCTGGGCGACACGGGCTTCCTGCTGCCCACCGGCCCGGGCCGCGGCCCGGCCACGCCGGCCCAGGTGGCCGAGATCCTCGCGTTGGTGGAGGCGGGCCTGGCCGCCGGCGGCGTCGCCGTGGGCACCGGCCCGGCCTACACGCCGGGGGCCTCGGCCGACGAACTGGCGGGCGTCTTCCGCGTCGCCGCGCGGCACGGCGCGTTCGTATTCGCCCACCTGGGCGGCACGGCCGGCAGCCTGCCGGCGATGCTCGGCCTGGCTGGCGACGCGAAGACGCCGCTGCACATCGCCCACGTCAACAGCACCGCCGGCGACGACATCGGCCGCTGGCTCGAGGCGATCGGAACGGCGCGCACGGCCGGCGTGGACGTGACTACCGAGGCCTATCCCTACACCGCCGGCGCCACCCTCATCCAGTCGGCGCTCTACGACGGCTGGGAGTCGTGGCCCGAGGCGCGATTCGCCAGCCTCCAGTGGGCGGCCACCGGCGAACGCCTCACCCGCGAGAGCTTCGCCAGGTACCGCGCCCAGGGTGGCTCGGTGATCTCCCACGGCAACACCGAGGAGTCGCTGCGCGTCGCGCTCGCCGACCCGCGTCCCGTCATCGCCAGCGACGCCGGCCGCGATCTGCAGGATCGGCCGACGCATCCGCGGGCGTCGGGCACCTTCGCCCGCATCCTCGGGCACTACGTGCGCGACCAGCAGGTGCTCACACTGCCCGACGCGATCCGTCGCATGACCCTGGCGCCGGCGCGGCGGCTCGAAGCGCGCGTCCCCGAGATGCGCGATCGCGGCCGGCTGCGCGCCGGGGCGTTCGCCGACATCACCGTGTTCGATCCGGCCACCGTGATCGACGCCTCCACCTACACCGACGCGGCGCAGTTCTCGAGGGGGATCGTCCACGTCGTCGTCAACGGGGTGCCGGTCGTCGCCGGCGGCGAGTTCGCCGACACCGCCGTGCTCTTCGGCCAGCGGGTGCCGATCGGCCTGCGTATGCCCGGCCGGCCGATTCGCGCGCCAGCCGCGCAGTAGGGCAGAGCGTCAGCTCTGCCGAGCGGCCGACTACCCCCAGACGCCGAGCGCGCGTCGCACCGCCACCAGCTGCCCGACGTGGTACGCGGCGTGATCCGCCGCCAGCAGGATCGCGCGCAGGTAGGTCTGCTCGGGCGTGCCGGTGGGCACCGCGGCGGTGAGATCCTCCACGTCGCGGGCCAGACGCTGCAGTCGCTCGCGCGCGCCGAGGCATGCCGCCACGCTCGCCTCCCAGGCGTCGTCGTCGGGCGGCGCCGCGGCGGCCGGCCAGTAGTCGGCCGGCCACGCCAGGTCGTGCGAGTACTGGGGGTTCACGCAGAAATCGAGGATGTCGTCCTGGGCGATGCGGATGTGCTCGAGCAGCTGCCACGGCGAGTGCTCGAAGCCGAACGGCCGCTCGCCGCGCACCTGCACCGGCAGGCTGCCGATGGCCTTGTCGAACCCGACGTGGGCGTCCTCCCAGTCGAGCACGCGCACCAGGTGATCGCGGACCGCATCGCTGGGCTGACGCATCGCCGGCTGCCTTTCCGCCGTTGCCCGCGGGGAGGCCGCGGACGGCACCGCGCAGCTTACTCCACCGGCCCTGCCACCGGCGGCTATGGCACGGCGGTGAACGCGTAGCCCAGCCGTTCGCTGTCGAAGCCCGGCACCGACACGACGACGTCCAGCAGCCCCGCGGGCAGGGTCGGCGTGACCACGTCGAGTCGCGTGGCGTCCACCACGGTGACCGACGCCGCGGCCACGCCGCCGATCGTCACCGTCGTGCCGGCGGCGAAGCCGCCACCGGTGATCTGCAGCGTCGTGCCGCCGGCGGCCGGCCCGGTACGCGGTGCCACGTCGGCGACGAGCGGCGTCACCACCCGCACGAACACGTCGTCCACGCCGTTGGTGTCGCCCGGCACGAGCGAACTGGCGGCCGAGCGGTAGACCACGACCCGGCCGTCGCGGCTGAGCGCCGTGGCGACGCTCGACCCGTTGGCGCCGCGGTCGTAGTCGAGGCTGGCCTGGGTGGTGACGCCGGTGGCGCGATCGTGGACGAACGCCTGGCGCTGGCCCACGGTCACCCAGCTGGCGGCGCCGCGATGGAACGCCACGTGCCGGCCGGTGCGGTCCAGACTCGGCGTATCGGCCAGACCGCCGGCGCCGCTCACCGTGCGCATCTGGCCGGTGACGCGGTCGTAGACGAGGATGTCGCGGGCCAGGCCCAGGCCGAACGCCCACGCCGTCGTCCGGTCGGCGGCGAAGGCCACGATCCGTCCGTCGCCGCTCAGCGCCGGGTCGCGCGGATGCGCGAAGCGGGTGCCGACGCTCGCCCGCAGGTCGATGCGGACCGTCTCCCGTGTGTCGAGGTCGTGTACGAAGATGTCCGAGTCGCCGTTGGTGTCGCCGCGCACCAGGTCGGAGGCGAGCGAGGCGAACGCCACCAGGCGGCCGTCGTCACTGAGCGCGGGCGGGCTGGGCGCCGGATCGCCCGCCGACTGGCGGCCGCCGCGGCCGACGTTGACGCGGACGGTGCGTCCGGTGGTGCGGTCGTGGACGAAGACGTCCCAGCGGTGATTGGTGTCGCCGTTCACCAGGTTGCTGGCGTCCGAGACGAAGGCGATCCTGCGTCCGTCGGCGCTGATGGCCGGGAAGCGGCTGGTGCCGTTGGCCTGCCCGCCGTTGCTGGCCACGCTGACTCTGTAGGTGCGCTGGCTGCCGCGGTCGTGCACGAACACGTCGGGCCGCTGGTTGGTGTCGTTGGCGACGAAGGCCGTGCCCGGCGACTCGAACGCCACCAGCGTGCCGTCCTCGTTCAGCGCCGGGCTGCCGCTGCCGCCGCCGCCTTCGAGGCCGCCGTTGGCGACGCTGGCGCGGGTGATCTCCGCCGCCTCGACGTCGTGCACGAACACGTCGGGGCGGTTGTTGATGTCGGTGGCGACGATGCCGGGCGCATCCGTGGTGAACGCCGCCACCCAGCCGTTGCGGCTCAACGCCGGCCGCCCGGTGGTGGCGGCGGAGACCTGGCCGCCGCTGTCGGTGAGGCTGATGCGGCCGCGCAGGAACATCCGCGTGTCGCGCACGAACACGTCGCGGAGCTGGTTGGTGTCGCCCGCCGTGAGGGTGGCCGCGGTGGACGCGAAGGCCACATGGCGGCCATCGGCGCTGATGGCGGCGAGCCCGCTCGAGATCGCCGGCGCGCCGGCCGGCGCCACCGGCTGACCGTTGGCCGACGACAGGCTCACCCGTCGCGTGCGGCCGGTGCTGCGGTCGTGGAGGAACACGTCGCTGGCGCCGTTGGTGTCGTCCACGACCAGGTTGGTGGCGTCGGAGTCGAACACCACCCAGCGGCCGTCGCCGCTGATGGCCGGGCCGCGGCTGCCGAAGGCGCCATCCGCCTCGGCGCCGCCGGTGGCGACGCTCACCCGGGTGGTGTCGCCGCTGACGCGGTCGTGCACGAAGACGTCGCGATCGCCGTTCCCGTCCGGGGACACCACGTTCGCCTCGGAGTCGAACGCGGCATGGCGGCCGTCGGCCGAGAGCGCCACGCTGAAGGTGTCGGCGCCGGTCGCCTGGGCGCCGCCGCTCCGCACGCTCACGCGGGTGGTCTCGCCGGTGACGCGGTCGTGCACGAACGCGTCGAGGACGCCGTTGGTGTCGCCGGCGACGAGATTGGCGGCATCCGAGATGAACGCCACGTAGCGGCCGTCGGCGCTCATCGACGGCCGGATGTTCCCCAAGGCATCGCCCACCGCCTCCACGCCGCCGGTGGCCACGCTCACCCGCGTGGTCGAGCCCGTGGTTCGGTCGTGCACGAAGACGTCCGGCGTGCCGTTGGTGTCGCCGCCGACCAGCGTGGTCAGCTCCGACGAAAAGGCGACGAGGCTGCCGTCGGCGCTCAACACCGGCCGCTGCGAGCGCGCGCCCGGCGCGCCGGTGGCTTGCCCGCCGCCGGTGGCGACGCTCACCCGGCTGGTGACGCCGGTGGCGCGGTCGTGGACGAAGATGTCGGCCAGGCCGTTGGAATCGCCGGCGACGAGGTTCGCGGCCGACGACTCGAACGCCACGACGCGGCCGTCGCCGCTCAGCGCCACACCGAACCTGCCCGAGGCGCCGCCGGTGGCCTCCGCGCCTCCGGGCCCGAGGTTGACCCGCATCACGGCGCCGGTGTGGCGCTCCGCCACGAACACGTCGGCGACGCCGTTGGTGTCGCCGGCGACCAGGTTGGTGGCGGTGGACTCGAAGGCGACGACACGGCCATCGCCCGAGATCGCCACCGCCGCCTGGCCCGAGGCGCCGCCCAGCGCCGGCCCGCCGCTCTGGGCGCGGCTGACGAGTGTCGTCTGCGCTCCGGCCGTGCTCCCGGCGAGTGTGAGTATCGCCACGCTCGCCGCGGCGATCGGGTTGCGCGTGGATGCCATCCTGAGCATCGGTGTCCGATCCGGGTATCGGCTCGAGCGGCCCCCCAGCCGTAGTAGAGTCCGCGCGTGCGTCCGGCCGCCGCCGCCCTCCTCCTGCTGTGCGCGGTCTCGGACGCGCGGAGCCAGACCCTCACCGACCGGACGATTGCGGCCGGCGGGACGACGCTCCGCCTCCGCTGCGGCGGCGAACGCGCACCCGGCGCGCCGCTGGTCGTGTTCGAGGCCGGCGCCTTCAACACCGTGGACACCTGGCGCGACGTCCACCAGCCGATCGCGGCGTTCGCCCGCGCCTGCGCCCACGATCGTCCCGGCCGCGGCGCGAGCGGCCCGCCGCCGCCCGGCCTCGACGGCCCCGGCTACGTGGCGCTCGTCGCGGCCGCGCTCGCCGCCGCGGATGAGGCGCCGCCCTACGTCCTCGTGGGCCATTCGCTCGGCGGCCTCATCGCGCAGCTCTACGCGGCCGAGCGGCCGGCCGAGGTCGCCGGCGTGGTGCTGGTGGATTCCTCGCACCCGGATCAGGTGCGCCGCCTCGCCGGCCTCCCACGCCTCACCCTCCCGCCGCGCACCACGCCGGCGCCGCCGCCGGAGCCGGTGTCGCTCGACGCGCTGTCGACGGCCCTGCACCACGCACCGCCGCCGCTGAAGGTGCCGCTGGTGGTGCTGTCGCGCAGCCACTGGCTCCGCGCCGACGACGGCGCCGAGCCGCGGGCGTGGCTCGAACGCTGGCACGGGCTGCAGCGCGACCTGGCGGCGACGTCGCGGCAGACCCGGCACGTCGTCGCCCCCGACAGCGGCCATTACGTGCAGAACGACGCCCCGGCGCTGGTCGTCGGGGCGGTGCGCGGCCTGATTCCGCGGCCCTGACATTTCGCCCGCGGTCAGCGGCCGAACTCGCTAGAATCGCCGACGCGGAGGCGCACCCTCATGACCCGAAAGGCCCGGCACCTGGTCGGCGGCGTGGTCGTTTCCCTGCTCGGTGGATTGCTCGCCGCCTCGGCGCCGCTCGGCGCGCAGGCTCAGCAGGCGGCCCGTCCATCCGGCGCGGGCGGCTGGCAGGTGCCGCGGACGCCCGACGGCGTGCCCGACCTGCAGGGCAACTGGACCAACGAGACGCAGACTCCGCTCGAGCGGCTCGGCCCGCAGGGCGCCACCCTCACCGACGATCAGGCGGCGGCGATCGAGGCCCGCGCCAAAACGGTGGAGGAGTTCCGCAGCCAGGACAGCGATCCCAACCGCGGGGCGCCGCCGGTGGGCGGCGAGAACCGGCTGGCCGCGCCGGGCGAGAAGACCTTCATCGAGCGCATCTCGGAAGCGGCCGGCGGCGCGGTGGGCGGCTACAACGGCTTCTGGCTCGACCCGGGGGCCAACGTGATCCGCATCGACGGCGTGGCGCGGAGTTCGATCATCACCGACCCGCCCAACGGCCGCATCCCGCCGCCGACGCCGGCCGGGCAGGCGCGCCGCGCCGCGCTGGCCGCCGAAGCCAAGCGCTTCGGCGAGTTCGATCACCCCGAGGTGCGGCCGCTGTCGGATCGGTGCCTGGTCTCGTTCGGGTCCAACGCCGGCCCGCCGATGCTGCCCAACTACTTCTACAACAACAACTACACCATCGTGCAGACGCGCGATCACCTGATGATCCTGAGCGAGATGGTGCACGACGTGCGCATCATCCCGATCGGCGCCAATGCCAGACACGGGCCGGCGGCGCTGGCGCCGTGGTTCGGCGACTCGGTGGGCCACTGGGAGGGCGACACGCTGGTGGTCGAGACCATCCACATCCGCCCGGCGCAACTGCGCCAGCCGAGCATCCTGTGGGCGTATCGCGGCGCCTCGCCGGCGATGAAGGTCACCGAGCGCTTCGCCCGTACCGGCCCCGACACGGTGAATTACCAATTCACCGTCGAGGACCCGGAGGTGTTCACGGCGCCGTTCTCCGGTGAACTGCCGTTCACGCGCATCGACGAGCTGATCTACGAGTACGCCTGCCACGAGGCGAACTACGCGATGGAGAACATCCTGTCGGGCGAGCGCGCGAAGGAGCGCGAAGAGGCCGGCAGGAAGTAGGGCAGCTCTACAGCGCTGCCCCGGACGGCAGGCCGGAAGGCCTGACCTAGGTGATCCAGAAGTTCACCAGCTCCGTCATCGTCCACGCGCCGCCGACTTTTTCGAGCACTACCGTGGCCCCCGAGTAGCCGACCGCGATCGGCACCAGCGCCCGGGTGCGCGCGGCGTCGGTGAACTCGATCGACGAGAACGCCGGATAGGTGAGGATCTCGAAGCCACCCCAGTGGCCGGGACGGGTGGGGAAGAACCGGTTCCACCACTGGACGATCGACCGTGCGTCTCCGATCGGCTGGTTGGGCACCTGCATCACCGACGTCGGCGTTCGCCGCGCCGTGCCGCCAATTTGCGAGATCGTACGGGTGAGGTACTCGACGTCGTCGCCCGACATGAAGACCACGTTCGAGAGCGCGGCGGGCGACCGTGCGACGTTCACGACGCGGACGGCGCCGTCGGCCGTCTTCACCGTGAGGGCATTGCGGGCCACGACGTAGCGCGGCAGCACCGCCGGCCATTCCGCCGCGCTCCACTGCGACCTGAGCAGCGCGTTGCCGAGCGGCAGGAAGACGGCGGTGCGCACGGCCAGCACGTCGGCGTCCAGCGTGCCGGCCGCCGGCGCGGGCGTGGTGCCGACGCCATCGGCCACCCAGCGGGTGAGCATCGCGGTGAGCGCGCGTTCGGCGTCGTCGGGCGGGCCCGTCAGGTAGCGCAGCGTCGCAGCGACCATGCCGGCGGTGCCGGCCGTGGCGTCGAACGGTTCGCGCGCCAAGGCCTCGAGGTCGGCCAGCGCCGCCACGACATCGGCGGCCGACGCGCCGGCGCCGGCGCGCGCCACGGCGGCGTCCAGCCGGGCGCGGCGCAGCGTGGTGCGGGCCTCGGCGCCCACGGGCGTTGCGGCGTGGCGGCGAGCCACGGCGTCGAGCACCGCGACGGCCTCGGCCGGCTGGCCCTCGCGGAACAGCCAGCGCCCGCGTTCCAGGTCGCTTGCGCCCGGCTGACCGAGCGTGCGACCGATCTCCGCGACACGCTGTTCGAGCGCCGAGCGCCTGACCTGCGCGCGGTTCACGGCCAGCGGGTTGGCGGGGAACTCGGGCGCGTGCCCGGGCACGAGCGGCAGATCGAGGGACAGCAGGTCGCCGAGGCCTGTCACCCAGGCGTCCAGAGCCGCCCGGTAGTGTCGAGCCGCGGCGTCGAACGCCGCGTCCTGTTCGCTGACCCGGCCGGCGTAGGCCAGGGCGAGCGCGCGCACGAAGGCGTCATCGGGGTACGCCTCCGCGGCGGCGACGAACGCGGCGATGGCGGCGTCGCGGCGTCCTGCCGCCTGTGCCACCTGCCCGAGCCGTATCGCCGGCACCCAGGCGTCGGGTGCGGTGGCGAACCGCTGGCGATACTGCGCGAAGTGGCCGCCGGCCGCGACCAGCGACGCCGGATCCGCGAACTCGCGTTCGGCCAGTCGCGCCAGCGCCTGTCGGGCGATGCGTGGGTCGGGCGAGGTCGCCGCGGCGGCGAGCAGCGCCCTCACCTCGGCTTCGCGGGTGGCCGTGCGCGGCGCCAGCACCACGCCGCCGATGAAAGACCCCGGTCCGGTGTCGAGCCAGGTGGCATACAGCAGCTTCGCGGCGGCCGGGTCGGGCGCGATCGTTGCCAACTCCTCGAACTGCCGGTGCATCACCGCCAGGCCGTCGGGCAGGAACGACGCCAATACCGGCACCAGGCGCGTGAACAGGCCGTCGATACGGCGCATCGGCATCGGTGCCGTGAACAGCGCCTGGTGCGTGCGCGCGAATTGCCGGACGCCCTCCAGCATGCGCGTCGCGCTCTGCGCGGTGAGCTTCGGCTGGAACATGAAGTAGCCGGTGACCAGCTCGGGCGCCTGCTCCACCCACGGGCAGGGCGGATAGCGCCCGCTCTCCAGATCCGCCACGATGGCCAGCACCTCGACGAACGCATCGGCCGGATCGGGGTTGGCGCCGGCCAGCACGAAGTTGTTCCAGTTGCGCGCCATGTGGAAGCCCTTGGTGTAACGGGCCTTGGCGGCCACCACCGAGCCCGGCGCAGCGGCGGCGATCTGCTCGAGCGAATCGAGGTACGCCGGTGTGAGCCGCGTCCGCGGCAACCGATCGATCTCGGCCAGGCGCACGGCTTCGGTGCCGCCGTACTCCTGGGCGACGCGCGCGAAGCGCGCCTCCCACTCGCCGGGTTCGCGGCCCGGATCCAGGGCGGCCGCCTGTAACGGCAACAGCGCGACGGCGACAGCGGCGGCCCGTTCGCGGTCGAGCCCTGGCAGGGCCCGCTGGGCCGTGGCCAGCACCGCCCGCAGCCGCGCCCGGTAGCCGCGCGACTGGTCGCGCTGGATGGCGGAGGTGTCGAGACCCTTCACGGCCTCGTCGAGCCGATCAGGGCGGCGCTGAGCCACGTGTTCGAGCACCGTGAAGGCGTCGTCCAGCCGCTCGGCCCGCACCAGCCAGCCCACGGTGTGCGGGCTGTCGGGAAAGCGCCGCAGGCGCTCGGCGGCCTCACGCTGCACGGCCAGCCTCCGGTGCACGAACTGCGCCGACCCGCCGCCCGGCCAGCCACCGTTCCAGTCGATGGTCTCGACCGGCGTGTCCTCGAGGATGGGCGCCGGCTGGCGGGCCTGAAGCAGGGCCCCGGCCATGCCGAGCCACAGGCCGAGCCCGATGCCGATGCGCGCGCCGCGTCTCGTCATGCCCCCTTTGGACACCGCCGACACGGAATCGGCCGTGTCGCGGCGCGCAGTTCCGCCCTCACGATCGCCCTCGCACCGGCCGATAGATTACGCGGGGGTACCCGCGCTCCACCCGCGGCCTCCGGAGGCCCGGGATGAGCACGAGCGCGAGCGACGCCACCAGCACCACGAGCGTGCGCGAACTGGATCAGCTGTTCGGCGCGCTGTCGCCGCAGGCTGCGGCCTTTCCCACCGACGCGCTGATCGGGCGCATGCTCGACGCCGGTGAGGGCATCAGCGATCTGGTGTTCTCGCCCGGCCGGCCGCCGCAGGTGGAGCAGCACGGCGAGCTGACGCCGGTGGCGCTCACCGGCCTGACCACGCTCACCGCGGACCACACCGCCGTCATCGCCCGCCACCTGGTGAACGGCCAGGCGCAGGCGGTGCGCGCGCTGCGCGACCAGGGCGCCTGCGACCTCTCGTTCATCCTCGGCACCCGGGCCCGCTTCCGCGTCAACGTCTTCCGCCAGCGCGGCACGTTCGCGATCGTGATGCGGGTGATCGCCACCAAGGTGCCGACGCTCGAAGAACTCGGCCTGCCGCCGTACCTGAAGCAGATCGCGTCGCTCAAGAGCGGCATCGTGCTGGTGACCGGCCCGACCGGGTCGGGCAAGTCGTCGACGCTGGCGGCGATGATCGACCTCATCAACGAGACCCGCGCCGAGCACATCATCACCATCGAAGACCCGGTGGAGTTCCTCCACGAGCACAAGAAGGGCACGGTTCACCAGCGCGAGCTGCACAGCGACACGCCGACCTTCGCGCTGGCGCTGCGCGCCGCGCTGCGCCAGGCGCCCAAGGTGATCCTGGTCGGCGAGATGCGCGACCGCGAGACGATGGAGATCGCGCTGACTGCCGCCGAAACCGGCCACCTGGTGCTCTCCACGCTGCACACCATCGACGCCTCGCGCACCGTGGACCGCATCATCGGCGCCTTCGACGTCGGCGACCAGCAGGCCATCCGCATCCGCCTGGCCGCCACCTTCCGCGCCTTCATCTCGCAGCGCCTGGTGCCCAGGAAGGGCGGCGGCCGGCTGCCGCTGCTCGAGATCCTCACCTCGACGCTGCGCACCCGCGACTACAT
This sequence comes from Vicinamibacterales bacterium, assembly GCA_050250955.1. Classification (GTDB taxonomy): domain Bacteria; phylum Acidobacteriota; class Vicinamibacteria; order Vicinamibacterales; family UBA2999; genus CAWAYR01. The sequence continues at coordinate 653,089 of JBFWNR010000003.1, forward strand.
CGAGAAGGGCGACAGCGAGGGCCGCTCGCTGCTCGACGCCATGCGCGACGGCGCGCTGGACGGCATGCAGACCTTCGACGGCGAGATCGAACGCCTGGTCCGCGGCGGCGTGATCACCGGCGCCGTCGGCCTGCTCTACGCGACCAACGCCGCCAACCTGCGCGTGATGATGGCCGACGTGAAGCTGGACGACGAGCCGGCGCCGGCCAGCAACACGATCGAGGGCCTGGAAGCGGGGCTCATCAGCCAGTAGCGCCTGGCCCCACTGGCACGAAATCTGCGCAATCCGCGTGCCGTCGGGGCCAGCCGCCCGGCCATCCCGCCGCGCGGCTGCTGAGTACAATCCCGGCATGCCTTGGGCAGCGGCGTGACCGGCCGCGTGCGTCACAGCGGCGACATATTGCCGGCAGGCACGCGGTTCGGCTCCTGCCTCATTTCCGATCTGATCGACGCCGGTGGCATGGGCCAGGTGTATCGCGCCCGCGACACCGAGCTGGGACGCGACGTCGCGCTCAAGGTGCTGCGGCCCGAGGTGGCGGCCGACCGCGACCGCATGGCGCGCTTCGAGCACGAAGCTCGCGTGCTGGCCTCGCTCAACCACCCCAACGTCGCCGCCATTCACGGGCTGGCGCGTGGCGACGGGCAGACGGCCCTCGTCATGGAGTTGGTGGACGGCCTGACGCTGGCGGCGCGCCTGGCCGGTGGCGCGCTCCCCGTGGCCGAGGCCAACGCGGTGATCCGGCAGCTCGCCGCCGCCTGTGAGGCGGCACACGACAAGGGCATCGTGCACCGCGACCTGAAGCCGGCCAACGTGATGCTGCTGCCCAACGGCCATGTGAAGGTGCTGGACTTCGGACTGGCCAAGTCGGCGTCCGGCGAGCCGCCGGGCGGCCCGACGCAAGGGCTCGACGTCGCAGGCAACGTCGGGTCCACGCTGGACGCGCCGCAGACCGAGACTGGCGTCGTGATGGGCACCGCGGCGTACATGAGTCCAGAACAGGCCAACGGCCTGCGCGTGGACAAGCGCACCGACATCTGGGCCCTGGGCTGCATCTGGTACGAGCTCGTCACCGGCGCGCGCGCCTTCGCCGGCCACTCCACGGCCGAAACGCTGGCCGCGGTGCTGCGCGAGGACCCGGACTGGTCCAAGCTCCCCGTCGGTCTGTCGCCGCGGCTTCGCGCCGTCCTGATGCGCTGCCTGGCCAAGCCCTGGCACGACCGTCTGGCGGATGCGTCCACGGTGCGCTTCGTCCTCGACGAGCATGCCAGCGACCCAGTCGCGACGTCGGTGGACGGCGACTCGGTCGCTGGCGGCGTGCCGAACGGGGGCAGCGCCAGCCCGCGGTGGCGGCTCGCCGTGGGACTGGCGGCCGCCGCCATCGTCCTCGGGGTCGCGGCCTGGGGACGACTGGGGGCGCCGCCGGCAGTCCCTGGCGCGCAGGCTCCCGCAATGGTGCGCAGCACGATCGTGCTGCCAGCGGGCGTGACGCTCGCCGACGGTCCCTTGGCGATCTCGCCCGATGGCACGCTCCTGGTCTTCCGCGCGGCCGGCGACGGCCGCGCCCAGTTGGTCACCCGTCGTCTCGCCGAAGCGGTGACGACGCCGATTGACGGCACGGAACGGGCGCATTCGCCGTTCTTCTCGCCGGATGGGCAATGGCTCGGGTTCGTCGTGGGCGACCAGATCAGGAAGGTACGGGTGGCTGGCGGCCAGCCGGTGACGGTGGCCACGCTCCCGGGTATCGCCGGGGCGAGCTGGGGCGCCGACGACGTCATCGTCGCCGGCCGGCGTCTCGAATCCGGCTTGTGGAAGGTCCCGGCCGCTGGCGGGTCGCCCGAGCCGCTCACCACGGTACTGCCGGAGGACGGCCCGAACGATCACCGCTGGCCGCAGGTGCTGCCCGACGGCCGCGGCGTCCTCTTCGCGGTGACGACCGGCCCCGAGGAGCGCTCGCGCATCGTCGTCCTCGACGGCCGCACCGGGCAACGCAAGGACCTGCTCACCGGCAGCGCCTCGGCGCGCTACGTGCCCACCGGGCATCTCGTGTATGCCCGCAGCGGAGAGCTGGTCGCGGTGCCGTTCGACCTGGAACGCCTAGAGATCACCGGGCCAGCGGTGCGCGTGGCCGAGGGCGTGAACGAGGACACCGATGGCACCCCGCAGTACGCCTTCTCGGATCGCGGCGACCTGGCGCACGCGATCGGCTGGTCGGGCGGTCCCCGCAACGCCCTCAGCCTCGTCGATCGTGGCACGGCGCGGGCCGCGCCGTTTCCGCCCGCGCCGCTCCTCGACGCCCGCATTTCGCCCGACGGCACGCGGGTGGCGGCGACGGTCGCCGCCGCGAAGAACAACGTGTGGGTCTACGACCTCGAACGCGAGACGGCTACGCCGGTGACCGCCGGCCGCTACCACCTGCCGCTCTGGACGGCCGACGGGCGCCTGGTGATGAGCAAGGGCCCTCGGGCACAGATGGACCTGGTGGAGCGGGATGCCGACCTGGAGAGCGCCGAGCGCACGCTGGTGCCGTGGCGCCTGGCGCAGGCCGCGGGTGGCTGGACCGCCGACCAACGGCTCGTGTTCGAGCGGGAGATCACGGCCACCAATTGGGACATCCTCATGATCGACCGAAAGGCGTCGGAGCCTATCGACCTCGTGTCCACGCCGGCCGACGAGCAGTATCCACGCGTGTCGCCCGACGGCCGATGGCTGTCGTACGTGTCGAGCGACAGCGGACGTTTCGAAGCCTACGTCCGCAGCCTCGACAGCCGCGCGCCGCGCCAGCGGGTGTCCACCAACGGCGCCGTCCGGGCGGTGTGGGCACCGGACGGGCGCACGCTCTACTACACCAGCTCGACGGATCGCGGGCTGTGGGCCGCCGCCATCACGACCCGTCCGTCGCTGGCGGTGGGTCGCCCGCAGCGACTGTTCGACGCCGCCGCCTATCTGTTCGACTTCGACGTCGCCCCCGACGGACGGTTCGTGATGATCACGCGCGGCCCTGAACCGCCGCGCGATCGGCTCGAGCTGGTGCAGCACGCGCTTGCCGGAGTGACCCCCGCCCCGTAGTCACCCCGGGCTGCTGAAAGGGGAGGCGACACGTTCCCGCGGCTTCCGACACTACGAGACGATGCGAAGTCTTCTGCCGCGCCTCGTCCTGCTGCTGGGCTGCTGGGCCATGGCCACGCCAGCCGCCGCCCAGGTCTTCGGCACCTTCAACTGGCAGATGCAGCCCTACTGCAACCGGGTGACGCTGACGCTCACCACCGCTGTGTCGGGATTCACGCTGGCCGGAACCGACGATCAGTGCGGCGCTGCCACCATCGGCAGCGTCGTCGGCGTGGGCGTGTTCAACGGCGACGGCACCGTGGGCCTCAACTTCACGATCGTGTCGTCACCCGGCGGGCAAGGGACGCAGGTATCGGCGCTGGTGAGCCCGGCCAATGGCCAGGGCACCTGGACCGACAGCTCCGGCAACGCCGGCACGTTCGCCTTCTTCGCCGCGTCCCCGGGTCTACCCCTACGCCCCGCAGGCACTGCACCCGTAGACATCGCCCCGAATCCCAATCAGGCCAACGACATCTGCGAGGGCGTTCCGACACCGCCGACGTTGATCTATTGCGGATCGACCGCCGCCCGGTGGCTGCCCGGCGGCTTCGGCATCGACGGCCTCCAGGTGTGGCGCGACACCAACGGCTACGTCCATATCAGAGGGTCGGCCCAGATCACGTCGGGCTCCGTGAGAGACACGGTGTTCGTGCTGCCGCCCGAACTGCGCCCGCGACGGGTCACCGGGATACCGATCGCGACGGGCCTGACCTCGAGCAGCCAGGCAGGCGCAGCGCTGCTGGTCATCTACCCTCGCAACTATCACAACCCCAACATCGCCGGCCGCGTCGCGGTATTCAGCAACAGCGTTCCGGGCTACAACGTGATTCACCTGGGCGAGATCTCGTTCCGCGTCGACCAGTAGTCCACGACGCGAGATGCCGAACGTCGTGGTGCGTCTGCTCGTCGACACCTGGCTGGTGGCGCAGCGATCCCGCTCCCGAGGCATCACGCGCCTGGCCCCCGGACGCTTCGAGTACAGCTTCATCGAGTTCGTGCTCTTCGTGATGGTGCTGCTCGGCGGCACGTTCGTCGTGCTGAAGCTGGTGCGCGACTATCGCCAGCGCCGCGACGAGCGCCTCACCGAGACCTCCGGCGGCTGGCGCATCCGCTCGCAGCTCGACGTCGAGGCCGGCCCGCCCTACAACCGCTTTCCCGGCCTGGCCCTGCGCATGCCGCACGACGTGATGGAAGGGCACGACGAGGGGTTCGAGGTGGCGTACTTCACCGCTTGTCTGCCGCGGTTCGTCGGCGACGCATGGAAACGCAACGTGCCGCACGCCATCGTGCAGCTGCCGGTGGACCCCCCACAGCGCCGTCATGTCGCCAGCGACGGGCCGGCCGAGCCGATCGACGGCTGGGGGCTGCGCGCGTCGCAGGTGCTGCGCGACGTCCGGGGGGTGGTGATCGAGACGGCGCCGCTGGCGCTGATGGTCTCGTCGAGTGGCGCGTCGGCGGCCGAGGTCGGACGGGTGGCCCTGGCGCTGGCGAAGGCGGTCGTGGCGGACGCCGGCTCAGCGTCGCGTCAGGGCACGTAGGGCAGAGCAGTACCCGTAGGACAGAGCTTCAGCTCTGCCATGGGCAGCTCTGAAGAGCCGCCCTACGCCTACCAGCCCACCGCCTGCCCGTCCTTCCGGTGATCCGACCCGGCCCGGTACACGCCGTTCACCGGATGGTCCTCGGTGATGCTCCGCCGATCGAAGATCGGCTCCGGCAGCCGCGGGTCGCGCGTGAACAGGATCGCCTGGTAGCCGCCCACCGCGCCGCCGTCCACGCCGCGCACCTGGTGGCCCTTGGCCTCCAGCGCCTTGCCCACCAGCGCGAACAGGTTGTGCTCCAGCGACAGCATGTTGGAGTTCTGGTTGTGCGTGAAGCGCGCCGCGTCGGTGGACATCTGCACGTTCATGCCGTGGTCGATCATGTTGACGATGTGCTGGGCGTGCGTCTCGGGCTGCACGCTGCCGCCCATGTTGCCGAACGCCATCAGCGGCTGGCCGTCCTTCATCACGAACCCGGCGATGATGCTGTGGAACGGGCGCTTGCGCGGTGCCACCACGTTGGGGTGCTTGGGGTCGAGCGAGAAGGCGCTGCCGCGGTTGTGCAGCACGAAGCCGTACGGGCCCACCGTGGCGCGGCTGCCATACACGCTGAACACGCTGTGCACCAGCGACACCATGTTGCCCCAGCGATCGGCAGTGGTCAGGTAGATCGTGCCGCCGTCGGTGCCGCCGGGCGTGCGCGGCGCCCGCGCCCTGGCCGGGTCGATCCGGTCGCACAGCGTGGCGGCGTACTGCTTGGACAGCAGCCGCTCCAGCGGCGGGGCCGCGAACTTCGGATCGGCGTTGACGGCGTGCAGGTCGGCGTAGGCGAGCTTCTTGGCCTCCACCATCAGGTGCCACTTCATCGGGTCGCTCGGCCCGAGCGTGGTGAGGTTGAACCCCAGCTTGGGCACGCACACCTCGAGGATGTTCAGCATCTCGAGCGCGGCAAACCCCTGGCCGGGCGGCGGCAGCTGGCTCACGTCGTAGCCGTGGTAGTTGGTGGAGACCGGCTCCACCCACTCGGGCTGGAACTCCGCCAGGTCGTCGAGCGTCATCACGCCCTTGCCGGCCTGCACCTTGGCGACGATGGCCTTGGCGATGTCGCCCTTGTAGAACGCGTCCTTGCCCTGCGCCTGGATCAGCCGCAGCGCCTTGGCCAGGTTGGGATTGCGGATCACGCTGTAGAGCGGCGGCACCGCGTCGCCGTTCAGGAAGGTGGCCTTCGAGTCGGCGTCCGCGGCCAGCCCCTTCTGCGCGTCGAGCAGATCCGAGTGGCGCCGCTCGGCCAGCCCCCAGCCCTCCTCGGCCACGCGCGCCGCGCGCTCGAACGTCTCCTTGAAGCCCAGCGTGCCGAAGCGGGTGAGGAGCGCATCGTAGCCGGCAATCGCCCCCGGCACGGTGGCCGCGTTCACGCCCGACCCCGGCACCCGCTTCTCGCCCAGGGACGCGAAGAACTCCGGCGTCCACCCCTGCGGCGCCCAGCCGGCCGCCGCCAGCGCGTAGAGCTTCTTCTCCTTCGCCACCCACACCTGCGCGAACAGGTCCCCGCCGATCCCGGTGTCGTTCTGCGAGGTGACGTCGAGCATGGCGGCCGCCGCCACCGCCGCGTCGATGGCGTTGCCGCCCTGCCGCAGGATCTCCAGCCCGGCCTCCGCGGCCAGCGGGTCGCTGGTGGCCACCACCCCGTGCCGCGCCACCACCTCCGACCGCCCCTGGCCGAGCCACCCCTGGGCCCGGGACCCGGTGACGGCCTGGATGTCCTTGCCCGGCTGGGCGTTATCAGGGGTGGGAATGCCGAAAGGGTGCTGCGACTGGGCGGAAACAGCCCAAGTCCCTACGGCAAGCAGAACGGTGACGAGGGCGGAACGCAGGGAAGGCATCGTGACCTCCAGAACGGCCTATCGTCTCGTACTTCCAGCGCCGGCGGAGCGGTGCACGCCTGACCGCCTCCTTGAGTTCCGCGCCCGAAGTCGGTAGCGGAATAAGCTGGTCGCAACAATGCTCACGACCCTCCTCGCGGTCACCCTCCTCACCATGCTCCCCACCCCCGCCTCCGCCCAACCCGCCACCCCCACGCCCACCCAGCGCATCGCCCTCATCACCGGCTCCACCGACGGCCTCGGCCGCGAAGTCGCCCTCCGCCTCGCCGCCCAGGGCGCGCACGTCATCGTCCACGGCAGGAACGTGGAACGCGGCCAGGCCGTGGTGGCGGAGATCGCCGCCAGCGGCACGGGCTCGGCCCGCTTCTACCAGGCCGACTTCGCCTCGCTCGCCGCGGTCCGCCGCCTGGCCGCCGACATCCGTCGCGACTACCGCCGGCTCGACGTGCTGGTGAACAACGCCGGCGTCATCGTGCCGCGGCGCCAGGTGAGCCAGGACGGCCACGAGATGCAGTTCGCCGTCAACTACCTCGCCGGCTACCTGCTCACCTACGAACTGCTGCCGCTCCTGGAGAAGGGCACCGCGCCGCGCATCGTCAACGTGTCGTCGCTGGCCGCCTCGCCGCTCGACTTCGCCAACGTGATGCTCGAGCACGGCTACACCTCGGGCCGCGCCTACGGGCAGAGCAAACTGGCGCAGGTGATGTTCACCATCGACCTGGCGGCGGAGCTGCAGCCCAGGGGCATCGTGGTGCAGGCGCTGCACCCGGCCACCTACATGGACACCAACATGGTGCGCTCCTCCGGCACCACGCCGACGAGCACCGTGGAGGAAGGGGCGGAGGCGGTGCTGAACGCCATCAGCACCAGCGCGCCGAGCGGCAGCTACTTCGTGGGGCAGCGGGTAGGCACGCCGCACCGGCAGGCGGGGGACGCCGAGGCGCGGCGGCAGTTGCGGGAGCTGAGCCGCACGCTCACCGGGCTGAACTAGGCCGACGAGTCGGCCTCGGCGCGGATATCGCCGGACGGGGACCGGTAGAGCACGTCCATCGCGTAGACGAGGTCGAACCGGGTGCCGTCCCACACGGGGAGATCGCGCGGGCGAGGCGACGGGGCGTTCCGTGGCGCGAGCGGCAGCCGCAGGGTGACGGGCGAGTCGGGCAAGGGCGGCACCGCCTCCAGCGTCGTGCCGTCGGCGCGGGCGAAGAGCACGGTGCCGTCGGGGCGGAGGTGCACGTCCATCCCGCCCTCGTGCACCAGGCGGTGATGGCGTCGGCAGAGCAGCAGCAGGTTGTCGAGGCTGGTGGCGCCGCCGTCGGTCCAGTGTTCGATGTGATGCGCGTCGCAGCGGCGCGAGGTGCAGCCGGGGAAGCGGCAGGTGCGGTCGCGGGCCAGGAGCGCCCGGCGGATCGGGGGCGGCACCGTGCGGGTCTTGCGGCCCACGTCGAGCACCGTGCCGCCGGCGTCGTGGGTGATCTCCACCAGGCCGGCATCGCAGGAAACACGACGCGACGTTTCCGCGGAAACGTCCACGGCGCCGTGATCGACCTCCAGGGTGCCCGCGAGCCCTGCGGACGACGCCGGGGCCGACGCGTTCGACCGGTTCGGCGCCACCGCGGCGGTGGGGGCCTCCATGTGCAGGACCACCTGGTAGCGGTCGCCGGCGGTGCCGCGATCGAGGTCCGCGCCGAGCGCGGCTTCGGCCAGCAGGCCGAGGGCGTCGGCGCGCCGCTGGGCCGGAGTCACTTCGTCCGTAAGACGGTCCGGGCGAGGCATCGACTCACCGTCGTTCTGGCGCAGTTGCTCGAACGCCGCGTCGAGCGCTCGCTGCACCACCGCGCCGAGCTCCGGCGTGAGCCGGCCGCGGATCACCACCATGCCTTCGTCGTCGGTGAAGGTGGTGAGCTGACGGCGCAGATGCCGCGTGTCCGCTTCCCGGTTGGCGGCGGCCTCGTCCACCCGCCGCCAGGCACGGACCAGGCGCTCCACGTGGGCGGCGGTGCCGGCCTGGGCGAAGCCGAGGAGCGACGCTTCGTTGGCGGGCGTGGCCACGCGGGTCAGGGCTCGCACCTTGGCGTAGGAGATGGCGCCGCGCTGCATGGTGGCGCTGAGGCGCGGGAGCCGCGCCAGCGCATGCGCCACGCGCACCTTCTCGCGCGCGGCACCGCGGTCGATGCCGGTGCGCCAGTGCAACCAATGCGCGCACGAGGCGAAGCCGTCGTTCCAGCCGCGGCGCCGGTCGAACTCGCGGAGCAGCACCAGCAGCTCGTAGGTGGCGGCGTGGAGCTGCATGGCGAGGACCGCGATCTGCTCGCCCAGGGCGACGGTGTCGCGATGGTTCGCGGGCGGTACGAACGCGATCGGGCACGACGGTGCGACAGAAGACGCGTGGGTGGATGCGACGAGAGCGGTGGTGGCCATGCGCCCATCGTCGCATCGCAGAAACTGCCGCGTGAGATTGCCCGCACGGCGGCGAACGGCCCGCGGCCCACCGGCGCGCGTGGACGACGCGTCGATCGGGCCGCTCAGGTCAGCGCCGCGCGCGCGAGGCTCGGTCCAGGAGCGGGTCCGGACTATTCGCAGGTCGAGTCCAGAAACCTGTCAAGCGGAATCGCCCGCCGTCTACGGCCGAGGGAGCGGTTACCCGGACGGTGGACCACCCGGGCGGACGCCATACTGGCGGGATGGAGCCTCGCCTCACCGTCCTCACCCTGGCCGTCGACGACCTGGACCGCGCCGTGGCCTTCTACCGCGACGGCTGCGGTCTGCCCACCAAGGGCATCGTCGGTCGCGAGTTCGAACACGGCGCCGTGGCGTTCTTCGACCTGCAGCACGGCCTGAAGCTGGCGGTCTGGGAACGCAGCAACCTCGCGCACGATGCCGGCGTGCCGGTGCAACCCCGCAGTTCCACCGAGTGTTCGCTCGGCCACAACGTGCGCAGCGAGGCGGAGGTGGATGCCGTCCTGGCGCAGGCGGAGCGCGCCGGCGCCACCATCGTGAAACCGGCCGGCGCGACCTTCTGGGGCGGCCATGCCGGCTACTTCGCCGACCCGGATGGCCACCTCTGGGAGATCGTCTACAACCCGAGTCTGATTCCGGAGACGTAGGGTGCGCGCGCGGCCGGGGCCAGCAGGTCACCTTCGTCGCTGAGCCGGTCACGGGCTGATATCGCGCCGCGCCGGTAAAGTAATGACCAGCGCCCCCCGCTACCGAACGGATGGGCGATGGCCACGATTCGACAGTACGCGCGGCGGCTCAGGAACGGCCGGGCCGGGCACCGCTTCCTGGACCTCTACGAGTTCCGCAAAGAGGACCCGCCCGCCACCGCCGTGCGCGTGGGACTCTGGCTGGTGGCCCTGCTGCTCATCGGCGGCGGGCTGGCCATCGGCTGGCTGCCGGGGCCGGGCGGCTTCGTCGCCATCTTCGGCCTGGCCATCGTCGGGATGGAGTTCCGCGTCGTCGCCGTGGCCCTCGACCGTGCCGAGCGGTTCAGCCGCGACGCGTGGCGCCGCCTGCGCGGGAAGCGTCGCGAGTAGGGCGGCGACGGCTCAGCCGCGCATCGCCCGTTCGTGGATCGACTGCAGCGCCTGCCAGCCGGCCGCCACCGCGCCCTCCTGCCAGTCGGGCAGCGACCGCGGCGCCGTCGCCGCCGAGCCGATGAGGATCCGGTTCTCCACCTTGGAGAGCTGCTCGCGCAGCGACGCCGCGCGCACGGTGGCGTAGCCGCCGAGGCTGTAGGGCACCTTGCGCCAGTAGACGGCGTAGCCGCTCTCGAACTCGGCGCGGATCTGCGGGTGCACCTTGCTGGCGTGCGTCAGCACGTGCTCGATGCGCGCCGCGATCGGCAGGTCCGCGAGGTTGGCGATCGGCCCGTTCGAGTACAGCCCGAGCAGCACGCCCTTCTTCGTGAAGTAGTCGTAGGAGGGATACGAGAACTCGCCGATCGGCAGGTTCGAGTAGAGGTGGCCGCCGAAGATGCGGTCGTCTTCCTCCCAGAAGCGGCGCTTCATCGCCAGGCCGATCTTGGCGCTGTCGCTGTAGGTCACCCGCTTCATCGCCGCCTTCATCTCGTCCGAGACGTTGATGTCGAGGCCGGAGAGGATCGACAGCGGCAGGCAGGCGACCACGAAGTCGGCGGCGCGTTCGGTCTTCCTGCCGGTGACGGTGTCGCGGTAGACCACCTTCACGCCGGCGTCGTCCTGGTGCACCGACTCGATCGCGGCGTTGAAGGTCAGCCGCGACGGGCCGATCGCCTTCTGGAAGTGCTTGCAGATCTGGTCCATGCCGCCGATCGGCTGGAACATCGGCGCCGCCATCGTGCCTTCCATCGGCGGCACCGAGCGCAGGCGGTTGCCGAAGCCGGCGTCGAGCAGCGCCGACAGCGCCAGGACGTCGCCCTCGCCGCGGTCGGCGAACGTCTTGTAGGTGCGGGTCGAGGCGTCGAGGTAGCCCTGGCGCACCAGGAAGTCGGTCAACCGCTTCTGGTCGTCGGCGCTGAGCGGCAGGTCCAGCGCCTTCTGGTCGATGGCCTTCACCAGCAGCTCGTTGACGTGGCCGGCGAGGTCGGCCTTCACCTCGCGCATGCGGATCTTGCGGTTGGCGAGCGCGTCGCCGGCCTTGCCCTCGCGATAGAAGTAGTTGGCGTCCGAGTCGTTCAGGAACACCTGCATCGGCACGCCGAGTTCCTGGCAGTAGCCGAGCACCCCGGTGTGCGAGTGCGGGATGCGCCAGGCGCCGACGTTCACGTACTGCCCCTCGTCCCAGGTGCAGGTCTGCGTTTCGCCGTCGATCTCGGTGTGGGTGGCGCCGCGGCGCACGCTCCAGGCGATGCCGCCGACGCGGTCGCGCGCCTCGAGCACGTGGTAGTCGTAGCCGAGCTTGCCCAGCTCGTAGGCGACGACGAGGCCCGAGGTGCCGGCGCCGAGGATCAGCACTTTGTTGCGGGACGGCCTGCCGGTGAGCGCGGGGCGCTGGCCGGCGTCTTCCGCCATCAGCTCCCAGGAGCTGAGCGCGGTCATCACCAGCGACGAGCCGCCGATGGCGCCGAGGTGTTCGAGGAAGCCGCGGCGGGTCAGGGACGGGGCAGCGGACGAGCGGAATCGGGATGCCATCTCGAGCATGCGATTATCGCATGCATAGCACGCTTCTTGCGCATCGTCCGGCGAGCCGGGCCGGCGTCAGTTGCCGCCGCCGGCCTGCCGGGCCTCGGCGCGGCCCGCCATCTCCTGTTCGCCGCGCAGGATCGAGCACCAGCTCTTGTGCTCGGCCACCGGCATGCCACATTCGACGCACACGCGGACGCGCGCCCGGGGTTCCTCTGCCTTGCCGAACAGTCGCTTCAAGAACGCCATGATGCCCCCGGATCAAAAGAGTCGACAGCCGCTTGGTGTCGATACGTTGGACGGGCCGTCCGCGTTCAAGGTTGGCGCCGTGCGCCGTGCGCGAGCGCGCCGATGGCAGGAGCACCGCCTGGGATGACCGATGGGGGAGAGACGGACGCGCCCGCCCGGGCGTTCCGCGGGCTCAGCGTCTGCCGGCGGCCGCGAAGTAGAAGTCCAGCATCGCGCGCAGGGGCGCCGGGCTGCCCCGCAGCCGGCTGCGCAGCGCCGCCCCCTCCCAGCAGTCCACGAGCAGGCTTGCCAGACGCTTGACGTCGGCGTCGGCCGGCAGGTCGCCGCGCTGGCGCGCCACGGCCAGGCAGCCCGCGATCCGCGACGTGATCGCCTCGAGGCAGCCGGCAATCCGCGCCCGGAACGTGTCGTTGACGCCCGAGAGCTCCTGTCCGAGGCCGCCGAGCAGGCAGCCCATGTAGCCCTCGTCGCGATACTTCCGCTCGCTCAGCTCGAAGAACCGCCGCACCCGTTCCAGGGGCGGGCGGCGCTCGTCGAGCAGGCACTCGTCGAGCCCGGCGTGCACCCCGTCCATGTAGGCGTCGATCACCTGCAGCGCGAAGTCCTCCTTGTCCCGGAAGTGGTGGTAGAAGGAGCCCTTCGGCGTGGCGGTCTCCGCGAGCAGCGCCTGGATCCCGAGGTCGTTGTAGCCCTGCCGCAACAGCATGGCCAGGCCGGCCTCGAGCAGGCGCTGCTTCGTCGGATGGGTGGCGGACGCCGTCGTCAGATCAGGCGCCCACCTTGGCGCGCATGTGCTCGACGACCCGCACGTGCTCGTGCTGCGGGCTGAACATGATCAGCTCGGCGTCCTCGTCCACCCGCACGTTGTGGCCGGGCGGCCAGTAGAACAGGTCGTTGGTGGTGGCCGTCTCGTCGCGGCCGCCGGCGTCGGTGGCCGTCACCCGGCCGCTGAGGACGAAGCCCCAGTGCGGCGACTGGCAGGCATCGCCCTCCAGCCCCTTCAGCAGCGGGCGCGTGTCCACGCCCTTGGCGAGGGTGAAGTACTCGCCGCAGATCCGGTCGTAGCCGGCCATCGAGCCGAAGTCCATCTGCTGGCGGATGGTGGCGCCGGGAATCTGCATCCTCACGTCGACGTCGTCTTTGGCTACGCGCATCGTGACCTCCCCGGGGGGCTCTAGACCGATCGGTCTAGTCATCGGCGCCAGGATATACCAATCGGGACAGAACGCAAGGGCACCGCCGCCAGCCCGGCCGTGGGCCCGTTGCTGCTAGCATCCCCACGATGCTGGCCACGTTGCGCGATCTGGTGGCTCACCACGGCCACGCCAACGCGATGCTGCTCGCGGCGATCGGCAGCGACTCCGGGGCGGCCGCCGACCCCGAGATTCTCGACCTGCTGCACCACGTGCTGCTCGCCAACCGCTTCTGGCTGGTCACCGTGCTCGGCCAGCCGTTCGACCAGCCGCACGAGTCGCGGCCGGCGGCGTCGCTCGACGCGCTCGTCGAACGCTACGGGGCCACCCACGACGAGCAATCGGCGTGGCTGGCTGGGGCGACGGAGGCGGATCTCGACCGGGTGCTGGTGAGCCCGCTCATCCCGGGCGGGCAGTGCACGGTCGCGCAGGCCGTCCTGCAGGTGTGCCTGCACGGCCACGGGCACCGCGCCCAGATCGCCAAGCTGCTGCGGCGTCACGGCACGGTGCCGCCGCAGACCGACTTCATCGTGTGGCTGACCCACCGGTCCGCAGCAGCGTCGTCCAGTTCGTGACGACGTTGACGGTGTCGGCGGAGGCGCGATTGGCCGGGCGCAGGACCAGGAACCGATCGCCGTGGACGGCGTACTGTTCCAGCACCGGCGACACGGCGTCGAGGCCGAGATCGAGCATCGGTTCGGGACGGCCGATCCGCACCGGCGAGCCAGACGTCACCGCGACACGCATCAGCCGGCCGCCGAGCTCCAGGTAGTACAAGGTGCGGTTGTCGACCCACCGCGCCTGCACGCCGCCGTCGGGCGACACCTGCCAGCGCTCCCCGGTGACCGGGAAGGGCGTGATGTAGACCTCGTTGCGGCCGGTGCGCTGGCTTTGGTACGACACCAGGGTGCCGTCGGGCGAGAAGCGGCCCTCGTCCGACACCGAGCCGTCGTCCGAGATCGTGGTCGGGTCGTGCAGCCGATCGGTCGGCAGTGCCTTCAGCGCGAACCGGGCGGCGGTGTCGGCCAGGCCGGCGAGCAGCCAGCGACCGTCGGGGGAGAAGGCGTCGGGGAACCAGGCGCGGTCGAGCAGCGTCTCGGCCGTCGTCGAGAACGGACTCTGGCGCATCAGCGTGTCGGACAGGCGGTAGTAGATCCGCGTGCCGTCCCCGGACCACACCGGGTCGGACACCAGACCCTCGGGCGTGGTGACGGTCGAGGTCAGGTTGCGTTCGATGTCGATCAGCCGCAGCGCGCTCAGTGGACGTGACGGGCCGGGAACGACGCGCGCCACCACCCGCGCGCCGTCGGGCGACAGGTCGAAGGCGCCGTAGAAGTCCGGCGGGCCCACCGTGCCGAGCGACCGGCCGTCGCCGGCCAGCCACTCGAACTGCCGGGGCCGCTCGACCAGCTTCATGAACGCCAGCACGCCGTTGTCACTCGCCGTCAACGCCGCCACGCCGGTGGGCGGGTCCCAAGTGACGGCATCGTCGAGGAGCACCGCGTCGCCCGTCACGGTGAGCGACGTGGTGTCGAAGGGCAGCGCGGCCAGGCCCTGCAGCCGCTGCGTCACCAGATGGCCTGCGGTCAGCACGGCCAGGGACAGCGTGTCGGCCAGCGGCGTGACCTGTCCGTCGGCGAGCCGCACCAGGACGATCTCGCGGTTGGCGGCTCCCGCCGCGCTGTTGCGGACCGCGAAGACGTGATCGGTGCGCTGATCGATGCGGCGCGGCAGCGCCAGGATCACGTCGGACGTGCCGGTCACGACGGGCGTCAGGGGGCCGCCGGCCAGGGCCCGACGTCGTACCGGGTCGGTGCCGAGGAAGGTCAGCACCAGGGTGTCGTCGGCCAGCCAGGCCAGGCCGCGAAAGCCGTCGGGCAGGCGCTCGACCACCTGCGTCGTGCGGTCGCCGACGTCGAACCGGCGCAGCTCGCCGCCGGCCACGAACAGCACGGCGTCGCTGCCTGGCGACCAGTCGGACACCATCCCGTCGGTGCTGTCGGGCAATGGCGTGGTCTGGCCGGTGGCCAGGTCGCGCATGACCAGCTGGCGTCGTCCCGGCTCGCCGTCGGCGGGATGGATGAGGCGCCGGCCGTCTGGCGACAACGCGATGAGTGAGCGGTTCGTGAAGCCGAACGGCACCTCGAACTCGGCGCGCAAGGTCGGGGCGGCGACTACCGGCGCCGCCGGCGGCGAGAGCAGGCGGCCGAGGCCGATACCGGCGGCCAGCGCGACCAAGGCCGCAACGGCGGCCGGGAGCGCCCAACCGCGACGCGCGGGGCCCGGCGCGGCAGGCTCGCCCGCCACGGGGCTCGAGCCGGAACCCGGCCCCGAAAGACTGCTCAGGGCGTCGAGCGCGAACGACAGATCGCGGGCCGACTGGAAACGCTCCGCCGGCTGCTTTTCGAGACACCGCCGCACGATGCGATCCAGAGCCGGCGGCACCGCTTGGCCGCTGAGCGTCAGCTCCGGCGGATCGGCGGTGAGCACCGCCGACATGGTGTCGGCCGGGGTGGCGCCCTTGAACGCCCGCCGACCCGTACACATCTCGTACAGCGTGACGCCGAGCGCGAAGAGGTCGGCGCGGTGGTCCACCGACTGGGCGCGGATCTGCTCCGGCGCCATGTAGCCGACGGTGCCCATCACCGTGCCGGCGTCGGTGATCGGCGCCTGCGTCTGCACCGAGGTGACGCCATCGGGGGCGTGGCTCACGGCCGTCTGCGCCAGTCCGAAGTCCAGGATCTTCACGTGCCCGTCGTCGGTGACGAACAGGTTGTCGGGCTTGATGTCGCGGTGGGTGATGCCGCGGGCGTGGGCGGCAGCCAGGCCATCGGCCACCTGGCGCGCGTAGTCCACCGCCTTGCGCACTGGCAGCGGGCCCGACTCGAGCCGCTGGCGCACCGTGGCGCCCTGGAGCAGCTCGAACACCACGTAGCTGGCGGCGTCGGTGCGGCCGAAGTCGTAGATCGCCAAGATGTTCGGGTGCGAGAGCGCCGCCACGGCCTGCGCTTCGCGCTCGAAGCGCGTGAACGCGGCAGTGGTACCGGCCAGCTGCGGCGGCAGGACTTTGAGGGCGACGTCGCGATGGAGGCGGGTGTCGCGGGCGCGATACACCTCGCCCATGCCGCCGGCGCCCAGCAGGCTGCCGATCTCGTAGGGACCGAGGGTCTGGCCTGGAGTGAGCGCCACGCCGATGGGCGATCTTATGCCACCGGCGCCCAGCGGACCGCGACCGAGCCATCCACGCCAGGCAGCGGCAGCGACGACGCTTCGTCCTCCACGGCATGGCGCTCGGCCGGCGAGAGGCGCCGCCACGGCTCGATCGACACGGTGGCGTGGTCGCGCCGCCACGTGCCGGCGATGACGCCGTCCACCAGCAGCGCCCCCGGCCACACCCGCGACGTCCACAGCCGCGCGCGATCGACGGCGCGCGCCACCAGGAACGCGCGATCGGCGGCGTCGTGCAGCAGGAAATACGTGTCGCCGCTCGGCAGCAGCCGCGCCGGGGCAGGCGCGGCGGCGGCGCGCCGCATCAGCGGCTCGTCCGAGGCCAGCAGCCAGGCATCGCCCATCGGTGTGCGGACCGGGATCAGTGCCCGCGACCGCGTCAGCTCGTCGAACGCGGCCGCCGCGGCGGGGCCCGGCAGCCCGGCCCAGCCGGCCAGGCCCGCGGCGGTGGATGGGCCGAACACGTGCAGGTAGCGGCGGGCCAGCTCGATGCGGGCGGCGCGCGGATCGGTGGCCGGCGCCGGCACGGCCCACAGCGTCGGCTGGCGCGCCCCGTCCCAGCGGATGCGGATCCGGCCGGTGAGGGTGGCGTAGCGCAGCCGGTTGGCCGGCTCGCCCAGGGCGCGGGCGACGTCGCCGTGGAGCATCGGCCCCTTGGCCAGCGCCGCGGCCAGCCGCCCGGCCAGCGTCTCGGCGACGCGCCGGGTGGCGCCCGATTCGGGCAGCCGCGCCAGGGTGAAGAGCGCGGCGTCGCGGCCGTCCACGACGTAGGCGCTGTAGCGCGGGCCCCACACCTGCACGAGCGACGGCGCCTCCCACGTGGACGGCGTCGTGCCGCGGACGCGGGCGTGGATCGACAGCAGCGCCGCCCGCGGCATGCTGTCCTGCAGCCCGGCCCACGCTGCCATCCGCAGCGAGCGCGGACCGGCCGGCTGGCGTGCGTCGAGTCCCTGCGCGGCACGCCGGAAGGCGAGGATCTGCCCGCGGCTGAGCGCGAGCGGCGCCGGCGCGCGGCTCACCGGGTGTCCTGCGGCGGTCCGGCCTGCGGCGGTCCGGCCTCCGGCGGCAGCCGACGCTGGATGTCGGCCAGCATCGCCTTCAGCTCCGCCATCTCGGATTCGGTCTCGGCCTGCGACGGGGTGAGGAACCACGACGCGACCAGGCCCGAGAACGAGCCGAAGACGCCGATGCCGGCCAGCATCAGGAACACCGCCACCAGCCGCCCCTCGGCGGTGGTCGGGTAGGTGTCGCCGTAGCCCACCGTGGTCATCGTCGTCACCGCCCACCACATCGCGTCCTGCGCGGTGCGGATGTTGCCGTCGCCGCCGGCCTCGAACTGCAGCATCGCCAGCGACGAGAACACCAGCAGCAGCACGGTGAGCAGCACCGCGGCCAGGAACGCGCTCTTGGCGCGCTGCTCCAGGAAGATCGTGCCCAGGATGCGCACCGACTTCACCGCCCGCAGCACCCGCAGGATGCGGAAGACGCGCCCGGCGCGGCCCCAGCGCAGCTGGTCCACGACCGGGATGCTCGACAGCAGGTCCACCCAGCCCCAGGTGGCCAGGTAGCGCAGGCGCTGGTCGGCGCGGTAGAGGGTGATCAGGAAGTCGATGAAGAACAGCAGGCACACCGCGTTGTCGGCGTAGTCGAGCACCTGCATGGTGTCGCCGGAGAAGTCCAGCGCGGTGCCGGCCGCCAGCGTGAGCAGTGCCCACACGCTGAGCGCGAGCATGAAGAGCTGGTAGGGCGAGACCTGGCGTGACGCGGCGTCGGAATCGACCGGCATCGGTGGATCAGCGGGCGAGGTGCAGCGGGAACGGCGTCCGCGCCACGAAGGCGTTGACGGCGGCGAGCAGGCCCGTGCTCCGGTCGCGGACCACGAACACCGACTCCTCGCGCTGGCCGGGGTTCAGGTCGTGGTGGTCGATGAGGGCGATGTCGGGCGGGTAGGAGGGAATCACGCGGCCGTCGAGCGCGAAGTACTCGGCCTGGGCGATGGCGTCGAGCTCGCCGCGCGCGAACTGCTCGTACAGCTCCGGGAACGTCGTCGTCGAGACGATCTGCACGCCCTCGGGCGCGCGCTTCAGCAGGTCGCGCTCGGCCGCCATGCCCTTCACGGCGCCCACCTTCCGGCCGACGAAGTCGGCGATGGTCCTGTAGCGGCTGCCCTCCGCAGCGCGGATGCGCAGCGCCCGCTGCTCGTAGAGAAACGGCGCCGAGAAGGTGCCGCCCAGGCTCACCCGGTCCGGGAAGTTGGCCAGGTTGGTGGCCACCACGTCCACGACGTCCTTCCCGGCCAGCTCCCACGACCTGTCGAAGGGCACCACGCGCCACTCCGCGCGCAGGCCGAGATCCTGCGCCAGCCGCTCGGCGTAGCGATACATCCACGCCTCGGGATCGAGCGGGTCGGTGGCGGTGCCGGTGATGGCGATCGTGACGACGCCAGGTTCGAGCGTGGCGATCGCCGGCGCGGTCGGCGGGTCCGCCGGGCCGCCGCATCCCGCGAGCAGTGCCGGTATCGCCAGCACGACCACCACAGCCATTCGAGCGATCGACATGGGGTGGTAGCATAGCCGGCCCATGGCCGCCGCGCGTGACGGCTTCACCGCCAAGCACGTCCGCTGCTGGCATCCGGTGGCCTACGGCCACGAGGTGGCCGACCGCCCGGTGGCGGCGACGCTCCTCGGCGAGGCCATGGTCGTGTGGCGCACCGCCGACGGCCGCGCGCACGCGATGCGCGATCTGTGCATCCACCGCGGCACCGCCCTGTCACTCGGCTGGATCGCCGACGACTGCCTGGTGTGCCCGTACCACGCCTGGCGCTACGACGCCTCAGGCGCCTGCGTGCGCATTCCGCAGTCGGCCACCGCCACGATTCCCACCAAGGCGCGCACGCCCGTCTACCGGTGCCAGGAACGCTACGGCCTGGTGTGGGTATGTCTGTCGGCCGACGAGCCGGCCTACGCGCTGCCCGAGGTGCCCGAACTCGAGTCGGGCACGTGGAAGGTGGTCAACACCGGCCCGTTCGCGTGGCGGAGCGACGCCTCGCGCCAGGTCGAGAACTTCACCGACTTCGGCCACTTCCCGTGGGTGCATCCGGGGCTGCTCGGCGACCCGGAGCGGCCCGTGGTGCCCGAGCACCGCGTCGAGACCCGCGGCCACGTGCTGCACTACACGATCGTGCGGCCCGAGGCCGCCAACAGCGACGACTTCCAGGTGTTCGCCAACGAGACCACCGTGAACCCCGAGCGGCGCAGCCGCTACGAGCTGCACCTGCCCTACACGATCGTGCTGCGCCTGGGCTGGGGCGGCGAGAAGGGCATGGTCTATTTCTTCGCCTCCCAGCCCGAGACCGCCGAGCGCTGTCGTGGCTACTGCATCATCGGCCGCAACTACGACCTGGACGACCCCGACTCGACCTTGCAGGAGTTCGAGCGGGTGATCTTCGGCCAGGACCAGCGCATCGTCGAGTCGCAGCGGCCCGAGCAGGTGCCCTTCGATCTGGCCGACGAGCTGCACCTCAAGTTCGACGCGGTGGCGGTGGCGTATCGCCGGGCGATGACGGCCGAGGGGCTGGCGCCGGACGGCGGCCGGAAGCCCTGACGACACCAGGCCGACAGGGGCTCGTGTTACCATGGTCACGGCACCATGGTCACGAAGTACTCTGCGCCTCGCCGCCGCGCCGGTCGCAGCCGCGAGACGGGTACCGCCTACGCCGCATCAGCAGCAGCCGGTCCAACCCGCGAGATCTCCGCCGGCGAGTTCAAGGCGCGCTGCCTTGCCCTCATGGACGAAGTGCAGCGGTCCGGCGGGGAATACGTCATCACCAAACGCGGCGTGCCGGTCGCCCGCCTGCTGCCGGCCCGCGTCGAGCGTCGGCCGCTGCTCGGCAGCCTGAAGGGCAGTGTGGTCGCGCAGGGCGATATCGTGTCGCCTGTCGACGAGCCCTGGAGTGCGCTCGAGGGCTGGGATGGCGAAGACTGACGTCGCCGGGCCGCTCCTGCTCGACACCCACGTCTGGGTCTGGTACGTCGAAGGCGATCGGGCGAAGTTCTCTTCACGCATCGAGCCAGTCGTCGAAGCCGCCGTCGAACGCGCTGAACTGCTCGTCTCGGCTATCTCGGTGTGGGAAGTGGCTCAGCTCGAGGCGCTGCGGCGCCTGCAGTTGTCGCAGGACGTGCGCACCTGGGTGGCGCGTGCGCTGGCCTTTCCGGGTGTCATGCTCAAGGGGGTGACGCCGCCGATCGCCATCGAGAGCACGCGGCTGCCGGGCGAGCCGCATCGCGACCCGGCGGATCGGCTGCTGATCGCCACGGCGCGGCTCACCGGCGCCGCGCTCGTGACCTGCGACACGCGGCTCCTCGCCTATGCCCGGGCCGGGCACCTTCGCGTCGTGGACGCGCGGCGATAGACTCACGCGGCATGAGCGACGCGATCTGGCGCTGGGACGCCACCCGGATGGCGGCGGCGATCGCCGCGCGTGAGATCTCCTCGCGCGACGCGGTGGAGGCGTGCCTGGCGCGCACGGCGGCGACCAATCCGCAGCTCACCGCCGTCACCGTCGATCTGTCGGCGTCGGCGCTGGACGCGGCCGATCGGGCCGATGCCGCCGTGGCCCGCGGCGAGCCGCTGGGCCCGCTGCACGGCGTGCCGGTGCTCATCAAGGAGAACGTCGATCAGGCCGGCTGCGCCACCACCAACGGCGTGGTGGCGTTTCGCGATCTCGTCGCCACCGACGACAGCCCGGTGGTGGCCAACTGCCGCGCCGCCGGCGCGGTGCTGGTCGGGCGCACCAACACGCCCGGCTTCAGCTTCCGGCTCGACACCGACAACGACCTGCGCGGCCGCACGCACAACCCGTGGTCGGCGCGGCACACCCCCGGCGGGTCGAGCGGCGGCGCCGCGGCAGCGGTGGCGGCGGGCATGGCGCCGATCGGCCACGGCAACGACATCGCCGGGTCGATCCGCTACCCGGCCTACTGCTGCGGCCTGGTCGGCTTGCGCCCGTCGTTCGGCCGCGTGCCGGCCTTCAACCCCAGCGCCACCGCCGAGCGGGGCCCGTCGGCGCAGATCCTGTCGGTGCAGGGACCGATCGCGCGCAGTGTCCGCGACATCCGCGTCGCGCTGGCGGCGATGGCGCGGCGTGACGTGCGCGATCCGTGGTGGGTGCCGGCGCCGCTCGACGGGCCGCCGCCGGCCACGCCCGCGCGCGTGGCCGTCGTCACCGCCCCCGAGGCCCTCGGCGGCCAGCCGCTGCATCCCACCGTCGCCACAGCAATGCGGCAGGCAGCCGGGTGGCTGGCCGACGCCGGCTTCGAGATCGTGGACGAGGCGACGCCCGGCTTCACCCGCGCCATGGAGCTGTGGTTCGCGATGCAGGTGCCCGAGATCCGCACCTTCATGTGGCCGGCCATCGAGAAGTACGGCGACCTGGCCATCCAGCGCGCCATCCGCCTGATGTTCGAGGCGTTCCCGGCCGAGGCCGGCATCCCCCACATGACGGCGATGGCCGAACGGGCCCGCGTGGTCCGCGAGTGGCAGCGCTTCTTCGAACGGGTGCCGCTGGTGCTGGTTCCCACCTGCACGCAGCCGGTCTACGAGATCGGCTTCGACGTGCAGGACGCGGCGCGCAGCACCCAGGTGTGGCGCGAGTGCGTCACGCTCACCGCCGGCCCGGTGCTGGGCATTCCCGGCCTGGCCGTGCCGACCGGGATCGCCGACGGACTGCCGACCGGAGTGACGGTGATGGCGGCGCGGTTCCGCGAGGACCTGTGCCTGGCGGCGGGCGAGGCGATCGAGGCGCGGGCCGGCATGGCCGCGCGCGTGCCGATCGACGTCGCCTGGTGACTGGAGAGCGGCTCGATGCCGCGTCCGATTACACGTCGCCGGGCTGGAAGCCCCACGACCTGAGCACGGCCGCCTGGTCGTCGGCGCTCATCGCCTTCTTGAAGCGCGCGCCGGCGCGGCCCTTCACGCGGCGCTCGCATTCGGCCCAGGTGGCGTGGCGCATCGGCCGGCCGTCCACCACGCTCAGGTAGGAATACGCCGGGCCCTTCGCCGATCGACTGCCGCCCTTGGACGCGCTCTTCGCCGGCAGGCCGGTCTGGTCGGGCAGGTCGAGCACCGGCACCTCGTAGCCGACGAGCGGGCCGTCGTAGAGCGGCTCGCCGCCGCGCACGGCGAAGCCGTCGGCGATGGCATCCACGCGCTCGTTGCCGGGGACCCCGGTGTGGCCGCGCACGTAGTGCCATTCGATCGAGCGCGGCGGCCGGGCCGAGGTCAGCCGCGACAGCTCCTCCCACAGCTCGCGGTTGAGCACCTCGCTGCCGGTGGCGGTCTTCCAGCCGCGGCGCCGCCAGTTGTGCACCCACTGCTCGATGCCCTGGATGACGTAGGTCGAGTCGGTGTAGATGGCCAGCCGCCCCGGCGTGTGTTCGAGGTGGGTGAGCGCGGCGATGGCGCCGCCCAGCTCCATCTTGTTGTTGGTGGTGAGCGGGGCGCCGCCGCCCAGTTCGGTGACGTGGCCGTCGGGGGTGACGACGACCACGCCCCAGCCACCGGGGCCGGGGTTGCGCTTGGCGGCGCCGTCGGTGAAGACGACGATGGGCTGGTCGGACATTCGTCCGACGATGATAGACGACGTAATCGTAGGGCGGCTCTTCACAGCCGCCTCGAGGCGGAGCTTCCGCTCGCCCTGCAGGCAACGCGTCAATGCCGCGTGGCGACCACCTCGCGCAGGCAGCGGTAGTCGTCGGCCGCGGCCGCGAACGACCTGGCCATCTGCGCGCGCTCGAGCGGACCGGCATCGGCGCGGCCGTCGGGGTGATAGCGGCGGGCGAGCCGGCGATATTCGCGACGCAGGTCGTCGGCGGTGAACGCATCGGTCAGCTCCGCGCCCAGCAACACCAGACCTTCGAGGGCCAGGCGCTGCACGTCGGTCAGCGCGTGCGGACGCCGCGTCGCCGGCGTCGCCGCCCCGCCCGGTGCCCAGCGCGGCGCCGGTGACGTCAACGGCCGGGCGAAGAGGAACGCCGATCCGAGTGGCGGCTCGCGGCGCCACGCCCATCCACTGGCCGGCGCCTCGGCAGTACCGCGGTTCTGCGCCAGGGCGTCGTCGAGCACGGCCGCGAATGAAAGCCCACGCACGGGTGGGTAATCGGCGGCGTTCGCCCCCGCTTCAATCCCGCGAAAGCATCAGGGGCCGGTTCCGACCGCGCCGACCGTTGGTAGCATGGCAGTCCCCCACCCGGCCGGCTCGTGCCGGCCGCCCGCGTCACGACTTCCGCGAAAGGACCGCTGCATGCCATCGAGTGCGAACACCGTGTGCCTGACCCTGACCGCCCTGGCGCTCTCCACCGCCGTCGCGTCGGCGCAACCGACGATTGCGGCGTCGGCCGACATCGTCACCCCCGGCCAGGCCGTGACCGTGACCGTGACCGGCCAGCCCGGGCACAGCTTCGCGGTCGTTGGCAGCACCGTCGGCGCCGGTCTCGTGTTCGGCGGCACGCCACTGGCGGTCGGCACCGACTTCCAGATTCTCGTCGTCGGCACACTGAGCGCCGGCGGCACGGCGGTGGTGCCGGTGACCCCGCCGTTTGTCGGCTCGACGCTCGACCGCTACTACCTGCAGGCCGCCACCTCGGCGTCACCGGCCTTCTCGACGTTCCAGCTCACGCCCGGGCTCATCCTGCGCAACGCCGACCTGCTCGGGACGGGCGGCGTGGTCGGGCCGCCCGGACCGGCGGGGCCTGCCGGTCCGCAGGGGCCGCAGGGGCCGCAGGGTGCGCAGGGGCCGCAGGGCCCGCAGGGCGCGCAGGGCCCGCAGGGCGCGCAGGGCCCGCAGGGCGCGCAGGGTCCGCAGGGTCCGCAGGGTCCTCAGGGTGCGCAGGGGCCCCAGGGCGCGCAGGGCGCCACCGGGCCGGCGGCGGCGACGGGTCTCACCGACGAGGACACCGTGGACCTTTTCGGCAACCTCGCTGCCGCCACCTGCTCGAACGCCATCAACACCGCACTCGAGTTCGGCACGGCCGCGGTCGGCAGCCGCACGGTCGTGTATCACGTGCGGCTGGCGTCGGGTGGGGTGAATCCGGGCTGGACCATCGACGGCGAGAACGTGACCTCCGCCAACACCGGCCGTATCCGGATCTGCAACAACACCGGCGCCCTCGCCGATCCGCCCAACCTGGTGTTCAGCTTCTTCACGGTGGCCGTGTCCTGACGGTGCGGGCGGACCGGCGTCCGATGGCTCAGGGCGTGGCAGCTGCTGGGTCGCCCGGACGCCGGGTCACGTCCACCCACTCGGCACCGGTCAGCTCGGCCAGCCGCTCCGGGCGAATCCGCACCGCCGCGTTGATGGCGCCAGCCGCCGGCAGCACCTCGTCGAAGTCCTGCAGCGAGCGATCGAGGTAGACGCGCAGCGGCCGCACCAGGCCGAGCGGGCTGACGCCGCCCACCGGGTGGCCGGTGGCGGCTTCGACGTCGGCGGCGTCGAGCATCACCGCCTTGGCGCGAAACGCCGCCTTGTACTTCTGGTTGTCCAGTCGCGCGTCGCCGCGGGTGACCAGCAGCACCACGTCGTCGCCGACACGCAGCGACAGCGTCTTGGCGATGCGCCCGGGCTCGACGCCGTGCGCCTCGGCGGCCAGCGCCACGGTGGCGGTGCTGGCGGCCAGCTCGATCACCTCGAGGTCGGGGGCGTGCGCGGCGAGGAACGTCTTGACGGAGTGCAGACTCATGATCGGCAGCTCGCACGGCAGCTCTAAAGAGCTGCCCTACGTCGCGTAGGGCAGAGCTTCAGTTCTGCCGCCAGAGTCTAGCGCCGGTCGTCGTCGATCTGGCGGATCGCCCACTGCACCGCGCGGCGCACCGCCGGCGAGCGATCGTCTTTGGCCTTCTCCAGCGCCGGCAGGGCCGAGCCGCTCTCGATCTGGCCGAGGGCCCAGGCCGTCACGGCTCGTACTTCGGTCACCGGGTCGGTGAGCAGCGGCGTCAGCACCCGCACCGCCGCCGCACTCTCGATCTGACCCAGTGCCCAGGCCGCCATGCGGCGCACGTCGGCGTCGCGATCGCGCAGCGCCGGCGCCACCACGTCCACGGCCGAACCCGACTCGATCTCGCCGAGCGCCCACAGGGCCGTCAGCTTCACGTGGCGATCGCCGTCACTCACCGCCGGCGCCAGCACCGCCACCGCGCGCGAGCTTTCGATCTGCCCCAGCGCCCACGCCGTCAGCTGGCGCACCCGGGCATCGCCGTCCTTGACGAGCGGCGCCAGCACGTCCACCGCCGAGGCGTCCTCGATCTCGCCCAGCGCCCAGATGGCGGTGCGCCTTGTCTCGAAGTCAGCGTCGCCCAGCGCCGTGCGCAGCATCGGCACCGCCTTGGCGCTCTCGATCTCGCCCATCGCCCAGGCGGCCATGCGCCGCACCTCGGGGGCGCGGTCCCGCAGCGCGCGCTCGAGGGCCGAGAGCGACAGCTCGTCTTCGATCTCGCCGAGCGCCCACACGGCCCGCCGGCGCACGACGATCGACTCGTCGCCGAGCGCCTTGGTCAGCGCCGGGATGGCTTCGATCGACTCCAGCTCGCCCAACGCCCACGCCGCCATCGCCCGCACCGACGGGTCGCGGTCGGCGAGGCCGGCGGTCATCACCCCAATCGACCGCTCGTCCTCGAGATCGCCGAGGCCGAGCAGGCCGATCTCGCGCACCCCGGCGTCGGCGTCCTTGGCCATCGCCCCGAACTCGGCCACCGCCCAGCTCGGCCGTTCCCGGGCCACCATCCGCGCCGCGATCCGCCGCACGCAGCGGCTCTGGTCGCGCAGCGCCGTCCGGTACACGGCGAGGGTCGCGGGGCTGAGCCCGCCCATCCCCCGGCCCATCGACACTCCGGCCATCGACACGCCGCCGCCGCCGAAAGGCATCGGCATCGGGACCGGCATCGGCATCGGCATGGGGACCGGCATCGGCTCGGCGGTGGGGTCGGCCATCCAGCCCCAGCCGTTGCCGAACGAGCGACCCGCCATCTCGCACACGGTCGGGTCGGCGGTGCGCAGCGAGGCCAGGAGCCGGGTCACCGCGTCCGCATTGCTCAGGTCGGGCTGCTGCACCGCCAGCGCCGCCGCCAGGAGAACTGCCGTCATGTCATCGCCCCCTATGAAGGTGGGGATTGGACGGCGTGCCGGGCGCCGGGGTTGGAAACGACATCGGGAGTCGTTTCCTCAGCGGCCGACGGCCTTGCGCTCCTCGGCGGTCAGGCTCGGCCCGGTGGCGGCAAACGCCGGGCCGATGTCGAAGAAGACCCGCACGCCCTGGGCGTAGCGGTCCTTGAAGTCGCGGGTGCCGTTGATGCCCACCGGCAGGCCGAACTCCTTGCCGGCCTCGATCACCCGGCGCAGCCCGGCCTCGGTCTGCGCGGCGTCGTGGCCGTAGGACAGGCTCATGTCGCCGCCGCCGGCCCACAGGATGCACTTGACGTGGGCGTCGCGCAGCGTGCGGGCAATGTCGCGCACGTTCTCCACGCCGAGCTTGTTCTCGATGATGAGGATGACCAGCATGTCGGCTTCGGGCCTGAGGCCCCAGACGTCGGCGCGCAGCTCGTACTCGCGGCCGCTCATGCCCCAGTAGCGGGCGGCGATGGCGTTGCTGGCGCCGCGCACGCCCTCGGGCAGGATGTTGGGGGCGTTGGCCGGCTGCGGATAGCGGGTGGCGCGGATGGCGTCGAGCGCCTGCTCGGCGGTCTCGATGTGCGGGAACATCAGTCCGGCCACGCCGGTGTCGAGGATCTGCTTGACCATCCACTGGTTGTGGCGGATCTCGCGGCCGTTGGGCGGGATGCGCGGAATCACCGGCTTGGTGACGCTCACGCCCTCGCGGGCGATCGCCGCCGGGTCGAGCAGGGCGCGCAGGAAGCGGCTCAGACCCTCGACGTCGAGCGGGTCGTGTTCGAGGTCGTAGAGCAGGAAGTCGAAGTTCCTGTTGTTCTGCAGCGTGACGGCGGCGTGGTAGTCGTTGCCGACGCCGATGTAGTTGGCCCAGATCGAGAAGGCCGGCTTGCCCTGGTCGAGGAGCTTGATGACCGGGTTGGCCCGCGGCGGCGCCGGCGCGGCCTGCTCGGCCGCCAGCCCCGGCCACGACGCCGCGCCCATCAATACCAGTCCCGCGGCTGCGATCGTTCTGCGCATGGAACTCCTCCCGGACGTGATGGCCAGGTCCGCCGCCGGCGATTCTATCGCTACGCTCCAGCCAGCTCCGCTGTCTGACGGCTTACGATGGCCGCCAGTGCCCGAACCGTCGGCTGCCGTCGCCGTGTGCGTCCCCGCGCGCCGCCGCGCCGCGCGCGCCGCGCTGGCCGCGCTCGCGCTGGCAATCGCCGGCGGCTGCGCGTCGCCACCTTCGGCGGTCCTCACCTTCTCGGGCAGCAGCGTCGGTCGCGAGGGCGAGGTGATTCGCCGGCAGCTGGCCCGCTTCGCCGCCGCGCATCCCGAGCTTCCCGTCGAGCTTCGCCCGACGCCGGACTCCGCCGACCAGCGCCACCAGCTCTTCGTGCAGTGGCTCAACGCCCGCGCCGACGACCCCGACGTGCTGCAGCTCGACGTGGTGTGGACGCCGGAGTTCGCGGCCGCCGGCTGGATCGCCCCGCTCGACCGTTTCTCGCCGCCAGCCGACGCGTTCTTCGCCGCCACCGTCGCCGCCGGCCGCTGGCGCGGCCAGCTCTACGCGCTGCCGTGGTTCGTGGACGTGGGCATGCTCTACCGCCGCACCGATCTCGTCGCCGAGGCGCCACCCGACCTCGACACGCTGGCCCGCGAGGCCGAGGTGCAACGGGCGCGCGGCGTGCCGTTCGGCGTGGTGTGGCAGGGCGCGCGCTACGAGGGGCTGGTCACCGTGTTCCTCGAGCACCTGGGTGCCTTCGGCGGCGCGATTCTCGATGCCGAGGGGCGCGTGGTGGTGGACTCGCCGGCGGCCGAGCGCGCGCTGGCCTTCATGTGCGACGCCGTCGGCCAGCGTGGCCTGGTGCCCGCGGCGGCGCTGGCCTGGCAGGAGGAGCAGACGCGGTTTGCGTTTGCGAGCGGTGAGGCCGTGTTCATGCGCAACTGGCCGTACGCCTACACGCTGCTCGACGATCCCGGGACGTCGCGGGTGGCCGGGCGGTTTGCAGTGTCGGCGTGGCCGGCGGCGCCGGGCGGGGCGGCGACGGCGGCGCTCGGTGGCGCGGTGCTGGCCGTCAACGCGCGCAGCGAGCAGCCCGACGCGGCCTACGCGCTGGCCGAGTACCTCACCGCACCGGCGCAGATGCTCGAACGGGCCCGCATCGCCGGACAGTTCCCCAGCCGAGCGGCGTTGTACGCCTCGACCGAGCTGGCCGAGGCGCTGCCGATCCCGGTGGACCAGGCCCGCGCGGTGATCGAGCGTGCGGTGCCGCGGCCGGTCACGCCGGTCTACAGCCAGCTCTCCGAGATCCTGCAGATCGCGCTGCATCGCGCCCTCACCGGCCAGCAGGCGCCCGGCCCCGCGCTGCACGACGCCGCCACGGCGATGCGGGCGCTGCTGGCACGCACCGGCCTTGGACCGGCCACATGAGCGGCGCCGGCGTCCCCCGTTCCGTGCCGTCGTGGCAGGTGCGCGAGGCGCGCCTCGGCTGGGCCCTGGCGGCCCCGGCGCTCGGCGTCGTCGGGCTGGTGGCGCTCGTCCCGGTGGCCTGGACCGTGTGGGATTCGCTGCACCTCCACGACCTGCGCATGCCGTGGCTGGGCCGTCCGTGGATCGGCCTGGCCAACTACGTCGAGGCCGGCGGCGATCCGCGGTTCCTCGGCGCGCTCGGCCGCACGGTGGCGTTCGCCGTCGTCACGGTGACACTCGAACTGCTGCTCGGGCTGGGCCTGGCGCTGGTGCTCGACCGCGTCGTGCGCGGGCGCGGCCTGGTGCGCACCGTGGTGGTGCTGCCGTGGGCCATCCCCACGGTGGTGGCGGCGCTGGTCTGGCGCTTCATGTTCGAGTCGCCGGGCGGACTGGCCAGCACCGTGCTCGGCGCGGCGGGACTCGCGCCGCCGACCTGGTTCGCCGACCCGCTGGCGGCGTGGCTGCCGCTCATCGCCGCCGACGCCTGGAAGACGACACCGTTTGTCGCCCTGCTGCTGCTGGCCGGCCTGCAGACGATCGACCGCAGTCTCTACGAAGCGGCGGCGGTGGACGGCGCGTCGCCCTGGCAGCAGTTCATCGCCGTCACCCTGCCGCTGCTGATGCCGTCGCTGGTCGTCGCCGGTCTGTTCCGCGCCCTGGACGCCTTCCGCGTCTTCGACGTGGTCTACGTGATGACCGCCGGCGGGCCGGGCACGGCCACCGAGACGGTGGCCCTTTACACCTTCAGCACGCTCCTGCAGCACCTGCGCTTCGGCTACGGCTCGGCACTGTCGGTGGTCACCTTCGCGCTCGCCTTCGGCGCCGCGCTGGTGGCCATCCGCCTGCTCGGCGCCGGCGTGCTCCGACGGGGTGAGCCGTGAGCGGACGGCTCTGGACCTGGATCGCCACCGGCGTCGTCGCCGCCATGGCGTTCCCGCTGCTGTGGGCGGCGCTCGCATCGGTGACGCCCGAGGAGCGGCTGTTCGCGCCGGGCGGGCTGGTGCCCGACCGCCTGATCGGCGATCACTACCGCGCCCTCTTCACCGGCCGCGACTTCCTGACCCCGATCGTCAACTCGCTGGTCGTCGCCGCGGCGACCACGGTGCTGTCGGTGACCCTCGGCGCGCTCTGCGCCTATGCCCTGGCCCGGCTCGACTTCCGCGGCAAGACCGCCGCCCTCGCTTTCGTCCTGGCGGTGTCGATGTTCCCGCAGATTGCCATCGTGTCGCCGCTGTTCCTGGTGCTGCGCGAACTCGGCCTGCTCGACACCTATCCGGGCCTGGTGCTGCCGTATCTCACCTTCTCGATGCCGCTGGCGATCTGGCTGCTGGTCGGCTTCTTCCGGCAGTTGCCGCTGGACCTCGAGCACGCGGCGATGGTGGACGGGGCCTCGCGGCTGCGCACGCTGTGGGAGATCGTCCTGCCGCTGTCGGGGCCGGCGCTGGCCACCACCGCCATCCTGACCTTCCTCTACAGCTGGAACGAGTTCCTGTTCGCGCTGTCCTTCACGCTGGGGCCGGAGCGTCAGACCGTGCCGGTGGCGATCGCGCTTTTCCGCGGCCAGTACCAGGTGCCGTGGGGCGAGATCCTCGCCGCCGCCGTCGTCGCCACCACGCCGGTGGCGCTGGTGGTCTTGGCGGCGCAACGCCGCATCATCGCCGGCCTGACCGCCGGCGCGGTGAAGGGCTGACGATGGCGGCGATCGCGCTGCAGTCGGTCAGCAAGCGCTTCCCCGGCCACGCCGCGGTCCGCGACGTGACCCTCGAGGTCGCCGCCGGCGAGCTCCTGGTACTGGTCGGGCCGTCGGGCTGCGGCAAGAGCACGGTGCTGCGGCTCATCGCCGGGCTCGAGACACCGACGGCCGGCCGCATCGTCATCGGCGGGCACGACGTCACCGCGCTGCCGCCGCAGCAGCGCGACGTCGCGATGGTGTTCCAGAGCTACGCGCTCTACCCGCACAAGACCGTGCGCGACAACCTGGCCTTCGGCCTGCGCATGCGCGGGGTGGCGGCCGATGAGATCGCCCGCCGCGTGGACGCCACCGCCCGCGCCCTGGGCCTCGACGTGCTGCTCGACCGCCGCCCCGGTCAGCTCTCGGGCGGGCAGCGGCAGCGCGCTGCGCTCGGCCGGGCGCTGGTGCGCGAGCCACAGGCGTTCCTGCTCGACGAGCCGCTGTCGAACCTCGATCCGGTCCTTCGTCTGGAGACGCGCACCGAGCTGGCGCTGCTGCACCGTCGGCTGGCCGCCACCATGGTGTATGTGACCCACGACCAGGAAGAGGCGATGACGCTGGGCACCCGGGTGGCGGTGATGCGCCAGGGCGTGGTGGAGCAGGTGGCGCCGCCGCTCGCGATCTACGCCCGCCCGGCCAACGTGTTCGTCGCCGGCTTCGTCGGCTCGCCGGCGATGAACCTGTGGCCGGCCACCGTGGTGGTCGAGGACGGACGGCGCCGGCTCGGCTCACCGGTCGTGACCTTCGATCTGCCGGACGAGGCCGGGCCCGCGCCCGCCGGCGGCGCCGCGACGATCGGGGTCCGTCCGCACGATCTGGACCTGGTGGGCGCGGCCGAGGCCGACGCGTCGGGCCAGGTGGCGGTGGTCGAGCCGCTGGGCGCCACCGCGGTCGTGCACGTGCGTCTGGACGCGCTCGCCGACCGGCTGGTGCGGGCGGTGGTGCCGGCCGACCGCGGCGTCGGTGCCGGCGAGCGGGTGCACGTGCGATTGCGGCGCGAGCGGGTCCACCTGTTCGACGCCGAGAGCGGCGCGGCGTGGTGGCACGGCGGCGCGACGGTGCGGTAGCCGACCGGCCGGCGTCAGGCCGGCAGCCGCGACGCGTCGTCCACGCCCACGGTGAGCCACAGGAGCGCGGCGGCGACACACGCGCCCGACCAGAACGCCAGCGTGCCGTTCCAGCCCCAGGCCGCCGCCATGTGCGGCACCAGCCAGATCGACAGCACGCCGCCGACGTTGCCCATCAGGTTCAGGAGGCCGCTCGCCGTGCCCGGGTTGGCAGCACCGATCGCCGTGGCGGTCATGAAGAACGGCGCCTCGGCGCCGTTGAGGCAGCCGGACGACAGGCTGAGCGCCAGGATCGCCAGCACGGCGCTGGGCAGCACCGCCCCGGCGGCGACAAACGCCGCCGCCGCCAGCAGGCAGCCCATGGCCATCCGGCGCCGCGCCCGCGCCGAGCCGATGCGCCGGCCAAGCAGGTCGGCAGCGGTGCCGAAGATCGGCGTGAACACGAACCCGGCCATGCTGGGCAGCGAGCCCCAGACGCCGCTGGCGAGCACCGTGAAGCCGCGGCCCTCGACCAGGTAGTTGAAGAACCAGAAGACGAACACGAACCACACCGCCGAGTGCAGCAGGTAGGCCACCGACAGGCGCCGCAGGCGCGGGTCGCGCACCAGCGCCCCCAGGCCGCTCCAGATCGCCGCGCCGTCGAGACCGGCGATGGAGGTCGGTCGGGGCGGCGGCGGCATCAGCGCCCACCACACCGCGGCGGTCGCCGCGCCGATCGCGGCGCTGGCCAGGAACACCGCGCGCCAGCCGAACGCCTCCATCACCGGCGCCATCAGCAGCGGCGCCGCCGCCGCGCCCAGGGCCCCGGTGGCGATGTAGCACGAGGTGGCCCGCACCCGTTCGCCGGCCGGCACGTAGGCCATCACCGCCATCGCCGCCACCGGGAACATCGCCGCCTGCGCCACGCCGAGCACGATGCGCGTCGCCCACAGCGTGGCCTGCGCCGCCACCGGGGCGTCGGGCATCAGGCCGGTGGCCAGCGACGCCGCGCCGCCGGTCACGATGGCGACCAGCAGCGCCGTCTTCGCCCCGACCCGTTCGCCGAACATCCCGCCCGGCACCTGGAATACGGTGTAGGCGAACTGGTAGCCCCAGGCGGTGATCGCGCCCATCGCCGTCATCGTCAGGCCGAGGGCCGGCACCATGCGCTCCTGGGCGACCGCGACGTCGGCGCGGGTCAGGTAGCTCACCCCCGACACCAGGCTGAGCAGGGCGACGACGCGCCAGGCGGGGGACATGCGCGCGGCGATTCTAGTCGCAGTGGCTGCGGTCGCCTTGGCCCCGCCCGGAAACGGGCCGGCCCGCGTCGGCCCCGATCCGATGCCTTACTTGGCGGTGATGATCGGCGCGCCGCGGCGGTTCTGTCGCCAGCACGATTCGACGGCGTCGCTGCACACCGGCGCCTCCTTGCCCTTGCTGACGCCGGTCAGGCGGCTTTCGGCGATGCCGAGCGAGACCAGGTAGCTGCGCACCGCGCTGGCCCGGCGGTCGCCGAGCGCGATGTTGTACTCGGCGGTGCCGCGCTCGTCGCAGTGGCCCTCGACGTCCACCCGCGTGGACGCCCAGCGGCGCATCCACTCGGCGTTGCGGGCCAGCGTGGCGCGCGCCTCGTCGTCCAGATCGGCCCGGTCGTAGTCGAAGTAGACCGTGCCCAGCGGCCGCTCGGCGTTCAGTTCGGCCAGCGACTTGCGCGCGAAGAGCTCCTCCTCGGTCGGCGCGGCGGGAGGCGGCGGCGAGGGCGGATCGGGCGGCGGGGGCGGCGGCGGGGGCGGCGGGGGCTCGACCACCGGCGGGGCCGGCTGCGCCGCAGGCATCGGTTTCTTCCCGCACGCGGCGGACAAGGCGGCCGCGGTCACCACGATCGTCGTCAGTACGCGCCATCCACTCATGGGTCCATCGCTCCCGCCGGGCGCGGCGGCCGCCACGCGGCGAGCCGGCCCGGCCAACGCCAGCCTAGCGAGGCACGCCGATCCCGACAATTGGCCGAACGGCGAACCGGATGGCACCTTGGTGCCACTGCGGCGGTCAGCGCTGGACGACGACGCCGTTGCGGATGGCGAACACGGCCAGCTCGAGCCGGGTGGCGGTGCCGGTCTTGGCGAAGACGCTGCTCAGGTGGTGCTTCACGGTGTGGAGGCTGATGTTCAACTGGCGGGCGATCTCGTTGTTGCTGTCGCCGGCGGCGATCGCCTCGACGATCTCGAGCTCGCGGGCGGTGAGGCCGAAGGGCAGGGCGCGCGGCATGCGGCTGTCGCGCAGCGCCCGCGCCAGTTCGTCGGCCATCTCGGGCGCGATCAGCCACTTGCCGGCCATCACCCGGTGGATGCCGTCGATGAGATCGCGCGTCGCCGACTCCTTCAGCACCACGCCGCGGGCCCCGAGCCGTACCGCCCGGACCAGGTCGCCCGGCTCCAGCGCGGCGGTGAGCAGCACCACCCGGGTGGACTCGAACCCGCCGCCCTCGAGCGCCGCGAACCCGCCGGCCTGCGGCATCGCCAGGTCGAGCAGCAGCACGTCGGGCGTCAGCTCGCGCACCACCTGCGCCGCCGTCAGGCCGTCGGCGGCCTCGCCGACCACCTCGAACTGCGCCTCGCTCTCGAGCAGGCGCTTGAGGCCGTCGCGGAAGATCTCGTGGTCGTCGGCGACGACGATGCGGACGGTGCGGCGCGCATCAGGCATGCGCGCCTCCCGGTACCGTCACCTCCACCCGGGCGCCGCTGCCGGGCGACGACTCCACGGCCAGGGCCGCGCCGATCAGCCGCGCCCGCTCCTTGATCACCGACGGGCCACAGTGGCGGTCGTCGAGCTCCTCGGCGCTCAGCCGGCCCTCGAACGCGAAGCCGCGCCCGTCGTCTTCCACGACCAGCTGGCACGACCGCGGCGCCGCCGCCAGCCGGACCAGCACCTGCCCAGCCCCGCTGTGCTTGCGCACGTTCATCAGCGCCTCCTGGGCGATGCGCACCAGCTCCAGCGCCTTGGGGGGCGGGATGGCGATGCTGCCCCCGGTGGCGACGAACCGGGCGCCGATGCCCGACTCGCGGTGGAAGCGCTCGACGACGGTGGCGAGCACGTCGGGCAGCTGCTCGCTCGACTCGAGTTCGAGCGGGCGCAGTGCCTGCATCAGGTCGCGCAGCGCCTGCACTTCCCGGCGCACCAGCCGCTGCACTTCGGCGAGCTCGCCGCGCTGGCCCGCCGCGTCGCCCGGATCGCGGCGCATCGCCTCGAGCTTCATGTCGATGGCGAACAGCGACTGGATCGCGCCGTCGTGCAGCTCGCGCGCCACCCGGGCGCGCTCGGCGGCGCCGGCCCGGGCGCGCAGCCGGCGGGTCAGGAAGACGTTGGTCAGCGCCGGGGCGGTGTGCTCGGCGAGCGCCCGCAGGAAGTGGACGCGGCGTTCGAGACGCCGCTCGGGCGGTCCGAACAGGTAGGCGCGCGCGCGCCACTCGCCGTCGAAGGTCATGTTCACGGCGGTCACCGCGTCCCAGTGCGGGTCGGCCAGCAGCACGCGCGGCAGCGGCCACTCGTCACGGACCAGCCGCCACGCGCCCGGCTCGGCGCGGTGCACGACGGCCCCGGCAGCCGCGTCGGCGGGCCGCAGGGCGTACCAGCCGAGCCCGCCGTCCTCGAACAGCCACTGGCGGGCCAGGTCGGCGTCGAGTTCCTCGCGGCGGACGCGGGCGTCCTCGCCGCGGCCGTCGATCCGCCACAGCAGCGTGCGCCCGGTCGCACCGTCCTTGACGACGATCGCCACCGCCGGGACGGCGAAGGTGGCCGCCAGGCCCCGGCCGAACGTGGCCATGAAGCCGCCGAGCCCGAGGTTGACCGGCGGCTGGCGGGCGGTGGCGGCGATGGCCGCCAGCTCGGCGCGCGTGCTCTTCTCCTGCTCGGCCAGGTAGCCGAGCAGCCCGCCGGTCATCAGCAGGTAGCCGATGCGCAGGATGATGCTGTTGAGGTCGAAGCCCATCGTCTCGAACACCGTGCCCTGCCACGGGCCGGCGACGGCGATGGCCGACTCCACGAGGTAGACGGCGATGGTGCCCAGGGCGGTGCCCAGCGTGGCGCGGAAGCCCCAGCGGTAGGCACTGGCCAGCACCAGGAACAGGAAGAACATGAAGAACGGGCTCACCGGTCCCTGGCTGACGAAGGTGAGCGCCGAGGTCCACAGCACGTCGAGCCCGTGCAGGGCGTAGGTGTGGCGCGGCGTGATGCGCGTGGCGCGGTGGACGAGCACCCACACCACGAGGCTGTAGGCGGCGTAGCCCAGCAACACGCCGTAGGTCAGCTCGCGCAGCTGCGCCGGCTCGGTGGGATCGACGAAGATGGCGACCAGCGCCGTGACGGTGAGAAAGGCGCGGCTGACCGCCAGCACGCGCTCGAGGCGTTCCACCGGCACGTCGGTCGGCATCGGTCGGTCGCCGATGGCGTGCGAGCCCTGCATGGCGAGGCCCAGTCTATGCGAGCGTTCGGCGGGCATCTGGCGCGAGTGGCACGTTGGTGCCATGCCGATCGACCATCGGGCGATTCACGGCCGCACCGGAACCCGGTACCGTGATCGCGGATGGCGCCTCGCGCCTGGGGTCGCCGGCGCATGGCCGGTGCTGCGGGGTGTCATCCGCATCCCCCACCCGTCGCGGCAGCAGCCCGGCCGACGTCACCGGGCCTCGGGCTCTCCAGCCGCCGTGCTGCCGCACACCTCCCCGTGCCGGCCGGTCTCGGCCACGGCGACCAGCAGCTCGCGGATGCGGACGTCGTGGGCCAGCCGGTGGTGCTGGCGGTAGAGGAGCGGCTGGATCAGGTTCCAGTTCCAGCCGAACCGCGGCGTCTCCGGCGTGAGGCGGTAATTGCCCAGCAGAGTGGTCGTGGCCGGTGACTCGGCGATGAGCTCGCGCTTGCCGCGCAGCGGCAGCCCGCGCAGCAGGCCGGTGCGCTGGTAGAAGTTGACGGCCTGCCGGACATTGGCCGGCACGCGCGGGTTGCGCCAGCCGAAGGCGTCGATGTAGACGGCCAGGTCCACGGCGACGCCGGCGCCGGCGAGCGCCCGCGCGAAGCGCCCGATGGACCCGGCTCCCAGGCTGTGCCCGTAAGCGACGACCAGCGGCCGCGCGCGGCCGGTGCGGGCGGCGGCAGCCGACACGTCGCGCACCGCGTCCGCCCATTCGGCGTTGTTGTAGAGCCGCACCGTGACGTGGTCGCGGTCGGTCGCGGCGGCGACGGCCTGCCCGGCGCGCACGACGCCCGAGCGGCGGCTGTCGCGGCGCTCGCGGCCGCCGGTGAAGCCGACGACGACGACCGGCGCCGGCGAGGGCGAGGCCGGCGCGGCCACCGGGTCGCGCTCCGGTTCGCAGCGCAACCCGGCGACCCAGCGGGTGGCGTCGCCGGGCCAGCCGCGGCGGGAGATGGCGTGCGTGTCGGCGGCCGCCGGTCGAGGACCGATCGCCACCGTCGCGACCAGGACGCCGACACACAGGACCTCGACACGCACGACCCGAGCTTAGACAGCGGCCCGCGCCGGTGAGAATCGCCTGAACGGCTGGCCGGGTGGCACTTCGGTGCCACCCGACCGCGGTGTCACGAGCACCCGGGGAGACCGGCTTGTCCATCCGCGGGCGCACCCGCTCCCGGCTGCTGCATTCCCGGCTAAGATGACGCCCTCATGCACCGACGGACGCTCCTGACGACCGGCGGCGCCGCCCTGCTCGGCGTCGGCCTGGGCGCCTGCCGGCCGGCCCGGCCGCCACAGGTAGCGCCGGCGCGGCCGCTGCGGCCGCGGCTGCAGCTCGCCGTGCCGCGCATCTCTGCCGAGCGCGTCATCCGCACCACCGTCGGCCTGCGCCCCCACCGCGACGGCGGCTTCGTGCTGCGCGCCGACAAGCTCGACGACAAGACGCTCATCCACAACTACGGCCACGGCGGGGCCGGGATGTCGCTGGCGTGGGGCTGCGGGACGCTGGTGGCCGATCTCGCCCAGCCGGCCGGAGTGCGGCGGGCGGCCGTCATCGGCTGCGGGTCGCCCGGCCTGTGCACGGCGCGCCAGCTGCAGCGACGCGGCTACGCGGTGACCATCTACGCCGCCACGGTGCCGCCCGACACCACCTCGAACATGAGCTGGGCCGGCTACACGCCGACGACCGCGCTCATCGAACCGGGGCGGCGCACGCCGGCGTGGGACGCGCAGTTCCGCACCGCCGCCGAGGTGTCGTTCCGTCAGCTGCAGGTGATGGTCGGGCCGCGTTACGGCGTCTACTGGATCGACAGCTACAACGCCACCGACGATCTGACGCCGCGGCGGGGCGGCACCGCCGCCGCCGAGGACGACCTGGTGCCCGACGCGCTGCGGCCCGGCCGCGGCCGCGACGTGCTCGAGCCGGGCGAACATCCGTTCCCGACCCGCTACGCCATCCGCCAACAGAATCTGGCCATCGAGCCCAACACCTACCTGGACGCCCTGGTGGACGACTTCCTTGCCGCCGCCGGCCGGATCGTCATCCGCAGGTTCGACTCGCCGCGCGACCTGGCCGCGCTCGCCGAGCCGGTCGTCGTCAACTGCACCGGCCTGGGCTCGTTCTCGCTCTTCGACGACAAGGCGCTGGTGCCGATCAAGGGCCAGCTCACCCACGTCGTGCCGCAGCCGGAGGTGAACTACCGCGTCGGCGCCCGCATGCCCGATGGCGCCAATGCCGGCATCAACCCGCGCAGTGACGGGCTGATCGTCGGCAACTCGCAGGAAGTCGGCGTGTGGTCGCTCGAACCCAATCCCGAGATCCTGGCCCGCAACCTGGCGGCGGCGCAGACGTTCTTCGCCGGCATGAGGGGTCAGACCCCATTCCAGGCCCGCCCAGAATAGGGGTCAGACCCCTCTCGGGGCCCGGCCTGACTACGTGCAGATTCTGCACCCTGGCCGTATGATGCGGGCGACGTCGGACGCCGGCCAGAAGAGAGGTCCCATGGACATGCGTGCACACGACCGTCGCGTCTTTCTCAAGTCGCTCGGCGTGCTCTCGGTGGGCGCGGCGCTCGGCGCCACCGCCCGCCCCGGCTACGACCCCGACGCCAGCTTCGACCTCGTCGTCACCGAGGTGGAGATGCGCCGCAACCAGGCCGGCCGGATGCTCATGGCCCGCATCTATCGCCCGGCTGGCCCCGGCCCGTTCCCGGTGATGCTCGACCTGCACGGCGGGGCCTGGAACGCCAAGGACCGCTTCGCCGAGGAGCCGATGGATCGCGCCATCGCGCAAAGCGGCGTGCTCGTGGTGGCCATCGACCTCACCCTGGCGCCCGAGGCGCCGTATCCCGCCAACGTGCAGGACGCCAACTACGGCGTGCGCTGGCTGAAGTGGAAGGCGCCGATGTGGGGCGGCGACCCGTCGAAGGTCGGCATCTACGGCAGTTCGAGCGGCGGCCACGTGGCGGAGCTCCTCAGCATGCGGCCGCGCGACGCCCGCTACAACGCCATCCCGCTGCCCGAGGCGCCGGGCCTCGACGCCACGGTGGCCTACGTGGCGACGCGCTCGCCGATCAGCGACCCGTTCGCGCGCTTCAAGAACGCCGAGGCGCACAAGCGGACCGAGATGATGCAGAACCACCACGTCTACTTCACGCCGTGGGAGACCATCTTCGAGTCGAACCCGCAGCAGATCCTCGAACGCAAGGAGCCGGTGGCGCTGGGGCCGCTGCTCATCATGCAGGGCGGGCTCGACGACAACGTCCTGCCCGAGGTGCAGGAGAAGTTCGCAAAGACCTATCGCGCCGCCGGCGGCGCCTGCGACTACCACCTGTTCGAGGGTGCCGAGCACCAGTGGGTGGCGCACGAAGGCCCGGCCACCGACCGGGCCCGTCGGCTGGTGAAGCAGTTCATCGCCAGGCACGCGTGATGGCGGCCGCCTCGCACGCCCGAACGCTCGCCGGTGTGGCGGCCACGGTGCTGGTCTGCCTGGGGGCTCCGCATCCCGCGCCGGCACAGGTGTCGGCGCCGGAACCGCCCGGCGGCTGGCCGACCGTCACCGTGCACGGCGAGACCTGGACGCAGGCCACGCTGCTGCAGCGCAACCTCGGCGGCCGCGACGACCAGACCACGGCGTTCCCGCCGCACCGCATCGTCGGCAACGTCTACTACGTGGGCACCAACAGCCTGGCGACGTTCCTCATCGCCACGCCCGAGGGCCACATCCTGATCAACAGTTCCTACGAGCGCAACGTCCCCGTGATCCAGAAGTCGGTGGAAGCGCTCGGCTTCACGTTCGCCGACATCGAGATCCTCCTCGGCAGCCACGCCCACGGCGACCACATGGAAGGGGACGCGGCGGTGAAGGCGTTGTCGGGCGCGCAGGTGGTGGCGATGGCCGAGGACGTGCCGGCGCTGGAGCGCATGCGGCCGGGCGGCAAGCCGCACCCGATCGATCGCGTGATTCACGACGGCGACACGGTGACGCTGGGCACGACCACCCTCACCGCGCACCTCACGCCCGGCCACTCGCGCGGCTGCACCACGTGGACGCTGCAGGTGGAGGAGGGCGGCCGCAGGCTCGACGTGGCCATCGTCGGCAGCCTGGGTGTCAACCCCGGCTTCCAGCTGGTCGGGAACGCCGAGGTGCCGGGCATCGCCGACGAGTTCCGCCGCGCCTTCACGACGTCGCGGGCGTTGAAGGTGGACGTGCCGCTGGCGTCGCATCCGGCGATGTACCGCATGGCCGAGAAGCACGCGAAGCTGGCCCAGGGCGGCGCCAACCCGTTCGTCGATCCCGAG
The DNA here is from genome assembly GCA_050250955.1 of Vicinamibacterales bacterium. Classification (GTDB taxonomy): domain Bacteria; phylum Acidobacteriota; class Vicinamibacteria; order Vicinamibacterales; family UBA2999; genus CAWAYR01. The sequence goes on from JBFWNR010000003.1 coordinate 693,544, forward strand.
GGCTACCGCCGCGAGCTCGACCTCACCGAGGCGATGTTCCAGGCGGTGCTGGCCGCGCAGCGGAAGCTCAGCGGCAAGTGATTCGCGGCGCCGCCTGTACAATCGGCGGATGCCCACCCTGACCGTCGAAGGTTATGGCACGTTCGCCGTGCCGGACGACAAGCGCCTCGTGCTCGCCATCGAGCAGGACGCCGGCGTCGACATCCTCCACGCCTGCGGCGGCAACGCCCGCTGCACCACCTGCCGGGTCGAGTTCATCGCCGGCGAGCCCACACGGCAGACGGTGGCCGAGCGCGACCGCCTCGCCGCGCGCCAGCTCACCGGCGTCCGGCTGTCGTGCCAGATCCTCTGCGACCACGACATGACCGTGCGGGCGATCAGCCGGCTCGAAGGCTCGGGACGGCCCGACCCCGGCGGCCCGCCCGACCCGTCGATCACCCCGCCGCCGGAGTGGATCGACCGGGCGTGACGCCGCTTGCCGCCCTGCTCGACGGGCCGGCACCGGTGCTGGCGCTGGCGCCGATGCAGGAGGTGACCGACGGGAAGTTCTGGACGCTCGTCCACCGCTACGGCGGCGCCGACGTCTACTGGACCGAGTACTTCCGCGTGCAGGCGGCGTCCACGCCCGAACGCCGCATCCTCGACGCCATCACCGGCAACACCACCGGCCGGCCGGTCGTCGCGCAGCTCATCGGCAACGACATCCCCGGGCTGGTCCGCACCGCGCAGGTGCTGCAGCGCTATCCCGTGGCGGCGATCGACCTGAACCTGGGCTGCCCGGCGCCGATCGTCTACCGCAAGTGCGCCGGCGGCGGGCTGCTGCGCGAGCCCGAGCGGATCGACGCCATCCTCGGGGCGCTGCGCGATGCCGTCCGCATCCCGTTCACGGTGAAGACGCGCGTCGGCTTCGCCTCGGCTGAGGAGTTCGACCGGCTGCTGCCGATCTTCGCGCGCCACTCGCTCGACGCGTTGACGGTGCACGCGCGGACCGTCGCGCAGCTCTACCGCCTGCCGGTGCGCTACGACCGCATCCGCCAGGCGGTGGCGGCGATGCCGTGTCCGGTCCTCGCCAATGGCCACGTCTACTCCGCGGCGCAGGCGCAGGAGGTGCTGGCGGCCACCGGCGCCCGCGGGCTGATGATCGGCCGGGCGGCGATTCGCAGTCCGTGGCTGTTCGCGCAGATTCGCCAACGGCTCGCCGGCGAGCCGGTGCGCATGCCCACCGGCCGCGACGTGCTCGGCTACGTGCGCGCGCTGTGGGCGTCGGAGGCGGACCCCGCCAGGCCCGAGCAGTCGCAGTGCGACCGCATGAAGAAGTTCGTCAACTATCTGGGCGAGGGCGTCCCGGGGCCGTTCCTCCACGACATCCGCCGCGCCCGGACGGCGGCGGAGTTCCATCGCATCGCCGAAGCGTGCCTGGACCACGACGAGCCGATGGCGCTGCTGCCGGCCGGCGAGGCCGTCGCAGTTCCTGCGACTACTCTGGCCCTGCCCTGACAGGGGTCTGACCCCTATTCAAGCCAGGTCCAGAAAGGGGTCTGACCCCTAGAAGCCGGTGGGGCGGATCCAGAAGCTCTCGCGCCAGGTCTCGCCCGGCGCGACGGTCTGCAGCTCCTTGTAGACGCCCTTGTGCGCCAGGTTGAGCGCGTTGCCGATGCCCACCATCGGTTCGATGCAGATGAAGTTGCGCTCGGCCGGCGGCGAGTCGCCCTGGCCGCCCTTGCCCTTGCCGGTCGGGTTGGGCGCCCACACCACCACCGACCGATAGCGCGGGCCGAGCACCACGTCGAGGCGCTGCTGCTTCCCCCACACGGTGGTCGTCGAGCGGCCGTCGGCGTCGCGGACGAGATCGCTGAACACCTCGTCGAGACTGTAGTCGCGCAGTGTGTCGCGCGGACCAGGCAGCAGCACGCTGGTCGGCTCGGTCTGCCCGGTGGGGAGCTTGCGGCCGTCGAGCTGCCAGCGCGTGCGCGCGCCCACCGCCACCTGCCACTCGTCGCGCGGCGAGTCGGTGAGCTGGAAATACGGGTGATAGCCGATCGACAGCGGCATCGGCTCGGCGCTCAGGTTCTCGACGGCAGTGGCCACCTCCAGCACGCCGCCGGCGAGACGGTAGGTGATCTCGACGACGTGCGCGTACGGCCACTGCCGCATCCACTCCGGGTGGCGGTAGACCTCGAGGCGGCTGGTGACCCACGCGGCGTCGCCACCGGCCGCGACCGCCGTCACCCGCCAGCGATCGGTGGCGGTGAGGAAGCCGTGGATCGGCACCTCGCCGCGCACGTTGCCGAGCGTCATGTCGAAGGGATGGCGCCTGCCGTTGGCGTAGAAGGCCTGCTCGTCGAGCCGGCCGATCCACGGGCCCATGAACGGGATCCCGGTCTGGCCGGGCTGGGCGCGGAACTCCGCCAGCGACGCGCGCTGGTAGCGCAGCACGTCGTGGCCCTTCACGCGCATCCCGATGGCGATGTTGCCGACCGACGGCACCACCGTGACCACGGTGTCGGTCTGGCGATCGCTCAGCACCACCGTCTCGCCGTCGCGCGCGGCGGTGTAGCGCTGGGCAGCGGCCGGTGCGGCCAGCGCGAGGGCGGCCAGCCCGGCCAGGACGGCCGTCACGACGCGGCGGCGAGCGAGAGGGACAGGCATGGCCAGACGATACGCCGGCCCGGCGGCGGCGCGGGCATATAATCCGCCGACCCGCACCGGGATCTGGGCCGGCGCCTCGGAGGATCGCGATGACACAGCGTGGGCAGCGGACGGCCGTGATGCTCGTCCTGGTGGTGGCCGCCACGGCCGGCGTCGCCACCCGCCAGAATCCGCGGAACACCGCGGCGCGCGGCACCGAGGGCTTCAACGTCCGCGCCGTTGCCGCCGGCCTGGCCAATCCCTGGGAGGTCACCTGGGGTCCGGACGATCGGCTGTGGATCACCGAGCGGACCGGCCTGCGCGTCACCCGCGTGAATCCGGCCGACGGCAGCCGACGCGTCGCGCTCACGCTCGACGACGTCTACCAGACCACGTCGATCCAGGACGGGCTGATGGGCCTGGCGCTGCATCCCGACCTGCTGCAGGGGCGCGGCCGCGACTGGGTCTACCTGGCCTACACCTACGACGCCGATCCCGGCGCGACCATCGCGCGCCGCCTGCGGGTGCGCCGCTACACCTACGACAGGGCGAGCGAGACGCTCGGCGCGCCCCAGACCGTGCTCGACAACCTGCCGGCACACGACGACCATGGCGGCGGCCGCATTCTGGTCGGCCCCGACGGCAAGTTGTACCTGTCACGCGGCGACATGGGCAGCAACTGGCTGGCCAACTACTGCAACGCCATCCACTCGCAGGACCTTCCGACGGCGGCCCAGGTCGCCGCGCGCGACTGGACCACCTACCAGGGCAAGATTCTGCGCCTCGAACTCGACGGCAGCATTCCGGCCGACAACCCGACCATCAACGGCGTGCGCAGCCACGTCTACAGCTACGGCCTGCGCAACACCCAGGGGCTGGTGTTCGGGCCGAACGGAATGCTCTACGGCGCCGAGCACGGGCCCAGCACCGACGACGAGATCGATCTGCTCCAGGCCGGCAAGAACTACGGCTGGCCGCACGTCGCCGGCTACAACGACGACCGCAGCTATGCCTACGCCAACTGGTCGGCCTCCACCACGCCGTGCCGGTCGCTGACCTTCAACAGCCTGACCCCGCCGCCGTCGGTGCCACAGACGAAGGAGTCGGCCTGGTCGCATCCCGACTTCGTGCCGCCGATGGTCACCCTCTTCTCCGCGCCTGCGGGCTACGACCTGGGCAAGATGGGCGGTACAACGATCGGCCCGGGCAGCATCGACCTCTACGACTCGCCGGCGATTCCCGGCTGGCGCCAGTCCCTGCTGGTCACCGGCATGCGCACCGGCGCCGTCTACCGCGTGAAGCTGTCGGCCGACGGGCGCAACGTGGACGGCGCGCCGCTCGAGTACTTCCGCGGGCCGACGCGCTACCGCGATACCGCCGTGGCGCCAGACGGACGCCGCATCTTCGTCGTCACCGACAATGCCGGCACGCTCGCCGACGCCCAGAACCGGCGCATCGACGTGCTCGAGTACCCGGGCACGCTGCTCGAGTTCAGCTACACCGCTGCCGCGGCGAGGAACTGAGCCATGTCCACCTCACCCGATCGCCGTCAGTTCATGGGCGCCGTGTCGCTCGCCGGGCTGAGCGGCCTGGTGCCTGCCGGCGCCCCCGCCGCGCCATCGGCCCCACCGGCCGGGGTCCCGACGACCCAGGAGCAGGGCGGCGGGTCGCCCGCCGCGACCGGCGTGACCCGCGCCCTGGCCCGCTACGTCGTGAACGCGCGCTGGGCCGACATCCCGGAGCCGGTGCGCAAGGAAGGCCGGCGCACGCTGCTCAACTGGATGGGCTGTGCGGTCGGCGGCTCACGACACGAGACGCTGGACGCCGCCATCGGCGCGCTGGCGCCGTTCTCGGGACCGGCGCAGGCGTCGGTGCTGGGCCGTCGCGAGCGGCTCGACATCCTGCACGCGTCGCTGATGAACGGCATCAGCTCGCACGTCTTCGACTTCGACGACACCCACCTGAAGACGGTGATCCACCCGGCCGGTCCGGTGGTGTCATCGCTCCTCGCGCTGGCCGAGCATCGCCCGCAGTCCGGCGCCGACTTCCTGCACGCGATGATCCTCGGCATCGAAGTGGAGTGCCGCATCGGCAACGCGGTGTATCCGGCGCACTACGACCGCGGCTGGCACATCACCGGCACGGCCGGCGTGTTCGGCTCGGCGGCGGCGTGCGGCAAGGCGCTGGGCCTCAGCGAGCAACAGATGGTGTGGGCGCTCGGCCTCGCCGCCACCCAGCCGGTGGGCCTGCGCGAGATGTTCGGATCGATGACCAAGAGCTTCCACCCGGGTCGCGCGGCGCAGAACGGGCTCACGGCGGCGCTCCTGGCGGCGAAGAACTTCACCTGCACCGAGGTCGGACTCGAGGGCAAGAGCGGCTGGGCCAACGTGCTCAGCACCGCCAGGAACTACGACGAGATCACCGGCGAGCTCGGCCGCCACTACGAGATCTCGCTCAACACCTACAAGCCGTTCGCCTGCGGCATCGTCATCCACCCGACCATCGACGCCTGCATCACGCTGCGCAACCAGCACCAGTTGCAGGCCGCGCAGATCGAGCGCATCGAGCTGGGCGTGCACCCGCTGGTGCTCGAACTCACCGGCAAGAAGACGCCGCAGACCGGGCTGGAGACGAAGTTCAGCGTCTACTTCGCGGCGGCGCTGGCGATCGTCCGCGGTTCGGCGGGGATGCGCGACTTCAGCGACGCCAACGCTCAGGACCCGGTGATCGTCGGCCTGCGAGACCGCGTGACCGCCACCGTCGATCCGGCGGTGGAAGAGCACCAGGTGAAGGCCAGGGTCACGCTCAAGGACGGCCGCACCCTGAGTCACACCGTCGAGCACGTGGTCGGCAGCCTGGAGCGGCCGATGACCGACGCCGACCTCGAGGGCAAGTTCCTCGACCTGGCCCAGGGCGTGCTGCCCGACGCGCAGGCGCGGCGGCTGCTGGACCTGTGCTGGAAGGTCGAGGGGCTGGCGAACGTCGCGGAGCTGCCTAAGGCTGCCGTGCCGGCGTAACCGGCAGCTCCACGAAGCTCGCCGCGCCCGGCGCGTGGTAGACCCGCTGGGTCGCCTTCACATAGTCCGCGGCCTTCGCGAAGAAGATATTCGGCACGAAGGTCTGGGGGTTGCGGTCGTAGAGTGGGAACCAGCTCGATTGCACCTGCACCATGATGCGGTGGCCGGGCTGGAACACGTGGTTGGCCGTCGGCAGGATGAACCGGAACGGCAGCGGCGTGTTCGACGCCAGCGCCTTCGGGTTGCTGAAGCTCTCGCGGTAGCGGCCCCGGAAGATGTCCATCGCCACCGGGAACTGGTAGCCGCCCATCGCCGGCTCGCTCGACATCTCTTCCGGATAGACGTCGATGAGCTTCACCACCCAGTCGCTGTCGCTGCCGCTGGTGGAAGCCACCAGGTTGACCACCGGCGCGCCGCTGATCCGCACCGGCTCGGTGAGCACCGGCGTCACGTAGCTGAGCACGTCGGTGCGATCGGCCATCGTGCGCTGGTCGCTCAAGAGCCAGGTCTGCCAGCGGGCGCCGTCGGCGAAGCGCACCGGCCGCGGCAGGTAGGGCACCGGCTTGGCCGGGTCGGACACGTATTCGTCGTAGCCGCTGGCGTCGGTCGCCGTGCCTGACGTCGGCGCGGTGAACGACAGGCCGAAGCCGCCCGTGAAGTACAGCGGCTTCGATTGATTCGGGCAGCCCTGTTCGCACGACAGCGGCCACTTCGGAAAGCGGTCCCAGTGGTTCTCGCCAGTGTTGTAGATGAAGACGCCGGGCGTGTCGGCCGTGGGGGCGCCCGGCTTCAGGTACTGGTCGAAGAACGGCTTCAGCACGTCGCGGCGGAACTGCAGCGCGGTGTCGCCCTCGAAGCGCAGCGGGCCCAGCGAGTAGCCCTCGTAGTTCACGCCGCTGTGCCGCCACGGGCCCATCACCAGATAGTTGAGGGTGTTGGTGGTGTCCTTCGGCTCGACGGCCAGGTAGCTCTGGATCGCGCCCCACATGTCTTCCTGGTCCCAGATGCCCTGGATCCACATCGTCGGCACGGTGAGTGGCTGCTTGGCCATCACCTTGTCGAGCGCCTGCTCCGACCAGAACTGGTCGTAGGCCGGGTGTTCCGACACCTTGCGCCACATCGGCAGCTGCTCCAGGCCGTGGCGGCGCGCGTAGTCGCCGGCCGACCCGGCGCGGCGGAACGTCTCGTAGTCGTCGTAGCCGGGGCGGATGATGGTGCTGCCGGCGGCGCGGCCGGCGCTCTGCCCGGCGAAGAAGTCGAAGTTGGTCTGGCGGAAGGCGCCGAAGTGGAACCAGTCGTCGCCCATCCAGCCGTCCACCATCGGGCTCATCGGCGCCGCCACCTTCAAGGCGGGGTGCGGGTTGACCAGCGCCATCACCACCGTGAAGCCCTCGTAGCTGCTGCCCAGCATGCCGATGCGGCCGTTGGACTCGGGCACGTTCTTCACCAGCCACTCGATGGTGTCGTAGGCGTCGGTCGAGTGATCGGTGTCGGTCGGGTTGAGCGGCCCGCGCAGCGGCCGGGTCATCAGGTAGTCGCCCTCCGAGCCGTACTTGCCGCGCACGTCCTGGAAGACGCGGATGTAGCCGTCGGCCACGAACACCTCGTCGCCCTGCGGCAGGGTCGCCAGCATCGACGCCGACTGGGCGCGGGTGGTGCGGCCGGCGGCGTTGTACGGCGTCCGGGTCATGATGATCGGCACGTCCTTCGCGCCCTTGGGGACGACGATCACGGTGTAGAGCTTCACCCCGTCGCGCATCGGAATCATGGCGATGCGCTTCTCGTAGTCGAAGCCGGTGGTCGGCCGCTCGAACTTCGCCGGGATGTCCGGCAGGTGGACCGGGGTCTGCTGCTGGGCAGTCAGCCCGGCGGTGACGGCGGCGAGCGGCAGGACGAGCAAGGCACGGCGAAGCAGCGCAGGGATTCCGGGCATGGCAGCAGTGTAGTGCCACCACGTCCGGCCACGCTCGCCGCGAGCGGCGACCACCGCCGAGCTATCGCTTGCCGGTGTGTTCGATGTAGCCCTTGAGCCGCGGCATCCCCGGCTTCCAGTCGGGCAGGGGCGCGTAGTCGCTCCCGATCGGCATCGTCACCTTCGGCAGGCTGTCGGCGTCGAGCGTTTCGCCTTCCTTGATGACGTCGTTGATGAACAGCAGGTACGCGGTCAGCGAGTAGACCTCGTCAGGAGTGAGGGTCCCTTCGCGGTTGAGCGGCATCGCCCGGTTGATGTAGTCCCACACCGTCGTCGCGTGTGGCGCCCGCAGCGGCAGGATGCGGCCACGCGCCCAGAGCTGCGCCTCCGGGCCGACCTTGCTCTTCAGGATCGGCGCCTTGCCCTCGAGGCCGGTCGCCCCGTGGCACCCGGCGCATCCTTTGGTGCGGTACAGGACGGCGCCCTCCTTGACGGTGCCGCGTCCCGGCGGCAGCTCCGCGCCGTGCGGGCCGATGGCGATGTCCCAGGCGCGGATCTCCTCCGCGCTCGGCGTGCGGCCCACGCCGTAGGTGGGCGACTGCGCCAACGCCGGAGCCGCCACGAGCAGCGCGACGGCGAGCCCTCTAAGCAAAGCCATTGGTGACGCTCCCGTCGCTGGCGATCCGCCACGGCTGGATGCTGTTGTCCAGGCCGGGGACGCTGAAGGTGGCGTCGAACGGCTTGTTCCAGTACCTGGCGATCTCGGCGCGCGACGGCTGCACCTGGCCGATCTCGTCGGTGCAGCGCGACAGCAGCTCGGTCTCCTGCCCGTCCCAGTTCCACATGTAGCCGAACCGGGCGTGCGCCATGCGATGCGCGGGGCCCTTGATCTCGGCCACGTGCCAGCGCCTGCCGCCGTCGGTGGACACCTCCACCTTGCTGACGGCGCCGCCCCCCGACCAGGCCAGACCGCTCACCTCGTAGAAGCCGCGGCCGGGCAGCCGCTGGTCACCGGACGGGAACGTGATGACCGACTTCGGGCCGATCTGGTAGTCGAGCGCGGCCACCTTGGGATCGCGATCGAGGTGCCCGAAGTCGTTGTAGTTCATGTAGTAGCGGTCCACGAGCTTGATGCGCCGCAGCCACTTGGTGTGGAAGATGCCCTCGAAGCCCGGCACCATCAGCCGTACCGGGAAGCCTTGCTGCGGCCGCACCGCCTCGCCGTTCATGCCGTAGGCGACGATGCAGTCGTCCATCGCCTTGGCGACCGGCATGCTCGAGGCGCCCTTCACTTCCTCGGATCCTTCGGCGACGAACCAGGTCGCCGTGCCCTTCAGGCCGCATTCCTTGAGCAGCGTGGACAGCAGCACGCCGGTCCACTCGGCGCAGCTGGTCATGCCGTGCGTCTCCTGGACGGTCCTGGCCCGCCGCGACGATCGGTTGCCGGCACACTCGATGAAGTGCACGCGGGTCACCGACGGGAGGCGCTTCAGGTCGTCGACGGTGAAGGTCAGCGGGCGGTCCACCAGGCCGTGGATCATCAGCCGGTGTTCCCGGGGATCGATGTCCGGGAGGAACGAGCCCCGCGTCGTTCCCATGTAGTGGAGCGACGACGGCGTGATGATCCCGACCGAGTCCTGGAGCGGGGCGGCGACGTGGAACGTGAGCCCCCACTCGTCGGGTGAGGGCCGGCCGCCATGGGCGATGCGCACCGAGGTGACGTGGGGTGATCGTTCGCCGTAGGCGATCTGATCCTTCCCCTCCTTGATCATCGGCGCCTGGTGGTGCTGGCCGCTCGCCGGCGCCGTCGCCCCGAAGGTCAGGCCGCCGGCCGCCGCGGCGCCGCGCTTGAGGAATCCCCGTCGATCAGGTCGAGTCGAGCCCATGGATCTCTCCTTGGAAGCCGAGCCACCCGGAAATCGCCGTCCCCGCGGCCGGAGTATACGCCTCCCGGGCCGGCGGCAGGCCGACAGCGCCGTGCCGCGGGGGGCGGCGCGTGTGCGGCGCAGGGAGGCCCGGCTACCGCGATCGCAACGACCAGAGCACCGCGACGGCCGCGGCCACCGCCAGCCAGGCCACCGGCGGTGTCTCGGTGAGCGCGGACTGCACCGTGACCCAGGCGCGCGAGGCCGCGCTCGTGAACGCCGCCAGCGCGCCGTATTCCCCGAGGTTCTGCGCGACGACCATGGGGCAGAGCCTACACCCGCCGAACCCCGACGACGCGCCGATGTCGACGCCGCTCAGCCTCCCGGCCGGGTGCCGGCCGCCGCCTTCCGCCACATGGCCGGCGACTGGCCGACCAGCTTCTTGAAGGCGCGGCTGAAGGCCGCCTCCGATTCATAGCCGACCGCCGTGGCCACGCCGGCCACGTGCGCCCCGTCGCCGAGCAGCCGCGAGGCCAGCTGCATCCGCCACATCGCCAGGTACTGCATCGGCGGCTGCCCGACCAGCTCGGTGAACCGCTCGGCGAACACCGAACGCGACGACCCGGCCGCCCGGGCCAGTGTTTCCACCGTCCAGGGCTCGGCGGGACGACTGTGCACCGCGGCCAGGGCCTGGCCCACCACCGGATCGCGCAGTCCGGCCAGCCAGCCGCGCTCGGCCGCCGGCAGTGTCTCCAGGTAGCGCCGCACCGTCTCGACGAACATCAGCTCCGACAGCCGGGCCAGGATGTTCTCGCCACCCGCCCGTGCCTTGCCGGACTCGCCGATTGCGATCTGCAGCAGCGTGCCCAGCCAGCCGCTCGACCCGCTCGACCCAGCGGCGAGGTGGATCACCGGCGGCAGGGCCTCCAGCAGCGGGTTGTAGGGGCGCTCGTCGAGGCCGAGAAAGCCGCAGACGATGCGGGCCCGGTCGCCGCCGCCACTGCCCACCTCGTACATGAGCGGCAGGGGCGTGGTCGGCCGCGCGAACATCGCCAGATCGGGCGTGCCGCGCATCCCCGGCGCGCTCGACATCACGTGCGGGTGACCCTGCGGGAAGACGATGAGATCGCCCTCGCCGAGCCGCCGCGGCTCTTCGCCGACGGCGTGGCCCCAGCACGCCCCGCGCGCGATCACGTGGTACTCGATGACCCGCTGCGACCCCGGCATCACCGCGCCGGCGATGTCGCGCGAGGCGGGCGCTTCGGCCACCCACGGCGCGCTCAACTCGAAGTCGAAGTAGACGGCGCCGGTCAGCCGCACGGCGCGGAGCACGTCCGAGAGCACGTCGGTGGACATGGCGCTAGCACCCCCGGACGGTCGGGCACGTGATCGGGACGCTCGAGCATGCCGTCGTCGACGACGGACGGTCGGTGCGATCACCCGGACGGTTGCGCATGGCTCGAGGCCGACCTCGGTTCGTATCGTCGGATGCACGCGACGCAGTGACGCGCCGCACCGACGGAGGTTCCAGTCTATGACGACCGCAGCGACTCTCGAGACGATCACCCCCACAGGCACCGCCCGCGCCACCGCGCTGGCCGACCGGCTCGAAGCCGGCGCCCACCGGCTGGCGACGCTGGCCGCCGGCCTCACCGCGGCCCAGTGGCAGACGCGGATTCCCCGCGACGGCCGCAAGGTCGGCGTGGTCGTGCATCACGTCGCCGCCATGTACCCGCTCGAAATCGAGCTGGCGCAGAAGCTGGCGGCGGGCGAGGCGATCACCGGCGTCACCTGGGCCGATGTCCATGCCCTCAACGCCCGCCACGCCGCCGAGCAGGACGCGGTCACCCAGCGCGAGGCGCTCGACCTGCTGGTGACGAACAGCGCCACGGCCGCCGCGGTCATCCGCGCTCTGAGCGACGCCGAACTCGATCGCGCCAACGGCATCTCGCTGAACGACGACGCCCCGCTCACCTGCCAGTTCATGCTGGAGGACCACGCGGTGCGCCACAGCTACCACCACCTGGCGGCCATCGAAGCGGCGCTGCGAGGGTAGGGCCATGGCGACCACGTCAACCCGGACCACGGTGGTCACCTGCGACCCGGCCGTCCTGCCCGTCGGGCCGCCCTCGGTGAAGGCGCGGCAGCAGGCGATGTGGGCGTCGGGCGATTTCGCCGTCATCGGCACCACGCTGCAGATCGTCGGCGAGACCCTCGCCGAGGCGGTGGACGTCGGCGGCGGCGAACGCGTGCTCGACGTGGCGGCCGGCAACGGCAACGCCACCCTGGCGGCGGCGCGGCGCTTCGCCCGCGTCACCTCGACCGACTACGTCCCGGCCCTGCTGGAACGCGGCCGGGCCCGCGCCCTGGCCGAGGGCCTCGACGTCCGCTTCGAAGTCGCCGACGCCGAGGCGCTGCCCTATCCCGAGGCCGCCTTCGACGTCGTCCTGTCCACGTTCGGGACGATGTTCGCGCCCGACCACGAGCAGACGGCGCGCGAACTGGCCCGCGTGTGCCGCCCCGGCGGCCGCATCGGCCTGGCGTCGTGGACGCCGGCCGGCTTTGTCGGCGCCCTGCTCCGCACGGTGGCCGCCTACGTGCCGCCCCTGCCCGGCGTGCGCTCGCCGATGCTGTGGGGCACGACGGCGCATCTCGATTTGCTCTTCCCGGGCGTGGCGCGGATCGATCACCAGGTGAGGTCGTTCGCCTTCCGCTACGAGTCGGCGCAACACTTCGTGGACGTGTTTCGCGCCTGCTACGGGCCGACCCACAAGGCGTTCGCCGCCCTCGACGCCGTCAAGCAGGCCGCGCTCGAGGCCGATCTGCTGGCCCTGCTCGAGTCGTCGCGCCGTCCCGGCTCCGCTGGCCTGGTGGTGCCCGGCGAGTACCTCGAAACGGTGATCACCCGGTGACGCGGCGACTGGTGGCGGGAGTCCGCCACCGGCGTCGTGATCTGGACAGAGGCCGAGATGTCTGCTCCGAAACTGATGGCCGTGCTCGCCCACCCCGACGACGAATCGATGGGGTTCGGCGGCACGCTCGCCAAGTACGCCGCCCAGGGTGCCGAGGTGTCGGTGCTCACCGCCACCCCCGGTGACGCCGGGCGCTTCGAAGGTCGGGCGCCGGGCAGCGACGGCCATCCGGGCGCCGCTGCGCTGGCCGACATCCGCCGCGCCGAACTGCGGGCCGCCGCCACCACGCTCGGCGTCGGCGAGCTCATCACCCTCGACTACCGCGATCAGCAGCTCGATCGCGCCGACCCGGGCGAGGTGGTCGGCACGATCGCCCGGCACATTCGCCGGCTGCGCCCCGACGTGGTCGTCACCTTCGGCCCCGACGGCGCGTATGGCCATCCCGACCACATCGCGATCTCGCAGTTTGCGACCGCGGCGGTGGTGGCCGCGGCGACGCCGGGCCCGTCGGACGGCAAGGGACACGGCCCCGGCGAGGCGCCGCACGCCGTCACCAAGCTCTACTACCTGGCCTGGCCCGGCCCGGCCTGGCAGGCGTTCGAGGCCGCCTTCCGCCGCCTCGTGTCGCGCGTGGACGGCCACGAACGGCAGGCCACGCCGTGGCCGGAGTGGGCGATCACCACCGTCATCGACACCCGGGACCTGTGGCCCACCGTGTGGCGGGCGATCTCGTGTCACGCCTCGCAGGTGGCCGCCTACGAGCGGCTGCGCAACCTGCCGCCCGCCGAGCACGAGGCGCTGTGGGGCTGGCAGTCGTTCTATCGCGCCTTCAGCACCGTCAACGGCGGCCGCGCCCGCGAGGCCGACCTCTTCGAAGGGATCCGCGCATGACCCGCACCGCGCCGCTGGCGATGGACGCCGCCACCTTCCGCTCGCTCGGCCACCAGCTCGTCGACCAGCTGGCCGCGAGTCTCGCGGCCATTCCCGACGGCCCGGTGACCCGCGACCAATCGCCGTCGGCGGTGCGCGAGGCCCTGGCGTTGAACGGGCCCCTGCCCGACGCCGGCACCGCGCCGGGGCCGCTGCTCGAGGAGACGACCCGGCGGCTGTTCCAGCACTCGCTCTTCAACGCCCACCCGCGCTTCTTCGGCTACATCACCTCGTCGCCGGCGCCGATCGGGATGCTCGGCGACCTGCTGGCCGCCGCCCTCAACGCCAACGTCGGCGCCTGGACGCTGTCGCCGGCGGCCACCGAGATCGAGGCGCAGACGATCCGGTGGATCGCCGAGTTCATCGGCTATCCGGCCGGCTGCGGTGGCCTCATCGCCAGCGGCGGCAACCTGGCCAACATGATCGGCGTCCTGGCGGCCCGGGCCGCGGCGGCGCCCTGGGACGTGCGGGCAGCGGGCGTGGCCGGCGGCCCGGGCCGGAGGCTGCGTGCCTACGCGTCGGCGGACGCCCACACCTGGCTCCACAAGTCCGCCGACACGATCGGCCTGGGCACCGACGCGATCCGCTGGATTCCCACCGACGATCGCCTGCGCCTGGACGTCGCGGCGCTGGCCGGCCAGCTCGAACAGGACATCGCCGCCGGCGACATCCCGGCCTTCGTCGTCGGCACCGCCGGCTCGGTCGGCACCGGCGCCATCGACCCGCTGGGCGAGATCGCGGCGCTTTGCCGGCAGCACCGGGTGTGGTTCCACGTCGATGGCGCCTACGGCGCCTTCGCCGCGGCCCTGCCCGACGCGCCCGCCGACCTGAAGGCGCTGGCCCTGGCCGACTCGGTGGCGCTCGACCCGCACAAGTGGCTCTATGCGCCGATCGAGGCCGGCTGCGTGCTGGTCCGCGATCCCGAGCGGCTGCGCGCCGCCTTCGCCTATCACCCGCCCTACTACCACTTCGACGAACACGCCACCAACTACCTCGACTTCGGGCCGCAGAACAGCCGCGGCTTCAAGGCGCTGAAGGTGTGGCTGGCGCTGCGACACGCCGGCGCGGCCGGCTACCGCGCGATGATCGGCGACGACATCCGTCTGGCCCGGACGCTCGCCGATGCCGTGACCCGCCATCCGGACCTCGAGCTGACCAGCCAGGGCCTCAGCATCACGACGTTTCGTTACGTGCCCCCCGACCTGCGGGCCGACGTCGGCACCGTCGCCGGAGAGCGCGCGATCGACCAGGTGAATCGCACGCTGCTCGACCGCCTGCAGCGCGAGGGAGAGGCGTTCGTCTCCAACGCGGTCATCCGCGGCCGCTACGTGCTGCGGGCCTGCGTGGTGAACTTCCACACCACCGCCGCCGACATCGAGGCGCTGCCCGGGATCGTCGCGCGGCGGGGCGCGCGGGTGTGGGCCGAGCAGGCCGCGGCGCTGATGGGATCGTCGTCGTAGGCGACTCGGGCCCTCAGGCCTCGGGCAGGATGCCGAGCTCGACGTAGCGCGGCCGCACCGCGGCGCGGATCGCCGGCAGCTGGCGCCAGAACCACAGCGCCGCCAGCGTGCAGCCGATGCCGCACGCCACGAAGGTGGCCTGGACGCCGATCCGCGCCGCCACCGATCCCCCGACGAGGCTGCCGAGCGGCGCCGAGCCGAGCAGCGCGATCGTGTAGAACGACATCACCCGGCCGCGCTTGTCGTCGTCCACGATGGTCTGGACGATGGTGTTGGTGGCCACCACCTGGTACATCAGGCCGTAGCCGGTGAGCACCATGAGCGTCATCGAGGCCCAGAACCACTGCGACAGGCCGAGCAGCGCGACGGCGAGGCCGAAGGTGGCCGTGGCCAGGGCCATCAGCCGGCCCAAGCCGACGACCGAGGTGCGCAGCACCAGGCGCACCGCGCACACCAGCGCGCCGATGCCCGAGGCGGCCATGAGCCAGCCGAGCGTGTTGGGTCCGCCGCCCAGCGTGCGCCCGGCGACCAGCGGCATGAGTGCCGTGTAGGGCGCGCTCATCACGCCGACGGCGGCGAGGAAGGTGAGCAGCACGCGGATCGGCGACGAGCCCAGGACGTAGTGCCAGCCCTCGGCCAGCTCGTGCCAGACGTGCCGCGTCGCCGGCGGCCGCACGTCGGGCGCCAGCCGCATCGCCAGCAGGCCGCCGATCACCGCCAGGTAGCTGAGTCCGTCGAGGAGGAAGCACAGCCCCTCGCCGACGGCGGCCACCACCGCGCCGGCGATGGCCGGCCCGACCAGCCGCGCGGCGTTGAAGTTCGACGAGTTGAGGGCGATGGCATTGCCCAGGTCGGCGCGGTCGTCGATCATCCGGACCACGAAGGACTGGCGGGTCGGGATCTCCACCGCGTTGACCAGGCCCTGGAACAGCGCCAGGCCGATGATCCACGGCATGTTGACGTGGCCGCTCAGCGTCAGGGCCGCCATCGCCAGCGACTGCAGCATCGCCAGCACCTGGGTGGCGATGAGCACCTTGTGGCGGTCCCAGCGGTCCACCCACACCCCGGCCAGCGGCGGCAGGACCATCGCCGGCACCTGGCTGGCGAAGCTCACCAGCCCGAGCAGGAACGCCGAGTCGGTGAGCCGGTAGACCAGCCAGGCGGTGGCCAGCCGGGTCATCCACGAGCCGATGAGCGAGATGCCCTGACCGATGAAGAACAGCCGGTAGTTGCGCGAACGGAGGGCGCGGAAGGGGGAGCTCACGATCCGGACGGTGATTGTCCCACAGCGTCAGGTGAACGCGCCGCATGCTAGAGTCTGACGTCATGAGCGTGCTTCATGGACCAGTCACGGCGCTCGAGGTCCGCCACCTCGCGCTGGTCAGCGCCATCGCCGACACCGGCAGCGTCACCCGGGCCGCCGAGCGGCTGCACCTGACCCAGTCGGCGCTGTCGCACCAGCTGCGCGATGTCGAAGCGCGGCTCGAGACGCCGCTGTTCCTGCGCCTCGGCCGGCGCATGGCGCTGACGCCGGCCGGCGAACGGCTGCTGGCCGCGGCACGGCGCGTCCTCGACGACCTGGTGCGCACCGAACACGAACTGCGATCGCTGGCCGCACCCGACGCCGGCCGGCTGCGACTGTGCACGCAGTGCAACACGGGTTACCACTGGCTGCCGCCGCTGCTGGAGAAGTTCCACACGTCCTACCCGGCGGTGGAGGTGCAGATCGTGGTCGCCGCCACCGACCGCCCGGTGGAGGCGCTCCTCGAGGGCGAGATCGACCTGGCCTTCATCACCGATGGCCGCGACGACCCACGCCTGGCGACGCAGCCGGTGTTCAAGGACGAGCTGGTGGCGGTGGTGGCGCCGTCGCACCCGTTCGCGCGCCGGCCGCACGTCGAGCCCGTGGACCTGGGCGGCACGCACCTGCTGCTCTACAACCTGGATCGCCGCAGCAGCGACATCTACCGCTACGTGCTCACGCCGGCCGGGGTCGAGCCGGGCCGGGTCTCGAAGGTGCCGCTCACCGAGGCGATCCTCGAGCTGATCCGCGCCGGGCAGGGCATCGGGATCATGGCCCGGTGGGCCATCGAGCCGGCGCTGAAGGCCGGCACCGTGCGCGCGGTCCGCATCGGCCGTCGCGGAGTGTTCCGGGCCTGGAAGGCGGCGACGCTGCGCAGTCGGCCCGAGCCGAAGTGGCAGAAGGACTTCGTCGCGCTGATGGCGGCGCAGGCGATGCCGGCCCGCGCCCATCGCCCGCGCCGCTGATCCGCGCCCGCCGCGTGCCTGCGGTCGGCGACGCCGCGTTCACTCGGCGCGCACGGCCGCCATCGGCTCCACCGCCAGGGCCCGCCGCGCCGGGACCAGCGCCGCGGCAGCGGCCACCAGGAGCAGCGCGGCGACGGCCGGCACGGCCCACCAGCGTTCCGCCTGTTCGAGATTGGGCAGCGTGCGCAGCAGCAGCGCGACCGCGCCGGTGGCGAGTGCGCCGCCGATCGCCATCCCGACGCCGACCACGGCGAGCGCCTGCGCCAGCACCATCCGCAGCAGCGCCGCCGGCGAGGCGCCGAGCGCCTGCCGCACGCCCAGCTCGCGGCTGCGCTCCTCGACCGACCGAGCGGTGACGCCGTAGACGCCGAGCCCGGCCAGCAGCAGGCCGATGCCGCCGAGCCCCAGCAGCAGCGTGCTGCGGAAGCGCTGCGGGCCCAGCGAATCGTCGAGGAATCGCTCGAGGGTGGTCACCGAGTCGATCGGCTGGGCCGGGTCGGCCGCGAACACGGCGGCGCGCACCGCCGGCACGAAGGACAGCGGATCGCCCGTGGTCCGCACCACCAGCGACACCGGCGTGATGGCGACGTTGTTCTGGCTGAAGGCGACATAGACGGTGGGCGCCGGCGGCTGGCCGAAGCCGACATCGCTGACGTCGCCGACGACGCCGACGACGGTCAACAGGTTGGGGCTGGCGCCGCGCAGCAGGCGGCGGCCGATCGGGTCCTGCCCCGGCCAGTGCTGGTCGGCGAACCGCTGGCTGACGACGGCGACTGGGGGCGCGTCGGGACCGTCACGGTCGAGGAAGGCCCGGCCGCGGAGGACCGGAATGCGCATCGTCTCGAAGTAGCCGGGACTGCCGCGGCGGAACTGCACCGTGTGGGCGTCACCGTCGGGCCGCGGTTGGCCCTCGATGCGCACCGGGGTGACGAAGGAGAATCCCGGCACGAAGCGGTTGAGCGTCGCGCCGGCGCTCTCCACGCCGGGGATCCCGCGCACCTGCTCGAGCACGCGGTCGATGAGCGCGCCGCGCGCGGCCTCGCTCGGGTAGGCGGTGGCCGAGAGCCGCAGCTGGGCGCCCAGGACCGACCGCGGATCGAAGCCGGGGTCGAGCTGCGACGCGCGGCTGAACGCGCTCAGCAGCAGCGCCCCGGCGGCGAGCAGCACGACCGCCAGGGCGCACTCGGCGCCAACCAGCCAGGCGCGCATGCGATGATCGCGGCGCGATCCGGCGGCGCGCCGGTTGCCATCGGCGATGCCTCGGGCGAGATCGCCGCCGAGTTCGCGGACCAGCGGCAGCACGCCGGCGACGAGCACGACCAGCACGGTGAGCGCGGCGGTGGCGAGCTGGACGCGCCAGTCGAGGGCGACGTCGCCGACGGTGCGCGCCAGCGCCGGGTCGAGCGCCAGCAGCGCCGGCAGCGACCATCCGCCCAGCAGCACGCCGGCGAGGCCGCCGGCGACGGCCAGCAGCACCGCCTCGGCGAGCTGCAGGCGGAGCACGGCCAGCCGGCCGCCGCCGAGCGCGGCGCGCAGCGCCAACTCCGGGCGGCGCGTCACGATCTGCGCCAGCGTGAGGTTGGCGAGGTTGGCCGCGGCGAGCAGGACGAGCGCCGCCATCGCCCCGACCAGCGCCAGGAGGCTCGGCCGCAGCAGGCGGAATTGCGCGTCGCGCACGTCGGCCGACGTCGGGCGCCATCCCGTCCAGACCGTGGGCGATTCCGCCGCCACCTCCTCCATGGCGGTGACCAGCTCGGCGTCGAGCTGCCGCGGGGACACGCCCGGACGGAGGCGCGCAAAGCTCAGCACGAACGTCGAGCCGGCGGCCAGCGTGCTCGAGGCGGCGTTCAGAGGCGTCCACAGCTCCGTCGGCGTGAACGCCGTGACGAAGCCGGCCGGCATGACGCCGATGACTTCGTGCGGCTCGCGGTCGATGAGCACGGTCTGGCCGACGATCGCCGGGTCGGCGCCGAAGCGGCGCTGCCACAGCGAATGGCCCAGCACCACCACGCGGGCGTTGTCGCGGTCCTCGGGCTCGGTGAACGTACGGCCGAGCGCCGCCGACCCGCCGAACAGCGCGAACAGGCCCGCCGACACCGCGCCAGCGGTCACCGTCTCGGGCTCGACGTCGCCGCCGAGCGCCCGTTCGCGCGACCACAGCCCTTCAATCGTCTCGACCTGCCGCAGCCGCTCGCGGAACCGTTGCAGGACAGCGGGGTTGAGCGGGTTGCGATCGGACCAGGCGGTGGCGCCGGGCGGCATCAGGAACAGCTGCACCAGGCGGTCGTTGTCCGGATAGGGCAGCGGCCGCACCATCGTGGCGTTGACCACACTGAGCACGGCGCTGGCCGCGCCGATGACCAGCGCCAGCGTGGCGACGACGACGACGGCGTGGGTGGGGCGGGCGGCGAGCCCGCGGGCAGCGTGGCGCAGATCGCGCCGCAGCGACTCGATCATGCGGTGACGGTAGCCGGCCGGCGGCGATGAATCCAGCGCAGAGTGGCCATCGCCGCCATGAACGACGTTCATGTCAGCCCCCGCCGGTCCGCGCCCGCGTCAGTCGAGGAACGTGCCGCGAATGGCGCGCTGCCATGCCGTCACCGCCCGTCGCAGGCGGGTCCGGCGTCGGGCCGCCGGGGACGAGTGGCCGGCGGAGGCGGCCAACGCGGCGGCGACCTGTTCGGCGAGCGGCAGGCCGGAGCCCCGGCGTGGCAGGAGCGCCCGCACCCGCCCGGCCCGGGCCCGCGCGCGTGTGATCGCCTTCAGTGCGTCGTCCACGCCGATCGCGCCGCGCCGGGCGTCCTGCAGCAGCCGGCACTCGAAGGTGCGGCAGGCCTGCGGCCGATGGGCGTAGACGGCGCAGCGCGTGCCGCACAGGCCGGTGCAGGGCAGCGCCAGCACGTCGACGTCGGCGTCGTCGCCGTCCACGTCGAGGCCGAGCGCGGCCAGACGGGTCGCCTCACGCCGGCCGGTGAGCTCGACGTCGCCGAGCAGCGTGCCGTCGCAGCACAGGCCGCAGCGCGTGCACAGCGTGTCGGTGAGCACACGCCATGATGCCGCAGGGCGGGCCGGGCTTATTCGGTGCGCAGGGCGCGCATCGGCGCCAGGCCGGCGGCCCGCGTCGCCGGCACCACGCTGGCGACGAGCGCCGCCAGGCCGAGCAAGCCGGTGGCGACGCCGAGCGCCACCGGATCCCAGAACGAGATGCCGTAGAGCTGCGCCGACAGCAGGTAGCCGGCCCCGACGGCCAGCGGCAGGCCCAGCGCCAGCCCGGCGGCGACGCGCTTGAAGGCGCTGCCGAGGACCAGGCTCATCACCTTGCCGCGATCGGCGCCCAGGGCCATCCGCACGCCAATCTCGCTGGTGCGCCGGGCGACCGAGTAGGCGGTGACGCCGTAAAGGCCGATGCCGGCCAGCACCAGCGCCACGGCGCCGAACAGCCCGGCCAGGCTGCTCACCGCGCGCTGCTGGTTGAGCACCACCTGCACCTGCTGTTCGAGCGAGCGGATGTCGATCACCGTGAGGTTGGGGTCGGCGTCGGCCAGCGCCCGCGCCACCTGCGGCTCGATGGCGCCCGGCGCCGTGTCGGTCACCAGCAGGATGCCGCCCACGTAGAGCGACGCGGTCTGCACCCGGCGCATGATCGGGTTGGCGTAGTCCACGGTCTGGGTGAGCGGCACGTAGAACATCGGCCGGGTCGGCCGATCGAGCTGGAAGCTGGCGAACCGGGCGTCCTTGATGACGCCGACGATGCGGAAGTGGTTGACGTTCTCGGGCATGTTGAGGCCGAAGTGCTGGTCGATCGGATCCTCGTCGGCGGTGAAGAACCGGCGCACGAACGCCTCGTTGACGATCGCCACCGCCTCGGACTGTTCGTTGTCGGCGTCGGTGAAGAAGCGGCCGCGGGCCAGTGACACGCCGAGCTCCTGCAGGTAGTCGCTGCTGACCCGGTCCCACGACGCGCCGGTTTCGGCGCCGGGGGCCGGCGCCGGCTTGCCGGCGATGAGGACGCCCTCGCCCCAGTTGTTGGTGAGCGGGTTGTAGAGGGCCAGCCCGGCGCCGCGCACGCCCGGGATGCGCTCCAGCCGGCCTTCGAGATCGCGATAGAGCGCGGTGAGCCGGTCGCCCGGGGTGACCGCCGCCGACGGACGGCCGACCGAGACGATGACCCGGCCCTCGCGGGTGAACCCGAAGTCCTGCCCCTGCAGGTTGCCGAGGCTGCGGCCGAGCATCGTCGAGCCGGCCACCAGGACCACGCTGAGCGCCGCCTGCACCACCAGCAGCGCCGTGCGGGCGAACGACGAGCGGTCGCCGGCGGTGCGGCCCGAGCCGCGCAGCGCCTCGATGGGATCGGTGCGGGTGGCGAACCACGCCGGCGCGGCGCCGAACAGCAGCCCGGTGACGACGGCCAGCCCGGTGGCGAACGCCAGGACGATCGGCGACGGCGTGGTCTCGATCGGCAGCACCGCCGCGCCCGAGAAGGCGAGCGACAGCAGCAGCCGGGCCGCGCCGGTGGCCACCAGCAGGCCGACGACGGCGCCGCCGATCGCCAGCACCACGCTTTCCACCAGCGCCTCGGTGACGATCTGCGCCCGCGAGGCGCCCATCGCCAGGCGCACGGCGGTCTGCGCCCGCCGCGACACCGCGCGGGCGAGCAGCAGGTTGGCGACATTGGCGCAGGCGATGAGCAGCACCAGCGCGCACACGCCGAGCAGGATGCGCAGGCTGCGCCCGTACTGCTCCTTCATCACGCCGACGCCGGCGCCGGCGGGGACGACCGTGATGCTCTGCTGGGGCAGCACGCGCTCGATCTCGGCCATCCAGTTGGGGGGATAGCCGGCCTCGTGCTGCATCCACTGCCGCAGCAGACCGGTGAGGCGCGCGTCCATCCCGGCGATCGAGGCGCCCGGCTTCAGCCGGCCGATCACCCGCAGCCAGGCCGAAATGGGCTGGCGCAGCAGCGACGTCTCGTTGCCGCTGATGAGCGGCTCCTGCTGCAGCGGCACCCACAGGTCGGGCGGATTGGCCTGCAGCGTCTCGCCGAAGAAGCCCGGCGGCGCCACCCCGGCCACGGTGAACGCCTGGCCCTCGACGACGAGCGTGCTGCCGACGATCGCCGCGTCGCCGCCGTAGACGCCCTGCCAGGCGTGGTAGGCCATCACCACCACGGGCGGCGCCGACGGCCGGTCGTCGTCGGCGGTGTAGACGCGGCCGGCGAAGGCGCCGACGCCCAGGGTCGTGAAATAGGTGCCGCTGGCGAAGATGGCGCGCAGCGGCCGCGGCGTCGACTCCCCCTCGCGGCGGACGCTCAGGCGGTTGCGGCCGGCCTGGAACGCGGTGAGCGACTCGAACTCCGGCACCTCGGCCTGGATCCGCTCGAACAGCGGGAAGGTGAACATGCCCCAGCGATCCTGCGGGCCGCCCTGGACGCAGCAGTTGTCGCCGTCGCCGATGCGATACAGCGCCGCCGGGTCGGCCACCGGCAGCGACTTGAGCATCACGGCGTGGATCAGCGTGAAGATGGCGGTGGTGCCGCCGATGCCCAGCGCCAGGGTGAGCACCGCCGTGGCGGTGAAGACGCGGGCCGAGCCGAGCTTGCGCAGCGAGTAGACGACGTCGCGAAGGAGCGTATCCACCCCGGCTTAGACGGAACCGGCCGCCGGAACGTTTGCAGCCGGCGAGCGTGTCTGCGTAGGGCAGCGCTTCAGAGCTGCCTGGGGCGCTACGATGGGCGACATGCGACCCTGGCGAGTCCACCTCGCGCCGACGCGGCCGGCGGCGGCCGCCGGTCTGGCGGCCGCGCTGGTGCTGCTGGCCGCGGCGGCGGCCCATGGCCAGGGCGGCCCGACGCTGCGCATCACGGTGACCGTCGAGAACGCCGGCCGGCCCGACGTGCCGGTGCCGCGGCACGCCCTGCTCGTCAGCGACGACCCGCCGACGGCGACGCCGCGCCGGGTCGTGACCGGCGCCGACGGCGCGGTCGCCGTGCGGCTGGCGCCCGGCCGCTACGTGGTGGAGTCCGATCAGCCGCTGGCCCTGGCGGGGCGCGCTTACCAGTGGCGCCAGGAAGTGGAGGTCGTGGCCGGCCGGGAGACGACCTTGGCCCTCACCGCCGCCAATGCCGAGGTGGCCTCGGGCGGCGGGTCGTCCGGCGTCGCCACCTCCACCGACGTCGTGCTGCTGTGGCAGGACAGCATCGTGCGGCTGTGGACGCCCACGGCGCACGCGTCGGGTTTTCTCGCCGATGCGCGCGGCCTGGTCGTGACCAGCCGGCAGGCGATCGGCGACGCGACGGCCATCGAGGTGCAACTCACGCCGACCGTCAAGGTGCGCGGCACGGTGCTCGTCGCCGATCGCGACAACGACGTCGTCGTGCTGGGTGTCGACCCCGATGCGGCCGCCGGCCTGGCGCCGCTGCCGCTCGCCTGCGACCGACCGCTGAAGACGCCGCTCGCCAACGGCCAGGAGGTGGCGGCGCTGGGGCTGCCGATCCTGCGCGGCACCGACGTCTTCGAAGGCGACGTGCAGCGGGTGGCGTCGCGGACGATGATCGCCGACCTGCGGCTGCGGCCGGGCAGCGTCGGCGGTCCGGTGTTCGGGCCCGGCGGCGACGTCATCGGCATCACGTCGCTTCTCGCCGCCAAGGAGAGCGACGAGCCCGACGACGCGCGGATCGTGCGACGCGACGCGGTGTGTGAGGTGGTGGCGGCGGCCGAGGCGGCGCGAGCCACGACGGCGGCGCCGGATCCCACGCGCCTGCCGGTCGAGCCCGCGCGCACGCTGCCGGTCGAGACGCTGCAGGAAGACATCGCGCGGCGCACCGGCAGCCTCAATCCCTACCAGGTGACCGCGGAGGGCTTCGACGTGTCGCTGGTGACGCCGGCCTCGGCGTATGCCGGCCTGCGCGCGTCGATGGATTTCGCCAACTGGACCGACTACGTCGCCGATGCGCCGAGCGTGCTGCTGGTGCGGGTCACGCCCAAGCGCGAAGAGGGCTTCTGGGCCAAGGTGGCGCGCGGCCTGGTGATGACCCAAGGGGTGGCGCTGCCGCCGATCAAGCGCTTCGTGTCCGGGTTCACGCGGCTGCGCGCGTTCTGCGGCACGGCCGAGGTGACGCCGATCCACCCGTTCCTCATCGAGCGGCGCATCTCGGCCACCGACGCCATCCACGAGGGGCTCTACGTGTTCGACCCGGACGCCTTCGGCCCGCACTGCCGCACGGCCCGGCTGGAGCTCTTCTCGGACAAGACCCCGCCGGTGGCCGATGTCGCCACGCTGAACCCGGCGACCCTCGACCTGGTGTGGCGCGACTTCGCGGCCTATCGCGCCCTGAAGTAGCCGCGCCGCCGCCATCCCCGGTCGGGGCTGGTAGGATGGAAGGCATGACTCGCCGTGTCGTGACCCTGCTCGGAGCGCTCGTCCTCGCCGCGTGTGCGGCCTCGGCCCCGCGGGCGCAGGCGCCCGCCGCCGGTCCCAGCACCGCCGACGGCGTCTACACCGCCGCCCAGGCCGAAACCGGCAAGGAGGTCTACGCCGAGAAGTGCGCCACCTGCCACGAGCCGGCCAAGTTCAGCGGCGCCGAGTTCAACCGCGCCTACGTCGGCCGGCCGCTCTCCGGCATCAACGACGCCATGGCCGAGATGCCCATGGACAACCCCGGCAGTCTCACCGCCGAGGACATCGGCGCCCTCATCGCCTACTTCCTGTCGATGAACAAGTACCCGGCAGGCGAGACGGCGCTCAAGGGCGACCAGGCGTCGCTCAAGGCGATCATGGTGTCGCCGCGGCCGGAGTAGGGCGCAGGGCAGCTTGCGCACGGAACGTAGGGCAGCTCTTTAGAGCTGCCGCTGAGTCGGCAGAGCTGAAGCTCTGGCCTACACGTTCACGACCTGGCCGGCGCGGATCGTCATCACGTGCGCCAGGCGGCGAGTCGCCGGGCGCGTCTGCCGCAGCGAGTCGGTGAAGGTGAACGAGCCCTCCTGCATCTCCAGGAGGGCGACGTCGGCCGGGGCGCCTTCGGCCAGCGTGCCCGGGGCGCCGGGAATCTTCAGCGCCGCGGCAGGCGCCGCCGTGGCGGCGCGGATCACCCCTTCCAGCGGCATCCCGAGCATCAGGAACTTCGAGAGCGTGGTCGGCAGATCGACCACCGGGCCGTTGACGTTGCCCGAGTGGATGTCGCTCGAGATTGTGTCGGGGAACCAGCCGTCGGCCGCGGCGCGCTCGGCCACCGCGAACGACAGGTTGCCCGACCCGTGGCCGATGTCCATCAGAACACCGCGTTGCTGCGCCGCAACGACGGCCGGGAGCACCTGGCCGGTGGCGTCGAGGATCTGTCCGCTGCGCCCGTGCAGCGCGTGGGTGACGACGTCGCCCGGACGAAGCATCTCCAGGGTGCGTTCGAGGGGCGAGGCACCGCCGCCGATGTGGACCATGAGCGGCAGCTGCACCGCGACGGCCGCCTGAACCGCCCGGCGCAGCACCTCGAGATCCTGGCCGCCGACGATGTCGGGCGTCAGCCGCACCTTCACCCCGAGGATGACGTCGCGGTGCTGCTCGATGACCTTCACCGCCAGGTCCGGATCGACGAAGCGCAGGTCCGAGTACTCGTTGCCGTCGGCCAGGCCGATCTTCGAGATGTTGAGCAGCGCGAAGACGCGGGTGCGGGCCCGGGCGATGACGTGCTTGCGGAACCCGGCGAAGGTGTTGGCGCCGGCCGAACCGCCGTCGACGGCGGTGGTCGTGCCGCGGGCCAAACACGCCCTGTCCACGTCGATCGAGATCGGCACTACCGCGTCGTAGACGTGGACGTGCAGATCGATCAGGCCCGGCGTGACGTAGCGGCCGCGGGCGTCGATGATGCGCCGGGCGCCGGCGGTGGGCAGGCCGGCGGCGACGCGCGTGATGCGGCCGCCGGTGATCGCCACGTCGCGCACCGCCGACAGTCCGCTCGCCGGGTCGATCACGTGGCCGCCGGCGATGAGCAGGTCGGGAGGTGGGGTCCCCTGTGCCATGGCGCGGGGCGTCGCCGCGCCGGCGACGACGCTGGTCGCCAGGGCCAGGAACTCGCGGCGGGTCGCGGTGCGCACGGCGGTGGGTCCTCAGCGGGCCGGCGGCGGCTCGAGTCCGTGTGCGCCGAGGCGGCGGGCGGTCTCGACGCCGGCCAGGGCGTCCAGCAGGCGATCCGCGGCCGCTGGATCGGTGGCGCCGACACCGCGTGCCGCGGTGAAGGTGACCGAGCGCTGCAGTGGCGGTGGGAAGGGGCCGACGAGCGTCACGCCGGGGACCTCGACGATCTCGCTCACCAGCGTCAGCACCACGTCGGCCTCGCCGCGCGCGACGATTCCCGGCGCCTCGCCCGGTCCGCGCAGCACGGTCTTGGGGAGCATCGCGGCGGTGATGCCGAGCGTGGCGAAGGCGGCGTCGATGGTCGCGCGGCTCTGGCCTTCGGCGGTGAAGACCACCGAGCCGGCGGCGAGGAGCAGCGCCTTCACCGCGTCGGGGGTATCCACGGGCACCACGGGGGCTCCGGTTCGCACGCCGATGCCCACGCCGACCTGGGCCAGGTCGCGGCCGGCGTCGGCGGCCAGGCGGCCCTGGGCGGCGAGCTCGGCGACGATCGGCGCGGTCAGCACCGCGATGTCGGGCACGTCGCCGTCGTCGATGCGGCGGCGCAGGGCGGCGGCGGTGCTGTAGTCGACGGCGATCGGCCGCCCGGCGGCCGCTTCGAGACGCGGCCGGACGTCGTCGAGGAGTGCGCGAATGCCGTTGGACGCGAACACGCGGAGCGGCGTCGGCGGTGCCGGGGGCCCGCAGGCGACCGCCGCCAGGAGCGCTGCAAACGGGAGCAGACGTCGAGGCATCGCCGCGCGCATGATACAGGGGTCAGACCCCTTTCTGGCTGCGGCCAGAACAGTGGCAGCGATTGCCATAGGAAGTCTGGCTACGCCTGGAAAGGGGTCTGACCCCTGTGGAGAACTGCCGATGCGCGCTACCGTGCTGATGCTCGCCGCCGTGCTCGCCGCCGCCCCGGCCTCCGCCCAGAACCGGATGCCGCCGATTCCCGCCGACCAGCTGACGCCGGCGCAGCAGCAGGCCGTCGCCGACTTCCGCGGCGCCCGCAACGTCGAGCTGACCGGACCCTTCATCCCGCTGCTGCGCAGTCCGGAGGTGATGACGCGGGCGCGCGCGATAGGCGACTACCTGCGCTACCGGTCGCGGCTCGAGCCGCGTCACAGCGAGTTCGTGATCCTGATGGCGGCGCGCAGCTGGACCCAGCAGTACGAGTGGGCGGTCCACTACCCGATCGCCATCAAGGCCGGCGTGCGCCCGGACGTGGCCCAGGCGATCGCCGAGCGGCGGCGCCCCGAGCACCTGACGACGGAAGAGACCGCGCTCTACGATTTCTGCGACGAGCTGATCCGCACCCAGCAGGTCGGCGACGCCGCCTACGCCCGGCTGGTCGCCACCTTCGGCGAGCAGGGCGTCGTCGACACGGTGGGCATCGTCGGCTACTACACGATGCTGGCGATGATGCTCAACACCGCGCGGACGCCGGCGCCCGACAACGGCGCGCCGCGCCTGCCGGTGCCGTAGTTTCGCCTATCGGCAGAGCTGAAGCTCTGCCCTGCAACGTAGGGCGGCTCTTCAGAGCTGCCGGGCGTCACGCCATCGCCCGCAGCGCCGCCAGCAGCATCGTCACGCCGGCGAAGACCAGCAGCCACAGCACGACGTTCCTGAACGCCGTCGGGCTCATGCCGACGTAGATGCGCGAGCCGTAGAACGACGGGATCACCAGCGACCCGGCCACCACCGCCATCAGCGGCACGTGCTCGGCGCGGGCGCGGCCGGCGACGACGAACGACACGAAGGTGGCGGCGAGCACCACCAGGTTGAAGTTCTGCAGCACGGCACGGTGCTCGTCCTTGGTGTAGCCGCGCAGCGTCGCCCACAGCGCCGGCGCCAGGCCGCTGAAGCCGCTGAGCGGCGCCATCACGCCGCCGAGCAGGCCCACGCCGGCGTCGGCCACCTTGCCGCCGTGGGTGATCTTCGGCAGCCGGGCCGTCGCCAGCATCGCCGAACAGCACGTCACCAGCATCAGGCCGAGCACCAGCTTGAAGCGGTTGGGATCGAGCAGCGGCAGCAGCCGCGTGCCCAGCGGGATGCCGATGGCGCTGCCGACC
This sequence comes from Vicinamibacterales bacterium, assembly GCA_050250955.1. Taxonomy (GTDB): domain Bacteria; phylum Acidobacteriota; class Vicinamibacteria; order Vicinamibacterales; family UBA2999; genus CAWAYR01. Next base: position 721,716 of record JBFWNR010000003.1, read on the forward strand.
AGGAACGGCCACAGCAGGTGCACGTGCCAGCCGCGCCGCACCCGCAGCACCGAGATGATCTGGCCGGTGAGGCCGCCGAACACCGCCATCACCGCCGCCAGCTGGGGATCGACGCCCCAGACCCAGATGGCCATCGCCACCATCGCGAACGCAAATCCCGAGATGCCTTGCACCAGGCCGCCCACGGCGGCGCCGAAGGCGAGGAACAGCAGCTGATTCATCGTCGCAAATCGTCTCACACGTAACACAGCTGTTGCGGACGGCGGGCGAATCCCGGCGATGCGTCCGTCACATCTACGCCGTCGTTCCCAGCCGATCGGAGCGATGATGGCGGAGGCCGGGCAGGCGCCTGCCCGCGGCGCAGGAGGTGCGGCGATGCGAGCCCGGACATGGCTGGCGGTCACGTGCGCGATGCTTCTTGCCGGGGTCCCCGCGGCGGCGCAGTACGCGGAAGTGCCGCGGCCGTTGCCGGCGCCGGTCGCGGCGTTCTTCGGCTTTACCAGCGGCGGCTGGTACACGTCCGCGGTGCAGATCGGCCGTCGCCTCTTCGTCGCGGGGGTGTTCAGCAGGCTCGGTCCGGCGACCGGCGGCGCGGTGGTGGTCGACCTCGCCGGACAGGCGCTGCCGGATCGGTTCCCCCACTTCGCCGGCACCGTCACCCAGATCATCCTCGACGGCGCCGGCGGCTGGCTCGTCGCCGGGGATTTCACCAGCGTCGCCGGCCAGCCGATCGCCGGCTTTGCGCGCGTGGCCGCCAACCGCGCCGTCGATCCTCGATTCCGCGTCGTCGCCAACGGCGCGATCCGCCGGCTGGCCCTGGCTCACGGGCGCGTCTATCTCGCCGGGGAGTTCACCGCGATGAACGGCGCGGTTCGCCGCGGGCTGGCCGCGCTCGACGGCGCCACCGGGCAGCTCACGCCGTGGGGGGCTGGCTTCGACAGCGAGGGCGGCGCACGTGAACTGTCGGTCTCGTCTCAGGGCGTCTACGTGCTCGGCGGCAGCACCGGTCTGGGGCATCTGTGGGGGCTGGACGCCGCCGATGGCCGCGTGCTCTTCGATCGCCCGGGGACGTTCGCGACGGCGCTCGCGGCCTCGTCGGCACGCGTCTATCTCGGCGGCGCGGGCTCCCGGCGGCCAGTGTGGGCGGTGGATCCGTTCACCGGCGCGGACACCGACTGGCAGCCGGGCCTGTCGTTCCAGTACATCCCGGTGACCTACGGGTGGGACGGCACGCAGGTGATGGCGCTCCTCATCGGCGACGGCCGGTTGTACATCGGCGGCCGGTTCCAGACCACCGACGGCCGCAGGTCGCTGGCCGCGGTCGATGCCGCCGACGGCACGCCGAGCGCCTGGCGGCCCGCCGCCCCCGGACCATCGGGCAGCCTCGCCACGACCTTGACCCGCATCGGCCCGGCGCTGGTCGCCAACCTCGCCGGCACGCTGCTCGTGGTCGACGTCGTCACCGCTGCGCTACTGCCGTTCACGCCGCAGGTCTCGGGCAGCGTCCAGGTGATGGCTGCGGCGCCTGAGGGCGTCGTTCTGGGCGGCAGCATCGCCGGGACCGGCGGGGTGGATCGCGCCGGCCTGGCGTCGATCGACCTCGATACCTACCAGGTCGAACCGTGGACGTCGGCGCTGACCGTCGGGCTCGACCCACGCATCGAGGAACTGGCCACCGACGGCACCTGGCTCTTCGCGCGCCTGGAAGGCACGTCGGGAGGCTCACCGGCGCGTGTGATCAAGATCGATCCGGTGTCCGGTGCGATTGTCTCGGAACGGCAATTCGCGTCGACCCTCACCCGCATGCGCGTGGCCGGCGGGGACATCGTCGTCTCGACGCTGGCGCCCAACACGTCGGTCCCGGCGCTCGGCGTCATCACCATCGCCGACTGGTCCTACGCGGCGCTGCCGGTGACGCTCGATTGGTGGGTGACCGCGCTCGAGGTCACCGCCGACACGATCTACCTCGGCGGGCCGTTCACGACCGTCAACGGCGAAAGCCGCCCGGCGCTGGCGTCCGTCGATCGGGCGACCGGCAGCGTGCAGCCCTGGCGGCCCAACCCCGATGCGCGCGTCACGGTGATCCGCGCCGCGGGCGGCCGGATCTGGGTGGCGGGGGACTTCGGCCGTATCGGCGGCCAGCGGCGCCGCAGCCTGGCGGAACTCGACCCGGCGAGCGGTGCGGCCACGGCGTGGAACCCCGATGTGTCGGGTCTGCTCACCGGCGGGTCCGTCATTCGTGGCATCCACGCGCTCGAGATCTCCGCCGACGGCCTGCTCTACGCCGCGGCAGGAGCCTTCCCGCTCTCCGTCCTCGACGCGACCCTGCCGGCCGTGGCCGCGGGACAGCTCACGGCCAGCACGCTGGTGTGGTCTACGGCCACCGGCCGCCGTCTGCCGTGGCGGCCGACCGCGCCGGGGATGCTCGCGGCGGCACCCGACTGCCTGCTGACCGTGTCCGGCTGCCTGCCGCCGGCGGTACCGGCGCCCACCGATCTCGCCGTGGCGCAGAGCGGCGCCACGGTCACCCTCACGTGGCAGTTGCCGCCGTCGCCCACCCGCACCGGGGTGCGCCTCGAGGTGGGCACCGTGGAAGGGCTGGCCGATCTGCTGGCCATCGACCTGCCGCCCAGCCAGCAGAGCTTCAGCGCCGTGGCGCCGCCGGGCCGCTACGCCGTGCGCGTGCGCGCGCTGGCCGGCGTCGCCACCAGCCTCACCTCCGCCGACGTGACCTTCGCGGTGGGGCCGCCGGCCGTGCCGGGGGCGCCGCTCGATGTCACCGGCATCACCGATGGCCCGAGCGTCGCGTTCACGTGGCAGCCGCCTTCGGCCGGCGTGCCGAGCCATTACGAGCTCGAGGGTGGCACCAGTCCCGGCCGGCGCGACTTCGGGCCGCTCGTGTTGAGCGGCGCAGCCACGAGCGCGTCGCTGGTGGCGCCGGTTGGCACCTTCTGGACGCGCCTGGTGGCGGTCAACGCCGCCGGCCGGTCGGCGCCGAGCGCCGAAGTGTTCCTGAACACCGTACCACCGCAGTCCTGCAGCACGTCGCCGCCGCGCAACCTGGGGGCCACGGTGGCCGGACGCATCGTCACCTTGACGTGGGATCCGCCCGAGGATGGGTCCGAGGATCCGCCGCGCATCCTGGTCGGCAGCGCGCCCGGCCAGACCGACATCGGTTCGATCACCGCCCCGGCCTACGCCACGTCGTTCAGCGTGGCGGCGCCGCCAGGCACCTACTACGTGCGGCTGGAAGTGGGCTGCTTTGCCGTCGGCACCAGCAACGAGGTGCAGGTGGTGGTGCCGTAGCCGCGCGCTACCGCGCCGCGGCCGGCGGCAGGATCGTGAAGGTGAAGTACATCATGTCGGAGTCGAGCTCGATCGTGCGCAGCCGCGTCGTCGCGTCGGCCGAGAAGACCTCGATGGTGCGGCCGGCTTCGTAGAGATAGAGCAGCCCGTTGGCGCTCGAGCGCATCTGCATGCGCGTGCGGGTCGGCACGTCTACCTGGCCGACGACGCGCCGCGCCTCCATGTCGACGGTCAGCAGGCGGTGGCGGCCGATCTCGGCGAGCAGGATGTTGGCGCGGCGGCGTCCCGGCGCCACGGTGAAGCTCATGCCGTCGGCCTCGGGCACCGGGCCGAGCGGAAAGACGTCCACGGTCTTCGCCGCCAGGTCGATCAGGCCCACCGACAGCGTCTTGCGCTTCATCACCGCGTCCTGGGTGATGAACAGGCCGGTCACCAGGCCGGGGCGATCGGCTGAGTCGTCCTGGGGCCCGACGTCGATGCGGCTCATCGCCGTGTCCACCGGCAGCGACAGGTCCCAGCTGTCCACCTGCGTCATGGTGGCGACGTCGAAGATCGTCACCTCCTGGCCGAAGACGTAGAGCAGCGTGCCGTCGGGCGAGAAGCGCAGCGCAACCGTGAAGTAGGACGGCTCGGGGTCGAGCCGCCACGGCACCGTGCGCGTGACGGTGTGCGTGGCCAGGTCGTAGATCAGGAACTCCGCCGGCCCTACTTCCCACCGATCGATCTGCTTGGTGGCGGTCTTGGCCACCAGCACTATGGTCTTGTGCTGCGGATCGACCTCGTAGGCCAGCGCGCGCACGTGCCGCCGGCCGTCGCTGAGGGTGAAGGTGTCGACGCTCTTGCGCGACGCCACGTCCACGACCTCGAACCTCTCCTGGTTGGCGCTCTGCACGTAGAAGCGGGTCTTGTCGGTGGACAAGCGCACCACGAAGGGCGGCCCCGAGCTGAGCGGGATCTTGCTGAACTGCCCGGTGGCTTCGTCCACCGCGGTGAGATGGCCGGAATAGGAGCCGACGAAGATGGTGCCGGTGCCGGCCACCGGCGTCTGCTGCGCCGTGGTGACGGCGGTGCTCACGCCGAAGAGGACGGTCAGGGCGACGAGGGGCCGCAGGCGGGTCACGCCGCCGATTCTGCCACGGAACGGCCGCGGTGGCCGCTGCGGGGACGAGACGGCCCGGTGCTGGTAGAGTGGCGGCCAACGCCCGGGGCTGGAGGGCCCGCAATGTCCGGTACCGCTGTTCTCGGCGGCGTCGTCGCACGCACGGCGCTGACGTTCTTGCTCGCGCAACCTGGCGGAGCCGATCGAGCTGTCCTCTGCGACGGGCTCGATCGTCCGCCGGCCGATCGCGCCGCCGCGCTGGCCGCGCTCGGCGATCCAGGTCGAGAGAGGCTGCGGGCGCTGGCCGCCAGTCCCACTCCGGCCGACGCCGCCTGCGGCGTGGCCGGGCTGGCGGCGCTTCGCGACCGCCAGCTGCCGACGCTGCTCGCCGCGGCGCTGAAGCAACCGGCCATGCGCGACGATGCCTACCGGATGGCACGGTGGGCGGCGTTCGCCGCCGGCGGCCCCGCCGCCGACCTCGGGCCGACCTACGCCCCGGTCGTCGACACGCTCGCCGATCCGGCGATCCGCGCCGCGGTCGGCGACGACGCCGTGCGGCTGCTCGGCGAGATCGACCATCCGAGCGCCCGCGATCGCCTGGTGGCCGAACTCGACCGGCCGCAGTCGGACACGACGATCGACGCCGTCATCCACGCGCTGGCCCGCCAGGGCGAGGGCCGGCCGCGCGCGCGGGTCGTAGCCCTGGGCCAGGAGGCCGTGGCCTCGCGGTCGGGCAATCTCACCTACGAGCAGGCCAGCCGAATCGGCGCGGTGGCGTTCTACCTGCTGGCGCTCGGCCCCGAGTCGCGCGCCGAGGGGCTGGAGTTCCTGCGCCAGATGGCCCCGGATCCCCAGGCCGACACCGCCGCCTGGACAGTGCAGACGTGGTGTGAACGGGCGGTGCGGCGCCCCGCCGGCCGCGAGGCGGCCGAAGCGATGCGTACGACGCTCGCCGCCGAGTTCGACGGCATGGGCATCCGCTGGCGGACGCTGGCCCGCGGGGCGTTCACGTGCCCGACGGCGCCGTGATCGGCAGCCTCGTCGGCAGCATCGCGCGCGCCGGCACTCGCGCCGCCGACAGCGTGGCCAGACCGCCGAACGTGCAGAGCAGGGCGACGGCCACCAGGCCGAGGGCCTCGTGGTCGAGCGCCTGCCAGCCGCCGGCGACGACGGCGTGCTCGACGCCGACGCCGAGGAGCGCGACCCCGAGATAGAGCGGCAGGTGCGCGGCGCTCCACATCGCCAGCGCGCGGCGATCGGCGGCGCAGCGGACGTGGCGGTGCGCGGCGGCATCCGCCGCTTCGAAGTAGCCCCACCACACCCCGCACACCAGGGCGATGCCCGACACGGCCGTGGCGGCCGCGGCCGCCGACCACGCCGGCTGGCCCTGGATGCCGCGCATCACGCCGACGATGGCCTCGCCGAGCAGGATGAGCGTGAACAGGCCGAAGCGCTCGGGCAGGTGCGCGGCGTGTGGCGGCACCCTGAGCGTGTGACGCGCGGCGAGCACCGCGGTGCCGAGATCGACGCCGAGGGCCACGACCCATGCGGCGTAGCGCCAGGGCACCGGCAGGACCGACGAGGCCAGCCACACGACCGCGGCCAGGCCGATCCCCACGGCGTGGTCGCGGGCCACCGCGCGGGCGCCCGGGCGGTGGCCGGCGCGCAGGTAGCGCGCCACCAGGATCAGTCGCATCACCGCGTAGGCGGCGGCGAAGCCCGCCGACGACTCGCTGTCGAGGCCAGCTTCCGCGTTGGCGGCCATGAAGATCACCGCCAGCATCTGCAGCAGCGTGGCGGCGCGTTCGGTGGTGTCGTCGGTGTCGAACCGCGTCGCGTAGACCGCGTAGCCGTGCCACGCCCACCACACCACCAGCAGCAGGAACGCGTAGCGTCCCAGTTCGGCGAACGCGTAGTGGTGGGCCAGCGGCGTGCCGATCTGCGACACCGCGGCGACGAAGACGAGGTCGAAGAAGAGCTCGATCCACGTCACGCGGCGTTCCTGGGTGGCCCCCGACACACCGCTTCGATGTCGTCGCCTCGCGGTCGTGTCGCCGGCGCGGTGCCGCCGCGAAGGCGATCGTAGGGCAGCTCTTCAGAGCTGCCCAGGAGGCAGAGCTGAAGCTCTGCCCTTGTATCTTGGTGGCGGGTACCGAGCACCATAGCCCGCCTCTGCCCAAGGGTGTGAGCCCGTTTGTAGCGAGGGCGTGGTGCTCGGCCGTTGCCGCCAGAGCCCG
>JBFWNR010000004.1:0-656361 GCA_050250955.1 Vicinamibacterales bacterium
CGGTCCCGACGCTGACGGCCGCCTGCCGTCGCGGCCGCGTCCGGCGGCGGCGGGCTCGCCTCGCCGGCCCGCGATAGACTCGACGACATGCGGATCCGCATGCTGCTCCTCGGCCTCGCCGTGCTGGCGATGGCCCCGCGCGCCGGCGCGCTCACCGTGCTGCCGGCGACCTTCGACGAACTGGTCCGCGAATCCCACGCGGTGGTCTACGGGCGCGTCGTGGAGGTCACCGGACAGTGGTCCGCCGATCGGCGGACCATCGACTCGGTCGTCACCCTGGCGGCGATCGAGCATTTCAAGGGCACCGCCACCGAGACCACGACCTTCCGGGTCCCCGGCGGCGAAGCGGGCGGTCGGCGGCTCGTCGTCGCCGGCGCGCCGGCTTTCTCGCCCGGCGACGCGGTCGTGGTGTTCCTGCGCGGCCGTGCCCCGGCGCTGCCGTCGCCGGTCGGACTGTCGCTGGGTGTCTACCGCGTGGTCCGCGACGCGCGCACCGGCGGGGCCGTCGTGGTGCCGACGCCGGTACGGGCCGTCGAGACGCCGACGCGGGTGGTGCGCGGCGGTCCGGGGCGCACGGTGCAGCCGCTGGCGGCGTTCGGCGCCGACGTGCGGGCCGTGAAGGAGCAGCCGTGAGGGGCGACCGGCGCCGCGGCTGGGTCGCCGCGCTGGCGGTCGTGCTGACGGCGCTGCCCGGCCCCGCCCACGCCTACTTGAAGTTCGGCATCGAGGTCGGCGGCCGCGTGGTGCCGGTGCGCTGGGCGCCGGGGCCGATCCGCTACTTCGTGACCGAGCGCGACATCGGCGGCGTGAGCGCCCAGGCGTTCGCCGACGCCGTCGGCCGGGCCGCCGCGACCTGGGACGCGCTGCCCGACCTGCCGGTGAGCTTCAGCGCCGAGGGCTTCACCCGGAGCCAGCCACTCGAGGCCGACGGCCGCTCGACCATCGGCTTCCTCGATCGGCCCGACCAGGAGCGCGTGCTCGGCGCCGCCACCTTCCTGCTCGACAACGCGACCGGCGCCGTGCTCGAGTCGGACGTCTACTTCAACACCCGCTTTGCGTGGTCCACCGCCGCGGGCGGCGAGGTCGGCCGCATCGACCTCGAGTCGGTGGCGCTGCACGAACTCGGGCATCTGCTCGGGCTCGGGCATTCGGCCATCGGCGAGACCGAAGTCAGCGGCAGTGGACGTCGGGTGCTCAGCAGCGGCGCAGTGATGTTCCCGATTGCCATGCCCTCGGGCGCCATCGCCGACCGCGTGCTGCAGGCCGACGACGTCGCCGGCGTCCTCGATCTCTACGAGGTGTCGCCCGCCGACCGCGGCAGCGTGCAGGGGCGCGTGACCAAGAACGGCGAGGGCGTCTATGGCGCGCACGTCGTCGCCTTCAACCTCGCGACCGGCGCGCTGGTCGGCGGGTTCACCCTCGGCGCCGACGGCCGGTTCGCCATCGCCGGCCTGTCGCCGGGGCCGCACGTCCTGCGCGCCGAGCCGCTCGACGACGCCGATGTCGAGAGCTTCATCGCGCCGGCGCGCGTCGACACCGACTTCGCGGTGGCGTTCGCCAGACGGCTGGTCGTCGTGCAGGCCGGCGGCGCCACGACCGATGTCGTCGTCGAGGTCCGCCCGCGATGAGGCCGCTCATCGCGGCAGCGGCGTGGGCCGCCGTGCTGGCCGGTGCGCTGCCGTCCGCGGCGCAGACCCCGGCGGCGTCGTTGCGGCCGGGGCGGATCGTCGTCGCCCTCGGCGGGGCGTGGATCGGCGGTGAGTCGTTGGGCACCGTGCGGGCCGAGACCCGCGCCGCCGCGGCCGGCACGACCACGCCGCCGCCCTTCGCGCTGTTCACGACGACCTCGCGCCTCGATGCCGCTCCGGCGATCGACGCCAGCCTGGCCGTGGCCGTCACCCGCGGCTGGGCCGTCGAGGTCCGTGGCGGCGTCCGCCGGCCGACGCTGACCACGACCATCAGCGACGACACCGAGGCGGCGGGGACGTTCACCGCCAGCGAGGAGATCGCCGAATACGTCGTCGACGCGTCGGTGCTCTACCACCCGGCGTGGGGCGCGATCGGGTCGCGGACCCGCGGCTATCTCGTCGCCGGCGGCGGCTACCTGCGGCAGTTGCACGAGGACCGCGTGCTGGTCGAGACCGGCGCTACGCTGCACGTCGGTGCCGGCGCCCGGCTGTGGCTGGTCGGAGGCCGCGGTCCAGGCGTGGCGGCCGGGCTGACCAGCGACCTACGGTGGGTGGTGCGACGCGACGGCATCACCTTCCGCGACGGCGCGCGGTCGCTGCCCGCGTGGTCGCTGCGGGCGTTCGTCGGGTTCTGACGCCGATGTCCGTCCCGGCGCTGTCGGCGTCGCGGCTCGAGAAGCGATTCGGCGCCGTCGCCGCGCTCGATGACGTGTCGCTCGAGGTCGCCGCCGGCGAGTGCGTGGCGCTGGTGGGAGAGAGCGGCTCGGGCAAGACCACGCTGCTGCGGGCGTTCAACGGCCTGACGACCCCCGACCGCGGCGCCGTCGCCGTGGACGGGCACGACCTGCGCCACGCCGACCTGGTCGCGGTGAGGCGCGCGCTCGGCTACGTCCCGCAGGACGGCGGCCTGTTGCCGCACTGGAGCGTGGCCGACAACGTCGCCCTCCTGCCGTCGCTGCTGCGGCGCCCCGATCCGGCGGCCGACGCCACTGCCGCGCTGGCGATGGTCGGGTTGCCGCCGGCGCTCTCGTCGCGCTGGCCGCACGAGCTGTCCGGCGGTCAACGCCAGCGGGTGGCGTTCGCGCGCGCCCTGGCGGCCGGCGCCCGGACACTGCTGCTCGACGAGCCCTTCGGCGCGCTCGACGCGATCACGCGCAGCGACCTGCAGGCCATGTTCCTCGATGTCCGCCGCGCGTCCGGCGTCGCCGCCCTGCTGGTCACGCACGACCTGCACGAGGCGGCGCGGCTCGCCGATCGCGTCGCGGTGATGCACCGCGGGCGGCTGGCGCAGGTCGATCGGCCGGCCGTGCTGGCGGCTCGCCCGGCCACGCCCTACGTCGCCGAGCTGCTCGCCCGGGCGCGGCTGGCCACCGAGGGCGGCGCGTGAGCCGGCGGCGGCGGATCGCGATGGCGCTGGCCCTGTCCGCGCTCTGGGGCGGCGGTGGTGTCGCGGCGCAGTCGCCGCGCGGCGGTGGCGCCGAGCGGCCGATCGTCATCGGCTCCAAGCCGTTCGGCGAGTCGTACCTGCTGGCCGAGATCTTCGCCCAGCTCCTCGAGGCGCGCGGCGTGGCGGTGAGCCGTCGATTCGGCCTCGGCGGGACCGAGATCGTGTTCCCGGCACTGACCTCGGGTGCCATCGACGCCTTCCCCGAATACACCGGAACCGGATTGCTGGTGGTGCTCAGGGCGCCGCTGGCCCGCGATCCCGCCGCCGTCTTCGACACCGTGTCGCGGGAGTTCGCCCGCCGCTTCGACGTCCGCTGGCTGGCCCCGCTCGGCTTCGAGAACACCTACGCGATGTCGGTGCGCACCGAGATGGCCGAACGGCTGGGGCTGCGCACGTTGAGCGATGCGGCACGCCACAGTGGCGAGCTGCGGGCCGGGTTCACCGCCGATTTCATCGGCCTGGCCGACGGCCTGCCGGCGCTGCGCGAGGCCTACGGGCTGGCGCCACGGGAAGTCAACGCATTGGCGCCGGCCGTCAAGTACCGGGCGCTCGTCGACGGCGCCGTCGACATCATCGACGCCTACTCGACCGACGGCCTCCTCGATCGCTTTCCGCTGACCGTGCTCGACGACGATCGCGGCGTCTTCCCGCCCTACGACGCCGCCGCGCTGGTGCGCGGCCCGCTGGCCCGCGAACGGCCCGAGGTGGTCGCGATTCTCGGTGAGCTCAGCGGGCGCTTCGACGTCCGCCGGATGCGGCGTCTCAACGCCCGGCTCGAGGTGAACGGCGAGGACGTGGCCGTGGTCGCCCGCGATGCCCTCGCCGAACTCGGCTTGGTCGGGCCGGGCGACCCGGCGGCGGCCGACGGGAGCGTGGCCGCCCGGGCGGCTGACGACTCGCTGTGGAGGTATCTGTGGGCACGGCGAGGCGCCATCGCCCGCATGAGCGTGCGACACCTGTGGCTGGCCGGGCTGTCGCTGGCGCTCGCGGTCGTCGTCGGGCTCGCCCTGGGTCTCGCGGTGGCCCGCAGCCGGTGGGCCGAGCCGGTCACCCGCGCCGTGGGGCTGCTGCAGACCGTGCCCGGCATCGCGCTGCTCGCCTTCATGCTGCCGGTGCTCGGCATCGGCGCGGTGCCCGCGGTGGCTGCGCTGTTCCTCTATTCGCTCTATCCGATCGTTCGCGCCGCCGTCACCGGGCTCGGCGAAGCCGACCGCGGCGCCGTCGAGGCCGCCCATGCGCTGGGCATGACGCCGGGTGAGATCCGCCGCTACGTCCGGGTGCCGCTGGCCGTGCCGGTGCTGATGGCCGGCATCCGCACCGCCGCGGTCATCAACGTCGGCACCGCCACGCTCGCCGCGTTCGTCGGCGGCGGCGGACTGGGGGATCCGATCGTCGCCGGCCTCGCCCTCGCCGACTCGCGCATGGTGCTGTCAGGAGCGATCCCTGCCGCCCTGCTGGCGCTGGCCGTCGACGGCGGTCTGGCCCTGGCCCAGCGCGCCCTGACGCCGGCCGCCCTCCGGGCGCGTTCGGCGATGGTCGCTGCCAGACCCTGACGGCCGGTGCCAGGCACGACCGGCGTTCGGGTGCCGAACGGCGTTCGTGCCTGGCACCGGTATGATCGCGGCCATGTCGAGCACCACCGCCGCACTCGCCGCCACCTGCGTCCTGACGGGCGTCGTCGTGGCCACCGCTCAGCCTCCGGGCGTCGCCGAATGGCGCGCCGCCCACGAACGCGACATCGTCGCCGAGCTGACGACGCTGGTCGCCATCCCCAATGTCGCCGGCAACGACGCCGACATGCGCCGCAATGCCGATCACCTCGCCGGTCTGTTCAAGCAGCGGGGCTTCGCGGTCGAGACCGTCAGCGGACCGGGTTCCCCGGTGGTCTTCGCCAGCCTCGACGTGCCGAAGGCGGCCGGCACGCTGACCTTCTACATCCACTACGACGGCCAGCCGGTGGACGCGAAGCAGTGGACCCGCTGTCAGCCGTTCGTGCCGTGCCTGTGGAGCGCCTCCGGCGCGGTGCCGGCCGACCCGGCCCGGCAGCGCTACGACCCCGAGTGGCGGCTCTACGGCCGCTCGGCGTCCGACGACAAGGGGCCGATCGTGGCGCTCCTGAACGCCGTGGACGCGTTGAAGGCCACCGCCGCCGGGCCGACCTGGAACCTCCGCGTGGTGCTCGATGGGGAAGAAGAGGCCGGCTCGGCCAACTTCGATCGATTCGCCGCCGCCCGCCCGCAGGCCCTCAAGACCGACCTGGCGATCACCCTCGACGGACCTCGGCACGCCAGCGGCCGGCCGACGGTGTACTTCGGCGTGCGCGGTGGCGCCGGCGTGACCATCACGGTCTACGGCGCCAGCGGCGACCTGCACTCGGGCAACTACGGCAACTGGGCACCCGATCCGTCGATGGCGCTGGCCAAGCTCCTCGCCAGCATGAAGGACGACGACGGCCGGGTGACCATCACCGATTTCTACCGCGATGTCCGGCCGCTCACCGCCGGTGAGCGCGCGGCGCTCGACCAGGCGCCGAACGTCGAGGCGGTGCTCGCCCGCGATTTCGCCGTCGCCCGCCCGGAGCGGCCCGACACCCGGCTGGAAGTGAAGCTCAACGAGCCGACGCTCAGCATCCTGGTCATGGAGTCCGGCGGCGGCCTGAGCGTGCCCGGGCGCTCGGCGATCCCGGCGACGGCGACGGCGCGCCTCGAGGTGCGCATGGTGAAGGACCTGGTGCCCGAGACCCAGAACGCGCGCATCACCGAGCACGTGCGCCGGCAGGGCTACTTCGTCGTCACCGGACGCGACCCGTCGGCCGAGGAACGGCGGACGCACCCGAAGATCGCCCGCGTCGATCCGCGCGGACGCGGCTCGGTGGCCTCGCGGGTGTCGATGGACGATCCGCGGGCCCGCGCCGTCGTCGCCGCGCTGACCCGCGACGGCGTCCCGCCGGTGCGGCTGCCGACCCTCGGCGGCGGGCTGCCGTTCGGCACCTTCAGCGACGACTACGGCATGCCGACGGTGGGTGTCTCGATCGTCAACTTCGACAACAACCAGCACGGGCCGGACGAGAACCTGCGCCTGCAGAATCTGTGGGAGGGCATCGAGATGCTGGCCAGCATCATGACGATGCCGCGGCCGTGAGCGCGACGCGCCCGTCGACGGTCGCCGTCCTCGCGCTGGCTGTCGCCCTGTGCGGCACGACGCCGGGCGCCGCCCAGGCGCCGGCGCCGTCGCCGGCGCGCGCGCAGCTCGCCGCCAAGCTCCAGGCGACGCTCGACCGCCTCGCCGCCGAGGCGGCCGGCGTCGTCGGCATCGGTGTCGTCGATCTCGGGTCGGGCGAGCGGTGGGGTGTCAACCAGACGCTGGTCTTCGCGCAGGGCAGCGCCATCAAGATCCCGCTGCTCGTCGAGCTGTTTCGCCGCGCCGACGCCGGCGAGCTGGCGTTGACCGACCGCAGGACGCTCACCGCCGCCGACCGCACCGGCGGCAGCAGTCTGCTGCAGCACTTCTCCGACGGCGGCTCGGCGTTCTCGCTGCACGACCTGGCGGTGCCGATGATCGTCCAGTCCGACAACACCGCCACCAACATGCTCATCGACGCCGTCGGCATGGACCACGTCAACCGGACGATGGCGTCGCTCGGCTTCCCGCAGATGAAGCTGCAGCGCAAGATGATCCGGCCCGAGGCCAGCGCCCGCGGCGAGGAGAACGTCGCCACGCCGCGCGAGGCCGTCGATCTCATGGCGCGGTTGTCGCGCTGCGAGCTGCCGCTGACCGCGCCGTCGTGCGCCGAGGTGCGCCGGCTGCTCGAACTGCCCAAGGGGGGCGAGTTCCGTCAGCCGATTCCCGCCGCCGTCCGCGTCGCCTGGAAACCCGGCGGCCTCGAGGGCGTGTCGACCGCGTGGGGGCTGGTCGATCTGCCCGGCGCGCCCTACGCGGTGGCGGTGATGGTCAACTACGGTGACGCCCGGCCCGGCGAGGTGGTCGGGGCGGTCTCGGCCGCTGTCTACCGGCACTTCGCGCTCGTCGCCGGTGCCACGGCGTACGGGACGCGCGTCGATCCGGCGCTGGTGAAGAAGCCGTCAGGGCGCTGACGGCGGGTCGGCGGAGGACGGCAGGGTCGGCGGCGCGTACAGAAAGCCGAACGACACCGCGCCGTCGCGCCCGTGCGTCTTGTGGTGAATCAGGTGCGCCCTGACGATGCGCCGCAGGTAGGGCCACTGCGGGACGCCGCGCAGCGCCACCCGGCGATGCACGATCACGTCGTGGAAGACGGCGTAGAGCGCGCCGTAGCCGGCCATCCCGACGCCCACCGGCAGGCGCCACGAGCCGTCCTGCACGCCCCAGTGGATCAGCAGGATCGACGGCACCGCGAAGGCGACGCCGAACAGGTCGTTCCACTCCAGGCGGCCGTCGTGCGGCACGTGATGCGAGCGGTGGAGAAACCACAGCGGCCCGTGCATCAGGTAGCGGTGGGTCAGGTAGGCCACGCCCTCCATGCCGGCGAGCGCGGCCAACGCCCACGCCGTGAACGCGAGTCCGCTCATCGGCTTCACCTTACCAGACGGGCCAGCGGCGGTGTCCACAGGCCGGGGCGCGGCACGCCGGCGCCGCCGGACCTGGTGCGGATCACGTCACCGGTCGCCTGCACGGTCCGCCAGAGCTTGCGGGCGCGACCGGTCGTGGCGCGCTGCTGCCACGCCCTGGCCCGGCGTCGTCGCACGACCCGGCCGATGTCGCGATAGACGCGGCGGGCGGTGGCCACCGCCCACGCCGACCGGGGCGGCAGCGCCCCCAGACCGTGCCACGCCGAGGCGTAGTAGCGGTCGGCCTCGTCGAGCAGCGCGCCGACGACGGGGACGAGCCGGGCCGCCGTGTCCCCGGTCAGCGGCCTGCCGACCTGCAGCGACGCGCCGGCCCGGCGCAGCCACTGCGCCGGCAGGTAGACGCGGCCGTGGGCGAGGTCGTCGCCGACGTCGCGCGCGATGTTGGTCAACTGGAACGCCATCCCGAGATCGCAGCCGCGTTCGAGCGCGTCGTCACGGCGCGCCCCCAGCACCCACGCCATCATCAGCCCGACGACGCCGGCGACGTGAAAGCAGTACTCGAGGGTGTCGTCGAGGGTGTCGAATCGCCGCCCCTCGACATCCATGGCGAACCCGTCGAGATGGGCGCGGGGCAGCGCCGCGGGCAGATCGGTGGCCGCGAGCACCCGGGCCAGGGCGGCGTAGGGGGCGCCGGCCGGGCGATCGCCGGCCAGCACGGCCTCGGAGTCCCGGCGTATCTCGGCGAGGGCGGCCGAGGCGTCCACCGGCACCCGGACCAGACCGAAACGCTGGCCGTCCACGGCGTCGTCGCAGTGTCGGCACCAGGTGTAGAGGTCCCACACCAGCGTCCGGGTCGCCGGCACGAACAGCCGCGACGCCAGCGCGAAGCTCTGCGACCCGCGGCGGATCGCCGCGTCGCGGTCGTCGGCCACCCGCGGCGGACTCACGCCACCTGCCCTCGGGCCAGATCCGCGACCATGAGGCCGGCGGTCGCCTTGGCTGAGTTCACCACGCCGGGGACCCCGGCGCCGGGATGGGTGCCGGCGCCGACGAAATAGAGCCCGGCGATGCGATCGTCGCGGTTGTGGACGCGGAACCACGCACTCTGGGTCAGCCGCGGTTCCAGCGAGAAGGCCGAGCCGTGGTGTGCGCCGAGCACGTCGGCGAAGTCCTGCGGCGTGAAGATGCGCCGCGTGACCAGGTCCTCGGAGAGCCCGGGGATGTGGCGCGCCTCCAGGTAGGCGAGGATCCGGTCGGCGTAGCGCGGCCCTTCGACCGCCCAGTCGATCGCGGCCAGGCCCAGGTGCGGCACCGGCGCCAGCACGTAGAAGGCCTCGCAGCCGGGCGGGGCCAGGGACGGATCCGACACCGTCGGGGCGTGCAGGTAGAGCGAGAAGTCGTCGGCGAGCACGCCGCGGTCGAAGATGTCGCCGAGCAGGTCGCGATAGCGCGGCCCGAAGATCACGTTGTGATGGGCCAGCTGCGGATGGCGGCGGCGGGTGCCGAAGTAGACCAGGAACAGCGACATGCTGAAGCGCTGCCGCTCGAGGCGCGCCGCCGGTCGGGCCGCCCGCGGCTCGCCGGCGAGCAGCCGCCGGTAGGTGTGGACGACATCGGCGTTGCTGGCCACGGCGTCGGCGGGCCACTGGCGGCCGTCGGCGGTCTCGACCCCGGCCACGGCGCCGTCGCCGGTCAGGATGCGGGCCACCGGCGCGTTGAGGTGAATGGTCCCCCCGAGGCGTTCGAACAGCGCGGTCAGGGCGCGCACCAGGGCGCCGGTGCCGCCGCGCGGGAAGGTCACCCCCCAGGTCCGCTCGAGGACGTGGATGAGCGTGTAGATCGACGAGGTCGCAAACGGGTTGCCGCCGACCAGCAGCGAGTGGAAGCTGAAGGCCTGGCGCAGGTGGTCGTCGCGGATGTAGCGGGCGACGACGTCGTAGACGGTGCGGTAGGCCTGGAGGCGCACCAGCTGCGGGGCCGCCCGCACCATCGACCACAGGTCGAGGAACGGCACGTGGGCGAGCTTGGTGTAGCCCTCGGCGAACACCTCCTCGGCGTAGGCCAGGAAGCGCCGGTAGCCGTCGACGTCGCCGGGGCTGCGGGCGGCGATCTGCCGGGTCACCGCCGCCAGGTCGTTGGAGTAGTCGAAGGTGTGGCCGTCCTCCCAGAACAGGCGGTAGAACGGCATGACCGGCAGCAGATCGACGTGGTCGCCGAGCCGTTCGCCGGCCAGCGCGAACAGCTCTTCGAGGCAGCCCGGTGCGGTGATCACCGTCGGGCCGGCGTCGAAGGTGAAGCCGTCGTCCTGGTAGACGTAGGCGCGGCCGCCCGGCTTGTCGCGACTCTCGAAGATCGTCGTGGCGATGCCCGCGGCCTGGAGCCTGATGCCCAGGGCCAGCCCGCCGAACCCGCTGCCGACGATCGCCGCGCGGCGCGGCATGAGGTCACTCACCGAGCTCGGCCAGGGCGCGACCGATCGGCACCGGCGGCCAGCCCGAAAGCAGGCGCAGACGATCGAGCCGGGTGAGGCGGCCCGCATAGAAGCGGGCGATGAGGTCGGCGGGCCGGCCGTAGAACTGCTGGAGGACGCGGACGCGCCCGGCGGGCGCCGCCGCCCGGAACAGCAGCCGGTTCAACAGCCGGAAGAAGGCCCGGTCGTGCCACCGGTCCGTCGCGAACGCCCGCACCCTGGAATAGACGCCATCCGCGTCGATCGGATCCACGGCGGCGAGCAGATCCGCCGTCGCCACCGCGTCGGGCAGCGAATAACCCGTGGTCGGGTGGAAGAGCCCCGCGCGCAGCCCGATCCGCGGCACCTCGTCGGGCCAGAAGACCTCGACGCCGCCGCCGAGCGGCAACGGCAGGGCGCCCCGTTCCTCGCGCACGACCGTGCGTCCCGTCCACCCCCGGGCGTCGCAGTAGGCGGCGATGGCGGTGCGGGCCGCTGCGACCGCCACCTCGGGCGTGTCCGCGTAGGCGGTGTCCTCGACGAGCAGGCGGCGCTCGTCCCACGGCAGCACGTACATGAACTTGTAGGCGCCGGCCTGGGCGACCGTGGCGTCCATCAGCAGCGGGCGCTCGACGCCGTGCGGCGCAGCGCAGGCGATCTCCTGGCCGAGAAACGTCTGCCAGCCCAGCGGCAGTGCAACGTCGAGCCCGCCGCGCGCGTCGATCACGACGCGGGCCGTGAACACCCTGCCGTCGCCGGCCACGGCTCTCGTGCGCGAGACGGCGGCCACGGGCACCCCGAGGTGCAGGCGCGGGCCGAGCGCCGGGGCGACGACCTCATGGAGGCGCGTGGAGTCGAGAGACGCGTATCCTTGCGTCAGTATGCGCGTGCGCGCCGGGAAGCGGACCTCGTGGCTGGGCCAGCGGCGACGGACCAGCGGAGCCAGCCACGTCCACTGTGACGGGGCGATGTCGCTGTCGTGGAGCGACCAGGTGTGGTTGCCGCCCAGCGTCGCGGCCTGGTCGACCAGCTGGATGTCGAGGTCCGGGCGGACCATCGACCAACGCCACGCGGCGAGGCTGCCGGCCAGCCCGCCTCCGACGATGACGACGTCCGCGGCCACCTCGGGCGAGCCTATCACGCCGGCCGACGAGGCCTTGCGCGTCGAAGGCGCCTGCCGGCACCTCGGTGGGCGGGCGGTACTCGACGGTGTCGATCTCGTGGTGGCGCGCGGCACGGTCGTCGCGCTGGCCGGTGCCAACGGCGCCGGCAAGACCTCGCTGCTGCGCGCGGTCGGCGGCCGGCTCCGCCTCGACACCGGACGCGTGGTCATCGCGGGGCAGCCGGCCGCCGCCGCCATCGCCGCCGGGCGGGTCGGTGTGGCGCCGCAGGCCCTGGCGCTGTATCCCCATCTCACCGTGCGCGAGAACCTGGCCGTGTTCGGCCAGCTCGCCGGGGTGCCGCCAGAACTGCGCGTCGCCCGGATCGACGCCGCGCTCGACGGAATCGGCCTGGCCCACCGCGGCCACTCGCTGCTGCAGACCCTGTCGGGCGGCATGCAGCGGCGCGTGCACCTGGCGGCCGCGACGCTGCACCATCCCGACCTCCTGCTGCTCGACGAGCCGACGGTCGGCGTCGACGCCGACTCACGATCGCAGCTGCGCGCGCTGATCGGCGCGCTGCGCGAGGGCGGCGCCGGGATCCTGGTCGCCACCCACGATCTCGACGACGCCGAAGCGATCGCCGACCGGGTGGCGGTGATGGCGGCGGGGCGCATCGTCGCCGAAGGCACGGTCGCCGAGCTGCGCTCCACGGCGTACCCGGACGGCGCCGAGCTGTCGATCGCGGTGGCGCCGGACACCGATCGCTCGTCGCTGGTCGCTGCCGGCTTCGCCGCTGCCGGGGACGATCGCTGGCGCCGGGCCGTGCGTGGGGCGGGCGACCTCGGCGGCCTGGCCGCCCGCCTGGCCGCGGCCGGGGTGACGGTGACCGCGTGGCATCTGCGGCCGCCGACGCTGGCCGGGGCGGTGGCCCGGCTGGTGGCGGCCGCCGATGGCGAGGCGCGCCCATGAGGGTCGCGGCGATCGCCCGGACGCAGTGGCTGGCGTGGCGGCGGGATCGCGGCGCGTGGCTGCTCAGCCTGGTGTTGCCCGTGGCCGTCTTCCTGGTGTTCGCCGCCATCTTCTCGGCCGCGACCGGCGATGCCCTCCGGCTGCGGGTCGCGGTGGTCGACGCGTCCGGGTCGCCGCTCGGCGCCCGGTTGGCGGCGGCCATCGCCCGCGATCCCGGGCTGCGGCCGCTGACGCCGCCGCCGGCAGACCGGGCCGACGTGACCCGCTTGGTCGCGTCCGGCGCCGCCGATGCCGGTGTCGTCGTCCGCGCCGGCGGCCGGCCGCTCGATTCGCTGCTGGGCGACGGACCGGCGCCGGTCGAGGTCATCACCCACCCGGCGCGCACCGTGGCCGGCGCCCTGGTCGGTGGCGCCGTGCAGCGCGCCTACTTCGAGGCGTTGCCCGACGCCGCGCTGCGCGGCGTGGTCGACCTGGTCGACCAGCTCGTCGTGCCGCTGACCGAGACGCAGCGCCAGGAGGCGGACGCGCAGCTGACCGAGCTGGAGCCGTCGCCGGTGGCCTCGGCGGGGGAGGGGACGGTCGGCGGCGCGTTCGCGGGGTTGGTCGCCATCGCGCCTCTGGATGCGACGGCGGCGCCAGGCATCGTCGGCTACTACGCGGCGGCGGTCGCGGCGTTGTTCGTCCTGCTGTCGGCGGTGCCCGTGGCGGCCTCATTGCACGACGAGCTCTCGGCCGGAATCGCCGATCGCCTCGTCGCCGGTCCGGCGGGTCTGGCCGCGCTGGTCCACGGACGCGGCGCGTTCCTGGTCGGGCTCGGGACGCTGCAGTCGGCGATCGTGTTCGCGGTGGCGTCGACGACGGCCCGCCTCGGCCCGCCGGGGCTGTGGTGGCGCGGGGCGGCCGTCGCCGTCGCGCTCGCCGTGGCGGCAGCCGGGCTGGCCCTGCTGGTGTCGACCGTGTGCACCACGGCGCGCCAGGCGACCAGCGTCGGCAACGTCGTGGTGCTGGTAGTCTCGGCCGTCGGTGGCAGCATGGTACCGCGCTTCCTGATGCCACCGTGGTTGCAGCAGCTCGGCTGGGCGACGCCCAACGCCTGGGCCATCGACGGCCTCACCCGCGCCCTGACGCCGCTCGAGTCGGCCGGCGCGGCGCTCGGTCCCGGCCTGGTGCTGGCCGCGGCCGGCCTGACGGCGTGGCTGGTGGCCGCGCGGCTGGTCTGCCGCCGCGCCGTCGAGTGACCGGGAATATCGACCGCGGCTCGGGAGTTGTTGACATGGTGGACTGGACCCGCCCGGTGGACGCGGTCGCATCGTCGCCCGCCACCCCCACCTCACCGATGTCGTTTGCGACCTACGCGCGCGACCACCGGCGCGTCATCGACGCTGCGCTGTCGGCCCAGCTGCCGACGCCGCCGGCCTGTCCGGCGCCGCTTGCCGAGGCGATGGCCTACGCGGTGTGCGGCGGCAAGCGCTTCCGGCCGCTGCTGGTGATCGCGGCGGCCGAGGCCGTCGGGCAGGCGGTCGGGACCGACCGCCGCGCCGACCCGGCGCGCCTGGTGCTGCCCGCGGCGTGTGCGATCGAGTTCGTCCATGCGCAGTCGCTGGTCCACGACGACCTCCCGGCGATGGACAACGACACGCTGCGTCGCGGGGCGCCCACGGTCCACGTGCGCTACGGCGAGGCCCTCGCCATCCTGGCCGGTGACGCGCTGCTCAGCGAGGCGTTCGGCGTGCTGGCGCGGGCGGCGCGCGCCGCCGCCGACGACACCACTCGCGAGCGGTGGCTCCGCGTCGCCGCGGAACTCGACGCGGCCGTCGGCGCCAGCGGCATGGCGGGTGGGCAGGCCCTCGATCTGCTGTATGCCGCGACACCGGGGCAGGCGGTGACCCTGGCGGCGCTGGACGACATGCATCGGCGCAAGACCGGCGCGCTCATCCGCGCCGCGGCGGTGTCCGGGGCGATGCTCGCCGGCGGCTCGGCTGCGCAGGTCGCGGCCGTGGCCGGCTTCGCCGACGATATCGGGCTGGCGTTCCAGATCGTCGACGACCTCCTCGATGTGGAGGCGTCGTCGGCCGAGTTGGGCAAGACCGCGGGGAAGGACGCCGCCGGCGGCAAGCCGACCTATCCCTCGCTCGTCGGCACCACGATGGCGCGCGAGATGGCGGCCGACGCGGTGGCACGGGCTCACGCCGCGCTGGCCGCTGCGCGGCTGGACAGCCGCCGGCTGTCCGAGCTGGCGACCTGGGTCTTGACCCGGCGCTGCTGAACGCTCAACCGTCCACGCGCAGGGCGTCCACAGGGTCGACCCGCGCCGCGCGGCGGGCCGGCAACCACGCCGCGACGAGCGCCACCAGGACCACGCAGGCCGCGCCGGCGGCCAGCACCCCGGGGTCGCCGGGCGTAACGCCGTAGAGCAGGGCGCGGACCAGTCCGCGGCCGGCTGCGGCCAGGGCCAGGCCGGCCAGGCAGGCGACGCCGGCCAGGGCGAGGGTCTCGCCGAGGACCAGTCCCCGTAGCTGACGGGCCGACGCCCCCAGCGCGGCCCGCACCCCGAGTTCGCGCGTCCGGGCGGTGACCGCGGCGGTCATGACCCCGTAGGCGCCGAGTGCGGCGAGCAGCAGCGCCGTGGCCCCGAAGAGCGCGATGAGCCGGGTGTTGAACCGCCGGGTCGCCAGGGCCTCGGCGAAGATGGCGTCGAAGGTCCGCAGTGCGGTCAGCGCCTGCGCCGGATCGGCGGCGCGCACCGCCTCACGGACCAGTGGCGCGGCCGCGGCCGCGTCGCCGTCGGCCCAGACGACGATGGCCAGGAACGGCCACCGCTCGTCGTTCTGGGCCAGCGGCAGGTAGAAGGTGGGGTCGGGCGGCTGCTCGGCGTGGCGGTAGCGGGTGTCGGCGACGACGCCGACGACGACGTGCCGTTGGCTGCCGCCGAAGGTGACGGCGCGGCCGAGTGCCGGCCCGCCGGAAAAATAGCGCCGCGCGAACGCCTCGTTGACGACGGCCACCGGCTGGGCGCGGGCGTCGTCGGCCGTGGTGAAGGCGCGACCCTCGCGTACCGCGATGCCGAGCGTGCGGAAGAAGTCTGGCGAGACCACCTGGAAGTCGGCGTCGGGTTCCTCGCCGGGGCCCGGCTCCGGGGCGCCCTCGATCCGAATACCGCGGTTGGGGGCGCCCGACAGCGGCGCCGTGAACGCCGCCGCGGCGCCCCGCACGCCCGGAGCCGCGGCAAGACGCGCCAGCACGGCCTCGACGAACTGCCGCTTCGGTTGCGGGTCGATGCGGAAGTCGTCGCCACTGCCGGCCGGCGTGAGGTAGCGATCGCGGGCCAGGGTCAGCTCGGCGGCCAGCCGGCCCTCGGTGGCGAAGCCCAGCTCGACGCGGGTGGCCGCCACCAGGCTGGCCGTGAGCAGCAGCGCGCCGACGACCAGCACCTGGGCCAGCGCCAGTTCGCCGACGACCAGGGCGCGATGCCCCCACCGTGCCGCCCTCCGGCCGGCGACGCGTTGACCGGACGCCGGCAGCGGCGGTCTGTCGCGCCGCGTCAGGCCCAGCGCCGGCGCCAGGCCGAAGGCGACCGTCGTGATCGCGGTCACCGCGGCCGCGACGGTGACCACCGGCCCGTCCACGCCGGCGCCGGCAAGGCGTGGGATGCCGTCGGGAGCGGAGGCGACGAGCAGATCGACTCCCCACCTGGCCGCCAGCACGCCGAGGAGTCCACCCGGAATGGCCAGGGCCAGCGCTTCGGCCAGGAGCTGCCGGACCAGCTGGCCGCGTCCGGCGCCGAGGGCCGTGCGCACGGCGATCTCCTGCCGTCGTGCCGTCGCCCGGCCGAGCAGCAGATGGGCGACGTTGGCGCAGGCGACCAGCAGCAGCACCACCACCGTGATCTGGAGCAACCACAGCACCGGGCGGACATTGCCGACGACGGCCTCGTGGAGCGGCACCGCCCGGGCCCCGAGACCGGTGTTGGTGTCGGGGTGCTCGACGGCCAGCCGGTCCATGACGGTCTGCAGGGCCGCCGTGGCCGTGTCGACCGCCACCCCGTCGCGCAGCCGGGCGACGGCGTAGAGGATGTGCGAGTCGCGCACCGCGGTGATGTCGCCTGGGAAGGGGAAGCTGCGCGGGATGCCCCGGTCGCCGTTGATCCACGCCTCGGCCCGCGGGGCGAGGGGGAACTGGAAGTCGGCGGGCAGCACACCGACCACGTCGCACGGACGGCCGTCGAGGACCAGCGCGGCGCCGACGGCGGTGTCCTCCGCGAAGCGGCGCTGGCGCAGCCCCTCGGTGAGGACGGCCACGCACGGTGCCCCGGGGCGGTCGTCCTCGGCGGTGAGCGTGCGGCCCACTCGCGCCGGCTGGCCGAGCACCGCGAAGAAGGTGCCCGACGCCGACGCCACCCGCAGGCGCTCCGGTTCGCCGGGGCCGGTCACCGCGGCGGAAAACGTGTCGTAGGCGGCCATCTCGGCGAAGACCTCGCCGCCGGCGCGCCGCCAGTCGAGGAAGTTCGCCGGCGCGATCCAGCGGTCGGGATCCTCGGGCGAGGTTTCCCACAACACCACCAGCCGGCCGGGGTCGGCGAAGGGCAGCGGACGCAGCAGCACGTGCCGGACGACGCCGAAGATCGCGGTGGTGGCGCCGATGCCGAGCCCGATCGAGAGGATGGCCGCTGCCGCCAGTCCCGGGGACCGGCGTAGTATCCGCAGACCGCTGAGCA
The DNA here is from genome assembly GCA_050250955.1 of Vicinamibacterales bacterium. Classification (GTDB taxonomy): domain Bacteria; phylum Acidobacteriota; class Vicinamibacteria; order Vicinamibacterales; family UBA2999; genus CAWAYR01. Next base: position 16,918 of record JBFWNR010000004.1, read on the forward strand.
GATCGCGCATCGTTCTCCTCGGCTTTCGAAGCTCGTGCCAACTCGTCGGGGCGGAACGGCCCTGAAGAAGCCGGCGTGCTCGTTCGACGTGGTCACGGCGTGTCCGGTTGGGGACGCCCGGTGCCCGTCGGCGGGCGCCCGCAAGGTATGATCGAGCGGATCATGGCCAGCCTGAACAGCTTCAACACGCGCACGCCGCTCGTTGCCGGCGGCCGCACCCTCGACTACTTCAGCCTGCCGACGCTGGCCCGGGCGTTCCCCTCGGTGAACCGGCTGCCGTTCTCGCTGCGCATCCTGCTCGAGAACCTGCTGCGCCGCGAGGACGGGGCCTTCGTCAAGGCGGAGGACATCCGCGCACTGGCCGGCTGGGATCCGGCGGCGAAGCACCCCGACCGGGAGATCTCGTTCATGCCGGCGCGGGTCCTGCTGCAGGATTTCACCGGCGTGCCGTGCGTGGTCGATCTGGCGGCGATGCGCGACGGCATCGTCGCCCTGGGCGGCGACCCGGCGCGGGTCAACCCCCTGCAGCCGGTGGAGCTGGTCATCGACCACTCGGTCCAGGTCGATCACTTCGGCACCACCAACGCGCTCGAACTGAACGCCGACCTCGAATACCAGCGCAACCGCGAACGCTACGTGTTCCTGCGCTGGGGCCAGGACGCCTTTGTCAACTTCCGGGTCGTGCCCCCCGAGACCGGCATCGTCCACCAGGTGAACATCGAGTACCTGGCGCGGGTCGTCTGCGAGGCCGACGGCGTGGCGTTCCCCGACACCTGCTTCGGCACCGACTCGCACACGACGATGGTCAACGGCCTGGGCGTGGTCGGCTGGGGTGTCGGCGGCATCGAAGCCGAGGCGGCGATGCTCGGCCAGCCCAGCTCGATGCTGATCCCGCCGGTGGTCGGCTGCCGGCTGTCGGGCCGGTTGCCCGAAGGCGCCACCGCCACCGACCTCGTGCTCACCATCACCGAGGCGCTCCGCAAGCACAAGGTGGTCGGCAAGTTCGTCGAGTTCTACGGCCCCGGCCTGCAGCACCTGACCATCGCCGACCGCGTCACGCTCGGCAACATGTGCCCGGAATACGGGGCCACGGTCGCCATCTTTCCGGTGGACGCGCTGACCCTCGACTACCTGCGGTTGACCGGACGGAGCGCCGACCAGGTGGCGCTCGTCGAGGCCTACTGCCGCGCCCAGGGCCTGTTCCACACCGCCGAGATCGCCGACGCCACCTACAGCGAGGGGCTCGAACTCGATCTGGCGACGGTCGTGCCGAGCCTGGCCGGGCCGCGCCGGCCGCAGGACCGGGTCGCGCTCGCCGACGCCAAGACGTCGTTCGCCGTCGCGCTCGACGATCTGAAGAAAGGCGTCAAGGTCGCCGCGGCGGCGGGCGGGGCCACGGCGGTGGCGACCGCCACCCAGCTCGAACACGGGTCGGTGGTGATCGCCGCGATCACCAGCTGCACCAACACGTCGAACCCCAGCGTGATGATTGGCGCCGGGCTGGTCGCCAGGAAGGCCGCCGAGCGCGGGCTGGCCCGCAAGCCGTGGGTGAAGACGTCGCTGGCCCCGGGCTCGAAGGTGGTCACCGAGTACCTGCGAACCTCGGGCCTGCAGCCGTATCTCGACCAGCTCGGCTTCAATCTCGTCGGCTACGGCTGCACGACCTGCATCGGCAACAGCGGGCCGCTGCCCGACGAGATCGCCGCCGAGATCCGCGAACGCGGCCTGGTCGTGGCCAGCGTGCTCAGCGGCAACCGCAACTTCGAGGGCCGCATCCAGCAGGACGTGCGCGCCAACTACCTGGCGTCGCCGCCGCTGGTCGTGGCCTACGCGCTGGCCGGATCGATGAACGTCGATCTCACCACCGAGCCGCTCGGCATCGGTCGCGACGGCGCGCCGGTCTACCTCAGGGACATCTGGCCGACCGAGCGCGAGATCCAGGCGGCGATGCTCGCGAGCGTCACCCAGGAGGCCTTCACGTCCCAGTACGCCAGCGTCTTCGAAGGCGACGCGCGGTGGCGGGCGCTGCCGGTGCCGACCGGCGACCGCTTTGCCTGGGCGGACGACTCCACCTACATCCGCCGGCCGCCGTTCCTCGAGGGCCTGTCGATGACGCCGCCGCCGGCCGCCGACATTCGCGGCGCCAGGGTGCTCGCGCTGCTCGGCGACAGCATCACCACCGACCACATCTCCCCGGCCGGCTCGATCAAGGCCGACAGCCCGGCGGGGAAGTATCTCCAGGCACACGGCGTGAGTCCGAAGGACTTCAACTCCTACGGCGCCCGCCGCGGCAACCACGAGGTGATGATGCGCGGCACCTTCGCCAACGTCCGCATCAAGAACCAGCTGGTCCCCGGCGTCGAGGGGGGCGTCACGGCGCTGATTCCGGGCGGCGAGGTGATGCCGATCTACGACGCCGCGATGCACTACCAGGCGGCCGGGGTGCCGCTGGTGGTGCTGGCCGGCAAGGAATACGGCTCCGGGTCGTCGCGCGATTGGGCCGCCAAGGGCACCATGCTGCTCGGCGTGAAGGCGGTCATCGCCGAAAGCTACGAGCGGATCCACCGCAGCAATCTGGTGAACATGGGCGTGCTGCCGCTGCAGTTCGCCGACGGCGAATCGGCGGCCACGCTCGGCCTGACCGGACGCGAGCGCTACGACTTCGAGGGCGCCGGGGCGTCGCTGGCGGCGCGCGGCACCGTCACCGTCGTCGCCACCGCCGACGACGGCGCCGAGCGGCGGTTCACGGCGGTGTGCCGCATCGACACGCCGGAGGAACTGACCGCCTACCGGCACGGCGGGATCCTGCCGTATGTGCTGCGGCAGCTCGTGTCACGCGCGTCGTAGGCGCGCCGCCGGCGGGCCGGCATGCTGACCGCGACCGCGATCAAGGCGCAGGCCCGCACGCTGGGCTTCGACCTGTGCGGCATCGCCCCGGCCACCGGCCTGCCGGAGCTGGCGCGGATCCACGACTGGATCGCCGCCGGCCGCCACGGCGAGATGCGCTATCTCGAGCGCTCGGCGGAGGTGCGCGCCGACGTCACCCGCTTCCTCCCCGGGGCCCGCTCGGTGGTCGTGACGGCGACCAACTACTACACCGGACCGGACCCGACGCCGCCGCCGCCGGCGCACGTCGCCCGCTACGCCCGCGGCGAGGACTACCACCGCGTGCTCCCGCAGCGGCTCGAGGCGCTGCTCGACTGGATGCGCGCCGCCGCGCCGGCGCCGTTCGAGGCCGCGCTCTTCGTCGACAAGCACTGGGTGCAGGAGCGCGTGTTCGCCGCCTACGCCGGCCTGGGCTGGATCGGCAAGCACTCGCTGCTCATCAACGCCGATCTGGGCTCGTGGCTGCTGCTGGCGGGCCTCGCCACGACGCTGCCACTCCCAGTCGATCACCTCGTGGCCGATCAGTGCGGTGGCTGCACATTGTGTCTCGACGCCTGTCCGACCGGCGCCATCGTCGAGCCGCGCGAGGTCGATGCGCGGCGCTGCATCAGCTACCAGACCATCGAACAGGGCCGAGCCGTGCCCGACCCGCTCAAGCCGGTGGTGGCCGGCCACCTGTTCGGCTGCGACATCTGCCAGGCGGTGTGTCCGTGGAATCTCGCCCCGCCGCCGAGCGCGGACCCGGCCTGGCAGCCGCGTGCTGGCCGCGGCGCCCCGGATCCCGTGGAGCTGTGGCAGCGCCCCGACGATCGGCTGCACGAGTTCGCCGCCGGCAGCGCGCTGACGCACGCGCCGCTGGCGCAGCTGCGGCGGAACCTGGCGCTGGCGATCGGCGCCGCGGGCGACGCCACCGCCGCCGACGTCCTCGATCGGCCCGGGGCCGGCCTCGCCAACGCGGCGTTCAGCGCCGACGCCCCGGCCGTGCGCGACGCCGTTGCCTGGGCGCGCCGTGCGCACGGCGATACGCGGCGTGACACCGCCCGCTCGTGAGCCCGGTCGGAAACGTGGTGAGAAGTCGCGCGTTCACGTCCGGCCGCCGCGGTCGGTGGCGGCCGCAGCTGGCAGCGGCGTTCGCGTTCATGACGGCCATGGCGCCGGCGGCGGCGCAGGACGCCGTCGCGACGCAGGCGCTCGGCGTGTCGACCAGCAAGACGAGCGTCGATGGCGACACCGATCTCGGGATCCTCGTACGACCCGCTGGACCGCCGGGGTCTCGGCGCGCGCCGGTCGGTTCGGTTCCCGGCGATCGGGCCGGGCTGGCCGTCGTCGGGGCTGCCACCGCCGGGCCCTGGGGTAGGATGGTCCCATGACCGACGACGACGCCGTCGTGGCCCCGATGATGCTGATCTCGATGCCGCAGCTCGCCGATCCGAATTTCGTCCGGACGGTGATCCTGCTCTGCGAGTACGGCCGCGAAGGCGCGTTCGGGCTGGTGGTGAATCGTCCCATGGCCGAGCCGGCCCACGAGGTGGTGCGGACCGAACCGGAGATCCCGATCCGCCGCGACGTCCACCTCTTCACCGGCGGTCCGGTGGAGCCGATGCGCGCCTGGGTGCTCACCGCCGACGGATCGGTGGACGACGAGGCGATGGAAGTCGCCGACGGCGTCTACCTCACCGCGTCGCCGGCCGCGGTGAGGCGGGCGCTGCAGTCGCCGCCAGAACCCCGGCTGCGGGTGGTGGTGGGGTACGCCGGCTGGGCGCCCGGTCAGCTCGACGAGGAACTGGCCCAGTCGGCGTGGCTGGTGGCGCCGGTGGGCGCCGATCTCATCTTCGGCAGCGCTCCCGACGAGATGTGGAACGCCGCCATCCAGCGCCTCGGCGCCGATCCCGCGCACCTGCTCGGCAGCTCCGGCGTGCACTGACGCGGGCCGGCGCCCGCCCTTCGAGGTCCCCTCGGCGATGTCCCTGATCATGCGCACCGTGGTTCCGTCGCTCGTCGCGCTCGGCATGTCGGCCTGTGGTGGCGGATCCCCGGCGCCCTCCCCGGCGTCGCCGGGCACCCCGCCCGCCGATCCTGCGGCCGCCGCCCTCGAACGGCAGGTCGCCCGCTTCGCGCCGACCGACCTGACGGCCGACGTCGCCGCCCTGCCCGAGTCGGAACAGCGCGCCCTGGCCCAGATGATCCGCGCCGCGCAGGTGATGGATGCGCTGTTCCTGCGCCAGGTATGGGCCGGCAACGAGGCGATGCTGCTGGCGCTGCAGGGCGACGCGAGCGCGCTCGGCCGGGCCCGGCTCCGCGCCTTCCTGATCAACAAGGGGCCGTGGTCGCGCCTCGACCACAACGAGCCGTTCGTGCCCGGCGCGCCGGCCAAGCCGGCGGCGGCCAACTACTATCCGGCGGCGTCGTCGAAGGCCGAGGTCGAGACCTGGCTGGGCGGGCTGTCGGGGCCGGCGCGGGCGGCCGCCACCGGGTTCTTCACGACCATCCGCCGCGGCGCCGACGGTGGCTTCATCGCGGTGCCCTACAGCGTCGAGTACCAGGGCGAGCTGGCCCTGGCGGCCGCGCACCTGCAGGCCGCCGCCGACCTCACCACGCAGCCGACGCTCAAGGCGTTCCTGCAGACCCGCGCCACCGCGTTCCTCACCAACGACTACTACGACAGCGACGTGAAGTGGATGGAGCTCGATGCCTCGATCGAGCCGACCATCGGCCCCTACGAGGTCTACGAGGACGAGTGGTTCAACTACAAGGCGGCGTTCGAGGCGTTCGTCACCGTCAAGGACGCCGTCGAGTCCGACAAACTACAGCAGTTCGCCGCCGCTCTGCAGTCGATCGAGGACGCCCTGCCGATCGACCCGGCCTATCGCAACCCGAAGCTCGGAGCGCTGGCGCCGATCGCCGTCGTCAACACCGTGTTCTCGGCCGGCGACGGCAACCGCGGCGTACAGACGGCCGCCTTCAACCTGCCCAACGACGAACGGGTCATCCGCGAGAAGGGCAGCAAGCGGGTGATGTTGAAGAACAACCAGCAGGCCAAGTTCGACATGGTGCTGCTGCCGATCGCCCAGGTGGCGCTGGCCCCGGCCGACCGCGCCAACGTCGCCTTCGACGCCTTCTTCACCCACATCCTGATGCACGAGCTGGTGCACGGCCTCGGCCCGCACGGCATCACCGTGGACGGCCGCGCCACCACCGTGCGCCAGGAGCTGAAGGACACCTACAGCGCCATCGAGGAGGCCAAGGCCGACATCGCCGGCCTGTTCGCGCTGCAGTTCCTGATCGACCAGGGACAGCTCGCGAAGGACATGGAGCGGACGATGTACACGACGTTCCTCGCCTCGGCGTTCCGCTCGATCCGCTTCGGCATCAGCGAGGCGCACGGCCGCGGCCAGGCGGTGCAGCTGAACTACCTGCTGGACCAGGGCGCGTTCACGGTCAACGCCGACGGCACCTTCGCCGTCGCTGCCGAGCGGATCAAGGCGGCGGTCACGGCGTTGACCCGCGACATCATGACCCTGCAGGCCCGGGGCGACTACGCGGCGGCGCGGACCATGCTCGACACGCTCGGGATCATCCGCCCGCAGACCCAGGCGGTGCTGGACCGCCTGACCGACGTGCCCGTCGACATCGCGCCGCGCTTCCCGTCGGCAGAGGCGCTGCTGGCGAAGTACTGACGGCGCCGTGTCAGGCCGGCGCGGCGACGACCAGGGTCGGGACGTCGGCCTCGCGCATGACCCGGTAGGCGATGGTGCCGACGCGGTGGGAGGTGCCGCCGCGGGAGACCACCAGCAGGCCGGCGCCGACGTCGCGGACCATCGCCGCCACCGTCCGGGCCACCGCGCCGCGCCGGACGTCGACGGCGGCGCGCAGCGGCAGGGGCTGCGCCAGGGTCTCGAGGTGCTGCCGCGCCGCGTCGGTCGATTCCTCGAGCGCCGGCGGCAGCGGCATCTCGGTGAGCGGCCACCAGACAGGCAGCGGCGCTTCCGCGCACACGTGCCCGAGTGTCAGACCGGCGGTGCCGGCCTGCGCCCACGCGGTGGCGGCGGCCACCACCGCGGCGTCGTGACGATCGAACCCGACCGCCGCCACGACGTGGCCGAAGGCCACCGCCGGTGGGACCGCCGACAGATCGACGCGCTCCGGTTCGTGCGTGGGCACGACCAGCACCGGCAGCGACGCGTCGCGGATGACGCGCTCGGCCGTGGAACCGAACACCAGCTTGCTGGCGCCGCCCAGGCCCTGTGTGCCGAGCACGACCAGCCCGGCGCCGGCGCGGCCGGCGGCGGCGAGAATCTCGGTGGCGGCGTCGCCGGTGACGGTGTCGATGGCCGGCATGACCGGCGGCGTCGTGCGGGGCAGGCGGGCGAGGAGCGCCGTCAACGCCTCCTCGACCTGGGCGTGCACGGTCTCGCCGCGGCCGGCGGCGGCCGCCGCCGAGGCCAGCAACGGATCGGTGACGGCGACGATGGTCAGGTGCCCGCCGCGGGCGGCGGTCAGGGCCAGCGCATAGCGCAGCGCCCGCTCGGCGTGCGCCGAGAAATCGACCGCGCAGAGGATCGACGCGGGCAGCGCCGCCGTGTCCGCAGCCAGGGCCGGGCTCAACGGGAGCGCGTGGTCGGCGCGCCGCCGAGCTCGACGGCCTTGGCGGTCAGCGGCGCCTTGCCGCTGCCGATGTTGACGACGACGCGGTCGCCGACCTTGATGTCGCTGACCGCGAGCTTGGTCCGCCCGCGGGTCACCTTCGTGGTCGGCGCGAACGCGATCACCGAGACGGCGCCGTCCTTCACCGCCCGCACCGTGAGGTTGCTGGCGGTCACCTCGGTGACGGTGCCGAGCAGCTTGTGGTCGTGGCCTTCGTGCGCGAAGGCCGGGGCCATCGAGGCGCCGACGAGGGCGAGAGCGGCGAGCAGGCTGCGGCGGGTCATGCGGGTGATCTCCGTGGGATCAGTGTGAATGTCCCGGGGCGACGGGCGCCCCGTCGGGCAGGTCCAGTGTACCAGACAGGAAGCGCCGCTCCTCTTCGTAGGCGAGCCAGTCGGCCCGGCCGCGGGGATTGAGCTCCTCCATCCGGGCCAGCTCGTCGTCGGTCAGCGCCGGCAGGCGCCGGATGAACTGCACCAGGTGCCACGACGCCGCCTCGCCCGCGGGCGTGCCGGTGCCCCACGCCGGCATGCCGGTGATCTTCACGCCGTGCTCGATGATGTAGAACAGCTCCCCGTCGCTCAGCGACTGGGACTCGGCCAGGCGCATGTCGGGCGCCTTGGGATACAGGCCCTGTCCCATCGCGGTCTGCCCCGAGCCGTCGTTGCCGTGGCAGCTGGCGCAGTGGTCGGCCCAGTGCTCGAGGCCGCTCTGCAGGGTCTCGTCGGTGAACGGCGTCGGACTGGTGCGGGCCCGGGCCGCGGCTGGAATCAGGAAGTGCCGCGCCGCGCGCGAGACCGACGTCTCGATGGGGCCCGGCGACTCGCGGCTGCCGATACCCCGGCTGGCGAACCACGCCGCGCCGACCAGCGTCGCCAGCCCGACCACGGCCAGGCCGTGCCACAGCGCGCGCACTATTTTCACGAGACCTACCTCGTTCGGATCCCGCCGGTGTTCGCGGCAGGACGATCAGTTCACCGAGCAGGATCCCGGCCCGTCCGGGTGTCCACAGGAACCGCACGGACCGGCCGCCATCGGCAGCCGACCGGCCGCGCGGCCTTCGGCGCCGACGGCGAAGACCGAGAGCTGCTTCTCGAGTCGGGCCCCGTGGCAGGCCGGGCACTCCAGGGTCGTCGATTCGCGGACCAGCAGCTCGAAGCCGTGGTCGCAGTCCTGGCAGCGGTATTCGTAGAGCGGCATGACGACAGCATAACGCGACGCCGGCCGTCGGGATCCGGGGACCGCGGCGTGGCGCCGCTCGGACCAGGACCCACACGGCCCTGAGGGGGTGGCGTCGCGGCGGGTCGCCCGGTGGTGGCGGAGCACGGGTTGGAACCCGCCTGGCCGCTATACTGGTGAGATGTCCCAGCCGTCATCGGCCCCACCGTCGGCTGCCGCGCCGGTCGCCAACCCGCTGCGCCGCAACGTCGCCATCATCGCCCACGTCGATCACGGCAAGACCACGCTGGTCGACGCGATGTTCCGCCAGGGCGGCGTGCTGCGCGCCAACGAACGCGTCGCCGAGCGGGCGATGGACAGCAACGAGCTCGAGCGGGAGCGCGGCATCACGATCCTGGCCAAGAACACCGCCGTGCACTACGGCGAGGTGCTCATCAACATCGTCGACACGCCGGGGCACGCCGACTTCGGCGGCGAAGTGGAACGGGTCCTGTCGATGGTGGACGGCGTGGTGCTGCTGGTCGACGCCGCCGAGGGGCCGCTGCCGCAGACCCGCTTCGTGCTGAAGAAGGCGTTCGAGCGCGGGTTGCCTCCGGTCGTCGTCATCAACAAGATCGATCGCGCCGATGCCCGGGCGCAGGCGGTGCTGAACGAGGTCTACGACCTGTTCATCGACCTCGACGCCACCGACGACCAGCTCGAGTTCCCGGTGCTCTACACCAGCGGCCGCGCCGGCACCGCGACCAGGGACCTCGCCGTGCCGGGCGAGGACCTGCGGCCGCTCTTCGACGCCGTGCTCGCCCATGTGCCGCCGCCGGCCGGCGATCCCGGCCGGCCGCTGCAGATGCTGGTCGCCAACCTCGACTCCAGCGACTATCTCGGCCGCATCGCCATCGGCCGGGTGTTCAACGGCCGGGTCGCGGTCGGCGATCCGATCGCCGTGCTCAAGCTCGACGGCGTCGTGCAGCAGACGCGGGTGACCAAGCTGTTCGCGTTCGAGGGCCTCAAGCGGGTCGAAATCACCGCTGCGGCCGCCGGCGACATCGTCTGCCTGGCCGGCATCGACGACATCAACATCGGCGAGACCATCGCCGCGCCCGACGCCCCCGAGGCGATTCCGCCGATCGCCGTCGACGAGCCCACGGTGTCGATGGTGTTCGGCGTCAACACCTCGCCCTTCGCCGGCCGCGACGGCCAGTTCGTGACCTCGCGGCACCTGCGCGACCGCCTCGACCGCGAGCTGCTCGGCAACGTGTCGCTGCGCGTCGAGCCGACCGCCTCGCCCGAGCAGGTCAAGGTCCTGGCCCGCGGCGAGCTGCAGCTGGCGATCCTCATCGAGATGATGCGCCGCGAAGGCTACGAGCTGCAGGTGTCGCGGCCCGAAATCGTCACCCGCGACATCGGCGGCGTGAAGATGGAGCCGGTCGAGGACCTGGTGATCGACGTCGCCGAGGAGTTCCAGGGCACGGTGATCGCCGGCGTCTGCGTCCGCCGCGGGACGATGACCAAGATGATCAACCACGGCAGCGGCCGGGTCCGCCTCGAGTTCCGGATTCCGGCCCGCGGCCTGATTGGGTTCCGCTCCCAGTTCCTCACCGACACCAAGGGCACGGGCATCATGAACCACCTGTTCGCGGAGTGGGAGCCGTGGCACGGTCCGATTCCGTCGCGGACCACCGGCGCCATGGTTGCCGACCGGCCGGGCATCGCCACCGCCTACGCGATGTCGAACCTGCAGGAGCGGGCGGTGATGATGATCGAGCCCGCCGTCGAGGTCTACGAGGGGATGATCGTCGGCGAGAACTCGCGGGTGAACGACCTCGACGTCAACATCACCAAGGAGAAGAAGCAGACCAACATGCGGGCCTCGACCGCCGACGAGGCGATCCGCATCGTGCCGCCGCGGCTGATGGGCCTCGAGCAGGCGATCGAGTTCATCAACGACGACGAGCTGGTCGAGATCACGCCCAAGCACATCCGGTTGCGCAAGCGGGTGCTGCCGGCTAATCTCCGCCCGAAGAAGGACGCGTAGACCGACCCGATGCGCCGCTTGGCGGTGGCGTTGGCCGTGGCCCTCGGCGGGTGCGGCGGAGCCGCTTCGGCTCTAGGTGCAGTTGTGGATCGATCCAGGCACCATCGGGCCCGGCGCGTCAGGTCCGTTCTTCACCCGGCCGCCCGACTACGAGGCGAGCGAGCCGATGGCGTGGACGGTCGTCCCGTAGGTCAATCGCCGGCCTACTCGGAGCGGATTGCCGCCAGCGGATCGATCCGCCCGGCCCGCCGGGCCGGCACGATCACCGCCAGGGCGGCGACGGCCACGAAGAACGCGACGGCCGCTGCCGTCGTCGTCGCCTCGCCCGGTTCCACTCCGTAGAGCAGGCTGGCGAGCGCGCGCTCGAGCCCTCGCGCGGCGACCAGACCGAACCCGATCCCGAGCGCGACCAGTCCCGCGCCCTGGCGCAGCATCAACGTCAGCACCGCGCCGCGCGACGCGCCGAGGGCCCGCCGCACGCCGATTTCCGCGGTGCGCTCCAGCACCAGGCACGCCAGGACACCGTAGAGCCCGATCGCCGCCAGCAACGCGCCGAGGCCGGCGAACGCGGCCAGCGCCACCGCGTATAGGCGCGGGCGGGTCAGCGTCGAGGCGACGATGGCGTCGAGGCGGGCGACGTTGTACACCGCGGCGCCGGCGTCGAGCCGGCGGACCAGCGCCCGCAGGTCGGCGACGACGGACTCGGGCCGGCCGTCGGTGGCCACGACGAAGTAGGCGCCGGTGGGAAAGAGCGGCAGCCCGCCGTGCCATTGCCGCAGATCGACGAAGAACTGCGGCTCGGGGGCGCGATCGAGCCCGAACTGGCGGACGTCGGCCACCACGCCGACGATCGTCCAGGGCGTCGTGTCGCGGCCGACATACGCCGACCGCCCGATCGGATCGAGACCGGGGAACTGGCGCCGCGCCAGCGCTTCGTTGACGAGCAGCACGCGCGGCTGCCCGGCGCCGTCGCCGGCGGCGAAGCCGCGGCCGGCGATCACGTCGACGCCGATCGCCGCCAGGTAGTCCCGGCTCACCAGGCGCGCGTCGGCGGCGTCTGGAGCGGGAGCGCGGCTGGCGTCCGGCGTGGTCCAGAGTCCGCCGGCCGTATCGCGCAGCGCCACCATCGGCAGCTGGTTGGCGTAGCCGGCGTGCCGCACGCCCGGCCGTTGCCGCAGCCCCTCGGCCAGCGTCTCGGCGAAGGCCTGCAGGCGGGCGTCGGGATACGCCGCGGCCGGCAGCGCCACCTGAAAGGTCAGCACGCTGCCGGACGAGAAGCCCGGATCGGTCGCGGCGAGGTGCTGGAGGCTGCGGCCGAGCAGCACCGCGCCGACGAGGAGCGGCAGCGCCCCGGCGACCTGCGCGACGACGAGTCCCCGCCGCAGCGCCCGGCCGGCCCGCCCGCCCGCCGCCGTGGCCCCACCGACGCGGATCGACGCACCGACGCCGGCGCGGCCGGCAGAGAAGGCCGCGGCCAGGCCGATGCCGAGGCCAACGACCACGGCGAGTGCGAATGCGGCGGCGACAATCGTCGCGTCGAGACTGGCGTCACCGAGACGGGGGAACGCCGTCGCGCCCCAGCCGACGCCGGTCGAGCCGAGGTCGATGCGGGCCAGCGGGGACGCGAGACGACGGAACGCCGCCAGGCCCGCCGCCGCGACGACCAGGCCCGCGGCGCCGCCGGCGGTACCCAGGATCAGGCTCTCGGCGAGGCTCTGCCGGACCAGCCGTCCACGGCTCGCGCCGAGTGCGGCACGCAGCGCGAACTCGCGGTCGCGGGCCAGCGCCCGCGCGAGCAGGAGACTCGTCACGTTCAGGGCGGCGATGAGCAGCAACACCGCCACCGCCGCCGTCAGCACCAGGAGCGCCGGCCGTACCGGACCCACCAGCTGCTCCTGCTCCCGCACCAGCGCCAGGCGCACGTCGCGACCGTGGCGACGCCACGCGCGGACTGCCGGGCCGATCGCGTCGAGCGCGGCGGTTGTCGTCGCTCCGGGCGCCAGCCTGGCCAGGAGCGGCGCGCGGATCACCTCGGCGCCCGCCGCCGGTGGCAGCGCCAGCCACAACGCGGTGTCGGCGGCGGGGAAGGTGAAGCGGCTCGGCAGGACGCCGACGATCACGACGGTCTGGCTGCGGCGCCGGCCGAGCGCCGTCTGCACGGTCAGCGACCGGCCGACCACGGCGGGGTCGGCGTTGAACCAGCGTCGCCAGGCGGCTTCGCCGAGCAGCGCCGCGCCGCTGTCGCCGGCGTCGTCGTCCGGGCCGAAACGTCGGCCGACGAGCGGCTGCGCGTCGAGGAGCGCCAGCGTCGACGACGAGACCCGCGCCGCTCCCACGTGCCCGGCATCGTCGAACCCGGTGAGGGCGACGACGGTCGGCGACCACAGGCCGACGCCGCCGATGGCGTCGGTCGCGGCGTCCAGCGCTCGCGCTTCGTCGAGCGAGACCGCCACCGGGACCGGCCGCGGCGGCGCGTCGGCGCCCGGATTCGGCGTGCTGGCGACCAGTCGCACCAACCGCTCCGGCGCCGGGCCGAACGGCAGCGGCCGCAGCAGCACTGCGCCGGTGACGGTGGCAACGGCCGTCGTGGCGCCGAGGCCCAGGGCCAGCGTCGCCGTCGCCGTGGCGGCGACCCCTGGGGCTCTGACGAATGCCCGGCAGGCGTGGCCGAGGTCGTGGCGCAGGTCCTCCAGCCAGGCGAACGACCGCGCGTCGCGATGCCGCTCCAAAACCTGATCGACACCACCCACGGCGAGGCGTGCCGCCCTGGCCGCCGCCTCGTCGGCGTAACCGCGACGGCGATAGTCCTCCTCGACCAGCGCCAGGTGAGCGGCGATCTCCCGCCGCGCGTCGGCCTCGACGTCGTCGCGGCGGACCAACGCCCCCAGCCGCCGCACGGCACGCCGGAGGGCGGCGATCACGAGCGCCCCTCGGCGAGCAGGCGTTCCACCAGGCCGGCCAGACCGCGCCATCGCTCGGTCTCGCGGCCCAGCGCGCGCAGTCCCGGCCCGGTGATGCCGTAGAACTTGGCCTCGCGACCGCTATCGGTCGTGCCCCAGCGGCCCTTGATCCAGCCCTTCTGCTCGAGCCGGACCAGCGCCGGGTACAGCGTGCCCTGGTTCAGTACCAGCCGTTCGTCGGCCACCTGGGCCAGCCGCGTCGCCAGGGCATAGGCGTGCAGCGGGCCCATGGCCCGCAGCGCCTGCAGGACGATCAGGTCGAGCGAGCCCTGGAGCAGGGCGATGCGGTCGGTGTCTCCACTGGGCATTCGAGTGGAAGGCAGTGTGCCGGCCGCCGACTGGGATGTCAAGTGGAGCAGCGCGGTCAGCGGCGGACGGTGCGGTCGACCGGTTCGGGCGCGGCGCGGCGGAACAGCGTGAAGTTCGGCCCGGGCCGGACGACGCCCGTGAATCCCACGTAGGGCAGGTAAAAGGCGTCCATGCGGTCGAAGGTGCGGCGGCCGCCGTCGTCGGGGCGGGCGGCCGCGAACCGCCAGGCGACGACATAGCCGTCGCGCAGCCACTCGTCCACCACCGGCTGGTCGGCGCTCAGCGGGTGTTCCTGGCGGAGGATCCAGTCGGGCCGTGAGGCGTCGGGATCGTCGGGCAGCCAGTAGCGGCCCTCACGCCGATCCCAGGTCCAGAACCTGTAGCCGCGCTCGACGGGCAGCCAGGGGTGGCCGTAATGCGATCCGGTGACGAGCAGCGAACTGCCCGGTGGCACCCGTTCGGTGATCCACGTGGCGACGACGACGCGGTTGTCGGCGGCGCTCATCGCCCGGTCGAACTGAATGCTGCGCCATGCCGGTTCGGCGACGGCGAGCGCCGCCAGCAGCGCCGCTGCCATGGCCCATGCCTGCCGCGGTGCGGCGGTGCGTGCGGCGACCCAGCCGGCGGCGGCGTCGATGGCCAGGGCCGTGCCGAGACAGAAGAACGGCACCAGCGGCACGACGTAGCGGAAGTACTGGTTGCCTGCGGCACCGACGACCGCGAAGTAGCCGACCGGGAAGACCCACACCAGCCACGCGCGCCGCGGCGATCGGGCCGCCAGCAGCGCGGCGCCGGCCACCCCGCCGCCCAGGATGGCGAGGCCCAGGCCGTAGCGCAGCGAGTACTTGAGATGGGTGATCCACCCCGGCTCGAGGGCCAGATGCGCCTGTCCCGACGAGGTCGACGTGAAGAGCAGCTGCAGGGTGCGCCCAAACCCGCCTGGGTCGGTGACGGCGAAGGGGATGCCCAGCGCCGCCACGACGCCGCATGGCACGGCGAACGCCAGCAGCCGGCCGGACAGGACGCGGAGCCGGCAGCGGTCTTCCTCCAGGGCGCCGATGATCGCGCTGGCGGCGGCGGGCAGGACGACGAACACCGCTGTGTACTTGGTGGCGCCCGCCAGGCCGCCGGCCAGCCCGGCCCAGGCGAAGGCCCGCAGATCGCCGCGCTCGTGTGCGCGCAGGATGAGCAGCACCGTCAGCGTGACGAAGAAGCTCATCGGCACGTCGGTCGTCCCGTAGTGCGAGTCGCGGACGTGGAGGTAGGCGACCGCCAGGCACGCCGCGGCGATGAGGCCTGTGCGGGCATCCCCGACCCGCCGCCCGAGCTGGAACAGCACCCACACCGTCGCCACGCCGAGGGCGGCCGTGATCCCGCGATTGATGAGAAAGAACGGCGCCGGGGCGTCGCGCCAGCTCGCCGGCATCTCGGTGAAGGCGCCGAAGGTGCCCTGGACGGCGCCGACCACGTAGTAGCCGCACCAGCCGAGCGCGGTCAGCGCCATGTAGAGCCACGGGTACTCGTAGTTCGGCGGGGGCGGCTGGCCGAGCAGCAGCGGCCGCACCACGTCCATGACGTAGGTCTCGTCGGGGCGTGCGTAGCCGAAGGGCAGACCGAAGCCGAGCCCCCACACCCGCACGCCGGCGGCCACGGCGAGGATCGCGCCGAGCGTCCAGACGACCGACCGATCTGGCCGGGTGGAGACGTTCGAAGACATCCGGGGGGAGGGAATCCTAGCACGGGCCACGGGACCGACCGCCGCTGGGGAGGTACCGAGCGTGATCTGGCGGGACCGCCCGAGCTTGACCGGGGAGCGTCGTGTCGCCGGCCTACCGCCTGGGCGGCGGGACCAGCGCCAGGCGGAAGCCGATGAACGGCCGTCGCGCGCCTGGCTCGGCCGCACCGCGCGCCGAGGTGCGCACCAGCCGCGCCGGGTCACCGTAGTGTCCGCCGCGGATCACCCAGAGCGCGTCGGCGTCGAGCCCGCGGCGGTCGTCGGCCTCGTCGTAGGGGTAGGGCTGATAGGGACTGCGCGTCCACTCCCACACGTTGCCGCTCATGTCGTCGAGTCCGAACGGGCACTCCGGGCATGGGTAGCGGCCCCCAGGGGTCGTGCCGGTGCCGTCGAAGTTGGCGCGATCGCGCCGCGGCGCGTCGCCCCACGGATACGCGCGGGCATCGTCGCCGCGGGCGGCGCGTTCCCACTGCGCCTCGGTCGGCAAGGTGACGCGCCAGCCGGTGCGCAGGCGGTCGGCGATCGGGGCTGGCGCGGCCGCGGCCTGGCGCAGCGCCGCGTCGAGCCAGCGGCAGTAGGCCAGCGCATCGGTCCAGGCGACGAAGCTCACCGGGTGGTCGGCCGGTGCGGCCAGAGCCTGCGGCTCGCTGCGCCAGCCGGTGGCGGCGGCGAAGGCGGCGAACTGCTGCACCGAGACCTCGCGGCGGCCAATCAGGAAAGCCTCGACGTCGACGCGGCCCTGGGCGGCTTGCGCCGACCAGCGCTCGTTGTCGAACGCCTGGGCGTCGCCGGCGCCCATCACCACCGTCCCGGCCGGAATCGCCACGAAGCCGAGCCAGCCATCGGCGGGTAGCGCCAGTTCGGGAGCCGCGCCGGGCTGCGCCGCAGCCGCGGCCACCAGCGCCGCGGCCACCACGGCCGCTCGGGCCGCGTCGCGGAGGACGCTGCTCACCGGGTCACGACCGTCCTGGCGCAGGCGAACTGCCAGCCGTGCCGGCAGGCGCGCGCGTAGAGATCGGGCTCGGGCATCGCCAGCAGGTTCGCGCCGCCTTCGCGCAGCAGCAGCCGCAGGTCGATGGGGCGCGGGTCGGCGGTGGCCGGCGGCGAGGCGTCGAGCAGGTTGACGCAGCCGGCCTGGAAGCGGGCCTCGCAGGCCCGGGTGAAGTAGCCGATCGCCCGCTCGGCGTCGGCCGCCACCAGCCGGCCCTCGACATAGTGGCGCCCGAGGTCGTTGCAGGCCCAGCCGGCGTTGTCGAGACAGTAGGCGGCCTCGATCCGCAGCAGCCGGTCGCACGCCCGGGTGCGGCCCTCGGCGCACGCCTGCTGCCAGAAGGGCAGGGCGTCGCCCGGGTGCATCCCGTCGGTCCGGCCGGTGGCGGTCATCACCGCGAAGAAGACGATCCAGACCGCCATGTGCGCCAGGTTGCGATGGCCGAGCGGTGGATCGAGCCCGAGCCAGCGGACCATGGGCCGGTCGCCGATCGCACCGACCAGCCGGTCGATCGCCGGCACCGTCAGGTTGAGCAGCGGCACGCAGAGCAGCTTGTCGTAGAAGGTCGGCGCCCCGACCGCCGTCAGCAGCGCGTACAGCCCGAACACCCCGACGCCGTACAGCACGCCGAACACGGCCCGGCCCAGCGGGGTGCGCGGCGACGTGGACGGGTCGGTGACGAGCAGGTGGAGGCCGAGGAAGACCGCGGTCGGGATCTCCGAGTCGACGAAGTACGGCACGCCGGTCGCGGCGTTGTAGGCGGCGCTCAGGCCGAAGAGCGTGGCCGCGGCCATCGCCGTCACCGGCGTGATGGCGAAGTTGTACATGACCACCAGGCCGATCAGGAACAGCACCGTGTACATCTGCGGGCCGAGACTGAAGGTGGTGTTGATCTCCTGGGCCCAGGTCGCGTCGGTCGTCCCGGTGAGGATGAGCGCCAGGGAAAAGAGCGCCAGCGAGAACGCCGACGGGTTGAAGACGTGGACCAGCGTGCCGTCGCGGTGCCAGCGGATGAACGCCTTGCCGAGGAAGCCGGCGGCGAGGAGCAGGAACTGCCAGGCGAACCACTCGTCCTTGAACCACAGGAACAGGTTGGTGCTGAAGACGATCGGGAACGGCCCGAAGCCGAGTCCGTAGGGCTGCCGCCGCGACCAGGCCAGCAGCATGTCGAAGGCGTAGGCGAAGAAGAGCTGGCCGACCAGGAGCGGGGCGTAGGGATAGACCGGCGCCCAGTAGTAGCCCCAGTAGGCGTAGACGCTCAGATGGCAGCACATCTGGATGTAGTGCTGCGGCCGGGGCGGGACCTGGACGAACCCGGCGACGCCGCGCCCGCGGAGGGCGAGGACCCCCTGCCAGACGAACAGGGCGCCGGCCGCCGCCCAGAACGCCTGGGCCAGCGGCGGGGTGCCGCCGATGCGCGGGAGCGCGGTGAGGGCCGCCAGGACGGCGGTCAGCCCGAGCGGGACGGCGAGGGGTGCGAACGTGGTCGGCGGGGACGGTGGACCCCCCGCGCGTGGGGGCGTGGCGCGGGACGGGCGCCGATCGGACGTCATCGCAGCGGTCTCAGGCTGTCTTGAGCTTGTATACCAGCCGCCCTGACGGCGCAACCGGCGGCGGGCGGCGGAGCCGCCGGTTGACAGGATGGCCGCTGTCGCAGGATCCTTGTCCGTTGTCTGGTCGGTTTTTTCGAGGAGCACAGGTGCCCATGACGTCTGCACAACCTCGTAGGTGGACGCCCCACGCCATCGTCGGCGGGGCCGTGGTGGCGATCGGATTGGTGGTGGCGGGCCTCACGGGCGGCGCCCAGCAGAAGGGCGAATGGCCGGGGATCACCGGGGGCTACACCTCGACCCGCTATTCGGACGTGGATCAGATCAACGCCCAGAACTTCAACACGCTGAAGGTGGCGTGGGAGTGGCGCGGCGCCGACCTGGCGCCGGCCGTCGAGATCGGCGAGATCAACGCCCGCGGCCTGCCCATCTACATGGACGGCATGCTCTACACCGTCTCGGGACCGCGCCGCACCGTGGTGGCGATGGACCCGGCCAGCGGCAAGACCATCTGGACGTTCCAGGAGCCGACCACGCCGCGCCACGACTACTCGATGCGGTCGAATCACGGCAAGGGCGTCGTCTACTACCGCCTGAACGGCCGCGGCGTGATCATCGTGACCACCCCGGGGTTCTTCGTCCACGCGCTGGACGCCAAGACCGGCAAGCCGATCGAGGGCTGGGGCGAGGCGGTGCCGGTGCCGGGCTTCGCCAAGAGCGGCTCGGTGGACATGCTGAAGGACCTCATCGCCGACTGGGGCCCCTGGCGCCAGGCCGAGCAGAAGTACGACCCGGTGAAGGGGCTGCCGCTCGAGCTCGGCTACATCACCACCTCGTCGCCGCCGATCGTGGTCAACGACGTGCTGGTGATCGGCAACTCGGCCGAGCAGGGCTACAACCAGACCCGGGTGGAGAACGTGCCCGGCGACATCCTCGGCTACGACGCCAAGACCGGCAAGTTCCTGTGGAAGTTCCACGTCATTCCGCGGCCGGGGGAGTTCGGGCACGAGACCTGGGAGAACGACGCGTGGCGGTGGACCGGCGACGTGTCGTCGTGGGCGCCGATGTCGGCGGATCCGTCGCGGGGGCTGGTCTACATCCCGACCAACGGGGCGACCATCGACTACTACGGCGGGTTCCGGCCGGGGGACAACCTGTTCTCGACCAGCGTGATCGCGCTGGACGTCAAGACCGGCAAGCGGGTGTGGCACCAGCAGCTGGTCAAGCACGACATCTGGAACTACGACACCCCGACGGCGCCGATCCTGCTCGACGTGAACGTCGGCGGGCGGCGCATCCCGGGCCTGTTCCAGGTCACCAAGCAGTCCTACATCTACTCCTACAACCGC
This sequence comes from Vicinamibacterales bacterium, assembly GCA_050250955.1. GTDB lineage: Bacteria > Acidobacteriota > Vicinamibacteria > Vicinamibacterales > UBA2999 > CAWAYR01. The sequence goes on from JBFWNR010000004.1 coordinate 36,553, forward strand.
CACACCGGCGAGCCGATCTGGCCGATCGAGATGCGGCCGGCGCCGCAGTCGAAGGTGCCCGGTGAAAAGCTCTCGCCGGTGCAGCCGCACCCGACCAAGCCGGCGCCCTTCGACTTCCAGGGCCGCAAGGCATCCGACGTCATCGACTACACGCCGGAGATCCACAAGCTGGCGCTGGAGCGGGTCAGGAAGCTCGATCTGCTGGCCGAGTTGTTCGAACCGCCGCGCCATCGCGGCAACGCCGAGGGGCGCGGCCCGGCCAACATCTGCCCCGGCGGCAACGGCGGCGCCAACATCACCGGGCCGCCGGCGGCCGACCCGGCGACCGGCGTGATCTTCGTCACCAGCTACGACGGCTGCTCGCCGACGCTGCTGCAGCCGGCCAGCGAGCGCGACAACCCGCAGATGACCGGCAAGACGCTGGCCGACTGGGTGCCGATCCGCGGCGGCAAGCCGCCGGCCCCGGCCATGGAAAGCGATCCGCTGCGCGGCATCCCGTCGCTCTTCAAGGGCCCGGTGGGCCGCATCGTCGCCGTCGACATGAACAGCGGCGAGCACCTGTGGATGATCCCGCACGGCGACACCTCCACGCGCGACCAGGAGGCCTTCAAGGCCAACGCGCTGATGCAGGGCGTGAAGTTCGACTCCAACGTCGGCCGGCGCGGCCAGGCGGCGATGGCGGCCAGTTCGACGCTGCTGTTCGCCACCGGGCAGACCGCCGACAACCAGCCGGCGCTCTTCGGCATCGACAAGAAGAGCGGCAAGCGGGTGGGCTCGGTCGCCGTGCCGCGGCTCGGCGGCTACGGGCTGATGACCTACCTGCACCAGGGCAAGCAGTACGTCGTGATCCCCGTCAACGGCGGGTACACCGCCGTCGCGCTGCCCTAGTCGCGTCGGTTCGCGGGCGGGATCTTCGTGCCGGGCCGGGCGTCTGCGGACGTCCGGCCCGGGTTGCGTACGAGCCGACCCGTCCGTTGACAAATCGCCCCGCCGCGCGCATCCTTGGCCGGCTGACGGCGGCCCCGGCCACGTCCCAGGCCCCCGCCCGACGCCAGGAGTACAGGTGCCCATGACGTCTGCACAACCTCGCAAGTGGACGGCCCACGCCGTGATCGGCGGTGCGGTGGTGGCGATCGGATTGGCGGTGGCGGGCCTGACCGGCGGCGCGCAGCAGAAGGGGGAGTGGCCGGGGATCACCGGCGGCGACACCTCCACGCGCTATTCCGCACTCGACCAGATCAACGCCCAGAACTTCAACACGCTGAAGGTGGCGTGGGAATGGCGCGGCGCCGACCTGATGCCGGCCGTCGAGATCGGCGAGATCAACGCCCGCGGCCTGCCCATCTACGTGGACGGCATGCTCATCACCGTGTCCGGGCCACGGCGCACCGTGGTGTCGCTCGATCCGGCCACCGGCAAGACGCTGTGGACGTTCCAGGAGCCGACCACGCCGCGCCACGACTACTCGATGCGGTCGAACCACGGCAAGGGCGTGGCGTTCTACCGCCTCAACGGCCGTCCGATCGTGCTGGTGACCACCCCGGGGTTCTTCGTCCACGCGCTGGACGCCAAGACCGGCAAGCCGATCGAGGGCTGGGGCGAGGCGGTGCCGGTGCCGGGCTTCGCCAAGAGCGGCTCGGTGGACATGCTGAAGGACCTCATCGCCGACTGGGGCCCCTGGCGCCAGGCCGAGCAGAAGTACGACCCGGTGAAGGGGCTGCCGCTCGAGCTCGGCTACATCACCACCTCGTCGCCGCCGATCGTGGTCAACGACGTGCTGGTGATCGGCAACTCGGCCGAGCAGGGCTACAACCAGACCCGGGTGGAGAACGTGCCCGGCGACATCCTCGGCTACGACGCCAAGACCGGCAAGTTCCTGTGGAAGTTCCACGTCATTCCGCGGCCGGGGGAGTTCGGGCACGAGACCTGGGAGAACGACGCGTGGCGGTGGACCGGCGACGTGTCGTCGTGGGCGCCGATGTCGGCGGATCCGTCGCGGGGGCTGGTCTACATCCCGACCAACGGGGCGACCATCGACTACTACGGCGGGTTCCGGCCGGGGGACAACCTGTTCTCGACCAGCGTGATCGCGCTGGACGTCAAGACCGGCAAGCGGGTGTGGCACCAGCAGCTGGTCAAGCACGACATCTGGAACTACGACACCCCGACGCCGCCGATGCTGCTCGACGTGACGGTGGGCGGCCGACGCATCCCGGGCCTGTTCCAGGTCACCAAGCAGGCCTACGTCTACTCCTACAACCGCCACACCGGCGAGCCGATCTGGCCGATCGAGATGCGGCCGGCGCCGCAGTCGAAGGTGCCCGGCGAGAAGCTCTCGGCGATGCAGCCGCACCCGACCAGGCCGGCGCCCTTCGACCAGCAGGGCCGCAAGGAGTCGGACCTCATCGACTACACGCCCGAGATCAAGGCGCTGGCGCTGGAGCGGGCCAGGAAGCTCGATCTGCTGGCCGAGCTGTTCGAACCGCCGCGCCATCGCGGCAACGCCGAGGGGCGCGGCCCGGCCAACATCTGCCCCGGTGGCGGCGGCGGCGCCAACATCACCGGGCCGCCGGCCGGCGATCCGGCGTCGGGCATCATCTTCATCGCCACCAGCAACGGCTGCTCGCCGACGCTGCTGCAGCCGGCCAGCGAGCGCGACAACCCGCAGATGACCGGCAAGACGCTGGCCGACTGGGTGCCGATCCGCGGCGGCAAGCCGCCGGCCCCGGCCATGGAGAACGACCCGCTGCGCGGCATCCCCGACATCTTCAAGGGGCCGTTCGGCAAGGTCGTCGCCATCGACCTGAACAGCGGCAACCACCTCTGGCAGATCCCGCACGGCGACATGGCCCAGCGCGACCAGGACAACTTCCGCGCCAACCCGTTGCTGAAGGGGGTCGCCAACCTCGACACCAACTGGGGCCGGCGCGGCCACCCGGCGCTCGCCGCCACCTCGACGCTCCTGCTGGCCACCGGGCAGACGGCCGACAACCGCCCGCATCTGTTCGGCATCGACAAGAAGAGCGGCAAGCGCGTCGGCTCGGTCGAGACGCCCCGTCTGGGTGGCTACGGCCTGATGACCTATCTGCACCAGGGCAAGCAGTACGTCGTCATCCCGGTGAACGGCGGCTACACCGCGATGGCGCTGCCGTAACCGCGCCCGGCATCTGCCGGTACCTCGAGAGTCTGCGGGGCCGGGCCTCCCACCACGGGAAGTCCGGCCCTCGTCGTCGATGCGGACACCGCACCGGTCGTCACCGTCCAACGACGTGCCCGGATCGTCTTGGCCGACGGCCTGGCCTTCGCCCCGCCGCCGGGTGTCGCCTCGCCGGCCGCGACGGCGAGTGGGGCGGCGGCCTGGACCGTGACGGGTCTCACCTCCGACGGTTGGCGTCGGACTTGAGCAGGGACCGGATGCCGTGGCCGGCGAGCGGCTCGTCGCGGAAGCGCGGGATGACGTGCAGGTGGGCGTGCATCAGCGACTGGCCGCCGACGGCGCCGCAGTTCCAGCCGATGTTGTAGCCGTCGGGCGCGAACGACGCGTCCATCCAGGCCTTGACCCGGGCCAGCAGCTGGAACGTGGCGACGAACTCTTCCGCGGTCAGGTCGAACACGGTCTCGCGGTGCGCGACCGGGACGATCACACCCGAGTGCGCCAGGGCCCCCTGGAAGCGCGCATCCTCCAGGTAGATCGCCAGCGGATCGCGAAAACGAATCTGCTGCCCGGGATCGCCCAGCCGGCAGTAGGGACAGGTGGTCACGGCGGATCGATCATCGCAAGGTGGCCAGGCGGTCGACCTCCGAGCGGTCGCCGAGCATCTCCCACCTGAGCAACGACAGCGGCACGTTGCCGTTCTTCCAGACCGTGTCGTGGAACGTGCGCAGCGAGAACCCGCCGCCCTGGGCACGCCGCGCGTCGGCGAGCATCCGGACGATCTGGAGCTTGCCAATCTGATAGGTGATGGCCTGCCCCGGCCCGGCCGCGAACGCCGCCGCCTCGTCGAGCGCGGTGGCGTGGTCCATCGGCACGGTCTGCTCGAGGTAGGTCGCCGCATCGGCGATGGTGAACGTGCCGGTGGCGAGGCGCACGTCGACCTCGACCCGCAGCGCCCGCAGCCGGGCGAAGTTGTAGACGATCTCGCGCGAGCGCGGGCTCTCGGCCCACAGCCCGGCCTGCAGCATCATCTCCTCGGCGTAGAAGCCGATGCCTTCGTTGGCGCCCGAGTCGTAGTAGTGGCGGCGGATCGGGTTCTCGTGCGCCCACGACAGGGCGAGCTGCATGTAGTGGCCGGGGATGCCCTCGTGGACGATGATCGGGCGCGGATCCCGGGCCGTGGACAGGTAGAAGTAGGGCAGCGACGGCGACGGCTCGCGGATGTAGCTGATGCCGTTCTCTTTCAGGCGCGACTCGCTGGTCAGGTCGTCGGTGACGCCGAGAAACGCCAGCGGCGCCAGGTACGGCGGCAGCGGCAGGTTGAGGTAGCGCTGCAGCCACGCCGGCACGGTGAGCAGCTGCTCGCGTTCGAGGAAGCTGCGGATGGCCTGCTCCTGGAAGGCCGACGTGACGATCTGCGTCTGCTGGTCGGGAAACAGCGGCATGGCGGGCAGGGCGCGGTTGCGGCCCTGTTCGAGGGTCTCGAAGGCCACGGCCCGCTCCCATTCCTGGCGGCCCATCGCGGTGAGCTCCTCGGGCGTGAACGGCACCAGCGCCACCTCGCGCAGGAACTGCAGGTAGGCGTCGCGACCGACGGCGGTCTCGGCCGACAGTGACGGCAGCCGCCCGGCGAGCCAGGTGCGGAACTCGCCCAGGGCGCGGGCGGTGGCCGCGGCCGGACCGGCGAAGCGCCCGGCGTGCGACGGCACCGCGACGTCCAGCTCGCGGGCCAGCGCGGCCAGCCGCTGGTCGATGTCGGTCAACGTGTCGAGGGCCAGGCGCGCGAACGGCGCGCGGGCATCGTCCAGGTGGGTGCGGGCGTGCTGCAGCGTCGTCGCGGCGTGGTTCAGGCGGGCGATGACCAGATCGGCGCGCGCGGCCGAGACCGGCGGGGGTGGCAGCAGCACGTCGAACACCGGGCCGAGGGCCTGCTGGACGTAGAACGCCGGATCGCGCCGCCACGCGGCAGCGCCGTCGAGCTCCCAGCGGACGCGGGCCAGCGCCGACCCCACCAGGCGGTAATCCACCTGCCGCGGGACTGGCCACCCCGACGGGTCGATGGCGCGGTGGCGCCGCTCGAACCCGTCGAGGGCGGCGCGTCGGGCCGCCATCGCCGCCGGGGACCAGTCGGGCAGCCACCCGTCGGGACGCTCGAGGCGGGGGATGTCGTCGCCGCTCGACGGCTGGGTGGCGGCACGCCAGGTCCAGAACGCCTGCGACAGTTCGTCGAGAGGATCGGCCGCCACCGACGTGGCGATCGTCGTGGCGGCGACACACACGACGGCGATCCGGGCCGCACGGATGGGCATAGCGGGAGTCTACGACGATGGCGGCTCTATAGTGGAGGCGCATGCGCGCCACAGGTCATTGGATTCTGGTCATCGTCCTGGCAGCGGCACCCGCGTTCGCCCAGTCCACGCCGGATCGCTTCGTCCTCGAGGACGTCGCGTCGCTGCCCAGCCTGATCGGCACCGCGCCGGCGTCGCCGGCGTGGTCGCCCGACGGTCGCCGGCTGGCGTTCCTCTGGAACGACAAGGGCTGGCCGGGCCGGAACGTGTGGATCGTGAACGCCGACGGCTCCGGGCTCCGGTGGCTCAGCGACTTCGACCCGATGAGGACGGGCGTGCTGCCGTCCGGCACCTCGACGCCGGCGTTGGCCGCCGCGGCGTCGGCGCGCGCCAGGTCGTTTGCCACCGAGCTGCACTGGGTGTCCCCGCGCCATCTCCTGGCGCTCGTCGGCGGGGGGCTGCTGCTCGACATCGACGTCGACGCCGCGCGGGACGGCGTCCGGGAGCTCGCGTCCCTCCCGGGAGCGAGTGACGTGTCGCTGTCGCCCGACGGCGCGACCATCGCCTTTCTCCGCGACGGCGACCTGTGGACGATGCCCCGCCAGACGGGGACACGCGCCGGCGCGAGACGGCTGACCGCGCTCGGCCTCGCCGGCATCGCGACGGTGCCGCTCGGCACCTACAACCGTGCCGATCGCGAGGTCGGCACCGGCGTCTGGGGCGCCGACTGGGCGCCCTACGCGTGGTCGCCGGACGGCACCCGCATCGTCTTCCACGCCGTCGACCGCCGTCACCTCCGCAAGGTGCCATTTCCGTCGTATCTCGGCGACGAGACCATCGTCAGCGAACTGCGGCGTGGCTACCCGGGCGACGAGAACGAACGACGGACGCTGCACGTCGTCGATCCCGGCACGCGCACGGTCACCGACCTCGGCCTGCCCGAACCCGGCCGGCGTGCCGTCACCGACGTCTCGTGGTCGCCGTCGGGGCGCCTGCTCGTCGATCACGTGTCGGACGACGGCACCGAGCGGTGGCTCTACGTCGTCGAGGCGGGACAGACGCGGCTGCGGCTGGTCTGGCACGACCGCCGCGACACGCGCATCTATCCCGCCTACGTCGCCCATTGGCATCCCGATGGACGCCGCATCGTCGTCGTCGCGGACCTGGCGGAGCGCGATCAGCTGTTCGTGATCGATCCAGCTGCCGCCTCGCCGGCGCCGGTCGCGATCTCGCCGGCCGACTGGGACGTGGCGGGCGAACGTGGCGCAGCCACCGTCCAGGTCGTGCCCGCGGCCGGGGCGATCTACTTCACCGGCACCGGCCAGGGACCCTACGAACGTCATGTCTACCGTCTCGGTGACGGCGACACCGCGCCGCAGCGGCTGACCACGGCGGCCGGCGTCCACGTGCCGGTGGTGTCTCCCGACGGGCGATCGCTGGCCACGATCTGGTCCGACGACGTGACCCCGCCGCAGCTCCTGGTGGGCGAGGCGAGTCCGGGGGCGACGCTCACCCCGGTGACGACGCCGCCGGCCGGGTTCGGCGAGCGGGCGTGGGTGCGGCCGCGCTACCAGGCCTTCCGCAACACCGTGCACGGGTTCGACGTCCACGCCCGCATCCTGGAGCCGCCCGACCTCGATCGGTCCCGGCGCCACCCGGTGATCTTCGGGCCGATGTACTCGAACACCGTCCGCAACCGGTGGGGCGGACTGAACGGGACCCTGCAGCAGTGGATGGCGCAGCACGGCTACATCGTGGTGCAGGTGGACGTGCGCGGCAGCGTCGGCTACGGCCGGCGCTTCCGCGAGGCGTTCCTGATGGACTACGGCAACGGCGACCTCGACGACGTCCAGGCGGTGGTGGACGGCATGAAGGCGTTGCCCTACGTGGACGGCACGCGGATCGGCATCTGGGGCAGCAGCTACGGCGGGCTGCTCACGCTGCACGCCCTGCTGAAGCGGCCGGGCCTGTTCGCGGCCGGGGTCGCCGCCGCCCCGGCCGTCGATCCGCGGGCCTTCGGGCCCGACGACGTCGCCATCACCCGCGACCCTGGCACGCATCCCGAGGCCTTCATGCGCGGCTCGGCGCTCGGCCTCGGCGACACGCTGCAGGATCGCCTGCTCGTCATCCACGGCCTGATGGACGACGTGGTCCCGTTCCGCACCACCATGGCCCTGGTCGAACGCCTGATCCTGCTCGGCAAGGACGTCGACCTGGCGACGGCCCCGGCCGCGACCCACGCCTGGTCGTCGCGCGAGGCCTACGCGATCTATTTCTTCAAGAAGCTCACCGAGTACTTCGATCGCTTCCTGAAGCCGGCCCTGGCCGCCAGCCCCTAGCCGCGAGCCGCTAGGGAAAGATCCCCAGCGCCATGTAGCTGCGCGCCACGTGGTGGATCGCGGTGAGAAACGCCGCCGTGCGCAGGTCCGGCACGTCGGGGTGGGCCTTCCGGGTGTCGCGCAGCCCGTTGTAGGCGTTGACCATCGTCTCTTCGAGCCCGGAGTTCACCAGGTCGAGCTCGTCGGGGCCCCTGACGATCTCGGCGCGCTGTTCGTCGGTGAAGAGCGTGCCGGTGGCCCGTTCGATGGCGCGCAGCATCTGGCGCTCGTTGGCCTCTTCGTGGCGCTTCGCCATCCGTCCGAACCGCACGTGCGAGAGGTTCTTCACCCACTCGAAGTAGGACACGGTGACGCCGCCGGCGTTGGCGTAGATGTCGGGGATGACCAGCACGCCCTTCTCGCGGAAGATCGGGTCGGCATCGGGCGTGGTCGGGCCGTTGGCGCCCTCGAGCACGATCTTGGCCTTGACGCGCGGGGCGTTCTCGGCCGTGAACTGGTTCTCGAGCGCGGCCGGAATCAGGATGTCGCACTCGAGCTCGAGGGCGGCCGCGGTGCTGGCGAGCGGGGTGGCCCCGGGGAAGGTGAGGATCGACGCGCCGCCCTTGCGATGCTGGAACACCTCGTCCTCGTTGAGGCCCTTGGGGTTGAGGATAGCGCCCTCGCGTTCGGCGATCGCGATGAGGATCGCACCGGCCTCGCGGCAGAACCGGGCGGCGTGATAGCCGACGTTGCCGAGCCCCTGAACGACGACGCGCTTGCCGTCCAGTCCGGTGGTGAGGCCCAGCGCCTGCATGTCGTCGGCGTGCGAGCAGGCTTCGCGAATGGCGTAGAACAGGCCGCGGCCGGTGGCTTCGCGGCGGCCCTTGACGCCGCCCTGGCCGAGTGGCTTGCCGGTGACGCACCCGAGGGCGTCGAGCTGGCCGGGGTGCATCGCCGCGTAGGTGTCGGCGATCCACGCCATCTCGCGCTCGCCGGTCCCGTAGTCGGGGGCCGGCACGTCGATGCCCGGCCCGATGAAGCCCTTCTTGACCAGCTCGTGGGTATAGCGTCGGGTGATGCGCTCGAGCTCGGCGGCGGAGTAGTCGCGCGGCTCGATCTGGATGCCGCCCTTGGCGCCGCCGTAGGGCACGTCGACGATCGCGCACTTGTAGGTCATCAGCGCCGCCAGGGCCATGACCTCGTCCTCGTGGACGTCGGGTGCGAAGCGGATGCCGCCCTTGGTCGGCAGCTTGTGATGGCTGTGCTCGACGCGCCAGCCGTGAATGACCTCGATGGCGCCGTCGTCGCGGCGCAGGGGAAAGTCGAACCGGTAGATGCTGTTGCAGCAGCGGATCTGCGACAACAGGCCTTCCGGATAGGTGGTGAACCTGGCGGCCTCGTTGAAGTACCGCGTCACCTGATCGAAGAAGCTTTCCCTGGCTGCGCTCATCGGCCCCCCTGGGTGTGTGCCCGCATCGTGCCCGAAAATCCCGCCGCCGACGAGCGATCGTCGCGATCCCCGCCGATGCCGATTGATACACCGAGCCCATTTGTTACCCGATCGGTCAGGCGTTTGACGCCACGAACGACAGGTTTGTGGGCTCGCCGACGACTTCGTCGAGTGGCCAGCGGCCATCCGCCCTAACTCGTGCCCGAGCCGTGTGATCAGTCCGGCCCATCGTTGCACACTGCGACGCGGAAAACGACCGAACTGTTGCCGGCGGCACGCGGCTTGCCACGCTGGCAGGCTACGATTCGCCCTCTTCGCTCTTCAGGAGTGCCATGCTGCTCAACGTCCTGCCCCTCGGTGCGCGCGACTTCGCCGTCGACCTCGGCACGGCGAATACCGTCGTGTTCGCCCCCGGACGCGGGATCGTGGTCGACGAACCGTCGATCGTCGCGGTCAACACGCAGAGCGACAAGACCGAGGCGGTCGGGCACGCGGCCCACGCCATGCTGGGGCGAACGCCCGCAAACATCACCACCATCCGGCCCCTTCGCGACGGGGTCATCGCCGACTTCGAGGCCGCCGAGCGCCTGCTCAGCCATCTCATCCGCAAAGCCCAGGGCAGCGTGACCTGGCGGCGGACCCGGCTGGTGATCGGCATTCCCTCGGGCATCACCCAGGTGGAGCGCCGCGCGGTGATCGACAGCGCCTACCGCGCCAAGGCCAGCGAGGTGCACCTGGTGGACGAACCGATGGCGGCGGCGATCGGCGCCGGTTTGCCGATCACCGAGGCCACCGGCAGCATGGTGGTCGACATCGGCGGCGGCACCACCGACATCGCCGTGATTTCGCTCGGCGGGATGGTCTACACCAGCGCCATCCGCACCGCCGGCAACCACATGGACGAGGCGATCATCGGCTTCATGCGCCGGCGCCACGGCCTGCTCATCGGCGAGCGCACCGCCGAGGACGTCAAGATCACGCTCGGCACCGCCTGCCACGGCGAGCCGGTCCGCTCCATGGAAGTGCGCGGCCGCTGCATGCGCGAAGGCCGGCCGCGCATCGTCGAGGTCAACGAGAGCGAGGTCCTCGAGGCGCTCGGCGAGCCGCTCAAGGCGATCGTCAACGCCGTCAAGGGCGCCCTCGAGGCGATTCCGCCGGAGATCGCCGCCGACATCTACGACCAGGGCCTGGTGCTGACCGGCGGCGGCGCGCTGCTGCGGCGCCTCGATCAGCGCCTGCGCGACGAAACCGGCGTGCCGGTGCAGGTCGCCGACGACCCGCTCACCTCGGTCGTCAAGGGCGCCGGGCGGATGCTCGACGACGTCGCCCTGCTGCGCCGCGTCGCCTGGGCCGCCTAGCCGCCCGGGGGTGAACCCCCGCCGGCATTCGACCGGCGGTGCATCGCCGCTCGCGGCGTTGCTCCTCGTCGACTATGGCCCGATATTCTCGCTCGTCGGGCCTGGCGATCGGCGCGCCTCGTCGGTCTCGGTGATGCGCCGGGAGTCTCACCCCGGGCTGCTAGCCGCGTCCGCCGCGCCGCGTTGGTTCGGGCCGCGCCGCCCGGGGCGGACTGGTATCCTTGGACGCCTATGCCGACGACGCCCGAGGCCATGCGCCCCGCCAGGCTGTGGCGCGCCATGCCCGCCGACGCCCGCACCGCTGCCGCCCAGGCGTTCTGGACCGACGAGAACGCCGCGCTCGAGCAGGCCGAGGCCATCGCGCTCATCGCCCGCCAGATCAAGTTCCGGCCGCGCAGCGTGCAGGCCCTGCCGGTGGAGAAGCGGGGCAAGTACCTGGCCGGGCTCGCCCAGGTGTCGGACCTGCTCGCCGCGCGCCTGCTGGTCGTCTATCACCTCGAGTTCCAGCGGCCGATGATGGCGGCGTTCCTCGACGCGCTCGGCATCAAGCACGACCACGGGCTCATCGAGGACGAGACCCCCAAGGCGCCGACCGTCGAGGCGCTGGCCGCCGCCGCCGACGCGCTGGTTGCCGCCTATCCGAAGGCCGACGTCGCCCGCTACTTCTGGACGCTCCTGTGGCAGGACCCCGACACCTGGGGACCGCTCCAGGACCGGCCCGAACTGGCCGAGGTCGCGTAGGGGGCGCATGGCGCCGTTCGACCGCCACGTGTTCATCTGCGGCAACCGCCGAGACGACGGCCATCCGCGCGGCTGCTGCGACCCGGTCGGCACCGAGGCGCTGCACAAGGCGTTCAAGCAGACCGTGGCCGACCGCGGCCTGGCCCGACGGGTGCGCGCCAATCGCGCCGGCTGCCTCGACCAGTGCGAACACGGCCCGACCGTGGTGGTCTATCCCGACGCGGTCTGGTACGGCGGCGTCACGCTCGCCGACGTCGCCGAGATCGTCGATCGCCACCTGGTCGGCGGGGCCCCGGTCGCTCGACTGCGGCTCGACGACGCGTGCGTGAACGCCACGACCTGCGCCCACAAGCCGCGCAAGCCGGTCAGCGCCTGAGTCGCGCACCATGGACGCCCTCTTCACCTCCGACAACCTGATCGCGCTGGTCACGCTGACCGCCCTCGAAGTGGTGCTCGGCGTCGACAACGTCATCTTCATCTCGATCCTCGCCGGCAAGCTGCCGGCCAGGGATCAGGGGCGGGCCCGCCGCCTCGGCCTGCTCGCGGCGATGGGGATGCGGATCCTGCTGCTGTTCTCGCTGGCGTGGATCGTCCGGCTCACCGAGCCGCTGGTCACCGTGTTCGAGCGCGGCATCTCCGGCCGTGACCTGATCCTGCTCGGCGGCGGGCTGTTCCTGCTCGCCAAGGCCACCATCGAGATCCACGACAAGCTCGAGGGCGAAGCAGGGCAGCGCTCGGCGAAGGTCGCGCCGTCGTTCGGCGCCGTCATCCTCCAGATCATGCTGATCGACATCGTCTTCTCGCTCGACTCGGTGATCACCGCCGTCGGCATGGCCGAGTCGCTCGCCGTGATGGTCACCGCGGTGGTCCTCGCCGTCGGCATCATGATGCTGTCGGCCGAATCGGTCTCGAACTTCGTCCAGCGGCACCCCACGGTCAAGGTGCTGGCGCTGAGCTTCCTGCTGCTCATCGGCATGTCGCTGGTCGGCGAGGGCCTCGGCCAGCACATCCCCAAGGGCTATATCTACTTCGCGATGGCCTTCTCGGTGTTCGTCGAGATGATCAACCTCAGGGTGCGCAGCCACGGCGCGCCGGTGGAATTGCGCGACCGCTACACGCCGGACGCCAAGGGCTGATCGCTCATTCCGACCGCAGCGCGCGCGCCGGATCGGTCGTCGCGGCTCGACGCGCCGGCCGCCAGCTCGCCGCCGCCAGCACGACCGCACTGAGCCCGAGCGCCGCCGCCCAGCTCGGCGGGTCGATCGCCGAGACACCGACCAGCAGCGCGCGGAGCAGCGTGGCGACGGCCGCGGCCAGCGCCAGGCCGAGGACGGCGCCAGCGCCGGCCAGACCGGCGGCGCTGGCCAGCACCTGCCGCTGCACCACCGCCGCCGAGGCGCCGAGCGCCATGCGGATGGCGATCTCGCGGGTCCGCAGCGCGACCAGGAACGCCATCAGCCCGTAGAGTCCGAGCGCCGCCAGCGTGGTCCCGACGATGCCGACGCCGCCGGCAATCCAGGCGGTGAGCCGCTGCGGGGTCAGGCCGATGGCGACCGCCTCGTCGAACGACTGCACGAACATCACCGGCAGGCTCGGCTCCACCTGGGCGACGGCGCCGCGCAGCGCCTCGTCGGGCCCGGGACGGTCGCCGTGGCGGACAAAGAGCGTGACGTCGCCGACCGGGTGCTGGGCCATCGGCACGAACACGAACGGCTCGGGCGCGTCGCTGATATAGCGATAGCGGGCGTCGGCGACCACGCCGACCACCTCGATCGGCGTCTCGCGCTCGTCGCGGCCGCGGTGCAGGAAGCGCTGGCCCACCGCCTCGCGGTCCGGCCACACCGTGCGGGCGAAGTGCGCGTTGACCACCGCCACCCCGCCCGTGCCGGCGGTGTCGGCCGGCGTGAAGCCGCGGCCGGCGACCAGCGGCATCCGCACGACGTCGAAGTACTCGGGCGTGACGACGTTCCAGTCGGCGTCGACGACGTCGTCGCCGCCCGGGCCGGCGTAGCCGGCGACGCGGATGCGGCCGAGGCCGAACCGGCTGCCTTGCAGCGGGATCATGCGCGACCCGGCGACGGCCTCGACCCCCGGCAGCGCCGCGACTCGGGCCTGCAGCCGCTGCACGAGATCGACGGCCGCCGGGCCGCGGAACCCCGACAGCGAGAGGTCGAGGTTGGCCAGCGTGACGCCCGCGGTCGACAAGCCCGGGTCCACCGCGGCTGCGGCCCGGAGCGTCCGGACGAACACGCCGGCGGTGGCCACCAGCATCAGGGCCAGCGCCACCTGCACGACGACCAGGCCGTGGCGCAGGGCCATGCGGCGGCGATCCGGGGTCGCCGCGCCGCCGTGCAGCGACGGCGCGACGTCGGCGCCGAGCGCGTGGCGCGCCGGCGCCAGCCCGAAGAGCACCGCGGTGGCGAGCGACACCGCCACGGCGAAGCCGACCACCCGCGCGTTCACCGCGAGGGTCAGGTTCACGGCGATCGGCACCGCGGGCAGCGCGGCGTTCAGCAGACCCACCGCGGCGACGGTCAGCGGCAGCGCCAGCGCCGCCGCGGCCAGGAAGAGCAGCACCGTCTCGGTGAGGAGCTGGGCCATCAACCGGCCGCGGCTGGCGCCCAGCGCCAGCCGCGTCGCCATCTCGCGACGGCGCGCCGAGGCGCGCGCCAGCAGCATGCCGGCGACGTTGCTGCAGCCGATCGCCAGCAGCGCGGCGGTGAGCGCCCCGAGGGCACCGATGAAGACCAGGAAGGGGGTGCGCATCGGTCCCGGCACCCGGCTGGTGGCGACGACCGCCACGGTGTGGCGCGGGTTGGCCGCCGGCGTGGCGGCCAGGTACTGCGCATGCAGGGTGTTCAGCTCGGCGGCGGCGGTGGCCCGATCGACGCCGTCGCGCAGCCGCCCGACCGCCACGTGCCAGACCGACCGCGCGCTGGTCAGCTGCGCCGCCGAGTCGAGCCCGCGGGCCTCGGCCACCATCGCCATCGGCACCCACAGGTCGGTGCCGGCCAGCGTCACCCCCTCGAACCCCGGCTCGGCGACCCCGACCACCGCGAACTCGCGGTTGTTCAGGCGCAACGGCCGATCCAGCACGGTCGGGTCGGCGTTGAGGCGCCTGGTCCAGAACCGGTGAGTGAGGACGACGACCGGGCGTTCCCCCGGGACGACGTCTTCGTCGGCGCGGAAGAACCGCCCCAGGACGGCGCGGGTGCCGAGCACGTCGAAGAAGTTGGCCGAGACGAGGGTGCCGAAGACCCGCTCGCTCCGGCCGCCGACGGTGAGGCTCATCGGCCGGCCGCCGAACTCGACCGCGGCCAGGCCGGCCAGGGTAGTGGTGTGGCGGCGCAGGTAGTCGAAGGCGGGGTAGGCCATGTTGTCGAAGCCGCTGCCGGCATTGCCGCGGCCGATGTCGACGACGCGGCCCGCGTCCCGGACGCCCGCCGCCGGGGCCAGCAGCGCGTCGGCCACCCCGTAGACGGCGGCGCTGGCGGCGACGCCCAGGGCGAGTGACAGCACGGCCGTCGCGGTGAACAGGGGGGCATGGCCGAGCAGGCGCAGGCCGTGGCGGATGTCTTCGACCAAGGGCATGCCGGGCTTAGACTGGGCCGGCGGCTCGGATGTTTCGGCCCCGCCTTCGCCGGCTCCGCCGGCTTCGGCGAGGCCAACCGTCCCGGGGCCATCCCGTCCAAGTAGCAGGAGATGGACACCGAGGATCGGCAGGATCTCGACCGTGCCCGCCGTGGCGACGACCACGCCTTCCGGGCACTGGTCGAGCGGCACAGCCGCTATCTCTACGCCGTCGCCCACCGGGTGACCGGCCACGGGTCCGACGCCGAGGACGTCGTGCAGGAAGCCTGGCTCAAGGCGCACCGCCAGCTGGCGCGGTTCGAGGATCGCTCCGAAGTCCGCACCTGGCTGCACCGCATCACGGTGAACTGCGCGATCGACTTCATCCGCCGGCGGCGCCACCGCGAACTGGCCGTCGATCCGGGGGACCTGGCCGACGGCAGCGCCGGCCACTGGGAAGCCGACGCCCACGCCGGGCCGGACCGGCTGGCCGAGAGCGGCCAGATCTCGGATCGGGTGGCGGCGGCGATGGCCCAGTTGACGACGTCGGAACGCGCCGCCTTCGTCCTGCGCCACGTGGAAGGGCTGTCGATCGACGAGATCGGCCGGGCCCTCGGGCTGAAGACCAACGCCACGAAGCACAGCGTGTTTCGGGCGGTGAAGAAGATGCGAGTGGCGCTGGAGCCGTTCGCCGGAGTGTCCCGATGACGATGACGCCGCCGCACCTGTCCGAGGAGGACCTCGTGCTGGCCTACTACCGCGAGCTGCCCGGCGACGAACAGCGTGCCGCCGATGCCCACCTGGCCGTATGTGCCGCGTGCCGCGACGGGCGGGCCCGGCTGGTCGAGACGTTGGGACTGGTGGACGCCGCGCCGCCGGCCGAGCCGCCGCCCGGCTTCGAGCGGGTGATGTGGGCGCGGGTGCAGGCCGGGCTGGCCGAGCAGGCGCCGCTGCGCTGGTGGGCGCTGCCGCGGTGGGCGGTGGCGGGGGCGGCGGCCGCCGTGCTGGTGGTGGCGGCGTTCCTGGCCGGTCGCTGGTCGGGGGCGCCGGCGTCGCCCGACCCGGCGCCGGCGACGATTGCCGCCGTGTCGACGCCGCCGTCCGATGCGCCAGAACGCATCCTGCTCGTCGCCGCCGGCGATCACTTCGACCGCACGCAGATGGTACTGGCCGAACTGGTCAACGCCGATCCGGCCCAGGCCGGCATTCTCGACGCCGAGCGGGCCCGGGCCGCCGACCTGGTGTCGACCAACCGGGTGATCCGCCAGTCGGCTGTGGCGGCCGGCGACGAGGTGATGGCCGGCCTGCTCGAGGACCTCGAGCGGGTGCTGCTGGAAGTGGCCAACGGCGGCGGCGACGACGCCGCCGCCGAGCTGGAGATGGTGAAGACGCGGATCGAGTCGCGGGGGATTCTGTTCCGCCTGCGGGTGATCACCTCCGACGTGCGGCAGCGCGAGACGCAGCCGCGGCGCATGCCGGCGCCGGTGTCGTGAGGACGGCCGGGCGGAACGACGGCGATGAGGAGCGAGACGATGCACGGATGGAAGCAGTGGCGCAGCGGCGCCGTGATCGGCGGCCTGGCGATCCTGAGCGTGACCAGCCCGGCGTGGGCGGTGCCGGACCACGACGCGCAGGCCGCGGCCGAGCGTCAGCGCGAGCGCGACGAGGCGCAGCGCGAACGCGACCGCGAGCGCGCCGAGCGGGAGCGCGACCGGGCGCGCGACCAGCGCGAGCGGGTCGACGACTGGTACGAGAACGCCCAGGACGCCCTGGCCGACGGCCAGTGGACGCGGGCGCTGGAGCGGTTCGCCCGCATCGTGGAGGCGAATGGCGCCCGCGTCGACGCGGCGATGTACTGGACCGCCTACGCGCAGAGCAAGCTGGGCCAGCAGGCCGACGCGCTGGCGACACTGGCCGAACTGACCAAGAGCTATCCGCAGAGCCGCTGGATCGGCGACGCCAAGGCGCTCGACATCGAGGTGCGGCAGAGCGTCGGCCAGCCGGTGCGGCCCGAGGCGCAGGCCGACGAGGAGCTGAAGCTGCTGGCGATTCAGGGGCTGCAGCACACCGATCCGGCGCAGGCCGTGCCGATGCTGCAGAAGTTCCTGCAAGGGCCGCAGTCGCCGCGGCTGAAGGAACGGGCGCTGTTCGTGCTGGCGCAGAGCAACTCGGCGCAGGCCCGCCAGGTGCTGGCCGAGATCGCCAAGGGGGCGACGCAGCCCGACCTGCAGCGCAAGGCCATCCAGTACCTCGGCGTGAACGCCACGCAGGACAACCGCCAGCTGCTCGCCGACATCTACACGTCGTCCACCGACGTGAGCGTCAAGCGGCAGATCCTGCGCGCCTACATGGTGGCCGGTGACCGCGCCCGCGTGCTCGCCGCGGCGACCGGCGAGTCGTCGGCCGAGCTTCGCCAGGAGGCGGTGCGCCAACTCGGCGTGATGGGCGCCCGCGACGAACTGCGGCAGCTCTACCAGAAGGAGAGCGACGTCGACGTGAAGCGGCAGATCCTCCAGGCGCTCTTCGTCGCCGGCGACAGCACCCGGCTGGTGGAGCTGGCCAACGGCGAGACCAACGCCGAGCTGCGCCTGGCGGCGGTGCGGCACCTCGGCACCATGGGCGCCGGGCGCACCGGCACCGCGCTGGTCACGCTCTACGAGCGCGATCGCGATCCGGCGGTGAAGCGGGCGGTCATCAACGCGCTCTTCGTGCAGGGGAACGCCGAGTCGCTGGTCGCCCTGGCGCGGAAGGAAGCGAGCGCCGAGATGAAGCGCGAGATGGTGCAGAAGCTGTCGCTGATGAAGGCCAAGGTGGCGATTGACTATCTGATGGAAATCCTCGGGAAGTGACCAGCGGCCGGCGGCTGGCGGCTGCGTTCGCGAATGACGACGACTCTGGGAGGATAGCGATGCGTGTGTCCTCGGCGCTCCTCGCCGGGCTGTTGCTGGTGACGATGCTCGACGGCATTGCCGTCGGTCAGCCAGCCCGGCTCGGCAACGGCACGGTCACCACCCGGACCCTGACCGGCTCGCTCGATCAGGCGATCGAACGGGCGCGGAGTGCCGCGATCGACGCCCGGTGGGTCGGCTTCGAGATCGCCACCGTGCCGGGTGATCGCTGGATGTGCGACTGGAACGAGTGGACCCGGCAGCAGCCGCCGGCGACGTCGGCGCGGCTCGAGCCGGCCGAGATCGCCTACGTGTTCGTGCGTCTCGAGGCCAACCGCATCGACCGGGTGCGGCTGTTCTCGCCCGGATGCGCGATCGACGCCGCCGGCCGGCCGGTGACCTGGTTCACGGGCGTCGCGCCCGCCGAGAGCGTGCGCACGTTGAGCGGCCTCGCGCGCGTCGGCGAGCGCAAGGTCGTCGACGGCGCGCTGGCGGCGCTGTCGATGCACGCCGCCCCGACGGCCCTTGCCACGACCATCGACCTGGCGCGCTCGGGGCCGACGCCGCACACGCGCGGCCAGGCGCTGTTCTGGCTGGCGCAGCGCGCTGGTGCTCAGGCCGCCGGCGCCATCGACGACGCGGTGGCCCGCGACCCCGACACCGACGTCAAGAAGCGCGCCGTCTTCGCGCTGAGCCAGCTGCCGCCCGACCAGGGTGTGCCGCGGCTGATGCAGGTGGCGCGCACCCATTCGAACGCCGCCGTCCGCAAGCAGGCGATGTTCTGGCTGGGGCAGTCGAAGGACCCGCGCGCCCTGGCGTTCTTCGAGTCGGTGTTGCTGAAGTAGGTGTCCGCCCGGGCCGACGGCGTGTGACGGACTGCGGAGGGCCGGACGCGAGGGTCGGGTCCGGCGCTCCGCCGTCGCGATCACGCGCTGTGGCTGCGCACCCACGCTGCCATCGTCGCGATGATCTCGGTCTCCACGTCGGCCTGCTTGCGTCCGGCGGCGGCTTGCACCTTCATCGAGTGATCGCCGGTCGGCACCGGGTGGATCGTCAGCAGCGGCTGCGGCCCGACGGCCTCGCGGACGGCCTCGGGTCCACCGAACGTGTCGCGCGTGCCCTGGACGACCAGCGTCGGCACGGCGAGCTGTCGCAGGTGCGACACCCGGTCGCCGCCGCGCGGGCCGGGGGGCCTGAGCGGGTAGCCCAGCGCGACCGCGCCGGCGAGCCGCACCGGGCAGGTCCAGTGATCGGGGTGCGCGGCCAGGTGCGTGGCCATCCGGCCGCCCATCGACTTGCCGCCGACGAAGACGGCCCGGTAGGCACCGGGGCGGTGGTCCACGGCGGCCTGCACGGCGGCGCGGAACGCCTGCTCGAGCACGGGTGGCCGGTCCGGCAGCTTGCGCCCGGCGGCCATGTAGGGGAAGTCGAAGGTCACCACGTCGATGCCGTGGCCGGCGAGGCGCTCGGCGTAGCGGCGCATGAACGGGCTCGCCTGGCCGGCGCCGGCGCCGTGTGCGAACACGAAGAGCAGCGGGAACTGCGCGCCCGGGCCCTCGCCGGGATACGCCAGGCCGGGCAGCGGCGAGCCGGCGTCGTCGATGGTCATGACAAGCGGTGACATGGCCGGCCGAGGGTGCCCGGTATAGTACCGATTTTCATCGGCGCGAGCGTCAGCGCCCTTTCCCGAGCGTTTCGAGGTTCGATCCTGATGGGTTCCGCTCCGCGTGTGGCCGGCGTGCTGCCGGCACTGCTGGCTGGCTGGGTGTGTGTCTCGGCGCTGCCGGCGGCCGCCCAGAGCCCCGCGGCGACGCCGTCGTCGATCGCGGATCTGCCGCGGCCGGTGGCCACCGCCGCAGGCGTCGCCGAAGCGCCGACGCTCGACGGCGACGTGCTGGGCGACCCGGCGTGGGCGGCGGCGACCCCGATCGACGGGTTCGTGCAGGAGCTGCCGTTCGAAGGTGCCCCGGTCTCGGAGAAGACCGAGGTCCGCGTCATCTTCACCAGCGACACGCTCTACATCGGCGCGGTGATGTACGACCGCGACCCGGGCGCGATCGTCGTATCGGACTCGCGCCGCGACGCGCCGCTCGACGACGTCGACAGCTTCCGCGTCATCTTCGACACCTACCGCGATCGCCAGAACGGCTTCGTCTTCGGCACCAACCCGGCCGGCGTCGAATACGACGGGCAGTCGACCTTCGAGGGGCAGGGCGGCGGCGGCATGGCCGGCGGCGGCATGCAGGGCACCGGCTCGGGCAGCGGCTTCAACGTCAACTGGGACGGCGCCTGGCAGGTGCGCTCGAAGATCACCGAGATCGGCTGGTCGGCCGAGTTCGCCATTCCGTTCAAGACGCTGCGCTTCCCGGCCGGCGAGAGCCAGACCTGGGGCGTCAACTTCCAGCGCATCATCCGCCGCCGCAACGAGCGGGCCTATTGGGCGCCGATTCCCCGCCAGTTCAACCTCTATCGCGTGTCGCTGGCCGGCTCGATCGGCGGCATCCGCACCC
Organism: Vicinamibacterales bacterium; assembly: GCA_050250955.1. GTDB lineage: Bacteria > Acidobacteriota > Vicinamibacteria > Vicinamibacterales > UBA2999 > CAWAYR01. The sequence continues at coordinate 56,830 of JBFWNR010000004.1, forward strand.
CGACCATCCGCAACTTCAAGCTGATGCCGTTCGTGCTCGGCAGCGCCATCACCTCGGGGGTGCGGCCGGTGGACACCGAGACGTCGGGTGAAGTCGGCGGCGATCTCAAGTTCAACCTCACGCCGAGCCTGGCCCTCGACGGCACCATCAACACCGACTTCGCCCAGGTGGAAGTCGACGACCAGCAGGTCAATCTCGACCGCTTCAACCTGTTCTTCCCCGAGAAGCGGCCGTTCTTCCTCGAGAACGCCGGCTTCTTCTCGGTGGGCAACCCCGGTGAGGTGGACCTGTTCTTCAGCCGCCGCATCGGCCTGGGCCGATCGGGCGAGGCGATTCCGATCATCGCCGGCGCCCGGGTGTCGGGCAAGGCCGGACGCTACAACGTCGGCCTGCTCAACATGCAGACCAACGACCTCGACAACGTCGTGCCGAGCAACAACTTCGCGGTGGCGCGGATCAGCCGCGACCTGCCCAACCGGTCGATGATCGGCGGCATCGTCGTCAACCGCGTCGCGGTCGGCGACCTCGCCGCCGACGGCGACAACAACCAGACCTTCGGCATCGACGGCCGGCTCGGCATCCGCCAGAACACCGTCGTCTCGGGGTTCCTGGCCCGCACGCGCACGCCCGGCATGACCGGCCCCGACGTCAACTTCCTGGCCTACAACCTGCGCTCGCGCACCAACCTGCGCAAGATCGACGTCGATGTCGGCTACCAGCAGGTCGGCAAGGACTTCAACCCGGAGGTCGGCTTCCTGACCCGCGACGGCTACCGCAAGGGCGATGTCCGGGTCATGACCCGCTTCCGTCCGAAGCGGGTCTTCCAGGAACTGCGGCCCCACGTCACGGTGCGCAGCTTCTGGGGCTTCGACGGCTTCCAGGAATCCGGCTACGCCCACATCGACAACCACTGGGTGTTCAAGGACAGCACCGAGGCCCACACCGGCGTCAACCTCATCCAGGAAGGCGTCCGCGTGCCCTTCGAGATCTACCCGGGCATCTTCGTGCCGGCCGGCGACTACAAGAACGCCGAAGTGCAGCCGGTGCTGATGACCAACCAGGCGCTGCCGGTGAGCTTCAGCTGGCAGTCGAACTTCGGCGGCTTCTTCAGCGGCCATCGCAAGGCGATCAGCCCGACGCTGCGCATCCGCGGCGGGCAGACGCTGACCGCCGAGCTGTCCTACCAGCGCAACGACGTCGACCTGCCGCAGGGCGACTTCGTCACCAACCTGGTGCGGACGCGGATCTCGTATTCGTTCACGCCGCGCATCTTCGCGCAGACGCTCGTCCAGTACAACGACCGCGCCGACATCTGGGCCGTCAACCTGCGTCTCGGCTGGCTGCAGGCGGCCAACACCGGCCTGTTCATCGTCTACAACGACACCCGCGGCCTCTACGACTTCGAGCCGCGCCGGCCGGAACGCACCGACCGCAGCCTGGTCATCAAGTTCAGCCGGATGTTCGACGTGTTCCAGTAGCGGCCGTCACGCCGGCGGTGCCGCGGCGCTGGCGGCCCAGTGCGCCGCCAGGCGCTCGGCCAGGGCATCGATGGTGAGCGGCGAGCTGCCCTCGGCCTTGTTGTTGACCAGCACGTAGACCTTCCAGCCGCGCTTCAGCGCCCTGGCGGTGAGCGCCACCACCTCGCCGCGCATCGCCTCGTCGGGGGCCACCAGGCGGTCGAACGGCGTGAACCGCTCGCGCTGGTCCTCGTACCACGTGCCGGGCTTCAACAGCAGCCGCAGCACCACGAAGGGCGCCGTCGCGCCGACCACGGCGGCCTGGGCCACCGGCATCGGCATCGCGCTCCAGTAGTTGAAGGTGTGGGCGACGCCGTGACGGCGCAGGACCGCCGCGTACTCCGGGGTCAGCAGCGCCCGGTCGCGGATCTCGACGGCGTAGTGGAACTGGCGCGGCAGCGCCTCGAGGAAGCGGTCGAGCTCCTCGCTGAAGCGGCCGACCGGCGCGGCCGCATCGCGCCGCCCGGGCGGAAACTCCAGCACGATGGGACCGGTGTGTGCGGCGAAGCCGGTGGCCAGCGGCACCAGCAGGTCGTCGACGAGCCGGCCGACCGACAGGAAGTCCGGGTTGGGCGGGGCGGCGCCGCGCCCGGCGCCGAAGGCCGGGACGACCCGTGAGGTGACGACGGCCGGCGCCTTGATGCAGGCGCGGAACCCGTCGGGCAGCTGGTCGGCGTAGGCGCGCAGGTCGTCCAGCGGAATCGGCGCGTAGTAGCTGCGGTCGATGCCCACCGTACGCAGCAGCGGGTGGCGCGCGTAGTGGCGCAGGCCGTCGCGGCCGAGACGCGCCGCGGACAGGCCGGCCGGGTAGACCAGACCCGCCCAGCCCGGGAAAGCCCACGAGCTGGTGCCGAAGGCGACCTCGAGGGGCAGCGCGGCGGCGACGGCGGCGGCGGCCCGGCGGCGGGCGTCGAGACGGGCGTCGAGATCGCGGTCGCGCCCGGCGGGTTCGGCCGGCGGGTCGTCGAACAGCGACGGCTGGTCGCTCACCTCCGCCTCCGGGCCTTGTCACCGTCCGGCCTTGCGGCGACACTAGCGCGGTGTCCGCAGCAGCGCCGCCGGCCGACGACGCCGAGCCGTCCACCGACGGGCTCGCGGCCCTCGGTTGGGACGCGGCCTGGGCCGAGACCTTCGCCCCGCACGCCGCCGAGGGACTGGTGCCGGCGCGCGTCGCGATCGAATTCAATCATCTCTTTCGACTGTACACGGGCGACGGCGAAGTCCGCGCCCAGCACGCCGGCCGCCTGCTGCACACCGCGGCGGGACGTCACGCCCTGGCCGCGGTCGGCGACTGGGTGGCGATCCGGACCCGACCGCAGGAGCGGACCGCGACCATCGAAGCCGTGCTGCCGCGGCGGACGGAGTTCTCGCGCAAGGCGGCCGGCGAGCTCACCGAACAGCAGGTGCTCGCCGCCAACATCGACGTCGTCTTCCTGGTGATGGGGCTCGATCGCGACTACAACCCCCGCCGGCTGGAGCGCTACCTGGTCCTGGCCCGCGAGAGCCGCGCCGTGCCGCACGTCGTCCTGAGCAAGGCCGACCTGGCCGACGACATCCCGGCCGCCGTGGCCGAGATCGCCGCGCTGGCGCCCGGCGTCGCCGTCCACGTCACCAGCGTTCGCGACCGGCGCGGGCTCGACGCCGTGCGCGCCGCCATCGGCCCGGGCCGGACCGGCGCGCTGCTGGGCAGCTCGGGCGCCGGCAAGTCGACGTTGATCAACGCGCTGCTCGGCGAGGAACGGCTGGCCACCGGCCATGTCCGCGCCTCGGACTCGCGCGGCCGCCACACGACCCGCCACCGCCAGCTCGTGCCGCTGCCCGGCGGCGGGCTGCTCATCGACACCCCGGGCATGCGCGAACTGCAGTTGTGGGCGGTGGCCGAGACCGCCGATGCGACCTTCGACGACATCGATGCCGTCGCCGCCGGTTGCCACTTCACCGACTGCCGGCACCGCAGCGAACCGCGCTGCGCGGTGCGCGCCGCCGTCGAGGCCGGCACCATCGACGCGGCCCGCCTCGAGAGCTTCCACAAGCTGCAGGACGAGGCCCGGTCGCTCACCGCCCGCCAGGATGCCCGCGAGCGCATCCAGCAGCGGGCGCAGGCGAAGATGATCGCCAAGTCGGCGCGGCAGCTCTACCGGATGCGCGACCGCGGCTGACGGCGTCGGGTCAGCCGAGCAGTTCGCGGCGCACCTGGTCGCCGGCGCGCAGCGCCGCCAGCGTGTCCCAGCTCCGCCCGGCCGGCGACGACCGGTTGCCGATCCGCGCGTAGAGGCCGGCCAGCGTCTCGGCCGATTGCACCTCGGGATGCTCGGCCACTTCGAGCACGTGCTGCAGCTCGTGGGCGAGCATCGCCACCGCCTCGCGGGCTGGCAGGTCGGGGCGGAACGAGGCGCGGACGAGCCGCGCCGACGGGGTCGTCGCCATCCAGGTCAGACCGGCCGAGAGGCCGCGGTTCAGGCGCGGGTCGATGTCGAGGAAGACGATGACGTCGCGCCGTTCGATCTGCTCGACCAGATCGCGGAAGGTGTCCGAGGCGGCCAGCCCGCGTTCGATCCAGGCGGCGATCCGCGCGCTCTGCGGGCGGAGACGGGCGTAGGCGGGGGCGGCGACGAGTGGCGTCCAGCCGCCGAGTGCGGCCAGCAGGGCAGACACGACGAGCAGGCGGGTCATGCGATTCCCTCCCTGCCCCTCGACCATCTCCGGCGACGTGCAAGCGGCCCGCGTCGGACTCGACGGCGCCGTGTCGAGACCATTGACGATCCGGGCGCGACGGAAGTCTCAGGCGGCGGCGAACGAGCGGGGACGGGCCGAGGGACGGGCCGGTCGCGCGTACAATCGGCCGCGGAGGGCGGCCATGCGGGGGATCGCGACTGCGGCGGCGGTGATGGTGATGACGGCAGCGGCGGTGGCGTCGGCCCGGCCCGCGGCGCGGACGCAGAAGCCGGCACCGGCGAAGCCGGCGACCGCCCCGGCGCGGCCCGAGCCGTTCCGCACCGCGCTCACCCTCGACGCGATGCGCGGCAAGCAGGCGGTGGTGACGACGACCGCCGGCGAGATCGTCATCGACCTGCTGCCCGAGCACGCCCCCAACCACGTCGGGCTGTTCATCAAGACCGCCGAGGAGGGCGGCTTCACCGGCACGACCTTCCACCGCGTCGTCCATCAGGGGATCGTGCAGGGCGGCGATCCGCTGACGAAGGACCCGGCGACGCGGGCCAAGGCCGGCACCGGCGGTCTCAATCTGATCCAGCAGGAGGGACTGACCGAGAAGCACACCCGCGGCGCGGTCTCGGCGGTGATCGTGCCCGGCCGCCCGGACAGCGGCGGTACGCAGTTCTTCATCTGCATCGTCGACCAGCCCAGCCTCGACGGCAGGCACACCGTCTACGGCCGGGTCAGCGACGGCCTGCTGGTGGCCCAGCGCATCTCCGAAGGCGCCGCCGATCCGACCGGCGTGCCCAACGACCCGGTGACCATCACCGGCGTGGTCATCCGCGACAAGCCGGCCGAGCGGCCGACGCCGTTCACCACCGAGTCGGTCGCCGAACTCGCCGGGTACCGTGCGGTGCTGGAGACGTCGCTCGGCGACATCACCGTGTCACTGACGCCCGACAAGGCGCCGGAGCACGTCCGCAATTTCCTGCGCCTGGCCGAACTGGGGGTCTACGACGACATGACCTTCCATCGGGTGGTGAAGGGCTTCGTCATCCAGACCGGCCATCTGCCCACCCGCAGGACGCCGCTCAGCGAGGCCCAGCAGAAGCACGTCCACACGCTCAAGGCCGAGTTCAACGACCAGCGGCACGTCCTGGGGACGCTGTCGATGGCGCGACTGGCCGAACCCGACACCGCCAGCACGTCGTTCTTCATCGTCACCGCGCCGGCGACGATGCTCGACGACAAGTACACCGTCTTCGGCAAGGTCGAGCAGGGGCTCGACGTGGTGCAGGCCATCGAGGCGGTGGCGGTCAACGGCGAGACGCCGGTGCAGGACGTGGCGCTCAGGCGGATCCGGCTCGTCAAACCGTGACGCGGTCCGCCGGAGCCGCCCGGCGGCGTCCTTCCTCCGTCCTCGCCAACTGACGCCCCACAATCATCTCGGCCTCCGGAAGGGCGCCACCGGACGCCTCCGGCGCTCGCGCGAGCGGCGCGTCAGCGCTTCGCCACCGCGTGTCCAGCGCGGATCATCGCGTCGTCGCCGATGAGCAGCGTGAAGCCCTGCTGAATGCGCCGCTCGACGTCGCCCGCCCCGGCGGTGATGCCGCAGATCATCTTGACGGCCGTGCAGGCGTCGACGATGGTCTGGATGTCCCGTTCCACTCTGGCGCGGTCGCCCGAGTGATAGGCGCCGAGGTCGCCGGGCGCGGCGGCGACGGCGCTGACGCCCGGCACGCGGACGATCTCGGCGATGTTCCTGACGCCTTCGCCGTTCTCGATGAGCAGCAGGTTGAAGATCTCGCCGTCGGGATCGAGCGGCCAGACGTCGGCCTTGCGCATGTAGTCGGCAAACGGCGCGCCGAGGAAGCGGACGGCATTGCCGGCGCCCGAGCCGCGCTGGCCCTCGGGCTCGAAGTCGGCGGCGCCCTCGGCCTGGCGATAGCGCGTCGCCCGCACGACGTTGCGGGCCTGGGCGGCGGTTTCGATGTGCGGCGTGACCACGCCGAGACCGCCGGTGTCGAGGATCTGCTTGGCCATCCACTGGTTCATCTCGCGGCCGTTGGCCGGGATGCGGACCAGGACCGGCGTGATCCGCGGCGGGCCGGGGCGGCGCAGCGCCGTCGGATCGAGCGTGAACTGGAGCCAGGTGCGGAAGGTCTCCATGTCGAACGGCGTGTGCTCCATGTCGTAGAACCAGAAGTCCGGGAGCGGGTTGCGGGCGGCGGCGACGGCGTCGTCGGGCGACTTGCCGGGCGTGAACGAGCCGAAGATGACCCGGCCGGCGGCGGCGACGTTGACCAGCCGGCTCCAGTGGCTGCCGGCGACGTTGCCGTCGGCGGGGAAGGCGGCCGGGGCCTGGGCGTCGAGCGGCGGGGTGGAGAGGACGGCCAGCGCGGCGAGCGCGGCGGGGAGCAAGGCGAGTCGCAGGGTGTGCATCAGGAGACCTCGTCGTCGAACGGCAGGCGGGGGCCACGGCGGAGCGCCGCCCTGGGCGGCGCGACCGCGGGTGTCGTGGACAGATTGTGCACGCTGGCGCCGAGCAGCCGCACCGGGCGGGTGCCGGCCTCGGTCTTGTCGATGAGCGCGTCGGCACGGGCGACCAGCGCTGCGGCGTCGCGGGTCGGCTCGGCGCTGTGGCTGCGCGTCACCGTCTCGAAGTCGCTGTAGCGCACCTTGATGGTGATCGTGCGGGCGTAGAGACCACGGCGCCCGAGCCAGCGGGCGGCGTCGGCGGCCATCTCGGCGATCTCGCGGCGGATCTCGTCCAGCGCGGTGAGATCGTGTTCGTAGGTGCACTCCGAGCCGGCCGACTTCGACGGCCGATCCGGTTCGACCGGCCGCGGATCGCGTCCGGCCGCCAGGTCCTTCAGCCAGTCGGCCAGCGAGCCGACCAGCCCGCGCAGCGTGTCGAGCTCGGCGCCGCGCACGTCGATGAGACGGGTGATGCCGTGGGCCTGGAGCTTGCGCGCAGTGACCGGCCCCACGCCCCACAGCGCGTCGACCGGCAGGCCCTGCAGGAAGCGCTCGACCCGCTCGGGCGCGATCACCGTCAGCCCGTCGGGCTTCTGCCAGCCCGAGGCGATCTTGGCCAGGAACTTGTTCGGCGCCACCCCGGCCGAGGCGGTGAGGCCGGTCGTCTCGCGGATCTCCGCCTTCAGCCGTCGCGCCACCGCGACGCCCAGCGACTCGCCCCAGGCGTTCTCGGTGACGTCCAGATAGGCTTCGTCGAGCGACAGCGGCTCGACCAGTGGCGTGACCGCGCGGAACAACGCGAACACCTGCTGCGAGACCTGGCGGTACTTCGGGAAGTCGGGCCGGACGATCACCAGCGAGGGACACAGCCGCACCGCCCGCGACATCGGAATCGCCGAACGGACCCCGAAGGCGCGGGCCTCGTAGCTGGCCGCGGCGACCACGCCGCGCTTGTCGGGCGCCCCGCCGACCACCACCGGCTTGCCGCGCAGCTCCGGGTTGTCGCGCTGTTCCACCGACGCGTAGAACGCGTCCATGTCGAGGTGCAGAATGCGCCGCATGGTGGTCCACCCGGTCCGGGTGCCCGGCTATTGTCGTCCGACGCGGCCGCCTTGCGGCGGCGGCCAGGCGTTCCAGGCGCGGAACCGGCCGTGCCGGGCGTCGAGGACCTCGGCGATGGTGATCGCGGCGTGGATCAGGCCGACGTGGGTGTAGGTCTGCGGGAAGTTGCCGAGCAGGCGGCCGGTCTCGGGCTCGATGTCCTCGGAGAACAGGCCGAGCGGATTGGCGTGGGCGACCAGCGTGTCGAACAGCCGGACCGCCTCGTCGACGCGGCCGACCATCGCCAGGGCCTCGGCGTACCAGAAGGAACAGATCGTGAAAGCGCTGGTCGTCTGGCCGAAGTCGTCGTCGTGGGCGTAGCGGCGCAGCAGGCCGTCGACGGCCAGCAGCGTCTCGTAGGCCCGCACGGTCGACACGAAGCGCGGGTCGTGGGCGTCGAGAATGCCGAGCGTCGGCAGCAGCAGGTTCGACGCGTCGGGATGGCGGCCCTCGAGCACCTGCGTGAAGAAGCCGAGATCGTCGTTGTAGGCGGCGGCCAGCACCCGCTCGCGTTCGGCGTCGGCCCACCGACGCCACGGCCCGGCCCGCTCGGTGCGGCCGTGCCGTTCGGCCATGTCGGCGCCGCGCGACGCCGCCACCCAGCACAGCACCTTGGAGAAGGTGTAGTGGCGGGGCATGGCGCGGTATTCCCACAGCCCGGTGTCTTCCTGGGTCGAGGCCGCCATCGACTCGGCGACCAGGCGCTCCACCAGCGGCATCACCTTGGCCTCGTGCAGGCCGACCCGGGGGTCGCTGGTCATGGTGTCGAGACAGAGCAGCAGCTCGCCCATGATGTCGTGCTGCGCCTGGGCGTAAGCGGCGTTGCCGACCCGGACCGGGCCGTTGCCGGCGAAGCCGGCGAGGTGCGGCAGCGTCCGCTCGGCCAGGTCGCGCTCGCCGCCGACGCCGTAGAGTGGCTGCAGCGGCCCGCTGTCGGCGACGTCGAGCAGGAATTCCATGAACCGCTCGCCCTCGATGAGCTGCGACAGCCGGCGCAGCGCCTCGACGACGAACGCCGAATCGCGCAGCCAGCAGTAGCGGTAGTCCCAGGTGCGCGGAGTGCCGAGCGCCTCGGGGATGCTGGTGGTGGCGGCGGCGATGATGGCGCCGGTATCGCGATACTGGTGCAGCTTGAGGCAGAGCGCCGACCGCAGCACCACCTCCGGGCGGAACGGCGGCAGCGCGCAGGTCTTCGACCAGCCGTCCCAGCCGGCGATGGTGAGGTCCAGGGCCCGTTCCATCGTCGAGGCGTCGTGGACGTCCGGCGGGCGGCCGGCACCGAGGGCGAAGTAATAGGGCCGCTCGACCCGGAACGGCCGGCTGTCGCAGAGCATCGCGAGCGGGAGGTTGGTGTCCAGGAACAGCGGGTGCGACCCGCCGCGGATCTCGACGCCGCCGCAGGTCGGCGCCAGCGTCGCGCGGACCGCCGCGTACTCCGGCCGCGGATCGAGGACGACGCGCAGGCGCGGGGTCCCGCTGAGCGGACGCACCAGGCGATGCACTTCCAGCGGTGCGTCCATCGACAGACCGGCCGGCAGCCGCGGCGCGAAGTCGAGCACCTCGCAGCGGCCGTCGGCCGTGCCCACCTCGGTGCGCAGGACGTTGGTGTTGGCCACGTAGGTCATGCTGGTGGTCGTGTCGGGTCCGCCGTCGAAGCGGAAGGTGCCGCCGTCGGGCTCGTCGAGGAGCCGCGCGAAGACCGAGGGGCTGTCGAAGCGCGGCAGGCACAGCCAGTCGATGCCGGTGTCGGGATTGACCAGCGCCAGCACGCGCCCGTTTCCGATGGCGCCATGCGCGAGATCGGTGACCTGGCGGGTGCTCATCGGCTGCCGTTGGCGAGGCGGACCGCCGCCGACAACAGGTCGCCGGCCCAGTCGAACACCGTGTGCGACAGCACCTCGGCGCGCAGGTTCTGCATGCGCCGGCGCTGCTCGGCGGCGGGCATCGACAGCCCTTCGTGCATGGCCGCGGCGAAATCGTCTGGCGCGAAGGGGTTGACCGGGACGACGTCGGAGAGGGCCCGCGCCGCGCCCGTGAACTCCGACAGCAGCAGCACCCCGTGCTCGTCGGCGCGGGCGGCGATGAACTCCTTGGCGACCAGGTTCATGCCGTCGTGCAGCGACGAGACCACGCAGAGGTCGGCGGCGCGGTAGTAGGCGCCGATGTCCTCGGGCGAGTGGTGCTGGCGGTGGAACAGCACCGGCGTCCAGTCGCGGGTGCCGAAACGGGCGTTGACGGTGTCCACCCGGCCGACGACCTCGTTGCTGAAGGCCTGGTACTGCCCGAGGTGGTCGCGGGTCGGCGCGCCGATCTGCAGGAACACGACCCGCCCGCGCCAGTCGGGATGCCGCTCCAGCAGCCGCTCGAAGGCGAGGAGGCGTTCCGGGATGCCCTTGGTGTAGTCGAGACGATCGACGCCGATGACCAGCCGGGCCCCGCCGAGGCGCAGCCGGCGCCGGGTGTCGGCGACGTCGCGCTCCCAGTCGGCGCCGGGCGCCACCGTCGCCCACAACGCCGGGTCGATGCTGATCGGGAACGGTTTGACGAAGGTGCGGTGGCCGCGGCGGTGCACGGCGAAATGTTCGCGGTCGACCCGCGCTTCGAGCTCACGGTCGACCGTCTCGATGAAGTTGTTGCAGTGATACTGGATGTGGAACGCCATCAGGTCGTTGCCGAGCAGCCCGTCGAGGATGGCCTCCTTCCACGGACAGATGCGGAACGCCTCGGGGTTCGGCCACGGGATGTGCCAGAACTGGCAGACCACCGCGTCCGGACGGACGTCCTTGATCATCCGCGGCAGCAGCGCGAAGTGGTAGTCCTGGACGAAGACGATCGCCTTGGTGTCGCCGATCTCGTCGAGCACCGTATCGGCGAAGCGGCGGTTGACCTCGACGTACTCGCGCCAGTCGCAGTCGTCGAAGACGGGGCGCGCATAGGCGATGTGGCACAACGGCCACAGGGCGCCGTTGGCCAGGCCGTAGTAGTAGCCCTCCTCCTCGCGGGCGGTCAGCCAGACGCGACGCAGCGTGTAGGCCGGCGCGTCGGGCGGCACGCCGACCCGCCCGCGGGCGTCCGACGTGTCGCGATCGCCGGAGCCGCTGCCGTGCGCCACCCAGGTGCCACCGGACGCCCGCATGACCGGGTCGAGGGCGGTCACCAGGCCGCTGGCCGGCTGCATCCAGCGAATCCGGCTCTTGGGCCGCCGTCCGACCAGCCGACCCACCAGCCCGGGCGTCCGCACCTCCTTGAGGTGGATGTAGGGCTCCCGGTTCGCGACGACGACGAGACGGGTGTCGCCGAGCCGCTCGGCGACGTTCGTCGACATCGTGGCGCCGGTCACACCGGGTCTCCGCCGGCCAGGGTCACGGCCAGGTCGGCGAGCGAGAGCGCCACATCGGCCGGCGCATCGAGCCGGTAGCGCGCCCCGGAGGCGCGTCGTCCGACCGCCACCGACAGGTCGGCGGCCCGGAAGGCGTCCTCGTCGGTCAGGTCGTCGCCGTAGTAGGCCACCCACGGGGGCTGGCCGGTACGGCGCTCGACGTCGTGGGCGATCCAGCGCACCGCATCGCCCTTGTTCCAGCCGGCGTTGGGCAGGTATTCGTGGACGTCGGCGCCGACCAGCAGGCGCAGCGCGCCGCTCTCCAGCCACCGCGCCGCGGCGGCGTCGGCCCGGGCGAGGACGTCGGCGCGGGCGGCCCGCGGCACCGCCCGGACGTGCACGGCGACCGACGCCCCCTTGACCTCGATCCGGCAGTCGCGGACGTCGGCCAGCACCACGCCGAGCACGCGGGTCAGCGCCTCGGCCGCCAGGTGGGCCGCCGCCACCGCGTCGTGCTGCCAGAAGCGGCCGCCCACCGCGATTTCCAGGCCGTGCAGGCCAGCCATGTAAACCTCCGGCGGAAGCGCCACTCGCTGCACCAGGTCGGCGACACGTCGTCCGCTGACCAGGCCGAGAGAGAGATCCGTGAGTGATGACAGCGCGACCAGCGCGGCCCTGGCGTCGGAGCGGATGTGGGGCGCCGCCGGATCGACGTCGAACTCGGCCAGCGTTCCGTCGAAGTCCGACAGCACGACCAGCCGCGTGCCGCGCGGCCGCGCACCGAACGCCCGGTGCACGTCTACCAGCACTGAGTGCGACTCTAGATCGCGGCGGGAGTCGAGGTCCACTGCGATTGTCACCGACGGTCGAGCTGGTCCCGGCGCTCAGCGTCCGGTGCTGCCGAAGCCGCCGCGCGAGGCGCGCGACCCCAGCGGCTGTTCGTGCAGTTCGAGGCGCGGCGCCGCCAGGACCATCGCCTGTGCCACCCGGTCGCCCGCAGCGACCCGGACCACCCGGTCGGTGACGTTGATCACCTGGACCTTCACTTCGTCGTCGGGGCCGCAGTAGTCCGAGTCGACCACGCCGACGCCGTTGGCCACCATCAGGCCGCGCTTGAGCGGCGTGCTGCTGCGGGCAAACACCGCGAGGAAGTGGCCGGGCGGCACCTCGACGACCAGGCCGGTCGGGATGAGGGCGATGCCGTGGGCCGGTACGTCGACATCGGCGGCGGCGGCCAGATCGAACGCGGCGGCACCCGGGGTGGCGTAGCTGGGAAACGGGACGGTCGGCGACAGGCGGGCGATGCGAAGTTGCATGGACCCGAGCATCATATCGGGGCTCGGGGATCGGAGCCGGGAGCACGCGATAATGGTCACGGGCGATCCGGCGACCGTCACGGTCGCCGCGCCGTCCAAAGGATCACCCATGACCCTCCACACCGGAAGCCGCCTCGCCTTGGTGGCGTTGGCGGCGATCGCCTTCCTGGATCGACCGCACGCCCAGGTCGCGGCACCGGCGCCAGCGGCGCCCGCCGCGACGAACGCCGCGCTGGCCGACACGCTGCCGCTCGAGCCGTCGATCCGCAGCGGCCGGCTGCCCAACGGGCTGCGCTACTTCGTCCGCCACAACCCGCGGCCGGCGCGGCGGGTCTCGCTCCGTCTCGCCGTCGACGTCGGCAGCGTGCAGGAAGCCGACGACCAGCGCGGCCTGGCGCACTTCCTCGAACACATGGCGTTCAACGGCAGCGCCCACTTCGCGCCCGGGGAGCTGGTGGCGTTCCTGGAGTCGATCGGGGCGCGGTTCGGCCCCCACGTCAACGCCTCGACGTCGTTCGACGAGACCATCTACATGCTCGACGTGCCTACCGACCGCGACGGCTACGTCGACAAGGCACTGCTCGCGCTGCGCGACTTCGCCGGCGGCGCCTCGCTGACCACCGAGGAGATCGACAAGGAACGCGGGGTGGTGCTGGAGGAGTGGCGCGGCCGGCTCGGCGCCAGCTCACGGGTCACCGACCGGCAGCTGCCGGTGCTGTTCGCCGGGTCGCGCTATGCCGAGCGGCTGCCGATCGGCCTCCCCGAGACGCTGACGTCGTTCCCGCCGGAACGGGTCCGCGACTTCTACCGCACCTGGTATCGCGCCGATCGCATGGCCGTCGTCGTCGCCGGCGACGTGCCGGTGGAGGAGGCCGAACGGCTGGTCCGGGCGCGCTTCGCCGACCTGCCGACGCCGGCCGGCGCGGTGCCGGCTGTCGATACCGCCGTGCCGGTGCACGGCGACACCAAGGTCACGATGGTCGTCGACAGCGAGGCCCAGGGCTCGAGCGTGACCGCGGCGTTCAAGCATGCCCCCGAGCCCGAAGGCACGGTGGGGGCGTATCGACGGTCGCTGGTCCGCTCGCTCGGCCTGCAGATCCTCAACGCCCGGCTCGCCGAAGTGGCCCGCGACCCGAGCGCGCCGTTCCTCGCCGCCAGCGCCGGCGTGTCGTCGATCGGCCGGAACCTGTCGATCTTCGAGCTGAGCGCGGAAGTGCCGGCCGGTGGGATCGGCCCCGGGCTCGAGGCGGTCGTGCGCGAAGCCCGGCGGATCGACCAGTTCGGCGTCGCCGCCCCGGAACTCGACCGCGCGCGCCGCTCCCTGCTGGCCGGCTACGAACGCGCCTACAACGAGCGCCACACCGCGGAGAGCCCGAGCCTGGCCAACGAGCTGGTGCGCCACTTCCTGCAGGGCGAGCCGGCCCCCGGCATCGCCTACGAGTTCGAGCTCGCCAGGCGCTTCGTGCCCGAGGTGACCGCCGCCGAGGTGACGGCCCTGCTGCAGACGCTCATCCGCGACGACAACCGGGTCGTCCTCGGCGTCGCGCCGGCGACCCCTGGCACCCCGGCGCCCACCGACGCGACGCTGACGACGGCGTTCGCCGCCGCGTTCGCGGCCCCGGTCACGCCGTGGACCGATGCCCTGGCCGGTCGGGCGCTGGTCGCCGACCCGCCCAACCCCGGCCGGGTCACCGGGCGCCGCGAGGTGCCGGCGGTCGGCGTCACCGTCCTCACGCTGTCCAACGGCATGGAGGTGTGGCTGAAGCCCACCGACTTCAAGGCCGATCAGGTGGTCTTCAACGCCTATGCCTACGGTGGTGCGTCGCTGGTGAGCGAAGCGGACTATCCCGACGCCGCGCTGCTGCCGGCGCTGGTCGAACTGGGCGGCCTGGGCGGCCTGACCCCGGTCGAGCTCGAGAAGGTCCTCGCCGGCCGGATTGCGTCGGCCTCGCTGGACATGGACAGCTACACGCACGGCCTCTCGGGATCGGCGACGCCGAAGGACCTCGAGACGGCGCTGCAGCTGGTCCATCTCGCCTTCACGGCCCCCGGCCTCACGCCCGAAGGGCTGGACCTCCTGAAGCGGCGCTTCACCGCCATGCTGGCCAACCAGCGCGAGAGCCCGCGCTACCTGTTCAGCGAGAAAGTCCGCGAACTGACCACCTCGGGCCACTACTCGGCGCGCGGCCTGACGCCGGCGATCGTCGACAGCCTCGACCTGGCGGTGATGCGCCGCATCCACCGCGAGCGGTTCGGCAACGCCGCCGACTTCACGGTCTTCATGGCCGGCGCCTTCACCGTCGCCGACATCGAGCCGATGGTGGCGCAGTGGCTGGCGTCGCTGCCGTCCACGGCGCCCCGCCGCACCGAGTACCGCGACATGCGGTTGACCTTCCCGGCAACGGTGCAGCGCGCCGAGGTGGTCAAGGGCAAGGAGCCGGCCAGCCAGACCGTGATGGCCTTCTTCGCCGAGACCGGGCTGCAGGAGCTCGAAATGCACCGGGCGCGCGCCGCCGCCACGCTGGTCAGCATGCGGCTGCGCGACATCCTCCGCGAGCAGCTCGGCGGCACCTACGGGGTCAACGTGTCCTACGCCAACACCATCCCGCAGGCCGGCTACGGCACCATCTCGGTGTCGTTCGGCAGCGCCCCCGACCGCGTCGACGGCCTGCAGGCGGCGGTGCTGGCCGAAGTCACCCGGCTGCGTGACGCCGGGCCGTCGGCCGAGGACGTCCAGAAGGTGCAGGAGATGGAGCGGCGCGAACTGGAGACCTCGGCGCGCCAGAACTCCTACTGGATCGGCTCGCTCCAGACGGTGCACATGCTCGGCTGGGACGCCGCGTCGATCGCCCGCCGCCTGGAACGGACCGAGTCGCTGTCGCCGGCGGTGCTGCACGAGACCATTCGCAAGTACTTCCCGCTGGATCGGTATGTGGTGGTGACGCTGAAACCTGAATAGCGGCCAGGGCCTGGCGGCTAGCGGCTAGTGGGATCACGCGGAACACGCTGTCGGACTGCCGGGTCGGCGTTGCTTGCAGGGGGACTCCTGCGCCAATAGAATGACAGGGCCGCGGCGCTTTGGGCGTCGGGCCTGTTCCGCTAGCCGTCGCCAGCGCCCTAGCCGCTAGCCGCTAGCCCCTAGCCGCTGGTTATCCATGCCCCAGTTCGTCTACACCATGAAAGGGCTCGGCAAGATCCACGAGCCCGACCACCAGGTTCTTCGCGACATCTGGCTGTCGTTCCTCCCCGGCGCCAAGATCGGCGTGCTCGGCCTGAACGGCGCCGGCAAGTCGACCCTGCTGCGGATCATGGCCGGGCTCGACACCCACTTCAACGGCGAGGCGTTCCCGGGCGAGGGCGTCAGCGTCGGTTTCCTGCCGCAGGAGCCGGTGCTCGACCCCGCCAAGGACGTCCGCGGCAACGTCGAGGAGGGCGTTGCCGCCATTCGCGCCCTGCTCGATCGCTACGACGCCGTCAACATGAAGCTCGGCGAGGAGATGACCCCCGAGGAGATGGAGAAGGTCCTCGACGAGCAGGCGACGCTGCAGGACAAGATCGACGCCACCAACGCCTGGGACCTCGACTCGCGGCTCGAGATGGCGATGGACTCGCTGCGTCTGCCGCCCCCGGACGCCAGCCCGGCGACGCTGTCGGGCGGTGAACGCCGCCGCGTCGCGTTGTGCCGGCTGCTGCTGCAGTCGCCCGACCTGCTGCTGCTCGACGAGCCGACCAACCACCTCGACGCCGAGTCGGTGGCCTGGCTCGAGCGCTTCCTCAAGGACTACCCGGGGACCGTCGTGGCGGTGACCCACGACCGCTACTTCCTCGACAACGTCGCCGGCTGGATCCTGGAACTCGACCGCGGCCACGGCATCCCGTACCAGGGCAACTACACCGGCTGGCTGGAACAGAAGCAGGCCCGGCTCGCCCAGGAAGAGAAGAGCGAGAGCAAGCGCCAGCGCACCCTGCAGCGCGAGCTCGACTGGATCCGCATGTCGCCGCGGGCCCGCCAGGCCAAGGGCAAGGCCCGTCTCAACGCCTACGAGCAGCTGCTCGCCGAGGACACCTCGGAGAAGCTCGACAAGGTCGAGATCTACATCCCGCCCGGCCCGCGGCTCGGCGACATCGTCGTCGAGGCCAGGGGCGTGCGCAAGGCCTACGGCGACAACCTGCTGTTCGACGATCTGACGTTCACGTTGCCGCGCGGCGGGATCGTCGGCGTGATCGGCCCCAACGGCGCCGGCAAGACCACCACCTTCCGGATGATCACCGGTCAGGAACAACCCGACGCCGGCACCCTGCGGCTCGGCGAGACCGTGCAGATCGGCTACGTCGACCAGAACCGCGACGCGCTCGACCCGGGCAAGAGCGTCTTCGACGTGATCACCGGCGGCGACGACGAACTCGAGCTCGGCAAGCGCAAGGTGGCGTCGCGGGCCTACGTCTCGTGGTTCAACTTCAAGGGCGCCAATCAGCAGCGCAAGGTCGGCCAGCTGTCGGGCGGTGAACGCAACCGCGTGCACCTGGCGCGGCTGCTGCGCCGGGGCTGCAACCTGCTGCTGCTCGACGAGCCGACCAACGACCTCGACGTCGACACCCTGCGCGCCCTCGAAGACGCACTGCTCGAGTTTCCCGGCTGTGCCGTCGTCATCAGCCACGACCGGTGGTTCCTCGACCGCATCGCCACGCACATCCTCGCCTTCGAGGGCGACTCGCAGGTCACCTGGTTCGAGGGCAACTACCAGGATTACGAAGCCGACCGGAAGCGCCGGCTCGGCGCTGCGGCCGATCAGCCGCACCGGCTGAAGTATCGGAAGCTGACGCGGACCTAGATGCCGGGACCGGGGACCAGGGAGGACGTCATGACACCGCAGGAAGCGCGGGCGGCGGCCAACGTGATCGGCACGCAGCTGCAGCACGAGTGGATGACCACGGCGAAGGTGATCGCGGCGATTCCCGAGGGCAACAAGGACTGGAAGCCCGAGCCGAAGAGCCGCTCGGCGTGGGACCTGGCGGTCCACCTCGCCGGCGCGGACATCTGGTTCCTGAACGCCATCCTCGACGGGAAGTTCACCAGCGATCCGGAGGGCGACGCCGCGCTCAAGGCGGCGGCGCCGACCCCGGCCAGGCTGGCCGACTGGTACCGGCACGAGTTCCCGAAGAAGCTCGAGCAGGTGCTGGCGCTGCCCGACGTCAAGTTCACCGAGGTGATCGACTTCTACGGGATGAAGAACCCGGCCATCGTCTACCTCAACTTCGCGCTGGTCCACGGCGTGCACCATCGCGGCCAGCTGTCCGCCTACCTGCGGCCGATGGGCGGCGCGGTGCCCAGCATCTACGGGGGCAGCGCCGACGAGACCTGGCGGGGGCCCACGCAGTAGCCCGAACAGCGGCTCGCGGCTAGCGGCCAGGGGGGCTAGCGGCTAGCGAGAGCGGCGCTCGCCACTGGACGCATGTTTCCCGATCTCCGAGCCTTTCTCCACCGGTTGAAGGCCGACGGCGACCTGGTCACCGTCGCCGCCCCCGTCGACGCCGACCTCGAGGTCGCCGAGATCCATCGGCGGGTCATCGCCGCCGACGGGCCGGCGCTGCTCTTCACCAACGTCACCGGCAAGGCGTTCCCGCTGGTGACCAACCTGTTCGGCACCCGCCGCCGCGCCGAACTGGCGTTCGGCGAGCGGCCGATCGCCCTGGTCAGGCGGCTGGTCGAGCTGGCGCAGACGCTGCTGCCGCCCGATCCCGCCAAGCTGTGGGCGGCCCGTGACGTCGCCGGCGACCTGCTGCGCGTCGGCCTGCGGTCGCGGGGCGTCGGGCCGGTCACCGAGGTCGTCACCCGGCAGCCGCGGCTCGACCTGCTGCCGGCGCTGACGTGCTGGCCCGAGGACGGCGGTCCGTTCGTGACCCTGCCGCTCGTCTACACCGAGCACCCCGGCGGCCACGGCCACAACCTGGCGATGTACCGGCTGCACGTCCACGACGCGACGACCACCGGCATGCACTGGCAGATCGGCAAGGGCGGCGGCTTCCACTACGCGGTGGCCGAGGCCGCCGGTCAGGCCCTGCCGACGACGGTGATGCTCGGCGGCCCGCCGGCGCTCATCCTGTCGGCGATCGCTCCGTTGCCCGAGAACGTGCCGGAACTGCTGCTGGCGTCGCTCATCGCCGGCCAGCGGCTCGACCGGGTGCCGGGATCGTTCGGGCATCCGCATCCGCTGGTCGCCGGCTGCGAGTTTGCGCTGATGGGTGAGGTGCCGCCGCGCCAGCGCCGCCCCGAGGGTCCGTTCGGGGACCACTACGGTTACTACTCGCTGCGCCACGACTACCCGGTCTTCCGCGTGCACACCGTCGCCCATCGCCGCGATGCCATCTACCCGGCCACGGTGGTCGGCAAGCCGCGCCAGGAGGACTTCTACATCGGCGACCTGCTCCAGGAACTGCTGTCGCCGCTCTTTCCGCTGGTGATGCCGGCCGTGGAGCGGTTGTGGTCCTACGGCGAGACGGGCTATCACTCGCTCGCCGCCGCCGTCGTCAAGCAGCGCTACCCGCGCGAGGCCATGGCCAGTGCCTTCCGCATCCTTGGCGAAGGTCAGCTGTCCCTGCAGAAGTTCCTGCTCCTGACCGATCGGGCGGTGGACGTCACCGACGTTCGTGCCACGCTGGAGCACGTGCTGGCCCGCACCGACCCGCGCACCGATCTCTACGTGTTCGGCCATCTGTCGATGGACACGCTCGACTACACCGGCCCGGCGGTGAATCGCGGCTCCAAGGGCGTGTGGATGGGGCTGGGCGATCCGGTGCGAGAGCTGCCCCGGGCGTTCGCCCCGGAGGTACCCCCACCGCCCGACGTCACCGACGTCCGTGTCTTCTGCGGCGGGTGTCTGGTCGTGGCGGCCCGGCCGTATGCCGACGACCGTGACGCCGCCGCCCGGCTGGCCGCGCATCCGGCCTTCGCCGGCTGGCCCCTGGTCGTCGTCTCCGACGACGCCGCCCGGGCGACGCGCAGCGCCGTCAACTTCCTGTGGACGACGTTCACGCGCTTCGAGCCGGCCGCCGACATCCACGCCGCCGCGGTGCGGCTGGAGCGGAACCACGTGGCCTTCACGCCGCCGGTGGCCATCGACGCCCGCATGAAGCCGTGGTACCC
This sequence comes from Vicinamibacterales bacterium, assembly GCA_050250955.1. GTDB lineage: Bacteria > Acidobacteriota > Vicinamibacteria > Vicinamibacterales > UBA2999 > CAWAYR01. The sequence goes on from JBFWNR010000004.1 coordinate 76,360, forward strand.
GGGCGAAGTCGGTGGCGCGCCCGACGTCGCCGCGCGGGTGTCGCGGCGCTGGGCCGAGTACTTTCCCGACGGACGGGTGGCGATGGGTGACGCCGAACGCGGCCATCTCGACTGACGGCCGGTTGCGGGGTCCTCGCGAACCTCGTACGATAGCGGGGATCCCACCGTGAGCGACACCGTCACCCGAGGCATCCGCGTCCAGGTTCGCAGCGTCTTCGTCCCCGAACGCAGCGCCCCGCGCGAGCAGCACTTCTTCTTCGCCTACCACGTCCGCATCTCCAACGAGGGCGCCGAGACGGCGCAGCTGCTCAGCCGCCACTGGGTGATCACCAACGCCGACGGCGACGTGCAGGAGGTGCGCGGTCCCGGGGTGGTCGGCGAGACGCCGGTGCTCGCACCCGGCACGTCGTTCGAGTACACCAGCTACTGCCCGCTGACGACCGCCGTCGGGACCATGCAGGGCAGCTACACGATGACCACGCCCGAGGGCGCGACCTTCGACGCCGAGATCGCCCCGTTCACGCTGGCGATGCCCAACGCCCTCAATTGACCCCACGCCGATGGTGATGCGCTCGTCGATGCCCAGCTCGCGCAAAGCGGAGCGCTCGACTCCGGCGGCGGCTCCCGCCGCGCCCGGCGGGGCCGGCGCCGACAAGCGCAAGGTGACGGCCAGCGCCGCCTGGCGCGAGGCGCGGGCGCTCGTCATCGCCCACCGCAGCCGGCTCACCCTGGGCCTGGGGCTGATGCTGGTCAGCCGGCTGGCCGGGCTGGTCCTGCCGGCCTCCTCGAAGTACGTCATCGACGACGTGTTCGGCAAGGGACGGCACGATCTGCTGCTGCCGATCGCGCTGGCGACCGGCGCGGCGACCGTCGTCCAGGCGGCGGCGTCGTTCGGCCTGTCGCAGATCCTCGGCGTGGCCGCGCAGCGCGCCATCACCGACATGCGCAAGCGGGTCCAGGCCAAGGTGATGCGGCTGCCGGTCCGCTACTTCGACTCGACCCAGACCGGCATCCTGGTGTCGCGGATCATGTCCGACGCCGACGGCCTCCGCAACCTGGTCGGCACCGGGCTGGTGCAGCTGGTCGGCGGCCTGGTCACGGCGACCATCGGCATCGGCGTGCTGCTCTATCTCAACTGGCGGTTGACCCTGGTGACGGTGGTGGTCCTCGGCGCCTTCGGCGGCGGCATGGCCTACGCCTTCAAGACGCTCAGGCCGCTGTTCCGCGAGCGCGGCAAGATCAGCGCCGAGGTGACCGGCCGGCTCACCGAGGCGCTCGGCGGCATCCGCGTCGTCAAGAGCTACACCGCCGAGAAGCGCGAGGAGATCGTCTTCACCCACGGCGCGCACCGGCTGTTCCGCAACATCGCCCAGTCGATGACCGGCGTGTCGGCGACCACCGCCGGCAGCACCGTGGTCATCGGCGTCGTCGGTGTGCTGATGGTGTGGCTGGGCGGCAACGACATCCTCGCCGGCCGGATGACCCTCGGCGACTTCGTGATGTACATCTTCTTCATCGGCCTGGTGGCGGCGCCGCTGGTGTCGATCGCCTCCATCGGCACGCAGATCACCGAGGCCTTCGCCGGGCTCGACCGCATCCGCGAGATCCTCGACATGCACACCGAGGACGAACTCGACGCCGATCACGCCGAGATGCCGCCGATTCGCGGCGACGTCACCTTCGAGGACGTGTCGTTCGAGTACCACCCGGGGCAGCCGGTCCTCAAGCAGGTGAGCTTCACCGCGCCGGCCGGCTCGACCACCGCGCTGGTCGGGTCGAGCGGGTCGGGCAAGAGCACGCTCATCAGCCTGGTGATGGCCTTCAACCGGCCCCTGCGCGGCCGCATCCTGGTCGACGGGCACGACCTGACCACCGTCAAGCTGCGCGAGTACCGGCACCAGGTGGCCTCGGTGCTGCAGGAGAACTTCCTGTTCGACGGCACCATCGCCGACAACATCGCCTACGCCAATCCCCAGGCGACCCGTGCCCAGGTCGAGGAGGCGTGCCGGCTGGCGCACTGCGAGGAGTTCATCCTGCGCTTCCCGCAGGGCTACGACACGGTGGTGGGCGAGCGCGGCATCAAGCTGTCGGGCGGGCAGCGGCAGCGGGTGTCGATCGCCCGGGCGCTGCTCGCCGAGCCGCGCATCCTGATCCTCGACGAGGCGACCTCGTCGCTCGATTCCGAGAGCGAGGAGATGATCCAGGATGCGCTGCGGCGGCTGCGCCAGGGGCGGACGACGTTCGTCATCGCGCACCGCCTGTCGACCATCCGCAGCGCCGACCAGATCCTGGTGCTCGAAGCCGGGGAGATCGTCGAGCGCGGCACCCACGACGAGCTGCTCGCCCGCCAGGGCCGCTACCGCTACCTCTACGACAAGCAGTACAAGCTCGAGACCAACCGCTTCATCAATCCCGGCGAGGACTGGACGCCGGAGCCGGCCCGTCCGGTGGCGGTGAAGCCGGCGTCGACGGCGATCTGACGCCGCTGCCGGGGCGGCCGGCCGACATCGCCGCGCTCTGCCGGATCTGCCGGAACTGCTCGAAGCAGCGCAGGAACGCGTCGACGACGTCCGGATCGAAGTGCGTGCCGCGTCCGGCCATGATGATCTCGCGGGCCCGATCCGGCGGCAGCGCCGCCTTGTAGGCGCGGGCCTCGACCAGGGCGTCGAAGGTGTCGACCACGGCGACCAGCCGTCCGGCGAGCGGAATCGCCGTGCCGCGCAGACCGCGCGGATAGCCGGATCCGTCCCAGCGCTCGTGGTGGGTGTAGACGATCTCCTTGGCGACCGCGAGCACCTCGTTGTCGTGCACGCCGGCGAGATGTTCGGCCTTGAGCAGGCTGTCGTGGCCGAGCGTGGCGTGGCGCTTCATCTCGGCGTATTCCGCGGGGGTCAGGTGCCCGGGCTTGTTGAGCACGGCGTCGGAGATGCCGACCTTGCCGATGTCGTGGAGCGGCGCCAGCGTGGCCAGCAGTTCGACGCGCTCCGGGGGGAGGGCGCGCCGATAGTCGGGATGGGTGGCGAGGCTGCGCGCCAGCAGCCGCACGTATTCCTGGGTGCGGCGGGCGTGGCGGCCGGTGTCGACATCGCGGGTCTCGGTCAGCGTCGTCAGGGTCTGGACGATCAGCTTGTGGGCCTGGTCGCGGCGCCGGTGTTCGAGGTCGGCGCGTCGCCGCTCGGCGGCCAGCTGCGCCGCGACGGTGACGACCGCGCCGATGACCAGCGCCGCCGCCGGGCCGACCGGGGAGACGATGGTCCCGGTGGCACCGTACAGCGCCCGGGCGCCGAACCAGGTCGCCGCCCCGGCCGCCAGCGCGGCGCCGCCGCCGGCGGCGGTGCCCAGCGTCCACACCAGCGTCACCCCGGCGACGGTGGCCAGGTAGGCGAGGAGCAGGTCGACGGCGCCGGCAAACGGCGGCGGGGCGCTGGCGGCACCGCCCAGGAGGATGTCGGCCAGGGTGGCGTGCAGTTCGACGCCCGGAAAGCGCGGGTCGAGCGGCGTGACGGCGACGTCGCGGACGCCCAGGGCGGTGGCGCCGACGAAGACCACGCGGCCGGCCAGCGCGTCGGCGCCGACCGATCCGTCGATGACGGCGGTGGCCGAGAGGTGCGGATAGGTGCGCCCCGCGCCGCGGAAACGCAGCCGCGCCTGTCCGGCGCCGTCCAGGGTCACGGTGCGGCCGCCCAGGTGCAGCCGTTGGGTCCCGTCCGCCGCCGCTTCGAGCAGGAGCGGGCCCGGGGCGGCGAGATGCACCGCCGCCAGGGCCAGCGCCGGGTAGGTCCGGCCGTTGAGCACGACGAACACCGGCAGCCGTCGCAGGACGCCGTCGGCATCCGGTGACGCGTTGATCGCACCCGACGCGGTGGCGGCGCGCGCCAGGGCGTCGACGCTGCAGACCGCGCCGGTGCCGGTGAAGAGGCGCAGCGGCGCCGAGGCGCGATCACGCCGCACCGGCTCGAGGGGATGCAGCGCGCAGGTCGTCGGCCCGGCGCCGGGCAACCGGGCGTCGAAGGTGAGCGCGAAGCCGGCCGCCACCGGGGCGCCGGCGATGGCCTCGGCGAACGCCCGGTCGGTGGCCGGCAGCGCGCCGGGCGCCGCCTGTCCCAGGCGATCGGGTTCCGAGAAGAGCACGTCGAAGGCGATGGCGGCGGCACCGGCCTCGGCCAGGCGCCGCACCAGCCGGGCGAGGACGTCGCGGGGCCAGGGCCACTGGCCGTGGGCGGCGAGGCTCGGCTCGTCGACGGCGACGATGGCCACGCGCGGATCGGCCGCCGGCGCCGGCGTCTGGCGCGCGAAGGCGTCGTGCGCCCGCAGGTCGAGATCGACGAGCAGGCCGGGCCGGGCGCCGACGACGAGCCCGACCGCGAACAGCGCGAGGCCCAGCGGCACGGTCAGGCGCGGCAGCGGGAGGGACACGCCGGGCTACCGTACGGTCACTTCGACGCGGCGGTTGCGCGCCTCGGCGGTGTTGTCCGGCGTCGGCACCACCGGGTTGCGCTCACCGTGCGAGGCCACGTCGACCAGGCCGGGGTCGAGCCCGGCAGCGACCAGGCGATCGCGGATGAGCGCGGCGCGGCGCAGGCCGAGATCGACGTTGGCGGCCGCCGGGCCGGTGGTGTCGGTGTGGCCGACGATGCTGACTTCAGGCACCGATCGGCTGGCCACCGTGTCGAGGATCGCCGGGACCAGCGCCGCTGATTCACCCGTGAGCTGATCGTCGCCTGTGTCGAAGTAGAGCAGGAACCGGCGGGCGGGTGGCGGCACGGCCGCCAGTGCGGCGCCGAACAGCCGCTGGACGTCGGCCTCGGACAGCACCGCCGGTGGTGACGGCGCCCCGCCCGCCTGGACGCTCGTCGCCTCGTACGGGGCGTCGAGCACGGTCTCGCCGCCCGGCGTGCGCACGCTGACGACGCCGACGTCGCCGGACTCAGGGTCCGGGGCGACCGCGATCACCTCGCGCGGCGCCGGCCCGGCCGACCGCGGCCGGGCGCAGCCGGCGACGGCGGCGGCGACCGCCACGGCGACGGCGAGACGAGGCGGCGTCATCGGGCGTCGGCGCGGACGAGCGCGTGGGTACCGCGGACGCCGATGATCGAGGTCGGTGTCTCGATCGCCACCGAGCCGGGGGCCAGCCGGGCCACCAGGCCCGACACGTAGGACAGCACGCCCCGGGCCAGGCGGAGCGTCAGGCCGAGCTGCGCCTCCGCGGGAGCGTAGGCGAAGCGGGTCACCGCCAGCTCGCTGCCGGGCCCGAGCGCCAGGCGCGTCTCGTCACGCAGCATCACCGCCAGGCGTCCGTCGGCGCCGGTGCGCAGCCGATCGCCTTCGACGACCTCGGTCCCGAGCGCTGCCGGCAGCGTCCGGCCCTGCCGGACGATCGACGCGTCGCCCGACGACACCTTCACCCGCCCGACGACGCCCGCCGCCTGGGCGGCCGCAGCGGCGGGCACGACGAGGACGCCGCCGGCGACGACGAGCGCCGCGGGCAGCAGCAAGAGGCGGCGTGGCATCGGCGGTCGGTCGAGGATACCCTCGCGCGCGGGGGCAGACAACGCCACGGCGGCGGAACCTTTCCCGCCGGCGCACAGTATTCTGGTAGCGGAGGTAGCGACCTGGACGGCGACCAGCTCCTGGGCATCTTCCTGCGCGGCGCACTCGGGCGGTCGGGCCGCAAGCGGATGCGTCGCGCCAACACGTTCCTGGGTGGCCGCGGCGGGTTTCTGACCGCCAGCACGGCGATGGCCGCCGTTGGCGTGGCCTGGGGGCTCTACGACAGCCTCAAGGCGCAGTCGCCGTCCGCTCCCGTCGTGCCTGCCCCGCCCGTGCCGACCCCAGCCGGCCCGACTCCGGCCGCACCGCTGGTGTTGCCGCCGGAGATCGCGCGGGTCGTCCGCCTGGCCGTCTCGGCGGCGCGCGCCGACGGCACGCTCGCCGATGCCGAACGCGACGCGATCCGCCGCCATGCCGACCAGGCGGGCATCGCCGCGCACGTCGACGCCGAACTGGCGCAGCCGCCGCGCCCCCTGGCCGAGATCGTCGCCGGGGTGAGCGACCCGCAGACCCGCCGCGACCTCTACGTGCTGGCGTTCACCATCGTGCGCGCCGACGACGCCGTGAGCGGCGCCGAGCGCATCTACCTGGCGCAGCTCGCGCACGCCCTGGGCCTCGACGCCGCCACGGCGGCCGCGCTCGAAGCGACGACCGCGGCGGCGATCGACGGCGCCGACGGGTCCTCTCCGGCCTAGGACCGGCGCGACCGGGTGCGGCGCCGCAACGCGCGGCCCGCTCGACCACCACATACCATCGACGACAAGGAGCAGGGATGCAGGGCGCACAGCAGTGGTACATGGCCATCGGCGGACACCAGGTGGGGCCGGTCAGCCAGGACGAAATCCTCGCCAACCTCCGCAACGGCAGCATCGACCAGAACACGCTGGTGTTCACCTCGGGCATGGCCAACTGGCAGGCGGTGAAGGACGTCACGGCGTTTGCCGCCTTCGTCAGCGCGCCGGTCGTGGCCGGCGTGCCGCCGCCGCCGTCGGCGCCCGGCCGCCGCGCCCACGACATCGACTTCACGATCCACGGCACCGAGATGCAGTTCGTCGAGGTGGAACTCGACCCCGGCGAGGCCGCCGTCGCCGAGGCCGGGTCGCTGATGTACATGAGCGACGGCATCCAGCTCGAGACCATCTTCGGCGACGGCAGCCGCTCGCAGCCGGCCGGCGTGCTCGATGCGCTGCTCGGCGCCGGCAAGCGCATCCTCACCGGTGAGAGCCTGTTCATGACCGTGTTCACCAACCAGGCGCAGGGGAAGCACCGGGTAGCGTTCGCGGCGCCCTACGCCGGCAAGATCATTCCCATGGATCTGCGGGCCATCGGCGGGCAACTCGTCTGCCAGAAGGACTCGTTCCTGTGCGCCGCCCGCGGCGTCTCGGTGGGCATCGCCTTCCAGCGCAAGATCGGCGTCGGCATCTTCGGCGGCGAGGGCTTCATCATGCAGAAGCTCGAGGGTGACGGGCTGTGCTTCGTCCACGCCGGCGGCACGATCCACTCAGTGGAACTCGGCCCCGGGGAGAGCCTGCGCGTCGACACCGGATGTCTCGTGGCCCTGCAGCCGAGCGTCGCCTACGACATCCAGTTCGTGGGCAAGGTGAAGACGGCGCTCTTCGGCGGCGAGGGGCTCTTCTACGCCACCCTGCGCGGGCCCGGCAAGGTGTGGCTGCAGTCGCTGCCGCTCAGCCGGCTGGCCGACCGCATCTACAAGGCCGCGCCGCAGACCGGACGGCGGACCGAGGAGGGCTCGATTCTCGGCGGCCTCGGCGACCTCATCGACGGACGGTAAGGGCAGGGAACAGGGAACAGGGACGACGTCAGCTGCTGTAACATCCCGTCGGCTGCACGGTCGGCGCGGCCGGGAGGATGACATGAAGGCACTGTCGGTCGGCGCGCTCGTCGCCCTGGTGACGGCGACGCTGGCGGCGCAGCCGCGGACGGCGTTTCCGGAGAAGCGCGGGTTCAAGCTGACCGACTTCCCGCGCGTCGTGAAGCTGGCCGAGAACGTCTACGGCTACGAGGAGATTCGCCAGCCGGGCTTCACGACGGTCAGCTTGATCGTGGTCGGTACCGACGGTGTGCTGCTGGCCGACGGGCAGGGCAGCCCGCAGGCCACCCGGACGCTGCTCGATCGCATCGCCGCCCTGACGCCCAAGCCGCTGAAGTGGTACGTGGTCGGCTCCGACCACGGCGACCACACCGCCGGCAACTCGGTGCTGCCTGCCGACATCACCTACATCGTCCATCCGACGTCGCGGGCGCAGATGGCGCTCGACGCGGCCAGTGCGATGGGGGCCAACCTGAAGGCCGCCGCCGCGGCGATCGAGGCCGGCACGCCGGCGCCCCCGCCGCGTCCGCCGGTGGTGGTGCCGCCCACGGCGATGAGCGGCGATCGGCAGGTCATCGACGTCGGCGGCCTCGAGGTGGAGGTGCTGTTCCTGGGGCGAGCGCATACCGGCGGCGACCTGCACGTCTTCCTGCCGAAGCCGCGCATCCTCTTCATGAGCGAGGCCTACCTCAACCGCGTGTTCCCGGCGATGCGGTCGGCCTACCCGAGCGAATGGGTGGCGACCCTCGACAAGGCGCTCGCCCTGCCGGTCGATCGCTTCGTGCCTGGCCACGGCTTCATCGAGGCGCCGACGGCGTCGCGCGAGGAGCTGGTCGAGTTCCAGCAGGCGTTGCGGGCGGTGATCGCCGAGGCGACCCGGCTCTATCGGCTCGGGCTGCGCGCCGACGCCGCGGTGGCGCAGGCGCGCTGGGGGCCGTATGCCGACTGGTTCCTCGCCGATCAGCAAGCGCCGATCGCCATCGCCAGGGTCTTTGCGGAGCTGGAAGGGGCGCTGAAGTGACGGGGCAGCCCTCCCGCCGTCAGGCCCTGGCGGGCGGATGATCCGCGGACCTGACTCACCCATGCCGGCACCTCGTTTCCGTCCGCCCGACCTCGACACGCTGACGGCCGAGCAGCGGCGCGTGTACGAGGCGACCCGTGCCGGCCGGCGCGGCACGGTGCCGGCCAACGTGCTGGCCTGGCTGCCGAGTCCCGAGCTGGCCGAGCGGGCCCAGCATCTCGGCGCGTTCCTGCGCTACGACACCGCACTCGGCCCCCGGCTGAGCGAGCTGGCCATCCTGGTGGTGGCGCGGCGGTGGCTCTGCACCTACGAGTGGGCCGTCCACGCCGCCGAGGCGGCGCGGGCGGGATGGCCGGAATCGGCGATCGCCGCCATCGGCGGCGGCGGGGAGCCGGCGTGGTCCGATCCGGCCGAGGCGTCGGTGTTCGCGGTGGCCCGTCACCTGGCCGGCGACGGCCGGATCCCCGACGCGGTGTTTGCGTCCGCCGAGGCCGCCCTCGGCCGGCGGCGGCTGGTCGATCTCGTCGGCCTGGTCGGCTACTACACGATGGTGGCGATGACCCTGAACGCCTTCGACGTGCCGGCGCCGCCCGGGGCGCCGACGCTGCCCTGACCGGCGCGGGTCACCAGAGCGACGCCTTCATCCGCGCGATCGCCAGTTCGACCTGGCCGAGCTCGGCGAGCACCCGATCGGCTTCGGTGATGGTCTGGGTCAGGGCGTCGGCCGGCGGTGCGGCCCCGCGTTTCACCTCCCAGGCCAGGTCGCGGGTCGTCTCGGCGCAGGCACGGCAGACGGCGACGGTGTGCTCGTGCGCCTCGATGAGACGCTGCACTTCCTGCCGTTCTTCGTCGGTCACGCCGTCGATTGTACTGAAGCGCCTGGCCCCATTGGCACGCGTCTGGCGCATGTGCCGTGCCATCGGGGCCAGGCGCTCGTTGACAAGCGGGGGCAGATTCTCCATGCTCGGCGGCGATTCGGCGGCCGGCGGCCGCCATCGACGAGGAGGCCCGCATGACTCGACGGCTCATCCTGGCGCTCGCGCTCGCCGCGCTGGCCATCCACGCGCCACAGGCGCAAACCAGCTGGCGGCCCACCGTGATGGGGACGCAGGGCATGGTCGCCGCCGGCCATCCGCTGGCCGCCGAGGTGGGCATGCGCGTGCTCAAGGCCGGCGGCAACGCCGTCGACGCCGCCATCGCCGCCTGGGCGATTCAGGGGCAGGTGGAGCCGGGCATGACCGGCCTCGGCGCCGATATGTTCGCCCTCATCTATCTCGCCAAGACCCGCGAGGTGAAGTTCGTCAACGGCACCGGATTCGCACCCCAGGCCGCGACGATCGATTACTACAACGCCCACGGCGGGATGCCCGACGACGGCGGGCTGTCGATCGCCGTGCCCGGCGCCGTCGGCGGCGCGGCGCTGGCGGTGGAGAAGTACGGCACCCGGACCCTGGCCGAGGTCCTCGCCCCGGCCATCGAGGTCGCCGAGCAGGGGTTTCCGATCAGCGAGAATCTCGCCCGTCAGCTCAACGGCGGCAAGGGCAAGCTGGGCAAGTTCCCGTCGACGACCCGGATCTGGTTCCGCGACGGCCAGCCGCTGGCGATGGGCGACGTCGTGAAGAACCCCGACCTGGCGGCCACGCTCCGCGCCATCGCCGCCCAGGGCCCGGCCGGCTTCTACACCGGCCCGATCGCCAAGGCGATCGTGGCCGGCATCCGCGCCCACGGCGGCATCGTCAGCGAGGACGACCTGGCGGCCTACCAGGCCTTCGAAGCCGAGCCCATCCACGTCAACTACCGCGGCTACGAGGTCTACGAGTGCCCGCCCAACTCGCAGGGCCACACCATGCTGCAGGCGCTCAACCTGCTCGAAGGCTTCAATCTGCGCTACATGGGCCACAACAGCGCCCCGTATCTGCACGTGGTCACCGAGGCGATCAAGCTGGCGTTCGCCGACCGTAACCAGTACGTCGCCGACCCGGCCTTCACGCCCGACATCCCGATGCGGGAGCTGCTGTCCAAGGAGTACGCGGCGAAGCGGCGGGCGCTCATCGATCCCGACCGCGCCATCGTCGGCGAAGCGCCGTACGGCGATCCGCGGGCCGGTGCGGCCAGCACCGCCGGTCGGCCGATCGCCTACGCGCGGCCGCAGCCGGTGCCGGGGGCGGTCAACCCCTACGATCCCGACCGGGTGCTGAACCTGACCACCTACCTGACCGTCGTGGACAAGGACCGCAACATGGTGTCGCTCACCTCGAGCCTGCTCAGCGGCTTCGGCAGCGGACTGGTGCCGGAAGGGACCGGCGTGATGATGAACGACCGGATGAAGTACTTCTACCTCGATCCCGGCGACGTCAACAGCCTGCAGCCGCGCAAGCGGGTCCGCCAGACGATCAACCCGGCGCTGGCGCTCAAGGACGGCCGGCCGGTGGTGTCCTTCGGCACGCCGGGCGCCGACACCCAGCCGCAGACGCAGCTGCAGTTCTTCCTCAACTACATCGAGTTCGGCATGACCGTGCAGCAGGCGCTCGAGCAGCCGACGGTGATCAGCAACAGCTTCCGCAACTCCTACCACCCGCACGCGGTGGAAGGGAAGCTGCTGACGCCGCTCATGCTGCCCGACCACGTCAAGCAGGGCCTGGCCGCGCTCGGGCACACGCTCGACCTGCGCGACGTGCGCGGCGTCGGGTCGGTGAAGGCCATCGCCGTGCACCCGAAGACCGGCGTGCTGATGGGCGGCGTCAGCCCGACGGGGGACAGCTACGTCATGGGGTGGTAGGCGGGCCCAGCCCGCCTGCCACTCCAGCGGCTAGCGGCTAGCGGCCAGGGGCTAGCGGCCAGCAGATCACGCCGCCGGACGATCAACGGCTGGAAAAGCAAAGGGCCCGGTGGGGAGTCCCACCGGGCCCTCATCGCTGGTGTCCAGCCGCTAGCCCCTGGCCGCCAGCCGCTGATCGAGCGTCCGTTCCCCTACCAATCGAATTTCAGTCCGAACCGGGCGATCGTCGGCGGGACGATCGTCGTCGGCCGCAGGAACGAGCCGCCCGAGTTCCAGGTCTGGTTCTGGTAGGCGTCGCTGTTGGCCAGGTTGTAGACGTCGAAGAACAACCCGACGCGGTCGCTGTTGGGCAGCGTGAAGTACTTCTCGGCCCGCAGGTCGAAGATCACGATGTCGTCCTGCTTGCGGGTGCCGATCTTCTCGACCAGGATTCGCGCCGAGCCGTAGTTGATGCCGCCGGTGCCGCCGACGCCGTAGGCGTTGGTGGCCAGGACGGTGCGGCCGAACGGCTGTCCCGACTGGAACCGCAGCGCCGGGGTGACCCGGATCTGCCACGGGAACTCGTAGGTGCCGTTGATCTTGGCCGTCCACATGCTGAAGCGGAACTGGCCGTCGTCGGTGTTGATGAGGTCGTTCGGCGTCGACGGCGTCGTCACCGAGCGGAGGTTCTGGCCGAAGTAGGTGGTGGCGTGGTCGCGGTTCCACCGCTTCGAGAGCGAGGCGGCGATCGACCAGCGGCCGGTCTGCCGCTTGTTCACGCCGAACTCGACCGTGTGGTACTGCCCCTGGCCGTCCAGGTTGGTCAGCTGGTTGACGACCGGGGCCGACAGCGCCGCCTGGCTGAGCGCGAAGGCCTGGAAGTTGGCGCCGTCGTCGCCGTTGCCGAACACGCCGTCCGGTCCGGGATCGCGCAGCGTGATCGGGACGTTGTAGGCGCTGATCGGCCGGTTGACGTTGACGCGGACGCGGAAGTCGTCGATCTCGCGGAACACGTAGCCGCCCTGGAGGCCGATGCCCGGGAACAGCTCGTGTTCCGCCCACGCCGAGATCTCGCGGGTCTGCGTGTTCTTCAGGTTCGGATCGAGCGAGGTCGTGCCCACGCCGCCGAACGCGGCGTTGATCGCGCCTTCCTCACCGGGGTCGTAGAGCCGGTTGCCGTTGCGATCGGTCCACACCCGCCGCGTGTAGTAGTCCTGGCTGTTCGGGTTGAGGTTGTTGGAGATGTCCGTCCCCGGGTTCCAGAAATACTGCGCGTAGTTGGCCTTGATGACCGTGCGGCCCTGACCGGTCACGTCGTAGATGAGGCCGATGCGCGGCACCGGGTGGTTGAAGGTCTTGACGTTGCTGACCTCGGCGTACTGCGTCGGGGTCGCGGCGGTGAACCGGCCGCCGCTCGGGCCCTGCTGTTCGGGCAGGAAGCTGCGATAGCGATCGAACCGCAGCCCGACGTTCAGGGTCAGCCGCGAGTTGAGCCGCCACGTGTCCTGGATGTACATCCCGGTGGTGCGCAGCCCCTGCTCGGAGCGCGACGGGGTCTGGAACAGCAGCACCTCCGCCGGCACGCCGTTGTTCAGCACGTGCAGCACGTCGCCGGGGAACACGCCGTCCACGCCGTCGCCGCGCAGGTAGGTGAAGGTCTCGCGGAACCATTCGCCGCCGACCTTGAAGTTGTGGCTGCCGGCCCAGCCGTCCTTGTAGTAGGTGAGCGAGCCGGCCACCTGGTTGCGCGACGGGATGTTGAACCAGCCGTCGCGGTTGCCGCCGCTGACGATCTGGTTGCCGATGTCCTCGTAGGCCGGCGCCTCGCTGTAGCGGAAGTTCGGCCACTCGTACTTGAACTGGCCGCCGCGCAGCTCGAGGAACGAGTTGTCGCCGAGCACCGACTCGTAGCCGGCCTTGTAGGTGTGGCCCCAGTAGCGCTGCTCCCAGGTCGACTCCTCGGACTCGTGCCGGGCGACGGTGGCGGCGACCAGGAAGCGGTCCATGCGGTTGGGCTGCAGCTTCTGCCCGCCCTGCGCGTACGCGGTGAGCTTGTTGTTCTGCGACAGCGCGTAGGTCAGCTTGCCGGTCAGGTTGCGCAGCCGGGTCTCGAACGCCTTCACCGGGAAGTTCGGGACCTGGGTCAGGATGTCCTGCTCACGAGCCGAGAAGTACCACCACAGCTTGTCCTGGAGCCCGGGCACGTAGCCGCCCACGTCGGCGTTGAGGTCGTAGTAGCGCTCCATCCGGTTCAGGTCCGAGGGCGTCAGGTTGCCGCAGCGGCCGCCCGGGCACAGGAACGTGAAGTCGTTGGGGATGTTCTCGCGCTGAATCGACTTGTTCTGGTAGTCGGCGTGGAACTTGCCGTGGAACTGGGCGCCGCCGGACTTCGAGACGAAGTTCGACCACACGCCCGGCCACGGCATCTCCGCGGTGTGGCCCTTGGTCTGCACCGCCACCTCGTCGATGGCGCCGTAGTCGTAGTAGAAGCCTGCCGCGCCCGTGCCCTCGGTGTTGACGATGCCTTCGACCATCGGGCGGTGCTGGTCTTCCTTGGTGTCGTAGACGGCGTACCCGGTCTGGGTGCCGGCGGCGCTGCCGCCGACGTCGATGCGGGTGACGACGATCGCCGGCGACGCGGCCAGCACGGCCCAGAAGTCGCGGGCGTTGGGCAGGGCCGACAGCCGCTGCTCGCCGAAGTTGGCGGCCGTCGTCGTGCTGGAGATGTCGACCACCGGCGACTCGCCGCTGACCGTCACCGTTTCCTGCAGCGAGGCGACGGCCAGCTCGATGTTCACCGTCGCCGTGAAACCGAGGCCGACGCTGACGCCCTCACGGTTCACGGTGCCGAAGCCGGCCAGCTCGTAGACGAGCTTGTAGGTTCCTGGGGGGACTGCGGGGAAGCGATACTCACCGGCCTCGTTGGTGACGTCCGTGCGGGTGCCCTGCATGCTGGGGCTCGACGCGGTGATGGTCACGCCGGGCAGCACGCCGCCCGAGGTGTCGGTCACCTTGCCGTTGATCGAGCCGGTCGTTGCAGAGACCTGCGCAAACGCGGTGGACGAGGCCAGGAGCAAGCTCAGGCCAAGCGCGCAAACGCGAACCATGCCGTACTCCTCCTTCTGACTTGCAAGAACGACGTATTACCGGGGTGGTGCGACCGGCGCGCTCGAAGCGCCGGCACCCGCGGACGCGACGCGGGCTGGCCTCGCGGCGGGACGGTATGCCCGGCCGGCCGTCGAGGTTGGCCAATCCTACGCATGTCACTACTCGTACACAAGCGCATTTCTCGGCGCTCATCCATGCGGGTGGGCCATGAACGCCTCCAGACGGTCGAGGACCAGAGACGACTGGTCGCGATGCGGACTGTGTCCACATTTTTGGATCAACTCGACGGTCGTCCGTCCGGCAGTCAGCGCCGCCAACCGATGAACCTGCGCGGGCGTGCCGAACTCGTCGTCGAGACCCTGGAGCGCGAGGATCGGGCAGGTGGTGTGCGCCGCCTCGGCCTCGATCGACCACGACCGGAACGCCGGCGACAGCCAGACGTCAGCCCAGCCGTAGAACGTGTGGTCGACCGCGGCGTGGTGGCGGGCCAGGCGGCGCCGGAGCTCGCCGTCTTCAGCCAGGTAGCGCTCCCGGACCGCGGTGATGCTCGCCACCGTCAGGGCTTCGACGAACAGGTGCGGCGCTTCGAGCACCAGGGCAATCACCCGCTCGGGGTGCGCCGCGGCGGCGAGGAGGGCGATCGAGCCCCCGTCGCTGTGTCCGAACAGCACCGCCCGCCGGATCCCGGCGGCATCGAGGACCGCCGGCAGCACCGTGACCCCTTCGTGGTGCATGAAGGCGACATCGGGAGGGCCGAGGCGCTGGTCCGACTGCCCGTGTCCGAGCCGGCTGTAGGCGACGACGTCGCGCCCGAGACGGGCGGCGACGTCGGCCGGGAACTCGCGCCACGTCGAGACGCTGCCCAGGCCGTCGTGCAGGCACACGATCGGCGGCGCCGCCGGGCGCGCGGCCCGCCACCAGCGCGCTTCCAGGCCGCGTCCGCCGATCCGCAGGACGTCCATGCGCCCCATAGAATAGTGACGATGCGCAAGTCGGTCGTTCTCATCACCGGCGCCGGCGGCGAGATCGGGCACGGGCTCATCGCCCGCCTGACCGCGGCGGGCCGGACCTCCGTGGTCACCCTCGACGTCAACCCGCTGGACGCCACCCTGGCGCCGCTGGTCGCCCGCGAGTTCACCGGTTCGATTCTCGACTCGGCGCTGCTCGAGCGCATCCTGTCGCAGTACGAGATCGACACGGTGTTCCACCTGGCGGCGCTGCTGTCGACCCGCGCCGAGTTCACGCCGCTGACCGCGCATCAGGTGAACGTCGAGGGCACGCTGCAGCTCCTGGAGTTCTCCCAGCACGAGGCCGAGTCGCATGGCCGCCCGGTCGTTTTCGTCTACCCGTCGTCGATAGCCGCCTACGGCCTGCCCGATCTGGCCACCAAGGCCCGGGCCGGCCGGGTGCGGGAGGACGACCACACCACGCCGTCGACGATGTACGGCTGCAACAAGCTCTACTGCGAGCAGCTGGGCCGCTACTACGCGCGCTTCTACAAGCAGCTGTCGGCGGAACCGCAGGCCGGCCGGGTCGACTTCCGCTCGGTCCGGTTCCCCGGTCTCATCTCCGCGGTGACGCTGCCGTCGGGTGGCACCTCGGACTACGCGCCGGAGATGATCCACGCCGCCGCCCGCGGCGAGCCCTACGACTGCTTCGTGCGTCCGGACACCCGGATTCCGTTCATGGCCATGCCCGACGGTGTCGAGGCGTTGCTGACCCTCGCCGCGGCGCCACGCCAGGCGCTCACGCGCACGGCCTACAACCTGGGGGCGTTCAGCCCGACGGCGCAGCAGATCCACGACCGGGTGGTCGAGGCGTTCCCCGCGGCCGCGCTCGGCTGGGCCACCGACGTCAAGCGGCAGGGCATCGTCGACTCGTGGCCCGCCGACGTGGACGACACGGCGGCGCGGCGCGACTGGGGGTTCGCGCCGGCCTACGACTTCGAGCGGGCGTTCGCCGAGTACCTGATTCCGACCATCCGCTCCCGCTATGCCGAGGGGCGCGCATGACCCGGAACGCGCGTCCCGGCACGTGGCCGCCGGGCGTGCTGCTGTTGCCGCTGCTCGCGGCACTGGGAGGATGCGTGCGCGCGCCGATTCCGACTGCCGCCACCGAGGACGCCGCGGCCGAGACCTACGTGAAGCTGGTGCTGGCCCTTGGCCGTCACGACGACGCCTTCGTCGACGCCTACTACGGCCCGGCGGAGTGGCGCACCGCGGCGGCCGAGGAGCGGGCGTCGCTGGCCGACATCAACAAGCGAGCTGCCGTCCTCGAGGTCGACCTGCGGCGCCTGCCGCCGGTGCCGGCCGGCCCGGATGCCGCCCTCCACGCGCTCCGCCGCCAGTACCTGGCCCGCCAGCTGAATGCGCTGCGGACCCGGGTGGCGATGCTCCAGGGCCGCCGGTTTTCGTTCGACGAGGAGTCGCGCGAGCTCTACGACGCGGTGGCGCCGCGCCACGAGGCGGCGACGTTCCAGGCGATCGTCGACCAGGTCGGCGCCCGCCTCGGCGGCAGCGGCGACCTGGCGGCGCGCTACGAGGCCTTCCGCCGCGACTTCGTGATTCCCCCGGAACGCCTGGACGCGGTCTTCCAGGCGGCGATCACCGAGTGCCGGCGGCTGACCGCGGCCCACGTCGTGCTGCCGCCCGGTGAACGCTTCACGGTGGCCTACGTCACCGGCAAGCCGTGGAGCGCCTACAACTGGTACCAGGGTGGCTTCGTGTCGCGCATCGAGGTCAATACCGACCTGCCGGTCTACATCGACCGGGCCCTCGATCTGGCCTGCCATGAGGGCTACCCGGGGCACCACGTCTACAACGTGCTGCTCGAGCAGCACCTGGTGACGGACCGTGGCTGGGTCGAGTTCTCGGTCTACCCGCTGTTCTCGCCGCAGTCGCTCATCGCCGAGGGCACGGCCAATTACGGCATCCGGGTGGCGTTCGCCGACGCCGACCGGCGCGCGTTCGAACGCGCCACGTTGTTCCCCCTGGCCGGGCTCGACCCCGCCCGCGTCGACGAGTATTACGACGTCATCGCGCTGACCCGGCAATTGTCCTACGCCGGCAACGAAGCCGCCCGCGGCTACCTCGACGGGCGGATGGACGCGGCGCGCGCCGCCGACTGGCTGGTGCGCTACGCCATGAACACCCCGGCCCAGGCCGCCCAGCGGATCGCGTTCTTCGATGCCTACCGGAGCTACGTCATCAACTACACCCTCGGCGAGGACCTGGTGAAGGCCTACGTCGAGCGGCTTGCCGGACCCGATCCGGAGGCACGGTGGCAGGTCTTCGCGGCGCTGCTGTCGTCGCCGCGGCTGCCGTCGGGCCTCACTGAGTGACGACGTGCGCGCCGTCGAGATCGCCACCCCCGGTCCCGCCGACGTCCTGCGGCTGGTCGAGCGCGACCGGCCGGTGCCCGGCCCCGGCGAGGTGCTGGTCGCCGTCGCGGCGGCCGGCGTCAACCGGCCCGACGTGCTGCAGCGGCGGGGTGGCTACGCGCCGCCGCCCGGGGCCTCGGACCTGCCCGGCCTCGAGATCGCCGGCCACGTCGTCGCCGTCGGTCCATCGCTCGACGGCACGCCGACGCGCTGGCGCGAGGGCGACCCGGTGTGCGCCCTGGTCGCCGGCGGCGGCTACGCCGAGTACTGCGCGGCCCCGGCCGTGCAGTGCCTGCCGGTGCCCGACGGCTGCACGCTGGTCGAAGCGGCCGCCATGCCCGAGACGTTCTTCACCGTCTGGAGCAACGTCTTCGAGCGCGGCCGGCTCCAGGCGGGGGAGTCGCTGCTCGTCCACGGCGGCTCGAGCGGTATCGGCACGACGGCGATTCAACTCGCCACGGCGTTCGGGGCCCGGGTCTTCGCCACCGCCGGGTCGGCGGCCAAGTGCCAGGCGTGCGTGCGGCTCGGCGCCGCGGTCGCCGTCAACTACCGCGACCAGGACTTCGTCGCGGTCCTGCAGACGGCCACCGCCGGCCGGGGCGTCGACGTCATCCTCGACATGGTCGGCGGGGACTACGTGGCCCGCAACCTGGCGCTGCTCGCCGTCGACGGCCGCCTGGTCCAGATCGCCTTTCTCAAGGCGTCGGTCGCCGAGATCGACCTGATGCCGCTGATGCGCCGCCGCCTCACGATCACCGGGTCGACGCTCAGGCCGCGGACGCCGGCTGAGAAGGGCGCCATCGCCGCCGCGCTCGAAGCCCGGGTCTGGCCGCTGGTGGCGGCGGGCACCGTCCGCCCGGTGATCCACGCGACCTTCCCGCTGGCCGCGGCTGCCGAGGCCCACCGGTTGATGGAGTCGAGCACCCACGTCGGCAAGATCGTCCTGGAGGTGTCATGACCGAGCGCCGTCTGATCGGGTCGGGATCGAGCTTCGAGCGCGACATCGGCTACTCCCGGGCGGTGGTGCAGGGCGACTGGGTGTTCGTCTCGGGCACGACCGGCTTCGACTACCGGACGATGCAGATCGCGGACGGCATCGAAGCGCAGACCGCGCAGTGCCTGGACAACGTCGCCGCCGCGCTCGCCGAGGCCGGTGCCAGCGTCGCCGACGTGGTCCGCGTCCGCTACATCCTGCCCGACGCCAGCGAGTTCCCGCGCTGCTGGCCGGCGCTGCGCGCGGCCTTCGGCGAGGTCAGGCCGGCGGCGACGATGATCGCCGCCGGGCTGGCCGATCCGCGGATGCGGATCGAGATCGAGGTCACCGCACTGCGCGGGGGCGGGCGCGTCTCCGGCGGCGACATCTGAGGACCGGGCGTCCCCGTATACTGATCGCTTCTCGATGCCCCCGGCCGACCGCCTGTTCACCCCGCGCTTCGTCGTCATGTGCGGGTTCAACTTCCTCGTCTTCCTGTCGGCGTTCCAGCTGCTGCCCACGGCGCCGTTCCGGATCCGCGCCCTCGGCGGCAGCGCCGCCGCGGCCGGCCTCTTCCTCGGCTTCCTCACCTACGCCTCGGCGATGAGCGGCCCGGTCACCGGCGGCATCGCCGATCGGGTCGGCAAACGCCGGGTGCTGATGACGTCGAGCCTGGCCATCGCCGCCTTCTCGGCGGTCTACGCCGTGCTGCCGTCCTACCTGCCGATGCTGCTCCTGGTGGTCGTGCACGGCCTGTTCTGGTCGGGGTTGCTGGTCGCGGCCAGCTCCTACGTCACCGACCTGGTGCCGCCGCTGCGCCGCGCCGAGGGGATGAGCTACTGGGGGATGTCGACGATCTTCGCCATCGCGGTGGCGCCGACCATCGGGCTGTGGGTGTTCGAACACGGCGGCTGGACGGTGCTGTGCGTCGAGGCGGCCGGCCTCAACCTGCTGATGTTCGCCATCGCCGTCGGCCTGTTGCCGCCCGACGCGGCGGCGGCCGATCGCCATCCGGTCCGCGCCTGGTCGTGGCGCGGCCTGGTCGAGTGGCGCGTGCTGATCCTGGCGGTCACGCTGTTCCTCTACTCGTTCGGGTACGGCGGCATCACCAGCTTCGTGGCGATGTACAGCGAGGCCTCGGGGGTGTCGCCGCGGGCGCTGTACTTCACGGTGTTCTCGCTGGCCATCCTCTTCACCCGGCCCTACGTCGCCCGGCTCGGCGATCGCATCGGGCACCGCCGGGTGCTGCTGCCGTGCCTGGGGCTGGTCATGGCCGGCTTCGTGCTTCTCGCCATCGGCGGCAGCCGGCCGGTCTTCGTCGTCTCGGCGCTGGTGTTCGGCACCGGCTTCGGCTCGGCGTACCCGCTGTTTCTCGGCCACATCATGCGCCACGTCGATCCGGCGCGGCGGGGCGCGGCGTTTGGCAGCATCCTGGCGGCGTTCGACACCGGCATCGGCACCGGCTCGGTGGTGATCGGCTGGATCGTGCAGCACTACGGCTACCAGGCCGCCTATCTCGCCGCCGCCGCCCTCGCCGCCCTCGCGGTCCCGTACTTCCTGGCCGTCGAGCCGCGCGTGCTGCCCACCGACGCGCCGGCACACGCTTGAGGACCTACTGCCCGGCCGTCGGCGGGTGGCGCCGCGGCCCGCGCAGTTCGGCGAGGACCTCGGCGCCGGCCCGCTGCGCCGCGACCGTCTCGTAGGCGTCGCGCGATCCCGGTACTTCGCTGCCGATGGTGCGATACAGCTCCCGGACGGCGGCGTGGCTGGTCGCCGCGGACCGCGCCACCTCGCAGGCATGGGTCAGCTCGTGGGCCAGGGTGGCGACACGCAGTGCCGGCGGCGCGCCGGTGGCGATGTGGACCCGGATGTAGCGGGTGGCACCCAGGAAGGTCACGACGTGCATCGTGCCGACCAGCCCGGGCGGCAGCGTCGGGGTGGCGATCACGTGGACGATCACGTTCGAGGCCTCGAGTTCGGCGACCAGCGCCCGAACGCGCGCCGACTCCTCCAGGCCGCGCTCGATGGCGAGCGACGACACCAGATCGAGCGGTCTGACGTGCGGCTCAGCCTGCGCCGCCGCGGTGGACACGACAGCCAGCAGCGACACGACCAGCACACACGACGTCTTCATGATGGACCTCCGGCGACGCGACGACGGGACGAACGGGAGAGGGGCGGAAAGAGGCCGCGAAGCGCGGCCGCCGGCTAGGCGACCGGCTGTCGCGACGAGCGCTGCTGTCGGAAGCTGGCGGGGTGGGTCGTGGCGGTGGTCCGGCGGGCGACGGGAACGGCGGCAGTCGGCACCGACGTCAGCGGGCGTCGGCGGGCCAGGTGGTGCGGCGCGGGCATCGAGAACACCTCGGTCCGAGGGGACGGGCTCGGAATGGCGTCGATCCTACCCGGGCGATCGGCGTGATTCAACGCATGCGGCCAGTGCATTCGTGCGCGATCACGCCGGCACCGCCGCCGGGTCGTAGGCGAGCACCGGGCGCAGCCATGCCTCGGCCGTCGCGACCGTAATCCCCTTGCGCCGCGCGTAGTCCTCGACCTGATCGGCGCCGACCCGCTGGATGGCGAAGTACCTGGCCTGCGGGTGTGAGAAGTACAGCCCGCTGACACTGGCCGCCGGGGTCATCGCGAACGACTCGGTCAGGCCCATGCCGATGCCCTCGGCGTCGAGCAGGTCGAACAGCCGTCGCTTCTCGCTGTGATCGGGACAGGCCGGGTAGCCGAAGGCCGGCCGGATGCCCTGGAACGCTTCGCGCCGCAGGTCGTCCTGCGACAGCTGCTCGGCGGCGCCGTAGCCCCAGTCGCGCCGGGCCCGCGCATGCAGGTACTCGGCGAACGCCTCGGCGAGCCGATCGGCGAGCGCCTTGGCCATGATCGCGTGGTAGTCGTCGTGCTGGGCCTCGAAGCCGCGGGCCAGCGCGTCGGCGCCGAGGCCGGCGGTCACCGCGAACGCCCCGACGTAGTCGGCGACGCCGCTGTCGAGCGGGGCGACGAAATCGGCCAGCGAACGGTTCGGCTTGTCGTCGGCGATGACCTCCTGCTGCCTGAGCATCGGAAACCGCGTCAGTTCCTGTCCGCGTGCGTCGGGGCCGTTCCCGATTCCCGAGCCCCGAGCCCCGAGCCGCGGTTCGTAGACCACGATGTCGTCGCCGTCGGCGGCGGCGGGCCAGAATCCGTAGACGCCGCGGGCGGTCAGCTGGGCGCGGCCGACGATGGCGTCGAGCAGCGCGCGGGCGTGGTCGTAGAGTTCACGCGCCGCGGCCCCCTGCTCGGGATGATCGAGGATGGCGGGGAAGCGGCCCTTCAATTCCCAGGCGGCGAAGAAGAACGTCCAGTCGATGTAGGGCACCAGCTCGGCCAGCGGCACCTCGACGCGGCGGGCGCCGAGGAACGCCGGGACCGGCGGCGGCGCGGCCAGGTCGAGGCGCAGGCGGTTGGCCCTGGCCTGGGCGTAGGTCAGCGTCGGCCGGTCCTGGCGGGCGGCATAGCGCTCGCGCACGTCGGCCTGCTCGCGCCGGGTCGCCGCCGCGTAGTCGTCGCGCACGGCCGGGTTGAGCAGGCTGGCCATGACGTCGACGACCCGCGACGCATCGGCGACGTGCACCACCACGCCGTCGTAGGCCGGCGCCACCTTGACCGCGGTGTGCTGCCGGCTGGTCGTCGCGCCGCCGATGAGCAGCGGCAGCGCCGGCCCGCGCGCCTGCATCTGGCCGGCGACGTAGACCATCTCGTCCAGCGAGGGCGTGATGAGGCCCGACAGGCCGATGACGTCCACCTCGCGGTCCACCGCCGTCTTGAGGATGGTGTCGCACGGCACCATCACCCCGAGGTCGATCACCTCGTAGCCGTTGC
The DNA here is from genome assembly GCA_050250955.1 of Vicinamibacterales bacterium. GTDB lineage: Bacteria > Acidobacteriota > Vicinamibacteria > Vicinamibacterales > UBA2999 > CAWAYR01. The sequence goes on from JBFWNR010000004.1 coordinate 98,844, forward strand.
AGCCGAGCACCACGCCGACGATGTTCTTGCCGATGTCGTGCACGTCGCCCTTGACGGTGGCGAGCAGCACCCGGCCGGCGGCCTGGCGGCGGCCGCCGGCCGCCTTTTCGGCTTCCATGTACGGCTCGAGATAGGCGACGGCGCGCTTCATCGCCCGGGCGCTCTTGACCACCTGCGGCAGGAACATCTGGCCGGCGCCGAAGCGCTCGCCGACGATCTTCATGCCGTCCATCAGCGGGCCCTCGATCACCGCCAGCGGCCGGCCGAGCTGCTGCCGCGCCTCCTCGGTGTCGGCCTCGATGAAGTCGACCACGCCGTGGACGAGGGCGTGGGCGAGACGGTCGGCCACCGGGGCCTGGCGCCAGCCCAGATCGGCCTCGCGCTTCGCGCCGGTGCCCTTCACCTGCTCGGCGTAGGCCACCATCCGTTCGGTGGCGTCGGGGCGGCGGTTGAAGATGATGTCCTCGACGTGGGCGAGCAGCTCCGCCGGGATGTCCTGGTAGACCACCAGCTGGCCGGCGTTGACGATGCCCATGTCGAGGCCGGCCTCGATGGCGTGGAACAGGAACGCCGAGTGGATCGCCTCGCGGACCACGTCGTTGCCGCGGAAGGCGAACGACAGGTTGCTGATGCCGCCGCTCACCTTGACGCCCGGGCAGGTCGCCTTGATCCGCCGCGTCGCCTCGATGAAGTTGATCGCGTAGTCGTTGTGCTCCTCCAGACCGGTGGCGATGGCCAGGACGTTGGGGTCGAAGACGATGTCGAGCGGATCGACGCCGGCCTGTTCGGTGAGCAGGCGGTAGGCGCGCCGGCAGATCGCCACCTTGCGCTCGATGGTGTCGGCCTGACCCTGCTCGTCGAAGGCCATCACCACCATCGCGGCGCCGTAGCGGCGGATGGTGCGGGCCTTGTCCAGGAAGTCGGCTTCGCCCTCCTTGAGGCTGATCGAGTTGACGAGGCCCTTGCCCTGCACGCACTTCAGCCCGGCCTCGAGCACCGACCACTTCGAGCTGTCGATCATGATCGGCAGACGGGCGATCTCCGGCTCGGTGGCGATGTAGTTGAGGAAGGTGGTCATGCACGCTTCCGAGTCGAGCAGGCCCTCGTCCATGTTGACGTCGAGGACGTTGGCGCCGCCGCGCACCTGGTCGAGCGCCACCTGGGCGGCGCCGGCCCAGTCCTGCGCCTTCACCAGCCGCTCGAAGCGCTTCGACCCGGTGACGTTGGTGCGCTCGCCGATCATCTGGAAGGTGCTGTCGGGGCGCAGGACCACGGTCTCGAGTCCGGCGTAGTGGGTGAACCGGCCGAACCCGGCGGCGGGCCCGCCGGGCGGCGGCAGCGGCCGCGGCGCCAGGCCGGCGACGGCCCGGGCCACCGCAGCGACATGCGCCGGTGTGGTCCCGCAGCAGCCGCCGACGATGTTCAGGAAGCCGCTGGCGGCGAACTCGGCCAGCAGCTGCCCGGTCTCGTCGGGCAGCTGGTCGTACTCGCCGAACGCATTGGGGAGACCGGCGTTGGGGTAGCAGCTCACGTAACAGGCGGCGATGCGGGCCAGTTCGGCCATGTACGGCCGCATCTCGCGGGCGCCGAGCGCACAGTTGATGCCGACGCTGAGCGGCCGGGCGTGTTCGATCGAGGCGTAGAAGGCGTCGAGGGTCTGGCCCGACAGCGTGCGGCCGCTGCGATCGGTGATCGTCACCGAGATCATCAGCGGCAGCGCGCTGCCGCGCGCCGCCTGCTCCTCGGCGATCGCGACCAGCGCCGCCTTGGCGGTGAGCGTGTCGAAGATGGTCTCGACCAGCAGCACGTCGACCCCGCCGTCGACCAGGCCGCGGACCTGCTCGCGGTAGGCGGTCGTGACCTCGTCGAAGGTGGCCGGGCGGAACGCCGGGTCGTCGACCTTCGGCGAGATCGACAGCGACTTGTTGGTCGGGCCGAGCGCGCCGGCGACGAAGCGCGGCCGATCGGGCGTGCGGGCCGTCCAGGCGTCGGCGGCGGCGCGGGCGACGCGCGCCGACTCGAGGTTGAGCTCGTAGGCCAGTGCCTCGGTGCCGTAGTCGGCCTGGGCGATCGACGTGCTCGAGAAGGTGTTGGTCTCGATGATGTCGGCGCCGGCGGCCAGGTACTCCTCGTGAATCGCCTGCAGCACGTCGGGCCGGGTCAGGGCGATGAGGTCGTTGTTGCCCTTCAGCTCGCGCGGATGGTCGGCGAGGCGCGCGCCGCGGAAGTCACGCTCCTCGAGGCGGCGGCGCTGGATCATCGTGCCCATGGCGCCGTCGAGGACGAGGATGCGGCGGGCGAGCTGGTCGGCGAGCGGCGTCGGGGTCATCGGGCATCCTGCTGGGAGTGACTGGCGCGGGCGGCGCGGCGGGGAGCGGTGAGACGAAGGCCGGCGTCGGGGACGGCGCCGCTGGCGACGATGACGACGAACGGGTCGCCGGCGCCGCGGGCGCCGACGCTGGTGCGGACGCGCTCGAAGCCGGCGCCGCTCAGCCAGCCGGTGATGGCGGCGTCGTCGAAGCCCTGCCAGCGATCGCCGAGCTTGTCGCGCACCCAGCCTTCGTCGTGCGAGCGCAGGTCGAGAATCAGCACGCGGCCGCCCGGGCGGAGCACCCGCGCCGCTTCGCGCAGTACCCGCGACGGCTCGCCGGCGTGGTGCAGCGTCTGCGACAGCAGCACCACGTCGACGCTGTGGTCGGCCAGCGGCAGCTTCTCGATGTCGCCGCGCTTCCAGGTCACGTTGGCGACCTTGCGCCGCTCGGCCAGCTGGCGGGCCCGGGCCAGCACGGCCGGTGAGCGATCGATGCCGATCACCCGGCGGGCCCAGCGCGCCGCTTCGAGCGTGAGGTAGCCCTCGCCGCAGCCGACGTCGGCGACGTCGAGCGCCGGCAGCAGGTGGCCGAGGGCGCGCGACCAGGCCGCCCAGCTGCGCCCGGGGACCAGCTGGCGGCCGTCGCGGGTGTCGGGGCCGGCGTGGGCGTCGAAGTTCTCGCGGCGCAGCCGGCGCACCTCCTGGATGCGGGCGTCGTCGGCGCGGGCGGCGGCGGTGGCGCCGGCCCGGGCGAACTCGGCGTCGAGCAGCCGCCACAACGGGTCGTCGGCGGCCGGCCGCGCCAGCCGGTAGTAGGCGTAGATGCCGTCACGCTCCTCGGCGACCAGCCCGGCGTCCTTCAACAGGCCGAGGTGGCGCGACACGCCCGATTGCGCCAGTCCGAGGATGCCGGTCAGCTCCGAGACGTTGAACCGATCGTGGCTCAACGCCCGCAGCAGCCGCAGCCGCGCCGGGTCGCCCAGGACCCGGAAGCGGGCCGAGATCCCATCAATATCCATGAATCTAACTGCGATGATATGACGAGCGCGGGTGGCGTCGCAAGCGGGCCCGGGGCGGGTCGGGGCGGGCCGGCGGCCGGAGCGGTCCGGCGGGCGGCTGCACCGGCGGCCGGCGCGCCGGCGCGGGCGGAGGCGTGAAGTACACTAGGGGGCTCCGCCCGGACCCTGCAGCCGGTCCGGCCCGATTGAATCATGGGCATTCTCGACAAGCTCCGACCCCAGGCCCGCTGGAAGCACGGCGACCCGGCCGTCCGACTCGAGGCCGTCAAGGCTCTCGAGGACGACGCCGCCGACGTGTTCGTCCAGGTGGCGACCGACGACCACGACGAGCGCGTCCGCCGCGCCGCGGTGGTCCGCCTCTCCGATCCCGACGCGTTGGCCGCGGTCAGCCGCAACGACGCCGAGGCGGCGGTGCGTGCCGCCGCCGTCGAACGGCTGGTCGCGCTCGCCTCGGCGCCTGACGACGGCGCCACCCGCGCCGTCGCGGCGCTCGGCGGTCTCGGCCGCGGTCGCGAGCTGGCCGCCCTGGCCCGCTCCGCGGCGCCCGAGGCGGTCCGGCATGCGGCGGTGGCGCTGGTCGGCGACGCCAAGGCCCTCGGCGGGATCGCCCGTCACGCCCAGGACGCCGGCACGCGGCTGCTGGCCCTGGAGCGCCTGACCGACGCCGCCGAGCTCGAGGCCGTCGCCGTCAACGGCGAGCACGCCGACGCTGCGGTGGCGGCGCTCGACCGACTGCCGGCGCCGTCTCCCGAACAGCTCGGCGCGATCGCCCAACGGGCCCGGACCAAGGCCGCCGCCAAGCGCGCCAAGGCCCTGCTGGCCGCCCAGGCCGCCCCGGTCGTGGCCGAAGCGCCGGCTGCGCCCGACTACAAGGAGGCCGACCAGGACGCGGCCCGGGCGCTGGTGCTGCAGATGGAGGCGCTGTCAGCGTCGACCGACCCCGCCGCAGTACGCGACGGCTACGCCGCGACGCGGGTGGCGTGGGTGGAACTGCTCGCCGACGCCGACGTGCGCCCGGGCCTCGTCGAGGAGTTCGAGACCCTGTCGGACCGGGTCCGCACGGCGCTGGTCGCCGAAGAGTCGCTGCGCGCCGAAGCGGCGCGCCGGGCCGACGCCCTGCGCCAGGAGCAGGCCGGGCGGCTGGCGCTCTGCGAACGCGTCGAGGCCCTGGCCGGCGACGACGTCGCCACCGGTCTGGCGGCGGCGCGCGCCGAGTGGGAAGGCATGCCGCCGATGCCCGACACCTGGGCCGGCGACGTCCAGCGGCGGTTCGACGACGCCACCCGGGCGGCCGAACGCCGCCACGCCCAGCGCGAGCAGGCCCGCGAGCTGCTGGCGCAGGCGCCGACGGTCGTCGCCGACGCCGAGGGACTGGTGACCGCCGACTACGCCGAGATCCGCGGCCAGTGGCAGGCGCTGCGGCGCAAGTGGCAGGCGATCGGCCGCGCCGGCGAGGTCGAGGGCACCCTGGTGGAGCGGTTCGCCGCCGTCAGCGCCGCTTTCGAGGGGCGTGAGCAGGAGGTGCGGGCCGCCCGCCAGCGCGGGCAGGAGGACAACCTGCAGCGGCTGCAGGCCGTGGTGCAGGCACTGGAGACCCGCGCCGCCGCCGAGACCCTCACGCTGAAGGACGCCGACGCGGTCATCAAGGACGTCAAGCTGGCGATCGGCACCATGGGCCCGCTGCCGACGCCGCAGGACCGCGAAGACCTGACGGTGCGGCTGCAGGCGGTGCGGGCGGCGGTCCAGCCGCGCCTCGACGAGCTGCGCAACGCCGAGGAGTGGAAGCGCTGGGCCAACGTCCAGGTGCAGGAAGACCTGTGCGCGAAGATGGAGGCCCTCATCGCCGTCGCCGACGCCGAGCCGGAGAAGGCCGCCACCGAGATGCGCGCCCTCCAGGAGAAGTGGAAGCCAGTGGCGGCGGCGCCGCGATCGCAGGCCGAGGGGCTGTGGACACGCTTCAAGGCGGCGCAGGGCCAGGTCTACGAGAAGTGCAAGGACTTCTTCGCCCAGCAGGCCGCCGAGCGGCAGGACGCGCTGAAGAAGAAGGAAGCGCTGTGCGACAAGGCGGAAGCGCTGGCCGACTCCACCGACTGGGTGCGGACCGCCGAGGCGATGAAGGCGCTGCAGGCCGAGTGGAAAGCCATCGGCCCGGTCACGCGCGGTCGCGAAAAGGCGGTGTGGGAGCGGTTCCGCAAGGCCTGCGACAACTTCTTCACGCGGCGCCAGGCCGACATGAAGCAGCGCAAGCAGGACTGGGGCGAGAACCTGTCCCGCAAGGAGGCGCTCATCGCCGAAGCCGAGCAGCTGGCCCAGTCGACCAACTGGGACCAGGCGGCGGCCCGTCTCAAGGCGCTGCAGGTCGAGTGGAAGACCATCGGCCCGGTCAAGAAGAGCAAGAGCGACCAGGTGTGGGAGCGCTTCCGCGCCGCCTGCGACCAGTTCTTCGAGCGCTTCAAGCACCGCGATCAGGAGGCGATCCAGACCAAGTTCGTCGATCGCGACACCGCCGTGGCCGAGATCGAGGCGCTGGTGCCCGAGGACGGCGCGCCGATGCCCGACGACCTCTACAACAAGGTTCAGGCGGCGCGGGCGCGCTGGCTGCAGGGGCCCGAGCTGCCGCGCCACGTCCTGGCGCCGCTGGCCGAGCGGGTGAACGGCGCGCTGCTGACGCTGGTGACCCGGTGGCCCGAGGCGTTCGCCGGCGGCGAACTGGATCCGGCGTCGACGGCGCGGCGGATGGAGAAGCTGTGCGCCAAGGTCGAGGCGCTGGCGCCGCAGGACGGCGGCGAGCGGGCGGCGACGGCGTCGCTGTCGCCGGCCGAGCTGCTGGCCAGGCAGTGGCGCGAGGCCCTGGCGGCCAACACGATGGGCGCCGGGGCGGCGCGTCAGGCGGAGGAAGCGCGTCAGCGCGCCGCCGACCAGGAGCTGCGCAGCGCCCAGGCGGCATGGCTCAGGCTCGGCCCGGTGCCGCTCGACACCCGCAAGCCGCTGCAGGAGCGGTTCGACCGCGCCGTGCGGCGGGTGCTCGACAGCCGGCGTCGCCCGGTCGCCCGCGCCTAGGGATCACAGGCTGGAGCGAATCATCAGGCCGATGCGGTAGGTGACCTTCGGAATGCCGAAGGACCGAAAATCCGGAATCGCGGCGATGTCGCCGCGGTCGGTGTACAGCAGCCGGAACTGCGGGCCGATGCTGACCCGTGGGCTCACCCGGGTCGACACGTCGATCCCCGCCATGGCGCCGCGGCCCCAGCGGCTGACCGCGACATCGGGACCGAACGGACCGAACGTGTAGCCGGTCACACCGAACCGGCCCGGGGCGGTGCGTTCGAGGGCGCTCTGGTGCACCAGTCCGGCGCCGGCGACGAGGGCGACAGCGGCACTAGCGCGGCCGGCACGAGCTCGGGCAGTCGCGAAGATCGTCGTGTCGCGGTAGCGCGCGTCCTTCTCGAACGGATTGAAGTAGAAGTGCGCCTGGTCGATGGTGCGGCGTGGCGCGAGCGCCACCTCGACCCCCAGGTCGAATCGCCGCTGGAGGCTGAGGCCGACCTCGACGGTGCCGCCGGGCAGGAACCGGTCGCCTCGCCCCGCGTTGTCGTAGGACAGCGACGGCGACCCCGACACCTCTCGGGGGCTCCACGGCGAGAGGAAGAGGCTGCCGGCGACGTACGCGGAGACGTTCTGCGCGTCCGCCGGCCGGGCGACGGTCAGGACCGCGAGAGCGAGGAGCGCGCGCCAGCCTGACATTCGGATCCGTGTGACAGCGTCGCTCGCTGGCCGCTAGCCGCCAGCCGCTCCGTCCTTCACTCGGCCGTCGGGCCCTCGAGATACGTGTAGCCCTGCAGGCCTTCCTCGTAGAACTTCAGCAGGCGTCCGGCCTGCTGGTCCTGCAGGTGCCCGGCCAGGACGGCCCGTTCGACGTCGCGGCGCAGCTTGCCGATGAGCTCCTCGGGATCGAACTGCACGTAGCGCAGCACCTCGCTCACCGTGTCGCCCTTGATCACGTGGTCGACGCGCGCCGACTCGGCGTCGTCGCCGTTGGTCGGGCTCAGGCTGACGTGGACGGCGTGGGTGTCGCCGAGCAGGTTGTGCAGGTCGCCGAGGATTTCCTGGTAGGCGCCGACCAGGAACACGCCCAGGTAGTAGGGCTCGCCGTTGTCGCGGTGCAGTTTGAGCGTCTTCTTGACGTCGCGACGGTCGATGAACTGGTCGAGCTTGCCGTCCGAGTCGCAGGTGATGTCGCCGATGACGGCGTGGTTCACCGGCTTCTCGGTCAGGCGGTGCACCGGCATCACCGGAAACAGCTGCTTGATCGCCCAGCTGTCGGGAATCGACTGGAACAGCGAGAAATTGCAGAAGTAGGTGTCCGACAGCGTCTCTTCGAGCGTCTGCAGGTCCTCGGGGACCTCGGCCATCTGCGGCAGCAGCCGGCAGATCTTCTCGCAGATGGCGAAGTAGAGGTTCTCGGCGTGGGCGCGCTGCTCGAGCGGCAGGTAGCCGCCGCTGAACAGGTTCATCGCCATGTCCAGCGCCTGCTGGGCGTCGTGGTAGCTCTCCAGTGCGTTGCGCACGGTGACGTTGCGGAACGTCTCGATGAGATCGACCAGCGGCTGCTCGAAGTCGTCCTGCGGCGTGGTCGGGATCTTCTCCTCGCCGAACCCGCTGGTGCCGAGCACGTTGAAGACCAGCACCGAGTGGTAGGCGGTGATCGCCCGGCCGCTCTCCGAGACGATGGTCGGGTGGGCGACCTGCTCCTCGTCGCAGACCTGCTGGATGTGGTACACGACGTCGTTCGCGTACTCCTGCAGGGTGTAGTTCATGCTCGACTCGAAATTGGTCTGCGAGCCGTCGTAGTCGACGCCGAGGCCGCCGCCGACGTCGATGAACTCGATGCCGGCCCCGGCTTTGGCGAGATCGCAGTAGACGCGGGCCGCCTCGTTGAGGGCGTTCTTGATGATGCGGATGTGGGTGATCTGGCTGCCGAGGTGGAAATGGAGGAGCTTGAAGCAGTCCTCCATGCCGTGCGCCTTGAGCAGCTCGAGGCCGCGCAGGATCTCGGTGACGGTCAGGCCGAACTTCGACCGGTAGCCGCCCGACGACTGCCAGCGGCCCATGCCGCGCGCCGCCAGCTTCACCCGCATGCCGATCCGCGGCCGCACGCCGAGCTTCTCGGCGTACTTCAGGATCAGCTCGAGCTCGGTGTACTTCTCGACGATCGGGATGATGTTGCGCCCGATCTTGTGCGCCCACATCGCCAGCTCGATGAATTCGGCGTCCTTGAACCCGTTGCAGACGATCGGCGTGTCGTTGCTGGCCATCGCCGCCACCGCCATCAGCTCCGGCTTCGAGCCCGCCTCGAGGCCGAAGCCGTGCTGCTGGCCGAACTCCATCACCTCCTGCACGACCTGGCGCTGCTGGTTCACCTTGATGGGGTAGACGCAGACGTAGCGGCCCCGGTACTGGTTCTGGGCGATGGCCTGCTGGAAGGCGCCGTGGATCTCGCCGAGCCGGGTCTGCAGGATGTCGGGAAAGCGGATGAGGATGGGCGCGCTCAGGCCGCGCATCTCGAGGCGATCGACCAGCTTCTTCAGATCCACGGCCCGGGCGGCGTCGCGGGTGGGATGCACCTGGACGTTGCCGGCGGCGTTGATCGAGAAATAGCCCTGGCCCCAGCGGGCCACCTCGTAGTGCTCGGCGGCGTCGGCCGCGGTCCACTGCGCCGTCGCGCTGCCGTTCTGCGGCCGCTGCCGCTCGTTGGTGACCGTGCTCATCGGGCTCGTCTGAGAATAAACGAATTCCGCCGCCACGGTGTGACGGATTCGCGTCGCCGCCCCGACTCCGATACGATCGCCGCCGATGACCGAGCGCGTCCCCGCCATCAAGGTGCTCCTGCTGCCGAAGGACACCAACGCCCTGGGCACGATCTTCGGCGGCGTCATCCTCTCCCATATCGACCTGGCCTCGGCGGTCGAGGCCCGCAAGACGGCGCCGCATCGCTACGTCACCAAGGCCATCCGTGAGGTGGAGTTCCACGCGCCGGTGCTGGTCGGCGACCTGGTCAACTTCTACACCGAGACGCGCCGGGTCGGCCGGACCTCGATCACCATCGGCGTCCGCGTCGAGGTCGAGCGCTGGGGCGACGCCGGCCACGGCGAATGCGAGACGGTCACCGAGGCGGAAGTGGTGCTGGTGGCGGTCGGCGACGACGGCCGTCCCATCCCGATCCTGGCCGAGCCGGCCGGAGCCGGGCGATGATCGCCGCCTTCGCGCCGGCCACGGTGTCGAACGTGGCCGCCGGCTTCGACGTCCTGGGCTTCGCCCTCGACCAGCCCGGCGACGTGGTCGTCGCCGCGCTGGCCGACCACGACGGTGCCGTCATCGGCGACATCCACGGCGACGGCGGCCGGCTGTCGCGCGAGGCGGGCCGCAACACGGCCAGCGCCGCCGCCAACGCCCTGCTCGGCGCGCTCGGCACCCGGCAGGGCATCACGCTGGCGCTGCACAAGGGCCTGCCGCTGGCCAGCGGCGTCGGCAGCAGCGGGGCCAGCGCCGTCGCGGCGGTCGTGGCCGTCAACGAACTGCTGGGCCGCCCCGCCGATCTCGACGTGCTGCTGCGCGCGGCGATGGCCGGCGAGCAGGCCGGCTGCGGCGCCGTGCATCCCGACAACGTGGCGCCGGCGCTCTATGGCGGTTTCGTCCTGGCGCGGAGCGCCGCCCCCCCCGACATCGTCCGGCTGCCGGTGCCGGCCGGGCTGGCGTGTGCGGTGCTGCACCCGTCGATCGAGGTGCACACGGGCACGGCCCGGGCCCTGCTCGGCGACCAGGTGCCGCTCGCGGCCGCCGTGCGCCAGTGGGCCAACGTCGGGGCCCTGGTGTCGGCGCTGCACTCGGGCGACCTGGCGCTGCTGTCGCGGGCGCTCGAGGATCACGTCGCCGAGCCGAAGCGGGCCGGTCTGGTCCCCGGCTTCTATGCCATCAAGTCGGCGGCGGTGGCGGCCGGCGCGCTCGGCTGCAGCCTGTCGGGGTCCGGACCGTCGATGTTCGCACTGGCGCCGTCGCTCGACGGTGCGACCGCGGCCGGCGAGGCGATGGCGGCGGCGTGGCGCGCGGTGTCCCCGGCGGTGGAGGCGGACCTGTGGGTCTCGCCGGTGGGCACCCAGGGCGCGAGGGTCGTCGCCGTGGAGGGCCGCTGATGTTCGTCAGCACCCGCGGGCAGGCTCCGGCGGTCGCGCTCGACGTGGCGCTGCGCCACGGTCTGGCGCCGGACGGCGGCCTCTACGTGCCGACGGCGATTCCGCGGCTGACCGCCGACGAGTGGGCCGGGCTGCGCGGCCGCAGCCTGCCCGAAGTGGCCACGGCGCTCGTCGCGCCGCTCGTCGCCGACACCTTCGACGTGGCGACGCTCGGCCGGCTGATGATGTCGGCGCTGTCGTTCCCGATCCCGCTCGTCCCGATCGTGCCGGGTACCTGGGCGCTCGAGCTCTTCCACGGCCCGACCCTGGCCTTCAAGGACATCGGCGCCCGCACGATGGCGCGGTGGCTGGCGGCGACGGCCGGGGCGGCCGGCAACGGGCCCCTCACGGTGCTGGTCGCGACCTCCGGCGACACCGGCGGGGCAGTGGCGCACGCCTTCCACGGCGTCGCCGGCACCCGCGTGGTCGTGCTCTACCCGCGGGGCCGGGTCAGCGCGGTGCAGGAGGCGCAGTTCGCCACGCTGGGCGGCAACGTCACGGCGGTGGCGGTGGACGGCACGTTCGACGACTGCCAGCGGCTGGTGAAGGAGGCCTTCTCCGACGCCGCGCTGGCCGCGCGGCAGCGCCTGACGTCGGCCAACTCGATCAGCGTCGGGCGCCTGCTGCCGCAGATGGCCTACTACGCCTGGGCGGCGCTGCAGCTGCCCGCCGACGCCGCGCCACCGGTGGTGGTCGTTCCCAGCGGCAACCTCGGCAATCTCACCGCCGGGCTGCTGGCGGTGCGGCGCGGCGTGCCGATCGGCCGGTTCGTCGCCGCGACGACCGTCAACGACCCGCTGCCGCGCTACCTGGCGAGTGGCCGCTACGAACCGCGGGCGGCCGTCGCGACCCTGGCCAACGCGATGGACGTCGGCTACCCGAGCAATTTCGAGCGCCTCCAGTGGCTGTTCGACGGCGACGTCGACGCGATGCGGGAGTCCGTCGTCGGGCTGACGGTGTCCGACGACGACATCCGCACCGCCATCCGGGACATGGACGCGCGCGGCTACCTCGCCGACCCGCATACGGCGGTCGGGTGGGTCGGCGCGGCCGCGTCGGCCGCCTGGGCTGCCGCCGACGTGCCCAGGGTCGTGCTCTCGACCGCGCATCCGGCCAAGTTCGGCGACGTCGTGGCGCCGATCATCGGCCGGGACGTGCCGCTGCCGCCGGCGCTGGCCGAACGCATGGCCGAGCCGCCGCGCCCGCTCCCCGCCGCGCCGGAACTGGCTGCGGTCGTCGCCATCCTCGATCGGCTGACCAGCTAGCGGCCGTCGCGCGGTCGCCGACCCATGCGCCTCCGCCGCCTGCTGCTCGCCGCCGCCGTCGCCGGGCTGATCGGCGTCTGGCTGGCATTCGATGTCGGCGAGGCGCTCTCCTTCGAGGCGCTGACGGCCCGTCGCGACGCGCTCCAGGCCGCGGCCGCCGCCCGGCCGCTTGGCGCCGTGGCGGTCTACGCGGCGCTCTATGTCGTCGTCACCGCGCTCTCGCTCCCCGGCGCCGCGGTGCTGACCTTGGCCGGCGGGGCGGTGTTCGGGTTCTGGGTGGGACTGGCGGTGGTCTCGGTCGCGTCGACGCTCGGCGCGACGCTGTCCTTCCTGGTGGCGCGCTTCCTGTTCCGAGACGCGGTGCAGGCGCGGTTCGGGGAGCGGCTGCGCGCCGTGAACGACGGCATCCGCACCGACGGCGCCTGGTACCTGCTCAGTCTGCGGCTCGTGCCGTTGTTCCCGTTCTTCGTCGTCAACCTGGTGATGGCGCTGACGCCGATCCGCACCTGGACCTTCGCCTGGGTCAGCCAGCTCGGGATGCTGCTCGGCACCGCGGTCTTCGTCAACGCCGGCACCGAACTGGCGGCCATCGCCGGGCCGCGCGACGTGCTGTCGCCCGGGCTGCTGACGTCGTTCGTCCTGCTCGGCCTGGCGCCGGTCCTCGGCCGGGGCATCGTCGGCTGGCTGCGCCGGCGCCGCGTCTACGCGCCCTGGGCGGCGATGAAGCCGCGACGCTTCGATCGCAACGTCGTCGTCATCGGCGCCGGATCGGCCGGTCTCGTCGCCGCCTATCTCGCCGCCGCGCTGAAAGCCACCGTGACGCTCGTCGAACGGGAGCGGATGGGCGGCGACTGCCTCTACACCGGGTGCGTACCGTCGAAGGCGCTCATCCGGGCGGCGGCCGCGGCGTCCGCGGTGCGCCGCGCGGACGAGTTCGGCGTGCGGACGACACCGCCCGAGGTGGACTTCCCGGCCGTGATGGCGCGGGTGCGCCAGGTGATCGGCGCCATCGAACCGCACGACTCGGTGGCCCGCTACACCGCCCTCGGCGTCGACTGCGTGACCGGCCGTGCCCGGATGACCTCGCCGTGGACGGTGGAGGTCACCGCCGAGGACGGTGCTTCGCGCACGCTCACGACGCGGGCGATCGTGATCGCGACCGGCGCCCGACCCGCGGTGCCGCCCATCGCCGGGCTGCAGGACGCCGGCGTGCTCACCTCGGAGACGATCTGGGCGCTGGAGCAGCTGCCCGCCCGCCTGGTCGTGCTCGGCGGCGGCGCCATCGGCTGCGAGCTGGCCCAGGCCTTCGCCCGACTGGGTTCACGGGTGACGATCGTCGAGTCGGCCGCCCGCCTGCTGCCGGGTGAGGACGCCGACTGCGCCGCACACGTCCAGGCGCAATTCGTGGCCGACGGCGTGGCGCTGCGGCTGGGACACACCGCCGTCAGTGTCGAGGTCGACGGCGACATCAGGGTCGTCGTCGACAGCGCCGGAGCGGTCGAGACCATCGCCTGCGACCGGATCCTGTGCGCCGTCGGCCGGGTGCCGGTCACCGACGGCTATGGTCTCGAGGAACTCGGCATCGCGACGACGGCGTCGCGCGCGGTGGCGCTGAACGAGTGGCTGGAGACCCGCTTCCCGAACGTCGTCGCCTGCGGCGACGTCGCCGGCCCGTACCAGTTCACGCACATGGCGGCGCACACGGCGCGTTTCGCAGTGATGAATGCGCTCTTCGGCTGGGCGCGGCGGTTCCGTGTCGACTACCGCGTGGTGCCGTGGGTGACCTTCACCGATCCCCAGGTGGCGCGGGTCGGGTTGAACGAGCAGCAGGCACGCGCTCAGGGCGTGCCGCACGTGGTCACGACCTACCCCCTCGGCGACCTCGACCGCGCCATCGCCGACGGCTCGGCGCAGGGTGTCGTGAAGGTGCTCACGTCACCGGGCAGCGACCGCATCCTCGGCGCGACCCTCGTCGGCGCCCATGCCGGCGAGATGCTGCCCGAGTTCGTGCTGGCGATGACGCACCGGCTCGGATTGGGCCGCCTGCTCGACACGATTCACGTCTATCCGACCTTCGCCGAGGCCAACAAGTACGCCGCAGGGGCCTGGCGGCGCGGCACGGTGACGCGCGGCCAGCACACGTTGCTCGCGGCGCTGCATGCGTGGCGCCGTGGTGACGCCGGCGTGGGCGGCGTGGTCGCGGCGCTCTGGCCGCTGTGGCGTGATCGGCGGCCGGTCACCCCGCGGGCCGATGGTTCCGGCGAATAGCGGCGCCGTCACGGCGGCGTCGCGCCGGGGGGCGTCAGCACTCCCAGGCGCATCTGCCAGACGTTGACTTCCTGCTCGGGGAAGTCGAAGAGGATCTGCTGACGGCCGACGGCGTTGCCGGCGCCGGTACTGACCACACTGCCGCCGCCGCCCCCGGGCGCCCGCACGTTGTGCATGTGCTTCACCACCGTGGCGGCACCCAGGGGCCGCCCCGACGCCGGATCGACCCGCTGGACGTAAAGGCATCGGAAACCGTCACGAGCGCTCAACAGGTAGAGCATCCGTCCGCTGGGCGACCAGCCCACCGGGCGGAGGTCGCGTTCCGGGGCGCCGAGCGCGAGCCACGCATCGGCTGGAATCGGCAGCGGGCGCCGGAACGGCGCGAGATACACGGTCTGCGATTCGGGGGCCATGACGCGAAACGCGATCCAGCGATTGTCCGGGCTCAGACTCGGCCGGTTGAGCGAGCGGTTGGGCGGGGCCTCGGCGACCACGGTCAGGGTGCCGGTTCGCGTGTCGAGGAGGCCCAGGCCGGTTTGCCGACCGGCGGTGACCACGGCGAACTGCTGGCTGTCGGCGGTCCAGTCACCGACGTCCTGGCACGCCGGGCACAGCACACTCGGCGCGCCGCCGCCCACCGACACGACGCGGACCCCGTTGCCTCCGGTAGGGTAGGCGACGCGCAAGCCGTCGGGCGAAATCACCGGACCGAAGACGGCACCTGGGGCGCTGCCGAGATCGCGAATCTTCCCCGTGGACAGGTCTTGCACCAGGATGCTCGGCGGCGGTCGTCCGGGGCCGAAGAACGCCGCCCGGCGTTCGTCCGCCGACAGCGTGGCGCGCAAGAACGGGCCGGTGCCGGGGGTGACTTTGCGGAGTGGCCCGAGGAGGCGGGCCTGTTCGGTGTCGATCGGCAGCGACCAGATGCTCAGGCGCGACACGGCATCGGCGAAGGCCACCGTGCCGTCGACCGTCGCCGCCGGCTCGGTTTCGGCGCCCGGGCCGAAGGTCAGTCGTTCGATGCCGGCCGCCGTCCGGTTCGGACCGGTCAACACCACGGCCCAGAGGTCGCCGCGCCACGACGTGAGCACCCGGTCTCCCGTCCACGTCGATGGCGAGGCTTGTGTGCTGACGTCGGAAGCCGCGCGCCCGAGCAGGGCGCGGGCGCCGGTGGCCACGGGGGCGCCGCCGGCGAGCGGTGCGATCCACCAGTCGTAGGTCGAGGCGTCAGGCTTCTCCGCCTGGGTGGCCGACACGATCAGGCTGCCGCCGTCTGGCGACCAGACCGGGAAACGGCTGTTCGTGAACCCGGTAATCTCGCGCGGCGTGCCGCCGGCAATGTCCACGACGAATGTCCGGTAGCCGCCCGGCGTCAGTCCGAAGCCGATGAAGGAACCGGTCCAGTAGGCGACCTGCCGCCCGTCCGGTGACACCCGCGGCGACAACCCGCCGGCGACGAGAAGCCGAGGTTCGCCCCCCAGGGCCGGCACGCTGTAGATGCCGCCGCCGTCCCGCTCGGACCGGAAGACGATCCGCCCGCCGTCGGCCGTGAAGGCGGGCGTGCGTTCGTCGGCGGCGTCGTCGGTCACCTGAATCGCCTGTCCGCCGGCCACCGGTTGCACCCAGATGTCGAGGTTGTCCTCACCGCCTCGATCCGACGCGAACGCGAGGAGGGTGCCGTCCGGCGACAGCGCCGGCGTGCCGGAATAGCCCACGTCGAAGGTCAGCTGCATCAGGTCGAGACCGGTCAGCGGCGGCGATACGGCCGGGCGCAGCGACGCGATGGCCCCGGCGCCGGCGGCGGCGGCGAGGAACGCCGCGGCAGCGCGGAGCGGCCATCGCCGGGCGAGCGGCGTCGACGCGCTGCCAGTCCCGGCCGCGTCGGATGGGCCGCGCGAGACGTCGTCCCGCACGTCCTCGAGGGCGATCAGAATGTCGGCAACGGCGTGGAAGCGCCGCTCGGGCTCCTTGCGCAGGCATCGCTCGACGAGGCGCGTGAACGCCGCCGGCACGTCGGGCCGCAGGCCGCTCAGCGGCGGAACAGGATCACGCAGGATCGCCGCCAGCGTCGCCACCCCGGAGTCGCGGTCGAAGGGCCGTCGGCCGGTGGCGAGTTCGTAGAGCACCACGCCGAACGAGAACACGTCGGCGCGAGCGTCCACGGCGCGACCTTCCGCCTGCTCGGGCGCCATGTAGCCGACGGTGCCGGCCACGACTCCCGGGCCCGTGACGGCGGCGAACGTGGAGGTGTCGCCAGTCTTCACGGCGTCCGTCGTGGCCAAGCCGAAGTCGAGGATCTTGGCGCTGCCGCTCGCCGTGATCATCACGTTGGCCGGCTTGAGATCACGGTGGACGACGCCGGCGGCGTGCGCGCGCGCCAGCCCGGCGGCAACGTCGATGGCGATGCGCAGCAATTCGTCGACCGCCAGGCCGCCGGGGCGGACGCGACGGGTGAGCGGCGCGCCGTCGACCAGTTCCATCGCCACGAACGCCACGCCGTCGGCTTCGCCGACGTCGTAGACGGTGACGATGTGCGGGTCGGCCAGGGTCGAGACGACGCGGGCCTCGCGCAGCAGGCGCGCGGCGTCGGCGCCCGGCCCGGGACGCAGCACCTTGAGCGCGACATCGCGGCGGAGGCGCTCGTCACGCGCGCGGTAGACCTCGCCCATGCCGCCGCTGCCGACGAGGTCGACGATCCGGTACGGCCCGAGCGCGGTGCCGGCGGCGAGGCGCATGTGGGCCGGGATTATAGGGCCGCCCGACCCGGCCGCGCCCGGGTAAGATCGCCGCCATGTCGTCTGCGCCCGCGACTCTCACCCCCGAGCGATCGGCCGTCGATCCGGCCTACACCTGGGACCTCTCCGCGATCTTCCCTTCCTGGGACGCCTGGGAGGCGGCGATGACCGATCTGGAGGCGAAGATCGGGTCGTTCAAGGCCCTGGCCGGCACGCTGGGGCAGAGTGGGACAGCCCTGCGCGACGCGCTGCAGGCCCACGACGCCATCGGGCAGCTCAGCTACCGGGTCTGGTACTACCCGTCGCTGACCCACGACCAGGACCAGCGCGACAACGCCTCGGCGGCGCGGCGGCAGCGCGTCCAGCTGCTCTTCGCCCGGCTCGAGCACGCCACGTCGTGGTTCAACCCGGAACTCCTCACCGTGCCGCTCGACACGATCCACGGCTGGATGGCCGCGGATCCGGCGCTGGCGGTCTATCGCTTCGCCGTCGACGACCTGTTCCGCAAGCAGGCCCACGTCCTCGACCTGGCCGGCGAGCGGCTGCTGTCGCTGGCCTCGCGACTGAGCGGCGCGCCCCGCGACGCCTACGAGTCGCTGTCGACCGCCGATGCGAAGTTCCCGGCCATCACACTGTCTACCGGCGTGACGGTGCAGGTCACCTACGGCCAGTACCGTCGCGTGCTCGCCACCAGCCGCGTCGCCGCCGATCGCAAGGCGGCGTTCGACGCCCACTACGACGTCTTCGGTGCCACCCGCAACACCTACGCGGCGCTCTACAACGGCGTCCTGCACCGCGACTGGTTCCAGGCCCGGGCCCGCGGCTACGCGACGACGCTCGACGCGGCGCTGTTCGGCGATGCCATCCCGCCGGCGGTCGTGACCACGCTCATCGACGAGACCAAGGCCGGCATCGAGCCGTTCCGCCGCTACCACCGGCTGCGCAAGCGCGCCCTCGGGCTGGCCGAGTACACCGCCGCCGACGCCTACGTGCCGCTGGTCGAGCACGACGCGCAGTACCGCTACGACGACGTGCGGGCGTGGATCGTCGAGTCGACGGCGCGGCTCGGCCCCGAGTACCAGGCGCGCGTGCGCGAGGCGTTCGACCGCCGCTGGATCGACGTTTACGAGAACCAGGGGAAGCGCAGCGGTGCCTACTCGGCGCCGGTCTACGGCGCCCACCCCTACATGCTGCTCAACTACAACGACACGCTCGACGCGGTCTTCACGCTGGCCCACGAGATGGGCCACTCGATGCACACGCTGCTGGCGCACGCCGCCCAGCCGTTCGTCTACGCCGGCTACACGATCTTCGTCGCCGAGGTGCCGTCGACCCTGAACGAGGAGCTGCTGCTCGAGCTGATGCTCGAGCGCGTCGGCAGCCGCGAGGAGGGTATCGTGCTGCTGCAGCACGCCATCGACGGCATCGTCGGCACCTTCTACAACCAGGTGCTCTTCGCCGACTTCGAACTGGAAGCGCACCGCATGGTGGAGCGCGACGAGCCGATCACCGCCGAGTCGCTGACCACCCTCTACAACGGCCTGCTCGACGCCTACTGGGGCGACGCCATCAGCCGCGACGAGCGGCTCGGCTGGACCTGGGCGCGGATCCCGCACTTCTACCAGTCGCCCTATTACGTCTACCAGTACGCCACCTGCATGGCCTCGACCGCGGCGCTGATGCAGGCCGTGGGCAGCGCCGATCCGGGGCAGCGGGCCGATGGGGTCGAGCGCTACCTGGCGCTGCTCGCCGCCGGCGGCAGCGACCACCCGATGACCCTGCTCCAGCGGGCCGGGGTCGACCTGTCCGAGCCGACCGCGATCCGGGCGCTGGTGGCCCACCTCGACCGGCTGGTCGGCAGGCTCGAAGCGGCGCTGGGGTAGAGCAGTCGGCCCGCCGCCGACCTGCGTGCCGTCAGAGTTGACGGCGGAGCCTGTCCGGTTATATCCTCTCATCCGGATTTACGGATGAAGCAAGCTCGCGTCCTCGCGCTGCCGCCCACCACCGTCCCGCAGGTGCTGGAGCACATGGCCACCCTGGCCGATCCGCTCCGCTGCCGCCTGCTGCTGCTGCTCGAGGCGCACGAGCTCACGGTGGGCGAGTTGTGCACGATTCTGCAGCTGCCGCAGTCCACGGTGAGTCGCCACCTGAAGACCCTGGCCGACGGCGGCTGGGTGACCTCGCGGCGTGACGGCACGTCGCGGTTCTATGCCCTGGCCGATCCGCTCGAGACCTCGGCGGCGCGGCTGTGGCCGCTCATCCGCGAGCAGGTGAGCGCGAGCCCGGGGGCCGAACAGGACGATCGGCGGCTGAAGGGCGTGCTCGAGCAGCGCCGCTCGACGTCGGAGGCGTTCTTCTCCAAGGCCTCCGGCCAGTGGGACAAGCTGCGCGCCGACCTGTTCGGCCAGGCGTTCCACGCCCAGGCGGCACTGGCGCTGCTGGACGACACCCTGCGCGTCGGCGACCTCGGCTGCGGCACCGGCCAGTTGAGCGCGTTGCTGGCGCCGCACGTCGGCGCGGTCGTCGCCGTCGACGGCTCGGCCGACATGCTGCTGGCGGCGCGGGCGCGGCTGGCGGATCAGCCCAACGTGGAAGTCCGCCGGGGCGCGCTCGAGGCGCTGCCGATCGACGACGGCCAGCTCGACGTCGCCATCCTGGCGCTGGTGCTGCACCACCTGCCCGATCCGGCGCGGGCGATCGCCGAAGCTGCCCGGGTGCTGGCGCCCGGCGGCCGCCTGCTGGTCGTCGACATGCTGCCGCACGACCGCACCGAGTACCAGGCGCAGATGGGCCACGTCTGGCTCGGCTTCGCCGAGGGGCAGATCCGCCGCTGGTTCGATGCCGCCGGCTTCCGCGACGTCCGCCTGGCGGCGCTGCCCGTCGAGCCGTCCGCCAGGGGGCCGGCGCTGTTCCGCGCCGTGGCCACCACCCCGAATCCGGCCGTTGCCTTGCGCCCGACCGCGAAGGCGCCGCGCCGCTCCCGTTGAGACGTTTTCACGCCCAGGACAGAAGGAGCACCGACCGACCATGGCGACCGCAACCCAGACCCACCCGTTCGACTCCGCCCGCGCCGCCAAGCGCGAGCCCTTCAAGGTGAAGGACCTCTCGCTGGCCGACTTCGGCCGTCAGGAGATCCGTCTCGCCGAACACGAGATGCCCGGCCTGATGGCGCTCCGTCGTCAGTACGCCGGCCAGCGGCCGCTCGCCGGCGCCAAGATCATGGGCTCGCTGCACATGACGGTGCAGACGGCCGTACTCATCGAGACGCTGACCGAGCTCGGTGCCGACGTCCGCTGGGTGAGCTGCAACATCTTCTCGACCCAGGACCACGCCGCCGCGGCGGTGGTCGTCGGCCGTCCGGAGACCGGCGGCACGGCGGCGAAGCCGCTGGGCACGCCGGTGTTCGCCTGGAAGGGCGAGACGCTGCCCGAGTACTGGTGGTGCACGGTCGAGGCGCTGCTGTGGCCCGACAACACCGGTCCCGACCTCATCGTCGACGACGGCGGCGACGCCACGCTCTTCGTCCACAAGGCCAGGGAGTACGAAGCGGCGGGGAAGGTGCCGGCATTCGATGCCGCCGCCGAGCCCGAAGAGTGGGGCGTGATCCTCGACACCCTGCGTCGTGAGCTGGCCGCCCGCCCCGGCGTGTGGACGACAGTGGCCACCGGCATCAAGGGCGTGAGCGAGGAGACCACCACCGGCGTGCATCGCCTCTACGAGATGACCGCGGCCGGCACGCTGCTCTTCCCGGCCATCAACGTCAACGACTCGGCGACCAAGAGCAAGTTCGACAACCTCTACGGCTGCCGGCACTCGCTCATCGACGGCCTCAACCGCGCCAGCGACGTGATGCTGTCGGCCAAGGTGGCGGTGGTGTGCGGCTACGGCGATGTCGGCAAGGGCTGCGCCCAGGCGCTCAAGGGCCAGGGCTGCCGCGTGATCGTCACCGAGATCGACCCGATCTGCGCGCTGCAGGCGGCGATGGAGGGCTACCAGGTGACGACGCTCGACGACGTCATCGAGACCGCCGATATCTTCATCACCGCCACCGGCAACAAGAACATCCTCACCGTCGAGCACATGGCGCGGATGAAGGACAAGGCGATCATCGGCAACATCGGCCACTTCGACAACGAGATCGACATGGCCGGTCTGGCCAGGTCGGGGGCGACGCGGGTGCAGATCAAGCCGCAGTACGACGAATGGGTGTTCCCGAAGGCCGGCAGCCGCGGCGAGCACAGCGTGCTGGTGCTGGCCGAAGGCCGGCTGCTGAACCTCGGCTGCGCCACCGGGCACCCGAGCTTCGTGATGAGCTCGTCGTTCACCAACCAGGTGGTGGCGCAGCTCGACCTGCACTTCAGCGCCACCGGCAAGCCGACGCTGTCGGGCACCAAGTACGACGCCAAGCGGGTCTACATCCTGCCCAAGAAGCTCGACGAGATGGTGGCCCGCCTGCACCTCGACAAGCTGGGCGTGAAGCTGACGACGCTCTCCAAGGAGCAGGCCGACTACATCGGCGTGCCGGTCGAGGGGCCGTACAAGTCGGCGCACTACCGTTACTGACGCCCGATCAGCGGCTGGCGGCGAGGGACTGGCGGCAAGACGGGTCACGCGATCACGCTCGCCCGCTGTCAGGAAAGACGAAGGGCCCGGTGGATGTCCACCGGGCCCTCTTCGTGTACGTGTGTTCTCGCCGTTAGCCCCTCGCCGCTAGCCGCTATTCACCTGGTTTGGCCGTCGCCGTCCCGGCCTTGAAGCGGAACGACCCGTCTTCGAGGCGCTCGCGGTAGGGGGTGTGGCAGGTGCCGCAGGAGCCGCCCACGGCGGCCGCGGCGGTCTTGGCGGCGTCCCACTGGCCGCCCTTGGCGGCCTTCTCGACCGCCAGCACGTTGGCGCGGGCATCGGCGGCCCACTTGACGGCGTCGAGCTTGCCGCGCTTCTTCATGAAGGTCTCGACCTCGGTGAAGGCGGCGGTGAGGGTCGCGATGTTCTTGGTGGCCATCTCGACGTTGGAGCCGTCGGCGCCCTTGCGCATCTCGCCGGAGGCGGCCGGCACGCCGCGCATCGCCTTCTGCAGCGCCTCCTCGTCGGGCGTCATCGGCGGCGGAATGAAGCGGGCGAGGTCGAGCATCCGGTCGTTGACCACCGAGGTGGCGAGGATCACCGGCTTGCCGGAATACTTCACCGCGGCGTCGGCGGGCAGCGCGGCGGCATGGACCTTCGACGTCTTCTCGACCTCGGCCGGATCGAACTTCATCAGCAGGCCGATGACGGTCACGTAGGTGTTGGCGACCACCGGATCGCTCATCCGGTGGGCGACGACGAGCACGTCGTTGCCGCTCTTGGTCTTGTCCTGGTCGACGGTGAAGGCGAGCGCGCCCAGCGAGGCGTCGACGACGCCGGTCATCGCCACGTACTCACCGACCCACTGATCCGGCTTGGCTGCCACCGAGCTGGCGGCCACGGGTACGATGGCGCGCGTCGGCGGCGGCAGGGTGCCGGGGGGCGTGGCCGGCGCGGCCGGAGCCGCGGGCTTCTGGCCGGCCGCCGCGGGCGCCGGCTTCTGGCCCTCGGCCGGCGGCGGCTGCTGGGCGCCGACGACCGCCAGCGACGCGGCGAGGGCCATCACGACGGCGAGCGCCGGGGCCGGCCGGTGCGACGAGGACGAGCACCTGTTCTTCATCGGGCATTTCCCTCCAAAATCGGAGTCATGATACCTCGGCCGTCGCTGCGGTCCTGCGGGATCATCGGATGTCACGGGATGTCGGGAAACGTGTGGCGGCGGACGGCCGCGATTGGCGTGATCGTACTGGCCGGCATCGCCGGCCCGGGAGCGGCGGCGAGCCAGCCGGCGGCGACCTGCAGTGACGAGGCCCTGGCGGCGCTGACCCTCGCCGCCGCCGATGCCGCCGCCGGCGACGGCGCCGCGGCGGCGGCCCGGCTGCGCGCCACCGCGGCGGTCGATCCGGACTGCGAGCCGCTGACCGTCGCGTCGTGGAGCTGGCACGGGTGGCTCGCCGCCCAGCGCGCCGACCTCGCCGGCGGCAGCGCCGACGCCCTCGCCGACGTACGCACCGCGCTCGACACCTTGCAGCCCGGCGGCCGTGCCGGGTCGCTGGCCGCCCGCTACGCCGCGGCCGTGCTGCACGCCGCCGCCGCGGCGGCGCAGCACGAGCGCGACGAGATGCGCGTGTGGCTCGAGCACGCCGCCGGTCTGGCCCCCCGCCTGCCGCCCGACAGCCGGCCGTGGCCGCTGCCGTTGCCGATCGTCGAGGGCGAACTGTGGCTGGCCGTCGACGACTTCGAGCTCGCCGAGGCGGCGTTTGCGCGGGCCGGCGACCGGTCGCCGATCGGCCTGCGCGGCGTCGCCCGCACCCGGGCCCGGCGCGGCACGCTGGCCGAGGCCTGCGCTCCGTTCCGGGCGGCGCTGGCCCTGGTCGAGCCGACGCGGCCCGACGGCCCGCTCGCCGTCGAGGGCCGGGCGTTCCTCCGGTTGTGCCCGTGATGCCACGCTATCGGCCGGCGATTCTCGACGCGCTCGCCGCGCATGGCCTCGCGCCGCGGCCCCAGACCCCGCCGCGGGCGCTGCGCGACCAGGTCAACGACCTCTACCGTTACGAGATCCGCCGGCTGCGCGACCGCTGCCGCGCCGGCGAGTTCCCGACCGCGGAGCTGGCCGGGCACGTGGTCGAGTTGCGGCGCCGCTATCTGCTGCTGTCGGTCCCCCTCGATCGCTGGGTCGACGCCGACCGCTGAGCGCCGTCAGGTGCCGCAATCGCGCGTGCTACTCTCCCTCCATGGCACGCATGCAACGGGTGGCCTGGCCGATGGTGCGCGACGGTCGTGACCGGCCGCTGCGCCGGGCGTCGTGGGACGAAGCCCTGGCGCGGGCGGCAGCAGGGTTCCGCGCCGTGGTCGATCGCGACGGCCCGCAGGCGTTCGGGCTCTTCAGCTGTTCGAAGAGCACCAACGAGATGAACTACGCGGCGCAGAAGTTCGCCCGCGCGGTCATCGGGTCGAACAACATCGACAGCTGCAACCGCACTTGACACGCCCCCAGCGTCGCCGGTCTGGCGGCGGTCTTCGGGGCGGGCGGCGGCACCAGCTCGTATCGCGAGATCGAGGAGACCGACTGCGTCCTGCTGTGGGGATCGAACGCCCGCGAGACGCATCCGATCTTCTTCCATCACCTGCTCACCGGGGTGAAGCGCGGGGCCCGGCTGTTCGCCATCGACCCGCGGCGGACCTCGTCGGCCCGCTTCGCCGACGTGTGGGCCGGCCTCGACGTCGGCACCGACATCGCGCTGTCGAACACGATGGCCCGCGAGATCATCGTCAGCGGCCTGGCGCACCGCGAGTTCATCGCCGCAGCGACGACGGGGTTCGCGGAGTACAAGGCGGCGGTGCTGCCATGGACGCTCGAGCGCGGCGAGGCGGCCACCGGGGTGCCGGCGGCGGTGATCCGCGAGATGGCCCACGGCTACGCGACGGCGCCGACGGCGATGATCTGCTGGACGCTGGGCATCACCGAGCACCACAACGCCGTCGACAACGTGCTCGCCCTCATCAACCTGGCGCTGTTGACCGGCCACGTCGGCCGCTGGGGATCGGGCATCAACCCGCTGCGCGGCCAGAACAACGTCCAGGGCGGCGGCGACATGGGGGCGCTGCCGGATCGGCTGCCCGGCTTCCAGCACGTCGAGCACGCCGCGCTGCGCGCCAAGTTCGATCGCGCCTGGGGTGTGGCCGTACCGCCGGCGAAGGGCTGGCACCTCACCGGCATGTTCGACGCGATGGAGCGCGGCGAGCTCAAGGCGCTCTACGTGATCGGCGAGAACCCGGCGCAGTCGGAGGCCGACCAGCATCGCACCGGGCAGCTGCTCGGCAGCCTCGACGTGCTGGTGGTGCAGGACGTGATGTTCACCGCCACCGCGGCGCTCGCCGACGTCGTGCTGCCGGCGGCGGCCGGCGCGTTCGAGTCGGAGGGCACCGTCACCTCCAGCGAACGGCGGGTGCAGCGGGTGCGCCGCACCAGGCCGCCGGCCGGGGAGAGCCGCGACGATCTCGACATCGTCTTCGCGATGGCGCGGGCGATGGGCGCCGACTGGGGGCCGGCGGTGGCCGAGCGGGTGTGGGATGAGCTGCGGGGCCTGTCGCCGGTGCACGCCGGCATGAGCTACGCGCGGCTGGAGGCCGAAGGCGGCCTGCAGTGGCCGTGTTACGACGAGTCGCATCCCGGCGAGGCGTTCCTGCACAGCCGCCTGTGGGAACGGCCGGTGGGCGGCCCGCGGGCGCCGTTCTCGGTGGTCGAGCACGAGCTGCCGGTCGAGGCGCTCGACGACGAGTTCCCCCTGCGCCTGACCACCGGCCGCCGGCTCGAGGAGTACAACACCGGCGTGCAGAGCGGCGGCTACGCCTCGCCGGTACGCCGCGGCGAGACCATCGACGTCTCGCCCGAGGACGCGGCGCGGCTGGGCGTGCGCGAAGGGCAGCCGGTCCGCGTGCGATCGCGGCGCGGCGCCGTCGTGGCGCCGGTGCATATCGACCCGGCGCTGCGGCCCGGGCTCACCTTCATGACCCTGCACTTCCCGGACGAGGTGGCCACCAACCACCTGACCATCGACGCCGCCGATCCCAAGTCGGGCACTGCCGAGTTCAAGGCGGCGGCGATCCGCCTGGAGCCGGTGGAGGCCTGACGACGGTGGACATCCACGTCGCCGGCCCCGACGCCAGCCAGGAAGAGCGCGCCGCCGTCGATGCGCTGCTCGGGCCGCCCGCGAGCGGGTGGGAGGGCGGCGGTCGTGACGCGGCCCGCGACGGTCGCAGCGCGCGCGGCGGACGGGTCGCGGCGGTCGAGCGCCGCCACCTGCTCCTCCCGGCGTTCCACGCCGTCCAGGATCGCGTCGGCTGGGTGAGTCGCGGCGCCTTGAACTACATCTGCCAGCGCCTGATCGTGCCGCCCGCCGAAGCCTGGGGCGTGCTGACCTTCTACCACCTGTTCGCCACGGCGTCGCGGCCGGCCGTGGTCGCGCACGTGTGCGACGACATCGCCTGCCGGGCGCTCGGCGCCGAGGCCGTCTGCGACGACGTGACGGCGACGCTTGGCGCCGCCGGTCGGCCGGCCGGTGCCGGCGGCGGGAGCACGTGGCTGCGCAGCCCGTGCCTCGGCCAATGCGAGCGCGCGCCGGCGGCGCTGGTCATCCGCGCCGGAGAGCAGCCGACGCGGACGGTGGTGGCCCCGGTACGCCGTGCCGCCGATGTCGTCGCTGCCTGTGGCGACGCCGAGCCGCGGCTCGACGCCCTCGCCGACCTGCGCCGCGCCGTGCCGCAGGCGGGCGAGCCGGCCCTCCGCCTGCTGCGGCGGGTCGGCGTCGTCGATCCCGCGAGCCTCGACGCCTACCGCGCCGCCGGCGGCTATCGCGCCCTGGCGCGGGCGTTGGTGCTCGGCCCGCAGGGCGTCGTCTCCGAAGTGACGGCGTCGCGGCTGATGGGCCGCGGCGGGGCCGCGTTCCCCACCGGGCGCAAGTGGGCGGCGGTGGCTGCCGAGCCGGCCCTGCCGCATTACGTGGTGTGCAACGCCGACGAGTCGGAGCCGGGCACGTTCAAGGACCGCCTGCTGATGTGCGGCGACCCGTTCGCGATCGTCGAGGCGATGACGATCTGCGGCATCGCCACCCGCAGTACTCGCGGCTTCCTCTACGTCCGCGGCGAGTATCCCGACGCCGAAGCCAGAGTCGCCGGCGCCATCGCCCAGGCGCGCGCCGCCGGCCTGCTCGGAGGCGATGTCGCCGGATCCGGGCATGCCTTCGACATCGAGGTGCGGCGCGGCGCCGGTGCCTACATCTGCGGCGAGGAAACCGCGCTCTTCAACTCGCTCGAGGGCAGGCGCGGCGAGCCGCGGTCGAAGCCGCCGTTTCCAGCCCAGGTCGGCCTCTTCGGCCGGCCGACCGTGGTCAACAACGTCGAGACGCTGGCCAACGTCCTCGACATCCTCGTCGACGGCGGCGCGGCCTGGGCGGCCGGAGCCACCGGCACCTCCACCGGCACGCGGCTGTTCTGCCTGTCGGGCCACGTCGCCCGGCCCGGCCTCTACGAGCACCCCTTCGGCCGGACGCTCGGCGAGGTCCTCGCCGCGGCCGGCGGCGTGGCGGGCGGGCGGCCGCTGCAGGCGGTGCTGCTCGGCGGTGCCGCCGGGGTCTTCGTCGGTCCCGAGGCGCTCGACGTCCGGCTCACCTTCGAGGACGTCCGGGCTGCCGGCCTCACGCTCGGCTCGGGGGTGATCATGGCGTTCGACGACACGGTCGATCTGCCCGCGGTCCTCGGCCGGATCGCGACCTTCTTCGAAGACGAGAGCTGCGGTCAATGCGTGCCGTGCCGGGTCGGTACCGTCCGCCAGAGGGAGCTGCTCGAGGCGCTGCGAGCCGAGGGGCCCGGCGCCCGCGCCGGCGCCGAGCGGCTGCAGTTGCTGACCGAGCTCGGCCAGGCGATGCGCGACGCGTCGATCTGCGGCCTGGGGCAGACGGCGTCGTCGGCCATCGAGTCGGCGGTGCAGCGGCTGGGCGTGTTCCGCGGAGGGACGGCGTGAAGGACGAGCAGGCGATCTGGTTCAATCCGCCGCCGCCACCGGCGGTGGTGCCGGCGGCGCCGGTGCGGCCGGCGCCGGCCGCCGTGTCGCTGACCGTGGACGGCCAGCCGGTCAGCGTGCCGGAGGGCAGCACCCTGCTCGACGCCTGCCGGGCCGTCGGCGTCGAGGTGCCGACGCTGTGTTACCTCGAGACGCTGACGCCGGTGAACGTGTGCCGGGTCTGCGTCGTCGAGGTCGAGGGCCAGCGGGTGCTCGCGCCGGCCTGTTCGCGGGCCGCCGAAGCCGGCATGGCCGTGCGGACCGATTCCGAGCGGGTGCGGCTGTCGCGCAAGGTGGTCCTGGAACTGCTCGCCTCCTCGGTGGACCTGTCCACCGCGGATACCCTGACGCCGCTGCTCGACGAGTACGGCGCGGCACCGCAGCGCTTCGGCGCCGGCGCGGCGACGGTGGCGCAGCCGGTGAAGGACGACAACGACCTCTACGTCCGCGACTACGGCAAGTGCGTGCTCTGCTACAAGTGCGTCGAGGCGTGCGGCACCGACGCGCAGTTCACCTTCGCCATCGCGGTGGCCGGCCGCGGCTTCCACGCCCGCATCTCGACCGAGCACGACGTGGTGCTGCCCGAGTCGGCGTGCGTCTACTGCGGCAACTGCATCGCCGTGTGCCCGACCGGGGCGCTCATGGCCAAGCCCGAGTTCGAGCTGCGTCGTGGCGGCGACTGGGCCCCGGAGCGCCAGACCGTCACCGACACCATCTGCCCGTACTGCGGCGTCGGCTGTACGCTGACCACGCACGTGCAGGATGGCCGGATCGTCAAGGTGACTTCGCCCTTCGACAACGAGACCACTCGCGGCAACCTGTGCGTCAAGGGGCGGTTCGGGTTCGAGTACGCGAACGACAAGGATTAGCGGCTAGCGGCTAGCGGCTAGCGGCTGGTGACTCACGCTGTCACACTGTCACGCTGACATGAGACGCTACGCGCTCGTCCTCCTTCCGCTGTCGATTGCCGTCACGCTCGGGGCGCAGGGGCCCGCCAGCCCGCCGGCGCCGGTGGGGGAGTGGCGGGCCTACCACGGCGACAACCGCAGCCTCCGCTACTCACCGCTCGACCAGATCACCCGCGAGAACGTCGGCGGTCTGCGCGTGGCCTGGGAGCGCGACCTGGGGCCGATCGGCCCCAAGCCCGAGTTCAAGAACGAGGCGGCGCCGCTCTACGTGGACGGCACGCTGTACATGACCGCCGGCATGAATCGCGACGTGATCGCGCTCGACCCGGCGACCGGCGCCGTCAGGTGGCAGTGGACGCTCGACGAGGGGGAGCGCACCGCCAGGGCGCCGCGCCGCAACTCCGGCCGCGGTGTCAGCTACTGGACCGACGGCACCGAGGCTCGCATCATCGTCGTGACGCCGGGCTTCCGGCTGGTCTCGCTCGATGCCCGCAGCGGCCGGCCCGTGCCGTCGTTCGGCAGCGACGGCATGGTCGACTTGAAGCGCGATCTCGGCCGCGGCGACTTCGACCCGCTGGCGCCGATCGGCAGCAGCTCGCCGGTGGTGGTGTCCAACGGCGTCATCGTCGTCGGCCCGGCGCTCGAGCTCGGCTTCCGGCCCAAGACGATGGCCAACGTGCCGGGCTACGTCCGCGGCTTCGACGTCCGCACCGGCAGGGAGCTGTGGCGCTTCAACACCATCCCGCAGGCCGGCGAGCCCTACACGGAGACCTGGGAGCGCGAGGCCTGGAAGTACACCGGCAACGCCGGCGTATGGGCGCCGTTCTCGGCCGACGATGCCCTCGGCTACGTCTACCTGCCGGTCGAGGCGCCGACCGGTGATCTCTACGGCGGGCATCGACTGGGAGACAACGTCTACTCGTCGAGCCTGGTGTGCCTCGACATCCGGACCGGCAGGCGGATCTGGCATTTCCAGCAGATCCACCACGACATCTGGGACTACGACAACACCACGGCGCCGATGCTCATCGACGTGCGCCGGGGCGACCGCACCGTGCCGGCGGTGGCGCTGATGACCAAGCAGGCGTTCACCTACGTGTTCGACCGGGTGGACGGCACGCCGCTGTGGCCGATCGTCGAGCGCCCGGTGCCGGCCAGCGACGTGCCCGGCGAACGGGCGGCGGCCACCCAGCCGTTCCCGTCCAAGCCGCCGGCCTTCGATCGCCAGGGCTTCACGGTCGACGACCTGATGGACTTCACGCCCGATCTGCGCGCCCGGGCCGTCGAGGCGGTGAAGGGCTACCGGCTCGGCGCGATGTACCAGCCGCCGTCGCTGGCGGCGGCGCCCGACGGCACCAAGGGCACGATCCTGCTGCCCGGCGTCCAGGGCGGCGCGCAGTGGGAGCACGGCGCCGCCGATCCCGGGTCGGGAGTCATCTACGTCAGCTCGGCGACCCAGCCGTCGCTGGTCGCGCTCGAGAAGAGCGGCGAATCCGACATGGACTGGGTGGCCGTCCAGGGACGCGGCGTCCCGACCGTGGACGGCCTGCCGATCGTCAAGCCGCCCTACGGGCGGGTGACCGCCATCGACCTGACGACCGGCGAGATTGCCTGGCAGGTCGCCAACGGCGACACCCCGCCGGCGATTCGCGACCACCCGCTGCTGAAGGGCGTCACGCTGCCGCGCACGGGCAGCCGCTCGCGCGCCGGGCTGCTGGCCACCGCGACGCTGCTCTTCGCCGGCGAGGGCTGGGGCGGCCAGGCGATGTTCCGGGCCCTCGACAAGCGGACCGGCGCCACCGTGTGGGAGACGGCGATTCCCGCGGTGCAGACCGGGCCGCCGGTGACCTACCAGCACCAGGGCCGGCAGTACATCGCGATGACGGTCGGCGACCAGGAGCGGGGCATTCCGGCGCGGATCGTCGCCCTGGCGCTGGCGGCGCGCTGAGGTGGCCGGCACGGACCGGACCGCCAACGTATACTCAGCCGCGACGGAGGCGGCATGACCACACGCGCACGACGGATCCTTTCGCGGCGGGCGTTCCTGACCGCCGGCGGCGTGCTGGCGGTGCACGCCGGCGTGACGGCGCGGGTGACGGCGCAGGCGCGCACCGCCAAGCCGCTGAAGATCGGCATCATCGGGTCCGGACGCCAGGGCGGGGCGATCGGCCTGCTGTGGGCCAAGGTCGGGCACCAGATCGTCTTCTCGTCGCGCAACCCCGAGTCGCTGGCGCCGCTGGTCGAGCAGGCCGGTCCCTCGACCCTCGCCGGCACGCCGGCACAGGCCGCGGCGTTCGGCGACGTCGTGCTCATCGCCGTGCCCTACGGCGCCCTGCCGCAGGTGGGCCGCGACTACGCGCATCTCCTCAAGGGGAAGATCGTCATCGACGTCGGCAACCCGCGGGTCGATCGCGACGGCGAGGTCGGCAAGGACGCGCTGGCGCGCGGCACCGGCGTGGCCTCCAAGGAGCACCTGCCCGGCGTGCGTCTGGTGCGGGCGCTGAACGCGCTCAGCTACACCCAGGTGACCAAGGAGGCGCATCGCGCCGGCGAGAAGCTGGGCATTCCGATTGCCTCGGACGACCAGGAAGCCATCGCCGTCA
The DNA here is from genome assembly GCA_050250955.1 of Vicinamibacterales bacterium. Lineage (GTDB taxonomy): Bacteria > Acidobacteriota > Vicinamibacteria > Vicinamibacterales > UBA2999 > CAWAYR01. Next base: position 129,806 of record JBFWNR010000004.1, read on the forward strand.
CCGTCCAGCTGGTCGAAGAGGCCGGTTTCGAGCCGGTGGTGGTCGGCGGTCTGGCCCGAGCTCGCGAGTTCGACGCCGGCACGCCGGTGTACGTGAAGGGGATGACCGCGGCCCAGCTCAAGGCGGCGCTGAAGCTGCCCTGATCGCGGTCGGTCGAGCGGGCGAGACCCGCGGGAGGAGCCCGGTGGGCGTGGGCGCGTGGTTGCGGGCGTGCGGCGTGGCGCTGGCGTTGTCGCCGGGCTGCCGGTTCGCCGACAGCGGCGACGCCCAGCCCGCCGCGACCGGCCGGGACGCCGAGGCGGCGCGCATGGTCGACGGCCAGCTGCGCGCCAACGGCATCGTCGATCCGCGGGTGCTCGAGGCGATGCGCCGCGTGCCGCGTCACCGCTTCGTGCCCGACGACCAGCAGGCGGCGGCCTACGACGACCGGCCGCTGCCGATCGGCTTCGGCCAGACCATCTCGCAGCCCTACATCGTCGCGTTCATGACCGAGGCGCTGGCGCTGGCGCCGGACGACGTCGTGCTGGAAATCGGCACCGGGTCGGGCTACCAGGCCGCCGTGCTGGGCGAACTGGCCCGCGAGGTGTACACGATCGAGCTGCTGCCCGACCTGGCCGAGCGGGCACGGGCGACGCTCGCGGCGCTGGGCTACCGGCACGTCCACGTGCGCGCCGGTGACGGCTACCTGGGCTGGCCGGAGCAGGCGCCGTTCGAGAAGATCATCGTCACCGCGGCGCCCGAGACGGTGCCGCCGGCGCTCGTCGATCAGCTCGCCGTTGGCGGCACCATGGTGGTGCCGGTCGGACCGCGCGACGGCATCCAGGAGCTGCAGGTCCTGCGCAAGACCGAGCGTGGGCTGGTCACCGAGCGGACCCTGCCGGTGCGGTTCGTGCCGATGGTGAAGAAGCCGCCGGCGTGACCTCTCCGCCCGGCGCGCATGCCGCCGCGGCTACTTGCCCGCGGCGCCGCCGTCCGGCGCCCGCCGGTCGAGGCCACCCTCGAGCACGCCGTCGCTGCCGACGACGATGACCTCCGCGACGCCCTGGTTACCTCCCTCGTTCATGGTGTGGCCCATCGCCTTGAGCCTGGCGATGGTGTCGGCCGAGAACAGGTTGCGCTCGTAGGTGATCCGGTCGGGCAGCCACTGGTGGTGCATGCGGCCGGCGTCCACGGCTTCCTGCGCGTTCAGGCCGAAGTCGACGACGTTCAGGATGGTCATCAGCACGGTGTTGATGATGGTGCGCCCGCCCGGCGAGCCCGTGACCATGAACAGCTGGCCGTCCTTGGCCAGGATCGTCGGCGACATGCTCGACAGCATGCGCTTGCCGGGCAGGGCCAGGTTGGGCTTGGTGCCGATGTTGCCGCGCTCGTCGGTCATTTCGGGCGCCGCGTTGAAGTCGCCCATCTCGTTGTTGAGCAGGAAGCCGGCGCCGGGCACGACGATGCGCGAGCCGTAGCCGTACTCGAGCGTGTAGGTCATCGACACGGCGTTGCGCTTCTCGTCCACTACCGACAGGTGCGTCGTCTCCTGCGACTCGGTCGGCCACGAGAACGACGACGGCGACGACACCGAGGCCTTGTTCGGGTTGATGGTCTTGCGGACCTGCGCCGCGTAGTCCTTCGAGATGAGCTGGGCGACCGGGATCGCGGTGTTGAAGTCGGGGTCGCCGAGGTGCTGGGCGCGGTCGGCGAAGGCGCGGCGCATCGACTCGGCGACCAGGTGCAGGTTCTGCGCGGCGCCGAAGCCGTTGGCCTTGAGGTCGAAGCCCTCGAGCAGGTTCAGCATGTGGATGACGGCGATGCCACCCGAACTCGGCGGCGGCATGCCGATGACCTCGTAGCCGCGGTAGGTGCCCGTGACCGGGGCCCGCTCCTTGGCCCGGTAGTTCTTGAGGTCCTCGCGGGTGATGAGGCCGTTGTTGGCCTTCATCTCCTTCTCGATGAGCTCGGCGGTCTCACCCTCGTAGAAGCCGGCCGGGCCGCGCTCGGCGATGCGGTCGAGCGTCCTGGCCAGGTCGGGCTGCTTCAGGATCTCGCCGGCCTGGTACGGGGTGCCGTTCTTGGAGAACTGGGCCAGCGACGCCGGGTACTTCTTGAAGTCGTCGGGCTCGACCAGCATCCGGGCCAGCGACCGGGCCAGCCCGTCGCTCACCTCGAAGCCGTCTCTGGCCAGCGCCACCGCCGGGCTCACCAGATCCTTCCACGGCTTGCTGCCGTGCTTCTGCCAGGCCAGGTGCAGTCCGGCCACCGTGCCAGGGACGCCCACCGAGCGGTGGCTGTTGTGGTGGATGTTGAAGTCGTACTTGCCGTCCTTCATCCACATCGTCGGGCTCGCCCCGGCCGGCGCCATCTCCCGGAAGTCGAAGGTGGTGGCGGTGCCGTCGGCGGCCCGGTAGACGATGAAGCCGCCGCCGCCGATGTTGCCGGCGGTGGGGTGGGTGACCGCCAGCGCGAACGCGGTGGCGATGGCGCCGTCGATGGCGTTGCCGCCCTCGCGCATCACCTTCCAGCCCACCTCCGAGGCGATGTCGCTCTGCGACACGACCATGCCCCTGCGGGCGCGGGCCGGGGTGTTGCCGGCTTGGACGACGGTGAGGGCGAGCGTGGCGACGGCCAGCGCGACGACGGGCGCGACGAAACGGCGGCGGTAATGCATCACATGCCTCCCAGGCATGAGCAGGATTCTACCCCTTGCTCTTGCGGCGGGCGAACAGCAGGGTCAGGATGGCCAACAACGCCTCGTCCACGAAGGGAATGACGTCGGGGATCAGCAGGTCGAGGCCGAGCAGGGTCGCCGCCGCCAGGAACAGCCGCGGCGTGGCCATGCCGCCGAGGAATCGCCCGAGAGCGCTCTGCGGTGTCTCCACAGGGCCAGCTTAGCAGGTGTCCAACCGCCAGCCGCCAGCCGCCAGCCGCCAGCCGCCAGCCGCTACTCCTTCGTCTTGATCGGCGTGTCGTCCCGGTTGCCCCACTCCTCCCAGGCGCCGTAGTAATTTCGCAACTTGGTGAGGTCGTGGCCCAGCAGGGCCAGCGTGAACAGGTCGTGGCTGGCCCGCATGCCCACCTGGCAGTAGACGACCACCGCGTCGCTCCGGCCGATGCCCTTGCCGCGCCACAGTGCGGCGATCTCGGCCGGCGACCTGAAGGTCAGGCGACCCGGGACGAGCGTGTCCTCCCAGTACACCGGGATCGACGATTCGATGAAGCCGCCGCGCTTGATGCCGCGCAGGTCCTTGCCGTCGATCTCGTTCTGGGTCCGCGCATCGACGAGCTTGATCGCGGGATTGCCGATCGCCGCCTTGACGTCGTCGGCCGTGGCCACCCCGACCGTTCCAGCCTTTACCGTGAAGGTGACGTTGGCGACTGGCAGGGGAGCGGCGGTGGTGGTCACCCGCGTGTCGGTGGTCCAGTTGGCCCAGCCGCCGTCGAGCAGCGCGACGTTGGCGTGGCCGTAGTGGTTCAGGATCCACCACAGCCGCGCCGCGTAGATGCCGCCGCGCTCGTCGTAGGCGACGACGCGGGTCTGGTTGGAAATCCCCAGCCGCTGCATCAGGGCCGCGAACTCCTCCGGGGTCGGCAGGAAGGTCGGCGGCCGGTTGGCGACGCGGATGGCGTTGTTGTCGAGCCACACCGCGCCGGGGATGTGGCCGGCGTCGTAGCCGCGCGGCCGCATGTCGACGATGCGCAGGTTGGGTTCGAAGAGATGCGTGGACAGCCACTCGGCGTCGACCAGCAGCTCGGGTCGGGCGAAGCGGGCCGGCGCCGATTGGGCGCCGGCCACGCCGGCGAAGGAAGCGGTCAGGCCGAGGGCGAGCAGCAGCGTGCGCATGCCGGCCATTGTAGTCGTGGCGTGCGGTCTGGCACCGGACGGTATGGTCAGGGCCAGACGACGATGTTGTCGATCCCCACCGGGTTGCCTCCGCACGTCGGGCAGGACGGCGTGGCGGGGTTGGTCACCGTGATCAGCAGGGTGTCGATGAGGGCGGTCGAATGCGGGTTGGCGACGGTGGCGAAGTTGCCGAACGTGTTGGGCACCGTGGCGACAACGCTGAACACCGGCGCGCCGCCGAGCGTGCCGGTGAGCACGTAGGGAATCGGCGTCACCGACGAGTAGAGATCCACCGAACTCAGGCGGAACGTCGAGCCGCCGGCGGTCACCCGGACGCTGCCGCTCACCTCGGTATCGAACAGTGGGCGGACTAGCTGAATCGACGGCGCCGGCCGCCCGTAGCTCGCCAGCACGGTCCAATCACCGGAGATCGGCTCCACGAGCAACCCCTGCTCACTGTGGCTCGTGAACGGGGTGCCGTTGGTCCCCGGCAGGCTCGCGAACGTCACGGCCGTCGTGCCAGGCAGCGGCGGCCCCACGGTGAAGGCCAGGTCGCTGGACGCCGGCCCGGCGGCCTGGGGGGTCGCGCCGCGCACCCGCACGTAGTAGGTGCCGGCCGGCACGTTGCTGACGTCGAACCGGGTGGGTAGCGCGGCCAGCGGCAGCGTCGCGATGTTGGCGAGGCGGGGCGCCGTGCCCGCTTCCAGCACGTAGCTGGTCGGCGCCACGCCCGGCGCAGCAGAGTTCCACAACAGCCGCAATTGATCGCCGATGACGCTCGATGCCAGGCCGGTCGGCGCTTCCGGCACCTGCACGTGGAGCACCACTTCATTGGAGGCCAGGCTGAGCCCGCAGTTGTTTCGAGCGTGCACCCGGACGTAGTAGGCCCCGGCGGCGACCGCCGCGGCGAGCGACGGCGTGCTGCCGACGTCGCCGGCGAAGACATCCGCCGTGCCGGACGCGTGCCCTGCGATGAGCCGGAACGGTCCCGTGCCCGTCCACTGTAGAGTGACGGCGGTGCCGACGACGGTTGCAGCTAAGGCGGCCGGGGCCGCCGGCAGCTGGCAAGCGGCGCCGACGGTGACGACGACATCAGGCGTCGGTGCGCTGGTGCCGATGCCGTTGGCGGCGCGCACGCGCACGAAGTAGTTGCCGGTCGGCACGCCGGCTACCGGCAGGGTGGTGACCGGGCCGACCGCGAACATGCCGAGGTCGCTCAGCCCTGGTGTCGAACCGACCTCGACGAGGTAGCTGGTCGGCGGCGGGAACGACGCCCCCCAGGACAGGGTGACGCCGTTGCCGACCACCTGGGCCGAGAGGGGCCCGGGGGCGTCGGGGACGGATTGGGCCGCCGCCGGGACAACCGAGACCGCTGCGGTCAGCGTGAGGACGAGCGCAACACGGATCCGCGAACCCATGGACGACCCCCTTCGACTGGTTGTGCGCGTCAGCTACGTCCTGGTGGGCGCGGGGGGACACCCATCCGGACCTGGCGCGACGTTCTCCTCACCCGACCGCCGGCGACATCGCTATCGGCCGATGAGCAGCGACACGGCGGCGCCGAATCCGCCGAGGCGATCCTCGTCGAACGCCGCCGAGGCACCCGATTCGCCCAGCCCGCCGCCGACCTGACGGTAGCGCAGGTCGCCGCGCAGGTGGAGCCACCGGGCCGCCGTCACCTCGAAGCCGGCGCGGACCACGAAGCCCACCTTGCGTTCGTCCACGTCCTCGTCCTCGTCGGCGAAGTCCGAGGTCTCCTCGTAGCGGAAGAACGTCGCGCCGGCGGCGACGTAGGGCGTAACCCGGCCGACCGGTGCCCGCCAGCCCATCACGGCGTCGATCGGGGTCATCGTGATTTCCACCGGAATGCCGAGCGGGAACACGTCGTCGTTGAACACGAACACGCGCTCGCCATCGACCTTCGCGCGTTCGATCGCGCCCTCGACGAACAGCCCGCGCCACAGGTTGGTGAACTGGATGCCGCCGCCGTAGGCGGTGACGACATCCGACCCGGTGATGGCGTCGAAGCTCTCGCTGGCGGCCATGCGATCGGCGGCGACGGTGCCGAACAGGCGGATGCCGGGCCGCGCCACGGACGCCGGGCGGCGGCGGGCGGGTCTGGCCGCCGGGGGCGGCGCCTGGCCCGCGGCGGCCTCCGGTGGCGTGGCGAGCCCGGCCGGCGGGGGCGGCGGCATCTCGGCGGCATCGCGGATGCGCACGAACTGCGACTCGATCCACGCCGTCCGCCGCCCGAACCGCGGGTCGTCGAAGGTCACCTGCAGCCAGTCGCCCTTGCGATCGAGCAGCGTCAGCGGAGTGGCTGCCGGCAGCGTGCGCAGCGGAGTACGGCTGGCGTCGGGCAGGAGGTACACCGGCGCGTCGGCGGCGACGATCGCGGCGGCGCCGAAGACCTCCTGGGCGACGGCAGGGCGAGGTGCTGCCAGGGCACAAGCGGCGACCACGGCGGCCATGGACATCGCGCGGGCGATCGTCGCGGCACGTCGAGGCGAGGCCGGGAGTGCGGGAGCGGCGACGACGGCGGCGGGTGTGGTCACCCCTTGAGAATAGATGAGAGCCGCCGGTCGGCGCGACAGGAAGCCGATGGTGGCGGCCACTGCGGTCACGGATGGCGCACGACGGTCCGCTCGTCGCCCCAGCCGGCGACGTCGGGCGCCGGCGGCGGCAGGATCTGGCGAAGATAGGCGTCGGCCCCCTTGGCCTGCTGCCACTGCGCGGGGTAGCCGAGCGACACCTCCTCGAAACGCACGCCGTCGCGCCAGCGGGTACTGCGCATGTGGAGGTGACCGGACACGACCACGTCCACCGGGTGGCTGGTGTGCCAGTCGGCCGTGCGTCTCGTCCCGCACCAGATCGTGAAGCGGGGGATGCGGGGCAGGACCGCCAGATCGGGCCTGAGCGGGTAGTGGTTGACGAGCACCAGGCGGTGGCCCGGGGGCACGGCCTCGAGGCGCGCCGCGGTGTAGGCCAGCCGCGCGTCGCACCACTCGCCGCGGGTGGCGAAGGGGGCGGGGGAGAGCAGCACCTCGTCGGCGCACTGCACGCCGGTGGCGGCCGCCCACGCGACCGCGGCGTCGGCGTCGAGACCGTCGGGCGCGAACGAGTAGTCGTAGAGCGTGAAGCAGGGCGCGATGACGACCGGCACCGGCCCCGGCCAGACGACGAAGGGATCCTCGGGCGTCGCCACGCCGCGAGCCCGGCACGCCTCGACCAGGCGGCGGTAGTGGCCCTCGCCGCGACGCGCGTCCGGCCACTGGCGCGGCGTCCACAAGTCGTGGTTGCCCGGTGTCCAGATGACGCGGGCGAAGCGTGCCGTCACGACGTCGAGCACCATGTCGAGCTGGGCCAGGGTGTCGCCGGTGTCGCCGGCGACGATCAGCCAGTCGTCGGGCCGCGGCCTGAGCGCCTCGACGGCGCGGCGGTTGACGTCGAACCCGACGTGCAGGTCGCTGAGGGCCCAGACCGTCGTCACGGCAGCAGGTCGGCGGCGGCGAGGTGGCGCAGGGTCACCGGCAGGTCGTCGCCGGTGCGCGACACGGCCAGGGCCAGCCGGTGCGTCGGGGTCGGCCAGGCCTGCCGGAACTGCCAGCGCTCGGCCCGGTCGTCGAACCCGTCGGCGAAGGCGATGGCCGGCGCGCGATCGGCGGCGAGGGTGAACGCGAAGCGATCCAGCGGGATCGCCAGGCCCAGGCCGCGGGCCTTGATGTAGGCCTCCTTCAGCGTCCAGTAGTCGAAGAAGGCGCGCGGCTGGTCGGCCGCCGGCAGGGCGCGCAGCGCCGCCACCTCGGCGGGCGCGAAGTAGCGCTCGGGTACCTCGTCGAGCACCTGGCGGCTCACCGCTTCGACGTCGACGCCGACGTCGTGGCCGCGGACCACCGCGAGCACCACCAGGCCGTCGGTGTGCGACACGTTGAAGCGCAGCGGCGGCGCACCGGCCTGCGCGTCGATGACGAACGGACACTGGTGGGCGTTGGTGACGAACCGCCAGTCGCGCGGCGCCGTCGGGCCGTAGCGGGACAGCGTCGTGCGCACCAGCGCCCGCGTGACGACGAAGGCATCGCGGTCGCGGGCGCGGACGTACCGCCGGCCGCGGGCGGCCTCGTCGGCGGTGAGCCAGGTGGCCATGCGGACGACCTGGTCGGGGCCGACCGCGCCGGTGTCGACCGCCCAGATGTCCACGCCCGCTGCCATCGAGCGATTATCCCCGACCGCCGCGTCGCCGCCGCCACCACACGATGGCGGCAATGGTCAGGGCGCTGGCGGCGATCGCCGCGGCGATGGTCGGGCCGTCGCGCTCGAAGGCGGCGATGGCCCGCGCCCCGTAGGTGGCGGCGCCGAGCGCCTCGAGCCCGTGCCGCCCGCCGCGTCCGAGGGCGAGGGCCAGCGCGAACCGCCACACCGGCAGGCCGGTGGCGCCGGCCAGCAGCGCGAAGATCTTGAAGGGCAGCGGCGGCGGCAGGAACGCGGTCACCAGGATCGTGCCGAAGGCGCTCCGCGCGTACCAGCGCACCGCCGTTGCCGCCCGCGGCCCGGCGAAGCGACGCTCGAGCAGCGCCCGCCCGCCGCGCCGGCCGATCCCATAGAGCGGCAGCGAGCCGAGGACGGCGGCAGCGACGCCGGCGCCGGCGTACCACCACCAGCGCAGCGGACGCAGCGCCGAGAGGTACAGGATGAGCGCGTCGGTGGCGTTGGGCAGCGGCAGCGCCAGCGAGTCGACCAGCGCGACGACGAAGACGCCCGCGGCGCCAGCACCGTCGGCCCAGGCGCGCAGCGCCGCCGCGAACTCCCGCATCATGGCCGCCGGCATTGTAGCGGTCCCGTCGCGGGGCTTCCGGCCCGCCGGCGGCGCTGCCATAATGCCGCGGGCCCGCATCATGTCGCGCGAACTCGTCCGGGAAGTGGCCGCCGAATGCTTCGGCACGGCCGTGCTCATCGCCTTCGGCGTCGGCGTCGTCGCCCAGACCGTGCTCAGTGCCGGCGCCAACGGCTCGTATCTGGGGATCAACCTCGGCTGGGGGCTCGCCGTCGTCTTCGGGGTCCTGGTGGCCGGCGGGGTGTCGGGGGCGCACATCAACCCCGCGGTCACGCTGGCGCTGGCCGTGCACCGCGGCCTGCCGTGGCGCAAGGTCGGCCCGTACGTGGCGGCGCAGGTCATCGGCGCCTTCCTCGGCGCCGCGGTGGTGTATCTGGTCTACCGCGAGGCCTTCGCCGCCTTCGACGGCGGCATCCGGGCGGTGGTCGGCGAGCGGGGCACCGCCGGCATCTTCGCCACCTACCCGCAGCCGTTCCTGTCGCTCACCGGCGGGCTGGTGGATCAGATCGTCGGCACCGCGCTGCTGGTGGTCGGCGTCTTCGCCATCGGCGACAGCCGCAACGTCGGCGTGCCCGGGTGGCTGGGGCCGGTGCTGGTCGGCGCGCTGGTGGTCGTCATCGGCGTCGCGTTCGGCTTCAACGCCGGCTACGCCATCAACCCGGCCCGCGACTTCGGGCCGCGCCTGTTCACGGCGGTGGCGGGGTGGGGCGGCGAGGTGTTCCGCGCCGGCAACGGCTGGTGGTGGGTGCCGATTCTGGGGCCATGCATCGGTGCCCTGCTCGGCGGTGCGGTGTACGACCTGGCGATTACCCGCCTCCACCCGGAGCCTGCGCGATGAGCGGACGCTACGTCCTGGCGCTCGACCAGGGCACGACCTCGAGCCGGGCGATGGTCTTCGATCGCGCCGGGCTGGTCGTGGCCAGCGCGCAGCAGGAGTACCCGCAGATCTTCCCGGCCCCGGGGCACGTCGAGCACGATCCCGAGGACATCTGGCGCAGCCAGCTCGACACCGCGCGCGAGGCGCTGGCCCGGGCCGGCGCCACGGCGGCGGACATCGCCGCGCTCGGCGTCGCCAACCAGCGCGAGACCACGGTGCTGTGGGAGCGTGCCACCGGCCGGCCGGTGGCCAATGCCATCGTCTGGCAGAGCCGGATCACGGCGCCGCTGTGCGACCGTCTGAAGGCGGCCGGCCACGAAGCGGCGGTGCGCGAGCGCACCGGCCTGGTCATCGACGCCTACTTCTCGGCCTCCAAGGTCAAGCACCTGCTCGACACGACCGACGGGCTGCGGGCCCGCGCCGCGCGCGGCGAGGTGCTGTTCGGCACCATCGACACCTTCCTCATCTGGCGTCTCACCGGCGGCGCCGTGCACGTCACCGACGAGAGCAACGCCAGCCGGACGCTGCTCTACAACATCCACACCCACGATTGGGACGACGACCTGCTGGCGCTCTTCGACGTGCCGCGGGCGATGCTGCCCGAGGTGCGATCGTGCAGCGAGGTCTACGGCCACACGGCGCCGGCGCTGCTCGGCGGGCCGATCCCGATCGCCGGCGCGGCCGGCGACCAGCAGGCGGCGCTGTTCGGACAGGCCTGCTTCGAGCCGGGCACGGCCAAGAACACCTACGGCACCGGCTGCTTCATCCTGCTCAACACCGGCGAGCAGCCAGTCGCATCGACCCTGGGGTTGCTCGCCACCGTGGCGTGGCGGCTGGGCGGTCGGACCACCTACGCGCTCGAGGGCGCGGTGTTTGTCGCCGGGGCCGCCGTGCAGTGGCTGCGCGACGGCCTGAAGGCGATCACGACCTCGGCCGACGTCGAGCGGCTGATGCGCGCAGTGCCGGACGCTGGCGGCGTCTACCTGGTGCCGGCGTTCGTCGGCCTGGGCGCGCCGTACTGGGATCCGCACGCGCGCGGCGCCATCCTCGGCCTGACCCGCGACAGCCGCGTCGAGCACATCGCCCGGGCGGCGGTCGACGCCATGGCCTACCAGACCCGCGACGTGCTCGAGGTGATGCAGCGCGAGGCCGGGCTGGCGCTGCCGCATCTCAAGGTGGACGGCGGCGCCGCCGCCAACGCCATGCTGCTCCAGTTCCAGGCCGACCAGCTCGGCGTGCCGGTCCGCCGGCCGGTCGTCGCCGAGACCACCGCGCTCGGCGCGGCCTACCTGGCCGGGCTGGCGGTGGGCTATTGGGACGGATTGGACGACGTCAGTCGCAATTGGGCCCTCGACCGCGAGTTCTCGCCGGCGGCGTCGGTCGAGTCGCGCGAGCGTGGCTACCGCGGGTGGAAGCGGGCGGTCAGCCGCGCCCAGGGGTGGGCGGTCGACGAGGGCTGACTCGATGTCTCGGTGCCAGGCACGAACAGCGTTCGGGTTTCGAACACTGTTCGTGCCTGGCACCTAACTGGGGCGATCCAGCGCGCTCAGCACGATCGCCGCTGCCGTCGTCACGTTCAGCGAGTCGAGCCCGCCGTGCATCGGGACGCGCACCTGGAGGTCGGCGGCGGCCCGGGCCGCCGCCGACAGGCCGGGCCCCTCGGCGCCGACGAGCACCGCGGCCCGGCGCGGCAGGTCGACCGCGTAGAGCGACGGCGCGACCGGGTCTGGTGTGCAGGCGACGATGGTCACTCCGGCGCCGCGCAGGTCATCGAGCGCGTCGGGCCAGCGTCCCGCGTGGTAGGTCGGCAGCGCCAGCGTGGCTCCCATCGACGTGCGAATCGCCTTCCGGTACAGCGGGTCGCCGCACCGCGGCCCGAGCAGCACCGCGACGGCGCCCAGCGCCGCGCCGGCGCGGAACAGCCCGCCGACGTTGTCGGGGTTGTTCACGCCTTCGAGCACCAGGACGCGGTCCACGGTGGCGAGATCGCGCGGCGGCCATCGGACCGGGGCCGGGCGTTCGGCCAGCGCCAGACAGCCGCGGTGGATGTTGAAGCCGGCGACCGCGTTCATCGTGTCCTGGGCGGCCACGTAGACCGGCACCTCGGGCGGCACCCGGACGATCACGTCGGACATCGCCGCCTGGGCCGCCGGCGTCAGCAGCACCGAGTGCAGTCGGTGGCTGGCGAGCGCGACCAGCCGGGCGACGACCAGCCGGCCCTCGGCGACGAACAGCCCGCGGGCCGCCAGCCGATCGGGATGGGCCAGGTCGCGGTAGGCGTCCAGGGCCGGCAGCGCCAGCGAGTCGACCGTCACCAGCACGGCACGACCTCTCCGGTCAGCGGACGATGGCGAAGCCGGCGGTGGTCTCCGCCGTCTCGTCGCCGCGCGTCGCCGTGAAGCGCAGCACGTACTCGCCGAGGGCCAGCGACCGCACCGGCAGCTCCACCTGATGCTGGCCGGCGACCACGGCCGCCGGCCAGGTCGCCAGCGGCTTGCCCCGGCGGGTGAGCACTTCCGCGGTCACCGTCGCCGGTGCGGCGGCCTCCGGCGCCGCCAGGGCCGCCCGGACGACCACCAGGTCGGTGGTGCGGAACTCGCGGTCGGGGCTGGGTGTGCCCTCGCCGCCTTTGCGCAGGGCCTGGAACGACGCCGTGGTGCGGGCGCGCAGGAACGCCGGGCTGCCCAGGGCCAGCGTGCGACCGCTGAAGTCGGGCACGGCGAGCGCCGTTTCCCAGCGATCCACGACCTCGCCGCTTTCGCCGTGGGCGGTGAAGCGCAGCGTGACGTCGCCGGCCGGCACGTCCACCCGCGTCGTGCCGCTGCCCTCGTCGGTCAGGGTGCCGTCGCCCGAGCCGAGCACGGCGCCGTCGGCGCCGCGGACCTCGACCTCGAGCCGTTCCGGCCGGTCGCGGAAGCCGGCGACCGGCTTCCACAACGCCATCACCGCCGTGGCGCCCTGACGGCCCGGGGCGAAGACCGTCGTGACGTGCACCACCCGATCGTCCTGGCGGGCCTGCAGGCGGGTCAGCGCGCCCGACACCGCCGGCTCCATCGGCTCCGGCGCGGCCGGCGTCAGCTCCTCGGCCGACGGCGACCAGTAGCCCTTGCGGGCGACCACCTTGGCGCCGCGGCGCTTCACCTTGACCTCGAGGCGGTGGAACTTGCCGTCGTTCAGCTCACGGGCCGGCGTGTAGCCGATGAGGTAGTGGTGGCTGGCGTCCTGGATCACCCGCTCGAGCCCGGCCTCCAGGTTGTTGGTGTTGACGATGGCCTGGCCGCCCGTCTCGGCCGCCATCCGGTAGAGCGTCTGGTGCGGGAACACGCTCTGGCCGAGGCCGCGCGGGTCGAGCGTATGGATGACGACGTTGCCGCGGTTGGCCTCGCGCAACATCGCCTGGAACTCCGGTTCGAGCGAGATGTCGAACATCAGCGGGATGCCCCGCGACACCACCACCAGGGTCTTGCGGCCCTCGCGCAGGCCGGCCAGATGCATCACCAGCGAGTGGATGGCCGAGATCACCACCTGCGAGCGGACCCGGAAGACGTTGCGGGTCAGGTTCTGCGACTCTTCGATCGGGCTGCGCCCGATGAAGTTGTCGATGCGGCCCTCGTAGTTCCTGAGCCGGCGGGCGAGCGCGTCCTTGTCGCGGGTCCACTCCAGCGCCGAGAGCGGCGTGATCGGGTTCATCACCGTGGCCAGGTCGAGCGGGCCCATCATCTCGCCGAGGAAGGTGGTCAGCGCCTTGCGCAGCGGGATCATCTCCTGCGGATAGCGCCCGAGGTGATAGTCGTCCATGAACACCGCGAAGACCCGCACGTCGTCGCGGCCGGCCTCGGCGATGGCGTGATCCTGCGAGCGGATCTCCAGCGACTCGCCGTTGTCTCGCGGTGCGCCGGAGAGACGCACCAGCGTCGCCTGCTCGACCTGCTGGGGGACGCCGTCCTCGGTGAGCTCGAAATCGGCCGCGGTCAGGTCGGCGAGCGGCACCTCGTCGCCGCCGGTGACCGACACGTCCACCAGGACGAGCTTGACGCCGGAGCGGAAGATCGGCGGCTGGATCTCGACGCCGGGCGGCGGCGCCTGCGGGGCCGACGTCTGCGGGGCCTGAGGCTGGGTCTGGCGGGCGACGCCGGGCGCAACGGCCAGACACGTGCCGGCGACCACAGCCGCCGCCCACCCCGCGCGCCCCGGACATGGCCTCATCTCACCACTCCGTGCGCTGCACGACCGGCATCTGCAGCGCCCGCTCGCGGTCGAGGTCGAGCGAGCCGACGTGGAGCGCCAGCGGCGACTGCACCCATTTGTAGATCGACTGGGTGAACAGCCGGGCGAAGCGGGCGGCGTGGGCGGCCAGCGCCGCCGGGTCGACATCCGGACAGACGCTGACCAGGGCGCGCGCCATCTCGTCGGGCGACAGCTTCTCGGCGGCGTAGAGGTGCAGGCAGGCGTCGAGGACCGGGAAGGGCATCAGCTCCTGCTCGGCTTCCTGCGCATCGGCCAGCTCCGGGCCGGGGCGGGTCGCCAGCGTGGCGGCAATCCCGGCGAAGCCGAACCGCCGATCGAGACGGGCGAGCAGCGCTTCGACCACGGTCTTGGGCACGTTGGCGATCACCGAGAGGGCCCCCTCGAGGTCGCCGCCGATCGTCGTGTAGCCCACGGCCTTTTCGCTCATGTCCCCGGTCTGCAGGAACAGCGCCCCGGAGCTGTTGGCCCAGTTCCACATCCGCTGGCCGCGCAGACGCGCCTGTACGTTCTGACGCGTCAGGGCACCGGGCGGTTGCCCCCCGAGCATCGCCTGGGTGGCCTCGACCTCCCGGGCGTAGGCGTCGTCGAGCGGCACGGTGTGCAGGGCCACACCCAGGGCTGCGGCCAGCTCGTGCGCGGCCGTGCGGGTGGCGTCCTGCGAGTGGCGCGTCGGCATGTAGAAGCTCGTGATGAGCGAGCCGGGTGCGCCGTCGTCGGCCGCTGCCGCGAGGATGCGCTGTGCGGCCCGCCAGGCGACCAGCAGCGTCAGCATCGAGTCGCGACCGCCCGACAGGGCCACGCCGAGCGAGCGGAAGGCGCCCGTCTTGGTGTAGTAGCTGGCCACGCCCAGCGCGAGGGCCTCGAAGAGCTCGTCGAGCGCGGCGTCGCGGGCGTCGACGGGCGGCGGCGACGCCGGCGGCAGGAAGAAGCTGCCGCCGGGCGGCGCCGGGTAGGCGAGGGCGCCGCCGTCGGCGGTCTCCCCGGCGCCCGCCAGCACCGGGACGCGCGCGCCGGCGAGGACGAACGCCTCGCAGTCGGCGCGCCACGTGGTGTGCTCGGTGCGCAGCCGGCGGGTGCGGTCCAGATCGACGACGGCCGTGGTCGTGGCCTCGGTGAATCGTTCGCCCTCGCAGACCAGCCGGCCGTTCTGGAAGATGAAGCCGCCGCCGTCGTAGACCAGTCCGTCCTGGGCGCCGACGGCGTTGGCGTAGACCAGCACCGTCTGGTTGTCGGCGGCGCGGGTGGCCAGCATCTCGCGGCGGGTGTCCTGGATGCCGAGCCGATAGGGCGACGCCGACACGTTGACGACGATCTCGGCGCCGGAGAGGCAGCGGCGGCGCATCGGGCCGTCGGGCGCCCACGCGTCTTCGCACACCTCCACGGCCACCGTGCCGAAGTCGAAGCGGAAGATGTAGTCGCCGAGCGGCAGCCCGTCGGCGTCGAGGGCCAGGCCGGGGCCGCCCCGCGAGAAGGTCCGCGCCTCGTAGAAGACGTTGTAGGTGGGCAGCTTCTCCTTCGGCACGCAGCCGAGGATCTGCCCGCGGTGAACGACGGCGGCGGCGTTGTACAGCTGCGCCTGAACCGGCACCGCCAGCCCGAGGACGAACACCGTCGGGGCGTCGGCGGTGTCGCGCGCGAAGCGCTCCAGGCCGCGCCGCTGCGCGTCGAGGAAGGCCCGCCACTGCACCAGGTCCTCGGGCGGGTAGCCGCCGACCACCTGCTCGGGGAAGGCGCCCAGGGTCACCGTCTCGTCGGCCATCGCCCGCGCGGCGCCAACCAGCGCCGCGACGTTGCCGCGGACCGCGCCGACGGTGGGGCTGAGGCTGGCCACGGCCAGTTTCACGAGACGCATGTCTCAGCTTACCCGCTCGCGCGCGTCGGTGACGTGTGCCGGCCCGTGCAGCAGCGGCGATCGATCATCCCTTGAAGACGCCGAGCACCCGCAACAGCCAGATGAGGACGATGGCGCCGACCAGCGACGCGACGAAGCTGCCGAGCGACCCGACGACGGCCAGCCCGGCGGCCGAGGCCAGCATCCCGCCCAGCCACGACCCGACGACGCCGACCACCACGTTGGCGAGGACGCCCATCTGGGCGTTGGTCTTCATGACGATGCTGGCCAGCCAGCCGATGATGCCACCGACGACGAGCGTGACGATGAGTCCCATGGGGGTCCTCCGGGACCGGCGGATCGCCAGCCTCCTGGCCGGCGTCCTAGCGGTGTGTCCGACATCCTACGGCCGTTCGCCGCCGGGCTGGTGACCTTCCTGGCCCTCGACTTCCTGTGGATCGGCGTCCTCGCCAACGCCTTCTACAAGCGGGAACTGGCGGGCCTGGCGCGGATGGCGGGGGAGGCGTTCGACATCCGGGTCGGCCCGGCCCTGGTGCTCTACCCGCTCATCATCGCCGGCCTGCAGGTGTTCGCCCTGCCGCGCGCCGCCGGCGGGCCGCTGTGGCAGGCGGCGGCCTGGGGCGGGCTGTTCGGGCTGGTCGGCTACGGCATCTACGACCTGACCAACTACGCCACGCTGACCGGCTTCACGCTGCGGATGACGGTGGTCGACATGGCCTGGGGCATGACCATCTCGGCGATGACCGCCACCGTCATGGCGGCGGTCTGGCCGGCCTGACCCGGTTCAGCGGGCCGGTCGGGCGGTGCGCAGCGCCTTCTCGCCCAGCCACCGCCACGGCGACGGACGTGCCGCGGTGGTCAGGCCGAAGCGCTTGATGGCGTGGCGTTCGATGTGCGCCATCGCCTCGTCCACCGAATCGGTCACCAGCATGAGGTCGAGGTCGCCGGCCGAGATCGTCCGCGCCTGCACCATGGTCCGCAGCATCTCGACGAACGGCTCCCAGTAGTCCTTGTCCATCAGCACCACCGGGAACTGGCGGATCTTGCCGGTCTGGATCAGCGTCAGGGCCTCGGACAGCTCGTCGAGCGTCCCCAGACCGCCGGGCAGGACCACGAATGCGTAGGAGTACTTGAAGAGCAGGACCTTGCGGACGAAGAAGTAACGGCAGGTGACCCAGCGATCGAGGTAGGGGTTGGGCTCCTGTTCGAAGGGCAGCTCGATGTTGCAGCCGACCGAGAGCCCGCCGGCCTCGCGCGCGCCGCGATTGGCGCCTTCCATGATGCCCGGCCCGCCGCCGGTCATCACCGTGAACCCGAGGCGGGCCACGGCCGCGCCGACCTCGCGGGCGGCCTGGTAGCTGGGATGGTCGGCGGCGAAGCGGGCCGACCCGAAGACCGTCACGCAGGGGCCGACGAAGTGCAGGGCGCGGAAGCCGCGGATGAAGTCGCGGCCGGCGCGGATGAGGGTGCCGAGTTCGCGCCACCGCGCCCGCGGTCCCTCGAGCAGCACCAGGTCTTCGGCGGTGTTCAGGCGAATCGACGGGGACTCGGGCTCGGCGGGGGCCACCATCGCCACGATCCTACCCCGGCCTGCGATCGGCCCCGGCGTCGTCCCACCGGCTGGTGCGGTCCGGCGCCCATCGGGCGCCGGCCGTGGGCGAACGCTGGTGTAAAGTCAGTGCACTGCGCGACCGTTCGCGTGCCGGACGTACCCAGTTATGCACACACGAGTTCTTTCCGTCGCCACGGCCGCGCTGGCCGCCCTCGTCCTGATCCTGTCGGCCGCCGGCGCGGCGGCCCAGGGCACCCGCATCGTCGTCGTCGATCAATCGGGGGCGCCGATTCCCGGAGCGACCGTCAGTGGCGTCGGCGCGCCGCGCACCACCGGCGCCGACGGCGTCGTGGACTGGTCGGCCGGCGGGAGCGTCACGGTCTCGGCCCCCGGCTTTGCCAGCCAGGCGGTCGCCGCCGACGGGCCGGGTGAGATCCGGGTCGTGCTGGTGCCCGCGGCCCTGACCGATCGCGTCACCGTCACGGCGACCCGCGGCGACGCCCGGCTGGCCACGCCCTCGAGCACGACCGTGCTGACCTCGGCCGAGGTGCTCACCTCGGCCGCCGGCGCGATGGACGACCTGCTGCGCTATACGCCGGGCTTCAGCCTGTTCCGGCGCAGCTCGTCGCGCGTCGCCAACCCGACCACCCAGGGCGTGACGCTGCGCGGCGTGTCGGGGTCCGGTGCCAGCCGGACGCTGGTGCTCTCCGACGGCGTGCCGCTGAACGATCCGTTCGGCAGCTGGGTCTACTGGAACCGGGTCCCGCAGGCGGCGATCGATCGGGTCGAGGTGCTGCGCGGGACGACCGGCGATCTCTACGGCGCCGACGCGCTGGGCGGCGTCGTCCAGGTGCTGACCTTCACGCCGGGGGCGCCACGCCTGCGCGCCTTCGTCGAGGGCGGCTCGTTCAACACCGCCCGCGGCTCGCTCTACGGCGGCGGCAGCCGCGGCCAGTGGTCGCTCTTCGCCTCGGGTGAGGCGGTGACCACCGACGGTGCCTACGTGGTGGCCGATGCCGACCGCGGCCCGGTCGACACCCGCGCCGACAGCGACTACCGAACCGGCATGATCAACCTCGGCTGGCAGCGCGAGTCGTCGCGCGCCACGTTGCGCGTCGCCGGGTTCCGCGAGGAGCGGGGCAACGGCACCCCGGTGCAGGTGAACGACACCACCTGGCGCCAGGCGGCCCTGACCGGCGGCGGCGTCCTGGCCGGCGGCGCCTGGCAAGCCACCGTGTCGCGGGGCAGCCAGGACTACTACCAGACCTTCTCGGCGATTCTCGGCGGGCGCGCCAGCGAGCGGCTGACCACCGAGCAGACCACGCCGAGCGACTTCACCCAGGCCTCGGCGCAGTGGGTGGGGACCGTCGGCCGCCATTCGTTCATCGTCGGTGGTGAGCTGCAGGACACCGACGCCACGGTCGAGGAGTACCGCTATTCGACGACCAACGTCCAGAGCGGCCCGTTCTTCGTCGGCGGCGACGAGCTGCTCACGGCCGGATTCCTGCGCACGCGGCTGGCCCTCGCCGACGAGTGGACGCTGTCGGCGGGCGCCCGTGTCGACGGCTGGAAGACGGCGTCGATCGACCCGGCGGTGGCCGATCGCACCGAGACCTTCTTCAGCCCCCGGGTGTCGCTGGCCTGGCAGCGCGACGGCGTCGGCGTCCACCTCGCCGCCTCGCGGTCCTACCGCACCCCGACGCTGAACGAACTGCACCGCGGCTTCCGCGTCGGCAACGTCGTCACCAATCCCAACCCGCGGCTGGAACCCGAGCGGCTCACCGGCGTCGAGGCCGGCGTGCTCGGCTCGAGCGGCCGGGCGTCGGCCCGGGTCACCGGGTTCTTCAACACGCTCGACGGCGCGATCGCCAACATCACCCTCAGCAGCACGCCGGCGCTCATCACCCGTGAGCGGGGCAACTCCGACGAGATTCGCGCCTTCGGCGCCGAGATCGAGGCCGACCTGCGCGTCACCTCGACCCTCAGCGTCACCGGTCAGCTCACGCTGACCTCGAGCGAGTTCCGCGGCTCGGTGGCGACACCGGCCATCGAGGGCAACCGCGTCACCCAGGTGCCGGCCTGGTCGGCCGCGGCCGGCGTGGTCTGGACCGACCCGCGCATCGCCACCGTCAACCTGCAGGTGCGGGCGGCCGACAAGGCCTACGACGACGACCTCAACACGCTCGAACTCGGCCGCTACGCCGTCGTCGACGTGTTCGCGGGCCGCACCGTGTGGCGATCGCTGCAGGCCTTCGCCGCGGTGGAGAACCTGTTCGACAGCGACTACGACGTCGCACGGACACCGGTGCGCTCGGTCGGCTGGCCGCGATCGGTGCGGGTCGGCGTCCGCGCCTTCTTCCCGTAGCCGTCGCCGAGCGGCCGCCGATGGGCACCCCGCTCGACGGGCATGGGATCGTGCTCTTCGACGGCACCTGCGCCTTCTGCGAGCGTTCGGTCCGCTTCATCGCCCGCCGCGATCCGGCCGGCTACTTCCGGTTCGGGGCCTCGCAGACGCCGGCGGCGGCGGCGCTCTTGGCCCGGTTCGGGACGTCGCGCGAGGCGGCCCGCAGCCTGATCCTGGTCGAGGACGGGGTGGTGCACCTGCGCTCGACGGCGGCGCTCCGCATCGCCCGCCGCCTGACGTGGCCGTGGCGGCTCGCCGGGCTCCTTCTCGTCGTGCCGCGACCGATCCGCGACGCCGCCTACCGGGTCGTGGCGGCGGTGCGCCACCGCCTCGCCGGTTCGTCGAACGCCTGCGAGATCCCGCCGCCGGAGATTCGCGACCGGCTCATCGACTAGCCGCTAGAAGGAGAACAAGTGGGTGTACTTCACGACCACGCCGCGCCCGGCGGCGACGCCGTGGTCGTCGGTGTACTGCTGCTCGTTGTAGACGATGAAAAAGTCGCTGAGCGGTCGGTGGATCAGGTTGAAGCGGAGGTTGGCCGAGAACTGCTCGACGTCGCTCCGGTACTGCACGAGCGCATCGAGGAACATGTTGGTCGTGAACGAATAGCCGGTGCGCCAGTTGACCAGGGTGGTGAGGAACGAGGCTTTCGGCAGGTCGAGGTCGATGTCGGTCACCTGCAGGCCGAGGTCGACGAACAGCCGGTGATTGGGCCGATACAGCACGCTGGTCTGCATGTTCTTCTGTGACCCGCTCCAGAATCCGCCGTGGGTCACCCGGCTGGCGACCGACAGCGCTCGGCTGCGGTCGGTCTGGAGCACCCAGAGGTGCTGGGTCCAGTCGTAGCGGCCGATGGGAATGGCGACGTCGTTGCGGATCCTGAACGGCGCCGTGATGGCTTCGGTGCGGGGCTCGACGGCGTACTCGAGATACGCCCCGCGGGTCCAGGTGACCTGCACGGCGGCGTGCGCCTGCTTGGTGGCCAGGTCACCACGCGGATCGAGATAGAACCAGGCCCGCGCGTGCGGCTCGATCTGGCGCAGGCCGTGGCGCTGCAGGGCCGCCGGCCGCAGGAACGACGCCCAGTCGACGAAGTGCCGGGTGACGCCGGTGCGGCGCACGAAGCCCATGTCGGCGCGGAAGCCCTCGCCGATGCCCATGACGGAGTACCCGGTGCGCAGCCGGCTGTTCTCCCAGGTGACCGACGCTTTCGCGGCGGTCTGGTCGCGCGCCTCGCCGGGGGTGTCCGACCGCGCGGCGAAGCCGTTGAGGCTGAGGTAGCGCCAGACCCGGAAATTCGCGTCGGCGCCGACGACGCGGTTGAAGTCGTCGCTGCGGCCCGACGCCTGCCGCGACATCACGATGGCGCCGATGTCCGAGGCGCCGAAGACGTCGCGCCTGACCCGGGCCACCGAGTAGTTCTGACTGGGCCGCCCGGCATGGGCTTCGCTCTGCATGCTGAGGCCGCCCACCCCGTAGTGGCCGGCCCGTCCGGTCAGCCGGACGCCCCCGTAGAGTGGCACCTGCTCGCCGGCATCGGTCAACCCGATGCGGCGGCTGAAGAAGAGCAGCAGATCTTCCTCGGGCGGCCGGAAGCGGCTGGTCTGCCGCTGATTGCGGGGGATGTCGCCGAAGTAGAACACTCCGGAGTTCTCGAGGAAGAACTCGCGCTTCTCGGGGAAGAACAGGCTGAACTGGGTCAGGTTGACCTGTTGCTCGTCGGCTTCGGCCTGGGCGAAGTCGGGGTTGAGGGTGGCATCCAGGGTCAACGACGCCGTCACGCCGACCTTGACGTCCAGGCCGGCGCTGCGGTCCACCGCGAAGCCGTCACCGCCGAGCGGCCGCACCGCGCCGCCGAGGACGAACGGCTTCACCCGGATGTTGCGCCCCGGGGCCAGCCCGGGCAGGCCGGTGAGCGTGCCGGCCGACGACGCCCGCACGATCGAGAAGGCGCGGGCCACCGGCGACCAGTAGGTCGTCTCGTTCTTGCGGCGAATCCGCCGCGCGAAATTGATGCCCCAGCGGTGCCCGTCGCCGGGCGCGAAGCGCAGCGTCGTGAACGGAATCCGGAACTCGGCCGTCCAGCCGTCGGGACCGATGCGGCCGGCCACCCACCACACCGCGTCCCAGTTCGGATTGACGTCGCGGCCTTCGTTGGCCACCTGGGTATCGGCGCGGGCGCCGGCGGCGTTGGTGGCGAAGACGAAGCCGTTGCGGCGATCCTCGAAGGTGTCGAGCAGCACCTCGAAGCTGTCCTGCTCGGCGCCGGTGAAGTCCTTGTGGATGTCGTTGACGACGATGTGGGCCGGATCGCTGTCGCGGCAGTGGGCGGCGATGTAGAGGTAGTCGTCGTCGTAGGCGACGCGCACCTCGGTCGCCTCGGTGGCCGGGCGGCCTTCGAACGGGTCGCTCTGCACGAAGCCGTCGGCCGGCGGCGCCGTTCGCCACACCGGCTCGTCGAGCCGGCCGTCGACGACGATCGGTCCGTCGGTGCGGGTCGCGGTCAGCGAACGCCGGCCGTCCGGGGTCGTGACCGCGAGGGACTGGGCGGCGGCCGAGGCGCCGGACAACGCGGCGACGACGAGTGCCAGTGCTGCCGACGGACGACGCCGAGACATGCGCGGACAGTGTACCCGGCGACAGGCGTCGGCGGTGGAAGCGTCCGGCGGCTGACGGCGATGCCCGAAATGGCGGTGAGGGTCGGCCGTCATCCCCGCGTCGTTGACAACCTCCGGGCCGGTCGGGTTCACTGAGCGGGTTGTCCTGTCGTTGGAGGTTGTCCTGATGGCTCGTCTCTCCGCATTCCTGACCGCGCTGGCGCTCGCGGTCGTGCTCCTGCCTGCCCCGGCGTCGGCGCAGGCCACCGGTCAGATCAACGGTGTGGTCACCGACACCTCGGGCGCGGTGCTGCCCGGGGTCACCATCGAGGCGACCAACCAGGCCACCGGGGCCCTGCGTGTCGCCGTCAGCGGCGACGACGGCCTCTACACCCTGCCGCTGCTGCAGCCGGGCCTCTACAACGTCCGCGCCGAACTGGCCGGATTCCGCGTCGCCCTGCAGGAGAGCGTCCGGGTCACCGTGTCCGAGACGGCCCGGGTCGCTTTCCAGCTCGAGGTCGGTCAGGTCACCGAGACGGTCACCGTCGTCGCCCAGGCGACGCTCGTCGAGACCGCCAACGCCACCCACGGCATCGTCATCGACCAGCAGAAGGTCGTCGACCTGCCGTTGAACGGCCGCAACTTCACCCAGCTGGGCACGCTCATTCCCGGCGTCGTGGCGCCGCCGAGCGGGCTGGGCGGCCAGCAGGGTGATGCCACCCCGGGCGGGTTCGGCAACACCACCGGCGGCTTCAACGTCAACGGCATGCGCAACCAGTCCAACAACTTCCTGATGGACGGGGCGACCAACAACGACACCTTCAACACCGGCTTCGTGCTGCGGCCGCCGCCCGATGCCATCGAGGAGTTCAAGATCCTCACCCACGCCTTCGGCGCCGAGTACGGCCGCAACGCCGGCTCGGTGGTCAACGTGGTCACCAAGTCGGGCAGCAACACCCTGAGCGGCGCCGCCTGGGAGTTCAACCGCGACGACGCGCTGCAGGCGCGCAACTTCTTCGCGCCGGGCACCCAGCCGAAACCGGAGCTGAAGCAGAACCAGTTCGGCGGCGCGGTCGGCGGCCCGCTGGTCCGCAACCGGCTGTTCGGGTTCGGCTACTACGAGGGGTTCCGCAACGACGCCGGCACGACCACCAACGTCGTGGTGCTCTCGGAAGCGCAGCGGGCCGGCAACTTCGGCTCGACCACCATCCGCGATCCGCTGACCGGCCTGCCGTTCCCGAACAACACCATCCCGGCCAACCGCATCAGCCCGGCGGCGGCCCGGCTGCTCAGCGAGTTCGTGCCGCTGCCCAACTCGCCGGGCAACCGCTACATCGTCTCGCCGACGGTCAACGACGTGCGCGATCAGTTCGGCGCCCGGATAGATGTCCAGATCGCCCAGGGCCACTCGCTGCTGCTGCGCTACATGCGCGCCGACACCGAGCGGACCACGCCGCGGATCATCGCCGCGGTGGACCAGCAGGCGCTGGCGACGCTGCAGGACACGATGGCGTCCTACAACTGGGTGATCGCCTCGAACGTCATCGCCCAGACCCGCGCCTCGGTGAACCGCATCAGCGCCAACCCGGCGGTGACGAGCGGGCTCAACCCGCGCGACTTCGGCATCAACTTCGCCAACACCAACCCGCTGGCGGCGGGGCTGCCCTCGATCGCCGTCGCCGGCTTCTTCGGCGGCGGCACCGCGGCGCTGGGCGATCCGCAGCAGCCGTTCGTCAACCGCGTCAACCACGTGTGGCAGGCGGCCAGCGACATCACCTGGATCGCCGGCCGGCATTCGCTGAAGTTCGGCGTCGACGTGCGCCGCGAGGCGATGAACATCGCCTTCATCAACCGGCCGAACGGCGACCTGTCGTTCAACGGCAGCCTGAGCGGCAACTCGGCGGCCGACTTCCTGCTCGGCCTGCCGTCGCAGGCGCGGGCGACCACCCAGCAGGTGACCCAGGACGGCTACGGGTGGCTGTTTGCGGGCTACGTCCAGGACGACTTCCGGATCACGCCCAACCTGACCGTCAACCTCGGCCTGCGTTACGAGCTGCCGACGCCGTTCATCGACAAGAACGACGCCATCACCGGCTTTGTCACCGGCCAGCAGTCGACGGTCTATCCGAACGCCCCGACCGGCCTGGTGTACCCGGGCGACGCCGGGATCCCGCGCGGCATCGTCCCGACCGACAAGAACAATTTCGCGCCGCGCGTCTCGGTGGCGTGGGATCCGTTCGGCGACGGCAAGACCAGCGTGCGCTCGGCCTTCGGCGTGTTCTACGACGCGCTGGCCGGCCAGGGCGACTTCTTCCAGAGCGGTGTGCTGTCGCCGCCCTTCACGCCGCTGGTCGAGCTGAACACGCCGACGCCGATCACCCTGGCCGATCCGCTGGCCGCGGTCGCCGGCCCGCCCAACCCGTTCCCGGCGGCGCTGACCATCATCGGCTGGGGCGACGACTTCAAGTCGCCCTACGCCTATCACTTCAACGTCGGCGTCCAGCGCCAGATTGCGGCGCGGCTCGGCGCCGAGGTCTCCTACGTCGGCTCGCGCGGCTTCAACCTGCCGATCTTCATGGAGGTGAACCCGGGCGTCTACGTGCCCGGCCAGACGACGCGCGGCGCCCGCATCATGCCGGCGTTCGCGCTGGTACGGCCGACCTTCTCGGCGGCGCAGTCGTGGTTCGACTCGCTGCAGACCAGCCTGCGCCTGCTGCCGACGCGCGGCCTCAACGTGCTGGCGTCCTACACGCTCGGCAAGGCCACCGACCACGTGTCGGGCCTGAACATCGGCGGTGAGCCGCGGCCGGTGCTGCCGGTGGTGCAGGGCGACCAGGCCAGCCTCGATCGCGCCCTGGCCGCCGAGAAGGGGCCGGCGCTCTTCGACGCGCGGCACCGCTTCGTGCTCAGCTTCGGCTACGAACTGCCGCGTCTCGAGGGGCAGGCGGCGGCGCTGCGCGCCGTCGCCGGCGGCTGGCAGCTGAACGGCATCTTCCAGGCCCAGACCGGGTTCCCGGTGCCGATCAGCCTCGGCGGGGTGCTCGACATCCGCTACCTGACCAACCGGCCCGACGTGACCTGCGACCCGAACGACGGGCCGAAGACGACCAGCGAGTACTTCGAGACCAGCTGCTTCACGGCGTTGACCCTCGCGCAGACCGGCGAGCGGCCGGGCAACGTCGGGCGCAACACCGTCCGCGGCCCGGGCTTCCAGCGCACCGACCTGTCGATCTTCAAGAACTTCGACTTCCTGTCGCGGCACCGCGTGCAGCTGCGCGTGGAGGCGTTCAACGTGTGGAACCAGGCCCGGTTCATCATTCCGAACGCCGGCGGCGTGTTCGGCACCGCGCCCTTCGGGCAGATCACGCAGGCCGAAGACGGCCGGGTGATTCAGCTGGGCATCAAGTACTCGTTCTAGCGGCTGGCGGCTCGCGGCTGGCGGCTAGAGGGATCACGCTGCTGGGGTGACGCCGTCACGCTGCCACGCTGCGATGTGGTCGAGGCGACAGGTCGTTCGGAGGTTGACCGCCGGTGCAGTCGCGGCGGCGGCGACGCCGTCGCATGTGTTCGGCCAGGCGCCGGGGATCGTGGCGGCGCCGGGGTCGCGCCCGGTGGTCACCGACGGGGTGGCGTCGTCGCTCGTCGACGAGACGACCGGGCTGGTCTGGGCGCGCACCGACCGGGCCGCCCGGCTGCACGTCGACTGGGCGACCACCGAACGGTTCGATGATCCCCGTACGGTATCCGGGCCGGTCGCGCTCGACGGCAGCGATTACACCGCGCGGGCGTATCTGACCGGGCTGCCGCCCGGGCAGCGGGTGTTCTACCGGGTGCGGTTCCAGGACCTGGCCGATCTCGGCCGGTCCAGCGAGCCGGTCGTCGGCAGCCTCGCCACCGCCCCGGCCGGCGTCGCCGGCCGCGACGTCTCGCTGGTGTTCTCGGCCGACACCGTCGGCCAGGGCTGGGGCATCGACCCCGCCCATGGCGGCTTCCAGACCTACGCGGCGATGCTCGGTGTCGAGCCGGACCTGTTCGTCAATCTCGGCGACGCGATCTACGCCGACCAGCCGGTCGGCCTGGCCGTGCCGCTCGACGGCGGCGGGATCTGGCGCAGCCAGCCGAGCCCGGCCAAGGCGAAGGTCGCCGAGACGCTCGCCGAGTTCCGCGGCAACTACCGCTACAACCTCACCGACCACCACATGCGGCGGTTCAACGCCCGGGTCGCGCAGCTCGCCACGTGGGATGACCACGAGGTGCGCGACAACTGGTACCTCGAGCGTCGCCAGGACCGCGACCCGCGCTACGCCGTCGCCTCGGTGGCCCTGCTGGCGGCCCGCGCCGCCCAGGCGCATTTCGAGTACACGCCGATGCCGCTCGACGGCCGCGATCCGGAGCGTCGCTATCGGTCGATCCGCTACGGCCCGATCGAGGTGTTCGTGCTCGACTATCGCAGCTATCGCGGCGCCAACAGCGCCAACCGGCAGGCCGACGCCGGACCGGCCACGGCGCACCTCGGCGAGCGGCAGGTGCGCTGGCTCGAAGCCGCGCTGGCGGCCAGCCCGGCCACCTGGAAGGTGATGGCCAGCAGCCTGCCGATCGGCCTGGTGGTCGGCGACGGTCCCGATCGCTTCGAAGCGGTGGCCAACGGCGACCCCGGTCCGCCGCTGGGCCGCGAACTGGAGACGGCCCGGCTGCTGCGCTTCATCCACGAGCGACGGATCGACAACGTGGTGTGGATCACCGGCGACGTCCACTACGCGGCGGCGCACCACTACGACCCGGCGCGCGCCCGCGTCACCGACTTCACGCCGTTCTGGGAGTTCGTCGCCGGGCCGCTCCACGCCGGTACCTTCGGCCCCAACCCGCTCGACCCGACCTTCGGACCCGAGGTGCGCTTCCTCGGCATTCCGCCCGGCATGAAGCCCAACCGCCCGCCGAGCGAGGGCTACCAGTTCTTCGGCCGGCTGGTTGCCGAGGCAGCCACCGGCGCCCTGCGCGCCAGCCTGCACGAGCGCAGCGGCCGGGAGATCTTCGCCACGACACTGGCCCCGGCCGGCCGCGGCTGAGCATCGTGGCGGGGCGCCGTCTCTCGACCACGACCACACGGCTGGTCAACGCCGCGCTGTATCAGGCCGGCTGGTTCACCTGCGTCCTGGGCGCCGCGGCGGGTCGGGACACGGTGGCGGCGGCCGCCGCCGCCGGCCTGGTCGCGGTGCACCTGGCGCTCAGCGACGCACCGCGGCGCGACGCGGCCGAACTGGCCGCGGCGCTCGGCGTCGGGCTGGTCGCTGAGAGCGCGCAGATCGTCCTCGGCAGCTACGAGCGGCTCGGCACGGCGCCGCCGACCTGGCCGCCGCCGATCTGGCTGCTGGTGCTGTGGGCGCAGTTCGCCACCACGTTCCGCGCCGGGCTGCGACCAATCATGTCGCGGGTCGGCGTCGCCGCCCTCTTCGGGGCGTGCGGTGGACCGCTGGCGTTTCTCGCCGGTCACGCGCTCGGGGCCGTGGTGCTGTCGCGGCCGCTGGCCTCGACGCTGGCCGGACTGGCCGCCGGATGGGCGATGGCGCTGGCGCTGCTCTCGGCGCTCACGCGGCCGGGAGCGTCGATGGCGGCGCGGTATCGTCGCTGGTGACGGCGCTCACGCCGGCTGGCGGACCGTCGGTGCGATGAGCGCCGCCACCTTGCGCACCAGCGTGCTGCGCGTCACCGGCTTGTGCAGCACCGTCGGCCGCGGCTGCGACGAGCGGTCGAGGTCGAGTTCGTCGGCGTAGCCCGAGACGTAGAGCAGCTTGATGTCCGGTTGGCGGGCGCGCAGCGCCCCGGCCAGCGCCGGCCCGCTCATGTGCGGCATCACCACGTCGGTGACGACCAGATCGACCGGCCGGCCGGCGTCGTCGAACAGCGTCAGCGCGTCCTGGCCGTCGGCGGCCTCGATCACGTCGTAGCCGGCCTGGCGCAGGAAGCCGGTGAACAGGCCGCGCACGTCGGCGTTGTCTTCGACGAGCAGCACCGTGCCGCGGCAGGCGTCGACGCCGGACTGCAGCGCCGCGGGACGGCGCCGGCGCGGCTCCACCGTGCCCTCGACCGCCGGCAGCAGCACGTGCACGGCGGTGCCGGCCGCCGGGGCCGACTCGATCCAGGTGTAGCCGCCGCTCTGCTTGACGATGCCGTAGACCATCGACAGGCCGAGGCCGCTGCCGCGGGCGGCGTCCTTGGTGGTGAAGAACGGCTCGAACGCCTGCGCGGCGGTGTCGCTGTCCATCCCGCAGCCGGTGTCCCGCACGGTCAGCCGGACCCAGGTGCCGGGCGGGACCGTGACCGGCAGGGCCGGATGCATCCACGGCCCGGCGAAGCTCTCGGTGGCGGTCACGATGGCCAGGGCGCCGCCGTCGGGCATGGCATCGCGGGCGTTGATCGCCAGGTTGAGCAGCACCTGCTCGATCTGCCCGGGATCGACCTTGACCGGGCGGAGGTCGCCGGCGAGCTCGCTGGTCAGGTGCACGTCTTCGCCGAGGACGCGGGTGAGCATCCGTTCGAGCGACAGCACGGTGACGTTCAGATCGAGAATCTCCGGCACCAGCAGTTGACGGCGTCCGAACGCCAGCAGCTGACGGGTCAGGGCCGCGGCGCGGTCGGTGGTGCGGCGGATCCGCCGGGCCAGACGGCGGCGCGACGTGCGCGGCACGCGCTCGGCGCCGAGTGCTTCGGCGTAGCCGCCGATGACCTGCAGCAGGTTGTTGAAGTCGTGGGCGACGCCGCCGGCGAGGCGGCCCAGGGCGCCGATCTTCTGCGAGCGGCGCAGCTGCTCGGTGAGGTCGCGGTTCTCCTGGAGGGCGCGGTCGAGCCGCGCCGCCAGCTCGCGGTCGGTGTCCGGGGAGGGCGTCGCGCCGGCCGCCGCCGGGGCGGTCGCCTCGAGGCCGGCGGTCGTCACGCTGGGCGGGGCAGGCAATCCACCTGGGGAATCGGCGGCCGTCCCCGCGGCTTGAGGGTGTGCCGGCGACTAGGCGGCCAGCAGGTCGTCCAGCAGGCCGACGTCGTGGGCGACTTCGGCCGCCAGCTCGTCCAGCTCGCTCGCGATCGACGCGCGATGGGCCGGCGCCAGCGGCTCGAGCAGGGCGTCGATCGCCGCGGCGGCGTCGGTGGCCTCGTCCGGCGGCGTCGGCACGACCACCCAATAGCCGAGATGGTCGGCGAGCCGGCAGGCCACGCCGATGCGCGCCAGCAGGTCGGTCGGGCCGACCGCCGCGGCATCGTGGTGATGGCGGGCGACGTCCTGGAACCCCTGTGGCAGCAGCAGCTGCGCCGTGAACCACTGGCCGGCTTCGCAGTGATCCATCGCAAAGAGGTCGCGCTCCTCGGCGAGCAGCCGCGCGCCGGTGGCGCGTGTGGTGTCGAGGAACGCCGGGTAGGCGGTGGGATGCGCGACGACGAGCGCCAGCCGGCCGAGATCGTGGAGCAGGCCGGCGGTGTAGGCGTCGCCGCGATGTCCGCCGCAACGTCTGGCGAGCTGATCCGCGGTCAGGGCGCAGGCCAGGTTGTGCCGCCAGCAGCGCCGTACCGCCGGCGCCGCCAGCGTGGTCCCCAGGTAGCGGCGCACGCCGATGGTCACGGCGAGGGCGCGGATGCGTTCGAGGCCGAGCAGCGTCGCGGCGTGCTGGAGGTTGGTCACCTCGCCGCGGATGCCGTAGTAGGCGCTGTTGGCGGCGCGCAGCACCTCGGCCGTCACCGTCGGGTCGACGGCGATGGCGGCGCTGACCTCGGCCAGGCCGACGTGCTCCTTGGCCAGCAGCGACAGCAGTGTCGTCGCCACCGCCGGCATCGGCGGCAACTCGCACTGGCGCCGGCGCAACCGCACGGTGACCGGCGGCGGGCCGCCAGCCGAGTCGAGGTCGGGCCAGCGAGTGGAGGCCTTGAAGTCCACGGGCGTCTCCCCAGGGAATCGGCCGGGCGCCCGCCGGCTTCAGCGTGGAGGGGCGGGGGGGCGCGGGCGGCGGCTAGGCCAGCAGGGCCGCCACCTGACGGAGGAGCGCCGTGCGCGTCACCGGCTTGGGAAGGTGCACGGCGCCGGGCTCGCCGCCGGCGCTGGTGTCGACCTGCTCGTTGTAGCCCGAGACGTACAACAGCTTCACGTCCGGGCGCCGGGCGCGCAGCGCCCCGGCCAGGGCCGGGCCGCTGATGTTGGGCATCACCACGTCGGTGACCACCACGTCGACGCCGCCGGCGCGCTCTTCGAAGACGTCGAGCGCTTCGCGGCCGTCGGCGGCCTCCAGCACCTCGTAGCCGGCGTGGGCGAGGAAGGTCGCAAAGAGCGCGCGCACTTCGGGGTCGTCCTCGACGAGCAACACCGTCCCGCTCACCGGCCGCGCCTCGACGGCGGCGTCGGGCGAGGCCGCCGGCTGCGGCTCGAGGGCGGCATCGACGGCCGGCAGCAGGACGTGAACCGTGGTGCCGACACCCGGCGTCGAGTCGATCCAGGTGTAGCCGCCACTCTGCTTGACGATGCCGTAGACCATCGACAGGCCCAGGCCGCTGCCCCGCGAGGCGTCCTTGGTGGTGAAGAACGGCTCGAACGCCTGGAGCGCGGTGTCGGCGTCCATCCCGCATCCGGTGTCCTTCACGACCAGTTCCACCCAGTTGCCGGCGGGCACGCGGACCGGCAGCCCGACGGGATGGAAGTCGTCGCCGACCTGGCGGTTGGCGGTGACGATCTCGAGCGTGCCGCCGTCGAGCATGGCGTCGCGGGCGTTGATCGCCAGGTTGAGCACCACCTGCTCGATCTGGCCGGCATCGACCTTGACCCGCTGCAGATCGTCGGCGAGCACGCTGGCCAGCGTGACGTCCTCGCCGATCACCCGCCGCAACATGTGCTCGAGCGAGCGGACGGTCGCGTTCAAGTCGAGCACCTGCGGCACCAGCACCTGGCGGCGGCCGAAGGCGAGCAGCTGGCGGGTGAGTGACGACGCCCGGTCGGTGGCGTTCTGGATGCTGTCGAGGACGCGCCGCCGCGACTCGCGGTCGAGCCGGTCGACGCCGAGCGCCTCGGCATAGCCGCCGATCACCTGCAGCAGATTGTTGAAGTCGTGGGCGACGCCGCCGGCGAGGCGGCCGAGGGCGCCGATCTTCTGTGACCGCTGCAGCTGTTCGCTGAGGTCGGTGTTGGCACGCAGGGTCCGTTCGACCAGCTGGCGGGGCCCGGCGTCGCGGGCGGTGACCAGCGCCTGGCGATGCGGTCCGACGGCGACCACGCGGACGCGGACATCCACCGCGACGGCCGTGCCGTCGGCCCGACAGCCGGCCGCGGTCGTCCATCCGGCATCGGCCGCGGCGCCGGGACCGGATGGCAGCGGGGCCCCGGGCGACGGCAGGAGGCGGTGGAGCGGGGTGTGGCGGAGAGCGGCCGGGGCGCAGCCGAACAGGCGTCCCCAGGCGGCGTTGGTCCAGACGATGCGACCGTCGGCGCCGACCAGGGCCACGCCGTCGTCGAGGGCGTCGAACAGCCCGGGATCGGGCGCCGGGCCGGCGGCCGACGTCGCCGTCGGGCCCGGCGCGCGGGCGATGGCCTCGGCGACCCAGTCCGGCGCGGCGAAGCGCTCGGCCGGCCTCATGCCGCCGAGACTCCGCGGATACACCCGTCCCCTTCGCCACGCACCAGGACGACCGGACCGGCGCAGGGGAGGGTCGCCAGGGTCCGGTCCGCGCACTGGGTTCCCACGCAGACCTTCGATCCTTCCGCGGGCGGCGAGTTCGCCGCCCGCGCGAAGATCATCGCATCGGCCTTCCTCAATTCGTGTGCAGCGCGGAAAAATTGTGTGCAACGCCTGCCGGCCGCCGCCAGCCACGGGGGCGCGAGCGCGATCAGGCGGCCCGGGCCGCGGTCTGCACGCCGTGCGCCCAGGCCAGCGCCTCGGCGGCGGCGGTGGCCAGCACGCCGGCGTCGAGCCCGGCCGGCTCGCCGGCCGCGATCGCCTCGTCGAACGCGCCGCGTTCGTGGAGCACCACGGCATCGAGCACCCGCCGGGCCGGCGTCGGTTCGCCGAGCAGGGCGGCGCGGATCTCGGCCCCGAGCGGCAGGTCGGCGATCACCTGCGGCATCGGGTGCTGCAGCAGCGCGTCGAGCAGCGAGCACAGGCCGAGCAGGAAGTAGCCGGCGCCGTGGTCGGCGTGACCGAGCGCCGCGCCGACCAGTTCGCAGGTGCGCGCCCTGAGGATGGTCATCGTCGCCAGCTCCGCCGGGCCGCGATTGACTCCCGCCAGTGCCCACAGCGACGCCCACTTGCGCACCTGGTCGAGCCCGACGAGGAGCAGCGCGTCGCGAATCGACCGGATCTCGCGCCGCACGCCGTAGCCGGCCGAGTTCACGCAGCGCAGGATCCGGTAGGTCAGCGACGCGTCGTGTTTGAGCAGGTCTTCGACCTGCAGGATCGACGCCGACGGCTGCAGCAGCGCCGCGACCAGCCGCATCTGCGTCACCTGGCTGGCCGACAGCGGCCGCATCGTCATCGTGTGCGGGCGGCAGAAGTAGTAGCCCTGGAACAGCGTGCAGCCGAGCCCGGCCGCCGTGGCCACCATCGCCGGGGTTTCGACCTTCTCGGCCAGCAGCGTCAGGCCGCCGGCGAGCAGGCGCGGCGCGTGCGCGGCCAGGACGTCGGGTGCCAGCGACAGGACGTCGAGCTTCACGTAGCGGGCGTGTGGGAGCAGCTGTTCGGCGTCCGAGCCGGGCACGAAGTCGTCGAGGGCGAGCTGGTAGCCGCGCGCGGCGAGCGACCGGCACACCTCGACGACGTCGGGCGTGACCCGCACGTCCTCGAGCAGTTCGAGCACGACGGTCTTCGGGTCGAGCAGGCTGCTGGCGTCCGAGAGCAGCACTTCGGTCGACAGGTTGAGAAACGCCCGGCGGCCGTCGGTCAGGGTCTCCAGGCCCATGCCGACCAGGGCATCGCTCAGCACCCGTGCCGACGCCTGGGTCGTGCCGCCGACGTAGGAGCGGTCGGCGGCGTCGGCGCGGTAGAGCAGCTCGTAGCCGGTGACGCGCTGCTGCAGGTCGAGAATCGGCTGGCGGGCGACGTGGATCCGATCGGCGGCAGGCATGACCCTGCGCTGGACATCGGCCGCGGCGGCCGTCGGCTTGAACCGGGGCGTCGGAGGGTTTACGACGCTGCGGCCCGTTGCCGCGGAGCCATCAGTTCGTCCACCTTGGCCAGCAGCGTGCGGGCGGCGAACGGCTTGGGCAGCAGGTGTTCGACGCGCTCACCGCCCGAGAAGACGGCCTCCGAGTAGCCGGACATGAACAGGACCGGGACGTCGGGATGATGCGCGCGCACCAGCGTGGCCACGTCCAGGCCGCTGCCCTCGGGCAGCACCAGATCGGTCAGCAGCAGGTCGAGGGTCAGGCCGCCGCGTCCGAGCAGCGCCTGCACGGCGGTGAGTCCGTCGGCGGCATGCACGACATGGCCGGCGCGCCGGAGGATCTCGGCGACGATGTCGCGGACGTCGGGCTCGTCTTCGACCAGCAGGATGGCCGGCCGCGGCCCGCCGGCGAGGTGCAGGGCCCGGGCCTGGACCCCGGGGACGGCATCAGCCCCCGCCCAGGGCAGATACAGGTGGATGGTGGTGCCGCGTCCCGGGCTGGAGTCGGCGACCATATGGCCGCCGGCCTGTTCGACGATGCCCAGGCAGATCGACAGCCCGAGGCCCGAACCCTGGCCGGCCTTGGTCGTGAAGAACGGCTCGAACATGTGGCGGCGGACGGCGTCGTCCATGCCGTGCCCGCTGTCGGCCACCGTGACGACCACCCAGGTGCCGGGGCCGGGCATCGCCGCGGCATCGCCGAGATCGACGCGGCGGGTCGAGATGGCGAGGCGGCCGCCCTCGGGCATGGCCTCGCGGGCGTTCAGCGCCAGGTTGAGGAGCACCTGCGCCAGCTGCGGCTGGCCGAGCATCACCGGCACCGGGGCGCGCGCCCGATCCCACGCCACCTCGATGCCGTCGCCCAGGGTGCCGGCCAGCATCGGCGCCAGGTCTTCGAGCACGGTGTTGACGTCGACCAGCGTGGCGCTCACCGGGTTGCGGCCGGCAAAGGTCAGCAGACCGCTGGTGATGCGCGAGGCTTCGGCCACCGACCGGCGCAGGATCTCGAGCCGGCGCTCGGCGGTCGCGGTGCGGGGCAGTTCGCCGGCCAGCGCATCGAGGTGGCCCTGCATGACGGTGAGCAGGTTGTTGAAGCCGTGAGCGACCCCGCCCGACAGGCGGCCGATGACCTCCATGCGCTGGGCGTAGAGCAGGCGGTCATCCAGCCGCGGCGTCGCCGTCGTGTCCGTCAGGGCGGTCAGCAGGCAGGCACGCCCGTCGACGGTCACCCGGGTCGTGTGCGCCAGCAGGTGCAGGTCGCGACCGGCCGCGGTCCGCATCCGGAACTCACGCACCGCCCGTCCAGCGCCGCTGCGGATGGCTTCCAGGTGGCGGAGGCGGTCCCCGGGGCCGTCGTGGCCCCCGAGATCGAACACGCTGCCGCCGCGCAGCGCGGCGGCCGGGCGCCCGGCGAGCCCTTCGAGGGCGTGGTTCACCTCGAGCACCTCGCCACCCGCTTCAGTGGTGAGCAGGAGCGGCAGCGGGCACTGCTCGAAGAGCATGGCGAAACGCGCGGCGGCCGGTGGCGGAGCGGGCACTGCCGCGGCGGGAGGGGACGGGACGACCAAGGCCGCGTCGGGAGCGGCCCGGCGTCGGCGATGCCACGCCGCGCCGGCCGCAAGGCCGCAGATCGCGGCGACGCCGGTCAGGGCGAGGCTCGTGCTGTTCGGGTTGGTGACGAACCAGTCCAGCATCCCGCGGTTCCTCGCTAGCGATCGGTGCTGACGCACGGCCGGCCGCACGGGGCGTCGTCGACGCCGGGCGTCCGTGCGGTCGGGCGAGGAGGGGGATCCGCAACCGACCTGACTCAGGAAGAGCAACCCGAGTGCCAGTGGAGGTTACACAAATTTTCCATGCAACGGCAAAATATTGTGTGCAATTGCGCCGGCGCGCCGCCGGGATTACCTCGGCGACGCCGACGGCGGTTCCGCCGGGCCGTCGATTCCTTGACGCCCAGGCCCGCCGATGGGCTGCATGGTAAGGTGACGCGCGTGTCTGCCGCGCCGAGGAGCCGCCCGTGGGATGCGGCCGTCGATCCGCCGCTCGACTGGCTGGAGGCGGTCAACCGTCACGGCCTGGTGACGCGGATGGTCGCCGCGACGGTGCACGACGTCAGCAACGCCCTGCAGGTGATGAGCGGCGCGGCCGAGATGCTCGGCCTCGACGCCAGCCCCGACGCCGTGGCTCGCCGGAGCGCCTCGATCGTCCAGCAGGCCCTGGGCGCCACCGGCGCGCTGCAACGGCTCACGGCGTTCTCGCGCGAGCCGGAGCGCCCGGCCGAGACCGTCGACGTCCGGGCGCTGTGCGAACGGGTGCTTCAGCTCCGGCAGTACGCGTTGCGCAAGGGCCGCATCACGGCGGAGGTCCGCGGCGAGGAGGCCAGGGTGCAGGCGCCGGCGAGGGCGCTGACGCAGGTGCTGCTGAATCTGGTGGTCAACGCCGAGACCGCCCTGGCCGATCGTGCCGACGCGGCGCTGGTGCTGGCCGTGGCCCGCGACCCGGACGGGGTCACCGTCACGGTCGCCGACAACGGCCCGGGGCTGACGCCGTCGGCCGCCGCTGAGGTCGGTCTGTGGCCGCCGCCCGCCGCGACGACGGGTCTCGGGATCGGGCTGCTGGTGTCGCGGGCGCTCGTCGAGCGCGCCGGCGGCTCGCTCGCCGTCGGCCCGGCCGTCGGCGGCGGAACGGTAGCGACGATCCGGCTACGCGGCTGACGGCGCCGCCGCCTCGCCGCCGAGGCGGTTCAGCTTGTCGATGAGCGTCGTGCGGCTGAGGTTGAGCAGCCGCGCCGCCTGACGCTTGTTGCCGCCGGTTTTCTCCAGCCCGCGGCGGAGCAGTTCGCGTTCGAGCTGGGTCATCACCGAGGTGAAATCGAGGCCCTCGTCGGGGATGGTGACCGGGGTCAGCATCGACGGCGCCTCGGGCAGACGGATCTCCTCGGGCAGCATCGCCGGCTGGATCTCGCGTCCGGCGCCGCTCATCGCCACGGCGTGCTCGATGGCGTTCTCGAGCTGCCGGATGTTGCCCGGCCAGGCGTAGTCCATGAGCATCCTGAGCGTCGCCTGGGCCAGGCTGCGCGGCGGCAGGCCGTTGTGCGCGCACGACTTCTGCAGGAAGTGCTGGGCGATGAGCGGGATGTCCTCGCGGCGGTTGCGCAGCGGCGGCAGCGTGATCGGCACGACGTTCAGCCGGTAGTAGAGGTCCTCGCGGAAGCTGCCCTCCTTGACCAGCTTGCGCAGGTCGGTGTTGCTGGCGGCGATGACCCGGATGTCGAACTTGAAGGCGCGGGACTCGCCGACGCGCTCGACCTCGCGCTCCTGCAGCGCGCGCAGCAGCTTGGCCTGCAGGGCCAGCGACATGGTCGCCACTTCGTCGATGAAGAGCGTGCCGCGGTGCGCCAGCTCGAAGCGGCCGACCCGGGCGGCGACCGCGCCGGTGAAGGCGCCTTTCACGTGGCCGAAGAGTTCGGCTTCGGCCAGCGTCTCGGGAATCGCCGCCGAGTTGAAGGCCACGAACGGCTGGTCGCGGCGCGGGCTGTTGTGGTGGATGGTGCGGGCGATCAGCTCCTTGCCGGTGCCGGTCTCGCCCTGGATGAGCACGCCGCTGGTCATCGGCGACACCAGTTCGAGGGTCGAGAAGACGTGCTGCATCGCCGGGCTCTTGCCGATCACGCTGTCGAAGCTGAAGCGCTCGCGCAGCTGGGCGCGCAGCTGGGCGTTCTCGAGGCGCAGGGTGCGCTCGGTGACCGCCGCCTGCAGGATGTGCCCGAGTCCGCCGAGCTGAAACGGCTTGATCAGGAAGTCGACGGCGCCGCGCTTGATGGCCTTGACCGCTTCGTCCACGCCCCCGAAGCCGGTCATGACCACCGCCCGGATTTCCGGATAGCGGGCGAGCGCGGCGTCGAGGACGTCCATGCCGTCGGCATCGGGGAGGCGCAGATCGACGACCAGCGCGTCGTAGGCGAAGCCTTCGAGCCGGGCCAGCGCGTCGGCGGCGGTGTCGGACTGGGCCACGGCGAAGCCCTGGGCCTCGAGCGACTCCGCGACGAGGACGCGCAGTTCGGCTTCATCTTCGACGACGAGAACGGTAGCGGAAGCACTCTGGGTCATGGGACGGGCGGAGGAGTGGGCAGGCGTCAGCGGCGCCGGCGGGGTCCGATCGAAGTTCCGGCGGCTGGTTGCCGATGTGTCAGTGAGAGCGTCAAGCGACCGACACCGCTGCAACGGCTATGCCATCTCGTCCATTTTCGCCCGGGGAAGTCCTCGTCGTCGATGACGACGAAGGGGTCAGAGAAGTCATTTTGGCCTATTTTCTCAAGCGTGGCCTGCAGGTGGCCGGGGCGACCGACGGCCGCGCGGCCATCGCCACGCTCGAGCGCTCGCAAGGACGATTCGGTGTCGTAGTTACAGATTTGAGCTTGCCGGGCGCCGACGGATTGGCGGTGCTCCGCGCTGCGCGTCAAGCAAATGCCTCGTGCTACGTCGTCATCGTCACCGGCTACGCGTCGCTCGACTCGGCGATCGCCGCCGTCCGCCTCGGCGCCTACGACTACCTGACCAAGCCGTTCTCGCTGGGGCAGCTCGACGTCATCCTGCAGCGCATCGCCGACCGGCAGGCCCTCGAGCAGGAAAACCGATCGCTGCTGCACCATGGCCCGGGGGCGGGTGCGCACCAGTGCCAGGCCCCGCTCGCCGAGGTGGCCGACCGCCTGGCCCGGCTCGAGGCTGCGGTGGCCCGCCTCGAACTGCACGCGCCGGCGCTGACGGTGCCGACGACGAGCCGACGCTGACGTGTCGGCGCCTCGACAGCGACGCGGCCGCGTCTGAAGGAATCGGCGCGAATTGCGCCAGCTTGAATGGTGGGCATCGGTCTTGCTCACCGGCCGGGCATCGTGCCTGAGATCACCGACCACGCGATTCTCGCGGCGCTGGGGCGCCAGATGAACGCCGCCGTCGCGCGTCAGACCGTGGCGGCCAGCAACCTCGCCAACCTCGACACCCCGGGCTATCGCACCCGCGAGGTGTCCTTCGACGACGCGCTGAACTCGGAACTCGGCGGCCTGCGGCGGACCAGCGCCCGGCACCTGCCGGCTCCCGACGCCGGGGTGGCGGTCGACGAGTCCGCGGGCCTGGCGTCGCGCCGCGACGGCAACAACGTCCAGCTCGATCGCGAGCTGCTGGCGATGACCCGCGCCGCCGGCGACTTCAGCAAGGCGCAGACGGCGCTGGCCGCCAAGTTCCGGCTGGTCCGCTACGCCATCAACGAAGGCCGGTAGGAGGGATTAGATGTCAGGACTCTCCGCCGCGATCGCCGCCAGCGCCAGCGCCCTCGACGCGCAGCGCGCCCGCATCGAGGTCGCCGTCTCGAACATCGCCAACGCCGAGTCGACGCGCGGCGCCGACGGCCAGCCGTACCGCCGTCGCGACGTGGTGCTCAGCGCCACGCCGGTCGATCCGTTCGCCACCGCGCTGGGCGACGCCGACGCAATCGGCGTGCAGGTCAGCGACGTGGTCGAGGACCAGGCCGCGCCGCGGCGGCGCTACGAGCCGTCGCACCCCGATGCCGACGCCCAGGGCTTCGTCGCCACCCCGAACGTCGACGTGCCGGAGGAGATGGTCGACATGCTCGGCGCCGCCCGCGCCTACCAGGCCAACCTCACCGCCATCAACCTGATTCGCGACACCATCCAGCGGGCGCTGGAACTCGGACGGTAGGTCACCATGGCCCTCACCACCGCGATCGCCGCCGCCGCCACCTCCGCCGTCACGCCGGCGACGCCCGGCACCGCCGGCACCGGCGACAGCGCCGCTGCCGGCGGCGGCTTCGCCACCTCGCTCGACGCGCTGCTGTCGTCGGTCGAGGCGTCGGCCGGCGACGCCAATGCCGCCGTCGCCGACATGGTCGCCGGCTCCGGCGACGTGCACACCGCCATGCTGGCGCTGCATCGCGCCGAAGTGGCGATGCAGCTCACCGTCCAGGTCCGCAACAAGCTCGTGCAGGCGTACCAGGACCTGATGCGCATGCCCATCTGATCGCGGCTGATTCGTGAACCCCGAGTCCCTCGTCGCCCACGTCTCCCGGCTCTGGACCTCGCTGTCCGGGCGCCAGATCGCGTCGCTCGCCGCGGCCTTCGTCGCCGTCGTCGGCGTCGTGGCTGGCTCTGCCTACTGGGTCGGGGCGCCGTCCTACACGGTGCTCTACACCGATCTGGATCCCGAGTCGGCGGCGGCGGTGGTCGCCCGCCTCAAGGCCGCCGACACCCCGTACCGGCTGGAGCAGGGCGGCCAGACGGTGCTCGTGCCCGACACCCGGCTCGACGAGCTGCGTCTCGACCTGGCGTCGCAGGGGCTGCCGGCCGCCGGCCGCATCGGCTTCGAGATCTTCGACCGCACCTCCTTCGGCACCACCGAGTTCCTCGAGCACGTCAACTACCGGCGCGGCCTCGAAGGCGAGCTGGCGCGCACCATTTCCACGATCGCCGAGGTGCAGAACGCGCGCGTGCACATCGCCCTGGCCAAGGACTCGCTCTTTGCCGGCAGCGCCGAGCAGGCCAAGGCCTCGGTGGTGCTGCGGCTGCGCAACCAGCGACCGCTGGCGCCGGCGACCGTCGCCGGGATCGCCGGCCTGGTCGCGGCCAGCGTCGAGTCGCTGCGGCCCGAATCGGTGGTGATCGTCGACACCTTCGGGCGGCCGCTGTCACGCACCGAGGAGGCCGCCGACGCCACCACCGGGACCGGCGCGATCGAGCGCCAGCAGCGGATCGAGCGCGAGCTGGCCACCAAGGTCGTGGCGATGCTCGAGCCGGTACTGGGCGTCGGGCACGTCCGCGTCAACGTCTCGGCGCCGCTCACGTTCGCCTCCGAGGAACAGACCGAGGAGCGCTGGGATCCCGAGACGGTGCTGCGCAGCCGCCAGACGTCCAGCGACACCACCATCGCGGCCTCGGGCCGGCCCGGCGGCCTTGCCGGCGGCGTCGCCGGGGCGCGCGCCAATGCGCCGCCCGAGGCCAGCACCGCCACGCCGGCGGCGGCCGTGGCCCCGACGCCGGCGCAGTCGGGTCGCACGACCGAGACGGTCAACTACGAAGTGAGCCGGACCACGACGCACACGACCTCGCCCGGCGGACGCATCGCCCGGCTGTCGGTCGCCGTGCTGGTCGACAACGTGCGGGCGGCCGGCGAGAACGGCGGCGCGCCCACCAGCACGCCCCGCGACCCGGCCGAGATGGAGCGCATCCAGCGGCTGGTCGCCGCCGCCGTCGGCCTCGATCAGACTCGCGGCGATCAGCTCACCGTCGAGAACATCGCGTTCGACGACGTGCCGGGGCCGAGCGAACCGGACGTGCCGGCGCCGTGGTGGCGTCAGGTCTCGCCGACCGTCGTGTCGGTGCTCGGTATGTCGATCGGCGAGGTGCTGCGCTGGGTGATGGTGTTCGTGCTGGCGCTGGTCGCCCTGCTGGCCATCCTGCGGCCGATGGTCCGCGCCGCGATGACCCCCGGGCTGGTGGCGACGGCGCCCGCCGGCCTGCCCGCCGCCCGCACCGTCGCCGAACTCGAAAGCGAGATGCAGGCCCGCGTCGAGGCCGAGGCGCCGGTGCGGCGCGATCCCGGACGGCTGCCGGCGCTGACCAAGCGGCTGGCGCAGCAGGCCGAGCAGAAGCCGGAGCACGTCGCCCAGCTGGTGCGCGCCTGGATCGCCCAGGAGGACAAGTAAGCCGTGACCGCGCCGCCCCCCGCCGACCCGATGTCGGGCGCCCGCAAGGCCGCCATCCTGATGATGGCGCTCGGCGAGGAGCGCTCGGCCGAGGTCTTCAAGCACCTCCAGGAGCACGAGATCGAAGCCCTCGCCCGCGAGGTGGCCGCGATCAACACGGTGTCGACCGAAGTCGGCGTCGACGTGCTCGACGAGTTCAGTCAGCTGACCACGGCTGCCGATCACATCGCCAACGGCGGCGTCGACCACGCCCGCCGGCTGCTGGTGAAGTCGCTGGGCCCCGATTCGGCCCGCCGCATCCTCGACCGCGTCACCGCCTCGTCGACGGCGACGGCCGGCTTCGCCTCGCTCGAGAAGGCCAACCCGCAGCAGCTCTCCAAGTTCATCCTCGGCGAGCACCCGCAGACCATCGCCGTGATCCTCGCCCACCTCAACGCCGCCAGCGCCGCCCAGCTGGTCACCCTGCTGCCCGACGACCTGCGCGCCGACGTGCTGATGCGGATGGCCAGCATCGACGAGATCCTGCCCGAGGTCATCGCCCGCATCTCGAGCGTGATCGATCAGCGGCTCAAGCAGCTCGGCGGCGCCTCGCGCGAGCAGCACGGCGGCGTCAAGGCGGTGGCCGAGCTGTTCAACCGCATGGAGCGCGGCCTCAGCCAGCGGGCCCTCGAAACCGTCGAGGAGCGCTCGCAGGACCTGGCGGTGCAGATTCGCAACCTGATGTTCGTGTTCGACGATCTGGCCAGCGTCGAGGACACCGGCATCCGCGAACTGGTCAACCGGGCCGACAAGAAGTCGCTGACCATCGCCCTGAAGGGCGCCAGCGAGGCCATCCGCGAGCGGTTCTTCTCGAACATGTCCAAGCGCGCCGGTGAGCTGCTCAAGGAGGAGATGGACCTCATGGGCGCGGTGCGGCTGCGCGAAGTGGAGAAGGCCCAGCAGGAGATCGTCGCCATCGCCCGCAAGCTGGAGGACGAGGGCGTGATCACGACCGGCAACGCCGGTGAGCCGTATGTCGTCTAGGGCCCGGCGGGTCGATCGTTCGATCCCGGTCGAGCCGTTCGACTGGGGCGGAACGGCGCCACGCCGGCCGGCGGCGTCGTGGCCGGCGGCCCAGGCCGTGCCGGCGCCGGCGGCGCCCGAGACCGTGCCGAGCGCCGAGGCGCTGTCGGCCATCGAACGCGACGCCTTCACCAAGGGCTACGCCCAGGGCGAGCGGGCCGGCAACGAAGCCGCGGTCGCCCGCGCCGACGCGATGCTGCGCCGGCTGGCGCAGACCATCGAGGAGCTCCAGGGTCTGCGCGCCGAGCTGATGCACCGCACCGAACACCAGCTGGTCGAGCTGGCCCTGGCCATCGCCCGCAAGGTGATCCACCGCGAGGCCTCGATCGACCCGGATCTGCTGCTGGCCATGGCCCGCGTGGCGCTGGACCGGCTGACCGATGCGACCACCGCCAGCATCCGCCTGCACCCCGACGATCTCGCCGCCGTCGTCGGTCGCAGCCGGGCAGCGCTCACCGCCGCCGGGCACGCCATCGAGATCGTCGCCGACCCGGCGGTGCGCCGCGGCGGCTGCGTGGTGCGCAGCGATGTCGGATCGGTCGATGTCGGCGTCGGGGCCCAGCTCGACGAGCTGACCCGGGCCCTGCTCGGCGACGAGACCGCGGCAGCCGCGGTCGAACCGGTTCTCGACGATGCACCCCGCCGCGCCTGAGCCGCGGGTGGCGCTCGCCCCCTACCTGCGCCGGTTGGAGGAGAGCGAGCCGGCGCCGCCGTTCGGCGCCGTCACCCGCGTCGTCGGCCTGGTGGTCGAATCGGCCGGCCCGCGCGCCCGCGTCGGCGACGTCTGCGAGCTGCGTCGCGGCGCCGGCGGCCCGTCGCTCCCGGTCGAGGTCGTCGGCTTTCGCGACGGCCGCCTGGTCTCGGTCCCGCTCGGCGATACCGCCGGCATCCGCCCCGGCGACCGCATCGTCCTCAAGGGCGGCGTGCTGTCGCTGCCGGCCGGCGACGGGCTGCTGGGCCGGGTCATCGACGGGCTCGGCCGCCCGCTCGACGGTCGCGGCCCGCTGGCGGTGGCCGACCGGGCGCCGCTCAGGCCGGCGGCGATGAACCCGCTCGACCGCGCGCCGATCGTTAGCCCGCTCGGCACCGGGGTCAGGGCGATCGACGGCCTGCTGACCTGCGGGCGGGGCCAGCGCCTGGGGCTGTTCGGCGGCAGCGGCGTCGGCAAGAGCACGCTGCTCGGCATGATCGCCCGCGGCACCGCCGCC
Source organism: Vicinamibacterales bacterium (assembly GCA_050250955.1). GTDB lineage: Bacteria > Acidobacteriota > Vicinamibacteria > Vicinamibacterales > UBA2999 > CAWAYR01. The sequence goes on from JBFWNR010000004.1 coordinate 173,106, forward strand.
GACGTGGTCGTGCTCGGCCTGGTCGGCGAACGCGGCCGCGAGGTGCGCAGCTTCCTCGAACACGATCTCGGCCCTGACGGCCTGGCCCGGGCCGTGGTCGTCGTCTCGACCTCCGACAGCCCGCCGCTGGTGCGCATGCGCGCCGCCTACGGCGCCACGGCGATCGCCGAGTACTTCCGCGACCAGGGCCGTCACGTCCTGCTGATGATGGACTCGGTGACCCGCTTCGCGATGGCGCAGCGCGAGGTCGGGCTCGCCGCCGGCGAGCCGCCGACCGCCAAGGGCTATCCGCCGTCGGTGTTCGCCCTGCTGCCCGGGCTGCTCGAGCGGGCCGGCAACGTCCGTGGCAAGGGCAGCATCACCGCCGTGTACTCGGTGCTGGTCGACGGCGACGACGTCAACGAGCCGATCGCCGACGCGGTGCGCGGCATCCTCGACGGCCACATCGTGCTGTCGCGCGACCTGGCCGCCCGCAACCACTATCCAGCCATCGACGTGCTGGGCAGCATCAGCCGCACGATGCCCGACGTCACCGACGTCGAGCATCGCCGCCGCGCCGGGCAGGTGCGCGAATGGCTGGCGACGCTGCGCGACAGCGAGGATCTGGTCAGTGTCGGCGCCTACACCAAGGGGACGACGCCGCGCATCGACGCCGCGCTCGATCGCAAGGACGCCATCGCCCGGTTCCTCTGTCAGCCCGCCGACACCCGCGTCGAGTTCCCGGACGCGCTGGCGGGCCTGCAGGCGCTGTAACCGGCGATGCGCCCGTTCCGCTTCCGCCCGGCGGCGCTGCTGGAGCTGCGGCGGCGCCAGGAAGACGCCGCCCGCGAGGTGCTGACCCGCGCCCAGGACGTGCAGGCACGCGCCGATCAGGCCGTCGTCCGCGCCGGCGAGGCGGTGCTGGAGGCCGCCCGCGCCCTCGGCCGCGTCCAGCGCGACGGCGCGACCGCCGCCACGCTGGCGTGGCACCGAAGTTGGATCTTCCGCCTCCGACACGACGTCGACCAGCGGCGGCTGGCCGCGGCCCGGGCCGCGACCATCGTCGAGGGCGCGTCGGTCGTGGTGCGTGACGCCGTGCAGCGACGCCGGGTGCTCGAACGCCTGCGCGATCGCGCCTGGCGCCGCCATCGGCTCGAGGCCGATCGCGAACACGCCCGCGAGATGGACAGCGTCGCCACCGCGCGGTACTTCGCGCAGCGGACCGACGCCGGAGGATGCGACCGTGTCGACGATCTCGAGCGTGACCCCGACCCCGGCCTCGGCCGGTAACGCGGTGAACCCGGCCAGCCAGGACGAAGGGCTGGGCCGCAACGCGTTCCTCAACCTGCTGGTGACCCAGCTCCAGCACCAGGACCCGACCCAGCCGCAGGCCGACGGCGAGTTCCTCGCCCAGCTGGCCACCTTCAGCCAGCTCGAACAGCTGCAGCGCATGAATCAGACGCTGGAGCTGCTGGTGACGCTGGTCGCCACCGAGCCGACGACCGCGGCGGGCGACAGCTAGCGACCGGGCGCCGGACGCGGCGGGCGTCCGGCCCGCCGACACGCGCCGTCGTCCGGCCGACCGCGCCGCGCCGGCAGGGGCGCGGACATCGGCGTAATCGGCGCGATCCGCGGCCACTTGAACCGACGGCTGCGCTGGCACTTCGTTTGAACCGTCGGCGGCGGAGTCGCCGGCACGACCGTCGTCATCTCCGCTCACGGAAGGACACAGCATGGGTTTCTCGGCAAGCCTCTCGGGCCTCTTCGCCAACCAGCAGAAGCTGAACGTCATCGGCAACAACCTGGCGAACATCAACACCATCGCGTTCAAGGCCAGCTCGGTCTCGTTCATGGACCTGGTCAGCCAGAACGCCGCCGGCGCCAGCTCCAACCCGATGCAGATCGGCCTCGGCGTGACCACCGGCGCCATCACGCCCAACTTCAACCAGGGCGGCGTGGAGAGCACCGGCGTCTCGACCCACGTGGCCATCCAGGGACGGGGGTTCTTCGTCGTCGGCAACGGCATCAACGACCGCTCGTTCACCCGCGCCGGCGACTTCTCGTTCGACGACGACGGCCGGCTGGTGACCAGCGACGGGCTGCCGGTGCAGGGCTACACCGCCATCGATCCGCTGACCGGCAACATCATCACGACCGGTGAGCCCGGCGACATCGTCGTGTCGCCCGGGATCCTGCGCGCGCCCGGCCCGACGACGCTGTTCGGCACGGTGACCAACCTCAACGCCTCGGCCGCCGTCGGCGACACCTTCACCGCGTCGGTGCAGATCTACGACGCCCTCGGCGCCGTGCACGTCGCCACCATCACCTACACCAACACCGGCCCGGGCGCGTGGGGCTACGACATCAGCGTGCCCGGCGCCGAAGTGACCGGCGGCACCCCCGGCACGCCGTTCTCGATCGCCACCGGCGCCATCACCTTCGACGCCAACGGCAACCTCACCGGCCCGGCCGCCGACGTGGTCGTCACCAGCCCGGCGTGGGCCAACGGCGCCGCCGCGACCAACTTCACCTGGGATCTCTACGACGCCAACGGCGTCGCCGCGCTCACCGGCTACGCCGGCACCTCGGCCACCTCGTCGATCTCGCAGAACGGCTACGCCGCCGGCTCGATCAATCCGATCAGCATCGATCCGGACGGCAACCTGATCGCCACCATCGGCGCCGGCCGCACCGTGATCATCGCCACCCTGGCGATGGCCAGCTTCAACAACCCGCAGGGGCTCTACAAGCTCGGCTCGAACCGCTTCGGCGAGACCGAGGCGTCGGGCATCCCCAACATCGGTACCGCCAACACCGGCGGCCGCGGCACGGTCTTCGGGGCGGCCCTGGAGCAGTCGAACGTCGACATCGCCCAGGAGTTCACCCAGATGATCCTCGCGCAGCGCGGCTACCAGGCCAACTCGCGCAGCATCACCGTCGCCGACGAACTGCTCGTCGAGACGCTGAACCTCAAGCGCTAGGACGGCTGCGGTGATCGCCGGGATCCAGCTCGGGCCGGTGGCCGCCGGCGGCGCGATGCCGCCGGCGGCCGCGGCGGCCACCGCCGACCCCGTGGTGTCGTTCGGCGACGTCGTCGCGCACCTGGTCGCCGCCGGCGCAGCGGCCGGGTCCGCCACACCGGGCAGCCCGCGCCGGTCGAGCGCCGCCGGGGGCACGGCGTCGGCCGACCTCGAGTCCGACGCGCCAGCGGAGTGCGCACCGACGTCGACGCCCGCGAGTGCGGGCGATGCCGGCTGGCCGTGGCCGCTGCTGCCGATCGCGCCACCGCCACCGCCCGCTGAGATCACCGGCGCCGAGCCGCCGTCGAGCGGCGACGTCGCCAGCCAGGTCGCGGTCGACGATCTGACGAGCGGTCGAGGCCGCCAGACGGCGACGCGCCAGGCCTTCGGGACCGCCGCTGCGGGCGCGCCACCCGTGGCCGCCGCTGTCGACGATGCCAGCGGCGCTGCCGCCAGCGCCGGCGCCGCCGCGAGCGACCTCGTCGCCGCCGGCACCGGGACGGCGGCGGCCGTGGCGATCGACGGCCGTGCCGTCGAGACCGACGCGCGTGCGACGGCGGCGGCCGCGGTGCCCCGACCCGTCGGGCCCGGACCTGCCGCCACGGGCGGGGACACGACCCCACCGGCCGATGCGCCACCGTCCGCGGCGGCACCGGCCGGCGAGCGCTCTGCGTCACGCGCGCCGTCGCCCGACGCGCCGCCCTCGCCTTCGACCGGTGACGAGACCATCGGCCCGGCTCCGACGGCGTCGCCGACGATCCGTCCGCGCGCCACCGGTCAGGACGCGGCCGGTGTCTTCGACGCGGCGACGCCGCGTCCGACCAGCGGCGCGGCCGAACCTCCGCCGCCGTCGCCATCGCCGGGTGGTCCGGCATCGCGCGCCGAAATCGCGCGCCTCGCGGCCGCCGCGCCCGAGGCGGCGGCAGCGCCGGCCCGAGCGGCGGCGGCTGACGCCTCGGTCCTGACGCCCGTGGGCGCCGCCGTCGAGCACGCATCGTCGCCCCTGTCGGTGGTCGGCCGCCTGCGGCGCCAGCCATCGGCCGGCAGCCCGACCGTCCCGGCTCCCGACGCCCTCGAGGGGCGCGGGGCGCCGCTCATTCCAGCCGTCGCGGCGGCCGGCGACCCGCCGGGCCTCGACGCCCGCAGCGGCGACCGGGCCACGCCGGCCGAGCCCGTGGTGGCCGTCGAACGGCGCGCCGCCGACGGGCCGATGCTGCCGACGACCATCGCCGGACCCGCCGCCGCGCGCGACGCCGGTCCGTCGTCGATCCTGGTGGAGGCGCCGCCGAGCGCGGCGCCGGCCGCGCTCGACGACGTCCTGCCGACGCAGATCATCCGTTCGATCCGCCTGCACTGGCGAGCCGGGCAGGGCGAGGCGCGGGTCCAGCTGCGCCCCGAGCACCTCGGCGAGCTGACGATCGCGCTCACCGTCGAGCGCGGCGGTGTGACCGCGACCCTGCACGCCGAGAACGCCGACGTGCGCCGCTGGATCGACGCGCACAGCGCGTCGCTGCGCGACGGCCTGGCCGAGCAGGGCCTGCGGCTCGAGCGCCTGATCGTCTCCGACGAGCGGCCGCGGCACGACGCCAGCGCCGAGCGCCGGCAGCAGCAGCCGGGCTCCGACGACGAGGCGTCGCGGCGGCGTCGCGGCCGCGCCGCGGCGTCGTTTGCCGCCTTCGATGTCCCGCCGTCTTCCGAGGAAAGGACCACCGCATGAGTCTCAACCCCCTGACCGCCGGCACCGGCGCCGACCCGATCAGCCAGCTGGTCGCGAAGGTGCTCGATCGGTTCGACACCGACAAGGACGGCAAGCTGACGGCGTCCGAGTTCGGCTCGTTCCTGACCGGCCTGTTGAGCGGTTCAGGCGCCGCCGGCCTGGCCGCCACGGCCAAGCGCGACGAGGTGACCCCGGGCGCCTACCGGAGTTCGCTGGCCGGCTTCGACGCCCGCAAGATCGACGATCCGAGCATCCGCGACGCGATGACCTCGAAGTACCGCGCGGCGCGGATCTTCCAGGACTATCCGCCGCGCCCCGAGAGCATCCCGGCGGTGATCGAACGGCTCAAGGCCGAGGGCATCAACGCCGTGCAGACCGACCACGACAAGATCGACTTCGGCGACGGCTACGGGCCGATCGACGTGATTCAGGGCGCCCATGCGGGCGGCGGGGTGGCGTGGCAGTGGCTGCCGAGGGAGTAGCCGCCGAGGCCGGCAAGGCGCCGGCGAAGGCCAAGAGCAAGCTGCCGCTCATCGGCGCCGCAGTCGTCCTGCTGGGCGCCGGCGGCGGCGGGATGTACTGGTGGAACGGCCGCCACGCCGCCGAGCCGGCGGTCGAGGCCAGGGAGATTCCGGCCAGCGCCCGCGGCCTGGTCGCCTTCGAGCCGTTCGTGGCCAACCTCGCCGATCCGGGCGGGACGCGGTTCGTCCGCGCCACCGTGCAGCTGGTCGTCGCCGACGCGGCGCAGGCCGCCGAGATGACCGAGACACCGGTGCTGGTGATGCAGGCCCGCGCCATCATCCTCGAACTGCTGACCACCCAGACCGCCGACGTGCTGGTCACCCTCGACGGCAAGGCGGCGCTGCGCAAGGCGATTGCCGAGCGCGTGCACGAGGCCTTGCACGAGATCGAAGTCATCGATGTCCTCCTCTCCGACTTCGTCGTCCAGTTCTGAGCCGGCGGCCGCGCTGGCGACGATGTTCGACGTCCGCTGCGACGTCGACTTCGTGGTCGGGACCGGACGGGTCACCGTGCGGGAGTTCCTGCACCTGGCGCCGGACGGGGTGCTGCGGCTGGATCAGCCGGTCGGCGCCGACCTGCAGGTGTGGGTGCACGGCGTGCCGATCGGCGACGGGGAAGTGGCGGTGATCGACGACAACGCGGCGTTGCGCGTGACGCGGCTGGCGCCGCCCACCGGGGCCGGCTGGGAGTAGACGGCGTGGTGCTGCTGATGCAACTGGGAACCACCGGGACCGACCCCACCGGGGCCGGCACCCTCGGCCTGCGATCGCTCGCCGCGACGCTGGCCGTCCTCGCCCTTGTCGCCGCCGCCGCCTGGGCGCTGCGCAAGACCGCCGAGAGCCGGCGATCGCGTCAGGCGATGATGGTCGAGTCGGCGGTCTCGCTCGGCGAGCGCCGATCGCTGGTCATCGTGACCGTCGAAGGCCGCCGCCTGCTGCTCGGCGTGGCGCCCAACAGCGTGTCGCTGGTCACCGAACTCGGGGCCGGCTTCAGCAGCGTCCTGGCCGCATCGGTCGACGCCGGAGCGCCCGACCCCGAGCGGACGGGAGCGGTGTCGTGAACCAGCTCGACCTCACCGTCAACGGCGTCGGCGCCGTGTCGGCGCCGCTGCAGATCGTCCTCTTCCTGACGCTGCTGACGTTCATTCCCGCGGTCCTCGTGATCATGACCTCGTTCACGAGAATCGCCATCGTCTTCCATTTCTTGAGGCAGGCGCTCGGCACCCAGGAAATGCCCTCGAACCAGATGCTGGTCGGGCTGACGCTGTTCCTGACCCTGTTCATCATGGCGCCGGTCGGCGAGCGGGTCCACGCCCTGGCGCTGGCGCCGGCGATGGCCGGCGAGATCGACGTCACCGAGGCGCTGCGCCGCGGCGCCCCGCCGGTCCGCGAGTTCATGCTCAAGCAGACCCGCGAGACCGACCTGGCGCTGTTCGTCGAGATGGGCCGGCTGCCGAAGCCCGGCACCCCGGACGACCTGCCGATGCGGGTGGTCATCCCGGCGTTCGCCATCTCGGAGCTCAAGACCGGCTTCCAGATGGGCTTCTTCCTGTTCGTGCCGTTCCTGCTCATCGACTTGGTGGTGTCGACCACGCTGCTGTCGATGGGCATGCTGCAGCTGCCGCCGGCGATGATCTCGCTGCCGTTCAAGGTGCTGCTCTTCGTGCTCATCGACGGCTGGCACCTGCTGGTGGCCTCGCTGGTCAAGAGCTTCCTGTGACCCCCGGGCCCCGCCATGTCTGAAGCCCTCGTCGTCGGCATCGTCCGCCAGGCCATCGAGACCGCCGTCATCGTCACCCTGCCGATGCTCGCCGCGGGTCTGCTCGCCGGCGTGCTGGTCAGCATCTTCCAGACCGTCACCTCGATCCAGGACAACGTCCTGGCCTTCATCCCGCGCGCGGCCGCGATCTTCGTCGCCTTCGCCGTCACCTTTCCGTGGATGCTGCGCGTCGTCGCCGGCTTCTCCAAAGGGCTGATCCAGCGGCTGCCCGACCTGGTGCGATGAACGAGCTGTCGACCCTGTCGCACCTCGGCCTGCTCCTCGCCCGGCCCGGCATGCTGGTGGCGGCGGCGCCGGTCTTCGGCGGCCAGTACGCACCGGTCCCGGTGCGCCTCGGCCTGGCGGTGCTGCTCGCCCTCTTCGTCCTGCCGACCGCTCCGGTCCCGGTGCTCACCACGCCGATGGGGCTCGGTGTCGTACTGGCCCGTGAGCTGGTCATCGGGCTGGCGCTGGCCCTGGCCCTGCAGGCGGTCCTGGCCGGCGCGGCGCTCGGCGGCCACCTCACCGGCTACCAGCTGATGCTGTCCTACGGCTCCACGGTCGACCCGCAGGGCGGCGTGCGCAACACCCTCACCGCGACGCTCTACGTCAACCTCGCGCTGCTGACCTGCCTGGCCATCAACGCCCATCACACGCTGATTCGCGCGCTCGCCGATTCCTACGCGGTGCTGCCGATCGGCACCGGCGGCGTCGACGGCTCGCTGGTCGGCGCGGTCGTCCGGATGCTCGGCATCGTCTTCGTGCTCGGGCTGCGGCTGGCGGCGCCGCTCATCGTCGTCATGTTCATCGCCGAACTGGCGACGGCGTTGATGGCCCGGGTGGCGCCGACGCTCAACCTGATGGCGGTCGCGCCGCCACTGCGCGTCGCCGTCGGCCTGGCGGCGCTGGCGGCCGTGGTCGGCCTGGTGCCGGGGGTCGTCGCCCGCCTCGCCGGCGGCGTCGGGCAGCTCGGCCTGCGCGTCGCCGAGGCCTTCCGCTGATGGCCGACGAGCAGCAGCACGGCGAGAAGACCGAGAAACCCTCGGCGAAGAAGCTGCGCGACGCCCGCAAGCGGGGCGAGGTGCCGCGCAGCCCCGACCTGGTCGCGGCGCTGTCGCTCGTGGCGGTCACCGTCGTCCTGTTGCGCAGCGGCGCGGCGGCGATGGTCCGGCTGCAGACCCACTTGTCCGAGAGCCTGTCGGGCCTGGCCGATCGCGCCGCCGTCGGCCTCACCCCCGAGGCGCTCGGCGTGATGGCCGTCGAAGACGGCGGGCTGCTGGCGGTCCTCGCCGCGCCGGTGATGGTGACCGCGGCGCTGGCCGGCCTGGCCGGCAACGTCGCCCAGTCGGGCTGGGTGTTCGCGCCCGAGCGCCTGACCCCGAACTTCACGCGCCTCAGCCCGTCGCACGGCTGGCAGCGCATCAAGCCGATCCAGTCGGGCATGACGCTCGTCAAGGCCATCCTGGCCTGCAGCGTCGTCGGCGCGCTGGCCTGGTCGGTGGGCCGCGAGGCGCTGGCGGAAACGCCGCGGCTGGCCTGGATGGCGCCCGAGAGCGCCGCGCTCGAGGGCTGGGGGTGGCTGCGCCGGCTGCTGCTGCAGGGCGGCGCCGCCCAGGTGCTGCTGGCCGGCGCCGACGTCGGCTGGCAGTGGTGGCGCTACTACGCCAACCTCAAGATGACCAAGCAGGAAGTGCGCGACGAGGCCAAGTCGAGCGACGGCAACCCCGAGATCAAGGCCCGGGTGCGCCGCGTCCAGCGCGAGATGGTGCGCAAGCGCATGCTCGCGGCGGTGCCGACCGCCACCGTGGTCATCACCAACCCGACCCACTACGCGGTGGCGCTCGAGTACCGGCGCGGCGAGATGCTCGCCCCGATGGTCGTCGCCAAGGGCAAGGACCTGCTCGCTCAGCGCATCAAGCAGGTGGCCCGCGACCACGGCGTGCCGACGGTCGAGAACGTGCCGCTGGCCCAGGCGCTCTACAAGGGCGCCGAGGTCGGCGACGCGATCCCGGCCGGCCTGTTCGGCGCCGTCGCCGAAGTGCTCGCCTACCTGGTCCGCATCCGCCAGCTGATGCTCTGACGCCGATTCGCCATGGCTACCACGTCTTCGACCCGTTCCACGTCCACGACCCATCTGCTGGTCCCGCTGGCCCTGATGGCGGTGGTGCTGCTGATGGTGGTGCCGCTGCCGCCGCTGCTGCTCGATCTCCTGCTGTCGATCGACATCGGCCTGGCGGTGGTGCTGCTGCTCACCGTCGTCTACGTCAAGCAGCCGGTCGAGTTCTCGGTCTTCCCCTCGTTGCTGCTGCTGCTCACGCTGCTGCGCCTGGCCCTGAACGTCGCCGCCACCCGTCTCATCCTGATGCACGGCCACGAGGGGGTCGAGTCGGCCGGCCACGTCATCATGGCGTTCGGGCAATTCGTCGTCGGCGGCAACTTCGTCGTCGGCGTCGTCGTGTTCCTGGTGCTCATCGCCATCCAGTTCATCGTCATCAACCACGGCGCGGTGCGCATCTCGGAGGTGACGGCCCGGTTCACCCTCGATGCGATGCCGGGCCGCCAGATGGCCATCGACGCCGACCTGAACGCCGGCGCCATCGACGACGCCGAGGCGCGCATCCGCCGCGAGCGGGTGCGCCGCGAGGCCGACTTCTACGGCTCGATGGACGGGGCGATCCGCTTCACCCAGCGCGACGCGCTGGCCGCGGTGCTCATCACCGGCGTCAACATCGCCGCCGGGCTGGTCATCGGCGTCTTCCAGCACGATCTCGACCTGGCGACGGCGGCCGAGACCTACACCATCCTGACCATCGGCGAAGGCCTGGTCACGGCGATCCCGGCCCTGCTGGTGTCGATGTCGGGCGGCCTCATCACCACCCGGGCGGCCGCCGAGTCGCACCTCGGCGAGGAAGTGGCCGCCCAGCTGCTGGCGCGGTGGCGGCCGCTGGCCGCGGCGGCCGCGGCCCTGGTCGTCATGGCCCTCATCCCCGGGTTGCCCAAGCTCGCCTTCGTCGCCGTCGCGGCCATCCTCGGCGCCGCCGCCTATGCCACGCGACAGACGGCGGCGACGCCGGCGCCGGAAGCCCCGACGGTGCCGCCGGCGCCGGATGCGCTCGACGGGCCGCTGTCCATCGACCCGCTCGGCATCGAGGTCGGCTACGCGCTGGTGTCGATCGTCGACGAGCAGCAGGGCGGCACGCTGCTGTCGCGGCTGCGGGCGGTGCGCCGCCAGATCGCCACCGAGACCGGCGTGGTGGTGCCGCCGGTGCACGTCGCCGACAACCTCCAGCTCGGCCCCCGGCAGTACACGATCCTCGTCAAGGGCGTCGAGGTCGCCCGCGGTGAGCTCTACGCCGATCGGCTGCTCGCCATCAACCCCGGCACCGCCGCTGCGGTCGTCGACGGCGTCGCCACCCGCGAGCCGGCGTTCGGACTGCCGGCGGTGTGGATCGGCAGCGACCAGCGCGACCGCGCGTCGGCCGCCGGCTACACCGTCGTCGATCCGACCACGGCGCTGTCGACTCACGTCTCGGAGACCATCCGGGTGTTCCTGCCCGACCTGCTCAGCCGCCAGCAGACCAAGGAGCTGGTGGACCGGGTGGCGCAGACCTCGCCGAAGCTCATCGAGGAGCTGGTCCCCAAGATCGCCTCGGTCGGCGACATCCAGCGCGTGCTGCGTCAGCTGCTGCGCGAGCGGGTCTCGATCCGCGACCTGACGACCATCCTCGAGGCCGTCGCCGACGCCGCGCCGGGCGCCAAGGACGCCGATGCGGTGGCCGAGGCCGTCCGCCAGGCCATGGGGCGCACGATCTGCCGCAGCTACCAGAACGAGAAGGACGAGCTGCCGGCCATCTCGCTGTCGCCCGAACTCGAGGAGCGGCTGGCCTCCTCGATCGTCAAGACCGACCACGGCGCGGTGCTGGCCATCGACCCGTCGCTGGCCCAGCGGCTGGCCAGCCGCATCGCCGAGATCTTCGCCGGCGCGGTGGCACAACCTGTGCTCCTGTGCACGCCGACGCTGCGGCCCCACATCTGGCGGCTGTTCGCCCGGGTGCTGCCGCACCTGGGTGTGCTGTCGCACAGCGAGGTGCCGCCCCAGGTGCACGTGGCGTCGATTGCGACCCTGGACTGAGATGCCGGTGAAACAGTTCCGCCAACCGTCGGTGCGAGAAGCATTTCGGGCGATCCGCGAGGATCTCGGCCCCGACGCGCTGGTGCTGTCGAGCGCGTATGTCAGCGCCCGCGGCTGGCGCGGCTGGGTCGGCATGCGCGAAGTGCTGGTCACCGCCCGGGCGCCCGAGCGGTCGCTCGACGAGTGCGACGTCCGGCCGGTCGACGACCGGCGTCGGTCCACCGACACCCCGCCTGCCCCGTCGCCGGGGACCAGCGTCGTCGCCGCCCGGCTGGTCGCCGCCGGCGTCGAGCCGGCGCTCGCCGATGCGGTGGCCGCCGGCATTCCCCGCCGCGAGCAGCGCGGCCTGTCGGCCGCCGGCGTCCGCCGGGCGCTGGAGGCCCATCTGGCGCCGATTGCCGGCGCCGCCGACGCCTACGCGCCGGTCGAGGTCTTCGTCGGTCCCCCGGGAGTCGGCAAGACGACGACGATCGCCAAGATCGCCGCCCAGGAACGCGTGCGGCACGGCCGCTCGCTGGGCATGATCGCCGCCGACGCCTTCCGCGCCGGCGCGGTGGAGCAGTTGCGCACCTTCGCCGCCATCATCGGCGCGCCGTTCCGCGCCGCCCGCACCGTCGCCGAGATCGAGCAGGCCATCGGCACCGCCCGGCACACGCTGCTCGTCGACACCGCCGGCCGCTCGCCGGCCGACGGCGACCTGCGCGATCTGCGCCGGCTGCTCGGCGGCCGCGACGACGTGCGCACCCACCTCGTGCTGCCCGGCGACACCAGCGTCCGCTCGGCGCAGCGCATCTTCCGGACCTTCGCCGACGCCCGCCCGGATCGGGTGGTGCTGTCGAAGATGGACGAAGCCGAGTCGCCGTCGTCGCTCTTCCTCTGGCTCATGGAGCACGGCATTCCGGTGTCGTATGTCACCGACGGCCAGCGGGTCCCCGAGGATCTCGTGCCGGCGACGCCGGCGGCGCTGGCCACGGCGCTGCTCGCCGATACGCGGGCGCTGGCCGGCGCCGGGAGCCTGTCGTGATGGCGCAGCCGCGCGGCCGTCACGCCCTTCCCGAGCCGGCCGTCGACGACTCGACGCGCGACGAGCTGGTGATGGCCCACGTCGGCCTGGTGAAGGTGATGGCGAGCCGCCTCGCGCACCGCCTGCCGCCGCAGGTCGAAGTGGCGGAGCTGGTCAGCGTCGGCGTGCTCGGGCTCATCGATGCCGCCGGCCGCTTCAGGCCGTCGCTCGGCGTGCCGTTCAGCGCCTTCGCGCGGCGACGCATCCACGGCGCCATGCTCGACTCGCTGCGCGGGCTCGACTGGGCGCCGCGGGCGGTCCGCAAGCTGCGCCGCGACGTCGACGCCGCGATCGCCGCCGGACGGCGGCGGCTCGGCCGCGAGCCCGAGGCGGCCGACATCGCCGCCGAGCTCGGGGTGCCGGAAGCCGAGTACGATCGCCTGCTCGACCAGTTGCGGAGCGCCGAGCTGGCGACCATCCGCCAGCACAGCACCGCCGACGGCCGGGCCTCGCTCGAAGTCGAGATCGACAGCGCCGAGTGGCCCAGCGCCCGGCTCGAACGCCAGGAGCTTCGCGAGATGCTCGCCGCCGCGGTCGGCGACCTGCCCGAGCGCGAGCGGCACATCCTCGCCCTCTACTACGAAGAAGAGCTGACCCTGGCCGAGATCGGTGAGGTCATCGGCGTCGGCGAGTCGCGGGTGTCGCAGCTGCGCACCCAGGCCATCGCCCGGCTGCGCGCCGCGCTCGGCGCCGCCCTGGCGCGAAAGGACGCCAACTGACCATGGCCACTATCGTGCCGCGCCCCGACCTCGACGCCCTCGGACCGCCGAGCGCGCCGGTGGCCTACGTGCGCTACAACTTCCGCCGCCCGGACCGGGTGTCGAAGGAGCAGATCCGCGCCCTGCAGTTCCTGCACGAGCGGTTCGCCCGCCACGTCTCGACGTCGCTGGCCGCCTATCTGCGCTCGTCGACCGAGCTGTCGCTGGTCTCGGTGGAGCAGTTCACCTACGCCGAGTTCCTGCTGGCCCTGCCCGACCCGACGGCCTACTACGCGGTGTCGCTGGCGCCGCTCGATGCGGTCGCCGGGCTCGAGATCAACCCGGCGGTGGCCTTCGCGATGATCGACCGCATGCTCGGCGGCGATGGCCAGCCGGTGGCGGTCGATCGCGCCCTCACCGACATCGAGCAGAACGTCATCGACTCGGTGGTGACGGTGCTGCTCGACTCGCTGGCCGAAGCGTGGCGGCCGCTGGTCGGCCTGCGCGTCGACATCCGCGCCCGCGAGACCCGGCCGCAGATGCTGCAGGTGGCGTCGCCCAACGACACCGTCGTGATGCTGGTCTTCGACATGCGCGTCGGCGACGCCCGCGGCGCGGTGCACCTGTGTCTGCCCGCCGAGCTGGTCGAACGCGGCGACGCCGCGGCGGCCGGTGGCTGGAACCGCCGGCGGCTGGAGCCGACCGAGCTGGAGCGGGCCTGGCTGGTCGAGAACCTCGGCCGCGTGCCGATGCCGGTGAGCGCCGTCCTCGACACGCACTGCCGCGCCGGCGATGTCGCGACCCTGGCGGTCGGCGACGTGCTGTCGCTCGACGTGCCGGCCGAGACCCCGATCGACCTGCGGGTCGGCGAGACCCTGAAGTTCCGGGCCCGCATGGCCGAACTGGCCGGCCGCGTGCGCGCCCGCATCGAGCATCGGTGCGATGGCGCCGGGGAAGCGGAGGCGTGATCGTGGCGGATCGACTGACTCCCGAGGCGGTGCGGGCGGCGCTGGTCGCCGAGCTGGGCGCCGCCCTCGAGGCCGGCCTCAACGTGCCGGTCACGCTGGCGGCGGCGGCCGCGACCGGTGGCGCCGGCTGGCTGGTGCCGCTCGGCCTCGCCGGCGCGGTGAGCGGCGACCTGACGGCGTGGATCGACGGCGCCGGCGCCAGCCGGGCCGCCCGCCGGCTGATGAACATCGACGACGACCCCGAGCCGACGGTCGTCGCCGAGATGTTGAAGGAGATGTGGACCCACGCGGCGCGGATGACCGCGTCGCGCTGGCCCGAGGGCACCGTGCAGGTCGCGGTCGAGGCGCCGACGCCTGGCGAGGCGCCGGCCGATGCGATTGGCGCCTGGACGGTGGCGGCTGGTGATGCGGCCCTGGCCGTCGTCAGCCTGCGCGGCGCGCTGCAACTCGCGGCGGCGGCTGCCGGCCCGCGTGCCGCCGGCGACGTCGCCGGCAACCTCGCCGTGCTGATGGACATCGACCTGCCGCTCGTCGTGCGCTTCGCGCGCACCGAGATGACCCTCAAGGCGCTCACCGCGCTCGGACCGGGATCGATGCTCGACATGGGCCGGACCCCGGAAGACCCGGTGCAGGTGCTGGTCGGCGGCCAGGTGGTCGCCGAGGGCGACGTGGTCGTCGTCGCCGGCAACTACGGGGTCCGCGTGACCAGTGTGCTCGGTCCGATGGAGCGCCTGCAGGCGCTGGAGGGAACCCGGTGACCCACGAACTGACGATCGGCCTGGCGGTGGCCGGCGGCCTGCAGCTCCTGCTGATGCTGCAGCTGTGGCGGACCGCCCGCGCCGCCGCCCGCGGCGGCCGGCGCATCGAGCAGCTGACCTCGGCGCTCGAACTGCTCACCGACACCACCGAGTCGGGCTTCGTGAACGTCGCCAGCGAGCTCAGCCGGGTCGGGGCCCGGCCGATGGCGCCGGCGGCGACCCGGCGCGCCGCCACCGAACGCATCGCGGCCGCCGTTCGCGACGGCCGCGCCCTGGCCGACGTCGCCGCCGAGGAAGGGCTGTCGGAGAGCGAGGTCCGGTTGCACCTCGGTCTCGATCGCGCGCCCGAGCCGCGATCGATCCGCGAGTCGTCGCCGGCGCAGCCCGGCCCCGTTGTCCGCCACGCCGACCCCGACGTGCTCGGCGACCTGGAACGCTGGATGTCCACCCTCGGCAGCGGACGCCCGGCGTCCGGAGCTCCCCGCCATGCGGCAGTGCGCGTCTGAGACCTGCGGCCGCCGCCGCCACTGGTGGCAGGGTGGCCACGGCGGGGTGACCCTCGACGGGGCCTGGCTCTGCTCGCGTCGCTGTGTCGCGGAGGCGACGCGCGCCCGCATCGGTCCGCCGTCGTCGGCGACCGCGTCGTCGGGATCGCGCCCGGCCCTGCGGCTGGGGGCGTTGCTGCGTCACCACCGCGCCTGCGGCCGCGACACGATCGACGCCGCGCTGGCCGCGCAGCGCGAGAGCCACCTGCGGCTGGGCGAGCAACTGCAGGCGATGGGCGCCGTGCCGGCCCCGGCGGTGCTGCGCGCCCTGGCCGCGCAGGCCGGCATCAGCTATCTCGCCGCCGTCGACCTCGAGCGCGTCCACGATGCGCCAGGCGGGCTGCCGATCGACCTGGTCATGGCCCTCGGCGTGCTGCCGCTGGGCCCCCTGGACGGTGACCGCATGCGGGTGGCGGTGCCGGCGCCGGTGCCGCGCGCGGCGCTCGGCGCCCTGCGCGCGCAGACCGGCTGGCGCCCCGAACCCTACCTGGTGAGCGACGACGACTGGGAGTCGCTGGTGCGCCACTACGGCGGTGCGCTGGAGGCCCGCGGCCGGCGGACCGATCCGCCGGTCGCCGACCTCGACGACGCCGTGCTGCGGCTGACCGACGCCGTGCTGGCCGTCGGCGCGGCCGAGCTGCGCGAGGCGCGCTGGGGCCGCTTCGTGTGGCTGCGCGTCGCCGGCGGCCCCGCGCCCGTCGACGTGGTGTTCGACCACGTGGCCGGTGAACTTGAGGGACGAAAGGAGGACGCATGGCCGGTGGCCACTATGTCGCTCTGAGCGGGATGCGCACGCGGCTCGACGAGCTGGACCGCCTCGCCTCCGACCTCGCCAACGTCGGCACCGCCGGCTACAAGGCCGAGCGTACCGGCCTGCGCGACTCGCGGCGCCCGCAGTTCGACGCCGCGCTGGAGACCGCCATCGACGCCACGACCGGCGGGCGCCGTCTCGACGACCGGCCCGGCGCCATCGAGCGGACCGGCCGCGATCTCGACCTGGCCATCGAGGGCCGCGGCTTCCTGGTCGTCGACACGCCGGCCGGCCCGCGCTACACCCGCAACGGCCACCTGAGCCGGCAGCCCGACGGCACGCTGGTCACCGCCGACGGGGCCGTCGTGCGCGGCGCCGACGGCCCGTTGACGGTGGGCGAGGGACGGCTGCGGATCGACGCCGACGGAACGGTCAGCGCCGGCGACGTCGTCGCCGGCCGCCTCGCGGTCGTCGACTTCGCCGACGCCAACGCCCTGGTCCGTGAGAGCGGCGCGCTGCTGCGCGCCGACGGCGGCGCCCCGCTGCCGGTGGAGCAGCCGGTGGTCCGCACCGGCGCCCTCGAGGCGTCCAACGTCTCGGTGGTCGACCGCGTCGCCGAGCTGACCAACGTCAGCCGCAGCTTCCAGGCCTTGCAGAAGGCCGTCTCGGTGCTGATGAACGACATCGACGGCCGCGCCGTCGAGTCGCTGAGCCGTCGCTAGCAGGAATCGAAGGAGCCGACACCGATGATCCGCGCCCTCTACACCGCCGCCAGCGGCATGAACGCGCAGCAGACCAACATCGACAACGTCGCCCACAACCTGGCCAACGTCAACACGGCCGGGTTCAAGCGCACCCACGTCGAGTTCGAGGACCTCTTCTACCAGCACACGCGGGTGCCCGGGTCGGCGACCAGCCAGGGCGACTCGCCGACCGGCCTCGAGATCGGCCTCGGCACGCGCGCCGTGGCCACCTCGCGCGACTTCACCAGCGGCAGCTTCCGCGCCACGCACAGCCCGCTGGACGTCGCCATCGAGGGCGACGGCTTCTTCCAGGTGACGATGCCCGACGGCACCACCGCGTACACCCGGGCCGGCAACCTGCACCGCAACGCGCAGGGCCAGGTGGTGACCAACGAAGGGTTCACCCTCGAGCCGGCCATCGTCATTCCGGAGAACGCCACGACGGTGACCATCGCCCGCGACGGCACCGTGTCGGCGACCGTACCCGGCCAGGGCGCCGCGCAGCAGCTCGGCACCATCGAGCTGGCCACGTTCCAGAACCCTTCGGGGCTGACCCCGCTCGGCGGCAACCTCTTCCAGGTCACCGCCGCCTCCGGCGACGCCCAGGTCGGCGCGGCCGGGACCGAGCAGCGCGGCACCCTGGTGCAGGGCTTCCTCGAGGACTCGAACGTGAGCGTCGTCGAGGAGATGGTCAACATGATCCTCGGCCAGCGCGCCTACGAGGCCAGCTCGAAGGTGATCAAGGCCGCCGACGAGATGCTGGCGCAGGTCAACAACCTGGTGCGCTGATGCTGGCCGCCCTGGTACTCACGACCACGCTCGGCGCGGCGCCGCCGCCGACGGGCCTCGACGCCGCGGCCCACGCCGCGCTGACCGCCGCCGTGCGGGAGCGTCTCGGCGGCGACGCCGAGGTGAGGGTCGATCGATTGAGCCGCGTCGAGCCGCCGTCGGCGCCGCCGACCGAGGCGGTCCTCGATCCGACGACCGTCCCGGGACGGCCGTCGCGGGTCGTCTTCCGCGCCCCGGACCCGCAGACCGGCGCCCTGGTGCCGGTCGGCGGGGCCACGGTGGTGCTCGCCATCGCCGTCGACCACTTCCATGTCACGCGGGCGGTGCCGCGCGGCGGCACCGTCGAGGTGGCCAACCTCGTGGAAGCCCGCCACGCCATGGCGCGTGGTCCGCTGCGCGCCTATCCCACGGCCGACCTGCTCGCCGGCGGCCGGGCGACGCGCGACCTGGTGGCCGGCGCCTGTCTGACCGCCGGTGTCGTCGCCCCGCAGCCGGCCGTCCGGCCGGGCGACGTCGTCACCGGGGTGCTGCACCTCGATGCCGTCGAGGCCCGGGTCGAACTGGTCGCCGTCGAGAGCGGGCGGATCGGCGGCCGCATCCGGGTGATGAACGCCGAGAGCCGCCGCACCTTCCGCGCCCGCATCGTGTCGCGCACCCTCGTGGAGATCGAGCCATGACCGCCGTTGTCCGTTGCTCGGCCGCCGTCGTGACGGCCGCGTTCGTCCTCGCCGCCCTGCCGGGCGCCGCCCTGGCCCAGGGCCCGCCGCCGGAGACCCAGGATCAGGCGATGGCCCGCCACCTCGAGGCCGCCCGCGCCGCCGCCGCGATGCCCGACCCGTCGCTGTGGATGCACGGGCTGGCGCTCGACCTGAGGGCGCGCCGCGTCAACGACCTGGTCACCGTGCGCGTCGAAGAGAGCATCGCCGCTGCCGGCACCGCCGACTCGTCGCTGGCCAAGTCGAGCAACGCCGGTGTCGCGGTGCCGTCGCTGTTCGGCCTCGAGACCAAGCTGCCCTCGGCGGTCAACCCCGCCAACCTGGCCAGCAGCCAGAGCGACACCGGCTTCACCGGCGGCGGATCGACGACCAGGACCAGCCTGCTCACGGCGACGATGAGCGCCCGCGTCGCCGCGGTCCTGCCCAACGGCGACCTCGTCCTCGAGGGCGTGCGCGAGATCGAGATCAACGGCGAGCGCCAGGTGGTCGTGCTGAGCGGCATCGCCCGCGTCGTCGACATCGGGCCGAGCAACGTCGTCAGCTCCATGCAGCTCGGCCAGCTGCGCATCCGCTACTTCGGCAAGGGGCTGACCCGCAACAGCCTGTCGCCGGGCTGGCTCATCCGCCTGCTCAACAAGATCTTCTGACCATGACCCGCCATCGCCTCTTCGCGCTCGTCGTGACCGCGCTCGCCGCGCTGCCGGCCGGCGTCACCGCCGACACCACGACGCGCCTCAAGGACGTCGCCTCGCTGCAAGGGCCCGAGACCGTGCCGCTCATCGGCTACGGGCTCATCGTCGGCCTCAACAAGACCGGCGACCGCCGGCAGACGATCTTCTCGACCCAGTCGCTGGCCAACATGCTCCAGCAGTTCGGCCTGGCGGTGGACGCCGCCGCCGTGCGGGTCGAGAACATCGCCGCCGTGCTGGTCACCGCCAGCCTGCCGGCCTACGCCCGGCCGGGCGTACGCATCGACGTCACCGCGTCGTCGATCGGCGACGCGCGCAGCCTGCAGGGCGGGACGCTGCTGGCGACGTCGCTGCGCGGGCCCACCGGCACCATCCACGCCATCGCGCAGGGGCCGCTGTCGATCGGCGGCTTCGGCGGCGGCGCCGGCGGCAACTCGGTGCAGGTGAACCATCTCACCGTCGGCCGGGTGCCGGCGGGGGCGCTGATTCAGGCCGGCAGCGGCGTGACGCTGCCGCCGGCCGAGATCGTCTCGCTGGCCCTGCACGATCCCGACTTCGCCAACGCGGCGCGCGTCGCCCGGGTGATCAACGCCGAGCTCGGCGAGGACCGCGCCCGGGTCGTCGATCCCGGCACGGTCGCGGTGCAGGTGCCGTCCGCCTACCGCACCGCGCTGCCCGACCTGATGGCGCGGCTGGAGATGCTGCCGGTCGAGTCCGACACGCCGGCGCGGGTGGTGATCAACGAGCGCTCCGGCACCATCGTCGTCGGCGCCAACGTGCGCATCGCCGCCGCCGCCGTCGCCCACGGCAACCTGTCGGTCCGCATCAGCACCCGCTTCGAGGTGTCGCAGCCGGCGCCGCTCGCCCGCGGCGGCGACACCGTCGTCGTGCCCAACACCCAGGTCGACGTGCGCGAGGGCACGGCCCGGCTGGTCGAGCTCGAGGAAGGCACGACGCTCGAGGCGGTGGTGCGGGCGCTCAACACGCTGGGGGCGACGCCGCGCGACATCATCGCGATCATGCAGGCGCTGAAGGCCTCCGGGGCCCTGCGCGCCGAGATCGTCATCCTCTAGGACCGATCATGCCGATGCCCTTCGACCCCACGATTCGTGCCGACCAGTCGCCGATCGCCGGCGACGCCCGGCCGGCCGCCGGACTGCCGGCGCGGCAGCAGGTGGCGGCGCTCGTCCAGCAGTTCGAGGGCATGCTGCTCACCGAGATGCTGCGCGACCTGCGGCTCGGCGACGGCGAGGGCGACGAGGACGGCTTCGGCCTCGGCGGCGCCACGCTGGCCGACACCATGCGCGGCGAGTTCGCCATGGCCCTCAGCCGCGGTGGTGGCTTCGGCCTGGGCGAGATCCTGGCCGACGCGTTCGCCCGTCAGCAGGGCGTGGCGACCGTGGACGACACCGCGCCCTCGACCATGGCGGTGCCCGGCATCCCGGCGACCGTCGCGCCTCCGGCGCCGCCGGTGGCCGCGGCCGCCATCGAGCCGGCCGCGGTCAGCTCGCCCTTCGGCTGGCGGGAGGATCCCTTCACGGGGCAGACCCGGTTCCACCACGGCACCGACCTGCGGCTGGCCTACGGCAGCCCGGTGGCGGCGCTGGCGGCCGGGACGGTGAGCTTCGCGGGCGATCGCGGCGGGTACGGCACGACCGTCGTCGTCGACCACGGCGACGGCCGCGAGACGCTGTTCGCCCACCTCTCGTCGCTCGACGTGGCCGTCGGCGACCGCGTCGCCGCCGGCCAGGTCATCGCCCGGTCGGGCCGCAGCGGCCGGGCCACCGGGCCCCACCTGCACGTCGAGGTGCGGGAAGGAGGCCGCCCGGTCGACCCGCGCTCCACCGCGCTGGACGTGCACGAAACGGTCGAGAATGGCTCATGGTGACAGACACTAATGGAACGGCGGTTCCTGCCGATTCCACCCATGAGTCGCCAGGGCAGTCCCTGGGAGGGCACTGATGAAGATCGACCACAACCGAAGCAGCCTCGATCCGGCCGCCGGCGCCAAGCCCGAGGGCGTGCGCGACGAACGAACCGCGGCGGCCGACAAGGCCGCGCGCGACGAACGGGTGGGCGCCGACCGCGTCCGCGTCTCGACGACCGGCCAGCTGGCCGCCACCGCCGCCCAGGCGGCGGCCGAGGCGCCGGAGGTACGGGCCGACGCCGTCGCCCGGGCCCGCGCCCGGCTCGAGGCGGGCGACCTGGGCGACCCGGGCCGCATCGCCGACGCCATCATCGACGCCACCATCGACGCCACCATCGACAAGGGCCGATGACCGCCGTGAGCGCCAGCGTCTCGACCGTGTTGAACCAGGCGCGCGCCCTGCGGGGTGCGCTCGACGGCCTGTCGACGGCGCTCGAGTCTGGCGATGCCGAACGGGTCCTGCAGGCCGAACGGCCGCT
This sequence comes from Vicinamibacterales bacterium, assembly GCA_050250955.1. GTDB lineage: Bacteria > Acidobacteriota > Vicinamibacteria > Vicinamibacterales > UBA2999 > CAWAYR01. The sequence continues at coordinate 194,360 of JBFWNR010000004.1, forward strand.
GGCCGAGGCGGTCGCCGCCTGCGCCCGACCGGCGGCCGAGGTCGGCGACGCCGCGGCGGTCCGCGACGAACTCACACACGCCGGCCGCCTGCTGGCCCGCTGCCGCGCCTCGGGCCTGGCGCTCGGCGCGCTCATCGAGGCCACGCTGAGCGTCCTTGGCCGCGACGGCAGCTACGACCGTCACGGCGAGCGCCTGGTGACCGGTTCGATTCGCCGCCACGACCTGCAGGCGAGGGGCTGATGTCGGGACTCTTCGGCAGCCTGCAGATGGCGGCGCGGTCGCTGGCGGCCCAGCAGGCCGGGCTCGATCTGACCGGCCAGAACATCGCCAATCTGAACACTCCGGGCTACGCCCGCCGCCGGCTCGAACTGGCCGAAGTCGTCTACGGCGCCAAGGGCGTCGAAGTGCTCGGTACCCGCGCGCTGCGCGACGCAGTGCTCGATGCCCGCGTGCGGCTCGCCGTGCCCGACGAATCGCGGGAACGCGCGCTCGCCGGTGCCCTTGCCGTCGCCGAGACGGCGATCGGCGCGCCGGGCGAGGGGCTCGACGCGCGGTTCACCGCGTTTTTCGATGCCTGGGCGGCCCTGTCGCTCGACCCGACGTCGGCGGTGGCCCGCGACGCCGTGGTCCAGCAGGGCCGGGCGCTCAGCCTGGCGTTCCACGACACCCACGCGCAGCTGTCCGAGTCGCGCCTCATGGCCGACCGCAGCGTCCGGCAGGGCGTCGCCGAGGTCAACGCGCTCAGCGCCGAGATCGCCGACCTCAACCGCGCCATCGCCGCCGGCGGCGCCGACGTCGAGGCGCTCAAGAGCCGGCAGCAGGTGGCCGTCGAGACGCTGGCCGGCCTCACCGCCATCGCCGTGCTGCCGCGCGGCGACGGCGGCGTCGACGTGACCATCCCCTCGGGCCGCGCCCTGGTCATCGGCGATGCCGCCTACGGCGTCGCGGTCGGCAACGGTCCCGACGGCATGGCGACGCTGTCGCTCGGCGGCTACGACATCACGGCCGAGGTCACCAACGGCCGCATCGGCGGGCTCCTGCAGGCGCGCGACACCCTCATCCCGGGTTACCTGCAGCAGCTCGACGCCATGGCGTTCGCGACGGTGCAGCAGGTCAACACCGTGCACCAGGGCGGCTTCGACGCCACCGGCGCCGCCGCCGGGGCCTTCTTCACGCCGCTGGCCGGGGCCACCGGCGCCGCCGCCGCCATCGGCGTGTCGGCGGCGATCGCCGCCAACCCGTCCCTGGTCGCCGCCTCGGCCACCGGCGCGCCCGGCGACAACCAGACGGCGACGGCGCTGGCCGCGCTGCGCGACGCCACCGTGCTGGCCGGCGGCACGGCGACCTTCGCCGAGGCCTGGGGCCAGCTCGCCTACACCGTGGGCAGCCACGCCGCCGACGCGATGCGCCAGTTCGAGGCCCGCGCCGCGGTGCGAGCCGACGTCGAGCGGCTGCGCGATCAGGTGTCCGGGGTGTCGCTGGACGAGGAGGCCGCCAACCTCATCAAGTTCCAGCGCGCCTACGAAGCCAACGCCAAGTTCTTCGCCACCATCGACTCGGTCCTCGGCACGTTGATGAGCCTGGCCGGAGCCCGCTGATGAGAGTCACGTTCCGATCGCTGCACCAGGGCGTCGAGTACGTCAGCCAGGCCGCCACCGACCTGGCGCGCGCCCGCCAGCAGGTCGAGAGCGGCCGGCGCCTGCACGCACCGAGCGACGACCCCGCGGCGATGCTGCGCGCCGTCGAAGGCCGCGCCGAGATCGGCGGGCTCGACTCCTACAACCGCACCGCCGACACCGTCACGGCGCGGCTGGCGCTGTTTGACAGCGTGATGACGACGATGATCGACCGGCTGACCGCCGCCACCGTGGCGGCCACCGCGGCGCGCGGCACCACCGCCACCGCGGAGGCCCGCGACGCCCTGGCCGTGCAGCTGGAAGGCCTGCGCGACGATCTGGTCGGCGACGTCAACACCGCGTTCCGTGGCGTCTACCTGTTCAGCGGCAGCCAGGTCGACACCGCGGCCTATGCGCAGGTCGGCGGCGCCTGGACCTACCAGGGCAACGCCACCGCGGTGGCGGCGGACCTCGGGCAGGGCCGCCGTGCCGACATCACCGTGAACGGCCAGGCCATCGTCCAGGGCAGCGATGCCACCGACCTCTTCACCGAACTCGACGCCCTGATTGCCGCCGTCCGGGCCGGCGACAATGCCGCCATCGGCGTCGGCATCGACGCGTTGAACCGCGCGTTCACCAGGGCGACGCGGGCGCAGAGCGCCGTCGGCGCCGACCAGCAGGGCATCGCCGGCCGCCAGCTGCAGATCACCGCCTCGCGGCTGGCCGCGGTGACGCGGGTGTCGAAGGACGAGGACGCCGATCTGGTTCACGCCATCAGCGCACTGACCCGGGCCCAGACCGCCTATCAGGCCGCGCTCGGCGCGGTCGCGACCACCTCGCAGCAGTCGCTGATGGACTACCTGCGCTAGGGCCGGCGGACATGACTCCCTCCCTCGCACCGCCCACTCTCGACATCGTCACGCCGTTTGGCGCCTACGCCGCCGACGCCGCCGCGATCATCACGTTCGCCGCCGGCGTGCCCGGCTTCGAGCACTGCCGCCGCTTCGTGCTGGTGTCGGCGCCGGCGCTGGCGCCGTTCACGTGCCTCCACGGCCTCGACGCGCCGCAGCCGTCGTTCCTCACCATCGACCCGCGCCGCGTCGTGCCCGGCTACGCGCCGCCGCTCACTGCCGCCGATCGCCGCCGACTCGACGTCGACGGCGGGTCGCCGCTGCTGTGGCTGTCGGTCGTTCGCCTCGACGGCGACGCCGCCACCGTCAACCTGCAGGCGCCGATCGTCGTCAACCCGGCCCGTCTGCTCGGCGCCCAGCTGCTCGAGGTCGATCGCCGCTACGCCGTCGATCACCGCCTGGAGTAGGCCGCGGTGCTGGTGGTCACACGGCGGCGGGACGAAGCCATCGTCATCGGCGACGGCATCGAGGTCCGCGTCCTGCGGGTCGGCAAGGACGGCGTACGCCTCGGCGTGACCGCCCCCGCCGACGTGCCGGTGCACCGCCGCGAGGTCTACGATGCCGTCGTCGCCGCCAACCGCTCCGCCGCGGCCGCCGATGCCGGCGCCCTGGCCAGGGTGGCATCGCGGCTGCGCCTGGAGCCGCCCCGTGCCACCGACGCCTGACGCCATCCGCATCGAGCCCTGGCAGCACGTCGACGCCGCCCGGATGGCCGAGCTGTATCGCGCCGAGCGCAGCCGGCTCGTCGCCGCTCTCGACTGGGACACCGCGCCGACGTGGGCGGCCGTCGAGCAGGGACGCCGCGGCGGCGGCGTCGACGGCCTGGTCGCCCGCGACCGTACCGGCGCCCTCGCCGGCTGGACCTATTACGTCCGCCGCGACGACGAACTGCAGGTGGGCGGGTTCACCGCCACCACCGCCGCTCGCGATCCGCTGCTGGCGGCGCTCATCACCTCGCCCGACGCGCAGCGGGCGGGGCGGATCCGCGTCTTCGGTCCCGCCAGTGCTCCGGGGCTGGCCGCGGCGCTGGCCGGGCGAGGCTTCGTCGTCGGGACTTACGAGTACCTGACGGCACCGCTCGTCGGCGTCGGCGGCGGTGCGGCGGGCACCTGGCGGATGGCGGACACGACCGCCGCCGCGGCGCTGATGCAGGCGGCCTACCAGGCGCCCGACGACCTCCGGCCGTTCGGCGGCGCCGGCACGCCCGACGACTGGCTGGCCTACGTGCTGGCATTGACGACCACGGCGGGCTGCGGCGTGTTCGCCCCGGAACTGACCGTCGTCGAGCGCGCCGACGACGGCACGCTGACCGGGCTGGCTCTGGTCACCCGGCTCGGCCCGGCGGTCGGACACCTGGCGCAACTCGCCGTCGCTCCGCGCCACCATCGCCGCGGCGCCGGCGGGCGCCTGCTCGACGCCGCGATGGCCCGCGCCGCTGCCGCCGGCCTGTCGGCGATGACGCTGCTGGTCGCCGCCGACAACGACGTCGCCCGCCGTCTGTATGCCGGGCGCGGTTTCCGCTACGGTGCCTCGTTCGTGTCGGCGGTGATGGCGGGGAAGCCGGCGGCGTCGGCGCCGTACGCCGACCCGATGGCGGCGCTCGGCTAGCTGCACAGCGGCGGTCAGCCGCGGCGATCGACCAGCGCCGCGTGGCCGAGCGGCGGGGCGAGGACGCGCCGGTAGGCGGCCAGCGTCGACTCGCCGCGCTCGAGGCTGGCCACCGCGGCCCGTCGGGCCAGTTCGGCGTCGGCCAGTGCCCGCATCGACTCGTCGTCGGTGGCGAGGATCCGGGCGACCAGGTCGGCGGCCGTCTGGCGCAGGCCGAGCACCTCGCCGTAGGTGGGCAGCGCCGTCACCGACAGGCGGACCTTGGCGATGGCGGCGCGCACGGCACGCATCTCCTGTTCGAGCGTCACCAGGGCCAGCGTCAGCCGTTCGCGCTCGTCGCTTTCCACCTTGAGCTGTTCGAAGTCGCGGCGGGCGGTGACCCCGCGCTGGCGGCCGGCCACCGCTTCGAGCTGGCGCAGCAGGGCGATCTCGGCCTCGAGGCCGGCCCGGTACTGCGCCAGCGCGTCGGCCAGCTCGCGCTCGATCACGCGGCGCCTCGCATCGGATCCGAGGTGCCGCCGGCGCGGCCGGGCGGCGCGGCGGCGATGGTCGCCCAGGCGTCGCGCAGGCTGGCAAAGACCCGGAGGGCGTCGTCGAGCGGCCCGACGGCGTTCTCTGCCGCCGCCTGCAGCAGCCGGCTGTTGACGTAGGCGTAGAGGTCGTCGAGCGCGGCGGCGACGTCACCGCCCTCGGCCATGTTGAGGGTGCTCTGCAGCTCGTTGACGATGGCCAGCACCTTGGCCAGCGCGTCACGTCGAGCCGGGACGTCGCGGCGCTCGATCGCCGCCCGCGCGGCGTGCATCGACGCCAGCGCGCCGTCGTAGAGCATGACCACCAGTTCGAGCGGTGAACTCGACTGCACCTGGGTGCGTCGGTAGTGGGCGAGTCCGGGTTGGATTGTCATCGGGGGTCCGGTCGGGTCGTGGGCGAGGTCACAGCTGGGCGCCGAACTGCGCCAGCGAGTTGCTCTGGCTCTTGAGCAAGGTCATGGCCTGGTCGGCGGCGATGAACTCGCGCTGCAGGGCGGCACGGCGCAGCGCCAGGCGCTCCTGCATGGCGGCGATCTGGTCGTTGAACCGCGACGCCTGGTCGGTGAGCTGCCTGCGGGCGCCGGGCAGCAGGCCGTCGGTCTGGGTGTAGCCGTCGAGCAGGGCGTCGAGGCCGGCGAAGACGCCCGGTGTGGTGGCGTCACCGGTGAAGAGCGCCGCCAGCGCCGTCGTGCCGCCGGCGACCGCTTCGGACAGCCGGGCTTCGTTCAGGCTGAGGGTCCCGGTGCGCGTCAGCTCGATGCCGGCCTGCGCCAGGGCGGTGAGGGCGCCGCCGGTGGCGTACTCCTGCGACAGGGCGCCACGCAGCTGGCTGCGCAGCTGGCGCAGCAGCGGGTCGCGGCCGATGCTGGTTTCGTCGCCCCGGCCGGCGGCGGCCGACTGGTCGGTGGCGAACTGGACCAGGTCGTTGTAGGCGGTGACGAACGCCTGGACGCGGGTCTTCAGCGCCTCGTTGTCCTCGCTGACGTCGACGGCGACGGTCTTGGCCGGGTCCTGGCGGAAGAGCGTCAGCGTCACGCCGGGGATCGCCGCGTCGACGGTGTTGCTGGCGCTGGTCACGGGGACGTTGTTGACGGTGAAGGCGGCGTCGGCGGCCTCGACGGCGTTGTCCCCGAACGCGATGCCGGTGCCGCCGGTGAGGTCGTTGGTGACCGTGAAGGCGTTCGCCGCGCCGGTGTCGCGCGCGGTGAGCACGAGGCGGTAGCTTCCCGGGCCGACCTGCACGATGGTGGCGCGGGCCGGCGGATCGCTCGTCTGGTTGATGGCCTCGGCCAGCTGGCGCAGGGTCGAGGCCCCCGACAGGGTGACGGTGACGCCGCCGATCGTGATGGTGCCGCCGGAGGCGACGACCGTGGTGTCGGCGTCCGGGGCAGTGGTCGTCGAGGCCGTCACCTGCGCCCGCGCCAGCTGGGTGACCACCAGGTCGTAGCGGCCGGGCTGGGCGTCGCTGCCGGCCGAGACCGCGACCGCCGTGGCGTCGTTGGTCGTGGCGGCGAAGCCGGCCAGCGAGCCACCGGTGAGCTTGGCGGCCGCCTGCTGCAGCGCGATGACGCGCGAGGTGAGCTGGTCGAAGGTCGAGGCGCGGGTCTGGAGGGCGCTCTGCCGGCGCTGCAACGCAGTGAGCGGCTGGCTCTCCTGCGTCATGATGCTGGTCAGGATCAGGTTGAAGTCGATGCTGTTGAAGCCGCTCAGCGTGACTGGGGAACCCACGAACTGCTCCTTTCGCCGGGCCCCGGGTCGGGTCCGGCCCCCGTCAATGGTGCGAATCCGCTGCCAAGTGCCAGGACGCGCAGCGGTGGGGGGGCGCCGCGAGGAGTCGGCGCGGCGGGGCGACCCGCCGCGCCGATCCGAGGGGTGACCTAGCGGAGCAGGCCGAGGACGGCCGAGCTCTGCTGGTTGGCCTGGGCGAGGGCGGCCAGGCCGCTCTGCGTCAGGATGTTGTAGCGGGTGAGGTTGGTCGACTCTTCGGCCACGTTGGCGTCGCGGATGCGGCTCTCGGCGGCCTTGGTGTTGACGATCTGGTACTGGGCCAGGCCGATGGCGTACTGCAGGCGGTTCTGCAGCGAGCCGATGGTGCCGACCGCGGCGCCGACCGCGGCGACCGCCGTGGTGATGGTGCCGACCGCGGTGGCCGCGCCGCCCGCCGTGGCGATGCTCAGGCTGGCGATGCCGAGCGTCGTGGTGTCGGCCGCCCCGATCGTGCCACCGACGGTGCCGTTGGCGCCGTCGTTGCTCACGAACACCGAGAAGCCCTGGGCGGAGCCGAGGCCGGCCACCGCGACTTCACGGGCGATTTCCGCGATCACGTCGGCGAACTCGTTCTGCAGCGTCGTGCGGTTGCCGGTGAATCCAGCCGAGGCCGACTGCGTCGCCAGCGTCGCCATGCGGTCGAGCAGATTCGAGATGTTGTCGAGCGCGCCGTTCTTGATCTGCAGCGTCGACAGGCCGTCGTTGGCGTTGCGGATGCCCTGGTTGAGCACCGCCTGCTGCGAGCGGTAGGCGTTGGCCACGGCGAGGCCCGCCGCGTCGTCACCGGCCATGTTGATGCGGAAGCCGCTGGACAGACGGGTCAGCGCCTTCTGCAGGCCGATGTTGGTGGTGTTCAGGTTGGCCTGGGCGTTCTGCGCCGAGACGTTGCTGACGACTGAAAACGAAGCCATTCGAACTCTCCTCCTTGAAGCGCGGGCCGGCGTCCCTGCCGGCCCCGGGCGAGGGCCTGTCGGCGCCTCGACTCCGAGCAGGTAATCGGGCACCTCGGCCGGTCCTTGAATCGCCCCGGGGACGGCTGGCACGGTTTCGGCTCCCTGGCACCGGCGGAGCGACCCGCGATGACCGAGTGCCTGGTGAACGACACGCCGATTCCGGAGGAATTCCGGCCGGAAACCTGGGGAGAACTGCTGGCGCAGCTGGACGGCGCGCTCGGCCGGGACCGCCAGGTGGTGACGGCGGTGCGATTCGACGGTGTCGACGCACCGTCATTTCGCGACCCGGCACAGGCTGGCCGGCCGCTGGCCCCGGTGACGCGGATCGACATCCAGGCCAGCTCCGCAGCGGGGCTGCTGGCCGAGGCGCTGCAGACTGCCCGCACCAGCCTGCCGGCGCTGGCCGACGGCGCCCGACTGACCGCGACGGCCTACCGACAGGGTGCCGCCGACGCCCACCAGCAGCTCACCGCGCTGGTCGCGGCCATCCACTCGCTCGTGACCTTGACCGGGGCGGCGGCGACCGCGGCTCGGGCGACGCACGGTCCGGCGGCGTCGGCCGACGACCCGGTGGCCGCGCACTGCCGCGGCATCGAGGCCGCGCTCGGCACGCTCATCGACCGCCACGCGGCGGGCGACTGGGGTGGGCTGGCCGACACGCTCGACGGCGCATTGGCCGGCGCGGTGCTCGACTGGCACACGGTGCTCGGCGCGATCGAGGAGGCGGCATGAGCGCCCTGACGTCGCATGCGTCGCCGGGCTGCGCCGCCATCCTCTACACCACCACCGGCCGGCGCGTGTGGTACCGCTGCGACCCGTCCACCCATCATGTCGTCGTCAGCGACGAGTCCGGCCAGACGCTGCGTGTGTTCGGCGGCTGGGGCCGCGGCCCCGGCCGCCTCGACACTCCGCTCGACCTCGCCTTCGTCCAGCCGGCGTTCGCCGGTGAGCGGCTGCCGGCCGGCCACGCCGACGCGATCTGGGTGGCCGTGGCCGACTACGGCAACCGCCGGGTGCAGGTCTTCGAACTGGACGGCGCCGTCGTCGGCGAGGTCGTCCTCGACGGCCGCGGCGGCGAACCCTGGCCGCCGACCGCGCTGACCTGGCGAGCGCCCGTGCTCGAGGTCGAAGGCGTCGAGGGCTCACGCACCGGCATCCACCTGAGCGGCGCGCTCCTGGCCGGCACCGCCGCGCGGCGCGAGCGGCAGCCGCCCGTCCACAGCGGCGTCGAGGCGCGGCACTGATGGCGCTGGTCACCACGCCCGGCAGCGGCTTTGCGCCGCCGTGCCTGGGCCAGGCCGAGATCGACGAGGTCGTCGCCACCCTGCAGTCGGGCTGGCTGTCGACCGGTCCACGGGTCCGGCGCTTCGAGGCGGCGTTCGCCGACTACGTCGGCGCCCGGCACGCCATCGCCGTCAACTCGTGCACCGCGGCGCTGCACCTGGCACTGCTGGCCCTCGACGTCGGCGTCGGCGACGAGGTCATCACCACGCCGATGACCTTCTGTGCCACGGCCAACGTGGTCGTGCACACCGGCGCCACGCCGCGCTTCGTCGACATCGACCCGGTGACCTGGAACATCACGCCGGCGGCGGCCAGCGCCGCCATCACGCCCTACACGCGGGTGATTCTGCCGGTCCATTACGCCGGCCGGCCCGCCGATCTCGACGGCTTCCGGACCCTGGCCACCCGCCACGGCGCCGCGGTGGTCGACGACGCCGCGCACGCCGTCGAGGCGGTCTCTGCCGGGGTCAAGGTCGGCACCGGCGCCGACATCAGCTGCTTCAGCTTCTATGCGACCAAGAACCTGACCACCGGCGAGGGCGGCATGGTCACGACCGGGTCGGAGGCGTGGGCGGCCTTCATGCGGACCGCGTCGCTGCACGGCATCAGCCGCGACGGCTGGGCCCGCTACGGGCCGCAGGCCACGCCGCACTACGACGTCCTGCTGGCGGGCTACAAGTACAACATGATGGATCTGCAGGCCGCGATCGGCCTGCGCCAGCTCGCCGGCCTGCCGGCGCGGCTGGCCCGCCGTGAGGCGGTGTGGCGCACCTACGACGCGCTGCTCGCCGACCTGCCGGTGACGCGACCGGCGCCGGTCGACGGCGGCGATCGCCACGCCCGCCACCTCTACACGATCCTCGTCGACCCCGAGTCGGGGTGGACGCGCGACGCTCTGGCCGCCCATCTGGCGGCGCAGGGCATCGCCACCAGCGTGCACTTCCGGGCCCTGCACCTGCAGCCGTACTACCAGCAGCGCTTCGCGCTGCGCCGCGGCATGTTCCCGGTCGCCGAGCGGGTGTCCGATGCGGTCCTGTCGCTGCCGCTGCACGCCGGCATGGCCGACGGGGAGGCCGAGCGGGTCGGCGACGCGATTCGGCGCGCCATTCTGGGAAGGGCGCGGTGATGCCGATTACCTCCCGGATGCGCGTCCTCTTTCGCGTCGCCGCCGGTCCGCGGATCGGCTTCGGACATCTGGTGCGGTGCCGATCGCTGGCCCGGGCGCTCGGCGTGACCCCCGTGGTCGCGATCCGCGGCAGCGCCACCACGCGGATCCGCGCCGCGCGGCTCGGCTGGCGGGTCGCGTCGGCGCGGCCGGCGGCACCGACGCTGGCGGCGCGTCGGCCGGCGGTGCTGGTGATCGACGATCCGCGGGCGGCAGCGTCCTCGTCCTGGGTGCGGGCGGCGACCCGCCGCGGCATCCCGGTGGTGTCGGTGCACGACCTCGGGCTCGCGCCGGTGCCGTCCCAGATCTCGATCGACGGCAGCGTCGGACCGACCGCGGCGTGCGGGACGGTGGCGAGGCTGCGAGGCCCGCGCTTCGCGGTCCTCGATCCGGCGATTGCCGCCCGGCGCCGGCAGCGGCCGCGCCGCCGGCGGCCGGCTTCGCCGACGGTGCTGGTGGCGCTCGGCGGCGGCAGTCAGGCGTGGCGGGTGATGACGCCGCTCGTGCGCGCGCTCGCGGCCGCCAATCCGCTGCTGGACATTCGCGTGGCGGCGGGATTCACCGCGCCGCCGCATCGGCGGCTGCCCGCCGGGCGACTGATCGCCACCCCGGCCGGTCTGGCCGAAGAACTCGACCGCGCCGGCGTGGCGATCGTCGCCGGTGGGGTCACCGCCTACGAAGCCTGCGCGCTCGGCGTGCCGGCCGTGGCGGCGGCGGTGGTGCCGGCCCAGCGGCGCACGGTGGCGGCGCTGGCCCGCGCCGGCGCCGTGGTCGAGGGCGGCCGGTGCCGCACGGCGGGTGACGCCCGCCGTCTCGCCAGTGCCGCGCTCCGCCTGCTCGACGACGACGTGCGGTGTCGGCACCTGAGCGTCCGCGGCCGGCGCCTCGTCGACGGCCTGGGGGCCTGGCGGGTCGCCGCCGCGGTCCGGAGGATGGCGCATGCTGCGTGAGCCACGCGCCCTGCTGTTCGATCTCGACGACACGCTGCACCCGCGGCGGCGGTTCGTCATCAGCGGCCTGCGCGCGGTGGCCGCGCATGCGGCTGCCCGTCACGGTATCGCGACGTCGGCGGCCGCCGGCGTGCTGGCCCGCGCCCTGCGCCACCGCCCGGGCCACGAGCTCCAGGCCCTGCAGGAGGCCCTGGCCCTGCCTCCCGAGGTCATCACCACCTGGATCGGGGTGCTGCGCGCGCACGTGCCGGCGCTGCGCCTCAGCGCCGCGACGCGCGACGTCCTGACCCGCCTGCGGGCCGACTGGCGCCTCGGCCTGGTCACCAACGGTCTGGCCGACGTGCAGGCGCGCAAGGTGGCGGCGCTCGACCTGCCCGCGCTGGTCGAGGCGATCGTCTACGCCACCGCCGATGGCCGGCCGGGCAAGCCCGCCGCCGCGCCGTTCCTCGAGGCCTGCACCCGGCTGGCCGTCACGCCGGCCCGGACCGTGTTCGTCGGCGACGACTTGGCGGCCGACATCGCCGGGGCGGCGGCGGTGGGCATGAAGACGATCTGGCTGGCGCCGCCCGATCGCCGCGGCGCCGGCGGCCCGTACGCCGACATCACCGTCCACACCATCGCCGACGTGCCGGCGGCAGCCCGGCGCCTGCTGCCGTCCTGGTGGAGTCCCTATGCAGCCTGAGATGGAGATGCGGCTCGGCGGGCAGGTGGCCGGTCCCGGTCACCCGCTCCTGGTCGTCGCCGAACTCGGCCTCAACCACGGCGGATCGGTGGATCGGGCGCTGGCGATGGTCGACGCGGCCGCGGCGGCCGGCGCCGGCGCGATCAAGCTGCAGACGCTCACCGCCGCGGCGCTGGTGGCGCCGGGCGCGCCGCCGCCCGCCCACGTCGACGCGGCGTCGATGGTCGACTTCTTCCGCCGCTTCGAGCTGGACGAGGCCGCCCACCGCTGCCTCGCCGAGCGGGCGCGGGCGCACGGGCTGGCCGTGCTGGCCACGCCGCTGTCCGAAGCGGCCGTGCCGATGCTCGAGCGGATCGGCGTCGACGGCTACAAGATCGCCAGCGGCGACATCACCTGGGACGGGCTCATCCGCCGCGCCGCCGCCACCCGCAAGCCGGTCGTCATCTCGACCGGCATGGCCACCCTGGGCGAGGCGCAGCGCGCGCTGGTCTGGGCGCTGCGTGGCGGCGCGCCCTCGGTGGCGCTGCTGCACTGCGTGTCGGCCTATCCGGTCCCGGCCGGTCACGAGAACCTGCGCGCCATCGCCACGCTGGGCATGGCCTGCCAGGCCCTCGTCGGCTTGTCGGACCACGGCGCCGACACCTTCGCCCTGCCGCTGGCCGTGGCGATGGGCGCGTCGATCTACGAGCGGCATCTGATGCTGAGCGCCGACGACGACGCCGTCGACGCCGACGTGTCGAGCACCCCGGCCGAACTGGCCGCCGCGGTGCGGGCGGCGGCGCGTGCCGGCGCGGCACTGGGCGCCGGCGCGGTGGTGTGCCTGCCGGTCGAACGGGCCAATCTCGAGGGCAGCCGCCGCGGGCTCTACGCCCGGCGCGCGCTGGCCGCCGGCGAGGTGGTCACCGCCGCCGACGTCATCGCGCTGCGGCCGGCGGCCGGCCTGGGCGCCGACCGCGAACGCGAACTGGTCGGCGCACGGCTGTCGCGGGCGATTGCGGCCGGGGCCCCGTTCGTCACTGCCGATCTGCCGCACGCCGGGGGCACCGAACATGTCGCTTAACGTGCTGGTCACGGCCGGATCGCGCCGCGTGCCGCTGGTGCGCGCGTTCCAGCGCGCCGTCGCCCACCACCGCGGCGGCAACGTCGTGGTCACCGACGTCAATCCGCTGTCGCCGGCCGTGCACGCCGCCAACCGCGCGTTCCACGTGCCGCTGTCCACCGCCCCCGACTACGTGGACACCATTCTGGCCATCGCCCGTGGCGAAGGGGTGGCCCTGGTCGTGCCGACCATCGACGACGAGCTGGTGCCGTTCGGCCGCGCCGCCGACCGGTTCGCGGCCGCGGGGATCACGGTCGCGGTGTCGCCGGCGCCGACGTCGACGCTCTGCGAAGACAAGCACGCCACCTGCCGCTATCTGCTCGATCGCGGCATCGCCGCCGCGCCGTCGTGGCTGGCGGGCGAACTTCCGGCCGGACTGACCTTCCCGCTGTTCATCAAGCCGCGCCGCGGCCGGGGCAGCGTCGGCGCCTACGCGGTGCGCTCGGACCGCGAGCTCGACTTCTTCCTGGACTACGTCGCCGACCCGGTGGTGCAGACCTTCCTCGACGGCCCGGAATACACCATCGACATGCTCTGCGACTTCACCGGGCAGCCGCTCAGCATCGTGCCGCGCCGCCGCGAGGTGATTCGCGCCGGCGTCACCGACCGCGGCCGCACGGTGAACGACCCGACCCTCATCCGCGTCGCCCAGGACTGCGCCGCGGTGCTGCAGTTCGCCGGCGCCGTCAACATCCAGTGCCGGGTCGTCGACGGCCGGCCGGTGGTGTTCGAGATCAACCCGCGGTTCTCGGGCGGCATTCCGCTGACCATCCACGCCGGCGCCGACCTGCCGCGGATGCTGGTCGATCTCGCCGCCGGGCGGCGGGTGCCGCCGGCCATCGGGCGCTTCCGCGACGACGTCTGGATGTCGAGCTACGAGGCGTCGGTGTTCGTCGAGGGGGCGCGGATCGCCCTGCCGGCGTACGGCCCGGGTGCCGTCGAGGAGGTGGCGTGAGCGGCGGCGTCGCCATCGTTCTGCAGGCGCGCATGGGATCGACACGCCTGCCCGGCAAGTCCCTGGCGTCGATCGGCGGGCGGAGCCTCGTCGACCGCGTCGTCGAACGCCTGCGGGCCAGGTCCGAGTGGCCGGTCGTGATCGCGACCTCGACCTTGCCGGCCGACGATCTCATCTGCGACGAAGCGCGACGGCTGGCAGTCGACGTGGTTCGCGGTCCGGCCGACGACGTGCTGGCGCGCTATGCCATCGCCGTCACGGCGCTCGGCCTGCGGATCGTGGTCCGCGCCACCGCCGACAACCCGGCCGTCGACCTCGACGCGCCGCGCCGCACGGTGGAGATGCTCGAGCGCGCGGGCGCCGACTACGTCGTCGATCGCGGGCTGCCGGTGGGCGCCACGGTGGAGGCGGTGTCGGCGGCGGCGCTGGTGCGGGCCGCCGGCCTGGCCACCTCGGCCCACGATCGCGAACACGTCACGCCCTACGTCCGCCGCGACCCGCGGGCGCGGGCCCTCGATCTGCTGGCGCCGCTGCCGCGGCGCCGGCCCGACCTGCGCTTCACCGTCGACACCGCCGACGACCTGACGGCGATGCGCCGCCTCTACGCGGCGATCGGCCCGGTCGAGCCGCCGGCGCCCATCGACGCCTTCATCTCCGCCGCCGACTGGCTCCACGCCGAGCCGCCGCCGGCTTCGCTGGGAGTCGACGCCCGATGAGCACCCGATCGAGCCGCAGCCGCGGCGCGCTGTTCCTGTTGAGCCTGCCGCTGATGGCGGGCCTGGTCGTGCTGGCGCAGGCGCTCGAGGGCGGCCGGCTGGCGCTGCTCGTGCAGCCGGCGGCGGCCCTGGTGGTCTTCGGCGGCACGCTGGCGGCCGTCGCGTTCAGCTTCCCGCCGTCGCTGCTCGGCCGCACCTGGCGGGCGTTGCGGCGCGCCTTCGGCGCCCCACCCGAGTCGGAAGAGGTGCTGCTGGCGCGGATGGGGGAGTATGCCACCCGGGCGCGGGCCAGCGGCGCGTTGTCGCTGGAGGCCGACGCCGACGGCATCGAGGATCCGTTCCTGAGCCGCGCGCTGTCGCTCGTCGTCGACGGCGCCTCGCCGGCCGACGTCCGTCACACCCTCAAGGCGTTCAGCCAGGCGCGCGAGGAGGCCGACGCCGAGTGCGCCCACGTGCTCGAGGCGGCGTCCGGCTACGCGCCGACCCTCGGCATCCTCGGCGCCGTGCTCGGACTGATGCAGGCGATGGAACACCTGGCGGCCCCGGCCGAGGTCGGACCGGCGATCGCCGTCGCCTTCGTCGCCACCATCTACGGGGTGGGCTCGGCCAACCTGATCTTCCTGCCGCTCGCCACGAGGCTGCGCGGCATGGGCCGCGCGGCGGCGATCAGTCGCGATCTGGTCATCGAGGGTGCCGTGGCCATCCAGCAGGGACTGCATCCGCGGCTGGTGGACGGCCACCTGCGCAGCCTGCTGTCGGCGTGGCATCCGGCCACGCCACGCCGTTCGCCCCGCCGGGCGGTGGTGAGGCACTGATGACGCCACGTCCCTCGGTGTCGCGCGACCGCTGGCTGGTGTCCTACGCCGATTTCATGACCCTGCTGTGCGCGTTCTTCACGACGCTCTACGCGTCGTCGCTGGTGTCGCCGCCGACCGCGGCGGCGGTGCCGCCGCCGCGCCCGGCGCCGGTCGTCGAGAGGCCCGTCGCGGCGCCGGCCGCGCCGCCCGCGGCGGCGGCCGATCCGCTGGCCGCGCTGCGCGATCGGCTGAGCGCGGCCCTCGACGACGAGATCGTCGCCGGTCGGCTGCAGCTGGTCGACGACCGGCGCGGCCTGGTGGTCGAGGTGCCCGAGGCCGCCGCGTTCGCCCCGGGCCAGGCGACGCTGACGCCGACGGCGCGGGCCATGATGCGGCGGATCGGCAGCGCCCTCGCCGACCTGCCGCACCCGGTGCGCGTCGAGGGGCATACCGACGACGCGCCGATCCGCACGCCGCGCTTCGCGTCCAATTGGGAACTGTCCACGGCGCGGGCCACCGACGTCGTCGCCCTCTTCGTGCACGAGGCCGGCCTGGCCGCGTCGCGGTTGTCGGCGGCCGGCTACGGCGAGCACCGCCCGCGCGCTGCCAACGACAGCGCCGCCGGGCGGCTGCGCAACCGCCGCGTCGACATCGTGGTGTTGAATCCGGCCGCGGCGCGCGAGGAGCCGGACGACCTGGAGGCACCGCGATGAACGCGACGTTCACGCCCGAAGAGCTGCGCACGTTGCTCGGCCGGCCGGTGCGTCAGCTGCTGACCGCCGCCGACCGCCGGGCGTTCCGCGGCCGGCGGGTGCTCATCACCGGCGCCGGCGGCTCGATCGGATCGGCGCTGGCGCGGGCCGTGGCGGCGTGCCGACCGGCGACGCTGACACTGGTCGACCACTCCGAACGCCATCTGTTCGAGATCGGCCAGGCGCTTGACGGCGAGGCCCCTGGGGTCGCGGCCGATCTGCAGCTCGCCGACGTCAGCCGTCCGGCGCTCGTGCAGCGGGTGTGGCGGACAGCGGCGCCGGAGGTCGTCTTTCACGCGGCGGCCTACAAGCACGTCGCCATGCTCGAAGGCGACGTGTGTGCCGCCGTGGCGGTGAACGTCCTGGGTACGGCGCATGTGGCCCGGGCGACGCGGGCCGCGGGGGCCCGGCTCGTCCTCGTCTCGTCCGACAAGGCGGCGGCGCCGCGCTCGGTCATGGGCGCCTCGAAGCGGCTGGCCGAGCTGGTGGCGCTCGCGGCCGCGGGCGAGCACTTCCGGCCGATCGTCGTCCGCTTCGGCAACGTGCTCGGCAGCAGCGGCAGCCTGTTGACGATCCTGCGCGACCGCATCCGTCAGGGGCGGCCCCTGCCGATCACCGACCCCGACGCCACCCGGTATTTCATGACCGCCGACGAAGCGGTGTCGCTGGTGATGAAGGCCGATCGGGTCGCCCGGCGGCCCGAGATCTACTGGCTCGACATGGGCGCGCCGGTGGCCATCGGCGACCTGGCCGACCGCCTGCTCGTGCTCGAGGCGCGGGCCGGCTACCCGCCGGTACCGATCGAGGTCATCGGGCTGCGCCCCGGCGAGAAGCGGCGCGAGGAGCTGGCCGCTCAGGGGCTGCGGCTGATGGCGACGTCGCACCGGCGGCTGTGGGTGGCCCGCCAGGGGCCGACCGACTCGCTGCGGATCCGGCGGGTCATCGAGCGCCTGCGTCCGGCCGTCGAGGAGGGCGACGCCCGCCAGGTGCTCGAGCTGCTGGTCACCGCGGTGCCCGGCTACGTGCCGAGCGACCTGGCCGGACAGCTCGCCGCCCGGCAGAGCCCGCCGGCCCGCCGGGCCGCGTGGTCCAGGACCGCATAGCGTCAGGGGCGGCCGTGCGAATTCTCCATCTGACGTCGTTCGTGCAGGGTGGCGCCGGGCAGGCGCTCACCGAACTGGCCCTCGGTCAGCGGCGCACCGGCCACGCCGTGTCGCTCATCACGTCGAGCCGCGCCGCGCCGGCCGGCGCCAACGTCCCCGAGCTGCTCGCCCGCCTGGCGCTCGGCGGCGTCGACGTGCACCTGGTCGACTCGCTGGCGGCGCGTCAGACCGGCCCCAACGCCGATGTGGTGCAATACATCCACGAGCAGCTGGGCACCGCGGCGGCATTCGACGTCCTGCACACGCACGGCACGGTGCCGAGCGTCGTCGCCATCGCGGCGAGCCGCAAGGTCCCCGCGCGGGTGCCCATCCTGCAGACCACCCACGAGTGGCGGGTCGGGCGCAGCCACGCGCCGCCGCGCAGCTACGACCTCGAGGTGATGAACCTCGTCGATCGCGCGGTGGTGCCGACCTGGTCGGTCGCCGACCACTTCGCGGCGCACGGGGTGGTACGGCGGCAGCTGGCCGTCGTGCCGTATGGCGTGCCCATGGACCCGCCGGCAGCGCCCGGCGATGCCCTGCAGAGCGACATGCGCGACTGGCGGGCGGCGGGTGGCGCGGTGCTGTGCTACGTCGAGGCGCCGGGGTCGGCCCACGACGATCGACTGCTGCGCCAGGCGCTGCCGTTCATCGATCCGGGCTTGCGTTTGCTGTGCGTGCTGTTCGGCACCGCCGCCGCGCCCGGTGCGGCCGAGACCGTGGAGGGCTTGCGCCTGGTGGCCGCCGGACCCGGTCGGCCGGTGCGGCAGTACCTGCACGACACCGACTTCCTGGTCCTGCCGTCGGGCGACGGCGAGCAGCCCCTGGCGGTGCTCGAGGCGTTCTGCGACCAGGTGCCGGTCGTCGCCAGCCGGGTGCCGGAGCTGACCGAGTTCATCGACGAGGGCCAGACCGGGTACCTGTTCGACCCGGCCGACCCGCGGGCGCTGGCCGAGACGATCGCGACCGCGCGGCGGGCCGCCCCTCATGCCGTCCGCTCGCTCTGCCAGCGGGCGCGGGTGCTGTTCCAATCCGAGTTCACCGTCGATCGGATGGTGAGCGGCTACCTGCGCGAGTACGCCCGCCTGGCCTGACGTCCGGGGTGTCGGCCTGCCGACGCTCGGCCCCGCGCGGCGCCGGGCGCGTGGCGCGCCGCGCCGTCGCCCGCGGTATTTCCCGAGGGTCTTGGCTGCCGGCGGCGCGGCACGGGGGTTGCTGCCTGGCCGAGCCATGACCGCTCGTCTCCTTCCGCTGCCCCCGCCGGGCACCGGCCGACCGCTCGGCCCGACCGCCGTCCCGACCGGCGCGGCCATGGCCGTCGCCCTGTTCAACGACCCGGCCGACCATGCCGACATCGCCTGCCAGGCCGCCTCGCAAGGCCTGCGGCGGCTGCTGCGGCGGCGCGGCGCGGTGGTGCGCGCGGCCGCGTATCGCCACGACTGGCAGGGGCTGACGGTCGAGGTCACCGGCCTGGTGGTGCCGGCACCACGCCAGGCCGAGCTGCGCGATCTCTTCGCGCACGTCGACGCGGTCGTCGTCGATGCCGGTCGATCGCTTGCTGGCGGTCGCGGCCGCCATCTGCTGGCGGTGCTCGCCGCGGCGCAGCGCGCCGGCCTGCCGACGTTCCTGGTGAACACGATCCTGGACCGCCTGCCCGAGGCCGATGGGCGGATGGTGCTCGCCGGCCTGACCGACTGCACGGTGCCAGACGCCGCCACGGCACGCCTGTTGCGGGCCCACGGCATCGCCCACCGTGAAGTCCCGGACGCGATCTTCGCGGCCGAGTTCCTCGAGACGCCGACCCTCGATCTCCGCGACCACCTCGTGCTCCTCGATGTCGATCCGCCGTCGGTGACGCCGTCCGATGTCGCGGCACTCTGCAGCGCCTGGTCCGGCCCGGTCCGGGCATACGGCGGGGCCGACCGGCTGCGCACGCTCGACTGGCGCCACGCCATCGCCAACCTGCGGACCGCCGCCGCGGTGGTGTGCGGCAGTCACCATGCGGCCTGCCTGGCCATGCTGGCCGGAGTGCCGTTCGTCCGGACCGACGCCGTCGACCTGCCGCTGCTCGGTGGTCACGGTCGCCCGCAGGCCTATCCCGTCGCCGCAGCGGATCCGGCCCGTCCGCTGCGCGAACGGCTGGCGGCCGCGCGGGCCGACGCGGAATGGTTCTCGGCGATGGGCACCGCGGGCGAGTACCTGCTGCCGCTCGACACGTTCGCGACCCTGGTGCCCGGCCTGGCGCCGGCGGCCCGGCCGGAGGGGCGGGCGGTGATCGACGATCTGCTCGCCGCCGTCCGCCGGACCACCGCCGTCGGCGGCAGCGTCCTCCACGCCGGCGCCGGCGCCGGCCGCCTCGTCGAGGCGCTGGCTGCGTCGGGCTATCGCGCCTGGGGGACCGACGCGGCGTGGCGTCTCGCGCACCCGGATCGCCAGCGCTACTCGATCGGCACGCCGTGGGCGCTGCCGTTCGCCGACCACGTGTTCTCGACGGTGGTCGTCAGCGCCGGCTGGCTCGACCATCTCGAACTCGATGACCTCGACCAGGCCCTTGCCGAGATCGCCAGGGTCGGCCGCGACACCGTCGTCCTGGAAGTGTCCGGCCGCGCGTTGCGGGCGCGGCGGGCCATCGACGGCGAGCGTCGCGAGCTGTGGTGGGAGGAACGCCTCGACCTGCACGGGTTCCGTGCGCCGCTGACGGCGCGCCCGATCGCGAACGGGCCGCACAGCCTGGTGGTGATGCATGCCGCCGCCGCCGTGTGTGCCGGCTGCGGGCGGGTGCACGGCCGCAGTTCGCCGCACGGCGACAGCGCGCCGGCGCCGGCGGTCGTTGCCGCCGCGGCCGCCCGCGGATCGGCGGCCCGCGGCTGACCGTCGGCCGCGCGGCCGGACGTCGGCGGGCCGACAGGCCCCCCGGCGCGGCCGCGTGTGACGACGCGAATCTGCCGGCGCTTTCGCGCGCCGCCGGCGGCATCGCGGTTGCAGCCGCGCCAGCGTGCACGAGATCGACGTCCTGACCGGCCTGCCGAACCGCCTCGGCCTGGCGTCGCGCCTCGACCACGCCATCGCGGTGGCGCGGCGCGAGGGCGAATCGGCAGCCGTGTTCTTCCTCGACCTGGACGGCTTCAAGGCGGTGAACGACGGCCGGGGACACGCTGCCGGCGACGCGGTGCTCTGCGAGATCGCCGGCCGGCTCCGCGCCCGGCTGCGCGACAGCGACACCGTGGCCCGGCTGGGCGGCGACGAGTTCGTCGTCATCGCCGAGCGGATGGGCGACGGGGCCCAGGCCTCGACCCTGGCGCGCAAGCTGCTCGGTGTCGTCGCCGAGCCGGTGCGCACGCACGGCGAGACGCTCTGCGTGACGGCGAGCATCGGCATCAGCCTGTGCCCGGCCGACGGCGACACCGCCGCCCGCCTGATCGACGCTGCCGACGCCGCGATGTACGCCGCCAAGCGCGACGGCAAGGACGGCTTCCGCTTCTACTCGCGGCAGATGCACGAGGCGGCAGAGGCGCGCCTGGCGCTGGAAATGGCGCTGCAGGAGGGTCTCGAACGCGGCGAACTCGGGCTGGTCTATCAGCCGGAGTGGGACGTAATCCGCCGCCGTGTGTCGGCGGCGGAGGCACGGGTGGTCTGGACGCGGCCGGACCTCGGCATCATGACCGCCGCCAACGCGCTCGCCGTGGCCGACCAGGGTGCCCTGAGCGCGGCGCTGGCGCACTGGATGCTGGCGACGGCGTGTGCCGACGCCGCGCGTCTCCACGCGAACGGCGTGTGCGTACCGGTGGCGCTGCGTCTGACCGCCCGCCAGATCGGCAACCGGGCCTTCGTCTCGGATGTACGGCGGGAGTTGCAGCGCCACTCGCTGGCGCCGACCGCGCTCAGACTCGAAGTGGTCGAGGGGGCCGCGGCACCCTTGGCTCGGGACGTCGTCGCCTCGCTCCAGGATCTCGAGACGTTGGGTGTAGCCGTCGGGCTGGCTGAGTTCGGCAGCGGTTGCGCGTCGCTGTCCACGGTGACGGCCGCGCCCTTCCGCACGGTTCGCCTGGCCCGGTCGGTGGTCGCCGATGCTGATGGCTCCGGCCGCGCCACGGCGCTGGTCGCGGCGGCAGTGGCCATCAGCCGCCCGCTGGGCCTGCAGGTGGTGGCCGACGGCGTGGACGACGAGGCGACCGCGAACCGGATGGCCGCCGCCGGCTGCGGAATCGTGCAGGGCGAACATCTGGCCCCGCCACTGCCGGTGCCGGATCTGATTTTCTACCTGCGTCGTGGCCGGAGCCTGGCACGATTGGTGCCCGGTCCTGGCGCGGTGCGCCCGTGGTGTGGCCGGGCGTGGCGGGCCGCGTCGGTGATGGGGCGACGAGAGCCGAGCCGCCTGATGAGCGCCCGTGGCGCTGCGTAGCCAGCGCCGCCGGCGGCGGTCGTCGCCGGACGGTGCCGCAACCGTGTCTGCAGACTCAGCCAGCGCGGGGAGGTTCCTTCCCGCGGACTACGTTCGACGAATGCGACCTGAGTACTTCGAGGACGTCGACAACGGCGTCGTGTGGCAGCCGGATGTCTACCGGCTGGCCGCCGCCGTGGCCCGTCACGTCGGGGCGCGCCGGGTGATCGACGTCGGCTGCGGCCGAGGCCGGAAGCTCGTGGCACTGCGCCCCGAGTTCGAGATCCTCGGTGTCGACTACGGTGCCAACCTGGACCACTGCAGGGCTGCACATCCGGACGAGTGCTGGATTGAGGCGGACCTGGAAAGCGCTGCGCCCTTGCCGCTGTCCGCCGCCGCAGCCGTGGGCAGCGTCGTCGTGTGCGCGGACGTGCTCGAGCATCTGGTGCACCCGGAGCGGCTGCTCGATGCGTTACGAGGCGTGCTCGAGTCCGCAGCCTGTGCGGTGCTCACGACACCGGAGCGCGTGCTGACGTGGGGTCCAGAGCACACTGGCCCGCCGCCGAACGCCGCCCACGTGCAGGAATGGTCGCTGGACGAGTTCCGAGCATTGGTCGCGTCTCGTGGCCTCGTCGTCTTCTACGCTGGCGTGACGGCGAGTGACACGACCACGTGGACCAAGGCGACCGCGCTGCTGGTCGTCTCAGCCGAAGGCAGCGATCCGGCCTCGAGGGTTGGGATCGCCGATCAGGTCGAGCGCGCCCTGCGGCGGTACGATCGCGAGCGCGCCCTCGGTCTCGAACTGCCCGAGGCGGCGTCGCGGCCGCTGCTGGCCAGCGCCCCCAACGAGCCCAACGCGCGCGCCGCCACGGTGTCGGTCGTGATGCGGACGAGGAACCGTCCGGAACTGCTCGTCCGTGCCATCCGTTCGGTCTTGTCGCAGTCGTGGACCGGATGGGAGCTGGTGATCGTGAACGATGCCGGCGACGTCGCGATAGTCGAGGCCGCCGTGAGAATGGTCGCTGGCGGCGATACCCGTATCCGCCTGATCCACCGCGACGAATCATCGGGCATGGAAGCGGCGACGAATGCCGGCGTCGCGGCCGCGACAGGACACTACCTCACGGTCCTCGACGACGACGACACCTGGGAGCCCGAGTTCCTCGAGGTCTGCGTCCAGCGTCTGCTGACCCGTCCGGGCCCGTCGGTGCGTGGCGTCGTCACCAGGGCGAACCGCGTAACCGAGCGCCTCGGACCTCATGGCATCGACGAGCTGGAGCGGACTCCCTTCACCCCCAATCTCCAGACCGTGTCACTCGCGCAGTTGACCCAGCGGAATCTCTTTCCGGTCAATGCGTTCGTCTACGAACGCGAGGCCCAGTCAGTCATTGGACCATATCGCGACGACCTGCCCGTCCTCGGTGACTGGGAGTTCAACCTGCGGTTCGTGCGGCGGTTCGAGATCGATGTCGTGCCGGCCGCGCTGGCAAACGTCCACGTGCGGCCCGACGTGTCCACGGGGGCGGCGGCAAACTCTTCGGCGACGCAGCACCAGGTATATGACGCATGGCTGCGAAACGAATGGCTGCGCGCCGACCTCGAAGCCGGCCGGTTCGGCCTCGGCGTGCTGGCGAGTCTGCGCGCCCTGCTGGTGGATCACGACGAGATTCGCCGGCACACCGAGGCGCTGCAACGCGAACGGGAAGCCGTGCAGCGTGACGGCGGGCGTCAGCGGGTAGAGCAGGCGGCGCGGTGGGCCGCCGTGCATCGGACGCTGCTGCAGGCGCCGATTGAGCGGCTGCGGCGCCGCCGATGCGGCCGGGTCGTGGTCGTCGGCGGCGGCGTCGTCGGCGAGCTGGCCGCCGAGCGGCTGATCGCCGCCGGCCTGATGCCGGTAGCGGTCGGCGACAACGACGGCGCGAAACACGGCGAGCCCCGGGGGGCGTTGACGGTGACGTCGGTGGATCAGGCGCTCCAGGTCGATGCCGATGCCGTGCTGGTAGCGTCGGTGGCCCATGCCGCGCCGCTGCGGCGGCAGGTGTACCGACGGCTCCGCCGCCTCGGGTTGCGCCGGACCGTGGTGTCGCCGGCAGCCTGACAACGCACGCCGGCGCCTTCAACCGGCGAGCGCCGTCCGCCGCGGCCTGAGCGCCGAGGCCACGTCGTTGACCCGCTCGAGCGAGGCGTCGAACGACGGGCGGGCCACGGCGACCGCGCGCGGCCCGTGGACGTCCAGACGCTCGACCACGAAGTTGGTCTCTTCGAGCATCGCCCGCAGACAGGCGGCATTCGGCAGCCAGAAGTTCGTTGGGTCGTCGTTGGCGACGCGGCCGGGCAAGAACTGCATCACCGGCGTGCGCTCGAACTCTGCCACGTCGGTTCCCCAGGCCCCGATGCCGTTGAACACATGACTCGCGGCCGGGTTGAGGATCGCCGTTTCGAGATACAACGTGCCGCGGCACAGCGAGCGGATCAGATCGAGCGCTGCCAGCGGATCGCGCAGGTGATAGAGGAGCCCGAGGCAGAGGACGATGTCGAAGGTGCCGTCCGCGTCACGAGACAGATCCCAGATATTGCGTTGCTGGTAGTGGAC
This sequence comes from Vicinamibacterales bacterium, assembly GCA_050250955.1. Taxonomy (GTDB): domain Bacteria; phylum Acidobacteriota; class Vicinamibacteria; order Vicinamibacterales; family UBA2999; genus CAWAYR01. The sequence continues at coordinate 218,262 of JBFWNR010000004.1, forward strand.
GTGTGATCGAAGATGCCGCCGGGCGACGGCGAAGCCGGTGTCGGCGAGCGGCGCGGCGTCCACGGCTGCCACCTCGGCGCCGCGCCGTTCGCACTCGAAGGCGAAGAAGCCGTCGCGCGTGCCGAGGTCGAGCACGCGGCACCCCGACAGATCGGAAGGCAGCGACAGGGCGTCCAGCGCCGCGGCGGAGTGGTTCACGCCCGGAGTGATCACACCGGGCGCGAGTTCGATCTGGTGATACCAGGACCGCACGCTGGCGATCTCGTGGTCGAGGGTGGTGGCTAGGCCCATCGGTGGCTCCCGTGTTGGCGGTGGCGGTGAACGGCGGCGAGGCGGCTGGCGATTCGGTCGCCGACGGCCGCCAAGCCATGTGTCGTGGCGAGCTCGGCGGCGCCGCGCCGGCCGAGGCTGACGGCGACGTCCGGGCGGTGGCGGAGATCGCACAGGTGGGCGGCCGCGTCGTCGAGGTCGGCGTCAGCCCACCGCGAGCCGGCCGGGTACGGCCCGGCCGCGCGGTCGAGTATCGTCGGAGTCCAGCGGACCAGGCGGCTATTGGCCGGAGTCATGAAGTCGAGGTTGCCGGACCAACCGGTGGCCACGACGGCCTTGCCGATCGACATCGCCTCGGCCATCGTCAGCCCGAACCCTTCCGAACGGTGCAGCGAGATGTAGGTGTCGCAGGCATGGAACAAGGCGCCGAGCGCCGTCCGATCGAGGTAGTGGTCGAGCAGGAGTCCTCCCACCGCGGCCACCGCGGCGCGCAGGGCAGCGTGCTCAGCCGGAAACAGCTCGAGGCGGGACGCCTTGATCACAAGCTGGGTCCGCGCCGACCGGGAGCCGAAAGCGCGCCGATAGGCCTCCACCACGCCAAGTGGATGCTTGCGCTCGATGACGCTGAGGGCGTCGAACGCGAACAGCACGGTATGGCGGTCGGCAGGCAGCCCGAGGGCGTGGCGCGCCGACGCCGAATCAACTGGCGGGACCACCGGAACGCCGACGTTCACCACTGGTACCCGTGCCACCGCCGCAATCGCGCGTTGCACGAAGGCGCTGCCGCACCAGATCTCGTCGAAGGCGTGCAGCGCCGGCTCGTCGCCGGGGAACGTGTCGAGCTCCCAGAACCAGACGCCGATGTTGTAGCGGCCAGCGAAGAACGCCGGCCCCAGCTCCCGCTGCACTGCGGGCACTTCACTGGCGTTGACGCACACCAGCGTAGTGTCATGAACGGCGGTGCCGGTGATTGGCCCGGCCGTCCGGTCGAGCTGGCGTGAGCCGTCGGGGCTGTGAACCGTGGTACAGGCGACGGCGTAGCCACGATGGCGCAGCGCCCGCACGAGCAGACGGGCGGCTTCGCCAACGCCGGTCTCGCTGTGGAGGTAACCGACGACGTTGATGCCGCGAGCGGCACCGACCGCTGCGTCCGGCGCCGAGGACGAGAGCAGGGACCGCGTCGTCATGGGCACGTGGTCTCGAGTCGCGTCGGTAGCCGAGGCGAGGCGGCCACGGCAAGCCTGGTGCCGACCAGTGCGGCGATGGCTTCGAGGGAGTGAGACGCCTGCAGGTCGCGGCGACCGCGCGCCCCGCGCGCGGTCGCCGTCACGGGATCACCCAGGACGTCGGCGATCGCGACGACGGCGTCCGCCTCGTCCGGCCGCGTGTCGACTATTGAGCGCGTGGGAACCAGGAAACTGTTGTTCGGCGTGGCGACGTCCGTGGTCCCTCCGACGTGCGTGACGATCGCCGGACGGCCGAAGGCGAGCGCCTCGGCCAGCCAGGGATCGGCGCCGACGCCGCTGTGCAGCGACACGTAGCCGTCAGCGAGTCGCAACAACTGCAATAGATCATCCAGAGCCAGCGGCAGCCATCGCAGGTGGTCGGTTGTCAGCGGCGCTATCGTCGCGTGGACGCTCGGAGCGAGCCGGGCGTCGTCGAGCGTCGTGAGCACCAGCGTCGCCCTGGTGCCGACGCGGGCTCGAGCGGCCGAAAAGAGCTGGACGGTCGCAGCGAGATCGTGGCAAGCGTGGGTCAGCGGATCAACCGCGACGACCAGGAGGCGGTGGTCGTCGCCGATCCCGAACGCGGCACGCGACCGCGACGACGCGACACTTTGGCCGACCGGGTGTGGCAGACAAATGACCGGCGTATGCACCGTCTGGACGAGGCGTGCGACAGCCGCGGTGGAGGGGGCCCAGACCTCGGTTGCGCCGGCCAGCCGGATTGGGTTGGCGCCATCGGCATCGCCGAGCCAGTAAGTGGCCCGCACGTCTTCCGTGCACACGCCCTGATGGGCCGCGTGCGCACACGCCCGCTGAATCGCCGGCGCCACCAGGGCGACCGTGGCGCCGGACTCGGGGCCAACCATTGACGGTCCGGTCCAGCGCGACGAAGGGCTCCTGGCCGCGCCGGTGGAGGTCGGCACCGGCGCTGGTGTCACCATCTCGTCTGGCAGAGCATGGCGTTCCGCCAGCGACTGGGCGTCGAGTAGCAAAGTGAGGTCGTCGTCGGCGCCGCGCGGCGTGCCGCCCGGCTGCCGCGCCCTCAACGCCGCCGCGAGATTGGTGATTCTGGGTCCGGGCGCCCACGGCGCGCACAGCCAGGAGTACAGGCTGTTGGCGCCGACCGCGAACGGACGAAGGTGGACTGCGGCGAGACCGCTGTCGCGGTAGAGCACGCGCACGGCGTCGGGTATGCTCCGGCCGTTGTCAAACCGCCCATAGTCGTACGGGGTTCGTCGCCACGCCAGATGCCCGTGGGTCACCAGCAGCACGCGATAGAGCTCAAACAGCTCGCGCAACGGGCCGTCGGCCGGCAGCGTCCAGCGCGTCTGATGCTTCGACACCGATTCGAGGTCGTGCACGTCGATGCCGCTGAAGTGAAAGAAGCGGAGCGGCCGCCCGTTGGCCGTGAACATGTCGTCGGCGAAACCGATCGACCGCTCATGCAGGTTCCAGTAGGCGGCATTGCAGCCGGGGTCTCGGACGACGGTATGTGCCGGAAAGAACGACGGCGCCAGGTCCATCCACTTCTGATCGACGAAGTAGCCGTGTTCGACCTGCCGCGTGCAGCCATCGGTCAACCGCGCCTGCCACCAGGACAGCAGTTCCCAGGTCTGCGGGTGCGCCGCGAGACCGAGGAAGCCGAGATTGAAGGTGCCGGCGCGGAGGATATCGATCTCTCGCGGGTGATGGTCGTCCCGGTACGGGGAGAGCAGGTGCGGTGTGAGCAGCAGCGGCGTCTGGGCGAGCGCCTCGTAGAGCGGCGCCAGGGAGTCGAGGACGAGGATGTCCGGGTCGAGATAGAGCAGGCGTTCGACACCGTGCGCGCGGAACAGGGCCTCGAGGAACCACGGCTTTACCGCGGTGTTGAACTCCAGCACGTCGTACTTGAACGCCTGCCGGTCGAACTCCGGCACCCCGAGGGCGGCGGCCTCAATCACAACGATTCGCGGATCGTCCGGATAGGGCAAATCGTCGCGACGGCGATCGACGAGGCAGATGAAGAACCGGCTGCCGGGATGCTGGCGAAGGAACGACCTGGCCAGCACCGTTGCGTAGGCGAAGTAGTTGTTGCCGCAGATCGTGCAGGCGACGGCGCGGGCAGAGGCGGCGCTGCCCGGCTGCGGGGGTGGTGGATCCTGGTCGAGGCGTGCCGCCAGGGCACGCGACGCCGCCGGCACGTCTGCGAGGAGTCGATCGCGTTGGACGTCGGGAGGCTCAGCGGGGTCTGTCGGCGTCGACGGCGACTGGCCGGCGAGGCGCCGCTGCAGGTGTGGAGGGCTCAACACGACCCGGTCGGCCACGCCGAGGCGGGTCAGCTGGGCCAGGATCTCCTTGGCGTGGATCGAGGCGAGCAGGATTGCATCGACGTCCCGGCAGCGATCGCCTGTGGGCTCATGGACCGGGAGCCCTGCCACCGACGTGCCCCATTTGCGGCGGTCGTTGTCGAGGAAGCCGACCACTTCGAGGCGCGGGTTTCCGGCGAGCGCGCCCAGGCACTGCAGTCCGCGAGCGCCGGCTCCGAAGAGGGCGACGCGAAGGCGTGGGAGGGTAGCGGCGGCAGACACGGACACCGTGGATTCAAGAGGCGTGCCGCGAGGTGAGCGCTGCGACGTGAGACTTCGGCCTGTGTCGCCTCTCCCGGCGGCCGGTTCGCGCGCGATGGTGTCGGTTCGCCGACAGTCCGAACCGGCTACGGTACGTCCGAAGACAGCGCGGCGAGGCGCCGCTCGAGCTGATCGGTGGCGAGCGCTGAGTCCTGAGCCGAGACCCTGAGAAGGTTGTCCGCTTCGGGCGCGATAGCGGGTTCCACTCCCGCGGCGACGACGAGGTCGACAAGATCCGCATGCCAAGGGCCGACGCCAGTGTCGAGAAGGACGCGGCACGGTGCGCTGCGTGCCTCGAAGAGGACTGTCGGGACCCCCAGGGGCTGATCGCTGATCAACACGTCCACGCCGGCATCGCCGATGGCGCCGTAGAGCGCGGCGACTGCGCTGCATGGACGCTCTGGCCAGCTGAACTCGTGCAGCCTGATGTCGAGAGTCGCCAGTGCTCGGCGCCAGTCGTCGTCGCAGGCGCCCCACGCAAAGTATTCGATGCGGATGTGCGGGCGGCGGCTGGCGTGATGCCCCCGCAGCAAGTCCAGGACCGCGAGGGCGGTGGGATGCCGGCCCGTCAGGCGCGCGTTGTAGCCGAGGTAGCCGATCGTCAAGCCCGTCGCCCGGCGCGCCCGCCGCGGCGCCAGGCCCAGGCTGTCTATCCATCTTCGGGCATGCCGTCGCATCGGGTCGACTACGCGCGTCGAGAACGTCGTCAGGTCGGAGACGGTGCGCAGATGCCACGACAGCGCGTGCAGCTGGTCGTAGGCGGAGGCGGCGATCCCGGGGTGAAGGTCGTCGGTCAGCGCGATCTGGAAGGCGCTGGCGAGCGCGGCGAGGGTCGGGGCACCGCCGTCCGGCGGCTGGTCGACGCGTTGCGCAGCGGTGCGCGTGATCAGCCGGATCAGATCGATGGTGCGCCAGCGACCCCAGCTCGCCGCGGCGGCGAGGTTGGTGACGACGGTGTCGAGCGGCTCGTCGCCGCGGGCGGCAGCATCGAGTCGCGCGTGAGCGGAGGCGACGATCGAACGGCACACCTCTGGCAACGGTTGCGCCTCGAGTCGCGCGAGCTCGAGACGGTCGCAGGCCTCCACGAGCGCTGCCCGCGCCGTGGCCGCCAGATCGGCTGGCAGCAGCGCCAGGGCGGTCGTGCCGCCGCTCAACAGACGCTCGCCAAGCCGCGCCGGTCCCGGCATCGGCGTCGGAACGACCCACTGCCGTGTCGGGGCGGTCCCGAGCTGGTCGGCGATGGCGACGGCGGGCTGTTGGCTGAACGCCCCGCCGTGCAGGATGCCGGCGCCGCTGGCGTTGATGAATCGGCGATCGCGCCGCTGGACCGACCGGTCGACCAGCCAGTCTCGAAACGCCATGAAATGAGAGGCCGTCTGCGTGTCACCGCCCTCAATGCCGCGCTCGAAGAGCGGCGGCCCCTTGGTCCAACGGGTCCGCCACTGTTGGAACAGCGGGATCCCCGCGGCCTCCTCCGCGGCCCAGGTCGCCTCGAACACCGTGCCACGGCAGTAAGGTTGTCCGCCCGTGTACGCCAGGTCGGCGCCGACGAAGACCAGGGGATCGCATCCCAGCTGCAGGGCCAGGTCGGTCGCGGCGGTCAGGACCGAGCCCCAGACCGCCAGTTGGCCGCGGTTGACACCCAATGAGCGGAGCAGCGGCCACGGCGCATGTTCTCCGACCCGCCACAACATGACCCGGTGGGCAAAGGCCGCGACCGCGGCCGGAGCGACGCTCGCTTCGGCGACCAGCCAGGTGGGAAGTGGCGACGGCAGGCCCAGGAGGTGGCAGGCGTTGGCGTCGGTGGCATCCACCGCCACCGCGAAGTGAGGTGCGAGGCCGGCCGCCAGGCAGGGCCGCATGGCCGTGTCGGTGGCGATGAGCACGGCGCGCTCACGCAGGTCGGGGACGGCACCCAGGGCGGCGAGGTTGTCGTTGAGCGAGGGCCCGGCGCCGGCGATGATCGCCGGAACGCCCGCGCAGAGGCCGTGCAGGTCGGCGACGTCTCCGGCAGACTCGAACGCCGCGAGGTTGCCCAGCGTGTTGCGGAGGTAGAGCGGCGCCAGGGTCTCGCGGGCCTGCCGGTTCGACGTCCAGTCGTTGACGGCACGGCCGATGGTGCGCGCGGCGCTCTTGGCGGCCTCGAGCCGTTCCCGGCCGATCACCGGATGAACCAGTATGAGTGGGTCGGTCTCGCCGTCGAGGAGCCGCCAAGCCAGCGCCGCACCGTCGTAGTCGGGACCCGCAAGTACGAGCAGGCGGCCGCTGGTGATGAGATCGCGCCAGTCACGCCGGGTCAACAGCCAGTCGGTCAGGCCGGGCTCTGGTTCCAGCACCAGGATCCGCACCGACGACGACCGGGCTGCGATCACCTCGACGATCGCGCCGCCCGCCGCGCCGATTACGCAGACCGTCGTCGGCAGCGCACGACCTGCCAACGCGTGATCGAGCCACCCTGACGCATGCTCCGTCCCGCCGTCGATTGGGATCCAGACACCCGAGGCGCTGACGATCTCTCCTCCGCCCGGCTCGCCACTCCGAGCTCGCCCGCTGCGAGAGGTCGACGCCGGAAACGCCCGTCCCCACTGAGTCTCGAGGGCGGCGCGATTCAGGGCGACCAGGGCCGGGGCATCGGTTGCGGAGCGAGGCGACGGCATGAAAGGCGCTGGCGCGACAACGGCGCCGTGTACCCGCCCAGCAAGAGACGTACCCCCAACCCGCACCGGGTTTCACATACTTGCCTGGCAGACGCCACGCCCGCCGCGCCTCGACGTGTCGCATGGCCGACACCGTGGCCCGCGTTCAGCCGCGGTAGAGGCGTTCGAACGTGCCGAGCATCGCCGCCCAGTCGTAGCGCCGCTCGACGAGCCGACGGGCGCGTCGCGCGATCGCGCGCCCCTCGGCCGGCCGGTCGAGGGCGCGGCGGATGGCGCGCGCCGTGGCGTCCGCGGACCGTCCCGAGACCGCCCAGCCGGTGCGGCCGCCGACCAGGAAGTCCTCGACGCCGGGAACGACCCGGGCCACCACCGGCACGCCGGTGGCCATCGCCTCGAGAACGGCAAGGCCCTGTCCCTCGTCGGTCGAAAGTGACACGAACAGGTCCCAGGTCCGCAGCATCGCCGGCACGTCCGGGACGAGGCCGCAGAGGCGCACGGCGCCGCCGAGGCCGTGGGCGCGAATCGCCCGCCGCACCTCCACGCCGTAGACCCGGTCGGCGATTGGGCCGACCAGTTCGAGTCGGGCCTGCGGGTGACGCCGGCGTACCACGGCGAAGGCGTCGACCAGTTCGGCCTGGGCCTTGCGGGGTTCGAGCCGCCCCACACAACCGATCACGGGACCGATGTCCCCCGGGCGTCGCTCCGCCGCGACGCGGAACGGCAGCGCATCGAGCGGCAGGCCCCACGGCACATAGGCGAGTCGCGCGGCAGGCACGGCGCCGGCCACGAGCAGGCGCCGATAGGCGTGCGCCGAGCACACCACGACATCGGCCCGGGCGAAGGCCCACAGGTCCTGGCGGTCCATCCAGGAGGGGCGATTGGGGCCCCAGCTGTACATCTGGCCCACGACCCGGGGCGTGACCCGGCTCAGGTCGCGGGCCGTGACGGCCAGGGCCGTCGGCACGCCGGCGTGGGCGTGCACGACTGGCGGCCTGATCGCCTCGTAGAGCCGCGCCAGCCTCGTCGCACTCGCCCAGTACGACTCCGGGTCGCGGTGAAAGCTGTCGAGCGTGACGTGGTGGACTCCGGCTCGCCGCAGTCGCGTCCGGTATGCGGCCCAGTCACCAGCCCCACCGGCGCGGCCGGTCGTCGCAAGGTAGACGGGACGCCGTCGCGCCTGGTGCTCGCAAAGGCGCGTGATGACACCGCCGGCGCCGCTCCACAAGTACGGTGCGAGGTGGAGAACCGGCGCGGACGTCGAAGTCAACCTCGGAAGTATAGGCCTGACGTCCGCCCGCGGCCGCGGTGTCGGCCGGCCGACACCGCGTCGCCGGAAATCTGGCGGAAATCCTCATCAAGCTTCCGCCGCCTCGGCCGATTGCCAAGGCAGCCCAATGACCGCCCGCCCCGCCCCGCCCGACCCCGGCCAGCGCCGCGTCGCCCGGTCCCTGCCGTCCGTCGCCCGTGATCTGCGGAGCCGGCCGTGCTGGTAGTCGTCGGCGCCCTGGTCGTCATCGGCTCGGTGGTCGGCGGCTACCTGATGCACGGCGGCAAGCTGCTGCTGCTCAGCCAGCCGGCCGAGTTCGTCATCATCGGCGGCGCCGCCATCGGCAGCATGATCATCAGCACGCCGATCAGCGTCCTGAAGAGCCTCGCCGGCCAGCTGCTCGGTCTGTTCAAGCCGCCGCTGGCGCGCGCCGACTACGCCGATCTGCTGGCGATGCTCTACCAGCTGTTCCGCATGTCGCAGCAGACCGGCATCATGGCGCTCGAATCGCACTTCGAGAAGCCGCACGAGAGCGCGGTGCTCGCCAGGTACCCGAAGTTCCTCGCCCGCCACCACTCGCTGCACTTCCTGTCGGATTCGATCAAGGTGATCATCGTCGGCGGCATGGCGCCGCACGACCTCGAGGCGCTGATGGACGAGGACATCTACGTCCACCACACCGAGGCGCGGGCGCCGTCGGCGGCCCTGGCCAAGGTGAGCGACGCCTTCCCGGGTCTGGGCATCGTCGCCGCCGTGCTCGGCGTGGTCATCACCATGCAGGCCATCGACGGCCCGCCGTCCGAGATCGGCCACAAGGTCGGCGCGGCGCTGGTCGGCACGTTCCTCGGCATCCTGCTGTCCTACGGCTTCGCCGGACCGCTGGCGGCCAGCCTCGAGACCCGCGTCGACGAGGACGGCCACTACGAGAAGTGCATCAAGGCGGGTGTCCTGGCCACCTTCAAGGGCCTGCCGCCGGCCATCGCCATCGAGTTCGCCCGCCGCGTGCTGCCGCACGAAGTGCGGCCGTCGTTCGAAGAGACCGAGAAGCTGTGCCGGGCCACCACCCGGCCGGATGCCGCCGCGGCCTGACGGCCGCGCTCCCCCCCCATGAAACCTCACGCGCCGATCATCATCGTCAAGAAGCACCGCGGCGGCCACGGCGGCCACCACGGCGGGGCCTGGAAGGTCGCCTACGCCGACTTCGTCACCGCCATGATGGCGTTCTTCCTGGTGATGTGGCTGATCGGCGCCAGTCCCGACGTCAAGAAGTCGATCGCCGGCTACTTCCGCGATCCCGGCGTCTTCGACTTCGAGCACTCGACGCAGATGATGCCCAGCGGCATGCACGGCGTCGACGCCGGCCGGGCCGCCGAGGCGCTGGCGATGCCCGACCCGGCGGCGCTGCGGGTCGAACAGAAGGTGCTGCGCGGGGCGGCGGAGAACATCCGCGCCGGCCTGGCCCGGGTCGGTGGACTGGCCGAGCTGCGCGACCAGATCGAGATGACCGTCACCGCCGAGGGGCTGCGCATCGAGCTGGTCGAGCGCGAAGGCTCGAGCTTCTTCGACAGCGGCAGCGCGGTGCTGCGCGGCGAAAGCGTCCGCATCCTCGAGGTCATCGGCCGCGAGCTGGGTACGATGACCAACGACGTGGTCATCGAGGGCCACACCGACAGCCTGCCGTACAGCGGCCAGCGCTACTCGAACTGGGAGCTGTCGGCCGATCGGGCCAACGCCGCCCGGCGGGTGATGGAGGGGTCGGGACTGGCCTCCGGACAGCTGCAGAGCGTGCGCGGCTACGCCGCCACCCAGCTGCGGCTCGAGGACCCGCGCGACCCCCGCAACCGCCGGGTGTCGATCGTCGTGCGCAGCGAGAGCCAGAAGGGACTGGAGCAGGCGCTGCGCAGCGGCGTCGAACGCTCCGATGCCGCCGCCGCGGCGGGACTTCCAGCGTCGGCGCCACCGCCAGCGGCGGCCACGCCCCCAGGGCCCGGGCCGGCGCCAGCTGGGCATTGAAGGGGGCGCCGCCGATGCCGATTCCTTCCACGACGGTGCAGCGTCCTGTGTCGAAGCGTGACGAAGCGGGCCAACTCGCCCACGATCTGAACAACCTGCTGGCGGTGATCGGCGGCCACGCCGACGCCATCGAGCCGTCGATGCCGGCCGGCGGCGAGGATTACGCCTCGGTGCAGGCGATTCAGCGTGCGGTCGCCGCCGGCGCGAAGCTCGCCGAGCGCGTGCGTCGCCTCGGCGGGGCCGCGCCAGTGTCCGTTCGTGGCGTCGACGTCGGCCCGATCGTCGCCCGAACGACCGACCAGGCGGCCGAGCGCTTCGGCCACCGCCTGTCGGTGTCGGCGACCCCCCCCTCGCGGCTGTGGTCCGCCGCGGTGGACCCGGAGCTGGTCAGCCAGGCGTTGTGGCAGCTGGTGACGACGGCTGTCGACGTCATGCCGCACGGCGGCGCCCTGACGGTGCGGTGCATGAACGTCGAGTTCGGCGCCGGTGGTACCTCGGGGCGGCGCGACCGGTATGTCCGCGTCGAGTTGAGCGGCCAGACGGTGGTCAGCGGCGAGGTGCCGCCCGCCGGTGGCGGCGCCGCGGCGACCGATGCCGCGGCGCTCACCGAGGCGCTGGTCGCGGCCGGCGGCCGCATCAGCACCGAAAGCGACGGTGCGTCGATGGCGACCTGGGCGCTGCTCCTGCCCTCGGACGGCGTCGAGCCGCTGGCGGCGACCGCGCCCGACGCCCGGGCTGGCAGCGTGCTGGTCGTCGACGGCGACCAGACGCGCGGCCGCCTCGTGCAGGCCGTGCTGCAGCGCCACGGCTTCGCGGCCGACGTCACCGCCTCGCTCGACGATGCCGCCCGCACGCTCGCGTCGCGGCCCGTCGATCTGATGGTGGCCGACGCGGCGCTCTGCGGCGGCGCGGGTGACGCCGTGGCAGTGGCCCGGCGTCACGCCGTCCGGGTGCTGCCGATCGCCGCGGCCGGCGTCGCGGTGCCGGGGCCGGCGTTGCGCGCGCCGTTCAACGCCCGTCAGCTGATGCAGGGAGTGGAAGCGGCCTTCAGCGAACCGGCGACCGGCCGGCCGTCGCTGCTCCCGATCGACGGACTGACCTTGCATTCGGAGGGCATCGCCTGACCGACGACGGGCCGATCCCGGCCCGCCGGTCCGCGATGACGACTAGCGGCATGTCCAAGAACACCGTGATCACCCTGGATATCCGGCGGCGCACCCGCGAGGCGGACCTGGCCGCGCTCGACGGGCTGCTCGACGGCATGATGGCGCTGCTGCGCGACCTGCTGCTGGCCGACGACGAGGCGACGCGTGGGCAGCTGGCCGAACGGATCGAGACCTGTCGGGCCGCGCTCGCCGGCGGGGTGCCGCCCACCGACCTGAGCGAGCTGAGTGCGGCCTGCCTGGCCGAGGGGCGGGACGTGGTCGCCGCCGCGGCCCAGCAGCGGGCCCAGCGGCTCCAGGACTCGATGGCTCTGGTGACGGCGCTGCGCGAGGTGATGGCGGCGATCGGCAGCGAGATGTCGTCGATGCACACCAGCATCTCGCAGAGCACGGAGCGGTTCGAGGCCATCGGCCTGCTGTCGAATCCACAGCAGATCAAGGCCCGGCTGGTTGCCGAGGTGCTGACGCTGAAGCAGATCGCGGTCAAGCGCCGCCGGGTGTGGGAGGAGACCGCCAAGTCGCTGACCCAGCGGGTCGAGACCCTGGAGCACGACTTGTCGAGCGTCCGCTCCGAGGCGAGCACCGACGCCCTCACCGGCGTCGCCAACCGGCGCGGCTTCGACCACACCTGCGATCGCTGGGTGCGCACCTCGCGGTCGCAGTTCGTGATGGCGATCCTCGACGTCGACGACTTCAAGTCGGTCAACGACACCAACGGGCACGCCGCCGGCGACGAGCTGTTGAAGCTGGTCGCCCGGCAGCTGGCCAGCTCGTTCCGCGAGAGCGACGTGGTCGCCCGCGTCGGCGGCGACGAGTTCGCGGTGCTCGCCGCCGATCTCACCCTGGCCCAGGCCGAGCGGCGCATCGCCGGGGTGCTGTCGCAGATCGCCGCCGGGCTGCCCGGGCCGGACGGCGTCGTCCACCGTGCCACACTCAGCTGCGGCGTCGCCGAGTTCTCGGCCGGCGACACCCCGGCGAGCCTGTACGAGCGCGCCGACGAGGCGCAGTACACGGCCAAGAAGCACGGCAAGAACCGGGTGGTGGCCAAGGCCCGGCCGCTGATGCGGGATCTGTCGAAGCGGTAGCCCGGTGCAGGATCTCTTCCACGCGCGCCGCGTGCTGGTCGTCGACGATTCTCCGGGTTTCGCGTCGGCGCTGGCTCGCCTGCTGTCGGCCCAGGGGTTCGGTGTCGAGGTGGTCCACGACAGCGCCGCGGCCTTCGACGCCGTCGCCCGCCACGATCCCGACGTGGTGCTGCTCGACGTCGAGATCCCGGGGCAGAGCGGCTTCGAGGTGTGCCGGGCCCTGAAGCAGAACGCGATCACCCGCCTGACCCCGGTGGTGCTGATGACCGGCCTGAGCGGGCGCGAGCATCGCCTGGCCGGCATCGAGGCGGGCGCCGACGATTTCCTCACCAAGCCGATCGACTCGAGCGAGCTGGTGGCCCGGGTGCGGTCGCTGTCGCGGCTCAAGCGCTACACCGACGAACTGGAGTCCGCCGAGTCGGTGATCGTCAGCCTCGCCCTCACCGTCGAGGCCCGCGACGCCTACACCGAAGGCCACTGTGACCGGCTGTCGACCTACGCCGTCGCACTCGGCCGGGCCATCGGCCTGGGCGACGACGACCTGGCGGCGCTGCGCCGCGGCGGCATCCTGCACGACGTCGGCAAGATCGGCATCCCCGACGCCGTGCTGCTCAAGCCAGGACGGCTCAGCCGCGAGGAGTACGAACTGGTCAAGCAGCACACCGTCATCGGCGAACGGCTGTGCGCCGGCCTGCGCTCGCTCGCTGCGGTGCGGCCGATCATCCGCCAGCACCACGAACGATTGAACGGCTCCGGCTATCCCGATGGCCTGCGTGGTGACCGGATTTCGGTCCTGGCGCAGATTATCGGCGTGGTCGATGCCTTCGATGCCATGACCACCGATCGACCCTACCGGTCGGCGCTCGGTCTCGACCGGGCCATCGACGAACTGCAGCGCGACGTGGCCCGCGGGGCGATGCGCGGCGACCTCGTCTCCGCGTTCGTCGACCTGGTGTCGGAGGCGCCGAGGGGCTGGCACACGCCGACGGCCGGCCTCGACGCCTGGCGCCGGCTGGCGACGGCCCCGGTGAGAACGGCGCTGCGGCACTCCCAGGCGCGGTAGGTGCGCCGCCGGCTACGGCCCCGGTGGCCGCGGCATGGCCATCCGGCCGCCGTCACCGCCGCCCCCGGAATACCCGCCGGAGGACACCCCGCTCGAGCCGCCGCTCGAGGAACCGCTCGACGAGCCGCCGCTGTCGGCGCCTTGACCGTGCCACACGCCGCCGCCGACCGCCGCCGTGTCGACGGGCGCGACGAGGGTATAGCCCCGGCCGTTCACCACGCGGCCCTCGCCCGACCTGGTCGCCGGCCCACCGCCCTCCGCAGGCGGAATCGCGCCGTTGGTGATGAACCACGACGAGTGGTAGTAGCCGTAGTAGTAGGCGGGGCCGTAGCCCATGAGGAACGGGCTCATCGAGCCGCAATAGCTGAAGTAGCCGGCCGTCGCCCAGCCGTACGGCGAATAGCAGCCGTACAGGCTCGCCGGGCCGAGGATCGGCGCGAAGAAGGGATCCAGCGCCCCGCCGCCGCCCGCGCCGCCGGCCGAGCCGCCGGGCTGGATTACGAAGCGTGACGGGTAGGTCAAGCCGACCATCAGATCGATGACCCGCTCGGCCACCCCGGCATCGGCGAGCGCCGTGAGCGTGCGCTTGTTCAGATCGAACGCGGTGGCGCCTTCGCCGATGGCCGCCTGCACGCCGTCGGGCGGGAGCGAGGCGCTCAATTCCAGGACGTCGGCGACGGTCCACCGGTGATCCGCCGGTGCGAACGCCGGTGGCGCGACCGGTAGCGTGTCCTGGCCGCGCGGCACCCGCGCGGGGCGATAGCGCAGCACCCGCACGCTCGTGTCGGCGCCCTGGCGGACCGTCTGCACGTCGACCCAGGTCGAGTCGTCGCGTATGAAGCTCACACTGGCCAGCGTTCGCGGCGGCTCGCCGCCGCACGCCACGGTCGTGGCGCGGTAGACCCGACGCCCGTCCGCCGACCACTGACTTCGCTCGGTGCCGCGGCAGTCGTCCACCGCGACCGGACGCTCGCGGCCGTCGGCGACGCGCGATTCGCGGCTGATCTCCTGCACGCCGACGGTCGTGACGATCGAGACCCCGTCGTCGGCACCGGGTGCGATGCAGGTCCGGGCGCCGGTGCCGGCGCGATCGTCTTCGGCCACCCAGCAGCCCAGCCACGGCTGCCAGGGCGTGGCCGCGGTCTGCGCGCCGGCCAGTGCGACGACGAGGAAGATGGACGTCATGGGGTCCTTTCAGCGGCTAGAAGACGACCTGCAACCCGCCGGAGAGCCGCAGGCCGCCCAGCGCCAGCGGCGCGAAATCGACGAAGTCCTGGGTCAGCGTCGCCGAGCTCCAGGTGTAACGCGCCTCGGTGGTGAGGTAGAGGCGGCGATAGACGCGCAGATCGGCGCCGCCGAGTGCGTGCACCGTCGGGGCCCAGCCGCTCGAGCCGAAGTCGTCGGTGAAGACCCGCAGCGTCTGGTAATCGACGAACGAACCGTACTGCTGGAAGCTGTACTTCACGGCGCCGGCGCCGACGCCGACATACGGCGTGAACGTCCGCGGCACCCAGGCGAAGCGGCTGATCCGCCGGCCACGCGGTAACAGCGCCAGGCGTGCCGTGCCCGACACGATCCACTCCTCGCGGCGCGTCGTCTGGGTATTTGGCGCGCCGCCGGTGTCGACAAAGCCGCGGTACTCGGACACGGTATTGGAGTTGGCCTGCTCGAGCGTGGCGATGACGTCGACGCGGGCGCCGAGCGCGATGCCGAAGTCGCCGGCGAAGGTGGTGGCGTTGAACGACTTCTTGTCGACGGTCAGCTGGTCGGAGACGAAATCGTAGAGGTCGCTGCCGGTGTTGGCGAACAGCCAGCCGCCACGGAAGGCGAGCAGGCCGTGCGGTTGACCGAGCAGGAAATCGGACGGGTAACTTGGCGGGGGAGGCGCCGGCGACGAGGGTGTGGGCTGCGCGCCGCCGCGAGCGGGCAGCGACAGGAGCGTGGCGAGAGCGAGCGCGGCGGACAAGCGCATTGACGACCTCCCGGCCACGGCGCCGCACGGCAGCCCGCCGTGCGGCGCGCGGAATTCAGCCTACCATGGGCCGCAGCGCTCAGGCGCCGGCAGCCTCCTTCGCGGCCTTGCGCACCCGGGCCCAGCGCCGACGGGCGGCGGCGGCCATCTTCCGGCGGGTGGCCGGCGACAACTCGCGGCGGACCGCCTTGCCGGCCCGCTTCAGTGCGCCCTTGGCCCGGCGCTTGGCTTTGGCCGTGCCGCCGAACTGCTTCATCACGCTGGCGCGGACTCCCTCGATCTGCTTTTCGACTTCGGCGAGCTGACTCTGGAGCGCCGACTTCTTGTTCATCAATTCGCCCATCGACTTGCCGATGAACACCGCGATCTGATCGGCGACGCTGCTGGTCTCCGTTGTCCTCTTGCTCATGCCTTACTCCCTACGGGAATCAGGTGGCCACGACGCTGGGCGACCTCGGCACCGGGTCTCTTGTCGTACAGGGGGAGCCAGATGCCGTCCCGTCGACATTATTCAGGAATTGTCCGCGGTACTACAGGGAAATCGACGCCGGTGCCATCGCCTATTACTCCGGTCGACCGGCCGGGTCGTTGAGGCCCGGCCACTGCGATTGTGAGGCCGGCCCGATCGTGCCAGGTCAGTCCGACTCGGCGCCGGCAGGTCGTGGCGGCGACGCTCCGCCCGGTGGCTCCCGATGGAAGGGGAGCGGGCAGGGGCTCGGGTGGGCGGTGCTGCGGGTGAGCCGAATCGACTGGAGCCGGCGGTCGGACTTGAACCGACGACCTGCTGATTACGAATCAGCTGCTCTACCAACTGAGCTACGCCGGCCGGCGTGACGCAGCCGGGCGCAGGGCGTCCGGCCGAGATCGTGCAGTCTAGCATAGCCGGCCGCCAACCCTGGCGGCGCTGGCCCCGTCCAACCCCTGCCGACGTGGACTGCGCCGCGCCCCGCGGGGCATCTCCATGCCGGCCGGGAGCTGCCGTGTCCGACGCCCTTCGTGCCGCCGTCCGCCAGGTCCGTCATCACCCCCGTTTCGCGCTGGTCACGATCCTGGTGCTCGGTCTCGGCACCGGCGCGGCGGCGACGGTGTTCACCGTGGTCGACGCGGTGGTGCTGCGGCCGCTGCCGTTCCGTGCCCCCGAGCAGCTGGTCACCATCTGGGACACCAACGTCGAGAAGGCGGCGACGCACGATCCGATCTCGCCGGTGAACTTCATGGACGTCCGCGCCCTGCCGGTGTTCTCGGATGCGGCGGCGTGGTGGCGGCCAGGCATCAACCTCACCGACCCGGGGCTCGATCCGGCGCGGGTCTCGACCATCGAGGTCAGCGCCAACCTGTTCGCGCTGCTCGGCGTGAGCCCGCAGATTGGCGCCGGCTTCGCCGATGACGGGCGGCTGTTCGTGCAGCGCGAGCTGGTCGCGGTCATCAGCGATCGGCTGTGGCGGACGCGTTACGGCGCCGATCCCGAGGTCGTCGGCCGACCGCTGCTCCTGAATGACGAGCCGTACACGGTCGTCGGCGTGATGCCGCCGGGCTTCCACTATCCGGACGACGTCGACGTGTGGCAGCGCCTGCGCTGGGACATGACCCAGCACAGTCGGGCTGCCCACTTCATGGAGGCCGTCGCGCGCCTCGAGCCCGGAGTCAGCGTGGCGGCGGCGCAGGCCGCGGCGGATGCGCTCACCGCGCGCTTCCAGACCGAGTTCCCGGCCACCAACCGCGGGTGGGGGACGCGGCTGGTACCACAGCTCGACGAGACGCTCGGCTACTACCGGCCGGCGCTGGCCGTGCTGCTCGGCGCCGTGGCCGTGCTGCTCGCCATCGCCTGCCTCAACGTCGCGTCGTTGCTGCTCACGCGCGCCTTGTCACGCGAGCGCGAGGTCGCCGTGCGCATCGCGCTCGGCGCCACACCGCGGCAGCTCGTGTCGCAGCTCGTCGCCGAGGGGCTGATTCTGGCCGCCGGCGGCGCGGCGCTCGGCCTGGCCGTCACTGCCGCGGGGCTGCCGCTGCTGCGCCGCTACACGCCAGTCGTCGTGCCACGGCTGGCCGAGGCCGCCATCGATCTGCGTACGCTCGGCGCCGCCTTGGTGGTCGTCGTCGGCGCCACGTTGTTCTTCGCGATGGTGCCGGCCCTGGCGTCGCTGAAGCGTCACTTCACCACCGAGCTCAAGACCGGCGAACGGGGGAGTTCACGCGGCGCCCGCCGCGTCTACTCGCTGCTCGTCGGGGCCGAACTGGCCCTGGCCTGCGGTCTGCTGGTCGGGTCGGCGCTGCTGGTGCGGACCGTGCAGCGGATGACCGAGACCCCGACCGGCGTGGACGCCGCGGAGGTCGCCACCACCACCGTGCAGATTTCACGGGTCTCGGGCGTGCCGGCCGACGACGCCCGGGCCCGCTGGACGGCGATTGCAGCCCAGCATGCGGCGGTTCTCGACGCGGTGCGGACCGAGCCGGGTGTGCAGGCGGCCGGCGCCACCACGTTCCTGCCGTTCGACGTCGGGTGGCGCAACCCGTTCCTGGTGGACGGGGAGCCGCCGCCCCCTCGCCAGGAGGACGCCCCGCAGGCGCAGTTCCACAGCGTGAGCGACGGGTACTTCCCCGCCATGGGGGCGCGGGTCGTGCACGGCCGCGACTTCACGGCGTTCGACGGCCTGGACGCGCCCGGCGTGGTCGTCGTCAACGAGACGTTCGCGCGGCGCTATCTGGCGGCCCGGGATCCGGTCGGGCAGGGCGTTCGGGTGTTCGCCAGGGCCATCGGCCCGCTGGGCGTCAACCTGAAGGCGCCGCCACGACGCGACGACCACGGGGTGCCGTTCGAAGTCGTCGGCGTCGTCGCCGACATCCGCAACGTCGCCCTTGGCCAGGACGTCGAGCCGGCGATCTACTTCTCGACCCGGCAGTTCCCGTTCTCCGAACTGGCCGTGGTGGTACGCGCGGTCGATCCATCCAGTGGGGCGGCTGCCGTCCGCAACGCGCTGCGCCGGGTGGCCCCGGCGATTCCGATGTCCGAGGCGCGCACCTGGGGCAGCCGTCTGGCCGAACGCACCGCCGAGGCGCGGGTGCTCCGCAGCGTGCTGCTCGTCTTCGGCGGCCTGGCGGCGGTGCTGGCCGCGGTCGGCGTCTATGGCCTGTTCTCGTGGGCGGTGGCGATGCGCACCCGCGAGTTGGCGATCCGCCTGGCGCTCGGCGCGACCGCCGGCACCATCGGCGGGCTCATACTGCGCCACGGCGCCGCCCTGGTGGCCGCCGGACTCGCCGGCGGACTCGTGGCGGTGCAACTGCTCGACGGCGTGCTGTCGCGGGTGCTCTACGGCGTGTCAGCGCGAGACACCGTGGCCACCGCCATGGCCTGCGCGGTACTGCTGATGGCCGCGTTGGCCGCCACACTGCCGCCGGCGTTGCGGGCGATGCGCGTCAACCCGGTGGAGGGGCTGCGCGCCGAATAGTGGACAGGCCACTCGTGCCGGTCAGCGGGTCGGCACCTCGACGTCCGAGTCGCGCCGCCGTCGCGCGGTCGCCGGCTGGGCGCCGGCCCACCACGCGGTGCCCGCCGCCGAGGCGTCGGAGCGCTGCAGCAGCGCCAGCATCTCGTCGGCGGTGATCGGCCGCGAGAACAGGAAGCCCTGGGCCAGCGGGCAGCCCAGCGTCTTGAGGGCCTCGAGTTCGGTCGGCGTCTCGACGCCCTCGGCGACCACGTCGATGCCGAGGATGGCCGCCAGCTCCACCGCGAACTGGACGATGGCCGAACTGCCGCCCTGCTGCTGGTTGCCGCCGATGTAAGCGCGGTCGATCTTCAGGGTGTGGACGCCGAGCCCGCGGATGTGTTCGGTGCCCGCCAGCCCGAGCCCGAAGTCGTCGAGCGCCACCTTGTATTCGGCGTCGCGAAGCGCCCGGGTCACCGCCACGGCCTGCTCGTAGTGGGCCATCGCTTCCAGTTCCGTGATCTCGAGCTCGAGATCGCCGTGGTCGAGGCCGGCCGCCGCGGTGGCGGCGTCGAGGCGCGCCACGAGGTCGGGCTGGAGGAACTGCCGCGCCAGCAGATTGATCGACACCCGCACGCCGTGCGCGGCGGCGTGCGCGCGGCGCCAGGCCGCCAGCGCCGCACAGCTGGCGCTGAGTCCCTCCCAGCCCACCGCGACGATCGTGCCGGTCTGGTCGAGCAGCGGCACGAAGATGTTGGGGCGCAGCAGGCCGCGCGACGGGTGCCGCCAGCGGACCAGGGCCTCGGCGCGCACGATCGATCCGTCCTGGAGGTCGACACACGGCTGGTACCACCATTCGAACTGGTGGCCGGTGAGGGCTGCCGCCAGGTCGTCGGCGAACTCCATGTACTCGGGCGCGCCGGCCTTGGCGGCGTCATCGAAGAGCTGGGTCTCCGACGGTCCGTGCGTCCGGGCCCGGACCAGCGCGGAATAGGCGTCGCGCAGGACGTCGTCGGCCGAGTCGTGGGTGGCGCTGTTGCCGGCGACCCCGATGCTGACCGAGGTGAACAGCCGCTGGCCGGCCACCGGAAACGGCGCCGCCATGGCGTCGTGGATGCGGCTGGCGACCCGCACCGCGTCGCGCAGGTCGGCGAGCGGCGACAGCACCACCGCGCATTCGTCGCCACCAAGCGGCGGCAGCGTGCCGTCGGTGCCGCCGGCGGCGGCGCCCGGCCGGGCCACGACGTCGCCCTCGCGAAGACAGCGCGCCACCCGGCGGAACGCCTCGCTGAGCAGGGTGTCGCCCACGGCGTGGCCGACCAGATCGTTCATGGCGGCGAAGCGGTCGAGATCGACCAGCAGGATGGCGAAGCGGGTCGCCGGATCGCGGCGCGCGCCCTGCAGCAGCCGGGCGACGTGGGCCCGCAGCGCCGCGACCCCCGGCAATCCGGCCAGCGGATCGACGGTGTCGGGCTCGACGGCCGGGGCCAGCGTCCCGGTCAGCAGCGTCGGGCGCCCGGACCCGTCGCGGGACACGACGGCGCGCGCCACCACCCAGCGAAAGCCGCCGCCCTGCGTCCGCACCCGGTGCTCGGCGTTGAACTCGGCCGTGTCGCCGCCGACGTGACGGTCGAGCGCGCGCATCAGCGCGGTGACGTCGTCGGGATGGACCCGGCCCAGCCAGAAGTGCAGCGAGCGGACGTCGTCGACCGCGGGCTCGCCCAGCAGGGCATGCCAGCCGGCGGAATAGGCGACGCGATCGGAATCGACGCGCCAGCTCCACGTGGCCGCCGGGGCCATCGGGGCCATGCCGTCTCGGCCGCCGTCGCTGGGCATCCGCAGTGTCGTCGACACGGGGACTCCAATCCCCGTGTCCGCCTCGTACCCGGATGGTAGCGCCGCCGCCGGCCGGGGCCAAGGGGCGGCCGGCCGCCGCGACTACAGGCTCTGGGCGGGGAGCAGGCTCTCGACGCTGGCGACGAGGTGATCGACGTCGAGCGGCTTGGCCTCGAAGCCGTCGCAGCCGACCCGCATGGCCAGATTGCGGCGGTCGGTCTGGGTGTCTTCAGACAGGGCGACGACCAGGATATGGCGGGTGACGGGATCGGCCTTGAGACGCCGGGTGGACTCCCACCCGTCGAGCGTCGGGCGGTCCATGTCCATCACGATGACATCCGGCCGCTCCTCGCGCGCGAGCTGCAGCGCCGCCCGGCCGGTTTCGGCCCAGTGGGCGCGGAAGCCGCGCTGCTGGAGCCGTTGCAGCACCTGCTGACGTTCGGCCGCCGGCTCGTCGACGACGAGCACCGTCCCGCGGTTGCCGACGCTGAATCGCTGGCTGTTCATGGCCACGCCGTCCCGGGCCGTTACAGGAACCGTGCCAGGGGTCGGGGCCGTCGCATTGCCCGTGTTTCCGCCGGCATTGCCCGCCGCGGCGCCATTCCGCATCGGCTCTGGTGGTGACGTGAATTGACGGCCTGCCACTTTTCTGACATCCCGGCGGGCCGTGTCGGGCACCCTCGGGCCGGCCTGCGCTACCATGTGAGGTTCGGGAGCACGCGCCGGGACCACCCAGGGCGCGTCGGTCCGCCGCCATGCCAGCCACCGCCTCACTGGCGCCGGCCGCCCTGGTCATCAAGGGGGCCCGGACGCACAACCTCAAGAACATCGACCTGGAGCTGCCCACCGAGGCGCTGGTCGTGGTCACCGGCGTCAGCGGCTCCGGCAAGTCGTCGCTGGCCTTCGACACGATCTACGCCGAAGGGCAGCGTCGCTACGTCGAGTCGCTGTCGGCGTACGCCCGCCAGTTCCTCGAGCGGATGGAGAAGCCCGACGTCGATCGCATCGAGGGTATCGCCCCGTCGATCGCCATCCGCCAGAAGAACAGCGTGCGGAACCCGCGGTCGACCGTGGGCACGGTCACCGAGATCCACGACTACATGCGGCTGCTCTTCGCCCGGATCGGCCGGACCTATTGCCGCACCTGCGGCGGGCAGGTGGTGCGCGAGACCGCCGAAGTGGTCGCCGACACGCTGCTGGGGCTGCGGCCCGGGGCCCGGTTGCTCGTCGGGTTCGACATGCCGGTGCTGGCCGCGTCGGGACCCGCGCACCACGGCGACGAGGACGCCGAGGACGACGCCGGCGACGAGCCCGGCAGCGAGCCGCTGCCCTTCAAGGCGGCGCTGTCTCCGGGGGCGGCGGCCGTCGACACCCTGCGGCGCAAGGGGTTCGGACGCCTGCTGGTCGATGGCGCGGCGCGCCCGTTCGAGGAGCTGGTGCCGGCCGACTACGACGCGCGGCCGGCGCTGGCCGTCGTCGTCGACCGCCTCAGGGTCGAGCCCGAGGTGCGCTCGCGGATCACCGACGCGGTGGAGGTGGCCTACCAGGAAGGCGGCGGAGCCGCCTGGGTGATCGAGCTCGGCGAGGACGGCGCCGCCGACCGCCGGCACGTGTTCAGCGAGCGGTTCGAATGCCGGACCTGCAGCACGTCCTACGAGGACCCCCAGCCGCGTCTGTTCTCGTTCAACAATCCGTTCGGCGCCTGTCCGACCTGCCACGGCTTCGGCAACATCATCGAGCTCGACCTCGACCTGGTCGTGCCCGATCCGGCCAAGACCCTCGGCCAGGGCGCGATCGAGCCGTGGACCAAGCCGCACTATCGCGCCTACCTCGGTGAGCTGAAGAAGATGGCCAAGGCCCGCGGCGTCCCGCTCGACGTGCCGTGGCAGGACCTGACCAGCGAGCAGCGCCGCCTGGTCGTCCACGGCGACGGCGAGTTCGGCGGCGTCCGCGGCTTCTTCGACTGGCTCGAGCGCAAGAAGTACAAGGTCCACGTCCGCGTGTTCCTGAGCCGCTATCGCGGCTACCAGACCTGCCCCGACTGCCAGGGCACGCGGTTGCGCCGCGAGGCCCGCGCCGTCCGGGTCGGCGACCGGACCATCGACCAGGTGTCGGCGCTGACCACCGATGCGGCGCAGGCGTTCTTCGCCGGCCTGGCGCTGTCGGCCCAGGAGGCAGCGATCGCCGACAAGGTGCTCAAGGAAATCCGCCGCCGCCTCGGGTTCCTCAGCGACGTCGGCCTCGATTACCTGACGCTCGATCGCCTCTCCTCGACGCTGTCGGGAGGCGAGGCGCAACGCATCAATCTCGCCACCTCGCTCGGGGCGTCGCTGGTCGGCACGCTCTACGTGCTCGACGAGCCGTCGATCGGCCTGCACCCGCGCGACAACCAGCGCCTGATCGCCATCCTGCGGCAGCTGCGCGACCAGGGCAACACCGTCATCGTCGTCGAGCACGACGCCGACATGATCGCGGTGGCCGACCACGTCGTCGACATGGGCCTCGGCGCCGGTGAGCACGGCGGGCGGGTGATCTACTCGGGGCCGCTCGACGGCCTCCAGGCCGACGCCCGCTCGCTCACCGCGAAGTACCTGCGCGGCGAGCTGCAGATCCCCGTACCGGCCCAGCGCCGCAAGGGCACGCCGCAGCGGCTGCGGCTGGTCGGCGCCCGCGAGCACAACCTCAAGGACGTCGACATCGAGATCCCGCTGAACACGCTGACCGTGATCACCGGCGTCAGCGGATCCGGCAAGTCGACGCTGGTCCACGACGTGCTCTACGCGGCGCTCAAGCGCGGCAAGGGCGACTGGGATCGCAAGGTGGGCTTCCACCGCCGCCTCGAAGGCGCCGAGTTCCTGACCGACGTCGTGCTGGTCGACCAGACGCCGATCGGGCGGACGCCGCGCTCCAACCCGGTCACTTACCTGAAGGCCTTCGACCCGATCCGCGAGCTGCTGGCCGCCACCAAGGACGCCCGGGCCCGCGGCCTGACCGCCAGCCATTTCTCGTTCAACGTGCCCGGCGGCCGCTGCGAGGCCTGCCAGGGCGAGGGCGAGGTCAAGGTCGAGATGCAGTTCCTCGCCGACGTCTACGTGCCCTGCGAGCACTGCGACGGCAAGCGCTTCAAGCCCCACGTCCTCGACGTGCGCTACAAGGGCAAGAACGTCACCCAGATCCTCGACCTGACTGTCCGCGAGGCGCTGCAGTTCTTCAGCGGCTCGCTCAAGGTGCTGCGCCGGCTCCAGGTGCTGGACGAGATCGGCCTCGGCTACCTGCGGCTGGGCCAGCCGGCGACGACGCTGTCGGGCGGCGAAGCGCAGCGGGTGAAGATTGCCGCCCACCTCGCCTCGCACGGCGGCGAGCGCCTGCTCTACATCCTCGACGAGCCGACCACCGGCCTGCACTTCGACGACATCGCCAAGCTGCTGACCGCGTTCCGCAAGCTGCTCGAGGCGGGCAGCACGCTGGTGGTCATCGAGCACAACCTGGACGTCATCAAGACCGCCGACTGGATCGTCGACCTCGGGCCCGAAGGCGGCGAGGGCGGCGGCCGGCTGGTGGCCATGGGCACGCCGGAACAGGTCGCCTACGCCGACGGCTCGCACACCGGCCGCTACCTGAAGGCGGCCCTGCAGGCGGGCGGCTGAGCCAGGCATGCCGCGCCGCGTGCTGCCGGCGTCGTTCTACGCCCGCCCGACGCTGGCCGTGGCCCGCGACCTGGTCGGCATGGTGCTGGTCCATCGCGCCGCCGACGGCCTCACCGCCGGCCGCATCGTCGAGACCGAGGCCTACATCGGCGCCACCGATCCGGCCTGCCACGCCTACAAGGGCCGCACGCCGCGCAACGAGACGCTGTACGGACCGCCGGGCCTGGCCTATGTCTACGTCAGCTACGGGCTGCACCACCTGCTGAACGCCGTCACCGAGCGTGCCGACTACCCGGCCGCCGTGCTGATTCGCGCCGTCGAGCCGCTCGACGGGCAGGTCCGGATGCGGGCCCGACGGGCCGCGGTGAGCGGACAGGCGGCACCGGCCGACGATGCGGGGCTGTGCCGTGGCCCCGGCAACCTCACGGTGGCGATGGGGATCACCACGCCGACGCACGATCGGCGACCGCTCACCGCCGGCCGTCTGACGATCGAAGACGACGGCGTCGGCGGCGGGGCGGTGGTCTGGACACCGCGGATTGGAGTCACTCTCGCAGCCGATCGGCGGTGGCGCTGCGTGGCGGTGGGCAGCCGTGCGGTGTCGGGCGTGCGGGCCTGGACCGCCCGCGGAACCGCCCGGCCGAGCCGCCATCCCGCCTAGCGGCGGCGGGCGGCGCGGGCTTCCTGCTCGACCGGGACGCGCAGCGTCTGGCGCACGGCGTCGCGCAGGATCTCGAGCGACATGGTGCCGCCGACCGGGCTGTCGGCGACGTCGCGCATGAACCGCGCCGCGTCGGTCACCGGCCGGCCGTTCACCGCCAGGATCACGTCGCCCGGCCGCAGTCCCGCCTGGTAGGCGGCGCCGCGGGCCATCCGCATCACCACCAGCCCGTCGGTGGTCGGGGCACGGAGTTCGTCGGCCAGCCGCGAGGTCAGCGGCGAGACCTCGACGTAGCCGATCGAGCCGCGGCGGACGACGCCGTACTTCGTCAGGTCGTCGACGACGCGACGGGCGAGGTTGCTCGGCACGGCGAAGCCGATGCCCTGGTAGCCGCCGCTCTGCGAGTAGATCGCGGTGTTGATGCCGATGAGCTCGCCACGGGCGTTGACCAGCGCCCCGCCGGAGTTGCCGGGGTTGATCGCCGCGTCGGTCTGGATGAAGTCCTCGTAGGCGACGATGCCGACGTTGGCGCGGCCGAGTGCACTGACGATGCCGAGCGTGACCGTCTGGTTCAGCTGGAAGGGGTTGCCGATGGCCAGCACCCACTCGGCGACGCGCAGCGTGGAGGAGTCTCCCCACGGAATCGTCGTCAGGCCGCGGGCGTCGACCTTGAGCAGCGCCAGGTCGGTGGCGGCGTCGACGCCGATCACCTTGGCGCGGAGGTCGCGGCGGTCGCCCAGGCCGACGGTCACCTCCACCTCGCCTTCGCCGACCACGTGGCTGTTGGTCAGGACGTAGCCGTCGCTGCTGATGACCACGCCCGAGCCGAGGCTCGACTCGTAACGATCGCGGTTGCCGAACATCTCGCCGGGATCGCCGAAGAAGTACTGGAAGAACGGGTCGTTGGCGAACGGCGACGTCGGGCGCCGCACCCGCTGGAGCGAGGCGATGTTGGTGACGGCGCCGAGCGCCCGTTCGGCGACCTCGGTGAAGTCGGGAGCGGCGACCGGCGCGGGCCGCGCCGGTCGCGGTGCCGCGGCCGGGGCCTGGTCGACCGCCTCGGCCTCGCTCGAGGCCCGCATCCGCCCCGAGATCACCAGACCGGCGGCGACGCCGGCCAGCAGGAACACGAGTGCGAGCGAAAGCCGCCGCATCGCCGGGCCTCAGCCGACGTCGACGCGGCGCGGGCCGGCGGCGGCGCCTTTCGGCACGACGATGGTCAGCACGCCGTCCTTGAGCTCGGCGGAAATGCCCTCGGCGACGATGCTGGCCGGGAGTCGGAACGAGCGGCTGAACTCGCCGTGGCCGCGCTCCACCTGGTGATACTGCTCGCAGGCGACGCGGGCGTCGCGGCGGCCGTGCAGCGTGAGCAGGCCCTCGTGGACGTCGATGCGAATCTGCTGCCGGGTGACGCCGGGCAGCTCAGCGGTGACGATGAACGCGTCGGCGGTTTCGCACAGGTCGGCGGCGGGTACCCAGCCCTGGGGCGACGGCGCCGGCAGACGCTCCATCTTGAGCTGGATCGCGAGCAGATCCCGGACCGGATCCCAGCGGGCAAACGCCACGAGAGCGATGGTAGCACGGGGCCGGCTGGCCGACGGTCGGGTCGCCGGCGCCGCCGGGGGCGGGCCGGGCGGTGTGCACCCACGTGCTAGGATCCTCAGGTTCTAGACTTCCCAGAGGCAGACTCATGGCACACACCCTGGCCGCCACGCGGTTGAAGCGCGGCATGATCATCCTGCAGTCCGGCGACCTGCTGCGCATCCTCGACCTCGAGCACAAGACGCCTGGCAACCTGCGCGGCTTCGTGCGGGTCAAGACCCGCAACCTGCGCAACAACACCACCTCCGAGCAGCGGCTGCGGTCGGAAGACGTCGTCGAGCGGGCGGTGCTCGACGAGAAGCAGATGCAGTACCTCTACAGCGACGGCGACGGTCATCACTTCATGGACACCGCCACCTACGAGCAGACCCACCTGACGTCGGAGGCGCTGGGCGACTCGGTGGGCTACCTCAAGCCGGAGATGACCATCACGGTCGAATTCCACGGCGTCGAGCCGGTCGGTATCGAGCTGCCGCAGACGGTCGATCTGAAGGTCACCGAGACGGTGCCGGCCATCAAGGGCGCCACCGCCACCAACCAGCTCAAGCCGGCGACCACCGAGACCGGCCTGGTCGTGCAGGTGCCGCCGTTCATCGGCGAAGGCGACGTCATCCGCGTCAACACCGAGACCGGCGAGTACCAGTCGCGCGCCTGAGCGATTTCGCCATGGACGTCGTCCGCGCTGCCAACTCCGGCTGGATCGAAGTCATCGTCGGCAGCATGTTCAGCGGCAAGAGCGAGGAGCTGATTCGCCGCATCCGCCGCGCCCAGATCGCCCGTCAGCGGGTGCAGATCTTCAAGCCGGCGGTCGACACCCGCTTCGCCGACGACGCCATCGTCTCGCACGGCGAGCTGCGCCTGTCGGCCGAGCCGGCCGGGTCGTCGGCCGAACTGCTCGCCCGGGTCCGGCCGGACACCGAGGTCGTCGGCATCGACGAGGGCCAGTTCTTCGACGCCGCGTTGCCGGCGGCCTGCATCGAACTGGCCGGCCGAGGCCTGCGGGTGATCGTCGCCGGGCTGGACCAGGACTACCTCGGCCGTCCCTTCGAGCCGATGCCGCACCTGCTGGCCGTCGCCGAGTTCATCACCAAGACCCGGGCGATCTGCGTCGTCTGCGGCAACCCGGCCAACCACACCCAGCGCCTGGTGCACAACGCCGACCGGGTCCTGCTCGGCGCCCATGGCACCTACGAGGCACGCTGCCGGCGCTGCTTCGACCCGACGTTGTCACGTCAGGAGGCCGCCGAACGCTCGGCCGGCGATTGACGCCCGCGGAGGGCGGATCGCAGAATCGAGGCGTGCCCGTCGTCGATCTGCTGCCCAGGGTGCTGTTCGTGCTCGGCCTGGGCTTTCTCGTCGCCAACCTGCGCGCTGCGCGGGACCTGTGGCGCTGGGCGCGGCGCCGGTCGGCGGCGCTCATCGTCTGGGCGGCACCCCGGCCGCCGTTCTATGCGATGAGCCTGGCCATCGGCGGGGCGATGGGCCTGCTGCTGCTCTCGGCGCTGTTCGTGCCGCGGCCGCTGCCGGCGGTCTTCGGCGAGCTGATGATGTTCGTCTACTACGGCGCCGCGGTGCCGCTCAGCTCGCGGATCATGCACGGGCTCTACGCCGACGGCATCTGGGCCGACGCCGGCTTCCTGCCCTATGCCCACATCGGCGGCCTGACCTGGCAGGATCGCGGCGACGCCTCGACGCTGATCGTGGTCTCGCGGCTCACCACCCTGGCGCGCCGGCTCCCGGTGCCCGGCCAGCGGCTCGGCGAGGTGCGCCGCATCCTGCGCCAGAAGATCGCCGAGCACGCCATCGATTTCGAGGGCGGACCCGGACTGCATCTCGAAGGGCACGACGCGAGGGAAGACGTCTAGGGCAGGGACCAGGGACTGGGGACCGGGGACCGGGAGCCCCTTCCTCGGCGTTCGGCCTCGGCTCTAACGCTCAGGCATTGACTGTCCGATATCTCTGGAGCATCGCATCATGGCCGCACGTCCTACCTGGAAGGGCTTTCTGAAGGTCAGCCTGGTCACCATTCCGGTGCGGGTCTACCCGGCGACCGAGTCGAGCGCGACGATTGCGTTCAACCAGCTCCACGCCGAGTGCCAGACCCGCATCCAGCAGAAGAAGTGGTGCCCGTCGTGTGAGCGCGAGGTGACCAGCGCCGACATCGTCAAGGGCTACGAGTTCGAGAAGGGCAAGTGGGTCGTGGTGCCCGACGAGGACGTCGCCAAAGTCAAGACCGAGTCGACCAAGATCATCAATCTCCTGCAGTTCGCCAGCGACGACGAGATCGACCCGATGTACGTCGACAAGGCCTACTACCTGGCGCCGGAGGGTCCGACCGCCGCCGACGCCTACGCGGTGATGCGCGACGGGATGGTCGGCAAGGCCGGCATCGGCAAGGTGGCGATCCATGGCCGCGAGTACCTGGTGGCGGTCAAGCCGCACAAGCAGGGACTGGTGATGTACACCCTGCACCACGCCGCCGAGATCCGCACCATCGACCAGATCGACGAACTGCGCGAGGTGCGCGGCAAGGTGACGCCGGCCGAGGCCAAGCTCGCCCAGCAGGTCATCGACAGCTACCAGGGCCCGCTCGACCTGGCCAGCTACCACGACGAGTACCAGAGCGGCCTTCGCGCGATCATCGACGCCAAGATCGCCGGCGAGGAGGTGGTGGCGCCGAAGGAAGAGGCGGCGCCGAAGGTCATCGACCTGATGGAAGCCCTGCGCCGCAGCCTCGACCAGGTGAGCAGCGGGCGCAAGCCCACCGCCAAGGTGGCCGAGGCGCCGGCGGCGAAGAAAACGGCCGCCAGGGGCGCCAAGGTGCTGCCGGCCAAGCCGGCGGCGAAGAAGCGGAAGGCCTCGTGAGCGAGCTGCAGCGCAAGATCGTCTGGTCGTAGGCGCCGGACCGCCGCCCCGCGTCCCGCGCGAGGCGGGGTCAGCGCAGGACGTCGCCGAGCAGGCCGAGGCCCGACGCGGTCGGGTCGTGCAGCCAGTCGGGCGGCGTGAGCCACACGAAGGCCAGGATGGCGATCACCCAGACGTCGTAGGCCAGCGTGGCCCGCTCGTCGCGCCAGAAGAAGAACCGCCACACCAGCCCGAGGGGCCCCTCGGTCGCCGGCATCGGCAGGCGGTTCAGGGCCAGGTAGGTGTAGTAGATCCGGTTGGCGACGGTGACCACCGCGAGGGTCAGGATCACCCACAGCACGGCCGCCATGCGATCGGTGAAGGCGCCGATCATGAACAGGACGATCCGCTCCGGCCGCTCCATGAAGCCGACCTTGCACTTCTCGATCAGCGACTCGGCCCGGGCCCGCGCGTAGCTGGTCATGATCGAGAAGATGAGCGCCGCGGTGGCGACCAGCACGTAGCCTTCGCGGCCGAGCGACGAGTAGAGCCAGATGAGGCCGGTGAACAGCGCCAGGTCGGAGAAACGGTCGAGCGTCGAGTCCCAGAAGGCGCCGAACTCCGATTGCTTGCCGGTGATGTGGGCGACCTTGCCGTCGATGAAGTCGAAAATGTTGGCGCCGATCATGATGACGCCGGCCAGCACGAAGCGATCGACGGCCAGCGCCCAGGCCGCCCAGACGTTGACCAGGACGCCGATGAGCGTCAGCACGTTGGGGTGAATCCCCAGCGCCACGCTGGCGTCGATGATGAGGCGCAGCGGGAACATGCAGACCGCGCCGATGAAGCCCGTGAAGGTCATTCGCTACAATGAGTTGACAGGACGCTCCCGGACCGGCTCCAGCCTGGACGTCTCGAGCGGCCGGCGCCATTGTAGTTGAGTCGGCTCGCGACCGATCAAGACGTCTTCCTGCTTTCTCGCCGTCCGAGGCGACGCCCGCGAGCCGATGGCCATTCAGGATCTCAAGGACCAGATCGCCAGGTTGCCCGAGCAGCCCGGCGTCTACCTGTACGGGAACCGCGACGGCCAGACGATCTACGTCGGCAAGGCCCGGGCGCTCCGCGACCGCGTGCGCAGCTACCTCGGCGCCTATGGCACCAACCCCAAGACCGACGCCCTGCTCGACGAGGTGACGACCCTGGAGGTGATCGTCACCGATTCGGTCGTCGAGGCCCTGGCGCTCGAGAACAACCTGATCAAGCGCCGGTCGCCGAAGTACAACATCCTGCTGCGCGACGACAAGAACTATCCCTATCTGCGGCTCACCCTGAGTGAGCCGTTCCCGCGCCTGGTCGTCGCCCGCCAGGTGGCCCGCGACGGCGACCTCTACGCCGGCCCGTTCCTGCCGGCGACCCTGGCCCGCCGCACCATGTCGCTCAGCCACAAGCTGTTCGGGCTGCGGTCGTGCAGCGAGGCGATCACCGGCCGGCGGCCGCGCCCGTGCCTCGAGTACGACATCAAGCGCTGCCTGGCGCCGTGCGTGGCGGCGCTGTGCTCGCCGGAGCGCTACACCCAGGCGGTCGGCGACGTGCGTTTCCTGCTCGAAGGCCGCAACGACGAACTGGCCGGCGAGCTCGAGGCGCGGATGCTCGCTGCCGCCGATGCCGAGCGGTTCGAAGAGGCCGCGCATCATCGCGACGCGATGCGCGTCGTCCAGGCCCTGGGGGCGCGCCAGCAGAAGATGGCGACCGCCGAGCTGGGCGACCGCGACGTCTTCGGCGTCACGGTCGGCGACCGGGGGGCGGTCATCCAGGTCTTCCAGGTGCGCCGTGGCCGGGTGGTGGAGCGGGTGACGCTCTTCAGCCACGCCCACGACATCGCCGGTGGCGCCGAGGCGGTGGTGGCGGCGGCGCTGCAGCAGTTCTACGAGGACCAGGTGCCGCCGCGGGAGGTCTACGTCCCGGCCGTTCTGGACGACGCCGACGTCGTCGAGGAGTGGCTGTCGACGCGCGCCGAGCGCAAGGTGCGGCTCGTCGTCCCGCAGCGCGGCGACCGCCGGCGGCTGGTCGATCTGGCGACCCGCAACGCCGAGCTCGCCTACCGCTCGCGCCACGAGCAGGGCGGCGTGAACCAGCTGGCCGCGCTCGAACAGCTGCAGCAGGCGCTGCAGCTGCCGTCCCTGCCGCGGCGCATCGAGTGCATCGACATCTCGACCTTGCAGGGCAGCGACACGGTGGCCTCGCTGGTGGTGTGCGAGGACGGCCAGATGGCGAAAGGGGAGTACCGTAAGTACCGGGTCTCGGGGTTCGGGGCTCGGGGCTCGGGAAGAGCGCCCGCGGATCCCGACGACGCCGATGGCACGCCGACAGGTGCATCTCGTGCTCCCGAGCTCCGAGCCCCGAGCCCCGAGCCCCGTTTCCTCGACGACTTTGCTGCCATGGAGCAGGTGGTGCGGCGGCGCTACGCCGCCGTCGTCGAGGCCGGCGGGCCGTTCCCCGACCTGCTGGTGATCGACGGGGGCAAGGGGCAGCTGGCCGCCGCCTACCGGGCCCTCGAGCGCGTCGGGTTGTCGAACCTGGTCGCCGTCGGCCTGGCCAAGAAGGAGGAGCTGGTCTTCACGCGCGACC
Source organism: Vicinamibacterales bacterium (assembly GCA_050250955.1). Taxonomy (GTDB): domain Bacteria; phylum Acidobacteriota; class Vicinamibacteria; order Vicinamibacterales; family UBA2999; genus CAWAYR01. The sequence goes on from JBFWNR010000004.1 coordinate 250,224, forward strand.
ACGACCAGCCGCTGGCGCTCGACCGTGCCGCGCCGGCGCTGCACCTGCTGCAGCGGATTCGCGACGAAGCGCATCGTTTCGCGGTGAGCTTCCACCGCCGCTCGCGGACCCGGCGGGACCTGGCCTCCGAGCTCGACGGCATCGCCGGCGTCGGCGCGCGCCGCCGCAACCAGCTGCTGCGTCGCTTCGGCAGTGTCGCCGGGGTGCGGCGCGCGACCAGAGAGGACCTCGTGCCGCTGGTCGGCCAGCGCTGCGCCGACGCCATCCTGGCCCACTTCGCCCGCGTCGCGCCGAGCGGCTGACCGGTGGCCCGCGGCCGGCTGTCCGCGTCCGCGGCCGTGTGGTACGCTGGTGCGCTTTGGCGGCCCTCGATCCCGTTCAGATCGGACTCGCGCTCGCCGTGCTCCTGGCGTCGCTGACGGTGCACGAGGCGGCCCACGCCTGGGCCGCGGATCGTCTCGGCGATCCGACGGCGCGGCTGCTCGGCCGTTTGACCCTCAACCCGGTGGCTCACATCGACCCGATCGGGACCCTGCTGTTCCCGCTGCTGGCAGCGACCACCGGTCTGCCGCTCATCGGCTGGGCCAAGCCGGTGCCCGTGAACGGGCGCAACCTGCGGGCACCCCGCCGTGATTTTGCGCTGGTCGCCGCCGCCGGCCCGGCCAGCAACCTCGGGCTGGCGGTGCTCGGCGCCGTGTGGCTGCAGGCGGCGCCCTCGCCGCTCACCGGCGGCATGGTCGGCTACGGCGTCCTGCTGCTGGTCGTCGTCAACGTGCTGCTGGCGATCTTCAACATGCTGCCGATTCCGCCGCTGGACGGCGGCAACGTCCTCATCGGCGTGCTTCCGGCGCCGGCGGCGCACGCGGTCGACCGCCTGCGGCCGTACGGCATCTTCGTCCTCTACGCGCTCATGTTCTCCGGCGTCTTCCGCAGCGTCGTCCTGCCGGTGCAGGAGCGCCTCCTCGGCTGGCTGCTGCTGTGATCAGGCAACGCGTCGTCTCGGGCATGCGCCCGACCGGAAAACTCCACCTCGGGCACCTGGTCGGCGCCCTCGACAACTGGGTGGCCCTGCAGCGCGACTACGACTGCTTCTACTTCGTCGCCGACTGGCACGCCCTGACCAGCCACTTCGCCGACACCTCGGAGCTGACCGCCAACGCGCTCGACAACCTCGCCGACTGGATCGGCGCCGGCATCGACCCCGAGCGGAGCACCATCTTCGTGCAGTCGATGGTCCCCGAGCACGCCGAGCTCTACCTGCTGCTGCAGATGGTCACGCCGATTCCGTGGCTCGAACGGGTGCCGACCTACAAGGAGATCGCCGAGCAGCTCGCCGACCGCGACTTGAGCAGCATCGGCTTTCTCGGCTATCCGCTGCTGCAGACCGCCGACGTGACCATCTACGACGCCAACGTCGTGCCGGTCGGCGAGGATCAGGTGCCGCATCTCGAGCTGTCGCGCGAGGTGGTGCGGCGCTTCAACCACATCTTCGCCGAGGTCCTGGTCGAACCCCAGGCGATGCTGACGCCGACGCCGCGCCTGCCCGGGCTCGACAACCGCAAGATGAGCAAGAGCTACGGCAATACCATCGACCTGTCGGACGACGCCGCTACGGTGGTGAAGAAGGTCCGCCAGATGTACACCGATCCCAAGCGGATCCGCGCCGACATCCCCGGCACCGTCGAAGGCAACCCGGTGTTCATCTACCACGACGCCTTCAACCGCAACCGCGCCGAGGTCGACGACCTCAAGGCCCGCTACACCGCCGGGAAGGTCGGCGACGTCGAGGTCAAGACCAGGCTCGCCGCCGCCATCAACCTGGTGCTCGAGCCGATTCGCGAGCGCCGGGCGGCGGCGCTGGCCCGGCCCGGCTACCTGCGCGAGCTGATGGTCGAAGGGTCGCGCCGCGCCCGCGTCACCGCCGTCGAGACGATGGAGCGGGTCCGCGCCGCGGTGAAGCTGCGTTACTGACCGGTCGAACGATGGACGAGATCCCGGACAAGGGACGCGCGCGGTCGGCGGCCGAGGGCTTCGAGTCGCAGCTGGAGCTGTTTCCGCTGCGCCTGGAGACGTTCGAGGGGCCGCTCGATCTCCTGCTGCACCTCATCAAGAAGCACGAAGTCAACGTCTACGACATCCCGATCGCGCTCATCACCGAGCAGTACCTGGCCTACCTGGCGCTGATGCAGGAGCTCAACCTCGACGTCGCCAGCGAGTTCCTGGTCACGGCGGCGACGCTCATCCACATCAAGAGCCGGCAGCTGCTGCCGCGGCCCGAGTCGGCGGCCGGTGTCGAGGACGAGGAGATCGATCCGCGCGACGCGCTGGTCCGCCGGCTGGTCGAGCACCAGCGCTTCAAAGCCGCCGCCGAGCTGCTGCACGAGCGCGAGACGCTGCGCAGCGCGCAGTGGACGCGGCCCGACGCCCGCATCGCCGCCATCGCCGGGGAGCCGGTCGAGCCGGAGCTCGACGTCGACCTGTTCGGGCTGCTGGCGGCGTTCCGGAGGGTGCTGGAGCGCGCCAAGGATCGCCCGCCGATCCTCCTGCCGCCGGAGCAGATTTCGATCGAGACCCGGATCGAGCAGCTGCTGGAGCGGCTCTCCGAAACCGAGGCGTGCGGCTTCGACGACCTGTTCGACGAGGTGGCGACGCGCGGCGACCTCATCGTCACCTTCCTGGCGATCCTCGAGATGATCCGCCTGAAACTGGTCCGGGTGTTCCAGCAGGGTGGCGGGGCGATCCGCATCTACAAGCGGACGCGGCCGAAGGACGCGCCGCACCCGATTCACGATCCCGAAGACGAATACAAGGCGCATCACCCGCCGGCCGCGACACCGCCGGCCGGAGGCGGGGGCACGCCCGAGGACGAACCGTGATGAGCGACGAGAGCGACGAGCCGGCCGCCGGGCCGGAGGAGCAGCAGGCGGTCGACGGCGGCGCCGACCGGCCGCGGCTCGACCAGGCACAGCTGAAGGCGATCGTCGAGGCGCTGGTCTTCGCCTCGCCGGAGCCATTGACGCCGAAGATGCTGTTCAAGCTGCTCGCCGACGAGCCGAAGGAGGACGTGCAGGCGGCGCTCGACACCCTCGCCGCCGACTACCAGCGGCCCGGCGGCCTGCATCTCGCCCAGGTGGCCGGTGGCTACCAGATCACCACCCGTCCCGAACTGCACGACTGGGTCCGCCGGCTCTTCCATGAGCGCAACGCCGGCAAGCTCTCGGTGGCGGCCCTCGAAACGTTGTCGGTGGTCGCCTACCGCCAGCCGGTGACCGCGGCCGAAGCCAACGAGATCCGCGGCGTCAACACCTCGGGGGTGCTCTCGACGCTGCTCGAGCGCCACCTCATCAAGATCGTCGGCCGCAAGAACGTGGTCGGCCGGCCGTTCCTCTACGGCACCACCAAGGAGTTCCTGATCCGCTTCGGACTGAAGGACCTGAACGACCTGCCGAAGATCGAGGACATGGCCCAGGCGCTGGGCTTCGACCCGCCGTCGCTGCTCACCGAGCGCCCGGTGACCGACGAGATGCTGCCGCTCGACGAGGACGACGCCGCCGCAGCGGTCGACGGCGAGCCGTAGGGTCAGCCGCGGCGCAGGGCGCCGATTTCGCTGGCCGTCAGGTCGCGCCACGCGCCGACCGGCAGGCCGCGCAGCGACAGCGGGCCCATCCTCACGCGCTGCAGCGTGCGCACCGGATGGCCGATGCGCGCGCACATCTCCCGGACCTGGCGGTTGCGCCCCTCGAACAGGGTCAGCACCAGCTTGGTCGTCTGCTCGCGGCCCTTGCCGATGGTCGCGCCGCGGGCCACGTCGGCTTCGGCCGTACGCCGGCCGTCGAGGTAGATGCCGTGCCGCAGCGACTCGAGGGCCGTCTCGTCGGGCACGCCGACGACGATCGCCTCGTAGACCCGCGGGACGGCATGCCGCGGATGGGTGAGGCGTGCCGCCAGGTCGCCGTCGCTGGTCAGCAGCAGCAACCCCTCGGTGTCGTAGTCGAGACGTCCCACCGGGTAGACGTAGTCGCGGACGCCGGTGAGGAGCTCCAGCACGGTGCGACGGCCCTGGGGATCGCGCCGGGTGGTGACGTAGCCGCGCGGCTTGTTGAGCAGGATGTAGCGGGCCCGCTGGGCCGCACCGACACGTCGCCCGTCCACCTTGACCTCGTCGCGGCCGGGCACCGCCTTGGCGCCGAGCGTGGCCACGACGGCGCCGTTGACGGTCACGCGTCCCTCGGCGATGAGGGTCTCGGCCGCGCGCCGCGACGCGACGCCGGCCATGGACAGCAGCTTCTGCAGGCGCACCGCGCCATCGGGCGCATCGTCGGACGACGTCTGGCGCGGCCGAGGCGGTCTGCTCGACGGCGCCGGTCGGCGGGCAGAACGGGTCGCGGTGGGGCGGCGGGGGCTGGCTGAGCGGCGTGGCATCGGGAAGCGGTCTCTGAGCGCCGGACAGCCCCGGTCCCTGATCCCCGGTCCCTGGTCCCTGCGACGCTCAGTATCGCATCACGTCGCGCCAGAACGACGTCAGCTGCCACACGTCGCGGGCCGCCGCCGAACGGTCGACTTCGGCGTGGGTGATGAGGCCGCTCAGCAGGGCGCGGACCGAGGTCTTGCCGTGCAGGTAGCGGGCGAGCAGCACGGTTTCCACGGTCGGGATCACCGTGTCGTCGGCGCCGTGGAGCAGGAAGACCGGGGCGGCCGGGGGCGTCGCCCGCTCGGGCGACAGCGAGGGGTTGGCCGGGTGATCGTCCAGGCCGTCGACGATCGGGTAGAGCAGCGGCCCCAGCCGGTCGACGGCCCGTTGGTTCACGTGGGTCATCAGCGTCCGGGCCGGCTCGGGCAGGTCCGCGGCGTAGGCGCGGGCGCGGGCGAACTCGGCCTCGGCCAGCGTCTGGTCGACCAGCGTCAGCGACGACGCTTTCAGGAAGATGAGGATGCCGTCGCGGAGCGGTTGTACCTGGTCGGCGGGCACGACCCGGTCGGCGAAGGTCAGCAGCACCACGCTCACGCCGTAGTCGTGCGGCGGGTGGACGGCCACGTGCTCGGCCCCGGTGATGTCGCCGGCGGCGGGACCGGGGTCGGCGCTGGGCGCCTTCCCGGACGTCAGATAGCGCATCACGCGGATGAGGTCGCCGTGGCCGCCGAACGACAGGACGAACGCCACGTGGTCGCGCAGGCCGGGCCGGCCCGCGGCGACGGTCGACAAACCGCCCGAGAAGCTGATGCCGACCATGCCGACCTTGCCGTCCGGCGCCAGGTCGGGCTGTCCGGCCATCCACGACGCGGCGTCTTCGAGGACGTCGGTGTTGGCCGGGGTGATGCGGAACTGCCGGAGATCGGGCGGCGCCACCGTGACCACCGCGTAGCCGGTCGCGGCGAGGTCCTCGGCCATGCCGACCAGGCGCGTCTCGTCGATGCCGTCCATATGGACGCCGGGGACGAGCAGGACGGCGCGCGAGAACGACGCCGGGCTGTACAGGCGCGCCGGTACCGCGCCGTGCCGGGTGGCGATCGGCGAGAGGTCGCGGCGCGCGACCGGCCGCGCCCGCCAGGCGGCGAGGCGTCCCGGCGCGCCGTCGGTGAGGTCGGCGGCCCGGACGATGAAGGCCGCGGCGTCGAGGTACGGCAGCCCGGCGAACACGACGACGAGGCCGAGGGCCAGACTCGCGAGCGCGGCGCGGCGGACGGTCAGAAGCGGCACCGGAGCGCATGGTACACTGGCCGGTCGTGGCAAGGCGTCTCATCGTCGCAGTGGATGGCCCGTCGGGCGCCGGCAAGGGCACGGTGGCCCGCGCCACCGCCGACGCGCTCGCCTACGCGCACGTCGACACCGGCGCCATGTATCGGGCGGTGGCCTGGCTGGTCCTGCAGCGCGACGGCCGGGTCGAGGCGTCGGGCAGCGCCGCGGCGATCGCCCGTGCGGCGGCGATCGACGTCGGCGATGGCGTCGTCCGCATCGACGGCCACGACATCACCACCGCGATCCGCACGCCGGAGATCGACATGGCGGCGGCGGCCGTCGCCCGGCTCGCCGACGTGCGCGCCGCGCTGGTCGAGCGACAGCGGGCACTGGGCCGCGGCGGCGGCGTCGTCATGGAAGGACGGGACATCGGCACGGTGGTCTTCCCCGACGCCGACGTGAAGGTCTACCTGGATGCCTCACCGGAGGAGCGGGCGCGGCGCCGCGCCGCCGACCCCGCGCACAGCGGCAGCGGGCGCGGCGACGTGGCACACGTCGCGCAAGGTCTGGCGGCGCGCGACAAGAGCGACTCGACGCGCAGCGTCGCGCCGCTCGTCAGAGCCGACGACGCCGTCTACATCGACACCACCGGGGTGCCGATCGAGGACGTCGTCGCGCGGGTCCTGGCGCTGGTGCGGGACAGACTAGCGGCTAGCGGCTAGCGGCTCGCGGATCACACTGGCACGGTTTCACGCGGCGGGAGAAAGACAAACGGCCCGGCAGGACTCCTGTCGGGCCGTCATCGCGTTCCGGCCGGGTCTAGCCGCTCGCCGCTAGTCCCTAGCCGCTGGGCGATTTCGACGAACGCTCTAGCGTTCGTCGAAATCGTCCGAAGACGCCGGATCCAGTTCCCAGCGATCGCGGTCGCGCTCGGCGATTTCCTCCCCGCCCTGCAGTTCCTCGTCGTCGTCGTACTCGACGCCGAGGGCGCGGCCGATCTCGTCGACGACATCCTGGTCCGGTGTGGGGTTGTCTCCGCCCGGCGCCTCGTCGCCGACCGCCTCGGCCGAGGCCCAGTCGGCGTCGATGTCTCCGCCGGTGAGCGCGGGCCCGGATCCGGTGTGGGCGGCCAGCTTGACCCGCAGTTCGTCGCCACCCGACTTGGCCGCGCTGGCATGCCCTGGCGACCAGCTCGACGGGGCGCTCGCCGCCTCGCCCACGGTGCGACGCTCGCGGTCGAGCCCCGGGGCCTTGCGCGGCGCGACCTTCGCGGCGGGCGCCGGCGTCGCCGGCTTCCGGGTGGGAGACGCCGCGGCCCTGGCTGGCCGCACCGGCTTTGCGGCCGCCCGCCGGGTGGCCGTGGCGACCGGCTTTCGTGCGGGTGCCTTTGCTGCCGGCTTGGCCCGCTTCGCCGCCTTCTTCCGCGTGGCCGCGCGGGTCGCCCCCTTGACGCGGGTGGCGACGGCCTTCCTGGCCGTCTTCTTCGGGGCGGCCGGCTTGGCGGCCTTCTTCTTCGGCCGCTTGGCTTTGGCCTTGGCCGTCGCCCGGGCGGCCGACCGGACCTTCGGGCGCGCCTTGCGGGCGGCCCCGGCCGCCGATCGGCCCTTCTTCGCGGCCTTGCCGGCCCGGGCCTTCGAGCCGTGCTTCGACTTTCGTGCGGTCTTTGCCATGGCGCGTCCTCTATGGATTCCTTGACACTGAGCCCTAACTAACGTAACTTCTGTTGGTTACGCCGACAGGAACGTGAAGTTCCTCCGGCGAACACTCGCGGGGCGCCGGCCCCCGCTCACCCCGACCGGCAAATTTGAACGTCAGGAGGACGCGCACGTCAATGGCAACGCACGAAGAGCAGGCAGTGGAGCCACAGGGCGCGTCGGCCCCGGGGGCTACCCAGCCCGCGGGCCGGCACACGCTCAAAGCCACCCCGCAGGTCCGGGGGGGCTCGGCGGAGGAGATGGACCCGGAGGAGTTTTCCCGCCTCCTGGACCTGTACGACAACAGCTTCCGCAACATCGCGGAGGGGGAGGTCGTCAAGGGGACGGTCCTCAAGGTCACCGACAACGAGGTCGTCGTCGACGTCGGCTACAAGTCCGAGGGCATCATCTCGGTCAACGAGTTCCTCGACGAGAACGGCGCCGTGATGGTGCAGCCCGGTGACGTCGTCGACGTGCTGCTCGAACGCACCGAAGACCGTGATGGCCACATCGTCCTCTCTCGGGAAAAAGCCGAGAAGATGAAGATCTGGGACGAGGTCGAGAAGGCCTTCGCCGATCGCAAGGTGGTCATCGGCCGGGTCATCGAGCGCATCAAGGGCGGGCTGGCGGTCGACATCGGCGTGCGGGCGTTCCTGCCCGGCAGCCAGATCGACGTGCGCCCGGTGCGCAACCTCGACGCGCTGCGCGGCCAGGAGCTGCGCATGCGGGTCATCAAGGTCAACAAGAAGCGCGGCAACATCGTGCTGTCCCGCAAGGTGCTCCTCGAGGAGGAGAACGCCGAGAAGAAGAAGCACACCCTCGAGACCCTGGCCGAAGGCAAGGTGCTGACCGGTGTGGTCAAGAACATCACCGACTACGGCGCCTTCATCGACCTGGGCGGCATCGACGGCCTGCTGCACATCACCGACATGTCGTGGGGCCGCGTCGGCCACCCGTCGGAAGTGCTCAAGGTCAACGAGAACATCGAGGTCGTGGTGCTCAAGTACGACCAGGCCACCGAGCGCGTCTCGCTCGGCCACAAGCAGCTGGTCGCCGACCCGTGGACGACGGTGATGGACCGCTATCCGGCCGGCGCGCGGGTCAGCGGCAAGGCGGTCAGCCTCACCGACTACGGCGCGTTCATCGAGCTGGAGCCGGGCGTCGAGGGCCTGATCCACGTCAGCGAGATGTCGTGGAGCAAGCGGGTCAAACACCCGTCGAAGATCCTCAACGTCGGCGACACCGTCGAGGCGATGGTGCTCGGCGTCGACCCGTCGGCGCGGCGCATCTCGCTGGGTCTCAAGCAGGTCGAGAGCAACCCCTGGCACGAGCTGGTGGACAAGTACCCGGTCGGCACCAAGATCAAGGGCAAGGTCCGCAACCTGACCGAGTTCGGGGCCTTCGTCGAGGTCGAGGACGACATCGACGGGCTGATCCACATCTCCGACATGTCGTGGAGCAAGCGGATCAAGCACCCCAGCGAGATGCTCAAGAAGGGCGACACCGTCGAGGCGATGGTGCTCAGCATCGACGCCGAGAACCAGCGGCTGTCGCTGGGCCTGAAGCAGCTCGCCACCGACATCTGGGAGGACTTCTTCTCCCGCCACAAGGTCGGGCAGAACATCGAGGGCCGGGTGGTGCGGATGACCAACTTCGGCGCGTTCGTCGAACTCGACGAGGGCATCGAGGGTCTCATCCACGTCTCGGAGTTCGACGACTCGCAGGGCGGGGAGAAGGTCGACCTCCAGGTCGGGCAGAGCTACCCGATGAAGATCATCAAGCTCAGCCCGTCGGAGCGGAAGATCGGCCTCAGCATCCGGGCGCTGAAGTCGGACGAGTACCGCAGCGACTGGGAGAGCTACTCGGCGTCGCAGGGCGACGGCTCGGCGACGCTGGGGGATCACTTCCGCAACAAGTAACGGATCAGCGGCTAGCGGCTAGGGGCTAGCGGCTAGGAAGGAATGGACGGGCACGGCGCGCGGCGCGTGCCGTGCCCGAACCGTATGGCGACAGGGTGCAGCGGACAGTGGCTCGACTAGCCGCTAGCCGTTAGCCCCTAGCCGCCAGTCGAGCAGCCATGACCAAGGCCGAACTCGTCGAGGAAGTGTCACGGGTCTCCGACCTCACGAAGAAGCATTCGGAGGTCATCGTCGACACCGTGTTCCAGAGCATCATCGACGCGCTCCACCGCGGCGAGAAGATCGAGCTGCGCGGTTTCGGCAGCTTCCGGCTGCGCAAGCGCGAGCCGCGCAAGGGGCGCAACCCCAAGACCGGGGACAAGGTGGACGTGCCGCCCAAGCGCGTGCCGTACTTCAAGCCCGGCAAGGAATTGAAGGACCTCATCAACCGCAGCGACGGCGAACTGGAAGAGGCGCCCGACACGCCCGGCGCGCCGCCGCCGCAGCACTGACGGGCGGCCGGTGGAACGGCTCTGGTCGCCGTGGCGGCAGGCATACGTGACCCGCACGGGAGATCCGGACGGCTGTGTGTTCTGCGCCGCGCCGTCGAGCGAGGACGGCCGGGGGCTGGTCGTCCACGACGGGCCGACCTGCTTCGTCATCCTGAATCTGTTCCCCTACAACGGCGGCCATCTGATGGTGGTGCCGCGTCGCCACGTCGCCGCGCTCGGCGCCCTCGCCGACGACGAGCTGGTCGAACTGGCGCGGACCACCCGGCTGGCGGAGGCGGCGCTGAACGAGGCGTTCCGGCCGCAGGGGATGAACGTCGGCATGAATCTCGGCCGGCCGGCCGGCGCCGGCATCGCCGACCACCTGCACGTCCACCTCGTGCCGCGGTGGGCCGGCGACACCAACTTCATGCCCGTCGTCGGCAACGTGCGGGTGCTGCCGGAAGACCTCTTCACCACCGCCGGCCGGCTGCGGCCGATCTTCGCGCGCCTCGCCGCTGCCGCGCCCCACGCCCCATGACCTACGAACTCGACGACGCCAGCCGCGATGCCCGCGAGCGGGCCCGCGCCGCCGCCGCGGACGCGCGCCAGGCCGCGGCTGCCATCGACTCGGCGGCGGCAATTCCCGAGGCGCTCCGTCAGGCGGCGCGCGCCGCCCTGCCGCCGCCATCGGCACGGCGGGCATGGGTCGTCGGCCTGGAGGAACTGGCCGCGGCATCGGGCAGCGTGGCCGTCGATGCCGGGTGGCCTGGCGGGCCGCCGGCGGGATCGGCCGAGTGGCCGGGGCTGCGCGGGGCGGCGCTCACCGCCGCCCACGAGGCATCGGCCCGGCCCGACGGGTGGCTGGGCATCGCGGCGGTGCTCATCGGACTGGGCCGCGCTGCCCTCGCCGCCGCCGTAGAGCCCCTGCGCGACACCCGGGCCGCCACCGGCACCAAGCCCGAGTTCGAACACTGGGGCCTCGCCGATACGGCCACCGAGCTCGACGCCGCACGATTGCTGCTGTGGCAGGCGGCGGAGTCCGGAGACCCCACCGGCGCCGCGATGGCCCGCCTCCAGGCCCGCCTGGCCGCAGAGGCTGCCGTGGCCGCGGCCCGACGGGTCCTCGGTCCCGCCGGTTTGACCCGGGACGGTCTGCTGGACCGCGTCGGCCGTGACGTGGCGACGGCCGGGATGATCTTCGGTGGTCCCGACGCCGACGAAACGGCGGTCGCCGCCGGCGTCCTTCCCGGCTGAGGGCGGCTAGGGCGCGACCGCGTAGCCGAGCGCCCGGATCTTGTCGGCGATCGCGGCCGGCTGCACCACCGCGGGATCGAAGGTGACCCGGACGGTGCCGGCCGTGTGCGACGCCGCCACCGCCGCGACGCCGGGGAGGAGCGAGACGGCGCGCCGTACCGCGTTCTCGCACCCCCCGCAGGTCATGCCGCTGACCGGCAGGGTCACGTCGGTGGTCATCCGCGGCCTCCCTGGGTGAGGCAGTGCTTGGCGATGGTCGCCAGCTGCATGTTGGACGTGCCCTCGTAGATCTGGCCGATCTTGGCGTCGCGGTAGAGCTTCTCGACCGGATAGTCCTTCACGAAGCCGTTGCCGCCGAACAGGTTGATCGCCTGCGAGGCGACGCGCTCGGCGATCTCCGACGTCACCAGTTTGCAGATCGCCGCTTCCTGGAGGAACGGCCGCCCCTGGTCGCGCAGCCGCGCCGCGTTGTAGGTCAGGAGGCGCGCAATCTCGACGTCGCAGGCCAGGCGCGCGATCTGGAACTGCACACCCTGGAAGTCGGCGACCGGCTTGCCGAACTGGGCCCGTTCGCGGACGTAGGCGACGGCGTGGTCGAAGGCGCCCTGGGCCAGGCCGAGCATCTGCGCGCCGATCCCGACCCGCCCCTCGTTGAGGGTCTCGATCGCCACTTTGTAGCCTTGGCCGACGGTGCCGAGCACCTGGCTCTTGGGCACGCGACAGTCGTCGAACAGCAGCTCGCAGGTGCTGCTGGCGCGGATGCCGAGCTTGTCCTCCTTCTTGCCGACCGTGAAGCCCGGCGTGCCGCGGTCGACCATGAACGCGGTGATGCCCTTGTACCCGGCGTCGGGATTGATGGTGGCGAAGACGACGAACGCGTCGGCCTCGTTGGCGTTGGTGATCCACAGCTTGCGGCCGGACAGTGCGTAGGCGTCGCCGTCGTCGACGGCCCGGGTGGTCAACGCGAAGGCGTCCGAGCCGGAGCCGGCCTCCGAGAGCGCGAAGGCGCCGATGGTCCCGCCGGCCAGGGCGGTGAGGTAGCGCTGCTTCAGCTCGGCGTGGCCCCAGCGCGCGACGGCGTTGACGACCAGCGTGTTCTGGACGTCGACGAGCACGCCAATCGCCGGATCGACCCGCGACAACGCCTCGACGGCGAGCACGGAATGGAACAGCGTGCCACCGGCACCGCCGTATGGCTCGGGCACTTCGATGCCCATGACACCGAGATCGAAGAGCTTCGGCAGCAGCGTGCGGTCGATGGCGCCGTGCTCGTCCATGGATCGCACCACCGGCCGGACCTCCCGGTGGGCAAAGGCGTAGACGTTGTCGGCGAAGAGCTGCTCGTCCTCGGACAGGCGGGTGAGTGCCGGCGGGGCGGTAACGGTCGAATCGGACACGGGCTACCTCTGGCGGGCGTCGCGCCCGCGGCCGCGCGCGCCGCGGCCGACCGTGGCGGGCGGAATCCCGATGGTATCATCGGGTCAGCGCGCCAGCCAGCTGCCGAGGTCGCCCGTCATGCCCGCCTCCCGGACACGTGTCGCCGTCCTGTTCGCCGCACTCCTGCTCGTCGCTGCCGGCGGGCGCGATGCCCGGGTGCGCGCCGCCGGTGACGCCGCTCAGGCACCGGCCGGCGCGCAGACGCAGCCGCCGGCGCCAGCCGACCCGGCGGCTCCGGCCGACCAGCCGATCTTCCGCGCCGGGATCAACTTCGTCCGCGTCGACGTGATCGTCACCGACCGGGACGGCAACCCGGTGGTCGACCTCACCGCCGACGACTTCGAGCTCGCCGAAGACGGCAAGGCGCAGACCGTCGAGACTTTCCGCCTGGTCAAGATCGATACCGCGGCGCCGGTCGAGGCGCCGTCGCGGCTGACCACCCGGGCCGACGAAGAGGTGGCCGCGCAGGACGAGGATGCGCGCATCGTCGTGTTCTTCCTCGACGACTACCACGTCCGCCTCGGCAACAGCCTCGCCGCCCGCAAGCACCTGCTCGACTTCGTGAACACGCAGCTGGGGCCGCGCGACCTGGTCGCGGTGATGTACCCGCTCAGTCCGCTCGACAGCGTGACGTTGACCCGCGACCACGACCAGGTGATGCGCGCGCTGGAGCGGTTCCAGGGCCGCAAGTTCGACTACACGCCGCGGAACGCGCTCGAAGACCGCTACGCCAACTACCCGGCCGAGACCGTCGAACGCATCCGGCGTCAGGTGTCGTTGTCGGCGCTGCAAGGCCTGTCGGTGAAACTCGGGGCGCTGCGCGAGGGGCGCAAGGCCGTGCTGCTGGTCAGTGAAGGGTACGTCGCGCTGCTGCCGCCGCAGATGCGCGGCCCGATCGCCACCACGCCCGGGATCGGCAATCCGCAGCGCAACAACCCGTTCGCGGGCGACAACAACCTCAACGAAGATCGCGCCCGCTTCATGGGCGAGCTGGACGTCCAGACCGAGATGCAGCAGGTGTTCGACGCCGCCAACCGGTCCAATACCGCGATCTACGCCGTCGACCCGCGCGGGTTGTCGACCGGCGAGTTCGACATCCAGGACAACATCAGCATGCGCAGCAGCCAGGAGTCGCTGCGTCAGACCCAGAACACCTTGCGCCTGCTGGCCGACGAGACCGACGGGCGGGCCATCATCAACCGCAACGATCTGGCCCGGGGGATGCAGCAGCTGGTCCGCGACTCCAGCGCCTACTACCTGATCGGCTACAACTCGACGCAGTCGCCGAGCGACGGCAAGTTCCACGAGATCCGGGTGCGCGTGAAGCGGCCCGGTCTGCAGGTGCGGGCCCGCAAGGGCTACTGGGCGCTGACCGCGGCCGAGGCGGCGCGCGCGACCGCGCCACCCAAGCCCGGGCCGCCGCCGGAGGTGGCCAGATCGCTGGCCGGCATCGCCAACGGCTACGAGCGCCGGTTCGTGCGAACCTGGGTCGGCACGGCGCCGGCCGAGGCGGGCAGGAGCAAGGTGACGTTCGTCTGGGAAGAGGTGCCGCCGACGCCGGGCAGCGATCGTGCCTCGGTCGGGCGCGTCCTGCTGACGGCGGTGGCTGCCGACGGCACGCCGGTGTTTCGCGGCCCGGTCGGCGAGCCGCCGCCCGACGCACCGACGCGCGGCGGCACGACGATGCTCGAGGTTCCGCCCGGCAAGCTCACGCTGCGCCTGTCGATTGAAGGCAAGCCCGACGAGGTGCTCGACGCCGAGGATCGTGCCATCGAGGTCCCGGACTTCACCGAGCCCAAGGCGCAACTCACGACCCCGCGCGTCTACGTCGCCCGCAACGCGAGGGAGTTTCGCGCCATCCGCGACGACCCGACGGTGCCGCCGACCGCCACCCGGGAGTTCCGCCGCACCGAGCGGCTGTTCCTGCGGCTGGGCGCCGTGGTACCCGGCAGCGGCGGACCGACCTACAGCGCCCGGCTGCTCAATCGTCAGGGCGACCGCATGGCCGACCTCACCGTGACGGCGGCCCCGGGCGGTTCGGGGGCCACCGTCGACTTCCCGCTGTCGAGCCTGCCCGCGGGCGAGTTCCTGATCGAGGTCGCGGCGATCGGCGCCGACGGCACCGAGACGACCGAACTCGTCGCCTTCCGCATGGTCGGGTGATTCCCGCCATCCGGGAGCTGACCCTGCGACCGGCGAGGGGCTCGCGGCTCCGCGGTACACGATGAGGGCCCGGCGGTGGGCCGGGCCCGTCCTGCTTTCCGGTGTGACCGCGTGACCGGCCTGGCCGCGAGCCGCGAGCCGCTGTTCTTCAGGCGTACATCCCCCGCATCCGCGTGACCGTCGCGACGCGATTGATGGCGACGATGTAGGCCGCGGTGCGCATGTCGACGTCGTACTGTTTGGCGGTGGCCAGTACCGCGTCGAACGCCTGGCACATCTTGACCTCGAGGCGCTCGTTCACTTCTTTTTCCGACCAGAAGTAGCCGTGGCGGTCCTGCACCCACTCGAAGTAGGACGTGGTGACGCCGCCGGCGTTGGCCAGGATGTCGGGCACGACGAACACGCCGCGGGCGTGCAGGGCCTGGTGCGCGTCCGGAGTCGTCGGGCCGTTGGCGCCCTCGATGACCATCTTGGCGCGGATGTCGGCCTGGTTGGCGGACGTGATCTGGTTTTCGAGGGCCGCCGGCACCAGGATGTCGACGTCGAGGGGGAAGAGCTGCGCATTGGTCAACGGCTCGGCACCCGGGAACCCGGCGACGGTCTTGTGCTCGGCGGTCCAGCGGAGCAGCGCCGGCATGTCGAGGCCGGCGGCGTTGTAGACCCCGCCCTTCCAGTCGGTGGCGGCGACGATCCGGGCGCCCTGCTGGTGCATCAGCTCGGCGCCGATCGACCCGACGTTGCCGAAGCCCTGCACCGCGACCGTCGAGCCGCGCAGTTCGAACCCGAGGTGCCGGGCGGCTTCGCGGGCGATGATCATCACGCCGCGCCCGGTCGCCTCGCGCCGGCCCAGCGAGCCGCCCATCTCGACCGGCTTGCCGGTGACCACCGCCGTGGCGGTGTGACCGACGTGCATGGAGTAGGTGTCCATGAACCACGCCATCACCTGCGCGTCGGTGTTGACGTCGGGAGCCGGCACGTCCTTCTCCGGGCCGATGGCGTCGATGATCTCGGCGGTGTAGCGCCGCGTCAGCGCCTCCAGTTCGCGCTTCGACATCTTCGTCGGGTCGCAGATGATGCCGCCCTTGCCGCCACCGAACGGGACCTGCGCGACGGCGCACTTCCAGGTCATCCACGCTGCCAGCGCCGTGACCTCGTCGAGACTGACGTCGGGGTGGAAGCGGATGCCGCCCTTGGCCGGTCCGAGCGTGATGTTGTACTGGACCCGATACCCGGTGAACACCTCGATCTGGCCGTTGTCCCGCTGGATCGGGCACGAGACGGTGATCTGCCGCTTGGGGTGGGTGAGGATCTGCCAGATGCCGGGGTCGAGCTCGAGGAGTCGCGCCGCGCCTTCGAACTCCCGAAGCATCGCGCCGAAGATGCTGCCGTGTGTCGCCATGTCGTGCCGATCCTTGGGTGGCGGGGGCGGACCCTGATCGGCCCGACCTCCCGTGAACAAACGATCCAAGCTAGCTCGGCCGGCTATCAGATGTCAATTGAGCATCTATTCAATGCAGTACTGGCATCGATGTGAGGGCTCACCACCGCTTGGCGCGGGCTGGGGCCGGCGGCGACGGTTCGTACCCTCCTATACTGAGGGGCGATGGCTACCGTGGCACGGCCTGGCGCCGGTGACAAAGCTCGTTGGGCGCGGGAGGTGCTGGAGCCGGCGCTCGGCAGGACTCCGGAGCGGCGCGGTCCCTTCACGACGATCTCGGGTCGTCCGGTCGAGCGGCTGTACACGGCCGAGGACGTCGCCGGGCTCGACTACGACCAGGACATCGGGCATCCCGGGGAGTTCCCCTACGTCCGCGGTATCCATCCCAGCGGGTATCGCGGCAAGTTGTGGACGATGCGGCAGTTCGCCGGGTTCGGCACGCCCGAGGAGACCAACGCCCGCTACAAGGAACTGATCGCCGCCGGCAGCACCGGTCTCAGCGTCGCGTTCGACCTGCCGACGCTGATGGGCCGCGACCCGGACCACCCGCTGGCGCTCGGCGAGACCGGCAAGTGCGGGGTCAATGTCACCTCGCTCGCCGACATGGAGCGGCTGTTCGACGGCATCGCGCTCGGCGACGTGACGACGTCGATGACCATCAACTCGCCGGCGCCGATGATCTTCGCGATGTATCTGGCGGTGGCGGTGCAGCAGGGCGCGGATCTGCGGCGAATCTCCGGCACCATCCAGAACGACATCCTCAAGGAGTTCATCGCCCAGAAGGAGTACATCTTCCCGCCGCGGCCGTCGATGCGGCTGGTCACCGACGTGTTCGCCTTCTGCGCCGAGGAGGTGCCGAAGTGGAACACGATCTCGGTCAGCGGCTACCACATCCGCGAAGCCGGCAGCACCGCGGCGCAGGAGCTGGCCTTCACCCTGCGTGACGGCCTCGAGTACGTGCAGTACGGCGTCGACGCCGGCCTCGACGTCGACGCGTTCGTGCCGCGGATGTCGTTCTTCTTCAACTCGCACAGCGACTTCTTCGAGGAGATCGCCAAGTTCCGGGCGGCCCGCAAGCTGTGGGCCGAGGCGATGCGCGACCGCTTCGGAGCCAAGCATCCGCGCTCGTGGCAGCTGCGCTTCCACACCCAGACCGCCGGCGTGTCGCTCACCGCCCAGCAGCCCTACAACAACGTCGTGCGCACGGCGCTGCAGGCCCTGGCGGCCGTGCTCGGCGGCACCAATTCGCTGCACACCAACTCGCTCGACGAGGCGCTGGCGCTGCCCACCAAGGAAGCGGTCACCATCGCCCTGCGCACGCAGCAGGTCCTCGCCCACGAAAGCGGGGTCGCCAACGTCGTCGATCCGCTCGGCGGCTCCTATCTGGTCGAGGCGCTGACCCGGGACATGGAGCGGGAGGCGCTGGCCTACTGGCAGACCATCGACCGCATGGGCGGCATGGTCGAAGCCATCGAGCTCGGCTACCCGCAGAAGGAGATCGCCGAGGCGGCCTACCAGTTCCAGCAGGCGGTCGAGCGTCGGGACAAGGTCATCGTCGGCGTCAACGACTTCGTCCAGGACGACGAGCCCCCGCTCGACATCCTGTACATCGACGATCGCGCCGCCGAGACCCAGCTCGCGCGGCTGGAGCAGCTGAAGCACCAGCGCGACAACGGCGCCGTCGCCCGCCGCCTCGACGCCCTGAAGATCGGCGCGCGCGGCCCGGCCAACACGATGCCGCTCCTGCTCGACTGTGTCCGCGCCTACGCCACGGTCGGCGAGATGTGCGACGCCCTGCGTGACGTATGGGGCGAGTGGGAAGAGACGCCGATCATCTGACGCCCGAACGGCGGCTAGCGGCTAGCGGCTAGCGGCTCGGAACACGGGAGCGCCCGATCAGGGCGCGGCCCGCGGCTAGCAGCCAGGATCGAGATGGACCGCAAGATTCGAGTTGTCATCGCCAAGCCCGGGCTGGATGGGCACGACCGCGGCGCCAAGGTGATTGCCCGGGCGCTGCGCGATGCCGGGATGGAAGTGGTCTACACCGGATTGCGCCAGACGCCGGAGCAGATCGTCAGCGCTGCGCTGCAGGAAGACGCCGACGTGATCGGGCTGTCGATTCTGTCAGGGGCGCACATGCACATCTGCCCGCGCGTGGTCGAGCTGCTTCGCGAGGCCGGCCTCGACGACGTGCAGGTGGTGGTCGGTGGCATCATCCCCGACCAGGATCTCCCGAAACTGCACGCCCTCGGCATCACCGGGGTGTTCATCCCCGGCACGCCGATGCAGGCCATCGTCGAGTTCATCACGGCCAACGTCCGCACCCGCGCCGACGCCTGACGGCGCGGACCTTGCAGCCGGGCGACGCCGAGGTGCCGAGCCCATGACCGTGGCCACTCCCCGTGTCCTCGTCGTCTCCGACAGCCGGATCACCCGGCGCGTGATCGAGATGACGTTCGCCGATCAGCCGTTGCAGCTCGCCGTGTTCGCCGAGGCCGGCGCCGCCATCGACGACTGGCAGACCCGACCGCCGGCGGTGCTCATCGCCGACATCGCCTTGCCCGGCCCCGACGGCTACGCCCTGGCGCGCACGCTGCGCGACCAGCCCGCCGGCCAGCGGGCCGGCGTGATCCTGCTGGCCAGCCAGGCCGAGGTCGTCGACGACGCGGCGGTTGCCGACGTGCGCGCCTCGGCGGTGCTGCGCAAGCCGCTCGACTCCCACCAACTCGTCGATGCCGTGCGCCAGACCTTGCGGAATGGACCGCCGTCGCCGGCCGTCGCCGTGGCGCCGCCGGTGGCGGTGGCCGCGCTGGCCGGCGGCGCCTCGGCGGTGGCGGTCGCAGAGCCGCCGCCCGCGGCGTCCGCCGCCGACGCGTCCCCGCTGCTCGGTCGCGACTCGGGGCTCCACGGTGAGCCGTCGCTGGGGGCGTGGACCATGACCGGCGGGCGCGTGATGCCCGACGATGGTCTGGCCGACGTGTTCGCGGCTGACGGCAACGCGGCGCCGCCGGCCGCGGCGGCGGCGGTGACCGACGTGACCGGCGCGACCGACGTCGACCGGATCGCCCGCCGGGTGGCGGAACTGCTCCTCACCGACACCGACGGCCGCCAGCGCCTCGACGCTGCGCTCGCCGCGCGTCTGGCGCCCGATCAGGTCGCGGCTGCGGTCGCGTCGGTGGTCGGACGGATCGCGCCGGCGATCGTCCGCGAGATGGCCGCAGACGCCGTGCGCGACGAGATCGCCCGGATGCGCGCCGCGCGCCGCGTCTGACCGCCGCGCCTCGGTTGCGTGGGCCGGGGCGACCCGGTACGATTGGGGATTCGAGGCGCGCGTCCGTGCGCCGCCGTCGTCGCCCATGAGCACATCGCTACCCCCGAACGTTCCCGAGCAGCCGGCACTGGAGGGCCTGGAAGCCAGGTTCACCGATCGCTGGCAGCGTGACGGCACCTACGCGTTCGACCGCACCCGGCCGCGTCACGAGGTCTACGCCATCGACACGCCGCCGCCGACGGTCAGCGGGTCGTTGCACGTCGGCCACGTCTTCTCCTACACCCACACCGACATCATCGCCCGCTACCAGCGGATGCGCGGCAAGGCGGTGTTCTACCCGATGGGCTGGGACGACAACGGTCTGCCGACCGAGCGCCGGGTGCAGAACTACTACGGCGTCCGCTGCGATCCGTCGCTGCCGTACGACCCGGCGCTGGTCGCGCCGCGCGAGCCGGCCAAGACCCCGATCGCGGTGTCGCGCCCCAACTTCATCGCCCTCTGCGTGCAGCTGACGCAGGAGGACGAGAAGGCGTTCGAGCACCTGTGGCGGCACCTCGGCCTGTCGATCGACTGGTCGATGACCTATGCCACGATCGCGCCGGCCGCGCAGCGGGTGTCCCAGCTGGCGTTCCTGCGGCTGGTCCACGCCGGGCGGGCCTATCAGCTCGAGGCGCCCACCCTCTGGGACGTCGATTTCAAGACCGCGGTCGCCCAGGCCGAACTCGAGGACCGTGAGATGCCCGGGGCGTATCACCGGCTGCGCTTTGCCGGCGACGGCGCCGGACCGGGCGTCGAGATCGAAACCACCCGGCCCGAGTTGCTGCCTGCCTGTGTCGCGCTGGTGGCCCACCCCGACGACGTCCGGTATCAGCCGGTGTTCGGCCGTCACGTGGTCACGCCGCTGTTCGGCGCGCGGGTGCCGGTGCTGGCCCATTCGCTCGCCGATCCCGAGAAGGGCAGCGGCATTGCGATGATCTGCACCTTCGGCGATCTCACCGACGTCACCTGGTGGCGGGAGCTGAAGCTGCCGGTCCGTGCGGTGATCCAGCCCAACGGCACCCTCGGCGCCGTGGCGTGGGGGACGGCGGGCTGGGAGTCCGTCGACCCGACGGCGGCGCAGGCCGCCTACGACCAGCTGACCGGTCTGTCGGCGAAGAAGGCCCAGGCGAAGATCGTCGAGCTCCTGGCCACGTCGGGGGATCTCGTCGGCGCGCCGCGTCCGATCACCCACCACGTCAAGTTCTTCGAGAAGGGCGACCGGCCGCTCGAGATCGTCACCAGCCGGCAGTGGTTCATCAAGACGCTCGAGTTCCGCGACGACCTCGTCGCCCGCGGTCGGGAACTGCAGTGGCATCCGGAGTACATGCGGGCCCGCTTCGAAAACTGGGTCAACGGCTTGAACGGCGACTGGTGCATCAGCCGGCAGCGGTTCTTCGGCGTGCCCTTCCCGGTCTGGTACCGCGTGCGGGCCGATGGCAGCATCGATTACGAGGCGCGGCTGCTCGCCGACGAGGCCCGGCTGCCCGTCGATCCGTCCACCGATGTCCCGGACGGCTTCACCGCCGCCGACCGCGGCCGGCCGGGTGGGTTCGTCGGCGATCCCGACGTGATGGACACCTGGGCCACCTCGTCGGTCAGCCCGCAGCTCGTGACCGGCTGGTCGCGCGATCCCGATCTCTTCGCGCGGACCTTCCCCATGGACCTGCGCCCGCAGGCCCACGACATCATCCGCACGTGGCTGTTCTCGTCGGTCCTGCGCGCGCACCTCGAGAACGACTCGCTGCCGTGGCGCCATGCGGCGATCTCGGGCTGGGTCCTCGATCCCGACCGGAAGAAGATGTCGAAGTCGAAGGGCAACGTCGTCACACCGCTCGGACTGCTCCAGGAATACGGCTCCGACGGCGTGCGCTACTGGGCGGCCCGCGGCGGCCCCGGGGTCGATACGGCCTTCGACGTCGGGCAGATGAAGATCGGCCGGCGCCTGGCCATCAAGCTGCTGAACGCCGCCAAGTTCGTCCTCGGCCGGGACGCGGTGCGCGGGCCGATCAGCCACCCGGTCGATCGCGCCCTGGTGACGTCGCTGGCGGGCCTCGTCGACGAGGCGACCGCGGCGTTGGACCAGTACGAGTACACCCGCGCCCTCGACCGCACCGAGACGTTCTTCTGGTCGTTCTGCGACGACTACCTCGAGCTGGTCAAGTCGCGGCGCTACGGCGATCAGGGCGCGGTCGGCGCCGGATCGGCCAACGCGGCGATGCAGGCCACGCTGGCGACGCTGCTGCGGCTGTTCGCCCCCTACCTGCCGTTCGTCACCGACGAGGCGTGGTCGTGGTGGCACGACGGCTCGATCCATCGGGCGGCCTGGCCCGACGCCGCGTCGCTGCGGGCGATGATGGTCGCCGACGGCGAGGCCGTCGACGGCGTGCTGGACGTCGCCGTCGCGGTGCTCACCGCGATCCGGCGCGCCAAGTCGGAGGCCAAGGTCGGCATGAAGGCGGCGATCGCCCGTGCCGCGGTGCGCGACACGCCCGACCGGCTGGCCGCCCTCGAGCTGGCGCGGGCCGATCTCGTCGCCGCCGGCAACATCCAGGTGCTGGACGTCGCGCCGGCCGACAGTTTCGCGGTCGAAGTGGCCTTCGCGCCGCCGGCGCCGGCGGGAGCCTCGGCGTGACCGCACCCGCAGCGGCCGCGCCGCCGCCGGCCGACCTGGTGCGCGACCTGGTGGCCCGCGCCCTGGCCGAGGACGTCGGCCGCGGTGACGTCACCTGCGCCGCGACCATCGACGCGGCGGCTCGTGGCCACGGCGTCGTGGTCGCCAAGGCGCCGCTCGTCGTGGCCGGGCTGGGGGTCGCCGAGGCTGTCTTCCGGCAGCTCGATGCCGAGGTGGTCTTCGCCGTCCACTGGGGCGACGGCGCCCGCTGTGACCCCGGAGACATCGTCGCGGAGGTGACCGGCCGCGCCAGGGCGCTGCTCACCGCCGAACGCACCGCGCTCAACTTCCTGCAGCGGCTGTCCGGGATCGCGACCCTGACCAGCCGCTTCGTCGACGCCGCCGCCGGCCGGATTGGCATCCTGGACACCCGCAAGACCACTCCGACCCTGCGCGTCCTGGAGAAATACGCCGTGCGCTGCGGCGGCGGCACCAATCATCGCGCCGGCCTGGACGACGCGATCCTGATCAAGGACAACCACAAGCGCCTCGCCGGCGGGGTGACGACAGCCGTGCGTCGGGCGCTGGCCGCGGCGTCGGGCCAGTCCGTCGAGGTCGAAGTCGAGACCCTCGACGAGCTCGACGAAGCGCTCGCCGCCGGCGCGACCGCCATCCTGCTCGACAATTTCACGACCTACGACATCCGGCAGGCGGTCGAACGCGCGGCGGGACGGGCTCGGCTCGAAGTGAGCGGCGGGGTGACCCTGGAGCGCGTGCCCGAACTGGCGACGACCGGCGCCGACGTGGTGTCGGTCGGCGCCCTGACCCATTCGGCGCCGGCCGTCGATCTCAGCTTCGAGGTCACGCCGCTGGCGTGATCGCCGGTCGATGATCCAGACCGAGCCGTTGCCGGCCGGGTTCGAGGAGGCGCTGGCCGCCGCCCGCCCGCGCTTCGGCGGCCACGTCGGCTCGGTGGTCTACGCGTCGTCGGTGTCGTCGACGATGGACTGGGCGACGGGCGAGGCCGAGACCGGCGCGCCGCACGGGTTGGTCGTCGTCGCCGGACACCAGACCGCAGGCCGCGGCCGTCGCGGGCACCGCTGGGCGTCACCGTCACATGCCGGCTTGTACCTGTCGCTCGTCGCGCGTCCGCCGGTAGCGGCCCACGTCGACGGCGAGCCGAGTCTGCTCGGATTGCTGACCCTCGCCGCCGGCGTCGCCGTCGCCGAGGGCATCGGCCAGGCGACCGGCCTCGAGGCGTCGCTCAAATGGCCCAACGATCTGTTCTACGGCTACAAGTTGGCCGGCGTGCTCGCCGAGGGACACGCGGTCGGGATGCCCGGCCAGTTCGTCGTCGTCGGCGTCGGCATCAACGTACGGGACGTGAAGTATCTGGCCGACAGCGAGGGCCGCGCGGCGTCGCTCGAGGCCGAGCTGGGGCACGTGCCGGCCGGCGGGCCGTTGCTGGCCGAGGTGCTCGCGGCCTGGGCGGCTCGTTACCAGGATCTGCTCGACGGCCGCTTCGGCCGGGTCGTCGAACGCTGGCGGGTGCGCGCCTCGGGGCTGGTCGGCCGGCCAGTCGCCTGGCATGACGCCGCCGGGGAGCACGAAGGGACGACGACCGGCGTCGACGCCACCGGAGCCCTGCTCGTCGACACCGGCGAGCAGGTGGTGCGGATCACCACCGGGCCGGTGCGTTGGCAGTGAGCCGGGGGCGGCGATGACCGACGTGCACGCCTATTGCCGTGCGGTCGAGGCCCACCTGTGCCGTCGGAACGGTGGCCACCTGATCCGGATCGTCGGCCCGGCCTTCGACGTCGTGCGCGAGTGGGCGTCCGCCGGCATCCCGTTGACGGTGGCGTGCGCCGGCATCGACCGTACCGCGGCGCGCGTGGCCCGCCGCGCCGGCCGGCCGCGTCCGCTGCGC
The DNA here is from genome assembly GCA_050250955.1 of Vicinamibacterales bacterium. GTDB lineage: Bacteria > Acidobacteriota > Vicinamibacteria > Vicinamibacterales > UBA2999 > CAWAYR01. The sequence goes on from JBFWNR010000004.1 coordinate 274,124, forward strand.
GTCGAGTTCTGCGCCGCCGACGTCTTCGATACCTACGACGAGTGGGCCAGGGCCGTGGGCTCGGCCGGGATTCCGACCGCGACGACCGCGGTGCCGCCGGTGACGTCACGCCGGTCGACGCTCGGCCAGCACATCGACCGGGTCGTCGCCCAGCTGAGCGCCATCCGCGACAGCCAGCGCGGCACCGGGCCGCTCGGCGTGGCGCTCGAGACGACGCTGACGGCGCTCGATGGCTTGCGCGCCACGGCGTCGGCGGCCCGCGGCGCGGCCCGCGAGCGACTCGTGGCCGACCTGTCGGCTCTGGACACGGCGCTGACCGCGGCCGCCCTCGAGTCGGTCGGGGCGACCGGCCGGGCCGAGGCTCGCCGCGACGCCGAGGCCGAACTCGCCGCATATCGCGGCCGCCTCAGCGCCGCGCAGTGGGAAGCGGCGGCGAAGGCCGCGAGTACCCGGCTGGTACGTCTGCGCCTCGGCCTGCCGCAGGTCGGCTACGAATGACGATGCGGCCCGGGGCCCTCGTGTGCCTCGACATCGAGCGGGCCGCCGTCGGCGGGCGGATGATCGCCCGCGACGGCGGGCGGGTCGTGCTGGTCCGGGGGGCGATTCCTGGCGAACGGGTCGAGGCGCGCATCGAACGGGTTCAGCGCCAGGTGGCCTTCGCGGACACCGTGCGCGTCCTGGTCCCGTCGCCCGACCGGATCCCCGTGCCGGCCGGCCTCGCCTCGGCCGGGCAGCTGCTGGCGCACGTCGCCGACCCCCGGCAACGGCTCTTGAAGGCCGAGATGATCGCCGACGCCCTGCGGCGGATCGGCAAGATCGCGCTCGACCATCCCGTCGAGGTGCTGGGTGGCCCGTCCGACGGCTACCGGACCCGTGCCCGCGCCCATGTCCGCGGCGGCGCGGTGGGGTTCTACGAGGACGGCACCCACCACCTCTGTGCGATCGGCCCGACGCGACAACTGTCGGCCGCCAGCGTCGAGATCCTCGAGCGGGTCGGACGTGCCGTGCACGACCACGCCCGCGGCATCGACGCCGAGATCGAGTGGGCGGAGAATGCCGCCGGGACCGAGCGCGCGGTGCACGTCACCCTGGCCGACCCCCGCGGCCTGGGCCCGATCGGATCGCTGCCGCCCGTCGACGGCGTGAACGGGGGCAGCGTCTCGGCGGCGGCGACGTCAGCGCCGGTGCGACGGCTCTGGGGCACGCCCCGGGTCATCGACCGGCTGCGCGTCGGCGCCGGCGAGGCGTTGGTCGGCCACGACGCCCGCGCCTTCTTTCAGGGCAACCGCTACCTGCTGCAGCCCCTCGTCGACGAGGTCGTGGGGCGGCTCGACGGGCCCGTCGTCGACCTCTACGCCGGCGTCGGGTTGTTCGCAGTCGGCGCGGCCGCCGCCGGTCATGTCGTCACCGCCGTCGAGGGCGAGGCGATCGCCGCCGCCGACCTGGCCGCCAACGCCGTTCCATGGCCGAACCTGACGGTGGTCCACGCCGCGGTCGAGGCGCACCTCGCCAGCGCGCGGCCCGCGCTCGAGACGGCCATCGTCGACCCGCCGCGCTCCGGGCTGTCGGGGGAAGCCCTCGCCGGGGTGCTGGCCTGGCGGCCGGCGCGGCTGGTCTACGTCTCCTGCGATCCGGCGACGCTGGCCCGCGACCTGCGCCGGTGTCTCGATGCCGGCTATCGCCTCGAGCGGGTGCGCGGCGTCGACCTGTTTCCGCGCACCGGACACGTCGAGGCGGTCGTCACGCTGGTGTGCTGACCTGACGCGCGGCGCGGGCGGCCTCGACGAAGCCCTCGAAGAGCGGCCGGAACTCGCCGGTCCGCCAGAAGTTCTCCGGATGCCATTGCACGCCGAGGCAGAAGCGGGCCGCCGGGCGCTCCAGGGCCTCGATGACCCCGTCGGGGGCGGTGGCCGTCACTTCGAGTCCGTCGCCGAGGTGGCGGACCGCCTGGTGGTGCCGGCTGTTCACCTGACAGCTCTCGCCGTCTTCGAGCTCGTCGTGCATCAGCGCCGCCAGGCGCGACGTCGGCGCGATCCACACCTCGTGGGCCAGGGCATAGCGCGGCTCGGCCACGGTGTGCACCAGGGCGCCGTTGACCTCGCTGGGGATGTCCTGGACCAGGTCGCCGCCGCAGGCGACGTTCAGCACCTGCATGCCACGGCAGATGGCCAGCACCGGCAGATCGGCGGCCATGGCCGCCCGCACCAGGGCAATGTCGTAGGCATCGCGACCGGGTTCCGCGGCGACGTAGGTCGGGTGGGCGTTGGCGCCGTACAACGCCGGATCGACGTCGCCGCCGCCCGGCAGCAGCACGCCGTCGACGCGGGTGACGACCGCGTCCGGGGCGTCGCCCGGCGACAACTCCAGCACGTCGGCCCCGGCTCGGCGGATCGACTCGACGTAGTCGGTCATCTGGCGGCAGGGCGCGATCGCGATGGTGGGCATGGCCCGAGTGTCCTACATCCGGGCCGGCACGTCGATGCCCATCACGCCGAGGGCGGTCGTGAGCTGGCGGCGGACGTAGGCGACCGCCGCCGCGCGCCACAGCCGCACGTCCCGGCGCTCTTCGGCGAGGATCGGCGCGGCGTGATAGACGGCGTTGAAGCCCTGGGCCAGGCCGAAGGCGAACTTGGCCAGCACGGCGAGCTCGAGCGTGCGGACCGCGGTGTCGATGGCGTCGTCGAGGCGGCCGGCGTCGAGGACGAGGTCCCAGAGCCGGTCGGCGTGCTCGTCGTCGGTGAGCGCCCGCGGCGGCTCGTCGGCCAGGGCGGCAATGACGCCGCCCTCGTCGACGCCGTCGCGATCGTGCAGCTTCTGCAGGATGTTGCGGGCCCGCACCGCGGCGTACTGCAGGTAGGGACCGCTCTCGCCCTCGAAGCTGAGTGCCTCGTCGATGTCGAAGGCGATGACCTTGGTGCGTGAGTACTTCACCATGAAGTAGCGCACCGCAGCGACGCCGATCTGCTCGGCCGTACGCCGGGCATCGGCGGGCGCCAGATCGGGGTTGCGCCGGGTGACCTCACCGGCGGCGTTGTCGACGAGACGGTCGAGCAGGTCGTCGGCCTTGACGCCGGTGCCTTTGCGGCCCGAGACCTCGACGAAGGGGCGCCGGGCCTCGTCGGAGTCGGGCGGCGGGGCGAACCCGAACACCCGGGCGGTGGCGTGTGACAGCGCCACCATCTCGTAGGCGTAGTGGGTGTGACGGGCCGCCTCGGCCGGGTGACCGGCGGCGGCCAGCGCCTGCTTGAGCAGCTGCTGCAGGTAGGCCTGGCGCACGTCGATCACGTTGTAGGTGGTGTCGGCGGCGCCGAAGGCCGGGTGCGGGGTGACTGCCAGCGCCTCCAGGCTCGTCGTCGCCCACAGCGGCCGGCCGTCGGCGTGTTCGGCGAAGTGTCGATAGTGGAAGTCGTGGCCGAGCAGGCCGAGCTTCCAGAACTGGTAGGCCATGTCCTTGCCGACATAGGTCACCGTGCCGTTGGAGCGGACGATGACCTTTTCGCGCGGCTCGTCGTCATCGGCAGCGGCGCCCTCCTCGGCGCCGGACGCCGTGTCGGCGTCCTCGATGCGCATCACCCAGCAGCCCGCCAGCGTGCCTTCGGACTGGAGGAACACGGCGCCGGACGCCTGCAGGCGTTCGAAGGCGCGCGCCCAGAAACGCATCCGCAGGATGTCGCCCTCCCAGGTCAGCAGGTCGTAGTCGATGCCGAGCCGCGCCATCGTCACCAGGTGCGTGCGGACGATGCGGTCGGCGATGAAGGCGCCGATTGACGCGGTGGGCTCGTCGCCGTGCTCGATCTCGTGCAGGGTCGAGGCGCGTATCGCCAGACGGGCGGCATCGGCTTCGTACCACTCGGTGACGCGGGCGTAAAGATCCCAGCAGTAGTAGTCGAAGCGGGTCGAGTCGGCGAGTTGCCGGACCGCCTCGAGGTCGAGACCCTCGAGATGGCGCACGCCGACGACGACATCGGCCACCTGCACGCCGGTGTCGTCGATGTAGTTCTGGACCTCGACCTGGCGTCCGGCATGGCGGAGGGCCCGCACGAGCGTGTCGCCCAGGCAGGCATTGCGCAGGTGGCCGATGTGGGCTGCCTTGTTCGGGTTGATGGCCGTGTGTTCGACGATGGTCTTGCCGCGGGGGGGCGGCGGAGGGACGATCGAGCCGTCGAGCCGGCGACGCAGAAACGCGCCCCGGTCGAGGAAGACGTTCAGATAGCCGTTGGGCGCGGCATCGACCCGCGCCACGCCGTCGATGGGCCCCAGCGCCGCGGCGAGGTCCACGGCGATGGCCCGTGGCGCCTTCCGCAGGGTCCGCGCCAGGGTGAAGGCCACCGGACAGCCCAGGTCGCCGAGCGCGCGGGACGGGGGAACCTCGATCGGGATGTCGTCGACGTGGACGTCGAAGGCGGAGCGGAGGGCGGCCCGGATCGCGGTCCGCAGCCGGTCGTGCAGGGGCAGCACCATGTGGGCACGATCCTACCCTCCGGCGCGCGCCGCCGTCGACGGCGCCACGCGTGGACAGCCCCGCGCGGCGTGGGATAGGCTCTCGTCACTGCCGCGACGGCGTGAGCCCGCCGATCCGGCGGGCGTGCGCGTAGTCGTCCGGTGTATTCACGTTGCAGAGCAGCGTCCCGTCCGGATCCAGCGGTGCGAGCGCGGCGTCGTCGAGCGCCGCGACGTCGAGCGTCGAAACCGCCGCGACGACGCGGCGTTCTCCCGACGCCAGGGCGTCGTGCAACCGCCGCGCCGAGCGGCGCGCGTACGCCGCCGCCAGCGGATGCCAGCCAGCGGCCGCCGTGTGCGGCACCGCCGCGTCATGGGTCCCGATCCGGTCGAGCAGGGCCAGGGCGAAGGCCGCGGTCAGGAACGGCATGTCGCCGGCGACGACCACCACGACGTCGGTCGTCGCGGCGTCGAGCGCGGTGAACAGGGCACCGAGCGCTCCGCCGTCGGCGACGCGATCGGCCACCACGTCGAGGCCGGAGGGCGGCAGATCGGTGCCGGACGGGGCGATGAGCCGTGGCACCACGCCGAGGGCGGCGAATACGGCCTGCTGGCGGCCGAGAATCGTCGTCCCGCCGACGTCGAGCCACGGCTTGGGACGGCCGCCAAGGCGGCGTGAGCGGCCGCCGACGAGAATCGCTGCCGACCAGGTGGTCATGCCGCGTCGTACGGTACCAGAATGAGCGGGCGGCCGCGGCGCGGCGACGACGGCGTGGGCCGCCTGCTGGTGGTCAGCCTGCACCAGGCGATCGGCGAGGTGCTGCCGCAGCGCCTGGAGTACTACGAGCACTGGCTGGGACCGATGGGTTTCAAGGACGGCCGCAGCGGCCTGGCCCCGTTGGGCGCGGTGCTGAGCTTTCTGCGGCAGGAAGGACGTGAGGTGTACGACGGGGTCATGACCCGCGCCGGCCACGCCTCGGCTGACTGGTATCTCGCCGAGCGGGCGGCCAGCGCCCGCGTCGCCCGGGCCCTTCCGACCGGCTGGTGTCGTCGGCTGGCACTGGCGCGCAGCCGCAGGCTGGTGCGGGCGGCCTTCGACCCGGCGCGGGCTCGAGTCCGGGTGCGACGTGGACGCGGCCGAATCGATGTCGAGGGATCGATCTTCTGCGCGTTGCGCGAACCCTGGCCGTGGCCGACCTGCACCTACTTCTCGGCGGCCGTCGAGCGCCACCTTGCGCTGTCCGGCGCCGACGCCGCGGTGGTGATCGCGCAGTGCCGGGCGACCGGCGCCGGGTCGTGCCACCTCGACGTCACCTTCGGTGGCACGGCCGCCGCACCGGCGGCTGACGCGGGGGCGCGGTGAGCGGGCCGGCCGGGCGGCGGCGGGCGGGCGCCGGCTGCGCCGCGGCGCTCGTGGCGCTGGCGTTGGCGGCGACGGCGGCGGGGCAGCCGCCGGCGAGCCCGCCGCGAACGCTGGTCGTGCCATTCGCTCTCGAGAAGTTCGATCCCAGGGTAGCGTGGCTCGGCGAAGGGACGGCCATCGGGATCACCGCTGCGCTGGCCGGCCGGGGCGTCGTGGTCGTCGAGCGCGAGGAACGTCTCGACGTGTTCGAGCGGCTGCAGCTGCCGCCGGCGGCGTCGCTGACACGGGCGACCATCATCAAGGTGGCCGAGCTGGTCGGCGCGTCGCGGGTGATCGTCGGACGCGTTGGTCTCAGCGGCACCAACGTGGCCATCGAGGCTCAGGTGCTGCACGTCGACAGCGCCCGGCTCGACGCGCCTCTCCGCATCGAGACTCCCGTCGGCGGACTGCTCGATGCCTATCGCGACCTGGCCGCCCGCGCCGCGCCGGGCCCGGCCGCCGTAGCGCCGTCGCCCCCGCTGGCGCCGTCGGTGCCGGCGTTCGAGCTCTACGTCCGCGGCCTCACCGCAGTGGCGGCTGACGCGCAGGAGCGCTTCCTTGTCCAGGCCATCGCCACCGCGCCAGGCTACGTCGACGCCCGACTGGCGCTGTGGAGCGCCAGAACGGCGCGCGGTGCACACGACGAAGCGGTGGTCGCTCTGGCGGATGTCCCGGCGACGGGGCCGCACGCCCTCGACCTCGGTATCCGGCGCGGGGCCTCGCTGCTGCACCTGCGCCGCTACGACGACGCCTTTGCAGTGCTGAAGGAGCACACCGCGACGGTGCCGTCGCCGGTCGCGGCCAACCTCCTCGGCGTCGTGCAGCTCCGCCGCGGGTCGACGCCGCAGACCGGGCGCGCCACCTACTTCTTCCACCAGGCCGCCGAGCTGGATCCCGACGATCCCGACTACTGCTTCAACCTGGGCTACGCCTACTGGCTCGAGAAGGACGCGATGGCGGCCGCCTACTGGCTGCGGGAAGCGGTGCGTCGTGACCCGACCGACGGCGACGCCCATTTCGTGCTGGCGGCCGCCCTGGCCGCCAGCGGCGCCGGCACCGAGGCGGAGCGCGAACGCGAGCTGGCGCGCCGTCTGTCGGCGCGCTGGGAGGCCAGTGGCGGCGACGCCGCCCCCCCCCGCGGACTCGAACGTGTCAAGGATCGCGCATCGGCGGCGCAGTCGCCGGTCGAGACGCGGCTGCTCGCCGGCGCCCAGCGCGATCAACGCGAGGCGGCGGCCTTCCACCTCGAGACGGCGGAGCGCGCCTACGCCGCCGGCCGCGACCCCGAGACCATCCGCGAGGTGCAGCGCGCGCTGTATCTGGCGCCCTACGACGCCGGCGCCAACCTCCTCCTGGGGCGGGCCCTGGCCCGCAGCGGGCTGCTCCACGAAGCCGTCGATGCCGTGAAGATCGCGATCTGGAGCGCCGAGTCGCCCGAGGGGCACCTGGTGCTCGGCGACGTGCTGCTCCGGTTGCGCGACGTCGACGGGGCCGGGCGGGCCGCCGATCGCGCGCTCGCCCTGGCCCCCGACAGCGCCGCGGCGGCCGCCCTGGCGGCGCGGGTGCGCGCGGCGCGCTCCGGCGGCGCGTGATACCATCGCGGCAGTCCGGCTGCGCCCGGTGCGATGCGCATGTCCACCGCTGACGAAGGGGTTCGCGAGATCCAGCTGAGCGGAAAACAGCTGGTCTTCCTGTTCATGGCCGTGACCGTCGTGTCGGTCGTGATCTTCCTGTGCGGTGTGCTCGTCGGCCGCGGCGTCCAGGCGGCGCCACCGCCAATGGTCGATGCCCCGGCGCTCGACGGTGGTGCGCCGGACGAGTCGCTGCCGCCAGTCACCGATGTGGCGGCCGCCGACCAGCCGACGCCCGCCGGCGATGTCACGTTCCCGTCCCGGCTCCAAGACGACGCCCCACCGGCGGAGAAACTGGTGCCGCGCGCGGATCCAGCCAAGGCCGCCACGCCGCCTGCGGCCCCGGCTTCCACTGCCGCCGCGCCGCCGAAGACGTCGAGGGAACCGGCGCCCACCGCGGCGGCGCGGCCCACCGCCGGCATCCCAACCGAGCCCAAGGGCAACGGCTACGCCATCCAGGTCGCCGCGTTCACCGCCCGCGAGGAAGCCGAGACATTGGTCACGCGCCTGCTCGGCAAGGGCTACGCGGTGTTCCTGGTCACGCCGCAGGCCGGTCAGCCGGCGATGTTCCGGGTGCGGGTCGGCAAGTTTCAGCAGCGCGCCGAGGCCGAGCGCGTGGCCGCGCGACTCGAGCGCGAAGAGCAGTTCAAGCCCTGGATTACGCGCTAGCTGTCCTCTCGGGCACGCTGCTGGCGCTGTCGTTTCCGCGCTACGGCCACGCCGCGGTCGCCTTGGCCGCCGCCGTCCCGCTGCTGGTCGCGGTCAGCGGCTGGCGCGGCCGGCCGGGTCGGCTGCCCGGCACGTCCTGGCGCCGCGGCGCCGGGCTGGGCGGCGTGGCCGGCACGATCTATTTCGGCGGCACGATCTACTGGACCGGCGCGGTCGTGTCGACTTTCGGCGGGCTGCCGCAAGCGGTCGCTCTGGCCTGCGCCATGGCGCTCGCCGCCTACATGACGCTGTACCTGGTGGCGGCCACCGCCGTGCTCGGCCGTGCCGTTGCCGTGGCCGGGGTGAGGGGGCTGTGGCTGGCGCCGTGGCTGTGGGTCGCGGGGGAGTTCGCCCGCGGTCACATCCTGGGCGGGTTCCCCTGGGTGCCCCTGGGCAGCAGCATGGCGCCGGTGCTGCCGGTCGTCCAGCTCGCCAGCCTGATCGGCGTCTACGGCCTGTCGTGGTACCTGGTCGCGCACTCCACCCTCATCGCCGTGGTCATCATCGGCACGCCGGCGCAGCGGGTCCGGGCCGGGATCGCCGCGGTGGCGTTGCTCGCGGCGGTGTCGATCTGGGGTGGGCTGCGCCTCGCCGACGGCGCCTTGACTCGCGCCGGCACGCCGCTGGCCGTGGCGCTGGTCCAGGCCAACATCCGCCAGGAGGAGAAATGGGACGAGCGGATGGCGCCTGAGATCGAACGCCGCTACGACCGCCTGACCCGCCAGGCCGCGGCGGCCGGGGCCGAAGTCGTCCTGTGGCCGGAGTCGGCGACGCCCTACTACTTCAACGAGGCGCCGTCACGCGCGGCCGCGGTCCGCGCCCTGGTCCGCGACACCGGCACGCCGCTGCTCTTCGGCACCGACGAGATCGAACGCGGCCAGCCGCCGCGCTACTACAACTCGGCGTTCATGCTCGCACCCGACGGCGCGGTGGCCGCGGTGTACCGCAAGATGCAGCTGGTGCCCTTCGGCGAGTTCGTGCCGCTGCGGTCGATGCTGTTCTTCGTCTCGCCGCTGGTCGAGGGCGTCTCGGACTTCTCGCCCGGCGATCGGGTGACGATGCTGCCGATGGCCGGTCACATGGCCAGCACCGCCATCTGCTACGAGATCGTCTACCCGCATCTGGCCCGCGAGGCGGTGCGCCAGGGCGCCGAACTGCTGACCACCATCACCAACGACGCCTGGTACGGAGACTCGTCGGCGCCCTATCAGCACTTCGCGTTGGCGTCGCTGCGGGCCGTGGAGCAGGGCCGCTACCTTGCCCGGGCCGCCAACACCGGCATCAGCGGGGTCGTCGACCCCTACGGGCGGGTCATCGGCGCCACGCGCGTGTTCGAGGAGGCGGTGGTCGTCGCCGAGGTCCGGGCCCTGCGGGGCCGGACCGTGTATGCGACAATCGGGGATCTCGTGGCCGAGATCGCCCTCGGCGTCGCCGGGCTCACCGTGGTGTGGCTCGGCGTCGAACAGCGGGCGCGCCGGCGGCGGTAAGGAGCGACGACGTGGCGCTGGGACTGGACGAGCTCATTCGACGTGCCGAGGACGTGGTCACGCGGGCCAACGACCTGCGGAGCTATCTTTGACCGTGCCACCGACGCCGGCGAGATCGCGACGCTCGAAGCGCGGATCGCCTCGCCCGATTTCTGGAACAACCAGCAGGACGCGCAGAAGGCCCTGCAGCGCCAGCGCCGGCTGAGCGACGACGCCGAACTGCGCGACTCGCTGGCCCGTCGTGTCGCCGACCTGGGCGTCCTGGTCGAATGGGCCGAGGCCGGCGAGAACGTCGGCGCCGACCTGGCGAGCGGCCTGGACGAGCTCGAGGCGCAGGTCGAGGCCGCCGAGACCAAGAAGATGCTCTCCGGCGAGCACGACCGGGGCAGCGCCATCGTCACCATCCACCCCGGGGCGGGCGGGGTCGACTCGCAGGACTGGGCCGAAATGCTGCTCCGCATGTACCTGAAGTGGACGGAGAAGCGCGGCTTGCGCCGCGAGCTGATCGACTACCAGCCCGGCGAAGAGGCCGGCCTGAAGAGCGCGACGCTGCTGGTCGAGGGCGAGTACGCCTTCGGGCTGCTCTCCGCCGAGGCCGGCGTGCACCGGCTGGTGCGGATCTCGCCGTTCGACCAGCAGGCCCGGCGCCACACCGCGTTCGCCTCGGTCTACGTGTGGCCGCAGATCGACGACGACATCGACATCGAGATTCCCGAGAAGGACCTGCGCATCGACACCTACCGGTCCAGCGGGGCCGGCGGTCAGCACGTCAACGTCACCGACTCGGCGGTGCGCATCACGCACCTGCCGACCGGCATCGTCGTGTCGTGCCAGAACGAGCGCTCCCAGCACAAGAATCGTGACGTGGCGATGAAAGTGCTGCGCGCCCGTCTGTTCGACCTGAAGCAGAAGGAGCAGCAGGCCAGGCTCGAACAGATCGGCGGCACCAAGAAGGAGATCGCCTTCGGCAGCCAGATCCGCAGCTACGTGCTGCAGCCCTACCAGATGGTCAAGGACCATCGCACCAGGATGGAGGTGGGTGACCCCCACCGCGTCCTCGACGGCGATCTCGACGGGTTCATCAAGACCTACCTGATGCGCAAGGCGGCCGGGACGCTGGGCCAGGCCACGGCGGCCGACGACGACGCCTGAACCCGCTGGCGGCGGCACCGGCCGGCGGGGTCAGGTCACTGCGGCAGGTCGGTCTCACCCGGCAGCGCCGTGGGCTGCGTGCCGGCGATGAACGCTTCGGTGATCGCCGCGGCGGTGTCGGGTCCGGCCGGCTGGCCGGTGGCGCGGTCGACGGCGACGAAGACGATGTTGCCCGGGGCCTCGAAGGTCGGGGCCATCGCCCGGTCGCGTCCGTCGAGGTAGGTCTTCATGATGTCGATCCAGATCGGCAGCGCGGCGGTGGTGCCGGTCTCGCCGTTGCCGATCGGCTTCTTCTCGTCGTAGCCGAGCCAGACGCCGAGCGAGATCTCCGGATCGAAGCCGACGAACCAGGCATCGGTGTAGTCGTTCACGGTGCCGGTCTTGCCGGCCAGCGGCCAGTCGAGCGCCGCCGCCGCTGCCGCCGTGCCGCGCTGCACGACCCCGCGCAGCATCGAGGTCATCACGTAAGCGGTATCGGCGCGGATCGCGTCGCGCGGGGCGGGCACGTGCTCCTCCAGCAGGACGCCTTCGCGGTCGGCGACCGACAGCACCTGGACCGGCTCCATCCGCACGCCGTGGTTGGGGAACACCGAGTAGGCGGAGGTCAGGGCGAGCAGGGTCGACTCGCCGGCGCCGAGCGCCGAGGACAGAAACGGCGGCAGCGACCCGGGCAGCCCGAACCGGGCGGCGTACGGCACCACCTGGCCCGGACCGAGCATCTCCATGACCTTGACGGCCGGGATGTTGCGGGAGCGTTCCAGCGCCGTGCGCAGCGTCATCGGGCCTTCGAAGCGGCCGTCGTAGTTGCGGGGCGCGTAGGGTGGCTGGCCGGCGCCAGCGTCGAAGGTGGTCGGTTCGTCGTCGAGGATCGTCGCCGGCGTCAGGCCGCGATCGATCGCCGCGGTGTAGAGCAGCGGCTTGAACGTCGAGCCGATCTGGCGCAGAGCCTGGGTGGCGCGGTTGAACTTGCTCCGTGCGAAGCTGTAGCCGCCGACCATCGCCAGGACGTGGCCGCTGCGGTTCTCGATGGCGACGACCGCGCCTTCCAGAATCGGCGTCTGTTCCAGGCGTACCGTGGCCGTCGCGGCATCGTGGTCCACCGTGAGCAGCTCGACGTCGATGAGATCGCCGACCGACACCACCTGCGCGGCGTGGGTCCGCCGCGTCCACTGGAACGCCTCGCGGGTCAGCTCGGCGCGCAGCGCGCCGATGCGCAGCGCCGCCTGGCCGGGCGTCGTCCCCGGTGGGTCGACACGCTCGACCAGGGCGGGCACGATGTCACCGGCCGCGAGCGGCCGCTGCCAGCGCTCGTGACGATACGCGGACAGCGGCGTCGCCTCCTGGCGGACGTTGGGCTGGGCCCGCCGGAAGCCGGTGCGCCGCTTGTCGACGCGGCGAAGACCGGTGTCCAGGGCGTGCGAGGCGATCCGCTGCAGCCGCGGGTCGAGCGGCGTGCGGACGGTGAGCCCGCTCTCGTACAGCTGCTGGGCCCCATAGCGGCTCTCGAGATGCTTGCGGACCTCTTCCAGGTAGTACGGGGCGAACGAGGCTTCGCGTGAGGGGTCGCCGCGGGTGACGATCGGCCGCGCCTTGGCCTCGGCCGCAGCCGCGGCGGTGAGGAACCCTTCGGTCGCCATCCGGTCCAGCGTGTAGTTGCGGCGCCGCATCGCCGCGGCCGGGTTGACGTAGGGACTCTGGCGGGCGTTGCCCTGCAGGATACCGGCGATCATCGCCGCTTCCTCCACGGCCAGATCCCGCACCGACTTGCCGAAGTAGAGCTGGGCGGCGGCTTCGACGCCGTAGGCGCCGTGGCCGAAGTACATCTGGTTGCAGTAGAGCGTGAAGATCTCCTGCTTGGTGTAGCGCTTCTCGATCTGGACCGCGAGCAGCAGCTCCTTGACCTTGCGCTCCCAGGTCTTCTCGTCGGTGAGAAACAGCTTGCGGGCGAGCTGCTGGGTCAGCGTGCTGGCGCCGCCGGCCTTGCGCATCTCGATGAGATTGGTGGCGACGGCGCGCACCAGGCCGGTCAGGCTCAGGCCGAAATGCTGGAAGAAACCGGAGTCCTCGGCGGCGAGGACGGCTTGGCGCATCTGCTCGGGAATGTCCTCATAGCGCAGCACGACGCGTCGCTCGACGGCGAAGTCGCCGACCATGGTCCCGTCCCTGCCCAGGACGCGCGTGATCGTGTCGGGTTCGTAGTCGTCGAGCGCCGAAATCGCCGGCAGGTCGTCGGAATAGGCGAACAGCACGCCGCTGGCCGTTCCCAGCAGGGCGGCGAGGACGAACAGCGCGGCGAGACCGGCGTGACGGGCGAGCGTCGGCAGCGCAGACATGAATCGGTCGCTATTGTGCCATCGCCGCCGCACGCGTGCGCCCGGCTCAGCGAGGACGCCGTCGCCCTCCGGCCCCGCCGCCGGCCCCGTCACGGCTGCCACCGGCTGAGCTGCCTCGGCTCCGCTCGCTCGAGCCGCGGCTGGCGCCTCTGGCCGGTGGCGGCGCGCTGCCGCGGGCCCCTCCCGTCGACGGTGGTCGTCCGTTTCGAGGTGCGGCCTCAGGTCGGCCCCAGGCGCTGCCCGGGGACGGCGCCGGCCGGCCGTAGGCGCCGCGGGCCGGGCCGTCGCCCGCGACCGGCCGCGACCGATCGCGGTCCACTCCGTCGGTGCGCATCTGCGGGTCGCGGGCGCGGACGGCGGGCGCCCCGGGCCCAGGGGATGCCGGCGGCAGGCGACGATCGATGGTGTCATCGCGACCGCGAACGCCAGGGGCCGGGCGAACCCGTTCGCGCGGCGTCGTCACCACCACGGCGTCATCGCGGCTCGAACCGCGGGGCACTGCCGCGCCGCCGCCGCGCGGCCGCGGCTGGGGCGTCGGCGCGTAGCGCCGATCGCGCCGCGCCGGCGACGGACGCCCGTAGGACGGCGCTGGCGACAGCCGCCGCGTCCACCCGTCCGGCCCCCGCGGTCCGCGCTGCTGGACCACGAATCCCCCCAGCACCGGCCGCGGCAGGCGGCGCGGATCGGCGTAGAACCGCCCCAGCGAACCACGGACGCCGAAGGCGGTGCGTGGCACGACCGACCAGGTGCCCGCCCAGAGATCCAGCGGGCCCAGCCGGCTGCCGACGAAGAAGTCGACGACCGGTTGCGACTGCCATCCGAGCGGCGCCCAGCCGACGTAGTTGGCGTCGACCGCCCAGCCGACCCATGCGGGCCCCCACGTCCGGCGCGGAATCCAGTACCAGCCGCGCGACGCGTGGCGGCCCCAGCGGCCGAAGTGATGCACGGGCCAGCCCCACGGATCACGGTCGATCCAGGTCCAGCCGAATCGCGTGTAGCGCCACCAGCCATCGGCATAGGGGCGCCACCCGGGCGCGGCGGTCGGGAACCAGACCGGTCCGTACGGCGCGACCGTGTCCCAGCGCCCGTAGGTGGCAAACCCGGGCGCATAGGCGGCAAGTTCCGGCGGCAGCGGCTGGTCCTGGCGGGCAGCTTCCATGTCGGCGATGCGCCGCTCCGCCCACGCGGTGAACGTGTCGCGCCGGTCCGCCCACCGTGTCCACTGCGGCTCGAGGCCGCGCGGATCGACGGCCACCTGGTCGTCGGCGGCGATGGGCAGGTCGGTGCTGGCCAGCGACAGGGTCGCCCGCCCGCGGACCGCCGCCACGGAGGTGTCCCCGTCGAGGTCGCGCGCGGTGAGGTCGTACTCGCCGTGCGCCTCCAGCCGGGCCAGGCCGACCGGGGTGTCGATCTCGAGTGGCGCCGCACTCCCGGTGCGGACGATGAGGCGCCCGCGCACGAGGCGCACGCGATCGCCGTCGATCGTCAGGTCGGTCCCGGTCTCGACGTGGGCGATCGCCCCGTCGGTGAGGACCAGTTCGGCTCGCCCGTCCAGGGTGCGGAGCCGGTCGCCGTCATCGAGCAGATCCGGGGCCTGCGCGGGTGTGAGGCCGGTGGCGCGGGCGATCTCGACCCGGCCGTCCACGAAGGTCAGCGTGATCGCGAGGCCGGCGGGCTCGAGCGGCGCCTGCGCGTCCTGGGCGCCGGCCGGCGCCGCCGCGGAGAGCAGGAACAAGGCGAGGGCGGAAGAGAGCCAATAGCGCACGTCGAACGCTCCGATCCGGCAGGACGTTGCACCGGCGTCGGCACGCCGGCGGGCTCAGGCTGGCGTGGTCAGTATACGCCGTGCCCCGACCGCGTGTCGGGACGGGAAAGTCGTCGCCGGGGCAGAAAGTTGACAGACGAGCACTCAGATTTCATACTCTGTTAGGGCGGCGTCCCAAAGTTTCCGACCATGGATCTCTACGTCGTGCTCGGGGTCAGACGCGAGGCGAGTGCCGAGGACATCCGGCGCGCGTACAAACGCCTGGCGCGACGGTACCATCCGGACATCAATCCGGGCGATCGCGAGGCGGCGGCGCGCTTCCGCGACATCCTGTCGGCGTACGAGACCCTGGTCGACCCGGAGCGCCGCCGCCGCTACGACCATGGGGAGGCCTCACCGCCGGCGCCGCCGTCGGCCGGGTTCACCGGCTTCGACTTCTCGCCCCGCGTACACGCCGAGCGCACGACGACCTTCGGGGACTTGTTCGCCGGCGTCTTCGTGCCGCCGGCGGCTGCCGGGCGGCCGGCTCGCGGCGCCGACATCCACGCCAGCATCACACTGGCGCTCGCCGATGTCATGCAGGCCAGCCGGCAGACGCTGACGTGGACCCGCGAGGTGCCGTGCCTCGTCTGTGCGGGGGCTGGGACGAGTCGTGCGCCGGCGGAGCGGTGCGTGGCGTGCGATGGCAGCGGTATGGCGCCGGCGGTGCGCGGGCACATGGTCTTCACGACGGCGTGCGGGAGCTGCGGCGGCTCGGGCCGCCAGCCGGCGGCGCGCTGCCCAGCCTGTGACGGGCGCGGCACCGGACCGCGCACCGAGCCGCTCGCCATCGACGTGCCGGCCGGCGTCGCCGACGGGGCGGTGATCCGCCTGTCGGGACTCGGGCACGCCGGCCGCGGCGGCGGCCCGCCGGGGGATCTCCACGTCGCGATCGCCGTCGCGCCTCACCCGTTGTTCCGCCGCGACGGCAACGACCTCCATCTCGACGTGCCGCTGGCGCTGCACGAGGCGGCGCTCGGCACCCGTGTGCCCCTGCGGCTGCTCGACGGCTCGATCGTCCGGCTGCGCGTCCCGCCCGGCACGCAGTCCGGCCAGCGCTTCCGGCTGCGCGAACGCGGCGTGCCTTCGCCGCGCGACGGCCGCCGCGGCGACATCGTCGCCGAGGTCCGCCTGATGCTGCCGCGGGTGCTCGACGAGCGGGCCAAGGAACTGCTGCGCGAATTCGGCCGCACCCAGAGCGAGAGCGTGCGCGACGGCCGGTTCCCCGCCGACGGAGGCGCATGATGGCCAAGCGGCCGAGCGGCAAGTCGTTCTACATGATCAGCGTGGTGGCGCAGCGCTACAACATCCATCCGCAGACGCTGCGTCTCTACGAGCGCGAGGGACTGCTGCGCCCGTCGCGGACCGAAGGCAACACGCGGCTCTATTCCGACGACGACCTGGCCCAGCTCGAGACCATCCTGTCGCTGACCCGCGACCTCGGCGTCAACCTCGCCGGCGTCGAAATCATCCTCAACATGCGCCGCAAGATGGAACGGATGCAGGCCGAGGTCAACGAGTTCATGGAGTACGTGAAGCACGAGATGGCCAAGGGCCTGGGCGACTGGGAGCAGCGCCTGCAGACCGCGCTGGTCAAGTCGTCGCCGACCGACCTGGTCCGGGTGACGCGCGACGACGCCGCGCCCGACGTCGCGGCGCCGCGGCGCGGCCGCTGAGCCCGCGCCGGACGGCGCCCGCCGGCGCGGTGGTACAATCGCCGGCACGATGGCCTGCGAGACGTGTCACGACAGCTTCTGGGTCGTCGAACGCGTCGACGGTGTCGAGCGCGCGCGGCGGTGCGACTGCTGGCGCGAGGCGATGACCGGCCAGCAGCTCGCCCAGGCGCGCATCCCGCGCGGCTACAGCCACTGCGAACTCGCCAATTTCGAGCCGCACACCGACTCGCTGCGTGACGCGCTGCGCCGGGCCCGGGCCTTCCTCGACGCTTTTCCCGTTCCCAACAAGGGCCTGCTGTTCCACGGGCGTCACGGCGTCGGCAAGACACACCTGGCGGTCGCGATTCTCAGGGACGCGGTGCGCCTGAAGGGCGCGCGCGGCTACTTCTACGAGACCCGCGAGCTGCTGAAGCTCGTCCGCGACACCTACGCCGGCGGTGACGCCACCGAGATGGAGGTCCTGCGCCCGGTGCTCGACGCCGACCTGCTCGTCCTCGACGACCTGGGCGCCGAGAAGACCTCCGAGTGGGTGCAGGAGACCCTGGGCCTGGTCGTCAACACCCGATACAGCGAGCGGCGGCCGACGATCTTCACCACCAATCTGGCCGATACCGCCGCCGACGACGTCAACTCGCTCATCGTCCGGATCGGTGCCCGCAGCCGCTCACGTCTGTTCGAGATGTGCGAGTGGATCGAAATGGACGGCTACGACACCCGGCAACTCGGCGTCAATCCGACGCCGGCCGACCTGGCGCGCTACCACCGCGAGTCGCCCGACGCCGAGCCGCCGCGGCGGCCTGGGTTCCCCGACAAGACCCGCGGCATGGCGCGGGCGTCGCTGCGCGGGGGGCGTGCCGCCGCCGACGTGAACTGGGCCGGAGGCAAGGGCGGCACGCGCTGACACGCCGGTGGCCGGGCTCTACCTGCACATCCCGTTCTGCCAGGCGATCTGCGCCTACTGCAACTTCACCCGCGGGCTGCTCGACGACGCCGTCAAGGCGGCTTACCTCGACGCCCTGGCCGCCGACCTGCGGCGCCAGGCGGAACCGGTGGTGGTCGAGTCCATCTATCTGGGTGGCGGGACGCCGTCGCTGCTGACGCCTGGTGAGCTGGGCTTCGTGCTGGCCGCCTGCCGCGACAGCTTCGCCGTCGCCCCCGACGCCGAAGTCACGGTCGAGTGCAACCCCGAAAGCGTGTCGCCGCAGTCGCTGGCGGGGTATCGCGCGGCCGGGGTCAACCGGCTGAGCTTCGGCGCGCAGTCCTTCCGCGCCGATGAGCTGGCCAGGTTGGGCCGTCTCCACTCGCCGGATCGGCCGGCGGCGGCCGTCGCCGAGGCCCGCGCGGCCGGATTCGCCAACGTCAGCCTCGACCTGATGCTGTGGCTGCCCGGGCAGACGCCGGCGCACGCCCGTGAGTCGGTCGATCGGCTGATCGCCGTAGGGCCCGAGCACGCCTCGCTGTACCTGCTCGAGATCTACCCCAACGCCCCGCTGCGCGACTCGATGGCGCGGGCCGGGTGGTCGGTCGCGCCCGACGACGACGCCGCCGACATGTACCTGGAGGCGATGGCCGCGCTCGAGGCCGCCGGCTACCGGCAGTACGAGATTTCCAACGTGAGCCGGCCGAACCTGGAGAGCCGACACAATCTCAACTATTGGCGCGACGGCGACTGGCTGGCGTTCGGCTGCGGGGCCCACGGCGCCCGTGGCGATCGACGCTGGCGGGTCGTCGCCGACACCGGCGAGTACATCGCGCGGGTGCGTGCCGGCGCGCCCACCGTTGCCGAGTGGCTGCCGCGCGATCGCGCGACCCGCCTCGAAGAGGCGCTCTTCATGGGACTGCGCCTGACCGACGGCATCGACCTCGTGGACATCCGCCGCCGGTACGACGTCGATGTGTGGGCCCGCTACGGCGAGCGCCTGGGCCCCTTCGAGCGCGCCGGCCACCTGGTGCACGACCCCGGACGGAGGATTCGCTTGACCCGCCCCGGCATGCTGGTGGCTAATGAGGCCATGACGATTTTCCTCGACCGGGAGAATCGGGTAGAGTAGCGGTCTTTCGCTGCAAGGAGGCTGGTCAATGCTTCGAGGTTTCGGGATGTCTCCGGCCGCGCGCCGGTCGTTCGTGACAGGGGTGGCGCTGGCCGCGGTGCTCACCATCGGCGGTTCGGCATACGCGCAGGACGCGCCGGCGGAGCCGGTCCTTCCCTTGGAGGGCGATGCGACGACCATCACCGTCCTCATCAAGCCGGACAAGACCGCCGACTTCGAGCAGGTGCTCACCAAGCTCAAGGAGGCGCTGGCCAAGAGCGAGAACCCGCAGCGGAAGGAGCAGGCCGCCGGGTGGACGATCTACAAGACCAGCCAGGCCGTGCAGGGCAACGTCGCCTACATCATGGTGATCAACCCGGTGGTGAAGGGTGCCGAGTACGACATCAGCCGGCTGATCGCCGAGGTGTTCCCGACCGAGGTGCAGGAGATCTTCGAGCTCTACAAGAACTCGTTCGCTGGTCGCGGCATCACGCCGCTGACCAGGTTCATGGCGATGGGCCAGTAGGGTCGATCGCCCGGGACCTCGTCCCGTGACCCTCGCGTGTGTCGTGCTGCTGGCGGTCGCTCAGAGCGCCGGCAGCACATCTCTTCCTCAGCCCCCGCCCGCAACACCCCCGGCGGCGCCCGCTGCCACCGACGTCGATCCCGCCCGGCTCGTCTTCCCGGCCGACGCCGCCGGTCTGGTCCTGGTCGCCGTCAAGCCCGACCGGACCGCCGACTACGAGGCGATGATTCACGCGTTGCACGCAGCGCTCGGCGACGCCGACACCGAGGCGCGACGGATTGGTGAGGGCTGGCGCGTCTACAAGGCGGCTGACACCGACGCGAAGGGCAACGCCTTGTACGTGCACCTCATCGCGACGCCCCTCGCCGATGCCGATTACCGGCCCTCGGTGGTGGTCGGGCGGCTGCTGCGCGAGCTGCCGGCCGAGCTGCTGGTGAAATACCGCGATGCCTTTGCCGGGGCGACCACGCGGCTGTCGTTGAGCCTGCTGGCCGACCTCGCCCTGACGCCCGTGGCCCCCGGGCCCAGGCGATAGCCGGCCGGCGGCCCGACAGGTCAGAAGCCGATCGTCGCGCCGGCGTAGAAGCGGTGCACGACGTCGAGGCGCGGTTCGCCGCGGAGCCGGAACAGACGATAGTCGAGGCGCAGCTTCAACGGCCCGGCGAGCCGAATCTTCACGCCGCCGCCCAGGTTGGCGGCCAGCGACGTCTCGGTGTCGTCGCCGGCACGCTCGCGATAGAGCCCCAGCCCGGTGGTGCCGTAGGCCTGCACGCGCGAGACCTCGACCGGCGTCTGCAGCATGACGTTGGCCATGCCTGTCGTGAGCCCCGGCGCGGCCGCAGCCGCGTCCTCGGTGAGCGAGGCGACCTCGAGTTCGAACCCGACGACGACGATGCCGGCACCGGCGGCCAGGCCGCGGGCGGCCCGCGTGCCACCGGTGGGCGAGGCACCGAGAAACGCGGTCACGTCCGCACCGGCGCCGGCCGGCAGCAGCAACGCCGCGCCGGCGATGAGCGCCGCCCGTCTCCAGTTCCGCATGCGCATGACCCCCGGATCCCGATGATATGATCGCCGCGGTGGGGCGCCCGGCGGCGACGCCAGTCGCTGCCGCCTTGACGCCGTGATCGACACCACCCTCACCGACGATCAGACGCTGCTCGCGCGCAGCGTCCGCGAGTTCGCCGAACGCGCCATCCGCCCCCACGTCCGGACCTGGGACGAGGCGCAGCAACTCCCGGCCGGACTGCTGGCGGAGCTGGCCGACCTCGGGCTCATGGGCATCCAGATTCCCGAGCGCTATGGCGGCGCCGGCATGTCGGCGCTCGACTACTGCGTGGCGCTCGAGGAACTGGCCCGTGTCGACCCTTCGGTGGCGCTGTCGGTCGCCGCCCACAACGGCCTCGGCACCGCGCACCTGGCGATGTTCGGCTCCGAGGCCCAGAAACAGCGCTACGTGGTCCCTCTCGCCCAGGGGCGGGCGCTGGCCGCCTGGGGACTGACCGAGGCCGGGTCGGGCAGCGACGCGGCCGCGATGCGGACCACGGCCGTGCGCGACGGCGACAGCTGGATCCTCGACGGCGCCAAGAGTTTCATCACCCACGGTGCGTCGGCCGACACGCTGGTGGTGATGGCGGTGACCGACCGGAGCCGCGGCGCCAAAGGCATTTCGGCGTTCGTGATCGAGCGGGGTACGCCCGGTCTGCGGGCCGGCCGCAAGGAAGACAAGCTCGGCATGCGCGCCAGCGAGACGGCCGAGGTGCTGCTCGAACAGTGCCGCCTGCCGGCCGACCAGCTGATCGGCGAGGAAGGGCAGGGGTTCGTCCAGACGCTGCAGGTCCTCGACGCCGGCCGGATCGGCATCGCCGCCCTGGCCGTCGGTCTCGCCCAGGGCGCGTGGGAGTCTGCCAGTCGCTACGCGTTCGAACGCCGTCAGTTCGGGGTGCCGATCGGCACCTTCCCCGCCCTGCGGGTCCGTCTCGCGACGCTGGCGACGCGCATCACCGCGTCGCGGCTGCTCACCCGTCGCGCTGCCGCGCTGAAGGACCAGGGCCGGCGAATGACGCTCGAGTCGTCGATGGCCAAGCTCTTCTCCAGCGAGGTGGCGGTGCGTGCCGCCGAGGACGCCGTGCAGATCCATGGCGGCTATGGCTTCGTCAAGGACTACCCGGCGGAGAAGTTCTTCCGCGACGTCAAGCTGACCACGATCGGCGAGGGCACCAGCGAGATCCAGCGCCTCGTGATCGCCCGACAGCTGCTGGCTGCGGCGTGACGACGCCGGGGCTCGCCGACCGGGTCCTGGCCGGCGACCCGCGGGCGATCGCCCGGGCCATCTCGCTCATCGAAGACGACCACCCCGGCGCGCCGGCACTCATCGGCGCGCTCTTTCCGCACACCGGCCGCGCCACCATCGTCGGTGTCACCGGACCGCCGGGCGCAGGGAAGAGCACGCTGGTCGATCGCCTGGTGAGCGACGCACGCCGCGCCGGCGACACCGTCGGCGTCATCGCCGTCGACCCTACCAGTCCGTTCACCGGCGGCTCGATCCTCGGCGACCGTCTGCGCATGCAGACACACGCGGGTGACCGCGACGTGTTCATCCGCAGCATGGCCACGCGCGGTCATCTCGGCGGGCTGGCCCGGACCACCGCCGACGCCGTGCTGGTCCTCGATGCTGCCGGCAAGTCGGTGGTCCTGGTCGAGACGGTGGGCGTCGGCCAGGACGAAGTGGACATCGTGCGCTCGGCCGACGTCTCGGTGGTGGTGCTGGTCCCCGGTACCGGCGACGACGTACAGGCGCTCAAGGCCGGGATCATGGAGATCGCCGACGTCTACGTCGTCAACAAGGCCGACCGCGACGGCGCCGATCGCATGGTCACCTCGATCGAGTCGAACCTCGCACTCCAGACCTACCCGGCCGGTGCCTGGCGCCCGCCGATCGTCAAGACCGAGGCGACCAGCGGCCACGGGGTCGCCGAGCTGTGGGCGGCCGTCCGGGCCTTCCTCGCCCATGCCGCGCCCGAGCGCTCCCGGCGCCGCAGCGCCCGGCACGAGTACCGGCTGCGCGAACTGCTGGCGCAGCGCTTCCTCGCCCATGTCGAACAACGCGTGCTCGGCCCGGCGGGGTTCGCCGCGCTGGTCGAACGGATCGCCCGCCGCGAGCTGGATCCGTACGCGGCGGCCGCCGACGTGCTCCACCGCGTACTGAAGGAGGACCACGGCTCATGAAGGTGCGCCTCGACCACATCGGCATCGCCGTCGGCGACGCCGCGGCGGCGCTGGCCTGGTATCAGGACGTGCTCGGGCTGACCGTCACGCACAGCGAAGTGGTCGCCTCGCAGCAGGTCCGCGCCCACTTCCTGTCCACCGGGGCGGCGCAGCTCGAACTGCTGGAGAGCATCGCGCCGGCGTCGCCGATCGGGCGGTTTCTCGACAGACGCGGGCCGGGCCTGCACCACGTGGCCCTGGCGGTCGACGACATCGAGGCCGCGCTCGGCGAACTGCGGCGCGCCGGCGTCCGGCTCGTCGACGAAGCGCCGCGACCGGGGGCCGAGGGGGCGCTGGTCGCCTTCCTGCACCCGTCGGCAGCCCAGGGCGTGCTCGTCGAACTCAAGCAGCCGGCGGCCGGCCGCGGCGGCGGGGAGGCGGTCGTGCCGCGCTTCCGCACGCCGGTCCGTCACGTGCTGGGCGACCTGGAACTCATCTCGCTGTCGGACGGCTTCTTCGCGCTCGACGGCGGGGCGATGTTCGGCGTGGTGCCACGAACGCTCTGGGAGCCGCGCCTGCCGCCCGACGCCCGCCACCGCATTCCGCTCGGACTGCGTCCGCTGGTCGTCCGCGGCGCCCAGACCCTGCTCATCGACGCCGGCTGCGGCGACAAGATGGACGCCAAGAGCGCCGCCATCTACGGCCTCGAGCGCGACTACCACCTCGCCCACGCACTGGCCGACGCCGGCCTGGGTGTCGAGGACATCGACGTCGTGCTGGCCAGCCACCTCCACTTCGACCATGTCGGCGGGTTCACCGAACGACGCGCCGACGGCCGGGTCGTGCCGCGATTCCCGCGTGCCCGCTACATCGCCCACGGCGGCGAGTGGCACGACGCCACCCATCCCCACGAGCGCAACCGGGCCAGCTACCTCGCGGAGAACTTCCTGCCGTTGCAGGAGGCCGGCGTCCTCACCCTGGTCGACGACGACGCCGAGATCGTCCCCGGCGTCCGGTTGCGCCGATCGGGGGGGCACACCCGCCACCACCAGGTGGTGATGATCGAGTCGGGCGGACGAACGGCGGTGTTCACCGCCGACATGTACCCGACCGCCGTTCACGTGCCCGACCCCTGGGTGATGGGCTACGACCTCTACCCGATGGACACCCTGGGATTCAAACGCGCCTTCGCCCGCGAGGCCATCGCCGGCGAGTAC
Source organism: Vicinamibacterales bacterium (assembly GCA_050250955.1). Lineage (GTDB taxonomy): Bacteria > Acidobacteriota > Vicinamibacteria > Vicinamibacterales > UBA2999 > CAWAYR01. The sequence goes on from JBFWNR010000004.1 coordinate 297,734, forward strand.
CTGGTGTTCTTCGAGCACGACCCGTCACTGGCCGCTGGCCTCATCCGCGAGGTGGACGGGCGACGGACCGTGGAGCGGATCCTGTGACGTCGGGGCGGCGGCGAGCGGCGTCGACCGGCAGGGAGTGACAGCGTGTCAGCAATCGAGATCGGCATCATCGGCGGCAGCGGCCTTTACGACATGGCCGAGGTGACCGACCGCGAGGAGCGGCACGTCGCGACGCCGTTCGGCGCGCCGTCGGGGCCCTATCTGGTCGGCACGCTGCGCGGGAGGCGGGTGGCGTTCCTGGCCCGCCACGGCGTCGGCCACCGGCTGATGCCGTCCGAACTCAACTACCGCGCCAACATCTTCGGCTTCAAGCAGCTCGGCGTGACCCACCTGCTGTCGGCCAGTGCCGTCGGCAGTCTCAAGGAGGCCTACGCGCCGCTGCATCTGGTGTTCCCCGACCAGTTCCTCGATCGCACCCGCAACCGGATCAGCACCTTCTTCGGTGGCGGGCTGGTGGCGCACGTCGGCTTCGCCCACCCGGTGTGCGAGCGGCTGCGCGCGCTGATGGCCGACGCCGCCGACGCCGCCGGCGCCACCGTCCATCGCGGCGGCACCTACGTGTGCATGGAAGGACCGCAGTTCTCGACCCTGGCCGAGTCGCGGCTCTACCGATCGTGGGGCATGGACGTCATCGGCATGACCAACCTGCAGGAAGCCAAGCTGGCTCGCGAGGCGGAGATCTGCTACGCGACGATGGCGCTGGTGACCGACTACGATTGCTGGCACCCCGACCACGACGCGGTGACGGTCGAGATGATCATCGACACGCTGACGAAGAACGCCCGCACCGCGCAGCAGGTCATCGCCGGCAGCGTCGAACGGCTCGGTACCGAGCGCCCGTGCGGGTGCGGTCAGGCCCTGGCGACGGCGATCATCACCCGCCCCGACGTCGTGCCGGTCCAGCTCAAGCGTGACCTGGCGCCGATCGTCGGCAAGTATCTTCCGGCCGACTAGCCACCGGCTGACGGTCACACCGATTCCTCCCGAGCCGCGAGCCCCGAGTCCCGACATGAAGCTGATCGTCACCGGTTCCATCGCCTTCGACTATCTGATGTCGTTTCCCGGCACGTTCACCGAGCACCTGCTGCCGGAGCACATGCAGCGGGTCAGCTTGAGCTTCCTGGTCGACAGCATGGACAAGCGGCGCGGCGGCTGTGCCCCCAACATCGCCTACACGCTGGCCCTGCTCGGCGAACGGCCGCAGCTGATGGCCACGGCCGGGCGCGATTTCGGCGACTACGCGGCGTGGCTGACCGCCGCCGGCGTCGACGTCTCGCTGGTGAAGGTCGTCGGCGACAAGTTCACGGCCTCGTTCTTCTGCAGCACGGACCGGGCCAACAACCAGATCGCGTCGTTCTACACCGGGGCGATGGCCAATGCCGGCGAGCTGTCGTTCCGGACCCTCGACGGGGCCAGCGACACCCTGGCGATCATCTCGCCGAACGATCCCGACGCGATGGTGCAGTACGCCGAAGAGTGCAGCACGATCGGTCTCCGCTATATCTGGGATCCCGGTCAGCAGTGTGCGCGGATGGATGGCAGCCAGCTCGCCGACGGCATCGATGGCGCCGCGATCGTCATCTGCAACGACTACGAGTTCGAGCTCATCCGGCAGAAGACCGGGCTGAGCGAGGACGACGTCCTGGCGCGGGCCGGGGCGCTCATCGTGACCCGGGGCGAGCACGGCAGCTCCGTGCTCACGCTCAACGGACGCACCGACATCGCCGCCGTGCCGCCGGAGCGGATCGTCGATCCGACCGGGGTCGGCGATGCCTTCCGCGGCGGACTGATGAAGGGCCTGGCGCAGGAACGTCCGCTGCCAATCGCCGCCCGGATGGGCAGCGTGGCGGCGACGTGGGCGCTCGAGCACCTGGGCGGCCAGAGCCACGCCTACACCTGGCCGGAGTTCGTGGCCCGCTACGAGCGCCACTACGGGGCGCTCGACTAGTCCGGCCGGACGTCAGCTGCCGGCGGCGAACCGGGCCCGGGCGGCGGCCAGCACCCGGGCGTACTTGGCCTGCTGCAGCAGATAGTCGGTGTTGAGCAGCGCCACCTGGGCGTCGTTCAGCTCGGCCGAGGTGATGACGCCGTTCTCGTAGGACACCTGGGCAATGGCGACGCTCTCGCGGGCCAGTTCGAGGGCTTTCTGCTGCGTGGCGACCACCTCGCTGGTGGCCTGGAGGTCGGTCCAGGCGGTCTCCAACTCGAGGCGGCCGGCGTCGAGCGCGGCGTTGAGCCCGTGTTCGGCCTGCCGCATCTCTGCCCGCGCCACGCCGCGCCGGGCGGCGGCGCCGGGAGCGGCGAGCAACGGCACGCGGAGGGCGAACCCGAACTGGTAGTTCTGGTTGTTGCCGCCGAGCAGGTTGCCGACGTCGTCGTCCTGATAGGCGACGTTGCCGGTGGCCGACAGGGTCGGCTTCCATTCGGCGTCGGCCAGCGCCACCGAGTGCTCCGCCATCTCCCGACGCGACGCGAAGGCGCGCAGATCCGGGCGGTTGGGGAGGGCCATCGCGAGGGCGTCACGGGAGTCCGGGACCGGCACCTCGTCGAGCGACCCGAGCAGCGCCAGCGGCTGCGACTGCGGCAGGGCCAGCACCGTGCGCAATCCCTGGTAGGCCTGGTCGCGGGCGGCCTGGAACTGGATGCGCCGGGCCCGCGCGTTGGCCAGGTCGACCTCGGCACGCAACACGTCGAGTCGCGCGACCGACCCGGCGTCGAAGCGGGCCCGGGCGAGCTCGAGCTGCCGCTCGGCCAGCTGGATGCCCTCGTCGGCGACCTTGAGGCTCTGCTCGTTGGTCAGCGCGCCGTAGAAGCTCTCGACCACGCGCAACTGCAGCTGCTGGCGGGCCCGGGCCAGGCCCAGCTCCGACTCGGTCAGCGCCGCGCGCTGCAGGCTGCGGGCCCGGGTGAGCCGGCCGCCGGTGTAGAGCGGTTGTGACAGCTCGAGGTTGACGGTGTTCTGTCGCGCGAACGCCGCCTCGAACACCTGTTCCTCGGGGCCGAAGACGCCGGCCGGGATCCGAATCTGCGGGAACTTCTGGAACGGCTGGTACTGGTAGTTCACCGCCGCGCTGGGCAGGAAGGCCGCCTGGGCCTCGGCGACGCGGGCCTGGCTGGCCTCGACCGTCTCCTCGACGACCTTGAGGGACTGGTTGGCCGCCATCGCCCGGGCCAGCGCGTCGTCGAAGGTCAGGGTGAGCGCCGCCCCTGCCGGTGACGGCGTCGGCTGGCCGGGCACCGTCTGTCCGAACGCGGCCGCGCTGCCCCAGAACCAGCCGGCGAGCGCCAGCAGCACCACCACGCCGGCGACCCGGACCGCCTGCCGGGTCCGGGCCGGGGCCACCCGCCGCCACGTCGCCACCTGCCCGAGCAGCCGCGCCAGCAGCAGGTAGGCCACCGGCACGACCACCAGGGTGAGCGCCGTGGAGGTGATGAGCCCGCCGATCGTCGCAATCGAAATCGGCGCCCTGAACTCGGCGCCGTCGCCGTTGGCGGTCGCCGACGGCATCATCCCGAGAATCATCGCGAAGGTCGTCATCAGAATCGGCCGGAGGCGGATCGGACCGGCCTTGAGGATGGCGTCCTTGATCGGCAGGCCTTCGTCACGGTGGAAGTGATTGGTCAGGTCGACGAGGAGGATGGCGTTCTTGGTCACCAGGCCCATCAGCATGACCACGCCGATCATCGCCGGCATGCCGATGTTGTTGCCGGTGACGAGCAGCGCCAGCAGGGCTCCCACCACCGCCAGCGGCAGCGACAGCATGATCAGGAAAGGTTCGGTGAAGGACTCGAACTGGGAGGCCAGCACGATGTAGATGAAGGCGATCGCCAGCACCATCGCCAGCCCCATCGCCGCCGCCGACTCCTGCATCATCTCGACGTCGCCGGCGAACCCCCACTCGAAGTTCGGCGGAAGCTGCACGGTCGCCATCATCGTCTCCAGGTCGCGGGTGACGTCGCCGAGCGGACGGTCCTCGAGTTCGATGGCGATCTTCGCCTGGCGCCGCCGCTGCTCGCGCTCGATGTTGGCCGGGCCGATGCCGGGCTCCATGCGCACGATGTCGCCGGTCCGCACCGCGGCGCCTCGCGGCGAGTAGAGCGGCGTGCGGGCGATGGCCGTGAAGTCGTTGCGGAACTCCGGCGCCAGCCGCACCCGGATGTCGTACTCTTCCTCGCCGTCGCGCAGCTTGGTGGGCACCACGCCCTCGACCATGCCGCGCAGCTGCGAGGCCACGGTCGCCACCTCGAAGCCGAGGTCGGCGGCGAGCGCCCGGTTGACGTGCGCGACCATCTCGGGCTGGCCGCTCTCGAGCGTGCTGTCGACATCGGCGGTGCCCGGCACCTGGCGCGCCTTGGCGACGATCTCGTCGCTGAGCCGGGTCAGCGCCGCCATGTCGTCGCCGCGCACGAAGATGTTGACCGGCGCCTCGCTCGGCGCGCCCTGCATGAACTCGGGGTCGGTGACGGTCGCTTTGAGCAGCGGCACCTCGGCCAGCTTGCGGCGGGCGTCGGCCTTGATCGCCATCAGACCGCGGTCGCGGGTGAGCTTGTTGGTCAGCTTGACCTGCAGCCGGGCCTTGAGCGGATCGCCGTTGACGCCGACCGTCGAGAAGATCTGCCGGACCTCGGGCATCGTCCGGACGATGGTCTCGACGTTGGCGACGGCGGCTTCGCTCTGCTCGAAGGACGTGCCGGGAGGCAGCTCGACCAGTACCTCCATCTGGCCGCGGTCCTCGGCCGGGACGAACTCGGTGCCGATGACGCCGAGCGTGCCGAGGCTGCTGGCGAACACCACCAGCGCCACGGCGATCACCGACCACGGGTGCTCCACCGCCCAGCCGAGCAGGCGGTGGTAGCGCTGGTCGATGCGGTCGTAGAACTCGCCCCATCGCTCCAGGAAGCGGCCGACACGGGTGGCCCGCCGCTCCTCGGGCGGGATGAACCGCACGAAGCGCGACGACAGCATCGGGTCGAGCGTGAAGGCGACCAGCAGCGACATCGCCACGGCGAAGGCGATGGTCAGGGCGAACTGCTTGAAGAACTGCCCGACGATGCCGGTCATGAAGCCGACCGGCAGGAACACCGCCAGGATGGTGAAGGTCGTCGCCATCACCGCCAGGCCGATCTCGGCGGTGCCGTCGCGGGCGGCGCGCATCGGATCCTTGCCCATCTCCATGTGGCGGAAGATGTTCTCGCGCACCACCACGGCGTCGTCGATGAGGATGCCGATCACCAGCGACAACGCCATCAACGACATCATGTTGAAGGTGAAGCCGGCGATGTACATGAAGAAGAACGTCGCCACCACCGAGGTCGGCAGGGCCAGCGCGGTGATCAGCGTCGAGCGCCAGTCGCGCATGAACAGGAAGATGACCAGCACCGCCATGATGCCGCCGAACAGGATGTGGCTGCGGACGTCGCGGACGTTCTCCTTGATGAAGTCGGCGTCGTTGTGGACCGGCCGGATCTCGAGGTCGGGAAACGCCGGCGCGGCGCGGGCGAGCACCGCTTCGACGCGATCGGTGATCTCGACGGTGTTGGCGCCCGACTGTTTGCGGACCGAGAACGACACCGCGTCGGCGCCGTTGAGCCGGGTGGTGGTGGTGCGGTCCTCGAAGCCGTCGACGACGGTGCCGACGTCGCGGACCCGGACCGTCGAGCCGCCGTCGGAGCGCAGAATCACCGCGGCCACCTCGTCGGCGCCGGCGAACTCGCCCTTGGTCCGCAGGGTGATGCTGCGCCCGTCGCGCTCGACGTTGCCGCCCGGGAGGTCGAGGTTCTCGGCGGCGAGCTTCTGCGCCACCTCGGTGATCGGCATGCCGAGCGCCTCGAGCCGCCGCGGGTCGAGATTGACCTGGATTTCGCGGATCTGGCCGCCGTTGATCTCGACGGCGGCGACCCCGTCGATCTGCTCGATGAGCGGCTTCAGCTCCTCGTCGACCTGGCGGCGCACCCGGTCGGACGGCTGTGTCGAGCCGACCGCGTAGACCATCACCGGCAGGGCCGCGACGTCGAACCGCTGGATGGTCGGGTCTTCGATGTCGGGGGGCAGGTTGCCGCGGATCGCCGCCACCTTCTCGCGCACCTCGGCGGCGGCCGCCTGCGGATCGACCTCGAGGCGCAGCTCGACGCCGACGCGCGAGAACCCCTCGGTGGAGGTCGAGATCACGCGCTTGACCCCGTTGATGCCGGCCACCGCGTCTTCGACCTTCTGCGTGACCAGCGACTCGACTTCCTCGGGGGCGGCGCCTGGGAAGACGACACCGATATTGATGAAGGGGAAGTTGACCTCCGGGAAGAGGTCGATGCCGAGCCGGCCCATCGACACCACCCCGAGCACCATGAAGCTCAGGATGACCATCGAGGCGAAGACCGGTCGCTTGATTGACGTGTCCGAAATCCACATGGGGTTGTCCGCCGTCCGCTCGTCCGTGTCGCCCTGGCCGCTGGTGCCTCGACCTGGTCGGGCGTCAGTTCACCGTCGCGCGCACCCTGGCGCCGTCGGCCAGCTGCCGGCGGGCGTCGGCGACGACGGTATCGCCGCCGGCCAGGCCCGAGACGATCTGCACGCGCTGGCCGTCGGTGAGGCCTTCGGTCACCGGGACGGCACGGACGCTGTCGCCCTCGATCTTCAGCACGACCCGGGTGCCGGCCCGGGTCGTCACCGCGTCGCGGGGGACGATGACGCCGTCGGAGGCCGACGCCGTGACGATTCGGGCGGTTGCGTACATCCCCGACAGCAGCCCCGCCTCGCTGTTGGGGACCCTGATTTCGACCCGGAAGTGGCGGTTTCGTTCGTTGACTTCCGGCGCGATCGCCGCCAGTTCGCCGCGGTAGGTCGCCCCGGGCCGGGCCTGGACGACGACCTCGGCCGGCAGGCCGACGCGCACCCGCCCGGCCTCGAGCTCCGAGACCCCGGCTTCGAGCTTGAGCACCCGCAGGTCGGCCACCACCACCACCGGATCGTCGCCGGGAATGGCGCCGGGATCGTAGTTTCGGGCGACGACGTGTCCGGCGACCGGTGACACCAGGGTCGCGTCGCGCTGGACCTCGCGGGCGCGGCGCAGCGCCGCCTGCGCCTGCGCCAGGCTGGCGCGGGCCAGCTCGCGCTGGGCGACGGCGGCCTTGTGGGCGGTTTCGGCGGCATCGAGACGCTGGCGCGGCAGCGCGCCCTTCTCGAAGAGATTGCGCGAGCGGTCCAGCTCCAGGACGGCGTTGGCCAGCGTCGCTTCGACGCTTTCCAGGCCGGCCTCGGCCACGGCAACACTCGCCGCCATGGCGTCGGCCTGGGCGTCAATCTCGCGCCGGTCGATGGTCGCCACCGGCTGGCCTTCGCGCACCGTCTGGCCGATGTCGACGAGAATCCGCTCGAGGGCGCCGGGCACCCGCGGTTTCAAGCCGACCCGGGCGCGCGGCACCAGGGTGCCCGACAGCTCGAGCGACGACTCCAGCGTCCCGGACACCGCCTTCACCGCGGCGACGTCGACCACGGCCGGGGGCGGGGCCGCGGCCTGAGCGGCGGCTTCGGGACTGGCCCCACCGCTACAGCTGGCGTTGGTGAATGCCGCCGTCGCCAGGACGGCAATCGACAACAGCTGGTACGGACTACGCGCCTTCATGCGAGCGGACTCCACGCGGAATGGCCGCCGGGACCGCGGCCGGGGCCGGCGGGTGGCAGGGGACGAATGTCAACGGCGTGCCGGCGGCAAGGCCGGCCAGGGTGGTTTCCAGCACATCACGGGCCAAGGCGTCTGGATCCTCGTCCGGGGCCAGCCGGCAGGTGCAGCCGAGCACCGCCGGTCCGGTCAACGCTGCCCAGAGCACGTGCAGGGCGACCATGGGGTCGAGCGTGGCAGGAAAGCGGCCGACGTCCACCAGCCGCTGGATCCGCGCCGCCACCCGCTCCAGCATCTGTTGGAGCTGGGTGAAGCCCTGCCACTGTTCGGTGATTGCCGGCACGGTCCGGTCCACGAACATCAGGTGGAAGAACTCCCGCTGGTCCTTGGAGAACTGGTAGAAGGCCCACCAGCGGTTGCGCAGGTCGTCCAGGGGGTCGGCGGCCCCGCCGACCGCCTCGATGGCCGCATCCAGGCGCTGGAACCCCTCCTCGGCCAGGGCGAAGAAGATGTCGTCCTTGCTGGGGAAGTAGCTGTAGATGGCCGCCGGGCTGTACTCGATCCGCTCGGCGATCTTGCGGATGGACACCTGTCCGTAGCCCTCTGCGACGAACAGATCGCGGGCGGCCGCCAGGATCGCCTCCGTGACCGCCACCCTCTCCCGGTCCTGCCGTTCTCTGATGCCCATCTCCCGAGCCTATCTGAACACCGTTCAATAACCTAATGGCGTTTGACGACAGCGCTCGCCACGAGGTTCCGCGCGACGAGGCTGATAGACTGGAGCCCGTGCGCGCCTCGACGGTCGACCGGGCCCAGACCATTCCGCCACTGGCCGCCTCGGCCGTGGCGTGGGCGATTCCCGGGGCCGGCCACCTGCTGCTTGGCCGGCGACAGAAGGGCCTGATCTTCCTGGTCGCGCTGACGACGATGTTCGCTGTCGGACTGGGGTTGTCCGGCCGGTTGTTTCCTTTTGCCGGCGGCGAGCCGCTGGTGCTGCTCGCCGCCCTGGCCAGCAGGGGCATGGGGCTGCTGGCCTTGGCGGCCGGGTGGATGGGGGCCGGGCAGGGCGTGGTCACGGCGGCGTCCTACGAATATGGCAACGCGTTCCTCGTCGTCAGCGGGCTGCTGAACAGCCTGGTCGCGCTCGACGCCTACGACGTGGCCGCCGGTCGGAAGTGATGGCCACGACCAGCCATCTCGGGCTGCTGGTGCTGTTCGCGTTCTACGTCGCGGTGGTCTTCGCCGTCATCGCCCACGACGAGCCGCGCCAGCAGGCGGCGTTCGGGGCGCGCGTGTTCGGGGGGTTCGTCGCCGCCGGCCTGGTGCTCGGCTGGCTGATGTACCCGTTGCCCCTCTGACCGGCGTGGCCGGCGCCAGAGGTGCGTGGTGGCTGTGGGGGCCGGTCGCCCTCTACATGGCCATCATCTTCGCGCTGTCGGCGATGCCCGAGCCTCCGGCCCCACCGGGTGTCGACGACAAGACCCAGCACTTCCTGGCCTACGCCGGCCTCGGCCTGGTGACCCTTCGGGCGACCGCCGGCGGCACCCTGAGCGGACTCGGCCCCGGCCCGGCAATGGCGGCGTGGGCCATCACCACGCTGTACGGCGCCTCCGACGAGTTCCACCAGCGCTTCGTGCCCGGACGCTCGGCCGACCTGCTGGACCTGAGGGCCGACGCGCTCGGGGCGGCCGGTGCCATCGCCGCGGCATCGCTGTTCGGTATACTGCGGCGTTCACGGGCTGCGTTCCGACCATGACCTACGAGATGCTGCAGGTGGAGCGCGACGACGCCGTGGCCGTCGTGACGCTGTCCCGGCCCAAGGTGTTGAACGCCCTCAACACCCGCACCCTGGCCGAACTCGGCCATGCGATCGAGGCGCTCGGCGCCGACCCGGCGGTCCGGGCGCTCATTCTGACCGGCGCCGGCGACAAGGCGTTCGTCGCCGGCGCCGACATCAACGAACTGGCGGTGCAGACCCCGGTTCAGGGCCAGCGGCACGCGGCCGCCGGCCAACAGGTCTTCGACCGGATCGAGACCCTGGGCAAGCCGGTGATCGCCGCGGTCAACGGCTTCGCGCTCGGTGGGGGATGCGAACTGGCGATGGCCTGCACGCTGCGCCTGGCCGCCGACACCGCGCGCTTCGGGCAGCCGGAGATCAACCTCGGCCTCGTGCCGGGCTACGGCGGCTCGCAACGCCTGCCGCGGCTGGTCGGCCGGGGTCGCGCCCTCGAGCTGCTGTTGACCGGCGAGATGATCTCGGCCGCCCGGGCCTGGGAGATCGGTCTGGTCAACCGGGTGGTGCCCGCAGCGGAGCTGCTGCCCGAAGCCCGCACGCTGGCGAGGCTGTTGGCCACCAAGGCGCCGATCGCCGTCCGCTACATCCTCGAGGCCGTGCAGCACGGTGCCGAGATGCCCCTCGCCGAGGCGCAACACCTCGAAGCGACGCTGTTCGGCCTCATCGCCTCGACCGACGACATGCGGGAGGGCACACGCGCCTTCCTCGAGAAGCGGCCGGCCAGCTGGAAGGGGCAGTAGGACGCGTGCCGACCTACGAGGGCCGCCAGCACGCGCCGGCGACGCGCTTTGCGATCGTCGTGGCGCGCTGGAACGACTTCGTGACCGGCCGCCTGCTGACCGGCGCGCGCGAGGCGTTGGCCGAGGCCGGCGTGGACGACGCGGACATCGACGTGGTCTGGGTGCCGGGCGCCTTCGAACTCGCTGCCGCGGCCCGGCACGTCGCGGCCGCGCGCCGGCCCGCCGCCGTCATCTGCCTGGGCTGCGTGATTCGCGGCGGCACGCCGCACTTCGAGTACATCGCCGCGGCGGCCGCCCACGGCATCAGCGATGCCGCGGCGGCGACCGGTGTGCCGATGGCCTTCGGCGTCCTGACGACCGAGTCGGTGGAGCAGGCGGTGGAACGGGCCGGCGCCGGCCCGGCCAACAAAGGCCGGGAAGCGGCCCAGGCCGCCGTCGAGATGGCGACGCTCTTCCGGGCCGTCGAGGCCGCGCGGTGAGCGTGGCGGCCGAGCCGCGCGGGCGCTGGGACGGCCGGCACCGGGCGCGGGAGGCGGCGCTGCGGGCGCTGTACCAGATGGCCGTCGGCGGTCTCGACGCCGCCACCGCCGTCCAACTGACCATGACGGCCGACGACGACGGCGTGGCGCTCGATGCCGAACAGCAGGGGTTCGCCCTCCGCCTGGCCGGCGGGGCGTGGGCGGCGCGCACGGAGCTGGACGCGATCATCGAGCCGCTGTCGACCAACTGGCGGCTCGATCGTCTGGCCGTCGTCGACCACCTCGTGCTGCGCCTCGCCATCCACGAATGGCTCGCCGAGCCCGGCACGCCGCCGCGGGTCGTGCTGAGCGAGGCGCTCGACCTCGCCCGCGAGTACAGTGGGGAGGCGGCGGTGCGCTTCGTCAACGGCGTGCTCGACGCCGCCTACCGCCAGCTGCGCGACGACGGTCGTATCATCGAGCAGGCCGGCTCATGACCGGGCCGACCGCGCCGGCGCGGCCATGACGGACTGCCTCTGATGTCAAACGAAGCGGAACAAACCGAACAACGTCGCGCCAACCTGGCCGCCATCGCCGGGCTGGGCATCGATATCCATCCGCACGCGTTCGCCACCACCGCCACCATCAGCGCGCTCGTCGACGGGCATGGGACGACCCCGGCCGCGGTCCTCGAGGCCTCGCCGGTCGAGACCGTGGTGGCGGGGCGGATCCTCGGGGTCCGCAGCTTCGGCAAGGCCGGCTTCCTGGTGCTGTCCGACGGCCGATCGCGCCTCCAGGTCTACGTGAGGAAGGACGCGCTGTCGGAACGCGACTTCGCCCTGTCGCGCCTGCTCGACATCGGCGACCACCTCGGCGTCAGCGGTCACCTGTTCCGCACCAAGACCGACGAGCTGTCGGTCTGGGCCTCGTCGCTGACCTTCCTGGCCAAGTGCTATCTGCCGCTGCCGGAGAAATGGCATGGCCTGAGCGACGTCGAGACGCGCTACCGGCAGCGCTATCTCGACCTGGCGGTGAACCCCGAGGTGCGTCGCACGTTCGAGGCCCGCAGCCGCACCGTCACTGCGGTGCGGGCGTTCCTCGCGGGGCGCGGCTTCCTCGAGGTCGAGACGCCGATGATGCAGCCGATCGCCGGCGGCGCCCTGGCCCGACCCTTCGTCACCCACCACAACGCACTGGACCTGCAGCTCTATCTGCGGATCGCGCCCGAGCTCTACCTGAAGCGGCTGGTGGTCGGCGGTTTCGAACGGGTCTTCGAGATCAACCGCAACTTCCGCAACGAGGGCATCTCGACCCAGCACAACCCGGAGTTCACGATGCTCGAGTTCTACTGGGCTTACGTGGACTATCGGACGCTGATGACCTTCACCGAGGAACTGCTCGGCACCGTCGCGCGCGAGGTCACCGGCGGCACCGAGGTGTCGTTCGGCGACCACCGCCTGTCGTTCGCCGCGCCGTTCCGGCGGCTGTCGCTGCGGCACGCCGCCGCCGACGCGGCCTCGGCCCGGCTGGGCCAGGCGGTGACCGCCGACGACCTGCGCGACCGCGCCAGGGCGGCGGCGATCGCCGGCGCCCTGCACGTCGAGGTGGCGCCAGGGGCGGGTGCCGGGAAGATCGCGACGGCGCTGTTCGAGCGCCTGTGGGAAGCCGACCTGGTGCAGCCGACCTTCGTGTTCGACTTCCCGACCGAGGTGTCGCCGCTGTCCAAGCAGCGCGCCGACGACCCCGATACCGTCGAGCGTTTCGAGCTCTACATCGGCGGCTTCGAGGTCGCCAATGCCTTCAGCGAGCTCAACGACCCCGACGAGCAGCGGCGCCGCTTCGAGGCCCAGCTCGCCGAGCGCGCGACCGGCGACGACGAAGCGCACGCGATGGACGAGGACTACGTCCGCGCGCTCGAGTACGGCCTGCCGCCGACCGGCGGCGAGGGCATCGGCATCGACCGCCTGGTGATGCTGCTGACCGACAGCCCGTCGATCCGCGACGTCATCCTGTTTCCGCAGATGCGCCCCCGCGACTAGGACACCCGACGTCTCCAGGCCGCCCATGCCGACATCCAGCCACGAGCAGCCGCCGTCCGGTGGAGACGTCCCGCCGCGCGCAGCGCGGCCAGGAGCGACGGCCATGGCCTCGCGCCGCGGCGCCGAGAGGGGCCGCTGACGATGCCCTACGAGTTGTACGTCGCACTGCGGTATCTGTTCGCGAGGCGCAAGCAGGCGTTCATCTCGGTGATCTCCCTGGTGTCGATGCTCGGGGTGACCGTCGGCGTGATGGCCCTGGTCATCGCCCTGGCGCTGATGACCGGGCTGCAGCAGGGGGTGCGCGACCGCATGCTCGGTTCGCAGGCGCACGTCTACGTGTTCAAGACCGGCGGACTGGCGGACTACGACGCTGAGATCCGGCGCCTGCGGCAGGTCCCCGACGTGCTGGGCGCGGCCCCCGCGCTGATGGGGAAGGCGCTGGTCAGCAAGGGGGACCAGCAGGCGTTCATCACCATCAAGGGCGTCGAGCCCACCCTGGAGGCCGGCGTCACCGACATCGCCGCTGCGCTGACCAGTGGCCGCTTCCAGGACCTCGCTGCCGCCGGCGAGGACGATCTCCCCGGCATCCTCATCGGTCACGAGCTGGCCGGTCAGCTCGGCGCGTTCGTCGGCGACACCGTGTCGGTGCTGACCCCGAGCGCGACGCTGACCCCGATGGGGGCGATGCCGCGCCAGCGGCGGCTGAAGGTGGTCGGCATCTTCCAGCTCGGGTTGTTCGAGTTCGACCAGGCCTTCGGCTACGTCACGCTCGAGACCGCCGGCCGGCTGGCCGGCAAGGTCGAGCCGGACCACATCGAACTGCGGGTCCGTGACATCTACGAGGCGCCGGCCATCGCCGACGAGGTCACCCGTCTGCCCGACGCGGAGTACCTGGCCCAGGACTGGACGGACCTGAACCGGTCGCTGTTCTCGGCGCTGTGGCTCGAGAAGGTCGCGATCTCGATCGCCATCGGGCTCATCGTCATGGTCGCGGCGCTGAACATCGTCGCCTCGCTGATCCTGCTGGTGATGGAGAAGAGCCGCGACATCGCCATTCTCAAGACGATGGGCGCGACGGCGCGGAGCATTCGCCGCATCTTCATGCTGCAGGGCCTGGTCATCGGCGTGGTCGGCACCGTCTGCGGCGCCGCCGCCGGGTCCGGCGTGGCGACGATCCTCGATCGCTACCGGCTGATCCGCATCCCGGCCGACGTCTACCAGCTGTCGCACCTGCCGTTCACGATCGTGCCACGCGACGTCGCCCTCGTGACGGCGGCCGCGGTGCTCATCTGCTTCGTGGCGACCATCTACCCGTCACGTCAGGCAGCCCGCCTCGATCCGGCGGAGGCCCTGCGCCATGAATGATCCGCTGCTGGTCATCCGCGGCCTGCACAAGTCGTATCCGGTGGCCGGCCAGCGCCTGCACATCCTGCGCGATCTCGAGTTCACCGTGGCGCGCGGCGAGATGGTGGCGATCGTCGGGGCGTCCGGGGTCGGCAAGAGCACGTTGCTCCACGTGCTCGGCGGCCTCGATCGCCCCGACCGCGGCGAGGTGCGCCTCGACGGCGTCGACCTGGGGACCATCACCGACGACGCGCTGGTGGCGTTCCGCAACCGCCACGTCGGCTTCGTGTTCCAGTTCCACCACCTGTTGCCCGAGTTCACGGCGGTGGAGAACGTCGAGATGCCGCTGCGGATCGCCCGGGTGACGGCGGGTGAGGCGCGGCCCCGGGCCGAGGCCTTGCTCGGCCGGGTTGGGCTCGGCGAGCGGCTCGGGTACCGGCCCGGCATGCTGTCCGGAGGGGAGCAACAGCGCGTGGCGGTCGCCCGGGCCCTGGTGCAGCATCCGACGCTGCTGCTGGCCGACGAACCGACCGGCGATCTCGACGAGGCGACGGCCGACGCGCTGCACGGTCTGCTGCGCGACATGCACGCCGAGTTCAACCTCACCGCCGTGATCGCCACCCACAATCCGAGGCTCGCCGAGCAGTGCGACCGGGTGCTGCGGCTGGAGAACGGCCGGCTGGCGCCGGCGTGACGCCATCTCAGGCCGAGCGGTCGTCGCCCTCCCGGGCCACGGCGATCGCGATCGCGAAGACCGCGATGACGAGCACGTAGTAGTTGCAGAATGCCTTCTTGCCGAAGGCGAACGCTGTCAGCAGCGCGACGGCGACGGCGGCGAACGCGCCGGACGGCGTCGACGGCACCCGTGCGGTGGCCAGGGCGGCGGCGCCGGCGACGACGACCGCGTAGACGGCGCCGGGCAGTGGCTGGCCGAGCGCTCCCGCGAGCGGCACCGCCAGGCTGAGCGCGTCGAGCCGGAGCTCCTCGCGAACCTGGACCATGACCGCGCTGTGGAGGAAGCCGGCTGGATCCAGCAGCGCCGGCAGGGTGGCGAGTGCCGCCGCGGCCAGGGCCAGTCCGGCGACTCGCCGGCGCGTCGGCCAGCTCGCCGCCAGGTGCCACACCGCCGGCGCCGCCAGGAGGAGATGCTGCTTGGTGGCCATGGCCAGGCCGATCGAGACGGCGGCGAGCGCCGGCCGGGCCGCTGACGCCGCCCACGCCGCCAGGGCGAGCCAGGCGACGGCGAACGGCTCGGTCCAGGACTGCTCGAGGGCGAAGTAGCCGCGCGGCGTGGTCAGCAGCAGCGCGGCGGCGAGGACCGCCGGCGCCGCCCCCCGCCCGGCGGCGACGATGGCCGCGGCGCCGACCAGCAGCGCGGCGAGTTCGGCATAGCGGAAGTCGCCGGCGAGATGGCCCGGCCAGGCCATCAGCAGACTGAGCGGGGGATACGGGAAGCCGTACTGGACGCGGCCGTTGGCGACCATGCCCGGTGGGTAGAACGCGTCGCGGCCGCCGGAGGCATCGGGGAACGTCATGCTGTATGGGCTCTCGCCACGGGCCAGCGTCGCAAACGCCTCGTGATGCACCGTGACCACGTCGATGGCGGGATGCGGGGAGCCGCGATAGGTGAGGACGCCGAGGACGGCGCTGGCCGCGAGGATGCACCCGGCGGCTCCCATCCGCACGGCGCGCGATCCGACCGTCGCGGCGGCAGTCGCCGCGCCGATGACGGCCAGGGCGGGACGGAATCCTGGATGCTGCCACGGCATCGGCTCGGCGAAATACAGTCCGATCGGCGCCGTGGCCAGGATCGCGATCTGGACGAGCACCGTGGCGAGAAGGAGCGCCGTCAAGGGGCGCGGCCGGTCCGGCAGCCACTGGCCGAGCCGGCCCGGCGCCAGGATGGCAGCCCATCCGGCGACGCCGGCCGCGACCACCAGGGCCAGTGCGGCCGGGCTGTAGAAGCCGTTGTCGAGTTGCAGGGCGAACCCGAGCAGCACGGCGGCGAGGGCCAGCGCCGGACGATGCGGCGCCGTCCCGCCGGGGGCGCCCTCAGTCACCGAAGGTGATGCCCTGCGCCAGGGGCAGCGACGACGACCAGTTCACGGTGTTGGTCTGTCGCCGCATGTAGGCCTTCCAGGCATCCGAGCCCGACTCCCGTCCGCCGCCGGTTTCCTTCTCGCCGCCGAAGGCGCCGCCGATTTCGGCGCCCGACGTCCCGATGTTCACGTTGGCGATGCCGCAGTCCGAGCCCTGTGCCGACAGGAACGCCTCGGCGGTACGGACGCTCTCGGTGAAGATCGCCGACGACAGTCCCTGGGGCACGCCGTTGTGCAGCGCGACCGCCTCGTCGAAGGTGTCGTAGGCGAGCAGGTAGAGAATCGGCGCGAAGGTCTCGCGAGTGACCACCGCCGTCTGCGCCGGCATGCGGACGATGGCGGGTTCGACGTAGTGCGGTCCGAGGTCGGCGCGGCGCCCGCCGCCGTGCAGGACCTGGCCGCCCTCGGCCACGGCCTGGGCGAGCGCTGCCTGCATGGTGTCGACGGCGGCGGCGTTCACCAGCGGCCCCATCAGGGTGCCGGCGGCGAGCGGCGCGCCGATCGGGACCTGCCGGTAGGCGGCGGCGAGCCGCTCGGCCAGCCGATCGGCGACGCTGCGATGGACGATGAGGCGGCGGGTCGAGGTGCAGCGCTGCCCGGCAGTGCCGACCGCCCCGAAGAGGATCGCCCGCACCGCCATGTCGAGGTCGGCGTCGGCGGCGACGATGATGGCGTTGTTGCCGCCCAGTTCCAGGAGGGATCGCCCGAAGCGGCGCGCGACCACCTCGGCGACCCGGCGCCCGACCGTGGTCGACCCCGTGAACGAGATGAGCGGCAGCCGCTCGTCGCCCAGCATGCGCTCGCCGATGGTCTTGCCGGTGCCGACCACCAGGTTGAAGACCCCGCTGACCCCGTGGTCGGCCATGACCCGGTTGGCGATCCGCTGCACCGCCAGCGCGGTGAGCGGCACCGGCTCGGCCGGTTTCCACACCACCGTGTCACCGCACACGGCGGCGATGGCGGCGTTCCACGACCACACCGCCACCGGGAAGTTGAAGGCGGTGATGACGCCGATGGGTCCGAGTGGATGCCACTGTTCCATCATCCGGTGGCCCGGCCGCTCCGACGCGATGGTGAGGCCGTAGAGCTGCCGCGACAGACCGGTGGCGAAGTCGCAGATGTCGATCATCTCCTGCACTTCACCGTGGCCCTCGGCGCGGATCTTGCCCATTTCGATCGTCACCAGATCGCCGAGCGGTTCCTTCGCCTCGCGCAGCGCCTGGCCGAGATCGCGCACCAGCTCGCCGCGCTTCGGCGCCGGCACCGTCCGCCAGGTCGCAAAAGCGGTGCGCGCGGCCTCGACGGCGCGGTCGTAGCCGGCTTCGTCGGCGAGCTGGACTTCGGCGAGCGTCTGCCCGGTCGACGGATCGGTGGAGGCGTGCAGCGGTGCCGACGGCGCCAGCGACCAGTCGGCCGCGCCGGTCGAGACGCCGGGGTTCACCGCCGCCAGGCCGAGACGCTCGAGGACGGCGGCAGAGGATGGGGCAGGAGCGACGGGCATGGGCTTCTCCGCGACGGCAGGCCGTCAGTCGAGGCCGGCGAGGCCGAAGACCACCTTGGCCACGCCGGAGTAGTCGTCTTCGCCCCCGCCGGCTTCGAGCTGGGCGTGCACGAGCTGCTGGACCAGGGCGGTCGCCAGGGCGGCGACACCGTGGGCGGCCATCGTTTCGTGGACGACGCGCAGGTCCTTCTTGTAGAGCCTGGCCTTGAAGCCGGGGACGTAGTTGCCGGTGAGCATGCGCTCACCGTGCACTTCGAGGACCCGGCTGGCGGCGAATCCCCCGAGCAGCGCCTGGCGGACCTTGGCCCCGTCGACGCCGGCCTTGCGGGCCAGCGCCAGGGCCTCGGCCACCGCCACCATGGTGCCGCCGATGACGAGCTGATTGCAGGCCTTGCAGATCTGCCCCGCCCCCGACGGGCCGACGTGGACGATGCGGTCCTCGCGGCCCATCCGCGCCAGCAGCGGCCGCACCCGGGCCAGCGCCGCGGCGTCGCCACCGACCATGAAGGTCAGGGTGCCGTCGATGGCGCCGATCTCGCCGCCGCTGACCGGCGCGTCGAGGTAGACGCCACCGCGGGCGGCGGTCCCGGACGCGAACCTTATCGCCGCGGCCGGGGCGATGGTGCTCGAGTCGACGACGACCGTGCCGGGCTGCAGGGCCGTCCACAAGCCGTCCGGGCCGTCGAGGACGGCCTCGACGTCGGGCGCGTCGGGCAGCATGGTGACCACGACGTCGCACGCGGCGGCGACCGCTGCCGGCGACGAGGCCACGCTCGCCCCGGCCTCGACCAGGGCTCGCTCGGCGGCGTGACTGCGGTTGTGCACGACGACCGGCGTGCCGTGCTTCCGCAGGTTGAGGGCCATGGGTCTCCCCATCGCGCCCAGTCCGATGAACCCGACCGACTCTGCCACGCCGTGCACCTCCGGGGCGATTGTACCCGGGCTGGCCCGAGCCGATCCAAATCCGCGAAGTCCAGCCCGGAGCGTCACTTAGCCGGGATGGGCCGCTGCGAGGGCAGTCCGGAATCCCGTATAATGAACGGCAGAGAGCGCCGGGACTCTTCAACCCCTCTCGCGAAGGCGGCCGGATGTTCGAGCGGTACACCGAAAGAGCACGGCGGGTTCTGTTCTTCGCCCGCTACGAGGCCAGTCAGCTCGGGAGCATCTCGATCGAGACCGAGCACCTGCTGCTCGGCCTGATTCGGGAAGGCAAGGGCCTGACCAGCCGGATCTTCCAGCGGTCGCACCTGTCGCTCGACGGCATCCGCAAGGACATCGAGGGCCGGACCGTGTTCCGCGAGAAGGTCTCGACCTCGGTGGAAATCCCCTTCAGCGGCGAGACCAAGCGGGTCCTGCAGTACGCCGCCGAGGAGGCCGATCGGCTCCTCCACAACTACATCGGCACCGAACACCTCCTGCTCGGCCTGCTCCGGGAGGAGCGGTCGGTGGCGGCCAGCATCCTGATGGAGAAGGGGATGCGGCTGCACGCCGTCCGCGAGGACATCGTCCAGCTGCTCAACGAGAAGACGACGCTGACCCGGGTCAAGGAGACGCCGCTGCTGGCCGAGTTCAGCCGCGACCTGACCGACGTGGCGCTGAAGAACCAGCTCGATCCGCTGGTCGGCCGCGACTACGAACTGGAGCGCGTCCAGCAGGTGCTGTGCCGCCGGACCAAGAACAACGCCGTCCTCATCGGCGAGCCGGGCGTCGGCAAGACTGCCATCGTCGAGGGCCTCGCCCAGAAGATCGTCTGCGGCGACGTCCCCCACTTCCTCGCCGACAAGCGTCTGCTGGCGCTCGACATCTCACTCATCGTCGCCGGCACCAAGTACCGCGGTCAGTTCGAAGAGCGCCTCAAGGCGATCATGAAGGAGCTGACCGACAACCCCAACATCATCGTGTTCATCGACGAGCTGCACACGCTGGTGGGGGCCGGGTCGGCCGAGGGGTCGCTCGATGCCGCCAACATCCTCAAGCCGGCGCTCAGTCGCGGCGAGATCCGCTGCATCGGCGCGACGACGCCGGCCGAGTACCGCAAGTACATCGAGAAGGACCGGTCGCTCGAGCGGCGCTTCCAGGCCATCAAGGTCGAGCCGCCCGGCGAGCAGGAGACCATCACCATCCTGATGGGCGTCAAGGACCGCTACGAGCAGTTCCACCACGTCGAGTACTCGCAGGACGCCATCGAAGCCGCCGTCTACCAGAGCAGCCGCTACGTCACCGACCGCTTCCTGCCCGACAAGGCCATCGACCTGCTCGACGAGGCCGGCGCCCGGGCCAAGCTGCGCGAGGCCGGCTACAGCGAGGAGTTCGGCGAGATCAACAAGAGCATCCGCGTCGCCGTCGAGCAGATGGAGCAGGCGGCGTCGGCCAAGGACTTCGACCGCGCCCAGTACTACCGCGACCAGGAGGCGGCGGCGCGCGAGAACCTGCAGTTCGTCCGCGAGAAGTTCGACGTCCGCTCCAGCGCCCGGCGGGTGGTGGTCGGCCGCGCCGAGATCGACGACGTGGTCTCGAAGTGGACCGGCGTGCCGCTGGCGTCCATCAACCAGGACGAGAGCGACAAGCTGCTGCGGATGGAGGACGAACTGCACCGCCGCGTCGTCAGCCAGGAGAAGGCGATCTCGGCGCTGTCGCGCGCCATCCGCCGCTCGCGGGCCGGGCTCAAGGCGCCGACCCGTCCGGTGGGCAGCTTCATGTTCCTGGGCCCGACCGGCGTCGGCAAGACCGAACTGGCCCGGGCCCTGGCCCAGTTCCTGTTCGGCAGCGAGGCGGCGCTCATCCGCTTCGACATGTCGGAGTACATGGAGAAGCACTCGGTCTCGAAGCTGATCGGCTCGCCGCCCGGCTACGTCGGCCACGAGGAGGGCGGCCAGCTCACCGAGCGGGTCAAGCGCACCCCCTATTCGGTGATCCTGCTCGACGAGATCGAGAAGGCCCACCCCGACATCTTCAACATCCTGCTGCAGGTGTTCGAGGACGGCCACCTCACCGACGGGCTGGGCAACCGCGTCAACTTCAAGAACGCGATCCTGATCATGACCTCGAACATCGGGGCGCGGTTCATCCAGAAACGGGCCACGCTCGGCTTCCAGGCCGACGGCGGCGACCAGCAGAAGAGCATCAGCGAGATGGTGCTCGGCGAGGTCAAGCGCACCTTCAATCCCGAGTTCATCAACCGCATCGACGAGCTGATCGTGTTCGACGCGCTCAGCGACGACGACCTGCGGCGCATTCTCGGCCTGCTGGTGTCGCAGCTGAACGTCAACCTGGCCGACCGCCGCATGTCGGTGCGGCTGACGCCGGAGGCGATGGACTGGATCATCGAGGTGACGTGCAAGGACCGGTCCTACGGCGCCCGGCCGCTGCGCCGGGCGATCCAGCGCCACGTCGAGGACCCGCTGGCCGAGGAGCTGATCCGCGGCCGGCTGACCGACGGCGAAATCGAGGTCTATCTCGACGGCGGCGTCCTGGCCTACCGGGGGGCCGGCGAGCCGGGCGAGCCGGTCGGGGCCGGCCGTCCGCTTTCCAGCGACGTCTGAATCCGGTAGGATCGCAGGATTCGGGGCCCACGCCGACGCGCCCGTGTGGACCCGGCGCCGCCAGGTGCCCGCCGACGTGAGAACGATGCGCAGCCTTCTGTTCGCAGTGCTGGCCGGATTGGCCGTCGGCGCGCCGGTCGCCTCGGCCGGGCAGGCGGCGCCCGCCCCGGTCGCGCCGGCGGCCCAGCCGGCCGTCAGGATGCCGCCGGCCGGGACCGGGCCGGTCATCCGCTTCCTCCAGCTCCGCTTCCATCCGGTCGACGAGTCGCTCATCGACCCGCAGACCTACCTCTACTACATCCAGACCCAGCCGAGCCGCAGCAGCGACGGGGTCTGGGTGCCGTACGACGAGGGGGCCGAGGCCAGGCTGCGCGACGACTTCCGCCGCCTGTGGGGCACCAACTTCCTCGACAACCTGTGGATCGAGGTGCTCGACGAGCCCTACGACAACGGCGTCGTCGGCAAGCGCGTCGTCTTCAACATGGAGGAGCGGCCGCGGGTCAAGATCGTCGACTACACCGGGTCGAACAAGGTCGAGCGGACCAAGGTCGACGAGAAGATGAAGGAGGTCGGCGTGGCCCTGCGCCTCGATTCCTTCCTCGACGAGGGCGCGGTGCGCCGGGTCAAGGGCATCATCGCCGACATGATGGCCGAGAAGGGCTATCAGTTCGCCGAGATCACCTCCAACGTCGAGACGCTGCCCGGCGGCCCCAAGCTGGTGAAGGTCACCTTCGACGTCCAGGAGGGGCCCAAGGTCCGCATCCGGGAGATCGACTTCGTCGGCAACACCGCCCTGGGCGACGGCACGCTGCGGCGCCGGATGAAGGAGACCAAGCAGCACGGCGCGTTCTCGTGGCTGACCGGCGGCGGCACCTACAAGGAAGCCAAGTTCGAGGAGGACGCCGATGCGGTGGTGGCGCACTACCGCAACAAAGGCTACATCGAAGCCCGGGTCGGCACCCCCGAACTGAAGACCCTCCAGGACACCGCCGACGGCAAGACCCGGTGGATCCAGGTGCGGATTCCGGTCACCGAGGGGCCGCGCTACCGGGTCGGCGAGTTCGACTTCAACGGCAACACGGTGGTCAAGTCCGAAGGCCTGCGCGCGCTCTTCAAGCTCCAGCGGGGCGACTGGTACAGCGAGAAGCGCATCCGTGACGGCCTGCAGAAAGCGCAGGAGGTCTACGGCGGCGGCGGCTACTTCGAGTTCACCGGCTATCCCGACCTCAAGCCGCAGGGCGTGGCCCCGGCGCCGCTCGCGGGTCCGGCCGAGCCGACCGTCGACGTGACGATGCAGATCCAGGAGGGCGAGCAGTACTTCGTCAACCGCATCACGTTCGTCGGCAACACGACGACACGCGACACGGTCGTGCGCCGGGAGATGCGCCTGGTCGAGGGCAGCACCTTCAACACCGAGGCGCTGAAGTACAGCGTCCGGCGGCTCAACCAGGTGGGCTACTTCAAGCCGCTCGAGGAAGGCCAGGGCGTCGACGTCAAGAAGACGCCGAACGAGAAGAACAAGGTCGATGTCACGCTCCGGCTCGAGGAGCAGAACCGCAACCAGCTGACCTTCGGCGCCGGCGTGTCGCAGTTCGAGGGCTTCTTCGGCCAGCTGTCGTTCCAGACCGCCAATTTCCTCGGTCGCGGCGAGAGCCTGACGGTGTCGCTGCAGGGCGGGTCGCGGGCCCAGAACTACCAGGTCGCGTTCACCGAGCCGTTCCTGTTCGACCGCAACATCACCGGCGGCGTCGACGTCTACCGCCGGCAGCTCAACTACATCAACCAGTTCACGCAGCAGTCGACCGGCGGCAACCTCCTCTTCGGGTTCCCGGTGGCCGACTTCTCGCGGCTGTTCGTCAACTACAGTTACGAGCAGGTGCGGGTGCTCGACCTGAACGACGCCTTCACCAACCCGACGCTGCTGGCGCAGAACCCCTTCCTCTACGATTCGCTGCTCATCGGCCAGGGCGGCAGCCGCACGATCAGCAAGATCGCGCCGAGCTTCTCGTTCAACACCGTCGACAACCCGATCTTCCCGTCGACCGGCCGGCGCCTGACGGCGTCGTTCGAGTACGCCGGACCGGGCGGCGACACCTTTTTCGTCAAGCCGACGCTGGAGGCGGTGGGCTTCTTCCGGCTGACGCCGCGCATGTCGGTCGGCAGCCGCGCCCAGGTGCAGTACATCCGCCCCTACGGCGACACCAAGCAGCTGCCGATCTTCGAGAAGCTGTTCCTCGGCGGCGAGTACAGCGTCCGCGGCTACGACATCCGCAGCATCGGCCCGCGCGACATCACCACCCGGCTGGTGCTGGGCGGCAACAAGAGCCTGCTCTTCAACGGCGAGTTCATCACCCAGATCGCCGGTCCGGTGCGCCTGGTGTTGTTCTACGACGCCGGCCAGGTCCGCGACATCGGCGAGGGCTTCGGCTGGCGCGAGGACATCCTCGACATCCTGCCGCCGCCGCTGCCGCTGCTCTACGATCCGCTGGCGTTCACCGGGCTGGTCGATCCGGATGCGCCGGGGGCGACGACGCAGTCGATCGGCAAGCAGTCGGCGTTCAAGACCTCGACCGGTGCCGAGATCCGGTTCTTCATGCCGGTACTGAACGTGCCGTTCCGGCTGATCTTCTCCTACAACCCGCAGCGCGGCGGCGTCTTCAACAACCAGCTGCAGCCGGCCCGCAAGTTCACGTTCCGGTTCGCCGTGGGCTCGACGTTCTAACCGGGGTGGCCGGCGACCGGCGCGGCTACGGGTGGACGACTTCGACTTCGTAGTCCTGCGGTTCGACCACGGTGCCGACGTCGTAGATGCGCAGACACAGCGTGCCGACCGAGGTGGCGCGGCCGAGGATCGAGGCCGAGACGACCGCTCGGTCGTTGGCGATGACCGCCTGGCACGACGTCCCGTTCCAGGTGCCGAGCGCCATGCCGAGCACCGTGGAGCTGTCGGGACTCACCGACCTCAGCGTGGCGACGACGTCGCCGCCGGCCGCCGAGATGACCGGGAACGGATGCGACGTGCCGCCGTTGCGGGTGAGGGTGCCGCTGAAGGTGTCGGTGACCGTGTCGGACGGCTCGGTCGGCGTGGAACCGGTGTCGGTGTTGTCGTCGTTGTCGCCGCATCCGGCGGCGATCAGGGAAAGCAGCAGCGTGCAGGCCAGCGTCACTCGGCGCATCAGGTCCTCGAGGGCCGGGCGGGCCCGGAACCTTCCGATCTTACCCGGCCCGGCGTAGTAGAGTAAAATGCCAAGGTTCTCGGCACAGCCGAAAGGGATGTCAGCAATGAGACGTATGGTTCTGGCCGTTGGCCTCGTCGTGGTGACGGGCGCCGCTTCGTTCGCGCAGACGCCCGCGGCCCCCGCGCCGGCGACCGCCAAGCCGGCGGCCCCGGCTCCCGCCGCCGCGCAGCCCGAGGCGCTGCCGTTCCCCGAGGGGGCCAAGATCGCGTTCGTCGTGCTGCAGCGGGTCGTCGCCGAGTCGAACGACGGCAAGCAGGCGAGCGCCAAGGTCCAGGCCCTCCAGCAGAAGAAGGTCGCCGAGCTCAACGAGCGGCAGAAGGCGCTCCAGGGCCTGCAGGAGAAGCTCGAGAAGAGCGGCGCGGTGATGAGCGAGGCGGCGCGCGGTGATCTGGCCAAGCAGGTCGAGCGCGCGCAGGTCGACCTGCAGCGCGCCACGCAGGACGCGCAGCAGGAAGTGCAGGAGCTCCAGCAGCAGCTGCAGGAGGAGTTCCAGCGGCGCATTGCCCCGATCATCGAGGCGGTGGGCAAGGAGCGCGGCCTGCACTACATCTTCAACGGCCCGGATTCGGGTCTGGTCTGGGCGGATGCGGCCCTGGACATCACCGCCGACGTCGTCCGCAAGTTCGACGAGGCGGCCAAGGCGCCGGCCGCCGCGGCCAAGCCGCCCGGCCAGTAGGCCGCCGCCCCACGCCTGCGTCAGGACGGGGGCCCCCGCGGGCCGCCGCCCGTCGCCTTCGTGCCGAGTCCCCACGCGTGAACTTCGCTCCCCTCCTCGAGCGGCAACGGCACCGGTTCCCGGCCGTGCTCGTCGACGTGGTGTCGCCGTCGGACGGCACCCGTCTCCACGCCCACAAGACGGTCACCGTGGGCGAGGACTTCGTGCAGGGGCATTTCCCGGGGGTGCCGCTGCTGCCGGGCGTCCTGATGCTGGAGGCGCTGGTGCAGGCGGCGACGGTGCTCCTGCTCGGCGCCGCGGCGACGCCGGCCGCCGCCCGCGTCGAACTGCGGCGGGCGCGCGACGTCAAGTTCCGCCGGCAGGTCGTGCCCGGCGATCGGTTGAGTCTCGACGTCCGTCGGGGCCGGGCTCGCGGCCCGCTCGTCCGGGTCCACGCCAGCGCCGACGTCGACGGCGCGGTGGTCGTCGAAGCGGTGCTGACCCTCGCCGTGTCGCTTGGCGAGCCGGTCATCGACCCGTCGGCCACCGTGCATCCCGATGCGGTGATCGGCCCGGGGAGCGTCATCGGCCCCCACGCGGTCATCGGCTC
The DNA here is from genome assembly GCA_050250955.1 of Vicinamibacterales bacterium. GTDB lineage: Bacteria > Acidobacteriota > Vicinamibacteria > Vicinamibacterales > UBA2999 > CAWAYR01. Next base: position 323,420 of record JBFWNR010000004.1, read on the forward strand.
CGGAGTCGTCCTCGGCCGCGAGGTCGTCATCGGCGCCTCGGCGGTGGTCGAGGGTGACACGAGCGTCGGCGACGGGACCCACATCTTCCCGTTCGCGTCGGTCGGCCTGCAGCCCCAGGACTTGAAGTACCGCGGCGAGCGCACCACGGTGTCGATCGGCCGCCGCAACGTCATCCGCGAGTGCGTCACGATCCACCGCGGGACGGTCGGTGGCGGCGGCGCGACCGTCATCGGCGACCGCAACCTGATCATGGCCTACGCCCACATCGCCCACGACTGCCGGATTGGCAGCGACACCATCTTCGGTCCGGGTGCCACGCTGGGCGGCCACGTGACCGTCGAGGACGCGGCGCAGATCAGCGCCTATTCGGGCGTTCACCAGTTCTGCCGGGTCGGCCGCCATGCCTTCATCGGGGGCTATTCGGTCGTCACCAAGGACGCCTTGCCGTTCGCCAAGACCGTCGGCAATCGCGCCAGGGTCTACGGGCTGAACACCGTCGGTCTGGTGCGGCGCGGCTTCACGCCCGACGCCGTTCGGCGCCTGAAGCGCGCCTACCGCTACCTGCTCACCTCGAAGCTGACGCCGGCCAGGGCGCTCGATCACATCGAAGCCGATCCGGCCATCGCCGGTCCCGAGGTGACCTACCTGGTGCAGTTCGTCCGCGCCTCGACGCGCGGCGTGACCTTGAAGCGCCCGACCAAGCGGAGCGACGCTGCCGACGACGCCGAGGACGGTTCGTGAGACTCGGCCTCATCGCCGGCAACGGCCGGTTTCCGTTCCTGGTCCTCGACGCGGCCCGCAGCCTCGGCCACGACGTGACGGTGGTGGCAGTGAAGGAAGAGGCTGACGTCGGCCTGGAAGCGGTGGCGACGGCGGGGGCGCGGCCCTGTCCCTTCCACCGGGTGTCGGTCGGGCAGCTCGGCCGGTTCCTCGATCTGCTGGCGGACGCCGGGGTCACCCACGCGGTGATGGCCGGCCAGGTGAAGCACACCAAGATCTTCAGCGTGATGCCCGACCTGACGCTCATGCGGGTGCTCGGCCGGCTCCGCGCGCGCAACACCGACGCCCTCATCGGCGCGGTCGCCGACGTGATGCGCGAACGCGGCATCGAACTCATCGACTCGACGACGCTGCTGCAGCCACTGCTGGCCTCGCCGGGGCCGATGACGGCGCGGCCGCCGTCGCCGGCGGAGCGGGAGTCGCTGGCGTTCGGCTATCGCATGGCCGACGCGATCGCCGGCCTGGACATCGGCCAGACCATTGCCGTGAAGCACACCGCGGTGGTCGCCGTCGAGGCCATGGAGGGCACTGATGCCGTGATCGGCCGGGCCGCCGACCTGGCCGGACCGGGCGTGGTGATCGTCAAGGTGGCCAAGCCCAGGCAGGACATGCGGTTCGACGTGCCGGTGGTCGGCATCCCGACCGTGCAGGTGATGGCCCGGGCCGGCGCGACGCTGTTGTCGCTCGATGCCGGCAAGGCCCTGATGTTCGACAAGGCGGAGATGATCACAGCGGCCGACGGCGCCGGGATCGCGATCGTCGGCCGGCCAGTGGGAGAAGAGGCGTGAGTGCGGCGCTGCGAGTGGGAGTCGTCGGGGTCGGCCATCTCGGCCGGAACCACGCGCGGCTGCTGGCCACCATGCCGGGGGTGACCCTGGTCGGCGTGGTCGACCACAGCGAGACCCGGGCGCGCGAGGTCGCCGCTGTGGCCAACACCGCCGCCTTCACCGATCCGCGGGCGCTCGATGGCGCCGTCGACGCCGTGACCGTGGCGGTGCCGACCGAGTCGCACCTCGAGGTCGCGCTGGGGTTCATCGACCGTGGGGTGCACGTGCTGGTCGAGAAACCGCTGGCGCGGACCGTGGAGGAGGCCGACCGGCTGGTCAGCGCCGCCGCCACCCGCGGTGTCACCCTGGCAGTGGGCCATACCGAGCGCTTCAACCCGGCCGTGGCTGCCGCGATGACCCGCCTCGACGGCCCGCGCTTCATCGAGGCGCACCGTCTCGGCACCTTCCCGGAGCGCAGCCTCGACATCGACGTGGTGTTCGATCTGATGATCCACGATCTGGACATCGTGCTGTCGATCGTTGGCGAGCCGACGGTGAGCGTGGAGGCGGTCGGCGTCCCGGTGCTGACGCCGCGCATCGACATCGCCAACGTGCGGCTGCGCTTCGCCGGCGGCTGCATCGCCAACCTGACGGCCAGCCGGATCAGCCGCGATCGCGTCCGCAAGATCCGTTTCTTCCAGCCCAAGGCCTACCTGTCGGTCGACTACGCCGCCCAGGAGGTCGAACACTGGACGCTCGGACCACCGGAGACGGGCAGCCCGCGGCCGTCGATCCTCGGCGGCAAGCTGGACGTCGTCAAGGACGAGCCCCTGCGCCGCGAACTCGAGGACTTCGTCGCCGCAATCGGCGAGCGCCGGATGCCACAGGTCAGCGGCGAGGCGGGGCGCGAAGCCCTGCGGCTGGCGGCGGTGATCGTGGAGGGTATGCAGCATGGTCAGCAGTGACGCACTGGCGGAGCTGGTCGAGCTCGTGACCGGGGCCCTCGACACCGGTGCCGACCTGCCCGCCGAGGCGCTGCGGGCCCTGGCGACGACGACCGACATCCTGGCGCTGGGGGCGCTCGCCGACGACGTCCGTCGAGCCCGGCACGGCGACGCCGCGACGTTCGTGCGGGTGCAGGTCCTGGAGCTCGGCGCGGCCGCCGGCTGGGGCGCGGTCGCCGACGGGGCGGCGGAAGTGCGAATCGCCGGGCGGCCGACGACGCTGGACGCGGCGGTCGCGGCGGTTCGTGAGGCGCGGGCGCTCGCCGACGGCCGCCCGGTCCGTGGTTTCTGGCTGGCGGACCTCGCCGCGCTGGGCGGCGACGCGTTCGCGGCACTGGCGGTGGCCGGGCTCTCCGGCGTCGCGTGTGTCGCGCCGTCGAGTGATGTCGCGGCCGTGCGGGCGGCCCGGACGGCCGGCCTGGCGGTCGACGTCGTCGCCGCCGACGCGCCGGAGGCCGACCGCGTGGGCTGGCTGATCGCGGCGCGCCGTCTGGCGGCTGCCGTCGGTGAGATCCGTGCGATCGCGCCGCTGCCGCGGCGGCTGGATCCAGCGGCGCCGACCACCGGGTTCGACGACGTCCGCACCGTCGCGCTCGCCCGCCTGCTGGTCGGCCCGGTGCCCACCGTGCAGGTCGATTGGCAGGCCTACGGTCCCAAGCTCGCGCAGGTGGCCCTGGGTGTCGGCGCCGACGACCTCGACGCCGTGCCGGTCGTGGACGACCCGGCCCTCGGACCGCGCCGCGCCGCGGTCGAAGAGGTGCGGCGGAACATCGCCGCGGCGGGACTGGCCGCAGTGGAGCGCGACGGCAACTGGGCCGTGCGCGGGTGATGGGGCCGCGCGTCAGAGTCAGCGCCGTCACGTTCCTGAACGCCCGTCCCCTGGTGTACGAACTCGACCGACGCCACGACTTGTTCGCCGTCGACTACGACCTGCCGTCGACCTGCGCCGCCCGCCTCCACGCCAGGGACGTCGATCTGGGATTGATCCCGGCCATCGAATACCTGAGTGGCGACTACCGCCTGGTGCCGGACATGGCGATCGGATCGGACGGTCCGATCCTGTCGGTGGCGGTGTTCACGACGGTCCCGGTCGAACGGGTGACACGACTGGCGCTCGACACCAGCTCACGGAGCTCGGCGGCGTTGTGCCGGATTCTCTGCGCGCGGCTGTGGCACATCGACCCGGTGCTGGTGCCCGCGGCCCCCGATCTGCCGGCGATGCTCGGCGAGGCCGACGCGGCGCTGGTCATCGGCGACCCGGCCCTGGCCATCGATCCCGCCCGCGCCGGCGTGGAGAAGATCGATCTCGGCTCGGCGTGGCGGACCTTGACCGGGTTGCCCTTCGTCTACGCGGTCTGGAGCGGTCGGCCGGATGCGCTGGCGCCGGCGCACCTGGCCGCCCTCGCCGCGGCGCGCGACGCCGGGCTGGCGGCGCGGGACGAGATCGCGCAGGCTGCCGCCGGCGGCGACCCGGCCACCGCCGCGGCGCTGGCCGCCTACCTGCGTGATAATCTCAGCTACACGTTCGACGAGCGCGCCCGCGCCGGCCTCGAGCGCTTCTACGAGCTGGCGCACGCGGTGGGCCATCCGGCCGCGGTCCGGCCGCTCCGATTCTTCGCATGACTCCCAGCCTCGAGACCCTCGGCGCCCGGATCGAGTCGGGTGGGCGGCTGAACGCCGACGAGGCGCTGCAGCTCTACCGTCACGCGCCCACGCTGTGGCTGGGGCGGATGGCCGACGCGGTTCGTCGCCGCAAGCACCCCGACGGCGTCGTCACCTACATCATCGACCGCAACGTCAACTACACGAACGTCTGCGTGGCACGCTGCAACTTCTGCGCGTTCTACCGCACCGTCGGCCATGCCGAGGGTTACGTGCTCGGCTTCGACGAGATCTACCGGAAGATCGACGAGACGCTCGCCCTCGGGGGCAACCAGCTGCTCCTCCAGGGCGGCCACAACCCGGACCTGCCGATCGCGTGGTACGAAGACCTGTTCCGGGGCGTCAAGGCGCGCTATCCGGCCTTCAAGCTGCACGCGCTGTCGCCGCCGGAGGTGCTGCACATCGCCCGCACCGCGAAGCTGGCGGTGCCGGAGGTCATCGAGCGGCTGATCGCCGCCGGACTCGACAGCATCCCCGGTGGCGGCGCCGAGATCCTGGTCGACCGGGTCCGCAAGCTGCTCAACTGCTACACCAAGGCGTCCGCCGACGAGTGGATCGGCGTGATGCGCGAGGCGCACCGCGCCGGCCTGCGCACCACGGCGACGATGATGTACGGCACCGTCGAGACCGACCAGGAGCGGTTGGAGCACCTGCTGCGCCTGCGCGCGCTGCAGGACGAGACCGGTGGCTTCACCGCCTTCATCACCTGGAGCTACCAGCCGGAGCACACCGAGCGCGGCGGCAGCGAGGCCACCGGCGTCGACTACCTGCGCACGCTGGCAATCGCCCGCCTGGTGCTCGACAACGTCGACAATCTGCAGGCCTCATGGGTCACCCAGGGCGGCAAGGTGGGGCAGTTGAGCCTCGCCTTCGGCGCCAACGACATGGGCAGCGTGATGATCGAGGAGAACGTCGTGCGGGCGGCCGGCGCCGCCTACTGCATGGACGAACTCGAGATCGTCCGCAACATCGAGGACGCCGGTTTCACCGCCTCGCGCCGCACCATGCACTACGAGCGGCTGGGGACGCCGGTGTTCCGCGAGCGGATCGTGCCCCGGCAGCTGGAGCTGGCGACGGCGCGGGCGGCCGGCGACACCTCGGTGCCGGCCGAACTGGCCAACTATCCAGCGCGCAGTGCCGCCGGCAAGCGTCAGCGGGCCTCCAGCTCGCCGCCGTCGCCGGTGGCCTGAGCGAAGGGCGGAGAGCATGGCGTCGCTGCTCGTGCGGGCCGCGTGGGTCTGCCCCGTGGCCGCGCCGCCCCTCGGCGACGGCTGGGTCCTGGTCGCGGACGGACGCATCGCCGCGGTCGGCTGCGGCCACGACGCGCCGACGGCCGACCGGGTCGAAACCCTCGGCGACGTGGCGCTGCTGCCCGGGCTGGTCAACGCACATACGCATCTCGAGTTGTCGTGGCTGAGCGGCCTGGTGCCGCCGGCCGCGGACTTCCTCACCTGGGTCGGCGTCCTGATGCGCCGTCGGACGCGTTTCGAGTCCGCCGATGACGCCGTGGCGATGGCGGCATTGCGCGGGGCGCTGGACGAGGCGTGCGCGACCGGAACGGTCGCGATCGGCGACGTCTCCAACGCCCTGGTCTCGCCGCCGGTGCTGCGCGAGCGGGACGTGCCGGCCGTGGTGTTCCACGAAGTCTTCGGGTTCCGCGATGCCGACGGGCGTACGGCCGCCGCTGCCGCCGCGGCGCGCGCGGCGGCCGCCAGCGGCGGCAGCGTGCGGGTCGTGCCGGCTCCGCACGCGCCGTTTTCGGTCTCCGCCGAACTCTTCGCGGCGTTGCGGGACGAGACCCGCCGCCTGCCGAAACCGATAACGACGGTGCACGCCGGGGAGTCGCCCGAGGAACTGCAGCTGCTCACGACCGGTGCCGGTCCGTGGCGGGAGCGCCTGCAGGCGCTGGGGGCCTGGCGCGACGACTGGCGCCCGCCCGGCTGCGGTCCCGGCGACTATCTCTGCGACCTCGGCGTCCTCGGCCCGGGAGCGCTCGCCGTGCACGCCGTGCAGTTCACCGACGCCGAGCTGGCGCGCCTGGCTGCCGCCGACGTCACCGTGGTCACGTGCCCGCGCAGCAACGTCTGGGTCGGTGTCGGTCCGCCGCCGGTGGCGCGGTTCGTCGCCTCCGGTGTCCGCGTCGCCCTCGGGACCGACAGCTTGGCCAGTGCCCCGGACTTGAACCTGTTCGCCGAGCTGGCGACGCTGCACGACATCGCCCCGGAGGTGCCGGCCCGCCGGCTGCTGGCCATGGCCACCCGCGGCGGCGCCGAGGCACTGCAACTCGGCGACCGTCTGGGTGCTCTGACGCCCGGCCGTGACGCTCGCCTGGTGGCGGTGACGCTGCCCGCCGGCACCGCCGACCCGGAGGCGGCCCTGGTCGGCGGGATCACCGCGGATCGGATCCGCCGCGTGCCCACGACGGCGGCGATGACGGTGTCCTGATGGCGTCAATCGGCACCTACCTGTCGTTCGTTCGCATCAGCCACACGGTCTTCGCGCTGCCGTTCGCGCTCACCGGGGCGCTGCTGGCGGCCTGGGATCGGCCCTTCGAGTGGGCGACGCTGGGGTGGATTCTGCTGTGCATGGTCGCGGCCCGCAGCGCGGCGATGGGATTCAACCGGCTCGTCGACGCCCGCTTCGATGCCGCCAACCCGCGCACGGCGGCCCGCGAATTGCCGCGTGGCGCGCTGACCCGACGCCAGGCGACGACGTTCGTCGCCGTGTGGGCGGTGACGTTCGTGGTTGCGGCGTTCCAGATCAGCCGGCTGTGCGGCTGGCTGTCGCCGCTCGCGCTGGCGATCGTGTTCTGGTATTCGCTGGCCAAGCGCTACAGCTACTACGCGCAGGCGTTTCTCGGCCTGGCGATGGCGGTGGCGCCGGTGGGCGGCTGGCTTGCGGCCGGCGGCCGCGGCGGCTGGACACCGTGGCTCCTCGGCCTGGCCATCGGTCTCTGGGTGGCCGGATTCGACATCATCTACGCCTGTCAGGACGAAGCCGTCGACCGCCAACACGGCCTGAAGTCGATCCCGGTACGATTCGGAGTCGCCGGCGCGCTGACCATCTCGCGGGGGCTGCACGTCGCGACGGTGGCGACGATGGCCAGCCTGGTGCTGGTCGCGCCGCTCGGGCCGGTGTATCTCGCCGGGGTCGGGGTGGTTGCGGCGCTGCTGGCCTACGAGCAGTCCCTGGTGTCGGCCGACGACCTGTCGGGGGCCGCCAAGGCGTTCGACCTGAACGGCTACGTCGGGATCCTCTATTTCGTCACCACCGCCGCCTCGCTCTATGTCGACTGATCGCGCCCGGCCCACGCCCGACGGCGTCCCGCTGGACAAGGCCCCGTCGCGGATCGCCGGCATGTTCGACGCCATCGCCGCGCGCTACGATCTGCTCAACACCGTGCTGTCGGCGGGGCTCGACCGCCACTGGCGACTGCGGGCGATCGCCTCGCTGCGGCTCAGCGGGCGAGAGCGGCTGCTCGACGTCTGCACCGGCACCGCCGACATCGCGCTCGGCGCCGCCCGCGCCGAGCCCGGTGCGGCGCGGGTCGTCGGCGTCGACTTCGCAGGGGCGATGCTGGCCCATGGGCGCGAGAAGGTCGACGCGGCCGGGCTGGCGCCCCGCGTCCAGCTGATCCGCGGCGACGCGACGACCCTGCCCGTCGCCGACCAGTCGGTGGATGCCCTGACCATCGCCTTCGGCATCCGCAACGTCCAGGCGCCCGACGCGGCGTGCCGCGAGATCCGACGGGTCCTGAAGCCGGGTGGGCGGGTGGCGATCCTCGAGTTCGGCCTGCCGGGCCTGCCCGGCCTCCGCCACCTCTACGGCTGGTATTTCCGGTCCGTGCTGCCGCGGGTCGGCCGCCTGGTCTCGCGTCACGGCGGCGCCTACGCCTATCTGCCCGCGTCGGTCGGGGCCTTTCCGTACGGCCAGGAGTTCGTCGACATGCTCACGGCGGCCGGCTTGACGGCGGCGACGGCCAAGCCGTTGACGCTCGGCGTCGTCTATCTGTACAACGCACGCCGGCCCGACCGGGATCCCTAGCGCCGCCGCAGCAGGAGCCCCGCCCGATCCGACGGGTATAATCGAGGCAACTGCTTCATGTACTTCGACTTCGACGACCGCTACCAGTCGGTCGAGGTGGTCGGCAGCGCGATCTCCCGTCGGGAAGGGATCGTGCTCTCGGTCGTCGCGCACGTCGGCGTCCTGCTGCTGCTCCTGCTGGCCCCCCAGCTCGCCTGGTTCCAGCGTGCGGCCGAGGAACGCGCCGCCGCCGCGATCGAGGAGCGTGAACGCCCCCGGCCCGACGACGCGCCCCGCTTCGTGATCGTCGAACCGCTGCGCGACGTGCCCGCGCCGGCGCCGCCGCAGGAGGCCGAGATCTCGGACATGGATCGGGTCGCCAGCGCGCCGGAGATCGCGGAACGACCGGAGAACCCGCTGCCGTTCGCGCGTGGCGACACCGGCGAACGGGTCGAGGCGGCGCCCGAGGAACGGGCCGCCGGTCGCGGTCCCGAGCCCGAACCGGCGCCGCCGGCGACGCCGCCCGCCGAGGAGCGGACGCCGCTGCCCGCGGCACCCGAGGCGCCGCCGGCACCGCGTGACGCCGCGTTGACCCGTCCACAGGGCGGATCGCTCGGTGAAGCCCTCAGGGATCTGCAGAAGTACGTCCAGCGCGAGTCGTTCAACAATCCGCAGGGCGGTGTGAACGAGTTCGGCCCGGCGATCCAGTTCGACACCAAGGGCGTCGAGTTCGGGCCGTGGATCCGTCGCTTCGTCGCCCAGGTCAAGCGCAACTGGTTCGTGCCCAATGCCGCCTACGCGATGCGCGGCCGGGTGGTGCTGCAGTTCAACGTTCACAAGGACGGCGCCATCACCGACGTCAACATCGTGCGGCCGTCGGAGGTCGACTCGTTCAACCGCTCGGCCTACAACGCCATCATCGCCTCCAATCCGACCCAGCCGCTGCCGCCCGAGTATCCCGCCGACAAGGCCTTCTTCACGGTGACCTTCTTCTTCAACGAGTCGCCGACGCCGGAGTGATCGTGACGCCGACGCCGGCGCAGCAGGCCGGGCTCGTCGCCGTGGTCGCGCTGCTGGCCGTGCTCGTGCTGAGGCAGTGGGCATGTTGAGCGGACGGCCGGTGCTCGTCGCCGTCCTCGGGCCGACCGCCACCGGCAAGTCGGCGATCGCCATGGCCGTCGCCCGACACTTCGGCGGCGAGATCGTCGCCTGCGACTCGACCGCCGTCTACCGGGGCTTCGACATCGGCACCGACAAGGTGCCGGCGGCGGAGCAGCAGGGCATCGCGCACCACCTCGTCGACGTCGCCGACCCGACCGAGGTCTACACCGCCGCCCGCTACGCCGCCGAGGCGGCCCGCGCCGTCCGCGACATTCACGCCCGCGGCCGGCTGCCGGTGCTCGCCGGCGGCACCGGCTTCTACTTCAGGGCGTTGACCCGCGGGCTGTTCCCCGGCCCGGCGGCCGACGAAGCGGTTCGGGCACGGCTGGAACGGGTCGCGGCGCGGCGCGGCGATCGGGCGCTGCATCGCTGGCTGGCCCGGGTCGATCCGCCGGCCGCGGCCCGCATCCGGCCGGGCGATCGCAAACGCATGGTGCGAGCGCTCGAGGTCTACCTGCTGACCGGCCGGCCATTGACGGCGCACTTCGCCGACACCATCACGCCGCTGCCCGACGTGGACGTCGTCGCCGTCGGCCTGCGGCTGCCGGCCGACCTGCTCGCCGAGCGGCTGGCGCGGCGCGTCGACGCCCAGTTGGCCGGCGGACTCGAGGCCGAAGTGCGGCGGCTGCTGGCCGCCGGGGTCCCGCGGTCGGCGCGGCCGTTCGGGGGGCTGGTCTACCGGCAGATGGTCGACTATCTGGACGGCGTCCGCGGCCTGGCCGAGACGCGCGCGCTCATCGTCCAGGAGAATCGCCGCTACGCGCGCCGGCAGTTGATCTGGTTCCGCAAAGAGCCTACTCTGATGTGGTTTGACGGTCCCGGTGAGACGGCGTCGGCCGCGGCGCGCGTCATCGACTACCTGGGATCGCGGGGCTTGCACCAACCGAGGAGCGACGCGGGCGATGGCCGAAGGTAAATCGAGTGCACCGAACATCCAGGATGTCTTCCTCAACTACGCGCGCCGGGAGAAGCTGGCCGTCACGGTGCACCTGCTCGACGGCCGTGAGTTCGAGGCCCGCATCAAGAACTTCGATCGCTTCGCGGTGATCCTCGAGCACCAGGGGCTCGACCATCTGGTGTTCAAGCACGCCATCGCGACCCTGCGCGTTCCGCGCAGCGTGCCCAACTACTTCTCGTCGCACCATCCGTGAGCGGCGCGCTGCGCCGGCCTGGTTCGTCATGGCGCCGCGCGCGATCGTGATCGTCCTCGACGGCGTCGGCGCCGGTGCCCTGCCCGACGCCGCCGACTACGGCGACGAGGGCAGCGACACGCTCGGCCACGTCGCGGCGTCGCGCCCGCTGGTCGTGCCGACACTGGCCGGTCTCGGCCTCGGACTGGCCGCCCGGCTGCCTGGAGTGCCGGTGCCGGATCCGCCGGCGGCGGCCTGGGGGCGGATGGCCGAGCGTTCGCCCGGCAAGGATTCCGTGACCGGACATTGGGAGCTGATGGGACTGGTCCTCGACCGGCCGTTCCCGACTTTTCCCGATGGTTTCCCAGCCGGCCTGATCGACGCCTTCTCGACGGCCATCGGCCGGCCGGTGCTCGGCAACGTCGTCGCGTCGGGCACGGCGATTCTCGACCGCCTGGGCCCGGAGCATCAACGCACCGGGCGGCCGATCGTCTACACCTCGGCGGACAGCGTCTTCCAGATCGCCGCGCACGAGGCGGTCGTGCCGGTCGAGCGGCTCTACGACTGGTGCCGGGTCGCGTACCGGCTGGCGGTCGAAGGTGCCGGCATCGGCCGGGTGATCGCCCGCCCGTTCGTCGGCGAGCCGGGCGGCTATCAACGGACCGCCAACCGCCACGACTACGCCATGCCGCCACCGCGTCCGACGCTGCTCGACCGCCTCGCCGACGCCGGCGTGCCGGTGGCGGCGGTGGGGAAGGTGGCCGATCTCTTCGCCGGCCGCGGCATCGCCACGTCGCACCCGACCGCGAGCGACGCCGATGGCGTGGCGCGGGTCGTCGCCTGCCTCGACGAGGGCGTCGGCGGGCTGGTCTTCGCCAACCTGGTCGACTTCGACACCCGTTACGGCCATCGCAACGACGTCGAGGGCTTCGCCGCCAACCTCGAGGCGTTCGATGCCGCGCTTCCGGCGATTCTCGACCGCCTCGGCCCCGGCGACCTGCTGGTCGTCACCGCCGACCACGGCAACGATCCGGCGACGCCGAGCACCGATCACTCGCGCGAGTACGTACCGCTGCTGGCGCTCGGCCCGGGCCTTCGCGCCGGCGTGGCGCTGGGGACGCGGGCGAGCTTCGCCGATCTCGGCCAGACCCTGGCCGAGTGGTTCGGGGTGGCGCCGCTGGCGCATGGCCGCAGTTTCCTCGAGCCCCTGCGGTGACCCTGGCGGCTGCTACCATGGGGGCGGCGCCGCCGCGATGACCATTCGCCACGAACTCGAGGAGCGCGAGGCGGCGACGCTGTCGCCGCAGGCGGCCCGCAGTGCCGCCACCCGGGGCCGGGCGCGTCCCGAAGCCGAGGATCCGATCCGCCCGGCGTTCCAGCGCGATCGCGACCGCATCATCCACACCAAGGCGTTCCGCCGCCTCAAACACAAGACGCAGGTGTTCTTCTCGCCGGCCGGGGACCATTACCGTACCCGGCTGACCCATACCCTCGAGGTGTCGCAGATCGCCCGCACCATCGCCAAGGTCCTGCGGCTCCACGAGGAGCTCACCGAGGCGATCGCCCTTGGCCACGATCTCGGCCACACCCCGTTCGGCCACGCCGGTGAACGGGTCCTGCAGACGCTGTGCCCGGACGGCTTCAACCACTACGAGCAGAGCCTGCGCATCGTCGACGTCCTGGAGCGCGACCGCCAGGGGCTCAACCTCACCTGGGAGGTGCGCGACGGCATCGCCCGCCACTCGAAGGGCAAGCACGGCCTGCCGGTGGGGGCGCCCCCCGAACACCGCGCCTCGACGATCGAAGGCCAGGTGGCGCGGGTGGCCGACATCGTCGCCTACGTCAACCACGATGTCGACGACGCGGTGCGGGCCGGCATCCTCCGCGAGGACGGCCTGCCGGCGCAGGCCTTGGCGGTGCTCGGGCGATCGGCGTCGGAGCGCATCGGCCGGATGGTCACCGACGTGGTGGCGCAGACGCTGGCCGGCGGCACGACCGAGATCCGGATGAGCCAGGAGATGCTCGACGCGACCCTGGCGCTGCGCGATTTCCTCTTCGACGCCGTCTACGAGAACGACGTGGCGACGGCGGAGTTCGCCAAGGCCGAGGGCATCCTCGGCGGCTTGTGGGAGCGGGTGCAGCAGCAGCCCGAGGCGTTCCTGGACCGTCGCACCGTCGAGGCCGACGGGCTCGATGTCGCCACCCAGGACTTCATCGCCGGGATGACCGACCGCTACGCCGTGGGGCTGTTCGAGCAGCTGTTCATCCCCAAGCCGTGGGTCGGGCCGTGGCCGGTGTCGGAGCGCGCCCACCTCGACCGCCAGGGGTGAAACTCCTTGCCGGTCTGCGAGATGCAGCTGGCGGCCGGTGTGCGACCGCGTGATATACTGGGTGGTCGTTCCGGTGGCCAGAAGGCGCGCCGGGCCCTGGCCATGACCCTCGACCTGACCGCCATCCGCCAGCCCGAGACCGCCGTCGAGCGGGAGTTTCCGCCCGACGCGATCGGGGGTGACGACGGCTTCCGCGTGATCGCGCCGGCCCGCCTGGCGGCGACGCTCCACAAGGACAAGGATCGCTATCGCCTCGCCGGGTCGGTCTCGACCCGGCTCGAGGTGCCGTGCAGCCGCTGTCTCGAGCCGTTCAGCGTGCCGGTCGACGGCCGCTTCGACTTCCGCTATCTGCCCCAGGCCCTGGCCGGCGATCGCGACGAGGACCGCGAGCACGATCCCGCGACGACCTTCTATCGCGACGAGACCATCGACCTGGTCGACCTCGTGCGCGAGCAGTGCTACCTGGCGCTGCCGATGAAGCCGCTGTGCCGACCCGACTGCCAGGGGCTGTGCCCGACCTGCGGTGTCAACCTCAACCTCGAACGCTGCAGCTGCGAGACGCGCTGGGTCGATCCCCGGTTCGCCGGGCTGCAGTCGCTCGTTTCTCCGCGGACCGACGACGATGCCTAATCCCAAACGCCGACATTCGAAGACCCGTGGCCGCAAGCGCCGCACCCACGATGCCCTGCCGGCGGCGACCGCCGGTGCGTGCCCGCAGTGCGGTGAGCCCAAGGCCCCGCACCGGGTGTGCGCCTTCTGCGGGTTCTACAACGAGCGACAGGTTCGCGCCGTCGACGAGGAGTAGGTCGCTGGCCGGACTGCGTCTGAGCCCGGCACCGGCGGGGAGCGCGGCGTGAGCCAGCCGCTCCCGGCCCGCATCGCGGTCGACGCCATGGGCGGCGACCTGGCGCCGGGACCCGTCGTCGACGGTGCGCTGGCCGCGGCGCGCTACTCGGGCGTCGCCGTCACCCTGGTGGGCCGGCGCGACGCGATCCTCGGCGAGCTGGCTCGGCACGGCGACGCCGCCACGCTCGACGTCCAGGTCGTCGATGCCGCCGACGTGGTCGCGATGCACGAGAAGGCGGCGTTGGTGCTGCGGGGCAAGCCACGCGCCTCGATCCGTGTCGCCACCGAGCTGGTCCGGGACGGCGCCGCCGCCGCGGTGGTCAGTGCCGGCCATACCGGCGCCTCGGTCGTCGCCGCGCACGCCACGTTCGGCATGCTGACCGGAGTGGACCGGCCCGGGCTGGCGCCGGCGATTCCCACTCGCGGCGGGATGGCCGTGCTGGTCGATGCCGGCGCGACCGTGGAGTGCCGCCCGGCGCACCTGCTCCAGTTCGGCGTGATGGGCGCGGTCTACGCCCGGACGCTGCTCGGGGTCGCGGCGCCGCGCGTCGGGCTGCTGTCGATCGGCGAGGAAGAGGGCAAGGGCAACGACCTCACGCGCGAAGCATACCGCCTGCTCAAGGCGACGCCGCTGAACTTCGTCGGCAACGTCGAAGCCCGCGACGTCTTCGCCGGGCGCGCCGACGTCATCGTCTGCGACGGCTTCACCGGCAACGTCGTGCTCAAGCTCAGTGAAGGGCTCGTGGAGATGGTCGAAGAACAACTCGGAGAGGAGCTGTCGAGCACGTTCTCGAGCCAGGTGGGGTACCTGCTGTCGCGACGCGCCTTCCGCCGGTTCCGCAAGCGCGTCGACTACTCGGAGTACGGCGGCGCGCCGCTGCTCGGAGCGGCCGGCCTGGTGCTGGTGTGTCACGGCCGCTCGTCGGCCAAGGCGATTCGCAACGCCGTGGTGTCGGCCTCCCGCTTCGTGGCCGACGGGGTCGTGCGACAGCTCGAGCAGGGCCTGGCTGCGGCCCTGGTGGCGCCGCGATGATCGCCTTCGTCTTCCCGGGCCAGGGCGCGCAGATGGTCGGGATGGGCCGGGGCCTGGCCGAGGCGTTCCCGGTCTGCCGGGCGACCTTCGACGAGGCCGACGCCGCCCTCGGCTTCGCCCTGAGCGCGGTCGTCTTCGACGGGCCGACCGACCGGTTGACGCTCACCGAGATTACCCAGCCGGCGATCCTCACCGTCAGTGTCGCCGCCTGCCGGCTGCTCGAGGCGCGCGGGCTGCGTCCCGACATCGTCGCTGGCCACAGCTTGGGCGAGTACTCCGCGCACGTCGCCGCCGGCACCTTCTCGTTCGCCGACGCGGTGCGGACCGTGCACCACCGCGGCCGCTACATGCAGGAGGCCGTCCCGGTCGGCGCCGGGGCGATGGCGGCGATCCTGGGGCTCGACGAGGCCGGCGTCCAGGCCGCCTGCGACGAGGCCGCCGAGGGCGACGTCGTGAGCCCGGCCAATCTCAACGCACCGGGCCAGGTCGTCATCGCCGGACACGCCGCGGCCGTGCAGCGGGCCGGGGAGCGGGCCAGGGCCCGCGGCGCCAAGCGGGTGATTCCCCTCCAGGTGAGCGCCCCGTTCCACTGCGCGCTGATGCGGCCGGCAGAGACGCGCCTGGCGCCCGAACTGCAGGCCTTGACCGTCCGCGATCCCCGCGTGCCGGTGGTGGCCAACGTCGATGCCGAGCCCAAGCGAGATGCCGCCGCCGCCGTCGAGGCCCTGATCCGGCAGGTGTCCGCACCGGTCCGCTGGGAGGCGTCGGTCCGCCGCCTTGCCTCCGACGGGGTGACCGCCTATGTTGAGGTGGGGCCGGGCACGGTGCTGAGCGGACTCATCAAGAAAGTGGCCCGCGAGGCCGCGATCGTCAACCTCGACCAGCCGGCCGGCCTGGCGGCCGTCGAGGCCATCGTCGCCGCCGACCGGCCGCGGCCGAGCGAACACGCATGAACACCTTCGACGGACAGATCGCACTGGTCACCGGCGCGTCTCGCGGCATCGGCCGTGGCATCGCCCTGGCCCTGGCCGGCCGCGGCGCCACCGTCGTCGCCGCGGCGCGAGGCGCCAACGCTCAGGCGACCGTCGAGGCGATTGTCGCCGACGGTGGGCGAGCGGAGGCGCTGGCCCTCGACGTGACCGACGGCGCCGCCGCCGCGGCGGCCATCGCCGACGTGGTCGCCCGCCACGGCCGTCTCGACGCGCTGGTGCTGAACGCCGGCGTCACCCGCGATCAGCTCGTGCTGCGGATGAAGCGCGAGGACTGGGACGTGGTCCTCGCCACCAATCTGACCTCGGCCTTCGCGCTCTGCCAGGCGGCGCTGAAGCCGATGCTGAAGCAGCGCCGCGGCCGCATCGTCGCGATCAGTTCCGTGGTCGGCCAGATGGGCAACGCCGGGCAGGCCAACTACGCGGCGTCGAAGGCCGGACTGATCGGGTTCTGCAAGGCGCTGGCGCGCGAGGTCGGCTCACGCGGCGTCACCGTGAACGTCGTCGCCCCCGGCTTCATCGAGACCGACATGACCCGGGCCCTGCCCGAGGCGACGCAGGCGCAGTGGATCGCGCAGGTGCCGCTCGGCCGGCTCGGCACGGCCGCCGACGTCGCGTCGGCCGTGTGTTTCCTCGCCTCCGACGAGGCGTCGTATATTACAGGGCACGTTCTCGCCGTCAACGGCGGGATGTACACGTAGGAGGGCCAGATGGCCGTAGCGGACAAGGTGAAGAGCATCATCGTCGAGCAGCTCGGGGTGGACGAAGAGGAAGTGACCTCGGATGCGTCGTTCGTCGACGACCTCGGCGCGGATTCGCTCGACACCGTGGAGCTCGTGATGGCGTTCGAGGAAGAGTTCGAAATCGAGATTCCCGACGAGGACGCCGAGAAGATCACGCGCGTCAAGGACGCCGTCGAGTACATCGAGAAGAACGCCAAGAGCAAGAAATAGGAGCAGCACGTTGAGCAGGCGCGTAGTCGTCACCGGCGTCGGGCTGGTGACGTCGCTCGGCATCGGCACCGACGCCACCTGGCAGGGACTCCTGGCCGGGAAGTCCGGAGCCGGCCCGATCACCAAGTTCGACGCGAGCGCGTTCTCGACCCGCTTCGCCGCCGAGGTCAAGGGGTTCGAGCCGACGGCGTTCATCGAGAAGAAAGACGTCAAGAAGATGGACGTCTTCATCCAGTACGCCATCGCCGCGTCGCAATTCGCGGTCGACGACGCGCGCCTGACGGTGGCGCCCGACCGCGCCCACCGCGTCGGCGTGTTCATCGCCTCGGGGATCGGCGGGTTCACCACCATCGAACGCGAGCATCGCGCGCTGCTCGAGGGCGGCCCGCGCCGGATCTCGCCGTTCTTCATCCCGTCGGCCATCATCAACCTGGCCTCCGGCCAGGTGTCGATCCGCTTCGGTGCCAAGGGCCCCAACTCGGCGACGTGCACCGCCTGCACCGCGTCGGCGCACGCCGTCGGCGATGCCTTCGAGATCATCAAGCGCGACGCGGCCGACGTCATGATCGCCGGGGGGTCGGAGGCGGCGGTGTGCGCGATGGGGGTCGGCGGCTTCGCGGCGATGCGGGCCCTGTCGGCCCGCAACGACGACCCCGAGCGCGCCAGCCGCCCGTTCGACAAGGATCGCGACGGGTTCGTGCTCGGCGAAGGGGCCGGCATCCTCATCCTCGAGGAGCTGGAACACGCCCGGGCGCGCGGCGCGACCATCTACTGCGAGCTGGTCGGCTACGGCATGTCCGGCGACGCCTACCACATGACCGGCCAGCCCGAGGACGGCGACGGCGCGGTCCGCGTCATGCAGGCAGCGCTGGCCTCGGCCGGCGTCGCGCCGGGTGTGGTCGATTACATCAACGCGCACGGCACGTCGACGCCGATCAACGATCCGACCGAGACGCTGGCGGTCAAGCGCGTGTTCGGCGACCACGCCCGGCGGCTGGCGATGTCGTCGACCAAGTCGATGACCGGGCACCTGCTCGGCGCCGCCGGCGGCCTCGAGGCAGGCATCAGCGCCCTGGCGCTGCGCCACCAGATCCTGCCCCCGACCATCAACCTCGACACGCCGGATCCGGCGTGCGACCTCGATTACGTGGCCAGGACGGCGCGTCCAGCCACCGTCCGCTATGCGCTGTCGAACTCGTTCGGGTTCGGCGGCACCAACGGCGCGCTGCTGTTCCGGCGGCACGACGGCTGACGGCGGCCCCGGCCGCGTCGCCTCCAACCGACAGGAAGGCCCGATGAAGATTGCCGTCTGCATCAAGCAGGTGCCGACCCGGGAGTGGCAGCCGCGGCTGACCGACGACCGGACCTGGGTCCGCGACCAGGACATCTCGTTCGAGATGAACGAGCCCGACGCCTACGCCCTGGAAGAGGGGCTGCGCCTGAAGGAGCGCCAGGGCGGTGGGGAGGTCGTGGTCGTCTCGGCGGGACCGGCCCGGGTCCAGCAGGTGATCCGCGAGGCCCTGGCCCGCGGCGCCGACCGCGCCATCCACGTCCAGGACGACGCGTTCGCCCGGGCCGATGCCGCCGCGTCGGCCGTCGCGGTGGCCGCGGCCGTGCGCGACGAGCAGTTCGACGTCGTCCTCACCGGCCTGCAGTCCGACGACCAGGGGCACGCGCAGTTCGGCCCGGCGCTCGCCGAGCGCCTCGGCATGCCGCACTCGACGATCATCATGGAGGTCCAGGTCGCCGACGGGCGGTTGCGGGCCAAGCGGGAGCTCGAAGGCGGCTGGTTCCAGTACGTGTCGATGCCGCTGCCGGCCCTGCTCACCATCCAGAGCGGCATCAATCAGCTGCGCTACGCCACGCTGAAGGGGATCATGGCGGCGAAGAAAAAGGAAATCCGGGTGGTGGCGCCGGCCGGGCCGATCCAGTCCGGCCAGCGCATCGTCGCCCTGGCCCTGCCGCAGAAGTCGAAGCAGACGGTGATGATCGGCGGGTCGCCCGCCGAAGCGGCGAGCGAGCTGGTGCGGCGGTTGCGGGAGGAGGCGAGGGTCCTGTGATACTGGTCGTCGCCGAGCAGCGGGACGGGCGCCTCAACCGCGCCAGCTGGGAAGCCATCGCCGCGGCGCAGCAGCTCGCCGGCGGGCAGGCGCCGATCACCGTCGCCGTGCTCGGCGCTGCGGTGGATCAGGTGGCGGCCGAGCTGGCCGCGGCCGACGTCGCCGCGGTATGGGCGGTCAGCCACGAGGCGCTCGGTGCCTACACGCCCGATGCCTTCGTTGCGGCGCTCTCGGCGGTGATCGGCGAGCTGGGGCCGAGTCACGTCTGTTTCATCCACAGCTACCAGACCCGCGACTTCGCGGCCACGCTGGCGGCCCGCCTCGACCGAACGCTGGTCACCGACGTCGTCGGCGTCGCCCGCGGTTCCGACGGGGGGGCGGTGTTCGCGCGGCCGATGTTCCAGGGGAAGCTGGTCGCCGACGTAGCGGCCGAGGGGCCGGCGCCGCACCTGGTGTCGTTCCAGATCGGCGCGTTCCGTGCCGAGGCCGTCGCCCGGGGCAGCGGCGCGGCGGTGACCGCCAAGGCGGTCATGCTGGACGGCGCAGCCCTCCGGCAGGACGCCGAGGCGCCGTTTCAGGAGGCCAAGGCGGCCGTCGATCTCACGCAGGCCGAACGGATCGTCGCCGTCGGGCGCGGCATCAAGGCCCAGGAACACCTGGCGATGGCCGAACAGCTCGCCGCGGCGTTCGGCGCCGAACTGGCCGCCTCCCGCCCCATCTGCGACAACGGCTGGCTGCCGATGGAACGCCAGATCGGCAGTTCGGGGCAGACCGTCGCGCCGAAGCTCTACGTCGCCATCGGCATTTCCGGCGCCATCCAGCACCTCGTGGGCATGAAAGGGTCGCGGACCATCGTCGCCGTCAACAAGGACGCCGACGCGCCGATTTTCGAGGTCGCCGACTATGGCATCGAAGGTGACCTGTTCGAGATCGGTCCGGCCCTCATCGCCGCGCTCGGCGAGCGCTGACGCGGCGGCGCCAGCATGGAACGCGAAACGCTCGACGTGGACGTGCTGGTGGTCGGCGCCGGGCCGGCCGGCCTGTCGGCGGCGCTGCGGCTGACCCAGCTGCAGTCGGCCCACGGCGGCGAGCCGCTCGCCGTGGCCGTCGTCGACAAGGCGAGGGAGGCCGGCGCCCACTCCCTCTCGGGGGCGCTCCTGGACCCGTCGACGCTGGCCGAGCTGGTCCCGGACTTCGCCGCCAGGGGCGCACCGCTGGCCTGCGAAGTCAGCCACGACAGCGTCTACCTGCTGACCGAAGGCGGGCAGTTCCGCCTGCCGATCACCCCGCCGCCGTTCCGCAACCACGGCAACCACGTCATCTCCCTCAGTCATTTCGTCAAGTGGCTGGCCGGCCAGGTCGAGGCGGCCGGGGCCGACCTGTTCATGGGCTTTGCGGCCCAGTCGGTGCTGTTCGAGCAGGACCGGGTCGTGGGCGTGAGGACCGGCGATCGCGGCCTGGGCCGCAATGGCGAGCCGCGCGGCACGGTCGAACCCGGGGCCGACATCCGCGCCAAGGTCACCATCTTCGCCGACGGCGTCCGCGGCCACCTCACCAAGCAGCTGCTGCGGACCCTGCCGCTCGGCAGCGCCCAGCCAGCACAGTACGCCATCGGCCTCAAGGAGCTGTGGGACGTGCCGGCCGGCCGCCTGGCGCCCGGCACCGTCATCCACACCCTCGGCTATCCGCTGCGGCAGGAGGAGTTCGGCGGCAGCTGGATCTACGCCTTGCCCGACGGCCGCGTGTCGCTCGGCTTCGTGGTCGGGTTGGACTACGTCGATCCGCTGTTCGACCCGCACGCGGCCCTGCAGCGCTTCAAGCTGCACCCCTTCGTCCGCCCGCTGCTGGAGGGCGGACAGCTGGTGCGGTTCGGCGCCAAGGCCCTCCCCGAGGGCGGCTGGAACACCCAGCCGACGCTGTTCGCCGACGGCGCGCTCATCGCCGGCGACGCCGCGAACTTCGTCAACTCGATGCGGCTCAAGGGCATCCACCTGGCGATGCGCAGCGGCTTGCTGGCCGGCGAGACCGCCTTCGACGCGGTCCGCGCCGGGGATACCTCGCGGACCCGTCTGGCGCGCTACAAGACGGCCGTCGACGGCAGCGCCATCCGCGACGAGCTCTACCCGGTGCGGAACGTCCATCAGGCGTTCGGCGCCGGCACCTACGTCGGTGCGGCGTTCGCCGGGCTGGCGATGGCCACCGGCGGCCGCTGGCCCGGCGACCTGGCCGGCCACCCGGGGCACACCCGGATGGCGACCCTGGACAGTTATTACGGCCTGAAGAAGCGTGACGTCATCGGCGGATCGAATGCGGTGGCCGCCGATCGTCGCCTGACCTTCGACAAGGCGACGAGCACGCACTTCTCGGGGACCCACCACGAGGAGAACCAGCCGGCGCATCTCCTGGTGCAGACCGACGTCTGTCATTCGATCTGCGGCCCCGAATACGGCCACCCGTGCGTGCGGTTCTGTCCCGCCAACGTCTACGAGATGGTCGACGACGGCCGCGGCGGCCGTCGTCTGCAGCTGAACGCCTCGAACTGCGTCCACTGCAAGACCTGCGACATCATGGATCCGTACGGCGTGATCACGTGGGTGGCGCCCGAAGGTGGCGACGGCCCGCAGTACGACGGCATGTGAGCGGCCAGGACCCGCGAGACGCGGCGGTCGAGCCGGGGTGGCGGCGCTCGTGGCGACAGCGGATCGCCCTGGCGCTCATCGCCGGGCTCGGCGCGCCGCTGCTGCGTCTGCTGGCCCTGACGTGGCGTGTCGAGACGGTCGGGGCGGAACACCTCGCCGCCGCCGGCGACGGGGGAGCCGGCACCATCTACGCGCTGTGGCACGGCCGCATCCTGCACTGCCTCTGGTACTGGCGCGACCGCGGCATCGTCGTCGTCACCAGCGAGAACTTCGACGGCGAGTGGATCGCCCGCATCATCCGCCGGTTCGGATTCGGCACCGCGCGCGGCTCGAGTTCGCGCCGCGGGGCGCGCGTCATGCGTGAGCTGCTCCGCACCGTGGGACAGGCGCCGGTGGCCTTCACGGTGGACGGTCCGCGGGGACCTCGTGAGGTCGTCCAGCCGGGCGTGGCCTGGCTGGCTCGCGCCACCGGGCACCCGGTGGTCTGCGTGCACGCCGAGGCCGACCGGGCCTGGACGCTGCGCAGCTGGGACCGCACCCAGATCCCGAAGCCGTTCAGCCGGATGGTGATGGCGATCGGTCCGGTGGTGCAGCTGGAGCGCGACTCGGGCCCCGACGCCGTCGACGCCGCTCGCCGCGCGATCGACGCCGCGCTCGGCGACGCCGCCATCGCCTGTCGTCGGGCCCTGGAAGGGAGCCGCCGGTGATCATCTTCAGCAGCGACCGGTTCGCCGATCATCTGACCCCGCCCGGGCACCCCGAGCGACCCGAGCGCGCCGAGGTCCTGCACCGGGTCGCCGAGCGGTGGGCCGCCCGCGGCGCCGAGCTGGTGGCGCCGCCGCCGGTGGCCGATGTCGACCTGCTGCGCGTCCACACGCCGGCGTACGTCGCCGCCATCCGGGCGACCGCAGGTCGGGCCGTACGGCTCGACCCGGACACCAGTACCAGTCCCGACTCCTGCGAGGTCGCGAGCCTGGCGGCCGGTGCGGCCGTGGCCGCCGTCGACCGCGTGCTGGCCCGCCCCGCCGACGGGCCGGCCCTCGCCTGCGTACGGCCCCCCGGCCACCACGCCGAGGCCGACCGCGCCATGGGCTTCTGCCTGTTCAACAGCATCGCCGTCGCCGCCGCGCACGCCCGCGCAGCCGGCGTGGAGCGAGTGGCGATCGTCGACTTCGACGTCCACCACGGCAACGGCACCCAGGCGGCGTTCTACGACGACCCGACGGTGCTGTTCGTGTCCAGCCATCAGCATCCGTACTATCCCGGCACCGGCGCCGCCAGCGAGATCGGCGTCGGCCCGGGGCGTGGGTTCACCGTCAACCTGCCGCTGGAAGCCGGCGCCGGTGACGCCGATGTCGACGAGGCCTATCGTCGGGTCGCGCTGCCCGTGCTCGACGCCTTCGCGCCGGGGCTGGTCCTGGTCTCGGCCGGCTTCGATGCCCACGTCGACGATCCGCTGGCCGCCTTGCGCATGACCCCGTCCGGCTTCGCCAACCTGACCCGTCTGCTGCTCGGCCTGGCCGATCGCCACGCCGGTGGCCGGATCGTCTTCGCCACCGAGGGCGGCTACGACCTCGATGGGTTGGAGACGTCGCTCCATGCCACGATGGAAGCGTGTGCCGCCGGTGTCACCATCGCCGAGCCGCCCCTCGTCGGCGATCGGCGCCGCGGCCAGGCGGCCGCGGCGGCGGCGCGGGCCGCGCTCGGCGACCACTGGCGGATGTGAAGGCCGCGGCGGGGCGGCAGGCCCGACCTGCTAGAATTTCCGGATACCCGCGCCCCGGAAGCGCCTCCCGAGAGCCCCGTGTCCGACTACCATCCGCAGACGCTCGATCAGAAGTGGCAGACCCGCTGGCGTGAGGCCCGGGCCTTCGAAGTCACCGAAGACCCGTCGAAGCCCAAGTTCTACTGCCTGGAGATGTTCGCCTACCCCTCCGGGCACGCGCATGTCGGGCACGTCCGCAACTACATCATCGGCGACGTCGTCGCCCGCCTGAAGCGGCTGCAGGGCTTCAACGTGCTCCACCCGTTCGGCTGGGACGCGTTCGGGCTGCCGGCCGAGAACGCGGCGATCAAGAGCGGCATCCACCCGGAAACCTCGACCCTGGGCAACATCGCGCACATGAAGGGCCAGCTCCAGCGGCTCGGCATCAGCTACGCGTGGGAGCGGGAACTGGCCACCTGCCTGCCCGACTACTACCACTGGAACCAGTGGCTGTTCATCCGAATGTTCGAGCGCGGCCTGGCCTATCGCCGCCGTTCGACCGTGAACTGGTGCCCGAAGGACGAGACCGTGCTCGCCAACGAGCAGGTGATCGACGGGGCGTGCTGGCGCTGCGGCAGCGCGGTGGTGGAGAAGGATCTGGAGCAGTGGTTCTTCCGGATCACCGCCTACGCCGACGACCTGCTGGCGGCGACCGACGGCCTGTCGGAGTGGCCCGAGAAGGTGCTGACCATGCAGCGCAACTGGATCGGCCGCTCCGAAGGGGCGCGGGTCCGGTTCGCCGTCGACGGTGAGCTCGAGGGCGTCGAGGTGTTCACGACCCGCCTCGACACCATCTACGGCGCCACCTTCCTGACCCTGGCGCCCGAGCACCCGCTGGTCGCGCGGCTGGCGGAGCGGAGCGGCGCCACGCACGTGCTGGCCGAGGCCCAGCGCTACCGGGCCCAGGACCGCACGGCGCGGATGTCGGGCGAGGCCGGCAAGGAAGGCGTCTTCACCGGCGCCTACGCCGTCAACCCGTACTCCGGCGACCGGGTGCCGATCTGGGTGGCCAACTTCGTGCTCGGCGAGTACGGCACCGGGGCGGTCATGGGCGTGCCGTACGGCGACCAGCGCGACTTCGAGTTCGCGCGGAAGTACGGGCTGGAGATCCGGCCGATCGTGCGCCCGGCCGACGGGGAGGTGGCCGCCGCCGCGACGATGTCGGCGGCGGTGACCGACGAAGGGATCGTCGTCAACTCCGGGCCCTACGACGGCGCCACTTCCGACCAGGCGCGGCGCCGGATGACGGCCGATGGCGCCGCCCGAGGCGTCGCCAGTGCGACCGTCCACTATCGGCTGAAGGACTGGGGCATCTCGCGCCAGCGCTACTGGGGGACGCCGATTCCGATGATCCACTGCCCGGTGGACGGCGTCGTGCCGGTGCCCGACGACCAGCTGCCGGTGGTCCTGCCCGCGGTGGCCGAATTCAGCGGGCGCGGCGACTCGCCGCTGGCGCACGTGCCGGAGTTCGTCGAGGTGACGTGTCCGAGGTGCGGCGGCCCGGCCCGCCGCGAAACCGACACGATGGACACGTTCGTCGACTCGTCCTGGTATTTCTACCGCTTCGCCGACGCGAAGAACGATCGCCAGCCCTTCGACCCGGCGAAGGTGAAGTACTGGTGCCCGGTGGACTTCTACTCGGGCGGCGTCGAGCATGCCATCCTGCACCTCATCTACTCGCGGTTCTTCGCCCGCGTGTTCCACGACCTCGGGATGATCGATCACACCGAGCCCTTCACCCACCTGCTCACCCAGGGCATGGTGCTGAAGGACGGCCATGTCATGTCCAAGTCGAAGGGCAACGTGGTCGACCCCGACACGATGCTGCTGAAGGTCGGCGCCGACGCCCTGCGGCTGTACGTGATGTTCGTCGCCCCGCCCGAGAAGGAGGTCGAGTGGACCGACGCCGGGCTGGACGGCAGCTTCCGCTGGCTGGCCCGGGTGTGGCGTATCTCACAGCAGTGGCGGGACGCGGCGGTGGCGGCTGCGCCGCTCGACGCGGCGGCGCTCACCACCGCGGAGAAGGCGATGCGGCGCAAGACCCACGAGACCATCCGCCGGGTCACCGCCGACATCGACGTCCGCAAACAGATGAACACCGCCGTGTCGGCGATGATGGAGCTCGTGAACGAGCTCTATCAGTTCACCGACGCGCAGCGCGACACCCCCACGGCACAGGCGGCGGCCGTGGCGCGCGAGGCGATCGAGGCGCTGATCGTCCTGGTGTCGCCGTTTGCGCCGCACACCGCCGAAGAGCTGTGGGAGCGCTACGGCCACGACGGTGGCCTGGCCGCGGCGGGCTGGCCGGGGGTCGACGAGGCGGCGGCGAAGGCCGAGACAGTGGTCATCCCGGTGCAGGTCAACGGCAAGGTGCGTGGCCGGATCACCGCTGACCCCGACGCGCCCGACGGCGAACTGGAGCGGCTGGCGCTCGCCGACCCGGCCGTCCAGCCGCACCTGGCCGGCAAGGCCGTGAAAAAGGTGGTCGTGGCCAGGGGCCGTCTGGTATCGATCGTGGTGGGATGAGAGGGCAGGGACCGGGAACCAGTGACCGGGGACCAGGGATCGCGCTGGCGCGGCGCGACCTGCTCCGGCTGACGCCGCTGGCGGGGCTGTCGATGGCGCTCGCCGGCTGCGGCTACTCGCTGGCCGGGCGCGGGTCGTTCCTGCCCGACTACATGCGCATCATCGGCGTGCCGATGTTCGGCAACCGCACGCCCTACTCGCCACTCGAGCAGGTGCTCACCGAAAAGGTCCGGGTCGAATTCCAGAGCCGGGGCCGCTACCAGGTGCAGCCGACCGAGCCCGGTGCCGACGCGGTGGTCCGCGGCGATGTGACCAACGTCGCCGCCGCCCCGGTCGGCTTCAACCAGAGTCAGCAGGCCTCGCGCTACCGCTTCACGCTGACGGTCAGCGTCTCGCTCGCCGACGTGCGCGCCCAGAAGGTGCTCTGGGAGAATCCGGCCCTCAACTTCAGCGACGAGTACGAGCTGGCCAGCTCGGCCAGCTTCGCGGCCGGCGCCGCCGGATTCATCGACCAGGAACGCGCCGCCATCGACCGGCTCAGCTCCGATTTCGCCCGCTCGGTGGTCAGCGCGATCCTCGAAGCGTTCTGACGATCACCGTCACGCCATGACGCCAGCCGAGGTCCGGGCCCAGATCGCCGCTGCCGACACCGCGCCGATCTACCTGGTCGAGAGCGACGATCTGCCGTCGCGTCAGGAAGTCACCCAGGCGTTCCTGGCCCTGGTCGACGAGGGGCTGCAGGCGTTCAACGTCGCGACCTTCTTTGCTCGCGACGCCACCACCGCCGCCGATCGCGACGCGCTCTTCGGCGACGTGCTCGCCGCTGCCCGCACGCTGCCGATGATGGCACCCCGACGGCTCGTCGTGGTGCACGATGCCGAAGCGCTGCTGACCCCGAAGCGGACCAAGGACGAGGACGAAGTTGCGCCGGCGAAGCGGCGGGCCAAGGCGGCGACGCCGGCCGAGGAATTCGAGGCCTACCTCGAGCGTCCGGAGCCGACCACGACGCTGGTCCTCGAGACGGCCGGCCTCGATCGCGGCCGCCGCGTCAGCAAGCTGCTGCTCGCCCGGGCTGCCGTCGTCGACTGCGGCGCCCTGCGGTCGGTCGAGGACCTGGCGCGGTGGCTCCGCGCCCGGCTCGACCGCGACGAGATGCAGATGGAGCCGGCAGCGGTGAAGGCGCTGGTCGAGGCGGTGGGCTACAACGCCCCGAAGGGACCGCGCGACGCGCCGACCCTGAACCTGCCGCGGCTGCGGGCCGAGGTCGACAAGCTGGTGCTGTACGCCGCCGGCGAGTCGACGATCACCGCGGCACACGTCCGCGACGTCGTGATTCCGGTGGACGAGTCGGCGGGGATCTTCGCGCTCATCGACGTCGTCCGGCAGGGGCAGGCGGCCGCGGCGCTGCGCGAGGTCGATGCGCTGCTGGAGGGCGGCAGCGCCGCGCCGATGATCCTGGGGCTGGTGCGGACGGCGGCGGGGCAGTTGCGACCGGATGCCAGAGCGCGTCGGGCGCTGGCGGCGGTGCTCGATGCCGACCTGGCCTTGAAGACGTCACGCGGCGAGCCGCGTCACGTGCTGGAGCGGCTCGTCGTCGAGCTGTGCGGGACAGTGCTGCCGAGGCCCGATGCCGGCCGCTGACGGGCCGCTCAGGCCGTCTTGGCCTTGAGGCGGGCGGTCAGCCGCGACTTGTAGCGGCCGGCGGTGTTGCGGTGGATGATGCCCTTGCCGGCCATGCGATCGACCAGCGACGCAGTCTGGCTGAGCAGGGCCTTGGCGTCCTCGATCTTGCCGCCGTCCAGCGCGGCGCGGATGGCCTTGAGGCCGGTGCGCAGCTCGGAGCGGAGCGCGCGGTTGTGCTCACGGCGCTTGACGTTCTGACGGTGGGCCTTCAGGGCCGAGGGGTTTCGCTTCGCCACGTGTACAGTCCTCTGGATGCCGGTCGTGCCAAAACCCTGAGGATATCACACCGCCTGACCGGTCCGCTGGGAGGACGACACGCCCCGCTAGGACTTGCCGGGGTTGACGGCGTCGGTCCTCGGGGGCACCCGGGGCCGGTCGGAATAGCGGATGACCTCGCGGCCGTCGACCACCTCGACCCAGCGGTAGATACGGGTCGGCGGCTTGGCCGGGGTGCTGTTCCTGGTGATCTTCTTCACGTAGTCCCGGGTCTCCCGGTAGGGCGGCACCTGCTGCCCGTACTTGTCGACGGCACCCGGGCCGGCGTTGTAGGCCGCCAGCGCCAGTTCGACCTTCTGGTCGTAGCGGACCAGCAGCCGCTTCAGATAGAGCACCCCGCCGCGGATGTTCTCGGCCGGGTCAAACGGGTTGTTGACGCCCAGTTCCACGGCGGTGGCCGGCATCAACTGCATCAGGCCCATCGCGCCCTTGGGCGACACCGCCACGGGGTTGAAGGCCGATTCGGCCTGGATCACCGCCCGGACCAGGTCGGGATCGACCCCCTGGCCCTTGGCATGCTCGTCGATGTAGGGGTCGAAACGCTCGGAGCGGCCGTCGGGCGGCCGCGTCACGCGGATGCCGTGCTGCGTCTTCGGCACCGTGAAGGTCTGCACCTCGCCGCCGTCGGGCCTCGGTTTGTCGGACAGGATCATCTGCCCCGAGGCGTCGCGCCAGGCGTAGATCTGCGCGGCGGCAGGCACGACGGCCGGACCGACGACGAGCAGGACGGCGAGGACGAAGCGGATGGGCACGCGGACACCTGTGGGGGGAGTCCGGTGGCGTCTCCAAGACTACCCCACGAGGGTGTCGGCGCGGCGCGCCGCCGCCTTTAGGCGTGCAGCAGCTTTTCGATGAGAGGACGTGCGGCGGCGAGCAGATCCGCGATCTTCCCCGGGTCCTTGCCGCCGGCCTCGGCGAAGTCCGGACGCCCGCCGCCGCCGCCGCCGACCAGCGGCGCCAGCTGCTTGACCAGGCTTCCGGCCGGCGCCTTCTTCGCGGCGCCGGGCGTCGCCGCGGCCACCATGCCGACCTTGCCTTCGGCGGTCTCCCCGGCCAGGAAGACCACCCCGTCGCTCAGCGTCGACTTGGCGGCGTCGGCCAGGGCCCGCAGTCCTTCGCGGTCGAGGCCGTCGACGCGGCGCACGATCACTCGGAATGCGCCGACGGTGGACGCGTCAGCGGCGGCATCGCGGCCCGACCCGCCGCCGCCCATCGCCAGCTTCGTCTTCAACTCGCGGATCTCGCGCTGGGCCCGGGTCAGCGCCGCGGTCTGCGCGTCGATGCGCGTCGCCAGGTCGGCCGGTGGCACGTTGGCGGCCGCCGCGGCCCGGTGGAGGTCGTCGAGGGCGCTACGCAGGTAGGCCAGTGCGCCCTCTCCGGTCAGGGCTTCGACGCGGCGCACGCCGGCGGCGACGCCCGACTCCTCGGTGACCACCAGCAGGCCGATGTCGCCGGTGGCGCCGACGTGGGTGCCGCCGCACAGCTCGGTGCTGAAGCCGCCGTCGCCGATGGCCACGACGCGGACGCGATCGCCGTACTTCTCGCCGAAGAGGGCGGTGGCCCCGTCGGCGATGGCCTGCTGGGTGTCCTTGACGGCGGTGTGCACTGGGTCGTTGGCGAGGATGCGGCGGTTGACGATCCGCTCGATCCGCGCCCGCTCGTCGGGCGTGAGCGGGGCGGTGTGGACGAAGTCGAAGCGCAGGCGATCGGGCGCGACCAGTGAGCCGGCCTGCTTGACGTGGCCGCCGAGCGTCTCGCGCAGCGCGGCGTGGAGCAGGTGGGTGCCGGTGTGGTTGCGGCGGATGGCGGCGCGTCGGGCGACGTCGACCCGCGGCGTCACCGGCTGGCCGACCGCGAGGGGGGCGGCGGCTCCCGTGACGCGGTGCGCGCGCGGCAGCCCGGCACCGAGGCGCACGACGTCGACGACCGGCGTGGCATGGCCATCGGCGTCGATCAGCACGCCGGTGTCGGAGACCTGGCCGCCGGCTTCGACGTAGAACGGTGTCTCGCCGAGCACGACGAGGCCGTCGCCGCCGGCCGGCAGGTGGTCGACCAGGGCCCGGGCGTCGTCGAGGATCGCCACGATCGGCGTCGGCCGTCCGTCGAGCGTGTCGTAGCCGACGAAGGTGTCGGCGACACCGGCGAGGGCGGCGCGTGCGTCGGCCGGAAGGTCGCTCTTGCGGGACCCGTCGAACGTGCTGCGTTCGCGATTTCGATCCTGGAAGAACGCCAGCTTCCGCTCGAACGCGTCGGCGTCGAATCGCAGGCCGGCCGCGGCCGCCAGATCCTCGATGAAGTCGCGCGGCATGCCGTAGGTCTCGTAGAGCATGAACGCCTTGTCGCCGGGGAAGACCCCGGACGGCCGACTGCTCGCAATCACCTGCTCGGCCTTGACCAGACCGGGTCCGGACAGGACGGCGCCGAACTTCTCCTCTTCGCCGCGGACCATCTGCACGACCGCGTCGCGTCCGGCGACCAGCTCCGGGTAGGCGGCGCCCATCTCAGCGACCAGGACGTCGACCAGGCGGTGGAGGAACGCCGTCTCGAGGCCGAGCCGGCGGCCGTGCCGCATCGCCCGCCGCATGATCTTGCGCAGCACGTAGCCGCGCCACTCGTTGGAGGGCACCACGCCGTCGGCGATGAGAAAGGTCATCGCCCGCAGGTGATCGGCGATCACCCGCATCGAGACGTCGTCCGCCGCCATCGTGCCGCCGTGGCGTCGACCGGCCACGGCGCCGATGGCGTCGAGCAGTGGCGTGAAGAGCGGCGTGTCGTAGTTCGAGGTCGTGCCCTGGAGCACGGCGGTGATGCGCTCCAGGCCCATGCCGGTGTCGATCGACTTGGCGGGCAGCGGCGTCAAGACGCCGTCGGCAGCGCGATCGAACTCCATGAAGACGTTGTTCCAGATCTCCACGAAGCGCTCGCTGCCGGCGGCGACGTCGGCCATGAACTCGCCGGTGCCGGGGACCGCCGGGCCGCGGTCGACGTAGATCTCCGAGCACCGCCCGCATGGCCCGGTGTCACCCATCGCCCAGAAGTTGTCGTCCACGCCCAGCTCGCCGATGTGCTCGGCGGGAACGAAGTCGCGCCAGCGCCGGTAGGCCGCCTCGTCGCGGGGCACCGCGGCGTCGCCCTTGAAGATCGTCACCCGAAGCCGGGCCGGGTCCAGGCCCCACTCCTCGGTGAGCAGGCGCCACGCCAGGGCGATGGCGTCCTCTTTGAAGTAGTCGCCGAAGGAGAAATTGCCCAGCATCTCGAAGAACGTGTGGTGGCGCAGGGAGGGGCCGACGTTCTCGAGGTCATTGTGCTTGCCGCTGACACGCATGCACTTCTGCGCGGTGGCAGCGCGGCGGTAGTCGCGCACCTCCCGGCCCAGGAAGACGTCCTTGAACTGGTTCATCCCGGCATTGGTGAACAGCAGCGTCGGGTCGTCGTGCGGCACCAGCGGCGAGCTGGCCACGGTGCGGTGTCCGTGCGTCGCGAAGTAGGTCAGGAAGGACGCGCGGATGGCGTTGGGGTGCATCGGGGACATGGTACTAGGGGCTTGGGGCCAGCGGCTAGCGGCTAGAGGATCACGTCGTCACTCCCGCCGCCCGGATCGTCCGAGTGAGCGTCACCTCGCTGGCCGCCAGCCGCCAGCCGCCAGCCGCCAGCCGCCGGCTAGCCCGCGTCGACGTCCGCGCCGCGCTTGCGCAGGCGGGCGAGCACGGCGCCGGGGGCAAAGCCCTGGCGGACCAGGGCGGCGACGACGCGTCGGACGGTGGCCGGTGCAGAGAGGTCACCGCGCTCACGGCGCAGGCGCTTGTCGAGCGCCCGATCGAGGAGGGTGGACAGGTCGACTTCTTCGAGCGCGGCGGTCACCGCCTGTTCGACGTCGTCGTCCGAGAGGCCGAGTGCCCTCAGCCGCTGGCGGGTGCGCGCCGGCCCGCGGCCGCGAATGGCCGTTTCCAGCCGGGCGGCGGCCCGGGCCATGCGGGACTCGTCGAGCACGCCGCCGGCGCGCAGGCGGGCGAGGGCCTCCTCGATGGCGTCGGGCGGCACCTGTCGGCGCGTCAGCCGGTCGCGCAGCTGGCGCGCCGACAGCTCGCGCGTCGACAGCCACTGCAGCGCCAGTGCGTACGGGTCGGCGACGTCCGCCGCCTCCCGGCCCGCCGGCCGCTCAGCCGCCGAACCGCGTGATCTCCGGCGCACGGGCGGGTGCCTCCGGGGCCGGCGCGGCCTTGCGGCCGAGCACCGTGCTGGCCATCTGGTCGCGCGACATGTCGGCAGTGGTCGAGATGCCCTGGGTCTTGAGCTTGAACTCGTCGACGTTCGACGCCCAGCGCAGCGCCTCTTCGTAGGTGACCAGGCCCTGCGTGAACAGGCTGAAGATCGACTGGTCGAAGGTCTGCATGCCGTACTGCGAGGTGCCGGCAGCGATGGCGCCCTTGATGAGGTGCGTCTTCTCCTTGTCGACGATGCAGTCGCGGACGAACGGCGTCGCGATGAGCACCTCCACGGCCGGCACCCGGGCGCTGAGGTCGGCCCGCGGAATCAGACGCTGGGCCACCGCTGCCTTCAGCACCGAGGCGAGTTGGAGCCGGACCTGCTTCTGCTGGTGCGGCGGGAACACCGAGATGACGCGGTTGATGGTCTCGGTGGCATCCAGGGTGTGCAGCGTGGAGAACACCAGGTGACCGGTCTCGGCGGCGTGGAGTGCGGTCTCGATCGTCTCCATGTCGCGCATTTCGCCGACCAGGATGACGTCGGGGTCCTGGCGCAGGGCGCTGCGCAGGGCGTGGGCGAACGAGCGCGTGTCGCTGCCGATCTCGCGCTGGTTGAGGATCGCCTTGTAGTCGCGGTGCAGATACTCGATCGGGTCTTCGATGGTGATGATGTGCGCGTCGCGGGTCTGGTTGATGTAGTCGACCATCGCCGCCAGCGTGGTGCTCTTGCCGCTGCCGGTGGTGCCGGTCACCAGCACCAGGCCGCGCTGTTCCTCGGCGATGGTGCGCAGCACCGGCGGGAGGTCGAGCTCCTCGAAGCGGCGCACGCCCTGCGGGATGACGCGCAGGACGATGCCGATGGTGCCGCGCTGCTGGAAGACGTTGCAGCGGAAGCGGCCCAGCCCGGCCACGCTGTAGGCAAGGTCGAGCTCCTGGGCGTCCTTGAACCGCTGGCGCTGGTTGGCCGACATGATCGTCGCCGCCATGTCGACCAGACTCTCATGGTCGAGCTTGACGTCTTCGGTCAGCGGCCGCAGCTGGCCGTTGACGCGGACGACGGGGTAGTTGCCGACCTTGAGGTGGACGTCCGACGCGCCTTGCTCGATGGCGTGTTTCAGCAGCTGGTTGATGTCCATAGCGTGGGTCCGGCCCGGACACACCTCGGGCCGCTCGGACTGCGTATCGGCGGCAGCCGGCCGGGCCTCCAGTCCCGGCCTACTGGGCCTCACCGCAGAACGGGCAGCTCCCGGTGCGGGCGTGCAGGGGCTTGCCGCAGTGCCAGCAGAAGCGTGCAGCCGGGGTCTCCCGGGCCTTGAGCCGCTCGCGGATGTCCTTGCGGACCGGCTCACGGGAGGCGCCGCCACCCTGGCCGACGGCGGCCGGCCACGGCCGGCGGGCGGCGGTGTGCGGCCGCGCCGCCAGGATGGCGTCGAGCAGGTCGTGGGCGCGCGGATAGCGGGCGGTGATGTCCGGCGCCATCGCCTTGAGGACGATGTCGTTGATCGCCTTGGGGATCTTCGGGTTGTGGAGACGCGGCGCCGTCGTCAGCTCGCCGCGCTCGAGGCGGTCGAGGTCGGCCGGCGACGGCGAGTCGTAGGGCAGCCGGCCGGTCAGCAGCTGGAACATCGTGACGCCGATCGAGTAGACGTCCGAGGCGAACACCGCCTTGCCGTGGAACTGCTCCGGCGCCATGTAGGGCGGGCTGCCGATGACGGTGGTGCCGTGCGCGGCTATCTCCAGGAACCGCGAGGTGCCGAAGTCGGCCACCTTGGCGACCCCGCCGTCGGTGACCAGGACGTTCCCCGGCCGCAGGTCGCGATGGATGACGCCCTGGCCGTGGGCATGGTCGACCGCATTGCAGATCTGGCAGGCGAAGTCGAGCGCCCGCGGGATGTCGAGTGGCCCGTCGCGGTCGCTGATCGCCTCGAGCGTTTCGCCGGCGACGTACTCCATGACGATGAAGAACACCTCGCCGATCCGCTCGGCGGTCAGCACGGTGACGATGTTGGGGTGACTGAGCGTCGCCAGCAGCCGCGGCTCACGCAGCAGCTCGCCGAAGTCCAGCGTCTGGCGGTGCGGCACCTTGAGGGCGACCTTCTTGTCGATCCAGGTGTCCTCGGCGAGGAACACGGTCCCGAAGCCGCCGCTGCCGAGCGGCGCCAGGATCTTGTACTTGCCGACCACCTGGTCGCGGAAGAACATCCGCCCGCAGTATAGAACCTTCGCCGCGGCGCCCGCGTGGCAGGGGCGCGCTCGCCGACACGTATAATCCGCGGCGTGATCGCCCGCGTGCTCGCTCCGGACGCCAGCGGCGAAGGCCAGGAGGTCCCGCTCACGGCCGACGACGCCGCGCATCTCGGGCGGGTCCTGCGGTTGCGGCCCGGCGATCGGATCAGGGTCTTCGACGGTCGCGGCTGCGAGTGGCTGGCGGAGTTGACGGCGGTCGGCAGCGATGGTGCCAGGGCGCGGCTGGGTGCGGCGGTGACGCCGGCGCCCGAGTCCCGCGTGCGCTACACCGTGGCGATGGCGGTGCTGAAGGGCGACGGCACCGACGAACTGGTCCGTGATGCCGTGATGATGGGCGCGGTGCGCCTGCGGCCGCTGGTCGCCGCCCGCTCGGCAGTGGGGCTGGCGGCCCTCGACCGGGCCGGGCGCCGTGATCGCTGGCAGCGCGTGGCGATCGCCTCGGCCAAGCAGTGCGGTCGTGCGGTGGTGCCGGAGGTCGAGCCGCCGGTCACCGCCGCGGCGTTGCTCGCGGCCGGACCGGGCGGGGCGGGCGTGCTGTTCGTGGAGCCTGGCGCCGGTGTCGAGGTGACACGGCTGACGGCGCTGCCGCGCCCCGACGCCGTCACGCTGGTGTTCGGCCCCGAAGGCGGCTGGACCGCCGACGAGCTGTCGGCGGCGGCCGCCGCCGGGTGGACCGCGGTCGGACTCGGGCCGCGAACGATCCGGGCGGTGTCCATGGCCGTGGCCGGGCTCGCCGCCAGCCAGGCGGTCTGGGACGACCTGTGACGGGAAGGGGGACGCGGTGATGGTGGTCGACCGTGTGGTACGAGGGATGGCCGTGGCGGCCACGGGCGTGATGATCGCGTTGGCCGGCGGGCCGGCGTCGGCCGACGCGCCGCCGTTGCCGGACCCGGTCGCGACGTTTTCCATCCTCGGCTTCGATCCGGCCACCGGCGAGGTCGGTGGGGCGGTGCAGTCGCGGGTCTTCTCGGTGGGCAACGGCGTGCTGTGGGCCGAGGCCGGCGTCGGCGCCGCCGCCACTCAGGCGATCGTCGACGTGAGCTACGGACCGAAGGCGCTGGCGCTGCTGCGCGCCGGGATGGCGCCGGCGGCGATCATCGACGCGATCTGGGACAGCGACCGCGACCCGCAGCCGGAGCGCTGGACCAAGCAGGGGCGGCAGTTCGCGGTGATCGACGCCGCCGGCCACACCGCCGTCTTCACCGGCCCGAAGGCGAGCGTGTGGGCCGGGCACAGGCAGGGCCGCTACGCCACCGCCCAGGGCAACATCCTGGCCGGGCCCGAGGTCGTCAGCGGGATGATCGCGGCCTTCGAATCCACGGCCGGCCACCTGTCGCAGCGCCTCACCGCCGCGCTCGAAGCCGGCCAGGCCGCCGGCGGCGACACCCGCGGCATGCAGTCGGCGGCGATCCTCATCGTCGGCAAGGGCCAGGGCGTCTGGCTCAACAACGACGTGGTGATGCGCCTGCAGGTCGACGACAGCCCCGAGCCGATCAAGGAACTGCGACGGCTGGTCGAGGCGTGGAACGCCCGCCGCGTGAAGGGCCAGCAGCGGCCGGTCGGCTGATCGCGGTCAGAGCCGGCGCAGCACGGCGGCGCACCAGCCGTCCTCGGCGAGTCGTCGCTCCACGGCGAACGCGACGAGGGCGGCCTCGACGCCGGTCCGCTCGTCGTCCATGAACCCGCTGACGACCAGGTGCCCGCCCGGTGCCACCCGTCGCGCCAGGATCGCCGCGTCGCGGCGCAGCATCGCCCCGGTGAGATTGGCGACGACGACGTCGGCCGGGGCGGCGTCGGCGGCGATATCGGCCACCGTGAAGGTCACCGGCGGAATGGCCGGATTGAGCGCGGCACTGCGCCGGGCGGCGGCGACGGCGTCCTCGTCGATGTCGAGGCCGATGACCGCGGCGGCGCCGGCCTGCGCCGCGGCCAGCGCCAGCACGCCGGAGCCGGTGCCGACATCCACGACGGTGTGCCCGCGCACGTCGAGGTCGCCCAGCGCGGCCAGGCACAGCCGGGTCGTGGCGTGGTGTCCGGTGCCGAACCCCATCGACGGTTCGATCACGATCAGCCGTGCCGGCCGCGGTTCGGGGATGTCCCACGGCGGGGCCACCACGAACGGACCGGCGACGACGGCGGTGAGCGCCTGCTGACTGCGCGCCACCCAGTCGTCGTCAGGGAGATCGACGGACTCGACGGAGAGTTCGCGATCGAGCGCGGCGATGGCGGCGGCCGCGCGGGTGCGATCGGCGTCGTCTTTGAAGCAGATGCGCCAGGCCAGGGGCGCCGGCGGCGGCGGGAGCGGCGGCGGGGCGGTCGGGTCCCAGAGGCCGCCGGGGGGCAGCGGCATCGGCGCGAGGTCCTCGATGGCGAGCGGCGGTGTGTCGTCGAGGGCCAGTGTCACCAGGCCGTCGAGGTCGCCGTGCTCGTCGATCGCCGCGGCGCGGACGACGAGCGCCGGCCAATGGCGCGGCTCAGCCAAAGATGTCCTTGACCTTGTCGAAGAGCCCCTTGTCGTCGTCGCTCGGCGCCGCCGTGCGCATCGTCGCCGCCAGTTCCTCGAGCAGCCGCCGCTGGTCGCGGGTCAGACGCGTCGGGGTGGTGCCACGGACCGTGACCAGCAGGTCGCCCTTGCCGCGCCCGGAGACGTCGGGCATGCCCTTGCCGCGGACCCGGAACGTCGTGCCGGTGGCGGTGCCCTCGGGGACCTTGACGCTGTGCGTGCCCTCGATTCCCGGGACGGTCACGTCGCCGCCGAGCGCCAGGGTCGGGAACGGCACGTCGGCCAGGTGGTGGAGGTCGTTGCCGTCGCGGGTGAACCGCTCGTCCTCCTGGACGAAGATGACGACGTAGAGATCGCCGGACGGGCCGCCGCGGGCCCCGGCCTCGCCCTCGCCCTGGAGCCGCAGGCGCTGCCCGGAGGCGATCCCGGCCGGGATCTTCACCGACAGCTTGCGCTGGCGCTCGACCTGCCCGTCGCCGTGGCACTCGGCGCAGGGCGAGGTGACGACCTTACCCGAGCCCCGGCAGGCGCCGCAGGTGCGGGCCATCGTGAAGAAGCCCTGCTGAAAGCGGATCTGCCCGCTGCCGCGGCACTGGCCGCAGGTGGTCGGCGAGGTGCCGGGGGCGGCGCCGCTGCCGGCGCAGGCGACACAGGTCTCGTGGCGCGGGATCTGCACCGTCTGCTCGACGCCGCTGGCCGATTGGGCGAAGCTGATCTCGAGGTCGTAACGCAGGTCGGCGCCGCGCTGCGGGCCGCCGCGCCGCCGACCGCCGCCGAAGACGTCGCCGAAGCCGAAGATGTCGCCGAGGCCGCCGAGGATGTCCTCGAATCCGGTGAAGACGGTCGGGTCGAAGCCCTGGGCTGCACCGCCGACGCCGGCATGGCCGAAGCGGTCGTAGCGGGCGCGCTTGTCCGGGTCGGCGAGGACGGCGTAGGCCTCGGCGGCCTCCTTGAACTTCTCCTCGGCGCCGCTGTCGCCGGCGTTGCGGTCGGGATGGTACTTGAGGGCGAGCTTGCGGTACGCCTTCTTGATGTCGGCGTCGCTGGCCTCCCGCGCCACGCCGAGCACCTCGTAGTAGTCGCGCGTGCTCACGATGCCTTGGCCACCCGCACCAGGGCCGGGCGCAGCAGACGCTCGCCCAGGCGGTAGCCGCGGCGCAGTTCGCCGACGATCTGGCCGTCGGGGGCGCCCGGCGTCTCCTCGTAGGCGACCGCCTGGTGGAGGTGCGGATCGAACGGCTGGCCGACGGTGTCGACCGCGGCGACGCCGCGCTTCTTGAGCACGTCGAGCAGCTGGCGGTGGATGAGTTCGACGCCGGATCGGTACGCCTGCGCCTCCGGCGGCGCGTCAACGGCCAGCGCCCGCTCGAAGTCGTCGAGCACGGCCAACACCTCGCCGACCAGGTCGGCGGCGGCCCATTCGGCGAACTCGCGACGCTCGCGCTCGACGCGCTTGCGGAAGTTGTCGAACTCGGCCGTCTTGCGCAGCAGCCGGTCGCGCAGCTCGTCGCGCTCGCGGGTCGCGGCCTCGGCCTCGGCGCTGGCGTCGGCTCCTGGCGCCGGGACGGCCCCGGCCAGATCGTCGGACATCGGTACGTCACTCATGGGTCAGTTGGCGGCCGGCCATGCCGGCTAGTTCTCGTCGCGCAGCAGGCGGGCGACGGCCACCGCCGCCCCGTCGACGACGTTGATGGCGCGGGAATACTGCATTCTCGTCGGGCCGATGATGCCGACGGCGCCGCGCCGGGCGCCATCGGAGTAGGACGCGACGACCACGCTGCAGGCGTGCAGATCGGGGTCGGGATGCTCGGCGCCGATGACCACCGCCAGGCCGGGGCCGTCGAGATAGGCGTCGAGCAGCTTCACCAGCCGCTGCTTCTCCTCGACCATCCGCAGGAGCTTCCGCAGGGTGGCCAGCGAGACCGGGCCGTCGTCGGTGCCGTCGGCCAGCGTCGACGCCCCGTCGATGAAGACGGTGGCCGAGGCGGTCAGCCCTTCCAGCGTGGTCCGCGCCAGCCGCAGCGCCAGCGCCAGCAGCTGGTCGTAGAGCGAGCGGTCTTCCTCGAGGCGGGCGACCACCGCGCCGCGCACCTCGGTGAGGGGCCGGCCGGCGAACTCGCCGTTGAGATAGTTGGCGGCCAGCGTGAGCGCGCTCGGTGCGATCGCCTCGCCGATGTCGACGACCTTCTGGGTCACGTGATCACCCTGGGTGACCATCACCACCAGGACCCGCGACTGGGACAGCGGCACGAAGTCGATGCGCTGGAAGACGGCGGCGTCGTCCGACGGGGCGATCGCGAAACCGACGTGGTGCGAGACCTCGAAGAGCACGTGCGACGCGGTCGACAGCACCTGGTCGAAGAGCGGCGCCTCGCCGGCGTGTTCGCGCATCCGGGCCTCGACGCTCAACTGGTCGCGGGTCGCCCGGCGGGCTTCGAGCAGCATGTTCACGTAGTAGCGATAGCCGAGGTCGGTCGGCACCCGGCCGGCGGAGGTGTGCGGCTGGCTCACGTAGCCCATGTCCTCCAGCTGAGCCAGCACGTTGCGGATGGTCGCCGACGACACACCGAGCCCGGCGCGTCGGCTGAGCGTGGCCGACGCGACCGGTTCGCCGGTGTCGATGTAGTCCCGGATGAGCGTCGCCAGGACCCGGCGGGTGCGATCGGACAGGGCGGCGGATGGCAT
The DNA here is from genome assembly GCA_050250955.1 of Vicinamibacterales bacterium. Classification (GTDB taxonomy): domain Bacteria; phylum Acidobacteriota; class Vicinamibacteria; order Vicinamibacterales; family UBA2999; genus CAWAYR01. The sequence goes on from JBFWNR010000004.1 coordinate 362,688, forward strand.
CGCAGTCGTTAGCACTCGTCGCCGTCGAGTGCTAGTCCGCAGTATAGCAGATGCGACCCGCAGGCCGAATTCGGCTCAGATCCCGCTGCGTGCGACCACCGCCCGGGCGGCGTCGGCGGCCCGGCGGCGGACCGCCGTCAGGTCGAGGCCGCTGAGCTGACCGCGCTCGGCCACCACGTCGCCGCCGACCACGGTGAGGACGACATCGGAGGGCTGAGCGGCGTAGACGACGGCGCTGTAGGGGTCGCCGGGCGGCTGGAGGTGGGCGGCGTCCCGGGAGAGGACCAGGAGATCGGCGTCGTAGCCGGGCGCCAGCTGGCCCACCGTCGTGGGCCGTCCGAGCGCCCGGGCCCCCTCCCGGGTGGCCATCCACAGCGCCTCGCGGGCGCCGAGGGCCCCCGGGCCATGGCGGACCGCCTGCAGGGTCGCCGCCAGCCGCATCTCGCTGAACATGTCGAGGCGGTTGTTGCACGCCGCGCCGTCGGCGCCGAGCGAGACCGACAGCCCGCGGCGCCGCATCTCGACCACCGGCGCCAGCCCGGAGCCCAGCTTCAGGTTCGAGCCTGGACAGTGCAGGACCTTGCTGTCGGCGGCGGCGAGGTGGTCGAGGTCGGCCTCGTCCACCCAGACGCAGTGGGCGAGGCAGAGCCGCGGACCGGTCAGCCCGACCTCGCCGAGGTGCTCGAGGTTGCCTCGCCCCGTTCGGGCCCGCACCACGGCCACTTCGTCCTGCTGTTCGGAGGCATGGGTGTGGACGAGCAGTCCCGTGTCGGCGGCGAGACCGGCGACGCCGCGCAGCAGGTCATCCGAGCAGGACACCGCGAAGCGCGGCGCCAGCGCCGCGTCGAGCCGTCCACCGGCGGCGCCCTGCCAGCGGCGGGCGAGCGCGGCGGCCTCGGCGAGGCCGCGTTCGACCGGCTCGTTGAGGCGGGGCGGGGCGCCTTCGGCGGCGTCCATCAGACACTTGCCGACCACGGCCCGCAGGCCAGTCGGCACCAGCGCGGCGAAGACCGCATCGGTGTCGTGGACCGTTTCCATGGTCAGCACCGTCGTCGTGCCGCCGAGCAGGAGCTCGGCGGCGGCCAGCTCCGTCGCGGCGGTGAGCGACGCCGGGTCGTGGGCCGCCTCGAGCGGCCAGACCCGCCGTCGCAGCCAGTCGAGGAGCGGCCGGTCGTCGGCGAGCCCGCGGAACAGCGTCTGGCAGAGATGGACGTGGGTCTGGATGAAGCCGGGCAGTACCAGCGCACCGCCGACATCGATCACCCGGTCGTGCCGCTGCGCCGGATCGACGCTGCCGACCGCGGCGATCCGGCCGTCGACGATCGACAGGTCGCCCTCGATGACGTCGAGGGCGTCGTTCATGGGCAGGATCGTGGCGCTCGTCAGCTTGAGCGAGGCCATGGGCGGCGCCGTCGGCCGGTCAGCGGCCGGCCGACGACTTCTGGAACTTCGGCATCCACTTGAGCGACGCCGCCGCCACCGCCGGGTCGGCGGCGCGGCCGCGTCGCACCGCGATGAGCTCGGCGAGGATGCTGACCGCGATTTCCTGCGGCGTCACCGCGCCCAGGTCGAGGCCGATCGGGGCGTGCACGCGGGCGAAGCGCTCGGGGTCGACGCCCTCTTCGGCCAGCGCGTCGTAGACGCGGGCCACCTTGGCGCGGCTGCCGATGAGGCCGACGTAGCGCAGGTCGCGGCCGACGACGGCGCGCAGCGCCTCGAGGTCGTGCCGGTGTCCGCGCGTCACGATGACGACGTAGCTCGACGGCGGCAGGGTCGCGGCAGCCAGCCATGCCGGCACGTCGTCGACGACGACCTCGGTAGCGGTGGGGAAGCGCTCCCGATTGGCGAAGGCCTCGCGATCGTCGACGACGTGGACCAGGAAGCCGGCCTCGTGCGCGAACCTGGCCAGGTAGTAGCCGACATGGCCGGCGCCGATGACGTAGACCGCCGGGGCCGGCTCGATCGGCTCGATGAACACTTCCATCTGGCCGCCGCAGACCAGGCCGTTCTCCTGCGCGAAGTCGTCGTCGAGCTCGTACTTGACGCGCGCCGCCTGGCGCGAGGTCAGCGCCTCGCGCGCCTTCCAGAAGGCGTCGTTCTCGTAGCAGCCGCCGCCGATGGTGCCGACGGTCCGGCCGTCGGCGTAGACGAGCATCTTGGCGCCGACCCGCTGGGGCGTCGAGCCGTTGGTGGCGACGATGGTCACCAGGGCGACGTCCTCGGCGCGGGCCAGGGCTTCGCCCAAGGCGGCAAACACTTCCTGGTTCATGCCGTGGATACCACGTCGATTATCACTGAAAATGGTGCAGTTCGCACCAGCCGGCGGGCTCGGTCCCGGCCAGGAAGGCCTCGGTGGTGGTGCGCGGGCAGGCCGGCAGCGCCGGGCGGCCGGTGTCGCGGTCGATCTCGACCTGCGTGACTCCCGGCGGCATCGCAAACGGCACGTTGCCGCGTCCGGCGGTGGCCCGCTGCATGAACGCGGTCCAGATCGGCAGCGCCGACTGCGCGCCCGACAGGCCGAGGATCTGGTTGTCGTCCAGGCCGACCCAGACCACCGCGAGCAGCTCCGGCGTGAAGCCGACGAACCAGGCGTCGCGCAGGTCGTTGGTGGTGCCGGTCTTACCCGCGGCGTCGAGCGCGAAGCCGGCGGAGCGCGCCGCGGTGGCGGTCCCCTCGTTGAGGACGCTGCGCATCATGTTGGTGACCAGGTAGGTCGGCGCCGGATCGGCGATCGGTCGCGGCGACACCGCGGCCGGTTCCAGACGCTCGTCGCCGCTGACCACCCGCGTCAGTGCGGTGAGCGGCATCTGGGTGCCGAGCCGCGCGAACACGGTATACGCCTCGGCGACCTCGAGCGGCGTCAGCTCGAACACGCCCAGGGCGATCGACGGGTAACCACGCAGCGGGGTCTTGCCCAGACCGGTGCGCTTCCAGAGCGCCGCCACGGTGTCGAACCCGGTCTGCTCGGCCAGCTTGATGGTGGCGATGTTGCGCGACAGGGCGAGCGCCCGCCGCAGGGTGATCGGCCCGTCGTACTCGTCGTCGTAGTTGCTGGGCGACCAGTCGCCCTCGGGCAGCGGCCAGGTCGTCGGCTCGTCGTTCAGGAGCAGCGCCGGCGTCACGTCGATGCGCTGGTCCCGGACCGCCTGATCGAACGCGGCCAGGTAGACGAACGGCTTGAACACCGAGCCGGGCTGGCGACGGGCGGCGGTGACGCGGTTGAACTGCGACTGGTTGTAGGAGCGGCCGCCGACCAGGGCCAGGACCTCGCCGGTCCGCGGGTCGACGGCCACCAGGGCCGCCTGCGGCCGGACCCGGCGTCGTCGCCTGGCCAGCGTCTCGTCGACGGCGGCCAGGCCGCTGCGCACGGCATCCTGGGCCGCCCGCTGCAGATTGAGGTCGAGCGTGGTGTGGATCTCCAGCCGGGCGCTGCGCCCGGCCAGACCGGGGTGGGCCTGATCGAGCTGCTGGCCGACGTAGTCGACGAAGTAGGGCGCTTCGAAGTCCAGCGCGCGGGCCGCCACCTGGATGGGGTCGTGCACGGCACGCTCGGCGACCTCGGCGCTGATGAAGCCGGCCTCGGCCATCGCCCTGAGGACGACGTCGCGGCGCTCCTTGGCGCGCGTCGTGTCGGCAAACGGCGAGTGATTGCCCGGCGACTGGATCACGCCGGCGATGAGCGCGCCCTCGGCCAGCGTGAGGTTGCTGAGATCCTTGGCGTAGAAGGTGCGGGCCGCGACGGCCACCCCGTGGAGGGCGAACGAGCCGCGGTGGCCGAGATAGACCTCGTTCAGGTAGAGCTCGAGGATCTCCTCCTTGCTGGCCTGGATCTCGAGCACGACGGCCATGAACTGCTCGAGCAGCTTGCGGCGGATCGAGCGCTGGCCCGACTGCGCCTCCCGGGCCATCTCGTCGGTCAGGAAGAAGTTGCGGGCCAGCTGCTGGGTAATCGTGCTGGCGCCCACCAGGTAGGACCGGGTGCCGCGCAGGTTGGTCACCAGCGCGCCGACGATGCGAATCGGATCGATGCCCGGGTGGTGGTAGAACCGCCGGTCTTCGATGGCCAGCACCGCCTGCTGGACGTGCGCCGGGATGGCGGCCAGCGGAACCCGCCGGCGCCGTTCACGCGACGAGGTGACCAGGGCGCTCAAGAGCGGCGGCTCGAGCGCGACCTCGGTCACGCGCGTGGTCCCGGCGACGAGCCGCTCGATGCGGGGCGGCCGTGCCGGCCGTCCCGGTGGCGTCGTGTCGCCCGCCGCTGACGGTACGGCCCACTCGGCGCGCAGCGCCGCCCCGGCGTACTGGCCGGTGCGCGGCACGAAGGTCACGGCGCCCGGGGCTCGGGCGAATTCTCCGCGGTGTTCGGCCCGGGCCCGCTCGGCATAACCGAGGTCGTTCAGGCGCTGCACGACATCGGCGTCGTTGAGCGTCAAGCCGACCCGGAGTGTCAACGGGCGCCCGTAGACGCGCGGCAGCACGCGGACGCGCTCGCCGGCCAGACGGGCCTCGACGACGAGCGACAGGCGTCCGTAGTAATAGCCGGCAACACCGGCTGCGGTGAAGATCGGCACGACGAGCGCCGCGGTGAGCAGGCGCACCCAGCGCCGCTGGGGCAGCCACCACCAGATCCCGCGCGCCGCGCTCTTCCGCCTGGCCATGTCGTGGGCTGCCGCTGCCGGACGTCCCTAGCCGCTCGCCCCCAGCCGCCAGCGGCTAGATCGTAATCACCCAGTGGTGGCCGGCGTCCACCGGCAGCAGCTCGACCAGGCGGTCCACCGTCGCCGGGCCGTAGCGGTTGAGCAGCCAGACCAGGCCGAGTTCGCGCTCCTGCGGCTGGCCGTTTGGAAACAGCTGAGTGCGGGTCCGCGTGAACTGCCGGCGCAGCGTCTCGTCCTTGCGCTTGGCGGCCTGCACCACCTTGCCGTGCAGGGCCTGCAGGTCGTGCTGCATCTTGCCCAGCGTCGATCGGGCCGCGCCTTCGAGCGTGGCGTCGACGATCCGCGCCGCGGCCATGACCGCGTCGAGCCGCTCGGTCAGCGCCGCGCCGGCGTCGGCGAAGCTGGTCTCGACCGCCTTGGGCAGCTGGCTCTCGAGCAGATGGTTGAGCGTGAGCTCGTCCTGGCGCTGGAACTGTGGGAGCGGGATGTCGTGCTTGCCGAGGAAGCGGAGGGCGGCGGAGTCGACGACGGTGGCCGAGGCGCGCGGCACGACCAGCGGCATCGGCACTGCGAAATGGGCGTAGACCTGGCGCAGCTGGCCGAGGTAGGCCAGCTCGCTCGGCCCGCCGACGTAACACACGGTGGGGAAGATCGTGTCCTGCACCAGGGGGCGCAGCAGCACGTTGGGGCTGAATCGTTCGGGGGCCGACCCGGCGAGCGCGACCAGCTCGGCGAGCGGCAGTTCCCGGTCGCCGACGATGGCGGTGGCGCCGCGGTAGCGGACGGCCTCGCGCGTGCCGTCGAGCAGGAACAGCGGCGCCGACTGATCGCTGGCCGTGACCTGGGCGTGGTAGCCGCGCGCTTCCAGGGCCTCGCCGGCCGTCGCGGCCAAGGCGCCGGTGCGTCCAGGGTCCTGCAGGGCCCGGGCGAACAGGCCGCTCGCCAGCGGCTTGGCCGCCGGATCGGCGGCGTCGTAGACGACCAGTCCGAGCGGGCCCAGGACCTCGTCGAGCAGCGCGCCGAACGCTTCGGACATGCCCCGTCCCGGCGCGTAGGCGGCCCGCACCCTCGCGAGGAGCTCGGCGGTGAACTCGGTGACCGGCAGGATCCCGGCCAGCGCGTCGATGGCCTGCGCCACCTGCCCGTCGAGGACGAGCCGGGCGATCGGCTGGTCGCCGGCGCCGGCGACGTCGCCGGCCGTGACCGTGTGCGGCATCTGCTCGTCGTCGAGCACGGTGCAGCGGCGCACTTCCTCCCAGTCGTGGTCTTCGCTGTCGATCCAGAACACCGGCACGGCGGTGACGCCGTGCGTCGCGGTGACCTCGCGCGCCAGCTTGATGGCCGTGATCGCCTTGTGCAGGGTGTACAGCGGGCCGCCGAACAGACCGGCCTGCTGGCCGGTGACGACCGCGACGGTCGACGGCCGGGCAAACGCGGCCGCGGCGTCGAGAGCCGCCGCCGGCGCGCCGCGGCGTGACAGCTGGGCGGTGAGCAAGGCACTCAGCGCCGGCGTGGCTCGCGGCACGGCGTGCACGGCGTCGATGACCGCCGTCCAGGCCTCCGGCCGGCGCGGATCGCCGGCATAGAAGGGCGCCAGATCATCGAAGGCGAAGGCGTAGTCCGCGGCAAGGCGCCGCATCCACGGCAGCTGGCGAATGTCGATCGCGAGAGCGCCCGCGGCTGAGGCTGGTGCGGAAGGAGAGGACACCGAACGGCTACTGTCGCAGACGCCCCGCGGGGTGTCAACCGCGCGGCCGGGGGCCGCGACGGTGTGCCGCCGCGTGCTACCATGTGCGGACCCCGAACGTCCGCAGAGCACCACGGCGAGGAGCTCACAGCACTGACCGACGACCACCTCCTGTTCGACGGGCCACGTACGACGTACGGGCGTGTCCGCGTCCTGCACCAGATCGGTGCCGGCAGCGTGGGCCCGGTTTTTCGCGGGGAGGACCCGGCCACCCGCCGGGCGGTGGTGGTCAAGGTGCTGCGCATGGGCCTGTCGCCCGAGCGGGTCGCCATCGTCGCCGCGGCCCTGGCGGCCGCGCGCGAGCGGCTGCCGCGGCATCCCGCCCTGTGTGAGATGGTCGACAGCGGCGTCCAGGACGCCGAGCCCTTCGTGGTGTCGGCGTTCGTCGAGGGCGACTCGCTCGACGTGGCACTGCGCGAGTACGGCCCGGCCAACATCGTCGACGCGCTGCCGCGCCTGCGCCTGCTCGCCGACGCGCTCGACAGCGCCGCCGCCGTCGGCGTGACCCACGGCGGCCTGCACCTGCGGGACATCCTCGTGTCGCCTGAGCACACGGTGCTCACCGGCATCGGCGTGGCGCCGATTCTCGAGCGCGTCGGCGTTCGGGCGCCGGTGCGGCGGCCGTACGCCGCACCCGAGGTCGTGGAAGGGCTCGGCGTCGGCCCGGCGGCCGACCAGTTCGCGCTGGTCGCCATCGCGCACGAGTGGCTCAGCGGCCGCCGGGTGTCGGGGCCGGGCGCCGAGGGGTTCCACATCCGCGCCACCACTCCGGCCGGCACCGAAGCCGTCGCGGCGGTGTTCTGCCGCGGGCTCGACGAGCAGCCCGAGGCGCGCTATCCGACTGCCACGTCGTGGGTCGAGGCGCTGGCGGAGGTCGGCGACGCGCTGGCGCCGCGCACCCGGCTGAGCAAGCGTCGCGCGCCGGCGGCCGAGGCGCCGCGCCTGGCGTTCGACCTCGGTGACGACGACAACGCCAGCGAGGGCGCCAGCGGAGGCGCCCTCGGCGCGTCGGGTGACGACGACGGCGTCGTCCTCGGCCCCCCCGGGCGTGACGACGAGGCGACGGACCACGCCGGCGGCATCACCCTGGCGCTCGACGCCGGAGACGACGCCGGCCGCTCGGGCGCAATGGACGAGTCGCGGCCGGACGACGACGAACCGCGGCTGCACATCGACCTGGCGCTCGGCTCCGCACCGGTCGCCTCCGCCGACGCCGGTCAGGCCGAGCACGACGAGGCGCCGGAGGCGGAGGCGCCGGACGTGGCGGATCACCCGATGGCCGACGTCCTTGCCGCCGCCGATCCCGACGCCGACGTCCACCGGGGTGGGGCCGTCCGGCTCGATGCCGACCCCGACGACGTGCTATCCGGCGCGATGGAGCACCCGGCGGTGCCCGTCGTGACGGGCTCACTGCGGCCGCCGGTGGTAGCGGTGGCCGAGGACGAGGCGCCGGAGGAGCGCGCCACGGCGTTGCCGGCGAGTCCCGCCGCATGGGCCGTGGCGTTGGTGGTGCTCGCGGGCGTGGCGGTGGGAGTCGGCGCGCTCCTGGCGCGCTGGGGGACGCCCTCGGCGCCCGCGCCCGACACCACCTCCATGGAGGCATCTGCTCCCGTCGCCGACGTGACGACCCCGGCCGCTCCCGCGGCGACCGCGGCGGCGCCACGCGCCGCCGCTGCGGCGACGTCTCCCGCGGTCGTGGCCGCCGCCCCGGCAGCGGCGTCGCCGGCGGGCGCCGCCGACTCGTCGCGGACCGCGGCGTCTGACACCGCGCTCCAACCCGCGGCCGAGTCCGCCCGCGGCGCCACCGCCCGGCCGCGTCCGGCCGCCAGTGCCCGTTCCGCCGCGGCGTCGCTGCCGGGGCGTCTCCTCGTCCGCTCGAGCCCTACCGGTGCCGAGGTGTTCGTCAACGGCCAGCGCCGGGGGGTGACGCCGCTGGCGGTCCGCGACCTGGCGCTCGGGGCGTACGCGGTCCGCCTGTCGCGGCCGGGGTTCGACGCCGCGGACCAGCGGGTGACCCTCGATGCCGGACGTCCGTCGCGGGCGATCGAAGTCACGCTGCGCCGCACCGGGGCGCCGCCAGCGGCTGCCGCGCCGGCTGGCCCGGGCACGCTCGTCGTCGACTCCCGTCCCGCTGGAGCCACGGTGGCCGTGGACGGGCGCCCGGTCGGACGCACGCCGCTGACGCTGCCGGGCGTGGCGCCCGGTGCGCATACGATTCGCATTCAGCTCGAGGGCTATCTGCCCATCACCACCACGACCCGCGTCGAGCCCGGAGCCCGGGCCCGCGTGGCCGTGTCGTTGACCACGGAAAGGCCACGGACCCCATGACCGCGATTCTGGCGCTCGAGGACGGCACCTGGTATCAGGGAGTCGCCGCCGGCGCCGCCGGTGACACCAGCGGCGAAGTCGTCTTCAACACGAGCATGACCGGCTATCAGGAGGTGCTCACCGATCCCTCCTACGCCGGCCAGCTGGTGACGATGACGGCCCCGCAGATCGGCAACTACGGCGTCGCCGCCACCGACCACGAGTCCGAGCGCCCGCAGGTGGCCGGCTTCATCATCCGCGACCAGTCGCCGGTGGCCAGCAACTGGCGGGCCCAGGGCACGTTGAAGGAGTACCTCACCAGCCACGGCATCGTCGCCATCGCCGACATCGACACCCGGGCGCTGACCCGCAAGCTGCGCTCCGCCGGGGTGATGCGCGGCGTGATCGCCACCGGGGCCGTCGACCCCCAGGTGCTCATCGAGAGGGCCCGCGCCGTCCCGCAGATGGAAGGCGCCGATCTGGTCAAGGACGTCACCTGCGCGGCGCCCTACGACTTCGCCCAGTCGCTGGCCGATACCGTGACCCAGGCCAGCTTCGGCGTCCCACCGGAGCGGCGGGCGGCGCGGACCCTGCGGGTCGCCGCCTACGACTACGGCATCAAGACCAACATCCTGCGGCGACTCGCGGCGCACAACTGCGAGGTGCGGGTGTTCCCGGCCGCGGCGCCGGCCGCCGACGTGCTGGCCTGGAAGCCCGACGGCGTGTTCCTCAGCAACGGCCCCGGCGATCCGGCGGCGGTGGGCTACGGCATCGAGAACGTCAAGGCGGTGATTGCCGCCGGCGCCCCGGTGTTCGGCATCTGTCTCGGCCACCAGCTCCTCGCGCTCGGGCTCGGCGCCGAGACCTACAAGCTGAAGTTCGGCCATCGCGGCGCCAACCACCCGGTGAAACAACTGGCCACCGGCCAGGTCGAGATCACCTCGCAGAACCACGGCTTCGCCGTCGACCCGGAGTCGATTCCCGAGGGCGTCGAGGTGACCCACCGCAACCTCTACGACGGCACCGTCGAAGGACTGCGCCACGTCACCCGGCCGTGGTTCTCGGTGCAGTACCATCCCGAGGCCTCGCCGGGTCCACACGACGCCGACTACCTGTTCCGGCAGTTCGTGGATCTCATGGAACGGCAGTAGCCCACATGCCTCGACGCACCGACCTCCACCGCATCCTCGTCATCGGCTCCGGCCCGATCGTCATCGGGCAGGCCTGCGAGTTCGACTACTCCGGCACCCAGGCCGTCAAGGCGCTGAAGTCCGAGGGCCTCGAGGTGATCCTCGTCAACAGCAATCCGGCGACGATCATGACCGACCCCGAGCTGGCCGACCGCACCTACGTCGAGCCGCTCACCGTCGAGGTCGTCGAGCGCATCATCGCCAAGGAACGGCCCGACGCCGTGCTGCCGACGGTCGGCGGCCAGACCGCGCTCAACCTCGCCGTCGGCCTCCACGCGGCCGGCATCCTGGCCAAGTACGACGTGCAGCTCATCGGCGCGTCGGTCGAGGCCATCAAGGTGGCCGAGGACCGCCAGTTGTTCCACGACGCGATGATCGAGCTCGGTCTCGACGTGCCGAGGAGTGCCGTCGTCAAGACCATGGCCGAGGCCCTCGAAGCGGTCGAGACCACCGGCTTTCCGGCGATCATCCGCCCGTCGTTCACCATGGGCGGGGTCGGCGGCGGCATCGCCTACAACATCGAGGAGTTCAAGGACATCTGCGGCCGCGGCCTCGACCTCAGCCCGGTCCACGAGGTGCTGATCGAGGAGTCGGTGATCGGCTGGAAGGAGTTCGAGCTGGAGGTGATGCGCGACGTCGCCGACAACTTCGTCGTCATCTGCTCGATCGAGAACATCGACCCGATGGGCGTCCACACCGGCGACTCGATCACGGTGGCGCCGGCGCAGACCCTCACCGACAAGGAGTACCAGCGGATGCGCGACGCCGGTCGGCGGATCATCCGTCGGGTCGGCGTCGAGACCGGCGGCTCGAACATCCAGTTCGCCATCAACCCCGCCGACGGCCGCATGGTCGTCGTCGAGATGAACCCGAGGGTGTCGCGCAGCTCGGCGCTGGCCTCGAAGGCCACCGGGTTCCCGATCGCCAAGATCGCCGCCAAGCTCGCCCTCGGCTACCACCTCGACGAGATTCCCAACGACATCACCCGGCTGACGCCGGCCTCCTTCGAGCCGACCATCGACTACGTGGTGGTCAAGATCCCGCGCTGGAACTTCGAGAAGTTCCCGCAGGCCGACCGCACCCTGACCACGCAGATGAAGTCGGTGGGCGAGGCGATGGCCATCGGCCGCACCTTCAAGGAGGCGTTCCAGAAGGGCGTGCGATCGCTCGAGCTGGGCAAGGAGGGCCGGTTGTTCGGCCTGGCGCCGTCGGCCGGCGCCCGGCCCGAGGCGGCGACCGCCGAGGAACTCGACGCGGCGTTGCGCCGCCGGGTGTCGGTACCCACCGACCGGCGGATGTGGGCGGTGTTCGAGGCCCTGGAGCGCGGCTGGACCGTCGAGCGCCTGCACGAGCTGACGCGGATCGATCCGTGGTTCCTGCAGCAGTTCGCCGATCTGGTCGATCTGCGGCGCACCGCCGAGCTGGTCGGGCTGCGCGACATGTCGCCGGACCTGCTGCGCACGTTGAAGCGCGCCGGCTTCGGCGACGGCGAGCTGGCGCTCATCCTCCAGGTGGACGAGTCGGCGGTGCGCGACAAGCGCGCCGAACGCGGGCTGCGCGCGGTTTTCAAGCGCATCGACACCTGCGCCGCCGAGTTCGAGTCGTTCACGCCCTACATGTACAGCTCGTACGAGCGCGACTGCGAGGCCGACCCGACCGCCGCCCGCAAGGTCGTGATCCTCGGCAGCGGGCCGAACCGCATCGGCCAGGGCATCGAGTTCGACTACTGCTGCTGCCACGCCGTGTTCGGCTTCCGCAAGGACGGCTTCGAGACGGTGATGGTCAACTGCAACCCGGAGACGGTCTCGACCGACTACGACACCGCCGACCGCCTCTACTTCGAGCCCTTGACCTTCGAGGACGTCATGGCGGTCATCGAGCGGGAGCGCGAGGGCAACGCCGACGTCTCGGTGGTGGTGCAGTTCGGCGGCCAGACCCCGCTCAAGCTGGCGCTGCCGCTGCAGGAGGCCGGCGTCACCATCGTCGGCACCTCGCCCGATTCGATCGACCTGGCCGAGGACCGCAAGCGTTTCTCGCAGCTGCTCTGGGATCTCGGCATCCCGCAGCCGGCCAGCGGCACGGCGGTGTCGCGCCAGGAGGCGCGCGAGGCGGCCGGCCGGATCGGGTTCCCGGTGGTGGTGCGGCCGTCCTACGTGCTGGGCGGCCGGGCGATGGCCGTCGTTTACGACATGGCCTCGCTCGACCGCTACATGGCCTCGGCCGTCGACGTCTCCCACGACCGCCCGATCCTCATCGACCGCTTCCTCGAGCACGCCAAGGAGCTCGACGTCGACTGCGTGGCCGACGCCACCGGCGCGGTGGTCATCGGCGGGATCATGGAGCACATCGAGGAGGCCGGCATCCACTCCGGGGACAGCTCGTGCGTGGTCCCGCCGACCGGCCTCTCCGACCGCCACCTGCAGACCTTGCGCGACTACACCCGGCGCATCGCCAAGGCGCTCAAGGTGGTCGGCCTGATGAACGTCCAGTACGCGCTCAAGGACGACGAGATCTTCGTGCTCGAGGTGAATCCACGGGCGTCGCGCACCATCCCGTACCTGGCCAAGGCCACCGGCGTGCCGCTCGCCCAGGTGGCGGCGCGGCTGATGACCGGCAAGACGCTCGCCGACCTCGGCCTCACCGAGGATCTCGTGCCGGCCGGTGTGTTCGTCAAGAGCCCGGTGTTCCCCTTCATCCGCTTCCCCGGGGTGGACACGCTGCTCGGGCCGGAGATGAAGTCGACCGGCGAGGTGATGGGCGGCGCCGAGGACTTCGGCCACGCCTTCGTGAAGGCCATGCTGGGCGCCGGCCAGCGGCTGCCCGAACAGGGCACCGTCTGTCTCAGCGTCAACAACGACGACAAGCCCGAACTGCTGCCGATCGCGCGGACGCTCGCCGATGCCGGCTTCTCGCTGGTCGGCACCCGCGGCACGGCGGTGTACCTGCGGGCGCACGGCCTGGAGTGCGGCGTCGTCTACAAGGTCAACGAGGGCCGGCCCAACCTGGCCGACGAGATCGTCAACCGGCGGATCCAGCTGGTCGTCAACACACCGCTCGGCCTCGAGTCGTTCTTCGACGACAAGGCGGTGCGGCGGGCGGCGATGATGACGGGCATTCCCTGCATCACGACGATGACCGGCGCGGCCGCGGCCGCCGAGGCGGTGCGGGCGCTCAAGGCCCGCGAACTCGACGTCCGCTCGCTGCAGGAATACTACGTGGCGGCGGCGCCGGCCACGCCGTAGCCAGCGCGGAATCCGCCACTCGCGGCGCGGTCGACGCGCGCGGGAACTGCGACGTCCGGGCCCGGCCGCGGCGCGTTCGTCGTGCGCCCGGCCGCCCGGTCGGGCGCCCCGCTCCTTGCACGGCCGTCGGCCATGCCGTACCTGCCGGTGCTGCTGGCCGTCGTGATTGCCGCCGGGACGTCGACGGGCGTCTGGTGGCCCGATGCGGTCGGACCGGCCGCAGGGTGCGGCGGCCTCGCGGTCGCCGTCGTCTGGGCGGCCGCGGCCCGACGTCGGCCCGTGGCCCTGGTCCTTGCCGCGGCTGTGGCCGGCGTCGGACTGTCGGCGGCGCGCGGCGGAATGGCGGTGGCCGCCGCGGCCCGGCCGTCGGTCGTGCGCGTGCTCGATGCCGCCGGCGTCCTGGCCGACGACGCGCCGGGGCCGCGCGTCCCGGTGCAGGTGACCGGCCGGTTGACCGCCGACGCGGCGGTTGACGGCCCGGTCACGCTGCTGCGGATGGCGGTGTCCGAGGTGGCGGTGGGGCCCTGCGCGTGTCCGACCGCCGCCGACGGCCCGCTGCTGCTGGCGGTCAACGGCGGGGTGGCGGCGGCCCGCGCCGGCGAGTGGCGGGCCGGGCGCACGGTGAGGGTCACGGCCACCCTGCGGCGGCCGGCGACGGCGCGCAACCTCGGAGCGCCCGACCCGGTGATGGACCTGGTCCGGCGTCGGCTGGCGCTCACCGGCAGCGTCAAGAGCGCGCTGCTGGTCGAGGCGGTTGCCGAGGGCAGCTGGGCGGAGGAGGGGGCGGCCCGGCTGCGCGCGCGGGCCCGACGCGCCATCGCCAGCGCGGCGGCGCCCGACCTCCAGGCCGCGGCCGTCGGCACCGCGGTGCTCGTCGGCGACCGCGCCGGCCTCGACTCCGACCTCACCGCCCGGTTGCAGCGGGCCGGCACCGTGCACGTGATCGCGATCTCGGGCGGCAACATCGCAGTGCTGAGCGCGCTGGCGTTCTGGGTGTGTTGGCGGGTGGCCGGCGGTGGCCCCTGGGCGCTGGGGCTGACGGCGGCGGTGCTGGTCGGCTATGCCTTCGTCGTCGGCGGCAGTGGGGGCGCCTCGGTGTTGCGCGCCACCGGGATGGCGGTGGTGGGCCTGCTGGCGCGGAGCCTCGATCAGCGCGGCGCCGCCGTCAACGTCCTGGCCGCGACCGGCGCCGCGCTGGTCGTCGCCGATCCGCTGCTGGTGCTGGACACGGCGTTCTGGCTGACGGTGCTGGCCACGGCCGGGCTGCTCGTCGGCCTCGGGGACGACGAGCCGGCGCGTCCGCGGTGGCGACGGCTGGGCCGCGCGCTCTTCGAGACCTCGTGCTGGGCCGAGATCGCGCTGCTGCCGGTCGTCGCGTCGGCCTTTGGCCAGGTGACCGTCGCCGGCGTCGTGCTCAGCGCTGTCGCCATTCCCGGCATGGCCGTGGCGCAGGTGGCGGCGCTGGCGGCGGTGGTGGCCGATGCCGTGCTGCCGCCGGTGGCGCCGTTGGCCGGTGTGGGGCTGCGGGTCGGGGCGTGGCTGGTGGTCGAGTCGTCACGGGTCGTCGACCTGGCGCCGGTGCTGACGTGGCGGATTCCGGCCCCGGCGCCCGGCGTCGTCGCCGCCTACTACGCGGCGCTGGTTGCGTGGCTGTGGGCGCGGGTGCCCGGCCGCGGTCCATGGGCGGCCCGTCTGCGGCCCTGGGCACTCGGCGCGGTGAGCGCGGCGGCCGCGTGGATCGCCGTCGCGCCGCCAACCCTGGTGCCCAGATCGTCGGCCACGCTCGAGATGGTGGCGCTCGACGTCGGCCAAGGCGACGCCATCCTGCTGCGGTTTCCCAACGGCCGGGCGATGCTCGTCGACGCCGGCGGCCGGCCCGCCGGGTCGCGGTTCGACGTCGGCGCCCGGGTCGTGGGCCCGGCGCTGCGCGCCCACGGCGTCCGCCGCCTCGACTACCTGGTGGTGACCCACGCCGACGCCGACCACATCGGCGGAGCCACGGCGATCGTCGAGGAGTTCGGCCCGGCCGAAGTGTGGACCGGAGTGCCCGTGGCGGGCGACGCCGCGGCCGCGGCGCTGCGCGGTGCCGCCACCGCGGCCGGCGCGTCGTGGCGGGTGGTGCAGCGCGGCGACCGGCTGGCCATCGGCGCCGTGACCGTTGACGTCGCGCATCCGCCGCCGCCGGACTGGGAACGTCAGCGCATCCGCAACGACGACTCGGTGGTGCTCGCGGTGACCTTCGGCGGCGTGCGCCTCGTGCTCACCGGCGACATCGGCGCCCAGGTCGAGCCGGAGATCGCCGCGGTGCTGACGGAAGCGGCCATCGACGACACGCCGGCGGTCACCGTGCTGAAAGTGGCCCACCATGGCAGCGCCGGCAGCACGACGGTGCCGTTTCTCGAAGCGGTTCGGCCGGTGGTCGCCTTGATCAGCGCCGGCCGCGACGATCCGTTCGGGCATCCGGCGCCGGCGGCGATGGGCCGCCTGGCGGCTGCCCACGTCGACGTCTGGCGCACCGATCGCGACGGCGCGGTGCGGGTGGTGACCGATGGCCGCCGCCTGCAGGTGGCGGCGATCAGCGGCCGGACGCGTCAGTGGCCGGCGGCGCTGCCGCCGGCCCGTGACCCTCGCCGGCCTTGACGCGATCCCAGAGCGCGTTCTGCGCGTCGAGCGACAGGCCGGCGAGGGCGCCGCCGTCGACCCGCGCCAGCTGCTCCATGCGCGTGAAGCGGCCGTGGAACTTGGCGGCGGCGCGGCGCAGGGCCGCCTCCGGCTCGACGCCGAGCTTGCGGGCGTAGTTGGCGACGGCAAACAGCAGGTCGCCGATCTCGTCTTCGAGCGCCGCGGCGTCGCCGCGGCCGGCGGCGGTGCGGACCTCCCGGGCTTCTTCGTCGATCTTGTCGAGCACGTCGTCGGCGCGGACCCAGTCGAAGCCGACCGCGGCGGCCCGCGCGGTGAGCTCGTAAGCGCGCAGCAGCGCCGGCAGGGTCGCCGGCACGCCGTCGAGCGCCGATGTCTCGGCCCGGCCCGTGGCCTTGCGCTCGTCGGCCTTGAGGTCCTCCCAGCGGCGCCGCACCTCGCCGGTGGTGAGGGCGTCGGCCGCGGCCAGCGGCTGGCCGTCGGGGGTGAACACGTGCGGGTGCCGCCGCACCAGCTTGGCGGCGATGCCGGCAACGGCGTCGGCAATCGAGAAGTGGCCGCCCTCCTCGGCAATCTGCGCCAGGAAGACCGCCTCGTACAGGAAGTCGCCGAGCTCCTCGCGGAGCCCGGCGAGGTCGCCGCGATCGAGGGTGTCGAGCAGCTCGTAGGTCTCCTCGAGCACGAACGGGCGCAGCGACTGCAGGGTCTGCTCGCGGTCCCACGGACACCCGCCCGGCGCGCGCAGGACGCGCATGATCCGCACCAGATCGCCGAACGCGGCGGCCGCGGCTTCGCTCATGGCGGTCATGCTACCATTCGAGATTCGCCGTGCCCGATACGTCCTCGCCCTCCGCGGACGCCCGCGTCAGCTTCGTCGCGTTCCTCTACTCCCTGGCCGGCAGCGCCGCCGTCCATTTCGGCGACGTCGCCGACCCGACGACCGGGGAGAAGCGTGCGCCCAACCTCGAACAGGCGTCGCACGTGATCGAGGTGCTGGGGCTGCTGGAAGAGAAGACCAAGGGCAATCTCACCAGCGAGGAGCGCCAGTTCCTCGAGCAGCTGCTCTACGAGCTGCGCATGCGCTTCCTGGCCGTGAAGGGCGCCAGCGGAGCCTGAGCGGAAGCCTGCCTGCGATGCGGCCGGCGCGCGTCACCTTCCTGGGGACCGGCACCTCGCACGGCGTGCCGATGATCGGCTGCACCTGTGCGGTGTGCCGCTCCTCGGATCCGCGCGATCGGCGCCTGCGGCCGTCGATTCTCGTCGCCGTCGAGGACGGGCCGGTGCTGCTGGTCGACACCGCCACCGACCTGCGTCAGCAGGCGCTCACCCACGCACTGACCCGTGTCGACGCCGTGCTCTACACCCACAGCCACGCCGACCACGTGATGGGGCTCGACGAACTGCGCCGGTTCAACGTGCTGATGCAGGCGCCGATGCCGCTCTACGCGGACGCGCGGACGGCGGCCGAACTGCAGCGGGTGTTCGCCTATGCCTTCTCGCCGCCGCCGCAGGCCGGCGGCGGCGTGCCGCAGCTCGACCTGCGCGAGATCACCGGTCCGTTCGCCGTCGCCGGCGTGGCGGTGACGCCGGTGCCGCTGCTGCACGGGCGGCTGCCGATCCTGGGGTTCCGCTTCGGGCGCTTTGCCTATCTGACCGACTGCAGTGCGATTCCCGAGCCGTCGTTCGCCCTGCTCGACGGCCTCGACGTGCTGGTCGTCGACGCCCTGCGGCACCGGCCCCATCCCACCCATTTCACGGTCGCCGAAGCGACGGCGGCGGCGGCGCGGATCGGCGCCAGCCGCACCCTCTTCACCCACATCTGCCACGACCTGCCGCACGAGGCCACCTGCGCGGCGTTGCCTGCCGGCCTGGCGCTGGCGCACGACGGCCTGGTGGTCGACGTCGAGGTCGAGGTCGAGACCACCGCCGCCGCGGGCGGGGCGGCCTGATGGACGTCGTCTACTTCCCCGACGACCCGCGGCCGGTGCGCTGGATGAGCCCGGTGCTGGCCCTCGGCAACTTCGACGGGCTGCACCGCGGCCACCAGAAGATCGTCGAGCGCATCCGGCGCGGCGCCGGGGAGCGCGGCGCCACCGCGGTGGTGCTGACCTTCGATCCCCATCCGCCGCGGATCGTGCGTCCCGACAAGGCGCCGCCGCTGCTGATGACCATGGCGCAGAAGCTGCGGGCGCTCGAGCACGCCGGCGTCCACGGCACCGCCGTCGTGCGCTTCACGCCGGAGCTGTCGCAGTGGTCGCCCGAGACCTTCGTGCGGGCGGTGCTGGTGGACTGGCTGCGGGTCGCCGAGGTGTGGGTCGGCGCCGACTTCCTGTTCGGCCGCGACCGCGCCGGCACCTTCTCGGTCCTGCGCACCCTGGGCCAGCAGTACGGCTTCCGCGCCGAGAAGATCGACCCGGTGCGCTACAAGGAGTTCGTCGTCTCGAGCACGCGCATCCGGCGGCTGGTCAGCGAAGGGCGGGTGGACGAGGCCGGGGCGCTGCTCGGCCACCACTACGCCATCGACGGGGTGGTGGTGGCGGGGGCGCGCCGCGGCCGGGAATTGGGGTTCCCCACGGCCAACCTTTCGACCGAGAATGAGCTCGTGCCACCCACCGGGGTCTACGCCACGGCCATCGACATCGCCGGCACCCGCTGGCCGTCGCTCACCAACGTCGGCGTTCGGCCGACCTTCGAGGCCGGCAGCGCCGTCACGGTGGAGACCCACGTCCTCGGCCTGTCGGCCGATCTCTACGGCGCGGCGGTGTCGCTCAGCTTCGTGCAGCGGCTGCGCGACGAGCGGCGCTTCGCCGACGTCGACGCCCTGAAGGAGCAGGTCGAGGCCGACATCCGCCGCGCCCGCCGGCTCTTCGACAACATCTCGGTATGACGATGACGCGGACGTCCTTCGAGTTCACCATGCAGATCGCCGGCGGCCGGGCCATGCTCGGCGCGGTGCGCGATCTGGCGTCGCACGTCGCCACCTATGCCGGCGGCAAGTCGGTGGCCGCCACGGTGGCCGACGAGGTGGTGACGGCGGCCGAGGCGGCGATCGCCGCCACCCGCGCCGACGGCTCGCCGATCGACTTCCGCTTCGCGCGCACGCCCGAGGGCCTCGACGTGTACATCATCTGTCCGCACGCGCCGACGCTGGCCGCCACGCACCTGTCGAGGGGGCCCGGGTTGTCGGTGGACTGGCGCCCCGAGGGCGCGACGCTGGTCTGTCACATCCGCCAGGCGATGGCCTGAGCCGCGGCTGGTCACGATGCGCCTGTACAACACGCTCACGCGGCAGAAGGAGGACTTCGCGCCGGCGGCGGGGCAGCCGGTGCGCCTCTACGCCTGCGGCCTCACCGTCTACGCCCGCGGCCACATCGGCAACTTCCGCACCTTCATCGGGCTCGACGTGCTGCGCCGGACGCTGAAGTACGTCGCCGGCCTCCCGGTGCGCCAGGTGGTCAACTTCACCGACGTCGACGACAAGACCATCGCCGGCGCCGAGCGCGAGGGCGTGCCCCTGGCCGAGTACACCGAGCGCTACATCCAGGCGTTCCACGACGACTGCGCGGCGCTCGGCCTCGAGCCGTCCGAGGAGAACCCGCGGGCCACCGATCCGGCCAACATCCAGGCGATGGCCGACATGATCGCCACCCTCGAGCGCAAGGGACACACCTACCGGAGCGACGGGTCGATCTACTTCAAGATCGCCACGATGCCGAGCTACGGCCGGCTGGCGCGGCTCGACCACGCCGGCATCCAGCCCGGGGCGCGCGTCGACAGCGACAGCTACGAGAAGGAGGACGCCCGCGACTTCGTGCTGTGGAAGGCGACCAGGCCGGGCGAGCCGACCTGGGACGCCGGCGTCGGGCCGGGGCGCCCGGGCTGGCACATCGAATGCTCGGCGATGGCCCTGCGGCTGCTCGGCGAGCCGCCCATCGACATCCACGCCGGCGGCATCGACCTGGTGTTCCCGCACCACGAGAACGAGATCGCCCAGAGCGAGTGTGCCACCGGGCAGCCGTTCGCCCGGGTGTGGGTGCACTTCGAGCACCTGCTGGTCGAGAACCAGAAGATGTCGAAGTCGCTCGGCAACGTCTTCACGATCTCGGACGTCACCGCGCGCGGCTTCCGCGCCTCGACGCTGCGCTACCTGCTGCTCTCGGCGCACTACCGCACCCGGCTCAACTTCACCTGGGCCGGCATGGCCCAGGCCGAAGAGGCGCTGCGCCGGCTGACCGACTTCCTCGGCCGGCTGGCCGTGGTCGGCGCCGGGCCGGCCGGCACGCCCCATCCCGAGGTGGCCGAGCGCGTGGCCCAGGGCCGCGCCGCCTTCGACGCCGCGATGCGCGACGACCTCAACACCGCCGGAGCCCTCGGCGCGATGTTCGAGCTGGTCCGGGCGATGAACTCGGCGATCGACGCCGGGGCGCTCGGCGCCGCCGACGTGCCGGCGGTGCAGGCCGCTTTCGACCACTTCGACGCCGTCGTCGGCGTGGTGGCGCTGCGGGCCGCCGAGGACGCCCGCTCGGAGCTGTCCGAGGCCGATATCGAACGGCGGATGGCCGAACGGCAGGAGGCGCGACGGCGTCGTGACTTCGCGGCGTCGGACCGCATTCGCGATGAACTGGCGACGCTCGGCGTGCTCGTCGAAGACGGGCCGCAGGGCACACGCTGGAAGCGCAAGTGACCCAGCCAGGAGACCCGATGGACGCCCCGGTGCTGAAGACCGCGTTGCCCGGCCCCAAGGCCAAGGCCCTCATCGAGCGCGACCGCCACGTGGTGTCGCCGTCCTACACGCGCGACTACCCGTTCGTCATCGCCCGCGGCGAGGGCGCGACGGTGGAGGACGTGGACGGCAACGTCTTTCTCGACTGCGCCGCCGGCATCGCCGTGAATTCGACCGGCCACGCCCATCCGACGGTGGTCGCGGCGATCGTCGACCAGGCCCAGAAGTTCCTGCACATGTCGGGCACCGACTTCTACTACGAGCCGCAGGTGCGGCTCGGCGAGGACCTGGCGGCGACGGCGCCGATGCCGGCGCCGGTGCGGACCTTCTTCGCCAACTCGGGGACCGAGGCCAACGAGGCGGCGATCAAGCTGGCCCGTTACCAGACGAAACGCTTCGGCATCCTCGGCTTCCTGGGCAGCTTCCACGGCCGGACGCTGGGCTCGTTGTCGCTGACCTCGAGCAAGGCCATCCAGCGCCGCGGCTTCGGGCCGATGGCACCGGGCACGTTCCACGCGCCCTACGCCACCTGTTATCGCTGCCCGGTCGGCCTGACCCCGGACCGCTGCGGCGCCGAGTGCCTCGACTTCCTCGAAGAGCAGGTGCTGGTCCACCTCATTTCGCCCGACGACGTCGCCGCGGTGCTGGTCGAGCCGATCCAGGGCGAAGGCGGCTACGTCGTGCCGGCCAGGGCCTTCCACGAGCGGCTGCGGGCGCTGACCCGCAGGCACGGCATGCTGCTGATGGTCGACGAAGTGCAGTCGGGGATGGGCCGCACCGGGCGGATGTGGGCCATCGAGCACTTCGGCGTCGAGCCCGACGTGGTCACCGCCGCCAAGGGCATCGCCTCGGGCCTGCCGCTCGGCGTGACCATCGCCAAGGCCGACGTCATGGCCTGGCCGCCGGGCGCGCACGCCAGCACGTTCGGCGGCAATCCGGTGTCGTGCGCCGCGGCGATCGCCACCATCGGCCTGCTGCGCGACGCCCTGGTGAAGAACGCCGCCGACGTCGGCGACCACCTGCAGCAGGGGCTCCGCGCGCTGATGGACAAGCATCCGCTCATCGGCGACGTGCGCGGCAAGGGCTTGATGGTCGGCGTGGAACTGGTGCGCGACCGCCAGACCAAGGAGCGGGCCACGACCGAACGCGATGCGGTGGTCGGCGAGGCCTTCCGGCGCGGCATGCTCATCCTGGGCGCCGGGCGCAATGCCGTGCGGTTCTCGCCGCCGCTGGTGCTGAGCCGCACGCAGGCCGACACCGCGGTGCGCATCTTCGACGAATGCCTCACTGCGGTCGCCGGCCGCGCCTGACGACGGATCGCGACTTGCACCAGCGCCGGCGTGACTCTGGCGCGACAGGCCCTCGGACGCGACGGGGAGGACACCGCGTGCCGGGTGCTGGAGGCTCGCGGCTATCGGCTCCTGGCCCGGCGCTATCGCACCCGTCTGGGCGAGATCGACGTGGTGGCGCGCGACGGGCCCTACGTGGTGTTCGTGGAGGTGAAGGCGCGCCGCGATCGCCGGTTCGGCGATCCGGCCGCGGCTGTCACCGTGCAGAAACAGCGACGGCTGGCCCTGATGGCCGCGGACTATCTGGCCCGGCATCGGCTCGGCCGGGCGCCGGCGCGGTTCGACGTCGTGGCCATCGTCTTCGGCGAGGGCCGGCCGCACGTCGCGGTGATCGTCGACGCCTTCCGGCCGGGATGGTAGCCGGGCAGGGGAGTGTCTGATGTCGGAATGGCGCGCCGATCCGATTACCGGCCGGTGGGTGGTGATCGCCGCCGACGAGCCGCTGCGGCGCCGCGACTTCGACCTCGATCCGGTGGCGCCGATCGACGACGGCTACTGCCCGTTGTGCGAGGGCGAGGAAGCGGTGGCCGGCCGGGAGATCCACGCCGTGCGCCCGGCCGGTCCGGCCGACGGTCGCGGCTGGCTGCTGCGCGTGGTCCCCAACCGGGTGCCGGCGCTGCGCGTCGAGGGCACCCTCGATCACCGGCGCGAGGGCGCCTACGAGTGCATGCACGGCCTTGGCGCCCACGAGGTCGTCATCGAGACCCCGCGCCACGACGCCGCCTGGGCGACGATGCCGCTCGACGCTCTCGCGCGCGTGCTGGTGGCGTGGCGCGACCGGCTCGCCGACCTGAAGCACGACACCCGCATGCGCGCCGCCCTGGTCGTCAAGAACGAGGGCGTCAAGGCCGGGGCGAGGCTGGCCCACCCCCACTCACAGGTGATCGCGATGCCGGTGGTGCCGCCGGTGCTGGCCGCCGAACTGGCCGGCGCGCACCGCCACTATGCGACCTACGGGCGCTGCGTGTTCTGCGCCGTCGTCGGCCACGAGCTGGCGGCGCGATCGCGGATCGTGCGGGCGGCGGACGACGTCGTGGCGCTGTGCCCCTACGCCGCCGCCTGGCCGTTCGAGACCTGGGTGCTGCCGCGGGCGCACCACGCGCGGTTCGAACAGGCCCCCGAGAGCCTGCTGGCCGCCGTGGCCGGCGGCGTCCAGGACGTGGCGCAGCGGATGGCGCGGCGGCTCGAGCGACCGGCCCTGAACGTGGTGCTCCACTCGGCGCCCTACAGCGAGGCCGCCGACGACGCCTACCACTGGCACCTCGAAGTGGTGCCGCGGGTGCTGCGGGCCACCGGGTTCGACCTGGGCAGCGGCACGGCGCTGAACCCGGTGGCGCCCGAAGAGGCCGCGCGGGTGCTCCGCGGGTAGGGAGGGGTGGTGAGCGTCGGCGCCTTGCCCGATCTTGCAGCGGTTTGTTACACTGAGCGGACGTCCTGAGGGCGGGAATAACTCAGTGGTAGAGTGCGACCTTGCCAAGGTCGAAGTCGCGGGTTCGAATCCCGTTTCCCGCTCCACCCTTCGCTCTGAATCCACGCGAAGGGTGTCTCGCCGAAGCCCCGACGGGGCGACGGCGGACGACAGCGGTCCCCATCCCGTGAGAGACTAGCCCCGACCGAACGCTCCCCAGCCCCACCCCGCACGTTCGCGGCGCCGTAGCCAAGTGGTAAGGCAGAGGTCTGCAAAACCTCCATCCCCGGTTCAAATCCGGGCGGCGCCTCCAATCCTTTCCTAGGAAATTCGCCGATCGTCGAACCGCGCCACCGCGCGGGCGGCTGGGTTTTCCCAATCCTTACCCAGCCGCGCGGATCGCTGCGCCTCGGCGTAGGCCGTCGCCTTCCGGGCCGCGTCGAGCAGATCGCCCTCGCTCACGATGTTGTAGCGCTCGAAGACCGACCGGGTCTTGTGGCCGGTCATCGTCATGGCGACCCGCTCCGGGATGCCGGCCCGGACCAGGTTGCGGACCGCCGTCCGGCGGAAGTCGTGGGGAATCCGCCCAGGGCACCCGGCGGCCGCGCAGGCGGTCCGCCAGGCCTTCGTGAACGCCGTGATGGGCTTCGGGGCCTTGGGCCCACGGCGGCCCTTGGCGACCATCCTGAAGAAGACCAGCGGCGTCAGGGTCCCGGCGTCGCGGAGCGCGTCGGCGGCCTGCCGGCGGGTCTCGAGGAGCGTCCGCAGGTCGGCGGTCATCGGGAACAGCCGGCCCTCGCCGTTCTTGGTGCGGCCGGCGTGTAGGACGACGGTCCCCGCCGCCAGGTCGACCTGGGGCCACTCCAGGGTTAGGACCTCGGAGGGCACCCGCCAGCCGGTGATGTAGGCGAAGGTCACGACGTCGCGGATCGGGTCGGGCAGGTGGCGGCAGACCGCCTCGAACTGCTCGACCTCGAAAAACCCCGCCCGCGGCGGCGCTTCGCGGAGGAGTGGGATGTGCGGGCATCGGAGCACCTTTTCCGCCTTGTTCGCGAGGCTGAAGATGCGCTTCAGGTGCTGGAGCTCACGGTTGATTTCCGCGTTCGACACCCGACCCGGCCTTCGGAGCTCCGGGACTCGGCGGGTAGTGCCGTCCGGCAGGCGTCGGTCGTAGGCGTCCCGAACGAACTCCGTAGCTGCCTGTCGGCGAGCGACGTACGCTCGAACGTCCGACGTCGTGATAGTCGCGAGCCGGCGCCCCGCGAAGTAGGGGAGCAGATGCTTGCGCACGCGGCGCTCGACCGCGTCTTCGGAGCGCTTCCCGTTCGTGCTGTAGTCGAGGAGCATGTCCTCGGCGGCCTCTTCGAAGCGGAGTTGCGACGCCTGGGGCGTGACAGCGAGCCCTTTGGCGATGTCGCCCTCACGGAGACGGAGCAATCGGCGCGCCGTCTGCTCCTTGGCCGTGTGGGTGTTCTCCTCGAAGCGCTTGCCGTCGCGCGAGTACCGGATCCACCAGGTCTTTCCGAGTCGTCGAATCTGCCCCATCATGAGCTCCTCGGCGCCGGTGCCGCCGCCCGCCGCGGGCGGTGCTTCGGCTCGGCGCGCTGATCCGGGACCATCGTCTCGACCGTCGTGAAGCGGTTCTCGCAGTCGAGACACTCGCGCCGGCGACGCGGGCCGGCGACGCTGACCACGCGCGTCGGGGTGTAGACGTCGCAGGTCGGGCAGCGGAACTTCAGCGCCGGCTCGGATCGCACGGCGGCCAGGCTATGCGACCGGCTCGCTGTAGCGTGCCGCGAGCTGGTCGACGTGGGCGCGGGCGGCAGGGCTCAGATACAGCGCGGCAGCCCTGATCTTGACGCGCCGAAAGGCGGCGGCGACGTAGAAGCTATCGTCCGCAATCGAGATGCTGAGGTGCTGGCCGAGGTCGCCCTCAGTCAGCCAGGGGACCTGGGCGACCACCTCACGAATCGCCTGGTCCACTTCGTCAACGGTTCGAATCTGCCGGTCGACGATCGGTTCGTCAGGACCCCAGGCGAGGCCGCGCCACTTCACCTGGTCACGGCGGGCGCCCAATACCTGCCGATGCATGAAGAGGCAGTGCCGGTACCAACCAATGCGGTGGCCGCGCCAGAGCACACGGAGCGGTCCCGTTGGGGGGGCTTCCAGCTCCTGAAGGATCTCCCGCGCTCGATCGACGAGCAACTTCACGGCATCGGCGTCGAGCTGCTCGACGAGGTGCATCAGCGCCGCCCGCTCGTTCTCCCACGGCAACAGTCGGGCGCTCATCGCACACCGCCCGTGATCAGCCGACCGACGAGCACGCCGAGGGCGAAGCCGGCCTCCGCGTTGCGCCACTCGACTTCGCACAGCGCGTCCTCGGCGTCGGTGCCCGAGTGCTGCACCTTGATGCGATCGATGGCGCGGAGGATCTTGGCGCCGCCGGCCGTGCCCACCATCCGGTGCGCTGCCTGCTTTACCACTGTAAGGTCGAACTGGCAAGCGACGATCTCGTACAGTTCCCGCTCGGCCAGCGGCAGCAACGTCTGCATCGTGGTGTCCTGCTCGGGGCCGGCCAACATCGCGGCCAGGACGTCGAGCGACGTGGGCGTCTTCGGGGTGGTCTTGCGGCGGGTGCTCTTGCGGGTCATGCTGCCTCCGATTAAACGAATGGCAGCGGCAGGCAGGATGCGCCAGCGTGTAGGATCTGGCGCAGCCCGATCGGCCGCTACTGACGGCTGACGGGTCAGCCGCCGGTGTGGAGCGTCCAACTCCCTCCGGCGGCGTCTTCTACTGGCGCGGACTCTACGCCAGGCGCGCCCGCCGCGTCAAACCGTCGGCCTTACCGCCCGCGCCTGGTCGCCGCCTGATTGAGCGGACCGCGTCGTCGCCCGGGAGGCAGAGCTTACCGAGCACCATGATGGGCGGCGGGGTAGGTCACGAGGTACCGCTCGATGACCTGCTCGATGCGGGTGGTGACGTCGGCGTGGTTGGCGGTGAGCCCGGCCTCGGCCAGGTAGCGGGCCGCCTGGCGCCCGATCTCCCGCGGCGACAGGCCCTGGCCCATGATGACCGGCAGGACGTTCGTCGCGTTGGTCGTGATCGACGCGCCGCCGCGGCCGCTGAGCTCGGACAGGACGCGCGCGACGAACCCGAGCTCTCGGTCGCGCGGCACCACCGACTCGATGTTGTGCAGGGCCGCCAGGCGGCCGCCCGCGGGGAACCGCCCGCGGAAGATGCCCTCGCGGAACGGGACGGGTTGCGTCCGCGCGACGTCATCGCCGCGGTAGTCGTCGAGGTTGATGTCGCCGACCTTCGGGATCAGGTTGATGGTCCGGTCGCGGGTGACGTCGTCGAGCGCGTCCTCGAGCGGGCCCGCGATGTGCGTGACCAGGCGTTCGATGGCGGCGAGGATCTTCTCCCAGCCCTCCTCGGCGATCTGCGCTTCGGTCTTCTGCGCCTCGCCCCACTGGAGCCCGCTGATGTCGGTGATCTTCTCGCCGTTCTCGTCGATGAGGTTGCCGGCGTTGAAGAGGTCCTCAACCCAGGGCTTGAGGTTGGCCGGCAGGGTCTTCCCCGCCTTGACCGCCTCGACCACGAGGGCGCTGATCTCCTCGCGCGCATCGAACAGCACGCCGCCGACGTCGGCGCCGCCGTCGATCAGCGTCTGGATCGCGTTGGCGTACTTCATCGACGTTTCGTCGAGCTTCTGTTGCTGGTAGAGCGGGCCCAGGACCTCGATGCGGCCGCCGATGGTGGCGAGGGCGTCCTCCATCTGCTGGGTGCTGGGCCCCATCGCATCGCCCAGGCCGCGCAGCTTCTCGATCTGCTCGTCGGTCAGTAGCCCGAGCTCGATGAGCTTCTCGATGGTCGGCCGCATCGACGCCGGGATGCCGTTGCGGCCGGCCTCCATGATCTGGTCGAAGAGGCTGTTGGCCGAGTCGAGGTTGTCCTGACGCTCGCGGTCGAGGCGGGCGAAGGCGTCCTCGAGCTCCTTGACCGCGGCTTCGTACTCCTGGACGGTCTTCGCGCGCAGGAACCGGTCGAGGGTCAGGCCGGCGGCCTGGGCTGTGACGTTCAGCTCGTGGATCCCGCCCGCGGTCTTCGTGAAGGCGTCCCGCAGGTCGTTGACCTTCTTGTGCTGGCCGCGGCCGAAGAGGCCGCCGAAGACCTTGTCAGCCATCCCGCCCAGGAGGCCGCCGATGGCGGTGCCCAGGCCCGGCAGCACGCTCCCCAGGGCGCCGCCGAGCGTGGCGCCGAGCTTGTCCGTGAGGAGCTTCCCGAGGCCGCCCTTGCCGTCGCCGAGCAGGCCCTCCATCAACGCCCCGCCGAGGAGCCCGCCGGCGGCCTTGCCCGCGTGGCCGCCGCCCGTGAACGCGGCCAGGATCGTCGGGCCGAGCTGCGTCCGGATCGTCTCCTGGACGTGCTTGAAGACCTTCCCCAGGCTGACCGCGCTGCCCATCGCCGCGGCGTCGGCCTCCATCCGGCGCTCGCCGAGCCAGTTCAAGTACTCGCGCCAGGCCGCGGCCTCGCGGTCGATCCGCTCGAGCTCGGCGGCCTCGGCCTCCATGCGCTGCACGCCGATGTCGTTCCAGAGGGCCCGCTCGGCGGTGGCGCGCTCGTGGGCGGCCTTGGCGGCCGCGGCCTGCGCCTCGAGGCGCTGCTCCTCGTTCTCGATCTCGCGCTCGCCGAGCTCGTTGTAGAACGCCCGTAGGGCCTGCGCGCGCTTCTCCTCGGCTTCGGCTAGGCGGCGCGTGGCCGCGGTCTGCTGGTCGAGCTGCGGCGGGCGCTTGGCGCCGGCGGCGGCGGCCTGCTCCTCGGCGAGGCTGGTGCGCTGGATCTCGGCGCCGAACGCAGCCAGGGCCTCGCGGGCCGACGCCAGCGCCCGGCCGGCGGCCGAGTCGCCGACCACGCCGGCGAGGGCGCCTTCGGCCTGCTCGTGAAACGCGCGCTGGGTCTCCTCGAAGACCCGCCGGAGCTGTTCGTTCTCCTGCCGGAGCGCCGCGTACTTCGCGCCGACGGCCCCGGGGAGCTGCTCCTGCAGCCGCAGGGCGACGTCGTGGAGATTCAACAGGGCCAGCACCAGCGACGACGTGACCGAGGCGGTGCCGGCGTAGACGAGCTGCACGCCCGACCAGGCGCGCACCAGCACGTCGGCGACCGTGAGGCCGGTCTGGCCGGCCTGAATCAGCCCGCCAGCGAACGCCTTGACGGTCGCCTGGCTGTCGCTGCCGAACGCCGCGGCGACCTGGCCCTTGATGGACTCGAAGACGCGGCCCATGCCGTCGGAGCCGAGGACCTGCAGGATCAGGCGGGCGCCGTCCTTCGCGGTGTCGAAGAACGGGCGGAAGCCGTCGGCGACGGCGAGCTGCAGCGCGTCGGTGATGCTCGACGTGAGACCGCCCCAGGTGTTCGCCTGGCTGACCATCGCGCCGGTGAAGGCCGCGAGGTCGCCCTGGAAGGCCCGGAAGATCGCGGCGCCGCTCTGGCCGGCCTTCTGCATCTCCTCGAGGCGGGTCCGGGCCGCGGGCGACAGCACGGCCAGCTCCTGCAGCCGCTGCGCGGCCTCGCCAAAGGGCCGCCCGGCCATCAGCGACGAGTACAGTCGGCCGACCCAGGTGCCGAGGTCCTCGAGCGGGGCCCCGGTGGCCGCGGCCGCGTCGCCAATGGCGGTGAGGGTGTCGGCGGTGTCGAGCGCGTCGCCACCGAACGTGCGCAGCCGGCGCGATGCCTCGATGACCTGGCCGGTCTCGAAGGGCGTCTTCGCCGCGAAGTCGAACAGGCCTCGGACGTGGTCCCGGGCCCGGTCCGCGTCGCCCATCAGTGTGGTGAATTGCAGCTCAGTCGTCTCGAGCGTTGCGTTCAGCCCGAAGGCCGCATCGCGGGCGAAGTGGAAGACCGCGCCGACGCCGCGCATGACGGCCTGGGCGCCGAGGAAGCCGGCGAAGGTGCCAGCCGCCACTCGGCCGAGGCCGGTGAGCGCCGACGTGACGCTCCCCACCGCGGAGGCGCCCTCGACGCCGACGGCGCGCTTGAGCGTCGCGCCGATCCGACCGAAGACCGTGTCGACCCCGCGGCCCTCGCGCTGCAGCCGCTGCAGGTCGGCGATGATCGGGCCGCCGGTGGTCAGCTCGAGGACGGCACGCCCGATCCGGTCGCTCACGACGCGGCCTCGCCGTCACCGGCCGCCGGCGGGTCGGTCAGCCTCTCCACGCGGGCCCAAGCCTCGGCTTCTCGCCGGCGCTGGGCCGCCGCCGCGGCCGTCTCGGGGGTGCCGGCCTGGGCCGCGCCGGCCGAGGGCAGCGGGCTCCCCTGGGCCCCGTAGGCCGCGACGATCGCCAGGCGGTGGGGGTCGACCAGCCGCTGGTGGACGTCGTCCGGGGCCTTGACGATGCGGCGCACGATCGCGTCGAGCAGCTGCGACAGCTCAGCGCGCTCCGCGTCGGTCTCGGCCGTCGCCGACAGCCGATCGACGCGCTCGCCGTCACGGATCAGCCGGACGTGCTCGGCCAGGCCGAAGAGGACGGGATGCATCAGCGCGTAGTCGGCGCCGTCGATGCGGACGTAGCTCAGATCGGGCTGCACCCGCGTGTCGAGCTCGAGGATCGGGCGGCGCAGCAGGGAGGTCGTGCCGGGGGCGGTGGTGTCGGTGCTCATGGCGTACAGGCTCCTTCGGACGGCTGAGGGACGACGGCGCGGGCCCGCGGGTGGTGACCAGGCGGAATCGGGGCCGCGCCGTCGTCGGGTTCGAACGTGACCGGGCTCCCGGGCAGCAGGTGCGCGCCGGCGGCCAGGTCGAACTGGGAGAAGAAGAACCGCTCGCCGGTGGTCTGGTCGGCAAGCAGTCCGTATCGACCGCAGTAACTCACCACGGTCGCCGTCCGGCGCGTCGGCCGCGGCTTGGGGCTGGCGGTGCGGCAGCGCTTGCAGCGCCGCGGCGGCCGC
Organism: Vicinamibacterales bacterium; assembly: GCA_050250955.1. Lineage (GTDB taxonomy): Bacteria > Acidobacteriota > Vicinamibacteria > Vicinamibacterales > UBA2999 > CAWAYR01. Next base: position 392,897 of record JBFWNR010000004.1, read on the forward strand.
AGCCCTCGCTCGGCGTAGAAGGCCGCGTCGAACGTGAACCGGAAGCCGCAGTCGCGGCAGTCGGCGGTCATCGCCAGGTCTCGCCCTCGTGGCGCCGGTGCGGGGGCGCCGGTCCGAGGCCGACCGCCGCCCGCTTGGCGGCCGCGCGGCGCTCCCAGAAGGCCGCCACGCCTCGCGGTGAGACCGCGCGCCGGGCGGGGCCCCAGTCGTCCCGTCCGAGCGGCTCGGTGCCGGGGAGCGCGCCCCACGGCCGGCGCGGCGCGGCCCGCAGCAGGCCGAGGGCGGCGCGCAGGCGCGCGGCGACGGTCAGGCGCCGAGCCATGCTTCCCCCTGGACGACCCGCGCGGCGAAGGCCTGGGCGCGATGCTCGAGGTCCTCCCGCGACGTGGTCCGCGCCTTGCCGGTGTAGAAGTCCGAGACGTGGGCGAGCTCGTGCACGGCGACCTCGAAGAGCGCCCGCCGGTGGGGGAGCGCCGCGACGTTCAGGTAGATGGCGAAGCGGTCGCCCTCGCGGGTGGCGCACCCGCGAATCGCGCCCAGGCGGGCACACCAGCGGATCTCGACCTGCGCCGGCAGGCGCACGCGGCGCTCCCGCACCGCGACCAGGGCCATCTCGACGACGGCCGCCTGGCGCGGCGTCGGGCGCACCGGTGGCGCGGCGCAGAGCTCCGCCTCGTAGGCCGAGAGGACCGGGTTGCGGAGGTGGCCGTACATCAGTCCCGCCAGGCCTGGTCGCCCAGGACGTCGAGGGCCGCCAGGGCGCGATCGATCTCGCCCCGCCGCTGCAGCAGCGTCGCGCGCATGCCGAGGGCGCCCTGCAACAGCCGGATCATGTCCTTGAGCACCCCGGTCGGGGCGTTCACCAGCGCATCCCGGGCGACGGTGGCGGCCGGCTTCTTCACCGGGCCGGGCCCGATCGGCACGTCGCGGATCTGCTCCCAGACGCGATGGGCGAGGGCGTCCAGCTCCATCGCGGTCAGGGCCGGCGGCGCCGCGCGGACGGCCTGGAAGGCGCCGGCCGTCATGAGCTCGCGCAGCTCCGCGGGCAGCTTGCGGAACAGCCGCGGGTCCACCAGCAGGCCCGTGGGCCCGTGCAGCTGCTCGAGCGCCGTGATGTCGAGCGGCGCGGCAGGCGGCGCAGCGGGCGGGGGCTGGGTCTTGGGTCGGCTGATGGGCATCGGGATCTCCTGGTCGAAGGGCGGTCGGTGGGTGTTCAGCGGGTCGAAGTCGGCGAAGATGGCCAGCAACAGCTCGAGGTAGTCCTCGGCCTCGGTCGGCCGCAGGGCCGGCGCCGTCGGCGGGGCGGGCCAGCGGTTCGCGCAGGGCTCACAGGCGCACCAGATGACGGTGCTGATCGTCGTGACGAGCGTGGGGCCCGCCAGGCAGACCGCGCAGGCGCCGTACTCGGCCACCGCGTAGCGCGGCGCCTGGCCGACGTGCAGCTGCTCGAGCTCGGTCCACAGGGCATCGGGCGGGGTCATGGCAGGGCGGCCTCGAGCGCGGCGTCGGCCGGCGGGTCGTCGGGGGCGTCGAGGGCATCGGCGATGGTCGTCAGGGCGTCGCGGATCGCCCCGTCGAGGATCTGGAAGACCCGCGCCGGATCGCTGCAGGCGGCGATCTCGTGGCTCAGGCGGGCCGGCAGCGCTTCGAGTAGCGTGCGGATGGTCCGACCGCTCTCGAAGGCCTCGCGCCGCGCGGCGTCGATCGAAACGACCTTACCCGCGTGACGGTCGATCTGCTGCTGCAGCACGGTCGCGCGAAGGGCGGCCACCCGCTGCCGGGCCGTCGTGAGCGTCTCGGTGGCAGGGGCCGTCGCCTTCAGCGTCGCGATGTAGGCGGGCACGCAATAGACCAGGTCATAGAGACTCTTCCGCCCGCCGCGGCCGCGGCGGGCGGGAACGACGACGCCAGCGGCCTCCAGATCGCTGACGGTCCGGAGGCTCACGCCGAGGACGGCGGCCAGGGTTTGGCGGCCCACGAGGGCATGGCGGGCGTTCGCGGGTGGCGTCATCGGTCACCCGAACGCAATTGCAGCGCATCGGCGGGGCCACCCACCCGTGAGAATTCGCGCCGTCCCCACCCGTAAGTGGTGGGCCATGCCGAGAACCTAACCCCACCCCCCTCCCCGGCCGGCGCCGAACTCTGCAGCACGTCGACCAGGTCGCCGACCTGGCGGCCGGCGCGATCGGTGCTGACGCGGACCTTGACGACGTCGCCGGCGTGCAGCCGGTTGCGCGCGCCGAGACTGCGCTGGCCGAGGAAGACGCGGCCGCGGTCCGCGGTGTCGATGAAGCCGAAGGCTCGGCCGGGACGTTCGAACCAGTTGGCCACCCGGCCAACGGTCAGATATTCGCTGCGCCGCTTCATGCGGTCCTCCTGTCGGCGAGCGCCTCGTCGATGCGCTCCCGGCGAGCCTGCGCGAACAGCCGAAGGCAGATAGCTCGTTCGGTGCACTGAGGCTCGTGTGGGCAGCGGCGGGGCTCTTGGTAGCCCGCTGGGCGCTGATAGGCCGGGCCCATCCAGCCGCGCGGCTGAGCGTCGCGGAAGGCTCGCAGGTCGCTCTCCGCGTCCAACAGCTCACGTCTGGTGAACCTGACGCGGCCCCCGCTTGCGGGGGTAGGGGGGGATCGTCTTGCTCTTGACGGATCCACTAACGGATCGGGTGGCACCGGTGCTACTGGTCCCGGCGCATCGGTGCTACCCCTGCGCGCACCGGTGCCACCCGTGGCACCGGTGCTACCGGTGTCACCCACGACACTGGTCAGCGCCTTGAGATTGAAGGCGTAGACCGACGCGGCAGTCCCGCCGCCGCGCCGCTCGAGGACCAGAACGCCGAGGGCGACCAGGCGCCGAAGATCGCGAACGACTTGGCTTCGGCTCTTCGCGGTCATCTTGGCCAGGCGAGCGACCGCCGGGAACACCCGTCGGCCGTCGTCGGCCGCGAAGTTCGCGCACGCGAGCGCCGTCAACCGGAGGCCCGACGGAAGGTTCGAGGCGAACACCATGGCGATTACGGTCAGCGACATCTGCCGGCGACCTGAGACTTACGCCGCGGTTCCGGTGCCTTGCTTGGCGGTCTCGATGAAGCGCTCGACGTCGCGGCGGTCGAGCCACCAGCGGCGGCTGCCAGGCAGCACGACGCGACGCAGCGCGCCGTTCTGCACGATCTTCCGGATCGTCGTGTAGGGGAGGCCGGTCTCGATCGCTACCTGCTGCGCCGAGAGCAGGCGCTGCGAGTCTGACGCCTTCGCCGAGGATGTCAGAGGGCGCCGGCGCTGCTGTGTGGTTTCCATGCGCACCAGCGTGCGCCTGGACTACCCCGCGGATTTCAGTCGAGCGCCGCTCGACTCCGAACTTTCTACTTCAGACCGAGCGCCGTGAGATCGGAGGCGATCGTGCTGGCCGCCAGCGTCTGCAGCGAATCGAGCGAATGCAGGTGGGTGACCAGTGCGGCCTTGTTGTTCCGATGAGCGTGGTAGGGGTGCGCCTTGCGGTACGCCGACGCGGCCGCCTGGATCACGGTACGGCGCTCCTTGACCTGAGCGGTCCTGGCGGCGAGTCCAGCGCGCGCGGCCTGCCTAGCGGCCCGACGCTTGACGCCCGGCGCCCGGAAGGCCTGCAGCAGCACCGCACCGTCGACGAACGACTGAGCGTCGCGGATGCCGATGACCAGCTCGCGCCGGCCGTCGGGGAGGATTCGAATGCGTGCAGACGTGCCGCGATCGTCGGTGCGTGTCGAGCCGGTTACGGCGATGCCGCGACCGATGGCGACGGTGAGATCCTTTCCACCGTTTTTCCCATCCGCACGCACAACCGGTGCATTTCTCGCCACGCCGTGCAAGTTTACCGGATCAGCTATGTCGCTGAGAGTGAAGAAGATGGCCGGATTTCGTGGATCGGGATGGAGGTCTGAGCCGGTCTGCAAAACCTCCATCCCCGGTTCAAATCCGGGCGGCGCCTCCAATCCCTCCCTCGTCCATCGTCAGGTGAGCCGCGCCACGAGCTCGTCGAGCAGCGGGCGTTGTCCGTTCAGGATGCGCGTGCGCGCGTCGTCGAGGCCGAACCAGGCGGCGCGATCGACCTCCGGCACGCTGAGGCGGCGTCCCGAGCGCGGCGGCCACTCGATGTCGACGGCCTGGCTGACCAGCGCCGCCGGGTCCAGGTCGGCGCTCACCGCCCAGGCGTGCACCCGCTTGCCGCCGGCCTGCCGCACCGAGGCGAGTGGCAGGAACGGGCCGGCCAGGTCCACGCCGAGTTCCTCGCGAACCTCGCGGCGCGCTGCCACCAGCGCGTCCTCGCCGGGGCCGATTTCGCCCTTGGGAATCGACCAGGCACCGGCGTCCCGGCTGGCCCACAACGGCCCGCCCGGATGCACCAGGAGCACCTCGACCACGCCCTCACGGACCCGGTAAGGCAGCAGCCCCGCGCTCGCGGCTGGCATGTGCCAGCGTCGCACGAATCCTGGCGCTGGCGCAGGCAGAATGGGTGGGGGCGGACAGGCGCTCATGTTCCGGGGATGGCTGAGCTTCGTGGCGGCGATGCTGGCGGCGCTGGCGGGCGCCCGCACCGAACGCGGGCCCGTCGTCGCGGCGCAGGACGCCGATCCGTTCGCCTTCTTGGCGCCCGTCGCGACGGTGTCGCCGTCAGAACGGCGGCGGCTCGACGGCGGGGACGTGCTGGCGCGCACCTTGGCCGCCGGCGACCGCCAGGCGGCCATCCTGGTCCTGGCGCGGGTGCGGGCGGCGCCCGAACATCTCGTCGCCTGGACCCACGCGATCGAGCGCTTCAAGCGCGGCCGGTTCGTCGTCGCCATCGGCCGGTTTTCCGAGCCGCCCGTGCTCGAGGACCTGGCCGGCCTGAGCCTCGACACCGAGGACGTCGCCGCCCTGCTCCGCTGCCGGGCCGGAGACTGCGGGCTCAAGCTCACCGCCGCCGAGATGCGCCGCTTCGCCGCCGTGCGCGCCACCCCGGCCGCGGCGGCGGCGGATGCCGTCCAGGCCACGTTCCGGCACGCGGTGCTCGACCGCGTGCAGACCTACCGCGGGGCCGGTCTGGCGGGGCTGGATCCCATCGCTGACCGCGAACCGCGGCGCACCGTGGAGGCGTTCACCGCGCTTCTCGAGCGATCGCCGTACCTGGCCGGCGTCGCGCCGCTCAGGGACTGGCTGCACCGCTACCCGCTGGCGGCAACGCCGGGCGACACCTTCTTCTACTGGTCCAAGGAGTCCTACGGCAGCGGCAAACCGGTGGTGGCCGTGACACACGTGGCCATCCACCGGCCGCCGGACGGGGCCGACGCGCCGGCGGTCGTCGTCGCCGGCAAGCAGCTGCTTGCCACCCACTACACGGTCGCCAGCCTCGGACTGACGATGTTCCTGGGCGGTCGGGACGGCGGCCCGGCGTACCTGGCGTATCTGAACCGGACCGAACTCGACATCCTCGGCGGGCTGTTCGGCCGCATGGCCAGAGCGATGATGGAACGCCGTCTGAGCCGGCAGACGCCGGTGGTCGTCGACGAGCTGCGCCGCCGGCTCGAGAGCGGCATGCCGTCGCCCGCCACCCCCTGAGCCACCCGACGGCGCGCTCATGTACGCTACCGGCGTGTCGCTCGAATACTCCGCCGCCGAGATGCGCACGATGGCCGACGAGGTGGCCACCCGGGCGATCGCCTTCATCGCCAGCCTGCCCGACCAGCCGGTCCGCGGTGACGTCGAGGCCGCCCGCGATCTGTGCCGGGCGCTCCGCGAGCCGGTCCCCGAGCAGGGCTCGCCGCTGCCGCCGCTGCTCGACCTCGTCTTCGAGCGCTGCCTGCCGCCCACCTTCAACACCGCATCGGGCGGCTATCTCGCCTTCATTCCCGGCGGCGGCCTCTATCCGGCGGCGCTCGCCGACTTCCTGGCCGATTGCGTCAATCGCTACACCGGGGTGTGGATGGCGGCGCCGGCCCTGGTGCAGCTCGAGGCCAACGCGCTCGACTGGCTGCGCGACTGGATGGGCTTTCCCGTGAGCACCCGCGGGGTGTTCACCGCCGGCGGGTCGATGGCCACCTTCAACGCGCTGCTGTGCGCCCGCGAGCGCCACCTCGGCGCCGAGCTGCGCCGCGGCGTCCTGTACACCTCCGACCAGGCCCACCACTGCGTGCTCAAGGCGGCCAAGATGGCCGGCATCATGTCCGATCGGGTGCGGGCCCTGGCCTGTGACGACCGCTATCGTCTGCCGGTGCCGGCGCTCCGTGCGGCGATCGCTGCCGATCGCGCCGCCGGGCTCACGCCCTTCGCGGTGGTGTCCAGTGCCGGGACGACCAATACCGGCGCCGTCGATCCGCTCGACGCGATTGCCGACCTGTGCGCGGCCGAAGGCCTGTGGCACCACGTGGACGGCGCCTACGGGGCGTTCTTTGCGCTCGATCCCGGCCTGGCCGACACGGTGCTCCGCGGCCTGTCGCGCGCCGACTCGCTGACGCTCGATCCGCACAAGGGCATGTTCCTGCCCTACGGCACCGGCGCGCTGCTGGTCCGCGACGGCACCGCCCTCCACGCGGCGTTCGAAGCCACCGCCGACTACCTGCCGCCGATGCCGCGGCCCGACGAGTTCTACGACCCCAGCCAGCACGGACCCGACCTGTCGCGGGGTTTCCCCGGCCTGCGGGTGTGGCTGTGCGTGAAGCTGTTCGGCGCCGCCGCCTTCCGCGACGCCATCGCCGAGAAGCGCCGGCTGACGCTCGACGCCTTCGCGCGTCTGGGCGCCCTGCCCGGCATCGTCGTCGACGCGCCGCCGGACCTCTCGCTGTTTGCGTTCCACGTCAGCTGGCCGGGCGCGACCCCGGCCGAGGAGGACGCCGCGACGCGGGCGCTGATGGCCGGCATCACCGCGCGCGGCCGGGTGATGGTCACCGGCGCGGTGACCCGCGGCCGCTACGTGGGACGGGTGTGCGTGCTCAGCTTCCGCACCCACGCCCGCGAGATCGACGCCCTCGTCGAGGACGCTGCGGCGGCGCTCACCGACATCGCGGCGGGCCGCCGCTGAACGGCGGCCCGGGGGCGAGGCAGCGCTGAAGCTCTGCCCGACTCGATCGCGCGCTGCCCTGCGTGCTCGGGCCAGCCGTGAGCGTCAGCGCTGGTCGAGGAAGGTGCCGTTGCGCAGCTCGGCGAACGCGCGGCGGATCTCCTCCTGGGTGTTCATCACCACCGGTCCATACCAGGCGATCGGCTCGCGGATCGGGGCGCCGGACACCAGCAGGAAGCGCAGGCCCTCGTCGCCGGCCTGCAGCCGGATCTCGTCGCCGGCGTCGAACACCACCAGCGAGCGGTTGGCGACGTCGGTGTCGTAGGTGGCGGCGTCGTCGTCGAGCAGGCCACCCGGGGCGACCCGGTCGGTGGCCACCGGCCGCGGCGCCGAGGCGTCGCGGAAACGGCCGCCGCCTTCGAACACGTAGGCGAAGACGTTGCGCGAGCGTTCGACCGGGATGGACCGCTCGCGCCCGGGCGGCACCCACAGATCGACGTACTGCGGCGAGGCGGCGATGCCCTCGACGGGTCCGCGGCGGCCCCAGAACTCGCCGGCGATCACCCGCGCCCGGGTGCCGTCGTCGTCGGTCACCTCGGTGACGTCGCCGGCCTTGACGTCCTGGTAGCGCGGCGCGGTCATCTTCTGCGCCGCCGGCAGGTTGGCCCACAGCTGGAAGCCGTGCATGCGGCCGGCGGCGTCGCCGTGCGGCATCTCCTGGTGGACGATGCCGCGTCCGGCGGTCATCCACTGGACGTCGCCGGCGCCGATGGCGCCGCTGTTGCCGAGGCTGTCGGCGTGATCCACGGTGCCGGCCAGCACGTAGGTGATGGTCTCGATGCCGCGGTGCGGATGCCACGGGAAGCCCTTGAGATAGTCCGCCGGCACGTCGTTGCGGAAATCGTCGAGGAGCAGGAACGGATCGAAGTCGGCGGTCTCCCCGAAGCCGAACGCGCGGCGCAGCTGGACGCCGGCGCCCTCCATCGTGGGCGTGGAGGTGAGGTGCTGTTTGACGGCGCGGATCGACATGTCGGCGGTGCCTCCAGGCCCACAGCGGCGGGCTCGTGGCTATGATGCCGAACCGGTGATGTCCGTTTCAACGACTATCAGCCGGCGGCCGCAGGGCCACGGCGATCGCCGCCCCGGCGAGGAGGGCCGCGGCGAGCAGCCACAGGCTGGCGGCGAAGCCGCCGGTCAGGTCACGCAGGTAGCCCATCAGCGTCGGCCCGACGAAGCCGCCGATGTTGGCCACCGAGTTGACCAGCGCCACGCCGCCGGCCGCCGCCCGGCCGGTGAGGAAGGCGGTGGGCAGCGCCCAGAAGGGGCCCAGCGTGCCCCACACCCCCATCGCCGCCAACGACAGCGCCATCAGAGAGAACGCGAACGAGGCGGGGCCGAGCGCCGCCAGGACGAAGCCCAGGGCGCCGGCGACGGCCGAGCCGGCCACGTGCCAGCGCCGTTCGCCGGTGCGGTCCGACCGGGCACCGACGGCCACCATGGCGATGGCCGCGGCGACGTAGGGCACCGCCGAGACCAGCGCCACCACGGCCGACGAGGCGCCGCCCAGCGCCTGCAGCATCTGTGGCAGCCAGAAGCTGACGCCGTAGATGGCGAGCACGACCGAGAAGTAGATCGCGGCGAGCGCCCATAGGCGGGCGCTGGCGAAGGCGGCGCGCAGGCTGCCGTGTCCGGGCGGCGCCGTCGCCCGCTCGGCGGCCAGTGCGGCCACCAGCCAGCGCCGTTCGTCCTCCGCCAGCCAGGTGGCCTGGGCCGGGCCGTCGTCGAGGCGTCGCCACACCACCGGCGCGAGGGCGATCGCCGGCATCGCCTCGACGACGAAGAGCCACTGCCAGCCGTGCAGGCCCCAGGTGCCGTCGAGCAGGAGCAGCGCGCTCGACAGCGGGCCGCCGATGACGCCGGCGATGGCCGTGCCGGTCATGAACAGGGCGACGGCGCGGGCCCGCTCACGGGCCGGGAACCACTGGGTCAGGTAGTAGATGATGCCGGGGAAGAAGCCGGCCTCGGCGGCGCCGAGGAGGAAGCGCAGGACGTAGAAGCTGGTGGCGTCCTGGACGAACGCCATCCCGGCCGAGACCAGGCCCCAGGTGAGCATGATCCGGGCGATCCACACTGCGGCGCCGACCCGGGCCAGCATCAGGTTGCTGGGCACTTCGAGCAGGGTGTAGGAGACGAAGAAGATCCCGGAGCCCAGCCCGTAGACCGCCGCGGAGAACCCGAGGTCGCGGTTCATGTCCAGCGCCGCGAAGCCGACGTTGACGCGATCCAGATAGGCGACCACGTAGAGCAGGAACAGGAACGGGATCAGGCGGCGGCGCACGCGGGCGACGGCGCGTCGTCCGGTGGGATCGACCTCGGCCATGGCCGGGCGATGATGTCACAGGGCGGAACACCGCCCACCCCGGGGCCGTCTGGTATCGCGAGGGAGAAGGCATGGATCAGCTCACGCGGGACCTGCGACACGCCGCCCGCGCCCTGTGGCGCGATCGCGGCTTCAGCGCCACGACGGTGGCGACCCTGGCGCTGTGCCTGGCTGCCAACGCGGCGATCTTCGCGGTGGTCCAGGCCGTGATCCTGCGACCGCTGCCGTTCCCCGAGCCCGAACGACTGGTCAAGATCTACAACTCCTACCCGGGCGCCGGCGCCCCGAAGGCCGACAGCGGCGTGCCCGACTACGACGACCGCCGCCGCGAGACGACGGCGTTCGAGGAGATCGCGCTCTACCGCACGTCCGGGTCGACGATTGGCGGCGAGGGCGGTGCCGAGCCCGAGCGGGTCACCAGCATGATCGCCACGCCGTCGTTCTTCCGGCTGCTCCGCGCGCAGCCGCTGCGCGGCCGGCTGTTCACCGACGAGGACGGGGTCGTCGGCCAGCACGAGAAGGTGGTGCTGTCCTACGGGCTGTGGCAGCGTCAGTTCGCCGGGCAGGACGCGGCCATCGGCCAGTCCCTGCGCATCAACGGCGTCGTGTTCACCGTCGTCGGGGTGATGCCGGCCGACTTCCGGTTCATTTCCACCGACGTCCAACTGTGGACGCCGGCGGCCTTCAGCCCCGAGGACCGCGCCGACGACCGCCGCCACAGCAACAGCTGGCAGATGCTCGCCCGGCTCCGACCCGGGATCGGCCTCACCGCAGCACAGCAGCAGATCGACGCCCTCAACCAGCGCAATCTCGAACGGTTCCCGCACTTCCGCGAGATCCTCACCAACGCCGGCTTCCGCACCTACGTGATTGGCCTGCACGACGACCTGGTGACCGGCACGCGCGCCACGCTGTGGCTGCTGTGGGCGTTCGCCGGCTTCGTGCTGCTCATCGGCGCCCTCAACGTCGCCAACCTGGTGTCGGTGCGAGCCACCGCGCAGCTGCGTGAGCTGGCCACGCGCCTGGCGCTCGGCGCGACGCTGGGGTCGCTGACCCGGCAGATCCTCACCGAATCGCTGCTGCTCACGACCGCCGGGGGTGGCCTGGGGCTGCTGCTCGGCTGGTGGGCGTTGCGCGCCGCACCGCTGCTCGGCCTCGACGCCCTGCCGCGAGGCGGCGAGATCGGCCTCGACGGCGCGGTGGCGCTCTACACCTTCAGCCTCGTCGGTGTGGTCGGTTCGCTGGTCGCGCTGGTGCCGGTGCTGCGGCTGCGCCATGTCGACGTCGCCGGAACCATCCGCGAGGAGGGCCGCTCCGGCACCGCCAGCCAGCGCACCCTGCTGCTGCGCCGCGTGCTCGTCGGCGGCCAGGTGGCCTTCGCGCTGGTGCTGCTCGTCGGGGCCGGGCTGCTGCTGGCGAGCTTCGATCGCGTGCTGGCCATCGACCCGGGTTTCCGTGCCGAGGGCGTCATCACCGGACAGATCTCGCTGCCGTCGTCGCGCTACGCCGACGACACCGCGATTCGTTCGGCCTACGACCGTCTGCTGCCGGCCCTGCGGGCGATTCCTGGCGCCTCGTCGGTCGGCCTCACCAGCTCGCTGCCGTTCGGCGGCGACTACAGCGACAGCGTCATCCTCGCCGAGGGCTACCAGATGGCGCCGGGCGAGTCGCTCATCTCGCCGTCCCAGATCCGGATCAGCGACGGACTGGCCGACGCGCTGGGGATGTCGCTGGTGGCGGGGCGGCTGTTCACCGCCGCCGACGGTCCGGGCGCGCCGAAGGTGATCGTCGTCGACCAGCGGGTGGCCGCCCACTTCTGGCCCGGTCAGAACCCGCTGGGGCGGCGGATGTACTTCCCGTCCAGCGCCACCGATCTGCTCAAGCCGCCGGCCGAGGATCAGTTCCTCACCGTGGTCGGCGTGGTGGCGCCGGTGCGGTTGCGGGCGCTCGCCGAAGGGGGCAACTCAGGTCTGTTCGGCGCCTACTACTTCCCGCTCGCCCAGTCGGTCGACCGCGGTGTGGCGATCGTGATCCGCACGACGCAGGACCCCGAGTCGCTGACCTCGGCGATCCGTGCCGCCGTGCGCCAGGTGGACCCGGGGTTGCCGGTCTACGACGTGCACACCATGGAGGCGCGGCTCGACAGCGCCCTCACCGATCGACGAACGCCGCTGATTCTGGCGCTGAGCTTCGCCGTCGTGGCCCTGCTGCTGGCCGCGGTCGGCCTCTACGGCGTGCTGGCCTACCAGGTCGCGCAGCGGTCGCGCGAGATCGGCGTCCGGATGGCGTTGGGTGCCAGCGCCGCCGGCATCTTCCAGATGGTCCTGCGCGAGGGGGCGCTGGTGGTCGGCAGCGGCGCCGCGGTCGGACTGGCCGGCGCGTGGCTGCTGCGGCAAACGATGCAGCAGCAGCTCTACGAGGTGGATGCGATGGATCCGCGCGTGATCGCCGGGGTCGGCCTGGTGCTGCTGGCGGTGGCCCTGGCGGCCTGCCTGCTGCCGGCCCGCCGTGCCGCCGCGACCGATCCCGCCATCGCGCTGACCGATCGGTAGCCGGACGGGTCAGGAAGTCGCCGCCCTGGCGGACAAGAAGTCGCCGAGTCGGCGTACCTTGTGCACGCTCCGGCACTGCCGGACCGCGTCGGGGCCTGGCACGCCCCGTGCTCCTGGCGCGGGTGCATGTCTTCGTCCTCGGTGTCTCCCGGGCGCCCCGTGCCGGCGCCTTTCACCTTCGCCGCCGTGGCTGACCGGCGCGGCGAGCCCCGCCTCGGCACCGACGTGCTCGGCCTGGATGCCGACGCCCGGCTCACGCTCGGCGTGCACGTTCAGGTCGTCAACGTCTCGCGCGGCGGCGCCCTGGTCGAATCGGGTGAGTGGCTCCGCCCTGGCACCCGGACCGAACTGCGCCTCACCCGCTCCTTGCCGGGTGGCGATCCGGAACTGATGGCCGCGACGGCGGCGGTGTCGCGCTGCTGGGTGCACCGGCTCTCGCCGCTGCGCTACCGGAGCGCGCTGGTGTTCACCGAACGGCCGCTGTCGGCCGACGACGCCGATGGCCTGGAGCCCGGCGAAGTGGAGGTCGTGCTCGCCGACCAGCCGGCCTGAGCGCGACCGGGTCGTCGCGGCCGCCGGCGGTTACCCCCGTCCCGTGGACGCCAGCGTCGCCTGCACATAGCGCGAGCGGAGCGGGTGGCCGAGGGCCGGCTGGAGCGCCACCGACGCGGCCATGACCCCGGCCAGCGACACGCCGGTCGCGACGCCGAGGCCGTCGAGCACGTAGAGCAGGTCCTCGGTGGCGAGATTACCGGACGCGCCCGGCGCGTAGGGACAGCCGCCGAGCCCGCCGGCCGCGGCGTCGAAGGCGGCGAAGCCGGCGTCGAGCGCCGCCAGGACGTTGGCGAGTGCCGTGCCGCGGGTGTCGTGGAAGTGCAGCGCGAGGCGGTCGCGCGGCAGATCGGCTGTCAGTGCCGCCAGGAGCGTCCGGACCTGTCCCGGATGCGCGACGCCGATCGTGTCGCTCACCGCGACTTCGTAGACCCCCATGGCGAGCAGCGCCGCCGTCACGCGGCCGACGGCGGCCGGGGCCACAGCGCCCTCGAAGGGGCAGCCGAACGCGCACGACACGTAGCCGCGGACGCGCAGGCCGTGGCGGCCCGCCTCGGCGACGACCTCGGCGTAGCGGGCGAGCGAGTCGTCGATCGACTGGTTGATGTTGGCGACGCTGAAGCGCTCGCTGGCGGCGGCGAACACCGCCACCTCGTCGACCCCGGCGGCGACGGCGCGGTGGAGCCCGGCGAGGTTGGGGACCAGGGCCGTGTAGCGGATGCCGGGACGCCGGGTGATGCCGGCGAAGACGTCGGCGGCATCGGCCATCTGCGGCACCCACTTGGGCGACACGAACGCCGTGACCTCGATGGCGCGATGCCCGGCGGCCGCCAGCGCCTCGACGAAGCGGATTTTCTCGGCGGTGCTGATCGGCGACGGCTCGTTCTGCAGGCCGTCGCGAGGACCGACCTCGACAATCCGCACGCCACCGCCGCCGTCGCTCACGGCACCAGCTCCACCAGCCGAGCCCCCGGACGCACCAGCTCGCCGACGCGGCAGTGCACGGCGGCGATCTCGCCGTCGCGCGGCGCCCGCACGACCAGCTCCATCTTCATCGCCTCGAGCACGATCACCGCGTCGCCGGCGGCGACGCGGCTGCCCGGCGCGGCAGCGATCGAGACGACCGTCGCCGGCATCGGCGCCGCCATCTCGTCGTCGGCCTGTCCGGTACGCTGGCGGCGGGCGCCCTCCGGGGACACGTCGAGCTGCCAGGCCGCGCCGGCGGCGAAGAGCCACGGCGCGTGCGCCGGGCCGGCGTGGGCCACCACCGTCCGGCGACCGTCGTCGCCGGTGACCAGGCACCGGCCGTCGGCCAGTCCTTCGACGCGAAGGATGGCGCCGTCGACGCGGATCTCGTCGGCGCCGAGGACCTCGACGACATGGCCGACGCCGTCGTGGGTGACGGTGTAGCGACGGCTCATCCCCGCCACCCGCGGATGCTGTCGAAGGGATCGGCGGCGGCCGGCGCGGCGGTCACCCGATGCGCGGCGCCGGTGGCCGTGGTGGCCGCGTGCCAAGCCGCGGCGGCGACGAGGGCGACCGGAGCGGCCCGCCTGGCGGTCAGCCGGGCCAGTTCGCGGTCGATGAAACCGGTGTCGAGGCGCGCGGCGGCGAACGCCGGATCGGCGACGAGCGCCTGGAGGAACGCCAGGTTGGTCGTGACCCCGAGCACTTCGAACCGGCGCAGCGCGTCGGCGGTGCGAGCCAGGGCCTCGGCCCGCGAGGCGCCCCAGACGACGAGCTTGGCGAGCAGCGGATCGTAGTACACGGAGACCTCGCCGCCCTCGACGACGCCGGCGTCGACGCGGATGCCCGGGCCGGCCGGCTCCCGGTAGCGCCACAACGGGCCGGCCTGCGGCAGGAAGCCGCGACCGGGATCCTCGGCGTAGACGCGGCACTCGATGGCATGGCCGCGCTGGGCCAGATCCGCCTGCTGCCACGGCAGTGGCGCGCCGGCGGCGACCGCCAGCTGCGCCTGCACCAGGTCCACGCCGACGACGCACTCGGTGATCGGGTGCTCCACCTGCAGCCGGGTGTTGATCTCGAGGAAATAGAAACGGGCGTCGTCCCCCTCGCCCTCGAGCAGGAACTCGACGGTGCCGGCGTTCTGGTAGCCGACCGCAGCGGCGGCGGCCACGGCGGCGTCGCCCATGCGCGACCGCAGGGCCGGCGTGAGCACCGGGCAGGGCGTCTCCTCGACGACCTTCTGGTGACGGCGCTGGGCCGAGCACTCGCGTTCGAACAGGTGGACGAGCCGGCCGTGGCGGTCGCCGAAGACCTGGATCTCGACGTGGCGCGGCCGTTCGATCAGCCGCTCCAGATACACGTGGCCGTTGCCGAACGCGGCGGTGGCCTCGCGACGGGCCTGAGCGACGGCCGCCGGCAGCTCGCCGAGCTCGCGCACCACCTTCATGCCGATGCCGCCGCCGCCGGCCGCGGGTTTGACCAGGAGCGGCACGCCGACGCCCGCCGCGGCCGCGGCCAGCGCGGCCTCGCCCTGGTCGCGTGGGGTGGCGCCAGGGACCACCGGGACGCCAGCCGCTTCCATGAGGGCGCGTGCGCCGGTCTTCGAGCCGAGCTTCTCGATGGCGGCGGCCGGCGGCCCGATGAACACCAGGCCGGCGTTCTCGACCGCCCGCGCGAAGGGCGCCCGTTCGGACAGGAACCCGTAGCCGGGATGCACGGCGTCGGCGCCGTGGGCCCGTGCCGCGTCGACGATCGCAGCGACGTTCAGGTAGCTCTCGACCGGCGGCGGCGGACCGATCCTGGCGGCGCGGTCGGCGGCGAGCACGTGCGGCGCTCCGGCATCGGCGTCCGAGTAGACGGCCACGGTCTCGAGTCCGGCGACCCGGCAGGCGCGGATCACCCGCAGCGCGATCTCGCCGCGGTTGGCGACCAGCACGCGCCGGATCATCGCGGCGTCCAGCCCGGCGTCCGCTTGTCGAGGAACGCCCGCAGTCCGTCCTGGCCTTCGTCCGATGCCCGTTGCGCGGCGATGGTGGTGGCGGTCAGCTCCGCGACCTCGGCCGGGCTGCGGCCGGCCACCTGCGGGATCAGGCGCTTGGCGGTCGCCACGGCGGTCGGTGCCGCCGACAGGAACTCGCCCACGTAGCGTTGCACGGTGTCGTCGAGGGCGTCGCTGGCGACCACGGCGTGGACGAGGCCGATGGCGCGGGCCCGCGCCGCATCGAAGCGCATGCCGGTGAGGAACAGCTCGCGCGCTGCCGAGACGCCGATCTTCGGCAGCACGAACGGCGAGATCATCGCCGGCACGATGCCCAGCTTGGTCTCGGTGAACCCGAACACGGCGCGCTCTTCGGCCACCACGACGTCGCACACCGCCGCCAGCCCGGCGCCGCCGCCGAGGGCGGCGCCCTGGATGCGGCCGACCAGTCCCAGCGGCAGGCCGTCGAGGGCCCGCAGCATGGCGGTGGTGCGCCGCGCGTCGGCCTCGTTCTCCTCGCGCGAGTAGCCGGCCATGCGGGCCATCCAGGCGGCGTCGGCGCCGGCACTGAACACCGGCCCGGCGCCGGCGAGGACGACGACCCGCAATGCCGGGTCGGCGGCGGCCGCGTCGGCCCAGCGGTGCAGTTCGGCGATGACCGCGTCGTTGAACGCGTTGCGCACCGCGGGGCGGTTGAGCGTCAGGTACTCGACCGGGCCGTCACGACGGATGGCGAGGAACTCGTACATGGCGGCGAATCACATCCGGAAGACGCCGTACTTCGGCGGTTCGATCGGCGCGTTGGCGGCCGCGGAGAGGCCGAGCGCCAGCGCGGTGCGGGTGTCGGCCGGGTCGAGGATGCCGTCGTCCCACAGCCGGGCCGTGGAGTAGTAGGGCGAGCCCTCGCGGTCGTACTTGGCGAGGATCGGATCGCGGATCGCGGCCTCGTCCTCGGCCGGGAATGGCTTGCCTTCGCGGGCCAGCTGGTCGCGCTTCACGGTCGTCAGCACCCCGGCCGCCTGTTCGCCGCCCATCACCGAGATCCGCGCGTTGGGCCACATCCACAGGAACCGCGGCTCGTAGGCGCGGCCGCACATCCCGTAATTGCCGGCGCCGAACGACCCGCCGATGAGCACCGTGAACTTGGGCACCACCGAGTTGGCCACGGCGTGGACCATCTTGGCGCCGTCCTTGGCGATGCCGCCCCGTTCGTACTCGCGGCCGACCATGAAGCCGGTGATGTTCTGCAGGAAGACCAGCGGCACGCCGCGCAGGTTGCAGAGCTCGATGAAATGGGTCGCCTTCAGCGCCGACTCGGAGAACAGCACGCCGTTGTTGGCGACCAGGCCGACCAGCCGGCCGTGCAGGCGGGCGAAGCCGCAGACCAGCGTGGTCGCGTAGCGGGCCTTGAACTCGTCGAAGCGCGACCCGTCGACGATCCGGGCGATCACCTCACGCACGTCGAAGGCGCTGCGGACCTCGGCGGGGATGACCCCGTACAGCTCCACCGGGTCGTAGGCGGGGTCCTCGGCGGCGACGAGGTCGCCGGTGACCGGCTTGACCCGGTTGAGGGTGCCGACCACCGTGCGGGCCAGATGCAGGGCGTGGCGGTCGTCCTCCGCGAAGTAGTCGGCGACGCCCGACTCGCGGGTGTGGACGTCGGCGCCGCCGAGTTCCTCGGCGGTCACGTCTTCGCCGGTGGCGGCCTTCACGAGCGGCGGGCCGCCGAGGAAGATCGTCCCGGTGCCCTTGACGATGATGGTCTGATCCGACATCGCCGGCACGTAGGCGCCGCCGGCGGTGCACGACCCCATGACGACGGCCACCTGGGCCAGGCCGGCGGCCGACATCCGCGCCTGGTTGTAGAAGATCCGCCCGAAGTGGTCGCGGTCGGGGAACACCTCGGCCTGGAGCGGCAGGAAGGCACCGCCCGAGTCCACCAGGTAGACGCAGGGCAGGTGGTTCTGCAGTGCCACCTCCTGCGCGCGAACGTGCTTCTTGACGGTGAGGGGGTAGTAGGTGCCGCCCTTCACCGTGGCGTCGTTGGCGACGATGAGGACTTCGCGGCCCGACACCCGCCCGATCCCCGTGACCAGCCCGGCGGCCGGCGCGTCGCCGTCGTACAGGTCCCAGGCCGCCAGCGGCGAGAGCTCGAGGAAGGACGAGCCCGGATCGAGCAGCAGGTCGAGACGCTCGCGGACCGGCAGCTTGCCCTGGGCGCGGTGACGCTCGACATAGCGGGGGCCGCCGCCGTCGCGGACCTGCGCCAAGCGGGCCCGGTACTCGGTGACGAGCGCCGCCATCCGGTCGCGGTTGCGGACGAAGTCGTCGCTGGTCGTGCGAATCTGGGACTCGAGGACGTCCATCGCGGCTCCGGCGACGCCCCGGCTACCAGCCGCAGCAGTCGGTCTTGAAGCGGCAGGTCGGGCACCGCCACACGGCGTGCATCCGGTACATCTCGGCGCCGCAGCGTTCACACAGCGTCCGCTCGTCGGCGGGGGGCACCGGCCGGGAGCGCAGCGCCGACAGCACGGGAGTGATCGGCGGCAGCGGCGGCAGCTCGGCCATCCCGGAATTATATCGGATGGCTGCCGAGGCGGCCGGGCGGCCCCCTCGGCCGGAGCCTGGGGAATAATGGGATCGGCTCTCATGGCTCGCGCGCCCCTCCGCCGCCGTCGCGTCCTGGTCGTCGACGACGACCCGGTCACGGTCGACTGGCTCCGCATGGTCGTGGAGCAGGCCGCCGTCGACCCGCCGTTCGAGGTCCGTACGGCCGGGCTGGGCAAGGTCGGCGAGGCGATCTTCGACGAGTGGCACCCCGAGCTGGTCCTGCTCGACCTGCTGCTGCCCGACGCCGACGGCCTGGCGGTGCTGCGACGCCTGAAGGAACGCGCGCCCGGCACCGAAGTGATCGTCATCAGCGGCCAGGGCACCATCGCCCGCGCCCTCGACGCCGGCCAGGCCGGCGCGTTCTTCTTCGTCGAGAAGTCGCAGCTCGATCCCGACGGGCTGGTCAGCATCCTCGAGCGCGCCGGCCGCCAGGTCGACGAGCGCATCACCCACGAGGAGTTGCGCGCCAAGCTGCGCGATCCCGACGGCATGGGCGCGGTAATCGGCCAGAGCCAGGTGATGCGCGACCTGTTCGACCTGGTCGACGCCGTGGCGCCGAGCAGCGCCAACGTGCTCATCCAGGGCGAGAACGGGACCGGCAAGGAACTGATCGCCAACGCCCTGCACCAGCGCAGCCCGCGCGCCAAGGGGCCGTTCATCAAGATCAACTGCGCGGCGATCCCGAAGGACCTCATCGAGTCGGAACTGTTCGGCTACAAGAAGGGGGCCTTCACCGGCGCCGCCGCCGACAAGGTCGGCCTGTTCGAACTGGCCGAGGGCGGCGCGCTGATGCTCGACGAGATCGGCGAGATGCCGGCCTACCTGCAGACCAAGCTGCTGCGCGTGCTGCAGGAACGCGAGTACCGCCCGATCGGCGGCGACCGCTTCGTCAAGGTCGACTTCCGGCTCATCTGCGCCACCAACATCGACCTCGACGCGGCGTTGCGCGACGGGCGGCTGCGCGAGGATCTGTACTTCCGCATCAACACCATCGTGCTGCGGGTGCCGCCGCTGCGCGAGCGGCCCGAGGACATCCCGCTGCTGTCGGACTGGTTCGTCGAGAAGTTCGCCCGCCGCCACCAGAAGGCGGTCCGCGGGGTCAGCGCCGCGGCCTACCACCTGCTCATCCGCAGCCGCTGGCCCGGCAACGTCCGCGAGCTCGAGAACGCCATGGAGCGGGCGGTGTTGGTGACGCGGTCCGCCGAGATCCAGCCCGGCGACCTGCCCGAGTCGCTGCGCGCCGCTCCAGCCGACGACGCCTTCGTCATCCCGCCGCACCGGACGCTGGCCGAGATCGAACGCATGGCGATCATCCAGACGCTCGAACGGACCAACTGGAACAAGCAGGAGGCGGCGCAGATCCTCGGGCTCTATCGGCCGACGCTCTACAACAAGATGCGCCGCCATGGCATCGTGCTGCGCGATCGCAAGGGGCGCAACGTGGCAGCGATGGGCGAGGCGTAGGCGGCGGTGCGGCTGGTCGTCCTGGCCGCCTGGCGCGGGGTCGGCGAGCTGTTCCGCAGTGACGGCCTGACCCACGCCGCGTCGATTTCCTACTACGCCCTGCTGTCGCTGTTCCCGTTCCTGCTGCTCCTGTTCTCGGTGATCGGCGCCGTCACCGCCGACCCCGAGGCCCGCGACCAGGTCATCACCTTCGTCTTCCAGTACTTTCCCCGGCAGTTCGAGTTCGTCACCCGCCAGGTCGACAGCTTTCGCACCGAACGGGTCGGCATCGGCATCGGCGGCGGCCTGGCCCTGGCCTATGCCTCGCTCGGCGTGTTCAACGCGATGAGCTCGGCAGTGAACCACGCCTGGGGCGTCGAGCGGCACCGCGGTTTCTTCCGCCACCGGCTGTTCTCGTTCGTGATGATGCTCGCCGCCGGCGCAATCTTCCTGGCGGCGATCGTCCTGGTGAGCGCGGTGCGGGTGGTGGACGCGCGCTGGTTCGGAGCACTCGGCTACCGGCCCGGGTGGGTCGAGGCGCTCGGCGGCGCCGCCTCCCAGTACCTCGGCATCGTGCTGCTGGTGGTCTGCGTCGCGCTCATCTTCCGCTTCGTCCCCCATACCCGCGTCCGCTTCCGCGACGTGTGGCCGGGCGCGATCCTGACCGCGCTGCTGTGGCGGCTGGCGCTGTCGCTGTTCTCGGCCTACGCCGCCGATCCGGCGCGGTGGAGCGTGCACGGGTCGGTGGCGGCCGTGGTGGTGTTCCTGCTGTGGATCTACGTGTCGGCGGTGCTGCTGCTCTACGGCGTGGAGATGACGGCGGCCTACGTGCGGCTGCAGCAGGCGGCGCGCCGCCACCCGGCGCTCGCCGTGGCCGGAGTCACGCTCGACGGGCGATGAGCTGGCGGATCAGCGCCTCGGTCAGGAACGGCAGATCGTCGGACTTGCGCGATGTGATCACGTTGCCGTCCTCCACCACCGGGCGATCGACGTAGCGGGCGCCGGCGTTCTTGGCATCGACCGCGATCGACGGCCAGCAGGTGAGCTGGCGCCCGGCCAGGACGCGGGCGTTGATGAACACCGACGGGCCGTGGTCGATCGCCGCCACCGGCTTGCCGGCGGCGACGGCGTCGCGCACCAGATCGACCATGGCGTGGCGCAGCCGGATCCGATCGGCGGCGTAGCCGCCGGGAATCATCACGGCGTCGACGTCGGCGGCGCGCACCGCGCTGGCGGCGTGCTCGGCGACGACCGTCCGACCGTCGCGGCTGCGGTAGGTGTGGCCCTGGATCGGGCCGACCAGGTGCACGGTGGCGCCGGCGTCGGCGAGGGCGGTTCGGGTGGTCTCGACGTCGAGGTGATCGAAGTCCTGCTCGACCAGAATCACGACGCGCTGTCCCCGGAGCGGGGCCGGATCTGCCACGGTGCCGACGATGCCTCCCCGGCGAGTGTAGCCCAGCGGCTATGATCCGCGGATGAATCGCCTGTCGGGTGAGGCCAGTCCCTACCTGGCCCAGCACGCCGACAACCCGGTCGACTGGTATCCGTGGGGCGAGGCGGCCTTCGCCGAGGCGCGGCGCCGCGACGTGCCGATCTTCCTGTCGATCGGCTACTCGACCTGCCACTGGTGCCACGTGATGGCCGACGAGTCGTTCGCCGACCCGGCGACGGCAGCGGTGCTCAATCGCGACTTCGTCTGCGTGAAGGTGGACCGCGAGGAGCGGCCGGACGTCGATCGGGTCTACATGACGTTCGTGCAGGCGACGACCGGCGCCGGGGGCTGGCCGCTGAGCGTGTGGCTGACCCCCGCGCTCGAGCCGTTCTACGGCGGCACCTACTTCCCGGCCGAGGCGGAGTGGGGCCGGCCGTCGCTGGTGCAGGTCGCGGGCGAAATAGCCCGCGCCTGGCGCGACGACCGCGACGAGGTGGTCGCGTCCGCGGGGCGGCTCCTGGCCAGGTTGAGGACCGCCGCCACGGCGACCGGCGCGGCCCGGTTGCCCGATGGTGCGGTACTGGCGGCCGCGGCCGCCGAGTGGGCCCGCAGCTTCGACGAGCGCCACGGCGGATTCGGTGACGGCGCCAAGTTTCCGCGTCCCAGCGAGCTGCTGTTCCTGCTGCGCGAACACGCCCGCGGCGGCGCCGAGCCGCCGCGGACCAT
Source organism: Vicinamibacterales bacterium (assembly GCA_050250955.1). Taxonomy (GTDB): domain Bacteria; phylum Acidobacteriota; class Vicinamibacteria; order Vicinamibacterales; family UBA2999; genus CAWAYR01. The sequence goes on from JBFWNR010000004.1 coordinate 414,541, forward strand.
GGCGCTCGGCACGCTCCGCGCGATGGCCCTGGGCGGCCTGCGCGACCACGTGGGCGGCGGGTTCCACCGCTATGCCGTCGACGCCGCCTGGCGGGTGCCGCACTTCGAGAAGATGCTGTGTGACCAGGCCCAGCTGGTGCTGGCCATGCTCGAGGCCTGGCAGGTCAGCGGCGATGCCTTCTTCGCCCAGGTGGCCGAAGACACACTGCGCTACGTGGCGCGCGATCTGACGTCGCCCGAGGGCGGGTGCTACTCGGCCGAGGATGCCGATTCGCTGCCACCCGGCGCCGCCGCCGACGCCCATCCTCGGGAGGGCGCCTTCTACGTCTGGACCCGCGACGACCTGGTGGCGGTGCTCGGTCCGGATGCGCCGGCGTGGGAGCGCCGCTTCGGCGTGCGCCCCGGCGGCAATGTGCCGGTGGACCCGCACGGCGAGTTCGGCGCCGCCAACCTGTTCTACACCGCCCGGTCGATCGCCGACGTCGCCGCTGACGTCGGGATGGCGCCGGCGGCGGTGGGGGAGGCGCTGGCTCGCGCTCGCCAGCGCCTGTTCGAGGCGCGAGCGCGGCGGCCGCGCCCCGGCCGGGACGAGAAGGTGCTGACGGCGTGGAACGGGTTGATGCTCGCCGCGTCTGCCCGTGCGGCGCGGGTGCTCGCCGTGCCGGGCGCCCTGGGCGACGGCCTGCCGCCGACCGGGGCGCGGCATCTCGTCGCGGCGCAGCGCTGTGCGGCGTTCGTGCGGGCCACCCTGTGGGACGCGGGGGCCGCACGCCTGTGGCGCCGCCGTGCGGACGGCCGGTCCGGCGTCGACGGCTTCGCGGAGGACTACGCCTGCCTGGCGTGGGGCCTCCTCGAGCTCTTCCAGGCCGACGGCGATCCGGCGTGGCTGCGCTGGGCGCGTCAGCTCCACGACGTGCTGGACGCCCGCTTCGCCGCCGACGGCGGCGCCGGCTGGTATGCCACCGACGGCACCGATCCCTCGGTGCTGCTACGCCAGATCGACGAGTACGACGGCGCCGAGCCGGCGGCGAGCTCGGTGGCGGTGATGAACCTGCTGACGCTGGCGCGGCTGACGGGCGAGACCCGCGATCGGCAGCGTGCCGAGGCGGTGCTGGCCGGGTGGGGCGAGACGCTGTACCGCCGGGCCCGGGCGGTGCCCTTCATGCTCGCGGCGGCGGCCGTGGCGCAGCTGCCGGGCGCCGAGGTCGCGCTGGTCGGCAGCACGGATCCGGCGGCGCTCGCGCCGCTCCGTCACGTGGTGGATCGGCGCTACGTGCCGGCTGCCGTCGTGCTGCCGGTGGTGCCGCCCCATGCCGGGACACTGACGCGCGAGGTCGCATGGGTAGCGCCGCTCGCCGCGGCTCACGGTGCGCCGGCGGCATTCCTGTGCCGCGACTTCGCCTGCGAGCGGCCGACCGGCGACCCGCTCGTGCTGGCCGGCCAGCTCGACGCGCTGGCTGGGACCACGGTCGCCGCTTCGCCTCCGGAGGAGCGGTGACGCCGCCGCTCGTGCGGGTGGCGGCGGAACGCGGCGGGGCCTGGCAGCGGGTGCACCTCGAGGCGCCGCCCGGCCACCTTCTGTCGCTGGCGATGGTGCACGCGCTGCACGAGGCCATCGCCGAGGCCGGACGCCGGCCCGCCGTGAAGTGGCTGACCGTCGAGGGCAGTGGCGGCCAGTTCTCCTACGGCGCCAGCATCCCGGAGCACGTGCCAGCGACGATGCCGGAAGTGCTGACCGTCACCCATGCGCTGATGCGCCTGGTGCTCGACCTGCCGGTGGCCACGACAGCGCTGGTCGACGGTCGCTGCCTGGGCGGGGGATTCGAGCTGGCGCTCTGCTGTGACGCGGTGCTGGCGACCCGGACGGCGACGCTCGGCCTGCCGGAGATCGCGCTGGCGGCTTTCCCGCCGGTCGCCGCGGCGTTGCTGCCGGTGCGCATCGGCGCCAGCCGCGCCCACCAGGCGATCCTCGGCGGCGACGCCCGGCCGGCGGTCGAGTGGCACGATCTCGGCCTGGTGTCGCTCGTCCCGGACGGCTCGACGCTGGAGGAGGCCGCGCGGCGCTGGTTCGAAGACACACTGGCGCCGCGATCGGCCATGGCGCTGGCCCAGGCGACGCTGGCGGCGCGCGCCGTGTGGCGGCCCGCCGTGGAACGGGCGCTCGTCGCCAACGAGCGGCGGTATCTCGACCAGCTGCTCGCGCACCCCGATGCCGAAGAGGGGATCCGCGCGTGGATGGAGAAGCGGGCACCGCAATGGCGCGAGTAGGCCCGCGGCGATCGGCTACTGTGTAGCGACGCCGGGGTGGCGAAACTGGCAGACGCACGGGACTTAAAATCCCGGGTTCCGCAAGGAGCGTGTGGGTTCGACCCCCACCCCCGGCACCGTCTTCGGCGTGGTGCCATTGTCGCAGCGGACGTCGACACGACGGCAGCGACGGGTCGGCGCCGGGGGAACGCGTGGCGGGCGTAGAATCGCCCTCCGGTGTCGGCGGCGAACACGCCTGACCACGCAGAGCCACTCGATGACCGACATCCTGCTCGCGCTGCTCGACGAGGCCTACGATCACCGATCGTGGCACGGCACCAACCTGCGCGGCGCGCTGCGTGGCATCACGACAGACGTCGCGGCGTGGCGGCCCGGCCGGGGCCGCCACAACATCTGGGAACTCGCCGTGCACGCCGCCTATTGGAAATACGCCGTGCGCCGGCGCCTGACCGGCGAGCCGCGCGGGTCCTTTGCCTTCGAGGGAAGTAACTTCTGGCCGCGGCCGGTCGAGGGCACGGCTGCGGAGTGGCGAGCCGACCTGGCCTTGCTCGCCAACGAACACGTGCAGCTGCGGGCAGCGGTCGCCGCCGGTGCTGCCGCCCGCTGGACCCGCCGGGCGCCGCGAAGCCCCTTCACCTACGGCGCCCTCGTGCGGGGCGCGGCGGCGCACGACCTGTATCACGCCGGCCAGATTCAGCTCCTGAAGCGACTGGCTGCCGACCGCATGCGGCCGGGTCGCCGGCGGTAATCGCGTAAGATGACGACGGTTCGCGATCCGGGCGTCACCGGATTGTGTCCTCGCCCCCAGGAGGCGTCCGATGCGGTGGGAAGATCAGCGGCGCAGCCGCAACGTCGAGGATCGACGCGGCATGCGCGTGCCGGGCGGGGCGGCCGGCGGCGGTATCGGCACGATCGTCATCGTGCTGCTCATTTCCTGGTTCACCGGGGTCAACCCGCTGACTCTGTTCCAGCTCGCCGGCGGGCTTGGCGGCGGCGCCTCGGCGCCGGTCCAGGAAGGCCAGGTCGGCGCGCCGACCAACGATCCGCAGGCCGAGTTCGCGGCGGTGGTGCTCGCCGACACCGAAGACACCTGGAGCCGCGTGTTCCAGGCCTCGGGCGAGCGCTACCAGCCGCCCACGCTGGTCCTCTTCAACGACGCCGTGCAGTCGGCGTGCGGGACCAACTCTGCCGCCGTCGGCCCGTTCTACTGCCCGGCGGACCAGAAGGTCTACATCGACCTCGGCTTCTTCCGGGAACTCGACCAGAAGTTCGGCGCGCCGGGCGACTTCGCCCAGGCCTACGTCATCGCCCACGAGGTGGGCCATCACCTGCAGACGCTGCTCGGCGTCTCCGAGCGGGTGATGCAGATGCGCCAGCGGGCCAGCGAGGTCGACGGCAACCGGCTGTCCGTGATGCAGGAGTTGCAGGCCGATTGCTTCGCGGGCGTGTGGGGGCACCACGCCAACCGCAAGAGCCTGCTCGACGCCGGCGACGTCGAGGAGGGGCTGCGGGCCGCGGCCTCGATTGGCGACGACGTGATGCAGCGGCGCGCCCAGGGCCGGGTGTCGCCGGAGTCGTGGACTCACGGCTCGTCGGAGCAGCGTGTCGAGTGGCTGCGCCGCGGGCTGACGCAAGGCACGCTGGACGCCTGCGACACCTTCGGCCAGGGGAGCCGCTGACGGCCTTCCCGCCGCAAGTGGCCGCCCGCGGAGCGGCAATCACCAGATCTTGACGCGTTGGTCCGGCGGCAGGAACAGGGCGTCTCCCGGCTTGACGTCGAACGCCGTGTAGAAGGCGTCGACGTTGGGCAGGGGCCGCGTCGCCCGCAGCGCGTCGGGCGCGTGCGGATCCGACAGCACCTGCTGGCGCAGGTAGTCGTCGCGGGTCTTGGCGCGCCACGCCTGGACCCAGCCGGCGAAGAAGCGCTGATCGCCGGTGAGGCCGTCCATCACCGGGGCCGGCTGCCCGCCGAGCGACTTCTGGTAGGCACGGTGGGCGATGACCAGACCGGTCAGATCGCCGATGTTCTCGCCGAGGGTGAGTTCGCCATTCACCTTCAGTCCGGGGAGCACCTCCACGGCCGAGTACTGCTCGACCAGCCCCTTGGCGCGGCGCATGAACTCCTCGCCGTCCCTGGCCGTCCACCAGTCGCGCAGCACGCCCTTGGCGTCGAACCGACGGCCCTGATCGTCGAAGCCATGGCCCATCTCGTGGCCGATGACTCCGCCAATGGCGCCGTAGTTCACGGCGTCGTCGGCGGTCATGTCGAAGAACGGCGGCTGCAGGATCGCGGCGGGGAAGACGATCTCGTTGCGCACCGGGTGGTAGTAAGCGTTCACCGTCTGCGGGTTCATCTCCCACTCCTCGGGATCGACGGGCTGGCCGACCTTCGCCAGGTCGAACAGCGAGTCGAACTCGAGGGCGCGCATCATGTTGCCGACCAGGTCGTCGCGACGGATCGCCACCTTCGAGTAGTCGCGCCACTTCGACGGATAGCCGATCTTCGGCCGGAACGCCGCGAGCTTGGCGTGCGCCTCGACCTTGGTCTCCGGGCCCATCCATTCGAGGCCGTCGATGCCGTCCTTGTAGGCGGCGCGAAGGTTCTCGATGAGCGTGTCCATGCGGGCCTTGGCGGCCGGCGTGAAGTGCTTCTCGACGTACGCCTTGCCGAGCAGTTCGCCGATGGTCTGATCCAGGTTGTTGAGGGCGCGCTTCCAGCGCGGCTGCAGTTCGGCGACGCCTTGCAGGGTGCGGTTGCGGAAGTCGAACCGCGCCTCGACCATCGCCGTGTGGAGGTAGGGCGCGAAGCGATCGACGAGGTGGAAGGTCAGATACGGCTTCCAGCGGTCGACCGGCGTGCTCGCCACCGTCGCGGCGAGGGCTGTGACGAAGCTGGGCTGCGCGACGACGATGGCCGGGGCCGACGAGACGCCCAGTTCCGCCGTCCACGCCGCCCAGTCGAGGCCGGGGAACTCCTTGGGCAGGTCGGCGACGGCGATCTTGTTGTAGGTCTTCACCGCGTCCCGGCTTTCGACGTTGCTCCACTGGGCGCGGGCCAGGCGGGTTTCGAAGGCGAGGATGTCGGCAGCGGCCCGGGCCGGGTCGGGGATCCCGGCAGCCGTCAGCACTGTCGTGATGTAGGCGACGTACTTGGTCCGGTATTCCTTCAGCTTGGGATCGTCCTTCAGATAGTAGTCGCGGTCCGGCAGCCCGATGCCGCCCTGACCGATGTACAGGGTGTTCCGCGTCGGCTCCTTGGCGTCGCCGTCCACGCCGCCGCCGAGCGGCGCGCCGCCGATGCTCAGCTTGGCCTGGCGCGCGAAGTAGCGCGACAGGTCGGCCTTGGAGGTGAGCGCCTGGATCGCCTTCAGCTCGGCGGCCAGGGGTGTCATGCCGAGCTCCTCGACGCGCGCCTCGTCCATGAAGGCGTGGTAGAAGTCGCCGATCTTCTGGTCGTCGGAACCGGCCGGATGCTGGCCGGCGGCCGCGGCCTCGACGAGCACTTTGAGCTGCTCCTGCGAGCGGTCGAAGGCCTCGTAGAAGCCGCCGTAGGCCGGCTTGTCGGCGGGGATCTCGGTGCGGGCCAGCCAGCCGCCGTTGACGAAACGGAACAGGTCGTCCTGCGGGCGGACCGACGTGTCGAACGTCGCCGTGTCGAGTCCGGACACCAGGGGCGGCGGCGCCGCGGGGGGCGGGGTGGGCTGCGAACAGGCGGCCGAGATCAGCGCGAGCGCGAGTGCGGCGGCGAATCGGGGCATCGTGGACTCCTGGGGCCGATCATACCGGGGCGGCCGGGCGCACACCGACGTCGAGTCCGGCCGGTCGTCCTGGCGGAGATGAGCCGTGGGACGAAACGCGCCCGCGATAAGCTGGAGCGTGGCCCTGCGGAGGTCTCCTCCCCGACCGAGCGGCGGCCGATGAGCAGGATGTGGGTGTCGACGTGCCCGCCAGGAGGGGAGTGACCATGGATCGTCGCGTGATCGCAATCGGACTCGTGCTGGTCGCCGGATGCTCGTCGCCCGCGGCCCCGCCCGCCTCCACACCACCGGCTGAGCAGGCGCCAGCCGCCCCGGCGGCCGCCCCGGCGACCGCACCCGCTGAGGCGGCCGCGGCGTCGCCACCTGCCGCCGCTGCGGCCGCTCCGTCCGCGGCGTCCACGGCCCCGCGCGCGGCGGCACCGGCTGCGTCGGCGGTGCCGTCGCCGGAATCGAGTGCCCCGGCGGCGTCTGCCGCAGCGCCTGCGCCCACCCCGGCCCCCGCCCCCGCAACTCCGCCCGAGCCGCCGGCGCCGACGTTCCTCGAAGTCACGGTGCCGTCCGGCACCGCGCTGTCGATCGAACTGCAGACCGCCCTGGCGTCGGACACCAGCGCGGTGGAGGACGCCGTCCGCGGCACGCTGCGGCGTCCGCTGACCGTGAACGGCGTCGAGGTCGCCCCCGCCGGCGCGACCATCACCGGCCACGTCACCGCGGTCGAGCGTTCGGCTCGCGTCAAGGGACGGGCGCGGCTCGCGCTGCGCTTCACCTCGCTGACCGTCGACGGCAGTCCCGAGACCATCGCGACGGCGGCGATCGCCCGCGAGGCCGAAGGCACCAAGCGCGAGGACGCCGCCAAGATCGGCATCGGCGCCGGCGCCGGGGCGGTCATCGGCGCGATTGCCGGCGGCAAGAAGGGCGCGGTCGTCGGCGGCACGGTCGGCGGCGCCGCCGGCACCGGGGTCGTGCTGGCCACCAGGGGAGATGAGGTCGAGATGCCGGTCGGCGCGTCGCTGTCCACGACTCTCACGCGTCCGCTCGTCGTGCAGATCCGCCAGCGCTGAGTGCCGCGGATGGGCCGCCCGGCGTGCCAATGCCGGCCCGTCGTTGCGCCGGCCGCACCGCTCGTCCAGAATTGACGGGATGTCGACTGCCTCCTGTCCCGGGGCCGCGGAGCTCGTCGCCCGTCTCGATGCGGCGGCTGGCCTGGCCGACGCCGGCGCCATCACCGCCCGCATCAAGGCCGACCTCGAGGACCTGCTCGGACGAGGCGCCATTCAGCTGCCCGACGCCCTGGTCGCGCCGCGCGCGGACGGCTACGCGCGGCGGCTCCTGCACCGCGATCCGGCCGGCCGCTACACCGCCGTCGTGATGACCTGGGGGCCCGGCCAGGCCACCGCCGTGCACGACCACGGCGGCCTGTGGTGCGTCGAAGGCGTCGTCGCCGGCGAGATCCTCGTCACGCAGTACGACGTCGTCCGCCACGCCGACGGCACCGCGACGGTCGTGGCCGGGCCGGCCGTGCGGGCCGGGATCGGCACCGCCGGCCGGCTCATCCCGCCCACCGACTATCACGTCCTCGGCAATGCGTTGTCCGACACCGCGTCGGTGACACTGCACGTCTACGGCGGCAGCCTCGACGACTGCCTGGTGTTCGTGCCCGGCCCCGATGGCCGCTTCCGCGAGGAAGCGCGTCAGCTCTCCTATCACCCCTAGTCACCGTGGCCGACGGCCTTGCGCGCATGATCGTGGGCCGCAACCCGGCGCGCACCCTGGTGCGGGTCGTCGTCCTCGTGGCGGTCGCGGCGGTCGGGCTGCGGTGGGGGATACTGCCGGTGCGCGGCCAGGGCCCCAGCATGCAGCCGACCATCGCCGACGGGCAGCTGCTCATCGTCAGCCGTGTGTCCTACGCGTGGCGGGCGCCGCGTCGCGGCGAGGTCGTCGCGGTGCGGCTGGCCGGCGACGAGGCCGTCCTCATCAAGCGCGTGCTGGCCGGTCCGGGCGACACGGTGCGGATCGACGACGGCGCCGTCGTGGTCAACGAGGTGGCGATCGCCGAGCCGTACGTCCGCTTCCGCGAGCCGTGGCGCATGGCGCCGGTGACGCTCGGCGCCGACCAGTACTTCGTCGTCGGCGACAATCGGGGCATGCCGATGGCCCTGCACACGATGGGCACCGTCGCGGGACAGCGCCTGATCGGGCCGGTGGTCTGGTGAGCGTCAACGCCCGCACCGCCGGCGGTCTCGCGTTCCTGGTCGTGGTCGCGGGCCTGGCGTGGTCGTGGCTGCGCACCTCGCCCGAGGACCGCGTGGTCGCGGCCGTCACCGCCGCTGCCGAGGCGCTGTCGGCGCGCGCCACCGACCCGCTGGCCCAGGTCGCCGCGCTCGGCCGACTTCGTGGTCACCTGACCGAGGACGTCGTCGTCGAGGCCGGTGCCGACCGCACCGTCACCGGGCGCGACGCGGCCGCCGGCCTGTGGCAGCGGGTGCGGGCCTCGGCCGATGCCGTCCGCGTCCGCGTCCTCGACCCGCAGGTCGTGATCGCCGCCGACGGGGCCTCGGCCGATGTCGCGGCGGTGGTCGAGGCGACCTTCGAGCGCGGCGGGGTCCCCGAGCGCGAACTGCGCGAGGTGCAGCTGCGCATGGTCGATCGCGGCGGCGAATGGCTGGTCGCCGGCGCCGTGCTGGTGGATGCGGTTACGCCGCCGCAGTAGTTGGAGACGAGACCGATGTCGACGACCATCGACTTGCAGTTCCAGGGCCGGGCCCGCGTCATCGCCACGGCGGTGATTCCGGTGGGCGGTGGCGTCGTGCTCGTCGACCCCGGGCCGTCGTCGTGCCTGCCGGCGCTCGAGCAGGGGCTGGCGGCGCTGTCGCACACCCTGGCCGACGTGCGGGCGGTGCTGCTGACCCACATCCACCTGGATCACGCCGGCGCCGCCGGCACCATCGCCACACGGGTCCCGGGCGTGCCGGTCTATGTGCACGAGCGCGGCGCCGTCCACCTGGCCAGCCCCGAGAAGCTCCTGGCCAGCGCGACCCGGTTGTACGGGGCGGACATGGACCGGTTGTGGGGGGAGTTCCTGGCCGTGCCGCGTCCGTCGCTGCGGCCGCTGTCCGGCGGCGAGGTCGTGGCCATCGACGGCCGGCGCTTCACTGTTGCCTATACCCCCGGCCATGCGGTGCATCACGTCAGCTATCTCGACGCCACCGACGGCACCGCCTACGTCGGCGACACCGCCGGCATCCGCATCGGCCCGGGCCATGTGCTGCCGGCGACGCCGCCGCCCGACATCGATCTCGAGGCGTGGGCGCTCAGCCTGCAGACGATCGAAGACTGGCGGCCGTCGCGGCTCTACCTGACACACTTCGCCGAAGGCGAACCGCCCGCGAACCACCTGGCCATCTATCGCGACGCCCTGGCCCGCCACGCCGAACGGGTGCGCGTGTCGCTGGAGGCTCCCGGCGACGACGAGGCGCGGATCGCGGCGTGGGTGTCGTGGCTGCGGGACGACCTGCGCGGGCGGATGTCCGACGAGGCGGCGGCAGCCACCGAGGCCGCGGCGCCGTTCGCACAACTCTGGCTGGGGCTGGCGCGCTACTGGCGCAAGCGCGCCGGCGCCGCCGCGGCGGCGTCCTAGGTCAGCTGGCGACCGCCATCGCCGAGGCTGCGGCCGGTGCCGCGGCGTGCGCCTGCGCCGGGTCGATCATGAAGCGGAGGGCGTAGCCGCAGGGCGCCCCTTGGCGCGTCCTGGGCGATTCCACCCGCCACACGGCGGCCAGCGTCCGGGCGCCGCGCAAGTGGCTGGGGGTCAGCGGGTCTGCCGACTCGAGTTGCAGGTGCACGAGCCGGAACAGGGGAATCGGTGCCTGCGCCGCGCACTCCACGAACGCGCCGGTGTCGCTCACGTCGCGCGTCGTCACCGACGCGAACCGCACCGCGCCGGAGGCGTCCTTCCACGTCAGCCTCGCCGGAATGGCGACCCGGTGACGGGCGGCGGCGCGAGGAGCGGCGGTGACGGCGACGGGTGAGCGCTGAGCGATGGCCACGGGAACCCCCAAACTCGGTCCGACCACTGCGGCGTCGGACGTTGCCATCCCTTCTCCAAGATTCGCGCCGAGTCGATGTGTATACTGACTATTGTGATTTATATATGACTTTAGAGACCACAAAAGAATATTGACTACTCGGTGGATGAGACTGAAAGCTGTCTAAACAGGATACTTTGTATCCATCACTGATCTCGACTGGATACTTTGTACTCAGTCGAAAACGCCCGCCGCGGTGTCGATGCCCAGGCGCTTGAGCTTGAGGTAGAGTCCGCGGCGGGTGAGGCCGAGGATCCGCGCGCTCTCGGCGATGTTGCCGCCCGATTTGGCCAGCGTCTCTTCGATGAGCCCCCGCTCGACGTCGTCGACCAGGCTGGCCAGCGACTGGCCGGGGCGCAGCTTCGGGGCCCCGGTGCCGGCGGTGGCTGCGACGGTGGTCGGCGCCTCGGCGGTCAGGTCCGGCGAGAGCTGATCGGGTACGACCGTGCTCCCCGGGGCGGCGAGAGCCACCGCGCGTTGCACCTCGTTGCGCAGCTGGCGCACGTTGCCCGGCCACCAGAAGCTGGCAAACAGGCTCAGCACCTCGGCGCTCAGCTGGACGTCGGGCTTGCCGAGACGGTCGGCGGCCTCGCGGAGGAAGTACGACGCCAGATGGGGAATCTCGTCGCGACGCTGGCGCAGCGGCGGGATGTGGATGCGGATCACGCTGAGGCGGTAGAGCAGATCCTCGCGAAACTTGCCTTCGGCGACCCGCTGTTCGAGATCGGCGTTGGTCGCCGCCAGGACCCGGACGTCGACCGACTGCGGGCGGGTGTCGCCGACCGGGAGAATCTCGCTCTGCTCGAGGAACCGCAGCAGCTTCGGCTGCACGTCCAGCGGCAGGTCGCCGACCTCGTCGAGGAACAGGGTGCCGCCGGCGGCGGCGCGGATGAGCCCGGGCTGGTCGCTGACGGCGCCGGTGAAGGCGCCGCGGCGATGGCCGAACAGCTGGCTGTCGGCGAGCTCGCGGGTGGTCGTGGTGCAGTTGTAGGGCAGGAACGTCGCCGCGCTGCGCAGCGACCCGGCGTGGATGGCCCGCGCGATCAGTTCCTTGCCGGTGCCGCTCTCGCCGGTGATGAGCACCGTGAGGTCGTTCCCCTGCAGCCGCTGCACCTGCTCGACGACCCGCTGCATCGACGGTGAGGCGCAGATGAACCCGGCGAGCAGCGGCTCGAGGGGCCGTTCGGCGGCCGCCGCCGGCAGGGCGCCGCCGCGCTCGCGGGCCGCGCACAGGTCGAAACCCTGGTGGGCCACCGCGGCCATCATCCGCAGGCGGCGCAGCGCCATGTCGCTCCACGGCCGGGCCGAGGCGACCATCAGCTGGCGGGGGCCGTCGCCGTCGTGGCCGAGCGGGCGGACCACCACCGGCACGGCGCCGTAGACGCCGCCCTCGAGTCCGAGCGTCACCACCCGGCGGGCGGTTCCGGGGTCGCCGCCCGCGAACGCGACGACGCGCAGTTCGCCGCCCGACGGGGTCACCGCCACCACCGCCACGTCGGCCAGGACCGCTTCGCGCACCGCCATCGCCAGTTCGTGGGCGAGCAGATCGGGCAGCACCGAGGCGTTGACCAGGCGCTGGACGAGCGCGTCGTCGGCATCGGCCGGCGAGCCGAGATAGATCCCGCTGCCGGGGGTCACCGGCGCGCTCATCGCCCGCTCGGTCTCGGTGAGATCGCGCACCGAGCCCAGCGCGCGGAACACGTCGCGGGCTTCGGTGAAGTGCCGCTCGGCGATCGAGCGGGCCCCGGCGTCCTGCGCCAGCCGTCCGAGCGCGAATTGGCTGACCGCGGCCTGGTAGCGCTCGCCGACCAGATCGAAGACGCTCGCGCTCTGCGCGATGTCGTGGTAGGCCTCGTTGGGCCGCCCCTGGCGCGCGTGCAACTGTCCGCGCAGACGCAGGAACTCGCCCCAGGCGCCGGGGGTGGTGCGCGGATTGATGCGGCCCTCCGCCGCGCCGATGCGCGCGGCCGCCTCGGAGGTCCGGTCGGCGAGCAGCAGCGCCTCGGCGGCGATGAGTTCGGCATCGAGGCGTTCGGCGGGCGGCGCGCCCTCGGCGGCGACGATGGCGTCGGCCTGGGCCAAGGCATCGTCGGCATCGCCCTGGCGGACGCTCAACCGGGCGCGAATGACGCGGACCGACCACTCGTACCACTTGCTGGTCTGACGGCCGTAGGCGCCGTAGGCCTCCGCGGCGCGGGTCAGGGCGTCGGCGGCCCGCTCGTAGTCGCCGCGCATCAGCCCGATCTGCGCCAGCGTGTCGTAGATCGCGCCGGCGATCTCCGGCCCGCGCGTCGGTGGCGCAATCGTCAGCGCGCGTTCGAGGGCCTCCTCGGCCGGATCGAGCCGACCGAGCTTGACGTAGACCTGACCCAGGGTGGCCAGGGACGCCGCCAGGCGGTGCGGCTGCCCGATCGGCTCCTGCAGCGCGACCGCCCGCTCGGCCAGAGCGATCGCCTGGTCGTAGCGCCGTCTGAGCTGCGCGACCGCCGCCTGGTTCATGCAGGTCAACGCCAGAACGTCGTCGGCGCCCAGGGCGGTGGCCAGTCGCTCGGCGTTGCGCAGTGCCGCCGTCGCGTCGTCGTAGCGGCCCTGCTGCGCGAACATGACGCCCGAGACCGAGTGCACCTGCGCGAGGTGACGGCGGTCGCCGGCCGCGTGCAGGGCGGCCGCCGCCTCGGTCAGGTGTTCACGGACGATGGCGTGGTCGCCGACCTTCTGGTAGCAGTAGACGAGTTCGAAGTGGGCCAGGCCGATGCCGCGCGAGTCGTGGGCCGCTTCGGCGTGTTTCAGCGCCCGTTGGTGCAGGGCGATGGCCCGCGACTGTTCGCCGCGCGCGTAGGCGACCCGCCCGTGCAGCCGCCACAATGTGGCCAGGAGCGCCGACGGAATCGGATCGCGCACCTGGTCGGGGGGGCGTCCAAGCACCGTGGCGGCGCGTTCGGGCTCGCCCTGCATCAGGCAGGCCTCGACCAGCGCGGCGCGGATGACCAGCTCGTCCTGGCGCTTCAGTCCGCGTGACTGGAGTAGCGGCTCGAGCAGCTCGGCGGCTGCCGACCCGCGCCCACGCTCGAGCAGCGCCGACGCGCGAGCCAGCACCGGCTGCAGGGGCGCGCTGATCACCAGTTCGGAGTATACGCCAGCGGTTTTTCGCGTCGGCGGTTGTCGGCGGCGCCCTTCGCCTGTAATCTCCTCCCGGTGATCGACCAGGGCGACCGGCCCGATGCCGGCCAGGAACTGCGGGTGCGCGCCGCGGGGCACAGCGAGACCGGTCCGGTGCGGGCGGGCAACGAGGATGCGATGTGCCTGGACTCCGCCCTCGGGCTGTTCGCGGTCGCCGACGGCATGGGCGGCCATCGCGCCGGCGAAGTCGCCTCACACATGGCGCTCGACACGCTGGTCGAGCAGATCGCCGCCAGCCGCCGCCCCGGATTCGGCTGGCCGATGGGGCGCGATCCCGGGCGCGACACCGCCGGCAACGAACTGGCCCACGCGGTGCACGTGGCCAACGCCAGGGTGGTGGACGCCGGAGAGCGCGACCCCGAACTGTCCGGCATGGGAACGACGCTGACGGCGCTGGCCGTCGGCGCCGACGGCGTGACCATCGTGAGCGTGGGTGACAGCCGTGCCTACCTGGTGCGCGACGGGGTGGTCGAGCAACTGACGCACGACGACACCTGGCTGGCGACCGTGCTCGGCCGCGAGGGCGCGCGCGAGGCCGCGGCGCGGGCCCATCCCATGCGTCACGTCCTGACCAGCATCGTCGGCGCCAAGGAGGGGGCCGCGCCCGAGGTGGTGTCCCACGATGCCCGCCGCGGCGACATCTTCGTCCTGACCACCGACGGTCTCCACAATGTCGTCGACGACGAGACCATCGGCCGTCTGGCTGTCGCCGGCGCGCCCGAAGACGCCGCCCCGCGGCTGGTGGACGAGGCCCTGGCCCGGCGCACGACCGACAACGCCACGGTCGTGCTGCTGCGGCTCGAGTGAACGCCCGGCGGCAGAACGGGCGGGCGCGCCTATCCGTCATAATGGAACGATGAGTGGCCGGCCGCTCGCGGCCCTGCTGGTCGTGATGGCGCTCCTCGCCGCCGGTTGCGGCGGCGCCGAGGGGAGCGGTCCGGATCGTGCGCCGACGCCGGCCGCCGGTCCGGGCGTCGCCGCCCCGGATCCGGATCCGCCGCCGTCATCGGCCGCGGCCCGTCGCGTCGTGTTCCTCGGCGACAGCCTGACCGCCGGTCTCGGCCTCGCCCCCGACGAGTCGTTCCCGGCCCTCATCCAGGACCGTCTACGGGAGCGCGGACAGGGCTGGACGGTCGTCAACGCCGGCGTCTCCGGCGACACGTCGGCCGGGGGGCTGCGCCGGCTGGAGTGGGCGATGGACGGCGGCGCCGCGGTCGTCGTCGTCGCGCTCGGCGGCAACGACGGGCTGCGCGGACTGCCGGTCGACGAACTGGCCCGAAACCTCGACGCCATCGTCGCCCGGGCCAAGGCCGCTGGGGCCGCGGTGATCCTCGCCGGCATGGAGGCGCCGCCCAACACCGGGGCCGACTACACCGGCCGCTTCCGCGCCGTGTTCCGCGACGTCGCCGACCGGCAGGAGGTCACGCTGCTGCCGTTCCTGCTCGACGGCGTGGCCGGCGAGCCGGCGCTCAACCAGGCGGACGGCATCCATCCCAACCCGGAAGGCGCCCGCCGCGTCGCCGACCACGTCTGGCGGACGCTCGAACCGGTGATCGCCGCTCGCGAACGGACCCGCTCCGAATGATCACGCTGCGCGGCGTGTCGAAGACCGTCGACAGCGGCGGACGGCCGCTGACCATCCTCCACCCGCTCGATCTCACGGTGCCGGACGGCCAGTTCCTGGCCATCATCGGCCCGTCTGGCAGCGGCAAGACGACCCTGCTCGGGCTGATGGCCGGCCTCGATGCGCCGACCACCGGCACCATCGAGGTCGGCGGCACCGAGATCACCGCCCTCGACGAAGACGCGCTGGCGGTGCTGCGCGGCGAGCGGGTCGGCTTCGTCTTCCAGTTCTTCCATCTCGTGCCGTCGCTCACCGCCCTCGAGAACGTCCTGGTGCCGATGGAACTCGTCGGGCGGCGCGACGCGCGGGCTCGTGCCGCGGCGCTGCTGGACGAGGTCGGCCTCTCGGACCGTGGCCACCACTATCCGTCGCAGCTGTCCGGCGGCGAGCAGCAGCGGGTGGCGATCGCCCGGGCCCTGGCCAACGATCCGCCGCTCATCCTCGCCGACGAGCCGACCGGCAATCTCGACGGCGCCAACGGCCGCCACGTCCTGGACCTGCTGCTGGACGTCCGCCGCCGGCGCAACGTCACGCTCGTGCTGGTCACGCACGATGCCGACATCGCCGCGCTCGCCGACGCCCGGCTCACGCTGCGCGACGGCCGGCCGGTGACCGACACGACCACGGCGCTGGTGGGAGCCGACGCGTGAGGTTCGTGCTGGCGATGGCCGGCCGCGAGCTGCGGGCGAGCTGGCGGCGTCTGGTCTTCTTCTTCCTCTGCATCTCGATCGGCGTCGGCTCCATCGTCGCCCTGCGCTCGGTGATTCAGAGCGTGCGGCAGGTGTTCGCCGGCGAGGCGCGGGCGTTGCTCGGGGCCGACCTGGTGGTGTCCACGAACCGGCCGATCGACGCGGCGCTGGCGGCGCGCATCGACGCCGCGCTCGCCGATGCCGGCGCCGAGGTGACCCGCACGGTCGAAGTGGCGACCATGGCCAGTGTCGGTGCCGGCGGGGCGGCGCGGATGGTCGAGGTCAAGGCGGTCAGCCCGGGCTTCCCGTTCTACGGGCGGCTGGGTCTTGCCGGCGGACAGGCCTACAGCCACGCAATGCTCGCCGACTTCGGCGCACTGGTCCGGCCGGAGCTGCTGGCCCAGCTCGGCCTCGAGGTGGGCGATGCGGTCTCGCTCGGCGGCCACGTCTTTCGCATCCGCGGCGTGATCGACGCGGAGCCGGGCCGTCGCCTCGGCGCCTTCAGCCTCGGACCGCGGGTCATCGTCGCCCTGCCCGATCTCGAGGCCACCGGCCTGCTGGCCTTCGGCAGCCGGGCCAGCTATCAACGCCTGGCGCGGGTTCCCGACGCCCGGCTCGCCGCCCTGACCCGCACCCTGCGCGCCGATCTCGCCAACTCGTTCGTCCGCGTCCGCCCCTATACGGCCACCGAAGACGACATGGGGGAAGACTTCGCCCGCGCCGAGAACTACCTGTCGCTCGTCGGCCTGGTCGTGGTCATTCTCGGCGGCGTCGGCGTCTCCAGCGTGACGCGCGTGTTCGTGCAACAGAAGCTGCGCAGCATCGCCGTGCTGAAGTGCCTGGGAGCGCGCGGCGCCCAGGTGCTGGCCGTCTACGTCGTCCAGGTCCTGGGCCTGGGGATGCTCGGCAGTGCGGTCGGCGTTGGCTTCGCCGCCGCGGTGATGGGGGCGCTGCCGCGGTGGCTGAGCCCGGCGGTCACCCAGGGGCTGACGATCGATTACGCCCTGACCCCGTCGGCGGTCGGCCAGGGCGTGGCCACCGGGCTGCTGGTGTCGCTGCTGTTCGCACTGGTGCCGCTGCTCGACGTCCGCTACGTCAAGCCGTCGCAGCTGCTCCGCGACGAGGCGGCGGTGCGGCCGCGCGACTGGGTGCGCTGGGCGGTGATGGCGGCGGTGGGCGGGACGCTGGTGGCGATCACGATGTGGCAGGCTGGATCGGTCCGCATCGGCGCTATCGTCGCCATCGGGTTCGTGGTGCTCGCCGCCGCTCTTTACGGCGCCGGTCGGGCGCTGATCGCGGCAGTACGGCCGCTGGCGGCCAGCCCGTGGTTCCCGCTGCGTCACGCCGCCCTGCAGCTGACCCGACCGGGGAGCCAGGTGCACCTGGTGCTGCTCACCGTCGGGCTCGGCGCCTTCTTCATCCTGGGGGTGCGGGCGCTGCAGGAGAGCCTGGTGCGCGAGGTGACGGTGGACATGGCCGCCGACGCACCGGACATGTTCCTCCTCGACATCCAGAGCGACCAGCTGGCCGGCGTCACCGCGGCGCTGTCGGCGGCCCGGCCGGCCGAGGCGCCGCCGGTGCGGACGATGCCGGTGCTGCGCGCCCGTGTCGTCGGCGTGCAGGGCCGGGACGTCACGCTCGACGACGTCGAGGACGTCCGTGGCCGAGGTTCGCTGGCCCGGGAGTACACGGTGACCTATCGCGCCGGCCTCGAAGAGAACGAGACCGTGGTGGCCGGAACCGCCTGGCCGGACACGCCGTCGGAGGCGGGCGAAGTGTCCATCGAGGAGAGCATCCGCGATCGTTTCGGCATCCAGGTCGGCGACACGATGCGCTTCGACGTCGTCGGGCGCACCGTCACCGCGCGGGTGGCCGCGGTGCGCCGCGTCGACTGGCGCGACGGCCGCGCCGGCGGGTTCATGTTCGTCTTTCGGCCCGGCCTGCTCGACCGCGCGCCGCACGGCCACATCGCCTTCGTGCGCGGACCGGCGGCGCCCGCCGACCGGGCCCGCCTGATGAGCGGCCTGGCCGCCGACTACCCGAACGTCTCGGTCATCGACGGACGCGAGATGCTGACGGCTTTGAAGACCGTGGTCGACAACGTCACCCTCGCGGTGACGGTGGTCGGATCGCTGGTGCTGGCCAGCGGCCTGCTCATCCTCATCGGCGCCGTGGCGATGACCAAGTTCCGCCGTGTCTACGAAGCCGCCATCCTCAAGACGCTCGGCGCCACCCGCCGGGTGATCGCCGCGATGCTGCTGCTGGAGTACGGCGTCCTCGGCAGCCTGGCCGGGGTGCTGGGCGCCGCCGGCGCCGCCGGCCTCACCTGGGCGCTCAGCCGCTTTGCATTCGAGATGCCGTGGCGGCCGCTGCCGGCCCTGCTGGCCATCGGCGTGGTGGCCTGCGGCCTGGTGGTTGCCGCTGTGGGCGTGGCGGCGAGCTGGGACGTGCTGCAGAAGAAACCGCTGTCGACCCTGCGCGGCCAATAGGCCGCGCTCAGCAGCCGACCCTGCGCGGCCAATAGGCCGCGCTCAGCAGCCGAGGCTGGCGGCCAATGGGCCGCGCTCAGCGGCGAGGGGCACCCGTCGGGCGGCCGGGGCTGGCCGAGGGCGCGTGCTAGAATCGGGTGTTACCCGGCCCAGTGGGCGCCGGTTCTGGAGTGCGAGGCCGATGAACGACGCCGTGTACAAGGACGTCTTGCTCAAGAAGCGCGCCGAGCTGGCCGGGACAGCCGGGTTGAAGCCCATCCAGAGTTCGATGGAGCACAACAACGGCCGCCAGGGCGACATGGCCGACCAGGCCAGCGGCAACAACGAAGTCCACATCACGCTCAAGTTGAAGCAGACCGACGCCAAGATTCTGCAGGCGATCGACGAAGCCCTGGTCCGCATCGACAAGGGCACGTTCGGCGTCTGCCGCGACTGCGGCGAGCCGATTGCCGAGGCCCGGCTGAATGCCATCCCGTGGACCCGGGTGTGCATCACCTGCAAGGAGAAGCAGAAGGCGTGACGCCCACGGATCTCGCGCCGCTCCTCGCCGAGTGTTACACCGACCGCCTGGCGCTGCTGCAACGTCACGTCGCCTCGGCCGAGCACATCGGCGATTACGACGTCAACAACGCCTACCAGTACATCGTCGCCCGCGAGGAAACGCACGTCTACTGGCTGCACCGCGCCATCCTCGACGTCGGGGGCACGGTGCCGGCGGACCCGGCGACCCCCACCGTCGGTCGGGCCGCGCTGGCCGACCTGGCTGCCGCCGATGCCCGCGCCAACGCCGCGTTCGTCGACAAGTGGGCGGCGCGGATCGCCGGCGTCTCTCACGCCCGCCACCGCAAGATGCTCGAGGTCGTCATCGGCGAGGTGCAGGAGCATCGGCGGTTGTTCGAGCAGGCGGCCGAAGGGCGAACCGACGTCATCGGACGGTCGCTTCCCGACGCCGATCACGGCGGCGTGGTGCTCGGCACGCGCTGGGTGGAGTAGTCGCCATGCCGGCCGGGCCACGGCCGGCGGCGACGCCGGTCGCGATCGCCCTCGGCAGCAACCTCGGCGATCGCACCGCGCACCTCTCGTGGGCGGTTGCCGCCCTCGGCGAACGCCTCGACGCCCTCCGGGTCTCGCCGTTCGAAGAGACCGCGCCTGTCGACGTCCCGGACGTGCAGCCCCCGTACCTCAATGCGGTCGCCGTCGGCTGGACACGGCTGGCGCCGGAGGCGCTGCTGGACGAGCTTCTGGCCCTGGAAACCGCCCGCGGGCGGACGCGGTCGGGCGTGCGCGCGGCGCGGACCCTCGACTTGGATCTGATCCTCTACGGCGACCTCATCATCGACACACCCCGCCTGCGGGTACCGCATCCGCGGTTCGTCGACCGCCCGTTCGTGCTCGGTCCGCTGGCCGGTCTGGCCCCTGACTGGCGTGACCCGCGCAGCCGCCGCACGCTGGCGTCGCTCTGGGACGCCCGCCGGTCGGATGCCGGCGGGACGGTCACCACCGGCGGCTAGTGCGCCGCCGGCGCGTCGGGGTGGGAACGCCGCAGCAGCGCCCCGAAGCCTTCCTCGAAGAGCGTGTACATCGCCGGCACGAAGACCAGCGTGATCAGCGTCGAGGTGACCAGGCCGCCGATGACGACCCGCGCCAGCGGCGCCTGCAGCTCCGAGCCTTCGCCGATGCCGAGCGCCATCGGCACCAGGCCGAGCGTCGTGCAGATACTGGTCATCAGGATCGGCCGCAGCCGGTGCTGGCCGGCCTGTTCGATCGCCTGGCGCAGCGGCAGCCCGTCGCGGCGGCGCAGCGTGTTGGCGTAGTCGACCAGCAGGATGGCGTTGCTGACGACGATGCCGGCCAGCATGATGACGCCGATGTAGGCCTGCATGCTGAACGGCGTGCGGGTCAGCATCAGGATGCCGACGACGCCGATGGCCGCCAGCGGAATCGAGAACATGATGATGAACGGATCGCGCAGCGACTCGTACTGCGAGGCCATGACCGCGTAGACGAGCAGGATGGCGAGGATGAGGACCAGCTGCAGCTCGCGGAACGAGCGCGCCTGCTCCTCGACCTCGTTGCCGAAGCCGACCTCGAAGTCGCGCGGCACGTTCAGCTCGGGGATGCGCGCCTGGACGTTGGCCACCGCCTCGCTGAGGGTCACTTCGGTCTCGGCGTTGACGCGCATCAGGCGCTGCTGGTTCTTGCGATCGATCTGCGTCGGCCCGGTGCTGCGATCGACCGCCATCACGTTCTTGGCCGGCAGGACCCGGCCGCCGGGCACGCTGAGGAGCACGTCGCCGACCGAGGCAATCTCTTCGCGATCCGACTCGCGCAGGCGGACGACGATCGGGTACTCGTTGCCGGCCTCGCGGAACATCGCCGCCTGGGTGCCGGCGACGTTGGTGCGGATGGTCTCGGCCACGCCGGTGACGGTCATGCCGAGCATGGCCGCCTTGTCGCGATCGACGCGGACCGCCAGCTCGGGCCGGCCCTCGTCGCGGCCGAGGCGCGAATCGGCGATGCCGGGCGTCGTGTCGAGGATCGCCTTGAGGTCGCGGGCCAGCCGCGCCGATTCCTCGAGGTCGTGGCCGCGGACCTCGATCGACAGCCGGCTGCCGTCGTTGTTGCCGCCCATGCCGCGCATCTGCTGACCGCCCGATGCCCGGGCGCGAATCACCACGCCGGGCAGGCCGGCGAGCCGACGCCGCAGGTCCATGGCGATCTGCTCGCTGGAGCGCGTCCGCTCGTCCTTCGGGACCAGGCGGACCTGGATGTTGCCGCGGTTGGTGGAGCTGTTGCCGAAGCCGCCCATCCCGCCGCCGCCAGCCTGGGTGATGAGCATGGTCGCTTCCGGGGTGGCGCTGCGGATCGACTCCTCGAGGCGGATCAGGACCGATTCGGTCAACTCGAGCCTGGTGCCGACCGCCAGTTCGGCGTCGACGGTCACTTCGCCTTCGTCGGTGCTGGGCTGGAACTCGAACCCGACCCGCGGCAGCAGCAGGATCGCCGCGACGAAGGCCGCCACGCCGACGGCGAACACCGTCGGCCGGTGGTGGAGCGAGACGTGCAGCAGCCGGGCGTAGAGGTGGTCGAGGCCGTCGAGCAGGCGCTCGCTCAGCCGGTAGACCCCGGCGGTGAGGCCGCGGCGCTCGGCCGCCGGCGGCGGCAGCCGCAGCAGGCGCGAGCACAGCACGGGCACGATGGTCACGGCGACGAACAGCGACATCGCCAGCGAGAACGACACCACGGCGGCGAGCTGGCCGAACATGATGCTGGACACGCCGGTCAGGAACAGCATCGGCACGAACACCGCGATGTGGGTGAGGGTCGAGGCCAGGATCGCGCTCCACACCTCCTCGGCGCCGTCGATCGCCGCGTTCATGCGCTCCTTGCCCATCTCCATGTGACGGTGGGTGTTCTCGAGGACGACGATGGCGGCGTCGACGATCATGCCGATGCCGAGCGCCAGGCCGCCGAAGGTCAGGGTGTTGAGGGTGTAGCCGCCGAAGTAGAGCAGCGCGAAGGTGCCGATCACCGAGATCGGGATCGAGGTGCAGATGATGACCGTCGCCCGCCAGTCGCGCAGGAAGGCGAAGATGACCAGAATGACCAGCAGGCTGCCGACCAGGGCGTGTTCGCGGACGCTGCCGATCGAGCGGTTGATGAACACCGACTGGTCGTCGAGGACCGACAGGGTCACCCCCGGCACCTCGCGGTTGATGCGTTCGAGTTCGGCGCGGACGCCCTCGGCGATCTGCACCGTGTTGGTGCCGGACTGCTTGGTGACGCGCATCCGGATGCCGGGGGTGCCGTTGATGCGGGTGAAGTTGCGGCGATCCTCGGTGGTGTCGCGGACGTCGGCGATGTCACGCAGGTAGACCGGCACCCCGTTCTGGGTCAGCACCACGAGGTTGCGGATCTCCTCGATGTCGGTGAACTGGCCGGGGCTGCGCAGCAGGAACATCCGGTCGGCTTCGAAGACCTCGCCGAGCGGGATGTTCTGGTTCTCGGTGCGCAGGACGTTGACGACCCGGTCGACCGAGAGGTTCAGCGCCGTGATCTTCTCGCGCGACAAGTCGACGCGGATCTGCCGGCGCAGGCCGCCGTCGACGCTGACCGCGGCGACGCCGGCGACACGTTCGAGCCGCGGCGACAGGTCGTTCTGGGCCATCTCACGCAGCGTCACGGCATCGTAGTTGCCCTCGACGCCGATGCCCATGATCGGAAAGGAGGTCGAGTCGAACTTGAAGATCGTCGGCGGATCGGCGTCCTCGGGCAGACGGCCACGCACCCGGTCGATGCGGGTGCGGACCTCGTCGGCGGCTTCGTTGAGGTCGGTGCCCCAGGTGAAGTTGAGGCGCACGACGCTGCTGCCCTCGGAGGAGGTCGAGTTGATCTGGTCGAGACCGGCCACGGCGCTGACCGCCTGCTCGATCGGCCGCGTGATGAGTTCCTCCATTTCGAGCGGGCCGACGCCGGTGTAGTTCACCCGCACGGTGATCGAGGGGAAGCTGATGTCGGGCATCAGGTCGACCGGCAGGCGGGTGAGCGAGATCGCACCGAGCAGCATGACGACGAAGCTCAGCATGAACATCGTCACCGGTCGGGCGATTGCCAGTCTCGGGATACTCATCGGTCCTCCGCAACGCGGCGGCGGTGCCGCCCTTGCCGTGCCCTGTCTGCTATGCGCCGGGCCGCGCCGCGGCGCGCTTGCGCGCACCGCCGCCGCCACCACCACCACCACTACCGGTACCGCTGCCGCCGTTCTGGCCGCGTTCGGCGCCGGCGGCCGGAGCCGCGCCGCCGCCGGGACCACGACGGCCGCCCTGGCCGCCCTGGCCGGCGACGACCAGCGTGTCGTTGTCGCGCAACGACGACGCGCCGCCGGTCACCAGTGTGTCGGCCGTGGTGATGCCGGAGCGAACCTCGACCCGCTCGGCATCCTCGAGCCCGGTCTCGATGGGCAGGAACTTGGCCTTGTTCTCGGCGGTCATGGTGAACACGCCGCGGGTGCTGTTGTAGTCGACGACCGCGGACTTGGGCACCAGCGTGGTGTTGGTGCGGCGTTCGACGGTGACGCTCATTCGTGCGTACATGCCCGGTTTGAGGCGGAAGTCGGCGTTGGGCACCTCGATCTCGATCTCGGCCGTGCGCGTCGTCGGGTCGAGGACCGGCGCGACACGCGCGATCCGGCCCGAGAACGCCTCGCCCGGGAAGGCGTCGACCTCGACCCGCGCCGGGTCGCCGACGCTGACCAGCCGCAGGTCCTTCTCGACGACGTTGGCGACCAGCCGTACCGAGCTGATGTCGACGACCGAGACGACCGGGGCGGCGTTGGAGGCCCAGGCGCCGGGGTCGACGTTGCGCTTGCCGACGAAGCCGTTCACCGGCGAGGTGATGCTGGTGTTGGCGAGGTTGATGCGGAGCTCGTCGAGTCGGGCCTGGGCCTGGGCGAACTGCGCGCGGGCGAGATCCAGCTGCGCGGTCGCGGCGGCGGCGCGGGCTTCGGCATCGTCGAGCGACTGGCGGGGCAGGAGCTGCCGTTCGAACAGGCTCTTGGATCGTTCCAGGTTGACTTCGGCGAACTTCAGGTCGGCTTCGCGCTGGCGAATCGTCGCCTGGGCAACCTGGAAGGAGGCCTCGGCCTGCTTGACCTGTTCGGTGATCTCCTGGTCTTCGATCTTGGCCAGCAGCTGACCGCGCCCGACCCGGTCGCCGAGCTTGACATTGACGCTCACCAGCCGGCCGCCGGTCCGCGGCACGACATCGACGGTGGCCGCGCCGATGAGGTTACCGACCACGTTCAGCTCGGCGGCGATGTCGCCGGTCGTCGGCTTGCTCAGTTCGACGGCCATCGGCGGGCGGAACGCCCCGCCGCCGAATCCGCCCCTGCCACCGCCACCACCAGGGCCGGTGCCGCCGCCTGGCGCGCCGCCGCCCGGGCCCGCTCCCGCGTCGGAGTCGGCGCGCGAGCATGCGCCGGCCCCCAGGGCGAGGGCCGCCATCACCAGCACTCCGACGCCGATTCGCACTCTGTTCCGCATAAGCTGTGGTCCGTTCACTCCCGGGGCCGTCATCGGCGCACCGCCAGCGATTCGCCGCCGCCGTTAGCCGCCCTGACCCGCCGCCTGACCGCCACCGGTGGTCTGCGCACCGGGCTGGCCGCCGCCCGTGGTCCCGCCGCCGCCTGCCGGTGCCTCCTGCGCCCGCTCGAAGGTGACCAGCGCCCGCTGGAGATCGGTGAGCGCGCGCAGCTCGACGTTCTGTGCGTCGGCGAGGTCGCGCTGCGACTGCACGACGAAGAAGTTGGTGGACAGCCCAACCTCGAACTTGCTCTGTTCCGCCTCCAGCTGCCGCTCGGCCAGTGCCCGCGCCGCGCGCGCCGCCTCGACGCGACGGAGGTTGGCCTGCACCTGCAGCGCGGCGTTGGTGACTTCGGTCGCCACCTGCAGTTCGAGGGCCCGCAGGCGGGTCGACTGCTGGGTGCGCTGCACCCGGGCCCGCGCGTACTGGCCGTCGGCGTTGTTGCCGCCGATCGGATAGCTGACCGTCAGCGCCGCGTTCCAGGTCGGGAAGTCCCGCGCGGACAGCAGCTGCAGCGCGTCCGAGTAGCCACCCGGGATCGTGCCGGTGACCTGGCTGCCGAGGCCGGTCCCCGAGCGGATGTACTGGGTGCCGCCGATGCCCTGGGCGCCGTAGTTGACCTGCAGATCGACCGCCGGCAGGGTTTGATTGCGCCAGAAGCGCAAGGTGACGTCGTTGCCGTCGAGGTTCTTGCGCGCGGTGGCCAGGTCGGTCCGTCGTTCGAGCGCGTTGCGCACCGCGGATTCGACGTCGAGCGGCGCCACGGCCAGCTGCGGCAGGTCTACGGCCCGGAGTTCCTGGGTCCACAGCGGATCGCTGGTCCCGGTCACGAGCAGGCGCTTCAAGGTCAGTTGCGCCGTGGCCAGCGTCGCCTCGGCCTGGGCGAGGGTCTGGCGACGGTTGGCGGCTTCGGCTTCGGCCTGCACGACGTCGATCGGCGCGAGGGTGCCGACCTCGACGCGGGCCTGGTTGTCCTCGACCAGTTTCTGCGCCAGCTCCAGCGAACGCTGGGCGACCTCGACGGCGGCGCGCGCGTAGGCGAGTTCCCAGTAGGCGTTGCGGACGTTGGCGGCGGTCTGGGCGACCGTCGCCCGCAGCGCCTCCTCGGCGATGTCGCGGTTGATCTGGACGACGGCGATCTGCTGCCGGTTGTTGTCGATCCGGAAGTCGCGCAGCAGCGGCTGGACGAAGGTCGCGGTCAGGGTCGAGGTGAAGGTCGGGTTGTAGTTGGCGAAGAGGTTCGAGGTGGAGAGGCGGGTGTTGTTGAAGGTGAGCGCGAAGTTGCCGCCGCCCCAGGGCACTTCCTGGCTGACCCCGAAGTTGTAGGTGGTGGTGTCGTTGGTGACGCGCTGGCCGCCGTTCAGCTGGTTGGTCGGCGGATTCACCTGGCTGCGCTGGCCGAGCGTCGAACTGGCCAGCGGTCGATAGAGATTCCGGAGGCCGGCGAGCTGGAAGTCCGCCGCCTGCGGATTGAGCCGCTCGACGGCGATGTCGAGGTTCTGGGCCAGCGCCAGTTCGACCGCCTCGTCGAGCCGCAGGTCGCGAAGCGGCCCCTGCGCGACGACGATGCCGCCGCGATCGGCGACCACCGGGACGGCGCGGCTGCGTTCGGCTTCGAAGCGCGCCACGGCGTCGCGGATGAGCGACTCACGGGCGGCGTCCTGCGCCGTCGCCACGCCGGCGACGCCGCACACGAGCAGCAGGGACAGGGTGTGTCTGAAGGTGGACATGGGAGTGGGCGGCGCGGTCAGCGCTGCGGCCGCGGCCGGCCGTGGCCGCGCCGCTCACGCTCGCGCTCATCGAACAGCACCTGCAATTTGACGTGTTGATCGGAGGTGAGGATGCGCCGCATCCGGTAGAGCATCACCGCGCGGGTGCGGCCGAGATCCGAGCGGGCGGCCTCGACGCGGGTGATCGCGTCGGTGGCGGTGGCTTCGTCGGCGGTGCCGTCGGCCACGATCCGGGCCAGCTCGGCCTGCAGGCGATCCAGGGTGGCCTTGTGGGTCCGCATCGCCGGACCGGTGGACTGATAGATCTCCTCGAGGCGATCGATCTGTTCGGTGGACAGAGCCAGTTCGCGCTGATACCGCTCGTCCTGCCACCACTTGAAACCCTGTGCGGTCACCCCGCTGCCGAGGACGCAGGCGAGGACGACACTCGCGGCGACAAACCTTGACAATTGGGTGCTCATACCACAGGGGTTACGCCGGCGCGGCGCGGCGCGTTTACCGCTCAGGCGCCGGCGGCGAAGCGTTCCAGCGCCCGGATGGCCGCCTCGACGAGGTTGTCCGGCGTCGAGGCGCCCGAGGTGAGCCCGACGCGGACCGGCCCCTCGGCCGGCAGCCACCCGGTGGCGACGAGCTCGGTGCGCGACGCCACGTCGCGGTGACGGATGGCGTCGGCCGACAGCAGGCCGTCGGGATCGGCGATGTGGTAGGTGGGGACCCGGGCGGCGCAGATACGCGCCAGGTTGCAGGTATTGCTGCTGTTGTAGCCGCCGATGACGATCATGAGGTCGAGGGGGTGCTCGTCGAGCATGCGCTCGACGGCGTCCTGGCGGTCCTGGGTGGCGCTGCAGATGGTGTCGAAGGCCCGGAACCGCCCGGCGTCGCCGCCGTCGCGCTCGTGGATCGCGGCACGGAACATCTCGCCGATCGCGAACGACTCGCTGCTGAGCATCGTCGTCTGGTTGGCGCAGCCGATGCGCTCCAGGTGGCGCGCCGGATCGAACCCGGGCGAACTGGCGTCGGCGAAGCGCGCGGTCAGCGCCGCGGCGGTCGGCGCCCCGGGGCGGCCGGCGATGAAGTCGCACACCGCGCCGGCTTCGTCGCGGTCGAGCACCACGAGGTAGTGCCCGCCGGCGGTCTGGACCGCCTGCGAGGCCGTTGCCCGTGTCTCTTCGTGCCAGTGCTTGCCGTGGATCACCGAGGTGTAACCGTCGTCGGCATAGCGGCGGACGTTCTTCCAGACGTTCAGCACCGACCCGCAGGTCGTGTCGACCAGCGTGCAGCCGATGGCGTCGAGCCGTCGCAGCTCCTCGATGGTGACGCCGAAGGCCGGCAGGATGACGACATCGTCGGCGGTCAACGCCGCCCACGACTCGCCGGGATCCGAGAGAAACCGGATGCCCTGGCCGCGCAGCCGGTCGTTGACGTGCGGATTGTGGATGATCTCGCCGGTCAGGAAGACCCGCCGTGCCGGGAACTTCAGCCGCGCCTGGTAGGCGTAGTCCACGGCGCGGTCGACGCCGTAGCAGAAGCCGAACTCGCGCGCCAGGTGCAACGTGAGCCGGCCGGCGGTGTGGCGGTAGTCGGCGGCCTTGATCGCCGCCACCAGCGCGCTGTGGTAGTTCTCGGCCAGCTCGCCGGCGACCTCGCGCTTGAGATCCAGGCCCTTCTTGAAGATGAGCGACGGCACTACCGCATCTCGTAGTGCACGGGCGTCAAGGCATCGAGGGCCCGCAGCTCCGGTCGGGAACCCGGCGCCAGGGCCGCTTCCACCTCGCTCAACAGCGTGTCGTCGACGGGACGGCCTCCGGCCCTGACGTCTTCGACAGCCGGCGGGGACGCCGCCTGCCGTTCGGCGGGACCGCGCGCCGCCGGTTGACCGAGATGCGGCAGCTGGCCGGCGAGGGCGCCGAAGATCAGCCCGGCCGCGGCGGCCGCGGCGAGCCAGCGCCGATCGGCGCGCGGCCGGGCAGGGCCCGCGTCGGCGTCGCCGGCAGGGAAGGCCAGCACTCGCGCCGTGCGCTGGCCACGGGCGATGCGGGCGAGGATCGAGCGCCGCTGGCGCTCGAGGTCGGCCGACGAGAAGAGCGCGTCGGTGACCGCGGTGGCCCCGGCCCGCAGGCCAGCCGTCTCGCGCTCGGCGCGCTCGGCCGCGGTCCGGCAGCGCTGGCAGTCCGCCAGGTGCGCCGCCGCGCGGCTGTCGGCGACCGGGTCGAGCGCCAGCAGCCGCAAGGTCGTCGCGTCGAGGTGCCGGTCGGACGGTCGCATCACAGCGGGCCTCCCAACGCCGCCCGCAACTTGCGCAGGGCGCGGAACAGGTGGACGCGGACCGTGGCCGGGCTCATACCCAGGGCGGCGGCCACTTCAGCCGGCGCCTGCTCGTCGAGGTGGCAGAGCAGGAACACGTCGCGCTGGCGGGCCGGCAGGTCGCGTACCGCCGCCGACAACTCGCGCCACTTGGCGGCGACGAGCAGTCGCCGCTCGGGCGACGGGTCGGCGGCCACGGCGGTGTCCACCGGTGCCGGCCCGTTCTCGTCCTCGGCCGGAGCCAGGAACCAGCGCCGCACGCGGTTGCGCGCCTTGGCCCGATCCAGGCAGGCGTTGACCAGGATCCGCGTGAACCACGCGTCGAACGGCGAATCGGCCCGGTAGCTGGTCATGTGCCCGTACAGCTTCACGAACGCGTCCTGGACCGCGTCGTCGGCGTCGGCCGGATTGCCGAGATAGTGGAGCGCCAGCCGCAGGGCCCGCCGCTGCCACACGCCGACCAAGTCCCCGAAACGCTCAGCCGCGGCCTCCTGGTCGCCCCCGTCGAGCAACCGCTTGACGTCGGCGGCGATCGTCGAACTGTCGGCGTCGGCCGCAGCCGCGCTCCGGGTGGTCGTCGGTGTCCGTGACATTCCGATATACGCGGAATTGGCGGCCGCGTTTACCGCAGATTGTATCAGCCGGGCCGTCGAGATTGTTGACTTCTCATCTGTCGGCTCGGTACGATCCCATGATTCGGCCGCATGCGGCATCGCGGCGCGACGCGAGGAGACGCATGACTTCGAGTACGACCCGCCGGTCAGGCCTGGAGGCGCTCGGCATCGCTACGGCTCAGCCGGTGCACTGGAACCTCTCGCCCCCCGTGCTCTACGAGCACGCCCTGCGCCGTGGCGAGGGCGTGGTCGCGGCCGACGGGCCGCTGGTCTGCCGGACCGGCCAGCACACCGGCCGCTCGCCGAACGACAAGTTCGTCGTCAAGGAGCCGTCGAGCGAGGGCCACATCCACTGGGGCAGGGTCAACCGGCCGATGAGCGTCGAGCACTACGCCGCGCTGCGCGCCGACGTGGCCGCGCACCTCGGCCAGCACGAGCTCTTCGTGCAGGACCTGCACGCCGGGGCCGACCCCGTCTACCGCCTGCCGGTGCGGATGATCAGCGAGTACGCCTGGCACAGCCTGTTCGTGCGCAACCTGTTCATCGTCCCGAGCGAGGCCGAGCGGCCGGGCCACTCGCCGGAGTTCACGGTGATGTGCGCGCCGACGTTCCAGGCCGATCCGGCCCGGCACGGCTCGCGTTCCGACGTCGTCATCGCCGTGAACATGGCGGCGCGCGAAGTGATCATCGCCGGGACCAGCTACGCCGGTGAGAACAAGAAGTCGATCTTCACGGTGCTCAACTACGTGCTGCCGTTGAAGGGCGTGCTGTCCATGCACTGTTCCGCTAATATCGGCGCGGCCGGGGACACGGCCCTGTTCTTCGGCCTGTCCGGCACCGGCAAGACCACGCTGTCGAGCGACCCGGAACGCGGCCTCATCGGCGACGACGAGCACGGCTGGAGCGAGCGCGGCGTGTTCAACTTCGAGGGGGGCTGCTACGCCAAGACGATCCGGCTGTCGGCCGAGGCCGAGCCGCAGATCTACGGCACCACCCGCCGCTTCGGGACCGTCCTCGAGAACGTCGTCCTCGACCCCGATACGCGCGTCCTCGACCTCGACGCCGCGACGTTCACCGAGAACACCCGGGCGGCCTATCCGATCGAGTTCATCGCCAACGCGGTGCCGGGCGGCCAGGGCGGCCACCCCGCCAACATCGTCATGCTGACGGCCGATGCGTTCGGGGTCCTGCCGCCGATCGCGCGGCTCAGCCCGGAAGGCGCGATGTACCACTTCCTGTCCGGCTACACCGCCAAGGTGGCGGGCACCGAGAAGGGCGTCACCGAGCCGAGCGCCACTTTCAGCACCTGTTTCGGGGCGCCGTTCCTGCCGCTCAACCCGAACGTCTACGCCCGCATGCTGGGGGAGAAGATCGCCCGGCACCAGGCCCGGGTCTGGCTGGTCAACACCGGATGGACCGGCGGTCCGCACGGCGTCGGCAGCCGCATGAAGATTGCATTCACCCGGGCGATGATTCGCGCCGCACTGTCCGGCGGGCTCGACGGCGTGTCGTATCGCCGCCACCCGGTGTTCAACGTCGAGATGCCGACCAGCTGCCCCGACGTCCCGTCGAGCGTGCTCGACCCGCGCGGCACCTGGCAGGACGGTGCCGCATACGACGAGCAGGCGGCCCGTCTGGCGGCGATGTTCGTCGAGAACTTCCGCAGCTTCGCCGGCGACGTCGACGCGACGGTGGTCGCCGCCGGCCCGCGGGTGTGAGCCGGGGCGCCGCCGCGGCCGGCTGGGAGGCCGTCATCGGCCTGGAGGTCCACGCCCAGCTCTCGACCGCGACCAAGATCTTCTGCGGCTGCCGCGCCGAGTTCGGCGCCGAGCCGAACGCGCACGTGTGCCCGGTGTGCCTCGGCCTGCCGGGCGCGCTGCCGGTGACCAACGCGCGGGCCGTCGAGCTGGCCGTCACGGCCGCCCTGGCGCTGCAGTGCGACGTCCACGAGACGTCGGTGTTCGCCCGCAAGAACTACTTCTATCCCGACCTGCCCAAGGGCTATCAGATCTCGCAGTACGAGCAGCCGCTGGCCACCGGCGGGCGGGTGGTGATCGACGTCGGCGCCGGGCCGCGGGCGATCGCGCTGACCCGCATCCACATGGAAGAGGATGCCGGCAAGTCGTTGCACGAAGGCTTCGCCGACTCGAGCCGCCGCACCTACGTGGACTACAACCGCGCCGGCGTGCCGCTCATCGAGATCGTCAGCGAGCCGGAGCTGCGGACGGCGACCGAGGCGGCCACCTACTTCGAGACCCTGCGCCGGCTGCTGGTGTGGATCGGGGTCAACGACGGCAACATGGAAGAGGGCAGCCTGCGCTGTGACGCCAACGTCTCGGTGCGTCCGGCCGGCGCGGCGGCGCTGGGGACCAAGGCCGAGATCAAGAACGTCAACTCGTTCCGCTATCTGCAGAAGGCGATCGAGTACGAGATCGCCCGGCAGATCGACGTCGTCGAGCGCGGTGGGCGCGTCGACCAGGAGACCCGGCTCTTCGACGCCGCCCTCGGCAAGACCTTCTCGATGCGCAGCAAGGAGGAGGCCCACGACTACCGCTACTTCCCGGAGCCCGACCTGCCGCCGGTGGTCGTGTCGGCGGCGCGGCGCACGGCGGTGGCGGCGACGCTGCCGGAGCTGCCCGACGCGCGGCTGGAGCGGTTCGTCGCGGCCTACGGCCTGCCCGCCTACGACGCCGGCGTGCTCACCGACTCGCGGGCCCTGGCCGACTACTTCGAGACCACCGCCCGGGCCTGCGGCAACGCCAAGGCCGCGAGCAACTGGGTGATGGGCGAGGTGCTGCGCGCGGTCAAGGCCCGCGGGGTCGCCCTGGACGGGGTCGGCGTGTCGCCGGAGGCCCTCGCCGGCCTCATCCGCCTCGTCGACGCCGGCACCATCAGCACCACGGCGGCCAAGACCGTGTTCGAGCAGATGGCCCGGTCGGGCCGCGAGGCGGCCGAGATCGTCGCCGAGCAGGGCCTGGCCCAGGTCTCCGACGAGGGGGTCCTGTCGGCGGTGGTCGCCGACGTGCTGGCGGCGCACGCCGACGCGGTGACGCAGTATCGCAACGGCAAGAAGGCGGCGTTCGGGTTCCTGGTCGGCGAGGCGATGAAGGCGTCGGGTGGCAACGGCGATCCGCGCCGGCTCAGTCAGCTGCTCCGCGCCGCCCTCGACGCCTGATCCGAACCGTGCAGCCCGGCGGCGCGCGTCGGCGCGGGGCTGCTACTATGGGCGGGTCGTGATCGAGCTGCAGAACGTCTCCAAGGTCTACGGCACCGACGTCGTCGCCCTCGACAAGCTGTCGTTCTCGGTCGCCAAGGGCGAGTTCGTGTTCCTGACCGGGCCGAGCGGCGCCGGAAAGTCGACCCTGTTGCGCCTGCTGTTGCGCCAGGAGCTGCCCACCGACGGCCACCTCGCCGTGGCCGGCCGGTCGCTGCCGACCCTCTCGACCAGCGAAGTGCAGGACTACCGGCGATCGCTCGGCGTGGTCTTCCAGGACTTCAAGCTGATCCCCACCAAGACCGTGTTCGACAACGTGACCTTCGTGATGCGCGTGCTCGGGGTGCCGGTCGAGCAGCAGCGGCGGCGCACCTACCAGGTGCTGAAGTGGGTCGGGTTGCAGCACCGCGCCCTGGCCTATCCGCCGGAGCTCTCCGGCGGCGAACAGCAGCGCATCGCCATCGCCCGGGCCCTGGTCAACGACCCGCAGCTGGTGCTCGCCGACGAGCCCACCGGCAACCTCGACCCCGACCTGTCGCTCGAGATCATGGACCTGTTCCGCGAGATCAACGCCGGCGGAACGACCGTCCTGGTCGCGACGCACGACCGGGCGCTCATCGCCCACGTCGGGCGCCGCGTCCTCCATCTCGAACAGGGCCGCGTCCCGGAGACCGCCGCGTGAGGGCGCTGACCTACGCCTGGTCGGAGGCCCGGCTGAGCCTGCAGCGCGGCCGCTGGGCGCTGCTGCTGTCGGTGGCGACCATCGCCGTGGCCTTGACCATGCTCGGTGCGTTCCGAGTCGTCTCCGAGAACCTCGCCCGGGTCGCCGACGGCTGGCGGTCGGCAGCCGAGCTGACGGTCTATCTGGACGACCTGGTGAGCGAGGCCGAGCGGGCCGCCGCGCGCCAGCTGATCGAGCGCAGTCCCGCCGTCGCCGGCGTCACCTTCGTCACCAAGGAACAGGCGCTGGCACGCTTCGGCGCCGACTTTCCCGAACTGGGCGACGTCACCGGGTCCCTCGACGCCAATCCGTTTCCCGCCTCGTTCGACGTCAGGTTGAAGACCGACGCCGCCGCCGCCGACGGCGCCCAGGCGCTGGCTGCGGCCCTCGCCAAGCAGGCCGGCGTGGTCGACGTCCGCTACGACCAGCGCTGGATCGATCGGCTGCTGGCAGTGCTGGCCGCGCTGCGCACGGCCGGCTGGGCGTCGGCGCTGGCCCTCGTGCTCGGCGCCGCGACCACGGTCGTCGCCGTCGTGCGGCTGTCGTTCGAGTCGCGTCGCGAGGAGATCGCGATCATGGGGCTGGTGGGGGCGCCGGTGTCCTACATCCGCGGGCCGTTCGTGATGGAGGGCGCCATCCAGGGAGCCCTGGGAGCCATCGCCGCCCTGGGCGCGCTGGCCTCGCTCGGCCGCGTGGTCGGCCGGGCGCTGGGGCCGGCCGTGAATGCGCTGGGGCCCGACGCGCTGCGTCCGCTGTCGGCCGCTGACGCGGTCGGCCTGGTGGTGCTCGGCGCCGGTGTTGGCGCGATGGCCGGCCTGCTGGCGACCTGGCGCTGGGACCCGGACCAGCAGTCGGCGGCCCGTTGACAGGTTCGTCACAGCAACCTTACACTGCTGACAGTCGCCCCTGATGCACAGGACCAGAGGCCGCATGCCGCACTTCCTGAGCGCCAGTCCCACCCCGGCTCCGGCTGTCTCCCTGATCGATTTCTACCGCGAGGAGTTCGTCAAGCATCGTGAGTGCCTGGCGGCCCAGCGGGAGTACTTCTCCGAACACGCGATTCGGCCGGTCGACACGGCCCTGTGCCGCATCATCGCCGAGATCGACGCGTTGACCCACGGCGACGACGCCGACGTCGTCATCGCCCGGCTGCTGAAAGAATTCGACGTCGTGACCAGGCTCTCGGCTTGGACCGACCCCCGCCAGCTCAACTGAGCGTTCCCCCCCCTCGCCTTCGCACCGACCTGCTGGCCGTGACCGCGGCCGGTGTCGCCGCGGTGTCGCCCAGTGTGCTGGTCCCATCGGCGCTGGCCGGGCCGGGCGCCGACATCTGTGCCGCCAGCGAGGCGGTGAGCGTGGTCGCCGTGGGGAAAGCGGCCGCGGCCATGGACCTGGCGTTTCGTGCCGCCTGGCCCGGCCGCGTGGTCGAGCGGCTGGCCATCGGCCCGGTGGCGCCGCCGACCTGGGACGACGGCGAGTGGATCACCGGCGGCCACCCGTTTGCCACCGCCGGGAGTGCCGAGGGCGGTCGGCGTGCGCTGGCGGTGGCCGGCCGGGTGCCCGCCGAGGGCGGTCTCGTGCTGCTGCTGTCGGGGGGGGCCTCGGCGCTGATGGCGGTCCCGGCCGTGGGGCTGACGCTGGAAGACAAGCAGGCGACCGCACGGACGATGATGGCGGCCGGTGCGGCGATTACCGAGTTGAACACGGTCCGGAAGCATCTCTCGGCAATCAAGGGCGGGCGGCTGGCCGCTGCCTGCGCCGGCTCGGTCGTGACCCTGGCGCTGTCCGACGTCGTCGGCGACGACCTGTCCGTGATCGGCTCCGGGCCGGCGGTCCCCGACCAGACCACATGGCACGACGCGCGCGCCGCGCTGGCGGCGTTCGGCGGTCTGGCCGGCCACGCCGCCGCCGTCGTCGCCCGTGTCGAGGCCGGGTGTGCCGGGAGGTATGCCGACACGCCCAAGGCGGATGACCCGTCGATGCGGCGGGTGCGGGCCCAGGTGATCGGCGGGCGTCGCCAGGCGATGGCCGGCGCGGCGGCCGAAGCCGAAAGGCGCGGCTATCAGCCAGTCGTCCTCGACGCGGCGGTGGTCGGCGAGGCGCGGTACGCCGCGCCGGCGTGGTGGCAGACGGTGGCGCCGCGCGTCGCCGGGCGGGGCGGACGATTGGCGGTCATCTCCAGTGGCGAAACCACCGTGAAGGTCGGCGGACCCGGACGCGGCGGACGCAACCAGGAGTTCGCGCTGGCCCTCGCGGTGCCGCTGGCCGACGCCGGCGTGCCGGTGATGGTGGCCTCGGCCGGCACCGACGGCGTCGATGGGCCGACCGACGCCGGCGGAGCGCTCGTCGACAGCGGCACGCTGGCGCGGGCCCGTGCCGCGGGAGTGGTGGAACCCGCCGTCGCCCTCGATCGCAACGACAGCTACGGGTTCTTCGCGCCGCTCGGCGACCTCTGGCAGCCGGGGCCGACCGGCACCAACGTCGGCGACCTTCAGGTGCTGCTGGTCGACGCGCCCTGATAGGCTTGACCAGGCGCCGTCGCGCGCCGCTGTGCCGTGACCGACGACGCCCTGCTCGACGCCATCCGCCGCCACCCCGGCGGGCCCGACACCGCACGGGCGCTCGGGCAGCGACTGGCCGTGCCGGCGACGGCGCGGGCCGGCTTCCGGCGCCAGCTGAAGCGGCTGGTCGAGGCTGGCGCGCTGGTGGTGGTCGCCGGACGACGATACGCGCTGCCCGACCGGGCCGACCTGGTGGCCGGGCGGCTGCAAGGGCATGCCGGCGGCTTCGCCTTCGTCGTGCCGGATGCCGCCGGCAGCCCCGACGTCTTCGTGCCGGAAGGCGGCCGCGCCGGTGCCCTCCACGGCGATCGGGTCGTCGCCCGCGTCGAACGGACCCGGGCCGACGGGCGCCGTGAGGGGCAGGTAGTCGAGATCGTCGAACGGCGCAGCGCCGCGGTGGTGGGCCAGTTGCGGCGCGACCGGCGCGGGGCCGTGGTGGTGCCGTTCGACGCCAGGCTCGACGCCGAGGTCCGCGTCGGCCCCGACGATCTGCTCTCGGCCGCCGATGGCGACATGGTCACCGTCGAAGTGCAGCGCTGGCCGGCCGGCGGCGCCCCGGCCGCCGGGCGGGTCGTCGAAGTGCTCGGCGACATCGACGAGCCGGGCGTCGACACCGACATCGTGCTGCGGAAGTACGGCATTCCCGAGGACCACGCGCCCGACGCGATCGCCGAGGCGCGCGCCCGCGATCGGGCCGTCGACCCGCGTGAGATCGCCGGCCGCACCGACTTCCGAACCTGGGACGTGGTGACCATCGACGGCGAGCACGCCCGCGACTTCGACGACGCGATTTCGATCGAGCGCCTGGCCAACGGCCACATCTGGCTGGGCGTGCACATCGCCGACGTCGCCCACTACGTGCCGGAGGGCAGCGCCCTCGACCTCGACGGCTTCGCGCGGGCCACATCGGTCTACTTTCCCGACCGGGCCGTCCACATGTTTCCCGGCGAACTGGCCACCGGTGTCTGCAGCCTGAACCCCCACGTCGATCGGCTCGTGCAGTCGTGTCTGATGGAGGTGGACCGGCGCGGTGAGGTGGTGCGCTACGAACTGCACGACGGGGTCATCCACAGCCGGGCGCGGATGACCTACACGGCCGTCAACGCCATCGTCGCCGAACGCGATCCCGAGGCCCTCGCGCAGTACGCGCCGCTGGTGCCGCGTTTCGAGCTGATGCACGAGCTGTTCGCCATCCTGAATGGCCGCCGTCGCCGCCGCGGATCGATCGACTTCGACCTGCCCGAGGCCGAGGTGGTCCTCGACGACGACGGTGCGATCGCCGCCATCGTCGCCGCCGAGCGCAATGTCGCGCACCGGCTGATCGAGGAGTTCATGCTGCTGGCCAACGAGACCGTGGCGGCGCACCTCGAGCGCGCCGGCATGCCGGCGCTCTACCGGGTCCACGAGACTCCGGACCCGCTGCGGGTGGACGAGTTCGAGGCCTTCGTGTCGTCGCTGGGGTTCAGTCTGGCCGCGCCGCCCGGCGCGGTCCACCCGCGGCACTTCCAGCACCTCGTCGACCGGATACGCGGCGCCCCCGAGGAGCGGCCGATCGCCTTCCTGATGCTGCGCACGATGCAGAAGGCGCGCTACGACGCCGCCAATCTCGGCCACTTCGGCCTCGCCGCTCACACCTACACCCACTTCACGTCGCCGATTCGCCGTTACCCGGACCTGGTCGTGCACCGGGTGCTGCGTGAGCTCCGCCGTGGCGAGGTGAGCGACGAGCGGCGCGCCGACCTCGAAGACTCGCTGCCAGAGGTCGCACGCCACGCCTCGGCGATGGAGCGGCGGGCCCAGGACGCCGAGCGCGAACTGCTGCAGTGGAAGAAGGTGCGGTTCATGGCCGACAAGATCGGCGACGTCTTCACCGGGTACATCACCGGAGTCGCGCCGTTCGGACTGTTCGTCGAGCTGGTCGAGCACTTCGTCGAGGGCCTGGTCCACGTCACCACCCTGGCCGACGACTTCTACCGCTTCGACGACGAGGCCCGGGTGCTGTTCGGCGAGCGGACCCGCAAGACCTATCGACTCGGCGATGCCGTGCGCGTCCAGGTGATCCGCGTCGACCTGCAGCGGCGACAGGTCGAACTCGGCGTCGAAGACGTACTCGACGCAGTGCGCCGCAACGAGCGCCACCGCGGCCCGCGGCGCAGCGCGGCTGACGTCGGGCGCCGGTCGTCGCCGGGCCGGGGTCAGACGCGCCGTCGCGCGCCGCGGCCCGGGCGCCGCGAGCGGGCGGGACGGCGCCGCAAGTGAGCGTGCCGCGCACCGTCGTGGTCGGCACCGCCGGGCACATCGACCACGGGAAGAGCAGCCTGGTCCGGGCACTGACCGGCACCGACCCCGATCGGCTGAAGGAAGAGAAGGCCCGCGGCATCACCATCGAGCTGGGCTTCGCGCACGCCGACGTGGCACCCGGGGTGACCATTTCGTTCGTCGACGTGCCGGGCCACGAACGTTTCGTGCGCACCATGCTCGCCGGCGCCGGTGGCGTCGACGCCGTGGTGCTGGTCGTCGCCGCCGACGAAGGGGTGATGCCACAGACCCGCGAGCACTTCGACATCTGCCGTCTGCTGCAGGTGCGGCGGGGGGTGGTGGCCTTGACCAAGGCCGACGCGGTCGACGACGAGACCCTCGCGCTGGCGACCCTCGACGTTCGCGACCTGGTCGCCGGCAGCTTCCTGGACGGCGCGCCGATCGTGCCGGTCTCGGCAGTCAGCGGGGCCGGCCTCGAGGCTCTCCGGCAGGCGCTGGCCGCGCTGGGTGACACGGTCGAGCGCCGCGATGCCCTGGGCAGCACGAGGCTGCCGGTGGACCGGGTGTTCACCATGCGCGGGTTCGGGACGGTCGTCACCGGCACGTTGGTCGGCGGGACCCTGCGGGTCGAAGACGTGGTCGCGGTGATGCCCGGACCGGGCACTGCGACCGTGCGCGGCCTCCACGTGCACGGGCGGCCGCGGCGCGACGCCGTGGCTGGCGAGCGCGTGGCGGTCAACCTCGCCGGGGTCGAGGTCGACGACGTCCCGCGCGGCGCCGTGCTGGCCACGCCGCGGTCCCTGGCCCCGACGCGGCGGGTCGACGCGCGGGTGAGCCTGCTTGCCGCCGCCGCGCCGCTGGCGCATGGGGCCCGTGTGCGGCTCCATCACGGCACCGCCGAGGTGCTCGCCCGGGTGTCCATCGCCGGCAGCGCGGCAGCCATCCCGAGCGGAGCCTCCGCCGACGTCCGACTCCGTCTGGAGCGTCCGGCCGTGGTGACCCGCCGCGACCGGTTCATTCTGCGCAGCTATTCGCCAGCGGTGACCATCGGCGGCGGCGTCGTCCTCGACCCCGACCCGCCGCGGCTGGGCTTGCGCGCGGCGCGGGCCCTGACCAGGCTCGAGGCCCTGCACCTCGGTGACGACGTGCCCGCCGACCTGCGCGCCGCCGCGGCCCGCATGCTGGAGGACGCCGGACTGGCGGGCGGGTCAGTGGGGTCGCTGGTGCCGCGGCTCGGCGCGCCCGCGGCGGCGGTTCGATCGGCGTTGGCGGCGCTCGCCGACGCCGGCCGGCTCGTCGTCGCCGACGACTGGGCCGCGTCACGTGCCGCGCTCGACGCCGCCGGCACGGCGATGCTGGCCGCGGTGGCCGCGTTCCATCGCGCCCAACCGCTGGCGGCCGGTGTGCCGCGCGAGGAGGCGCGGGCGCGCTGGTTCGCAACCGCCGCGCCCGCGCTGGTCGAACGGGTCTTCACCGAGCTGGCGGCCGGCGGCCGCATCGTCGTCCGGGATGTCATCGCCCTGGCGGGACACCGCCTCGAACTGAGCCGGGAAGAGCACGAGGTCCTGGCGCTGCTCGAGGACCGCTTTCGGGCCGCCGGGCTGACGCCGCCGGATGCGGCGCCGGCGGCGCTGGGCGTCGCCCTCGGCCGGCCTGCGGCCGTCGTCGACCGGATGCTGCAGCTGGCGTTCAAGCAGCGCCGCCTGGTGCGGCTGGACACCCTCGTCTTCCATCCCGAGGCGCTGGCCGGATTGAAGTCCGACCTCGCCGCACGGCGCGGCGCCGCCGCCGGCGCGACCGTGACCGTCGACGTGAAGACCTTCAAGGAGACCTACGGCATCTCGCGGAAGTTCGCGATACCGTTGCTCGAATACCTGGACAGGGAACGTGTGACGCGGCGGGCGGGGGACGTGCGGATCGTGCTCTGAGGGGCGGAACGACTCAGTCTTTCTTGTCGTCGTCCTTGATGCCGGACTTGAAGTTCCGGATTCCCGCGCCGATGCCACGGCCGAGTTCCGGCAGCCGGTTGGCGCCGAAGATGAGGATCACGATCGCCAGGATGATGAGCATCTCCGGCAGTCCGATCGGGCCGAAGAGGGCGAGCAAGGTGGTGGCCATGGCTCGGATTCTAGCACCGGCGCCGGCGGGAGGCATCCGCCGGGGCCGCTCCGGCGTCCTAACGGTAGACGCTGCGGCGCTTTGCCCTTGTCAGAGCAGAGAAGCGTCGGTCAGAATTGAGACTGGCGCCGCCGACGTCCCAGAGCTGATCGCGCATGTCCGATTCCCAGCGCACGGCCGCACCCGCCCGGCGACTGTCGCGGGCCCAGACCCACCTGCTGCTCGATCGGCCGGGTGACCCGTCGTTCGACTTCGAAGACCGCCATCTCGGCGGCCTGGTCGGGGCGTCGGTGGTTTCGCACCTGGCGATGGTGGTCGTCGCCATCCTGGTGCTGCGCTTCATGCCGCGGCCGCAGATCGCCGAGATCGTGCCCGACCGGCTGCCCGAGGAGATCGTCTGGCTGGCCGAGGAAGGCCCGGGCGGCGGCGGTGGCGGTGGCGGCGACTCGACGCCGGAGCCACCCCGCAAGGTCGAACTGCCCGGCACGGAGAAGGTGAGCGTTCCGGTCGAGGTCGAGCCGGAGCCGGTGCAGACGCCACCCAAGGAGGAGCCGCCGCAGGAGACGCTGATCCCGGCAGTGCAGACCGCGGCGGCGCCGATCGAAGCGCCCGGCGCCATCACCCCCGAGACGATCGTGGTGTCGGACAGTGCCGGGAGCGGCACCGGCGGCGGCGGTGGCACCGGCGAAGGCGGGGGATCCGGCTCCGGGAACGGCCGCGGCCTGGGGTCGGGGAACACCGCCGGGGTCGGCGGCGGCGAGTACGACATCGGCAACGGCGTGACCCCGCCGCGCGTGCTGAAGGAAGTCAAGCCGGCCTATACCGCCGAGGCGATGCGGGCCAAGGTCCAGGGCGTGGTCTGGCTGCGCTGCGTGGTGCTGCCCGACGGCACGGTCGGCCGCGTCGAGGTGGTGCGCTCGCTCGACTCCACCTTCGGCCTCGATCAGGAGGCGGTCAAGGCGGCACGCCAGTGGCGGTTCGCGCCCGGCATGCGGTTCGGCGAGCCGGTGGCCGTGCGGATCACCATCGAGCTCACCTTCACCCTGCGGTAGCATCGGCGCGGTGCGATCCGACGGAGCTGTCCCGGTGCGTCGATTCCTCGGTCTCGTCGTCCTGCTGTCGGCACCCGGCGCCGCGCTCGTCGGCTGCGGATCGCCGCCGGCGGTGGCGGCGACGGAGGCGGCGGGGCAGCGGCTCGGGCCGCAGCGTCTGCGCGTGCAGGTGGTCGCCTCGTATCCCCACGATCCCGGCGCCTTCACCCAGGGCCTGCTGCTGGTCGACGGGCGGCTGTTCGAGAGCACCGGGCTCGAGGGGCGCTCCAGTCTGCGCGAGGTCGACGTCGCGACCGGGCGGGTCCTGCGCCGCCTCGACGTTCCGGCGCCGATCTTCGCCGAGGGGCTCGCGCTGGTCGGCTCGCGTCTCTTCCAGCTGACCTGGAAGCACGGCCAGGCCTTCACCTACGACCGCGACACGTTCAGGCCGGGCGCGACGTTCGACTACGAGGGTGAGGGCTGGGGGCTGTGCTACGACGGCCGCGAACTGGTGATGAGCGACGGCAGCGCCCGGCTCACCTTCCGCGGGACGCAGACCTTCCGCACGCAGCGCGAGGTGACCGTGCGGTCGCAGGGACAGGCCATCGAACAGCTGAACGAGCTCGAATGCGTCGGCCCGCACGTCTACGCCAACGTGTGGATGACCGAGCGGATCGTCCGCATCGATCCGAAGAGCGGGGAAGTCACCGCGTTCATCGATGCCGCG
The DNA here is from genome assembly GCA_050250955.1 of Vicinamibacterales bacterium. GTDB lineage: Bacteria > Acidobacteriota > Vicinamibacteria > Vicinamibacterales > UBA2999 > CAWAYR01. Next base: position 455,994 of record JBFWNR010000004.1, read on the forward strand.
AACCTGCTGGCCGACGCCGAGCGCTTCGGGACCGACGTCCTGAACGGCATCGCCCACGATCCGAAGGACGACACGTTCCTCATCACCGGCAAGCTGTGGCCGCGGCTGTTCCGCGTCCGCTTCGTTCCTTGACGGACGCGAGCAATACGCGGCTACAGCTTGCCGGTGGCGGCTGGCGGCTGGCGGCTAGTCGATCACCCTGTCTCCTGTCACGCTGCGGACGTACAAGGCAAAGGGCCCGGCGGGGTGCTCCCCACCGGGCCCTCATCGTTTGTGCCGAGCCGCCAGCCCCTAGCCGCTAGCCGCTGTTCGAGCGTCAGTACATCCCGCCCATGCCGCCGCCGCCGGGCATCGCCGGGGCTTCCTTCTTCTCCTCGGGAATCTCCGAGACCAGGGCCTCGGTGGTGAGGAGCAGGCTGGCGATCGACGAGGCGTTCTGCAGGGCGTTGCGGACCACCTTGGCCGGGTCGATGACCCCGGCCTTCACCAGATCCTCGTAGGTGTCGGTGGCGGCGTTGAAGCCCTCGTCCTGCTTGGCGTCCTTGACCTTGGCGACCACGATCGAACCCTCGTGGCCGGCGTTGGTGGCGATCCAGCGGCAGGGCTCCTCGATGGCGCGCTTGATGATGGCGACGCCGACCCCCTGGTCGCCGTCGAGCTTCAGGCTGTCGAGCGCCTTGCTGGCGCGCACCAGGGCGACGCCGCCGCCGGGCACGATGCCCTCTTCGACGGCCGCCTTGGTGGCGTGCATGGCGTCCTCGACCCGGGCCTTCTTCTCCTTCATCTCGGTCTCGGTCGCGGCGCCGACCTTGATGACCGCGACGCCGCCGACCAGCTTGGCCAGCCGCTCCTGCAGCTTCTCGCGGTCGTAGTCCGAGGTGGTCTCCTCGATCTGGGCGCGGATCTGCTTGACCCGGCCTTCGATCTTGGCAGCGGCACCGGCGCCCTCGACGATGGTGGTGTTGTCCTTGTCGATGGTGACCTTCTTGGCCTTGCCGAGGTCCTCGAGCTTGATGTTCTCGAGCTTCACGCCGAGGTCCTCGGTGATGGCGTTGCCGCCGGTGAGGATGGCGATGTCCTCGAGCATGGCCTTGCGGCGGTCACCGAAGCCCGGGGCCTTGACGGCCGCGGCCTGCAGCGTGCCGCGCAGCTTGTTGACCACCAGGGTGGCCAGCGCCTCGCCCTCGATGTCCTCGGCGATGATGAGCAGCGGCCGGCCGAGCCGCGCCACCTGCTCCAGCACCGGCAGCAGGTCCTTCATCGAGCTGATCTTCTTCTCGTGGATGAGGATCACCGGGTTCTCGAGCACCACTTCCATGCGCTCGGGGTCGGTGACGAAGTACGGCGACAGGTAGCCGCGGTCGAACTGCATGCCCTCGACGACGTCGAGCGTGGTCTCGAGCGTCTTGGCCTCTTCGACGGTGATGACGCCATCCTTGCCGACCTTCTCCATCGCCTCGGCGATGATCTTGCCGATGGTCTCGTCGCTGTTGGCCGAGATGGTGCCGACCTGGGCGATCATGTTGCCCTTGACCGGCTTGGCCATTTTCTTGATCTCGCCGGTCATCGCCTCGACCGCCTTCTCGATGCCGCGCTTGAGCTCCATCGGGTTGGCGCCGGCGACGACGTTGCGGGCGCCCTCGCGGTAGATCGCCTGGGCCAGCACGGTGGCCGTGGTGGTGCCGTCACCGGCGGTGTCCGAGGTCTTGCTCGCCACCTCGCGGACCATCTGCGCGCCCATGTTCTCGAGCGGGTCCTTGAGGTCGATTTCCTTGGCCACCGTCACGCCGTCCTTGGTGATGGTGGGGGAGCCGAACTTCTTGTCGAGGACGACGTTGCGGCCCTTGGGGCCGAGGGTCACCTTGACCGCGTCGGCCAGCGCGTTCACGCCGCGGAGGATCGCCTGCCGCGACTGCTCGCCGTAAATAATCTGCTTCGCCATGTGCGCCTGTCTCCGTTCCTGACTGGGTTACTTCTCGAGCACGGCGAGGACTTCGTCCTCACGCATGATGAGGTACTCGGTGCCGTCGATCTTGATCTCCTGGCCCGAGTACTTGCCGAAGAGGATGGTGTCGCCAGCCTTGACGTCGAGGGCGACCTTCTTGCCGTCCTTGTCGGGCTTGCCGGCGCCGACGGCGACGACCTTGCCCTGCTGGGGCTTCTCCTTGGCGCTGTCGGGGATGATGATGCCCCCGACCTTCTGTTCGCCCTCTTCGATGCGCTCGACGAGGATCCGGTCGTGCAACGGACGCAGTTTCGTAGCCATATCGGGAACTCCGCTCACCAATGCCGCGGCCCGCAGCCGGGACCGCCGAAAACGGGCCCGCCGCCGCTCCGGCGGGGCCGGAGGGGGCGCGCGCTCGCCCTTAGCACTCCCCCCACGCGGGGGCTAGCACTCAAGGCACTAGACTGCCAAACATACCCAGCGGTCGGGACCAGTGTCAAGCGGGAGCGGCGGGCGAACCGGCGGGCCGACCAGGCGGCGGCGAACGCGGCGGGAGGCGGCGGCTGGGCGGCGGCTAGGCGGCCGAACTGCGCGATAGGCGGATCTTCAGCGCGGTCACCTTGCGGGTCAGGGTGTTGCGGTGCATGCCGAGGACCTCGGCGGCGCGGCTGACGTTGCCGTCGCACGCCGCGACCACCCGGCTGATGAAGCGGCGTTCGAACTCGCGCTGGGCGTCGTCGAAGTGCACACCCCGATCGACCATCTCGGCCACGACGCGGTCCAGTTGCTCGCGCATCAGATCTCCAGTGAGCGGCCGGTGAGTCGCGTGAACGCCTCGAGGTACTTCTCGCGGGTCCTTTCCACGACGTCGTCGGGCAGGGTCGGCACCGGCGGCTGCTTGTTCCAGCGAATCGACTCCAGGTAGTCGCGCACGTACTGCTTGTCGAAGCTCGGCTGCGGGCCGCCGGGGGCGTACTGGTCGGCCGGCCAGTAGCGCGACGAGTCCGGGGTCATCGCCTCGTCGATGAGCAGCAGGTCGCCGTCGTCGGCGAGGCCGAACTCGAACTTGGTGTCGGCGAGGATGATGCCGCAGGCGGCGGCGTGGGCGACGCCGGCCGCGTAGAGCGCCATCGTGATCGCTTTGCAGCGCGCCAGCACGTCGTCGCCGACGATCGCCGCCGCCTCGTCCTCGCTGATGTTCAGGTCGTGGCCCGAGTCGGCCTTGGTCGCCGGCGTGAAGAGCGGCGTCGGCAACCGGTCCGATTCGCGCAGCCCGGCCGGCAGGGCGTGGCCGCACACCGCGCCCGTGGCCACGTAGTCCTTCCAGCCCGATCCCGACAGGTAGCCCCGCGCCACGCACTCGACCGGCAGCGGCGTCGTGCGCCGCACCAGCATGGCGCGGCCGCGCAGCTGCTCGCGATCGGCGGCGAGGGCGGCCGGGAACGTCGCGACATCGGTGCTGACGACGTGGTTGGGGGTGATCGCGGCGGTGCGGGCGAACCAGAACGCCGACAGCTGGGTGAGGACGCGGCCCTTGTCGGGAATGCCCGATCCGAGCACGTAGTCGAACGCCGAGATCCGGTCGGTGGCGACGATCAGCAGATCGTCGCCGACGGCGTAGAGGTCGCGCACCTTCCCCTGCCGCAGCCGCGGGACGCCAGACAGCGCAGATTCGATGAGGGGAGGGGCGACGCTCACGAGGACTCCGGCTCGGGGACCGCAAATCGTAGCGATTCGGCCCGAGCGGCGCAAGACCCGCCGCGGAGCGTCATGTAGTATGGACGCAGCCGGAGTGTGCCGCCCGCGCCGTCGGCGTCGGGCGCGCGTGGCCGGCGCCGTGCATGCATTCCTGGATCCGCACCGCCGTCGTCACCGCGCTCGCCCTCGGCCTGCTGGCGCTGTTCCTGCGCAGCGCCGACCTCGACGAGGTCTGGCGCGTCATGCGCCAGGCGCGGCTGGGCCTGGTCGCCGCCGGCGTCGGCTGCCTGTTCTTCGGCTACGCCTGCCGCACCGCCCGCTGGCAGGTCATGCTCGCGCCGATCGGCCCGACGCGCTTCGCCGTCGCGCTGCGCGCCACCATCATCGGGTTCGCGGCCTCGTTCGTCCTTCCGGCGCGCGCTGGCGAGGTCATCCGGCCGTGGCTGCTGGCGCGTCGCGAAGGCCTGCCGGTGGCGGCCGCCGTCGCCACCATTCTGCTGGAGCGCGTGCTCGATCTGGTCACGGTGCTGATCCTGCTGTCGGTCTACTTCCTGGCGTTCGACCCCGGGCTGTCGGCGATGGACCCGACGATGTACGCGGCGGTCCGCGGCGGCGCCATGCTGGCCGCGGTGGCGGCCGCCGTCGGCATGGGGGTGTTGTTGGCGTGCGCCGCCGATCCGGCGCGCCTGAGCCGGCTGGTGGCGTGGGCCACGGCGTGGCTGCCCGACGCCCCGCGCCGCCTCGTCACCGCGCTCTCGCACTCCTTCGCCGAGGGGTTGGCCGCGGTCCGCGACCCGCGCCACCTGGCGCTGGCCCTGCTGTGGTCGTTGCCGCTGTGGCTGTCCATCGCCGCGCAGATCTGGGTCGTCTCGGTGGCGCTCGGCGTCGTGCTGCCGGCCGCCGGGTCGCTGCTCGTCACGGCCTTGCTCGTCGTCGGGGTCGCGGTACCGACGCCCGGCGCGGTCGGCGGCTACCACGAGGCGTACCGCCTGGCGGTCACCTCGTTCTTCGCGATCGACAACGATCGCGCCGTCGCCGCCGCCATCGTCCTCCACGCCGTCGGCCTGGTACCGACCATCGTCGTCGGCGCCTGGATGATGGCCGTCGAAGGCCTGTCGGTCGGCAGTCTGGTGGCCGGGACGCGCGAGACCCAGGAGACGCAGCCGTGAAGTGCCCGTATTGCGGCGAACTCGGCGACAAGGTCGTGGACTCGCGCGAGAGCAAGGAAGGCGACGTCATCCGCCGCCGCCGGCAGTGTCTCAGCGCCGCCTGCGGCAAGCGGTTCACCAGCTACGAACGGATCGACGAGATCCCGTACATGGTGGTCAAGAAGGACGGCACCCGCGAGCGCTTCGAGCGCCAGAAGCTGGTCGCCGGCCTGCTCAAGGCCTGCGAGAAGCGGCCGGTGTCGGTGGCGGCGATCGAGGCCATCGCCGACCGGGTCGAAGGGATGCTGCAGGATCGCGCCGAGAAGGAGATCAACACCACCGAGGTCGGCGCCTTCGTCATGCAGGAGCTCAAGCAGCTCGACAAGGTCGCCTACGTGCGCTTCGCGTCGGTCTACCGCCACTTCCGCGACATCGGCGAGTTCATGAACGAGCTCAAGGACCTGCTCGGCGCCAAGGACAAGGAATAGCTCAGGGACCATGGCGCTCTCGCGGAGTTCCGCCGTCGCCGCTCCCGGGGAGGTCGCCGTGCGGGGCGGCGCCGGACGGCGCCCGTTCCGCGACAACCCCCGCCTCATCCTGGTCGGCATCGCGCTGCTGCTGGCGGCGCTGGCCAGCCTGCTGTGGCTGGCCGACCGGTCGGCGCGGCTGTCGCCCGACTTCCTGACCGGCTTCGTGCTCTACGCGCTGAGCGCGACCAACCTGATGATGCTGCTGGCCCTGGGATTCTTCCTGGTCCGCAACGTCGTCAAGCTGGTCGTCGAGCGGCGGCGGGCGCTGCCGTTCGCGCGGTTTCGCGCCAAGCTGGTCGCGCTGCTGTTCGGCTTGACGCTGGTGCCGGCGGTGCTCGTCCTTGCGGTGGGGTCGCAGGTGGTCCTCACCGCCGTGGACCGCTGGTTCAACGCGCCGATGGACGAGGTGCTGACGTCGGCCAGCGCCATCGCTTCCGACTACATCCTCGAGCGGCGGCGCGTCGTGAACGACGAGGTGGCCCGACTGGCCGCGGCGCTGGCGCGGGTCGATCTCGGCAGTGATGTCGAGGCGGTGCGCCGGGTGATCGCCCCCGACGTCGCCGAACGGCGCATCGGGCTGGTGCAGGTCTACCGCGTCGCCGCCACGCCGGGCGCGTCGGTGCAGTCGGTGGTCGACGTCGCGGCGCCCGACGTGCCGACCGGCCTCGCCCGCGCGGGCGCCGACCGTCTCGCCGCGCTGCAGGTCGGCGGCTCGGCCGACGACTTCCTGCTCGAGCCGATTCCCGGCGGCAGCGGCGGCCAGTTCCTGCGCGTCGCCCGTGCCATTCGCGCCCCCGACGGCCGACTGACCGGCGTCATCATCGCCAGCGACGTCCTCACCGGCGACATGGCCGAGAAGGCCCGTCGGGTGACCCTGGCCTTCGAGAACTACTCGCAGCTCCGGGTCCTGAAATGGCCGCTGGCCGGCGTCTACCTGTCGTTCTTCGTGATGCTGACGCTGCTCATCCTCGGCGGCTCGACCTGGATGGGGCTCTACCTGGCCAAGCGGATCACCAGGCCGGTGCAGATGCTGTCGGCGGCGGCGCGCGAGATCGGCGCCGGCCGGCTCGAGCACCGCATCGAGCACCAGGCCGACGACGAGTTCGGTCACATGGTCGAGTCGTTCAACGCCATGGCCGCCGATCTGTCGGCCCGGCAGCGATCGCTCGAGCGCACCGCGCTCGAACTCGAGCAGCGGCACCACGAGGTCGAGCGCCGCCATCGCTCGGTCGAGACCATCCTCGAGCGGATTGCCACCGGCGTCGTCTCGATCGACGCCCACGGCGTGGTCGGCCGGGTCAACTCGGCGGCGGCGCGACTGCTGGGACTGGGCAGCCAGGCCGAAGGCCGGCCGCTGGACGACGTGCTGGGGAGCGAGTTCGCGGCGGTGAAGGCCCTGGTGCGCGACGCGGCCCGGGCCCGTGGCGAATCGGTCGCCCAGGAAGTGGCGGTGGCCCGCGACGGGCGGGAGATGACCCTCGCCGCGGCGGCGACCCGGCTGCACGGCGCGGCCGGGTTCGAGGGCACGGTGCTGGTGCTCGACGACGTCACCCCGCTCATCCGGGCGCAGAAGGTGGCGGCGTGGCGCGAAGTGGCCCGCCGGCTCGCCCACGAGATCAAGAATCCGCTGACGCCGATCCAGCTGTCGGCCGAGCGCCTGCAGCGCAAGCTCGGCGAGGCGGCGCCCCACGCCGAACTGGTGCGCGAGTGCACGACGACGATCATCGGCGAGGTCGAGTCGCTGAAGGGCCTGGTCGACGAGTTCTCGCAGTTCGCGCGGATGCCGGCGCCGCGCGCCGTGCCGACGGCGCTCAACGAGGTGTTGGCCGACGCGCTGGCCCTCTACGACGGCCTGTTCGCCCACGTCACGGTCACCCGGCGGCTGGCCGCCGGCCTGCCGCCGGTTCGCCTCGACGCCGAGCAGTTCAAGCGCGTGGTCATCAACCTGGTGGACAACGCCATCGAGGCCATGGACCAGCACGGCACGATCGTCGTCGAAACCGCCGCCGACGCCGCCCACGCCCTGGTCCGCGTGGTCGTCGCCGACGACGGCCCGGGGATTCCGCCCGGCGAGCGCGACAAGTTGTTCCTGCCCTACTACTCGACCAAGCGCCGCGGGTCCGGGCTCGGCCTGGCCATCGTCCGCCGCATCGTCGCCGAACACGGCGGCAACGTCGAAGTGACGGACAATGCTCCCCGGGGCACGCGGTTCACCATCGAGTTGCCCTGCTGATCGCCGCCGCCATGCCCGCCATCCTGATCGTCGACGACGAACCCGGCGTGCGCGCCGCCCTCGGCGGCGTGCTGCGCGACGAGGGCTACGCGGTCGACACCGCCGAATCGGGGGAAGCCTGCCTCGAGCGGGTCGTCGGCGACCCCTACGACGTGATCCTGCTCGACGTCTGGATGCCGGGCATCGACGGGCTCGAGACCCTGCAGCGGCTGCGCGAGCGTCACGTCGACGCCGAGGTGGTGGTCATCTCCGGCCACGGCAACGTCGAGTCGGCGGTGCGGGCGATCAAACTGGGCGCGTTCGACTTCGTCGAGAAGCCGCTGTCGCTGGACAAGGCGGTGCTGGTGGTCCGCCATGCGCTGCGTCAGCGGGCGCTCGAAGCCGAGAACCGCGATCTGCGCGCCCAGGTGGATCGGCGCCACACCCTCATCGGCGACAGTCCGGTGATGCGCACGCTGCGCGAGCAGGTGCTGCTGGCGGCGCCGACCAACGGCCGTGTGCTCATCCTCGGCGAGAACGGCACCGGCAAGGAGGTCGTGGCGCGCACCGTCCATGCGCACTCGCGGCGTCGCCTCGGCCCGTTCGTCGACGTCAACTGCGCGGCGATTCCCGAGGAGCTGATCGAGTCGGAGCTCTTCGGACACGCGCGCGGCGCCTTCACCGGAGCGGTGGCCGATCGGCGCGGCCGCTTCGAGCACGCCAGCGGCGGCACGATCTTCCTCGACGAAATCGGCGACATGAGCCTCAAGACGCAGGCCAAGGTGCTGCGGGCCCTGCAGGAGCAGGTCGTCCAGCCGGTCGGCGGCACGGCGACCGTGAAGGTCGACGTCCGGGTCGTGGCCGCCACCAACAAGGATTTGCAGGACGAGATCCGCGCCGGCCGCTTCCGCGAAGATCTCTACTTCCGGCTCAACGTCGTGCCGATCTTCGTGCCGCCGCTGCGCGATCGAGTCGACGACGTGCCGCGGCTGGCCGAGCACTTCATGGCCACCCTGGCCGGCGAGTACGGCCGGCGCGTCAAGCGCTTCGCGCCCGACGCGATGCTGCACCTGCAGCGCCACGCCTGGCCGGGCAACGTGCGCGAGCTGCACAACGTGGTCGAGCGGCTGCTGATCATGGTCGGCGGCGACGTCATCACCGTGCAGGACGTCGCCTTCGTCGGCGACGCACCGGGCGCCGATCCCGGGCCGACCGCCGGCGCCGCCGGCGGGGCGATCGCGCCCCTGGCCGATGCCCGCGACCGCTTCGAGCGCGACTACATCCTGCACGTGCTCGCTGCGCACCAGGGCAACATCTCGCGGACCGCCGACGCGCTCGGGGTCGAGCGCAGCAATCTCTACAAGAAGATGCGCGCGTTCGGCATCGCGCCGTCGCGTCGCGACGCCGACTGAGCCTGGCAGGCGGAGCCGCGGCCGCGACGTCCAGGTGCTAGTCGTCGCGGAGGCGCGCTTCCAGCACCTGACCCGGCCGGAACCCGGCCAGCTGCAGGTAGTACTCGGCGGTGTCGACCAGGGCGGCCGCCGGCACCAGGCCGACCACCTCGCTCTCCAGCACGGCGACGCCGTAGCGGGCCGCCTCACGCTTGACGGTTTCGAAGACCCGGAAGATCGGCGTCTTCTCGAAGTTGGTGAGATTCATCGAGACCTGGACCAGGCCGCGGTCCTCGAGCGCCAGGCCCATGGCCTTCACGTAGCGGTAGCCGCCCGAGCTCATCCGCACCGCCGCGGCGATCCGCTTGGCGACGTCGAGCCGGTCGGTGGCCAGGTTGATGTTGTAGGCGATGAGCGGCATGCGGGCGCCGATCACGGTGGCGCCGGCGCTGGCGTGCGGCCGGGCCGGTCCGAAGTCGGGCGCCCAGGCCGGGTCCTGCAGCTTGGCGGCCAGTCCCTCGAATTCGCCGCGGCGGATGTCCTCGAGGTTGCGGCGGGCCGGGGAGGCGGCGGCCTCTTCGTAGAGGAACACCGGCAGCGCGAAGCGGTCCGCGACGGCGCGGCCGACGTCCTTCGCCAGCGCGACGCAGTCGGCCATAGTCGCGCCGGCAATCGGCACGAACGGCACCACGTCCACGGCGCCGAGCCGCGGATGCTCACCGGCGTGCCGGCGCAGGTCGAGCCGGCCGATCGAGGCATCGAACAGCGCCAGGACCGCGGCGCGCAGCGGTGCGGCGTCGCCGGCGAAGGTCAGCACCGAGCGATGGTGGGTCGCATCGGACTGGACGTCGAGCACGCGGATGCCCGGCACCGCCCGGACGGCGTCGGCGATGGCATCGACGGCGCTGGCGTCCCGCCCTTCGCTGATGTTGGGCACACACTCGATGATGGCCATGCGGCGAGGGTTGTACCACAGCCGTGACGCCGACGGTAAGTGCTATACTCGCGGGCACTTGCAGGCATGACGGAACCGACGCCAGGGGCGGAGCAGAGGCCCGAGATCCTGTCGGACGTCGAGCGGCAGACCCGCATCGAGCAGCTGCTCGTGTCGGGGCTGGACGAGTACTTCGCCGGCCGTCTCGACCACGCCATCAACGTCTGGACACGGGTGCTGTTCCTCGACCGCGCCAACGACCGCGCCCGCGCCTACATCGACCGGGCGCGCCGCGCCCAGGCCGAGAGCCAGCGCGAGACCGAGGCGCTGCTGCACCAGGGCCTGCAGGCCTTCGACGCCGGCGAGGTCGACCGGGCACGGGCGCTGCTGACGACCGCGCTCGAACGCGGCGCCGCCCACGAACAGGCTCTGCCGGTGCTGCATCGCATCGGCCTGCTGGCGGCGCCGCCGGTCCCGGACCCGCCGGCGCGACGCCGGCGGTGGCGCCGCCCGGCGCGGCCCTCCACCGCGCTGGCCGGGCGGCCGTGGCGCTGGCCGCTGGCGGCGGCGCTCCTGTGCATGAGCGCCGCCGGGCTCTGGATCGTCGTCGCGCCGGAAGCCGATGGCCGCATCGCCGCGGCCCCGGTCGTCGATCCCGTCACGGCGGTACTGCCCGTGCCCGGCGCGTCCGATGCGCACCTGGCCCGCGCGGAGCAGCTGTTCGCGGTCGGCAAGCTGCCCGATGCCCTGGCCGCACTCGATCGGGTCTCGCCCGGTGACGACGCGTATCCGACGGCCCAGGCGCTGCGGGCGCGGATCCAGCGGGCGCTGCTGCAAGCCGCCGCCGCCGGGCGCAGCGGGGCCGCGGAGCGCGGTCTGCCGTGAAGTGCCCCAAGTGCGGCTACGTCGGATTCGAGGAGACGCCGCGATGTCGCCACTGCGGCTACGAATTCGCCCTGGCGACGCCGCTCGGCGCGCCGATCGGTCCGGCCCGGACGATGGGGCCGTCGTCCGGCGACGACGCGGGCAGTCTCGTCGACGAGTTCTTCGCAGCGCCGAAGGGCGGCGAGACGCCGGCGCTCGATCGTCTCGGCTTCGTCGATCTCCAGACCGACGCACCGGCCGAACCCGCGCCGCTGGCCGACCTCCCGCTCGCCGACCCGCCACCGTCCGATCTCTTCGCGTCGCCACCGCCGGCCCGGCCACCGCTCGCAGTACGGCGGACCGCCGAGCGCCCGCGAAGCCGCCCGGCGACGCAAATCGTCCGGCGGTCGCCGGCGGGCCTGCTCGACGTCGAGGTGTCCCCCCCGGAGGCGTCACCGGCCGAGCCGGTCGCGGTGACCAGCACGGGGGCGGCGTCAATCCCGGCCCGGCTCGGCGCCGGCCTGATCGACGTGGCGCTGCTGGCCGGCATCGCGCTGGTGGTGGTCTATTTCACGGTGCGACTGGCCGGGTTGACGATGGCCGAGGTCGGGTCGTTGCCCCTGCCGCCGCTGGCCGCGTTCCTGCTCGGCCTGGCCGTGGCGTACCTGGCGGCGTTCACCGCGTGCGGCGGGCAGACGCTGGGCAAGATGGCCGCCGGCCTTCGCGTCGTCGCCGAAGACGGCGCGGTGCCGCCCGGCACGGCCGCGCTGCGCGCGGTCGCGGCGCTGGCCGGCGGGGCCCTGGCCGGGCTGGGATTCCTGCCGGCGCTCTTCGACGCCGAGCACCGCGGCGTGCACGACCGCCTCACCGGCACTCGGGTCGTTCGCGGCTAGCCGATACCGTGCGCCGTCTTGCGACCGCCATCGCCACCGCCGGATACGTCGGCTGGTTCCCGGTCGCCCCCGGCACCGTGGGATCGATCGTCGGGCTCGCGTGGTGGGCGGCGGTGCGGTTCGCCGGCAGCGGCCCCGTCGGGGAACTGATCGGCGTCGCGGCCTTGCTCGTCGTCGGGGCGTGGTCGGCCACCGAGACGGAGCGGGCGCTGGGCACGACCGACCCGGGGCCGGTGGTGATCGACGAGGTGATGGGGATGGCGCTGACCCTGGTCGCCGCGCCGCTGTCGTGGCCGGTCGCGATCCTCGGCTTCGGGCTCTTCCGCGTCTTCGACATCGTCAAGCCGCCGCCGGCGCGCGCCCTCGAGCGGCTGCACGGCGGCTGGGGCATCATGGCCGACGACGTCGCCGCCGGCGTCTACGCCTGGGCGGCGCTGCAGGCCGCGATCTGGCTGCTCCCGGAGTGGCTGGGATGACTCGGCCCCAGCCTCGGGCCGCCCTGCTGGCGATCGGCAGCGAGTTGCTGGCACTCGGGCGCGCCGACACGAACTCGCCCTACATCGCCGCCGTGCTGCAGCGCGTCGGCGTCGAGGTGGTGTTCACACAGGTGGTCGGCGACGATGCCGACGAACTGGCGGCCGCGATGCGCCAGGCGCTGGCGCGCGCCGACCTGGTGGTGTGCACCGGCGGCCTCGGCCCCACCGACGACGATCGCACCCGGCCGGTGGCGGCCCGGCTGCTCGGGCTGCCGCTCCACGAGGACGGCGCGCTGGTCGATGCCATGCGCGCCCGGTTCGCGGCCCGCCAGCTGGCCATGCCCGAGATCAATCGTCGTCAGGCGATGGTACCGGACGGGGCGACGGTGCTGGCCAACGGGCGCGGCACGGCGCCGGGCCTGTGGCTGCCAACGCCGACCGGGGCGATGCTGCTCCTGCCCGGGCCGCCGCGCGAGATGCAGCCGATGCTGGAGGACGCCCTGACCCGGTGCCTGGCGCCGCGCTTCGGTCTCACCCCTGGGCAGCGCCGCGTCGTCGTCGTCGCCGGTCGCAGCGAGTCGTGGGTCGACGAGCGGCTGGCCCCGCTCTACGTGCCGTGGGCCGCCGAGTCACCGCCGCTGCGCACCACCGTGCTGGCCAGCCCGGGCGTGATCGAAGTGCACGTGTCGTCGTCGGGAGCGCCGCCGGCGGTGCTGGAGGCGCGGCTGGAATCGGCGGTGGCGGCGCTGGCCGCGCCGCTCGGCGAGGACGTCGTGAGCACCGACGGCGCCAGCCTCGAGCAGGCCGTCGGCGTCGCGCTCACCGCGCGCGGCTGGCGTATCGGCCTGGCCGAGTCCTGCACGGGTGGCCTGGCCACGGCGCGGCTCACCGACGTCGCCGGCAGCAGTGCGTACGTGGACGCCGCGGTCGTCGCCTACAGCAACGCGGCCAAGACCGCACATCTCGCCGTGCCGGCCGAACTCATCGCCGCACACGGTGCGGTCAGCGAGCCGGTGGCCGTGGCGATGGCCGCCGGCATCCGCGCCAGGGGCGGTGTGGAGATCGGCGTGGCCGTCACCGGGATCGCCGGGCCCGGCGGTGGTACCGAGACCAAGCCGGTCGGCACCGTCTGCATCGCCGTCGACGGGCCCGGTGGCGTCGAGGTGCGGACGTGGCGTTTCACCGGCGACCGCGCCGTGATTCGCGCGCTGGCCGCGTCGACGGCGCTCGACCGGGTCCGTCGCTACCTGCGGCGCCTGGCCGGGGAGCGCCCGGCGTGATCGCCGTCCTGCTCGGCTACCTCGTGGGCTCGCTGCCCGTCGGCCTTCTGCTCGCCCGGCGATGGAGTGGCGTCGACCCGCGCCGGCGCGGCAGCGGCAATCCGGGGGCCACCAACGTCTATCGGACCGCCGGCTGGGGCGTGGGCTTGAGCGTGATGGCCCTGGACATGGCCAAAGGTACGGGCGCGGTGCTGCTCGCGTCACGAGTCGGCAGCGGCGAGCCGCTGACCGTGGCCGCCGGCGTCGCGGCGGTGGTCGGGCACGTGTTCCCGGTATGGCTGCGCGGCCGCGGCGGCAAGGGCGTTGCCACGGCCTGCGGGGTCTTCGCCGCGCTGACGCCAATCGCCACGCTGATCGCGGCCGCGCTGTTCGTGCTGGTGGTCCTGTCCACGCGTTTCGTGTCGGCCGGGTCGCTGGTGGCGACGCTCGCGCTGCCGCCGGTCGCGGCGCTGGCCGGGGCCTCGGAGGCGGTTGTGGCCGGTGCCGCGGTGACGGCGCTCGTCGTCGGGTGGCGCCACCGGAGCAACCTCCGGCGGCTGCGCCGCGGCACCGAGCCACGGCTGGGCCGGCTCGAGGAGAACCGCCGTGCGTAAGGTCGCCGTCCTTGGTGCCGGCAGCTGGGGCAGCGCGCTGGCGATTCACCTGGCGCGAATCGGACACCCGGTGCGGCTCTGGGCCCGTGACGCGGCGCTCGCTGCCGAGATGCAGGCCCGGCGCGCCAACCCGGTGTACCTGCCGGACGCGGTCTTTCCCGATGGGTTGACCGTCACCGATCGGCTGCCCGACGCGCTGGGTGACGCCGAGCTGGTCGTGGCCGCGGTGCCCTCCCACGGGCTGCGGCTGGTGCTCCGGCAGGCGGCGCCGCACGTTGCCGGCGACGCGATCGTGCTCAGCGCCACCAAGGGCATCGAAGACGGCTCGCTGCGGCGCATGTCGCAGGTGATCGCCGCCGAGGTGCCGCACGTCGCCGCGGTCGCCGTGCTGTCGGGGCCGAGCTTTGCCAGCGAGCTGGCCCGCTCGCTGCCGACCGTCGTCGTCGTCGCCTCGCAGCACCCCGATGTGGTGCGTCAGGTCCAGGAGGAGTTCCGCTCCGGCGCGATGCGTCTCTACGCCAGCCAGGACGTCGTCGGCGTCGAACTGGGGGGCGCCCTGAAGAACGTGATCGCCATCGCCGCCGGCGTCGTCGACGGGCTGCAGCTCGGCCACAACGCGCAGGCGGCGCTCATCACCCGCGGTCTGGCCGAGATCTCACGATTGGCCGTAGCCGCCGGCGGCGATCGCGACACGCTCGCCGGGCTGGCCGGGATGGGCGACCTGGTGCTGACCTGCACCGGTCAGCTCAGTCGCAACCGGCACGTGGGCGTGGCGCTGGCCGAGGGGCGGGCCCTGCACGACATCGTCGCCAGCACCAAGATGGTCGCCGAGGGGGTGCGGACCACCCGCGCGGCCCTGGCGCTCGGTGCGGCGCACGGCGTCGAGCTGCCCATCACCGCCCAGGTCGATGCCCTGCTGCAGGGCCGGGTCACGCCGGAGGTCGCCGTCGGCATCCTGATGGGCCGCCGTCAGCGGGCCGAGTCCGACGCCGCGCGCTGAGCGGCCGCCCTGCGACGGGCTGCTAAGATCTGGAAGGATGGGTCTGTTCGAACGGCTGTCGCAGGGACTGTCACGCACGGCGGAGCGCATCGCCGGGCAGTTTGACGCCATCGTCGGGCGCGCCGAGCAGTCGCCGACCGCCGACGGCGGTCTCGACGTCGAGACCGCCGAGGCGCTCGAGGAGGTGCTGCTCGGCGCCGACGTCGGCGTTGCCGCCACCGGCCGCATCCTGGAGGCGGTGACCCAGGCGGGCGGCCGCGGGACGGGATTGAAAGCGCGGGTGACCGCGGAGCTGCGCGAGGTCTTTGCCAGGGCCGAGCGCCCGCTGGTCGAGCCGGCCGCCCCGCCCCGGGTGGTGCTCGTCGTCGGGGTCAACGGCACCGGCAAGACCACCACGGTCGGCAAGCTGGCCCGCCGGCTGCGCGACGACGGCCGACGGCCGCTCATCTGCGCCGCCGACACCTTCCGCGCCGCAGCGGTCGATCAGCTCCAGGTGTGGGCGACCCGTGCGGGTGTCGACATGGTGCGGGCGCAGGAAGGGTCGGATGCGGCGGCCGTCGTCTTCGACGCGCTGGCCGCGGCCAAGGCCCGGGGCGCCGACACCGTGCTCATCGACACCGCCGGGCGGCTGCACACCCGCGTCAACCTGATGAGTGAACTCGACAAGATCCGGCGGATCGCCGCCCGTGAAGTGCCCGGCGCGCCGCACGAGGTGCTGCTGGTGCTCGACGCCACGGTCGGCCAGAACGGCGTCGCCCAGGCGCGGGAGTTCGCCGCCGTCGCCGGTGTGACCGGTGTCGTGCTCACCAAGCTCGACGGCACGGCGAAGGGCGGCGTCGCCGTCGCCATCGCCCACGACCTCGGCCTGCCGATTCGCTACGTCGGGGTCGGTGAGGGCATCGACGATCTGCTGCCGTTCTCGGCCGACGACTACGTCCACGCACTCTTCAAGGCCGGGTGGTGAGCGACAGCACCTACATGCGGCGGGCGATGTTCCACGCCGCCCGGGCCACCGGCGCGACGACGCCCAACCCGGTCGTCGGCGCCGTGGTCGTCGATGCCGACGGGGTCGTCGTCGGCCAGGGGCACCATGCGCGGGCCGGCGGACCGCACGCCGAGGTCAACGCGCTGGCCGAGGCCGGGGCGCGGGCCCGCGGCGCGACCGTCTACGTGACGCTCGAGCCGTGCTGCCACACCGGGCGCACCGGCCCGTGCACCGAGCAGATTCTGGCCGCCGGGGTCCGCCGGGTGGTCGCCGCGACGCTGGATCCGTATCCGCTGGTGGCGGGCCGGGGCGTGGCGACGTTGCGGGCGGCCGGGGTCGCCGTCGATGTCGGCGTCGAGGCCGAGGCCGCACGGCGCCTGAACGCCGCCTACCTCATGGCGACCGAATGCCGGCGGCCCTGCATCGTGGTCAAGGCGGCGGTGAGCAGCGACGGACGGATCGCCGCCGCGCCCGGTCGCCGGACGCCGATCACGGGGCGCGAAGCGCGCCACCGCGTGGCCCGCCTGCGCGCCAGCGTCGATGCCATCGCCGTCGGCGTCGGAACGGTGCTCGCCGACGACCCCCGCCTCGGCGTCCGCGAGGTGGTGCGCGATCGCCCATGGTCGCGCGTGATCTTCGATCGACGTCTGCGCACCCCGCTCGAGAGCACGCTGCTGTCGACGCCGGATGATGGGCAGGTGATAATGGTCACGGCCGGCGACGCCCTGGACGCACACGGGCCCCGCGTGGCGGCGCTGCGCCGCCGTGGCGCGCTCGTGGTCGCGGCCGAGACCCTCGAATCGGCGTGCCGGCAGCTGGCAGGGCTCGGCCTGCAGGCGGTGCTCGTCGAAGGCGGGGCGGAACTGCACCGGAGTCTCTGGGAAGCGGACCTGGTCGACCGCATGCACCTGGTCGTGGCGCCGCAAGCGCTCGGCCCGGCCGGTGTGCCGCTGTTCGGCGGATTCGGTGTGCCGTGGTCACGGCTCGACGTCGTCCGCGCCGAGCCGTGCGGCCGCGACGTGTGGATCGAGGCTGATGTTCACAGGCATCGTTGAGCAGATGGGCACGCTGGTCGAACTCAAGCCGATGGCCGGCGGCTATCGGCTGCGCGTCGAGGCGGCGCTCGCCGCCGACGTGCAGCCCGGCGACAGCGTGGCGGTGAACGGCGTGTGCCTGACCGCCCTGGTCGCCCATCGCAGCGAACTGCACGCCGACATCGGACCCGAGACCGCCCGCATCACGACGATCGGCGCGATGACCCGCGGCGCCGCGGTCAACCTGGAGCGGCCGCTGCGCGCCGACGGGCGAGTCGGCGGGCACTTCGTGCTCGGCCACGTCGACGGTGTCGGGACCGTCGACGACGTGCGCGCCGAGGGCGGCAGCCACTGGGTCACGGTGACCTATCCGCCGTCGCTCGCCGCCTTGTTCATCCGCAAGGGGAGCGTGGCCGTGGACGGGGTCAGTCTCACCGTCGCCGGCCTCGACGACCGCCACTTCGACGTCCAGGTGATCCCCTACACCTGGAGCCATACGACGCTCGGCCGCCTCCGGCCCGGCGACAAGGTCAACCTCGAGTGCGATGTCCTCGGCAAGTACGTGGCCAGGGCCTCGGAACTCGCCACGCTGCCGGACCGCCGGCGGCACTGACGGACGCGCAGACGCCGACCCGCATGCCCACCTCGACCCGCACCCCGTCCCGCCGCGCCGCCGCGGCCCGTCCCACCCGCCGCACCGGGCGCCGCACGCCGGCCTTCTCGGCGGTCGAGGACGCCGTCGACACCATCCGCCGCGGCGGCATGGTCATCGTCGTCGACGACGAGGATCGTGAGAACGAGGGCGATCTGACCATCGCCGCCGAGAAGGTGACCGCCAAGGCGATCAACTTCATGATGACCCACGGCCGCGGTCTGATCTGCATGCCGATGACCGGCGAGCGCCTCGACGAGCTCGAGATTCCGCTTCAGGTCGCGCCCGGGCGCAACACCACCCCGTTCGACACCGCGTTCTGCGTCGGCATCGAGGCGCGGCGCGGCGTCACCACCGGCATCTCGGCGCCCGATCGGGCGACGACGATCCTGACCGCGATCCGTCCGAAGACCCGCCCGGCCGATCTGGCCCGGCCCGGCCACGTGTTCCCGCTCCGCGCCCGCGACGGCGGCGTGCTGGTGCGGGCCGGACAGACCGAGGCCGCCATCGACCTGGCGCGCGCCGCCGGGCTGTATCCGGCCGGCGTCATCTGCGAGATCGCCAGGGCCGACGGGCGCATGGCCCGGGTGCCGGACCTGATGAAGTTCGCCACCCGGCACCGCCTGCCGATCATCACCGTCGCCGACCTGATTCAGTACCGGATGCGGGTCGAGCGGCTGGTGGTGCCGGCTGCCCACGCCGGGCTGCCGACCGAACACGGGCCGTTCCGCATCCACGTCTACGAGACCGTCCTCGGCCGGGACACCCATGCCGCGCTGGTCTGTGGCGACATCGGCGACGGACGCAACGTGCTGGTGCGCGTGCACTCGAGCTGTCTCACCGGCGATGTCTTCCATTCAGCGCGCTGCGACTGCGGGCCGCAGCTCGAGGCGGCCATGCAGCGCATCGCCCAGGAAGGCCGCGGCGTCCTGCTGTATCTCAACCAGGAGGGTCGCGGCATCGGCCTGGCCAACAAGATTCGCGCCTACGAACTGCAGGATCGTGGGTTCGACACCGTCGAAGCCAACGAACGACTCGGGTTCAAACCCGACCAGCGCGACTACGGCATCGGCGCGCAGATCCTGCGCGACCTCGGCGTCCGCACCATGCGGCTGTTGACCAACAACCCGCGGAAGTTCATCGGTCTGCAGGGCTACGGGCTGTCGGTGGTCGCCTCGCTGCCGATCGAGATCGCCCCGTCGGTGCACACCAGGCGCTATCTGCGGACCAAGAAGGAGAAGCTCGGGCACCGCCTGACCAAGGTCTGAGGCCGGCCGGCCCGTGGCGCCCGGATTGACCGCCCCGTCGAAGCTCGCGTAGGATAAGGGTTTGCGCCACGCGGGCAGGAGTGTGCCAGGAGACCGGGTCGCCGGTCGGGGCACCGCCGCTCCGGCGCGACCGTAGGCCCATGTTCGACGCCCTGAGCACCAGGCTCCAAGACGTCTTCCAGTCGCTGGGGGGCGAGGTCCGCCTCACTCCCGAGACGACCGAGCGGGTGCTGCGCGACATCCGGACGGCGCTGCTCGAGGCCGACGTCAACCTGCAGGTCGTCAAGGCGTTCGTCGACCGCGTCCGCGACCGGGCGTTCGAACAGGCGGTTCAGGCCAGCCTGTCGCCGGCCCAGCAGGTCGTCAAGATCGTGCGCGACGAGCTGCTCGGTCTTTTCGGCGACGCCAAGGGCGGGCTGTCGCCCGGCGCCGCGCACCCGCGGGTGATCCTGATGCTCGGGCTGCAGGGCTCGGGCAAGACCACGACGACCGGCAAGCTGGCCCGCATGCTGGCCAGGCAGGGGCGGTTTCCCCTGGTGGTGTCGACCGATGTGCGCCGCCCGGCGGCCATCGAGCAGCTGGCGATCGTCGGCCAGAAAGCCGGGGTGCGGGTGTTCGACCCGGCCGGCAATCTGGACCCGGTGTCGCGCGCCAAGGGGGCGATGGCCGAAGCCCGCAACACCGGCTGCGACGTCGTCATCGTCGACACCGCCGGCCGCCTGCACATCGACGACGAGCTGATGGCGGAACTGGTCGCCATCAAGGCCACGGTCCGCCCCTCGGACCTGCTCTACGTCGCCGACGCCATGACCGGCCAGGACGCCATCAAGAGCGCCGGCGAGTTCAATCGCCAGGTCGGCGTCACCGGCGTGGTGCTGTCGAAGGTCGACGGCGACGCCCGCGGCGGCGCGGCGCTGTCGGTGGTGTCGGTGGTCGGCGTGCCGATCGCCTTCGTCGGCGCCGGCGAGCGGCTCGAGGACCTCGAGGCCTTCCATGCCGACCGGTTCGTGTCGCGGCTGCTCGGGATGGGCGACGTGCTGTCGCTCATCGAGAAGGCCGAGGAGGTCATCGACCCGGCGCAGGCCGACGACCTCGAGCAGAAGATCCGCCGGAACACCTTCAGCCTCGGCGACTTCCGCGATCAGCTCCGCACGCTGCGCAAGATGGGCCCGCTCGAGCACATCATGAAGCTCCTGCCGGGAATGGGGCAGTTGAAGGCGCTCGGCGACGCCAAGCCGGACGAGCGGCAGCTGCGCCGCATCGAGGCCATCATCAACTCGATGACGCCGGAGGAGCGCGACCACGCCGAGGTGATCGACGGCAGCCGCCGCAAGCGGATTGCCCGCGGCAGCGGCACCTCGGTGGAAGACGTCAACCGGCTGCTCAAGCAGTACGCCGAGATGCGCAAGATGCTCAAGATGGTGGGGCAGATGACGGGCGAGGCGGTGCCCGAGGCCCCCAGGAAGCGGAAGAAGAAGGGGCCCTTCAGCCTCATGAAGTAGCCGCGGCGGCTACGCGGAAAGAGGACACAGTCATATGTTGGTCATTCGCATGCGTCGGACCGGGTCGAAGAAGCGGCCCCACTACCGGGTGGTCGTCACCGAGCGGCGATCGCCGCGCGAAGGCGGGTTCATCGAGACGCTGGGCTTCTACAATCCGCGCACGAAACCGGCCGTCGTCGACGTGAACAGGGACCGCATCGCGCACTGGATCAAGCAGGGCGCGCAGCCGTCCGACTCGGTGCGGACGCTGCTGGCCCGTCACGTCACGCGCGACCTGGGGGCGGTGGCGCCGGTGACGGCCGACTCGGCCGCGCCGCAGGCGTAGGCGGGGGACACGGTCGTGCCCGAGCTCAAGGCGCTGGTCGAGATCGTCGCCAAGGCGCTCGCCGACGAGCCCGCCGCCGTGGCGGTTACCGAGTCGGAGCGCCGCGGCGGCCTGCACTTCGAACTGCACGTCGCCCCGGGAGACCTGGGCCGCGTCATCGGCCGCCAGGGGCGGACGGCGGCGGCCCTGCGGCTGCTGCTGGCTGCGGCCGCCGACCTCGATGGACAGCGCATCCAGCTCGACATCCGCGACTCCTCGGGACGGCGCTGAGCCGCCCGACGCCTGGGAGGAGATGTGGCTGGTCGGCGTGGTCGCCAGGGCCCAGGGGCACCGTGGCGACGTGATCGTCAACGCGACGACCGACGTCCCTGACGAGCGGTTCGCCGTCGGCACGCGGTTGTGGTGCCGCTGGCGGTCGGGGCTGACCACCGAGGTGACGGTGGAGACGTTCCGGATGCACCAGGGCCGCCCCGTGGTGCGGTTCGCCGGCATCGCCTCGATGAACGACGCCGAGGCGCTGGCGGGAGCGGAATTGCGGGTGCCGAACGCGGCGCGCCGGGCGCTGCCGGCGCACGTGTACTACGTGCACGATCTGGTCGGCTGCGTGGTGTGGACCACCGCCGGCCGCGAGGTCGGCGCGGTGAGGGCCGTGGAGGGCGACGGCGAGGCGACGCGCCTGGTCGTCGCCGGCGGGGGCGGCGACGTGCTGGTGCCGTTCACCCAGGCGTTCTGCACGGTGGACGTCGCGCGGCGGCGGATCGACCTGGCGCCGCCCGACGGCCTGCTCGAGGTGAACGAGCGGCCGGGCCGGCGAGAGTGACGGTGGCGGGTGTGGTGACGTTCGACGTCGTCACGATCTTCCCGCGGATGGTGGAGGCGGCGCTGGCCGAAGGCGTGGTCGGCCGGGCACGCCAGGACGGAGTGTTCGCCGTCCACGTGCACGACCTGCGGGACTACACGAGCGACCGCCACCGGGTGGTCGACGACGTGCCGTTCGGCGGCGGGCCGGGGATGGTGCTGAAGGCCGAGCCGTTCTACCTGGCAGTCCAGGCGGTGCGGGCCGGCTGGGGCGGCGGCGACGGGCTGGTGGTGATCACGAGCCCGGCCGGCCGACGGTTCGATCAGGCGGCGGCGCGGCGGATGGCCGGCATCGGCCGGGTCGCGTGGCTCTGCGGACGCTACGAAGGCATCGACGAGCGTCTCGGTGAGGCGGTCGGTGCCGAAGAGTGGTCGATTGGCGACTACGTGCTGAGCGGCGGCGAGCTGCCGGCGCTGGTGATGCTGGATGCGGTGGCCCGCCTGATTCCGGGTGTGGTCGGGGATGCACAGTCGGTGGCCGAGGACTCGTTCTCGGCGGGCCGGCTCGACCATCCCCATTACACCCGTCCGGCGGTGTGGCGGGACGTGGCGGTGCCCGACGTGCTGGTGTCGGGACATCACGGCGAGATCGAGCGGTGGCGCCGCCAGGCGGCCGAGGCGCGCACGCGGGCGCGACGGCCCGACCTGGCAGTACCGCCGCCGGACGACGAAGGGAACGGGTGACGGTCATGGATGCAGTGGGGATCATCGAGAAGGCACAGACGGTGGCGCGGCCGGCGATGCAGTCCGGCGACACGGTCAAGGTGCACGTGCGGGTCAAGGAAGGCGACAAGGAGCGCATCCAGATCTTCGAAGGCATCGTGATCAACCTGCGGCGGGGCGGGACGCGCGCCTCGTTCACGGTGCGCAAGGTCAGCTTCGGCCAGGGGGTGGAGCGCATCTTCCCGCTGCACTCGCCGGTGATCCAGAAGATCGACGTCGTGCGATCGGCCAAGGTGCGGCAGGCCAAGCTCTACTACCTGCGCGCGCTGAAGGGCAAGGCCGCCCGCATGCGCGAAGTCAAGAAGGCCAGCGCCTAGGGCATCGGCCGACGCCGGGCTGGGCATGCCGCGGATCCGGGCCCGCCGCACCATCGAGAACCTGTATCGCCGCTACGGGTTCGGTCTGGTCGCCGGTGTGGACGAGGTCGGTCGCGGTTGCCTGGCCGGCCCGGTCCTGGCCGGTGCCGTCGTGCTCGACCCGGCCCGGCACATCCCCGGCCTGGCCGACTCCAAGGCTCTCACCGCGGCGGCCCGCGATCGCCTGTACGACCTCATCTGCCGGCGCGCCCTGGCCTGGGCGGTGGGTAGTGCAGACCCTGCCGAGATCGACCGATACAACATCCATCGAGCGTCGCTGCGCGCCATGGCACGGGCCGTGGGGCAGCTGGCGCCACAACCCGATCTCGTGCTCGTGGACGCCTTTCGCATCGACGGTCTGACCATGGCCCAGCACGCCGTCATCGGCGGGGACCGCCGCTGCGCGGCGATCGCCGCCGCGTCGATCGTCGCCAAGGTGACGCGCGACCGGCTGATGGACGGCCTGCACGTCGCCGACGGTCGGTACGGGTTCGATCGGCACAAGGGCTACGCGACGGCCGACCACCTCGCGGCGGTGGCGGCGTTCGGCTATTCACCGGCGCACCGGCGGTCGTTCAGGCCGGCGACGCTGTTTGATACTCTGGACTGAGGACGAACCACCGTGGCGCCATTCGATCGCGAAGGGGCACTGAAGCGGGCCGAGAAGGCCCTGCGGCAGGGCCGCGTGGATGCGGCCATCGAGGAATACCAGGCCATCGTCCTGGCCCAGCCGCGCGACTGGAACAGCGCCAACGCGCTCGGCGATCTGTTCGTGCGATCCGGCCAGCTCGACAAGGGCGTCGAGCAGTACACGCGGATCGCCGATCACCTCGCCGAGGAGGGCTTCTATCCCAAGGCGTCGGCCCTCTACAAGAAGATCCTCAAGGTCAAGCCGACCGAAGAGTACGCGTTGGTGCGCTCCGGCGACGTCGCCGTGAAGCTCGGCCTGCTCGCCGACGCCAAGGCGGCCTATCAGACCGTCGCCGATCGCCGCCGCAAGGTCGGCAACGTGCGCGGCGCCGCCGAGATGGCGGTGCGGCTCGGCACGGTCGACCCCGAGGACTTCGAGGCCCGCTACGCGGCGGCCCGCGCCGCCCGCGAACTGGGCGACACCGAGACGGCGCTGCGCGAACTGCGCGCCGCCGCGGCCGGCTTCGAAGAGGCGAGCCGGCTCGACGACGCCCGCGCGGCGTATCGCGACGTCCTCGAACTGGCCCCGGACGACGAGGATGCCCGCGCCCGCGTGCTGGCCGCCAATATCGCCTCGGGCGAATTCACCAGCGCCTTTGCGCTGGCGACCTCGCCCGACGAGCTGCGGCAGATCGCCGGCGCGCTGGAGAGCGCCGGGCAGCACGGCGAAGTGCTGGCGGTGTGGGCGCGCATCGCCGACCTCGATCCCGACGACGCCCAGGCCAAGGTGCGGCTGGTCCGCGGCCACCTCGCCGGCGGCGACACGGTCGCGGCCCGTCGCCATCTGACCGCCGCGGTCGCCGCGACCGACGCGACCCTGTGGATGGCCCTCGCCGAGGCCGAGCTCACCCAGGGTCGATTCGAGGACGGCCGCGCCGCCGTCGCCGCGGCCCTCGCCGCCAACCCGGCGCAGCGCGAAGCGGCGATTGCCATGGCCTGCCGGCTCGCCGAGCAGTCGCCCGACTCGGCCTACCCCGGCATCGAAGCCGTGGCCGAGCACGCCCTCGCCGAGAACGACTATGCCGCGGCCGCCGCCGCGCTGCACGAGTTCGTGACCCGGGTCCGCCGCCACATCGTCGCGCTCATGCGCCTGGTCGAGATCTGCGTCGACGGCGGCCTCGAGGCGACCATGTACTCGGCGCAGGCCCAGCTGGCCGATGCCTACCTGGATGCCGGACGCGGCCTCGAGGCGCGGATCATCAGCGAGGACCTGGTGGCCCGCGAGCCGTGGGACCGCGCCAACATCGAGCGGTTCCGCCGGGCGCTCGAGATGCTCGGCGAAGCCGACCCCGATGCGATCATCGCCGATCGGCTGAGCGGCGACAGTCCGTTCATGGCCACCGACAAGATGGACCTGAACGAAGGCGTGGTGTTCGACGAACCGGCCGACGTCGACGTGGCTGGCGCCGCCGAGGTCGATCTCACCGCCGCGCTGTCGGGCGACGACGGCGGCCGCGGCAAGCGCGGCCGCGGCAAGGGCCGCGCCGCCGAGGCGCCCGCCGATGGCCGCGACCAGGACGAGCAACTCGCCGCCGAGCAGCTGCGCCTGGCGCTGACCTATCGCGACATGGGGATGATCGACGACGCCATCCAGTCGCTGGAGCGCGCTGCGACGTCGTCGCGGCAGCGCTTCGAGGCCGCGTCGACGCTCGGTCGCCTCTACATGGAGCGCGGCGAGCGGGCCCGGGCGCTCGAGTGGCTCGAACGCGCTGCCGAGGCGCCGGCCCCGACGGCCGACGCCGGACGGGCGCTGCTCTACGATCTCGCCGACGTGCTCGACATGCTCGCCGAGCCGGGACGGGCGCTCGCCGTCTTCGGGGAACTCGAGGCCGACGTGCCCGGGTATCGCGACGTCGCGGCGCGGATCGAGCGACTGAGTCGCGTTCACACCCGGGGGTAGGCCCTGTTTCGGCGGCTGCTCGTCATCGCGCTGCTCGTCGAGCTCGGACTGCTGCTCATCGTCGTCCCGTGGTCGGTGTTCTGGGAGCGGAACTACTTCTCCCAGCTGTCACCGGCGGTTTACGCGGTACTGACCAACAACTACGTCCGCGGCGCGATCACCGGCCTGGGCGCCGTGAACGTGCTGGCGGCGCTGGCCGATCTGTCGCTGCTGGTCCGCCGCCGCTCGACGCCATGACCGGTCGCCGGCCGTGGCTGATGGTGGTGTCCGACCGGCGCCGCCTCTGTGCGGCCAGCGGGCGGACGCCTGCCGCGGCCGACGCGCTGCTCGAGCGGCAGGTCCTGGCGGCGGCAGCCGCCGGAGTCGCGGCGTTCCAGCTGCGTGAACCCGACCTCGACGGCGCCGCGCTGCTGACCCTGGCTCAACGCCTGCGCGGCGCGGCCGGCCCGGCCCTTCACCTGCTGGTCAACGAACGCGCCGATGTCGCTGCAGCCGCCGGCGCCGGCGTGCACCTGCGCTCGCGCTCGGTGCCGGCGCCCCGGCTGCGCGCCTGGCTCACGCAGCCGATCTGGATGTCGCGCGCCGTCCACGGCGTCGGCGAACTGGCCGACGCCGCTGCCGTCGATCTCGTCGTCGCCGGCACCGTGCGGGCGACCGCCTCGAAGCCGGGCCAGGCGGCCGTCCTCGGCCTCGACGGACTCGCCGCGATCGCCGCCGCGTCGCCGGTGCCGGTCATCGGCATCGGCGGGCTGGATGCCGACGATTGGCCCACACTGCGAGCCGCCGGGGCGGTCGGATTTGCCGCGATTGGCGCATTCCTGCCCAGGTCGGGCGAGACCGTCGCCGACGCGGTTGGCCGTGTCGTCGCCGCCGTCGGCGGCGTCGTTGACTCGACCGGCCGCCGATTCTAATATCGCGGCCGCGGAGCGGTCCCGCTCCCCCTGTCATGGTCCTGGATACTGCGGACGATCTCGGTGCGGCGCTGCGCCAGCACCGTGAGGCGGCGCACCGCACGCTGCGCGAACTGGCCGACGCGACCAAGCTCGGCGTCCGGACCCTCGACGCCCTCGAGCGCAACCACGTCGACAAGCTGCCGCCGGGGATCTTCCGCCGTGCCGTGGTGCGCGCCTACGCCCGCGAAGTGGGTCTCGATCCCGAGGACACGCTGCGCGTCTTCCTGGCGCGGCACCCCGACGATCTGCCGCCGCCCGGCCGCGCGCTCAGTCCGGTCGCCGATGTCGACACTCCGCCGGCGAGGGTCTCGCCCCTGGCCGTGCTGGTGATCGTCGCCGTCGTTGTCGCCCTGGCGTTGCTGGCCGGCGCGCTGGCGGCGCCGTCGGGAGGGATCTAGGTGGACGCCGGTATCCGCACGCCGCTCATCGACGCCTTCCGCCGGCCCGACGTGCCCAGGGACGTGCGGCTCGACGCTGCCAGCGGCCAGGTCGCGCCGCGCGGCGTGGAACAACTGGCGCTGCTGATGCACCTGGTCGACGACGACGACGAGGAGGTGCGTGCGGCGGCCGCGACCACCCTGGACCGCCTGCCGGCCCCAGGCGTCGCCGCGGCCCTGGCGCGGTCGGACGTCACCGCCGAGATGTTGCGCTTCTTCGCCGACCGTGGCGTGACGCCGACGGCGGGTGGCGACGGCGACGTGCCACTCGCCGACGGCGCCGGCGATCCGGACTGGGAGGCGGCCGGGGAGGAGCGTGGCGAGGGCGGCGACGGCCAGCTGTCGGTGACCCAGCAGATTCAGCAGATGTCGATCGTGCAGCGGGTCCGCGCCGCGATGAAGGGCAGTCGCGAGATGCGGGCGATCCTGATCCGCGATCCGAACAAGCTGGTCGCCTCGGCGGTGCTCAGCAGCCCCAAGCTGAC
The DNA here is from genome assembly GCA_050250955.1 of Vicinamibacterales bacterium. Lineage (GTDB taxonomy): Bacteria > Acidobacteriota > Vicinamibacteria > Vicinamibacterales > UBA2999 > CAWAYR01. Next base: position 483,126 of record JBFWNR010000004.1, read on the forward strand.
CCTGGCCGAGGTCGAGGCGTTCGCCAAGATGGCCAACGTGACCGAAGACGTGCTGCGCGCGATCGGCGCCAATCGCGCCTGGGTCAAGAACTACGGCGTCGCCCACGGCTTGACCCGCAATCCGAAGACGCCGGTCGCCTTGTCGCTGAACCTGCTGCATCGGCTCGTCGAACGCGACGTCAAGGCGATCACGGCCGACCGCAACGTCCCGGAGCCGCTGCGCCTGGCCGCGCGCAAGAAGATGGTGACGACTCAGTCGCGTTGACGACCAGGGCGCGGCCGCGCGCCGGGGCGCGACCTCGCGGCTCGACGCGGCGTTGAGCCGCCGGCCCACTCCGAGCGCAGTTGCGACAGCCCGTCCATGAACACGGCGACGCGCTCGCGCGCCGCCTCGTCGGGCAGCTGCGTCAGCAGGTCGATGGCGCGGGCGAGGTCGGCGGCGATGGTGCGCTTCGAGGTCGCGAAGTAGAGCCGGCGGATCTCGGCGGCGGGATCGAGCGGCGGGGTCACTCGGACAGGCCTCCATCGGGCCGGATGAACCGCGCATCTGGCCGCTGGCCGTCAACGCGGACGCCCTCTGGTTCCACCGGCGCGTCGAGCAGGCTGGCGCCAGCCGCCTGCCAGCGCCGCCGTATCGCGTCGGTGCGGCCCGGCGGCGCCAGGCAGAACACGCACCCGCCGCCACCGGCCCCGCAGACCTTTCCCGCCCAGGCTCCGGCCGCCACGGCCTCGGCGAGCAGGTCGTCGATGCGCGGGGTCGTCACGGCCGGTGCCAGCCGGGTCCGCGCCCGCCATTCCTCGGCCAGCGCGGTGCCGGCGGCCGGCCAGTCGTCGCGTTCGAGCGCCGCCCGCATCGCCGCCGTGGCCCGGACGATGGCGTCGAAGCCGGCGACGACGACCGGGTCGCGATCGATCCGCCGCTTGGTCATCTCCCAGTTGTTGATGCCGGACTGGCGCGGCGCCCCGGTGTAGCAGACGACCAGGTGCCGATCGAGCGCGGCGGCGTCGACGGCGAGTGGCACCCGCACCGCGCCCTCGACGCCGAGCTCGAGCGCGGCGATCCCGCCGTAGAGGGCCGGCCGGTAGTCCTGCAGGCCGGTCGGCACCTGGATCACCTGGGCTTCGACGTTCTTGGCGATCTCGAGGAGGGCTTCGTCAGACATGGCCCGATCGGTCCACCGGTTCAGCGCGCAGGTCACGGCGATGTTCAGCGCCGACGACCCGGCGATGCCGGCCCCGGCCGGAGCGTCGCTGCGGGTCGTCACCGTCACGCCGCGGACGCCGAAGGCATCGACCAGCCGGGCCAGCAGTGGCAGGGTGGTGTCGGCGGCCACGTGCGCGGCGGGCATCGGACCACTGCGCAGGCCGAGGTCTTCGGAGACCAGTGCCACCTGGTCGTCGTCGCGGCGGTCGAGGCGGACGTGGGCGCGCAGGCCGATGGCGGCGTTCACCGTCTGGGCGCCGGGATGGAACAGGTAGAGCGGCCAGATGTCGACGGTCCCGCCGGCGAGATCCACGCGCGTCGGCGCCGAAGCCGTCACGGTCACGGCGGAATTATAATGCTGCGGATCCGATGCCTCTGCCGCTGCGCCGCCGTCTGGGTCAACTCCTGTTCGGCAGTTTTCCCGGCCGCACGGTGTCGGTCGAGCTGCGAGCCCTGGCCCGCGAGTTCGATCTCGGCGGCGTGACGCTGTTCGCCCGCAACGTCGAGGCGCCCGAGCAGGTGCTGGAACTGGCGGGGGAGTGCGCGGCGCTCGGGCGCGAGCGTCCGGCCTGGGTGAGCGTCGATCAGGAGGGTGGCCGCGTCGCCCGGCTGCGCGCGCCGTTCACCGTCTGGCCGCCGATGGCGACGCTCGGCCGGGCCGGTTCGGCGGCACTGACGGCGCGCTTCGCCCGGGCCCTGGCCGCGGAACTGCGGGCCGTGGGCGTCACGCTCGACTTCGCGCCGGTGCTCGACGTGCTGACCAATGCCAGCAACCCCGTGATCGGCGACCGGGCGCTGTCCGACGACGCCGCCGTCGTCGGCGACCTTGGCGCTGCCGTGGTGCGCGAACTGCAGGCGGCCGGCGTGGCGGCGTGCGGCAAGCACTTCCCCGGTCACGGCGATACGCTCGTCGACTCGCATCACGGGCTGCCGGTGGTGGAGCACCCGCCGGAGCGGCTGCAGGCGATCGAGTTCGCGCCGTTTCGCGCCGCTATTGCCGCCGACGTCGCCTTCCTGATGACCGCCCATGTGCTGGTGCCGGCCTTCGACGAGGCGTGGCCGGCGACGCTGTCGGCACCGATCCTGGCGCGGCTGCGCGACGAGCTGGGGTTCGGCGGGGCGATCCTCAGCGACGACCTGGAAATGCAGGCGGTGCGGGCCCGCTGGGAGCCGGCCGAGGCCGCGGTGCGGGCCGTCGCCGCCGGGTGCGACGGCGTGCTGGTGTGCAGCGGCGATGCCGAGCTGCTGGCCTCGACCTGCGAAGGGCTGGTACGAGCGGTCGAGTCCGGGGCGCTGCCCTCGTCCCGCGCCGATGATGCGCTGGCCAGGATGCAGCGCGCCAAGCAGCGGTTCCTGCCGCCCACGGCGCCGGCACCGGCGTGGAAGGCGGTGGTCGGCTGCGAGGCCCATCAGCGCGTGGCCGCGGAGATGGCGGGCTACCTGTGACCGGCGACGATACGACCCGGACCCGCGCCGGCCGGCGGCGGCCCCGTCGGCTGCTGGTCGGCGATCGCGTCGCCCTGGTGGCTCCGGCCAGTCCGGTGCGGGCCGAGGACCTCGAACGGGGCGCGGACGAGCTGCGCGCGCTCGGCTTCGTGCCGGTGTACGACCAGCGCGTGCTGGCACGGCATGGCTACGTGGCCGGCCTGCCGCAGATGCGGGTCAGCGCGCTGGCCGACGCCTGGCGCGACCCGACGGTGCGCGGGCTGGTCGCCGTCCGTGGCGGCTATGGGTCCCAGCAGCTGCTGCCGCTGCTCGACCCGCGCTGGCTGGCCGACGATCCCAAGGTGTTCCTCGGCTACAGCGATCTGACGGCGATTCTGGCCTGGCACACGATGCACGGCGCGGTGGCGTTTCACGGGCCGATGGCCGAAGGGCGGCTGGCGCTGGGCACCGTCGGCTACGATCGCGCGTCGCTGCTGGCGGCCATCGCCCAGCCGGTCGCGATGGGGACGCTGGCCCCGCCAGGGCTGGAGACGTTTCGTCCCGGCGAGGCGAGCGGCGTCCTGGTCGGCGGCACCCTCACCCAGCTGGCCGCGCTGCTCGGCACGCCATACGCGCTGGTGCCGCGCGAGCCGAGCATTCTCTTCCTCGAGGACGTCGGCGAGCGGCCCTATCGCATCGACCGCCTGATCACCCAGCTGCACCAGGCCGGCACGTTCCGCCGGGTCACCGGCGTCGTGCTCGGCGCGTTTCCCGGCTGCGACGAGGCGGGCGGGGGTCCGACGGCCCGGGCCGTGCTGCGCGACCTGTTCGCGCACTTTCCGGGGCCGGTCGTCTTCGGCATGCCCTCCGGCCACGGCTCGCGGCCGACGCTGACGCTGCCGGTCGGCGTCGACGCCCGGCTGACCACCCAGCCGGCCCCGGCCCTGTCGATCGAGGAAGCCGCGGTCTGTTGATGCGGGTGCACTTCATCGGCATCTGCGGCACGGCGATGGCGACGCTGGCCGCGCTGCTCAAGGCCAGGGGCGACGAGGTGCGCGGCTCGGACGCCCACGTCTATCCGCCGATGAGCGATTTCCTGGCCCGCGAAGGGATCGAGGTGTTCGACGGCTACGCCGCCGAGCACATCGGCGACGACGTCGACCTGGTGGTGGTCGGCAACGCGATCTCACGCGGCAATCCCGAACTGGAAGCGGTCCTCGACCGCTCCGTACGATACGCGTCGCTGCCCGAGACGATCCGCGACGCGTTTCTGTGGCAGGCCGACGCGGTGGTCGTCGCCGGGACGCACGGCAAGACGACGACCACGGCGCTGACGGCGTGGCTGCTCACCCGCGGCGGGCTGGATCCGTCGATGCTCGTCGGCGGCATCGCCCGCAACTTCGGCGCCGACGGCGCCAGCTATCGGGTCGGGCGCGGCCGCGCCTTCGTCATCGAGGGCGACGAGTACGACAGCGCCTACTTCGACAAGACCGCCAAGTTCCTGAAGTACCTGCCGGACATCGCCGTGGTCACCAATGTCGAGTTCGACCACGCCGACATCTACGCCGATCTCGACGCGGTGCGTCTGGCCTTCGCGCGCTTCGTGCGCCTGGTGCCGCGCCGCGGCCTGGTGCTGCTCGGCGCCGACAGCCCCGATGCGGCGGCGCTGGCCACCCACGCGCACTGCCGCGTGCAGACCTTTGGCCTGACCGACGGCTGCGACTGGCGCGCGGTCGATGTGACCCCCGACGCCACCTCGACACGCTTCACCGTCATCGGGCCCGACGGCTTCCGGGCCGCTGTGGACGCGCCGCTGGTCGGTGCCCACAACGTCCGCAACGCCCTGGCCGCTTCCGCCGTGGCCCGCGCGCTCGGGCTCGAGGCGGCGTCGATCGCCGCCGGCCTGGCGAGCTTCGCCGGTGTCAAACGTCGGCTCGAGGTGGTCGGACGGCACGACGGTGTCACGGTCTACGACGACTTCGCCCACCATCCCACGGCCGTGGCCGAGACCCTGGCGGCGATGCGGGCCGCCCGGCCCGGCGCCCGCCTGTGGGCGATCTTCGAGCCGCGCTCGGCCTCCTCCTGTCGCCGCGTGTTCCAGGACGCCTTCGCGACGGCGTTCGCGGCGGCGGACGTGGTCGTCGTCGCGCCGGTCTTCCGCAGCACGTTGCCGGACCACGAACGTCTCTCGGCAACCCAGCTGGTCGCCGATCTCATCGCCGGGGGCGTCGCGGCCTACCAGGCGCCGTCGATTGACGCGATCGTCGACCGGGTCGCCGCCGATGCCCGCACCGGCGACGAGATCGTCGTGATGTCCAACGGCGGATTCGGTGGTCTGCACGGCCGGCTGCTCGACGCTCTGGCCGCCCGGGAGTCCACGCTGCCGCCGGGGCGCCCGTGAAGGGCGCGCCGTCGCGGCCCCACCTCCGCGCCTCGGGCGACGGGCTGGTGCTGGTGGAGTTCGAGCCGGTGCTCGATCCGGCCGTCAACCGGCGCGCCGTGGCGGTCGCCCACGCCATCGCCGCGGCCGGGCTGGCCGGCGTGCGCGATGTCGTTCCGGCGTACGCCTGCGTCGGCATCCACGTCGATCCGCTGCGCCTCGACGCCGGCGCGCTCGAACGGGCCGTGGCCGACGCCTGCCATGCCGCCGCCGACACGCACGCCGACGCCGACGGCCGCCTCATCGAGATTCCCGTCTGCTACGGCGGCGCTCACGGCCCGGACCTGGACGAGGTCGCCGCCTTCGCCGGACTCGACCCCGCCGAGGTCGTCCGCCGGCACAGCGAGGCGACCTACCGCGTCTACATGCTCGGCTTCCTGCCGGGCTTCGCCTATCTCGGCGCGGTCGATCCGGCGATCGCGATGCCGCGGCGCCAGGCGCCGAGGCCGGCGGTGCCCGCGGGGAGCGTCGGGATCGCCGGCCGCCAAACCGGTGTCTATCCGGCAGTGAGCCCGGGCGGGTGGCGGCTCATCGGGCAAACGCCGCGGCGGATGTTCGACCCGGCACGACTGCAGCCGGCGCTCCTGTCCGCGGGGGATCGGGTGCGCTTCGTCCCGGTCCCGGCCGAGGCGTGGGACCGCCACGTCGAGGGGCCGCAGTGAGCCGCGGGCAGCTGACGGTGGTGCGGCCCGGGCTGCAGACCACCGTGCAGGACCTCGGCCGCTGGGGCCACCAGGCACTGGGGGTGCCGGTAGCCGGTCCGATGGACGCCTACGCGCACCGGCTGGCGAACGCCATGGCCGGCAACCCCGACGACGCCGCGACCCTCGAGATCACGCTCATCGGGCCCGAACTCCTCGCCGATCGGCCCGCTCGCCTGGCGGTGGCCGGTGCGACCTTCGACGTCGCCGTCGACGGCGAGCCCGTGGCCGGCGGCGGCGCGTTCGACGTGCCGGCTGGCGCCCGGGTGAGCTTCGGTCCGCGCCGCGCCGGCGCCCGCGCGTATCTGGCCGTGGCGGGCGGGATCGCCGTCCCGCCGGTGCTGGGCAGCCGGGCCACGCACCTGCCCAGCGGCATGGGCGGTGTGGCCGGGCGCGCCCTCCGTGCCGGCGACGTCCTGCCGATCGGCGCCGCGGCGGGGCGTCCGCTGCGGTCCAGCCTGGCGGCGTCTCCTCGGTATCTGCCCGGACGCGGCCACGCCCGTCTGCGCGTGCTGCCGGGACCACAGGACGGCTGGTTCACCAGCCAGGCGCACGAAGCGCTGACCGCCGGCGCCTTCACGGTCACGACCGCCTCGAATCGCATGGCCTTCACGCTCGACGGTCCGCCGCTTCCGGTGGCGCGGGCCGGCGAGCCGTTGTCGGAGCCGGTGCCGTTCGGGGCGATTCAGGTACCCCCTGGCGGAGCGCCGCTGCTGCTGATGGCCGATCGACAGACGGCCGGCGGGTACTTGAAGATCGCCACGGTGATCCTCGCCGACCTGCCGGTCGCCGGCCAGCTCGCCCCGGGCGACGTGATCGCGTTTGCCGTCTGCAGCCGCGCCGACGCCCTGCGCGCGCTCATCGAGCGCGAGCGCGACCTGCTGCGGACGACCAGCGGAGCGGCGGCCTCATGAGCGACTTCGCAGCCGCCCTGGCGGCAGCGCTGCCCGACGTGCCGGTCGCGGCGGCGGTGCCGCTGGCGCCGTTCACCACCTTCAAGGTCGGCGGTGCGGCCGAGTGGCTGATCGAACCGCGCGACGGCGCGGCGGTGGCCGCGGCGCTGCGCATCGCGCACGCCCACGGCGTGGCGGTCACGCTGCTGGGGAGCGGATCGAACGTCCTCATCGCCGATGCCGGCATTCCCGGCCTGGTCATTCGTCCGCGCGGCGGCACGATCAACCTGGTGGGGCGGGACCTGGTGCGCGCCGATGCCGCGGTGACCATCAACGGGCTGGTGCGGTGGACGATTACCCACGGCTGCGCCGGGCTGGAGGCCTGGGCCGGCACCCCTGGCACGGTGGGCGGCGCGATTCACGGCAACGCGCACTGGCGGACGGCGAACATCGGCGACCTGGTCGAAAGCGTGCGGCTGGCGTCCCGCGACGGCACGCTGCGTCAGGTGACCGCCGATCGGCTCGAGTTCGCCTACGACACCAGCCGGCTGCAGCAGAGCGGCGAGGTGGTGATCTGGGCCGCGTTCCGGGTCCGGCCCGGCGCCGACCCGGACGCGTTGCGCTCGGTCGCCCGCGAGTCGCTGGCCTTCCGCAAGCGCACCCAGCCGCTGGCGTCGCCGAGCGCCGGCTGCGTCTTCCAGAATCCCCAGCCCGGCCGCGACGCGCTGCCGGCCGACATGCCCTGGTCGGCTGGCGCGCTCATCGACCGCGCCGGTCTGAAGGGACAGCGCGTCGGCGGCGCCCAGGTATCCACCACGCACGGCAACTTCATCGTCAACGACGGCACGGCGACGGCTGCCGACATCGACGCGCTGGTCGGCCGCTGCCGTGACGCCGTGCGCGACCGGTTCGGCGTCCATCTGCGCGAGGAGATCGTCCGGCTCGGCCCGTGGCCGGCGGCATGACCCCATGTCCACACTGATCATCGAAGGCGGCCACCGTCTGGCCGGCGTCGTCGACGTCGAAGGCAACAAGAACGCGGCGCTGCCGCTGATGGCGGCGACCCTGCTGACCCGCGAGCCGTGCACGCTCGCCAACGTGCCGCGGATTGCCGATGTCGAGGTGATGGCCCGGCTGCTGCTCAACCTCGGCGCCGAGGTCGACGGCATCGGCAGCACGACCCTGCGCATCCAGTGCCGCGAGGTGCGGACGCACGAGCCGGACCGCTCGCTGGTCGGGCGGCTGCGCGGCTCGGTGCTGCTGCTCGGGCCGCTGCTGGCGCGCACCGGCCGGGCCTGGGTGGCGCCGCCGGGCGGGGACTTTCCGGCCCGCCGCAGCATCCGGACCCATCTCGACGCCCTGCGGGCGATGGGCGCGGTGCCGGTCGAGGGGCCGGGCCACCGGCTGGAGGCGCCAGACGGCCTCCGCCCGGCGTCGATCTACCTCGACGAGGCCTCGGTGACCGGCACCGAGACCGCCATTCTCGCCGCCGCGGCGGCGCCCGGGATCTCGGAGATCCGTCACGCCGCCTGCGAGCCGCACGTCGTGGAACTCTGCGAGTTCCTGCGCGCGATGGGGGTCGGCGTCAGCGGGGAAGGGTCGCACACCATCCGCGTCGAAGGCGGCGGTCGGCTGGGCAGCGCCGAGAAGACGTTGTACGGCGACTACATCGAAGCCGGCAGCTGGGCGGTCGTGGCCGCGATCACCGGCGGCGAGATCGAGATCCGCGGCGCGCGCGCCGTCGACATGGAAGTGGTCACCGCGACGCTGCGCAAGCTGTCGGTGCGGTGCCGGCAGGAGGCCGACCACTACCTGGTCGAGCCATCGGCGCTGGCCGGGGCCGGTCGCATCACCACCGGACTCTGGCCGGGATTTCCGAGCGACCTGGTCAGCCTGGTGACGGTGCTCGCCACCCAGGCCAACGGCGCGACGCTGGTCCACGACTGGCTCTACGAGCTGCGCCTGTTCGCGCTCGAGCAGATGAGCGGCATGGGCGCCGATCTCTTCCTCTGCGACCCGCACCGCATCATCGTCACCGGCCCGGCGCGGCTACGCGGCAAGGTGCTCGACAGCCGCGACATCCGCTCGGGCATGGCGCTCATCGCCGCGGCGCTGGCGGCGCACGGCGAGAGCCGGGTCGAGCCGCTCGAGACGGTCGAGCGCGGCTACAGCCGGCTGGTCGAACGTCTGCAGGGACTGGGCGCGAAGGTCGCGAAGGTGTAGGTCGCTCAGCGGCCCGGCGGGCGCGGCGGCGGCTTGACCGGCGTGGCGGTGCCGGGGATCTGCGGGACCGGGCGGAGCACGGGTGCATCCGGCGCGTCGGCCGCGCCGCCCGGGGGCCGCGCCGCCGGCGGCGCCGGCACGTCGATCGGCGCCGGGGCGCCGCTGTCGCGCCCGACCTTGAACGCCCGCACGTCGGCCTCGTTGAGGTCGAGCACCCGGACGATATGCGGCGTCAGCGTCAGGATGATGTCGGTTTCCTGGATCTGGGTGCGGTTGAAGGCGAACAACCGTCCGATCACCGGGATGTCGCTCAGGCCGGGGACACCGGACAGCACCTTGCGCTCCTCGTCGCGGATGAGCCCGGCCAGCATGTTGGTCTCGCCGTCGCGCAGGCGGATCACCGTCGAGATCGAGCGGTTGCCGAAGGTCGGCAGGTTCCCGAAACCGGTGCCCGAGATGCTGCTGACCTCCACTTTCAGGGTCAGTGAGACGTCGTCGTCGTGGTGGGTGCGCGGCGTGATGTCGATGTTGACGCCGATGTTCTCGTAGTTGAACGAGGTGATCGGCTGGGTCTGGACGCCGCCGGCGGCGATCGGCGCGAAGGTGGTGACCGGCACCGGCACCCGCTCGCCGAAGCGGGCCTGCGCGGCGATGCCCTCGGAGGTGCGCAGCTGCGGGTTGGCCAGCGTGCGGGTGTTGCTGTCGGTCTTGAGCAGCCGATAGAAGAGGCCGGGCAGGTTGGTGAGCAGCACGTCCGAGGAGGTCAGGTTGCGCAGGTCGCGCAAGGTCAGCCCGTCGCTGCCGCCGACGCTGACCTGGCCGTCGATGCCGGTCGGGCTCTCGGTGGGCGACGCCACCTGGAGGCCGTAGTCGCGCAGGCGCGTGCGGTCCACCTCGAGCAACTCGACGTCGATCACGACTTCGGGGCGGGCCTTGTCGAGGGCCTGGATGATGCGGCCGGCGGCAGCGACCCGCTCGGGGGTGTCCTTGATGGTGATGGCGTTGGTGGCCGCGGTGGGCGCCAGGCGGCGCGCGTCGACGACGATGCGCAGGACGTCGACCGTCTCCTTGAGGTCGGCGTTGCTCAGGAAGAACGTCCGGACGACCTCCTCTTCGTACTCGCGGCGCTTGGCAGCGGTGTCGGGGACCACCGCAACCGTTCGCGGCGCGGTGACCCGCCAGAAGTGGCGCGTGCTCGTCGCCAGCGACGTCAGGGCCTGATCGATCGAGGCCTGGCGCAGGTCGACGCTGACCGCCTGGTCGCGGAAGCCCGGGTCGAAGACGACGCTGAGGTTGGCGAACTTGCCGATGGCCGTGAAGACGTCGCGGGCGCTGGCGTCGCGGAAGATGAGCGTGTCGGGCAGGGTGACGTCGTCGGGCACGTCGGCGCCGGGCAGCGGCGCGGCGAGGCTGTCGGTGATGAGCGACTCGAGCGTCGTGCGGCCCTCGCGGTCGGTGGCGATCTTGGTGCGCAGCTGGGTACGCAGCGCCCGCAGCTCGCTCTGGATGTCGCCGTTGGCGGGGTTCAGCTCGGCGGCGAGCTGGAACTCGATGAGCGCCTCGTCGGTACGGTTGTTGGCCAGGTGCCGACGGGCCCGCACGACGTGGTCCTGCGAGGCCCGCAGCTTGGCGCGGTCGAGCGACAGCCGGACGGTGCGATCGTCGGGGCGGGCGCGCAGCGCCTTCATGTACTCGGCGACCGCCAGGTCGTAGTCCTGCTGCTGCTCGGCCAGCCGGGCGTTGGCGATGGCGCCCGAGCTGGCGCAGCCGGCGGCCAGCAGGGTGGCCAGGGCCAGCAGCGCGAGTCGCCGGGGGAAGCGGCGGCGAGCGGGTTCGCGGCTCATTGGGTGATGACGTCCACGCCCTTCGGCACGCGGAAGGTGAAGATCGTATCGGCCGGTCGGCGGTTTTCCCGTAGGTTCCTGAACACGAAGGTCGAGCGGCCGCCCTGGCGGTCCAGCGCGACCAGCTGGTGAATCTGGAAGGTGGCGGGGTCGACGGACACCGCCAGCCACTCGAAGTCGGGGTCCGGCTTCTTCGCCACGAACTTGACGCCGAGGTGGCCGGGGAGGGCCCCTGGCATGTCCATCGCCGACGCCTCGAAGTCTCGCACGAGATTGGCCTGACCGGTGAGGAACAGCGCCGGGGTGGTGTCGGCGCCGGTCGGCGCCGGGCTGACGATGACCTGCTTGTCGGCGGGGAAGTAGGCGTAGATCTTCGTGCCGTCGGACACGAACTCCTTGCGTTCGGGGGCGGTGTAGACCCAGCGCATCCGGCCGGGGCGCTTGATGATCACCGTGCCGCGCTCGGTGGTCCGGGTCCTGAGGACGCCGCCCTCGTAGGTCTGGGTGAAGTCGGCCTCGAAGTCCTCGACGCGGTCGTAGCGGGCCTGGATGAGGCGGGCCAGCTCGGCCGGCGTCCGACCGGCTGGCGCCTGAGAGGCCGCCAGGGCCGGCACCAGCGCCACGCTGGCCACGAGGGCGAGGCGGAGCCCGAACCCGATCACGAAACCAGTATACGGGGTGCGCCCGGCAAAGGAATGGTGGACGGCAGGAGGCTCGAACTCCCGACCTCCGCGTTGCGAACGCGGCGCTCTCCCAGCTGAGCTAGCCGCCCATCTGACGGCCAGGCGCGTTGTCCACGGACGGGACAACCCACGAATTCTAGCACAGCCGCCCGGGGTCAGCCGAGCCAGGCGTGCAGGGTGTACTCGGCGCGCACGTAGTGGAAACCGGCCACCTCGTAGATGCGGATGACCGCGAAGTTGTAGTTCTGGGTCTGGCACTCGCTCACCGCGCCGGCGGCGTGCGCCCGCTGCGACCCTTCCTGGATGAGCCCGGTGTAGGCGCCGGGGCTGTCGCGGCGGACCGCGCCCAGGCCGCCGCCGAAGAGCGGCATCGCCAGGCGCGACACCGGCTCGCGGCGGCGGTAGGCGAGGTAGCCGCTGATCGCGCCGCCGCTGTCCTCGGCGACGATGACCGTGTCAGCCAGGCGGCGCTCGGCGCACCCACGGGCCCACTCCAGGTACAGCGCGTCGGCCCGTTCCGACGACAGGTGCGGGTCGAGATGGAAGCGCCCGCGGTAACCGCGATAGGCCTCGGCGGTGATCGCGACGATGGCGGCCGTGTCCTCGGGCGTCGCGTCGCGGATCGTGCCGACCGGCCGCACCTCCGGGTGGGGATCCTTGCCCGGCCGCATGATGTAGGTCACCAGGGCGTCCATGGTCCGGAAGCCGGCGCCCTCGAGCACGCCCATGGTGCGCAGGTCGGCGACGTCGACGCGGGCAGCCAGATGGCGCACCCCGGCGGCGCGGGCCGCCGCCATCGTCGCGGCGAGCGCCGCCTCGAGGTGTTCGGCGGTGGCCTCGGGGCTGGCCAGCATCACGTCGAGGCGCCCCATCGGCACCCCGAAGAACTGCGAGTCCCAGGGCAGCGGCCGGGCGACCACCGCGGCCTCTTCGCCATCGCGGGTCACCCACTGGCCGAACGGCTCCGCGGCCAGGGCCTCGTCGATCTCGGCGGCGAGGACGGCCGCCTGCTGCTTGCGCGTGCAGGTCCGATAGTGGCGGTAGGCCTTGAACGCGTAGGCGTCGACCAGGGCGAGGAGACGCTCGCGCGGCACGGTATGGAGGGGAGAGGACGTCATCGTGACGATCGTATCTGGAGGCGGTACACCGCCACCGGCCAGGGCCGCCCATCGAGGCGCCGGGCGATGGTGCCGGGCGGACGGGAGTCGCCGGGATCGAGACGGCGCACGCCGAGGCTGACGATCTCGATCCGATTGAAGCCGCGCCGCCACAGCCCCGCTGTGGCGGGCACGGTGAGCCGTTCGGTGGTCGGCGCGTCGGCCGGCACCTCGAACTGGCCGGCTGGCCGGCCGTTGACCCGCAGTTCGAGCCGCGCCGCGACGGCGGGTTCTTCGTAGCGCGTCCGCGCCGTGATCTCAAGGGTCGCGGGCTGCCGGGCCGGCACGTCGAGCGGCACCGCGATGGTGGCCGGCGAGCCGTTCAGCCACCAATGCGCGCCCCACTGGTCGCCGCCAGGCGCTTCCCAGCCGCCGAGCAGGAAGCGCTCGCTGCGCCCGTCGAAGGGGAGATCGACGTCGGCGCGGACCGGCTCGCTGGCCAGCAGGTCGTAGCGATCGACCGGGAGACCTTCGCGCCACGCGAACCAGGCGTTGGCCGGGAACGCGAACGGGTAGAGGAAGGGCGAGCGTGTCGCCAGGTCGGCCTGCTGGCGGATCACGCGGCCGAAGCTGACCGGCTCGTCCTTGGGCACCATGCCGGCGGTGAACTGCACCATCAGCCCGTAGTTCCAGACGACGGCCAGCGCCGCGACGGCGCCGACGACGAGGTGCGGCCGCCGCACGGCGCCGTCGAGCACCAGCGCCAGGCCCGGCGCCAGCATCACCAGCACGCTGGTGAAGCGCCGGCCGCCGAACGACCAGCCGCCGGCCCAGTCCACCGTGCTGCCGTTGACCCAGGCCATCGCCAGCAGCAGCCCCAGGGCGAGGAGCGCCCAGCGTAGACGTCGTCGGGCGAGCGCCACGGTACCGACGACCGCGACGTAGACGACCGGTGACCACGACAACAGGCCGTGCCACGACGAGAACAGGGTGTCGATCCAGCGCGAGTGCCACGGGTCGAGGTATCCCTGCTGGCCGACGAGCTGGAAGTCGTTGCTGCCGACCAGGACGGCGCTGTGCACGGCCTGCAGGACGAGCCACGGCGCCGCGCCGACGACGGCGTGGCGGGCCAGCCCGAGGAGGCGCGCGGTGCCGCCCGCGCCGGGACCCACGGCGAGCACTGCCGGCACGACGGCGAACAGCGCATCCTGTGGGCGCATCAGGAACGCCAGCGCCGCCAGGGTGCCGAGGCGGCGGGCCGCCGTCGGGGCGTAGCCGTCGGCGGTCTGCCAGCGCACCGCGAAGTAGACGAGCACCGCCACCGTGCCGAAGGAGGCGGCGTGGGTCATCGACGCCTCGTACACCATGTACCAGGCCAGCGGCGTGGCGGCGAAGATGAGCAGCGTGGTCAGCGCGGCAGTGGCGCGCCCGTGATCGCGCCGGACCAGGGCGTGCACCGCCGCCAGCCCGGCGGCGCCGACGGCGAACGACCCGACGAGCGCCGCGCGCACGTAGGGCAGCGTCAGCCCGCGCATGGCCGGATCGCCGCCGGCCAGGACGCCGACGGCGCGGCCGACCGCGTCGATGGCCGCGACGACCAGGTAGAGTGGCAGCCAGAACAGCGTCGGCCCGACCGGCACGAAGTGGCTCGGCCGCGCCGGCTGGCCGAGCAGCGCGAACTCGCGGGCGACGTCGAGGTCGCCGTCGACGACCACGCTCCGGAGTTGCGAGAAGTAGATGGCGCCGTCGGTCGTGATGCCCGGGGCATCGGCCACCTGGATGCCCATCGCGTAGAGCAGGGCCGCGCCGAGCGCGTACCAGTCGGCGTGCGTCGCCAGGTGGGCTCGCCACGTCGTGCCGTCGCGAGCGGCCAGCGTGCGGGCGACGAGCCAGGCCGGCACGGCACCCAGGGCCACGACCAGCCAGTGCGACGGCCGCGGTGGCACCCACAGCAGCCAGACGGTCCACGCGGCGACGGCGACCGCAGCCGGCCACCACCGGCGGAACGTCAGGAGGCTGGAGGACGCGTTGGCCAACGGTTCGTCGTCATTGTACCGCCCGGGTCAACGCTCACCGCGGACGGCTAGGGCACGGTGATCAGCACTTCGTTCGAGACCGGACCGAGCCCGCAGGCGTTGGATGCCGCGACCTTCACGTAGTAGGCCCCCGGTGGCACCGCGCCGGCGAACGACGTCGCCCCGCCCATCGCGAAGACGCCGAGGTCGATGGCTCCGGGTCCGCGGCCGGCGCCGACGAGGTAGTCGATCGGGCCGCTGCCCGTGGCCGGTGTCCACGCCAGCGACACCACACCGCCCGCCTCACTGGCGCTGAGGGCGATCGGCCCTGGGGCGACACAGCCACCGACCGTCACGACCACGTCGGGCGTCGGCGCGCTGCGCCCGCCGGGGCCGAGGCTGCGCAACCGGACGTAGTAGATCCCGGGCGGCACGCCGGCGATCGGCAACGGTGCCCCCGGCACCGCGGCGCGGACCACGTCGGCCGCGCCCGACGCCGACCCGGCTTCGAGCTCGTAGGCGGTGACCGGCCCGCCGCCGAGCGGCGGCAGCCAGGTGAGGTGCACGGTGGCGCCGGTCACCGTCGCCGCGACCGCGCGCGGCGGCTCGGGCGCGCTCGGCGGCACCACCGCCGACCGGAACGCGGCGATGAGGCCGGCGGTTTCGCCGATGCGGCGGGCGTTGTCCTGGAACGCGCTGCCGGTCGGGCCGCCGACCCCGGCCGGCTCGCGGACGGTGGCGCTCGAGTAGTTGAGGATGCGCGCCGGCGGGCCGCCGACGGCGAAGTAGGCCATCAGCGTCCGCACCGCCGGATCGCGATAGCCGCAGGCGTAGGTGGGGCACTGCGGGGTCGTGTCGGCGCTGTCGCCGGCGGCGTGCCGGGCCCCGAAGCTGTGGCCGAGCTCGTGGCTGAAGCTCCACTGGCCGGCGTACAGGCAGGCTTGCTCGGTCACGTTGTAGGCGTAGCTGCTCGACGGGCCGAGCCAGGCGACGCCGCACCCGCCCGACGTGGTCGCGCGACCGGTCACCAGTGCCACCAGGTCGGCGCCGGTCGCACTCCGCGCGGCCTCGATCGCGCCGTTGAGCACACCGCCCGGGCTGAGGGTGGACAGGTCGCCGCCGAGCCCGGCCGGATGCTCGGCGTAGGGCAGTTCCTCCAGGCCGACGGCGGTGAAGACGGCGTTGACACCGCTGCGCTGAAGGGCGGTGTTGGTCACCGCCACGGCGTTGGCGAGCTGGCCCTGGATCGCCGCCGCGCCGCCGGCCCGGGCGCGCGCGGCCGGCGTGTACAGGACCAGCAGGTCGATGGCGGCCGTGGAGCCATCCGCGATCTGGTCCTGCTGAGCGGACGCGTCACGCGTGGCGGGCGGCTCGGGTGGCGGCAGCTCCGCCGACGGCGGTTCGGGCAGGCGCTCGCGGATGACGATGTCGGCGGCGGGACCAGCGACGTCGTAGGCGACCCCGTCGAGCACGATCGCGCCCGACAGGTAGGCGCCGTCCCATGTCAGGGCGATCAGGCTGGCGGCGTCGCGCTCGGCATGGCCGACCCAGGTCGTATGCGCGAGCCGATCGGCTTCAAGCCGTTCACGGACCAGCGCCAGCTGGACGTCGGCGAACAGGTTCAGGCGCGCCGCGGGCCGACCCGCGTCGTCAGTGAGCAGCGCGGCGAGGGCCGCCGGATCCAGGCGGACGCGCCGGGCGCGGCGGACGACACCGCGGTCGGCGCCGCCCGCCGGCGCCGCGGTCGCCGAGGCCTCGATGAAGAGCGGCGGCCCGTCCTGTGCCAACAGCGGCGGCCCCGCGGCCGCCACTGCCGTCGCCAGGGCGAGGATGGTGCTACGGCACCACGACCACGATCTCATTCGACGCCCCGCTCAGTCCGCACGCGTTCTGCGCGACGACGCGCACGTAATAGGTGCCCGGTGGAGCGGGGGCTCCGGTGGTCGTCGCCGTGCTGCCGGTGTCGAAGACCAGCACGTCGCTGCCGCCGGTCTGGGAGCCGACGACCAGCAGATAGCTGGACGGGGCGGGACCGGCCGCCGGTGCCGCCCAGGCCATGGACACGAACGAGCCGCTCAACGCGAAGTTGAATCCCGTCGGGGCCTGCGGCGGTCCGGCGCAGGGCTGGACGACGAGCGTGACTTCGTTGGAGGTCGGGCCGACCCCGCACACGTTGGTGGCGGCGACGCGGGCGTAGTAGGTGCCGTAGGCGACGCCGGCGGCGGCGATGCTGGTGACGGTGGCCGGGTAGTCCTGGACGAGGAGATTCGCCGCGCCCGGCGCGCTGCCGACGATCAGCCGGTAGCCCTGCACGACGTCCGATCCCGGCGCCGACCAGTTGAGGGTCACGTTCTGGTTGTTGGTCGTGCCGCTGAGCAGTCCAGGCGGCCCCGGCGGCGTGCAGGCGCCGACGGTCACCTGGGCTTCCGGCGACGGCGCGCTCGTCCCGCCGAGATTCTGGGCGCGGACGCGCAGGAAGTAGACGCCCGGCGGTACGCCGGTGAAGACCGCCGTCGTGGTCGTCTGGTTCAGGGTGAAGGTGCCGATGTTGTAGACGCCGCTGGCGGTGCCGGCATCCACGAGGTAGCGCTGCACGGCCCCTCCGGTGGTGGCCGCCGTCCACGACAGGCTGACCGTCGACAGCGCCGCGGACGCGGTCAGGGCCGTCGGTGCACCGGGCGGAGACGGCCCGCTGGGGATGCCCTGGTAGATGGAGGTGATGCCGGAGAGGTCGTCGGCGGCGAGGCCGCGCGGGCCGCTGTTGCACGACGCCGCCGGCAGCGTCTGCATCATCGCCCCGCTGCTGGTGCTGTGCCCGAGGCCGAGCGCGTGGCCGAGACCGTGGGTGATGGCGTCCTGGAAGCAGCCGGCGCTCGACGTCTGCGGCCCGGCGTTGTTGAGCACGACGAAGCCCTGGACGAACTTCTGATAGGTGACGCCGTTCACGGTCCGCAGGTCGCCGGTCGTGTAGTAGCCGCCACCGACCACCCAGGTCTCGGCAGTGTCGGCGATGCCGCACGGGTCGTTGTAGGCGACGGCGATGCGGCCGTTGCCCGTGAAGGTGTTCGGACAGACCCCGGCGCCGACGTTGGCGTTCCCCTGGCGCAGGTCGAGTTCCATGCCCGAACCACGCCACAGGTTGATGGCGGCAGTGACGTTGGCGGTCGACCCGGTCCAGCTGCCGGGCAGCGCCGAGGGGTAGTCGACGAACACGATGCCGTCGTCGTCCACTTCGTGCCAGCGGGCCGGATACCCGCCGTCGGTCGGCAGGAGCGAGAAGGCCGGGGGATCGGTCGGGTTGGTGTACTCGGCCGGCACGGCGACGACGGTGGCAGCGGGATCCGCGGCCGGCATGGCCGCCACCGCCGCCAGCGTAGCCGCATTGAGCGGCTGTTTGCCGCGCCCGAGCCCGGCGGTGTGGAGGGTGCCGTCGCGCGGGCTGACGGCCAGCAGCAGGACGGTCTCCTCGCCGGGAACGAAGCGGGCCTGGCCGGCGACGAACAGCCCGATGCCGCCGACCTCACCGCCCAGCTGTTTGAGCACCACCCGGTCCGGCACGGCGCCGCGCAGGTGCCGGCTCACGGCCACCTCCACGTAGGTGACGATGGTCCGCGTCGGCGTGTCCCAGCGGCTCGTGACCTCGACGACGCGGCCGGCGACGGCCAGCGGCACGGCGGGCACGGCCGCAGCCGGCTGAGCGGCGGCCGAGGCCGGCACGGCCAGTCCCGCCAGCGCCGCGAGAACGGTCAGGACTCCGAGGCGGATCGTGGTCATCGTGCTCCCAGCATAGCCTGCGGGGCGGCCGCGCCTGTCGAGGCGGGCGCGCCGCAGCCGAGATCGACGAGCTGATAGGTGGACATCGTGTACGGAAGATCGACGTGCGGGTACGGGCGCAGGAAGTCGACGACGTCGGGGCGCGCGGCGGCGAGCCCAGGCCAGTCGCTGACCGCCACGTAGCAGACGCCGCGATCGGCATGGAGGTAGGCGATCACGTCCGGCGAGATCGACACCTGGTCGAAACTCCAGCCGCGGCGGTGGGCGAAATACAGCAGCATCGGCGAGTTGCTGCCGTAGCGCTCGTACTCGACCGTCGCCAGCAGGGCGTCCTTGGGCGTCCGGGTGTCGATGGCCGTGCCGGCGTCGATGAGCGCGGTGTTGAGATGCTCCGGGCGATAGAGGCGGCGGATCACCCCGCTGTCGATGAACCCGCGCACCGCCACCACGGCGAGCGTCGCCGCCACGGCCGCGACGGCGACTCGGCCGACGACGGGGCGCCAACGCTGGTAGGTGCGGCCGTCGAACAGCGGCGCCGCGCCCATCCCGAAGTACAGCGCCAGCGGTGGCAGCGCCGGGAGCTGGTGGAACTCGTGGAAGATCTGCCCCTGCAGCGAGACGGCGACGAGCGACGCGGCGGCCAGCATCCAGACGTCGATGACGAACCGGCCGGCCAGCGGCCAGTGCCAGCGGAGCGCGCCGATGAGCGTGATGACCGCGAATGCCGGCGTGAGGTGCAGCGTCCAGAACTGCTCGCCGAGCTGGGCCGCGACCGCCCACGACAGCTGGTCGGGGCGCGTCCAGTGCGACACGGTGGTGAAGACACCCGACCACTGCGCGATGTCGGCGGGGTAGGTGCCCGACGGACGGAAGATCGCCTGCGTCAGCCCGGTCTCGAGGAAGATCTGATCGGCGTGCAGGTACCACAGCCCGACGGCGCCGAGCGCCGCCAGCGGCGCGGCCACGAACCACGGGTCCCGCCACAGCTGCCAGCGGTAGCGGAGCCAGCCGGCGATCGCGATCGGTCCGAGGACGAGGATGGCCGGGATCTTCACCAGCCCGGCCAGGGCCAGCGAGATCGCGCCGGCCAGCGCGTAGCCGGCCGTGCCGGTCTGCGCGTAGGCGACGTAGCCCAGGACGGCGCCCACTGAGAATGTCAGCATCGGGGTGTCCGACAACGGCGTCCGTCCGAAGTAGACGACCGACGGCGACACCGCCAGCAGGAACGCCGCGGCGCGGCCGGCGGCGACGTCGAGGAGCCGGGTGCCGAGGCGGTAGACCAGCCACACCGTCGCGACCGAGAACAGCGCCGGCACGGCCCGCCCGGCCACGTCCGAGATGCCGACGACGCGCCAGGCCAGGGCGATGAGCAGGTGGAGCAGCGGAAACTCGAGGCCGACCCGGCCGTCGGGACCGCCCCAGCTCACCGCCGGGTAGAAGAAGTCGATCGGCCCCTCGGTCCACAGCCGGGCGACGTCGGCGTTGGTCACCTGCCGCCAGCTATGGGCGTCGACGAAGGGCACGTCGAGCCGCCAGGCGCGGAACGCCACGGCGACGAGCAGGATCGCCAGGGCGCACACGTCGAGTCGCCGTCGGGACACGGTGGCGATCACCGGTACATGGCGAGGGCGGACCGGAGTCGGTCCGCCCTCGCGATCGTCGAGCGTACGGTCACGTTACGGGATGTAGCCCGCCTGGATGTACGGGATCAGCGTCCACGTCGCGCCGGTGGAGAAGAGCACCGTCTGGTCCTGCCAGTTGGCGCTCGGGTTGTTACCGCAGTGGCCGCCGATGATGTCCACGACGTGGACCTGCCGCGTGCCTTCGTCCGGATCCGAGCCGTAGTTGTAGTTGATGACGTCCTGCGACATGTCGCCGACGTTGTTGCGCTTCCAGTTGAGGCCCCAGCGCTTGTCTTCCTTGCGCAGCTCCTGCACGACGCGGAAGAGGAAGCGGTTGTTGCCACCGTGCTCGACGCACGAGTTGCGCAGGTCGTTGGGGTACTGCGCGGCGATCGCGTTGACGACCGACGCGCGGTTGGGCAGCGGGATGAAGTTGGGCGGCGTCGGGCCGGCCGGATCCGGAGCCCGCGGCGTCAGCTTGAGCGACGATCCGTCGACGACCAGCGCCGAGCCGCCGACGGCACCCAGCGCACCGCACGAGAACTGCGCCTGGATGCCGAACTGCCACGAGCCGACCGGGAGCGTCGGATAGAGGAACGACGTCTGACCGCCGCCAAACGGCACCTGGGCGTTGATCGGGCCGCTCGCGCTCAACAGGTACCCGACCGCGCCGGGGATGGGGCTCCACGCCGCGGTCAGGAACTGCCCCCATGCCGTGGTGGTGAGGCTCGGGGCGGGCGGCGGGTCGCAGGCACCGCCCGGCGGCATCACCAGGGCGACCTCGCTCGACTCGCCGCTGACGCCGCCGGCGTTCACGGCGCGGACACCGAGGTAGTAGGTGTTTGGAGGCACCCCCCCGGTGGACACGCCGGCGGCCGCGGTTGGGATGACGCCGAGTTCGCTCCCGCCAGGCGTCAGGCCGGCGCGCAACTGGTAGCTGGCCACCGGGCCGCCGCCCACACCGGGCGCCCAGCCGATGACCACCCCGGTGCCGTTGCGGTAGGCCTGCAGACTGGTCGGTGGGGCTGGCGGCGCGACCAGGCTGTTCACCACCACCTGCACTTCGTTCGAGGCTTCGCCGCCCGGCAGCGCGACGATGCGGACGTAGTACACGCCGACCGCCGGCGCGGTCACCGAGACACCGGTCACGTTGCCGACGTTGAACGAGGCGATATAGGGCCCGCCGGGCGTCAGTGCGGCGTCGACGTTGTAACTGGTCGTCCCGCCGGGACCGGCGCTCCAGCTGAAGGTGATGTTCGCGCCCGCCACGGTGGGCGCGTTCAGGACGGGCTGCGCCTGGGCGGCGCCAGCCGACAGGGCCACGATGCCCAGGGCGATGACGGCGTGCCGGATCTGCATGCAGAGAGTCTCCTCAGTCCAAAGCTCCACAGTCCGCGGTGCGACAGGAGCGACGATTCGTTCACACGGGCGGAACAGCTTGAGCGGGGGCTGGGAGTGGCCCTGCAAAGCCGAGGAAGTGTACCACAGCGGCATGCAGTTCCGGGCAGAAAAGGCCGTGCCCGTGCGCCCTGGCGAGGGCGACACGGGCACGCGGATCTGCGGTCGAGCTGGCCGGACCTAGCGCGGGAACCCGGCCGCCGAATACGGCTGCAGCGTCCACTTGGCACCGGTCGACCACAGCACGGTCTGGTCGATCCAGGCCGGGCCGGGGTTGCTGCCGCAGTGGTTGCCGATGACGTCGACGACGTGCACGTTCAAGGTGCCTTCGTCGCCCTCCTGCCCGAAGTTGTAGGCGATGACGTCCTGCGACATGTCGCCGACGCGGGCCCGCTTCCAGTTGAGGCCCCACCGCGTGTCCTCCTGGCGCAGCCGCTGCACCAGGCGGTAGAGCCAGATGTTGTTGCCGCCGTGCTCGACGCACGAGTTGCGCAGGTCGTTGGGGTAGAGCTGGGCCATCTGCTGGACGACCGCCCAGCGGTTGGGCAGCGGCAGATAGTTGGGCGGCGACGGCGAGGGCGGATTCGGCGTCCGCGAGCCCTCGGGGGGCGGCGTCACGACCACCGGCACGAGCGCCGACGCCGCGCTGCCGCCGCAGGGGTTCACCGCCGTGACGCCGACATAGTAGGTGCCGGCGGGAATCCCCGGATAGGCCACGCTGGTGCTCGACGCCGGCAGGTTCTGGGCGTGGAGCGGCGGGCCGCTCGGCGAGACATAGGCGGCGAGCTGGTAGCCGGCAGCGCCGGCCACCGCGCCCCATGACACCGACACGGTCGACCCGGTCGCCGTGGCGCTCACCGTCGGCGCGGCCGGCGGGATGCACGTCGACGGCGCCACGGTGACCTGCACCTCGTTGGAGGCGCCGCTCGGCCCCCCGGGTCCAATCGCATGCATCCGGGCGAAGAAGGTCCCGGTCGGCGCGTTCGGCAGCGTCACCTGGCTGGCCACGGGCACCGGCACCACGGCCTGCGTCTGTCCCGGCCCGACGCCGGCGGCGACGACCAGCCCGGTCAGCGGGCCGGCCGGCAGCCCGACCGAGAAGGTCACCGACGAGCCGCTCGAGGTGGCCACCAGGCCGGTGGGCGGCGCCGGAGGCGCCAGGGTCGAGCTGACCGTCACGCCGACCACGTTAGAGGCCGCGCTCAAGCCCTGGGCGTTTCGGGCGAATACACGAAGGTAATAAATGCCTTGCGGGGCGTTGATCGAGAACGTGGTCAGCGGGCCGAGCTCGTACCCGGCGAGCATCTGGGTGGGGGACAGGCCCGCCTCGGCGCGGTAGCTGGTGGCGCCGGCGACCGGAGCCCAGGCAGCCGTGACGGTTTGCCCGGAAACCTGCACCTGGAGCACCGGCGCGGCCGGCTGCGCGGCCGCGGTCGCGCTGGTGACCGCGACCAGAAGGACCGCGGGCAGCGCGGCACGGCAGAGACGGACGAGCGAACACTGGACTGAAGTCACGAACACCCCCGGCCGCTCGTAGTGCGAACGGGATGCCAAGTGGTTGACGCCCGCGTTGGGACCGGTTGATACGGAACTGCGCACGCCGGCACGACGAGGTTGCACGCCCACTGACGGATCTGATCGGTGCCGCACACCCCGGCAGGGCGTTCACAGCCGCTTGATATAGTCAGACCCTCATGACGACGTCTCGACCCTCCCGCATTGGAGTCCTCACCGGCGGCGGCGACGCCCCAGGGCTGAACGCCGTCATCCGCGCCGTGGTGAAGGCCGGCTGCAACGCCGGCGTCGACGTCATCGGGCTCGAAGACAGCTTCGACGGGCTGCTCGACGTCAGCCGCACCCGGCCGCTCACGCCGCGCGACGTCACCGGCATCCTGCGCCTGGGCGGTACGATCCTCGGCACGACCAACCGCGGCAACCCCTTCGAGTACCCGGCGGATACCCCGGGCGGCAAGGCCGACTACTCGGACCGCGTCGTCGAGACCTTCGGCCAGATGGGGCTCGACGCCCTGGTGGTCATCGGCGGCGACGGCACGCTGGCGATCGCCCACCAGTTCTACCTGAAGGGGATCCCGGTCGTCGGCGTCCCGAAGACCATCGACAACGACATCGTCGGCACGACCAGCTGCTTCGGGTTCGACACCGCGGTGTCGTTCGCCGCCGATGCCATCGACCGTCTCCACACCACGGCGCAGTCGCACCGCCGCATCATGGTCGTCGAGGTGATGGGGCGGTATGCGGGCTGGATCGCCCTGCACGCCGGCATGGCCGGCGGCGCCGACGCGATCCTGATTCCCGAGATTCCCTACGACCTGGAGAAGGTGGCGGCGCGCATCCGCGAGCGCGAAGGGTGGGGCGCCACCTTCAGCATCGTCGTGGTCGCCGAGGGCGCGGCGCCGCTCGGCGGCGTCCGGACGGTGATGACCGAGGCGCGACCGGGCTACGTCGAGCGGCTCGGCGGCGTCGGCGCGCACGTCGCGCAGCAGCTCGAAGCGATGACCGGCAAGGAGAGCCGCAGCGTCGTGCTCGGACACCTGCAGCGCGGGGGTTCGCCGACGGCATTCGACCGCGTGCTGGCGACGCGGTTCGGCGGCAAGGCGGTGGAGCTCATCCGCCGCGGCGTCTTCGGCCGGATGGTGGCCAACAACCCGCCCGACATCGTCCACGTGCCGCTGGCCGACATCGTCGGGCGCTGCAAGACCGTCCCGCTCGACTACGACCTGCTGGCGACGGCCCGGGCGCTGGGCGTGACGCTGGGCGACTGAGCCCGGCGGTCAGCGCCGGGTGTGGAGCACCTCGAGGTACTTGAGGGCGCCGCCGGTGTTGAAGAGGACGACGGACTCGTCCGGGCGGATCCGCCCATCGGCCACCAGCATCCGCGCCGCCGACATCGCCGCGGCGCCTTCGGGCGCCGCCGAGATGCCCTCGAGTCGGCCGATGAGCACCATGTCGTCGACCATCTGGCGGTCGGAGACCATCAGCGCCGTGCCGCCGCTCTCGCGGATCGCGCGCAGGACCAGGAAGTCGCCGATCGCCTTCGGCACGCGGAGGCCGTGCGCCTCGGTGGCCGGCGATTCCCACAGGGTGGCGCGCTCGGCGCCGGCGTCGAAGGCGCGGACGATGGGCGCACAGCCGGTCGGCTGGACGGTCACCATCTTCGGCCGCTTGGCGCCGATCCAGCCGAGCGCCTCCATCTCGTCGAACGCCTTCCACATGCCGACCATCCCGGTGCCGCCGCCGGTGGGATAGATGATCCAGTCGGGCAGGTCCCAGCCGAGCTGCTCGGCGATCTCGTAGCCCATCGTCTTCTTGCCTTCGGCGCGGTAGGGCTCCTTCAGCGTCGACACGTCGTACCAGCCGTGGGCCTTGGCGCCCTCGGCGGCCAGACGGCCGGCATCGGTGATGAGGCCGTCCACCAGGGTCACGTGCGCGTCGTAGAGCGCGCACTCGTCGAGGAACGGCGCCTTGGCGTCGCGCGGCATGAACACCTCGCAGCGCATCCCGGCGGCGGCGGCGTAGGCCGCGGCGGCGTTGCCGGCGTTGCCGGCCGTCGGCAGCGTGATGGTGGTCGCGCCGAGCGCCAGGGCGCGGGTCACCGCCGCCGACTGGCCGCGGGCCTTGAAGGAGTTGGTGGGGTTGAACGACTCGTCCTTCACGTAGAGGCGTTCGAGTCCGAGCGTGGCGGCGAGCCGCGAGGTGCGCAGCAGCGGGGTGAACCCTTCGCCGAGGGTGACCGGCGTCTCGCCGGGGAAGAGCGGCAGCAGCTCCCGATACCGCCACATCGTCGGCGCCCGCCCGGCCAGCGTCTCGCGCGGCCACTCGCGGGCCCGGACCAGGTCGTAGCGGGCGAAGAGCGGCATCCCGCACGACGGACAGACGTGGTGCCGCTGGCGGGCGTCGAACGGCCCGGCCCCGCACGGCACGCTGCATTCGAGGTGGCTGAAGAACATAGCGGCTAGCGGCTAGCGGCTAGGGGCTAGGCCGTCAATCTGTCACGCCGACTCGGATGCGAAGCTGAGAGTCTAGCCGCTAGCCGCTAGCCGCCAGCCGCTGGCACGTTACTTACCGAGCAGTTCCTCGTCCTTCTTCTTCTGCAGGTCGTCGATGGCCCGTACCGCGGCGTCGGTGATCTTCTGCACCTCGTCGAGCCCGCGCTTCTCGTCGTCCTCGGAGATCTCGTGGTCCTTGAGGAACTTCTTGAGCCGGTCGTTGGCGTCGCGCCGAATCGTGCGGACGTGGTTGCGGCCCTCTTCGGCCGCCTTGTGGACGTGGCGGGAGAGTTCCTTGCGCCGCTCCTCGGTGAGCGGGGGAATCGGGATGCGCAGCACCTTGCCGTCGGCGGCGGGGTTCAGCCCGAGGTCCGACGAGCGGATGGCCTTTTCGAGGCTGGCCATCGTCGAGGGGTCGAACGGCTGCGCGACGATCATCGACGGCTCGGGAATCGACAGCGTCGCCACCTGGTTCAGCGGCATCTTGGCCCCGTAGGCCTCGACCATGATGTGCTCGAGCAGGCCGGTGCTGGCCCGGCCGGTGCGCACCCCGGCGAGTTCGCGGCGGACGTGCTCCACCTGCCCGTCCATGCGCTTCTTGCTCTCCGCGTACAGTCCCTTGAGATCGTTGACGTCCATTGTTCCAGCCTTCTAGCCGCTAGCCCCTAGCCGCCAGCCGCAGTTCGGGTGTCATACGCCCACCGTGGTGCCGACCGCCTCGCCGAGCACGACCCGACGGATGTTGCCCGGGGTGCGCAGGTTGAAGACGACGATCGGCAGCTTGTTGTCCATGCACAGCGAGATCGCCGTGGCGTCCATCACCTGCAGCCGGTCCTGCAGCACCTGCAGGTAGGAAATGCGGTCGTAGCGCGTGGCGTCGGGCTGGGTCACCGGGTCGGCGGTGTAGATGCCGTCGACCTTGGTCGCCTTGAGGATCACCTCGGCCTTTACTTCCATCGCACGCAGCGCCGCCGCCGTGTCGGTGGTGAAGTAGGGGTTGCCGGTGCCGGCGGCGAACACCACCACCCGGCCCTTCTCGAGGTGGCGGATGGCGCGACGGCGGATGAACGGCTCGGCCACCGCCCGCATCTCGATCGCCGAGAGGACGCGGGTCGGGACGTCCTGCGCCTCGAGGGCGTCCTGCAGCGCCAGGGCGTTCATCACCGTGGCGAGCATGCCCATGTAGTCGGCGGTGGAGCGGTCCATGCCGCGGGCGCTGGCGGCGATGCCGCGGAAGATGTTGCCGCCGCCGATGACGATGGCGGTCTGCACACCGAGCGACTGGATCTCGGCGACGTCGGCGGCGATGCGGGTGGCGACGTCGGCGTCGATGCCGTAGTTGCCGTCGCCCATCAGGGCCTCGCCGGACAGCTTGAGCAGGATGCGGGAATAGAGCGGCGTGGACACGGAGGACGGCGACGCGGTCGGCATCTCGACCGGGCATTATAGTCGGCCGGCGGGCGGACGCAGGCGGGAACGCCCGCCGCCGGCGCGATCGGGCTACTCGGCGGTCTCGCCGAGCTTGAAGCGCACGAAGCGGGAGACGGTGATGTTCTCGCCGGTCTTGGCCGACGCCGCCTGCAGCATCTGCTGGATCGAGACGTTGGGATCGCGGACCGACGGCTGGTCGACCAGGCAGATCTGGCTGTAGAAGCTGCCCAACTTGCCCTCGACGATCTTGTCGATGACCTGGGCCGGTTTGCCCGACCCGGCGAACTGCGCCCGGTAGATCTCCTTCTCCTTCTCGAGTTCGGCGGCCGGCACCTGGTCCCGGGTGACGTAGCGCGGGTCGGCGGCGGCGACGTGCATCGCCAGCTCGCGCGCCAGGCCCTGGAAATCGTCGGTGCGGGCGACGAAGTCGGTCTCGCAGTTCACCTCGACGAGCACGCCGACCTTGCCGCCCATGTGGATGTAGTGGCCGATGACGCCTTCCTTGGTGGCCCGCCCGACCCGCTTGGCCGCCGAGGCGATGCCCTTCTTGCGGAGGACCTCGATCGCCTTCTCCATGTCGCCGCCGGCCTCGGCGAGCGCCGCCTTGCAGTCCATCATCCCGGCTCCGGTCTTGTCGCGGAGCTGCTTCACCATCTCTGCCGTGATTGCCATGACCTCTCCAGACGCAAGTAGGGCGGCGCATCAGCGCCGCCAGCCCGCGGCTCGCGCCGGCCGGCGGCTCTGAAGAGCCGCCCTACGACTCCCGCACGCGGCCCGCGCGGCGGGCCGCCCTAATTCGACGTGGTGGTCGCCGTCTCGGCGCGCTGCGGGCGCCGGATCGACGCCGGGCGAACCAC
The DNA here is from genome assembly GCA_050250955.1 of Vicinamibacterales bacterium. GTDB lineage: Bacteria > Acidobacteriota > Vicinamibacteria > Vicinamibacterales > UBA2999 > CAWAYR01. The sequence goes on from JBFWNR010000004.1 coordinate 510,740, forward strand.
CCGCGCGGCCTCGTCGGCCGCAGCCTGCTCGGCCTGCGCCGCGGCCTGCTCGGCGCGACGCGACTCGCGCTCCGCCTGGCCGTCGAGCACCACGTCGGCGACCCGGGCGGCGAACAGCTTGATCGAGCGCAAGGCGTCGTCGTTGCCGGGGATGACGAAGTCGACCTCGTCGGGATCGCAGTTGGTGTCGACGATGCCGATCACCGGGATCTTCAGCTTGCGCGCCTCGTCGACGGCGATCTTCTCCTTGCGGGTGTCGACCACGAAGAGCGCGTCGGGCAGGCGCGACATGCTGCGGATGCCGTCGAGGTTCTTCTGCAGCTTCCGCTTCTCCTTCTCGGCCCGGGCGATCTCCTTCTTGGGCATGAAGTCGTAGCGGCCGTCGGTGGCCATCGCCTCGAGATCGCGAAGCCGGGCGATGCTGCGCTGGATGGTCGAGAAGTTGGTCAGCAGTCCGCCGAGCCAGCGCTCGTTGATGTAGAACATGCCGCAGCGCGCCGCCTCGATGGCGATGACGTCCTGCGCCTGCCGCTTGGTGCCCACGAAAAGGATGGTCTTGTCCTCGGCGGCGAGCTGGCGCACGTAGTCCTCCGCTTCGCGGAACAGCGCCACCGTCTTGCCGAGGTCGAGGATGTAGATGCCACTGCGCTCGCCGAAGATGTACGGCTTCATCTTCGGGTTCCAGCGCTTCGTCTGGTGGCCGAAATGCACGCCTGCCTCGAGCAGGTCCTTCATCGCGAGTGGTGCCAAGCGTCCTCCATCCATACGACTACCGCTTGCTGAACTGGAAGCGCTTGCGGGCGCCGGCCAGTCCGTACTTCTTGCGTTCCTTGGCCCGCGCGTCGCGGGTCAGGAAGCCGTCCTTCTTCAGCCGGCCGCGCAGCTCGAGATCGAAGGCGCAGAGGGCGCGGGCGATGCCGAGGCGAATCGCGCCGGCCTGGCCGGCGACACCGCCGCCGGCGACCGTCGCCAGCACGTCGAACTTCTCGGCCGTCTCGGTGAGCAGCAGCGGCTGCTTGACGGTGATGCGCAGCGACTCGGTGGGGAAGAAGTCGGCGAATTCCCGATGGTTGACGGTGATGGCGCCCGAACCGGGGCGAAGGAAGACACGAGCGGTGGACGTCTTGCGGCGTCCGGTGGCGTAGTACTGCAGTCCGGCCACGTTACGACACCTCGAGCGAAATGGGTTGCTGGGCGGCGTGCGGATGCGTCGCCCCGGCGTAGACCTTGAGCTTGCCGTACATCGCGCTGCCGAGGCTGGTCTTGGGCAGCATCCCGCGGACGGCTTCTTCCACCAGGCGTTCCGGCTTGCGGGCGCGCACGACCTTGGCGCGCTCTTCGCGCAGGCCGCCTTCGTAGCCCGAGTGGGCGCGATAGAGCTTCTGGTCGTCCTTGTTCCCGGTCAGGCGGACCTTGGCGGCGTTGACGATCACCACGTGGTCGCCGGTGTCGAGAAACGGCGTGTAACTGGCCTTGTGTTTGCCCTGGAGCAGCCTGGCGGCGGCGGTCGCGACCCGGCCGAGCACGCGGCCCTCGGCGTCGATCACGTGCCAGCGGCGGGTCACCGTCCCGGGCGTCGCCACAAACGTTCGCATCGTGTCCGTACCCTTCCCGTGCCGTCGTCGAGACGGCAAACCCAAATAATAGGCCAGCTTCCGGAGACCGGTCAAGCGCCAATCTTCCGGCGGGCGCTGATCACGGAACTGTGCGCGAAGCCGTGCAAGCGGTGTCCCGGGGTGCTGACGGGTGCACACCGATGCACGACACGGCACCGCCTTCCGCGCCAGGACGCTGCCCGCGACTGCGCGCAGCTGCGCCGCCTAACTGTCGGCAACCACACGGGTTGTCCTTCTGGACCGGCAGGGACGTGCCGATAGAACCCCGTGGATGGGACCCGGGCGCCGGATGACGCAGAACGGAAAAAACTGTGCGTCGAGTTCGATTTTGTCGGTGTCGTCCCTGCCACCGGGGAGTGAACCGCACCTGATCGTCCAGCTGTTTCGGGCGAATTCCGGCCAGAACCAGAACTGTCGGCTGCTGGTACCGGGTTTGCCCTTGGCGACGCGGCGGCAGCTGGACGTTCCCGTCCGGCGTGGAGAAGGGAAGGCGTCGTAGTGCTCTTCAACCGAAGCAAGCCCGTGGTCGGCCTGGACATCGGGTCCAGCGCGGTCAAGGCGATCGAACTCAAGCCCGCCGGGCGAGGCTATCGCGTCGCGGCGATCGGCGTCGAGCCGTTGCCGCCGGACAGCATCGTCGACGGCGCGATCATCGACGCCGGCGCGGTGACCGACGCCGTGCGTCGCGCCCTCCAGTCGCCGAAGTTCAAGGCCAAGGACGTGGTCGCGTCGCTGTCCGGCAGCTCGGTCATCGTCAAGAAGATCAGCCTGCCGGTGATGACCGAGCAGGATCTGGCCGAGTCGATCTACTGGGAAGCCGAGCAGTACATCCCGTTCGACATCCAGGACGTCAACCTCGACTACGAGGTCCTGACCCCGGCCGCCGAGCGCCAGGGCACGATGGACGTGCTGCTGGTCGCCGCCAAGAAGGACAAGATCGGCGACTACACCGGCGTCGTCAGCCAGGCCGGCAAGAACGCGGTGGTCGTCGACATCGACGCCTTCGCGCTGCAGAACGCCTACGAGGCCAACTACGCCACCGACCCCGGCACGGTGGTGGCGCTGGTCAACGTCGGCGCCAGCGCCGTCAACATCAACATCGTCGCCGGCGGCCAGTCGGTGTTCACCCGCGACGTCAGCATCGGTGGCAACGCCTTCACCGAGGCGGTGCAGAAGGAACTCGGCCTGCCGTTCGAGGGCGCCGAGGACGCCAAGAAGGGCATTCCCGTCGACGGCGTGCGCTTCGACGACGTCCGTCCGGTGCTGCGCGCCGTCACCGACAACGTGCTGCTCGAGGTCGAGAAGACGTTCGACTTCTACAAGGCGACCTCGGCCAGCGATCGCATCGACCGCGTCGTCCTGAGCGGCGGGGCGTCGCTCATCGACGGCTTCGACCAGGCGGTGCGCGAGCGCCTCGACGTCGAGGTCGAGCGCTTCGATCCGTTCCGTCAGGTCGCGCTCGACGCCGCCAAGGTCGGCGCCGGAGCGCTCGAGGACTACGCCCCGGTCTGCGCCGTGGCCGTCGGCCTGGCGCTGCGCAAAGGCGGCGACCGATGATTCGCGTCAATCTCCTTCCCACCGAGCGCCGCAAGACCAAGGCGCCGGCGTTCGGCCTGCAGGCGGCGCAGAAGATCGCGCTCGGCGGCAGTCTGGTCCTGCTGCTCGCCGGGGCCTTCGTCGGCTGGCGCTACTGGGCGCTCGGCCAGGAAGCCGCGCAGCTCGAGGTCGACATCGAGACCCAGCGCCGCGAGGAGCAGCGGCTGCAGCAGGTGATCCTCGAGGTGCGCGACTTCGAGGCGCGCCGCGCCCGCCTGGAGCAGCGCGTCGGCCTCATCGAGGAGCTGCGCCGCGGTCAGACCGCGCCGGTCCACATGCTCGACCAGGTCAGCCGCTCGCTGCCCGACATGATGTGGCTGACCCGGATGAGCCAGACCGGCTACGACGTGACGATGGACGGCAACTGCCTGTCGCTGACCGCGCTGTCGGACTTCGTCGCCAACCTCGAGGGCTCGCGCTATTTCGCCCGTCCGGTCGAGATCGTCTCGAGCGAGGTCGTCGCCGCCACCCAGACGACGCCCGAGCTCATCCGCTTCACGGTCAAGGGCACGTTCCAGATGTCCGGCCTGCTGCCGCCGCCTCCGCCGCCGTCGGCGGCGCCGCCCAAGAAGGGAGGCGCCCGTGGCTAGCCTCGAGATGAACAAGCTGCCGTGGTGGGGCCAGCTGCTGGTCTTCGTCGTCATCGCCGGCGCCGGCGTCTTCGCCTGGTACAAGCTCTACGAGTGGCCGCAGCAGGAAGTGCTGGCCACCCGGCGCGCCGAGCTCACGGCGATCCAGGCCCGCATCGCCACCGGCCTGGAGACCGCCCGCAAGCTGCCGGAGTTCCGCGCCCAGGTCGGCGACCTCGAAGCGCGGCTCGACAGCCTCCGCGCCATTCTGCCCGAGCAGAAGGACGTCGCCGACCTGCTGCGCCGCATCCAGACCATGGCGTCGCAGTCGAACCTGACCATCCGCACGTTCAAGCCGCAGGCCATGGCGCAGAAGGAACTGCACGCCGAGTGGCCGATCGGCCTCGAGCTCGAAGGCACCTATCACAACGTCGGCGAGTTCCTCGACCGGGTCAGCAAGTTCCCGCGAATCATCAACGTCGGGACCATCGCCATGAACACCAACGCCAACCCGACGCCCCAGGCGACGGTGCGCGTCAGCTGCACCGCAACCACCTTCGTCCTCACCGATCGCGAACCCGAACCGGGAGCGCCGGCGCCTGCGGTGCCGGCGAAAGCGGAATGATGCCCCTGCGCTGCGCCCTCATCGTCGCGACGCTCGCCGTCGCCGTTCACGTCGCCGCCCAGGCGCCGCCGGCCGCTGCCTCGGCGCCGGCCCAGGTCGCACCCGCCGCACCGCGGCCCGACCTGCCGACGCCGCCGGCCAATTTCACCTACCGGTCGGACGGCCGGCGGGATCCGTTCATGAACCTCAGCCGCAGCGGCACGGTCGCCGTCGCCGACACCGGCGCCTCGCGGCCGACCGGCGCCGCCGGCATCGGCGTCGACGAGCTGGTGGTCCGCGGCATCCTGCAGAGCCGCGGCGCCTACGTGGCGATGGTGTCGGGCCCGTCGGGGCAGACCTACACGATCCGCAGCGGCAGCCGCCTCTACGACGGCACGGTGCGGTCGATCACGGCGCAGGCCGTGGTGATCCAGCAGCAGGTCAGCGACCCGCTGTCACTTCAGAAGCAGCGTGAGGTGCGCAAGCTCCTCCGCGTCCAGGAAGAGGGCAAATGATGCTCGGCCGAATCGCTCCACTTGTGACGGTCGCCGCGTGTGTCGCCGCGTTGGCGGGGCCCGGGGCGGTAACCGGCGCCGCGTCGGGTGGTGCGGAGACTCCCCAGCTGCGGACCGTGTCCTCCCGCCTCGCCGCCGACGTGAGTTCGATCGTCATCGAGGCCAGTGAGCCGGTGGCCTACGTCACCAGCCAGCCCGACCCGCTGACCGTCCTGGTCGACCTGCGCAACGTCACCGCGGCGGGCGTCGAACTGCCGGAGCCGCAGGCGCCGGTCCGCGACATCCGCGTCGAACAGCGCCAGGCCGCCGATGGCACACCGCTGGCGCGGGTCCGCGTCGATCTCGAGCGCGCCGCCCCGCACCGGGTGCGGACCTCGCGCAACCTGATTCTGGTCGATGTCGACCGCGCGCCGGCGGCGGCGCCGGTCCCGGCCCCGGCCACCGCGGCCGCGGGGCGGGCCGCCCGGGTGCCGGCCACCGAACTGCGGGCCGTTCGCGCGGCGCGGTCGGGCGACGAAGTCACCATCGCCCTGGTCGGCAACGGCGAGCTCAAGGCCGCCGCCGTCGAGGAAGCCAAGGACCTGCCGCCGCGGGTGCTGCTCGACTTCACCGGAGTCAGCGCGGCGCGGGCCGTGCCGGCCGCGCTCGCCGTCAACCAGGCCGACGTCGCCCGGGTGCGCGTCGCCACCAACAGCCGCGATCCGCTGGTCACCCGCGTCGTCGTCGACCTGGACCGCAAGCTGCCGTATCGCATCGAGTCGGCGGGCAGCGACGGCGAGGAGCTGCGCGTCATCTTCAACGCCGATGCCGAGACGCCGGTGCCGGCCGCCGCCGAGCCCGTCGCCGTCGAACCGGCCGTCGAACCGATGGCCGCGCCGGAGCCGATGCCGGCCGCCGTCGTGGATGCGCCGGCGATGGCCGCGCCCGAGCCCACCCCGGCGGTGCTGCCGGTGGCGGCGCCGACGCCGGCCGTCCTGCCGGTGGCCGCTCCGGCCGCCACCGTGCCGCCGCCGGCGATGGCCGCGGCGACCGCGTCGCTCGGCCAGCCGATGCCGGCGCCGGGCGCCGAGCCCGAGGGCCCACGCTTCACCGGCCACCCGGTGTCGCTCGACTTCCAGGGCGCCGACCTGCGCGCGGTGCTGCGGACCTTCGCCGAGATCAGCGGCCTGAACGTGGTCATCGACCCGACCATCACCGGCAGCGTCGACGTGTCGCTGCGCGACGTGCCCTGGGATCAGGCGCTCGACATCATCCTCAAGGCCAACAAGCTCGGCTACTACGTCGACGGCTCGATCGTGCGGATCGCGCCGCTCGGCGTGCTCGCCGACGAGGAAGCCCAGCGCCGCAAGCTGGCCGAGGAGCAGGCCCTGGCCGGCGAACTGCGCGTCGTCACCCGGCCGCTCAGCTATGCGAAGGCCGCCGACCTGGTGCCGATCATCACGCGCAGCGCGCTGTCGTCGCGCGGCGAGGTGCAGATCGACGCCCGCACCAACACGGTGATCATCCGCGACCTGCCCGACCGGCTCACCGCCGCCACCGAGCTGATGACGGCGCTCGATCTGCCGCAGCCGCAGGTGGAGATCGAGGCCCGCATCGTCCAGACCACCCGCGACTTCGCCCGCAGCATCGGCGTCGAGTGGGGCTTCCAGGGCCGGGTGTCGCCCGAACTCGGCAACACCACCCCGCTGGCCTTCCCGAACAACGGCAGCCTCAGCGGACGCACCGGCCTGGCGCAGGGGCCCGACGGGGTCGCCAACGCCGTGAACCTCGGCGTCGCCAACGCCTCGAGCGCCCTGGGCCTGGCCCTGGGCTCGATCAACGGCGCCGTCAACCTCGACGTCGCGCTGAGCGCGCTGGAGCGGTCCGGACAGGGCCGCCTGCTGTCCACGCCGCGGGTCTCGACCCAGAACAACGTCGAAGCCGAGATCACCCAGGGCGTGCAGATCCCGATCCAGACCGTCGCCAACAACACCATCACCGTCACCTTCAAGGACGCCGCCCTGACCCTCAAGGTGACGCCGCAGATCACCGCATCGAACACGGTGATCATGCGGGTGTTCCTCGAGAACGCGGCGCCAGACTACAGCCGCGCCATCATCGACATCCCGCCGATCGACACCCAGCGCGCCGTGACCACCGTGCTGGTCGGCGACGGCGAGACCACGGTCATCGGCGGCATCTACCTGAGCCGCGAACAGGCCGTGCAGGGCCGCACGCCGCTGCTGTCGCGCGTGCCGCTGCTCGGCTGGCTGTTCAAGCGCGACGAGATCAGCGACGAGAGCCGCGAGCTGCTGATCTTCATCACGCCGCGGATCACCAAGGGTTAGGCGAAGGCCTACGAGGACATGAGGACGACCATGCGAGTCCCGCAGTTGACCAAGAAGGCCGGCCTGGTGGCCGTGCTGGCCGCGGCGCTGGGCGCCGCCGCGTGTGGCGATGTGGCGCGCACCGGCCGCTCGCCGGGCTACCTGATTCTCGACCGCCTCGAAGGCGCCAACGGCGCCGAGCCGGACCAGTTCTCGACCTTCGTGCCATCCGACGTGATCACGCTGGTGCGCCAGACGATCGACGGCCGCGAGGTCCGGGTGCCGACGGCGTTCGTCGACCCTGGGAGGGTGACCCTGCGGGTCGGCCTGAAGAACCCCGGCCCGTCGGTCAGCCCGACTTCGCCGGGGCCGCTGAACGCCATCACCATCACCCGCTACCGGGTGGTCTACAAGCGCACCGACGGCCGCAACACCCAGGGCGTGGACGTGCCGTACGCCTTCGACGGCGGCATGTCGCTGACCGTGCCGGAAGACCAGCCCGCGGTCGGGTTCTTCGAGCTGGTCCGCATCATCGCCAAGAACGAGAACCCGCTGGTGCGGCTCATCAGTCGCGGCGGTGTCGACCAGTTCGCCGCGATTGCCGACGTGACCTTCTACGGTCGTGACCAGGCCGGCAACGACGTCAGCGTGACCGGATCGATCTCCATTACGTTCGCCGACTGGGGCGACCCTGAGTAGGCCTGAAAGGACTCGAGCCGTGACGTTCCTCAAGACTCGCGCCGTGCCCGCCGCGCTCCTCGCCCTCGTGGCGCTGGCGTTCGGCAGCTGCACCGTCAAGAAGACCGAGGTGCCCGATCTGGCCGGGCCCTCGGAGACCGGCCTGTCGCTGGCCACCAGCGTGACGCCGGACATCCTCGACCAGGACGGGCTGTCGCAGGCCGTCGTCGAGGTGGTGACCCGCGGCCCCGACGCGCGGCCGGTGCCGAATGTCCCGCTGCGGATCGAGATTCGCATCGGCGGGACCGTCGTCGACTTCGGGCGGCTGTCGAACAAAACGCCGATCACCGGCAGCGACGGCGTGGCGCGGGTGACCTACACGGCGCCGCCGGCGCCGACCGAGCCGGTGGACTCGGACACCGTCGTCACCCTGGTGGTCATCCCGGTGGGCTCGGACTACCACGGCGGCTTCGCCCGCTACCTGGAGGTCCGCCTGGTGCCGCGCGGCGTCATCCTGCCGCCCAACAGCCCGCCGACCTTCCCGGCCGACGGCTTCGTCGTCACCCCGACGCCGGTCACCAACCGGACGCCGGTGACCTTCGACGCCTCGGGCACCATCGACGAGGGCAGCCGCTGCGGCACCCGCTGCACCTACGCCTGGAACTTCGGCGACGGCACGTCGGCCACCGGCATGACCGTGGTGCACGAGTTCGAGAAGCCGGGAACGTTCATCGTCACCTTGACGGTCACCGACTCGCGCGGGGCGACCATCGTCACCTCCAAGGCGGTGGAGGTCGAGGCGACGCCGGCCCCGACGGCCGACTTCATCTGGTCGCCGACCGCGCCGGTGGCCGGGCAGAACATCTTCTTCAACGCCCAGTCCTCGAAGGCCGCTCCGGGCCACGTCCTGGTCGCCTACGATTGGGACTTCGGCAGCGGCCGCACCGGCGAGGGCGTGACCATCACCAAGCGCTACGACACCCCGGGCACCTACAACGTCACGCTCAAGGTGCACGACGACACGTTCCAGCCGACCGGAACGGCGGTCATCACCAAGGCGGTCACGGTCGCCGTGCCGGTGCCGTAAGGGACGACGTGGCCCATTCCCGTATCGACGATCTCCGACGCCGGGTCGACGCCGACCCGGCGTCGATCGCCTTTGCGCAGCTGGCCGAGGAGTATCGGCGCGCCGGGCAGACCGAGGAGGCGGTACGCGTCTGCCGCGAGGGCCTGACGCGTCACCCCGGGTATCTGTCGGCGCGGGTCACGCTGGGCCGGGCGCTGCTCGATCTCGGACAGCTCGACGACGCCCGGGCCGAGCTGGCGTTCGTCGTCGGCGAAGCGCCGGAGAACCTCGCCGCCATCCGCGGCATGGCGGAGATCTTCCATCGCGAAGGCGACGTGCCGTCGGCCCTCGAGTACTTCCAGCGGGCGCTCACGCTGGCCCGGCACGACCCCGAGCTCGAGGAGATCGTCGAGCAGCTGTCGCGCCAGGTCGGCGCCGAGGCCGGCCCGGCCAACGGCTTGAGCTTCGAGGAGGCGCACCAGGAACTGCTGTCGGCCGCCGAGCGCGTGCCGCTGGTCACCCCCACCGAGCCGCCGACCCCGACCGAAGCCGCCCCGGCCGGTGGCCCGACCGCGCCGTTCGATTTCGACACGCTGGTGGCGGCCCTCGGCACGCCGGCCGCCCCGCCGATGGTCGAAGCCGTGGTCAGCGGCGCGACGCCGCCGGTGTTCGAGTTGCCCGAGCCGCCGCCGGCCGCCGATGGCGATCCCTTCGCGGCGCTGGAAGCGGAACTGCGTGCCCAGGGCGACCTGGTGGCGGAGCACATCGAGGCGCCGGCCGAGCCGCTGGCCGACGCGGAGCCGCTCGTCGACGCCGCCGCTCCCGCCGCGGAGCCGCCGGTCAGCGCGCCGACTGCCGACGCGGACGACGAGCCATGGCTCACCACGCGGCTCGCGGCGTCCGAGACCGGGGCCGACGTGACCGATACCGCCCGCCCGGCCGACGACCCGCCGGTGAGCTGGGATCTGGGGCCGATCGAGGTGCCGGCCGAACCGGCGGCCGCCGCCGAACCGACCGCACCGCTGGCCTTCGCGCCGCCGGAAGAGGCGCGTTCCCCCGAGAGCCCGGCTGCTGCACCACCCCCCGCGATCGACGTCTTCGTCGCGGCGTGGTCCGTCGAGGCCGCACCGCCAGTCAGTGCCCTCGACGAGCAGGAGGTGCCCGCGATGCCCGGCGACCAGTCGACGGCCGAGTCTGCACCGGCACTGGAAGGAGACAGCCCTCTGGCCGAGGTCGAGACCGCCTTGCAGGGCCTGGCAGCCGAGCTGCCGCTGGGCGAGCTGTCGACGACCGCCGCCGCCGCCGGTCTCGAAGCATTCCCGGCGCACGAGGCCCAGTTCGAGCCTCTGGCTGCGGAGCCCGCGTCCGCCGACGACCCGAACCTGGCCCCGGCTGCTGCGGAAGCGTTGCCGGTCGCCGAGCCCCCGGCCCCGGCGGCCGACGCCCCGGACGCGGCCGACGAGTCTGGCGAGCCCGACGACGTGCTGGGCGACCTCGAAGACTGGCTCACCACCCTGCAGGACCGCTCCACCGGGCAGTAAGACGGAGTAGGCTACGCCACTCCGTCGATGACTGCTCCCCTCGACCTCCTCGCGGCCCGGCTGGTCCGGGCGACCGCGGCCGTCCGCGACGCCGGGATCGACTGCCTGGTCGTCAGCGCGCCCGCGAACCTCACCTACCTGGCCGGGCTGCGGATGTCGGCCGGCCACCTGGTTGTGGGTCCGGCCGGGGCGACCCTCGTTGTGGACGGGCGCTACGTCGACGCGGCCGGGGAGTCGCTGGCCGGGCGGTCGGACCTGGCGCTCGAGCCGGTGCCGGTCGGGAGCAGCTACGAGGAAGCCACGGCGGCCCTGGTGCGGCGGCTCGGCGCCACGTCGGTCGGCGTCGAGAGTGCCCACCTGACCGTCGGTCGGCTGGCGGCGTTCCAGCGGCAGCTCGCCGGCGATACGCCCGTCCAGTGGCGGGAAACCACCGGAATCATCGAGTCTCTTCGGGTGATCAAGGACCCGTGGGAGTGTGGGGTCCTGCGCGACGCCGGCGGCCGGCTGTCGGCGGTGGCGGCGTGTATACTGCCCAAGGTGTCAGCCGGACGAACCGAGCGCCAAGTGGCCTGGGACATCGACGTGGCCCTGCGCTCCGCCGGGTTCGAACGCCCGGCGTTCGAGACCATCGTGGCCAGCGGCCCCCACGCCGCCCGGCCGCACCATCGACCGACCGACCGGCGCCTCGAAACGGCGGAGCTGGTGCTCCTCGATTTCGGCGGCCAGCTCGACGGGTATTCGGTGGACATGTCCCGCACGGTGCCGCTTGGCGACGTCGGCAGCCGACGGCGCCACTGGCTGGAGGCCGTCGCCGCCGCGCAACTCGCCGCCATCGACGCCGTGGCGCCGGGTCGGCTGCCCTCGGAGGTCGACGCCGCGGCCCGTCACCGACTGGGCAGGGAGGGCCTGGCCGACCGTTTCGTCCACAGTACCGGCCATGGCCTCGGCCTCGACGTCCACGAGCGTCCGACCATCGGCCCCCGCGGCGACACCGACGGCCCGCTGGCCGCGGGCATGGTGTTCACCGTCGAGCCGGGTGTGTACGTGCCCGGCGAGGGCGGCGTGCGGATCGAGGACGACGTGCTGGTGACGCCGGCCGGCGCCGAACGCCTCACCTCTTGAGCGGATCCCGACCCGTGTCCATGACCCCCGACGACCTCAGCAAGCTCCTGGACCTCGTCCAGGCCCACGACCTCGCCGAACTGGAGCTGGAGGACGGCACCTTCCGCCTGCGCGTGAAACGCGGCGGTCCCCACGTGGTCACCCACGTCGTACCGGCGGCCGCCGCGCTGCCGCCGCCGGCCCCGGCGGCCGGGCCCGCGCCGGTGTCGCCGGCCGCGACGGTCGCCGAGGACGGCGCCGAGCTGGCCATCGTCAAATCGCCGATCGTCGGCACCTTCTACCGTTCCGCCGAGCCGGGCGCGGCCGCGTTCGTCGCGGTCGGCGACCAGGTGAAGAAGGGCCAGGTGCTCTGCATCATCGAGGCGATGAAGCTGATGAACGAGATCGACAGCGAGTACGACGGGGAGATCGCCAACATCTACGTCGAGAACGGCCAGCCCGTGCAGTACGGCGAGCGGATCTTCGCCATCCGGCTCAAGGCCTGACCATGTTCAAGAAGATACTCGTCGCCAACCGGGGAGAGATCGCGCTGCGGGTGATCTTCGCCTGCCGCGAGCTGGGCATCAAGACGGTCGCCGTCTACTCGGAAGCCGATGAGAACTCGCTCCATGTCCGCTTCGCCGACGAGGACATCTGCATCGGCGCGGCGCGGTCCGCCGACAGCTACCTGAACGTCCCGGCGATCATCAGCGCCGCCGAGATCACCGGCGCCGACGCCATCCACCCCGGCTACGGCTTTCTGTCCGAGAGCGCCTACCTCGCCGAGGTGTGCGAGGCCTGCCACATCCGCTTCATCGGCCCCGACCCGCACGTCATCCGGCTGCTCGGCGACAAGGCCAAGGCGCGCCGGGCGATGAAGAAGGCCGGGCTGCCGATGCTGCCCGGCAGCGACGGGCCGGTGGAGAACGAAGACCGCGCGCTGCAGCTGGCCAAGGACATCGGCTACCCGGTGATCGTCAAGGCGGTCGCCGGCGGCGGCGGCCGCGGCATGCGCATCGTCAAGAGCGCGGCCGAACTGCCGCACGCCCTCCGCACCGCCCAGCGCGAGGCCGAGGCGGCGTTCGGCAACGGCGACGTCTACGTCGAGCGGTATCTCGAGTCGCCGCGGCACGTCGAGTTCCAGATCCTCGGCGACCACCACGGCTCGGTCGTGCATCTCGGCGAACGGGAGTGCTCGATCCAGCGGCGGCACCAGAAGCTCATCGAGGAGTCGCCGTCGCCGGCGCTGACCGACAAGGTGCGACGCAAGATGGGCGCCCTGGTGGCCGACGCCGCCCAGGCGGTGCAATACACGAACGCCGGCACCTTCGAGTTCCTCATGGACGACACCGGCCACTTCTACTTCATGGAAGTGAACACCCGGGTCCAGGTCGAGCACCCGGTGACCGAACTGGTCACCGGCCTGGACATCGTCAAGGAGCAGATCCGCATCGCCGCGGGGGAGCGCCTGTCGTTCCGCCAGGGCGACGTGACCTTCACCGGCCACGCCATGGAGTGCCGCATCAACGCCGAGGACCCGGAGACCTTCGTGCCCTCGCCCGGGGTGATCCACGCGTTCGCCATTCCCGGCGGGCCCGGTGTCCGGGTCGACACCGCCGCCCACCCCGAGTGCACGATCACGCCGTACTACGACTCGATGATCGCCAAGGTGATCGTCCACGGCCGCGATCGCGCCGAGTCGATCGCGCGGATGAAGCGCGTGCTCGAGATGACGGTGATCGAAGGGATCAAGACCAGCATCCCGCTCCACCTCAAGATCCTCAACGACCCCGATTTCGTCGCCGGGCGGCTGAGTACGCACTTCATGGAACGCTTCGCGCCGCCGGCGCGGCCGTCGCGGCTGGCCGAGTCGGCCTGACGCGGCCGCCCGTGGCCGTCGCCCTGCCGCCGCTCTACGCCATCGTCGACGCCGACGCCTGCGCGCGGGCCGGCCGGCGCCCCGACCAGGTCGCCATCGACCTCGTCGGCGCCGGGGTGCGTTGCCTGCAGATCAGGGCCAAGACCTGGGACGGGGCCGACCTGCTGGCGCTCGTCGACGCCGTGCGGGCGGCGGCGGCGCCGGTGGCGGCCCAGGTCGTCGTCAACGACCGGGTCGACATCGCCGGGGCGGCCGGGGTCGGGGTCCACGTCGGCCAGACCGACCTGCCGCCGGCCGTGGCCCGCCGCCTGCTCGGTCCGGCCGCGACCATCGGCTGCTCGACCCACACCCTGGCCCAACTCGACGCGGCGCTCGCCGCGCCGGTCGACTACGTGGCCTACGGCCCGGTCTTCGCGACCGCCACCAAGGCGAACCCCGACCCGGTGGTCGGACTCGACGGCGTGCGCGCCGCCGCGACCCGGGCCCGCGCCGCGGGCATCCCGCTGGTGGCGATCGGCGGCATCGACGTGCAGCGGGCGGCAGCCGTGCTCGGCGCCGGCGCCGCCGCGGTGGCGGTGGTCGCCGATCTGGTCGGCCACCAGGAGCCGCCGGCGGTGCGCGCCGGACGCTTTCTCGTGGCGCTGGGTGCGGCCGCTGGTTAGAATTCCCCGGGCTTTTGCGCCGGTGCCCGGCCTGACGCGAAGCGACAGTGGAGGCTGAATGGATTCCAACCTGCTGAAGACGAAGTCGATCGAGCAGTTGGTCGGGGACGTCGAGCACGGCAGCAAGGCGCTGCGGCGCAGCCTGTCGGCATGGGACCTGACGCTGCTGGGGATCGGCGCGATCATCGGCACCGGCATCTTCGTGCTCACCGGGACCGCGGCGGCCAACCAGGCCGGGCCGGCGATCATGATGTCGTACCTCTTCGCCGGCCTCGCCTGTGGCTTCGCGGCGCTCTGCTACGCGGAGTTCGCCTCGATGATCCCCATCGCCGGCAGTGCCTACACCTACGCCTACGCGACCATGGGCGAGCTGTTCGCGTGGATCATCGGCTGGGACCTCATCCTCGAATACGCCGTCGGCTCGATGACCGTCGCGATCGGCTGGAGCGGCTACATGCAGAAGCTGCTCGAGGGCGCCGGCATCGCCCTGCCGGTGTGGATGACGGCGGCGCCGAGCGCCACCACTCCGGGGGCGGTGATCAACCTGCCGGCAGTGATCATCGTGTTGTGCATCATGTACCTGCTGGTCGTCGGCATCCGCGAGAGCGCCCGCTTCAACGCCATCATGGTCGGCGTGAAACTGGCAGCGGTGCTGTTCTTCCTCGGCGCCGGCGCGGTCTACGTCCGGCCGGAGAACTGGAACCCGTTCACGCCCTACGGGTGGGCCGGCGTGATGGGCGCCGCCGGGGTCGTGTTCTTCGCCTACATCGGCTTCGACGCCGTCTCGACCACCGCCGAGGAAGCCAAGAACCCGCAGCGCGACCTGCCGATCGGCATCATCGCCTCGCTGGTCATCTGCACGACGCTGTACCTGGCGGTGGCCGCGGTGCTGTCGGGCATCGTCCCGGTGGTCGACTACAAGAGCGACCAGGCGTTCCTCAACGCCCCGGTGGCCTTCGCGCTCAGCCTGATCGGGCAGGACTGGGCCGCCTACCTGGTGTCGGCCGGCGCCGTCGCCGGCATCACCTCGGTGCTGCTGGTGATGCTGATGAGCCAGCCGCGCATCTTCTTCGCGATGAGCCGCGATGGGCTGCTGCCGCAGGGCATCAGCAAGGTGCACCCGCGGTTCGGCACGCCCTACATCACGACGATCATCACCTGCGTGGTCGTCGCCATCGTCGCCGGTCTGACCCAGATCCAGACCGTCGGCGAGATGACCTCGATCGGCACCCTGTTCGCGTTCGCCATCGTCTGCGGTGCCGTGCTGGTCCTGCGCAGCAAGCGCCCCGACGCCCACCGCCCCTTCAAGGTCCCGTTCGGGCCGATCTTCCCGACGATGGGCATCGTGTCGTGCGCCTACCTGATGCTCAACCTGCCAATCCTGACCTGGGTGCGCTTCCTGGTCTGGCTGGACATCGGCATGCTCATCTACTGGTTCTACGGGCGTACGCACAGCCCGCTGGCCGACCCGGCCGAAGCGGCGCGGCGGCCGCTGCTGGCCAGCGTCGGCAACTTCGTGTTCGTCATGGGCGCACTGGCGGTCTTCAACTTCGCGTGCATCACCGTGCTCGGCCTGATGACCGAGGTCGGCCTGACCACCGAGACGATCGCCAAGTGGCACGAGATCGGCGTCACCGCCGAGGAGGCCGACGCCTTCGGCCTCAAGTGGCTCGGCGTGGCGCTGGCGATCTGGGCGGTCGGTTTCGGCATCCGCAAGGCCGCCGGCGACACCGCGCCCTCGGCATGACGACGGCGACCCGGGTAGCCCGCTTGCCGGGGGAGCACCCCGGCCGATGAGTGCCCGACGACTCGACGGCGCCGTGGTGGCGGCGGCCATCCGCGCCGATCTGGCGCCGCGCATCGGCGCCTTCGCGGCCGCTCACGGCCGCCCGCCGACGCTCGGCCTGGTGCTCGCCGGGGCCGACCCGGCGTCGGAGATCTACGTCCGCAACAAGATGCGCACCGCGGCGGAGGCCGGCTGCCGTGCCGACGTGGTCCGGCTGGAGGCCGACGCCCGCCTCGCCGACGTCCTGGCGGTGGTCGAGCGGCTGAACGCCGACGACGCCGTCGACGGCATCCTGGTCCAGTCGCCGCTGCCGCGCGCGATGGGCGCCGACGCCGAACAGCAGGTCTTCGACGCCATCGACCCGGCCAAGGACGTCGACGGGTTCCACGCCGAGAACGTCGGCCGCCTGGTCCAGAAGCGGGCCCGGCTGATCGCCTGCACGCCGAGCGGCGTCATCGAACTGCTGGTCCGCGAGGGCCTGCCGATCGCCGGCCGTCATGCCGTCGTGATCGGACGCAGCGACATCGTCGGCAAGCCGATGGCGCTGCTGCTCCTGCACCGCGACGCGACGGTGACCATCTGCCACTCACGGACGCCCGACGTCGCAGCCATCAGCCGCCAGGCCGACCTGGTGGTCGCCGGCGTCGGTCGGCCCGGCTTCGTGACCGCCGACTTCGTCAAGCCGGGAGCCGTCGTCGTCGACGTCGGCATCAACCGGGTCGGCGACGCCGCGGTCGTGGCCGGGCTCTACGCCGAGGGCCATCCCCGGCGCCGCCAGTTCGCGGAGAAGGGCAGCCTGGTCGTCGGCGACGTCCATCCCGAGGTGGCCGCGGTGGCCGGGGCCCTGACGCCGGTCCCTGGTGGCGTCGGCCCGCTGACCATCGCGATGCTGCTGCACAACACCGTCGTGGCGGCCGAGGATCGGGCGGGGCGCTAGCGCGGAGCCCCATGGCCGTTGCCCCCGGGGCGGAGACCGCGTAGCCGTGCGACGGGTTGCCCTGACCGGCGGCATCGCCACCGGCAAGTCCACCGTCGCCGCCGTGCTCGGTCGCGCCGGCGTCGCGGTGGTCGACGCCGACCGGCTCGCTCGCGATGCCGTCGCTCCGGGGAGCCCCGGGCTGGGGGCCGTCGTCGCCCGATTCGGGCCGGCGGTCCTCGACGCGTCCGGTGCGCTCGACCGGGCGGCCCTGGGCCGGATGGTCTTCGCCGACGCGGCGGCCAGGCGCGACCTCGAGCGCATCGTCCACCCGCGCGTCCGCGACGGCGTGGCGACCTTCTTCGCCGCCGCGGCCGGGCGGCCGGCGGCGGTGGCCGAGATACCGCTGGTCTACGAGACCGGGTGGTACCGTGACTTCGACGCCGTCGTGGTCGTGGCCTGCGACCCGCGCCTGCAGATCGCCCGGCTGCAGGCGCGTGACGGCTTCAGCGCCGCCGAAGCGGCCGCCCGGCTGGCGGCGCAGTGGCCGATCGCCGACAAGGCCCGGCTGGCCGACCGCGTCATCCGCAGCGACGGCCCGATCGAGGACACCACCCGTCAGGCCGAGGCCCTGGCCGCCTGGCTGGCGCGGCCGTGAGGCCGCCGGCGATCAGAGCTCGGCGGCTTCCTTGACCGGGGCGATCCGCTCCTCGACGAAGCTGTTCCACTCGTGGCAGTGCGGACACTGCCAGAGGAGCTCGGTGCTGCGGTAGTGGCAGCGCAGGCAGACGTGCGGGTCGAGGAAGAAGACGGCGTCCTTGGCGTGCCGCACGTAGCGTTCCACCTGTGCGCGATCGAGGTCGAGGCCGAGCAGCGCCTCCCAGATGGCCTCGTGCACCGTCAGACCGTGCGGGTTGTGGCTGAGCGCCTCGAGCAGCTGGTCGAGGGCCGCGGCGCGATCGCCGCGATCGGCCAGGGCGCGGCCGAGCGCCAGCCGGGCCCGCCAGTTCTGGGGACTGGCCGCGACCAGCCGTCGGCAGAGCTCGAGGAACCGGTCGGGCTCGCCCTGGTCGGTGTAGCGGCGGCGCAGCCGATCCAGTACCAGGTGGGCGCGATCCGGCGTCGACTCCACCAGCCCCTCCCAGACCTGCACGGCCTGGTCGGGCTGTCCCTGCCGTTCCAGCGCCTCGCCGAGGTTCACCGCGGCCGGGGTGACGAAGGCGTCGAGGTCGAGGGCCGCCCGGAAACGGGCGTGCGCGGTGGCGAGGTCGCCGGCCTTGAGGGCCGCCAGGCCGCGTTCGTTCTCGAGGTAGGCGAGGATCGCCTGGCTGCGCGCCGGCGGTTCGGGGCCGTCGAGGGCGACCAGCTCCTGGCGGATCTTCGCCGCCTCCTCCCACTGATGCTGCTCCTCGTAGACCTTTTCGAGGTGGAGCAGGGCGTAGGTGTTGGCCGGGTCGAGGCGTCGGACCTCCTTGAAGGCCTCGACCGCGCGGTCGACGAACCCGCCGCGCTTGAAGTCGAGCCCGAGACACAGCATGACGTAGGCGTGTTCGAGGCGGGTGAGCTTCTGGCGCTGCAGCAGGGCCTGGTGCACCTGGATCGCCCGCGTCACCTGGCCGCGCTCGCGGTAGACGTTGCCGAGGATCAGGTGGATCTCGAGGGCGTCGGCG
Source organism: Vicinamibacterales bacterium (assembly GCA_050250955.1). Lineage (GTDB taxonomy): Bacteria > Acidobacteriota > Vicinamibacteria > Vicinamibacterales > UBA2999 > CAWAYR01. The sequence goes on from JBFWNR010000004.1 coordinate 529,245, forward strand.
TCGACCCGCGTGGCCTGGCTCAGCTCCTCGATCGCCAGGTCGATCTGGTTGGCGACCAGGAAGTTGAGGCCGAGAACGTAGTGGTGCGAGTCGCGGGCCTTGCGGCGATCGATCCAGCGCCCGTCGCGCAGCTTGTAGCGTTCCCACGCCTTGCCGATGGCGACGCCGGCGAGCAGGGCGAGCAGGGCCGAGATGAAAGGGAGATACCCGTCGAGCACGGCGCCCAGCCTAGACGAGTCCCGTCTTCCAGAGGTCGTGCAGGTGGACGAGGCCGAGCGGTCGCCGATCGGGCGCGACGACGACGACCGCCGTGATCCGGCGGCGCTCGAGGAGCAGCAGGGTCTCGGCGGCGAGCGTCTCGGGGCCGACCGTGACCGGCGTGCGGCCCATCATCTGCTCGGCGGTGAGCTCGGCGGGCCGATCGGTACGGGCGAGGGCCCGGCGGAGATCACCGTCGGTGACGACGCCGAGCAGGAGACCGGCGGCGTCGACCACGCAGGTCAGGCCGCGCTCCCCTCGCGAGATCTCGGCGATGACGTCGCGGAGAGGCGTCGCCGGCCCGACCCGCGGCAGCAGTTCACCGCTGCGCATCACGACGTCGACCCGCCGCGCCTGCCGGTAGAGGGTGCCGCGCGGGTGCAGGTCGGCGAAGTTGTTGGGGCTGAAGCCCTTCTCGTCGAGGACGGTCATCGCCAGCGCGTCGCCCATGGCCAGCGCCGCGGTCGTGCTGGCCGTCGGCGCCAGGTTCAGCGGGCAGGCCTCCTTGGGCACGCTGCAGTCCAGCGTCACGGTGGCGAGCCGGGCCAGCGTCGAGTCGGGGTTGCCGGTCATGGCGACCAGGGCGCCGCCGCGGCGCTTGAGAATCTCGAGCAGCTGCGTCAGTTCCTCGGTCTCGCCGCTGTAGGACAGGGCGATGACGACGTCGTCGGCGTGGATCATGCCGAGGTCGCCGTGCACCGCCTCGGTCGGGTGCACGAAGTAGGCCGGCGACCCGGTGCTCGACAGGGTGGCGGCGATCTTCCGGGCGACGATGCCCGACTTGCCGACGCCGGTGAGGATCACCCGGCCGCGGCAGTCGCGGATCAGGTGCACGGCGGCGCTGAACTGGCCGTCGAGCCGCGCCGCCAGCGCGCGCACCGCCGCGGCCTCGGTTTCGAGGACCGTCCGGGCCAGGGAGAGATCAGCCATCCGCCCGGGCAATCCTATCAATCGCGACCAGCGCCGGCAGCAACGACTCGACCAGGTCGAGCCGAAGGGCGTTGGCGGCGTCGCTTCTGGCCCGAGCCGGGTCTTCGTGCACCTCCATGAACAGCCCGTCGACGCCGGCGCCGACGCCGGCGCGGGCCAGGGGGGCGATGTACTCGGCCAGCCCGGCGGTCACGCCGTCGCCCGCGCCCGGCAGCTGCAGGCTGTGGGTGACGTCGAAGACCACCGGCAGCCCCAGCTCGCGCATCATCGGCAGACCGCGCATGTCCACGACCAGGTTCTGGTAGCCGAACGACGAGCCCCGCTCGGTCAGCAGGATGCCGCTGGCGCCGCCCTCGGTCAGCTTGCCGACGACGTGGCGCATGTCGCGCGGGGCCAGGAACTGGGCCTTCTTGACGTTGACCGTCCGTCCGGTGGCCGCCGCGGCGAGGAGCAGGTCGGTCTGTCGCGAGAGGAACGCCGGAATCTGCAGGACATCGGCGACCTCGGCCGCGGCCGCCGCCTGGGCCGGCTCGTGGATGTCGGTCAGGATCGGCAGCCCGGTACGGCTCTTGACCGCGGCGAGCGCCTTCAGCCCCTCAGGCAATCCGGGGCCGCGGAATGACGCCAGCGACGTCCGGTTGGCCTTGTCGAACGACGCCTTGAAGACCAGCGGGACGCCGCAGCGCCGCGCGATGGCGTCGAGCGCCACCGCCAGATCCAGGACGTGACCCGGACTTTCGATCACGCAGGGACCGAGGATGAAGGCCAGCGGGTGGCCCGACCCGAAGGTGACCGCCCCCGCCGCGACCGGCCGGACGCCCATCGCGGTCTAGGCGACCGCCCCGGCTTCCGACACCTGCCCGAGCGTGCCCTGCTGCTGCTGCCGGGCGGCACCGACGAAGCTGGCGAAGAGCGGGTGCGGCCGCAGCGGCCGCGACAGGAACTCGGGGTGGAACTGCACGCCGATGAACCACGGGTGGGAGGGCAGCTCGGCGATCTCCACGAACTTGCCGTCGGGGGAGCGGCCGGAGATGAGCATCCCGCGCTCCTTCAACGCCGGCTCGTACAGGCAGTTGAACTCGAAGCGGTGGCGATGACGCTCCCAGACCACGTCGGTGCCGTAGATGCGCCGGGCCAGCGACCCGGCCGCCAGCTCACAGGCATAGCGTCCCAGCCGCATCGTCCCGCCCAGATCGTCGACGCCGAGCAGATCGCGCAGCTTGTAGATCACCTTGTGCGGCGCGGCCTCGTCGAATTCGGTGGAGTCGGCGCCGTCGAGGCCGCAGACGTTGCGGGCGAACTCGACCGTCGCCCACTGCATGCCGTAGCAGATGCCGAAGTAGGGAATGCGGTGCTCGCGCGCGTACTCGGCGGCCCGCATCATGCCGCGGGTGCCGCGATTGCCGAAGCCGCCCGGGACCAGGATGGCGTTGGCGCCTTCCAGCAGCCGGGTGCCGCCGTCGGCTTCGAGCGCCTCGGCCTCGACCCACTGGATGTTGACCTTGAGCCGGTGCGCGAACCCGCCGTGGTAGAGCGCCTCGTTGAGGCTCTTGTAGGAGTCCTCGTAGCCGGTGTACTTGCCGACCACGTGGATGGTGATCTCGTCGTCGGGATGCTTGATGTTGTCGACCAGCGCTTCCCAGGCCCGCATGTCGCCGGTCGTCGCCGGCAGGCCGAGCCGCTGCAGGACGACGCGGTCGGCGCCCTCGGCACGCAGTTCGAGCGGCACCTCGTAGATGGTCGCGACGTCGCGGGCGGTGATGACCGCCTCCTCGTCGACGTCGCAGAACAAGGCGATCTTCTGCTTGATGTCGCGGTCGAGGGCACGGTCGGTGCGGCAGAGCAGCAGATCGGGCTGGATGCCGATCGAGCGCAGGTCGCGGACGCTGTGCTGGGTCGGCTTGGTCTTCAGTTCGCCGGCCGAGCCGATGAACGGCACCAGGGTCAGGTGGATGTAGAGGGTGTGCTCGCGGCCGACGTCCTGGCGGAACTGGCGGATCGCCTCCAGGAACGGCAGGCTCTCGATGTCGCCGACGGTGCCGCCGATTTCGACCAGGACGACGTCGACATCGCGGGCGACGGCACGGATGCAGTCCTTGATCTCGTTGGTGATGTGCGGGATGACCTGCACGGTGCGGCCGAGGTAGTCGCCGCGCCGCTCCTTCTGGATCACCGACATGTAGATCTTCCCGGTGGTCCAGTTGCTGTTGCGGGTGGTGGTCGTGTCGGTGAACCGTTCGTAGTGGCCGAGGTCGAGGTCGGTCTCGGCGCCGTCGTCGGTGACGAACACCTCGCCGTGCTGGTAGGGGCTCATCGTCCCCGGGTCGACGTTGATATAGGGGTCGAACTTGAGCAGCGCCACCGTGTGGCCGTGGCCCTCGAGCAAGGCGCCGATCGAGGCGGCCGCCAGGCCCTTGCCGAGCGAGGAGACGACGCCTCCGGTGACGAAGATGTACTTGGCGGGGCGGGCGGCGTGGCTCATGGCGTGGATACCGTGCGTCTGGCGCGTTCGAGGTCCTCGGGCGTGTCGACGGCCACCGACACGTAGGCGGTCTCGAGGACGCGGATGGGAATGCCGTGCTCGAGCGCCCGCAGCTGTTCGAGCGACTCGCTGCGCTCGAGCGGCGTCGGCGGCAGCGCGGCCAGCCGCAGCAGCGTGTCACGCCGGTAGGCATAGAGCCCGACGTGCACGGCGGGGGCGGCGCCGTCGCCGTCGCGACGGAAGGGAATCGGCGCCCGCGAGAAATACAGCGCGTGGCCCTGGCGATCGCGGACGACCTTCACCAGGTGCGGCGAGGTGACGTCCTCGTCGGCGGCCAGCGGCCGGCACAAAGTGGTCATCTGCGTGGCCGGGTCGGCGTGGAACGGGGCGACCAGGGCATCGATCGCCGCCGGATCGACCATCGGCTCGTCGCCCTGGACGTTGACGGCGATGGCGCAGGGCAGATCGGCGACCAGCTCGGCCAGCCGATCGGTGCCCGAGCGATGATCGGCGCGGGTCAGGCAGGCCAGCCCGCCGAACCCTTCCACGGCGTGGACGATCCGGTCGTCGTCGGTGGCGACGATCACCGCGTCGACGCGGGCCAGCGAGGCGCGCCGGTAGACGTGCTCGACCATGGGCCGGCCGCCGATGTCGGCGAGGGGTTTTCCGGGGAGTCGGGAGGAGTGGTAGCGGGCCGGGACGATCGCCACTACCGAGGAATCGGTCAGGCTGGCTGGCAGTCTGCCTGGAACCGCGGGCACGGCGAATTCTACCACAGTGCACGCATTGGCACGCCGGCGCGCACGTGGTGGCGAAACGCCGATACTATGCGCAGGGATGGCGATGCGCTTCGACTCGCCGCAGGTGTTCGGCCTTGCCGCCTCGGCCCTCGTCCTGGCCGGGTGGATGCTCGGGTCGACGCTGTCGCCGCCGGTGGCGAGCTCGCAGACGCGCGTGACGCCGCGGGTGGCCATGCCCGACGCGCCGACGATCGTCCCGTTGCGCGATCTGGATGGCCCCGGACCGCGACCATCACCGCCGACGCCGTCGCGCAATCCCTTCGCCTTCGCGGCCATCGGCGAGCGCCGCGCCCCGGCCGAGGCCGCGGCGGACGCCGACGCGGTCGCGCCGGAGCCGGTCGACGAGGCGGGGCCGACGGTCGCCGCCGAGTGGCGTCTCCTCGGGATCGCCACCGACGCCGACGGTGTCGTCACCGCGGTACTCGGCCGCGCTGGCGACGTGCAGCTGGCGCAGGACGGCGACGAGCTGCCCGACGGGACGCGGGTGACGTCGGCGACCGGCGCTGCGGTCGTGCTGATCGGGCGCGACGGGACGACCCGCGAACTGCGGCTACCGTGACCACGGGGTCGCGACCACGGGATTGCTGATCCGACCGTCGCGCAGGAAGTCGCGGACCGCCGCCGCGGTCTCGATGCCCACCCGCTCCTGCGCCTCGCGCGTCGACGCCGCGAGATGCGGCGTGGCGACCACGGCCGGATGCCGGGCCAGGGCCCAGTCGATCGGCGGTTCGGCCGCGAAGACGTCGAGGCCGGCGCCGCCGACCTGACCCGACTCGAGCGCCGCCAGCAACGCCGCCTCGTCGACCAGCACGCCCCGCGATGTGTTGACCAGCCGCACGCCGCGCCGGCAGCGCGCCAGCCGCGTGGCGTCGAACAGGTGATGGGTCGTCGCGCTGGCCGGCAGGTGCAGCGAGATGACGTCGGCGCGGGCACACAGCTCGTCGAGCGAGACCAGCAGCGCCTCGCCGCCGGCCTCGGCCGCCGCCACGTAGGGATCGTGGGCGATGACGGTCATGCCGAACGCCGCACACAGCCGGCCGACGATCCGGCCGATGCGGCCGAAGCCGACGATGCCGATGGTCTTGCCGCAGAGCTCGCTGCCGGCGGCGGCCGGCTTGACCCACTGGCCGCTCTTCAGCGCCCGGTCGGCGGCGGGCAGCTGACGGACGAGGGCGAGCAGCAGGCCGAGGGTCAGCTCGGCGACGCTGATGCTGGTCGCGCCGGGAGCGTTCATCACCACCACGCCGCGGGCGGCCGCCGCGGCGAGATCGATGTTGTCGACGCCGGCGCCGGCGCGGGCGATCGCCCGAAGCTTCGGCGCTGCGGCGATCACAGCGGCGTCGACCCTGGTGGCCGACCGCACGATGAGGGCAGCGGCGTCGCGCAGGGCGGCGTGAAGCGCGGCCGGGGCCCGCCCGGTGGTGGCGTCGACGCTCCAGCCTTCGTCGCGCAGCAGCTGGATGGCCGGAGCCGGCAGGTCGTCGGCGACTACGATGTGCATGCAGGCGGCGACCGCCGCGCGGGTGCGCCCGCTCGACGAGCGCCCGGGTATAATACCCGACTTGTGTACGGCACGCGTTGCGACGCCGTGCGGCCCGCGCCGCACGGCCGCGCACCACACGTGGTGCAAAGTGGTGATTCGTTCCGGTTCGGGCCGGGTGCGTGCGTCGAGCGCGGGTCTTTTCCACAGGGTTTTCCACAGAAGCTGTGAACGACCGGAACCAACGGGGCGGGGGGCTGACCTAACCGCCGTGGTCCGGACGCCTGGAGTGTGCCGATGAATCGAAAAGTGACGGTGGTGGGCGGAGCGGGCAACGTCGGCGCGACGGTGGCACGCGTCGTCGCCCAGAAGGAACTCGCCGACGTGGTGGTCGTCGACATCGCCGAGAGCAAGGCGGCCGGCGTCGCCCTCGACATCTACCAGTCGTGCGCCACCGACGGCTCGGCGGCGCGCGTCGAAGGCGTCGGCACTGCCGGCTTCGCGGCCAGCGCCGGCTCGGACGTGGTCGTCATCACCTCCGGTGTGCCGCGCAAGCCGGGCATGAGCCGCGACGACCTGCTGGCGGTGAACTACAAGATCATGCAGGACGTCACCGCCGAGATCGTCACGCACTCGCCCAACTGCATCATCGTCCCGGTCGCCAACCCGCTCGACGCGATGTCGCAGGCGGTGTTCCGCCTCAGCAAGTTCCCGCGCGAGCGGGTCGTCGGCATGGCCGGCGTCCTCGACTCGGCGCGGATGCGCACCTTCATCGCCGACGAGCTCAAGGTCTCGGTCGCCGACGTCACCGCGTTCGTCCTCGGCGGCCACGGCGACACCATGGTGCCGCTGCCGCGGCTGTCGACGGTGGCCGGCATCCCGCTCACCGACCTGGTGGCGATGGGGCAGCTCTCCCAGGAGCGGCTCGACGCGATCTGCACGCGGACGGCCAACGGCGGCGCCGAGCTGACCAAGCTGATCGGCACCAGTGCGTGGTATGCGCCGGGCGCGGCGGCGGCGCTGATGGTCGAGGCCATCCTCAAGGACCAGAAGAAGGTGATGCCCTGCTCGGTGTTCCTGCAAGGCGAGTACGGCATCACCGACCTCTTCGTCGGCGTGCCGGTGAAGCTCGGCGCCCGCGGTGTCGAGCAGATCGTCGAGGTCGAGTTGACCGACGCCGAGCGCGCCGCACTCCACAAGTCCGCCGGGGCCGTCAAGGAACTGGTCGACGTGATCAAGGTGTGAGGCGCCGGTGAAGATCCACGAATACCAGGCGAAGGCGGTGCTGGCGCGCTTCGGCGTGCCGGTGCCGCGCGGCGAAGTCGCGGTCACGCCCCAGGAGGCGGTGGAGATCGCCCGCCGGCTCGGTGGTCCGGTGGCGGTCGTCAAGGCCCAGATCCATGCCGGCGGCCGCGGCAAGGGCGGCGGCGTCAAGGTGTCGAAGGGCCTCGATGCGGTCGAGGCCAACGCCAAGGCCATCCTCGGCATGCAGCTGGTCACGCACCAGACCGGGCCGGCCGGGCAGCGCGTCGGCCGGGTGCTCGTCGAGGAAGGGCTGGCGATCAAGAAGGAGCTCTACCTCGGCCTGCTGGTCGATCGCTCGACCAAGCAGCCGGTCTTCATGGCCAGCGCCGAAGGCGGCATGGACATCGAGGAGGTGGCGGCGAAGACACCCGAGAAGATCCACCGGGCCGCGATCCACCCCGGTGTCGGCCTGGCGCCGTTCCAGGCCCAGCAGCTCGCCTTCGCGGTCGGTCTGCAGGGCGACCAGGTGAAAAAGGCCACCAGGCTGATGCTGGCGCTCTACCAGGCCTTCATCGGGTCGGACGCGTCGCTGGTCGAGGTCAACCCGCTGGTCGTCACCGAGAGCGGCGACCTGCTCGCCCTCGACGCCAAGATGACCATCGACGACAACGCGTTGTACCGCCACCCCGATACGCGCGACCTGCGCGACCTGAGCGAGGAGGACCCGCTCGAGGTCGAGGCCTCGAAGTTCGCGCTGAACTACATCCGGCTCGACGGCGACATCGGCTGCATGGTGAACGGCGCCGGGCTGGCGATGGCGACGATGGACATCATCAAGCTGTCGGGCGGGCTGCCGGCCAACTTCCTCGACGTCGGCGGCGGCGCCAACGCCGAGCAGATCCGCAACGCCTTCAAGATCCTGATGTCGGATACCAACGTGAAGGCGGTGCTCATCAACATCTTCGGCGGCATCCTGCGCTGCGACGTGCTCGCCGCCGGGGTCATCGCCGCGGTCAAGGAGCTCGGCGTGCCGGTGCCGATCGTCATCCGGATGAAGGGCACCAACGTCGAGGAAGGGAAGCGGATGCTGGCCGAGAGCGGACTGAACTTCACGACGGCCGACACGATGGGCGAGGCCGCCGACCGCGTGGTGGCGCTGGCGAAGGGAGGCCGCTGATGGCCGTCCTGCTCGACCAGAACACCCGGCTGATCGTCCAGGGGCTGACCGGCCGCGAGGGCACGTTCCACGCCGTGGCGGCGCAGGCCTACCACACCACCGTGGTCGGCGGGGTCACGCCCGGCAAGGGCGGCACGACCCACGAGGGCTGGCCGGTCTTCAACACCGTGGCCGACGCGGTCGGCGCGACCGGCGCCAACGCCTCGGTGATCTTCGTGCCGCCGCCGTTCGCCGCCGACGCGATCATGGAGGCGGCCGACGCCGGCATCGCGCTGGTGGTGTGCATCACCGAGGGCATCCCGGTCGTCGACATGCTGAAGGCGACGACCTTCCTGCAGGCGCATCCGGGGACGCGGCTCATCGGGCCCAACTGCCCGGGCATCATCTCGCCCGGCAAGGGCAAGGCGGGCATCATCCCGGCCAACATCTGCAAGGAGGGCCGGATCGGCATCGTCTCGAAGAGCGGCACCCTCACCTACGAGGCCATCGACCAGCTGACCCGCCTCGGGCTCGGCCAGTCCACCTGCATCGGCATCGGCGGCGACCCGCTCATCGGCACCAGCCATATCGACGCCCTGGCCCTCTTCCAGGACGACCCCGAAACCGACGCCGTCATCATGATCGGCGAGATCGGCGGGTCGGCCGAGGAGGAGGCCGCGGCGTGGATCAAGGCTCACTTCACCAAGCCGGTGGTCGCCTTCATCGCCGGCCAGACCGCGCCGCCGGGACGGCGGATGGGCCACGCCGGGGCGATCATCGCCGGCGGCCAGGGCACCGCCGCCGAGAAGATGGCAGCGTTGACCGCAGCCGGCGTGACGGTGGTCAAGAGCCCGGCCGATATGGCAGAATCCCTGGTCTCGGTTCTGAAGCAATGACCGCCGCCCGCGCCGCGTTCCGGTTTTTTGGCGACTTTGCCAGCTGGGGAGCGGTGTAGGGCCGGCACGACAGGACATCGGCACCACACACACCGCCGCCCCGGACACCAGCCGGGGCGGCGGTTTGTCTTTCTGGGGGGACCATGACGACGCGCGATCTCGCCGACCTTCGACGGGCGCTGGACGACCTCGACAAGGTGATCCTGCACGCCCTGGGCGAACGGGCCCGGCTCACCGGCGACATCACCGCCGCCAAGGCCGAGGCCGCCCACCCGCTCAAGGACGGCGAACGCGAGGCGGCGCTGCTGGCGCATCGCGCCGCCTACGGCGAGCGGCTGGGCCTGGACCCCGCGGTGGTGCGGCGCATCTACCACGAGATCCTCGAGGACTCGGTGCGCCGCCAGCGTGACTGGCTGCAGACGCCGAGCGCCGACGGGCCGCCGCTGGTCGTGGCGTATCAGGGGACCGAGGGCGCCTACGGCCACGAGGCAGCGACGCGGCATTTCGGCGTCGAGCGCCGGCCGGTCACGTTCAAGGCCTTCCGGTCGTTCCGCGAGACCGCCGAGGCCGTGCAGCGCGGCGATGCCCGGCGCGGCGTGCTGCCGATCGAGAACAGCACGGCCGGCTCGGTGCACGAGGTCTACGACCTGCTGTTCCGGCTCAACCTGGCCGTGGTCGGCGAGGAAGTGCTCGAAGTCCGCCATTGCCTGCTGGCCCTGCCCGGCGCCACCCTGGAGACCCTGCAGCGGGTTCACTCGCACCCGCAGGCGCTGGCGCAGTGCAGCGAGTTCCTGGCCGAGCATCCCCACCTGGACACCGAGCAGTCGGCCAACACCGCGATCGCCGCCGAACGGGTGGCCCGCGAAGGACGCATCGACCAGGCCGCCATCGCCAGCGCCGACGCCGGCGACCGCTACGGCCTGGTCGCGCTGGCCCGCGACATCGCCAACCAGGCCGAGAACTTCACCCGCTTCCTCGTCGTGGCGGCGATGCCGGAGGAGTGCGACCCGCTCCACGACGCCAAGATCTCGCTGGTCTTCGGCACCAAGCACGAACGCGGCGCCCTGGTCCGCTGCCTGAACGTCCTCGCCGACGAGGGCCTCAGCCTCACCAAGCTCGAGTCACGACCGAAGCCGGGAGCCGCCTGGGAGTACATCTTCTACGTCGACATCGAGGGGCATCTGACCGAGCCGCGGGTCCAGTCCGGGCTGGCCGGCCTGGCCCAGGCGACCCAGTTCCTGCGCGTCCTGGGCTGCTATCCACGGGCGGTGACGGCGCCCGACGCCGCGGGGAAGGTATAATCGCTCGGTTATGCAGCGTACGTTTGCCATCATCAAACCAGATGCCGTCCGTGCGGGATCGATGGGTGCCATCCTGGCCCGCAGCGAAGCCGCCGGCTTCCGGGTGGTCGCCGCCCGGCTGATCCACATGTCCAAGGGCGAGGCCGAAGGCTTCTACCACGTCCATCGCGAGCGGCCGTTCTTCGGCGGGCTGACCGACTTCATGTCCTCGGGGCCGTGCCTGGTTCTCTGCCTCGAGGCCGAGGACGCGATCAGGAAGTGGCGCGACCTCATGGGCGCCACCGATCCGGCCAAGGCGGCGCCGGGCACCCTGCGCAAGGACTTCGGCGTCTCGATCGACAACAACGCCACCCACGGGTCGGATGCGCCGGAGACGGCGGCGTTCGAGCTCGGCTACTTCTTCCGCGGCCTCGAACTGCGCTGAGACCGCTGCGGTGGGCCCCACCCTCGTCCTGGTCGGGCTGGTGGTGGCGGCGGTGGGCGGACTGATGTGGCTGGGCGTGCCGCTGGGCCGCCTGCCCGGCGACATCGCCATCGAGCGCGACGGGTTCCGGCTCTACGTCCCGATCACCACGTCAGTGCTGGCGAGCGTCGTTCTCATGCTCGCCAGCTGGCTGCTGCGGCGCTGACGCCGCCCGTCGACAGGAGTTCCATGGCGATCAAGAGCGACCGCTGGATCCGGCGGATGGCCCTCGAGCACGGCATGATCGAGCCGTTCGAGGACCGCCAGGTGCGCCAGGGCGTGGTGTCCTACGGGCTGTCGTCGTACGGCTACGACACCCGCGTCGGCGACGAGTTCAAGGTCTTCACCAACGTCTTCAACACCGTGGTCGATCCCAAGCAGTTCGACCCGCGGTCGTTCGTGGACATCAAGGCCGACGTCTGCATCGTGCCGCCCAACTCGTTCGCGCTGGCGCGGACCATCGAGTACTTCAGGATCCCGCGCGACGTGCTCACGGTGTGCCTCGGCAAGTCGACCTACGCGCGCTGCGGCATCATCGTCAACGTCACGCCGTTCGAACCCGAGTGGGAGGGCCACGTCACCATCGAGATCTCGAATACCACGCCGCTGCCGGCGAAGATCTACGCCAACGAGGGCATCGCCCAGGTGCTGTTCTTCCAGAGCGACGAGCCGTGCGAGGTCTCCTACAAGGACAAGGCCGGGAAGTACCAGGGGCAGCGCGGGGTGACGCTGCCCAGGATCTAGGCGGGACTCGGGTCCCGGGGCTCGGGAACAGACAGGATGCTCCGCAGCTACAGAGGTACAGTGCCGACGGTGGACGCCACGGCGTTCGTGGACGCGTCCGCGCAGGTGATCGGCGACGTGCACATCGGCGCCGAGTCGTCGGTGTGGATGAACGTGGTGGTCCGCGGCGACGTGCACCGCATCCGCATCGGCCGGCGCAGCAACGTCCAGGACCTGACGATGATCCACGTCATGCGCGACACGCACCCGACCACCATCGGCGACGAGGTGACCGTCGGCCACTCGGCGGTGCTGCACGGCTGCACGATCGAGGACCGCGTCCTCATCGGGATGGGGGCGATGCTGCTGAACGGCGCCCACGTCGGCGCCGATTCGATCGTAGCGGCGGGCTCGCTGGTCACCGAGGGCACCCGCATTCCAGCGCGTTCCCTGGTGATGGGGCGTCCGGCGACGGTCAAGCGGCCGCTGAGCGACGCCGAGGTCGCCGAGATTCGCTGGTACGCCGACAACTACGTCGCCTACCGGCTCGACTACATGGCGGCGGCCGTCGCCGCCGCGACACCCTCAGCCGCCATCCGGCAGGGGGAGAAGTGATGTCCAGCCGCGTTCGACAGGGTGGGGCGGAGGGGCGCTGACATGTCCACCACCCCGGCGCGCGGTATGCGCGACTTCCTGCCCGCCGATGTGCGCCGGCGCCGGTTCGTGATCGGCGTCGTCGCCGAGGTGTTCCAGTCCTACGGCTTCGAACCCCTCGAGACCCCGGCGGTCGAGAACATCGAGACCCTCACCGGCAAGTACGGCGAAGAGGGCGACCGCTTGATCTTCAAGATCCTCAAGCGCGGCGAGGACGGCCGGAGCGGCGAGGCCGACCTGGCGCTGCGCTACGACCTCACCGTGCCGCTCGCCCGGGTGGTGGCACACCACCGGGCGGTGCTGCCGAAGTACTTCAAGCGCTTCCAGGTTCAGCCGGTGTGGCGGGCCGATCGCCCGCAGAAGGGCCGCTTCCGCGAGTTCTACCAGTGCGACGTCGATGCCACCGGCTCGACGGCGATGACCGTCGAGGCGGAGCTCGTCGCCGCCGGCGCCGACGTGCTGCGCCGGCTGGGCTTCACCGATTTCGCGATTCGCCTGAACCACCGCCAGCTGCTGACCGCCGTGCTCGACGCCGCCGGCGTGCCGGGCGCCCTGCACGCCACGGCACTGGTCGCCCTCGACAAGGCCGACAAGATCGGTCAGGCGGCGGTGGTCGACGACCTGACGGCGCGGGGCGTTCCGGCCGGCGCTGGTCAGGCGCTGGTGGCGACGCTGTTCGCGCCCCGTGCCCCCGGTCAGGACGCCAATGATGCCACGCTGGCGACGCTCGAAGCCTTCGTCGCCGCGATCCCGGGCGGTGTCGCGGCGGTCGGCCAACTGCGTGAGATCCTCACACTGGCGGCGGCGACCTCGGCGGGCCCGCACCTCCAGGTCGACCCGACGCTGGCGCGCGGCCTCGGCTACTACACCGGGGCGATCTTCGAGATCGCCGTCGCCGACCTGGCCGGCAGCCTGGGTGGGGGCGGCCGCTACGACGACCTGGTCGGGATGTTCCTGGGCCAGCGCGTCCCGGCGTGCGGCCTGTCGCTGGGACTCGAACGCATCCTGGTGGTGATGGGCGAGCGGGGCATGTTTCCGCCGGCGGTCGAGCGACCGCCGGCCGACGTCCTGGTGGCGAATTTCGACGCCGGGGCGGTCGCCGAGACGCTGGCGCTGGCGGCCGGGCTGCGGGCCGGCGCCGACGGCGTCGCCCTGGCGGTGGAGCTCTATCCCGACGTCGACAAGCTCGGCAAGCAGTTCAAGTACGCCGCCGAACGCGGCCTGCCGTTCGTGGCGGTGATGGGCGAGGCCGAGCGGGCCGCCGGCACCGTGACGATCAAGGCGTTGGCGAGCGGCGAGCAGGTGACGGTGGCGCGGACGGCCGCCGCCGCCCATATCGTGTCCGCGATGAGGACTTCCCGTGGCTGAGCAACTCGGTTCCCTGGCCCGCACCCATACCTGCGGCGCGCTGCGCGCGTCGGACGTCGGCGCCGACGTCGTCCTGCTCGGCTGGGTCCAGAAGGTGCGCGATCTCGGCGCGCTGGTGTTCCTCGACGTCCGCGACCGGCACGGCGTGACGCAGGTGATCGTCCAGGACGACGCGACGCTGCTCGAGCGGGCCAAGAAGCTGCGCGCCGAGTTCGTCGTCGGCATCAGCGGCCGGGTCGAAGAGCGTGCCGCCGACACCGTCAACGCCAGGATCCCCACCGGCGCGATCGAAGTCCGGGCGACGGCGATCGCCCTGCTCAACGAAGCGCGGACGCCGCCGTTCATGATCGGCGACGAGCAGAGCGTGTCCGAGGAGACCCGGCTGCGCTACCGCTACCTCGACCTGCGGCGGCCGGCGCTGCAGGCCAACCTCGGGCTGCGCCACCGGGTGACGATGGCGCTGCGCCGCTACTTCGACGAGCAGGGCTTCTGGGAGATCGAGACCCCGATTCTCACCAAGTCGACGCCGGAGGGTGCCCGCGACTTCCTGGTGCCGAGCCGGGTCCATCCCGGCGAGTTCTACGCGCTGCCGCAGTCACCGCAGATCTTCAAGCAGATCCTGATGATCGCCGGCACCGATCGCTACGTGCAGATCGCGCGCTGCTTCCGCGACGAGGCGCTGCGCGCCGACCGCCAGCTCGAGTTCACGCAGGTCGACCTCGAGATCTCGTTTGCGACCCCGGAGCTCGTCTTCGCCATCGTCGAAGGCGCCCTGGCGGCGGCCTTCCGCGAGATCGGCGTCGACATCGTCCGGCCGTTCCGCCGCATGCCGTACGCCGAGGCGATCGCGGTCTATGGGTCCGACAAGCCGGACCTGCGCTTCGATCTGCGGATCCAGGACGTCGGGCCGCTGTTCGCCCAGTCGCCGTTCGGCATCTTCCGCGAAGCGGTCGAACATGGCGGCACCGTGCGCGGGTTCGTCATTCCCGGCGCCGGCGGCTCGTCGCGGCGCGAACTGGACGAGCTCGGCGAGATGGCCAGGCAGGCCGGCGGGGCCGGACTGGTATGGGCACGGCGCACGGCCGAGGGCGTGCAGGCGTCGGCCAAGGCGATCGGCGAGGACGGCACCCGCGCGGTCCTCGAGGCGATGCAGGCCGGGGCGGGGGACCTGGTGGTGCTGGCGTCGGGCGCCCCCGATGCGGTGTCGGGCATGCTCGGCCAGCTGCGCCTGGCCGTGGCCAGGAAGCGCGACCTCATCGCCAGGGACGCGTGGGAGTTCCTCTGGGTCACCGATTTCCCGCTGTTCGAGTGGAACGCCGACCAGCGCCGCTGGGACTCGCTGCACCACCCGTTCACCTCGCCGCGCGAGGAGGACGTGGCGACGCTGGCCACCGACCCCGGCAGCGTGCGGGCCCGGGCCTACGACGTGGTGCTGAACGGCTGGGAGCTGGGCGGGGGCAGCATCCGGATCCACGACCGCGAGACCCAGGCCACCGTGTTCCGGCTGCTCGGCCTGAGCGACGAGCAGGCGAAGCTGCGCTTCGGGTTCTTCCTGGAGGCGCTCGAGTACGGCACGCCGCCGCATGGCGGCCTGGCGCTCGGCCTGGATCGTCTGGTGGCGATGATGGCCGGGGAGGCGTCGATCCGCGAAGTGATCCCGTTTCCCAAGACGACCCAGGCGGTGGATCTCATGTGCGAGGCCCCGTCGACGGTCGACGCCCTCCAGCTGCGCGAGCTCAAGCTGCGCATCGAGGGTTGATCGGGCCCGCCTTGACCGCGCCAGCGGCCCGCTGCTACGATGCCGCGGGGAAGTTAAGTCGCTGATCCAGAGGGGGTTAGCCGCATCAGCACGATCGCCACACGCCGCATCGTCGTGCCGCAGACGAGCGTCGGCGCGCTTTTCGGACCGTACGACGAGAACCTGCGCCACGTCGAAGCCCTCCTGAACGTCAAGATCCGTACGCAGGGCCACGAGCTCATGGTCGACGGCCATCCGCGCGACACGGCCCGGGTCGAGCGCTGGGTCGGCCAGGTGAGCGGCCTGCTCGGCGACGGCCACTCCCTGTCGGATACCGACATCCGGACCGCCGCCCAGCTGGTGTCGGACAACGACGCCGTCGACCTCCACGAGCACTTCCTCAAGGGCGGCCAGCTGCGCCACGCCGGCAAGCGGCGGATCACCGCCAAGTCGGCCAATCAGCGCCTCTACCTCGACGCGATCGAGCAGCACGACATCGTCTTCGGCATCGGCCCGGCGGGCACCGGCAAGACCTACCTGGCGATGGCGCAGGCGGTCAGCTACCTGCTGGCCAAGAAGGTCGCGCGCATCATCCTGGCTCGACCGGCGGTCGAAGCCGGCGAGAAGCTCGGCTTCCTGCCCGGGGACCTGCAGGAGAAGGTCAATCCCTACCTGCGGCCGCTGTACGACGCCCTCTACGACATGCTCGACGTCGAGCGGGCCCAGCGGCTGCTGGAGCGCGGCACCATCGAGGTGGCGCCGATCGCGTTCATGCGCGGCCGGACCCTGAACGACGCGTTCGTCATCCTCGACGAGGCGCAGAACACCACCACCGAGCAGATGAAGATGTTCCTGACCCGTCTCGGCTTCGGGTCGAAGGCCGTCGTCACCGGTGACATCACCCAGATCGACCTGCCCAGCGGCCGGACGTCCGGGCTCATCGACGCCATGCGGGTGGTCTCGGGCATCGACGGCATCGCCTTTGTCCGCTTCGACGAGCGCGACGTGGTCCGCCACCGGCTGGTCCAGGCGATCGTCAAGGCCTATGACGCCGCGCAGCTCCCGGCGTCGCGCCCCGACACGTCGTCGGTGGTCTGAACGGGCGCCATGGCTGGCCCGCGCCCGGCCGGGCGCCTTCACGTGGTCGTCCTCGCCCCGGACGGCGTGCGCCGTCCGGCCGGATTGGCGGCCTGGCTGGCGGGCATCGCGCCGCGGGGCAGCCGCGGTGAACTCACCGTGGCGCTGGTGAGCGACCGGCGGATGCGCAGCCTGAATCGCACCTTCCGCGGCGTCGATCGCGCCACCGACGTCCTGTCCTTCGCCGGCGAGCCGCCGCAACTCGGCGACATCGTGATCGCGACCGGCGTGGCCGCACGGCAGGCGCGCGAAGCCGGCCACGCGCTCGGCACCGAGGTGCGGGTCCTCGCGCTCCACGGCCTGCTGCACCTGCTGGGCTTCGACCACGACGGCGACGACGGGGCGATGGCCCGCGTCGAGCAGCGCCTGCGCCGCCGCGGGGGACTCAGCGAAGGGCTGATCGAGCGGGTGTCACCGCCGCGCCGGCGGGGCGCGGCGGGCGACGGCGGGCGGAGGCGGCGATGACCCCCCTGGCGCTCTTCCTGCTGGCGTGCGCCGCGGTGTTCGTCGGCACCGTCTCGGCGGCCTTCAGCGTGCTGATGCGTCTGTCGCTGCGGCTGGCGGTCGAGCGGAGCGGGCGCGACGACCTGCTGGGCTGGTATCTGAACGACCCGATGCGGCTGTTCATCCCGGCCCGCATCGTGCTGGCCGTGATCTACGTCGTCGCCGGCGCGCTCATCGCCCGCGTCGTGGCCATGCAGGCCGGCCACGGCCTGCCGACGCTGATTGCGGCGATGGCCGCCTTCGCCCTGGTCTGCGAGCACTTCGTCCCGCTGCTGCTCATCCGCCGCGACCCCGAAGCCGTGCTCGCCACGCTGCTGCCGGCCTTCCACAACCTCGAGCGGCTGCTGCGCCCGGTCACCCTGGCGCTGCTGCGCGCCGGCCGCCCCACCGCGGCGCCGTCGCCGTCGACCGAGAACGGCCAGCCGGCGGCGTTGCCCGGCGTCGCCGCCGACGCGGCGGCCGACGGCGCCGCGCCGGCCGACGGCGACGCCGACGCCGATGCCGACCGCGCCCTGCTCCGCTCGATCGTCGACTTCCGCGACACCCTGGTGCGCGAGGTGATGACGCCGCGGCCGGACATCGTCGCCATCGACGTCGCCGCGTCCATCGACGCGTTGCGGCAGCTGTTCCGCGATCAGCAGTACTCGCGGGTGCCGGTGTTCGAGGGCACCCTGGACAACATCCTGGGCTTCGCCTTCGTCAAGGACCTGGTGCGGCACCCGCCCGACGCCGCCCTGACGATCCGCGAGCTGCTGCGACCGGCGCATTTCGTGCCGGAGACCAAGAAGGTGGCCGGCCTGCTCCAGGAGTTCCAGCGCGAGCGCGTGCAGAGCGCCATCGTCGTCGACGAGTACGGCGGCACGGCCGGCCTGGTCACTCTCGAGGATCTGCTCGAGGAGATCGTCGGCGAGATCCGCGACGAGTACGACGTCGAGACCGAGCCGATCGTCGACGAGGGGCAGGGCGCGTTCGTGGTCAGCGGCCGGGCCGACGTCTCGGTGCTCGAGCACCAGTTCGGCGTCACCATCGCCCGGGCCGGCTTCGATTCGGTGGGCGGCTACCTGCTGGCGACGCTGGGCCGGGTGCCGACCAAGGGCGAGCGCGTCGAGGTCGACGGCTTCGCCGTCGAAGTGCTGGACGCCGAGCGCCGCCGCGTGACCCGGGTGCGCGTCCGCCGGCACGTCCCGGCCGACCCCGAGAGCCCGACTCCGTGAGGTCCGGGTTCGTCGCCCTGGTCGGCCGCCCCAATGCCGGCAAGTCGACCCTGCTGAACCGCCTCGTCGGCACCAAGCTGGCGATCGTCTCCGACAAGCCGCAGACGACCCGGACGCGGATCGTCGGCGCCCGCACCCGGCCCGACGGCCAGATCGTCTACGTCGACACTCCCGGAGTCCACCGCCCGCTGCACCGGCTCAACGTCCGGATGGTCGACATCGCGGTCGCCGCCCTGCGGGAGGTCGACGTCGTCGCCCTGGTCATCGACGCCAGTGCGCCGGAAGGGGCCGGCGACCGCTACCTCTGGGACCTCGTCGCCGGCGTGACCGTGCCGCTGGTAGTCGTGCTCAACAAGATCGACCTGGTCGACAAGTCGGCGCTGCTGCCGCGCCTGGCGGCGATCGGCAGCCGCGGCCTCGCCGCCGACGTCGTGCCGGTCTCGGCGGCGACCGGCGAGCAGGTCGATCGGCTCGAAGAGGTGCTGTCGCGCCATCTGCCAGAGGGTCCGCCGCTCTACGACGACGACTTCCTGACCGACCAGCCCGAGCGGTTTTTCGTCGCCGAGCTGGTGCGCGAGCAGGTGCTCGCCCACACCCGCGACGAGCTGCCGTTCAGCACCGCGGTCGTCGTCGACGCCTTCGAGGAGCCGGACGAGCCGGGCGGCCTGCTGCGGTTCCACTGCACGATCCTGGTCGAACGGGCGTCGCAGAAGCCGATCCTGCTCGGCCGCGGCGGGGCGATGATCAAGGCCATCGGCAGCGCCGCCCGGGCCGAGCTCGAGCGCTTCTTCGCCGCCCGGGTGTTCCTCGGCCTCCACGTCAAGGTGCGCGCCGACTGGCGCGACGACCGGCGCACCCTCGACGACCTCGGCCTGCCCGAAGGCCGCCAGCGGCGCGGCCGCCGGCGCCGCGCCTGAGGCGTGTTACCCTTGGGCGGTTGTGCCCTAGAGTCAGTCTTCCGCCATGGCGCCGCAGCGAAGAATCGATGTCGTGCTCGACTCCGTCCGCCGCCTGCTGCGCATCGGCGCCACGGCCAACCTGCTGAATCTGCTGCAGAAGCAGCACCCGGCCGACCTCGGCCAGATCTTCGGCGAACTGCTCGAAAACGAGCGCCAGGCGGCCTTCACCGTGCTGGTCGAACGCCAGCCGAAGCTGGCGATGGAAGGGGCCAGCGAGCTCGGTCCCGAACGCGGCGCGGCGCTGCTGGCCGGGCGGTCGGCCGAGGAGATCGCCCGGCTGGTCGGCGAGATTCCCTCCGACGACGCCGCGGCCCTGGTCGATCACCTGCCCGAGGAGCTGTCCCACGAGGTGCTCGAGCTGATGCGGCGGCGCGAGTCGGGGCAGGTCGAGAGCCTGCTCGACTACGCCGAGCGGACCGCCGGCCGCATCATGAATCCCAACGTCTTCGCCCTCAGCGAGGACCTGACCGTGGCCGAGGCCATTTCGGCGCTGCAGAACGCCATCAACGTCGAGATGGTGTTCTACCTCTACGTCGTCGACGCCCGCCGCCACCTGGTCGGCGTCACGTCGCTGCGCCGTCTGCTGCTGGTCAACGCCGAGACACCGCTGAAGCGGATCATGACGCCCGACGTATTCAGCGTCCGCGTCGACACCGACCAGGAGGAAGCGGCGCGGCTGGTCGCCTCCTACAACCTGCTGGCGATTCCCGTCGTCGACGAGGAGAACAAGCTGGCCGGCGTCATCACCGTCGACGACGTCATCGACGTGCTCAAGGACGAAGCCACCGAGGATCTCTACCGGTTGGCCGGCGTCTCGGGCGACGAGCGGGTCGAGACCCCGGCGTTCGAGGCGCTGCGCAAGCGCCTGCCGTGGCTCGGCGTGAACCTGGTGACGGCGTTCGTGGCCGCCTCGGTGGTCGCCGCCTTCGAGGGCACGATCGAGCAGGCGACCGCGCTCGCCGTCTTCATGCCGATCGTCGCCGGGATGGGCGGCAACGCCGCCACCCAGACCCTGACCGTCATCGTCCGCGGCCTGGCCCTGGGCGAGCTGTCGTGGGCCAACGCCCGCAAGGCGCTGCTCAAGGAGACCGGCATCGGCCTCGGCAACGGGGTGGTGCTGGGCGTGGTCGCCGCCCTGGTGGCGTGGGTGACCAAGGGCAACCCGGTGCTCGGCCTGCTGCTCGGCATGGCGATGGTCTGCAACATGCTGGTGGCGACCACCGCCGGAACCCTGGTGCCGCTCGGGTTGAAGGCCATGAAGGTCGACCCGGCCCTCGCCTCGTCGGTGTTCATCACCACCTTCACCGACGTGGTCGGCTTTGCGTCGTTCCTCGGCCTGGCGACAATCTTCCTCCGCTTCCTGGGACCAGCCTGAAGATGCGGATAGAATGAAGCGCCAGTCCGGTGCCGCTCTATTCCGCAGACGCGCTGGTGCTCCGCACCTACAAACTGGGGGAGGCCGACCGCATCGTCGTCTTCCTGACGCGGGACCGTGGTAAGAAACGCGGGGTCGCGCCGTCGGCTCGCCGGCCCCGGTCACGGTTCACCGGGGCCCTGGAGCCGTTGACCGAGGTGCGCGTCGCCTATTTCGAGAAGGAGCAGCGCGAGCTGGTGAACCTCAACTATGCCGAGCCGGTGCGGTCGCCGCTGGCCGCGCCCAATCCCGATGCGCTCGGCTACAGCGCCTATTTCGCCGAGCTGATCGACGCCGGCGCCGCCGACGCCGACCCCGACGAGCGGCTGTATCGGCTGGGCACCGCGACGCTCGAGGCGCTCGGGAGCGGCGGGCCGGTCGAGCCGCTGGCCCGTTACTTCGAGTGCTGGCTGCTCCGGCTCCAGGGCGTCTATCCGGCTGATCTGGCCTGCGGCCAGTGCGGCGCCGAACTGGGGGCCGCCGACGGCGCCTTCGTCGGCGCCGCGGGCCACGGCTTCGTCTGTCGCGGCTGCCACGGCGCCCACGGCACCGACGACCGGTTTCTGTCGCCGCGCGCGCTGGCCTTCGTCCGCGCCGCCCGGCGGGTGCGGCCCGGCGACGCCGCGACGCTGGACGTCCCGCCGCCGGTGCTGCGCGAACTCGAGGTGGCGCATCGCGCCCTGATCGCCGCGCACTTCGAACGGTCGCTCAAGTCGGTGCGGGTGGTCCAGGATCTGACCCGACGCAGCGCCCAGGCTCATCCGTGACCTTCCAGGACCTGATCCTCAAGCTGTCCGCCTTCTGGGCGTCGCGCGGCTGCCTCATCCAGCAGCCGCTGGACCTCGAGGTGGGCGCCGGCACCTCGCACCCCGAGACCCTCTTCCGGGTGCTCGGTCCAGACCCGTGGCAGGTGGCCTACGTCCAGCCGTCGCGCCGCCCCGACGACGGCCGGTTCGGCCAGAACCCGAACCGGCTCTTCAAGCATCACCAGTTCCAGGTGATCCTCAAGCCGTCGCCGGACGAGATCCAGCAGATCTACCTCGACAGCCTCGAAGCCTGCGGCATCAACCCGCGGCAGCACGACGTCCGCTTCGAGGAGGACAACTGGGAGTCGCCGGCGCTGGGGGCGTGGGGCATCGGCTGGCAGGTGATGCTCGACGCCACCGAGATCACGCAGTTCACCTACTTCCAGCAGGTCGGCGGCGTCAATCTGACGCCGATGGCCGCCGAGATCACCTACGGCCTCGAGCGGATCGCCATGTTCCTGCAGAAGGTCGACAACGTCTTCGACGTCGAGTGGGCCCCGGGCGTCCGCTACGGCGAGGTGCGCCTGCGCGAGGAAGTGGAGCAGTCGCGCTACGCGTTCAACCAGGACACCGGCATCCCGGCGGCGGAGTTCGCCGCCTTCCATCGCGACCAGTTCGAGGCGGCGTTCGCCTTTGCGAGCCGTCTGGCCGACGGCGGACTGCTCCTGCCGGCCCTCGAGTACTGCCTCAAGTGCTCGCACCTGTTCAACCTCCTCGACGCCAGCGGCAGCATCGGCGTCTCGGAACGCACCGCCTACATCCTCCGCATGCGCCAGCTCGCCGTGCGGCTGTGCCGCGACTACGCCGCCGGGGCCGACGCCGCCGCGGCGGCGCGGGCCGCCGCCGAGTGACGCCGCCCCACCCCGAGCCATGGATCGAGAGCTTCTGATCGAAATCGGCACCGAGGAACTGCCAGCCGGCTGGCTGCCGGGACTGACCGCGCAGTTCGGCGCCCGCATCGAGGCCCGGCTCGCCGACGAGCGCCTCGCGGTGTCCGAGCCGGTGGAGACCTTCAGTACGCCGCGCCGGCTGGTGGTACGCGCCGCCCGCGTCCCCGAGCGGCAGACCGATTTCGAGGAGCTGGTCACCGGCCCGCCGGTGTCGGCGGCCTTCACCGCCGACGGCGAGATGACCGGCGCCGCGCTGGGCTTCGCCCGCAAACAGGGGGTGGAACCGGCGGCGCTGCAGCGGGTCGAGACCGCCAAGGGCGCGTATCTGGCCCATCGGCGCTTCCTGCGCGGGAAGGCCGCGGTCGACGTCCTGCCGGCGGTCCTCGGCGGCGCCCTGCGCGACCTGCAGTATCCCAAGGCGATGCGCTGGGACGCCGAGCTCGACGACGGCAAGGGCGAGCTGACCAGCGGGCGGCCGATTCGCTGGATCCTCTTCCTCTACGGCGGCCGCGTCGTGCCGTTCGAGATCCTGCGCTCGGCCACCGCCAGTGGTTCGCTCGTCCAGGAGGTGCGCTCGGGCGCGGTGACCTTCGGCCACCGCTTCCTGACCACCAGCGGCCGGGCCGGCCGCGCCATCAAGGTCAAGGGCTTCGAGGACTATCGGCGGCGCCTCGCCGAACACTTCGTGATTCTCGAGCACGGGGAACGCCACGACCGCATCGGTCGCGAGCTCGACGCCGAGGCGCGCCGGCGTGGCGGGCGGGTAGGGGCATTGGGCCAGCAGGCACTGCAGGAGGTCCCCGACCTGGTGGAGTACCCCGCGGTCGTCTCGGGCAGCTTCGCCGACGAGTTCCTGCGGCTGCCCGCCGAAGTGCTGGCCACGACGATGATTCACCACCAGCACTTCTTCCCGCTGGTCAACGACCAGGGCGGCCTGCTGCCGGGGTTCCTGGCCGTGCTGAACATGGAACCGGAGCGGCCCGAGATCGTCGTCCGCAACCTGGAACGGGCGCTGGTCGCCCGGCTCCGCGACGCGCGGTTCTTCTGGGACGACGACCGGACGCGGCCCCTCGAGCAGCATCGCCAGCGGCTGGCCACGGTCGCGTTCCACACCGGCGCCGGGTCGTTCCTCGACAAGGCCGAGCGACTCGAGCCGCTGGCCCGCTGGGTCGCCACCGACCTGCTCGGCCAGCCGGCGGCCGCCGACGCCGCGGCCCGCGCCGCGCGGCTGTGCAAGGCCGACCTGGCAACCAGCATGGTGCGTGAGCTGACCGAACTGCAGGGCACGATCGGCGGGTTGTACGCGCAGGAGGACGGCGAGCCCGAAGCGGTCTGGAAGGCGATCTATCACCACTATCTGCCGACCGCGGTGGACGCCGACGGCGCCCCGACACGGGCCGAGCTCGGCGCCGGCGCGGTCGCGTGGGCAGCCGTGGCCCTGGCCGACAAGGCCGACACCGTGGCGACGATGTTCGCGGCGGGCGAGCGGCCCACCGGATCGCGCGACCCGCACGGCATCCGCCGCAGCGCGCAGGGCCTGGTCCGCATCCTCGCCGACCTGCCGGAACTGACCGGGCTGGACGTCGCCGTTCCGCTCGGTGCGCTCATCGAGCGGGCGCTGGCCCAGGTGCCGGGAACCACCGGCAGCGACCCGGCCGCGCCCCGCGACGCCCTCTGGGCGTTCCTGGGCGACCGCGTCCGCAGCGTCTTCGAACAACGCGGCGCCGACGTGCGCAACGTCCGCGCCGTCACCCACGGCGACGCCGCCCAGCTGGTCCCGCTCATCGTCCGGCGCAAGCTGGCCGTCCTGCCCGAACTGGCCGGCTCGGCCGAGTTCACGCGGCTGGCGACGCTCTTCAAGCGGGTCCGCAACATCGCCCGCAACGCCGACGTCGACGGGGCGGCGGCCGCGCCGCTGTCCGCGCCGGCCGAGGTCGCCCTGGCCCGGGAGATCGCCGCCCGGCGGCCGGCCATCGAAGGCGCGGTGACGGCCGGGGACGGCTACCGCAAGGCGTTCGCCGAAGCGGCCGCCTTCGGGCCGGCGGTGGCGACGTTCTTCGACGACGTCATGGTCATGGCCGAGGACCCGGCCGTCCGCCAGGCGCGACTGTCGCTCATGCGCCAGCTGGAGACGCTGATTCTCCAGCTGGCCGACGTCTCAGAGATGGTTCCGCAGTCCGAATCGTAACTACCGAGGAGTCTGTTCCGTCATGGCCAAGCGCAAGAAGGCCGCCGCGTCGCGCGCCACCCGCTCCCGTTCCCGCAAGCCGTCCCGCCGCGCCGCGCCCGCCCGGCGCGCGGCCAGGACCACCCGCTACGTCTACTACTTCGGCGACGGCAAGGCCGACGGCGATCGGACGATGAAGGACACCCTGGGCGGCAAGGGCTCCGGACTGGCCGAGATGACCAACGCCGGCCTGCCGGTGCCGCCGGGGTTCACCATCTCCACCCAGGCGTGCAACCTCTACGTCGCCAACGGCGGCAAGCTGACGCCGGCCATCGAGGCCGAGATCGTCACGCACGTGAAGAAGCTGGAGAAGAGCGCCAAGGCGACCCTCGGGTCGTCGACCAACCCGCTGCTCGTCTCGGTCCGCTCGGGCGCCAAGTTCTCGATGCCGGGGATGATGGACACCATCCTCAATCTCGGGCTGAACGACCAGGCGGTCGAGGGCCTCAAAGCCCGGACGTCGAACGGCCGCTTCGCCTTCGACAGCTACCGGCGCTTCATCCAGATGTTCGGGGCGGTCGTCCTCGAGATCCCCAAGTCGGCGTTCGAGCACGAATTCGAGGCGGTCAAGGCCGCCAGCGGCGCCGCCATCGACACCGACCTCGACGAGGCGGCGCTGCGCGACGTCGTCGAGCGGTTCAAGGGCGTCGTCAAGGCGCAGACCAGGAAGCCGTTCCCGCAGGACCCCCACGAGCAGCTGCGCATGGCCCGCAACGCCGTGTTCCGGTCCTGGAACAACCCGCGGGCCCGCGAGTACCGGCGCATCTACGACATCCCGGACAGCATCGGCACCGCCGTCAACGTCCAGATGATGGTCTTCGGCAACACCGGCGATCGCTCGGCGACCGGGGTCGGCTTCACCCGCAACCCCGCCACCGGCGCCAAGGAGTTCTACGGCGAGTTCCTCGTCAACGCCCAGGGCGAGGACGTCGTCGCCGGCATCCGCACGCCACGCCCGATCCGCGAGCTCGAGCAGGTGATGCCCAAGGCCTACGCGCAGCTGCGCCAGATCACCACCCGGCTCGAGAAGCACTACAAGGACATCCAGGACTTCGAGTTCACGATCCAGGACGACCGGCTGTTCATGCTGCAGACCCGCAGCGGCAAGCGCACCGGCTACGCCGCCGTGGTCATCGCCACCGACCTGATGAAGGAGCGGCTGGTGACGGCGAAGGAGGCGCTGCTGCTGGTCGATCCCGAGGCGTTGTCGCAGCTGCTCGCCCCGGGCTTCGATCCGGCCGAATGGAAGGGCATCCCGGTGGCGACCAGGGGCCTGCCGGCGTCGCCCGGCGCGGCGTGCGGCCAGGTGGTGTTCACCGCCGACCACGCCGTGGAGTGGGCCGACCAGGGCAAGCCGGTGATCCTGGTGCGCCGCGAGACGGTGCCCGACGACATCCACGGCATGTGGGTGTCGCAGGGCATCCTCACCGCCACCGGCGGCATGACCTCGCACGCCGCCGTCGTCGGCCGGCAGATGGGCAAGCCGTCGATCGTCGGCGCCGGCGAGCTGACCATCGACGAGCACGGCCGGCGCTTCACCGTCGGCGGGCAGACCGTCAAGGAGGGCGACTGGGTGGCCTTCGACGGCCTGACCGGCGAGGTGAAGATCGCCCGCGTGTCGTCGCACCCGAGCGAGATCCTCCAGGTGATCGACGGCCAGCTGGCCGCCGCCGACTCGCCGATCTACCAGCGCTTCGACACCCTGCTGCGCGAGGCCGACAAGGTGCGGCGACTGGGCGTGCGCGCCAACGCCGACCAGCCCGACCAGGCCGAGATCGCCTACAAGTTCGGCGCCCGCGGCATCGGCCTGTGCCGCACCGAGCACATGTTCTTCGGCGAGGGACGGATTCCCATCGTCCAGCGCATGATCCTCGCCGACAACGAGGCCGACCGCCGCGCCGCCCTGGCCGAGCTGCTGCCGATGCAGCGCGAGGACTTCTACGGCGTGTTCAAGGCCATGCGCGGTACGCCGGTGACCATCCGCACCATCGACCCGCCGCTCCACGAGTTCCTGCCCAAGCGCGAGGAGCTGATGGTCGAGATCGCGGTGATGGAGGCGACCGGGAAGACCGGCGCCGAGCTGGACGGCAAGAAGGCGCTGCTGGCCCGGGTCGAGCAGCTGCACGAGTTCAACCCGATGCTCGGCCACCGCGGCGTCCGCCTCGGCATCACCTATCCCGAGATCACCGAGATGCAGGCCCGGGCCATCCTCGAGGCGGCGGCCCGCCTCAACAAGGAAGGCCTGAAGATCGTCCCGGAGATCATGATTCCGCTGGTCGGCCTGGTGAAGGAGCTCACCGACCAGAAGGCCGTCGTCGACCGCGTCGCCGCGGCAGTGATGAAGGAGCAGGGGGTCAAGTTCAAGTACCTGGTCGGGACCATGATCGAGGTGCCGCGCGGCGCCCTCACCGCCGACCAGATCGCCGCCGACGCGCAGTTCTTCTCGTTCGGCACCAACGACCTGACCCAGATGACCTTCGGGTTCTCGCGCGACGACGTCGGCAAGTTCCTGCGCGTCTACCAGGATCGCAAGCTGCTCGACAAGGACCCGTTTGCGACCTTCGACGCCGCCGGCACCGGCCAGCTGGTGGCCACGGCGGTGGAGAAGGGCCGCGCGGTGCGCCCGGACCTCAAGCTCGGCATCTGCGGCGAACACGGTGGCGACCCCGCCTCGGTGCATTTCTTCCACGGCGTCGGGCTCGACTACGTCAGCGCGTCGCCGTATCGCATCCCGGTGGCGCGGCTGGCCGCGGCGCAGGCGGCGCTGCAGGTCAGGGTCGGAGACTGACCGTCGGCCGGGGCTCAGGGGAGCGCGACCGCGCCCCCGGAGCCCCGGCGCCATGGTCAGTGCGGCACCAGCACCCGCAGGATCCGCCCGCCGGCGTTGTCGGTCACGAAGAGGTCGCCGGTGCGCGTGTCGGGTGCCAGGTGGGTCGGTGTGCGCAGGCCGTCGGCCATCACCAGGGTCGTGCCGCGGGTGGCATCGACGCGAAGCACGCGCCCCGGCCCCCCGGCCAGAAAGGCGCTGCTGTACTCGACCACGTAGAACTCGTCGGCGGTCCCCGGGATCGGCAGCACGTCGACGGCGGTCTGCAGCCCGGTGGCGACCGTCGTGACCGCACCCGTGCGGCGCGAGACGCGCAGCACGCTGGCGGCGCGGGGGCCGAACGGGAACCCGGTCAGGAGCGAGATGACGAAGTCGTCTCCGGCGACGCGGATGCTCGCCGGTACGGCATCGGCGCTCGGCGGCCCCAGCGACGGGAACAGGGGATTGACCACACTGCCGATCCCAGCCAGCCGCGTCAGCGGCCCGCCCGGAGCCAGGGCCACGGTCCAGATCACGTTCATCGAGGCATCGACCAGCGCCAGCCCGGAATCGCCGCCGACCGCGCCGTAGAGATTGGAGGTGCGGACGTGACGGGGTTCGTCGGGACGCGGCTCGGCGACGTAGCTGGGGACGTCGACGAGACGCGAGACCCGCACCGCCTCACCGTCGGCGTTGCGCAGGTAGACGGCCCGATCGGCCGCGAGCGCGTCCTGGTCGGCGCGTGCCAGGGTGAAGCCGGTGGAGAAGCCGCCGGCGGCATCGGGGAACTCCAGGAGGAGTACCGAACTGAACAGCGGCGACGACACCTGGGGATTCGGGATCTCGCTGTTGGCGCCGGCGCCGGCGATGGTGGTGTCGCCGCCGCCGATGGTCACATACAGGCGCCGGTCGCCGAGCACGAGCCCGGACGGGCCGCTGGCGTCCCGTCCAAGGAACAGTGCCGACGGCAGTCCGTCGATGACGGTGAACCGCCGGGCGGCCCGGTCCACGTAGGAGATCCGGCCGGTGTTGGCGCCGGGGCCGCCTGCCTCGGCGACCAGGAGCTCTCCGCCGGGCAGCGCCAGCAGCTTGGCCGGGGCGCGCAGGCCGGTGAGGTGCTCCTGGACCACGCCCTGGCCGGACGGCAGGGCGGGCGCGGTGAGGGCCGTCAAGACGACGAGCGTGACAAGGGATCGACGACGGGCGGGACGTGACGACATGGCTGCCTCCGGGCGGCGACGGCGCCGCCGGCCGGCGCACCCGTGCCCTATAATTGGCCTCTGGCCGGACGCCACCGTGGCGTGTCGGCCGCAACGGCATCAGTAGCGGCAACGGCCTCTTCTCGTCACGATCCCGTGCCGATTTCTGGACGAAATCCCGCCGACACCACCCGGCCCGCCGGTCCGTCCGTCGTCCGGCTGGGGGGCCGCGTCGTCGATCTCGATCGCCAGGTCGTCGACGGCGACGGCGGATCCGTCAGACTGCGACCGCGCACGGCGGACGTGCTCGGCTACCTCATCCGTCATCGCGGCCGGATCGTCGCCAAACAGGAGCTCATCGAGGGAGTCTGGGGCGACGTGGCGGTGACCGACGACTCACTGGTCCAGTGCCTGGTCGAGATCCGCCGCGCGCTGGGGCCGGCGCAGACCGCCGTGCGCACGGTGCGCGGTCGCGGGTATCTGCTCGACCCCGCGGAACCGTCGGCCGGAGCGCCTGCGGCGTCGGCGACCGCACCGCCGGATGGGCGTTCCGAACCGCCACCCCGTTTGCGGTTCGTCGGCCTGGCGGCCCTGTCGGTGCTGGCGGTCACCGCGGCCCTGGCCGGGCCGAGCGCGCGGGCGACGAGCGGCCGCCCGATCGGTCCGAGCGAGACGCTCGACGACGGCGCCCGCGCCGCATTTCGCGACGGGTTGACGCTGCTGGGCGCATCGCGGGCGCAGGTCGACCTGCAGCGCGCCAGGGCGCTCTTTGCCCGCGCCACGACCCTCGACCGCGACTTCGCGCCTGCGCAGGCCGCGCTGGGCAACGTGCTGGTCATGCTGTCTGGCTTCGGGGTCGAGCGGCCCGCCGAGGCCCTGCCGGAGGCCAGCGCCGCCGCCCGCCGGGCGGTCGCGCTCGACCCGACCCTGGCCGCGGCCTGGCAGGCCCTGGCCCACGTCCAGACCCAGTGGGACTGGGACTGGCCGAGCGCGGAACGCAGCTACCGGCGCGCGGTCGCGCTCGATCCGCGCTCCCCGTTCAACATGATCTTCGCCCACCTGCTCGTCGGTCTCGGCCGCACCGACGAGGCGCTGGCCGAGAGCGACCGCTGGCTGGGCATGGACCCCGCCTCGGGCATGCGCCTCATGTCCAACTGCATCGTCAAGTACCTGGCCCGACGCTACGACGACGCGGTGGCCACCTGTGGTCGGGCGCTCGACGCCGCCCCCCCGCGGTGGACCGGCGCCCACTTCTGGCGGGCGTTGGCGTTGTCGGCCGTGGGCGAGCATGCGGCGGCGATGGACGAGGCGCTGGCCGCCCGCACCGACGTCACGTTCACGCCGACCTGGGTGGTCGGCTACGTGCACGCCCGGGCCGGACGGCTCGCCGAAGCCCGCGAGGTCCTCCGTGCCGTGCAGGCGCACGCCGCCAGCGACTACGTGCCGCCGGTCGACCTGGCGCTGCTCTTCACGGCGGTCGGCGACCACGACGCCGCCCTCGACTGGCTCGAGCGCGGCTGGCGCGAACGCGGCCGGTGGATGGAACTGGTCAACGTCCTGCCGCCGCTCGACCCGCTGCGCGGCGACCCGCGGTTCCGGGCCCTGGTGAGGCGGATGCGTCTGCCGGACCCGTCGTGATCCGCTACCTCGTCCACGAGGATGGTCGAACCCGCGACGCGTCGGCGTTCGACCCCGCCTGGCTGGCCCCGGGCAGCCAGGCCGTGGTGTGGGCCGACGTGGTCGAGCCGACGGCGAGCGACGGGGCGGTGCTGCGCGACGGCTTCGGCATCCACGACATCGCCGTCGGCGACGCCCTCGACGCGACGCCACGGCCGAAGGTCGAGACCTTCGGCGAGGTCCTCTACGTGGTCCTGCACGGGATCAACTTCCACCCCGACGCGCACGCCTTCGACACCTACGACACCGACTTCTTCCTGACCACGCGGTTTCTGGTCACGGTGCACGACGGGCGCCGCCGCAGCATCGCCCACGTCGGCGAGCTGTGCAGCCGCAGCGACCGCATCCTCGGCGAGGGCCCGGTCGCGCTCATGCACCGGATCGTCGACACCATGGTCGACCACTACCACCCGGAAGTGGAGGAGCTGGAGGACTGGCTGGACGACCTCGAGCGCCAGGTCCTGGAGACACCGGGCGACGGCATGACCAGCGCGATCCTCGCCGTCAAGCGCGACATCGCCTCGCTGCGCCGCATCGTCCTGCCGCAGCGCGACGTGCTGGGCCGGCTGGCGCGGCGCGAGTTCGACGTCATCGGCCAGGAGATGGCCTACCGGTTCCGCGACGTCTACGATCAGCTGGTGCACGTCGCCGACGACGCCATGATGTTCCAGGACCGGGTCACCGGCATCCTCGATGCGCACCTGGCCAGCGTGTCGATCCAGCTGGCGCAGGTCTCCAAGCTCATCGCCGTCGTGGCCACGCTGTTCGGCCCCCTGACCGTCCTGACCGGGCTCTACGGCATGAACGTGCCGCTGCCGCACCTGCCCGGCGGCGCGGCGGCGCAGTTCTGGTGGGTGGTGGCGCTGATGGCGGCGGCCTCGCTGTCGATGTTCCTGTGGTTCCGCCGCTCGGGGTGGTGGTGACCGTGGGACGCATCCGCAGGCTCCCCGACGACCTCGCCAACCAGATCGCCGCCGGCGAAGTGGTGGAACGCCCGGCGTCGGTGGTGAAGGAGCTGGTCGAGAACGCCATCGACGCCCGGGCGACGCGGGTGACGATCGCCGTCGAGTACGGCGGCAAACGCCGCATCCGGGTCGAGGACGACGGCATCGGCATGTCGGCCGACGACGCCCGGCTGTGCCTGGAACGCCACGCCACCAGCAAGATCGCGTCGGCGGGCGATCTCGCCGCCATCGCCACGCTCGGCTTCCGCGGCGAAGCCCTGCCGAGCATCGCCTCGGTGTCCCGGTTCACGCTGCGCACCCGGGCCCGCGGCGAGGACGCCGGAACCGAGATCGTGGTCCTCGGCGGGGCCGTCGAACCGGCCCGGACCGTCGGCGCGCCGCCGGGCACGGCCGTCACGGTCGACGATCTGTTCTTCAACCTGCCGGCGCGCCGCAAGTTCCTGAAGTCGGACGCCGCCGAGTCGGCGCACATTTCCAGGCTGGTCACCCAGCTGGCGCTCTGCCATCCCGAGGTCGGCGTGACCCTGACCAACGGCGGCCGGATGATCCTGCAGTGCCCGCCGGCGCGCTCGCTGGACGACCGGCTGTTCCAGGTCTACGGCGACCGGCCCGACCTGGTCGCCGTGGCCCGCGAGACCCATGGCGTCCGCCTCTCCGGGTTGGTGGCGGCGCTGGCCGACCAGGGGACGACCCGCGGCCCGCAGCACGTCTTCGTCAACCGCCGGGTGGTCCGCGACAAGACCATCGCGCACGCGATCCTCGACGCCTACCAGGCGGCGTCGATCAAGGAGCGCAGCCCGGAGGTCCATCTCTTCCTCGACGTGCCGCTCGACCGCATCGACGTCAACGTGCACCCGGCCAAGGCCGAGGTGCGCTTCGCCGATCAGTCACTGGTCCACGAGGTCGTCCGGCGGGGCGTGGCCGAGGCGCTGGGCGGGGCAGGGATGCCCGGGTTGCCACCGTCGGCGATGGCGGTCGCCACCGCCGCCGGGGTCACGCCGCCGGGGGCTCCTGGCGCCGGCGGGACCGGGGAGGCCGGCTGGCGGCCGTGGCCATCGGCGCCCCTGGCTCCGACCGGCCGGTGGAGCTACCCCTCACCAGCCGAATGGCTCGCCGCTGCTCCGGAGGCGGTCCGCGAGGCGCCGGTCGGCGTCGATCGCCCGCTCGAGCCCCTGGGTCAGTTCCGCCAGACCTTCATCATCGCCGTCGACGACGAGGGTATCGTCATCGTCGATCAGCACGTCGCCCACGAGCGTGTGCTGTACGAGCGGATCCTGGAGCGGCTCACCGAGGCACCGCTCGAGCGCCAGGGGCTGCTGTTGCCGATGGTCCTCGACCTGCCCGGTGCCGGCCACGCGGCGCTGGTCGCCCGAGGCGCCGACCTGGCCCGCTTCGGCTTCGAGATCGAGGACTTCGGCGGCGCCAGCGTGCGGGTGCTCGCGGTCCCGGCGCTGCTCGCCCCGGCCGACGCCGACCGGGCGCTGCGCGCCCTGGCCGACGACCTCGACGGGCTCGACCGCGGGCTGGTGGCCGAACAGGCGGTGCAGCAGATCGCCGCGACCATGGCCTGTCATGCCGCGGTGAAAGCCCACGATCCGCTCACGCCGGAGAAGATGCGGCACATCCTCGAGGAGCTCCGCGCCACCGCCTACTCCACGGTCTGTCCGCACGGCCGGCCGGTGATGTTCCGCATCTCGCGGCGGGAGCTGGAGCGCAGATTCGAGAGGATCTAGGAGCAGCGGCCAGCGGTTGGTCAGCACCGCCGTCACGCTGTGATCCTGAAGGAGCAAACGGCTCTGCACCTGGCGAGACACTTCGCTCCGGGCGCATCGGACCGAGCCGTGAGCCGCGAGCCGCTAGCCGCTCCCACGTCTCTTGGCCTTGATCGCCTCCCACCCGTCCAACCGCCGCTTGATCTCCTTCTCGAAGCCGCGTTCGGTCGGGGCGTAGAAGCGCTGCCCGCGCAGCCGGTCCGGCAGGCACTCCATCTCGGCGACGCCCTCGGGGTCGTCATGGGCGTACTGGTAGCCCCGCCCGTAGTCGAGGGCCTTCATCAGCCGCGTCGGGGCGTTGCGCAGGTGCAGCGGCACCGGTTCGGCACCGTCGCGCTCGGCGGCCGCGGCGGCGGCCCCGTACGCCAGGTAGGTGGCGTTGCTCTTCGGCGCCGTGGCCAGGTAGAGCGCGGCCTGGGCCAGCGCCGTGTTGCCTTCGGGCATGCCGATGAAGTGCAGGGCATCGCGGGCGGCCATCGCCACGACCAGCGCCTGCGGATCGGCGTTGCCGACGTCCTCGGAGGCGAAGCGGACCAGGCGGCGGGCGATATACATCGGGTCCTCGCCGGCCTCGACCATCCGCGCCAGCCAGTAGACGCTGGCGTCCGGGTCGCTGTTGCGCAGCGACTTGTGCAGCGCCGACATCAGGTTGAAGTGCTCCTCGCCGGACTTGTCGTAGCGCAGGGTCTTGCGCTGCAGCGTCGCGCGGACCAGCGGCAGGTCGATGCGCGGCCGGCCGGCCGGCTGGGGCGCCGCGGCGACGACCAGCTGCAGCAGGTTCAGCGCCCGCCGGGCGTCGCCGTCGGCGGCCTCGGCGATCGCCGCCAGCGCGTCGCCGTCGACGTCGGCCTGCTGGCGCCCGAGGCCGCGGTCCTCGTCGGCCAGGGCCCGCTCGAGGATGGTGACGACGGCGGCGCGGTCGAGCGGCACGAGGACGAAGACCTTGGACCGCGACAGCAGCGCCGCGTTGACCTCGAACGACGGGTTCTCGGTGGTGGCGCCGATGAGCACGATGTCGCCGGCCTCGACCCGCGGCAGGAAGGCGTCCTGCTGGGCGCGGTTGAAGCGGTGGATCTCGTCCACGAAGACGATGGTCCGCCGGCCGCGCCGCCGCCGCTGCTCGGCCGCCGCCATCACGTCCTTGATTTCCTTGATGCCGGAGAGCACGGCGCTGAAGGCGACGAACTCGGCGTCGGTGGCCTGAGCGATGAGCCGGGCCAGGGTGGTCTTGCCCGATCCGGGCGGGCCCCACAGGATCACTGACTGCAGCACGTCGCGCCGGATCGCCTCGCGCAGCGGGCGCCCCGGCGCCAGCAGCGCCTCCTGGCCGACGATCTCGTCGAGCGTGCGCGGGCGCATCCGTTCGGCCAGCGGCGCCGGCGGCGGGGCCGCGGCGCCGGCATCGTCGTCGAAGAGCCCGCCACTCATGGCCGCCCCTGGCGCTGCGCCATGGCGGCATAGAGGGCGAGGGCACCGGCCACGGCGACGTTGAGCGACTCGACCGGCGGCCGCATCGGCAGCCGCAGCCGGACGTCGGCGCCGGCCACGATCGGGTCGGGCAGGCCGCCGCCCTCGCCGCCGAGCAGCAATGCCGTCGGGGCGGTCAGATCGAGGGCGTCTGGCGGCTGGCCGTCGAGCGGCGCCAACGCCACCAGCGCGAGCCCGCGCGCCCGCAGTTCACCGATGATCGCGTGGCGGTCGGTCAGGCGGGCGACCGGCAGGCGGAAGGCGCTGCCCATCGAGGCGCGCAGGGCCTTCCACCCGAACGGGTCGGCCGAGATGCCGGCCGCGACCACTCCGGTGGCGCCGGCGGCCTCGGCGGTGCGGACGACTGCGCCGACGTTGCCGGGGTCCTGGACGTCGACGAGGACCGCGACCAGTGCCGGACCGCCGCCGATCACGGCATCGAGGTCGACGACGCGCCGACGCGCCAGGGCGACGACGCCCGAGGGCGTGCGCACCGGGCTGGCGGCGTGCATCACGTCGGCGGTGACGCGCACCACCTGCGCGCCGCGCTCGACCAGCGCGGCGATGGCGGCCCGCTCGGCCGCTCCGGGCGGGTCGTGCCCGAGCAGCACGGCATCGACGGCCAGCGGCGAGTGCGTCGCCTCGACGACCAGGTGCCAGCCGTCGAGGAGCAGCGGCTGGTCGTCGCCGCCGGCGCGGGCATCGCGGCAGGCGGCGATGAGCGGATGGCGTCGCGAGGTGATGACGGGCAGCTGGGACATGCGCGGCACCGGCACGGGCGGCGCCCGCCTGGAGCATACCAGTCCGTGTGCTACAGTAGGCGTTTCGACCGATGAAAGACCGTATTCTCAAGCGGTTCGACGACGACATCGCCGCCCTCGAGCGCGAGCTGAAGACGGAGCTCCCCAAGGAGATCCAGCGCGCCCGGGAGTTCGGGGATCTGCGCGAGAACGCCGAGTACCAGGCGGCCAAGGAGCGCCAGACCTACGTCCAGGCGCGTATCGCCATGCTCACCCGGCGTCGCAACGAGGTCGCGTTGATGAACCTCGACCGTATCCCGCACGACAAGGCGGGCTTCGGCTCGACGGTCACCTTGCGCGAGCCCGGTGGCAGCGAGACGGTCTACCAGCTGGTGATGCCCGAGGACGCCGACGCCGAGAAGGGCCTCATCTCCACCGCGTCGCCGATCGGCCGCGCCCTGCTCAACAAGGAAGAGGGGGACGAGGTCGCGGTGACGACCCCGGCCGGCGCCCGCCGCTTCGAGTTGATCAAGCTGGTCACCATCCACGACGAGTAGGCGGCACCCCGCCGGGCGAGTAGAGTAGAGCCGCGTGCCCCGCGGACCTCGCGCCCCTCACGACCTCTACTCGCCGGAACGCCCCACCGCGGTCGTGCTGAGCGGCGTCGGCGCCGACGGCGCCTACCACGCCGGCGTGCTGAAGGCGCTGCACGACGCCGGGGTGAAGGTCGATCTGGTCGCCGGCCGCGGCGTCGGCGCGCTCGGGGCGCTGCTGTTCGCCGTCGACGGTGCGGCGACGCTGTGGGAGCCGCTCGGGTTCTGGCGGCGTCAGGGCCTGCAGGCCGGCTACCGCTTCACCTGGCAGTACCGGGCCATCGGCGGTGCGCTGGCGGCCGTCGCGGCGCTGGTGGTGAGCCCGCTCGTCCTGCTCGCCGGAGCGATCGCCGTCTGGCCGATCGCGTTGGCGCTCGGCCTGGTCGGGCTCGAGGCCGGGGCGACGCTGGCCACCGCCTACGCCGACCTGGTGGCCTGGGCGTTCGCCCCTGGCCAGCTGCCCACTTGGGTCCCCCGTCTGGCGCTGCTCGTGTCAGGCAGCGTCGCGGTCGCCCTCGCGGCCGGGGCCGCGTGGGCCGCGGTCCGCTCGCCACGACGGCAGATCGGAGCGGCCCCGTGGCGCCTGCTCGGCGGGCCGATCGACTCGCGCGGCTTCGCGCGCCTGGCCACCGGCGCGCTGTGGGACCTGCTGCGCGGCGGCGCCGCCCTGCCCCGGCCCACCGCCCCCGACCTCAGCCAGCGCTACGCCGAGCTGCTCGCCAGCAGCGCCGGTCAGCCCGGTCAGCGCGACCTGCTGCTGGCGATCCACGACGTCGACGCCCGCCGCGACCTGGTCGTCGGCCACGTCGGCGGCGAGGCCGGCACCCGCCTGTTCCCCCCGGCGTCCGGCCCGGCGTCGCGGCGTGCCGAGGCGTTTGCGGTCACCACCGACGCGCGCAGCCAGCTGGCCGACGTGGTCGCCGCCGCGGCGACGCTGCCGGCGGTCTCCGACCCGCACCCCATCCGCTTCGCCGCCGACGGCTACTGGCGTGGCGAAGTGCACCGGGCCAGCGACCGGCCGGGCCTGCTCATCCGGCTGCTCGAGGAGACCGCCGCCGCCGGCGTCGAGCAGGTCCTGGTCGTCACGGCCACTCCCGACGCCGCCCCGCCGCACGCGCTGCGGCCGGCCCGCGTCGATCTGCGCGGCCGGTTGAGCGAGTGGCTGGCGGGGGAGGAGACCGCGGCGGTCCGCGACGCCGTGCGCTTTGCGCACGCGCACTTCCACGCCGTGTTCGTCATCCGCCCGCCCCACAACGCCATCGGCCCGCTCGACCTGGGCGGCGCCGACGACGCCGCCGCCGACCGCCGCCTGGTCCTCGACGAACTGGTGGCGCGGGGCGCCGACGACGCCCACCGCCTCTTCATCGAGCCGGCGCTCGGCGCCGCCGGCGACAAGGTGATGGAAGCCGGCTGGGGCCGCTGAGGGCGCCGACCCGGGCGGGCCGCGCTCAGGACTTGCGGCCGTTCAGCTCGTGGAGGAAGTCGAGCACCAGCTCGAGCATCCGCTGGTTGACCAGACTGCCCTCGCGGGCCCCGAACTTGTTCTGGAACGCCTCGAGCGGCACCACCGCCTTGGCCATGGTGCGGTGGCCGCCGGCGCTGCCGATGTCGTTGAACCAGCGGCGGACGAAGTCGCCGGCGTTGCGCGAGTAGCCGAGGTTGCGCACCGAGACGACCATCTGGTCGTTGACGACGCCGGACACCACCGTCCACTGCACGTCCTCGAGCTGCAGATAGAAATCGGCGACGTAGGGGATGAAGTCGTCGCGCGGCGGCTCGCCAAGGAAGGCGCAGAAGACGTGCTCCATCATCCGCCCCTGCTGCCACGCCTTGATCACGTAGTCGAGCCGCTCGCGGGTGATTTCCGCGCCCTCCATCTTGCGGATGAGGCCGGCGTCGGCGAGCGGATAGAGGAACGAGAACGCGTCGAGGTCGGCGCGGTTGGCCTGGCGGTTGAAGAACAGGGTGTCCGACTTGATGGCGTAGAGCATCGCCGTCGCGGTGCGCTCCGAGATGTCGAGGTCGACGGCGCGCAGATGCTCGGTGAGGATGGTCGAGGTCGAGCCGTAGTGCGAGCGGATGTCCTTGAAGACGGCGGTGTAGCCGGTGGTCTCGGGATGGTGGTCGACGACCAGGTCGACGTGGCGCAGCGACTCGCCGAAGTAGTGGGGCTGGACGTCGACCAGGGCGATCTTGTCGAACGAGGCGAACTCGTCGGCGGTGACGGTGTCGACGCCGATCTCGAGCAGCTTCAGCATCCGCTGGTTCTCGGGGCGCGCCACCGGCTGCATCGTGCCGATGATCGCCGTCTGCTTGGTGCGGCGCAGCAGCGTCCGCAGGGCCAGGCCGCTGGCGATGGCGTCGGGATCCGGATCGTGGTGGGTGAGGATGAGGACCCGGTCGGCGTCGCTGAAGTAGCGCTGGTACTGCTGCACCCGCTGGCGGGTCAGTGACCGTTCCAGCTCGGCGCCGAGGCGGGGCTCGACCAGCTCGGCCAGGGTGACGCCGGTCACCTCCGGGAACGCGCTGCGCAGCTTCTCGGTGCGGGCGTCGTCCTCCGGACCGGTGCCGAGCAGGTAGACCAGCACGCCGCCGGCATCGCGAACCGCCTCGAGGATGCGCTTCAGGCCGCGCTGGTGGGCGTCCTCGACGACGACGGCGGTGCTCGGCAACAGGTCGGCGCGAACGTAAGTGTCGAGACGGCGCGGGTCGGCGGCGGTCACCGACGCCCCGGCGTCGTGCAGCCGGCGGGCCAGGGCCCGGCTCTCGACCACCAGGTCGAGCTCCATCCGCGGGCTCAGCACGGCGTGCAGGATGCGGCCGACCAGCTCGGTCTGACAGACCGCGAGGCACCTCATCTAGCGACAGCCGTCTCCCAGCGGGCGGGCCTGCATCGGCGACAACCCCTCATTATACCGCCGACCTGCGCCCGCCCGGCCCCGCCGTTCCTCCCCGCCGCGCCGGGGTGCGGCCGGCGGCGCCGCGGCGCCGGCCCGCGTCCCGGCCGCGCATAGCCGTGTGGTACGCTGCCGGAGCGGGCACTCCACCCGTCCGGACGCCTCCGGACCACCTCATGCCGGCGCCACTCGACCGCTTCTCCCTCGTCACCGACTTCGAGCTCGCCGGCGATCAGGTGCACGCCGTACCCGAGCTGGTCGCCGGGCTGGAGCGCGGTGACGCGCACCAGACGCTGCTCGGCGTCACCGGATCGGGCAAGACCTTCACGATGGCCCAGGTCGTCGCCAGGGTGAACCGGCCGACGCTGGTGATGGCCCACAACAAGACCCTCGCCGCGCAGCTCTACCAGGAGTTCCGGCGCTTCTTCCCGGACAACGCCGTCGAGTACTTCGTCAGCTACTACGACTACTACCAGCCGGAAGCCTACGTGCCGGCCAGCGACACCTACATCGAGAAGGAATCGACGATCAACGACGAGATCGACCGGATGCGGCTGTCGGCGACCCGATCGCTGTTCGAACGCCGCGACGTCATCATCGTCGCCAGCGTCAGCTGCATCTACGGCCTCGGCTCGCCCGAGGCCTACTACGGGCTGGTGCTGCCGCTCGAGAAGGGGCAGCGGACCTCGCGCGATCACCTGCTCCGCAAGCTGGTCGAGATCCTCTACGAGCGCAACGACCTGGAGTTCGGCCGCGGCACCTTCCGGGTCCGGGGCGACATCGTCGAGGTGCACCCCTCCTACGACGAAACGGCGGTGCGCATCGGGCTGTTCGGCGACGAGATCGACGAGCTGGCCACCTTCGACCCGCTCACCGGTCGCACCCTGCGCCGGCACGACCGGCTGGCCATCTATCCGAAAACCCACTTCGTCACCACCCGCGACCGGCTGAAGGACGCCGCCGAGGCGATCAAGGCGGAGCTGGCCGAACGCCGCGGCTTCCTCGAACACGAAGGGCGGGTGCTCGAGGCCCAGCGACTCCACCAGCGGACGATGTTCGACCTCGAGATGATCAAGGAGATCGGCTACTGCCACGGCATCGAGAACTACTCGCGCCACCTCACCGGGCGGGCACCGGGGGAGCCGCCGCCGACACTGCTCGACTACCTGCCCTCGGACGCCCTGCTCATCGTCGACGAGAGCCACCAGACGGTGCCACAGGTGCGCGGCATGTACTTCGGCGACCGCTCGCGCAAGGAGGTGCTGGTCGAGTACGGGTTCCGGCTGCCGTCGGCCCTCGACAACCGCCCGCTGAGCTTCGCCGAGTGGGAGGCCCGGGTCCCGCAGGTGGTGTTCGTGTCGGCGACGCCGGGGCCGTACGAGCTGGAGAAGTCGCACGGCGTGGTGGTGGAGCAGGTGATCCGCCCGACCGGCCTGATGGACCCGCCGATCGAGGTCCGGCCGGTGAAGGGCCAGGTCGACGACCTGCTGGCCGAGATCCGCAGCCGGGTGGCGCGCCGGGAGCGCACTCTGGTCACCACTCTCACCAAGCGGATGGCCGAAGATCTGACGCAGTACTACCACGAGCTCGGGGTCCGGGTGCGCTACCTGCACTCGGACATCGACACGCTCGAGCGGGTCGAGATCCTGCGCGACCTGCGTCGCGGCGAGTTCGACGTGCTGGTCGGCATCAACCTGCTGCGCGAGGGCCTCGACCTGCCGGAGGTGTCGCTGGTGGCGGTGCTCGACGCCGACAAGGAAGGGTTCCTCCGCTCCGGCGGCTCGCTCATCCAGACCGCCGGGCGGGCCGCCCGCAACGTCGAGGGCCGGGTGATCATGTACGCCGACACCGTCACCGA
This sequence comes from Vicinamibacterales bacterium, assembly GCA_050250955.1. GTDB lineage: Bacteria > Acidobacteriota > Vicinamibacteria > Vicinamibacterales > UBA2999 > CAWAYR01. The sequence goes on from JBFWNR010000004.1 coordinate 569,864, forward strand.
CTCGATGAAGACGGCCATCGACGAAACCGCGCGCCGGCGGGCCATCCAGGAGGCCTACAACCGCGAGCACGGCATCACCCCGACCAGCATCGTCAAGAACATCGACGGGGTGCTGCACAGCGTCTACGAGCGCGACTACGGCAGCGGCGAGCGCGATCCCCGCGGCGGCTTCGCCACCGTCGCCGACCTCGACGCGCACGTCGCCGGACTCGAACGGCGGATGCGTGAGGCCGCCGCGAACCTCGACTTCGAGGCCGCGGCCGCGCTCCGCGACCAGATCGCCGCCGCCAAGCGGCGGGATCTCGGCGTCGCCCCGCCCGGCGCGCCTGGAACGCGCTCTCCCGCATGATCGAGTGGCTGAAGTCGGCGCTCCTCGAGCTGCAGGAGTACACCAGGCTGGCCGGGGCGACCGCCCGCCGGTCGGTGAGCCGGCCGTTCTACGTCCACGATCTGGTCGAGCAGCTCGACGCCATCGGCGTCGGGTCGATGACCGTCGTCGTATTGACCGGCCTGTTCACCGGCGCCGTGCTGGCCCTGCAGTCCGGCTTCACCCTCGACCAGTTCGGCGCCCGGCCGTTCGTCGGCCGGCTGGTCAGCGCCTCGATGATCAAGGAGCTCGGGCCGGTGCTGACGGCGCTGATGCTGGCCGGCCGGGTGAGCTCGGGCATCGCCGCCGAACTCGGCTCGATGGCGGTGACCGATCAGATCAACGCCCTGCGGGCCCTCGGCACCGACCCGATCCGCAAGCTCGTGGTCCCGCGGGTGCTGGCCGGCATCCTGATGACGCCGGTGCTCACCGTCATCGCCAACACCGTCGGCCTGCTCGGCGGCTGGGTGGTCTCCACCCAGGTCCTGGGCGTGGCCAGCGGCCTCTACTGGTCGTCGGTCGTCGACGGGCTGTTCATCGAGGACGTGTGGATGGGCATCGCCAAGCCGTTCTTCCTCGGCTTCATCATCGTCACCGTCGGCTGCCACGTCGGCCTGCGCACCCGCGGCGGCACCCAGGGGGTCGGCCGCGCCACCACCAACTCGGTCGTCACCGCCTCGGTGGCGGTCATCGCCATGGACTTCTTCTCCACGCAGCTGCTGCTGTCGCTCCTCTTCTGATGCCGCCCGTGCCCGACACCCTGCGTGGCCCGGCCAAGGGCCGACCCGGTGACGCGCCGGTGGTGGTCTTCGAGGACGTCCAGCTGGCCTTCGACGACAACGTCGTGCTGCGCGGCGTCAGCTTCACGCTGTATCCCGGCTTCACCAAGATCTTCCTCGGCGCCAGCGGCTCCGGGAAGTCGACCGTGCTCAAGCTCATCCTCGGGCTGCTGCGGCCCGACGCCGGGCGGATCTGGGTCCACGGCGTGCGCATCGACGGCATGCGCGAGGAGGACCTGCTCGGCGTCCGCGACCAGACCGGCATGGTCTTCCAGGAGGGCGCCCTGTTCGACTCCCTGACCGTCGGCGAGAACGTCGGCTTCAAGCTCTACGAGGAGAGCGACATGCCCCTCGCCGAGGTCCGCCAGCGTGTCGAGGAGGTGCTCGGGTTCGTCGAGCTCGGCCCGTACATCGACCGCATGCCCGCGGAGCTCTCCGGTGGCCAGCGTCGGCGGGTGGCGATCGCGCGGGCAATGGCCTTCAAGCCGCGGCTGCTGCTCTACGACGAGCCGACGACCGGTCTCGACCCGATGACCGCGCTGACCGTCGACGCCGAGATCATCAAGCTGCGCGACCTGGAAGGGGTGACATCGGTCCTGGTCACGCACCAGCTGCGCGACGCCTTCTATATCGCCACCCACGGCGCCCGCCGATCGCCATCCGGGCCGGCGATGGTCGCCGCCTCGCCCGAGAAGGTGGAGGAGGCCGACTTCGTGATGCTGCGCGACGGCCTGATCGTCTTCGAGGGCTCGGCCGACGAACTGCGGGCGTCGACCGATCCGTACCTGCGCGAGTTCCTCTCCTAGGAGTGATGCCATGCCACGCACCCGATCCCTGGCCTGGGCCGAGCTGAAGATCGGCATCCTGGCCGTCTTCGCGATCGTGATGACGGCCCTGCTGGCGTTCGCCGTCGGCGGGGAGGGCGGCTTCTTCTGGCAGCGCTACCCGCTCAAGACCCGCTTTGCCAACATCGCCACCGTCCGCGGCGGCACGCCGGTGCGGCTGGCCGGGATCGAGGTCGGCGTGGTCACCGACGTGGTGCTGGCCGGCGACGTCGTCGACGTGTGGTTCGAGGTCACCAAGGACGTCCGGCCGCTCATCACCACCCGCTCGCTGGCGGTGATCGGCGCGATCTCGATGCTCGGCGAAGGCGCGCTGGACATCACCCCGGCCACCACCGGGACCTCGATTCCGGACTGGGGCTATGTCCCATCCGGCGTCGACCCCGGCTCCATTGCGGCACTGTCAGAGGCCGCCAGCAGCGGGCTCACCGAAACCCAGCAGCTGCTCGCCGACCTGCGGGCCGGCAAGGGCACCCTCGGCCGGCTCCTGACCGACGACGCCGCCTACCGCGACATCGAGGCACTGGTCCAGGCCGCGACCCGGGTGACCACGGCGGTCGAGCGCGGCCGGGGCAGCCTGGCGCGGCTGGTGAACGACCCGGCGGTCTACGACGAACTCTCCGGGGCGACGGCCAACCTCAACGCCATCACCACCCGCATCCGCGCCGGCGAGGGCAGCCTCGGCCAGCTGCTGGCCGATCCGGCCCTGGCCCGGTCGCTCACCGCCTCAGCGGCCAGTCTCGAAACGGTGTCGGGCCGTCTCGCCAAGGGCGAAGGCACCGCCGGGCGCCTGCTCACCGACGAGGCGCTCTACACCCGGCTCGACGCGCTGACGCGCCGGCTCGACGATTTGTCCGTCGGCCTGCAGTCGGGCCGCGGCACAGCCGGCCGGCTCCTGCAGGATGACGTGCTTTATGACAATATGAACGCCTCGGTGGCCGAGCTGCGGCAGCTCGTCTCGGACATCCGGAAGGACCCGAAGAAGTACCTCAACGTCAAGGTCAGCCTGTTCTGACTGCGGACGAGGACCAGGAGGACATATGTCGAGAGACGCGAGCGGCGGGTCGGTGATGCTGGCATTCATGCTCGGGGCGATGGCCGGTGCGGCCGTGGCCCTGTTGTTCGCCCCGGCGGCCGGGGAGGAAACCCGGGAGTACCTCGGCCGGCGGGCGCGCGAGGGCCGCGATCGGGCTCGCGACGCCGCCCGGGAGGCCGCCGACCAGGGCCGGGAGTTCTACCAGCGCCAGCGCGACAGCGTCACGACCGCCATCGAGCGCGGCCGTGAGGCGTTCCAGCAGGCGCGCGAGGAAGGGCGCAACGCGTGACCGACGTCTGGTTGGCGATCATCGCAATCGCGGTGGCGCTGATGGCGGCCATCCAGGTCGGCGCCATCGTGATGGGGCTGCGTCTGGCGCGGCGGGTCGACGCGTTGACCACCCAGGTCGAACGCGACCTGAAGCCGCTCATCGCCAACCTCACCGAGGTGTCGGCCGAGGCGCAGCGGGCGATGCGGCTGGCGACGGCCCAGGTCGAGCGCGCCGACCGGATGTTCGGCGACCTGGCACTGTCGGCCGAGCGCACCATGGCGATTGCCGCCCGGGCGCTCGGCGGACCGGCGCAGAAAGGCATGGCGTTTGTCGCCGCCGCCCGGGCCGCCTTCGGTGCCTTCCGTGAGCTCCGCGAGGTGTCGCGGCGCCGCCGGTCGCAGCGGGCGGTGGCGTCCGACGACGAGGAGTCGCTCTTCATCGGTTGACACAGCGGACGCCACCCCCGGCGTCAGGAGGCGAGACCCATGAGGCAGGCACGTGTGTTCGCGGGCGTCGCGGCGCTGGCCGCAGCGGTGCTGTTCGCTGCCGACGCCGCGGCCCAGGACGTCAAGTCGGCGGCCGGCGCCACCGAGCTGGCGAAGGTTCTGGCGGGCAAGAAGCTCGACGCCATCGCTGCCAAGGACCCCTCGGCCCCCGACGCCTTCGTGGCGGCCCTCCACTTCCCGGGCCAGCTGATGGTGATCTCGGCCCGCTACGCCGCGCCGCCGCTGCTCAACGAGAAGCTCGTCAATCGCGACTACCGCGACGTCTACATCGAGCTGAACGCGGCGTCGATCGTCGAGTCGCGGATCTTCGTCACCGACGTCAACGCCGACGGGCTGCGGCCCCGCCGCGAGGGCCGTGACGGCCCGGTCGACATGCGGGATGCCGGCGGCACGACGATGCGCTTCGACGGCAACTGGCGCGAAGACAAGATGTCGGAAGACGAGTACATGAAGGCGTTCGCCGCCGCCGACGCCCACTACGCGCAGGCCGTCGACCTGCTCCTGGCCGAAGCCAAGAAATAGCCGGCGATGGCGGTGCCGGTGGTGCACGACGGGCCCGACGAGCTCGTCGTCGTCAAGCCGGCCGGGCTGCCGTGTGAGCTGCCGCGCGATCCCGCGGCCGATTCGCTCCTGGCACGTCTGGCGGCCGGCGGCCACACCGGGCTCAGGCTGGTCCATCGGCTCGACACCCCGGCGTGCGGCCTGGTGCTCGTCGCCCGCTCCCGCGAGTCGGCGGCGCGACACGCCGCCGACATCGCCGCCCGCCGCTGGCGCAAGTGGTACGTGGCCAGGGTCGCCGCCCCGCTGGACGAGGTCCAGCGCCTGCTCGGCCGCCATCGCGCGTATCTCAAGGTCGACGGCCGCCAGGCCCGCGTGGTGCGCGCGGGCGGCAAGCCGTCGTCGCTCGACCTGGTCCGGGCGGCTGGCGTGCCCGGCGCCGACGCGCTCACCGACGTGCTGGTCGCGCTGCACACGGGGCGCTATCACCAGATTCGGGTGATGCTGGCGCATCTGGGTGCGCCGCTCGCCGGCGATGCCCGCTACGGTGGGCCGTCCGCGCCATGGCTGTACCTCGAGCACGTGGTCCTTGCCACCCCCACCGAGTCGCCGGAATCGTGGCGGGTCTGGGAAGCGCCCGCCCACCGGGACCGTCCGGCATGGGACGCCGCGATGGCGGACGCGGTAACGACGGTGGCGGCTACGGCGCGAACAGCACCGCCGCCACCCGCGCCCGATCGGTGACATCGACCGGCCAAGGCGGCAACGCCAGCCACTGCGGTGGCCGACCGAGCGCCGCGCTGACCAGGCGGGGTAGCCCCTCGTCGCGGGCCAGTGCGCGGGTGTTGGTTGCGGCGAACACCGCGCCGCCAGGCGCCAGCACCGCCACGGCGGCGCGTACCAGGCCGGGGTAGTCGTCCACCGCCCGCCAGGCCCCGATGCCGCGCCGCGGGTCGGCGGCGCCGAAGCTCGGGGGGTCGAGGATCACCAGGTCGAAGCGCTCACCGGCGCGTCCAGCCGTGCGCAGATAGTCGAGGGCATCGCGGCGCAGGAAGCGCACCCGGGCGGCGTCGAGGTGGTTGAGCGCCAGGTTGCGGCGGCCCCAGGCCAGATACCGCGCCGACACGTCCACGTTGGTGACCGCGGCCCCGCCCTGCGCCAGCGGCACGGCGAACCCGCAGGTGTAGGCGAACAGGTTCAGCACCCGGGCGGGTCGTCGGGCGGCCAGGGCGCGGCGGTGTTCGCGGTGCTCGAGGAAGAGACCGGTGGACAGGCCATCGTAGGGGCGGACCTCGAACCTGGCCCCGTACTCGTCGATGACCAGCGTCTCGGGCTGGACGACGCCGGCCCGCGGCTCCGGGCGCCGGCTCTCGTCGGGCAGCCGGCCGCCGAGCCGGCTCCGGTCGCGCGCGAACGGCTTGACGTAGATCGCCGCCACGCCGTCGGGCGCCAGCACGTCGAGCGAGCGGCGCGCCGCGTCGGTGACCGCGGCGTCGCTCCAGCCGGCGTCTTCGCCGACGTTCAGCGTCGCCCAGGGACCGTAGCGATCCAGCGAGACCCCAGGCACCCCGTCACCGGCGCCGTCGATGATGCGGTACGCCTCGAACGTCGCGGCGAGGGCCTCCCGCCGTGCGCGCGCCGTCGCCAGCCGGATCGCGAACGACGCGCCGTCGTCGCTGGCCGTGCGTGCCCCGGTCTGGTGGCGACGTGGAGGAGGGTGGTGCGCGCTCAAGGATTCGAACCTTGGACCCCCGCCGTGTGAAGGCGGTGCTCTACCGCTGAGCCAAGCGCGCCCGGAGAGACTTCCAACTCTACCGCCAACCCTCGAGGCGGCGCAACCGGGCCGGACCCGCCCGGGTCAGACCGTGCCGAACAGGCGGTCGCCGAAATCGCCGAGTCCCGGGACGATGAACTTGTGGGCGTTCAGCTCACGATCGACCACCGGCGTGTAGATCGGCACCTCGGGGTAGCGGCGCTCGATGGCGGCGATGCCCTCCGGGGCCGCCACCATGCAGACGAAGCGGACGTCGCGGGCGCCGGCGGCGCGCACGATCTCGATGGCGGCCACGGCGCTGCCGCCGGTGGCCAGCATCGGGTCGGTGATGAGCACGACGTCGTGCTCGATGCGCGGCGGCAGCTTCACGTAGTAGCGCTCGGCCATCGCCGTCGCCTCGTCGCGCTGCAGACCGATGTGACCGACCCGGGCCGACGGCAGCAGGTCGAGGACGCCGTCGATCATGCCCAGACCGGCGCGGAGCACCGGCACCAGCGTCACCTGCACGTCGACCCGCCGGGCGAAGGCCGGGCCGAGCGGCGTCTGCACCGTGCCGTCCACGGTGGCGACGTCCTTGAGGACGTCGGCGGTGATGAGCAACGCCATCCGTTTGGCGACGCGTCGGAAGATGTCGGGCGGCGTGGTCGCGTCGCGCAGCGTGGCCAGCGCGTCGTGGACGAACGGGTGGGTGATGAGATGGACCACGGCGGTGCGAGTTATACCACGCTGGGCGCGCCCCGACCGGGCAGGGGAATCGCCTACAATCGTCGGGTGCGATCGAGCTTCGGCATCGCGGTGGCGCTGGCCGCGCTGGCGGTGGTGCCGCCGGCGGCACGCCAGCCCGTCCAGGTCGCCCTGGTGGTGAGCGGTGGCACGGTGGTGACGATGGATGCCGGGCGGCGCGTGCTCGCCGACGGCGCGGTCGCCATCGACGCCGAACGGATCGTCGCCGTCGGCCCGAGCCCGGCGATCGCGGCCGCGTATCGCGCCCAGACCACGCTCGACGCGACCGGTCAGGTCGTCCTGCCCGGTTTGATCAACACGCACACCCACGCGCCGATGGTGCTCTACCGCGGCCTGGCCGACGACCTGGCGCTGATGGACTGGCTCGAGCAGTACATCTTTCCCGCCGAGGCCAGGACGGTGAGTCCGGCGTTCGTCCGCACCGGCACCCGCCTGGCGGCGCTGGAGATGATCCAGTCGGGAACGACGACCTACGCCGACATGTACTACTTCGAGGAGGAGATCGCCGCCGTCACCAGGGCCGCCGGCCTGCGCGGCGTCCTCGGCCAGACGATCATCCAGTTTCCGGTCGCCGACGCGAAGACGCCGGCCGACGGGCTGGCGCGCACCGCCGCCTTCATCGCCCGCTACAAGCGCGACGACCTCATCGTGCCGGCGGTGGCGCCTCACGCCCTCTACACCAACGATCAAGCCACCCTGGCAGCGGCCCGCGACCTGGCGGTCCGCGAGGGCGTCCCGCTCCTCATCCACCTCGCCGAGACGGAAGCCGAGGTGGCCGCCGCCCGCGAGCGCGGCGCCGTCAGCCCGACAGCCTACCTGGAGTCGTTCGGGTTCTTCACCGGGGCACGGACGCTGGCGGCGCACGGCGTCTGGGTGTCGCCCGACGACATCGCCGTGCTGGCCCGCCGTGGTGTCGGGGTGGCGCACAATCCCGAGAGCAACATGAAACTGGCCAGCGGCACCGCGCCGGTCACCGACTATCTGGCCGCCGGCGTGGCGCTCGGGCTGGGTACCGACGGGGCGGCCAGCAACAACGACCTGGACATGTTCGAGGCGATGCGCCAGGCGTCGTTCCTCGCCAAGCACGCCACCCGCGACCCGCGGGCGCTCGGCGCCGCCGCCGCGCTCGAGATGGCCACGCTGGGCGGGGCCCGCGCCCTCGGCCTGGCCGACCGTATCGGCTCGCTCGAGCCCGGCAAGCTCGCCGATCTCATCACGGTGCGGATGACGCGCGCCCGGCAGACCCCGCTCTACGATCCCGTGTCGCACCTGGTCTACACGACCCGCGGCGACGACGTGGCGACGACCATCGTCAACGGCCGGGTCCTGATGCAGGACGGTGTGGTGCGGACGCTCGACGCCGCGGCGGTGCTGCGCGACGCCCGCGACGCGGCCGACGCGGTGCGGGCCGCGGTCAGGAAGTGAGGATTCCGATGTACGGCAGGTGGCGGTAGTGTTCGTCGAAGTCCAGGCCGTAGCCGACCACGAAGTGGTCGTCGATGGCGAAGCCGACGTACTCGACCGGCACGTCGACCTGGCGTCGCGCCGGCTTGGAGAGCAGGCACGCGGTGCGCAGCGATCGCGGGCCACGGGCGCGGAGGATGCCGTGCAGGTAGTTGAGGGTGAGTCCGGTGTCGACGATGTCCTCGACGACGATCACGTCACGATCCTGGAGGCCGCGATCGACGTCCTTGAGCATGCGGACCTCGCCCGAGGACGTCGTCCCGCCGGCGTAGCTCGAGACGGCGATGAAGTCCATCGTGCACGACCCGGGCAGCGCGCGGACGAGATCGGCCAGGAAGAACACCGAGCCCTTCAGCACGGCGATGAAGTGGAGTTCGGCAGTCGGGGCGTCGCGACGGATCTCGGTGGCCAGTTCGCCGATCCGGGTGTGGATCCGATCGGCGGCAATCAGCGGCGTGACGGGCGACGGCATCGGGCGGTGAGCGTAGCACACGCCCGCCGGCGGGAGCGCCGCCGATGACGCCGCTGCGTTTCGAGATGCTCACCGAAGCCGACGCCCGCCGCCTCCCGCGCGGCACGACGGTGGTGCTCGCCCGCGGCGGACACATCACCCCGCTCGCCGCCGACACCCTGCGCGAACTGCGGGTGACGGTCGTCCACGACGGCGCGGCGGGCGACGCGGCGGCCCTGGCGCCGCCGAGTCCGGTGGCCCGGGTGGCCGTCGGCAGCGATCACACCGGTATCGCGCTGCGGCGCGCCATCCGCGATCACCTGCGCGGCCAGGGGCTTGCCGTGCAGGAGGTCGGTCCCGAGACACCCGAGGCGGTGGACTACCCGGATATCGCCGCGGCGGTCGGGCGCCTGGTCGCGCATCGCGAAGTCGACGGCGGCGTCGTCATCGACGGCGCCGGCCTGGGGTCGGCGATCGCCGCCAACAAGATCGCCGGCGTCCGCGCCGCGATGTGTACCGATCGCACGCTGGCCCGCTACGCCCGCGAGCACAACGGCGCCAACGTCCTCGCCCTCGGCGCCACCCTCGTGACGGTCGAGGCCGCGCTGGCCATCGTCGACACCTGGCGCACGACGCCGATGACCGAAGCCCGGTACCTCCGCCGCCTGGGCAAGATCCAGGCGCTCGAGACCCGCCGATGACTGGCGCTGCCGACCGACGCCACGAGGTGGACCTGCGCCGCCTGGTGCAGATCATCGCCGAGGAACTGGCCGCCTACCGCGGCCAGCCGGCGCCACGCTGTGCCTGTCACGGCGTGCAGCAGGACTGCTGCCCGACGCAGGTCCAGGGTGTGCTCGACGCCGGCGCCGCCCGCCTCGGCCTGCACGCCGCCGGCGGCGGCGGCTCGGTGGCCGGGCTGATCGACCACACGCTGCTCAAGCCGGACGCCACTGCAGCCGACATCGAGACGCTTTGCCGGGAGGCCGCCGAACATCACTTCGCCACCGTCTGCGTCAACCCGGCGTGGGTCGCGCTGGCGGCCCGGCGCCTGCGCGGCAGCGGAGTCGGCGTGTGCTCGGTGGTCGGGTTCCCGCTGGGCGCGACCACCGCCGACGTCAAGGCCTACGAGACCCGGCGGGCGATCGTCGACGGCGCGACCGAGATCGACATGGTGATCAACGTCGGCGCGCTCAAATCAGGGGAGCTGCGCCTGGTCGAGCAGGACATCGAGGCCGTGGCCACGGCGTGCCGCGCCTGCGGTGTCACCAGCAAGGTCATCATCGAGGCGGCGCTCCTCACCGACGACGAGAAGGTCACCGCCTGCACCCTGGCCAAGGCCGCTGGCGCCGATTTCGTCAAGACCTCGACCGGCTTCGGCCCCGGAGGCGCCACCGTCGCCGATGTGGCGCTGATGCGCCGGGTCGTCGGCGACGCGATGGGCGTCAAGGCGGCCGGCGGCGTCCGCGACCTGGGGCAGGTGCAGGCGATGGTCGCGGCCGGTGCGTCCAGGGTCGGCGCCAGCGCCGGGGTACGCATCGTCCGCGAGTCGGCGGCGCCGGGTGGAGCCGCCAGTGACTCCGGGGCGGCGCGGAGCGGCTATTGAGGGCGCGGTGGCTGAGCAGCCGGCCGGCGCGTCGGCTGGCGCTGGCGGTCGTGGCGATGAGTGTCGCCGCGGCCACCCCGGCCATCGCCCAGCTTCGCGATCCCGTGGGCGGACTGGCCATCGACGCGCGGGCCCTGACCGTGTCGCTGCCAGCGACTGCCGGCTGGACGCCGACGGCGCTCGACGCCGGGTCGATCGTCCCCGGCCGCGGCTGGGGCGGGGAAGCCGGGGCCCACATCGTCTTCGGCCCGGGGCGTCATCGCCGGCTCGGCCTCGGAGCGTCCGCGCTGTGGGCCCAGGGACGCTCCACCGGCAGCGAGGGCGCCGCGCAGGTGACCACCCGGCTGACCGCCGTCGCCCCGCACGTGTCGTGGAACTTCGGACACCGTCTCGGCTGGAGCTACCTCAGCGGCGGGGCCGGCCTCGCCCGGGTCGCGTCGGAGATCGACGGCGGGGCGCCGGACCCGAGCGGCTGGGGCACGGTGTTCCACTACGGGGGCGGCGCCCGCTGGTTCGTCAGCCAACACGTCGCCGTCTCGCTCGACCTGCGCTTCTGGGCGCTCACCCCGCGCGGGGCGATCGGCGATCGGCCCGGCGGGCCGGCCAACACCCGGGTCGCGTTCGGGGCTGGATTGTCCGTGCGCTAGCGGCGGAGGAGCTGCCGGCGAAGGCGGGGCGGCAGGTCAAGTGCAAAGGATGGAGCGGGAGACGGGGATCGAACCCGCGACCAACAGCTTGGGAAGCTGTGACTCTACCACTGAGTTACTCCCGCTCAGTCGGCTCATTCTACCATCGCGCCCCGGGGCGCTCTAGTGCGGCGCCGGCGGCCGCGGCTTCGGCTCGACGCCGTAGAGCACGGCGGCCCCGCCCTTGGTCTTGATCAGAGCGTCGAAGTGTGCGACCAGCAGGTCGCGGCGCTTCAACACCGCCTCCTGCTCGAAGCTGGTGAGGCAGTGCGTGGTCGCGGCCTTCACCGTCGCCGCGTCGAGTTCGCGCAGCCGCTGCAGCAGCGTGCGGTCGATCTGGTGCAGATCGGCCGGGTACTTCAGTTCGTCCCAGAGCCGGAAGGCCCGCGTGAAGTCGATCATCCACAGCTTCCAGTCCTGGGTGATCAGCACGTTGCCGAGGTTGCGGTCGGTGTCGCCGACCAGCGCCGCGAACACCCGCATCTTGTACATCTGCTGGTTCCAGGCGCTCGGGTTGGGTGGCTGCCGCTTCTCCTTGATTCGGGTCGACTCGTCGAAGGCGTCGTCGATCCACCAGGTGATCGTGCCCTCCCGGCCGTTCCAGACGCGGTGCACGGTGACCGGCATCATCCCGTCGAGGTCGAGCATGCCGGCCAGGGCGTAGGCGGCCAGGTTGAAGTGGTGCGAATCGGCGAAGTTGAACTCCACGCCCTTCGGGCCGAAGTCGGCCTGGGCGCGACGCTCGTAGACCGACTGGAACGCGGCGTCGTGGGTCAGGGTGCCGTCGGTCAGCGTCAGCCGCAGCGGCACCGTGACCCCGCGGCCGATCGACCGACTGCGGACGACGCGGGCGGTGCGCAGGAACTCGGCCTGCGCCGCCGGCGAGAGCGCCGTTTGAGATGACGCGAGGGCGTTCGGTGGGGCGGCGGGCTGCGCGCCGACCTGAGGCGCCGGCATCGCCACGACACTTGCCAGGACCACGACGACCGCTGCGCCGAGCCGCATCATGGGCACCTCCCGGAGGCCGGAACCGACGGCATCCTACCCGAAATCAGCGACGTGTGTGGCGGCGTCCCGTCAGGGCAGGGGCAGGCGGCGAAGGCGCAGGCTGTTGCCGACCACGCTGACCGAACTGACCGCCATCGCGGCGCTGGCCAGCACCGGGCTGAGCAGCAGCCCGAAGGCCGGGTAGAAGACCCCGGCCGCCACCGGGATGCCGACGACGTTGTAGACGAACGCCCAGAAGAGGTTCTGGCGCATCGTGCGCATCGTGGCCCGGGCCAGCCGCAGGGCCCTGGGCACGCCGCGCACGTCGTTGCGCAGCAGGGCGATATCGGCCGCTTCGACGGCGACGTCCGTGCCCGACGCCAGGGCGATGCCGACCGCGGCGGCGGAGAGCGCCGGGGCATCGTTGATGCCGTCGCCGACCATTGCGACGACGTGCCCCTCGCCGATCAGGCGGGTGACCTCGTCCCGCTTGCCGGCCGGCAGCACCCCGGCGACGACCGCCTCGATGCCCAGGGCCGAGGCCACGCGGCGGGCCGGCGCCGGCTGGTCGCCGGTGAGGAGCACCGGGCGGAGTCCGAGTGCCCGCACCGCGGCCACGGCATCGGCCGCCTCGGGGCGGACGGCATCGTCGAGCACGATGACGCCGACGGGGGCGCCGTCGCGCGCCACACTCACCGCCGTGCCCGGGCCTGGGTCGCGCTCCCCGTCACTTCCGGTGAAGGCGGCCCGGCCGACCCGCACCGTCGCCCCCTCGACCTGCCCCTCGACACCCAGGCCGGGTTCGGCGCGCACGTCCCGCGCGGCCGGCACCGCCACGCCGCGCGCCCGCGCCTCGGCGACGATGGCGGCAGCCAGCGGGTGCTCGGAGTGCGCTTCGACGGCGGCGGCCAGGGCGAGCAGCATCGGCTCGTTCACGCCGCGCGCCGGCTGCACCGCGGTCACCACCGGCCGGCCGATGGTCAGCGTGCCGGTCTTGTCGAAGACCACCGCGGTCACCGCGGCCGCCCGTTGCAGCGCCTCGCCGCCCTTGACCAGCAACCCGACCTCGGCGCCACGGCCGGTCGCCACCATCACGGCCGTCGGCACCGCCAGTCCCATCGCGCACGGGCAGGCGATGATGAGCACGGCGACGCCGTTGGCGAAGGCGCGGACCAGTCCGGCCTGGCCGCCGAACAGCGCCCAGGCAGCCACGGTCAGCACCGCGACGGCGATGACCGCCGGGACGAACACCGCGGCAACGCGATCGGCGAGGTGCTGGATCGGCGCCCGGGTCGCCTGCGCGTCCTGCATCAGCCGCACGATCTGGGCGAGCACGCTCGACGCACCGGCGGCGGTGGTCCGCACGATCAGGGTGCCGGTGCCGTTGACGGTGGCGCCGACGACCCGGGCACCGGGCGCCTTGGCCACCGGCATCGGCTCGCCGGTGAGCATCGCCTCGTCGACGGCCGAGCGGCCCTCGGTGACGACGCCGTCGGCCGGCAGGCGCTCGCCGGGTCGCACGACGACCAGGTCGCCGACCCGCAGGCTGCCAATCGCCCGCTCGTCCTCACGCCCGTCGTCCAGACGGACCCGCGCCGTGGCCGGCTGCAGCGCCACCAGGCGGGCGAGGGCCGCCGTGGTCTGACGCTTGGCGCGGGCTTCCAGGGCCCGCCCCACCAGCACCAGGGCGACGATGAAGAGGGCGGCTTCGTAGTAGACGTCTGGCGCGACGCCGGCGCGGATGAACGCCGCGGGGGCGAGGGTCGTCGCCACCGAATACAGGAAGGCCGCGCCGGTGCCGACCGCCACCAGCGTGTTCATGTCGGCGGTCCGATGCCGGAGGTTGCGCCAGGCGCGCACGTAGAACTCGCCGCCGGCCCAGGCCAGCACGCCGGCCGTGACGACGAGCAGAGTCCAGGCCAGCCCGGCCGGTGGCAGCGCGTAGAGCGAGGGCAGCGCACGCTGCAGGCCCGGCCCGATCACCTCGGCCGCCCAGCGCATGAACGGGTCGGCCGAGACCAGGTGGTCGTGGCCGGCCGGCGCCATCAGCGGCATGCCGGCGATCATCGCCGCCACGCCGGCCGCCAGGCTCACCGCCGCCTTCGCCAGGCGGAGCCCGGCCCCGGGTTCGCCGTCGGCGGCGGCCCGGACCGCGGGCGCGCCGAACAGGTCGTCGGCCTCGGGCGGCGCGGCCTCGTAGCCGACGTCCCGGACGGCATCGAGCAGCCCGGGCAGTTCGACGCGCTGCGGGTCGTAGGTGACGGTGGCCGCATGGAGCATCAGGTTGACGCTCGCCGCCGACACCCCGGCGGTGCGGGTCAGCGCGCGTTCCACCGCGCTCTGGCACGCCGCGCAGGTCATGCCCCGTACCGGGAAGGTGACGCGAGCGGTGGCCATCAGCCGAACGCCTTCCCGCCGGGACGCTACGACCTGATGATCGCCAATACCTCGTCGCGACGCCGCTCCATGATCTCGGGGGTCGTCCCCTCGAGGTTCAGGCGCAGCAGCGGCTCGGTGTTCGAGGCGCGGACGTTGAAGTGCCAGTCGTCGAACTCCACCGAGATGCCGTCGAGGCGGTAGACGTGGCCGTGGGCGTACTCGCGGGCCAGCCGGTCGAGCTTCTCCGGCACCGCCGCCATGCTCGCCACCGTGGTGTTGATCTCCCCGGAGATGAAGTAGCGCTCGCGCAGCGGCGCCAGCAGGTCGCGCAGCGACTGCCCCTTGCGCGACATCAGCTCGAGGATGAGCAGCGCCGGGATGAAGCCGTTGTCGGCGTAGAAGTTGTCCTTGAAGTAGTAGTGCCCGGTCACCTCGCCGCCGAACAGGCCGTCCTCCTCGCGCATGCGGCGCTTGATGAAGGCGTGGCCGACGCGGTTCATCAGCGCCCGGCCGCCGTAGCGGGCCACGGTGTCCTTCACCGCGTAGCTGGCGCGGACGTCGTAGACGATGGTGGCGCCGGGCTGCTTCATCAGCGCCGCCTCGGCGAGCAGCGCCGTGATGAAGTCGCCGGCGATGAACTCGCCGCTGCCGTCGATGAAGAAACAGCGGTCGGCGTCGCCGTCCCAGGCGATGCCGATGTCGGCGCGCTGGCGAATCACCTCGGCGGTGATGTCGCGGCGGTTCTCCTCGATGAGCGGGTTGGCCTCGTGGTTGGGGAAGGTGCCGTCGACCTCGAAGCACAGCCGCGTCGTCCGGCACGGCAGCCGATCGAACAGATGCGGCGCGACCGCTCCGGCGATGCCGCTGCCGGCGTCGAGGACAGCGTTGAACGGCTGAATCACCGCCGGATCGATGAAGCCCATCACGTGCTCCACGTACGGCGCGGTGATGTCGCCGCGGGTCACGGTGCCGGGCGTCGCCGCGGGCGCCGGCAGGGTGCCACCGAGCATCATGTCCTTCATTTCCCTGATGCCGGATTCGCCGCTGAGCGGAAACGCCTCGGCCTTGACCATCTTGCAGCCGTTGTACTGCTTGGGGTTGTGCGAGGCCGTGATCTGCGCGCCGCCGTCGAGACCGGCGCTGGCCACGGCGTAGTACATCATGTCGGTGCCGGCCAGGCCGTAGTCGAGCACATGGCCGCCCTGGCGGGTGACGCCCTCGATGAACGCTGCCGTCAGCGACGGCGACGAGGTGCGCATGTCGCGGGTCACCGCGAAGCGGCCGGGCCCGAGGAACGCCGCGAAGGCCCGGCCGAGCTGCAGGAACACCGCCTCGGACAGCTCTTCCGGGTAGAGGCCGCGGACGTCGTAGGCCTTGAAGATCTCGGGGTTGATCATGGCTCGTCTCTGGGGAACAGGGCCCCGGTCACACCTGGGTGAAGTCGGTGAGCGCGGTCTTGTCACCGAGGATGGCGGCCGGGCCGACGCGGGCGTCGCGGCCGATGTGGCAGCCGCGGCCGACCAGGGCGCCGTCGACCACGGCGTCGCGGCCGATGCGGCTGTTGGGCCACAGGATGGCGCCGCGCACTTCGGCGTCCTCCTCGACCACGACGGCGCGGCCGACGACGCTCAGCGCCGCGATGCGCGCCCCGGCCTTGATGTGGGCGCCGGCGTCGATGAAGCAGGGGCCGTCGACCACGGCGCCCGGCTCGATCCGCGCCTCCGGCGAGATGACCGGCTGGCCCGAGGCGATCCCGGCCGGCCCGAGCGGGCAGCGGCCGGCGAAGATGTCGTGGTGCACGGCCCGGTACTTCTCCGGCGTGCCGATGTCGATCCAATAGCCGCGATCGACGTAGGCCACGAAGGTCTCCCCGCGTTCGACCAGCGACGGGAAGTAGCCGCGTTCGATCGAGTAGGGTGTGTCCTTCGGGATGCGATCGAAGGTCGACGGTTCGAGGACGTAGATGCCGGCGTTGATCGTGTCGCAGGTGATCTCGTCCGCCGACGGCTTCTCGAGGAAGCGGCGGACGTCGCCCTCGGGCGTGGTCTCGACCAGGCCGTAGGCCGACGGGTTCTCGACCGGGGTCAGCACGATCGTCGCCCGGGCCTGTCGCTCGCGGTGGCGCCGGACGACGGCGGCGACGTCGACGGCGGTCATCACGTCGCCGTTGAAGACCACCAGGGTGTCGTCGATGCCCTGGGCCGCGAAACGGATGGCGCCGCCGGTGCCGAGCGGGGACGGCTCGACCACGTAGCGCAGCCGGACGCCGAGCCCGCCGCCGTCGCCGAAGGTCTCCTCGAGCCGGCGTGGCTGGTAGTTGAGGCTGAGGATCACCTCGTCGATTTCAGGTACCTGCTTGAGCAGGTCGATCTGGTAGGTCAGGAACGGCCGGTCGAAAATCGGGACGATCGGCTTGGGCGTGTGGAGCGTCAGCGGGCGCAGCCGCGTGCCCTTGCCGCCGGCGAGCAGAATGGCTTTCATGTCAACCGCCGATCATACACCGGACCCTTGGCGGTAGAATTGCACCAGACGTCCAGCCATGAACCTGCCGAATGCCTTGACGGTCGGCCGCATCGTGCTCGTGCCGCTGCTCGTGGTGGTGCTGCTCACCAAGTTCGACGGCCGCGCCGTGCTGGGCATCCACGTGGAGTTCGTCGCGGCAGCCATCTTCGGCCTCGCGTCGCTCACCGACTGGCTCGATGGCTACCTGGCGCGGCGCCGCCAGCAGGTCACCTGGGTCGGCCAGGTGCTCGATCCGATCGCCGACAAGCTGCTCATCTCGGCGGTGCTCATCTCGCTGGTCCAGCTCGACCTGGTGGCGGCGTGGATGGCCGCCGTGATCATCGGCCGGGAGTTCGCGGTCACCGGCCTGCGCAGCCTGGCGTTCTCGCGCGGGCTGGTCATCGCCGCCTCGCCCCTCGGCAAGCTCAAGATGGTGACGCAGATCGTCGCCGTGCTGCTGCTGCTGCTGGGCTGGGAGCGCTTTCCGCTGCTGCTGGGGTTCGGGCGGGCGATGCTGTGGGTGGCCATGGCGGCCACGCTCGGCTCGGCGATCGACTACTTCTGGCGGTTCAGCCGCGCGGTGTCGACCGTCGCGGCGCCGGTCGCCGACTTCGCCGCCGCCCAGGCCCGGCGCGAGCGCGAGCGGGGCGAACAGAGCGGCGCCGCGTGAGCCGCCCGCGCCGGGGCGGGACCGGGCTGGAGGCGACTGCCGGCCTCAGGCTCAGGGCTTGGACGGCGGAGCCTGCGTACCGACCCAGTCGCCGGCGTAGAGCACGTCGCGCACCCGATCGGCGATCACCGTCGAGGTGTCGCCGGCGACGGTGAGCACGATGGCCCGGCCGACCTCGACCAGCGGCCCCCACGTCCTCGGATCGCGGAAGATGGTCAGCCGCGCGCCGGCGGTGAGACCGTGCGAGGCACCGCGGTTGACGACGATGAGATCGCCGTTGGCGAACGTCTGGCGGCCGTCGGTGCCGAACATCAGGCGGCCCAGGTCGGTGAACTGGGTGGCACCTTCGGCGGCGAGGGCGGTCGGCAGCGGCGCGGCGGCGAACGGCTCCAGGTAGTCGTCCTTGAGGAAGTGGTCGCAGGCGTGGTCGATCCGGGCCAGCGCCGAGTAGTCGTCCGAGGCGGTGATGGTGATCCAGCCGGCGGTGTGCACCGTGGCCGGCGAGGTCGCCGATGGCCGACGATGGTCGGGCCTGGTCAGCAGCCGTCGCACGAAGAACTGCTGCCCCGGCTCGAGGCCGACCGACGTGCCGCCGAAGAGCACCAGCGTGTCGGGCGCGGCGAAGGCGCGGCGCAGCTTGGCGTCACCTTCGTGGGCGGCCGGGAGCCGGTGCACCGGCCGCGGCTCGCTGAACACCGGCAGGTCGGCGCAACTCAGCCGTTTGGGATACATCCCGAGGGTGCCGAAGGCCTGCGGCGGCAGGGGCTCCTGCGCGGCCACGGGCGCGGCGACGACGGTGACGAGCAGTGCACACAGAGACGCGATTCGGCGCATGGTCTACCCCTCGGGGGCCGGTGCGCTCTTGAGCTCCTCGACCCGGCGGCGGGTCGCCTCCAGGTACGAACTTTGTTCGAACTCTTTCAAAAGTCGTTCGAAGTACGGGAGCGCTTCGGCCTTCCGATCGATCCTGAGCAAGGATTCGGCCAAGTGGTAGTAGACCGCGTCGCGGTTCGTGAACTCGGGGTCCTCCTTGAGGACCTGGCGGAAGCGATCGATTGCCCCCGGCCACCAGCGCGACCGGTAGTAGAAGAAGCCGACCCGATAGCTCGCCTCGCTCAGCCTGTCCTTCGCCTGGCGCATCAGCGCCGTGGCCTCGGGCATCAGCGGGCTGTTCGGGTAGCGATCGAGGAAGACCTGCAACTCCTTGATCGTCTCGCGGGTGTTGGTCTGGTCGCGCTCGGGCGCCAGCATCTGCTCGCTCTGGGCGAAGGCGAGGCGGAACTGCGCATAGTCGGCGCGCGGGCTGGTCGGGTAGAAGGTCAGGAACTCGCGGAACTCGTTGATCGCCAGCAGCAGCGACTCGGTGCTGTGTTCGGCGATGTAGGTGTCGCCGACCGCCAGCTTGGCGTCGGGACGGAAGGGGCTCTGCGGGTAGTTGTCGACGATCTGCCGGAAGTACTCCCGGGCGACGATCCAGTGCCGCTCCTTGAACTCGGCCGTGCCGCGGTCGAACAGGAACTGGTCGGCATCGGCGTTGGCCGGCGGCACCACCGAGCGCTGGGCGCCGCACCCGGCCAGGCAGAGCGCGATGCTCGCCGCCAGGGCGACTCGGAGCAGACGCGTCGTCATCGGGTGGAGAACCACCGGTACATCGCCGTGAGGCCCTCTTCGAGTGTCACCGACGGGGCGAAGCCCAGGTCGGCGCGGGCCCGCGTGGTGTCGGCGTAGGTGTCGCGCATGTCGCCTTTCTGTGGCGGTTGGACGTCGATGGCGACCGGGCGGCCGGTCACGCGTCCGAGCAGGTCGAACACCTCGCGCAGCGTCACCCGCGAGCCGCCACCAATATTGTAGACGCGCCCCGGGACACCGCGGACGGCGGCGGTCGCCGTCGCGGCGGCGGCATCGGCGACGAACGTGAAGTCGCGAGTCTGCAGCCCGTCGCCGAACTGGGCCAGCGGACGGCCGGCGGCAATCGCCGAGAAGAAGCGATGGAAGCCCATGTCAGGGCGTTGACGCGGGCCGTAGACCGTGAAGTAGCGCAGCGATACCGTCGGCACCCGGTGATTCACGAAATAGAGGTAGCAGAGTTGCTCGGCCGAGAGCTTGGTCACGCCGTAGGGCGAGACCGGGTGCAGCGGGACGTCCTCCTGCATCGGCAGCGCCACGCCGTCGCCGTACACCGATGAGCTCGACGCATAGACGAACCGGTCGATGGGCCGCCCGGCGCAGGCCTCGAGGAGGATCTGCGTCGCGTCGACGTTGAGCTCGGTATAGACGCGGAAGTCGCGGCCCCAGCTCTTGCGCACCCCGGCCTGGGCGGCGAGGTGGAACACGTGGGTGACCCCGTCGAGCAACGCCGGCAGGTCGGCGTCGGCGATCGCCGCTTCGACCAGCGTGTAACGGTCGCGGCCGCGCAACGCGCCGAGGTTGGCGTCCTTGATCGCCCGCGGGTAGTAGTCCGTGAAGCAGTCCAGGGCAACCACTTCGGCGCCCTGATCGAGCAGCCGCTCGCTCAGGTGCGAGCCGATGAATCCCGCCCCCCCGGTCACCAACGCTTTCATCCGATGAGATCCTTGATCGTCGCCGGCACGCGCACCGGACGGCCGCGACCGTCGGTGAAGGCGTGCACGGTGGATCCGGCGGCCACCGCGCCCTCCGGTCCGGTGATGTCGTAGTCGAATGCGAGCCGTGCCGCCGACACCAGCCGCGCCACGGCGCGGACGGCCAGGTCGTCGTCGTAGCGCGCCGGCGCCCGGTAGGTGCAGTGGGCCTCGATCACCGGCAGGAAGAGGCCCTCCTCCTCCAGGCGCCGATAGGTCATGCCGGCGGCGCGCAGCCAGTCCGTGCGCGCCACCTCGAACCACACCAGGTAGTTGGCGTAGTAGGCCACGCCCATCTGGTCGGTCTCGGCGTAGCGCACGCGCAGCCGTGAGACGTGCGGGCGGCCGGCCGCGGCCGGGGCGGCGACGGTGTCCGGGTCAGCCATCGTGGCGGAGGGCGGCGGTGCGGAGCGCCCGCGTCGCCGCGGTCGGATCGCCATGCCCGAAGACGGCCTGCCCGGCCACCAGCACCGACGCGCCGGCGGCGACGACGGCGGCCGCCGTCTGCGGATCGATGCCGCCGTCCACTTCGATGTCGGCGCGGCTGCCGGTGCGGGCCAGCAGATCGCGGACGCGGCGGATCTTGTCGGGCGTGCGCGCGATGAAGTGCTGCCCGCCGAATCCGGGGTTGACCGACATCACCAGCACGATGTCGAGATCGGCCGCCACCTCTTCGATGGCGGAGATCGGCGTCGAGGGGTTGAGGGCCACGCCGGCTCGCGCGCCCAGCGCCTTGATGGCGGCCACGGTGCGGTGCAGGTGGGGGAGCACCTCGACGTGGACGATCAGGTTGGCGGCGCCGGCCGCCACGTAGGCGTCGAGATAGGGATCCGGGTTGGTGATCATCAGGTGCACGTCGAGCGGCACGCGGGCGACGCGGCGCACGGCGCGGACGACCGGCGGGCCGATGGTCAGGTTCGGCACGAAGTGGCCGTCCATGACGTCGACGTGGATGAGGTCGGCGCCGCCGGCCTCGGCGGCGCCGATGTCGCGGGCGAGGTGGGCGAAGTCGGCCGAGAGGATCGACGGCGCCAGCCGCAGCGTCACTGGGCGACCTCCAGGGAGATGGCGTCGCCGGGATGGACCTGGAAGCCGCCGGCCGGCGTCTGGCGGACGATCACGCCCGCGGGGAGGCCGCTGGCGGTCCGCTCCCCGACGAAGCTGACCCGGAATCCCTGCTGGCGGAGCACCGCCGCGGCGGCGTCGCCCGCCAGCCCGATGAGATCGGGCATCACGTAGCTCGCCGACTCGACGCCGCGGCTCACCAGGAGGCGCACGGCGGCGGCGGGCTGCCCGGGAGCCGGCTCCTGGGCGATGACCTGATCGGCGGTGAACGCCTCGGAGCGGATCTCCGCCACGCTGGTGGCGTCGAGTCCTTCCTGGGCGAGGCGGATGCGCGCCGACCGTTCGCCCTGGCCGACCACACCCGGCATGTGGGCCACCCGCGGTCCGGCCGAGACCCAGACCCGCACCGTGCGCTGCCGCCGCGACGGGGTGCCGGCGCGGGGGTCCTGGCCGAGGATCTGGCCGGCCGGCACCTCGGTACTCGGCCGCTGCGCCGCGTCGACGCGCAGGCTCAGCTGTTCCGGCCCGAGTCGGGCCGCCGCCTCGGCGATGCTGATGCCGGTGACATCGGGGACCGTCACCTCGCGGGCGCGCACCGCGACGCGGACCGCCACCGCCGCAAACCCGATGAAGGTCGCCGCCAGGGCGCTGCCGATCACCACGAACCTGCCGAGGGCTCTCACCCGCTGCCGAAGGGCCATGCGCGATCGATCACTGTAATACATGCCGTTGCCGGCCGCCACCCGCGACGGGTGGCGCAATCAGGCCGGCGCACGCACCAGCAGCGCACCGAAGTAGCCCTCCAGACCGTCGCGCACCGGGTCGGTGCGAAACGACCCGTCGGCGTCGAGACATCGCGCGATCGCCGCATCGCCGGACGGTCGGGCCAGCGTGAATCCAGAAAGCGTGGCCACCACGTCGCTCACCACGCGCTCGTTCTCCTCGGGCTCGGTCGAACAGGTGGTGTAGACGAGGTGGCCGCCCGGTCGCACGCACGCCGCGGCGCGCCCGAGGAGGTCGCGCTGGCGGGCCGCGAAGCGCGGCAGGTCGGCGGCCTGCCGCCGCCACTTGATGTCGGGGTCGCGGCGCAGCGTGCCGAGACCGCTGCACGGCGCATCGACGACGACGACGTCGAAGCGGCCGGCAAACGGCAGCGGCGCCTCCGGGTCGAGGGCGACCACGGCGGCGCCGGCCGCCCCGCCGCGGGCCAGTGTCGCCGCCAGCAGGCGGAGCCGCGCCGGCCGCACGTCGCAGGCCACCACCCGCCCGCCGGCGCCGGCGGCCGCGGCGTACTGGAGCGCTTTGCCGCCCGGGGCGGCACAGACGTCGAGGACCAGGTCCCCCGGGCGGACCGGGGCGAGCCGCCCGGCCAGCTGCGATCCTTCGTCCTGGATGACGGCCGTCCCGGCGGCGATGACACGGCTGGTGGCCGCCGGGCCATGCTCGACCCGCACCCCCCACGGCACGACCGGACTGGCCGTGGCGACGACGCCGTCCGCAGCGAGCTCGCCGATGACCGCGGCCGGCGTCTCCGCCATCAGCGGATTGACACGCATCGCCACGGCGGGCGGGGCGTTGTTGAACGCCAGCCACGCTTCCACGTCGGCAAGCGGGCGGCGCGCCAGCCAGCGCTCCACCAGCCACGCCGGATGGGCGTGGAGGACGGCCAGGTGTTCCACCCACGGCGCCATCGCCGCGTCCGGCGGCCGGTCGGGCCGTGGCGGGAGGTCGCGGCCCGCGCCGCCGGCGAGCCGGCGCAAGACGGCATTGACCAGGCCGGCAGCGCTCGTCTTACGGGCCCGTCGCACCAGGGCCACGGCATCGTGGACCACCGCCGCCGCCGGCACCCGCGACAGATGGAACAGCTGGTAGGCGCCCATGCGCAGCGCGGTCAACACCTCGAGGTCGAGTCGCTCGAGCGGCTGCTTCGACAGGCGAGCCAGCGCGAAGTCGAGCCGCCCCCGCCACCGCACCGTGCCGACGGTCACCTGGTGGCACAACGCAACGTCGCGCGGGTCGGCCAGCGACGCCCGCGCCCCGTCGAGCGCGTCCCCCAGGTCGCGCGCGCCACGCGAGACGGCCAGGAGCGCGTCGAACGCGGCCAGGCGGGCCGGGGCGATCACGCGGGCTGGCAGATCGCCCCCGGCTCGAGCCCGCGGCCGGCCTGGAACTCCGCGGCGGAGACCGGCCGGCCGCCCTCGAGCTGTACGACGAGCAAGCGCAGGCACTGCCCGTCGCCCGCGGCGACGTCGATGCCGGCCGGACCGGCGTCGACCACCGTGCCCGGCGGCGCCGCCGTCGGCCGTCCGGGCACGACGCTGCGATGGACGATAACCCGCCGTCCCCCACACGCCAGCGAGGCCCGCGGCCACGGCTGCAGGCCGCGCACCTGGTCGTGCAGGGCCCGCGCCGGCCGCGTCCACAGCATCGGCGCATCGGCGCGGGTGATCTTGGCGGCGTAGCTCGCCTGCGCGGCATCCTGCGGCGTCTCGACGACGCCGCCGTGCTGCAGCCGGGCGACGACGGCCACCAGCAACGTCGCGCCCGCCTCGGCCAGCCGCGCCTCGAGGACGTCGCTCGTGACCTCGTCGTCGATCGGCACGACGACGCGGTCGAGCATCGGCCCGGCATCGAGTTCCGGCACCACCCGCATGATCGTGACCCCGGTTTCCCGTGCGCCGTCGAGGATCGCCCGCTGCACCGGCGCAGCGCCGCGGTAGGCGGGCAGCAGCGACGCGTGGACGTTGATCATCCCGAGGCGGGGCAGGGCGAGCAGCCACGGGGGCAGGATCTTGCCGTAGGCGGCGACGACACCGAGGTCGCTGTCGAGCGCAGTCAGCGCCTCGCGTACGCCGTGGTCACCCAGGCGGGCCGGCTGCAGCACCGGCAGACCGCGGGCCGCGGCCCACGCCTTGACGGGACCGGCCGTGACCTTCTGGCCGCGGCCGCGCGGCCGATCCGGCTGGGTCACCGCGCCAACCAGCTCGACGTCGGGGGCGGCGCCGAGCGCGGCCAGCGTCGGCACCGCGAAGGCGGGCGAGCCAAAGAAGAGAATCCGGGTCGACGTCACCAGCGGCCGTCCTTCTCCAGCTTGCGGATCCGGCGCAGGATCATCGCGCGGCTGATGCCGCGCAACCGGTCGACGAACAGGCGCCCGTCCAGGTGATCCATCTCGTGCTGCAGCGCCCGCGCCATCAGGCCGCGGCCCTCGACCTGGCGGGTCCGGCCGTCGAGGTCGAGCGCCGTCACGGCGGCCTCGGCCGGCCGCGCCACGGTCGCGGTGAACCCGGGCAGACTGAGACAGCCTTCCTCCTCGAGCTGCATGCCGTCGCGGCGGCTCCAGGTCGGGTTGATGCAGACGTGCAGCGCCGCCGGATCGCGCCCGCTGGACAGATCGAGGACGAAGATCCGCAGCGGCACGCCGATCTGCGGGGCCGCCAGGCCGATCCCCTGCGCCGCATACATGGTGGCGACCATGTCCTTGACCACCGCCGTGATCTCCGGCGTGATCGTTTCGACCTCGACGGCGGCTCCCCGCAGTTCGGGCGCTCCGTAGCGCAGCACGGGTCGAGCCATCCGCTAGCGGCTCCGTCGCCGCGCCGCTCGGGCCGTCATCGGCGGTTACGCGGGGGCATGCCGGCGGGTGAGCCGCTGGGCCATCGCCTCGCCGGTCGCGACCATATGGCGGCGGATCTGCGCCAGGGCATCGCCGCCGAACCGTTCGAGCAGGGCATCGGCCAGCACCAGCGCCACCATCGCCTCGCCGACGACGGCGGCCGCCGGCACCGCGCAGACGTCGCTGCGCTCGATCGCGGCGGGAGCGTCCTCCAGGGTCGTCAGATCGATCGACCGCAGCGGCTGCATGAGCGTCGCAATCGGTTTCATGTGCCCGATGACCCGCACGTCCTCGCCGTTGGTGACGCCGCCTTCGAGCCCGCCGGCGCGGTTGGTCGGCCGAAGCGGGCGGCCGCCGCCGGCCGCGGGCAGGATCTCGTCGTGCACCCGCGAGCCCGGCCGGATGGCGCTCTCGGCGCCGAGGCCGATGCCGACGCCCTTGATGGCGGGGATCGACATCACCGCCTGGGCCAGTCGGCCGTCGAGCTTGCGGTCCCACTGCGTGTAGGAGCCGAGACCGGCCGGGAGTCCGCGCACGATCACCTCGAAGCTGCCCCCCAGGGTGTCGCCGGCGGCGCGGGCGGCGTCGATGCGGGCGATCATGCGCGCCTCGACCTCCGTGTCGACACACCGCAGCGGGGCCTCGGCGGGCAGCGCGGCGGCCTCCGCGAAGGTGACCACGCGGTCGTCCGGGATTGCCACCTCGCCGATCGCCCGGACGTGGCTGGTCACCTCGGCGCCGACGGCACCGAGCAACTGCGCCGCCAGCGCGCCGGCAGCGACCCGTGCCGCCGTCTCGCGGGCGCTGGCCCGCTCGAGGACGTCGCGCACGTCGTCCAGCTCGAACTTCAGAGCGCCGGCCAGGTCGGCATGGCCGGGCCGCGGACGGACGACCGGCGCGCGGTTCGCCCCGGTGGCGCCCTCAGGGACGTCCGGTCCGGTGTGCATGGTCCGCTGCCAGTTCACCCAGTCGCGGTTCTCGATGAGCAGGGCGACCGGCGCACCGGTCGTGACGCCGCGACGGACGCCCGACTGCACGACGGCGGTGTCCGACTCGATGGCCATGCGCCGGCCGCGGCCGTAACCGCCCTGGCGACGCCTGAGGGCGAGGGTCAGCCGGTCGAGATCGATGGGGAGACCGGCGGGCAGGCCATCGACGATGACCACGAGGCCGCGGCCATGCGACTCGCCGGCGGTGAGAAACCGCAGCATCGCGCGTGAATTGTATACGAACTTTCTGCGCCGGCGCGGTCCGACCGGCGTGCCGCGGGGCGTGATGCGGTCCAGACCAGGCCACGGTCCGCGGATTGCACCGACGGTCGCGTGTCGCCGATCGACGCCGACCGCCGGGCCATCGCCGACATCTGCCGGCGTCTGCAGGTCCGCACGGCGGCCCCGGCGATGGCCATCTGGGGACACTTCCCGGCGGTGTGCCTGGCCGGCGACGAGCGGCTGGGCACGGGCCCGTTCCAGATGACGCCGATTCGCGGCGACGACGACCCGATCGGTGAGATCCGCTGGCTGCCGCCGGCGCCGGCCGCAGCCGGCGACGCCGCGCCGTGGCTGGTCGGCGCCGCCGCCGAGCTGCTGGCGCCGCTTCTGGCGCGACTGGCCACCGCCGCCGATGTCGCCCCGCCCGAGGGGTGGGGTCTGGTCGGCACCAGTGCCGCGATGTGCGACCTGCGGGCTGCGATTCCGCGCGCCGCCGCCGTGCCGTTTCCGGTGCTGGTCGAAGGCGAGAGCGGTGTCGGCAAGGAGCTGGTGGCGCGGGCCGTGCACGCGGCCAGCCGGCGCAGCGGCGCGTTCATCGGTCTGAACTGCGCGGCGTTGGCCGACGAGTTGCTCGACGCCGAGCTGTTCGGACACGCCCGCGGCGCCTTCACCGGCGCCGCCGCCGATCGCCGCGGCCTCATCGAGGCGGCCCAGGGCGGCACGCTGTTCCTCGACGAGGTCGCCGAGCTCTCGGCGCGCGGACAGGCCAAGCTGCTGCGTGTCCTGCAGGAGGGCGAACTCCGCCGTCTGGGCGAGAACGCCTCACGCCGCGTGGACGTCCGGCTGGTCGCGGCGTCGAACCGCGGTCTCGACGGTGAGGTCGAGGCCGGCCGCTTCCGGGCCGACCTGCGTTTCCGGCTCGACGTGGTCCGGCTCGCCGTGCCGCCGCTGCGTGACCGGCGCGAGGACATCCCGCTGCTGGCGCTGCACTACTGGCGGGCGGCGGCCGGACACGTCGGTTCGCGTGCCGCACTCGCCCCGTCGCTGCTTGCGACGCTGGCGGCCCACGACTGGCCCGGCAACGTGCGCGAGCTGCAGAACGTGCTCGCCGCGCTCGCCGTGCGCGCCCCGGCCCGAGGTCTGATCGTGGCGGAGGACGTGCCCCTGGCCGGCCGCGCCAGGACCGCACCCTCGACCAGCCTCGAGTCGGCGCGGCGCGCCTTCGACGCCGGCTACGTGCGGGCGGCGCTGGTCCGCTCAGGCAACCGGCCGGCCGCCGCCGCCCGCGAGCTCGGCGTCAGCCGCCAGGGCCTGGCCAAGCTGATGGACCGCCTCGGACTCCGCGCCCGACCGGCGGAGGCGTCGCTGCGCCGCGCGATGTGAGGCGGGGGCTCCGCCTACCGGCGCGGCAGCGCCCGGTCGAGCGCGCGAAGGCCGGGGTGCCCAGGTTCGAGCGCCAGGCCGTCGTCGACGACCTCGCGCGCGCGGCCGAGCGCGCCCCGGTCGCGCTCGGCGTCGGCGAGACGCTGGAACAGCGTCGCCGTCGGGCCGTTCTCGGCGATCGCCTTCTCGAACCAGTAGGCGGCGGTGTGCGGGTCGCCGATCCGCATCGACAGCGTGCCGATGCGGGGTGCGACGGCGCCGACGGCCGCCGTCCCCGACACCAGCGAGGCGTAGTCGATGAGCGCGTCGCGGGCCTCGCCGAGACGGCCGCGCCGCTCCAGGACGTCGCCGAGGCGCGCCAGCGCCTCGGGAGGGACCGGCAGGCGCTCGGCGGCGCGCCGCAGGTCGCTCTCGGCCCCCGACAAGTCGCCGGCCAGGGCCCGCGCCCGCCCCAGCAACGTGAGGGTCTCGGCGCTCGGCTCCTCCAGCGTCGCGGCGCGCGTCAGAGCCGCCAGCGCCTTGTCGAGGGCCACGGCATCGCCGCCATCGGCGGCGCGCAGCCACAGGGCGCCCACCGCGCCGAAGACGGCGCTCGACCGCGGAAATCGTTCGGCCGCCCGGCCCAGCGCCACGACCGCGGCGTCGTGCCGGCCCTGACGGGCGTAGGCGGCGCCGACGGCGATGGCCCGCTCCGGCCGCTCGGGCTCCAGCGCGGAGAGCGCCGCCAGTTCGTCGGTCGCGCGGGCGTTGTCGCCACGCGCCTGCAGCACGTCGACCCGAGCCTCTCTGACTTCGAGCAGCCCGGGCGCCAGGCGTGCCGCGGTGCCGAGCGCGGCCAGCGCGTCGTCGAGCCGGCCCGCGTCGCGCAGGCTGAGGCCGAGCAGGTAGTGCGCCTCGGCCAGCCCGGGACTGAGGGCGATGGCGCGGTGCAGCGGCTCCAGGGCGGCTCCCGCACGTCCTTCGCGATAGCGCGCCACGGCGAGCTTGTAGAAGACGTCGGCCTGGCGGTCGTCGAGGGCCAGACTCTGTTCGTAGCGCTCGGCGGCCCGGGCGTGCCGGCCGAGTCCGGCGTTGACGTCGCCCTGCCACTCGAACACCCGCGGGGCGGTCGGGTCGAGTTCGGCGGCGCGGCGCAGGTCGCGCAGCGCCGCCTCGGGCTCGCCGCGCTGCCGGTAGGCGAGGCCACGCTTGAGGTGGGCGGCCATCGAGTCGGTGCGCAGCGTGATGGCGCCGGTGTACGCCTCGATGGCGGCCGACAGGTCGGCGGCGGCCAGCGCGGCGTCGCCGGCGATCACCAGCCGCTCGTACTCGCGCTCGTTGCGGACCGACACCACGGCGAGCGCCGTGCCGACAGCGAGCGTCAGGCTGGCGCCGAGCGCCAGCGGCCATCCCCATCCGGACGCCACGCCCTGATGGTAGCAAGTCGCCGCCGGCGGGGAGGGGGAACCTTTCCGACGCCGCGGGTTCTAACTCGGTAAGGTCCGGATGCGCCGCCGGCCGTCGATGGTAAACTGCCCATGGGACGAGCACTCGCCAGCACCTCTGTGAAGGACGCACGAGCCCTCGGGTGGACCGACGTCGGCACCGACGAAGCCGAGCTGGTGCAGCGCTGTGCCGCCGGCGACGAAGTCGCGTGCGCCGAGCTGGTGGCGCAGCACCAGCGGATGGTCTATCAGCTCGCCTTCCACCTCCTCGGCAACCGCGAGGAGGCCCTCGACCTCTCCCAGGAAGTGTTCCTGCGGGTGTTCCGGACGGTGGGCTCGTTCCGCGGCCATTCCTCGCTGCGGACCTGGATGTATCGCATCGTCGTCAACCAGGCCCGCAACCGCCAGCGGTGGTGGCGGCGGCGCCGCCAGAGCGACCAGGTCTCGCTCGACCAGCACGTCGTCGATCACGGCGAACTGCGCCAGCCGGGCGACGACGCCGCGCCCGATCGCGTGCTGGCCCGCAAGCAGACCGCCCGCCGGCTGTGGCAGGCGCTGGACCGGCTGCCGTTCGACCAGCGCACGGCCATCGTCCTGCGGGAGTTCGACGGGCTGAGCTACGACGAGATCGCGTTCTCGCTCGACATCGCCGTCGGCACGGTGAAGTCGCGGCTCACCCGGGCGCGCCACGCCCTGCGCACCGACCTCATGGAGTCGCGGCTGTGATTCACGGCATGGCCTGCGACGCGGTCCGCGACCGCCTCGAAGCGTTCCACGACGGGGAACTGGGCCTCGAAGAGCAGCTCCTCGTCCGGGAACACCTCGACACCTGCGTCGCCTGTGCGCTGGAACGCGACGGGCTCGACTCGCTGCGCGTGGACCTTCGGGATCTGCCCGGCGATCGGCTCGACGCGCCGCCCGACAGCTGGACCGGTGCCGTTCTCGAGCAGGCGAAGGTCGAGCGGCAGCTGTCCTGGCACACGTGGCTGCTCGGCGTCTTCGACGACATGCACCTGGTGTGGCCGGCGCTGGGCGCCACGGCAGCGGTCCTCGTGTGCCTGCTGGCCTCGGCCGAGGTGATGCAGGCGACCAACGACCAGCGGCCCGATTCGCTGGCCGGGGTCATCGGCTATCTCGCCAGCCCGGGGTCGAACCTGAATCCCGCGCGGATCGACGGCTTCACCGAGGTGCCGCGGCGGCATGAGAGCGACTCGTGGCCGCTGGCCAGCGAGGACGCGGTGCTGACGCTGTCTGCGGTGGTGACCCGCGAGGGGCGCATCCAGAACGTCGAGATGCTGGCCGCCGAGCAGGCCCGGGCCCTCAAGGTGAAGCCGGAGGTCGTCCTGGCGATGCTCGACGCGGCGTCGCGCGCCCAGTTCGAGCCGGCCCGGGCCGGTGGCGCGCCGATCGCCGTCAGCATGGTGTGGCTGCTCGCGCACACCACCGTCGTGGCCCGTGAAGCCGACATGGACCGCCTGTGGCGGCCGCTGTCCGCGCCGGCGCCGGCCGAGGCCCAGGGGCCCGAGCGGCCGCGCCGCGTTCGCTCCTGAGCCGCGGCACCCGCCGACCGGCTACGGTAACCGGACCGTGACCGTCCCGGTGTTCTGAAGCGCGTCGGTCGCCCGCACGACCACTGCCTGGCCGGCCCGATCGGCCGGCAGCCGCAAGGTCGTGGTTTCGTGACGGCCGTCGAGCAGGCCATCGTCGGCCCACGCCGCCAGCCACGTGCGGCCATCCAGCGCGTACTCGATGCCGCCGACGGCCGACTGCCCGTCGCGGACGTTGACGGTCACGATCAGGCGGTCGCCGTCGCGTCGCACCGCCCCGGCGGTCAGCACGGGCGGCTCGTTGTCGACGTCGATGACCGCCGACTCGAGTTCGCCGGTGAGGGCCGTCGCGGCCGGTTGCGCCTCGGCATCAGTCGCGGCGATACGGATCACGTAGCTGCCGCTGGGCACGGCGGTCGTGTCCCAGACGTAGATCGGGTCGGTGAGCCCGGCGACGAGCGTGCGCCACGTGGTGTCGCCCTCGCGACGGTAGGCGACCGAGAACGTCAGGTCGTCGCCGTTGGGGTCGTCGCCTTTCCAGACCAGCGTCTGCAGCCCGCGCTGGTAGGTCCGACGGCCGAGCGAGGGGGCCCCGGTGGACGGCGCCGGCTGGCCCTGGTTGGCGAGCTGCCGCTCGAGCACGTCGGCCTGGTAGCCGGCGATCTCGGTTTCACCGGTCGAGAACGGCTTCTGGAACACGACTCCTGGCGGGTGGACGACCAGCCCGCTGACCACCGGTCGCTGGTTGCGCTGCAGGTAGGCCACCTGCAGTGAGGTGACGACCGGGCTGTCGCCCTTGCCGGTCAGCACCACCCGCCACTGCAGGTAGCGCGCCGCGGGGCTGGTCACCGCGCTGCCCTCGCTGCTGGCGTACGGGGCGCTCCACGCGCTCCAGGCGTCGTCGGGCGTGGCGGTATTGCCACTGCGCGTCGACACCTCGACGCCGCCGCCGGCGGGCACCGTGGCCCGCCACGACACCATGCCCCAGGTCGCCACCGTCCGGGCGTCGCGAATGTCCGACAGGTAGGTGCCGCGCTCGGCGTGCCCGGCGTCGACGCGGACCAGCGCGCCGGCGTTGGACGCCGCGACCAGCGTGCGGCCGGCGACGGCGAGCAGCTGCACGCCCTGCTGGCCGGGCACCCGGCCGACCAGGCTGGCCCGCAGCGGATCGCCGCTCAACCGGTAGAGCTTGCCTTTGTGGCCGGTCGCCACCAGCAGCGTGTCGCGCCCCTCGAGCGCCACGTCGTAGGGCGCGTCCTCACGCGCCTCCCAGAGTTCGTCCCACGTGCCGTCGGTGTTGATGCGGAACAGGGCCCCGGCGGCCGGCCCGGCCGGACGGCTGGGGGCGCTGGCCGCGGCCGCCGCCATGTCGACGACCGCCACGGCCGTGATCTCGGTGGTGACCGTCGGCACCGGCGCCGGCCGCGCCGGCTCGGGCACGGCGAACGGCTCGCTCCCGCCGTCGCCGCCGCCGCTGCGCCGCGCCTGGGCGACCACGAAGAGACGGCCCTCGCCGTCGCGGCGCACGGCGCGCACCTCCTGCAGCCCGGTGTCGAGAAGGAGAAAGGGGCGCCCGTCGGCGTCGAGCCGGAAGACCCGCCCCGGGCCCTCGGTGCCGACGACGAGACGATCGCCGTCGGGCAGGAGCGTCATGACGTGCGCGCTGCTGGACGTGTAGTGGGCGCCGCCGGTGCCGTCGGCGGCCAGGCGGTAGACCCGGCCCTTGGGGTCGCCGGTCGCGACGTAGACGCGCCCGGCCTGGTCGGCGGCCAGGGCCCAGATGTACTTCTCTTCCGGGTCGAAGAACTCGCGCGCCGTCCCGGCGGCATCGACCTGGTAGACGCGACCGTCGGGCGACGTCCCCACCAGCAGGGAGCCGTCCGGCCGCGGCAGCAACGCGTGGACCTGGAGTTCGGGGGCGTCGTAGAACAGCGCTCCACGGCCATCGGCGTCGACCTTGAAGACCTTGCCGTCGTTGCCGGTGCCGAGGAAGACGACCCCTCCCGGACCCGACGCCGCCGTCCAGACGAATGGCACCCCGGCGTCGTAGACGCGGGCGATGGTCGGACCGAGCGTCAGGCGCCCGTGCTCGTCGACGGCCAGGGCCTCGAGGTCGCCCTTGAGGAAGTCGGCCTGCGTCGCCGCGCGCCAGAACTGTGGACCGGCGCCGAGCGGCGCGACGGCGACCAGACCGAGGACGGACACGAGCAGGACACGGTGCATGATGGATGAGGAGGTCGCCGTCACGGCGGACGGGCGAGGGGTCACGGCTCGATGGTGAGCGACAGCTGGCGCGATCCGGACACGGCGTATTCCAGCGGGATCTCCCACTCGCCGCGCGGCGCGACCCGCAGGGTCGCACCGCCGCTCGACGGCCGATCGCCGTCGATGACGCCGGCCACCGAGGCCGGCAGGCCGGGCAGCGGCTCGCCGTCGATGACGGCGCCGGCGGCCGGGGCGGTGAGGCGAACGTACAGGCGGTTGCTGCGCCGTGCCCGGTTCGAGGCGCGGACGATCTGTGCCACCGGCTGGAGCTCGGCGCGGCGCGAGTCGCGCTGGTCCTGCAGACCCAGCCGCGGGCCGTCGCTGACGACCAGCTGCATCGTGCCGGTCGCGTGCGACGGCACCGTCACGGTCTGGTGGAGCAGCTGCTCCTCGCCGGTCGACGTGCGGACGACCACGTGCAGCTCCACCTCGCGGCCCGGCGCGACCACCGGATCGTCGACCCAGGCGCGCTCGATGACCGCGGTCCGGGTGGTCTCCTCGGCATCGATGGTGAGGGTGATCCCCTCGAGCGCGAACTTCGACGTGGCGTTGCGGTACAGGGCGGTGATCGGGCCGGCGACGTAGGCGGCGGCGTTGGCCGCCCCCTGATCGCCGACGAAGACGTCGTCGAAGGCCACCGCGCCGGCATCGGCGACCTCGG
The DNA here is from genome assembly GCA_050250955.1 of Vicinamibacterales bacterium. Classification (GTDB taxonomy): domain Bacteria; phylum Acidobacteriota; class Vicinamibacteria; order Vicinamibacterales; family UBA2999; genus CAWAYR01. Next base: position 603,195 of record JBFWNR010000004.1, read on the forward strand.
CGCGGCCGCGAACGACGTAGGTCGCCGCCCCGGTCTGGCGTTCGTAGGACGTGATGACGTTGGCCACGGCCAGGTAGGTCAGGAGCGGCGTGAACAGCTGGTCGTCGGCGACGCCGAACGAGAAGCGCCGCGTCGGCCCGCGCCGGGAGTTGAGCGTGACCGACACCGGGATCAGTGGCGGCGCCGGCCCGAGCCGGCCGGCGATCGCCGTCGCCCGGTCCTGCGACACGGTGCCGACGACGGCACCGAGGCTCGCCAGCTTGCTCGACGTGACCATCGAGGGCAGTACGGTGAGCACCTCGGCGCGGGTCATCGGAAACGCCGTCGGGCCGAGGTTGTACAGCGGATGACCGAACGCGTAGACGCGGTCGCCATCGACTTCGGTGACCGTGCCGGTAGCGCCCAGCGAGAAGTCGCCCGAGAGCAGCGCCACGCCCACGGCATCGCCAGGCGCCAGCGTGGCCGGCGTCGTCGTGGCCGCCGCGGTCCGCGGCGGCGCCTGTACGGGCAGGAAGCCGGCACTCTGAAGGCTCGGCGCCAGGCGATCGAGCACGCCCGGCGCGAAGCCGCTCGACACCAGCGGGACGCTGATCGGCCGCAGGTCGGTGACGACCTGGCGCGGCAGCCCCGCGCGATCGGACAGCGCCAGCAGGTCGGCCGCCGCCGCCGCGAACGGCTGGACGGTGCCGAGCTCGCGACGCCACAGCCCGACCAGCTCGTCGGGTGTCGCGGCGCGGTCGAGCGCCAGCCGGACGGGCCCGGCCGCGCGCCGCGTTCCCGCCAGTGCCGTCGCGTCGGTCATCTCGGCAATCGGCGTGATGCCGGCGATGGGCTCCTTGGGAAACTGCCCGAGCTGGTAGGAGACGGCCCCGAGCAGCCGGCCGTCGATGTAGACCGGGCTGCCGCTCATCCCGGCAATCACACCGGTCTCGGCGAGCGGGCCGCCTTCGAGACGGGCGAGCACCAGATCGCGCTGGGGCGCGACCACGCTCTTCAGCGTGCCGATCACGCGGACCGTGAACTCCTCGACGGCCTCACCGCGAAAGACCGTGCGACCGACGCCGACCATGCCCGGGCGGACTTCCGATACCGGGATGACGGTGGCGCGCGCACCGGCCGTGACGGTGAGCACGGCGGCGGCCAGACCCGCGGCAGCCACGGCGATGGGGAAGGACTGGCGTCGTGGCACTGTCTTTCCGTTATACGGGGTTCGCCGGGGGGAATCAAGGAAGTCCGCCTCGTCCGTTGACAGATCGTCGGCGCGTCTGGTACCGTCTCCCGCACTGACAATGCCGTCGACGTCGTCCCGCGCGCTTTCGTGCAGCCACGCTGGCTCGGGCCAGCCGGGCACGGGCTCGTTCGCGCGCTGGTACTGGTATTGGTCCTTTACCGAGGAGGCGTACGGACGCGCGTAGCACCACCACCAGCCACGACGACCGACACGCCTCTTCGACCCTCCGGTTGAAGGGGCGTTTTGCGTTTCTGGCTCCGTGATCCCGACATGCCCCGACCCCAGCTCTGCGCGACCGTGACGGCCACGACGATGGCCGAGCTCCTCGAGCGTCGCGACGCCGTCACCGGCGCCGACATGGTCGAGCTGCGCCTCGACGGGGTCGTCGACCTCGATGTCGCCGCGGCGCTCGCCGGCCGCCGGCTCCCGGTCGTGGCGACCTGTCGGGCCGCCAGGCAGGGCGGCCGGTTCGACGGTGACGAGGTCACCCGCGTGCGGGTCCTGGAGCAGGCGTGGGACCTCGGCGCCGAGTTCGTCGATGTCGAGAGCGACGCCGCCGACGGGCTGGTCGCCCGCACCCGCGGTCGCCGGATCGTCCGTTCCCACCACGACTTCTCGGCCGGGTCCGACGACGCCGCGGGGCGGCTGCGTCAGTTGCTGGGTTCGGGTGCCGAGGTGGCCAAGCTCGCCGTCACGGTCGACCGGCTCGACGCCCTGGCCGACCTCGCCGCACTCGGACGAGCGGCCGACGGCCGGGCGATCGTGCTGGCGATGGGCGATGCCGGGCTGGCGTCGCGGGTCCTGGCCGACCGGTTCGCGGCGCCGTGGACCTACGCCGGCGACGCCGTGGCGCCCGGCCAGGTCCCGCTGTCGCGAATGCGCGACGAGTTCCGCGTCCCCGACGTGACCTCGTCGACGCGGGTCTTCGGCGTCGTCGGCAGGCCGGTGGGCCACTCCCTGTCGCCGGCCATGCACAACGCCGCCTTCGCGAGCCTCGGCATCGACGCCGTCTACCTGCCGCTGGCCGCTGCCGACTTCGCCGACTTCGAGCGGTTCGCGGCGGCGTTCGCGGTCGAGGGCGTGTCGGTGACCGCGCCCTACAAGCGCGACGCGCTGACCGCCGCCGCGACCGCCGACGACCGCACCCGTCGGGTCGGAGCGGCCAACACGCTGCGGCGGACCCCGGCGGGATGGGAGGCACGCAACACCGACGTCGACGGCGTCGTCGTCCCGCTCGCGGACCGCGATCTTGGCGGACGCAGGGTGGCGATCCTCGGCGCCGGCGGCGCCGCCCGCGCCGTGGCGGTCGCGATGCGCGCGGCCGGAGCCGACACCACGGTGCACGCGCGACGCGGACCCGAGGCGGCCCGTCTGGCCGCCGAGCTCGGCATCACGGCCGGCGCCTGGCCGCCGGCGGGCGAGTGGGACGTCCTTGTCAACACCACGCCGGTCGGCATGGGCGTCACGGCCGGCGAGGTCCCGATCGCGCTCGACGGGCCGCTGGCCGGCCGCCTCGTCTACGACCTCATCTACGCCCCGCGCGACACGGCGCTGCTGCAGCGTGCCAGGGCCCTCGGCGCCGCGACGCTCGATGGCCTGCCGATGCTGGCGGCGCAGGCGGCCGCGCAGTTCACCTGGTGGACGGGCCGGCCGTCGCCGGCGGCGCTGATGCAGCGCGCCGCCGCGGCGGCGATTGCCGCGCCACCCTTATTCGCGCCCGGTCACGTATGAAGATCACCTCGTTCGATGAGTTCGTGGACCTCGCCAAGCGAGGCAATTTCGTTCCGGTCTGCAAGGAGATCGTCGCCGACCTCCTGACGCCGGTGTCGGCGTTCCTCAAGGTCGCCGAGCACGCCGACTACGCGTTCCTGCTCGAGAGCGTCGAGGGCGGCGAGCACGTCGGCCGCTACTCGTTCCTCGGCAAGGATCCGTTCCTGGTGCTGCGCACGAGCGGCGGCGTCGTCACCGTCGAACGCGCCGGCGAGTCGACGGTGCTCGACCAGGGCTACACCGAGGCCCTGCGCGGACTGATGGCGCAATACCAGTCGCCGTTCGTGCCCGGTCTGCCGCGCTTCACCGGCGGGGCGGTCGGCTACCTCGGCTACGAAGCGGCGGCGTGGTTCGAACCGACCACCGCGCGCGCCGACGCCGCCCGGCGGGCCGGTGACGACGCCGCGTTCATGCTGTTCGACACGGTGCTGGCGTTCGATCACGTCCAGCACCGTATCCTGATCATCGCCAACGCGCGCATCGGCGGCGACGACGACCTCCACGCCCTCTACCAGTTCGCCTGCGCCAAGATCGCCTTCGTCGAGAAGGAGCTGGAGCGGCCGCTGTCGGTGACGACGCGTCGCGAGGACGGCGAGCTGGTGCTGTCGTCCAACCTGACGCAGGCCCAGTACGAGGCCGCGGTGCGCGCCGCCAAGGCGCACATCGCCGCCGGCGACATCTACCAGGTCGTGCTCTCGCAGCGCTTCGAGGCCGACATCGCCGCCGAGCCGTTCACCGTCTACCGCGCCCTCCGCCACGTCAACCCGTCGCCGTACATGTTCTTCGTGCGCTGCGGCGGCCGCAGCATCGTCGGCTCGTCGCCCGAGATGCTGGTGCGCGTCGAGGGCCGCCACGCCGTCACCCACCCGATCGCCGGGACGCGCCCGCGCGGCCGGACCGCGGAGGAGGACCAGCGGCTCGCCGACGAGCTGAAGCGCAACGAGAAGGAGCGCGCCGAGCACGTCATGCTGGTCGACCTCGGGCGCAACGACCTCGGCCGGGTCAGCGCCTACGGCACCGTCCGCGTCCCCACCTACATGAGCCTGGAGCGCTACTCGCACGTCATGCACCTGGTGTCGGTGGTCGAAGGCCAGCTGGCCGACGGCGCCGACCGGCTCGACGCGCTGGCCGCCTGTTTCCCCGCCGGCACCGTGTCGGGTGCGCCGAAGGTCCGGGCGATGCAGATCATCAACGAGCTCGAACCCGACGCCCGCGGCATCTACGCCGGTGCCGTCGGCTACCTCGACTTCGCCGGCAACCTCGATTTCTGCATCGCCATCCGCACCATCGTGCTCGAGGGCGGCCGCGCCGCGGTCCAGGCCGGCGCCGGCATCGTCGCCGATTCCAACCCGACGGCGGAATACGACGAGACGCGTGACAAGGCCCGGGCGATGATTCGCGCGCTCGAACTCGCCCGCACGGGACTCTGACCCATGGTGCTCGTGATCGACAACTACGACTCGTTCACGTTCAACCTGGTGCAATACCTCGGCGAGCTGGGCGCCGACATCCAGGTGCGACGCAACGACGCCGTCGACGTTCCCGCCGTGCGTGCGCTGGCGCCGGCGCGGATCGTCATCTCGCCCGGACCGGGTCGCCCCGAGGACGCCGGCGTCTCCTGTGCCGTGATCCGCGAGCTGGCCGCCGAGATCCCGATCCTCGGTGTCTGTCTCGGCCACCAGGCGATCGGCCACGTCTTCGGCGGCCAGGTGGTCGCCGCACCGGCGCCGCGTCACGGCAAGACCTCATCGGTCGTCCACGACGGCCGCGGCGTCTTCGCCGGCCTGAGCGGGCCCTTCGAGGCGGCCCGTTACCACTCGCTGGTCGTCGCACCGGCCCCGTGGCCCGCGGCGCTCGAAGTCACCGCCACCGCCGACGACGACGGCGTGGTGATGGGGCTGCGGCACCGCCAGTTCCCGCTGCACGGCGTGCAGTTCCATCCCGAGTCGGTGCTCACCGCCGACGGCCGCCGGATGCTGCGCAACTTCCTGGAGCGTGCGTGATGATGGCCGCGCTGGTGACCAAACTGCTGCGTCGGGACGACCTCGGCGAGGACGAGGCGGCCGCGGCGATGGATCTGGTGATGCGCGGCGAGGCCCATCCGGCGCAGCTGGCCGGCCTGCTGGTCGGCCTGGCGATGAAGGGGGAGCGACCGGCCGAACTGGTCGGCCTGGCCCGGACGATGCGGGCCCGCGGCGTCACCATCGAGGCCGGCGGCGACGCGATCGACACCTGCGGCACCGGTGGCGACCGCGCCGGGACGTTCAACATCTCGACCGCGGCCGCGATCGTCGTCGCCGGAGCCGGCCTGCCGGTGGTCAAGCACGGCAATCGCTCGGTCTCGAGCCACTGCGGCAGCGCCGATGTCCTCGAAGCGCTCGGCGTCACGATCACGGCCCCGCCCGCGGTGGTGCAGCAGGCCCTGACCGACGCCGGGCTGGCGTTCTGCTTCGCGCCGACCTTCCACCCGGCGATGCGCCACGCGGTGGACGCGCGGCGCGCCCTCGGCGTGCCGACCGCGTTCAACCTCCTCGGGCCGCTCACCAACCCGGCGCGGGTGCCCTACCAGGTGGTCGGCGTGGCTCGGCCCGAACTCACCGAGCTGATGGCGCGGGCGCTGCAGCAGCTCGGCGCCCGCCGCGCCTGGGTCGTCCATGGCGCCGACGGCCTCGACGAGCTGTCGACCACCGGCTACACCAAGGTCTCCGAGTGCCACGGCGACGTGGTGCGGACCTTCTACCTGCACCCGGCGGACGTCGGCCTGCCCAAGGCGGCGCCGGCGGCGCTGCGCGGCGCCACCGCCGCCGACAACGCCGCCATCATTCGTGGCGTTCTCGCCGGCGAGCCTGGACCGGCCCGCGACGTCGTGCTGCTCAACGCCGGCGCGGCGCTGTTCATCGCCGGCCGCGCCGCCTCGCTGCGCGACGCGATTGCGCTGGCCGCCGCCGCCGTGGCCGATGGTGCCGCCGGCCGGGCCCTCGACGCGCTGGTGCGGATCACGGGGCAGGGCGCATGAACGCGCCGCCCGATCTGCTCGCCGCCATCGTCGCCGGGACGCGGCGCGACCTGACGGTGCGCCGCGCCGCGGTGCCCGACGACATGATCGAGCAGGCGGCGTGGCAGGCGCCGGTTCCGCGCGGCGCGGCGTTCGCCGCCGCCCTCGGCCGATCAGGCACCGTGAACCTGATCGCCGAATGCAAGCGGCGTTCGCCGTCCCGCGGCGTCCTCAAGGCCGACTACGACCCGGCGGCCCAGGCCGCCGCCTACGCCCGCGGTGGCGCCGCGGCGATCTCGGTCCTCACCGAGCCGTCGTTCTTCGACGGTTCGCTCGACCACCTGCGGCAGGTCCGGGTCGCCGTCGATCGGCCGCTGCTGCGGAAGGACTTCGTGGTCGATCCCTATCAGCTGTTCGAGGCCCGGGTGGCGGGCGCCGACGCGGTGCTGCTCATCGTCGCCGCGCTCGACGACGCCGCGCTCTCGACGCTGCTCGCCGCCGCCCGCGACCTCGCCCTGGCCGTCCTCGTCGAGGTGCACGACGAAGGTGAACTCGACCGGGCGCTGGCGGCCGGCGCGACCCTGGTCGGCGTGAACAACCGCAACCTGCGCACCCTGGCCGTCGACCTCGCGGTGTCGGCGCGGCTGGCGGCGCGTTTCCCGGCCGGAGTGACGGCGGTGAGCGAAAGCGGGGTCGCCTCGGCCGCCGACGTCCGACGGCTGCACGAACTCGGCTACCACGCGTTCCTGGTCGGCGAGCGGCTGATGACGACCGCCGATCCCGAAGGCGACCTGCGCCGCCTGCGGGGCGACGGAGAGGCGGCATGACCGCGCCACGTCTCAAGATCTGCGGCTTCACGCGCGATGACGACGTCGCCGCGGCCGCCCGCCTGGACATCGATGCCGCCGGATTCGTGTTCTGGCCGGGCAGCCCGCGGGCCGTGGACGTGGCGACGGCGGCGCGGCTCGCGCAGGCCCTCCCGCCGTGGACGGTGCGCGTGGGCGTATTCGTCTCGGCCTCGGTGGAGGCCATCGCCGCCGTGGTCAGCACGGCCGGTCTCGGCGCCGTGCAGTTGCACGGCATCGCCGATCCGGCCCCGTACCGAACCCTGGGCGTGCCGCTGGTCTGGGCGATGCCGCTGCGCGACGGCGCCGCCGATCCGGTGGCACCGGAGGGCACCACGCTGATGGTCGACGCCTATGATCCGCGCCGCCACGGCGGCACCGGGCAGTCGGTCGACTGGCGTCGCGCCGCGGCGATCGCCGCCCGCGAGCGGCTGGTCCTCGCCGGCGGCCTCACCCCGGAGAACGTCGCCGCTGCGGTCGCGACCGTGGGCCCCTACGGCGTGGACGTGTCGTCGGGCGTCGAGGACGCCCCCGGCCGCAAGTCGGCGAACCGGATGGCGGCGTTCGTCGCCGCCGTGCGCGGCGGCACGCCGCAGGAACCTGCCCGATGACCACGACACCGCCTGACCCGTCACGGCGCTTCGGCCGTCGCGATCCCGACCACCGCGGCTACTACGGCGGCTTCGGCGGCCGCTTCGTGCCCGAGACGCTGGTCGCGCCGATCGAGGCGCTCGAACGCGCCTACCTCGACGCCCGCGCCGACCCGGTCTTCCAGGCCGAGTTCGACCGACTGCTCGCCGACTACGTCGGCCGGCCGACGCCGCTGTGGGAAGCCGCGCACCTCGGCGCGGCGTGCGGCGGCGCGCGGATCTTCCTGAAGCGCGAGGACCTGAACCACACCGGCGCCCACAAGATCAACAACGCGCTGGGCCAGGCCCTGCTGGCGCGGCGCATGGGCAAGCGCCGCGTGATCGCCGAGACCGGCGCCGGACAGCACGGGGTGGCGTCGGCCACGGCGGCGGCCCTGCTCGGCCTGGAGTGCGTGGTCTACATGGGCACCGAGGACATGGCCCGCCAGGCGCTGAACGTGTTCCGCATGCGCCTGCTCGGCGCCGAGGTGCGCGGCGTGTCGGCCGGCAGCGCGACGCTCAAGGACGCCATCAACGAGGCGATGCGTGACTGGGTCGCGCATCCCGACGACAGCACCTACCTGCTCGGCTCGGCGCTCGGCCCGCATCCCTATCCGCTGATGGTGCGCGAGTTCCAGAGCGTCATCGGCGCCGAGGCGCGCCAGCAGATTCTCCGTCAGGCCGGCCGCCTGCCCGATGCCGTGGTCGCGTGCGTCGGCGGCGGCAGCAACGCCATCGGCATCTTCGACGCGTTCGTCGCCGACGCCACGGTGCGGCTCATCGGCGTCGAGGCCGGCGGCGAAGGGATCGTCGCCGGGCGGCACGCGGCGCGGTTCGCCGGCGGCGCCGAGGGCATCCTCCAGGGCACCCGGACCTGGCTGCTGCAGGACGCCGACGGCAACATCGAGCCGACGCACTCGGTGTCGGCCGGCCTCGACTACGCCGCGGTCGGCCCCGAGCACGCCTGGCTGCGGTCGATCGGGCGGGCCGAGTACGCGTGGGCCGACGACGCCGCCGCGCTGGCCGCCTTCCACCGCCTGGCCCGGCTCGAAGGCATCATGCCGGCGCTGGAGTCGGCGCATGCCGTGGCCCACCTCGCCGTGCTCGGACCGGCGCTGGGCCCTGACGGGGTCGTGGTCGTCAACCTCTCGGGCCGTGGCGACAAGGACGTCCACACCGTGGAACAGCTGTCGCGGGAGGGTCGATGAGCCGCCTCGATGCCACCTTCGCCGCCCTGCGTGCCGCCGGTCGCCCGGGACTGGTCGCCTACGTCACCGCCGGCGATCCCGACCTGACGCGATCCGCCGACGTGGTCCGGGCGGTCGATCGCGGCGGCGCCGACGTCATCGAACTCGGCGTGCCGTTCTCCGACCCGCTCGCCGACGGTCCGGTCATCCAGCGCGCCACCGAGCGCGCCCTGGCGGCCGGGACGACGCTGGCCGGCGTGCTGGCCATGGCCGCGACGGTGCGGCCCGACGTCCGCGCGCCCCTGGTCCTGTTCACTTATGCCAATCCGGTGGTGCGGATGGGCCTCGACGCCTTCGCCGCCTCGGCGGCCGCGGCGGGGATCGACGGAGTGCTGGTCCTCGACCTGCCGCCGGAGGAGGCCGACGCCGCCCAGGAGGCCTTCCGCCGTCACGGCCTTGATACAATTTTTCTGTTGAGTCCGACGACCACGCCGGCCCGAATCCGCCGCGCCGCCGCCTTGGGCGGCGGGTTTCTCTACGGCATCTCGCGCCTCGGCGTGACCGGCGTCCGTGACGAGGTCGCCGACTCGGCCCGCGACCTGGCGGCGCGCGTGCGCGCCGAGACCGATCGCCCGCTGGCGCTCGGCTTCGGCTTTTCGCGCCCCGAGCACGTCCGCGCGGTGGGGCAATGGGCCGACGCCGCGGTGGTCGGCTCGGCGCTGGTCAACGTCGTCGCCGAACACGGCGGTGCGGCTGGTCTGGCCGACGAGGTGGAGCGCTACGTGCGATGGCTGCGGAGCTGAGCGTGGACGCCCTGCGCGACGAGATCGACCAGATCGACGAGGTCATCGTCCGGCTGCTCGACCGCCGCGCCCGGTGCGCGTATGCGATCGGCCGCGTCAAGCTCGAACAGGGCACGCCGATCTACGAGCCCACGCGCGAGGCGGCGGTGCTGCAGCACGTGCGTACCGTCAACGCGGCGCTCGGCGGTCCGCTCGACGACGAGGCGATCGGGCGGCTTTACGAGCGGGTGATGGACGAGGCGCGGCGCATCCAGCGTCTCGAAGCCGAGCGGACGGGGCGTGACGCCCGGCGGACCGCGGCGGCGGCAGAAGGAGAGTAGGGGCATGGTCGTCGTGATGAAGGAGCGCGCGTCGGAGACCCAGGTCGAGGCGGTGATCGCTCACCTGGTCGAACTCGGCATGGACGTCCACCGGTCGTCGGGCGCCGCCCGCGTCGTCCTCGGCGTCGTCGGCGCCGGCAAGGTGGACCGCGACCTGGTCTCGCTGATGGACGGCGTGCACGAGGTGCTGCGCATCACCGAGCCCTACAAGCTGGCCAGCCGCACCTTCAAGGCCGAGGACACCGTGATCTCGATCGGCGACCTGCGCATCGGCGGCGACGAGGTGATCGTCATGGCCGGGCCGTGCTCGGCCGAGACCGACGAGCAGATGCATGCGACCGCCGCGGCGGTGAAGCGCGCCGGCGCCAAGGTGCTGCGCGGCGGCGCGTTCAAGCCGCGCTCGTCCCCGTACAGCTTCCAGGGCCACGGCGAGAAGGGGCTGCAGATGCTGCGCTCCGCCGCCGATGCCCACGACCTCAAGATGATCACCGAGGTCATGGACGCGTCACAGATCGAGGTCATCGCCAAGTACGCCGACATCTTCCAGGTCGGCGCCCGCAACATGCAGAACTTCACCCTGCTGCGGGAGCTCGGCCGCACTCGCAAGCCGGTGCTGCTCAAGCGCGGCATCGCGGCGACCATCGAGGAGTGGCTGCTGTCGGCCGAATACGTCCTGGCCGGTGGCAACCCCGACGTGATGCTGTGTGAGCGGGGGATCCGCACCTTCGAGACGGCGACCCGCAACACCCTCGACGTCTCGGCCATCCCGATCGTCAAGGAGCTCTCGCATCTGCCGATCGTCGTCGACCCGAGCCACGGCACCGGGCGGCGCGACAAGGTGGCGCCGATGGCGCGGGCCGCGGCGGCGGCCGGCGCCGACGGGCTCATCATCGAGGTCCACTGCGATCCCGATCACGCCTGGTCGGACGGCGCGCAGTCGATGTTCCCCGCCCAGTTCGACCGCCTGATGGCCGAGCTGCGCATCATCGCCCCGGCCATCGGCCGCAGCATCTGCACCGAGCCGCTGGCGCGGCGCGGCTGGGCCCGCTGAGGCCGGTGCCCGCCGCCACGCCGGCCGACGGCGCACCGCCAAAACGGGTGCTCGTCGTCGGCGCCGGCCTCATCGGCACCTCGGTAGCGCTGGCCATCCGGCGCGCCTGGCCGGCGACCCACGTCGACGCCATGGACCCGGCCCCGGCCGCGGTGGCGGCCTACGCCGGCGGCTTCGACCGGGTCATCGACGCCGCCGCGCCGCTGCCGGTCTGCGACCTGGCGATCCTGGCCTGCCCGGTGGATGCGATGGCGCCGTGGTTGACCCGCCTGGCGGCCCTGCCGGTGCCGCCGACGGTCACCGACGTCGGCAGCGTGAAACGCCTGCCGCGCGAAGCGGCCCGCGCCGCCGGGCTGTCGCGGTTCGTCGGCGGCCATCCGATGGCCGGCGCCTCGGCGAGCGGGCCGGCACTGGCCACGGCGACGCTGTTCGACGGCCGGCCGTGGTTCGTCGAGGCCGGCGACGCCCCGGCCGACGCGGTGGCGCAGGTGGTGACGCTCGTCGAAGCCTGCGGCGGCCGGCCGGTTCCGGTCGAACCCGACGCCCACGACGCCCTGGTTGCCGCCATCAGCCATCTGCCGCAGCTGGTCTCGTCGGTGCTGATGTCGGTGGTCCACGACGCCGCCGGGCCGGCCGGCCTCGGCTGTGCGGCCGGGGGCCTGCGCGACACCACCCGGCTGGCGGCCAGCGCCGCCAGCATGTGGACGCCGATCCTCGACGCCAATCGCGACCATCTTGCGCCGCTGGTCGCGGAGCTGGCCCGCCGTCTGGCTGCGGCGGGCGAGACGCTCGGCGATCGCGCGGCCATGACCCGGCTCTTCGCGGACGCCAACCGACACCGACGGGATCTGGAGCCGCCGGTATAATCCCCGCATGCGCAAAGTCGTCGCCGATGCCGACGCGGCGGTCGCCGACGTCCACGACGGGGCCGTGATCATGATGGGCGGCTTCGGCGTCTGCGGCGTGCCGGAGACGCTCATCGCCGCCCTGCACCGCAAGGGCGTCGGCGGCCTGACCATCGTCAGCAACAACGCCGGGACCGACGACCACGGGGTCGGCCTGCTGCTCAAGGCGCGGCAGATCCGCAAGATGATCGCCACCTACGTCGGCGAGAACAAGGAGTTCGAGCGCCAGTTCCTCCACAAGGAGATCGAGGTCGAGCTGGTCCCGCAGGGCACCTTCTCCGAGCGCATCCGCGCCGGCGGGGCCGGCATCGCCGGGTTCTACACGCCGACCGGTGTCGGCACGCTGGCCGCCGACGGCAAGGAGACGCGGAGCTTCGACGGCCGCGACTACGTCCTCGAACGCGGGCTCACCGCCGACTTCGCCTTCGTCAAGGCGCATACCGGCGATACCGCCGGCAATCTCGTCTACCGGCGCACGACCCGCAACTTCAACCCCATGATGGCCACCGCGGCACGGACCACCATCGCCGAGGTCGAGCACCTGGTCGACGCCGGCCGGATCGATCCCGACGCCGTGCACACGCCGGGCATCTTCGTGAAACGGATCTTTCCCGGCGGGCCCTACAGCCGCAAGATCGAGAAGCGCACGGTGCGCGCCTGAGGGCGACCGACATGGACAAGCGCGAACGCATCGTCCGCCGCGTCGGCCGCGAGCTCAAGGACGGCGACTACGTCAATCTCGGCATCGGCATGCCGACGATGGTGGCGAACTTCCTGCCGCCCGGCGTGGAAATCACCCTCCACTCCGAGAACGGCATGCTCGGCGTCGGTCCCTATCCCACCGACGCCGACGTCGATGCCGACCTCATCAACGCCGGCAAGGAGACGGTGAGCGAGCTGCCCGGCTGCAGCTACTTCAGCAGCGCGGACTCCTTCGCGATGGTGCGCGGCGGCCACATCGACGTCACCGTGCTCGGCGCGCTCGAGGTCGATGCCGAGGGTAACCTCGCCAACTGGATGGTGCCGGGCAAGATGGTCAAGGGCATGGGCGGCGCGATGGACCTGGTGGCCGGGGTCAAGCGGGTGATCGTCGCCATGGAGCACACCACCAGGGACGGCGCCTCGAAGATCCTGCCGCGCTGCACGCTGCCGCTGACCGGCCGGCGGGTCGTCGATCTCATCGTCACCGACCTGGCGGTGATCGAGGTGACCGCGGCCGGCCTGGTCCTGCGCGAGATCGCCGCCGACACCACCGAGGCGGCGGTGCGGGCGGCGACCGCCGCGCCGCTCACCACCGAGGGGCCGCTGGCGCGGTTCTGATCCGGAGCCGGAGGTGGCCGACCGCGGCGCGACGGTGCACATCCCGGGGACGGTGATCGACGCGGTGCTGGCCCACGCCGCCGCCGACGCGCCACGCGAGGCGTGCGGGCTGCTCATCGGCGCGGGCAGCGAGGTGCACCGCGCCGTGCGCGCCCGCAACGTCGCCCGCGGCCCGGCGCGCTACCGCGTCGCCGCCGAGGACCACTTCGCCGCCATCCGCGCCGCCCGGTCCGAGGGACTGGACGTGGTCGGCGGTTACCACTCGCACCCGGCGACCGCCGCCGAACCGTCGGCGACCGATCGCGCGACGGCGTTCGCCGATTTCGTGTTCGTCATCGCCACGCTGGTGCCGCACCCGCATCTGCGCGCCTGGGCCTTCGCCGACGGGAACTTCACCGAACGGCCGCTCGTCCGTACGTGAGCAGCCGGCACACGCCGGAAGGGGAGGAACGATGCGCCACCGCCTGCGCCGGTTCGGCGCGACCATCGCCGTGCTCGTCCTCGTGGCCGGCGTCGGCTCGAGCGCTCGCCAGCCCTCGGACAACGAACTGGCCGAACTGCGCCGGCAGGTGCTCGCCCGCTTCGACGTCGTGGCGCTGCGCGCCGGTATCGCCCTGGTCGGGCGGTCGACCGATCGGCGGGTCGAGGTCGTCGATGGACTGATCCTCGACCGCGGGACGCCGATTCCCGGCGCGGACCTGCGCCGCCGTCTCGGCGCCGACGCGGCCCTGGTGACGCGCCTCAGCTACCTGGACAACGACGCGCTCGGTCGCCTGTTCGCGCCACCACCCGTCCCGGCCCCGGCCGCGGCAGCACCGCCACCCGCCGCTCCCGCGCCGCCGCCACCCGCAGCGGCCGCGCCGTCGGACGCCGCGCCGCCGGTCGCCGCCCCCCCGGCGCCTCCCGGCGCCCCGCGCACCTACCGGCGGTCGGGAGCTCGCCTCGCGTTCGGCAAGAGCCTCACGGTCGCCGAGAACGAAGAGGTCACCGACGGCGTAGTCGCCATCGGCGGGCGCATTCGCATCGCCGGCCGGGTTCGCGACGAGGTGGTGGCCATCGGCGGTGACGTCGAACTGCTGCCCACCGCCGACGTCCGCGGGGACATCACGGCGATCGGCGGTCGAGTCAGCGTCGCGCCGGGCGCCCGGCACAGCGGCCGCATCCACGACGCCGAGGTCCTCCACTGGCCGGCCTGGTCGTGGCCGCTGGCCGGCTGGTCGTGGCTCGATCTCGACGGCGCCGGCCGGTGGGTCGGACTGGCGGCCACGCTCACCCGCGTCGGCGTGGTGGCGCTGGCGGTCGCGCTGGTGATGGCACTGGCCGGCGCGCGCATCACGCGGATTCGCGCCGCGGCCGCCGCGACACCGCTCCGGGCCGGCGCGACCGGCCTGGGACTCCAGCTGGTGTTCGTGCCGGCCCTGGTCGTCATCAGCCTCGGCCTGGCGATCACGATCATCGGCCTGCCGTTTGTCGCGCTCCTCGTCCCGCTGGCGCTGGCGACGATGGTGGTGACGATGCTGCTCGGCTTCTCGGCCGTGGCGCACGCCATCGGCGGCTGGACGGCGCGGCGCCTCGGCTGGGACGACCCGCCGGCGGTCGCCGTCGCGCTCATCGGCGTGACGGTGATCGTGCTGCCGACCATCCTGGCGCGTCTGCTCGGACTGAACGCCGGCGCGTTCGGCGGCGCGGCGTTCGTCGTGCTGACGGCCGGCGCGTTCGTCGAGTACCTGGCCTGGACCGTCGGCCTCGGCGCGGCCGCGCTGACCGGCCTCGGCCGCTGGGCCACGGCGCCGCCGCCGGTGCCGCCGCCACCGCCCTGGGATTCGCCGGCCGACGCCGCGTCGCCGGTCTAGGGGCTGGTGCGGCCGGTAGAATGCGGGCGTGCTGTCGCGCCTCGCCGGACCGCTGGCCGCCATGGCCGAGCGCTGGGTGCCCAGCGCGTTCGCCATCGCGGTCATCCTCACCGCCGTCGTCGCCGGGGCGGCGGCGCTGCTCACCGGCGCCTCGCCGCACGTCATCCTGAGCGGATGGGGCAACGGGTTCTGGACGCTCAGTCCGTTTGCGATGCAGATGTCGCTGGTCGTCCTGACCGGCTACCTCGTCTCGACCACCCCGCTGGTCGACCGGCTGTTCTCCCGACTGGCACGGGTCGCCGGCCCGCCGTCGCGGGCCGTGGTGCTCATCGCCGCGGCGTCGATGGCGCTGGCGTGGATCCACTGGGGGCTGAGCCTGGTGGGCGGCGCGATGCTGCTCCGCCACGTCGCCCGGGCGCAGCCGCGGGCCGACTACCGGCTGCTGGTCACCTGCGCCTACCTCGGCATGGGGACGACGTGGCATGCCGGGCTGAGCGGGTCGGTGCCGCTGCTCATGGCGACGCCCGGGCACTTCCTCGAGCCGACCACCGGCCTGGTGCCGCTGTCGCAGACGACCTTCAGCGGCTTCAACCTTGCGCTCGTGGCCATCGTCGCCGCCGTCATGCTCGTCGTCGTCGGTCGCCTGCATCCGCCGGCCACGGCCGCGGTCGCTCCGCCTGCCGCCGTCCTGGCGCCGCCGCCGCCCCCGCCGCCGCCCGCCCCCGGCCACGGCTTCGCCGCCTGGTGCGACCGCACCCGCCTGCTGCCGCTCGGCCTCGGCCTGGCCGGCGCGACCTGGCTGGCGCTCAGGGCGCTGCAGCCGGGTCCGTTCCTCAGCCTCGACGTGCTGAATTTCCTCTTCCTGATGCTGGCGGTGCTGCTGCACCCGAATCTCGCCTCGCTGGTCGCCGCCGGCGACGCCGGCGCGCGGCTCCTCGCTGCGGTCGTGCTGCAGTTCCCGCTCTACGCCGGCATGTACGGCATCATCGACGCCACCGGCCTGGCCCGGGTGCTCGGCGAGGCGATCGCCCGCCATGCCTCGGCTCACACCCTGCCGCTGTGGCTCTACTGGTACTCGAGCCTGTTGAACTACTTCGTCCCGTCGGGCGGATCGAAGTGGGCGGTCGAAGCGCCGTTCCTCATCGACGCCGCGGCGCGGCTGGGCGTCGGGCTGGACCGGGCGGTGCTCGCCTACAGCTGGGGCGACATGGCGTCGAACCTGATCCAGCCGTTCTGGGCACTGCCGCTGCTCGCCGCCGCCGGACTCGGCTTCCGCGACATCATGGGCTACGCGGCGGTGTGCTTTCTCGTGATCTCGTGTGTGGTCTCGGCGGCCTTCTGGCTGCTGCCGCGGCTGCCCTGAGCGGCGAACCGGCATGGTCGAGGTGGTAGGCTATGCTGTTGCTCTTCGCCCCGACCGAGACCACTGATGATGCACAGTCCGTTCGAGTTGCCGTCCCTGCGCGCGGTCACCGGCCATCCTCGTGACCTGCCGGTCGACCTGGTCGTCGCGCTGTGCCCGGCGCCGCCGGCCGACGCCGTGCTTCAGCGGCTGAGTGGAACGGCGCGCGACGAAGTGGCGGCGGCGCAGTCGCGCGGCGAGCCGCTGAGCGACCTCGGCCGGATGTTGTCGACCGCCGCGGGCGATCCTGACTGGCGGAGCCGCCGGCTGCTGGTGGTCGGCCTCGGCAGCGCCGCACCGACCGTGGACCAGGTGCGGCGGGCGGTCGGGGCCGCGGCCCTGTGGGCCCGGGATCGGCGCCACCGCACGATCGCCATCGACCTCGGCGGCCTGGCCGGAGACGTCGCCGCCTTCAGCGCCGCCGCCGCCGAGGCCGTCGTCGTCGCCAACTTCAACCACGGCCACATGAAAGGCGCCGAGCCGCTGCCGGGCATCCGCGAGGCGTCGGTGGTCGTCGCCGACGGCCAGCAGGCGCTGCTCGAGCACGGCCTGGTCATCGGCGAGGCGATCAACGCCGCGCGCCTGCTGGCCAACGAGCCCGGCAACGTGCTGACGCCGCGCGCCCTGGTCGAGCGGGCGGCCGATCTGACCGCCGAGCCCGGCGTGCAGGCCGAGATCCTCGGCCCGGAGAAGATCGAGGCGCTCGGCATGGGCCTGCTGATGGGCGTGGCGCGCGGCTCCAGCCAGCCGCCGCGTCTGCTGCGCCTGACCTACACGCCGCCGGGCGGCGCCGACGGCCCGGTGCTCGGCCTGGTCGGCAAGGGCATCACCTTCGACACCGGCGGCATCTCGATCAAGCCGGCCGACGGCATGGACCGCATGAAGGACGACATGGCCGGCGGCGCGGCGGTGGTCGCCGCCGTGCGCGCCATCGCCAGGCTCGGGGTGCCGCGGCGGGTCGTCGCCGTCGTCCCGGCCACCGAGAACATGCCGGGCGGCAACGCGCTCAAGCCCGGGGACGTGATTCGTGGCGCCGCCGGCGTGACCGTGGAGATCAACAACACCGACGCCGAGGGGCGCCTGATTCTGGGCGACGGCCTGTGGTACGCCAAGCAGCACGGGGCCACCCACCTGGTCGACGTGGCAACGCTCACCGGCGCCTGCGTGGTCGCGCTCGGCAAGGTGACGACCGGGCTGTTCGGCACGCCACCGTCGTGGGTCGGCGCCCTGCGCCAGGCGGCGGCCAAGGCCGCCGAGCCGGTGTGGGAGCTGCCGCTCGGGCCCGACTACCGCGACCTGCTCAAGAGCGACATCGCCGACATCGTCAACAGCGGCGGGCGGGCCGGCGGGGCGATCTCCGCGGCGATGTTCCTGCGCGAGTTCGTCGGCGACACGCCGTGGGCCCATCTCGACATCGCCGGCACGGCGTGGATCGACGACGCCAAGCCGTGGGCCACCAAGGGCGCCTCGGGGGTGATGGTTCGTACCCTGGTCGAGCTCGCCGCCGGCGAACTGCCGTAGCGGCCGCCGCGGGCGCTCCGTGGCGCCTGACCTTCGGTAGAATCGACCCATGCAGGCGCCCGCGCCGATCGACGCCATTCCGGTCACCCCGGTGGTGCGTACGGGGATCCAGGAGCCGGCCGCGGAAGTCGGGATGATCGACGTCGCCGTCGCCGCCTTCGGCCTCACCGGCGTGATCATGGCCGCCGCGCTGGCCGCCGGGCTGCTCGCCGGCATCGCCTACGTGTGGTTCCGCCGTCGTCACGCCGTGACGACGATCGAGGCGCGCGGCCACAACCACAACTTCCTGCGCTACTAGCTGCTCCGCCGGTGCCGTCAGCCGGTGGCGACGGCGGTCTGTCGTTTCAAGGCGCGCCGGTAGCGCAGCACCGCAGCGTGGAGCGCCTCGGCGATGCGTTGGCGGTAGGCCGCCGTTCTCACCAGCGCCGCTTCAGGCTTGTTGGTGAGAAACGCCACTTCGGCGAGGACGCTGGGCATACCGGCGCCGATGAGCACGACAAACGGCGCCTTCTTCACGCCGCGGCTGCGCAGGCCGCTGTTGGCGCCGGCGAGGCGCGTCGTCATCGCGTCCTGCACCATCCCGGCGAGGTCGCGCGACTCGTCGAGCTTGTTGTTGAGGGCGATGGCCCGGACGATCCCCGGCAGGTTGTGCATCGCCCGATTCGACGTCGAATTCTCGCGGGCCGCCACCGACTCGGCGTCGGGGCTCGACGCGAAGCTCAGATAGTAGGTCTCGACACCACGCGCGGCGCTGTTGCGGCTGGCGTTGGCGTGGATCGACAGGAAGAGGTCGGCGCTCTCCCGGTTGGCGATCGCCGTGCGCTGCTCGAGCGAAACGAAGACGTCGGTGCGGCGGGTGAGCACCACGTCGAGGCCGGGCTCCTTCTTCAACAGCCGTTCGAGGCGCAGGGCGATGTCGAGCACCACCGCCGCCTCGGTGGTGCCGTGGGCCTTGGTCCCCGGGTCGTGGCCGCCGTGCCCGGGATCGATGACGATCCGCGACACCCCGAGTCCGAGCTGGCGCGACAGCGAGAACGTGCCGTCGGTGTTGGCGGCCGGATCCGCGGGCGGCGGCGCCGGGCCCGACGCCGGGTTGGCCGCCGGCACGACATCGGCGGTCGGCGCCGGTGTCGCGGCGCTCGCCGCCGGCGGTGGTGGGGCGGCCGCCGGGCCGCCATCGACGCCCGGCGCCGCGACCGCATCCTCGTCGACGAGCTGGACCGGCGCCTCGGAGGCGACCGGCACCCGCACCACCGCGCCCGGACCGCGCTCGGCGTCGATGACGACCCGGAACGGGTTGTAGAGCGCGAAGACGCTGACCTTGGTCGTCCCGGCCAGATCCAGCACGACCCGCGTGGCGTCGGGCTGGCGGCCGACCCGGACCTGGCGGATCGCATCGTCGAGGGCGAGCGCGCTCTCGACCAGCGACGGTGCAGCGCTGACTCCCTGCAGATCGACGAAGGCGCGCGGCGGGTCGGCGAGCATCTGGTGCGTGAACAGCACCTCGCGTTCGAGCGGCAGGGTCAGCCGCACGACGTCGGGCAGCACGGTGGGTTCGATCGTCTGCAGCGTCGGCGACCCGGCCGTCGGCGGCGCCGCAACGGCCGGTGGCACGGCAGCCGCACGCTCCGGTGCCGGCGTCGGGGTGGCCGCCGGCGGCGACGGCCCGGCGCGCCGGGCCAGGTGCCGCTGGCGATCGCTGTCCACCTGGCGCAACGTCGCCCGGGCCTTGGTCCGCAGCGAGCTCGACGGGTACTCACGCGTCAGCCACCCCACGTAGGTGGCCACCTGGGTGCGATGGGCCACCCGGCCGTAGGCGGCGTACAGCACGCCGGCGAGATCGGCGGCCTGATACAGCGCGTTGTCGCTGTAGCCGCTGGTGGGGAAGCGGCGCACGAGGCTCTCGTAGCGGCCGATCGCCCGCGTGGCGGCGGTGATGGCGCGGGCCTTGGCGGCGGCCGGGCCGTCGTCCGGCGTGCGGGCGATGGCAGTGCGGGCCGCGGCGTCGAGTGCCCGGGCGGATTCGTAGCGATCGCGAGCCGACTGGGCGCTGGCCCGGCCGGGGAGGGCGGTCAGGCACAGTCCCCCCAGCAGGGCGACGACGACGGCGCGAGACATGGGTCGCAGCATGGGCACCCTCAGCGCAACTGGACGTCGACCTCGTCGAAGTAGCTGCGGTCGACCAGCACTTCGCGGGGCTTGCTTCCCGAGGCCGCCGACACCAGGCCGTCGGCCTCCATCATGTCGACCAGCCGGGCCGCCCGGCTGAACCCGATCCGCAGCTTGCGCTGCAGCGACGAAATCGACACCTGGCCGCTCTGCACGACCATCCGCGCCGCCTCGTCGTAGAGCTCGTCCTTCTCGAATTCGAGCCCCGCCTTGTCGCTCTTCTCGTCCTCGGTGATCGAGGCGTCGAAGGTCGGCCGGCCCTGCTTGCGCAGGAAGCTGGCCAGCCGCGCCGACTCCTGTTCCGAGATGTAGGGGCCGTGCAGGCGCACGACCCGCGAGCTGGCCGGGGGCATGAACAGCATGTCGCCCTTGCCGAGCAGCTGCTCGGCGCCGTTGCCGTCGAGGATGGTCCGCGAATCGATCTTCGACGAGACGCGGAACGAGATGCGCGACGGCAGGTTGGCCTTGATGAGCCCGGTGATGACGTCGACCGACGGCCGCTGGGTGGCCAGGATGAGGTGGATGCCGACGGCGCGCGCCATCTGCGCCAGCCGGGCGATCGACTCCTCGACCTCGTTGCCGGCCACCATCATCAGGTCGGCGAGCTCGTCGACCACCACGACGATGAGCGGCAGCGTCTTGGGCAGCGGCTCGCCGTCCTCGACCTCCTTGTGCTCGATCATGTGGCGGACGTTGCGGTTGTACTGCTCGATGTTGCGGACGCCGAAGCTGGCCAGGTGCTTGTAGCGCTCCTCCATCTCGCGGACCGCCCAGCGCAGGGCGTTGGCGGCCTTCTTCGGATCGACCACCACCGGCGAGAGCAGGTGCGGGATCTCCTCGTACATCCCCAGCTCGAGCCGCTTCGGGTCGATCATGATGAGGCGGACGTCGTCGGGCGTGGCGCGGTAGAGGATGCTGGTCAGCATGGCGTTCAGCCCGACCGACTTGCCGGTGCCGGTCGACCCGGCGATGAGCAGGTGCGGCATCGTCGCCAGGTCGGCCATGAACGGCTCGCCGTGGATGGTCTTGCCCAGGGCGATGGTCAGCTTCGAGGTCGAGCGCTGGTAGGCCTCGGACTCGAGCAGTTCACGCAGCGAGATCGCCTCGCGGTTCGGATTGGGAATCTGGATGCCGACGGTCGACTTGCCGGGGATGCGGTCGATCAGCACCGACTCGGCCTGCATCGCCAGGCACAGGTCGTCGGACAGCCCGGTGACCTTGCTGTACTTCACGCCGGCGTCGGGCTTGAACTCGAAGGTCGTCACCACCGGCCCGGGGTGGATCTGCACGACGGCACCCTCGACCGCGAACTCCCGGCACTTCTCCTCGAGCAGGCGCGCCGACTCCATGAGCTCGCGCTCGTCGACCTTGCGCTCGGCCTTGGCCGGGTCGAGCAGCGACGGGGGCGGCAGCGTGAAGGCGCCCTGACGCCGCTCGGCAGGCGCGCGACCGAGCGGTTCGGCGTCGGCCAGCGGCAGCGGCGCCGGGGCCGGGGCGGCGCGCTTCACCACCGGGGGCGGCGTGGGCCGCGCGGCCGGGGCCGCCGCGGGCGCGGCCGGCGGCGTCGCCGCGGCCGGGGCCGGGCGCGGCTCGACCGGCTTGGGGCGAGCCGCCGCAGCCGGCGGCTGGACGACGGCACGGGCACTGGCGTCGGCGGGTGCGGCGTCGGTCCGGCCGTGCTTGGCCAGCACGTCGCGACGCTGGCGCTGGCGGCGGCGATCGTCGAGCCAGGCGCGGCCCCGGTCGCGGAGCCCTTCGGCGCCGCGCGCGGCGTGCTCCAGCCCGAGCGCCGACATCCGCCCGAGCGAGACCTGCGTGGCCAGGACCAGCGCCAGCGCCATCAGCGTCAGGATGACGATGATCGAGCCGGTGCGATTGAGATACGCCGTGAACCACGACGCCAGCAGCGCGCCGACGAAGCCGCCGGCTTCGAAGGTGCGGGCGCCCGAGGTCGCCGCGCCGACGAGCAGGCTGAGCATGGTGCTCGAGCCGGCGAAGAGCAGCGCCATGCCGGTGGCCTTGGTGTAGAGCGCGTCCACGGGTCGGCACCAGAAGTACTGCCAGCCGGCCGCGGCGGTCAGCACCGGCAGCAGGTAGGACGCGAAGCCGACGACCTGGAACGACAGCTCGGCGAGGAACGCGCCGACCCGGCCGATGAAGTTGGCCGGCACCTCGTTGCTGCCGGTGGCGAAGAACCACGCGGCGTCGTTCGGGTCGTAGCTGGCCAGCGCGATGAGCCAGATCAGGCTCCACGCAAACAGCGCGACGCCGACCACCTCGCTGACGCGGCGCGACACGGGGGAGGCCAGGCTCGAGGGTAACGCAACGGAAGAGACGGGCTTCGCCACCGGCTAGATCTCCATGACCACGGGCAGGACCATCGGCCGGCGGCCGGTCCGTTTCTTGAGGAAGCGGCGCAGCTCGCCGCGAATCCGTTCCTTGATCAACCCCTCGTCGGTGCGCTCCTCGGCCGGGCAGTCGTCGATGACCGCGGCCAGGAACGTCGAGCCGTCCTCGAGCACGTTGCCGGCCTCGGCTTCGGGGACGAAGCCGCGCGTCACCAGCTCGGGTGCCCCCTCGCGGCGCCCGGTCTGGCGGTTGACCACGACCACCGGCACCACCAGGCCATCGGCCCCCAGGTGACGCCGATCGCGCAGCATCACGTCGTCGACGCTGCCGCTGCGGGTGCCGTCGATGAGGACGCGCCCGGTCGGCACGGTGTCGACGATCCGCCCGCCGTCGGCGTCGAAGCGGAGCCGGTGGCCGTTCTCGGCGAGCAGCACCGTGGTCGGCGCCGCCAGACCGCCGGTGACCAGCTCGGCGACGCGCGCCTGGCGGGCCAGCTGCCGGTACTCCCCGTGCACGGGCACGAGGTAGCGCGGCCGCACCAGCGAGAGCACCAGCTTGAGTTCCTCGACGCTGCCGTGCCCCGAGACGTGGACGTGCCGGGTGTCCTCGGTGACGACCTCGACCTGCCGCCGGGCCAGGTGGTTGATCACCCGGCCGATGGCCCGCTCGTTGCCCGGGATCGCCCGCGCCGACAGCACCACGGTGTCGTCCGGTCCGAGCGAGACGTGCCGATGGTCGTCGATGGCGATGCGCGACAGCGCCGCCTGCGGTTCGCCTTGCGAGCCGGTGACCAGGCAGACGACATCGGCAGGGCGGAACGAGGCGACGTCGGCGTCCTTGATCGCCACGCCGGTCGGCACCCGCAGATAGCCGAGACGCTGGGCGATCTGCGAGTTCTCCTGCATGCCGCGGCCGACGAACGCGACGTGCCGATCGAACTTGGCGGCCAGGTCGACGACGATCTGCATCCGGTAGACGCTCGACGCGAACGCGGCGACCACCAGCTTGCCTTCGGTGGTGGCGAACACCTCGTCGAAGGCGTCGACGACGTCGGTTTCCGAGCCGGTCACGCCGCGCCGGTCGACGTTGGTGCTGTCGGCGAACAGCGCCAGCACGCCGGCCGCGCCCAGTTCGGCGAGGCGGCCGAGATCGGTGGGCTGGTGGTCGAGCGGCGTGTGGTCGATCTTGAAGTCGCCGGTGTGGACCAGGACGCCCTGCGGGGTGTGGAGGGCGACCGCCACGCAGTCGGGCGTGCTGTGCGTGACGCGGATGAACTCCACCGTGATCGGCCCGACGGCGACCCGGTCGCCGGGCACCACCCGCCGGGCCCGATCGCCCAGTTCGAGGCCATGTTCGTCGAGCTTGTGTTCGACCAGCGCCAGGGTGAAGGCGGTGCCGCACACCGGGCCGTCGACCCGCGGCAGCACGTAGGGCACGGCGCCGATGTGATCCTCGTGGCCGTGGGTGAGAATCAGCGCCGCCACCCGGCCGCCGCGGCTGTCGAGGTAGTCGAGCGCCGGCACGACGAGATCGACGCCGGGCAGATCCGCCTCGGGGAACATCGAGCCGGCGTCGACGAGCAGGGTCGTCTCCCCGCACGACACGGCGAGCAGGTTGAGCCCGAACTCGCCGAGCCCGCCAAGCGGCACGACATCGACCGCAGGCGCCGCCTGCGCGTCACTCGACACGGACATAGGAATCCCAGCCAGGCGCGAACCTGGACGCGGCGCAGGGCGGCTCGCGACCGTCTGGCAACGGCACGCGGTTCACCCCGTCGGTCATCGGCAACCGGTCGCCGACGCACTCAACCGACGTTCCGGACGGCTGGGCGCCCCCGGAGACTTCAGGCGGGTTAGGGCGACGACTATAGCACAGGCCGCGGTCCGGACGCGGCCAGCCAGGCGTCCGCAAGTGCCGAGAATTCAAGGAGCTGCAGTGTCTCGGGGCGCCGGCGCGGGTCGATGCCGGCGGTGCGCAGCACGGCGGCTGCGTCGAGCCCGTCGGCGGTGGCCAATGCCTTCAGCGCGTTGCCCAGGGTCTTGCGCCGCTGGGTGAACGCCGCGCGGACGAGCCTGGTCACCGCGCCGGGCGATCGCACGCCAGGCGCCAGCCCGCGGAAGCTCAGCCGGACCAGCGCCGAGTGCACCGCCGGCACCGGGCGGAACGCCCCCGGCGGCACCGCCAGCAGGGGCGTGACGTCGGCCTGGAGGGCGGTCAGCAGCGTCAGGACGCCGTACTCGGCCGTGCCCGGCGGCGCCACCAGCCGCTCGGCCACCTCGGCCTGCAGCATCAGCGTCGCGTCGCGCACCAGGTCCGGCGCCGCCCCGATCGCGAGCAGCCGAAACAGGATCGGCGTCGACAGGTTGTAGGGCAGGTTGCCGACCACCCGGACCGGGCGCGGTGTCGGCCGCGCCCAGTCGGCCATCAGCCGGTCCCAGTCCTGGTCGAGGAAGTCGCCGGCGACCACGCGAAGCGTCGGCAGCGCCCGCGCGACCAGCGCGGCGGCCAGATCGCGATCGACCTCGATGGCCAGCACGCGGGCGGCGGCGGCGACGAGCGGCAGGGTCAGTGCCCCGCGTCCCGGGCCGATCTCGACCACGTCGTCGGCCGCGGTGACCCCGCACGCCGCCAGCACCTTGGCCTGCCAGGCCGGCTCGAGGAAGTGCTGGCCGAAGCGCTTGCGGGCGCGCGTCACGGGCCGCCGCCGTCGTCGGGCTCGGGTTCGCCGCGCCAGTAGCGCTCTTCGATCGCCATGATCTCGTCCTCGCTCATGCCGAAGTAGTGGCCGAGCTCGTGGATGAGCGTCTCGCCGATCACGCCGACGATGTCGCCGTCGACGGCGGCCTCCTCCTCGATGGGCCGCTGGTACAGCAGGACCCGGTCGGGCAGGTCGTTGCCGTGATCCCACCGTCGCTCGGTGAGCGGCGTGCCCTGGTAGAGGCCGAGGAGCGTGTCGGGCGGCGCGATGTCCATCTCGTCGAGCAGGTCCGGCGACGGCGCCTCTTCGATCACGATGGCGACGTTGCGGACGTGCGCGGCGAAGCGGGGCGGGATCGAGTCGATGGCCTCGGCGACCAGGGCCCGGAAGCGTTCCCGGGTCATGAGCGCCGCCGCGCCGGCCGGGCCCGGCGGGCCGCCGCCGTGCGGGCCGTCGAACGACCGGGTCGCCCTCCGTCCGCCGCTCGCCGCTGCCGTGCCGGCGCGACGCCGGTAACGGCATGCGGGCACAGGGCCCGGGCGTGGCAGAGGTGGCACTGCGGCGTCGGCTTGCAGATGCGGCGGCCGTGCAGGATGAGAGTGTCGGACGCCCGCGTCCAGCGCTCGGGCGGCCACAGCGCGGTGAGCGCGGTCTCGGCCTTGACCGGGTCGTCGGTGTGGATCAGGCCGAGCCGGCCGGCCACCCGCAGGACATGACGATCCACCGGCAGCCCGGGCACGCCCAGCGCGTGTCCGAGCACGACGTTCGCCGTCTTGCGGCCGACCCCGGGCAGCGCGACCAGGGCGGCCATGTCGGCTGGCACCTGCCCGTGGTGCTCGGCCACCAGCGCCTGCGACAGGCCGACGACCGCCCTGGCCTTCTGGCGGAAGAAGCCGGTCGCGTGGACGAGCGATTCGACCTCGGCAGGAGGGGCGGCGGCCAGCGCCGCCGCATCGGGGAAGCGGGCGAACAGTGCGGGCGTGACCAGGTTGACGCGTGCGTCGGTCGACTGCGCCGACAGCACGGTGGCGATCAGCAGCTCGAACGGCGATCGGTACACCAGCTCGGTGTCAGCCTCGGGATGGTGCCGCTCGAGCGCCTCGAGCACGGCCAGCGCCCGGGCCCGCGGCGAGGGCCGGGGCATCTCAGTGGACCGGCCCCTTGGGCCCCTGGTTGACCGTCGACTCGGTGTAGACGCGCAGGTTCTCCTGCAGGGCGGCGACGAGCGGCGCGATGAACTGCACCGGCAGCACGATGCGCGCCCGCACCGGCGCGCGGACGACGTGATCCTGTTCGGCCTCGCGAATCTCGCGCTCGGACAGCGGCTGGACTTCACAGAACGTGAGCGTGAAGTCGAACGGCGTGTGGGCCACCGCGCAGAAGTTGGCGTAGGTGCGCTCGGGGCCCGGTCCGTCGTCGGGCACGATGGTGAAGTTGATCTGCTTCTGGTCGGCCATCCCGCTAGTGTACCGCGGGGCTGGCGGTCAGTAGCGACGCATCACGCCGACGACGACGCCTTGAATCTGCACGTCGTTGGGGTCGGCGAAGATCGGCTGCATCGTCGGGTTGGCCGGCTGCAGACGGATGCGCCCGCTCTCACGGTAGAACGTCTTCAAGGTGGCGTCGGCGCCCTTGAGCAGCGCCACGACCATCTCGCCGTTGTTGGCCGTCTTGCGATCCTCGACCACGACCCAGTCGCCGTCGCGAATCTGCTCGTCGATCATCGAGTCGCCGCGCACGCGCAGGACGTAGGTGTCACGCCGCGGATCGACCAGCGACTCGGGCACCGCGATGGTCTCGCTGGTGGCGATCGCCTCGATCGGATGGCCGGCGGCGACGTAACCGAGCAGCGGCAGATCGAGGCTGCGCCCGCCGGTACGGCCGGGCAGCAGTTCGACCGAGCGGCTGCGGTTCCACGAGCGCTTGATGAACCCCTTGGTCTCGAGGTTGGTCATGTGCTTGTGCACGGTGGCCAGCGACGAGAGCCCGAAGCGGCGGCCGATCTCTTCCAGGCTCGGCGCGTAGCCGTGCTGCTGGATGAACTCGTTCAGATAGTCGAGAATTTCGCGCTGCCGTTTGGTGAGCGGTTGCACCGGCGCCTCCTGGCGGCACCCGTCGCCGGGCCCGCATGACGCGAAGAAACGGCCAAGGCCGTGAAATATGGCGGCAGGTTAGCCAAACAAAAGGCGAAAGTCAACCGGCACGTCCGCTATGATGCGGCCGCCGTGCTGCTGCCCCTGCCGTTGCCGCCCCCGCGGCCCTTCGACGTCACCGCCGTCGGCGAGAACAGCATCGATCTCGTCGCTGTCGTCGACGGTCATCCGGCCGCGAACAGCAAGGTCGAGATGCGCGACTTCGCCCGCCTGCCCGGCGGCGAGACGGCGACGGCGGCAGTGGCGCTGGCGCGGGTGGGCCGGCGGGTCCGGTACGTCGGTCGGGTCGGCGACGACGAATTCGGACATCTGGGGCTGGCCAGTCTCCGCGACGCCGGGGTCGAGGTGGGCGCGGTGGTGGTCGTCCCGGGCGCGACCAGCCGCTTTGCGATCATCCTGGTCGACCCGGCCGCCGGCCACCGCACCGTCATCTGGCACCTCGACCCGGCCGTCCGCCTCGTCCCGGCCGACGTGCCCGACACGGCGCTCGCCGACGCGCGGGTGGTGCTGCTGAACAGCCAGGATCCGCCGGCGATGGCCGACATCGCTGAACGCGCCCGCCGCGCCGGTGCCCGCACGGTGCTCGACGTCGAGCAGGTGCGGCCCGAGGTCGAGCGGCTGCTCCGCGCGACCGACGTCGTCATCGCCGCCGACGGGTTCGCCACGGCGTTCACCGGGGTCAACGCGCCTGGTGCCGCGCTGGCGGCGCTGCAGGACGCGTCGGGTGCGGCCGTCGTGTGCGTCACGCTCGGCGAAGAGGGCAGCCTGGCGCGGGCCGGTGGCCGCGAGATCCGCACCCCGGCGTTTCCGGTGGAGGTGGTCGATCCGACCGGCGCCGGCGACGCCTTTCGGGCCGGCTTCATCGCCGGGTGGCTCACCCTTGGCGAGACGGCGCCACTCGAAGACGTGCTGCGCTGGGCCAACGGCATGGCGGCGCTCAACTGCCGGGCCCTGGGCGCCCGCGCCGGGTGTCCAACCACGGCCGAGGTGCTCGCGCTGCTCGACCGGCCCATGTAACCTTGGTCCGGTCGCACCGGTCCAACCGGTCACACGCGTGCCATGCAGGCCGACGCCTCTATTTCCCGCTGGCCGGGTCCCGCGACGGCGATGAGCCGCCCAGGCGACGCCGGCGCCCTCGAGGCCGCCGACGACGCCGTCCTGGTCGACGCGGCCCGGGCCGGATCGGCCGAGGCGTTCGACCACCTGGTCACCCGCCATCGCCGTGCGGTCTACCAGCTCTGCTATCGCTATGTGCACGACCCCGAGGATGCGGCCGACCTCACGCAGGACACGTTCGTGCGCGCCTGGCGCGCCCTGGGCACCTTCCGCGCCCAGGCGCGCTTCTCGACCTGGCTGTACCGCATCGCGGTGAACGTCTGCCTGAACCGTGTCGCGGCGCGCCCCACGCGCTTCGACGGGCTCGACGGCGAGAGCCTGGTCGACGAACGGACGCCGCAGCCCGGCGACGGCCTGCTCGCCGAAGAACGCGCCGCGGCGGTGCGTGCCGCGGTCGCGTCCCTGCCGCCGCGCCAGCGCGCCGCGGTGATCCTGCGCACCTACCACGACCTGTCGCACCAGGAGGTCGCCGCCATCGTCGGCACCAGCGTCGGCGCCGTGAAGGCCAACATCTTCCACGCGCTCGTCTCGCTGCGGAAGCGCCTCGGAGCCCGGCCGTGACTCGGTGTCTGACCCCGGACGAACTGCTCGACGCCGCTGAGGCCCGCCTGACGGCGGAACGGGCCGCGCACGTCGAGCGCTGCGGGCGGTGCCGGCGTGCTGTCGCCGAACTCACCGCGACGCTCGACGAGCTGACCGGCGCCGCCGTGCCCGAGCCGCCGCCCTTGACCTGGGCGGCGATGCAGCGCGCGATCCGGCTGGCCGTGGCCGCCGGGCCCGCGCCGCGGCCGTGGTGGTCGCGCCGCGGCTGGCCGGCCCTCGTGCCGCTGGCCGGCCTCGGACTGGTGCTGGTGGCCCTGGCCGGCGCGCTGGAACGCACGCCGGCCCCGGCCACCCCGGTGGCCGCGGTGGCGGCGGCCGGTGACGTGGGGGAGGCAGGGACGGCGCGGCCGGGGGAGGTCCTGGCCGAGGACGCGTTGTCGCTGGTCCTCGCCCTGGCCGAAACCCTGCCCGAGGGTGACGCCGATCTCCTCGGCACGACGCGGCTGCCCGACCTGGGCGAGGTCGCGGCGGCCACGCTCACCGGCGAGGAACTGCAGGCCCTGGAGGTCCTGTTGCGCGAGGCCGTGGATCGGCCCGAGTCGTGACCCGGGTCGGAGGCGCGCTGGTCGCGGCCGCCCTGGTGGTCGGCGCGGTGGCGCCGGGCGCGGCGGCGGCGCAGCCGCCGCCGGCGGCGATCGACGGCGCCGAGCTGCGGCCGGCCGAGATCCAGCGGCTGTTCGACGCCTACCTGGTGATGGAGGCCCAGCAGACGCTCGGCCTCACCGACGAGCAGTACGCGCCGTTTCTCACGCGCCTGCGGACCCTGCAGGCGGTGCGCCGCCGGCACCAGCAGGCTCGCACGCAGCTGCTGGCCGAACTCGGACGCCTGAGCGCGCCACGGGCGGCCGGCGACGACACGGTGATCCAGGAACGCCTCGCCGCGCTGCAGGAACTCGAGTCGCGTGGCGCCGCCGAGGGCCGCAAGGCCGCCGACGATCTCGACGCGCTGCTCAGCCCGCGGCAACGCGCCCGCTTCCGGGTCTTCGAGGCGCAGATCGAACGGCGCAAGATCGAGCTGATGCTGCGCGCCCGCCAGAACGCCCGGCCGTCCCCGCGTCCCGGGCGGCTGCCGCGGCGCCAGTGAACCGCGGCGGCGGGGCTGCTAGAATGAGCCCGACGCCGTCGCGTCGTCTCGACATGCGCGCCCGGGTCTTCTCCGCTCTCGTCCTGTCGTCGTCGCTCCTGGTGACGATCGACGCCCAGTCGCCGCAGGCGCAGGCCGACGCCGCGCACGGCAAGCTGCTGCGCCTGATCGAAGCCGGGCAGGCGGCGGCGCCCGCCCCCCGCCAGACCGTCTTCACGCAGACGGAGATGAACGCCTACCTGCAGTACCGCGCCCAGACCTGGCTGCCCTCGGGCATCACCAGCCCGCGGCTCGACTTCCTCGGCGCCAACCGGGTGGCGACGACCGTCGTCGCCGATCTCGACGGCGTCCGGCGGCGCAGCTCCGGCGGCTGGTTCGACCCCACCGCGTACCTGCGCGGCAAACTGCCGGTACACGTCATCGGCACCCTGGTGACGGAACGTGGCCGCGGCCGCTTCGCCCTCGAGCAGGCGACCGTCGACGGCGTCCCGGTGCCGCGGCTGTTCATCCAGGAGCTGCTCGCCTTCTACACGAGCACCCCGGATCAGCCCGCCGGGGTGCGGCTCGACGAGCCCTTCGACCTGCCGGCCGCGATCGAACGGATCGACGTCCGCACCGGGCAGGCGACGGTCGTCCAGTAGCGCCGGCGCGTGGCCGACGATCCGCTCCAGCAGCCGCTGCAGTTCGTCAAGCGGGTCGGGCCGCGGCGCGCCGCCGATCTCGCCAAGGCCGGTCTGCGCACGGTCGAGGACCTGCTGTGGCGCTTCCCGCGCCGCTACGAGGATCGCAGCCGCTTCCAGCCGATCGCCAGTCTGCGGCCCGGGCTGCCCGCCGCGGTCTTCGGCGAGGTGCTGCAGTGCGGCGTCGCGCCGACCCGGCGACCGGGCTTCCGTCTCTTCACCGCCCTGGTGCAGGACGCCACCGGCCAGGTCAAGGTGGTGTGGCCCAACCAGGCGTTCCTCAAGGACGTCGTCAAGCCGCACCAGCGCCTGGTGCTGTTCGGCCGGGCGGAGTACTGGGGCAGCCGCGGCCTGCAGCTGACCGCTCCGGAATTCGAGGTCCTCGCCGACGAGTCCGAGGGCGAGCCGCTGCACACCGGCCGCATCGTGCCGATCTACGAGCGCACCGGCATGGTCACCCCGAACATGCACCGGCGGCTCGTCCACGACGTCCTCGGCCTGCTCGCCGCGCCGCTCCCCGAACTGCTGCCAGCCGCCCTGGTCGCCCGCCACCGCTGGCCAGATCGGCGGACCGCGCTGCGCCAGGCGCATTTCCCCGATCCCGACACCGACGTCGCGGCCCTGAACGCCTTCGCCACCCCGGCGCAGCGCCGGCTCGTTTTCGAGGACTTCTTCGTCTACCAGACCGGCCTGGCGCTGCGCCGCCGGCAGAATGCCAGCGTCCGCAAGCCGCACGTCGTCCGCGTCGACGACACGCTGCGCGAGCGGGCCCGGGCGGTGCTGCCGTTCAAGCTGACCGACGGGCAGCGCGCCGCGCTGCGCGACATCGTCGCCGATCTGCAGCAGCCGTGGCCGATGCAGCGCCTGCTGCAGGGCGATGTCGGCTCGGGCAAGACCGTCGTCGCCTTCATGGCGGCGCTGGTGGCAATGGAGAACGGCTTCCAGGTGGCGCTGATGGCGCCGACCGAAATCCTCGCCGAGCAGCACGCCCGCACGCTCGAAGGCTGGCTGTTCGGCACCCGCTTCCGCGTCGGCCTGCTGACCGGGCGGATGGGGGAGGCGGCCCGCCGGCGGCTGACCGCCGACATCGCCGCCGGCGACGTCCAGGTGGTCGTCGGCACCCACGCGCTGGTGCAGGAGCAGGTGGCCTTCCACGCGCTGTCGCTGGTCGTCATCGACGAGCAGCACCGGTTCGGGGTGGTGCAACGCGGCACGCTGGCCGGCAAGGGCCTGCACCCGGACGTGCTGCTGATGACCGCGACGCCGATTCCCCGCACGCTGGCGTTGACCGCGTGCGGCGACATGGACGTGACCACGATGCGCGATCGCCCGCCGGGCCGACAGCCGATTCGCACCGTCGTCCAGCCGTCGAGCCGCCGTGACGAGGTCTACCGCCTGATGCGGACGGCGGTCGCCGCGGGCCGGCAGGTCTACGTGATCTACCCGATCATCGAGACCTCGGAGAAGACCGACCTCAAGGCGGCCACGGCCATGGCCGCACACCTGGCCGCCGACGTCTTCCCCGATCTGGTGGTCGAGCTGCTGCACGGGCGGCTGAAGGCGGACCGGAAGGACGACGTGATGCGGCGCTTCGGCGCCGGCCAGATTCACGTGCTGGTGAGCACCACCGTCGTCGAGGTCGGCGTCGACGTCCCCAACGCCACCGTGATGGTCATCGAACACAGCGAGCGGTTCGGCCTCGCCCAGCTGCACCAGCTGCGCGGCCGCATCGGCCGCGGCGCGCACGCGTCGACCTGCGTGCTGCTCTACGACGCGCCGTGGAGCGACGAGGCGCGGGCCCGGCTGACGGCGATGGCCGAGTCGGACGACGGGTTCCAGCTCGCCGAACGGGATCTGGCCCTGCGCGGGCCGGGCGACGTCTTCGGCACCCGGCAGTCGGGCGCGCCGCTGCTGCGCGCCGGCGACCCGCTGCGCGACGCCGACCTGCTCGACCAGGCGCACGCCGACGCGCGGGCGATGGTCGAGGCCGACGCCGTCCCGGACGGCCTGCGGGCCCACGTGATGCGGGTGTGGCAGGACGCGTTCGGCCTCGTGCTGGTAGGGTAGGCGCGGTGCGGATCATCGCCGGGGCGTTCAAGGGCCGGGTCCTGCAATCGCCGACGTGGCCAGGGCTGCGGCCGACCTCCGACGCGCTGCGCGAGACGCTCTTCAACCTGCTCGGTCCGCGCCTCGACGGCGCGGTCGTGCTCGACCTGTGTGCAGGGACCGGGGCGATCGGCCTCGAGGCCCTCAGCCGCGGCGCCGCCCGCGCCACCTTCGTCGACAGCGACCGCCGGGCGGTGCGACTCGTCGCCGCCAACGCCGACCGTCTCGGCGTGGCCGAACGCTGTATGATCGTCGGCGCCAGCGCGATTGGCGCGCTCGCCGACGACCTCGGCGGGCCGTTCGACCTCGTCGTCATCGACCCGCCGTACGACGCGCCGTGGCTCGCCGAGGTGGTGGCCGCCGCCGCCACCCAGCTGGCGCCGGATGGCGTGCTCGTGCTCGAGCACGCCTGGCGACGCCCGCCGCCGGCGGCGCCGCGGTTGACGCTGGTGCGGACACGGCGGGCGGGAGATTCGGCCTTGAGCACCTATCGAACGGCAGCCGACGGCGGGGGGACGGCGTCATGACCGCCCCGCGATCGCCCCGCGTGGCCGTCTATCCTGGCTCCTTCGACCCGATCACCAACGGCCACGTCGACATCATCGAGCGCGGCGCGCGGCTGTTCGACCGCCTGGTCGTCGGCGTCCTCGCCAACGAGGCCAAGACGCCGCTGTTCAGCGCCGCCGAGCGCGTGCAGATGATCCGGGCGGCGCTGGCCGGGCGCGACAACGTCGAGGTCGACACCTTCGACGGCGGCCTGCTGGTGGACTATGCCCGGCGCCAGGGCGCGTCGGTGGTCATCCGCGGCCTGCGGGCGGTGTCGGATTTCGAGTACGAGTTCCAGATGGCGCTCATGAACCGCCGCCTCGATCACGACATCGAGACCGTCTTCATGATGCCGGCCGAGCAGTACACCTACACCAGCTCGCGGCTGATCAAGGAGGTCGTCCGTCTCGGCGGCGACGTCCGCGGCCTGGTGCCGCCGCTGGTCGAAGAGCGGCTGCGCGAGCGCCAGGGCTGGTCGGGGGATCCGCTGGCGGCGCCGAGGCAGGCATGACCCTCGCCGCCCGCCTCGGCCAGGTCGCGCCGTCGCCGACCCTCAAGGTCGCCGCCGAGGCCGATCGGCTGCGCCGCGCCGGGGTCGACGTCGTCGATCTGGGGGCCGGCGAACCGGATTTTCCCACCCCGCCGCACGTCAGCGCCGCCGCCCATGCCGCCATCGACGCCGGCTACACGAAGTACACCCCGGCGGCCGGCGGCATGGACCTGCGTGAGGCCATCTGCCATCGCTACGCCGAGGACTACGGGGTGCGGTTCGCGCCCGACGAGGTGATCGCCACCGCCGGCGGCAAGCAGGCGCTCTTCAACGCCGCCGTGGCCCTGTTCGAACCGGGTGACGAGGTGGTCACCCACGCGCCGTACTGGCCGACGATCGTCGACCAGATCCGGCTGCTCGGCGCGACGCCGGTGCTGGTCCGCACCCATCGCGAGGACGGCTTCGCCCTGGCGGCCGAGGCGATGGTCGAGCGGTTCACGCCGCGCACCAAGGCGGTGATCCTCAACTCGCCGAGCAACCCCACCGGTGGCGTCTTCACCGAGGCGATGGTCGCCGGGGTGGCCGAGGCGTGCGCCGCCCGCGGCATCTGGCTCATCGTCGATCTCTGCTACGAGCGGCTGATCTACGACCCGGGGCCACACAACCTCGTGCGGGCGATCACCGACCGCCATCGCGAGCGCGCCGTGCTGTGCGGGTCGGCGTCCAAGGCCTACGCGATGACCGGCTGGCGCTGCGGCTGGGCGATCGCGGCGAGGTCGTTCATCGCCGCCTGCAACACCGTGCAGGGCCACTCGACCTCCAACGTGTCGTCGATCGCGCAGAAGGCGGCGGTGGCGGCGCTGACCGGCCCGCAGGATGCCGTCACCGCGATGCGCGAGGCGTATCGGGAACGCCGCGATCGGACGCTGGAGTGGCTGACCGCCGATCCGCGGGTCGAGTGCCTGCGGCCGGGCGGGGCCTTCTACCTGTTCCCCTACGTCGCCGAGCTGCTCGCGCCGTGCGGGGTGCGCTCGACGGCGGCGCTCGCCGAGGCGCTGCTGGCCGAGGCCCGCGTCGCCCTGACCGCCGGCGAGGGCTTCGACGCTCCGGGGTTCCTCCGTCTCTCCTACGCGACCTCCCTCGACCGGTTGCGTGAAGGCGTCACCCGGCTGCAGGAGTTCGTCCGCGCCCGCGAGCGCCGCGGCACCGCCGCCGCCTCCTGACCGTGACCGAGTCGCTCGCCTCGCGGCTGGCGGCGATCGCCGGCGACGCCTGGGTCTCGACCGACCCGGCGGCGCGCGGGGTCTGCGGCCGTGACGCGCTGCAGCGCGGCCGTCCCGCCGACGTGGTCGTCACGCCGGCGACGACGGCCGAAGTCGCCGCCATCGCCCGCCTGTGCCACGACACCCGGACGCCGCTGGTGGTGCGCGGCGCCGGCACCGGCTACACCGGCGGGGCGGTGCCGATCCGCGGCGGCGTCGTGCTGTCGATGGCGCGGTTCGACCGCGTGCTGGACATCGACGCCGACAACCTGCTGGCGGTCGTCCAACCCAACGTCGTCACCGGCGATCTGCACCGCGCCGTCGAGGCGCGCGGGCTGTTCTACCCGCCCGACCCGGCCAGCCTGGCGCAGTGCGCCATCGGCGGCAACGTCGCCGAGTGCGCCGGCGGGCCGCGAGCGTTCAAGTACGGCACGACGCGGCGCTACGTGCTGGCCGTCGAAGCCGTGCTGCCGACCGGCGAGATGCTGCGCACCGGTACGAGGACCGTGAAGAACGTCGCCGGCTACGCGCTCACCGATCTGCTGGTCGGCTCCGAGGGCACGCTGGCGGTGCTCACCGAGATCACCGTGCGGCTGCTGCCGCTGCCGTCCGACCGTCGCGCCCTCGCCGCCACCTACGCCACCGTCGAGGCCGCCGCCGGTGCCGTCGGCGCCCTGGTGGCGGCCGGGGTGGTGCCGGCCGTCGTCGAGCTCATCGACGGCCCGTCGCTCGATGCCGTGGCCGCGCACCTCGGGCGGCCGATGGCGCCGCCCGGCACCGCGGCGCTGCTCGTCGTCGAGCTCGACGGCCACGCTGCGGCGGTCGAGGAGGAAGCGCGCCTGGCGGCGGCGGCGTGCCGCGAGGCCGGCGCCACCGACCTGCGCGTGGCGACGGCGGCGGCGGATCGCGACCGGCTGTGGGAGGCGCGCCGGGCGCTGTCCTACGCCCTGCGCGCCGTCGCGCCGCGCAAGATCAACCACGACCTGGTGGTGCCGCGGGGTCGCGTCCCGGCGCTCTTCGCCCTCGTCGATGCCGTGCGGCACCGCCATCGACTGCGGATCGCGTGTTTCGGTCACGCCGGCGACGGCAACATCCACGTCAACCTGCTGGTCGACCCCGCCGACACCGACGAGATGGCGCGGGCGACGGCCGCCGAGCAGGCGCTGTTCGCCGGGGTGGTCGCGCTCGGCGGATCGATTTCCGGCGAACACGGCATCGGCTTCGCCAAGGCCGCGCACCTGGGCGTGCAGCTCTCGGCGGTCGAGATCGCGCTGATGGCCCGCATCAAGCACGCCTTCGACCCGCACGGAATCCTCAACCCCGGCAAGATGTGGGAGACGACGGCCGCCGACCTCGCCGCGCTCGACGACGGCCCGGCCGGCTGAGTCAGCGCCGCGTCGCCACCAGCAGGATGCGCTGGACGTCGCGGGTCGGGTCGGGCCAGAGCAGTGAGCGCAGCCGCAGGCCACCTTCGTTGAAGTAGGCGAACTCGCCGAGACGGGCCGGCGGCGGCGTGCCGGCGGCCTCGACCCGGGCGAGGACGTCGGCGGGCACCACGACCAGCGCGCGGCCGTCCTGCCGCAGGAACGCGTCGAGCTGCGTGTCGTCGATGAG
Organism: Vicinamibacterales bacterium; assembly: GCA_050250955.1. GTDB lineage: Bacteria > Acidobacteriota > Vicinamibacteria > Vicinamibacterales > UBA2999 > CAWAYR01. The sequence continues at coordinate 639,897 of JBFWNR010000004.1, forward strand.
GTCGAGCTGACGCACGCCGGTGTAGAAGACCAGGTTGCGGACGAAGGCCCGCGACACGCCGACCGGTTCGTCGCCGCGGCGCGCGGCCAGGACGGCGCGGGCCACCTGGCGGACGCTTTCGTCGCTGCCGCCTCCGAGGGTGCCGATCATCACCGCCGGCATCGCCACCGCCGTGGCGGCCGCCAGCACCCACGGCACGGCCCGCCAGCGCGACGACCACGCGGTGAGGACGACGGCGAGGCCACCGCCGCCGGCTGCCATCGCCGCCACCGCGGTCTGCCAGGCCGGTACGCCCACGAACAGCGGCTGCGCCCGCCAGACCAGCCCGCCGACCGCCGCCAGGATCGCGCCGCTGCCGAGTGCCGCCGCCTGCAGCAGGCGATCGGGCGCCTGGCGATACAGGCCGCCGTCCAGACCACGGCGCGCCCGCGTGCGCTCGACGATGCCGTGGGCCAGCAGCAGGGCCAGCGGCGGCAGCAGCGGCAGGACGTAACGCGGCTGCTTGCCGACCGAGAGCGACAGCAGCACCAGCGGCGCCCCCACCCACAAGGCCAGCCGGGTCTCGAGGCTGCCGGTGCCGCCGCGGCCGGTGACGACCTGCCTGGCGGCGCCGGCCCCGAGCAGCAGGAACGGCGCCCACGGCACCAGCCCGCCGACGATGACCGGTCCGTAGTACCACCACGGCCGCGGCTCGTTGAAGCGATCGGTGGCGAACCGCTCGAGGTTGTCGCCGATGAAGAAGCCGCTCAGGTACTCGGTGCCGTGGCGCCACCACATCGCCGTGTACCACGGCGCGGCGATGACGACGAAGGCGGCGACGGCCACCGCCACGTCGGCCGGGCGCAGTCGCGAGGCGCGGCGCTCGATGGCGACGATCGGCGCGACGACCAGGGCCGGGATCACCACCGCCAGCGGCCCCTTGGTGAGGAAACCGAGGGCGGCGGCAACGGCGGCGCCGAGCAGCCAGCGCCGCGGCCTTGGCACGCGGTCGCCGACGGCGATGAGCGCGGCGGCGATGGTCGCGGTGATGCAGAGTGCCAGCGGCAGGTCGGGCAGGGCCATGCGGCCGAGGGCGACGTAGCCGAAGCTGGTGGCGACGATCGCTCCGGCGACCAGCGCCGTGTCGTCGTCGTACCAGCGGCGGGCGAGCCCGGCCGTGACGAAGACCAGCGCCAGACCCGACAGCGCCGCCCACAGCCGGGCGGCACCCGGTCCGGCGCCGGCGACCGCGAAGGTGGCCGCCGTCAGCCAGTAGTAGAGCACCGGCTTCTGGAAGCGCGGCTCGTAGTTGTAGGCCGGCGTGAGCCAGTCGCCCGACTCCACCATCTCGCGGGCGGATTCGGCGTAGAACGCCTCGTCCGAGTCGGTGAGCGCCGGCGCGCCGAGGCCGGCGAAGAAGGTCAGGGCCGCGAGCACGACCAGCGGGGCGAGCGACCGTCGCACGTCCCCGATTGTAGAGCCCTCTCGCAAACGGCGGACGGCATTCGTGACCGGGGCGCGCGGCCCGGCCGCTATACTCGGGACATGGCCACGATCAAGGTTCGGCAGAACGGCTCGCTGCTCGTCGAGGGCGACGACGTGACGCTCATCGACTGGAACGGCAACGAGTACGCGCTGCCGAAGCGGCCCTTCGCGCTGTGCCGGTGCGGCGGCTCGACCCGCAAGCCGTTCTGCGACGGCACCCACAGCCGGCTGGGGTTCGCCGCCGCCGAAGCGGCGATCGGCCCGGCGGCCGCTGACAAGCCGGCGCGCTAGGCGGCCGCGGCGGCCGCCGTCATCAGGCGCCGACCGCCTCGCCCTTGGCGAACACCAGCCCGTCGCCGCCGCGATCGACCACCACGTGGTCGCCTTCGCCGAACGCCCCTTCGAGCACCTGCATCGCCAGCGGATCGAGGATCCGCCGCTGCAGGGTCCGCTTGAGCGGCCGGGCGCCGTAGACCGGATCGTAGCCCTCCTCGACCAGCGCCGTCTTGGCGGCCGGCGTCAGCGTGATGTGGATCTTGCGGTCGGCCAGCCGCTTCAGCAGCCCGCCGAGCTGGATGTCGATCACCGCAGCGATGTCGTCGCGGCCCAGGGCGTGGAAGACGATGGTCTCGTCGATCCGGTTGAGGAACTCGGGCCGGAAGTGCGCCCGCAGGGCCTCGACCACCTGGCGACGGACGCCCTCGTCGAGCGCGCCGCCCCGGGCGGTCGCGTCGGCGATGAACTGGCTGCCGAGGTTGGAGGTCATGATGACGACGGCGTTGCGGAAGTCCACCGTGCGGCCCTTGCCGTCGGTCAGCCGCCCGTCGTCGAGCAGCTGCAGCAGCACGTTCAGCACCTCGGGGTGCGCCTTCTCGACCTCGTCGAACAGCACCACCGCGTAGGGGCGGCGCCGCACCGCTTCGGTGAGCTGGCCGGCCTCGTCGTAGCCGACGTAGCCGGGCGGCGCGCCGATCATCCGCGACACCGTGTGCTTTTCCTGGTACTCCGACATGTCGATGCGCACCATCGCGTGCTCGTCGTCGAACAGGAACTCGGCCAGCGCCCGCGCCAGCTCGGTCTTGCCGACGCCGGTCGGCCCCAGGAAGATGAAGCTGCCCAGCGGACGCTGCGGATCCTGCAGTCCGGCCCGGGCGCGCCGGATGGCGTTGGCGACGGCGCGGATCGCCTCGTCCTGGCCGACCACCCGCTGGTGCAGACGCGCCTCCATCTGGATGAGCTTCTGCACTTCGCCTTCCATCAGCCGGCTCACCGGGATGCCGGTCCACTTGGCCACCACCTCGGCGATGTCCTCCTCGTCCACCTGCTCCTTGAGCAGGCGGCCGCCCGGCCCGGCGCCGGCTTCCTGGGCGCGAATCTGCGCCTCCAGCTCCGGAATGCGGGCGTACTGCAGCTCCGAGGCGCGGGCGTAGTCGCCCTGCCGCTGCGCCGCCTCGACGTCGCGGCGCAAGCCGTCGAGCTCCTCCTTGAGATCGGCGCTGCGTTCGATCGCCGCCTTCTCCTCGGTCCAGTGGGCGGTCAGCGTGCGCTGCTGCTCCTTGAGGTCGGCCAGTTCCTTCTCGAGCCTGGCCAGGCGGTCCTGCGACGCCTTGTCGGTCTCCTTGCGCAGCGCTTCGCGCTCGATCTCGAGCTGCATCACCCGCCGCTGCACCTCGTCGAGCTCGGCCGGCATCGAGTCGATTTCCATGCGCAGCCGCGACGCCGCCTCGTCGATGAGATCGATGGCCTTGTCGGGCAGGAAGCGGTCGGTGATGTAGCGGTGGGAGAGCACCGCCGCCGAGACCAGCGCGGCGTCCTTGAAGCCGACCTTGTGGTGCAGTTCGTAGCGCTCGCGCAGGCCGCGCAGGATGCTGATGGTGTCCTCGACGGTCGGTTCGCCGACCGTGACCGGCTGGAAGCGCCGCTCGAGCGCCGCGTCCTTTTCGATGTGCTTGCGGTACTCGTCGAGCGTGGTGGCGCCGATGGTGTGCAGTTCACCGCGGGCCAGCATCGGCTTGAGCATGTTGGAGGCGTCGAGCGAGCCCTCGGCGGCGCCGGCACCGACCACGGTGTGCAGTTCGTCGATGAACAGCACCAGCCGGCCCTCGGCCTTGACGATCTCCTGGAGCACGGCCTTCAGGCGCTCCTCGAACTCGCCGCGGTACTTCGCGCCGGCGACCAGTGCTCCCATGTCGAGGGCGACGATGCGCTTGTTCTTGAGGCCCTCGGGGACGTCGCCGCGCACGATGCGCTGGGCCAGGCCCTCGACGATCGCCGTCTTGCCGACGCCGGGCTCGCCGATGAGGACCGGGTTGTTCTTGGTGCGGCGGGCGAGCACCTGGATGACGCGGCGGACCTCCTCGTCGCGGCCGATCACCGGGTCGAGCTTGCCCTTTTCGGCCAGCGTGGTCAGGTCGCGGCCGTACTTCTCGAGCGCCTGGTACTTGCCCTCGGGGTTCTGGTCGGTCACCGTCTGGCTGCCGCGCACCTCGGCGAGGGCGCGCAGCACCGCCTCGCGGGTGACGCCGCGCGATCGCAGCAGCTCGGCGGCCGGGGCCCGGCCCTTCTCGCCGACCACGGCCAGGAACAGGTGCTCGGTGCTGACGTACTGGTCCTGCATCGCCGAGGCCTCGGCCTGGGCCTGCTCGAGCACGGTCCGCAGCCGCGGCGACAGCCCCGGCTCGGCGGCGCCGTGCGCCTTGGGCAGCTTGCCGAGCAGGTCCTTCAGCGCCAGGGCGATCGGCCCGGCCGGCTGACCCAGCTTCTGGAACAGCGCCGGCACGATCCCGCCGGCCTGCTCGCCCAGGGTGACCAGCAGGTGCTCGGGTTCGACCTGGGCGTGCGACAGCGACGCCGCCAGCCGCGGCGCGGCGACCAGTGCCTCCTGGGCCTTCTCGGTGAACGTGTTGAGATTCATCGTCGGTCCTTCCTCGTCGTTCCGCCGGGCCGCGTCACGAGCGGCCCTCGTCCAATGTCCGCAGCGCCTCGAAATGCTCCCGCGCCTCGGCCGACAGCGTCGTCGGGATGCGCACGTCGAGGACCACGTAGAGATCCCCGCGATCGTCGGGCGCCCCCGGCGCCGGCAGCCCGTGCCCCTTCACCCGCAGGCGCTGGTTCGGCTGCGTGCCGGCCGGCACCTTCATGGCCAGCCGGCTGCCGGCCAGGGTCGTCACGTCGACGGTCCCGCCGAGCACCGCCGTCGCCAGCGGCACCGCGACGCGGGTGGTCAGATCCCGTCCGTGGCGTTCGAAGCGGGGATGCGGCTTGAGCCGCACCCGCAGATTCAGGTCCCCGGCCGTCAGGCGCGAGCCGTCGCTGATCCCGGCCGGGATGCGCACTTCGAGCGTCCGGCCGTCGCCCGGCACGGTCACCCGTTCGACCCGGCCACCCAGGGCCGCCTCGAGGTCGAGGGCGATGTCGTACTCGACCTCCGCGCGGCGCGGCCGCCCGCGGCCGCCCCGCGTCCGGGTGCCGGCACCGGCCTGGCCGCCGAAGAACGCGTTGAAGAAGTCGGAGAAGGGACTGCCGCCGCCCCCGAACATCTCCTCCATTTCCTCGGGCGTCATCGTGCGATAGCTGGCGCCGCCCGGACCACCCCACGCCGCGCCCGGCGCGGCGCCGGCCTGCTCGTACTGCCGCCAGTTGGCGCCGAGCTCGTCGTACTTCTTCCGCGTCTCGGGGTTGCCGAGCACCTCGTAGGCCTCGTTGACCTCCTTGAAGGTGGCCTCGGCCGCGCGGTCGCCGGGGTTGACGTCGGGATGGTGCTTGCGCGCCAGCCGGCGGAACGCCTGCTTGATCTCCTTGGCCGACGCCGTCTTGGCGACGCCGAGGGTCTTGTAGTAGTCGCGGAACTCCATGTCAGAGACCGACCACGCCCTTCAGGCGCTGGACTTCGCGAACCAGGCGCCGGCGGCTGTCGGCGCTGCCGAACGCCGGGTCGTCGAGCAGCGGCTCCAGGCGCTGCAGCCCCTCGGCCACGGCCAGCAGCCGCTGCACGCCGGCGAGGTTCACGCCGGCGTCCTCGACCAGTTCCTTGATCAGCCGCAGGCGGGCGATCTCCTCGGCGGAGTAGAGCCGCATGCTGCCGATGCTGCGCTCCGGCTGCACCAGCCCCAGCCGCTCGTACTTCCGCAGCGTCTGCGGGTGCATGCTGAGCATGCGGGCCGCGACGCTGATGAAGATCAGATCTCGACTTGACACACATCAAGTGTAGGCATTGACACGATTCGTGTCAACACGGACACCGGGCGCCGATTCCGGCCCCGCCACGCCGTCGGCTACCATGCGGAGACGTGATCGTCCGCACCTCGACGCCGCCGGGCGCGCTGCAGCCGGTCTGGCTGTACGCCGCGGTCCTCGTCGGCGCCATCGCCATCACCGACGCGGCCCGGGCCTGGGTGCCGGCGCTGCAGGGCCTGACCCAGCTGGTGGCGGCGGCCGAGCGCCCGCCCGACGACGACCACTACCTGGCCAACGACAGCGGCGGGCAGATCGACCACCACGTCCTGTGGTTCGGGCTCGACGCCGAGGTGACGCGCCGCCTGCGCGCCGCCGAGGTCCTCTTCGTCGGCAACTCGCGCCTGATGTTCGCGCTGCGCCCGGCCCTGCTGCGGCCCTTCTTCGCCGACCTCGGCGTCCCGTACTACGTCATGGGCTTCGGCCATCGCGAGGCCGACCGGTTCCCGCTCGAGATGATCCGACGCTACGACCTGCGGCCGCGGCTGGTCGTGGTCAACGCCGACGGCTTCTTCGGCGGCGGGCTCAGCCCCTGGGCCGAGGTCGTCAACCGCGACACCCCGTTTGCGGCCCGCAAGTTCCAGTGGGAGTCGGAAGTGGCGCACGAGGTGCGGCGGTACGTCCACCGGGTGGTGCCGAACTGGTTCCGCCTGTTCGGGGCGCCCGGCCTGGGGCTGCGCCGCGGCTTCATCGCCTACCGATCGCGGCGGGACGGGACGTGGGCGATCTCGCCGTGGCCGGAAGGCACTCAGGGCTTTGCCGACGGGTCGCTCGACGGCCCGGAGCTCGGCCGCGGCGAGATCGCCGCCGCCCGCGCCTTCAAGGCCGAACTCGACCGGCGCGGGGCCCGGATGGTGATCACCCGGGTGCCGTCGCCCGAGCCGATGCCCGGCGCCGGGCCGGCCCGCTTCGCCGAGCTGCTCGAGGTGCCGCTGGCGCTCGCCACGGTGCCCGGGCTGACCACCGCCGACAACAGCCACCTCAGCGAGGGCAGCGCCCACGACTGGACGCGGGCCCTGCTCGGCACCCTGGAGCCGCTCGTCCGTGACGCCGGGACCTCGTCCCGGCCCAGCCCGTGAACTTCGTCTCCTGGGCCTTCGTCGGCCTCTTCGCCGTTGCGTTCGCCGCCCGTCTGACCATCGGCCGTCGGGCCGTCGAACCGGCCTATTTCGCGGTGCTCATCGCCACCAGCCTGGTGTTCTACGGCTGGCACGTGCCGGCCTACGTGTCGATCCTGGTGGCGACGGCCGGGCTCGACTACGGGGTGGCGCGGGCGATCGCCGCCCGGCCGGCCGGCGATCGGCGCCGCCGCTGGTGGCTGGTCCTGTCGCTGGCCGGCAACCTCGGCGTGCTCGGCTTCTTCAAGTACGGCAACTTCGCCTCACGGGCCGTCGAGGACCTGGCGACGCTGGCCGGCGGCGGACTGCGACTGCCGGAGCTGGCGCTGGTGCTGCCGATGGGCATCAGCTTCTACACCTTCCAGACGCTGTCCTACACCATCGACGTCTACCGCGGGCAGCTGACGCCGGTCCGCGGCTTCGCCCGCTTCTTCCTGTTCGTCGGCTTCTTCCCCCAGCTGGTCGCCGGGCCGATCGTCCGCGCCCGCGAGTTCCTCCCGCAGATCGATCGGCCGCGGCGGCTGCGGCGCGCCGTGGTGCTCGAAGGGCTGTGGCTGCTGATCGCCGGTTTCTTCCTCAAGATGGTCTGCGCCGACAACCTTGCCGCCTACGTCGACGAACACTGGGCGCGGGCGGCGGCGCCGGGCAGCGGCGCGCCGTTCGCCTGGTGGCTCGGCCTGATGTTCTCGGGGCAGATCTTCGCCGACTTCTGCGGCTACTCGACGATCGCCCGCGGGCTGGGCTACCTGCTCGGCTTCCGTTTCCCGGCCAACTTCGACGCGCCCTACGTCGCCGGGACGTTCAAGAACTTCTGGGAGCGCTGGCACATGACCCTGTCGCGCTGGCTGCGCGACTACCTCTACGTGTCGCTCGGCGGCAATCGCGGCTCGCGCCTGCGCACCTCGGTCAACCTGCTGGCGGTCATGCTGCTCGGCGGGCTGTGGCACGGCGCCGCCTACACCTTCATCGTCTGGGGCGCCATCCACGGCCTGTGCCTGGTCGTCGAGCGGGCCGCCGGTCTGCACCGCGACGTCCCGGGCCGCCCGACGGCGGTGCGGCTGGCCTGGGCGGTCGTCGTCCAGGCGATGGTGCTGGTCGCCTGGGTGTTCTTCCGCAGCGAGTCGATCGGCGCCGCGGTCGGCTTCGTCGGCAACATGGTCGCCGGGCCGTGGCTGGCGCCGCCGCCGTGGACGCTGGCCGCGGCCGGCTTCCTCGCCCCGCTGATGGCGATGCACGCCTGGACGTGGCTGCACGAGCGCGGCCGCGTCGGGCCGCTGACCGCCAACGGCAAGGCGCTGCTCGCCGCGGCGATGACCTACGGCATCGTCACCATGTACGCCGGCACCAGCGACTTCATCTACTTCCAGTTCTGAACCATTCCACCTCTGGCGTGACATTCGGGACGCCGGCCGTACATACTGGGCGGGCACGTGTTCGACATCCAGACCTCCGATCTCGTCACGATCACCCTCCTGGTCGTCCTCGAAGGCATCCTCAGCGCCGACAACGCGATGGTCCTGGCCATCCGCGTCCTCAGCCTCCCCAAGCACCAGCAGGTCAAGGCGCTGCGCTACGGGATGGCCAGCGCGTTCACCTTCCGGGCGACCGCGACCGCGCTGGCCGCCTATCTCATCGCCCTCGGCTGGGTGAAGCTGGTCGGCGGGCTGTATCTGCTCTACCTGCCGTTCCAGCACTTCCGCCAGGGCCACGGCGGGGACGGCGAGTCGCGTCACGCGGTGAAGCCGGCTGAACCCTGGCTCGGCCTGTCGCCGTTCTGGGCCACGGTCGTCAAGGTGGAGCTGACCGACATCGTCTTTGCGATCGACTCGATCCTGGTCGCGGTGGCGGTGTCGGACAAGCTGTGGGTCGTCATCACCGGCGGCATCCTCGGCATCGTGATGATGCGGCTGGTCATCGGCCGGCTGCTGTCGCTCATCCGGCGCTATCCGGTGCTCGTCGACGGCGCGTTCGTGATCATCGCCTGGGTGGGGATCAAGCTGCTGCTCGAGTACGGCCACGGCCTGGGCTGGATCCACTTCGAGATCCCCAAGTGGCTGTCGCTCGGCCTCATCGTCGTCATCTTCGGCGGGTCGTACGTCTACGCGCGACGCCTCGGCCCGGTCGAGGACGGCGAACCGGAGATCACGCCGGGGGCGTGAGACCGGGACGGTTCAGCGCGGCCCGTAGCGTTCCGCGGCCCGCGCCCGGGCCCGGGCGGCCTCGACCTCGCGGTTGCGTGGCTCGGCGGCGGTCACCAGGTCGTCGACGAGCTGCCGCGCCACCGCCGCGACCTGGTCGATGGCGCGATCGAACACCGCCTGGTTGGCCTTCGAGGGTGCCGTGAACCCACTGAGTTTGCGGACGAACTGGACCGCCGCGGCGCGCACCTCGGCGTCGGTGGCGGGCGGGTCGAAGTTGAAGAGCGTCCGGATGTTGCGGCACATGGTGCCAGTCTATCCACCGGCGAGGGGCGTGGCGGCGTGGTCGGGGTGAACTACCCGTGGCGCCACTACGGCGGCGACTTCGGACCGACGGTATGGGGCAGCCATGCCGGGGTGACGACGGCGGCCGACGAAATCGCCGCCGACCTGGCGGCGATGGCGGCGCTCGGCGTCGAGGTGGTGCGCTGGTTCCTGTTCGCCGACGCCCGCGGCGGGGTCACGATCGACGCCGACGGCTGGCCGTCCGGAATCCACCCGGCAGCGCTGGCCGACCTCGACGCCGCCCTGGCGCTGGCCGCCGCGCACCGCCTGCGCCTCGTGCCGGTGCTGTTCGACCACCGGCTGGCCTTCCGCCGCGCCGACCTGGCCGGTGCCACCGTCGGCGGCCACCTGCGCTGGCTCGCTGATCCCGACGGCCAGGCGCGGCTGCTCGCCACGGTGATCGCGCCGGTGGTCGGTCGCTACGCGCCGGGTGGCGCCCGTGCCGATCTGGCCGGCGCCGTCGCCGCCTGGGATCTCCTCAACGAACCCGACTGGATCGTCGCCGAGCTCAGTCCGGCGCCCGAAATCGAGCGCCCCGTCCCCTTCGACCTGTTCGCGGCGTGGGTCCGCGACGCCGCCGGACTGGTCCATCACCACCACGCGCGCGTCACGCTGGGTGGCGCGCGGCTGCGGTTCGCGCGGTGGTGGGACGACCCGAACCTGGGTCTGGACTTCCTGCAGGCGCACTGCTACTACGACCCGGCGCACGACCACGACCTGGTGACGACATCGGCCGCGGCGCTCGGCCTGACCCGGCCGCTCGTCGTCGGCGAGTGTGCCGGACGGGGCGATCCGCCCGACCCGGCACGCGGCCGGCCGGCGGTGGGGCCGCGCGAACTGGCGGCGGCGGCGCGCCACGGCGGCTACCTGGCGGCCTGGCCGTGGAGCTGGCGTGGCGTGGACGCGCACGGCGCCATCGATCGCGCCGTGCTCGCCGGTATCGCCGCCGATGCCGCTGCGGCCCGCCCGTCAGCGGATGCCGAGCGGGGCTCGTAGCGGCTCGGGCCAGGCGTCGCCCTCGTAGAAGACGCGCTCGAGGAACAGGCCGGCGGCCGGGGCGGTGCGCCGGGCCGGCTCGCCGCCGGCCTGGCGTGGATCGGCCAGCCAGCCCGCCACCACCGCCGCCGGCAGCTCGCCGGCGGCGACGGCCACGAGGACGCCGATCATCCGCCGCACCATCTTCCACAGGAAGTGCGAGCCGGCGACCCGCACCAGCACCAGCGGGCCGGCCTCGGCGACGGTGACCTCGTCGAGCACGACGATCGACGACTTCTCGTCGGGGTCGTCGTCGGTGAAGGCGCGGAAGTCGTGGCGGCCGACGAACGCCGCCGCGGCGGCCTGCAGCCGCGCCAGGTCGAGCGGCTCGCGCACCCACCACACGTAGGGCTTGGCCAGCGCCGTGCGGCGGCGCGACACCTGGTAGACGTAGCTGCGCCGCAACGCGGCGTGACGGGCGTGGAAGCGCCGCGACACCGGCACGAGCTCGAGCACGTGGACGTCGGCCGGCAGCTCGTCGTTGATGCGGCGGCGCAGCAGCTCCGGCGCCGGGGCGCGCACCAGGTCGACGTGGGCGACCTGGGCCAGGGCGTGGACGCCGGCGTCGGTCCGCCCGGCGCCCTGGCAGTCGACCAGCACGTCGCCGAGGCCGTCGCGGATCGCCCGCTCCAGTTCCCCCTGGACGGTGCGGGCGTTGGCCTGCTTCTGCCAGCCGCTGTATCGTGTTCCGGCGAATTCGACCGTCAGCTTGAACCGAGGCACGCCGGTACCATACACGGCGGCCCGCCGTCCGCGAGGAACCCATGTCGCAGCATCGCCCCGTCCACGCCGCCAACCTGCCGAAGCCCGTCGGGCCCTACTCGCCGGGCATGGGCTTCGAGCGGCTCGTCTTCGTGTCGGGGCAGGGCGCCACCGACCCGGCCACCGGCCAGCTCGCCGGACACAGCGCCGCGCTGCAGACCGAGCAGTGCCTGAAGAACGTGCAGGCGATCCTCGAAGCGGCCGGCACCGACCTGCAGCACGTGCTGCGCTGCGGCGTCTTCCTGGCCGACATGGACGACTTCCAGGAGATGAACGCCGTCTACGAGCGCATGTTCGGCGGCCACCGCCCGGCCCGGACGACGATTCAGGCGGCCAAGCTGCCCGGCAAGGGGCTGCGCGTCGAGATCGACGCGATCGCCTGCCTGCCGTAGCGCCTAGCGGCGCATCGGCGGCGGGGCCGGCGGCGCCTGCTGCTGGATCACGTTCATCGCCGTGGTGATCATCGCGGCGACGTCGGCGACGTTCGACGGCAGGATGATGGTGTCGGCGTTGTTGATCACCTTGCCGAACTCGCCGATGTACTGCTCGGCGACGCGCAGCTGGATGGCTTCCTGGCCGCCCGGGGCCTGGCTGGCGTCGGCGACGCGGCGGATGCCCTCGGCGGTGGCGGTGGCGACGGCGAGGATGGCCGCCGCCTCGCCCTCGGCCTCGTTGATCTGCTGCTGCTTGCGCGCCTCCGAGGCCTTGATGGTCTCCTGCTTGGCGCCCTCGGCGGTGTTGATGGCGGCGTCGCGCTGGCCCTCGGAGGTGAGGATGACGGCGCGCTTCTCCCGCTCGGCGCGCATCTGCTTCTCCATGGCGGCGAGCACGTCGGCCGGCGGGGTGATGTTCTTGATCTCGTAGCGCAGCACCTTCACGCCCCACGGCTCGCTGGCCTTGTCGAGTTCGGCGACCACCGCGGTGTTGATGTTGGTGCGCTCCTCGAAGGTGCGGTCGAGGTCGATCTTGCCGACCTCGGAGCGCAGCGTCGTCTGGGCCAGCTGGCTGATTGCGAAGATGTAGTCGTTGATGCCGTAGCTGGCCCGCTCGGGGTTGAGGATCTTCAGGTAGAGCACGCCGTCGACGCCGACCTGGACGTTGTCGCGGGTGATGCACACCTGCGCCGGGATGTCGATGGCCGTCTCTTTGAGCGAGTGCTTGTAGCGGATGACGTCGATGAACGGCAGCAGGATGTGGAAGCCGGCGTCGAGCGTTCCCGAGTAGCGGCCGAGGCGCTCGACCACGTAGGCACTCTGCTGGGGCACCACGATCGCGGTCTTGGCGATGACGATGAGCGCCATGATCGCGAGCAGGACGATGACGATGAATCCGCCTTCCATGACGCGCTCCTACTCGGCGACGACGCCGACCTGCAGTCCGGACACCCGCACGACCCGACACCGCTGATTGGCGTAGAGGCCGACGTCACTGTCGTTGCGGGCCTCCCAGGACGACCCGCGGAGGATGACCCGCCCGACGGCGCCGGCGGCGATGCCTTCCACCGGCAGGGCGATCTCACCGACCAGCGAATCGACCGGTGGTCGCGCCGCCGGCTGGACCCGCGCCTGGAGCCGCCCGCGGAACACCAGCAGGCACGCCACCGAGGCGACGGTGAAGAGCAGCCATTGCCCGCCGGCGCTGCCGGTCAGACCCGCCCAGGCGGCCAGCCCGGTGACCAGCGCGCCGACGCCGAAGAACATGATGAAGAAGCCGCTCGGCGTCACCAGTTCGAGCGCCAGCAGCACGAACCCGGCGGCCAGCCAGATCCACCATTCCATGCGCTGCGCATGATACAGGGAAGTCGACAGTGGCGACAGGACCGCGGCGCCACTCGATCAGGGCGGCGTGATCCTGCGCACTACGGCACGTCGACGACGATCTCGTTCGACGGGGCGCTCACGCCGTTGCCGTTCACCGCCCGCACCCGGACGAAGTAGCGGCCAGGCGGCACGCCGGAGGCGACGAACGACGGCGCCGGGCCGATCGCCGTCGTGACCAGGTCGGCCAGGCCCGGCTGCGAACCGGCGTCGAGCCGGTAGGCGGTGGCGGCCGTCGATTCGGCGGGCAGGCTCCACGACAGAGCGACCGTCCCGGCAGCGACCGACGGCGCGGCCAGCGCCGGCGGCTGCGGCTCGGCGCCCCAGGCGGCGATGATGAAGCCTCCGGCGGGCGCCGCCAGGTAGTTGAGCAGTGCCCCGCTCTGGGTCTCGACGCGGGAGACGAACGCACCACCGGACGTGATCACCTGCCTGCCATCGGCCGAGAAGAACAATCGTCCCGGCCCAGGGCCAGGTGGATACACTTCGCTTCCCAGCGCGAGGGTCGTGAAGTCGAACCGATGCGCCTGGCACGTGTCGCCAGGGAGGCTGCCGACACAGCGGACCAACACCGGCTCCGCACGTCGCCGCGGGTTGGCGACCACACGGGGGATGCTCGACGTCGGCGACGGAATCGTCGCCTGGTGCAGGAGCGCGCCGGAGGTCAGATCGAAACGCCGGACCAGGACCTCGGGCACACCGGGCCCGCTGCTGGCGACGACCACCTCACGGCCGTCAGGGCCGAGCGCGATGCCGTGCAGGAACGCACCCGGGATCGGGAACTGGCGAATGACCGCACCGCTGGTCGAGTCGAGCACGGTGACGTTCGAGTCGACGCCGCCGAGGTTTCGAAAGCAGACCGCTACCAGCTGACGACCATCCGGCGACAGGTCGAGCGCCGTCAGGAACTGGCCCGGTTCGCACGGCGTCCACACGTGCCGTCCGGCGGCATCGACACGCGCGGGGTAGGCCAGCGAAAAGATCGGGTCGGTGTAGACGCCGAACACGGCCGGCTCGCGCGGGTGTACCAGCGGCAGCGGGGCCGACGGGACGAACGACACCTCGAAGTCGGCGGGCAGCGTGATTTCGCTGCCGGATGCCATGAACCGGGCGCGCCACGCCAGTTCGCCCGACCTCCGACGCAGCAGGACCATGCCGTCCGAGAGGAACACCGCCTTGTCGGACACGTCGTTCGACAGGCGGGTCACGACACCGGTGGACAGATCGAGCAGGTCGGTGGCGGGCGCCACGTTCGGATGTCCGACGCTGACGACGGCGCGCTGTGCCGGGAGCGGCGCGGCCATGCCGACGACCAGGAGGCACGACACGAGCGGCGTCGCCACGACGGCCAGGCGGGCAGCCATGGCCGGCGACTCTAACATGCGGCTGGCGCGCAGAGGTAAGATCGACGGCTCACATGCCCACGATTCTGGTGACCAACGACGACGGCATCCACGCGGCCGGGCTGGCGGCATTGGCCGACGCGGTGCGGCCGCTCGGCGACGTGATCGTCGTCGCCCCGCATCAGGAGTCGAGCGCCATCGGCCATGCGCTCACGTTGCGCCGGCCGCTGCGGCTCGACGAGCACGGGCCGAACCGCTACGCGGTGGACGGCACGCCGACCGACTGCGTGAACATCGCCGTGGCCGTGCTGCTCGACGGCCAGCTACCCGATCTGGTGGTGTCGGGCATCAACACCGGCTGGAACCTGGGCGACGACGTGACCTACTCGGGCACGGTGTCGGGCGCGCTGGAGGCGGCGCTGCTCGGCGTGCCGGCCATCGCCGTGTCGTTGATGCGATCGCGCGACTGGCGGTTCGATTTCGGGCCGTCGGCTGAGGTGGCGCACGACGTCGCGGCGCGCGTGCTCGCCGCCGGGCTGCCGGAGCGCACCTTCCTCAACGTCAACGTGCCGAAGGGGACGCCCAAGGGCGTGCGGGTCACGGTGCAGGGCCAGCGCAACCACGTGACCACCATCGCCCGCCGCGAGGATCCGCGCGGCCTGCACTACTTCTGGATCGAAGAGGGCCTGGACGACTGGCTGCCGCACGACCACAGCGACTTCCAGGCGTGCCGCGACGGCTACGTGTCGATCACCCCACTGCACCCGGACATGACGGCCCACGTCGCGCTGGACGGCGTCAAGGCGCTGCTGCGCGGGGCGCGGCCTGCCCCCCGATCGCGTCCGGCCCGCCGGCCGGCGCGTCGAGCGCCGGCGGCGCGGCGCGTGCGCCGGTAGCCGCAACGGCGGCGTACAGACGGCGGGGCCGCGTGCCCCCAGACACGCGGCCCCCGAACCCCGACCGGAGGTGGGCTAGGGCAGTGCGGTCGTGCAGATGGCGTACACCGTGACGGCGTAGCTGTTGTCGCCGCCGCCTGCGGTGCTTCGCGTGGTGACCTCCCAGGTGTCGTCATCGACGGGATAGCTGCCATCCACGAGCGACCGCGTCAGCGCGGTCCCAGACCGGCCGCTCAGCAGATACCCACCGCCGACGACCTTCTTGCCAGCGGGGCAATCCGCGACGGCGGTCTTCGCCGTCTCGTCGTCGAGGCTGGTCGTGCCCACGATGCGCTCCCAGCCGCTGACGCCCGGGACCCCCTGCGGCCCCGCCGGGCCCTGGGCTCCGGTCGCACCGGTGGCGCCAGTCGCCCCTGCCGGCCCCTGTGGCCCCGCCGGGCCCTGCGGCCCAACCGCACCATCGGCACCCGCTGGACCAACCGGCCCCTGTGGCCCGACCGCGCCATCCGCACCCGCCGGACCGGCCGGACCCGCGGGGCCCTGCGGACCAATCGCGCCATCTGCGCCCGCTGGACCTGCCGGCCCCTGCGGACCGACCGGACCGTCCGCACCCGCCGGCCCCTGCGGCCCCACCGGCCCCTGCGGCCCAACCGCACCATCGGCACCCGCTGGACCAACCGGCCCCTGTGGCCCGACCGCGCCATCCGCACCCGCCGGACCGGCCGGGCCCGCGGGGCCCTGCGGACCAATCGCGCCATCTGCGCCCGCCGGGCCCGCTGGCCCCTGCGGACCGACCGGACCGTCCGCACCTGCAGGACCGACTGGCCCCTGCGGACCAACCGCGCCATCCGCACCCGCCGGACCCGCCGGGCCCTGCGGTCCAACCGCACCATCAGCACCCGCTGGACCAACCGGCCCCTGTGGCCCGACCGCGCCATCCGCACCCGCCGGGCCTTGCGGCCCCACTGCGCCGTCCGCACCTGCCGGACCGGCTGGGCCCGCGGGGCCCTGCGGACCAATCGCGCCATCTGCGCCCGCCGGACCTGCCGGCCCCTGCGGACCCTGCGGACCCACCGCACCGTCCGCACCCGCCGGACCTGCCGGGCCCTGCGGACCCACCGCGCCATCCGCACCCGCCGGACCTGCCGGACCCGCGGGGCCCTGCGGACCAATCGCGCCATCCGCGCCCGCCGGGCCCGCTGGCCCCTGCGGACCGACCGGACCGTCCGCACCTGCAGGACCGACTGGCCCCTGCGGACCAACCGCGCCATCCGCACCCGCCGGACCCGCCGGGCCCTGCGGTCCCACCGCGCC
>JBFWNR010000005.1:0-126902 GCA_050250955.1 Vicinamibacterales bacterium
TTTGTGGTACCGGTGAAGACGCCGGTTGCCCGTCACAAGACGAAAAGACCCCGTGCACCTTTACTACACCTTAGTAGTGAACGCTGGCGTCGTATGCGCAGGATAGGTGGGAGGCTTTGAACCCAGGCTTTTGGGCTTGGGGGAGCCAACGGTGAGATACCACCCTTACGACTCCGGTGTTCTAACCGCAGCCCGTTATCCGGGCTCGGGACACTGCTAGGCGGGTAGTTTGACTGGGGCGGTCGCCTCCTAAACGGTAACGGAGGCGCGCGAAGGTTCGCTCAGGCTGTTTGGAAATCAGCCGTAGAGTGCAAAGGCACAAGCGAGCTTGACTGCGAGACAAACAAGTCGAGCAGGTGGGAAACCAGGCCTTAGTGATCCGGTGGTCCCGCATGGAAGGGCCATCGCTCAACGGATAAAAGGTACGCCGGGGATAACAGGCTGATCCTAGCCAAGAGTTCACATCGACGCTAGGGTTTGGCACCTCGATGTCGGCTCATCGCATCCTGGAGCTGTAGCAGGTTCCAAGGGTCCGGCTGTTCGCCGGTTAAAGCGGTACGTGAGCTGGGTTTAGAACGTCGCGAGACAGTTCGGTCTCTATCTGTGATGGGCGCAGGAGATTTGAGTGGGGCTGACCTTAGTACGAGAGGACCGGGTTGGACGGACCTCTAGTGTACCGGTTGTCGCGCCAGCGGCAGCGCCGGGTAGCTAAGTCCGGAAGGGAGAAACGCTGAATGCATCTAAGCGTGAAACCCTCCACGAGATGAGATCTCCCTGGACGAAAGTCCCTGAAGGCTCCTGGTAGACTACCAGGTTGATAGGTCGGGTGTGGAAGCGTAGCGATACGTTAAGCTGACCGATACTAATTAGCCGTGAGGCTTGACCATATTCACTCGCCCGCTGCGGGTGTGTGGTCAAAGAACGATCGATTGCAGGATATCCCGCCGTCGCGCCGCAGGCGCTATGGCGGGCCCGCCGAAGCCTTCGGGCGAAGGCGGGTCAGCGTTCTTTACAAGATGCTCTGGGACGACCTGACGCACGGCTCGCATATCTGAGCGTGCGGCAGGACCCCAGACACCCAGTTTCCCGGTGGCCATAGGAGCAGGGTCACACCCGTTCCCATTCCGAACACGGAAGTTAAGTCTGCTACCGCCGATGGTACTGCGCGCGCAGGTGCGTGGGAGAGTAGGTCGCTGCCGGGGATATATCAGCAGATAGGCCCGATGCCGATGGCATCGGGCCTATTGTCTTTTCCGCTATCCTGACATCCTGACGCCATGCTGGCCGCGCTGCATCCGCAGGTCGTCCATTTCGTGGTCGCCCTCATCCTGGTCGGCGTGGGCCTGCGGTGGGCGGCGCTGTTCTGGCGCCCGACGTGGCTGGCTCCCGCCGCCACGGCGCTGGTGGCGCTCGGCACCGCCGCGAGTCTCGTCGCCACGCTCAGCGGTGACGCCGCCCATGGTCCAGTGGAGCGGTTGCCTGGTGTGCGGCCCGCGGTGGTGGCTCACGAGACCTGGGGCGAACGGGCCCGCAACGTCTTCGTCCTCCTCCTCGGCGTCGAGGTCGTGGCGGCGGCGCTGGCGTTTCGCCAGCACCCGCGGGCGCGGATCGCCGCCATCACGTCGGCGGCCGTCGGGGCGGCGGCGGTCGGCACGCTTTACCGGGCCGCCGACCTGGGTGGTGAGCTCGTCTACGCCTACGGCGGCGGTGTCGGGATCCGGTCCGGTGCCCCGGAGGACGTCGAGCGGGTCTTCATCACCGCCACGTCGCAACAGGCGCTGGCCGACCGCGCCGCCGGCCGCCCCCTGGACGCCGCGCGTCTGGCCGATGTGCTCGCCGCACGCTTTCCCGATCACCTCGAGGTCCAGCTCGCCCACGTCGAAGCGACCATCGTCGACCGCGCCGACCCGTCGTCGGCGCTGAATCGCCTCCGAGCGCTGACGATTCCCCAGGGCGACGCCCGTCTGCGCCTCCGCGCCGGGCTGCTGCGCGCCCAGGCCCTCGAAGCGATGGGCGACGGGTCGGCCGCCCGCCAGGTGCTGGAGACGCTTCGCACCGAGTTTCCGGCCAGCGGCGAAATCGAACGGCGACTCGCCAGGCTGAGTCGCCCCTGATTCGGCGAGCCGCCGCCCGCGACCCCTAGCGCACGAGGGCCGCTACCGCGGCGTAGCCCGTCCAGCACGCCGCCAGGCAGCTCACTACCGATGCCACCACGTTGACGGCGGCCGCCGGCCACTCACCCTGGCCGGCCAGGGCGACGGTCTGCATGCTGAACGCCGAGAAGGTCGTGAATCCGC
Source organism: Vicinamibacterales bacterium (assembly GCA_050250955.1). Lineage (GTDB taxonomy): Bacteria > Acidobacteriota > Vicinamibacteria > Vicinamibacterales > UBA2999 > CAWAYR01. The sequence continues at coordinate 2,298 of JBFWNR010000005.1, forward strand.
CCAGCAGTCCGGTCATCACGGCGTGGCGCGTCACCGGCGACCACGCCGGCGCGCCGCCGACGCCGAGGGCGAGGGCAGCCGCCATCCCCATCGCCGCCGATCCGCTGACGTTGACCAGCAGCGTCCCGGCCGGAAAGCCCCCGCCAGCGACCCGGGTCGTCAACTCGGTCACCAGCTGTCGCAGGACTCCGCCGGCCGCGCTGCCGAGCGCAATCGCCACCCACACGCCCCAGCCACCGTCGACCATGGCGTCAGGATACGCGACCGCGCCGCGGCGCCGGCCCGCGTAGGATGACCCGGTGCCCGAACTGCCGGACATCGAGCTCTACCTGCACGCGCTGCGCCCGCGGCTGATTGGACACCAGGTCACCGCAGTGCGGATCGCGGCACCGTTTCTGGTCCGCACCGTCGACCCCGCACCCGACGCGATGGTCGGCCGCCGCGTCACTGCCGTCGGACGTCTCGGCAAGCGGCTGGTCATCGATGCCGAGGGCGTGGCGATGGTGCTGCACCTGATGATTGCCGGCCGGTTGCGCTGGCGGCCTCCCGCCGCCGCGATCCCCCGCCGGCTGGGCCTCGCTGCCCTCGACGTCGCATCCGGCGCGCTCATCGTCACAGAGGCGGGGACGACCCGCCGGGCGTCGCTGCACATGGCCCGCGGGGCGGACGGCGTGGCTGCGTTCGATCCGGGCGGACTCGAGCCGCTCGCCATCGACCTGGCGGCCTTCACTGAACGGCTCACCTCCGAGCGTCACACGCTCAAACGGGCCCTCACCGACCCCACGCTCTTCGCCGGAATCGGCAACGCCTACTCGGACGAGATCCTGCATCGTGCCGGGTTGTCGCCGATGGCGATCTCCGACACGCTCGACGCGGCCGCACACCGGCGGCTGTTCGACGCCGTCCAGGCGACCCTCGCCGAATGGCGCGAGGCCCTCATCGCCGCCGCCGGTGACGGTTTTCCCGAGCAGGTCACGGCGTTTCGCCCCGGGATGCGGGTACACGGCCGCTTCGGCCAACCCTGCCCGGCCTGCGGCGCGCCGGTGCAGCGGATCCGCTACGCGGCCAACGAGGCCAACTACTGTCCCGGCTGCCAGACCGGCGGACGACTGCTCGCCGACCGCGGACTGTCGCGCCTGCTCAAGGGCGACTGGCCCCGCACCGTCGAGCAACTCGAACAACACATGCAGGCTCGTCGGCGCTGAGCGGACGCGAGGGGAGGTGCGGGTCATCCCGCCCGTCGGCCTGCGGTTCCGACCGGACCCGGCGATCGTTGTGGCGTCTCGAACTGGCGCCACCCGTCGGGGGCGTGGGGCGTCGGCTCCAACCGGTCGATGTCGAAACCCGCCTGCCGAGCCGCGGCCAGCGCACGAGCCAGCGCCGCTTCGTCCAGGACCCGCCATCGGGCCAGGATCGACAGCCGGGTGTGGCTGCGCTCTCCGACCACCATCCAGCCGGGGTGCTCGCCGGTGTCATATCCGACCACCCAGAAATCGCTCCAGACAGCCGGCAGCCAGCTGAAGAGGCGCGGCGCGAAGCGGGCCCGCCAGCTCCCATCGACGCCGTCAGCGCGCAGCACTCCGCGGCGCTCGTCGCGACCGGACCCGGTTCGACACCGGCCGTGCAGCATCGCCCGCGTTGCCGCCCTCACCTCCAGCTCGAGGCTCACATCCTGGACGCAGCGCGGTTGCCACCACGAGCCATACGCGGCGATCTCGAACCACGTCCCCGCGAGCGCCACCAGCGGCGGCCCGCCCATCTCGGCCTGGCCGCGAGCACCGCGCCCGTGGGCGACGGTCACCGTCGCCATCAGCAGGGCCGCGACGACCATTCGACGATCACCCTTCAACGGTCAACTCCCCGGCCTCGACGCGCCCCGGATCCGTCGGCGCGACGGCGGGTTCGAGCGGAGCACCGGTCAGCAGGCAGTCGGTGACGTAGTCGAGGGCGCCGTCGTCACCGCGGGCCAGCAGCGCCTCGAGAGGCGAGCGCAGCACCGGCGTCGCCTCGCGCTGCTGCATCGACGGCCACGTGCCGTCGTCCCGACGGCGCGCGTAGCGGCACCAGAACCCGACGTGCCAGCGCAGGAACTCTCGCACCCGGCTGCGGCCGTGTTCGTCCTCGCCCCAGTGGTCGAGCGCCAGCGCGACGTAGCGGCGATAGAGGGCGACCCGCGCCTCGCCGTCGAGATCCTCGTAGCCGCCGGAGGCCTCACGGAACAGCCACGGCTTGATCAACGCCCCGCGTGCGGTCATCACCGCCGCGCAGCCCGACCGCGCCCGGGCGGCGGCGATTTCGTGGGGAAAGAGCAGGTCGCCGTTGCCGACCACCGGCACCGGCACCGCCGCGACCACCGTGCCGATGGCATCCCAGTCGGCAGCGAGACGGTAGCGGGCGTTGCGGGTTCGCCCGTGCACGGTGATCGCATCGGCGCCGCCGTCGACCGCGGCGCGGGCCTGATCCAGGACGTTGCGGTCCTCGTCGTTCCAGCCGAGGCGGATCTTGGCGGTGACCGGCACACGCTGCACGCCGCGCTTCATCGCCTCGACGATGCGGCGGATGCGTCCCGGCTGGCGGCCGATCGATGCGCCCAGTCCCTTGCGCGTGAAGTGGTCGATCGGGCAGCCGAAGTTGATGTCGACGAAGTCGGCTCCCCGCGCCTCCACCAGGCCTGCCGCCCACGCCATCTCCTCCGGATTGGTGCCGGCGAGCTGCACCCCGAAGCACGGTTCGTCGGCGGCGCGCCGAATGAGCGCGAACTCGCCGCGGCGCTTCTGCTTGAGCCGCCGGGCGACGGTCATCTCGCTGAGGGTGATGCGGGCGCCGAGCGCGACGCACAGCCGCCGGTAGGGCAGGTTGGAGCCCTTCGTCATCGGCGCCATCACCACGGCGCCGTCGAGCAGGCGAAGGAACGACATCGCCCGTCATCGTATCAGCGGCCCGGACCGGCGCCGGCCGCGTGCTACCCTCGCCGTATGGGTGTGCGTGGGACCGTCGCCGCCGTGGTGGGCATCGGGTGGCTGCTGTCGGCGTCGGCCGACGCTCAGACGCCGCCGGCGCGGCCGTCGCCGTCGCCGACCGGGCAGCACCTCGTCTGGCGTGTCGCGCAGGGGCCGCGCACGGTCGCCTTCCTGGTCGCGTCCATCCACGTGCTGACCAAGGCGGCCTACCCGCTGCCCGAGGTGTTCGACCGCGTGTTCACCGAGTCCGGCACGCTCGTCGAGGAGGTCGACCTGGGCGCCTCCGGTGACATCTCGGCGCTGTTGCCCACGGCGGCGGGGGCCCTCTTCACCGACGGCCAGACGCTGCGCACCGTCCTCGACGCGCCGACCTTCGCCCAGGTGGAGGCCAAGGTCGCCGCCACCGGCATGCCGCTGGCCCTGGTCGAGCGCATGAAGCCCTGGCTGGTCGCCATGCTGCTGGTCGTCCCGGAGCTCTCACGCGCCGGGTTCGACCCTGCCCACGGCCTCGATCGTCATTACTACGACCGCGCCCGGGCGGCCCGTCGCACGGTGCGCGGCCTCGAGACGGCGGCCTACCAGGTCGAACGCCTGAACGGGCTGCCGTTGCCGGTGCAGGTCGAGATGCTGAAGGCCACGCTCGACGACGTCGAGGCCCAGGTGGCGTCGGTCGACACGATCGTCACGGCCTGGCGGCGCGGCGATCTGGACACGCTCGAACGCCTGCTGCTGCAGTCGTTTCGCGAATCGCCGGCGATTTACCAGCGCCTGCTCGTCGAGCGCAACCGCGACTGGGTCCCGAAAATCGGGCAGTGTGCCGCCGAGCCGTCGCCGTGCCTGGTGGTGGTGGGTGGCGCGCACCTGCTCGGTCCCGACGGCCTGGTGACGCTGCTCACCGCCGCCGGGTTCACCCTCGAGCAAATGTGACCGGCCGGCGGGTGGCCCGCTCGCGCTCGACCTGGCGCCGCGCGAAACAGCCGTCGAGGTGATCGTTGACCAGGCCCATCGCCTGCATGAAGGCGTAGATCGTCGTCGGGCCGACGAAACTCCACCCGCGCCGCTTCAGGTCCTTCGACAGCGCCACCGAAGCCGGTGTCGTCGGCATCGCCCGCAGCGCCGCCCACGTCAGTTGCGCCGGCCGTTCGGCCGCCGTCGGCTGCCATTGCCAGGCATACGCCGCCAGCGATCCGAACTCCTGCTGCAGCGCGAGCGCGCGCCGCGCGTTGTTGATGGTCGAGCGGATCTTGCCGTCGTGCCGGATGATGCCGGGATCCTTCAGCAGCCGCGCCACGTCGCGGGCCCCGAAGCGCGCCACCGCAGCCGGCTCGAACCCGGCGAACACCTCGCGGAACCGCGCCCGCTTGCGCAGCACCGTCAGCCAGCTCAGGCCCGACTGGAATCCCTCCAGGCAGATCTTCTCGAACAGCCGGACGTCGTCGGTCACCGGGCGGCCCCATTCCTCGTCGTGATACGCCACGTAGAGCGGATCGGTGCCGCACCAGCCGCACCGCCGCCGTCCGCGGCCGGCGTCGGCGAGTCCGTCCCCGGTCATCGTCGCCCTCCCTGGCGCCACCGTCGGCCCGTCATGCCGGTCCCGGGGCGAGAATGGCGAGCACGACCAGACGGCCGGAGCCGGTGTTGCGGACGCCATGCGGCACGTCCGCGGGTGCCACCAGCAGGTCGCCGGCCCGCATCGGTCGGGCGCCGTCCTCGAGCAGGAACTCCCCCTCACCGGTGACGACCTGGTAGACCTTGTCCATGCCGGCGTGCGCGTGCAGCGCGTGCGCCTGGCCCGGCTCGAAGGCGTTGACGCCGACCAGGAGGCGCGGCGAGGCGAACAGCGTCGACTTGCCCATGCGGTCGGGCGCGAACACCGCATGGTCCTCTGGCCGAATCACGGCAGGGTGTGTGGGCATGCTCGACTCCCGGGACCTCGGCCGATGCTGCGGCGCCGCGTCCAATCGCGTTAGTGTAGCTGGCGGAGCTCACGGTGCCGTCCGGAGGATTTCCCGACACGCGGTTTTCGATCGTCGGGCGCGTCCGCGCCGACGATCCCGACGTGCGCGCCAGGGCCCTCGAGGCGTTCGCGTCCGCCTACTGGACCCCGGTCTCGCGCTACATCCAGTTCAAGTGGCGCGTCGATGCCGAGCGGGCCGCCGACCTGACGCAGGAGTTCTTCGCGCGTACGCTCGAGCAGCAGTCACTGGCCCGCTTCGACCCCGGCCGCGCCCGCTTCAGGACCTACGTCCGGTTGCTGGTCGACGGCTTCGTCGCCAACGCCCGCAAAGCCGATCACCGTCTGAAGCGGGGGGGGGGCGTCGCCCCGGTGCCGCTCGAAGTGACCCAGGCCGACGGCCAGGTCCGCTCCCACGAACCACCGGTCGTCGACGATCACGACGAGGTCTTCTATCGCGAGTGGGTCCGGGCGCTGTTCGAGGCGGCGGTCGACGACCTCAGGACCGACGCCTCGGCACGCGGCCGGACGGTGCCGTTCGAGGTCTTCCGCCGCTACGACCTCGCCGACCTGCACGACGAGCCGCAGCCGAGCTACGCCGAGCTCGCCGCCGCCCTCGGTCTCACGGTGCACATGGTGACCAATCACCTGGCGGCGATGCGTCGGGCGCTCCGCGGCCGCGTCCTGGAGCGCCTGCGCGAGGCGACCGGCAGCGACGCCGAGTTCGAGGCCGAGGCCAAGCGCCTCCTGGGCAGCCGGTGAGCCTGGACGACGCCGCCGTTGCCCGCCTGCGCGCCGCCGCCGACGTGCCCGACCTGGGCCCGCGCTACGACGTGCGCGCCGCCATCGGCCACGGTGGCTCCAGCGTCGTCTACGCGGCCTGGGACCACGCCCTGGACCGCGAGGTGGCGGTGAAGGTGGCCGACGCCTACCGCGCCGCGACCGACACCGACGTGCCGCTGACCCGCGAGGCGCGAATTCTCGCCGCGCTGGAGCATCCCGGCATCGTGCCCGTCCACGATACCGGCGTCACTCCGGACGGGCGCGCCTTCTACGTGATGACACTGGTCCGCGGCCGGAGTCTGGCCGCCGCGGCCGCCGCCGTCTCGGTGCCGGCGCGAATCGGCCTGTTCCTCAAGGTGTGTGAGGCGGTGGCGTTCGCCCACGCCCGTGGGGTCGTGCACCGCGATCTCAAGCCCCAGAACGTCATGGTCGGCCCCTTCGGCGAAGTCCTGGTCCTCGATTGGGGGGTGGCGGCCACGGCCGCAGGCGAGGACGGCGCGGGTGGACCGCCGGCCGTCGTCGGCACGCCGGGGTTCATGCCGCCCGAGCAGGCCGCCGGGGTGTCCGCCGTCGACGAGCGGGCCGACGTCTATGCCCTGGGGGCCTTGCTCGACGGGCTGGTCGGCCCCGCGGCGCCCCGACCACTCGCGGCGGTGGTCGAGCGGGCCAGGGCCGTGCGACGCGAGGACCGCTATGCCGGGGTGGCGGCGCTCGAAGCCGACGTCCGCCGCTACCTCGACGGGCTGGCCGTCTCGGCCTACGCCGAGCCGCTGGTGGAACGGGTGATGCGGGTCGTCGACCGCTACCGCGTGCCGATCGGACTGGTGGCGGCCTACATGGTGATGCGCATCGTCCTGCTCTACTGGACCTCGTAGCGGTACAGGGCGACGCCGGCGGCGGTGAATGGAGCGGAGACGGAGGGAGAACCCATGAAGAAGCCGGTGTTCGGCATGCTGCTCGGCGGAGTGTTGGGGGTGTTCGACGGACTGACGGCACTGCTGTCGGCGCCCGAGACCCGGCCGGAGATCGCCGGCATCGTCATCGGCTCGACGGTGAAGGGCATCCTCACCGGGCTGGTCATCGGCTACGTCGCCACGCGGACCCGCTCGCTGCCGATCGGGCTGGCGACCGGCCTCGCCGTCGGTCTGTTTCTGGCCTATCTGGTGACGCTCGGTCAGCCGTACTTCTGGGAGATCATGCTGCCGGGCGGCATCGTCGGGCTGATTGTCGGCTATGCGACGTTCGTCTACGGCGGCGGCGCGGCGCGTCAGGCCGGCTGATCGCGGTCAGTACAGCCACGTCCGCAGGCCGACGAGCCCCCACACTGCCAGGTAGAGCGCGATGGCGGCGTGGCCGAACCCGGCTCCGCCCGCCACGCTGGCGACCAGTCGTGCCCCTCGCCGCCAGCATCGCGCCGCCAGGACCAGCACCAGCACGGCGACGACCGGGTAGGCCAGCGTCGCGACGAACCAGGTGATCGATCGCGTCGACGCCGCACCGAGGTCCGGAGCGCCCGCTCCCACCAGGGCCCACGCCATCAGGCCGAGCAGTGCCGGGGCCGCCCATACCGCCAGCCCGAGGGCGGCGACGCCGTTCGCCGGTCCGCCGCCGACCCGCAGCCACCGGGCCGTCACCGCGAGCGGGGCCATGACGGCGAGTAGCGCCGACAGCGCCAGTCCCAGGCGGACGAGTGTGACCGGCCATCTGGCCGTGCGTTCGGCATACACGCCCGGCCCGGTCAGGATGCGTGCACCGCGCTCGTCGGTGGTGAACGCCAGCGACGCGTCGATCTCGCGCTCGCGGCGGAAGAGCATGTCCTCGACGGCGATGAGCCGCTCGTCACCGCCGAAGTCGCGGTGGACGACCAGCTGGTCGCCGTCGAGACGCACGGTCCGACCGTCGCGGAGGTACTGGAGCGGCTGCGTGAACGCGTTGCGCGGGCTCGAATCCCTGTAGTACCCCTCGTAGCCGCGCAGGATGTCGGGCGCCACCGGCCGGGCCGGCTTCGGCGGCGCCTCGACGTCTCGTTTCAGGTAACGCAGCGCCAGGGACGACAGCCGGGTCAGCGCCTGCGGCGCGTGGGTCGAGTTCACCAGCACGACGTAGCCGACGTCGCGCGAGGGCGAGTAGCCGTACGCCGACAGGAAGCCGTCGATGCCCCCGTTGTGGCCCAGCACGGGATAGGGGAAGGTGATGGTGCTGAAGATGCCGAGGCCATAACCCGCCCGCACTCCGGCCCGGCTGGCCAGCGTGGTCCGCGGCCACTCCATGTTCGACTGGTACTCGGGATCGACGACGTAGCCGCCGGCCCGTTCGCCCCAGCCCAGCAGCGCCTGCACGAGGTGGGCCAGCTCGGCGGCCGACGTGTGGAGCGCGCCGGCCGGTCGGAGATGGATGCGGCGCTTCGACACCGGCGGGCCATCCGGGCTGTCGTAGCCTTCGGCGAGCGCCGGGTCGTCGGCCGGGCTCCGCCGGAAGCTGCTGGTCGGCATCTCGAGCGGCGTGAAGATGTGTTGCTCGATGTACTCCTCGAAGGGCAGGCCCGACACGGCCTCCAGCGCCAGGCCGGCCACGGCGTAGCCGGGATTGGAGTAGCTCATGCGGGTCCCGGGCCGCCAGCGCACCCGCCGCGACGCCGGGTTGCGGCGCAGCACTTCGGCCAGCGGCAGGTCGGGTGTGTCGTCGAGTACGTAGACCTCGTTGAAATGCATATCGTCGAAGCCCGCCGTGTGTTCGAGGAGATGGCGGACGGTGATCGGCGACTGGGCCGCCCAGGGATTGTCGATAGCGACCTCCGGGAGCAGATCGGCGATCCGTGCCTCGAGGTCGAGTTTGCCCTCCTCGTAGAGCTGCACCAGCCCCAGGGCGACGAACGTCTTGCTGATCGACCCGGCGCGGAAGTGGGTGTCGGCGGTGACCGGCACCCGGCGGTCGCGGTCGGCCCAGCCGATGCCGCCGGCCCACTCGGTGCCGTTCACGGTGACCAGGGCGATGCCCGCGCCGGGGACGCCGGTTTCTGCCAGCACGTTCGCCGCGGCGGTCTTGAAGTCGTCGAGCGTCAGCGGCGTCGGATCGTCGACCGGTGCCGGGGAGGGGTCCGCGCACGCGGCGAGGCCGATCGACAGGAGGGTGGCGCAGCAGCCGGGGACACGCATCGCCGTGATGTTAGCCGCGTCCGGCCGGACCCGGTGTGCGAGCCGATATACTGCCCCCGCCGCATGCCGTCCTTCGTCGTCCACAAGAAGGTCCACTGGTCAGACGGCGACGCCGCCGGCATCGCCTGGTTCGCCAACTACCTGGGCTGGTTCGAGGACGTCGAGGAGGAGCTCTACGCGACCGCGCTGGGCCGCTCGCGCCAGTCGGTGCTCGAGGGCGAACGGATCGGGCTGCCACGCGTCGAGGCGCACATCCGTTTCGAGGCGCCGGTGCCGATCGGCACCCTGCTCCGTATCGCCGTCACGGCCACGATCGAGAACCCGCGGCGCCTTCGCTACGCCTTCGAGATGACCCGCGACAGCGATCGCGTGCGGGTCGCTCGCGGCTTCGTGCGTGCGGCCTGCGTGGACGCGGACTTCCGACCGCGCGATCTGCCGCCGATCGTGGCGGAGTTCGTCGACCGGCTGGCGACGCTCGCCGACGCGCAGGCGGCGGGCCGGGCCGAGGTGCCCTGGACATGAGCCGCAAGGCCCCCGTCAGCCGCCGCCGGCCGCCGGCAGCCTCCCGATCTCGAGCAGTTTCCCGAGCCCCGAGGCCCGAGCCCCGGGCCCCTGAAGGCTGGCACGGGTGGGACGATTACGCGCCGTTCTACGACTGGGAGAACGCCCGGACGCTCGGCCGCCGCGACGTGCCCTTCTGGCTGCGGATGACCGCGGCCGTGCGCGGCGACGTGCTCGAGCTCGGCTGCGGCACGGGCCGCGTGACCATGCCGCTGGCGCACGAAGGCGTGCGCGTGGTGGGGGTCGATCGCTCGGCGCCGATGCTGGCGCGGGCCCTGCGCCGGGTGCGGCGTCAGCGCCGCGGCGTCGCGCCGCGGCTGGTCCGTGCCGACATCCGCCGCCTGCCGTTTCCCGCCGCCGCCTTCCCGATGGCCATCGCACCGTATGGCATCCTGCAGTCGCTGCTCTCGGAGCGCGACCTCAAGGCGGCGCTCGCCGACGTGGCCCGTGTCGTCGCGCCGGACGGCTTCCTGGGCCTCGAGCTGGTCGCCGACCTGCCGGCGTGGAGCGAATACTCGCGCCGGGTCAGCCTGCGCGGCCGGCGCAGCCCGGGGGGCAGCCAGGTCACGCTGGTCGAGTCGGTGCGCCAGGACCGCGCCCGTGGCCTGACGATCTTCGACCAGGAGTTCGTCGAACGCCGCGGTCGGTCGACCCGCCGGCATGCCTTCGCCCTGACCTTCCGCACCCTGTCGGTGCCGCAGATGACCCGCCGGCTGGCCGCGGCGGGGTTCCGGGTGGAGGCCGTGCTCGGCGACTACCAGGGCGGCCCCTGGGATCCGCGGGCCGAGGTCTGGATCGTGCTGGCCCGGCGGGCCCGGTGAGCGACATTTGCTAGACTGAAGGGTCGTTTTTCGGGACTTCCCGTCTGGAGCACCGCCATGTCCGGCCATTCCAAGTGGCACACGATCAAGCACAAGAAGGGCGCGCTCGATGCCAAGCGCGGCAAGCTGTTCACGCGCCTCATCAAGGAAATGACCGTCGCGGCCAGGAACGGCGGCGGCGACATCGCCACCAACCCGCGGCTGCGCACCGTCGTGGCCGAGGCCAAGGCCGCCAACATGCCGGCCGAGAACATCAAGCGCGCCATCCAGCGCGGCACCGGTGAGCTGCCCGGCGTGACCTACGAGGAAATCAACTACGAGGGCTACGGCCCCGGCGGCGCGGCGATCATCATCGAGACGATGACCGACAACAAGAACCGGACCGTCGGCGAGATCCGGCACCTGCTCGGCAAGTACAACGGCAACCTCGGCGCGGAGAACTCGGTGGCCTGGATGTTCTCCAAGAAGGGCTACATGGTCATCGAGAAGCCGGGTGTCGACGAGGAGCACCTCCTCAACACCGTGCTCGAGGCCGGCGCCGACGACCTGCGCGACGACGGCGACAGCTGGGAGGTCATCAGCGAGCCGGGCGTGTTCGAAGCGGTCAAGGACGCCGTGAAGGGCCTCGGGATCGAACCGGTGACCGCCAAGGTGTCGATGCTGCCGCAGAACTACATCAAGCTCGAGGGCAAGGAAGCCTCGCAGATGCTCAAGCTGATGGAGGCGGTGGAGGACCACGACGACGTGCAGAACGTGTGGTCCAACTTCGACATCGAAGAGAAGGAGATCGAGGCCTCGCTGGCGTGAGGGTCTTCGGCATCGACCCGGGATCGGAGCGCACCGGCTACGGGTGCGTCGAGACCGACGGTCGACGCCACCGCCTGATCGTCTGCGGCGCCATCGGCACCGCCGGCCACGGCGACTTCGCCGCCCGGCTGGCGACGATCCACCGCACGCTCGTCGACCGCCTGCGCGACAGCCGTCCGGACGCGGTGGCGATCGAGAGCCTGTTCCACGCCGTCAATGTCCGCAGCGCGCTGAAGCTCGGGCACGCCCGTGGCGTGGCGATGCTGGCCGCGGTCGACGCCGGCGTCGAGGTGGTCGAATACTCCCCGTCCGAGATCAAGCGGGCCGTGGTCGGCTATGGGCGCGCCGAGAAGGCCCAGGTGCAGCAGATGGTCAAGCTGCTGCTCGGGCTCGACCACGCGCCCTCGCCCCACGATGCCGCCGACGCGCTGGCCGTGGCCCTGTGCCACGTCCATCGTGCCCCGGGGCAGGCCGCCGTGGCGCGCGCGCCCCGACCGCGGGCGCTGACCAGCTGGCGTGCCTACCGGCCGGCCGCCGGCTCCCCGACGTCGACGTCGAAGTCGAGGCGCGGGGGCACCCGGCCGTGATCGCCTGGCTGCGCGGGCGCCTCCTCGAGAAGGCCCCGACCCGCGTCATCCTCGACGTCCACGGCGTCGGCTACGACGTCGCCGTGCCGGTGTCGACCTTCTACGCGCTCGGCGATCCCGGCGCCGAGGTGATGCTGCGGATCCACACCCATGTCCGCGAAGACGCGCTGGCGCTGTTCGGGTTCCTCACCGCGTTCGAGCTGGCGGTGTTCGAACGGTTGATCGCGACGAGCGGCATCGGCCCGCGGCTGGCGCTGGCCGTCCTCTCCGGCATCGAGGCCGCCGACCTGGTGGCCGCCGTCCAGCGCGGCGACGTCGCCCGGCTCACGCGCATTCCTGGTGTCGGGAAGAAGACCGCCGAGCGCATCTGCCTGGAACTCAAGGACCGGTTGCCGGCGGTCGTCGCCGACGGGTCGGCGCCGACGGCGCCGCCGCCGGCCGATGCGTTGCGCGACGACCTCGTGTCGGCGCTCGTCAATCTCGGCTACCATCGCTCAGCCGTGGACAAAGTGCTCGACCGGCAGCTCTCCGGCGGCGAATTCCCGCCGTTCGACGCGGCGTTGCGCACGGCGCTGAAAGACCTGGCGCGGTCGTGAGCGACGAAGACGTCCGTCTGCTGTCGGGCGCGCGCGACGTCGACGACGCGCAGTACGAGGCCGGGCTGCGGCCGCGCCGCCTCGACGACTACATCGGCCAGGACCGCGTCCGCGAGAACCTCCTGGTGTCGATCGAGGCGGCCAGGCGGCGTGGCGAGGCGCTCGACCACATCCTGCTCTACGGTCCGCCCGGACTCGGCAAGACCACGCTGGCCTACGTGATCGCCAACGAGATGGGGGCGGCGATCCGCAGCACCGCCGGCCCGGTGATCGAGAAGCCGGGCGACCTGGCCGGGATGCTCTCCGGCCTGCAGACCCGCGAGGTGCTCTTCATCGACGAGATCCACCGCATGCCGCCGACGATCGAGGAGATCCTCTATCCGGCGATGGAAGACTTCGAGCTCGACATCGTCATCGGCCAGGGGCCGGGCGCGCGCTCGGTGAAGGTGCCGGTGGAGCGGTTCACCCTGGTTGGCGCGACGACGCGGGCGGGTCTGCTCACCTCGCCGCTGCGGGCCCGGTTCGGCATCGTCCACCGCCTGGACTTCTACACCGTCGCCGACATCGACGAGATCATCCGCCGCTCGGCGCGGATCCTCGACACGCCGATCGACCCGGCGGCGTCGCGCGAGCTGGCCCGCCGGTCGCGCGGAACGCCGCGCATCGCCAACCGCCTGCTGCACCGGGTGCGCGACTACGCCCAGGTGCGCGCCGACGGCACCGTGACCGTGGAGGTGGCCCGGGCGGCGCTGGCCATGCTCGATGTCGACGACCGCGGCTTCGACGAGATCGACCGCCGGCTGCTCGGCACCATCATCGACAAGTTCGGCGGCGGGCCGGTTGGCGTGAACACGCTGGCGGCAGCGCTCAGCGAGGAGCCGGACGCGCTCGAGGACATCCACGAGCCCTACCTGATCCAGGAAGGCTTTCTCGATCGCACGCCCCGAGGCCGGGTGGCCACGGCGCGGGCCTACGAGTACTTCGGGCGCCAGGCGCCAGGGAGAGGACTGTTTTGACCGTTTCGATCGCCCATCTGGCGGGCCAGGCGCGGGTGGCCAGAGCCGCCATCAAGAGCCTGGCCACCTACGTGCCACCGCGCGTGCTGACCAACCACGACCTCGAGAAGCTGGTCGACACCTCCGACGAGTGGATCCTGCAGCGCACCGGCATCCGCGAGCGCCACATCGTCGACCCGGGGGTCGGCACCTCCGACCTGGCCCGGGAGGCCGCGGTCGAAGCCATCCGCCGCGCCGGGCTCACCCCCGACGACATCGACCTCATCATCGTCGGCACGGTCACGCCCGACATGCTGTTTCCGAGCACCGCCTGCCTGCTGCAGCACAAGATCGGCGCCAGCCACGCCTGGGGGTTCGACGTGAGCGCCGCCTGCTCGGCCTTCGCCTACGCCCTCACCGTCGGCAGTCAGCTCATCGCCGCCGGCTCGTCGAAGCACGCGCTCATCGTCGGCGCCGACGTGATGTCGAGCATCCTCGACTACACCGACCGGACCACCTGCGTGCTGTTCGGCGACGGCGCCGGCGCGGTCGTGCTCGGTCCGTCGGCGGACAACGCCTGCGGCATCCTCGACTTCGTCCACGAGATCGACGGCAGCGGCGGCGCGGCGTTGTGCATGCCGGCCGGGGGCAGCCTGCGCCCCGCCTCGCACGACACCGTCGACCAGCGCATGCACTTCGTCAAGCAGGACGGCCAGACCGTGTTCAAGTTCGCGGTGCGCCGCACCGGCGACCTGTGCGAGCGTCTGCTGCAGCGCAACGGCGTCAGCGCCGCCGACCTCGACCTGTTCGTCTCGCACCAGGCCAACCGGCGCATCATCGAGGCGGTCGCCGACCGGGTCGGCGTCGACCGGGCCAAGGTGATCATCAACATCGAACGCTTCGGCAACACCACGGCGGGGACCATACCGCTGGCACTGAACGACGCGGTGGTCGAAGGGCGGCTCAAGAAGGGCGATCTGGTGCTGCTGGCATCGGTCGGCGCGGGCTTCACCGTCGGCGCCGTGCTGGTCCGCTGGGCGTTCTGAGGGCACGGGGGCTGTGCCACTTTTCGACAGTGGCCGCACCCGGCTGTGTCACCTCGGAACGCGGCCGTAACGTGTTGATTTGCTGTGGTTTGCGCGACACGCGCCCAGCGCGCCGCGCGCCGCTGCCCTGGAACGGAACAGATCCCACGTGCCGCCGGGCGCGGCGGGGTTTCAAGGTAAGTCGCTGAGCCACAACACGTTGCCGCCACAATCCGAGTGGTGGCTCGAGCTGGATCGCCGCTTGCTCATGCCGGGGACGACGTGGAGAAGATCTTCCGCAACGCCCAGCCCCGGCCGCCGGCCGCCACCTCTCCGCGGCCGGCCGCCCCGCTCGTCCGCCCCTGGCGCGAGGCACCTCCGCTGCTGACCGGCGCGCTGTGCACCCTGCGGGAGCCGGTCGGCGCCGACGCGCCGTCGCTGCTGATGGCCCTGGGCGCCGAGGACCTGCGGGAGCTGGCGCCGCAGGCGCCGACACCGACGATCACCGGGGTCGAGGCGTTCGTCGCCGACCTCCAGGACCGCCGCTCGTCCGGTGCCGCGGCGGCCTGGGCGATCGTGCCCCGCGATGCGCAGGCGCCGGTCGGCCTCCTCGTCGTCCGCGGCCTCGACCACGCCTTTACGATGGTGGCCGTCACGGCGGTCGTCGCCGCCGAATTCCGCGGCACCGGGCTCTTCCAGGACGCCGCGGCGACGCTGCTCGACCTCCTGTTCGGGGCCATGGGCGTGCACCGCATCGAAGTGCGCGTCGACGTCCGCAACGCCCGCGCCAACGGCGCGCTGCGCAAGCTGGGGGCGACCCAGGAAGGCGTGCTTCGTCAGGCCGAACGCCGCGACGGCGGCTTCCGCGATCACGTGCTGTGGGGCCTGGTCGCCGCCGACTGGGCCGCGCAGCGGGACTTCGAGCCGACGCGCATCCACTGACCCTCCGACATCACCGTCCGTTACGGCCCGGGCATTTCCAGGGGTGCCCGGGCCGTTTTTTTGCCCGCTATCGCGTGATCGGGTGATCGGGTGATCGGAGAACGCCGCATCTGCCTGATCCGTCGATCTATCGATAGATCTGCCGATCAGGAGATGCGAGGATCGCAGGTCAACCGACCACTCGATCGATCACGCGATGCCCGTGTCTCCCAGTCTGAGAACCTCCGACTTCGATTTCGCGCTGCCTGCCGAGCTCATCGCCCAGGCGCCTCCGGCCGAACGCGGCGCGTCGCGTCTCCTGGCCGTCGACCGCGCCAGCGGCCAGCTCGCCGATAGGCGCTTTGCCGAGCTCCCGGCGCTGCTCGGTGCCGGCGACCTGCTGGTGATGAACGACTCCCGCGTGTTTCCGGCGCGGCTGCTCGGCCGCCGGTTGCCCGGCGGCGGCGGGGTGGAGTGCCTGCTGGTGCGGCGGCTCGAAGCGGACGGCGACGATCCGCAGCGCGAGACCTGGAGTGCGCTGGTCCATCCCGGGCAACGGCTGCGGCCGGGCACCGCCCTGGTCTTCGACGGCCCGCACCAGCAGCTGCGCGGCGAGATCGTCGGTCGCCACTTCCACGGACGCCGCACCGTCCGTCTGCGCACCGACGACGCGACCTCGGTGCGCGATGCCATCCATGCCCTCGGACACGTGCCGCTGCCGCCCTACATCCGGCGGCCCGACGAGGGCAGCGATCGTGAACGCTACCAGACCGTCTTCGCCCGTCGCGAGGGCTCGGTGGCGGCGCCAACCGCCGGTCTGCACTTCACGCCCGAGATCGTCTCCGCCCTGACCGCCGCCGGCATCCAGACCGCGACCATCACGCTGCACGTCGGCTACGGCACGTTCCAGCCGGTGCGGACCGAGTTCATCGCCGACCACCGGATGGACGCCGAGGACTACGAGGTCGATCAGGCCGCGGCGGCCGCGCTCACCGCGGCGCGCGCCGCCGGCCGGCGCATCGTCGCGGTTGGCACCACCACGACCCGGACGCTCGAGTCGCTCGCCACCGCGCCCGACGGATCGATCCGCGCCGGCCGCGGCTCGACCGATCTGTTCATCGCCCCGGGCCATCGGTTCCGCGTGGTCGGCGGGCTGGTCACGAACTTCCACGTGCCGCGCTCGTCGCTGCTGATGCTGGTGTCGGCGTTCGCCGGCGTGGCGCTGACCCGCCGGGCCTACGCGCATGCCGTCGCCGAGCGCTATCGCTTCTACAGCTACGGCGACGCCATGCTGATTCTCTGACCAGCGGCTGGGGGCTAGCGGCTAGACCCATATGATGTTCCGCTGCCCGCATCCACCAGCCGCCCACCTGGAGCATCGCTCGCCAGCGTGACGCCGTCACGCCCTGGCCGCTCGCCGCTCGCCGCTCGCCGCTCGCCGCTCGCCGCCGGCCGCCAGCCGCTATTCTTGTGCCCATGAAACTCGAGTACGACGAATTCGACCTGTCGGGCGTCGCCCGCTATCCCCTGGCCTCGCGGCCGAGCAAAGTCCGACGCCAGGACTTCGCCCGTGCCCACGCGCCCGGCGGCAGCGTGGTCGAGTTCCTCGCCGGCCTGCCGAAACTGCTGGCCGCGGCCGACTTCGCAGCAGTGGTCGACGCGATGGCGGCGGCGCACGCCGCCGGCGCGCCGATCGTGTGGGGGCTCGGCGCCCACGTGATCAAGGCCGGCCTGGCGCCGGTCGTCATCGATCTCATGGAGCGCGGCCTGGTGTCGGCGCTGGCCGTGAACGGCGCCGGGATCATCCACGACGTCGAGATCGCGCTCGCCGGTGCGACCTCCGAAGACGTCGACGCGGCGCTCGGGCCCGGCCGCTTCGGCATGGCCGACGAGACGGCGACCGCCGTCAACGGCGCGGTCGCCGCCGGGGTCGCCCGCGGCCAGGGCCTGGCCCAGGCGGTGGCGGCGTGGCTGGCGGCGTCGGCGCCGCCACACCGGGACGTCAGCGTGCTCTGCGCCTCGGCGCGGCTGGGCGTCCCGGTGAGCGCCCACGTCGCGCTCGGGACCGACATCGTGCACATGCACCCCGAGGCGTCCGGCGCGGCCATCGGCGAGGCGAGCCTGCGCGACTTCCGTTATCTGGCCACGTGGGTCAGCCGCCTGCGCGGCGGCGTTTACGTCAACTGCGGATCGGCCGTGGTCCTGCCGGAGGTGTTCCTCAAGGCCGTCGCGGTGGCCCGCAACCAGGGCCATGACCTCACCGGCCTGACCACGGTGGATCTCGACTTCCGGCAGCAGTACCGGCCCTACGTCAACGTTCTGCGCCGTCCCACTGCCGGTCTCGGCCGGGGGGTGCACCTCACCGGCCATCACGAGATCATGATTCCGCTGCTTGCCGCCGCACTGGTCGAACGGACCGCGGACCGGACCGGGGCGTCCTGACCGGCGTCGCCCGCGAGGCGGCTCTGCTGGTGATAGAGTGAGAGGTTCGTGCCGGAGTAGCTCAGCCGGTTAGAGCATGCGTCTCATAAGCGCAGGGTCGGCGGTTCGAGTCCGCCCTCCGGCACCAGCCTTCGCTCACGCTTCGCAGCCTCCCGTCGAAGCGTGAGCTTCGGCTCGGCAACCCAGGCGAAGGCTGCCGCGCCGTAGCGCGACGCGCGAAGGCGGGCCATCATCCACTGTGGTTCCGCCATGACGAACCTCGCCGCCCGCGTTCGTCGCTTCGTGGCCCGCCATCGCCTCTGGACGCCTGGCGCTCGGGTGGTGGTCGCCGTGTCCGGCGGCGGCGACTCGGTGGCGCTCGTGCACCTGCTGGCCGAGCTGGCGTCCCGCGGCGAGCTGATCCTGGCCGGGCTCGCCCACCTCAACCACCAGCTGCGGCCCACGGCCGACCGAGACGAGGCGCTGTGCCGGGCCCTGGCGGTGCGACACGGCGTGCCGATCGACGTCGCGCGGCGCGACGTGGCCGGCGCGGCTCGCGCCCTCCGACGCTCCGCGGAAGCGGTGGGTCGCGACCTGCGCTACGCGTTATTCGAGGAGGTGCGGCTCCGCCGCGCGGCCGACGTCGTCGCGGTCGCCCATTCGCGCGACGATCAGGCCGAGACGGTGCTGCTGCGGCTGCTGCGGGGCACCGGCCCACGCGGGCTCCGCGGCATGCGGCCGCGGCGCGACGGCGTCGTGCGGCCGCTGCTCGCCTGCAGCCGGGGCGAATTGCGGCGCTACCTGGCGGCCCGGGGGGCCGAGTGGGCCGAAGACGAAACCAACGCTGACTGCACCGTGCCCCGCAACCGGGTGCGCCACCAACTCCTGCCACTGCTCGTGCGCGACTACCAGCCGGCGACCCCGCGACTCCTGGCGCGGCTGGCCGACCTCGCCGCCGCGGACGATGCTGTCCTCGAGGCGATGGCCGACGCCGCCGGCGCTGGGGTCTCGTCCCCCCTGGAGGGCGGCTGGCGGCTCGACACGGCCGGCCTGCAGGCGTTGCCGCCGGCGATCGCCCACCGGGTCGTCCGTCGCCTGCTCGAGCGGGCCGGCGCCCAGCGGGCCGTCCGGCTCGCCGACGTCGACCGGGTACTGGCGGCGTGCCGCTCGGCACGGGCGCGGCCGGTCGTGGTAGCGGGGGTGTCCGTGGAACGTTTTTCCGCCGATGCTGTCTTATTCAACAGGGGACGTGCCGCCGCACTGCCGCGGCTGCCGCCCCGAACCCTCGAGGTGCCCGGTCAGGTGGAGGTCCCGGAATGCGGCGCCGGTTGGCGCCTGCGGGCCGATGGGCCGATACAACGGGAGGAAGCGCCCGCACCGTCCCGGCACCGTCTCCTCCTCGCCGCCGGTTCGGAACGGGGGCCGCTGACGGTGCGCGGCCGGGAAGCCGGGGACCGGTTTCGGCCGGCTGGATTGGGTGGCAGCAAGTCCCTGCAGAACCTGTTCGTGGACCGCAAGGTGCCGCGGGCGCTGCGGGACCGGGTGCCGGTCGTGATCGACGCGACCGGGCGGATTTTGTGGGTGGTCGGGATCGCCGTGGCCGAGGGCGCCGCGGCCCCGGCCGGTGCAGCCGACGTGATAGTCTTGAATTTTGAACGGCCGGGTCGTCCCGGCCCGGAGGCGACGTGAACTCCACCGTGAAGAGCCTCGTGTTCTGGTCCATCCTGTTCGTGGTTGGGCTGCTCGTCTGGAACTTTTCCTCGAGGCTCCAGCGCAACGAGAACCGCGTCGCCTTCAGCGAGTTCGTGTCGTGGGTCGATGCCGGGCAGGTGCAGCGGGTCGAGATCGTCGGCAACGACATCACCGGGGTCACCAAGGGCCTGGAGAACTTCCGCACCTACGCGCCGTTCCAGTACGAAGGTCTGGCGAACCGGCTGATCGAGCGCGGCGTCAGCGTCGAGAGCAAGGCGCCGGCCGAGTCGCCGTGGGCGGCCATCCTGTACTCGTGGGCGCCGATCCTGCTGATGATCGGCTTCTGGATCTTCTTCATGCGACAGGTGCAGAGCGGCGGCAACAAGGCGCTGTCGTTCGGCAAGAGCAAGGCCAAGCTGTCGTCGTCGGCTCAGAAGAAGGTGACCTTCCGCGACGTCGCCGGCGTCGACGAGGCCAAGGACGAGCTTCAGGAGATCATCGAGTTCCTGAAGGAGCCTCAGAAGTTCCAGAAGCTCGGCGGCCGCATCCCCAAGGGCGTGCTGCTCATGGGGCCTCCAGGCACCGGCAAGACGTTGCTCGCCCGGGCGGTGGCCGGTGAGGCCAACGTGCCGTTCTTCTCGATCAGCGGTTCCGATTTCGTCGAGATGTTCGTCGGCGTCGGCGCCAGCCGGGTCCGCGACCTGTTCGAACAGGGCAAGAAGAACGCGCCCTGCATCATCTTCATCGACGAGATCGACGCCGTCGGCCGCCACCGCGGCGCCGGGCTCGGCGGCGGGCACGACGAGCGCGAACAGACCCTCAACCAGCTGCTCGTCGAGATGGACGGCTTCGAGTCGAACGAGGGCGTCATCCTCGTTGCCGCCACCAACCGGCCCGACGTGCTCGACCCGGCGCTGCTGCGCCCCGGCCGCTTCGACCGCCGCATCGTCGTCAACCGGCCGGACGTGAAGGGCCGCGAGGGCATCCTCCAGGTCCACACCAAGAAGATCCCGATGGCCGACGACGTCGACATCAAGACGCTGGCCCGCGGCTCGGCCGGCTTCGCCGGCGCCGACCTCGCCAATCTGGTCAACGAGGCGGCCCTGAACGCGGCGCGCCAGAACAAGAAGGCCGTGGCCATGGTGGACTTCGAGTTCGCCAAGGACAAGGTGTTGATGGGCGCCGAACGGCGCTCGATGATCGTCACCGAGGAAGAGAAGCGGGTCACTGCGATTCACGAGGCCGGTCACGCCCTGCTCGCGGTGCTGCTGCCCAAGGCCGACCAGCTGCACAAGGTCACGATCATCCCGCGCGGCATGGCGCTCGGGCTCACCACCCAGCTGCCGCTCGACGAGAAGCACAACTACTCCAAGGTCTACCTCATGGATCGCATCGCGATCCTGCTCGGCGGCCGCATCGCCGAGGAGCTGACCACCGGCGACCTCACCACCGGCGCCGGCAACGACCTCGAGCGGTCCACCGAGATGGCCCGCAAGATGGTCTGCGAGTGGGGCATGAGCGAGCTGGGCCCGCTGACCTTCGGCAAGAAGGAAGAGCAGATCTTCCTCGGCCGCGAGATCGCCCAGCAGCAGGACTACAGCGGCTCGACCGCCGAGCGCATCGACCAGGAGGTCAAGCGCATCGTCAGTGAGAACTACGATCGCGCGACGCGGCTGCTCACCGACCACAAGGCCCACCTGGTGGCGATTGCCGATGCGCTGCTGGCTCGCGAGTCGCTCGACGGCGATCAGGTGAAGCGCATCGTCGACGGCCTGCCGATCGACGATCCGGCCACGGTGGCGCCGCCGCCGCCGCCGGCCGACGACACCCGCGAGCGTCCGCGCGAGCGCGAACGCGCCCCGCTGCTGCCGATCGCGCCCAAGCCGCTGGCCCAGGAGTGAACCGCCGGCTGCGCCGGGGCGACCCCGCGTGATCGCGCCGCGGGCCCGTTTCACCCTGTCACTGCCCGG
Source organism: Vicinamibacterales bacterium (assembly GCA_050250955.1). Lineage (GTDB taxonomy): Bacteria > Acidobacteriota > Vicinamibacteria > Vicinamibacterales > UBA2999 > CAWAYR01. Next base: position 23,546 of record JBFWNR010000005.1, read on the forward strand.
CGGGCGTCCACCGCTGGTGCTTGGCGACCGGACGCTGATCATGGGCGTGCTCAACGTCACGCCCGACTCGTTTTCCGACGGCGGGCAGGCGCTCGACCCCGACGCGGCGCTCGACCAGGCGCTGGCCATGGAGGCGGCTGGTGCCGACCTGGTCGACATCGGCGCCGAGTCGACCCGCCCTGGCGCTGCGGCCTTGAGCGCCCGCGATGAGCGGGCCCGACTGCTGCCGGTGCTGCGGCGGCTGCACCGGCTGCGCATCCCGCTGTCGCTGGACACGACCAAGGCCGAGGTCGCCCGCTTCGGTCTCGACGAGGGCGTCAGCCTCGTCAACGACATCAGCGGCCTGCAGTACGACCGCGGCGTCGCCGCCATCGCCGCGGTCCGCGGTGCCCCGCTGATCCTGATGCACATGCGCGGCCGTCCCGACGACATGTACGCCCACGCGCGCTACGTCGACGTCGCCGACGAGGTCGGGCGCGATCTGACCCGGGCGCTCGAACGTGCGGTCAGCGGCGGCGTGCCGTGGGACCAGCTGGTACTCGATCCCGGCCTGGGCTTCGCCAAGCGCGCCGAACACAGCGCCGCCGCCCTCGCCGGTCTGTCGGGCCTCGCCGCGCTGGGCCGCCCGCTGCTGGTCGGGCCGTCCCGCAAGTCGTTCCTCGCCGCCGCGGCCGGTGATGCCCCGGCCGCCGCGCGCGACTGGCCGACCGCCGCGGCCGTCACTGCCGCGGTCCTCGCCGGCGCGCACGTCGTCCGCGTACACGCCGTGCCCGAGATGGTGCAGGTGGCGCGCGCCGCGGATATGATCCGGGGCCAGCGCCCCGCGACTGGCGCTGGCCGCTAGAGCCTCTCCCTAGCCGCTAGCCCCCAGGCCGCTAGCCGCTGGTCCTCTATGTCCTGGCTCGACTCGCTTCTGGCGCGGCCGCCGGTCACCGGCTGGGATCTGCTCGACATCGCCGTGGTGGCGGCGATCGTCTACGAGCTGCTGAAGCTGATCCGCGGCACGCGCGCCGCGCAGATGGCGGTCGCGATCGGCGCCATCGTCGCGCTCTTCTACGCCTCCCAGGCCCTCGGTCTGACGACCATCAACTGGCTGATCCGCAACGTCGTCGGCTATGTGGTGTTCGCCGCCATCGTGCTGCTCCAGACCGACATCCGTCGCGCCCTGGTGCACTTCGGCCGCGGCCCCTTCTTCCGCTATCTGCGCCGGGTCGAACCCGACGAGGACGTCGTCGAAGAGCTGGTGGTGGCGCTCGAGACGCTGGCCGCCAAGCAGATCGGCGCCCTGGTCGTCGTCGAGCGCCACATCGGCCTGCGCAACTACATCGAGAGCGGCATCCCCATCGACGCCCGCCTGACCTACGACCTGCTGGTGAGCCTGTTCCAGCCGACCTCGCCGCTGCACGACGGCGCGGTCATCGTCCAGGGCGATCGCATCGCCGCCGCGGCCTGTTTCCTGCCGCTCAGCGCCAATCCGCGGCTGGCCAGAGAACTGGGGTCGCGTCACCGGGCCGCGCTGGGCGTGACCGAGGAGAACGACGCCGTGGCGCTGGTGGTGTCCGAGGAGACCGGCAGCATCTCGGTGGTGCTCGACGGCCGCATCGAGCGCGGTTTCGGCGCCGACACCCTGCGCCACCGCCTCCGGGCGTTGATCAAGCGCAACCAGCCCGGCGCCGAGCGCCGGCTGGCGGCAGCGACGATGGACTGACCGATGGCGCTCTTCCCCATCCGCCACGTCGGCCTCAAGCTGCTGTCGATCGCCGTCGCGGTGCTGCTCTGGCTGGTCGTCGCCGCCGATCCGATCGTCGAGCGCAGCCTGCGGGTCGGCCTCGAGCTCCAGCGCACCCCCGACGACCTCGAGCTGGTCGGGCCGGTGCCCGATGCGGTCGCGGTGCGCCTGCGCGGACCGGCCAGCCGGCTGTCGGCGCTGGCGGCCGGCGACCTGTCGGTCGTCGTCGACCTCGACGGCGCCCGGCCCGGCCGGCGGCTCTTCACGCTGACCGCCGGCCTCGTCACCACGCCGTTCGGCGTCGAAGTGCTGCAGATCTCCCCCGGGACGTTGACGCTGGTCTTCGAGGGCCGCGCCGTGCGCGTGCTGCCGGTCCGGCCGCGCATCGAGGGCACCCCGTCGGCCGGGCACAGCGTGACCAACGTCTCGGTCACGCCCTCGCAGGTGAGGATCGAAGGCCCGGAGAGCGCGGTCCGCGACCTCGTCGAGGTGTCGACCGAGCCGATCTCGGTCGAACGGGCGACCACCCTGGTCCGCGAGGCGGTGGCGCTCGAACTGCCCGAGTCCGGGGTGCGCATGTCCGGCGGCACCGGCACGGCGGTGGTGACCGTGACCGTTGCGGCCGATACGACCGAAAGAGTCATCGCCGCGGTGCCGATCGCCGTCCGCGGCGGGCCAGGTGGGACGGCGGCGGTTCCGCCGATGGCGGCGGTCACCGTCCAGGGGGCGTCCGACGTCGTCGCGGCGCTCACGCCCGCCGACATCCTGCTGTTCGTCGACATCCTCGACGCCGGCGGGGCCGGTGAGGTGGCTGTCCGCGCCGAGTCGTCGCCGCGGTTCGTGGTCCGCACGATCGAGCCGGCGGCGGTACGGATCGACCGCCGGTTGAGACGATGAGGGAGTCGTGAAGCTGTTCGGGACCGATGGCATCCGTGGCGAGGCCGGCGTCGCGCCGCTCGACCCGGAGACGATTGCCCGGGTCGGCGCCGCGCTGGTCCGGACGCACGGTGGCCGCGGGCTGCGGGTCCTGGTCGGCCGCGACACCCGCGAGTCGGGGCCGTGGATCGAGGACGCGCTGACCCGTGGCTGCGCCAGTGCCGGCGCCGAGGTCGGCAGCCTCGGCGTCGTCCCGACGCCGGCCGTCGCCTACCTGACCCGCGCCGACGGGTTCGACCTCGGCGTGGTCATCTCGGCGTCCCACAACCCCTACCGCGACAACGGCATCAAGGTGTTCTCCGGCGCCGGGGAGAAGTTCACGGAGGCCGCCGAGCGCGCCGTCGAAGCGGCGGTCGCCGACCCCACCTGGGAGGTCGGTGCCGGGTCGGGCCGGCATGCCCGGCCGCGTCGCGACCTGATCCCGCACTACGTCGACCACCTGCGCCGCGTGCTCGCCGACGCCGGGCCGCTGCGCGGCACCCGGCTGGTCGTCGATTGTGCCAACGGGGCGACCAGCGAACTGGCGCCGTCGCTGCTGGCCGGACTGGGGTTCGTCGTCGAGCCGATCGGGGTCGACCCCGACGGCCGCAACATCAATCGCAACTGCGGGTCGACGGCCCTCGGCCTGCTGCAGGGCCGGGTCCGCGAGGTCGGGGCCGCGCTGGGCGTCGCCTTCGACGGCGACGGCGATCGCGCCCTGTTCGTCGATCACGAGGGCCGGCGGGTCGATGGCGACGCCGTGATGCTCGTCTGCGCCGACCAGCTGCGCCGCGAGGGCCGGCTCGCCGGCGACGCGCTGGTGGCGACCGTCATGAGCAACATCGGTCTCGACCTGGCGCTCAAGGCCCGCGGCGTGTCGCTGGTGCGCTGCCCGGTGGGCGACAAGCACGTGATGGAGGAGATGCTGCGCCGCGGGCTGTCGCTCGGCGGCGAACAGTCGGGCCACGTCATCTTCGCCGACCACCTCTACACCGGGGACGGCATCGCGACGGCGCTGCACGTGCTGCGGACCATGGCCGCCACCGGCGAGTCGCTGGCGTCGCTGGCGTCGTCGCTGGTGACCTACCCGCAGGTCCTCCTGAACGTGCGGGTGCGCGAGCGCGTCGGAATCGAGACCATCCCGGCGATCGCCGACGCGATACACGACGTCGAGCGCCGCCTCGACGGACAAGGCCGCCTGCTGGTGCGCTACTCGGGCACCGAGCCGCTGCTCCGCATCATGCTCGAGGGCCGCGATCAGGCCGAGATCCAGGCCTGGGCCGAGGAGATCGCCGCCGTCGTCCGCACCCACCTGGGATAGGGGTTACGACGAGCCGGCTGTCGGCGCGAGTGGTAGGCTAAGACGCCGGCGCCAGGCTGGCCGCTGGCCGTGCCTCCTCCGCCGCCAGCCGCCAGCCGCAGGCCGCTCGTCATGGTGCGCCTCTCGGTCAACGTCAACAAGGTCGCCACGCTCCGCAATTCGCGCGGCGGCGACGTGCCGTCGCTCCTCGAGGCGGTGCAGGTCGTCCTCGACGCCGGAGCCCGCGGCATCACGGTGCACCCGCGCGCCGACCAGCGCCACATCACGCCGCGCGATGTCCGCGATGTGACGTCGCTGCTGGCGCCGCGCCGTGCCGACGTCGAGTTCAACATCGAAGGCGACCCGCGACCCGACCTGCTCGCCCTGGTGCACGAGGTGCGCCCGCACCAGTGCACGCTGGTGCCGGTCAAGGCCGGCGAGATCACCAGCCAGGCCGGCTGGCCGGCCGATACGCCCCGCCAGGCGCTCGGCACGGTCGTGTCGGATCTGCGCGCCGCCGGCATCCGGGTGAGCCTGTTCGTGGATCCCGACATCCAGGCGGTGGCCTGGGCGGCCGACCTCGGCGCCGACCGCGTCGAGATCTACACCGAGCCGTACGCCCGCGCGTTCGCGCGCGGGCCCGGCGCCGCCAGCCGCGGCTTTGCCGACTGCGTTGCCGCCGCCGAGCGGGCGCACGCCCTGGGCCTGGGCGTCAACGCCGGGCACGATCTCGACCTCGCCAACCTGCCGCTCTTCCGGACCCTGCCGCACCTCGCCGAAGTGTCGATCGGCCACGCCCTGGTGAGCCGGGCGCTGTTTGTCGGCCTCGACCGCTCGGTGCGCGACTACCTGGCCGCCGTCGAGGGCGCCGGGTGACGCTGCGGGCCGCGCTCGCGCTGGCGCTCGCCGTCGCCGCCCTGCGGCCGGCGCTCGCCGCCGAGCTGGTGCCGCTGCGGGCGGCCGACGGCACCGCCCTGACGGCGACGTGGTATCCGCCGCCGCGCACCCCGGCACCGGCGGTGGTCCTGGTGCACATGCTCGGCCGGACCCGCGACGACTGGCGCGGCTTCGCCGAGCGGCTGCGGGTGGCCGGGGCGGCGGCCCTTGCGGTCGACCTGCGCGGTCACGGCGGGTCGGCCGGGGCGGCGGCGCCGTCGCCGGCCATGGCCCAGGACGTGGAGGCGGCTGTCGCCTGGCTGGCGGCCAGAAGCGACGTCACCCCCGGCGCGATCGGCGTCGTCGGCGCCTCGCTGGGGGCCACGGCCGCGTTGCTGGCGGCGGGGGAGTCGGTCGTCGTCAAGGCGGCGGTGCTCATCTCGCCAGCCGCCGACTACCGCGGTGTCCGCCTCGACGGGGGCGTCCGCAAGTACGGGGCCCGGCCGCTGCTCCTGGTGGCGAGCACCGGCGACCCCTATGCGTTGCGGACTGTCCGGGCGCTGACCGAGGGCGAGCCGCCGGGCCGCCAGCTGCGGCTGTCGCCGCTGCCTGCCCACGGCTCGCGCCTCCTCGACGACGACCCGGAGGTGGCCGCGGCGGTGGTGGACTGGCTGCGACAGTCGTTGCTATTCTGAACGACGCGGCGATCGCGCCGCGACCTGCCCATGCGCGCCGATTCCATCGCCTTCGCCCTGTCTGGCATCCTGTTCGGCGTCATCGTCGGCTGGATTCTCGGCAGTCAGCAGGCGGCTCGTCCGGTCGTCGCCCCGGCGGCGCCGGCGGCTGCCGAGGCCGCGCCGGCCGAGGGCCGCCAGCCGCCCCCGCCGCTCGACGAGGCCCGCGTCCAGACGCTGGTCGCCAGCGCCGCGGCCGAGCCCGCCAACCCGGCGCCGCGCGTCCAGCTCGGCAACCTCTACTTCGACGCCGAACGCTACACCGACGCCGTCCAGTGGTACGAGGACGCCCTGCGGCTCCAGCCCAACGACGCCAACGTCTCCACCGATCTCGGGGTGGCCTTCTACTACACCAACCAGCCCGACAAGGCGATCGCCCGCTTCGAGCAATCGCTCGCCATCGATCCCAAGCACACCAAGACGATGCTCAACATGGGCATCGTCAAGGCGTTCGGCATGCAGGATCTGGCCGGCGCCAGCGCCGCCTGGCAGCAGGTGATCGCCACGGCGCCCGACAGTCCCGAGGCCCAGGCGGCGCGCAAGGCGCTGGAGGGCCTGCAGCAGGCGCATCCGGGCGGGGGGCCCTCCTCCGGGGACTGACGGTGGCGTTGCGCGTCTTCCTGATCGTCCTGCTGGTGCTCTTCGCCGTTCGGGCGTTCGGACGGCTGTTCAGCGGGGTGGCGCAGGGGGCCCGCGCGCCGCGGCGGCCGGGGGCCGGGCCAGCCTCGCCCCCCGTCAAGATGATCAAGGACCCGGTGTGCGGGACCTTCGTCGTGCCCGGCAAGGCGCTCAGCCTGACCGATGGCGCGGCCACCCACTGGTTCTGTTCCGAGCGGTGCCGCAGCCAGTACGCGAGCCGGGCATGATCCACGACGAGGCCCAGGCCAGGCTCGACATCGTCGAAGTGGGACGGCGCCTCTGGCAGCAGGGGTTCGTCGCTTCCAACGACGGCAACATCAGCGTCCGGTTGCCCGGCGATCGCGTGCTGACCACCCCCAAGAGCGTGTCGAAGGGCTTCATGACGCCCGACATGCTGGTCGTGACCGACATGGCGGGCGGCAAACTGGCCGGCGCCCGCGACGCCTCGTCCGAACTGAAGATGCACCTCGAGGTGTACCGGCAGCGCCCCGATATCGGAGCCGTCGTCCACGCCCACCCGGCCACGGCCACCGGGTTCGCCGTCGCCGGCGTGCCGCTCACCCGGGCCGTGCTGGCCGAGGTGATCACGACGCTCGGCGGCATCCCGATCGCGGAGTACGCGACGCCGTCGACGGCGGAGCTGCCGGCGGCGATCCGCGACTACATCAAAGCGCACGACGGTCTGCTGCTCGCCAATCACGGTGCGCTGGCGGTGGCGCCCGACCTCTTCACCGCCTACCACCGGATGGAGACCATCGAGCACTTCGCCAAGATCAGCCTGGTGGCCAGACTGCTCGGCCGCGAGCACCTCATCTCGCGGGAGGAAGTGGCACGACTGCAGGGGCTGCGCGGCATGTACGGCATCGCCTCGCCGGCGCCGATCTGCGCCGCCGACGCCGCGGCCGACTGCCAGATCGTCGATGCGCCGTCGTCGCCGCACCAGCGGCTGGTACCCGACACCCCGGCGTTGCCGCCGCCGGCCCCGTCCGGGCCCGGCACGGCCGGCGGGATTCGGCTAACATACGGCGAGCTGACCGCCCTCATCGACGAGGCCGTGCGCAGCGCGAGATAGGCGGCCGGATCGACGGGCCGGTGCGGAGGGGCGAATGGGCGAAGCGCTCGGCATGGTCGAGACGAAGGGTCTGGTCGCGATGATCGAGGCGGCCGACGCCATGGTGAAGGCGGCCAAGGTCACGCTCGTCGGCTGGGAGAAGATCGGCGCCGGCTACGTCACTGCCGTGGTCCGCGGCGACGTCGCCGCCGTCAAGGCCGCGACCGACGCCGGCGCGGCCGCCGCCCGCCGGGTCGGCGAGCTCGTCTCGGTCCACGTGATTCCGCGGCCGCACGCCAACCTCGAGGACGTGCTGCCGATCGGCAAGGCCAAGGGCTAGCGGAGTCCACCGCGGGCGGGCGCTGGCGCCACGCCCGCTGCAGCCGTCATGCTCCTTGCCAGGATCGTCGGAACCGTGGTGGCGACGCGGAAGGATCCGCGTCTGGTCGCCAGCAAGCTGTTGCTGGCCCGCCCGGTCGATCCCCAGGGCAAGGTCGAAGGCAATCACCTGGTGGCCATCGACACCGTCGACGCCGGTGTCGGCGAGACGGTGCTGGTCGTCAGCGGCAGCTCGGCGCGGATGGCGGCCGGGATGAAGGACTGCCCGGTGGACGCGGTCGTGGTCGGCGTCGTCGACCACGTGGACGTCGCCGGGTAGGCGCCGGGGCCGCACCGTGCAGATCGGACGGGTGATCGGCGCCGTCGTGGCTTCGCGCAAGGACCCGGGGTTCGTCGGCATCCCGCTGCTCGTCGTGCAGCCGCTTACCGCCGGGGGCCAGGACGCCGGCCGCCCGCTGGTGGCCGTCGACAGCGTCGGCGCCGGCGTCGGCGAGCGCGTGTTCTTCGTCCGCGGGAAGGAGGCGTCGTTCCCGTTCCACCCGGCCGAGCCGCCGGCCGACGCCGGCATCGTCGGCATCCTCGATCACTGGTCGGTGGGCGAATGATCCTCGGGCGGGTCGTCGGTCAAGCCGTGAGCACGCACAAGCGGCCGCAGTTCTCCGGCGCCAAGCTCCTCCTCGTGCAGCCCGAGACGCCGGCCGGTACGGCGGTCGGTGCCACGCTCCTGGCCATCGACTCGGTCGGGGCCGGGGTGAGCGAGCGGGTCCTGGTCGTCCTGGAGGGCCGCGCCGCCGGCGAAGCGCTCGGACGCAGGGGCGCGCCCGTCGATGCGGCGATTGTCGGCATCGTGGATCGGGTGGACGCGGTCGAGTAGGGTCATCGCATGGACGAACACCAGCTGCGCGCACTCGTCAGGGACGCCATCGCCCGGCACCTCGGGCCGGGCAGTCCGGCGGCGTCGCCCCGGCCCGCGGCCGCCGCGCCGGAGCCGGCGGCCGCCCGGCCGATCGTGGTCGCGCAGTTCCAGGTCGCCCGGCCGGCCGGCGAGATCGACTGCGTGATCGAGCCGACCGTGACCTGCAACCACTGCGGCCACTGCCTGTGCTACGGCCACTGAGCCGTTACGGACACCCCTGATGCCAACCGTTCTGGTCACCCGCCGCCTGCCCTCGTCGGTGCTCGCCCGGCTCGAGTCGGTGTGCGATCTCGATCTGCACACCGCGCCCACGGCGATTGCCCGCGCCGACCTCCTGGCCCGTGTCGCCGGTAAGGACGCACTCATCTGCCTCCTCACCGACACCATCGACGCCGCCGTGCTCGACGCCGCCGGCCCGTCGCTGAAGATCGTCGCCAACGTCGCCGTCGGCTACAACAACATCGACGTGCCCGCCTGCCGCACGCGGCAGGTCGTCGCCACCAATACCCCGGACGTCCTGACCAACGCCTGCGCGGACTTCACCTGGGCGCTGATCCTGGCCGTGACGCGACGTCTCGGCGAGGGCGAGCGTGAGTTGCGAAGCGGACGGTGGAAGGGCTGGGCGCTCGATCACCTGCTCGGCATGGAACTGCGCGGCAAACAGCTGGGACTGGTCGGCATGGGCCGGATCGCCCGCGCGGTGGCCGCCAAGGCGGCGGCGTTCGGCATGACCGTGGCCTACACGGATCAGTTCGTGGCCGACGTCGAGGGGGCGACGGCGATGCCGCTCGACCGCCTGCTCGCGACTTCGGACGTCGTCTCGTTGCACGTGAATCTCACACCGCAGACGACGCACCTCGTCGATCGCAAGGCCCTGGCCAAGATGCGGCGCACCGCCTACCTCGTCAACACCGCCCGCGGACCGGTCGTCGACGAGGCCGCCCTGGCCTGGGCCCTGCGCGAGCGGCTCATCGCCGGCGCGGCGCTCGACGTCTACGAGAAGGAACCGATCGTCCATCCAGAACTGCTCGACCTCGAGAACGTGCTGCTCATTCCCCACCTGGCGAGCGCCACGACCGAGACGCGCACGGCGATGGCCGACCTGGCGGTGTCGAACGTGCTCGCCGTGCTCGGCGGCCAGCCGCCACTCACGCCGGTGCCATGACCGGGCGGCGCGTGCCGTCGCTGACGGCAACGCGTCGGCGACCGCGCCGGCCCGATGCGGCCCTGGTGGCCCGCGTCTTCCGGACCATCGCTGCTGCCAGCGACGCGCTCGAACTGCCGGCGGTCGAGAAGATCTCCGAGACGCAGCAGGACGACCCGTTCCATGTCCTCATCGCCACCCTGCTGTCGGCCCGCACCCAGGACGCGACGACGCTGGCGGCGTCGACCCGCCTCTTCGCCCGCGCCGCCACGCCTCGCGCACTCGCCGCCGTGCCGGTGCGGGAGGTCGAGCGGCTCATCTATCCGGTGAGCTTCTACCGGAACAAGGCCAGGCACGTGAAGGCCGCCAGCCGGCGGCTGGTCGATCACTACGACGGCCGGGTGCCCGCCTCGCTCGATGCCCTGGTGACGCTGCCTGGCGTCGGCCGCAAGACCGCGACGCTGGTGCTGATCCTCGCCTTCCGCAGCCGCCGCCACATCTGTGTGGACACGCACGTGCACCGCATCGCCAACCGGCTGGGCTGGGTGCGCACGGCGACGCCTGAGGAAACCGAACAGGCCCTGTACGCCGCCATCGACGCGCGCTGGTGGCCGACCGTCAACCTCGCCTTCGTGACCTGGGGTCAAAATACCTGCCGGCCGGTGTACCCTCGGTGTGGCGACTGTGCCATCTCGGCCGACTGCCCCCGCATCGACGTGACGAAGGTCGGCCAGTCGAGAAAAGGAGCGTTCTGATGTCCACCGGCAAGCCCCGGCTCGTGTCGAGCCTCGTCCTCGTCGTCCTGCTGTCCGCGTCCGCGTCCACGTGGGCGCAGGCTCCGGCTCCCGCCGCGCCGGCCGGGCCGGTGGTGGTCGTCGAGACGTCGCGCGGGGTGTTCGAGTTCGAGACGTTCCCGGCCGAAGCGCCGCGCACCGTCGCGCGCATCCTCGAGCTGGTGAAGGCGCGGTTCTACAACGGCCAGCGCATCCACCGGGTGGTGCCCGGCTTCGTCATCCAGATGGGCGACCCGCAGACCCGCGACATGACCAAGAAGGACCGCTGGGGCACCGGCGGCAGCGGCAAGCCGATCGGCGTTGCCGAGATCTCCAAGAACCGCCTGCACGTGAAGGGCGCGGTGGCCATGGCCCACGCCGGCGACCCGGCCAAGGCCGACAGTCAGTTCTACGTGACCCTGGCGGCCACCTCGCGGCTGAACGGCCAGTACACGGTGTTCGGCCGTGTCATCAGCGGCATGGACGTGGTCGAAAAGACGGTGGCCGAGGACCGCATCGTCCGCATCACGGTCAAGTAGGGGCGGCGGCGGCCGCGCCGACCGCGCCGGTCAGCCGAGCCAGGGGTACATCTCGACCAGGTCGGGGGGCAGGGGCTCGGGCACGGGTTGCCCGAGTTGCCGCCGCAGCTGCACGGCGTTGGCCACGCCCTGCGCCGAGAAGTGGTTGTTGAAGAACAGGTAGGCCTTCTTCAGCGCCGCGCCGGCGGCGGCGGCCGCGGCGGCGAACGGACGCAGTTCCCGCTCCGTGTAGAGGTAGTTGTAACGGTCCTCGGCCGCGGCGTGACGCCACCACTCGGCGGCGTTGCGGCCGTGGAAGCGCATGTAGGTCAGCGCGTCGGCGCCGCCCGCCCCGTCGTCGGTCCGCCACTGCTGGCGGATCGAGAACTCGAACTTCGGCTCGTCGATGAGCACCCAGGCGGCGCGGTACGCCGCCAGGAGCGCCGCAGTGTCGGCTTCCGCGTCGCTCCACGACCGGTGCCGCAGCTCGACGGCCAGCCGGTAGCTCGAGAAGGTCCGCAGCAGCCAGCCCAGGTAGTCGATGGCGGCCGGCGTCGCCGTGAAGCTGGGCGGGAACTGCACCAGCAGCGGGCCGAGTTTGCCGGCTGCGGCCAGCGGCTCGATGCCGGCGCGGAACTCGTCGACGTCGGCCTGACGCACCGCCCCGGCCTGGTCCAGCCACGCGGCGTCGGCGTCGGGTGCGGCGTCGGCGGCCTGCTCACGGAACATCGCCGGGTGCGTGAACTTCTGGTAGAGCTTGACCGCGAACTCGAAGCCGACGGGCGTCCGCTCGCCCCACTTCGCGGTGACCGCGGCGCGGGGCTGTCCGTAGAAGGTCGAATTGACCTCGACGACGTCGAACCAGCGGGCGTAGAAGCGCAGCTCGTCGAAGCCGCGCGGCCGGGCGCCCCTGGCCGGATAGAAGACGCCGTTCCAGGTGCCGCGGCCTCCCGGATAGCTCCACCCCGACGTGCCGACGCGGATGCTCATCGTCCGGGTGGAGACGGCGCCGTCAGGGTCGACCGCGCCCCTGGCCGAGGTAGGCGGCCTTGTCGAAGCCGAACGTGACCCGCGCACCACGGACGAGGATCGGCCGCTTGATCAGGTTGGGCTGCGCCATCATCAGGTCGATCGCCTCCCGCTTGCTCGTCGGCAGCGGGCGGGTCTTGAACACCGGGCTGCGCGTGCTGACGAAGCGCAGGAAATCGCCGGCGTCGACGTGCTGTTCGAGAAACGCGCGCGTCGGCGGGGCCGTGTTGATGTCCCGCACTTCGACGTCGACGCCGTGCTCAGCCAGAAAACTTCTGGCGTTCCGGCAGGTCGTTCACGTGGGCTTGGTGTAGAAGACGGCGCGCATCGTGTGGTCCTCGCTGGCGCAGTACAATAGCCGATCGCCAGGGCGTCGCGCCGTCCCGATGCTGACCATCAACGAGATCTTTCACTCCATCCAGGGCGAGTCGAGCTACGCCGGCCAGCCGTGCGTGTTCGTCCGGCTGACGGCGTGCGACCTGCGCTGCGTGTGGTGCGACAGCGCCTATGCCTTCCACGAGGGGGGCAGGCGGTCGGTCGAGGACGTGGTGGCCGAGGTCCGCGCCTACGGCTGCCCGCTGGTGGAGGTGACCGGCGGCGAGCCGCTCCTGCAGCCCGACGTCTATCCGCTCATGGCGGGCCTGCACGAGGCCGGCCTGCGCGTCCTGGTCGAGACCGGCGGTCACCGCAGCCTCGCCGACCTGCCGGCCTACGCCACGGCGATCATGGACGTGAAATGCCCGGGAAGCGGCGAGGCCGCCCGGCACGACGCTGGTAACTTCGCGCGGCTGCGGCCGCACGACGAGGTGAAGTTCGTGGTCCGCGACCGCGCCGACTACGACTACGCTGCCGCGGTGATCGCCCGGGAAGCGCTGGTCGGCAAGGTGGCGGCGATCCACCTCTCGCCGGTCCACGGGGTGCTCGATCCGAAGACGCTGTCCGAGTGGGTGCTCGCCGACCGGCTCCCCGTCCGGGTCCAGCTCCAGGTGCACAAGTACATCTGGGGCGCCGACGTCCGCGGCGTGTGAACGAGCGTCAGTCCGCCAGCCGCCAGCCGCCAGCCGCCAGCCGCTCGAGCCATCGTCAGTCACTGACGCGGTTCCGGCCCGCCTGCTTGGCGCGGAAGAGCGCGGCGTCGGCCCGTCGTACCAGGTCCTGGAACGGCTCACCGGTGCGGATGGCGGCGACGCCCAGCGACACCGTGCAGGCCGGCAGTTCGGCCGTGGGCGTCTCGACAAGCTGACGCAGGCGCTCGGCCACCTCGCGTGCCGCCCGTTCGTCGATGTCGGTGACGAGTGCCGCGAACTCCTCGCCGCCGAAGCGCGCCAGCAGGTCGCCAGGCCGGAGCCCGGCCGCGAGCGCGCCGCCGATCCGGGTGAGCACCTGGTCGCCGACGGCGTGGCCGAGCTCGTCGTTCAGGGTCTTGAAGCGATCGACGTCGGCCATGATGAGCGCGCCCGGTCGTCGTTCCTGCTGCAGCCGCGCCGCCTGCAGCGGGAACATCGTGTCGAACCAGCGCCGGTTGTGCAGGCCGGTGAGGCTGTCGACGAGCGACAGCCGTTCGTAGTGGCGGCGGGCCCCGCTCGACTCGGCGAGCACCGTCTGGTCATGGCGGACCCGGCCGGCCAGCACGCGGAGCAGGTTGCGGGCGAACACCGCGCTCGAGTCGATGAGCGCCCAGACGTCGGCCTGCGACAACTCGAGCACCGTCGTCGGCACGGCGGCGACCACGTCGGCCGACACCGGCTTGCCGTCGATGAGCGACAGCTCGCCGGCGCATTCGCCCGGGCCGAGGCGCACGTGCGGCGCGTCGACGCCCGGGAGCAACACGTCGACGCCACCGGCCATGACGATGTAGAGCGAGGCGTTGGCGGTGCCGGCCTGGAGCAGCCGGTGTCCGGGCGCGAGCTGCAGGATCACGCCGCGCGCGGCGACCTCGCTGCGCAGGCGAGACGGCAGCCGCGAGAAGATCGGCGCCGCCGCCAGTCGATCGGCCACGGACGGGAGCGGCGGGGAAGCCTCGGGTGCGGGCACGGGCGAGCTCCGCCATCATAGCGGCGAACCTGCCGATCGCGCCGCCGGGCCGTCAGCGCTTGACGGTGCGGAAGCCGTAGCGGGCGACGACGCGGGCGTCGCCCTCCCACAGCGTGAGCACGTAGTCGCCGTCGGGCACCGCGTGCGGCGGCAGCGTGACCATCGCCGTGGCGCCGTCGGCGGCCGTCGGCGCGACGTCCACCCGCCAGCGTCGGACCTCGTCGGGGGCCTGCGCCGGCGCCATCTCGGCGGTGAGGTGTTCGACCTCGCCCGGCGCACCCAGGAGCCGCACGCCGATCTGGGCGGCGTCGCGGGGGATCTCCAGCGTGGGCGGGCCGTTCGGGCCGGGACCGTCGGGAGTGATCGGGGAGACGGTGACGGTGACGCTCGGGGCCATGCCGACCGGTGCCGTCCCGGGCTCGGCCGCACAGCCCGCCGCCCCAGCCACCAGTGCACACAACACGAGCGCCCGCACCCGGGCATTCTAGAACGCGCCTCCCGGTGACGGACAATAGACGCCCATGCCGCGCGCCGTCGTCCTGCTCAGCGGAGGCCTCGACTCCTACACCGCCGCCGCCATCGCCCGTCGCGACGGTTGCGACCTCTACGCCCTGACGGTGCGCTACGGGCAGCGCCACGCCGAGGAGATCGCCGCCGCCCGCCGCGTCGCTGCCGCCCTCGGGGTCAACCAGCACCTCGAGCTCGACGTCGACCTGTCGAGGATGGGCGGGTCGGCGCTGACCGCCGACATCGAGGTGCCGAAGGACCAGCCGTTCGATCCGACGGTGATCCCGGTCACCTACGTGCCGGCCCGCAACACCGTGTTCCTGGCCCTGGCGCTCGGCTGGGCCGAGGTGCTCGGCGCGTCGACGCTCGTCATCGGCGTCAACGCCCTCGACTACTCGGGATACCCGGACTGCCGGCCGGAGTTCATCGCCGCGTTCGAGCACCTGGCCGGCCTGGCCACCAAGGCGGGCGTCGAGGGCCAGCCGATCCGCGTGCTGGCGCCGCTCCTGCAGCTGTCCAAGGCCGAGATCATCCGTCTGGGCGTGTCCATGGGCCTCGACTACGGCCTGACGCACAGCTGCTACGACCCCGACCCGCAGGGCCGGGCGTGCGGACATTGTGACAGCTGCCGGCTGCGCGAGGCCGGCTTCCGCGAGGCCGGCGCGCTCGACCCGCTCGCCTCGCCGTTCTCGACGCCATGACCGAGCGGATCTACTACACCGACGCGTATCGCCGCGAGTTCGCGGCCGAGGTCACCGCCTGCACCGCCGCCGGCGACGGCTACGACGTGACGCTGGACGCCACGGCGTTCTATCCGACCTCGGGCGGCCAGCCGCACGATCTGGGCACCCTGGGCGGGCGTCACGTCGTCGACGTCGTCGATCACGACGACGGCCGGCTGGTGCACGTGCTGGACGGGCCGCTCGACCCGGGGCGCCGCGTCGAGGGTGCCATCGACTGGGCGCGGCGCTTCGACCACATGCAGCAGCACACCGGTCAGCACGTCCTGTCGGCGGCCTTCGATCGCACGGCGCAGGCGCGGACCGAGAGCTTCCATCTCGGCACCGTGAGCGCGACCATCGACCTGCACCGTCAGGTCACACCGGCCGAGATCGCCGCCGCCGAGGCCGACGCCAACCGCGTCGTGTGGGAGGACCGTCCGGTGACGGTGCGCTTCGCCAGCGCCGAGGAGGCGGCCGCGTTGCCGCTCCGCAAGGAGAGCGGGCGCGCCGGGACGCTGCGGCTGATCGACGTCGAGGGCTACGACCTGTCGGCCTGCGGCGGCACCCACGTGGTCCGCACCGGCGCCATCGGCGTCATCGCCGTCACCGGCTGGGAGAAGTTCAAGGGCGGGACGCGGGTCGAGTTCCGGTGCGGCGGGCGCGCCCTGGCGCGGCTGCACGAGTGGCGCGACGCCTTCGCGGCGGCGAACCGGCTGCTGTCGGTGAGCCCGGCCGAGCTGGCGCCGGCGATCGAGCGCCTGCAGACCGAGAACAAGGTCCTGGCACGGACTGCACGCGACTTCCAGGTGGAGGCCGCCTCGTACGTCGCCGACGCAATGGTCGCTGCGACCGAGCGCACTGGCGACCGCGTAATCGTCACCCGGGCCATGGACGGCTGGGACGCCGCCGGGCTGAAGGCCATCGCCACCTCGGTGGCTGCCCACCCAGCCGCCGCCGCCGCCATCTTCTCTGCGACCACGCCCACGCTGGCCGTGATCGCGCGGGCGCACGATCTGCCGGTCGACGCGGCCGCGGTGTTGAAGGCTCTGGTCGCGCAGTTCGGCGGCAAGGGCGGCGGCAAGCCCGACCTCGCCCAAGGCGGTGGGCTGGTCGGCGACCTCGACGAGATGCTCGCTGCGGCGACCACCCTGCTGCGGAGCTAGCCCGGCCGGCGGGTTTGCCCCGCGCCGCTAGCCCCTAGCCGCTGGCCGCTGATCGGGCGTCACTTCGGCGCCATGCGCAGCGCGCCGTCCAGCCGAATCACCTCGCCGTTGAGCATCTCGTTCTCGACGATGTGGCGGGCCAGCGCACCGTACTCGGCGGGGCGGCCGAGGCGCGACGGGAAGGGCACCTGCTGCCCGAGTGACGCGCGAGCGGCCTCGGGCAGGGCCGCCAGGAGCGGCGTGTCGAAGATGCCGGGGGCGATGGTGACGACGCGGATACCCAGCGGCGCGAATTCGCGCGCCACCGGCAGGGTGAGGCCGACGATGCCGCCCTTGGACGCCGCGTAGGCGGGCTGGCCGATCTGGCCGTCGTAGGCGGCAATCGACGCCGTGTTGACGATGACGCCCCGCTCGCCGCTCTCCTCCGGCGTGTTCGTCGCGATCGCGGCCGCCGCCAGCCGGATGACGTTGAAGGTCCCGGTGAGGTTGATGCGGATGGTCTTCTCGAAGAGGTCGAGCGGATGCGGGCCGTTCCTGCCGAGCACCTTGGCGGCCGGCCCGATGCCGGCGGCGTTGACCACGCCGTGGAGCCCGCCGGCGGCGACCGCGCTCTCGACCGCCGCCTGCACCTCGGCCTCGCTGGTGACGTCGGTCTTCACGAACTGCGCGCGCTCGCCCAGCGCCTGCGCCGTCGCGGCGCCGACCTCTTCGTTCACGTCGGCGAGGACGACGTGTCCGCCCGCCGCGACGATCGCTTCGGCCGCTGCCCGTCCGAGCCCCGACGCCCCACCGGTGATGATGAACCGCTTGCCGTCGATCCGCATCGTCTCTCCCGTTCCGCTGTGTCGATTCCGTCAGCTCAGCGTGGCACTCGCCACCCTGGCGCAGCCGGTGCCACCTGCCAGCCGCCAGCCGCTACCGGTCACTGTACAATCGTGCGATGTTCCTGCACGACCTGCTCTACATCGACGGCGACTGGCGCCGCTCGTCGGGCCACGAGGTGATCGACGTCCTGTCGTCGTCCACCGAGCGGCCGATCGGCCGGGTGCCACGCGGCACGGCCGAGGACGTCGATCGCGCCGCCGAGGCGGCCCGGCGCGCGTTCGAGGGCGGGTGGGGCGCGACCACGGTGGAGGAACGCGCGCAGTGGCTCGAGCGGCTCGGCGCGGCGCTCAAGAGTCGAGTGCCGGCGCTCGCCGAGGCGATCGCGCACGAAGTGGGCACGGCTCTCGGCTACGCCACCAAGGTGCAGGCGGAGTTCCCGGTGTCGATGCTGGGCGCCAACGCCCGCTTCCTGCGCGAAGCCCGGCTCGAGGAGACACTCGGGCATTCGCTGGTGGTGAAGGAGCCGGTCGGCGTGGTCGGCGCCATCACGCCGTGGAACTACCCGTTGCATCAGGTGATCTGCAAGGTCGCCCCGGCCCTCGCGGCCGGCTGCACGGTGGTGCTGAAGCCGGCTGAGCTGGCGCCGCTCAGCGCGTTCATGCTCGCCGAGGCGGCGCACGAGATCGGCCTGCCGGCGGGCGTCCTCAACGTCGTCTGCGGTCCGGGCCGCGTCGTCGGCGAGGCCATCGCCGCCCATCCGGCCATCGACATGGTGAGCTTCACCGGCTCGCAGGCGGCCGGCAGCCGCGTCGCCGCCGTGGCCGGCGCCGACATCAAGAAGGTGTGTCTGGAGCTGGGCGGCAAGTCGGCCTTCGTCGTCCTCGACGACGCGCCGTTCGAGAAGGCGATTCCCGCCGGCGTCAACCACTGCATGCAGAACTCCGGACAGACCTGCTCGGCGTGGACCCGGATGCTGGTGCCGCGGGCCCGCCAGGACGAGGCGGTCGCTCTGGCCATGGCGCAGCTGGGCAAGCTGACGCTCGGCGATCCCTTCGACGCCGCCACACGACTGGGGCCGCTGGTGTCGGCGGCGCAGCGCGATTCGGTCATCGGCTACATCGAGAAGGGCAAGGCGGAGGGCGCGCGGCTGGTCGCCGGCGGCGGCCGTCCGGCGGCGCTGCCGACCGGCTTCTACGTCGAGCCGACCGTCTTCGCCGACGTCGACAACCGCATGACCATCGCCCGGGAGGAGATCTTCGGACCGGTGCTGGCCATCGTGCCGCACGACGGCGACGACGACGCGGTGCGGCTCGCCAACGACTCGCCCTACGGGCTGTCGGGCGGCGTGTGGGCGGGCACCCCCGAGCGGGCGATGGCGGTGGCGCGGCGCCTGCGCACCGGGCAGGTGGACGTCAACGGCGGCCGCTTCAACCCCCTGGCGCCGTTCGGCGGCTACAAGAAATCGGGACTCGGCCGCGAGATCGGGCCACTGGCGCTCGACGAGTTCTTCCAGCTCAAGGCGATCCAGAGGTAGGCTGCCTCCGCTCATGATCGCGGCCGTTGCCGGAATCGCCGCCGGGGCCCTGCACGTGCTGGCCGGGCCCGACCACCTGGCCGCGGTGGCGCCGCTGGCCGCCGGCGCCGGCAGCCGTGCGTGGCGTCCGGGCGTCGTGTGGGGCATCGGACACACCGCCGGCGTCCTCGCCGTGGGCGTGCTGCTGTGGTCGGCACGCGGACTGCTCCCGCTCGAGGCGTTGTCGGCGTGGAGCGAGCGCGGGGTCGGCCTGGCGCTCATCGCGGTGGGGACGTGGGGGCTGTGGCGGGCGCGCGCCGCCCACGCGCATCACCATGCCGCCGCCGGCGCCTCATTCGGCATGGGTACCCTGCACGGTCTGGCCGGCAGCTCGCACCTGTTCGGGGTGCTGCCGACCCTGGCCTTCGCGTCGCCGCTCGACGGCGCCGCCTACCTGGCGGGCTTCGGCCTCGGTGCCGTGCTGGCGATGAGCGGATTCGCCGCCGTGGTCGGCAGTCTGACGCTCGTCGCCGGTCCGTCGCGCGCGGCCGCCCGCCGCACGCTGGTCTACGCCTCGTCGATCGCCGCGGTCGTCGTCGGTGGCGTGTGGCTGGTCGGATGACCGGCCGGGCCGCGTGGCTGGCCGGCGTCGCCGCCGCCGCGGCAGTGATGCTGGCCGGTGTCGCACTGGCCGACCTCCTCGGCCGGGCACTGCTGGCCGCCCGCGGGCTCAGCGGCTCGAGTCCGATCTCCGGCGTGCCGGTGGCCATCGTCCTCGGCCTGCTGTTGCGCAACACGGTACCGCTGCCCACGGTGCTCGGTCCCGGCCTCAGGATCTGCACCACGACGGTCCTGCGGCTCGGCATCGTCCTGGTCGGCATCAAGCTGAGCGTGGTGGAGATGGCGCGGCTCGGCGTGGCGGGCGTGCCGGTGGTCGTCGCCGCCATCGCCACCGGGCTGGTGTTCGTCACCTGGTTCAACCGCCGGCTCGGACTGCCGCCCCGGCTGGGCACCCTCATCGCCGCCGGCACCAGCATCTGCGGGGTCACCGCCATCGTGTCGACGGCGCCGGCGATCGACGCCGACGAGCGCGACGTGGCCTACGCGGTCGCCAACGTCGTGGCCTTCGGGCTGTTCGGCATGCTGGTCTACCCCTACCTCGCCCATGCGGCGCTGTCCGGGTCGACGGCGATCGGTCTCTTCCTCGGCACTGCCGTGCACGACACCTCGCAGGTGGTCGGCGCCGCGCTCACCTACCGGCAGATCTACGCCGACGACGTCGTGCTGCGGGTGGCCACGGTCACCAAGCTGACCCGCAACCTGTTCCTCGCCGCAGTGATTCCGCTGCTCACCTGGCAGCACGCCCGGCAGGCGCACGCCTCGGCGCCGACCCACGCCCGTCCGGCCGTGTCGTGGCGCACCCTGGTGCCCACCTTCGTCATCGGCTTCGTGGCGATGGCGGCGGTGCGGTCGATAGGCGACGCCATGCTCGGCGCCGGGCGTCCGGCGCTCGGCGTCTGGGACCAGGACGGCTGGGCGGCGACGACCTCCTGGCTCGGCGACACCATGGGCGCCCGCTGGCTCCTCGGCACGGCGATGGCGGCCGTCGGGCTCAACACCAGCGTCACCGTGTTCGAGGGCGTCGGCCTGAAGCCGTTCGTCGTCGGGTTTGCCGGCGCGGCCGTCGTCGGCAGCGTCGGGTTCGTGATGGCGACCCTGCTCGGCGGCCTGGTCCGCTGAGGTGAGGGGTCAGACCCCTTTCTGGCTGGAGCCAGAATAGGGGTCTGACCCCTTTCTGGGCCGGCCCAGACTTTCGCCGATCATCGGCTCGCCGGCGGCAGCCCGACCAGTGCCAGCAGCAGCTCGTCGACGCGATCGTCGACGTCGCGTGGGCCGACGTCGAAGCCGTTGACGAGGAAGCCGAAGACCAGCGGCTCGCCGGCCGTGGTCTCGACGTAGCCGGCCAGCGACCGGACGTTGGACATCGAGCCGGTCTTCGCGTACACCCGGCCATCGGCGGCCGTACCACGCAGCCGGTCGGCAAGCGACCCGCTCCGTCCGGCCTGGGGCAGCGTCGAGCGCAGCGGGTCGCGCAGGTGCGGCCGCTCCCACGCCGCCGTCAGGGTCTGGACCAGCGCCTCGGCCGACAGGTAGTCGTTGCGCGACAGCCCGGAGCCGTCGCGGGTGGTGTAGCCGCCGGGATCCACGCCCAGGCCGGACAGGGTGTCGCGCATCAGGCGGACGGCGTCCCCGGCGGTCGCCGGCGGCTCGGGGTCGAGCGCCATCAGCAGCGCCTCCGCGTACTCGTTGCGGCTCCACTTCAGGGTGACGTCGACCAGGTCGACCAGCGGCGGCGACTCGTCGACCAGCAACGGCCAGCTCTCGTCGGCGCGCGGCCGCTCGCTGAGCGCGTCGATGTCGGCGGCGGCGCCGTCGACGACGATGCCGTGACGCAGCAGCGTGGCGCGCAGTTCCTCGGTGAAGAACAGCGTCGGGTTGGCGACGCTGGTGATGGCCGATCGCGGCGCGGCGCCGAGCGGCGCCCGGCCGGTCACGGTCAGGAACCGGGTACCGGGGTCGCGGGCCAGCGTCAGCCAGCCGTCGGCACCCGCCGCCGCGGTGACCGCCTCGTTGACGACGAACAGCCCGTGGTTGGCCGGGGACAGATACACCGTCGCCGGTGCCCCCGGCGTCCAGCCGGGACCGATCGTCACCCGGACTTCGCCCTCGTGGAACTGCAGCGCCGCGTAGGCGGCGCCGTAGCCTTCCACCAGGTCGTCCCAGGCCCAGCCGATGCCCCAGCCGGGCTGCTCCACCGCGCTGTCGTCGCCGACCACGTGGCCGCCGATGTGGCGGATGCCCAGCGCCCGCAGCTGGCGCGCCCACTGGTCGAAGGCGTCGGCACGATCCGGATGCCGTGGGTTGATCGACGGGTCGCCGCTGCCGACGACGAGCAGGTCGCCGCGCAGCGTGCCGTTTTCGACCGGTCCGGTCGCATAGAGCCGGGTCTGGAAGCGATAGCGCCAGCCGAGCCGCTCGGCGGCAGCCACCGACGTCAACACCTTCATCGTCGAGGCCGGCACCAGCCACGTGGCCGGGTTGCGGGCGTAGAGGGTTTCGCCGGTGGCCAGCGAGCGGACCAGGAACGCCGTCTGGGCGCGCGCGAACGTCGGGTGCGCGAGGACGGCGTCGAGCTGCCCGGCCAGGACGTCGCGACGCGGCGGCGCGGGCGCGACCGGGGGCTCGACGGCGACGACAGGCGGCTCGACCGGGGCCGGCAGTCCAGCCGGCCGCGACGCGCACCCCGAGGCGAGCAGCACTCCGAGCGCCAGCGCCCAGAGCTCTGCCCGCGGGATCACTGCTTCTTCTCGGGCGGCGCCGCGTCCGGCGTCGTGGTGGCCGGCGGGGCCGGCGGGGCGATCACGGCATCGAGCGCCTTCAGCACTTCGTCGAACGGCGACGATTCGATGGCTGCCGCCCCGGCCTCGTCGGCGCGGGTCGCCACCACCGTGGTGCCGTCGCGGGCCAGGCTGACCTCTTCGCGCGACGACTCGTCGAAGCGCACCGCGGCCTTGAGGGCCGGGGTGGTCCCGCTGGGCACCGTCACCGAGAACGCCGTCGCCCGCAGCCCGGTCAGCTTGGTCACCAGGTCGTCGGCCGCGGCGGCATCGGCGTCGCGGGCGGCGAACGCGCCGTCGCCGGTGACCGCGACGGTCCACTTCTCGGCGGCGTTCTCGCCCTCGCCCTTGACCTTGGCCAGTGTCACCGTCTGCGCCCCTCGTGTCAGCACAATCTCGCGGGCGGTGAAGCCGCGGGCGTCGAAGATCTCCTTGCGCCGGTACTCCCCGGCGCCGCGGATCATGTCGGTGGTCATCGACTCGTCGACGCTGAACACCATCGCCCGCGACAGGTCGCGGGCGAACGTCTTGCCGGCCACGGTCGTGCCGAGCACCAGCGTCGCGGCGCTGCTGCCGGCCTTCACGACGACGGTTGCCACCGGCTTCTCGAAGCCGAACGCCACCGGGTCCTTCACCTCGGGAGCGACGATCGCCGACATCGTCGTCGTCGACAGCTTGGTCAGCAGCCCCTCGATCACGCCGTAGTCGCCGCGGGCATTGGACGGCGAAGTGAGGCGCCACGCCGAGTCGTTACGGGCCATCACGATCGTGCCGGTCGCGTTGGTGATCTCGAGGCCGTCGGCCTGGTCGCGCGCAAAGCGCAGCACCCGCTTGTCGCGCAGGTCGAAGGAGCCGCGGGCCAGCGTGTTCTCGGTGTAGGTGGCGACCAGGAACACGCGCGAGCCGTCGTCCTTCACGGCGTACATGTCACCGGCAGTCGGCGTCTGGTCGCCGAGGCGCACCCGGCCGGTGATGCCGCCGGCGGCCTTGAAGGTGATGTCGGCCTTCGGTTCGGCGAGCCCGAACTCGGCCAGGCTGGCGGCATTGGGGTCGACCTCGCGGTTCTCTTCGAGGTTGGCCAGCCCGCTGACCAGGGCCGACACCTCGTTCTGGTCGACGTCGGTGGCAATCGGCTCGACCATCGTCCAGCTGCCGTCGGTCTTGCGCAGCACCGTGGTCTCGCCCTTGGCGGTGATCGAGATCTCTTCCAGGGCGTCGGCGTCGACGGCGAAGACCTTGGCCTTGGCCTCGGTCTCCGGCCGCTCCGACTCGACGAAGTAGATGTAGGCGCCGAGGCCGGCCGCGGCCACGACGAGCGCCAGAGTCGACCAGACGCGCATCGTTCGCTTATCTCCTACGCCACCAGGTGTAGATGCCGGTCCCGAAGATGAACGCCGGGATCAGGAAGATCGACAGCAGCGAGACCCGGCTCAGCTGGTCGGCGGTCATGGTCAGCCGCCGGTCCTCCGGCGCCCGCGGCCGCACCGCGATGAGGCCCTCCTGTTGCGCCAGCCAGTTGACCGCGTTCATGAACAGGTCGCGATTGCCCTGGATGCCGAGGCCGAAGTTGGCGGCGAAGTCGGAATCGCCCATCACCACCACCCGGGTCTCGGGCGGCGGGGCCGCCGCCTGACCCTCGGCGGGCGCCGGCGGGGTGGGCGCGTCGGCAGCCGCGGCCGATACCGCGGCGCCCAGCGCGATCGGCCCCTGACGGTCGCCCTTGTCGGCGTCGAGGGTGACCTGCTGGCCGCCGGTGAGCCCGGCGATGTCCTGCTCGGCCCAGCTCTGCGGGCTGGTCTCGACGAACGCGGTGGCGATGTGGCCGTTGACGCCCTCGCTCGGCGTGGTGATCGAGCGCGCCATCGGGAAGGCGGTCATCAGATTGAAGCGGTCGGTGATGGCGTGGCCGGGGTAGTTGGCGGCCACCGGCACCGAGGCGTCGCCGCCGAACATCTGCCCGACGCCCGAGGCGTCGACGACCACGTCGTCGCCGACCTCGATGCCCCAGTCGCGCGCCAGCGCCAGCAGGTTGGTGAGCGGCGGATCCCCGGCCTTCTCGGCCGGATCGACCAGCACCAGCAGCTTGCCGCCCTTGCCGAGGTAGGCCTTGAGGGCGTCGACCTCGGGCGGGAAGAAGTCGGTGCGCGGCCCGGCGACGACCACCAGCGTGGCGTCGGCCGGCACGGTCGGCGACTGGGCCAGGACCAGCTTCTCGGTGGCGTAGTTGTCGCTGGTCAGGGCCTGGGCCACCGAGCTGTAGCCGGTGCGGTCGCTCTGCGTCGGGTCCTTCTCGCCGTGGCCGGCCGTGAAGTAGACCTTGCGCGCTTCGCCGGTGGTCGCCTTGATGAAGGCGTTGGCGATGTCCTGTTCCTCGAGCGCGGTGATCCGTTCGGTGCGGCCCTTGTACTCGAGCACCATGGTGCCGGTGGTCTGGACGTTCGCCTCGCGGGCCCGGGCCGGCTGCCGATCGAGGTCGACGTACTCCACCGACAGCTGCTTGGTCTGGTAGGTGTACTCCTCGAGCCGGTCGCGGAAGCGGTCGAACTGCGCCGCCTGGTCGAACACGGTGATCTTGGCCGGCGAGTCGAGCCCGTGGAGCACCTTCAGGGTCTGCTCCGAGAGACTGAACACCTGGTTGGCGGTCAGGTCCCAGCGCTTGTTCTGCCGCACTCCGATGTAGTTGAGGCCGGCGAGAATGGCCAGCACCGCGACGACGCTGACCGCCGACAGCGCCCCCAGCTTGGCGGCGCGGGCGTTGTGGCCCTGCTGCGACTCGCGCCACTGCGCCACCAGGTAGACGAGGATGGTGGCCAGGCCGGCCCAGGCGATGTAGCGCCGGTACTCCTCCCACTCCGGCTTGACGTACCACAGGCCCAGGGCGACGACCACCAGGGCCGTGCCGAGCCAGCCGAGTATCGCTGCGATCCGCGCCATCAGCCCCTCCACCGCTCGCTGTCCACCGATTTGGCGGTCAGGAACAGCCCGAACACGATGAAGCTCGCGTAATAGACCAGGTGCTTGGTGTCGATGATGCCGCGGGCGAAGTCGTCGAGGTGCTCGGTGATCGACAGGTGCGACACGATGGCCTGGCCGGTCGGCCCGAACGACTGGCCGATCCAGTTGATCACCCACAGCAGCAGGAACACCGCGAAGGTGACCATCCCGGCGACGATCTGGTTCTTCGTCAGGCTGGAGATGAGCAGACCGGCCGAGATGAAGCAGGCGCCCATGAGCAGCAGCCCGAGGTAGCCGGTCGCGACCGGCTTCCACTCCGGGTCGCCGTACCAGAACAGGACGCCGATGTGGATGAAGGTGACGGCGAGCATCACCGCGTAGAGCGCCAGGGCGCCGAGGAACTTGCCGAGGATGATCTGCCAGTCGGTGATCGGCGACGTGAGCAGCAGTTCGATGGTGCCCGAGCGCTTCTCCTCGGCGTAGGTGCGCATGGTGATCATCGGCATCACGAACAGCACGATCACGCTGACGTTCATGAACACCGGCCCGATGAGCATCTGGTTCAGGTTCATCGTCATGCCGCTGCCCATCGCCACCTGCATGCTCTGGCGCTCGAAGTACCACAGCAGCGTGTAGAAGAAGTAGCCGAACAGCAGCGCGAAGAAGCCGATCACGACGTAGGCGATCGGCGAGGCGAAGTAGGCCTGCAGTTCCTTGCGGGCCAGGGTCAGGATGTTACGCATCGACGGCCTCCGTCGGTGGCGCGGCGGCGGCCTCGTCGGCGCCGGCGTCCTCGGTGGTCAGGCTGAGGAAGATGTCTTCGAGGCTCATGCGCATCGGCCGCAGCTCGAGCAGGCCCCAGCCGCTGGTCACCACGGCGGCGGCGAGGTCGCGGCGCACGTCGCGGCCGCGCTCGCTGTCGATCTCGACGCTGACCACGCCGTCGTCGCCGGGCGTCGCCTGGGCGCGGGTCACGCCGCCGACGCCGGCCAGGGCGGCGGCGACATCGGCGCCGGGGGCGTGGACCTGCAGGAACATGGTCTCGCTGCCGCGCAGCCGCGCCGTCAGGTTGTCGGGGGTGTCGACGGCGACGACCTTGCCCTTGTTGATGATCACGACCCGCTGGCAGGTCTGCGAGACCTCGGGGAGGATGTGCGTGCTCAGCACGACGGTGTGGCTGCCGCCGAGCTCCTTGATCAGCTGCCGGGCCTCGATGATCTGCTTGGGGTCGAGGCCGGCGGTCGGCTCGTCGAGCACCAGCACGTCGGGGTTGTGGATGAGGGCCTGGGCGAGGCCGACGCGCTGCTTGTAGCCCTTCGACAGCTTGCCGCAATGGCGCGACGCCATGTCGGCGATGTGCGTGCGCTTCATCACCTCGTCGACGCGGCTGCGCACGTCACGCGACGGCACGCCCTTCAACCGGGCCACGAAGGTCACATAGTCGCGCACCGTCATGTCGGGGTAGAGCGGCGGGGTCTCCGGCAGGTAGCCGGTGCGCCGCTTGGCCTCGATCGGCGCCTCGAACACGTCGTGGCCGGCCACGGTCACCGCGCCTTCCGAGGCCGGCATGTAGCCCGTGATGACACGCATCGTCGTGGTCTTGCCCGCGCCGTTGGGCCCGAGGAAGCCGAGGATCTCGCCCGACCCGACACTGAAGCTGACGTCGTCGACGGCCGTGAACGGGCCGTAGCGCTTGGTGAGGTGCTGCACCTCGATCACGATTCGTCTCCCGCGTGTATGGCGCTGCAGTCTGTCATCGCTGTAAGCTTTAGGACGCTCGCAGTCGAGTCACGACAGCCCCCCATCCTAGTCGAACGGCCACGACCGGGCAAGGCCGTGAGGAGTGGTGTGAGGAAGAGCGTTCGCCGGGTCATCACGCGTCTTGCCGTCGTCGTCGTCGTGCTCCTCATCGGCGCGCTCGGCGCCGGCTGGTGGTGGGTGCGCAGCTCGATTCCGTCTTTGGACGCCGCCTGGGCCCTTCCCGGCCTGCGCAGCCCGGTCGAGGTCGTGGCCGATGCGCACGGCGTGCCGCACGTCTACGCCCGCGACGTCGAGGACGCCTGGTTCATGGCCGGGGCGCTGCACGCCCGCGATCGCCTCTGGCAGATGGAGCTCTACCGCCGGGCCGCGTCGGGTCGGCTGGCCGAGCTGCTCGGTGAGGTCGCGCTGCCGATCGACCGGCGCATGCTCACCCTGCGCATCCGGCCGGCGGCCGCCGCCGAGTGGTCGCGGCTGGGCACGCCGGCCCGCACCGCGCTGCAGCGCTACGCCGAGGGCGTGAACGCCGTCGTCGCCGGCATGGCCTCGCGGCAGCGCCCGCTCGAGTTCCAGCTGCTCGGCCTGACGCCGGCGCCGTGGACGCCCGAGGACTCGCTGGCCATCGGCCGCCTGCTGGCGTTCCGCCTCGCCGAGAACCACGAAGCCGAGCTGGTGCGCCACGCGGTGACCCGCGTGGCCGGGGCGGCCGAAGCCGACCGCCTCGCCGGGCGGTACCCCGACGGTGGACCGACCGTGCTCGGCGACCTCGCTCCACCGGCCGCGCCCGCCCTTCCCTCCGGCGGCGGGGCGGGCGCCCCCGCGCCGACCACGCCGCCGCCTCCGGCACCGCCGCCCTCTGCCGCGGATCGTCAGACGGTGCGCCTCCCCGCCGCGCTGGCCTGGCTCGATCCCTCGGCGCCGCGTGCCAACAGCAACGCCTGGGTCGTGTCGGGCCGTCGGACGGCCACCGGGCGGCCGTTGCTCGCCAACGACCCGCACCTGCTCGTCGAACTGCCGGCGGTCTGGTACGAGCAGCACCTGGTCGCCGCCGGCCTCGACGTGCAGGGCGTGTCGGTGCCGGGCTCGCCCTTCGTGGTCATCGGTCACAACGCCCGCATCGCCTGGGGCTTCACCAATACCGGCGCCGACGTCCAGGACCTCGTCGTCGAGCGCATCGACACCGCCGGCCGGCGGGTGCAGACGGCGTCGGGGTGGGAGCCGGTGCAGGTCGAGGACGCGCCGATTCCGGTGCGCGGCCGCGCCGAGCCGGCGCCGTTCCAGATCTGGCGCACGGCCACCGGCGTGGTCTACGCCGACGAGAGCCTCGAGTGGGACACTCCGCCGGCGTGGCTCCAGCCCGACGCGCCCCGCCAGGGCGAGCAGCGCGCCCTGGTGCTGAAGTGGTCGGGCTTCGACAGCGGCGGGTTCGCCGATGCCTTCGAAGCGCTCGACCGCGCCGGCAGCTGGGCCGAGTTCCAGACCGCGCTCGATCGCCTGTCGGCGCTGTCCCAGAACGCGGTCTACGCCGATGTCGACGGCAACATCGGCTACATGATGACCGGGCAGGTGCCGATGCGCGTGCGCAGCGACGGCAGCCGCCCGGGTTCGGCGGCCGACGTCGAGTGGGCGGGCACGCTCGGCGGTGCCTCGCTGCCGCGCGTGTTCAATCCCGAGAGCGGGTTCCTGGCCACCTCGAACAATCCGGTGGTGCGCGGCGACGTGCCGTTCGTGACCCGCGACTGGGTGGCGCCGTTCCGCGCCGCCCGCATCACCGAGGTGCTCGCCGCGGCGCCGGCACTCGATGTCGCTGCCGCCGCCGCGCTGCAGCTCGATCGCCGAAGCGCCGCCGCCTCGGCCGTGCTCGGCGGGGTCGACGGCGCCCTGGCGGCGGCGTCGCGGGGCGCCGCCGAGCCGGGTGTCACCGAGGTGCTGCAGCGCCTCAAGGCGTGGAGCCGCGAGATCGATGGCGGGGAAGAGGCGACGCTGTTCGCGATCTTCGAGGATCGCCTCTGGCACCGCGCCTTCAACGACGAGTTCCCCGACGACCTCTTCCGCCGCTTCTACCAGTGGGCCGGGGCGGAGCGCGCCGCCGGACTCCACGCCATTCTCGCCGACCCGGGCGGCCGCTGGTGGGACGACATCGGGACGGTCGAGCGGCGCGAGTCACGTGACGACATCTACCTGCTGGCGGCCGAGGACGCCGCCCGGGCCTTCGCGCAACTGCCGTCGGGCGCCCGCGGCTGGGATCACGTGCACGCCGCCACCTTCGAACACCCGCTGGCCGCCGGCGGCCGTCTGCTCGGCTGGCTCTTCAACCGCGGTCCCGTGCCGATCACCGGCGACGGCACGACGGTGCTGCGGGTCAGCTATCGCCGCCTGGCCGGGTTCAAGGCCTGGGAGCACCCGTCGTGGCGGCAGGTGCTCGACGTCGGCGGCTGGGACAATTCCCGCGTGGTCCTGCCGACGGGCCAGTCGGGCCACGCCTTGAGCCCGCAGTACTTCGACCAGAACGAGCTGTGGCGGACCGGTCAGTACCGCACCTCGGCCTACTCGCGGAGCGCCGTGGACGGTCAGGCGGCGCACCGGCAGCTCGCGTCGCCCTGAGGGGCGGCGCCTGGTGTGAGCCGCTAGCCGCTGTTCCAGCGTAAGCTGAACGTATGAGCAAGCGCTCAGATGTTCTCCGCGCCGAGTCGCCTGCAGGCTCCTCGCCGACCAGGCCGGCGCTCGAGGCGTGCGACGTGTTCCACATCGACCCGGCCCGCGTCGCGCACCTGCGCGGCGCGCTCGTCGCCGAAGCGTCGATCGAGGCCCTCGCCGAGACCTTCCGGGTGCTGGGGGACCCGACGCGGGTGCGGCTGCTCGACGCGCTGTCCCACGGCGAGCTGTGCGTGTGCGACCTCGCCACGTTGCTCGGCCTCAGCGAATCGGCCACCTCGCACCAGCTGCGGCTGCTGCGCACGCTGCGGCTGGTGCGGGCGCGCCGGGCCGGCCGCATGGTGTTCTACGCGCTCGACGACCGCCACATCATGACGCTCTTCACCCAGGGGCTGCGCCACGTCGAGGAGCAGGGCGCGCGGCCGGCGAGGGCGCGGTGACCACGGGCGCGACCGCCGCACCGGCCTGCCCGCGCTGCGCGGTGCACGTCGAGTCGGTGTTTCGCGTCGCCGGCATGGACTGCGCCGAGGAAGTGGCCATCCTGCGCCGCCGGCTGACGCCGCTGCCCGGCATCGACGAGCTGTCGGCCGACGTCGTCGGTCAGAAGCTCCACGTCTCCTACGACGCCGCGGTCCTCAGCGCCGCCCGCATCGCCGACGCCGTCGCCGAGACCGGGATGCGCGCCTGGCTCGAACACGAAGCCCCGGTCGAGACACCGGACGCCGATCGGCAGACGCGCCGCCTCGTCGCCGCCGTTGCCGCCGTCGCCGCCGGACTCGCGACGCCGGCAGTGGCCGGCGCCGGGCCATGGGACGTGCCGTGGTTCGTGCTGGCGATCGCCCTGGCCGGCGGCCCGCCGCTGCGCAAGGCCCGGGCGTCGTTCATCCGTCGCTCGCTCGACATCAACGTGCTGATGGTCGTGGCCGTCGCCGGCGCCATGGCGATCGGCGAATGGGCGGAAGCCGCCACCGTCGTCGTCTTGTTCGCGGTGTCGCAGTGGCTGGAGGTGCGGACCATGGAGCGGGCCCGCGACGCGATCCGCGCGGTGATGACGCTGGCGCCGGTCGAGGCCCGCGTCCGCCACGGCGACCACGAGCACCTCACGCCGGTCGACGCGGTGGCGGTCGGCGCGACCATCGTCGTCCGTCCCGGCGAGAAGATCCCGCTCGACGGGATCGTCACCGGCGGCCTGTCCGACGTCAACCAGGCGCCGATCACCGGCGAGTCGCTGCCGGTCGATCGCGGTGCCGGCGACGAGGTGTTCGCCGGCACCATCAACGGCCGCGGCGCCCTCGACGTGCGCGTCACGCGGCTGGTCCGCGACACGACGCTGGCCCGCATCGTCCACCTGGTGGAGGCGGCGCAGGCCCAGCGGGCGCCGACGCAGCAGTTCATCGACCGCTTCGCGCGCTGGTACACGCCGGCGGTCGTGGTCGTCGCCGCCGCCGTGTTCGCTGTCCCGGTGGCCGTCCTCGGCCAGGCGGCGACGGTGTGGGCCTACCGGGCCCTGGTGCTGCTGGTGGTCGCCTGCCCGTGCGCGCTCGTGATCTCGACGCCGGTGTCGATCGTCGCCGCCCTGGCCGCGGCGGCGCGGCGCGGCGTGCTCGTCAAGGGCGGCGCGCACCTCGAGCGCCTGGCCGCCGTACGCGCCGTGGCGTTCGACAAGACCGGCACGCTGACCCACGGCGAGCCGCACGTCGTCGCGGTCGACGCCCATCCCGCCGCGGCGGCGGTCGCCGACGTGACGGTGCTGGCGGCCGCGGCCGCGATCGAGTCGCGCTCCGAGCACCCGGTCGCCCGCGCCGTCGTGGCCGCCGCGGCGGCGCGTGGTCTGGCGGTGGCGGGCGCCAGCGACGTGCAGGCGCTGCCCGGGCTCGGCGCCGAGGGCCGCTGGAACGGCCGCCACGTCGTGGTCGGCAACGCCCGACTGATGCGCGACCGCGGGCTGTGGCCGGCCTACGCCGCCACCGCCGACGCCCGCATCGCCGCCGCCGGACAGAGCGCCGTGCACGTCGCCCTGGACGGCGCGCTGGTGGCGACACTGGCCATCGCCGACAGGCCGCGCGACGTCGCCCCCGACGTCGTCCGATTGCTGCGCGACCACGGCGTCGCCCACCTCGCCGTACTCACCGGTGACGCGGCGGCGGCGGCCGCCGCCGTGGCCGCCGCTGCCGGCATCGGCGACGTGCGCGCCGGCCTGCTGCCGGCCGACAAGATGGCCGCGATCGGCGACATCCGCCGCGCCCACGGCGTCGTCGCGATGGTTGGCGACGGCGTCAACGACGCGCCGGCGCTGGCCGCCGCCGACGTCGGCATCGCGATGGGCGCCATCGGGTCGGCCGCGGCGCTCGAGAGCGCCGATGTCGCGCTGATGTCAGACGAGCTGCAGAAGATTCCCTACGCGCTGCGCCTGGGCCGGGCGACGCTGGCCAACATCAGGGTCAACGTCGCCCTGTCGGTGGGACTGAAGTGCGCGGTGCTGGCGCTGGCCGTCGTCGGGATCTCGACGCTGTGGATGGCGGTGCTGGCCGACACCGGGGCATCGGTCCTGGTGGTCGCCAACGCGTTGCGCCTGCTCAGACACCAGTAGATCGACCGATCACCCGATCACGAGGTGCCAGCGTCGGCGCCGCTGTCGTCCTTGCGCCGCGGCTGGAAGAAGTGGCCGTCGACGAACTCGTCGATGGCCGCCTGATCGGGCGGATCGACGCGGTCGAACTGCAGCCCCATCCCCGCCTGCGGGTTGCTCCAGCGCACGTGCGCGTCGATGTCGAAGTCCTTCTTCGAGCCCGGCAGGCGGAAGCGCAGCCGCACCTTGGTCATCGGCTCGAGCGGGCTGGTCGTGCGGATGGCGATGCCGCCGCGCGAGATGTTGAGCGACAGCGCGGCGGCGATCGTCGCCCCGACGTGGTACGCGGCCGGGATGCCGAGCACGACCCGCGGGCTGCCGCGGCGGTTGAAGTTGTCGGGGAACAGGTGCGGCGCGAGCGACGGCAGGATGTGCTGCACCGCGCTGTACTCGTTGACGTAGCCGGCGACGCCCAGCGACGCCAGTTCGCGCACTTCGTCGGCGCTCGAGACCGTGCCGCTGAACGCCAGAATCGGCAACCGCCCCTCGTCGAGCTTGCGGACGGTGCGGATCAGCTCGGCACCCGAGCAGTGGGGCAGCCGCAGGTCGACGAGCAGCAGGTCGAGACGGTCGAGGTCGGCGCGGACCCGGGCGAAGAGCTCCGCGGCGCTGCGGACGGTGATCCCGCGGTGGCCGGCGTTCTCGACCGCCGAGCGGAACCGGTCGCGGACCGACGCGCTGTCGTCGGCGATGACCACACACTTCGACGTCGTCGGGTTGGCGGACATGTACGGGAATCGGCGCGGCGTTCGTTGCAGAATAGATCAGGTTCCCCCTATAATTCGACGACTTCGTGGTGACGACGCGCGCGGCCCCGTGCGAGGGAGCGCAGGCTCGTGTCATCCCACCGTCCTGCAGGAGTGGTCCGCATGTCCGCGTATTGTCCCGAGTGCGACGCCGAGATCGACATCGACAGCGCCGACGCCGAAGTCGGCGATGAGCTCAGCTGCTCGGAGTGCGGGTCCCTGCTCCGCGTGGCCAACGACTCCCCGCTCGAACTCGAATTCGCCGATGACGACGACGTCGACGACGAGGACGACGACGCAGACGACGACGAGGAAGAGGGCGACGACGAGGACGACGACGACTACGAGGACGACGACGACGAGCAGGACGACGACGACTGAGTCCTCGGATCGACCGATGTCCGCCCGCCAGGCCGTGTCGGACGTCGCCCGCGCCAGGGCGGTGCGGCTCGAGGCGCTGCTCGGGGACCTCGGCGCGGTCGTGGTGGCGTTCAGCGGCGGCGTGGACAGCGCCTACCTGGCCGTCACCGCCTCGCGGGTGCTCGGACCGCGGGCGCTGGCGGTGACCGGCGACAGCCCCAGCTATCCCGACAGCCATCGCCGGCTGGCGCGGCGCGTCGCCGCCGACTTCGCCCTCGCGCACGAGATCGTCCCCACCGCGGAGCTGCTCCGCGACGGCTACCGGCAGAACGCCGGTGATCGCTGCTACTACTGCAAGACCGAGCTCTACTCGACCCTGGCCGCGCTGGCCGCGGCCCGCGGCTTCGCCGCCGTCCTCGACGGCACCAACGCCGACGATCGCGGCGACTACCGGCCCGGCCGGCGCGCCGCCGCCGAGCACGGTGTCCGCAGCCCGCTGGACGAACTCGGCTTCACCAAGGCCGACATCCGCACCCTGGCCCGCGCCGGCGGCATCCCGGTCTGGGACGAGCCGGCGTCGGCGTGCCTGTCCTCGCGCATCCCGCACCACAGCCCGGTGACGGCCGAGAAGCTGCGGCAGATCGAGCGTGCCGAGGACGCGGTGCGGGCCCTCGGCTTCCGGGTGTTCCGCGTTCGCCACCACGATCGGCTGGCGCGGCTCGAGGTCGGCGCCGACGAACTGTCCCGCACCGCCGACCCGGCGGTCGCCTCCGCACTTGCGGCGGCGATACGCGAGGCCGGCTACGAAGGGCTGGAGATCGATCCGCGCGGTTATCGCCAGGGCAGTCTGAACGCGCCCCTCTTCCTGCGGCCGGTGCCGTGATCGTCGCTCCCGCGCGGCTCGCCGTGGCGGCGGCGGCGATCGTCGTCGGCGTGGCGGCCGGCCATGTCGCCCGGCTGCCGACGACCCTCGAAGACATCGACTCGGTGAACTTCGCCCTGGGCGTGCGCGACTTCGATCCGGCGCAGCACCGCCCGCACCCGCCGGGCTATCCGCTCTACATCGCCCTCGGCAAGGCGTCGACGGCGGCGACCGCGGCGCTATGGCCGGCCGGCCGCGCCGATCGCGTCGAAGCCAGGGCGCTGGCGGTGCTGTCGCTCATCGGCGCCGTGCTGCTGGCCGGCTGGACGCCGCGCCTGTTCAGCGCGCTGGCCACCGGCGGCACCGATCGACTTGGACGCCCGCCGCTGACGCGCCGGGCGGTGCTCGCCACGCTGCTGGCCCTGACGGCGCCGTTGACGTGGTACATGGCGGCCCGGCCGATGAGCGACGTGCCCGGCCTGGCGGCGGCCGTCGCGGCGCTGGTCTGTCTCGGGCTGGCGTGGTGGCGGCAGCGCCCGGGGCCCGACGGCGACACGCGGCTCGACGCCGCGGCGATGACGGCCTCCGGGCGGATGGTCGTTCTCGGCGCCCTGCTGGCGGGGTTCTCGATCGGGTTTCGATCCCAGACGCTGTGGCTCACGGCGCCGCTGCTCCTGCTCGTGCTGGCCGACCGCGTCGGGCGCGGCGTGGCCGGCGCGCTCCTCGGCGCGGCCGTCGCCTTCGCGGTCGGCGCGCTGGTCTGGGCGGTGCCCCTCGTGGTCGCCAGCGGCGGTCCGCAGGCCTATCTGGCGGCTCTCGGCAGCCAGGCTGGCGAGGACTTCGCCGGCGTCGAGATGCTCTACCTCAACCCGACGCCACGCCTGGCCGCGTTCGCGCTGCTCCGCACGTTCGTCTGGCCGTGGGACAGCGTGTGGTTGGCCGGGGTCGTGCTGACCCTGGCCGCGGCGGGTGGCCTCGTGCTCGTCGTCCGCGAACGCCGCACGCTGGCCGCGGTCGTCGCCGTCTCGGCGCCGTATCTCGCCTTCCATCTCGCCTTCCAGGACACCACCTTCGCACGCTACGCGCTGCCGGTCGTCTGGCCGGTGGCGTTCCTCGCCGCCGTCGCCCTCGATGCCGCGGGCCGGCTCGGCGCCGTGGCCGCACTGGTCGTGGCGGCGTGGAGTCTCACGGTCGCCGTGCCGCGGTTGGACGCCTACGTGGCGCAGGGCAGCCCCACCGCGCGGCTGTTCGATCGTGTCACTGCGGCGGCGGCCGAGGCGCCGCCGGCCGCCGTCGTGGCGATGCACCAGTCGCTGCGGCGGCCGCTCGAGGCCGAACCGCGCCCGGTCGGGTCGCTGCTGCCGTCGCCGCCCCGCCGCGAGTGGCTCGAACTGGCGCGCCACTGGCAATCGGGCGCCAGCACGCCGATCTGGTTCCTGGCCGATCCGCGGCGGACCGATCTGGCGCTCGTCGACCCGCAGGCGCGGCAGGACGTCGAGCACTTCACCTGGGGCGTGGACAGCCTCTCGCTCGTCGGCGGCATGCGTCCGGCCGACGTCGCGTGGTACCGGATGGCGCCGCCCGGCTGGTTCCTGCGCGAGGGGTGGAGCCTCACCCCCGAGACCGCCGGCATGGCCAGGCTGATGGGGCAGGGGCCGCACCTGGCGCCGGTGCACGCCGGGGTGCGCCGCCGGCCTGACGCCGCCCGCCTGCTCGTCGGCGGGCGCCACCTCGGCGCCGAAGGCGATCCGCCGGTCGACTTCACCGTGGCGATCGACGGCCGGCCGCTCGCGTCGTGGTCGCAGCCGCCGGGCTTCTTCGTGCGCGTCGTCGACGTCCCCGCCGGGGCCCTGGCCGGCGACGGTCCCTATGCCGACCTCACCATGGCGTCGAGGGCGCCCGGGGCGACGCCGGTGCCGACGGCCATCGAGCAGTTCGACCTGCAGTCGCCGGGCGTGACGATGTGGGCGTTCGGACGCGGTTTCCACGAGCCGGAACTCGACAACCAGCGCGGCCTGGCCTGGCGGTGGATGGGAGAGGAGGCGGTGATCGAAGTGCCGCAAGCCGCCGGCGACGTCACGCTGGTCGTGGTGGGCGAGTCGCCGCTCACCTACTTCGACGGCCCGTCGACGCTCGAGGTGTGGAGCGGCGACGCCCGTCTCGGCCGCGTCGAACTCTCCGGTGACTTCACGGTGCGCGTCGGCGTACTCGCGTCGCGGCTGGAAGCCGGCGGCGGGACGCTGCGGCTGACCACGACACAGACCTTCGCGCCGGCCGAGCGAGGCGGTTCCGACGATCGCCGCCGGCTCGGGCTCCGGTTGTTCTCTGTGGACCTGAGACCCGGCCTGCCAACGCGTTGACACTGCACGAGATCAGCCGCAAAATCGTGCGGTTTTCGTTGACAGTTCTGTGCAGGCTTGTTTACTCTCCGTGGCGTCGTACCTCCCAGGCGACGCCCAGCGAGTTTCGATACGGTCTGAAGCGGGAGTGGTGCCGGCGCGGTCTCGTGCCGATACTGTCCTCGTTACGGACTGTCAGCCCCGCAGGAGACACCATGATGCGTTTGCCCCGACGACACGCAGGGATTGCGACGATCCTCTGCTTCACGATCGCCCTGACGGCGGCTTCGTGCGCAAAGGCACCCCCCGAGCCGCCGCCGCCCCCGCCGCCGCCGCCGGTGGTGCCGCCGCCTCCTCCGCCGCCGCCGCCCCCCCCGCCGCCGCCGCCGCCGCCCCCGCCGCGGGTACCGACCGAGGACGAGATCTGGGCGGCCAAGACGGTCGATCAGCTCAACAAGGAGGGCGTGCTCGCCGACGTCTTCTTCGACCTCGACATGTATGGCATCCGTGAGGACGGCCGCGCGCCCCTGCAGCGCAACGCCGACTACCTGAAGCGGTGGCCGTCACTGCGCATCACCGTCGAAGGCCACTGCGACGAACGCGGCACGGCGGAGTACAACCTCAGCCTTGGCGAACGCCGCTCCAACGCCGTCAAGGGCTACCTGGTCAGCCTGGGTGTCGCCGCCGACCGCATCACGGTGATCAGCAAGGGCAAGGAAACGCCCTTCTGCACCGAGAGCAACGAGACCTGCTGGCAGCAGAACCGCCGCGGGCACTTCGTCATCACGGCGAAGTAACGGTCGTCGCGCTTCGACGCCGGGATCGGCCGCAGGGCCGGTCCCGGCGTTCGTGTGTACGGCGGTCGGCGGATGGCAGAACTGAAGTTCTGCCCTACACGCGCCAACGAACGGCAGAACTGAAGTTCTGCCCTACATGCCGCAGCGAACGTAGGGCAGAACTTCAGTTCTGCCGAGCGGCGATCTGGGCGGTGATGGTCTCGGCCGCCGCCCGCGGGTCCGACGCACCGGTGATCGGCCGGCCGATCACCAGATAGGTCGCACCGGCCCGGACGGCCTCGGCGGCACTCATCGTGCGGGCCTGGTCGTCGGTGCCGGCCGCGGCCGCCGCCCGGATTCCCGGCGTGACGATGGCAAACGCCCCGCATGCCTCGCGGATGGCGGCGGTCTCGAGCGGCGATGCC
Source organism: Vicinamibacterales bacterium (assembly GCA_050250955.1). Classification (GTDB taxonomy): domain Bacteria; phylum Acidobacteriota; class Vicinamibacteria; order Vicinamibacterales; family UBA2999; genus CAWAYR01. Next base: position 61,176 of record JBFWNR010000005.1, read on the forward strand.
ACCACGCCGTCCAGCCCCGATGCCTGCGCCAGCCGGGCGAGGCCCACGACCTGATCCATCACCGGCCGGGCGACGCCGACTTCCGCCAGGGCGGCGGCGTCGAGGCTGGTCAGCACCGTGACGCCGATGACCAGCGGTCGGGCGGCGCCGGCCTTGACGGCGGCGTCGCCGGCCGCGTCGGCGGCAGCGCGCATCATGGCGCTGCCCCCCGAACAGTGGACGTTCACCATCCACGCCCCGGTGGCCACCGCCGCCGCGACGGCGCCGGCCACGGTGTTCGGGATGTCGTGGAACTTCAAGTCGAGGAACACCTTGTCGCCGCGGTCGGCCAGGGCGCGGACGACGGCCGGACCCTCGGCGGTGAACAGCTGCTTGCCGATCTTGAAGCCGCCGACGCCGCCCCGCAGCCGGTCGGCCAGGGCCAGGGCGCGGGCCGCGTCGGGCACGTCGAGGGCGACGAGGATCGGGTTCATGCGTGTGCGGCGGCGCGCCTGGTCGTGTCGACCGCGCCGACCAGGTCCTGCAGGCGGGTCACCTGGTGGCGCCGCATGTAGTCGGCGATGCCGTCGAGCAGCTTGGCCCAGATGAACGGGTCGACGAAGTTGGCGGTGCCCACCTGCACCGCATTGGCGCCGGCCAGCATGAACTCCAGCACGTCGCGGGCGTCCATGATCCCGCCCATGCCGATGATCGGGATCGCCACTTCCTGCCGGCACTCGTAGACCATGCGGACGGCGATCGGCCGAATCGCCGGGCCGCTCAGGCCGCCGACGCCGTTGGACAGCTTCGGGGCCCGCTGCTCGACGTCGATCGCCATGGCCAGGAAGGTGTTGACCAGCGAGATGGCGTCGGCGCCGGCGTCCTCGGCGGCGCGCGCGAACGACGCCGGTGAGGTGACGTTGGGCGTCAGCTTGGGGATGACCGGCAGGCGCGTGACCTTGCGGACGGCGCTGACGACGCTGAAGGTGCCGTCGAGGCTGCACCCGAACTGGATCCCGCCCTCCTTGATGTTGGGGCAGGAGATGTTGAGCTCGAGGGCGGCCACGCCCTCCGCGTCCGAGAGGATGCGCGCCAGTTCGACGTACTCGTCCAGGGTCGAGCCGCAGATGTTGACGACGTTGCGGGCCCCCAGCTGGCGCAGCCGCGGCAGCTTCTCGGCGATGAAACGGTGCACGCCGATGCCCTGCAGGCCGATGGCGTTCAGCATGCCCGACGGGGTCTCGACGATGCGCTCGGGTGGATGGCCCTGGCGCTCGGCCAGGAACAGGCCCTTGCTGACCACGCCGCCGAGCGTCGACAGGTCGACGACCTCCTCGTACTCGAGGCCGTAGCCGAAGCAGCCGCTGGCCGCCATCAGCGGGTTGGGCAGTTCGTAGCTGCCGATGCGCAGGGACAGGTCGAGGTCCATCGTCGGGCTAGTCCCAGGCCACCGCCGCGCCGTCGAACACCGGGCCGCCGATGCACGACCGCACGTAGCGGGTCTGACCGTCGTCCTGTGTCACCGGCACGACGCAGCTGTAGCAGCCGCCCAGCCCGCAGCCCATCGTGCGCTCCATCGACACCTCGCTCGGCTGGCCGTAGCGCGCCGCCAGTTTGGCCACCGCCGCCAGCATCGGCTCTGGCCCGCAGGCATAGACGGTGGTGAGAGCCGGCCCGTCGAGCGCCTGGAGCGACGCTTCCAGCGGACCGGTGATGCGGCCGGTGGTGCCCACGCTGCCGTCCTCGGTCGTGAGCACGAGATCGATGCCGAGCCGCTCGAAGAACTCCAGGTAGTAGAGCTCGCCGCCGGTCCGGGCGCCGTAGAACAGCGTGGTCGGCACCTCCAGCGCGACCAGTGCCTCGGCCAGCGTCGCAAACGGCGCCAGGCCGACGCCGCCGGCGACCATCCACGCCGCCCCGCTGGCCGGCGGATTGAACGGCAGCCCGAGCGGCCCCAGGCACGCCACCTCGTCGCCGGCTTCCAGATCGTAGAGCAGGCCGGTCGTGCGCCCGGCCCGCTTGTTGAGCACGCTGATCGCCCGCACCGTGCCGAGGTCGTCGCGCAGCACCTCGAAGACCGAGAACGGGCGGCGCAGCATCGGGTCGGTGCCGCGCGTGGTCTTCAGCATCACGAACTGGCCCGGCTCGGTGCGCGCGCCGACCTCGGGCGCCTGGAGGGTGAGCACGTTGTAGTCGCGCGACAGGCGCACGTTGGAGATCACGGCGGCGCGCACGTCGACCGGGGGCATCGGGCTGATTTTACTAGCGGCCAGGGGCCAGCGGCTAGCGGCTCGTGAGCGGCTTCGAACCCGGTCGGCGTCGAGCGCGTCATACTTGGAGCTTGTTCGCCACCGTCGTCGCGCACTTGACAACCGCCGCCATCGTCGCGCTCGCCCAGCCGCCGGCCGGTGCCGCGCAGGCGCAGCCGCCGTTGGTGCGCGGCGTGGTGCTCGATGCCGAGACGCGCCTGCCGGTGGCCGGCGCGACGATCTCGGCCGGCGACGCCCGGGCGACCAGCGACGCCGACGGCCGCTTCGTCCTCGGCGCCGGTCCCGGGGCGCTGACGCTGATCGTCACCGCCCCGGCGTACTTCCCGCTCAGCGCCCCTGCCGACGTCGCCGCCGACCGCGGTCTCGAGGTCGAGCTGCTGCTCGCCCCCGACAGCCGCTTTGCGACTGCCGTGGACGTCGTGGCGCCGGCGCCGGCGGCGGCACCGGCGACCGAGGTCGTTGCGCCGGTGCAGGTGTTGCGCACTCCGGGGGCCCTCGACAACGTGTTCCGGACGCTGCAGACGCTGCCCGGGGTGAACGCCACCGAGGAGTTCGGCAGCCGGCTGGCGGTGCGCGGCGGGTCGCCCGATCAGAACCTCACCATGATGGACGGCGTCGAGATTCACGACCCCTACCGCCTGTTCGGCCTCACCAGCGCCTTCAATCCCGAGATCATCCAGCGCTTCGAGCTGTCGACCGGAGGGTTCAGCGCCAAGTACGGCGACCGGCTGTCATCGCTGCTGCTCATCGAGAACCGCGACGGCACCACGGCCGGGCGGCTGGGCGGATCGGCATCGCTCAGCATCACCGACGCCAATCTGGTGTTCGAGGGCGCCCTGCCCGGCGAGGCGACGGGCTCGTGGCTGGTCACCGGCCGCCGCACCTACTACGACCTCATCGCCGAGCGGATCACCGACAACCAGTTTCCCGGCTTCGCCGACCTGCAGGCCAAGGCGGTCTGGGAGCCGGCCGCCGGCCGCAAGGTGTCGCTGTTCGGCCTGCGCAGCCGCCAATCGGCGGCGCTCGAGATCGACGAGGACGACGCCCGCGGCGAGTTCCAGGACGACACCGCGAACGACCTGGCCTCGGCCCGCTTCGACGCCACGCTCGGTGTTCGCGGCCAGTCGCACAGCATCGCCGGCTACTCGGAGACCCGCTCGACCTTCGGAGTGGATGCGGCCTTCGAGAACTCGAGCCGGCGGTCCAACGCGCCGGATGACGAGAGCGTCGGCGTCGCCACCGTGGTGTTCGAGCGCACCCTCACGGTGCGGGACGTGTCGCTGCGCCAGGAGCTGGCCTGGGCTCTCGGGCCGCATGTCGTCGAGGCCGGTGGCGACGTGCACCGCCTCGACACCACGCTCCGCTACGCCATCGACGGCGACCGCAATCCGGTCGCCGCCAACGGGTCCAGCGTCCAGGGCGGCGCCGGTCTGCCCGACCTGCTGGTGTCGAACCGGCGCACGATCCGCGCCGCGGCCTGGGTGCAGGACACCTGGCAGGCCCGGCCGCGGCTGTCGCTGCAGGCTGGGCTGCGCTACGACCGCAGCGGCCTGGCCGGTGAGCACCTGCTGTCGCCGCGGCTGGCGCTCACCGCCAGCCTGGACGCCCGGACGCGCCTGCGCGCCGCAGTCGGGCGCTACACGCAGAGTCCCGGCTACGAGAAGGCAGGTCAGAGCGACTACGTCCTCGACTTCACCGGTGAGGGTGTGCGGGGGTTGCGCAGCGAGCGGGCGCTGCAGGCGTCGGCCGGCGTCGAACGCCGCGTCGGCGCCGGCTTCGAGCTCAAGCTGGAAGGCTACGTGAAGCGCTTCACCGACGTCCTCATCGGCCGCCTCGAGCCCGAGGCCGAACGGCTGGCCCGGGTCGGGCGCTACGACTTCCCGGACGCCCTCGCCGCGAGCATTCCCGCCGCGCCGATCATCACCACCGTGCCGACCAACGACGGCCGCGGCCGCGCCTACGGCTTCGACGTGTTCCTGTCGCGTCCGACGGCGCCGCCCGACGCGCGGCTCCGCGGCTGGGTGAGCTACACCTGGGGCCGGGCCGAGCGCGACGCCTATGGCCGCCGCTATGCCTTCGAGTACGACCGCCGCCACGCCCTGTCGGCGGTCACCGCGTTCCAGTTCACGCCGCGCTGGGAGCTGGCGGCGACCACCCGCGTGGCGTCGGGATTCCCGCGCACGGCGCCGCTCGGGGTCCGCGTCGCCGGCGTGGAGGACGGTGCCGACCGCGACGGCGACGGCATCATCGACGAGATCGTGCCCGATCGCGACGCCGCCGGCCGCCTGGTCTACGCCGTGGACTTCGGCGACGTCGGCAACCTCAACGGCGCCCGGCTGCCGGTCTTCGCCCGCGTCGATCTGCGCGCCACGTGGCGGCCGCGCGGCGCCGCCGGGCGCTGGGAGCTCTACGCCGAGGTGATCAACGTGCTCGACCGCCAGAACGCCGGCGCCTACGATCCACGGCTGACCTACGACCCGGAGTCGGATCGGCCGCGGATCGTCGAGGAACGCGACCAGGCGATTCCCAGACTGCCGACCTTGGGGGTACGCTTCCGGTTCTAGCGAGGCGGAGCGCCGGACTCGTCGGGACGTTCGAGTCGGTGCCCCTCGGCTCGAGTGTGTGGCATGCGCTACCTGCGGGTCCTGAGCAACTCGGCGATCGCCGGCGCCCTGCTGGCTGGCTACCTGCTCGTCACCACGCTGCATCTGAACCCCGCCTATCCGATTGGCGTCGCCGAGGTCGCGCCGCTCGCCGGCGCGCTGGGGCTGGCCTACGGCGCCAACGCGCTGGTCGGCTTCTACGCGCTCATCGTCCTGCGGCAGATCGCGGCGGCACAGGTGCTGTCGCCGGGCTGGGTGAGCGTCCGAGTCCTGGCCTGGACCTCGACCATTGCGGCGATGGCCGGGGCCGTCGTCCTGTGGCTGAACGCGGTCGACTTCGCGCCCTACCTGGCGCCCGAGACGGCGCGGCGGATGACGCTGGCCGCGGTGGCCGTGGCGATCTGCGGCGCCGTCTGCCTCATCGTCGCGCTGGCCCACATCGGACGGCGTGGCACCGCCCCGAGCGGGGTGCTGCTGGCGACGACGATGGCCAGCTCGCTGCTGGTCCCGCTGATGTTGCGCGGACCGGCGCGGCTGGCGCCCGAGGTGCCGGCGGCACGGCCGCTTGGCGCGCTGAGCGGGCCCGAGCCCGCCGGCCGGGTGGTGCTCGTCGCCGTCGACGGCGCCTCGCTCGACCACATCTCCCTGGCGGTGGCCGCGGGACGATTGCCCAACTTCGGGCGGGTGCTCGACTCGGCTGTCGCCACCCATCTGGCCACGCTCCGCCCCACCCAGGCCGAGCCGGTGTGGACGACGGTCGCGACCGGCCACCTGCCGCGCTCCAGCGGCATCCGCTCTGCGGCGCGCTATCGCGCCACGGCCGGCGCCCCGGCGCTCGACGTGCTGCCCGACTACATGTTCGCGCAGGCGCTGGTGCGCTACGGCTTCCTGCGCGAGGAACCGCACCGGCCCGAGTCGCTGGCGGCGCGCCCGATCTGGGAGATCCTCGGCGAGCGCGGTCTGCGCGTCGGCCTGGTGGGCTGGCCGCTCACCCATCCGGCCCCGTCGGTCAACGGCTACGTCGTGAGCGACGTGCTGCACCGGGTCGACGACGCCCGGCTGGCCCTCGAGAGCGCCGATGCCGTCAGTCCCATCAGCATGTGGGCGCCGATCGCCGCCGCCCGCACGCTGCGCCTGGAGGCCGAGCCGCACGACGTGCTCGCCAAGGCCGACGCCCTGCCGGACGCCGGCGACGTCGACGTGCGCGCCGATCCGGCGCCGGTGCAGGCCGACAGTCTGCACCTGCGCATCTTCGAGGTGCTGGAAGCCACGGCCCGCACCTCGCAGTTCGTCGCCCTGCGCCTGCCCGGCCTCGACGCCGTCGCCCACTACTACCTCCGCTACGCCGAGCCCGAAGCCTTCGGCGACGTCAGTGACGACGAGCGGCAGCGCTTCGGCATGGTGCTCGACGGCTACTACGGCGTCCTCGACGCGATGGTCGGCCGGCTGATGGCCACCCTCGGCCCCGACGACCTCGTGCTGCTGGTGTCGAGCCATGGCATGGAGCCGCTCTCGCCGCTCAAGCGGGTGCTGGAGCGCCTGGTCGGCGACCCGGCCGTCAGCGGCACCCACGAGCGCGCGCCCGACGGGTTCGTCATGGCCTTCGGCGCCGCGGTGCGTGCCGCCCGTCCCGACCGCGGGTCGGTGGCCGACATCACGCCGACCATCCTCTACTTCCTGGGCCTGCCGATCGGCCGCGACATGGACGGCGCCGCCCGCACCGACTTCTTCCTGCCGTCGTTCACGGCGACGCGGCCCGTGACGTTCATCCCGAGTTACGGCCGCTAGTCTGGTCGCAAAGGGACCCAACAGCGCGGCCGTGGTCGGATGAACGTCGCGGCTAGGGGCTAGCGGCTAGCGGCTAGGCAGTCACGCCGTCACACTGGCACGTGTCACGTCGTCGCGCCATGAATCGTGTGCCAACTCTTTCGCCGCTAGCCGCTAGCCGCTGAGTCGCGAGCGAGTGCTATACTCGCTCGCGACTCTTTAATTGCGCGCCCGCGAGCGTGCGAAGGGGTGAACATGCGACGACGAAGTCCCGCCCGGGGCGCGCCCTGCGCCCGTCCGCGCTGTCCCCAGGACAGCCGGTTCCTGGACAAGAGCCTTTCCGGTCCCTGGTCCCCGGTCCCTGGTCCCGGCGCGCACGCGCCCGTGCGGAAGGAGGTCGCGTGCCGGTAGTCATGGACGCCGACCGCATCTCGCGCGCCCTGGTGCGCATCGCCCACGAGATCGTCGAGCGCAACCGCGGGGTCGAGGAGCTGGCCGTCATCGGCGTGCGGTCGCGCGGCGTGCCGCTGGCGCGGCGGATCGCCGCCGCCCTGAAGCGGATCTCCGGCGACGACGTGCCGACCGGCGCCCTGGACATCACGCTCTACCGCGACGACCTGATGCGCCAGGCGATCGGCCCGCAGCCGATCGTCCGCCGCACCGAGATCCCGTTCTCGATCGACGACCGGGTCATCGTGCTGGTCGACGACGTGCTGTTCACCGGGCGAACGACGCGCGCGGCGCTCGACGCCCTCATCGACTTCGGCCGCCCGAAGGCGATCCAGCTGGTCGTGCTGGTCGACCGCGGCCACCGCGAACTGCCGATCAAGGCCGACTACGTCGGCAAGAACATCCCGACCTCGCGGCGCGAGGTGGTACAGGTGCGGCTCTCCGACATCGACGGCCACGACGAAGTGACCGTGGAAAGCGAAGGCTGACCGTGGTGGTCCCGGCCGGAGAGCCACCGCAGTCGGTGACGGCGCTGCGTCACAAGGACCTGCTCGGCATCGCCGAGCTGACCGCCGAGGAGATCGTCCTCATCCTCGACACCGCCGAGGCGATGAAGGAGGTCTCGCAGCGGGCCATCAAGAAGGTGCCGGCGCTGCGTGGCCGCACCGTCGTCAACCTGTTCTACGAGCCGTCGACGCGGACCCGGACCTCGTTCGAGATCGCCGAGAAGCGGCTGAGCGCCGACACGCTCGGCGTGGCGATCGCCAGTTCCAGCGTCGTCAAGGGCGAGACGCTCATCGACACCGCCCGCAACCTGGAGGCGATGGGCCCGAGCATGATCGTGCTGCGCCATCCGTCGTCGGGCGCCGCCCATCTGCTGGCCCGGGTCTGCCGCTCGCCGATCGTCAACGCCGGCGACGGGCTGCACGAGCACCCGACCCAGGCCCTGCTCGACGCCTTCACCATCCGCGAGCGCAAGGGCCGGATCGGCGGCCTGAAGGTGGCCATCGTCGGCGACCTGCTGCACAGCCGCGTGCTGCGCAGCAACGTGCTGCTGCTCACCAAGCTGGGCGCCGAGGTATGGGTGTGCGGTCCGCCCACCCTGGTGCCGCTCGGCCTCGACCGGCTCGGCGTCCACGTCACCACCTCGCTCGACGAGGCGATCGAGGGCGCCGATGTCGTCATGATGCTGCGGATACAGCTCGAGCGGATGGAGGGCGGCTTCTTCCCGTCGCTGCGCGAGTACTTCCTGGTCTTCGGGATGACCGAGGCGCGGCTGGCGCGGGCCAAACCCGACGTGATCGTGATGCACCCCGGCCCCATCAACCGCGGCGTGGAGATCGCCTCGGAAGTGGCCGACGGGCCCTATTCGGTGATTCTCGACCAGGTGGCCAACGGCGTGGCCGCGCGAATGGCGGTCCTCTACCTTCTCGCCGGCGGCGGAGCGGAACATGAAACGGCTGTTTAAGGGGGGACGGGTCGTCGACCCGGTCAACGGGATCGACGGCGCGTTCGACGTGCTGGTCGATGGCGCGGTCGTCGCCAGGGTGGGCCGCGACCTGCCGGCCAGCCTCGCCGCGGGCGGCGAGGTGGTGACGCTGGCCCCGGGACTGGTGGTGTGCCCGGGTTTCATCGACATGCACGTGCACCTGCGCGAGCCCGGCCAGGAGCACAAAGAGACGGTGGCGACCGGCGTGGCGTCGGCGGTGGCCGGCGGCTTCACCGCCGTGGCGTGCATGCCCAACACCCGCCCGGTCAACGACAACGCCGGCGTCACCGAGCTCATCCTCAAGAAGGCGGCCGACGCCCGCCTGGCCCGCGTCTACCCGATCGGCGCGGTGTCGCGCGGCCAGCTGGGCGAGCAGCTCGCCGACATCGCCGAGCTGAAGCAGGCCGGCTGCGTCGCCATCAGCGACGACGGCCATCCGGTGTCGACGGCGCTGCTGGCCCGCCGCGCCATGGAGTACGCCGGCATGTTCGGCATGCCGCTCATCGAGCACTGCGAGGATCCGTCGCTCAAGGGCGAGGGCGTCGCCCACGAGGGGCCGGTGGCGGCGTCGCTGGGCCTCAAGGGCATCCCCGGCATCGCCGAGGCGATCACCGCCGGCCGCGACATCCTCATCGCCGAGATGGTCGGCGGCCGGGTCCACGTCGCGCACATGAGCGCCTGGACGACGCTCGAGGCGGTGCGCCAGGGCAAGGGCCGCGGCGTGCAGGTGACCTGCGAGGTGGCGCCGCACCACTTCACGTTGACCGACGACCTGCTGGCGGCGCCGGTGCCCTACGACACCGATGCCAAGATGAACCCGCCGCTGCGCGAGGCCCGCGACCGCGACGCCATGCTCGCCGGCATCGCCGACGGCAGCGTCGACGTCATCGCCACCGACCACGCGCCGCACCACGCCGACGAGAAGGCGGTCGAGTTCGACCGCGCGCCGTTCGGCATCGTCGGGCTCGAGACCGCGGTGCCGATCGCCCTCGACCGGCTGGTGCACGCCGGGGTGATCCGCCTGCCGCGGCTGGTCGAGCTGATGTCGGTCAATCCCGCCCGCATCCTCAACGTCGCCGGTGGGAGCCTGGCCGAGGGCGCCGTGGCCGACGTCACCATCCTGGCCCCCGACCTCGCCGTGACCATCGACCGCGCGGCGCTGGTCAGCAAGTCGACCAACACGCCGTACCACGGCTGGAGCTTCCGCGGCGGCGTGGCCGCAACCGTGGTCGGCGGCCGCGCGGTCTACGTGAACGCCGCCGCCGGCGTGGCGATGGCGACGGAGGATCGGTGATGGACGCCCGACGCGACGACATCCGGACCCGCGCCGTGCAGGACCTGCGGCGCTTCGAGGTGGTGATGGAGGGCCATTTCGACTACGGCAACGGCTATCACGGCCGGCTCTATCTCAACCCGCACCAGCTGTTCCGCTATCCCTCGACGATCTGGCGGGTGGCTCAGGACCTCATCGACATCCTGCCGCCCGGCGTCGCCGAGGCGGCGACGGTCGTGGCCGGCCCGGTGACCGGCGGGGCCCTGCTCGCCCACACCATCGCCGGGCTGCTGGACGGCCGACGGCCGCTGACCCGACAGCCCTACTCGTTCGCGCCGATCCACCCCGGCGGCGCGGCGGGCGGCGCGCTGCTGTCGCCGACCTACGCCACGGTGGTGAAGGGGGCGAAGGTGCTGCTGGTCGACGACGTTCGCAACACCGGCCAGACCTTCCAGCACTGCGCCGATCGCATCGCCGCCGCCGGCGGCACCGTGATCGCCACGGCGGTCATCGTCGATCGCGGGGAAGCCGTCGTGTCGCTGCCCGTGCCCGGAGTCGCCCTGGTCGAGTACCCGGCGCCCGACAACTACGCCGCCGCCGACTGCCCCCTGTGCGCCGAGGGCCTGCCGGTGGCGGCATTCTGATTCGCGGCTACTTCTTGCGGCTGGCGGTGAAGGTGCCGTTCAGCTGGCCGCCGGCGATGGCGACGGTGCCCTTCATCGCGTCGCCGTCGACGGTGCCCTTGTAGACGCTGTCGACCTGCTGGCCCTGCGCGTCGGCGGTGAACGAGAACTCGACCGCCGAGCCCTTGACCGTGCCCTTGACCGGGGCGCTGCCGAACAGGCCGTTGTAGGTGCCGGTGATCGACTCGCCGTCCTGCTTCAGGCTGACCGTCGGCGACCCCGAGCCCTGGTCGGTCTGCACGGTGAAGCTCCAGTCGCCGCTCACGTTTGCGCCCTGGGCCAGCATGGTCCCGCCGGCCAGCGCGAGGACGACCAGCGCCGCCGCTGCGATGCGCCCTGCTTTCGATCGATCCATCGCTCGTTCCTCCGGACGACGATTGTAACTGAATGTCGATTCACGCGGGCCATTTCGATCGCCGTGCGGCCCGGCCACCACTAGAATGACCGCCCATGCGCCGCACCTCGGGCCTGCTCGCCGCCAGCGTCGTCGTGATGGCCGGCATCGCACCGGCAGGGGGGCAGGCCCCGGTGGCGGACGCCGGCCTCCGACAGGACGCCCGCGCCGGCGCCGTGCCGCCGCCGTGGGTCTACACGGTCAACACGCCGCCATCGCCCGGTCAGGCCGCGCCGGCCCCGGCGCCAGGGGCCGCACCCGAACTCCTCGAGGTGCCCGGCAGTGCGGTGCGGCTCACCCGCGCGCAGCTGGGCGATCTCTTCAACCCGCCCGACTGGCATCCGGACAGCCATCCGCCGCCGCCCGAGGTGGTGGCCCACGGGCGCCGGCCCGACGTGCGCGCCTGCGGCTACTGCCACTATCCGAACGGCCAGGGCCGTCCGGAGAACTCGTCGCTGGCCGGGCTGCCCGCCGACTACATCGTCCAGCAGATGGCCGACATGCGGGCCGGCAAACGGCGCAGCGCCGACCCGAACATGCGGCCGCCGGCGGCGATGCTGGCCATCGCCAGGGCCAGCACGGTGGACGAGGACCGGTCGGCTGCGGCCTACTTCGCGTCGTTCCCGTTCCGCCGCTGGATCCGCGTGGTCGAAACCGCCACCGTGCCGGTGATGCGCGTCGCCGGCGGTGTCCCCGTGCCGGTCCCCGGTGCCGGCCAGGAGCCGATTGCCGGCCGGATCATCGAGACGCCGGAGAACGTCGTGCAGGCCGAGCGGCGCGACTCGGCGTCCGGCTTCGTGGCCTTGGTGCCGGTCGGCGCCATCGCCCGCGGCCGCACCCTGGCGGCGGGTGGCGACGGCCGCGCTGCCTGCAGCGTCTGCCACGGCGACGGGCTCAAGGGTCTCGGCGCGGTGCCGCCGCTGGCCGGCCGGTCGCCCAGCTACGCCGTCCGCCAGCTCTTCGATCTCCAGCACGGCGTGCGCCGCGGGCCGTGGGCGCCACTCATGGCCTCGACGGTCGCGCCGCTGACGCTCGACGACATGGTGGCGCTGGCCGCCTACGCGGCGTCGCTGGCGCCGTAGCGCCGGCCGCGCGCCGGACTAGCCGCGTTCGAGCGCATCGAGCAGAGCGTCGATATCGCGGGCGTCGTTGTAGACGTGCGGGGCGACGCGGATGGCGCTGCCGCGCAGCGACACGAACACCTTGCGGGCGCGCAGCCGCTCGCCGATGGCCGTGATGTCGGTGCCGGCCGGGGCGCGCAGGCCGAACAGGTGCGTGCCGCGGTGGCCGGCGTCCTCGACGGTGTAGCCGAGCGCCCGCACGCGGTCGACCAGCGGCGCGCTCAACACCCGGCAGTAGTCCTGCACGCGCTCGGGCTGCCATTCCAGCACCTGGTCGAGCGCCGCGATCGCCATCGGCATCAGCGCGAAGTTGGTGCGCTCACCGACGTCGTAGCGGGCGGCGCCGGGCTGGTAGTCGTCGCGGTAGTGCACCAGCTCCTTGAAGTTCTCGCTGCCGGCCCGGCCGATCCACGTCTCCTCGATCGGTTCGCCGTCGTCGAACCGCGGCCCGAGGTAGGCGAAGCCCATCGAGTAGGGGCCCATCAGCCACTTGTAGGTGGCGACGACCAGGGCGTCGGGCTGGATGCGGGCGGCGTCGAAGGGCAGCGCCCCCACCGACTGGGTGCCGTCGACGACCAGGGCGGCGCCGACTTCGCGGGCGCGGGCGCCGATCGCCTCGAGGTCGAACCGCGTGCCGTCGGTCCAGTGGACGTGGCCGACCGCGACCACGGCGGTGTGCCGGTCGATGGCGGCGAGGAGGCGTTCGTTCCAGGCGCTGGCGCGGCCGGCCGCGGCGGCGGGCGGCTCGACGACGCGCAGCCCGGCACCGCGGGTCGCCGCCAGCTTGCGCCACGGATGGACGTTGGCCGGGAACTGCTCGTGGGTGACGACGACGTGCTGGCCGGGCCCGACCGGCAGGTTGCGCGCGACGGTGGCGAGTCCGTAGGACACCGCCGGGATGATGGCGATCCGTGACGGGTCGGCGACGTTGACCAGCCGCGCGAACCGCGTCCGCGCCTGCATCGCCTCGGTGAAGAAGTCCTCCTGGGTGATGCGCGACGGCACCCGCTTGCGGGCCACGCCGGCGACCCCGGCCGCCTCGACGGCCTTCGAGAGCGGCGACATGTAGGCGCAATTCAGGTAGTGCTCGTCGTCAGGGAGCGAAAAGCACGGTCTCTGGCAGGCCAGCATCCCCCGCAGTGTAGCCGCTCGGCGACGCCGATCGGCGGTCGGCATCAGTGCAACGAGTGCCGACCGATCCGTCCCCTGGGTTCGCTCATCGCGGCACGACGCTCTTCCAGTTGAGCATCACGCTGATCGGTGCCGGCGCGGCGGCCGTGCTGATCAGGAAGCGCTGGCCGTCGCGAGTCACGTCGTATTGGGCGCTGAGCGCATTCCCGGCTTCCCAGCCGGCGGCGCGGGCCGCCATCAGTTCCTCGGCCGGTCCGAACGCGAACTCCCGCGGACCGCTCTTGACGGGGACGGCCACCAACCGGCGGTCCGGCGTCAGGTAATACAGCTCCCTGCCGCCCCGGCCCCAAGCCGGTTGCGTGCCACCGCTCGACGAGACCTGCCACTTGGAGCCGCCGCCGGGAAACGGCTGCACGTACACTTCGAAACGCCCGCTGCCCTCGCGCGCCGTATAGGCCAGCCACCGGCCGTCGGGCGATACGCGGCCCGCGCGCTCGTCGGCGGACGTGGCCACCACGGGCTGAGGGTCGGCGTCGCCGACGCGCCAGACCGCGATGTCCCAGCTGGTCTTCGGGCCCAGCATCGACAACACCACTTGGCGACCGCCGTCGATCCAGTCGGTGGGGATCTTGGCCGCAAACGACACGAGCACCGGCGTTTCGCTGCCAGGTGCGTCGAACGGCAGACGGAAGAAGCTGGGTGGACCGGCGCGAAGCGAGGAGAAGATGACGTCGCGGCCGGCCGGGCCGGCCGGTCCACACACGGGGTAGAAGTCGACGCTCGGGTCGAAGGTCAGCCGCGTCGTCTGCCGCGTCGCCACATCGAGCGCCCACAGGTCCACGGCGCCGCTCCGTGATTCGGCCCTCTCGAACACGGCCGTGCGCTCGTCGGCGGTCAGGCACAGCGTGTTGTAATCCCCGGGCGGCGTGATCGCGCCACCCGATCGGCCTCGACGGTCGAACCACTCGATCTGCGAACCGCGGGTGGTGCCGAGATAGGCGATGGCATCGCGCGACACCGAGAACAAGCCCTGATACGTGATGGCATTGAAGCCCACGTCTTCGGCGATGACCACCGGTGTGCCGTGGAGCCGCAGCGTCTCGGTGTCGAATGCCTGGGCGACGAGGGTCGACTCGCGGAGGAACAACAGCCGCCCGTCGACGAACACGCCGTGGCCTCGGGTCTTGACCACCTCACGCACCTCGGTCGAGTCGAGCGAGGCCACGTGAATGCCGATGGGACCGCCGGCAACACCCTCGAGCGCCTCGAAGAGGTAGTGGCGCCCGTCCGGGAGGAGCTGCGGGAAGGACCGGAAGCCGCGTTCGACGCGCTCGACCGGCACCAGCGCCGGCTCGCCTCCCGCCGCCGGCACCGTCATCGGCGGCGTGTTGGGCACTGCCGAGTACAGAATGACGTCGTTCAGGCCCCACGTGCCACCACGAGGCACCGGCGCTGCCGCGAGAGTCCGTGCCGTGCCGCCGTCCACGCCGACGACCTTGAGCTGTCCGGCGGCGAAGAACCCGAGCCGGGTCGAGTCCGGCGCCCAGAACGGATGGCTCGCGTCTTCAGTACCCGGTAGACGGCGGGGCTCGATCGTCTCGAGGCTGCGGACGTAGAGCCACACGGTGCCCGATTGGTCGCTGGCCGCAAAGGCGACGTGGCGGCCATCGGGCGACAGCTGGGGCGCCTCCCAGGCGTAGCTCGGCGTGGCCCCCGGAGGTGGCAGCACCGACAGCACGTCGGGCCGCGGCGGTGCGGATGCGGTGTCGCCAGCCGGCGCGCGAGGGCCGATCCACGCTGCCGCGGCGACGACGGCCGACAGCGCCGCGACGCTCCACGACGGCCACTGGAGGCGCCGGCGGGGCGGCGCTCCGCCGGGCACGGCCGGTCCGTCGACCGCGGTCATCGCCTGCAGCTGCAGCAGCACGTCGTGCATCGTCGACCAGCGGTGGTCGGGGTCCTTGGCGAGGCAGGTCGTAACGACGCGTCCCAACACCGTCGGCACGTCGGGGACGACGGCGGTGACCGGCGGAGGATCGGTGTGCAGCACCGCCGCGACGACGCTGGCGTGACTCGACCCGTCGAACGCGCGGCGGCCGGTCAGCATCTCGAACAGGACGGCGCCGAACGCGAAGACGTCGACGCGGGCGTCGTAGGGGGCGCCATGCAGCTGCTCCGGCGCCATGTAGTTGAGGGTGCCCACGAGGGTGCCGGCGCCGGTGAGCGGAGCCGCGACGGTGGCCACGTCACTCGTGACCGTTTCGACGCCGCGCCGCGCCAGCCCGAAGTCGAGCAGCTTGACATGCGGCCGCGGCGGCGAGCCCGAAGACGGCCGGACCATCATGACGTTGCCCGGCTTCAAGTCACGATGCACGATGCCTAGCCGGTGGGCGGCGGCGATCGCGTCGGCGATCTGCACGGCGCAGGCGAGTGCCTCGGCCAGGTCGAGGCGACCGCCGCGCAGGCGATCGGCCAGCGTCTGGCCGTCGATGAGCTCCATCACCAGGTAGTCGAGGTCCTGCTCGCGGCCGACGTCGTGGAGCGTGCAGATGTGGGGGTGGGTCAGCGCCGCGATGGCCCGGGCTTCGCGCTCGAAACGCCCGCGCCGCTCCGCATCCGCTGAGAACTCGGCCGGCAGGACTTTGACGGCGACGAGTCGATCGAGCCTGGTATCGCGCGCCCGATACACCTCGCCCATGCCGCCCTCGCCGACCTTCGCGAGGATCTCGTAGGGGCCCAATCGGGTGCCGGGCGCGACCATGTCAGCCGAATTCTACCGGACGACGATCGGCTTCTGATCCTGAGCCCGCACGCCGGCGGCACCAACACGCAGTCGAAGATCGTCGACTGGGATGTCGACCGCGCCAGACGCTCTCCGCCGCGTCGCCGCCAGGCCGGGAGCTCCGGTTGCCGCCCGGCCTCAGTCGCGGACGTAGCCCATCCTGGCGCTGCGCCGGCCGCCCTCGGCGTGGGCCGCATCCGACAGCGCGTGGACGCCGCTGGCGTCGATCCAGCGGTTGTAGAAGTTGAACAGCGCACAGGCGGTGATCGCGAAGTAGAGCGCCTCGTCGGTCCAGCCGAGCGCGCGCAGCGGCGCCATGTCCTCGGGCCCGATCTGCGGCGAGGCGTGGTTGACCTTGTCGATGAACCGGAACAGCGCCTTGTGCCGATCGTCGAGGGCGCTGGTCTCGACATCGGCCAGCACGCCTTCGACCAGCGCCGGATCCCCCAACAGTTCCGCCGCGACCGCGGCGTGGGACTTGGTTCAAAACGGGCAGTGGTTCCGCGCCGACGTGTAGGCGGCGATGAGCTCGCGCAGCCCCGGGCTGAGCGGCGCCGGGCCGCGCAGGATCGCTTGCGTGAAGCGCGCCAGGTGCGCCGTGGCGTCGGGCAGGTAGGCGAAGAGATGCCAGATCTGCGGATACTCGGCGCCGCGCTCCTGCATCGCCTTGATGGCGGCGGTGTACGGGCCGGGCGCGTTGTCGCGCTCGACGTCGGGCAGGAAGAGCGGCTCCATGCCCGAAGCCTACTACGTACAATCGACGACGCCGGCATGACGATCCTCCTCTTCGGCGCCACCGGCTCGGCCGGCGGGAGCGTGCTGCGGGCCTGCCTGGCCGCGCCCGAAGTCAGCGAGGTCCGGGCGCCGGTGCGCCGCGAGATCATCGAGAACGCGGCGCTGCGCGACCTTGCCGATCGCTGGCGGGCACGCCACGCCGGTCCGGCGGTAGGATCGACGGCATGATCCGGCCTGCCGTGCGCACCGGCCTGGCGATCAGCGCCGCGCTGCTGGCGACGGCCATCGCGACGCGGGCCGCCGGCCAGGCACCGGTGCCGTTCCCCGGCCTGCTCGACGAGCACCCGGCGATCGACTACGCCAGACGGCCCACCACCGATCCGGTGGCCCGCCTGAACGCCGCGTTGCGCGACGGTTCGACCACGCTGACCCACGAACCGGGTCTCGGCTACCTGCGCGCGGTGCTCGCGGCCCTCGAGGTGCCGGCCGAGTCCCAGGTGCTGGTGTTCTCCAAGAGCGGCATCCAGCGGGCGTTCACCGGCCCGGACAATCCCCGCGCCCTCTACTTCAACCCCCGGGTGGCGGTCGGCTACATCGCCGGCGCGCCGGCGCTGGAGTTCGCCGCGCACGACCCGCAGCAGGGCACGGTCTTCTACACCCTCGACCAGGGCGCCACCGCCACGCCGGCGTTCGTCCGCGGCAGCACCTGCCTCACCTGCCACGTCTCGGCGAGCACGCTGGACGTGCCGGGTCCGATCGATCGCAGCAACCGCGTCGGCCCGGATGGCGGCCTGCTGCAGCGGGCCGGTCCGTCGATCACGGTGGATCACCGCACGCCGCACACCGAACGGTGGGGCGGCTGGTTCGTCACCAGCAGCATCGCCACGCCGCCCTACCAGGTGCTCGGCCACCTCGGCAATCTCACCGTCACCGACTATCGCGGCGGCGACGACGCGACGATCGTCTCGAACCACGCCCTCATCCGCTGGCTCGAGCGTGGGCCATCACGACGCGACTACCTGTCCGAGGTCAGCGACCTGTCGTCGCTGCTCGTCTTCGACCACCAGATGCACGCCGTGAACCTGCTGACGCGCCTCAACTGGGACTGGCGCGTCGCCGTGGCCGAGCAGCGCGCCGACGTCGACGACGCGGCGATTGGCGCCCGGCTCGACGAGGTGGCCGACTACTTCGTCTTCGTGGACGAAGCGGCGCCGGTGGTGGAGGTGACGCCGCGTCCCGGCTGGGCCGAACGGGTGCGGGCGTTCGCCCCGTCGGACCCCCGCGGGCGTTCGCTCGCCGACCTGGATCTGACCACCCGGCTGATGCGCTACCCGGTCAGCTACATGGTCTACACCGAGGCGTTCGACGCCCTGCCGGCGCCGGTGAAGGACGCCGTCTACCGCCGGATCTTCGCCCGCCTCGCCGGCACCGATCGCTCGCCGCGGCTGGCCCACCTGCGGACGCCCGAGGCCCGAGCCGCGGCCGAGATCCTGCGCGCCACGAAGACCGACCTGCCGGCCGATCTGCGGCGGTCGCCGGCCCCCGGCGACGCACGGTGAGCGGGGGCGCAGCCGTGGCGGGTCCGGTGCGCTTCTGTCGCGTGGCGGCGTGGGTCGCGCTGGGCGGGGCCGTCGTCTCCGGACCGCTCGCCGTCTGGCTGGTCCAGATGCTGCGGCCCCAGCCACCGTGGCGCGACGCGCAGACATTCGCGGCGGCCTATCACCCGCTGCAGACCGTGCCGTACGTCGCCGGGTTTGCGCTGGTCGGCGGGCTCGTCGCGCTGGTGGCCGGACTGCATGCGCTGGCACCGCCGCCGCTGCGGGCCCGGACCACCGCGGCCACGGCGAGTGCGGCGGCGTTTGCTGCGCTCATCGTCGCCAACTACGCGCTCCAGACGACGATGGTGCCGGCGCTGGTCGCTGCCGCCGAGCCGCCGGCCGTGGCGTTGGCCGGCTGGATCACGATGGTCAACCCGCAGGGCCTCGGCTGGGCCCTCGAGATGTGGGGCTACGCCGTCCTGGGCGGCGCGACGTGGCTCGTCGCCCCGGTCTTCGCGGGCGGTGACGTCGTGGCGACGTGGACGCGCCGGCTGTTTGCGGCCAACGGGCCCTTCAGCATCGTCGGCGGGGTCGCCACCGCCGCCTGGCCGGGATGGGTGCTCAGCACGCCCGGACTGATGGCGTTCGCCCTCTGGAACGTCCTGGTCGTGGCGATGCTGGCCCTGGCGGCCACGTCGTTGGGCAGGACTGGCGACGCCGCGCGCCACGGGTCGTCGTGATCGGCGCGCGTCTCGGGCTCGATGGCCGGGCGTCGCCGCATGGGATAATCCGCGTCGCATGACGTCCGTGCCGCCGCGTGCCGTGATCCTCGTCGCCGCCGCGCTCGCCGTGGCGGTGCCCGTCGCGGCGCAGCCCGCCGCACCCGCGTTGCCGCTGGTGTGGGTGCTGGCCACCGGCGGCACCATCTCGGGCAAGGGCGCCACCTCCACGAGCCTTGCCGACTACAGGTCCGGGGCGCTCCGCGGCGAGGAGCTGGTGGCGGCGGTGCCCGAGATCGCCCAGGTGGCCCGGATCCGCGTCGAGCAGATCGCCAACCTGAGCAGCACCGACATCACCACCGCGCACTGGCTGACGCTGGCGACACGGATCAACGCCATCTACGCCGCCGACCCGTCGGTGGCCGGCGTCGTCGTGACGCACGGCACCAACACCATCGAGGAGACGGCGTACTTCCTCAACCTCACCGTGCGGGACGCCCGGCCGGTGGTCGTCGTCGGCTCGATGCGCCCGGCCTCGGCGATCAGCGCCGACGGCCCGCTCAACCTGCTCAACGCCGTGCGCACCGCGGCGTCGCCCGAGGCGGTGGGGAAGGGCACGCTGGTCGTGCTCAACGACGAGATCAACGCCGCCCGCGACGTCACCAAGACCAACACCTACCGCGTCGAGACCTTCAAGTCGGGCGAACTGGGCCTGCTCGGCTACGTCGACGCCGATCGCGTGGCGTTCTACCGGGCGTCGCTCAAGCGCCACACCACCCGCTCGGAGTTCGACGTCGGTGGGCTCACCGCGCTGCCGGTCGTCGACATCCTCTACTCCTACGTGGAGCCGAGTCCGGCGATGGCGCGGGCGCTCCTCGCCGGCGGCGTCCGGGGCATCGTCGTCGCCGGGACCGGCGCCGGCCTGATGTCGACGCGGGAGCGCGAGGTGTTCGCGACGCTGGCGGCGGCGCCGGCGGCGTCCCGGCCGGTCGTCGTCCGCTCGAACCGCACCGGCAACGGGCGGGTGCTGCCGCAGGCCGAGACCGACGCGATGGGCATGGTGCCGGCCGACAACCTGTCGCCGCAGAAGGCCCGCGTCCTGCTGATGCTGGCGCTGACCCGCACCGGCGACCTCGCCGAGATCCGCCGCATCTTCACCGAGTACTGACCCGGTTCTATACTCGGATCGCGACCCGGCCGTGCCCATCGAGTCCTCTGACATCCTGCCCGGCATCTACGCCGGCTTCGTGTCAATCGTCCTGTTCCTGCTGGTGACGGCGGTGTTCGTCGGGGCCGAGACCACCGCCCAGGGGACGCTGCTGGCCAGCGCGCTCGGCTCCGGCGGGCTGGGCTTCTACAGCGTCAGCCGGGCGCTGGCTACGCCGCTGCGCGGCGCGCTCCAGTACACGCGGCCGTGGCTGTGGTTCACGGCGTTCGCCGCCGTCGGGCTCTACGACGGGCGCTACCAGCCGCTGGTGGCCTCGGTCGTGCTCACCGTGGCGATGGCGGCCTGCCACTTCGCCGGCGGCGCGGTGGCCTGGTGGCGCCACCGTGGCTGACGGTTCAAGGAGGATGCCCTGATGGGCCGCCGCACGCTGCACCAGCGACTCGACGACCTGCCGGTCCGGATGGAGCAGCACGAGCTGCTGGTCGGCTCGCGCTTCCTGACCTACGGCGTCCTGGTGCCCAAGACGCCGGTGCCGCCCGCCGGCTACCCGATGATCGTCGCGCTGCACTACGGCACGCCCGAAGATCCCGGCCTGTCGCCCTACTTCGGGCTCGGCTACGTCGGCCAGCTGGTGCTGCCGGCGCTCCAGGATCTGAACGCGGTCGTCATCGCCCCCGACGCCCCGGAGGCGAGCTGGGCGCATCCGGGCTCGGTGGAGGCAGTGCTCGCGGTGGTCGCCGACGTGAAGACGCGGGTGCGGATCGACGGGCGGCGGACGCTGGTCACCGGCTTCAGCATGGGCGGCGGCGGCGCCTGGTTCTTCGCCCAGACCCATCCCGAGCTGTTCCGCGCCGCCATCCCGATGGCGGCCGCGCCGCGCCGTCCGGACGACGACCCCGCGGTGCCACCGGCGCCGCTGAAGATGCCGGTCTACGCCATCCACAGTCGCGCCGACGCCACCGTGCCGTTCACACGCGTCGAGAGCGGCGCGCAGGCGCTGAGCGCGCAGGGCGGCGACGTCACCCTGCGCCTCCTCGACGACGTCGCCCACCACATGATCCCTGGCTACGTCGACGCGCTCCACGAGGCGATGCCCTGGGTGCTGAGGATCTGGGCGCGCTGAGCGCGCCCGCCGTCGGCGACGCCCGCCCGTCGCCCGAGGACTGGAATGACACCCGAGGAGTTCCGCAAGCACGGCCATGCCGTCGTCGACTGGATCGCCGACTACCGCGCCCGCGTCGAACAGCATCCGGTGATGTCGCAGGCCGAGCCCGGGCAGGTGCGGGCCAGCCTGCCCGCCCACCCGCCCGAGGACGCCGAGCCGTTCGCGGCGATCCTGAAGGACCTGGACGCCGTGGTGCTGCCGGGGCTCACGCACTGGCAGCACCCGCGCTTCTTCGGCTACTTCCCCTGCAACGGCACGCTCGGCAGCGTGCTCGGCGACTACGTCAGCACCGGCCTGGGCGTCCTCGGCCTGGCGTGGCAGTCGAGCCCGGCGCTGAGCGAAGTCGAGGAAGTGACCACCGGCTGGCTGCGCCAGATGGTCGGCCTGTCCGACGCCTGGCACGGCGTCATCCAGGACACCGCCTCGACCAGCACCCTGGTCGCGCTCATCTCGGCCCGCGAGCGCCGCACCGGCTACGCCCTGGCGCACGGCGGCCTGCAGGCCGAGCCGCGGCCGCTGGTGGTCTACACGTCGGCCCACGCCCACAGCTCGGTGGACAAGGCGGCGCAGCTCGCCGGCTTCGGCAAGGACAACATCCGCCACGTCGCCACCGACGCCCGCCACGCGATGCGCGCCGACGCGCTGGCGGCGGCGATTGCCGGGGACGCCGCCGCCGGCCGGGTGCCGTGTGCCGTCGTCGCCACCACCGGCACGACCACGACCACCGCCCTCGACCCGGTCGCCGAGATCGCCCGCGTCGTCGCCGACACCGGCATCTGGCTGCACGTCGACGCGGCCATGGCCGGCTCGGCGATGGTTCTGCCCGAGTGCCGCTGGATGTGGGAGGGCATCGAGGCCGCCGATTCGCTGGTGCTCAACCCGCACAAGTGGCTCGGCGCCGCCTTCGATTGCTCGGTGTACTACGTGCGCGACCCCCAGCACCTGGTGCGGGTGATGTCCACCAATCCCAGCTACCTGCAGACGGCGGCCGACGGCGTGGTCACCAACTACCGCGACTGGGGCATCCCGCTCGGCCGACGGTTCCGCGCCCTCAAGCTGTGGTTCCTCATCCGCGAGCAGGGCGTGCGCGGCCTCCAGGCCAGGCTGCGCCGCGATCTGGACAACGCCCGCTGGCTCGACGGGCAGATCGCGGCGACGCCCGGGTGGCGGGTGCTGGCGCCGGTACCGCTGCAGACCCTGTGCGTCCGCCACGAGCCGCCGGGCCTGGCCGGCGAGGCACTGGATCGCCACACGCGGTCGTGGTGTGATCGCCTGAACCGGTCCGGCGCGACGTATCTGACGCCGGCGCTGCTCGACGGCCGCTGGATGGTGCGGGTGTCGGTCGGCGCCGAGGCGACCGAGCGGCGGCACGTCGAGGCGCTCTGGACCGCGATGCAGCACGAGGTGCGCCTATGACCCCCATGACCAAGACTTCAGCGGCGCCGGCCGTCGCCACCGCCCGCGCCACCCACGTCGCCCGCGGCGTCGCCGAGACGCACCCGATCGTCGTCGCCCGTGCCGAGGGCAGCCGGGTGTGGGACAGCGAGGGCCGCGAGTACCTGGACTTCATCGGCGGCATCGGCGTGCTGAACACCGGACACCGGCACCCGCGCGTGGTCGCCGCGGTCCAGCGTCAGCTCGAGACCCTGACCCACATGTGCTTCCAGGTGGCCGGCTACGACGGCTACGTGGCGCTGGCCGCGCGACTGAACGCGCTGGTCGCCGGCGGGCCCCACAAGACGCTGCTGCTCACCACCGGGGTCGAGGCGACCGAGAACGCCGTCAAGATCGCCCGCGCCGCCACCAACCGCCCCGGCGTCATCGCCTTCCACGGCGGTTTCCACGGTCGCACTCTGCTCGGCCTGGCGCTCACCGCGTCGAGTACCGGCTACCGCCAGAACTTCGGCCCGTTCGCGCCGGAGGTCTACCACACGCCGTTCCCCTACGAGTACCGCGGCGTGTCGAGTGCCCAGGCGCTGGCTGCCCTGCACTACCTGTTCGACTCGCGGATCGCGCCGGCGCAGGTGGCGGCGATCATCGTCGAACCGCAGCTCGGCGAGGGCGGTTTCGTGCCGGCGCCGGTCGAGTTCCTGCGCGAGCTGCGGCGGCTGTGCACGGCGCACGGCATCGTGCTGGTCGTCGACGAGATCCAGACCGGCTTCGGGCGAACCGCGAAGATGTTCGCCTACGAGCACTACGGCATCGAGCCCGATCTGGTCACGATGGCCAAGAGCCTCGGCGGCGGCCTGCCGCTGTCGGCCGTGGTCGGCAAGGCCGCGATCATGGACGCGCCGGCCGTGGGCGGGCTGGGCGGCACCTACGCCGGCAACCCGCTCGCCTGCGCCGCGGCGCTCGCCGTTCTCGACGTCTTCGAGGAGGAGCGCGTCCTGGAGCAGGCGGCCCGCCAGGCCGAAACGACGCGGACCGCGCTGCAGGCCCTCAGCGCCCGCCACCCGCAGATCGGCGACGTCCGCGGCCTGGGCGCGATGCAGGCGGTGGAGATCGTGCAGCCGGCCGACGGTGCCCCCGACGCCGCCGCCGCGCAGCGTGTGGTCGACCTCGCCCGGGATCGCGGCCTGCTGCTGCTCAAGTCGGGTACCTACAAGAACGTGATTCGCCTGCTGCCGCCGCTCACCACCCCGCCCGCCGACCTGCAGCGCGGCCTCGACGTGCTGGCCGGTGCCTGTGCCGAGGTGTTCGCATGAGCCCGACCTTCGACGTCCAGAACCCCGCCACCGGCAGCCGCGTCGACAGCGTGGCCAATGCCGGCGTGCCCGAAGCCCGCGCCGCCGCGGCGCGCAGCATCGCCGCCTTTCCCGGCTGGCGCGACCGCACCGCTTACGAGCGATCGCGGATCCTGCGCGCGTGGTTCGACGCCATCCTGCGCGACGAGGATCGCCTCGCCCGCTCGATGACCGAGGAGATGGGCAAGCCGATCAGCGAATCGCGCGGCGAGGTGAAGTACGCCGCGGCGTTCGTCGAGTGGTACGCCGAAGAGGCCAAGCGCGTCTACGGCGAGACGGTGCCGAGCCAGGTGGCGCACAAGCGTCTGCTGGTGCGCCCGCAGCCGGTCGGGCCGGTCTACGCCGTGACGCCGTGGAACTTTCCGGCGGCGATGGTGACCCGCAAGGCGGCGCCGGCGCTGGCCGCCGGCTGCACGGTGGTCCTGAAGCCGGCCGAGCAGTCGCCGCTCACCGCCCTGCGGCTGGAGGAACTGTGGCGCGACGCCGGTGGCCCGCCCGACGTGTTCCAGGTGCTCACCACCGCCGACCCGGCCGCGGTGTCGAGCGTGTTCTTCGACGAGCCGGCGATCCGCAAGCTCACCTTCACCGGCAGCACCGAGGTCGGCATCCTGCTGGCGGCGCAGGCGGCCAGGACCGTCAAGCGCGTGTCGCTCGAACTGGGCGGCCACGCGCCGTTCCTGGTCTTCGACGACGCCGACCTCGACGCCGCGGTGCGCGAGGTGGTGGCCTCGAAGTTCCGCAACACCGGGCAGACCTGCGTGTGCGCCAATCGCATCTACGTCCAGGCCGGGATCCACGACGCCTTCGCCGACGCCCTCGGCGCCGCGGTGCGGACGCTCAGGGTCGGCGACCCGCTCGACGCCGCCACGCAGGTCGGGCCGCTGGTCGATCGGGCCGGCCTCGACAAGGTCCGTGGCCACGTCGAGGACGCCGTCGCCAAGGGCGCCCGCCCGGTGGTCGGCGGCCAGCCGCGCCAGGGCCTGTTCTTCGATCCGACGGTGCTGGTCGACGTCGCCGCCGGGATGCGCATCCTGGAGGAGGAGACGTTCGGCCCGGTGGCGCCGCTGGTGCGCTTCACCACCGAAGCCGACGCGGTGGCCCACGCCAACGGCACGCCCTTCGGGCTGGCGGCCTACCTGTGGACCCGCGACCTCAGCCGTGCCTTCCGCGTCTCGGAGGCGCTGGACTTCGGCATCGTCGGCGTCAACGACGGCGTCCCCTCGACTCCACAGGCGCCGTTCGGGGGCGTCAAGGCCTCCGGGCTCGGCCGCGAGGGCGGAAAGTGGGGCATCGAGGAGTTCCTCGACCTCAAATACGTCTCGATCGCGCTGGGCTGAGCGCGCCGCGGACCCCGGTATACTGCCCGGGTCATCCAGGGAGGACCGATGCGCCGGACCGTGCTGCTGCGTGCCCTCGTCGCCCTGGCCATCCTCGGGCTGGCTCCGGCGAGCCTGCTGGTGGCCACCGAGCGGTCGGCTGCGAACATGACCGCGGCCGCCACCGGGTTCCTGGCGTCGCTCAGTGCGGAGCAGCGCCAGCAGGCCGTCTTCACCTACGCCGACAGCGAGCGGCTGAGGTGGAACTTCATCCCCAACGAGATGTTCCCCCGCAAGGGCCTCTCGTTCCGGACCATGACCCCGGCGCAGAAGGACAAGGCGCACGCCCTGCTCAAGTCCGGGCTGAGCCAGAAGGGCTACATGACGGCCACCGCCATCATCGCCCTCGAGGACACGCTGCGGGCGATCGAGAACAGCCCGCGCTTCGCCCGATCGCCGCTCGACTACCAGTTCACCGTCTTCGGCACCCCGGGCAGCCGCGGCACGTGGGGCTGGCGGGTCGAGGGCCATCACCTGTCGCTGCACTTCGCGGTGGCCAACGGGCGCGTCGCCGCCACCTCGCCGACCTTCACCGGCTCCAACCCCGCCACCGTGAAGGACGGCCCGCAGAAGGGGCTGCGGGTGCTCGCTCCGCTCGAGGATCTCGGCCGCACCGTGATCGAAGGGCTCAGCGCCGAGCAGCGGACCGCGGCGATCGTCGCCGACGTCGCCCCGAACGACATCGTGTCGGGCAACAAGAACAACATCGGGCCGCTGGCGCCGGCCGGAGTCAGCGTCGGCCGCATGACGCCCGCGCAGCGCGAGTCGGTGCAGCGGCTGATCACCGCCTACACCTCGCTGATGGCCGACGACCTGGCCGACGAGCGGATGGCGCGGGTGCGCGCGGCCGGCCTCGAGCGGGTGACGTTCGCCTGGGCCGGGCCGACCTCGGTCGGCGCCAAGCACTACTACCGCGTCCAGGGCCCGACCTTCCTCATCGAGTACGACAACACCCAGAACGACGGCAACCACATCCACGCGGTGTGGCGCGACTTTCAGGGCGACTTCGGCCGCGACGTGCTGGGCGAGCACCTGCGCGACGCCCACGGCCGCTGACCGCCCGCGTATCGTCCAGAGGACCCGCATGACGCCTCGCCTCTTCGCTCCGCTCCTGGCTGCGGTGGCCGTCGCCGCCTGCGCGCCGCCGCCGACCGGGGCACCGGCCGCCGCGTCCACGACGGCGCCCGCGCCGGTCGACGATGCCGCCTCCCGCTGGTTCGCCCACGTCGCCTTCCTGGCCGACGACGACATGCGCGGCCGCGAAACCGGCAGCCCCGAGCACCGCAAGGCCGCCGACTACGTCGCCGACCAGCTCGAGCGGGCCGGCGTCGAACCGGCCGGCATCGCCGGCTTCCTGCAGCCGGTGACCTTCCGCTCGCGGCGGATCGTCGAGGAGAAGAGCCGCCTGGCGCTGGTGCGCCGCGGCAAGGAGGTGCCGGTCGTCCTGGGCGACGAGGCCACCTTCAGCATGCGGATCGACGCCGCACCCCAGGTCGAGGCGCCGCTGGTCTTCGCGGGTCACGGCCTGGTGATCCCCGAACTGCATCACGACGACTTCGCCGGGCTCGACGTGAAGGGCAAGGTCGTCGTGCACCTCTCGGGCAGCCCGAGACACGTGCCCGGCCCGCTCAGCGCGCACTACCAGTCGGCGGCCGAACGCTGGGGCGCCCTCAAGCGGCTCGGCGCCATCGGCACCATCACCATCCCGAATCCCCGGGCGATGGACGTGCCGTGGGAGCGCTCGGCGCCCAACCGGCTCAACCCGTCGATGGTGCTGGCCGACGCGACCACCGACGACACCGCCGGCGCGCAGGTGTCGATCGCCTTCAACCCGGCGCGGGCCGAGAAGCTGTTCGAAGGCTCCGGCCACACCCTGGCCGAGGTGCTGAAGGTGGCCGACGAGGGCAAGGCGCTGCCGCACTTCCCGCTGGCGACGGCGATGAAGGCGACCGTCGCCGTGGACTCCCAGCCGGTCGAGTCGCAGAACGTCGTCGGCGTGGTGAAGGGCAGCGATCCGGCGCTGGCCGACGAGTACGTGGTGCTCACCGCGCACCTCGACCATCTCGGCGTCGGCGCCGCCATCAACGGCGACGACGTCTACAACGGGGCGATGGACAACGCCTCGGGCATCGCCACGCTCATCGAGTCGGCCAAGGCGGTGGTGGCGGCCCGGCCGAAGCGCTCGGTGCTGTTCGTGGCGGTGACCGCCGAGGAGAAGGGCCTGCTCGGCTCGCGCTACTTCGCCATCCACCCCACCGTGCCCAGGGGCAGCCTGGTCGCCAACATCAACATGGACATGTTCCTGCCGCTCTTCCCGATGAAGTCGGTGATGGTGCTCGGCCTCGACGAGTCGTCGCTCGGCGACGACATTCACGCCGTCGCACAGAGCCTCGGGCTGGCCGTGCAGAACGATCCCGAGCCGCAGCGCAATCGCTTCATCCGCAGCGACCAGTACAGCTTCATCCGCGAGGGCGTGCCGGCGCTGGCGATGAAGGTCGGCTACGAGGAGGGCTCGCCCGAGGCGAAGATCGCCGCCGACTGGACCCGTGAGCGCTACCACGGTCCCGGCGACGACCTGGCCCAGCCGATCGACCGCACCGCCGCGGTGCTGTTCACCGATCTCGTCGGCAAGCTGTGCGTGCAGGTGGCCAACCGCGCCGAGCGGCCCGAGTGGAAGGCGGAGAGCTTCTTCCGCCGCTTCGCCAAGCCGGCGCCGAACGCGACGAACTGACGCTTCGGCTCTCTGCCGGCCTTCAAACGCTATCGCGAAGAGCCACCGCGTCTGACGCCGCCTCCTTCCTCCGTCCTCGCAAGATCTCCATCCAATCATCTCGGACTCCGGAAGGAGGCAGCGCCAGACGCGGTGGGTGCGCCTTCGGCCTCCTCCCGCTTGATGTCCGACGAGTGCGCGGTCCGCTCAGAACGGGCGCCAGACCCGTGCCAGCCTTATCGAGGAAGATCTCGCGTCGGCTGCATTAGGACGTGAAGCAGCCGATGCTCACAAGCAGATCATCCCTGAGGCGGGCAATCGTAGCGCTTCTGGGCGTTCAGCAAAGAGCGCCCGAACCGCTCGGATCATGGTGCGAAGACGGACGGCCTCAGGCCGCATTGAGCCACGGTCGAGCCACTGGATCACGGTTCGTTGACCATTCGCCTGAGCCTCGATGGTGAAGTCTGAAAGGGGCAGTTCTTCAACCATTGTTTCGTCGGCGGGCTTGAACACGCTCGGATACCCCCACAAGTCCGCATCGACGACCAGGACGTACAGGCGGCGTCGATGCTCTGCCGTCAGGGATACCGTTGCCGTAAGTGTCTTACCGGGGCTGATCGTACGGGAGAACGTCGGACCCGTGGTGTCTATCGCTTCGTTCCAGCACTTCCCGAGGGCAATCTTGAGCACGAAATCGCGGGGCGGCTCACTCAATGCCTGAGACGCGAACAGCACCGTCGCCGCGAACGCGAGCAACATTGTGGCCTTCCAAACGAGCGTTAGACAATTCGGCGCAACACCCTGAACCTGCCGGTGCGTGTAGTGTAGCCGGTCACGCAATGGCGCCGTCGTCGCGGCATAGTGTCGTCATTCCGCTATGCTCTGTCGACGTAGTGTTCAGGCGAAGCCAACGCCGAGCTCTGCACGCACCGCGTCTGGCGCGGCCTCCTTCCGGAGTCCGAGATGATTGGATGGAGATCGTGCGAGGACGGAGGAAGGGGGCTGCGCCAGACGCCGCTGTAGCGCTGATTCAAACGAGTGGCGCAATGCGGCCCGGAGGAGGCATTATGCCACCGCGACCCATGACCTCCAGCCTGCGCCTTCTCCTTCTCGCCCCGGCCGTCATGGCCGTGGCCGCTCTGGCCACCCCGTTCGCCCAGGCGCCGCGCACGCACCGGCTCGAGGCGACGCCGTCCACGGTGGCCTACGGCTACTACTGGAGCGAGGCGACCCCGGCGCTGCGCATCGCCTCGGGCGACATCGTCGACGTCGACACGCTGCTCACCAACTCGCCGGCCGGGCTCGAGAAGGCCGGCGTGCCGGCGGAGAAGGTCCAGGCGTCGCTGCGCCGGATCGTCGCCGAGGTGACCGGCGAGCGGCGCGGCCCCGGCGGACACATCCTGACCGGGCCGATCTACGTCGAGGGCGCCCGGCCCGGCGACGTCCTCGAAGTGAAGGTGCTGTCGATCGACCTGCCGATCGACTACGGCTACAACGGCTGCGCCGGCTTCCTCCCGGAGAACTGCGACCGCGGCGTGCCGCAGAAGATCGTCGCGCTCGACCGCCAGGCGATGACCGCCGAGTTCTTCCCCGGCGTCGTCATCCCGCTGAAGCCGTTCTTCGGCAGCATGGGGGTGGCGCCGCCGCCGGAGCTCGGGCGGGTGAGCAGCAATCCGCCCAGCCGCTTCGCCGGCAACATGGACAACCGCGAACTGGTCGCCGGCTCGACGCTCTACGTCCCGGTGTTCGTGCCCGGTGCGCTCTTCGTCGTCGGCGACGGCCACGCGGCGCAGGGCGACGGCGAGGTCGACCAGACCGCGATCGAGACCTCGCTGCGCGGGCGGCTGCAGCTCACCGTCCGCACCGGCGAGACCCTGAACTGGCCGCGCGCCGAGACCGCCACCGACTACATCAGCATGGGCGCCGATCCGGACCTGACCGTGGCGACGCGCATCGCCATCCAGGAGATGATCGACTTCCTGGCCCGCACCCGCGGACTGACCAGGCACGAGGCGTATCAGCTGGTCAGCGTCGCCGGCCATGTCGCCGTGACCCAGCTCGTCGATCGGCCGACGATGGGCGTGCACGTCAAGGTGCCGAAGGCCATCTTTCGCTAGCGGCTCCGAAGAACCGCCTCGCTCCAGGGGCATCGATGGCACTACTGGTAGGAACGCTGCTGGCCATCACCGTGGCGGTGTTCGCGCGGGTCGTCGGGCTGGACCGCGACCGCGCGTTCTATCCGACGGTGATGGTCGTCATCGCCGCGCTCTATGCGCTGTTCGCGGTCATCGGCGGCTCTACCCCGGCGCTGCTGCGCGAGATGCTGGGCGGCGCCGTCTTCGTCGCCGCCGCCGTCTACGGATTCAGATCCTCGCTCTGGATCGTCGCGGTGGCGCTGACCGCCCACGGTCTCTTCGACGTCGTTCACGGCGGCGTCATCGACAATCCCGGCGTCCCGACGTTCTGGCCGGCGTTCTGCGGCGCCTACGACGTCACCGCCGGCGCGGTGCTGGCGTGGCTGCTGGCGACCGGCCGCATTCGCGCGCGGGCCTGACCATGCCCACCCTCGAGCACCGGATTCCGCCCCTGGTCGTCGTCGCGGTGGTTGCCGCCGCGATGTGGAGTGTCGCCGGGCTGGGACCGCGGCTGGGCCTGGCCCCGGGCCCGACGCTGTGGGCCGCCATCCTGCTGGGCACCGCCGGCGCCGCTTTCGTGCTGCTGGGAGTCGGGGCCTTTCGCGCCTCGCACACCACCGTCAATCCGCTCGACCCGGCGCGCGCCTCGGCGCTCGTCACCGGCGGCGTCTACCGCGTCACCCGCAACCCGATGTATCTCGGCATGGCCTTGCTGCTGACGGCCTTCGCGGTCACACTGGCCGCCGTGCTGCCGCTGGCGGGTCTCGCCGTCTTCGTGGCCTTCATCACCCGGTTCCAGATCCGGCCGGAGGAACGGGTGCTCGCCGCCCGGTTC
Organism: Vicinamibacterales bacterium; assembly: GCA_050250955.1. Classification (GTDB taxonomy): domain Bacteria; phylum Acidobacteriota; class Vicinamibacteria; order Vicinamibacterales; family UBA2999; genus CAWAYR01. The sequence continues at coordinate 92,243 of JBFWNR010000005.1, forward strand.
GGTGACGAGTACGCGACCTACGCGGCACGCGTGAGACGGTGGTTGTAACCAGGAGCAGCCGATGCCCGCATCGCTCGGATTCGAAGTGGAACTGCCGCTGGACTTCGCCGCGGCGCTCACCGCGACACGTGAGGCGCTGAAGGCCGAGGGGTTCGGCGTGATCTCGGAGATCGACTTCCAGGCCGCGTTCAAGGACAAGCTCGGACGGGAGTTCAGACCCTACACCGTGCTCGGCGCCTGCAACCCGCCGCTGGCCTTCGCGGCGGTGAACGAAGATCCGGTGATCGGGCTGCTGCTGCCCTGCAACGTGACCGTGGAGGCGCAGGGCGACCACCGGGCCGTCGTCCGACTCGTCGACCCGCGGACGATGCTGGCGGCAGCGCCGGCCGGCCTGTCGCCGACGCTGACCGCCATCGCCGAAGACGCCCACGGCCGCATCGAGCGGGTCGCCGCGGCGTTGCGGCGGACCGGCGACGACACCAGGGGTGTGTGATGACCGCACCGCTGACCCCCGAACACATCCTCCAGACCGGCCTGGCGTTCTGGCCCGCCAAGACCCTGCTGAGCGCCATCGAGATCGGCGTCTTCACCGAGCTGGCGCGCGGGCCCGAGGCGTTCGCTGCCCTCGGCGGCCGTCTCGGTCTGCACCCGCGATCGGCCCGCGACTTCCTCGACACCCTGGTCGCGCTGGGGTTCCTGCAGCGCAGCGGCGACCGCTACGCCAATACGCCGGAGACCGATCTGTTCCTCGATCGCGCCAAGGCGTCCTACGTCGGCGGCATCCTCGAGATGGCCAACCACCGGCTGTATCCGTTCTGGGGGCACCTCACCGAAGCGCTCCGCACCGGACGGCCGCAGAACGAACTCAAGGGCGGCGGCCCCGGTCTGTTCGAGACGCTGTACGCCGATCCGGCCCGGCTGAAGCAGTTCCTCGCGGCGATGACCGGCATCAGCCGCGGCGCCAATCTGGCGATCGCGCGCTCCGGCTTCTGGAAGGACTATCGCACCTGTGTCGACGTCGGCACCGCGCAGGGGGACCTGGCGGTGCAGGTGGCGCTGGCCAACCCGCATGTCACCGCCGTCGGCTTCGACCTGCCGGAGGTGGCGCCGATCTTCGAGGAGTACGTCGCCGGCGCCGGCGTCGCGGATCGCGTGACGTTCGCGCCCGGCAGCTTCTTCACCGACCCGCTGCCCGCCGCCGACGTCGTGATGATGGGGCACATCCTGCACGACTGGGACCTGCCGACCAAGAAGATGCTCGTCGCCAAGGCCTTCGATGCGCTGCCGGGCGGCGGCTCGCTCGTGGTCTACGAGTCGATCATCGACGACGAGCGCCGCCGCAACGCGTTCGGGCTGATGATGAGCCTCAACATGCTCATCGAGACCGAGGGCGGCTTCGACTACACCGGCGCCGACTGCGCCGGGTGGATGCGCGAGGCCGGCTTTGCAGCGACCCGGGTGGAGCACCTGGTGGGGCCCGACTCGATGGTGATCGGCGTGAAGCCGTAAGGCGTCCCGTCGAGCGCTGCCGTCATGCGTCTGGTCCTGCCCGTGGCGATCGCGATGCTGGCGGCGGGGTGCGCCGCCGACTCGCACGGCGTCGCGCCGTCGCCCGCCGCTCCGCGGGCCACGGCCTACGACGTCTACCGCGCCGTGCTCGGGACCCGCACCCCGGGCCGCGGCGAGGCGCTGGTGGTGCTGGACGAGACGACGACGTTCGCGTCCTGCTCGGCCCGCATCGGCGGCGGGGTCGGCGACGAGTGGCGATCGGCGCTCGAGCACTACCACGCCGAGAACAGCCGTCCTGAACGGCTCGATCCGGGGCAGTGGCTGGGCCTGTCGACGGTGTTCATCAACCGCGCGCGCTTCGAGGCGCTGCTGAGTCCCATGCGCGGGTGGCAGGACTTCCATGCCGAGTATCCCGGTGGGGTGCTGCTCACCCTGTCGGCGGTCGGATTCGACCCCGACCGCACCCGGGCGGTCGTGCAGATCGGCACCCAGTGCGGGTTGTTGTGCGGCGAATGGCGGGACTACTACCTGGTCGGCCAGGGCGGCTCGTGGACGGTCACGCCGCTGCAGACCTGCCGCGCCATCGCGTGAGCCACCGCTTGCGCGACGGTCCCGGCTTGGCGATGATCGCCGGCGGAGGGTGACGATGCCATCGGTGGTCCGTATCGGCGTGGTCATGCTGGTGCTGTTCGCCGTGTGCCGGCCGAACCTGCAGGCCCAGGGGCCGGCCTGGAACCCGGCCGGCGAGCGTCTCCTCGCGCCGCCCGTAGCGGCGAAGAATCCCTACGCCCGACTGTTCCTGCTGCCCGGCCAGGCGGCCCCCACGACGGCGCCGACGCTCGCCGGCGCGCGGCCGGTGCCCGGGCGGACAGCGGTCGCTCCGGCGGTCGTGGTCACGTGTGGGACGCGGCTGATTCCGATCGACCCGGCGTTCGACGCCGGCATTCGCCGCCTGCCAGACGCCCACGCCCCTCGGCCCACCGTGCGTGCGGTCGAGCCGACGCTCTGCCGATAGGTCATGCGCACGGCAGGCCTCGCGCTCGCCGCGTTGGTCGTGCTCGTTTCCCGACAGCCAACCGACGACACCGCGACGCTCCTCGAGCTCGAGCGCCGCCTGGCGGCCGCCTGGGTGGCGGGAGACCGGGCGTTCATCGAGGGTCTGCTCGCCGACGACTGGTCGGTCACTGACGGCGCAGGCCAGGTGCTGAGCAGGTCGCAGGTGCTGATGGAGACGTTCGGCTCGGTCGATCGGCGGATCGAGGCGATGGCGATCGACGACGTGCGGGTGCGGTTCGTCGGCGAGGTGGCCATCGTCACCGGCCGAAACCGCGTGACGGGCAGCTACCGTGGCCAGTCGGGCACCGTCGTGCTGCGATTCACCGACGTCTTCGCGCGTCGTGACGGCCGCTGGCAGGTCGTCGTCTCACACGGTTCGACGATCGCGCCGTGATCGGTGTTCGCCGCCAGACTCGCAGCCGCAGGCGGCGCTGACCAGCCTCCGCTCTTCGAGCTACGGCGGTCCGCCGTAGCCTTGGCGAAGGCGGAAGCGCGCCCTACATGCCGTTACGCCGCTTCTCGAGGTACGCCGCCCGCAACGCCGTGACGAACCGCTCGTCCACCAGGCCCGGCGGGTTGCCGGCATACGCCAGCTTGCGATCGGCGCGGAACTTGTCGACGGCCGCCACGGTCTCGGCGTCGAACTGCGCGAAGTCGCGGGCGAAGTCGGCGGCGGCGCGCCGTCCCTCGGCCTGCTGCCGGTCGAACTCGGCCGGGTTGGTGCGCCGCAGGTCCTGCATGGCGCGCGTGTTCGGGACCGCCGGCGTGGGCGGGAAGGCGGCGAGCGTCGGCCGCCAGTAGCCGAGCGCGTGCAGCATCCGCTTCAGCTCCACCACGTCGGGCCCTTCGATCTGCGAGAAGCTGCGGTAGCCGAGGCGGCGCTGGGTGGTGTAGTAGATGCGCTTCATCTCGCCGACCGGCTCGGCGTGCTCGCCGACGTCGATGGCCAGGGTGATGAAGTCGTTGCCGCGGCCGGGGTCGTTGGGGTCGGCGACGCGGATCGCCGCCGACTGGAGGTTGCCCCAGCGGCTGTCGCCGCCTTTGGCCTGCCCGGCCTCGAGGGCCAGGATCATCCGCTCGGCGAGCGGCATGCCGGTGCCCGCGGTGGCTTCGAACGTGGCCGCCACCGCCTCCACCACCTCGGGGCCGACCATGATGTTGGCCTGCACGGTGTAGTTCGCGCCCTGGCGGCTGCCGGCCCAGGCGTTGTTGTTCTTTCCGGTGTGGGCGGCGGCCCGGCCCTTCATGTCGATCATGCCGAGCTGACGCGACTCGCGCCCCTGGTCGTCGGCGAGCAGCTGCGCGATGGCGTCCTTCGGCTCGACGCCCTTGGCCATCAGGTCCAGCCCGCGGACCCCGTACTCGACCATCGTCGAGGCCTGCGTGCACACCGCGCCGACGCCGGCGCGCGCCCACGGCACGGCGCGGCCCACGAACGGCACCCGGGTGGTCACCGCCGCCCCCGACTGGCCGGTGGCCGGGTCGATCGCGCACAGCGAGAAGGTCGAGTACTGCGGATCGCCCAGCTCGTCCACGGTGACGCCGTCGGCGGCGCGCCACGGCGAGCGCGGCGCCGCGGTGACCTGCGCCCACACCGTCGTGGGCAGGGCCAGGACGGCGACGGCGATCGATGTGCGGATCAGATGCGACATGAAGGCTCCTCGACGCTCATTTATACTCCCTGCCCGGAGCCGCCGATGACCCGACGCGAGTTCGCCACCACGGTTGCCGCCGGCGTCGGCGCGCTCGGCGCCACGCCCGACGCCGGTCAGCCCGCCGCCGCCGCCGACGCCCGGGCGCTCTACGCCCGGTCGATCAGCATCGACGCCCTCGCCAACCCCGGCGCCATGAACGTGCCGTGGCCGCCGCGCGGCCCGCTCACCGCGGCGCAGCGCGCCAACGTCGCCGCCAGCGGCCTCACCGCCCTCAACGTCACGGTGAGCGCCGGCGACTTCGAGGCCACGGTCGAGAACATCGCGCTGTGGACCGGCGAAGCGGCGCGCCACCCGCAGATGCTGTCGATCGTCCGCCGCCACGACGACATCGCCCGGGCGAAGCAGGACGGCACGCTGGGGCTGATCCTGGGCTTCCAGGACACCGAGATGCTCGAGCGCGACCTGTCGCGGCTCGACACCTTCCGGCAGCTCGGCGTGCTCGTCATCCAGCTCACCTACAACGTCCGCAACCTGATTGGCGACGGCTGCCTCGAGCCCGGCGACGCCGGCCTCAGCGAGTTCGGCCGCGAGGCGGTGGCGAGGATGAACGCGCTGGGCATCGCCGTGGACCTGAGCCACTGCGGGACCCGGACCACCGCCACCGGCATCGCCGCCTCCGCCAGGCCGCCGCTCATCACCCACTCGGGCTGCCGCGAGGTGTACCGCCATCCGCGCAGCAAGGAGGATCGCGAGCTGAAGGCGATGGCCGACAAGGGCGGGGTGCTGGGCATCTATCTGATGCCGTTTCTCGGCGGTGCCCCCGGGCCCGGCCAGGCGTCTCCGGGCGACGCGGTGATTCGGCACCTCGAGCACGCACTGAAGGTGTGCGGGGAGGACCACGTCGGCATCGGCAGCGACATGAGCGTGACACCGATCGAGGAGTCGCCGGAGTACCTGAAGGCCGAGCGGGCCTTCGCCGCCGGCCGCAAGGGCCGCGGCATCCAGGCGCCCGACGAAGACCGCCCGCTGTTCATTCCGGACTTCAACCAGCCGCGGCGGCTGGAGCTCATCGCCAGCCGCCTGCTCGCCAAGGGGCACCCGACGCGGGTCGTCGAGAAGGTCGTCGGCGGCAACTTCCACCGCGCCTTCAAGGACATCTGGACGGTGTGAGATGCCGCGCTACGTCGCCTTCCTCCGCGCCGTGAACGTCGGCGGCCGGGTCGTCAAGATGGACGAGCTGCGGGCGCACTTCGCCGCCGCCGGCTTCACGAATGTCGAGACCTTCATCGCCAGCGGCAACGTCGTCTTCGACACGCCCGCCAAGGCCGGACCGGCGCTGGAAGCGAAGATCGAGACGGCGCTGAAGAAGGCGTTGGGCTACGACGTGCCGGCCTTCGTGAGGACCCTCGCCGAGGTGCAGACGGCTGCCGAACGCCAGCCGTTTTCCACCAAGGCGGTGGCCGGCGCCGGGGCGTTCCTGGTCGGCCTGCTCAAGCCGCCGGTCGATCCCGGCGCCGAGAAACGCCTCAACGCCCTCGACCCGTCGGTTCACACCTTCAAGGTCGTCGGCGCCGAGCTCTACTGGCTGTGCACGCTCAGGCAGAGCGAGACCACGCTCACGCCGGGCAAGATCGAGAAGGCGCTCGGCGGGCCGACGACGATGCGGGCGATGACCAGCATCGGCAAGCTGGCCGCGAAATACTGCAAGGGGTAGCGTGCGTTCGCTAGCCGCTAGCCGCTAGCCGCTAGCCGCTACGCGGCCGAGCTCTCGTTCTTGCGCAGCTCGGCCAGGATGCCGTCCACCGTCTTCTTGGCGTCGCCGAACAGCATCAGCGTGTTGTCCTTGAAGAACAGCGGGTTCTCGACGCCGGCGTAGCCGCTGGCCATGCCGCGCTTCATGACGATGCAGGTCTTGGCCTTCCACACCTCGAGGATCGGCATCCCGTAGATCGGGCTCGACGGGTCGTCGAGCGCGCCGGGGTTGACGATGTCGTTGGCGCCGATGACCAGGACGGCGTCGGTAGTGGGGAAGTCGTCGTTGATCTCCTCCATCTCGAGGACGATGTCGTAGGGCACCTTGGCCTCGGCGAGGAGCACGTTCATGTGGCCGGGCAGGCGGCCGGCCACCGGGTGAATGGCGAAGCGCACGGTGGCGCCGGCGTCGATGAGCCGCTTGGTCACCTCGTAGAGCGGGTACTGCGCCTGGGCGACGGCCATGCCGTAGCCGGGCACGATGACGACGCTCTTGGCCTCCTGCAGGATGGCGGCGGTCTCGGCCGCGGTGACGCTCTTCACCTCGCCCTGCGGCTCGCCGCTGCCGCTCCTGGCCGGCGCGGCGCCCTCGTCGGCGCCGAAGCCGCCGAAGATCACGCTCAGGAACGAGCGGTTCATCGCCTTGCACATGATGTAGCTGAGGATCGCGCCGCTCGATCCCACCAGCGCACCGGTGATGATGAGCAGGTCGTTGTTCAGCATGAACCCGGCGGCCGCCGCCGCCCAGCCCGAGTAGCTGTTGAGCATCGACACCACCACCGGCATGTCGGCGCCGCCGATGGCCATCACCAGGTGGATGCCGATGAGGCCGGCGATGAGCGTGGTCCACAGCAGCGGTGTCAGCGTCGGGTGGCCGATGAACTGCGAGGCGAGGAACACGCACGCGCCGAGGGCGGCGAGGTTGAGCAGGTGACGGCCGGGCAGGAGCAGCGGCTTGCTGCGGATCACGCCCTGCAGCTTGCCGAAGGCCACCACCGACCCGGTGAAGGTCACGGCGCCGACGAACACGCCGACGAAGGTCTCGATCTGGTGGATGGTGGCTTCCACGCCGGTGTGGACGGCGTTCGGGTCGAGCACGCCGCCCAGGCCGACCAGCACCGCGGCGGCGCCGACGAAGCTGTGCAGGATGGCGACCAGCTGCGGCATCGAGGTCATCTCGACGCGGGCCGCCAGCACGGCGCCGACAGCGCTGCCGACCGCCATGGCGCCGGCCATCACCGGATAGCCGCCGGTCCTGGGCCCGAGGGCGGTGGCGACGGCGGCGATGATCATGCCGGCGATGCCGTAGAGGTTGCCGCGCGCGGCGGTGGCCTGCGCCGAGAGCCCGCTCAGGCTCAGGATGAAGAGCAGGCCGCTGACGATGTAGGCGACGGTGACGAGTGACTCAGGCACGATGCACTCCTACCGCCGGAACATCCGCAGCATGCGCTGCGTGACCATGAAGCCGCCGACGATGTTGATCGTCGCCAGCAGGATCGCCGCGGCGCCGAGCATCGTCATCAGCGATCCCGGCGGACCGCCCACCTGCAGCATGCCGCCCACCAGGATGATGCCGCTGATGGCGTTGGTGACGCTCATGAGCGGCGTGTGCAGGGCCGGCGTGACGTTCCAGATCACCTGCCAGCCGATCACGCAGGCTAGCGCGAACACCGTGAAGTGCGAGAGGAACTCGCCGGGCGCCACCAGGCCCAGGCCGGTCAGCAGCACGGCGGCGACCAGCGCCGCCACCGCCTGACCGGTGCCGCCGCCTTCCGCCGCGCCGTGCCCGTGTCCGTGGCCGCCCGCCTTCGCCGGCGGCGCCGGCTTCGGCGAGGCCGGCTTGGGCGGCGGGGGCGGTGCCTCCTTCTTCGGCGGCGGCCACTTCAGCACGCCGTCGTGGAGCACCAGCGCCCCGCGGACCACCTCGTCGTTCTCGTCCACCGCGAACTTCTTCGCGCCGCCCATGTCGGTCAGCAGATGGACCAGGTTGTTGCCGTAGAGGTGGCTCGCCGTCGGCGCCAGCCGGCTCGGCAGGTCCATGTAGCCGATGATGTGCACGCCGTAGCGCTCCACCACCTGCCCGGGTTCGGTGAGCGCGCAGTTGCCGCCGTTCTCGGCGGCGAGGTCGACGACGACCGACCCGCGCTTCATGCTCTTCACCATCTCCTCGGTGATGAGCACCGGCGCCGGCCGATTGGGGATGAGCGCGGTGGTGACGATGATGTCCACCTCGCGGGCCTGCGCGGCGAACATCTCCATCTCGGCCTTGATGAAGGCCGGACTCATCTCCTTGGCGTAGCCGCCGACGCCCTCGCCCTCTTCGTGGACGTCGAGCTCGATGAACTCGGCGCCCATGCTCTTGACCTGGTCCTTGACCGCGGCGCGGGTGTCGAAAGCCCGGACGATGGCGCCCAGGCCGCGGGCGGCGCCGATGGCGGCCAGCCCGGCCACGCCGGCGCCGATGACCAGCACCTTGGCGGCCGGCACCTTGCCGGCGGCCGTCATCTGCCCGGTGAAGAAGCGCCCGTAGTAGCTCGCCGCCTCGATGACCGCGCGGTAGCCGGCGATGTTGGCCATCGACGACAGCGCGTCCATCTTCTGGGCGCGGGTGATGCGCGGCACCTGGTCCATCGCGATGGCGGTGGCGCCGCGCGCCGCCAGGCGCTCGACCAGGGCGGTGTTCTTGCCCGGCCAGAGGAAGCTGATGAGCACCGCGCCGGCCTTCAGCCGATCGGCTTCCTCGGGACTGGGCGGCTGGACCTTGAGCAGGACGTCGGCCCCCGCCCACAACGCCGCCGGATCGCTCACCACGGTCGCGCCGGCCTTGACGTAGTCCTCGTCGGCGAACGCCGCCTTCAGCCCGGCCTCGGCTTCGATCTGCACCTCGAAGCCCATCCCCACCAGCCGGGTCACCGTCTCGGGCGTCGCCGCCACCCGACGTTCCCCGGGCCAACTTTCCATCGGAACCGCAAGCACCATGAACGAGACGCCTTCCTGCCCGGAGTACGCGGCGGCCGGCTGCGCCGGCCTGCTACGATCAGGTCGAACTGGTGCCGCGGAGGGCCGCGGCGCGCCCATTCTATAGGCATCCATAGACAGTCATGGCATTTGCGGTCCCGCTGGCCCGTCGTCGTCTCCGCCCGTCACCCACACCCGTGCTGGCTGGCGTCGTCGGCGCCGCCGCCCTGGCCTGCCTGGTCGCGCCCGGGTTCGCGGCGCAGGCCCCGGTGTCGGCCGCGGTGGCGTCGCCGCCTCCGGCAGCTGCGGCCCCGGACGGCGCCGCCATGCTGGCCGACATCCGCGCCCTCACCGCGCCGGGCATGGACGGCCGGGCTGTCGGCACACCGGGGAACGCGAAGGCCCGGGCGTGGATCGTCGAACGTCTGCGGACGATCGGCGTGGTCCCGATGCGGGTCGAGCCGATCGAGGGCGCCGCGATCGGCCGCGGCAGCTTCGAGCATCCGTTCACGTTCACCAGCAAGACCGGGGTGTCGATGCAGGGAGTCAACCTCGTGGCGACCTGTGGCGGCCAGCGTCCTGGGCCGCCGCTGGTCGTCTCGGCCCACTACGACCACCTCGGCATCCGCGACGGGCAGACCTACCACGGGGCCGACGACAACGCGTCGGGTGTCGCGCTCCTGTTGACCGTCGCCGAGCGGTGCGTGCGGAGGCCGTTCGAGCACCGGCTCGTCCTGGCGTTCTTCGATGCCGAGGAGCAGGGGCTGCAGGGCGCCCGGGCCTTCCTGCAATCGACGATCGCCATCGTGCCGTTCGCGCTCAACCTCAACTTCGACATGGTCGGTCGCGGCGACAGGAACGAGCTCTACGTCGCCGGCCCCGGCCGCTGGCCGGCCCTGAAGCCGATCGTCGAGGGGCCGGCGTCGCGGGCGTCGATCACCGTGACCTTCGGCCACGACACCGGGGGCGGGCAGGACGACTGGACGATGCAGTCGGACCACGGGCCCTTCCACGAGGCCGGCATCCCCTTTGTCTACCTCGGCGTCGAGGATCACGCCGACTATCACAAGCCCACCGACACCCCCGACAAGATCGACGCCGACTTCCTCGGCGGCGTGGCGGCGTTCGTGCTGGACCTGGTCGATGCGCTCGACCGCGCCCCGGCGTTCAAGTAGTGGCCGCCACCCTGGCGGCGCTCAAACCGGAGCTCGACCGCCTCTACGACCAGTTCAACCTGACCCACTCGACCCGCGATCCGATCTGGACGGTGCGTCGCTTCCCGGCCTGTGACGACCAGGAGGTGGTGGCGTTTCTCGCCGCGGCGCTGGCGTTCGGCCGGGTGCAGAGCGTGCTGCAGACGATCGATGCCGTGCTGGCGGTGATGGAGGGCCGCCCGGCGGCGTTCGTGCGCGAGTTCCGGCCCGACCAGGCCGGGCGCTTCGACGGCCTCGGCCACCGCTGGATCCGCAGCCGCGACCTGGCGGCGCTCGCCTGGCTGCTGCACCAGATGCTGCGCGATTACGGCTCCATCGAGGGCTTCTTCGCCGCCGGCCTGGCATCGGGGGCCGCCTCGATCGAGGACGGGCTCGAGAGCTTCTCGACGCGCGCGATGGCCCTCGATCTCACGGCGATCTACGGCCGCCGCCGGCCGGTGCCAGGGGTCGGCTACTTCTTCTCGCGGCCGTCGTCGGGCGGCGCCTGCAAGCGGCTCAACCTGTTCCTGCGCTGGGTGGTTCGTCACGACGCCGTGGATCTGGGGCTGTGGGAGGCGGTGCGGCCGGGCCAGCTGGTCGTGCCGCTCGATACCCACATCATCCGCGTCGGCCGCTGTCTGGGCATCACGCGCCGCGCCAGTCCCGGCTGGGGCATGGCGATGGACGTCACGACGGCGCTCGCTGGCTTGAATCCCGACGACCCGGTGCGCTACGACTTCTCCATGTGCCATCTCGGCATGGGCGGGTCGTGCGGGTTCGGCACCACGCGGTCCAACAGCCAGTGCCCGCTCCACGCCATCTGCCGGCCGCGCCGCCGCCCTGCCGCGCGTCGGTCACGGGTGGCGCGATGAGCGGCGAGTTCCGCATGCGGGCCAAGCGGCCGACGCGGGCGCCGTCCCCTGAGCGGCCGGCCGAGGCCGGGTTCAAGAACTACATCACGCCGGCCGGTCATCGCCGCCTCAGCGCGGAGCTGGCGCGGTTGTGGAAGGTCGAGCGGCCGCAGATGGTCCAGACGGTGGCGTGGGCGGCGGCCAACGGCGATCGCTCCGAGAACGGCGACTACCTGTATGGCAAACGCAAGCTGCGCCAGATCGACAGCCGGTTGCGGCGGCTGTCCAAGATCCTCGACAGCGCGGTGGTCGTGGACAACGCCGGCAAGACCCACGATCGGGTCTTCTTCGGCGCCACGGTGACCTACCAGCCCGAGGCGGGCGGCGACGAGCGCGAGGTCACGATCGTCGGCATCGACGAGCTCGACGCCGACGGGCAGCGCATCTCGTGGCGATCGCCGCTGGCCACGGCGCTCCTCAAGGCGCGGGTCGGCGACGTGGTGACACTGCGCACGCCGCGTGGCGCCGAACAGCTCGAGGTGACGGCGATTCGCTACGACCCGGTGAGCTGAACGCCGGTCGGCCGGACCAGCCGGCGCATCTCGTCGGCGGGCACCAGCTCCACCCGATCGCCTTCCCGGATGCGACCGCCGACCTCCACCGACGCGTTGAGCGCCAGGGTCCCGCCGAAGCGGCGGACGATCGACTTCAGGACCTCCGGATCGCGTGCGCCGCTGTCGGGATCGACCGTCGTCATCACGCAGCGCCCGCGCAGGTCGGCCAGGGCGACGAGGACGTCGCCGATGCGCAGCCCGGCTCCTTCCCAGCTCCGCTCGGCCAGTCCATCGACGCCGCCGACGACCAGGTTGGGGCGCAGGCGCCGGCCGTCGTAGCCGAAGGCGGCGACGGCCCCGTCGGTCGCCACCAGCAGCGGCAGGATGTCGAAGAGGCCGGCGTCGGTCGGGACCAGCTGGCTGCCGGGGCCGGCGATGGCGGCCAGGGCCGCGGCCACTTCGGGGGCGTACCACGGCCGTTCGTCCACCACTACCTCGCCGTCGGGACCGGTGCGTGCGCGGTGTCCGAGCAGGGCGGCGTGGGTGCGCGCCGTCATCGTCCGGCCGCGCCCGTCCTCGACGTGGAGGCGGCGATCGCCGTCGATGCCACCGGCACCGAGCGTGGCCCCGACCAGCCGTTCCCCGGCCATGGACTTCACCGGGTAGCGCCACAGTTCCGCGATGTACACCCCCACCTCCCAGCGGCCGCGCAGCTAGCCGGCGGCCTGTGAGGTGTGATTCCTGGCGAGGGCGCGGCGATACGCGGCCATGGTGCCGTCGACGAGCGCGCCGACGCCGAACTCGGCGGCCACCCGCGCCCGCCCGGCCTCGGCCATCCGTCGTCGCCCGGCCGCATCGCCGAGCATGCCGACGATCGCCTCGGCGAGCGGCGCCGACCGTCCGGGCGGCACCAGCACGCCGGTGACGCCGTCCTCGACGGCTTCCGGGATGCCGCCGGCCCGCGTGCCGACCACCGGCAGCCCGAGCGCCATCGCGTCGAGGACCGCCGAGCCCAGCCCCTCGGTGACCGAACTCATCACGAAGAGGTCGGCGCTGCGCGTCAGGCCGAGGACGTCGTCGCGGAACCCGGCCAGGACGACGTGCTTGTCGAGCCCGAGCTCGTGGATCTGGCGGGCCAGCGGCTCGCGCAGGTCGCCGTCGCCGAAGATCACCAGCTGGGCGTCGGCGACGTGGCGGCGCACCTCGGCCATCGCTTCGACGAGGAAGCGCTGGCCCTTGTGGTTGACCAGGGCGCCGACGTTGACGACGACCGGCGCGCCCTTGGGGAACCAGAACTCCTGGTGGATGTCGGCCGCCGGAGTCTTCGCCACCCGCTCGACGTCGATGCCGTCGTGCACGACCACGACGCGCGACGCGGGGATGCCGTCGCGGACCAGGATGTCGCGGATCGCCGCCGACGCGGCGATGAACAGTTCCACCTGGCGGTACTTCCAGCGCGAGAACGAGTGCTTCTGCAGGTGGAAATCCACCCGCCGCGAGGCGACCAGGCGCGGCCCGCCGCCGCGCGACCCGAACGACAGCGCCATCGAGGCCATCGCCACGGCGTGCGGATCGTGCGCGTGGACGACGTCGGGGCGATACGACGCGACGATCTTCGAGAGCCGCCACGCCGAGGCCAGATCGACCTCCGAGCGCGGCGCCAGCGGCACCAGGTCGTCGCCCTCGCTGGCGCGCCGGTACAGCACGCCGTCCGGCTGGGCGACCAGCACGGCCCGGTGGCCGCGCTCGCGCAGCCCGAGCACGGTCAGGAGGACCTGGTGCTGTCCGCCGCGCCAGGTGAGGGCGGTGTCGACGTGGAGTGAGTACACAGCTCCCACAACTTGGCGAACTTGAGCGCCACGTAGGTGGCGTTCAGCATGGAGATGACGAGGCCGGGGATCCCGTCGCGGATGCCGCCGCGCAGCAGGTAATTGCGCAGGAAGGCCGCCGGCGGGTGCAGGGCGAGATCGATCCAGCCGGCGGTGCGGCCGTCCTCGTGCATCTGCCGCGCCGCCAGGGTCGTGTAGCGGTCCATCGTCTGCAGGTGATGCGACAGATCGCGGTAGGCGTGGTGACGCAGCTCGCCGCGCAGGTCGGCGGCCGGGCCGTCCACCGCCACCGACTCGTGGACGTGCCGGCCGGTCCAGCGGCCGCGCCGCCGGTCGTAGAGACGCAGCTGGTAGTCCGGATACCAGTCGGTGGTCCGGATCCAGCGTCCGAGGTGGAACGTGACCCGCGGCACACGGTAGCCGGCCACCGCCGGTTCGTGCTGCAGCAGCTGGCGAATCTCGGCGGCCAGTTCCGGCGAGACGCGCTCGTCGGCGTCGAGCGACAGGATCCAGTCGTGCGCAGCGGCGTCGGCGGCGTGGTTCTTCTGGGCGACGTAGCCCGGCCACGGCCGGACGATGACCCGCTCGGTGAAGCGTCGGGCGATGGCCGCCGTGTCGTCGGTGCTCTCCGAGTCGACGACGACGATCTCGTCGGCCCACGCCACCGACTCGAGCGCGGCGGCCAGATTGGCCGCCTCGTCGCGGGTGATGACCGTCACCGACAGCTTCGGCACGGCCCGCAGTGTATTACGGGCCGGTGCCGCCGGGACGCTACTGCTGGCGCTGCTGCTGTTGCTGCTGCTGGCCCGTGGTGAAGCCGCCGCCGCCCTGGATCACGGTGACCCCGCCGCCGCCCTGGAGCGGCGCCACCTGCGCCGTCTCGTAGTCGACCACCGACTTCAGGTAGTCGATGAGCGCCTGCAGTTCGTTGTTGCGGGCCTGGATGAGATCGCGCTGCGCCTGCAGGACGAAGAAGCTGGTGGTCATCCCGGCCTGGAATTTCTTCTCCTCGGCCTCGAGCCGCTTCTCGGCCAGCGCCCGCGACGCCCGCGTCGCCTCGACGCGTTTGCTGTTGGCGGTCACCATGCGCGCCGACTCCCGGACCTCGGTGGCCACCCTGATCCGCGACGCGTCGAGCTGCTTGACCGCCTGCTGGTTCTGCAGCCGGGCCCGCGCCAGGTTGACCTCCTGCGCGTTGTAGCCGAGCGGGTAGCTGAGCTGCACCGCGAAGGTCCAGGCCGGAAAGTCGGAGCGGACGATGTTGCGCAGCACGTCGCTGAACGGCTTGGTGACGGTGCCGACGATCGGCCCCGGGAAGCCGTCGCCGCGGACGAACTGGTCGCCGCCGATGCCGGTGGCGCTGTAGTTCACCTGGGCGCTGAGGTCGGGCAGGATCTGGTTGCGCAGGAAGCGAATCGTGACGTCGTTGGCCTCGAGGGTCTTCTGCGCCTGGACGATGTCGGTGCGCGCCGACAGCGCCTGGGCCGTCACCGCCTGCAGGTCGACGGCCACCGGCGCGAAGGCGGGCGCATCGGTGGGCGTGAGCCGGGTGTTCCACTCGTCGGCGGCGTGCTCGCCGTAGATGAGGCCGCGCAGCACGTCCTCGAAGCGGGCGATGGCGGCCTCGGCGAGGATGACGGCTTCCTCGCGCTGGGCCACCTCGGCCTCGGCCTGCACGATGTCGATCGGCGCCATGGTGCCGATCTCGACACGGGCCCGGTTCTCCTTGAGCGAGCGCTGCGCCAGTTCGAGCGACAGGCGCTGCACCTCGAGGCTGTTGATGGCGAACACCAGATCCCAGTAGGCGTTCTTGACCCGCCGTGTGGTGGTCGCGACCGCCTCGCTGACCTGCACTTCGGAGATCTCGCGGTTCTTGCGCGACACCTGCAGCTGCTGGCGGGTGCTGTCGATACGGAAGTTGCGCAGCAGCGGCTGGGTGAAGTTGGCCGACAGCGTCGAGCCGGTCTGCGGCGAGAAGTTGCTGAAGACGTTGTCGGTGGTGGCGCGGAAGTTGTCCCAGCCGATGCGGTAGCTCGATCCGCCCCACGGCAGGTTGGCGCCGAAGCCGAAGTTGTAGCTGGTCTGGGTGTTGGTGACCTTGGTCTGGCCGCCCGACAGGAAGCTGTTGACCGGGCTGTCGCGGTTGTCGCCCTGGAACAGCGTGTTGAAGCTGGGCGCCCAGTTGGCGCGGGCCTGCGCGATGTTCTCGTCCTGGATGAGCGGGCTGATCCGCACCACCTCGAGGTCGGCGTTCTGCTTGAGCGCCAGTTCGACGGCATCGGTGATGCTCAAGCGGCGCTCGCCGCCGGGCGGCGGCTGGCCCGGCGCCGTGGCCGGTGTCTGGGCCTGAACAGGAGGCGCCCCGAAAACGGACAGGGCCGTCACCGCCCCGGCCAGCACCATGCGACCGCTGAAACGTCGAATCCCGAACATTTTGCTGCGTCCCCCGTGTACGTCTGCCGGCGCGGCGGACCCGCCGCGCCCCCGGAACCGAGCAAGAACATTGCCGCCCGACCGGCTGCGTGCGACTCCAGGATAGACGGCGCGGCGTGCGGAAGGGTTCTGCCGGTGGCGGGCCATATACTACCGACCGATGACCGCTCAGGACGTTTTGCAGCTGTTTCGCGACTCGGGCGCCTTCCTCGAGGGCCACTTCCGGCTGTCGTCAGGGCTGCACAGCCCGGGCTACCTGCAATGCGCGCTGGTGCTGCAGCACCCCGACCGCGCCGCGGCGCTCGGCGCGGGCATCGCCGCCGCCACCCGCGCGTGGAGCCCCACCGTGGTGCTGTCGCCGGCCCTGGGCGGCATCGTGATCGGCCACGAGGTGGGCCGGGCCCTGGGCGTCCGCGCCATCTTCGCCGAGCGCACCGAGGGCACGCTGGCCTTGCGCCGTGGCTTCACGCTGTCGCCGGCCGACCGCGTGCTGGTCGTCGAGGACGTGCTGACCACCGGTGGCTCGACCCGCGAGACCATCGACGTCGCCACCGCGCACGGCGCCTCGGTGGTCGGCGCGGCGTCGATCATGGACCGCAGCGGCGGCCGGCACGGTCTGGCCGTGCCCTACGCGGCGCTGTGTCCGATGGACCTGCCGACCTATCCACCCGACGCCTGCCCGCTCTGCGCCGCCGGGTCCGAGGCAGTCAAGCCGGGCTCGCGCCGGTAGCCGCGAGGCCACGGTGAGCGCCCGCGTCCGCACGCTGCGCCTTACCGTGGCGTACGACGGCGCCGACTTCGCGGGCTGGCAGCGCCAGGCCCGCCAGCGGACCGTGCAGGGCGAACTCGAAGCCGTCCTGGCGGCGATCGAGGGCGGGCCGGTCCACGTCGCCGGCGCCGGCCGTACCGACGCCGGCGTCCATGCCGCCGCCCAGGTGGCCAGCGTCCGCCTGACGGCCGCGATCGCGCCCGACCGCCTGGTCCGGGCCTTCAACGCCACCCTGCCGGCCGACGTCCGGGTGATCGCCGCCGACGAGGTCGCCGATCGCTTCCACGCCCGGCTGCACGCCCGCGGCAAGACCTACCGCTACTTCGTCTGGCACGCGCCGATGGACCTGCCGCTGCTGCGTCGCGTCGCCTGGCACATCCCGCAGCGCCTGTCGGTGGCGGCGATGAGCGAGGCGGCGGCGGAGTTCGTCGGCGAGCACGACTTCGCGGCCTTCCAGGGCCAGGGCGCGACGGTGCGATCGACGATCCGGCGCGTCTCGGCGGTGCGCGTCGACAGCGGCGTGGCGCTGCCGGACTGGTGCGCCGCCGACGATCGCGGGCGCCTCGTCTGCCTGGAGGTGTCGGGAAACGGGTTCCTTCGCCACATGGTGCGCGCCATGGCCGGCACTCTCGTGCAGGTGGGCCGGGGGCGGATGCGCCGTGACGACGTCATCCGGGCGCTGGCCAGCGGCCGGCGGTCGGCCGCCGGTCCGACCGCGCCAGCCCACGGCCTGCACCTCTGGCGGGTGCACTACGCCGAGCCCGATCACCCGCCGTAACGTGCAGTAAGATGGGTCTTTACCCTCGGCCGACTCCATGGGACTCGATCAGCTCACGGCGTGGATTTCGCCCGGCGGCCCCGAAGAGGCGCTGGCCCGCCAGGTGATTCCGGAGCGGATCCCCCGCCACGTCGCCATCATCATGGACGGCAACGGCCGCTGGGCCGCGCAGCGCCACCTGCCCCGGGTGGAGGGGCATCGCGCCGGCATCGACGCCGTGCGCGACACGGTCGAGACCTCGGCCCGGCTCGGCCTCGACGTGCTCACGCTCTACGCCTTCTCGGTGGAGAACTGGAAGCGGCCGATCACCGAGGTCAGTGTGCTGATGGGCCTGCTGCGGCGCTACCTGCGCCTCGAGCTGGAGACGCTGCTCAAGAACGACATCCGCTTCCGCGCCATCGGCCGGCCCAACGAACTGCCCGACGACGTCTACGCCGAGCTGCTCGACGCCGAGGCCAAGACCCGTCACAACACCGGGATGCAGTTCAACATCGCCCTGAACTACGGCGGGCGGGCCGAGATCGTCGACGCGGCGCGGCGGGCGATCGAGGCCGGCGTGTCGCCGTCGTCGCTCGACGAGAACCGCTTCGCCGAGTTCCTCTACACCGCCGGCCAGCCGGATCCGGATCTGCTCATCCGCACCAGCGGCGAGATGCGCGTCAGCAATTTCCTGCTGTGGCAGATCGCCTATGCCGAGATCTGGGTCACCGACACCTTGTGGCCCGACTTCCGCTGTCAGCACCTGCTCGAAGCCGTGGTCGCCTACCAGAAGCGCGATCGCCGCTACGGCGGCATCGCATCGGTGCCGGTGGCGGCCGCCGCCAAGTGACCTGGCGGCCGGGGGCACCCCTCCGAACTCCATGACCCGGTTGGTGAGCGGCCTCGCGCTCGCGCTTGGCGCCCTGGCGCTCGTCTGGTGGCTGACCTCCACGCAGCTGCTGGTGGTGGCGCTGGTCGTTGCGGCGCTCGCGTTCGTCGAGTACGCGCGCCTGGCCCGTGCGGTGGGGGCGATGCTGCCGACGGCGCCGGCGCTCGTCGCCACGCTGGCGGCCTGTGCTGCCGTGGTGACCCCGTGGCTGCACCTGCCGTCGGTGCTGGCGCTGGGCGTCCTGGCCGTGGCCGTGGCGCTCATGGCCGGCGGCCAGCACGGCGCCGGTCTCTTCCACGGCGCCACCGCCGGAATGCTGGCGCCGATCTACCTCGGTCTCCCGCTCGGCGCCCTGGCCGGGATCCACCAGGTGGCCGGCCGCGAAGGCGTCCTGACGGTGATTGCCACGGTGGCGGCGAGCGACACCTGCCAGTACTATTCGGGCCGCGCCTTCGGCCGCCGCGCCCTGGCTCCGACGATCAGCCCCAAGAAGACCGTCGAGGGGGCGATCGGCGGGTTGGTGCTGGCGCCGCTGGCGCTGCTGCTCATCGCCCGCTGGTGGCTGCCGGGCCTGTCGCCGCTGGCGGTGTGGGCAGCCGGCCTCGGCATCGTCGTCGCCGGCATCGCCGGCGACCTCTTCGAGTCGGCGCTCAAGCGCGCCGCGGGGGCCAAGGACAGCGGCACCCTGATACCCGGCCACGGCGGCGTGCTCGATCGCATCGACGCGCTGCTCTTCGCGGCGCCGCTCTTCTACCTGCTGGTGCGGCTGGCATGACCCGCGTCGCCATCCTCGGCGCCACCGGATCGATTGGCACCAGCGCGCTGGCGGTGGCCGAGGCGCATCCCGATCGGGTCCGCGTCGTGGCGCTGGCTGCCGGGCAGAACGTGGCGCCGATGGCGGCGGCCGTGGCCCGGCACCGGCCAGTGGCGGTGTCGATGTCGAGCGGCGAGGCGCTCGCCCGGCTGCGCGAGGCCACCGCGGGGCTGCCGGCGGTGACCGGCGTCGGCGCCGAGGGGCTGGTCGCGGTGGCCACGCATCCCGACGTGGACCTGGTGCTGTGCGCCTCGAGCGGCACCCAGGCACTCGAGGCGGTGCTGGCTGCGATCGACGCCGGCAAGACCATCGCCCTGGCCAACAAGGAAGTGCTGGTGATGGCCGGCGGGCTGGTGATGGACCGGGCGCGGGCCCGCCAGGTGGCCATCCTGCCGGTGGACAGCGAGCACAACGCCATCCACCAGTGCCTGCGCGGGCACGATCCCCGCGAAGTGCGGCGGCTCATCCTCACCGCTTCGGGCGGCCCGTTTCGCGGCCGCACCCGCGCCAGCCTGGCCGAGGTGACGCCGGCCGACGCGCTGCGGCATCCCACCTGGCAGATGGGCCCGAAGATCACCATCGACTCGGCGACGCTGATGAATAAGGGCCTCGAGGTGATCGAGGCGCACTGGCTGTTCGGCATGCCGGCGGCGCAGATCGACGTGGTGGTACACCCCCAGTCGATCGTCCATTCGCTGGTGGAGTTCGCCGACGGGTCGATGCTGGCGCAGCTCGGCACCACCGACATGCGGCTGCCGATCCAGTACGCCTTCTCCTACCCCGAGCGCTGGGCGGCGCCGGTGCCGTTTCTCGATCTGGCCCGCGCCGGCACACTGGAGTTCCTGCCGCCCGACTGGGACGAGTTCCCCTGTCTGCGGCTGGCCTTCCGGGCTCTGGACGCCGACCGCAGCCTGCCGATCGTCCTCAATGCATCCAACGAGGTCGCCGTCTCGTCTTTCCTGGCAGGGGCGCTGCCGTTCCCGGCCATCGCCGAGGTGATTGCCGCGACGATGGACGCCCACCGGGCGTCGCCGGTGGACACGCTGGCCGCGGTGCGCGAGGTGGACGCCTGGGCGCGTGAGGCGGCGCAGGAGCTGGTCCGGGCGACGCCCGCCCGACGGGCGGGTCAAAAAGCGCTGAACTAGCCGGGTGGAGCCACATGCCTGTCGTATTGAAGGCGGAGCCTCGTTAGAATCGCAGAGAGGATCTTCGGTCTGATGCAGACGCTGCTGGCGTTCTCCTTCGTGCTCGGCGTGCTGGTGTTCGTGCACGAGCTGGGGCACTTCCTGCTCGCCCGCTGGCACGGGGTGCGGGTGCTGACCTTTTCGCTCGGCTTCGGCCCGAAGCTGCTGTCGTTCCGCCGCGGCGACACCGAGTACTGCCTCAGCGCCATCCCGCTCGGCGGCTACGTGAAGATGGCCGGCGAGAACGCCGAGGATCAGCCGCAGGGCGCCGACGACGAGTACATGTCGAAGACCAAGTGGCAGCGGTTCCAGATCCTGTTCGCCGGCCCGGCGATGAACATCGTGCTCGCGGTGCTGCTGCTGGCCGTGGTGCTGTCGCAGGGCGACCGGGTGCTGGCCTTCCTGAGCCGCCCGGCGGTCATCGGCGTCGTGCAGGAGGATTCGCCGGCCGAACGCGGCGGCATGCTGGCGGGCGACGAGGTGGTCCGCATCAACGGCCGCACGGTGAGCACCTGGGAGGATCTCGAGATCGGCGTCACCTCGCGCGCCGATCGCGACGTGGAGTTCGTGGTGCGCCGCGGCGGCGAGGAGCGCACGCTGACCATCCGGCCGGCCACCACCAAGGTGCCGGTGCAGTCCGACACCACCTTCGAGGTCGGCACCATCGGCGTGCTGCCCGACACCTATCCGCTCATCGACGCGGTGAACCCCGGTGATCCGGCCGAGCAGGCCGGGTTCCTGAAGGGCGACGTGATCCGCTCGATCGAGGGCAAGCGGATGGTCTACTCGCGCAACGTCTCGGACGCCCTGCGCACCCGCGGTGGACAGCCCACCACCATCGTCGTGCGGCGCGGCGACACCGACGTGCCTCTCACCGTCACGCCGGTGCAACGCGGCGCCAACGCCCTCATCGGCATCACCCTCGGCAACGAGACCATCACCTACACGCCGGGCCCGCTCGAAGCCCTCAACATGAGCGTGAAGCGCAACCTGGCCACGGCCGGGATGATCTTCGTCACCCTCGGCGAGCTCTTCACCGGCGACGCCTCGCCGCGCCAGCTGATGGGCCCGGTGGGCATCGCGCAGCTGTCCGGTGCCTCGGCCCGCGAGGGCTGGGTGGAGCTGTTCGCGCTGATGGCCTCGATCAGTCTCAACCTGGGCCTGCTCAACCTGCTACCGATCCCGGTGCTCGACGGCGGCCACATGGCGATCATGGGCATGGAGGCGCTGGCCCGCCGCGACTTCTCGATGGCGATGAAGGAGCGGATGCTGTTCGCCGGCTTCGTGCTGCTGATGGCGCTGATGGTCACGGTGATCTACAACGACCTGACGCGTATCGCGTGGATCGAGCGTCTGCTGCCCTGGCGCAACTAGCGCGGTCGCGACGACGAGAGCGCGCCGAACGGCGCCGCCGCGGTATCCCCTCTACGGCTCACGCTTCGGTCCGGGCTGGCGGGAGGGCACGACCTGACGCTGGGCCAGTCCGCCACAGCGCCCGATCCTCAGATTTCGCCCCGACGGACGCCCCGCCGTCTCGCCGCTCGAGCGGAGCGTCGCCGCGCGTTTGTCTGCATCGGCGATGCGATAGGCTGCACGCGCCATGCTGATCCCGCGTTTCTGGGCCAGGGCGGAAGGCACCGCGACCGATCCGTTCGGCCGGCAGTTGCTGCTGCGGCTGTGGGGCTGGTCGCAGGAGAGCGCCGCCGAGGCACTCGTCGTCGCCCGGCGCCGGGTGGCCGAGGTGACGGCGCGCCTGGCCGGCGGCGACGGACCCGACGCCTATCCCTACGGCACGCGCCAGCCGCTGCGCGAGGAGATCGTCCGCTACCTGGTCGGCGACGGCCCCGGGGAGTCGATCGTCACCCGCAACCGCTACGGCGCGCTGGTCCTCAACACGGCGCGGGTGCCGTTCATCGACGTGGACGCGGTGGCGCCGTCGGGGCTGGCCGGGCTCAAGAGGCTGTTCGGCCGCGGGCCGGCCGTGGATCCCGCCCTCGAGCGCATCCGCGCGGCGTGCGCCCGCCATCCCCGCCACGCCTTCCGCGTCTACCGCACCCGCTCCGGATTCCGCGTGCTGGTCGTGAACGCCGAGCTCGATCCGGTGTCGGAGGAGGCCCGGGCATTCCTCGACGGGTTCGGCGCCGACCCGCAGTTCGTGCGCCTATGTCGGGTGCAGCAGAGCTTTCGCGCCCGCCTCAGCCCCAAGCCGTGGCGGATCGGCGTCAAGGCGCCTCCCGGCCAGCACCCGCGCGATCCGGTAGCGCAGGCGGCGTTCGGGGCGTGGCTGCTCGACTACGACGCGGCGTCGCGCGGCTATGCGACGTGCCAGTTCGTCGAGACCATCGGCACGGCGCCGCCCGGCGGCGACGCCCGCGCCATCGTCGACGAGCACGACCGCACGACGCGGGCACACGAGCCGCTGCCGCTGGCGTGACGCATCCGGGCGTGGCTACTCGCTCCGCTCCGGGGCCTGCCACTCGTCGGTGATCCGCAGCCGACGGACCACCAGCTCGTCGATCACGACGTGGCGCAGGCGGGTGCGGCCGACGGCGAGGCGGCCGATCGCGAGTGCACCGACTGCCACGGCGCCGACCGCGATGGCGCCGAGCGCGAACGCGCCAAGGGCCTGCGCGGCGATGGCTCGGGCGCCGACCGCGTCGGCCGCTGTGGCCGGGAGGCGAGCCGGCACCCAGCGCCCAGGGCTGGCCCGCTGCTGCCGTCGGTCGTCGCCCAGGCGCCGCTCATGCAGTGGCATTGCGTGTCCTCCGCGCATCGGCCACGGTGGGCCCGAACGCGCCGGCGCGTCGACCGACCGCGTCGACTACGACTGCGGCACCGCGTGCCGCAGCACCTTCCCTGGCCGCGCATTGGTGTGCGTGCCCTCGTCGAGCACCACCTGGCCGTTGACGATCACGGTGTCGATGCCCACCGGGTACTGGAACGGCTGCTCGAAGGTGGCGCGGTCGGCCACCGTCGCCGGGTCGAAGATCACCAGGTCGGCCCACTTGCCGGGCGCGATGGCACCCCGGTCGGGCAGCTGCGAGGTGGCTGCCGGCAGCGAGGTCATCTTGCGGATGGCCTCTTCGAGCGTGATGACCTGCTCCTCGCGGACGTACTTGCCGAGCACGCGCGGGAAGGTGCCGAAGTTGCGGGGATGCGGCACGCCGCTGCGCAGCGGGCCGTCGATCGCCAGTGCCGAGCCGTCCGAGCCGATCGCCACCCACGGCTGGCGCATCGCCAGCTTCACGTCGTCCTCCGACATGATGAAGTACACGCAGCCGACGCTGCCCCGGGTGTCGCGCAGCAGGTCGAAGACGAACTCGAACGGATCCGTGCCGGCCGCCTTGGCGGCGTCGGCGACGCGCATGCCCTCGTACTTGGCGTTCGGGCTCTCGGTGGCGGTGGCGAGGCCACGCTGGCGGCCGATCGCGGCCAGCTGCACGTTGGCCCAGGTGCCGGCCGACTGGTAGCGGTTGTCCCACTCGGCGTTCGGATCCTCCATGTCGCGCTTGATGCGGGCGCGGGTGCGCCGGTCGCTCAGCCGCTCCACCAGCTTGTCGGTGCCGCCGTCCATCACCCACTGGGGCAGCGTGGCGGTGAGGCTGGTGCTGCTGGCCACGTAGGGGTAGACGTCGGCGGTGAGCTTCACGCCGCGGCCGTGCGCCGCTTCGACGATCGCCACGACTTCCTTCATCCGGCCGAAGTTGGCCTGGCCGGTGGTCTTGATGTGGAACACGTGGACCGGCAGCCCGGCCCGTTCGCCGATGGCCACCGCCTCTTCGATGCCCTCGCGCAGCTTCTTGCCGTCGTGGCGCAGGTGCGAGGCGTAGCGGCCGCCGGCGGCCGCCGCCGGGGTGGCGAGCGCCACCAGTTCGTCGAGCGTCGCATAGGCGTTCGGGGGGTAGATGAGGCCGGTCGAGACGCCGGCCGCGCCCTGCGCCATCGCCGCGCTGACGATGCCCTGCATCCTGGTCAGCTCGTCGGCGGTCGGCGGCCGGTTGTCGCCGCCGACGACCAGCTCGCGGACGGTGCCGAGGCCGACGTAGGAGAGCAGGTTCACCGCGATGCCCTGCTTCTCGAGCAGGCCGAAGTAGCCGGCGAAGTCGGTCCACGGCTGGGTGGCCGTCGCCGCGGCGTTCGGCGCGATCGACCCCGACTCGCCGATCACCTCGGTCGTGACCCCCTGGCGGATCTTGCTCTGGGCGTTGCCGTCGGTGACCAGCGGCATGTCGGAGTGGGAATGCATGTCGATGAAGCCGGGCGCGACCACGCGGCCCCTGGCATCGATCACCCGCGCCGCCCGCGCGGCCGCGGCCGCCGCACCGGCGGCATCGAGCACCTCGACGATGCGGCCGTCGGCGACGGCGACGGCGCCGTCACGCGCCGGGCTGCCGGTGCCGTCGATCACCCGGGCGTTGGTCACCAGCAGGTCGAGCGGCGCCGGGGGTGGCCCCGACGGTCCGCAGGCGGCGGCGACGGCGAACGAGGCGATGGCGGCGAGCGGGGCGACGGCGCGCGGGATCGACACGGGAACCTCCGAACTGGCGCAGACTACTGGAAGTGGCCGCGGATGGCGTCCACCAGGGCCGAGATGGTCGGCACCGCCGGCACGATCGCCGGCGTCACGCCGAGACGGCGCACCGCGTCGGTGGCCGCCGGCCCCACCGTGGCGACGGTGGTGTGGGTCAGCAGATCGGCCACCTGCTCGTCGCCGTAGAGCGCCGCGAAGCCGCGGACCGCGGCGGCGCTGGTGAAGGTCACCACGTCCACGCGGTGCTGCAGGAGCTGCCCGTAGACGTCGAGGTCGGGGTTGTCCTCCACCGCCAGGGTGCGGAACGACGGGGCGTGGCGCACGTCGGCGCCGACGGCGGTCAGGGCCTCGGTCAGGGTGTCGCGGCCGTTGGCCGCCGACGGCATCAGCACGCGGCGGTCGGCCAGGGCCTCCCGGCCGCCCATCGCCGTGACGATCGCCTCCACGCCGAGGCCCTCGGTGGCCAGCTCGACGCGAATGCCGAAGCGCGCCAGGCGCGCCGACGTGCCGACGCCGGCGGCGCAGATGCGCGGCCCGGCCAGCGCCCGCGCGTCCCGGCCGCGGTCGATCAGCCGGTTCATGAAGCCGTCCACGCCGTTGATGGTGGTGAAGACGATCCAGTCGGCCTGCGACGCGGTGTCGAGGGCGAGATCGAGCGCCGTGACGTCGTCGAGCTCGGCGACGCGCAGCACCGGGGCCTCGATGGCCTCGGCGCCGGCGGCCTCCAGCAGTTCGACCAGCTCGGCCGACTGGTGGCGGGAGCGCGTCACCAGCACGCGGCGGCCGAAGAGCGGCCGCTGGTCGAACCAGCGCAGGTGATCGCGCAGCCCCACGACGTTGCCGACGACGAGCGTGGCCGGCGCGTCGAGCGGCTGATCGCGCAGCTGCGCCGCCACCGCGGTCAGCGTGCCGACCGCGGTCTCCTGGCCGGCCAGCGTGCCGCGGCTCACCAGTGCCGCCGAGTCGTCGCCACTGCGGCCGTGGGCGAGGAGCTCCCGAGCCACGCGCTCGAGGTCGGGCTGGCTGCCGTAGCACGCGATGGTGCCGCCCAGGCCGGCCAGCGAGGCCCATGCCACCGCGGTACGGCCGCGGGCACCGGCCTCGTGGCCGCGGACGAACGTCAGCGTGTCGCCACCGCCCGGATAGGTGAGGGGGATGCCGGCAAACGTCGCCGCGCCGAGGCTCATCGGCACACCGGGGACGACTTCGAAGGGGATGCCCTGCTCGTGCAGGAACAGCGCTTCCTCGCCGCCGCGATCGAAGATGAACGGGTCGCCCTGCTTGACCCGCGCCACCACCTTGCCTTCGCGGGCCTTCTCGGCGAGCAGGAAGCTGATGGCGTCCTGATCGGTGTGCTCGCGGGCCGGCCGGCCGACGTCGATGCGTTCCGCGTGCCGCGCGGCGAGGTCGAGCACCCGGGGATGCACCGTGCGGTCGTAGATGACCACGTCGGCCGCTTCGAGGCAGCGCTGGCCGCGCACCGTGATGAGACCGGGGCCCCCCGGCCCGGCGCCTATGAGATACACCATCGTGCGCATCGAGGCATTCTAGCCGCTGGCCGCTAGCCGCTGGCGTTGAGGTCGTAGCGCATGATCGCCGCATGACGACCACCCGGCGCGCGTTCGAGGGCATAGACGTCCCCGGGGACGTCCGGCCCGGCCGCCACCGCCCGTTCGATCGCCTGCCGGTCTTCGGCGTCGAGGTCCAGGGACGCGGCGGCGAGCGTCGCCGGCAGGTGCCGACCGTGGCGGGCGCCGACGATGGCCGCCGCCACCGCCGGCCGGGTCAGCACCCACGCCGTGGCCACCGTGGCGGTGTCCACGCCGTGCTTCGCCGCCACGCCGGCCAGCACCGCCAGCAGCCGTTGGAAGCGCGGCCACCCACCGGCCTCGTCGATGACCAGGCGGTACTTGACCAGGGAACGGTTCTCCAGCGGGTCCGGTGGCGGCGCGGCGCCGACGTAGCGTCCGGTCAGGAACCCACCGGCGAGCGTGCCGTAGCAGAGCAGCCGCACGCCGCGCGCCTCGCACAGCGCCTGCATGGCGCCGGCCGGACGGCGATCCAGCACGGAGTATTGCACCTGGTGGGACACCAGGGGCACGCCGGCGTCGAGCAGCCGGGTCAGGGTCGGGGTGTCGAAGTTGGTGGCGCCGAGGTGGCGGATGCGGCCCGCGGTCCGCTCGTCGGTCAGCCAGCCGGCCACCTCGACCAGCCCGGCGACGGCGTAGTCCCACCAATGGAACTGCACGAGGTCGAGCGCCTCGACGCCGAGCCGTGCCAGCGCGCGGTCGATGGCGGCGGCGACGTCGGCGCGGGTCACCCGGGCCAGCCGATCGCGGTCCGGCACGTACTTGGTGTGGATCTGCAGGTCGGCGGCGCCGCCGCGGGCCCGGACGAAGTCGCCGACGAGCTGCTCGACGCCGGTGTAGATGTCGGCGCAGTCGAACGTCGTCACGCCGGCGCCGACGTAGGCGTGCATGTCGGCGAGCGCGGCGGCGCGATCGATTGCGCCGTGGCCGCCGGCCAGTTGCCAGCCGCCCTTGATCACCCGGGAGATCGTGTAGCCCGGGGCGAGCGCCAGGCGCGGCGGCGGGATCACGACAGCGGCACGACGGTGACCGCGGCGTGGCTGAACCGCCGCCGCGGCCCGCGGGTGATGCGGAAGCGGGCGCCGCAGTGCGGGTCGGGACACGCCACCTCGGCGTCGGTGGTCATCCAGTCGTGCGGGTCGGTGGGCCGCTGCTTGGCCGGCAGCAGCGGCAGCAGCGCGGCGAGGGCGTAGATCGAAAACGACCCGCCGGCGGGCATCACCAGCCGTTCGCCGTGGACCTCGAACGCGTCGCCGGCACGGTGGCTGCACACCATCGGCCGTTCGGTGGCGATCACCTCGACGCGCAGGTCGTAGAGCTCGAAGGTGTCGTCGCGCATCGGCATGGAGCGGCTCCGGCGTGTACTATACGGCGCCCGTGACCGGCTCAGGCGAGCGACTGACCTTCATCGGCGGCCCGGCCGGCGCGCTGGTGCCGTTCGTGCTGTTCCTCGTCGGCGCGGCGTGGCTGGCGGCGCAGGGCGCGCCCGACGAGCGCGGCTTCTGGCCGGTGCTGCTGGGCGCACTCACGCTCGGCTGGGTTCTGGCCCACGATCGCCGCGGCTATGCCGAGCGGGCTGTCGCCGGCATGGCCGAACCGGTCGTGCTGCTGATGATCACCGCCTGGCTGCTGGCCGGGGCGCTGGCCGGGGTCCTGTCGGCCAGCGGCTTCGTCGAGGCCCTGGTGTGGGCGGCGCGGGCGCTGCACCTCGAGGGCGGGGCCTACGCCGTCGCGGCGTTTCTGGCCTGCGCGGTGGTGTCCACCGCCACCGGCACCAGTTTCGGCACCATCCTCGTGTGCGGGCCGCTGCTGTACCCGGCCGGCGGCGCGGCCGCCGTGTCGCCGGCGGTGCTGCTCGGCGCCATCCTCGGCGGCGCGACGTTCGGCGACAGCATCTCGCCGGTCTCCGACACCACCATCGCGTCGGCGGGCACGCAGGGCGCCGATGTGGGCGGCACGGTCCGCGCGCGGCTCAAGTACGCAGTGCCGGCCGGCGTGGCGGCCGTCGTCGCCGCGGCGGTGTTCGGCGGCGCGGCCGGCGCAGCGGCGGCGGACGTCGCGGCGCCCGCGGCGAGCCCACGCGGCCTGCCGATGGTCCTGGTGCCGGCGCTCGTCGTCGCGATGCTGCTGGCCCGCCGTCACCTGGTGGAGGCGCTGCTGGCCGGGGTGTCGGCGGCGACTGGCATCGCGCTCGCGCTCGGCCTGCTGACGCCCGCGCAGCTGCTGCATGTCGCGCCAGGCAGCGTCACGGCGTCGAGCCTGCTCATCGACGGGCTCGGCCGCGGCGTCGGGGTGACGGTGTTCACGCTGCTGATGGTCGGCCTGGTGGCGGCCACCGGTGCCGCCGGGCTGCTCGAGCGCTTCACCGGGCACGGCAACCGGTCGGGGTCGCGGGCGGGTGCCGAGTGGCGCATCGTCGCGTGGGTGAGCGCCGCCGTCGTCCTCACGACGCACAGCGTGGTGGGGATCCTCGCCGTCGGTCCCGTCGCGTCACGCACCGGGGCACCGGCCGGCGTGGGGGCGTATCGGCGCGCCAATCTGCTCGACCTGACGGCCTGCACCTGGCCGTTCCTGCTGCCGTTCTTCCTGCCGACGATCCTCGCCGCCGGCACGACTGTCGAGGCCGGGGCGATGCCGCGCCTGTCGCCGCTCGACGCCGGGCTCCACAATGCCTACTCGTGGGCGCTGGTGGCGATGCTGGTGGCCGCCGTGGCCTTCGGCTACGGCCGCGACGACCCCTGACGATTTCGTGCGCACCCCCTGCGGTGCCAGGCACCGGGGGACGCCGCGGTGCCTGGCACCGAGCGGGGGCGATCACGGATCTGTCAGGAGGACGGGGCGTAGTAGCCGCGCTTGGTGCGCGCCGAGACGCCCGGACGGCTGATCTGGACGTTGAGCCGTCGCCAGGCGCCGTCGCGATGCTGGTTCGACGGGGCGTAGCCGATGGTGTACTGGCTCGACAGCTCGTCGGCGATGACGCCGTAGATGCCGGCCAGGTCCTCGGCCCGCTGCGGGAAGAACGCCCGTCCGCCGGTTTCCTGGGCCAGCTGCCGCAGCACGAACTCGGCCTCGCGAAAGCCCTTCGACAGGGCGCTCTCGCGCGACTGGAGGCCGATGCTGTAGATGGTCGTCTCCGACCGCTTGGCCAGATCCAGCACCTCTTCGAAGGTCACCAGGCTCGACGTGTCCTCGCCGTCCGACAGCACGACGATTGCCCGCCGCCGCACGTCCTCCTCGCTCTTGACGCGGATCTTCCCCAGCTCGCGCAGCGAGATGTAGATGGCGTTGAAGAGCGAGGTCGAGCCGCCGGCCTGCGTGGCGCGGATCGCGGTTTCCAGCGCCGGCACGTCGGCGGTGAAGTCCGACAGGATCTCGACGCGGGTGTCGAAGTCCACCACCTGCGCCAGGTCCTGCGACCGCAGCCGCCTGGCGAAGCCGATCGCGGCGTCCTGCGCCGTGAACATCCGCTGCTCCATGCTGGCGCTGGTGTCGAGCAGCAGCGACAGCGCGATCGGCAGGCTGGACTTGTTGAAGTAGGTGATCTCCTGTTTCGCGCCGTCTTCGAACACGCCGAAGTCGCGCCGCTCGAGGTCGGTGATGTAGTGGTTCTGCCCGTCCACCACCGTGACGTTCAGCGACACCATCTCGACGCGGGCGCGGAAGATCTGATCCGCCGGCTTGCGGATGCCCGGGAACTGCTGGGCCGCCAGCGCCGCGGTGGTGCCCGCGACGATGGCCAGGCCGGCGACGACGAACCCTCGACCGTTCATGGCGTTTGTCCCCGAGCCGCGCTGCCGTAGGCGATGAAGCCCGGGCGGGCGGCAGCCACCGCGATCGTGTCGGGTGGGATCAGGGTCTGCGGGCGCGCATAGACCACTCGGAATTGATGGGTGAGGACGCGCGCGATCTCCACCAGCGCATCCCCGAAAGCCATGTCGGTGAGGACGTTGCGACGCAGGCCGCCGGTCTCGCGGACGCCGCGGTCGATGAGCGTGTCGCGCTGCTGCGCGGCCACCGTGAAGTCGCCGCGGCCCGGCGGATTGAGCAGCACCGCGTGCAGCGACGCGCCGGCCTGTTTGAGCCGGCCGAGCGGGCGGGCGTGGTGGAGCGTGCTGTACTCGACGCCCTGGGCGCTCAGCACGACGATGGCGGCGCGTTCGCCTTCGCGACGGATGAGCCCGTCGGACGCCTCGAGGACGGCGTCGAGCAGCAGCACGCCCGATCCGGGTTGCGAGAAGACCCGGCCGACGCCCGCCGCCAGCAGCGTGGCGTTGCTGGTGTAGTCGACGAGCAGCGTCGGCCGATCGGCCATCGTGACCAGCGTGACCGGGCCGAGGTCGCCCAGCGCGGCCAGGAACCGCGTCAGCCCGGTGCGGATGTTGGGAATCGCCGCCTCGGCCGCGGCGCTGTTGTCGATGAGCACCGCGATGTGCATCGGGCCGGTGGCCCGGGAGATTCGCAGCACTTCCCGGCGCACGCCGTCCTCGCGGATGGCGATGTCGTCGGGCGACAGCTCAGTCACCGGCTGGCCCGAGGCCCGCTCGACCAGGGTCACGAAGGCCACCCGCTCGCGCGCCTGCGCGGCGAGCCACGCCGGCCACAATCCGGCTGCGATGGCACCTGCCGCGAGAAGTCTGCGGACGAGAAGGGGCATGGGACAGACCTGGCGGAACGGCCAGTATAGTCCCGCGGCCGCGCCGCGCCACCGCCGGCTACACTGAAGCCGTGGCCCTGACCCCGGACGCCCGCACGCTGCGCACGATTGGACAGCTCAGCACGATCGGGCTGGCGTTCGTCTTCGCGCTGGTGATGGGCTTTGCCGGCGGCTACTGGCTCGACCGCGCCGCGGGGACCGCGCCGTGGTTCTCGCTGCTGGGGTTCGGCGTCGGTCTCGCCGCCGGCATCCTCAACGTGGTGCGCACGATGCGGGCAGTGAGCGCCGCCGACCCGCCGCCCGGCCCGCCGGCCCGGCAGCCGTGAACGCGCCCACGGCGGCTGGCCCGGCGTCGGCGCCCGCCATGCTCGGCCGTCTGCGTCGCGACACGGTGGTGTGCGGCCTGGTCCTGGCGGCCGGCGCCGCGCTGGTCTGGCCGGCCCATCCCGGCCGCGCCGCCGGCATCCTCGGCGGCCTGGCACTGGTGGCGCTGTCCTACGCCGGCATCCGGGCCGGAGTCGATGCCGCGTTGACGGCCGCGACCGGCGCCGGATCGACGGGCGACGCCACCGCCACGCCGTCCAGACCGGCGCCACCCGCGGGCTTCGTGAAGTTTTTCACAAGACATGCTATGCTGGCCGTCGGCGCATACGTTATGATTGCGCGTTTTGAGTTGCACCCGGTGGCCATGCTGGCTGGAGTCACGACGCCGGCCGTGGCCGCGGGCATCGAGTTCGTGCGTATCGTGCGGGCCCGCCGGTCGGGATCGGTCCAGGCCACGAAGTCTTCGTAGGAGGCGTGTGTTGAGTACTCGACGGTCAATCCTGTCTGCGTTCCTGCTGCTGCTGGTCGCGGGCCTCGTGTCCCCGGTCTACGCCCAGGAGGCCGCCGGCGCCACCGGCACGGCCCTGGTGCAGTGGTCGATCATCACGGCCGGATTCGCCCTGGCGATCGCCGCCGCCGGCGGCGCGCTGGGTCAGGGCCGCGCGGTGAGCTCGGCCACCGAAGCGATTGCCCGCAACCCCGGCGCGGCCGGCGAGATCCGCGGCGCCCTCATCCTGGGCCTCGTGCTGATCGAGTCGCTGGTCATCTACGTGCTCCTGATCTCGCTGATTCTGTTCTTCCTCAAGCCGTTCGGCGGTTAGGGCCCGGCCCCCCGGGCCGTCCGCTCGCCAGTGTCAGAGGCAAGCCGTGCGCGACGGCTTGCCTCTTTCCTTTTTCGGTGCCGCGCCCACGATCGTGACTGGTACCACGCGCCTCCTCACCCCGCTCGACGCGCTGCTCGTCCTGGTCGTCGTATCCTGGGGCGCCAACCTGTCGCTCATCAAGGTCGTGCTCCGCGAACTGCCGGCCGGCACCTTCAACGCCCTGCGGCTGCTGGTGGCGGCGGCGCTCTTCGCGGTGGTGATCGCCCGCACCCCGGCCGGCCAGCGCCGCCACATCGCCACTGCCGACTGGCCGCGCGTGGCCGCGCTGGGCGTCTTCGGCGGCACCCTCTACCAGGTGCTGTTCCTGGCCGCGGTGCCGCGCACCAGCGTCGCCAACACCGGCCTCATCTTCGGCATGGCCCCGGTGGTGATCTCGCTGCTCTCCGCGGCGGTCGGCCACGAACGCTTCGGCTGGACCCGCTGGCTGGGCGGCGCCTTGTCGGTGGTCGGGTTGTACTTCGTCGTCGGCGTCGGCGCCACGCTGTCGGTGAACTCGCTGGCCGGCGACCTGCTGGCGCTGGCCTCGGTCCTCTGCTGGGCCGGCTACTCGGTGGCGTCGCGCCCGCTGCTCGGCCGCTATTCGCCGACCGTGCTCACGGCGTGGACGCAGATTGTCGGCACCTGCCTCTACCTGCCGCTGACGGTGCCCGACCTGCGCGCCACCCAGTGGGAAGGCGTCTCGGCGCTCGGCTGGGGGCTGACGGTCGTGTCGGCCGTCTTCTGCCTCGTTGCGGCGTATGTCATCTGGTACACGGGGGTGCAGCGCCTGGGGGCGACGCGCACCTCGGCCTACAGCAACCTGACGCCGATCGCCGCCATGCTCATCGGGTGGCTGTGGGTGGGCGAGCCGTTGACCGCCGCCCAGGGCATCGGCGCCGCTGCCATCCTTGCCGGCGTCTTCGTGACCCGACTCTCGCCGGTGGTGCTGTCGCCGCTTCGCAGCGCCTGACGGCCGGACTCGCCGGCGCGGTCGTGTTCGGACGCCCCCGAATGTCTCCGAACGATCGTTCGGTGTCTCCAGTTGCCTTTCGTCCCCGCTTCACGTAATCTGCCCTGTCACGCGGCCGTTTCACCCCGGCTGACTCCCGGGCAGGCCGTCCGTTGTGTTGCCAGTTGTCGGCTTCGACGCGCGAAGCGTCGCGGCCGTTTTGAGGATCGGGGAGCCGGACTGGGCAGCGGCCTGACGCCGCTCTTCCCACGTCAGACGGCCGGGGCACGATGCGCGGCATCGTGCCTCCGCCTTTCAACGCTCGAGCGCCAATCCAGCTGATCGACCCGTGCGCCGGACCTCGCGGTTCCGCGCCGGCCGTGCCGTTGTCGTGTAGTCGGTACGTCGGCCGGCCTGTACCTGGGCCGGGCCCCACAGGAGGATACGAATGCAGCGATGGTTTATCGGGCTGCTGGTTGCGGCAGTGGCCGTGACGGCAGCGTCTAGCGCATATGCCCAGGGCGGCAGCGTCGGCTCGACCGGCGTGATCGCCGGCCGCGTCAGCGATGCTCAGGGGGCGGTGCTCCCGGGTGTGACGGTCACGATCACCAGCCCGTCGATGATGGGCACCCAGACGTCGGTCACCAACGAGCAGGGGCTGTACCGCTTCCCGGCCGTGCCGCCGGGGGTCTACGCGGCGACCTACGAGCTGGCCGGCTTCAACAGCCTCCGGCGCGAAGGCATCCAGATCAACCTGGGCTTCACCGCGACGCTGAACGTCGAACTCGCCCTCGCGTCGGTGCAGGAGACGGTGACGGTCACCGGGTCGTCGCCGGTCATCGACACGACGGCGACGCGCGTACAGCAGAACTTCAAGCTCGAAGAGCTGAACAGCCTGCCCAACGCCCGCGACATGTGGTCGCTGCTGTCGGTGACGCCGGCCGTGCAGATGTCACGCATCGACGTCGGCGGCAACCGGGCCGGCACGCAGACCGGCTACGTGGCCTACGGGTTCGGCACCAACGACCAGCAGGTGCGGGTGTCGGTGGAAGGCATCAACACCACGGAAGGCACCGGCGGGGCCGGGTTCTACTTCGACTACGGGTCGTTCGAAGAGGTGTTCCTGGGCACGACCGGCCAGGGCGCCGAGGCGGCGACGCCGGGGGTGCAGAGCCAGTTCCTGGGCAAGTCGGGCGGGAACAAGTTCACCGTCGGCATCTACATGGACTACTACAACAACAGCCTGCAGGGCTCGAACCTGCCGGACAACTACACGACGCCGGTGGCGCAGGGCGGCTTCGGCTTCCGTGAAGGCGCCAATGAGATCGACACCTACCGCGACGCCAACTTCACCGCCGGCGGGCCGATCATCCGCGACAAGATCTGGTGGTATGGGTCGTACCGCCGCCAGTTCAACTCGGTGGCGCAGCCCAACCTGACCTACGGCGGGACGTTCGACACCGAGCTGTGGAACCCGTCGGGCAAGCTGACCTACCAGGCGACGCAGAACAACAAGTTCATCGCCTACTACCAGTGGGGCCAGAAGA
>JBFWNR010000005.1:126912-324189 GCA_050250955.1 Vicinamibacterales bacterium
GTGGCGCAGCCCAACCTGACCTACGGCGGGACGTTCGACACCGAGCTGTGGAACCCGTCGGGCAAGCTGACCTACCAGGCGACGCAGAACAACAAGTTCATCGCCTACTACCAGTGGGGCCAGAAGATCCAGCCGAACCGGCTGTGGAGCGGCTCGTACACGTTCGCCGACCCGGACTTCACGACCCGGCAGGACTCGGGCAGCTGGGTGTGGAAGGGCGAATGGAACGGGACGATCAACAACAACCTGTTCGTCGAATCGCGCTTCGGCAACTTCGGCTACTACTTCCCGCTGGTCGGCTACTCGAACGACACGTTCCGGCAGGACATCGGGACGCGGGTCAGCGAGGGCGGCGACCGCATCTGGCAGCAGGACCGCGACCGCAAGCAGGCGACCGGCGCGGTCAGCATCTTCAAGGACAACCTCCTGGGCGGCAGCCACAACATCCGCCTCGGCGGCGAGATGAACCTCGAGAAGCAGTTCAACGGCTTCGAGCGGATCCGCGCCGACAACATCGAGCATCAGTTCAACAACGGCGCGCCGTTTCGCGTGCTGATCGGCTTCCCGACCGCCGACGGGGCGGTGGGCAGTTACAGCGCCCGTGACAGCCTGCTCTCGGTCGCCGGGCTGAACAACTACAACTTCTTCATCAACGACACCTTCACCAAGGGCCGCCTGACCGTCACGGCCGGCGTGCGCTTCGACCGCTACCGCTCCTACGTGCCGGAGCAGCAGCAGATCGCCTCGACCACGGCCGGCTTCTCGCTGGCGGCGGCGACCTTCCCCGAGCAGACCTTCTTCACCTGGAACTCGATCGTGCCGCGTTTCGGCATGGTCTACGACCTGACCGGCGACGGCCGCACGGTGGTCAAGGCCAACTACGGCTTCTTCCGCCACAACCCGGGCCCCAGTGCCGCTGCCAGCGGCAACCCGAACCAGGCGCAGAAGGACCTGCAGTACACCTGGAACGACCTCAACGGCAACCGGCTGTTCGAGTTCGGCGAGCAGGGCACGCTGCTGCTCGACCGCACCGGCCCCGGCGGCACCCAGGTCGACCCGGACATCAAGCAGCCCTACACCCACGAGCTGACGACCTTCGTGGAGCGGCAGCTGTTCGAGACGCTGGGCATGCGCGCCGGCTACGTCTACAAGAGCAACGACCAGCTGACCCAGACCTACCAGCCGTTCCGCGGGCCGGCGGCGTTCTCGACCTCGTTCAACGTGACCGACCGCGGCGCCGATGGCCTGCTCGGCACTGGTGACGACCAGGTCCGCGCCTACCTCGGCATCCCGAACTCGCAGCTCGGCCCGGCCACCCAGGTGCTGCAGAACGTGGACGCGATCGGGCGGTTCCACACCGCCGAGATCTCGTTCACCAAGCGCTACAGCAACCAGTGGTCGGGCGGCATCGGCTTCAACCACACCTGGTCGCGGGAACACGCCCGCACCATCCTCGGCAACATCATGACCTCGGCCAGCGCCAGCCCGGGCTTCCCGCAGTCGCCCAACGACCCCGATGCGCAGAAGACCACCAGCTGGGGCTTCCGCGCCTACGGCAGCTACGACGCGCCGCTGGGCATCCGGCTGTCGCCGGTGCTGCGCCACCAGAGCGGCCAGAACTACGGCCGCACGCTGGCGGTGAGCGCCCCGGCCAGCTGCGCCTGCACCTTCAACGGGACCGTGCTCGTCGAGCCGCTCGACAGCCGCCGGATGGACAACATCTGGCTGCTCGACGTGCGCGCCGAGAAGCGGATCACGCTGCCGCGCAACATCCGGATCGGCCTGTTCTTCGACGCGTTCAACCTGTCGAACAGCAACGCCACCGAGACGATGAGCTGGCAGACCGGCGCGGCGTTCGAGCGGCCCACCGCCGTCCTGGCGCCGCGCACGTTCAGACTCGGCTTCAAGTTCGACTACTAGATCGCGCATCCGACCCGGCCGTCGGCGCACGTCGCCGGCCGGGTCGAACGGATGGCTCCTGTGGGGGAGTCACTTGGGGCGGAGGGCCTGCCGCGCTAGCGGGCGCTCCGCCCCTTTTTTTCTCGGTGCCAGGCACGAACGGTGTTGAGGCCTTGAACACCGTTCGTGCCTGGCACGAACACCGTACGGCATGCGCTTCGCGTGGGGAGTCGCAGGATATGCTTCCTGTGCATGGAACGCGCGGTCACCTACAACACCTACCTGAAGGTCGACGAGCTGCTCGCCCTCCAGCAGCCGCGCTCCGACGGCCCGGAGCACGACGAGCTCCTGTTCATCGTCATCCATCAGGTGTACGAGCTGTGGTTCAAGGAGATCCTGCACGAGCTGGATCACGTCCGCGCCCTGCTCGACGCCAACGACGCCGCCCGCGCCCAGCACACGCTCAAGCGCATCCTCACCATCCTCAAGGTGCTCGTCGCCCAGCTCGACATCCTGGAGACGATGACCCCGCTCGAGTTCCAGTCGTTCCGCCAGCGCCTGGAACAGGCCAGCGGCTTCCAGTCGGACCAGTTCCGCCAGCTCGAGTTCGTGCTCGGCCGCCGCAGCCAGGCGGCGCTCGACCGGTTCCCGGCCGGCAGCCGGGCCCGCGCCGCGCTGGTCACGCGCCTGCACGAGCCGACGCTGTGGCTGGCCTTCCTGCACTACCTCGCCCGCGAGGGCTACGCGGTCCCCGACGCCGCCCTGGCCGCCGACCCGCTGCAGCCGGTCGAGCCGTCGCCAGCGCTCCAGGAGGTGCTGATTCAGGTCTACAAGACCGACGCCAAGAACGCCGGCATCTGCGAGCGGCTGGTCGATCTCGACGAGGGCGTCCAGGAGTGGCGCTACCGCCACGTCAAGATGGTCGAGCGCACGATCGGCGTGAAGGCGGGCACCGGTGGATCGGCCGGCGCAGCCTATCTGCGCACGACGCTGTCGCCGGCGGCGTTCCCTGATCTGTGGGCGATCAGGGCGAACCTCTAGGGGCCGGGGATCAGGAGAGATGACGCCGTGAGCGCACCGGCACCCACACTGACCCTCGACTCGGTGCGCGCGACTCCCAACGCCCTGGCGCCGCACTACTCGCGGTTCCGCGTCGGCGAGCGTCTGCTCCTGACCGGCCACAGCCACCAGGCGTGGCCCGATGTCGGACTCGAGGCACAGCAGGAGGCCTGGCTCGACGCCGCCGACCTGGCCGACCGCAAATGGGCCCGCGCCGGCGAGGTGGCCGACGTCGTCCGTGCCGGCTGGCGCGAGCGGCTCGGCGACCCGGCGGCGACGATCGCGCTCGGCCAGAACACCCACGAACTGGTGACCCGCGTGCTCTCGACCCTGCCACTGTGGGGCCGGCAGGCCCGGCCGCGGCTGGTGACCACCGACGGCGAGTTCCACACCATCCGCCGCCAACTCGATCGGCTGTCGGAGGTGGCCGGACTTGAGGTGGTGAAGGTCCCCGCGCATCCGGTGGCGACGCTGGCCGAGCGGTTGGCCGCACACGCCACCGACCGCACCGCCGCCGTTCTGGTGTCGTCGGTGCTGTTCGAGACCTCGGAGATCGTGCCGCATCTCGACGTGCTGGCGGCGGCCTGCGAACGCCGCGGCGTCGCGCTCGTCGTCGACGCCTACCACCACATCGGGGTGGTGCCGTTCGACGTCGGCCGCATGGGTCTGGCCTCGGCGTTCGTCATCGGCGGCGGCTACAAGTACTGCCAGCTCGGCGAGGGCAACTGCTTCTTGCGCGTGCCGCCCGGCGCCCCGACGCGCCCCGTGCTCACCGGCTGGTACAGCGAGTTCGGCGCGCTGGCTGCCGGTCCCCGCCCCGATACCGTCCCCTACGGCGAGGGCGCCGGCCACTGGGCCGGTGCGACCTACGACCCCGTCTCGCACTACCGTGCCCGCGCCGTCTTTGCGTTCTTCGCCGCCCAGGGACTGACCGCGCCGCTGCTGCACGCGATCAACCGCCACCAGGCCGCGCGCATCGTCACGGCGTTCGAGCGGCTGGACGTCGACCCGGCACGGGCCGCGCTGGTCGATGTGCCGGCCGTTGGCCGGGGCGGCTTCGTGGCCGTGCGCTCGACCGACGCCACTCGGCTGGTGGAGTCGCTCCGCGCCCGCGGTGTCAACACCGATGCGCGCGGCCACCACCTGCGCCTGGGGCCGGCGCCGTATCTCAGTGACGCGCAGATCGACGAGGCGATGGCCCGCCTCGGTGCGGTCCTACGGGGCACGATCGGTTGACCCGGCCCCGCGCTGACCGCCAGTGGGTCAGCCGAGGTGTTTCCGCAGGCTCAGGCGGCCCAGCACGATCCGGGCGACGATCGCCGAAACACCAGTCGCACGATACTCCCAGGGCGGTGTCCACGCGGTCGGCAGCTGCAGCACCAGCTGCATCGCCCGTGACACCGCGTCCGGCTCGGCGCCGCTCAGGATATTGCTGCCGCACTCGATCGTCTCAGGGCGCTCTGTGACATCGCGGATGGTCACGGTCGGCACCTGGAAGATGGCGCACTCTTCCTGCACCGTGCCGCTGTCGGAGATCACGGCCCGCGCCTGTCTCTCCAGGCTCACGAAGTCGAAGAAGCCGAGCGGCTCGAGCGTTCGCACCCGCGCCGGGTCTGGCGCCAGCCCGGTGGCGCGCAGCCGGTCCGCGGTCCGCGGGTGGACGCTGAAGAGTACTGGCGCCTGCTGCTCACTCGACACCCGCACCACCGCATCGACCAGCCGGGCCAGCCGCGCCGGGTCGTCCACGTTCTCGGCGCGGTGCATTGTCATCAAGAAGTAGCCGCGCGGCGCCACGCCGAACCTGGGCAGCGCGTCGCTGGCGGCGATCTGCGGACCGTAGTGATCGAGGACCTCGCGAATCGGGTTGCCGGTGACGAAGATTCGCTCGCGCTCGATGCCCTCCCGGACCAGGTTCTCCTTGCTGCGCTCCGTGTAGGGCATCAGGATCGTGCTCGAGTGGTCGATGACGCGGCGGTTGATCTCCTCGGGCACCCGGTCGTCGTAGCAGCGGTTCCCGGCCTCCATGTGGAACACGGGGATGCCGAGCCTGGCCGCCACCAATGCCGCCAGGCCGCTGTTGGTGTCACCGAGGATCAGCACACGATCGGGACGGCATCGTTCGAACGCAGCGGCGACGGCCGGGAGCATCGCGCCGACCTGGGCGGCGAACCCGCTCGCCGTGATGCCGAGGCGCTCGTCCGGCGGGCGGACGCCGAGCTCCGTGAAGAATACGTCGCTCAGCAGGGGATCGTAGTTCTGCCCCGTATGGACAAGGCAGTGCGTACAGTGCGCGTCGAGCAGCGGGACGATCCGGCTCAGACGGATGATCTCCGGGCGCGTGCCGACGACGGTGGCGACTCGCATGGGGCTGGCCGGCCCTACGCCTGCAGCTCGGCCGGCACGCCGCTGGCCAGGTACGGTGCCAGCAGCGTCCGCAGGCCGTCGTGATCGAGCGTGATTGCGCTCGACGAGTACTCGCTCGTCAGAACGCCGCGCGCCGCCTCGGGACGCAGCTCGGGCAGCATCGGGCAGATCACGTAGTAGCCGTCGCGCTCGACCGTTCGCGGGCACTCCTCGTCCGAGACCATGATCTCGTGCACCTTCTCGCCCGGACGGATTCCGGTGACCGTGATCGGGACGTCGCGCCCGGCGACCAGGACCTCAGCGAGGTCGACCATCCGGGCCGCCGGCACCTTCGGCACGTAGATCTCACCGGGCTGCGCGCCGGTCAGCGCCGCCATCACCGTATCGACGGCGCGGTCGAGCGTGAGCAGGAACCGGGTCATGTCCTCGGTCGTGATGGTCACCGGGCCGCCCTTGGCGATCTGCTCGAGGAACAGCGGCACCACCGAACCTCGCGACGCCACGACGTTGCCGTAGCGCACGGCGACGAACCGGGTCGACGGCTGACGCAGATTGGCCTCGACCAGCACACGCTCCATCACCGCCTTGGTCATGCCCATGACGTTGATGGGCTTGCAGGCCTTGTCGGTCGAGATGCCGACCACGGTTTCGACCCGGGCGCCCGCCGCCATCGTCGCCCGCACCAGGGCGTCGGCGCCCAGCACGTTGGTGCGAACCGCTTCGAGGGGGAAGTACTCGCAGGTCGGCACCTGCTTCAGCGCTGCGGCGTGAATCACGATCTCGGCGTCGCGCACCGCCTCGACCATCGTCGCGTCGTCGCGCACGTCGCCGATGCGAAAGGCGAGCAGATCGCGGGCATGCTGGTAGATGACGTCGTCGGTCGCCGCGGGCTTCTGCAGGAAGCGCAGCCGCATGTCGTGCTGCTTGGCTTCGTCGCGGGACAGCACGGTGATCTTGGCCGGCCGGCCGAGTTCACCGGCCTGGAGCAGCCGCTTCACCACTCGCTGTCCCAGCGAACCGGTGCCGCCGGTGACGAGGATGCGTTTGCCGTCGATTGTCACTGTGCGTTACTCCTCCGTAAGGACTCGTACGGCGTCGGATCGGCGGCCAAGCCGGCCACCATGGATGCCCATGAGGGCGGAACGAAACCGGTGGCGGCCCGGAACCGCGTGCTGTCGAGGCTGCGGTCGATCGCCGGGTCGTCCTTGGGGGCGATCGTGACGCCAGCTGCGAAGGCGTCGTTCAGGATGTGCAGGAGCGCGAGCTTGTCGATGGGTGCCGCCGACACATGATACAGACCTGTGAGGGCCGGATGGCGCTCCAGGATGTCGAGCAGCACGTCGGATAGTGCCAAGGTCGTGAAGCCCGAGAAGATAGCCCGCCGGTAGCCGTCAGCCGTCCCGCCGCGCCGCGACAGGAACCACTCCACGAGCCCGGAGGTGCCGCCGAGCTCCCGGCCGATGATTGAGGTGCGCACCGTGAGGGCGCCGGGACCGTTCGGCTCGCCGAGGGCCTTAGAACGGCCGTAGAGGTCTCCCGCGTTCGGCAGGTCGGTCTCTGTGTAGCCG
Organism: Vicinamibacterales bacterium; assembly: GCA_050250955.1. Lineage (GTDB taxonomy): Bacteria > Acidobacteriota > Vicinamibacteria > Vicinamibacterales > UBA2999 > CAWAYR01. The sequence continues at coordinate 133,803 of JBFWNR010000005.1, forward strand.
CCGCGGGCGCCGTCGAACACGCAGTCGGTGCTGATGTGCACGAGGCGGACGCCCCTGGCGGCGCAGGCGCGAGCGAGCAAGTGAGGATACAGAGAGTTGATCGTGATCGACTCGACGGGGTCCTTGGCGGCGGCAATCTGCTTCACGATTCCGACGCAGTTCACCACGGCGTCGGGCCGGGCCCGGTCGAGCGCGTCATCGATCGAGCCTGGCTGCCGGACGTCGACATCGACGATGGTGCGGTCCGGCGCCGCGAGTCCGAGGTCGGTCAGAGCCGGGGTGATGCGCCGCACCGTCGCCCAGGTCTCGACCCGTGCCTGTGCGACCTGCCAGAGCTTGTGCCCCAGCATGCCGCCCCCACCCACGATCAGCAGTCGTCTCACGCAGCCCTCGCGTCGATGGCGGCCCGCAGCAGCGCGTCGTAGCGGGCGGTCACGACCGGCCGCGCGTACTCGGTCCTGGCGACCCGCTGGCCCGACGCCCCCATTGCGGCGAGCGCGGCCCGGTTGGTGGATGCGTGCCGAATGGCATCGGCGATGGCCTGCGGCGATTCCTGGCTGACGACGACCCCGCTCCCCGATTCGCGCACGAGGTGCGCCAGGTCGGAGTCGGGCGTGGTCGCCGCCAGGACTGCGCCACCGCACGCCATGATGCGGTAGACCTTCGACGGCACGGCGTCGGTACCAGTGGCGACGGCCTGTGCGACCACCGACAGGTGGGCGGCGCCGTAGATCTCCGGCACGCGGGAGAACGGTTGGTAGGGTAGTAGCCGGACGTTGTCGAGGCGTTCGTTGCGGATCCTGGTCTCGAGCACGGTCCACAGGCCGCCGTTGCCCACGAGCACGACGCACACCTCGGGCGTGTCGCGCAGCAGCGCCGCGGCATCCAGCAGGGTATCGAGGCCCTGGGCCGGACCGAGGTTGCCGGCGTAGACGACGAGAAATCGGCCGTCGAGCCCGAACTCGCGGGTGAAGCCGTTCGGCGCCGGCACCGCGTGCAGGGCGTCCAGGTCCACGAAGTTCGGAATCACGGCCATGCGGCTGGCCGGGACGCCCTTGTGCAGCAGGTTCTGCCGCATCCGCTCGGCGATGACCGTGATGCGGGTCGCGCGCGCGTAGACGAACCGCTCGAGCGCGTGCAGAAGCCGGATCAGCATGGGGTTGTGCACCGCCCCGAGGTTGATGGCGATGTCAGGGTAGATCTCCTGCACGTTGTAGACGAACGGCGCGCGATGCCAGAGCCCGAGCAGCCACGCGGCGAGCCCCATCGTGAGCGGCGGCGAGGGGGTGAGGATCACGTCGACGCGGCGGACGGCGGTGATTCCGACGACGACGCTCAGTGCGTGGAACAGCGTCCAGGCCAGCAGCCGCTTGGGGATTGACGCGCTCTTGGCCGGCATCGCGGTGTGAAACACGGGCACGCCGCGAAACTCGCTGCACTGCACGAGGCGACCCCACCACGGCCGCCGCGGTTGCCGCGCCTCGGCTTCTGGATCGTGATTGTAGTGCGGGGTCGTGGTCACCACGCTCACGTCGTGGCCACGGGCGGCCAGATCGGCGGCCAGGTCACCCATGATTTGAGCGGTCGAGACGGCGTCAGGCGGGAAGAGCAGGCTCAGGACGAGCACGCGGGGCATGAGTCTAGATGCCGGCCTCACGTGCCCAGCGCATGTACTCACCCAGCCCCTCGGCCAAACTGACGGCCGGCTCAAAGCCGAGCTTCGTGCGCGCCTGCGAGATGTCAGCCAGGCTGTGGCGCACGTCGCCGGGGCGCGGAGGGCCGTGCGTGACGCTGGGCGTGAGACCGCTCGCGTCGCGCATGAGCCGCACGAGCTCGTTGATGGTCACGCGCGTGCCGCTCGCGATGTTGAACGCGCCCGAAACGCCGCGATTGGTGCCGGCCGCGTAGTTGGCCGCGGCCACGTCGCGAACGTTGACGAAGTCGCGGGTCTGCTCGCCGTCGCCGTGGATGGTCAGCGGCAGGCCGCGCAGCATCCGGTGGGCGAAGATTGGAATGACGTTCCCGTACGCGTCGTAGCGCTGATGCGGTCCGAAGACGTTGAAATAGCGAAGGCACACGCACTCGATCGGATACAGCTTCGCGTAGGCCAGGCACAGCTTCTCGGCGGCCAGCTTGCTGGCGCCGTAGGGCGTGTCGGGCTCTACCGGATGGTCCTCGGCGATCGGCAGCGTTCTCAGTTCGCCGAAGATCCCTGCCGACGACGAGAAGACCAGCTTGCGGACGCCGGCGTGGCGCGCCGCTTCCAACAGGGTCAGGGTGCCGAGAACGTTGATCTCCGAATCGAGCAGGGGATGCTCGATCGAGCGCGTGTTCCCGACCGATGCGGCGAGGTGGAACACCATGTCAGCGCCGGCGGCGGCGCGGTCGACGGCCTCGCGATCGCGGACGTCGCCTTCGATGAACTCGGCCTCGGGCACGGTCTCGAGGTTCTGCCGGTGTCCCGACGACAGGTTGTCGAGGATGGTGACTCGATGGCCGCGCTCGAGCGCGAGCCTGGCGAGGTTCGAGCCGATGAAGCCGGCACCTCCGGTGATGAGTGCCCGAGTCAACTTCGGACCCGATGGGAACCGACCATTGTCCAGCGCAAGTATACGCCAAGGGCCTGGGCCATCAGGCGCCGAGTCGACCCGGCTCGCGCTCGTGACCGAGCATCCATCACGTCGTGGTCGCGGCGTCCTCCTCTGCCACCGAAGCCAAGTCGTCTTTGGCGCGGCGCGAAGATATCATCTCCAATCGCCTCGGCGCCGGGTGGCTGGCGATCCTGCAGATCGACTTCGTGCCGATCGAAGTCTCGCGGCGCGGCGCCGACGCCTACGGCCACATCGGCTTCCACGTGGTCGCAGGTTAGGCGTCGGAGGCTCGCTCGCAGCGGTCGTACCAACGCCGGCAAGCTGCTATCATCCAGAGACCGATGGGACGTCTCCGGCGGCCGCCAACCAAGATACGCAGCGAGCTGGGGTGAACAACCGCCTTTCTCGCGATGGCATCGAGCATCGATTCCGGACGAACAGCGGCCTCATCATCGGGGCGCGGATCGTCACCGCCGGCCTGTCCCTCGCAACGATTCCAATCGTGGTCTCCCGGCTTGGCGTCGCGGCCTTCGGCACGTGGGAGGCCCTGGTCGCCCTCGCCAGCCTCGCCGCGGTGTTTCAGGTGGCGATCAGCGGCACCCTCGTGTGGCGGATCGCGGAAGCCTACGGCCGGGGCGATGCCGTCGAAATCCGGCGGTTGGCGCGGGTCGGCGCCTGGGCGGCCTGGACCGTGTTTCTGCTCGTCTGGCCATTCGCCTGGCTTCTCAGTGAGCCGGCGGTGCGCTTCCTCAGAATCTCGCCAGGCATCAGCCACATGGCCGCCTGCATGTTCCCAATCGTGGCGGGCCTGGCGCTGTTGAATGGCTTGAGTGAGACGCTGGAAGCCGTCGTCAGCGGCTGCCAGCGGACCGGGCTCGTCAACGTCGTCGGTGCCTTCGCGCACGCCATGAACTACACGGTCGTGATCGTGTTGGTGCTGCTAGGAGGCGGACTCTGGAGCCTCGTGGTCGGCCAGACGGTCGCGTTCTGTGTGCGGTTTGCCGGGGCTTGGGCGGCATCGCGCCTGTCGTTCGGAGCCGTGAGCCTGCTGCCCCAACTGCCACGAGGCTCCGACGTCACGATGGCTCGCTATTCAGGACTACTGATGGTGGGGTCTCTTGCCACGGCCCTGCGCGACCAGACCGACAAGATCGTGCTCGCGTCGCTGGCCTCGCCAACGTCGGTCGCATTCTATGGAATCGCAGTGCGATTGTCGACGCTGGTGATGGAGATCATCCGCTTCTTCTATCTTCCCATTCTCACCGCTGTGGGCGCGCTGAACGCGATGGGCGACTGGGACGGAGTTCGAAAGCTGTACCGGCAGCTCATGACCGTGGTCTCGATCGTCACGGGGCTGATCGTCGTCCTAGTGCTGGGGTTGGCAGATTACATCATCGTGTTCTGGATGGGGCGGCCAATACCCGAGGTCACGCCCCTTCTCTGGTGGCTGATGGCCGGCAGCGCGTCGGCGGCGATGCTCACTGGTCCAGGGACCGCCATCTGCCGTGGTTGCGGTCGCGCCGGAATCGAAACCGTGTACCTGGTGGTGAACCTCGTGCTGAACCTCGCGCTCACCGTTGCGCTCGTGCTCCTGATCGGGCCGATCGGCACTGCGGTGGCTACCGGATCGACCTGGGCCATCTCGTCGATCCTCTTCCTGTTCGTCCTGCACTCCAAGGTCGATCTCCCGGTCAGCGCCAGTCGTCGAGCCGCGTTCACGACCGCGCTAGCCGCGGCCAGCGCGGGCGCGGTCTACTGGCTCTCCGGCCTGGTGGGCCTGCCCGAGGGGCGAACCGAGGCGCTCGGGTACTGTGTCGTCCTGGGCGCGGCCGGCGCGATTGGCTACTTCGGGGCGCTCGTCTCGTTCCGGTTGATGTCAGTAGCTGACACTGTGCGGGGCGTGCGCGGCCTGATGCGGGGATCAGGATGAGCGATCGAGACGTGCCGTTGGTGTCGGTGGTCACACCGACCTACAACGCGGCGCATTACCTGGGCGATCTGCTGCATTCTGTCGGCGCCCAGGATTACCCCAGGATCGAACACATCGTCATCGACGATGGTTCGACCGATGGTGGCGCCACGCAGGCCACCCTCGGGGCGTGCCCCGGGGTGCGGTGGTGGTCACGGGGCAATGTCGGCCAGTACGCCACGCTGAACGAGGGGTTTCACGCCGCCACCGGCGATTTTGTGACGGCGATCTCGGCAGACGATACGTACGTGGACGCCGGCGCTATAGGGGCTCTGGCCCGAGTGCTGATCGATCATCCGGAATGCGATGTTGCGTATGGGTTCACGCTGCACGTCGACGAGGATGGATCTCCGTTACCGGTCCAGCCGTACCAGAACTACCCCCCCTGGATGCTGCGCTACAAACTCGGGTTCATCTTCCATTGCTCGCTACTCGTCAGGCGGCACCTGCTCATCCGCGATGAGCTGATGTTCGACGAATCCTTCCGGTACATCGGCGATGCCGACTGGATGATTCGCCTGTCACAGCGCTACCGTTTCCAGCGCGTGGGGCGGTACATCGGCGCTTACCGACACCATGGCAGCCAAGTCTCGACGGTGGCCGCCGGAGATGCAGCGGCCCGAGCGCGGCGGCTCGACGAGCACGCGACGGTCCATCGGCGATACGGCACCAGCCCCGTCGTCAAGGCACTGGTCGAAACCTACGACACCTTTCAACAGCGTCGAGTCAAGGCGCTCACGGCCTGGCGCCAGGGTGGCAGTCGACAGGTTCTGAAGACCGTCACCGCGTGGATGACCCGTGCCCGTGGCGAGCGATAGCCGGCCGGGTGACACCGCGGAACACGGGGGGCTACACGTCCTCATCCTCCCGTCGTTCTATCCGACGCGAGAGGCGCCCTACAACGGGACCTTCTTCCGAGACTGGGCGCAGGCACTCCAGCGCGCGGGGGTCAGGGTGGGGGTCGCGTACGCCGAGGGCAGGAGCCTACGGCAATTCTCGGCGGCGGGCTTCCGGCAGACACGGTTCCAAGTGTCGGCCGACGTCGAGGACGGTCTGCCGACCGTGCGCCTCCACGGCTGGAACACGCTGGCGCAATGGACCGCCGGCGGACTGATCTGGGCGCGTTGTTCGCAGCGTGTCATTCGCGAGTACATCGCGCGTTACGGTCGTCCGGACGTCGTGGCTGCGCAGTCGGCGACGTGGGCGGGCCACGCGGCGTGGCTGGCCCATCGGACGTGGGACCTGCCGTACGTGATCACGGAGATCAACACCGGGTTCGGCACCGGGCGCGTACGCGGCTGGGCGGCGAACGTGAGCCGTCGCTCGTTTGCGGGCGCGGAGGCAGTGGTGGCGATCAGCAAAAACCTGCGCCAGCGCCTGGTCGAATTCGGAGGCGCCAAGCGCGTGGACCTGATCCCGTGCACCGTGGACGACTCCTACTGGACGCCGCCGGCTGCGCCCCGGCGGCAGGTGCCGTTCACGTTCTACGCCCAGGCCCACCTGACACCGAGGAAGGGCTTCGATATCCTGATTCGCGCGTTCGGCAGGCAGTTTCGCGGCGATTCGACGGTTCGCCTCGTGATCGGCGGTGACGGCGTCATCCGGTCGGACCTCGAGGCGCTCGCCGATTCAGGTGGCGTCCGCCCCCAGGTGACGTTTCTGGGTGCGATATCGCGCGATGTCGTGCGTGAGGCCATGCGCGCAGCAAACTGTTTCGTGCTCCCCAGCCTCGCTGAGAACTTCGGCGTGGTCCTGATCGAAGCGCTGGCCACGGGCCTGCCGGTGATCGGCACGAGGTGCGGCGGACCGGAGGATTTCATCGACGATCGGGTCGGCCTGCTGCTGCAGCCCGGTGACGAGGATGGCCTGGCGAGGGCGCTCATGACACTACGGATGGCACAACCATTCGATCCACTGACCATCAGGGGCTATGCGATCAGGCGCTTTGGCCACGCGGTCGTCGGGACCCAGTTGCGCGAACTCTACCGAGCGGTACTCAGGTGATGACCCCTCGTACGGGCGAACGAATGACGCTGCTGTCGAGGCTCGATCCCCGGATTCTGGTCGCGTCACTGGTCGGCTTCTACGTGTTGCTGCCGCTCGATCGGGGGTTTCCCAGCATCCCGGTGTTCGGTCGACCTCTCAACCCGGCGATTGCCGCGACGCTCGGCGTGCTGTTTGTCCTGATCGTGCAGTCGCGTGGTGCCCTGCTGTCCTGGGTGCGCGATCCTTACGTCATCGTGCAGTCACTCTACGCCGTCGCTCTGCTCGTCGGCGCACTGCGGGCTCCCAGCGCGCCTGTGGCGTTGCATTGGTCCTTCCTGTACTACTGCACGTTCGTCCTGAACTACCTGATCTTGAGACACGTGACCGGTCTGCACGGTACGCGGTGGCTGTCCAGCGTGGTCGTCGGATTCGGATTCGCGGCGGCGGGGGTCAGCATCGTTCAGAGTGTCTTTGGTATTGCGCTGCCGATCTATCACGGGTGGTACGAGAATTACTTCTCGAGTCTCCCAGAGGATTATGCCCTGCCGACATCTCGGGCGGCGGGGACCATGAACAACCCGATTCTGTATTGCGTGCTGATGGCGCTGATCATTCCGTTCGCCCTGGATCTTCAGCGCCGGTGGCTGCGGGCGATCGCATTGTTCACGGTATCGTTCGCTGCCGCGTTGTCTGGATCGCGAACCGGCGTCTTCGTCGTCGCGGCGGTTGCCGCCGCGGCCGTTGCCGTCTATCGGTGGCGTGCCGTGAGAGCGCTGCCGGCGGTTGCTCTAGGTCTCCTGCTCCTTGGGGCGTCCCTTGCCGCGCTGAGCAGTGGGCCAAATTCGCGGCTCGGATTTCTGGTGGGACGACTGGGATATCTCTCTGACCCCGGGGCCGTCGATTTACGATCCAGGTCGGTTTTGGACTCCGGCACAGGACGACGGACGGGCGCGGCCAAGGGCGCGCAAGGCTCACCGTCCAGGATGGCAGGCATCGAGGCAGCGAACCGACTCGGCGCAGAGGAACGTGCAGAGGTTTCTGCGGCGCTCGGTGTCAGTCTTCGCCAGGAGGTTGTGCTCGAGGCCGTTCGCGAGATGGCCCGGGAGTGGGGAACGGTCACATGGCTGGTGGGGCGTGGTTCCCTGACCTCATCCTCCGTGGGCATGCGTATACAGCTGTGGTATACCTCGGTCGACAACGTCTTCCTGTCTGTGTTGTACGAGCGCGGCCTGACTGGGCTAGCGCTCTTCCTGTGCGCGTTCATTGCATTCTTCGTTTCGACGTGGCGCGCTGCACCGATCACCGTGCATTGGTACGCGCCTGCGGTCCTCGCGGTCACGGGGCTCTCCTTCTGCTGGGATGCGTACTCGACGTTCAATATTCTGGCAGTGGGATCGATGGCGGTCGCCGCGTGGCATGCGGAGCAGCGGCGATACCCACCTCGAATCGCCGCGCGAGCGATGCGAGCCACTGATCCCGCAGCGGCAGAGGAACGGTTCGCAGTCAGCACAGATTCCCGGCCGCATGTAGCCATTCTCACCAACGTGCTGCCCAGCTATCGACGCGGCTTCTACGATCGTCTCTTCGCCCGGCAGGACCTGGTCGTCACGGTCTATTGCCAGCCAGCAATTCAAGGCATAAACGTCGAGCCAATCCATGATCGGTACCCGGACCGTATCAAGCTCGTCAGGTCCGTTGGATGGAAAGGCGAAGCCCTCGCCTGGCAGTTCACGCCGTGGCGAGAGCTCCTCACCTACGATGTCGTCTTCGTGGACGGCAATCCGCGCATTCTGTCACATGCCGTGACGGCGACCCTGCTGCGCCTGCTCCGCCGGAATGTCGTGTTGTGGACGATGGGGCATTCGTACCGCGCCAACGCGCTCACCGAACGGATCCGGCTCCTGTGGAGCCGGATGTTCGATCGGCTCTTCGTCTACACCGACGCCGAGATCCGTTTTTTGCGGACACAAGGGTTCGCGAGCCAGCATATCGTCTCGATGAACAACGGTCTCGACCAGCACGAGATCGACACGGCGATGGCGGCCTGGAGTGAGCCGCGACTCGATCAGTGGCGCCGGGCGCAGGACCTCTCGGATGGGCCCATCCTCCTTTCCTGCGCGCGGCTCGATCCCAAGAACCGATTCGAGCAGGTGATCGCCGCGCTTCCCGCGATTCTGCAACGGGCCCCAGACGCCGTGTGGTGCGTGATCGGCGGGGGCGCCGACGAGCATCGCCTTGCTGCATCCGCGCGCGAAGCGGGCCTGTCCGATCAGGTCCGCTTCGTCGGCGAGCTCTATGACGAGGAGCAACTCGCGCCGTGGTTTCTCTCCGCGGCTGTGTTTCTGCACCCCGGCGCGATTGGTCTGAGCCTCCTGCATGCGTTCGGGTACGGTCTGCCCGTTGTGACACATGGAGAGGCTGCCCACCATGGGCCAGAGTTCGCCGCTTTCGAAGAGGGCCGTTCGGGACGCAGCTACCCGGAGAACGATGCACAGGGCCTGGGGGCGGCCGTGCTCGCCCTACTGTACGATCAGGGGGGACGGTCGGAGATTCGACGTCATGTTCGGCACATCGCGAGAACGCAGTTCAATGTCGACGTGATGGTCGAACGGTTCGTCGCGGTTGTCCGGGATGCTCTGGCGGCGCAGAGCCCCGCAGGGTCTGGCAAGTAGTGGCGACGACGATGCTCTTCATCGGCCCGTTGCCCGAACCAGTCACGGGCCAGTCGCTCGCCTGCCGGGTGCTGCTCGACGGACTGCCCGCAGGGTATCGCGTCGAGCTGGTCGACATGGCCAAGCGGGAATTCACCCAAGGCGTGAGCTCGCTCTCACGCGTCGCTCAGGTCGCCCGGATCCTGTGGCGCGTCTGGCGCCGGAGACGGCACGCCGACGTCGTCTATCTGAACGTCTCGGAGTCCGTGGCCGGCAGCGCCAAGGACCTGGTCATCTACGCCCTGTGCTTCGGCAAGCTCGGGCGGACGGCCATCCACCTGCACGGCGGGGCCGGCATGCGCGAGATCATGCGGCACCGTGGCCCGCTGCGGACGCTCAACGCATTCTTTCTGAAGCGGCTGGGCGCGGCAATCGTCCTCGGCGAGTCACAGCGGGAGATCTACCGCGGGGTGGTCCCGGAAGATCGGATTCACGTGGTTCCGAACTTCGCCGAGGATAGCCTTTTCACCACCACCGCAGGGGTGGACGCCAAGTTCGACCGCACGACGCCGCTACGGGTCCTGTTTCTGAGCAATCTGCTTCCGGGCAAGGGCTACGAGGAACTCGCGGACGCGTACCTGGGCCTCGACGAGTCCGTCAAGGCGTCGATCCGGCTCGACCTGGCCGGTGCCTTCGAGGCCGAAGGCGCGAGAGCGGATTTCCTCGCGAAAGTGGCGGGCGACCGGCGCATCCAGTACCACGGCACCGTGGCCGGGGACCGCAAGCGCGAGCTCTTCTGGCAGGCTCACGTGTTCTGCCTGCCGACGTACTATGCCTACGAAGGCCAGCCGATCAGCATCCTCGAGGCGTATGCGTCCGGATGCGCGGTGATCACGACGGCCCACAGCGGCATTCCCGATGTGTTCCGCGACGGCGTGAACGGTCTCCAGGTCGCAGCGCGATCGGTCGACGCGTTGCGTGCGGCGCTCACCGCGGCGGTGAGCGCGCCTGATGCCCTGCGGCAGATGGCGATGACGAACCACACCACGGCGTTGGATGTCTACCGGACGGCCACATTCCAGCGCGCAGTGATGGGCGTTCTCGATCGAGTGGCGAACCAATGAGCGCAGACGCCGACGTGCGGCCAGACGTGGTGGAGCAGTACGAGGACTACTACGCCGACGGCGTGTCCGAGTGGCGCCGGTTGGGCGCGCTCGACAAGGCCGCGAACATCGTGGCGCTGTGTCGGCCGATGCGCGTGTCGTCGGTGCTGGAAATCGGTGCCGGGGATGGATCGGTGCTGCAGCAGTTGTCCGAGCTCGGTTTCGGCGACCAGCTCCATGCGGCCGAGATTTCGCGATCCGGAGTCGCCGTGATCGAGGGCCGCGCGATTCCACGACTGGTCGAGTGCCGGCTCTTCGACGGCGCCCGTCTCCCGTGGGAGTCCGGCCGGTTCGATGTCGCCGTCCTCAGCCACGTCGTCGAGCACCTCGAGCACCCGCGGCAGCTCCTCCTCGAGGCCGCGCGCGTCGCCCGCTACGTGTTCGTTGAGGTGCCGACCGAGGACACCACGCGGCGCGCGAAGGACTATGTGGCCGACCGGGTCGGACACATCAACTTCTACTCGCCGCGGACGATCCGCTGGCTGGTCCAGTCGGTCGGGCTCCGCGTGCTGAGGCAGGTGACCACCAATCCGTCCAAGGCGGTCTACAGCTTCGAATCTGGCCGTAAGGGCGCGATCCACTACCATACGAAAGACCTGCTGCTGCGGCTGGCGCCTGCCTTTGCGACCCGGCACTTCTGCTATCACGAAGCCCTGCTGGCCACGGCACAGCCCGCGGACGGAACCGGGGCGAGGCCAGCGGGACGAGCCGGGAGCGAGTCGGCATGAGCACGCTGCGATCCGCCTACCGTCGGGCGCGTCGAGCGGTGCGCTGCGCGGTCGGTCGCGACGTCCGTTTCCTCGTCCAGACTGATATGCCTCGCGAACGGCACGGCAGCGAGTACGGCGGGTGGTGGATCTGCCCGACGGGTCTCAACCCCCGCGCGGTCGTGTACTCCGTGGGCATCGGGACGGACGTCACCTTCGACCTGTCGCTGATGGCGGCCTACGGCCTCGCCATCCACGCGTTCGACCCTACCCCGGGATCGCTCGCCTATCTGGCGAGCATTCCGCTGCCCGAGGGCTTCACCTACCACCAGGTCGCCCTGGCGGCGACCGACGGGTTAGCAGCCTTCCTTCCTCCGGCTTCCCCCGACCACATTTCGCACACGCTGCTGCCCGATGGTCAGACTGACGCGCGGGCCATCACCGTGAAAGTGCGCCGGCTCTCGACGATCATGCGAGAGCTCGGCCACACGGCCATCGATGTGCTGAAGATGGACATCGAGGGCGCTGAGTACGAGGTCCTCGACGACCTCCTCACGCAGCGGCTGCCGGTGCGCCAGATCCTGGTCGAGTTCCACCACCGGTTCACGAACGTCGGCGTGGAACGGACCAAACGGGCCGTGGCCAACTTGAACGCCGCCGGCTATCGCATCTTCGCCGCGTCCGACAACGGCGAGGACTATGGATTCCTTCTGGACGACCGCGGCGGCACTGCCACCGCTCGCACGTAACGCTCGATATGGCGAAGCGCCCCTATCAAATCTGCGCCAACTGCATCATGGACACGTCTGACTCGAACATCGTGTTCGATGACCGTGGATGGTGCGATTACTGCAACAACTTCTACCAGCACATCCTGCCGAACTGGCATCCCGACGAGATCGGCGCCCGCGAGCTGGAGCGCGAGGTCGAGGCCATCAAGCATCACGGGCGCGGTCGTGAATACGACTGCGTCATCGGCCTCTCCGGCGGCGTCGACAGCTCGTACGTCGTCTATTTGGCCAAGGAGCGGCTCGGCCTGCGGCCGCTACTGCTGCACGTCGATGCCGGATGGAACTCACAGGAGGCCGTCAACAACATCGAAAAGCTGGTGGATGGTCTCGGCCTCGACCTTCATACCGAAGTCGTCGACTGGCTCGAGATGCGGGACCTCCAGCTGGCCTTCTTCAAGGCGCAGGTGCCGCATCTCGATACGCCCCAGGACCACGCGTTCTTCGCCGGACTGTACAACTTCGCGGCCCGCCACGGCGTTCGCTACATCCTCACCGGGGCCAATTACTCGACCGAATGCGTACGCGAGCCCCTTGAGTGGCACTATCACGCGACCGATCTGCGTCAGCTCAAGGACATCCATCGGCGCTTCGGCACGCGACCACTCGAGCGGTTTCCGACCGCTGACATCCTGAAGTTCAAGGTGTACTACCGGTTTGTCAAGGGAGTTCGGGTCGTCAAGCCGCTCAACAACGTACGGTACATCAAAGATGAGGCGATGCGGCTGCTGATGGATCGCTTCGGGTGGCAACGCTATGCCCACAAGCACTACGAGTCACGCTTCACGCGGTTCTACGAGGGCTACTGGCTGCCAACCAAGTTCGGCTACGACAAGCGGCGGGCGCACTTTTCGAGCCTGATTCTCACGAAACAGATGACTCGTGACGACGCGCTCCGGACGATCAGCCAGCCCGCCTACGACGACGAGTCGATTGCCCACGACTTCGAATACGTAGCGACCAAACTGGATCTCGGCGTGGACGAGCTGCGCGCGTTCCTCGACGGCCCGAACAAGACCTACCGGGACTACCGGCACAGCATGCCGGTAATCAACTTGGGCACCCAGGCGCTGCGGCTGCTCGGCGTACAACGGGCCATCATCCGATGATCACCATCGTCGACTACGGCCTGGGCAACGTCAACGCCTTCCTGAACGTCTATCGGCGCCTGAACGTCGCGGCACGAACTGCCACCCGCGCCGACGATTTGCACGACGCGGCGAAGGTCATCCTGCCCGGGGTGGGCGCATTCGATCACGCCATGGCTCGGCTCACCGAATCCGGCATGCGGAGCGCGCTCGACGACGCCGTGCTGCGCCGGAGGGTCCCGCTCCTCGGTGTGTGCGTGGGCATGCAGATGCTGGGGCGTTACAGCGATGAAGGCCGGTTGCCCGGCCTCGGCTGGATCGAGGGGCAGGTCCGGTCGCTGGCATCGGTGGTCGCGACGCGGCCGGTGCCCCACATGGGCTGGAACGATGCGCGCCCGATCGCACATGAGCCCCTGTTCGCCCGACTCGAGTCGCCGAGGTTCTATTTTCTCCACTCGTACTACTTCCAGTGCGATCGCGCCGAGGACACGATCGCACTGGCCGACTACGGCGGCGAGTTCGCGTGCGCAGTGCGCGCCGACAACGTCTACGGTGTGCAGTTCCACCCCGAGAAGAGCCATCACGACGGGGTGCAGCTCCTGAAGAATTTCGCCGAGATCTGAGATGCTACGCCCACGGATCATCCCCTCGCTGCTGCTCAGGAACGGGGGGCTCGTCAAGACCGTCCGCTTCACCGACGACGAGAAGTACGTCGGCGATCCGGTGAATGCGGTGAGGATCTTCAACGAGAAGGAGGCCGACGAGCTCATTCTGGTCGATATCGACGCGACGACCCGCGGCGCTGAACCGAATTTCAAGCTGGTCGCCCAGATCGCCGTGGAGTGCCGGATGCCGCTCTGCTACGGCGGCGGCATCACGACCGTCGACCAGGCGGCGAGAATCATCGGCCTCGGCGTGGAGAAGATTGCCATCAGCTCGGCCGCACTGCAGAATCCGGCGCTGATTCAGGCCATCGCTCACGAGCTCGGCAGCCAGAGCGTCGTGGCCGTGTACGACGTCAGGCAACGTCCCGGCGGCACAGACTACGACGTGTGCACGCACAACGGCCGCACGCCGACCGGGCTGACGCTCACGGACGTCGCCGGCCGGGCAGCATCGCTGGGGGCCGGAGAGATTCTGGTCAATTCGATCGACCGGGACGGCACCATGCAGGGTTACGACCTCGCGCTCGCGCGGGCCGTGAGGGCCGCTACGACGCTGCCGATGACGGTGTCGGGTGGTGCGAGTTCGCTGGCCGATATCGAACGCCTTTTCGTCGAGTGCGGAGTCGTCGGAGCGGCGGCCGGGAGCCTGTTCGTGTTCAAAGGGACCCGCAAGGCCGTCCTGATCAACTATCCGGGGCAGGCGAAGCGCGACGAGATCATTCGCTCAGCACTGGCGGGAGGTGCTTGAGATCAGTGCGGCGGGAATGCGACGCCCCGGACCGACACTTCCTTGCGCAGCGGCCCCAGGTTGCTCGCGGTGCAGTGTATGAGGAAGCCGGACGCGTCGACGGCGTGACTCGCAGCCGACTGGAGGTCCTTCACCACGTGAATCGCACTGGCGAACGGAACGATCGCCTGGGTAAGGAACGCGTCGAACCTCACGGTAGACGCGCGCCGGCACGGCCGGCCATCCGGATCGGCTAGTCCAGCTCCAGGTCCACGCACCGTCGAAACAGTAGGTTGTAGTCGAGTGGCTCCATCAGGAGCCGCTCGCTGCGAATCGAGTGGTTCGAAATCAATCGCGCACCGGCACGTGCACCACGAACGAATGAGCCGCACGTCGAACGGCGCGCCGGCCCGTGATGCGACCGGGCGTATCGACCGCCAACAGCGTGCCGTTCAGCTTCGAGTTCTCGCGGATCGCCAGCTCCACTCCGGATGTCGGGCCGCACCCTGGCCCGGCGATCCGCTGGAGCAGCTAGAATGCGACCGATGCGCTCCGGCAGCCTCCTGCTCGCCTGCGCCGCCGCGCTGCTCGCCGCGACGACCTGGGTCACGGCCAGCCCGCGGGGGCAGGCTGCGCCCGCCGCACCTGCGGCGGTGCCGCTGGCGCCCGTGCCGGCCGATGACGCCGGCTACGTCGGCTCGGCGGCCTGCGAGTCGTGCCACGAGGACGCCTACGCCAAGTGGAAGGCGTCGCTGCACATCCAGATGACCCGGCCGGTCGCCGAGGCCACCGTGCTCGGCGACTTCTCGGGCCGGACCACGCTGACCGCCCACGGCCGCTCCTACACCTTCGGCCGGAAGGGCGGCGTGCCGCAGGTCACCGTGCGCGCCGGCGACCGCGCTGCCGAGACCTACGCGGTCGACTACACCCTCGGCTCCAAGCGGTTCCAGGGCTACCTGTCGACCTTGCCCGACGGCCGCATGTACGTGCTGCCGATCTTCTGGCACGTCGAGAGCGGGCGCTGGCTCGACTGGAAGGAGACGACGCCGATTCCCGACGGCGCCCACGACCTGAAGCAGGTCTGGAACGTCAACTGCTTCAACTGCCACGCCACCAACCTCGATCGCGGCTACGACCCGCCGGCCAGGGCCTACCGGACCCACTGGACCGAACTGGGCATCGGCTGCGAGGCCTGCCACGGCCCCGGCCGCGATCACATCGCGCTGACCGAGGCCTGGGCCGCCGACCCGGCGTCGATGCCCCGTTACAGCTCACGGGCCTCGAACCGGCAGCTGTCGGCGATCCTGAAGATCTTCTCGCCGCGCTCGGCCGAGCCGCGCCGCACCTTCGACAGCTGCGCCTACTGCCACGGCAACAAGCGCAACCTGTTCACGACCTTCGCCGCCGGCGATCGCTACGAGGATCACGCGCTGCCGTTCCTGGTCAGCGAGCCGCTGCCGGAGTTCGACGCGCAGGGCGAGTTCTGGCCCGACGGCCGGCCCAACCGCTTCAACCGGCCGCAGGCCCTGACCCTCTCGGGGTGCTTCCGCGCCGGGGCGATCACCTGCACCAACTGCCACGTCGCCCACGGCTCGGACTTCGACTTCTCGTTGAAGGTCAACGTCCACGACGGCCGCGAGGGCGATCGGCTGTGCACGCAGTGCCACCAGTCGCCGCCGGCGACGCCGATCGCCGGCGCGACGGCGATCGCCGACGGGCGGCGGCCGCGGATCTCCAGCCGGCCGGCCGACGGGCCCGACAGCCGCATTCCGTGGACCGACGCGCAGCTCACCGCCCATTCGTTCCATGGCGCCGATTCCGCCGGCAGCCGCTGCGTCGGTTGCCACATGAGCGACGTCAACTGGCGGCTGCTGATGCGGCGCCGCGATCACACGTTCCAGGCCCCGGTGCCGGAGACCACCGTCGCGTTCGGCGTGCCCAACGCGTGCACGACCTGCCACGACGACAAGACGCCGGAATGGGCGGCGCGGCAGATGGACACCTGGTGGGGCGACGGCGAGCGGCGCCGCAAGAACACGCGCCTGGCCACGACCATGTACCAGGCCGGCACCGGCGATCGATCGGTGCTGCCCGCGCTGGCGGCGGTCGCGGTCGATCGGACGCAGGGGGCGGTGCTGCGGGCCAGTGCCGCCGAGTACATCGGCGTCCTGGCCGGCACGCGCGTCCTCGACGGCGGCCCCTCGGCCACGCAGACCTCCACGTCCCAGCCGGGCCGCGCTGCCGCGACCGGGCCGCGCGAACTCCCGGAGCCTCGCGTGCTCGGCGCCCTCCTTGGCGCCGCGGCCGACCCCGAGCCGATGGTGCGCGCCGCGGCCGTCCGGGCCCTGGGCGCGCTCGAGCAGCGTGACGAGCGCATCCTGGCCGTCCTGATGGCGCGGACCGTGGACGACGCCCGCGTCGTGCGGGCACGTGCTGCCGAGGCGCTGCTCGGCCTCGACGTCACCGCGGCCCCGGGGCGGGCCGGCGAGGCGCTGGCCCGCGCCCAGGACGATCTCGCCGAGAGCTTGCGGTCGTTCCCGGAGTCGCCGGCGCAGCAGGCGACGCTGGCCTGGCTGCTCGCCCAGCGCGGCGATGTCGCCGGCGCCGAAGCGGCCGTGCGCGCCGCGCTGATGCTCGACGAGCGCTTCGCGCGGCCGCACGTGATCCGCGGCGTGATGGCCGCCCGCGCCGGCCGGTTCGACGAGGCGCTGGCCAGCTGGCGTACGGCGCGATCGCTCGATCCGGCCACGCCCAACATCGACCGGATGATCGACGAAGCCGAGCGCCGGGTGACGCCCCGCGGGCGCTAGAGGGCACGGGTCTCGTCCTGACTTTGCGCGGAGCTTCGTCTGCGCCGCGGCAGCCCTGAAGGGCTGCCCTACGTGCCGGCGCTACCGCGGCAGCAGCCGCAGACCCGGCTCGCCGGCGAACCGCTGCCGCGCCTCGTCGCGCAGTTGCGTCGCCCGTTCCCGATCGCCGATGGTCTGGCTGAGGCGTACCGCCGTCGCGTAGCCGCCCGGTGTCGGCACCTGGCGCACCAGCGCTTCGACGGCGGCGGCTGCCTCGGCGGTGTGCCCCAGGGCGTGGTGCGACGTGACCAGGCCGGCGTGGGCGCGGGTGTCGAACGGCGCGACGGCGACCTGGCGTTCGAACGCGGCCAGCGCCTCCTCGTGGCGGCCGAGACGCGCCAGGCAGTCGCCGCGATACCACTCCAGCCCGGGCGGCGCCGAGCCATCGGTTGACGCGGTTAACGCATCGAGCGCGGCCAGGGCGTCGGCGTAGCGGCCGGCGCCGTGCTGCAGCACCGCGCCCACGAACTGGGTGACGTCGATGTCCGGCGCGGCCAGGCGCGCCGCCTCGGCGTGCTGGCGGGCGACCACCCGCTGCCGGCGGATCGCCGCAACCTCGGCGGCCAGCGCGTGTGCGGCCGCCGCGATCGGTGCGGCCACCTCCGGCGTGGCGGCGAGCAGCCGCTCGAGACGCCCGGCGGCGCCGTCGAGCGCGCCGCGATCGATGTCGAACCGGGCCGCCGCCAGCGTGCCGTCGCCGCTGCCGGGCCTGAGCGCGTCCACGCGATCGAAGGCGCCTTGGGCCTCGTCCACGCGTCCGAGCCGGGCGGCAGCCACGCCCAGGCGGTACCACGCGTTGGCCTCGGCGGGCTGCCGGCTCACGACCTCGCGGTAGGCGGCGACCGCCGGCACCAGCGCGCGGTCGGCCTCGTGGCGAGCCGCGGACACGTAGGCGGCGAGGAACGGGGCGAGGTCGCTCGGCGCCGGTTCCGGCAGCGGCGCGGCCGGCGGAGTGGCCGGCAGGAGCGTCGGCGCCACCTGTCCGAGGCGCGCCAACGCTGCCCGCGTCGCCTCGTCGGCGGGGGCCGGCGAGGCCGGTGTGGTCGAGCCGGGGAAGGCGTCGGGGGTCGCCGGCGTGCGCAGCGCCGGCCAGCCGAAGCGGAGCGCCCCCGAGAGGGCTTCGGCGTAGCGCGGCGCCTCCGCGCCCGGGCCGTCGTCGCCTTCGAGCGCAGCGCGAAACGACCGCCCGGGCAGCGCCGCCGATCCGGGGGCCCGGACCAGGTCGAGGACAGTCGGCGTCAGGTCGATGTGCTGAATCGGATCGTCGAGGCGGGTGCCGGCGGTCGTCCCGGGCATCTTGACCAGCAGCGGTACGTGCAGGGCATCGTCGGTGAGGACGAAGGGCCGCTGTTCCGGCGCATCCCACGGCGCCGCCGACGCCGCCGTGACGATGACCAGCGCGGCGTCGTACCAGCCCTTGCGGCGCACCGCCTCGATCACGCTGCCGGCGGCGCGATCCGCCTCCAGGATGACCGCTTCGGCCATGCGCAGCCCTCGCGTGCCATCGGGCGCCATCGGCGCCAGCGACGAGGCGTCGAGGTGCAGGAACTGAAAGAAGCGCTCGGAGTCCTGAGCCTCGATCCAGCTGGCCGCGGCGCGCGCCGTGGCCTCGGCCGCACGGACGACATCAGGCGGTGCGCCGGGTTCGGCGGCGCCACCGGGCGGGGCCTCGTAGCGTTGGAAGCCCCGCGCGAGGCCGGTGCCGGGTCGCAGCAGGAAGCTCGACACCTCCGCCGCGGTGGCGAAGTCGCGCTCGGCCAGCCGCGACGCCAGCGTGTCGGCGCCTTCGGCGAGGGTGAAGCCGACGTCGTCACGCAGGCCGTGCGCGAAGGGCAGGGTGCCGGTCAGGAGCGCGGCATGAGCGGGCAGCGCGGCGGCCGCATGCGCCGACGCCCGCGTGAAGACCACCGCGTCGCCGGCCAGCCGATCGAGATGGGGGGTGAGCCGCCCGCTGCCGCCGTAGGCGGCCAGCCCGGACGTCGGCAGCGGATCGATCGAGATGAGGAGAATCGGCCCGCCGACCGGGGACGACTCGCGGGCGAAGCGCCAGCCGACCAACGCCGAGGCGATGACGGCGGCGGCGAC
Source organism: Vicinamibacterales bacterium (assembly GCA_050250955.1). Classification (GTDB taxonomy): domain Bacteria; phylum Acidobacteriota; class Vicinamibacteria; order Vicinamibacterales; family UBA2999; genus CAWAYR01. The sequence continues at coordinate 153,072 of JBFWNR010000005.1, forward strand.
GAGCCCGAGGATGACCACGCCGCGCCAGTGCGACGCGGAACTCCCGCCCGGCGGCCGCTGGGACCGCCGGGCGGCACTGACTGGCATCGAGCGCGGCGGGCCGGGCTAGCCCTTCTTGAGCTGCTCGATGAGGGCCTTGGCCTGGGCGGCCTCGGCGGAGTTCGGCTCGACGGCGATGACCTTCTCCATCATCTCGAGCGCCCCGGCCATGTCGGCCTTCTGCAGCTTGCCCAGGCCCAGCTTGAAGTACGGCTTGGCCCAGTTGGCGTCGATGTCGATGGCCCGCTGGTAGGCGGCCATCGCCGCGTCGGTCTCGCCCTTGGCGAATTTCACCTCGCCGAGGTTGTAGAACACCTCGCGGCTGGCGCTCATGCTCTGCGACGCCTCGGTGAGCGCGGTCTCGGCGGCGGCGAAGTCGCCCTTCTCGAGGTTGGTCATGCCGACCTCGATCTTGGCGCGCTCGTTGTTCGGGTCGGCCTCGAGCAGCTTCTGATAGGACGCCAGCGCGCCGTCGTAGTCCTTCTTGGCGCGCTGCGCCCGGCCGATCTGCAGGTGCAGCATGGTCAGCGCCGGCACCTTGGTGAGCATCGCCTGGTAGGCGGCGATGGCGCCGTCGAAGTCGTTCGCGGTCAGCTTGGCGTCGGCCGCGGCGAGCTCTTCCTGCAGCTCCTTGGTGTCGACGCCGGCCAAAGCGCCGGCGGGGCCGGACGCACCGGGGGCGAGCGTGAACTCCACCGGCGGGTTGGGCTGGCCGATGGTGCGGATGGGCACCTGGCCGACCGACGGCTGGAAGCCGTTCGCCGACGCGGTGAGCTTCCAGTTGCCGGCGCGCAGCCCGATGATCGAGAAGCGGCCGCGGTCGTCGGTCGTCGCGGTGAACGACGGCGGCGACGCGCTGGGGTTCTCGGCGACCACGGACGCGCCCTTGATCGGCTGGCCCTTGTCGTCCTTGACGACGCCACCGATACGGCCGGTCTGGGCCGCCACCGGAAGGGCGCCGAGCAGCACGACCGCCAGGGCCGCGAGCGACAGCTTCAGACTTTCACGCATCGTAGTGTCTCTCCCTGGAAATCCGGAAAACCTTCCAAGTATATGCTAGCGCGCGGTGCCCGCCATGCCCAGCGTCAAGGTTCGCCGCGCCGCGACAGGTGCCGTCGGGGGCGTCGTCCTCGGGACGGTGCTCTCGCTCCTTTGGACACCGGAACCGGCCGCCTGGTCGCAGCCGGCGGCCCGCCCGGCCAGCCGCCCGGCCGGTGTGGATCCCGCCCGGCTGGCCGCCATCGATGAGGTAGTGGCGCGGGCGATCGCCGCCGGCCAGCTGCCCGGGGCGGTCGTGGTCGTCGGCCGCGGCGACGCCGTCCTCTACGAGAAAGCCTACGGTCAGCGGGCCGTGGTGCCGGCCGCCGAGCCGATGACGCTCGACACGGTCTTCGACATGGCGTCGCTCACCAAGGTCGTGGCGACGACCACCGCGGTGATGCAGCTGGTGGAGCAGGGCACCGTCCGGCTCACCGACCCGGTGGCCTCCTGGGTGCCTGGCTTCGAGCGCTTCGGCAAGCGGGGCATCACCGTCCGCCACCTGTTGACCCACGTGTCTGGTCTGCGCCCCGACGTCGACCTGGGCGAGTCCTGGAAGGGCTACGAGGCGGCCATCGACCTGGCGGTCAACGAAGTGCCGACGGCGCCGCCGGGGGCGCAGTTCGTCTACAGCGACATCAACTTCTTCCTGCTCGGCCACATCGTGGCCCGCGCCTCGGGCCTGCCGCTCGAGCAGTACGTGGCCCGCCACGTCTTCGACCCGCTGGGCATGGCCGACACCGGGTTCCTGCCGCCCATCGAACGCATCGGCCGCATCGCCCCCACCGAACGCTGCCGGTTCCTCGACGCCTGGCCGTGCAAGGCGCCGGAGGTCGAGCCGCTGCGCGGCGTCGTCCACGATCCCACCGCCCGGCGGATGGGGGGTGTGGCCGGTCACGCCGGGCTCTTCAGCACGGCTCGCGATCTGACCCGCTTCGCGCGCATGCTGCTCGGCGGCGGGGCGCTCGGCTCGCGGCGGGTCCTGGCGCCGCTGACCGTCGCCAAGATGATCGCGCCGGCGACACCGGCCGCCATGGCCGCCCGACGCGGGCTGGGGTGGGATCTCGACACCAGCTTCTCGGGCAATCGCGGCGAGCTGATGCCGCTCGGCTCCTTCGGGCACACCGGCTTCACCGGCACGTCGATCTGGGTCGATCCCCGCACCCGGCTGTTCGTGATCTTCCTGTCGAGCCGCCTGCACCCGGACGGCACCGGTGACGTGACGCCGCTCCGGGCCCGCGTCGCCACGCTCGCCGCCGCCGCCGTCACCGGCGGACCGGGGTTCGAGGATCCGACGGGCCTGCAGTCCACCGGCACCGATTTCGGCGCCTCGTCCGATCCGGCCCGGCCGATCGTCGGGCCGCCGCCGGTCCGCGTCCTCACCGGCATCGATGTGCTGACGCGCGACGGCTTCGCGCTGCTCCAGGGCCGGCGCGTCGGCCTGGTCACCAACCACACCGGCCGCGCGGCGTCGGGGGCGACCACCATCGACCTGCTCTACCGGGCCCCCGGCGTGTCGCTCGTGGCGCTCTTCAGCCCCGAACACGGCATCCGCGGCGTGCTCGACGCCGACGTGCCGTCGTCCACCGACGAGGCCACCGGGCTGCCGATCCACTCGCTCTACGGCGACACCCGTCGGCCTACCGACGCGATGCTGGAGGGCATCGACACGATGGTGGTCGACCTGCAGGACGTCGGCGCCCGCTTCTACACCTACCCGGCGACGATGGGCTACGTGCTCGAGGCAGCGGCCAGGCGGCAGATCCGCGTCGTCGTCCTCGACCGGCCCAACCCGATCGGCGGCTGGAAGATCGAAGGGCCGCTGCCCGACGACGACCTCCTCAGCTTCATCGCCTACCTGCCGATGCCGATCCGTCACGGGCTGACGCTGGGCGAGCTGGCGCAGCTCTTCAACGCCGAGCGGTCGATCGGCGCCGAGCTCACCGTGGTGCGCATGGAGGGCTGGCGGCGCGATCACTGGTTCGATCACACCGGGCTGGCGTGGGTGAACCCGTCGCCCAACATGCGCAACCTCACCCAGGCGACGCTGTATCCGGGCATCGGCGCGCTCGAGTACGGCAACCTGTCGGTCGGCCGCGGCACCGATCAGCCGTTCGAGCAGATCGGCGCGCCGTGGATCGACGGCCCGCGCCTGGCGCAGGCCCTGAACGCGCGCGGGCTGCCCGGCATCCGCTTCTACCCGGTGCGCTTCACGCCGACCTCCAGCGTGCACGCCGGGATGGACTGCCAGGGCGTGTTCATGGTCGTCACCGATCGCGACGCGCTGGCGCCGGCCCGCGTCGGCATCGAGATCGCGTCGGCGCTGTGGCGCCTGCACGGCGACGCCTTCGACAAGAAGACCTCCGAACGCCTGCTCGGGTCGCGCGCCGACTTCGCCAGGCTGCGGGCGGGGGAGGATCCGGCCGCCGTCGCCGCCGGCTGGGCCGGTGCCGAGGCGGCGTGGCGTCGCCTGCGTGCGCAGTATTTGCTCTACCCCTAAGGGGGTCAGACCCCTTTCAAGTTCTGGCCAGAATAGGGGTCAGACCCCTTTCTGGCTGGAGGCAGTCGAAAGGCTGGCTGACCGAGGAAAGGGGTCTGGCCCCTATCCGCGGTGGTCGAGCACCAGCACCAGCCAGAGCAGCGGCAGGTAGATGATCGTCGCGAAGAACAGCCGGCGCGCCGCGGCGTGGGACCGGGTGGCGGCGAACTCGAACGCCAGCCACAGGACGATCGCGCCGAGGACCATCGCGGCCGCCAGATAGCGCGGACCGGCCAGCCCCACCGCCGTCGGCAGCAGGCTGACCGGAATCGTCGCCGCGGCATAGAGCACGGCCTGGCGTCCGGTGCTGCGTCCGTCCGGGGCGATCACCGGCAGCAGCGGCATCCCGGCATGCGCGTAGTCATCGCGATGCATCCAGGCGATGGCCAGGAAGTGCGGCATCTGCCAGAAGAAGACGATGGCGAAGAGCGCCCAGCCCGGCAACGACAGCGAGTTGGTGGCGGCCGCCCAGCCGATGAGCGCCGGCAGCGCGCCGGGGATGGCGCCGACGATGGTGGACAGCGACGAACGCCGCTTCAGCGGCGTGTACCAGATGACGTAGGTGAGCATCGTCACCAGCGCCACCATCGCCGACAGCGCGTTGACACCCGCCCACAGCTCGACGACGCCGACCAGCGTGAGCACCAGGCCGAAGGCCAGCGCCGGCCGCGTCGCCAGACGGGCATCGGGCAGCGGCCGGCGCCGCGTCCGCCGCATCCGCTTGTCGGTGTCCTTCTCCCACACCTGGTTGAGCGCCGAGGCGCCGGCGGCGACCAGCGTGGTGCCGACGACGGTGTGCACGAGCTCGGCGAGCGGCGCCCCATTCCGCCGCCCGGCGTAGTACGCCACCAAGGTGGTCATCACGACCAGCAGGTTCAGACGCGGCTTGGTGAGGGTGACGAAATCGGCGAACGCCGACGGCGCCCGCACGGCGGCCGGCGCGTCGGCCGGCACGTCGGCGGGCGAGCTGACCGATCGTGACGGCATGGGCTCGCTCATGACGTCGGCGCGGTGAAGCCGAGGTCCAACGTCGCGGTGCCGCCGCCGGCGACCGTCACGGTTCCCGACTGGGTGCCGCCCGCCTCGTGCCAGGCCTCCACCGTGTAGGTGCCGGCCGGCAGGCCGGGCAGCGTGAAGCTGCCGTCGGGCCCGGTGACGGCGAAGTACGGATGGTTGACCACGCCGATCCAGGCGTCCATCCACGCGTGCACGTCGCACTTCATCGGCACCATCACCTCGGCCACCGAGAAGGTGTGCGAGTAGCGCGTGCCCTGCACCGGCTGCCCCTGGTTGAACGGCTCGTTGACCACCGAGTTGGCACGGACGTTGTGCAGCAGCGGGTCGGAATTGCGGATCTGCAGCGGCTGGCCGACGCGGACGCCGACGACCCGGGGCGTGTACCAGCAGCGCTGCTGGTCGAGCACGACCGGGGCGGCGGGCACCGGATAGCTGCGGCCGTCGAGGCCGGCGGTGACGTGCACGAAGACGTTGGCCAGTCCGCCCTCGTCGCCGACCACCCACGTCTCGGTGGGCCGCCGGGCGTCGGGAAAGAACGTCGCGCAGGTCTTGTCGCCGTCGAGGCGCAACATGGTCGCGGCGGGCGGCGTGCCGGCCAGCGTGATCCGGCCGCGCACGGTGCCGACGCTGGCCGGGTCCGGCGCCGCGGCCGACGCCGCCGGGTCGGCCGGGACCGCTCCGTTGCCGCCGCACGCCGCCGTCGCGACGACGAGCAGCGCCACGGCCAGACGACTCACCGCGATGCGCCGGCCGATCACGGCGCCGCCGGTGCCGTGCCGCCCGCCTCGCGAATCTTGCGGAACACCCGATCCTCCATCCAGTGCCCGTCCCACCACTCGACCGGGTTCACCTGCACGCCGCCCACCAGCATGGTGAAGTGCAGGTGGTCGCCGCCGGCGAGCCCGGTGGTGCCGGACCGGCCGAGGGTCTGCCCTTTCTCGACGGCGTCGCCTTCCGCGACGTCCATCGACGACAGGTGCGCGTAGAGCGATTGCACGCCGAGGCCGTGGTCGACGACGACACAGTTGCCGTAGATCCCGAGATAGGCGGCGTGGACGACGACACCGCGATTGGCCGCCGTCACCGGCGCTTGTCGGGTCGACGCCAGATCGAAGCCCAGGTGCGTCTGCTGGTCGATCTCGCGACCCTCGAAGGTGTAGGTGCGATGATCGGCGAACCGCGACTCGACCTGGGTGTTGCCGAGCTGCGAGAACGCCTCGCGCCAGCGCATCTCGGGCGCGGTCTTCGCCGCCAGAGCAGCGATGGTGGCGTTGTTCTGCTGGCGCAGGTCGCGGTTGATGGTCAGGAACGCCGGCAGCAGATCGGCGCCGGCGTCCACGGTGAGGCCGAGTGACGGCGTGTTCTGGGCGATGGCCGGGACGACCTTGTCGAGGAAACCGCGATCGATGGGGATCGTCGAGCGCTGGAAGCGCTTCGGGAACGCCTGGCGATCCAGGCGCGCGGTGGCCTCGTTGCCGGCCTCGTCGCGCGCGAACACGCTCACCGGCGTCGCCGCGTCCTCGTCGAAGGACAGGGCGAAGAACGCCACCCGCAGCGCCGGGTCGGCCACGCCGACGGCACTGGCCGGGAAGGCGGGAAACGACCGCTCGCCGACGCGGACGCCGGCCTCGACGTCGGGCGGCGAGGCGCGCAGCACCACGAACTCCGACCCGCCGAGGTTCAGGAAGTGGTGCGTGGAGAGGATCGCGACCTGCGGGGGATCGAGCCGCACCTCGACGTCGCGGGTCACGGTCGTCACCGCCTCGCGGTAGCCGAACAGCACCGGACGCCCGGCCGTGACCGTCAGCGTGGCCGGGCCGGCGACCAGGGCCGGCTGGGCGCGCTTGCCGAGCGGCCGGATCACCCACAGCCGGTCCGACGACGCCTGCTTGACCTCGGCCTCGGGATCGGCTTCCGTGTCCCCGTTGCCGTCGAGCGCGAAGACCGGGATCGTCTGGTCGCCCTGGGTGACCATCGCGGTCAGCCGCGTCAGCTGTCCGGCCGGCGCGTCCACGAACAACTCGAGTGACCCGGCCTGGCCGATGAACCGCCCCGGGCTCTTGACTTCGATGGCTGGTCCCGCCTCGCGGCCGGCGAGCACCCAGGCCGCCCCGGCGCCGCCGGCGCCAACGACCACCAGCAGCAGCACCACGCGTTTCAGCATCCGCATCGCCTGATGATAGCCGCCCCGGTCACGAGGTTGACACTGCCGTTGCGCCCCGGCTACCGTAGAGTGTTCCAGCGACCTCGTGCCGGTATCGTCTAGGGGTCAGGACGGGTGGTTCTCAGCCATCAAACCGGGGTTCGAATCCCCGTACCGGTACCAACTCCACATTCGTCGTCGGCATCGGCCTCGCGAGGCTGCGTCATCGCGCCGGCCACTCTAGGTCGCCGGTTACCCACGCCCCCGCGCGGGCGTCCCTCGGTGCGCGCTGCACGCGACGACGCGACTGGCACGCGACGTGCTCGATCGGCCCTGGACGGTGGATCAGGCCACCGCGCCGTCACAAGGGGGAACGACATGGAATCGCTGGCGGACGTCTTCGCGCACACCCTGCAGGACATCTACTACGCCGAACAGGCGCTCACCAAGGCCATCCCGAAGGCCCAGAAGGCGGCCAACCATCCCGAGCTCAAGGACGCGCTCGGCGCCCACCTGGCCGAGACCAGGAGCCACGTCAAGACGCTGCAGCAGGTCTTCTCGACGATCGGCAAACCGGCGGCAGGGGAGAAGTGCCCGGCCATCGATGGGCTGATCGCCGAGACCGAAAGCGTGCTCGGCGAGGCCTCCGACGACGCGCTGGACGCGGCGCTCATCGGCTGCTGCCAGGCCATCGAGCACTACGAGATCTCGCGCTACGGCTCGCTGCGCGAGTGGGCCAAGGTGCTCGGCAACACCGAGGCGCACGACCTGCTGGGCTCGATCCTCGACCAGGAGAAGGCGGCCAACCACAAGCTGACCCACCTGGCCGTCTCGGCCGTCAACCAGACCGCCGAGGCCTGATCGGCGCCACCGCGGGTCACCCCTGGCGCAACACCTCCACCGGATCGACGGTGGTCGCCCGTCGCGCCGGCAGCGCGACGGCGACCGCCGCGGTCCCGAGCAGCACGACCGTGGCCGCCCCGAGCGTCAGCGGGTCGGTCGGCGCCACTCCGAACAGCAGGCTGCCGATGAGCGGCGCCATCGCGACCGCGCCGCCAAGGCCGACGGCGGCGCCAATGGCCACCGGGACGAGACCCCGTCCCAGCACCAGCCGCAGCACGGCCGACGCCGTGGCGCCGAGGGCCAGTCGGACGGCGAGGTCGCCGCGCTGCTGCGCCACCGCGTAGGACACGACGCCGAACACCCCGACCACGGCCAGCACCAGCGCGACGCCGGCAAAGACGCTCACCAGCGTCATCGACGAGCGGGTCGGCGCCAGCGCCCGGGCGACGATGTCGTCCATCGTCTGCAGCCGGGTGAGCGGCACCCGGGGATCGAGCGCGCGCAGACGGGTGCGGACCGGCGCGGCGAGTCCGCGCGGGTCGCCGGCGGTGCGAATCGCCAAGGTCATGTTCTGCGCCCACCGCACGCCTCGATGCGGCGCGTAGACCGCCTCGGCGCCCTCCTCGTCGAGCCCGCGCTGCTTGACGTCGACGACGACGCCGACGATGGCCGCGTCGGGCACGACGCGGTTGTCGGGGGCGCCGAGGTAGATCCGCTTGCCGATCGGGTCCTCGCCGGCGAAGAAGCGGCGCGCGACCGACTCGCTGACGACCACCGCGGCCCGGCCCTCGGCGCCGTCCTCCGCCGTGAACCCACGGCCCCGGCGCAGCGCGATGCCCATCGCCGCGAAGTAGTTGGCGCGGACGATGCGATACGGCACGGCCGGCGGCGTGCGGTCTGGCGGCGTCGGGCGATCGAGCCGGTTGAACCACGCGCCGGCGCCGCGTCCGTCCACCGGCAGCGCCGTCGTCATCGTGACCGCCCGAACGCCGGGGAGCGCCTCGAGCGCCGTCGCCGCGCGCTCGAAGAAGTCGGACCGCTCCGCGACGGTGCGATAGACGCTGGTCGGCACCGACACCGTCACCGTCAGCAGGCGTTCGGCGGCGAAACCTCGCGGGACGGAAGTGAGCGCCGCGAAGCTGCGGGCCAGAAGTGCCGCGCCGGCCAGCAGCATCAACGTCAGCGCGACCTGCGACCCGATGAGCCCGGCCCGCACGACGCTGCCGCGGCCGACCACCCGGGTGCCGTCGCGCAGTGCCCCGAGCGTATCGGCCGACGTGACGCGCATGGCCGGAAAGACGCCGATGAGCAGGCCGGCCGCCAGCGTGACCCCGGCCGTGAAGGCCAGCACGGTGCCGTCGAGTGCGACGCCGCCGAGCCGGGGCAGATCGGCCGGCAGGTGCCGGGTCAACAGCGAGACCAGCACCGCGCCGACGACGACACCGCCCACCCCGCCGGTCGCCGCGAGCCACACCGTTTCGGCGAGTGCCTGCCGGGCGAGCCGTCCGGTCGCCGCCCCCAGCGCGTGGCGCACCGCCATCTCGCGGCGCCGCTCGGTGGCCCGCGCCATCAGCAGGTTGCCGAGGTTGGCGCAGGCGATGAGCAGCACGAAGGCGGCCGCCCCCATCAGGAGCGTGAGCCGCCGCTCGACGCCGTCGAGCAGCACCTCGCGCAGCGGCACGACCCCGGCGACGGCGTTCTCGGTGAATTGCGGGTGGGCGCGCCGGATGGCGTCCATGACCGTGTTCAACTGCACGCGCGCCTGCTCACGCGTGGTGTCGGCCCGCAGGCGGGCCAGGCCGGACAGGAAGTACTGATCGCGGTTGTCGCGAAAGGCGGTGTCGAAGCGGGCCGGCAGCCAGTACTGGTCGCCGTAGTCGAAGAACGCGAAGTCCTCCGGCATCACCCCGACCACCGCATGCGGCTCGCCGTTGATGGTCAGGGCCTCGCCGACCGCTGATCGGCCGGGAAACAGCCGCCGCGCCAGCCCGTCGCTGACGACCACCACCCGGGGCGCCGCGGGATCGTCGTCGGCCGCCGTCAGCGCCCGGCCGACGGCCGCCTGCCGGCCGAGCACCTCGAAGAGCGGCCCGACGGCGATGACGCCGCGCATCCGCTCGGTGCCGTCCGGCACGGTGACGATGCGCTCGGTGGCGCTGTAGCCCGCGATGGCCTCGAACGCCGTGGCGCCGCGCATCCAGTCGTAGAGGTTGCCGGCGGTCGTGCTGTCGAGCGCCTCGCCGCCCGCGGTGTGGTGCCCGAGCACGACCAGGCGATCGGGCTCGGCAAACGGCAGGGCCTTGAGCAGCACGCCGTGGAACACGCTGAAGATGGCGGTGTTGGCGCCGATGGCCAGCGCGATCGTCAACACGCACACCCCGACGTAGCCGGGGCTGCGCCACATCAGGCGCGTGGCGTAGCGAAGATCCTGCACGAACGCCCCAACCATCGCGGGCCTCCTGCCGGCGGCGAGCCGGTCGTCGTCGACGCGGCGGCGCCGCGCCGCCTCACGGTGTGCCGTCCAGGCGAAGCCGGCCAGGGCGGTCAGCTCCCGGGCGGTCAGCCGGACGGCCGCCCACCGGCCGACCCGTCGGGCGTCGTCCAGCTGCGCCGCGAACACCGCCGCCAGGTCCTCGCCCAGGCGGCCCCTGGTCGCGGCCGGCAACAGGCGCAGCGTGACGCGGTGCAGCCGGCCGGACCAGCTCATCACACCTTCCGGGGCACCAGCCGCTTGCGGCGCGCCATCTCGACGGCGCGCGCCAGCCGGGCTGCCTCAGCCCGCGCCACGGCGACGCCGTCGTCGGTGAGGTGGTAGTAGCGGCGGCGCGGGTCGTCGCCGGCGGACCGGGCCGCGCCGACCTCCTCGACCAGCCCGCCGTCGAGCAGGCGCTTCACGGCCGCATACAGCGTGCTGGCGGTGAGCTGCACCTCGCCGCCGGTTCGCGTCCCGATGTCCTGGATGATCGCGTAGCCGTGCAGGTCGCGGTCGCTGAGCGACAACAGGATCTGGAACACCGGCACGCTGAGCGGCAGGTGATCGGCGGGGCGGCGGCGCGGCAGGTCCGGCATGAGTGACGTTGGGCGGTATACCGTGCCACGGTATAGACGGCGCCGGGCCCCGGAAGGTTGGCGGGCGCGGACCGGGCCGTCAGACGCCGGGGGCGGCGAATCGCAGCGGGACGAACCGGTCCGGGACGTGGAAGTCGGGCGCCGGGGTGCCGGTGGGTGCCCACGCCAGGTAGTGACGGCGCCCGTCGATGCGCCCGACGCGGAAGAGATTGGCGCGCCACCGGTCGCCGGCCGTGGGCGGCCCGCCGAGGGCGGCAAACGGGATCTGCATCACCGCCGTGAAGCGGCGGCGCGCGGCGTCGATCGCTGCCGCCGTCCGCATCCCGCTCTGCCAGTGCCAGTCCACGTCCAGGCGCGGCCGGCGGATGGCCAGGTCGCACCACTGCGCCGTCGGCGCCACCTCGAATTCCTTGTAGCTCGCGGCGTCGGGTTCGGCGGCCGAGCGGACGAAGATCTCGCACACGTCGCGCTCCCACAGCGCGGCCCGCTCGACGCTGGCGTCCGGCGCCTCGTCGATGTCGAGCTCGACATACCGGCAGGCGAAGCCGACCCACAGGTCGGCGGCGGTCCACAGCAGGCGCACGGTGGTCTCGAGCCCGGCCGGCGCCGCCTCGCCGCTCCATTGCCGAGCCAGCGCGACCTCCGGTCCGCGCCGCCAATGCGGACGGCTCAGGTCGGCGTCGAGCGGCGGCTCCGCCGCCGTCCATGCCGCCACCAACGGCGCCGGCTCGCTCACGGCGGGCACGGTAGCACAGCCCATTCGCGACGCCCCGCTGGTGCCCGCCGCTGGTATGCTGTGCCGTCATGCGGACGGCCGTCCTCGCGCCGCCGGTCACCGAGACGCTCATCGACCGCGAGACGTTCGAGCGTGCATGGCACGGGGTGCCCGGCGGTGAACGCCGCGGATCGACGCCGGCCACCAGCGCCACGCTGACCATCACCCGCGACACCGCCGGCGACTTCCAGGATCGGCAGGTCTACGTCTGGGTCGACGGCGAGTCGTGGGGCAAGATCAAGTACGGGCGGCCGCTCACCCGGGAGATTCCGCCGGGCGCCCACGCGATTCGCGTCAACAACACCTTGTTCAACGACCGGCTGGAGTTCACCGCCCGCCCCGGCGAGCACGTCCGGGTCCGTTGCCACAACGGCATGCCACGGGTCGGCTGGCTGATGTTCCTGTTCCTCCACGCCACCTACCTGCTGGTCAAGCTCGAGCGCGAAGCCTGACGCCCGGGCCGCCCGGCCACACCGAACGTTCGATCGGGAGGGCGCCGGATGGGCCGGATCGGAAGGTGTGAAAACTTGTCTCCTCCCGACCGATAAGGTGCGTGCCCGCGGCGGCGGTGGCGTATGCTGTCCAACGCTCCCGATCGCGCGCCAGCGCCTGACCGTGACCCGACGCACCACGCACATCACCGCGTTTGCGGCGACGTTGCTCGCCGTGGCCATCGCCGCCGGCGTCTCGACGCCGCGACTGCGCACGGGCGGCCGGGAACGCGCCGCCCGCGGCGCCGCTCTGGCCGGCTCGACGCGTCCCGATCAGCCCTGCGCGTGGATCGAGCCCGACGACGACTTCGTGTTCGACGTCGGCGTCGCCCGGGATCGCGGCGTCGCCGGCGCGCCCGCGTCCGCCGACCCTGGGGCGTGCATCCCGGCTCCGGCGACCGTGCTCGTCGCGGCGCTCGCGTGCTCGTCCGCCGGTGTCCGCCCGCCCCACCTCGCGCACCACGTCGCCGTCCGCGGCACGGCCACGCCGCGCGGTCCGCCCGTCCGCCTCTCCTAGGTTCCCGCCGTCCCCGGCCTCGACCACGCACCGCGTGTGCCCTGAGGCTGCCGCTGCGCACGCGGCAACGGCCGCCGCGCGATCGGCCCGCGGCGATTCGTCCACGACGTTTCGAGAGGCACGCACATGAAGGCTCATACGCACGAGACCCAGGCGACCATCACGCCGCTTCGCGCCCTGGAACTGCTGAAGGAAGGCAACCTGCGCTTCATCAACAACCTGCGGGTCAACCGCAATCTGCTGCAGCAGGCCAACGAGACTCGCGACGGGCAGTGGCCGTTCGCCACCATCGTCAGCTGCATCGACAGCCGCACCTCCGCCGAGCTCATCTTCGACCAGGGGCTGGGCGACATCTTCTCGGTCCGCATCGCCGGCAACGTCGTCAACACCGACATCGTCGGCAGCCTGGAGTTCGCCTGCCAGGTCGCCGGCTCCAAGCTCATCGTCGTCCTCGGCCACACCTCGTGCGGCGCCATCAAGGGCGCGTGCGATCACGTCGAGCTGGGCAACCTCACCGAGCTGCTGTCGAAGATCCAGCCGGCCGTGTACGAGGAAAGCCGGACCCACGACACGTCCAGGCGCACGTCCAAGAACGCCGCGTTCGTCGAGAACGTGACCGATCTCAACGTCCGGCGATCGGTGCGCGCGGTGCTCAACCGCAGCTACATCCTCGAGCACCTGATCGAGGCCGGCAAGGTGGCGATCATCGGCGGCAAGCACGACCTGGCCAGCGGCCAGGTGCAGTTCTTCGACGACACCTGGGTCCACGACGAGGCGTCGATGCGCGCCTTCACGGGCCGGGAGCCGGTTGCCCCGGCCGCTGCCAAGGGCATCGCCGCCGGCCGGCGGGCGGTGAACGGTACGGCCGTGGCCGGGCCGGCCCGCCGGGCCGCTGGATCGGCACGGACCCGTGGCGCGGTGCTGGTCGGCGCGGCGGCGCGCCGCGGCGCGGCGTCGGCCCGGGCCCGGTAGCGGCATCGGCGCCCGGGGCGGGCGCCGGCGCGGGCCCGACCGCTCACGTCGTGTGTACCGGTACTATTCGGAACGCATGCGGACGGGGCCGGCATGACCCGCTGGGCGGTTGCGGCCGCCTTCACGTTGACCGCGGCGCTGGTCGCCGCGGCGCTGGGCGGGGCGTCGCTGCTCCAGACCCTGGAGCTGAAGACCTACGACGCGCGGCTGCGCGCCGTCGCCACCGGCGGCGGCCCGCCGCCGGCGATCGCCCAGGTGCTCATCGACGACCACTCGATCCGCCAGCTCGAGCCGATCGTCGGCCGCTGGCCGTGGCCGCGGATGGTGCACGCCGTGCTCGTCGACTTCCTGGCCCGCGGGCCGGCCACGCTGGTGGTCTACGACGTGCTCTTCAGCGAGGAAGCCCGGGGCACCGCCGACATCGGCGGCACGACCTGGACCGGCAAGGAGAGCGACGACGCGCTGGTCGCGTCGGTGGCGAAGGCCGGGAACGTCATCCTCGCCGCCGAGGCGTCGAGCGAGGGCCTGTTGAATGCCGCCGACAACGTGCAGGTGCCGCTCGACGGCATCCCGGCCCTGCAGGCCCGCTGGCCGCTCAGCGGCTTCGCCGAACGCCGGCCGCTGCTGACGCCGCCGTTCCCGGCCCTGGCGGCCGCCGCCCGCGGCATCGGCCACGCCCGTTTCGCCTACGATCCCGACGGTCCGGCGCGGCGCTACGTGCCGTTTGTCGAGGTCGCCGGCCGTGTCGTGCCGTCGCTGCCGGTGGCGGCGATGCTGGCGGCGCGGGGCATCCGGCCCGAGCAGGTGTCGGCGTCGCGCGCCACCCTGTCGCTCGGCCCGACGCGGGTGCCGTGGGTCGAGCAGGTGGTGCCCGACTACTACGGCCCGGCCCAGACGGTGTGGCGCGGGCTGGTGCCGTTTCGCGGTCCGACGCTGCGGGCCGATCGCACCCCGACCTTCCCCTACTACTCGTTCCAGGACGTGTTCCTGGCCGAGCAGCAGATTCTGGCCGGCGAGACCCCGCACCTCGATCCGACGATCTTCAAGGACCGCATCGTCGTCGTCGGCGTGACCGCCGAGGGACTCAAGGACATCTTCACGACGCCGTTCGGCGAGGGCACGATGCCGGGGGCCGAGTTCCACGCCAACGTCCTCGACGGCCTGCTCGCCAACCGCGCCATCGCGCCCGCCGCGCCCTACCAGCGGGTGGCGATGACGCTCGTGCCGGCGCTGGCGGTCAGCGTCGTCGGGGCCCTGGCCGCGCCGTGGGCGACGGCGCTGGCGGCGGCCGCCGCGGCGTCGGCGCTGGTCTGGGTGGCCACGCGGGCGATGGGGCAGGGGCTGTGGCTGCCCCTGGTGGTGCCGATCCTCGCGGTGGTCCTGGCGTTCGTCGCCGACCTGGCCTGGAGCTATTTCGTCGAGGGCCGCGAGAAGCGGAGGGTCAAACGGCTGTTTTCGCGCTATGTGTCCAAGGACGTCTACCAGCAGCTCATCGCCAGTCCGCGCGACGTCGGCCTAGGCGGCGAGCGTCGCGAGATGACCGTGCTCTTCTCGGACATGCGCGGTTTCACCACGCTGTCCGAGAGCGGCGAGGCCGAGGACCTGGTACGCCAGCTGAACCAGTACTTCACGCGGATGGTGGCGGTGGTGTTCGCGCACCGCGGCACGGTAGACAAATTCGTCGGCGACATGGTGATGGCGCTGTTCGGGGCGCCGCTCGACGACCCCGACCACGCCGACCACGCCGTCCAGACGGCGTTGCAGATGGTGGACGAACTGGGCGATCTGAACCGGCGCTGGGCGGTCGAGGGGCGGACGCCGCTCGACATCGGCATCGGCATCAACACCGGCGAGATGATTGCCGGCAACATCGGGTCCGATACGATCATGAGCTACACCGTGATCGGCGACAACGTGAACCTCGGCGCGCGCCTCGAATCGCTCAACAAGGATTTCGGCACCCGCATCCTGATTTCCGAGGCGACCCGCCGGCAGCTCAAGGGGCACTATGATGTCCGGGCGCTCGGCGAGGTCACGGTGAAGGGCAAGACCCGCCCGGTGACGATCTACGAGGTCCGCCCGCCGGACCTGCAGAAAGAGGCAACCGCATGAGCCGTCGTATCCCCGCCGCCCTCGTCGTGGTCGCGCTGGCCGCGCCGTCGCTGGCCGCCGCCGAACAGCTCGGCCGCCTCGGCGGCGCGTTGAAGCGCGCCCAGCAGTTCAAGGACGTCGAGATGACCGAGGCCGAAGAGGCCCAGCTCGGCGCCGAGGTCAGCACCCGCATCCGGGCCCGCTACGGCGTGGTCCAGAACCAGGCCGTGCACCGCTACGTGACCCTGGTCGGCACGGCGCTGGCGCAGGTGTCGGCCAAACCGGCGCTGGCGTGGAAGTTCATCGTTCTCGACACCGACGCGGTGAACGCGTTTGCCGCCCCCGGCGGCTTCATCCACATCACCAAGGGCGCGCTCGCCAACCTGAAGAGCGAGTCCGAGCTGGCCGGCGTGCTCGGCCACGAGATCATCCACGTCACCGAGAAGCACACCATTCGCGCCATCCAGAAGGGCAAGCTGGTGCAGATGGGCGCCGACGAGACCCTGGCCGGCAACAGCCGGCTGATGAACGCGCTCGCTGACAAGGCCTACGAGGTCATCGAAAGCGGCTTCGGCCGCGGCGAGGAGCTGGAGAGCGACGAGAAGGGCATCGTC
The DNA here is from genome assembly GCA_050250955.1 of Vicinamibacterales bacterium. Classification (GTDB taxonomy): domain Bacteria; phylum Acidobacteriota; class Vicinamibacteria; order Vicinamibacterales; family UBA2999; genus CAWAYR01. Next base: position 169,220 of record JBFWNR010000005.1, read on the forward strand.
CTCGCCAACACCGTCGGCTACGCGCCGCAGGGGATGATCGGGTTCCTCAACATGCTGGTGGAGCGCAACAAGAACGCGCCGCCGGCCAAGAACGGCCTGTTCGCTTCGCACCCCGAAACCAAGGAGCGCATCGACAAGATGACGCGACAGATCGCCTCGGCCAAGCTGGCCTCCACGGCGACCGTCGCCGAGCGCTACACCTCGACGATCACCTACAAGCCGGTCGCCGCGGCCGAGATCGCCACCATCGAGGCCGGGTCCGCCGGCGCCGCCGGCGGCACGAGCACGCCGGCGGCCGAGGCGCCGAAGAAGAAGGGGCTTGGCGGGCTGGCTGGCGCGCTGCGGCCGAGCGGCGGCGAACGCCGCGCCGCGCAGACCACCGGGTCGGGCGCCGCTCGCGGCGCCGGCAGCGAGGACCGGCTGGCCAAGGGCGGATCCAACCCCGCGCTGGTCGCCGTGACGGTCAGCGCGGCCGATCTCGCGGCGTTCAAGAAGGCCGGCGGACTCAAGTGATCCCCGAACAGCGGCTGGCGGCTAGGGGCTAGCGGCTCGCGCGTGCAACTGCCGCTCGTCACCGTCGTCGCCCTCGTCGTCATCGTGGCGGCACTGGCCGCCGTGCGCAGCCGCTTCCTGCGTGCCCGGCTGACCTTTGCCCTCGTCCTGCTGGTCGGGTCGGCCGGCCTCGAACTGGCGCTGGACCGGGGCTGGGGCGACCCGGTGCTCGTCGGCGGGCTGGTCCGCCTGAGCCTGCTCGCCGCCGTCCTCGTCGCCGGCGTCGCCCTGGCGGTCAACCCCTGGCGCCGCGATCGCCCGTCCGACCGCGTCCCCGCCATCGTCCAGGATGTCGTCGTCATCGGCGTCTTCGCCGTGGCGGCGACGCTGCTGCTCGACGAGAAGTTGCTGACCACCTCGGCGGTCGGCGCGGTGGTGGTCGGCTTTGCGCTGCAGGACACCCTCGGCAATCTGTTCGCCGGGCTGGCTATCCAGATCGAGCGGCCGTTCCGCGTCGGTCAATGGATCCGGGTCGGCGACCACGAGGGCCAGGTCCAGGAAGTGACCTGGCGGGCCACCAAGCTGCTGACCAAGGCCGGGCAGTTCGTCGTCGTCCCCAACAGCGTCGTCTCCAAGGACCCGATCCTCAACCACTCGGAACCGACCGTGCCGACCCGCCTGCAGGTGGATGTCGGTCTCGGCTACGACGTCGCGCCCAACGTGGCCAAGCGTGCGCTGCTGGAGGGCGTGGCCCATGCGCCCCTGGCGCTGCGCGATCCCGCCCCCGACGTCATCGTCCTCGACTTCGGGGCCTCGGCGGTGATCTACCGCGTGCGCTTCTGGATCCAGGACTACGGCCTCGACGACTACGCCTACGACGAGGTGCGCAGCCACCTGTGGTACACGCTGCGCCGTCACGGCCTCGAGATCCCGTATCCCATCCAGGTCGAGTACGGGCGCGAGGAAGAACACGGCCGGCCGGCGTCGCGTATCCGTCATCTCGCCGATCGGCTCGCCGATGTGGATCTGTTCCGCGGCCTCGACGACGACGAGCGCCTGCGCCTCGCCGACCGCTGCCCCGAGCGGCTCTACGGCGCCGGCGAGCGCATCGTCGGCCAGGGTGATGCCGGCGAGTCGATGTTCGTGGTGATCGACGGGCGGGTGCGGGTGACCCTCGAGCCGTCCGGACAGGAAGTTGCGGTGACCACGCGTGGCGGCTTCTTCGGCGAGATGTCGATGCTCACCGGTGAGGCGCGGACGGCCTCGGTGGTGGCGCTGGACGACGCGCTGCTGATGGAGATCGGCGCCGGGCAGTTCCGCGAGCTCGCCGCGGCGCGTCCCGGCCTGGTCGAACAGGTGACCGACGTCGTGGCGGCCCGGCGCGTGGGGCTGGCGACGGCTCAGGCGGCCGCCGCCGAGGCCGGCGCCACCGCGCCGATCCGCGCCAGCCTGCTCGGCCGCATCAAGAAGTACCTCTCGATCTAGAAGCTAGCGGCCAGGCGGCTCACATCGATCACACCGGTCACGCCGAACCGTGCGACGGGCGCTACCTGCGCCAGGCGCTGCGCCGTCGCTGTCCATCGGCGTAGCCCTGGTCGTAGCCGCGCTCGAAGCCGCGGCGGTAGCTCGTTTCGTAGATCGCCTTGGGGCCGTAGTCGCGGCGGTAGCCGCGGTCGGCGTCGCGGTAGCGGCGGTGGCGGCGCGGATCGTAGCGGTCGCGGTCGCGGCCGTCGTCCACGCCGCGCTGGTAGCCTTCCTCGAACCCGTTGGCGTAGCCGATGTCGTCCGAGACGCCGGGGAGGTTGGACGACCGGCGCGCACCGCGCACCGGCGGCCCGTTCCAGGGGCCGCGGCGGACCTCGCCGCGCCCGCCGCCGCCCGAGTAGTAGCCGTCCCGGTAGCCGGCCACGAACCCGGCCCGATAGTCCCGGGCCCAGTCGTCCCGACGGCCGTTGCGCGTGGAGTAGCCGCGGTCGGCAGCCCGGTAGTCGCGGTGTCGCTGGTAGTCGAACGGCCGACGGTCGCGCCCGTCGTCGCCGCCGGCCCGCACGCCGTCCCGATACCCGGCGTCGTAGGCGGCTCCGGCCCAGCCGTCGCGGCGCTGCGCCTCGGCGGGGCCGGCCGCCAGCACGACCGTCGCCAGCGCGGCAACCGTGGCACCCAGCAGCTTCGTTGTCATGGCCGTCGTCTCCGGGCAGGCAGCCGACGACCCGCGAGTTGCAGCTGCCGTGCCAAACGGCGACGACCTGGATCGCCGGGTTCCGCCAACGCTCGGCGGATCGCCGGCGGGGCCCCGCAGCCTCGTGGCGGCACTACTGCGCGGAAAGGAGGACGCGCTCGCCCGACGGCGCCTGGTAGTCGAACAGCACGCCGGGCCCGTAACGCTCGAGGTCGGCCACGTCCAGCTGTACCCCGTGGGTGTTGAGCCCACTGACGTAGGTGCCGAACTCGATCGGTCCCGACTTGAGGCGCAGCAGCCACATCGGCAGCGCGACGCTGGCCAGCGCGCGGTCGTCGGGATCCCAGGCCAGCACGTGGACGGTGGTCACGGTGCCGGGGTTGTCGCGTCCGGCGATGCCCTCGACATACCGCGGCTTGCGGTCGGCGTCGAAGGCGATCACCGGCCGGGCATCGCGGAAGCGCCCGGTCATCTCGGCGAAGACGGCCGCCGCCCGCGTCTCGTCGATGTCGCGCTCGACGGTCGTGTGCTCGCTGACGTAGGCCACCGAGACGGCGATTGCGCCGATGGCGACGAACACGAGCAGCACCGCGACGCCCGCGACGATCGGCAGCCAGCGACGGGTGCGACCGGACATCGGCGGCGCCCCCTACAGTTCCAGCACCGTGCCGGCCCCGGTGTCGGCGGCGCGGCGGTAGACCAGATCGGCCGCGGCGATGTCCTCGACCGCCATGCCCAGCGACTTGAAGACGGTGACCTCGTCGGCCGACCGGCGGCCGACGACCCGGCCGAGCACGACCTCGCCGAGCTCGGCGGCGACGTGCGAGGCGTCGAACCGACCCTCGCGGATCCCCTGCACGACGTCGCCCGATTCGACCAGCGCGGCAGCCCGGGAGTCGACGACGAGGCGGCCGCGGGCCACCAGGTCGGGAGCCATCTCCCGCTGGTCGGGCCGGCACGCGCCCACCGAGATGACGTGCGCTCCCGGCCGCACCCAGGCGTCCTCGACGACCGGCGTCGGCGAGGAAGTGACCAGCACGACGAGATCGGCGTCGCGCACCGCGGTTTCCGCCGAGGCAGCGGCGCGAACCGGGACTCCGACCGTGCCGGTCATGTCGGCGACGAAGCGCTCGCGGCTGCGCGGTTGCGGGCTCCACACCCGGACGTCGGCCAGTGGCCGCACCTCGGCCAGTGCCTCGAGGTGACTGCGCGCCTGGACCCCGCTGCCGAGGATCGCCAGGCGGCTGGCGTCGGGGCGGGCCAGCGCGCGAGCCGACACCGCCGAGACGGCAGCGGTGCGCGCCTCGGTGATGTAGCGGCCGTCCATCACCGCCAGCAACCCGCCGGTTTCGGGGTCGAGCAGGAGGATGGTCGCCAGGTGGGACGGCAGGCCCTTGGCCAGGTTGTCGCCGAACACCGTAACCAGTTTGGCGCCCATCTGCGCCGGCTCCGGCACGTACGCCGGCATCACGCCGAAGAAGGCCTTCTGCGGACCCACCGACAGCACGGTGCGCACGGGCTGCTGGACCTCGCCGGCGGAAAAGCGGGCCAGCGCGGTCTCCATGGCCTGGATGAGGTCGGCCATCGGCAGCAGCGTCGCGACCTGGTGTTCGGTGAGCAGGCGGAAGCGTTGTGGCATCGTCGGCCCGCCGATGGTGGCACATTTCGCCGCGGCCGCGGCGGGTTCAGACCACGGTCCGCCCCGGCCAGCTCGCGGCCAGCCCGGCCGCGGCCCGCACCGTCGCGGCGTGGATGTCGACGATGTCGTCGACGTCGGGAGCGTAGCCGCCGCTCATCACCACCGCCACCGGCACCCCGGCTGACCGGCAGGCGGCCAGCACGGCGGCGTCGCGGGCGGCGAGCCCGGCCTTGGTCAGTTGCAGGCGGCCCAGCCGATCGCCTGCGAACGGGTCGGCGCCGGCCAGGTAGAACACCAGATCCGGCATCGACGCCGCGAACACCGCCGGCAGGTGGGCGGCCAGCGCCGCCAGGTAGGCGTCGTCGCCGGTGCCGTCCTCCAGCTCGACGTCGAGATCGCTCGCTTCCTTGCGGAACGGGTAGTTCTTCGCGCCGTGCATCGAGAAGGTGAACACGGCGGGATCGTCGCGGAAGATCGCCGCCGTGCCGTTGCCCTGATGGACGTCGCAGTCCGCCACCGCCAGCCGCGTGCAGCGCCCATCGCGCAGCAGCACCCGCGCCGCGACGGCCACGTCGTTGAACACGCAGTAGCCCTCGCCGCGGTCGGCGAACGCGTGATGGGTGCCGCCGGCGAGATTGACGGCGGCGCCGTCGGCGAGGGCGGCCCCGGCGGCGGCAATCGTCGCCCCGGTGGATCGGCGCGACCGCTCGACCATGGCCGGCGACCACGGGAAGCCGATGCGGCGGAGCATCTCGGCGGGGAGCGTGCCGGCAGCCACCGCCGCCACGTACGCGGCGGTGTGCGCCAGCGTCAGCGCCTCCCACGCCGCGGCCGGCGCCTCGTGCAGGTCGCCGGCGTCGACGATGCCCTCGGCCAGCACGCGGGCCCGCAGCCGTGCGTACTTGGCCATCGGGAAGCGGTGGCCCGCCGGCAGGGGCAGCACGAAGTGGTCGGAATAGAAGGCCTGCATCGTCGAGTCGGCGTCAGCCGTCGGTCGCCCACGCCGGCGTCGCACGGCAATGGTAAGGTGTTTGCGGTGGCGGCAGCGCCCAGGACTCGACGCGATCGGGTGGTCATCGACCCGGAGGAGCGGCGCGCCGCCGTGCTTCGGCTGATCGACGGCGCCCGGCGCCGCCTCGCGCTCACCATCTTCCGCTGCGACGACCCTTCGGTGCTCGAGGCCGTGGCGGCGGCGGTGGCCCGCGGCGTCGTGGTGGACGTGCTGCTGACCCGCCGGGCGAGCGGCTGGCGTGAGCGCCTCGATCGCCTGCGCCTCCGCCTCGAACGGATGGGCGTGCGCGTCATCCGCCACGGCGCCCGGGCGACCAAGCACCACGCCAAGTACGTCGTCGCCGACACCGGGCCGCTGCTGGTCGCGTCCTTCAACCTGACCCGCAAATGCTTCTCGCGGACCTGCGACTTCGGCGTCCTGACCTGGGACCCGGCCGCCGTGGCCGACGCCTGGCGGCTGTTCGACGCCGACCTGGCGCGCTGCGCGCTGCCGCCGGCGACCGAGCGGTCGTCGCGGCTGGTCGTCGGTCCGGAGCGCGCCGCCCGCACCGTGCGCGCCCTGCTCGCCGACGCCCGCCGCCACATCCGCATCATCGACCACAAACTGGACGATCCGCGCGTCAAGCGCCTGCTCGAGCGCAAGGTCCGCGACGGCGTCCGGGTCGATCACGTCTCGACCCGCGTCGTCGGGCCTCACGACGCCCACGGCAAGATGACCATCGTCGACGGTCGGGTGGCGCTCGTCGGCAGCCTGGCCATGTCGGCGACCAGCCTCGACCTGCGGCGCGAACTGGGTCTGCTGGTCCACGAGCCGACGGCGGTGCGGCAGCTGCAGGCGTTCTTCGACGCCGCGGCCGGCTGAGTCGCCCGGCATGATCCACAGGATTCGTACCATCGACGCGCACACGGCCGGCGAGCCCCTGCGGCTGGTGGTCGACGGCCTGCCCAGTCCCGAGGGCGCCACCATGCTGGCCAAGCGTCAGTGGGCGACCAAGCACCTCGACCACCTGCGCCGCGCCCTCATGCTCGAGCCGCGCGGGCACGCCGACATGTACGGCGCGCTGCTGACCGAACCGGTCACGCCGGGGGCGCACGCCGGCGTGCTGTTCATGCACAACGAGGGCTGGAGCACGATGTGCGGCCACGGCGTGATCGCCGTCGCCACCATCGCCATCGAGCGCGGCCTGATGTGGGATGCCGCGACCGCCGTCGACGGGTCGATCGCCATCACGCTCGACGTCCCGGCGGGACCGGTGCAGACGCGGGCGTTCCGGACGACCGTGGACGGCCGGACCCGCGTGTCCGAGGTGGCATTCCGCAACGTGCCGTCGTTCGTCCTGACGCCCGGCGTGCCGGTGGTCCACGGCGGCCGGACCTTCACCGCCGACATCGCCTTCGGCGGCGCGTTCTACGCCATCGTCGACGCCGAGGCCGCGGGACTCGCCATCGACGTGGCGCGGCTGCCCGAGCTGCGCCGGGCCGGCATGGCGATCGCCCGCGAGGTCGAGAAGGCGGTCACGGTCGTCCACCCGACCGAGCCAGGCCTGAGCGGCATCTACGGGACGATCTTCACGGCGCCGCCGCGCGAGGCCGGCGCCCACCTGCGCAACGTGACGATCTTCGCCGACGCCGAAGTGGATCGGTCGCCGTGCGGCAGCGGCACGGCGGCGGTGATGGCCGTGCTCGACGAGATGGGCGTCCTCGGCAGCGAGACGCCGTTCGTGCACGAGAGCCTGATCGGCACCTGCTTCACCGGCCGGGTGGCGGCGCGGACGCGGGTGGGCGAGATCGCGGCCATCGTGCCCGAGGTGACCGGCAGCGCCTGGATCACCGGCGAGCACACCTTCCTCGTCGATGCCGACGATCCGCTGCGGGCGGGCTTCAGGGTGTAGGGCGGGTCTTCAGACCCGCCGCGACGGCGGAGCTGACGCTGACGACGCTACTGGCCCAGGCCGGCCAGCTTGGCGAAGTCGACCTTGCCGGCGAAGTCGTGGAGCTGCTTCATGTCGGTGAGCCGATCGCCGTCCACCGAGACCAGGAAGCGCTTGGCGACGACCAGGTTCAGTTCGCCCGACTTGCGGCGGTCGTTCCACTTCTCGAAGCCGGGATGGCCGGCCACCGTCGTCGACTTCTCGTAGCCGTCGTCGGTTTCCTTCTCGTAGCCGGCGGCCAGGAACATCGCCCACGGCGCCACCAGCAGCTGCTGGAACGCCGAGTCGACGATCTTGACCTCGATCCGCGCGTCGCCGTTGCGGTAGCGCGCCTCGGTCTGCGAGAACGCGACCGGTGAGGTCATACGCTCGCCGCGCGGCTTGTCCATCGTCCAGCCGTCGACGGCCGGGAAGGCGGTCTGCAGGTCACGAAAGCTGACCGGGTCGGCCGGCTTGCCGCCGTTGGCCGTTGCCGACATGGCGGTGGCCATCCCCTGCATGGCCTTGGCGAACTCTTCCATGCCCTTGGCGGCTTCGCCGCCGGCGGCGGCGCCCTGCTGCGCGGCGGCCTGGCCGGCCTGGGCGATGGCCTCGGCGGCCTTCTCGGTGGCGGCCTTGATCTCTTCGGCGGCCTTCTCTTCCGGCGACTTGCCGCACGCCACCGCGCTGAGCGCGACGGCGCCGATGACGAGAGCCGATGACCACTGCTGCCGCATGCCAGACCTCCGCCCGACCGGGAATCGCGGCCGGAAAACGTGTTCCCCGGATGATAGCGCGAGACACCGCATCCGCCCCTCATCGGGCCGGCAGCACGCGTGCAATGCCGTCACGTTTCGACTCAAGCCGGCGCGTCACCGGCCGATTTCCTCCCCATGACCCTCGTCCCCTGGAACATCCGTCGGGTGACGGCACGGCTGTTCCTGACCACCGCGGTGCTGGCCGGTGTCGCCCACCTCGCCACGGCCGAGCCGCCGCCGCCGGCGCTGGCGCTCGGCCAGCTCAAGGCCGGCAACGATCGCTTCGTCAAGAACGCGCCGCAGCCGGTGGCGGCCGGTGCGCCGGCACGACAGCGGGCGCAGACGTCCTCGCCGGTGGCGATGGTGCTGTCGTGCGCCGATGCCCGCGTGCCGCCGGAACTGGTGTTCGACACCGCCCTCGGGGAGCTGTTCGTGGTCCGATCGCTCGGCGGCGTCGCCGACCGCGCGGTGGTCGCCAGCCTGGAGCACGGCGCGACGGCGCTGCAGGCCCCGGTGCTCGTGGTCATGGGCCACGAGGCGTGCGACATCGTCCACGACGCGGTCGGCGGCGGCGAGCCCGCGGGCGCGAATCGCCAGTATCTCGTCAACGCCATCCGTGCCGGCACCGGCCGCCACGCCGCCGAGCAGGCCGACGTGCGCGCCGCCGTCCTCGCCAACGTCGAACAGGTGATCAACGACGTGATGGCCGGCAGCGAGCCGTTGCGTCAGGCTGCCGGCAGCGGCCGCCTCCTGGTCGTCGGCGCGTACTACGAGATGGGCAGCGGTCGCGTCGTCTTCTCCGAACCGGTCACGGCGACCCCGGCCGGTACCGCTCACCGATGACCTCGAAGGAGCGCCTCGCCGCTGCCGTCTGGCTGACGTTGCTGGCCGCGCCGGTGGCGGCGCAGACGCACGGGCCGGCGCCGGCGCCCGTCGAGTCCAGCCCGCATCGCGCGGTGTCGCCGGCCGCGAAGGCACCCGCCACCGCCGCGGCTGGTCCGGTCACGCCCGACTCCGCGGCAGCGCAGCCGCCGGCCCCCGCGGCCGCCGCCTCGCCGGTCGCGTCGCCAGGTCGCCCGGTGCCGGTGAAGCTCGGCGAGGTGCGGGGACGGATCAACGCGGCGCTGGCGACCATGCCGGCGCCGGCCGCCGCGACCGCAACTGCCAAGGCCCGCCGCGCCTCCGCGCCGCGCGCTCCGGCCGCCCCGCCGCCACGGTTCGCGGTGCGGTGGCCGGAAGAGCGCTGGCGGGTCCAGTGGCCGTCGCCGGCGCGGCTCGACGTGACGTGGCCGCAGTAGCGCGGCCGGCGCTGACACGAATCGCGACACCTGCGGCCAATTCGGTCAGTGCCTGGTCGTGCCGCGGCCAACGTCCTCGCCCGATCCCGCAGGATTTCGCCCGCCGGCGCCACCGGCGCGGTCCCGGCAAGGAGTTTGCGATGGCCGATCGTCGATGCGATCCGCGGCCGCCCGCCTGCTCGTTCTCGCACTGGTCGCCGCCACTGGGGCCACCGTGCTCGGCCAGTCGTCGCCGCCATCGATCGGCGGGGCGCTGCCGCCGCTCTTTCCCGCCGACAACTGGTGGAACCAGGACGTCTCGGCGGCGCCGCTGGCGGCGGAAGGACCGGCCATCCTGGCCTTCATCAACAACGGCGGCAACCGGCGGCTCCACCCCGACTTCGGCGGCTACTCGGGTCAGGGGTTCGGCACCTACGGCATCCCCTACGTGGTCGTCGCCGGCAACCAGCCGAAGCGGCAGGTGAGCTTCTACTACCCCGGCGAGAGCGACGGCGTCGGCGTGCCCTTCTATCCGATTCCGGACCAGGCGATCACCCAGCCGTACTGGATCGAAGGCGGCCCGCCCGGCAACCAGAACCCGGGCGGCGATCGCCACATGCTGATCGTCGACGCCGACAACCAGCACCTCTACGAGCTCTTCGACCTGCGGTGGAACGGCAGCGCGTGGACGGCGGGGTCGGGGGCGTTCTTCGATCTGCAGAGCAACGCCCGCCGGCCGGAGGGGTGGACCTCCGCCGACGCCGCCGGCCTGGCCATCCTGCCGGGCTTGGTCCGCTACGACGAGGTCTTCGGACCCGACGAGATCACCCACGCGTTGCGAGTCACGGTGCGCGCGACCAACAGCTTCTACGTCTGGCCGGCCTCGCACAAGGCCGGCAGCAACGCCGCCGCGCCGCCATTGGGGACGCGGCTCCGCATGAAGGCGTCGAAGGACATCTCGGGCTATCCGGCGCCGATGCAGAAGATCTTCCGGGCGATGAAGCGCTACGGGCTGATCGTCGCCGACAACGGCTCGGACATGTACGTCAGCGGCGCCTTCGATCCGCGCTGGGACAACGACGTGCTGAACCCCGCGTTCCACTCGCTCTACGCCAACGATTTCGAGGTCGTGCAGCTCGGCTGGCGTGGCGCCGCGGGTCCGCCGCCGCCGCCGTGCGCGGTCCCGGCGGCGCCGACCAACCTGTGGTCGACGGTCACCGGCCACGCGGTGACGCTGGCCTGGACCACGCCGGCGGGCTCGCTCGCCGGTCACCGGCTCGACGTCGGCTCCGGACCGGGCCTGGCCGATCTCGCGTCGTTCCCCGTGGCGGGTGCGGCGACGTCGTTTGCAGCCTCGGCGCCGGCCGGGCGCTACCACGTGCGGGTGCGGGCTGCGTCGGCGTGTGGCGTCGGACCGTCGTCGAACGAGATCGTGCTCGACGTGCCGTCGGGCTGCGGGGTGCCGACGGCCCCGGGCACGCTGGTGTTCTCGCGGTCCGCGCGCACCGTGTCGCTGGCCTGGGGCCCGGCGTCCGGGGCGGTGTCCTACGTGCTCGAGGCCGGCTATGCCCCGGGGGCGAGCAACGCGGCGGTGCTGAACGTGTCCGCGCTCGGCACCGGCGGCACGGTGCCCCCCGCGACCTACTACGTGCGGGTACGCGGGCGGAACGGCTGTGGACAGGTGGGACCGGCGACCAATGAGGTGACGGTCGTCGTGCCGTAGGCGGCCCGACGACCGTCGCGGCTAGGGGCTAGCGGCTAGGGGCTAGGCTGGTCACGCAGGTCACGCGGGCCACGCGGCGACGCCGTCACGCCGGCGGACGCTCTTGTCCCGCGGGCGCACACCCGCATCGCTCCCCACCGGGTCGCGCGAGCGCAGGGGCTCTGGAATCGCCGTACACGCTGGCAGGCGGCTTGCTCTGCCCGCGCCCATGCGACACCTGCTCGGCGATGCGCGCCACGCCCTTCGCGTCATGGCCTCGCGGCCGGTGCTCACGGCGACCACCGTGCTGACGCTGGCGCTCGGGATCGGCGGGGCGACGGCGATGTTCTCCATCGCCAGCGCGCTGCTGGTGCGGCCGCTGCCGGTACCGGCACCCGACCGGCTGGTGCGGGTGTTCGGCACCACCGAAGCCCGGACCCTTGGCATCGCGTCGTATCCCAATCTGCACGACATCGGCGAGCGGGCCGGCTCGTTCTCGGCCTTCACCATCCACCAGCAGGCGTTCGCCGCCTACGGCCTCGGCGAGGAGACTATCTCGGCCGCAGCCGAACTGGTCAGCGGCACCTACTTCGCCACCTTCGGCGTGGCCCCGCGCGTGGGCCGGGCCATCACGCCCGCCGACGACACCTACGGCGCGGCCAGGGCAGTTGCTGTCGTCAGCGACGGCTGGTGGCGCAGCCACCTCGGTGCCGACCCGGCGGCGCTGGGACGCATCGTGTACCTCAACGGCGCGCCGTTCGAGGTGATCGGCGTGGCGCCGCCGTCGTTTCGCGGCAGCTACGACGCCGCGCCCACCGATCTCTGGGTGCCGCTCATGACCTACGGCACCGTGCGGCCGCGCGGGCTCGACGTGCGACGTCGCAGCTGGGGCTGGCTGCAGGCCACGGCGCGACTCGCTCCGGCGGCGACCGTGGCCTCGGCGGCGGCCGAGGTGCGGGTGCTGGGCGACGCGCTGGTGGCGGCGTTCCCGGCCGAAAACCGCGACCTGCGCGTCACCGTGGTGCCGGCGTCGGCGGCGCCCGAGGCGATGACCCCGCTGCTCACCCGGGTGCTGGCCTTCGCGCTCCTGGTCACCGCGCTGGCGCTGCTGGCCGCCTGCGCCAACGTCGCCAACGCCCAGCTGGCCACGGTGACCGACCGGGGGGCCGAGATCGCGGTGCGGATGGCGATGGGCGCGACCCGGCGCGACGTGGCGCGGCTGTGGATCGTCGAGAGCGTGGTCACCACCGTCGCCGCGGGGGCGGTCGGCCTGCTCGCCGCGGCCTGGCTGCGCGACGGCTTCCTCGCCCTGCAGCCGCTGACGGGCCGGGCCAATTTCGCGCCCGCCGTCGATCTCGACTGGCGGGTCGGCGTGTGGGCGGCGGTGGTCGTGGCGTTGACCGCTCTGGTGTCCGGCGTGCTGCCGGCGCTCCGCGCTGCCGCCGTCGATCCGGCCCGATCGATCCAGGAGGGGGCGGCGACCACGACGACCGCGCCCCGCGGGCGATGGCTGGCCCGCGGGCTGGTCTCCAGCCAGGCCGCGGTGTCGATCCTGCTCGTGGCGCTGGCGGCGCTGCTCGGCCGGAGCGTCGCGGCGTCCACGTGGTTCGACGTCGGCTTCGCCACCGAGGGGCTCGTCGTGGCCACCGCCAACACCAGCGGTCTCGGCCTCGACGCCGTGCGCTCGCAGGCCTACCACGACGACACCATGCGCCGGGTCCGGGCCCTGCCGGGCGTCGCGGCCGTGACCGCCGCGGCCGTCGTGCCGCTCGGTGGCAACGACGAACAGCGCGGCGTCGCCATCGACGGCTACACCCCGCCGTCCGGCGACGCGTTCGTGTCGATCGCCACCAACGTGGTGTGGCCAGGCTATTTCGAGATGATGGACATCCCGATGGTGCGCGGCCGGGCGTTCGCCGCCGCCGATGGACGCCCCGATGCGCCCCTCGCGGTGGTCGTCAACCAGACCATGGCGCGGACCTACTGGCCCGACGCCGACGCCATCGGCCGGCGACTCCGCTTCGGCGAGACACCGGCGGAGGTCGTCGGCGTGGCGCGCGACATCACCTACTACGCGCTCGGCGAGGAGCCGATGCCGTATCTCTACGTGCCCTTCGGCCCGGTGCCGTTCCCTGACGGGCTGACCTTCCACGTCCGGACAGCCGCCCCCGGCGTGGCCGTGGAGCGCCTGCTCGCCGCCGAACTGCGGCGCCTCGACCCGCGGGTGCGGGTCGTCGATGCGATGCCCTACCAGGACCTGCGCGCGCAGGCGCTCTTCCCGACGCGGGCGATGGGCGCCCTCAGCGGCGGCTTCGGCGTGCTGGCGCTGCTGTTGTTCCTGGCCGGCACCTACGGCGTCACCGCGCACGCCGTGACCGCGCGGCGACGCGAGCTCGCGTTGCGGGTGGCCCTGGGCGCCGCGCCCGGCGAGCTGCGTGGCGCCGTGGTCCGCCAGGCGATCGGCTGGGGCGTGCCGGGCGTTGCCGCCGGCATCGCCGCGACGGTCGCGGTCGCGCAGCTGCTGCGCGCCTTTCTCTTCGGCGTCACCACGGCCGATCCCTGGGCGATCGGCGCGGCGGTGCTCGCCGTCGTCGCCACGGCCGCGCTGGCCGCCTACGTGCCGGCGCGGGTGGTGGTCGGCGCCGACCTGGTTGCGCAGCTGCGCCGCTGACCGGCGTCGTTCACCACCCGATCGCCAGACCGTCCTTGCGCGGGTCCGAGCCGCCGAGCAACGCGCCGCTCGCCGGGTCGATCGCCACTGCCTGGTAACCGCCCATCTGGCCGCGACCGTCGACCACGACGTGGCCGCGACGCGTGAGCTCGGCGCGCACGGCGGCGTCGATGCCGCTCTCCGCCGCCACGGCGTCGCCCAGGTGCCGCACCCGGGCGGCGTCGCCGGCGGCCTGCACGTGCATGCCGAAGTCGACCAGGTTCATGATCACCTGGGCGTGGGCCTGAGCCTGGTTGTCGCCGCCCATGACGCCCACCGCCATCCACGGCGCGCCGTCGCGCAGCAGCATGCCGGGCACCAGGGTGTGCAGCGGGCGCTTGCCCGGGCCGATGCAGTTCGGATGGCCCGGGGTGAGCACGAAGCCGGAGCCGCGGTTGTGCAGCGTGATGCCGGTGTCGCCGGCGACGATGCCGGCGCCGAAGCCGGCGAACAGCGACTGGATGAACGACACCACGCGGCCGTCGCCGTCGGCGGCGGCGAGATAGACCGTGTCGCCGCGGTCGCGCCCGGCGAAGTCGACCGCCGCGGCCGGCCGCCCGGGGCGATAGGTGCCGGCCACCCGCGGGTCGATCTCACGGCGCCGGACCGCGGCGTAGTCCTTCGACACCAGCATCGCCAGCAGATCGGGCGGGACGTACTCGCGGTCGGCGAGCCACGCGCCGCGATCGGCGAACGCGATCTTCTTGGCCTCGCACACCAGGTGCAGCAGGTCGGCGCTGTTGTGGCCCAGCGCCGCGACGTCGTAACCCTCGAGGATGTTCAGCATCTCGAGCGCGACGAACCCCTGGGTGCTCGGCGGCATCTCGTGCACGGTCACGCCGCGATAGGTGGTGTGGATCGTCTCGACCCACTCGGCGCGATGCGCGGCCAGGTCCGCCGCGGCCAGCAGTCCGTCACGGGCCCGCATGTCGTCGGCGATCGCCGCGGCGATCGGCCCGCGGTAGAAGGCGTCCTCGCCGCCGGCGGCGACGAGCGCGAGGCTGTCGGCGAGCCGCGGATTGCGGAAGATCTCGCCCATGACCGGCGCCCGCCCACCGGGCAGGAACGTCCGCGCCGCGGCGGCGTCGGCGGCCAGGCGCGCGGCCGCGTCGGCCCACTCGGCGGCCATCAGCTCGGCCACCGGAAAGCCGTCGCGCGCGTAGCCGATGGCCGGAGCCAGGGCGTCGGCCAGCGAGAAGGTGCCGAAGCGGCCGAGCAGCGCCGCCCAACCGCTGACCACGCCGGGCACGTCGACGGCCAGCGGCCCGCTGCCCGGCATCTCGCGCAGGCCACGTGCGGTGAAGACGTCAGGCGTCGCCGCCGCCGGGGCCCGGCCGCTGGCGTCCAGGCCGTGGACGCGGCCGCTCGACGGGTCGTGCACCACCGCGAAGAGGTCGCCGCCGATGCCGGTCATCGACGGCTCGACGACGGCGAGCACCGCCGCTGCCGTCACCGCGGCGTCGACGGCGTTGCCGCCGGCCTGGAACGCCCGCAGGCCGGCCGCCGAGGCCAGCGACTGGCTGGTGGCGATCATGCCGCGCCGGCCGACGGCCGGTGATCGCGTGGCGTGGAGCTGACCGAAGGGGCGATCACCGGAACGGCGGGGGGGCGTCGTAGGCATGACTGGAGGCGCGCGGAAAGGTGCCGAACCGGGCACCGGAGACAATGGACCTGCGGTCCGTGGGCGTCATTCTACCGGCGCACGCCGTTCCGGATCCGGGACGACGGTGTCCGCCGACGGCACCCCTTAACGTCGGCTTAACATTCGACGGATCAACAGGTTAGGGCTTGAACCAATTGCCCGCGCCGGCCGTCCAAGCTAGTGACGGTGGCTGCGGACACTTCGCCGGGGCGCACCGACGGAAAGGAGTGATTCACCCATGTTCCGCGTGATCGACTGGAACTTCTCCGGTACCGCGGAGCCCGTGGTGGCGAGCCTGCTGCTCGCGACCCTGGTGCTCTCGATCGTGCTGCTGTAAGCGCCGCACGACCGCCCAACCCCCGGCCCGGCGCGCGCCCCGCGCCGCCACCGGCCGGGCCGATGGGCATGGCCCACGCGGCCGCACCCGCCTGGCACGACCCGCAACCGCGGGCCTCGTTCCAGGCGTTCGTGCGTACCGACGGGTCAGCGCAGCGCGCTCGGCGGTTCGCTCGACGCCGTGTAGCTGCGTCGCGCCCGTACGGTGATGCCGGGCCGCTTCACGCGTACCTCGAGCTTGTGCACCTTGCCGTCGAGGGCCTCGGGCGTGAAGGCCAGCAGGTACTGGGAGCGCAGTTCCTGCGAGACGCGGGTGAAGGTCGAGGCGAGCAGATCGCTCTTCTGCAGTTCGAAGTGCCCGCCGCCGGTCTCCTCGGCGATCCGCCGCAGCGAGCGATCGGGGCGCGTCTGCACCCGGCGCACGCCGTTGAAGTAGTTCACCGAGAGGCCGATGGTGTAGACCATCACTTCCTCGTCGCGGGCCCGCGCCTGCGCGTCGCCGAAGCGCACCCGGCTGCCGGTGTCGTCGCCGTCGGTGAACAGCAGCACCACGCGCCGGCCGTCGACGCCCTTGAGGGCGTCGAGGCTGAAGGCCAGCGCGTCCCACAGCCGCGTGGCGTTGCCGAACTGGAGTTCGTCGAGGGCGGCGATGAGCGCGTCGCGGTCGCTCAGGAACTCGCCCGACAGCTGCAGCTTGTCGTTGAAGGCGCCGACCTGCGCCCGGTCCACCGGCAGCAGGCGCAGCAGGAACTGCTCGGCGGCCTGGTTGAGGAGCTTGAGGTGTTCGGTCATGCTCGCGCTGGTGTCGAGCATGACCACCGCCGTGAACGGCTGCGGTTCGTTGGAGAACGACGAGATGGTGACCGGCTTGCCGTTGTCGAGGACCTCGAATTCGCTCTCCTCGAGGTCGGACACGAGCCGGCCGCCGCCGTCCACCGCGGTGGCGTAGACCGGCACGGTGCGGACTCCCGACCGGAACATCGGCTGCTGCGCGGTCGCCACGGCGACGGCGCTCGCAGTGAGGAGGCAGGCGGCGCTCAGCGGTCGCATCATGATCCGAGCCTACCAGTCCGTTGCCGGCGCCGCCAGCGCTCGGTGGGCCGGGCGCGGCCACCCACAGGCAGACGCCCGACTCGACGATCGAACGACGACCCATCGCGCCGACGCCGGGCAAGCCCGGCCGTGGCGGGATCGCCGGATCGCCGGCGATCGCTGTCAGCCCCGCAGGGCACGCACCGTCCCCGGCCGGCCACGCCGATGACATCGCGTTACGATGCGTCGTGCACCACGCGACGCCGGCGGGACTCTGCGCGGCGTGCCGGTGGCGCCAGGACGTGGTCGGCGCCCGCTCGACCTTCGTCCTGTGCGGCCGCGCGCGGGAGGACCCGCGCTACCCGAAATACCCGCAGCTGCCGGTGCTCAGCTGTGCCGGCTTCGAGCCGCCAGACCCCTCGGCCCCACCGCCCGGCGACCCGCCGGCGAGGTAAGCTGACAGGATGCCGAGCCTGCAGTTCCGGTGCGTGATCGTGGTGGCCGCCGTGCTGGGAGCGGTCGCGTGCGGCGACACCTCCAGCGCCCAGCAGCCGCCCCCGGTGGCCAGCGGCGATCCGACCGAGGTCGTGGCCACGGTGGGCGGCAAGAGCTTCACGATGGCCGAGGCCGAGGCCCGCTGGCAGAAGGACGACCCGGCGGAGCGGGCCCGCGTCACCCAGCTGCTCTACCAGCACCGCCGCCAGAGCATCGATCAGCTCATCGGCGACTATCTCGTCGACGAGGCGGCGAAGAAAGCCGGCGTGTCGCGCGAGCAGTACCTCGAGGACGAACTCGGCAAGCGGCGCGGTGAGATCTCCGATGCCGACATCCAGCGCGTCTACGACGACAACAAGGACCGCGTCGGCGCCTCGACGGTCGCCGAACTGCGGCCGTCGATCGTCGCCTTCATCACCCGCAATCGCGACGCCCAGAACCTGGCGATCCTCGTCGACGAGCTCAAGGCCGCCGGGCCACCAGTGACCGTGGCGCTGGACCCGCCGCGCTACGAGGTGCCGATCGGCGACGACGATCCGGTGCGCGGCCCGGCCGACGCCCCGGTGACCATCGTCGAGTTCTCCGAGTACCAGTGCCCGTTCTGCGCCCGCGTCACGCCGACCTTGAAGCAGATCGAGGAGCGCTACAAGGGCAAGGTCCGCATCGTGTTCAAGGACTTCCCGCTGCCCAACCACACCCAGGCGCCGAAGGCCGCAGAGGCGGCGCACTGCGCCGGCGAGCAGGGCAAGTACTGGGAGCTGCACGACCGGCTGTTCGCCAACCAGCAGCAGCTGCAGGTCCCTGAACTGAAGGCGCACGCCGGGGCGGTGGGTCTCGACCAGGCGGCGTTCGACCAGTGCCTCGACTCCGGCAAGTTCGCCGCGGTCGTGCAGGCCGACTACGACCTGGGCGCCGACATGGGCGTGCAGTCGACGCCGACGCTCTACATCAACGGCCGCATCGTCACCGGCGCGCAGCCGATCGGCGTCTTCACCAGCATCATCGACGAGGAACTGGCCCGCCTTCGCCGCTGACGTGGCTGCGGCGCGGCAGGCCGCCCGGTCCGCCGCTGACGCGGCTGCGGCGCGGCAGGCCGCCCGGTCCGCCGCTGACGCGGCTGCGGCGCGGCAGGCCCGCCCCGGTCCGCCGCGGACGCGGCTGCGGCGCGGCAGGCCGCCCGGTCCGCCGCTGACGCGGCTGCGGCGCGGCAGGCCCGCCCGGTCCGCCGCTGACGCGGCTGCGGCGCGGCAGGCCCGCCCGGTCCGCCGCGGACGCCGCACGGAGGGCAGAGCGTCAGCTCTGCCGGGCCCCACGCGCTATTCGGTGACCAGCACGATCTTGCCGCGCGCGCCCGGGGCCATGACCCGGCGATGCGACTCGGCGGCCTCGGCGAGCGGCAGCGACAGGCCGACCACCGGCCGGAGCGCCCCCGACGCCAGCGCCCGATCGACGCCGTCGTAGGCGCGCTGCAGTTCGGCCTCGGTCTGGTTCCAGAAGGCCATGCCGTGGACGGCGGCTTCCTTGCCCATGATCTTGCGCGGGTCGATTTCGATCCGCCCGCGGTTGCCGACCACCACGACCCGCCCGCGCGGCGCCAGCATCGTCAGGTCGTGATCGAGGTTCACGTTGGCCAGCATCTCGAGGATCACGTCGGGGCCGCGCCCGCCGGTCAGGTGCATCACCTGGGCGACGTGCTGCGGGTCGCGATGGTCCACGGCATGGTGGGCGCCTTCGGCGGCGACCAGCGCCAGTCCGTCGTCGCTGCCGGCCGAGCCGATCACGGTGAGGCCGGCGGCCCGCGCCAGCTGCACGGCGGCCAGCCCGACCGCGCCGCTGGCGCCGTGGACGAGCAGCGTATCGCCCGGGGCCGGCGTGGCCCGATCGAGGGCCCGGAACGCGGTCACGCACGGCACGTTCACCGCCGCGCCCTCGCTGAACGCCAGCCGATCGGGCAGCGGATGGACCTGGCCAGGGTGGCACAGCACGATCTGGCGATAGGCGCCGTACGCCTTGTGATCGACGGTGCCGCCCGTGTAGACGCGGTGGCCGGGGGCCAGCCCGGCCACCCCGTCGCCAACGGCCTCGACCACCCCGGCGCCGTCGCACCCCGGCGAGTAGGGCAGCGCCGGCTTGATCGCGTAGGTGCCGGTCAGCATGTAGGTGTCGAACGGGTTGACCCCGGCGGCGTGCAGCCGCACGCGGACCTGGCCTGGTCCCGGCGTCGGCTCCGGAAGGTCGTCGAGCTGCAGGACGTCGGGGCCGCCGAAGGCATGGGCGCGGATGGCTTTCATGCGCCCATGGTAGTAGCGGCTTGCGGCTAGCGGCTAGCGAACTGGCACTCCTCGCCCCACCCCAGTGCAACGACAGCGGCCAGCGTGACCGCGTGATTTCCTAGCCGCTAGCCGCTGGCCCCTAGCCGCTGTACCCTGTCCCCCATGGACTGGTTCGCCCGGCTCGAGTCGCCGAGCAACGCCTTGGCGGTGCTCACCGCGATGATCACCCCCTCGGTGCTCATCTCGGCGTGCGGTGCGCTCATCTTTTCGACCAGCAGCCGGCTGGGCCGGGTCGTCGATCGGGTGCGCACCCTGTCGGCGCGGTTCGAGGAGCTGGCCCGGCACCCCGAAGCCGACGACATGGCCGACGACCGCCGCCAGCTGGTCTTCGAGCAGCTGGATCGTCAAACCTCCCGGGCGCGTCTGATCCAGCGGGCGATGATGGCGTTCTACACCGCCCTCGGGCTGTTCGTCTCGGCCAGTGTCGCCATCGCGCTGGTCGCGGCGTTCGCCCGCACCTTCACCTGGGTGGCTGCCGGGCTCGGGATGACGGGCGGTCTCTTCATGCTCTACGGCAGCGTCCTGCTGGTGATCGAGTCGCGGATGGCGATGGGCGCGATCACCTCGGAGATGGACTTCGTCTGGAAGGTGAGCAAGCGCTATGCCGGCGACACCCTCAGCGAGGCGCGCGGCGGGCCGGCGACCTGGCTCGGCAAACGCATCGGCTAGACGCGTTCGACGCGCATCGGAGCTATACTCCGCGGTCCGTGGTCGGCCGCCCCGTTCCGGTGCCGGCGGCCACGACAGTCCTCGAGGGAGGGTCGGCGATGAACACCTCCGTGAGCCTGACCGTCAACGGTCAGCGGCATCAGCACGACGTCGATGCCCGCCTGCTGCTCGTCCACTATCTGCGCGACGTGCTCGGCCTCACCGGCACCAAGGTCGCGTGTGACACCAGCCAGTGCGGTTCGTGCACCGTGCTCGTCGACGGCGCGGCGGTGAAGTCGTGCACGTGCCTGGCGGCCCAGGCCGACGGCACGACGGTCACCACCATCGAAGGGCTGGCGCCGCCCGGAGCCCTGCATCCGATTCAGGAAGCGTTCTGGGACAAACACGGCCTGCAGTGCGGCTTCTGCACGCCGGGCATGGTGATGGCCGCCCACGAACTGCTGAAGCACACGCCGAATCCCACCGCCGAGCAGATCCGCCACGGCCTCGAGGGCAACCTGTGCCGCTGCACCGGCTACCAGAACATCGTGCGGTCGGTGCAGGCCGCCGCTGCGGCGATGGGAGGGGCGAAATGAGCACCCGCATCTTCGGTTCGGCGATCCGCCGCCGCGAGGACCCGCGGCTGCTCACCGGCCTGGGCACCTATACCGACGACCTGTCGCTGCCCGGCATGGTCCACGCCGCGACGCTGCGCAGCCCGCACGCGCACGCCAGGATCGTCTCGATCGACACCGCCAAGGCCGCCAAGGCTCCCGGGGTGGTCGCCGTCTACACCGCCAAGGACGTCGGCGACGCGCTGAAGCCGATGCCCTGCGCCTGGCTGCTGCCCAACGCCGACCTCAAGATCGCCGACTACCCGGTGATGGCGAGCGACACGGTGCGCTACGTCGGCGACATCGTCGCGGTGGTCGTCGCCGCCACGCCCTACCAGGCCCACGACGCCCTGGCCCTGGTCGAGGTGAAATACCAGCCGCTGCCGGCGGTGGTCGATCCGCAGAAGTCGGCGACGAGCGGCGCCCCGCAGCTCCATGCCAGCGTCGCCGGCAACCAGGCGTTCCACTGGCAGGTGGCCGGCGGCGACGCCGACGCGGCGTTCGCGGCGCCCGGCGCGGTGGTGGTCAAGGACCGCATCGTCCAGCAGCGGCTGATCCCGACGCCGATGGAGACGCGCTCGGCGCTGGCCCAGTGGACCGCCGCCACCGGCGAGCTGACGCTGTGGAACACCACCCAGAACCCGCACATCGTGCGCTTCATCGGCTCGCTGGTGATGGGAGTGCCCGAGGACAAGCTGCGCGTCGTCGCGCCCGAGGTCGGCGGCGGCTTCGGGGCCAAGATCGCGCAGTACCCCGCCGACTTCCTCACCTGCTTCTGCGCGATGACACTCAATCGCCCGGTGAAGTGGACCGAGACGCGCAGCGAGAACTACATGGCCACCACGCACGGCCGCGACCACGTGCAGGAAGTGGAGCTGTGCGGCACGAAGGACGGCAGGATCACCGGCGTGCGCGGCACGGTGTGGGCCGGCATGGGGGCCTATCTGTCCACCGCCGCCCCCGGCATCCCCACCATCCTCCATGGCCTGATGCTGTGCGGGCCGTATCTCATCGACAACGTCAAGGAGGACGTCTACGGGATCTACACCAACACCACGCCGGTCGAGGCGTATCGCGGCGCCGGCCGACCCGAGGCGACGTATCTGCTCGAGCGCCTGATCGACCGCTACGCCCATGCCATCGGCAAGGATCCCGCCGAGGTGCGGCGCCAGAACCTGATTCCCAAGTTCGACAACGGCCACAACGTCGCGACCGGGCTGACCTACGACAGCGGCAACTACCACGGCGCGCTCGAGAAGCTGATGACGCACGTGGAGTACGCCGGCCTGCGCAAGGAGCAGGCGGAGGCCCGGGCCAAGGGCCGCTATCTCGGCATCGGGCTGTGCACCTACGTCGAGGTGTGCGGCCTGGGCCCGTCGCAGGTGGCCGGGGCGATCGGCTTCCAGGGCGGCCTGTGGGAGAGCGCCATCGTGCGTTTCCACCCGTCGGGCAAGGTCAACGTCTTCATCGGCACCAAGCCGCACGGCCAGGGCGAGGAGACGACCTTCGCGCAGATCGTCAGCGCCGAGCTCGGCGTCGACGTCAACGACGTCAAGGTGATGCACGGCGACACCGACAAGACGCCGATGGGCTGGGGCACCTACGGCAGTCGCACCACCGCGGTCGGCGGCGCGGCGCTGGCGATGGCGCTCAGGAAGATCAAGGACAAGGCGACGGCGCTGGCCGCGCACCTGCTCGAGGCGTCGGTCGAGGACATGGACTACGCCGACGGCAAGTTCTTCGTGAAGGGCGCGCCGGCCAAGGCCAAGACCATCCAGGACGTCGCCTTGATGGCCAACGTGGCCTGGAACATGCCGGCCGGCATGGAGGCCGGCCTCGAGGCGTCGAGCTTCTACGACCCGCCGAACTTCGTCTACCCGTTCGGCGCGCACGTCGCCGTGGTGGAAGTCGATCCCGGCACCGGCGCGATCGCCATCAAGCGCTACGCCTGCGTGGACGACTGCGGTCCGCAGATCAATCCGATGATCGTCGAGGGCCAGGTGCACGGCGGCATCGTCCAGGGGCTGGGGCAGGCGCTGTGGGAGGAGGGCGTCTACGCCGACAACGGCCAGCTGCTCACCGGCACGCTGATGGACTACGCCATCCCGCGCGCCGACGTGCTGCCCGACCTCGAGGTGCTGAACACGGTGACGCCGTCGCCGCACCATCCGCTCGGCGTCAAGGGCATCGGCGAGGCCGGCACCATCGTCTCGACCTGCACGATGTACAACGCCGTGGTCGACGCGCTGCGGCCGCTCGGCGTCCACGAGCTGCCGATGCCGATGACCCCCGAACGCGTCTGGCGCGCCGTGCAGACGGCGAAGAAGGGAGCCTGAGATGTACTCGCCGTCCTTCGCCTATCACCGCGCCTCGTCGGTGGCCGACGCGCTGAAGCTCGTCGCCGCCAATCCCGGCGCCAGGGTCCTCGCCGGCGGACACAGCCTGCTGCCGCTGCTCAAGCTGCGCCTGGCGGCGCCGAGCGCCCTCATCGACATCGGCCGGATCGGCGAGCTGAAGGGCATCAGCGCGGCCGCCGGCGGCGTGCGCATCGGCGCCCTGACCACCCATGCCGAGATCGCCGCCGCCGACCTGGTCCGCCGTCAGTGCGCCGTGCTCGCCGAGGCCGCCGGGCAGATCGGCGATCCCGCGGTCCGCAACCGCGGCACCATCGGCGGCAGCGTCGCCCACGCCGACCCGGCCGCCGATCTGCCCACGGTGCTGGTCGCCCTCGGCGCGACCATCGACGTCGCCGGCCCCGGCGGCACCCGCACGATCGCCGCCGTGGACTTCTTCCAGGGGATGATGGCCACCGCGCTGGCCGACGGCGAGCTGGTGACCGCCGTCACGGTGCCGGCGCTGGCCAAGGGGACCGGGGCGGCGTACGTGAAGTTCGCCCACCCGGCGTCGCGCTACGCGGTGGTCGGCGCCGCTGCCGTCGTCGGTGTGCAGGGCGGGAAGTGTTCGGCAGCCTCGGTTGCGGTGGGCGGGCTCGTGCCCGTGCCGACGCGGCTGGCGGCCGTCGAAGCGGCGCTGACCGGCACGGCGCTGGATGCGGCGGCGATCGACGCCGCGGCCGCCAGGACCGCCGGCGCCCTGGGCGGCGACGTGCTGGGCGATCTCTTCGCCTCGGCCGACTACCGCACCGCGGTGGCGGGCACCTACGTTGCCCGCGCCGTGGCCGCCGCGGCCGCGCGCGTGTGACCCGGCTGGCCGAGTCGGTCGACGACGTCCAGCGCCGGCTCGAGGCCGGTGGCTACGTCGCCGACCGAGGGCTGGCGGTGTCGGTGTATCTCGCCCTGACGCTGCGCCGGCCGCTGTTCCTCGAAGGCGAAGCGGGCGTCGGCAAGACCGCCGTCGCCCGCACCCTCGCCGCCGTGCTGGACGCGCCGTTCCTCCGGCTGCAGTGCTACGAGGGGCTCGACGTCCACCACGCGGTCTACGAGTGGGACTACGCCCGGCAGCTGATCGAGATCCGGCTGCTCGAGGCCACGCACGCGGTGGATCGCGACCGGGCCCGCCGCGAGCTCTTCAGCGAAGCGTTCCTGGTCAAGCGGCCGCTGCTGCAGGCCCTCGACGGCACCCCGGGTCGGCCGCCGGTGCTGCTCATCGACGAGATCGACCGCGCCGACGAGGAATTCGAAGGCTACCTGCTCGAGCTGCTGTCCGAGTTCCGCATCACCATCCCGGAGCTTGGCACCATCGCCGCCGTGGAGCCGCCGATCGTCGTGCTGACCTCCAACCGCACCCGCGAGGTGCACGACGCCCTCAAGCGGCGCTGCCTCTACCAGTGGATCGACTATCCCAGCTTCGACAAGGAGCTGGCCATCGTCACCCGCAGCGTGCCCGCCGCCGCGGCCAGCCTGGCCGCGCAGGTCACCGCGCTGGTGCAGGAACTGCGCGCCGCCGAGCTCTACAAGACCCCGGGGATCTCCGAGACGCTCGACTGGGTGGCGGCGCTGGTGGCGCTGGACCGCGACACCGTCGACGCCGCGGCCGTGGAGGAGACGATCGGCGTGCTGCTCAAGGCCCGTGAAGACGTCGAGGCGATGCGCGGTGAGCGCCTCGCGGCGGTGATCTCGCGGGCGATGTTGCGCGGCGTCCGCCGCAGTTGAGGGGACGCGGTGTCGGCCCTGACCGCCAACCTGCTCGCGTTCGGCCGGCTGCTGCGCACCCTGGGCCTCGACGTCTCACCGGCGCAGTCGCGCGACGCGCTGGTCGCCGTGGCGGCGGTGGGCGTGGCCCGGCGCAGCGACGTGCAGCAGGCGCTGCGGGCCACCCTGGTGAGCCGCGCCGCCGACCTGCCGATCTTCGACGCCGCCTTCGCGGCCTTCTGGAAGGACCACGGCGAACGCTGGGGCCGCCGCGACCTGCGTTCGCTCGGCGACCCGCACGGCACCACGACCCTGCAGGTGGAGGTGGTGATTCCCGAGACCGACGCGGCGGACGTGTCCGGCGCCGACGCCGAGGGCAACCCCGCGCCGCCGCTGCCGTCCGGCGAGATCCAGACCTGGAGCGGCGCCGACACGCTGCGCGACCAGGACTTCGCCGACGTCACGCCGGCCGAGCTCGACGGGATTCGCGCCGCGCTGGCTGCGCTGGTCTGGCAGCCCGGGCGGCGGCGGACGCGGCGCTGGGTGGCCGGCGACGGCGCGCGCCTCGACGTGCGCCGGATCTGGCGCCACCAGCTGCGCGCCGGCGAGCTGGTGCGCCTGCCGCGGCGCCAGCGGACGACGCGGCCGCGGCCGCTCGTGCTCGTCGCCGACGTCAGCGGCTCGATGGAGCGCTACTCGCGGATGCTGCTGCATTTCGCCTACGCGCTGCAGCGCGCCCGGGCCCGGGTCGAGGTGTTCCTGTTCGCCACCCGGCTGACCCGGGTCACGCGCGAGCTCTCCCGCGGGTCGATCGACGCGGCGATCACCGCCGTGTCGCGCCAGGTGCCCGACTGGTCGGGGGGCACCCGCATCGGCGACGCGCTGCGCGCCTTCCACGTCCGGTGGGCGCGATCGGTGCTCAGCCGCCGTCCGGTCGTGCTGGTGGTGTCCGACGGCTGGGATCGCGGCGATCCCGGGCTGCTCCAGCAGCAGGTCGCCCGCCTGCAGCGCAGCAGCCATCGCCTCATCTGGCTGAGCCCGCTGCTGGGCACCGCCGACTACCAGCCGCTGACCCGGGGCCTGGTCGCCGCGCTGCCGTACGTGGACGACTTCCTGCCGGCCCGGACACTGCGCAACCTCGAGGACCTGGCCGCCCACCTCAACACGCTGCCCATCCAGCGCCCCTTGCGCCGGCAGCCTCCGGACACGAGGATCACCCCATGACGCTCGACGGCACCTACACCTTCGCCGCCCCCCGCGACCGGGTCTGGCAGTTGCTCATGGATCCCGCGGCGATCGCCTCGTGTGTGCCCGGGTGCGAGGCCTTCGAGCCGCTCGGCGACGACAAGTACCGCGTCCGGCTCACCGCCGGCGTCGCCGCCATCACCGGCACCTTCGAGGGCACGGTGACGCTCGCCGACCAGGTGGCGCCGTCCTCTTACCGCCTGCAGATGGAAGGCAGCGGCGGCCCCGGGTTCGTCAACGGCGATGCCGTGATGACGTTGCGGGACGACGGCGGCGGCACCGCCGTGGACGTCAAGGCCGAGGTCGAGGTCGGCGGCACGATCGCCCGCGTCGGCCAGCGGCTCCTCGGCAGCGTGTCGAAGATGATGCTCGACCGCTTCTTCGCGTGCATGGCAGGGAAGGTCGGCAGCGACAACGCCCCACGATGAGCACGTGGTCGGACGTCCCGAGAGATGGACCATGGATGACCTCACGTGGATTGCCGGCGGAGTCCGGGGACCGATCCCGACCTTCGTGGCCACGCCGAACGACGGCGGCCCGTGGCCCGGCGTCGTCGTCGTCCACGACGCGCTCGGCATGACCGACGACCTGCGCCATCAGGCCCGATGGCTCGCCAGCGTCGGCTATCTGGCGGCCGCCCCGGACCTGTTCCACTGGGGCGGGCATCTTCGCTGCCTCGTCCGCACCATGCGCGAGCTGGCGCGGGGGACGCAAGGACCGGTGTTCGACGAGCTCGCCGCCGTGCAGGCGTGGCTGGCGGCGCACGACCGGGGCACCGGGCGTGTGGGCGTCATCGGATTCTGCCTGGGCGGCGGGCTGGCGCTGGCTTTGGCGCCCGGGTACGGCTATGGCGCCGCGGCCGTGAACTACGGTGGTGCCACCGAAGACGGGTGGGCGCGACTCGCCGAGGCCTGCCCGATCGTCGCCAGCTACGGCGGCGACGACACGACGTTGCCGGACACTGCCGCGCGACTCGAGGGGGTGCTCACCTCGCATGGCATCGCGCACGACGTGAAAGAGTACGCCGGCGTCGGCCACGGCTTCATGAACGATCATCGTCGCGGCGAGGGGCCGTGGGTGCTCAGCATGCTGGCGCGGTGGTCACACACCAGATACGATGCCCGGGCGAGCGCGGACGCTCGCCGTCGGATCGCCGCCTTCTTCGACACCCATCTCAAGACGTAGGGATCCGCCATGGCCAGACCGAGTCCTGCCGCGCCCCACCACACCTGCTTCCTGGTTCGCGATCTCGAGCGAGCCGCGCAGGGGATGGCCGGGCCCGCGTCATGATGTCCAGGCGCCGTGCCGTGGCGCTGCTGGGCGCCGGCGCTCTCGCGCCGTGGCCGGCCTGTTCCGGCGCCGAGTCGCCGCCGCCCACCGACGCCGATCCAGGCACGTCCGAGGCCCTTCACTACCTGAGCCTGCACGAGGTCGGCCGTCTGATCGCGTCGCACGCGGTGTCCCCGGTCGATCTCACCGAGCGGATGCTGGATCGGATTGCCAGCGTCGACCCGTCCCTGAGGAGCTACGCGACGGTCATGGCCGAACCGGCCCTGGCCGCGGCGCGGTCGGCCGAGCAGGAGATCGCGGCAGGGAAGTATCGCGGCCCGCTGCACGGGGTGCCGGTCGCGGTCAAGGACCTCTGTTACACCAAGGGCATCCGCACGATGGGTGGGACCTCGGTGCTCAGGAGCTTCGTGCCCGATGTCGATGCCACGGTGGTGTCGAGGCTCCGCGACGCCGGCGCCGTGCTGCTCGGCAAGCTGAACCTCACGGAAGGGGCGATGGGCGGCTATCACCCCGACTTCGACGTGCCCCTCAATCCCTGGGACCCCACCCGCTGGCCGGGCGCGTCGTCGAGTGGGTCGAGCGTGGCGGTGGCGGCGGGGCTCTGCTTCGGCGCGCTGGGCACCGACACGCTCGGGTCGATCCGCTACCCGGCGTCGGCCAACGGCATCGTCGGGTTGAAGCCGACCTACGGGCGTGTGAGCCGGTTCGGCGTGCTGCCGCTGGCCGAGTCGCTCGACCATGTCGGGCCGATGGCGCGGCGCGTGGCCGACGTCGCCATCATGTTCGACGCCATCGCGGGCGTGGATCCCGGTGACCCGACATCGCTGCGGGCGCCGGCTGCCGACACATTCGGTGGCATCGCCAGAGGGGTGGCGGGGCTGCGCATCGGCCTCGATCGTGAGTATGCCCTGGCCGGGGTCGACCGTGGCCAGGCGGACTCGATCGAAGAGGCGTTGGCGGTGCTCGCCGGCCTGGGTGCCAGCGTCGTCGAGGTCCGCATGCCCGAGGTCGGCGGTGTCATCGACGCCGCCTACCTGCTGTGTGCCGCGGAGGCCGTGGCGACCCATGCCGCACATTACCCGTCGCGTGCCGAGGACTACGGTCCGTACTTCCGCGAGTTTCTCCAGGCGGGCGCGCGGACGACGGAGGCGCAGGTGGCCGCGGCCCGGACGCTCCGGGCGGACTTTGCCGCGCGGCTGGACATGGTGCTGGCCGACGTGGATGCGATCGCCTGTCCGAGTGGCGGCGCTCCGGCGTTTTCGATCAGCCAGGCGGCCCAGTACGGCTCGATGACGGCGTTCAATGCCGCCGTGGCCGCGACCCTGGCGGCCGGCAACCCGCCGCTCAAGAGCGGCCGCGTCTTCACCGCGCCCATGGACCTGGCGGGCACGCCGGCCATCTGCCTGCCCTCCGGCTTTTCTCCGGAGGGACTGCCGTACAGCATCCAGTTCGTCGGCCGGCGCCTGAGCGAGTCGGTGCTGTGCCGCGTCGCGAACGCCTACGAGCAGGCCACGACGTGGCACGAGCGGCATCCCGACGTCCGCCGGGAACGCGCACCCGGCTAGGCGGCGCGCGTCCGCTTGGCGCCGGCCGGCATGTCGACCGTCGTCTTCAGGACGGCGCCTTCGACCACGGCCAGACGGGGGCTGGAGATCTCGCCGTCGACGACGGCGGTATTGCGAATCTCGACCCGCTCGTCGGCCTCGATCCGCCCACTCATCTTCCCGGCCACGATCACCGAGGCCGCGGTCACCGTGCCCGACACCTGCGACTCGGGCGCCAGCGTCAGGGTCTGCCCGGTCAGGGTGATGTTGCCGTCGACCCGTCCGGCGATCACCAGCTCCTCGCTGCCCGAGATGTCGCCCTTGATGACAATCGTTCGTCCGCCGATCATGCGCGTGGCCTCCGGCTGGCGCAGAGCAAATTGCTTACCGCTTCACGCCGTGAGCGGAAGCGCGGGGAAAACGCGGTGGCGCCTCGCGTCGCGCCGTTCGACGATCGCAATCCTGATGGCGGACTGACGGCTTTGTGACGCTCGCCGCCATCGGCTTGACGCGCGGGCGAATGACCGCACGCCGCGACGATGGCGGTTGCCGTCCGGCTCGTCGCGCGGGATCATGGCGCACCAGAGTGCCGCCGAGCGTCATCCCGCCGGACAAGGGGAGGAACCCATGGTCGATCCGCTCAGACGCATGCTGTTGAAGACCGGCGCCGCGGTGACTGCCATGGCCGCCGCGGAACGGGTGTTGGCCCACACGGCCGGTCAGGGCGGCGCGGCCGGGTCCTTCTACGAACGCGGGCCCGTTCGTATCCACTATCAGGAGTCCGGGTCCGGCTTTCCGCTGCTGCTCATCGCCGGCGGCGGCCTGAACTCGACGATCGCCGGCCTGGCTAGCCCCTTCGACGCCATCGGCGAGTTCAGGGGCGAGTACCGCTGCATCGCCGCGGACCTGCGCAACGCGAATGCCGGCCAGTCGTCCGGGCCGCTCGAGATCGACCGGCCGTGGGATGCCTACACCGACGACCATCTCGGCGTGATGGATCATCTCGGCATCGACCGGTTCATGGTGATGGGCTTCTGCATCGGCGGCCCCTTCATCTGGAACCTCCTGAAACGGGCCCCGGACCGCGTGGTGGCCGCGGTGCTGGCCCAGCCGAGCGGCTACCGCCCCGAGATGCCGACGCTCTTCTACGACAACAACATGGCCGGCTGGGGGCCGGCCCTGGTCAAGCGGCGTCCCGAGATCACGCTGGCGATGGTCGACCGGTTCCTGACGAGGATGTACAAGGGCGGCGACTTCGTCTTCACCGTCACGCGCGACTTCGTGCGCGGCTGCCAGACGCCGGTCCTGATCCTGCCCGACGACATCCCGGCGCATCCCTACGCCGTCGCCATGGAGGCGGCGATGCTGGCGCCGAAGGCCGAGGTCAGCATGTTCCCGTGGAAGGAGCCCAAGGAGCGGATTCCCCTGGCGGTGCGCCAGATCCGCTCCTTCCTTCGCGCTCACCGGCCGGCGTCGGCGTCGGCCGCAGTCCAGGACCGGCGATGACGACCGACGACCGCGTCCGCGCCATGGCCGCCGCCTACACCGCGGCCTGGAACTCCGGCGACGCCGACGCCGTGGCCGCCTTCTACGCCCCGGAGGGGCAGATCGTCATCAACCGCGGCCAACCGTGGGTCGGCCATCGAGGCGTCGCCGCGATGGCGGCCGGATTCTTCGCCGACGTGCCGGACCTCGCCTTGACCTGCGACGACGTGCGGTGCGCCGGCGATCACGTGGCCTACGTCTGGACGTTCACCGGAACGCACGCCGCCACCGGGAACCCGCTCCGTGTGTCCGGATGGGAGGAGTGGGATCTCGACCCGGAATTGAAGGTCGTCGCGTCACGCGGGTGGTACGACGCCACCGACTACGAGCGTCAGGCGAAGGGACAGTGACCCTGGGCCGTATCTGGTGCCACGCGGCGATACGCTGTCACGGTGTCGTCGGGCACGGCGTGCGATAGACTCGCGCCCATGACCCGCTCGACACGGTGGCCTGGCGCGTTCGCGGCGCTGTGTCTGCTGATCGCCGGCACTCCAGCCCGCGCGCAGACCCCGCCGGCCGTTGCAGCCGATGCCGACAAGCGCATCGAGGCGGTGCTGAAGCCGGTGATCGCCTGGCGGCGTGACCTGCACCAGCACCCCGAACTCGGGTTGCAGGAGACGCGCACCTCGAAGCTCATCGCCGACCACCTGCGCTCGCTCGGTGTCGACGTCCAGGTCGGGGTGCCCGGCGCGCCCACCGCCGTCGTCGGCACGCTGAAGGGCGCCCGGCCGGGGCCGGTGGTGGCGCTGCGCGCCGACATGGACGGGCTGCCGGTGACCGAGCAGGTCGATCTGCCGTTCAAGTCCACCGCCACGGCGATGTGGAACGGCGTCGAGACCGGGGTGATGCACGCCTGCGGCCACGACAACCACATGGCGATTCTGCTCGGCGCCGCCACGGTGCTGGCCGGGATGCGCGACCAGCTGCCGGGATCGGTGAAGTTCCTGTTCCAGCCCGCCGAGGAGGGCCCGGGCGGCGCCGAGCCGATGGTCAAGGCCGGCGTGCTGAAGAACCCCGACGTGCACGCCGTGTTCGGCCTGCACGTGTTCCCGTTCCCGGCAGGGCGGATCGTCTACCGGTCGGGACCGCTGATGGCCAGCGCCGACGAGTTCACGATCACCATCAGGGGCCGGCAGACTCACGGCGCGGTGCCGTGGGGCGGTGTCGATCCGATCGTGGTCGGCGCGCAGATCGTCACCGCGTTCCAGTCGATCGTGGCGCGCCAGGTGAACATCGCCGAGGCGCCGGCGGTGGTCACGGTGGGGAAGTTCGCCGGCGGCAACCGCTCCAACATCATCCCCGACACTGTGGAGCTGGTCGGCACCGTGCGCGCCTTCGACGAAGGCGAGCGCACCAAGATCCGCGGCCGAATCCACGACATCGCCACCAACTACGCCGCCGCGGCCGGCGCCACCGCCACGGTGGAGTTCGGGCTCGGCTACCCGGTGACGCGCAACGACCCGGCGCTCACCGAGCGAATGGTGCCGACGCTCAAGCGCGTCGCCGGCGACGCCAACGTACAGGTCGGCGCGCTCACCGGCACCGCCGAGGACTTCTCGTACTTCCAGAACGAGGTGCCCGGCCTGTTCTTCTTCCTCGGGGTCACGCCGTCGTCCCAGGACCCGGCCACCGCCGCCCTCAACCACTCGCCGCTGTTCTTCGCCGACGAGAGCGCGCTGCCAGTGGGAGTCAAGGCGATGACGCACCTGACGATCGACTACCTGTTCGGCGCCGCTCGACCCACACCACGTCCCTGATCGTCGGCGCGCGGTGTGCACCACGACGGCAAGCCGCTGCCTCGGGCGGGGTATCATCCAGCGCCCATGTCCCGAGCCGAGCCGTCCCGTCCACTGCCGTTGACCCGGCGCGCCCTGCTCGCCGGGTCGGTGTCGGCGCTCACGGTCGGGCTGGCTCGCCGCCCGGCAGCACAGGCGCCGGCGGCGACCCCGGCCCCGACATTCACCGAGATCCGCCGCGGCGTGGGCATCTTCACCCTGCGCGGCGGCACGATCGGCTACCTCGTCAACGACGCCGGCGCGCTCGCCGTGGACAGCCAGTATCCCGACACGGCGCCGCAGGCGCTGGCCGGCCTGTCGCGGCGCTCGCCCAAGGGCGTGGAGCTGCTGCTCAACACCCATCACCACGCCGACCACACCGGCGGGAACCAGGTGTTCCGGGCCACGGCGCGGCGTATCGTCGCCCACGTCAACTGCCTGGAGTGGCACCGCAGGACGGCGGCGACGGCCGGCACCGAGGGGCAGCAGTCGTTCGCCGACACGACCTTCACGGACCAGTGGCGGTCCACGTTCGGCGACGAGACGGTGCGGGCCCGCCACTACGGCGCCGGCCACACCGGCGGCGACGCGGTGATCCACTTCGAGCGGGCCAACGTCGTCCACATGGGCGACCTGCTCTTCAACCGCGCCCACCCCAACATCGACCCGCCGGCCGGAGCGCGGGTCGGCCACTGGATCTCGGTACTCGACACCGTCAGCGCCGCCCATGCCGCCGACACCGTCTTCATCGCCGGCCACGGTCGCGACAACCAGGTCCAGTGCACCACGGCCGACCTGGCGCACTTTCGCAACTACCTGACGGCGTCGCTCGACGCCGCGCGCAAGGCGATCGCGGCCGGGCAGTCCCGGGACGAGCTGGTGAAGACCGCGTCGCTGCCCGGGTTCGAGGACACCATCGCGCTGAACGCCCGTCTGACGCAGGGCTTCGTGCTCGGCGTCTGCTTCGACGAACTCGGGGGGAAGCACCAGCGGCTGGCGGCCAGCGGCTAGCGGCTGGAAGATCACGCTGTCACGTTGTCACGCTGTGGGATACACCATGCCGAGGACCGTTCATCCGATCACGCTGCTCGCCGTCGTCGCGCTGACCGCGGCCCTGTCCGCGCAGGCCCCGCCGGCCATCACGCCGGTCTTCACCGCCGACTCGAAGGGCAGCGGCCCGCTCGACCGGCTGTCGTTCCGGCAGATCGGCCCGGCGGCGCCGTCGGGCCGCATCGACGACCTGGCCGTTCTCGAAAGCGACCCGGCCACGTTCTACGTGGCCACGGCCACCGGCGGCGTCCACAAGACGGTGAACAACGGCACCACCTTCACGCCGGTGTTCGACCACGAGGGCAGCTCCTCGGTGGGCGACATCGCCATCGCGCCCACCGACGCCAACCTGGTCTGGGTCGGCACCGGCGAGAACAACAACCGGCAGTCGTCGTCATGGGGCGACGGCATCTACAAGTCGGTGGACGGCGGCCTGACCTGGAAGAACATGGGCCTCAGGGCCTCGAAGCAGATCGCCCGCGTGATCGTCGACCCGGTGGACTTCAACGTCGTCCACGTGGCGGCGCTCGGCGACCTGTGGGCGGCCGGCGGCGAGCGCGGCGTCTACAAGACCACTGACGGCGGCCTGACCTGGAAGCGCACCCTGCACGTGGACGACGACACCGGCGCCACCGAGCTGGTGATGGACCCGACCAACAACACCGTCCTCTATGCCGCCACCTACCAGCGGCGGCGGGCGCAGTGGGGGATGAACGGCGGCGGCGCCGGCAGCGGCATCTGGAAGTCGATCGACGCCGGCGAGACGTGGACGCGGATCGAGAACGGCATCCCCTCGGGGGCCAAGGGCCGCATCGGCATGGACGTCTACCGCGCCAACCCGAACGTGCTCTACGCCCGGGTCGAGCACCCGACCGAGAGCGGCGTCTATCGCACCGACGACGCCGGCGCCACCTGGCGCAAGCTGAGCAGCGTCAACCCTCGGCCGATGTACTTCAGCCAGATCCGCGTCGATCCGCAGACCGACTCGCGCATCTACGTGCTCGGCGTCCAGCTCCACGTCTCCGACGACGGCGGCCGCACCTTCCGCAACGACGGCGCCGCCCGCATCCACGTCGACTTCCACGCGATGTGGATCAACCCCGCCAACCCGAAGCACCTGATCCTCGGTGGCGACGGCGGCGTGAGCCTGTCCTACGACCGCTCGGCCACCTGGGTCTACCTGCCGAACCTGGTGCTGGCCCAGGCCTATCACGTCGCCTTCGACATGCAGTCGCCGTATCACGTCTGCGCCGGGCTGCAGGACAACAACACCTGGTGCGGTCCGAGCGCGGTGCGTACCAACTCGGGCATCGGCCACGACGACTGGTACGTCGTCCAGGGCGGCGACGGCTTCCAGCCGCTCATGGACCCGACCGACCCGCGGATCATCTACGCCGAGTCCCAGGACGGGCGGATGAGCCGCATCGACCGCACCACCAACGAACGCACCGTGGTGCGCCCCGAGCCGCTCGAAGCCCGCGAGGGCGAGCCCAGCCAGTTCCGCTACAACTGGGACACGGCGATGCAGCTCTCGCCGCACGACCCGTCGACGATCTACGTCGGCGCCCACATGCTGATGAAGTCGTCGGACCGCGGCCGCTCCTACGCGCCGATCAGCCCCGACCTGTCCACCAACACCAACCGCGAGACCCTGTCGATCATGGACGTGAGCGACAAGGAGGTGAAGGTGGCCAGGAACGACGGCATCACCACCTGGGGGACGATCGTCACGCTCGAGGAGTCGGCGCGGCGGGCCGGCCTGATCTGGACCGGCACCGACGACGGCGTGGTGAGCGTGACCCGCGATGCCGGCAAGACGTGGGCGAACGTCACCGCCAACTTTGCCGGCGTGCCCAAGTGGACCTACGTGTCCGACGTCGTGCCGTCGCAGCATGCCGACGGCACCGCCTACGTCACCTTCGACGGCCACCGCGGCGGCGACTACGGCACCTACGTGTTTGCGACCACCGATTTCGGGGCCACCACCCGTTCGATCGCCGCCAACCTGCCGCGCGGCGAGGTGGCGCGCACCATCCTCGAGGACCCGAAGAACGCCGACCTCCTGTATCTGGGCACCGAGACCGGGCTGTGGATCTCGCACAACCGCGGCGGCGCCTGGACGCGCCTCAAGGCCAACCTGCCGACGACGCCGATCTACGAGATGAAGGTCCACCCGCGCGACAACGACCTCATCCTGGCCACCCACGCCCGCGGCATCTGGATCCTCGACGACCTGGGCATCGTGCAGCAGTGGGCCAGGGCCGAGGCCGGCGGCACCTTCGCCTTCGAGCCCGAACCGGCGACGGCGTTCAACGCCGCCAACGACCGCATGCGCGGGTTCGAGGGCGACCGGCTGTTCCTGGGGCTGAATCCGGCGCCCGGCGCGACGCTGGCCTGGCGGCAGGCTGCCGATGCCAAGGACGTGCGCTGGGTGATCCGCGACGGGAGCCAGCAGGTGCGCGAGATCGCCGGCGACGAGATGCGCGACCGCACCACCGCCGGCCTGCAGATCGTGAAGTGGGACCTGCGCGTGCAGCCGCTGCGGCCGCTGCCGCCACCACCGGGCGGCGCGCCGGGCGGCGGCGGGGGCGGGGGCGGGTTCGGTGGCGGCGGCAACAACGGGCCGTTCGTGCTGCCGGGCAGCTACCGGGCCACGCTGCGCGTGGACGGCAAGGACGTCCAGACGGTGACCGTCGCCGTGCGCGGCGACCCTCAGATCACCATCACCGACGCCGACCGCCGGCAGTGGTTCGACGCCGCCAAGGGCCTCCACGACCTGCACGCCGATGCGACGCGGGCCGCCGAGGTGGTGCAGAACGCCAGCGCCCAGCTGACGCTGCTCGGCGACCAGACCCGCGACGCCACCGTGCCGGAGGGCGCGAAGAAGACGATGGACACGCTGTCGTCCGATCTCGAGCGGCTGCGCCGGCGGCTCGGCCTGGGGGCCGGCGGCGGCTTCGGCAACACCGAGAACCTGCGCGGCCGGGTCGGCCAGTTGAAGAACGCGGTGATGGGTGCAACCGCGGCGCCGACCGCGACGCAGACCGCCCAGATCCGCGAGGTGCGGGCGGCGTTGCCGAAGCTGGTCGAGGAGGCCAATGCGGCCGGGCGGCGGGTGCCCGACCTGGTGCGCGAGCTGCTGGCGGCCGGCGTGATCTTCACGCCGGTCAGGTAGTGGCGACGCGCCCGATCGACCCGGTCCTGGTCGATCTGGCGACGCTGCTGCGCTGCCTGGCCTGCGGCGCCACCGACTTCGTGGTGGCCGCCGAGCAGCTGTCGTGCCGCCGGTGCGGCGGCGTCGTGCCGGTGACGGACGGGATTCCGCAGGTCAGGGCTGCCGACGAGGACCCGGCGGTGACCCGCGAACGCGCCGCCGTGCGCGAGATGGAGGACGCCGGCACCGGCGACGACGGCGCGTTCACGCTGGCGGCACTCCTGGCCGACGACGGGCCGCTGCGCGACGCGTTCCTGGCGTTGCCCTACGACGACGGCTCGCCGCATTTCCGGACCCACGAGTACTTCCGGAACGTGGCCAGCTTCGCCGGGGTGTTCGACTACGTGCTGGGCGTCCTCGGGCCGGGCGACGGCGGGCGGGTGCTCGACGTCGGCGCCGACCTGACGTGGTCCACCGCCCGTCTGGCCGCCGCCGGCTGGCGGCCGGTGGGCATCGACATCAACGATCACCTGGCGGCGTCGCGGCTGATGCGCCGGCACGCGCCACCCTACGGCGTGGTCAACGTCGACATGCACCTGCCGGCCTTCCGCCCCGGCGCCTTCGACGTCGTCACCGCCTTCAACGCCCTGCACCACACCCACCGCATCGAGGCGCTGGTCGGCACCCTCGCGGCGATGCTGCGCCCGGGGGGGCGATGGTGCGTCGTCGAGCCGTACTGGTTCCTGCCGGAGGTGCGGCAGGCGTTCGGGGTCGCGCAGATCGACGCCGGCATCAACGAGAACGTCTATCGGCTGGAGGAGTGGCATCGCTGGTTCGTGCAGGCCGGCCTCGAACTGGAGACGCATCTCGTCGGCCACGCCTTCAACGCCGTCTATCGCAAGCGCGACGACGGCACCGCCCGCACGCTCTCGACGGCGGACGCGGAAGCCGAGCTGTTCGACGGCTTCTATCGCGCCGCCCTCACCGGTCCGCCGGCGCTGCCCGGGCCGGTGCCGCCGGGCAGCCGCGTGGAGGTGCCGATCCGCGTCGCCAACCGCTCGTCCCGCGGCTGGAGCAGCGACGGCCAGATGCCGGTGCGGCTCTGCTACCACCTGTTCCAGCGTGCGGCCGGCGCGCGCACGCTGGTGGCCTACGAGCACCCGCGCACGCCGCTCGGCCGGTTCGTCCTGCCGGGCGCGACCCACGACATCCGCCTGCCGCTGGTGATGCCCGAGGCCTCCGGCACCTACGAGTTCGAGATCGACCTCATCCACGAAGACCGCAGCTGGTTCGCCGGCCAGGGCGCGACGCCCTGGGTGGTGACGGTCGAAGTCGGCGCGGTCTGAGTCAGTCGTCGCCGCGCTCCAGCACCGGCAGGTCCTGACGCGGCAGCAACGTCAGCAGCCGACGCAGCGTGGCCAGCTGGCGCTCCGCGTCGTGCGGCGGCCCCACCGGCGCGCCGAGCGGCGCGTCGACGACCAGCGCGCGCGGTGGCGCGAGCCTGGCGGTGATCGCCGGCAGCATCGACAGCGAGGCGGTGACGATGCCGCGGCGCTCGAGTTGGCTCTGGACCAGACTCACGGTCTGGTGGCACATCGGTCACACCGGCACCAGGAGGGCGACGTCCACCTGGTCGGCGGCGAGCTGCGCCGCCGCGGCGGGCGCCGACTCGCGGGTCAGCCGCGCCGGCGCCGTAATCGAACCCATGAAGGACAGGTGCCGCGGCGCCACGGCGCCGATCGCCCCGGCCGCGGCGAGTTCGGCGAGGCGGGCGATCGGGAAGGCGACGTTGACGTCCGCGGTCAGCGGTCCGCGGTCGAACGCGTCGCTGCGCTGGTGGCAGGTGAGCGCGCGCGGATCGACGTCGGCCGGAATCGTCCGCCACGACCAGTCGCCGCCGCGGACGTCGCGATCGAACGGCGCATCGCCCGGGGCGACCAGCCCGGCGGTGGTGACCAGCGCCACCCGGCAGCGGTGCAGCGGCGCCCGCAGCGCCGCGGCGGCGACCGGCGCGCTTCGCCGCCAGCGGTAGGCGGCGAGGAACAGGCGATGCGACAGCGGCAGGTCGGCGAGCGGGGTGCGCATGGCGGCGCGCCGGTGCGGGCGGCGCGGTGCGCCCGCGACCGGCCGCGGCACTTCTCCCTCGCCAATTGTAGCGGCGGCGGCGTAAGCTGACTCGGCTCGAACCGGGAGGGACGACGACACGATGGTGGATCAGATCGCCGCCGCGAACAGCTGG
Source organism: Vicinamibacterales bacterium (assembly GCA_050250955.1). Classification (GTDB taxonomy): domain Bacteria; phylum Acidobacteriota; class Vicinamibacteria; order Vicinamibacterales; family UBA2999; genus CAWAYR01. The sequence goes on from JBFWNR010000005.1 coordinate 207,931, forward strand.
CTGAACGGGTACGTCTGGGGCTGGCCGATGATCGTGCTGCTGCTCGGCACCGGCGTGCTGCTGACCGTGCTGACCGGCGCGGTGCAGTTCCGCTACCTGGGCTTCGCGCTCGGCGAGGTGCTGGGCAAGCTGCGGCAGAAGAAGTCCACCGAACCGGGGAGCGTGTCGCCGTTCCAGGCCGTCGCCACCGCGCTGGCGTCGACGGTCGGGGTCGGCAACATCGCCGGCGTCGCTACGGCGATCTCCATCGGCGGTCCCGGCGCGCTCTTCTGGCTGTGGGTGTCGGGCCTGCTCGGCATGTGCACCAAGTTCGCCGAGATCGTCATCGCCCTGCACTACCGCGAGGCCGACGCCACGGGCACGATGCGCGGCGGGGCGATGTACACGCTCAAGAACGGCCTCGGGCTGCCGTGGCTGGGGGCGATCTTCGCCGGCCTGGTGTCGCTGGCCGCCTTCGGCATCGGCAACATGGTGCAGGCCAATTCGGTGGCCGACAGCCTGCGCGCCTCGTTCGGCGTCGCCCCGTCGATCACCGGCGTGGTGATGGTGATCCTCACCGCCATCGTCATCCTCGGCGGCATCAAGCGCATCGGCGAGGTCACCGAGATCCTGGTGCCGTTCATGGCGCTGCTCTACCTGGGCGGCGGCACGCTCATCCTGCTGCGCTTCGCGGCGGAGGTGCCCGGGGCGATCGCGCTGGTCTTCCAGAGCGCCTTCTCGGGCGCCGCCGCCACCGGCGGGTTCGCCGGCGCCACGGTGATGATGGCGCTGCGCTACGGCGTGGCTCGCGGGCTGTTCTCGAACGAGGCCGGCCTGGGCAGCGCGCCGATGGTGCACGCCGCCGCCCGCACCGACCATCCCGTGCGCCAGGGCCTCTACGGCATCTTCGAGGTGTTCGTCGACACCATCCTGGTGTGCACGATCACCGGCCTGGCGATTCTGGCCACCGGCGTCTGGTCGGGCGGTGCCACCGGCGCGGCGCTGGCCGGCGAGGCGTTCTCGGTGGGGCTGCCGGGCACCGCCGGCAACATCGTGGTCACCACCAGCCTGCTGCTGTTCGCGTTTTCGACGCTGATCGGCTGGAGTTACTACGGCGAGACCGGCGTGGTCTACCTGTTCGGCACCCGCGCCGCGGCGCCCTACCGCGTGCTGTGGCTGGTGTTCATCTACCTCGGTGCGATCGGCTCGCTGCACCTGGTGTGGGACATCGCCGACACGCTCAACGGCCTGATGGCGCTGCCCAACCTGGTGTCGGTGCTGGCGTCGATCCCGCTGCTGCTCCGGCTGAAACGGGAGTTCTTCGCGTCGCAGGCCGCCTGAGCGGCCCGGGGCCGGCCGGCGGCGCCGACCGCGCCTACTTGCGGCGCGGCTCCTCCGGCTCGGCCGCTGCCAGCAGCGGCATGCCGTCGCCGCTGCCGGCGCCGATGAGCCCGGTCTCGGTGTAGACGCGCAGCTTGTCGCGGGTGTCGATGATGTCGAGGTTGCGCATCGTCAGCTGGCCGATGCGGTCCTGCGGGGTGAAGAACGCTTCGCCCTTCTCCATGGTCAGCCGCTCGGGCTTGTAGGTCAGGTTCGGGCTGGTGGTGTCGAGGATCGAGTAGTCGTTGCCGCGGCGCAGCTCGACGGTGACCTCGCCGGTGACGGCGCGGGCCACCCAGCGCTGGGCGGTCTCGCGCAGCATCATCGCCTGCGGGTCGAACCAGCGGCCCTGGTAGAGCAGCCGGCCCAGCCGGCGGCCGTGGTTGCGGTACTGCTCGATGGTGTCCTCGTTGTGGATGCCGGTGACCAGCCGCTCGTAGCCGAGGTGCAGCAGCGCCATGCCCGGGGCCTCGTAGATGCCGCGGCTCTTGGCCTCGATGATGCGGTTCTCGATCTGGTCGCACATCCCCAGGCCGTGCCGGCCGCCGATGACGTTGGCCTCGGTGAAGAGCGCGAGCGCGTCGGCGAAGGTGTGGCCGTTCAGCGCCACCGGATGGCCGTCCTCGAAGCGGATGCTGACCGTCTCGGGCTTCACCGCCACGTCGTCGCGCCAGAACGCCGCGCCCATGATCGGCTCGACGATGGTGATGCCCTTGTTCAGGAACTCCAGGTCCTTGGCTTCGTGGGTGGCGCCGAGGATGTTCGAGTCGGTCGAGTAGGCCTTCTCGACGCTCATCTTGTACTCGAAGCCGTGGGCGATCATGTACTCCGACATCTCGGTGCGGCCGCCCAGCTCGTCGATGAACTGCTGGTCGAGCCACGGCTTGTAGACGCGGAGATTCGGGTTGGCGAGCAGGCCGTAGCGGTAGAACCGCTCGATGTCGTTGCCCTTGAAGGTGCTGCCGTCGCCCCACACGTCGACGCCGTCTTCCTTCATGGCGACGACCAGCATGGTGCCGGTGACGGCGCGGCCGAGCGGCGTGGTGTTGAAGTAGGTGGCCCCGGCGGTGGAGATGTGGAACGCGCCGCACTGGATGGCGGCGATGCCCTCGGCCACCAGCTGTGGCCGGCACTCGATGAGCCGCGCCTTCTCGGCGCCGTAGGTCATCGCCTTCTTCGGGATGTCGTCGTAGTCGGTCTCGTCGGGCTGGCCGAGGTTGGCCGTGTAGGCGTAGGGGATGGCGCCCTTGGCGCGCATCCAGTGCAGCGCCGCGCTGGTATCGAGGCCACCGGAGAACGCGATGCCGACGTTCTCGCCGACGGGAAGTGCCTGCAGGATGTTGCCCAACGAATGCTCCTTGTGAACGCTCTATGATACTTGCGCAGGCGCCCCAGCGCCGGGAGGCACGTCATGGCCAGTTCAGTTCAGTTCAGTTCAGTTCAGTGAATAGGCGCCTCGCCGCCGCTGTGGCGCTCGCGGCCCTTGCGCTGGCGCGCGAAGGCGCGGCGCAGACGACGCTATACCTTCGTACTCTGGCAGAAGACCTGCCGTGTGCCGACCCGTCGTGTCAGGCCCAGTTGCTCACGGCGGCGGTTGACCCGCCGGTCGTACGCAGCGTCGTGGACATCGACGACCGGGCGCCGGCCACTTACGTCTTTCCGGATGGCAGCTTAACAGCCGGGCTGCGCGACAGTTCGACCGATCGGGCGGCGATCGTCGTGCGGAACACGGCGACCGGCGCCACGGCCGTCGTGCCGGCGCCGCGAGCGTCCACCCTGATTGGCAACCCGGTTCGGCCGGAGGTCTATTTCAATGACGAGCAGGGCCCGTTGGCCGCGACCTTCAGCGGGCTGCGACGCCTCACGCCGCCCGCGTGCGCGACGGCGAGCGCCAGTCAGGCGATCTCGGTCAGTGCCGACGGCCGTCGCGTGGCCTACTTCCACCAGTGTTCCGCGGTTTTCAGCGGCGTCATCGTGATCGACACCAACAGTGGCGCGACGGTAGGCACGCTGCCCGGCCTAGTTGGTGGAAGCCTGAGTGACGACGGGACGACGTTGTATTCCGCGTATCTGACGTACCTTCGTCGATATAATGCGACGACAGGCGCTGTCCTGGCCGAAGTCGACTTCTCGCCGCAGACACCATCCATGCCGGTGGTGGATCCGAACAGCGGCGCGGTGCTCGTAGGCCTGGATGACCTGGGCTTCGGCGGCAGCGTGTACGACGCCAATCTGCAGTTCATGCAAGGCTCGACCGCGTTCCGCAATGGCTCTTGGTGGTTCGATCCGAACCGACCGCGTGCGTTCGCACTGACGACCCACAGATTCAACCAGACACTGGTTCTCGAAGGCGTACGCATAGTGGACACGGCCACCTGGACGACGATGCTGGACGTTCAGCTGGGGCCGGGGCCACGCGCCTCGATGGTGGCCGCCTTCGTGCCCGCGGTCACAGGCACGCTCACCGCGCACGTCGCGGGCAGTGCCGTATCGCTGTCGTGGACGGAAGGCGGCCCGGCCGCCACCGTGTCGCGTTTCGTGCTCGAGGTCGGTTCGGCGCCTGGGCTCAGCGACATCTTCGCCGGCCTCGACGTCGGCCTGCGGACGTCATTCTCCGCCGCCGGCGTGCCGCCCGGCACCTACTACGTCCGCGTGCGGGCCGGGAACTACAGCGGTCTGAGCGCGCCGTCGAACGAAGTGGTCGTGACCGTGCCGTAGCGGCGACGGCCCGCGCTAGGATGTTGCGCAGGCGCCCGCCCCCCAGCGCCGGGAGTGATCGTGATGGCGCGATTGAAGGTCGGAGTGCTCGCATTCGGGCTGGCTCTCCTGAACATGGAAGCCGCAACCGCGCAGACAATGTTCCTGCAGCCTGCGCCCTGCACCAGCCTGCCCTGCACCGAACGCCGGCTTTCGGTCGGTTTCGGCCCGATTCGCGTGACGGGCGAGCAGCCGGCTGAAGCCGGCGTGCCGACGACTTATGTCACGCCGGACGGACGCCTGGGGGTGGGCCTACATAATCCGGCGTCGAACAGTTCGGCGTTCGTTATCAGCGACCTCGTCGCTGGGGGTTGGTTCTCAGTCGGGGTTCCGGACGTCGGCGGGTTCGTCGGCAACCCCACACGCACCGAACTCTATGCGTCCGACCCCTCCGGCATCGTGGTCCTGTCGCCGGCCGGTCTCCGTCGCTTGGCGACGACGACCTGTGGCCCGGTGACCGGGTCCGGTAGGATCAGCGCCGATGGTCGACGGATCGCCTTCTCGTGCCCCAGCCAGAACTCCGTCTTGGTGTTCGATACGATTACGGGCGACGTTCTTGGCACCGTGCCCACGGTCCTGGCGTTGACGCCGGACGGCGCCTACGTGTACGACCTGTCCTTCAACCCGAGGATGTTGCGGCAAGTTGACGTATCCACCGGACTGCCCGTCGCCCAACTGGCTCTCGATCCGGCGGCGACGGGCGTGAGCGTGGCGGTCGAACCGCTGTCCGGCCGAGTCGTGTTGTCCGAAGGCGAGTTCCGACCGGTGCAGGTGCTCGAGCCGGACCTGACCTTCCGGCAGTTCGCCCCGCACCTGCCGACCGCGGCGTGGAGCTTCGATCCGCACCGGGCCAGAGCGACGGCGTTCTCCGCCGCGGTGATCCAAGGTGGCATGCGCACTGCGGTCAATCTCTCCGTCGTCGATACGGAACACTGGACTCTGTTGGAGAGCGTGTCGGCGTCGTTGCCCTGCTGCATCTCGGACAGGCCCACCATGGCCTGGCCGCCCGGAGCACCGTCTGGGCTAACAGCGTCTGTGGTCGGTGCGGCCGTGTCGCTGTCGTGGACTGCGCCGTCATCTGCGGCAGGTGTCACGAGCATGTCCTCGCCGTCGGCTCGGCGCCTGGGCTCAGCGACATCTTCGCTGGCCTCGACGTCGGTCCACAGACGTCCTTCGCCGCCGCCGGCGTTCCGCCGGGCGTCTACTACGTCCGCGTGCGCGCCGGGAACTACACCGGACTGAGCGCGCCGTCGAACGAAGTGGTCGTGACCGTGCCGTAGCGGCGATGGTCCGCGTTAGGATGCTGGCGCAGGCGCAATCCCCCCAGCGCCGGGAGACGTCAGTGACCCGACGAATGCGCGCGGTGGCGGTTGTGTCGATCGCGCTGGGACTGCTGGCGTCGGCGTTGGCCGCGCCGGCGGAGGCCCGGCAGAGCCAGCCGTCGGCGTTGTACGTCATCCACAACGATCTCCTCCCCTGCCAATCGGCTCCCCATCCCCAATGCGTCACGACGCGGGTGACGCGCGCGACGGTCGGGCCTGACAGTGGACGCGTGGACTGGGTGCGCGATGTCCCGAATCTGTTCGATATCAAGGAGGCCTACGTCACGCCCGACGGTGGCACGCTCGCGTACCTGGGTGTCTCCCTGGCGACCGGGCCCGGCGTGTACCTGCACGACGTCGTCAGCGGCCGGACCACGTTCATCGGCCCTTTCCACGGCGCGACGATCCTGCTCGGCAATCCGGTGCGCCCCGAGGTGTATCTGTTCGACGGCACGGGCGCGACGGTGCTGTCGCCCTCCGGCACGCGACGCATCGGCCTGCCGTGCCGGCCGAACGATCGTGCGGGCATCAGCGCCGACGGGCAGCGTGTGTCGATCACCGTGGTGTGCGGCGCCCTTCCGGACACCACGCTCGAGACGACCGTGTTCGACACCATGACCGGCGCGGTGCTCTCGACGCAGCCGTACTACGGCAAGGTGAGTGCGGACGGCGACGTGCTGTTCACGCGTGACTTCGTCAACGGCGTCCCCCTGTTGCAGCGCCGCGATGTGGTCACCGGGCAGGTGCTGACCGAGGTCACGAACCCGGGATGGGGACTGGTCGTGGATCGCGGCGCCGGCGACGTCGTCAGCTACGGCGGCTCTTACGCACACCTCGCCGACGGACGCACGCTCGCAGTCCGGTGGTCGACGCTCTTCGGTGCGTCCGGTGCTGGGGACAACGGTCCAGAGCCTGTCATCGACCCGTCCAACGGCATGTTGTTCGCCGCGACGCTCGGCGGCGGTGTCTCCATGGCCGACACGCGCGGACGGCGCCTGCTCGGCTATGTGGGATTCCCGGCGCAGATGTGGGCGCAGCTGGCCGTGGGCCCGCCGGCGCCGCAGGCGCCCGTGGCGCTCGGCTCGGCGGTGACTGGCAGCGCGGTCGCGCTGACCTGGTCGGCACCGGCGCATCCGGCGACGGTGACCCGCTATGTGATCGAGGTCGGCTCCGCGCCTGGCTCGAGCGACATCTTCTCTGGCCTCGACGTCGGTCTGCAGACGTCGTTCGCCGCCGCCGGCGTCCCGCCGGGCACCTACTACGTCCGCGTCCGCGCCGGGAACGACAGCGGTTTGAGCGCGCCGTCGAACGAAGTGGTCGTCACCGTCCCCTGACGCGACGTCATTCGCCGGCAAGCACCGGGAACAGCCGCGCGAAGTTCTGCCCCAGGATCAGCCGCGACTGATCCGGCGTGGCGCCGGCGGCGTCGAGCGCCTCGACCTGCGCGGCCAGGACGCGCGCCTGCCAGCCGCGCGGGAAGTACGACGAGTCGGTGCCGAAGAGCAGACGATCGGCGCCGACCACGTCGAGGGCGGTGGCGAACACCTCGGCCAGGGTCAGCCCCGGCGTGTAGCGCATCCAGCCGTTCGAGCTCGACGTGTCCAGGTGCACCGAGGGACAGCTCTGCGCCAGCATCAGCGCCTCGCGGAACATGCCGGCGCCGAAGTGGGGAATGACGACCGGCACGCGCGGATGGCCGTGGATGACCGCCTGCAGGTCCAGCGGGTTGCCGAAGCGCAGCTCGAACGGGCTGGGCAGCCCGAGCTTCCGGCGCGCCCCTACCGACAGCAGGCCGCAGTGCACGAACACCGCCGTGCCGGGCGAAGCCGCCGCCAGGTCGAAGATGCGCGACACGTCGGGCGAATAGAGCGGATAGCGGTGCATCGCCGGGAACAGGCAGATGCCGCGCAGGCCATGGGCGATCGCCCAGGCCACGCGGTCCATGGCGTCGTCGCGGGTGGGGTCGAGCATGAAGAACCCGACGAAGCGATCGGGATGGGCGGCCACGGCGGCGGCCACCGAGGCCTCGTCGCCGGGCAGCGAGGCGATGAGGGCGGCGCGGGCCACGCCGTGGGCGTCGAGCTCCGACCGCCAGCGGTCGGCCAGCGCCGGCACCGACGGGTCGGTCTCCCACTCGAGCGCCAGCGCCACCTCGCCGACGCGGTTCTCGGGCGGCAGTCCCTTCTGGGCGCCGAGTGCGTCGAAGAAGCCCGGCGAGAAGAAGTGCACGTGCGCGTCGCAGATCATCGCGGATCTCCCGTGAGGTGATAGTGCGCCAGGCGGTGGTGCCACACCCAGGTGAGGACCACGCCGCAGACGATGAGCCCGGTGGAGAGGCCGATCCACAGGCCGACGACGCCGCGTCCCAGGGTGAACGCCAGCAGGTAGCCCACCGGCAGGCCGAGCAGCCAGTGGCCGACCAGGTTGACGACAAACGGCGTCCGGGTGTCGCCCAGGCCGCGCAGCGCACCGGTGGCCACCGCCTGCAGGCCGTCGAAGAGCTGGAACACCGCGGCGATGAGCAGCAGCGAGGCGCCCAGGGCGAGGACGTCGGGACCGGGAGAGAAGAGGCCGATGAGCGGGCGCGGCGTGGTGACGAAGAGCAGCGCCGTGAGGGTCATGAAGACGCCGCCCAGGCCGATGGCCGTCCAGCCGGCCCGCCCGGCCCCGTCGGGGTCGCGGGCGCCGACCCGGTTGCCGACCCGCACGGCGCCGGCCGAGGCGATGCCGAGCGGCACCATGAAGGCGGTGGCGGCGACGTTGAGGGCGATCTGGTGCGACGCGCTCGACACCGGGTCGAGGCGTCCGGCCAGCGCCGTCGCCAGGGCGAAGGCCGCCACCTCGATCGAGATCTGCAGCGCGGCCGGAAATCCGAGATGCCACAAGCGCACCAGCCGGTCGCGGGAGATGCGTCGCGACACCGCCGCCAGCCCGCTGTTGCGGATGCGGTCGTAGTGATGGGCGGCGAGCCACAGCACGACGAGCAGGTAGACCCGCGACACCACCGTCGCCCACGCCGCCCCGGGCACGCCGAGTGCTGGCAGGCCGAGCCCGCCGTAGATGAACAGGCGGTTGGCGCCGGCGTTGACCAGGTTGGCGGTGATGAGCGCGAACGCCACCGGGACGACGGCGTGGATGCCCTGCAGGTAGCGTCGCACCGCCGCGTAGAGGAGCAGCGGCAGCGTGCTCCAGAGGATCACCGAGAAATAGCCGCTGAGCGGCGGGACGATCTCCTCGTGGAAGCCGAGCGACGGGATCGCCACCTGGATCGCCGCGCAGACGATCACCACAGGCACGCTGACGATGCCGCCGAGGACCAGGCCGTGCACCAGCCAGCGGTGGGTGTCGCGGTGGTCGCCGGCGCCGTAGGCCTGCGCCACCAGGGTGTCGAGGCCGAGCAGCAGCCCCATGCCGAAAATGGCGAAGGCGATGTGCAGGGAGTTGCCGATGCCGGTGGCGCCAATCGCCGCCGGGCCGAGCGGCGCCACCATGATCGTGTCGACGATGCCCATCGCCATCCAGCCCAGTTCGGCCAGCACCACCGGCACGGCGAGGCGCAGCAGGGGCACGAGTTCGGCGCGAATGGGCAGCGACATCGGCGGGGCGACGGTGGCGGATCGTACCATGCGGGTCCACGGGAACCTGGCACGAGACCCGTGCCGTCGGTGCCTGGCACCGGTGGCACGGATCCCGCGCGGCTGACGCCCGGGCGGAATTCAGATCTCGCCACCTGAGCGATTCCTGCTACGCTCCCGGCCCGAGGTCCTTTCCATGCAGACGCCGTCTCGTCGGCACTTCCTGCACTGCGTCGGCACGCTCGCCGCGACGTCCCTGGCTAAGCCCGTGCGAGCCACGGCGCAGCCGGCCGCTCCCGGGCCGTTCGGCGCCGGCACGCTGCCGGCGGGCATCCGCTCGCGGATCGTCGCCGGCGTGAACGGCATCCCCATGCACGTCCTCGACGCCGGCTTCGAGACGCCGGGCCGTCCGGGTCTGCTGCTCGTGCACGGCTTCCCGGAGCTGGCCTACAGCTGGCGCAAGGTGATGCTGCCGCTCGCCGCCGCGGGGTACCACGTGTTCGCGCCGGATCAGCGCGGCTACGGGCGCAGTGGCGGCACCGACGTGCGTTACGACGACGATCTGGCGCCGTTCTCGACCCTGAACCGCGTCCGCGACATGCTGGCGCTGACTGCCGCGCTCGGCCACCGCTCGCTGGCGGCGGTGGTCGGCCACGACTTCGGGTCGCCGGTGGCGGCGTGGTGCGCGCTGACCCGGCCCGACGTGTTCCAGCGCGTGGTGATGATGAGCGCGCCGTTCGGCGGTTCGGCGCGGCTGCCGTTCGACACCGCCAACGCCCCGGCACCTCCCGCCGCGCCGGCCTACGACATGGACGCCGAGCTGGGCAAGCTGACGCCGCCGCGCAAGCACTACCAGACCTACTACACGACGCGCCAGGCCGACGCCGACATGTCGCGCGCGCCGCAGGGGCTGCTGGCGTTCCTGCGCGCCTACTACCACGCCAAGAGCGCCGACTGGCCGCACAACCGGCCGCATCGGCTGGCCGCCAACACCGCTGAGGAGTTCGCCAAGCTGCCGCGCTACTACGTGATGGACCGCGATACGACGATGGCGGCGCAGGTGGCGGCCGACATGCCGACGGCGGCCGAGATCGCCCGCTGCGCGTGGCTGCCGGATCGCGAGCTGCAGGTCTACGCCGACGAGTACGGCCGCACCGGCTTCCAGGGCGGGCTGCAGTCGTATCGCGTCGGCCGCACGCCCCGGCTCGGCGCCGAGTTGACGCTCTTCGCCGGCCGCACCATCGACGTGCCGGCGGCGTTCGTGTCGGGCAAGAGCGACTGGGGCGTCTACCAGCGTGCCGGCAGCTTCGAGGCGATGCAGACGTCGGCGTGCACGAAGTTCTGGGGCGCCCACCTGGTCGAGGGCGCCGGCCACTGGGTGCAACAGGAACAGCCCGACGCGACCGTCAGGCACATTCTGCAGTTCTTGAAGTCGGTGCCAGGCACGAACGGCGTTCAATGACTGAACGCCGTTCGTGCCTGGCACCTCATTGCCGCGCGGTCGGGCGTGCCGGCGGTGTCGCCGGTGCGCCCGGCTTGGGCGGCATCGCGTCCTTGCCGAACCGCGGCAGCTTCTCGTCGCGCATCGCCAGGTGGTAGACGGCAGCGGCGATCGCCATCGCCGACTGCTGCGCGTCGCTCTCGATGATCCGCTCGTAGGTGTCGAGATTGGTGTGCCAGGTGTGGGTGCCGTACTCGATCGGGTCCTGCCCGACGCTGATGCCCGGCAGGCCGATCTCGTTGAACGAGGTGTGATCCGAGCCGCCGCGGGCCCGCGAGCGAGTGGTGTTGGCGCCCATCACCCCGTTGACGGCGAACGGCTCCAGCACCGGGCGCAGCACGTCGGCGGCCGTCGGCGGGCCGAACACGGTCATGCCGCGGGCTTTGCCGGTGCCTGAGTCGATGTTGAAGTAGCCGGCGAAGTGTTCGTACTCCGGCTTGGGCGCCTCGAAGGTGCCGAAGTGCTGCGCCACGTAGGCCACCGAGCCGCGCAGGCCCTGCTCCTCGCCGCTCCACAGCGCCAGGCGGATGGTGCGCCGCGGCTGGACGCCGATCGCCTGCAGGATGCGGATCGCCTCGAGCATCACCGCCGAGCCGATGGCGTTGTCGGTGGCCCCAGTGGCGGCGTGCCACGAGTCGAGGTGGCCGCCGAGCATCACCACCTCCTGGGCCTTGTCGCTGCCCGGGATCTCGACCACCACGTTGTGCTGGGTGCGGCCCTCGGGGAAGGTGCGGTTGGCGATCGTCGCCTCGATCTCGACGATGCGTCCACTGGCCATCAGCCGGGCGATCCGGCCGTAGTCCTCGTTGCGCATCACGATCGTCGGCACCGCCTTGGCGACGTCGAACGTACGGTTGTTGAAGGCGCGGATCTGGCCGTGCTCGCGGCCGGCGTCGTTGATGCGCAGCGCCGCCCCGGCCTCGACCAGGAACACGTTCAGGGCCTCGGCGGCCTGGTCGGGCGTGAGCACGCCCTCGGCGCGGGCCGGCGTCGCCGGCGGGGTGAAGCCGCCGCCGCCGCCGCGGGCCGAGAACTGGGCCCGCGCGGCGTTGTCGTCGCGACGCTTGGCCGGCGGGTCGATGGTGACGTCGAGTTGCGCCGGCTTGCCGATCATCACGGCGCGGCCCTTGAGGCTGCCGCGCAGCCGGGCGAAGAACGTGTCGAGGTCCTTCTGGGTCGGGTTGTCCGGCGGCTCGACGATCACCGTGGACGCCGTGATCGTCCCGTTGGTGCCCGGCGTCCAGGCCAGCGCCTCGACGACCAGCGAATCCTTCACCGGCGTGACGAGATGGACCGCCGTCCGGTCGTTGAGCCAGCCGGGATGTCCGAAGTCCCACTCCTCGAGGTGGGCGTTCTTCAGGCCCCAGGTCGTCGCCTGCTGCATCACCCATTCCTGGGCGCCGCGCAGGTTGGGCGAACCGGTGAGCCGCGGACCGTACACGTCGGTGAGGACGTGCAGCGTGCGCATGATCTGCGAGTGCTCGACGGCCTCGCGGCGGATCTTCCAGATGGCGTCGTGATCGACGCGTTCGGGCGCCGCCGGCCGCGCGGTCGACTGCTGAGCAGCCGGCACGGCCCGCAGCGCCGGGACCAGGATCAGGGCACCGGCAGTGACGGCGGCGAGAGCGATGCGCATCCGCGGACTATACAACGCCCGTTCGCCGCCGCCCTGCCGGCCGCCCCGGAATCGACGGCGACTCAGCCGCTGCCGGTGACCGCCTTCCTCGCTCGTCGCGCCCGCCGCCTCATCGCACCTCGAAGCGGCCGAGCGCGGCGGTGAAGGTGCGGCGCCCCGGGGCCGACTGGAAGGGCGGGAAGCCCGTGGGCGACACGGCGAACAACTCCACGACCACTTCGGTGTCGTTCGACGTGGCGTCGAGCAACTGCACGCTGCCATCGGCGGGCTGTCCGCTGCCGGCGGCGACGGCGGCGAGCCAGGCGTCGAGGTCGGCGGCGGTGGAAGCCTGCCCCGCCGCCGCGACGTCGAGCGCCAGACCGGCGTAGGCCACCGCGCCAGGCTCGAACTGGCGCCGCACCTCACCGGTGGGCGGTGCCGGCAGCTTGGCCGCGGACATGCGCAGGCCGCGCACCGCGCTCACGCCGCGTCCGTCCACACCGCCGAGCGACACGCGGAAGTTGCTGCGCAGCAGCAGCTTCTGCGCGCCCACATTGACGCGCTGGCCGTCGCCTGGCGAGGTGCGAATGTCCTCGGGCACCACGACGAACGTGAACACGACCATGCCGTTGCTGGCGGCGTCGAGGTCCGAGACGGCGAACTCGCGCAGGAAGCCGCCCCGGATCGACATCTCGGTCAACGCGAGGCCGGCAAAGTCCACCTGGTACACCGTGACGTCGTGGCGGCTGGGCCGCTGCGCTGCGTCGTTGGCCCAGGCGAAGAGCTCCGCCGGCGCGGCGGGCGTCGCGAAGTAGCAGTCGTCGTACTCGATGCCGAGCACGACGTCCACGCAGCCGCCGAACGCCGACAGCGGAAACGTCGGTCCGCCGTCGATCGCCGCCAGAAACGTGCCGGCGTACGGTGTCGGTGCCGGCGTGGCCACCGCGGCCGCCGGTCCCGGCGGTCCCGCCGGCCCAGCCGGCCCGGTCGCTCCTGCCGGCCCCGCCGGCCCGGTGGCTCCGGCCGGGCCCTGAGGCCCTGGCTCACCCTGCGGTCCCGCCGGGCCGGCGGGTCCCGCCGGGCCCATCGGACCTGGCGCGCCGGGGGCGCCGTCGGCGCCGGGCTCGCCTTTGGGCCCGGCCGGCCCCTCGACGTTCCACTGGATCCGGCGCTCGGTGGGCAGGCAGTTGTCCGACGCCGCCACGATGCGCACGACGCCGGCCAACCGGCCGACGCACGCGGTGATCACTCCGGACGACACCTGGGCCTCGGCGGCCGGAACACTCAGAAGCATGGCCGCGGCGAGCAACGTTGCGACGGTCACGCCCGCCGACACCGAACACAGGGACTGACGACTCATGGCACCTCTCCTCGAGACGAGGCCACACGACGGTGTGGGGCCGCACGGGCGGTTGGCCCGTGCACTTCGACAAGAGGGCATTCCCCGACGATTTGCTCACCGGTGCCCGCGATCCACGCTTGCCGGGCCGCTCGCGGCTGCTCCAAGCTGTAGGCGTGCGCCCGGTCCAGGTGGCCCTCGCCGTCCTGACGCTGGCGGCTGGCCAGCCGGGGTCGGGGTTCGCCGATGCCTCAACCGACGTCGAGCAGGCGACCGCGGCGGCAGGGGCACCCGGGGCCGGCGCCCGTCTCCTCGCCCTGGCGCGAGCCCGCCGCCTGCTCGAGAGCGGCGCCCCACAGGAGGCCGAGCCCCTCCTCACCGCGCTGGTGGCGCACGCCGAGGCGGCCGGCGATCAGCAGACCGCGAGTCTCGCCGAAGGCGCCCTGGGTCGGGCGCGCAGCATGGTCGGCGACGCCGACGGCGCGGCCCGCTGGTTCGCCGCCGCCGAGCGCCGCGCGCGGGCCCACGACCAGCCGCGGGCTCTGGCGTGGGTGCATCTGCTGCGTGGCACCGATGCCTTCGCGCGTGGCGACCGCGACAGCGCCCGGGCCGCCTGGGAAGCGGCGCGCGACGCCTTCGCCGCGATCGCCGATCTGGAGAACCAGGCCTATGTCGTCCGGGCTCTCGCGGCGGTGTCGGGTGCCGAGCGGGCCGAGCCGTTGCTGCTCAGCGCCATCGACCTGGCCCGGCGCGGCGGAGCGCCAGGCACCGAGGGGCTGGCGCTGCACTCGCTGGCCGACCTCGCCTACGCCCGCGGTCAGTGGAACCGCGCCCTCGCCCTGGCGACCGAGGCCCTGCCGCTCGTCGAACGCCACGGCACGCCGATCGAGATCGTGCGCGTGCACCTGAGCCTCGCCCGGCTGCATCGCTCGCACGGCGTCCGCGCCGACGCGCTGGCCGCCTACGAGCGGGCGCGGACGCGCCTGGCGAGCATCCCGCGCGGCCTGGGCGTCTCGGCCGCCTGGGCGCTGCTCAGTTCGGGCCTCAACAACCTCGACGACGTGCCGGGTGCCGTCGAGGCCGGCCGCTCCGCGCGGCGGCTCGCCGCCGACTCGCGCAGTGCCGTGGACGCCACCGTGGCGGCCTACGTGCTGTCGGACGCCTTGACCCGCCACGGCGACGCCGCCGAGGCCATCGCGGTGATCGACGGCGTCGCCGCGCCCGATCGCAGCCTGGCGCACGGCCTGGCGGTGAACCGCGCCGACGCGCTGTCGCGCCTCGGCCGCCATGCCGACGCGCTCGAGGCGGCCGCCGCCGCGGACCGTCTCCCCGAGGACATCCTGGACGTGCTGCCACGCTACCCGGCCCTGCTCGCCGCGGTGCGCGCCCGCGCCGGCGCCATCGACCTGGCGCTGCGCGACTCGCGGCGCGCCGTCGAGGTGCTCGAGCGGCTGCGCAGCGGCACCGTGCCGGCCGACGCGCTGCGCGCCGGGTTCGACGAAAGCTTTCAGTGGGTGCACGCCCAGCACGTCCGGCTGCTGTCCGATCACGGCGACGCCGGCGAGGCTCTGGCCGCCACCGAACGCGCCCGGGCCCGCGCCTTCAGCGACCTGCTGGCCGGCCGCGAATTCGACGCGGTGGCCGACGCGCCGGCCGTGAACGTCGCCGCGATCGCCGCCGAAGCGCGGCGGTCGCAGTCCGTGGTCGTCGCCTACTGGACCGACGACGCGCACGTGCGGATCTGGGTGGTGACCGGCGACGGGCTGCGCGCCCATCGCCGTGTGCCGATGCCGTCGGGCCGGCTGACGGACCTGGTGGCCCGCACCTGGCGCGCCGAGGAACCGCTCGCCGGCAGCGGCCGCCCCTCGGCCTATCGCGAACTGCACGCGCTGCTCGTCCAGCCGGTGGCCGCGGCGATCACGGCGGCGCGTGTCACCCGGCTGACGATCGTGCCGCATGGCCCGCTGTTCCGCCTGTCGTTCGCCGGGCTGCAGCGCGCTGACGGCCGCTTCCTCGTCGAGGGCTTCGCCGTGCACTACGTGCCGTCCATCGCCACCGCGGTGGGACTGTCGTCGTCGCGCGAGGCGCCCCCCGATGCCCGGCGCGGCCTGGTCGTCGCCGATCCCGCCCTCGGCGACGCGCGCCGCGCCGAAGGCCTGCGGCCGCTGCCCGGGGCGGCCGCCGAGGGGCGCGCGGTGGCCCGCGTGCTCGGCGTCGAGGCCGCCGACGTGCTGGCCGGCGCGGCGGCCACCGAGTCAGGGGTGCGCGCCGCCGTGGCGGGACAGCGGGTCGTGCACTTTGCGACCCACGCCGTCGCCTCCGACCGCGAGCCGCTCGAGTCGTACCTCGCGCTGGCGCCGTCGGGCGACGCCGCCGACGACGGGCGGTTGACCGCCGCCGAAGTCTACGGGCTGTCGCTCGCCGCGGAGCTGGTCGTGCTCAGCGGGTGTCGGACGGCGTCCGGTGCGATCACCGGCGACGGCGTCGTCGGCCTGTCGCGGGCGTTCTTCGTCGCCGGCACGCCGTCGATCGTCGCCAGCTTGTGGGATCTGCCGGATCTCGCCGGCCGTGAACTGCTCCCGGCGTTCTACCGCGCGTGGCAGGGCGGCGGCAGCAAGGCCGACGCGCTGCGCCGGGCG
The DNA here is from genome assembly GCA_050250955.1 of Vicinamibacterales bacterium. Taxonomy (GTDB): domain Bacteria; phylum Acidobacteriota; class Vicinamibacteria; order Vicinamibacterales; family UBA2999; genus CAWAYR01. Next base: position 224,038 of record JBFWNR010000005.1, read on the forward strand.
CAGAGGGCGATGCTCGCCGGGCTGCGCGCCGGGCGGCACAGCGTCGAGACCCCGGCCGGCCGGGTGCCGGTCGAAGCGCATCCGGCGGTCTGGGCCGGGCTGGTGCTGCTGGGCCGCCCCTGACCCTGTCGCCGCCGCGTCGTGAGCAAATCCGTGTGACGCCCGCTCTACTGTCAGGTGACGCGCCCTCATGACTCCACCTCATGCGCCCGGTGACGACCAGGGGCCCGCGCCCGCGGCCATCGTCCACCCGCCCGAGGACGCCTGGGTGCGCTTTGCCAGCCGCGACCTGGACCCGGCCGAGCGTGCATCGATGGCCGACCACATCGTGGCGTGCGCCGAGTGCGCCAGGGTCTACCGCGCGGTCGCGGAGGTGAGCGGCAGCGGCGCCGGGCTCGGGGCTGGCGATCGCACCGCGACCTCCTCGCGCTGGCGCGAACGGGTCGCCCTGGCTGCCTCGGTGGCCTTGGCCGTGGCCGGCTGGACCTGGCTGATTCCGGCCGCGCCGTCGGCGCCGTCAGCCGTGGCCCCGGCCGCGGGCCCGGTCGCCCCGCCGCCTTCGCCCTCACGCGCCGAGCCGCCGGCGTGGGCGGCCCTCGGCGAGCCGCCCGCCTTGCGGCTGCCGGCGTCGCTCACGCTGGCCGTCCGGGGATCGCGCGATGACGCCGACGCGTTCATGGCGGCTTTGGGGACGGCGATGACGCCCTATCGCGCCGGGCGCTTCGCCGAGGCGGCCACCGCGCTGGCCGCGGTCGCCGCCGCGCACCCGGCGGTGCCCGAGGGGTGGTTCTACCTCGGCGCGGCGCGGCTGCACGCCGGGATGCCCGCCGAGGCGATCGAGCCGCTGCGCCGGGCAGCCGCCTCCGCGGTCGTCGGCGACGACGCGTCGTGGTGGGAGGCCGTCGCGCTGGCCCGCGCCGGGCGCGACGACGACGCTCAGCGGGCGTTGCAGGCGCTGTGCGCGGCGGCCGGTCCGAACCGGGCGCGGGCGTGTGCCGCCGTCGACGCGGTGCGCCCGGCACCGTCCGCGCCGGCGACGCCGTAGTCGTCGCGCAACCGGACCCGCAGATCGGCGATCCCGCGCGCCACCAGGTTGCGGGCCCGCTGGTAGGTCCAGCCGTAGAGATCCATCAGCTCGCGGACGTCGAACCCGGCCAGATGGCCCTGGACGGCCCGGCGGCGATCGATCGGCAGCGCGGCGATTGCCGCCCGCAGGGCCGCTCGCTGCTCGCGACGGTCGAGCGGGTCGGGGGCCGTCGCCCCGCACGCCTCGTCCACGCCGCCGCCGGCGATCAGCGTGTCGCGCACCCGCGTCCGGGCCATCGCCCGCACCGTTTCGCGCACCGCGGCGCGATGGAGGTAGGCCCCGGGATGGTCGATCACCCGCCCGTGAGAGACCTGCGTCCACAGCCCGATTAACACGTCCTGCCGGATGTCGTCGAGGTCGCGCGCGGCGGGGCCGGCGGCCCGCCGCACCGCCCAGGCGATCAGCGTGCCGTAGCGATCGATGAGGGAACGGAACCGCTCGTCGCCGGACATGCCCGCCATCCTAGGCGCCGCCCGCCGCCCGCGGTATCCCCTGAACAGGGGAGGGTGACGCGGCTGCGGCCGGGGGTTGCGAGGCTACGCTCGCCGCACGTCCTGACGCCGGTCCGGCGGGCTGGCGTTGGCGCGCGTTCCGACCGGCAACACCAGCGTGACGATCGAGCCGGATGCGCCGCCCTCGAGGCGCAGCGATCCGCCCACCGCGGCCGCCCGCTGGCGCATGTTCCCGAGGCCGCGGCCGCTGCCGCGACGGGGCGCCTCGGCCGGGAAGCCGCGGCCGTTGTCGCGGACGCTCAGCCGGATTTCGGTGCCGTCGGCGGCCAGGCCGGCCGACACCACCACCTCGGTGGCGCCGGCATGCTTGAGCACGTTGGCGACCGCCTCCTGCACGATGCGCAGGACCTGCAGGATGTCGCGCGGCAGCAGACCCGTGGTCGGCAGGTCGGCCACCTCCCAGCGCAGCGCCACGCCCTGGCGGGCCAGCCGCTCGGTGAGCCGGTAGCGCAGGTTGCCGAGCACCGTCACCAGGTCGCCGTCGGTCGGCTCGAGCGAGTCGATCATCAGCCGCAGGTCGTCGATGCACTCGTCCAGGAGCGCCGTCAGCTCGCCGGCGTCGAGCGTGCCGTGGCCGGCCAGCTGACGCGCCGCGATGAGCTGCGAGCCGACGCCGTCGTGCATGTCGCGCATGATCCGCTCGCGCTCGCCGGCCAGCGTCTCGGCGGCATAGGCGGCGCGCAGTTCGGCGTACGACCGCTCCAGTGCCGCCGCCTTGTCGCGCACCCGCGCCTCGAGCTCGACGTTGAGCGTCTCGGCGGCGCGGCGACCGGCCGCCACCTGGCCGAGCAGGTTCCAGAACACGGCGATGAACAGCACCGGCACGCCGTAGTGCAGGTTGAAGGGCTCGGCGTACGCGAACGCCCCCTGGCGGTTGAACCAGTCGTGGGCGCCGAGCCCGAGCACGAACAGCGCCGCACCGACCAGCAGGACGCTCTCGGCGGTGCGCGACCGGCGGGCGACGTCGAACAGGATCTTGAACTCGTAGGCGCCGAGGAACAGCAGCGCGAGGAGCAGCGCGTTGGCGAGCCCGAAGATCTGGCCGAGGCCGGCCGCCCACAGCACCAGCGGGGCGAGGACGGCGTAGGTCAGCGCCGCCGCCTCGAGCCACGGCCGGCGCAGGCCGGCGAAGCGCAGCGCGAACATCATCATCGCCACCACGACCCAGACCAGCGAGGCGACGATGAGCACCTCCCAGACCAGCGTCGGCACCGGGATGTCCACGGCGAGCACCAGGGCGCTGTGCAGCGTCCAGCACATCGCGGCGAGGCCGAAGTAGCCGTAGGCGCTGGTCCAGCGCAGCACGAACCACGCCACCAGCACCAGCACGCCGAGCGCGAAGGTGATGCCGGTGGTGGCCTGCATGGCCGTGACCTGGCGGAACACGTGCCGCTGCCAGCGCGCCTGCAGCACGTCCGGATCGCCGACGTAGACCTCCGACAGCCCGCCCTGGTTGTCGGGATAGGCGCGCAGGCGCAGGTGGAACACGTTGGTCCCGGGATGCAGCAGCGCGGCCGGGGCCACGTAGAGCTGCGGCCGGTACCACAGCCGGGTCAGTGGCTCGTCGAAGCGGCCGCCTTCGGCCAGCCGGGTGCCGTTGACGAACGGCCGGCCGACCATGCTGAGCCGCGGCACGTAGATCGCGGTGAGCGCCGGCGACGCCGGCACCTGGAACTCGACGCGGTACCAGGCGTCGCCGCCGACCGCCGGCCGACGGCGGCTCCAGTCGTCGGGCAGGCTGACGGGCTGCCACGGGGCGTCGTCCGCCGGCGGCACGTCGCCGCCGGTGAGCAGGAGCGCCGCTCGAGTGATGGCGGCCGGCGGGCCGGCGTCGTCGCCGCGGCCGCACCCCGCGGCGGCGAGGGCGAGCCCGAGCACCACGAGCAGCGCCGCGCCGGAGGGCACGCGGCAGTGGTCAGATGAGGCGTAGCCGGCTGGCCTCATACACCGCCTCACCGCGCGACGACACTTCCAGCTTGGCGTAGATGTTCTTGATGTGCGACGACACGGTGTGCGGCGAGATGGTGAGCAGCGCCGCGATCTCGGGGACGCGGTAGCCCTTCGACACCAGCGTCAGCACCTCGCGCTCGCGATCCGAGAGCGTCACCGACGTCTCCACCGGCCGCCGCGTCACCGCGGTGAAGCGTTGGAGCACGCGCCGGGCGATGGTCGGGTGGATCGGGCTGCCGCCGGCGCGCAGCAGCTCGATGGTGGCGATGAAGTCGTCGGGCAGGCTGTCCTTGAGCAGGTAGCCGGTGGCGCCGGCTTCGAGGCTGCGCATGACGTGCGCCTCGTCGCCGAACACCGTGACGACCATCGCGTCGAGGGTCGGATGCAGCCGGCGGGCCTCGCGGACCACGTCGGCGCCGTCGCCGTCGGGCAGCCCGAGATCGCAGAGCAGCACGTCGATCGGCCCGTGGCGGAGCGCCGTCATCGCCTCGGCGCAGCTCCCCACCGCGCCGGCCAGCGTGAAGCGCGGGCACGACCCGACGATTCCGGCGAAACGCTGCCGGAAGGTCGGATCGTCCTCGACGATGAGGATGCGCGTCATCGACTGCGGCACACAGACCCCGCGGCCGGCCTCAGCATGGCACATCGGCGCGCGGCCGTGGCGATCGCCGGCGGCACGGTCAGGGCAGACGCGTGAAGTTGGCGACGCGGTTGCTCTGCGGGTTGGTGAACTGCCGGAATGACGGCGAGAACGTCGCGCCCGGGAGACTCGGCGTCACGCGGTAGCTACCCGTCGGTGGCGTGTCCAGCACGTAGAACCCCAGCGCGTCGGTGGTCGTCGACGCCGAGAACCCCTGAGTGGCGTAGACAGTGACGCCTGGCACGGGCTGTCCGGCCCTGTCCAGAATTCGCCCCGACACCACGTACGTACCGAGCTTGGCGACGAATCCGTCGCTCGCGCCGCCACCTGGTGTCTTCTGGAGCACGCTGTCTCCCGCAACCGGGATGCCGTTGCCGTCGAGAGTGCTGATCCCGCCGACGAACACGTTGCCAACCGTATCGACCGTCACGCCGAGCAGTCGCTCGTTACTGGTCCCGCCGTAGAACGTCGAAAACCCGACTGCCGTTCCCGTCTGGTTCAACAGCGTGACGAATCCGTCGGTGCCGCCTGATAACGTTGCATCGAATGTAGGCGACGAAACCGGAAAGTCACTCGACGTCGTGATACCGCCGATCACGACGACGTGTCCAGGCGGGCACGGGAATCCCGGTACGCACTGCCGTGGCTGAAGGGCGAGCGCGAAGGCGGCGTCGTTGGCGCTCCCGCCGAGCAGTGTCGCGTACGCCACCGTACCGAGTGTCAACGCGAGCTTCGCGACGAAGCCGTCCAAAGGGCCTCCCAGGGTCTGGTCGAATGCGTTGGGGGTGGTCGGAAAGTTCGTTGACGCCGTGAGGCCGGCGACGTACACGAAGCCGTCCGTGCCCCATGCGACGCTGTGGATGACATCGCTGCCCGCGCCGCCCAGGTACGTCGCGCCAATCAGCCCGCTCCCGGTCGTGTTCAGCAACGCCACGACGCCGTCCGCGTCGAGGTTGAACGTGGAGTCGAAGGCGGTCGCAGGCACCGGGAAGTCGTATGACGTGGTTTCGCCGGCGACGATTGCGGCACTGCCTGCCAGCGCGATACTGACGTACCCCCCCTCGACGCCGGTGCCGCCGAGGAATGTCGAATAGATGGCGTTGGCGCCGGTCGGGTCGAGCTTGGTGACGAAGAAGTCGCTATTGCCGTTGTAGCTCGTGTCGAATGCTCCGGGCGTCGTCGGAAAGTCGGTCGAGAAGGTGACACCCGCTACGTAGGCGTTGCCGGCGACATCGACTGCGACGTCAGCGCCCGCGGCGCTGCCCCCGTCCATGTAGCCGCCCAGGAAGGTCGAGTACTCGAGAGCGGCGCCATTCGCGGTGAGTTTGGCGACGAAGGTCTTCACGCCGAACCCGCTCGCGTAGAACATGGTATCGAACGCGCCCGGGGTCACGGGGAAATCGGAAGAATAGGTATCGCCGACGACGTGCGCCCGCCCACCAGCGTCGACGGCGAGGCGCGGCTGGAAATCGCTCAAGCTCCCCCCCAGGTACGTGGAGTAGATGGCAGTCGTGCCAGCGGCGTTCAGCTTCGTGACGAACACGTCTGGGGAGGCCGGCCCCACACCGTCGCCGACGGGGTCAAAGGCCCCTGTCGTCGTCGGGAAGTCCACCGAAGTGGTCGTTCCTGCAACGTAGACGTTTCGCGCCCCATCGACCGCGACGTCAATCACCGAATCCCGGTCCGATCCGCCCAGATAGGTCGAGAACGCCAGCTGCGACAGGTTCGGGTCGATGACCAGCGTGCGGCTGTCGTCGTAGGCGCCGACACGGAACCCGACCCGCGCCGGTCCGCGCAGCTCGTAGCCGCTGTCGACGGGGCTCCTGACCCCGCCGTCCTCCTGGTAGGTGGTGGGGGCGTCCTGTTCGACGACGCCGGCGTCGGTGTGGATGCGCAGCGTGCCCGCCTCCGTGACCTCCAGCCCGGTCGCACCGTCGATGTCGAACTCGACGGTCGAGGGATCGACGGCGGGAGCGACGACGACGTCGTACTCGAGCGTGCCGCTGTCGCTTGCGTACCACACGACGTCGACGCCGGGACGCAGATTGCCCTGCCGGACCCGGCCATAGGTGCGGGCGCCGGTGACCCAGTTGGCCGGGTCGCGCCCCTTCAGGTAGTTGACGCGATGGGCCAGCGGCGCCTCGCCCGTGGGTGCCGCATCGCCGCGCGCGCCGACCATCGCCAGACGCAGCGCCACCCCGCGCTCCGGCGCGGCGGCCGGCGGCTCCGCGGTGCCCACCGGCAGTGCCAGCGTCACGTCGCGGTCGGTGACGAACACCGAGAAATTGGCGCCCCGGGCGACGAAGCGGGCCCGGGCGTCGTGCTGCCCCCGGTTTTCCTCGAAGGCGACGTTCCGGCCGCTGCCGCGCAGGGCGCGAGCCGGGTCGCTGCCAGCGGTGCCGGCGTCGTGTGGCCCGCCGAGCCGGCCGGACGCGGGCCCGAACGACAGCACGCCCGCGGCCAGCATCCCGATCGTCATCGTCACTCGTGTCATGGCTTCCCCCGGGAACTCGGTTCGAGATCTTGCCGGCCGGTCACCACACCACCGGCACGTTGGTGAGCGTCACGAACGCCAGGTACGACGCGCTGCCGCTCGCCGACAGTTCGACGGCGCCGTTCGGGGCGATCACCTCGAGGGTGAACAGATCGCGGCCGCTGCGGCTGGTGGCGTCAGTGACGCCAATCCGGCAGGCGTAGCCGTGGATGGGCGGCGCGCCGGCCTGAGCGGGTGCCTTGACGCCGTAGCGGGTGACGAGCGTCGTGCGGTTGCCGCTGCGGTCCACGCTGGCGACCGCGCCGCAGGCGTACTGCGCGGCCTGCAGCGCCACGACCGCGCCGCCGCCGAGCAGATCGCCGGCCGCGGTGCGGGCGGCCGCGAAGGCCAGCACGCCCGGTCCGGCGGCGCTCGCGAACAGCGCCCCGCCGGTGGTGCCGACGGCGAAGACCGGCCGCGTCCGCGAGACGCGCACGGTGGCGGTGCGGTCCTGGGCCACGGTGAGGTAGCAGCGGCCGTTGGCCTGGGCGTCGCAGCCGGTCCAGCCGGCGACGAACGGCCCGGTCAGCAGGTTGCCGCCGGGATCGACGTCGATCACCACGGTGCTGCCGGCGCGCGGCGCGAACAGGCAGTCGGCGGCGTTGGCGCAGGGTGGCGCCGAGGGCAGCAGCGGATCGCTGATACCGTCGGGCAAGGTCAGGTAGCGCGCGGTGGCCCGGACGGTGATGGTGGCCGGCAGGCCGCCGAGGCCCTCGACGCGCAGGTGGAGCTGCACGGTGTCGGCCCGCGCCGTGACGGTGACGCGCCGTTCGTCGGGCGAGGAGCGGTTGCCGCTGTCGTCCACGACCACGAGCCGGACGGTGTGTTCGCCGTCACCGAGCGGATAGGCCGCGGCGGTGAACGTGAACGACGCCGTGTCGGTGACCACGGGCGCGAAGGCGTCGAGCGTCCACTCGTAATGGACGATCGCGCCCCCGATGTCGGTCGAGTCGGCGCCGGAGACCGGCAGGTCCTCGCCTTCCCCGATCGTCGTCGGCGCCGAGAGCACGGCCGTGGGGTTGACGGAGTCGCCGACGACCTCCACCTGCCGCACGTCAGGAGCCGACACCTGGCCGGCATCGTCGACGACCGTCAGGCGCACGGTGTGGAGGCCGACGCCGAGCGCGTACGGCGGGGCCGTGAAGGTGAACGACGGGCTGGTGGTCTCGACAGCAGCGGCGCTGTCGAGCTGCCAGACGTAGCGGACGATCATGCCGACTTCATCGAAGGAACCGCCGCCTGAGACGACCAGCGGGGAGCCGAGGTCGATCGCGGGCAGCGCGTCGAGGACCGCGGTCGGCACCGTGTCGGCGACGACCAGCACCTGGTGCGGTGCGGGCGCAGACGGGTTGCCGCTCGTGTCGACGACCGTCAGCGTGACGACGTGCGGTCCGGGTACGAGCGGGTACGACCCGTAGGCGAACGTGAAGACGGCCTCGCTGGTCTCGACGACGGTGCCGCCGTCGATCTGCCAGCGATACGCGGCAATCGCGCCGCCGGGATCGAACGAGCCGGCGCCCGACACGGTCAGCGGGTGTCGCTGGACGATCTGGACCGGCCCGGTGATGACGGCCGTGGGATTGACGACGTCGCCGATGACCTGGACCTGGCGCCCATCCGGTGCTGAGCGGTTGCCGCTGTCGTCCACGACCACCAGCGCGACGGTGTGCGGCCCCGGCGTCGGCGGGTAACTGGTGGCGACGAAGGTGAACGACGGCGTCGTGGTCTCGACCGGCGGGAAGGCGTCGAGCGTCCACTCGTAGCGGACGATCGTCCCGCCGACGTCGAACGAGTTGTCACCGGCGACCGTGAGATCCTGGCCGACGGCGATCGAATCCGGCGCGGTGAGCAGCGCGGTCGGATTGGTGGTGTCGGCCACGACGCTCAGCGGGACCACCACGGTCCGCGCCTCACCGGCCGCGAGCGTACCGCGCAGCTCGATGCCGCCGCTGCCCTCGCTCGACAGCGTGGTCACCTGCGCCATGTAGTCGCCGCCCAGCCCGGTGAGCTGCAGCGTGAGCGGCGGCTCCAGGTTGCCGAGGATCCAGCCCATGCCGTCGGCATCGCCGCTCCAGAAGCTGCCGGGGATCTCGGCGAGCGGGCCGGTCGCCGCCGTGTAGCCGAGGCGGCGGCCGAGGCCGTCCACGAGGAAGCCCTCGACCGGGTCGAGCACCAGGTTCGCGCAGCCGGTGACGGCGCAGGCGATGTCGCCGACACCGAACGCTGCCTGCCCGGTCGAAATGGACGTCGGCCCGACGCCGAGCAGCGTCAGGATCTCCTGCTGGACCTCGGGATTGGACATCAGGGCGCCGTGTCCCACCGAGCCCGTCGCCGGGCCTGCCGTGAAGGGCTTCAAGGTGACTCGCGTGTCGGTGAGGAACTGACCGGCCGCCGACTCGATCGGCACCGTGCCGTCGCCGGCGTCGGACTGGCTGATGTCGACGTAGTAGTCGCCGTTGACCACGGTGTGCGCGACGACGTCGCTGAACGACACGGCCGATCCCGGGAGGGCGCCCGACGCAGTACGTCGTTCGGCGTGCACGGGCGTGGTGCCGCCGTTGGTGCCGTAGATGACCGTGACCGTGGCCAGATCGGCGAACGCATTGGGGTCGTCGCCGACGTTGACGAGGCGGTCGAGCCCGGCGTTGAGGTCGAGGACGAAGCTGTTCCGTTGCTGCGTGTCCAGGTTGATGGTCGAGGGGCCCTCGCCCAGGTCGAGGAAGTCGTAGGTGGCGAGCAGCGCCCGGGCCGACGGAATGTACTTGTCGATGAAGCAGATCTTCGGTCCGCTCGGACACTCACTCGGTGATTCCAGCATGGCCCTGGTGATCGTGTGGTCCGGCCCGGGAATCTGCTGACCTTTCTCCATGACCTGCACGTAGGCCCGGTAGACGATCTTCGAGAGCACCAGTTGGTAGGCGACGTCGATGCCCCAGTTGTCCTGGAGAACGTTCCAGGCCTTGGACGCGCCGCGATTCGGCACTCCGACCATCACGAGGTTGTCCACTCGCGGCAACGTCTGTCCCGGCGAATACTCACCGCCGTAGGCGCCGCTCTGGACGTAGGCCCGCGCAACCAGACCGCCCGTGCTGTGGGCGATCACGTTCACGGCGTCGAGCGGCGGTGCGTCCGGATACCTGGCCGCCCACGCCTCGGCCGCCCGCCGGACGAAGACGCCGAGATAGTCGACGCCGTATTCGTACAGCCCGTCGGTGATGTCCGCGGCCGTGAGGCCGCCGATCCGCCCGTCGATGACGCCGTCGTTCGGACCGACGGGCAGACGCCAGTCGTAGGTGACGACGAAGAGGTCGATGCCTTCCTGGTAGCCGGCATCCTTCAGCGTCGTGATGAGATCGGCGTAGATCTTCGTCAGCGGGTCGATGCGCAGCGCCTCGGGTGGGCGCCCGCGCTCGAGCAGCCACGGGAGATCGACGCCGATGGTGTTGGCGTAGGTGCCGCCGATGCCCGGGACGATCAGCACCGGCCGGCGCCGGAACTCGACCCTGCCTGATATGGACTCGGAGGTGGTCGTCGCGTCTGCCGGGCACCAAGGGACATTGGCCGTCTGGCTGAACGAGTGGTTCCAGGTCAGCGCCGTGGGCACTCCGTTCGACGTGTCCAGTGTCGTGAAGACCGGATCGATCCGGAGCACGTCGTCATCGAATGCCGTGCCAGGCTCACAGCTGTCAGTTCCGGTCAGCTGTGCGTGCAGCGCACCAGGCTGTGATGGATCCAGCACTTGCCCGGGAGTGACATGGCCTTCGGTCGTCAACACGCACGAACCCGATTCGTCGGCTTCCGTCCGTGTCTTCCTGACCTTGCCGGAGGCCTCGAACAGGCCGTCGGCTCGTTGCGTGAGCTGCAGGAGCCACACGGCTTCTTGCAGGTTCAGGGCGGGCTCTATGACGCAGCCTTCGGTGTGGGTCTTTCGGTACTCGGACCGGTTCACGACCCGCCCGCTGCCGGTCTGCGCAGCGGCGAGGGCTGGCAACAGCGCGACGACGAGGGCAACGACGGCGGGGAGGGTCTTGGTCATACCCTGACGAGAGGCGCCGCTCGGCCGGTTTGCTCACTCCGCGGGGCGCACGCCGAGCGCCGGGGTTTGAACACCCGTTCTACAATCCCGCCATGGCCCCGCCCCCGCCCCAGCCGTCGCGGCTCCACCTGGCGCTCACCGTCAACGGCGAGCCGGCCGAGACGGCCGTGGATCCGGCCAAGACGCTGCTCGAGGTGCTGCGCGAGGACCTGCAGCTCACCGGCACCAAGCACGGCTGCGAGCTGGGGGAGTGCGGGGCCTGCGCTGTGCTCCTGGACGGCGAGCCGGTGCTGTCGTGCCTGGTGCTGGCCGTCGAGTGCCCCGGGCGGGAGGTGCGGACCGTGGAAGGGCTGGCCCGGGACGGGCGGCTCGACCCGCTCCAGGAGGCGTTCGCCGACCTGGGCGCGGCGCAGTGCGGCTACTGCACGCCCGGCATCCTGGTGACGGCGCGGGCCCTGCTCGACCGCGAGCCGCAGCCGACGCGCGAGCAGATCCGCGAGGCGCTGGCCGGCAATCTCTGCCGTTGTACCGGGTATCTGCAGATCCTGGAGGCGGTCGAGGCCGCCGCGCTCGCGAGGTCCAGGTGAGCACGACCGGTCCGCGCGGCGTCATCGGCCGGGCCCGCCGCCGCGTGGACGGCCGCGCCAAGGTCACCGGCCAGACGCGCTTCGCCGACGACCTGCTGCCGCCGCGGACGCTGCACTGCAAGCTGCTGCGCTCGACGGTGCCGCACGGACGGATCCGCGCGATCGACGGGTCGCGCGCGAGGGCGCTGGACGGTGTGCACCTCGTCCTCACCGGAGCCGACTTCCCGATCGCCTACGGCATCCTGCCGGTGAGCCAGGACGAGCATCCGCTGTGCCGCGACGTCGTGCGCTTCGTCGGCGACCCGGTGGCCGCGGTGGTCGCCCGCGACGAGGCCACGGCCACGGCCGCGCTCGACCTCATCGCCGTCGACTACGAGGTGCTCCACACCTTCGCCGATCCCGCGGACAGCCTGCGGACGCCCGAGCCGCGCATCCACGACTACGGCGACGGCGGCAACGTCCACAAGGCGGTGTCGCTGCAGTTCGGCGACGTGGACGAGGCGCTGGCCGGCGCCGCGCACGTCTTCGACGACGTGTTCTTCTTCGAAGGCAGCACCCACCTGCCGCTCGAGCAGCACGCCACCGTGGCGGTCAAGGATCCGGACGGCAAGCTGGTCGTGTACTCGAGCACCCAGACCCCGCATTACCTGCACCGTGCGCTGGCCAAGGCGCTCGAAATGCCGGCGGCGCACATCCGGGTGATCGCGACTCCCAACGGCGGCGGCTTCGGCGGCAAGAGCGACCCGTTCAACCACGAGATCGTCGTCGCGCGGGCCGCGCTCACGCTCGACCGTCCGGTGAAGGTCTGCCTGACCCGCGAGGAAGTGTTCCTCTGCCACCGCGGCCGGCATCCGGTGCGGATGCGGTTCCGCACCGGCGTCGATGCCGACGGCCGGATCCAGGGCATGCACCTGCAGACTCTGCTCGACGGTGGCGCCTACGGCTCTTACGGCGTGGCCAGCACGTTCTATACGGGCGCGTTGCAGACGGTCACCTACCGGATTCCCCGCTACCGTTTCCAGGGCTGCCGCGTCTTCACCAACAAGCCGCCGTGCGGCCCCAAGCGCGGCCACGGCACGCCGCAGAGCCGCTTCGGCCAGGAGGTGCAGCTCGACAAGATCGCCGAGCGGCTGCAGGTGGATCCGGCCGACCTGCGGCTGCGCATGATCGCCCCGGCCGACGCGTTGACCGCCAACTACCTGCGGGTGCGCACCATCGGGCTGGCCGAGTGCATCGAGCGCGTCGTCGCGCGCTCGGGCTGGCGCGGGCGGCACGGCTGCCTGCCGTACGGGCACGGCGTCGGGCTGGCGTGCTCGTCGTACCTCACCGGCGCCGGCCTGGCCATCTACTGGAACGACATGCCGCACTCGGGCGTGCAGCTGAAGCTGGATCGCAGCGGCGGCGTCACCGCGTTCTCGGGTGCGACCGAGATCGGGCAGGGCAGCGACGACGTGCTGGTGGCGTGCGTCGCCGAGGTGCTGGGCATCGACCCGCACGACGTGCGCCCGGTGACCGGCGACACCGATCTGACGCCCGTTGACCTCGGCTCGTACTCGAGCCGGGTGACGCTGATGATGGGGCACGCCGCGATCGAGGCGGCCGAGCGCGCCCGCGACCTCCTGGCGGCGGCGGTCGCGGTGAAGCTCGAGGTGCCGCGCGATCGGCTCGTCTTCGCCGAGCGGCGCGTGTTCGACAGCGCCGACCCGTCGCGCGGGGTGAGCTTTGCGGAGGCCGTGCAGCTCGCGGAGGCGGTGGGGGGCACGGTCGGCACGACCGGGTCCTACACGCCGGCCAGGAGCGCCGCGAAGTTCAAGGGTGGCGGCGTCGGGCCGTCGCCGACCTACTCCTATACGGCGGCGGTCGTCGAGGTGGAGGTCGATCCCGAGACCGGGTGGATCGTCGTCCCACGGGTGTTCATCGCCCACGACATCGGCCGGGCGCTCAATCCCGTGCTGGCGCGCGGGCAGGTCGAGGGCAGCGTCTACATGGGCCTGGGCGAGGCGCTGATGGAGGAGCAGGCGTTCCGGCGGCTGCCGGCGCGGCTGTCGCCGGCGCTGGTTCACAAGTTCCCGTCGATGCTCGAGTACAAGAGCCCGACGGCGCTCGACATGCCGGAGGTCGTCACCGACCTGGTCGAGACGGCCGATCCCGAAGGGCCATTCGGCGCCAAGGAAGTGGGGCAGGGGCCGCTGCTTCCGATCATGCCGGCGGTGGCCAACGCGGTGTTCGACGCCGTCGGCGTGCGCGTGGACGAGGTGCCGATCACGCCGGAGAAGATTCTGAAGGCGCTGCAGGCCAAGGCGCAGGGCAAGCCGGCGCGGGTCGGGCCGGCGGCGTTCCCCGAGGTGGCCTGGCCCGAGACGCTGCTCGTCGCGCCGCCGTGGGAGGGCGGCGACGGGCGGGCGTCGAACGAGCCGGCGCGACCGTCGCGGCCGTCGGCGACCGGCAGGGGATCGGCGGTGCGGCGATGATGCGCCTGCCCAGGTTCGAGTACCGATCCCCGCGGACGGTGGCGGAGGCGGCCGCCTGGTTGGCCGAGGCGCCGGGCGAGACGCTGCTGGTGGCCGGCGGCACCGACCTGCTGCCGAACATGAAGCGGCGGCAGCAGACGCCGCGGGTGCTGGTCGGGTTGCGCGGCATCGACGAACTGCGCCGGCTCGACGTGAACGGCGCGGTGCGCCTCGGCGCCGGCGTCACGCTGACCGAGCTGGTGCGGCACGAGGGCGTGCGAGCCCGGCTGCCCGGGCTGTGGCAGGCGGCCGCGCAGGTGGCCACCCCGCACCTGCGCAACATGGGCACGCTGGGCGGCAATCTCTGCCTCGATACGCGGTGCACGTACTACGACCAGGGCTACGAGTGGCGCAAGGCGATCGACTTCTGCCTGAAGAAGGACGGCCGCACCTGCTGGGTGGCGACGTCGAGCCCGACCTGCCTGGCGGTGTCGTCGTCCGACACGGCGCCGATGCTGCAGGCGCTCGGCACCCGCGTGCGCCTGGTGTCGGCGGTCGGCGAACGCTGGATCGACGTCGCGGAGCTGTACGCGAACGACGGCATGCACTACCTGACGCGGCGTCCCGACGAACTCCTGGCCGAGGTCGAGGTGCCGGCGGACGCCGCTTGGCGGAGCACCTACTGGAAGCTGCGCCGCCGTGGCGCGTTCGACTTTCCCGTGCTGTCGGTGGCGGCTGCGGCGCAGGTGGCGGCGGACGGCACGGTGACGGCGGCGCGCGTGGTGCTGGGCGCCGTGGCGTCGCGACCGATGGTGGCGCCGAAGGCCGGGGCCGCGCTGGTCGGCCGGGCGCTGAGCGATGCCGCCATCGCCGAAGCCGCGGAGGGCGCCTACGAGGTCGCCAAGCCGATGGACAACACCGACTTCGATCTGGTGTGGCGCAAGCGCATGACCCGCGCGCTGGCCGGCTACGCGTTGCGGGAGCTGCGCGGCGACGACATGCGGGAGACGCGCCGGAAGCTGTCGCGACAAGCGCTGACAGTTCTGTCATGACCCCCGGTCGGTGCCAGGCACCGGGGTGAGCCCCGGTGCCTGGCACCGAGGGCGGGCGATCACGGATTCGTACTCGGGCCGTACACTGCGGCGCATGCCCACCGTCGACACCTTCACGCCCGCAGGCACGCCGACGCCCATCGGCCCCTACAGCCACATCGCCAAGGTCGGGTCGTTCATCACCATCGGCGGTACCGCAGCCTTCGACCCGGCCACCGGCCGGCTGGTCGGGGCCGACGTCGGCACCCAGACGACGCGCATCCTCGACACGTTCCGCGTGATGCTCGACGCCGTCGGCTCGGACCTGGACCACGTCGTCCATGTCAACGTGTTCCTGGCCGACATGGCCGACTTCGCGGCGATGAACGCGGCCTACGCGGCGGCCATGGGCGCGCACCGTCCGGCGCGGACCGTCATCGGCGTTCGCGAGCTGCCCAGGCCGGGCGTGCGGCTGACGATGAACCTGACGGCCGTGCAGCGCTAGTTGGTGACCGCGGCCACCAGACGATCCACCATCTCCTTGATCGGCAGCGCCCGGTGCTCGTCGATGTTCCAGCCCGTGAACACGGCGACGACCTCCTGCTCGGGCATCACGATCAGGCGCTGACCGCCGAAGCCGTTCATCACCCAGGCCAGGCGATCGCCGGCGCCGTACGGGAACAGCCACCACTTGAAGCCGTACTTCGCCAGCGGGGTCGCCGTCATCGCCGGCGCCACCGACTCGGCCACCCACTCGCCCGAGACCAGACGCTCGCCCTCCCACAGGCCGCCGTTCAGCCACAGCCGCCCGAACCGCGCCAGGTCGGGCGCCGTGAAGTAGAGCCCGCCTTCGGTGTCGGGCAGCCCGGTCGGCGTGTGTTTCCAGTAGTAGTCGGTGATGCCGAGCGGCGCGAAGAGATGGGCGGCGGCGTAGTCGCCGATGTCCTGGCCGGTGGCGTGCTTGAAGATGCCGGCCAGCAGCTGCGTGGCGCCGCTGTTGTAGACCCAGGTCGTCCCCGGGTCGGCGGCCATCGGCCGGTCGAGCACGTACTGGATCCAGTCCTGGCTCTTCTCCATCACCGCGCAGTTGTTGCGCGGATCCGTGTACGCGGTGTTCGACTCGTCCCACTCCAGTCCGGCGGTCATCGTCAGCAGGTGCCGGATGGTCATCCGCTGCTTGCGCGCATCGAGATTGGCCACCGTCCGGTCGGGAAAGAAGCTGAGGACGGTGGAGTCCAGATCGGGAAACTGCCCGCGCGTCCGCGCCACGCCGATGACGATCGAGGTGATGGTCTTGCTGACCGACTGCATCGTGTGCAGGGCCGTCCCGTTGTAGTAAGGGTGCCAGGCCGGGTCGTAGTAGTTGTACATGCCGGGAACGGGGTCGCGGCCGGCGTAGGCGGCCCGGTAGTCGTGGTCGTAGCGCGCGTCGGCGACGACCGTGCCGCGGCGGGTGACGAACATCGCGTCGACGTAGCCGTACTTCCCGGCCGTGAAGTCGGCGTCGAGAGCGGCGAGTGCGGCCGGGTCCATCCCGACGTCCGCCGGGGCGCTCGTGGTCCACGCGAAGGCTGCCGGCGGGGCAGCGGGTTCTGCGGGCGGGGCAGGCTCCGGCGCCGGGCGGCAGGCCGCGCCGGCAAGACCCAGGACGAGGGCGGCGATCGATACCGATCTCATGGGGGCTCCGTGTGGAAATATTTGAACAGGGGTCAGACCCCTTTCAAGCCCCACCCAGAATAGGGTCTGGCCCCGCTACAATTCCTGCGATGCGCCCGCACCCTGGCGTCGTTGCGGCTTTCGCCGCGCTCGCGTTGGCCGGCCTCACCGCCCAGACGCCGGCGCCGATCGTCATCGAGAAGAACGTCGCGGCCCGGATGCGCGACGGCGTCGTGTTGCGGGCCGACGTCTATCGCCCCACCGGCGACGCCCGACGGCCGGCGCTGCTGCAGCGCACGCCGTACTCGAAGAACCCCGACGCGCCGGACAGCCAGTACCACCGCCTGGCCGCCGCCGGCTTCGTCGTCGTCGTGCAGGACACCCGCGGCCGCTACATGTCGGACGGTGTCGCCGTGCCGCACGACGAAGGCGCCGACGGCTACGACACCGTGGAGTGGGTGGCGACGCTGCCCTACGTGGACGGACGCGTCGGGATGTTCGGCGGCAGCTACAGCGCCACGACCCAGCTGCTCGCCGCGCCGATGCAGCCGCCCCACCTGGTGGCGCTGTTCCCGTCGGCCTCCTACGCCAGCCGCTACGACATGGTGTTCCAGGGCGGGGCGTTCTACCTCGGCGACGGCCTGAGCTGGAACCTCGGCCAGGCCAAGGACGTCCGACGCCGCGCCCTGGAGCCGACCGCCGACCGCGACCACGAGATCGGCCTGACGCCCGATGAACGCCGGCAGCTGCGCGACGACTGGTACTGGCGGCTGCCGTTGAAGGCGATGCGCATCCTGGAGGTCGACACCTACTCGCCGGGCTACTTCGACCTGCTGGCGCATCCCTCCTACGACCGCTTCTGGGAGACCTTCGACGTGGCGGCGAAACACCCGCAGTTCCAGGTCCCGGCCTACCACCTCACCGGCTGGTACGACAGCCTGCTGAACGGCACTCTGGCCAATTACGCCGGCCTGCGCGAGCACGCCGGCAGCGAACACGCCCGGCGCAACCAGCGGCTCATCGTCGGGCCGTGGACGCACGCCAGGCCCAACGCCGGCACGCGGGCCATCGGCGACGTCGATTTCGGGCCCGAAGCCGGGTTCGACTCCGAGGGCCTCATCGTCCGCTGGTTCCGCCACTGGATGCCGCAGCCGGTTCCGTCCGGCGGCGCGACCCCGCCCGACTGGCCCGGCCCGCCGGTGCGGATCTTCGTGATGGGCGACAACCGCTGGCGCGACGAGCAGGAGTGGCCGCTGGCCCGTGCCGTGCCCACGGCGTGGCACCTGCTCAGCGGCGGCGCCGCGAACACGCTCGCCGGCGACGGAGTGCTGTCGCCGCAGCCGGCACCGTCGAGCCAATCCGCCGATCGCTTCGACTACGACCCGGCGACGCCGGTGCCCACCGGCGCCTCCGGCGCCTACTCGCGGGCGCCGAGCGACCGTCGGCCGATGCAGCAGCGGCAGGACGTGCTGGTCTACACCTCGACGCCGATGACCGCGCCGCTCGAGGTCACCGGTCCGGTGCGCCTCGTTCTCTGGGCCGCCTCGTCGGCGCCGGACACCGACTTCACCGCCGCGTTGAGCGACGTCCAGCCCGACGGCACGGCGCGCGCGCTGACCGACGGCATCGTCCGCGCCCGCTACCGCTCCAGCCGCACCCGGCCCACCTTGCTCACGCCCGGACAGCCGACTGAGTTCACCATCGAGGTCGGCGCGACCAGCAACGTGTTCCTGCCCGGGCATCGGCTGCGCCTCGAGGTGTCGAGCAGCAATTTCCCGCGCTGGGACCGCAATCCCAACACCGGCGCGGCCTTCGCCAGCGACGGCGCCACCGTCGTCGCTCGCCAGACGATTTTCCACGACGCCGCGCACCCCTCGCGGCTGGTCCTGCCGGTGGTGCCGCGATGACCGGCGGCATCACACGGAGGCTGGGGATCGTCGCGGCCGTCACGGCCGTCGTCGCGGCGTGTTCGAGCCCGTCCGCTCCCGACGGGTCACCGGCGCGCCCGCTGCTCGGCTACTCGGCGGCGGCGGCGACGGCCCAGCACGATCTGGAACGGCGCTTCCAGCAGGGGGTCGACGCCGAGTCGATGTCGGCGCTGCACCGGCCGCTGACGGCGCGTCCGCACCCGGCCGGATCCGAAGGCACCAGGGAAGTCGTCGCCTACCTGCAGCGCACGCTCGCCGGCTACGGCCTCGACGTGCAGACCCACGAGTACCAGGTGCTCCTCGATCGCCCGCGCCGCGTCGAGGTGACGCTCACCGCACCGACGCGCCGGACCCTGTCGGTGGGCGAACCGGCCATCGCCGGCGATCCGACGTCGTCGCACCCCGAACTGGGCGGCGGCTACATCGCCTACTCGGCCTCCGGTACGGCCAGCGGCCAGGCGGTGTTCGTCAACTACGGCCTGCCGGCCGACTACGCCCGACTGAAGGCGCTCGGCGTCTCGGTGCGTGGCCACGTCGCCGTGGCGCGCTACGGCCGCAGCCACCGGGCCGTGAAGGTGCACACCGCCCAGGAGGAAGGTGCCCGGGCGCTCGTGCTCTACAGCGACCCGGCCGACGACGGCGCGGCCAAGGGTGCGGTGTGGCCCGAGGGCTACTGGCGGGGGCCAGACATGCTCCAGCGCGGCAACGCGAAGCTGAGCTGGTTCTGGCACGGCGACCCACTGACGCCTGGAGTCGGCGCCACGGCCGATGCCGACCGCCTCGATCCGAAGACCGCGCCGACGCTGCCGCGCATTCCCGTGGCGGTCGTGAGCGCCCGCGAGGCCGCGCACATCCTGACCGCACTCGGCGGCGCCGAGCGACCCGACGCGTTCCGCAGCGGCATCGACGGCGCGATGCGCGTCGGGCCCGGGCCGGCGGCGCTGCGGGTCGACGTCGACATGGATGCCGGGGTCCGGCCGATCTACGACGTCGTCGCGACCCTGCACGGCCGGGCCACGCCCGAACGCACCATCCTGTTCGGCACCCATCACGATGCCTGGACCTTCGGCGGCGTCGATCCCGGCACCGGCGCCACGGCGTTGCTCGAGACGGCCCGGGGCCTGGGCGAGCTGGCCCGCGCCGGCTGGCGTCCGGCGCGGTCGATCGCCTTCGCCTTCTGGGATGCCGAGGAGTTCGGGCTGGTCGGCTCCACCGAGTACGCCGAGGCGCTCAAGGCGCAGCTGCAGGACCAGCTCGTCATGTACGTGAACATCGACATGTACATGAAGGGGCGCTTCGATCCGGGCGGCGTGCCGTCGTTGCGTGCCTTCGTCGCCGACGTGGTCAAGGACGTGCCGGCGGGCAACAGCAGCGTCTTCGACCAGTGGCAGCAGTCGGAGTGGTCCCGGCTGCCGGCGGCGCGCCGCAGCGGATCGGTGACGGCGTTCGAACCCGACCTGAAGGCGCTCGGCAGCGGCGCCGACTTCGTGCCGTTCCAGGACCACCTGGGCGTGCCGACGATGGCGATCGAGTTCATCGGCGAGAACGGCTACGGCTACGGCACCTACCACTCCAACTACGACTCGCGGGCCTACGTCGAGCGGGTGGCCGATCCCGGCTTCGTCCAGGGCGTCACCATGAGCCAGGTGCTGGGCACGCTGGCGCTGCGGATGAGCGAGGCCGAGGTGCTGCCGTTCCGCTTCTCGCCCTACGCCGCCGCACTCGACCAGGCGGTCACCATGGCCGACGGCTGGGCCCGCGAGGCTGGCCTGCCCATCGACGGCGAGGCCCTGCGCGGCAAGGCCGCGGCGGTCAGCCAGGCCGCGGCGGCGCTCGAAGCCGCCATCGACGCCCGGTTGGCCCGTGGCGCGGTGCCGGCGGCCGAGGCCGTCGCCCTGAACGACCTGCTGGCCAGGATGGAGCAGCGCCTGGTCGACGACGACGGCGCGGCGGACACCAAGTGGTACCGGCACGTCTTCTACGGCTGGAACATCTACTCGCTCTACGACGGCCAGCCGTTCCCCGGGCTGGCCGAGGCATTCAGGGTGAAGGACGCCGCCCGCGTGACGCGGGAAGTGCTCCGTATCGATCGCGCGCTCGTCCGCCTGCACGCCGGTCTGACCGAGGCGTCGGCGCTCGTGCGCTGACCGCGCCGGCCTCGCCAACACCTCATGGCGTTGCTTCGCCGGAGCCTGACCGCACTGCGTGCCGTGTTCAACACGGTGTTCGTGGTGGTCTGGACCATCGGCATGGTGACCGGAGTCGCAGTGCTCGCGGCGCTGGCGCGCGACCGACAGGTCTTCGTGCGGGCCCAACGGACGTGGGCGCGGGGCCTGGTGTGGGGCTGCGGCGCCACGTTCCGCGTCTGCGGCGCCGACGCGCTCGACCCCTCGGCGGCCTACGTCCTGGTGGTCAACCACGAGAGCCCGTGCGACATCGTGGCGCTCTTCGCCGCGCTGCCGGCGATGCCGGCGTTCGTCGCCAAGCGCGAGCTGCTCCGCGTCCCGTTCGTGGCCGCGGCGCTGCGGCTGGGCGGCCACGTGCTGGTTTCCCGCGGCCAGCGTGGCCAGGCGCACGAAGCGCTCCAGGAGGCGGGGCGCTGTCTCGCCTCGGGCCGCTCGGTCGTGTTCTTCCCCGAGGGCACGCGCGGCGACGGCGTGACGCTGCTGCCGTTCAAGAGCGGCGGCTTCCGGCTGGCCAAGGACGCCCGGGCGTCGGTGCTGCCGATCGGCCTGCGCGGCACCGCCTCGATTCTGGGCAAGGGCAATCCGCTGGTGTGGCCCGGCACCGTCGAGGTGCACGTCGGCACGCCGATTCCCGCCGCCGAGGTCGAGGCCCGCGACGCCGGCGAGCTCGCCGAGATCACGCGCACGGCCGTGACCCGGCTGTTGGGGCGCTGATTCCCGGCGGTCCGGCCGGGCCGGCTCCGGCCGCTTGTTATGATCCGACGGTGGCACCCGTTCCCACGTCCGTCCGCTTCAAGTCCGGCCAGTCGATCGACACGTTGCCCGGCCCGCGGCCCGACGACGCCGCGGGATCGGCAGCTCCACCGCTCATCCGCGGCCGCGCGCTGGTCATCTGGGATCCGCGCCGTCCCGGCGAGCGGAAGCTCGACGCCATCGACACCGACCAGATCACGCCGGCGGCCGACTGCGTGTCCGAGTCGCTCGAGTCGCTGGACGAACGGTGGAAGGCCGGCGCCTTCCGCTACCTGATGCCCGAGTTTCGCGCCCGCGTCCACGCCGGCGAGACCTTCGTCGTCGCCGGCGACCGCTTCGCCATCGGCAGCTCGCGCGAGATGAGCCCGGCCGGCCTCAAGGCGATCGCCGAGGAAGTGGGCCGGCAGATGGTGATCGTCTGCGGCGCCGACATGGGCGACATCTTCCGGCGCAACAGCTTCAACCTCGGCCTGCACGTGGTGCAGAGCCCCGAGGCGGTGGCCGACGCCCGGGACGGCGACGAGTTCACGTTCGATCCCGCCAGCTGGGCGCTCGTCAACGTGACCCGGGACCGCACGTATGCGCCCGTGCCGCTCAGCGCCAAGGAAGACGAGATCCGCAGGAGCGGCGGGATCTTCGCGGTCGGCCGCCGCGAGTTTCGCGAGGCCTGCGCCCGGACGCCGGTGGTCGCCTGGCCCGACGCGGCCACGGCCCGCCGGCTGAGCACCACCCAGCAGATCGTGTGGGCGCACCGTGTCGACAAGGACGCGTCGGTCGAGCCCGGGGCGACGCTGCGTGTCTACGCCGACCTGCTGCCGGCGTCCGACGGCACGGCGCCGTTTGCGATCCACACCTTCAACCAGATCACCGGCGGCGCGACGATCTTTCCGCGCCAGGCGGCCGTCGCCAACGACCACTTCGTCTTCACCGGCCGGCAGGACGACGACAAGCAGACCGCCATCGGCCGCCAGTTCGCCGCCGCGCACGACATGGCGCGGCCGTACTACGCCACGCCCGGTGACGGCATCTTCCACTTCTACTTTCCCGAGCAGGGGCTGGTCGTGCCCGGGCAGTTCATCCCCGGTGCCGACTCGCACAGCCGGGCCTACGGCGCCTACGGCGCGGTCGGCATCGGCGTCGGCTCGACGACGCTCGGCTTCGGCTGGTCCACCGGCTACATCTACGTCACCATGGCCCGGCAGCGGCGGGTCCGTTTCACCGGGCGGTTGCGCGAGTGGGTCACCGGCAAGGACATCGTGCTCGAGCTGCTGCGCCGCTGGGGCGCGAAGCAGTCGCAGGGCATGTCGGTGGAGCTGGTGGATGCCGGCCGCCAGCTGCCGATGACGTTCCGCAACACCATCGCCAACATGATGGCCGAGGCCGAAGCGCTGAACGGCATCTTCGCGCCCGACGAGACCACCGCCGCCTGGTATCGCGCCAAGGGGATGACCGACCTGCCGTACCCGCCGATCGCCTGCGGCGAGGACGCCGCCTTCGACCTCGACGAGGAGCTGGCGCTCACCGACGTCCAGCCGATGATCGCCAAGCCGTTCGCCCCCGGCAACGCCTTCGCGGCCGACGAGGTGGCCCGCGAGCGCATCACCTTCGACAAGGCGATGATCGGCTCGTGCACCAACGGCAGCTACGACGACCTGCTGTCGGCGGCGCTGGTGCTGGTGGCGGCGCGCGGCCAGGGACTGACCCGGGCAGCACGCGAGTTCGTGATCTTCCCGGGATCGATCGGCGTGAAGCAGGCCATCGAGCGCCCCGATCCACGGCTCGGCGGCGAGTCGATCGCCGACGTCTTCCGCGGCGTCGGCGGCGTCATCCGCCATTCCTGGTGCGGCCCCTGCTTCGGCCAGGGGCAGGACGCGCTCGGCAAGGGCCAGCGCGCCATCACCTCGTTCAACCGCAACTGGCAGAACCGCATGGGCCTGGGCGGCGAGGGCTACCTGGCGAGCCCCTCGGTGGTGGCGGCGTCGGCGCTGGCCGGCTACATGGCGCCGCCGTCGGAGCTGGGCCTGGCCTGGGACGCCGAGCGGTTCGGGATCTGATCTCTGCAGATCGGCAGCTCTGAAGAGCTGCCCGACGTTCATCAGCACGTCTTCAGCTCGGCCGACTGGCCGGATCGCCGATACTGGCCGCCACTGCCGGGCCGTCGAGCCCGGGAACGAGGCCCGCCATGACCCGCATCGTCGCCGCGCTCGTCGTCCTGCTGTCGCTGACTGCGACCGCCCGCGCCCAGACCAACCCCTTGTGGCAGGAAGGCAAGGTGAAGAACTACCTGCCGCACATGACCTGGCCCGAGGTGCGCGACCTGCTGACGCGCACCGACATGGTCATCATCCCGGTAGCCTCGCTCGAAGAGCACGGCCACCAGGGGCCGATCGGCACTGACTTCCTGAACGGACTGGAACGCGCGAAGCTCGTCGCGCAGGCCACCGACGTCCTGGTGGCGCCGATTCTGTTCCCCGGCAACTCGCCGTACCACATGGCGTTCCCGGGGACGATCACGCTGCCGGCCGAGACCATCCAGCTGGTCTACTTCCAGGCCGTGCAGAGCCTCATCCGCCATGGCTTCAAGCGCTTCCTGCTGCTCAACAGCCACGGCGGCAACCAGGCGATCACCCGCTACGTCGTCGATCGCATCAACCAGGAGACCGCGGGCATCGCCGTGGAGCTGGGCGAGGCGGCCGAGCCGTTCCTGAAGCGCTCCACCCGTCAGGAGCCGCGGGAGTTCGACCGCCACGGCGGCGTCAACGAGACCTCGGCGTCGCTCTATTTGACGCCGACCCTCGTGGACATGTCGGCGGCCCGGGTTGCGCCGCTGACCCTGCCGCCGCACCTGCAGAAGATGCTGCCCGACGTCATCGAGGGCGATCCCACGGCCACCCGGGTGTTTCTCGCTGAGTCGCTCAAGTCCGAGGAGACCGGCAAAGGGACCTCGACGCGCGAGATGACCGCCACCGGCGTATGGAGCCAGCGCGAGCTGGGTGCCGCGTCGGCCGAGCGCGGCCGCGAGGAGGCCGAGGCGTTCGTCGCCGCGGCGACGGCGTTCATCGAACGCTGGAAGCAGCTGCGGCCGCTCGGCACGAAGTAAGATCGCCGGCCATGACCCGCGCCCTCTGTCTGCCGGTGCTGCTCGGACTGGTCGTGCTCGCGGCGGGACCGCAGGCCCAGGCGCCCGCCCCGGTCAACGCGCCGCCGCCCGCGCCGGCGGTCGATCCAGGCCCGGTCGGCCCCAGCCCCTATGACGTCGTCCGCGGCTGGCACAAGCCATTTGCCGCGCCGGGCTTCGCCTTCGGCGGCAACTCCGGCGTCTTCGCCGAGTCGCCCGATCGCATCTTCGTGGCGCAGCGGGGCGAGTTCCGGCTGCCCGATCCGGTGCCGGCCGGCTTTGCCGGCTTCGCCGGGTCGCTCAAGATGAACGTCCTGACGCTCACCGATCGCCGGGTGTGGCGGAACTGCCTCTACACGCTCGACAAGGACGGCCGCGTCAAGGAGCGTTGGACGCAGTGGGACAGGCTCTGTGAAGGCTCGGATGGTCCCGGACCGCATCGCCTGCGCATCAGCCCCTACGATCCGGCGCGGCGCGTCTGGCTGGTCAACGAGACGTTCCATCAGATCTACGTGTTCTCGAACGATGGCAAGGAACTGCTGACGACGCTCGGCGAGAAGAACGTCCCTGGTGCCGACGCGACCCACTTCGCCAAGCCGCAGGACGTGGCGTTCCTGCCCGACGGCCGCATCCTCATCGCCGACGGCCTCGACAACCACCGGGTGATGATCTTCGACAAGGACCTGCGATACCTCGGCGAGTTCGGCGGCAAGGGCACCGGGCCGGGACAGTTCAACGGGGTGCACGCCGTGGCCGTCGGCCCGGGCGGCCGCATCTTCGCGCTCGACCGCTCAGGCGGGCGCGTGAACGTCTTCCGCACCACGAGCGATCCGGCCAAGGTCGAGTTCGTGGCGGCGTGGCCGGGCTTCTCGCTGCCGCTCGACCTCATCGTCAACGACGACGCGGTGTGGATGACCGATCTCAAGCCGCTGCGCTTCGTGAAGCTGGACTTCGGCGGCACGCGCCTCTACACCTGGATGGTGCCGCCGGATCTGCCCGACGGCTATCTCGAGGTCCACACCTTCTCGGTGGACTCGGCCGGCAACCTCTACGGCGGCGACAACCAGTACGGGCGGACGCAGAAATTCGTGCCCAAGCCGGGCGCCGATCCGAAGCTGCTCATCAAGGGGCCGTGGCGCGCGAAGTGAGACGACGCCTCGGGTTCGCCCTGGTCGTCGTGGCTCTGGCCGGGTGCCCCCAAGCCTCCGGCTGGCAGGCGGATCCGGGAGCGATCGCAAAGGCCGAGGCCGCGGTCAGCGCGGCCTTTACGGCCAGCGGTGCGCCAGGCGCGATCGTCACCGTGGTGAGCGGCGATACGGTTGTGTGGACGCGGGCGTACGGCGTCGCGAATATCGAGACCGGTGCGGCCATCACCGCCGACACGCTGTTCCAGATCGGCTCGGTGACCAAGACGTTCACCGCCGCCGCCGTGCTGGCAGCGAGTGCTCAGGGCGTCGTCGCACTCGACCGGCCGGTGAGGACCTACATCCCGGGTTTGACGCCGTGTGTGGGCGCGCCGACGCTCTCCCAGCTGCTGTCGCACACCGGCGGCATCATCGACGAGCCGGACGAGTACGGGCCCCAGGGCGAGGACGGACTGGGCGCCTACCAGCGTACGTGGACCAGCGAGTACTGCATGCTCCCACCCGGCCGCGCGTTCTCGTACTCCAACTCCGGCTTCGCGCTGGCCGGGCTGGCACTGCAGGAGGCCGAGAAGAAGCCGTTCGCCGACGTGATGCGGGCGCGGGTCCTCGACCCGCTCGGCATGACGCGGACGACGTTCCGGCCCACCGAGGCGATGACCTGGCCGCTCGCAGTGGGCCATCGCCGCGACAAGGACGGGAAATTCACGGTGGTGCGGCCGCTCGCCAACGACGCGCGGCTGTGGCCGGCCGGGACGCTCTATTCGAGCGCCACCGAGATGGCGCGGTTTGCGACGGCGCTGTTGCACGACGGAAAGGTCTCGGGTGCGCCGGGCCTGCCAGCCGGGATCGTCGAACGCATGCGCGCCCGGATCGCCGAGATCCCGACGACGGGGCAGGCCTACGGACTTGGCCTGTTCCACGATTCGTTCCGTCGTTACGGCCACGGCGGGACGATGACTGGTTACGTCGCCCGGATGGACGTCGATCCGTCTTCGCGACTGGCGGTGATCGTGATGACCAACGGCGACAACGCCAACGCCGCCGAGCTGGCTCGCAGGGGACGCATCCTGGGTCTGGCGCTTCGCGACGTCGCCGAAACGACCATTGACGAACCTCCGGCCTACAAACCGCAGCTCCTCGGCGGGGACGCGGCGCGCTATGTCGGGACGTTCCGCAACCCGCGGCGTTTCACCGTGGAAGTCTTGCGGGCGGGCGATGGCCTCGTTCTCAAACGCTTCGGCCGCGACTTTTCGATGCGCTACTACGCGCCGGGCCATTTCCTCGTCGATCTGCCGCGCGGCAGGGTGGAGAGCATCAGGTTCGGCCTGCCCGACAGTGGCCCGGCCGACTACCTGCAGATGAACCTCTGGGCGCTGGCCCGGGTGGCCAGGTAGCGCCCGCGTGTCCTTACGTCTTGCGCATGCGGTCGGTCTCGCCGCGATCGCGCTGTCCGCATTCCCCGGTGTCGCCGCGGCACAGTCCACGACTGAGATCGAGAGTGCCCTCCAGGCGCTGGCGGGCGGCGCCAATCAGTACGCCGTCGAGGCCATCGGCCTGACTCCCGACGGCCAGCGGATCATGGCGCTCGAACCGGCGCTGCCGCCGGTAGCCAACCAGCGACGGGTGATCCTGGTCGGCGGCCTCGACGGCACGGCCGAGGCCACGCGGGCCGTGCTCGACGTGCTGGCGTGGAGCAGCGAGTCCGGCGCCGTCATCAGCAGCAACCGCCGCCGCTGGCAGGTGGCCGGGGTGCCGTGCGTGCTGCCGGGCCGGTGCGATGTCCAGGGAGCCGCGCGGGCCTCTGCCGCTGCCGTGGCGCCGTTCCCGCCCGACAAGGGCTTCTTCGACGCCCCGCAGGATCGAGAAGCGCGCTACCTGTGGCGCTGGGTGACGATGGCGGGGCCCGATTTGGTCGTGGAGGTCCGCAGCGGCGACCGGCTCGCGTGGACGGCGAACGCGCTGGCGTCGAGGCTGGTGACCGGCGCGACGCCCGCGGCGCCCGACTCCCTGGCCGGCGCTCTCGGCACCGGCGCGCCGTCAGGTCTGGCGCCGGTTGCCGCGCTGCAGGTGAGCGGCCCGACCCCGGCCGTGGTCGCGGCACTCCGCCAGCTGCTCGAACGTCGCCCGCCGAACGATCCATCGCCGCTGCACCGGGTGTTCACGACCCGCCGAGCGCGCCGTCCGCTCGACCTTGCCCGGATGCTCGCCGGCCAGTATCCCGCGACACCGTCGATGAGCTACATCCCGGCGCTGTCGTGGAGCGGCGCGCTCCGTGTCTCGGCGCTCACCGGCGATCCGCAGTATCGCGACCGCGCGCTGGCGCAGATGCAGCCATTCCTGTCCGGGGCGCGACCCGCCATCACCGAACCGCACCTGCTCACGAGTCTCGCCGGCCACCAGGCGCTCTTCGATCTCGCCGGGCGCGGCGGTCCGCCCGAGGCCCGCTCTCGGGCGCTCACGGCCGCGGACTTCATCCTCGGCCAGACCGACGATGAGATCGTCCGCTTCGCCACGTCGTGGACCGACGACATGTTCATGGCCACCTCGGTCCTGGCCCGCGCCGCCGCCGCCACCGGCGAGGCGAAGTACGCCGACGCGGCTGCCCGCCTGCTCACCACCTACGTCGGTCGGCTCCAGCGCGAGGACCGCCTCTTCATCCACGCGCAGAGCGGCCCGCACGCCTGGGGCCGCGGCAACGGCTTTGCGGCCTTCGGGCTGATGGAAGCGCTGACGCACCTGCCGGAGTCGTGGCCGGCGCGCGCCGACGTCCTCGCTGCCTTCCAGCGGCTGATGAACGGCCTGCGACGCTATCAGGCGGCCGACGGCGCCTGGCACCAGGTGGTGGACGAGCCGGGCACCTACCGTGAGTTCACCGTGACGGCGATGACCGTGGCGGCGATGGCCCGCGGCGTGCGCCTGGGGTGGCTCGATCGCAGCTACCGCGAGGTCGTGGACAAGGGCTGGCGGGCCGTGCTGTCCCGCGTCGCCGACGATGGGTCGCTCGTGGACGTCTGCACCGGCACCGGTGCCGGACAGAACGCCAACCGCGAGTACTATCTCACCCGGCCGGCCCTCTTCGGCCGTGACGACCGCGGCGGCGCGATGGCGCTCACCGCCGCCCTCGAAGTGCACGCACTGGTCAACACCGCGCCGTGAACGTTCGCGCCCGGGAACACGAAGCGCGGAGCTTCGGCTCCGCCGTCTGCTGGAGACACCACATGCGACGTGCGATCGCCTTCGCTCTGGCCACGCTGACCGTCGCCTGCAGTGCCCAGGCGCCCACCCAGCCGCCGGCGTCCGCAACACCCGAGGCGGCTGGGGGCACCGCGCGGCCGGCCTCGCTCCAGGCCCTGCTCGACGCCGAACTGCCGAAGATTCCCGCCCGCGCCGGCATCTGGGTCAAGCACCTCACGACGGGCGAAGAAGGCGCCGTCCGCGCCGACGAGGTCTTCAACAGCGCCAGCGTGATCAAGATCCCGGTGGCGATCCAGGCCCTCGAGATGGGCGCCGCCGGGCGCATCGACCTGGGCCGGCGGATCACGCTCACTGCTGCCGACGTGCGCGGCGGCTCGGGGATCTTCCGCTATCACGACGCCGGTCTCCAGCCGACCATCCGCGACGTCCTGCTGCAGATGATCATCACCAGCGACAACACCGCCACCGACCTGGCGATCGCGCAGGTGGGCGGCGTGGCCAGCGTGAACGCGTGGCTGGCCCAGGCCGGCTACGCCGGCGGCATGACCCTGACCCAGACGACCGGCGAGCTCTTCGCCAAGTACAACGCGCTGACCCCGGCCGACGATCGCAACGCGAAGACGAACGGCGATCGCGCCTACTGGCTCGGCGAGCTGACGCCGCGGGCGATGGGGCGGATGCTGGAGGCGATCGAGAACCGGGCGTTGCCGTCCAAGGAGGGCGCCGAGGAGCTGCTGCGGATGCTGCGGGCCCAGCAGGCCGGGGCGCGCCGCCTGCCGCACTTCCTGACCGGGGTGGCGGTGGCCCACAAGACCGGCGACTTCCCGCCGGTGCTCGCCAACGACGTCGGCATCCTCTACGCGAAGAGCGGCGCCATCGTCATGTCGTTCTTCCTCAACGAGATCACCGGCAACTACGGCGAGGCCGAGGACCACATGGGCCGCGTGGCCCTGCGGGTGGTGGAGTACTTCGACCGATAAGCTGGCTGGTGCCACCGCCGCCGCCCGCCCCGACTCCCCCCGCCAGGCCCCGGATCTGGATCGCCCACCCCTGGGTGGATCTGCTGGTCGGCTGCGGCGGCTGGTCGCTGCCGCTGCTGGCGCTGTCCTACGGCCTCGCCGGCGACAGCGCCCGCGACTGGGCGGGCGCGTTCTACGCCCTGGCGCTGGTGGCCAACTACCCGCACTACATGGCGACGGTGTATCGCGCCTACGGCGCCGCCGACCGTGCCGCCCACCGCCTCTACACGGTCTACCTGACCGCCGGGCTCGTCGCCATCGGCGTCGCCGCCCACGTCGACCTCCGGCTGCTGCCGGTGCTCTTCACCGCCTACGTGATGTGGAGCCCGTGGCACTACAGCGGGCAGAACTACGGCTTGTCGATGATGTTCGCCCGGCGTGCCGGGCTGGCGGTGACGCCGTCGCGGGCGAAGCGGCTCAAGCTGGCGTTCGCCGCCTCGTTCGTGATGCTGCTGGCCGCGTTCAACGAGGGCGCGTCGGCGGATCCGATGGTGCTGTCGCTCGCCCTGCCCGACACGGCGACCCGCGTCGTCGGCTGGAGCGCCGCCGCCGTGTTCCTCGGCGTGGGTGGTTCGGCGCTGTGGCCGATGGCGCGCGACGCCGGCTGGCGCGCGGCGCCGACGCTGCTGTTGTTCCTCACCCAGGGGCTGTGGTTCGTGGCGCCGATCGCCGTGGCGTGGGCCACCAGCGCACCGACGCCGCAGACCCGCTACAGCTCAGGCATCCTCGCCGTGATGCACTCGGCGCAGTACCTGTGGATCACCCAGTACTTCGCCCGCCGCGACCAGGGCGCAGCGTGGCGGCGGTGGGCCTACTGGGCGGCGATCGTCGTTGGCGGGATGGCGCTCTTCGTCCCGGTGCCGTGGCTGGCCAGCTATCTCGGCCGCGTCGACTTCACGGCCAGCGTCCTCGTCGTCACCGCGGTGGTGAACCTCCACCACTTCATGATCGACGGCGTGGTGTGGAAGCTGCGCGACCCGCGCGTCGGGCGGACGCTCAGCGGGGACGCCACCGCTGCCCTGGTACCGGAGCCGGCGCCGACGCCCGCGTCGTCGCCGGCGGCCCGCCCGCGTTGGCGGCTCGTCGTGGCCGGCGTGGCCGCGGCGGCGCTGGTCGCCCTCGCCGGGCTCGACCAGTGGCGCTACCGGCTGGCCCTGCGTGACGCGGACCCCGCGGCGCTGGCGGCGGCGGTGCGCGTCAATCCCTACGACGCAGTGGTCGAGGCCCGCCTGGTGCGGGCGCTGACCGCACGGGGCGACGAGGCGGCGCTGCGCGCCCATTTCGAGGCCCGGCTCGCCCGTGACCCCGCCGACGTCGACACCCTGGTCAACGCCGGGGTGCTTGCCCGCCGCCAGGGCCGGCTCGCCGAGGCCGAGCGGCACTGGACCGATGCCGTGGGACACGACCCGGGGCTCACGGTGGTGCAGCTGTATCTCGCCGAGCTCTTCGACGAGCAGGGACGCGCCACCGCGGCCGCCGGGCGGTATCGCCGCTGGCTCGAACGCGTCGCGGCCGGAGCGCCGGACGCCCCACGAGACGCCGCAGTCGTCGCCCCTGTGGTGCTCAAGTTCGGCGACGCCCTGCTGCGCGCCGGACACCCCGACGAAGCCCGCACGCAGTTCGCCCTGGCGGCGTCGATCGCCCGGCGGGCCGGCCTGGCCGACCTCGAACGCGCCGCCCGTGAGAGGGGTCAGACCCCATTCAAGCCAGGCCTTGAATAGGGGTCTGACCCCTTTCTTGACGGGGCCGGACTCGTCGCAGCTTCTGCGATCTCGCCCGCTGACGCCGATCGCCGCTCGTACAATCTCAGCCCATGCGCTGCGCGTCGCTCCCCCTCCTCTGCCTGCTGTTTCCGCTCGCCGCCACCGCCCAGTCACAGACCGAACCGTTCTGGCCGGGGGCGCAATACGACCCGAAGATCCCGACCCTGCAGCAGGTCGTCGGGCACGCGCCCGGCGAGGAGATCACCTCGCCCGAGCAGGTGGCCACCTACCTGCGTGCGCTGGCCCAGGCGGCGCCGGATCGCACCCGCCTGGTCGAGTACGCCCGCACATGGGAGGGGCGCCCGCTGTGGCTGTTCGTCGTCGGCAGCGCCGCCCGCATCGGCGCGCTGGACCAGGTCAAGGCCGACATCCAGCGCTTCGCCGACCCGCGGACGCTGTCGGCGGCCGACGCCGATCGGCTCCTCGGCACCCTGCCCGTCGTCGTCTGGCTGGTCCACGGCGTGCACGGCAACGAGATCAGCTCCAGCGACGCGGCGCTGCTCGAGGCCTACCATCTGCTGGCCGCGCGCGGCGACGCCGGCGTCGACGCGGTGCTGCGCGACGCGCTGGTGCTCATCGACCCGATGCAGAACCCGGACGGTCGGGCCCGCTTCCTGTTCCAGAACCTGCAGGGGCGCGCCGCGGTGCCCGACCCGACGCCCTACAACGCCGAGCACGACGAGCCGTGGCCGGGCGGGCGCTCGAACCACTACCTGTTCGACATGAACCGCGACTGGTTCGCGCAGACCCAGCCCGA
Organism: Vicinamibacterales bacterium; assembly: GCA_050250955.1. Taxonomy (GTDB): domain Bacteria; phylum Acidobacteriota; class Vicinamibacteria; order Vicinamibacterales; family UBA2999; genus CAWAYR01. The sequence goes on from JBFWNR010000005.1 coordinate 256,384, forward strand.
GACCCGCGGCCGCATCAAGGTGGCGCTCGAGTACTTCCCGCAGGTCAACGTCGATCTCCACGAACAGGGGGGCAACAACACCTACTACTTCGCCCCGCCGGCCGACCCGCTCAACCCGCACTACACCAAGGCGCAGATTGCCGGCTTCGACCTCTTCGGCCGCGCCAACGCCGCCCGCTTCGACGAGCGCGGCTGGCCGTACTACATCCGCGAGGTCTACGACGGCTTCTATCCCGGCTACGGCGACAGCTGGGCGATGTTCCACGGCTCGATCGGTATGACCTACGAGCAGGCTTCGGCGCGGGCGCTGTCGTTCGCGCGCACCGACGGCACGGTGATGACCTATCGCGACGGCGTGATGCACCACTTCAACGCCGCCATCACCACCGCGATCACCGCGGCCCGCAACCGCGAGCGGCTGCTCCGCGACTTCCTCGAGTTCCGCCGCAGTGCCGTCGCCGAGGGCGAGAAGGGGCCGGTGCGCGAGTACGTGCTGGTGCCCGGGCACGATCCGTCGCGTGCCGACCGGCTGGCCCGCAACCTCGCCACGCAGGGCATCGAGGTGCGGCGCACCTCGGCGCCGATCACGTTGGGGACCCGCGCGATTCCCGCCGGCGCCTACGTGGTCGCGAACGCCCAGCCGGCAGCACGTCTGGTCCGCAACCTGCTCGACGCCGACACCAGGCAGGATGCCCCGTTCATCGCCCGGCAGGAGGAGCGCCGCGCCCGCCGCCAGAACGACCAGATCTACGACATCACCGCCTGGAGCCTGCCGCTCGTCTACGACGTCGAGGTGATGGCCAGCGCCACGCCGCTGGCCGTGGCCGCCACGCCGCTGCCGGCCACCTACGACCCGCCGCCAGGCACGCGGGCACTCGCCGCCGGCAAGGTCGGCTACCTCGTGCCGTGGGGTGCGGCGGCCGCCGCTCTTACCGCCGACGCGGTGGCGCAGGGGCTGCGCGTCGAGAGCATCGGCGGCCCCTTCGCGCTGGGCGGGCGCTCCTATCCGATCGGCACCGCCCTGGTGCGGACGGCGGGCAATCCCGCCGACCTGCACGCGCGGATGACCGCACTGGCGACCGCGCACGGCGCCGACGTCGTGCCGATCGACTCGGCCTACGTCGACTCCGGCACGTCGCTCGGCAGCCCGCTGAACGGCTTCGTCAAGCCGCCGCGCGTGCTGCTGGCCTGGGACCAGCCGACCTCGTCGCTGTCGGCGGGGTGGACCCGCTACGTCCTCGAGCGCCGCTTCGGTCAGGCGGTGACCACGGTGCGTACTGGGTCGCTGGGCCGCGCCGAGCTGGCGGACTTCGACGTCCTGGTGCTGCCGTCGGGCAACTACGCCGGGGAGATCCCCGACGCCGTGCTGGCGCGGATCAAGGACTGGCTGCGCCAGGGCGGCACGCTGGTGACGCTGGCCGAGGCGACGCGCTGGGCCGTCGGATCGGGGGTCGAGCTGCTCGACACCGACGCGCTGCTCAAGGACGGCCGGCCCGACACGCCGGCCACGACCGGCCCGGCGCCGACCAGCGGCAGCGCCTCTGGCACCGGCGCGAGTGCCACCCCGCCAGCCACGGCCACGCCGGGCACCACGACCACCCGCCCGCCCGCGCCCGGTTCGACTCCCGAGTCCCGCCCGAGCCCCGAGCCCCGAGCCCCGGACCCCGACGACGTCGCCTACGACAAGGCCATCCAGCCCGACCGTGAGCGCCCCGCGGCGCAGCCCGGGGCGTTGCTTCGCGCCACCGTCGACACCGACCACTGGCTGAGCGCCGGCAGCGACGCCGAGACCCAGGTGGTCATCGAGGGGGCCCGCGTGTTCGCACCGATCAAGCTGAACGCCGGCCGCAACGTGGCCTACTACGCCACCCGCGACCGCCTGGTGGCGTCCGGCCTGGTGTGGCCGGAGGGGCAGGACCTGCTGGTCCGCAAGCCGTACCTGATGCACCAGCCGTTCGGCCAGGGTCACGTCATCGCCTTCGCCGAGGACCCGAACTACCGCGCCTACACCGAAGCGACGATGCTGCTGTTCATCAACGCGGTGCTGCTCGGCCCGGCCTACTGAGCGGGCCGCACGCGGTAGAAGGCGTCGTCGCCGTCGCGCGCGACCAGGTCGAAGCCGGGCACGTCGGCGGCCGCGGCGATGAACGCCGCACTCGTCACCGGGTCGTATCGCGACAGCACCAGGACGTGGGTCACGCCGGCGAAGCGGAGCGCGTCCACCAGCGCCGGCCCCGGCCCCTCGGCGAACCGGGCGCGGAGCAGGTCGTAGATCGCACTGGTGCTGCGCCCGTAGCCGTTGACCACCGGCGTCCACGACGGCCGCACGATATGCAGGTAGTCGGCTTCGTGCGGCCATTCCAGCGATCCGCCGAGCAGCGGCGCGATCACCAGCAGGTCGGGTCGCTCGGCGCGAACCGCCGCGATCAGCGGTGGTGTCTCGAGGGGTGGCGAGGCGTCCGGTGGCGGGTACCAGAAGTAGCTCTCGGCGACCAGCATGGCCATCACCAGCGCCGCCGCCCACGGCCGCCGCGCCTGGTTCATCGCCGCGACGCCGCACCCGGCCAGGATGGCCAGGCCGATGGTCACCAGCACCGCCATCCGGCCCGGCACCCGGAACGCCGCGACACCCGGGACGCCACTCAGGAGATCGAAGAGACGCCAGCTCGAGCCGTCGGCCGAGGGGCCGAGCGAGAGCGCTCCGCCGATGGCGACGAGCGGCAGCGCCCACAGCAATCGCCGCCCGGCGTGATCCCTCGGAAGCGCGCCCACGCCGGCGATTGCCGCCACGGCCGTCCCGAGCCCGACGAAGTACGACCCTCGGTAGTCCCAGGCCGTCGCGCTGCCCGGCGCTCCGCTCATCCACGCCCCGAGCCAGGTGTCGCGCGGCGGGGTCACATACCACCGCCAGTCCAACGAGAAGCGGCGTAGCTCGTCGAGAGCCGGAGCGGGGACGGCGAGGAACGGCGAGGCGAGCGGCCACAGGACCAGGGCCCCGACGGCGCCCGCGACGCTCAGCTCCACGATCCGACGTGCCAGCACGGCCGCGCGAACGCGTTCGGCGAGCGTCAGCCACGCCAGCTGCACCGTCAGGACCACCAGCGTGATCACGGCGCCGTACCACGCCACCAGGGCCTGGGCGCTCGACCAGGCCACCGCGGCCACCAAGTCGGCTCGACGCTCCCCGGTCCACCATCGGTCGACGGCTCTGGCACCGAGCAGCAGGCCGGCGACGAGCGCCAGGTGCACCATGCCCATGTAGCTGGAGGCGAGTTGGGCATGGGAAAACCCCATCACCGCGCCGGCGGTCGCCGCTGCCCACCCGTCGCGCCGTACCTGCCAGACCAACAGGGCCATCGCCAGGGCATTCGCCACGGGAATGAGCAGGCGCAGCAGGTCGAACGCGACGTACGGCCCCGCCAGCGCCGTCACCGGCGCCGCGGCGAGCCCGAGGCCGACCATCGGCTCGGAGTGGACCAGGCCACGCGGTTCGGGCCGGAACATCGGCGCGTCGAGCGGGCCGTCGCCGGTCAGCGGCCATCGCGCGTGCCAGGCGAGGGTCCACGCGATGAGTCTCGCGTCGCCCCAGGCCGGCGTCCCGCCGAGGCGGTGCAGGGGCAGGAACGGCGCGCACATGAGCACGGCGGCGGCCGTGTAGGCGGCCGTCCATGCCCCGAGCCTCCGCCACGAGGGCCGATCCGCGCGGTCCGCCACCGCCCGCAGCCTACCGCACCCTCGAGCAGGTGTAGAGTAGGGCGTCGCGCGGCGGCAGCCGCGCCGGGAGACCACACCCATGACCCTCCGCCGCACGTCGCTCCTGGCCGCGCTGGCCGTCGCCGGCTCGTCGTTCCTGGCCCTGCATCACGGTCCGGCCGTGGTCGCCCCGGTGGCGGCGGCGGAGCAGGCCGCCGCGGCGGCCGTCTACTACCCGCCGGCCGGCAGCTGGGCGAAGAAGGCGGCGGCCGAACTGGGCATGGACCAGGCCGCGCTCGACGCCGCGGTCGAGTATGCGCGGACCCACGAGACCCGGCGGGAGATGGACTTCAGCGACCAGGAGCGCATCTTCGGGTCGATGCTCGGCTCGGTGCCGAACATCCGCGCGCACACCAACGGCCTGGTCGTCTACAAGGGCTACGTGGTCGCCGAGTTCGGCGACACCACGTGGGCCGACCCGACCTACTCGGTCGCCAAGAGCATGATGTCCACCGTCGCCGGCATCGCCGTGCGCGACGGCAAGATCGCCAACCTCGACGAGCCGGTCGGCCGCACGGTGAAGGACGGCGGCTACGACACGCCGCGCAACGCCCAGGTCACCTGGAAGATGCACCTGCAGCAGGAGACCGAGTGGGAAGGCACGATGTTCGGCAAGAAGGACGATTTCGTCGGCAAGGAGGCGTTCGGCGAAGGCGAGCGCAAGCCGCGCGAACTGCGCCGGCCGGGCACCTTCTACGAGTACAACGACGTCCGCATCAACCGCCTCGGCCTGTCGCTGCTGCGCACCTTCAAGGAGTCGGTGCCCGACGTGTTCCGCCGCGAGGTGATGGACCCGATCGGCGCCTCCAACACCTGGCGCTGGATTCCCTACCACAACAGCTTCGTGGACCTGGACGGCAAGCGCGTCGCGTCGGTGTCCGGCGGCACCCGCTGGGGCGGCGGGGTGTGGATCAACGCTCAGGACATGGCCCGCTTCGGCTACCTGTGGCTGCGCGGCGGCAAGTGGGGCGACACGCAGATCGTGCCGCCGGACTACGTCAAGGCCGCCGTCAGCCCGAGCCAGCATGGCCCCGACTACGGTTACCTGTGGTGGCTCAACACCCAGGGCAAGAACTATCCGGGTCTGCCCACCAACGTCTACGGCGCCCGCGGCGCCGGCAGCAACACCATCACCATCTCGCCCGACCACGACCTGGTGGTCGTGTGGCGCTGGCACGCCGGCAACGAGGCCGAGTTCGTCAAGCGGGTGGTGGCGGCGATCCGGCCGATGGCGAGCGCGCGCTGACGGGCAGGCCCGGCCGCCGGCGGATGCGAGGGAACGGACGCGGTGAACGAACGGCGACGGGGCCGGGCCCCGTCGCGCGGGGTGGGACGCGAACCGACTAGGTCCAGACCACCTTGGTGCTGGGGGCACTCACCAAGGTGCCGGCCGACGGGAGGAAGCGAATCATCCGGGGCTGCTCCTTGGAAGCTGGTCACCTGCGAGACGAGCAAACCGCATGCCCCGCCAATGGTGCACGGCGTTGCCCGCCGTTTTCCGCGACAGCTCGTGGTTCGCGGCTCAATGACGAGGTGCAGTGCGCAATATTTGCGCGCGTCGATGCGCCGATCTGATTCGACCTGATACAGGCCTCAGGGCCAGATTCCCGGTGGGCCCGTTCGGTGTACGCAAGAAGGGCGGCAGGAACAGCCTGCCGCCCTCGGCGTGTCACGTCTGCGGCCCGGCGTCAGCTCGACCGCCCGGTCGGCCTCAGCAGGACAGGCACTTGTGGTTGTTCTTGGCGCCCAGGCTCTCGAGGAACTTGAGCGTCTCGGGCCACGGCTGGATGCGCTGCACCGGGCCGTTGGCCATGTCGGCGGTCGTCTGGCCCTCGCGGTTGACCACCAGCGGGTCGGCGCCCTTGGCCACCAGGTACTGCACCATCTCCAGGTCGCCCCGGGCCGCGGCGTGGTGGAGGGCGGAATTGCCCTCGTGGTCGCGGGCGTTGACGTCGGCGCCGGCCACCTCGACCAGGAATTTCACACCGGCCAGCATGCCGCCGGGCGCGAAACGGTGCGAGTTGCCGGCGAAGCCCTCGCCGTAGCCGGCGCCGGCCGCGGCCAGCAGCGGCGGGATCCCCGGGCCGGCCAGCGGCACCGGCGGCACGCCAGAGACGTCGACGATCTCACGCCGGCCGGCGTCGCCGAACTCGCCCCGCTCCGGCGGCTTCGCGGTCGGGATGTGCGGGTCGGCGCCGTAGGACATCAGCAGCTTCATCGCCTCGACGTCGGCGGCGTAGGCGGCGCGCCAGAAGATCGTCGAGCCGGTCTCTTCGATGCCCGACAGGTCGAAGTTGTGGCTGGTGTACCAGACCTTCTTGTTGACCCGGGCGTTCGGGTCGGCGCCCTTGTCGAGCAGCTTCTTCATGTACTCGAGATACCCGGTGCGCTGGTTGAGGTGGGCGCGTGGCTGGGGATAGCCGGCGCGCGGCGCCCACATCAGGTTGACGGCGGCGTAGAGCGGCCCGACGCCGTTCTCGGCGTAGAGGTTGGGATCGGCGCCGCGGTCGAGCAGCAGCGACGCCAGATCGAAGTGGCCGTTGACGGTGGCGGCGAGCAGCGCCGACACGTGGTCGCCGCCCTTCAGCTGGTTCACGCTGACGCCGGCGTCGAGGAGCGCCGTCGCCACGTCGGCGTAGCCCTGGCGGGCCGCATAGAGCAGCGCCGTCATCCCGCCCTGGGTGTGCACCTGCTCGTTGATGAGGTAGCCGCGCTCGAGGCCCGGCTGGCGCGGCCGGCCGGTGGACCCGCCGCGGCGGTTCCCGGCGGCGGTCTCCGGCTTGGCGGCCAGGTTGCGCCCGTCGGGATTCTGGCCGTTGGCGCTGAGCGCCATCAGGTCGGTCACCTTGGTCATCGCGTTCTTGTCGGCGCCGCGCGCCAGCAGCAGCTTCACGGCGTCGGCCCGGTTGGCGGCGGCGGCGAAGATGAGCGGCGTCTGTTCGCGGTCCCGCTCCTTCGCGTTGACGTCGGCGCCGGCGTCGACGAGCGCCGCCACCGCGGCGGTGTCGCCCGAGGCGGCGGCGAACATCAGCGGCGTCGCGCCGGTGCTGGTCCGGGCGTCGACATCGGCGCCGCCCTCGACGAGCAGCGACACCACGGCCGCGGCGCCCCGCTCGGCGGCCAGGTGCAGCGGCGTGATGGCGCCGAAGCGGGTCGTCGCCTTGACGTTGGCGCCGGCGACGATGAGCGTGCGGGCCAGCTCCTCGGCGCCCTGCCGCGCCGCCCAGTGCAGCCCGGTGACCCCGTCGCCCTGCACCGCGTTGACGTCGGCGCCGTCCTTCAGCAGGGCGCGGACGGCGTCCACGTCGCCCTTCATCGCCGCGTCGGCGACGGTGCCCTCGGCCGCCCCGAGCGCCGTCGTCAGCACCACGGCGACCAGGGCCGCCGTGCAGGTTCCTCCGAGCATGAGTCGTCGCATGGTCCGGGTCTCCTACAGGGCCGCGGCCGTCGTCGCCTGGACGGCGTTGAGATCCAGGGTGCCGCTGCTGTCGCCGAAGGCCTTGACGTCGTCGAGGCCGATCTTGTGCAGCATGTCGAGGAACGGATTGGCCATCGGCGTGCCGTCGGCCGCCTTGATGTGCAGCCCGCCCTTCAGGGCGCCGCCGCCGTGGCCGAAGAACAGCAGCGGGCAGCGCTTGTGGTTGTGCACGTTGGGGTCGCCCATCGGCGATCCGTACATCACCACCGTGTTGTCGAGCACCGTGCCGTCACCCTCGGGCATCTGCTTCAGCTTCTCGATGAAGTGCGGCAGCAGGCTGACGTGGTACTTGTTGATCTTGTTGAAGTCGCGGATGCGATCCTCGCGGGCGTTGTGGTGGCTGGCGTTGTGGAAGCCGGTGGTGACGCCGGTGGCGGGGAAGACGCGGCCCGACACGTCGCGCGACATCTTGAAGGCGAAGACGCGGGTGATGTCGTTGCCGAAGGCCAGCGCCTGCAGGTCGAACATCAGCTTGACGTGCTCCTCGTAGGAGTCGGGCACGCCGATCGGCGCGCCGGGCAGTTCGCGGGCCTCGCCGCTGGAGTTGAACTCCTCGACCTTCTGGATCCGCCGCTCGATCTCGCGGACGTCGTCGAGGTAGTCGTCGAGGCGGGCGCGGTCGGCGGCGCCGAGCTGGGTCTTGAGCCGGCCCACCGACCCCATCAGCGAGTCGAGGATGCTGCGATCCTCCTTGCGGCGCGCGGCGCGCTCCTCGGCGGTGGCGCCGACGCCGAACAGCTGGTCGAACACCGTGCGCGGGTCGCGGATCATCGGCAGCGGCGTCTCGGCGTCGCTCCAGCAGATCGAGTCGGTGTAGACGCAGGAGTAGTTGTATTCGCAGCCGCCGGCCTGGTCGACCGGCTCGATGCACAGCTGCATCGAGGGAATCGGCGTGTCCTGGCCGAAGCGCTGGGCGTAGAGCTGGTCGATCGAGATGCCGGCGCGGACGTCCGACCCCATCGTCTGCTTGGGATGGGCCTGGGTCAGGAACACGGCGCTGGCCCGGAAGTGGTCGCCGCCGATCTCGGGGGTGGTGAACGCCTCCGCCTGGCGCAGGTCGGTGTTGCTGACGATGGTCAGGTGCTGGCGCACCGACTCGAGCGGCTGCAGGGCGCCGGGCGACAGGTCGAAGTCGCGGCCGGTGGCCGCCGGCGACCACATGTTCATCTTCATGCCGTAGGCGGTGCTGCCGGCGGCGCCGTGCACCATCTCGATGCAGGCCAGCCGCACCTTGCCGGCGGCGGCGGTTCTCGCCTGGGCGGAGGCGGCCGGCACCATCGCCTCGAGCAGTGGCAGGGCGGCGGTGACGCCGATGCCCTTCAGAACGGTGCGACGGGAGAGGTGCTTGCGGGTGATGACCATGGCGGCTCCTACGGGCGATCGGCGGCGACGGTGGTTTCGGTCTGCGTGGGGCGGCTCATCATCCGGAACGGCTGGCTCTTGACCACGCCGAGGACGTAGGCCGACAACTTGTGATCCTGGCGGGCGGCATCGCGCTGGATCCCGCGCACCGTCGGCATGTCGTAGGCCTCGACGTGGCGCCCCAGGGCGTAGGTCATCATGCTCTCGGTGAAGCTGGCCAGCATCGCGTCCTTGTACTTCAGCAGCGCCTGGCGGAGCCCCTCGGCGCCGTTCATCTCGCTGCCGTCGTAGAGCGTACCGACGGCGTCGATGGGCACGCCGTTGTCCTTGATGCGGTACTGCCCGGTGACGTCGAAGTGCTCGAGCGCCAGGCCGAGCGGGTCGATGACGCGGTGGCAGGAGGTGCAGGCCGGGTTCTTGCGGTGCTCCTCCATGCGCTCGCGCACCGACAGGACGCGGCCGTCCCTGGCGCCGCCGGTCTCCTCCAGCGCCGGCACGTTGGGCGGCGGCGGCGGCGGCGGCGAGCCGAGCATGACCTGCATGATCCACTTGCCGCGCTGCACCGGCGAGGTGCGGTCGGCGACCGAGGTCATCATCAGGATGCTGCCCTGGGTCAGCACGCCGCGACGCGTCGGCGGCAGCGCCACGCGGCGGAACTCCGGGCCGGTGACGTTGGGGAAGCCGTAGTGCCGGGCCAGACGCTCGTTGACGAAGGTGTAGTCGGCGTTCAGCAGGTCGAGCATGCTGCGATCCTCGCGCACCAGGCTGGCGAAGAAGAGCTCCGTCTCCTTGCGCATCGCCTCGGTGAGCGACTGATCCCACTGCGGGAACAGGATGCCGTCGGGCCGCACCTTCTCGACGTCCTGCAGGCGCAGCCACTGGGCGCCGAAGCGGGTGGCCAGCGACTCGGCCTTGGGATCGGCGAGCATCCGCCGCACCTGCCGCTCGAGGCCGGCAGTGGTCTTGAGACCGCCGGAGGTCGCCGCCTTCACCAGTTCGGCGTCGGGCACCGTGCCCCACAGGAAGAACGACAGCCGCGATGCCAGCTCGACGTCGCTGACGCGGTAGATCGCCCCGGGCGCCACGTCGGGCTGCTCCTCGACGCGGAACAGGAAGCGCGGGTTGGCGAGGATGCCCTGCAGGGCCAGGCGGATGCCGCTCTCGAAGTCGCCGTCGGTGCGGCCCTGGTCGTAGAACTTCATCAGGTCGGCGAGGTCGGCGGCGTCGACCGGGCCGCGGAACGCCTGGGCCGCCAGCCGTCGCACCGTGTCGGTGGCGCAGGCGCGCTCCTCGTCGGCCGCCGTCGGCCGGCAGGTGAAGACCTTGCGGCGGCTCGGCGTGTCGGAGATGCCGGTGACCGTCATCGGCCCGGTGATCACCAGGTCCTGGATGTGCGGCAGCGACGTGATGCCGAAACCGGTGCCGATCCGCATGTCGACCAGGGTGTGGTCGATCGGCATCATCAGATCGTCGACCGGCCCGACCGAGCGGGGCACGAACGCGGCGGCGATGCGCTGCGGCCCGGCCTTGACGTGGATGGTCGGGCTGTCGATCTCGAAGCCGCGCTCGTAGGCGTCGCTCATGCTCGCCGTCACCTCGAGGACCGCGGCCCGCTCGCCGTTGATCGAGATTTCGAGCAGCTCGTTGCTGCCGGCCATGAAGATGCCGGTGTTGCCGAAGAGCTCGCCGCTGATGGTGCGCTGCAGCAGCGCCGTGAACTTGTAGTCGCCGTCGGCGGGGAAGTTGTGGACCACGGCGAGGCCGCCGCGCGAGCCGAGCGGGGTGCCTTCGACGTACTGCATCTGCGACTCGACCTGCAGCACGCGGTAGGTCGCCGAGGTCGGCGCCGCCGACTTGTCGCCGAGGGCCAGCCGGCTCACCTGCGAGGCGGCCCGCAGATAGCCGTCGAGCAGCGCCGGGCTGAAGGTCTGCGCCTCGGCGATGTTGTCGAAACCGTGGGCCTGGGTGTCGGCCGGCAGGTAGGCGGTGACGTCGACCTCGAGGTCGAGCAGGTCCTGCACCGCCTGCGAGTACTCGGCGCGGGTCAGGCGCTGGAAGGGCCGCCAGCCGGGGTTGGGGTTGGCGGCCGCGAACTCGTCCATGCGCGCCTCGAGCGCGGCGGCCAGCTGGTCGATCTCGGCCGCGGCCGGGCGTTTGGCGCCGGGCGGCGGCATCATGCCGGCGCGCAGCTTGCGGATCATCTTCTCGATGACCGCCGGCTGCTCGTGGGCCTTCATCGCGTCGAAGCCGGCGAGCGAGAGACCGCCGGCCTTGCCGCGCTCGCTGTGGCAGGTGCCGCAGTAGGTGGTGATGAGCCGCGTCTGCTCGGCGGCGACCATCGCCGGCCGCGCCGGCGCCGCCGTGCGTGCAGCGACCGGCCGGGCCGAGGGCTGCGCCGCGGGCGCGGGAGTCGCCGGTGCCGGCGCCTGTCCGCGGCCGGCCGTGACCCCGATGGAGAGCACTGCGACGCCCGCCGTCGCGACCAGGAGTTGCCTCATTGCGAACCCTCGCTGCGTCCCGAGGTGGCCACCGGCGCTGCCCTCGGACTCGCCTGTCCCGAACGACACGCCCGCCGCGGCGCGTGAGCCTTGCGTCCTGCGCCGAGACGCCGATCTTCCGGCCGGCACGTCAGCCGCGGCGCGTGAGCCGCCAGCGACCCGTGCCGATACGCCGACTCCCGCCCGGCACGTCAGCCGCGGCGCGTGAGCCGCCAGCGACCCGTGCCGAAACGCCGACTCCCGCCCGGCACGTCAGCCGCGGCGCGTGAGCCGCCAGCGACCCGTGCCGAAACGCCGACTCCCGCCCGGCACGTCAGCCGCGGCGCGTGACCATCCAGCGCGCCGTCGGCTGCACGTGCCGCTAATTATGCAGCACGGAGGTCCTCCGGGATGAGCTGGCCGGCTGGCCACGATGCATTCGTTTGTCGCATATTGTCTCTGCCTGAGCTGCATCGCCACGGTCCAGGTAGAATTCGCTGCCGGCCGGCGTCGTCCCGGAGATCCGCCCGGGTGCAACGGTGTGCAGGCATCAGAGACGGAGGCTGGAAATGACCACAATCAGGGCCTTGGGGACGTGGCTCGGCGCCGTCCTGCTGGCGACCGTTGCCGCCACGGCCGGCGCCCAGACCACGACCGGAACGATCCTCGGCGACGTCAAGGACAGCACCGGCGGGTCGCTGCCCGGTGTGACGGTCACCGCGGTGAACCAGGCCAACGGCCTCACCCGCGAGACCGTCACCGACGAGCTCGGTACCTACCGCTTCGCGGCGCTGCCGCCCGGCGTCTATACCGTCCGGGCGTCGCTCACCGGCTTCAAGGAAGCGTCGCGGGCCGACCTGCGGCTGGCGATCAATTCCCAGCTCGTCGCCCCGTTCACGCTCGAAGTCGGCGGGCTCGAAGAGACGATCACCGTCACCGAGCAGGCACCGCTGGTCGACACCACCGAAAACGTCGTCCGCACCCTGGTCGACACCCAGCAGATCGCCAACCTGCCGCTCAAGTCGCGCGACTTCCTCGACTTGACGCTGCTCGCCCCGGGCGTCGTCTCGGACCAGGGCTCGGCCTCCAGCGGCCAGACCGACTCGATCTCGTTCGGCGGCATGAGCGAGAACTACAAGTCGATCTGGCTCGAGGGGGTGGACTTCAACGACGAGGTCACCGGTGGCGGCAGCTCGCTGTCGTCGGCGACGCGCATCGCCCTGGCGCAGGAAGCGATCCAGGAGTTCCAGGTGATGGCCAACTCCTACACCGCCGAGTTCGGCCGTTCGGCGTCGGGCGCCATCAACATCCTCACCAAGTCGGGCGGCAACCAGATCCGCGGCAGCGCCTTCTACTTCCGCAGAGACGACGCCTTCGACAAGCCCAACTACTTCGCCGAGATCGTGCCGCCGTTCAAGATCGAGCAGTACGGCGCCACGGTCGGCGGTCCGGTGGTGCAGAACCGGCTCTTCTACTTCGGCTCGTGGGAAAAGCGCGCCAACAACCGCTCGGTGCAGGTCAACATCCCGGTCAGCATCCGCGAGTTCGTGTCGTCGCTCGGCTACGACACCCGCACCGACATCCCGGTGACGACCAGCGAGAACAACGTGTTCGTCAAGGGCACGTTCCTCGCCAGCCAGCGCAACACCGTGAACGTCAGCTACATGTACGATCACCGCGACCTCTTCAACCAGCAGACCGGCGGCAACAGCGCCGGCGACCACGGCTACGACGACCAGCGCCGCGCCTGGTTCGTGGTCGGCAACCTCACCTCGGTGCTGCGCAACAACCTGGTCAACGAGCTGCGGGTCAGCGCCTCGCACCAGGCGCTGGACCGCGTGCTGCCCGCCGGCTCGACCAGCAAGCCCGAAATCCGCTTCCCGACCGTGCAGTTCGGCCGTGCCAGCAACGTGCCGCAGGCCCGTTCGCAGGACAACTACATCGTCACCAACGCGACCAGCCTGAACTTCGTCGCCAAAGGCTCGCACGACCTCAAGTTCGGCTTCGAGGCCAACATCGTCCCGACGACGAGCACCATCAACCAGTCCTTCAACGGCCTGTTCGAGTTCCTGCGCGACACGCCGGTGGTCGCCGGCGACGCCACGACGCTGCCCTTCCGCTTCACCCAGGGCATCGAGCTGCGCGGCGAGCTGGCGGCGCTGACCCGCGACGTCAACATCTACTCCGCCTTCGTCAACAACCAGTGGCGGCCGGTCAACAACCTGACCCTCAACATCGGCGTCCGTTACGACTGGCAGCTGTGGCGCGGCGACCTGAACGGCCAGGACATCCCCGACGACGTCGCCATCGAGCAGTTCTGGATCCGGCACATCACCGGCGACCTGCGCGGGCAGAACTTCAAGCCGGTGCCCAACGACAAGAACAACATCGCGCCGCGGCTCGGCCTCACCTGGGACCCGATGAGCGACGGGCGCACCGTGGTGCGGGCCGGCTACGGCATCTACTACGACCAGATCAACACCACGACGATGCGCGGCGTCGTCGCCGGCTATCCCGGCTTCATCACCAGCCAGATCGCCAACGACTCGCGGTCCGGAGCGCGCATCCCCAACGACTTCTTCCCCAACCTGCCGACGCGGAGCTTCCCGGAGTCGGTCGGTGCGGCCTTCCGGATCGCCAGCGACTCGGCCGAGTCGCCCTACACCCACCAGATGACCCTGGGCGGCACGCGCCAGCTCGGCAGCCAGTACGCGGTGTCGTTCGACTACGTCTACATGCGCGGCGAGAGCTTCCCGGTGACCCGCAACGTCAACGCCCGCCAGGCCGATGGCACCTTCCCGCTCATCGCCGCCGGCACTCGGCTGCTGCTCTACGACGATGCCGCGCCGATGCGCATCCACCAGGCGCAGCTACGGCTGCAGAAGCGGTTCGCCAACCGGCTCGGCTTCCTCGTCGGCTACACGCTGGGCAGCGCCAAGACCGTCGCCAACAACGGCACGCTGTCGAACCACTACGACGTGATGGCCGACTGGGGGCCGACCGACAACGACGTGCGGCACCGGTTCGTGTCCAACGTGATTTACGAGCTGCCGTGGGGGTTCCAGGCCGGGACCATCGTCACCGCCAACTCGGCGCCGCCCTACAACATCACGCTCGGCACCGACGCCAACCGGGACGGCGACAACAACGACCGCCCGGCCGGCACCGGGTTCAACGCCGGGCGCGGCGATCGCTTCTTCCAGACCGATCTGCGCCTGTCCAAGCGGGTGACCTTCCGCCGCGTCACCGGCGAGGTGCTGTGGGAGATGTTCAACGTGTTCAACACGGTGAACCTCAACAACTTCAACGGCAACCAGCTGTCGGCGCCGGGCCAGACCGCCATCGGCCGGCCGACCGGGTTCGGCACGGCGCGGCAGGCGTTCGACCCGTTCCAGGCGCAACTCGGCTTCAAGCTGCTGTTCTAGCCTGGCGGCTCGAGCCGTCCGAAGACGCACGGGCCCGGTGACCTCTCGCCGGGCCCGTCGTCCGTACGCCGGAGGGGCCCGCGTCGGTCGCCCACCTCATCAGCAGCCGGGCGGCGACACCGGCGGCGGGATGCGAAGGTGGGAAACCCGCCGGCAGGTCCGTCTATCCGAGCGACCTTGCCCGGCCCCGATGTCCGGGGGGAGATCGGCCCGGCGCCAGGCTTCCCTAAGCCTGGCTGTCGGGGTGGCCGGGCGAGGTCGTTCGTCCCCGCGGCGCCGCCGCAGCGCTTGAGTCCGGACCGGCTGGCACTTGATAATCCCGGTCCCGACCCGCCGGTGTCCCCGTGCCCCCGTCCGACCTCTACAGCGCGTACGCCTCGACGATCGAAGCGGCGCTGGCGCAGGCCTGCCGTGCCAACCGGCTGGCCCACGACGCCGCCGACGAGTTCCGATCGTGGGCGCGTCTGCGCCTGCTCGACAACGACCAGGCCGTGCTGCGCAAGTTCGAGGGGCGCAGCACCCTGCGCACCTTCCTGATCACGGTCGTCCAGCGGCTGTATCTCGACTGGCGCAACGCCGAGTGGGGCAAGTGGCGCCCCAGCGCCGAGGCACGCCGCCTGGGCGTGGTCGCCGTCGAACTCGAACGCATGGTGACGCGCGACCGGCTGACCTACGACGAAGCGGCGCAGACGCTGGCGGCGCGCGGGGTCGCGACCGTGGCCGAGAGCGACGCGACCTGGCGCCGGTTGCCGCGCCGGCCGTCGCGCCGGCGCGTCGACGAAGCCCTCCTGGCCGCGGTGCCGGGGTCGTCACGAGCCAGCGACGGCGTCGATGCCGATGAAGCCGGGGCCGCGGCGGCGACGATCGCCCGAGCCTTGACCCAGGCGATGCAGGCGCTGCCGGCCGACGATCAGGTGCTCCTGCAGCTCCGCTACTGGGGCAGCCAGCCGGTGTCGCGGATCGCCGCGATGACCGGCGAGGATCAGAAGCTGCTCTATCGCCGGTTCGATCGCATCGCCGCCCACCTGCGCCGCACGCTCGAGGCGCAGGGCGTCGACGTGGCCGGCGTCAACGAGGTGGCCGGGCTGCTGGCCGGACCACCGCCCGAGGTCGTGCCGACGGAAATCGGCCCGATGGGTCCGTCCACCCAGGTGAGGCCGGGGGAGGACCATGACTGATTCATCCCGAGACCGGCGACTCGATGCCGAGACCCTGGCCGCCTACGTCGATGGCCGACTCCCCCCGGAGGCGCGCGCCAGGGTCGATGCCGAGATCGCCGCGGATCCAGATCTCTGCGAGTGGCTGACCGGCACGCTGACGGCGGTCGACGCGTTGAAGGAGCACCCGGCCCCGGCCCGGTTACCGGTGCCGGACCGGCCGCTCGTCGAGGCCGGTAGCCGGGGGCGTGCGCCGCGCTGGGCGATGGCCGCGGGAGCGGCGCTGGCCGGCGCCACGGTGGTGCTCCTCGTCACCGGATTGCCGCCGTCGTGGCGGTCGCGGCCGTCGAACCGGCCCGCGATCGCCGATCTCATCGCCGTGGCCGGGACCGAACGCTTCATCGAGGCGCGCTTCTCCGGCGGGTTCCCGCACGTCGCCCGCCCGCCGGTCATGCGTGGCCGCGAGGCGGCGGCGAACCAGCACCTCGAGTTGCTGGCCGTCGCCGATGAGCTGCGCCGTCGCGCGGCCGGGGACGGCGACCCCGACGTCAGGCGGGCCTGGGGCATCGTCCAGCTCATGGCCGGTGACCTCGACAACGGCGTCGCGACGTTGCGCGCGCTGCATGACCAACGCCCCAACGACTCCGCGGCCAGCGACCTCGCCGCCGGGCTGGTCGAACTGGGCCGCGCGACCGGCGACCGGCGGGCGCTCGCCGAGGCCCACGAGCTGCTGGCACCCCTCGTCGCGGGACCGGCGCCGCCGGCCGAGGCGCTGTTCAACGACGCACTGGCGCTCGACGCCCTGGGCCTGCCGGCGGCCGGCGCGGCGTGGCGGCGCGTCGTGGCGACGGACCCCGACCCGGGCTGGCGCGCCGAGGCGACCGAGCGGCTCCGCCGCTGGCCCCGACCGTGACCCGGCCATGACCCGACGGCCGTGGCGCAACGCGTGGCGGATCGCCGTCTGCCTGGTGGCGGCCGGTTTCGTTTCGCCGTTCGACTCGCGCGTCGCCGCGCGCCCGCCGGTGCGGACCGTCGACGCCCGGGTGGTCGGCGAGCCGTATCGGCCGCGGCATCCGTCCGCGCGCCTCGCGCTCGAGGATCGCGCCGACGCGGCCACGCGCATCCTGCGCGCGCGGCGGCGTGGCACGCTGTCAAACTGGACGTATCCGGCTCTGGCCCTCGGGCTCGGCGACGACGTGATCGCGTCCGCCAGTCGGCGGCTCGCCGTCGGGCCGGACTACGAAGCCTTGGTCGCGCTCTCGGCCGCCTACCTGGCCCCGACGTCTGCCGACGACGAAGCGGTGCGCGCCGCCCTGGCCCTCGACAGCGCCGCTCGCGCCACCGCGCTGGCGCCGGCGCGGCCCGAGGCGTGGTTCAACCGCGCGGTCGCCCTCGATGCCCTGGGCTTCGCCCGCTGGCAGGACGGCTGGCGCGACTATCTGCGGGTCGACGACGGCGGCGGCTGGGCGATCGAGGCCGACCACCGCGCGCCGGCGGCACCCGCAGGGTCGTCGCCGGCCGCCGAACGCCATCGCGTTGCGGTCGAGAGCGAGTGGCTCCCGGCGTGGGCTGCCGCGGTAGGACGTGACGACGCCGCCGGGGCCGCGGCCGCGCTCGCGGCGGCGCGGGCGGCCGCCGAGCAGCTGGTCGTCGCCACCGGCGATCGCGCGATGCTCGACCTGGTCCAGGAGATCGGGGCCGACCCGGCTCCCGCCGCCGCGGCGATCCATCTGCTCGCCCGGCACGACGCGTGGCGACAGCTCGACGCCGGCGAACCGCGTGCCGCGTGCGCGGCGGTCGGTGCCGGTGACGACGCGACCGACGGCGTGGGCGGCATGCTCGACCGGCTGCTCGTCGGGGGCTGCCGGTACTACGCGGGTGACCACCAGGGAACACGACGGGTGTTGAACGCGGCGATCGTGCAGGCCGCCGGCCGTGGATACGCCGGACTCGAGGGGCGGCTGCACTACATGGCCGGCGCTGCCGCGGTCCGTGCCGGCGACCCCGGTGCCGCCGATGTCCACTATCGGGCCGCGGTCGAGCGGTTGCGCCAGGCCGGTGAGCTCGGCTATCTGGCCACCGCGCGCGGGATTCTCGCCCGGCGGCGCCACGAACAGGGCGACGACGCGTCGGCGTGGGAGCTGCTTCGCGCCGCCTTCGCCGAGACGCCGACGACGGCCAGCGCCACCATCCGCTATTCGATCGTGAGCAATGCCCTGCGCATCGCCCAGGACGGCGGCCACGACGGGCTGGCGCTGAGCTTTCAGACCACCTTGCAGCAGGTCGCCGCCGACTCGGCCAACGCCACCCTCGTCGCTGACGCCCTCGTGCAGCGCGCGGGCACGCTCGCCGCACTCGGGGCACCGCGCGAGGCCGCCACCGCGCTCGATGCCGCCCGTGCCGCGGTGACGCGGGTCACCGACGATCGCGTCCGGCCGGTGTCCGATGCCCTGCTGCACGAGGCGGCGGCCCGCGTCGCCGCCGCCTCCAACCCCTGTGCCGCGGGCCCGCTCTACGAACAGGCGATCGCCGCCGCGTCGGGCCGTCTGGCCCAGAACGTGCCGCCGCTGTACCGACAGCTCGCGCTGGCGCTCGAGCGGTGTGGACGTCTCGCCGCCGCGGCGGCCGCCTACCAGGCGGGGATCGACGCGCTCGAGGCGGCGGTCGCCACCCACGACGACCCGACCCGTCGGATCGGCCAGACCGATCGCTCCTGGGATCTCTACGGTCGCCTGGCGCGTCTCCAGGCGACGCAGTTCGGCGACGTCGAAGGCGGCCTGCTCACCCTGGACCGCGGCCGGTCCGTGCGGCTCGGCGCCCGCGAAGTCGCCGGGGCCGACCGTCTGCGCCGCCTGCGCGACCGGCTCGACGGGGCGACGGCGCTGGTCTACCTGGTGCTCGACGACGAGACGCTGGTCTGGACCGTCGACGCCACCTCGGTCGTGTGTCGCCGACTGCCGGTGGGCACGGCGCGACTCGGCGCCCTCGTCGCCCAGTGGACGCGCCAGGTGGTCGGCGGGCTCTCGGACAGGGCCGTCGGCGGCGAGCTCTACCGCCTCCTGGTGGCGCCGGTCGAGCCGGCCACCCGGGGCCCGCTCACCGTCGTCGTACCCGACGGTCCCCTGCACGCCCTGGCGTTCAGCGCGCTGTGGACCGGCAGCGCCTACCTGGTGGAACGCACGGCGCTGTGGACCGCGCTGCGGCTCGCCGATGTCGCCCCCATCGCGCCGCCGCCCCGGCGTGCCGCCCCGGTTCGCGCCGTCGTGGTCGGCGGCCCGGCGCTGGCCCCGACCTCGCCGCTGCCGCCGCTGCCGCTGGCGGCTGCGGAAGCCCAGGCCGTCGCGCGGCTCTACGCCCGAGCCGCGGTCCTGACCGGGCCGGCGGCGACTCGCTCCGCCGTCCTCGGCGCGATGCGCGACGCCGACGTCGTGCACGTGGCGGCCCACGCGGTGATCCGTACGGCGCGGCCGTTCGACTCGGAGATTCCGCTGGCCGGCGACGAATCGTCGGCGTTGCGCGTCGCGGATCTGCTGGCCCTGCCGCGCCGTCCGCGCGTGGTCGTGCTGGCATCGTGTCGATCGGCAGCCGGTCGCCCGAGCGGCGGATTCGGCGCCATCAGTCTGGCGAGCGCCCTGGCCGGCAACGCCGCCGCCGCCATCGGCACCCTCTGGGAGATCGACGACGCACAGGCGCCGACGATGGCTCGCGAGCTGCACGGCCGCCTGGTGGCCGGCGAGCCGGTGGCGATGGCAGTGCGCGCCGGTCAACTGGCGATGTTGCGCCGCGCCGGTGCCGAGGGCGCGACACGGGTGTGGGCAGCCATGGTCGGCGTCGGCCAGCCGCACACGGTCGTCGGCGAATGACCCAGAGAGGACGCGGCGATGGCGTATGAACTGACGGTGGACTTCCTCGGCATGGTGGTCGTCGTGGACGAGCCCGGTGCGGGTCGTCTGAGCGTCGGCTGTCTCGACGAGCCGGGGCACGTGCACACCATCCACGGCCTCGACGGCGACGGCCTGGCGTGCATCGCGCCGCTCCGCCTGCGCGCGCCCGGCCGTCAGGTGCTGCAGGCCGCCGACGGCGACCGCGCCGTCCTGGTCGCCAACGGCCGGCTCTTCGACGTGGCCGCGGTCGCACCGCCGCGCACCGCCGAGGTCATCGCCGGGCGATTCGTCACCTGGTTCGAGTTGCGGGGTGGGCGCCTCGAGGCGCTGCCCGCCCATGTCGGCGACGCGCTGTCGACGTGGCGGATGCCGGGGACCGATGGGACGTTCCACCTCACCGATCGCCTGCGCTACCGCGCCACCGTGGACGCCGACGTGGTCATGGTCGATCGCGTCGGCCTGGCCGCCCACGGTGGGGCGATTCAGGCAATCGTCACCGCCGTGGACCACGACTACGGCCGCCGCGATCCGGCGCTCGAGGCCGGGCTGCCGCTGACCGAGTTCGTCCACTTCTACAGCCTCACGCAGGGCTATGGGCCGATTCCGGTGGCGGCGCCGCAGGCGGCCGGTATCGACCCCGGGATGCCGATCTGTCCCGTGGGCTACGTCAGGTTGTGATCGCCGGGCGGGCCGAGGCTCCGGTGCCGTCCACCGCGACCGTCACGGCCGGTGGCCGACGCGACCACGAACGCGTCGTCGCCCGGTACCGACAGGCGTACCCGCAGCTGCACTTCACGATCGAACGGCGCAGCGTCCGGGTGGCGCTCGAAGCCATCGTCACCGGCGGCACCCGCAGGGTGGTCGTCCACGGCGGTTTCCTCCGCCACGCGGCGCTCGGCGCCGCGGCGCTGGCCGTCGCGCTCGCCCACGAGGTGGCGCATCACGACCCGTCCGGTCCGATGCGCGCCGACGGCCTGTGCCGGGAACAGTGGGCGGACTACTGGGGTGTGCGAGCGGTGTTGCCGCGCGTATGGGGCGCGGCGGCCCCGGCGATTGCCGTGGCGGGCGTCGCCCAGCTCAAGCGCTACTGGCGGATCGACACGAGTGGGCCCTCGCCGCCGCCACTCACCGTGGACTACCCGTCACCCGCCTGCCGAGTCGCGACGCTCGAGGCGGCAATCGACGGGCGTCCGTGTCCGCGGCCGTACTGACGCCGGACGGCCCGCTGCCGTTACGGTGTACGCTCGTTTCCCCGGACGATGCGCCCCCCGCTGTCCCCACCATGGCCGTGCGGCCGCGTTGCCGCGCGGCTGGCGATGATCCTGGCCCTGCTGCACGGGGCGGGTGCGGCCACGGTCTCGGCGCAGTCGGCGGTGCCGGCCGGCGAACTGGCCGTCCTCCCCGTGCCGGGCGGAGCGTGGGCCTTCGCCGAGCTCGGGATCCCGGCGGTGGCGGAGCGGGCGTCGATTCCGCGCCTGCTGGTGCAGCGTCGTTACGACGAGTCGCCGGCGGTGCGGCTCGACGACGCCACCCTGGCCCGCGTGCAGGCGCAACTCGACCTGGCGGTCCGTGTCGAACAGGCCGCCCGCCGGGCCGCACCCGACGGCGTCGTCGCACTTGCCGCCGTGAAGTCGCGTCAGGCCCGCGACCGGCTGCGCGAGGCCGTCGAGGCGATCGGCGGCCGGCTGCGTGAGCGGCGCGGGCAGTACGCGGTCGAACTCGACGACGGACGGCGCGCCCGGGATCTCCACGCCGCGTTGAAGGCGCTCGGCTTGGACGTGGCCGCTCTCACCGCCCGTCTGAATCGCGGCGACGCCGTTCCCTTCGAAATTCCGTCGGTCGACCTGCCGTTGCCGCTGTCCGCCTCGACCTGGGCTCGGGTCGTGTTCGAGCGCGACCTGCCGCCGCGGGAGTTGTTCGCCGAACTGCTGCGCGACTCGAACGCGCTGCTCCTCTGGCGAGGCGCGCTGGCCCTCGATGCCCCGACGCGGCGGGTGCTCGACGCGTCTCCCGACCTGGTGCGCACGCTCCACCGCGACGCCGCGGCGCTGTTTGCGGCCTTTGGGGCCAGCTACGCGGTGCGCGGCGGCCGGGTGCAGGTAGCCGGCGACCCGGCGGTCGTCGCGCTCTGGGAGACCCTCGTCGGCGAGCCGCTCGCCAGCCCGGCGCCGTTCGCCCGCCGCCTGTTCACGCGGGACGGGGGCCGCCTGGCAGCGTTCTTCGATCTCGTCCAGTCCCTGCCCGAGCCGCAGCGGCGCTTCGCCACCGGCGCGTGGATCGAGAATCCGCAGCGGCGTCTCGACCGATTCCGGGCGCTCTACGACGCGGTGGCGCGCGCCAGCGACGCCAGCTCCGCGTCGCGCGCCCTCTTCGCCCGCGAAGCGGCCGACCCGTGGCTGCTCCTGCGCGGGCTGGCCGTCGGGCAGAGCGCGGCCGGCAACGGCCTGGCCGGCCCGCAGCAGCGACGCTTCTGGGACCGGGCCTTCGAGAGCGGCCTGCCGGACGATCCGGCGCGGGTCCTGCGCGACGTCGAGGCCGACGGTCTGGTGGATGCCGCGTGGCTCGTCGAGCGGGTGTGCAACGACAATCGTGCGCTGCGGCCGACCCGCTTCCGGCAGGTCCTGGTGCTGCCACGGGCGCTGCCCGTCGTCGCCGACGCCGACCTGCCTGGGGCACTGCTGGCCGCCCGCGGTCTGGCCGAGTTTCCGGCGCTGCTGCTCGTCCTCGAGCGGATCGGCGTCCTGTCGCCAGTGCTGGCCGCCGATGCCGTGCGACGGGCCGAGGCGCTGCAGCGGATGAGCGACCGCAGCCGGCGCGCGCTGGCCCTGGCCCAGGTGCAGGGCGGTGTCGCGCTCGTCGACCGACTGGTTCGCAGCGGCACGCTGGAGCCGCCGGCCGCGGCGGCGCTGCTCTCCGCGTTGATGGCCGTGCCGCTCGGCGTCGACGGCTTCGGCGCCGGCGTCGCCGGCTGGCTCGTCGACCGGGTGACGCCGCGGCTGCCGCAGCCCGCCGAGGGTCTCGACGCCGCCCTGGTCGACGCCCTGGCGACCCGCGCGGGGCCGCCCGGCCGGGTGACGTGGGCCGGCCGGGCCTACGTCGTGGACGGGACCGCGGTCGAACGCGAGCGCCTCAGCCGGCTGCGCCAGGCGCAGGGCGGCGCGTCGCTCGACGTGCTGGCGCGCGCGCTGCAGATGATGCGGCGGGTGGCGCAGGGCACGCCGTCGCCCGACAAGTCCCGTGACGAGATCCGCGAGATCGCCGAACTCGAAAAGGCCGTCGGCCGGCCGCGCGGTCCCGACGAGATCACCGAGCCGATCGAGTCGACCCGGGTGCTCCCGCAGGCGCGCCGCGAGCTCGAGCGGGTGCGTGGCCCGCGCGATCGCGACCGGACGGCGCGCGCCGCCGAGCGGCTCGGCGATGCGGTCGAGTGGCTGACGATGCACCTCCTGCTCTCGGTCGCCTACACGCCGCATCTCGGCGACCCGGCCGACGGGGCATCGGCGGCCGACGGGTTCCTCCGCCATCGCTTCGGGGTCCACGACGCCAGCGAGGGCGCTCGCCGCGACACGCCGTGGAGCCTGCCGGTCGAAGCCGACGACACCGGCGGGGTGTTGGGCGCCGTGCTCGCCCTCGACCATGCCCTGGCGCGGACCGCGTTGCGGCGACTCGAGTCGGCCGAGCCCCCGACACTGACCCGCCTGAGTGCGGCCAACGTGCACGGGCTGGCGTTGCAGGCGGCGCTGGCGGGACCGCGGGATGCGACGGCCGCCGAACTGCAGGACGTGGTTGCGGCGCTGACCCGCGGCCGCGAGCGGGTCCAGGGAGCGCGCAGCGATCCGGTCCGGCTCGACGGGCTCGCCGAGGCGGGCCGGCTCAGCGCCGACCGCCGGGCCGCGCTGTCGTGGATGGTCGGGCACGAGCCGGCACGGGTCGTCGATCTCTTCACGCTGGCCGAACTCGTGCGCATTGGCGAGCCGACAGCGGCGCTTCCGCAGGCGTTCGGCACCCCGACCCTGGCCTTCGACGGTCGCCTGCGCCTGGAATGGCGCGGCGCCGAACCCTGGGAGCCGTATGCGGGGCGGCCCGCCCTGGGACTGCTCGCCGCCGCGACGGCCGACCTGCCGCTGCGCGTCGCCGAGCTCACGGTGCAGGCCGGCCTGCCGCCGCAGGTCTATCCCGCGGTGCTGGCCTATGCGGCGCAGGACGTGATCGACTCGGCGGAGCTGGCGTCCTCGGAGGACTGGTTCGGCCTGGGTCGCCGTGCGCGGCACCTGACCCGCGAGCGTTTTGCGGAGTATGTCGATGCCCTGGTGCGGCTGGGCGTCCTGACCGCGGCCGACCCCGGCCGCTGACGGTGGGCGGGGACGTGGAGCGGACCCGGGCGGGGAGGAACCGCCCGGCCCACTCGCGGGGTGTGGCTCAGCGACTGCTGCCCTGTCGGCGGGTCACCTGGTCCCACACCGTGGCCGCCCCGCCCCCGATGATGCCGCCGACGATCGCCCCCTTCGTGCCTTTGGTGAGGCCGCCGATGGTGGCGCCGATGGCGGTCGAGCTGCCGATGATCACCGCGCTCTTGGTCTTGGTGCGCACCGGCTGCCGCGCGTCGCGCTCGCTCGGGTAGGACACCGGCACCGACCGCGGCCGGTAGACTTCCAGCGGCTCGGTGACGACGGTGCGCTGCGCCACGGGGATCGCGAGCGGCACGCCGGCTGGCGCGACCACCGGCCCGGCGACCGGTGCCGCCGCTGGCGCGGCCGCCGCCGCCGGCTCGCCCACGCACGCGGCACTGCGGGGCGTCGTCGCCGTCGCGTCGCGCATCACCACGCGCTGCCCCGCGGCGCACGAGAACTCGAAGCCGTCGACCGCGGGACTGGCGGCGACGGCCGGTGTGGCCGGCGTCATTGCGGTTGCATCCGTGCCCGCCGCGGTGACCCGTCCGCCGACGTAGAACGCGCCGACGAGCGCCGCGACGCCAAGGGCCCCTCCCACCCACCCAGTGATGTCTCGCATGGCCGATTCCTCCTGCGCTGAGAGTGATCAAGGAGCGTGCCGCTGAGCTCGACGGTCCCGAGGCCACGAACTCCGCCGCGAATTCGCGGTTTGCGGCGCGATGCGTGCGGCTCGCGGCGCCTTGTCTCAGCGCGAGTGTCCGGCACAGAGGACGCTGTGAGCACCGGCTCAGCTACGCCAGGCGGGCGGGGGTTCTACAATCGCGGCATGCCTCGAATCGTGCACTGGGTGAGTCTGGCCGGAGTGGTGATGGTGACGGCGATCGCGCCGACTCGGGCACAGGACGCCGGCGTCCAGGTGAGCGCGACGGCGCGGGCGCTGGCGCCCGGCGAGGTCGTGGCCCTGGCGGTCACGGCGCCGGCCGACGTGACGGCCGTGGGCACCCGTTGGCGCGAGCGCGAGGTGCCATTCCACCGCGGCGCCGACGGCCGCTGGCATGCGCTCATCGGCATCGATGTCGACGACACCCCCGGCCCACGCCGGGTGCGGATTGCCGCCACCCGGCCGGGCGGGGCGGACCTCGAGGCCGGGCACGCCTTCACGGTCGAGCCGAAGCAGTGGCGGACGCGCCGGCTCACCGTGGCCCGCCGGTTCGTCAATCCGCCGGCCAGCGCCCTGCCGCGCATCCGCGAGGAGACCGCGCTGCTGAACGCCCTGTTCCGCGCGCCGGCCTCCGCTCAGCAGTGGGACCGGGCGTTCGTG
The DNA here is from genome assembly GCA_050250955.1 of Vicinamibacterales bacterium. Classification (GTDB taxonomy): domain Bacteria; phylum Acidobacteriota; class Vicinamibacteria; order Vicinamibacterales; family UBA2999; genus CAWAYR01. The sequence goes on from JBFWNR010000005.1 coordinate 281,632, forward strand.
CGTCCGGTGGAAGGGGTGGCGGTCAGCGGATTCGGGGTCCGCAGCGTCCTCAACGGCCAGCCGCGCGGGCCGCACAACGGGGCTGACTTCGCGGCCGGCACCGGCACGCCGATCGTTGCGCCGGCCGCCGCCCGGGTGGTCTACGCCCGCGAGTTCTACTACTCGGGGAACACGGTGATCCTCGATCACGGCGCCGGGGTGCTGTCCACCATGGCGCACCTGTCGGCGTTCGACGTCGAGGAGGGCGCGACCGTCGCCCGCGGCCAGCTGCTCGGCAAGGTCGGGGCGACCGGTCGGGTCACCGGCCCGCACCTGCACTGGTCCGTGCGCCTGTTCGGGGCCCGCGTCGATCCCGAGTCGCTGCTGGTCGCGACGGAGTGAACGCGGCCGGGCACCACGGGCTGCTCGGCGCGGAATCGTCGTGGCCCGTCCGTCTGTTGTGCAGATGGACGTGCATGGCGACATCGCCGCCGGGCTGTCACGCCCGACTCGGACCTCGTCGCTGGCGCTCTCGATTCTCGCGGGATGCGTCCGCCGTGGTGGGCCCGGCGCCGCCGAGCACGCCCAGGTGGCCGCGGCGCTGTCCGTGCTGAGCATCGATCGGGTCGCGCCGGAGCGGATCACCGAGGTGCTGGCGCCGACGCTGACCCCCGAGTGTCTCCACGGCTGGGCCCATCTCCGGCCGCTCGGCCATCTCGGCGACCACGTGCTGGTCGAGCGGATCCTGTCCGGCGCGGTGTCGGACGATCCGCGCCTGGCCGGGTGGGACGCGTTCTGTCACGCCCAGCCGATCGCCAAGGCGATCCGGCGGCGGGCCGCCACCTGCCGCACCTACTGTGCGCAGCTCGATGACCAGCGCCCGCTCGGCGGCAGCGTGCTGGTGACCGGCGCCGGCGCCGCCCACGACCTCCACGCCTACCTCACGGCCCACCCGCAGTCGCGGCTGCGGGTCACCTGCGTCGAAGGTCATGCCCAGGCGGCGGCCGCCGTCGACGTCCTCGCCGCCACCGTGCGTCAGCCGATGACGGTGGTGGCCCAGGACGTGGCGACACTGCGCCTTCGCCAGCAGTTCGAGCTCGTCTGGGCCCCGACGCACGGGTGCTGTCTCGACGATCGCGCCTGGGTCGGGTTGGCCAGCCGTCTCTACGAGCGGGTGGCGCCAGGCGGCGCCCTGGTCCTCGGCAACGTCGCGGCCGGCAACCCGTCGCGGCCGTATCTCGAGGTCGTCGCCGGCTGGTTCCTCAGCTATCGCGCGGCAGACCAGCTCGCCGACCTGGCCCAGGCCACCGCCGGACCCGAGGCGCGCGTCACCATCGAGCGTGAGCCCGAGGGGGCCTATCTCTTCGTCCGCATCCCCCGCGGCTGACGCCGCCTACTTCGCTCCGTCGAGGGCGCGGATCGTCGCCGTGGACGGGCCACGCTTGCCGTGCAGTTCGGCGGCCACGCGCTCGGCCTGGCGCATGACGCGCAGCACGTTGAGCCCGAGGATCTTCTTCACGTCGTCGTCCGAGTAGCCGCGCTTCAGGAGTTCGACGGTGAGCGCCGGATAGGTCGAGACGTCTTCGAGCCCGACCGGCACGCTGGTGATGCCGTCGAAGTCGCTGCCCAGGCCGATGTGGTCGATGCCGGCCACCTTGCGGACGTGGTCGATGTGGTCGGCGACCTGGGCCAGGGTGGCCCGGGGCTCCGGGTTGGCCTTCCGCCAGGCGGCCATCGCCGCCGTCCGTCCGGCCTCGTCGCCGGGCATCGCGTCGCGCAGCCGGGCCTGTTCGGCGGCGGCCCGCCGCCCGTGTTCGACGACCGCCGTCGAGATGAATCCGGGGACGAACGTCACCATCACGACGCCGCCGTTGCCCGGCAGCAGACGCAGGATGTCGTCGGGGACGTTGCGGGGCACGTCGGTGAGCGCCCGTGCCGACGAGTGCGAGAAGATCACCGGCGCCGCCGACACCCGCAGGGCGTCGGCCATGGTCTCGGGCGACACGTGGCTGAGGTCGACGAGCATGCCGAGCCAGTTCATCTCGCGGACGACTTCCTCGCCGAAGGCGGTCAGGCCGCCGTGCACCGGCGCCTCGGCCGCCGAGTCGGCCCACGCGGTGTGGTTGTTGTGGGTGAGTGTCATGTAGCGCGCGCCGAGCGCGTACATCATCCGCAGCGTCGCCAGTGAGTCGTCGATCGAATGGCCGCCTTCCATGCCGATGAGCGAGCCGATGCGGCCGCGGCGGAAGCTCCGTTCCATGTCCTCGGCGGTGAGGGCCAGCTCGAACACCTCCGGCCAGCGCCGCGTCATGCGGTGGACGACCTCGATCTGTTCGAGCGTCGCCGTGACCGCCGTCGAGCCCGGCATCGTCGACGGGACGTAGACCGACCAGAACTGGCCGCCGACGCCGCCGGCGCGCAGCCGTGGGATGTCGGTCATCAGCGACGGCACCTTACCGGTGATGTCGGCCTTGGCGAAGTCGCGGCCCGGGTCGATCTCCCGCAGCGCCCACGGGTAGTCGTTGTGGCCGTCGATGAGCGGGACCTGCGCGTGCAGGGCTTTGGCCCGGGCGACGAGCTCGGGCTGGGCCGATGGCGCGGCCGGGGACATGACGAGCGCCAGCGACACGGCGCCGGCGACGGCGAGAAGAGTGCGCATGGCAGGAATTGTAGCGGGGCCAGCCCCCTTTTCTGGCCGGAACCAGAAAGGGGTCTGACCCCTATTCTGGCCAGGACCAGAAAGGGGTCTGGCCCCGTTACAGCCGCAGCAGGGTCTCGCGCAGCACCTTCGACTGGATGCGGCTGACCGGCAGCTGCTGGCCGTTGGCGAGCGTCACCTGATAGGTGCCACCCGGCATCGGGCTGAAGCGCTGGATGAGGTCCACGGCCGCCAGGGTGCCGCGGCTCAGGCGCACGAAGCGGCGCGGATCGAGTCGGGACTCCAGCGCATGCAGCCGATGGGCGATCGTGTAGCGCTCGTTGGCGAGGGTGGTCAGGTGCAGCAGTTCGCCTTCGGCGACGATCGAGGCGATCTGCCGCACCGGCAGCAGCAGCACCTCGTCGCGCCGCCGCACCGGAATCCGCTCCAGGTACTGGCGGCGGGTGGCCGCCTCGATCGCGGAGGCGGCCGCCGACACGGTGCGGGCGCGCTCCGCCGCCGTCGCGCGGACTCTGGCCCGGGCCCGGTCCACGGCCGCCTGGAGTCGTTCCTGCTCGACCGGTTTGAGCAGATAGTCCACCGCGTTCAGCTCGAAGGCCTCGACGGCGTAGTCGTCGAACGCGGTGACGAACACGATCGCCGGCAGGGCGCCGGCCGACACCAGGCGGGCGGCGTCGAGGCCGCCCAGCTCGGGCATCTGCAGGTCGAGGAACGCCAGGTCGGGCGTGAGCCGCTCGATGAGATCGACGGCTTCCCGGCCGTTGGCCGCTTCGCCGACGACCTCCACCCCCGGACACGCGGCGAGCAGGTTGGCGAGGAACCGACGGGCCGGACGCTCGTCGTCGGCGACGATCGTGCGCAGCGTGGGAGTCACGATCATCCGATGGCGCGTCGGGTGTCGGCGGCGGGCAGCGCCGCGGCGGTGGCCGGCAGGCGGATCTCGGCGGTGGTGACGCCGTGGGCGACCGACAGCGCCAGCGACGCGGCGTCCCCGTAATGGCCGGCGAGGCGGCGCTCCACGTTGCTGAGGCCGACTCCGCCGGAGTGGCCGTCGGGCGCGGCCGACAGCGGCGCTCCCGTGTTACGCACCGCCAGCACCAGGGTCTGTGCGCTCGCGGCGGCATCGAGACGGGCTTCGACGCGGACGTCGCCGCCGCGAATCGCCCGGGCGATGCCGTGCTTCACCGCGTTCTCGACCAGCGGCTGCACCAGCAGGCACGGCACCTGCAGTGATCGCAGGGCCGCCGGGACGTCGATGGTCACCCGCAGGCGTTCCTCGAACCGCTCGCGCTCGATCTCCAGGTAGTGCTCGACCAGTTCGATCTCGCGGCCCAGGGTCGTCAGCTCCCCGTCGGAGCGCAGCACGGCGCGCAGCAGCGAGGTGAGCCGCAGCAGGGTCTTGGTGGCCCGCGCCGGCGCCGTCTCGATCAGGTAGCCGATGGTGGTCAGGGTGTTGAACAGGAAATGCGGGTTGATCTGCGCCCGCAGCGCCCGCAACTCGGCTTCGGCGGCGAGCCGCTCCATTTCCTCCTGGCGCAGACGCTGCGCGAAGCGTTCGATCGACAGGCGCACGGCGTCGATCCGCCGCGCCGCGGCCAGGGCGGCGGCATCGAGGAACGCGCGATCGTCCGAGAGCAGGCGGCGACCGCCCGACAGCGGGCCGATACGCAGCACGAACGCGGGCTGCTCGGTGGTCGGCACGGCGATCGCCGCGGTGACCCGTGGTTCGGCCGTGGTCGGAGCCGCCGGGTCGTCCCACGACACCCGCTCGGCGCTGGTGGCCCGGGCCATCACGTCCGCCGTGCGCTGGAGCACGGCCTCGACGCTCTCGCACCCCGGCAGCGCCTGGGCGAGCTCGCTGCGCAGCCGGCCGAAGTCCTCGCGGCCGAGGAGCGCGGAGTCGACGAAGGTCGTGATGCCCCGACGCAGCGCCGGATAGGCGATCGCGGTCACGACCCAGGCGCCGAGGAGCAGCGCCACCGCCAGCGGGCCCGGGGGGACGGCGGTGACCGCGGCGTAGGCGCCCATGGCCAGGGCGACGACCGCCAGGAGCGTCAGCGCGCGCTTGAGGAACAGGTCGGCGAGGGCGAACCGGTACTCCTGATACAGGATCGCGAACGCCAGCGGGAGTGCGGCGTGGTGGCCGAGGAGTTCGGTGAGCCAGCCGCCGGCGGTGCTGTGGAAGTGCCCGAGATGGTTGGCCGAGACCGCAAAGAGCGCCAGCGCCAGCATCCACAGCACCCGCCGCCCGTTGGTCTGCCCGCGGGTGGCGAGGGCGAGCGGCACGCCGATGACGGCGAGGGCCACCGCCAGGATGCCGTAGGCCGCCGACGACGGCCGGGCGCCACCGGCGGCCAGCGTCCAGAGGTGCATCGCCGTGGCGACGGCCGAGCCGCCGTAGGCGGCCGCCGTGATCGCTGCGCCATGACGCAACTCGCGCGCCACCGAATGCACCACCACGGCAGCCAGCAGCGACAGCGCCGCGAAGGACACGACGTTGAGCCACGGCTCCGGTCCAGGCAGTCCGACCCGGCTCAGGACGTAGTCGGTCAGCTCGCCGAGGTTCCAGACCAGCCCGAGGAGCGCGGTGTACAGCGGCAGCGCGTCGTTGCGCTCGGCGTCCGATCGGCCGCTCCGGACCAGGCCGAGCAGCATGGCGAACAGCGCCGCGCCGGTGAGGAACCCGACCAGGTTGAGGACTTCGGCGGCGCTGACCACGCCCATCCCGCCGATTGTAGACCTCAGGGGCTGGCGCCCCGGGGCCCGCCCCGATGAGCGGCCGTTGCCATGGCATGGGCGGGCGTCGACGCCCGACAGACGGGCCGGGCACGCCGCACCCGTCCGGGACGACCTGCGCCGGCCGGCTCAGCCGGCTCATGCCGTCGGCGAATGGGACCGCGCCAAACCATTGCGTTGGGGACACGCGTCTTCGGTGCCATAATCCGCCGGTCCGCGACCTGGTCGCCCCCGCCCGGGCGAAGGGCCGAGGTGGAGGCCGCTATGACACGAACGACATTCCTCTGGTGCTCGGCGACGGGCCTGGCCCTGGTCCTGGCGGCGGCGACGCCCCACGCGCAGCGGCGGGCGGATCAGGCGCCGTCGACGTCGGCCGCGGCCGCCAAGGCCGATCCCCGCGTCGCCACCCTGAAGGCGCAGGTGATGGCCGACGTGAACGGCATGTACGACTTCGGCCAGGTCATGACCGACATGGTGTTCAGCTACGGCGAACTCGGCTTCCAGGAGTTCGAGACGCAGCGCTACCTCGGTGGCATCCTCAAGGAGAACGGCTTCACCGTCGAGAACGGCGTCGCCGGCATACCGTCGGCGTGGGTCGCCAAGTGGGGCTCGGGGCGGCCGGTGATCGCCCTCGGCTCGGACGTCGATTGCATCCCGCAGGCGTCGCAGAAGCCGGGCGTCGCGTTCCGCGATCAGATCGTCGAGGGCGCGCCGGGCCACGGCGAAGGCCACAACTCCGGCACGCCGCTCAACATCGTGGCGGCGATCGCCGTCAAGCGCATCATGGAGCGCGAGAAGCTGCCGGGCACGATCATGATCTGGCCGGGCATCGCCGAGGAGCAGCTCGGCACCAAGGCCTATTACGTGCGCGAGGGCCTCTTCAAGGACGTCGATCTGGTGATGTACAACCACGTCGGCTCCAATCTCGCCACCAGCTGGGGCGAGAGCGGCGGCAACGGCCTCATCTCGGTCGAGTACACGTTCGAAGGCGAGACGGCGCACAGCGCCGGGGCGCCGTGGCGCGGCCGCAGCGCCCTGGACGCCGTCGAGCTGATGAACGTCGGCTGGAACTACCGCCGCGAGCACCTCCGCCTGCAGCAGCGGTCGCACTACGTCGTCACCAACGGCGGCGACCAGCCCAACGTCGTGCCGCGCAACGCCGGCGTCTGGTACTACTTCCGCGAGACCAGCTACGACGCGATCAAGAACATGTGGGACATCGGCGACAAGATGGCCGAGGGCGCGGCGCTGATGACCAACACCAAGTGGACCTCGCGGGTGCTCGGCTCGGCGTGGCCGTCGCACATGAACCGGACCATGGCCGAAACGCTCTACGCCAACATCCAGCAGGTCGGCCTGCCGGAGTGGAGCGAGGCCGACCTGACGCTGGCCCGCGCCACCCAGAAAGAGCTGAACGTCCCGGTGGTCGGCCTGGCCACCAAGATTCCCGAACTGCGCGGCCGCGAGTCGATGCCCGACGAGGAGAAGCGCGGCGGCGGCTCGGACGACATCGGCGACATCTCGTGGAACGTGCCGACGGTCTCGCTGTCGTTCCCGTCGAACTTCCAGGCCGGCCCTGGCCACAACTGGGCCAACGCCATCCCGATGGCGACCCCGATCGCCCACAAGGGCGTCAACGCCGGCGCCAAGGCGCAGGCGATGACCCTGCTCGAGTTCATGATGCGGCCGGAGCTGGTGGCGCAGGCGAAGGACTACTTCACCAACGTCCAGACCAAGACGCGCAAGTACACGCCGCTGCTGCGCCCGGGCGACACCCCGGCGGTGCACCTGAACAAGGGCATCATGGACCGCTACCGCCCCGAGATGCGCAAGTACTACTTCGACCCGTCGAAGTACAAGACCTACCTCGACCAGATGAAGGCCGAGTTCGGTTACAGCTACCCGACCGTGCGCGGCGGGACGACGCAGGAACAGAACTAGCGGCTCGCGGCTGGCGGCTAGTGAAGAGGGCCCGGTGGACACCCGCCGGGCCCTTCGCCTTTTCCCTGGCAGCGTGGCGATGTTTCTTCGGCAGCGTGACAGTGTGACGACCTCGCCGCTAGCCCCTAGCCGCTAGCCGCTACAATCGTCAGCGAATGTCCCGTCCGATCACGGCCGCCCGTGCCACCGGCCATGCCGCCCGCCTCGGCGCGTTCGTCGCCGAGCAGCATCCCTCGCTCGTCCATCTCGTCCTCGAGGTGTTCGACGCCGCCGGCGGCGCGAAGCTGAAGCCTCGGGATCCGGCCGGCGTCGACGCGCTGCGGCCGGTGTTCCGCCGCGAACTGGCCGGTCGCCTCTACCACGCCGTGACCGCTCCCGAGGGTCTCGACGAGACCACGCCCGGTGTCTCGGCGGTGCGTCGGCTCGAGCAGGCGCGCGCCCAGGTGCTCGACGCGTGCGACGGCTGGCTGCAGCGCGAGGCGATCGCCGCCTCGCTCAGTCGCGACGAGCGCAAGGAGATCCTGCGCGGGATGTGCCTGACTCGCGCCGTCGACACCCGGCTCAAGCAGCTGTTTCTCGGCGGGGAAGTGCGCTGGGGCGTCAAGGCGTTCCAGGGCAAGGGCTTCCGCTCGCTCGGCCAGGAAGCCATCTACGCCGCGGCCATTCGCCTGCGGCGCGGCGCCCGCCATCGGGCGCCGGACGGCACCTGGGCCGGCGATGTCGTCGCCCCGGTGATCCGCGATCTCGGCGTGGCGCTGGCGATGCGCGGCGACGAGGACGCCGTGGCCGCCATCCTGCGGGCGCAGATGGGCAAGGCCGGACCGCCCATGCACGGCAAGGACCTGCACATCGGCGACTTTGGGTGGGGCGTGCTGCCCGCCGCGGCGCCACTGTCGATCGGTGCGTTGAACGTGGCCGGGATGGCGATGGCGTTCTGGCGGCAGGCCACCGGGCGGGTCGCCGTCGCGTTCATCGGCGAGGGCGGCAGTTCGCTCGGCGAGTGGCACGAGGCCATCAACCTGTGCGCGACGCGCAAGCTTCCGGCGGTGTTCTGTGTCGAGAACAACCAGACGGCGTTGTCGACGCCGCTCGGTGAGACCTCCGCGGTCCGCGCCTTCGCCGACAAGGCCGTCGGCTACGGGATTCCCGGCCTGACCATCGACGGCACCGACGCCGAGGCGGTGGCGGCGGCGTTCACCTGGGCCGCCGACCGGGCCCGGGCCGGCGCCGGCCCGGCGCTGCTCGAGCTGGTGTCGATGCGGATGTGCGGCCACGCCCATCACGACGACATGCTCTATCTCGGCAAGGAGCCCGCGCCGTCGTGGGAGTACCCCACGCTGCACGACAGCGGCTACGCCGACCCCGAGCGCTACGCGTTCTGGAGCGCGCGCGATCCCATCGCCCGCTACGCCGCCCGACTCGAGGCCGAACGGGTCATCAACGGCAGCGAACTCGGCCGCCTGCAGCAGTGGGCGACCGCGCTGGTCGAGGCCCAGGCGGCGCGGGTCATCGCCGAACCCTGGCCCGACCCCGCCGAGGCGGGTGTCGGCGTCTTCCACGGCGAGGCGCCGCGGGTGCGAGTCGAAGTGCTGGAACCGGAGCGGCGGGCCGCGGGCCTGACGGTGCCGCCGCTGCCGCCGGTCGCGGCGATGGCCCCGTTCGACCGGGGCGGCTCGACGTTCCTCGATGCCGTGATGCTCGGCGTCGGTGACGCGCTGCGCGCCGACCCGCGCGTCTTCGTCTACGGCGAAGACGTCGGCGGCGTCTACGGCAACGCCTTCCTGCTGCTGCGCCCGCTGCTCGCCGAGTTCGGCGACCGCATCCTCAACTCGCCGCTGGCCGAGGGCGCCGTGCTCGGCGTGTGCGTGGGGGCGGCATTGGCCGGACAACGGCCGATCGGCGAGATGCAGTTCAACGACTTCGTCGCTACCGGCTTCAACCAGCTGGTCAACAACGCCGCCAAGATCCGCTACCGGTGGGGCGGCGAGGTGCCGATGGTGGTGCGGATGCCGTGGGGGGGGCTGCGCTACGCCGGGCCCTACCACAGCCAGAACACCGAGCCGTGGTTCTACCGGACGCCCGGTCTCAAGATCGTCGTCCCCTCCACGCCGGAGGATGCACGCGGCCTGATGGCGGCGGCGGTCGCCGACCCCGACCCGGTGCTCTATTACGAGCACATCGCGCTCTACCGCGATCCGCGGGTCAAGCAGGTGCTTGGCGAGGCGGCGCCCGCGCCGACACCCATCGGCACGGCGGCGTTACGGCGGACCGGCGCGACCCTGGCGATGATCTCCTACGGCGCGTACGTGCACGAGTGCCTGCGGGTGGCCGACACCCTGGCGGCAGACGGCATCGACGCCGCCGTGCTCGACCTGCGCACCCTCGCCCCGCTCGATCGCGACGCCGTCCTGACGGTGGCGAGACACTGCGGCCGGGTGCTCATCGTGCACGAGGACTCGCGCACGGGGGGCATCGGCGAGAGCGTCGCCGCGATCGTCCAGGAGGAGGCGTTCGAGTGGCTCGACGCGCCGGTCCGCGTGCTGGGCGCACTCGACACGCCGGTGCCGTACGCGCCGCCGCTCGAGGAGGCGTTCCTGGTCAGCGCCGCCGAGATCGAGCGGGCGGCGCGGCTGCTCGCGGCCTATTGACCCGGGAGGGCGCTAGTTGGCGCGCTTGCCGGTGAACGGCGCCGTGCCCTGGCCGTAGTCCATGTCGCCCTTGATCTCGTCGCCGGCCACCGTCCCCGTGGTGATGATGGTGATCGGCCCGCTCGGCCCGGCGTAATCGAACTGGAACCTCACATCGGCGCCCGAGACGGTCCCGCCGCTGATTGGCGTTTCGCCCATGTCGCTGCTGATGCTGCCTTTCAGCGCGGCGCCGTCGACGGCGAGGACGAGCGTCGCCGAGGTCGTGCCCTGCGGGCTGTCGACGGTCAGCGTCCAGCGCCCGGCGACCGGTGGCTGCGCGACGGCGAAGGTCGGGAAGATGGCCGCCAGGCCGGCCAGCGTGGCGAGGAAGGCGCGTCGGGTGGACATGCGCGGCAGCCTAGCACGGCCAGCTCGGCCGTGATGTCACGGCCACCGGCCCCGCCGAGTCGTCACTTGCGCGCCGCCGGCGTGAGCGTGGTTTCGCGGCGCTCGGTGCCGCGCAGGTAGATGACCTTCACCGGCTGGTTCACCTTCAGCGCTTCGAGCGCGTAGGTGTAGTCGTAGATGTTGGCGATGGTCTGCTCGCCGAGCTGGATGACGACGTCGCCCTTCTGCAGGCCGGCCTGCTCGGCCGGTCCGCCGCCGATGACGCCGCCCAGCAGCAGGCCCTTGACGTCGGTGGCGTAGTCGGGAATCGTCCCGGTGAAGATGCGGACGCCGGCCCGGCCGCCGCCCTGCTGCACCTGATCGACCTTGGCAAAGGTCAGCGCATCGGGCTGCTGCCCGACCCGCGATGCCAGCGCCACCGCGAAGTCGACGACGCGATCGAGGTCCTCGTAGTTGATCTTGTCGGCGGTGTCGCTGGGCTTGTGATAGTCGACGTGCGTGCCGGTGAAGAACGCCAGGCTCGGCACGCTGGCGGCGTTGAAGCTGGCGACGTCGGTCGGCTGGTAGGGGTCGTCCTGGAGCACCAGGTCGAAGCCGGCGGCGACGTTGGCGCGTTCTATGAGGGCGCGCCACCCCGGACTGGTCCCGACCGCCTGCACGGTCAGCTTGTTGTCCTGCATCCGGCCGACCATGTCGAAGTTGAAGTAGGCGGCGAGCTGGTCGACCGGCACCGGCGGTGCCGATACGAACGCGTTCGAGCCGATGAGGCCGATCTCCTCGGCCGACCAGAACGCCAGCAGCACGTGACGCGACCGCTGGCCCTTCGCCAGCGCCCGTCCGGCGGCCAGCACCGCCGCGGTGCCCGAGGCGTTGTCGTCGGCTCCGTGGTGGATCTTGCCGGCGTCCTCCTTGGTCGCCAGCGAGTTGCCGTGGCTGCCGCGGCCGAGGTGATCGTAGTGGGCGCCCAGGGCCACCCACGGTTTGGGCAGCGCGACTCTCGCGGTCGCCGGCAGGTAGCCGGCGACGTTGAATCCGTCCTGCTGCTCGCGGACGACCGCGGTCTTCACCGTCACCGTCACGCCCGGCAGGGCGAAGCCGGCCGTATGCGGATTGCCCGAGTCGAAGGACTTCTGGATGTCCTCGAGTGAGCGGTCGGTGATGCCGGCGAACAGCGCCCTGGCGGCGTCCGCCGCCACGCTGGCGGCGACGATGCCCGACCCGGCGAGCGCCGTGTCGAAGCTCATCGGAATCGTCTCGCCGGCGTTGGGCGAGCGGGGCCCGGTGACGACGAGCAGCGCCTTCGCCCCCCGCTGCCGCGCCTGCAGGGCCTTGTAGCGCAGGTCGGCGTAGCGCGCCAGGATCGTCCGGGTCTTCTGGTCGGCATCCTCGGGGAAGTAGCGCAGCACGACGACGACCTTGTCCTTCACGTCGAGGGTCGCGTAGCTGTCGTAGCCGAAGTTCTGCGACTCCGGCACCACCAGCCCGTAACCGGCGAACACGACCTCGCCGCTCACCTCCGCGTTGTCGGCGAAGGAGAGCGCCTGCACCTGCTGTGGACGGTCGAACCGGGCGACGGCGCGGGCATCGCCGTCCGGCGGCGCCGCCACCTGCAGCGTCGTGCCGCCGTCGCGGACCCCGGCCGTGAAGCTGAACGGCAGCCGATAGTCGGCCTGCCCGGGGAGCGGCGTGGCCCCCATCGCCTTCAGTTCGGCGACCAGGTGGTCGGCGGCGAACCGCGCGCCCTCCGACCCGGCCTGACGGCCGCCCAGTCGCTCGGAGGCCAGCAGCTCCACATCGGCGCGGGTCCGCGATGCCGGTGGCGCGGCGCCCTGCGCGGTGGCCGACGGTGAGGGCCCGAGCAGGGCGAGCGCGATCAGGGCGACGATGCGAGTCGGAGTGGACATGACTTCCTCGGTGCGGACGTTCAGTGCTGGCGTGGCGGGGCGTTGCGGATGGCGTCCAGCGCCTTGTGATGGTTCCACTGCGCCAGGAAGATTTGCCCGGCGCCGCCGCCGCTGCGCGACGACGTGAAGGCGATCTGGGTGCCGTCGGGCGACGGCACCGGCAGGCCGTCGAAGCCATCGGAGTAGGTGACCCGGACCGGCTCCTTCCGGCCGGCGGCGTCGACCATGAACACCTCGAAGTTCTCGAAGCCGAGCTTGTTCGAGGCAAACAGGATGTACTCGCCCGACGGGTGCATGTACGGCGCCCAGCTCATCGCCTTGAAGTCGGTGATCTGCCGTGGGTTGGTGCCGTCGGGGTTCATCATCCAGACGTCGGCGATGAGGCCCTGCTCGTCGAAGCGCCGCCAGAGGATCGATTTTCCGTCGGGGGTGAAGAACGGGCCGCCGTCGTAGCCCGGCGTGGTGGTGAGCCGCCGCTGTCCGCTGCCGTCGGCCTTCATCACATAGATCTCCGCGAACCAGCTCGGATCGGTCTCCAGCTGCTTCTGTTCGGCGGGGCTGAGCGCGTGGTCGTAGGCGGCGCGCGTCGAACTGAAGACGATCCACTGGCCATCGGGCGAGTAGCCGGCCTCGGCGTCGTAGCCCCTGACGTCGGTCAGGCGGGTGAGCGACTTCGCGCTTTCGCTGTAGGCGTAGATTTCCATCTCCGGGTCGTAGTCCCACGCGTAGCGCCGCTCTTTGCCCGAGGCGCGAAACGCCAGCTCGTCGTCCTGGTACTGCTTGGACTTCGGGTCGTGGTGGGTCGAGGCGAAGAGGATCTGGTCGGTGCCCGGCCGGAAGAAGCCGCAGGTGGTCTTGCCCAGCCCCGGGGAAATGCGTGTCGTGTCGCCGGTGGTCAGATCCATCACGTACATCTGGTAGAACGGGTTGCCCGGCTCCCGTTCGCTCTGCAGCACCAGGCGCTTACCGTCGGGGGACCAGTAGCCCTCCCCGGCGCGCCGCCCTTCCACGGTGAGCCGCCGAACGCGCGACAGGAAGTCCCGCTCCTGATAGGCGACTGGGGCCTGTGCGGACACCGCGGTGACGGCGGTGGTGGCCGCCAGGACGAGCAGGAGGGGCTTGGTCACCCCCGCATTCTACCTAGCGGGCCCGGGTGCCTGGAGGTCAGTATTGCGACACAATCTCATTTTGCTTGACCGACTGATTTGGTCGCCTATAGACTGGCGCAGCTTCTGAGACGGAGTCTCAGTTTCATTGCTATGAAGCTCTTCCGCACCGTGCTCTTCTGGCTGCACCTCGTCACCGGCGTCGTGGCGGGTGTGGTCATCCTCGTCATGTGCGTGACCGGCGTGGTCCTGACCTACGAGAAGCAGATGCTCGAGTGGGCCGACCGCCGGTCCCTGTCGGTGCCGCTCCCGGCCGAGGCGCGACCGCTGCCACCAGAGACGCTGCTGGCGGCGGCGGTTGCCGAAGCCGGGGCGGCTCCCACCGGGATCACCATGCGGGCCGACCCCCGCGCCCCGGCCACGGTGTCCTTCGAAGGCGGGCGCGCGCGCCTGATCGATCCGTACACCGGCGGTGTGCTCGGCGAGCCCTCGCCGCGCCTCCGAGGGTTCTTTCGCAGCATGACCAGCTGGCACCGCTGGCTGGCACTCGAGGGCACCAGCCGGGGCACCGGGAAGGCGATTACCGGTGCGGCCAACCTTGGCTTCCTGTTCATCGTGCTGAGCGGCATGTACCTCTGGCTGCCGAAGGTGCGGACCTGGCTGCAGTTCACGCAGGTGCTGTGGTTCCGCGGCGGCCTGTCGGCCAAGGCGCGCGACTTCAACTGGCACAACGTCATCGGCATCTGGTCGGCGGTGCCGCTGGCGATCGTCGTCGCCGGCGCCGTGCCGATCTCCTACGGTTGGGCCGGCAGCCTCGTCTACCGCCTGGCGGGCGAGGCCCCGCCGCAGGCGGCCGCCCGTCCCGGGTCGCCAGGCGGGCCGGGGGCGTCCGGTCCGGCGCGCGGCGGCCGCGACGACGAGCCGTCTCGACCGTGGGCGATCGCCGGACTCGACATGGCGTGGGCCTCGGCGCGCGGTGCGGTGCCCAACTGGCGAAGCGCCAGCGTTCGACTTGGCGGTCCGGCCACGGCGCCGTTCGTCATCAGCCTCGACGAGGGCTACGGCGGCCAGCCGCAGTGGCGGACCACGGTGACCCTCGACCGCGCCAGTGGGGCGATGATTGCGCGCGAGTCGTTCGACAATCTCGGGCCCGGCCGACGCCTGCGCAGCTGGCTGCGCTTCGCCCACACCGGCGAGATCTACGGCCTGCCCGGCCAGACCGTCGCCGGGCTGGTCTCGGCCGGCGGCGCGGTGCTCGTCTACACCGGCATCGCGCTCGCCCTGCGGCGGTGGTGGGCGTGGATGCGGCGTCGCCCGCCGGCCGAGGTGCGCAAGGCCGCATAGCGATCGTCGTCGGAAGGCAGCGTCGGGTTCTCCAAAGCACAGCGTCAGGAAGGTTCGTGGTCAGGTCATGCGTGGTCGTCCCGTTCGTCCTCCCCGCCGCGCGCGAAAGCGCGGGGCCGTCCGTCTCTTCTCCATCAGCGCGCTGGTGATGTCCGCGGCGCTGGCCGCGACGCCCGCGTCGGCCCAGCCGACCGCTGCCGCGGTCACCGTGCAGGCCGCGCCGCGGCTGCGCTTCGACATCCCGGCCGGCCCGCTCGACGTGGCGCTGCGGGCGTTCGAAGCCGTCACGGGACGGTCGGTGGTCGTCCAGTTGCCGACCGACACCGTCGGCATGATGACCTCGCCCGGGGCCTCGGGCCTCTTCACGACCGACGAGGCGCTGACCGCCCTCCTCGATGGGACGTCGCTGGCGGCCACCCGCCGTGCCGACGGCAGCTTCGCCGTCGACGTCCGCCGTCTCCGCGAGTCGGTCGAGGTCACTGGCCGGCTGCCGCGGGTCGAGTCGCCCAAGTACGCGACGCCGTTGTCGTCGACGCCCCAGACCATCCAGGTGATCCCGCACGCGGTGCTGTCCGAGCAGGGCGCCTTCACGCTCTCCGACGCGATGCGCAACGTCCCGGGTATCACCCTCCAGGCGGGCGAAGGCGGCGGGGCGTCGAACACCTCCGGCGACCTGTTCAACATGCGCGGCTTCTCGGCGGCCAACAGCCTCTTCGTCGACAACGTCCGCGACGACGGCCTGATCACCCGCGACGTCTACAACCTCGAGCAGGTCGAGGTCTTCCTCGGCCCGACGGGCGCCGACGTCGGCCGCGGCAACGCCGCCGGCTACGTGAACATGACCACCAAGACGCCGCGGCTCGGGACCGCCCACAGCGCCACCCTCAGCCTCGGCTCAGCCGACGCCCGCCGCGCCACCGCCGACCTGAACGCCCAACTGCCGATCGGCGAGCCCGGAAGCTGGCTGGCCGGCACCTCGGTGCGGCTCAACGCGCTGTGGCAGGACGGCGGCGTGCCCGGCCGCGACTACGTCGACAACCAGCGGCGGTCGGTTGCCCCCAGCGTGGCCATGGGCCTCGGCACGCCCACCCGGGTCGTCGTCCAGGGGCAGTTCACCCGTCAGGACAACCTGCCCGACTACGGCATCCCCGGGGCGGCGTGGGACGAGCCGCTGGCGCCGACCTCCGTGCTGACCTCCCGGCCGGTGGCGCAGGACACCTACTACGGCTCGCCGGACGTGGACTACGACCGGGCCGATCAGCGCAGCGTCACCGGCCGCCTCGAGCACGATCTGTCACCGCGCTGGTCGGTCCGCAACCAGGCCCGCTACAGCGAGACCACGCGCGACGCGGTGATCACCGCCATCCAGTCGGTCAGCAGCTACCTGCCCGAGATCGAGACGGTGGTGTTCGGACGGCAGGTCAACCGCCGCGCGAACCGCATCGTCTCGAATCAGACGACGCTGACCGGGCGGCTCGCCACCGGGCGGCTGGCCCACGCCGTCACCGCCGGGGTCGAGGTCATCGACGAGAAATACTCGGCGCCCGGCATGACCGGCGGCGGCACCCGGGAGCCCGAGAGCATCTACTCACCGAATCCGTTCGCGCCGATCAGGGACTTCGCCCCGCGGCCGAGCGGGGCGACCACCGACGCCGCGACGCACACCGTGGCGGTGTCGGCGTTCGACGTCGCCAGCGTCGGTCGTCTGCAGCTGAGCGGCGGCCTGCGCGTCGAGCGCTTCGATACCGGGTATCGGGCCCTGTCCACCGCCGGCGTCCGCACCGATCTCGACGTCGCCGACACCATGGTCAGCGGCAAGGCCGGTGTCCTCGTCCAGGTGACGCCGACCGCAAACATCTACGCCTCTCTCGGCCGCACCGTGACGCCGCCGGGGTCGAACAACTTCGCGTTGAGCGCGCAGCCGACCAGCGCCAACAACCCCAACCTCGACCCGCAGGTCTCCCGCAACCTCGAGGTCGGCGCCAAGTGGGAGCTGTTCCGACGCCGGGTGTCGGCCACGCTGGCTCTCTTCGACACCCGCAACGAGAACGTCATTTTCACCGTCGACGCCACCGCCGTGCCGCCGATCGTCAACCAGGACGACCGCCAGCGGGTGCAGGGCGCGACCATCGGGCTGGTCGGGCAGATCACCGACCGGTGGAGCGTGATGGCCAACGCCGCCTACATCGACGCCCGGCAGGACTCGCAGAACAGCGCGCTGGACCGCCGCCGGCTGCAGCTGGCCCCCGAGTTCTCCGGCAGCGTGTGGACGACCTACGCGGTTCGCGGGTTCACGGCCGGCGGCGGCATCCGCTTCTCCGACCTGGTCTACGTCAACACCGCCAATACCATCGCCGTGCCGGCCTACTACCTCGTGGACGCGGTGGCGTCCTACACGGTCAACGCCCACCTGACGGTGCGGGTGAACGGCTACAACCTCACCGACGCGGTCTACATCCGCAGCGTCAACAACAACGGCGGCCGCTACAACCCGGGGTTGCGCCGGTCGGTGCTGCTCAGCACCCAGATCGGCTTCTGACCTCCGCTCGATGCTGGTTCAGATCCCTGACGTCTTCACGGCCGAGCAGGTGGCGCAGGCGCGCCGGCTGCTCGACGCCGCCGACTGGGTGGACGGCAAGGTGACCGCCGGTCACCAGTCGGCCCGCGCCAAGGACAACAGCCAGCTGCCGGAGGGCCACCCGGTGGCCCGCCAGCTCGGCGACGCCATCGTCCAGGCACTGCAGCGCCACCCGCTCTTCATCTCGGCGGCGCTGCCGCTGCACGTGTTGCCACCGCTGTTCAACCGCTACGCCGGCGGGCAGTCGTTCGGCCACCACGTCGACAACGCGATCCGCCAGGTGCCCGGCACGCCTCACCGCATCCGCACCGACCTGTCGTGTACGTTGTTCTTCAGCGCACCCGACGAGTACGACGGCGGCGAACTGGTGATCGAAGACACCTACGGCACCCAGGCCGTGAAATTGCCGGCCGGCCATCTCGTGCTCTATCCCTCGACCAGCCTGCACCACGTCCGGCCGGTGACACGCGGTGCCCGCGTGAGCGCGTTCTTCTGGCTGCAGAGCCTGGTGCGCGACGACGGCCAGCGCCGACTGCTCTTCGAACTGGACTCGGCGATCCGCGGGCTGCCCCAGGCGGCCGAGGCCGATCAGTCGGCGGTCCAGCTCACCGGCGTCTATCACAACCTGCTGCGCCGCTGGGCCGCGCCATAGCGGCGCGGTGCTCAGCGGTCGCTCAGCCGGATCGAGTTGCCGACGCGATCGAAGGCCGGCCCATAGGTCTCGGCATCGCGCTCGGGGACGACGGTGAGGTAGTAGAAGAGGTTGCCGTCGGCGAGCAGCGTCGTGAAGACGCCGACGCGCTCCTGCTCGCCGAGGGCCGACGGCCCGCTGAGCACCGTGCCCACGGCGCTGCGCTGCGAGATTCTCAGCTGACGTCCGGTCTCGGCGGCGCGCAGCCCGGGGTTGGACCGCAGGATGGCGTTGACGAAGGTCTCGTGCGCCTGCGACAGGCTCCGCGACGACGCCTGGGCGACACCGAGTTCGACGCCGTGCGTGAACACGCTCTGACCCTCGTAAGGGCCGAGGGCGTTCTGCGGCACGTACTTCACGGCGCTGCTGCCCGAGACGGCGGTCCAGTTCGACGGCACGCTGACCTGGAAGAGCTGGCCGCCACGCTGCGTGCGGTACTGCGTGGAGGGCCGCGGCACCGGCTGACCCACGGTGCCCACCGACGCCGCGCCGCCGTTGCTCGACCCGCCGCCGGCCCTCGTGCGATCGGTCATCGACCGTGCCGGCGGCAGGGCGGCGAACCGGGCCTTCGCCGCCGAGAAGCCGTTGGCCTCCGGCCGCGGCCCGATCGTCAGCTTGGCGGCTTCCTGCTGGATGTACTGCGAGCGGTTGCCGGGGTTCGGATGGCTGCTCAGCCACTGCGGCGGCGAGCCGTTGCCCTGCTTCTCGATGGTCTCGAACATCGTCGCCAGGTCGCGCGGGTCGAAGCCGGCCCGGGCCATGATCTGCGCCCCGAGCAGGTCGGCCTGCTTCTCGTAGTCGCGGCTGTACTTCAGCAGCCAGGCGCCGAGGCCGAACTGGGAGCCCTGGGAGATGGCCTCGCCCCAGCCGCCGCCGATGATGGCGCCGGCGATCGCACCGGCGATGGCCCCGATCTGGAAGCGCTGCGCCTTGGTGGCGTTGGCGGTGCCGTGGCGCAGGAGCACGTGCGCGAGTTCGTGCGCCATGACGCCGACCACTTCGCCCTCGCTCCCCGCGGCGTCGAACATCCCGCGGTTGACGAACATCGGCCCGCCGGGCAGCGCGAAGGCGTTGATCTCCTTGAGGTTGACCGGCGTGAACGAGTACTCGAACACCGGGTGGTTCAGCTCGCGCGGGGCGTGCTCCACCAGGCGGTTGCCGGCCCGCGACAGGTAGGCGGTGATCTGGGAGTCGTCGATGATTGGATACTCCCGACGGACCTCGGCGGCCGCCTCCTTGCCGAGCTGGACGTCCTGCTCCGGCGTGTACTTGTTGTTGGGCGGCTTGACGACGGTCTGGGCCGTCAGGGTCACCGCCAGGCTCATGGCCATGACGGCCGCCACTACCGGCAGCCGGCGTCGTGTCGTCGGACGAATCGCGCGGGCGTTCATCGCATCGGCTCCTTCAGCGTCAGGTTTGGCCGCAGATCTACAAAAGCCGTGCCGGAACTCACCGGCCGGACTCGTCACCGGGCCAGCGCGATCGTGACGTCAGCCGTCGCCCCCGCCCTGACGGTGACCTTCACAGGGGGCGCTTTGAGCATCTCGTGCCACACCTTGAGTTCGTACGTGCCCGGGGGCACGCCCTCGAGCCGGAACGTTCCGTCGGTGCCCGACACCACCCCCATCTCATCCGTGACGACGATGTAGCCGCGCATCCACGTGTGAGTGTTGCAGGTGAGACGGACCAGCCCGACGCCGTTCAACGGCCGCGTCACCACGAGGTCAGGGACCGGGAGTCCGACGTTGAACAGGGTGCGGCCGCCGTCCTGCTGGGCGTTGGTGGTGTGCAGCAGCTTGTCCTTGCTCGAGGTCTTCGCCGGGGCACCGGGCCGGGCCAGCTGCACCCGAGGCGTGAAGCGGCAGCCTTCGTTGACGATCTGCGGATCGGGATACGGCGTGCGCACCTTCACGCCGGTCAGCGTGAGCACGACGTTGGCCAGCCCGCCCCCGGGGCCGACCAGGATGGCTTCGTCGGGCAGCTGACGGCCGCACACCTGGATGTCGGCGGTGACCCGCAGCGGCCGCAGCGGCGAGACGGCCGTGGTGACGACGCCGCTGATCGTCCCGGTCTGGGCGCGAGCGGACACCGGCAGCAGCACGGCGACCAGGACGACGGCGAGGCGAAGCAGCTGAGGCATGGCGGCAGGTGATCCGAAGGTAACACGGGCCGGCTGCACGCCCGTTCATGGTCCCGCGGCGCCCGTTCGTTGAAAGGGACCGTCCGCCGTTCGATCCCCTCGCCTAGTGTGCGGGCATTGGAGCCATCCGTATGCTCGAAGCCCTCGGACTGACCAAACGCTACGACAGTGTCGTCGCCCTCGACAGCCTCACCTTGACGGTGCAGCCGGGCGAGGTCTTCTGTCTGCTCGGTGCCAACGGGGCCGGCAAGACGACGACCATCAACCTCTTCCTCAACTTCATCCCGCCGTCGGCGGGCACCGCCAGGGTCAACGGGCTCGACGTCACGGCGCAGCCGCTCGAGACCAAGCGCCACCTGGCCTACATCCCCGAGACGGTGATGCTCTACAAGAACCTCACCGGCATCGAGAACCTCGAGTACTTCGCGGCGCTGGCCGGACGTCCCGAGCTCACGCGGGCCGACGGGCTCGGCTACTTCGCCGAGGTCGGCCTGGCGGCGGAGGCGGCCGATCGCCGCGTCGGCACCTACTCCAAGGGCATGCGCCAGAAGGTGGGCATCGCCATCGCCCTGGCGAAGGGCGCCAAGGCGCTGCTGCTCGACGAGCCGACGTCGGGGCTCGACCCCAAGGCATCCAACGAGTTCTCGGACCTGCTCCGGCGGATGAGCGCCAACGGCGTCGCCGTGCTGATGGCGACCCACGACCTGTTCCGCGCCAAGGAGTCCGGCACCCGGGTCGGCATCATGAAGCACGGCCGGATGGTGGCCCAGCACGGCACCGAGGAGTTCGGGCACGCCGACCTCGAGCGGGTCTACCTCGAGCACATGCGCGACTAGTGAGCAGCCGGCCATGATCCTCCGCATCGCTCGCAAGGAGCTCCTCGACCTCTCCCGCGATGGGCGCTTCCGCATCCTCGCGGCGCTGGTGCTGACCGTCTCGGTGGTGTCGCTCGCCGCCGGCTGGAAGACCTACGGCGAGCTGAACGCGCAGCATCGCACTGCCCAGGCGGCGACGCGCGAGCAATGGCTCAACCAGCCGCAGAAGAACCCGCACTCGGCGGCCCACTACGGCGTCTACGCCTTCAAGCCCAAGAGCCAGCTCGCCATCGTCGACACCGGCATCGATCCCTACGTCGGCGTCGCGGTGTGGCTCGAGGCCCACAAGCAGAACGAGATGAAGTACCGGCCGGCCCAGGACCGCACCGCCGTCCAGCGCTTCGGCGAACTGGGCGGCGCCGAGGTCCTGCAGGTGCTGCTGCCGCTCTTCATCGTGCTGATGGCGTTCCCGGCCTTCGCCGGCGAGCGCGAGCAGGGCACGCTGCGTCAGCTGCTCAGCGTCGGAGCGCGGCCGCGCGATCTGGCGATGGGCAAGGCACTCGGTGTTGCCGTGGCGCTCGGCCTCATCCTGCTGCCGGCGACCGTGCTCGGCGTCGCGGCGATGACGCTGTCGACGAGCCAGGGCCTGCTCGCCGACGACCCGACCCGGGTCGCTGCGCTGACCGGCGTCTACCTGCTCTACTTCGCGCTGGTCATCGCGCTGTCGCTCTGGGTGTCGGCGCGGGCGCGTTCGGCGCGCCTCGCCCTGGTCGTCCTGCTGACCTTCTGGTTCGCCAACAGCCTGGTGGCGTCGCGCGTCGCCTCCGACATCGCGGCGTGGCTGCATCCGACTCCTTCGGCCGTCGAGTTCCAGAAGGCGCTCGAGGCCGACCTCAACGATCAGGCCGAGATGGAGCGCCGCCTGGAGAAGCGCCGGCAGGAGCTGTTCGCCCGCTACGACGTCACCAGCGTGGACGCGCTGCCGATCGCCTTCGGCGGCGTCTCGCTGCAGGAGGGCGAGGAGCACGGCAACGAGGTGTTCGACGCCCATTTCGAGCCGCTCTTCAACACCTTCGAGCGCCAGAACCGCGTCTTCCAGGCCGGCGGCGTGCTGGCGCCGATGCTGGCGACGCGCGCCCTCTCGATGGGCCTGGCCGGCACCGATTTCGCCCAGCACCGGCACTTCATCACCGCGGCCGAAGCCTACCGGCGTGACATCCAGCGGGTGTTGAACGGGGACATCGAGCGGCACCAGAAGCCGGGGCAGGTCTACATGGCCGGCCGCGAGCTGTGGGACCAGGTGCCGGCGTTCGAGTACACGCCGCCGTCGGCCGGATGGGTGCTGGGCCAGTACCGGACCAGTCTGCTCGTGCTGGGCGCGTGGCTCGTCGCTGCGGTCGTGCTGATGGTGCGAGCCAGCGCCACGGCGCTGGTGGACTGAGCGACCGCGATGCTGGCACGGATCATCCGCCACGAGTGGCGCGCGCTGTCGGCCGATGCCACCCTCTGGGTGATCGGGCTGGCGTTCGCCGGCGCGATCGCCTACGGCGTCACCAACGGCGCCCAGTGGGTGGCCTTTCAGCAGCAGGCGCTGGCGGCCGCCGCCGCCGAGGAGACCGAGCGCTACGCGGCGCTGCAGGCCGAGGTCGACACGCTGCAGCGCACCGGCGGCAAGGTGTCGCCGTTCCGTGATCCGCGCAGTGCCGCCAACGCCGGCGGCCGGATGGCGCCGCGCTACGCCGCCCTGCCGCCGGGGCCGCTGGCGCCGCTGGCCATCGGTCAGAGCGACCTGCTGCCGTACTACTTCAAGGTCTCCACCGACGCCCGCGAGAACATCGTCGCCGCCACCGAGATCGAGAACCCGCAGCGGCTGCTGGTCGGGCGGTTCGACCTCGCGTTCGTCCTCGTCTACTTCTACCCGATCCTGATCCTGGCGCTCGCCTACAACATGCTCTCGGGAGAGCAGGAACAGGGCACGCTCGCGCTGGCGCTGTCGCAGCCGGTGCCGCTCAGAACCCTTGCGACGGGCAAGGTGCTGCTGCGAGCGGCGGTCCTGGTGGCAGTGGTGATCGGCACCACCATGGCGGCGCTGCTCATCGGCGGCGTCGATCCCACCGCGCCCGGCGCCCTGCCGCGGTTCGCCCTGTGGGTCGCCGCCGTGCTCGCCTACGGCGCGGTGTGGTTCGCCATCGCCTTGTTCGTCGCCTCGCGCGGCCGGGGCTCGGCCGCCAACGCCACCATCCTCGCCAGCGTGTGGCTGGTGCTGGTCGTGGTGCTGCCGGCGGCGTTCAACCTCGTCGCCACCAGTTTCTACCCGGTGCCGTCGCGGGTCGAGATGGTGCAGGCCATCCGCGTCGCCTCGGACGACGCCAACGCCGAGGGCAGCAAGCTGCTGGCCCGCTACTACGACGATCACCCGGAGCTGGCCACCGGCGATGCCGCCCAGGCGATGACCGACTTCAACGTCATCCGCGTCGCCGTCAACGACGACGTCGAGCGCCGCGTCCGGCCGGTGGTCGAACGCTACGAGCGGCAGATCGCCGGCCAGCAGGCGCTCATCGACACGCTGCGCTTCATCTCGCCGGCGGTGCTGATGCAGACCGCGCTCAACGACGTCGCCGGGACCGGCGTCGCCCGCCATCAGGCGTTCATGGCCCAGGTCGACGCCTACCACCGCACCTGGCGGGGGCACTTCACGCCGCTCATCGTGGCGCGGACGCCGGTGCTCGACTACCGGGCGCTGCCGGCGTTCGCCTACCAGGAGGAGGCGCTGGGCGGCGTCGGCGCCCGGGTGGCGCTGGGTCTGGTCGGCCTGCTCCTGCCGGCGGCCGTCATCGCCTGGCTGGCCGTCGGCCGGCTGGCGCGCTTCCCGATCGTGTCGTAGCGGGGCTCGCCGCCTCCGGAGGTCCGATGTTCGCGTTACGGGTGATGTGGTGCGTGGGGACGCTGCTGGTGGCGGCCAGCGGCGTGGCGGCGCAGGGGGCCGCGGTATCGGGTCTGGTGGTCGATCGGACCGGGGCGCCAATCGACGGCGCCTCCGTGACCGTCCGCGATGCCGGCGGGCGCGCCCGCCAGGCGACCACCGGCCAAGGCGGCCGCTTCACGATCGAGGACGTCGCCGCCGGGCCGGCGGTGCTGGCGGTCTCGGCGCTCGGCTGGGACGGCGTCGAGCGCCGGCTCGACGCCCCGGCGTCGGACGTGCGGGTGGTGCTCGAGCCGGCCGGGATCGAGGAGACGGTCGTGGTGATCGGCGCCGCGTCCGCCCGCCGCGCCCTGCACCCCGAGAGCACCGACCTGGTGGGGTCAGTGGACGTCATCACCGCCGACCAGCTCGAGCGCGAGAACGTCGACCTCTCCTACGAGCTGCTGAAGAAGGTGCCCGGCGTCTACGTCAACGACTACAACCAGGGGGTCGTCGCCGGCGGCGTCGCGATGCGCGGCTTCAACACCGAAGGCGACATCATGCACGTCAAGCTGCTGGTCGACGGCATCCCGACCAACGTCAACAGCGGCGCCGGCGACATCAACGCCATCTTCCCGCTCGACATCGACCGGATCGAACTGGTGAAGGGCACCAACGACCCGCGCTACGGGTTGTTCAACATCGCCGGCAACGTCCAGGTGTTCACCAGCGCGCCCGGCCGCTACAGCAAGGTCAAGCTGCTCGGCGGGGCCTTCGAGACCGGCGACGCCCAGGGCGTCACCGCCTTCTCCACCGGCCGCCTGTCGCACGTCTACTTCGCCGCCGGCCGCACCAGCCGCGGCTACCGCGACAACTCCGACCTCGACCGGTTCGCGTTCTCCGGCAAGTGGAGCTACACGCCGGTCGGCGAGCGATGGCGCGTGGGCCTCATCGCCCGGTCGCACGACTTCGACACGCAGGCGCCGGGCTACCTCACCCGGGACGAAGCGGCGCGCACACCGCGAACCTCGCCGGCGTTCTCGGCCAGCGACGGCGGCGAACAGCGGACCCGCCACGTCAGCCTCCATCTCGACCGCGAGTTCTCCACGGTCGCGCTCTCGGTCAAGGCCTATCGCCAGGCGTTCGAGTCGCACCGCTGGGTGCGCTTCACCCAGGCCGGTGCCCAGCAGGAGCGGTTCGAGGACGAGACCCAGACCGGCGCGCTGGCCACGCTGACCTGGCGTCCGGCGGCCCTGGCGGCCCGTGACGGCGTGGTCTCGGCCGGCGCCGACATCCAGTCCCAGGACAACGTGGCGCAGCGTTTCGCTACCGTCGAGCGGCGGCGGGGCGCCCGTCTGCGCGACCAGGTGTTCGATTTCACCAACGGCGGCGCCTACCTGATGGGCGACGTCCGGCCGCTCCGCTGGCTGCGCGTCACCGGCGGTGTGCGCGCCGATCGCGTCGGCGGCGACTTCGTCAACGCCCTCAGCGGCGCCGCGCTGCCGATCGTCGACTACGGCACCATCTGGCAGCCGAAGCTCGGCGTGCTGGCGACGGTGCGGAACGGCGTGCACCTCTACGGCAATCTCGGCCGCGCCTTCCAGGTCGGGGTCGGCGCCGGTGCCTACGGGACCGCGCCGCTCGACCACAGCAAGAATGACGGGTGGGAGGTCGGGGTGCGGGCGGCGCCGGCGCGGTGGCTCGCCACCCGCGTTGGCGTGTGGGGACAGGATGCTTCGGACGAAGTGCGGCTGAAGTTCGACAACTCCGGCGACTCGGAGAACGTCGGCAAGACGCGCCGGCGCGGCTGGAACGTCGAGGTGACGGCGCGGGCGCACGCCACCACCTACCTCTGGGCCACCTACACGCGCCAGAAGGGCACCCTGGTCGAGCCCGGGGCGACCCAGCCGGAGTTGAAGGGCAACGAGCTCAACCACGTGCCGCACTACACGGCCAAGTGGGGCGTCGACATCACGCCGCGGCAATGGCTGTCGGCGTCGTTCTGGACCGAGGCCCAGGGCGACTACTTCCTGACCACCGCCAACGCCGAGGGACGATTCGGGGGCCGGGCCCTCACCAACGTCGACGTGTTCCTGCGCGTGCACCGCGCGGTGTCGCTGGGCGCACACGCCAAGAACGTGTTCGACCGCTACCACGAGTACGTGTGGTTCGACGGCGCGCAGACCCTGCACTCGCCCGGCGAGCGGCGCGCCTTCTATCTCACCTCGACCTTCGAGTTCTGAGCAGGTAATGACGACCATCGCACGGATCGCGAGGACCGAGCTTCGGCAGCTGCGCCGGTCGGGCGTGGTGGCCCTGGTGGCGGTGCTGCTCACCGGGTTGATCGCGACCAGCGCCGTCGTGGCGTGGCGCGCCGACCAGGCGTACGAGGCCGAGCGCCGCCGCCATGCCGGCGACGTCGCCGCGCAGTGGGCGGCGCAGCCGGATCGGCATCCGCACCGGGTGTCGCACTACGGCTACCTGCTGTTCCGGCCGCGCTCGCCGCTCGGCTTCTTCGAGTCCGGCGTCACCGCGCAGACCGGTTCGGCCCTGTTTCTCGAAGCCCACCGCCAGAACTCGCTCAACTTCGCCGAGTCGTCGCAGGCCGACTCGCCGATCCGCTTCGGCGCGCTGACGATGGCGCTGGTGCTGCAGATGCTCGTGCCGCTGGTGCTGCTGCTGACCGCGGCCGGCAGCGTCGCCCGCGAACGCGACGAGGGCACGCTGGCGATGGTGCGGGCCCAGGGCGTGTCGTGGCCGGCGATTCTCGGCGGCAAGACCCTGGCCCTCACCGTGATGGCCTCGTGCCTGGCGACCCCGGCGGTATTGCTCAGCGGGATCCTGCTGAGCCGGGCCGACGCGGCGGTGTGGACCACCGACGCGTGGGTGCGGCTCGGCGCCCTGGCCGCGGCCCACGCCGGCTACTTCGCCGCGTGCGCCGGCCTGGGCGTCGTGGTGTCGGCGCTGTGCCGGACCCGGCGGGACGCGACGCTGGCGCTGGTGGGCGTGTGGCTGGCCCTGTGGGTGGTCGTGCCGCGGATGATCCCGGTGGCGGGCGAGGCCGTCCGCGAGCTGCCGACGCGCGCCGAGTTCGAGGCCGAGGTCGAACGGCGAACCCGGGCCCTGGGCGACAGCCACGACCCCACCGACGAGAACTTCGCGGCGTTCAAGTCCTCGACGCTCGCCGCCCACGGCGTGCAGCGGGTCGAGGACCTGCCGGTCAACTACAACGGCGTCGTGATGATCGAGGGCGAACGCCTCACCAGCGCCGCCTACCAGGACTTCCGGGCAGTGCTCGACGGCGTCACCGCCGACCACGCCCGGGTGAGTGCCGCGGCCGGCTGGCTCAGCCCGTTCGTGGCGATGCGGCTGGCGTCAATGGCGCTGGCCGGTGCCGATCCCTTCGCCGTGCTCCACTTCGAACGGGCCGCCGAGGAGTACCGGTTCCAGCTCGTCCAGCACCTGAACCGGTTGCACGCCGAGGTCGTGCGGCTGGAGGAGGACCGCTACGCCGCCTCGGTCGGCGCCACCGAAGCGCCGACCCGCAAGCGGATCGGAGCCAGCCACTGGGACGACGCGCCGGTGTTCAGCTACGCGCCGCCGACGCTGGCGGCATCGGCCGGTGCCGCGCGGGTGCCGCTGGCCGCCCTGGCGGCCTGGATGGCCGGCGTGCTGCTCATCGGCTGGCGCCTGCGGCCGAGGACGCTCTGATGCGGCGGCTGCTCGCGCTGGAGTGGCGCCGCGTCGCACGCAGCCGCGCCCTCGCCGTGGCGGTGGTCGCCTGGTCGGTGGCCGCCGTAGCCGCCCTGGTCAACGGCGAGCGGATCGTCGACCGCCAGCGCCGCGCGCTCGCCGACGCCGATCGGCACCAGGCCGAACAGCACGCCGCCGTGCTGTCGCCGCAGCCGGCCTCCGCCGTGGCCGGTGACCAGCTCTACTACCTGGCCTACCACACGCGACACGAGCCGTCGCCCTGGGCCGCCGTGTCGATCGGCCAGCGCGACACCCGGGCGTTCAACCTGAAGGTTCGCATCCTCGCGCTGCACGGCCAGCTCTACGACGGCGAACTCACCAGCCCACTGCTGGCCGCGCTCGGCACCTTCGATCTCGCCTTCGTGCTCGTCGCGCTGGCGCCGCTCTTGGCCATCGGCCTCTGTCACGATCTGGTGTCGGCCGAACGCGAGGCCGGCACCTGGCCGCTGGTGCGGGCGCAGCCGGGCGGCACCTGGCGGGCCCTCGTCGCCAAAGTGGCGGTGCGATTCGCGGTCCTGGTCGGGTTGCTCGCCGCGGCCGTCGCCGTCGTGCCGGCGCTGACCGAGGTGCCGGTCGACGGCCGGCTCGCGATGCTCTTCGCCGTCGCCGCGGTCTATCTGGCCGCCTGGGTCGCTCTGGCCATCGCGTTGGCGATGGGACGGCTGCCGTCGGATGCCAACGCCCTGGTCCTGCTCGCCGTGTGGCTGGTCTGGGTCGTGGTGGGTCCGGCGCTGGTCACGACCATCGCCGCCTCCCGCTTCCCGGCGCCGGAGGCACTGGCGCTCACCGTGGCTCAGCGTGAGGGCTATCACGGCAGCTGGGACCGCCCGGTCGGCGAGACGATGGCGGCGTTCTACGACCGCTATCCGGAGTGGCGCGGGCATCCAGTGCCCCGCGATCGCTACTCGAACGCCTGGTACTACGCGATGCAGCAGCGCGGCGACGATGCCGCGGCTCCGGCCGCCGGTCGGTATCTCGAGACCCTGCGTGCCCGTCACGCCTGGACCAGCCAATGGATGGGATGGCTGGCACCGGCGGCCGTGCAGTCGGCCCTCGACCGCTTGGCGCGGACCGATCTACCCGGCCATCTGGCGTACCTCGACTCAGTGGCGTCCTATCACGAGGCGCTGAAACGCCATTTCTTTCCGATCATCTTTTCCGATGCGCCGATGGCCAGCGTCGACTGGGGCCAGGCGCCGCGCCACCGCTTCGCGGAGGAAGGGCGCGCCGCGGACCTGGCCCCGGCGCTCGCGGCCGGGCTCGCCTGGACGGCCGCGGCGCTGGCGGCAGCCTGGCTGGCCAGGGCAAAACTCTGATTGCAAGGGGTTTACGGTCGAGCCACTGGTTGGATCACGGCGACCGGTCGTTGGTGCCAAAACACCACTCACCGGCTCTCGGTAGTGAGAGGCTCTCGCCAGTCGCTACGCTCAGCGGTATGCACGTGCGTTCTTCGTCGTCAACTCTTCCCCCATTCGCCGCCCTGTTCTGCGCCCTCACGCTGTGGGCGGCGCCGGCGCTGGCCCAGACGGGCACCCTGACCGGCACCGTGACCCGCGCCGGTTCCACCGAGCCCATGGCCGGCGCGGCCGTGGTGCTCGAAGAACTGCGCCGCGAGGCGCGGACCGCGGCCGATGGCAGCTACCGGTTCGACGACCTGACGCCGGGCGAATATCACGTGTCGGTCCGTGCCGAGGGCTACAGCAGCCGGCGTGCGGAAGTGACCGTGGGCGCCGGCGCGGCCACCCTGGACCTCGAGGTCGACCTCGACCTGCACTTCGCCGAGGTGTTGTCGGTCAGTCCCAACCCGCGGCCGCAGTTCGAGTCCTACCAGCCCACCTCGGTGCTCTCCAACGAAGACCTCCAGCGCCAGTTGCAGGACACCATCGGCGCGACCCTGCAGAACGAGCCGGGCGTCAACATGCGGTCACTCGGCCCCGGTCCGGCGCGGCCGGTCATCCGCGGTCTCGACGGCGACCGCGTGCTGGTCCTGCAGGACGGCCAGCGCATGGGCGACCTGTCGAGCCAGTCCGGCGACCACGGCGTGCCGGTGAACCCCGCTTCGGCGCAGCGCATCGAGGTGGTGCGCGGCCCGGCGACGCTGCTCTACGGTGCCAACGCCATCGGCGGCCTGGTGAACATCGTCACCGACCAGATTCCGACCGAGCAGGTCACCCGGCCGACCGGCTCGGTCACCCTCAACCTGGGCAGCAACAACATGCCGGCCGGCGGCGCCGCCGACGTGCACGTCGGCAACGGCCAGTTCGCGCTGCACCTGGGCGGCGGAGGGCAGCGGGCCGACAGCTATCAGACCCGCGACGGCGAGATCGACAACTCGCAGTCGCGCAGCGGCTTCGTGAACGTCGGCGGCGGCTGGACCGGCGACCGGCAGTACGCCGGGGTCAGCTACGGCTACGACGACACCAAGTACGGGGTGCCGGTGCTCGAGGACGGAGAGATCAGCCTGACGCCCAAGCGGCACGCCTTCTCGGCGCGCGCCGGCGGCCAGGGTCTCGATGGTCCGTTCTCGTCGTATCGCGCGACGTTGGGCGTGCGCCGCTACACCCACACCGAACTCGAGGGTGACGAAGTCGGCACCCGATTCGAGAACGACACCGTCGAGGGCGAAGTGATGCTGTCGCACCGGCCGGCCGGGCGCCTGTCGGGCTCGGTGGGCGGCTGGTTCCTCGACCGCAAGTTCGCGGCCGAGGGCGCCGAGGCGCTGTCGCCGCCGGTGGACCAGCGGACACTGGCTGCCTTCGTCTACGAGGAAGTCAACTGGCCGCACTTCTCGCTGCAGTTCGGCGGCCGGGTCGACCACACGACGTTCGAGCCCGGGGGCGTGCTGCCGGAGCGCGACTTCACCCAGTTTTCCGGTTCGCTGGGCGCGCTCTTCCGCCCGCAGGCGGCCAGCGACAACCTCGTGCTCGCGGTGAGCCTGGCTCGCGCGGCCCGCAATCCTGCGCTCGAGGAGCTGTACTTCTTCGGGCCGCATCCCGGCAACCTCACGTTCGAGATTGGCAACCCGGATCTGAAGGCGGAGCGGGCACTCGGCTTCGACGTGTCGCTGCGCGCCCGGACGTCCCGCTTCCAAGGCGCCATCACCGTCTTTCGCAACAGCATCGACGACTTCATCTTCCGCAATCCGCTGAGCGAGGAGGAGTTCGAGGAGCGCGAGGAGGAGTTCGACGAGCGGTTCGGTGTCGAGCACGAGGAGGAAGGCGAGGAGGGTGAAGAGGGCGAGGAGCACCACCACGAGGGTGAGTTCCCGTTCATCGAGTACGCCGGTGCCGACGCCACACTGTGGGGCGTTGAAGCGCACGGCGACATCACGCTGACCGACCGGTTCGCGATCGAGAGCACCTACGACTTCGTCCGCGCCGAGCGGCGCGCCGACGGCCAGCCGCTGCCGCGCATCCCGCCGCAGCGGATCATGGCCGGACTCCGGTATACCCAGGGGCCGCTGCAGGTCGGCGTCAATGGCACGGCGGTGTCGCGCCAGGATCGCGTCTTCGGCGCCGAGACGGAGACCGCCGCCTATGGGCTGCTGCGCGCCTACGCCACCTACACCCTGCAGTCGGCGCGGGCCATCCAGACGGTGACCGCGCGCCTCGACAACGCGACCAACACGTTCTACCGGAACCACCTGAATTTCCTCAAGGACGTGGTGCCGGAGATGGGGCGGGCGTTCCGGTTGGTCTACAACGTCAAGTTCTAGGACCAGCGGCTGGCGGCTAGGGGCTAGCGGCTGGCGAATCACGCTGCAAGGCGTCGGGAGTGGCCGGCCCGGCCAGCCGCTACAATCGGGGCATGCGAATTCGACCGTTCCCCGCGTTGATCGGCTGTGCCGCTGCTGTTGCCACGCTGTCGGGCGCGACACCTCGCGCGCAGGCCTCGCTGCCGTTGCGAGTCGCTCCGTACCAGGAGGCCGCAGCGCGCCTCATCGCCACAGCCCAGGCCGACGACTTCGCCTGGCGCCGGCTGGCCGAGCTGACCGACACCTACGGCAACCGGCTGGCGGGGTCGGCGAACCTCTCCCGCGCGATCGAGTGGGCGGTCGCCACCCTGAAGGGCGACGGGCTGGCCAACGTCCGCGCTGAGCGCGTGATGGTGCCGCGCTGGGTCCGTGGCCAGGAGAGCGCGGTCATCGTCGATCCCCCCGAGCACCCCATCGCCATGCTCGGCCTCGGCGGCAGCGTCGCGACGCCGGCGGCGGGACTCGAAGCCGACGTGCTGGTCGTCACGAGCTTCCAGGACCTCGAGGCGAAGGCCGCCGAGGCGCGCGGGAAGATCGTCCTCTTCAACGTCCCCTACACCAGCTACGGCGAGACGGTGCAGTACCGGTCCGGCGGCGCGACCGCGGCCGTCCGCCACGGGGCGGTGGCGTCGCTCGTGCGGGCGGTCGGCCCGATGGGCCTGCGCACGCCGCACACCGGCAACATGAACTACGGCGACGCGGCGACGAAGATTCCCACCGCCGCCATCGCCGCCGAGGACGCCAACCGCATCCAGCGGCTGGTGGACCGCGGCCGGCGCGTCCGGGTCCGGCTGCGCATGGAGGCCAGGTTCGAGCCCGACGTGGAGTCGGCCAACGTCTTCGCCGAGCTCGTCGGCCGTGAGCGGCCGCACGAGATCGTGCTGGTCGGCTGCCACTTCGACTCGTGGGACGTCGGCGCCGGCGCCTCCGACGACGGCGTCGGCTGCATCGTCACCTGGGAGGCGCTGCGCCTCATGAAGGCGGTCGGCGTGCAGCCGCGCCGCACCGTGCGCCTCGGCCTGTTCACCAACGAGGAGAACGGCCTGCGTGGCGCCACGGCCTATCGCGACGCCTACAAGGCGTCGGCGGGCGACCACGTCTTCGCGCTGGAGTCCGACTCGGGGGTCTTCGCGCCGGCGCGGCTGGGTTTCTCCGGCTCGGCGGCGGCCCGGGTGATGATTGGCGACGTCGCCGCGCTGCTGCGGCCACTCGGCATGGAGGAGGTCGCGCCCGGCGGCGGCGGTGCCGACATCGGGCCGATCGCCCAGGCCGGCAACGTGCCGACCATGGCCTACCAGGGCGACAGCACCCGCTACTTCACCATCCACCACACGCCGGCCGACACCGTCGATCGCATCGCGCCCGAGGAGGTGTCGAAGGCGGCGGCGGCGATCGCCGTCGTCACCTACGTAGTGGCCGAGATGGACGAGCGGCTGCCGAAGTGACGCCGGGCCGGGCGGTGTCGCCGCCCGGCCGGTCGATGCCGGGTGCTACTTGCGTTCGCGCAGCCGGTAACCGGCTGGTGGCGCAAACAGGTCGTCGGCGAGCGGGCCGGCGGTGACGTCGGTCGTGGTGGTGGTCATCGAGCCGCCGCCCATCTTCGCCATGAGGCCCGCCAGCGGTCCGCTGCCTTCGGACTTCATGGTCATTTCCATCTGGTAGGGGATGCCGCCCACGGCGGCCATCTTCCGGTAGAGCTCGGTCATCGCCTTCGACTGCCCGGGGCTGGCCTTGGCGGCCCGTGGATCGCCGACGATGAAGCCCTTGTCTGCCGCTTGCGCGTAGAAGCCGGCCCAGTCAGCGCTGCCTGGGGCGCCCTTGACGATCCACACCGGCCCGGTCATCACCAGGGTCATCTTCATGTCGCCGCCGCCCAGCGCCGTGGGGACCGACATCTGCATGTCGTAGCCGGTCGCACTCCTGCCGGCGAAGTCCCGGGTCTGGCCGTTGACCTCGAAGGTCGCCGTCATCGCCGTCACGTCCACCGCCTTGGCCATGTCGGCCTGCAGCTGGCCCAGGCTGTAGACGTCGGCTTCCTTCTTCTTCGAGTCGAACGCGTACATCTTCTGCGCGTCGAGGTCGAAGATGGTGATGCGCGTGGTGTTGCCCGTCACCATCTCGGTGCGCAGCCTGGCGCCCTTGATGTACGTGGTGGTGGTCGCGTTGCCGTTGATTCCCAGGGCCTTGCCTGAGACGGACTGCGTGAGCGTGACGTCGGCGACCGACGGCGTGGCCAGGCCGGCGAGCGCGAGAACGGTGAACAGCACACGACGCATGGGCGGATCCTCCGAGCGGGGGGCTAGGGCCTGCTGCGGGCCGCGGACGACGGCCGCGCCTCGAGCACAGAATGCGCCGCCACTGGCCCGGCAGTGCCGTGGCCGTCAGAAGTAGCGGGCGACTCGCACGGACAATGTTCGCGGCTGCACCAGGCGTGTTCCGACGAACACCGATTGGAAATTGTACAGCGCCGTGCGGTTGGTGAGGTTGGTGAGTTGCACCTGCACTCCCCACGTACGCAACCCGCGAGCGTTGGCGAGGTCAGCGCCGCCGGCCAGGTCGACGATGGTGCGGGGCCGGACGCGCGGCGTCGAACCGTCGAGGTTGACATACGGCAGCAGGTCCGCGAAGTCGGGGTCCGTCGCGACCTCGGCCGGATCCGAGGGGTTCGCGACCAGGCCGCTGTCGTAGCGCACCGAGGTGCCCAGCCACCACGGTCCGGCCGGGTCCCAGGTGAGCGCGCCATGCACAGCCAGCCGCTGGTCGTGGTCGATGGCGAACGGCCCGGCCGACAGCAGGTCGACGGCGTCCTGACCCAGGAACAGCCCGCCGGTGAACGGCGGCGTCGAGATCGCCCGGCCGGTGGTGGCGCTCAGCGTGCCGGACACGCCCCGCCGCGGCTGGACGGTCAGCCGCGCCTCGGCGCCGGTCACGGTGATGCGCTTCAACGTCGTCGGGAAGACGATGCCGGTGTCGAAGAAGTTGTTGTTGTCCTGCTGGTCGCGCGACACCTTGCGGTAGGCGGCGACGTCGAGCGCGGCCAGACCGCCGACCGACGTCTGCACGCCGGCCTCGACCACATCCTGTCGTTCGGGCCGGATCGGCTGATAGGCGCCGCCGAGGGCCTCGCGGACACTCGCCGGGGCGAGCCGGCTGGCCGCCTCGGAGTTCGACAGCAACAGGTTCTCGTTCGGCGGGGTCTGGTAGTTGCGGTTGTAGGAGGCGCGGACGACCACCTCGCGTCCCGGAAGCTTGTAGGACAGGCCGACGCGCGGCTGGAGCTGTCTTCCGACGACGAGGAAGCGGTATTCGTCGTGGCGCACGCCGGCGTTCACCGTGACGTCGCGCAGCCGCCAGGTGGACTGCACGAAGACGCTGGCCTGCGTGCCGGCGCGGGCGTCGGCGAAGACGAACGGGTGGCCGCCGCGGGTGAGATCGTGGGGGAGCAGCGCCTCATTGAAGCCGTCGCTGCCCGGCGCGTTGAACGCGGCCGCGGTCAGCGCCATGGTGAAGTGCTCTTCGACCGGGAAGCGCTGGACGTCTACCCCGGCGCGGATCACGTGCGGCCCGACGCTGCGCGTGTAGCGCGTGCTCAGGCTCACGGTCGACAGCCGGCGATCCTGGGCCGCCGTGACCGGCGTGTCACCGGCGCTCGGGGTGAGGGTGGCGCCGGTGGTGCGGTAGCCGGCCGTGGCTTCCAGCGTCGAGGCGGGACCCAGCGTCCGCAGCCACGTGGTCCACACCGACACGTCTTCGAGCCCCTGCTCCTGATCCTGGCCCGCCGCCTGCTGCGATCGCAGGTTCGCCAGCTCGAACGTCGAGGCGCCGCCCATCACGTGCGCCCGGATCGTGTCGCGATCGGTCAGCCGCAGGTCGATGCGGCCGAAGCCGCGGGCGAAGCGGCCGCCGTTGTGCAGGTTGTCGCGCGACACCTGATCGAGGAAGCGATCGGTGCGCATCGTCGTCGCCGAGCCGAAATAGCCGACCCGGCCGCGTTCGCCGCCCCACTGCAGCGTCGCCATCTGGGTGTCGAACCCGCCGGCCGAGAGCGACACCGAGCCGGTCGAGGCGCGGCCGGTGCCGAGCCCGCTGCGGCTGTTCAGCACGGCTACGCCGGAGACCTTGCTGCCGAACTCGGCCGGGATGTTGCCGGTGAGGAGTTCGGCGGTCTGGACGACGCCGACGTCGAGCGAGTTGGCGAAGGCGCCGGTCAGCTGATCGCTGATCGGCAGGCCGTCGACGACGAAGGTCATCTGGTTGTGGGCGCCGCGCGGGTGGATGGCGCCGTTGGCGTTCTGCGAGAAGCCGGGGAAGGCGACCAGCACGGCCTCGATGCCCCGGCTCGACACCGCCACCGGCAGGCGCTCGATGCGGGTGACGCTCACGGCGTGGCGGGTCCCGGCCGACGCCGTGTCGATGGCCGGCGCCGGCGGCGTCACGACCACCGTGTCGGTGACCGGCGCGAGCGCCAGCGAGACCGGGAGGTCGATCGGCACGGCGGTACGCGCCTGCACCCGCCGCTGCTCCGGAGTGAAGCCGCCGATCTCGAACGAGACGTCGTAGCTGCCGAGCGGCAGGTTGGCGATCTCGAAGCGCCCGACGCCGTCGGATGTCGTGACCCGCTCCAGGCCGCTGGCCGGCTGGCGCAGGCTGACGGTCACGCCCGGCACCGCCGCGCCGGAGTCGTCGAGCACCGTGCCGCGAATCGTCGTCGTGACCTGCGCGGCGGCCGGGGCCACCGCGCCGACCAGGAGCAGCACCAAGGCGAATCGGAACAAAGAGTTACGACGAGCGATCGTCATCAGGCTGGTGGTCAAAATGTGTATTTTGAAGACTCAAAACTCTGATTACGATACGCCGGTGCCCTGTGGCTGTCAAGCCGGGCGATTCGATGAGCGGGTCGACGGGCTTAGAAGACCAGCGCGCGATGCGCGGCCAGCCCGGCGGTGACGCCGTCGGCCGCCGCGAAGGTCACGTTGTGCAGGCTTCTGGTAATGTCGCCGGCCGCGAAGACACCCGGTACGGTGGTCGCCTTCAACGCGTCGGTGCGGACCATCGGTCCCCACGGCCCATCGTCGAGGGCACAACCCAGGGTGGCGGCGAGGTCGCTGTTGAGGTGGGTGCGCGGCGCGACGTACAGCGCGTCGACGGCGACGGTCCGGCCGTCGACGAGTTCGACGCCGGCCAGTGAGTCGTCCGATCCATGCAGTGCCAGCACGGCAGCGGGCTCGACGGCAATGCCGCGGGCGCAAAGCGGCGCCAGCACGGTCTCGTCGCCGACCTCCGTCCCGTTGAGGAAGTAGGTCGTCGGCCCCCACTCGGCGATGAGCTGCACCTGCTGCAGCGAGTGCGGCGAGGCGTGCAGCACGCCCAGCCTGCGGCCGGCGAACTCGTAGCCGTGACAGTACGGACAGTGGAGGACCGAACGGCCCCAGCGTTGGGCGAGTCCCGGGATCTCCGGCAGCTCGTCGCGAACGCCGAACGCGAGGACCAGCAGCCGGCCGCCCAGCTGGCCGCCGCCGGCCAGGGTCACCTGGAAGCCGCCGTCCGCCATGACCGCGTCGAGCGCCGCGTCGTGCACGAACCGCACGGTCGGGTAGCTGGCCAGCTGTGCCCGGGCCTCGGCGAGGATCGCAGCCGGCGGCCGCCCGTCCTGCGCCAGCAGGCCATGGGCGTGGCGCGAGAAGCGGTTGCGAGGCGACCCGGTGTCGACGACCGCCACGGTACGCCGCGCCCGCGCCAGGTACAGCGCCGCGGCCAGCCCGGCGAAGCTGCCGCCGACGACGATGACGTCCTCACGCATGGGCCTTCTCCAGGGCCGCTGCCCGCTGCCGCCAGCGAGGATGGCGGCGGACGGCGTCGCTCAGCGTCCCCAGCGTCACCTCGCTGAATCGCGCCAGCAGCAGCGCTTCGGCGTCGGCGAACGCCCTCGACAGCGCAGTGTTCACCGCCTGCTCCACCAGGCAGCCCGGCGCCTCGGTCCGGTGGCCGATGGCCAGCAGTCCCGGACCGCCGAGGGCGTCGTAGACGTCGCGCAGGGTGATGCCGTCGGCGGCGCGCGCCAGCGTCCATCCGCCGCCGTGCCCCTTCGCGGACCGGGCGAGCCGCCGCCGCCGCAGTCCGGCCATCACCCGACGGACCACCACCGGGTTGGTGTCCATCGCCCGGGCCAGTACCGCGGAGGTGACCGGCCCGTCGTGCTCGGCCAGGTGCAGCAGCAGGTGCAGCACGCCGGACAGCCGGCTGTCGCGTCTCATGTAACTTATGATGTGACGACAGCGCCGACGGTGTCAATCGGCTGCGGACGCCGCCGGGCTCAGAAGCCGATCTGCAGCTGCACCGACGCCGTCCGCGGCGCGCCGAGCATGAGCTGGTTGGCGTAGAGGAACGACGGGTCGACCTGGCTGACGTAGAACGGGTCGCTCCACGCCGCGTAGACCGCGTCGGTCACGTTGTCGACGCGCGCGGTCACGCGGAGCCGGCCCTGGGTCCAGGCGGCGTAGACGTCGCCGACCCCGTAGCCCTTCATCGCGATCAGATTGGCGTTGTTGGCGTAGCGCTCGCCGACATAGCGGGCCGAGCCGCCGACCTCGAGCGGCCGCCCGGCGATGTTCTGGTAGCTGGCCCAGAGGTTCGCCGTTGCCTTGGGCACGTTGGGCGCCCGGTTGCCGGCGAAGCGCTGGAAGTTGGCCGAGGACCGGAAGGTGGCGTCGGTGTAGCCGAAGTTGGCGCCGACCCTGGCATTCGCGCCGGCCTGCACCGCGGCGCCCAGCTCGACGCCGCGGGAGGTAATCCCGCCGATGCTGGTCACGCTGTCGAGGGCGAAGCGGTCGAGGACGTCGTCGCGGCGGACGTCGAAGTACGCCGCGGTGAGCTGCGTGCGGCCGCCCTGCAGGTCGGCCTTCGCGCCCACTTCCCATTGGGTGGTGCTGGTGAGGTCGAAGTTCTGGTTGGCGTTGACCAGGAAGATGTTCGAGCTGACCGGATCCTTGGCGGTGCTGAACTGGCCGTAGGCGACCAGGCCGGGCTGCAGCGTCACCACGGAGCCGGCGCGCCAGCTCCACCAGGTGAACGCCCGGGTGAATCCGCCGGCCTCCGGCACCCGCGTCGGACTCAGGTTCTGGCGGTCGAGATCGAGCCCGTCGTAGCGCACGGCGCCGGTGACGCGCAGCCGGTCGGTGACGGCCAGCGAGTCCTCGAGGAAGACCGCCCAGGCGTCGATGAACGTCGGGCTGATGCCGCGCAGCTCCAGCGGACCGTAGCTGCCGGGCACCGGGGCGAGCAGGTCCACGGCGTCGCCGGGGGCGAGCGGCACCTGGCGGCGGAACCCGCGCGTGCGCTCGAAGTCGAGCGCGGACACCTCGGTGCCGACGACCAGGCTGTTGGCCCGGCCGCCGATCGGCCGGTCGACGTTGACGGTGAGCCGGTCGCCGTAGAGCCGCTGATCGTGGTTGATCAGGAAGTAGCCGTAGTAGCGCTGGATCTCGCCGACGGTGCGGCACACGTCGACCACCGCCGCGCAGTAGACGTAGCCTTCGGCGTTCTGCCAGCGGCGCTCGGCATCGAACCCGTAGGCGACGTTGGTCAACGTCACGCCGCTGGCCAGGTCCCAGGCGACGTCGGCGCGCAGCAGCGTCTGGTCCGCACGGGCGACACCGTCGTCGACGTTGTAGTTGACGAAGCGGGTGCGGCCGTCGATGGTCTCGCCGGTGGTGGTCCGCAGGACGTCGAGCGGCTCGACGGCGGCGCTCTGCGGGACCAGGGGCGTGCCGAAGTACTTGGCCAGGTCGTCGTCCAGGTAGTCGGCACTGAGCTTCACCCGGACCCGCGGCACCGGCCGCCACAGCAGGCTGGCGGTCAGGTTCGTCGAGCCCGAGTCCATGCGATCGACGTAGCCGTCCGAGCCGCTGCGGCTGACGTCGGCGCGGTACCACAGCGTGTCGGCGATCGGCCCGGTCACGCCCGCGGCCGCATGGTAGGTGTTGAACTGACCGTAGGAGAACAGGGCGTTGCCGCGCGTCGTCGCGGTCGGCTCGGCGCTCTTGGTCACCGCGTTGATGGCTCCGGCCACGCTGCCCTGGCCGTTGACCACCGACGACGGCCCGCGCAGGAGTTCGATGCGCTCCAGGTTGAACGTGTTCTGCGGCCGCATCACCATCGTGCTCGGTCCCAGCCAGATGCCGTCACGCAAGGTCGCTACCTGCGATGCCGTGAAGCCGCGCATCGTGAACGACGACGGCGCGGTGGGATGTTCGCCCGAGACGACGCCGGCCATGCGCCCGACGGCGTCGCTCACCTTCTGATAGCCGCGCGCGTCCATCACCCGGCTGTCGAGGACGTCGATCGAGGCCGGGATGTCGAGGGCGCGCAGGCCGAGGCGGCTGGCCGTCGTGGGCGAGCCGTTGAGGCCCAGGTCGCCGACGGTGCGGCCGACCACCATCACCGCCTCGCTGGCCACCAGCGGTCCCAGGTCGATGTCCACGCCGGTCATCGCCGCGGTGACCTCGACACTGCGCGTGCCGTCGGCGACGCCCGGAAACGCCGCCCGCACGGTGTAGCGGCCGGCGGCCGGAACCGGCAACGAGTAGGCACCCGAGCCGTCGGTGGTGGCCACGGCGTCCTGGCCGTCGAGCGAGACCCGCGCGCCGGGCACCACACCGCCGTCGCTGTCCTTGACGACGCCGCTGATGGTGAGAGCGGGTTGCGCGGCGACGACCGGGGCACTCGTGGCGGCCCACACGCTGAGGGCGACCATCAGGACGGACATGCGGCGACTCGGCATCCGTGCAGCGTAGGAGGCGAGCAGGCCGGCCCGTTCGCTGTAATCAACGAACGGCACCGCTGTCTCGTCGAACACCCCGTTTGGGCAGATGAACCGTCGTTACAGCTGGAGCAACCACGTCAGCTTCACCAGCAGCTGCCGCGATTCCACCGGCGCCGGCACCAGCACGCCGCGGCCGTCCACCGCCGAGCGGTCGTTGTAGACGACCGTGAAGAACGACAGCGGCTGGTACTCCCACACCAGCCGGGCGTTGGCCGTCAGCTGGCGGGCCACGGTGTTCCACTGCACGAAGCTCACCAGTTGCAGCCGCGGGTGCGCCGCCAGCCGGCTCTCGGCGCCGAGCAGGTGGGTGGTCAGCCGCGCCTTCGTCGTGCCGACGTTGCGCAGCCGGTTCACCGTGTAGTCGAGATTGACGGCCAGGCTTGGGTCCGGCGTGGCCTGCAGCACGCCGCGCCATGTTTCCAGCGTGCCGTCGAAGTAGCCGCCGAGGGCGCCCTCGAAGCGGACGGCGGCCTTCGCCGACGGATCGGTCTGCACGGTGACCAGGTGGCGCAGGTAGTCGTAGGCTCCCGGCGCGATCGACACGCCGGGCAGCGGCCGGAACGTCGCCCGCGGGCGCTGCCAGTTCGGCTGGGCGGCGTACTGCAGGGTGCCGCCGTTCTCGAACTGCAGCGTGAAGGGCCGGATCGAGACGAAGCCCTCCTGCACCTGGCCGTCGTTCGGGTCGATGAAGTGCTCGAACGTGAAGCCCGGTTGGATGCGGCGCACGAACCGGGGGCGCCAGCGCGGCCGCCAGTCGAGGGTCACCGCCGGGCTGATGCGGAAGTAGTCGTTGCGCACGACGAACCCGGAGCGCGCGTCGTAGCCCTGCGTGACCAGTTCGGAGATGTAGCCGACGTAGCCCCAGTTGGTGTCGTTGGCCGCCCAGACGAAACCGCCCACGCCCTCGCCGCCCGGCCCGTCGGTGGACGAGCCGGTGAGCGTGCCGCGGACGAACGAGGTGGCCGTGGGCCGCCAGAAGCCGTCGATGCCGCCGACGAGATTGGTGGCGCCACCGCGATCGTGCCGGGCCGTCACCAGCCCGCCGAGACGATTCTGGCCGCTGAAGTTCTTCACGTAGCGCGCGACGCCGAATTCGCTGCCGGTCGCGCCGCCCTGCGCCACCGCCAGCGCGCCGAAGGCGTGCCCGGCCGAGCGCACCGACAGGCGGGCGCCGGCGCGGATCGGCAGCGGATTGCCGGCATCGTCGAGGCCGATGCGCCGCGAGAAATACGGCTCGAACCGCCCGCCGTTGCCGGTGAAGAAGGTGCCGCGATTCTCGAGGAAGAACTGCCGCCGCTCGGGGAAGAACACCGAGAAGCGGGTGAGGTTGACCACCTGCCGATCGACGTCGGTCTGGCCGAAGTCGGGATTCACGGTCAGGTCGACGACGCTGTTCGGCGTCGGCGCCCACTTGAC
The DNA here is from genome assembly GCA_050250955.1 of Vicinamibacterales bacterium. Lineage (GTDB taxonomy): Bacteria > Acidobacteriota > Vicinamibacteria > Vicinamibacterales > UBA2999 > CAWAYR01. Next base: position 323,206 of record JBFWNR010000005.1, read on the forward strand.
GTCGGTGCCGAGCTCACCGCCGACCCGCGTCGGTCGCCCGGGCGAGGTGTCGGGCCGGTCGACGTCGCCGACGGCGTAGGGCTGGATGCGCAGGTTGCGGCCGGGCGGCGGCGGCTCGAGGCCGGTCAGCACCCCGGCGTAGTCCATGCGGAACGGCTGCATCACCCGCGGCCACGGCGACCAGCCCGAGCTTTCGTTCTTGCGGCGGCTCAGCCGCTGGAAGTTGACGTTCCAGCGGTCGCCATCGGCGCGGTAGCGGAGCGTGGCCCATGGGATCGCCAGTTCGGCGGTCCAGCCGCGCTCGGTGCGGGCGGTGCGCGCGAACCACACGGCGTCGAAGTCCACGTCGGCCAGGCCGCCATCCACGGTCTGCTGATCCCGCAATGCGCCGCGGGGGTTGACGCGAAAGACCACGGCGCTGCGGCCGTCCTGCACGCCGTCGATGGCGATGCCGAAGAAGTCGTCGGTGGTGTCGTCGAAGTCGCGGCGCAGGTCGCGGACGCGCAGGTCGGCGGCGCCCTCGGAGTCGAGGCAGACCACGCCGACGTAGAGGTGCCGATCGTCGAACAGCACGCGCACTTCGGTGGGTTCGGTGGCGGGCTCGCCCTGGCGCGGCTCGGCCTGCACGAAGTCGGTCGCGACCGGCGCGCGCTGCCAGTCGGCCTCGTCGAGCACCCCGTCCACGGTGACGGCGCCGACCGCACGCGTCGCGGCGATCTCGGGACGCCGCTCCGGCGGGGCGAAGGCCTGTTGCGCAGCCGGAGCGCCGGGCCGTGCGAGCATCATGACGAGGGCGAGCACGGCGGACCGATGTGGCATGTGAATGCGAGCATCGACCCACGCCGTCGAGGGCTCCGCCGCGAATCCCACCGAGTGGCGGTCGTCGGCATCGAACGGTCGCCCGCGGCTGTCGTCTGGAACTTAGCGCGCCGATGCGGTTGCCGTGCCGTGGGCCAGGTGCCGCCAGATCCTTTCCAGCGGCCC
>JBFWNR010000006.1:0-312967 GCA_050250955.1 Vicinamibacterales bacterium
GGAAGACCGGCAACAACCACCCAGAATGATTCTCTCGCGCATCGGTGAGAGCGAACGCCCCTGTCAGCAGCGACGCTATCAGCACAAGCCCTGCGGCCGTTCGCCGACTCATTCGGTCCACCTAACGAGCTCCGCGTAAGCCGCGGCGCCTCGGTGTCGCGATCTTGCCATGCATCTTCAACGCCGGCGGCTTCACGCGGATGTTAGACGGCGCCGGTCGGGCCCCCGATGCGGAATCGCTCTCGGAGTTGTACGACCAAACCCGTCACCACCGCCGCCGCACACCATACAGGCACGGCGATGTACCGCCACGCAGTTGTTAGCTGCTCGGGACTGCCACCGTTGATGAACCTGCCACCTTCACTCTCGATCACAACCCAGCCGTCTGTTGGGAAGAAGGGTATCCAGTCGATCATCGGGTCGCCCGGCACGTACGCGTGGTAGCGATACAGTGCGACGAACAGAAGGTCAGCCGGCCCACCGAGAACACCGGCAGCAGTGATTAGCACGCTGGTATAGCTGGCTAGTTCGACAACGAGCTCCCTTGGCGCCCCAGCTCGCCTCAGGCAGAGCGCATAGCCCCACGTCACGGCCACGAGCGCGGTCGTCATGGGTCCGACAAGGAGGCAATAGATGACCAGCTCGTGGGCGGCCCACAATGGCAAGTCCCACCACGACGCGAGGCTAGGATGCTGCATCTGAACGCCCGTCTAACGACCGGCGCGTAAGCCGCGGCGGCCAGACGCCGGGATGATGCCACAGGTCGTGAACGCCGTCGGCTTCACGCGCTTGTTAGGCAGCCGATCGAGTGCTACGCTGCCTCGTATGACGATCAAAGCCCGGGTGCAGGCAGGGCGCTTGGTGGTCGATGAGCCCACGACGCTTCCCGATGGTACGGAAGTGGAGTTGCTACCCCTGGACCCGGGTGACTGGCTCACCGATGCGGACCGGCAGGCCTTGCACGCCGCCTTGGCCGAATCCGAAAAGGACGTCGCCGCGGGCCGTCTGGTGGACGCCACCGAGGTGTTGAAGGAGTTGCGCTCGCGTTGACGGAGCGTCGGGTCCGCTTCACGGCGACGGCGCGTGCGCACATCGGCCGGGAGCGGGAATGGTGGCTTCAGCATCGTGACTATCCGGAGATCTTCGCTGCTGAACTCGAAGAGGCCGTCAAGATCCTGGCCGTGCTGCCCGGCGCCGGCAACCCGTATCCAGGAGCGGGAATCTCTGGGCTGCGCCGTCTCTACCTCGAGAAGGTTGCCCACCATCTCTACTACACCTTCGATGACGAGCAGGTCATTGTTCGCGCCTTCTGGGGCGCTCGTCGAGGCCGAGGGCCAGTCTTGCGTTCGTCGCAATCGAAGTGAGGGCTTCGCCTGCCTAACGACCGGCGCGTAAGCCGCGGCGGCCACATGTTCGGATGATGCCACAGCCGCTGGACGCCGTCGGCTTCACGCGCGGGTTAGGTGGCCCCTGGTCTTCGAAGGCGAGAACCACAGTAGGTCAACCAACCAGACCGCGCCGGACAGCGCCAACCCGCCCGCCAGAATAAGGACAGGCCACAAGAGTGGGGCCAGATGCCGCGCGGTGTCTGGATCAGGCGGCGGCGCGATGGCGAACGCTGCGAACACGATTAGGCCGCCAAGACCAGTCGCGACGCCGAAGGCCGTGGGACCGGACAGACGCTGCGGCCGGCGCCAGAGCAGCAACGCTGCGAGAGCGCTAGGCGTCGCAGCCCATGCAGAGATGGCGAGTGGTACCAAGACACCGGAGTGGTTCTGCCACGCGTCGGCGAACGCGAGGGCACCGGTCACTAGCGACGCGGCAAGAATCCAGATGGCTGTGCCACGCGCACTCATCGGGTCCACCTAACGACCGGCGCGTAAGCCGCGGCGGCCAGATGCCGGGATGATGCCACAGACGCCGGACGCCGTCGGCTTCACGCGCAGGTTAGGCAGCACATGCAGACCAGGGCCTTGCTCAGTGCGCCCAAGGAGCTCGTAGGGGCAACTGGAACTTGCCTTTCTTGAGCCGGTAGATTCTGAACACCAAGACCACGATTGCCAGTGCCTCGAGGACTTCGGGAAGGCCCACAATTCAGCGTCTTCGATTCTGCTCGTCCTCGAGCTCCTGGACGAGCTGATCGCGAAGCTGCGTCAAGAACGCGAGGATGGACTGCCAGAGCTTCACGATCATGATGTGCTCCTGAACCTAGGCGTAGCTCAGGTCTCCAACGGCTGACACTGAACGGCTGATTTTGCCTGCCTAACGCCCCGGCTTCAGCCGCGGCGGCCCTCATGATGCGCCCGGGCCGCCGTCGGCTGCAAGCCGTGGTTAGGCTGCGTAGCACAATTGTGCTACTCTGGCGAGGTGACGAAGGAACTGACGCTGCGCCAGGCTGGCGGCTCGGTCAGCGCGACCTTGCCCAAGGATATGGCGGACCGGCTCCACCTGGAGGCGGGTGATCGGGTGTTGGCGGTCGAGACCGACCGGGGCATTCTGCTCACCCCGTATGACCCCGAGGCCGAGCGCGCCCTCAAGGTGGCGGCCAAGGCCGCGAAGACGTATCGCAACGCGTTGCGGGAACTCGCGAAGTAGCCGATGGTGAAGCGGCGGCGCGAGCCGACGTGGCTGTCGCGGATGGTTATCGACGCGATTCACGCCGATCAAGTCCGCGAGCATGGCGGCCTCACCGGCCTGCGTGATGAGAACCTGCTGGAGTCGGCCTTGGCCAAGCCACGCCAGGCGTGGCACTACGCGACGGCCACCGATGTGCCCGTTCTTGCGGCCGCGTATGCGTTTGGCCTTGTCCGGAACCACCCATACCGAGACGGCAACAAGCGCATCGGCTTCCTGGCGATGGTGACGTTTCTTGGGGTGAACGGCTACACCTTCGAGGGCACCGACGAAGACGTCGTGACGCAGTTTGTCGCGCTCGCGGCAGGCCGGGTGTCAGAGGAAGACCTGACAACCTGGATCCGCGAGCGGTCGAAGCCCGCAACTCGCTTGGTTTAGTCAGCCTAACGACTGGCGCGTAAGCCGCGGCGCCCCGATGGCCGGATGATGCCACAGATGTGGGCCGCCGTCGGCTTCACGCGCGGGTTAGCCAGCTCTTTCGTCAAGTGACAACACTTCCCAGTCGAAGTGGCGCGCAACCACCAGACTGCCGCCAAGAAACAGGGCTCGTAGGGCCCGACGTCGGCCGTCACCTTCAGAGGAGGGGCAGCTGAGCGACTCCGGAGCGATTGATGAGATGCCTTGCGACTCGAGGACCTGCACTGCTGCACGCGCAAGCGAGATTGGGCCAGTCAGCAACGCCCCGGTGCCTTCATGCAGCACTTGCTCCGGCCCATATTCACGATTGGCGTACCGCTCGAACGGGCGCCATCCGAGTGACCATTGCGACACGAGACGCTGGAGGGTCTCGACTGTGCTGATTGGATGGGGTGCCTGCGAGTTCACGTAGACAGTCGTCCACGGCTGAGTGTAGTCGGCGAGCACGGCATGGTCGCTCACAATCGACACGCCGACGAAGCCAGAGCCGGCGAAAGAGTACTCCCGCTTCCCAACGAAGTGGACTCGTGCCAGACCTCGGACTGGAGTCTGTAGGAGCAACTCCCAGTACGTCGTCTGCCGACGCCGAATCGCACCGGCCTGTTCAGGCGGCCAGGTGGCCGGAATGCTGTCTCGGGTTCTGGTCATCCAGCAGTCTGGCTAACAATCATTAGGCAGGTCGGGATAGTCGCTTGCCGACCGCCAGGTCGCAGTCTAACCGACCCCACCGGAACGCGTTAGGCGCAGTAAGTGCTGGCCTGTGTGTGTCGTGCCGTCCCGGGCACACGCGTGATATCCGGTCGGCATAGCGCGACCTGTGACGCCAGTCGCGGTCGGCGTAGCCCGGGACTGGAACTCCGTGCAGGGACGCCGGCAATGGGCGGCGACCGGCAAACGGCTCCAGGCGGCGGAGGGCTGGCCCGGATCCCGCGGCCGTCCGGAGCAGGCCGCGCAATCGTCAGTCGTCAAACGCCGAGGCGGCGCCGAAGTCCGCGTGGGGTGTTCAGGCGCAGCGGCGACGCCCCGATCGCGTCGCACTGCACCGCCCGGGGCCCCGCGCTTCCGCCGACGCTCGCCCCCGCTGGCGTTTGACGGCCTGCGGAGGGTTCGGACGCGGGAGCCGGGTCAGCCCTCCGTCGCCTTACCCGCCAGCCTGCTTGAACGCCGCCCGGGCCGACGCCAGCTCCTTCACCAGGTCCTCGTAGCGATCCACGGCGTCCTTGCCCAGCCGCTGGTCGGCGTTGCCCACCATGCGCTGCACGTTGTTCAACTGGTTGAGCAGCATCGGCTGCGGGTACGGGCCGGGCATGTCGTTCAGCGTCGCCCACACCTTCTGCAGCGGGTGCGCGAAGGTCAGGTCCATCGGCCGCACGCCCGGCGGGGCCGGAGCGGGCGGGCGCACGTTGGCCTTCTGCATCGCCTGGTTCACGTCCTCGGCCAGCTTGCGGGCGTCGCTGATCGTGTCGCGCAGGCGGAGCTGGAAGGCGAGCAGGCCATCCAGATCGGCCTGGGTCACGCCGTCGCGGGTCACCCGCGGATCGACCACGAGCGCGAAGCTCTTCGTCTGCGCCTGGCCGCCCGCGGTCAGCGTGACGGTGTATTTTCCGGGAGGCGCATACGGCCCGCCGGCCCCGCCATCGGGCGAGCTCGCCGTCCACGGTCCGGGGTAGCGCATGTCCCAGGTGAAGCGCTGCAGGCCGGCGCGGCCCTCGATCGCCGCCGATCCGCCCAGCCGGCGGAACGGTCCGCGCATGTCCTGACCGGCGCCGCCGGGGCGGGCCGGCACCGTGGCGAAGCGGCGAATCACCTGACCCTTGGCGTCCTTCACCTCCAGCGTCGCGTCGGTGGGGGCGCTGGCGAAGTAGAGATCGAAGTGCGGCCCGGGCACCGGATACTCGGGCTCGGCCGCCGACGGCGGTGTCGCCACGTAGCGGTAGCGCAGCGCGTCCTGCGGCTGGAAGAGGTGCACGGCCGGCAGCGACGTCGCGGCGCCTGCTCCCGTCGCCGGCGCGTACATCGCCGCCAGCTGCTGCAGCGGCGTCACGTCGTCCATGATCCACAGCGACCGGCCCATGGTGCTGATCACCAGGTCGTTGCGGTGCACCTTGATGTCGGTCACCGGCGTCGCCGGCAGGTTCTGCTGCAGCGACTGCCACGAGCCGCCGTCGTTGAACGACACGAACGCGCCGAACTCGGTGCCGGCGTAGAGCAGCCCCTGGCGCTTCGGATCCTCGCGCACCACACGGGTCGGGTGGTCGATCGGGATGCCGTTCGAACCGCTGGTCAGCAGCGTCCAGGTCTCGCCGTAGTCGGTGGTCTTGTAGATGTAGGGCTTCAGGTCGTGCTCGCGCAGGTAGCGGTAAGCGGCCACGTAGAAGGTGCCGCGCCGATGCGGGCTGTCCTCCACGGTCTGGATGCGGCCGCCGATCGGCAGGTCCTTCGGCGTCACCCGCTTCCAGGTCCTGCCGTTGTCGCGCGTGATCGACACCGGCCCGTCGTTGGCGCCCACCATGATCACGCCCTTCTCGAGCCGGCTCTCGATCATCGCGTAGATCGAGCTGTAGACCTCCTCGCCGGTGATGTCGCGGGTGATCGGCGTCCCCGGGATCACCTGGTACTCCTGCTCGTGCGCGGTGAGGTCCGGGCTGATCGTCTCCCAGGTGACGCCTTCGTCGATCGAGCGGTGCAGCACGTGGCTGGCCTGGTAGACGATGCGGTCGTCGTGGGGTGAGAGGTAGACCACGGTCTGGCGCGGGAAGCGGTACTTGATCTCGTCGGGGTGGTGCCCGTAGCGGTTCTGCGGGTAGACCCAGTAGTGCTTCTCCTGCCCGGTGGCCACGCTGTAGCGGCCCACTTCGCCCTTGCAGGCGCCCCAGACGACCGAGCCGTCCTTGCGCGGCCAGATCTGGCCGGTCTCGCAGCCCGAGGCCTGCACCCAGGTCTCGGCCGGGTGGTCGAGACTCCAGCTCACCGCCGGATTGCTCGGCACGATGAGCGTGGTGTTGTCCTGCTGCGGCACGTAGAGGCGGTAGGGGTGCTGCTCGTCCACCGCCACCATGTAGTACTCGGCGTGCGGCTGGTTGAGGATCGACGACCAGCTCCGGCCGCCGTTCAGCGACACGTTGCCGCCGCCGTCGTTGATCTGGAGAATGATGTCGGGGTTGTCGGGGTTGAACCACATCCCGTGGTTGTCGCCGTGCGGCGTGCCCACGGTGGTGAACGTCTTGCCGCCGTCGCTGGACTTGTGCAGGCCCAGCTCGTTGACCCACACCTCGTTCTCGTTCTTCGGGTTCACCGTCACGTAGTGGAAGTAGAACGGCCGGGCGCGCAGCCGCTGGCTGCTGTTGACCAGCGTCCAGCTCTCGCCGGCGTCGCTCGAACGATAGAGCCCGCCTTCGCTGCCCGGTGCCTCCACCATCGCGTAGAGCACGTTGGGGTTGCTCCTGGCGATGTCGAGGTCGATCTTGCCGATCAGCTTGCCGGGCAGGCCGGCGGAGATCTTCTTCCAGGTGTCGCCGCCGTCGGTGGACTTGTAGATGCCGCCCTTGTCGGCCGGGCCGCCGCTGACGATGTCCCAGCCCTTGCGGAAGCCGCGGTAGATGGCGGCGTAGACGATGCTGGGGTTCTGCCAGTCCACCTCCACGTCGCGTCCGCCGTGTTCGTGGTCCACGAACAGCGTCTTCTTCCAGGTCCGGCCGCCGTCGCTGGTCTTGAAGATGCCGCGCTCGTCGTTGGGGCCGAAGGGCGAGCCCAGCGCTGCCAGCCACACGATGTCGGGGTTGGAGGGATGGACGCGGATGCCGCCGATCTGGCCCGACTCCTTCAACCCCATGAACTGGAAGCTCCGGCCGGCATCGGTGCTCTTGAACACCCCGCGGCCGATGATGACGTTGGAGCGGATCGGCGCCGACCCGGTGCCCACCCACACGTGATTGGGGCTCGACGGCGCGACGTCGATCGAGCCGATCGACCCGGTGGTCAGGTCGCCGTCGCCCACCGGGTACCAGTTGATGCCGGCGTCGTCGGTCTTCCACACGCCACCGCCCGACGAGCCGATGTAGAAGGTGTGCGGCTGCTGACGCACGCCCGCCAGGCCGGTCACGCGGCCGCCTCGGGCACCGCCGACGTTGCGCCAGCGCAGCGCGCCGTAGGCGGCGGGCGGGACCAGGTGGCTGCCGCCCTGCGCGGTGAGCGGCACCGGACGGACGGTGGGGACGAGCGCGGTGACGAGCGTGGCAGTGAGCAGCAGGCGGAGGCTTCGAGACATCGCGGCAGGGCTCCCGGAAGCGTAACTGCGTTGGAGTATAGCGAAGGCGCGTCGCGCGCCCCGGCCCGCCGGGCAACCGCGGCGCGTCCGGGTTCGTCTCATTCCGGCAGGCTATGATCGACACCGCCGTGTCGCGTTTTCGCTTCGCCGACATCGAGCTCGACCTGGCGCGTTTCGAGGTCACCCGCGCCGGGCGCCGCCTGGCGCTGGAGCCCAAGGCCGTCGACGTCCTGCGCCACTTCGTCGAGCGGCCCGGCCGCCTGGTGAGCCGCGACGAGCTGCTCGACGCGGTCTGGCCCGGCGTGGCGGTGACGCCCAATGCGCTGACCCGCGTCATCGCCCAGCTGCGCCGCGAGCTCGACGACGACGCCGGCGCCGCCCGCTTCATCGAGACGGTGCCGACGCGCGGCTACCGGTTCATCGCCGACGTGCACGCGGTGCCCGGCGGATCGCCGGCCGCCGCCGCGCCGGAGGTGGTCCCGGCGCCGGTGCCTGCCGCGCGGACGTCCGCTGGATCGGCGTCCAGCCGCACGCGCCGGCTCGCCGGCTGGGCGCTGGCGGTCGTCGCCGTCGTGGCGATCGCGGCTGCCGCCACCTGGTCGCCGGCCCGCACCGCCGCGGTGGCCGCCCCCGACGGCTCGCTCGTCCGGGTGGACGGCGAAAGCGGATCGATCCACTCGGCGGTGTTCTCGCCCGATGGCCGCTGGCTCGCCGTCGTGTCGGATCGCAGCGGCGACTTCGAGATCTACCTGCGCGATCTCGACGCGCCGACGTCGCGGCCGGTGACCGCCGACGGCATGCGCAACGTCCATCCGGTGTGGTCGCCCGACTCGCGCGCGATCGCCTACCACTCGGCGCTGCGCCGCGGCATCTGGATCATCGCCCTCGACGGCGGACCGGCCCGGCAGGTGGCGCGGTTCGGTTCGCGGCCGGCGTGGTCGCCCGACGGCCGGTGGATCGCGTTCCAGTCCGACGAGTTCCTCACCCAGCGGACTCAGCCCGGATCGCGCCTGTGGATGGTGGCGGCCGAAGGGGGCGATCCGCAGCCACTGACCGAGGCTGGCGAACCGGCCGGCGGGCACGGCCGGCCGATGTGGGCACCGGACGGCTCGTCGGTGTACTTCGCGGCGTCCCGCAACGTCCTCTACGAGCTGTGGTCGATCCGTCTGTCGGATCGGCTGCTCACCCGGCGTCTGCCGGACACCAGCGAGGTGGTCGCCCACCAGCTCGTGCACGACGCCCGCGGGCTGGTCGCCCTTGGCCCTGCCAAGCGCCCGCACGGCACCGCGGTGGTGGCAGCCGGGGTCGGCGATCTCCCGGCGGGCGTGCCGCCGAGGCCGCTCGTCGATTCGCTCGCGCAGGGCGTGCGGTCGGTGTCGCTGGCGCCCGGCGGGGCGCGGATGGCCGTCGTCCAGGTGGAACTGGCCAGTGAGGTGGCGGTCTTGCCGGTGACGGCCGCCGGCGCGCCGGCCGGTGAGCCCCGTCGCATCGCCCAGGGGGGACACCCGGCGGTATCACCCGATGGGCGGCGGGTCGCCTACGACCGCTACTCCGAGGTCCGCGTCGTCAACCTCGACGGCTCCGGGGACCGGGCGGTCCTCACCGGAGGTCGCGCCAATCAGTACCCCACCTGGGCCGACGATCGCCGGCTGGTGGCGCTGCGCCGCACCGGCCTCTCCACGTTTCTCACCGAGGTGGACGTCGAGCGCGGCACCGCCGTCGAGCGGATCCCGATGCCGGAGGCCGCCTCGCACCCGCGCATGGGTCCCGACGGCGACACGTTCCTGGCCACCCTCGGCGAGCGCAACACGCTGGTGCACGGATCGCTGTCGGAGGGGCGCGTCGAGCCGTGGGCGGCCTTCGATCGCTACGGCTTCGGCGTGTGGTCGCCCGACGGCCGCTTCCTGGCCCTCGAACAGAAGAACGGGAGCCACATGCCGGCGTGGGTGGCGGAAATCGCCAGCGGGGCCGTGCGTCGGCTGTCGCCGGAGGAAGGGCAGTTCTGGCCGGGCGGCTTCTCACCCGACGGCACCCACCTGGTGCTGTCCACCCTCGGCTCGTCCGGCGTGTGGAACATCGAGGTCATCGACGTCGCGACCGGCGAGCGTCGGCCGCTCACCCGTCACACCTCTCCCGAGCACATCGCGTGGTTTCCGCACTGGTCGCCGCGTGGCGGGGTCATCGTCTACCAGGAAGCGGTGACTCACGGGTCGCTCTGGATGGCCCGCCCCGACCCGCTGACCGACCGGTAAGTTCAGCGCCGGCAGGTGGTTGCCGGCCGTCACCAATTCATCACTCCGGCCGCGTCGGGGCGTCACGACGCGGCGGGGCCGGCCGCGCCATCGTGCGCCCATGCGCCGGAGCCTGCGGTGGGTGAGTCTGGCGGCCGTGGCGCTGGCGTCCGGCGCGCGGGTGGATGCGGGCGTGGCGGCGGCGTCGCGTTCCCCCGTGCATGAGGTGGACCTCAGTCCGACCGACAGCGGCCTGTGGACGGTTCCCGTGACCCTGGACGGCGAGTCGCGCCCGCGCCGCTTCATCGTCGACACCGGATCCGAGCGCACCGTGCTGGCGGCGGACGTCGCCGCCGCACTGGACCTGCCGCTGCGGCTGGGGCCGATTCTCCTGACCCCGGGCGGCCGCGTGGACGCGCAGGAGACGACACTGGAGCGGCTCGATATCGGCAGCCTGGCGGTGACCGATCTGGCGGCGGTGGTCGTCGACCTGCAGGCGCTCGGCCGCGGCTGGCCCCTGGACGGCATCCTCGGCATGGACGTCCTCGGCCGGCACGACCTCGTCATCGACTTCGAGTACGGCCGGCTCACCCTGGCCGACGACCTGCGTGCCAGCGGGGTCGCGCTGGCGACCCGCACGATCGCCGGCCGCCGGGTGGTCGAGGCCCGCATCGACGGCCAGCCGCGGTCCCTGGTCCTCGACACCGGCGCGGCGGCCTTCGTCGTGTTCGACGGCGAACGTGCCGGCGGCGCAGCGGTGCGGCTGGGGACGGCAGCCACCGCCACCCCCGGCCGGGTGCGGCGCGCCGAGGTGGCCGTCGGCGGCGTGCCGCTGGGCGGGCTGCCGGTGGTGCGGGTGCCGCCGGTCGCGGCGCGCAGTGGCAGCGACGGGCTGCTGCCGGGGAGCGTCTTCCTGCGGATCTTCGTCGATGCCGACAGCGACGAGGTGCGCGTTGTCCCCCGCCGGTAGCGCCTGGCCCTCCTGGCACGGAAACTGCGCCGCGTCCGTGCCAAGAGGGCCAGGCGCTACACGACGTGGTGCTCGCCGCGCGAGGCGCCGGCGGCGAAGCGCGCGAAGGCGAACGGCGCCAGGTCGGCGCCCGGATCGCGGCCGACGATGAGGTCGGCCAGGATGCGCCCGGCCGCCGGAGCGTGCTGGAAGCCGTGGCCGCTGAAGCCGGCGATGGCATAGAGCCCGTCGATGCCGAGGCTGCCGATCACCGGGTTGTGGTCGGGCGTCATCTCGTAGAGCCCGGCCCAGGCGTGGGTCACCGACGCCTCGGCCAGCGCCGGCAGCCGCGTCACCGCGACCTCGGTCACCGTCGGCAGGAAATCCCATCGCACGGTGGTGTCGAAGCCGGGCTGCTCGCTCCGATCGCCCATGCCGAAGAGCAGCCCGGCGCCCTCGCGGTGGAAGTAGAAGGTGGTGTCGAAGTCGATCACCATCAGCCGCGACGCCGGCACCCGTCCGGCGTAGGCGGCGTCGTCCCAGCCCGCCCCCGGCGCCGGCTGGGCGATGAAGATGTGACGCCGCTCGGGCACCACCGGCAGGGCGACGCCGGCCATCGCCGCCACCTGCGCGGCCCACGGCCCAGCGGCGTTGACCACGACCCGCGTGGCGATCGGCCCGGCGGACGTCGTCACGCCGGCGATGCGCCCGGCCGACACCTCGATCGCCGTCACCTCGGTGTCGCGCAGCACGGTCAGCGAGCCGTCGCGCTGCGCCGCCCGCACCAAGCCCATGGTGACGCCGTTCGGATCGGCGATGCCGTCGGCGGGGCAGAACGTCGCGGCGCGCACGCCGGTGGCGTCGAGCCCCGGCGTCATCGCCGCCGCCTCGTCGCCGCTCAGCCAGCGGACGTCGAGTCCGAGACCGCGCTGCAGGGCCACCGCCTCGGCGAACGCCCGCTCGCTCGCCTCGCTCGACAGCAGGAACAGGTAGCCGTCCGCCCAGAAGTCGATCGGGCTGCCGACCTCTGCCTCGAAGCGCGCGAAGAGCGCGATCGACTCGCGCGACAGGGCGATGTTGGCGGCATCGGAGAACTGGTGGCGGACGCCGCCGGCGTTGCGTCCGGTGGAGCCGGTGCCGAGCTGCGCCTCGCGCTCCACCAGCACGACGTGGCCGGCGCCGTGGCGCGCCAGGTAATAGGCCGTGGCGGCGCCCATGCACCCGCCGCCGACGATCACCACGTCCGCCGTCCGCATCACGGCCGATCGTACCACCGCGTTATGCTGGTGCGGCCATGACGCGCCCGCTTCCCACGTCCCTGCGCGCGATCGTCGCGCTCACGTCGCTGGTCCTGCTCGCGCTCGTCCCGTTGTCGGCCCAACCTCCGGCGCCTACGACCCGCACCCAGGTGCTGCGCCCGGCGCGCGTCTTCGACGGCGAGACGCTGCGCGACGGCTGGGCAGTGGTGGTCCGCGGCCGCGAGATCGTCGCCGCCGGCCCGGCCGCCAGCCTGGAGGTGCCGGCCGGCGCCGAGGCGATTGCCCTGCCCGGCCTCACGCTGATGCCCGGCCTCGTCGAGGGCCACTCGCACCTGCTGCTGCATCCTTACAACGAGACGACCTGGAACGACCAGGTGCTGCGCGAGCCGCTCGCCTACCGGGTGGCCCGCGCCACGGTCAACGCCCGCGACACGCTGCTGGCCGGCATCACGACCGTGCGCGATCTCGGCACCGAGGGCGCCGGCTACGCCGATGTCGGGCTGAAGCGCGCCATCGAGGACGGCGTGGTGCCGGGGCCGCGCATGCTGGTCGCCGGCCCGGCGATGGTGGCCACCGGCAGCTACGGGCCGAAGGGCTTTGCGCCCGAGATCCCCGTGCCGCAGGGCGCCGAGGAGGCCGACGGCCTCGAGGGCGTCACCCGCGTGGCCCGCACCCAGATCGGCCACGGCGTGGACTTCATCAAGATCTACGCCGACTACCGCTGGGGCCCCGACGGCGAGGCGCGGCCGACCTTCAGCGTCGAGGAGATCACCCGCATCGTCGAGGTGGCGCGAGCCAGCGGCCGGCCGGTGGTGGCCCACGCCGGCACCGCCGAGGGCATGCGCCGGGCGGTGCTGGGCGGGGTCGAGACCATCGACCACGGCGACGGTGGCACCCCTGAGGTGTGGGCGCTGATGAAGGAGAAGAACGTCGCGCTGTGCGCGACGCTGGCGGCGCCGGATGCCACCGCGCAGTACGCCGGCTGGAAGAAGGGCCAGGAGCCGGAGCCGGCGCGCCTGCGCGACAAGCGGGCGGCGTTCCGGCAGGCGATGCAGGCCGGGGTGACGCTGTGTTTCGGCGGCGACGTCGGCGTCTTCCCGCACGGCGACAACGTCCGCGAACTGGAGCTGATGGTGGCGGCCGGGGTCACGCCGGCCGAGGCGGCGCGCATCGCCACCGCGGGCAACGCCGACATCTTCCATCTCGGCGATCGGCTGGGGCGGGTGAAGGCCGGGCTCCTCGCCGACCTCATCGCCGTCGAGGGCGACCCGACCCGCGAGGTGGCGGCGCTCCGTCGCGTGCGGTTCGTGATGAAGGACGGGCGCGTCTACAAGACGCCATGATCGAGGTCGCCAGCCTTCACGTCTACCCGGTGAAGTCGTGCGGCGGGGTGACGCTGGCCGAGAGCGCCGTCGGCCGGACGGGCCTGCGCTACGACCGGCAGTGGGCGTTCGTCGACGACCAGGGGATGTTCGTCGCCCAGCGCGACTCGCGTGGGCTCGGCGTGGCGGTGCGGACGATGTGCCTCATCGGCACGGCGATCGGCGGCGACCTGCTGACGCTCACCGCGCCCGGCATGCCGCCGCTGGCGGTGCCGCTGGCCGGCGCGGCCGGGCCCGAGGTGCCGGTGCAGGTGTGGGAGAGCCGCACCTCGGGCGTCGATCAGGGCGTCGAGGCCGCCGACTGGGCGTCCGAGGTGCTGTCGCGCGAGCGTCCCGGCCGCTACCGCCTGGTGCGCATGGCCGACGCCACCCGGCGGCGGTCGAAGATCGGTGACGGCGAGCTCGCCTACGGCGACGCCTACCCGTTCCTGGTCGTCGGCGAGGCCTCGCTGGCCGACCTCAACGCCCGCCTGCTGACGCCGCTGCCGATGGACCGCTTCCGCCCCAACCTCGTGGTCCGCGGCGCACCGCCGTACGCCGAGGACGAGCTCGACCGCTTCGCGATCGGCGAGGTCGTCTTCACCGGCACGACCCGCTGCATCCGCTGTCCGATCACCACCACCGATCAGCACACCGCCGAGCGCGGCAAGGAGCCGCTGAAGACGCTGGCGACGTATCGGCGGGACGTCGAGGGCGTGGTCTTCGGCCGCAACTACAACCACGCCGGCGCCGGCGTGCTGCGCGTCGGCGATTGCCTCGTGGGCTGACCCCGATCGCGTACGGCTGGGCTGGTGGGCGCGATCGGCGCGCGTGCGCTTCGCGTCGAGCGCGAGCGATGCGACAATCACCGGCAGGGCGTCCCTTCCGTCCCGACGCGCCCCCGTCTTCGTCCGTGCCAGCACCGCTCCGCCTCATCGATCTGCCGCGACTCGTCCATCGCGAGCTCGTCCTGCTCGTGGTCCTCAGCGTGCTCGCCGTGGGCGCCTACTTCGGCACCCAGGCGGCGGCGGCCGCGGCCCGCGAGCAGGTGCGCAGCGACGCCGCCCGGTGGTATGAGCGGGGCCGGGCCCGGCTGGAGGGCGGGCTGGCGGTGGAGGCCGTCGAGCCGCTGCGGCGCGCCGTGGCCCGCGATCCCGAGCAGTGGGAGTACGGGCGCACGCTGGCCGAGGCGCTGGCCGCCGCCGGCCAGCCGGCGCTGGCTCGCCAGACCCTGCAGCAATGGCGGCTGCGCCGCCCCGAGGACGTCGAGGTGAGCACGCAGCTGGCCCGGCTCGAAGCCCGGCAGGGCGAGGCGGATGCGGCGGTGGCGTACTACGAGAACGCGCTGCACGGGCAGTGGGCGCCGGGGGCGCTGGCCGGTCGCCAGGCGCTACGCCGCGAGCTCATCGCCTATCTGCTCAGCCAGGGGCGCTCCGCCCCGGCGCTCTCGCACGTGCTCGCCCTGGCCGCCAACCAGCCCGACCAGCCGGCTGCGCACGCCGAGACGGCACGGCTGTTCCTGACCGCCGGCGATCCGCGCCGGGCGCTCGAGTACTACGACCGCGCGCTGCGGCTCGCCCCCGACGATCTGGAGGCCAAGGTCGGCGCCGGCGAAGCGGCCTTCGAGCTGGGCGACTACCCGCGCACGGTGCGGCTGCTGCGCGGGGTCGAGGACGAGCGCAGCCAGACCCGGGCCCGCATCGCCGCCGACGTGCTGGCCTTCGACCCGCTGCAGCCCCGCCTGTCCTTCGCCGAGCGCGAGCGGCGGCTCCGTCGCGCTCTCGACTACGCACTGGCCCGCCTGGCCGCCTGTGCGCCGGCTGCGGCCGCGCCCGAGCCGACGCCGCCGGCGCCGATGGTCGTGGCGCTCACCGACTACCGCGACGGCCTGACGCCGCGGGCGCTGCGCGAAGCCCCCGACGCGCTCGAAGAAGGGCTCGGGCTGGTGTATCGCGCCCTGCAGTCGGGCGCGGCCCGCTGCGGACCGCTCGACGACCGCGGCGAGGCGCTGCTCAGAGCGGCGCGCGACCACGGGGCCACCGGATGAGCGAGGCGCCCCCTCCGCCCGTCGGCCCCGACGTCCCGGCCGACGCCGCCCGGCCCACCATCCAGCAGCTGCGGCTGCGCGAGAACCAGCTCTTCTTCGCCCTCACCATCGTCGTCGGCGTCCTCGCCGGGCTGTCGGCCGTCCTCTTCACGCTGGCCATCGAGGGCTTGAACCGCGCGCTGTTCGGCTTCGACCCCTCGCCGCTGCGCCTGCTGCTCATGCCGGCCGGCGCCAGCCTGCTCGCCGGCATCCTGCTGGCCACGGTGTTCCCCGACGTGCGCGGCAGCGGCGTGCCGCAGACCAAGGCGGCCTTCCACCTGCAGGGCGGCGTGATCCCGCTGCGCGTGCCGGTGGGGAAGTTCCTGATGGGGGCACTGTGCGTCGGCTCGGGCCACTCGATGGGCCGCGAGGGCCCGTCGGTGCAGATCGGCGCCGGCCTGGCGTCGGTGATCGGGCAGTGGCTCGGCCTGCCGCCGCACCGCCTGCGCGAGCTGGTGCCGGTCGGCGCCGCCGGCGCGCTGGCGGCCGCCTTCAACACGCCGGTGTCGGCGGTGATCTTCGCGCTCGAAGAGCTCATCGGCGATCTGAACGCGCCGCTGCTCGGCTCGACGGTGGTCGCCTCGGTGGCGTCGGTGATCGTCGAGCGGTCGCTGCTCGGCAACGAGCCGCTCTTTCGCGTGCCGACCTACCACCTGGTGCACCCGGCCGAACTGGCTGCCTACGTCGTGCTGGGCGTGGCCGGCGGGCTGCTGTCGGCGCTCTTCTGCCGGGTGCTGCTGCGGGTGCGGCGCGCCGCACTGCAGCTCTCGGCCGGCACCAGGGTGGTGCTGCCGGCGGTGGGCGGCCTCATCGTCGGCGCCATCATCGTCGTCGTGCCGGCGGTGATGGGCGTCGGCTACGAGTACATCGATCAGGCGCTGAACGGCGGGCTGGTGCTGCCGACGCTGCTGCTGCTCTGCGGGGTCAAGGTGGTGGCGACGCTGGTGTCCTACACCACCGGCAACGCCGGCGGCATCTTCGCGCCCAGCCTCTACATCGGCGCCATGGCCGGCGGCGCCATCGGCATCGTCACCCAGCAGCTGGCGCCGTTTCCCACCGCCGACCCCGGCGCCTACGCGCTGGTCGGCATGGGCGCGCTCTTTGCCGGCATCATCCGCGCGCCGATGACCTCGGTGTTCATGATCTTCGAGATCACCCAGGACTATCAGATCCTGGTGCCGCTGATGGTCGCCAACATGCTGAGCTTCGCCATCTCGCGGCGCTACCAGCCGGTGCCGATCTACCATGCGCTGCTCGAGCAGGACGGCATCGTCCTGCCGCGGACGCCGGCCGGGGGCGTCGAGGTGGCCGACGGCGAGCGCGCGCCGGGCGAGTCGCGTCCCGACTCGACCGCCGGCTGAGCGGCTCGCGACCGGGTGTGTCGCGGCGGTCTCACAGTGGCGCCGTTGGTGCCCGAATGGCGCACGTCATGTCACAGCGGGATCGCGCGCGGTGCCCGCACGGCCGGGACGGCCCACCCGGCGGTGACGACATGTCGCGAGTGCGGGCTGCCGCGACCGGCGTGGTCGCGCCCAGTCGCGAGTCCGGCCGATCCTCGCCGTCGCCCGGCGATCCTGGACGCCGCCTTGCAGTCGATTCGGGTGGAAAGGAGGTCTCCCGATGATGAGACTGCTGAGAGAGCGCTTCGCGATGGTGGCCGCGGCGAGCCTGCTCGCCGCCGGTCCGGCCGCAGCCGACATCTGGACCGAGCGTACGACGCTGCGGTTCTCGGCGCCGGTACAGATTCCCGGTGCCACGCTCGAGCCCGGCGCCTATGTCTTCAGACTCCTCGACCCGGCGACGTCCCGCGATGTCGTCGAGGTATCGCGCGAGAACGGCGACGTGGTGACGATCACGCAGGCCGTGCCGGTGAAGCGGACAGACCTGACGACCGACACCGTGCTGCGGTTCAGCCCGACGTCCAACGCCGCGCCGCCGGCGATCCGGGCGTGGTTCTATCCCGGCTCGGCCTACGGACACCGCTTCGTCTATCCGGAGGACCAGGCCAGGCTCATCGCCAACCGCACCCGGACGGTCGTGCTCGCCACCGACCAGGTGGATGCCGACGTCACGTCGGGGCGCCTGGTGATCTACGACGCCGACGGCGCCGCCTCCGCCTGGCAGAACGACGAGGCCGTGCTCACGGAGTGGGCCGCCTGGCAGCGCGAGCGGGCCGCACGCGCCGACCATCCGGCGGCGGCCACCGCCCGGGCGGTGGCCGACCGCACCGACTCCACGGCTGCGACCCGCGTGGCGCTCGACGACATCGAGGACGAGCCGATGCGCTTCCTCGGCCAGACGGTGCGCGTCGACGCCGAGGTCGAGAAGGTGTTCGGGCCGCGGCTCTTCACCATCGACGAGCCCGATTGGATCGACTTCGACGGAGAAACGCTCGTCCACGCCCCCACGGCCATGGCGGCGCTGGTCCGGCCCGGCGATCTGGTGACGGTCACGGCGACGGTGACGCGCTTTGCGGCCGCCGACGTCGAGCACGAGTGGGGGTGGGTCGGTCTCGATCCCGACACCGCCGACGAGCACGCCAACCGGCCGCTGCTGGAGGCCACCCGCATCGTCGGCGGCAGCGATGGCATGGTGCTGCTCATCGACGTCGACGAGCGGCGGGCGATGGTCGCCGGCACCCGGCGCGATGAGCCGGTCATCACCGCCGGCCACGAGATCGCCAACGGCGGCGAGGAACTCATCGGCCGCCGCGTGCGGCTGCGCGGTGTCGCGGTGGCGGCCCTCGCCGACGACGGCTTCTACGCCATGACGGCGGGTCCGTCGGTCTTCGTCCTGCCGTCGGACCCGGCCGGCGGCGACGTCGCGGCCGGGGACCTGGTCACGATCGAGGGACTGGTCCTGCCGTCGCCGCGCCACATGGCGCCGGCGGGGGACCAGGGGCAGGACACCAACGGCGAGGTCTACGTCCTGGCGACGACCGTCGAGCGGTAGGCCGGCCGGTGGGCGGGCGGCGGCCGTGCCGTCGCCCGCCGCCGGCACGTGATCACGTCGGTGATCGCCTCAGCGGGCGATCAGCCGCCGGAACGCCGCGTCGTCCTTCAGCGGCGCGAAGATCGGATCGGCCGCCGCCTCGGCCTTCCACTGCACCGGCTGGCGGGCGATGGCCCGTCCCAGCTGGTCGAGGGCCCGCGTGCGGTCGCCGGCCTGCGCGTAGCGCTGGGCCAACGCGTACATCAGCGCTTCGCTGCGCGGGTTGATGGCCAGCGCCTCCTGCTGCAGGCGGATCGCCTCGACGTGCTGGCCGCCGGCGGCCAGGGCGGCGGCGCGTTCGGTGAGCGCGTTGGGCTCGCCCAGCGTCATGCGCATCAACCGGCGCAGCTCGACGAACGGCTGCTCGTGATCGTCGACGCGCACGTCGACGACGCGGTCCACGGTGGAGGACGACCCGGGCGGGATCGGCCGCACCACCAGCAGCCCGGCCGACTGCATGCCGCGGGTGTCGCCGCCCCTGGCCTGACCGGCATCGAGCGCATCCATGAGCCGCTCGGCCATGCTGCCGCGGCCCTGCCGGTAGGCCGCAGCCATCGCCTCGACCACGGCCTTGCTGGCCAGGGTGTTGCCCTGCGCCGAGAAGTTCTCGCCGGCGACGTGCCCGGCGTAGCCGCCCAGGTGCACCAGGTCCTTCGGATCCGCGTTGCGCTCGATGACGCGCCGGCCGGTGTAGACCGCCGAGCGGCCCTGCATGTCGATCACCGCCACCTGGCGGGTGTCGCGGCCGGGGTCCTCGTCGGTGAGGCGCGCGATCACCTCGGCCGGGGAGAGGCCTTGTTCGAGCAGCGCAATCGCCTTCGGGCCGTACTGGCGATTGGCCGCGGCCTGGGTCGCCACCGCGCCGACGCCGGCCTTGGCGTACGGCACCGCGGCGCCGGCGCCGAACGCCCGCGACTGCACGCCGACGCCGAGCTCGCGGGTTGCCGGATCGACGGCGATGATCGAGAAGGTGCCGAACCACGGGTCCGCGCCGTCGGGGGCGCGTTCGGCCGGCGCCTGCGCCTCCAGGGCGACGCAGACGGCGAGCGCGGCCAGCGCGGTGCGGGTCATGACAGCGTAATGGTGATCGGGCTGACCGGCAGGCCTTCGACCCGCGCCGTCCATCGCTCTCCCGGGCCGATCGGCTGGCTCTCGGTGGTCGTGCCGGTGGAGACGAGATCCTCCGCCCGCACCGGCGGCTGGCCGGCGCGCTCGCGCGCCGACGCCAGTTCGGCCAGGCACAGCGCCGGGCTGCGCAGCACCTGCTTCGCGCCGCCCTGGGCGACCACCTCGTCGCCCCTGGCGAGCGTCACGGTGAACGACGCCAGCTGGTTGGCCAGCGCCGCCAGCGCGTCGGGGGCCGGGCGATACGGCTCGCCGACGACCAGCGCTGCGTGCAGCCCGTAGGCGGCGACGAAGTCGGGCGGCAGGAACGTGCCGTCCACGTAGGGCGGGTCGATCACCTCGAAGCCGAGCGCGATCCACTCGACGTGCTGCAGGACCTCGACCGGCTCGGTGAGGCCGGCGGGCAGGCCGGTGGCCAGCTTGACGACGATCTCGGGCTCGATACGCGGGGCGATCATCCGGCGGACGACGAGCGTGGCCTCGTAGCCGCTGGCCATCGTCACCGTGTCGTCGTACATCGACGCCCAGGCCAGGGTGTCGAGCTTGAGCGCCCGCCACACTGCCTTGTTGGCGTAGCCGGCCTTGACGCCGACCCGCCGGCGGCCGGCGGCGCGGCGCCGGCCCGACAGCTCCGCCTCCACCGCGTAGGCGGTCGCCAGGTCGAGCCCGCCCTCGCGGCCCGTGAACGCCGGAATCGGCGTCCGCGCGGCGTAGGCGGCGACGATCTCGTCGGCCATGGCCGCCACCGACGCCGCCATCACCGGGCCACCGCCGGCACCGCCGCCGCGTCGACGTCGACCTCGGCCATCCGCCGCCGCATCGGTTTGAGGACGAGGATCGCCGCCAGGGCGGCGGCCAGGTCCAGGGCCGCCATCGAATAGAGCACGCTGGTCCAGCTCCCGGTGGCCTCCATCAGCAGGTTGCCGAAGGGCACCAGCAGCGCGGCCACGCCCTTGGCACAGTACAGCAACCCGTAGATCGTGCCGATGTGCTTGGTCCCGAAGGTGTCGCCGGCGGTGGCGCTGAACAGGCTGTAGACCTCGCCCCAGGCGAAGAACACGATGCCCGAGAGCACGACGAAGGCCCACGGGTTCGAGCCGTACCAACCGAGCGCGAGGATGCCGATCGCCTCGAGCGAGAATGCGATGCCCATCACCAGCTCGCGGCCGATGTGGTCCGAGAGCCAGCCGAACGTCGGCCGCGAGATGCCGTTGACGATGGTGTTCATCATCAGCGCGAACGGCAGCGCCGCCATGGTGAAGAAGCGGAAGTCGATCTGGTAGTTGCGGACGCCGAGGTCTTCGGCGATGACGCTCAGCTGGGCCACCGCCATCAGGCCGCCGGTGACCGTCCCGGTGAACATCGCCAGCATCACCCAGAAGACCGGCGTGCGCAGCGCCTCGCCCAGCGTGTAGTCGCGCCGCGACTGCGCGACCTTGGCCGAGTACGTGATGACCCCGGGCCGGGGGCCGCGCAGGAACGAGGCGAAGAGCACGATCACCAGGCCCTGGATCAGCCCGAACGTGAAGAACGCCGCCTGGTAGCCGGAGCTCGCGATCATGTTGGCGATCGGGATGACCGTGAGGATGGTGCCGGAGCCGTAGGCGCCGGCGGTGAGCCCGACCGTCAGGCCGCGCTTGTCCGGGAACCACTTGATGGCGTTGTTGACACAGGTGGCGTACACCGCGCCCACGCCCAGGCCGCCGACCACCGACCCGACGTAGAAGCCCGGCAGCGAGGTGGCGTACGAGTTGATGACCCAGGCCAGGCCGGTCAGCACGCCGCCGAGCAGGACCAGGAGGCGCGGCCCGTAGCGGTCGATGAAGTGGCCGATGAACGGCGTGCTCCAGGTCTGGATCACGACGAAGATGCTGAACGCCGTCTGGATCGCGGCGCGCTCCCAGCTGTACGCCTTCTCGATCTCGGGCACGAACTGCGTCCAGGAGTACTGGATGTTCGAGGCGGCCACCATGCAGCCGACGCCGAACGCGAGCTGGCTCCAGCGCGACGTCCCGGCCTGGTCGGCGGCGGCAGACGTGGTCACGGTGGTCGACATCGGTGCGTATCCTAGTGCAAATGTCAGGCGGGTGACTGCCTGGCGCGGTGCTCGTCGAGCATCTTCGCGCAGGCGTAGACGGCCTGCGTGCACGGCATCGGCACGCCGAGCCGGCCGCCGAGCTCCACGACGGCGCCGACCACCGCTTCCAGCTCCATCGGCCGGCCGGCCTCGAGGTCCTGGAGCATCGAGGTCTTGTGCGCGCCGACCTTCTCGGCCCCGGCCATCCGCTGGTCGATCGAAATCGGCAGCTCGATGCCGAGCCTGGCCGCCACCGCCTCGGTCTCTTCCATCAGCCGCCGCACCAGCTGTGACCCGTCGGGATGGCGCGCCATCTCCTCGAGCGTCGCCCGGGTGAGCGCGCTCATCGGGTTGAAGGCGACGTTGCCGAGCAGCTTCACCCAGATCTCGTGGCGGAAGCGCGCCGTAACCGGACAGCGCAGACCGGCGGCGATGAGCGCGTCGGCGAGCCGCTTGGCGCGTTCGGACTTGCTGCCGTCGGGCTCGCCCAGGCTCAGGCGGTTGCCCTCGATGTGGCGGATCACCCCCGGCCCGGCCAGGTCGGTGGCGAAGTAGGCCAGCGAGCCGACCACGCGGCGGTGCTCGATGGCGCCGGCGATCACCCCACCCGGGTCGACGCGCTCCAGCCGCAGGTCGTTCAGCTCGCCGCCGACGCCCTGGAAGTACCACCACGGGATGCCGTTCTGGGTGCTGACCACCATCGTGTCGGGGCCGAAAAGCGGCGCCAGCGTCGGGGCCAGGCCGGTGAGCGCGTGGGCCTTCACGCCGAGGATGACGACGTCGGCCCTGCCGATGGTGGCCAGGTCGCCGGTGACCTCGGGGCGGACCTCGAACTCCTCCTCGGCGCCGGTGACGCGGACGCCGCGCTCCTGCATCGCCCGCAGGTGGGCGCCGCGCGCGAAGAGCACGACGTCGGCTCCGACCCTGGCCAGCTTGGCGCCGATGTAGCCGCCGATCGCGCCGGCGCCGGCGATGACAATCCGCACGCCCGCCTGCTATGCCTGCGGCGCGAAGGCCTGCGCGACGACCCGGCGCTGGATCTTGCCGGTGGCGGTGCGCGGAATCGCCTCGGTGATGTGGATCTGCTTGGGCCGCTTGAACTCGGCCAGGTGCTGCTTGCAGAAGGCGAGCAGGTCGGCCTCGGTGGCGGCGTCCTTCAAGGTCACTGCCGCGGCCACTTCCTCGCCCCACATCTTGTGCGGCACCCCGAAGCAGACCGCTTCGTTCACCGCCGGGTGGGTGAGCAGCACCTCGTCGATCTCGCGCGGCGAGATCTTCTCGCCGCCGCGGTTGATCATCTCCTTCAGCCGGCCCGAGAGCGTCAGGTAGCCGTGCTCGTCGAGGAAGCCCTGGTCGCCGGTGCGGAACCACTCGCCGAAGAACGCCGTGGCGTTGGCCTCGGGGTTGTTCTCGTAGCCCGTGACCACGTTGGGGCCGTGGATGCAGACCTCGCCGCGCTCGCCGGCCGCCAGCACCTGGCCGTTGCCGTCGCGGATGCTGATGCCGACGTTGGTGCCGCGGCCGACGCTGCCCGGCTTGCGGTCGCCGGGCGGCAGCGGATTCGAGGCCATCTGGTGCGCGGCCTCGGTCATCCCGTAGGCCTCCAGCACCGGGGCGCCGAAGGCGCGCTCGAGGTCGTGCATCACCTGCGGCGGCAGCGACGCGCTGCACGAGCGGATGAAGCGCAGCGTGTCGGCGCCGGCGGGACGGGCCGAGCCGGGTTCGTGCCGGGCCAGCAGCAGCTGGTGGATCGTCGGCACCGCCGAGTACCACGTGGCGCCGTACTCCTTGGCGATGCGCCAGAACGACAGCGGACTGAACTTGGCCGGTACCACCACCGTGCCGCCGCTGGCCAGGGTGGCCAGCGTGGAGGCGACCAGGCCGTGGACGTGGAAGAGCGGCATCACGCACAGCGACACGTCGCCGGCGGTGAGCTGGTAGGTGGCGGCGACGTTGTGCGCCGAGATGGTGAGATTGGCGTGGCTGAGCGGCACGCGCTTGGGGCGGCCGGTGCTGCCGCTGGTGTGGAGGATGAGGGCGATGTCGTCGACCGTGGGTGACTCGGCGCGGCCGCCGAGCGGCTTGCCGCCCAGCGTGAGGGCGCCGCTGCCCGGATCCATGTCCACGGCCAGGATCGGCACGTCGCCGGCGGCCTTGCGGGCTTCATCGAGGCCGTCGGGCGGCAGCAGCAGGACCTTGGCGTTCGTGTCCTCGAGGAAGAACCGGAACTCCTCTTCCTTGTAGCCGGGGTTGAGCGGCGCGGCGGTGCCGGCCTCGGCCGCGGCCAGGAACGCGACGATGGTCGGCAGGCCGTTGGGCAGCGCCATGCCGACGCGGTCGCCGCGGCGGATGCCGGCGGCGGCCAGCGCCCCGGCCATGCCGGCCACCTGGTCGCGCAGCTGCCCGTAGCTCACCTTCACGCCGTGGTCGGGCAGGACGATGGCGGTGGCGTCGGCGGGCGCCGGGGCGAGCAGTCCGAGCAGGGTGGTGGGCGTGGGCTGAGCGGCGGTCATCGCCGGTTGACTGTGCCTCAGCCGCCGGCTGACGTCAATGCGGTGGCGGCATGGCTGAGCCCAACCGGGCTGCGCCGCGACCCAGCGCCGGCTCCGGGTGCGACCGCGCTAGCGTGGGCCGACGTGCACGCGGCCGCGGTCGGACTCGATCGCCAGCGTCGGCCCGCCGCCGTTGATGTGCCCGGTGGCTCGGCGGGGCACGTCGCCGCTCCACTGGACGGGGAAGTCGGCCACGACGCTGCTGCGGCGCGAGACATCGGTCTGCACGGTGAGCCCCAGCCCGGCCGGCAGGCGCACGTCCAGGTTGCCGCGCTGGATGTCGATGCGCGAGCGGTCGTCGAGCTGGTCGGCGGTGACGACCAGATGGGTGCGATCGGCCTCCAGGTGCAGCCGGCCGGCGACGTCAGCCAGCTGCGATCGGTCGCCCCGATCGATGGTCACGGTGAGATCGCCGCGGACATCCCGCAGGTCGAGCGCGCCGCGATCGACCTTCACGTCGACGGCGCCGTCGAATCCGGCGATGGTGACCGGCCCGCGGTCGGCGTCGACGTGCAGCCGGATGGCGCGCGGGGCCCGGATCTCGTAGTGAACGGCCGGCACGGCGCGGTCGGTCCACACGGCGTTCCGGCCGGGTACGGCGTCGTAGTTGCTGCGAATCGACACCTCACCGCCGCGCTCGACGATGTCGATGGCGGTCGCGGCGACGGCTCGGGCGCCATACTCGGCATCGACGTGCGAGGGGGCCACGATCCGCGCCGTGATGTCGACCGCCGGCCGATCCCAGCCGGTGATGGTCACGCTGCCCTTACGGCCGTCGAGCCGCAGCACCCCTCCGGCCTCGAGGGCCACGGTACGGGCTTCCTGGCGCTCCTGCGCCGTCGCGGGGCTGGCCGCGGTGAGGGCGGCGGCGAGGATGGCGGTGGTGAGGACGCGCGTGCGGGTCATGGGCTGGCCTCCGATTGAGGCTTAGACGGCGGCCCGGCGCCGACCGTTCGTACCCCCGCTCACCGCAGGCCGAGCTGGACGTCGACGCGGAAGGTCCGCGGCGCCCCGAAGTGGGTGCCGCTGAGCGGATTGCCGAAGTTGAGGGCGTAGGCGTCGTCGAACAGGTTGAGCACGCTGACCCGCACCGTGAGCCCGGCTCGCGGGCCCCGCCGCAGCCGCTGCGACACCGCCAGATCGACGACGAACCGCGGCGTGACGCGGCCGCGATCGAAATCGACGCGGTCGGCGCCGGGGCGCGCCTCGAGCTCGTCGCGGTCGTCGGGCTCGTCGTCGTCGAGTTCCACCGGCGTGCCGCTCTCGTAGCGGGCGGTCAGCGCCGCCACCAGCCCGGTGTCGCCGGGCTGGACGGTGACGCCGGTGCTCATCACGTGGCGCTGGTCGTGGTCGGGCGTGAAGCGCGTGCCCGGCCCGATCTCGCCGATCTCGTCCTCCAGGAACAGGCCGCCGTTGATCGGGCCCACCTGGTCGACCTTCGACAGCGTGTAGCTGGTCCACGCCGACCAGCCGGCGGCGCGCGGCACCTCGAGCCGGACGTCGAGGCCACGGGCGAACCCGCGCGCGACGCTGTTGGGGAAGACGATGGTCGTGCCGAAGAAGACGTTGGGGTCGCCGTAGTTGCGGACGTGGCGGCCCCAGGCGGCGAGGTCGGCGCGCACCCGCCCGCCGATCCACTGCTCGACGCCGAGCTCCCACGCGGTCTGGCGTTCCGGCGGGAGATCGGCGCCGCCGCTCTCGCCGGTGTCGTCGTCGTCCTCGTCGACGAAGGGCGACAGGGCGCGTGCCGCCGACGACGACGACAGCAGCAGATGCTCGGGTTGCGGCGGCTGGAAGAAGCGGTTCACCGAGGCGCGCACGGTCGTCGAGGACTCCGGCCAGGCGTAGGCGGCGCCGAGCCGGGGGCTCCACTGCGACGCCGGCACGAGCAGCCGCGTCCGATCGACGCGCAGGCCCACGTCGAGCGTGGCGCGGTCGGAGAGCTGGATGCTGTCCTGCACATAGGCGGACCACTGGGTCCGCGACACCCGGTCGGCGAAGGCGAACGGGTCGTCGAGCGTGAAGTCTTCCGCCGCCTCGCTGAGGCCGGCCGCCTCGGCGGCCTCCTCGTCGGTCACGGCGAAGCGGAACGCTTCGCGCAGCGCCAGGCGCGCCACCTCGGCGCCGGCCTTGAGGGTGTGGCGCCGGCGCTGCCAGGTGACGCTGCCGAGCACGCCCAGCCGATCGTGGCGCCGATCCGAGGTCGCAAAGAGCGGCACCGCGGCTGGTGTATCGCGCAGCTCCGCATCCACGCGGCGGTGATAGGCGGCGACGTGCGACACCACCGACGTGCCCCACGGGCGCTGCCACGACGCCGCGGCGGCGCGCTGCTGCAGCCACTGGCGCTGGTCCTGGCCGGCGGCCTCCTGGGCCGCGCCGTGCGGCACGTCGAACCGCGACTGGCCGAGGCTGGCGGTGACCGACACGCGCTCGCCGCTGGCGAAGGGCAGCGCCGCGCGCAGGCCGCCGGAGGCCGAGCCGCCCTGGTTGTGGAGGTTGCCGGGATGCACCGGATCGAGGAAGCGGTCGGAGCGCTCGACGGCGCCGTGCGCCGAGACCTCGCCGCGCGCGCCGAGCGCCCCGCCGGCGGTGGCGCGGCCGGCGCCGAGGCGGTTGCTGCCGGTGCCCCCGTCGAGCGCGCCGCTCCAGCGCCGCTCGGCCAGGCCCGCCGATCGCACTTCGATCACCGCGCCGGACTTCAGGCCGAACTCCGCCGGCACGTAGCCGGTCATCACGTGCAGGCTGCCGACGCCGGACGGGTCGGGAGCGACGCCGAAGGCCTGGTCGAGCCGGTCGTAGACGGGCACGCCGTCCTCGACGTAGAGAAAGCCGTCGTCGACGCCGCGCACGTGCAGCAGACCGTTGTCTTCGCTGGCCCAGCCGGCGAGCGTCGCCAGCATCTGCTGCAGCGACCGGCTCGACAGGCGGGCCGGCGCCGCGCGCAGCGCATCGCCCGACAGCGTCGTGCGGGTGGTCACGCCCGGCGGCGCGCCGGCGCCGTGCACGACGACGTGCTCCGACACCCGCGACGTCAGCGCCAGTCGCACCTGCACCGGCAGGGCCGATCGCACCACGACGGTGCGGGCGGCGCCCAGCGTGGTGCCAGCCTCGGCGCGCAGGGTGTAGGTGCCGGGCGGGACGGCCACGAACGAGAACCCGCCGCCGGCGTCGGCAGTGGCGGCCTGGACGGCGTAGCCCAGGGCGTCCACCAGGCTGACCGCGGCACCCGGGACGGCGGTGCCGGAGGCGTCGATCACCGTGCCATGTACGACAGCGTGCTGGGCCTGGCCGGCCCGTGCGGCGGCCGGCACGCCGAGCGCCGCGACGAGTCCGGCGAGCAGCAACGTTCGCGGCCGGGCTGCCAGGCAGCGGGCTCGTGGGCTCCGGGCGGGCGCCGGTCCGGTCATGCCTGGTGCCTCGTCCTGGCGTCGACCCTAGCGCCGATCGTTCCGGTAGACCGTCCCGCCGCGCATCACGAAGCGCACCCGCTGCAGCGCCGTGATGTCGGTGAGCGGGTTGCCCTCGACGGCGACGAGATCGGCCTGGAGCCCGGGCGCGACGGCGCCGATCTCGCGGTGCAGGCCCATCGACTCGGCGGCCAGCGCCGTGAGCGAGCGGATGGCGTCGGCCGGCGCCTGGCCCGACTTCACCCGCTCGACGATTTCGCGCATGTTCTGGCCGTGGGCCCCGGCCACCGCGTCGGTGCCCATCACCATCTTGAGGTTGGGGGTCTTCAGCGCCGCGGCGAACATCGTGTCCTTGGACTCCAGCGCCCGGGCCATCGACGCGAAGCCCTCCTCGGTGTAGTTGCCGATGCCGAGGAAGCGCGCCTTGTTCTCCAGGTAGTTCTGCGTGACCAGGCCGATGTTGGGGTCGAACCACACCCCGGCGTCGGCCAGCATCTTCAGCGCCGCGGCGTCGGCCAGCCCGCCGTGCTCGACCACCGTGCAGCGGGCCCGCGCCGCCCGCATCATCGCCTCGGGGGCGTGCGCGTGCACCATCGACCGCAGGCCCTGGGCGGTGGCCTCGCCGCAGGCGGCGTCGAGCTGCGCCTGCGACAGGGTCGGCACGCCGCCGTCGCGGATGCTCGCCGAGGCGAAGATCTTCACCAGGTCGGCGCCGGCCGCCTTGAACCTGCGGACCTCGGCGCGCATCTCCTCCGGTGTCAGCTTGGGGTTGGCGATCTGGCCGAGCGAGGAGAGCAGCCGGGGTCCCGGAATCACGCCGCGGGCCAGCGCGTCGCGCAGCGCCTTGTCCGACGCCGACCCCACCGACTGCACGGTGGTGAAGCCGGCCATCAGGGTGAGGTAGGCGTTCTCGGCGCCGTAGAGGGCGGCCTGGTCGGCCGGTTCCGGCCCGGTGTGGTAACGGCCGCTGGCGTCGAAGTGCCAGCCGATGTGGACGTGGGTGTCGATGAAGCCGGGCAGCAGCGTCAGGCCCGCCAGGTCGTAGGTGACCGGCCCACCGGCGGCGCCCACCGCGGCAATCCGGGCGCCCTCGATGGTGACGACCACGCCGGACTGCGATCCGCCGCGGCCGTCGAGGACCAGCGGGGCGCGCAGCGTGATGGCGCGGGTCTGCGCCGTGATGCGGGGCGCGGCCGCGACGGCAGCCACGGTGAGGACAGCGACGAGTGCGAGGCGGCGGGTCATGCGCGGACTCCCGCCGGCATTGTAGCCGGCGGCGGTCGACGGTCGGCCGTGGTGGTGCTGTCGGGCGGGTGGGCGTCCAGACGTCGCCGCGGTGGCCGGCGTGGTCATCCCGGTGTGGCGGCGCGGCGCCGGCCGCGGCCGCGCCGAGGGCGCCAGCGTCCTGCTCACCGTCGTCACCGACGCCATGGGCTTCTTCCTGGTGCCGGGCCTGGCCACGCTGTCCCTGGCCTGAGGGCCCGGCCGGCCGGTGATGGCGTTGTCACCGAGTTGTCTCGGCGGCTTCGGCGGTTGTCTTGCGTGGCCGGAAGGGCGCCGGTACCATCGGCGGCGCACGCCACGTGCCCGTGGAGTCACGGTTTCGAGGAGGTTGTCCATGAGAGGTGTCGTCCTGGCGCTGGCTTGCGCCGCGCTCGCCGTCCTGCCCACATCCGCCCGTCAGGCCGCCGCGGTGCCCGAGCTGCCGTTCGTCTCGGTCCCCAATCCCCTCACCCTGCCGCCCGACATCCACTTCGGTGAGATCGCCGGCGTGGCCGTGAACTCCAAGAAGCACATCTTCGTGTTCTCGCGCGGCAACCTGACCGGGCCGTCCTACATGAACCAGGCCGCCCAGCTGCTCGAGTTCGACGCCAACGGCAAGTACGTGCGCGAGATCGGCAAGAACAACTTCGCGCTGTCCTACGCGCACGCCGTCCGCATCGACCGCCAGGACAACATCTGGATCGTCGACAAGGGGTCGAACATGATCGTCAAGTTCAACCCCTCCGGCCGGGTCGAGTGGGTGTTCGGCCGCAAGGGCGAGTCGTCGCACCTCGACGTGCCGCCCGACTACGCCTCGCAGATCGGCGTGCTCCTCAAGCGCGCCGGGCTGCCCGTGGAGCTGCCGGCCAACAACAACCCGCGCAACCCGGTGCCGGTGCATCGCGACAACGCCTTCAACCAGCCCACCGACGTCGCCTGGGACTCGCAGGGCAATTCGTACTTCAGCGACGGCTACGTGAACTCGCGGGTGGGCAAGGTGAACGCCAAGGGCGAGTGGGTGGCCAGCTGGGGCTCGCTCGGCAAGGGCCCCGGCCAGTTCGACACCCCGCACGGCATCGCCGTGTCGCCGGCCGACGAGATCTACGTCGCCGACCGCGGCAACCGCCGCATCCAGGTGTTCACCCCGGAAGGCAAGTACATCCGCGAGTTCACCATCGACGTGCCCGTCGATCTGCAGCGCGGCAAGGTCACCTACGGCGTGCCGGCGCCGGATGCCAAGACCGGGTCGCAGGCGCCCGGCGCTCCCGATGCGCTGTGCATGACGCCGGGGCCGAACCCGGTGCTGTTCGTCGGCGACCTGTATCCGAGCCGGATCTACAAGGTGTCGCTCGAGGGCAAGGTGCTCGGCGTCTACGGACAGCCGGGACGCAACCTTGGCGAGTTCGGCTGGATCCACGCCATCGCCTGCCCGTCGGAGAACGAAATCTGGGTCGGCGAGCTGATCAACTGGCGCGTGCAGAAGCTGGTCACCAAGGGGGGGCGCAGCAGCCAGTAGTCAGGATCGTAATCTCCCTGTTCGGTGCCTGGCACCGCGGGGGTCCGCGGTGCCAGGCACCGAACGGCGGAGATCACACTATTGCCGATCCGCGGCGCGGAACAGCTCGTCGGCCGACTGCAGCACGATGTTGGTCAGTCGTATCGGATACGACGGCGGGGTGGCGGCCAGGAAGTCGCGCACCGCCGTGGCCACCGACGGCGCCCGGTAGCCGCCAAGGGTCGCATCCATCCAGCGCTTCGGAAAGAAGATGTCGCCGGTCTTCTGGATCTCCCACAGCAGGTCGAGGCTCGGCCGCACGTACTTCGCCGAGGCCGCGGCGCGCAGCGGGTGGTGCAGATACTCCAGGCCGTCGAGGACCCACGGCTCGCGGCGGCGGTTGGCAACGTCCTTCAGGGCCAGGAACCAGCGCTCGCGAACGGCCGGATCGGCCGACAGGGCCGGCATGATGAACTGGAAGCGCGCCTTGCGGTCGGGATTCTCGATGCGGGCGAGCTGGCCGTCGAGGATCTTCGCCCAGCCGGGCACTTCACGGACCGCCAGTTCCAGCGCCAGCGCCGAGTAGTCGGTCTCGGCCAGGGGCAGCCCGGCCACCGTCTCGCGCGTGTCCCAGACATTGGCCAGCCAGGCGAGCGTCGGCGTCGTCGTCGCCGTGCGCCGCAGCGCGCCGAACCACGCCGCCTTCTGGCTCGCGGTGGCGGCACTGTCCAGGCCGCTCCGCAGCGTCCGTTCGGCCCCGGCGGCGCGCACCGCGCGGTCGTCGTCGGACAGGAAGCGCCACCACGCCGTGGCGAGATAGCCGAGCAGGCGGGCGCGGCTCTGCTCGTCGGGTTCGTCGACCACCGCGGCCAGTGCCGTGTCCACGAACGTCGTCGGCGGCACCTCGCCGTCGAGCATCGACTCCCAGAGCGTGACCCACGCCGCGCCGCGGGTCAGCGGATCGGCGATCGACGCGACCGAGCGCGACAGGTAGGTGCGCGACTGCGGGTCGAGCACGAAGCCGCCGTACGCCCAGCCGCCGCCGGTCGGCAGCACGAAGCGGGGGGCCGGCCAGCCGACCACCTCGGGGACGGTGGTTCGCGCGCCGTCGAGCTCGACGACGAGGCTCCTCGGCCCGTCCGCCTGATCGACGATCACGCGCAGCTGCTGCGGCCACACCAGCTCGCGGCCGCGGCCGTCGGCCTGATGGAACGTCAGCCGCTCGATGCGGCCGCCGTGCACCTCGAGCTCGGTGGCGATGGTCGGCCGCCCCGGGCTTTCCACCCACACCCGGCTCCACTGCGCGAGGTCGACCGGCGTGCGCGCGTCGAGCACGGCGATGAGATCGGTCCAGGTCGCGTTGCCGAAGGCGTGGGCCTTGAGATATTCGCGCAGTCCGTCGCGGAACGACTCGACACCGAGCGCCGCCTCGAGGTGGCGCATGACGATCGGCGCCTTCTGGTAGATGATCGCGCCGTAGAGGCTGCCGGCCTCGTTGAGGTTGTCGAGCCCCTGGCGGATGGCGTTGGTGCCGGCCGTGCGGTCGACGTCGTAAGCGGCCGGGTAGTGCGCGTAGAGGAAGCGCAGGTCGTGGTTCACCTCGGGGAACGAGGGGTTCACGATCTTCGCCGCCATGAAGTTGGCGAACACCTCCTTCATCCACACGTCGTTGAACCAGCGCATCGTCACCAGGTCGCCGAACCACATGTGTGCGGTCTCGTGGGCGATGACCGAGGCGCGGCCCAGGTACTGGTTCTGCGTCGCCGATTCGTCGAGCAGCAGGCCGTTGGCGTTGTAGAGGATCTTGCCGGCGTGTTCCATGCCGCCGAACTGGAACGCCGGGATGCCGACGAAGTCGAACTTGCCGAAGGCGTAGGGGATCCCGGTGTAGTCCTCCATGAAGGCGATCGCACGGGCGTGCAGGTCGAAGATCGCGTCGAGGTTGCGGGCCACCTTCGCGGCGTCGGTCTCGCGATGGTAGAAGCGGAAGGTGCGGTCGTTGCGCACCGCCTGCTCGACCTGGAAGTCGCCGACCACGAACGAGAAGAGATAGGTGGGCAGCGGCTGGGTCTCGGCGAAGCGCATGGTGACGACGCTGCCGCGCCCGGCCGAGCCGTCGAAGAGGGCGATGTCGGGGACCGCAGCGGACGCGCCGTTGCTGACCGCCTGCCAGTCGCCGGGATAGCGCAGTTCGAGCGTCCAGCGTGCCTTCAGATCCGGCTGATCGAACACCGGCAGCGCCAGGTGGGCCCGTGCCGGGACGAACAGCGCGTAGAGGAAGTCGGGGTTGCGGTTGAGCGAGGCGTCGCCGGCGGTGAACTCGATGGCGATCTCGGTCGGCCCGGCGGTGAGCGCGGCCGCCGGCACCACGATGTGATCCTGGGGAAACGCCGCGGTCACCGCCGTGCCGTTGACCGCCACGCTCCGCACGTTGGGCGCGCCGGGCGCGAAGTCCATGACCAGCGGCTGCGACGCGTCGGACAGCGCGAAACGCGCGATCATCGACCCGGTAATCGGCGCCTGCTGCTCGCGGGGCACCGTCAGCGCCAGCTCGTAGCGCAGATCCGAGACGATCGCGGCGCGCCGGGTGGCGACGTCGAGCGGGATGCCGGGAGCGGGCGAGGCGGTTTGGGCGGGCACCGGGGCTGCCGCCCCGATCATCGCGCCGAGGAGCAGCGGCAGCACGCGAGCGACCATGCCCGAATTGTAGTCGCGCCGCGCTCATTCATTCCGTTCGCAGTGCCAGCAGCGGCTGCGTCGCCGCCGCCCGCCGTGCCGGCAGGTAACCGGCCGCCAGGCTCACCACCGTCAGCAGCGCCGCCGCCAGCGCCAGCGACGACGGATCGAGGGGCGACAGGCCGAACAGCCGCGACTCGGCGGCGCGGCCGATCGCATAGGCGCCGGGCAGGCCGACCGCGATGCCGATGCCGGTGAGCAGCACCACGTCGCGCAGCACCAGTCCGAGCACGTCGGGACGGGCGGCGCCGAGCGCGATGCGGATGCCGATCTCGCGGGTGCGGCGGGCCACCGAGTAGCTCATCAGCCCGTAGAGGCCCACCGCCGCCAGGGTCGTCGCCAGCGCCCCGAACAGCGTCGAGAGCACGGCCAGCATCCGCTCCACCGCCAGCGACTCGTCCACCGTCGTGGCCAGGGTGGTCATCGAGAACACCGGCAGCCCGCGGTCGGCGCGCTGCACCGCCTCGCGGGCCAGCGCCGGCAGCGCCGGCGCCGCCGTCGCCGCCGCGCGCACGTAGAACGTGACCTGGCCGATCTCCTCCGATTGCCGGTACGGCGTGTAGACGACGCGGGGGACGCCGGTATTGGGCACGCGCAGCTGGCCGGTGGCATCGCCCCCCGCTTCCCCGGGCCGCACCTGCCCGTACGAGGTGTCCTTCACCACGCCGACGATCTCCATCCGCCCGTCGTCGTTCCAGACGCTGTAGCCGACCCGCCGGCCGATCGGGTTCTCGGCGCCGAAGAAGTAACGGGCGAACGTCTCGTTGACGATGCAGACCAGCGGCGCGCCGTCGGCATCGCGCTCGGTGAAGTCGCGACCGGCGACGATCGGCACGCCGAGCGTGGCGAAGTAGCCGGGGCCGATCTCCCACGTCCACGGGTTCATGTCCTCGCCCTGCTGCGGTTCGTAGCCCTGGACGCGGATGGTCCGCTGCGAGGTGCTGCCGGTGAGGAGCGCGTTGTCGGCCAGCGACACCGAGACGACGCCGGGCTGCCGGCCGAGGTCCTCGGTGAGCTGCGCATAGAGCTGCTTGGTCGCCACCTGCGAGTGCCCCGACAGCGTCGGATCGATGGCGAAGGTCACGACGTGGTCGGTGTCGAAGCCCGGACCGAGCGTCTTCAGGTTGGACAGGCTGCGGGCGAAGAGGCCGGCCCCGGCGACCAGCAGCGTCGACAGCGCCACCTGCGCCACCACCAGGGTCTTGCGCAGCCGCGCGTGCTGCACGCCGCCGCCGGCGGCACTGGCCTCCTCCTTGAGCGCGCGGTTGAGATCGACGGCCGATCCCCGCAGCGCCGGCGCCAGCCCGAACAGCACGGCGGTGAGGGCCGCGGTGACCAGCGTGAAGGTGAGCACCCGGGCGTCCGGCGTCGTCGTCAGCGCCACGCCGAGGCCGTCGAGCGGCAGGACTCCGAGCAGCAGGTCGCCGAGCCACGCGGCCACGAGCAGGCCGCAGGCGCCGCCCAGCACCGCCACCACCGCGCTTTCCACCAGCGTCTGGCGTACCAGTCGGGCCCGGCTGGCGCCGACCGCGAGCCGCACGCTCATCTCGCGCTGGCGTCCGGTCGCCCGCGCCAGCATGAGATTGGCGACGTTCGCGCAGGCGATGAGCAGCACCAGGCCGACCATGCCCATCAGCACCGCCACCGGACCGCTGAAATCGCCGCGAATCTGCGACAACCCGCGCGAGGCGTCGTGCAGCACCAGCTGCTTGGCGCGGAAGCGCTCCTTGAAGAGGTCCGACGACGCTGCGAACTGCGGCACCGCTTCGAGCTCGTAGGCGTTGATCTGCCGGTAGCGGACGTCGGCGGCGGCCTTGGCCTGCTCGCGGCTGACGCCGGGGGCGAGCCGGCCGACGACGTTCAGCCAGCGCGACTGGCGATCGGCGTAGTCGTCGCGCGTCGGGGTGAGCGCCCGCTTCATCGCCAGCGGCACGAAGAACGCCGGCTGCTCGTTGGCGAGCACGCCGTAGAACCCCGGCCGGGCCACCCCGACGACGGTCATCGGCGCGGCGTTGACGACCACCTGCCGGCCGACGACGCCGGGATCGCCGTTGAAGCGTCGTCGCCAGAAGGCGTCGGTGAGGACGATGACGGGATCGCGACCCTCGACGGTGTCTTCTTCGGCGGTGAAGAAACGGCCGAGCGCCGGCGTCACGCCGAGCACCGCGAACGTGTTGCCCGACACCATCTCGGCGACGACCCGTTCGCTCTCGTCGCCGACGCGGAACGACGCGCTGGCCGGGGCGCGGGCGATGAGCGCGCTGAATCCCGTGTCGCCCTGCTGCAGGTCGCGGAACATCGGCTGCGAGAACGCGCGGCCGAGCGTCGTACGGCCGCGGAAGGTGCCCGGGCCGTCGAGCTGCACCAGGTCGTCGGCCGCCGACACCGCCAGGGCGCGCAGCACCACCTGGTCGAGCAGCGAGAAGATCGCCGTGTTGGCGCCGATGCCGAGGCCGAGCGTGAGCACGACGACGGCGGCGAAACCGGGCGCGCGGCCCAGAGAGCGAAGGGCGTAACGGAGGTCCTGGAGAACCGCGGTCATGGCGACCGGGGTGGCGAATCCCGTGCCAGGATTTCGCCGGAGGGGCGGCCGTCGGCGCGTCGATTTCGTCCGAAGGACGCCGGCAAGGGCGCGCGGGGTGTCCGGTGGCGCGCCAGGTTGTCCGGGCATGGGACGAGACGGGAACCGCCCTCTGGGGGAGTCGGCGGCGCGGCGTCGGTGACGATAGCGTGATCCGCCACCGCCGGTGCCAGGCACCGAAGGGCCCGGCGGTGCCTGGCACGAACGGTGTTCAGTCACGAAAGCGTCAGTAGAATCCGGACATGCCGCCGGAGCTGCAGCGCCTGCTCGACGAGATCGCCGCCGCCGAAGCCGACGCGCGCGCCCTGGCCGCCTCCCTCACCGACGCCCAAGCCAACTGGCAGCCCGGCGGCGGCACCGGGTGGAGCGTGGCGCAGTGTCTCGACCACCTGGCGCTCAGCAACAGCGCCTATACGAGCCACTTCCTGCCGGTCGCCGAGCGGGCTCGCGGCGCCGGCCCGACGCCCTTCACCGGCCTGGCGCCGACGGCCATCGGCCGCTGGTTCGTCGGGACGCTCGAGCCGCCGCCGCGACGGAAGATCAAGACCTTCGAGAAGCTGGTCCCGCCCTCGTCGATGCCGCTGGCCGACGCGCTCGCCGCTTACGTCGGGAGCCACGATCCGTATCGCCGGCTCGTGGCCCTCGCCGCCGAGCTCGACCCGAACCGCGTCGTCGCCGCCAACCCCTTCCTCGGCTGGGTACGGATGCGGCTGTCCACGGCGCTGCTGGTCGTGCCGGCCCACGACCGGCGACACCTATGGCAGGCGCGCCGCGTCGTCGAGGCGCCGGGATTTCCGCGCAGCTGACCGGCGCGGCCACCCGCGAGGCGCCCCTCAGCGCGGCGTGGCCGTCACCGGCAGCACGTGCCAGGTGAAGCTGGTGAACATCATCTCCTCCCAGGTCTGATCGCCCCACCAGACCTCGGCCGTGGCATCGGGATTCGACTTGTTCGCCGTCGAGTTGTCGTACCAGGCGGAGGCCTTGACGACGGTGCCGGCCGGCAGCCGCATCGGCGTCTCGAACTGGTACTCGTGCTGCCATTCGAAGTCGTAGTTCGGCACCGACAGCATCGGCTCGCGCCGGCCGTCCGGGTAGACCGCCTCGTAGTACCAGCGGATGCCGCGCACGTGGGTGTGCGGCGTCATGCTGAAGAGCAGCAGGTCGCGGTTGAGCGTCATCTCGGCGTCGACGCGGTGATTGGCCGCCCCGGCCGGGATGTGCAGCGAGCCGTTCACCAGCGCCGTCCCGCCCAGCGGCATCCGCGGCGCCTCCTTCGCAAAGACCAGGCCCATGCGCGTGCGGTCGGTCGTCTCGGTCCCGGTGGCGGTGTAGTGCATCTGGAACACCAGCGACGTGCCCTTGGGCAACCGCATCGCCGTGCCCGCCGGGAAGACGCGGTGGCCGTTGCCGGGCACGAAGCCGCCGAGCGAGCCGCTCAGCCCGCGCGGCCGCGGGCGGGCGTTGGCGAACACCTTGCGTTGGCCCTCGGGGAGCGGATCGCCGCCGGTCTGCCCGGCAGGAATGTCCATCCCCTCGGCGAAGGTCACCGTCCCGCGCGGCCTTGGCCTGGCCGGGGTGCCGGGCGCCGCGGCCGGCGCCGCCGGGGGCCGCAGGTAGACGATCACGTGGTGCACCGCCGCGCGATTGCCCGGTCGCACTTCCCACGCCTGCACCCAGCGGTCCTCGTCGTAGTTGGCCGGGACCTCGAAGTACACGTACGGGATCTCGCCAGCGGCGGGAATCGGGTAGTCCTCCTGCATCTCCAGGACGGCATCTGGCTGGCCGATCGACCAGCCGTCGGCGTATCGCGGCGCCGCCGGCAAGTCCTTCGCGTCGCCCTCAGGCGCACCGGCGGAGACCCACGCCGCGATCGTGGAAATCTGCGCCTCGGTCAGCCGCCGCGCGTTGGCGAAGTGGCCGATCGCCGGATCGGCATGCCACGGCGGCATCGTCCCGTCGGCCACCTTGGCGGCGATGGCCCGGGCCCACGGCCGCACCTCCTTGTAGGAGAGCAGCGACATCGGCGCCACCTCGCCGGGGCGATGGCAGGTGGTGCACTGGGCGAAGAGGATCGGCGCAACGTCCCGGGTGTAGGTCGGGGCCGCCGCGGGGGTCTGGGCGATGGCGGTGTGCGGCGCCAGCAGTGCGGCGACGAACACGACCGGGCAGGCGAGTCTCATCCGCATGCCGGCCATTATGGACCCGGCCCAGCCCGAGGCAAGCGGAATCGCGGCGTGGATCAGCCGCGCATCCACCCGCCGAGGCGCCGCAACCCCTCGGTGATCCTGGCGTGATCCCGCACCAGCGGCCCGTAGGACACGCGCACGCCGTTGGCGATCGACGGGCCGAATCCGCGGCCGGGCACCAGCAGCACGCCGGTGGCCTTGAGCGCGTCCGGCACGAACTGGTCGGCGTCGCGGCCGACGTCCATCACGGTGTAAAGGCCGCCGAAGGGATCCAGGCGCCGCATGCCGATGTGTGCGTCGATGGCCGCCAGCGTCACCGTGGCCGCTTCGCGGTAGAGCGCATTCGTGTCGTCCACGTAGCGGCGCAGCGATCCGTCGTCGATCGCCCGGGCCAGGAAGCGCGCCATGGCCATCTGCGACAGCGTGTCGGGGCACAGGATGCTGCACTGCTGGACGCGCTCGATGGCATCTACCACCGCCGTGGAGGCTTCGATCCAGCCCAGGCGCCGGCCCAGCCCGCGCGCCCACTTCGAGTTGGAATGGATGGCGATGAGGTGCGGGTGGTCGGTGGGCGACCAGCGGTAGTACTCGGGCGTGGCCTGGAAATACTGGCACTTGTAGGCGCAGTCGATGGCCAACCACGAGCCCGCCGCCGCCGTGCGCTCCAGCATCAGCTCGGCGAGCGCCTGCGGCACCACCTGGCTGGTGGGGTTGTCGGGCGCGCCGAAGAGGACCAGCTTCGGACGGTGCTGGTCGAAGAGGCGAATGAAGTCGCGGGCCACGCCCTCGGGATCGGCCTGCGGGCGGTAGGTCCACGTCGCCGCGTCGACGACCGGCAGCCGGACGATCCGCGCCCCCGGCGCCACGAAGCCGATCTGGCCCTCGTAGTTGGCGTAGGTCGGGTCGAGCAGCATCACGGCGTCGCCGGGATCGAGGAGCGTCGTGAACAGGTCGCGGGTGATCTGGCTGCTGCCCAGGCCGATGGCGACGTGTTCCGGGCCGAGCCGCGGGACGGCGAAGAGATGGGCGTCGAAGCGGGCGATCTGCTCGCGGCAGGCGAGGTCGCCGAGCGTCGCCGTGTAGGCGCCGCTGCGGTGGAAGGTCTCGGGATCGTTGACGATGTCCTGGTAGGCCTGCCGGAAGGCCTCGGGGGCTTCGTGGTTGACCCAGCCGCCACCGAACGAGATCACGTCGTCGGGGTCGAGCCCCATCGCCAGGATGTTCTTCCGCTCGGCCATCTTCATGATCTGGCGGATGGGCGACGGCGTTCCCAGTTGGGACTGCACCAGGGACGACAGCGGAGGGGCGGTGGTCGAGGCCATCCGGGCATTGTAGGGCGACAACCCTCGACCCGGCCGGCCCGTCTAACCCGCCCGGGGGCACGATGGCACTCGATGGATTGAGGCGCGACGTGACGGTCGGGGTTCGCGGGCTGCTCCGGGCGCTAGGATTCGCCGCCGCGGCGCTGGTCACCCTGGCGCTCGGCATCGGCGCCACCGCGGCGATCTTCACCGTGGTCCGTGCGGTGCTGCTGGCCCCGCTCCCCTACAGCGAGCCGGACCGGCGCGTGCAGGTCTGGAGCCGCTGGGTCAGCTTCGACAAGACCTGGCTCTCCGACCAGGAGATCTTCGACTACCAGCGGCTGGCGCGGACCCTCACCGACGTCGCCGGCTGGACCTCGGCGCAGCAGAACCTCACCGGTGACGGCGAGCCGCTGCGCGTCGGCGTCGGGCTGGTGACCGCCAACACGTTCGACGTCCTGGGTGCCACGCCGCTGCTCGGCCGGGTGATCGCGCCCGCCGAGGACCGCCCCAACGCCCCGCCCGTCGCCGTGCTCGGGTATCCGCTGTGGCAGACGCGCTACGGCGGCGACCCCTCGATCGTGGGCCGGCGGATTCTCCTCAACGATGTCCCGGTCGAGGTGGTGGGAGTCATGCCGCAAGGCTTCCGCCTGCCGACCGACTTCACCGAGGAGGCCGCCGAGCCCACCGAGTTGTGGCGCGCCCTGCAGCTCGACGAAGCCAACGCCCAGCGCGGCTCCCACGGCTACTACGGCGCCGCGGTGCTGGCCCCGGGCCAGACGGCGGCCAGCGCCACCGCGGAGCTGCGGGCGCTCACCGCCGCCATGACCGAGCAGGGGCTCTATCCCGAGCCGATGCGCTTCTCGGCGTTCGCCACCAGCCTGGACGACGAGATCCGCGGCGGGATTCGCCCGGCGTTGTGGTTGTTGATGGGCGCGGTGGCCTGCCTGCTGCTCATCGCCTGCGCCAACGTCGCCAACCTGCTGCTGGTGCGCGGCGATGCGCGCGCCCGCGAGCTGGCCGTGCGCTCGGCGATCGGCGCCTCGGCCGAGCGGCTCGTCCGCCAGCTGCTCACCGAGAGCGTGCTGCTGGCCGTCGTCGGCGCCGCGCTGGGACTTGGCGTCGCCGCCCTCGGCCTCCGCCTGCTGGTGGCGCTCGACCCCGCCAGCCTGCCGCCGTTGACGCCGCTGGCCATCGATCCCACGGTGGTCGGCTTCACGCTCCTCGTCGCCGTGGTGACGACGCTGCTCTTCGGCCTGCTGCCGGCGTTGCGGACGCTGCGCGTCAACCTGGTCGAGTCGCTGCGCGAGGGCACCCAGCAGGCGACGGCCGGCGCTGCCCGGCAGCGGCTGCGCGGCGCCCTGGTCGTGGTCGAGGTGTCACTCGCCGTGGTCCTGGTGATTGCCGCCGGGCTGATGGGCCGCAGCCTCGCGGCGTTGGGCCGGGTGCCGCTCGGCTTCGATCCGGAGGGCGTCCTCACCCTGCGCCTCGCTGTACCGGCCACGCGCTACGACACGCCGGAAAAGGTGATCGCGTTCTACCGGCAGCTGGTCGAGCGCGTACGCGCACTGCCCGGCGTCGAGGCGGCCGGGGCCGTCCGGGCGCTGCCGTTGGCGACGACGATTGGCGACTTCGGACTGGACATCGACGGCTTCGTGGAGTCGCCGGGCAGGAACGCCAAGGGCGACTGGCAGATCGTCAGCGACGGCGCCTTCGAGGCGATGGGGACGCGGTTGCTGCGCGGCCGCTGGTTCACCGGCGCCGACACCGAGGACACCCAGCCGGTGATGGTCGTCAACGAGACGATGGCGCGCACCTACTGGCCCAACGGCGAAGCGCTGGGCGGCCGGGTGCGCGTCGGCAG
Source organism: Vicinamibacterales bacterium (assembly GCA_050250955.1). Classification (GTDB taxonomy): domain Bacteria; phylum Acidobacteriota; class Vicinamibacteria; order Vicinamibacterales; family UBA2999; genus CAWAYR01. Next base: position 40,783 of record JBFWNR010000006.1, read on the forward strand.
CAACATGACGCGTCCAGAAGCGGTGGTGGTCGGCATCGTCGCCGACGAGCGGCACAACGGCGTCACCGGCATCGTGAAGGAGAAGTTCTACGTCCCACACAGCCAGTGGCACCTGGTCACCGGCGGCAACCTGATTCGCAACGCCTTTCTCGTCGTCCGCCTGCCCGGCAATCCGATGAGCGCAGCGGCGCCGATTCGGGCCATCGTGCGCGAGCTCGACCCGGCGCTGCCGGTGGCTGCGGTCCGGCCGATGTCCGAGGTGGTGGCGACGGCCCTGGCCACGCCGCGGCTCACCGGATTCCTGCTCGGGACCTTCGCCGCCATCGCCCTGGCGCTCGCCGTCATCGGCCTCTACGGGGTGCTGTCGTACCTGGTGGCGCGCCGCACCCACGAGATCGGCATCCGCATGGCGATGGGCGCCGACCGCGGTCAGGTGCTCGGGATGATCGTGCGCAACGGCCTCGGCCTGGCCGGCGCCGGCATCGCACTCGGCCTGGTCGCGGCGCTGGCGTTGTCGCGGCTGCTCCGGGCGCTGCTCTACGACGTCACGGCCACGGACCCGCTCACCTACGGGCTCGTGCCGCTGGCGCTGCTGGCCGTGGCCGTGCTCGCCAGCCTGGTGCCGGCGTGGCGGGCGGTGCGGGTGAGCCCGCTGGTGGCGCTGCGCTCGGAATAGACAGCGCGTCAGGGCGCGATCACTCGGAGTCGCGGGAAGTAGTGGCGGTATCTGCGGGCGTCACGCGTGAGGAGCGTATGGCCGGCCACGGCGGCATGGGCGCCGATGTAGAAGTCGGGCAGCGGCGCTGACATCGTGCCGCCGCGGCGCCGGTACTGCACGAACGCCCGGCCGGCCAGGAACGCCGCCTCCCGGGGCAACGGCTCCCGACGCACGTAGGACTCGGGGAGCGCGGCATCGACATCTTCCAGCCGGTCGAACCCGGCGGCGACCTCGGCGAAGACGATCGGGTTGATGACGAGCGCACCGCGGGTGGCAGCCCGGGTCAGCATCGCGTCGGACCACTCGCGCCACTCGGAGTCCTCGTCGAACAGGTCGATGAGGACGTTCGAGTCAACGAGGGTCGAGCTCATCGGGCTCCTCGCGCAGCAGCTTCAGCAGATCGCGACTGCTCATCCGCATCTTCGTCCCGTGCGTCTTCAGGTGGCCGACGAGGCGCTCGGCGCGCGACGGCGCGCCCCGCTTCAGGCGGATCACGGCGGCGCCGCGTTCGACCGCGAACTCGACCTCGGTGTCGGGCAGCAACCCCAGCCGTTCGCGGATGTCCTGGGGAATCGTCACCTGGCCCTTGCTGGTGATGCGCATGGTAAGAATATAACCAGTAAGAATCTTACCACGACCGCGCCCAAGGGCCGCTGGTGCGGTCGGAGCGCGCCGCCGACGCTGGGCTATTTCGCGCCGGCCAGCCGCGCCACGCTGGCGATGGCCTGGCGATACCACGCCTGCCAGGCGTCCATCACCTCGGCCGGAGCGTCGTGTCGACGCTCGGTGTCGAGCCGGGCGTCGCGCGCCGTGCGCAACATCGCTTCGAGCGGTGCCACATCGGTCTGGTCGGCGGCGGCCAGGAACATCGCCGTCGTCGCCACGATGGTCGCCACGTGCTGCATCTCGGTCGCACTCACCTTGTCCACCGTGTCGAGATTGGTGTGGTAGTAGCGATCGGTGAAGTGCCAGTTGAGCAGCGCCGGCACGCCGGCCCTGGTGAACGAGGTGTGGTCGCTGCCGCCCTCGTAGGGGTTGGTGCGGACCACCCAGCCGGTGTCGCGGGCGCGGCGGAGCGCCACGCCGAGGTGGAGGTCGTTCAGGAACGTCCCGACCAGCATCGACGTCGGCACCTCGCTGGCCCCCCACTCGCTATGCGGATCCGAGGGACGCGGCCAGACCGCGGTGGGGTCCGGGGCCTTCTCGATGAGGAAGGTGCCGCCGGTCTTCGCGGTGTCCTCGCCGGTCATGTCGAGTGACATCATCGCCACGACCTTGGCGGCGCGGGCGGGGTCGGCGGCGATCCACGCGTCGCTCATCCGGTTCTCGTCGCCCCACAGCAGCGTGAGCGTGCGCGCCGGGCGGGGGAGCGCGCCGTCGCCGATGGCCTTCTGTAACGCCAGGGCCGCCGCCAGCAGCGTGCCGCTGCCGGTGGCGTTGTCGTTGGCCCCCGGCTCCTGCACGTGCGCCACCAGCACCATGCGCTCGTCCGGCCACCGCGTGCCCGGAAACTCGGCGACCAGCGTCCGCACCGGGCGGCGATGGAACACGGTGTCGGCGGTGACGTGCACCTGCACCGGACCGCCCGCCAGCCGCTCGCGCAGACGCTGCGCTGCCCGAGGCGTGGCCTTGAAGCCGAACGACGGCTGATCGGGCGCGTAGGGGATCGCTCCCCACTGCAGGACGTTCGGCGTCGTCGCCGGCTGCGTATAGGGGGCGATCTGGGTCGAGATCACCCCGGCCGCGCCGCGCGCCTTGACCGCCTGGGTCCACGCCGATCCGATCGGCCCGTCGGCCAGCACCACCGCGCCCGTCACCGCGCGTCCCTCGTAGTGCGCGGCCTCCGTGCCGGCGCCGACGTCGACGAGCGCCGCCGTCGTGCCGCCGGCCGGCGTGGCGAACGAGTTGATGGCCAGCGGCACGCGGTCCTGCGCGCGCGACAGCACGATCTCGCCGTCGGGGCCGTCGAGCCGGAGCACCGCGTCGCGCATCTGCCAACCCTGGCTCGTCGAGGGAATCGTGTCGTAGTGCGTGGCGATGCCGGCGCCCTTCAGTGCGGTGTCGATCCACTCGAGCGACTGGTCGAACTGCGGGTTGCCCGCCAGCCGCCACAGCGGCGCCATCTTCGTCACCAGCGCCATCGCCGCGTCGCGGTCCACGCGCGTCTCGACGGCGCGATAGATCGTCTCGGCCCGCGGCGGCAGCGACCGGTCGAGCGGCGGCAGATGCGGTGCGGCTGACTGGGCGCCGAGCGCCGTCGTCACGACGAGGAGCAGCGCCGAGGTCGGGTGTCGCATGGGGTGATGATAGACGGCTCTCGACGCGCCGTCTCAGCGCAGCCCGTCGATCAGGAAGAGATCCGTCGCGGCGCGCCACCACGTGTAGGCGTACGACCGCTCGTCGCGGCCGATGGCGATCGGCAGCAGGTCGGCCATCCGGGTGAAGGGGGTCGGCTGGATGCGCTTCCACAGCGTCCGTCGTCCGGTCGCCACCTCCACGCGAAACACGTCGATGGCGTCGGGGTGGTCGCGCTGGAAGTCCCGCCGGACGTAGATCGACCGGCCATCCAGGCTCCAGCGGACCGGACCGTCCTCGGCGTCGAGGCCGGGGATCGGTTGCGGCGGGCCACCGGCGATGGGGTAGCGGGCAATGGCCTCGCCGGGGGCGGCCGCCAGCAGCCACTGCCCGTCCGGCGACACGACCGTGCCGGTCACCCGCGGCGGCGTGATCGGCTGCAGCGGCCCGCCCGTGGCGCTCATCACGAAGGTGCGATACGCCTCGCCGGGCAGCCGGGCCACCACCACGACGCGGCTGCCGTCGCCCACCCAGTGGGCCCTGGCGCAGTCGACAGCGGCGTCGGTGAGGAGAATTTCCTGTCCGACCCCGGTCGGGACCGACACCAGCCGGGTCGAATTGCCGACCTGCCGCAGCAGCAGCACGCGATCGCCGTCGGGGGAGAACGCCTGCGCGGTGCCGTCGCTCAGCCGGACGGCCGGCGAGCCGTCGGTGCCGCGGATGTAGGTGGTCCGGCCGCGCTCGGCGGCGTGCCCGCCTTCCGAGAACAACAGCATGGTCAGGTCCGGCGACAGATCGCCGACCAGCCCCCAGTCGAACCAGGTGAGGTCGCGCTCGGTGCCGGTGGCCGCCGAATAGAAGCGCAGCCCCTTGTGGCTGGGGTCGGTCTTGGCGAGCACGCGGTAGTCGCGGGTGAGATCGAGCAGCGTGATGCCGCCCGGCGCGCGCAGGATGGTGCGGACCCGGCCGTCGAGCGACACGGCGAAGATGGCGGCTGTCGCCACGGTCGGCACGGTCTCGGAGGCGCTGAACCAGACCTCGCGGCCATCGGGCGACCACGCCAATGAGCTGCCCTGGAACCAGCCGCTCGACAGCACCTGTCGCTGGCCGCGGCGGTCGAGGATGGCGACCTCGCCGCCTTCGAAGACGGCGAGCCGGCTGGCGTCGGGCGCGAGGCGCATCGCCGAGATGGACGTCGTCGTCTGATAGATCGGCGTGCCGAGCGGGAACTCGACCGAGAAGGTCCCGGCCACGAGGCGGACCGCGGCGAGGTCGCCGGCGGGGCTCCAGTCAGCAGCGACGACGTCCTCGGCCAGCAGTCGTGGCGCGTTGCCGGTCAGTCCGACGCGCGCCAGCGTGCCCCGTCCACCCTGGACGCCGCGTCGCACCGGGCGCAGGGTCACCGCCAGCTCGCCGCTGGCCGACACCGCCATCAGGTCGACGTCGCGATGGCCGAGCGTACGCGACTCCGGACTGCCCACAAGCGTCGAGAACAACTCGTTCGGCTCACCGTCCCAGGTGGCGTTGTAGAGAATCGTCTGGCCATCGGGGGCGACCCGACCGGCGTGCACGACGCCGCTGCGGAACGTCAGCCGCTCGTAGGTCACCGGCATCGGCCCGGTGGCGGGGACGGGCCGAGCGGTCACCCACGAAACGCCGGCGCCGGCCAGCGCTGCCACCACGGCGACCAGGAGCGCGACGAGCGCCGCGCGCCCACGGCGGCGCATCCTCCCGCCGGCGGCCCCCTCGGCCTGCAGCCCGTTCAGTTGAAAGGCCAGGTCGCCGGCCGACTGGTACCGGTCGTCAGGCTGCTTCGCCAGACAGCGCTGCACCACCGCCGACACCCTGGCCGGCATGGCCGACAGGTCCGGGTCGTCCCGGAGGATAGCCGCCATCGTCTCGGTCGCCGAAGCGCCGGCGAAGGCGCGCCGCCCGGAGAGCATCTCGTAGAGCACCGCACCGAGACTGAACACGTCGGAGCGCGCGTCCACCGGTCGGCCCGCCACCTGTTCCGGCGACATGTACGCCACCGTGCCGATGACTTGTCCCGGTTCGGTCAGCGTCGACGGCGCGGCCGTCGCCTCGTCGACGGTGGACGACGGCGCCGTCGCCTTGGCGACGCCGAAGTCGAGGATCTTCACCCGGCCGTTGCGCTCGATGAAGATGTTCTCCGGCTTGAGGTCGCGATGGACGACGCCCTTGCCGTGCGCGGCTGCCAGCCCCAGCGCGACCTGACTGGCGTAGTGCAACGCCTGTTCGGGCGCCATCGCCGCGCCGAGCCGCGCCCGCAGCGTCGAGCCGTCGAGCAGCTCGGTGACCAGATACGGCGTGGACGCCTCGCTGCCGACATCGTGCACCGTGACGATGTTGGGGTGACTCAACATCGCGACGACCCGCGACTCCTGCGCGAAGCGGCGGACGCGGGCGGCGTCGGCGGCGAACGACGCCGGCAGGACCTTGACGGCGACGTGGCGGCCCAGCCGCGGATCGCGCGCCTCGTAGACGGCGCCCATCCCGCCCGAGCCGAGTTGGCCGACGATCTCGTAGGGGCCGAGCGTGGCGCCCGCAGGCAGGGTCATCGCGAATCGGGGTCGACGGCACCGGCCGCCGAGCCGGCCGATTATGTGCCGACTCACGGGCGCCCCGAGCGCCGGTTCGTCCCAACGAGTTCGTCCTCGTCCCATGGGCGCCGGGCGGTCGATGGCGCCAAACCGGCGATAATCGCGGCCGTGATGCTCGCCGCCGACACCCGCCGCCGCTTCCTCGCCCACTTCACCGCCGCCGGTCTCGGCAGCACGCTGGCCCCCGGCGTGCTGTGGGCCAGGATGCAGGACGCCGGTGCCGACCGCGTGACGCTGGCGATGCTGACCGATGCCCTGAAACTGTCGGGCCTCGAGCTCAGCGAAGCAGACCGCCAGGCGATGGTCGAGGGAGCGAATACCTCCCTCGAGCGAGTCGAGGCGCTGCGCGCCCTGCACATCCCCAACGACGTCTCGCCGCCGTACCACTTCAGCCCGGTGGTCGCCGGAATGCGCGTCGATCGCACGCGTCACCCGTGGGTGATGAGCAAGCCGCCGGCGGTCAAGCGCCCGGCGAACCTCGAAGACGTCGCCTTCTGGCCGGTGCGCCACCTCGCCGAGCTGGTGCGCTCGAAGCAGGTCACGTCGGTGGAGCTGACCCGGATGTACCTGGCGCGGCTGCACCGTCACCAGCCGCAGCTCAACCACGTGGTGACCTTCCTCGACGACCACGGCCTGGCCGAAGCCGAGCGCGCCGACAAAGAGATCGCCGCCGGCCGCTACAAGGGGCCGCTGCACGGCATCCCGTGGGGCTGCAAGGACATCATCTCGGTGAAGGGGTTCAAGACCACCTGGGGCTCGCCGGCCTTCACCGAGCAGCAGTTCGATTACGACGCCAGCCTCGTCGAGATGCTGCGCGATGCCGGCGCCGTGCTCATCGCCAAGCTCACGACCGGGGAGCTGGCGGCCGGCGACAACTGGTTCGGCGGCCAGACCAAGAGCCCGTGGGATCCCACACAGGGATCGAGCGGCTCGTCGGCCGGCCCGGCGTCGGCGACCGCCGCCGGCGACGTCGGCTTCGCCATCGGTACCGAGACGAGCGGCTCGATCCTGAGCCCGGCGGCGCGCTGCGGCCTGGTCGGGTTGCGGCCGACCTTCGGGCGCGTCAGCCGCCACGGCGCCATGGCGTTGTCGTGGACGCAGGACCGGCTCGGGCCGCTTTGCCGCCACGCCGAGGACTGCGCGCTGGTCATGCAGGCCATCGCCAGGCCCGATGGCCGCGACATGAGCGTCACCGAGGTGCCGTTCAACTGGAATGCGACGCTCGACGTCCGCCGGCTGAAGGTGGGCATCCTCCAGGCGTCGTTCGACGAGCTGACCGAACCGGCCGCCAAGACCAACGCCGCGGCGACCCTCGACGCCTTGAAGGGCCTCGGCCTCCGCGAGTTCATGCCGGTGCCCGTGCCCGACTTCGACTACGACGTCAGCGCCATCGGCGTCGAATCCGGCGCCTTCTTCGACGAGCACGCCCGGGCCGGGCGGATGGCCAGGTCCCGGAATCGCGGCCGGCCCACCGGCCGGCTGGTGTCGGCGGTGGACTTCCTGCAGGGCCAGCGGGCGCGGATGATGATGATGGAGGCGCTGGCCACGGCCACCGCGCACGTGGACGTCTACGTCGTCGCCTCGAACAGCATCGGCCGCGGCGGTCCCGGCGGCCCCCCGGCGCCGCGCGCGCCCGGCGCGCCGCGACCGCCGCGCACGCCGCCGCCGCCGGGCCAGCGCCACTTCCAGATGGCCAATCTGGCCGGCTACCCGGCGGTGAACGTGCCCAACGGCTTCACCGGCGAGGGCGGCACCCCGACCAGCATCGTGTTCTACGCCCAGCCGTACCGCGAGCATCAGCTGCTGGCGTTGGCGAAGGCCTACCAGGATCGCGCCCGCTGGCATGAACGCCGGCCCACCGCGCTCGACGCCTGACATGTCCGCCGGCGCCACGCCGGCGGTGCACGCGTTGCGCCGCCACGGCATCGTCTTCACCGAGCACGAATACCGCTATGAGGAGCGCGGCGGCACCGCCGTGTCGTCCCGCGCGCTCGGCGTGCCCGAGCATCACGTGGTCAAGACCCTGGTGATGGAGGACGAGCGGAAGCAACCGCTCGTCGTCCTGATGCACGGCGACCGCGAGGTGTCCACCAGGAACCTGGCGCGGCAGATCGGCGTGAAGACCGTCAAGCCGTGCGCGCCGGACGTCGCCGAGCGGCATACCGGCTACCAGGTGGGCGGCACGTCGCCGTTCGGCACGCGCAAGGCCCTGCCGATCTACGTCGAGCGCAGCATCCTGGCGCTCGACCGCATCTACCTCAACGGCGGGCGGCGTGGCTTCCTGGTGTCGCTCGACCCGCGGGCGGCCGCCGACGCGCTGCACGCGACCCCGGTGGACGTCGCCGTCGACGAGTCGCGCTAGGCCTCGCCAGGGCGAGCTGGGGCCGCCCTCAGATCCCGAGATCCTTGCGCAGCTTGGCGACGTGCCCCGTCGCCTTCACGCCGTAGGCGGCGTAGGCCAGCGTGCCCTTCTCGTCAACGACGAACGTCGAACGGATCACGCCGGTGACCGGCTTGCCGTAGAGCAGCTTCTTGCCGAAGGCGCCCCACGCTTTCAGGATGTCCTTGTCCGGATCCGACAGCAGCGTGATGGTCAGGTGGTCGCGAGCCCTGAACTTCGCGAGCTTCTCCGGCGGGTCGGGCGAGACGCCCAGCACCTCGTAGCCCTGCGCGCGCAGCGCGTCGAGCGAGTCGGTGAAGTCGCACGCCTGGGCGGTGCAGCCCGGCGTCATCGCCGCCGGATAGAAGTAGACAATCACCTTCTTCCCGCGCAGCTTCGACAGCGTCACCGGTGCGCCGGTGTCGTCGGTGAGGGTGAAGTCGGGCGCCTTGTCGCCCACGGCCAGTTGCGGCATCGGCGGTATCTCCGTCAGGCGATCGGCGGCGGCGCTGAAGCGCTGCCCTACGATGATGACGACGGTGGCGTGTCGCGCGCGGCGACCTTCGCCCAGGTGTCCTTGAGCGACACCGTGCGGTTGAACACCGGCGCCCCGGCCACGCCGTCGGGATCGGCGGCGAAGTAGCCGAGCCGCTCGAACTGGTAGCGCGTGCCGGGCGCGGCCACGGCCAGCATCGGCTCGAGCTTGCAGCCGGTCAGCACGTCGAGGCTGGCCGGATTCAGCAGGTCGAGGAAGGTCTGGCCGGCCTTCTCGGCGGCGCTCTCGGGGTTCTCGGCGGAGAACAGCCGGTCGTAGAGCCGCACTTCGCCGTCCACGGCGTGCGCGGCCGACACCCAGTGCAGCGTGGCCTTCACCTTGCGGCCGTCTGGAGCGTCGCCGCCGCGGGTCGCCGGGTCGTAGGTGCAGCGCAGCTCCACCACCTCGCCGGCGGCGTCCTTGACCACTTCGGTGCAGGTGACGAGATAGGCATTGCGCAGCCGCACTTCGCGGCCGGGCGCCAGCCGGAAGAACTTCTTCGGCGGGCTCTCCATGAAGTCGTCGCGCTCGATGTAGAGCTCGCGGCCGAATCGCACCTCGCGGGTGCCGGCGGACGGATCCTCGGGGTTGTTCACCACCGCCATCGTCTCGGTGTGTCCCTCGGGGTAGTTGGTCAGCACCACCTTGAGCGGCCTGAGCACCGCCATCGCCCGCGGCGCGGTGCGGTTCAGGTCCTCGCGCACGCAGTGCTCGAGCAGCCCGATGTCGATGACGTTCTCCTTCTTGGCGACGCCGACCCGGGTGCAGAAGTCGCGGATCGCCGCCGCCGGGTAGCCGCGCCGCCGCATGCCCGACAGGGTCGGCATCCGCGGGTCGTCCCAGCCGGTGACGCGGCCCTGCGCCACCAGCTGCAGGAGCTTCCGCTTGCTCATCACCGTGTAATTGAGGTTCAGGCGCGCGAACTCGATCTGCCGCGGGGTGTGCGCGGTGCGGCACTCGCGGACCACCCAGTCGTAGAGCGGCCGGTGCGCCTCGTACTCCAGCGTGCACAGCGAGTGCGTGACGCCCTCGTAGGCGTCCGACAGCGGGTGCGCGTAGTCGTACATCGGGTAGATGCACCACGCGGTGCCGGTCCGGTGGTGCTCGGCGTGCCGGATCCGGTAGAGCACCGGGTCGCGCAGGTTGATGTTCGGCGACGCCATGTCGATCTTCGCCCGCAGCACGTGGGCGCCGTCGGGGAACTCGCCGGCGCGCATGCGGCGGAACAGGTCGAGGTTCTCCTCGACCGTCCGGGTACGATGCGGCGAGTCGGTGCCCGGCTCGGTGAGGGTGCCGCGGTGGGCGCGGATCTCGTCGGCGGAGTGTGAGTCGACGTAGGCGACGCCGCGGCGGATGAGGCCCTCGGCGTCCTGGTAGAGCCGCTCGTAGTAGTCCGAGGCGTAGTACTCGCGGTCGTCCCACGAGAAGCCGAGCCAGCGGACGTCCTCCTTGATCGAGTCCACGTACTCGACGTCTTCCTTCACCGGGTTGGTGTCGTCGAAACGGAGATTGCAGGTGCCGCCGTACTCGTCGGCGACGCCGAAGTCCAGGCAGATCGCCTTGGCGTGGCCGATGTGCAGGTAGCCGTTGGGCTCGGGCGGGAAGCGGGTCACCACCCGGCCGCCGTTGGCGCCGGCGGCGACATCGGCGGCGACGATCTCGCGGATGAAGTCGAGGGGTGGCGCCGCGGCCTCGGCGGCCGAGGGGGCGCCATCGGAACTGGACATGACGCCAATGAGTCTACTAGCCGCTAGCCGCTAGCCGCTAGCCGCCGGTCGGGGATCTACTGCGCGCAGGGTGGTCCCGACAGCGTGGCCAGGATGTAGACGGCTGCGGCCCGACCCCGCTTCGACAGGCTGTAGGTCGTGCCGTGCGGCACGATCACGTAGCTGCCGGCCTCGAGCGCGATGCTGCGGCCGTTCACCACCACGGTGCCTTCGCCGCCGACCACGTAGAGCATCAGCTCCGCGGCGTCGTGCACGCGGTTCGACCACGGGTCGCGCACCTGCCACAGCCACGACTGGGCGCCGCCGCTGCAGCCGATGAGGCTCTCCTTCTGGGGCTCCTTGGTGCTGATGTGGTTCTGCTCGATGTAGTCGGGCAGCGACAGGGTGGCCAGCTGTCCGGGCGGGTAGTCGGGGGCGGCCGCCTTGGGTGGCTCGGGCGGCGGCGGGGGCGGCGGCGGCGGCGGCGGGGGGGGAGGCGCCGGGGTCAGGGTGGCCTCGACCTGGGGCGGCGCCCCCGATCGCCAGGTCACCTCTTTCTCGAAGGTGTGGAAGCCCTCTTTCTCGAAGCGCAGCCGGTAGGTACCCGCCCGAATGCCCAGCAGGCGAACCTGCCCGGCCGAGGTGGTGGTGCCCTCGCGCTCCACGGGGCCGATGACGGTGACCTTGGCGTCGGCGATCGGCGCCCCGGTGGGGTCGTTCACCGTCGCGGTCAGCACGACCGTGGCCGCGGCGCGAGGCCGCTTGGCGGCTGGCGCCTGGGGAGAGGCCGCCGGCGCCGGCACGTTCTGGCCCAGGGCGAGCGCCGGACCGCACAACACCGTCAAGAGCGCTGCCGCTGCACGCATGCGCACAACTGTACTCTCCGCGCCGGGGATAGCAAAGCTCGACCGCCAGCTGGGACCCGAGAAAAGGTCGCTGGTTCGTTGACTTTCCGAAGCCGGCCGTGAGGGGCCCCGGCGAGGCTTGCCGCTCTCTGCACTGAATGGACCTGGCACGCGACGTGCCCTGTCGAGGTGGCGGAGGCGAAGGAATGGCGTTCGGAACCCTACGTTGTGCTGTTTCTGGCCACGATTTGCTCGTGCGTGACACCGATCACGGCACGCCGGTCTGGCGCTGCCCCCGGTGCTGGCGGACCCAGGCCCGCGAACGGGTCGCGGACCCGCGGCCGATACGGCCGCTCGACGCCCGGTTCATCTTCAACCCGACCGAGAACGCCGTCCTGCGCCGCAGCGCGATCACGGCCTTGAGCGCCGCCGAGCGGTGGCGAGGCCGCGCCGCCCGCGTGGCCCAGGGCGCGTCGTCGGCAGCGTGATGCGGCCAGCGGCTGGTTCTCAGCCCCAGCCCCAGCCCCAGCCCCTAGCCGCTAGCCGCTAGCCGGAGATCAGTACCGCCAGCTCTTCAGATCCGCGCCCGGCGGGGCGGTCTTCAACATGCGCTCGACGCCGCGCGGCATGAACATCTGGTGGTAGCGCAGACGCGAGTAGGCGTTGGCCCGCGTCTGGTCGCCGTTCCAGCAGTGCTCGGCGCGATCGCCGTAGTCCACCTCGCCGTCGTAGTAGGGGTTGCGCGTCGATTCCAGGAACTCCTCCGCCAGGTAGACGGCGTTGTTCAGGTAGTAGTTGTCCATGTCGCCGACGTAAAGGTGCAGCTTGCCCTGGAGCTTCCGGCCCAGCCCCTTCTCCCAGTCGCGTTTCAGGATGTGCACCAGGTCGTAGTTGTCCCGCCAGTACTCGGCCACCTGGCGGTTGATGACGCCGGTGCCGCGGTCCCAGATCCGCGCGGGGTAGCCGTCGCGCCCCACCGGTGAGAACACCGCCTCCCAGATGTCGTATTGCTGGCCCGAACGCGTCCGGGTGCCCAGCACCAGCTCCAGCCGGTTCACCTCCGCCTGCATGGCGTCGACGTGGCCGAGCCAGTTGCGATGAGCCGGCCGCGGCGTGCGCTTGAAGGGATCGTCGAGGAAATAGGCGTTCTCGTCCTCGTAGAGGTTCACCGTGGTGAAGGCCCGGAAGTCGATCGGGTCGGGGCAGGCGATGTAGGCGCCGTTGAAGGCGTCGGGATAGAACACCTGGGCCGCCATCGCCTCCCAGCCGCCGGTCGAGCCGCCGTACATGAAGCGTGCCCAGCCCTGGCCGAGCCCACGGTACTTCTTCTCGATGTGGGGGATGAGTTCCTGGACGATCGCGTCCCCGTAGGGGCCGAGGTTGGCCGAGTTGACCGCATAGGAGTCGTCGTAGAACGGGTTGGCGTGCTGGATCTCGATGACGATGCCGCGCGGGAAGTTCGGGCCGGTCCAGTCCTTGTAGAGCTGGTAGGCGTACTCCTGCTGAATCCGGTTGTAGCCCTCGAGGCGGAAGCGCGTCGAGTAGTCGGGGGCCAGGTTCGGATCCGGTGGCGTCTCGCGCCAGCCCGAGATCGTGGCCGGGAAGTGCCCGTGGTAGACGAACAGCGGGTAGCGGGCGTCGGGGTGCGAGTCCCAGCCCTCGGGCAGCAGCACCGCGGCGCCGAGGTGCATCGGCCGGCCCCAGAACTTGGTGAGCAGCGCGCTCTGGATGCGCTCGTGCTTCACGTACCTGGTGTCCTTCGGCGGGACAATCTCGGGGATGACCTGGTCGAGCACGATCGGAATCGCGCCGCTGGTCACCGGGTCGAGGGTGATCTGCCGCGGCGTCGAGTAGAAGTTGCCCGGGGCCAGGTTCCACTGCTGGCCCTCGCCGCGATCCATCGGCATCGACACGGTGTGGCCGTCGCTCCTGCGGAAGGTCTCGTAGCGGTGGAAGAGCGCCTGCACCATGTAGGTGCCGGCGGGAATCTCCGACAGACGCTCCACCGGGTAGCCGATGGTGCCGCCCTCGATGCTGGCGGGCGCGCCGCCGGGCCAGCCCTCGAGGTCGAGCCCGAAGATCGGCTGTGCCCCTTCGCCGAAGCCGACGTGGAAGCGGGGTTCGCCCTCCTTGCGCGTGGAGAGGATGACCAGCAGCCGGCCGTCGAGCGGCGTGTCGCTGCGCGTGGCCGGATAGCTCACCTCGAAGCGGAGCGGGCCAGGCGTCGAGGCCGGCTGGCTGGCGTCGAGCGCGGCGAGGCCACCGCCGAGGGCGGCGGCGAGGGCGAGTGCGGCGAGCAGGCGTCGCGTCATGCGCGGAGTGTAACAGGGCAGGGACCAGGGACCAGGGACCCGGGACCCGGGACCACGGACGCGACCGGGAAGCTGGCGACTGTGTCCGTCTGACCACGGTGTGGCGCATCGAGCGTGGCTGTCCGACCACACCAGGGCGGGCCGACGCGTGCTGTCAGGATCGTAAGTCGCGGAGCGATGAGCGGTTGCGGGTGGCGTGCGGGGGGCGACCACGGGCCCGTCGTTTGCTTGCTCGAGCCCGCGCCCGCGCCGTTGAACGAGGGAACTCCAATGCGATTGCCGTTCGCCGTCGTCACCGTCATGTGCGTCCTCGCGTCGTCGGCGCCCGCGTCCGCTCAGGATCGCCTGATCGTGGGCGGCCGGGAGGTGGGCGCCATCGGCCGGTTCGGCCAGACGCTGGGTCCGGCCGATCCGCTGCTGACCCGGCCGCTGGTGGCGGGCGGGCGCTACGCCCTCGACATCCACGCCGCGGTGGACCTGCGAACCGGGGCGCGCACGCCGCTGCCCGATGGCTTGGCCATCGCCGACCCGGTCCGCCCGCGGGTGTTCGTCCTGCGCAGCGAGGGCATCCGGACGGTGGCGCTCCCCGATGGCAGCAGCCGGCTGGTCGTGGCGGCCGGGGCCACCCAGCCGTCCCTGTGCAGCTATGCGTTCTCCGCCGACGTGCTGTTCTGCGTCTGGACCCGCGGTGACGACCGGCTCGACCTGGTGGCGGTGTCCCCGTCCACCGGTGCGACACACCTGCTGCTCGCCGCCGCGACGTCGGCGCTATGGCTCCCGTCGCTGTCGGCGACCCCCGACGGCGGCACGGTGTACTACGTCGACCTCGCTCCTGGCGTCTTCGGGCCGGCATACCTGAAAGCGTTCGACGTGGCCTCGGGTACCAGCACGCCGATTCCCGGCTACACCGGCAGAATCCTGTGGGACGACGCGCACGAGCGGGTCATCACCACCTCCGCACAGTACGCGCAGGTTACGACCCGCGAGGGTCGGTTCCTCGGCGCGGCGTTCATCGGCGGTCGCTGCCACGACCTGGCGGTCAGCGCCCACACGGGCCGGCTCTATCTCGCGCGCGTCGACTACTACTACGGACCGGCGTGGGAGACGGTGTCGGTGTACGACGGATCGACCTACCGGGCACTGGCACCCGAGGTGGTGACGCCGTCATCCTCGACGTGTCCCGAACTGGCGGTGCTCACCGCGCCCGGCGCCCCCCGCGCGCTGACCGCGCAGGTGTCGCCCTCGCTCCTGTCCCTGCACTGGACCAACGTCGGCGCGGCGTCGGGCTTCGTGCTGGAGGTGGGCTTCGCGCCGGGGCGGACCGACGTCTCGGTGTTCGTCGGCAGCTCGCCGAACGTCGCCTTCGCCGCTGTACCGCCGGGGATCTACTACGTCCGCGTGCGCGGCGGAAACGAGTTCGGCGGCGGCCGGCCGTCGGACGAGATCCGGGTGGTCGTCCCGTAGCTCGTCCCAGCACCGTCGCGGCCGCGTAGACTGCCGCGATGTCGATCCATGTGCGGCTCGTGGCGGCGCTCGTTGCCGGTCTGTTCGTCGTCCCTGCCGGCGCCCAGAATCGATCGCGCGAGGACTGGATCTCGCTGGCCAAGAGCGGCTTTGCCGTGCCGCCCGGGCAGACCGCCGCCGGGCTGCTGGTCGAGATGAACCCGCTGTTGGCCTCGCCGGACCCGGTGCTGCGCGACGAGGTGGCCTACAGCGCCGCCGAGCGCTGGATCCTGCGCGACCAGCTCGTGCCGCCCGACGATCTGCGCCGCCTGCTGGCGCTGTGGTCGGCGAACCTGGACGTCGGGCTGGGCAACGCCGGCGACGACCGGGTGTTCGGCCGCTCGTTCTCGGCGCTGTGCCTGTCGCTCCTCGCCGCGCGCGACGTGTCGGCGCCGTTTCTCGGCCCCGACGAGTTCCGCCGCGTCCTCGATCGCCTGCTCGACTACTTCGTCCGCGAGCGCGACCTGCGCGGCTTCGACCCGACGCGTGGCTGGATGCACGCCCCCGCGCACACCGCCGACGCGTTGAAGTTCCTGGCCCGCTCGACCCATTTCACCGCCGCCGACCTGCCGCGATTGCTCGAGGCGGTACGGAGCCGGCTGGTGACCACCGACGCCGTCTTCGCCTGGGGCGAGAACGACCGCATCGCCTGGGCGCTTCATGCCGCGGTGCGCCGGCCCGACGCCGACGCGACCGCCATCGAGTCGTGGGCGGCGCGGTGGACCGAGGACCACCAGGCCTTGTGGGCGAATGGCCCCCTCGTCGATCCAGTCCGCTTCGCCCGCGTCGAGAACGCGAAGCAGGTGCTGCGCAGTCTGGTGGCGATCCTGTCGATGGAACAGACCCCGACGCCGACGGGCGAGTCCGCTCGCCGCGCGGCGGTGGCCGCGCTGGCGCGGATGCGGTAGCGTGGGCCCGCGAGCCGCGAGCCGCGAGCCGCCAGGTATAATCCGCAGGTTTTCCTGGAGGGCACGTGATGGGCCAACGACTCGGATTCCTCGTACTCGGTGCCGTGCTCGGCGCCGCCGCGGTGTATGGCACGGCGGCCACGGCGCAGATGCCGGCCAAGCGCGGCTTCAACGGCGTCGTCAAGCCGATCGGGCCCTACACCCCGGGCGTCGGCGTCGGCAGCGCCGTCTACCTGTCGGGCCAGATCGGGCTCGACCCGGCCAGCGGCCAGATGGTCGAGGGCGGCACGGAGGCGCAGGCGAAGCGGGTGATGGAGAACCTCGGCGCGGTCCTGAAGGAGGCCGGGCTCGGGTTCGGCGACGTCGTCAAGACCACCATCTACATGACCGACCTGGCCGAGTTCGCCAAGGTGAACGAGATCTACGGCACCTACTTCCCGGCCGGGGGCGTTCCGCCGGCCCGCTCGACGGTGCAGGTGGCGGCGCTGCCGCGCGGCGCGCGCATCGAGATCGACTTCGTCGCTGCTCGCTGAGCGGAGAACGCCATGGAGATGCCCAAGCCAGGCGAGGCCCACGCCCGCCTGCACAAGCTGGCCGGTCGCTGGACCGGCGAGGAGACCATGCATCCCGCGCCGTGGGACCCGGTTGGCGGCGTGGCCAGCGGCGATGTCGAGAACCGGATCGTCCTCGACGGATTCGTGGTGGTCCAGGAGTATCAGCAGACCCGGGGAGGCGTGGCCAACTTCGCCGGCCACGGGCTGTTCTGGTGGGACAGCGGCGCCGCCGAGTACGTGATGACCTGGATCGACTCGATGCTCGGCATGCCGGCCGAGTATCGCGGCGACTTCGACGGCGAGGTCCTGCGGCTGCTGAACGCGCTGCCCGATGGCGGCTACGCCCGCGCCTCGTTCGACCTGAGCGCGCCGGACGGTTACGTGTTCCTGATGGAGATGTCGCCCGACGGCCGCGCGTGGGCGCCGGCCATCGAAGGTCGCTATACCCGTCGAGCCGAGGCCGCACCGGCCCGGCCGGCCACAGCCGCCAAGGCCGCCAAGTCGGCCAAGGCTGTCAGGGCCACGAAGGCCACGAAGGCCGCGAAGGCCGCCAAGGCGGCCAAGGCGGCGCGGGCGGGCAAGCGCACCAAGACGGCAGGCGTCGCGGCCAAGGGGCGCACTCGCGCCAAGGCTGCCGGGCCTCGTCGTCCGGCCCGGGTGCCGGCGTCGCGGCGTTCGGCCGAACGCGGCCGTCGCGGTGGCCGCCGGCGGTAGCAGAGACGAGTCCGGCCGACCCGGCCGGCAAGGAGGAGCGATGACGGTGGTGAAGACGATCGGCGTGTTCGTCGTGGGGATCGGGCTCGGTGTCGGGGCGACGCTCGGCGCCCAGACGGCGCAGAGCGCCACCCGCCGCGAGCCGCAGTTCGAGAACGCGCACGTGCGGGTCTGGAAGAGCATCATCCAGCCGAAGCAGCCGCTGACGATGCACCGCCACGAGCACGGCCGGGCGCTCATCGCCCTCAAGGGCGGCACCATCGACATCGTCCAGAAGAGCGGCGAGTCGAAGGCCCACCTGTGGGAGACCGGCAAGGCCTACTGGCTCGACAAGGACATCCCGAACACCGAACACGCCGACGTCAACAACGGCCGCGAGCCGATCGAGGTGATCGTCGTCGAGCTGAAGAACGACTGACGGCCGGCCGCGGGCGTGGGACGAGACGATGCCAGCCGTCCGCCCCGCGGCCCGCGCCGTGCCCGCCCTAGTTCGGCATCAACACCGTGTCGATCACGTGGATGACGCCGTTGGACGCGGCGACGTCCGCCGTGGCGACGTGGGCGTCGTCGATCATCACCGTGCCGCCCATCGCCGACACCTTCACGGCGCCGCCCTGCACGGTCGTGGCCGCGGTCAGCTTGGTCACGTCGGCGGCCATCACCTTGCCGCGGACGACGTGGTAGGTGAGGATGGCGGTGAGCTTGGCCTTGTTCTCAGGCTTCAGCAGGTCCTCGACGGTGCCCTTGGGCAGCTTGGCGAACGCGGCGTCGGTCGGGGCGAACACCGTGAACGGCCCGGCGCCCTTCAACGTCTCGACCAGGCCGGCGGCCTTGAGCGCGGCCGCCAAGGTGTTGAACTGACCCGCGGCCACCGCGGTGTCGACGATGTCCTGGCCCTGCGCCGCGGCCGGCGACGGGCTGACGAACGAAATGGCGGCGATCGCGGCGCCGAGCATCAGAGTCTTGAAAGCGGTCATGGTTGTCGGTCTCCTCGACGCCTCGGCGCCCCTGCGCCGGCCCGCGTGGTCGCGGGGTGGATGGGCGTCATCGGGTAGGACGGCGCGATCGCGCGGCGCGGTGCGGCCGACGGCGAGGTCGTTTGACTGCCACGTCCTGAGACGATAATTTCTTTGCCTGTGAAGAAAACCCTGTCGCCGACCATCGCCGACGGGCTGGCCGGCTACGCCATCGGCGACCGTCTGCGGGCGTTGCGGCTGCGTCGCAAGCTCGGCCTGGTCGAGCTCGGCCGTCATACCGGGTTGTCGCCGGCGCTGCTCTCGAAGCTCGAACGCGGCCGGATGTTTCCCACGTTGCCGACGCTGCTGCGCATCGCGCTGGTGTTCGGCGTCGGCCTCGACCACTTCTTCGCTGCCGCGGCGCCACGCCGCGCCGTCGGGGTGGTGCGCGCCGCCGAGCGGCGGCGATTCGTCGAGCGGCTCGGCGGCAGCCGGCCGGTGTGGGAGTTCGAGTGCCTCGACTTCACGGCCACCGAGCGCCGGCTCAACGCCTACCGGGTGCGGTTCGTCGCCGCCGGACGCCCCCGGCTGCACGATCACGCCGGGGCCGAGTTCCTCCATCTGCTGACCGGCGGGTTGGCCGTCGTGGTGGCCGGCGACGAGCATCGCCTCGCCGCCGGTGATTCGATCTACTTCGATGCCAGCCAGGCGCACGGCTACCAGCGGCTCAGCCGCGGACCGGCGACCGCGCTGGTCGTCACCGTGCCGTAGGGATCACGGCGTGGCGGGCTGCAGGCGCTCCCCGCCGCGGGCCGTGCACGCCCAGATCCCGTCCCGGACCTCGCAGCCGACGCCGTCACCGAGCAGCCCGGCCAGATGCTCGGCCGTGGCCGCCGTCACCAGGTAGACGCGGCCGCTCTCGAGCCGTCCAGCCTGGATGTCGGCGTCGAGGGCCGCGCAGTAGCGGCGGCGGGCGCCGTCGTCGCCGCGGGCGATGACGCCGACGTTCACGGTCATCCCCAGGTCGGCAGCCAGGCGCAGCACCGGCTCGTAGGGCAGGAAGGCATCGCCGCATTGCGGCGGCGGCACCAGCACGAGGTGGCGATGGACACCCGCCGACGCCCACTCCGCCGACGCGAAGCGGCGAGGCCACTCCTGGAACGCCGGATCACGGGCCGTGGCCCGCCGTGCGGCGTGCGCCGGGGCGAGGTCGTAGAACTGGACGGCCACGGCGGCGGTCAGCAGCAGCCCGGCCGCGACCGGGCGCGTGCGCCGGATCACGGTCGTCACCGCCCACAGCACCAGGAGATAGGTGAGCGGCCAGAAGAACCGGCCCGACGACCGGAACGCCGCCAGCGGCGCGAACCACGGGCCGTTGACGTCGACGAGCACCCTGGCGCCCAGCGTGACGACCGGACTCACCGCGAACACGGTCATGAGCAGCGCCGTCACCGTCACCGCCGGCCCGACCAGCCGTGGCGCGGCCGGCTGACGGCGCCGCGCGAGCACCGCCGCGATCACGACCAGCGCGAGCAGGCCGAGGCCGAGGTAGTGAAAGCCCTCATAGACCTGGCCGTCGCCGGCGACCGGCACCGCGGGCAGCAGCCGCGACCAGCCGCCGGGCGTCACCGGCGCCAGCAGGTTCATCGAGTAGTAGCCGAGCCCACCCGCGCCGAGCGACCCGTCGCCGTCGAGGACGAACAACCCCGACAGCCACCAGCCGGCCACCGTGGCGGCCAGGGCCGCTGCCGGGGCGGCGATGCGGCGGCGTGGCGGCGCGCCGCGGCTGTCGACGGCGATCGCCAGCAGCAGCGGCAGCGCCATCGCCGCCAGGTACGGCTGGATGAGACCGGCGCACAGGCCCAGCCCGGCCCACTCCGCCGGCTGCAGCCGCTGGTCGGCGCGCCGCGTGGCGACGAGGAGCGCCCACAGGATCAGCCAGTGCGAGCAGAGCGCGGCGTGGCCGACCCGCGCCAGCAGCGTCGGTACCAGCACGAACAGCAGGCCGCCGAGCACCTGCAGCCCCACCGTCGTGGTGGCCCGTCCGACCAGCCGGGCGCCGAGCGCGCCCTGGAGCGTGAAGCACAGCAGCCACCACGCGCCGATGTACTGTACGTACGCCGGCAGCAGCGCCGACCACGGCTTGAGCAGGTAGGCGGCGAGCGGGATGGCGTCGGTGAGCCCGATCGACGATCCGAGCGGGGCGTAGTAGCCGGTGATCGTGCCGGGCGGCCAGTGCCACGGCTCGTGACGAAAGTAGTGCCAGCCGAAATAGTGCGGCACCCAGTCGAGCTTCATCAGCCACTCGACGTTGCGGGGATCGACGAGCGCCCACCCGGCCATCCAGCTGAGGAACGCCGCACCGCAGGCGCCGCCGCCGAGCGTGCCGGCCCAGGCGGCCGGCGTCGAAGCTCGCATCACGATGACGGGACCGCCAGGATACCGCACCGACCGTGATAGTCTCAGACCGCCGCGCCTCCCCAGCCCGGTACAACATGGTGGCTGACGCCTTTCAGCACGACTGGGATCCGCGCCTCACCGATCTGATGGCCGCCGACGACGCGCGTGCGGCCGAGCGCATCGCCTCGTTCGCGGTCCGCAACATCGAGCCCGCGGTGCGGACGGCGACGATGGCGCACCTGGGGAACCTGCCTGCGGCCGATCGCGCCGACGTCGCCTCGGCGATCCGCGACAAGCTGCTCGGCCTGCTGCGGGCCGTCCACCGCGGCGACCGCACCGTCCCGGTGCCCGACCTCGACGGCTTCGCCGCCGCCTGTGCCGACGACGCCTGCCGCGACTACCTGCGGCGCACCCGCCCGATGCGCGCCCGGCTGATCAACCGGCTGCGCCTGCTCTGCACCCGCGGCACCGGCGTGGTGATGTGGCGCACGCCCGAGGGCGAGCTGGTCGCCGGGCTGCCGTCGTGGACCCATCGCGATCCGCTGCCGCAGCCGTTTCCCTGGCGCGATCAGCCCAAGGCGTGGTGGGGCAACGCCCACGCCGCCGCCGATGGCTCGGCGCTGCTGCCGACGGTGCTCCGGGTGCTCGACAAGGCCTCGGCGCCGGTGCCGATGGATGCGCTGGCCGACCTGCTGGTGGCGCTCACGGGCCTGCTCGACGCCGAAAGCCGCCTCGACGCCAGCCCGGAGGGCGACGAGCCCGAGCTGGCGATCCTCGCCCCCGGTGCCGACAGCGATCATCTGCACATCGCCCGCCGCTACCTGGACCAGGCGTGGCGGCTGTGCCTGGAGATGCCCCGCTACATGCGCACGGCGGTGCTGCTCAGCCTGCGCGACCAGTTCGGCGCCGGCCTGCTGCCGGTGTTCCACGCCGCCGGGGTGACGCCGCTGCGCCAGGTCAGCGACGCGCTCGGCATGAAGCCCGACGAACTGGCCGCCATCTGGGCCCACCTGCCCTGGGACGATCGCGCCATCGGCCGCCGGCTGGGCATCAGCGGCGTCCAGGTGCTCAACCTGCGCACCGCGGCGCGCTCGCGCCTGCTGCGCGGCCTGGCCCTGAAGGACGAGCGGTGATGACCACCACCGAGCATCTCTCGCTCGTCCAGGTGCGCGCCTACGTCCGCGGCGCCCTGCACCCGTCCACCCTGGTCACCATCGACGACCACCTCGAGAGCTGCGCGGCCTGCCGGGCGGCGCTGGCCCGCGAGTCCGACGCGTCGTTCGGTGCCGAGGCGTTCGGCCGGGCGCTGGCCACCCCCGACGCCCGCCCCGAGAGCCCCCATCTGACCTTCGAACACCTGCGCGGGGCCGTGGACGGCACCCTGGGCGCGGTCGACGCCGAGTGGGTGGACGCCCACACCGCGCTGTGCATGATGTGCGCCGAGGAGCTGCGCGACCTGCAGCGCTACGCGCCGTTCGTGCCGATCAAGGTCACCGGCCTGGGGCCGGCCGACGCCGCGTCGCCGACCGTCGAGTTCCAGCCGCCCCCGCCGCCGCCGGTGCGCCGTCGCCTCGAGGAGATCGTCGACGCCAGCCCCGATCCGCCGCCGGCCTACGGCGCCAGGCCGCCGGAGCGCATTCCGCGCTGGATCCCGATCGCCATCGGCCTGTCGCTGCTGATGGTGGCCCAGATGTGGGCCTGCTGACCGGCCGGCCGGTCACCCCGGGGCCGCTCGCGGCTAGGCCGCGCGGGCTTCGATCACGCTGACCATCGACGCGGTCGGCGTCACCGAGTGCAGCCTCAGCCCCGCCGCCGCGAAGAGCGCCGCGTACTCGTCCACGGTGCGCTCCTTGCCGCCCGGGATCATCATCATGATCATGTCGAAGAGGACGGCCGGCGACGGCTCGGCTGTCGCCGGCACGACGGCTTCGACGACCAGCACCCGCCCGTCCGCCGGCAGCACCGCGCGGACGTTCGACAGGATGCGGACCGCATCCTCGTCGTACCAGTCGTGGATGATGTGGCGCAGCGTGTAGGCGTCGGCGCCGGCCGGCACCGCCGCGAAGAAGTCGATCGGCACCACCTGGCAGCGGTCAGCGACCCCGGCGGCCTCGAGACTGGCGCGGGCCCGCGCGCCGACGTGGGGCAGGTCGCAGTGCAACCCGCGCAGGTGCGGGTGACGCGTCAGCGTGTCGATGAGCACCGAGCCGTTGCCGGCGCCGATGTCGGCCAGCACGCGGATGCCGCCGTAGTCGTAGGCGTCGAGGACGGCGGCGGTCTCCGGGCCGTGGATGCCGGTCATGGCGGCGTCGAAGATGGCGGCGGCCTCGGGCCGCTCGCCGAGGTCGGCGAAGATCGGCTTGCCGTAGGCGCGGGCGTAACCGCTCTCGCGCGTGCGCAGGCTGTGCGGCACCTCGGTCCAGGCCTTGGCGAACAGGCCGAACATCTGCGCCACCGGCCGCATCGACCGGTCGGGGCTGCCGCTGCGCAGCAGCTCGCCGGCCGGGGTCAACGACAGGCCGCCGTCGCCGTGCTCGACCAGGCCGAGCATGGCCGTGTAGCGCAGGAAGCGGGCCAGCTGGTCGGGGCGGGTGCCGGTGGCCGCCGCCAGCGGCTCGACGGCCCGCACGCCGCCGGCGATGTGGTCGGCCACGCCGAGATCGGCGAACGCGGAGACGGCGTTGGTGGCGGCGGCGCCGAAGAGCAGTTGCTGGAGCTGCAGGCGGGGTCCATGGCGCGCGAGTCTACCGCACCCGGACCGCCGGCGCCGCGCGTCAGGCGTGGACGGTGAGCACCGGGCACGTCGCCGCGCGCACCACGTGGTTGGTGGTCGACCCGAAGAAGCCGAGGTCGAAGGCACTGCGGCCGCGCACGCCGAGCGCCACCAGGTCGGCGCCGTCGGCGGCCGCGCCGAGGATCTCGACGTAAGGGCGCCCGAAGCGCACGGCCGTGGCGACCTCGACGCCTTCGGGCAGCCCGGCGACGAGCTGCTGCAGCCGTTCGGCGGCGCCGTGTTCGAGGTAGCGGCGATACTGCTGCAGCGCGTCGGCCTGCGGCGGCGGAATCCCGGCCAGGGCGACGGTCGGGTCGTCGTGCCACGGCCACTCGACGACGTGGAGCACCGTGAGCCGGCCGGCGCCGTCGCGGGCCAGGGCCGCCGCTGCGGCCACGGCCGCCGCCGAGCACGGCGAGAAGTCCACCGCGGCGAGCACGCGCTCGAACCTCGCCGCCGCGGTGCCCTCGGCGCGGGGAGGGACGACGAGCACCGGGACGGTGGCGCGGCGCACGACCTGCTCGGTGACCGAGCCGAGCAGGAAGCGTCGCACCCCCGAGGCGCCGTGGGTGCCCATGACGATCGCCGTCGCGTCGAGTGCGGCGGCGCGGTCGAGAATGGCTTCCACCGGGTGGCCCTCGCGCACGTCCAGCGTCAGATCGACGCCGGCCGCCGCCACCGCTCGGCACTGGGCTTCGGCGCGCGCACGCCAGCGCCGCAGGTCGTCGGCGCCACCCGAGGCGACGGTGGCGGCCACCGCGGCCGGCGGCTCCTCCAGCGGGGCCAGCGACGGCAGGACGGCGAGCGCCCAGACCCGGTCGCCGCGGCGCCGGGCGAGCGCCGCCGCCTGTTCGAGCGCGTGGGTCGAGACCTCGGAGAAGTCGATGGGGCAGAGCAGCCGGGCGGTCATCGGCACATGCTAGCTGAGCCCGGGGCTCACGGTTTCGGCGGCCACGGCACGAACGCCGAGGTGCGGCGGACGTACTCGGCGTAGCCGGGCTTGCTGGCCGAGAGGCCGGCTTCGAGCAGCGTCACGCCGGAGACCCGCAGCAGCAGCCAGGTCATCAGCAGCGGGCTGACGACCGTCCACCAGGCGCCGGCGCCGGCGGCGACCAGGAACACGCCCCACCACACGACCGACTCCCCGAAGTAGTTCGGATGGCGCGAGTAGCGCCACAGGCCCACGTCGCAGACCGCGCCGCGCGGCGCGGTGCGCTTGAAGCGGCGGAGCTGGGCGTCGGCCACGGTCTCGACGACCAGTCCAACCACCGCCACCACGAGTCCGAGCGCGTCCCAGGCCGTCGGGAAGGGGGCCCGGTCGCCGGCGACGGCGGCGCCGATCGGCCAGGACACCACCCACGCCACCGTGGCCTGCAGCAGGAACACCTGGACGAGGCTGCGCCACCACCAGCGGTCGCCGTGCCGGGTGCGCCAGGCGGCGTAGCGGGGGTCTTCGCCGTGGCCGAGGTTGCGGCGGCCGATGTGCCAGGCGAGCCGCAGCGCCCAGGCCAGGACCAGAGCGAGGATCGCCAGTCCGCGGGGGCCGACCTGGGGAGCGGCGCCGGCGTAGGCGGCGCCGGCGACGACGAAGGCCGGGCCCCACCACATGTCGACGATGCTGGCGTTCTTCAGCGGCAGCGACGCCAGCCACAGGGCGGCGAAGAGGACCGCCAGGACCGCCCAGACGCCGAACCACGGTGCCGCCGCGTCGCCCACAGCCGTTGGACGCGCGCGACGACGCTAGCGGTGCCCCCAGCGCGACGTCAGGTAGGCCACGAGCGCCGGCTTGTCCTCGGCCGATACCGTGGCGCCCCAGCGCACCATCTTGTCCACGGTGCGGCCCCATCCGGCGGCGGTCAGCCGCTGCTGCGCCGAGAGATCGTCCGCGTGGCAGGTGCGGCACGCCGCCGTGAATACCGCCTCGCCGGCCTTCACCGCGGCGGCGTCGTGCGAGGCCAGCGGCCGGACGCCGAAATGGCGCGCCAGGTAGCCGACCAGCGCCGGCCGCTCCGCGGCCGACAACGCGGCACCCCAGCGCTCCATCTTGGCGACTTCGCGGTCCCACCCGGTCGGCGACAGCCGCTGCGAGACGATGATGTCGGCCTCGTGGCAGCCGAGGCAGCGCGCCCGCGCCACCTCCGCTCCGGGGCTCTCGGGCAGCCCGCGGCCGGCGGCGTCCTGGGCTGAGGTGGCCGGCCTGTTGGCAGAGCTGACGCTCTGTCGTGCGTCGCTCGGGGCGCAGGGCCGCTCTTCGGAGCTGCCGGGGGCGGCGACCGCGACGAGGGCCGCAACGACCGCGATCGCGCCCGCCGTCACGCCTTCACCTCGATGCGCACCTGATCGGGGGCGTTCCACAGGTAGCCCGACGGGTTCCACTGCGGCACGATCGGCTGCGTCGTGCCTTTGGCGTCAGTGGCCCGCGACAGGATCGTGTGGGTGTCCTGGCGGGACGGGGTGAAGGTGTACTCGAACCGCCGCCAGGCGAACCGCTCCGGCCTGCCGGTGAGCTGCGCCGGCTGCCAGGTGGCGCCGGCGTCGGTGGAGACCTCGACGCGGGCGATGTCGATCTCACCGGCCCAGGCGAACCCGGCGACCAGCACCTTCCCCGGCGGGACGGTCGCGCCGTCGAGTGGCCGGGTGATGAGCGACTTCACCGCCAGCCCGGTCAGCGGGGCCATGTCCCTGGCATCCACCGCCGCGCCCGGCGCCACGCGGCGCGTCGGATAGCGATAGCCGGTGGCCACCCAGAACCCGTCGTGTTCGGCGGTGGCCAGCGTGATCGTGTTCAGCCACTTGATGGCGTAGGCGCCTTCCCAGCCGGGCACCACCAGCCGCAGCGGAAAACCGTGCGGCGCCGGAATCGGCTGGCCGTTCATCGCGTAGGCGACCAGCGTGCCCGGATCCATCGCCTTGGCCATCGGCACCTGGCGCACGAAGGGCGGCTGGGTGCCCATCGGGCGATCGGCGCCGCTCGCCCACAGATGCGTGGCGGCGGCACGCGCCCCGGCCCGCTTCAGCAGATCGGCGACGCGGACGCCGGTCCACGTGCAGGTGCCGACGGCGCCCTTCTGCCACTGGATGCCGGCCACCGGCGGGTCGAAGAAGGCGCGGCCGTTGCCAGCGCACTCGAGCGTCACCGTCGCCGTCGTCGCCGGCATCTGGCGCAGGTCGGCGACCGACAGGGACAACGGCGTCGCCGCTTCGCCGTTCACCGCCAGCCGCCACGCCGCCTCGTCGAGCGCGGTCGGCGCCGGCATGTGCGAGCGGACGTAGAAAGCGTCGAGCGGCGTCAGATAGCTGTCGAGCAGCCTGACAGGAGTCTCGAAATCGGGCGGCCGCACCGAGCGGGCGATGAGCTCGGGGTGCTTGCCGGCCGGGACCTGGGCCAGGACGTCGAACGGCCAGGCCGCCGCGGCGCTCGCACCAAGGCCGAGCTTGGCGGCCAGCACGAGCAGGTCGCGTCGCGACGGATCGCGATCGTCGAAGGGCGTCATGGCGGCGATTATACGTGCCGTCACTCGCGGGGCGGCGCGTAGCTGCCGGCGGCGGCGCGCAGCAGCTTCAGGAACACGTCGCTGTTCTCGTAGACGCCGGTGAACTGCCACGCCCCCGGCCCTTCGGCCGAGAGCGGGACGTCGCTGGCGGTGTGGCCGGCGATGGCGAGCGGACTGGCGCGGGTGTCGTCGGGACAGCCCAGCGGATCGGGACACCCGGTGGCGCCGTTCTCGATCACCCCCGGCACGAGGAAGCCCGGATAGCGACGACCGTCCACGGCGGCGTTGTCGCTGTCCTCGCCGGGCCCGTCGCGGCGGGGATTGGCGATCGCCTGGCGGGTCTGCGGATCGACGACGGTGCCGACCTGCGCCAGCCGGTTGGAAAGCCAGTTCTCGTAGCGGTCGGGGCCGGCGGCAAAGCCGATGAGCAGCTTGCGCGACGGATCCGGGTCGACGGGGAAGCCGTGCGCGTCGGGCGCGTAGTTGGTGAAGAGCTCGAGGGTCTGCGCCGGCAGGAAGCGGAACGTCGCCGCGTAGTCGCGCACCGAGCGACCGATCGCCGCTGGCGCATAGCGTTCGTTGCCGACGCCGATGATGCCGAAGCCGCCGCTCTCGTGGTCGGCGGTGACGACCACCAGCGTGTCGTTGTCGGGGTCGCGGTCGGTGTTGGTGCGCCGCGCGAAGTCGAGCGCCACCCGCACGGCGTTGTCGAACTCGATGGTGTCCCAGATGGTGCGGTCGGCCTCCGACTCGTGGGCCTGCTTGTCGATCGAGGCGCCTTCGACCATCAGATAGAAGCCGCGCGGCGAGTGCGCGGCGAGCGAGCGGAGGGCCAGCGCGGTCATGTCGGCGAGCATCGGCTGGTCGCGCCCGTCGCGGTTCTTGTCGAGCGCCAGCTCGTCGCTGTAGCGGCCGGCGCCCACCTTGTCGAACGCGACACTCATGTGCCGGGGATGGAACAGGCCGAGCAGCGCCGCGGGCGGCGGACCGGCGAGCCGGGCGTTGACGTCGGTGGCGGTGCGCAGGACGTCGTAGCCGGCGCCGCGGAACGCGGCGACCAGGTCGCGGCCGTCCTTGCGGGTGCCGCCGCCGGCCGGCGGCAGGAAATAGGTGGCCCCGCCGCCGAGCAGCACCGACAGCCCGGACGCCTCGCGCTCCTCCCACAGCCGCTCGGCGATGCCGTACCACTCGTCACGAAACGAGGTGTGCACGGCGTTGCCGGCCGGCGTAGCGTCGATCACCGAGGCGGTCGTCACCAGCCCGACGTGGAAGCCGGGGCCGCGGGTGCGGCGGAGGATCTCGCCGAGGTACTCGACTCTGGGATTGTCGAACACGTCGCCGGTGTTGTCGGGATAGACGCCGACCTGGTTGTTGTTGGCCTTGTGGCCGGTGACGTAGGCCGACATGCCCGGCGCCGAGTCGGTGATGGCCGCATTCAGCGCCGAGGTCATCACCAGCCCGGTGACACCCAGGGTGTCCATCGCCAGCGGTGCGTTGGCCTTGCCGTGGGTCTGGCCGCGCGAGACGATGCGCGCCGCCGTGCGGTGCGCGATGCCCATGCCGTCGCCGACCAGCAGGATGATGTTGCGGGCCGCCGGCGTGCGACGGCGGCGGGTCGCCCACGCCTGCACCTCGTAGACGGCGTCGATTCGGGCGCCGTCGGCGGTCCGTGCGGTGACGACGTGGCGGCCGGGGTCGGCGAAGGCGAGGTCGCGGGCCAGGAAGTTGGTGGTCGCCGCCGCCGCCGGTCCGGCGGCGCGGCGCGTGCCGTCCGCCGACCCGGTGCCGCCGGCGCCGCGCTCGCCGCCGGGTCCCGGGGCCAGGACGCTGGTCGCCGTCACGTCGCGGCCGTCGAGGGTGACGACCAGGCCGGCGGGCGCGGCGTCGCCGGTCGCGGTGGCTTCCACGCGCAGGTCGAAGCGCTGGCCGACCGCGAAGGTCGCGCCCGACGGCGGCATCACCCGCAGGCGGGTCTGGGCCGTGGCCGGGGCGGCGATGACGGCAGTGAGGACGAGGGCGATCGGGAACGGCCGGCAACACATGGCCGCGATGTTACCGCCGTGGCGTCACCAGGCGGTGACGACCCGGGCCCTAGCGTTCGAGCTGGTCGAGCAGCGGCCGCCAGCGCCGCCGCGACACGTCGACGGCGGTGCCGTTGGAGAGCACGATCTGCCCGGTGCCGTCGCTGTTCGGCTTGGCCTCGCGGATGGCGTCGAGGCGGACGACCACGGCCCGCGACACCTGGAAGAACTGCTGCGGGTCGAGCCGGCGGACCAGCTGCGCCAGTGTCGGCTGCATCCACAGGTGATCGGTGGCGGTGTGCAGCCGGGTCTGGCCGTCGTCGAAGCTGAAGGCGACGACGTCGGCGGCCGGCACGACGTGGAAGCGGGCGCCGCGGCGGGCCAGGAAGCGCGACGGCGCGCCGGCGGCGGACGAGGGCGGCGGACCGGGGTCGGCGCCGGCACCAGGCTCAGGCGCGGCCGGCCGCAGCACGCGGCCCAGGGCGGCGTCGAGGCGGGCGCGGGTCACCGGCTTCAACAGGTAGTCCACCGCCTGCAGTTCGAACGCGTCCACGGCGTGCTGGTCGAAGGCGGTGCAGAAGATCACCGCCGGCGGCGGCGCGCCGATCGACGCCGCGACGTCGAGGCCGCTGCACCCCGGCATCTGGATATCGAGGAACACGACGTCGGGCGCCAGCGCCTGGATCCGCTCCAGGGCGTCGACGCCGTCTTCGGCTTCACCGACGACCTCGATGTCGCCGCGCTCGACGAGCAACTGGGTGAGCCGCGCCCGGGCCGGCGCCTCGTCGTCCACGACCAGCGCCCGCAGGCTCATGGCGTGGTCCTCCGCAGCGCCAGCACGGTGACGTCGTCCTGGGCCTGGTCGCGGCCGCGATGGGCACGCACGGCGTCGATGACGGCCGCCGCCAGGCCAGTCACGTCGTCGCCGTGGCGGGCGGCCAGGCCGGCCAGGTCCGCGACGTCGAACTCGCGCCCGGCGGCGTCGAGCGCTTCGGTGACGCCGTCGCTCATGACCAGCAGAGTATCGCCCACGGCGAGCGTGCACTCGTCGGCGGGGAAGGCCGCTCCGTCGAACAGCCCCAGGGCCGGCGCCGTGGCCGCCAGCGCCGCGCGCCACTCGCCGCGGCCGTTCACGACCAGCGATGCCGGATGTCCGGCGTTGACGTAGCGCACGACGCCGCTCGCCGGGTCGAGCACGCCGTGGACGAGCGTCGCGTAGCGCGACCCCTCGGTGGAGCGATAGACGTCGCGGTTGAGCGCCGCCATCATCCCGGTGAGCGTCAGGTCGCGCTGCTGGATCGCGCCCTGCCAGCGGGCCTGCACGCTGGAGGCAATGAGGCCGGCGGCCATCCCCTTGCCGGCGACGTCGCCGAGCACGAACGCCAGGGCGCCGGCGGCGCGCACGGCGTCGTAGAAGTCGCCGCCGACGGCGCGGGCCGCCAGCGTGCGGGCCGCCAGCCGGTAGCCCGGCGCGCCCGGCAGGACCTGGGGCAGCAGGTGGGCCTGGGCGCGCACTGCGGCGGCGAGCTCGCGCTCGCTGGCCCGCCGGTCGGCCAGCTTGTCGCGCATCCGGGCGAGGGTGGTCTGCAGGCGCTGGCGGTTGACCGGCTTGAGCAGGTAGTCGGCGGCGTCGTATTGGAAGGCATCGACCGCGAAGCGCTCGTAGGCGGTGGCGAAGACGATGAACGGCCGCGGCTCGGGCAGGCTGGCCGCCAGGTCGGTGCCGCGCTCGGCCGGCATCTCGATGTCGAGGAAGACCACGTCGGGGGTGAGGGCGGCCACGGCGGCCCGGGCGGCGTCGGCGTCGGCGGCCTCTCCCACGACGGCGACGCCGCCGATCTCGTCGAGCAGCGCGCGCAGCCGGGCCCGGGCCGGCGCCTCGTCGTCGACCAGCAGGGCGCGGATCACGCCGGGACCTCGCGTCCGGCGAGCCGCCGCGGATCGGGCACGACCAGCGGCAGCTCCATCCGCGCCACGGTGACGCCGCGCGCCTGGTCACGGGTCAGCGCGAACGTGGCGTCGTCGCCGAAGTGGCCGCGCAGGCGGTCGCGGACGCTGCGCAGGCCGAACTGCTCGCCGGCCGGCCGCGGTGCAGCCGGGCGAGCGGCCGCCTGATCCGGGCCGGGGCCGTTGTCGACGACCTCGACCAGCAGCCGGCCGCCGGCGGCGCGGGCGACGATGTCGAGCGTGCCGTGGCCGCGCAGTTGCGCGATGCCGTGCTTGACGGCGTTCTCGACCAGCGTGTGCACGAGCATCGTCGGCACCAGCGCCCGCCCGGCCTCGGTCTCGACGTCGAGGCGATAGCGCAGCCGCGACCCGAACCGCGCCTCCTCGACGTCGAGATAGGCGGCGGCGAACGCCAGTTCCTGGTCGAGCGGCGCCCACTCGCTTTCGGAGCGGCGCAGGGTGTGGCGAAACACCTCGGAGAGCTGTTCGACGGCCCGGTCGGCCCGGGCCGGATCCGAGTGGATGAGCGATGCGACGGTGTTCAGGGCGTTGAAGAGGAAGTGCGGGTTGATCTGCGCCCGCAGGGCCTTCAGCTCCGACTGGCTCGACTGGACGCGCAGTTCGCGGGCCAGCCGGTCCTGTTCCTGGCGGCGCGCCTGCAGCCGGACGTTCTCGACCAGGTAGGTGACCACCGAGCCGAGCGACCGCAGCAGCCGCAAATCCTCGCTGAGCAGGATGCGCTCGCCCTGCACCGACGGCACGCTGACCCAGATGCTCGGGTCGGCGGCCGTGCCTTCGACCTCGAAGGCGACCCGCGTGTCGGCCGACGACGGCGGCGGCGTGGTGGAGAGCCTGACGGTCACGCCGAGCACGTCGGAGAGACTCGCTTCGGCGGCGGCGAAGAGCGCCGGCTCGTCGGTGGCGCCCTGGATCGCCGCCAGCACCGCGGTGACCGCCGTCACCGGCGTGTAGTGGCGGCCGAACCAGGCGCGATCGAGCCGCTCGCCGAGCCGCGCCGCCAGCCACGGCGTGACCAGCAGCAGCGGCACCAGGGTGAGCGCGTACAGCCACGGGCGCGACGGCCCGGCCGGCAGCGCGTCGAGCCACGGCAGCAGCAGCGCGAACGCGCCGCCGAGCACCAGCACCGCGGCCACCAGCAGCGCGCCCCGCTTCACCACCAGGTCGTAGAACTCGAAGCGGTTCTCGTAGAAGGTCGTCGCCGAGAGGAACAGCAGCGGCGTCACACCCATCAGCCGGTTGATCTGCGCCACCGACGGCGTGGTGCCCGAGAAGACCAGCACCAGGTTGAGGCCGATGAGTGCCGCGAACAGGCCGTTCAGCACCCGGCGCATCCGGCGATGCTCGGGGGCGAGCGAGGCGCGCGGATTGCGATTCATCACCACCGCGGAATAGATCCCGGCGGCGGTGAACAGCGCGGCGATCGTGCCGCCGATCCAGGCACCGGCGGCCGGGACGTCGACGAGGTCGAACACCACCGCCAGCGACGCCGCCATCGCCGCCGGCGCGACGACATACATGGCCCCCAGCACGCCGCTGCCCCAGGCGCGGGCCCGGCCGGTCCACTCCGGCACGTGGGCCTCGAGGTACATGGTGTGGACGATGAGCGGCGGGAAGCCGAAGACCAGCACCAGCTGCAGGACGTCGAGCAGGTTGCGGCGCGGTCCGCTCAGGAACTCGTCGAACAGGTCGATCGCCAGGACCACGAACCAGATCGCCGACCACAGGAACATCGCCACGCTGGCGCGGTCGAGCCGCGGCCGCACCGGCGAGCCGTGGTGGCGGTGCGGCGCCCACACCGGAGTGGCCTGGCGCAGCGACAGCACCAGCGCCGAGCCGTAGGCGAAGGCGCCGAGGACGTAGACGAGCAGGAACGCGATGCCGGCGGCGGAAGCCATGCGCTGACACCGGAGGATACGCCGGCCGGCGGCCGGCGGCCCGGCGGGCGGCGTCGGGTGGCCCGCTGGCGGGATCGAGCGGCAGCCCGGTGGCGACGGCCGGCCGCGCCGAAGCCGATTCAGGGCACGTCGACGACCAGCTCGGCCGAGGCGGCCCCGGTGCCGGTGGCGTTCACCCCGCGCACCCGCACGTAGTAGCGGCCCGCCGGGGCGCCGGGCACGCTCACGGCCGGCGTCGGTCCGAGCGCGAAGGTCGCAAGATCGGTGAGGCCGGGAGCGGAGCCGACCTCGAGCGTGAACGTCGTCGCGAGCGGCGAGTGCGATGGCACCGTCCACGACAGGTCGACCGCGCTGCCGGTGACGGCGGCCGTGAGGGTGGGGGCGAGCGGCGGGAATGCCACGCCGAAGAAGCCCGGGAAGAGCGTGCCGGACGACTGCAGAATCGAGCCGCTCGTGGCGTCGTAGCGAGTCAGCTGGCCGAAGCCGAGGCGGTGGCGCGAGGTCATGAACACCTCGCGGCCGTCGGCGCTGAAGACCGCTTCGCCCGGGAGGTTCACCGGCAGCGCGGGGCCGAAGCCGAGCGAGCCGACGTCGATGATCGTCGCCCATCCGATGATGCTGAAGGGGATCGTCGTCGCATGGGTGCAGGTGACCAGGGCGGTGGACCGGTCGGGCGTCATGGCCGCGAGTCTGCAGAAGGCGCCGGCGGGCACGGCAGGCATGGTGCTGGCGTCGGTCCCTCCCGTCGACGCATCGACCAGCGCCACGTGGGCCATGGCGGCTGCGTCGGTGCGCACCACCAGCAACTGCGAGGTGCCGCGGGCGAAGCGCACGCTTCGTACGGTGTTGGTGGGGTCTGGTGGCAGCGTCCGCACCGACTGGCCCGTCGCCGCGTCGAGCACGTGCACCTCGCCGGACTGGCACAGCGTGACCAGCGCCGTGCCATCGGCCGACAGGTCCAGGGACATGGTGTTGCGTGGTGGGCACCCGCCGCCGACGTGCAGTCCGCCGCCGTCCAGCCGCGCCACCGACCCCGTGGTCCGCATGCCGTCGGACTGGATGGCGACCAGACCGAAGACGGCGGCGTCGGTTGGATGCGCGATCCAGGGGACGAAGTCGGTCGCCACCAGGAGTTCGGCGCCGCTGCGAACGTGCCGCACGACCAGGGGCGGAGTCGCCGGCCCGGTGAACGATCTCCGGAACACCGCGTACTCGCCGTCGGCCGTGAACACCGGCGTGACGATCATCCGGTCGAACTCGGTCCACTCGACGACGCCCGCTCCCAGATCGATCGATTGCGTCACGGAGACGTTCGCGTCCGCAGCCGGTGCATAGGTGAACAGCAGGCGCTGCGCGGCGGCCGGCGACACCACCATGACGAGCAGGCCGAGCACGATGAGCCGCGCGGCGAGGACACGTGTCGTCGGCATGTGAACTCTCTGGGGGGGTGTTCGGAGTGTACTGCGGTGCGCTTCGGGGGTGTCGTCCAACCGCGCGATCAAGAATGGCTGCGACATGGCCCCCACGAGCGCGCCGCTGCGCCTCGACCGCGTGCCCGCCGCCCCGCTGACCCGCTTCGCGCCGGCGCCGACCGGCCACCTGCACCTCGGCCACGTCGTCAACGCGATCGTCGTGTGGGGCGTGGCCCGGGCCCGCGGCGGGCGCGTGCTGCTGCGCATCGAAGACCACGACCGCCAGCGCTGCCGACCCGAGTACGAGACGTCGATCCTCGATGATCTCGACTGGCTCGGCTTGGCGCCCGATGTCCACCCGACGGCCGGGTTCCGGGCCGGCCGCTCGGCCGGCCGCCAGTCGGATCGCGAGGCCGTCTATCGCGGCGCGCTCGCCGACCTGGCGTCGCGTGGCCTCGTCTACGCCTGCCGGTGCACCCGGCGCGAGATCGAGGCGGCCGGTGGCGACGGCGACCAGCGGCGCTATCCGGGCACCTGCCGGACCCTCGGGCTGCCGCTCGAGGACGGCGTCGGCTGGCGGCTGGTGGTCGAGCCGGGCGAGGAGCGTTTCGACGACGTCGTCCACGGTCCCTTGCGCCAGGACCCGTCGGCACAGTGCGGCGATCTGCTGCTCCGCGACCGGCTCGGCAACTGGACCTACCAGTTCGCCGTCACCGTGGACGACACGCTGCAGCGCGTCGACCTGGTGGTGCGTGGCGACGACCTGGTCGCCTCCACCGGCCGCCAGATCCGGCTGGCGCGGCTGCTCGGTCGGGTCACGCCGCCGGTCTTCCTGCACCATCCGCTGGTGATGAAGTCGGCGACGCAGAAGCTCAGCAAGAGCGACGGCGACACCGCGGTGCGCGACCTGCGGGCAGCCGGCTGGACGCCGCCGCAGGTGCTGGCCGCCGCGGCGCACGCCGTGGGGCTGGTCCCGACGCTCCGTGAGATCACGCTCGACGAGGTCCCGGCGATCGTCGTTTCTGCCACAAGGCTGGCCCCGCCCTGACAGGTGTCTGACCCCAATTCTGGGCCTGGGCAGAAAGGGGTCTGACCCCTGCGACACGTGAGGTGTGAGACGATCGGCGGGTCTCGTGACGGCCCTCCTCACGGTGCGCCGCACCGCCCCCGACGACGTCCAGGACCGCCAGGTCTACCTGTCCCTCGACGGCGAGGACTGGGTGACCTTGCTCTACGGGCAGGAGGTGTCGCGCGAACTGACCCCCGGCCGGCACGTCCTCAAGGCCAACAACACGCTGGTGCGCAAGTCGGTCGCCTTCGAGGTCCAGCCGGGCGCGCAGGTGCGGTTCCAGTGCGTCAACAAGGCGCACTGGAGCGGCATGCTCTTCATGGCGTTCCTGGGCGCCGCGGTGCTCACGGTGCGGCTCGAGCGTGAGACCACCGAGCCGCCGCGGTGAGGTCGCCCACGCCATGCAGGACCTGACCACCGGCCCGATTCTCCGCCACCTGGTGAGCACCGGCGGGTTCATGTTGTTCACCATGGCCTTCCAGACCCTGTACTTCCTGGCCGACCTGTACTGGATGGGGCGCCTGGGCAAGGAGGCCGTCGCCGCCGTCGGCGTGTCGGGCAACCTGATGTTCGTCGTGCTGGCCCTGACCCAGATGCTGGGCGTCGGCACGACCACGCTGGTGGCGCACGCGGCCGGGCGGAAGGACACCGACGCGGCGCGGCGGGTGTTCAACCAGGCGCAGGGGCTGTCGATGCTCGCCGGCGTGCTCTTCCTGGTCGCCGGTCTGGCCCTCACGCCGTCCTACGCCGCGGCGTTCGCCGCCGACAGGGCCACGGCGGCGCTCGTGCGCCAGTTCCTGTGGTGGTTCGTGCCGGCGATGGCGCTCCAGTTCGCGATGGTGGCGCTCGCGGCGGCGCTGCGCGGTATCGGCGACTTCAAACCCGGGATGGTCGTGCAGTCGGCCACCGTGGCCCTGAACATCGCGCTGGCCCCGGTGCTGATCTTCGGCTGGGGGACCGGGATCCCGCTGGGCGTCGGGGGCGCCGGGGCGGCGTCGCTGGTGGCCGTCGTGGTGGGCGTGGTCTGGCTGTCCCGCTACGTCGAGCGGCCGGGCTCGTTCCTGCACTTCCGCCGCGCCGAGATGCCGCCTGACGCCGCCGTCTGGAAGCGGCTGCTCGGCATCGGCCTGCCGGCCGGCGTCGAGTTCGCGCTGATCGCGGTCTACATGGGCATCGTCTACGCGGTGAGCCGGCCGTTCGGCGCCGCCGCGCAGGCCGGTTTCGGGATCGGCCAGCGGGTCGTGCAGGCCGGCTTCATGCCGATCGTGGCCCTCGCGTTCGCCGTGGCCCCGGTGGCCGGCCAGAACTTCGGCGCCCGCCTGGCGCCGCGCGTCCGCGAGACCTTCCGCGTCGCGGCCGTCATCACGGTGAGCGGAACCCTGGTGCTCGTGCTGCTGTGTCACCTGGCGCCGGCGGCGATGATCCGCGTTTTCAGCACCGACCCGGCGGTGGTCGCCGTCGGCGAAGAGTACCTGCGCATCGTGTCGTGGAATTTCGTGGCCAGCGGGCTGGTGTTCGTCATCTCCAGCATGTTCCAGGCGATGGGCAACACGATGCCGTCGCTGCTGACCTCGACGGTCCGCGTGGCGGTCGTCGCCGTACCCGCGTTCGTGCTGGCCCGGAGGCCCGACTTCCGCCTGACCTGGATCTGGTACCTGACGGTGCTGGCGGTCACGCTGCAGCTGGCGGTCAGCCTGTGGCTGCTCAACCGCGAGTTCGCCCGCCGGCTCGTCTTCGTGGTGCCGCCCGCCGCGGCGCCGGGCGCGCAGCCGGTGGTCTGAACCCGGCATCCGTCGGACGAAATTCGTGATCGAGTGTGCCGGAGTAGGACACCCTCGGCGACGTCTCCGGGCGGCCTGAAACCGGCGCGAGATCCTCGTTTCGGCCTGTAGATCCGGGCTCGAACTGGCCCTGGCCCTGCCTTTGCTATGAGGCCGGGCATGGCAGAAACCGCCACTCGCTTCACGGCCTCCGGCGTCTCGGCGCGCCGGCCCGACGAGGCCGGCTTCACGCTGGCCGAGATGCTCGTCGTCGTGGCGCTCATCGCCATCGGCTCGGCGGTGACCATTCCCCTGACCATGGAGATGGTCAACCGCGCCAAGAACGACAGCTCGGTGGTCGTCGCCCAGACCTTCATCGACGCCGCCCGCGACCGTGCCGTCGCCGAGCGCCGCAACGTCGAACTGGAATTCACCGCACCCAACTGGCTGCGGATGTACCGCATCGAAGTGCCGACCAACGCCCGCACCCTGGTCGGCGAGATGCGCCTCGAGGGCGGCCAGGAATTCCGCAAGTTCCCGACCGTGAGCGACACCCCCGACGCCTTCGGCGCCTCCGGCGCCATTTCGTTCACCGGCACCATGCCGGTGATGTTCACCAGCGACGGCTCGCTCATCGACGCGCAGGGCGACGTCGTCAACGGCAGCGTGTTCTTCGGCGTGCCCGACCGGCCGGAGTCGGCGCGCGCGGTCACCGTCTTCGGCATCACCGGGATGATCCGCACCTGGAAATGGAGAGGCGCGCAATGGTTCGACTGACCCCTCCCGTCGCCCCGCCCGCCGCGGCCCGCGGCGAGGACGGCTTCTCGTTCGTCGAGGTCATCGTCGCGATGGGCCTGCTCACCGCCGGCCTGCTGCCGCTGGTCGCGCTCTTCACCGTCGGCGTGCAGCGGATGACGGCGTCGACGCCGATGCTCTTCGCCCGCGAGAAGGCCCGCGAGGCCATCGAGAGCGTGCACGCCGCCCGCGACACCGGCACGGCCTCGTGGGCGAGCATCCAGAACGTCACCGCCGGCGGTGTGTTCCTCAACAACGCCCAGCCGATCCGCCACCCCGGCAACGACGGCCTGGTGAACACCGGCGACGACGGCGCGATCGAGATCCCGGCCGCGGAGTTCACCCGCGAAATCCGCATCTCGCCGCTGACCAGCGAGATCACCGGCGCCATCGACCCCAACCTGCGCGAAGTGCGCGTCACCGTGCGCTACAAGGTCTACGGCGCCTGGCGCGACTACGTGATGATCACCTACGTGTCGTCGTACTCCTAGGCCCTCAGAGCGAACCGCCATGCGATCCACGACCGCCACTCCGCTGCGCGACCAGGCCGGCTACTCGCTCGTCGAGCTGCTGGTCACCATGGGCATCTTCACGGTGATCATGGGCGCCACCATGACCGGGCTGTCCGACATCATCAAGGGCAACGACACGGTCCTGCAGATGGCGAACATGAACAACACCGTGCGCGCCGGCATGGACCTGATGGTGCGCGACCTGCTGCAGGTCGGCTCGGGCCTGCCCGGCTCGCACACCGTCACCATCCCGAGCGGCCTCGGCGCCACTCCCGTGCGCATCCCCGGCCCGCCGGGATCGAACTTCCAGACCGCGGTCGGCGACGAGACCCTGCCGGCGGTGATGCCGTTCCCGCGCCAGGGGCCGACCATCGGCGGCGTGCAGACCGACGCGCTGTCGATGCTGATGGCCGACAACGCCTTCCTCGACGTCGCCTTGAGCAGCCTGAACAACGTCAGCGTCGTGGTGGTGCCGGGCACCAACCTGTCGACCGGCCCCGACCGGGTGACGCCCGGCCAGCTGATGCTCATCTCGAAGGGCTCGTTCAACACCCTGGTCCAGGTCACCGCCGTGGACCCCGGGTCGCGGCGCATCACCTTCGCCGACGGCGACTCGCTGAACCTCAACCAGTCGGGTGCCGGCCAGGGCAACCTGACGTTCCTGAACGCCCAGGCGCCGGTCAACAGCGCCGCCGCCACCCGGATCAGCCGCATCCGGATGATCAGCTACTACCTGGAAGACAGCACCGACGCCAACCACCCGCGCCTGGTGCGCCGGGTCAACAACGGCGACCCGATGACCTTCGACAACACCCTCGGCACCGCCGTGGCCCTCGACGCCATCGACCTGCAGTTCGCCTTCGACGTCGTCAACGGCACCAACAACCCCGGCGACGTCGAGATGCTGCCGGCCGACCTCATCGGCACCGGCGCCTGCGCGCCCGATCCGTGCGGCCGCACCCAGGTGCGCAAGGTGAACGTGACGGTCACCGGCCGGTCGCAGAACCGGGTGATGCCGCGCAACGACTTCCTCGAGAACACGCTGGAGTCGCAGGTCAGCTTCCGCGGCATGGCGTTCGTGGACCAGTACCGCTAGGGCTCCCCGTGAGATCCCCTGAGACGAGGCACGCGATGAGAACGCGGTTGAGAACCGACGAATCGGGCATGGCCATCATCACCTCGCTGCTGGTGTTGATGCTGGCCAGCGGGTTGATGGCCGGGATGTACGCGGCGCTGCTGGCCGACCAGAAGTCGCACGCCACCGACCGCGATCAGAGCATGGCCTACGCGGCGGCCCACGCCGGGCTGGAGAAGCTGACCTCGAACCTCGGCGCGCTGTTCGACACCGACTTCAGCCCGTCGGCGGCCGACATCGGCCTGATCGACAACTTCCCGCCGACCATCCCGAACTTCCAGTTCGTGTCGCCGGGCGGCGGCACCGGCTCGGGCTACCAGATCACGTTCCCGGTCGATCCCGGACCAGGCCCGAACACCGGCAACCCGCAGGCCACCGTCGGCACCATCACCACCGGCAACTGGGAGGGGCTGCAGGGCCTGATCACGCCCTACGTCATCACGGTGACGGCACGCTCGACGACCGGCAACTCGGAGGTGCGGCTGCGCCGCGAACTGCAGACCGTGGCGGTGCCGGTGTTCCAGTTCGGCATCTTCGGCCAGACCGACCTCGGCTTCCACGCCGGCCCGAGCTTCAACTTCGGCGGCCGCGTCCACACCAACGGCAGCCTGTTCCTGGCCCAGGGCAACGGCAACACCCTGACCCTGGCCGACAAGGTCACCGCCTGGGTGCAGGTGGTGCGCAACCGGATCATGAACGGCGCCGACATCACCACCACCAACCACACCGGCACGGTGCGGGTGCCGACGGTGATCGGCTCGACCTACCGCAACCTCGGCTCGGGCGAGAGCAGCGGCACGGTCAACACGCCGTGCGTCGGCTCGGCGACCACCGACAGCAACTGCTGGACCGGCTGGAAGAACCTGTCGGAGGTGACCTACGCCACCAACATCCGCACCCGCGCCACCGGCGCGCGCCAGCTGCAGCTGCCGATCGCCCAGGCCGGCGCCCAGCCGATCGACCTCATCCGCCGTCCGGCGGTGCTCTCGGCCGAAGACACCACCAACCCGGTGGTCTACGGCCAGCGCTACTTCTCGCAGGCCAGCCTGCGCATCCTGCTCTCGGACCGCGCCACCGACATCACCGGGTTGCCGACCGTGTCGGCGACCCCGCCGGTGGATCTGGCGACCTTCCGCAACATGGCGCTCGGCTACGTGCCGTCGGCGGGCAACTTCCCGACCGCGCTGTCGCAAGGCGAGCTGACGACCAACGGCGGCTTCGCCGGGCTGCCGACGCGCTACACGCGGGTGTCGGCGATCGGCGGCTCGACGCTGACCATGCAGTGGTCCACGACCGGCACCGGCGGCTGGACCAACGGCGTCCCCGACTGGTTGAAGTGGACCGAGATCCGCATCGGCGCCGGCGCCTGGGCCGGCGGCGGCACGGTGGTCACCTGCCTGGGCATGAACGGCACGCAGCTGCTCGGCTGCGGCGCCCATCCGTCGTTCGCCATCAACACCGAGATCCGCATCTCGCGGCCCGACGAGTGGCCGCTGAACGTCCGGGTCAGCACCGCGGCAGCCGCCAACAGCACCACCATCGGCATGAACGGCATGCCGAACAACAGCCTGGTCAACCAGTTCAACGCCACCAAGACCTTCTTCGTGGCCGAGAACCCGGTGACCTGCACGGCGTTCGACGCCGCCGGCAACAACCTGCTCAACTGCGGCTGGGGCGGCGGCAGCATCTCGGCCAACGACCCGGCCTATCTCGGCCCGACCGTCAACCACGACACGCCCTACCTGCACGGCTTCCTCAAGATCGAGATGCAGAACAACGCCGGGGCGTGGAGCGACGTGACGACCGAACTCCTCAACCTCGGCTTCACCGGGCCGAACCAGGACGGCCAGCCCTGCGCCGACCCGGCCCCCAACGCGGTCATCCGGCTGCAGCGGCTGCGCGACAACGGCCTGCTCACCGCCTGCACGCTGGCCGCCAACGACTACAGCGGCCTGTTCAGCAACCCGCACGACCTGTGGCCGAACACCATCTTCGACGCCCGCGAAGGCAGCACGCGGCTGCTCGGCACCGGTGACGGCCCGCACACCGGCGGCATCTTCAGCTACGTGGCGCTCGACGTGAACAACTACCGGCGCTGGCTGAACGGCGAGATCGGGGCCACCGGCACCCAGTCGCTGAACAACAACGGCTTCATCGTCTACTTCTCCGACCGGCGCGGCAACCACGACACCACCCTGGTCAACAACCCCGAGACCGGCGAGTACGGCTTCGAGGACTCGCTGAACCCGACCGCGGCGGCGTGGAACCGCGACCTCATCCTGAACGACGGCGAGGACGTCAACCAGAACGGCACCCTCGAGCGCTACGGCGAGCTGCCGACGAGCAACGGCGTGATTCCCAACTACATCGGCGCCGGCGCCGTGGCCCCGTTCGACAGCTCGGCGTTGTCGAGCCCGTGGTCGCAGCTCGCCTTGAACCAGGCCGGACGCGGCCGCCTCGCCCGGGTCACCTTGTTCCGCCGCGCCCTCAAGATCATCAACGGCGGCATGGTCGGCGCCACCAACAACATTCCGGCCGCCGGCTTCACGGTGGCCTCGGAGAACCCGGTGTTCGTCCACGGCAACTTCAACGCCACGACCACCAGCGTCACTGCCGAGCCCAACGTCGCGACCTCGATCGTCGCCGACGCCATCACGCTGCTGTCGAACAGCTTCGTGGACGGCTCGACGTTCCGCTGGCCCAACAACCAGACCAACCGCAACGCGACGCAGACCAGCTACCGCTTCGCGATGATCACCGGCAAGGCGTTGCCGTTCCAGCACCCGGGCTGGGGCGTCACCGAATGGGGCTCGGACGGCGGGGTCCACAACTTCATGCGGATGATCGAGGACTGGGGCGGGCAGTCGCTCGGCTACCGCGGCTCGATGGTCAGCCTGTTCTTCAGCCGCCAGGCGACCGGGCCCTATCGCGCCGACGCCAACGTCTATTCGCCGCCGTCGCGTGGCTACAACTTCGACACCGACTTCCTCACCCCGGCGCTGCTGCCGCCCGGCACGCCGGCGTTCCGCGACATCAACACGCTGAAGTTCCGGCAGATCCTGCGGCCGAACCAATAGGCGGCGCCGGGCTGACCTGACGGTCTGCCCTGCGGGCTGAGTCGACGGGCCGGACGCCGCCACGCGGCGCCCGGCCCGCACCTCGTACCGCGTCTCGTCACCGGAACTTTCCGTCTGGTTTCGTTGACTTTCGCCTTTCGTTCGGTTTAGCCTGACCGGCGCGCTCTCCTGAATTCACTTGCCGCCTGGAGGCACCCATGACACCCGAGCAAGCCACCTTCCTCGTGCAGCAGTACACCCAGTTGATGCAGGGCGAGTTCCCGGCCACCTGCAAAGTGCTGGCGGCGGTCAAGGACGACAGCCGCGACTACAAGCCGGATGCGAAGTCGCGGTCGGCCTGGGAACTGGCCACCCACCTGGCCACCGCCGACGTGTGGTTCCTCGACAGCGTGCTGAACGGCAAGTTCGAGTGGGACCCGGAGAAGGTCAAGCAGGTCGAAGGGCAGTTCAAGACCGTCGCCGAGGTGGTGGCCTTCTACGAGAAGACCTTCCCGGAGAAGCTGAAGGCGCTGCAGGCCAAGTCGCCGGCCGAGATGGCCACGCCGATTTCGTTCTTCGGGATGATGGAGATGCCCGCCGCCGCGTTCCTGGGCATGGCCAACAACCACGGCATCCACCACCGCGGCCAGCTCGCCGCCTACCTGCGCGCCATGGGCTCCAAGGTGCCGGCGATCTACGGCGGCAGCGCCGACGAGCCGATGCAGGGGATGTGAACGGCGC
The DNA here is from genome assembly GCA_050250955.1 of Vicinamibacterales bacterium. Lineage (GTDB taxonomy): Bacteria > Acidobacteriota > Vicinamibacteria > Vicinamibacterales > UBA2999 > CAWAYR01. The sequence continues at coordinate 83,861 of JBFWNR010000006.1, forward strand.
CGGTCCGCAGGCGTCGTGATACCGTCGCGCGCATGTCGCTCACCACGGCATGCGCGCGCGCCGTTCACGACGCGCCGCTCCGCCCGCTGCCCGGCGGGCATGGCGGCGGCTACCGGCTGATCGGTCGCGGACCGCGCCTGCTCGTCGTTCTGCCCGGCATCGTCGGCCCGGCCGACGCCCTCGCTGCGCTCGGCGAGGCGCTGGCCGACGACTATCAGACCTGTCTGGTGCACTATCCGGCCGCGCCGTCGCTCGACGCGTTGCTGGCGGCCCTGGACGCCGTACGCCGCGAGCACGGGGTCGGCCCGGCGGCAGTGTGCGGCGGCTCGTTCGGGGCGCTGGTGGCGCAAGCCTGGCTGGCCCGCGATCCGGCCGCCCTCTCGGACCTGGTGATCTCGGGCGCCGGACCACCCGACCCGGCGCGAGCCGCCCGCAACGCGCGCCTGCTGCCGTGGATGGCCCGGCTGCCCATACCCCTATGGCGCCTGCTGCTGCGCGGCGCCGTCCGCGGCGCCACCACCCGGACGCCGGAGCGGGCCTCCTGGCGCCGCTTCTACGGCGAGGCGATCGCCGGGCTCACCTGGGCCGACCTCGAGTCGCGCTATCACATCGCCATCGGCGTCGATCGCGGCGGCCCGCCGTCGGCGGCGGCGCTGGCGGCCTGGCGCGGGCGGCTGCTGGTCATCGAGGGCGGCCGCGACGGCGTGGCCGGCGATCGCGTCCGCGCCGCGCTGGCCGAGGTCTATCCGGCGGCGCGCTTCCACCGCATCGACGACGCCGGACACGGACTGGCGCTCGATCAGCCCGAGGCGTGGCTGCGGGTCACCACCGCGTTTCTCCGCAGCCGGTGACGGTCCGCAGGGCAGCGCTTCGCAGGGCAGCGCTTCAGCCCTGCCGGTGAGGCAACCTTCGAGAGCTGCGCGACGGCTGTCGATGGACGGCAGCTCTGAAGAGCTGCCCTAGGTACCTGCCAACGGACCGCAGCTCCAGAGAGCTGCCCGACGCACCGCGCGCTGCCCTTACGCTACCGATGCGGCGCTTCTACGGGGCCGCCCTACGGTGTGCGGACGCAGCGGAAGCCGACGGTCGGCTGCGCGGTGTCCGGCGCGGTGAAGTTGCGGTAGTACACCGTCAGCAGGCGCGTCTCGCTGTCGGCCCAGCTGCCGCCGCGGATGACGCGGTAGCGTCCGTCGGCCGGTCCGGCCGGTGCGGCCACCGGGCTGCGGCTGTAATAGTGCAAGTCGTACCAGTCGGCGGTCCACTCCCACACGTTACCCGACACGTCGTGCAGGCCGTACTGATTGGGCGGGAAACTGCCCACGGCGATCGGCCCGGTGCTCGAGCCGCTGTGGGCGCGCCGGCCGCTGCCGGGTCCGCCGCTGCCGGGTTGGCCGTTGCCGGTGGTGAAGAACTCGTTGCCCCACGGGTAGTCGAGGTCGGCGACACCGCCGCGGGCGGCGCGTTCCCATTCGGCTTCGGTCGGCAGCCGCCCGCCCGCCGCGGCGCAGTACTTCGCCGCGTCGAACCACGTGACGTTGTAGACGGGATGTCGCGCCTTGCCCTGGGGCGGCGTCGGTCCGCCCCAGTGGTACGGCGGCTCGACGCCGGCGCCCGGGCTGGCCACGAAGGCCGCGTAGTCGGCGTTGGTGACCTCATGGACGCCGATCGCGAACGCTGGCAGCGTCACCCGGTGCACCGGCCGGTCGTCGGCGCGCTCGCGCAGCTGCCAGCCGATCTCGTCCATCAGGTACAGACGGGTCCGCCCCATCCAGAACTCGCCGGCCGGGATCGTCACCCACGGCGTGTCAGAACTTGCATCAGTTCTGGCCAGGCCTTGAAAGGGGTCTGACCCCTCGAGGGTCGCGCCCAGCAGGAGCGCCAGCAGGGCCACGCGACGGGTCATCGGTCGCGTGGCGTCAGGCGAAGAGCCCGGCGATCTCGTCGCTCTCCATCATCGCGGCGCCGCCCAGACTCACCGTGTCGACGTAGTGATAGCCGCGGCCCGACGGCGTGTTGGCGATCACCTTGGTCCAGTCGATGCCGAGCGCCGAGTAGATGGTGGCGACGGTATTGTCCATGAACGGCTGCGACTTGTGCCGCCAGCCCGGGTCGGTGCAGACGCTGCCGTCGGCGTCGGTGGCGCCCAGCACCCGGCCGCCGACCACGCCGCCGCCGACGTAGAGGCCGGCGTAGGCGCCCTTGTAGTGATCGCGCCCGGCGACCGGGTTCATCCCCGGCGTGCGCCCGAACTCGCTCTGCGCGACGATGATCGTCTCGTCGAGCAGGGTCTTGCCCGGGGCCTGCCCGGGCAACGCCGCCAGATCGTCGATGAGGCTGACCAGTCCCTTGTCGAGCCGCGTGCAGGTCCGGTAATGGTTCCACTCGGCCGCGCGGTCGAAGATGCCGGCGTGGTGATCCCAGCGGTCGCCGTCGTAGACGTAGACCATGCGCGTGCCGGCGTTCTGCTGCAGCAGGTTCCTGGCCAGGATGCAGCCGAGGCCGAACTCGTCGTCGCCGTAGCGCTGCGTGTCGGCGTCGCTGGCGGTGAACACCTGCGGCCAGCGCGGGTCCTGCAGCAGCTTGTAGGCGTCGTCGTAGAAGGTCTGGTAGTCGGCGGCCCGCTGGCCCATCGCCTGGCGCTGGCCCTCGTTGATCTTCGCCAGCTCGGTCAGCAGCCGCCAGCGCTCGCTCAGCACCTGGTTGGCGCCGCTCATGTCGCCGCCGAACGCCGCGAACACCGTGCTCGGATCGAGATCGAGCCCGGTGGCCCACGTCGGCAGGAAGCCCGAGCCGATCGACCCGGCGCGCGCCTTGGTGAGGTTGGTGCTGACGTAGGTGGGGAAGGCGTCGCTCTCGCGGCGCTTCGGCCCCAGTTCGTAGCTGATGACCGACCCGAAGGCCGGGATCTCGCGGGCGACGGCCGGGTTCAGCGACCGTCCGGTCTGGGTGTGGTACTGGCCGTTGAAGTGGATGAGCTCGGGGGCCTGCAGCGAGCGCACCAGCGCCACCCGATCCATGCGCTCGATGAGCTGGGGAAACAGCGTCCGCGACAGGTAGAGACCCTTCTTCACCTCGGTGACGTCGAGGTCCTTGGGCGTCCAGCGCGTCTCCTTGAAGTCCCAGCAGTCCATCGGGCTGATGGCGCCGCCCAGCTCGATGAAGATGCAGTTGCGGGCGGTGCCGCGCGGCGTCGCCGAGCCCTGGGCGCGGACGTCGAGCGGCCACACCAGGCCGTCGACCCAGGCGCTGGCCAGCGCCACGCCGCCCCACTTCAGCGCCTCGCGGCGCGTCGGCAGCACGTCGGTCAGTCGTCGTTCCATCGTCGTCTCCCGCGGCTCAGCGACTGACCAGGAACTCGGGGCTGTTCAAGAGCGCCCACAGCAGGTCTTCGGTGCCGCGGCCGCGGTCGGCGGCCAGCGCCGCCAGCGCCACCGCGCGTTCCTCGCTCGACGGCGTCCGGGCCATCGCGCTCACATACAGCTCGTCGACGATCTCGGCATCGGTCCGCGGCGACGCCACCAGGTCGGCGACCCGGCCCTGCGCCGAGGCCAGCACGCGGTCGTTGACGACGGTGGACTTCATCATCAGCAGCGCCTGCAGCGTCGACGGCCGGTTGCCGGCCTGCGGCGGCGTGCGCCGGTTGCTCTGGAAGAAGCTCTGCATCAGGGCGTCGACCGCCATCGCCTCGCCGCCGCGGCCGATGTCCTGCGGCGTGGCCAGCTGCTTGACCCGCGTCATCCGCTCGCCGCCGAGCGTGAACTGCATCGGCACGCCGGTGACGACCGAGACGGCGTCGATCACCTCGGGACCGGTGAGGACGCGCGCGTAGTGGCGCGGATAGTAGGGCAGGTAGTCGTCCTTCCACTCGCCGGGGAAGCGCGACGACAACTGGTAGGCGCTCGATTGGAGAATGGTCCGGATCGTCCGCTTGAGGCGGAAGCCGTTGGCGGCGAAGTCCCCGGCCAGCGCCTCGAGCAGCTCCGGGTGCGACGGCTGGGCGTTCCGGCCGGTGAGCTTGTTCAGGTCGAAGGCGTCGTAGGGCTCGACGAAGCCCACCGTCATCAGCCGGCCCCACACCAGGTTCACGGTGGCGCGGGCGAACTGCGGGTGCGCGGTGATCATCCGCGCCAGCTCGGCGCGCGGCTCGGCGCCCGGCCGCGGGGTCTCGCCGGTGAGGATGAAGGCCGGCTGGTGCACGCCCTTGGGCCGCGGGAACTGGCTCTCGGCCAGGGTCAGGAACGGCGCGTCGTCGCCGGCGTCGTAGCCCTTGCCCAGGTCGTCCACGTGCAGGTCGCGGTCGACGTTGCGGCTCTTGTCGTTCCAGTGGCCGATCAGACGGGTCCTGCCGAAGAACGCCGCCATGGCGAAGAACTCGTCGCGGGTCCGGTCGGTGAGGTAGCTGTTGATGTCCTCGAGGTGCAGCGCGCCGTCGTGGCACGAGATGCACGAGGTGTTGAGGCCGAGGAACACCCGGCTGACGTCGATGGCCAGCGCGTCGACGTGATCGAGCCGGTTGGAGATCCGGTAGTCGTCCACGCTCTCGACGAAGCGGCTCTTCAGCTGGTTGCTGCGGCCGATCATCGCCAGCGACGGGATCGTGGCGTGGACCTTCGCCGACGGCGTCAGCACGTCGTGGACGAAGCGGTCGTAGGGCCGGTCGACCTTGAGCTGCTCCTTGAACCAGTAGTGAAAGGCGTTGGCGCCCGGACCGGCCTCGCTCGACATGCGCAGCAGGTCGCCCCAGTGCCAGGCCCACTGCTCGGCGAACTCGTCGCTGGCCAGCAGCGTGTCGATCAGCCGGTCGCGCTTGTCGGGCGCGGTGTCGGCGACGAACGCGCGCACCGCGGCGGCGCCCGGCGGCAGGCCGGTGACGTCGAGGTAGACGCGGCGCACGAACTCGTCGTCGCGGCTGAGGCCGGCGTGCGGGATGCCGGCGGCCGCCAGCCGATCGAAGATCAGCGTGTCGATGAAGTTGCGGCGCGCGACCGGCGTCGTCGGCTCCCGATCGGCGGGCGCGGCCACGGCGTTGGTCAGCCGCGCGGCGTCGCGGGCGCGATCGGCGCCGCTCCGGCCGAGGTCCTCGTGGGCGGCTTCCAGGCGGTCGTGCTGACTCGGTGCCGGCGCTGCCGGCTGGGTCTGCGACCACAGCGTCGCGCCGTAGAGCACGACCGAGGCGGCGACGACGAGCGACGGGCGGCGGAGCCGGGGCATGCGCAGGCCTCCCAAGGCGCCGCAGGACTCCGCGCGGCGCATTCGGCGGCTAGTGTAACGCCGTTCGTGCACGGTTGGCGGCCCGTGAGGCAGAGCTTCAGCTCTGCCTGTGCGGCGGCTCTGAAGAGCCGCCCTCCAGCCCTACGGGGCTGCCTTCGTCGCCAGCCACGAAGCGAACGGCCCGGACTGCGACGCGTCGAGTGCCACGCAGCCGTCGATCCGCTCGAGCGCCTGGGCGAGGCTGCGCGCCGCCGCGGGCACCGGGTGCGCCTTGAAGAACGCGCGGATCTCCGCGGCCCGCGTCGCGGTGCAGAAGCCGCCCAGCGAGCTGACGATGTAGGGCATCGCCTGGAAGTCGCCCAGCCGGGTGCTGACCGTGGCCCACTGCGACGACAAGGCGGCCCACGCCTTCTCCTGGGCGGACGAGCCGAGCAGCTGCCCGATGAGGATCGGGGCGTCCTGCGTGCGCACGTCCGCCGACAGCGCGAAGGCGATCGTGCGGTCGGCCAGCGCCGGATCGGCGAAGCTGGCCAGCGCGTTGAAGACCCGGTAGTACTGTTCCGGCGTGGCGATGGCGGCCTTGGCCGCGGCGAGGTAGCGCTCGTAGAGTGCGGCGTCGCCGCCGGCCGCCGCCACCTGCAGTACCGCGGCGGCAAACGACGGCGGCAGCGCCCGCGGATCGTCGAGATAGGCCTCGGCCATCGCCCGGGCCTTGGCCTGCAGCGCCGTGTCGCCGGCGGTCAGGCCGAGCAGCTGCCACAGCGCGCCGCGGCGGGTCAGGACGTCGTCGGTGTCGCCCTCGCGCGGCGACTCGCCGATGGCGTCGAGCACCGGACGGAACGTCGCCCGCAGCCACGCTGCGTAGGCCTCGCGCTCACCGGCGTCGGCGATGGCGCCGTGGACGTAGCCGAGGCGGGCGATCACCTCGGCGGCGACGTCGGGGTTCGGGTCGGAGGCGAAGGCCGCCGCCAGATCGAGATAGGTGCCGATGTCGTGGCGGCCGGCGCGCACCGTGCGCCACTCGTCGCCGAGCAGGCTGATGCGCTCGGCGGCGGACAGCGGCGGGGTGCGACGGGCGAGCGCGGCGATCGCCTCGGGCTCGTACTCGGTGAGGTAGTAGCCGCGCGCGTCGGCGTTGACGAAGGCGGCGCCGCAGCCGCTGGCCGTGAAGGTCTCGGTGGCCTTGGTGACCAGCTGGCACGACGGCTGCCCGCTGCCCGTCGTCACGCACACCGGCAGCGTCCACGGCTGCCACGCCGCCGCCCTGGCCGGGCTCGCGGCTGCCGTCGGCGCGCTCTCGAACCGGCGCTGCCGGACCGTGACCTGCGTGTTGCCGCCGACGCAGCGGGTCTGCACCGACAGCGCCGGCGCGCCGGCCTGGTCGACGAAGCTGCGCATGATGCGGTTGACCGGTTTCTCGGTGGCCCGCGTCATCTCCATCCAGAAGTCCTCGCCGGCGGCGTTGCCCGAGCTGTAGCGCGTCAGGTAGTCCGCGACGCCCTGGCGGAAGGCCTCGGGGCCGACATAGGCCTCGATCATGTTGAGGACGCCGCTGGTCTTCTCGTAGGCGATCGGGTCGAACACCTCGTTGATCTCGGCCGGCGTCTCGACCCTGGTGCGGATGGCGCGGGTCGAGCGCAGGGCATCGAGCCCCATGGCGAACTGGGTCTCCTCGGCGGCCTTGACGTCGAGACGCCATTCCGGCTTCCACGCCGCCAGCGGCTTGTTGGTGGCCCAGGTGGCGAAGCCCTCGTTCAGCCAGATGTCGTCCCACCATTTCATGGTGACGAGGTTGCCGAACCACTGGTGGGCGATCTCGTGGGCGACCACGCCGGCCACCTGCTTCAACGTGCCGACCGACGCGGTGGCCTCGTCGGCGAGCAGCAGGCGCTCGCGGAAGGTGATGGCGCCGGCGTTCTCCATGGCGCCGGCGGCGAAGTCGGGGATGCCGACGATGTCCAGCTTGCCGAACGGATACGGAATCCCGAAGTAGTCGTTGAAGAACTGCACCTGGTGTTCGGCGGCCTTCAGCGCGAAGGCGGTGAGCGGGTGCTTGTCGGGCGTGGCGCAGACGCGAATCGGCGTCGTCGCGGCGAGCCCGTCGCGGCACACGAAGTCGCCGACGAGCAGCGCCACCAGGTAGGTGGACATCGTCGGCGTGCGCGCGAAGGTCAGGGTGTGCTTGCCGGGTTCGGGGCCCGGCGTGTCGGTGAGGACGCGGCCGTTGGAGATGGCGGTGTCGGCGGCGTCGATCATCAGGCTGATGTCGAAGGTGGCCTTCTTCGCCGGTTCGTCGAACGACGGAAAGGCGCGGCGGGCGTCGGTGGCCTCCATCTGGCTCACCGCGTAGCGGCGGCCGTTGGCCTCGCTCAGGTAGAAGCCGCGCAGCTTGTCGTTGAGGATGCCGGTGTAGGTGACGCGGATCGTCGCCGGTCCGGCGGCGAGGCGCTGCGGCACGGTGAGGATCGCCGTCTCGGTGGGGGCGTCGAAACGGACCGCCGCGGTCTGCGAGCGTCCGTCGGCGGCAATCTCCACGGCGTCGAAGGCCAGCTCGGCGGCGTGCAGCGTGATCGAGGTCGTCGGGGCGTCGACGCGGACATCGATGGCGGCGCGGCCCCGGAACGTCGCCTGCGCCAGGTCCGGCGCGAACCACAGCGTGTAGTGCAGGGGCGTGACCCCGCCGGGCAGGCGCTGCGCGCCGGCGGGCGCGGCCACGGCCGCGACGAGGAGGAGGGGCAGGGTGACGCGCATGCACCACACGGTAGCAGACGGTCCGCCGGCGACGGTCGCGGGTCGCCGACCAGCCGGGGGCCAGCCGTGGGACGGGATGCGCCGACGCCGTGGCTACGGACGGCGCCGCGTCGGCTCCGGTTCGACCTCGGCGCGCTCGCCCTCACCGAGATAGATGCGGACGCGGCGGAATCTGCCATCGTCGATCTGGAAGAACGCCGCGCCCGGAGTCGCGTGGCGGGTGCCGGTGGCGCGATCGGTGGCGACGGCGACGAGTTGCACCGCCACCGCCGCGCCGCCCCACGGTCCGGCGGTGACGTGGATCAGCCGCGCCGTCGACTCCCGCGCCGTTTCGGTCTCGATGCGCCAGGTCCGTGCCGTCTCGGTCGCGGCGATGCGGGCGGCGAGGGCCTTCACCCCGTCGGGGCCGCGGAAGGTCGCCGTGCCGCGCTGGTCGGGCGACGGGCCGGTGAGGTGCAGGCCGTCGGCGGCGTAGAGCGCCGCCAGCGCCTCCTGGGTGTCGGGTGACTCGGAGAGGGCATTCCACCGCTCGAACCACTGCAGCACCAGCGCCTCGGCCGCTGCCTCCGGCGCCGGCTGCGCCGTCGCACCGAAACTGCCGAGTCCGCACACCACCACCGCCGCCAGCAGGCTTCGCATGCCGAGAATCTACCGGACTCGTGGTCCGGAGGGAGCGGCCTTTTTCGCGCCGTCCGGCCGGCGCGCCGGCGACCGTCCCCGCTACAATCGGCGCGTGCGTATTTCCTGCCTCGTCGCCGTGGTCGCCGCCCTGGGTGTCGTCACCGCCGCTCAGACGCCGCGGGTTCGCCACAACCGGGTCATCGGCCTCATCGAACAGCGGCAGCCGGTGTTCGGCCTGTACGCGCCGAGCAACCGCCGGCCGGGCGGCCCACCCGGCGCGGCGCGTCCGGCGCCGACGCCCGAGACGCCGGCGAAGTCCCCGGCCGAACTGGCCCGCGAGGCGGCCGCCTATCCGCTGAGCGACTTCGTCTTCGACGGCTCGATGGAGCGCAACTTCGCGCGCACCTTCCCTGTCTTCGCCGAGTTCGCCAAGGGACTGGCGGCGGCCGGCATCCTCGCCCGGACGCCTGCGGTGCACCTGACGCACCCGATGATCGTCAAGGCTCCGGAGATTGCCCCCGATCCCGCGGCCGCGGCTGCCCAGATCGCCCAGCAGCTGAACCAGGGCGTGAGCGGCGTGATGCTGGTCACGGTGGAGACCGCCGAGCAGGCCCGGCAGGGGATTGCGGCGATGCGCTTTGCGAGCAAGGGCGGCACGCGGCCGGACGGCGACCTCGGCAGCGCGCCGGCGGTGTGGGGGCTGAGCGACGCCGACTACCGCCGCACGGCCGACGTCTGGCCGCTCGATCCCGACGGCGAGCTCATCAACTGGACGATCGTCGAGAGCCGCAAGGGCCTGGAGAACCTGCGCGAGATCGCCGCCGTGCCGGGCATCGGCGTGCTGTGGCCGGGGGCGGGCACGCTGCGGGGCGTCTTTTCCACCACCGGACCCGACGGCGCACGCGTGGTCGACGAGGCGGCGTGGGAGCAGGCCATCCAGCAGGTGCTCGCCGCCTGCAAGGCCAACCGCATCGCCTGCGGCTTCCCGGCCAACGCCAGCGACATCGAGACGCGGATGGCCCAGGGCTTCAGCGTGTTCGTCATGAACTGGGGCGAGGCCGGCTTCACGACCGTCGAAGCCGGCCGCCGGCTGGCCGGACGCACTGCCAGCCAGCGCTGAGCCGGCGCCGGCCCCGGCCGGGCAGTGACGGCCATGGCGATCTTGGTACATATGTACCGTGATATGCTCGGCGCATGCCGTCCCCGTCCGTGTCCCGCGAGGTCGAGCGGGTCCAGACCGGTGTCCGCCTGGAGAAGCGCCTGCTCAAGGTGACCAAGGCGCTCGCCGACTCCCTCGACCTCACCCTGGGCGACCTGGTCGAAGGGGTGCTGCTGCACGCGCTCGACGGCAAGGCGCCGTTTGGCGCCGCCACGCTGGCCCGCGCCGCCCAGCTCAAGGAGGTCTTCGGGCTCGACCTCACCGCCGCCGACGCCCACCGCCTGCGCGAGCGCCCGGCGACCAGGAAGGCCACGCCGTGACCGCCGACGACCAGGCGCGGGTCGACGCGTTCCGGGCCGGCACGCTCGGCACCGACGCCTTCCACCACCGCGACCACGTGCGCATGGCGTGGCTCTACGTGCACGCTCACGGGTTGGAGCCGGCGGTGGCCCGCTTCACCGCCGACCTGCGGGCGTTCGCCGCCGCCAAGGGCGTGCCGGGGCTCTACCACGCCACCATCACGGTGGCCTACCTGGCCCTCATCGCCGAGCGCATCGCCGCCACACCGGACCGGTCCTGGGAGGCCTTTGCCGCCGCGCACGGCGACCTGCTGCGCTGGAAGCCGTCGATCCTCGACGACTACTACTCGGCCGAGCGGCTGTGGTCCGAGGCGGCGCGGGCCCGCTTCCTGCTGCCCGATCGCATTCCGGGCGGCGTGGCTACCGCGGTCTGACCCCGCCGGCCGGTCCCTGCCGGCTGCGGCTGGCGGCGCGCCGCGGGCCGCTGGTCACCCCGCCGTTGACCGCGGGGCCGCGCCGCGGCAAAGTGCGGCGATGACCGGAATGCGACCGCTGGCGGCCGCCCTTGCCGTCGCGCTGCTGGCCGCCACCGCCGGCGCCTCGGCGGCCGGCCCGATGAGCGACGGTGAACGCCAGCGGCTGCTGGCGCACCTGGAGCTCACCGAGTCGTGGCTGGCGTCGGAGCTGGCCGGGCTCTCGGCCGCGCAGCTGGCCTTCCGCATGGCGCCCGACACGTGGAGCATCCGCGACGTCGTCGAGCACCTCGCCATCGCCGAGCCGCAGTACTGGAAGCAGCTCGAGGACTCGCTGGCGCGGCCGCTGCCGGCCACGCCCTACACGCCGCAGGTCACCGACGCCGGCATCCTCTGGTACGGCATCGACCGCGGCAACCGCCAGCGCACCGGCGAGGCCAGGGTCCCCGACGGGCGCTTTGCGAGCGCCGCCGATGCCCATGCCTCGTTCGTGAAGCTGAGGGCGACGATGAAGGCGCGGGCCGCGGCGAGCCAGGACGACTGGCGCGGCCGTCAGCTCATCGACGGCACGATGGACGTCTACCAGTGGTTCCTGATGATCTCGACGCACGCCCAGCGGCACATCCTGCAGATCCGCGAGGTCAAGGCTCACCCGGGCTACCCGCCGCGCTGACCGCCGTGCCGCCGCCGTGCGGCCCGCTCAGCGCACGCTGAGCTTCCCCGACCCACGCGAGGCGATGTAGAGGAAGAGGAAGCAGTAGAGCACCGCCAGCTCGCCGCCGTTCTGGATCGGCCAGACGCCGCGCGGGAGGTGCGCCTGGAAGTAGGCCACCGCCATCTGCCCGCTGGCCAGGAACGCCACCGGCGAGGTGAACGCGCCCAGCGCGATCGCCAGGCCGCCGAAGGTCTCGATGACGCCGGCCAGGCCGCGCTGCGACCACAGGGCCACCGGCGGCGAGTCGGTCAGCCAGCCGAACAGCTTCTGCACGCCGTGCTGGGCGAAGAGCAGCCCGGCGACGATGCGCAACGCGGCGTAGAGGTACGGGGTCAGCGGAGCGAGCCACGACTGCATGGCGTCGATCATCGGCCGCCCGGCCGGGTCGAGTGTCAGCGACTGTCAGCGCACGGCGCCGCTGGCCCGCAGCCCGGCGATGGCGGCCGCGTCGTAGCCGCAGTCGGCGAGCACCGCATCGGTGTCCTCGCCGAGCCGCGGCGCCCGGCGTCGCGGCTCGATCGGCGTCGCCGAGAACTTGAGCGGCGTGCCGACACTGCGGATGCGGCCCAGGGCCGGATGATCGACTTCCACGGCCATCGCCCGCGCCGTCGCCTGTTCGGTGGCGAACGCCTCGGCGTAGTCGAGAATCGGCCCGCACGGGATGCCCGCCCGGTCGAGACGGTCGAGCCAGTCGGCACGGGTGGCCGTCGAGGTGACCGCGTCGATGGCGGCGGCCAGCCCCTCACGATGCGCGACCCGGGCGCCGTCGGTGGCGAAGCGCGGGTCGGCCGGCCATTCGGGATGGCCGAGCACCTCGGCCAGCTTCTCGAACGTGCGCTGGTTGGCGGCGCCGATGGTGATGAAGCCGTCGGCGCAGCGGAACGCCTGATAGGGCGCGCTCATCCGGTGCGCCGAGCCGAGCGGTCCGGGGATGCCGCGGCCGCCGAAGTACTCGGCCGACTCCCACACCGACAGCGCCAGCCCGGCTTCCATCAACGAGGTGTCGAGATGCTGCCCCTGGCCGGTGCGATCGCGATAGTGCAGCGCGGCCAGGATGCCGGCGAGGGCGAACAGCCCGGCGCCGAGGTCAGTGATCGGCAGCCCGGCCTTGACCGGCGGCCGGCCCGGCTCGCCGGTGACCGACATGATTCCGGTGACGCCCTGCGCCACCAGGTCGAACCCGCCGCGCCCTGCCCACGGCCCGCTCTGGCCGTAGCCGGAGATCGAGGCGTAGATGAGCCCGGGGTGGTCGGCGGCGAGGGCCGGGTAGTCGAGCCCGAACTTCGCCATCACCCCGGGGCGGAAGTTCTCGACGACGACGTCGGCGCCGGCAGCGAGGCGGCGGAACACCGCCCGTGCCGCGTCCTGGCGCAAGTCGAGGACGACGCCGCGCTTGCCGCGGTTGACGGCGTTGAAGGCGTGGCTTTCTCCAGCCGTGCTGCCGGCCATGGCGCGGGTCGAGTCGCCGCCCGGCGGCTCCACTTTGATCACGCGGGCGCCCATGTCCGCCAGTAACATCGCGCAGTACGGCCCGGCCATCACCTGGGTCGCATCGACGACGACTATGCCTTCGAGCAACGTGGCCTGGGACATCGACGGACCTGTGGGGACGCTCACGCTGGCTCGCCCTCACGCACGCAATGCCCTCACCTGGGACATGTACGACGCGGTGGTCGAGGCCTGCGACCTCGTCGACCGCTCGCCGGTGCGCGTGCTGATTGTACGAGGATCGGGCGGGGCGTTCTCCTCGGGCACCGACATCACGCAGTTCGACCAGGTGCGCACCGGCGACGACGGCCTCGCCTACGAACGGCGCATCGGCGCCGTCGTCGACCGCGTCGAGCGGCTGCGGGTGCCGACGATCGCGTCGATCGAGGGCGTGGCGGTCGGTGGCGGCTGTGCGCTGGCCGTGGCGTGCGACCTGCGGATCTGCGCCGACACGGCGGTCTTCGGCGTCCCGGTGGCCCGCACGCTCGGCAACTGCCTGTCGATCGAGAACCTCGCCCGGCTGGTCGAACTGGTCGGCGCCGGCCGCGTCGCCGATCTGCTGATGACCGGCCGGCTGGTGCGGGCCGACGAGGCACTGGCCTGGGGCCTGGCCTCGCGGGTCGTACCGGCGGCCGACCTCGAGGCGACGACCCGGAACATCGCCGACGAGCTGGCCGGCCGCGCCGCCAGCACGCTGGTCGCCACCAAGCAGATGCTGCGCCGGCTGCGCGAGCACCGGCGCCCGCCGCCCGGCGCCGCCGACGACCTGGTGGCGGCGTGCTACGCCAGCGCCGAGTTCCGCGAGGGCGTCCGCGCCTTCGCCGAGAAGCGCCCGCCGCGTTTCGCCTGACCCGGCCGCCTCAGCCCTGGCGGCCGCCGGCGACGACCGCGCCGCCGCCGCGCCGCTTGCCCTCGTAGAGCCGCTCGTCGGCGCGGGCGATGAGCGCGGTGACGTCGGCGCCGTCGTGGGGGAAGACGGCGATGCCGACCGAGATGGTCGCCGGCGCCCACGGCGGCGGCGGTGACACTTCACGCGACCGCGCCGTGATGTTGTCGAGCAGCCGCTCGGCGAAGATGCGTGCGGCGGGGCGGTCGGCGTTGGTGAGCACGACCACGAACTCGTCGCCGCCGTAGCGGCAGGCGGCATCGGAGGCGCGGACCATCGCCGCGATCTGCCGGCCGACGAAGCGCAGCAGCTCGTCGCCGGCCTGGTGCCCGTGGCGGTCGTTGGTGGCCTTGAGCCGGTCGACGTCGATGAGCACCAGGCTCATCGCGTGCCCGGCCCGCTCGGCGTGCGCGACCTGGCGCGGCGCGTGCTCGTCGAAGTAGCCGCGGTTGTAGAGCCCGGTCAGGGCGTCGCGGGTGAGCTGGATTCGCGCCGCCTCGTAGCGCTGCCGGTAGGTGAGCCAGGTGAAGACGTCGCGGCTCGACGGCCCGTCGGCCCCCGGGGCGTCGGGATCGACGTAGCGCACGTAGAGGGCGACGAACGCGGCGTAGAAGCTGGCGCCGGCGAACTTGGCCAGGAAGCCGTAGACCAGCGCGCCGGCGAACCCCGGCCGGCCCAGGAACACGCCGACCGAGAACAGCACGCTGTCGAGGGCCATGATGAGCGTGACGGTCAGCCACAGGCGGAGGAACAGCGGGCGCAGCCGCCGGCTGATCGCCTCGAACACCACCAGCGCCGCCACCACGTCCACGAAGAGCGCCAGGGTGCTGGCGAGGGCCAGGCGGAGGCTCTGCGTGAACAGCGTCACCGGCAGACCCAGCGGATTGCCGGCGCCGTCGACCACCAGGTGCCAGCCGGCCACCGCCGCCACCGCGTAGGCGGCGAGATTCGAGATGACGACGCCGTAGGCGACCTTGCGCGTCTCCTCGGCGTCCAGCTCGATGTAGGTGAGCAGCACCACCACGGTGACGATCGGGAACAGGACCACCGAGGCCGGGTCGACGACCACGCCGGGGGCGAACTCGATCCGCACCGACGTGGCCAGGACGATCTGCAGGTACTGGAATGCGCCGACCACCAGGTAGACCGGGCCCAGCCCGAGCCGGCGGCGCAGCCCGAACAGCGACAGCACGATGCTGCCGACCAGGGCCGCCTCGGCGACGAGCAGCAGGACATGCGGGTTCACGACGACCTCGTCCATCCGACCTTCCCGGGCGTAGATCGGCTACGCCCCGTTCACCTGGAGGTCGGGGGAGGGCCCCCTCCAGCGCTGGAACGCCCCGGCCGATTCAGGCCGCGCGGCTCAGAAGAGCACCCAGCACACCGCCGTGCCCACCACCACCATCGACATGCCCCAGGCGAGCAGCTGGTTGAAGAGCAGGCGCGCGTCGGCGGTGGCCGGCAGGGCGGCGATGCACAGCGCGCCGATGGTGGACAGCGGCGACAGGTCCACCAGGTGGCCGCCGACGACCATCGCCGAGGCGATGTCCATCGGGTTGCCGCCACCCAGGCGCTCGACCAGGCCGGGCACCGTGGGCAGGAACGCCGGCAGCACCACCCCGGAGGTGCTGCTGTAGACCGAGACCAGCCCGGTGGCGAAGGCCACCACTGCGCTCACCGACCCCGGCGACGAGACGCTGGCCAGCAGGTCGGTGAAGAGCGACATGCCCTGGGTCTGCTCGAGCACGCCGATGAGCACGGTGACGCCGCACACCATCAGCACGACGCCCCACGGCATGCGCTTGATGGCTTCCTTCTCGTCGCCGGCCTTGGCCAGCGACAGCAGCGTGGCCCCGGTCAGCGCCGCCATGCCGACCTGCACGTTGAAGAGCACGACCCCGAGCACCACCGTCGCCAGCACGGCGATGGTGAGCCAATGGCGGGCTTCGAACGGCTCGTGTTCGGTCGCCTGCGCGCCGTCGGCGGAGCGGTGCGACGTGAACAGCTTCCAGCCGCCGAAGAGCACGTAGGCCAGGAAGGTGATGACCACGTGGGCCATCAGGTTGTTGCCGTAGGTGACCCAGTGCTGGCCGGCCAGGCCGATGCGGTCCATCACCCCGTTGACGATGACGCCGGTGGGCGCAAACGGCGACAGCGCGCCGGCCTGGGCGCCGTTGCCGAGCATCAGCGCGGTGAGAAACGGCGGCACGCCGGCCTGGGCGCCCACCGCCATGCCCATCGGGGCGAGCAGCGCCGCCGTGGCGATGTTGCCCGGGCCGATCGACGACAGGACCAGGGCGACGACGAAGAACATCACCGGGATGACGCCGGCGTTGCCGCGGCACAGTCCGACCGCCCGCGCCGCCAGCCGCTGCAGCGTGCCGTTGACGTTGGCCATCCCGAAGAGCAGCGTCACCCCGGCCAGGGTGATGAACAGCGGCACCGGAAAGGTGCCGATGACCGCGCCGTAGCTCAAGCCGCCGATGTAGACGCCGACGATCCAGGCCAGCGCCAGTGACACCACGCCGACGTTGACCTTGGTCACGATCGACAGCGTCACCGCCGTGGCCAGGGCGGCCAGCGAGATCCACGCCAGATTCATTCAGTGTCCCTCGCGGCCGCCAGCGACCGCAGCAAGACGGCCGGATGCCGGGCCTCGGCCGCCGCCAAATCCGCCACCTGGTGCCGGCACGACGTGCCCGCCGCCACCAGCACCGCATCGGCAGCCAGGCTCCGCGCCGCCGGCAACAGCTTACGCTCTCCGATCGTCCGCGAGACGTCGTAGTGGCGGCGGCTGTAGCCGAACGAGCCGGCCATGCCGCAGCAGCCGGCCTCCAGGTCGGTCACCGTCGCGCCGGGAATGCGGGCCAGCAGCCGCGCCGCCGGCGCCGCCAGGCCCATCGATCGCTGGTGGCAGTGCGGGTGGAGCAGCACCTGCCGCGGGCCGGCGCGCAGGGCCAGCGTCGCCCGCCCGGCGGCCAGCTCGTCCTCGAGATAGGCCTCGAAGAGCACGCTGGCGCGGGCCACCGTCTCGGCGCGTCGTCGCGCCTCGCCGGCGAGGAGCGCCGGAAGGTCCTCGCGCACCGCCGACAGGCAGCTCGGCTCGACGAACACGATCGCCTGGCCGGCCGCCGCGGCCGCGTGCAGCGCGTCCACCGTGGCGCCGCCGACCCGCCGGGCATCAGAGAGCAGCCCCTGCGAGATGAGCGGCCGGCCGCAGCAGCCATGCGGCACCACGCGGGCGCCGAGCCCGGCCAGGTCGAGCACGTCGAGGGCGGCTTCGCCGATCTGGGGATCGACGTGCTCGGTGAAGGTGTCGGCGAAGAGCACGGCCCGCGGGGCGGCCGGCGCGGTCCGCGCGGCGACGCGCGCCGACAGCGTCCGGCGGACCCACACCGGCGGCGGGCGGCGGCGATCGACGCCGGCCGTCCACTCGCCGAGCCGGCGGCCGAGCGTGCTGCCGGCCACCAGGTTCGACAGCGGCGCCAGGCGGCTGCCCCACCGCGCCAGCGTCCGCACGTGGCCGAAGGCCTTCACTGCCGTCGGCGCGCCGTCGCGCCGCCACTCGGCGGCCAGCACCTCGCTCTTGAGGCGGGCCATGTCCACGCTCACCGGGCATTCGCTCTTGCAGGCCCGGCACTCCAGGCACAGGTCGAGCGCGTCGTGCAGTCCGGGGTCGTCCAGGCCGTCGGGCCCGAGCCCGCCGGTCATCGCCAGGCGGAGCAGGTTGGCGCGGCCGCGCGTCGAGTGCGCTTCGTCGCGGGTGGCCATGAACGACGGGCACATGGTGCCGTCGCGGGTCTTCCTGCAGGCGCCGACGCCGCTGCACGCCTCGACGGCGCGGCCGAATCCGTCCGCGCCGAAGTCGAAGTAGCTGGGCGGCGCCGGGGTGCGATACGCCGGGCCGTAGCGCAGGTGCGCGGTGATCGGCGGGGTGTCGACGATCCGCCCGGGGTTGAAGAGGCCCTGCGGATCGAAGGTGCGCTTCACGGTCCGGAACGCCTGGTAGAGCGTCGAGCCGAACATCTGTTCGTTGAAGGCGCCGCGAACCAGGCCGTCGCCGTGCTCACCGGAGAGCGCGCCGCCGAATTCGAGCACGAGGTCGGCGACGCCGCGGGCGATCGCCTCGAACTGGGCGACGCCGGCGGCGGTCTTGAGGTTGACGACCGGGCGGACGTGGAGGCACCCGACCGAGGCGTGCGCGTAGACGCCGGCGACGGTGCCGTGGCGGGCCACCAGCTGCTGGAACCGGGCGATGTAGTCGCGCAGCCGCTCGGGGGCGACCGCGCTGTCCTCGACGAACGAGATCGCCTTGCCGTCGCCCTTGGTGGCGGTGGACAGCCCGAGCGACGCCTCGCGCACGTGCCACACCCGGGCCTGCGCCGCCCCGTCCAGCAGGCGGCGGACCCGCGCGGCCGGGAACGACGCCGCCATGTCGCGCTCGAAGGCGTCGAGCCGCGGCAGGAGCGTGTCGAGGTGGTCGTCGTAGAACTCGACGCAGAGCAGCGCCGGATGCTCGCCGTCGACGATCGCCCGCAGCATGGCGTCGAGCGTGGCGTGGCCGCGGGCGTGCGACAGGATGAAGTCGTCCATCACCTCCACGGCCGACGGCCGGTGGGTGAGGACCTGCGGCGTCGCGCCCAGGGCGTCGAGCAGGGCGGTGAACTCCAGCGTCACCAGTGCCTTGACCGCCGGCAGCGGCACCAGGCCGACGGTGGCCGCGGTGACGAAGCCGAGCGTGCCCTCCGAGCCGACCATCAGCCGCGACAGGTCCACCGGCGCCGCGGCGTCGACCAGCGCGTCGAGGTTGTAGCCGCCGACGCGGCGCAGCACCTTGGGGAAACGGCGGTCGATCTCGGCGGCATGGGTGCGGGCCAGCGCCGGCAGCTCACGCGTGGCGCGGGCCAGGATCGAGTCGCCTCGCGATGTCTCGGCCAGCGCCGACGCGGTCAGCGGTTCCAGCACCGCGGTGGTGCCGTCGGCCAGCACGACCTGCTGGGTGCGCACGTGGTCGATGGTCTTGCCGTAGACGACCGAGCGGGCGCCGCTGGAGTTGTTGGCCATCATGCCGCCGACCGTGGCGCGGCTCGACGAGCTGACGTCGGGCGCAAAGCGCAGGCCGTGCGGCTTGAGGTGGTGGTTGAGCTCGTCGAGCACCACGCCCGGCTCGACGCGGGCGGAGCGCGCCGCCGGATCGACGGCGAGGATGCGGTTGAGGTACTTGGAGGTGTCCAGGACCAGGCCGGCGCCGATGGCCTGGCCGGCCTGCGAGGTGCCGCCGCCGCGCGGCGTGATCGGCACGCCGTGGCGGGCGGCGACCGCGACCGCCGCCTCGACGTCGTCGCGCGAGCGCGGCAGCACGACGCCCCGCGGTTCGATCTGGTAGACGCTGGCGTCGGTCGAGTACAGGGCCCGCGACGCCCGGTCGAACCGCACCTCGCCGGCGACCGCCCGGCGCAGGTCCCGTTCGAGCCCGTCCACTACTGGCTCTTCCCGCGCGCCGCGATCGGCCACACCGCTTCGACCGTGTCGCCGCGGACGGCGTGGATCTCGTCGTAGAGGTTGACGGTGGGATCGCAGTGCGGCGGCTGGAAGGTGACCCGGTCGCCGACGCGCAGCCGCGCCGCGGCGTGGCGCATGTCGATCCGGCCGTGCTCGTCGCCAGCCCAGGAGTAGACCAGCCCGCCGTGGCCGGTGGCGAGCGGCGTGAAGCCGCGGTCGGTGGCGAACGACTTGTAGCCGCCGTCGACGATGGCGTCGTCGGCGCGCACGCTGACCACCGTGGTGACCACCGACAGCGCCGGCAGGAAGTCGTCGTAGGCGGCGCCGCCGTCGGCGCCGCCGATCCGCGCGTAGTCGGCGTCCATGAACACGAAGCTGCCAGGCTGGAGCTCGGTGACGCCGTCGAGCTCGGCGTCGATGCGGTAGGTGCCGGTCGAACCGCCGGTGACCAGCGGGCAGGGAATGCCGTCGGCGGCGATGAGCCGCGCCGTGTCCACCGCCGCCCGCATGCTGGCGACGCTGCGGGCGCGGCGGGCGTCGAAGGGCGTGGTGTGCGAGGCGGCGCCGTCGTAGGCCTGCAGGCCGGCGAAGCTCAGGCTGGGCGAGCCGTCGATGGCACGGGCGACGTCGCGGGCGGGAGAGCCCGGGTCGACCCCGGTGCGCCCGAAGTACAGGTCCACCGCGACGCGCATCGTCACACCCGCCCGCCACGCCGCGTCGCCCAGCACGCGCACCGCCTCGGCGTCGTCGGCGACGAAAATGGTGTCGGGGGCCAGCTTGACCAGCGTCGCCGCCCGTGCCGCCTTGGCCGCGCCGACGACGGCGGTGGTCACCAGCAGGCCGCGCAGTCCGTGGGCGGCGAACACCTCGGCTTCGCCGAGCTTGGCGGCACAGGTGCCGACCGCGCCGGCCGCCACCAGCCGCCGGGCGATCTCCGGACACTTGTGGGTCTTGCCGTGCGGGCGAAGCGCCTTGCCGTGGCTGGCGGCGAAGGCGGTCATGCGGGCGATGTTGGCCTCGAATGCGGGCAGGTCGAGCACGAGGGCGGGGGTGGGAATTTCGTCGCGATGCATCGGGGTCGCGAAATGCTAGCAGATAGGTCACAACGGCGTCGCACCGGCGGGCGTATACTGCGCCTTTCCAGGAGGCGCCCATGACGATCTGGCCCCGCGCGATGGCCGTGGCGGCGGTGGTGGCCGGGCTGGCGGCGACGCCGGCGGGCGCGCAGCCGCCGGTGCCGCCCGTGCCGGACGGCTGCACGCTCGGCGTGCTGCCCTCGAACGCCGGCGCGCTGTTCTGCGTCCCCGAGGCCTGGAACGGGCAGCTCGTCGTCTATGCGCCGGGCTACACCCCGCCGCAGCTGCCGCTCGGGTTCTACCAGCTCACCGCCGCCGACGGCACCTCGCTGCCGGCGCTGGTGCAGAGCCTCGGCTTCGCCTTTGCGACCACGACCTACCGCAAGAACGGGCTGGCCATCGTGCAGGGCAGCGACGACATCCGCGAGCTGGTGGCGGCGTTTCCGGTGGCGACCGGGAGGACTCCCGCCAAGACCCACCTCACGGGTGTCTCCTACGGCGCGCTCATCGCCACGCTGCTCGCCGAGCGCTCGCCGGCGCTGTTCTCGAGCACCCTCGCCGCGTGTGGCCCGATCGGGTCGTTCCGCCAGCAGGTGAACTACCTGGGCGACTTCCGCGCCCTGTTCGACTACTACTTCCCGGGCGTGCTGCCGGGCTCGCCGGTCGCGATGCCGGCGGCGGCCGCCGCGGCGTGGACGTCCACCCACGTGCCGGCGATCGGCGCCGCGTTCATGGCCAACCCCGGCAGAGCGCTCGAGCTGATGCGGGTGTCGCGCGTGGCCTACGACCCGACGAACCTGATGACGGTCATCGACTCGGCCGTCGGCGTGCTGAGCTACAACGTCCTGGGCCTGAACGACGCCATCGCCACCCTGGGCGGCAATCCCTATGGCAACCGGGGCCGGCTCTACTTCGGGTCGTCCAACGACTTCCGCCTCAACCTGTTCATCAAGCGCTACGACGCCTCGCCGACGGCGCTGGCGGCGATGCGGCAGTACGAGACTTCCGGCGACCTGTCGATCCCGCTGGTCACGATCCACACCACCGCGGATCCGATCGCGCCCTTCGCCCATGAGCTGCTCTACCTGCCCAAGGTCGATCTGACCGGGCGCGGGCGGTTCCTGCCGTTCCCGGTGGCCCGCTATGGCCACTGCAGCTTCACCGGCACCGAGGTCGGCCTGGCGTTCCTGTTCACGGCCAATCTGCCGTAGGGTGGAGCTTCAGCTCCGCCGGCTGGCAGCTCTGAAGAGCTGCCCTACGGCTGGCGGCTAGCGGCCAGGGACGAGGGTTGGCGGCTGGCGGCCGGCCGGGAACGGGAGTATCCTCCCGCGCATGGCGAAGACATCTTCTCGGCATGGGATCTCGCGCCGCCGCCTGCTGGCCGCCGGCTCGGCCGGAGTGGTCGGCGCCGCGGCGTCACTGGCTGCCCAGGACACCACCAAGGTCCAGGGCCCCGGCACGACCGACGTCGGAGCCCGCTCGCCGCACGCCAAGCTGCAGCGCATGTCGTTCGGCGGCCGCCGCACCGCGTCGCAGTCGCCGCTGCAGGGCCTGGACGGCATCATCACGCCGGCCGACCTGCACTTCGAGCGGCATCACGGCGGCGTGCCGGCCATCGATCCGGCCAGCTGGTCGCTGCTCGTGCACGGCATGGTCGAGCGGCCGCTGGTCTTCACCCTCGACGACCTGAAGCGCTTCCCCGGCCGCTCGGTGATCCGTTTCCTGGAGTGTTCCGGCAACGGCAGCCGGGCCTACCGGCCGGATCCGAAGGCGGCCGAGACCACGCCGCAGATGCTCGACGGGCTGACCAGCACCAGCGAGTGGACCGGCGTGCCGCTGGCGACGGTGCTGCGCGAGGTCGGCGCGTCGGCCAAGGCGACCTGGTTCCTGGCCGAGTCACAGGATGCCGCCGTGCTCGCCCGCAGCATCCCGATCGAGAAAGCGATGGACGACGCGATGCTCGTCTACGCGCAGAACGGCGAGGCGCTGCGTCCGGAGCAGGGCTACCCGGTGCGGCTCTTCAACCCCGGGTGGGAGGGCTCGTCGAGCGTGAAGTGGCTGCGCCGCATCGAGCTGTCCGATCAGCCGTTCATGATGCGCGAGGAGACCTCGAAGTACACCGACCCGCTGCCCGACGGCACGGCCCGGCAGTTCAGCTTCGTGATGGACGCCAAGTCGATCATCACCCAGCCGGCCTTCCCCGAGAAGCTCACCGGCCCGGGGTGGCGCGAGATCCGCGGCATCGCCTGGAGCGGCCGCGGCCGGATTGCCCACGTGGACATCAGCGTGGACAACGGCGCCACCTGGCAGCGCGCCACCCTCGACGACCCGGTGCTGCCCAAGTGCCACACCCGGTTCCGCTTCGCCTGGAACTGGACCGGCGCCGAGACGACGATCATGAGCCGCGCCACCGACGAAACCGGTTACTCGCAGCCGACGCTCAAGGCGCTGATGGCGGTGCGCGGTCCGGGCACGCAGTACCACTTCAACAACATCCGGGCCTGGAAGGTCGCCGCCGACGGCACCGTCACGCTGGCGGTGGGCGCATGAGCCGCACGCCGGCGGTGTGGACGGCGGTGGCGGCCCTCGGCGTGGCTTGGTCGGCGGCGCTGGTCGCCCAGACCGCCAGGCCGGCAGCCGCCCCGGCGCGCTACGGCCTGGGCCGGGCCGCGTCGGCCGACGAGATCCGGACCCTCGACATCGACGTGCGCCCCGACGGCACCGGGCTGCCCGAGGGCCGCGGCACCGTCGCCGAAGGCGCGGCGATCTACGCCGCGAAGTGTGCGTCGTGCCACGGCAAGGCCGGCGAGGGCGCCTCGTTCGACCGCCTGGTGGCCACCGACGCCGGCGACAACTTCGCCTTCGGCCGCGATCCGCGCCTGGCCAGGGCGATCGGCAACTACTGGCCTTACGCCTCGACGCTCTACGACTACACGATGCGCTCGATGCCGTTCACCGCGCCGGGCACGTTGACCGCCAACGAGGGCTACGCGCTGGTGGCCTATCTGCTCGCCCTCAACAAGGTCGTGTCGGACGATGCCGTGATGGACCGCACGACGCTGCCCAAGGTGGCGATGCCGGCCCGCGACCGCTTCGTCCGCGACAACCGCACCGGCGGCAAGGTGGTCAAATAACGCGGCTAGCGGCTAGCGGCTAGCGGCTAGCGGCTAGCGGCTGGCGGCTGGCGGCTGGCGGCGACCCTCCAGGGACCGCCACTGTCGGTCTTTGGTGCTAGGATTGGGCGCTCGGTTCGCGCGTCCACGGTGGCGCCGGCAGCCCGGCGAACGCATCAGGAGCACGCCATGCGAAACCTCGGTTTCGGGTGTCTCGGTGGATTGACCGTTCTCGCCGCGGTGCTGGCGGCCCCCCAGGCGGCGGCGGGCCAGGGGCCCGACGGGCCGACCTTCACGAAGGACATCGCGCCGATCTTCCAGGCCAAGTGCGAGGCCTGCCATCGCCCCGACTCGATCGGGCCGATGTCGCTGCGCACCTATGCCGAGGCGCGGCCGTGGGCGCGCTCGATCCGCGCCCGGGTCGAGGCGCGGCAGATGCCGCCGTGGCACATCGACAAGACGGTCGGCATCCAGGCCTTCAAGAACGACCGCTCGCTGACCGACACGGAACTGGCCACGGTGCTGGCCTGGGTCGATCGCGGCGCGCCGCAGGGCGACCCGAAGGACATGCCGCCGGCGAAGACCTGGCCCACCGAGCAGACCTGGCAGGTGGCCAAGCAGTACGGGCAGAGCGAGCCGGATCTGGTCATCCGCTCGGTGCCGTGGACGCAGAAGGCCGGCGCCAACGACACCTGGTGGCGGCCGATCGTGGAGAGCGGCCTGACCGAGGCCCGCTGGGTGCGCGCCGTGGAGGTGCGGCCGAGCACCCTCAAGGGCCGCAAGATCACCCACCACGCCAACGCCGACCTGCTGCAGCTCGATCCCGACCTGCCGTCGGCCGAGATGACGCCCGGCCGGTTCAGTGAGTGGGCGGTGGGCAAGGACGCCGAG
The DNA here is from genome assembly GCA_050250955.1 of Vicinamibacterales bacterium. Lineage (GTDB taxonomy): Bacteria > Acidobacteriota > Vicinamibacteria > Vicinamibacterales > UBA2999 > CAWAYR01. The sequence goes on from JBFWNR010000006.1 coordinate 108,046, forward strand.
TTCGTCCGCCCCGACGCCGGGATGCTGATGCTGCCGGGCTCGAAGATCGCCTGGGACATCCACTACTCGAACGGCGGCGAGGACATCACCAGCGCCGTCGAGCTCGGCATCTACTTCTACCCGAAGGGCGAGACCCCGCGGTACCGCCAGCATCTGGTGCGCATGGGCAAGACCGGCGTCGGCGCGGTGGACATTCCGCCCAACACCGTGCAGATGACCGAGGCCTACTTCCCGCTGCGCCAGGCGGCGCGCATCGAGAGCTTCCAGCCGCACATGCACCTGCGCGGCAAGGCGATGACGCTCGAGGCGATGCTGCCGACCGGCGCCAGCGTGGTGCTGAGCCACGTGGCCGAGTTCGACTTCAACTGGCACACCTCCTACGTCTACGCCGACGACGCCGCGCCGCTGCTTCCCAAGGGCACCATCGTCAAGGTGAAGGCGTGGCACGACAACACCGCCGCCAGCCGCGGCAACCCCGATCCGAACGTGTGGGTCGGCTACGGCCAGCGCACGGTGGACGAGATGGCGCACGCGTGGGTGAACGTCACCTACTTCAGCGACGAGGAGTACGCGGGTCAGGTGGCGGCCCGCCAGGAGCGCCTGCGCGCCGCGTCGGCCGACCGGCAGCGGTAGTCGGGACCCCGTCGTGCAGACGCGCACTGGACCGGCGACGGCGGCGGCGCTCGCCGTGGCGGCGGCGTGGCTGCTCACCGCGGCTCCGGCGGCGCAGAAGCCGCGCGAACCGCTGCCCGGCGAGCCGCTCGGCGCCGGCGGCGAGGCGATCTTCCCGGTGCTCGAGGGCTGGGGACCGCTCAAGGACGGCTCGACGGCGATCCTGCTCGGCTACTACAACCGCAACCGCGGCGCCGCCTTCGACATCCCGATCGGGCCCGACAACCGCATCGAACCCGGCGGGCCCGACTACGGCCAGCCGACGCACTTCGAGCCCAGCCAGCACCACGGCGTCTTCGCGATCAAGGTGCCGGCCGGCTTCGGCACCAGCCGCCTGACCTGGACGCTGAAGGCCAACGGCCAGGAGGCGAAGGTGAGCTTCTGGCTCAACCCGCCCTACTGGGTCGACTTCTTCAAGCATGCGGCCACTGGGAACGAGCCGCCGGTGGTGCGCTTCGCGCCCGGGGCGGCGGCCCACACCGGCCCGCCGGTGGGGTTCGCCGCGACGCTCGCCGGCGCGGTCGGGCAGGCGCTCCCGCTCACCGTGTGGGTGAGCGACGTGCCCGGACCGCTCGAAGGGCCCGACAACGAGCTGGCGGCGCAGCGCCGCAAGACGGCGCCGGTGGTCGATCCGGTGGCCATCGTCGGCGACACCACGTTCGGCGGCACCGGCCGGCGCACCGTGCCCGACGACTCGTCGAACCTTCTCGTCCACTGGCACCACTACCGCGGCGCCGGGCCGGTCAGCTTCGCCCGCGCCCGGGTGCCGGTGGCGACCGGCGGCGATGCGACCAAGGTGGTCGAAGCGGCGACCACCGCCACCTTCGGCGCGCCGGGCGAGTACGTGCTGCGCGCCCAGGTCTCCGACGAGTCGGGCGAGAGCGGCGGCGGCGACCAGTGCTGCTGGACGACAGTGCACGTGAAGGTCACGGTGAAATGACGTGACGACGCCGCGGCTGCCGATCCCGCTGGCGCTGGCGCTGCTGCTGGTCCCGCCGGCACTCGGGGCCCGGCAGACGCCGGGCGTGCCCCCGGGCGAGTGGCACTACATCGGCGGCGACGTCCGCCACACCCGCTACTCGCCGCTCGACGAGATCACCGCCGACAACTTCGGCAAGCTCGAGGTGGCGTGGGTGTGGCGCGGCGACAACTTCGGCCCGTCGGCCGACCCGATCTTCCGCGCCACCCCGCTCTACGTGGACGGGCTGCTCTACGTCGTCGCCGGCCAGCGCCGCACCGTGGCCGCGATCGATCCCGGCACCGGCGAGACAGTGTGGACCTACCGCGAGCCGCCGACGACGCGCTGGGATCGCGGCATGCGCAACAACTACGGCAAGGGCGTGGCCTATGCCGAGGTGGCCGGCCGCAAGGTGATCTTCTACACCTCGCCGGGCTTCTTCCTGCACGCCCTCGACGCCAAGACCGGGCTGCACCTCGAGAACTGGGGCGCGCGGGTGCCGATCGCCGGCTTCCCGGCGAGCGGCGTCGTCGACATGCTGCCCGACCTGGTCAAGGACTGGCAGCCGTGGCTGCAGTCCGAATACAAGTACGACGCCGAGCACGGCATCCCCCGCGATCTCGGCAACCTGTCCACCTCGTCGCCGCCGATCGTCGTCAACGGCGTGGTCGTGGTCGGCAACGTCCACGAGCAGGGCTACTACCAGACCCGCATCGAGAACATCCCCGGCGACATCCTGGCCTACGACGCCCGGTCCGGGAAACCGCTGTGGAAGTTCCACGTCATTCCGCGGCCGGGCGAGTTCGGCCACGAGACGTGGGAGAACGACGCCTGGCGGACCACCGGCGACGTGTCGTCGTGGGCGCCGATGTCGGCCGATCCCGAGCGCGGGCTGGTCTACATTCCGACCAACCCGCCGACGATCGACTTCTTCGGCGGCTTCCGTCCTGGCGCCAACCTGTTCGGCACCAGCCTGCTGGCCCTCGACGTCAAGACCGGCCAGCGCCGCTGGCACTTCCAGATGGTCCATCACGACATCTGGAACTTCGACAACCCGCAGGCGCCGGTGCTGCTCGACGTGCCGATCGACGGGCGGATGACGCCGATCGTCGTCGAGACCACCAAGCAGGGGTTCGCCTACGTCTTCAACCGCGAGACCGGCCGGCCGATCTGGCCGATCGAAGAGCGGCCGGTGGCGGCGTCGGACCTGCCCGGCGAGATCCTGTCGCCGACGCAGCCGTTTCCGACCCGGCCGCCGCCGCTCGAGATCCAGGAGCTCAGCGACGACAACCTGATCGACTTCACGCCGGAGCTGAAGGCCGAGGCGCGCGAGATCGTCACACGCTACAAGATCGGCCCGCTCTTCAACCCGCCGATCCAGGTGGGCCACCCGTCGGGGCTGCGGTCGTTCGTGAGCTGTCCGTCCGGCGCCAGCAACATCAACGGCCCCACCGTGGCCGATCCCGAGGCCGGCGTGCTGTTCGTGCCGGTCGATCGGTCGTGCCGCGCCGAGAACCTGGTGCCCGGCGCACAGATGGACAAGCCCGACAACCCCAAGACCACCGGGCGCACGCTGTCGCGCTGGGTGGTGGCCAACCGCGGCGATCTGCGCGGGCCGCAGGGGCTGCCGATCTGGAAGCCACCCTACGGCCGCGTGATCGCCATCGACATGCGCACCGGCGAGTTCAAGTGGGAAGTGCCCAACGGCGACGCGCCGGACTTCATCCGCAACCATCCGCTGCTCAAGGGCCGCGACATCCCCAACACCGGCCGGCCCGGCCACGCCGTGCTGCTGCCGACCAGGACGCTGCTCATCACCGCGCCGCCCGGCCAGGCGCTGCTCTACGCGCTCGACAAGGCCACCGGCCGCCGCGTCGGCACCGCCAAGCTGCCGGCGCCGGGGCAATACGGGATGATGGGCTACCAGCACCGTGGCCGCCAGCACGTGGTGGTGCAGATCGGCAGCGGCACGCATCCCGGGTCGCTGGTCGCGCTCCGGCTCCCAGGTGAACTCCCGTAGGGCAGAACTTCAGTTCTGCCGCCAACGGACTTCGACGACCGCGCCGGCGAAGGGCTGACTCGTCTCCCGCGTCCGAACCCTCCCCGCCCCACGACGCGAAGTCCGCGTCGCGGGGACCCCGAGGCCGGCCGTCAAACGCCATCGGGGGCGAGCGTCGGCGGAACGCAGGGTCCCGGGCGGTGCTGCGCGACGCGACGAGTCTCGTGCGTAGGGCAGAGCCTCAGCTCTGCCAGCCCCTCGCGTCGCCCCGGTCCCTGAACACCCTACGTGGACTTCGGCGCCTGGCCACCCGTGATGGCAATGCCGCCGGCATTCGACCGGCGATGCATCGCCGGTCGCTGCGTTGCTCCTCCCTCACATGCTGCTCGGCATGCTCGGTCGTCGACGCCTTGCGCTCGGCGCGCCTCACCGGTCTCGGTGCGGCGCCGGCACTGCCATCACGGGCGGCATTGGCGTTTGACGACTGACGATTGCGCGGCCTGCTCCGGAACGGCCGCGGGATCCGAGCCGGCCCTCCGCCGGCGGAGTCCACGCCCGCAACCGCGTCCGCAGCGGAACGAACTGTAATCCTGACGGCCGCCGCAGGAACTCCCGTGAAGGACCGCGCCGCGGACTCGGTGTTAGCATCAGCGCTGCAGTGCTTTACGTGAGGGACTGCGGCGCACCTCTTCCGAATTAGGCTGACGACGCTTGCAGGATGTCGGCGCGGTTCGCAGGTCCAATAATAGTTAGGCAGAGCGGCGAACGTCATCTCAAGGCTCACAAGTGCTCTGGCAGATTCCTGCACTCGCAGAGTCGTCGTGGCTCAGCCCACAAGTATCGACCCGGGCGGTGCTGATCGTCGGCCTCGCTACGATGTTCTTCGGCCCAGCGTTGGTATGGTGCGAGCGGTGGTTGCGTGGCGGGTCAGGCACAGCCAGCGTTCCAGGCTTGATGTTCAGTCTCGTTGCCATGCTCGCCGCACTCGTGGTGTCCGCCGCGACCGAACCCGGTGTCAACGCCGTCGCCACGCCCATCGAGTTCGGGGTTGCGTTGTGCGGCCTCGGTCTGTCGTATTGGCACTCACTGCGGGTCGGTGCCGCCCTTCAGCAAGTCCGCTTCGCAGCTGGCAGCTCCCGGGGGTCGGCGAATTGGCTCCTTGGTCTTGCGGCGTTCTCGCCTCTCGGAGGCCTTCTTCCGGCGTTCGCAGTCTTGCTTGCTGTCGCAGCGCTAAGCCATCAATCCGCCGGTCGGCAATCGCCTGCCTAACCAGCGGTTGCAGCCGACGGCGCGCGGTGGCATTCTGAGCGCGCCGCGGCTGAACCGCGGTCGTTAGGGCGGACCGGCGAGCAGCTACAGGTCTTCGGGGCGCAGGCCAGTGCGCTTGCTGATCCTGGCGAGCATTCTCGGACCGAGTTCCTCGTCGTCGTGAAACGCAAAGACGACGTCTGGCCAGTTGGGGCGGGCCAGCGTTCGGTGCGATCCGGATTGCCGCTTGACGACCCAGCCGATGCGGGCCAATGCCGCGATAACGCGGCGGGCCTTCGTGGCGGGCCAGTTGCTCACGCCGCGTTGAAGGTGACGTTCAGCAGATCTGAGGGCGTTTCGCTGTGCTCAAGGCGCTCGGCGATCACTCGGAGCGCCAAGGCCTGGACCTTGGCGACGGCCTCACTGCGATCGGCACCATAGCAGATCACGCCCGGCAGCGCGGGCACCTCGGCGAGCCAGCGGCCATCGTCTTCCCGCTCGAGCTCGATCGTGAAGGTCATTGGGTCCACTCTACACCCCCAATCGGCTGCCCAACAAGCGGTTGCAGCCGACGGCGGCCAAGCGCATCATGAGGCCGCCGCGCCTGAACCGCGGTCGTTAGAACGCCACGCAACGCCCTCCGGCGACGGAGGGCACCCAAAGGGGAAACCCATGTATGTGATGCAGGCCACCTTCAAGGCGAAACCCGGCAAGGCGCAGGCTCTGGCAGACCGGATCTCTGCCGCCGCTGTCGCGGTCTCTTCCGATACGCGCGTGAAGGAGTGGCGCGTGCTCATCGACCATGTGGCTGACTTCTGGACTGTCGTGTTCGAAGCGTCGTTTGAGCACCTCGACGACTACTTCGCGGTGATCTCGCAACCTGAGGCGCGGGCGGCGATGGAGGGGTACCTCGACTTGGTCGAGAGCGGTGGGCGCCGGCTGTTCAGGCTTGCGGCGGAAGGCTAGCCTGTTCGAAGGCGTCGAGCGAAGTGGACGGGGGCGGCAGCAGACTTCCGGGACGTTGGACGGGCTGAACGACGTTAGCCAATCAGTTCGAAGAGGCCCTCGAGCACTGCCGCCAGTTCCTCGTCGGCCACCCTGCCCAACCGACGGCCGATGCGTTCAGTCGAGAGGGTGCGTATCTGGCCGGTCTTGACCCACGAGCGTTTGGGCAGCTTGGGTGTCCGCAACTCAAGCGTCAACGGGAATCCCGCGCGCGGCTCCTGGCTGGTCAGCGCGACGGCGATGACGGTTCCCGACCGCTCATTGAAGACATCGTGGCTGAGCACGAGCACGGGCCGCTCGCCGGCCTGTTCGTGTCCTCGCGTCGGGTTCAGCTCGGCCCAGCGAATCTCGCCCCTCAGTATTCGGGCCATGGGCTGTCCGCTCCCCACGCCTCGTCGGCGAAGCGTCGCTCTTCGGCGGGGTCGAGCTTGGCGCATTCTTCGGCCAGGCGGGTGCGCGCGAGCCGCGCCAACTTCTCGGCCAGCGCGGTCTCAATCGCCTGGCTCCGGTTGCGAAACCGCGCGCGAGCCACGAGATCGTCAACCCGATCGAGCAGGGCCGAATCCAACGTCAAGGCGACCTTGGTCTTGGGCATGGCAGTATGACGATTTATACCACCACGTGAGCCACCCGGTCTATCGACCGCCGCTGTCCAGACCCGGAAGGCCGGGCGTCGGAAGCGCTCGCGGTGCTGGCGGGTCTGCCGGTGATCCCGGTGCGCAAAAGGCCTACCGGTGCCGCAACTGTAGTGATCGCAGCGAGTATCGGCAGGAGGCGCAGAATCCCGTGAACAAGGTGACACCGTTCCTGATGTTCAACGACCAGCTCGAGGCGGCGATCGCGTTCTACACCGCGACGTTCCCGAACTCCGAGGTGCGCCAGGTGGCCCGCACCGGCACCGACGGTCCGATCAGCTCCGCCGAGTTCGTCGTCGGGGGGCAGCCCTTCATGGGCTACAACGGCGGGTCGTACTTCAGCTTCTCCGAAGGAGTGTCGCTCTACGTGGACTGCGCGGATCAGGCCGAAGTGGACCGGTACTGGGACGCGCTCGTGAAGGCCGGCGCGACGCCCACGCAGTGCGGGTGGATCAAGGACCCCTTCGGGCTCACCTGGCAGATCGTCCCGCGGCGGTTCACCGAGCTGATCCGCGACCGGGACCCGAAGAAGGTCAAGGCGGTGATGGGCGCCATGATGACGATGGTGAAGCTCGACGTCGCGGAGCTCGAGCGGGCCTACAACGAGGCGTAGTCGTGCCCGTCCAGGCGGACAGTCGTCGTCACCGCCGTCGACCGGTCAGGATCGCTGCCACCGCCGCCAGGATCAGCGCCGCGGCCAGCGCCGTGCGCTCGGTGAGCGGCTCACCGCCGACGGCCGAGCCGAGCAGGACCGCGACCAGCGGGTTGACGAAGGCGTAGCTGCCGACCCGCGACGGGGTGGACACGCGCAGCAGCCACACGTAGGCGGTGAAGGCCACGATCGAGGCGGCCACCACCATGTAGGTGAAGCCGCCCAGCGAGCGCCACGACACGGCGCGAACGTCGAAGGTCGCCACCTCGCCCAGCGCCAGCGCGACGACCATGAGCGAGGCGCCGCCGGCGATGAGCTGCATGCCGGTGGACAGCACGACCGACCTCGGCAGGTTCGAGCGCCGGGCGGTGATTGAGCCGAGCGCCCACGAGAACCCGCTCACCTGGATGACGAGCAGCCCGATCGGGTCCACGGCGCCGCCCCAGCTGCCCGGGCCGACGAGCACGGTCAGCCCGACGAGGCCCAGGCCGAGGCCGAGCCAGACGGCGTTGCTGGGTCGCGACGCGCCGGCCCACAGCCAGTCGAGCAGCGTCATCCACAGCGGCAGCGTCGCCATGCCGAGGGCGGCCATGCCCGACGGCACCCGGCCCTGCGCCCATGCCAGCAGGCCATGGCAGCCGAGGAACAGGAACACGCCGACGCGGGCGGCAGCCCGCCAGTGGGTGAACGTGGGCGACGGCGCGGAGCGCGCCCGGGCCCAGGCATAGAGGCAGAGGCCGGCCAGCGTCGAGCGGATGCCCATCAGCAGGAACGGCGGAATGGTCTCGATGGCGTAGCGGATGGCGAGGAAGTTCGAGCCCCACAGCAGGTAGATGAGCAGGAATGCCGCCGCCACCTGGGCGCGCGGCGGGGCCGTGGCCGGGGGCAGCGTCGCGACGGTCACGCCTTGTAGCATCCCGGCAGAGGCCGGGGCGACACAAGCGAATGATCGCGACGTCGGTCGCGACGACGAGCTGTCAGCCCCGAGCCGCGAGATAGACGTCTTCGTAGAGCGGCACGATCCGCTCGGTGCAGTAGCGGGCGCGGACCACGTCGGCGGCGGCCCGGCCCATCGCGCGGCGTCGGGCCGGATCGGCGACGAGCGCCAGACCCCGGTCGGCCATCGCCGCCACGTCGCCCGGCGGGCAGATGAACCCGGTGGCGCCGTCGTCGATGATCTCGGGCAGGCCGCCGACCCGGAAGGCCACGACCGGCATCTCGCAGGCCATCGCCTCGAGCGCCGCGAGTCCGAAGCTCTCCTGCGCCGAGGGCAGCAGGAAGACGTCGCCCACCGACAGCCACGGCACCAGGTCCTGCTGCTCGCCGGCGAACTCGACGTCGGGGCCGAGTCCGGCCTCGACCACCCGGCGCTCGACCTCCGGCCGCACCGGTCCGTCGCCGATGAGCACCAGACGGGCGGGCACCTGCCGCCGGATCAGACCGAACGCCTCGACGGCCAGCTCCACCTGCTTGACCGGGCGGAAATTCGAGACGTGGACGAACACCGTGCCGGCGCCCCGGGCCACCCGGGTCCGCAGCGCCGCGGCGTCCTGCCGGCGGTAGTGATCGCAGTCGAGAAAGTTCGGGATGACGGCGATCGGCGTCGTGATGCCGAGCGCGGCGACGGTGTCGGCGCGCAGGCTGGCCGAGACCGCCGTCACCGCGTGCGACTGCTCGATCGAGAAGGCCACCACCCGGGCGTACGACGGGTCGCTGCCGACCAGCGTGATGTCGGTGCCGTGCAGGGTCGTGACGGTACGCGGCGACAGCCCCGGCGTCGCGGCCAGCATCTGGTCGGCCAGGTAGGCGGCGGTGGCGTGCGGGACCGCGTAGTGCGCGTGGACGATGTCGAGGTGCTTCTGCTCGGCCACCCGCGTGATGGTGGTGGCGAGGGCGAGCAGGTATTGCGGTTCGCGGAAGAGCGGGTAGGACGGCACCACCACGGGTTCGAACGACAGGCCGGGCCCGCCGTCGCGGAAGCGGAACGGCGGCTCGCTGCTGATCAGGTGGACGGTGTGGCCGCGCCCGGCCAGCGCGTGGGCCAGTTCGGTGGCGACCACGCCGCTGCCGCCGACCGAGGCGTAGCACACCATCCCGATCCTCATGGGGCGTCCTTGAGCAGGCTCGCGCGCTGGATCGGCTCGCGGACCACCAGGCCTTCGGCGAAGGCGACGCCGGCCAGCGCCCCGAACTGCGCGTCGCGGCTCTCGATGAGTTGTCCGAAGGTCGCCGCGGTCAGCCGCGTGGCGACCGCGCCGTCCTCGGCCGGCGCGAACTGGCTCCGGTAGCAGGCCAGGGCGTCCCGCTTCTTCTGGTAGTGGTCCGAGACGTCGACGACGAACGACGGCGGCGCGCCGTCGTTGATGAAGTAGTAGCAGACCCAGTCGGGGCGCCACGGCGCGTCGGCGGTCTCGTAGCGGCGCAACCCGCTGGTGAACGCCGCCCGCCGCAGCACCTGGCTGCTGGCGACGTGGTCGGGGTGGCGGTCGTCCCAGTAGGGGATGGCGATGGTGCGCGGCCTGGCCCGGCGGATGAGTTCGACGGCCGAACGAATCAGCGCCGGCGTGGCCTCGATGCCGCCGTCCGGCCAGCCGAGGTTGACCCGCCAGGCCGCCCCGAGCACGCTGGCCGCCGCGCCGGCCTCGGCCCGCCGCGTCTCCGGCGTGCCGTTGGACGACAGCTCGCCGGCGGTCAGGTCGCACAGCCCGACCGGCTGGCCGGCGGCGACGTGCCGGGCGATGGTGCCGCCGAGCCCGATCTCAAGGTCGTCGGGGTGCGGCCCGAACACCAGGACGTCGACCGGCGACGGCGCGCTCACGGCCGCGGCTTGGCCAGGTAGGCCTTCGACGCCGCCTCGTCCTTGAGCGGCGTCACCTTGTCGGGGTCGATGCGCACCATCATGTAGTCGATGTGGTCGTCGATCCTGGTGAACCAGTGGCCGGTGCCGGCGGGAATCACCACCACGTCGCCGGCCTTGAGGTTGTAGGACACGCCGTTGCGGATCTCGGCGCCGTTGTTGCCCGGGCCGTTGAACTCCCGCACGGTCTGCAGCGTGGCCGGCCGGCGCTGGCGGTTGGTGATGTCGGGGCCCAGCATCAGGGTCGCCGTGCCGTCGATGATGTAGTAGACCTCGCTCACCAGGTCGTGTTCGGCCACCGAGTTGGGCAGCGGCGCGTCGAGCCTGCCGCGATGCACCATGCCGATGCCGATGTGCGCCTTGCCGATCTCGATGTCGCGCACCTGCTGGTCGGTGAGCTTCTCGGCCACCGCCTTCTGCGTGTAGGCGCGCAGCTCCTCGGCCGGGATGTAGTAGCCGGGACACATCGCGCAGGTCGGCTGCGGATCGGTGGGGTTGATCTTCGTCTGGGCGACGACGGCGGCGACGGCGACGATGGCGACGGCGACCGCGGCGGTTCCGGCAACGATGGCTCTCACGCGACACCTCCAGTGGGCGCATCTTCCCCGGCGGCCGCCCGCAACGCAAGCACTGGACGTATACTCCGCCGCATGGCGGCGACGCGGACGGCGATACGACTGGCGGCGGCGGTGCTCGCCGCCTCGACCACGGTGGCGGCGCAGCGCGGCGCGCCGGGCGGGGAGTGGCCCACCTACGGCGGCGACCTCGGCCACACGCGCTATGCCCCCCTGGACCAGATCACTGCCGCCAACTTCGCCGACCTCGAGGTGGCGTGGCGGTTCAAGACCGACAACCTCGGGCCGCGGCCGGAGTTCAACCTGCAGTCCACGCCGTTGATGGTCAAGGGCCGCGTGTACTCGACAGGTGGGACGCGGCGCGCGGTGGTGTCGCTCGATGCCGCCACCGGCGAGCTGAAGTGGGTCTACTCGCTCGATGAGGGCGCGCGCGGCGCCAACGCGCCGCGCCAGCTCTCCGGTCGCGGGCTGTCGTATTGGACCGACGGCAAGGAGGAGCGGATTCTCTACGTCACCCCCGGCTACCGGCTGGTGGCCCTCGACGCCGCCACCGGCCGGCCGGTCCCGGGTTTCGGCCAGCAGGGCATCGTCGACCTGAAGCAGAACTTCGACCAGGACCTCAACCTCGAGACGGCGAAGGTCGGGCTGCACAGCACGCCGATGGTGGCCGGCAACGTCGTCATCGTCGGCGCGGCGTTCGAGACCGGTGCCAACCCGAAGAGCAAGGTGAACGCGAAGGGCTACGTCCGCGGCTTCGACGTCCGCACCGGCAAGCGGCTGTGGATCTTCCGCACCATCCCGATGCCCGGCGAGTTCGGCAACAACACCTGGCGGCAGGACTCGTGGGCCTACACCGGCAACACCGGCGTGTGGGCGCAGATCTCGGTGGACACCGAACTCGGCCTCGCCTATCTGCCGGTGGAACTGCCGACCCACGACTACTACGGCGGCCAGCGGCCCGGCGACAACCTGTTCGCCGAGAGCCTGGTCGCCGTGGACCTGCAGACCGGCGAGCGCAAGTGGCATTTCCAGCTGGTGCACCACGGCGTGTGGGACATGGACATCCCGTGCGCGCCGATCCTCGCCGACGTGACCATCGACGGACGGCTCCGCAAGATCGTCGCCCAGCCGACCAAGCAGGCGTTCCTCTACGTGTTCGACCGCGTCACCGGCGAGCCGATCTGGCCGATCGTCGAGACGCCGGTGCCGGCCGGCGACGTGCCCGGCGAACACTACTCGCCGACGCAGCCGATTCCCAGCAAGCCGCCGGCCTACGACCGCCAGGGCTTCGCGCTCGACGACCTCATCGACTTCACGCCCGAGCTGCGCAAGGAGGCGGAAGCGGCGATCGCCGGCTATCGGATCGGGCCGATGTTCACGCCGCCGGCGCTCAGCCGCAAGGAGGGGCCGATCGCCACGCTGGTGATGGGGGCACAGGGCGCCGCCACCAACTGGCCGGGCGGCTCGTTCGATCCCGAGACCGGCATCCTCTACGTGGCGTCGCAGAGCGCGCCGGCGCCGATGGGCCTGGTGCCGCCGGCGCCCGGCGTCTCGGACCTGCCGTATCACCAGGGGACCGTGCTGACCGGCGCCCGCACCTCGGGCGGCTCCGGGTCGGCCACCGCCGACGCCGGCGGTGCGGTGCGCGCCCTGAGCGTCCAGGGGCTGCCGCTCGTGAAGCCGCCCTACAGCCGCATCAGCGCCATCGACCTGACCGTGGGCGAGATCCGCTGGCAGGTGCCGCACGGCGCGACGCCGGACCTGGTGAAGAACCATCCGGCGCTCAAGGGACTCGACCTGCCGCCCACCGGCCGGCCCGGCAACAACGTCGGCACGTTGGTGACGAAGACGCTCGTCATCGCCGGCGAAGGCAACTACGGGCCGACCCCCTCGGGCGGCAGGGGCGCGATGCTGCGTGCCTACGACAAGGCGACGGGGAAGGAAGTTGCGGCCTATCAGATGCCGGCGCCGCAGACCGGCTCGCCGATGACCTACATGCTCGGCGGCCGGCAATACCTGGTCATCGCGATCAGCGGGCCGGGCTACAGCGGCGAGCTGCTGGCGTTGCGGGCGCCGCAGGCGGCGCGATGACGGCGCCGCGCCTTGTTGCGATCGCCCTGGCCGGCGCCAGTGTCGCCGCCGCCGCGCAGGACCGCTTTCCCGCGGCCGGCAGCGATGTCGTGATCACGCCGCTCATCCACTCGAGCCTGCAGATCGAGCACGCCGGGACGGTGATCCAGATCGATCCATGGCGCCAGGCCGGGCTGTCGCGGATGAAGCCGGCCGATCTCATCGTCATCACCGACGACGTGCCGCACCATCTCGACGGCCAGGCCATCGCCGCGGTGCGCAAGCCTGGCGCCCCGGTGGTGATTGCCGCCAACGGTCAGAAGGTGGTGCCGGATGGCATCGTCATGGCCAACGGCGACAGCCGCGAAGTGGCCGGCGTGCGCATCGAGGCGATACCGGCCTACGACGTCACCCCCGGCGAGTCGTTCCACCCCAAGGCCGAAGCCAACGGCTACGTCCTCACCGTGGGTGGATCGCGGATCTACGTCGCCGGCGTCACCGAGTGCGTGCCCGAGGTGCGGGCGGTGAAGCACGTCGACGTCGTGTTCTTCCCGATGAACGTCCCGGCGGCGCGGATGGAGCCCGACGAGGCCGTCGAGTGCCTGAAGGCGATCGCGCCGAAGGTGGTCTACCCGTACCACTACGACCAGGAGTGGATCCGCCGCCTCGACAAGGACGGCGTGCGGCAGCCGCCGACCACCCGCGGGCTGCAGACGCTGAAGGACGGCCTGGCGCCGCTCGGCATCGAGGTCCGTATCGGCGACTGGTATCCGCCGCAATGAGGCTGGCGAGTCTACCGGACCGTCGCGCCGCCGTGACCGCGCGGAGCGAGGCGCCGCCTGCAGTAGGACGGGTGACGACCGGCGGGCTGCGTCGAGACGTCCACGGCGCGCTGGCCGTGGTGGCGATGCTCGCCGCAGCGGCGCTGACGCCCGCGGCGGAGCAGCCGGCACTGGCCCGCAACGTCGTGCTGTTCCTGGCCGACGCCGGCGGGCTGCCGACGCTGAACGCCGCCAGCCTGCATGGCTACGGCGAAGGCCGGCGCCTGTTCGTCCAGCGGATGCCGCACATCGGCCTGTCGGACACCGCCGCGGCCGCGCAGCTGGTCACCGACTCGGCGGCCGGGATGACCGCGATCGTCACCGGGCGGCGCACCCACAACGGCGTCATCGGCCAGGGCCCGGACGCCGTCCGTGGCGTCCGCGACGGCACGCCGCTCAAGACCATCCTCGAGTACGCCGAAGAGCGCGGGCTGGCGACCGGCCTCATCTCCAACGACTCGCTGGCCGGGGCGACGCCGGCGGCGCTCTACGCCAAGGTCCACGAGCGCAACCTGACGGCGGCGATCTTCCGGCAGGCGCTCACCCCGCGCCTCGGGGACGGCATCGACGTCCTCATCGGGTCGGGCCGCCCGGCCATCGCCGCCGCGCTGACCGCCGCCGGCAGCTCGCTCGACCAGCTGGCGACCGCCGCCGGCCGGCCCATCCTCGACCGGCTCGACGCCGTCCCCGCCGGCGGCGCCCGCGCCGTGGTGCTGCTCGAGGACACCGGCTTCGACGTCGGCGCCGCCGTGACGCTGGCGCGCCGGCTGCTGGCGACCAATCCGCGCGGCTACTTCCTGATGGTCGAGTCCGACGTCCACACCGACACGATCCGCCGCGGCCTGGATCGGATGGTGGCCTTCGACCGGGTCATCGAGCAGACTGCCGCCACCGCGGGCGCTGACACGCTGGTGCTCTTCACCGCCGATCACTCATTCGACCTGCGGATCCACGACGGCCGCCGCGGCCGGCCGCTGCTGACCGGCGCTGCCGCCGAACAGGGCGGCGGCGCCGCCAGCATCCGGCTGCCACACGTCCGGATGGACAACGATCACACCGGCGAAGAGGTGCTGGTGGCCGCCCAGGGACCCGGTGCCGATCGCGTCCGCGGCTTCATGGCCAACACCGACCTCTTCCACGTGATGCTCGCCGCGTTCGGCTGGGCCCGCGAGGGACAGTAGGCGGCCGGACATCGACGTCGGCGTCTGGCGGACGGTCAGCGGCCAGCGTCGCCGCGCTCCTCCAGGAGGGCCTCCAGTTCGGCCAGCGCCTCGCGGTCCTTGCCGCGACCGGCGGCGCGCTTGAGGCCGATCAGCGCCGGCAGGGTGACGACGAGCACGTCGTGGCCTTCCAGCCGGACGACGTCGGCCGACGAGCGGAGACGCTCGAAGTCTCCGCCTCCTGCGACCTCACCGAGCAGATCGAGGTCGCCCTCGCTGGTGGTCAGTGTGAAGTTCAGGCCGCGTTCGAGCGTCGCGACATCGAGGACGAACGGCAGGCCAGAAGGCGCGCCGCGCAGGTACGGCGCGATTGGCGCCAGGGCCATCGCCAGTCGCTCGAGATTGTCCGGGTGGCGGCCGTAGACCACGTCGAGATCGAGCGTCGTCCTGAGGGCGCCGTGGATGTTGGCGGCGACGCCGCCGACGATTACGAACTCGACCCGGGCGGCGGCCAGCCGGCGGAGCAGCCCGAGGATGTCGGTCATTGTCGCCGGCGCGGCGCGTTGCGGAGCGCCTCGAGCCCGCGCATCGCCGCGGCGAGTTTTTCCAGCCGCTGCTGCGGCGTGAGCCGAAGGTTCTCACGCAAGAGCGTCCGATCGACGTCCCGCTTGTAGTGCTCGATGACGGGATCCGGTGGCACTGGCTTGGTCGGTGGCCCGCCCACGTCGCCAGTCTACACCGCGCACCTGGCCGGATCGCCGCGCCGAGTCAGACGGTGGCCGCGCCGAACGCGTCGTGGAAGCGGGCCCGCCCGGCATGACCGGCGAGTGCGCCCGGCTGCAGCTCCAGCGCCATGAAGACCTCGTCCGGCACGTCGTACTCGCAGGTCAGCCCGACGCGCGACGCCGGGACGAACCCGAACCGCGGGTAGTAGGCCGGGTGGCCGACCACGACGACGGCGGCGGATCCGGTCGACCGGCACGCCTCCAGTCCCGCCCGCACCAGCGCCGACCCGATTCCCTGGCGCTGACGCGCCGGCGCGACGGCCATCGGCGCCAGGCCCATCATCGGCAGATGCGGCGAGCCGTCGAGCGTCACCGGCGAGAACAGGATGTGACCGACGACGCGGCCGTCGTCCTCGGCGACCAGCGAGACGAGCGGCGTGACCCGGCCGCGCAGCGCCGTCACGATTCGCGCCTCGTCCGGCCCGGCGAACGCGGCGTGCAGCAGATCCGTGACGGCCCCGACGTCGGCGGGCGTGTCGGGCCGGATGCGCATGGGCACGGCGGTAGAGTAGCGCGACGGGCAGACTGATCGCCCGGGAGGCTCGCCGATGGGCGTCGACGCCTGGTTCCACGACATTCGCCTCGCCCTGCGTCAGGCCGGACGCGCCAAGGCGTTCTACGCGACGGCGGTGGCGACGCTGGCCATCGGCATGGCCGGGGCGACGGTGATGTTCACCCTGGTTCGCGGCATCCTGCTCAGGCCGCTGCCGGTGCCCGACGAGGACCGGCTGGTGGTGTCGTGGCGGGTGCCGCCGGGCGGACCGGCCACGCACGTCCCGTATCGGTCCGCAGACATCGACGAACTCGCCCGCGACAGCCGCGTGTTCGAAGGGGTGGCCGGGGTCGGCTACAACGGCGCCTTCGAGCAGACCTGGACCGACGGCGACCGGCGCGTCAACGCCGGGACCGCGGCGGTGATGGGGGAGTTCTTCGCCGTCGCCGGGGTGGCGCCCCTGCTGGGACAGACCTTGACGCGCGCACACGACCGGCCGGGCACCGAGCCGGCCGTCGTGCTGTCCCACGCGGCCTGGCAGCGGCTGTTCGGCGGCGCACCGGATGTCGTTGGGCGCGTGCTCGGCTTCCGCGCCCGGTCCTTCCGCGTCGCCGGCGTGATGCCGCCAGACTTCGAATATCCGCCTGGCGTGGAGATCTGGACCACGCCGATGGCCATGGCCATCAATGAACCGATAGCGGCATACCGCACCGCGCTCGTTCGTGACGTCGAGTTGCTGGCGCGCCTGCGTCCCGGCGTCAGTCTCGATCAGGCGCAGGCCGAACTGGCCGCCGTGACCGCTCGTCTCGACGCCGCGGCGCCGGCCGGAGACGGCCAGGGCTTCGTCAACTTCCGGCCGGTCGTGCGTCCCTACAAGACCGTCGTCGTCGGCGACGTCAGCCGCGCGCTGGTGGTGCTCTTCGCCGCCGTCGGCCTCATCCTGGTCATCGCCAGCGCCAATGTCGCCAACCTGCTCCTGCTGCGCGGCGAGTCGCGACGTGGCGAGCTGGGGGTGCGGACGGCGCTGGGCGCCAGCCGTGGCCGCCTGGTGTCGGCCGTCGTCGCCGAGAGCCTGGTGGTGGCGCTCGTCGCCGCTGGCGCCGGGCTCCTGCTGTCGCACTGGAGCCTGCAGACCGTGACCACGCTGGTGCCGGACGGTCTGCCGCGCCTGGCGTCGATCCGCACGGATCCGTCGGTGGTGGTCTTCACCGCCGCCCTGGCGTTGGTGACCGCCGTGACGGCGGGACTGTGGCCGGCGCTGTCGGCATCGCGTGTCGACGTGGTGTCGCAGCTGCGGGCCGGCGGGCGCGGACCCAGCGGCGCCGCCAGTGCGCGGGGCCGCCGCCTGCTGGTGGCGGCGCAGGTCGCCCTGGCGGTCACGGTGGTGGCCGCAGCCGGCCTCCTCGGCCGCAGTCTGCTGCGCCTCCAGTCGGCCGATATGGGCCTGGCCGCCGACCGCCTCGTCCTGGTCGAACTCGACCTGCCTCGGGACCGCTACGCCGACGAGGCGCGCCGCGACGCCTCTCGCGCGTTTCACGACGGCCTGGTCGCCCGCATCGGTGCGGCGTCCGGCATCGAGGCCGTCACGCCGTTGAACGTCCTGCCGTTTGCCGGCGCCACCGGGTGGGAGCTGCCGCGCTTCACCGCCGAGGGCCAGACCCCCGAACAGGCGGCCGAGAACCCGTCGCTCAACTTCGAAGCCGTCTACCTGCCGTACTTCACGACGCTCGGCGTGCCGATTCTCGCCGGCCGCGCCTTCACCGCCGCCGACCGCGACGACGCGCCGCGGGTGGCCATCCTCAGTGACGCGGTGGCCGCCGCCACGTGGCCGGGGCAGGATCCGATCGGCAAGCGCGTCAAGTTCGGCGGCGTCGACTCGCCGAACGGCTGGCTGACCGTCGTCGGCATCGCCGGGACGACGCGCTACCGCGAGCTGGCGACGCCGCGGCAGACGCTGTACATCCCGAACGAGCAGTTCGGGGTCGGCGGAGGACGACTGGCGATTCGCACCACCGCATCGCCAGCCTACGTGGCCGGGGTGGTCCGCGACGCCGTGCGCGCCGCCGACCCGGCCGCGCAGGTCACGCGGGTGGCGTCGTTCGCCGAGCACTTGCGGGCGCCGCTGGCCTGGCCACGCTTCAACACGCTGCTGCTCGGGGTGTTCGCCGCCGCGGCCCTGCTGCTGTCGGCGGTGGGCCTCTACGGCGTCGTCGCCGCATCGGTGCGCCAGCGCTATCCGGAACTGGGCGTGCGCCTGGCCCTGGGCGCGTCCCCGCGCGATCTGCGTACGCTCGTGCTCGGCGAAGGGCTGCGCCTGGCCGGCGTCGGCGCGGGAGCGGGAGTGGCCGTCGCCGCCGCCACGACCCGCGCGTTGCGCGGTCTGCTGTTCGAGGTCGAGCCGCTCGACCCGGTCACCCTGGCCGGCGCGGCGGCGTTGCTGGTGGCGGCGGCCGTGGCCGCCAGCTGGCTGCCGGCAAGACGCGCGACGCGCGTCGATCCCGTCGCGGTCCTCCGCGCCGAGTGACGACGCCTCCCCGGCCGCGTGGGCGCGTGGACGCGATATGCTCGACACGACGCGAGTCCGACTCCGCGTTCAGGGGACCACCAGTGGCGAACGTGCATCGCGTGTGCGCAGCCTGCGGCCGCACCAACCGCGTGCCGGCGGGACGCCTGGCCAGCCAGGCGCGCTGCGGCGCGTGCAAGGCGGCGATTCCGCCGCTGGCCGAGCCGCTGGACGCCGATGCGGAGCTCTTCGCCGCCGTGATCCGCGAGGCGCCCGTGCCGGTCCTGGTGGACTTCTGGGCGGCGTGGTGCGGGCCGTGCCGGATGGCGGCCCCGGAGGTCGCCGCGGTCGCCGCCGACACCGCCGGCCGCGCCCTGGTGCTGAAGGTCGACACCGAACGGCACCCCGACCTGGCTGCCCGTTACGGCGTGCAGGGCATTCCCAATTTCCTCGTCCTCAGCCGTGGCGCGCCGGTGCACCAGCAGGCCGGCGTCGTCGATCGGGCGACGTTGCGCCAGTGGCTCGACGCCGCGCGGTAGCGCGGACTGACAGTGCTGGGGCCATCGCCACCGCCGCGTCGTGAAGCCCCACGCGGGCCTGTCGACCCTCGGAACGACGATCGCGCGTAGCCTCGGTAGTCGCGATGACCGTTCACGAACCGTCACCCCGTCCGGTCAAGGCACTCTCACCACGACAGCGGCGCGTCCTGTTCGTTTCCGCCGCGGTCGGTGTGGTGCTGCTCGCGGCGGTCGCGCAAGGCTGCGTCGTCGCCGTCGAGCGCAGCGTCGCGCTCGCCTCCTATCAGAAGGGGACCCTGGCCTCGACCATCATCGCGGAGATGGGACCGCCGGATGCGGATTTCGTGCCCAGGGCTGACGAACGGCACCTTCTGGGCGAGGGGGTCGCGCGGGCGCTGTTCTACGACACAGCGCCATGGTGGGCACCCTTTCTCGTGGGCGTCAGCCTCGAGTTCGACGGCGACGATCGGCTCCTGATGACGTGGGACGTCGTGGAGTAGCGTCAGCTCGTGTTGTCCCGGCAACCCGAACCGAAGTGTGAGGTGCGGGAGCCGTGCCGGTGACGCGGCCGCCTCAGGTGAGGCAGCAGGGAGGTTCACGGCAGAGCTGAAGCTCTGCCTTACGGGTGGACGCTCCGACCTAGGGGGGTCAGTTCGAGAACGCGGCGATGCCCGTCTGCGCCCGGCCCAAGATGAGCGCGTGCACGTCGTGGGTGCCCTCGTAGGTGTTCACCACCTCGAGATTCACCAGGTGCCGGATGATGCCGAACTCGTCGACGATGCCGTTGCCGCCGAGCATGTCGCGCGCGGCGCGGGCGATGTCGAGCGCCTTGCCGCACGAGTTGCGCTTCATGATCGAGGTGATCTCCGGCGCGGCGATGCCTTCGTCCTTCATCCGCCCCAGCCGCAGCGCGCCCTGCAAGCCGAGCGTGATCTCGGTCTGCATGTCGGCGAGCTTCTTCTGAATCAGCTGGTTGGCGGCCAGCGGCCGGCCGAACTGCTTGCGATCGAGGACGTACTGGCGGGCGCGATGCCAGCAGTCCTCGGCGGCGCCCAGCGCGCCCCAGCAGATGCCGTAGCGGGCGCTGTTCAAGCAGGTGAAGGGGCCCTTCAGCCCGCGGACGTCGGGAAACGCGTTCTCCTCGGGGCAGAACACGTTGTCCATCACGATCTCGCCGGTGACGCTGGTGCGCAAGCCGACCTTGCCATGCGTCGGCGGCGCCGTCAGCCCCTTCATGCCTTTCTCGAGCACGAAACCGCGAATCTTGCCGTCGTCGTCCTTGGCCCACACGATGAAGACGTCGGCGATCGGGCTGTTCGAGATCCACGCCTTGGTGCCGGTCAGCGCGTAGCCGCCGTCCACCGTCTTCGCCCGCGTCGTCATGCTGCCGGGATCCGAGCCGGCGTTGGGCTCGGTGAGGCCGAAGCAGCCGATCCACTCGCCGGTGGCGAGCTTGGGCAGGAATTTCCGCTTCTGGGCCTCGGTGCCGAATTCGTTGATCGGCACCATCACCAGCGAGCCCTGCACGCTCATCATCGAGCGGAAGCCGGAGTCCACCCGCTCGACCTCGCGGGCAACCAGGCCGTAGCTCACATAGCCCATGCCGGCGCCGCCGTACTCCTCCGGGATGACGATGCCGAGCAGGTCGAGCGCGCCCATCTCGCGGAAGATCGACGGGTCGGGCTTCTCGTGCCGGAACATCTCGAGCACGCGCGGCGCCAGTTTCTCCTGGCAGTAGTCGTGCGCGGTGTCGCGCACCAGCCGCTCCTCGTCGGTGAGCTGCCGATCGAGCAGCAGCGGGTCGTCCCAGTGGAACCGCGTGTCGGCCTTGGACGTCGTCGGGGTCGTGGTGGCCATATCGCCCACCATTGTAGTCGGCGCCTCCCGGTCCGGCGGGCATCGCGCCCTCTCGGAGGCCGAGATGATTGGATGGAGATCTTGCGAGGCTGGAGGGAGGAGGCGGTGCCCGTCGGACCCATTGCGCCGACGCCGGGCGGGCATCGCCCTCCTCCCGGAGGCCGAGATGATTGGATGGAGATCGTGCGAGGCTGGAGGGAGGAGGCGGTGCCCGCCCGGCCTACTTCGCCGGCGGCGGGCAGGTCGTGGCGAGCATCGTCACCGAGGTGACGTTCAGGCGGCTCACCGGCGCGGCCTTCACGAACAGCCCCTTGACCAGCACGTTGTGGCCCTTGTGCGCCGGCAGATCGAACTCCGAGATGCCGATCAACTGGAAGCGCAGGGTGCCGCTGGTCGGCCCCTTGTAGGGCTGGCCGGCCGGCGGCGCGTTGGCGATGCTGGGCGTGGGCTCGGTGGCGTTGGTCAGCAGCCAAGTGCCGGCGGGCTGTTCGATGACGCACCCGGCGACGGCGACGACCGGCACCTTGGCCGGGCCCGGCGGCACCTGCGCCGACGCCGCGGTGGCCACCCCGATCAGCGCCGCACCGGCGAGCCAGGCGCGAGCGCGGCTCATCGCGACGGCCCGTCCTTGCGCCACCACGGATTGCCGAAGTTGGTGAACGGCCCGCCGTCCACCGAGATGTTGCTCTGCACCCGGTAATTGTATGGCGACAGCAGCCGCATGACGCTGTTCATCCGCACGCTCTGGCCCTTGACCGTGAACGGCTCGCCGTCGAGGCGGATCGTGAACTGGCCGCCCAGGTCGCCGTTCACGGTGCCGGTCTGCGTGTAGGTGAAGCCGCGGCTGTCCTTCACCGTCCGCGTGATGGCGTGGGCCTCGCGCGCGTACTCGAAGGTCTCCTCGATGGTGAACGCACCGGCCGAGTTCTCGGCCGTGGTCGTCGCCACGAACGTCGTCGGGCCTCGCTGCGTGTAGGTGGTCGTGCCACTCAACACGTCGGCGGGACCGAGCGGGCTGTCGGGGTAGTCCCAGGTGACGTTCCACGCCCCCTTGAAATAGGTGAAGAAGTCGAGCAGCGGCGCCGGGTCGTCCGGCTTGGTGGGCCGGCCGAGCGTCGGCACCTGGCTGGTCGGCTTCTCCTGGGCGGCGGCCGGGGCCGCGGCTTCGATATCGGAGGCGGCGGCCAGCACCAGGACGGCGACGGCCAGGCGGGGAAGGGCTGACGGCATATCGGCCTCACAGACAAGGGGCCTCACCGCGGGGTGAGGCCCCAGGCACGTGCGCGTGGACGCGGCGACGCGCCTACTGGCGCTGCTGCTCCGTGCTGGTGCGCTTCATCTTCACCAGGTCCTGGCTGTCCACCGAGAACTGCGTCGTCGGCTGGTACATCTCGTCCCAGCTCTGCTCGCTCCAGTAGACCTCTTTCTCCGGGGCCGGGTTCCAGCGGTTACCGGGCGAGTTGTCGTAGATCGCCACGTTGGTGATCTTGCTGCCGGCCGGCACCCGCAGGGGCTTGGCCAGCTCGTACTGGATCTGCCAGTTGAAGTCGAAGTTGGGCACGTCGAGGATCACTTCCTCGCGGCCGTCCGGGTAGGTCACCCACCACTTCATGCTCTTGCCGCGCAGGTGCATGTGCGGCGTCAGCGCGTACAGGGTGATGTCCTCGTTGACCGGCGTGATGCCCATCATCTTGAAGTTGGCTTCGTAGGGCGGGATCACCGGCGTTCGGCCGCGCCGGCCGGTGGTGTCGTCGCTCTCGTAGATCACTTCCTTGCCCTGCGCGAAGTAGAGGCCGCGGCCGCCGCTGCCCGGCACCGGATCGCCGGCCTGCAGGTTGAGCACCTCGTGGCGGGTCGCGCCCTTGATCCACCACAGCCCGAGCTTGCTCTTGTCGGTCTCGACCTGACCGGTGGGGTTGTAGTGCATCACCCAGCGCAGGTACTTGCCGGCCGGGATGCGCTTGGCATAGCCCTCGGGGTGCTGCTCGTAGCCGCGGCCGGGCACATACGAGATCACCTTGTCGGCACCCGCCAGCGGCGTGCCGTCGCCCGAGGTGGCCTTCTTGCCCATCGGCACGTTCGGCGGCACCTGCTTGCCGTCGGGGTCGTAGAGGTAGCCGTCCTTCACCGTGTAGCCGTCGGGGATGTCGATGATGTAGACGCCCGAGTGGTGCACGACGCTGAAGTTGCTCGGCCGGATCTCGACGCCGGCGGCCCAGCGGTCTTCCTCGAACGGGATCTTCTCGTAGAAGTAGAGGTAGGGCTCCTGGGCATCCGGCTTCACCGTCCACTCGACCGGCTGCTCGAAGACGTAGTCGGGTTCGCCCAGCTGCCAGCCGCTGGGGAAGGTCGGCGCCGGCGGGGCGTCGGCCGGGTTGCCGCGCGGCGCGCCGCCGTTGGCCCACGCCACCAGCGTGTCGATCTGGCCCTGCGACAGGCTCCGGTCGTTGCGGAACTTCATGCTGTTGTGCGGGTCGGCCCCCCACGGCGGCATCTCGCGCTTGACCACCTTCTCCTTGATCGAACGCGCCCAGGGCCGGGTGGACTCGTAGGAGAGGAACGACATCGGGCCGATCTCACCGGGCCGATGGCAGCTCACGCAGTTGTCGTTGAGGATCGGCGCCACGTCCTTGTGGAAGGTCGGCACCGCGGCCGCGGCCGGCGCCTGGGTCTGGGTGGAGACGCCCACGGTGGCGGCCACCGCCAGGATCGCCGCGCCAGCCAGCACGAACAGCGTTCGCTTCATCTCGGGCTCCTCGGTCGGAAACGGAGTGCGCCTCGTCCGCCCCGATCGGCGGCTAGCCGAGTAGGGTCCACGTTTTGGGCCCGGTTGGCAAGTGGAATCCAGCTCGTCCCCAGATGGATCCACGGCTCCGGCTCCGACCCGGGTCGGTAGAATACGCGCCATGTTTTCCCGACCCTGCATCCGGCGCGCCGCCTGCGGCGTGCTCCTCGCCGGGCTGGCCGTGCCGCTGGCGGCCGGCCAGCGCGGCCAGCCGGCCCAGGCCGCCCCCCTCTTCGAGGTGTTCGAGCAGTCGATTCTCGATCTGCAGGCCGCCCAGACCGACGGCCGGGTCACCTCGCGCGGCCTGGTCGAGTCCTACCTGGCCCGCATCCAGGCCTACGACAAGGCCGGGCCGCGGCTGAACGCCATCGTGGTGCTCAACCCGCGAGCCCGCGAGGAGGCCGACGCGCTCGACCAGGAGCGTGCCGCCCGCGGCCCGCGCGGGCCCCTGCACGGCATCCCGGTGCTCGTGAAGGACAACTTCGACACCGTGGGCATGCCGACCACCGGCGGCGCCCTGGCCCTGGCCACGCTGCAGCCGGCGGCCGACGCCTTCCAGGTGAAGAAGCTGCGCGACGCCGGGGCGGTCATCCTCGGCAAGACCACGATGCACGAGCTGGCCGCCGGCATCACCACCATCTCGTCGCTCACCGACCAGACCCGCAATCCCTACGAGCTCACCCGGGTGCCGGGCGGCTCCAGCGGCGGCACCGGCGCGGCCGTGGGCGCCAGCTTCGCCGCCGCCGGCATGGGCAGCGACACCTGCGGGTCGATCCGGATTCCGGCCGCCAATCAGAACCTGGTCGGGTTGCGCGGCACGCGCGGGCTGTCGAGCCGCACCGGCGTGATGCCGCTGTCGAGCACGCAGGACATCGCCGGCCCCCTGGCCCGCACCGTCACCGACCTGGCCATCATGCTCGACGCCACGGTGGGCGCCGACCCCGACGATCCGATCACCGCCGAGAGCGCCGGCAGGATCCCGGCGTCGTATCGCGAGGCGCTGAAGCCCGACGGTCTGAAGGGCGCCCGCATCGGCGTGCTGCGGGCGCTCTTCGGCACCGCCCCCGAGGACGAAGAGGTCGGCGGGATCGTCGGCAAGGCGCTCGACGCGATGAAGGCGCAGGGCGCCGAGGTGGTGGACGTGAGCGTCCCCGGCCTCGACGAGCTGCTGCGCGAGAGCAGCGTCATCGGCGACGAGTTCAAGTTCGACCTCGCCGATTACCTGGCCCGGCAGCCCAACGCGCCGGTCAAGACCCTGGGCGAGATCCTCGATCGCGGCCTGCACCACGCCCAGCTCGACCAGACGTTCCGCCTGCGCAACCAGCCCGAGACGCGGCAGACCGAGCACTACCGCCAGGCGCTGGTGAAGCGGCGGGCGATTCGCGCCGCCGTGCTGGCGGTACTCGAGGAGCAGACGCTCGACGCGCTGGCCTATCCGACCCTGCGCCGCAAGCCGACGCTCATCGGCGAGGCGCAGATCGGCAGCACGTGCCAGTTGAGCGCCGCCAGCGGCCTGCCGGCCATCGCCCTGCCGGCCGGCTTCACCGTCGACGGGCTGCCGATTGCCGTCGAGCTGCTCGGCGGCGTCTTCACCGAGGCCACGCTGCTCAACTACGCCTACGCGGCCGAGCAGGCGGGGACGCGGCGCCGGCCGCCGTTCAGCACGCCGCCGCTGGTCGGCGGGCAGGCGCCGCGGCCGGCCACCGTGGCCGTGCAGATCATCGCCGCCGTGCCGTCGCCGGTCTCGGCGCGGGTTGCGCTCACCTACGATCGCACCATCGGCACGCTGCGCTTCGATGCCCGCGCGGTGGGACTCGACCGCGACGACGCGGTGGTCGCCCTGACCCTGCAGCGCAGCGACGGCGAGCGGCCGGGGCCGATCGTCGCGCACCTGCTGCCGTCGGGGCAGATCACCGGCATCGGCATGCTGACCCTCACCGGGCGCGACCGCGAGGACCTGATGGCCGGGACGCTGTGGCTGCACCTCTACACCCGGCGGGCGCCGCTCGGACTGGGGCGGGCGCGGGTGGTGTTGCCGTGAGGCGCCCGGGTCGCCGCGTCGCCGCCGCCCTGGTGCTGGCGGCGCTGGCCGTCAGCTGCCGCGCCACCCCCTCGCCGCCGGCACCGGACCAGGCCGAGGCGCCGGCACCGACCCTGGCCTCGCTCGACCCCGCCGAGCTCGATCGGTTCATCGCCGCCACGGTCGCGGCCCAGCGCGCCATCGGCGTCACCGTCGGCGTGATGCACCACGGCGAGGTGATCCTCGCCAAGGGCTACGGCGTGTCCAACACCGCCACCAACACGCCGGTCACCGCCGAGACGCTGTTCGCGGTGGGCTCGGTGACCAAGCAGTTCACCTGCGCGGTGGCGCTGCAGCTCGAACAGGAGCGCCGGCTCTCCTTCGACGACCGGATCGCCACCTACGCCCCGGAACTGACCCGCGCCGCCGACATCACGGTGGCCGACGTCGGTGGCATGGTGTCGGGCTATCGCGACTACTATCCGCTCGACTTCGTGGACCGCCCCATGGCGGCGCCGCGGCCGAGCGCCGAGATCGTGCGCGACTTCGCGGCACGGCCGCTCGACTTCGAGCCGCGCTCGCGCTACTCCTACAGCAATACCGGCTACCTGCTGCTCGGCGAGATCGTCGAGCGGGCCGGCGGCGAGCCGCTCGGCGCGGCGCTCGAGCGGCGGCTGTTCCGGCCGCTCGGGCTGACCCGCACCCGCTACGAGCCCGCACGCGGCGGCCCGGGGATGGCCGACGGCTACTCGACGATCGGCCTCGGCGGCGTGGAAGCCGCGGTGCCGGAAGGCACCGGCTGGATCGGCGCCGCCGGCGGCATCTGGTCCACCCCGTCGGACCTGCTGGCCTGGGATCTGGCGCTGATGGACGGGACGGTGCTGTCGCCGGCGTCATGGGCGCGGATGACCACGCCGCGGCCGCTCACCGACGGGCGCACCAGCGCCTACGGCTGCGGCCAGTCGATCCGCGATCGCGGGCCGGTGCTCGTGCTCCAGCACAGCGGCGGCGTCAGCGGCTTCGGCGCCCGCAACGCCATGGTGCCGTCGTCGCGTTCGGCTGTCGCCGTGATGGCCAATTCCGACTGGGCCAGCGGCGTCCTCGACGCCATCGAAAGCGCTGTACTGGCGCAGCTGATGCCCGCCGCCGACGCGCCGGTCGTCGCCGGACCGCCGGCCCGCGAGATGGCGCTCGACCTGGTCGCCCAGATCCGCGCCGGCCAGGTGAATCGCGCCCTGCTCGGCGAGGAGTACGACGCCTTCCTCACCCCGGCCCGCCTGGCCACGATGGCGGCGTCGCTCAGCGAGGCCGGCGAGGTCGCCGACGTGGAAGCCGGACCGATTCGCGAACGCGGCGGCATGGAGGTGTCGTCGCTGCGTCTCACCTTCGGCCGCACCAGGGCGAGCACGCTCATGTACCGGACGCCCGACGGCAAGGTGCAGGAGTTCCTCATCACCCGGCGCTAGGGCCCTCGGAGCCACTGCGATGGCCCATCGGCTGTTCGTCGCCATCGACGTCGGCGGGCCGGTGATGGCGGCGGTGGCGGCGTCGGTGGATCGCGCGCGCCCGCTCGCCGACGAGGCGCGGTGGGCCGATTGCCGCGTCGGCCACCTCACGCTCGCGTTTCTCGGCGCGGTGCCCGCCGACGAGGTCGCGGCGGTTGCCCGTGCCGTGGCTGACGTGGCCGCCCGCCATCGCCCCTTCACGCTGGCGCTCGAAGGGAGCGGCACCTTCGGCGGGTCGCGCCGGCCTCGGGTGGTGTGGGCCGGCGTCGGCGGTGACCTGCCTGCGCTCCGCGCCGCGCACGCCGACCTGATGACCGCTCTCGGGGCTGCCGGCGTGGCCCTCGAGACCCGGCCGTTCCATCCCCACCTCACGCTGGCTCGGGCCCGGTCCCCGCGTGGCGCCCCGGGGCTGGCCGCCGCCGCCGACGCGCTCGGCGGCGAGCGGTATGGCGACTGGGACGTCGCCGACCTGGTGCTCTACGAGAGCCACCTGGGCACGCGCGGGGCACGGCACGAGGTGCGTGTCCGCCAGCCGCTGAGAGGGCGCTGAGCCGCCACCTGGACCTCGAACCGCAACCTTTCCGGGGGGCGCTTCGTCTAAGACCTCGATTGCCGAGAGAAGCGGCGTTTAACTCAGGAAAATCATGGGAACTGACAGCGCCCTCATCAAGGGCACCCTCGACCTGCTGATCCTGAAGGTGGTCTCGCTGGAGCCGATGCACGGCTGGGGCATCGCCCAGCGCATCCAGGCGATGTCGGGCGACACGCTGCTCGTGCAACAGGGGTCGCTGTACGCCGCCCTCCACCGGCTGACCCGCGAAGGGTGGATCACGTCGGCCTGGCGGGACACGGACCTGGGCCGCCGGGCCCGCTTCTACCACCTGACGCCGGCCGGCGCGCGTCAGCTCGACGAGGAAATCGGGCACTGGACGCGGCTGTCGGCCGGCGTCTCGCGCATCGTCAACGCGTAGGGCAGGGAACAGGGAGAGTGCCGTGCCAGTCCTCACCGACCTTCTGAATCGTTTGCGGACGCTGCGCGGTCGTGAACGCGCCGAGCGCGAGCTCGACGAGGAGCTGTCGTTCCATCTGGCGATGGAGCAGCGCCAGCTCGTCGATCGGGGCTGGGCGCCGGAGGCGGCTGCCGCCGAGGCGCGGCGGCGGTTCGGCCACGTCGCGGCCGAGACCCGGCGGGCCCGCGACAGCTGGGGCCTCGCCGCGCTCCTCGACGTCGTCGGCGACGCCCGGGTCGCCCTGCGCCAGCTCGCGCGGCGGCCGGCGTTCACCGCCCTGGGCGTGGGCACCCTGGCGCTCGGTGTCGGCGCCGCGGTGGCCATCTCGAGCGTCGTCGTCGGCCTGCTGGTGCGGCCGCTGCCGGTCGCCGACGAAGGCCGCCTGCAGGTGTTCTGGAGCGACTACAACTGGCGCGGCGTCGAGTTCGACTTCGTCAAGGATCGGCAACGCGCCTTCTCGGGCCTGGCCGCGTACTCCAACGAGGGCTACACGCTGCGCGTCGACGAGCAGAGCAGCACCGTGCTGGCCACGGTGAGTTCGGCCGAGCTCTTCGACGTCATCGGCGCCCGGCCGCTCCTCGGCCGGACGTTCCAGGCCGGGGACGACCGTCCCGGCGCGGCGCCGGTGGTGGTGGTGAGCCACGGCTTCTGGCAGCAGGAGCTGGGCGGCGATCCCGGCGTGGTCGGCCGGCGCATCGAGATCGGTGGCGATCCGGTCGAGGTCGTCGGCGTGATGCCGCGCGGCTTCTACTTTCCATCACCCATGTTCCGCATCTGGCGGCCGCTCATGCTCGACCCGGCCAGCGACCAGTACCAGGGCAACGGCTGGCTCGTCCTGGTCGGCCGGGATCGTCCGGGACTGACCGTCGCCGAGCGTGATGCCGACATCCAGGCGATCGCCGCCGCCCTCGGCGGCCGCTTCGAGTACCCGGAGGCCTGGGACAAGACGAAGAACGCCCACGTCACGCCGCTGCGCGACTACACGCGCGGGGCGGTCGCGCCGGCGGTGCTGCTGCTGCAGGTCGCGGTGCTGGTGGTGCTGGCCATCGCCTGCGCCAACGTCGCCGCCCTGGTGCTGGCCCGCACGACCGACCGCAGCGAGGAGCTGGCGCTGCGCGCCGCGCTCGGCGCCGGCCGCGGCCGGCTGGTCCGGCAGATCGTCGTCGAGTCGCTCATCCTCTCGGGGCTGGCCGGCCTGGCCGGTGCGGCGGTGGCCGTCGCCGGCTTCCAGGCGCTGGTGGCCCGCCTGCCGCTCAGCGAAGGGCTCGAGGAAACGCTGCTCGTGGACTGGACGCTCCTGGCGGTCGCCGTCGCGCTGTCGATGGTGGTCGGTCTCGCGGTGTCGCTGGCGCCGGTGCGCGCGCTGCTCGGCGGCGAACTGCACGGCCCGGGCCGGCGGCGGGGCAGCGGCAGCCTGGCCGTCGGCGGGCCGCGCCGCGTCCACGCCGCCCTGGTCGGCGTCGAGGTGGCGCTGGCCGTGCTGCTGGTGGCCGGGGCGACGATGTTCACGCGTTCGGTGCAGCAGCTCTATGCCATCGAGACCGGGTTCGACGCCACCGACGTCGCCGTCATGGACGTCGTCGCGCCGGTGCGCCAGATGCCGGCTCCTGCCCGGGCGGTGTTCTTCGACCAGCTGCTCGACCGGGTCCAGGCGTTGCCCGGGATCCGCGCCGCCGGGTTCATCACCCGCGTGCCGTTGCGCGACGGCGGCTGGCAGGGGACGGTCACCATCGAGGATCGCCCGGACCTGACCGACGGCCGCGAGCCGAACGCGCTCTTCCGCATCGTCTCGCCGGGTTACTTTCCGGCGATGGGCGTGGCGGTGCAGCACGGGCGGCCGTTTGCCGCCACCGACGGGACCGGGGCGCCGCCGGTGGCGATCGTCAGCGCCGGCTTTGCAGCGCGGATGTGGCCCAACCAGGATCCGCTCGGCCGCCGCATCCGCCACCGCTTCAGGGACGACGCCACGTGGGTCACCGTCGTCGGCGTCGCCGAGGAGACGCGCATGACGCGGCTGACCGGCGACAACCCGAACGTCCTCTACGTGCCGCTGGCGCAGTCGGACGCGCCCGAGGGGCCGGTGCTGGTGGTCAGGGGCGCCGGCGGGCCGCCGCCGCTCGCCGCGGTGCGCGACGAGATCCGCGCGCTCGACAACCGCGTCGCCGTCGGTCGCGTCGGCACGCTCGACGCCATCGTCGCCGCCGCGGTCGCCGAACCACTGCGCCTGCGCTTCTTCCTGTCGCTGCTCGGCGCTTTGGCGCTGGTCATCGGCGCGGTCGGCATCTACAGCGTCGTGTCCTACTCGGTGACGCGGCGACGGGCCGAGTTCGGGGTGCGGCTGGCCCTGGGCGCGGCGCCGCGGCGGATTCTCGCCGAGGTCGTCACCGGCGGTCTGGCTCCCGTGGGCTGGGGCGTCGTGGCCGGGATCGCCGCTGCGCTCGCCCTGGGCACCACCGTCCGCGGCTTCCTTTACGGCATCGAGCCCACCGATGGCGCCAGCCTGGCCGTGGCGGCAGGGGCGCTGCTGGCGGCGGGTCTCGTCGCGGCGGTGGGTCCGGCAGTGCGCGCCGGCCGCACCGACCCGGTGACGGCGCTGCGCGCCGAGTGAGTGCGCCCGGTCAGACGTCGCGCAGCACTTCGGCCGGCGCGATGCGGGTCGCCCGCCGCACCGGCACGAACGCCGCGGCGAGGACGACGACGCCGATGACGCCGGCGACACCGGCGTAGGTGGGCAGGTCGAGGGCCGGCACGCCGTAGAGCAGGCCGCGGATCCCCGCCGCGGACGCCGACGCGGCCACCAGTCCGACGCCGACGCCGAGAGCGACCCGACGGCCGGTGGCGGCGACGACGTGGCGGATCACCGCGCCGGCGCTGGCGCCCAGCGCGAGGCGCACCGCGAACTCGCGGCGGCGGCGCGCCACGTCGAGCGCCACGACCGAGAAGAGGCCGATCGCCGTCAACGCGGTGGTCACCACGGCGAACAGCGCGAACACCCAGGCGCCGAAGCGCCACGGCGCCCGGGCCCGTTCGACGATGGCCTCCAGGGTCGTCACGCCGTCGACGATGACCCCCGGCGCCAGCCGGCGCGCCTCGTCGCCGACGAGGGCGGCGAGCGCCAGCGGCGGGCCGCTGGTGCGGACCATCAGGTCGGTGGCCGGCGTCGTCGACTGCGTCGGCGGATCGTAGAGGTCGAGCGACACCTCGTCGAGGCCCCGGTAGCGCACGTCGGCGACCACGCCGACGACGCGCCGCCACGCCTGCTTCGGGGCGCCGGGACGCTGGTCGAACGCGGCGGTCCGCAGGCGCTGCCCGATCGCGCTGCGGCCGGGCCATAGGCGCCGCGCGGTGGACTCCCCGACGACGACGACTCGTTCGGCGCCGTCGCGATCGGCGTCGGTGAAGAGCCGGCCGGCGCGCAGCGGGATGCGCATCGCCGCGAAGTAGCCGGGCGTGGCCACCTGGTAGTTGAGCAGCGGGTTGGCGCCGGTGGTCTCGGGCGTGTCGGGCTGGCCCTCGAGGACCACCGTGGTGCCCTGCCCGATCGGGCCCAGCGCCAGCGGGCGAAGGTAGACGGCGCCGACGGCGTCGACCTCGGGCCGCGTCGCCAGCCGGGCGATGAGCTCGGCCATCCACCCGTTGACCCGTTCCGGCGGCAGCTGCGGGTCGATCTGCAGCGACAGGACCTGCGCCGGCTGGAACCCGAGGTCGAGGGCCCGCAGCCGCTGGAAGCTGCGCGCGACCAGTCCGGCGGCGACGAGCAACACGACCGCCAGCGCCACCTGCCCGACCAGCAATGCCGAGCGCCATCGCAGCGGCCGGGCCGCCGCCGTCGCCCGCGACGACTCGTGCAGCGCGTCGAGGAGCGAGGCGCGCCGCACCAGGCGGGCCGGTCCGGCGCCGCACGCCGCCGCGGCGAGGGCGGTGGCGACCAGGGCCGCCAGGATCACCGGGGCATCCAGGCCGGCGTTGGCGAGCCGGGGAATGCCCTCGGGGGCCAGCGCCAGCATCGCCCGGGTCAGCGGCGCGGCCACCACCACGCCGAGCCCACCGCCCAGGGCCGCCAGCGTCGCCGCTTCGGCGAGCCACTGGCGCGACAAGGTCGCCGGCGACGCCCCCAGCGCCACCTGCACCGCGTGCTCGCGGCCCAGTCGTGTGACCCGCGTCAGCATCAGTCCCGAGACGTTCACGCACGCGACCAGCCACAGCACGAGCACAGCGCCGAGCAGGGCCCACAACGCCCGCCGCGCCGGCCCGATCACGTGCTCGACCAACGGCATCACCACCACCTGGCTGCCCACCCGTGGACCGGGTCGGCCGGCATCGAGCCCACGGCCGATCGCCGACAGGTCGGCGGCCGCGGCCTCGAGGGTGGCGCCGTCCTTCAGGCGGCCGACGTAGAAGAGCACGCCGACAGTGGCGAGGACGTCGGTCTTCCACACCGCGGACGCGGCGGCCAGGCCGGGCGCCAGCGGCGCCCAGAAGGCGGCGCCGCGCGGGTAGTCGAAGTCCGGCGGCATCACGCCGACGACGGTCTGCAGGGCGCCGTCGAGGCGCAGTCGGCGACCGACGATCGCCGGATCGGCGCCGAACCGATCGCGCCAGGTGGCATGGCTCAACACGAGCACCGCCGGACCGCCGGGTCGATCGTCCTCGGGACCGAGGGCGCGGCCGAGCGCCGCCTCGACGCCCAGCGTCGCGAAGAACGCGCCCGACACCCCGGCGTAGGGCAGCCGCGTCGGGGCACCGTCCTCCTCGAGCACGGCGGTCCAGGTCGAGGCGCCGACGGCGGCCATCGGGCCGACCGTACGGCTCGCCGCGGCCATGGCTTCGATGTCGCGGTAGGTGAGTTCGACCAGCCCGTGCGAACGCTCGGGCGCCAGGCCCCAGCCGACCACGACGTCCCCGGGGGCACCGATCGCCTGCGGCGCGAGCAGCACGGCGTGGACGGCACTGAACATCGCCGTCGTCGCGCCGACGCCGAGCGCCAGGGTCGTCACCGCCGCGGCGGCGTAGCCGGCATGGGCGCGCAGCGCCCGCAGCGACCGCGGCAGCGGGATCGGCATCGGCGGCAGCAGCATACCGCCGCGACGGCCGTCGCCGTCCGGCCGGGGACGACCCGCCGCGGCCAGGGGTGGACGGCGGGTGCACGGGGATGCACGCCGCAGCCGCTGCACCGGCTGGCGTGCCGATCCGATATCTCCCGCAGGGGGGCATCAGCTTCTGCAGCCCCGATCCCGATGCGTGCGTACGCCGCGCTGCTCATCGTGACCTTCGGCGCCGCCGCCGCCGCGCCTGCCGGGCCGGAGGTGCGGACGCTGCGCGGCATCGTGCACGTGGCCGGTCGTCCCGCCAAGGACGTCGTCGTGTGGCTCGACGACGCCGGTCCGATCCGGCCCGCGAGCCATACCGTGGTGCTCGACCAGCGCAACCTGGAGTTCCGGCCGCGGCTGCTCGTGGTCGCAGTCGGCACGACCGTCGAGATGCCCAACAGCGATCGCGTCTTCCACAACGTCTTCTCGTTCCACAACGGGAAGCGCTTCGATCTCGGGCTGTATCCGGCCGGCACGCGCCGCAGCGTGACCTTCGACCAGGCGGGCGTGAGCCGCGTGTTCTGCAACATCCACCCGACGATGGCCGCCTACGTCATCGCCGTGCCGTCGTCGCGGTTCGCCGTTACCGACGCCCACGGCCGGTTCGCCATCGACCAGGTCGCGGGCGACCGCATCGGCTACTCGCTGTGGCGTGCCGGGGCCGACCCGCACGCCGGTGTGCTCACCGCGTCGGACGCGCCGGTGACCCTCGAATGGCGATGAACCGGCGCGCCGTGATCGGGTGGGCCGGCGGGGCGGCCCTCGGCGTGAGCGCCGCCGTCGCTCCGGCCGCCGCGCAACCGCTCGCCGTCCAGGCCCAGCAGACCGTCGGCACCTCGTCGGAGTCG
Organism: Vicinamibacterales bacterium; assembly: GCA_050250955.1. GTDB lineage: Bacteria > Acidobacteriota > Vicinamibacteria > Vicinamibacterales > UBA2999 > CAWAYR01. The sequence goes on from JBFWNR010000006.1 coordinate 142,112, forward strand.
ATCGCTGCCGGCGCCACCCAGCTGCGCGTGCTCGGCGACGTGGGCCGCGGCTGGCGGATCGACGTCGAAGGCGCCTGGGGCACCCGGTCGCGCAGCGGCTCCGACGTCTTCGGCACCGCCTATCCCTACGACGACCGCGTGCAGATCGTCGACGCGTTTGCCGAGTGGACCCGGCCGGGTGGACGCGGCGTGCGGGCGGTCAAGGCCGGCCGCTACCGGACGCCGTTCGGGATCTCGTCGGCAGGCGACCACGCCTATCTGGGATTCCTGCGGCCGCCGCTCATCCGCTACGGCGGCTACTACGCGCTGTCGAGCGGCTATCTCGAACACGGCGCCGCGGTGAACCTCGGCGCGCCGCGGGCGTCGCTGGAGGTCAGCCTCGGCACGCCGGCCGACGTCGGGACGGCCCGCCGGCGCGGCGAGGTCAGTCTGGTCACCCGGGCCGAGGTCGCGCACGGCACCGTCGTCGTCGGGGCCAGCTATCTGGACACGACGCCCGACCAGCCGGCCCGCTTCGCCCACGGCCGCGCCCGTTTCGGCGGCCTCGACCTGCGCTGGATGCGCGGCGGCGTGCTGCTGCGCGGCGAGTGGATCGCCGGCCGGCCCTTCGACGGCACGGCGACCCGCGGCGGCTACGCCGACCTGGTCGTGCACCGCCCCGGTCTCGGGCCGGTGACGCTGCTCGCCCGCGCCGAGCGTCTGGCCTACGACGCCCGCGCCCCCTTCGCGCTCTACACCCACCGCTACACCGCGGCGGCCCGGGTGCGGCTGTGGTCCACCCTGGCGCTGGCCGCCGGCCTCACCCACCAGGCCGGGCAGTCCACCCAGCGCCGGCCGACCGCCATCGACGTCGGCCTCACCTACGCCGTGCGCCAGTCGCTGCGTCCATGACCGCGCGCCCCGAACCGACCGCCTGGCACCGTCGCCTCGAAGCCCGCGTCGCCGCGACCGTGGGCCTGCTGGTCGTGGTCGTCGTCGCCGCCGTGCTGGTCATCACCACCCGGCTGCTCGTCGACCAGTCGCGCAGCCGCGCCGCGGCCGAACTCGAAGGCGCCCGGGCGGCGTTCTACGCCCAGATGGACCTGCGCGCGCGCAGCGCCGAACTGGCGGCGCGCCTGGTCACCGAACTGCCGGTGTTCCGCGCCCATCTGACCGATCCGCGCCTGGCCACCGACCGCCCGACGATCGAGGCGATGACCGACGCCTACCGCGACGACCTGACGGCCTCCTTCGCCGTGGTCACCGACGCCGGCGGCCGCTGGCTGGCCAGCCCGGGCTGGGTGGACGATCCGACGACGGTGCCGACCGAGCTGGTCGCGGCCATCGACGCCGCCCGCGCCGGGCGGGCGACCAGTGTGCTGGCGCCGACCCCGGCCGGGGTGTCGCTGCTCGTCTCGATCCCGGCCCGCTTCGCCGACGAGGTCCTCGGCACCCTGTCGGTGGGCTATCTGCTCACCGACGGCGTCGTCCGCGAGCTGGCGCACGTCGTCCAGAGCGACGTGGCGCTGGTGTGGGGACCACGCCTGGTGGTGTCGAGCCTGGGGCCCGCTGAGCGTGGCGACACGACCAACGTCGTCGCCGCGGCCCAGGCCGGCTTCGGGGTTCTTCCCGACCTGCACAGTGCCGGCGCCCGCCGTTTCGTCACCGGCACCTTCGCGCTGGTGCCCGCGGCCGGCGCCGCCAGCCCGGGCCGGCTGGTGCTGCTCTCCGACTGGGAACCGCGGCAGCGGTTCATCGACCAGCTGGCGGCCGGATTCATCGCCGGCGGCGCGGCGGTGCTCGCGGTCGGCCTGGCGCTCGGCCTGGTGTTCAGCCGCCGGCTGAGCCGGCCGCTGCGTGACATCGCGGCGGCGGCGTCGGCGGTCGCCGGTGGCGACCTGGCGATCCGGCTGCCGATCCGCGGCGGCGCCGAAGCGGTCACCGTGGCGACGGCGTTCAACGAGATGAGCGTCAGCCTGCGCCACGCCCACGAGCGGCTGGTCCACGACGCCATCCACGACGCGCTGACCCATCTGCCCAACCGGGTGCTGTTCACCGAGCGGCTCGAACGGGCGATGGCCCGCCGCATCCGTCATCGCGACAACCAGTTCGCGGTGCTGTTCATCGACCTCGATCGCTTCAAGCGGGTCAACGACAGCCTCGGCCACGCCGCCGGCGACGACCTGCTGCGGGCGTTCGCCGAGCGGCTGGCCGGCGCGGTGCGCCGCGAGGACGTGGTGACCCGGCTGCCGGCCCACGAGGCCGACCGGTCCGGCGACCCGACGCTGGCGCGCTTCGGCGGCGACGAGTTCGTGGTCCTGCTCGACGACATCCGCCAGCCGGTGGACGCCGTGCGCGTCGCCGAACGCATCCAGCGGCTGGCGACGACGCCGTTCGTGGTCGCCGGCCAGGAAGTGTTCGCCACCCAGAGCATCGGCATCGCGGTGTCGTCCGACAGCCACCGCCACGGTCAGGACGTGATGCGCGACGCCGACGCGGCGATGTACCGCGCCAAGCGCGGCGGTGGCGGCACCTACGCGGTCTTCGACGCCGCCATGCACGAGGCGGCCGTCGATCTGCTGCGGCTGGAAACCGACCTGCGCCACGCCATCGAGCGCCAGGAGTTCCGGCTCCACTACCAGCCGATCGTCGCGCTGGGCAGCGGCCGCATCGCCGGCTACGAGGCGCTCGCCCGCTGGCAGCACCCCGAGCGCGGGCTGCTGCTGCCGCACGAGTTCCTGCCGGTGGCCGAGGAGCTCGGCCTCATCGTCGCCCTCGACGACTGGGCGCTGGTCGAAGCCTGCCGCCAGGCCGGCGAGTGGCAGGAGCTGGCCGGCGGGCCGGGGCCGTTCGTGGCGGTGAATCTGTCGGCGCGGTCGCTCGGCGCGCCGGGCCTGGCCGACCGCGTCGCCGTGGCGCTGCACGCCACCGGGCTCGATCCTGGGGCCCTGCACGTCGAGATCACCGAGAGCGCCGCGGTGTCCGATCCGGCGCGCGTCCAGGCGGTGCTGCGCGACCTGCGCGGCCAGGGCGTGCGGGTCAGCCTCGACGACTTCGGCACCGGCTACTGCTCGCTCAGCTACCTGCAGCAGTTCCCGGTCGACACCCTGAAGATCGACCGCGCCTTCGTCCGCCGCATCGGCGAGCAGGGCGAGGGCGACGAGATCGTCCGCCTCATCGTCCAGCTGGCCGAGACCCTGCGGCTCGACGTGGTGGCCGAAGGGACCGAGACGCCGGTCCAGGTCGCGCACCTGACCGCGCTCGGCTGCGACTTCGCGCAGGGCTACTACTTCTCGGCCGCCCTCGACCCGGCCAGCGTCGATCTCGATCGGCGGCCGGCGACGGCGCCGCGCTTCGACGTCGTCCGCTAGCAGCGCGGCGGCGGCGTGGTAGCGTGCCGGGCCATGGCCCGCGCCGCCCGCCTGTCGACACCGCCGCCGCCGGCGCGGTCGCGGGCCCGGATCGCCAGCGACGCCCGCACCGCGCTCACCTGGCTCGAACGGCGCGGCACCCGCCGCAATCGTGACGGCATGGCCCGCTACGGCATCACCGCCGCCAAGGCCTTCGGGGTCTCGATGGCGACGATGCAGACCCTGGCCCGGCGGCTCGGTCGCGATCACGACCTGGCCCGGGCGCTGTGGCGCAGCGGCTGGCACGAGGCGCGCATCCTCGCCGCCCTGGTCGGCGAGCCCGACCGGCTCACCCCCGCCGAGATGGACGCGTGGTGCCGCGACTTCGACAACTGGGCGGTCTGCGACACCGTCTGCCTTCACCTGTTCGACAAGAGCCCCCTCGCCTGGCGCAAGGTGAGGGCGTGGGCCCGCCGCCGCGGCGAATTCGAGAAGCGGGCCGCGTTCGCGCTCCTCGCGGGGCTCGCGCTCCACGACCGCCGCGCCCGGGAGGCGCGCTTCCACGCCGTCTGGCCGCTCATCGAGCGCGCCGCGACCGACCCGCGCCACTACGTTCGGAAAGGGGTCAGCTGGGCGCTGCGGGCGATCGGCCACCGCAGTCTCGCATTGCACGGCGCCGCGGTGGACCTGGCGACCCGGTTCGCCCGCGCCGAGGACCCGTCCACCCGCTGGATCGGCCGGGATGCGCTGCGCGACCTGACGCGCCCCGCGGTGCGCACCCGCGTGGGGGCCAGACCCCTTTCTTGACCCAGCCAGAATAGGGGTCAGACCCCTTTCTGGGCGGGGCCAGCCCTGTGGCCATTTCTGCGAGGCTTGACGGCTCCGGGGCGACTTTGCCACAGTGCCCACGGCGCAGGCCTGCGCCTCACCTCGACCTGACCTCCCCCCGCGGGGTTGCGATCGAGGCAAAGGGGTTCCGCACCTCGGGCCGCTTCATCCAGGGTCTTCACCGGTCGCGCGACCAGCAGGCGGGGGCTGGGGGTCGTGTGGCCAGCGAAGGACCCGTCATGACCCGCGCCCGCACCCTCAAGTCCGTCATCCGCGCCCGCATCGCCAAGACCGGCGAGCGCTACACCACCGCCCGCCGTCAGGTGCTCGCCGCCCGCGCCAGCGCGCGAGCCACGCCGCCGCCCGCCGCGCCAACGGCCCCGCCGGTCCGTTCGGCAACGTCCAGCGCCCGGGGCGCCGTGTCGGAGGCTCGCGTCCGCGAACGCACCGGCCACGGCCTCGACCACTGGTTCGCCGTTCTGGACCGCTTCGGCGCAGTGGCGCAGGGCCACACCAAGGCGGCCCGCCACCTGCGCGAGGTCCACGGCGTGGACGGCTGGTATTCCCAGGGCATCACCGTGAGCTACGAACGCGCGCGCGGCCTGCGCGCGGTCAACCAGCGCGTCGGCGGCGACTTCGAGGTCTCGGCCAGCAAGGTCGTCGCGGCGCCGCCGGGCGCCGTCGTCGACGCGCTGGGCCGGCCGCGCCGCCGTGCGGCGTGGAGCGCCGAAGTCGATCCGGCGCTGGTGGCCGCCCTGGCGGCCGCGTTCGCCCCGCCGTCGAAGGGGTTCGTGATCCGCCCCGACGGCCTGGCCCGGTTCCGCCACAAGTGGGGGGCGACCACCGTGCAGTGGTACGTGGAACCCCGCGCCGGCGGCAAGAGCACGATCACGGTGGCCAACGCCAGGCTCGCCGACGCGGCGATGGTCGACACGCGGCGGCGGCAGTGGCGGGCGGCGTTGACGGCGCTGGCCACGTGGCTGGCGTCGCAGGACTGAGCCGATGACGCGCGACTGGGAGGCGGCGGTGGCCCGCGGCGTGGTCGCCGAGCTCGCCGACCTCCTGGCGCGCGGCGCCGACATCGACGCCCGCGACGCCCACGGCCAGACGGCGGTGATGCGCGCCGCCTCGGCCGGCGACGCCCGCGTGGTCGAGTTCCTGGCGATTCACGGCGCCGACCTCGATCATGCGGCGAAGTACGGCCTGAGCGCGGTGATGCTCGCGGCGATCGGCGGCCACGCCGAGGTCGTCCGGGTGCTGGTCGCGGCCGGCGCCGACCTCGAGCGGCGGGGGATCGGCGCGCCGGGGTTCGCCGGCAGGACCGCCCACGATCTGGCGGTGGCCCACGGCGATGCCGCGGTTGCGGCCCTGCTCCAGCCGCCCAGCGGCGACCCGCCGCCGGTTCCGTTGCCGCGGTTCCTCGCGCCAGCGACCTGGGCCGAGGCCGCGGCCCTGCTCACCTTCGTGCCGCGGGTGCCGGCCGAGACGCTCGGCCGCGCCTTGGTCGGCCTGCGCGTCCACGTCCGCGATCACCGGCACCGCGACCTGCCGCGCCATCTGCGCACGTTCGAAGCGCACTACGACGGCGTGGCCGTGTGCCAGTCGTGTCCGGGGCCGCTGGCCGCGCGGCGGCGCGCCTTCGAAGTGCGCTACGGCGAGGGCGGGCGGCCGATTCGCGTCGCGGGGCGCGAGGGCTGCGGCTACCCGCTCGGTCCCGAAGTGCCCGCCGACGACGTCGACGGCCGATCGGCCGCGGTGGCGACCTGGGCCGACGGCCCGATGTTCCATTTCCTGGCCAGCACCCAGCTGCCGCTCGAGGACGTGGAGCGGGTCGCGGCGTCGCTCTACGCCGCGCCGTGAGGCAGGACCGTCAGTTGCCCGACGGGTCGCGCCAGACGGCGCCGCGATCGAGCGGGAACTCGCGTCCCGGCGGCGCCTGCTCGGGGCCGATGCGGCCGGCGACGATCTCGGCCTTGCGATAGGCCTCGCCGAGCACCGGTGCGCCGGCCATGCGGCGGAGCAGCGCGATCTGCCCGATGTGGGTCAGGGCGTCGGCGATCGGCGCCTGGAACAGCTGCTCGAGCGAGGCCGGCAGCGGCTCGGGCGACTGGACGGCGTGGTCGAGCGCGTTCAGTTCGGCGAAGAAGCGGTCGACCTCGGCCGCCCAGGTGCCCGGCGTGGCGATGACGAAGCTGTCGGCGTCGCCGCGCACGAACCGCGTCGCCCACTGCAGCAGGTCGCCGATGTGCGCCAGCACCACCCGCGGCGGGTTCTTCACCCCGGCGGGCTGGAAGTCGCCGAAGCCGTCGGGCGCGTCGCGCAGCGCCTTGCCGCCGCGGTAGGCCAGCGTCGCGACCATGTGGCGGAGCACCGCGCGATCGCGATCGGAAAGCAGCTGGGGCGTCGCGGGATCGAGCATGGCGCGATGATACCCGCTCGGGTCGCACTATGATCGCGCCGCTCGCGGCCGCGGCGGCGGCGGCAGGAGGACCGGACGTGATGCGGTCGCTGGCGGCGGCAGTGGCGGTGGTGGCGGTGGCGGCGTCTGGCGCGGCGACGCTGGGCCAGCCGACGGGGCGTGAGGTGCGCGTCACCGTGCGCGAAGGCACGTCGATGGCGGCGGCGCTGTCGCCCGACGGGCGCACGGTCGTCCTCGATCTCCTCGGCGCGCTGTGGACGATGGAGGCCGGCGGCGGTCCGGCGCGGCGGATCCTCGACGACGGCTACGACGCGCGGCTGCCGGTGTGGGCGCCCGACAACCGCCGCCTGGCGTTCCAGGCCTACGAGCGCGACACCTGGCACATCTGGATCGTGAACCCCGACGGCACTGGCCTGCAGCAGGTGACCTTCGGTCCCTACGATGACCGCGAGCCGTTCTGGGCTCCCGACGGCACCCGCCTGGCGTTTGCGTCCGATCGCAGCGGCGACTACGACATCTGGACGGTCGCGCTCGCCACCGGCGAGGTGGCGCGGGTCACCACGGCGCCGTCCAACGAGTCGATGCCGGCGTGGTCGGCCGACGGCCGCGAGATCGCCTTCGTCTCGGACCGCCAGCCGCCCGGTGTCTACGCGCAGCCGGTTGCCGGCGGTCCGGAACGCCGACTGGTCGCCGACGCGGCGGCGGTGGCTGCGGCCTGGATGCCCGACGGCCGCGCGGTCGCTTACACGGCCGTCGAGGGCGCGTCGGCGCGCCTGGTCGTCGGCGGCGCCAACATCGCCGGCAGCGCCGAGGACGTGTTCCCGTTCCGGCCGCAGATCGTCGGCGGGGACGTGGTCTACACCGCCGATGGCGTGGTCAAGCGGCGGCCGCTGGCCGGCGGGCCGGCCCGCACCGCGGCGTTCTCGGCCGAACTCGCCTTCACCCGCCCGGCCTTCACGCCGAAGGGCCGCGACTTCGATGCCGCCGGTCCGCATCCGGTGCGCGGCCTGATGCATCCGGTGGTGTCGCCCGACGGCTCGCGCATCGCCTTCGGCGCGTTGGGCGATCTGTGGCTGGTCTCGACCGCGCCCGGACCGGCCGTGCCCGAGCGGCTCACCGACGACGTCTTCGTCGAGACCAATCCGGTGTGGTCGCCCGACGGCCGCCAGCTGGCCTACGCGTCGGATCGCGACGGCGGGGTCGCGCTGTGGATCCGCGACCTGACGACGGGCGCCGAGCGCCGGCTCGTCGCCGGCGGCACGACCGGCGCCTGGTCGCCCGACGGCACCCGGCTGGCATTCCTCGACACCGCGTCGGTGCTGCGGGTCGTCGAGGTGGCGTCGCGCGAAAGCCGTCAGGTCCACGACCGGATCTTCGAACCGGGCCGGCCGAGCTGGTCGCCCGACGGACGGGCGGTCGTGATGTCGGCGCTGCGGCCCTACTCGACGCGCTTCCGCGAAGGCACCAACCAGGTGCTGCGCGTGGCCGTGGAACCCGAGACGACGCCCGACGGCCGCGCCAGCTTCGCCGCCGATCGCTGGTTCGACCCGGTGCCGCACCAGTCGATCGGCATGCGCGAGAACTTCGGCCCGGTGTGGGCGCCCAACGGCCGCGAGATGGCCGCGATCGTCGACGGCGCGCTGGCCGTCTACCCGGTGGCGCGCGACGGCACGCCGCTCGGACCGGCCCGCCGCCTCACCGCCGACCTGGCGAGTTCGCCGTCGTGGACCGGCGACTCGCGGCGGATCCTCTACCAGACGGCCGACCGCTTCCGGCTCGTCGACGTCGCCGACGGCACGGTGCGCGACATCGTGCCGGCGTGGTCGTGGACGCCGCGCCGCGCCGGCGGCGCCGTCACCGTACACGCCGGCCGGCTGTTCGACGCGCGGCCCGGCAGCGAGGTGCGCACCGGCGTCGACGTGGTGATCGAGGGCGCCCGCATCACCGCCGTTGAGCCGCACCGCGACGATCTGCACCGCGGCACGATCGTCGACGCGTCGAACGGCACGGTGATCCCCGGCCTCATCGAGAGCCACGCCCACCTGTCCAAGGCGCTCGGCGAGGCGCAAGGACGCATCTTCCTGGCCTTCGGCGTGACCACGGTGCGCAATCCGGCCGCCAACGCCTTCGAAGGCCAGGAAGAGCGCGAAGCCATCGAGAGCGGGGCCCGCGTCGGTCCGCGCGTCCTCACCACCGGCGAGCCGCTCGACGGCACCCGCATCTACTATCCGGGCGGCGCCGCGCTCGACGGCGGGGCGCGCGTCGACGCGATGCTCGAGCGGGCGAGCGCGCTCGGCTTCGACTTCATCAAGACCTACGTCCGGCTGCCCGATCGCCTGCAGCAGCGGGTGATCGAGGGCGCGCACCGGCGCGGCATGCCGGTGACCTCGCACGAGATCTACCCGGCGGTGGCCTACGGCGCCGACGGCGTCGAGCACATCCGCGGCACCAGCCGGCGCGGCTTCAACCCCAAGGCAAGCAGCCTCAACCGCACCTACGAGGACGTGCGGCAGCTGCTGGTCGCCTCGGGGATGACGATCACGCCGACCATCGGCATCCAGGGCGGCAATCAGCTGTTCACGCTGAGTGACGGCACGTGGCTCGACGACCCGCGAATGGCGCTTCTTCCAGCCGGGACCACCGCCGCCGCCCGCGCGCTGCGGGCCAAGGGAGCTTCGGTCGCCGAGCTGGCGACGCGCCAGGCCCTGGTCGGCGTGCAGGAGCGCTTGATCGCCGACCTGGTCCGGCAAGGCGGCCGCGTCGTCGCCGGCACCGATTCGCCGATCATTCCCTATGGCATGGCGCTGCTGATGGAACTGGAGCACTACGCGCGTGGCGGCATGCCGCTCACCGAGGTGATCCGCACCGCGACGGCGGTGCCGGCCGAGGCGATGGGCCTGGGCGCCGACCTCGGCACGATCGAGGCCGGCAAGCTGGCCGACCTGGTCGTGTTCGACGGCGATCCGCTGGCCCGCGTCGGAGATCTCCGCACCACCCGCATGGTGATCAAGGACGGGCAGGTCTACGAGGTCAGCGCGCTGCTGAAGGGGCCGGCGGCGCGCTGACGCCGTCAGACCCGCCGGCTCTTCCAGCGCCCGCGCCGGAACACCACGACGCTCACCAGTGCGTGGAGCACGAACGCCACGGTGATCGCCGTGTAGACGCCGAGCGGCCCCCAGCCCCCTGGCACCGCCAGCGCCCAGGCCAGCGGGATCTCGAACGACCAGAAGCAGCCGATGTTGATCCACGTCGGCGTCCAGGTGTCGCCGGCGCCGTTGAGCGCGCTCGACAGCGTCAGCCCGAAGCCGAACAGCACGAAGCCGACGCTCACCGTGCGCAGGCAGGCGACGGCGTGGCGCGCCACCTCCGGGTCGCTGGTGAAGACGGCGACGATCGGCCGGGCGGCGGCGATGAAGACCAGGCTCACCGCCGCCAGGCACAGCACGTTGTAGCGCGCCGCCAGCCATGCCGCCCGCTCGGCCCGCTCGGGCTTGCCGGCGCCCAGGCCCTGGCCGACCATCGTCGCCGCGGCGTTGGCCAGACCCCACGCCGGCAGCATCGCGAAGATGATCAGGCGGATGCCGATGGTGTTGCCTGCGACCACGGCGCTGCCGAAGGCCGACAGGATGCGCACCAGGAACACCCAGCTGGTCGTGCTCACCAGGATCTGGAACACCCCGGTGGCCGACAGCCGCCAGATGCCGCGCATCACCGCACCGTCGAGCCCGAGATGGCGCGGCTCGACGGTCAGCCGCCGGCCGCGGCGGGTCAGCACGTAGAGCTGGAACAGCACGCCGGTGCCGCGGCCGAGATTGGTGGCCACCGCCGCGCCGGTCACGCCGAGCTCGGGGAACGGCCCCAGCCCGAAGATGAAGCACGGCGCCAGCACGATGTTCATCGCGTTGGCCAGCCACAGCACGCGCATGGCGATGGCGGCGTCGCCGGCGCCGCGGAACACGGCGTTGATGAGGAAGATCAGCACCACCGTGGCGTTGCCGCCGAGCATGATCCGCGTATAGGTGCTGCCGGTCTCGACGATCGACGGCGTGGCGCCCATCGCCGCCAGCAGCGTCGGGGCCGCCAGGGCACCACCGACGCCGATGGCCAGCGACAGGCCGATGCCCAGGGCGATGGCCTGCACCGCAGCGCGGGCGGCGCCGTCGGCGTCCTTTTCGCCGATGCGTCGCGCCACCGTGGCCGTGGCGCCGATACTCAGGCCCATCGCCAGGGCGTAGAGCATGGTCAGCATCGACTCGGTGAGGCCGACCGTGGCGACCGCGTCGGGGCCGAGCCGGCTGACGAAGAAGACGTCGCAGATGGCGAACAGCGACTCCATCAGCGTCTCGAGCACCATCGGGATCGCCAGCAGCCACAGCGACCGCCCGACCGGGCCGTCGGTGTAGTCGTAGTGCGCGCCGGCGAGGGCGGCACGGACGTGCGGCCACCAGTGCTCGGGCGCAGGCGCCGCGGGCGTCTCGGCGGGGGCGGTCACTTCGTTGGTCGTCACGACTGAACTCCTCGACTCCTCGGCGCCCGCCTGCACGCGGACGTCGACACGGCTGCGGGGCGGCGACTCGGGCCGGTCGTAGGGCAGCTCTTCAGAGCTGCCGGACAGGGCGCCTGCCTGACACGGGGGTCGTGGGCTGGAACGGGGGACGAGCGGGGGAACGACCGCGGCGAGGCGCCGGGAACTACCGCCGGCGCATGGCCGGCGGCGCGATGACGATGCGGGTGCTGCTGAACATCGGCGCGGCGCTCGTGAGAGGTGGCATTTAAGCACAGCGCCGCACTCGCGGGCAAGCGCCCGCGGTCAAGCCGGCGTCCGCGCCGCCGATTCCCCGGGAGCATGCGTCGCCTCTTCATCGCCGGGTCGGCCGCGACCCTGGCCCTCATCGCCGCGGTGTCCTGGGTGTGGCCGCCGGTGCTCTGGTCGCTCGTCGTGGTCGGGCCGCTGGTGCTGCGCGGCATCGCCGACATCGCCCAGACGCGTCAGGCGGTGCGCCGCAACTTCCCGGTGATTGGCCACGGGCGCTACCTGCTCGAGCAGATCCGCCCCGAGATCAACCAGTACTTCGTCGAGAGCAACTCCGACGGCCGGCCGTTCAGCCGCAACGACCGCTCGGTGGTCTACCAGCGCGCCAAGGGCGAGCTCGACACGCTGCCCTTCGGCACCCAGCGCGACGTCTACGCCGCCGGCTACGAGTGGATCAACCACTCACTGGCGCCGGTCCACCCGCGCCAGGAGGCGGCGCGGGTCACGGTGGGCGGGCCGGCCTGCCGCCAGCCGTATTCAGCGTCGATCCTCAACGTGTCGGCGATGAGCTACGGGTCGCTCAGCAAGAACGCGGTGCTGGCGCTGAACGCCGGCGCGAAGATCGGCGGGTTCGCCCACAACACCGGCGAGGGCGGGCTCAGCCCCTACCACCTCGAACCGGGCGGCGACCTGGTGTGGCAGATCGGCACCGGCTACTTCAGCTGCCGGACCCCCGACGGCCGCTTCGATCCGGACGAGTTCGCCCGCCGGGCCACGCTGCCGAACGTCAAGATGATCGAGGTCAAGCTGTCGCAGGGCGCCAAGCCGGGCCACGGCGGCATCCTGCCGGCAGCCAAGCTGACCCCCGAGATCGTCGCCATCCGCGGCGTCGTGCCCGGACAGGACGTGATCTCGCCGCCGGCGCACACCGCCTTCTCGACGCCGCTCGGGCTGCTGCAGTTCCTGCAGGTGCTGCGCGACGGCTCGGGCGGCAAGCCGGTGGGCTTCAAGCTGTGCGTCGGCAAGCGCCACGAGTTCCTCGGCATCGTCAAGGCGATGCTCGAATCGGGCATCGTGCCCGACTTCATCACCGTGGACGGCGGGGAAGGCGGCACCGGCGCGGCGCCGCTCGAGTTCTCCGATTCCATCGGCACGCCGCTGAACGAGGGGCTGGCCTTCGTCCACAACGCCCTGGTCGGCGTCGGCCTGCGCGACCAGGTGCGGCTCGTCGCCTCGGGCAAGGTCAACACCGGCTTCCAGCTGGCCACCAAGGTGGCGCTCGGCGCCGACATGTGCAACGCGGCGCGGGCGATGATGTTCGCGCTCGGCTGCATCCAGGCGCTGCGCTGCAACACCAACCAGTGCCCGACCGGCGTCGCCACCCAGGACCCCGAGCTGGTGCACGGCCTGCACGTCGGCGACAAGTCCGAGCGGGTCGCTCGCTATCACCGCGAGACGGTGAAGAGCTTCTTCGAGGTGCTCGGCGCCGCCGGCCTCCACGAGCCGGGTGATCTCAAGCCGTGGTTCGTGATGCGGCGGGTCACCGCCGCCGAGGTCCGCAGCTACAACGAGCTGTATCCGCCGCTCGAGCCCGGATCGCTGTTGACCGGCGAGGTCACTCCCAGCCTGGCGCGGGCCTGGGCGACGGCGCGGGCCGATGCGTTCAACCCGCCGTTCGTCCAGTCGACGAAGGCGGCGCGTCCGACCTCGCGGCCGACACGCCAGGGGCAGGGCTCGGGCCGCCGGCGTCCCGCCGGGCGGACGCCCGACGCCGCGGCCTCGGCGGCCCAGCGCCGCCGCGCCAGCTGACCGACGACGGCGGCCTATTCCCGGCGCAAGGCGTCGGCCGGGGCGACGCGCACGGCCCGCCGCAGCGGCATGAGGCCGCCGGCCAGCACGGCTGCGGCGAGCGCAGCGAGTCCGGCGGCGAACGTCGCCGCCGTGGCCGGCGTCGCCTCCGGTCCCGACGGCGCGAAGGCCCGGTCCCAGGCGGCGACCCCGAGCAGGCCGAGCACCAGGCCGGCGGCCAGCGCGCCGCCCACCGACCGCATCACCAGGGCGGCGATGCGCCGGCGGCCGGCGCCGAGCGCCATCCGCAGGCCGATCTCGCGCCCGCGCAGCGCGACGCGGTGTGACACCACCGCGAAGAGCCCGAAGGTCGCCAGCGCGAACGCGGCCAGCGACACGGTGCTGGCGAGCCGGGCCGAGACGCGGGCGACCCAGGTGGCGTCACGCACCGCCATCGGCAGCGACCGCGCCCGAGACAGCGGTACGTCGGCGTCGAGGCCGCGAAGCGCCTCGCGGACCTCGGCGGTCAGCCCGGCGCGCTCGCCGCGGACGATCAGGGCTGCCGAGGCGCTGCCCTCGATAGGCGTGTAGACGATGGGCATCGCGCCCGGGCGGCCGGGCCGCAGGCGGATGTCCGGCACCACCGCGATCACGGTGTGCCACCGCGGGGCGGCCGCGGCGTCGGCACGCAGGGCGATGCGGCGGCCGAGCGGGTCCAGCCCGGGAAAGTGCAGGTGGGCGAGGCGCTCGTTCACCATCACCACCGGCTCGCCGCCCCGGCCGTCGGCGGCCGCGACGTCGCGGCCGCGTACGATCCCCGCACCCAGGAGCGAGAAGTACCCCGGGCTCACGCCGACCACGTGGACGATCGGCGTCGGCCCTTCGTCGCGCCGCCCCTCGACGAGCAGCCCGCGATCGGGGGCGCCTTCGACCGGAAGGACGCTGGCGAAGGCCACCGCCGTCACCCCCGGCCGCGCGCGCAGCGTCTCGTCCAGCCGGGTGAAGAACGCGCGCCTGTCGTGCGCCGTGGTGTAGCGGCTCGCCGGCAGGGTGATGGCCCCGGTGAGGACGGCCGGGTCTTCGAGGAGCGCGTCGGTGGCCAACGAGTCCTCGTCGCGCAGGGCCGCGGTGCCGACCTGGGCGACCAGCACGACGGCGAGGGCGAGCTGGACGGCGAGCAGCGCCGTGGCGCCGCGCCGACCCGTGCGCCGGCCGATCTCGGTGCGCCCGCCGTCCTTCAGCACCTCCAGCGCCGCGACGCGCGAGGCGTAGAGGGCCGGGCCGACGGCCGACACGACGGCCACGGCGAGCGTGATGAGCCACAGCGCCGCGAACGTCGTGGCGTCGAACGAGAAGTCGAACCAGTAGGGGAGGGTGCCGTCCGGGACGGCGCTGCTGAAGAGCGCGACGCCGGCCCGCGACACCGCCAGTCCCGCCACCGCCGCGACGGTCGCCGTCACCAGGCTCTCGACCAGCAGCTGCCGCACGATCCGCGCCCGCCGCGCGCCCATCGCGGTGCGCAGCGCCACCTCCCGGGCGCGGCCGAGCGCCGCGGCCAGCAGCAGGTTGCCGGCGTTGGCGGCCGCCACCGCGATCACGATGACGCCGGCGGCGACAAACGGCCACCAGCCGGTCATGCCGCCGATGAGCCGCGCGGTAATCGGCACGACGCGGAAGCGCACGCCGGCATTCGAATCGGGGAACGCGGCGGTGAGACCGGCGGCGATCGTCTCCGCCTCGACCGCGGCGTCCAGGGGCGTCCGGCCGGGCGCCAGGCGCCCGAGCACCCGCAGCGATCTGGCGGCGCGGTCGGCGCTGACCAGGTCGGCGCGGGCGGCCAGCGGCAGGAACGCCGCGGCGGGGCTCGGATACCCGGAGTGGTCGGCGACGACCCCGACGACGGTGGCCGGGGCGCCGTCGACCCGCACCTCCCGGCCGAGCACGGCGGGATCGGCGCCATACCGGGCCCGCCAGATCCGTGCAGTCAGCACCAGCGCCACCGGCGCGCCGGGGCGCTCGTCGCCGGCGTCGAACAACCGGCCGGCGATGGCGCGCACGTCGGCCACCGCGAAGGCGTCGGCGGTGGTGAAGGCGACCTCGAGGCGATCCGGGGCGCGGCCGTCGTCGCCCAGCGCCGCCGCGCCCGGCACGTACGCGGCCAGACGTGCGAACGACTGCCGGGCGTCGCGCAGGGCGACGAACTCCGGATACGACAGGCCGCGATCGGCGCCGCCGGCATCCAGGGTCGATACCCACAGCACGCGATCGACGTCGGGAATGGGCAGCCCCCGCAGGCGCGCCGCATAGGTCAGCGAGAAGAACAGATGGCCGACGCCGATGCCGAGCGCCAGCACCGCCAGCAGGGTGCCGCTGAAGGCGCGTTCGCGGACGAGGTGGCGGACCGCGAACCGCATGTCCTGGCCGACCGACGCCAGCCATGGCCAGCCGCGCTGATCGCGGCAGGCCGCCGTCACCTGGTCCACGCCGCCGAACGCCCGCCGCGCCGCGAGCGCGGCGTCAGCGGGCGACAGGCCGCGGGCGATGCCGTCGTCGGTGAGCCGCTGCAGGTGGTCGCGGACCTCCTCGTCGAGCCGTTGGTCGCGGCGCCGACCGGTCAGCGCACCGATGACTCGCGCGAACCAGACGCGGACGGCGATCATGGCTACTCCTGCCCGAGCAGGCGCCCGACCATGGCCACGGTGCGGGCCCACAGGTCCTGCTCGGCGGTGAGCTGCCGGCGCCCGGCGGCGGTGAGGGCGTAGAACCGCGCCCGCCGGTTGTTCTCGCTGGTGCCCCAGTGGCTCTTGACCCAGCCCTTCTGCTCGAGGCGGAGCAGCGCCGGATAGATCGTGCCCTGGTTGAGCGCCAGCCCACCGCCGGTGACCTGCTCGATGCGCCGGGCGATGCCGTAGCCGTGCAGCGGGCCGAGGCCGTCGAGCGTCTTGAGCACCATCAGGTCGAGCGTGCCGTAGGGCACCTCCGGACTGGCCGCCATCGTTCCTCCTGTTGAAAACCAACAGGAGTCTCGGCGTTGCCCTGTTGAAAGTCAACAGGAGAGTTGGGGGGCGGCCGCGGTAGACTGCCGGCCATGACCGCCATCACCCGCCGCGTTCCGCTCCTCCTGTCCGCGCTGCTGGTCGCGTGGCCGATGCTGGCCGGGGCCCAAGGCAAGGAGCCGACGGCGGTGTCGGCGTGGGTGGCGGCGCCGGCCGCCGGCGCGACCTCGGCGGTCGCCTACGTCGAGATCACCAACCCGACGATGTACGAGATCTTCGTCGTCTCGGCCACCGCCGATGCTGCGGGCAAGGTCGAACTCCGCGGCGCCGGCGCCGACGCGCCGGTGGTCACCGAGTTCCCGGTGCAGGCCTATGGCTCGACGGCGGCCGAGGCCGGCGCGCCGCACCTCCGCCTGCTCGAGTTGAAGAAGCCGCTCGCCGCCGGCGATGCCGTCGCCCTCGTCCTCACCACCGACTCCGGGGTGCAGATGAAGGTGTCGGCCACGGTCCGCGCGCAGTAGCCGCGGCGGAGGCGTCCGTCATGATGAAGAAGCTGGCGTGGTGGTACACGGCCGGGTTCCTCGGCATCTTTCTCATCTGCCACACCCCGGGCCTGACCGACGCCGAGGGGCGGCTGCTCGGGTTGTTCCGCATCGATCCCATCGACGACATCGTGCACCTGCTGTCTGGGCTGGCCGGAGCGTGGATCGCCTGGCAGGCGCCGCGATCGATCGCCACCTACTTCGTGGTGATCGGCGTGCTCTACAACCTGGATGCGCTGGTCGGCATGACGATGAGCCGCGGCCTGCTCGACCTCAGCCTGTTCCGCCAGGGGCCCGGCGGCGCCGATTTCAGCCTGACCAACTGGGCGCTGAACGCGCCCCACATCGTGCTGGCGTCGCTGGCGCTGTGGATCGGCCTCGCCCGCCCGGGTGAGCCGCCGGCCGGCGCGCCGGCGTCCTGAGGGCACCCGTGGCGGCGCCTTACGCCGTCGGCCGGACCCGGACCGCGCCGTCGCGCCTGCGGCGCGTGCTGCGCCGGCTCCTCCACCTCGGCGTCGCCGCCGTGGTCGCCGTCCTCGTCGCGCTGGTGGCCTTCGTCAGCACGCGGTGTTACGGCGGGCAGCTCTACGCCGGCCACGCCCCCGGACCGCCAGGGCTGCCGCGCTACCTGCGTGCCGAGGCGTTCACGTTCCTGACCCTGCCCGAGTGGTACATCGTCTACAGCGCCGACGAGTACGCGCAGTTCATCCGCCGCTCGCCGCCGTCGGCGTTCCCCTACCTGTCGGCGATCGGCCAGTACTGGGGCGCCTACGGCGCCGCCTGCGACGCCACGCGGGGGCGCTATCCGTTCGAGACCGGCTACCACGTGATGCTCGGTGTAATCGGCCTCAGTCTGACCGGCGAGTACGGGCTCAAGGCGGTCTACGAGAACACCGTCGGCCGGGCGACCGAGCTGCTGTTCTCCACCGACACGCCCGAGGACGTGTTCGCCGCCGGGGTGGCCGTCGAATACGGCCGCTTCCTGCACACGACGCCGTGGTACGAGTTCCCGTTCGGCGAGAAGCTGCAGGCGCTGTGGGCCGACGTGCCGTGGTGGGGCCCGCGGGCCGGCCGCAAGTGGGAGCGGCGCCTGGCGCTGTCGCTCGAACTCGGCGTCAAGGCGGCCTACGGCGCGGTGATGGGCATGGGATCGCAGGCCGCCTACGGCGCCGAGGACCTGACCACCTACGGGCGCATCCTGCGCGTGAACGCCGCGGCCCTCGCCGCCGCCGGCGGTCGGCTGGTGCCCAGCAAGGACCCGGTGCCGGTGGTGGCGCTGCCGCGCTACGAGGCCTTCACGCCCGCGGTGCTGGCCCTGGCGATGCGTGGCCAGCGGTTCCAGGACATCGCCGGCAACGACGACATCGTCGTCGGCCTGCGGGCGCCCACCGATGCCGACGTCCCGCTGCCGAGCGGGGCGAGCATCGTGCTGCGCCAGCGGCTGCTCACCACGCCGGGACGCGACCGCGTGGCGGTGATGGTGCCGGTCCTGCGTCTGCACGAGGCGTTGGCGGCGTGGGCCACCGACACGCTGGCGGTCGAGCACGTGTATGACTACTGAGCAGGGACCAGGGGCCGGGAACCAGGGAGCAGGGAGCGCCCCGCCTCGCCGTCGCGGACGATGGTGGCTCGGCGTTGCGGCGCTGGTCGCCTTCGTCGGCAGTTTCCCGATCCGCAAGGCCGCCGAGCTGGCCGCCGATCCGGTCGGCGAGAAGGACTGCGGGCCCGAGGCCGACCCGGCGACGGCACCGGCCGCCGCCGTCGTCGACGCGTCGCGGCTGCCGTGGTCGCAACGCGGCGGGACGGTGAACGACGCCAGTTGCCTGAACCGCACGCCGGTGCACGGCATCGTCCAGGTCGGCGGCGAGGACGACGTCCGCGCCGCCCTCGTCTACGCCCGCGACACCGGGCGGAAGGTGTCGATCGCCGGTGTCCGCCACAGCATGGGCGGCCAGGCGTTCGCGCCGGGCGTCGTGCTGCTCGACATGCGGGCGTTCAACCACGTCCGCCTCGACGCCGAACGCCGTGTCGTCACCGTCGGCAGCGGCGCCACCTGGCACGACATCCAGCTGGTGCTGCACCCGCGCTTCGCCGTGCAGGCGATGCAGTCCACCGACATCTTCTCGGTCGGCGGCTCGATCTCGGTCAACGCCCACGGCATGGACCACCGGCTGGGCTCGGTCGGCACCAGCGTGCGCTCGATGCGGGTGATGCTGGCCGACGGCACGGTGCGCACGGTGAGCCGCGACGCCGATCCCGACCTGTTCCGTCACGTCGTCGGCGGCTACGGGCTGTTCGGCGTCATCCTCGAGGCCGAGCTCGACGTGGTCGACAACGCCGTCTACACCTCCGAGCGACGGGTGATCGACTACCGCGCCTTCGACGAGGTGTTCAGCCGCGAGATCCGCCCCGACCCCGATGTCCGCCTGCTCTACGGCCACCTGTCCACGTCGCCGGGATCGCTGCTCAGCGAGATGCTCCTCTACACCTACCGTCAGGTGGCGGCACCCGGGGCGACGCTGCCGCCGCTCGGCGAGGTCCGCCAGGTGAAGCTGCGCCGGCTGGTCTTCAACCTCGCCAAGCGCGGGCCGACGTGGATGCGCCTGAAGTGGTTCGCGGAGAAATACGTCGAGCCGCGCCTCGAGACCTGCACGGTGACGCGCAACGAGGCGATGGGGCAGGGCGAGGCGTGTCTGGTGTCGCGCAACGACCCGATGCACGATTCGGTGCCGTACCTGCGCAACGCCCTGCCTGGCGAGACCGACATCCTGCACGAGTACTTCATCCCGCGGGCGGCGTTCGTCCCCTTCGTCGACGGCCTGCGCGCCGCGGTCGTCGCCCACGACGCGAACCTGCTCAACGCCTCGGTGCGGGTGGTGCACCGCGAGGACATCGCGCTCTCCTACGCGCCGGGGGACGACATGCTGGCCGTGGTCCTCTACCTGAACCAGCCGACCACCCGGGCCGGGACCACGGCCATGGCCGCGCTCACCAGCCGGCTCATCGACCTCACCGCCGAGGTCGGCGGCCGCTTCTTCCTGCCGTATCAGCTGCACTACAGTGCGGCCCAGCTGCGCCGGTCCTATCCGGAGATCGACGCGGTGTTCGCCGCCAAGCGCCGCTACGACCCCGAGGGCCGGCTGACCAGCACGTTCTACGAGCGGTTCGCGGCGAAATAAAGCAGAATAGGGCGGTCGGAGGAGTCACCCAGCATGAAGAAGATGTTCGCTCTCGCGACCCTGTGCGTTCTGGCGACGGCGGTGGGTGTGGCCCAGCAGGGACCGCGCCGCGCCCCCGACCCGCGCTCGATGGGCGGCGGCGACTGCCGCGACAACGTCTACAACTGCGCCGACACGCCCAACCCGCTCCCCGCCGCCAGCACCGTCTGGATCGAGGAGATGACCTGGATGGACGTCCGCGACGCGCTGAAGGCGGGCAAGACCACCGCCATCATCGCCACCGGCGGCATCGAGCCCAACGGCCCGTGGCTGGTGACCGGCAAGCACAACTACGTGCTGCACGCCAACTGCGACGCCATCGCCAGGAAGCTCGGCAACGCGCTGTGCGCCCCGATCGTCAAGTACGTGCCCGAGGGCGGCATCTCGCCCAAGACCGGCCACATGACCAGCCCGGGCACGATCACGATGCGCGAAGAGACCTTCCAGGCCGTGCTCACCGACGTCGCCGAGAGCCTGCAGGCGCACGGCTTCACGACCATCGTCTTCATCGGCGACAGCGGCGGCAACCAGAAGGGGCAGCAGACCGTCGCCGACGCGCTCACCGCCAAGTGGGCCGGCAAGGCCGTGGCGCTGCACATCCCCGAGTACTACACCTACAACGTCGTCACCAAGCACTTCGAGGACAACGGCACGCTGCCGAAGGATCGCAAGAGCGACAACATGCACGACGATCCGATCATCACGCTCAACATGTTCATCGACGACCCCTCGTCGGTGCGCTACGACGAGCGGGTGAAGGCCGGCAAGGCGACCATCGACGGCGTGTCGATCGCCGACCGGGCCAAGGCGACGGCGTTCGCCCGTCAGATCGTCGCGTTCCGCGCCGACCACACCGTGGCCGCCATCCACAAGGCGCTGGCGGCCAGGGGCAAGGCGTCGATGGCGCAGCAGTAGGCGATCGTCCGGACCGACGCGGGGGCGGACCCGGCGGGCCGCTCCCGTGGTCCACCGCGTCGGCATCCCTCGCGTCGGCCCGCCGAGGCACCGCACGGTGAGCAGCGAGACGATCGGGCCGTATCGGATCCTGCGCGAGCTCGGCCACGGCGGCATGGGCCGGGTCCTGCTCGCCGAGGATGCCCGGCTGGGCCGTCAGGTGGCCCTCAAGACCGTGCTCGGCCCGCAGGCCGGCACGCTCGAGGCGCGCGAGCAGCTGCTCGCCGAAGCCCGCGCTGCCGCCGCGCTCAGCCACCCGGCGATCGCCGCGGTCCACGACATCATCGAGATCGACGGCGACATCGCCATCGTCTTCGAGCTGGTCGAAGGCGAGACACTGGCCGCCCGGCTCGCCAGGGGGCCGCTGCCCGAGCCGCAGGCGGTGGCGATTGCCACCCAGCTGGCCGACGCCCTCACCGCCGCGCACGCCCACGGCGTGCTGCATCGCGATCTCAAGCCGTCCAACGTCATGCTCGGCGCCGGCGGCGCCGTCAAGATCCTCGACTTCGGCATCGCGCGGCTGCAGCGCGGCGACGTCGCCGAAGCCGGCGCACCGAGTCACGGCCAGGGGTTTCTCGGCACGCCCGGCTACGTCGCGCCGGAGCAGTGGGTGGGCCGGCCGGCCGACGAGCGCGCCGACCTGTATGCCCTCGGCGTCGTGCTCTTCGAGATGGTCTCGGGCAAGCGGCCGTTCGCGGAGCGCGAGCCGATGTCGCTCGCCCGGGCATCGCTCGATCGCATGGCGCGGCGGCTGTCGTCGGTGGCGCCGGGCGTGTCGCCGGGACTCGACCGCCTGGTGTCGCGGCTGCTGGCGTCGGATCCCGACTTGCGGCCGCCGCGCGCCCGCGTCGTCGCCGACGAACTGCGCCAGCTCGGCACGCCGGCGCCGCCGCCAGCCCCGTCCCGCCCGTGGCTGGCGTGGACCGCCGCGGCGGTGGTGGCCGTCGGCGTGGCCGGCTGGGCGGCGGTGGCGTCCCGCCCCGATCCGGACCCGGGCAGCCGGCCGCCGGTCATCGCCGTGCTGCGGCCCGAGAACGCGACCGGCGACGAGGCCAACGACTACCTGACGGCCGGCGTCGCCGACAGCCTGGTGACCAGCCTGGCGTCGCTGCCCAGGGTCACCGTCCTGTCGCGGGCCGCGGTCGCCGACGCGCAGCGCCGCCGCACCAACCCGGCGGACATCGCCCGCGATCTCGGGGCCAGCTACGTCGTCAACGGCACCGTGCAGCAGGCCGGCGATCAGGTGCGGCTGTCGCTCACGCTGCTGCGCGACGACGGCTCGGTGGCGTGGGGCGACGCGGTCGAAGGCCCGGCCGACGGCGTGTTCGGCATGCAGGCGCGGCTGGCCGGGGCGCTCGGCAGCGCGCTGAGCGTGCAGCTCTCGGCCACCGACCGCGCCCGCCTCAACACGCCGCCGACATCGAGTCCCGATGCCCTCGACGCCTACTGGCGCGGCCGCGCGCTGCTCGAGCGGCGCGACACGCCCGGCAACCTGCAGCGCGCCGTCGTCGCCTTCACCGAAGCGCTGCGGCTCGATGCCCGCTTCGTCGACGCCCACGCGGCGCTGGCCGAGGCCGACTGGGAGCTCTACGACACCACCCGCGAAACGCGCTACGTCGAGGCCGCGCTCGAGGCGAGCAAGAACGCCGTGGCGCTGGCCCCCGACGACGCCGGCGTGCGCGTGGCGCTCGGCGTCACCCTGACGCGCAGCGGCCGCAACGCCGAAGCCGTCCAGGAGCTGCAGCGGGCGCTCGCCGTCGAGCCCAATCACGACGAGGCGCGGCGGTATCTCGGCCGGGCCCTGGCGGCGATCGGCCGGGTCGACGAGGCGGTGGCCGAATGGCGCAAGGCGCTGGCGCTGCGCCCCAACAACTGGCAGGTGCTGAGCGACATGGGCCTGGCGCTCTATCAGGCCACCCGCTACGACGACGCCGAAGCGGCCTATCGCGAACTGGCCGAGATGCAGCCGGACAACGTCATCGCCTTCCAGATGCTGGGCACGGTCAACCAGGTCCGCGGCCGCAACGACGAGGCGCTCGGCTTCTACGAGCGGGCCATCGCCATCTCGCCGGTGCCGCAGGCGCTGTCGAACATGGGCGCGCTGTACCACGCCCGCGGCGACTACGCCCGCGCCGTGGACGCCTACCGGCGCGCGCTCGAGCAGCGCCCCAACGCCGCCCCGACGCACCGCAACCTCGGCGACTCGCTGCTCCGCATGGGGCGCACCACCGAGGCCCGGGCCGCCTACCGCCGCGCCGCCGATCTGGCCGAGGCCGCGCGGGTCGTCAATCCGGCCGACGCGCTCAACCTGGCGTCGCTGGCCGTGTACCTCCAGAAGGCCGGCGACGGCGGGCCGGCGCTGCGACGGCTCGACGAGGCCCTGCGCCGGGCCCCCACCGATCCCCAGGTGCAGTACCGCGCCGCCTCGGTGCACGCCCTGGCCGGCAGGACCGAGGACGCCCTGGCGGCCCTGGCCCGGGCCATCGAACTCGGCTACAGCCGCGCCGCGGCCGCCGGCGACGACGAATTCGAGCGGCTGCGCGGCACTGCCCGCTTCGTGGCGCTGGTGCGCGACTGACGCCGCGCGGCCGTCGCCGCGGGCCCGCCGCTGGTGTATCGTTGCGGACTCCCCCTCCCCATTCAGGACACCGAGGAGCGTCGACCATGGGTGCTCGAGTCAGGGTGAAGTACGCCACCATCTTCGTGTTTCCGGCCACCGGCAAGGGCGGCCGTGTGCGGGTGAGCGCCGCCCCCGAGACGCTCACGGTGCGTCCGGGCGACGTCGTGGACTGGACGGTCGTCAACGCGACCGGGGCCGACTCCCCGGGCAAGGTGGCGATCAAGTGGAAGGACAGGAGCCCGGTGAAGGGCGAGGCGGCCGGGTTCGACCGCAAGGCCCGCGTCGCCGTGCGCACCTCGGCGAAGAAGGGCATCTACCGCTACAGCATCCTCATCGACGACGTCGAGGTCTTCGATCCCGAGCTCGAGGTGATGAACTGAGCCCGGCCGGCCCGCCGATTGACCGGTGCGGCCGGTCCCCGTTACCCTGACGACGATGCGCGTCGTGCGCCGGCACCTGCGACTTGGAGCGGCCACGTGGCTGGTGTGCCACGCGCTGGCCTTCTCCGCGCTGCTGCCGCGCGATTGCTGCGCGGCGCACGCCCACTCCGGCGCCGCGGCGTTCGACCTGGGGGCCGACCACTCGGCGCACGGGCAGGCGGCGGCCGACGAGCACGCCCATCACGCGCAGCCGGGGTCAGCGGCCGACGGCGCCGCGTGTCCGATGCGCGCCGCCGATGGCACGGCGTGCCCCATGCACGACGGGGCCGGCGCGGCACCGGTGTCCTGCCAGATGACCGGCGTCTGCAACCAGCCGGCAGCGGCGCTGGCCGCGGTGCTGATCCAGGCCGCGGTGCCGCCCGCGGGCGTGGCGCTGGCCGCGCCGCCTGCCGCCCGCGTGCGAGTCTCGTCGCTCGCCGACCAGCCCCGCTCGCTCGCCACGCCGCCGGATTCACCCCCGCCTCGCCTCTGACCTCGCGCCGCAAGCCGTAGGGCTGGAGCGGATCGCCAGGCGGCGGCTCTGAAGAGCCGCCCGACGCCCGTGGGGCAGAGCCGTCCTACCTCCGTAGGGCCGAGCCGTCCTGCACGCAAAGGACAGAGCGGTCCTGCGCGGGTAGGGCCGAGCCGTCCTGCACGCGTCGGGCAGAGCGTCAGCTCTGCCGTCCTCCGCCGCCGCCCTGCACGGTTCGAGTTCGTTCAGGCGAGGTGCAGCATGCAGTTCCTTCGTTCGGCGTCGACGGCGATGGCCGTGGCGTTGGCCGTGGCGTCATTGGCCGCGGCCCAGGAGTCCATCAATTACGCCAGCATCAGCGGGCGGGTGACCGATGCGCAGGGCGCCGTGGTGCCGGGGGCGACCGTGACCGCGCGGCATCTCGACACCGACGTCGCGGCCACCGTCGTCACCGACGCCGGCGGCCGCTACCGGTTCCAGTACCTGCGCGTCGGTCGCTACCAGGTGACCGTGGAGCTGGCCGGCTTCGCGCCGGTCGAACGGCAGATCGCGCTGTCGGTCGGCTCGGCCTTCGAGATCCCCATCACGCTGGCCGTGCAGGGGGTCGAGACCACGGTGACCGTCGCCGCCGAGGCGCCGGTGCTCGAGTCGGCGCGCAGCCAGATCGCCGCCACGGTGACCGCCGCCGAGGTGCAGCAGCTGCCGCTGAACGGCCGCAACTTCCTCGACGTGGCGCTGCTGGCGCCCGGCGTGGCGCCGCCCAACATCAACAGCACGCAGCTGTTCGCCGAGACGTCCGCGGTGCAGGGCGTCGGCCTGTCGGTGGGCAGCCAGCGCAACCTCTCCAACAGCTTCATCGTCGACGGGCTGTCGGCCAACGACGACGCCGCCGGTCTGAGCGGGATGCCGTACGGCGTCGACGCCGTCGAGCAGTTCCAGGTGGTCAGCTCCGGCGGCCAGGCGGAGCTGGGCCGGGCGCTGGGCGGCTATGTGAACGTCGTCACCCGCAGCGGCACCAACCAGCTGCGCGGCACCGTCTACGGCTTCTTCCGCGACGACACCCTGAACGCGCCCAACGCCCTGTCGGGCACGAGGCTGCCGATGTCGCAGCAGCAGTACGGCGCCAGCGTCGGCGGGCCGATCCGCCGCGGCGGCACCTTTTACTTCGCCAACGTCGAGCAGCGCCGGCTCGACCAGACCGGCTTGACGACCATCGCCGCCGCCAACGCCGCCACCATCAACGCCCGGCTCGACGCCGTCGGCTACGGCGGCCAGCGCATCGCCACCGGGGCCTACCAGAACCCGGTGGACAGCCTCAACCTGCTGGCCAAGGTCGACCACGCCTTCACCGGCCGCGATCAGCTGAGCGTCCGCTACAGCCTCTACGACGTCGCCTCGGAGAACTCGCGCGGCGCCGGCGGGCTGAGTGCGCCGTCGGGCTCGGCCGGCCTCGACAACCGCGACCAGGCGCTGGCGGTGAGCAACACCCTGACGATCGGCGACCGCACCGTCAACGAGACGCGGGCCCAGTTCACCTACAGCGACCTGCTGGCGCTGTCGACCGACCAGGTCGGGCCGACGGTGAACATCGCCGGCACGGCCGTCTTCGGCACCTTCGCGTCGAGCCCGCAGGGCCGTCTCAACACGATGGTCCAGGTCGTCGACACCCTCGCCCAGCAGCGCGGCGCCCATGCCCTGCGGGCCGGCGTGGACTTCGTCTACAACGACGACACCATCACCTTCCCGCGCACCGTGCGCGGCGCCTACACGTTCTCGTCGCTGGCCAACTTCCTCGCCGGCACCTACAACAACGCCGGCTACGCCCAGACGTTCGGCGACACCCAGGTGCAGCAGGGCAATGCCAACCTCGGGCTCTACGTGCAGGACGCGTGGAGTGCGACCCCGCAGCTGACCCTCAACCTCGGGCTGCGCTACGACCTGCAGTGGCTCGACACCATCGACACCGACACCAACAACGTGTCGCCGCGGCTCGGCTTCGCGTGGACGCCGGGCGCCGCCCGCGACCTGGTGATACGGGGCAGCGCCGGCCTCTACTTCGATCGCGTGCCGCTGCGTGCCCTCGCCAACGCGCTGCTGTCGGCCGACAACACCACCGATCTCTCCCAGCTCCGCCAGCGGGCGATCGCGTTGACCCCGGGGCAGGCTGGGGCGCCGGTGTTCCCGGCCACGCTGGCGGCGCCGGTGCCGTCGGTGACGCTCTTCAACCTGACGACCATGCAGCGCGACCTGCAGAACGCCTATTCGCGCCAGGCCAGCCTGGAGGTGGAGCGGCAGGTCGGCCGGTTCGGGGCCGCCAGCGTCGGCTATTCGTACGTCAACGGCCGCAACCTGCTGATGTCGATCAACCAGAACGTGCCGAGCTGTGTCGCGGCCGGGACCAACAACGGCTGCCGGCCGATTGCCGACTACGCCAACAACAGCCAGTACAGCTCGGCCGGGCGGTCCACCTATCACGCCCTGCTGGTCTCGCTGGCGCGCCGCCCCGGCCGGTGGGGTTACTACCGGGTCAGCTACACCCTGGCCAAGGCCCAGAACAACGTCGGCGAGTTCTTCTTCAGTGGCCCGATCGACCCGTTCGACCTGTCGAAGGACTGGGGCCGCGCCGACAACGACCGCCGCCATGCGCTGGTGGTGTCGGCTGGACTCAACACACCGATGACCCCGGCGACGACCGTCTGGGAGCGGATCAGCCACGGCTTCCAGGTGAGCACGCTGGTGCAGGCGTATTCCGCGGCGCCCTTCAACATCACGTCCGGGGTGACCACGGTGCAGGGCACCGCCGGCCGGCCGATCGTGGACGGCGCGTTCATCCCGCGCAACTCCGGGGTCGGCGACGAGTTCTTCACGACGAGCCTGCGCGTCAACCGGGCGTTCCGACTGGCCGGCGGCGTGACCGTCGAGGCGCTGGCGGAGGTGTTCAACCTGACCGACACCGTCAACGAGATCGCCCGCAACACCAACTTTGGGTCGGGCGCGTATCCGACCAGCCCGTCGGCGTCGTTCAACCAGGTGACGGCCGTCGGCGATCCGCGGACCTGGCAGCTGGCGCTACGGCTCAAGTTCTAGGGGTCAGACCCCTTTCTGGCCAGGCCTTGAATAGGGGTCTGACCCCTTTCTTGGCTGAGCCTGATTTTCGGAGTGTCGAGATGCAGAAACTGCTGACATCGGCCGTGGCGGTCGCCCTGCTCGGGACGGGGAACGTGGCCCTGACGCAAGAAGCGTCGACCACGGTCACGCTGGCCATCGACGGCCGGACCAGTGCGATGCCCTGGATCGCGTCGTCCGGCCGCGCGGTGGCGGTGGCCTGGATGGCGACGGTCGCCGGCGCCTCGGACGTCTACGTCGCGGTGAGCGACGACGACGGCCGCACCTTCACGCCGCCCGTGCGGGTGAACACCGTGGCCGGCGACGGCCGCGCCGCCGGCGAGATCCCGCCGCGGGTGGCGTTCGGCCCCGTCGCCGACGCCGCGGGACGGCGCGAGGTCGTCGTCGCCTGGAACGCCAAGGACCGCGGCACGGAGATCAAGATCGCCCGTTCGCGCGACGGCGGCCGGACGTTCGCCGCCCCGGTGTCCCTGCAAGCCCCGGGCGCCGCCGGCGATCGCGGCTGGCACTCGCTGGCGATCGACGAGCGCGGCGTCGCCCACGTGTTCTGGCTCGACCACCGCGGCCTCGCCGAAGCGTCGGCGAACGCCGGCGCGAAGGCGGGCGGCCACCACGGCGAGCACGACGGCGTCGCCATGGCACAGAAGTCGTCGCTCCACTACGCGGCCAGCGGGCCTGGCGCGGCGATCGGCGAGCGGGCGATCGCGCCGGGCGTCTGCTACTGCTGCAAGTCGGCGGCGGTCGCGGCCCCGGGCCGGATCGTCACCGCCTGGCGCCACGTCTTTGCCGACAACGTGCGCGACATCGCCTTCACCGAGTCGCGCGACGGCGGCCGCACCTTCGCGCCAATCGCCCGGGTCAGTGCGGACGGCTGGTCGATCAACGGCTGCCCCGACGACGGGCCGGCCCTCGCCGTGGCCGGCGACGCGCGGATCCACGCCGTGTGGCCGACCGTGGTCCAGGGGCGCGAGACTTCCGGCGCCCTCTTCCACGCCACGCTCGGTGGCGACACGGCGTTCTCCGCTCGCCAGCGGGTGCCAACGCTCGGCAGCCCCAAGCCGTCGCATCCGCAGGTGGTCGCCGACGCCTCGGGCGGCGTCGTCGTCGCCTGGGACGAGGTCATCGACGGCGTCCGCACCGCGGCCTACGTCACCGGCACCCCGGACGGCGCCGCCGGGCTGCGTTTCGCCCGCCCGACCACGCTCGCCGCCGGCCCGAGCGCCTACCCGGTGCTGGCCGCGACGGGCCGCGGCGTCGTCGCGGCGTGGACGGCCGGGCCGCCGACCGCCTCGTCGATCCACGTGCGACGAATTGACGCGGGTGACGGCTCGTCGCCCCGTGCACGATAGGAGTGATCATGCGTACTGCTCTCATCGCTCTCGCGACCCTGTCGGTGGCCATCGGCGCTGCCGCCCAGGCCCCGGCCGGCCACCAGCCCCCGCCGGGGGCCGATCACATGCAGCACCGCTTCGACGACCCCGAGCGCTATGCCAAGGGGTTCGACGATCCGGCGCGCGACGCCTGGCAGATGCCCGACCGGGTGATCGCGGCGTTGGCGCTGAAGCCCGGCGACCGTGTCGCCGACATCGGCGCCGGCACCGGCTACTTCAGCACCCGCCTGGCCCGATCGGCGGCCAAGCCGACGGTGTTCGCCGCCGACCTCGAGCCGGCGATGGTCGGCTATCTCACCAAGCGCGCCGCCAGCGAGGGCCTCGCCAACATGCGCGCGGTGCAGGCGTCGGCCACCAGCCCGAACCTGCCCGAACCCGTGGACGTCGTGCTGGTGGTGGACACGTTCCATCACATCGGCAACCGCGCCGCCTACTTCGCCGGCGTGCGCGCCAGCCTCCGCCCCAACGGCCGGGTGGCGATCATCGACTTCCGCAAGGACGCGCCCGGCGAGGGACCGCCGGCACACTTCCGCTTCACCCCCGAGCAGATCACCGGCGAGATGACCGCGGCCGGGTTCGAGCTCGATACGCAGCACGACTTCCTGCCGCGGCAGCACTTCCTCGTCTATCGCGTGAAGTAGGAGTGGCCATGACCCGTCTTGCGCTTCCCGTGCTGGCTGCCGTGCTGGCTGCCGCCCCCGCGGCCGCCCAGACGCCGCAGCCGGTCGCCATCCGCTTCGCCGCCACTGCCGGCGGCGCCGCCGCGGGCTGCGGCGCCGCGCTGTCGTCGATCGGCACGACGCAGTCCACCGTGACCATCGTCGACTTCCGGTTCTTCGTCTCGAAGCTCCGGCTGGTCACGGCCGATGGCCGCGAGACGCCGGTGGCGCTGACCCAGGACGGCCTGTGGCAGGTGGACGACGTCGCGCTGGTGGACTTCGAGGACGCGACCGGGGCCTGCGCCAACGGCACCCCCGAAACCCGCAGCGTCGTCGAAGGCACCGTGCCGGCCGGCGACTACACAGGCCTGCGCTTCGAGATCGGCCTGCCCTTCGACAAGAACCACGCCGACGTCACCCTTGCCCCGTCGCCGCTCAACCTGAGCCGGATGTTCTGGAACTGGAACGGCGGCTACAAGTTCATGCGCCTCGACATCCGCAGCACCGGCCAGCCGCGCGGCTGGTTGATGCACCTGGGCAGCACCGGCTGCACGCCCACCGGCAGCATGAGCACGCCGGCCGTGTCGTGCGCCCACCGCAACGTCGTCACGGTGGACCTGCCGTCGTTCGTCGCTGCGCGCGACGTGGTCGAGATGGACGTCGCGGCGCTGTTCGCCACCACCAACGTCGACGTCAACACCGACAAGACCGCGCTCGGCTGCATGTCGGGCCCGACCGACCCCGAATGCGCCGGCCTCTTCGGCCAGCTCGGCCTGGCGATCGGCGAGACGCCGGGCGGCGCGCAGAAGGTGTTCCGCACCAGGTCGGCGGCGACCGTCGCGCGCTGACGGCCCGGAGCGGGGGAGCATGCGGATGCGAATCGGTGTCGTCCTGGCGGCGGCCGCGGGCCTCTGGGGAGCCACCCTGGCGGTCGCCGTGCAGGCCCGTCAGGGTCAGGAGCACATCCACCACGCGCCGGCCCAGTCGCGCCTGCTGGCCAGTCCGCTCGACCTGAGCCAGGCCGATCTCGATGCCGGCCGCGACATCTACTTCAGGCGGTGTGCCGGGTGCCACGGCGACAAGGGCACCGGCGGACCGGCGCCGGCGGCCGGCCGCCCGGCGCCGGCCGATCTCACCCGGCCCGATCTGCGGACGCACGCCGATGGCGAACTCTACTGGGTGATCGCCAACGGCATCGCCGCCAGCGGCATGCCGGCGTTCGCGCTGCTGTCCGAGACCCAGCGCTGGCAGACGGTGGCCTACGTGCGCACGCTGGGCGGGGTGCGCCTCAACGTGCGGGCCGACGACGGCGGCACCAGCTACGTGTGGGATCTGCCGCCCGGATTTCCGCGGCCCAAGGTGCCGGCCGACAACCCGATGACGCCGGCCAAGGTCGAACTCGGCCGCTACCTCTTCTACGACACCCGGCTCTCGGTGGACGGCACCTTCTCGTGCGGCAACTGCCACGAGCAACGCCTGGCGTTCACCGACGGCAAGGCCCGCGCCGTCGGCGTCACCGGCGAGGTCCACCCGCGTGGCTCGATGGGGCTGGCCAACATCGCCTACAGCCCGGTGCTGACCTGGGCCAATCCCACGGTGCGACGCCTCGAGGCCCAGGCGCTCGTCCCGATGTTCGGCGAGGATCCGGTGGAACTCGGCCTGTCGGGCCAGGAGCAGGACATGCTCGCCCGCCTCGCCGCCGAGCCGCGTTATCCGGCGATGTTCGCGGCGGCGTTCCCCGGAGAGGCGTCGCCGATCACCCTGGCCAACGTCACCAAGGCGATCGCCTCGTTCGAGCGGACGCTGCTCTCGGGACGCTCGCCCTACGACCTCTATCGCACCAGCGCCGATCCGCGGGCGCTGTCGCCGGCGGCGCAGCGCGGCGAGGAGATCTTCTTCTCCGAGACCACCGAGTGCTTCCATTGCCACGGCGGCTTCAACTTCACCGAGACCTCCGACTACGTCGGCAAGGGCTTCGCCGAGATCGAATTCCACAACACCGGGCTCTACAACCTCGGCGACGACGGCGGCTATCCGCCGCCCAACACCGGCGTGCACGCCGTGACCGACGACCCCGAGGACATGGGCCGCTTCAAGGCGCCGTCGCTGCGCAACATCGCCCTGACCGCGCCGTACATGCACGACGGCAGCATCCGGACGCTCGACGAGGTCATCCGCCACTACGAGGCCGGCGGGCGCACCGTCGCCGAGGGCGAGCTGAAGGGCGTCGGCGCCGGCAACCCGCGCAAGAGCGAGTTCGTGAAGGGGTTCACGCTCACCGACCAGCAACGCGCCGACCTGGTGGCGTTCCTCGAGAGCCTCACCGACCTGGCGTTCACCAGCGATGCCCGCTTCGCCAATCCGTGGCAACCATGAGTATGACCATGCCTGTTCGTCTTCGCTCCGCCTGCGTGGCCGCCGCCCTGGCCGCGGCCCTGGTCGCCGTGTCGGACCACGCCGACGCGCAGGTGCCGCCTCGCCAGCAGGCCACCGACCTGGCATCGCAGCTGATGAGTCCGTTCTGCCCGGGCCGGCTGCTGGTGGACTGCACCTCGTCGCAGGCCTACGACCTGCGCGAGACGATCGCCGCCCGGTTGGCGGCCGGCGAGTCCGTGGACGCGGTACGCGCCGACCTGGTGCAGCGATACGGCCACGAGATCCTCGGCGCCCCGCCGGCCGCGGGCATCGGGCTGCTGGCGTGGTGGCTGCCGGCCCTCGTCGGGGTGCTGACGCTGGGGGGCGTGGCCCGGAAGGTGGCGACGGCCGCGCACGCCTCGCCTTCGGGAAGACCGCTGGCGGCGATGCCGGCCGGCGAGGCCCGGTGGATCGAGCGGCTCGACGACGAGCTGCGGGACCTCGATTGAGGCCGAGGGCCCGCCGATCTGGCCGCGTCGACGTCAGGGATGCTCGGTTTCGGTCAACACCGCCGTGATGACGACGGCGGCGATCGCGGCGCCCCACTCGAGCAGCATGACCCGCCGCTCGGGTGCGAGCCGGCGGCGCACCCGCTGCCAGTTGCGCCAGCCGCAGCCGGCGATCACGGCCACCACCGCCAGCTTGATCACCAGCGTCCGGCCGTAGGGGCTGGCGAGCGCGGCGACGGACCCGAGGTAGGCGACCGCCGCCACGGTCCCGCTGAGCAGCACGACAGCGGCGGAGGCGAGCGCCAGCGGCGAGAACCGGGTGATGAGGGCGGGGATCTCGGCTGCGGCTCCGTCGCGGCCGTCGCCGCGACCGAGGGCGAGGGTGGTGACGACGCCCAGCGTCCCCAGCCACAGGCCGCTGGCGATGAGATGCGCGGCGTGGACGGTGTGGCGCCACGCCGACCCGCCGGCGTGCCCCAGCAGCGGCTGGGTCGCGGCGACGAGCAGTGCGGCGACAGCGAATAGCGGCCAGGCCCCGGCGGCACGCCGCGTCGCCACCGCGGCGGCCACGAGCAGGCCGCTGGCCGCCACCTGCACCTGCCAGCGCCCGCCCCAGCGGCTTTCGAGCGCGATGAGGCGCAGGTTCTCGCTGGCGATCGCCTCGGCCCAGCCGAAGGCCGTGACGGTGTGCAGCCAGGCGCGGACGACCAGAGCCGCGAGAAGCGCCACGGCCACCACGGCCGCCGCGCGCGCCAGCCGCGCGTCGAGGGCCGACGCCCCGCCGCCGTCAGCGGGCCGGGCCAGCCGGCGCGCGACGGCGAGGCCGATGGCGAACTGGATGAGCGCGTAGACGGCCGCCTTGGCCAGCCATTCGTCGCCGATGTCGGCCGTCACGCGCGGGCGTCCAGGCTCAGCGGGTGTTCTGGACGGTGAACGAGTAGGTGCCCTTCTGCACGTGGCCGTCGTCGCCGGCCGCCTGCCACGACGCGGTGTAGCGGCCATTGCCGAGCGAGCCCTCGACCACCGCCATGATCGACTTCTCGGCGGTCACCTGGACGGCGCCGAGCGTGACGGCGCCGTTCGGGCCGGCTAGCTCGATCTTGCTCACCGCCGGGTCGGGCGCCTGGGTGAACCACACCTGCACGCGCGAGGTGGTGGTCACGGTCGAGTCGGCTGCCGGCTCGAACTTCGACGCCTTCATGTGCGCGAGCACCACGGTGGACGCCAGGCCGACGGCCAAGCTCATGGCGACGACGTGCTTCAGGGTCATGCGTTCCTCCAGAAGACCGACCGGCGGGATCGCCGCATCACGGCCGACGCCGCTTACGCATCGTCTCTCCCCGCCTTCGCACCGGGCTGCGACAAGTTGTCGCACGTTCCCCGCCGGCCGCAACCGGAGTGCTGCCTCGCGGCAGGGCTGAAGCCCTGCCCTACGGGCCGCTCAGCGGCCCGGATACTTCGACAGCTTCCGCTGCAGCGAGCGGCGGTGCATGCCGAGCTGGCGCGCCGCCTCCGACACGTTGCCGTCGCAGTCGGTGAGCACGCGGTTGAGGTGCTCCCACTCCACCCGGGCGAGCGACGGCGGGTCGGTGGGCAGGTCGCGCGGGCGGGCGGCGAGGCCGTGCTGGAACGCCGCCAGGATGCGGTCGGCGTCGGTGGGCTTGGTGAGGTAATGCGTGGCGCCGAGGCGCACGCTTTCGAGCGCCGTGGCGATGCTGCCGTAGCCGGTGAGGACGACGATGGCCGTCGAGGCGTCGATGGCCTTGAGCCGGCGCACCACCTCGAGGCCCGACTCGTCGGGCAGGCGGAGATCGACCACCGCCATCTCCGGGCTCTCGCGTTCGGCCGCCCGCACCGCCGCGGCCGCATCGCCGACCCCCTCGGCCTCGTAGCCGCGCTCGCGAAAGGCGCTGACCAGGACGCCGCGGAACACGTCGTCGTCCTCGACCACCAGGATCGTCGGGACCAGGCGGGACATCAGGCGCGCACCGGCAGGTGCAGCGTCACCGTCGTGCCGGCACCGGGGGTCGAGGCCAGCCGCAGCGTACCGCCCAGCTGGTCGGCGAACGCCTGCACCAGGAACAGCCCCAGGCCCAGCCCGGCCCCGGGCGGCTTGGTGGTGTAGAAGGGCTCGACGGCGCGCGCCGTCTCGGCTTCGTCCATCCCGCGCCCGTGATCGACGACCGCGACCTGCAGGCCATCGGCCCGCCGGGCGACGTGGAGCGCCACCCGCTGCTGGGCCCCCGAGGCGTCGAACGCATTGCGCACCAGGGCCACCAGGGCCTGCCGCAACGGCTCGGCCGGCAGCGGCAGCGGCCGGGTGCCGTCTTCCATCGTCACGTCGAGGCGCGCGGCCAGCGACTCGCCGATGCGGTAGCGGAGGTCGTCGACGAGCGATGCCAGCGCCACGCCCGACGCGGCACCGGCGGCGGTGGCCGTGGCCCGGCCGCTCAGCTGGTCGAGCACGCGTGTGCAGCGTTCGACCTCGCCGCGGATGATCCCGAGATACGGCGTGTCGGCGGTGCCGGTGCCGCGTTGGAGTACCCGCTCCAGCTCCCCGACCGCGGTGCTGATCGTGCTGAGCGGCGTCGCCAGTTCATGGGCCGCACCGGCGCCGAGTGCGAAGAGCGCCGCCAGGCGGTCGCTGCGTGCCGCGGCCGCCCGCGCCGCCGCCAGCTCGCGTTCGCGCTGGCCGAGCGCGTCCGAGACCCGGCCGACGAAGTAGGCGATGAGCAGGGTGGCGGCGGCAAACGCCACCCACATGCCCGAGAGGTGCAGGGTGAGGACGCGGCCGCCGTAGTCGGGGTCGATGAACTCCAGCGGCCGGTGGTAGGCGAACGTCACGCCGTAGGCGAGGTTGGACAGCACCGCCAGGGCGATCGCCCAGCGGTAGCCGAGCGACACCCCGGCGATGGTGACGCCGACGAGCAGCACGATGCTGAAGGGGTTGATCGGCCCGCCGACCAGGTAGAGCAGTCCGGCCAGGAGGAACACGTCGACGACGAGGACGGCGGCGACGACGCCGCGATGCGGCGCCGGTGAGCGCAGCTGAAAGGCGAGCGCGGCGTTGGTGGCGGCCAGCGCGGCGAGCAGGGCCACCAGCGCCGGCACCGGCAGCCGCACCCGCCAGAAGGTCTGCGCCGCCCAGGCCGCCGCGGCGAGGGCGAAGACCGCCGCCCAGCGCAGCCGCACCAGCCACGGCATGACGACCTGGGTGGAGGACTCGGTGACCGGACGCGTCGCCGACCCGGCTGGCGCCGGCGTCACCGCGGGTGAGGCGTGCATGGGTGACCAGCATCCTATCGCGGGGCGGCGGCCTGCCCGTACAGCGCTCACCGGCGGTGTCCGTGGAGCCGGCGAGCCATGGTGTAGGCTGTGGTGCGCGGCGTCGCCAGTCGATGCGACGTCGATCGCCCCGATGTCGCCCGACCCCATTCGCTTCGACGACGGTGCTGCCTATGAACGCTTCATGGGGGCGTGGAGCCAGAGCGCGGGTGACCGGTTCCTCGAGTGGCTGGCGCCGGACTCCGGTCTGTCGTGGCTCGACGTCGGCTGCGGCAACGGCGCCTTCACCGAACGGGTGGTGGCAGTGGCGCGGCCGGGCGCGGTCGGCGGCATCGACCCGTCGGCCGGCCAGCTCGCCTACGCGCGCGGGCGGCCGGTGCTCGACCGCGCCGACCTCCGGCAGGGTGATGCCATGGCGCTGCCGTGGCCCGCGGCCAGCTTCGACGTCGCGGTCATGCCGCTGGTGATCTTCTTCGTGCCCGAGCCGGCGCGTGGCGTCGCCGAGATGGTCAGGGTGGTGCGGCCCGGCGGCCTCGTGGCTGCCTACGCGTGGGACATGGTGGCTGGGGGCTTTCCGTACGCACCGCTGCTCGCCGAGCTGCGGGCGATGGGCCTGGACGTGCCGGGGCCGCCCCATCCCGAAATGTCCCGGTTGGACGCCCTCGCCGACCTCTGGCAGTCGGCCGGCCTGGACGACCTGGCGACGACGTCGATTGCCGTCGATCGCACCTTCGCCGACGTCGACGACTACTGGACGACGATCCAGGGCAGCCCCAGCGTGGGGGCGACGGTGACCGGGCTGCCACCCGCCGCCCGCACCGAGCTGCTCGCCCGGCTGCGCCCCCATCTGCCGGCGGACGCCACCGGACGGATCGCCGTCCGGGCCGTGGCCAATGCCGTCAAGGGCCGGGTGCCGGGCACTCCCGTCTGACCCCGCGAGCGGCCCGTCGCGCTACCATGGACGGATCCGTCCATGATTTCCTTCGCGCGCATCGGCAAGCAGTACGGCCGGCAGGTGCTCTTCGTCGACGCCAGCTTCCAGCTGAACCCCGGTGAGAAGGTCGGGCTGGTCGGCCCCAACGGCGCCGGCAAGACCACCTTGTTCCGCATGATCGTCGGCGAGGAGGCGGCGGACGAGGGCGACGTCTCGGTGCCCAAACGGCTGTCGATCGGCTACTTCCGTCAGGACGTCGGCGAGATGGCCGGCCGCTCGGTGCTGGACGAAGCGATTGCCGGCAGCGGCCGTGTCGGCGATCTGCATCACGAACTCGAGCAGCTGCAGCACGACATGGCCGACCCGGCGCGCGCCGATGACATGGAGCGGATCCTGGCGCGCTTCGGCGAGGTGCAGGAGGAGTACGACCACCTCGGCGGCTACGCGCTCGAGGCGCAGGCGCGCGAGATCCTGCACGGCCTGGGCTTCGACGACGAGCGGATCGACGGCGACGTCGGGGCGCTGTCCGGCGGCTGGAAGATGCGCGTCGCCATGGCCCGCGTGCTGCTCGGCCGGCCCGACGTCCTGCTCATGGACGAGCCGACCAACCATCTGGACATCGAGTCGATCATCTGGCTCGAGGGCTTCTTGAAGTCGCGCGACGGCGCGCTGCTGATGACCTCGCACGACCGCGAGTTCATGAACCGCATCGTCACGAAGATCGCCGAGATCGACGGCGGCGAGATCACGGTCTACGCGGGCAACTACGACTTCTACGAGCGCGAGCGGGCGATCCGCGAAGCCAACCGCGAGGCCGCCTATGCCCGCCAGCAGGCGATGCTCGCCAAGGAGCAGCGCTTCATCGACCGCTTCGCCGCCCACGCCGCCAAGGCGGCGCAGGTGCAGAGCCGGGTCAAGGCGCTGGAGAAGATCGAGAAGATCGAGCTGCCGAAACGCCGCAAGGTCGTGCAGTTCGACTTCCGCCAGCCGCCGCGATCCGGCGACCAGGTGGCGGTGCTCGAGGGCGTGCGCAAGGTCTACGGCACCCGCGTCGTCCACGACGGCATCGACATGACCATCCGCCGCGGCGAGCGCTGGTGCGTGATGGGCAGGAACGGCGCCGGCAAGTCCACCCTGCTCAAGATGATCGCCGGGCAGGTGGCGCCCGACGGCGGCGCCGTCCGGCTCGGCGCCAGCCTGCAGATGGGCTACTTCGCACAGCAGTCGCTCGACGTGCTCGACCCCGACCTGACCATCGAGGCGCAGCTGCAGAAGGACTTCCCCGACGAGTCGATCGGGCTGCTGCGCAACCTGGCCGGGGCGTTCCAGTTCTCGGGCGACGACGTCGACAAGAAGATCCGGGCGCTGTCCGGGGGCGAGAAGACCCGGTTGGTCATCGCCCGGATGCTGCTCAACCCGCCCAACTTCCTGGTTCTCGACGAGCCGACCAACCACCTCGACCTGGCGACCAAGGAGATGCTGCTCGAGGCGCTGGCCGGCTTCGACGGCACGATGATCTTCGTGTCGCACGACCGGGCGTTCCTGCGCCGGCTCAGCAACCGGGTCCTGGAGCTGGGCGGCGAGAGCGGCCTCGAGGCCCAGCCGCACCTCTATCCGGGGTCCTATGTGGACTACGTGGCCAAGACCGGCCACGAGGCCCCCGGCGTCCACGCCTGAAGTCTGGCTCCACCCAGATAGGTGTCTGACCCCTATTCAAGGTGGGCCCAGAAAGGGGTCTGACCCCTGTACGGGTGTTTCGTCGCTAATCCATGTATCCAGCCGCTGGCGAGTGCTGCCGATACGACTGGACGGCCCGGCCTGCCCGGCTGTGGCAATATCGTGCAATCGTGGGACGGCGCGGATCGCTCGCGCCAGGGAGACATCGATGGTGCGCTTCGGACGGGTGGCAACGGTGATGGTGGTGGCGGCGGCAATCCTGGCTGCGGTGCCGGGGACGGCCCTGGCCCAGGCGAAGGTCCGCGTCGCGGTGATGAACTTCGAGAACAACAGCACGTGGGCGTGGTGGGGTGACAACCTCGGTGCCGCCGCGGCCGACGAACTGGCGACCCAGCTGGTGCAGAGCGGCAAGTACACGGTCCTGGAGCGCCGCGAACTCGCCTCGATCCTCCAGGAGCAGAACCTCGGCGCCAGCGGCGCGGTCACCCCGGCGACCGCCGCCAAGGTCGGCAAGCTGCTCGGCGTGCAGCTCATTCTCACCGGTTCGATCACGGCGTTCTCGATCAAGCGGACCAGCATCGGCCTGCGCGGCATCGGCGGCAGCTATTCGAACGCCGAGAGCAAGATCGACGCGCGGCTGGTCAACACCGAGACCGGCGAGGTGATGGTGGTCGCCACCGGCCAGGGCAACAAGCGCATGGGTGGCGGCTACTTCCGCGGCGTCAGCGCCGAACAGACCTTCGACCAGGGCGCCGCCCAGGAGGCGTTGCGGCCGGCCGTGGAGCAGGTGGTGGCCAAGCTCACCGAGCAATCCAGTTCGCTCACCTCGCTGACCCCGGCGGCACCGGAGGGCCAGATCGTCAGCACCCGCGCCGGGCTCTACTACATCAATCGCGGTCAGTCGGCCGGCATCAAGGTGGGCCAGAAGTTCGCCGTGCACCACGTCGTCGACGAGATCAAGGACGCCGACGGCCGGCTCCTCGACAAGGTCATCGAGGAGACCGGCGTGCTCGAAGTGACGCAGGTGCTGTCGCAGTCGGCGGTGTGCAAGCTGGTGAGCGGCAAGGCGGCGGTGAACGACACGGTGAAGTAGGGCGGAACGTCAGTTCCGCCCGGGGCGGCTCGAACGGCAGCTCTGAAGAGCTGCCCTACGGCGCGATGGAATCCAGACGGCGGCGTCCGCAACCTGCGGGCGCCGCCGTTCGCACGTACGGGGCCCGGACTGCTATCATTCGACGTTTCCGCTACGCCCCAAGGAGCCGCGCCGTGAAGAAGATCAAGGTCGTGAACCCCGTCGTCGAAATGGACGGCGACGAGATGACGCGCATCATCTGGCAGAAGATCCGCGAACAGCTCATCCTGCCGTATCTGGACATCGACCTGAAGTACTTCGATCTGGGCATCGAGGCCCGCGACGCCAGCAACGACCAGATCACCATCGACTCGGCCAACGCCACCCGGCAGCACGGCGTGGCCGTGAAGTGCGCCACCATCACCCCCGACGAGGCGCGCGTCAAGGAGTTCAACCTCAAGCAGATGTGGCGGTCGCCCAACGGCACCATCCGCAACATCCTCGACGGCACCATCTTCCGCGAGCCGATCGTGTGCAAGAACGTGCCGCGGCTGGTCCCGCACTGGGACAAGCCGGTGGTCGTCGCCCGCCACGGCTTCGGCGATCAGTATCGCGCCCAGGACTTCCACTTCCCGGGCGCCGGGACGATCACCATCAGCTGGACGCCCGACGGCGGCGGCGAACCGATTCACCGCGAGGTGATCAAGACCAAGGGCAGCGGCATCGCCATGGGGATGTTCAACCTCGACAGCTCGATCGAGGGCTTCGCCCGCGCCTGCTTCACCTACGGGCTCGGCCGCAACTACCCGGTCTACCTCTCGTCGAAGAACACCATCCTCAAGGTCTACGACGGCACCTTCAAGAACACCTTCCAGCGGGTGTTCGACGCCGAGTTCAAGAGCCAGTTCGAGGCCAAGGGCCTCACCTACGAACACCGGCTCATCGACGACATGGTGGCCGCCAACCTGAAGTGGAACGGCGGGTATCTGTGGGCCTGCAAGAACTACGACGGCGACGTGCAGAGCGACACCGTCGCCCAGGGCTACGGCTCGCTGGGCCTGATGACGTCGGTGCTGATGTCGCCCGACGGCAAGACCGTGGAGGCCGAGGCCGCCCACGGCACCGTGACCCGCCACTACCGGCTGCACCAGCAGGGCAAGCCGACCTCGACCAACCCGATCGCCTCGATCTACGCCTGGACGCGCGGGCTGCAGTACCGCGGCAGGTTCGACGGCACCCCCGACGTCGTCCGCTTCGCCGAGACGCTCGAGCAGGTGTGCGTGGACGTGGTCGAATCGGGACGGATGACCAAGGACCTGGCCATCCTGATCCGCCCGGACCACCCGTATCTCACGACCGACGAGTTCCTCGACGCCATCGACGCCGAGCTGAAGGCCCGCATGGGGTAGCGGCGGCGATCCAGGCGCGGGCGCCCGGGCTCCTGGCGGCCGTGGCCATGACGTCGGCGTGCTTCGGGCCGCCGCGGGAAGGCGGCGGCGCCGGTCCGGCGGCGTCGGCTGACCCCACCCAGACGGTCACCGCCGCGGACTTCGCCTTCTGCCTGTCGGAGACCAATCGCTACCGGGCGTTGGCCGGCGTGTCCCCGGTCGAGCACGATCCGGCCGTCGAGGTCTATGCCCAGACGGCCGCCGCCGCCGATCACGCCACCGGCCGTGCGCACGGCTACACCAGCGGCCCCGACCGCCCGACCGGCGCCTTCGCCGAGAACGAAGCCGTCCGCTGGGGCGTGACCGACGCGGTCCGCGACGTCGTGGCCGCGGCGATCGCGGCCTTCTGGCGCGAGGGGCCAGGCGGCGGCCACTACGAGAACCTGCGCGGGCCGTGGGGGCGGGTTGGCTGCGGCATCGTCGCCGCCGACGGCGCGGTGACCCTCGTGCAGCACTTCCGCCCCTGAGCCGTCGCCGCGCCACGACCGCACGGCTTCCGCGGTAGCCTGATCGTCTCGCCCGTGCCACTGCATCCCGGAACCCGCCTCGGTCCCTACGAGATCGTCGCGCCCCTCGGCGCCGGCGGCATGGGCGAGGTGTATCGGGCGCGCGACCCACGGCTGGGCCGCGACGTCGCGGTCAAGGTGCTGCCGCCCGGGGTCGCCGACCCCGAACGGCTGGCCCGCTTCGCGCAGGAGGCGCGGACGATCGCCGGTCTGTCGCACCCGAACCTGCTGGCCATCTTCGACGTCGGCACCGGCGATCCGCCCTACCTGGTCACCGAACTGCTCGACGGCGAAACGGTACGGACCCGCCTCGAGCGCGGGCCGCTGCCCGCCGCCGAGACCGTCGCGCTCGGCCTGCAGGTGGCGGCCGGGCTGGCCGCCGCCCATGGGCGCGGCGTCGTCCACCGCGACCTCAAGCCGGACAACCTGTTCATCACCACCGACGGCCACGTGAAGATCCTCGACTTCGGTCTGGCCACCACGGTCGCGGGCGGACCGGAGACCACCGAGGTCACGGCTGCCCACACGCTGCCGGGGATGGTGATGGGCACGATCGGGTATCTGGCGCCCGAACAGGCCCGGGCCCGCCCGGTGGACCACCGCGCCGACATCTTCGGCTGCGGCGCCGTGCTCTACGAGATGCTCACCGGGCAGCGGGCGTTCCGCGGCGACTCGCCGGCCGACACGCTGGCGCTGCTGCTGCACCGCCCGCCCTCCGAACTGGCCTTCGGCGCCGCGGTCCCGCCGGCCCTCGCCGACGCGGTACGGCGCTGTCTGCAGCAGGCGCCGGAGCGGCGCTTCCAGTCGGCCGTCGAGCTCGCCCATGCCCTCGAGGCGATCTCGCTCGACACGCGCCGCCCGACCGCCGCGGCCACCACCGCCGCCGCACCGGCCTCAGTGGCGGTCCTGCCGTTTGTCACCATGAGCGCCGCCGCCGACGATCAGTATTTCGGCGACGGACTGGCCGAGGACCTCGTCAACGCCCTGGCCCGGCTGCCCGGGCTGCGGGTCGCCTCGCGGACCTCTTCGTTCCGCTTCCGCGGTCACGACCTCGACCTGCGCGACGTCGGCCGCGAACTCGGGGTGCGCACCGTGCTCGAGGGCAGCGTCCGGCGTGCCGGTACGCAGCTGCGGCTCACCGTGCACCTGACCGACGTGGACGACGGTTATCACCTGTGGTCCGAACGCTACGACCGCGAACTGGCCGACGTCTTCGACGTGCAGGACGAGATGGTCGGCGCCATCGTCGCCGCCATCGCTCCGGCGCTGGCCGGCGGCGGCCGGGCGGCGCGTCGCGCCACCGCCAACCTGCAGGCCTACGACCTCTACCTGAAGGGCCGCCACCTCTGGAATCAGCGCTCGCCGGCGGTGATGAGCGCGGCGATCGCCTGCTTCGAGGGCGCCATCGCCCTGGATGCCGAGTTCGCGGCGGCATTCGCCGGTCTGGCCGACTGCTATTCGATCCTGCG
Source organism: Vicinamibacterales bacterium (assembly GCA_050250955.1). Lineage (GTDB taxonomy): Bacteria > Acidobacteriota > Vicinamibacteria > Vicinamibacterales > UBA2999 > CAWAYR01. The sequence goes on from JBFWNR010000006.1 coordinate 184,881, forward strand.
GGTCTACGGGTGGATGCCACCGGCCCAGGCCCAGCCGCGGGCGCTCGACGCCGCGACGCGGGCCCTCGCCCTGGACCCGCAGCTGCCGGCGGCGCATCGCGCCAAGGGGATTTACACCTTCCACTTCGAGCCGCACTGGCGCGCCGCCGAGGAGCCGTTCCTGACCGCACTGGCCCTGGATCCGCACGACGCGATCTGCAGCGCGACCTACGGCATGTTCCTCGCCACCGCCTACCGCGGGGACGAGGCGCGGACGCATCTGGCCCGCGCCGTCGAGCAGGAGCCGCACGCCGCCCAGGTGCACTTCCTGGTCGCGTCGGCGGCCTGCGCGCTGTGTGACGCCGAGATGGCGGGGCGTCACGCCGCCCGTGCCCTCGAACTCCAGCCCGACGCGCTCGGCCCGCGCTGGCCGCAGACCGTGGCGCTGCTGATGACCGGCCGGTACGACGAGGTGGTGACGCTCGGCGAGCAGATCGTCGCCCGCGCCCGGGCGCCGATCTTCGTCGGCGTGCTGGCGATGGTCTACGGCCGGGCCGGCCGGCTCGCCGACGCCAGGCGGCTCGGCGAGGAGCTCTACGAGCGGGCCGGCCGCGGCGAGTACGTGTCGCCGGCCAGCCTGCTGGCGCTGGCCCTCGGCCTGGATGACGTCGCGCTGATTCGCCAGTGCCTCGTCGCCTGCGCCGACGGCGGGGCGGCGCCGTTCGCCGTCATCGCCACCAACCGCTGGCTGCTCGACGGCTATCGCGACGACCCCGGGATCGACGCGCTGCTCGACCGCCTGCTCGACGGCGCCCGGCCGGCAGCGTAGGGCCGAGCTTCAGCTCTGCCGCGCCCAGGAGAAAGCCTCAACTGCCGTGCGCAGGGCCGAACTTCACCTGCGGCAGCGTAGGGCCGAGCTTCAGCTCTGCCGCATGATCGATAGGCAGCTCTGAAGAGCTGCCCTACGTACCTGGCCGCGTCCTACCCGAGAAACAGGCGATACGCCGGGTTGTCGGTCTCGCGCTGCGACGGGTAGCCGAGGTCGACGAGGACGTGCTCGAACGCCTCCCGCTCCGCCGCCGGCACCTCGAACCCGGCCAGGACCCGGCCGGGGTCGGCGCCGTGGTTGCGATAGTGGAACATGCTGATGTTCCAGCGGCCGCCTACCGCGTCGAGGAACTTCATCAGCGCCCCCGGCCGCTCGGGGAACTCGAAGCGGTAGACCTGCTCGTCGACGACGTGGGCGCTGCGCCCGCCGACCATGTGGCGGACGTGCAGCTTGGCCAGCTCGTTGTCGGTCAGCTCATGGGTCTCGTAGCCGGCGGCGGCCAGGGCGGCGGCCAGCGCCGCCCCGTCGGCGCGCGACTCGACGGCGACGCCGACGAAGATGTGCGCCGAGCCGCGGCCGCTCAACCGGTAGTTGAACTCGGTGACGACGCGGCGGCCGATGCGGGTGCAGAACTCGCGGAAGGCGCCGGGCCGTTCGGGGATGGTCACCGCCAGCACTGCCTCGCGGGCCTCGCCGACCTCGGCGCGCTCGGCCACGTAGCGCAGCCGGTCGAAGTTCATGTTGGCGCCGCTCAGCACCGCCACCAGCGGCGCCGCGGTGGCCGGCCGGCCGGCGGCGTAGCGCGACACGCCGGCGACGGCCAGCGCGCCGGACGGCTCCATGATCGACCGGGTGTCGTCGAAGACGTCCTTGATGGCGGCGCAGATCTCGTCGCTGGTCACCCGCACGACGTCGTCCACGGTGGCGCGGGCGACGGCGAAGCTGTGGGCGCCCACCTGGCGGACGGCGACGCCGTCGGCGAAGATGCCGACGTGGTCGAGCACCACGCGTTCGTCGGCGGCCAGCGAGCGGGCCATGGCGTCGGCATCGACGGGCTCGACGCCGATGACGGCGATGTCCGGCCGGATCGCTTTGACGTAGGCGCCGATGCCGGCGATGAGCCCGCCGCCGCCCACCGGGACGAAGATGGCCCCGGCCCGGCTGCCGAGGTGGTGGCGCAGGATCTCCACGGCGACCGTGCCCTGGCCGGCGATCACCAGCGGGTCGTCGAACGGCGGGATGAAGAGGCGGCCGGTCCCGGCGGCGATCGCCTCGCAGCGGGTCTGGGCCTCGGCGTAGCTGTCGCCGTGCAGCACCACCTCGGCGCCGAGGTCGCGCACGGCGCGCACCTTGATGGCCGGCGTGGTCTCCGGCATGACGATGACCGCCGACAGGCCGAGGTGCCGCGCCGAGTAGGCGACCCCCTGGGCGTGGTTGCCGGCGCTGGCGGTGACGACGCCGCGGGCGCGCTCGTCGGCGTCGAGGTGCGCCATCCGGTTGTAGGCGCCGCGCAGCTTGAAGCTGAACACCGGCTGCATGTCCTCGCGCTTGAAGAGCACGGCGCGGCCGAGCCGGGCCGACAGGCGCGGTGCCGCTTCGAGCGGGGTCTCGTGGGCGACGTCGTAGACGCGGCTGGTCAGGATGGCGCGCAGGAGATCCGGATGGCCGCCGGCCGGGACGGCGTCGCGAACGGGCATGCGCGCTACACGATATCAGCGCGCGCAGATCCGCGACAGTCTCGGGCCGCCATTGGCGGCCGTGGGCGAGTGGGGACTCGCCGTGGCGACCGGCTATACTTCGCGCCGTGACGGCTTCTCTCGCGCTCGACCTGGTGCAGACCGTGGCCTTCGCCGGCAGCCTCCTCTTCCTCGGCTACGGCCTGAAGCGGCTGATCCCGGTACTGGGCCGGGTGAACATCCCGGCGCCGGTCGCCGGCGGTCTGCCGGCCGCCGGCGTCCTCGCCGTGCTGTACGCCTGGAACATCCGGCCGCTCGAGTTCGACACCACGCTGCAGGTGCCCCTGCAGAACACCTTCTTCGCGTCGATCGGCTTTGCGGCCAGCCTGACGCTGCTTCGTCGCGGCGGGCCGCTGGTCCTGCTGTTCTTCGTCAGCGCGCTGGTCGTCGCCGCCCTGCAGAACCTCGTCGGCGTCGCGGTGGCGTGGGGCCTCGGCCAACACCCGCTCATGGGCGTCCTCGCCGGATCGGTGACGCTCACCGGCGGCCCGGCCACCGGACTGGCCTTTGCGCCGCTGTTCGAGCAGGCCGGAGTGCCTGGTGCCGCGACGCTGGCCGTGGCCGCCGCCATGGTCGGCATCGTCGCCGGCGGCGTGATGGGCGGCCCGATCGGCACCTACCTCATCGAGGGCCGCCAGCTGCTCGGCGGGACGCCCGCGGGCCCGACCGGCGGCACCCTCGGGAACCTGGCCGAGGCGCAGCTGCCGTCGGCTGACGTCGCCGCGCCGGCCGGCGAGGACGCCGAGTCCTACGTGCTGATGAAGCACCTGGTGATCCTGCTCGTGACGGTCGGTCTGGGCATCGTCGTCAGCGGCTGGCTGACCCGCACCGGCTTGACCCTGCCCGCCTACATCGGCGCCATGCTGGTCGCCGCCGCCGTCCGCAACCTCGACGACGCCACCGGGTGGTTCCGCCTGTCGCAGCCGACCATCGACGACGTCGGCAACATCGCGCTGTCGCTGTTCCTGGTGATGGCGCTGATGACGCTGCGGTTGTGGGAGCTGGCCGGACTGGTGATTCCGCTGCTGGTGATCCTGGCGGTGCAGGTCGCCGTGATCGGCGCGATCAGCGCCTGGGTCGTGCCGCGCCTGATGGGCCGCGACTACGACGCCGCGGTGATGGCCGGCGGCTTCTGCGGGTTCATGCTGGGCACCTCGGCGAACGCGATGGCCAACATGGGCGCCCTGGTCGAGCGCTACGGACCGGCGCCCAAGGCCTACCTCGTGGTGCCGCTCGTCGGCGCCTTTTTCATCGACTTCGCCAACGCCCTGCTGATCACCTTCTTCCTGAACCTGTGGCGCTAGGCCCGGGGCTGGCCCCCGGGGACGAACTCCCCTTCCCACTTCGCGACCACGACGGCCGCCAGGCAGTTGCCGATGACGTTGGTCATCGTGCGGCCCATGTCCATCAGGGCATCGACCCCGAGCACCAGCGCCACGCCGGCGAGCGGCAGATTGAACTGCGCCACCGTCGCGGCGAGGATCACCAGCGCCGCGCGCGGTACCCCGGCCACGCCCTTGCTGGTCAGCATCAGCGTCACCATCATCGTCAACTGCTGGCCCCAGGTGAGCTCGATGCCGCCGGCCTGCGCGATGAAGACCGACGCCAGTGACAGATAGAGCGTGGTGCCGTCGAGGTTGAAGCTGTAGCCGAGCGGCAGGATGAACGAGACGATCCGGCGCGGCACCCCGAACGCCTCGACGCACTCCATCGCCCGCGGCAGCGCCGCTTCGCTCGAGGTGGTGGAAAAGGCGATCAGCGCCGGCTCCTTGATCGCGGTGAAGAACCCGGCGATCGGGATGCGGAACATCACCATCACCGGGATCAGCACCAGCAGGTAGAACGCCGCCAGCGCCACGTACAGGGTGACGATCATGAAGGCCAGGTTCTGCAGCACCTGCAGGCCGCTGACCCCGATCGTGTAGGCGATGGCCGCCCCGACGCCGATCGGGGCGTAGAGCATGACGATGTGGGTGACCTTGAACATCGCCTCGGTCAGCGACTCGCACCACTCGATCATCGGCCGGGCCTTCTCGCCGACCATGCCCAGGCCGATCGCGAACACGATGCTGAAGACGACGATCTGCAGGATGTCGCCGGTGGCCATCGCCTCGATGATCGAGGTCGGCACCAGGTGCAGCAGGATCTGGTCCCAGCTCTGCGCCGCCGCGGCGCTCACGCCCGATTCGGCATCGGCGGGCAGGACCACGCCGACGCCGGGTTTCAGGATGTTGACGGCGGCCAGCCCGATGACCAGCGCGACCGTGGTCACGACTTCGAAGTAGATGATGGCCCGCAGGCCCATGCGGCCGACGTCCTTGAAGTGGCCGGCGCCGGCGATGCCGGCGACCAGCGTGCCGAACAGCAGCGGCGCGATCAGCATCCGGATCATCCGGATGAAGATCTGGCTGAACGGCCGGATGACGTTGGCCCAGGCGGCCGCCGTCGCGTCGTCGAAGGTGCTGATGTACCAGCCGACGAGCAGACCGACGAGGAGGCCGATCATGATCTGCGTGGTCGGCGAGATGCGGGGTTTCGCGGCGGCGGGACTGGACATCGGGCGCGATTTTACTGCACGGCCTGCGGCGACGGCAGCCGCGTTTCGCGACGACGTCCGCGGCGTCGTCGTCCGGCACTACAATGCTCCGGCGTTCACGCATCACGATGGCGGCGGCCGCCAGCCGGCCCCTGCGGCGGCGACGAGGTGACTCCATGAGGATGCCAGCGGCGGGAATCGTGGTCGGGCTGTCGCTCACCGCGCTCGATGCCGGCGTGCGGCCGCTGCCGGGCGGCCCGCCGGCCACCGACGCCTGCGCGGTCGCCGCCGTCCAGACCACCGCCCCCGCCGGCACCACCGTCACCGCGGCCGCCTGGGTCGAGGCCACGGCGAACGCGCCGCGCCACTGCCAGGTGGACGGCCAGGTCGCGACCCCCGGCAACACCGTGCGCTTCCGTCTCGGGCTGCCGGCGTCGTGGAACGGCAAGTTCTACTTCCAGGGCGTCGGCGGGCTGGGGGGCACGATCGGCAACCTCGGCACCGGCCTGGCGCGCGGCTATGCGTCAGCGTCCACCGACACCGGGCACGCCGCCGCCGACCCGTCGTGGGGCGCCGACCGCGCCAAGGAGATCGACTACGGCCATCGCGGCACCCACGTCAGCGCCGTCGCCGCCAAGGCGCTCACCGCCGGCTACTACGGACGGCCGGCCGCGCACGCCTACTTCAACGGCTGTTCCAACGGCGGCCGCCAGGCGTTGATGGAAGTGCAGCGCTACCCGACCGACTTCGACGGCGTGATCGCCGGCGATCCGGCCACCGGCACGCCGATGCAGGTCGGCCGCGCCGTGGTGTCGCAGCGGCTGCTGGGCTCGGCAGCCGCCTACCTGCCGGTCGAGAAGGTGGAGTTGCTGTCGGCCGCCACCCTCGCCGCCTGCGACGCCACCGACGGCCTGGCCGACGGGCTGGTCAGCGACCCACGCGCCTGCCGTTTCGACCCGGCGACGCTGGCCTGCCCGGCCGGCGACGGCCCGTCGTGTCTCACCGCGCCGCAGCTCGACGTGGTGCAGATGATCTACGCCGGGCTGAAGACGCCCGACGGCCGCGAGTACGCGCCGCCGTTTCCGCCCGGCCACGAGGGTGGCCCGACCGGCTGGCGCGGCTGGATCACCGGCAACGAGCCGCCGACGGCCCAGGCCGACGGCACGCTGGCGTTCACCGGGCGCGGGCCGTCCGGCTACGGCCTGATGGAGGCCAATTTCCGCTTCCTCGCCCTCGACGACGACGCGCCCGGCTTCTCGTGGCGCACCTTCCGCTATCCGCAGGACCTGCCCCGGCTGGCGACGATGACCGGGATCCTCAGCCCGCTGGACCCCGACCTGCGGCCGTATGCCCGGGGCGGCAAGCTCATCGTCTACCACGGCTGGGCCGACCCCGGCATCAGCGCCCTCGGCACGCTGCACTACGTCGAGGCGGTGGCCGCGGCGGTCGGCGGCCAGCGTCAGGCCGACGCCTTCCTGCGCAGCTACTTCGTGCCCGGCATGCACCACTGCAGCGGCGGCCCGGGCGTGGATCGGTTCGACATGCTGACCGCGCTGGAGCGCTGGGTCGAGCACGGCGAGGCGCCGGCAGCCGTCGTCGCCTCGCGCGTCGAGGACGGCCGGGTCGTCCGCTCGCGGCCGCTCTGCCCGCACCCCCAGGTCGCCGTCTACGCCGGCGCCGGCAGCATCGACGAGGCGGCCAGCTTCACCTGTCGGCTGCCCGGATAGCCAGTGGTGCGTCAGCGCGCCGCCACCGCCGGCGGGTGCGTGAGGAACGCATCGGCCGGGCCGAGCAGCAGGCCCGGCGCCACCCCCAGGCCGACGAGCAGCGTGAGCAGCATCACCGCCGCGACGCGCTCGCGCCGGAACAGGTCCGGCGCCGGTGAGGGCATGGCGTGGCCGAGGAACACCGCCGCGAACACGATGAGCGTCGCCACCGCCAGCAGCGCCGCCGAGACGATCACCAGGACGGCGCTGGTCGGGCTGTTGATCCACAGGGTGTGCAGCAGCAGGTCGTCGGCGACGAAGCCGGCCGTGCCGGGCAATCCGACGCCGGCGCCGCCGAAGACGGCAAACGCCGCCGCCAGGCGCGGAAACGCCGCGGCGCGGCCGCCCGGCCCGCTGTAGGACACGTCGCCTACCCGGGCTTCGAGCGCCGTGATCATCATGCCCAGCCCACCCAGGGCGAGGCCGACGGTCACCGCCACCAGCAGCGCGGCGGCGAAGTTGCCGAGCGGCGCGGTGCCCAGCGCCGCCATGAGCATGCCGCCGTGGGCGACGGTCGTGCCGCGGTAGAAGCCGCGCAGGTCGCGCTGCACCAGCGTCATCAGCGCGCCGGCGAAGGTGGCGACGGCGCCGGCGCGGACCATCGCCGGCGCGACCGCCATTGCCATCTCGCCGTGATCGACGAATCGCAGGTGGATGAAGACCAGCGCGATGGTCGACGCCGCCTGCTGCACCTGGACCAGCGGCGCCCGCTCGCACAGGCTGGCGACGCCCAGGTGCAGCGGCAGCATGCCGGCCCGCAGCGCGATCGCCGCCCCCGACAGCCAGAACGCCGTGGTCAGGTCGTCGCCGGCGACGGCGACGCCCGCCGCCGCGGACAACACCGCCGCCAGCCCGAGCGTCAACGCCCCGGTCCGGCTGGCCCGGACGGCGGCCGCGGCGTGGAGCAGCGCCGTGACCGCGGCGGCAAGATAGGCCGCCGCGCCGCTGGCGCTGAACAGGGTCGCCACGATGGCCGCGGCCAGCGCCGCGAGCAGCGGCAGATTGCGGGCGCGCGGCGCGGTCAGCGCCGGCGCCACGACCAGCAGCAGGCACACGACCAGCGCCTCCCAGGGCGCCGCTGGCGGCGGGGTTGGCGTCATCGCGGCGCTCCGTCGAGGCTCACCGCCCGGCGCAGCCAGCGGTCGGCGCGATCGAGGCCGCGGGCCAGCGCCATGACCGGCGAGAACGCCACGTCGATGCGATCGTCGAGCCGCAGCCGATGCAGCGAGTGCACGTAGAGCGCGGCGGCCAGGCCGGGGAAGCGGCGATCCAGCCAGCCGTGGCGATGCGCGGAGTGGCCGACGCGGTGGGTGTCGTGGATCGTATTGGGTGCCTTGAGGTACTGGCCGAGACGCAGCAGCGCGTGGCAGACCAGGTGGGTCAGCGCCAGCGTCGTCCACCCGAGGCAGATCTCGGCGAGGATGAGGCCGACCTGGGCGAGCGTGGCGTGGGCCAGAGCGCCCTTGGCGTCGGTGTGGACGCGGACGACGGCGGCGGCGTAGATCGCCGTGGCCAGGCCGACGGCGACGCCGGCGACGCGGGCCAGCGGCGCGGCGTCGAACACCGGCCAGACGCGCAGCAGCAGGAACAGGCCGGCGTGGATCGACACGGCGCCGTAGAAGAGCGCGCTCGACGGCGTCGGGCCCTCCATGGCCCGCGGCAGCCAGCCCGAAAAGGGCAGCTGCGCCGACTTGCCCATCGCCGAGAGCAGGAACATCAGCGCCAGCGCGGCGGCTTCCCACCCCGGCAGCGCCGCCGCGCCGGGCAGGGCCGAGAACCGTGTCGAGCCGAGCAGTTCGAAGGTGGCGACGGTGGCGATGAGCAGGCCGGCATCCGACAGCCGGTAGGTGGCGAAGGCGCGCACCGCCGAGCGCACCGGTTCGTCGCGCTCGTGGAAGAAGCCGATGAAGAACGCCGACGAGATGCCGATGAGCTCCCAGCCGGCGAAGAACAGCTCGAGCGCGCCGGCCAGCGCCACCAGCTGCACGCCGGTGGCGAACAACCCGAGCAGGACGAAGAAGCGCAGGAACCCCGGCTCCTTGTGCAGGTAGCGGCGCGAGAAGCGGGCCACCACCGCGGTCAGCACGGCGCTGAAGAGCGCGATGGTCACCGACACGGCGTCCACCCGCAGCACCGCCGGGATCACGAACTCGTGCAGGCGCAGCCAGTCGCCGAACTCGACGTCGCCGTGCAGGGGCGGGCCGAGCAGGCCGGCGAAGCTGGCCGCCACCAGCAGCCCGCCGACGACCGAGGCGACCAGGCCGGTGCCGATCACGCCGGCGACGACCGACTCGCCCGGGCGTTCGCCGAGCAGCACCCGCAGACCGATGACCAGCACGCTGGCCAGCGGCGCCAGGATCGCGACGACCAGGAAGGCCATCTCGGCGGTCATGCCGGCACCGCCGCCAGCGACCCGGCGCCGAGGGGCGCCGGATCGGCCGGCAGGCCGCGGCGCACCAGCGCCGGCGGCACGAAGTCGCGGGAGCGCAGGTGCCAGTCGCGCGACCATTCGACCTCGGGCAGCGCCGTGGCCGCCGGGACGTAGGGCACGAACCCGCCCCCTTCGAACACCGCCATCGCACCGGTTTCTGGATGCACCGAGACCAGCTGCACCCAGGCGTTGACGACCAGTTCGGCCACTTCCGGCTGCCGCCCGGCGATGGCCAGCAGGGCCTCGGGCGTGGCGTCGCAGATGAGCAGCAGCCGCATCGGCTCGTGCAGCTCGACCATCTGCAGCGGCAGGCCGGTGCGCAGGTCGCTCTGGTGGCCGTTCATCACGCCGATGAGGCCGGTGACGTTGTGCGGCAGCTTGGTGCCGCAGCCGTAGACCTCGTTGTCGACCGACGAGAAGTAGTACTCGAGGCTGATGCCGGCGCCCACCGGGCCGACGGCGGCGAGAATCCGCTCCAGCACGCCGAAGGTCGTGTCGGGGCGCGGGTCGTAGCTGACCAGGAACGCCCGCCGATCGAAGTGCAGGCCGCGGGTCAGCTCGCGCCGCCCGACGATGCAGATCGCGTTGGTGCAGTGGCCGTACTCGGGGCGCACCTGGGCCAGGTTGGCCGAGCGGTCCTCGACGTGGGCCAGGGCGTCGGCGGCCGACTGGCCGAGCGGCGCGTCGTCGAAGCGGCGGCTGCGCTCCAGGGCGTTCTCGGCCCGGGCGATTTCCAGCACACCGAACGCGTCCTCGAAGGCCGCGGCGGCGGCGGTCGGCACGGCATCGAGATCGAAGTAGCGCACGCTGTCGTCGGCGGTGTCGTGCAGGGCGCCGACGAACCAGGTGTCGTCGGGGATCACCACGCCGCGCGCGGCGACCCCGGCGCGGATCTCGGGGCGGTTGGCCATGTCGGCGAAGAGCCGGGCGTTGGCGCCGCCGCGTCGTCCGCCGCAGGCGCCGCAGTCGTGCGCCGACTCGTGCGGGTTGTTGAGGCTGGTCGATCCGTGGCCGAGCAGCACCACGATCGGCGCGAAGTCGCGGGTCAGGCCGATGTTGACCAGCGTCGCCGTGACCCGGTCGATCGCCTCGGCGGTGGAGAAGCCGACCGGCTTGCCGCCATCGGCGCGGGGCGGCGCATCGGCGGGGCGCAGCGCCGAGAGCCGCGTCGCCGGACGCGGCGCCAGGCCGGTCTTGACCCGCTCGCTGACCCGCCCGGCCGAGCGCGGGGCCAGGACGCGCGCCAGCGTGCGGACCGCCGTCACCGGCCCGAGCAGGAACGACAGCCCGGCGCCGCCGGTGAGCCGCCGCGACCACTCGCCGCCGCGCCGCTCGAAGGCCAGCCAGCGGTCGCGCAGCCGCGTGCGCCGGGTGTGCCAGTCGATCTCGGTTTCCACCGGGCGTTCGTGCACTTCGTGACCCGGCGTCACCACCACCGGGCAATAGGCGGCCGGGGCGCGGTCGTAGAGTCCCTGGTAGTCGATGGCGACGCCGAAGAACCCGGCGGCGCCGTAGGTGACGTAGCTCGGCCCCTGCTCCTCCACGGCCCGCCGGATCGACTCCTCGCGTTCGTCGATGCAGAAGACGAACTGCGCGCGGGCGCGTGCCGGGGGCAGTCCGGGCGGCAGCCGGCGGCGCACGTCGAGTGCGTCGAGGATCGACCGGCGGTAGGTGCGCTCGTAGGCTTCGTGGAACACGCGGCGGCGGACCAGCGGCGGGCAGGCGTCGCACTCCCGCCAGAGCGCCGCCAGGGTGGCGTCGTCGAGGGCGGCCACCGCCGCCGGCGACCAGCCAGCGGCGCGGGCCAGGTGCCACAACCGGGCCGCGGTCAGGACCGGCGGAACCGCGCGGGCGGCGGGCATCCTGGCGGCCAGGGCGGTCCAGTCGAGCGGCAGCTCGGCGTCGCGGCACGCGTGGGCGATCGCCCGCTGTTCGAACAGCAGACGCACGGCCACGAAGTCGGCCAGCGTCGTCGGCGGGCCGCCGGGATGGTCCTCGGGATGGCGTTCGAGACGGGCGAACATCCCGGCCCACCCGGGCAGGGCGAGCGCGGTCGCGAAGAGGTACGGCTCGGCGTCGTCGCCGTGCACGCCCAGCGCCGCCAGCGCGGCGCGGATGACCGTCAGCGGCGTGCGGTGTTGTTCGACGACCAGCCGCATGTCGGTCTCGACGCCGCGGCAATCACGAGGTGCCGAGGCGCCGCGCGTGTACAGCGCCGCGACCGCCGGCAGGAAGCCGCGCTCGCGATGGGGCAGGGCGACGTGGGCCTGGCCGTGATCGAGGAAACCCGAGCCCAGCCGGATGAGCTCGCCGTGCACCGACAGGTCGGGGTCGGCGGCGCCGGTGGCCACCAGCACGTCGCGGTGACGGCGCGGCGGGCGCGGTGGTGTCGGCTCGGGGTGCGGGCCGCGGTCCACACGGGTGACGGCCGCCCGCCACAGCGCCGGATCCTGCGACTCGGTGGCCAGGCCGGCGTCGATGGCAAAGGCCAGGCCGGCGGCGTCGGTGGCGTCGTGATCGTCGACGGTGAGCACGTGCCACAGACGGGCCCGGGTCAGGCCCGGCGCGACCAGGTCGCCGCCGCGCGCCCCCAGGGCGACCGCGATCTCGTGGGTCAGGTCCGCGTCGGCGACGCGGCCCGTGTTCAGCGCCGCCCGGAACGTGGACAGCTCGAGGTAGGGGCGGGCGCCGAGCGCGTCGGCACCCGCCGCCACCGCGTCGTGGAACGGCAGGTGCTGGAACGCGTGCAGCGTGTTGTGGTGGACGAAGACGCCGATCGGCCCCTGGTCGGGCAGCAGATCGGCGGCGCGACTCAACGCTCGCTCGACCGGGTCGTCGGGCAGGGCGTGAGTCGCCGTCATCCTAGTGGCCGCCGCCCGCCTGGGCGTGCGCAAGGTCGATGCCGACCAGCGTGACCTTGATCTTCCGGTGCTTGGCGTCCTCGACGAAGGTCGCCAGCACCTCCTTCACGTCGTGATCGATGTACTCGCCGGTGCCGTCGATGACCACTTCCTCGCCGTCGTCGACGTCCTCCAGGGCCGAGACGATGCCCGGCTTGGAGACGAACGTGCCGTCGCGGCGGAAGCGCATCCGCCACCGGCCGGCGTCGTCGCGCTCGGCGACCACCGCCCGCTTCGAGTTCTCGTAGAGGACGAACAGGATGCCGACGATGATGCCGACGATCACGCCCTTGAGCAGGTCGAGCGCCAGCACCGCGATGATGGTGATGGCAAACGGCAGCAGCTGCGTCACCCCGAGCTTGACCTGGGTGGCGAAGAGCGCCGGCTTGCACAGGTTGAACCCCACCTGGATCAGCACTGCCGCCAGGCAGGCGAGCGGGATGGTGTTCAGCAGCGACCCGGCGAAGAGCACCGACAGCAGCAGCAGCACGCCGTGCAGCAGCGACGACAGGCGCTCGCGGCCGCCGGCGGCGACGTTGGCGCCGCTGCGGACGATCACCGCGGTGACCGGCAGGCCGCCGAGGAACCCCGACACCGAGTTGGCGGCGCCCTGCGCCAGCAGTTCGCGGTCGGGCGGGCTGCGCCGCTTCAGCGGGTCGAGTCGATCGACGGCCTGCACCGACAGCAGCGTCTCGATGCTGGCGACGATGGCGATGGTCGCGGCGGCAATCCAGGTGTCGGGACGCAGCGCCGCGGCGAACTCTGGGCGGGGCAGCGCCGCCGCCAGGCCGGTGAGTCCGCCGAGCGGGATGTCCACGAACTGGTCGGCGGGCAGGGCCATGCCTTCCTGGCCGGCCAGCACCCGCCCGAGCACCGCGCCGAGGATGACGGCGATGAGCGCCGGCGGGACGAGCTTGTAGCGGCCCAGCGGCGTGTGCTTCCAGCCGTAGAGGAGCGCCAGCGACGCCGCCGTCACCAGCGTGGCGCCGACATGGACGTTGCCGGCGATGTCGCTGAGCCCGCCGGTGACGCCGAAGGCCACCGGGATCTGTTTCCAGATGATCGTGATGCCGATGGCCGCGAGCATGCCCTTGATGACCGCCGACGGGACCATCGCGCTGAAGCGGCCGAGCTGCAGGACGCCGAACCCGGCCTGCAACACTCCGGCGAGGAGCACCGCGGTCAGAAACGGCGGGATGCCGCCCAGGCGGGTGACCTCGGCCAGCACGATCGAGGTCAGGCCGGCGGCCGGGCCGGTGACCGAGAGCGGCGAGCGACTGATCCACGGCACCACCAGGCCGCCGCAGATTCCGGCGATGAGGCCCGACACCGGCGGGACGCCGCAGGCGATGGCGATGCCCAGGCACAGCGGCACCGCGACGAGGAAGACGACGACGCCGGCAACGGCGTCCTCCTTGGGATAACTGAACATCGACGATGGGTGTTGCATGGCACTCGACATCTGAAACGGACACGAACGGCGCCGCCGCGGGGCGGCGCACCACGCCCGCGCACGGACAGCGGAACGGCGCGTGGCAGGAACGGCGAGGGACCTAGGCGGAGGGCGGGGCGCGGCCGCGGTGGCTGGCGGCGTCGAGGCGGGAGCGGGGTGCGGGCGGGGCGAGGACCGGGAGCAGATCGAAAGCACCCGGTGGCGCCAGCCCGGCGGCAGCGCCACCCGGCGGTGCCGCCGGACCCGAATACAGGTGCACCGCCAGCGGGGCGACGACGCCGTGCGTGGCGTCCTCGACGTCGGCGGCCGGATGGCTGCCATCGGCGTCGAGCCGGTGCGTGCCCACGCGCGTGACGCGGGCATGCAGATCGCGCCCCAGGCCGTCGATCTCCATCGCCGCGCCGGCCTGAGCGAGCGCCATCGAGACGATGATCCCGATCAGCAGATCGGAGGCGAGGCGGGTCGGCGACAGTCGCATGGGAGGCTCTGGCTGCGCACGGCGCGTGGGTCAGATTACGACAGCGCCGGGAACCAGGTCAAAGCATGGGCTGGGTCGGGCGGCCCAGCCCTCGAGCGGCACCGCGGCGGCTATTGCCTGGCGACGGCCGGGTTGACGTAGGGCTTGAGCACGCGGTCCGGATCGGGACGGATGCTCAGGTAGTCGACGTGGTCCGGGATGTCGCTCCAGCCGTGCGGCACCCCGGCCGGGATGATGATGATGTCGCCGGGCTTGACGGCGCGGGTCACCACGCCGGGCCCGGCGATGGCGCCGCTGCACGACGGCCCGTTGAGGATGGTGGTGACCGCGCTGTTGGGTGCCGACTTGCGGCCGTTGACGATCCGCCCGCCGGTGATCAGGGTGCCGCCGCCCGAGACGATCACATAGGTCTCGGTCTGGTGGTCGTGGGCGATGCCAGAACCGGGCGAGCCGGCCGGCGCCGACGCCATCGCCTCGCCGCACGGCAGCGGGGCCGGGGCGTTGGCCGGCGGCGCCGCCGGCGGCTTGGCGTTGCGGGTGCTGCCGCGATGGACGATACCCACCGCCTCGTTCAGCTTGCCGACGTCCACGCTGACGATCTGCCGATCGACGCCGGGCAGCGCGTTGACCTTCTTCACGTCCTCGTCGGTGATGTAGGTGGCGCCCTTCGGGCCCATGTTCTCGACCTGGGCGTGGGCGGCGGGGGCGGCGGCGAGGACGGCGAGCACGGCGAACGCTGGGAGCATGCGCATCGGCAGAACCTCCGGGCGGGCATGGTAGCGCGTTCCGGGGCGGGCGGCCGCGGCCGCGATCGACCCGTCCGGCGGCACGGTGCCATCCAGATCGGGTATCGTCCGCGCTATGCCGAACCTCCGCGTCGTCGTGCTCATGATTGCCGTCGCCGTCGCCAGCGGGGCGGCCGCCCAGCTCACCCAGCAGCCGCCCCTGCCGCCGCTGGTGGTGCCGATGCCCGAGATCCTCAAGACCTACGCGCCGGTGACGGCCGAGCGGCTGCGCCGGCCCGCCGACGGCGAGTGGCCGATGATCCGCCGCACCTACGACGGCTGGGGCTACAGCCCGTTGGATCAGATCACGCCGGCCAACGTCGCCACGTTGCGGCCGGCCTGGGTGTTCTCGACCGGGGTGGGCAGCGGGCACGAGGCCGCGCCGGTGGTGGTCAACGGGGTGATGTTCGTCTCCACGCCGGGGCATCGGGTGGTGGCCATCGACGCCAGGACCGGGGCGCTGCTGTGGCGCTACATCAAGGACGTCGAGGAGTCGATCATCGCCCCGCACCCGACGACGCGCGGGGTCGCGGTGTACGGCACCAAGGTGTTCTTCGCCGCCAACGACGCCACCCTGGTGGCGCTCGACGCCCGCACCGGCGCCCAGGCGTGGACCGCCAAGGTGGCCGAGAACCGGGACGGCTACTACATGACGCTGGCGCCACTGGTGGCCAACGGCACGGTGATGGTCGGCGCGTCGGGCGGCGAGCTGGGCATCCGCGGCTTCGTCGCCGCCTACGACGCCGAGACCGGCAAGCTGCTGTGGAAGACCTACACCGTGCCGGCCCCGGGTGAGCCCGGCAGCGAGACCTGGCCGAAGGGCGAGCAGTGGAAGAACGGCGGCGCCCCGGTGTGGGTGACCGGCAACTACGACCCGGCCACCAACCTGGCGTTCTTCGGCACCGGCAACGGCGGGCCGTGGATGGGCGACCAGCGGCCCGGCGACAACCTCTACACGGCGTCCACCGTTGCCCTCGACGTCGCCACCGGCCGCATCAAGGGACATTTCCAGTACCACCCCAACGACTCGTGGGACTGGGACGAGGTGTCGCCGCCGATCCTGGTGGACTTCCAGCGCGGCGGCCGCACCGTGAAGGGGCTCATCGACGTCGCCCGCAACGGCTACCTGTGGTTCCTCGAACGCAGCGACGGGCCGATCCGCTTCGTGGAGGGGAAGCCCTACGTGCGCCAGACGGCGTTCCGCAGTCTCGATCCGACGACCGGCCGGCCCGACGTCGATCCGGCGCGCAAGCCCGGCACCGGCAAGACCGCCGACTTCTGCCCGTCGCACTGGGGCGGCAAGAACTGGCCGCCGATCGCCTTCAGTCCCAGGACGCGGATGATCTACATCCCGGCCAACGAGAACCTGTGCGGCACGCTGGTGGGCCGTCCGGCCACCTACAAGGCCGGCAGCAGCTACACCGGCGCCACCAGCACGCTGGTGATTGCCGAGGGCGCCGACCACATCGGCGAGGTGCAGGCCTGGCACGTGGACACCGGCCAGCGGGTGTGGATGCATCCGTTCGCCGATTCGGCCAACTGGGGCCCGATGCTGGCCACCGGCGGCGGCGTGGTGTTCAGCGGCGGCACCGCCGACCGGCTGTTCCGCGCCTTCGACGCCGCGTCGGGGAAGGTGCTGTGGGAGTTCCCGACCAGTTCCGGCATCACCGGGCAGCCGTCGTCGTTCGCGATCGACGGCACGCAGTACGTCGCCGTGCAGTCGGGGTGGGGCGTCGATGCCCGCTCGATGCAGGCGCGGCTCAACCGTCTGCAGCCCGGCAAGTTCCCCGAGGTGCCCGAGGGCGGATCGATCTGGGTATTCGCGGTGCCGCGGTGAACGGTCTCCGGCGCCTGCGGCACGTAGGGCAGCTCTTCAGAGCTGCCTCGCGGCGTTGGCGGAGGGCTGACTCGACGCCCGCGTCCGAACCCTCCGCAGGCCGTCAAACGCCATCGGGGGCGAGCGTCGGCAGCCCGCGGGGCCCCGGGCGGTGCTGCGCGACCGCGACAAGCGTCGTACGTAGGGCAGGGCTTCAGCCCTGCCAGACGAGGGGCAGACCTTGAGGTCTGCCGTGGCTACCAGGACGCACCCGTCGCGTCGCCCCGGTCCCTGAACACCCCACGGCGACTTCGGCGCCGCCTCAGCGTTTGACGACTGACGCGTGCGCGGCCTGCTCCGGACGGCCGCGGTCGCCGAGCCAGCCCTCCGCCGGCCGTCGGAATATGCCGACCGTGCGTCGCTGGATAACAGAACTATGCCGCGAAGACGCCGTGAACGCAGAAGGCGTGCAGCCCGCTGCAGATCAGATCCGTTGGCATTACCCACGGCTGGCAGCCGTTCCAGTAAGCTGCCAACCTTGGCGGGACCGACGGCGCTATGCCGACCTGCCTAATGGTTTTTAGACAGCCCGCGGCAGCTTGGAGGCCATTCCGGATCTATGTGGCTGAAACCACTTCTCATCGTCGTCGTTACTCTGGCTGCCAGTCTCATAGTGGCCAAGGTCTATGGTGCGTACCGCTGGGACGCGGGCACTCGGGAACTGCGGGCGCGCCTTGAAGCGGCACGCGTCCCAATCCACCAGCAGGTCGTCGATTTCCGCGAACTCGATGGTCTCCCTCCGCCAGTGCAGCGCTTCTTCCGCACTGTGCTGAAAGACGGCCAGCCGATGGTGGCGGGTGCACGCGTGCAGCACAGGGGCACCTTCAACATGGGCGAGACCACGGACCAGTGGAGGTCGTTTACCTCGGACCAGCAGGTGGTCACTCAGCGGCCGGGCTTCGACTG
Organism: Vicinamibacterales bacterium; assembly: GCA_050250955.1. Taxonomy (GTDB): domain Bacteria; phylum Acidobacteriota; class Vicinamibacteria; order Vicinamibacterales; family UBA2999; genus CAWAYR01. The sequence continues at coordinate 202,556 of JBFWNR010000006.1, forward strand.
GGACGGCGAAGTCGCGATGATGCCAGGCCTGCCGGTGCGGGTCCACGATGCATACGTGGCCGGCGAGGGTATCCTACACGCGACCCTGCTCGGGCTGTTTTCGGTGGTCAACTTGCGCGGCACCGGCGATATGGCCGAAGGCGAACTGCTGCGTTTCTTCGCCGAGGCAGCATGGTATCCGACGGCGCTGCTCCCCAGCCAGGGCGTGCGGTGGGATGCCGTGGACGATCGCTCTGCTCGCGGCACCCTCACCGACGGCACCATCGTTCTGACCATGCACTTCACCTTTAATGAGCAGGGGCTGATCGATACCGTGCGCGCAGACGCGCGAGGACGCACGGTGGGTGGCAAGGTGGTCCCAACACCGTGGCGCGGTCGCTTCTGGAACTATGCCGAGCGTAGCGGCATGCTGGTGCCGCTCGATGGCGAGGTGGCATGGCTGCTACCCGAGGGCGCGAAGCCCTACTGGCGCGGTCGTATCACCGAAATCATTTACGACTTCGCGCGGTGATTGAGGGTCAGGGCCAACAGGGCTGCCTAACAGCCGGTTGCAGCGGACGGTCCGCTGCGCGGCCGCCGCTGAACCGGAACGTTAGCCTGACTGAGCTACGCCCATGAACATCTCACGACCCTTGGTCATTGCGACGGCGTTGCTGACAGTCGCGAGCTCAGCGCGACCTTCACAGGAGGCACAAGTCAACCCGCAACAAGATCTACTGGCGCGAATCGGCCGAGTCGTGGGCTCACAGGCTAAAGATTGCGGGCAAGTCAAACAGCCAGGCAATTGGGGGCGGCCAGCGCCCGATACCTCGGCCGTCGAGGTGCCAATCGATTGCAGCATCAGCGCAGCAAGTCAGCGCCAGCCGTTTTTTATGGTGCTCCGAACGGCCGGCTTCGACTCCTGGACGGCAATGGGCCTCATGGGTGGGCCGGACGGCATCTTGCAGTCGTTTACGTACGACAATCTGTATGGTCAGGGCGTGCTACGCGCCAGGCCCTGTCCACGCCCGAGAGGCATTGTGAATCCTGACGGGTTCGTGCTAATCACGTGCGACCCAGAGCAGGCTAACCTCCAAATGCAGCCGACGCGCCGGGCGACGCTTGTACGCGCGCGGCTGATGTGGGGTCGTTAGGCGTCTCTGAAATCGTGGTTTAAGGACATGGCGTCGCTGAGATTTCGCGAGAAGCAAATCCTCGAGGACTTCCTTGAGATGGGGCGAGGCTACGTGCTGAACTTCAGCGACCGTACGCTTGCCGAATTCTTTAGAGACTTTGGCGTCGACATTGACGGCCCCGAGTATCTTGAAGGGCACAGTGGTTCTAAGGCGAACCGGATGCGAGCGTTTTTGGATCGGGCGTCAGACCGGTTGTGCGCCGACGTCCTGAGCGAACTCATTCAGTATGCGAATTCCTATCGGCCCGGCCATGCGGCGGCCGAAGCGTCTCAGGCGGTTGCGACCCGGCTTCTGACTGAGGCATCTTCGCGTCTGGCTCAACCCGCATCAACTGGCGCAGGCTCATCGGGACACAAGATGCCTATTGCGAGCCGCCCGATTGAGATCTTCTTTTCCTATGCCCGCGAAGATGAAGCGTTGATGGACATCGTCCGGCTACAGCTCGTCGTGCGGGAGCGCCTGGGCGAGATCGTGAAGTGGCACGACCGGATGATTCCAGCAGGTGACGAATGGCGAAGCCACATCGATGACAGGATAGAACGAGCCCATGTCATCTTGTTGTTCGTGAGCCCTCACTTCCTGGCGTCACGCTACTGCTACGAAATCGAAGGAGACATTGCTCTTCGTCGTCATCGCGATGGCACGGCGCGGGTCATTCCAGTGGTTCTGCGAGCTTGTGACTGGACCGTCAGTCCCTTCGGCGAGCTACAAGGCCTTCCGAAGGATGGCGTGCCGCTGACCCAATGGGCTGACAAGGATCAGGCCTCGTTGGAGGTGGCGCGCGGGATCATGGAGAGCATCGGGCGAACCGACGCCTAACAAACGGTTGCAGCCGACGGCGCGCGGTTGCATCCTGAGCGCGCCGCGGCTGAACCGCGGTCGTTGAACGGACGCAGAGTAATGATCGACCTACTATCCGCGACACTGCTTCTTCTGTGGCAGATGCGCGACGTCACTGACCGCGACTGCCCGGGACGGGTCGAGCTTGTGAGCTTCGACCACGCGACGATCGTCGGGCATTGTGCTGCAAACGAAGGCCACCAAGTTCTGACGGTCACCGTTGCCAATGGCGCTGAGGCGGACGTCGGCACGTTGAAGTGGTTCGACCTCGAGTTCTGCTCGGCTTCGATCGCCGGCGTTACGGGTCCCAGGGGCTGGACAGCCACTGTGCAATCCGGAGGTCGTGGAGTCCGCTGGTCGCGAGGCGGCCGCGAGTTCAACGAGCCCGGCGTCGAGGCCGGCCAAAGCCTGTCGGGCTTTGCGATCACCCTGAAGCAGGGGTGGCGTCTGGCTCAGTCGTCTACCGTCGTCTGGGACGACGTGACGGAAGGCCACCAAACGTTGCACGACTGCCAATAGGCCGCCTAACCTCCGCGTTGGGCGGACCAATCAGCGGCGGGACAGGTCGCGCGGCCGGCAGGCGAGGTCCGGAAACGCCTTCAGCACGGCCTTGTCGAACGTGACGAGCGGGCAGGCCGTGCGGGCGGCGAGTTCGACGAAAAGCGTGTCGTAGACGCTCACTCCGGAATCAATCGAGCGCAGCAGCGCGCCTTGGCAGAGCGTCGCGGTGGCGACCGATTCGATGCCAAGTCTCCGCGCGAGTCCGAGGCGGGCGGGCGCATCGCCGGGCGCGAGGACGCCGGCGCAGGTCGCCATCCACACCACGTTGGCCAGTTTGGCCTCCCAATGCGCGGGTGCAAGTGGGGTGGCCACCTGCCCGAGACACGTGCGGGCCTCGTCGACGAAGGCCTCAGTACCCAGGAGCAGGTAGGCGACGCCGTTCGTGTCGACGACGGCCTTCATGGCCGGCCGACGGCCATCCAGGCATCGACTTCGGCCGCCGTGGGGCGCCGGGACTGCGCCTGCCAGCCGGCTTCGATCTGGTCGAGTATCGCCCGGCGTTCGACGACGTAGCCCTCGATCAGCTCCCGCACCTCCTGTTCCAGGGAGCGGTTGTGTCGCTTGGCGAGTGCTTTCAACGACCGCACGACCTTCGGGGGCACATTGCGAACCGTGATGGTCGGCATGGAAAACCCTCTGCTGGCAGTATGGTAGCAAGGGGCTGCCCAACCAGCGGTTGCAGCCGGCGGCGGGCAGGGCGCTACATAGGCCTTGCCGGCGTCGGCAGCTGCAGCAGGAACGGGGTATCGCGCAGCTCGCGGCTGAGTCTGGCGTAGCGCAGCCGCCACGCCTCGAAGTGCCGGCCCATGGTGTCCAGCAGCAGGGCCTTGGCGGCCTGCGGCTCGCGGTGCGCGGCGCGGAAGAAGAAACCGGCGCCGAGGTCCGCGTACCAGCGGACGTTGTGCCGGGTGCGCGCCTGGTCCTCGAAGAAGCCGGCCATCATCAGGCAGTGGGTGCCGGCGGTTTCGAGCAGCCCGCTGTCGAACGGCTGCTCGGCCTCGACGACGAAGGTGTCGAACACCGACTCGAGGCTTGCCGGGGTCGGGAACTCGGTGGTCGTCGCGGTCGAGACCTGGGCGTAGTGCGCCAGCACGCTGGCGTTGTAGAGCAGTTCGCGGCGGTCGACGTCGGCTCCCGAGACGTCCTTCAGTCCGGTGAAGAAGAACTCGAGCGTCTGGCGGTGGTCGCTGGCGAGCAGTGTGCGCAGTGGCCCCATGGCGTCCCTCCGGAAGCCGCGGGGCTGTGTGGCCTCGCGGCCTGTGTCCTTCAAGCGAGCAACAGGCATGCCAGCGTGCCGTGGTACGGCGCCCGCCGTTTTCGGCCGGAATCCACGGAATTGCGCCGCCCCGTCGTCCTCATCCGGCGCCGCCCGTTGACGTTCCTTGACAGGTGGCCGCCGGCCCAGGTGTAGGCTAAGCGGTCGTGTCCGCCCTCGAAGGAGCTGCCCGCATGACCCTCCGCGCGCTGTCGATCCCGTGTGCCGTGCTGCTGTCGACACTGAGTCTTGCGGCGCAGCGTCCCGCCAACGCGCCGCCCACCGGCCCCGGCGGCACCCCGCCCGACACGGTGTTCCTCGAGGAGCTGACCTGGGCCGAGTCGCGCGACCTGATTCGCGGCGGCTGGACCACGGTGATCGTCGGCACCGCCGGGACCGAGCAGAAGGGCCCGCACATGGTCGACGGCGAGCACAAGTTCGTCATGACCTGGGCCGCCGACAAGATCGCCCGGGCCATCGGCCGCACGCTGGTCGCGCCGGTGGTCACCTACGTGCCGGAGGGCAGCTGGGATCCGCCCACCGGGCACATGGGCAAGCCGGGCACGATCACGCTGCCCGAGGAGCGCTTCGTGGACCTGCTCGTCCACGCCGGCCGCAGCCTGAAGGCCGGCGGGTTCACCACGGTGCTCTTCATCGGCGAGTCGGGCGGCAACCGCACCGGCATGCGCAGCGCCGCCGAGAAGCTCAACGCGCTGTGGGCCGGCAGCGCCAGGGCGATGTGGATCGACGACTACTACACCAAGGCGCATCGCGAGCAGGAGGCGCTGGCGGCCAAGATTCTCGGCGTGCCGCCCAACCAGGTCGGCAACCACGCCAACATCCTCGACACTTCGGAGCTGCTCTTCGTCGCGCCGCAGCACATCCGCACCGACCGGCTGGTCGGCAACGACTACGAGAACAACGGCGTCAGCGGCGTCAACCAGGCCAGGTCGTCGCCCGACATCGGCCGCCAGCTGCTGCAGATCAAGGTGGACAACGCCGTCGCGCAGATCAAGCGGATGGTGAGCGGCGCCGAGCCGCCGGTGCCGGCAGCCCCGGCCCAGGGTGGCGGCGGACGCGGTCCGGGCGCCCGTCCGGCAATGGCGGCCGGCCCGGCCCAGCCGACGATGATGACGGCCCCGGCCGGGAAGACGCCGACGCGTCCGCCCGACACGGTCTTCATCGACGAGCTGACCTGGGAAGAGACCCGCGATCTCATGCGGGCGGGGAAGACCACGGTGATCGTGCCGACCGGGGGCACCGAGAAGAACGGGTACCACATGGTGCTCGGCAAGCACAATTACGTGGTCAGCTACGCCGCCAACCAGATGGCGCGCAAGCTCGGCAACACCCTGGTCGCGCCGGTGGTCCAGTACGTGCCGGAAGGCGACCCCGATCGCCAGTCGTTCGGCACCATCTCCCTGCCGTCGCCGGCCTACGACGCGCTGCTCGACGCCGCGGCGCGCAGTCTCAAGGCGCACGGCATGAAGGAGATCCTCTTCATCGGCGACAGCGGCGGCAACCAGGCCGGCATGGTTGCGGTGGCCAAGGCGCTCAACGAGGAGTGGAAAGGTCAGGGCGTGACCGTCTTCGCGCTCACTGACTACTACGAACAGGGCCGCGTCACCTACCGCGCCTGGATGGACGCCGCGTTCGGCTACGACGACACCATCGTCGGCTCGCACGCCGGCATCAGCGATACCTCGCAGATGCTGCACGTCCACCCGGCCGGCATCCGCACCGACCGGCTGATGCCGTGGGGCGGGCCGGCCGACTCGGGCGTCACCGGCGACCCGATGCGGTCCACCGCGGAGATCGGCCGCATGGGCATCAACTTCAAGGTCAACGCCGGCATCGACCAGTACCGGCGGATCAAGAACCCGCCGCCGCAGCGGGGTGGCGGGCGGGCGACGCCGGGCGCCGTGCGTTAGGAGGCGCGTCGGAGGGACTGCCATGAGCCGCTGGACCGCCGTCCCTGCTGCCGTCGCCGCGGCCGTGGCCGGGTTCGTGCTGTATGCGCAGTCGCAGCAGAACTGGCCGGGCGTGGACAGCCGGCCGCCGAACGCCCCGAACCAGACCCCGGCGTTCGCCGGGCAGACCCGCGCGCCCGAGCAGCGCCTCGACGTGGCGTTCGAGGTGGTCACGGTGGCCGAGGGCCTGCAGAACCCGTGGGGCCTGGCGTTCCTGCCCGACGGCCGGATGCTGGTTACCGAGCGCCCGGGCCGTCTGCGCCTCGTCGCCGCCGACGGCACGATGTCGGAGCCGGTGGCGGGGCTGCCGGCGGTGGACGCGCGCGGGCAGGGCGGCCTGCTCGACGTCGCGCTCGACCCGCAGTTCGCCGCCAACCACCTCGTCTACTGGAGCTACGCCGAACCGGCCGGGCGGGGCGCCAATCACACCGCCGTGGCCCGCGGCAGGCTGGTGGACGACGCGGCGCCGCGGGTCGAGGCGGTGCAGGTCGTCTTCCGGCAGGCCCCGTCGCTCGACTCGACACTGCACTTCGGCAGCCGGCTGGTGTGGCACCGCGACGGGACGCTCTTCATCACCCTGGGCGAGCGCTCGATCACCGAGGGGCGCATGCAGGCGCAGCGGATGGACGGCCTCATCGGCAAGATCGCCCGCATCAACCCCGACGGGTCGATCCCGGAGGACAACCCGTTTGTCGGCAAGGCCGAGGTCCCGCCGGCGATGTGGAGCCTCGGCCACCGCAACGTCCAGGCGGCGGCGCTGCACCCGGTGACCGGCGAGCTGTGGGAAGTGGAACACGGCGCACGGGGCGGCGACGAGGTGAACATCGCGCGTCCCGGCAAGGACTACGGGTGGCCGACCATCGCCTACGGCATCGAGTACGCCGGCGGGCCGATCACCGGCGGGCTCCAGCAGTGGGAGGGCATGGAGCAGCCGCGCTACTACTGGGATCCCGTCATCGCGCCGAGCGGCATGGCCTTCTACACCGCCGAGGCCTTCCCGGCCTGGCAGGGCAGTCTCTTCGTCGGCGGCCACGCCACCCGCGATCTGGTGCGGTTGAGCCTGGACGGCGAGATGGTGACCGGCGAAGAGCGCCTGCTCGTCGGCCTCGGCGAGGCGATCCGCGACGTGCGGCAGGGGCCCGACGGCGCGCTCTACCTGCTGGCCGACGGCGGCTACGGGAAGCTGCTGAAGCTGGTGCCGACGGGCGACGGTGGCCGGCCCTAGCCCGTCGCGCGCCACGGCGCCACCGGGGGACGGCGGCCACCGCCTCCTGCAGGCTGGCGTCGGCCTCTTCCTCGCCGGCTTGCTGGTCGGCTTCGCGGTGCCGGCCTTCGCCAACCCGCGCATGGGGCTGGCCAGTCACCTCGAAGGGGTGATGAACGGCCTGTTCCTCGTCGCCCTCGGGCTGCTGTGGCCGCGCCTGGTCCTGCCGCCGCGGCTCCTGGCGGCGACCTTCTGGCTGGCGATCTACGGGACGGTCGCCAATCTCCTCGCGACATTGCTGGCGGCGGCCTGGGGGGCCGGGCGGATGATGCCAATCGCCGCCCAGGGCCTCCTCGGCACGCCGTGGCAGGAGCGGCTGATCGCCGGCCTGCTCGTGTCCCTGTCGATCGCCATGGTGGTCGTCTGCCTCCTGGTGCTGGCCGGGCTGCGCCGGCCGCGGGCGAGCGAGTGAGCCTTGTCGGGCCCGGTCGCCGGGCTCGACACGGCGACATCGGCGCCGTCGAACGTCGCAAGTTGTCGCATCCGGTCGTGCCGGGGCGGAATCGGCGTGCCGCGGCCGTCTTCTGCTTGGCAAGCGGCGGCGAGTCGCGCCATCATGGGCTGCCGTTCGCCCGCCGCCGTCCGTCCCGATGACCCGCCTCACCGGACATCTCTACTTCTGGGTGCTCGTCGCCATCGTCCTCGGCGGCACCATCGGCTACGTGCGTCCGGACGTCGGCATCACGCTCAAGCCGCTCGGCGACGGTTTCATCGCGCTGGTCAAGATGCTGATCAGCCCGATCATCTTCTGCACGGTGGTGCTGGGCATCGCCGGCGCCGGCGACATGAAGAAGGTCGGCCGGGTGGGCGGCAAGGCGCTGCTCTACTTCGAGGTCGTCTCGACCTTCGCGCTGGTCATCGGCCTGGTCGTCGCCAACCTCATCCGCCCCGGGGCCGGCTTCGACGTCGATCCGGCCACGCTCGACGGCCGCGCCGTCGCCGACTACGCGAAGACGGCGGCCAGCCAGTCCACCGTGGACTTCGTGCTGCACATCATCCCGCGCACGTTCTTCGACGCCTTCAGCGGCTCGGGCGACCTGCTGCAGGTGCTGTTCGTCGCCGTCCTCTTCGGCTACGCCATGACCCACATGGGCGCCGAAGGCAACGTCGTGCACCAGGTGATCGAGACCAGCTCGCACGTGTTCTTCCGGATCATGAACCTGCTGATGAAGCTGGCGCCGCTCGGCGCCGGCGGGGCGATGGCCTTCACCATCGGCCGCTACGGGCTCGACGCGCTGAAGCCGCTGGCGCTGCTCATGGGCAGCTTCTATCTCACCTGCCTGCTGTTCGTGCTGGTGGTGCTCGGCACCATCGCCGCGTTCACCGGGTTCAGCATCCTGCGCTTCATCGCCTACATCAAGGAGGAGCTGCTCACGGTGCTCGGCACCTCGTCGTCCGAGTCGGCGCTGGTGCCGCTCATGCAGAAGCTCGAGCGGCTCGGCTGCAGCAAGTCGGTGGTCGGCCTGGTCGTCCCCTCGGGCTACTCGTTCAACCTCGACGGCACCAACATCTACCTGACGATGGCGTCGCTGTTCGTCGCCCAGGCGCTCAACATCGACCTGACGCTGCGCCAGGAGCTGACCATCCTCGGCGTGGCGATGCTGACCTCGAAAGGCGCCTCGGGGGTGACCGGCGCCGGCTTCATCACGCTGGCGGCGACCCTGGCGGTCGTGCCGGCCATCCCGGTGGCCGGCCTGGCCCTCATCCTCGGCATCGACCGCTTCATGTCCGAGGCGCGGTCGCTCACCAACTTCATCGGCAACGGCGTCGCCGCGATCGTGGTCTCGCGGTGGGAGAACGAACTCGACCGCGCGGCGCTGGCCCGCGAGCTCGGCGTCGCCCCGGCCGCTCCGTCCGGAAACACCACGGGCGGGACGCGCGACGTGCACGCCCCGCCCGGGAGAGTTCGGCAGAGCTGAAGCTCTGCCCTACGGGCTCTTCAGCGCTGCCTCATCGGCCGGGCACCATGATGTGGGCGCTCGACGTGCCGGCCGCCATGATCCAGGCGCCGCCCATCTTGTTGTTGTCCGGCAGGCCGGTGGACTGCGCGGTGGCCCCGGGGACGGCCACGGTCATGTGCTGCCGGGCGCTCTCCTGGTCCTTGCCGCTCATGTTCCACCACACCGAGCCGTACTCCGGCTTGACCCGGCTGCCGTCCTTCTCGGCGGCGGCAAGGGCAGCCTGCCGCTTCTCGCGGTCGGTCTCCTTCTCGAACATCTTGTTCTGCTTCACGCGCTCGAGGTTGCCCATGCTGGTGCACTGCACCGAGAAGGGCTGTTCGGTCGGCTGGCCCGACTGGTCGTAGCACACGATGTTGTTGGTGCCCTTCTTGAGCGTGTCGTAGGTGCCGTCGTCCTTCCACTTGATGACCGTGGCGGCTTCGCGGGCGTTGGGCGGCGCGGCCATCAGGGCCTTGTCCACCTCGGGATTGGCCTGGGCGAAGGCGCTGGTCGAGATGGCCAGCACGCCGGCGGCGATGAGGATGTTTCGTGTCATGTGCTGCGACCTCCATGGCCCGCCCGTGCCAGCACGTCTGCCGCGGGCGGGGAGTGCCCAGAATACGTCGTTCTGGCGCCTGCAGCTGGATTCCATCACTGGAACAGACAGTCGAAGATAGTTCTGAGCAATGCTATGATTTCTGAATGATCGACGAGATAGACGTCAAAATACTGTCGATTCTTCAGAAAAACGCCAGGACCAGCCAGTCTGAGCTGGCCCGCGCCGTCCGCCTGGCCCCGTCGGCCGTGCTCGAACGCCTGCGCAAGCTCACCGCCAAGGGCGTCATCCGCGACTACGTCACCCTCATCGATCCGCAGGTGGTCGATCGCGGCCTGCTCGCCTTCGTCGCCGTCCGCAGCGTCGAGCACGGGCCGGAGATGCCGTCGGCCAACGCGCTCAGCCGCATTCCCGAAGTGCTCGAAGTGCACCACGTCGCCGGCGACGACTGCTACCTGCTGAAGGTGCGCGCCCGCGATGCCGAGCACCTCGGCCAGCTGTTGCGCCAGCGCATCGCCGCCACGCCCGGCGTGACCTCGACCCGCACCACGATCGTGCTCGAAACGGTGAAGGAGGATCCGCGCATCGCCATCCCGCCCGAGAAGACGCCGGGCGTCGCGGCGCGGAGGCGGTCGTGACCCTGGCCTGGGCGGCGTGGCTCACGATCTGCGTGGTGTGGGGGACGACCTACCTCGCCATTCGCGTCTCGCTCGAGACGGTGCCCGTGCTCCTCGTCGCCGGCCTGCGCTGGATGGCCGCCGGCGTCCTGCTCTCGGCGATCGTCCTGGCACGCGGGCGGCGGCTGCCGCCGCCACGACAATGGGGCTCGCTGCTGCTCCTCGGGTTCCTGATGAACCTCGTCGGCAACGGCTTCGTGGTCTGGGCCGAGCAGTACGTCGCCAGCGGTCTCGCGGCGGTCGTCATCGCCACCGTGCCGTTCTGGTCGCTCGGCTTCGAGGCCGTCGTGCCGCCGCGCCAACCGGTGACACGCCGCGCCGTGACCGGCCTGCTGATCGGCAGCTTCGGCGTCGTCGTCCTGGTGTGGCCGGCGCTCGTCACCGGCGGCGGGTCCGGCCGCAACTTCGTCCTCGGCGTGCTCGCCCTGCAGGTGGCGTGCGCCGGGTGGGCGCTCGGGACCTCCTACGCCAAGCGGCACGCGCCTGGCGACGATCCGCTCGGCGCGGTGGCGCTGCAGATGACCTTCAGCGGGATCATGCTGCTGGTGCTGGCCTCCGCCAACGGCGAATGGGCGGCGCTGCACTTCTCGGTCCGCTCGCTGGCCGCGATGGCCTATCTCACCATCGTCGGATCGCTGGTCGCCTATACCGCGTACATCTACGCCGTCCGGCACCTGCCGGTCTCGACCGTCTCGCTCTACGCCTACATCAACCCGCTCATCGCGGTGCTGCTCGGCGCGGCCCTGCTCGGCGAGCCGTTGTCGGCGCGCATCGCCGTGGCCTCGACGATGGTGCTCGCCGGCATGGCCATCGTCGGGTGGCCACGGCCGAGGACGGCGGTGGCGGTCGCCGATCACGCCGGGGGGCGCGGTGGATCGGCCCGGTTGGCGGCGGTGGCGAGCGCCAGTTCGACCAGCGCCACCTCGCCGATGCCCAGGTCTTCGTAGCGGCGGTAGAACTCGTCGATGGCGCGCACGTGGTGGCGGGTGGCGATCCGCTCGCTGCGCAACGCCTTGACCCGGTCGAGCACCGCCGCCACCAGGCCGTCGTCCACGGTCACGCCCTGCGCCGCCAGCGTCGCCGCGTGGCGGTCGAGCACCGCCTGCACCGCCGCGGTGCCGGAATGCTTGCCGAAGACGAAGCGGGTCGTCCCGCCGACGGTGTCCTCGCGGATGAACTGGTAGATCGCCGGATGGACGAGGATCGCGGCGGTGTGGATGCCCGACTCGTGGGCGAAGACGCCTTCGCCGATGATCGGCTCCTGCACCTGCACCGGGACGCCCGAGGCGCGTTCGACGGCATCGCGCAAGGCGTGCAGCCGCTCGTAGCGGAAGCGCGGCAGCGTCACGCCGTAGAGCTCCTTCAGAACCATCACGAACTGGTGCAGCGAGGTGTTGCCGGCGCGCTCGCCGATGCCGTTGGCGGTCAGGCTGGGGTGGGTCGCGCCGTGCAGGACGGCGCGCACGGTGTTGTAGGCGCCGAGCCCGAAGTCGTTGTGGAAGTGCGCCGTCAGCTGCACCTTGCCGCGGCGGACGCCGAGCCGCTCGACCAGCCGCGGAAAGTAGTGATCGACGCCTTCCGGCGTGAACACCCCGCAGGTGTCCGAGAAGCAGAACCGGGTGCCGCCAGCCGCGATGCAGGCCTCCGCCCACTCGACGGCATAGTCGAGATCGCTGCGGCTGGCATCCTCGGCGGCGAACTCGATGCGCTCGAGGCCGCGCGACCGCGCGTAGGCGATGGCTTCGGTGATCAGCCGGATGTTCGCCTCGCGGTAGAACGCGATCGGCGTCTCGAGCCACGCCGCGTCGTCGCCGCCCTCGCGCTTGAGGAGCGCCCGGCCGAGCTTGTACTTGAGATGCAGGTCCGAGGTCGTGGAGAGGATGAGCACCGAGACGTCGGCCGGCCGCCGGCCGGCCTCGGCGACCACGTCGAGCACGCAGTCGATGTCGCCCGGCACCGCCCGGCACATCGCCAGGAGGTCGACGTCGCGGCGGAGGCGTCCGTCGCGCTGGGCCTCGAGGATCAGGCGCAGCGCCTCGCGATCGCTGGCCGACGTGATCGGAAACGCCACGTCCATGACGTCGATGCCGATGTCGGCGAGCTGCACGGCCAGGTCGAGTTTCTGGGCCGGGGAGAAGGCCACGCCGGGCATCTGCTCGCCGTCGCGCAGCGTGTCGTCGTAGAGCACGATCGAGGCGGGATCCGGGAACCGCAGGTGCGACGTGTAGGTGCGGGGCTGCCGGATCAGGTCGTCCAGGGGTTCGCGCAACTCGACCACGTCGGGCTCTCTCCCCGGAGACTATAGCGCGGCCGCCCGGCGCGACACCGGCGCGACGTAGAATGACGCGCGAGGAGTGTCCATGTCGAAGTTCAGTGCCACCCTGCTCGTCGCCGCCCTGCTGACGACGGCCTCGCTCGGCGCCCAGCAGGGCCCGCCGCGGCCCGGACCCCTGCCCTCGATCGAGGACCGCACCAGCGGCCTGCGCAAGATCGACGGGTTCGTCCCGCTGTACTGGGACGAGCGCGCCGGCGCCATGCTGATGGAGGTGTCGCGGTTCGACCGCGAGTTCCTGATGTCCACCGGGCTGTCGGCCGGGCTCGGCTCCAACGACCTCGGCCTCGACCGCGGCCAGGGCGGCCAGGGGCGGATCGTCAAATTCCAGCGCGTCGGCCCGCGCGTGCTGCTGGTGCAGCCGAACCAGTCGTTCCGCTCGACCAGCGCCAACCCGCGCGAGCGCCAGGCGGTGGAGGACTCCTTCGCCAAGTCGGTGCTGTGGGGGTTCACCGTGGCCGCCGAGTCGGACGGCCGGGTGGTCGTCGATGCCACCGACTTCTTCCTGCGCGACGTGCACGGCGCGGTGGGCGGCCTGCGGCCCGGCACCTATCGGATCGACCGCAGCCGGACGACCTTCAATCTCGACCGCACGCGCGCGTTCGAGAAGAACACCGAAGTGGACACGATCCTCACCTTCGTCAACGAGGCCGTGAATCCGCGCGGCGGCGCCGGGCCGGCCCAGGGGCCGGCGGCCATCGGCGCCACCGGCGGCGGGGGCGGCGGTGGTGGCTTCGGCGGCAACCTGTTCAGCGGCACCGTCGCCAGCGTGACGCCGACCGCCGACTCGGTGACGCTGCGTGAGCACCTGTCGTTCGTCGAACTGCCGCCGCCCGGCTTCCAGCCGCGCGTCGACGACCCGCGGGCCGGCTACGGCGGCCTCAGCTTCGTGGACTTCAGCCAGCCGATCGGCGAGCCGATCGTGTTCCGCTACATCCGCCGGCACCGCCTCGAGAAGAAGGATCCGGCGGCCGCCGTCAGCGAGCCGGTGAAGCCGATCGAGTACTGGGTCGATCCGGGCGCGCCCGACGACGTCAAGCAGGCGCTCATCGACGGCGCGATGTGGTGGAACCAGGCGTTCGAGGCCGCCGGCTTCCGCAACGCCTTCAAGGTGGCGGTGCTGCCCGACGGCGCCGACCCGATGGACGTCCGCTACAACATGATCAACTGGGTGCACCGCTCGACCCGCGGCTGGAGCACCGGCGGCAGCATGGCCGACCCGCGCACCGGCGAGATCCTCAAGGCGACGGTGACGCTGGGATCGCTGCGCGATCGCCAGGACTACATGATCTTCGAAGGTCTGCTCTCGCCCTACGAGACCGGCACCGAGAAGCCGGAGCTGCTCTACCAGACGGCGCTGGCCCGCATCCGGCAGCTGTCGGCGCACGAGGTGGGCCACACCCTCGGGCTCGGCCACAACTACTACGACAGCAGCAAGGGCTGGATCTCGGTGATGGACTACCCGCATCCGCTCGAGGAACTGAAGGCCGACGGCACCATCGACATCTTCAAGGCCTACGAGGCGCGGATCGGCGACTGGGACAAGGTGGCCATCAACTTCGGCTATCGGCAGTTCCCGGCCGGGGCCGACGCGGCGGGCGCGCTCACCAAGATTATCGACGACGCGTGGGCCCAGGACCTGCGCTACTTCACCAACCAGGACACCGACATCCACCCGCGCACCGAACAGTGGTCCAACGGCGTCAACCAGGCCGACGAGCTGAACCGGCTGATGAAGGTGCGCCGGGCGGCGCTGAACCGCATCGGCGAGAGGACGATCCGCCGCGGCGCGCCGATGGCGACCATCGAGGAGCCGTTCGCGCCGATCTGGATGTACCACCGCTACGCCGTCGAGAGCTCGGCGTCGATGCTCGGCGGCCAGGACTTCGTCTACGCGATGCGCGGCGACGGCCGGACGCCGGTGCAGTGGGAGAGTGCCGCCAACCAGCGCAAGGCGCTCGACGCGCTGGCGGCGACGCTGAAACCGGCCGAGCTGACGGTGCCCAAGGCGATTCTCGACGCCATCCCGCCGCGGCCGCCCGGCTTCGGCTTCCATCGCGAGCTGTTCCCGCGCACCACCGGCGAAGGCTTCGATCCGCTGGCGCCGGGCACCATCGCCGCCGATGTCACCATCGGCTTCGCGCTGCAGGCCGACCGCGCCGCCCGGCTGGTGGCGCAGCACGCCGTCGATCCGTCGCTGCCGGGACTGGGCGAGGTGATCGATCGCTTCACGGCCGCGACCTTCGACGCGGCCACCGCGTCGCCCTACGAGGCCGAGGTGCGGCGCGCCGCCGAGCGGGTGCTCGTCGATCGCGTGCAGTGGCTGGCGCAGTCGGCGCCCAACGGCCAGGTGCGGGCGGTGGCGTCCTTCAAGCTGGATCGGCTCGCCGCCCGCCTGCGGGCGGCGGCGTCCGGGGACGAAGCCGACCAGGCGGCCCGCATGCTCCTTGCCGCCGACATCAAGCGGTTCCTCGAGCGGCCCAGCGGCGATCCGGCGAAGATCGTCCCGGCGGCGCCGGCGCCGCCGGGCGCGCCGATCGGCGATCCCGGCCAGGACTGGCTGGCGCGGCC
Organism: Vicinamibacterales bacterium; assembly: GCA_050250955.1. Classification (GTDB taxonomy): domain Bacteria; phylum Acidobacteriota; class Vicinamibacteria; order Vicinamibacterales; family UBA2999; genus CAWAYR01. Next base: position 217,697 of record JBFWNR010000006.1, read on the forward strand.
CGACTGGTGCGTGTGGGATCCCGCTGCGCCCGAGGCGTGGCTCCACATCGAGCCGTCTCGATAGCCCGCCGACTGTTTCGTCAGTGGTCCCACCCGGTGCCAGGCACCGGGTGGGGGAGCGGTGCCAGGCACCGGACTGGAGCGATCACAGGATGGTGATCCCACGCGGTGACGCCTACGTGCATCCACCGGCGAATGCGCCGGCGTACCGGGCCACCGCCCTGCGGCATCCCCTCCGCCCGCTGGTGGTCATCCCGCAGACCCTCACCGAACTCACCGGACCGGTCTACGGTCGCGAAGCGGTAGGGCCGCTCGACCACGACCTCACCCGACAGCATGCCGGCGAGCCGCTCGGGCAGCGCATCGTCGTCGAGGGACAGGTACGCGACGAGGGCGGACGGCCGGTGCCGCACACTCTCATCGAGATCTGGCAGGCCAACGCCGCCGGCCGCTACGCCCACGCGGTCGATCGCTGGCCGGCGCCGCTCGACCCCAACTTCACCGGCGCGGGTCGCACGCTCACCGACGGCGACGGGCGCTACCGGTTCGTCAGCGTCCGGCCGGGCGCTTATCCGTGGGGCAACCATCCCAATGCCTGGCGACCGGCGCACATCCACTTCTCGCTGTTCGGTCCGGCATTCCTGACCCGCCTGGTCACGCAGATGTACTTCCCGGGCGATCCGCTGCTGCCGCTCGACCCGATCTTCAACGCCGTCGCCGAGCCGCGCGCCCGCGAGCGGATGGTCGCGGCGTTCGACCTGGCGCTCACCGCGCCGGCCTTCGCCCTCGGCTACCGCTTCGACCTGGTGCTGCGCGGCGGCGAGGCGACGCCGATGGAGGTGCGCTGATGGCCGGCCTGACGCCTTTCCAGACGGTCGGCCCGTACCTGCACCTCGGCCTGCGGGTCGGCTGCTGGCCGATGACCGCGTCCGGCCTGACGACGCCGATCGTGGTCACCGGGCGGCTCGTCGACGGCGGCGGCCAGGGCATTCCCGACGGCGTGCTGGAGTTCTGGGCCGCGGGTTTCGACGGCGTCGGCCGGGCCTGGACCGCGGCCGACGGCGGCTATCGGCTGGAGGCCGTGCGGCCGCCGAGCCGCACCGACGACGACGGCGGCGTGCACGCGCCGCACTTCGCGGTCCGCCTCCTGGCCCGGGGCATCCTCACCCAGTACCTGACCCGGGTCTACTTCGCCGACGAGCCCGACAACGTCCACGACGTGGTGCTGCAGGCGGTGGCGGCCGCGCGCCGGCCAACGCTGGTGGCCGCGGTGGTCGGGCCGGGCGAGTATCATCTCGACGTCGTCGTGCAGGGCGATGGTGAGACGGTGTTCTTCGACGTCTGACCGACCCGCACCGACCCGCCGCCCCTGGTCATGACCGCCGTCGATCGTGTGCCGTTCTCGCCCGCTGGCCGCGTGCAGGCGCTGCTCGACGTCGAAGTCGCGCTGGTCGAAGCGCTGGCCGAGGCCGGCGTCGTGCCGGCCGGCAGCGTCGCGCCGATCCGCGCCGCCGCCCGCGCCGACCGCTATGACCTCGACGCCCTGCAGCGTTCGGCCCTCGACGCCGGCAACCTGCTGATCCCGGTCGTCAGCGCGCTGACCCGCCAGGTCGCCACGACGGACCCGACCGCCGCCGGACACGTGCACTGGGGCGCCACCAGCCAGGACGTGATCGACACGGCCCTGGTCGTCCAGCTCGTCGACGCCGGCGCGCCGATTGCCGCGGCCCTGGCGCGTGCCGCCGAGGCCGCGGCTGCGCTCGCCGACCGGCATGCCGCGACGCCGATGGCCGGACGCACGTGGCTGCAGCAGGCGACGCCGACCACCTTCGGCGCCAAGGCGGCCGGGTGGATGCAGGGCCTCGACCGCGGGCGCCGCCGGCTCGCCGACGCGCTCGCCGCCGTCCGCGTCGTGCAGCTGGCCGGCGCCTCGGGGACGCTGTCGAGTCTCGGTGACGCCGGCCCGGCGGTGGCGGCGGCCCTGGCCGGGCGGCTCGGCCTGCGCGTCGCCGACGGCCCGTGGCACACCGAGCGCAGCCGGGTCGCCGACCTGGCGTGCGCGCTGGGCGTGGCGTGCGGCACGCTCGGCAAGATCGGCCGCGACGTGACCTTGCTGGCGCAGACCGAGGTCGGCGAGGTCGCCGAGGCGGCGGCACCCGGCCGCGGCGGGTCGTCGTCGATGCCGCACAAGCAGAACCCGGTCGCGTCGGTGCGGGCGATGGCGGCGGCGGTCCAGGCGCCGGGGCTGGTGGCGACGATGCTGGCGGCGATGCCGCAGGAACACGAGCGGGCCGCTGGCGGCTGGCAGGCCGAGTGGGAGACGCTGCCGGCGCTGGTCGCGCTCACCACCGGCGCCGCGGCCGCCGTCGCCGACATGCTGGCGGGCCTCCACGTGGACCCGGCCCGCATGCGCGCCAATCTCGATCTGGCCGGCGGCGTGGCGCTGGCCGAAGGCCTGACGATCGCGCTGGCCCGTCACGTCGGCCGGCCCGACGCCGCCCGGGTCGTCGCCGACGCCTGCCGCCGGGCGGTCAGCAGCGGCCAGGCGCTGGCGACCGTCGCCGGCGACGACCCTCGTGTGCGCGCCCATCTCGACGTCGCCGCCATCGTCGCCGCGCTCGATCCGGCGGCGCAGACCGCGACCGCGCGTGCCGTCGTCGCCCGGGCGCTGGCGGCGCGGCGACCGGTGGCCCCAGGAGCCGACCATGGATGAACATCAGCGGCATCAGGCGGGGATGGCGGCACGGCGCGCCGTGCTCGGCGACGCGCACGTCGACGGCGCGGTCGCGGCGACGACGCCGTTCACCGCCGAGTTCCAGGACCTCATCACCCGCTACGCCTGGGGCGAGATCTGGACCCGGCCCGGCCTCGACGTCCGCAGCCGGCGGCTGATCGCGATCGCCACGATGGTGGCGCTCGGCCGCTGGGCGGAACTGCGCCTGCACGTGCGCGCGGCGCTCGCCGATGGCCTGCCCGCGGACGCGATCAAGGAAGTGCTGCTGCAGCAGACGGTCTACTGCGGCGTCCCGGCCGGCAACCACGCCTTTGCCGAGGTCGCGGCGCTGCTCGCCGACCGCGCGACGCCGTGAGCGTCTGCGTCACCGACGACGGCTGCCGCCTCGCCTACGCGCTGTCGGGGCCCGCGGGAGCGCCGGGTCTGGTGCTGTCCCATTCGCTCGGCACCGATCGCGGGCTGTGGGCGGCGCAGGTCGAATCGCTGTCGGCCGGCCGTCGCGTGCTCCGCTACGACACCCGCGGGCACGGCGCCTCGGACGCGCCCGACGGCGGCTACACCGTCGATCGTCTCGGCCGGGACGTCCTGGCGCTGATGAATCACGCCGGCCTGGACACCGCCGACGTGTGCGGGGTGTCGATCGGCGGCGTCACGGCGCTGTGGCTGGGCGTCCATGCCGCCACGCGGGTCCGCCGTCTCGTCCTCGCCAACACTGCGGCCACGATCGGCACCGCGGCGTTCTGGGACGATCGCATCCGCACCGTGACCGATGGGGGCGTGGCGGCGGTGGCCGACGCGACGATGGCGCGCTGGTTCACGCCAGGCTTTCGCGACGCCCACGCCGACGTCGTCGCCGCGCTGCGCGCGACGCTCCTGGCGACGCCGGTGGCCGGGTATCTCGGCTGCTGCACCGCGCTTCGCGACGCCGACCTGCAGGGCGACGCCGCGAAGGTCGCCGCGCCGACGCTGGTCGTGACCGGCTGCCACGACGTGGCGACACCGCCGGCGGCGGGGGAGTGGCTGGCGGCGACGATTCCAGGCGCGCGGCTGGTGGCGTTCGACGCCGCGCATCTCGCCAACGTCGAGTGCGCCGCGGCCTTCACCGCTGCCGTCGATCAGTTCCTGTCCTGACGCGCCCCGGGTCCGGGCGGCTTCGGCTTGGCCGCGTCGCCGGGCTCGGGGACGTGCTTGTAGTTCAGGTTCGGCTGGTGCTTCTGCAGGTGCTCGACGTCCTTGTTGTTCTCGTTGCAGGTGTAGGGCAGCAGGCGATCGCCCGGCTTGCCGCGCTTGAAGGTCCGGGTGATCGACCACGGGCGGGTGAAGTACACCGGGTCGTCGTAGGTCACCGTCCAGTCCATCGTGTCGGGCCCGGTCCTGGTGAAGCGCTCGGTCAGCCGCAGCTTGGCGCTGTGCTCGTGGCCGGCGGTGTCGAGCCAGCTCCGCTCGTCGATGCCGGTAGTGTCGACGACCAGCGTCTCGCCCTCCCAGCGGCCGATCGAGTGGCCCATGAAGTACGGGTAGTCGTCGATGTCCTCGGGATGCGGGCGGCCGTCCATGTAGATGGCCCGCCAGATCGACTGGTACTCGAACAGGATGCCGATGTGGTCCTTGCTCTGGACCAGCAGGAACGGGAACGGCGCGGTGAACCCGCGCGACGGCCCGACCGGCAGGCAGATGCCGGTGGGATCCTTCGAGGTGTCGACGGTGCGCCAGCGCTCGGCGCCGAACGCGGTGAACGGCGGCTGGCGGCCGAGTGCCGTCGACAGATCGGGCGTGTACTGGTTGACCCAGAAGCCGTTGAGATCCGGCGGCGTCGGCGGCGTCTGCGCCGCGGCGGTCGCGGCGGCGGCGCCGAGCAACCACGCCGCGAGCGCGGCGCGCGTCCAGGGGCTGGTCATGTGGCGCTCCGTGCGGAGTTGGCTCAGCGGCCGGGCGGCTTGGGCGCGCCGGGGCCGTAGTAGTTCTGGCCGCCGAGCACCTCGCGGCCGTCGGGCAGCGTGGCCGCCCGCATGTTGGCCAGCTTCGAGCCGTCGCGGGCGAGGTAGCCGTGCACGGTGACGACGTCGCCGGCCTTCAACGAGTCCTTGCGCCACCCGGCGCGGTAGAGCGAGGTCGGCGCTCCGCCCTCGATGGCCCAGTGCGCGACGGCGCCGGATGCCTCCTTCACGTCCAGGTAGAAGTAGACGTGGGGATTCATCCACTCCACGCGGGTGACGGTGCCGTTCAAGGTGATGGTCCGTTCGCGGTCGTACTGCGCCGCGAAGGAATGGTGCGCCGTGACGGAACGGCCGAACCCGGCCACCGCGATGGCGGCAACGGCGGCGGCGACGACGATGCGGGACATGCCCACCTCCCACCGAGGCCGCGGACGAAGCGGCGCTCGCCCCGAGAGGGTATACCCGAAACGCATCGAATTGATACCAGGCTGGAACCCTTTTCTGGCTGGACCCAGACAAGGGCTTGACCCCAAGTCAGGCCCCAGCCAGAAAGGGGTCTGACCCCTGTTCAGGGACGGAACAGGCGGCGGTAGAAGCCGGCCGTCCTGACCGTCACGGTGACCGGGTCGTCGTTCAGGTTCTGCCAGAACCAGCCGTGGTTGCCGGCCATCGGCGCCGCGAAGGCGCCGTGGCCGCTGGTCTCGAACTCACCGGTCTGGTAGCTGCGGTCGCCGCCGCGCCCGTCGGCGGCCTCGCCGTGCATGTCCACGTCGACGCCGTTGCCGGTGGCGGTCCAGGAGTAGACCAGGTGCTCGCCGGCGGCCATCTCGGCCTTGATCTCGGCGCCCTCACCCGGGTCGAGCGTGATCGACATCTCATCGGTGCGATACGGCGTCGAGCTGGTGAAGAGCGCGCCGGCGGCTACCGCGCTCGTCGCCCCTCCCGTGGCGGTGTCGGCGGCGCCGTCCGCCGCGCCGGCCTCGGCCGGTGGCCGATAGAGGCCCAGCGCACCCCCGACGCCGGTCGGGTCGATGCCGTACTCGGCCGGCAGGACGATCGCGACGAGCAGGATGGCGGCGACCGCCGCCGCCACGAGCGTGGCGCGCACGAGCTGCGCCGCGGTGGCGGACGGCACCGGCGCGGGCGTTGACGCCATCAGGACACGAACCAGCCGGTGAGCTGATAGCCCATCAGCACGAACCCGAAGGTCATCACCACGACGTTGGCGGCGAACGCCTGGCGCGAGAACGCCGCGGTCCGTCGCCAGTAGGCCATCGCGATGAGGATGGCGGCCAGGGCCAGCAACTGGCCGATCTCGACGCCGGCGTTGAAGGCCACGATCTTCGGTGCCAGGCCGGCGCGCGGCAAGGCGAAGTCCTGGAGCTTGGTGGCCAGCCCGAAGCCGTGGATGAGCCCGAAGGCGAACACCGCGCCGCGCTGATCGGGCTGGACGCCGAACCAGCGCCGGAACGCGCCGAGGTTGTCGAGCGCCTTGTAGACCACCGAGAAGCCGATTACCGCGTCGACCAGGTACGGATCGACGTGGGTGCCGCTCAGTACGCCGTAGAGCAGCGTCATGCTGTGGCCGACCGCGAACAGCGTGACGTAGAGGCCGACGTCCGTCAGCCGGTAGAGGAAGAAGATGACGCCGAACAGGAACAGCAGGTGGTCGTAGCCGGTGACCATGTGCTTGGCCCCCAGGTACAGGAACGCCATCAGCCCGCCGCGCTCCATGAAGGCCCGGTCGGCCGCCGACACGCCGTGCGCCCAGGCCGGCGCCGCGGTCAGCAGCGCCGCCCCCACGGCGAGGACACCCGCCCGCATCGTCGTCAGTCGTCGCACGCCCGGCAGTGTATCAGCGCCGGCGTCCGACCAAGGACTCGTGAGCGGTCGCCGGTCATTCGATTACACTCGATTCAAGTCGATTTGATCGTCGATACAGAACGACATACAGTGCGGCGCGCATGGACTTGCGATGGCTGGTCACCACGGCGGCGGTGGAGCTGACCGTCGTGGCTGCCGGCGGCGCGACGGCCGCGGCGCAGATCGGCGCCGGGCAACTGACCGGCGTCGTCGTCGACGCGGCCGGATCCCGCGTGCCCGGCGCGACCGTGACGGCGACCGCCGAGCGCACCGGGCTCTCACGCGCGACGGTCAGCGGCGACGACGGCCGCTACGTCGTGCCGGCCCTCGCCCCCGGACGCTACGGGATCGAGGTCGCGCTGGACGGGTTCAAGCCGCTGCGGTGGGAAGGCGTCGGCGTTGCCACCGGTGAGACGGTGCGGCTCGACCTGACGCTCGAGCCGGGGCGGGTCACCGAAACGGTTACGGTGGTGGCCGACTCGCCGCTGCTGCGCAGCGAGGCGTCGGGCCTCGGCCACACCGTGGACCAGCGGCGGGTGGTCGATCTGCCGCTGAACGGCCGCAACTTCCTCGCCCTGGTCACGCTGGTGCCGGGGGTGGCCATGCCGCCGCCGCCGGCGGCGCCGCTGCCGCGCATCAACGGCGGCCGGCCGCGCACCAACGAGTACCTCTTCGACGGCATCTCGGTGCTGCAGCCCGAGCCTGGCCAGGTGGCGTTCTTCCCCAACGTCGACGCCATTCAGGAGTTCACCATCGAGAGCAACAGCCCGCCGGCCGAGTTCGGCCGCTTCAACGGCGGGGTCGTCAACCTGACGACGCGCTCGGGCGGCAACGCGTTGCGCGGGTCGCTCTTCGAATTCGCCCGCCACGAGGCGCTGAACGCCCGCAACCTCTTCGCCCGCGATCTGGCGACCGCACCGCGGTTCCGACGGCACCAGTTCGGCGGCGTCGCCGGCGGCCCGCTGCGGCGCGACCGGGCGTTCTTCTTCGCCGACTATCAGGGGCAGCGCCAGACCATCGGCCGGACGGTGGTGTCCACCGTCCCCACGCTCCTGCAGCGGCAGGGCATCTTCACCGAGCCCATCGCCGGCCGGATCCCGGTGATTTACGACCCGGCTACGACCGTTACCGGCGGCGGGACGGCGACCCGCGCGCCGTTTGCCGGCCACGTGATTCCCGCCTCGCGGATCGACCCGGTGGCCCGGGCGCTGCTGGCCCGCTATCCCGAGCCGACCGGCCCCGGCACCGCCAACAACTACCGGCGCGTCGCCGACGAGACCGTGGACCAGGATCAGGTCAGCCTGCGGATCGACTACCGCCTGCCGGCGAACCGCGACCACGTGTTCGCGCGCCTGACCCGGTTTGCCGAGTCGTTCCGCCCGGTGATGCCGCTGCCCGACGGCAGCGGGTCGGCCAGCGGCACGCCCGGGCCGCAGGACACCACGGCCTGGTCGTTCGCTTCGAGCCATCAGCGCACGTGGTCGGCCACGCTGCTGAACGAGGTGCGGGTCGGCGACACCCGGCGTGCGGTGGCCCGGGAGGCGGTTGACCTGGGTGGACCGGCGTCGGCGGCACTCGGCTTGCCGGGCCTGCCGGCAACGGCGCGATTTCCGGCCACCATGCCGACATTCCTCGTCGCCGGCTACCAGGCACTGGGATCGCCGGCCAACACGGCCTCGGACTTCGCGACCTCGGTGACGCAGGTGGCCGACACCCTCACGTGGCTGCGCGGCCGCCACACCGTGAAGCTCGGCGCCGACCTGCGGTGGGCGCGGCTGAACGTCTGGCAGCCGCCGTCGCCGACCGGGTCGTTCACCTTCAGCGCGCTCTTCACCGACCTGCCGGGCGTCGCCGGCACCGGCACGCCGCTGGCCAGCTTCCTGCTCGGCCAGGTGCAGCAGTTCTCGATCGACCTGCAGCAGGATCAGATCCGCAACCGCGCCCACGTCCAGGAGTACTTCGTCCAGGACGACTGGCGGATCTCGGACCGACTCACCGTCAACGCCGGCCTGCGCTACACGCTCAACTTCCCGTCCACCGAGGAGCGCGACCAGGTCGGCGTCTTCAACCTCGAGACGCGGCAGCTCGAGTTCGCCGGCGTGAACGGCCAGCCGCGCGCCGCCCGGCAGCTCCACATGCACAACCTCGGCCCCCGTCTGGGTGTGGTCGGCCGGCTCACCGACCGCACCGTGGCCCGGGTCGGGTACGGGCTGGTCTGGATCGAGATGGCGGGGATCACGACGCCCTTCACGACCCCGGTGTTTCCGTTCCTCCAGACCGTCTCGCAGCGCTCGCTCGACAACCTCACGCCGGCGTTCGTGCTCGCCGACGGGCCGCGCGTCGCGCCGATTCCGCTCACCGCCGAGGCCGGTCGCGGCCAGGGCGTCTTCGCGGCGGACCGCGACCTCGGGTCGGGCTACGTCCAGCAGTGGAACGTGTCGGTGCAGCGGGCGCTGACCGCGAACCTGTCGGTCGAGGTGGCCTACACCGGCTCGGCGATCACCCGCGTCGGCATGCCCGACACCAACCTCAACCAGCTGCGCGCCGACCAGCTGGCGCTCGGCGCGGCGCTGCTCGAGCGGGTGCCGAACCCGTACTTCGGGACGATTCCGCGATCCTCGTCGCTGGGCGATCCGACGCTGTCGGTCGCGCAGCTGCTCAAGCCGTTCCCCGACTACACGACGGTCAGCCTCTACCGCAACAACGTCGGTACGACCCGCTATCACGGGGCCTACGTCATGCTCGAGCAGCGGCTGAGCCGTGGCCTGTCCTACCTGGTCAGCTACACGCGCTCCACCCTGCGCGACGACGCCTCGTCGGTGTTCGACGCCTCGATCCTCACCGGGCCGGTCGCCAGCGTCCCGGTCGCCGACAGTTTCAACCGCCGGCTCGAACGCGACGTCTCGACCGGCGACATCCCGCACGCGCTGGTCGCCTCGGTCGTCTGGGACGTGCCGTTCGGGCGCGGGCGGCGCCGTCAGCTCACCGGGCTGGCTGGCGTGCTCGCGAACGACTGGACGGTGACCGGCGTCGCGACGCTGCAGTCGGGCTCGCCGCTGGCCATCAGCCAGATCACCAACCACAACGCGTTCGCCGGCTTCGGCACCCAGCGCCCGCACCTGGTCGGCGACCCGGAGCTGCCGGCGGGTGAGCGCTCCACCGCGCGCTGGTTCGACACCGCGGCCTTCGCCGCCGCCCCGGCCTTCGCCATCGGCTCGAGCTCGCGCAATCCCATCCGCGGGCCTGGCTACCGCAACCTCAACCTGGCGGTGCTGCGGCGCGTGCCGCTCACGGGCTCGGCGGCCCTCGAACTGCGCGCCGAGGTGTTCAACGCCACCAACACGCCACCGCTCGGCGCGCCCAACACCACCGTCGGGGCCGCCGCCTTCGGCACCATCACCAGCGCCGGCGATCCCCGCGTGGTGCAGCTGGCCCTGAAAGTGATCTTCTAGGTCGGCGGCTCTGAAGAGCCGCCCTACGAGCGCGACGTGCCTAGCGCAGGCCGTCGAGCTCGTCCCACCGCGCGTAGGCGGCGAGCAGCTCGCCGGGGATGGCGTCGAGGCGGGCCATCGTCGCCGCGATCTCGGCCGCCGGCCGCTTGTAGAAGTCCGGCCCGTGCACGTCGGCGGTCAGCCGCTGCTGCTCCCGTTCGAGCGCGTCGATGCGTCCGGGCAGGGCGTCGTACTCCTGGCGCTCCTTGTTGCTCGCCTTGCGCGGCTGGCGCGACGTGGCCGGCGGCGCGGCGGACGGGGCTGCCGCCAGCGTCGCCGGGCGTGCCGGCTCGGCCGCGGCGGTTGGGGCCGGCGCCGGCCGCTGCCGCAGCCAGTCGTCGTAGCCGCCGACGTACTCGGCGAGGCGGCCGTCGCCCTCGAACGCGATCGTGCTGGTCACGACGTGATCGAGGAACCGCCGGTCGTGACTGACCACCAGCAGCGTGCCCGGCCACTCGACCAGCTGCGCCTCGAGCAGCTCGAGGGTCTCCAGGTCGAGGTCGTTGGTCGGCTCGTCGAGCACCAGCACGTTGGCCGGCCGGGTGAAGAGGCGGGCCAGCAGCAGCCGGTTGCGCTCGCCGCCCGACAGCGCCTTCACCGGCGACCGGGCGCGTTCGGGCGGGAACAGGAAGTCCTCCAGGTAGCCGTGGACGTGGCGGGTGCGCCCGCCGACGGTGACCCGGTCGCTGCCGTCCCCCACGGTGTCCACGACCGTCCGCTCCGGGTCGAGCTGCTCGCGCTGCTGGTCGTAATAGGCCACCTGCACGTTGGCGCCGCGCCGCACCGTGCCGGCATCGGCTGCCAGCTCGCCGAGCAGCAGGCGCAGCAGGGTGGTCTTGCCGGCGCCGTTGGGGCCGATGAGGCCGATGCGGTCGCCACGCAGCACCCGGGTGGAGAAGTCGCGGACGACCATCCGATCGCCGAACGCCTTCGACAGGCCTTCGGCCTCGAGGACGAGCGTGCCCGAGGGGTCGGCGGCATCGACCGCCAGCCGGACGGTCCCGGCCTGGTCACGACGTGCCGCGCGTTCGGCCCGCATCGCCATCAGTCGCAGCACCCGGCCCTCGTCGCGGGTCCGGCGGGCCTTGATGCCGCGCCGCAGCCACGCTTCCTCCTCGGCCAGCTTCTTGTCGAACTTCTCGCGGGCCAGGGCTTCGCTGTCGAGCCACGCCTCCTTCTTCTCCAGGAAGGTCGCGTAGCTGCCCGGCCAGGAGGTGAGGTGGCCGCGGTCGAGTTCGACCACCCGGGTCGCCAGGCGCTCGAGGAACGCCCGATCGTGGGTGACCAAGAGCACGGCGCCGGCGTAGTCGGCGAGGAACTGCTCGAGCCACTCGATGGCCTCGACGTCGAGATGGTTGGTCGGCTCGTCGAGCAGCAGGACGTCAGGGGCGGCGACCAGGGCCCGGGCGAGCAGCACGCGCCGCCGCCACCCGCCCGACAGCGTGTCGACCGGCGCATCGGCCGGCAGCTGCAGCCGGGTCAGGACCAGCTCGACGCGCTGTTCGAGCCGCCAGCCGTCCTGCTGTTCGAGTTCGTGCTGCAGGCGGCCCATGCGATCGAGGGCAGCGGTGTCGCCGCGTGCCACCTCCACCGCGGCGTGGTGGTAGGCGCTGACCAGTGCACTCAGTGTGCCCAGCCCCTGGGCCACCACGTCGAAGACCGACTCGGGCGTGTCCAGCGGGACGTCCTGGACCAGCCGGGCAACCCGGGTGCCGGGCGCGCGCCACACCGAACCGCGATCCGGGGCGATCTCGCCGCTGACGATCTGCAGCAGCGTCGACTTGCCGGTCCCGTTGCGGCCGATGAGCGCCACCCGCTCGCCGGCTTCGATCTGCAGCGACACGTCGTCGAGCAGTGGCAGGTGCCCGAAGGCGTGGTGCAGGTGGTCGAGGACGACGAGCGGCATCTACTGATCATGGATCAGCGGCTAGCGGCTAGGGGCTAGGGGCTAGCGGCTAGCGGCTAGGACACTGACGCCCGACGACCTTTACGGCTTCCTCGGCGGCGGGTGGGTGTGGCTCGTGCCGGCGCCGGCCGGCAGGCCGACGCGGACCGTGCCCATCAGCCCGCCCTCGGCGTGGTCCAGGATGTGGCAGTGGATCATCCACTCGCCGGGGCGCTCGTCGAAGTGCACCAGCACCCGGGCCGTGGACTTCATCGGCACGTTCACCGTGTCCTTCCACACCTTGGGGCCGATCGGCCGGCCGGCCTCGTCCACCACCATGAAGAAGTAGCCGTGCAGGTGGTAGGGGTGATCCCACTCGGTGTCGTTGGTGATCGTCCACAGCTGCGTCTCGCCGAGCCGGGCTTCGAAGGGCTTGGCCTTCCAGTAGGGCACGCCGTTGATGCGGAACTCCGACTGCCCGGCTTCCTGGGGCGGCAGCGTCAGGACCATCGCCACCGGCGTGGCGCCGGCCGCCGCCGGCGGCGTGATGTCGCGGGTGATCGCCGGCAGCGCCGGAGCCTTCATCGGCGCCTCGTCGGTGAAGGCGATGGTGAACAGGTCTTCGACGCTGCGGTACTCGACGCTGCCGTAGCCGCGGTTGTAGAGCATCCCGCGCGCGGTGAGCGTCGAACCGGGCGTGCCGGTGGGCATGACGACGACGTCCATCCGTTCGCCCGGCGTGATGAGCAGGATGTCGCTGGTCACCGGCCGCTCCTGCAGGCCGCCGTCCTGGCCGATCACGGTGAACGTCTGGCCGTCGAGATCGAGGTAGAAGAAACGGCTCTTGGCGGCATTGACGATCCGCCAGCGCTGCGGCGCGCCGGCGCGTGCCTTCAGGGTCGGCCGCACCCGTCCGTTGACCAGCACCGTCGCGCCCTCGCGGCCGAACACCATCCCGGCCGACCCGCCGCTGTCGGCGGGTTCCAGCGTGCCGCTCTTGTCGAATCCGATGTCGCTCAACACCAGCGTGAGCGTGTCGGCGATGCCGACGCCGTCGTCGGGGTCCTCGACGAGCAGCGCCCCGTAGAGCCCGTAGCCCACCTGGGCGGCCGACATCACGTGCGGGTGGTACCAGTAGAGCGAGGCGTCGCGCAGCACGAAGTCGTAGGTGAAGGTCTCGCCGGTCTTCACCTCGGGCTGCGAGATGCCGGGGACGCCGTCCATCTCGATTGGCACGCGCAGTCCGTGCCAGTGAATCGTCGTCGGCTCGTCGAGCTGGTTGGTGAAGTGGACGATCAGCCGATCGCCGACCTTGCCGGTGATGAGCGGCCCGGGCAGACCGCCGTTGTAGGTCCACGCCCGCACCCGCTGGCCGGGCGCCACCTCGACGTCGGCGACCTGCGCGGTGAGGTGCACCTCGACGACGCGGGGGTCGGGATTGACGTCGGGGGCCTCGGCCAGGCGGATGCCGGCATCCCACTGGTGCGGCGCGAGGCTCCGCGCGGGCTGGGCCAGTGCCGCGGCCGGAAGGGCGAGGGCGGCGGCGGCGATCCACGAGCGGGCGAGCAGGGACATCGTCATCGGTCGTGCAAGCGGGGTGCCGGAGACAGTCGCAGACGAATGGAACGGAAGGCGTCCATCCGCTGCCGTCATTTTCTCGCGGATCGTGCCGTCCGGTGCGTCGGCATCGCCGTCCACGGGTCTTCGGGCCACGGGTGCTTCGGATAGCGGCCGCGCAGCTCCCTGCGGACTTCCGGGTAGGTGCGCTGCCAAAAACTCCGCAGATCGCGGGTGGTCTGCACCGGCCGGCCGTTGGGGGCCAGCAGGCTGACGGTCACCGGCACCTGCCCCGGCCCCAGGCGCGGGGTTTCGGCCAGCCCGAAAAGCTCCTGGAGTTTGACCGACACGGTGACCGAGCCGTCCTCGCCGTAGTCGAGCGGAGCCGTTCGTCCGCTCGGCACCGGCAGCGACGTCGGCGCCAGGCGTGCCAGTTGCCGCGCGGTGTCGGGCGGCAGAGCGTGGGAGAGGCGGATATCGGCCACCGACCGCGCGCCGCGGGCGGCGGCGCGCACCAGGTCCGTGAGGGCGGCGTCCAACCCGGCGAAGCGCAGCCGACGGAGCCACTGGGTGTCCTCGTCGCCGGGGCCGCGGGCGAGCCAGGCGTCGGCGAGGATGTCGGCAGCGACGTCGAGGTCCACGGCAACCGGGGTGTCGCGCACGACCAGCGCATCGACGCGGGCGACCTCGCGCGCCCGCACCTGGCCCGACGCCGCGTCCAGGCCGTGCTCGACGACGACCGCGGTGGGGACGATCCACGCCGGGTCCACGGCGCTGGCCAGGTGGATGCGGGCTTCGCTGACCCCGCGCGACCCGCCGCCACGGACGTCGAGCGCGACGAGGAACTCGGCGTCGCGCACCCCGGACTCGCGCGCCAGCGTCGCCCCATGTCCGGACGCCAGCGTGAATCGGTCGCCGGGGCCGGGCCGCCGGCGGGCGAGCCGGTCGGCGTAGCCGGCGTAGATCGCCCGGCGCAATGCGGTGTCGTCGAGCGGTGCAGCGGAGCGTGCCTCGATCGTCTGCGAGGCGAGGCGCTCGAGGTCGCGCACCGCCTGCCGCAGCTGCGGCGGCTGGGTGGCGAGGCGATCGAGATCGGCGTACAGGTCGCAGGTGGTCGTGACGTCGGCGGCGCCCCGCGCCACGCCCTCGGCGAGCAGCGCACACGCCGCCACGACGTTGGCGGCGCCGCCGCCCTCGACGAGGATGCGCGCCAGCCGGACGTGCAGCGGCCAGCGCTGCAGGCGGCGACCGAGGGCGGTCGCCTGCAGCCGGCCGTCGCGCTCGACGACGGCGCCGAGCCGTTCGAGCAGCGTCACGGCAGCGGCGAGGGCGGGCGCCGGCGGCGCCTCGAACCACTCGACGGTGCGCGGGTCGGCGCCCCAGGCAGCCAGGTCGAGCACGGCCCCGGCCAGATCCACCCGCGCCACCTCCGGCTCGCGGGCCTCGCGCAGCCGGTCGCGGGCGTCCCACAGCCGCCGGACCAGGCCCGGTCCGAGGCGGGCGGCCCGGCCGGCGCGCTGGGTGGCGCTGTCGGCGGTGACGCGCTCGACGTCGAGCCGATCGACGCCGCGGGCGGCGTCGTAGCGCGCCACCTTCACCAGGCCGCTGTCGACGACTACCGACACGCCGGGCACGGTGAGCGACGTCTCGGCGATGTTGGTGGCCAGCACGACCCGGCGCCGTCCCGCCGCGGCCGCCGAGACGGCCCGCACCTGGGCGTCGAGGTCGAGCCCGCCGTGCAGCGGCACGACCTCGCTGCCGGCCAGCCCGTCCAGCGCGGCGGCGGTGCGCTCGATCTCGCGCCGACCCGGCAGGAAGCACAGCACCTGGCCGCGCGTGCGCGTCAGGACGTCGCGGACCGCCTCGGCAGCCGTCTCGCCGGGGGCGTACTCGACGGCGAGCGGATGCCCGACGCCCGGCACGCCGATGACGGGGCAGTCGCCGAGGTAGCGGGCCACCGGCGCGGCGTCGAGCGTCGCCGACATCACCAGCAGGCGCAGGTCGTCGCGGGCCCGCCACGCCTGCCGGGCGAGCGCCAGCCCGACATCGACGTGCAGGCTGCGCTCGTGGAACTCGTCGAGCACCACCGTGGTCACGTCCGAGAGCAGCGGGTCCTGCTGCAGGCGCGCGGTGAGGATGCCCTCGGTAACCACCACCAGCGGCGTGGCCGGGGCGAAGCGGCGTTCGAACCGCACGTGCCAGCCGACCTCGGTGCCGAGCGTCCAGCCGCGCTCCTCGGCGATGCGCGCCGCCACCGCCCGCACGGCGACGCGGCGCGGCTGGAGCACCAGGACCCGGCCGGCGCCGACCAGCGCCGGGGGCACGCGGGTGGTCTTGCCGGCGCCCGGTCCGGCGACCAGCACGGCCGCCCGCGCCGTGGCGAGCCGGGCCACGACCTCGGGCACGACCGAATCGATCGGGAGCGGGGTAAGCATGAGCCAGCCGCTATCTTGACAGGCCCGGCTGCGCGCGGTCACAGTCGAAAGCGCTGCCCGCACTACTTGTGTCACTGGGGGATCTGATGCGACGACTGACAGGGATCACGGTCCTGTTGGCGATTGCCGTGGCCACGCCGCTCTTTGCGCAGCGTGGCCCCGAGGCGACCGCCGCCGAACCGTTCAAGCTCGGCACCTTCGAGATCGGCGGCGAGCCACGCATCGGCGTGGTGCTGCAGGACAAGTTCATCATCGACCTGGCCGCCGCCAACCGGTCGCTCGAGCGCGACCGGGCCTACCCGCCGATGCCGATGCCCGACACCATGCGCGAGCTGGTCGGGCAGTACGAGTACGGCTGGAAGTTCCGGCTCTACGAGCTGGTCACCGACATCGTGCGGAACAAGCGTCTGGCGGCCTCGCCGCGGCCCGGCTACATCTACGACCTCGGCCAGGTGCGGACCCTGCCGCCGCTGATGCCTGGCAAGATGATGAACGCGGCCGTGAACTTCTACACCCACGTCGGCGAGGGCGGGGGCGGCGGCGCCGAACAGCAGAAGAAGGAGGCCGAGGAGCGCCGCAAGAACCGCGGCGTCCCGTACCTCTTCCTCAAGCCGACCGAGGGCGCCATCATCGGCAACGGCGACGCGGTGGTGATGCCCTACGGGCGCGACCGCATGGACTGGGAGGTCGAACTCGGCATCGTCATCGGCCGCGCCGCCCGCTACGTGCCGGCCACCAAGGCCGCCGACCACATCTTCGGCTACATGGTCACGGTGGACATCTCCGACCGCGGCGGCCGGCCGCCGGGCGGCATGGGCGGGTCCGACTGGCTGGTCGGCAAGGGCCACGACACCTTCGCGCCGATGGGCCCGTGGATCGTGCCGAAGGAGTTCTACGGCGACCCGATGAAGCGGCTGCGCCAGACGCTGAGCGTCGGCGGCCAGCAGATGCAGGAAGGCCAGGCCGGCGACATGATCCACTCGGTCTACGAGCTCATCGAGTACGCCTCGTCGATCATCACGCTGTTCCCGGGCGACGTCATCAACAACGGCACCTCGGGCGGCGTCGGCATGGGCACGGCGGTGCGCGGCAAGCAGATGTTCCTCAAGCCCGGCGACACCATCACCGCCAGCATCGAGGGCATCGGCACGCTGACCCTGCCGGTGGTCGCCGGCGAGAAGCCGCCCGAGGGCACCGGCAGCTTTCTGCCGCCGGTCAGCACGTACCGCAAGCAGTAGGGCGGCGCCAGTCACCGGGGCGCGGCGGGCGACGGCTCGTCGCGCCCTTCCTCTGTACGGCGGGATCAGCGGCCGCCGGGCGGCAGGTGATCGACGAAGTGGCGGGCGATCCGCCGGTAGACGTGCACGGTCGTGCCCGGCCCCTCGGAAATCGAGTGCGAGCGGTTGGGGTAGATCATCGCGTCGAACGGCTTGCCGAGCTCGATGAGCCGGTTGACGAGCTTTTCGGTGCCCTGCACGTGGACGTTGTCGTCCCCCGAGCCGTGGATGACGAGCAGGGCGCCCTTCAGGCCCTCGGCCTGATGGATCGGCGACCCGCGCCGGTAGCCGTCGGCGTTGGCCTCGGGCAGGCCCATGTAGCGCTCCTGGTAGATCGTGTCGTAGAGCGTCTGGTCGGGCACCGGCGCCACCGACACGCCGACGTGGTAGACCTCCGGGAAGCGGAACATCGCGTTCAGCGTGTTCGAGCCGCCGCCGCTCCAGCCCCACACGCCGACCCGTGAGCCGTCCAGGAACGGGTGCCGGGCGAGGAGCGCGCGCACCGCCGCCGCCTGGTCCTTCGCCGACAGCTCGCCGACCGCGCCGTAGACGGCCTTGCGCCACGCCGCGCCCTTGAGCGTCGGCGTGCCGCGGTTGTCCATGCTCACCACGACATACCCGGCGTCGGCCAGCGCGCGGTGGAAGAGCGTCGTGCCGCCGTACCACTGGTTGGCGGCCGTCGTCCCCGCCGGCTCGCCGTAGACGTAGGTGAGGAGCGGGTAGCGCCGCGCGGGATCGAAGTCGCGCGGCTTCAGCATCCAGCCGTCGAGGACGACGCCGTCGGCGCCGGGCACGGTGAAGAACTCGACCGGACGGGCGACGACCTCGGTGAGCGCCTGGCGCAGGGCCGTCGTGTCGGTCAGCGTGCGGAGCACCCGGTGGCCGGGCAGTTCGACGACGTCGGTCACCGGCGGCACGTCGAAGCGCGACCAGGTGTGGAAGGCCAGCCGGCCGCCCGGCGCCACCCGGTACCCATGGACGCCGGGCTGGTCGGGCGGCGTCAGCCGCTCGGGCGTCCCCTGGCCATCGGCGCGGGCGCGATAGAGGTAGCGGGAGGTCGGGTCGTCGGGCGAGGCGACCACGTAGACCCAGGTGTCGGCGGCGTCGGTGCCGGCCACCTCGGTGATGTCGGCGTCGAAGGCGGTGACGAGCGTCGTCGTCGAGCCGTCGGCGGCGGCCTTGTAGACGTGCCGCCAGCCGTCGCGCTCGCTCACCCAGAAGAACGCCCTCCCCTGGTCGGTCCAGCGCACGGTGTCGACGACGTCCACCCACGTCTCCGAGCGATCGCGGAAGAGGCGCGTCACCTGGCCGGTGCCCGGATCGGCGCGCAGGAGGTCCTGCTGGTTCTGCAGGCGGTTGAGCTGCTGGATCGCCAGCGCGCCGTCGCCTTGCCACTCCAGCCGCGCCAGGTAGGTGTCGCGCGGGTCGCCCGGCGTCGCCATCCACGTCGTGTCGCCGCCATCGGCGGCGACCACGCCGATGCGCACCGCCGAGTTGGTCGTACCCCGCATCGGGTAGGGGATTCGGGTCACCAACGGATAGAGCCCGTCGGTGTTGTTGACCAGCGTGAAAACGCCGACGCCCGCGGTGTCGAACTGCCAGTAGGCGATCCGCCGGCCGTCGGGGCTCCAGCGGAAGCCGTCGCGGACGCCGAGTTCCTCCTCGTAGACCCAGTCGGAGGTGCCGTTGACGATGGTGTCCGAGCCAGTGGAGGTGAGCCGGGTGACCTGGTGGTCGCTCAGCCGCTCGACGTAGAGGTCGTTGGCGCGCACGTAGGCCACGCGGGTGGCGTCGGGGGAGAACTTGGCGAACATCAGCGACGCCTCCGGCGCGGAGGCGCCGAGCTGGCTGAGCCGCCCCGAGGCGATCTCGAGCACCCAGTAGTCGCCGCGGGTGTTCAGCCGCCAGACCTTGCGCGTGTTGGTGAAGATGAGCAGGCGGCTGCCGTCGGCCGACCACTGGTAGTCGGCGATGGTCAGGCCGTCCGACTGCCCGGACGGCACCAGGCGCGCGCCGGCGACCAGGACGCTGCGGGCGCCGGAGGCGGCGTCGTAGCGGACGATCTCCGAGCGGCCCTGGGCATCGGACTCGACCGTCGAGTAGCCGGCGCCGTCGGGCAGCCAGCGCGCCGGGCCGAACGCCGGGACGTCGTAGGCGTGGTCGGCGAAGATGCGGCCGATCTGCGCGTCGAGGGCCGCCCGGTCGAACGTCTGGGCCGACCCCGCGACGCCGGCCACGGCGACGAGCACCGCGGCCAGCCGGCGCGGGGTGGTCGGGGCGAACCGGGCGCCGCGCACGCCGTTACCGCGTCGAGGTCCGCTCGACCGGCTCGAGGCGGACGATGGGCGTCGGCTTGCCGTCGTCATCCTCGGTGACCAGGTAGATGAACCCGTCGGGTCCCTGGCGGACGTCGCGGACGCGGCCGACGCCGGGCAGCAGCGTCTCGCGGGCCAGCACCTGCTCGCCGCGGATGGTCAGCCGGCCGACCTGCTCGCCGGCCATGCCGCCGACGAAGAGGTGGCCCTTCCAGCGCGGGAAGCGGTCGCCGGTGTAGAACATCGCCCCCGAGATGCCGATCGACGGCACCCAGATGTGCACCGGCTGCTCCATGCCCTCGCGGTGCGTGCCGCTGTGAATCGCGGACCCGGTGCGGTAGTTGACGCCGAAGCCGATCACCGGCCAGCCGTAGTTCTTCCCGGCGCGATCGAGGTTGAGCTCGTCGCCGCCCTGCGGGCCGTGCTCGTTGGTCCACACGTGGCCGGTGGCCGGGTCGATGGCGATGCCCTGCACGTTCCGGTGGCCGTAGCTCCAGATCTCCGGCCGGGCCGGCGGCTTGCCGACGAACGGGTTGTCGGCCGGCACGCTGCCGTCCTCGTTGAGGCGGACGACTTTACCGTGGTGGTTCGACAGATCCTGCGCCGGGTGCGCCTCGAGGTTGCCTTCTGGCGGCACCTGGCGGTCGCCGAGGGTCAGGAACAGGTGGCCCTTGCCATCGAAGGCGATCTTGCCGCCGAAGTGGCCGCGCCCGGTCGAGATCGACTCGAAGAGCGGCTGGACGTTGGTCAGCCGGTCGTTCTCCAACGTGCCGCGGACCAGCGCCGTGGTGGCGCCGCTGCCGTCGGCCTTGGCTTTCGCGTAGGTGAGGTAGACGAGCCTGTTGGTGGCGAACCCGGGATGCACGGCCACTTCGAGCAGGCCGCCCTGGCCCTGGAAGACGACCGGCGGCACGCCCTCGACGGCCTGTGGCAGCAGCGTCCCGCCACGCACGATGCGCAGCCGGCCCGGCCGTTCGGTGACGAGGGCGTCGCCGCCCGGCAGCCAGGCGATCGCCCACGGCTGGACCAGGCCGTCGACCACGGTGACGACCCGATAGTCGTGCTCGGCCGAGCGGTGGGTCGTCTGGGCGCCGGCTGGCACCACCGCCAGCATCAGGCCCACGATTGCGCCGGTTGCGGACATCCGGGTCATCACTCGCTCCTTGTCCTTCACGCAGTGCGCTGTTTCCGGTACGAGTTCTTCACGACGATTTTGACGCCGCGCAGGGTGAAGACGTCGCAGCCGTTCACCTCGACCCTGGTGCCGTCGGCGGCGGTCCCCGTGAACCGCCACTCCGACACCGCGCGATCGCCGGCCACGAAGTGGCGCGGCTCGTTCCAGCGGCCGTCGGGGTAGGCGGCGAACACCGCCGCGTAGGCGCGGCGCACGGCCTCGGTGCCGACGTGGCGGGCACCCGCCACCTCCTTGCCGGCGGAGGCCTCGAACACGCAGTCGTCGGTCATGCACGCCATCAGGCCGTCGACGTCGTGGGCATTCCAGGCCGCGGCGAAGGTGTCGAGCATCTTCAGCACGTCGGCGTCGCTGGTGCGGGCCGCCACGGGCCGGGTGCCGGCCGCGAGGGCCAGCCCGGCCGCGGCGGTGAGTGCGTCTCGTCGATCCATCGGCCCTCCCACTGCGGAAGAATCTCACACCGCCCGGGTATTATCCCGCGGTCGGCGCCAGCGGCCGGGGACGGCTGGCGGGCCGGGGGCCGTCGGCCGCGGAATCGATCTTGCTGACGGGGCCGGGACGCCGGAGGTCGCGTATTTGCGCGGCGTGGTCCTTCGCCGTAGACTCCGCCCCCGGGACCCCATGGCCGACACCCCCGAGTCCGACACGCGAGGCACGCTCGCCATCGTCGCGGCGTTCGGGGTGCTCGTCGTCGTCGGCTGGCTGGGGTTCTTCTTCGGCCTCTTCCTGCCGCGCAGCACACCGTAGAGGGCCATGCACGTCGAGCGCACCGAGCGGATCTGGATGTGGGCGGCGACGGCCATGCTGGCGCTGTTCACCGGCGCCATCGTGGCGACGGCGCTCGCCGGCTCGACCCACCCGCCCAGCCATACCGAAACCGTCGATCCGGACACGCTGGGCGTGACCGGCGAATTCGCCTCGCCGGGGGTGCGTTCCGGCCCCGACGGCGTCACCGTGTCGATGCGGGCCGAGTTCTACGTGTTCCGGCCGTCAGTCGTCCGGATCCCGGCGGGGGTGCCGGTCACCTTCCGCATCACCAGTCCGGACGTGCTGCACGGCTTCCAGATCGTCGGCACCAACGTGAACCTCACCGTGGCGCCGGGCTATGTGAGCCAGGCGACGGCCACCTTCGACACCCCCGGGGAGTACCTGGTCGTCTGCAACGAGTACTGCGGCCTGGCCCACCATCTGATGCAGGGCACCGTCATCGTGGAGCCGCGGCGATGACGGCAGCGACCCGCCTGGTGCTCGCCAACCTGTGGGTGGCCATCGCCGCGTTCGCGGTGGGCGGGATGATGGCGGTGATGCAGGCCCTGGCCCGGGCCGGCGTCGAGCTGCCGTTCGGCAGCGCGCGGCTGTACTACCTCTCGGTCACGGCCCACGGCGTGCTCGAGGCGCTGGTGTTCACGACGTTCTTCATCATGGCGCTCGGCTATCTCGTGGCCGCCACGACGCTCGGCCGGGTGGCCGGGCTGCGCTGGGCGTGGGCGGGCTTCTGGGTTGCGGCGGTCGGCACCATCGTCACCACCCTGGCCATCCTGTCGGGCACGAGCACGGTGCTCTACACGTTCTACCCGCCGCTGCTGGCGCATCCGGCCTTCTACCTCGGGGCCACGTTGCTCGTCGTCGGCTCGTGGATCTGGTGTGGCGTGATGATCGGCAGCTTCCGCGCCTGGCGGCGCACCAACGGCGAGCGCGTGCCGCTGGCGATGCACGGCATGCTGACGACGGTGGCGATCTGGCTGCTGGCCACCGCCGGACTCGCCGTCGAGGTCCTGGTCTATCTGGTGCCGTGGTCGCTCGGCTTCATCGAGCGGGTCGATCCGATCGTCGCCCGCACCTACTTCTGGTGGTTCGGGCATCCCCTGACCTATTTCTGGCTGGTGCCGGCCTACGTGCTTTGGTACACGGTGATCCCACGCGTCGCTGGTGGCCGGCTGTTCAGCGACGCCGTCACCCGGGTGGTCTTCGTCCAGTTCATCCTGTTCTCGACCCCGGTCGGCTTTCATCACCAGTTCACCGATCCCGGCGTCGGCACGGGCTGGAAGCTCGTGCACACCTTCACCACCTACGCCATCATGTTCCCGAGCCTGGTCACGGCCTTCACCGTGATCGCGTCGCTCGAGCACGCCGGACGCACCCGGGGCGGCACCGGGCGGTTCGGGTGGCTGGCGATGCTGCCGTGGCGGGATCCGTTCTTCGCCAGCGTCGCCTTGTCGATGGTGACCTTCGCGCTCGGCGGCTTCGGCGGCGCCATCAACGCCGCCTACGCCATGAACGCGATGATCCACAACACCGCCTGGGTGCAGGGGCACTTCCACCTGACCGTCGGCACCGCCGTCGCCCTCACCTTCATGGGCAGCACCTACTGGCTGCTGCCGCGTCTCACCGGACGGCCGGTGGCGTGGCCCCGCCTGGCCACATGGCAGCCCTATCTGTGGTTCGTCGGCATGCAGTGCTTCAGCATTCCCAGCCACATCGCCGGGCTGATGGGCATGCCGCGCCGGGTCTACACCGGCGAGTTCCAGGGTGTGGAGGCGGCGCAGGCCTGGGTGCCCCTGGTCACCCTGTCGGCGGTGGGCGGGGTCATCCTGTTCGTGTCGGCGATGAGCTACGTCGCCGTCGTCGTCGGCACGATGCTGGTCGCGCCGCAGGGGGAGCGTCCGCCGATCGAGTACGCCGAGTCGCTGGATGCGCCGCAGGCCGGCGGCTGGCTGTGGGATCGGCTCGGATGGTGGAGCGCGGTGGCGGTGCTGCTCATCGCGCTGGCCTACGCCCAGCCGCTCTTCCACCTCCACACCATGACGCGGTACCCGTCGTCGGGCTTCACTCCCTTCTGAGGTGTCGCATGTCCCACGCGCTGCCGACTCCCGAGCCCGACCCGCCGTCGCGCCGGGCCGTGCTGTGGCTGTCGTCGCGGCTGGCGATGCTCGCCGGCCTGGTGGGCGGCTACGGCGTGTTCGCCTGGGTCAGCGGCCGTTTCATGCTGCCCGCGCACACCGGGCGCCTGCACCAGTTGTTCGTCGCCCGGGTGCGCGACGTCGCTCCGGGCGCGACCCTGCTGTATCGCACGCCCGACGGCCGGACCGTCAACGTCACCCGGCGCGGCACGACCGGCGGCGCCGCCGACTTCATCGCGCTGTCGAGCACCTGCCCGCACCTGGGCTGCCAGGTGCGCTGGGAGCCGCAGAACAACCGCTACTTCTGTCCGTGCCACAACGGCACCTTCGACCCCGAAGGGACCGCCACCGGCGGCCCGCCCGGCGAGGCCGGTCAGGTGCTGCCGCGCTACGCGCTGGCGGTACAGAAGGACCTGCTCTACATCTTCGTGCCGGCCGAGCACCTGTCGATGGGCGAGGTGGCGGGCATCGTCGAGACGACCGGGCCGGTCGGCCCTGGCCACGATCCGTGCCTGGGCTGTCTGCAGGCGCGCGACGCGCGCACGCCAATCAGCCCCGGGCCCCGAGCCCCGAGCCCCGGTGCTCGAGGAGGCCGCGCATGAACGACGTCCGCGGCTGGATCGGCGAACGCGTGCCGGTGTCGCTCGAGGCCGTCGCGGCGATGTCGAACGAGCCGGTGCCGTACCACCTCAAGCGCTGGTGGTTCGCGCTCGGCGGCACCCCGGCCTATCTCTTCGTCGTGCAGATCGTCACCGGTGTGCTGCTGGCCTTCTACTACCAGCCGGCGCCGGCCACTGCCTACGAGTCGGTGCGCTACATCACCGAGGACGCCGCCTTCGGCTGGTACCTGCGCGGCCTGCACAAGTGGGGCGCGACGCTGATGATCGCCGCCGTCGTCCTGCACCAGATGCGGGTGTTCTTCACCGGCGCCTACCGCCGGCCGCGCGAGCTCAACTGGATGATCGGCATGACGCTGCTGGTCTGCACGCTGCTCATCGGCTTCACCGGCTACAGCCTGGTGTTCGAGCAGCTCAGCTACTGGGGCGCCACCGTCGGCGCCAACATCAGCGACACCGTGCCGGTGGTCGGGCCGTTCATGAAGCAGGTGCTGCTCGGCGGCGACAGCTACAACGACCGGACGCTGTCGCGCTTCTTCATCCTCCACGCCGCGGTGCTGCCGGTCACGCTCATCCTGGTGCTGATGATGCACATCGGGCTGGTGCGGCTGCACGGCGTCACCGAACTGAAGTTCGAGCGCGAGCCGCCGGGACCGCCGCGCCAGTTCGCGTTCTTCCCCGAGCACTTCTTCACCGAGCTCATCATCGGCCTGACGCTGATGATCCTGCTGAGCGCGCTGGCGACGCTGCTGCCGGTGACGATGGGGCCGCGCGCCGACCCGCAGATCACCCCGGAGATCATCAAGCCGGAGTGGTTCTTCTACGTCGCCTTCCGCTGGCTGAAGCTGTTCTCCGGCACCACGGCGGTGCTGACCCAGGGACTGATCGTGTTCGTGATGTTCCTGTGGCCGTTCATCGACGACTGGCTGGTGCGACGCTTCAAGTACGCCGACATCAGCGTCTGGATCGGCGTGGTCGGCGCCCTGACGATCATGGGGTTCACGCTCTGGGAGGCGCTGGTCGCGCACTGAGGACGATGTCATGACACTCGATCAGAAACGCTGGCTGATCGCCGGCCTCGGCCTGCTGTTCCTGCTGTCGCTGGTCACCGTGCAGTGGCTCGAGGTGGCGCGGCGGCACCAGGAGGCCGGGTTGACGCGGGCCGAGACCCCGACGCCGGCGGCGTCGCGGCAGTGCGTGGACTGCCACAGCCAGGTCTCGACCGGCATCGTCGACCACTGGCGCGGCTCGACCCATGCCGAGAAGGGCGTCGCGTGCGTGGACTGCCACCAGGCCGACGTGAAGGACCCCGACGTCTTCAGTCACTACGGGCAGTCGATCGCCACGGTCGTGACGCCACGCGACTGCGCGCGCTGCCATCCCACCGAGGCGGCCGAGTTCTCGGCCAGTCACCACTCCAAGGCCGGCAACATCCTGGCGTCGCTCGACAACTTCCTGGCCGAGACCGTCGAGGGGTCGCGGGTGGCGTTCAGCCCGCACTCGCCGACGCCGGGCAAGGCGGTGACCACTGTGAACGGCATGGCGCCGGCCAACTCCGGCTGCCAGCAGTGCCACGGCTCGGTGGTGGCCTTCCAGGCCACCGACGGCGGCCTGGTGACGGTGCGCGACCTGAAGCCCGACGAGCGTGGCCAGCCGACCGACGCCGACGCCGTCGGCCGCATCGTCCGCAACGAGAGCGGCAAGCCGCTCTTCAGCAGCACCAGCTGGCCCAACACCGGCATCGGCCGGCTGAACCTCGACGGCTCGGCCGGCTCGTGCGCGGCCTGCCACAGCCGGCACGACTTCTCGGCGCGGCGGGCCCGCCAGCCCGAGAACTGCGGCAAGTGTCACCTCGGCCCCGACCATCCGCAGAAGGAGATCTACGACGAGTCGAAGCACGGCGTCGCCTTCCGCGACCTCATCGACGAGATGAACCTCGACGCCCGGCCGTGGGTGGTGGGGAAGGACTACAGCGCGGCGCCGACCTGCGCCACCTGCCACATGAGCGCCAACCTCCGCAACGGCATGCGGATCACCCACGACCCGGGCGAACGCATCTCGTGGACCAACCGGCCGCCGGTGAGCCTGGTGATGGACACCGACGCCAATCACGCCGTGGTCACCGAGACCGACCCCGAGCGGCGGCGCGCCGCCATCGCCGACACCGCCGAGGCCAAGCGCAACCGGATGAAGCAGGTGTGCTCGACCTGCCACACCCCCGATCACATCAACCTGTTCTACCGGCAGTACGACGACCTGGTCGTCCACTACAACGAGAAGTTCGCCAAGCCGGGGCAGGCGATCATGAGCGCGCTGGCCGCCAACGGCCTGATCAGCAAGACCCAGTACGACGAGAAGATCGAGTGGACGTGGTACTACCTGTGGCACCACGAAGGGCGGCGGGCGCGCATGGGCGCGTCGATGATGGCCCCCGACTACACCCAGTGGCACGGGATGTTCGAGGTCGCCGAGCGCTTCTACATGGAGCTGATTCCCGAAGCGCGCGAGATCACCGCGGCGGCGGCGCGGGCCGGCCGCAGTGAGGCGGCGCGGCAAGCCAACCAGGTCATCGACGAGATCCTGAACCGGCCGGAACACCAGTGGCTGCAGCAGGGCGCCGAAGCGCAGGCCGACGCCATCGCCCGCGAGATGGAGCGCCGCTACGGCCAGGCGAGGCGGGAGCGATGACGGCGCGGGTCGGGCGGCGCGCATTCCTGCGCATGGCCGGCGCCGCGGCGCCGGCGGTCGCGGCGTTCTCGTGCGCCGACCGCGAGGAGGCCGCCCGCCTCGGCAGCACCGCGCCGGTCGATCGCGCCTCGATCGTCTGGGACAAGGCGCCGTGCCGGTTCTGCGGCACCGGCTGCGGGGTGATGGTGGGGGTGGAGCAGGGGCGGGTCGTCGCGGTGCGCGGCGACGAGGCCAGCCCGGTCAACCGCGGCCTGCTCTGCGTGAAGGGCTACCACGCCCCGGGCCTGCTCTACGGCGAGGATCGGCTGCTGTATCCGCAGCGCCGGCAGGCCGACGGATCGTTGGCGCGGGTGTCGTGGGACGAGGCCCTCGACCTGGTCGCCACGCGCTTCGGCGAGACCCTGAAGACCCACGGCCCCGGGGCCGTCGGGATGTACGGCTCCGGGCAATGGACCGTCTTCGACGGCTACGCCGCCCTCAAGTGGGTCAAGGGCGGCCTCCGCAGCAACAACCTGGAGCCGAACGCCCGGCTGTGCATGGCCAGCGCCGTGTCGGGGTTCGTCACGCAGTTCCAGAGCGACGAGCCGATGGGCTGCTACCAGGACCTCGACCTGGCCGACGACTTCGTGCTGTGGGGCAACAACATGGCCGAGATGCATCCGGTGCTCTTCAGCCGGATGCTCGAGACCCGGCGCCAGAAGCCGGGCACCCGCATCGTCGACGTCGCCACCCGCCGCACGCCGACCACCGACTACGCCGACGTCCACGTCCTGTTCCGGCCCGGCACCGACCTGGCGCTGGCCAACGGCATCCTCCACCTGCTGGTGGCCGAGGGGCGAATCCAGCAGGCGTTCCTCGACGAGAACGTGGTGTTCCGCCGCGGTGTCGAGGACCTGAAGGCGATCGGCTACGGCTGCTTCGACGCTCAGGCCGAGCGTTACACGTTCGAGGATCAGGCGCGCGCCAGCTCGCTCGACGAGGCCCGGACGTTCCTGGCCGACTACGCGCCGGCTCGCGTCAGCGACATCACCGGTGTGCCCGTCGAACAGATCCGGGCACTGGCGGCGCTCTACGGCGACCTGTCGCGCGGCACCGTGAGCCTGTGGTGCATGGGCGTGAACCAGCACGTGCGCGGCACGTGGATGAACAACCTCATCACCGACCTGCACCTCGTCACCGGCAAGATCTGCCGGCCGGGCGCCAATCCGCTGAGCCTCACCGGTCAGCCCAGCGCCTGCGGCACCGCGCGCGAGGTCGGCACCGCCAACAACCGGCTGCCGGCCGACATGGTCGTCACCAATCCCGAGCATCGTGCCGAGGCCGAACACATCTGGAAGCTGCCCGCCGGCACCATCCCGGCCACGCCGGGCTACCACGCCGTGGACATGTTCCGGGCGCTCAAGCGCGGCGACCTCAAGACGCTGTGGATCCAGACCACCAACCCATGGGTGACGCTGCCCAACCGCTCGCGCTTCGATCGCACGCCCGATGACGGACGCTTCATCGTCGTCAGCGACATCTACCCGACGCCGACGACCGCCATCGCCGATCTCGTCCTGCCGGCGGCGGCGTGGGTCGAACGCGAGGGCGTCTACGGCAACACCGAGCGCCGCACCCAGCAGTGGAACCAGATGGTCGAGCCCCCGGGCGAGGCGCGCGAGGACGCCTGGCAGGTGATGCAGGTGGCGAAGCGGATGGGGATGGGCCATCTCTTCCCGTGGCCCGACGACGCCTGGCACGAGCCGATGTTCGAGGAGTACCGCTCGTTCGGCCTCGGCCACGGCAAGGACCTGGCGAGCTACCAGCAGCTCAAGGCCACACGCGGCATGCTGTGGCCGGTGGTGGACGGCAAGGAGACGCCGTATCGCTACACCGCCGGCTACGACCCGTACGTGAAGAAGCCGCGCGGCGCGCACTTCTACAAGGCGACCGGCTACGGCGAGAAAGCGGCGTTCTTCCTGCGGCCGTATCACCCGCCGGCCGAAGCGCCCGACGACGCCTATCCGTTCTGGCTCACCACCGGCCGGGTGCTCGAGCACTGGCACAGCGGGTCGATGACGCGGCGGATCCGGCAGCTCCATCAGGCGGTGCCGGCGGCGTACGTCGAACTGAACCGCGCCGACGCCGACGCCCAGGGCCTCAAGAGCGGCGACCGCGTGCGCCTGGTCAGCCGGCGGGGATCGCTCGAGCTGCCGGTGGCCGTCGACGGCCGCGGCCGCCCGCCGCGCGGCACCGTGTTCGTGCCCTTCTTCGACGAGTCGCGTCTGGTCAACCTGCTCACGCTCGACGCGATGGACAACCTGAGCAAGCAGCCGGACTACAAGAAATGCGCGGTTCGTCTCGAACGCGTCTGATCCGGGCGGCGGTTGCCGCCGCCGTCGCCGGGGCGCTCGGGCTCGCCGCCTGCGGCGCGCCGGCGCCGGCCGCGGCGGTGCCACGATCGACGGGGGAGCGGGCGCTCGGCCGCGCCTACGACGGCGCCCCGCCGACGATTCCCCACGACGCGGCGATCGGCGCCTGCACCACCTGTCACGACGCCGACGGCACCGCCATCGCCGGCATCGGCGTCGCCCCGGCCTCGCCCCACCCCGCCGAGGCGATGAGCGGCGCGATGCAGCGCTGCCGACAGTGTCACGTGCCGGTGGCGACCGGCGCGCTGCTGGTGGCGTCGCGCTTCACCGGCCTGGCCCAGGGGCCGTGGCGGGGGAGCCGGGCGACGCCCGGGGCGCCGCCGACCATTCCGCACCCGCTGCAGTTGCGTGGGGAGTGCCTGAGCTGTCACGCCGGGCCTGGCGCGAGAGCCGAGATTCGGACCACCCATCCGGAGCGGGTGCGTTGCCGGCAGTGTCACGTCCCCGACGCCGCGCCGGTGCCGTGACGGTCGCCCGGGTCTCGGACGTCAGGCCGTCGCGACGACGATCGAGGCCGTGACCACGGACGTCGCCACGATGGTCCATCCGACCGCGCGAAGGTGGTCTGGCGCCGGTGGACGGATCGCCATGCCCGCCACCGTGATCAGTCCGGGTGTGGTGGCCACCAGCACGGAGGCTGGGAGCAGGGCCGTCGCGGCGGCGGCCGTGAGCCCGGCGCCGGCGCCGGCGACGAGCGCGAGGGCGGCCCGCCGGGTCGCCTTCGCCGCCGCGGCGTTCCCGCCGCCGCGCACCCGCAGGATCAGGGCTCGCACGGCCAGCGTGCTGCCCACGAACAGCACGGCGAAGGGAATGGCGACGGCCATGCCGGTGTGGACCGGGGCGGGCGCGGCGAGCGCCACCGGCACCGCGGCTCCCGAGAAGGCGACGGCCGTCGCCGTCTCGCTCGGCCACGACGTGTCCTGACCGCGGCTCGTCGCGATCACCACGACGAGCGCGGGTGCGAGCGGGACCGCGAGCGACCACCGCACCGCGGCCTCGAGGGTCAGCAGCGCGCCGAGCCCTGCCGCGACGACGGCGACGGCCGCGGCCGCTCCCCACGCGACGGCGCGGCGAGCCGCCTCGCGCCTGGCTCGCGGTCCGCGCCGACCGAGCAGCACGGCGGCCGGTTCGTGGGCCAGGAACCCGGCGACCATCGCCACCACCACCAGCAGTCCGCCGGCCGACGGGCCGGCGACGACCAGCGCGGTCAGCAGGGGAAACGCCAGCTGACCGTAGGCGCCATGCTCCTTGGGCCAGAGGGACATCGGCCGACACTCCGGGGCATCGCGATCGTGCCGATCGGCCGCGGCGCCTCAGGCCTCGCCGGCCAGCCGCATCGCGCGTGGGAAGAGCACGTTGTTCTCGAGGTGCACGTGGACGTGCATCGAGGACTCGAGCTCCGACAACCCCTGGTACAGCGCGCGGAAGGTCGCGCAGGCCCATGCCGGCGGGACGTAGCCGTCGGTGCTGGTGCGAAGCTCCAGCAGCAGGCGTCCGGCCCGATCGTGCTCGTCCTCCAGGGCCGAGATCGGCACCGAGAGCGGCGATCCGGGGCGGTGGGATCCGCGCCCGGCGGCACGAACGGCCGGGAACAGCACCCGCTCCTCTGCGTCCATGTGCGCCCGCAGCTCGGCCGAGAGCGCGGTCACGGCCGCGGCGAGGCGCCTCAGCACCGGCGCTCTGGCGCCGTGGACGTCTGCCACCTTGGCGGCCATCGCCTCGAGGCGCGGCAGCTCTTCACGCAGCGCGTCGTGATAGGTCGAGACGATGTGGTCGATCAGGGCGTCCAGCGGTTCCCGAGTCCAGTCGCGCTCGTCGTGCCGCTCCGCGGCCGAGGCCTCGATGGCGCTCAGGATCTCCGCCACCGAGACCCCATGCGCTCGACAGGCGCTGCGGAGCGGGGCCTTGCCCCCGCAGCAGAAGTCGATGCCATGACGCTGGAACACACGCACGCTGGACGGGACGGCGGAGGCGATGTCGGCGACGGTCGTCTGTTCGGTGATGGTCATGGGCCCAATCCCTCCGCGACGCGCACCGGTGCACGGGTGCCGGCGAGCGAGTCGCCACATGCTCCTCCGGCCCGCCGCGCCGTGATATGACGGGCGTCATGGCGTCGGCCGGCGTCGGCGTCCAGCATCGAGGCGTGTGCGGGACGTGTCCTCGACACCAGCGGCTGGCGTGCCGCAGCCGACGAGCGGCGCGGCGCCGGGGCATCCCGTGGCTCGCCCTCGCCGCCGGCCTCGTCATTGCGGCACCGGCGCCGGCGCAGCCCCCGGCCCAGCCGCCACCGGCCGTCGCCACCTGGCGCCTGTCGGCCGTCAACACGACGCGGCTCGAGTCGTGGCGGTTCTTCACCCCGCCGCCGGGCGGGGGCGACCCGGCCTACGCCTTCCTGGCCGACCGCCTGCGCGTCGACGTGCGCCGCCACTGGCCGCGGGCGGACCTCACCCTGGCCGTCCAGGCCGTGGGCATGGCGGGCTTACCCGACCGCGCCAGCGGTCCCGGCGCCCTGGGCACGGGCGCGCTGTATTTCGATCAGGGCGGACGCCGCGCCGATGCCGGCCAGATCTACCTGCGGCTCGCCAACCTGCGCCTGCCCGCCGTCGTTCGCGGCGTGGACGTGACGCTGGGCCGCATGGGCTACACCTCCGGCGCCGAGGCGCCGAGCGGCGTCGCCAAGATCGAGACGCTGAAGCGCCAGCGCCTCGACGCGCGGCTGGTCGGCGAGTTCGAGTGGTCGATCTACCAGCGGGTGTTCGACGGCGTGCGGGTCGACGTCGCGCGGCCCGGATGGCGTGCCACC
This sequence comes from Vicinamibacterales bacterium, assembly GCA_050250955.1. GTDB lineage: Bacteria > Acidobacteriota > Vicinamibacteria > Vicinamibacterales > UBA2999 > CAWAYR01. The sequence continues at coordinate 249,802 of JBFWNR010000006.1, forward strand.
GGCGTGGCGTTCATGCCCACGCAGGGCGGCTTCGCCCGCGCCGCCGGGACGACCGTACGCGACCTCCTGGTCGGCGGCGTCACGGTGAGTTCGCGGCCGGCGGCCGGCGCCGGGCCGAGGACCCAGCTCCAGGGGTTCGGGTGGCAGTATCGCGACCGCCGCGCCGTCACCCAGCGACCGGACAACTCCGGCCGGGCCTCGCCCGGCGGCGTCGACGTCGACGTGACGACGGGCGGGGCGGTGGTGCTCGGCGCGTATCCGGCCGGACGCGGCGAGGCCGACCTCTTCGCGTGGGGCGCCGCGCAGACCGGCGGCTGGTACGGCGACGATCACCGCGCGTTCGCCGCCGCGCTCGAAGGCGGCTATCAGTGGACGCAGGCGCCGTGGCGGCCCTGGCTGCGGGCGGGCGGGTTCTACGCCACCGGTGACGGCGACCCCGCCGACACCACGCACGGCACCTTCTTCCCGATGCTGCCGACGGTGCGGCGATTCGCGCAGACGACCGCCTACGGGGTCATGAACCTGCGCGATCTGTTCCTGCAGGTGCAGGCGCGGCCGCGCCCGGCCCTCGGCCTGCGGCTCGACCTGCGGCGGCTGGACCTGGCCGACGCCGCCGACCTGTGGTACGCCGGCAGCGGCGCCACCCTGTCGCGCGGCGCGGTGTTCGGCTTCGCCGGGCGGCGGTCGAACGGCAGCACGCGGCTCGGCACCGCCGTCGAGGCCTCCGCCGACTACGCCGTCACGCCGCGCCTGTCGGTGAACGCCTTTGCCGGCCGCATCGCCGGCGGCCCCGTGGTCACCGGCACCTTCGCCGGCGGGACGCTCTGGTTCACCTACCTCGAAAGCGTCGTCACGCTGGGCCCGCGCTGACCGCCGGGTATGACAGCCGTCATACGGCCGGGCCGCCGCCGGCAGGAGACTCGCCCTCACCTTCTCAAAGGAGGGCGACATGACTCGACCGGTGTTCGCCGCACTCGCCGTCGTTGGCCTGGCCGCCGGCTCCGCCCATGCGCAGCGCATCGACACGGTGCCGATGACGCGGACCGCCGCCTCGGACGGCGCCACCATGTATCAGAGCTACTGCGTGTCGTGTCACGGCCTCGACGCGACCGGGAACGGCCCCGCCGCCAAGGCCCTCACCAAGGCGCCGGCGGATCTCACCCGCATCAGCGCCCGCAACAACGGCCAGTTCCCCGAGGTCCGCGTCAAGCGGTACATCGAGGGCGCCGATGAGATCGCGGCCCACGGTACGCGCGACATGCCGGTGTGGAGCACGCTGTTCCGTTCGCTCGAGCCCGACCTGGTGCCGCTCCGGGTACAGGCGCTGGCCGACTTCCTGAAGTCGGTGCAGAGGTAGAGCCGCAGGACCGCCGGCTTGCCAGCGGGGTGAGGGTGGCGGATGACGCGGCGGGAGTGGATGGCGCTGACGTCGGCGTGGGCGGCCTCGCGGGCGATGCCGGTGGCCCAGCACGGCGGAGCGCGGGCCCGCCACGCCCCGCAGCCCCCTGAGGTGCTGGCCGGCCCCGCCGACGTCACGCTGCGCATCGGCGAACTCGGCCACGAGATCGCGCCGCGCCGCCTGGTGCGGACCCTGGCCTACAACGGGCAGGTGCCCGGGCCGCTGCTGCGCGTGCGGCGCGGGCGTCCGCTCACCGTGGACGTCGTCAACGAGACCGCGCGCGAGGACATCGTGCACTGGCACGGCCTGCACATCCCGCCGGACGTAGACGGCGTCTACGAGCAGGGCACGCCGGGCGTGCCGCCCAGGGGGCGGTGGCGCTACCGGTTCACGCCCGAGCCGGCCGGCACGCGCTGGTACCACAGCCACGAGCCGGCGGGCAACGACCTGGCCAAGGGGACCTACACCGGGCAGTACGGCGTGCTCCTCGTCGAGGACGGCGGCGATCCCGGCGCCTACGACCACGACGTGGCGCTCGTGCTGCACGAATGGGAGCCGTCGTTCCGCCGCCGGGGGGCGCGCGACGTCGAGTTCAAGGCCTACTCGATCAACGGGCGGATGCTCGGCGCCGCCGATCCCATTCGTGTCGGCGCCGGTCAGCGGGTCCTCTTCCGTCTCGTCAACGCCAGCGCCACGCTGACGCACTCCCTGGCGCTGCCCGGGCACCACTTCCGCGTCGTCGCCCTGGACGGCAATCCCGTGCCGACGCCGGTGGCGGTGCCGGTCGTGGACATCGCCCCGGGGGAGCGGGTCGACGCCGTGGTCGAGATGGATCGGCCCGGCGTCTGGACCCTCGGCGGCGTGCGCGCGGCCGACCGGACCAGGGGTCTCGGGATCGTCGTCGAGTACGCCGGTGCGTCAGGACCGCCGCAGTGGGTGGAGCCGAGTCCGCGGCCGTGGGACTACACGCTGTTCGGCGTCAGGGCGCTGCCGGCGGTCGAGCCCGACGGCCGCCTCACGCTGGCGTTTCGCGCCACCGGCGACGGCCACCACTGGACGATCAACGGCAAGCCGTACCCGAAGACCGACGACATCGTGGTCACCGCCGGCCGGCGCTACCGATGGACGCTGGACAACCAGAGCGCCGACCCCCACCCGGTGCACCTGCACCGTCACACCGTCGAGCTCGTCCGGGTCGACGGACGGCCGACGTCGGGCGTGCGCAAGGACGTCGTGGTCGTGCCGCCGTGGAAGCAGGTCGAGATCGACGTCGTCGCCGATCAGCCCGGCCTGGCGCTCTTCCACTGCCACCAGCAGTTCCACATGGACAACGGCTTCATGGCGATGATGCGCTACGAGTAGCGGTGCGCCGGCCGCGCTGACGCTCTGCCCCACGGACCACCGACCGGTGCCACGCCGGGCGGCTCGTCAGCGCCGCTAGGAGGCGGCGACGTCCTCGAGCGTGGCGCGGTCGAGCAGCACGAAGCCGTCCTTGTCGGTGTGCAGGACGTCCTCCTTCTGCCACCGGCTCATGATCCGAATCGCCGTCTCGATCGTCGTCCCGGTGAGATCGGCGAGCTCCTGCCGGGTGAGCGGCATCGGCACGAAGACGCCGCCGCGATCGGCGCGGCCGATCTGGTGCGCCAGCTTGAGGAACAGCCGGGCGAAGCGCGCCTCGACGCGGGCTCCGGTGAGCTCGGCCAGCCGCCGCGTCAGCTCGGCGAGGCGCAACGTGAGACCCGAGAGCAGGCCGCGGACCAGCGCCGGATGCCGTTCGAGCAGCTGGAAGAACTCGCGCAGCTCGATGCGCAGGCAGGTGGTGTCGTCGAGCGCCAGCGCCGAGGCCGGGAAGGCGGCGGTCTCGTAGACGGCAACGGCGCCGAGCGGGTCGCCGGCGCCGAAGATCTCGAGGATCAGCTCCTTGCCGGCCGGCGTCGACTTGAACACCTTCACGCGTCCCTCGACGATGGCGAGGAACGCGTCGGCCGCGTCGCCCTCGGCGAAGATCGCCGTGCCGCGCGGGTAGTGCACCAGGCGCGACGAGGCGGCGACGCGCGATCGGTCGTCGGCGCCGAGGCGGCGAAAGAGCGGCATCCGCCGGAGGACGTCGTCGCCGGGCACCGTCACGGCGCGCATCATACCGGAACGGCCGGCGGCGATCCGCCGCGAGGCCCGGGCCGGGCTGCTAGACGCGGCGATCCAGATCGAGCGCCCGCGGGAACAGCACCTCGGCCTCCAGCCCGGCGTGCGCACGCAGCGTCTCGCCGAGGGCCGTCACGTCGGCCAGGACCGCCCGCCAGGCGTCGCTCGCCGCGTCCGGATGACTGGCGGCAAGCGCCTGCAGGTCGTCGAGGGCCGTCGCCAGGCGCGCGTGTTCCGTCTCGAGCAGGCGAATCGGGTGCAGCACCGTCGGGAAGGCCAGCGGCGGCCGTGGCCCGCCGGTCCGCGCGGCGTCGGCCAGCGCGCTCAGCGCCGGGAAGAGAATGTTCTCTTCCTTGGCCAGGTGGGCGAGCAGCAGGTCGGCCGCCGCAGTGAACGCCTGACGTACGGCGTCGGTGGCGACGCCAGGCGCCCGCTCGGCGATCGTCGCCAGCCGCGCCCGGATCCGCGGCACCGCGGCGTGCACCGCGGCGTGCGGGCCGGCGACCAGGCGGTCGCACAACAGGTCGAGCGGCAGGACCGCCCATTCGCCGTCGGGGGCGCGCTCGTGCTCGGTCATGTCGCCGTCCGCGATCGCCGACGCCGCGACTATCGACGGGCGTGGTCGCCGCCGCCATGACGGTCGTCATATGACGCCGGTCATAGCGTCGCGTCGCGCTCGGCGCGACCATCGCCGCCGGACGGAGACGGGAACGTGGCGGCGACGACGGCCGAGGCGGTGCGACTTCAGGTCGAGGTGCCCGGGGAGGGCTACCACGCCGGGTTGATCGCCTGTCAGCGCGCCTGTCCGGTCCACACCGACGCCCGCGGCTACGTCCGGGCGATCGCCGAGGGCCGCTTCGAGGACGCGTATCTCATCGCCCGCGGCCCGAACCCCTTCGCCTCGATCTGCGGCCGCATCTGCGGGGCGCCCTGCGAGGCGGCGTGCCGGCGCGGCCGGGTGCCGCGGGTCGACGACGACGGCCGCTTCGTCGGCGTCGATCGGCCGGTCGCCATCCGCGCCCTCAAGCAGTTCGCCTGCGCGCTGGCCGGGCCGGAGGCGCGGCCCACCGACGCGGTGCTGGCGGCCGCCCAGGCCCACTCGCCGCGCATCGCCGCCGACGCCGACGAGATGGCGGCGCTGCTGCGTGCCCGCCGCGACGGCAGCGTGCCGCTCGCCGCCGGCGAGCGGGTGGCCATCATCGGCGCGGGGCCGGCCGGGCTGTCGGCCGCCCACGACCTGGCGCTGCTCGGCTTCGCGCCGGTGGTCTTCGAAAGCGAGCCGGTGGCGGCCGGCATGCTGGCCGTGGGCGTGCCCGCCTACCGGCTGCCGCGCACCCTGATCGAACAGGAGGTCGCGGTCATCCGCGCCCTGGGCGTCGACATCCGCTGCAACGTCACGGTGGGCCGCGACGTGTCGCTGGCCGATCTGCGCCGCGACTTCGCCGCCGTCGTCGTCGCGGTCGGCGCGAAGTCGTCGAGGGCCGTCGGCATCCCCGGCGAGCAGGGCCCCGGGGTACTCGGCGGCGTCGATCTGCTGCGCGCCGCGGCGCTCGGCGTGCCGCTCGACCTCGGCCGCGAGGTGGTCGTCGTCGGCGGCGGCAACGTCGCCTACGACGTCGCCCGGACGGTCGTCCGGCAGGTCGCCTGGGACGCCGCCCGTACCGCCGCGCGCCTGCCCGGCACCTCGCGCGTGCGGCTGGTCTCGCTCGAGGGCCTCGAGGAGATGCCGGCCGACACCGTCGAGATCGTCGAGGGCGACGAGGAAGGCGTCGAGCGGCTGAACGGCTGGGGACCCACCGAGATCGCGCGCGATGCCGGCGGTCGGGTGACCGGCGTCACGGTGCGGCGCTGCCTGCGTGTCTACGACGAAGCCCGCCGCTTCGCGCCGCAGTTCGACGACGCCGACCGCCAGACGCTCGCCTGCGATACGGTGCTGCTGGCCGTCGGTCAGGCGCCGGCGACGGCGTTTCTCGCCGACGGCGGCGCCGATGTCGAGATGGCCCGGCCGGGCTGGCCGCGCACCGATCCGGCCACGCTCGCCACCACCGCCCCCGGGGTGTTCGTGGCCGGCGATCTCGCCCACGGCACGCGGCTGCTCATCGACGCCGTGGCCTCGGGCAAGGCCGCGGCGCGCTCGGTCTACAGCTACGTCACCGGCCGTCCGCTCCACGCCTCGGCGGTGACGATGCACCTGCCGTTGCCCGGCTACCGCCGTGAACGCGGTTACGAGTCGATCCGCCGGCAGGCGGTGCCGACCCGCGAACCGGCCGAGCGGCTGACCCACCCCGACGTGCCGGTCGAACTCGGCTTCGACCGCGAGCAGGCGATGCGTGAAGCCCAGCGCTGCCTCGACTGCGGCGTCACGCCGGTCTTCGACGGCAGCCGCTGCCTGCTGTGCGGCGGCTGCGTGGACGTGTGCCCGACGGCGTGCCTCAAGCTCGTCGCGCTCGACGAGGTGGCGCCCAGCGCCGACTGCGAGCAGGTGATCGCGCGCACGCTCGGCGAGGACGTCGACCGCGGCGCCCACACCGCGATTCTCAAGGACGAAGACCGCTGCATCCGCTGCGCGCTCTGCGTCATGCGCTGTCCCGCCGACGCCATCGCGATGGAGCGCGTGTCGTTCGTCACCAGCTGGAGGGCCTCATGACCGTCACCCCAGGTCCCGCCCGGTCGCGCCTCGACCCCGAGGCGGTGCCGCGCCGCGACGTGCTCGGGCTGCTGTCGCTGTGGTCGATGGCGTCGGCGCTGGTCCTTGCCACCATCGGCATGTTGCGTCTGCCCCGGGCCGCGGTGCTGGCGTCGCCGTCGAAGACGTTCCGGGTCGTCCTGCCGGAGACGCTGCAGCCCGGCGATGCGTTCGTGCCGCCGGGGCGCTCGGTGGCGCTGTTCCGCGACGGCGACGGTGTCCATGCGATCTCCATCATCTGCACCCACCTGGGCTGCATCGTGAAGCCGACGGCGGCGGGATTCGAGTGCCCGTGCCACGGGTCGCGGTTCGCGAAGGACGGCACGGTCACCGGCGGCCCGGCGCCGACGCCGCTCGGCTGGCTGCAGGTCAGCGCCGCTGGCGGCGCCGTGATCGTCGACGAAGCGACCACCGTGCCGGCCGGCACCAAGGTGGCGGTATGAGCGCGCCCCTCGACGCCGTGCAGGTCTTCCGCGACAACCTGCGGCAGGTGCCGTCGCGGCTCAAGGCGTCGGCGTTCCGCACCGGCGCGCCGACGACCGACCGCACCCGCTCGACGTTCGTCTTCGGCAACGTGTTCCTGCATCTCCACTCGGTGCGCACGCACCGCTGGAGCCTGCGCTGGGCGACGACCGCGGGCCTGGGCATCGCCACACTGGCGGCGTTCCTCATCACGCTGGTGACCGGCATCCTGCTGATGTTCTATTACAAGCCCTACCCGGACGTGGCCTACGACTCGATGAAGGACATCCACTTCGTCGTGCCGACCGGCCGCTTCATCCGCAACATCCACCGCTGGGCCGCCAACCTGATGGTGGTCACCGTCATCCTGCACATGGCCCGGGTGTTCTACACCGCGTCGTACCGGGCCGGCCGCGAGTTCAACTGGCTCGTCGGCATGGCGCTGCTGGTCGTCACGCTGGCGCTGTCGTTCACCGGGTATCTGCTGCCGTGGGACCAGCTGGCCTATTGGGCGATCACCATCGGCGCCAACATCGCCCAATCGCCGCGCGAAGTGACCGACGCGGTCGGCATCACCGCGTGGTTCGATCCCGGCGGGTTGCAGCGGCTCCTCCTGCTCGGCTCCGACACCGTGGGCGAAGAGGCGCTCATCCGCTTCTACCTGCTGCACGTCATGCTGCTGCCGCTGGCGGCGGCGATGCTGATGGCGGTGCACTTCTGGCGCGTCCGCAAGGATGGCGGCCTGGCCAAGCCGGCCGACGCCGATCGCCGCGTCGAGGCCGCGGCGGCCGACACCTACCCGGTCTTCACCGACGCGCCGCAGAAGACCTACCACCTGGCGGCGATCGTGCGCGGGCGCAGCGCCGCCGTCGGCCACGGCCCGGAGCACACGGTGCCGTCGATGCCGCACCTGTTCTACGCCGAGCTGGCCGTGCTGATGCTGACCACCTTCATCTGCACGGCGCTGGCGCTGGTGTCGGATGCGCCACTCAAGGAACTGGCCAATCCGCTGGTGCCCGAGAACCCGGCCAAGGCGCCGTGGTACTTCCTCGGGCTGCAGGAACTGGTGGCGTTCTCGGCGTTCATGGGCGGCATCGGCATCCCGTCGATCGTGCTCGTCGGCCTCGGCCTGATTCCGTTCCTCGATCGCGAGGAGGCCGGCACGGGCGAGTGGTTCGGTGGTCCCGGCGGCTGGCCGCTGGCCCGCAACTCGATGGCGGTCGGGTTCGCCGCAGCGCTGCTCATCGAGTCGCTGATCATCCGCTACGGCTGGCTGCGCGAGTGGTTCCCGACCATCCCGCAGCTGGTCATCACCGTGGTCAACCCCGGGACGGTGCTGACCGCGATCTACGCCGCCTACTCGCTGGCGCTGGTACGCCGCTTCAACTCGACGCGCGCCGGTGCGCTGGGGCTCTTCACCTGCTTCCTGTGCGGCTTCGTCGTGCTGACCGTGGTCGGTACCTACTTCCGCGGTCCGAACTGGCACTTCTACTGGTCGCCGGCCGACTGGCCGGCCCACTGAGCGCACGCCATGGCCTCTTCCCTCGATCGCAACAAGTGGTTGCTCCTGGGGTCCAGCCTGGGTGTTCTGGTCCTGCTCGTGGTCGCGGCGCTCGGCGAGAGCGTCTGGCTCGAGTGGCGGCAGGTGCAGGGACGCATCACGATCGACGGCGCCCCGGCGCCGGTGCGGCTGCGCCAGGTCGTCAACCCGGCGCTCGGCGTCGCCGACCGCTGCGTGTCGTGCCACGTGTCGATGGCGGCCGGTGAGCAGAACGCCGCCGGTCCCGGCATGACGACGCATCCCGCGGTGGTGCACGACCCGGCGGAGATCGGCTGCACGCCGTGCCACGGCGGACAGGGCCGCGCCACCACCAAGGCCGATGCCCACGGCACGGTGCCGTTCTGGCCGGAGCCGATGCTGCCGGCCCGATCGACCGAGGCCGGCTGCGGCACCTGCCATGCCGCCAGCGGGATCCCGCAGCGCGCCGGCCTCGACCGCTGGGCGGCGACCTTCGAGCGGCTCGACTGCCGGGCCTGCCACCGCGTCGATGGCCGCGGCGGCACCATCCGCCCCGACGGCGGCGGCATGGAGGGACCCGACCTGTCGCGCGTCGGGCTCGCCGGCTTCGCCGCGACCTGGTATCCGGCCCACGCGGCCGCGGCCGCCGTGGCCACCGACGGCCCGTGGCGCACGTCGTGGGGCGCGCTGTCGGAGGCCGACCGCGCCGAGGTCGAGCAGTACCTCAAGACGCGGGTCGCCGCGCCGCAGCTCATCGCCGCCAAGGCGACCTTCCTGTCGGCGGGCTGCCTCGGCTGCCACAAAGTGAGCGGCGTCGGCGGCGATGACGGGCCGGATCTGACGCGGGCCGGGGAGAAGGACCCGGGCCGCGCCGACTTCACCGCCGTACCCGGGGCCCGCACCCTCGACAACTGGTTCGATCAGCACGTGCGCACGCCGGCCTCGGTCGTCGCCGGCTCGCAGATGCCGGCGCTGCGGCTCACCGACGCCGAGGTGGACGACCTGTCGCTGTTCACGCTGTCGCTGCGCCGCCGCGACGTCGCCGGCAGCTACCTGCCGCGCGATCGCATGCGCGTGGCCCGCTTCGGCGAGCGCGAGTTCGCTTCCGACGGCGCCACGCTCTTCGGGGCGTTCTGCGCCGGGTGCCACGGCCGGGACGGACTGGGGCTGCGCGCCGTCGGCGTTGCGACGTTCCCGTCGGTCGCCAATCCTGACTTCCTGGCCGTCGCGCCCGACGCGCTGGTCGCCGAGACCATCCGCCGCGGCCGTCCGGGCCGCCGCATGCGGGCCTGGAGCGACCCGGCGACCGGGCTGCGCGACCAGGACGTGCCACGGCTGGTCGCGCATCTGCGCGCGCTGGCCGGAACCGCGGCGCCGGTCGATTCCCGTCCGGCGCGCTGGGCCACCGGCGACCGGGCCGAGGGCGAGCGGTTGTTCGAGCGCATCTGCAGCGGCTGCCATGGCGCCAGGGGCGAGGGCCTCGACGCGCCGGCGCTCAACAACCCGGTGCTCCTTGCCGCCGCGACCGACACCTACTTCACCGAGACGATCGCCCGTGGCCGCCGCGGGACCGGCATGGTGGCGTTCACCGAGCCCTCGCCGACGCATCCGACGCTGACCCGCGCCGAGATCGAGTCGATCGTCACCTTCATCCGCTCCTGGGGAGGCCAGCCATGACGTACCCAACCCGCCGCCAGTTCCTCGACCTGGTCGCCGCGGCCGGCCTGGGCGGCTTCGCGCTCTCTGCCGACGAGGCGTGGGGGCTGCAGGCGCCGTCGAACCCGCTGGCCACCTACCCGCACCGCGACTGGGAGAAGACCTACCGCGATCTGTTCGCCTACGACTCGACCTATACGTTCACCTGCGCGCCGAACGACACCCACAACTGCATCCTCAACGCCTACGTGCGCCAGGGCGTCATCACCCGGATCGGGCCGACGATGCGCTACGGCGAGGCCACCGACCTGGCCGGCAACCGCACGACCCACCGCTGGGATCCGCGGGTGTGCCAGAAGGGCCTGGCGCTGACGCGGCGCTTCTACGGCGACCGCCGCGTCAACCAGACGATGGTGCGCGTCGGCTTCAAGCGGTGGGTGGACGCCGGATTCCCCCGCGGCGAGGACGGCCGCGCGCCGGCCGAGTACTTCCAGCGCGGCCGTGACGAGTGGATGCGCCTGACTCACGACGAGGCGGCCACCCTGGTGGCCAAGGCGCTCGAGAACATCGCCCGCACCTACTCCGGCGAGGCCGGGATGGCCCGGCTGCGCGCCCAGCACTACGACGAGGAGACCATCCAGGCGACGCAGGGCGCCGGCATGCAGACCGTCAAGCTGCGCGGCGGCATGCCGCTGCTCGGCATCACGCGGGTGTTCGGGATGTATCGCATGGCCAACACCCTGGCGCTGCTCGACGCCCACGTCCGCAACGTCGGCCCCGACCACGCGCTGGGCTCGCGCGGCTTCGACAACTACTCGTGGCACACCGACCTGCCGCCGGGCCACCCGATGGTCACCGGCCAGCAGACCGTCGAGTTCGATCTATCGGCCGTCGAGCACTGCAAGACCGTGGTCGTCTGGGGCATGAACTGGATCTCGACCAAGATGCCCGACGCCCACTGGCTGACCGAGGCGCGCCTGAAGGGCACGAAGGTGGTGGTGATCGCCTGCGAGTACTCGTCCACCTCCAGCAAGGCCGATCAGGCCGTGGTCGTCCGGCCGGGGACGACCTCGGCGCTGGCACTGGGCTTCGCCAACGTCATCCTGCGCGACAAGCTCTACGACGCCGACTACGTCACGCGCTGGACCGACCTGCCGGTGCTCGTCCGCACCGACACGCTCAAGTGTCTCCGGGCGAAGGACGTCTTCGGCGGCACCCTCTCGGACCTCACGAGCACACACGTACTCAAGCAGGGGGAGCGCGAGCCGGCGCCAGCCGCCCAGCAGCGTCAGGTCATTCCCGAGGCCATGCGGACCGAATGGGGCGACTACGTGTGGTGGGACCGCGCCACCAACGCGCCCAAGGCCCTCACGCGCGACCAGGTGGGGCAGCGGTCGACGGTGGGCGATCCGCAGCTCGAGGGCAGCGTGACGGTGACGCTGGCCGACGGCACGGCGGTGCGGTGCCGGCCGGTGTTCGACCTGGTGAAGGAGTACGCCGCCCACTTCGACCCGAAGACCACCGAGGAGATCACCTGGGCGCCGGCCGCGGCGGTCGAGCAGCTGGCCCGCGACTTCGCCCGGCAGCCGGGCACGACGCTGTTCGCGATCGGCATGGGGCCGAATCAGTTCTTCAACAACGACAACAAGGACCGCGACATCTTCCTGCTCGCCGCATTGACCGGCAACGTCGGGAAGATCGGCGGCAACGTCGGTTCCTATGCCGGCAACTACCGCGTGGCGCTCTTCAACGGATCGCCGCAATACATCAACGAGAACCCGTTCGACATCGAGCTCGACGCCGCCAGGCCGGCGCGGCCTCGCCAGTACTGGCGGGCCGAGTCGGCGCACTTCTACAACCACGAGGATCACCCGCTGCGAGTCGGCAACCGGCTGCTGACCGGCTCCACCCACATGCCGACGCCCACCAAGGTGATGTGGTTCGCCAACGCCAACTCGATCCTCGGCAACGTCAAGTGGCACTACAACACCGTGGTGAACGCCCTGCCGCGCATGGAGATGATCGCGGTGCACGAGTGGTGGTGGAGCGGCTCGTGCGAGTGGGCCGACGTGGTGTTCGGCGTCGACTCGTGGGCCGAGCTGAAGCACCCCGACATGACCGCCTCGGTCACCAATCCGTTCCTGATCGTCTTCCCGAAGACGCCGATCCCGCGCATCTTCAACACCATGGGCGACATCGAGATCACGGCGCTGGTGGCCTCGAAGCTGGCCGCCATCACCGGCGACCGCCGCTTCGACGACATGTGGCGGTTCGTGCGCGAGAACCGGACCGACGTCTACCTGCAGCGCATCCTCGATGCGTCGACCAACACGAAGGGGTACCGCTTCACCGAGCTCGAGGCCAAGGCGCGCCAGGGCATCCCGGCGCTGATGAACTCGCGCACCTCGCCCAAGGTCGTCGGCTACGACCAGCTCGCCGACTCGACGCCCTGGTACACCAAGTCGGGCCGGCTGGAGTTCTACCGCGAAGAGGACGAGTTCATCGAGGCGGGTGAGAACCTGCCGGTGCACCGCGAGCCGGTGGACTCGACCTTCCACGAGCCGAACGTGATCGTGGCGCCGGCGCACGAGGCGATTCGTCCGAAGGGGCCCGAGGACTACGGCGTGGCCCGTACCGACCTGTCGTGCGAGGTCCGCTGCGGCCGCAACGTGGTGCTGCCGTGGGCCGAGGCCAGGAACACGCAGCACCCGCTGGCGAGCCAGGGCTACCGGTTCATCTTCCACACGCCCAAGTACCGCCACGGCTCGCACACGACGCCGATCGACACCGACATCAACGCCGTGCTGTTCGGGCCGTTCGGCGACATCTACCGCCGCGACACGCGCAGCCCGTTCGTGACCGAGGGCTACGTCGACGTCAACCCTAACGACGCCCGCGACCTCGGCATCGAGGACGGCGACTACGTGTGGATCGACCCGGATCCCGAGGATCGGCCGTTCCGCGGCTGGCAGAAGAATGCCAAGGACATGGAATTCGCGCGGCTGTTGTGCCGGGCCCGCTATTACCCGGGCACGCCGCGCGGCGTCACCCGCATGTGGTTCAACATGTACGGCGCGTCGCCGGGTTCGGTCGAGGGCGCCCGGACCCGCAAGGACGGCCTGGCCAAGAACCCGCGGACGAAGTTCCAGGCGATGTTCCGCTCGGGGTCGCACCAGTCGGCGACACGTGGCTGGCTGAAGCCCACCTGGATGACCGACTCGCTGGTCCGGAAGGGCCTGTTCGGCCAGGCCATCGGCAAGGGCTTCCTGCCCGACGTCCACTGTCCGACCGGGGCGCCGCGGGAGGCGTTCGTCAAGATCTCCCGCGCCGAGCCCGGCGGCATCGACCAGAAAGGCCCGTGGCGTCCGGTGGCGCTCGGCATCCGGCCGCGTAACGAGTCCGCCGCGATGAAGCGGTATCTCGCCGGCGAGTTCTTCCGGCAGGAGCGATAGCCATGGCCCGTGTCTACAACTGGCAGATCGGCCGGGAGATGTCCTACTGGTACCCGGAGAGCCGGCCGCAGAAGCAGTTCGCGGCGGTGTTCGACACCAACAAGTGCATCGCCTGCCAGACCTGCACCCTGGCCTGCAAGACGACGTGGACGTCGGGCAAGGGCCAGGAGTACATGCTCTGGAACAACGTCGAGACCAAGCCCTACGGCTCCTATCCGCTGGCCTGGGACCTGAATCTGCTCGACATGCTGGAGGGCGGCAGCTGGAAGGGCGGCACCTACACCGGCCAGACGATCTTCGAGTCGGCCAGGGCCGGCGAACGCGTGCTGTCGTGGCGCCCCGAAGGCGAAGACTACGCCTATCCCAACGTCGGCGAAGACGACTGCGCCGGCGCCGTCGACTCCGGCATGAGTCTGTCGATGCCGCACATGGCCTGGTTCTACTACCTGGCGCGGATCTGCAACCACTGCACCTATCCGGCGTGCCTCGCCTCGTGCCCGCGCGGGTCGATCTACAAGCGCCCGGAAGACGGCATCGTGCTGGTCGACCAGGGCCGCTGCCGCGGCTACCAGGAGTGCGTCAAGGGGTGCCCCTACAAGAAGGTGTTCTTCAACCCGATGACCGGCACCTCGGAGAAGTGCATCGCCTGCTATCCGAAGATGGAGGTCGGGCTGCAGCCGCAGTGCTTCGTCAACTGCATCGGCAAGATCCGCATGGCCGGCTACATCTCGCGGCCCGAGCAGGCGCGGCCCGACAACCCGATCGACTACCTGGTGCACGTCCGCAAGGTCGCGCTGCCGCTCTACCCGCAGTACGGGCTGGAGCCCAACGTCTACTACATCCCGCCGATCCACGTGCCGCCGGCCTTCCTGCGCCAGATGTTCGGACCCGGCGTCGACGCCGCGATCGCCGCCTATCGCAACGCCGCCAACGATCCCGACCTGGCCGGCCTGCTCAGCCTGTTCGGCGCGACCGAGTCGGTGATGACGCGGTGGGTGCGGCGCGGCGAGGAGGTGGCCGGGGTGGACGACCGCGGCACGACGCTGGTGCGGGTGCCGATGCGCGAGCCGGTGCACGTGCGCGCCGGCTTCGACAAGGTCTACCAGGTGATGCGGTCGAACTGCCCATAGGGGGACGTCATGACACGAACACTGTGCGCTGGGGTGCTGGCGGTGCTCGCCGTCGGTACGGCGTGCCGGCAGGCGCCGGCGCCGACGCCCGAGGTCGTGGCGGTGATGGCGCCGCGGGTGCCCGACACTCCCACCGATGCGGCGTGGGACGCCGCGCCGGAGCATGTCGCGGCGCTGCTGCTGCAGGATCTGGTCGAGCCGCGGCTGATGACGCCCTCGACGCCGGACGTGCGGGTGCGGGCGATCGCCGCACCGACCGAAATCGCGTTCCGTCTCGAGTGGACCGACCCGTCGCTCGACGATCTGCCCGGCAACGGCCGCTTCGTCGACGGGTGCGCGGTGCAGGTACCGGCGACCGCCGACCCCAACACGCCTGATCCGCAGATGGGACAGGCGGGGAAGGGCGTGCAGATCACCTACTGGCGCGCCGACTGGCAGGCCACCGTCGACGGCCGTGGCACGGCGATCGAGGATCTCTACCCGAACGCCACCGTGGACCACTATCCGTTCGAGGCCCCGTCGCTGCCCGCCGGCTCCGACGCCCAACGCCAGATGGCCTCGCGCTACGCACCGGCCGATGCCGCCGGCAACCGGCGGGGCGGCCCGCGCGCGTCGGCGGTCGAGGAGCTGGTCGCCGAAGGGCCGGGGTCGATCGCCCCGGCCGGTACCAGCGCCGCGCGCGGCAAAGGCGTCCGCACGCCGCAGGGCTGGGCGGTGGTCGTCGTCCGGCCCCTGCCCGAGGGCCTCTCGACCACCAGCCGCACCAGCGTGGCCGTCGCCGTGTGGGAAGGGTCGGCGCAGGAAGCCGGGGCGCGCAAGATGCGCAGCGGCTGGGTGGGCCTGACGATGCGGGGGACGTCGTGACGCCCGCGGTCGGCGCGGCGCCGGCGCCCGATCCGGCCATCGTCGCCCTGCTGCAGGACGCCGCCGCGTGGCGCCTGCTGGGGCGGCTGTTCGAGTGTCCGTCCGAGGCCTGGCGGCACGACGTCGCGACGCTGGCATCCGAGGTGGCCGACGCGGAGCTGGCCGCCGCGGCGACCGGCGCCGTGGACGAGGCCAGCGAGGGCGTGTATCACTCGGTGTTCGGGCCGGGCGGGCCGGCGCCGCCGCGCGAGGTCAGCTACCACGACACGCTGGAGCTCGGCTCGGTCATGTCGGCGCTGACCGGCGCCTACGGCGCGTTCGGCTACCAGCCGTCGATCCTCGAAGCGCCGGATCACGTGGCGGTCGAGGCCGGCTTCCTGGCCTACCTGCGCGTGAAGCAGGTGTTCGCGCTCCTGGAGGGCGACGACGCGCACGTGGCGATCACGGCCACCGCGGCCGACACCTTCCGGGCCGATCATCTGGCGGTCTACGCCGAGCGGCTCGCCGGCATCCTCGCCGACGCGCCGGTCGGCTACCTGCAGACGGCGTCGCGCGTGCTGGCGCGGCGCGTCGGGCCACGGCCGGGACCGAAGCGGCTGCCGGTGATCCAGCCGCCGGCCGAGGACGACGGCGGCGAGTTCGCCTGCGAGGGGTGATGCGCGGGCAGTGCCTCGTCGTCGGCGGGCACAGCCGCGGCGTCGGCAAGACGGCGCTGGTCGTCGAGCTGGTGCGGTCGCTGCGGTCGCACGGGCACCCCGTGGTCACCGTGAAGGTCTCGGCGCATCGCCACGGCTCGGCGGTCGTCGTCGAGGAGGACACGACGCCGTCGCCGGCCACGTCGACCGGTCGCTGTCTGGCCGCCGGGGCGTCGCGCGCGTTTCTCTGCCGCTGTCCGGACGGGCACCTCGCGGTGGCGTGCGCGCTCGTCGACGACCTGCGCGCCAGCGGCCTCGACGTCGTGGTGGAATCGAATCGCCTGGCCACCCGGCTGGAGCCCGACCTGACGTTCTTCGTGGTGTCGGCACGAACCACCGACTGGAAGCCCTCGTCCGCGGCGTGTCTTGCCCGGGCCGATGCGATCGTCCTCAGCCCCGGAACGGACGTCGTGCCGTGGCGCGTCCGGCCGTACCTGGAGCCCGGCGGACGGGCTTCGCTGCTGGCGTTCTCGGCGGGGTGGCGCGTCCCGGGACTGGCACGGTGGACGGGCCGCGGTCAGCCCTGGACGCCGCACAGTCCGACGCACACGCCATCCCAGACCGCCACGGCCGCGAGGAGTGCTGATCCACCGACGGCGTGACCTGCCCGCCAACCTGGACCACGGCGGGCCGCCCGCCGCGGCGCGGGCCCGCCTGGAGGCGGTCGACGCGGATCTGGAAGAGCCGCGGCACCTGGCGGCCGGCGGGTCGCCGGTTCCGTGTCGTCAGGTCACGCCTTGGCCACGACCAGGCCGTGGCCGCCGACCGGCGTGGTGACGGTGCCCGGGGCGAAGGCGGCGATGAGCGGCCGGCCCCTGGCGATGGCCGCCTTCACCGACGGCAGGCCCAGCGATGCCGCGTGGCTGGCCTGGCTGTCCCACACTTCGGTGATCCAGATGACCTCGGCGTCGGCCGGATCGACGGCAACGACGTAGCTGAGACAGCCGGGCATGCCCGAGACGCCGTCGAGCAGGATGGCGACCAGCTCGTCGCGCCTGCCGGCGACGGCGGTCATCTTGCCGATGAGTCCGTACATCCTGTCTCCTCGGGGTGGCGCGGCCGTGGCCGCAGCGGCGACGACGAGCGGAGCGGCCGCCAGCAGATCGCGCCGGGTCAGCAACACCCGCTCATCTTACCCGGCGATGGGCGCCGCCGTCGGCGCGGTCAGACGAGTTCGGCGGGCACGACGTCCACGCGCCGATCCTCGACGCCGCGGAGCACGCGCAGCGACACCGTGCGGTCGATGCGGTCCTCGGTCAGCAGCCGGTGGAGGTCGTCGGCGCCGGTGACGGCCACGCCGTCGAAGTCGACGATCACGTCGCCGGGCGCGATGCCGGCTCGTGCCGCCGGGCTGCCCTCGCTCACCGCCGTGACGCCGAGGCCGCGATCGGCCGCGAGCCGATGCGCGCGCGACACCCGGCGCGGCACCGGCGCATCCTGCCCGGCCACGCCCAGCCAGCCGCGGCGCACCCGGCCGTGGCGCAGCAGCGCCGAGATGACGCGGGCGGCCGTCGCGCTCGGCACCGCGAAGGCGATGCCCTGGCCGCCGAGGACGACGGCGGTGTTGACGCCGACGACCTCGCCGCGGCTGGTGACCAGCGGGCCGCCGGAGTTGCCGGGGTTGAGCGCCGCGTCGGTCTGGATCAGGTTCTCGATGAGCCGCACCGTGCGGGCGCGCAACGACCGGCCGAGCGCGCTGACGACGCCGGCCGTGACCGTGTGCTGGAAGCCGAGCGGGTTGCCGATGGCGACCACCAGTTGCCCGGGCTGGAGTCGGGTCGAGTCGCCGAGCGGGGCGGCGCGCAGTGCCGGCGCCGACACGCGCAGCACGGCCAGGTCGGTGTGGGGGTCGTCGCCGACCAGGTCGGCGGTGAGCCGTTCGCCGTCGAGCGTGGTGACGTGGATGGTGCGGGCGCCGTCCACGACGTGGCTGTTGGTGAGCACCAGGCCGTCGGGTGCGAAGACGAACCCTGAGCCCGACCCGCCGCGCTCCACCTCCACTTTCACGACCGCCGGGCCGACCCGGGCGACCGCGTCCATCACCGCGTGCGAGTACGCGTCGAGCAGATCGTGTTCGTCCGCCATCGTCGTGTCCCGTCCTGGCCCCTGGTCCCCGGTCCCTCCTGCGTCAGAGGTCGATGAGTCCCAGGCGCAGCCCTCGGCGCACCGCCTCGGTGCGGGTGGCGGCGCCGAGCTTGCCGAAGATCGCCCCGAGGTGGAACTTCACGGTGTGCTCGCTGATGCCGAGCGACTGGGCGATGTCGCGGTTGCCGACGCCGTCGGCGAGGAGCGCCAGCACCTCGCGTTCGCGCGGCGTCAGCGACTCCACCAGCGCCTCGCCGTCGTCGCCGCGCTCGCCGACCGCGGCCGCGGGCCACTCGGCTGCTGGACCGACGACGACGTTGGCGTCGTCGATGCGCTCGACCAGCCGCCAGCCGGCACGGTCCACCGCCTCGCGCAGGCGACGGCGGTCGTCGTCGGACGTCGCCGCGACGAACACCCGCAGGGGCGCGTCCACGGCGCGCTATCCGCGGGCGCGCTCGCTGGCGGTGACGCTGGCCGTCGCCGCCACGCCGCCCCGCACCAGCGCCAGCGGCACGGCGCGGCCGACGCGGTCGCCCCGCAGCAGCGTCAGCAGGTCGTCGGGCTCGCGGACGGCGACGCCGTCGAAGCCGACGATCACGTCGCCGACGAGCAGCCCGGCGCGCTCGGCCGGGGAGTCGCCGGCCACGGCGGTGACCAGCAGCCCGGCGTCGCGGCCTTCGACCCGCTGGCGTTCGGGCAGGGCCACCGGCAGCGAGCTCACGCCGAGGAAGCCCTGGCGGGCGCCGCCGCGGGCCTGCACCTCGCCGGCCGCCGCGACGGCCAACGCCGCCGGGATCACCACCGTGGTGCCGCGGATCGCCATCGCGGTGACGACGCCGACCAGTCGGCCGGCCCCGTCGACCAGGGCGCCGCCGGCCAGCGCGCCGTGCGGCGCCAGGCCGATGCGGATGACCCGCGCGATCTCCGACGTCCGGCCGGTGCGCAGCGGGCCGCCGACGACCGCGACCGGGGCCAGCGTCGAGAATACGCCGCCGCTCCAGGTGCGGCCGACCGCCAGGGTCATGTGGCCGGCGCGCGGCTCGGGCGCGGTCGCCGCCGGTGGTGCGCCCAGGCCCGGCACGCGCACGACGGTGAGGCCGGTGGCGGCGCTGCGGCCGACCACGGTGCCTTCGAAGGTCTGGCCGTCGCCGCGGCGCACCGAGACGACGCCGTCGTGCACGGCGACACCGGGAGTCAGCACGACATCGGGGGCGCAGACCACCCCGGCCATCGGGCGGCGGTGGGCCTGCACCTGGACGACCGAGGCCGCGGCGGTGTCGGCGGCGGCGGCGAGTTGCGAGGAGAGGGCGGTGAGGACGTCGGTCATGTCCTCACGGTAACAGCGGGATGGCGGCGCCGCGCCAGCCGATCGGCTAGTGCGACCTGGCGCCGGCGGCACCGGCCGGGCCCGTTACAATCGGCCGGTGCGGCGCGTCGCGACCTTCGCTGTTCTCCTCGCCGCGGTGGCGGCGGTGGCGCCGACCCGGGGCCAGGATCGCCGCGTCGTCTGGGTCGACGCCGGCCACGCCGGTCTCGAGCGCGATCTGAATCGCGAAGCAGCGCGCGGGTTGCGCCTGGCCGCCATCAGCGACGGCCTGCCGTGCACGGTGGCGGCGCTGCAAGCGCCCGCCCGGCCCGGCGCCCCGGCGGCGTATCGAGTCGTGCCCGAACGGGATCTCGAGGCGTCCCTGGCCCGGCTGACCGCCGACGGCTTCGTGCCGCGCGCCACTGCCCGCACCGTCGGCACACGCCACCAGGTGGTGTTCGAGCGCACGTCACCGGCCGCGTCGGCCGACGAGTGGCAGCTCCTCGCCTTCGAGAAGCTCGAGGACCTGGAGGGCGTGGCCGCTGCCGCGGCTGCCGACGGATTCCAGGTGCGCCTGACGGTGCGCGCGCCGTTTCGCAGCTGGCCGGGCCTCTCCGAGCCCGGCTTGGTGCTGGCGGCCAGAGCGGCCGGAGCCCAGGCGCGTCAGTCGCGGGTGCTCATCGGCCGCGATCGCAATCTGAAGGACGTCGCCGCGCCGCTCGAGCGGGCCACCGCCGAGGGGTGGAGCCTGGACGGCGTGCTGACCAGCGCCCGCGACGGCAGCCGCGACGGGCGGCGCGAGCGCGTGGTGCTGATCCTGTCGCGCGGCGCCACGGCGGAGCCCGGCGCGGCGGTCACGATCGAACGCCAGTCGTCGTTCGGCACGCTGGGCCGCGGCCCGCTCCTCGGCGCCGGCGTGTTCTGGAACGACTACCTCACGGCCTGGCGGCCGGTCGATCGGGTCCAGGTGTGGGGCAGCCCGGTGTCGCTGTCGACGTTCGAGGCCAACTGTGCCGGGCTCGCCCTCAAGATGCGGCTCGACGGCCACGACGAGGACACGCACGACATCGTCGCCCTGCTGGCGCGGCCGGGCCAGCCCGACGGCTACCAGCTCCTCGTCGTCACCGAGCAGCGCCTCGGGTTCTGAGCGCCGCCCGCCGTCAGTCCGGTGTCGCCGGCCGCTCGGACAGCGCCTTGAACGGCGTCCGCAGCGTGCCGATGCCCTCGACCTCCACTTCCACCACGTCGCCGGGCTTGAGGAACGACTGCCGCTCCATGCCGGTGCCGGCCGGCGTGCCGGTGACGATGACATCGCCGGGGTAGAGCGTCATGCGCGAGGCGACGTAGGCGATGAGGTGGGCTTCGCTCCAGATGAGATTGCTGGTCCGCGCGTCCTGCCGCATCTCGCCGTTGACACGGGTCACCAGCCGCAGGTCGCTCGGCCCTTTGGGCAGGAACTCCTTGGGGACGATCACCGGCCCGAACGGCGCGGCGCGGTCGATGCTCTTGCCGTCGAACCAGTTGGCGCCGGGGAACATCGTCACCTCGCGCAGCCGCTCGCTGCCGCGGTCGCTGAGGTCCTGCATGATGCTGTAGCCGAAGACATAGTCGAGCGCCTGCTCGCGCGCGACGCGATAGGCCGGCCGCGGGCCCATGACAATGGCCAGCTCGCCCTCGTAGTCGGTGCGGCCGCGGCCATCGACGATGTAGAACGGCTCGTCGGGGTCGATGATGCACGAGCGCGGCGACTTGGCGAACATGATCGGCGCGTCGCGATCGGGCACGACGCGGTCGGCGGCCGAGGCGTCGAAGCCGCCGGCGGGCGGCCGGGTCGGTGGCGCCGCGGCACTCGGGGCCGGCGGGGGAGGCGCGCCGGCACCGGCCGTGCCCATCCCCTGCGCGTGTGCCTTGTAGTTGGCCGAGGCCGCCATCAGGTTCCACGGGTACTTGATCGGCGCCTTCACCGCGACGGCTGCCACGTCGTAGGCGAAGGGCAGCCCGGCGGTGGACTGACTGCCGAAGACGTTGGCGATCTGATAGAGCCGTGGCGCCACGGTGGCGTACTGCTCGATGAGCGCCTTCATCTCGGCGGGGACCGCCACGGCCGGCAGGGCAAAGCGTTCACTGACGTGCCGGTTGGCGCCGGCGATGTCGAGCACGCGCGTGCCGAGCACCAGGCCGACCCGCGTCGCGCCGCCGGCCTCGAAGGTCATCAGCTTGAAGGGCGTGTCCGGCGTCGCCGGTGGGGCGCCCTGCGCGCCCGGCGCGCTCGCCCATGCCGCCAGGCCCATCACGACGCCGCCCAGCGACCACAGCAGTCGGTGCGTTCCGGTCATGTCGACTCCCGCGCCGCATCCTACCGCGGAACTCCGTTGCGCGTCGCCGTCTCCGGCGCCGGTCACGCGGGATCGGGACTGATAGACTGCCCGGCGTTTGCCCACGCTGCTCCACGAGTTCTTCGCGCGCACGGTGGCGCGCAGCCCCGAGCGCGCGGCGCTCGACATCCCGCCCGGCCCCGGGCGAGCGTCGCGCACGACGGTGACCTACGCGGCGCTCGACGCCATGGCCGACGACGTCGCGGCCCGGCTGCCGGACGCCGTGGGCCCCGACACCCTGATCGCGCTCCTGGTCGCCCGCGACTCGCCGTGGCTGGTTGCCGCGCAACTCGGGGTCTTGCGCACCGGCGCGGCCTTCACCTGCCTCGAGCCGGCGTTTCCCGACGCGCACCTCGGCGCGCTCCTCGCCGATGCGGCGCCGGCCGCCGTCGTCGCCGACGTGGCGGGCGCGTCTCGACTGGCGGCGCTCGGCCAGCACGTGGACGTGACGGTCGGAGGCGAGGCGGCGTCGTGCGCCGGGATGCCGGCACGCCGTCCGCACGCCGAATCGGCGACGCCGTCGTCGCTGGCCTACGCGATCTACACGTCGGGCACGTCGGGCCGTCCCAAGGGCGTGCTGGTCGAGCACGGCAGTGTCGTCAACCTGGTGCAGGCCGACCTCGACATGTTCGGCCTCGGCCCGGGCGACCGCGTCGTGCAGGGTTCGTCGGCCGCCTACGACTCCTCGATCGAAGAGACGTGGCTGGCGCTGGCCGCCGGCGCGACGCTGGTGGTGGCCGACGACGCCACGGTGCGGCTCGGTCCCGACCTGGTCGCCTGGCTGGCGCGGGAGCACGTCACCGTGTTCTGTCCGCCGCCGACGTTGCTGCGCGCCACCGGCTGCGCCGATCCCGCCACCGCACTCCCCGAGCTGCGCCTGCTCTACGTCGGTGGGGAGGCGCTGCCCGCAGATGTGGCCGAGCGCTGGGGCCGCGGCCGGACGCTGGTCAACGGCTACGGCCCGACCGAAGCGACGGTCACGGTGGTGCGTGACGTCGTCCGGCCCGGTGCGGCGATCGCGATCGGCCGGCCGATTGCCAACGTCTCGGCGTGGGTGCTCGACGCCGAGGGCCGGGTGGTGGCCGACGGCGAGCCGGGCGAGCTCTGCCTTGGCGGGGCCGCGCTGGCGCGTGGCTACCGCAACGACCCGGCGCTGACGGCGGCGCGGTTCCCCGACCACCCGGTGCTCGGTCGGATCTACCGCACCGGCGATCGCGCGGTGCGCGGCGACGACGGTCGGCTGTTCTACCTGGGGCGTCTCGACGCCCAGGTGAAGCTGCGCGGCTACCGCATCGAACTCGAGGCGATCGAGGCCAGCCTCGCCGCACAACCGGGCGTCGCCCAGGCCGCGGCGGCGATTCAGGGCGACGGCGCCGGCCAGCGGCTGGTGGCGTTCGTGGTGCCCGAGGCAGACAGCGCGCCGGTGCCGGCCGACCTGCGCGACGCGCTGCGGGCCCAGCTGCCGCCCCACATGGTGCCGGTCCGGCTCGGCCTCCTCGAACGGCTGCCGACGACCGTCGGCGGCAAGCTCGATCGCGCGTCGCTGCCGGCCCTCGAGGACGGCGGCGGCGGTCCAGCGACGCCGCGGCGGATCGTCGCGCCGGCGACGACGCGCGAACGGATCATCGCGGCGGCTGTCAGCGCGGTGTTGCGGCCCGCCGCGCCGGTATCGGTCCACGACGACTTCTTCGGCGACCTCGGTGGCGACTCGCTGGCGGCGGGACTGCTCGTGTCGCGTCTGCGCGCCGATGGCGAGACGGCCCACCTGACGACGCGCGACGTGTATGACGCGCGGACCGTGGCGGCGCTGGCGCGCCGGCCGGTGCCATCCGGGACGGGCGCTGGCCCCACGCGCGGTGTCGCGCCGTCTCCCGCGCCGCTCGCGCCCCTGCGCCGCGTGCTGACGGCGACGGCGATCCAGGGCGCATGGATCGCGCTCGAAGTGCTCGCGGCCGCGGTGATCGGCTACGCCCTGATCGGCGTCGCGGTGTCGTGGCTCCTGCCGCGCTTCGGCCTGGTCGGCACCGTGGCGATCGCCCCGGCGATGCTGGGGCTGCTCGGCCTGGTCAGCACGCCGCTGGCGATCGCGGCGACGGCGGCGGCGACGCGTTTACTGCTGCCCGACCCTCCCGTGGGACGGCACCCGGCGTGGGGCCGCGTGCACGTGCGGCTGTGGATTCTCCAGCGCCTGGCCGGCTACGTGCCGTGGAGCACGCTGGCCGGCACGCACGCCCTGACGGCGGCGCTGCGCGCGCTCGGCGCCGACATCGGGCACCACGTGCACATCGCCCCCGGCGTGCAGCTGCCGCACGGCGCCTGGCGTCGGCTGCACCTGGGCGACCGCGTGTCGGTCGGTCGCGACGCGTCGCTGCGCGCGGTCGATCTCGACGGCGGCGCCGTCGTCGTCGGCGAGGTGCGGCTCGACGACGAGGCGACGCTCGACGTGCACGCCGGCATGGGCCCCGGGAGCTCCGCCGGGCGCGGGGCCACGCTCGGGCCGTGGGCATCGCTCGACGCCGACGGCGTGATTCCTGACGGCGAACGGTGGGATGGTGTGCCGGCGCAGCGCAGCGGCACCACGCCCGCTGCCGCCGCCGTCCACGACGGCCTTGGCGCGTGGACCCACGCCGTCGCGGTCGCGGTGGCGCGGAGCGTCGCCGCGGCGGTGTTCTGGGTGCCGGCCTGGCTCGTCGCCCTGGCGCTGCTGGCGGCGAGCGGACTCACCACCCTGCCGGCCCTGCGCACGGCGCTGTGGACGCCGCGGTTCTGGGCGGCTGGCGCGATTGGCTGTGTGGTGGCGCTGCTGGTGGCGTTGGGATTGGCCGCGTGGGTCACGCGACGCCTGCCGCGCGAACGGGCCGGCACGGTGGCGGCGCGCAGCCGGACCGCGATCCGCCTGGACCTGAAAGCGCGCCTCGTGGACGGCGCCAGCCTGTGGCTGAGCGGATCGCTCTTCTGGCCGCAGTGGCTGCGGGCGGCCGGCATGACCATCGGCGACGACGCCGAGGTGAGTGCCATCGTCGACACGGCCCCGGACCTGGTGACGATCGGCGACGGGGCGTTCCTGGCCGACGGCATCTACCTGGCCGGCCCGCGGGTCGATCGCGGCACGCTCACCGTGGCGCCGGTGACGATCGGGGCCCGCGCCTTCATCGGCAATCACGCGGTGCTCGGTCCCGGGGCCGTGCTGCCCGACGACGTCCTGCTCGGCGTGTGCACGGTGGCGACGCCGGCGATGGCCGACGCGCCCGGCGCCGCCTGGTTCGGCCATCCGCCGCTGCCGCTGGCGCGTCCGTCCGCCGTCGGCGGCCGTCGACCGGCGCCGCCGACGTGGCTGCGGCGGGTCAACCGCTGGCTCTGGGAGGCTGGCCGGACGCTGCTGCCGCTGCCGCTCGTCGCCGCCGGCGCGTGGTGGGCCCTGACGCTGGCCGACCTGCCGTTCGACACCTGGCGCTGGATGGTCGGGAGCGTGGCCGCGACGGTCGCGTTCGGCGCCGCGCTGGCGCTCGTCTGCCTGGCGCTCAAGTGGCTCCTGCTCGGCAAGGTGCGTCCGGGCGAGCACGCGCTGTGGTCGTGCTGGTGCAGCCGCTGGGACTTCATGTACGTCGCCTGGAGCCTCTACGTGCCGTGGTTCGCCGGGCCGTTCGAGGGCACGCTGCTGCTGCCGTGGTACCTGCGCGCGATGGGGATGCGCGTCGGCCGGCGGGTGCTGCTCGGTCCGGGGTTCGCCGAGGTCGTCGACCCCGACATGATCGCCATCGGCGACGGCGCCACCGTGCAGGCGCAGTTCCAGGCCCATACGTTCGAGGAGCGCCGCCTCAAGATGGGCCCGGTGGTCATCGGCGCCGGGGCCACGGTCGGCGCCGGCGTCGTGCCGCTCTATGCGACCACCGTCGGCGAGGGCGCCGTCGTCGCCCCGCACAGCGTGATCCTCAAGGGCGAATCCCTGCAGCCGCACACCGCCTACGCCGGCAGTCCGATCGCCGAGATCTGAGTAGGGGTCAGACCCCTTTCTGGCTGGAACTGGACTTCTCCGGCCTTAGTCTGCGCCTGGCCAGAAAGGGGTCTGACCCCTGTACGTAGCGGAACCGGACCGGCCGGTCGCCCGTCTGTGATATATGCTTACGCCATATATGGCACCGACTGACGATCGAGAACTGAAGAAGGGCAGCGCCGACCTGCTGGTGCTGGCGCTGCTCGAACGCGAAGCCCGGCACGGCTACGACCTCGCCCGGCTCATCACCGAGCGCTCGGCCGGGGTGCTGCAGTTCCACGTCGCTTCGCTCTATCCGCTGCTCTACCGGCTCGAACGCAAGGGCTGGATCGAGGGACGTTGGGTCGAGAAGGCGGGGCAGCGCCGCCGCCGCTACTACAAGCTCACCGCCGACGGCCGTCGCGTGCTGCGCGAGCAGCGCCGCAGCTGGCAGGCCTTCGTCGACGCCATACAGCGGATTGCCCTGGTGCCCCAGGAGGACTGATCGATGGCTCCCGTGCCGCCCTTCGCCGCTCACGTGCGCGCCCACCTGCCGCCGCTCGGGCTCGGCCCCGACCGCGAAGCCGAGATCGTCGAAGAGCTGGCCCAGCAGATGGAGCAGACCTACGAGGCGGCGCGCGCCGACGGCGCCACGGCAGCAGCCGCCGAGGCGGCCGCGCATGCGGTCGTGGCCGACTGGGCGACGTTGGCCCGCGAGCTGGTGGCCGCCGAGCAGTCGCGGATGGAGCGCACGGCTCGGCGTCTCGCCAGTCCGCTGCTCAGCGAACCGCAGCCAGGCCGTTTCGGCGCGGCACTCCGCGACGCCTGGCAGGACGGTCGCTATGGACTGCGGTGGCTGGGGCGTCACCGCGGCTTCACGGCCGCAGCGCTGGTGACACTGGCGCTGACCATCGGCGCCAGCTCGGCGATCTTCAGCCTCGTCAACGCCGTGCTCCTGGCGCCGCTGCCGTTTCCCAGGCCCGAGCGGCTGCTGGTCGTCAGCGAGTCCGCGCCGAGCCTCGGTTTCCACGCCATCCCGTTCTCGCCGCCCGACTTCCTGGACTACGCGGCGGCCCAGCAGTCGTTCGCCGATCTGGCGCTGTATCGCCGCACCAGCGTCGAGCTGGTCGGCGCCGCCGAGAGCGAGCGGATCCCGGTGGCCAAGATCTCGCCGTCGCTCTTCGCCGTGCTCGGCGTCCAACCGATGCTCGGCCGCGGGTTCGTCGCCGACGAGGCCGGCGCGGGCGAGGGCCTCGCCATCCTGAGCCATCGGCTGTGGACGCGCCAGTTCAACGCCGATCCGGCCGTGGTCGGCCGGACGGTGCTGCTCGATCGCACGCCGCATCTCGTGGTCGGTGTGATGCCGGCCGTGGCCGGGTTCCCGCTGGAGGGCGCCGCCTTCAACGGCGGCCCGGCCGACGTGTTCGTGCCGCTGGTGTTCAGCGAGGTCGAGAAGGCGTCGCGCGGCGGCTTCTTCACCAACAGCGTCGTCGGCCGGCTGCGCGACGGCGTCACCATGGACGCCGCCCGCGCCGAAGCGGCGACGATCGCTCCGCGCATCAACGCCACCTATCCGCCCGAGCTGCGCGCGATGCTCAAGGGGGCCGAGATGGAACTGGCGTTCCAGACGCTGCACGACCACGTGGCCGGCACGTCGCGGCCGCTGGTGCTGGCGCTCTTCGCCGCGGTGCTGCTCCTGCTCCTGGCCGGCTGCGCGAACGTCGGCAGCCTGCTCGTGGCGCTCACAGTGAGCCGCCAGCGCGAGCTGGCCGTCCGCGCGTCGCTCGGTGCCGGCCGGCTGCGGCTGGCACGTCAGCTCCTGGTGGAGAGCCTGATCCTGTCGGCCGTGGGCGGCGTAATGGGGCTCGGCGTGGCGTGGGCGCTGCTGCGGGTCGCGCCGCCCCTGCTGCCGGCGGCGACGCCGCGCCTCGACCTGCTGGCCGTCGACGCCCGGGTGGTGCTGTTCACGACGGCCGTCAGCCTGTTCACGGCGCTGGCATTCGGCGTTGCGCCGGCCTGGCGGTGGTCGCGGGTCGCGCCGTCGGCGGCGCTCACGGCGGCCGGCACCCGCGGCGCCACCGGCGCCAGCGGGGTGCGGTTGCGGCGCGGGCTGGCGCTGGCCCAGTGCGCTTTCGCCGTGCTGCTGCTGGTGCCGGCGGGCCTGCTCGGCCGCACGCTGTGGACGTTGATGACCCGGCCGCCGGGCTTCGACACCACCCAGGCCGTCGGGTTCACGACCTACCTGCCGGCCGGCGGCTACGGCACCGACGGGGCGCGCGTCGCCCGGTTCTATGCCGACGCCGCCGAGCGGCTCGCGGCCGTACCCGGCGTGCGACAGGCCGGGGTGGCGATGGACCGGCCGTTGGCGCCGCTCGAACAGCGCGGGCTGGTCGTCGAGGGCTATGACGTCGGTGCCGGCAGCCCGCCGATCGTCAGCTTCTCGTGGGTGACGCCGGGTTACCTCGAGGCACTCGGCGTCCCCATCCTCTCCGGCCGGGGGCTGCAGTCCAGCGATCGCGCCGACGCGCCCCTGGTGGTGCTGGTCAGCGCCAAGGCCGCCAGCCAGTTCTGGCCGGGCGACGAGGCGGTGGGCAAGCGGCTGCGCAGCTCCGCCGAGGGGCCGTGGGCGGTCGTCGCCGGCGTGGTCGGCGACCTGCGCGATCGTGGCCTGGCGCAGGACGTGGCGCCGCGCGTCTACGCCCCCATCGCTCAGGTGCCACCGGAGTTCCTTGGCGAGAACGTCGTCGGCCTGTTCCGGGCTCCGCACTTCGTCGTCGCATCGTCGCGGCCGCGGGCGGTGGCGCCGCTCGTGAGCGAAGTCGTGCGCGGCCTCGATGGCCAGCTGGCACTCACGCCGCCGACCGTGCTCGGCGTCGCTGCGCGCCAGACCCTGGGCACACATCGCCTGGCCGCCGTCGTCGTCGGCGGTTTCGCGCTGGCGGCGCTGCTCATCGCCGCCATCGGCGTGCACGGCGTGGTGGCGTTCGGCGTCGCGCAGCGGCAGCGGGAACTCGGCATCCGCCTGGCGCTCGGTGCCACCGCGGGCGCGGTGGTGCGGCTGGTGGCGCGCGACGGGCTGGTGCTCGCCGCCCTCGGTCTCGGCGTCGGCCTGGCGGCGGCCTCTGCGGCGTCGCGGCTGATCCGCGGCCTGCTCGTCGACGTCAGTCCGGCCGACCCGGCCACCTTCGCCGGTGTCGCGGCCGCGGTGTTGACCGCGGCACTCATCGCCGCCTGGATGCCGGCCCGGGCGGCTACGGCCATCGATCCGTCGACGACCATCCGTGAAGAATAGGGTGAAGAATAGGGGTCTGACCCCTACTCGTTGCGGAGCGCGACGGTCGGATCGACACGCGCGGCCCGCCACGCCGGCAGGCCCGACGCCAGCGAGGCGACGAGGGCGAGCGTCGCGACGACACCGCCGAGCGTGAGCGGATCGGTGGCGCTGACGCCGAAGAGCAGCGCCGCCACCAGCCGGCCGAGCGCCAGCGCGCCGGCCAGGCCGACGACGATGCCGACGCCGGCCAGGCCCAGGCCCTGCCGCATCACGTCGCCGACCACCACGCCCTGGTCGGCGCCGAGCGCCATCCGGATGCCGATCTCGCGCCGCCGCTCGGTGACCATGTAAGCCAGCACACCGTACGTGCCGATGGCCGCCAGCAGCAGTGCCAGGCCCGCGAACAACCCGAGCAGCTGCGCCACCAGCCGCGGCCGGCGGATCGAGTCGCCGAACACCTCGTCCATCGTGCGCAGGCCGGTCAACGGCAGCGCCCGGTCGGTGCGACCGACCACGCCGGCCACCGCCGTGGCGAGCGACGTCGGCGGCAGGTCCGACCGCAGGACGAAATGCATCTCGGTCGGCGCGAACATCCGCGCGTCGGCAATCGCCTGGGGCCCGTAGAAGTACAGCTCGGTCCCGGTCTTCTGATCGACGCCGCCCTGCTTGACGTCCCTGACCACGCCGACGATCGTCATCCACGGGTTGCGGTCCGAGAAGCCGACGCGCAGCCGCTGGCCGAGCGGGCTGCGATCGGGAAAGAACGTCGTGACGAACGTCTCGTTGACGATCGCCACCGGCGCGCCGTCCTGGTCCGTGCCCGTGAAACTGCGCCCTTCGAGGATGGGGATGCCCATGGTCTCGAAGTAGTCGGCGTCCACCGTCTGGTAGTAGTCCACGTTCTCGAACGGGCCCTCGGGCGGCGAGGTGTAGTTCTCGAGGTCGGTGTCGTTGGCGTCGACGTCGCGCAGCGGCGGCAGGCCCGACATCGCCGTGACGCCCTGGATGCCGGGCAGTGTCCGCAGTTCGCCGACCAGGCGGTGGAAGAACTGCGCCCGCGCCGTCGACGTCTCGTAGACCGCCCGCGGGAGATCGAGGGAGAACGTCGTGAGCCGGGCGCGCGTGAACCCGGCGTCCACCGTGGACAGGTTGACGATCGTCCGCACCATCAGGCCGGCGCCGACCACCAGGACCACGGCCAGCGCCACCTCGGCGACGACCAGCGCGCGGCGCACGCCGTGGCGGCCGCCGCCGGTGGCCCCGCGCCCGCCGCCTTCCTTGAGCGCCGTGGTCAGCGCCGCGGCGCGCAGGTGGGCGAGCGGCGCCAGGCCGAACACCACGCCGGTGAGCAGACAGACCGCGACCGTGAAGGCCAGGGCGGCCGGGTCGAGCGCGACGTCCGCGGCGCGCGGCAAGCTCTCCGGGTACCACGCCAGCAGCGCGCGCAGCCCACCGAAGGCGAGGCCGACGCCGATGGCGCCCCCCACCAGCGACAGCAGCGTGCCCTCCATCACGAACTGCCGCAGCAGTGCGGCACGCGAGGCCCCCAGCGCCGTGCGCACCGCGAACTCGCGGTGCCGGGTCTCGGCGCGGGCGAGCAGCAGGTTGGCGAGGTTGGCGCAGGCGATGAGCAGCACGAAGCCGACGGCGGCCTGCAGCACCCAGATGGCGCGCGACGCGCTGCCGACGATCTCGGCCTGTACCGGCGCCATCTGCAGCGCGTGGTTCTTGGGATCGGGGACGTGCATCTTGGCCCCGGTGCGGTCGCCCCACTGCGGCAGCAGCGCGGCCAGCTCGGCCTGCGCGGCGGCCGGCGTGACGCCATCCTTCAGTCGGCCGATCACGTGGAGGAAGTGGTTGCCGCGGTTCTGGCGATTGGCCGGGTCGAGGCCCGCGGGCAGCCATACCTCGACGTGGTTGTCCATCACGTCGACGCGCGGCGGCATGACGCCGATCACCTCGCGGCGCACGCCGTCGAGGTCGATGGTCTGGCCGAGCACCGGCCGGCCGCCGAGCGCGCCCTGCCACAGCTCGTGCGACAGGATCGCCAGCTGCGGACCGTTGATGTCGGTCTCGCCCGGCGCGAACAGGCGTCCCTGGGCCGGCGAGACGCCCAGCGTCGTGAGCAGATCGTCGGTGACCGCGGCGCCGCGCACGCGCACCGGCCGCTCGCCGGCCATCAGGTTCAGGTCCCCGGTACGGTAGGCGCCCACCGAGGCGAAGGACCGAGCGAGCTCCCGGAACTCGAAGAACTCGGGCGGCGACACCCAGAACTGGTCGAAGCCCATGGCCGGGAACTGGCTGGTGACGAACATCAGCTGCTGCGGCCGTGGATAGGGCAGCGGGCGCAGCAGCACGCCGTTGACGATCGAGAAGATCGCCGTGTTGACGCCGATGCCGAGAGCCAGGGTGAGGATGGCGACGACCGCGAAGCCCGGGGTGCGGGCCAGGCCGCGGGCGGCGTGGCGCAGATCGCGGAAGAGCGAGTCCATGGTGTGAGCTTGGACGGGCCGACGTCGCGAAAAGGTTTCACGGCGCTGGTAGGATGCGCGGGATGAAGGCCGGGATGGACGGGGCCAGCCGCCGCTGGACGGGGTGGGTGGCGGCCGCGCTGGTGGCCGTGGCGGCCGGCCTCGCGGCGGCGGCCGGGCAGACGCCGCCGGCTCGACTGCACCTCGTGATAGTCGTGGACGGGCTGCGGCCCGACCAGGTCACCGCCGAGGTGATGCCTCACCTGCATGCGCTGGCCGCCCGCGGCGTGCGCTTCACCCGGCACCACTCGGTGTTTCCGACGGTGACGCGGGTCAACGCCGCCACCTTCGTCACCGGCGTCCTGCCGGCCCGCCACGGCCTGCTCGGCAACAGCATCTACATCCCGTCGGCCGACCCGGTACGGCCGATCGACACCGCCGACCACGAGGCGCTCCTCAAGGTGGCGGCCGCCGAGGGGCGGTTGCTGACCGCGCCGACGCTGGGGCAGATGCTGGCCGGGGCGGGGAAGCGGCTGCTGGTGGTGAGCTCGGGGTCGTCGGGTTCGGCGCTGCTCCTCAGCCCAACCGACGATGCCGGCGTCATCCTCCACACCCAGTTCGCGCGTCCCGAGTCCTGGCGCGCGAGGAGCGTCGCGCTGCTGGGGCCGACGCCACCGGCCGGCCTGCCCAACGCCGCCCGCAATCGCTACGCCACCGACCTGCTGCTGCGCCTCGGACTGCCCGAGGTGCGGCCGGACGTCGTGTTCCTCTGGTACAGCGATCCCGATACGACGGCTCATGCCCGCGGCCTCGACGCCGCAGAGACGCGCGCGGCGCTCACCGCCGTCGACGGGGAGATCGGCCGCGTGGAGGACTGGCTGCGCGACCAGGGCCGGCTGGCGGCGACCAACCTCGTCGTGACCTCGGATCACGGCTTTGCCACCTACACCGGCGGCTTCGATCTGCCGGCGCTGGTGAAGCCGTTCGTGCGGCCGATGGCCGACGGCACGCCGGACATCGTCGTCGCGGGCGGGGCGATCCATTTCCGCGTGCCGCCGGAGGACGCGCGCGTCAGGGCCGTCGTCGAGGCCCTGCAGCGCGCGCCGGCGGTGGGCGCGATCTTCATGGCGTCGCCGCTGCCGGCCGGCCGTTCCCCGGCTGCGGCCGTGCCCGGCACGCTGTCCCACGACCTCGTCGGCTGGGGCCATCCGCGCGCCGCGCAGCTCCTGGCATCGCCGGCGTGGACCGACGCAGTGGCGGCCGGGATGCGCGGCACCAGCAGCGCCAACGGCACCGCCGGCCACGGCAGCACCAGCCCGTTCGAAGTGACCAACACGCTGCTGGCCGCCGGACCGGACTTCCGCGAGCGGGTCGTGAGCGACGTCGCCACCGGGAACGTGGACATCACGCCGACCCTGCTGCGGTTGGCCGGGGTGGCCGCGCCCGCCTCGGCTTTCGACGGCCGGGTGATCGCGGAGGCGCTGCGCGGCGACGCCGGCTCGGGGCCCCGGGCCGCCGTGGGCGGTGCAGCGGGCGGCATCGTCACCCGTGTGCCGGCGCCGTTCGGCTATCAGGCCGAGGCGCGCGTCACCGAGGTGAGCGGCGTCCGCTACTTCGACTCGGCCACCGCAACGCGCCGACCGCCACCCTGACCCGGGCGGCGGGTGGTGCGGGCGCCGACGTCGTCACACCCGGAAGGTGTCGGCACGCCAGTGCTTGACCAGCTTCTTGATCGCATCGCGCTTCTCGAGGCGGTCGCGGAGCACGGTGGCGGCCAGCTCCGGCAGCTCGGCATCGCTGGCAAAGCGCAGGCCGATGAGCTGCTCGGGCGTGAACTCGTGGATGCGGGCCTTGAGCTCGGCCGGCAGCAGCTCGCGCATCCGCAGCCGCTCCTCGAGGCGGATGACCCGGTCCTGGGCCTTGAGCGCGAAGACGCGGGCGAAGAACGCGGTCGTCATCAGCGCCAGCGCCATCACCAGCGCCCACGCCGTGAACGCGCTCGGGCGCTGGAACAGGTGGTACGCCATGGCGAGGATGTTCAGTGTCAGCACCGGCAACAGCACGTAGTGGAACAGCGGGACGATCGCCCCGTGATGCTGGTAGCTCTGTTCGGCAGCCATCCGATCCTCCTGTGGCGACCCTACTGCGCGGTCGGCGTGAACGGCGTCGGGCCCGGCGGCGCGGTGCGTCGGCTGCCGGCCTTCTTCCAGGCGTCGTAGCGCAGACGCAGCGTCTTCACCGGGTTGGCGCTCTCGCCCGGCCTGGTGTCCTCGTCGGTGACGCTCAGGTAGGCGAAGTACTTGCCGTCGTTGTGGGTGACGCCCACGGCGTCGTCCTTGTCGGCGATGGCGATGTAGGCGACGTGCGCCGTCTTGTCGTCGCACGGCAGCGTGGTGAGCGGGTTGTTGCCGCAGTTGCAGCGGGCGTCGCCGCCATACTGGTCGGCCGCTTCCATCGCCGCCATCACCCGGTCGGCCATCGTGCCCTGGGCGCGCGTGAAGGCCAGCGCCGCCATCATCACCACCTGGTCGCCGAACAGGATGTTGCCCTGCACCTGGTAGTAGATGTCGCCCACCTGGCCGCCCCAGTGGAGCGCGGCGGCGGAGTTGCCGGAGCCGCTGAAGCCGGCGCGGTTGTTGCGGGCGGTGATGGCCTCGCCCTTCGGGATCATCACGATGCCGAACTGGCGCCGCTCGACGTCTGGATCGCGCTTGAGCAGGGCGATGATCTGCTCGGGCGGCGTGCCCTTGCGGATTTCCTCGTAGACCAGCATCTGGTTGCGGCGGGTGTTGTCCACGCCGGCCTGGCAGGCGGCCACCCCCACGCCGGGCACGATCACCGCCTGCACGTCCATCAGGTCGCGCGAGGCGTTGGGCTGGCGCTGCGGGAATCCCGCCTGGCGCACGCAGGTGGCCGAGGCGATGATGACCTGACCGGTCGCGGCGTCGACGGCGATGACCGACCAGGTGGCCGAGGCGGTGGCCGGCAGGAGGACGAGCAGGGCAGCGGCGAAGACGGCGCGAACGGGCGTCGGCATGCGGGCGGGACTCCTTGGCGGGCCATCGGCGGCCGGCGCGCCTTGAGTGTATGCGAACATCTGGGCCGGGAGGGCAGACGGGCCTGATGCGATTCGAAGCGCGCGAGCTGAAGGAGTACGTGGAGCCGGTGCCGGCCGGCAACCTGGTGGTCGGCCAGGTGTATTTCAAGGTCACCTTCGCCGACCAGGACCTGATGGTGCCGCAGCTCGACGCGGTGGTGTTCATCGGCCGCGACCTGCATCCCGCCGGCCCGGGCGTCTACTTCCAGGACGTGGACTCGTACCTCGGCGGCCAGCGGCTGCACGTGCCCGACCTGGACGACGCCGACGTCTTCCCGGTGGATGCCGACCAGCAGGGCGTGGCGTGGGAGGTGGACGAGGCCCGCTTCGACTTCGAGCGTGCCGACGCCATCTCGGACGTGTGCGAGTTCGACGCCGCCCTCGACCAGCTGCTGGCCTGCGCGCTGCGGCGTCAGGCGTGGAACGGCCGCGTCCGCCCGGTGTCGCCGGTGCTGAACGCCGAGTAGTACGTAGGGCAGCTCTTCAGAGCGCCGGGAGGCAGAGCTGAAGCTCCGCCCTACGGCGACCGGCTCCGCCCTACAGGTGGTAGACGCGGGCGGCGTTGCCGCCGAGGATGCCGGCCTTCTGCGCCTCGGGCAGCGGCAGGCCGGTGAGCGCGGCCCGCATCTTCGGGATGCTGCCGATCTGGTGCGGGTAGTCGCTGCCGGCCAGCACGTGGTCGGCGCCGGCGAACTGCACCGCCAGCATCAGCGCGTTCGGGTCGAAGTTCACGGTGTCGTAGTAGAAGCGCTTCAGGTACTCGGTGGGCGGCCGGCCGATGTTCTTGCGACACTCGGCAAACGCCTCGTAGCCGCGATCGAGCCGTTCGGCCAGGTAGGGAATGGCGCCGCCGAGGTGGCCGAGCACCCACGTGATGCGCGGGTAGCGCTCGGGCACGCCGGCGAACACCAGGTGCGCAGCGGCCAGCGTGGTATCCATCAGGAAGCCGACCAGCGGCATCAGCCAGTACTCCTTCATGGCCTCGACGCCGAGCGGGTACATCGGGTGGATGTGGATCACCGCCTCCAGCGCGTCGGCCCTGGCCCACAGCGCCTCGTAGCGCGCGTCGGCCAGCGGCACGCCGTTGACGTTGCTGAACACCATCGCGCCGGGCAGGCCGTGCTCCTTCATCGCCCGCTCCAGTTCGGCGGCCGATCCGGCCGGGTCGTTGAGCGGCAGTGTGGCCAGCGCCGAGAAGTGGTGGGCGCGCTCGCGCGCGATCCGGCCGAGACAGTCGTTGACCAGCCGCGCCCACTCGACGGCCAGCGCCGGCCCTTCGACGTGCACGCCCGGGGTGGTGAAGGTGAGCACCTGTCGGCTCACGCCGTGCTGGTCGAGCACGTCCTGGCGGTAGTCGATGTCGCGATGCCCCTTGACGACGATGTTGTAGTCGCCGGGGTAGTGCACGCGGGGGTTGCCCTCGGCGTCGTCGTCCACGGTGATCGACGAGCGCCCCTTGCGCAGCTCGTCGAGGTACTCGGGCGGGTAGTAGTGGTTGTGGACGTCGATGATCATCGCGCGGGCAGGCTATCACAGACACGCATGGCTGACAGCCCGGCCCGGCGAGCGCTCCACGCGAGCTAACGGCCGCGACGTCGCGTGACCCAGATCGCCACCGGCCAGCCCGACGCGACCACCGCGGCGCCGAACAGCGCCTCGGAGGGCTGCGAGCGCAGCTGGTTGAGGACGATCGCCGCCGAGGCCACGATGAAGAGCAGCGGCGCCAGCGGATACCCCCACATGCGATACGCCGGCTGGTAGCTGGCGCGGGCACGCAGCACGAACAGCCCCGCGGTCATCAGCGCGAAGAAGAACCACTCCATGTAGATGACGCGGCCGAACAGCGTCGGGTAGCTGCCGGTGAGCACCAGCACCGACGCCCATACCGCTTGCAGCAGGATGGCGCGGTGCGGGGTGCGGTAGCGCGGATGGACGGCATTGACCCACGGCAGCATCACGCGGTCCTGGGCCATCGACAGGTACATCCGCGGCCCGGCCAGGACGATGCCGTTCAGGGCGCCGAACGCCGACAGCACCACCAGCGCCGACACCGCCGAGGCCGCGCCCGGCCCGACCAGCGCCTGAGCGACGTCGGCGGCGATGCGCGGCGACTGGCGCACCGCCTGCAGCGGCAGCACGTTGAGATACACGGCGTTCAGGCCGACGTAACAGATGGTGACGACGACGACGCCGAGGGTGAGGGCGCGCGGCAGCGTGCGCACCGGATCGGTCGTTTCGCCCGCCGTATAGGTGACCATGTGCCAGCCGCCGAAGGCGAACAGCCCGGCGGCGATGCCGAGCAGCATCCGGTCGAGCGGCACAGCGGTGAGCTCGGCGACGCTGAGCGTCCATGGATCGCCGCCGCCGGCGCCCGACAGGGCGATCCCGCCGACGAGCAGCGCGACGACCGCCAGCAGCTTGATGCCGGTGACCCCGGTCTGCACGGTGGTACTGAAGCGCACCCCGATGTAGTTGATGGCCGAGATCACGACGATGACGCCGGCCGCGGCCAATTGCTGCCCCAACGGCGACAGTGGCACGAAGTAGGCGATGTAGCGCGCGCACACCATCGAGATGGCGGCGATGATGCCCGAGTGGATGCTCCAGAAATTCGCCCATCCCCACAGGAAGGCCACGCGGGTGGAAAACGCCTCGCGCAGGAACACGTAGACGCCGCCGGTGTGCGGGAAGGCCGAGGCGAGTTCGGCACAGACCAGCGCGCCGATGAAGGTGAGCAGCCCGGCGAGCGACCAGGCGACGAGGATGCCGGTGATGGTCGGCACCTCGCGGGTGATCTCCGAGGGCTGGACGAAGATCGAGGTCCCGATGATCGTCCCGATGACGATGGCCGCCGCCTGAGGCAGGCCGATGGCGCGGGTGAGCTGCGGCGTGGGCGTCGCGGACGGCGCGGCCATGTCGGCAGGGAGTCTAGCAGCGGCCCGGCGACGGGCGGGGCGGCAAGTCGTAATGACCTTGTTAAATGGCCGGTCGTGACGGCCGAATCCGCCACGTTGCGACGCGACAGGCATGGCAGCGATTGCGACGACGGCTCCGGCGCCGACCGCGGACGGCCGGATCGGTGCTGGCACGCTCTTTCAACCATCCTGGCCGATGGCCGTTGACCCGGCGACCGGATCCGGACTGCTCGACGGGCTGCGCCGCGCCCTCAAGGTGCGTCACTACAGCCGGCGCACCGAAGACGCCTATCTCGGCTGGATGCGCCGCTTCGCGGCCCATCACGACTATCGCGATCCGCGCCGCCTGGGTTCCGACGACGTACGACGGTTCCTGGATGCGCTGGCCGCACGGGGCGTCTCGGCCTCCACGCAGAATCAGGCCCTGGGCGCGATCCTGTTCTTCTACCGCGTGGTGCTGGGCATGGCGATGCCCGACCAGGACGCGTTGACGCGGGCGCGCCGGCCGGTGCGGCTGCCGACGGTGCTGTCGCGCGACGAGGTCGCGGCGCTGCTGGCCCAGGTGCACGGTGTCGAGTGGCTGATGGCGTCGTTGCTGTACGGCGGCGGGTTGCGATTGATGGAGTGTGTCGAACTGCGGGTCAAGGACGTCCATTTCGACCGGGGTGAGGTGATGGTTCGCGACGGCAAGGGCGGCAAGGATCGGGTGACCATTCTTCCGGCGACGGTCAGATCGGCCCTGCTCGCCCACCTGGACGCGCGGCGCCGCCTCCACCGGACCGACCTGGCGGCCGGCCGGGGCAGCGTCGCGCTCCCCGACGGGCTGGCCCGCAAGTATCCCAACGCTCCCATCGAGTGGGGCTGGCAGTGGCTCTTTCCGGCGACGCGGTTCTATCGGGACGCCGCGCTGGGCGTCGAGCGGCGCCATCATCTGCACGAGTCGGTGCTGCAGAAGGCCGTGAAACGCGCCGGCATCAGGGCGGGACTGACGCGGCCCGCCACCTGCCACGCCTTGCGGCACTCGTTTGCGACCCATCTGCTGGAGGCCGGCTACGACATCCGGACCATCCAGGAGCTGCTGGGGCACCGGGATGTCAGCACGACGATGATCTACACGCACGTGCTGAACCGGAGCGGTCGAGGCGTGCGCAGTCCCTTGGACGCGCTGGAGCGCGGCCACGGCCGAGCCTACTAGGCCGACCGCAGCTGGCGGCATACGCCGCGCTATGCCGACCGGATATCACGCGCGTGCGCGTGCCGACACCCTCAACGAAATCGGGCCAAGGCGACCCGGTACGCGACGCCAGGGCCTCGGATACACTGCCTCTTAGTGGCTGGTAACGGGATGCACGGACCAGCCTAATGATTGTTAGGCGGAGCTACAACGGTCCATGACTGTCAGCTTTGATATTTGCGATCGTGCGCCCATCGAGACCGTCGCCCAGTTCGTCGAGGACGCGAAGACCGTGAGGCAGATGGTCGTTGGCGACGCCGAGAAGCACAAGTTGTGGTTCCGGGGCCATGCTAAGACGGAGTTCACCCTCGTTCCGTCCGTTGGGCGCGCGCATCGCTACGGCGGCCGCGTGCGTCAGTTCGACCGAACCGCTGAGCGGGAGCTACTGCATCGCTTCAGGCGCCGTGCTTATCCCGTTGATCCCAATGTCGCCAAAGCGGGCTACGCCCTCTTCCTTGCGCGACATCACGGCCTTCCGACTCGCGTTCTCGATTGGACGGCGAACGCGTTGTACGCGCTGTACTTCGCGTGCACAGAGTACTGCGACTGCGACGGGTATGTGTGGGCGTTTCGTCAGCGCGGCTACAAGGGCGTGCTAGACGCGTTTGAGCTGGTTCAGCAAGACGAGAGGGCTCTGTTCGCGTCAGAGCCGCTACGTGTGAAGGTTGTCCATCCAGTCTTCAATTCGACGCGTCTCGTCGCCCAGGAGGGCGGCTTTACCCTGCACTCAGACCCGCAGACATCCCTCGAAGATCTGGCCGGCAAAGAGTTCGCCAAGGGCAACCTCGACATTGAGCAGCTCTACCGCTGGCCTGTGCGATCACGCTCCAAGCCTGCGCTCCTCCAAGACCTCAGCGGTCTCGGAATTAGTCATCGGAGCGCCTTTCCAGATCTCGACGGAATCGCCAAGAGTCTCTTGCACACTGAAGTCATCTGGAATGGCAACGAAGAGGCAGAGCCCGCCTAACCAGCGGTTGCAGCCGACGGCGCGCGGTGAAATCCTGGGCGCGCCGCGGCTGAACCGCGGTCGTTAGACAGGCGGAACGATCACTTGCCCAGTTCGAGGATACCCAGTCCTCGGCAGATCTTTCTTGCGAGGACGTTGCTCAGTTCGGTGTGCCGTGGGACGGCTTCAGTGGCACCGGTATTGGGGTTCGTCCAAAGCGAATGCGCAGCACCTTCGCGCTTGAGGACGCAACCGAACCGCCGGAGGTGCTGCAGCAGAGCGCTGCGCTTCACCTCAGAACCACCGTCTCCCGTTCGGCGTCTTCCGGTAGGCCACGCAGCCCTTCTTCACGGCGATCTTGCAGGATCAACGCAATCGCCTGTCTGAGACTCTCGCGGGCCTCTTCGCGCGTGCGGCCCTGACCGTTCGCGCCGGGAATCTCGGGGCAGTACCCGATGATCCAGTCGCCGTCGCGCTCGAAGACCGCGGTGAACTCGTTGTGCATGGCCAGGCTCCACCCATACGATAGCGCCTGCGTGGCGCGCTGTCTAACACGCCGCTGCACCCGACGGCACCGGGGCGCGCGTGCGCGCGCCCCTCGCGCTCCGGTGGTATGGTGACTCCGCGCGACCGCGGG
Source organism: Vicinamibacterales bacterium (assembly GCA_050250955.1). GTDB lineage: Bacteria > Acidobacteriota > Vicinamibacteria > Vicinamibacterales > UBA2999 > CAWAYR01. The sequence continues at coordinate 290,120 of JBFWNR010000006.1, forward strand.
TGAGCGGCCACGCGTTGGCCCGACAGGGCAACATAATGCCCGTTCGAAGGAAAAGACAATGGCGAGATCGGCGCAAGATGGCAAAGCTCGACGTCGGTTCTTGCAGGCATCGGCTGCAGCTGGCGTCGGGCTAGCCGTTCGCGGAGGCCGTGTTCAGGCACAGCGTCGGCCCGAAGAGCTTCGTCTCAATGATGTTCGGCTGATCGACCTCAGTGTCGCCCTTGAGCACGACGCCGCAGGCGAGGTCGCAAAGCCAAAAATCGATTATGTGACGCACGACGCGGGTGGCCAGCGATCAATGATGAACACGTTCGGCGCCAAGCCGGAGCATTTCGTGTACTCCGGAGGTCATGGGTGGGCCGTCGAGACTCTCGCGGTCAGCAGCCACACGGCGACGCACATCGACGCCCCTTACCACTACGGCGCAACGTCTGAAGGAAAGCCGGCACGTCGAATCGACGAAGTGCCTCTTGAGTGGTGCTTCGGGCCAGGGGTCGTTCTCGACATGCGGTATCGCCAACCTGGTGAAGTGATTACGATCGCCGACCTGCAGCAGAAGCTTCGCGAGATCAATTACACATTAAGAGCCAACGACATCGTCCTTATTCACACCGGCGCGGCCACGCGGTGGGGCACTCCGGGGTATTTTCGCCAGCCCGGCCTCGACCGCGACAGCACGTTGTGGCTGGTCGGCCAGGGCATTCACATGATCGGAATCGATGCCTGGACTCTGGATCGGGAGTTCGCGGCGCAGATCGAAGAGTTCAAGCGCACCGGCGACGGCCGGGCGATTTGGCCTGCCCATTTCGCAGGAATCAGCAAAGAGTATTGCCAGATCGAGAAGCTGGCCAACCTGGAACAGTTGCCGCGCCCGCACGGCTTCTACGTTTCGTGTCTGCCCGTGAAGATCAAGGGTGGTAGCGCAGGGTGGTGCAGGGCAGTTGCTCTTGTACCCAAAGACAGTGCGGTCTAACCTCCAAATGCAGCCGACGCGCCGCGTGACGGTCGGCGGCGCGCGGCTGATTTGGCGTCGTTAGGCCGACGACGGATCTACGACCTGCATGCGAAGAGTGACCCGTGCCTGAACTCTCGCGTTTCTTCGGCATCGTGATTCGCATGTTCGTCGAAGCCGGCGGCCAGCATCATCGGCCTCATTTCCACGCGTACCACCAAGAACACGCTGTGGTGTTCGCCGTCGATACTCTGGAAGTCTTGGGCGGCTCGCTGCCGGTGGCCCAACGGCGACTTGTCGAGGCGTGGGCCGAGATCCATCGGGCCGAACTGGAAGCGGACTGGGAGCTCTTGCAATCAGGCCGTCCGCCGCTCAAGATTGATCCACTCAGGTGAAGCCATGACCCATCCCATCCATCGCGTCGTTCGGTTCGCGATCGTGGCGCCGTACACGCTCGACGTGGCGTTCGCGGACGGGTCGCAGCAGCGCGTCGAGTTCCGACCGGTCCTCGAGGGGCCGCTGTTCGGCCCGCTCCAGGATCTGGCGACGTTCAACGCCGTTGCGCTCGATGACGAGGCCGGCACGTTGGTGTGGCCGAACGGCGCTGACTTCGATCCCGCAACCCTGCACGCCTGGCCGGCCGTACGCGAGGAGCTTGCGTCGCGAGCCGTGCGGTGGGCTGCGGCCAAGAGTCGCAAAGCGGGCTAACCAACGAATGGAGCCGACGCGCTTAAAGCGCGGGCGGCTCATTCGTGGTCGCTAGCCCGTCAGAGAATCGTGGTGCCCAATCCCGGCCTCGTTGGCGCAATCGCGTACGGCCTCGTCGTTGCGCAGGCGGCAGTGCCTCTTGGCAGCCTCGTTGTTGGGCCGGCGTACGAAGGCATCGTCATCCCAGTGGCTCAGCACGACCGGCGCGATGCGGCATCGGCCTGGGCGCCTGGTGAGCCAGAGGTGCGCGAAGCTGAGCGCGCCTTGGCGGCATTTGTCGGCTCGAGCGAGGCCGGGGCGATGTTGAAGGGCTCGAGCATCGCCGCTGAACTGGCCAACTACAAGCGACAGTACTGGGGCGTCGTACGCAATGGGCGGCGAGAGCTGCTCATCTCATTTATCCACCGTTCCAGCCCACTCGGCGACACCGGGCAGTGGAAGACGACCGCCGTGCTGCTCGAGAGCGGCGGCTATCCCTCAGCGAGCGGGGTGGTGGTGCAAGGCGGTGGCGAACGCTATTTTCGCGTCACGTATTCTCTAGAATCCAAGCGCTTCGGCCAGCTTCAGATCAATTCGCCCATCTAAGGCTGCGGGCTAACCACGGCTTGCAGCCGACGGCGGCCCGGGCGCATCATGAGGGCCGCCGCGGCTGAAGCCGAGGCGTTAGGGCGACAGACTACGAGTAGCTGCGTAGCGAATCGACCGCCGACTCGCCGTCGTGGCGCAGGTCGGCCCCCCGCGGGGAGGCGCTTGCCGTGAACGAGGCGAGGCAACGGAGACGGCAGCAGGCTGCCGCGCTCGTGCTGATTGCGGCGCTGGCGTCGTCCAGTTGCACGCGAGCCGTTACGGCGTCGCCCACGTCCCCCTCGACTCCGTCCATACCTGCCGGCCGATTGGAGATCGCCTGCGCCTCGCCAATCTTCGTTTCGGAAGTCTCGCCGTGTGGGGTCGTGTGGACTGAGGCCGGTGTTTCGCGGGACGTGTCGACGGCCGCGATCTTGACGTCGAGTCGACCAGCGATCGTCGAGGTCGAGTCGGCAGGGTTCATTGCCGGTCGCGCCGCCGGGGACGCAGTCGTAACCGCGCGATACCGAGACATCGAGGCAGCCGCGCCGGTCATGGTGCAGTTCATCGACGGCTTGCGCGCTACGTCGGCGCTGGAGCGTGTCGACCCTCGACCTGGGGGCACCGCCAGCATCATTCTCGCCGGGTTCTATTCAGTGGCTACGGCTTCTACAGGTCGCTTGGAGCTTGTCATCAGCGATCAGCGCGGATTCGCCGTGGCGGTGGCCGGGCAAAGGACCGTCTCCGGCGCCGGCCGCTTCTCCCTATCCATAGACATGCGTGTCCCTGACGGCGCGACGCGGCTCTGTCGGGCTGCGAGGTTGACGGTGGGTTCAGAGGTCTTTTCGGAGCCAAAGCCCGACAACACACCATTCTCATGCATAGAAATTGTCAGGTAGCGGGTCACGGTGTCGACAGTTGTGCGGGTATTCCTGACCGGCGGACCACCACGTATCGTGCAACAACACGCGCGCGCCCTAACCACGGCTTGCAGCCGTCGGCGGCCACGGAGCGAGGCTGTGACCATCACCGCGCCCGCCAGATCCACGGTGCTGCGTGGCATCGTCGTGCTGTGGGGGCTGGTGGTCGGGATCCCGTCGGCCGGGGCGGGACAGATCTCGCCCGAGGCCGAGGTGACGGCGGTCGTCGAGCGGTTTCTGCTCGCTGCGGGTCGTCACGATCTCGACGCCCTGCCGGCGATGTTCGCGCCCGGAGCGAGCATCGCCAGCGCCGCCCTCCGCGACGGCCGCTGGGTGACGACATCGCATTCGTTCGAGGCGTGGCTGGCCGCTCTGCGCGCTGCGCCGCGTCGAGCGCCGTACCAAGAGCCGGTCAACGAGTTCACCGTGCATGTCGCCGACGGGCAGCTCGCCTTCGTGCGGGCCGACGCGTATCTGGTTCGTGACGGGGAGCGGCGGTCCCACAACATCGACTACTTCACGTTGCTTCGCGACTCGGAGGGGACGTGGAAGATCGTGAACGGGTCGTACACGACCAAGCCGGTGCCGCCTCGATAGCCAACTGGTTTAGACTCCATCGCGGCATCGTGCCGGCCGCTCGGCACCGAGCGGCGGGGCGGTGACTCGATTCGAGGAGCGCACATGGACAACGTGAACGTCCTGAAGAATCTCTACGACGCGTTCGGCCGCGGAGACATCCCGACGGTGCTGGGGGCGATGAGCCCGGACATCCACTGGCATGAGGCGGAGAGCAACCCGTACAGGCCCAGCGGAGAGGCTTGGGTAGGACCGGATGCCGTCCTGACCAATCTGTTCATGAAGCTGGGGGCCGAGTGGGATGGCTTCTCGGTCCATCCCAAGGCGTTCCACGGCGCCGGCGACAGCGTCGTGGTCGAGGCCCGCTACCGCGGGACCTACAAGCCGACCGGCAAGAGCATGGACACGCAGGTGTGCCACGTCTGGGACGTCAAGGACGGCAAGGTGACCCGGTTTCAGCAGTACGTGGACACCGCGAAGCTCCTGGACGTCATGGGCGCGAGGTAGCGCGATTCGCACGGGCGACGAGATGGCGACGATCGCGCTCGTGCCGGGCCGGATCCACGTCGACCGGCTGGTCTTCGTGACCGCGGTGGTGCCCGAGCCGCGTCGTTCGATCACGGACGTCGTTGGCGCCGGCGTGCGCGGCACGATCATGACGGTCGCACAGGACGACGGTGACGGCTGTGGGTGTGAACCCGATCGAGATCGCTTCCGATCATGCCGTGGTCAGCCTCCAGCCCCGCGCGCTCGCCGCGGTGCTGGCGGCGACGGCCGAGCAGACCCGCCATGACGTCCTTCGGTGACCAGTACGTCCTGTCCTCCGGTCGCAGCGGCCAGGACCGGCTGCGCATGCTCTGCGAGATTCACGATCCGGCCACCCGCGAGCTCCTGGCGCGGGCCGGATTGTCGGCCGGCCACCGCTATGTCGAGTTCGGCTGCGGCCTCGGCTACGTCGCCCGCTGGGCGGCGAGGCAGGCGTCGTCGGTTACGGCGGTGGACCTCAGTGAGGAGCATCTCAGCGAAGCCAGGCACCTGGCCGAGGCCGACGCGCTGACGAACATCGAGTTCGTCTCCCGCAACATCTACGACCACGGGCTGCCCGACGACGCCTTCGACCTGGCGTATTCGCGCTGGGTCTTGATGCACCTGAAGCAACCGGTCGATGCGATGCGCCAGATCCGACGAACTGGGTCGCCTGCTGGACGGCATGCGGTCCGCCGACCACGACCCCGGCGTGCTGGTGGCGCATGCCCGCAACCACCAGCTGATCGTGCGCAAGCCGGCGTAGAGATATCCGCCGGCGTGTCGAGCGGAGAAAGGCGGCAGCGTGGCCAGACTCGTCTTCGGCATGAACCAGTCGCTGGACGGCTACGTGGACCATACGGCGTTTGCGCCCGGCCCGGTGCTGTTCCGTCACTTCATCGACGAAGCGCGGGGGCAGGCGGGCAGTCTGTACGGTCGCCGCATGTACGAGATCATGCGCTACTGGGACGACGACCGGCCGGAGTGGAACGCTGACGAGCGCGCCTTCGCGGCGGCGTGGCGGAGCCAGCCGAAGTGGGTCGTGTCGCACTCGTTGGCATCGGTGGGCCCCAATGCCACGCTCCTCGGCGACGATCTCGAGCGGACGGTGCGGGCCCTGAAAGCCGAACGCGACGGCGAGATCGAGGTCGCCGGCCCGAACCTGGCGCAGCAGCTCGCCGCGCTGAGGCTGATCGACGAATATCGCATCTATCTGCACCCCGTCGTGCTCGGGAGCGGCACGCCGTACTTCGCCGGGCCTCGGCCGCCGCTCCGACTTGTGGCGCATGACCGGATTGCCGAGGATGTCGTCCGGCTGGTCTACGTGCCCACCTAGGCTCGCGACACCGTTGGTGTAGGCTGCGATCATGCGAGACTGGGGTGCCCTCGGGGCCTTCGTCGCGCTGGTCGCCGTGGTGGCGCTGTTCGGCGCGCAGTTCGAGCCGGGCGCCTGGTACGACGGGCTTCGCAAGCCGCCGCTCAACCCGCCGGCGTGGGTGTTCGGTCCGGTCTGGTCGGGGCTCTACCTCGGCATCGCAGTCGCGGGCTGGCTCGTGTGGCGGGCTCGGCCCGCCTCAGCCGCACCGCTGGTGCTGTGGTGCAGCCAGCTGGCCCTCAACGCGGGCTGGTCGCTGCTGTTCTTCGGGCTGCACCGGCCCGGCCTGGCCTTGGTGGAGATCGTGGCGCTCCTCACGCTGATCGTCGCCACGATGGTGTCGTTCTCTCGTATCCACACCTGGGCCGGCGTCCTCTTCGCCCCCTATGCCGCATGGGTGTCCTTCGCCGCCTACTTGAACGCCGGCCTGTGGTTCCTGAATCGTTGAGCCGGCCGTGGCGGCGTCTGCTCGTTGCCGCCCTCGTGCACGGCCTGGCCCTCGGCATCGGCGCGCGCCTGGCGATGCGGTTCGTCGCCCTCGAGTCGGGAGTCGAAGCGGGGTTCTCGCCCGGTGGGTCGTTCGAAGTGGCGGCGATGGGCGTGATCGTCGGGATGCCGGTGACGCTGCTGTTCCTCCTGCTCAGGCCGAGACGTCGCCGCCGCGCTCCATGGCGCGGCGCACTCGTCGGCGTGTTGCTCTTCGTCGTCTTGTGGCTCCTGCCCCTGCCGGCGGCGCGGGCGGCGCTCGATGCCACGCCGGACACGCCGCTGGCGACGGCCGCCGTGTTCGCGCTGCTGTTCGCCGTGTGGGGCACGGTGCTGGAGTATCTGCCCCCGCGCGCCGCGCCCATCGAGCGATGACGCGCCGGCGCGGTGCTTGCGCCACGGCGCACGACGCCGTGATGATGAACACGCCGGGGCGGCCGGGCGTGGTGAGGTGAGCCGCGGCCGATGCAGGAGGGCTCGTGAGCGCGAAACGACTGGCGACGGGAGATCGGCAGGAGCTGCTCGACACCTTGAAGGCGCGCTTCGAGCGCCACGGTCCGCGTCATCAGGGCGCGGCGTGGTCCACCATCGAGGCGCGGCTCCAGGCGCATCCCGACGCGCTGCCGGTCCTGGCGGCCATGGAGGCGAGCGGCGGCGAACCCGACGTGATCGCCGTGGACCGGCGGACCGGGCAGGTCACCTTCTGCGACTGCGCCGCGGAGAGTCCCCGCGATCGCCGCAGCTTGTGCTACGACCGGGCCGCCTGGCAGGCGCGCAGGGAGAACAAGCCGAAGGGCAACGCGCTGGAGGCGGCCGCGGCCATCGGCGCCGAGCTGCTCACCGAGGACGAGTACCGGCAGTTGCAGACGCTCGGCGAGTTCGACACCAAGACGTCGAGCTGGATCCAGACCCCGGCCGACGTCCGCGCGCTGGGCGGCGCGCTGTTCTGCGACCGCCGCTTCGGCCGGGTGTTCACCTATCACAACGGGGCGGAGTCGTACTACGCCGCCCGCGGCTTCCGCTGCGTTCTGCGGGTCTGAGCCGGCCGCTCCGGCCACGTCTCATGAAGGTGTGCATCGTCGGCGCCTCGGGCAAGCTCGGCCGCTACATGGTGCAGCACGCGCTCGACCGCGGCCACCAGGTGGTCGGTGTGTGCCGCGCGCAGAGCGTCGGCAAACTCGCCTCGTTCGCCGACCGCATCACCGTCGTGCCCGGCGCGACCAACGACCGCGAGGTGATCCGGACGGCGGTGGCGGGGTGCGACGGCGTGCTCACGGTGCTGGTGCCGTGGGGCGTGCAGCAGTATGCGACCGGAACGGCGCAGGCGGTACTCGACCACGCCCGGCCGGGCGCGCGCCTGATCTTCTCCTGCGGCTGGCACATCACGCGCGACGGGCTGGACCGCTACTCGCGGTGGCTGCGACTCCAGGTTCTCGTCTTCGGCCGGCTGGCGCGGCTGGCCCGCTTCGCCGATCTCGACGACCAGGTGGAAGCCTGCCGGCGGGTGTTTGCGAGCGACACCCGCTGGACGGTGGTGCGCGGCAGCGACCTGGAGGAAGGGCCGAGCCAGGGCCTGCCGGTGTGGAGCCGGCACGTCGGCGACCCGGTGCTGGCCAGCAATCTGACCCGCCGCATCGATTTCGCGCTGTTCATGGTGGCGGCGCTCGAGAACGACGAGCTGGTCCATGAAGCGCCGGCGATCGTCGGCTGCCAGTCGCCGTCGGCCGTGGCGCATGCCGCGCTGTCATCCGCCGCCCGACTCCGCTAGGATGTGCCACCGGGAGGACCTGATGGACCACGCCGCCTCGATCCGCCATCTGTTCGATCTGGTCAACGCCGGGGACATCGACGGCTTCGGCCGGCTCCTCGCCGACGACTTCGTCGAACGCGAGGACCTGCCGGGTTACCCGCCGACCAAGGCCGGCGTCGTCGACTACTTCAAGATGCTGCGGACGGCGTTTCCCGACCTGCAGATGACGCCGCTCGACATCATCGCCGGCGGCGACAAGGCGGTGGCCCGCGTGAAACTCACCGGCACCCACCGCGGGTCGTTCATGGGCATCGCGCCGGCTGGCAAGCCGATCGAGGTGATGCTCGTGGACATCATCCGTTTCGACGACAACGGCCGGGCCTGCGAGCATTGGGGCATCGTCGACCAACTGGCCCTGATGCAGCAGCTCGGCGTCGTGCCCGGCGCCCCGCCGAGCTAGCCGTGCCACGGCGGTTGAGGACGCTGGGCGTCGCACTCGCCGTCGCCGTCCCGGCGGCACCGCTCGACGCCCAGGCGCCGGCCGCCACCCGCCTCGCCGGCGGGCCGCTCGTCACCGTCGCGTCGTCGCCGTCGCTGGGCGGCAACGTCAACGGTCCCACCGTCATTCGCGTTCCGGACTGGGTCGAGCGTCCGCTCGGCCGCTTCTACATGTACTTCGCCAACCACATGGGGACCTACATCCGGCTGGCCCATGCGGATGCCCCGACCGGGCCGTGGCGGATTCACGAGCCCGGTGTGGTGCGGGTGGAAGACACCGCGTTCCACCGACCGCCGCCCGATCCGCCGGAGACGCTGGCCGACTTCTATACGCACGTCGCGTCGCCCGAGGTGTGGGTCGACGACGCCAACCGGCGGCTCGTGCTCTGGGTGCACGGCTGGTGGACCAACGGCGAACGCTGGCCGGCGGACCCGGCTGCCGCGCGGGCGTGGGCGACGGCCAACCGCTACGGGCAGTTCACGCAGGCGGCCACGTCGCGCGACGGCCTGCAGTTCGCCCTGCAGCCGGCGATCACGCGCACCAGCTACCTGCGGGTGTTCGAGCACGACGGCCGCTTCTACGGCGTGTCGCGGCTGGGCCGGCTGTCGCGGGCCGTCGATCCGCTGGCGCCCTTCGAACTGGGGCCCGATCCGTTCCGCGACACCGCCTATGCGGGCCGGGTCCGGCACGTGGCGCTGTGGCGGCGGGGCGGACGCCTGCACGTGTTCTTCACCGCGATCGGCGACGCCCCGGAACGGGTGCTGGTGTCGACGATCGAGCTGGCCGGCGACTGGCAGGCGTGGCGGGCCGGTCCGCCGCGCGACGTCCTCGGTCCCGACGCCGCCTACGAGTGCGCGGAGCGGCCCGTCGCGCCGTCTCTGCCTGGCGACGTCGACACCCCGGTGCGGCAGCTCCGCGATCCGTTCGTCTTCGAGGACGCCGGCCGGGCCTACCTGTTCTATGCGACCTGCGGCGAGCAGGGCATCGCCGTCGCCGAGCTCGCGGTGCCGTGACGGTTCGGCTGGCCACGGCTGTGGTTGCACCGTCGACGCCACGCGCGCAGACTCGACGCACACGCCTGGCGGGGGAGCCATGGGGAACCCGACACTCGACGCGCAGATCACCGCCGCGAAGGCCTACGAGGCCCTGTTCGTGCCGGCGCTGTTCGGGCAATGGGCGGCGCCGCTCGTCGACGCCGCCCACGTCGGCGCCGGCCACCGGGTGCTCGACGTCGGCTGCGGCACCGGCGTCGTCGCCCGCGAGGCGCAGCGGCGCGTCGGACCGGACGGCGAGGTCGTCGGGCTCGACCCCAGCCCCGGGATGCTGGCGCTGGCGCGGACGCTGAACCCGACGGTGGAGTGGTGCCAGGGCCGCGCCGAGGCCCTGCCGTGGCCCGATGCGGCCTTCGATGCCGTGGTGTCGCAGTTCGGGCTGATGTTCATGGACGCCGAGCCGGCGGTCCGCGAGATGCTGCGGGTCCTGAAACCGTCGGGGACGCTGGTGGTGGCGGTCTGGGACGCCGTCGACCACAGCCCGGGCTACGCCGCCGAGATCGCCGTGCTCGAGCGGGTCGCCGGCCGCCGTGCCGCCGACGCCCTGCGCGCACCCTTCGTCCTGGGCGACCGCGATCGGCTCGCGGCGATCTTCACCAGCGCCGGCGCCGCGTCGGTTGCCGTCACCACCGCGATGGGCCAGGCGCGGTTCCCCAGCGTGCGCGTGATGGTCGAGGCCGACCTGCGCGGCTGGCTGCCGGTGATGGGCGTCCATCTGGACGAGGAGGTGATCGCGCGGGTCCTCCGCGCCGCCGACGAGGACCTGCTGCCGTTCATCGCCGCCGATGGGCAGGTGGTGTTCGCGGCGCCGGCGCACCTGGTGGTGGCGACGGCGGCGTGATGGGGCCACCGTCGAGCTGGCGGAATCCTCGCCGGCGGCGTCGCACCCATGTCTAATATGAATGCGGCGTCGGCGGGTCGAGCGCCGGGCCGAGTTGTGGAGGTCTGTCATGACGCGTGTGGCGATGTTCGTGGTCGGGGTGATGGTGGGATCGATGGCGACGTTCGTCCAGGGCCAGGGAGGCCGCACCCCGGCACCGCCGCCGCCGCTCGAGCCGGGTGCGTCGCAGGCCGACGTCGACAAGGCGCTCATCGCCGCGCCCGACAGCCAGCGCGACCAGGCGACCGTGGTCAAGTGGAAGCCGGACTTCAGCTACGACACGCTGCGCAAGGGCACCAACACGCTGGTCTGCTACGACCGTTCCGACTTCCCGCAGCAGGCGCCCTTCTCGGTGCAGTGCACCAGCCTCGCCAACCTGCCGCGCGTGGCGCAGAACCTGAAGGCCGAGGCGTCGGGGGATCGCAAGGCGTCGGAAGCGATGCTGGCCGAGATGGAGAAGGCCGGCACGCGCCTCAAGCCCGAGTACGGGTCGATGTGGCACAGCGTCGCCGGCAAGGACCAGGCGAGCGCCACCCGCCATCACCAGATGATCGCGGTGCCCGGCGCGACCACCGCCAGCACCGGCCTGCCCGAGAACGGGCGGCAGGGCGGGGCGTGGATCATGAACGCCGGCACCTCGACCGCGCACATCATGATGCCGCGGTAGCCAGCCGCCGGCGGGAGGGTCGCGCGTGATCCACGACGCCGCCAGCCGCGGCGACGCCCTGACGGTGCGCGGCCTGCTCGCGGCCGATCCGGCGGCGGCGACTCAGGCGGATCCCGCCACCGGGTGGGATCCGCTCACCGCCCTCTGCTTCTCGCCCCGCCTGCGGGAGCGTCCGCGGGTGCCGGGCTTTCTCGACGCGGCGCGGGCGCTGCTCGACGCCGGTGCCAGCGCCACGACCGGCTTCACGAAGGACGGGGTGTTCGAGTCCGTCCTCTACGGGGCGGCGGGCATCGCCCGCGACGGCGACCTGACGGCCCTGCTGCTCGAGCGGGGCGCCGACCCGAACGACGACGAAGTCGTCTACCACACGCCCGAGACCCACGACCACGCGGCGCTCCACGCGCTGCTGGCGTCCGACCGCCTGACCCCGGCCAGCCTGGCGGCGATGCTGCTGCGCAAGTGCGACTGGCACGACGAGGCCGGCGTGGCGCGCCTGCTCGCCCGCGGCGCCGATCCCAACCGAATCACCCGCTGGGGCTACAACGCGCTGCACCAGGCCATCCGCCGCGACAACGCCCCGGGGATCGTGACCCGCCTGCTCGACGCCGGCGCCGATCCCGAGGCGGTGGCGCACGGGCGCACGGCCACGGCCCGGGCGGCGTGGGACGGTCGCGGCGACGTGCTGCGACTCCTCCGCGATCGCGGGCTCGCGCTGGCGCTGACCGGCCCCGACCGGCTGATGGCCGCCTGCGCGCTCGACGACGGCGACGCCGTGCGGGCCCTGGCCGGCGACGGCGCCATCGTCGCCGCGGTGCTCGATCGGCAAGGCGAGGTGCTGGCCGAGTTCGCCGGCTGCGGCAACACCGCCGGCCTGGCGCACCTGCTGGCGCTCGGCGCCGACGTCGAGGCCACGGCCGAGGCCGGTGATGGCTACTGGATGCTGGCGGCCGGCAGCACGGCGCTGCACGTCGCCGCCTGGCGGGCGCGGCACGACACCGTGCCGTACCTCATCGCCCGCGGCGCCGCCGTCGAGGCCAGGGACGCCGAGGGCCGCACGCCGCTGATGCTGGCGGTGCGTGCCTGCGTGGACTCGTATTGGCAGGCGCACCGCGCCCCGGATTCGGTGGCGGCGCTCCTCGCCGCCGGCGCATCGACGGCCGGCGTCGAGGTGCCGACCGGTTACGACGCCATCGACCCGATGCTGGCCCGGGCGCGCGGACAGACCCTGGGGGCATGACCTGACCTGCGTCCGCGGCCTGCCGTGAGCCCCTCCGGCTCGGGCGCGGGTATGCTCAGCGCATGTCCTTCGATCTCGTCCAGGCGATTGCCGTCCTCGAACGCACGCCCCCGGCTCTCGACGCGCTGCTCCGCGGTCTCGACGACGCCTGGATCCGCGCCACCGAGGGCCCCGACACCTTCAGCCCCTTCGACGTCGTCGGTCACCTCATCGATGGCGAGGAGACCGACTGGATCCCGCGCGCCCGCCTGGTGCTGGCCGGCGATCCCGACGCCCGCTTCGCGCCCTACGATCGCTTCAGGCATCACGCGCGCAACGCCGGCCGGACCCTGCCGTCGCTCCTCGACGAGTTCGCGGCGCTGCGCCGCGCCAGCCTCGACCAACTGCGCGGCTGGAAGCTGTCCGCGGCGCAGCTCGACCTCCAGGCGACCCATCCGCGGCTGGGCCGGGTGACGCTCGGTCAGCTGCTGGCCGCCTGGGTGGTCCACGACCTCGGCCACCTCGCCCAGATCACGCGGGTGATGGCCAAGCAGTACCGCGACGACATCGGACCATGGGCCCGCTTCCTGCCGGTCGTCACCGACCGGCCCGCGCCGGCCTCGAACTGACGACGCCGGTCGGTGCCAGAATGCGGGGATGAACCTCTCGCGCCACGAACTGGACGGCATCGCTGCCGGGACCATCTCCTGTGCCTTCCGGCGCTGGCGGCGGCCCACCGTCAAGTCGGGCGGTTCGCTGCTGACCGCCATCGGCCAGATCGCGATCCGCGAGGTGCTGGTCATCGACGAAGAGGCGATCACCGGGGACGACGCCCGACGCGCCGGCCACGGCTCACGTGAGGCGCTGCTGGCGGCGCTGGCGCGGTGGCCCGACGGCACGTTGTATCGCATCGAGTTCGGCGCCGTCGGCCCCGATCCCCGGGTGGCGCTGCGCGCCGACGATGCGCTGGACGAGGCGACGCGTCACGACCTGCGGGCCCGCCTGCGGCGTTTCGACGCCCGGGCCGGGGAGGCGTGGACGCGCAAGACCCTCGAGGCCATCCGCGACCGGCCGGGCCTGCGGTCGGCGGACCTGTGCGGGCTGGTTGGCCAGGAGCGGCTCGCCTTCAAGGCCAACGTCCGCAAGCTGCACGCGCTTGGCCTCACCGAGAGCCTGCCGGTCGGCTACCGGCTGTCGCCACGCGGGGCGGCCCTGCTGGCGCAGTGGGAGCGCGACTGACGCCGCGGGCCGGACGGGTGCGTCACCTGTAACCGCGGCGGACGGGCCGGCATCTCATGCGCACGCCGCGTGCCGGGTCCCCTGCCCGGGAACGGAGGTCTCGATGACGCTGCCCGCCTACGCCAACAACCAGCAGAGTTTCCCCGCCATGTACGAGCGGCACCTGGTCGGACCGCTCTTCCAGCCGTGGGCCGAGGTCCTGCTCGACACCGTGCGCCCGGCCGCCGGCGAGCGGGTCCTCGACATCGCCTGCGGCACCGGTATCGTCGCCCGCCTGGCGCGCCAGCGGGTCGGCGACCACGGCGTCACGGTGGGCGTGGACGTCAGCGCCGGCATGCTGGAGGTCGCGCGCAGCGTCGCCCCGGCGATCTCCTGGCGGGAGGGCAGCGCTCTGGACCTGCCGCTGGTCGAGGGGGAACAGTTCGACGTCGTCACGTGCCAGCAGGGCCTGCAGTTCTTCCCGGATCGGCCGGCCGCCGCGCGCCAGATGCGCCGGGCCCTGGCCGCCGGTGGCCGCCTGGTCGTCGCCACGTGGCGGGGGGTGGAGGAGTCGCCGTTCTTCGAGCGGCTGCTGCACGTGGGCGAACGGCATGTCGGGCCGATCGTCGATCAACGCCACGCCTTCGGCGACGGCGAGGCGCTGGGCGCCCTGCTCACGGCGGCCGGCATCGCCGAGGTCGCGGTCACGACGGTGTCGAAGGTGCTGCGGTTCGCCGACGGGATGGCGTTCGCCCGCCTGAACGCGATGGCCCTGGTCGGGATGTCGAAGGCCGCCGGAACGATGGACGAAGCGGCGCGCGCGGCTGCCGCCGCGGCCATCGCCGCCGACAGCGTGCCGGTGGTGGCGGCGTTCAGCGACGGCGGCGGGCTGGCCTTCGATCTGCCGAGCAACGTCGCGACCGGCCGCGGCTGACCGGCGCCGCCGGCTAGTTGGCGGGCCCGGCGGTCGTCCGCGCCGCGAACACCCGCCACGGCTGGCCGTCGCCGTCGAGCGGATGGTCGCCGCGATCCTCGAAGGCGATCCCGGCGCCGGCGACCAGGTCCTTCACGGTCCGCGACACCAGCACCTCGCCGGCCGCGGCGAGCGCCGCCAGCGTCGCCGCCAGCGTCACCGCCGGTCCGTCCAGCGTCGCTCCGTCGTCGACGCACTCGCCGGTGTGCAGGCCGCTTCGCGTGGTCAGGATGTAGCGGTCGGCGACCGCTGCCAGTGACACCGCGCACCGGATGGCGCGCGCCGGTCCGTCGAAGGCGGCGCGGATCGTGCCGCCGTCGGGCGCCAGCGGGCGGCCGCGGAACCATTCGATCTCACGCCGGGCATGGGCGGCGAAGCCGGCGCCGTCGGCCGCCGCGGCGCCCGGCGTCTCGGTGCGCACGACCAGGATGGTGGCCAGCACGCGATCGGCGACCTCGCCGTGGGGCAGGGCGGCCAGGAACGGCTCGATGGCGTCGAGGAGCGCGTCCTGATCGCCGACAAACGGCAGGTGGTCGTCGCCCGGGAACTCCTGGAACGTCGCCCCGGGAATCCGGGCGGCGACGTAGCGGCCCTCGTCCACCTTGAGGCAGCGGTCGTCGGTGCGGTGCAGCACCAGGGTCGGCACGCGCACGGCGGGCAGCACGTCGCGGACGTCGATCTCGGCGTTCATCTGCGTGAGGGTGAGGGCCGCGCCCGGGCTGGCGCCCATGCGCAGGTAGGTGCTCCACCAGTCGCGGAACTCGGGGTCGGCGGCACGGCTGGGCGCGCGCACCTCGAGGCCCACCGGTCCGCCCCAGCCGGTGCGGATGGCGGCGAGGAACTGCTCCCGCTCGCTGCGCGTCGGTCCCCACGGGTAGTCGGCGGCCCACTGCCGCTTGGCGTAGGTGCCGATCATCACCAGCCCCAGCGTGCGCGACGGATAGGTGGTGGCGAACAGGCTGCACAGCGGTCCGCCCTCCGACACGCCCATGAGCGCGGCGCGTTCGGACCCGACCGCCTCCATCACCGCGCGCACGTCGTCCATGCGCTGTTCGAGGGTGGGCAGATCGCTCACCCGGTCCGACAGACCGGTGCCGCGCTTGTCGAAGAGGATCAGCCGTGAGAACGACGCCAGCCGGGCCAGGAAGCGGGCAAACGACGGCTCGCGCCAGAAGTAGTCGAGGTGCGACACCCAGCCCATGACGAAGACGAGATCGATCGGCCCGTCGCCGAGCACCTGGTAGGCGATGCTGACGTCGCCGCTGCGCGCATACCGCGTCGGCGGGGGCAGGGGCAGGGCCGGCGGCGCGGCGGGAACGGGCGCGGCGGTGGGTGTGGGGGCGGCCTGCACCAGCGGCGCGTCGGCGTGCGGCGAGCGGGTCAGCGTCACCGGGGCGACGAAGCGGTAGCCGCGGCGATGCGCCGTCTGGACGTAGGTGGGCGACTGCGGGTCGTCGTCGAGCGCCTTGCGGATCTCGCGGACGCAGACCTTGAGGGCGGCGTCGCCGACGAACACGCCGGGCCACACCACGTCGAGGAACTCTTCCTTGGTCACCAGGCGGCCGGCGTGGGCGGCCAGGTGCCGCAGCACGCTGAACGCCTTGGGCGTCAGCGCCACCGGCCGGCCCTCCCGCTCGAGCGTCGCGTTGCCGACGTCGAGCCGGAACGGCCCGAAGATGAGCGTGGGAATGTCGTCCATGCGGCCGCGGCATCGCGCGAGGCGGCGCCTGGTCGCAATCTACTTCATGTCGGCGCCGCCGTCGTGACCGCCGCTGGCGCTCACTCGCCGGCCGAGGTGCGGCGCAGCCGGATGCCCGCGGCGCGCAACTGCGCCACCAGCTCCTCGGCCGAGTCGAAATGCGAGGCAGCCGCCGTCGCGGCGTGGGTGAGGCGCCCGGCCAGCGCGTCCGGCGCGCCGGGCACATCGCGCAGCTGCACGGTGAAGACGCGGCTCAGCTCGGCCGGGTCGAACGGACGGGGATCGCGGCGTGTGCCGTGTGCGGACGCCATCGTCACGCGCAGCGGCACAGCGCGCCGAGGTCGGGGCGCGGGAGGCGACGGGAGGGGTCGGCCAGACCGAAGAGGGCGTCGAGCCGACACAGCTGCAGCACGCGCCGCACTCGCGGGCCGGCGGCGGCGATGGTCACCGGCACGCCGTGACGCGCCGCGCTCTGGCGGAGCCGCAACAGCGCGCCGACGCCGCCGGCGTCGAGCGCCGAGACGTCCGCCAGATCGACGACGACCTCGGCCGCGCCGCGCCAGTCGCGCCCCAGCTGCCAGGCCGGATGTCCGGCGCCGCTGCCGGCCACCAGGCGGCCGGTGGCCTTCAAGGCCGTGACCCCCGCGGCGTGCCGGCCGTCGACGCCGAACCCCGGCGCCTCGTGTTCCTTCTCCATCACGCGGTCCATGACGTTCGTGTCCTTCCCGGTTTCGTGCAGGGCAGCTCTGAAGAGCTGCCCTACTTCGGTCTCTCGGCAGCTCCGAAGAGCTGCCCTACGTCGATGGGCTGGTGCGCAGGGCAGAGCTTCAGCTCTGCCGCCAGGCCACTCCACGATCCCGGCTCATCGACGGTCCTCCGCCGCCGCCGTCACCGCCGGCGCCCGGCCGAACCGCGATCCGGTGAGCGTCACGTCGGCGCGGGCCAGGGCGGCCCTGCGGCGCCCGTCGACGACCTCGGCCAGGCCGTCCTTCTTCTGGGCGCGCAGCGCCTGCACCAGCCCGGTCAGCGCCCAGCCGTTCTCGCGGTTGCGCTTGAGGTCCTCCCAGTAGACCGTCTCGGCCTCGCTGGCGCGACCGGCTTCGAGCAGCACGGCGCCGAGCGCGTGCCGCACCGGGAACGCCCACTCCGCCGGCTCGGTGTAGACCAGCGCGTCCTCGAGGCGCACGCCGTGCGACAGGTGCGCGACGGCCTGGGCGAAGTCGCCCTTGGCGGCGGCGATCTCGCCGGCCAGCACCGCCGGCGCGATGCTCATGATGGCCCGGCCGGTGTTGGGCGAGAAGAGCGGGTTGTCGAGCGTCGGATGGGCGAGGAGCGGCGTGAGCGCCGCCAGCGCCTGCTCGGCCTCGGCGGTCCTGCCGGTGGCCACCAGCGCCATGCCGCGGGCGAAGTGCCACGCCGCGGTCATGAACACGCTGGTGTCCGGCGGCGCCGGCTCCTTCAGGATGGCGTCCCAGCGGCCGAAGCGGACGTTGGCCCAGTAGGGCACCACCCGGAAGCCGGCGGTGAGCGGCATCTCGAGCAGCACCGGGTCGGGAATCTTCGCCGCCACCTTCCGGGCCGAGTCGAGGGCGATCGCCGACTGGCCATCGAAGGTCGCTGCGAACCACAGGAAGTGGATGTTGTGCGGGTAGTAGGCCATCGGGTAGAGGCCCTGGGCCCGGCACTGCGTGATGTAGTCCTCGTCGGCGGCCACCGCCAGCTGGTTGCTCTTCATGGCGTCGGCGTAGCGGCCGACGCGCTGATAGATGTGCGAGGCCATGTGCACCATGTGACCGGCGGCCGGCATCAGCGGCATCAGCAGGTCGGCGGCCTTCTCGGCCCGCTCGGGCGTGGTGGTCGGCTCGAGCAGGTGGATGAGCATGTGCAGGGCCCCGGGGTGCTTCGGGTTGCGGCGCAGCACGTCTTCGGTGAGGGCGACGATCTCGGTGGTGCCCTCGTGCGGCCGGCCGTCGGGCATCCAGTAGCCCCACGGCCGCAGGTCCATCATCGACTCGACGTAGAGCATCGCGATGTCGAGATCGTCGGGGAACTGCTGGTGCACCTTGCGCATCGCGTCGGCGTAGGCCTGGTCGTTGGCGACACGGTGGTCGGCGCTGCCGGAGTAGCGTGTGGCCAGGGCGTCGATGAGCGCCCGCTCACGCGGCGTGGCCCGGCCCTTGAGCGACAGCGCCTTCTGCACCAGCTCGTAGGCGTGCGGCTCCTCGTTGGGCTCCATCACCGCGTTGATGTTCGGGCCCAGCACCAGCGCCTGGCCCCAGTAGGCGATGGCCAGGGTGGGGTCGAGCCGGGCGGCCTCGCGGAACGCCCGCCGCGCCTCGGCGTGGTTGAAGGCGTAGGCCAGGTTCAGACCCTGGTTGATGAACCGCTGCGCGTCGGCCCGTTTGGTGCCCACCGGGAAGGTGTGGGTGCCGAGGTTCTGCAGGCGGGGCGCCAGCTCGCCGTTGGGGCCCGGCTGGCTGGCCTGCGGGGCCGTCTCGTAGTGCTTGTGAGTGGCGGCGGCCGGCGGGGTGCCCTGCGCCGCGGCCCACGGGCCGCTCAGCACGGAGACCACGCCGGCGACGAGTGCGATCCGAGGGAACTTCACGAACATGACCTGACCTCCTGGCATCGAGTGTCCGAGGACGACTCTACGAGGCGGGAGCGGCGGATTCATGAGGAAACGGTTAGAAGCTGAGATGTTTGCGGTTGGCGTCCGGATACGGCCCGGTCGGCGCCGCGCCGCCCGTCCCGCCAGTGGTCACCTCCGCCGGTGCCGCCGGGTGGCCGGCCGGCCGGCTTCCTGTGTATCCTTCAGCCAGACCATGTCCCTCCGCCTCGCCGTCGCCGTGCTGGGCGTCGCTGCCGCCGTGGCGTGCCGCAGCGCTGCCGGCCCATCGGGTACGCCCATCATCCAGCCGGGGGCCCCGGGCCAGGCCAACACGGTCATCACCGCCGAGGCGGCCAGCGACCTGTCGAAGGTGCAGGCGACGCCGGCCGACGTGAAGTTCATGCAGGGGATGATCGGCCACCACGCCCAGGCCCTGGAGATGACCGCGCTCATCGCCGACCGCACCTCGCGCGAGGAGATGAAACTGCTCGGCCAGCGCATCGCGGTGTCGCAGGCCGACGAGATCGAGATGATGCGCAGCTGGCTGCGGGCGCGGCAGCAGGAGGTGCCGTCCGAGCACGCGCACCACACGCACGAGGGCATGATGCCGGGCATGCTGACGCCCGGGCAGATGGCCGAACTGGCTGCCGCCACCGGCGAGGCCTTCGACAAGTTGTTCCTCCGCTTCATGATCCAGCACCACGAGGGCGCGCTCACCATGGTCGACGAGCTGTTCAAGACCCCCGGTGCCGGCCAGGAAGGCGACATCAACGCCTTTGCCGCCGACGTCGATGCCGACCAGCGCATGGAGATCGACCGCATGCGCGCGCTGCTCGGCGGCCGATGACCGGCCGGCGCCTCGACCCGTCCGTTCCCCGAAAGGTCTCATCGATGTACGCAGACGTGATGCCGTCCCGAAGGACGCCCAGCCGCGCGCCGTCGCGCTGGCCCCTGGCGCTGCTGGTCGCCCT
Organism: Vicinamibacterales bacterium; assembly: GCA_050250955.1. Taxonomy (GTDB): domain Bacteria; phylum Acidobacteriota; class Vicinamibacteria; order Vicinamibacterales; family UBA2999; genus CAWAYR01. The sequence goes on from JBFWNR010000006.1 coordinate 309,759, forward strand.
GGCGCTCGGCGCCCACGCCGCCGGCCCCACCGGGGTCGGGGCGCAGGCCAGCCCGGAGAAGGCGTCGACCACCGATCCGCGCGTCGGCCTGAAGCCGGGCCGCACCGATGCCGGCGTCGCCGCGAAGAACATGACCCTGGTGGCCAGCCTGGCCAAGCCGGCCGGCTTCTTCGATCCGAAGAACCCGGCCGGCGACATCACCCCGCCCGAGACGCCGGCGACGCCGGCGCCCGCTGCCGCGCCCGCCGCCCCGGCGGCCGGCGCCAAGCCGGCGGCGCCCACGCCGCCGCCCGGCAACTTCCTCGCCTTTGCCAACTCCGACCTCGCCTTCAAGGGCGTCAACGTCGTGATGGGCAACTTCCACGGCTTCAACACCTACAACGTCGAGGACGCCCGCCGGCCGAAGCTGGTGGCGTCGATCGCCTGTCCCGGCGGCCAGGGCGACGTGTCGATCTACGGCAACCTGCTCTTCATGTCGGTGGAGCAGACCCGCGGCCGCATCGACTGCGGCACCCAGGGCGTCGCCGCGGCGGTCAGCGCGGAGCGCTTCCGCGGCGTGCGGATCTTCGACATCACCGACCTCAAGAACCCCAAGCAGGTGGCGGCGGTGCAGACCTGCCGCGGCTCGCACACCCACACCCTGGTCCCGACCCGGAACGACCCGGACCACATTTATGTCTACGGCTCGGGCACCGGCAACGTGCGCTCGGGCGAAGAACTGGCCGGCTGTTCGGGTCTCAAGCCCGACGAAGACCCCAACACGGCGCTGTTCAGCATCGACGTCATCAAGGTGCCGCTCAAGAACCCCGAGAAGGCCGCCATCGTCGCCCGGCCGCGCATCTTCGCCGACGCCACCACCGGCGCCATCGCCGGCCTGTGGCCGGGTGGCGACCACGGCCCCGGCACCCAGCGCACCAGCACCACCAACCAGTGCCACGACATCACCGTGATGCCCGAGGCCGGGCTGGCCGCCGGCGCCTGCTCCGGCAACGGCATCCTGATGGACATCTCCAACCCGGAGCAGCCGGTCCGGCTCGACCACGTCGCCGACAAGAACTTCGCCTACTGGCACTCGGCGACGTTCAACAACGACGGCACCAAGATCATCTTCACCGACGAGTGGGGCGGCGGCACCCGGCCGCGCTGCCGGGCCAGCGACTCGCTGAACTGGGGCGCCGACGCCATCTTCGACATCGTCGACAGGAAGCTCGTGTTCAGGAGCTACTACAAGATGCCGGCGGCGCAGACCGACACCGAGAACTGCGTGGCCCACAACGGGTCGCTCATCCCGGTGCCGGGCCGCGACATCATGGTGCAGGGCTGGTACCAGGGCGGCATCTCGGTGTTCGACTTCACCGACTCGGCCAAGCCGGTCGAGATCGCCTACTACGATCGCGGGCCGATCGACGCCGTCAACCTCATCACCGGCGGCTACTGGTCGGCCTACTGGTACAACGGACACGTCTACGGCGCCGAGATCGCCCGGGGCATCGACGTGTTCCGCCTGACGCCCAGCGAGTTCCTCAGCGAGAACGAGCTGGCCGCCGCCAACCTGGTGCGCTTCGAGGAGTTCAACTCGCAGAGCCAGCCGAAGGTCACCTGGCCGCCCAGCTTCGTGGTCGCCAAGGCGTATCTCGATCAGCTCGAACGCGCCGGGGCCCTCGACGCGGCGCGGCTCAAGACACTGCGCGCGGCCCTCGACCGTGGCGACACCCGCGCCGGACGCAGCGCCGCCAGCCTCGACGAACTCGACGCGCTGGCGACGCAGCTCGAGACGGATGCCGCGGCGCCCGGTGCGAAGGACGCCGCCCGGATGAAGGCGGCGGCGGCGGCGATCACGGCGCGGACGGCGCGGCTGCGGTAGGGCGGGTGCGTAGGGCAGCACTTCAGTGCTGCCGCGAATGGCAGAGCTGAAGCTCTGCCCTACGGGTCCGTCGAAGGCAGCGCTGACGCGCTGCCCTGCGGCGTATCGAAGACTGGAGCACGATGATGCGGATGCGAATGGCAGTCGGCGGCGTGGTGGCGGTGGTGATGAGCGTGGGCCTGGTGCAGGCGCAGCAGAAGCCGGCCCGCCCCGACGATCCGCGGATCGGCCTCAAGCCCGGCCACACCGATGCCGGCGTGGCGGCCTGGAACATGGAGCTGGTGTCCAACCTCCCCAAGCCGCCCGGCTTCTTCGACCCGCGTGCCCCGGCCGGTTCGGTGACGCCGCCCGAGCGGCCCGAAGGCGCTCCGGCGCCGCCGCCGCCCGACCCGAACGCGCCGCCGCCGGTGGGCTCCGGGTTCACCAACTCCGATCTCGCCTTCAAGGGCGTGCACGCCGTGGTCGGCAACTACCACGGCTTCAACACCTACGACGTCGAGAACGCCCGCCGGCCCAAGCTGGTGGCGTCGATCGTCTGCCCCGGCGGCCAGGGCGACGTGTCGATCTACGGCCACCTGCTGTTCATGTCGGTGGAGCAGACCCGCGGCCGGCTCGACTGCGGCACCCAGGGCGTCACCGCGCCGGTGTCGGCAGAGCGCTTCCGCGGCATCCGCATCTTCGACATCTCGAACCTGAAGAACCCGAAGCAGGTGGCGGCGATCCAGACCTGCCGCGGCTCGCACACGCACACGCTGGTGCCGGCCAAGAACGACCCCGACCACATCTATCTCTACGGTTCGGGCACCAGCACCGTCCGCTCCGGCGAGGAGCTGGCCGGCTGCTCGGGCCTCAAGCCCGAGGAGGATCCGAACACCGCGCTCTTCAGCATCGACGTCATCAAGGTGCCGCTGAAGAACCCGGAGAAGGCGGCGATCGTCAACCGCCCGCGCATCTTCGCCGACGCCACCACCGGCGCCATCGCCGGCCTGTGGCCGGGCGGCACCCACGGCGAGGGCACGCAGCGCACCAGCCAGACCAACCAGTGCCACGACATCACGGTCTACTCGGAGATCGGCCTGGCCGCCGGCGCCTGTTCGGGCAACGGCATCCTGATGGACATCTCGGACCCGATGAACCCGAAGCGGCTCGACTACGTGAGCGACAAGGGCTTCGCCTACTGGCATTCGGCGACCTTCAACAACGACGGCACCAAGGTGATCTTCACCGACGAGTGGGGCGGGGGCAGCCGGCCGCGTTGCCGGGCCAGCGATCCGCTCACCTGGGGCGCCGACGCCATCTACGACATCGTCGACGGCAAGCTCGTGCACCGCGGCTACTTCAAGAT
>JBFWNR010000007.1:0-255552 GCA_050250955.1 Vicinamibacterales bacterium
ACAAGTCCAAGCTCTACAAGTTCATGAAGGAAGCGGCCGAGAAGGCGGGCGTCTACGCCTATGCCGGCCGCAAGCAGAAGAAGCGCGACTACCGCAGCCTGTGGGTGATGCGCATCAACGCCGCCGCCCGCGAGCACGGCGTCTCCTACAGCGTCTTCATGAAGGGCATCAAGGCGGCCGGCATCGAGCTCGATCGCAAGAGCCTCGCCGAACTCGCCGCCCGCGACGCCGCCGCGTTCGCCGCCATCGCCGCGAAGGCCAAGGCGGCCGCTGGCGCGGCCTGAAGTACCAGGGGCTGGCGGCTAGCGGCTAGCCGCTGTCCTATGTCCTCACTCGACGATCTCAGTCGCCTGGTCGCGGACCACGAGGCGGACTTCGCCCGCGCGATCGCCGAGGTCGACGCGACGCCGGCGGCGGCCCGCGCCGCCGCCGTCGAGGCGCTGGCGATCGCGTGGACCGGCCGCAAGTCCGGCCGGCTGGCCGACCTCATGGGCCACCTGCCCTCGCTGCCGCCCGCCGATCGGCGGGCGTTCGGCCAGCTCGTCAACGCGCTCAAATCGCGGATAGAGCAGGCACTGACCGAACGCGAGGTGGCGGCGGCCGCGGCGCGCCGGCCAGCCGGTGCCGTCGACGTGACGCTGCCGGGTCGACCGCCGACCATCGGCCATCGCCATCCGCTCAGCCTGGTGCGCGACCAGGTGCAGGCGATCTTCACGCGCCTCGGCTACCAGGTGCTCGAAGGCCCCGAGATCGAGGACGACTGGCACAACTTCGAGGCCCTGAACATGCCGGAGGAACATCCGGCGCGTGACATGCAGGACACGCTGTACCTCGAGGCGCCGCTGACGCCGCCAGCCGCGCCAGGCGGGCTCGACGGCCCGCGCGTCGTGCGCCCGCCGCAGCCGCTGACGCTGCTGCGCACGCACACCTCGGCGATGCAGATCCGCCACATGGAGCGCCACGACCCGCCGGTGCGCCTGGTGGCCATCGGCCCGGTGTACCGCCGCGACAACCTCGACCTCACCCACACGCCGATGTTCCATCAGTGCGAAGGGCTGGTGGTGGGGCCCGGGATCACCCTGGCGCATCTGAAGGGGACGCTGCTGGCGATGGCCGAGGCGCTCTTCGGGGCCGGTACCCCGGTACGGTTCCGGCCGAGCTTCTTCCCCTACACCGAGCCCAGCGCCGAAGTCGACGTCGGCTGCATCCGGTGCGGCGGCGTCGGCTGCGCGGTGTGCAAGCACACCGGCTGGCTGGAAATCCTCGGCAGCGGCATGGTCCACCCCGCCGTGTTCGACGCGGTGGGGTATGACCCGGCCGTGGTCACCGGCTTCGCCTTCGGCATGGGCATCGAGCGGGTCGCGATGCTGAAATGGGACGTCGGCGACATCCGCCTGTTCTACGAGAACGACCTGCGCTTCCTGTCGCAGTTCGGCGGCTCGCAATGAAGGTCCTCTACTCCTGGCTGCGGGACTTCGTCGACGTCCCCGACGGCCCGGCCGAGGTGGGCCGGCGGCTGTCGCTGCGCGGCCTGGCGCTCGAAGGCCTCGAGCCGGTCGCGGCCGGCGATTCGCCGCCGGGGGCGGCGCCGATCGCCGACGACGCCGTGCTCGACTTCGACGTCACTGCCAACCGGCCCGACTGCCTGTCGATCCTCGGCATCGCCCGCGAGGTCGCCACCGCTTACGGGCTGCCGTTGCGGGTGCCCTCCCCCGCCGCCACCGGGTACCTGCGCAGCGCCACGCTGACCACCACCGGCGCGCCGTCGTTCACGGTGCGGATCGAAGCCCCCGACCTGTGCCGGCGTTACGTCGGCGCGGCCGCCTCGGTGAGGATCGCGCCGTCGCCGGCGTGGCTGCAGCGGCGCCTGGCCGCCCAGGGCGTGCGGCCGATCAGCAACGTCGTCGACGTCACCAACTACGTGCTGCTCGAGCTCGGCCAGCCGATGCACGCCTTCGACCACGCCCGTCTCGCCGACGCGGCCATCGTGGTACGGCGGGCCACGGCCGGGGAGCGGCTGACGACGCTCGACGGCAAGACCCGGACGCTCACCCCCGAGATGCTGGTGATCGCCGACGCCGCGCGGGCCACCGGCATCGGCGGCGTCATGGGCGGTGCCGACTCGGAGGTCGGCGATGCCACGACCCGGATCGTGTTCGAGAGCGCCTGGTTCAAGCCGCAGTCGGTGCGGGCGACGGCGCGGCAGCTCGGCCTGCGCACCGAGGCCTCGATGCGCTTCGAGCGCGGCGCCGATCCCACGGCGCAGACGGCGGCGACGGCCCGGGCCTGCGCCCTGCTCGAGATCATCGGCGCCGGGCGCGCCGACGGCACCGTCGTCGACGTGCAGACCGAGCACCACGCCCCGCGGGTGATCGCCTTGGGCCGTCCGCACGTCGAGGGCCTGCTCGGCATGCCGGTGCCGGCCGACGCGGTGGTGCGCATCCTCACCGCGCTGGGCTTCGCGCCCGCGGCCGCCGGTCCGGACCGCTGGCAGGTCACCGTGCCGGGCTGGCGGCCGGACGTCGCCCGGCCCGAGGACCTCATCGAGGAAGTGGGGCGTCACCACGGCTTCGAGCACCTGCCGGCGACGTTCCCGCCCGTCCATCAGGCCCCGGCCAGCTCCGACCCGCGCATCGGGCGCGACCAGCGCGTGCGCCGGACCATGCTGGCCACCGGCTTCTCCGAAGCGATCAACTTCGCGTTCATCGACCAGGCCGCGGCGGCGCCGTTCGCCGCCGGGATGCCGCTGGTGCGGCTCGCCAATCCGCTGTCCGAGACCTTCGCGGTGATGCGGCCCAGCCTGCTGCCGGGCCTCGTCGCCGCCGTCGGCCACAACCGTCGGCACGAGCAGCGCGACGTGCGCCTGTTCGAGATCGCCACCGCCTTCGCCGCCGCCGGCGAGCGCCGCTCGCTCGGCGCCGCCTGGACCGGCGCCGCCGCCGGCGACCACTGGAGCGGGCACCGCCGCGACGTCGATTTCTTCGACCTGTCGGGCGTCGTCGCCGCGGTGTGCGCCGACGCCGGCGTGGCCAGCACGCTCGAGCCGGTCGAGACCGCCTGGCTGGTGCCGGGACGGGCGGCGCGGATCGTCGCCGGCGGCGACAGTCTCGGCACCGTCGGCCTGCTGGCGCCGGCCGTCGCCGACGCCCACGGTGTGCCGCGCGGCGACGCGGTGTATGTCGCCGAGATCGACCTCGATCGCCTCACCGCGGCGGCGCCGCGGGCCACCACCCGCGTCGAACCGCTGCCGCGTTTCCCGTCGGTCGTCCGCGACGTCGCCCTGCTCGTGCCCGATACCTTGTCTGCCGCCACCGTTCGTGACACGATGCGGGCGGCCGCGCCGCCGACGCTCGTCGGCGTGCGCGAATTCGATCGCTACCAGGGGCAGGGCACGCCGTCAGGCACCGTCAGCGTCGCGCTGCGCTTCACGTTCCGGGCGGCGGACCGTACGCTGACCGACGACGAGGTGACGGCGGCGCTGCAGCGGATGATCGCCGCGGCAACGGCGACCCTCGGCGCGCAGCAGCGCTAGCCGGGGACGGAAGGACGGCGGAGATGGCGAAGACGACGGCGGTGGGCGTGGAGCCGTTCGACCGGCTCGAAGAGAAGGTCAAGTTGCTCGTGAGCACCATCGGCCGGCTCAAGGGCGAGCAGTCACGCCTCGCCGACGAGAACACCCGGCTGCAGCGCGAGCTGGCGGCGCTCCAGGAGCGGGTCCAGCAGGCCGAGCACGCCGGCAGCGAAGTCAGCGCCCTGCGCGAAGAGCGCGACCTGATCCGCACCCGGGTCGGCGACATGCTGGCCGAACTCGACGCCCTCAATCTCTGACCCCGCCATTCCAGTCATCATGGCCGACCCGCGCGTCGTCCACGTCGAGGTGAACGGGCAGCGGTATCCGATCCGGAGCACCCTCGACGCCGCCTACGTCGAGGAGCTGGCCGCGTACGTCGACCGCAAGATGCGGGTGGCGTTCGAGTCGGCGCCGTCCAGCGACGCGCTGGGCCTGGCCATCCTGGCCGCGCTCAACATCGCCGACGAGTACTTCCGCGCCCGCGACTCGCAGCAGCAGGTCGATGGCAGCGTCGCCGCCCGGACCGGCGAGCTCGAGCGGATGCTCGACCGGGCCCTGGCGCTGGTCGCCGCCCCTCCCGAAGGCTAGCAGTCAGACCTGTCACCGGATGTCTCTGGAGACGGCGAATCCGTTACTATTGTCCGTCGGCCGTGACGGTCAGCCGTCCGGCCCCAAGGAGCGCACGATGACCAGGCGACGACCGGTCGGGTGGGTGTGGGTGGCGGCGGCGGCGCTGTGGGTCGGAGCCGGGTCGTGGGCGACGCCGGCGACAGCCACCGCCGGGCAGACCGCGCCCGCCGAGGTGACCTACAGCGAACACATCGCGCCGATCCTGCAGCGCAGCTGCGAGAACTGTCACCGCGCCGGCGGCGTGGCGCCGATGGCGCTGCAGACCTACGAGCAGGTGCGGCCGTGGGCGCGCAGCATCAAGGCCCGCACCGGCATCGGCCCGCGGGCCGGCGTGATGCCGCCGTGGTACGTCGAGAAGGATCTGGGCATCCAGCACTTCAAGAACGACCCGTCGCTCAGCGACGACGAGGTCGCGCTCATCGCCCGGTGGGCCGACGCCGGGGCCCCGCGCGGCAATCCGGCCGACGCACCGCCGGCCCGGGTCTGGAACGACGACACGGCGTGGCAGATCGGCACGCCGGACCTGGTCGTCAAGACCTCCGAAGTCACGGTCAAGGGCACCGCCCCCGACTGGTGGGGCGAGATCCCGCCGACACCCACCGGCCTCACCGAGGACCGCTATGTCTCGGCCGTCGAGGTCCGCGAGGTCAACGACGTCGATTCCGGCGGCACCGGCCGCGAGACGGTCGGCGGTCGCTACGTCTTCCACCACATGATCTGGCAGACCAAGGTGCTCGACGCGCCCGAGCAGGTCCCGGACGCGGCCGATCCGTTCAACCTGGCGGCGCTGTTCGGCCAGACGCCGGGGACCACGACGTGGCCGGTGCACGAGGTCGGCCGCGAGCCCGACTTCTTCGACCCGAAGTCGGCCCGCCTGCTCAAGGCCGGCTCGTCGATCGTCAGCGACTCGGTGCACCTGCATTCGAACGGCCGCGACACCAGGTCGCACCTCGAGATCGGCTTCAAGTTCATGCCGAAGGGCTACAAGCCCGAGTATCGCTCGGCGAACATCAGCCTCGGCAACGGCGTCGACATCGACATCAAGGCGATGGACGCCAACCAGGAACTCCACGCCTACGCCGTGCTCACCGAGCACACCAAGATCCTGTCCTTCGAACCGCATCTGCACGCGCCGGGGGCCCGCATGTGCCTCGAGGCCTCCTGGGGCTACACCGTCGAGACCATCAACTGCGTCGGCTACGACCACAACTGGGTGCGCGGCTACGACTACGACGACGACCACGCCCCGCTGCTGCCCAAGGGCACGGTCCTGCACATCGTCGGCTACATGAACAACTCGCCGTCCAACAAGAACGTGCCCGATCCGCGCAACTGGCAGGGGTCCGGCAACCGTTCGGTGGCCAACATGTTCATCGATCTCGGCAACCGCGTCTCGCTCACCGACGAGCAGTTCCTGGCCGAGATGAAGGCCCGCCAGGAGAAGCTCGGCCTGTCGCGAAGCGACGTGATGATCGGCTGCCCGCTGTGCAACCTGCCGCTGCCGGAGACGCTGCCGGCCACGACGGCGCCGGCGCGTCCGTCGGCGACGTCGCAGCCGCCACGGCAGCAGTAGGCCGCCGCGCCTGGAGGATGTCGTCATGACCCGCCGACTCGTCATCGCCGTCGCGGTGGCCGCGTGGACCAGCGCCGCGGCAGTGGCCGTCGGCCAGAACCTCACCTACGCCCGGGGCCAGAACGTGTCGCCGGCCTACGAGGGGTGGGAAGAGGACTCGGCGGGTCGTCGCTTCTTTGTGTTCGGCTACATGAACCGCAACTGGCAGGAAGAGCTCGACGTGCCGGTGGGGCCCGACAACCGGTTCCTGACCGGCGCCGCCGATCAGGGCCAGCCCACCCACTTCCTGCCGCGCCGCAATCGGTTCATCTTCCGGGTGCCGGTGCCGGCGGGCTTCACCGAGAAGGACGAACTCGTCTGGTCGCTGACGACCAAGGGCAAGACCGAGCTGGCCTACGCGAGCATGAAAATCGACCTCAAGCTCGACGACGTCGTGAAAGCCTCGGAGACCGGCGCCCTCGGTGCCGGCAGCAGCAGCCCGGAGGTGCGCGCCAACACGCCGCCGGTGCTCGAAGTCCAGGGGCCGCGCCGCCTCGAAGTCAAGGTCGGCCAGCCGGTGACGTTGACGGCGGTCGTCACCGACGACGGCCTGCCCAAGACGCGTCTCATCGGCGCCGGCGCAGCGGTCGAGAACGAGGGCTCCTCCGCCACGCTGTCGTCGAACAACCCGGAGATGCGCAAGCGGGTCGAGGCGCTGCGGGCCCGGCGGCTGATCCTGCCGCCCTCACGAGTCACCGTCGGCAAGAACGTCGGGCTGTGGGTCGGCTGGCACGTCTATCGCGGCGCGGGACGGGTGACCTTCAGCGAGGATCAGATCCAGACCTGGGAAGACACGCGCACCGGCGGCAACTCGCCCTGGGCGCCGCACTGGACCGCGCCCGCCCTGCCCGCGGACGGCAGGGTCACGACCGAGGCCACGTTCTGGGCGCCGGGCGAGTACGTGCTGCGGGCACGCGCCGACGACGGCGCCCTGACCGCCGACCAGCAGGTCGTCGTCGTCGTGAAGCCGTAGCGACGCGGCCGCGCCCCGGCGCAGTATTGTGCCTGCCCAGCCCTCCGGGCACGCCGGCGCGGCGGCTGAATGCCGTTGCCTGATCCCCGGGGGGGCTGCTAAGATCGCCAGCGTTCCTGCCGTGCTCGTGATGGATCTTGGAGGCTTGTCTGAGCCAATGTTCATCCCAAGCGAGCCGCGTCCGCCTCGTGGTGTGCATGCCTCCGTGGTGAGGAAGCCTGAAGCGTAGGCGTTGTCAGCGGCTCCACCTGCTACCGCAGGTTCAGCAATCCTCCCCACACGGCACAGGCGGGGCACTTTCGCGCGCGTCGCCGCTCGACGCGCCGGGCACTCTGACGTGACCGTCGGCGACCTCGAAGAGTTCGACCTCGTCGCCCGCATCCGACGGCGCGTTCCGCCGCCCGGCCCCGACGTGCTCGTCGGCATCGGCGACGACGCCGCGGTGCTGCGCCCGCCACGTGGCGAGTTGCTGGTGCAGACGGCCGACTCCCTCGTCGACGGCGTCCATGTCGACCGTGCCTTCTGTCCTCCAGCGGCGATCGGCCGTCGTGCCGTCGCCGTGAACCTCAGCGACCTGGCGGCGATGGGGGCCCGGCCGCTGTGGATCCTGCTGTCGCTGGCCTTGCCGCCGTCGCTGCCACTGGCCGACTTCGAGGCGCTGGTCGACGGCGCGGTCGGAGAAGCGACGCGCACCGGCGCCACCCTGGTCGGCGGCAACCTCACCCGGACACCGGGCCCGCTGGTCGTGGACGTCACCGCCACCGGGCGGGTCCGTCCCCGCCGCCTCTTGACGCGCGGCGCGGCCCGACCCGGCGACACGCTGTGGGTCACCGGCGCGGTCGGGGCGTCGGCCGCCGGGCTGGCCATGCTGCGCGCCGACCGCCAGGCCCACGGTGCGAGCGTCGATCGCTACCTGGCGCCGACGCCGCGGCTGCGCGAGGCAGCGGCGCTGGCCGGCGCCCGCGTCGTGCGCGCGGCCATCGACGTCAGCGACGGACTGGCGGCGGCGGTGCGCCAGCTCGCCGCGGCCTCCGCGGTCGGCGTCCGCATCGACGCGGCACGGGTGCCGATCGCCGCCGAAGCGCGCGCCTGGTTCGTCGGCGCCGGCACCGGGGCGCTGGCCGCGGCGCTGGCCAGCGACGACTACGAGCTGCTGGTGGCGGTCGCGCCGCGCAGCGCCGGGCGTCTGCGCCGGGCGCTCAGCGGCCTGGCCACGCCGCTGACCGAGATCGGGGTCGTCACCCGCAGCCGCGAGTGCCTCCTGGTGGAGGACGGGCGGGAGCAGCCCCTGCCCAGCGGCTTCGTCCACTTCGCCGGCCAGCCGGCGTGAACGGCGATGAACGGCACGCGGTTCCGGCGCGCGGCGGCGGTCACGGCGGCGGCAGCGCTGGTCCTGTTCGTCTTCGTCTCGACGAGCTGGGACTCGGCGCAGGAAGTCATCGTCGACGGCTCGGGCCGGCCGCGGCTCGGCACCGCACTGCGCTTCGAGGCGACCGCCTACTGCAAGGGCACCACGACCGCCGCCGGCACGGCGGTCCGCACCGGCATGGCGGCGGCCGATCCGGCGCTGCTGCCGCTCGGCAGCGTCGTCCGCATCGAGACGCCGATCGATGCGCACAGCGGCATCTGGACGGTGATGGACACCGGCCCGGAGGTGAAGGGCCGTGAGATCGACCTCTACATGTGGAGCTGCACCGACGCGCTCGCCTTCGGGCGCCGGCCGGTGCGGGTGACGATCCTGCGCCTCGGCTGGGATCCACAGCAGAGCGCACCGGGCACGATCGAGCAGCTGTTCCGGCGCCGCGAGCAGAGACGTCCGGTGACACCGCCCCCGACCACGGCTGCTCCCGATGCGGCCCCAGCGCCGCCGGAGCCGGCCGCCCCGCCGCCCCCGTGAGCGCGACGGCGATGTCCGGCCCGCATGGGTGCGTGCAGTCGCAGGCATCGCGGCGCCGACCGAACCGCGAATCCCGGCGATAGATCACATCTCTTTTGTTAGTATCGGGGGCCTATGCACGCGTTGTACATCGTTCTGCCGGCGCTCTGCATCCTGGCCATCGCCTACCGGTACTACAGCGCGTTCATCGCGACCCGGTTGTGGATGCTGGACGACAGCCGCCAGACCCCGGCGCACACCAAGTACGACGGCGCCAACTTCTATCCCACCTCCAAGTGGGTGCTCTTCGGCCATCACTTCGCGGCGATCACCGGCGCCGGCCCGCTGGTCGGCCCGATGCTGGCTGCCCAGTACGGCTGGGCCCCCGGCTTCATCTGGCTGGTCGCGGGCGTCTGCCTGGCCGGCGCCGTCCACGACGGGATGGTGCTGTGGGCGTCGACGCGGCGCGGCGGCAAGTCGATGGCTGACCTGATCAAAGTCGAGATCGGCCCGGTGGCCGGCTTCGCCGGCATCTTCGCGGTCCTGTTCACGTTGACGGTCGCACTCGCCGGCCTCGGCATCGCGGTCGTCAACGCCCTGGCCGACAGCGCCTGGGGCACCTTCACCATCGCCGCGACGATTCCCATCGGCATCTTCATGGGCCTGTGGATGTTCGTGTGGCGCAAGGGCCGGATCGCCGAAGCCACCGTGATCGGCGTCGTCGCGATGCTGCTGGCCGTCGGCGGCGGCGAGCCCCTCAACCATCCCGACTCGACGGTGGGCAGCTTCTTCCACCTGTCGCGGCCGCAGATCGCCATCGCGCTCGTGGTCTACGGCTTCATCGCCTCGGTGATGCCGGTGTGGCTGCTGCTCGCCCCGCGCGGCTATCTCAGCTCGTTCATGAAGATCGGCACCATCCTGCTGCTGGCCTTCGGCGTGATGGTGGTCAATCCCGAACTGCAGATGCCGGCGCTCACCGAGTTCACCGGCGGAGGTCCGGTCATTCCCGGGCCGCTGTTCCCGTTCTGCTTCGTCACCATCGCCTGCGGCGCCATCTCGGGCTTCCACGCCCTCATCAGCTCGGGCACCACCTCGAAGATGGTCGACAAGGAAACCGACATCCGGCCGATCGGCTACGGTGCGATGCTGGTCGAAGGCCTGGTCGGCATCATGGCGCTCGTCGCCGCCACGGCGATGCCCCCCGCGGACTACTTCGCCATCAACGTCGCCCCGGCGGCCTACACGCAGCTGACGTTCGAAGGCCAGCCGATGCAGCACGGACTGGCGCCGATCGAGGCGGCCGTCGGCGAGCAGGTCGAAGGGCGTACCGGTGGCGCGGTGTCGCTCGCGGTCGGCATGGCGATGATCTTCAGCGCCCTGCCCGGCATGTCGAGCCTGCTCGCCTACTGGTACCACTTCGCGATCATGTTCGAGGCGCTGTTCATCTTGACCACGATCGACTCCGGGACACGGGTCGGGCGCTTCCTGATCCAGGAGGCGATCGGCAAGATCTACGCGCCGTTCGCCAGGACCGACTGGATGCCGGGCGCCTACATCGCCACCGCGCTGATGGTCAGTGGCTGGGGCTACTTCGTCTACACCGGGCAGATCGGCACCATCTGGCCGATGTTCGGCGTCGCCAACCAGCTGCTGGGCTGCGTCGCGCTCGGCGTCGCCACCACCATCCTCATCAACCAGGGCAAGGTGCGCTACACCTGGGTGACCCTGGTGCCCTTTGCCTTCCTCGCCGTCAACACCTTCTACGGCGGATTCCTCAACGTCCGCGACAACTACTGGCCGCGCACGTCGAGCGACGTGCCGGCGGTGGTCACCGAGGGCTACGTGCTGTCGATCTGTACCGTGATCATGATGATCCTCGCGGTCGTCATCCTCGGCGCGGCCTTCGCCAAGTGGGCCAGCGTGCTGGGGTCCAACGGCCGCGAGCCGGTGCCGGCCCAGGGCTGACGGCCGGCGCCTCGTCCCGGGTGGGCCGGCCGCCGCCCGGGTACGGCGAATCCAGGCCGGAAATCGCCGCTGTCGGCCCTCTGTAGTCCCCTCCCCCACGGGCCGATAGTTCCCATAGTGACGCTCGGCGGCGCCTCCCCACGGCGCCGGGTCACCGCCAGTCGCCAGCGCCCAGGGGTCCCATGTCCATGCGAATGTCCGTCATCGGTTCCGTCGTTCTCGCCCTGCTCGCCGCCGCCAGCCCGGCATCGGCCCAGTTCGGTCGCGGCAGCGACGTCGTCGGCGAGACCTACCACGTCGAGTTCTCGTTCAACTTCTGGAATCCGACGCCCGAGCCGATCGTCAACAGCGAGGCGCTCGGCATCCTCGGCACCGACGTCAACCTGGTGGAAGACCTCGGCATCGAGAAGCAGATGCTCAAGGACATGCGGCTGGTACTGCGTCCGGCGACCAAGCACCGCTTCCGCATCCAGTACCTGCCGATGAACTACGACGCCGACAGCACCGTGCGGCGCGAGTTCATCTTCAACGGCCTGCGCTACCCGGTCGGCCTGCCGGTGCAGACCACCGCGCAGTTCAAGACCTGGCGCTTCGGCTACGAGTACGACTTCCTTTACCGCGAGCGGGGCTTCCTCGGCGTCATCGTCGACGCCAAGGTCACCGACGTCAACGTCGGGCTGCTCAGCCCGATCGGCGACGAGTTCACCAAGGCGCTGGCGCCGATCCCGACCATCGGCGCGGTCGGCCGGGTCTACGCCGCCGCCAACCTCGCGCTGAACGGCGAGGTCAGCTACTTCCGCATTCCCGACAGCGCCTCGGACGAGTACAAGGGCCGCTACATCGACTTCGATCTCAACGCCACCTTCAACCCGCACCCGAACTTCGGGGTGCAGGCCGGCTACAAGTCGATCGACGTCTTCTACCAGGCCAAGAACGACACCGGGTCGCTGACCTTCAAGGGCCTGTACTTCGGCGCCACCACGCGATTCTAGACGGTCGCTGCGAACCCGCGCCGGGTCACGGCCAGGTGAGGTAGACGCCGAGCCAGCGCACGTCCTGGTTGCCGGCGGCGTGCTCGGCGGGCCGGAACCCGCTGGCGCTCGTCACGGTGAGCACCGCCGGCGCCAGCGCCGCAGCCGGCAGCGTCACCTCGCGTTGCGCCTCGGCATCCAGGGGCACGATCGCCTGCCAGCCGGCGGCGGCCAGCGTGACGGTGTTGGCGACCGGCCCGCCGTGGAGGCGCACCGTCGCCAGCCCTGCCGCGTCCGGCCGCACCATCACCCGCGCCGCCCGCTCGCCACGAATCCACATTGCACCCGGCTCGAGGTAGGCATTGTCGTCGAGCGCAAAGACCACCGACGGGCCGTAGCGCGCGGCCCGCAGCGCCAGCGGCACCGCCGTTTCGTCGGCGATCAGCCGCCGCGGCCGCAGCGTCAGCCGGCGGATCGCCGCCCGCGCCGTGTCGTCGCCGATCACGGTGACCGAGTGGGCGATGGCTGGCAGATCGACGACCAGCCCGGTCAGGCCGGCGGTCCGGCCAGCCAGCGGCCACGTCTCGCTCGGCGGCGCATCCCGGCCGATCTGCACGGTCAGAACGCCGTCGAGGCGAGTGGCGCCCTCCACCACCACGTCGAACGTTCCCGCCGGCACGAACGGCACGCGCAGGAGCGGCGACACGCCCGGCGCGCGATAGCCGCGCAGGCTGGTCGCCAGCGACAGGCGGGGCGGCAGATCGGCCAGGGCCAGCCGTCGGGTCGGCGTCACGGCCACCGCCCAGGGGCGTGCCGCGGGATGCCAGCGGTCGAGAAAGGCCATCTGTGAGGTTGGCGGCGTCACCCACGGCCGGTCGCGCGCCGGCCACACGACGCTGAGGGCGGCCATCACCGTCAGCGGCGCCGCGAGCACGGCGGCAGTCGGCCCTGGGCCGGTCCCGCGCCGACGCGCCAGCCAGACGATCGCCCCGCCCACGGCCACGGCGGCCAGGCCCCACACGGCCGCGTCCCCGGCGGCGGCCAGCACGCCGTCGCGGTGCACGCTGGGCACGCCGAGGGTGAGATCCACGCTCGGGCTCAGCCAGTCGAGGAGCAGGGCGTGGCCGTCGCGGCCGTTGTAGATCAGCGACCCGCGGTCGCGGCCGACGACCAGGGCCGTGATCGCGGCCGACACCGCGATGAGCACGCCGGTCGTCCAGCGGCCGGTCGGCCCTGCGCTCCACCACGCCGCGATCGGCAGCACCGCGGCGGGCAGCACCACCACCGCGAATCGGCCGGGCGCGCTGTAGCCGCCCCACCACATCGGGTAGGTCGCCACCGCGCAGCCGTACGGCACGACCAGCGCCAGCAGTTCGAGCGCCAGCCGCGGACGACGCCGGACGAGCGGCCACAGGCCGACCAGGCCGGCCGCCAGGATCGGGGCATTGGCAACGAGCCCGAACTGCTGATCGACGAGCAGACCGACCAGGCCGGCAGGGATGAAGCCGAGCGCACCCTCGGGCCGGGCCCCGTAGGGCGCGGCGGGATTGGGCGTCCCGTAGATCCGCCAGAAGAACGCGAACCAGCCGATCGCGGCAACGGCCGGCACGACGAGCAGGGCGGCGACGGCCCGGCCGCCTCCCCGCCGGACCACCAGCCGCAGCCCGATCGCTCCGCCGAGCACGGCCGCCACGAGGGCGAACCGGGTGTGGAGCCAGGGCAGCAGCGCGAGGACGGCGCCGACACCCGCCCAGTGGCGCGCCGTCCAGCCGGCGGCGCGGCCGCTGTCGAGCGCCACCAGTGCCAGCAGACCTGCGGCCGCCGCGGCGGCGCCGACGCCGTCCGGATAGACGGCGAAGCCGTGCAGCGTGAACGGTGCGGCCATCACCAGCGCCAGCCACCCAGCCCACGCGGCCGCCGCCGATGCCGTCAGCCAGTAGGCGCCGAGCCAGGCGGCCGCGGTGCCGGCCGCGACGAGGACCACCACGGTCGCCACCGCGCCGGGATAGCCGGCGGCGGCAAAGGCGGGCAGCACGACCGCGGCGACCCCTGGGGCGTGAATCGAGTAGATCTCGCCGTCGATGCCCCGCTGCATGAAGTCTGGTCGCAGCAGACCGTCGTAGTAGGCGAGATACTGCTCCGCCTGGTGGTTGTTCTCGATCCGCAGGTCGCCGTCGTGGAGCAGGCTCTGGGCAATGACCAGGTAGTGCGGCTCGTCGCCGGCCGGCACCCGCGGCCGCGCCACGGCCCACGCCGTGGCGAACACGGCGGCGGCCAGGGCGGCGGCGACCCACGGCGCGCGGTCCGGGGCCGCCAGGCGCGCGACCATCCGCGCCGGTCCGACTGAGCCGTGCGCCGAGACGAGCGCGGCGACGACGCCGGCCCAGACGACACCTTCCAGCGGTCCTTCCCAGAGGAGGAACGCCGCCGGCACATGGAACGGCAACCAGGGCAGCCACAGCACGGCCAATCCCGCCAGCGGACCGAGCCCGCCGATGCGCCGCGCCGCGAGCAGGCCGGCGGCGCCCCCGCCGGCGACCGCGCCCCCCAGCCACCAGATGTCGGGCAGCGCTCCGATGCGGCTGAGCGACGACCCGGTCACGGCCAGCGTGCCCGCCGACAGCCACGCCGACGCCCCCACCCAGGCCCCGGCCAGGGCGCGCGTCACGCGTCGCGCCGCCGGGGTACCGCTCATCGTCGCTTGCGGGCCAGCGCCATGACCGTGCTGCCAAACGGCAGATCGACCCGCGGCAGCAGTGCCGCTTCGACCGCCAGGGCCGCCGACAGCGCGGCGTTGACCGGTGCGGCGGGCAGCGACAGATCGCCCTCGCTCGCCGCCGCCACGCCGCCGCCGCGCCACCGCTGGAAGCCGCGGACCACCGCGAGGATCGGAAACAGCGTCGCGTGGGTGTAGGACGTCCGCTCGACCTCGAACCCGGCCCCGCCCAGCAGCGTCGACAGGCTGGAGGTGGTGTAGCGCCGCACTTCGTGGCTGAACGTCCCGTGCCCGCCGCGCAGGCTCTCGAACGCGGCCGCCGTCACCAGCAGGGCGCCGCCCGGCTTCAGGACCCGCGCCATCTCCCGGACCGCGCCCTGCTCGACCGCGTCGGGCAGGCCGTAGAGCACGTCGAACGACGTGACCACGTCGAAGGTCGCGTCGGGAAACGGAATCGCGTCGATGCTGGCCCTGGCAACGCGGCGGCTGCCGTGGGCGGCGGCGAACTGCAGCCCACGGGCCGTCACGTCGAAGCCGAACGCGCGGCCGTGGCGCGCCAGCAGCGCCAGATTGGCGCCGGTCCCGCAGCCGCAGTCGAGCAGGACGAGATCGGTGCGTGCGCCGGCTGCCGCGGCCAGCCACGGGGTCACGAACCGGCGAAATCCTCGAAACCAGAAGTGCGTGCGTTCGGCGCGGTGGGTGAGCTCGAGCAGGCGGTCCATGCGGCCCGGGCGACGCGCCGGCGGCGGAGCGGCGTGGCGCTCATGGTACCATACGCGCGCATGCGGCATCGGGGGCTGACGGAAGCCGCCGCCGTCGTCGCCGGGGCGCTCGTGCTCACGACCGCTCTCACCTGGCCGCTGGTCCCGCGTCTCGATCGCGTCGGCCGCGTCAACACCGACGACGGCAAGTTGAGCATCTGGAACGTCGCCTGGGTGGCCGACGCGCTGATCGTCGCGCCGCGCACCCTGTACGACGCCAACATCTTCTATCCGGCCCGCCACACCCTGGCCTACTCCGAGGCCAACATCGGCGCCGGACTGCTGGCCGTGCCGGCGTGGGGACTCACCGGCAATCCGTACCTGGCCCACAATTCCGTGGTCATCGTCGCCTTCGTGCTGGCGGCGGCCGGGGCCTACGCCCTGGTGCGCCACCTGTCGCAGAGCCGCCACGCCGCCGCGCTCGCCGCGGTGCTCTTCGCCTTTTGCCCGTACATCTTCGCGCGCACGGCCCACATCCAGCTGCTGATGACGGCGGGCCTGCCGTGGGCGATGCTCGCCTTCCACCGGCTGGTGGATCGGCCCACGGCGATCCGCGCGCTCACGCTCGGCGCGGCGCTCGTCGCGCAGGCGCTGTCGTGCGCCTACTACGGCATCTTCGCCGGACTGATGGTCGGGCTGGGCACGCTGTGGTTCGCCGTGAGCCGAGGGCTGTGGCGCTCGCTCCGCTATTGGAGTCTCATCGGCCTCGCCGCCGCGGTGGCGCTCGGGTTGACGTTCCCGTTCTTCCTGCCCTACCTCGGGGTCCAGGATCAGGGCTTCGGCCGCACCCTCGACGATGCGCGGATGTACAGCGCCAACGGCGGGGCATGGCTCGCCTCCTCGGCCTGGGCCCATCGCTGGTGGCTGGCCGCAATCGAGGGCTTCAACGAGGTGCTGTTCCCCGGCGTGCTGACCCTGACGACCGGCCTCGGCGGCGTGTGGCTGTTGCTCGGCCGGCGAACGGCTTCGTCCGGTGGGCCGATGCCGCGCGACGTGGCCTGGTTCTACCTGGCCGTCGGCGCCCTGGCCTTCTGGGCGTCGTTCGGCCCCGACGCCGGCCTGTACCGGCTCCTGTTCGAGACCGTGCCGATCTTCGCGCTGCTGCGGGCGCCGGCCCGCATGGGGCTCATCACGACGCTGTCGCTGGTGGTGCTGGGCAGCCTGGTCACGGCGCGATGGTTCGCCGGCCGGCGCCGGCCGGCGGCATGGGCGGCCGCGGCGGTCGTGGTGGCGGCCCTGGAACTCAACATGGCGCCGCTGTCGGCGCTGCGTGAGGCGCCGCCGGTGCCGGAGGCCTACCGGCAGCTCGCCCGCCTGCCGCGCGGGCCGCTGGCCGAGTTTCCCTACTTCTCGCGCCGCACCGATTACCCGCGACACGCTGAGTACATGCTCGGCTCGACCTACCACTGGCAGCCGCTGGTCAACGGCTACAGCGACTTCATCCCGGCGCGGTTCCGCGACACTGCCGTTGCCCTCAGCTACTTCCCCACCCGGGAGGGGTTCCGCATCCTGAGCGAGGTGGGCACCAGGTACGTGGTCTTCCATCTCGACGGCTACAGCCGCTCGAACCGCCAGGACCTCATCGAACGCCTCGAGCGCTACCAGCGGTTCCTCCGCCCGCTGGTCCAGCAGGACGACGTGTGGCTCTACGAGATCGTCGACTGGCCCAATTAGCGCTGTTCCTGGCCATGGCGGTCGTCCACACCTGGCCGCTCGCGGCCGGGCTGACGACGTGGTCGCGTCTCGACAACGCCGACACGGCCCTGAACGCGTGGATCCTGGCCTGGGTGGCGCACCAGCTGCCGCTCGACCCGCAGCACCTGTTCGACGCCAACATCTTCTACCCCGAACCGCGGACCCTGGCGTTTTCCGAGCACATGGTCGTCCAGGGCGTGATGGGGCTGCCGCTGTTCGCCCTCGGCTGGTCGGCGGTCACCGTCTACAACGTGCTGGCGCTCGCCGGCTTCGCGTTGAGCGGCCTGGCGATGGCCGTCCTGGTCGAGCGCTGGACCGGCAGCCGCCGCGCCGGCGTCGTCGCCGGTCTCGCCTACGCCTTCAACGCGCACACGCTGGTGCGCTTCGGCCACATGCAGGCCTTGCACGTGCAGTTCCTGCCGCTGGCGCTCGGCGCTTTCCACGATCTCGTCGATCGCCCGGACTGGACCGCCGCGGCACGGCTGGCGGCGTGGAGCACCCTGCAGGCGCTGACCTCCAACTACCTGCTGGTCATGACCGCCCTGGCGCTGGTCCTGTCGGCCGCCGCCGCGCCGGCGGCGTGGCGCGACGCGGCCGGCCGCCGCCGCGCGCTGCAGCTCGGCGCGGCCGCCGCCGTGAGCGGACTGGTGCTGCTGCCGTTCCTGTGGCCCTACTACCTCGCCAGCCGCACCCAGGGCCTGGTGCGATCGTTCGAGGAGGTGGCGTTCTACTCGGGGCAGTGGCGCGACTACCTGGCCACCGGCGGCCGGTTCCACTACGCGCTGTGGAGCCACCGCTGGTTCGAGGGCGCGACGCCGCTCTTCCCCGGATTCACGGTGCTGGCACTGGCCGGGGTGGCGCTGGCGCTCCCGGCGACCTGGCGCGCGCATCGCACCCGCGCGATGGTCGTGCTCGCCGTGGCCGCGGTGGTGCTGTCATTCGGCGCCGCCGTGCCCGGCTATCGTTGGCTCTACGATCACGTGCCGCTGCTGCAGGGCATTCGCGGCGTCGTGCGGTTCGGATGGCTGTGGCTGCTGGCGCTGGCGGTCCTCGCCGGCGTCGGCATCGCGACGCTGGAACGGCGCTGGCCGGCCCGCGCCGCGCTGGTGGCCGGTGCCGCCGGGGTGCTGGTGACCCTCGAGGCCCTGCGGGCGCCGATCGGCTATACCCGGTTCGACGGCGTGCCGGCGATCTATCGGCACGTCGCCGCCCTCCCGACGGCGGTCCTCGCCGAGTTTCCGTTTCCGATTCCGGCGACGATCCAGACCAACGGCCCCTACGTGCTCGCCTCGACGGTGCACTTCCGGCCGATGCTCAATGGCTACAGCGGCTTCACGCCGGCGAGCTACTACCTCCATGCCGCCGTGGCCCGCCGCTTTCCCTCGGCCGAGTCGCTGCGCGAGTTCGGCTACCTCGGTGTAACCCATCTGGTCGTCCACGGCGCGGCGCTCGGCGACGAGGTCGTCGATCAGCTCGAGCGCACCGGCGGCGTACGCCTGATCGCCCGCGAGGGCGACGATCGGCTGTACGCGCTGCAGGCGTCGCCGTGAGCGGCCGCGCGCCCCTGGCGGCGCTGGCCGTGGCCATCGGTCTCGCCGTCTTGCACACCTGGCCCCTGGCGGCGGACGTCACCGGCCAGTCGCGTCTGGACAACGCCGACACGGCACTGAACACGTGGGCGGTGACCTGGGTGGCCGACACCCTGCCGCGGGCCCCGCTCCACGTCTTCGACGCGCCGATCTTCCATCCCGAACGACGGACACTCGCCTACTCGGAGCATCTGCTCCTCCAGGGCGCGCTCGCCGTGCCGCTGCGCGCCGCCGGCGTCGCGCCGGTGGCGATCTACAACCTGCTGGTGCTGGCCGGCTTCGCCTTGAGTGCCTGGGCGATGTGGCAACTGGTGGCCCACTGGACCGGCGACCAGTGGGCGGGGCTCGTCGCCGGCGCGGCCTTCGCCTTCAACGCCCACCTGCTGACCCGATTCGCCCACCTGCAGGCGCTGCACGGCGAGTTCGTCCCGGTCGTGCTCCTCGGCGTCGATCGCCTGGTGGCGGCGCCGCGGAGGCGCCACGCGCTGCTGCTCGCCGGAGGGCTCGTCCTGGTCGGATTGACGTCGATCTACCTGCTGGTCTTCGCCGCCACCGCGGCGGTGGTCGGGCTCGCCGCCCGGGTCACGGAATGGCGGACCGAGCCGCGGCGGGTGGCCGGCCTGACCGCGTTGGCCCTGGCGATCACCGCGCTGGCGCTGACGCCGGTGCTGTGGCCCTACTACGCGGTCCACACCGAACTCGGCCTCGAACGCAGCGTGGCCGATGCCGCCCAGTTCAGTGCCACGTGGCGCGACTACCTCAGCACCGGCGGCCGCCTGCACCTGGCGGGGTGGAGCTGGCGCGTCTTCACCGGGCACGACGCGCTCTTCCCGGGCCTCACGGTCGTCGTGCTGGCCGTGGCGTCGCTCGTCAGCCGTGGCGTCCACCCCGGCCGGCGCCGCATGCTGGCGGCGATCGCGGTGGCCGGCGTCGTGCTGTCGGTGGGACCGGCGCTGCCGGCCTACGGGTGGCTGCACGAGCACCTCGCGCCGCTGCGGGTGATTCGCGTGGCGTCGCGGTGGGGCATCCTGTGGCTCACGGCGCTGGCGGCGCTGGCCGGGCTCGGGACCGCCGCCCTGGCCACGCGCTGGCCCGCCCGTCGGGTGCTCATCGGCACGACCGCGCTGGCGCTGGTCACGCTCGAAGCGGTGCGGGCGCCGATGGCGTTCACCCCTCCCCCACCAGTGCCGCCGGTCTACCGTGAACTGGCCACCTTGCACGACGCCGTCCTGCTCGAGTTCCCGCTCTTCCCGCCGCCGCAGTTCAACCTCAATGCCCCGTACCTGGTCGCCCAGACCGTCCACGGCCAGCGGATCGTCGCCGGCTACAGCGGGTTCGCGCCGCCGGCCTTCGCCGCCCGCACCGCGGCACTCGGCACCTTCCCGGGCGAGTCGGCACGGGCGATGATCGGCGAACTCGGCGTCACACACGTCGTGCTGCATCTGGCGCCGCTCGTCGCCGGCTTCGGAGCGGCTGCGGTGGACGCCGTCGACGCAGTGCCGTGGCTGGAACGCATCTACGGCGACGACGAGGCCAGGGTGTTTCGCGTGCGCGAGACGCCGGGTCGCTGAACCACGCAGCCCGCGGCGGCTAGTTCGAAGGACGGCGACGCTTCACCGGCGGCCGCCGCGCCGGCCTGGGCGCCGGCGGAATCACCAGCGGCGCGACCGCGGCGCCGGGCGTCGTCGGCGGGGTCAGCACGCCGCCGCCGTAGAGCCGGCGGTAGTCCTCCGCGGTCCCGAGGATGCGCTTGACGTAGTTCTGCGTCTCCGGGAACGGGATGTCGTCCACCCACTCGTCCTCGGGCAGCCCCGGCCGTTCGCTCTTCCAACGCACGACGCGGTGCTCGCCGGCATTGTAGGCAGCCAGCGCGTAGGGCGCGCCGCCGAATTGCTTCATGAGGTCGGCCAGGTACTGCACGCCGATCGCGGCGTTGACGGCCGGGTCGGTGAGCCGGCTGGTGCTGAACGGCCGGATGCCC
The DNA here is from genome assembly GCA_050250955.1 of Vicinamibacterales bacterium. Lineage (GTDB taxonomy): Bacteria > Acidobacteriota > Vicinamibacteria > Vicinamibacterales > UBA2999 > CAWAYR01. Next base: position 20,341 of record JBFWNR010000007.1, read on the forward strand.
ATGCGCCGCGCGAAGCTGCGACCGGTCGTCGGCATGATCTGCATCAGGCCGATGGCGCCGGCCGACGAGCGAATCGCCGCGTCGAAGGTCGACTCCTGTGCGGCCAACGCGGCGACGAGAAAGCGGTCCAGGCCGTGCCGGGCCGCGCCAGCCTCGAGCAGGGGCCAGTAGTCGAGTGGAAACAGCACGCGCATGACGTCGGGGGGCAGCGATTCCCCGCCCGACGCCAGGTACTGCGGATAGGCGCGCTTCATGGCGTTGATGCCGAGTCGCAGCCGTCCGGCGCGATGCTGGGCGACCGCGGCGGTGGCGGCCAGGGCCGGCGAGTCGCCCCACACGCGGCGGGCGAACTGGATCTCGGCAATCGCCAGGTCGTGGAGCCCGAGCGCGAGCAGGAGCGCGATCTGCGGCTGGGTGGGCGGCGCGGCCGGGCGCGGCGTGGCGGCCGCAGTGATCGACGGCGGCACCGACGGTCGGCCGAGCCGGGTCAGCGCCAGGCGGCCGTAGTAGCTGTTCTGGTAATCGGTCGCGGCCAGGGTGTAGCGGGCGGCGGCGCCGGCGGTGTCCCCGAGATGTGCCTTGGCGCGCGCGCTCCAATACAGCCACGCCGGCCGGTAGTCGGAGCGGGGAAAGTGCGTCGCGCCGGTCTCGAAGAAGCGGATCGCGTCGGCCATGGCGCCCTGCCGGTAGGCCCACCAGCCGGCCTTCCAGGCGGCGCGTTGCGCGAAGCGGCCATCCGGGTACGCCGCCACCAGGTCGGCGAACACGGCGGCCGCCCCGGCGTCGTCGTCGCCGAGGATGAGCGCGGTCGCCAGGGCATCCAGGCCCTCTTCGGCATACGGACTGCCAGGGAACGCCGCCGCCAGGTCGCGGACGCCGCGCTCGAAGACGTCCATCTGGCCCTGGTTTCTCGCGGCGTAGGCCAGGTGCAGCCGCGCTTCGGCCTGATGCCCGCCTGCCGCGGCGTGCGGACGCAGCCGGTCCACGGCGGCGCGATACTGCTTGAGCCTGACGTCGGCGGCGGCCGCGCGCACGACCGCGCGGTCGCGCAGGTCGCCGGTGGCCAGATCGACGAGCCGGCCGTAGGCGGCACGTGCATCCGTCCAGCGACGGGCGTCGTACAGCGCGTCGGCGCGGGCCCGTTCGCGGTCGAGCCGGCCGGTGAAGTCGGCGTCGAGCTCCCCCAGCCGCTCCAGCACGTCCCCGGAGGCGGCGGCGTCGGCGGCCAGCGGATAGTCGAAGTACACCCGGCGATGCGCGGCGATCGACCCCGGTTGATCGCCGGCTCGCTCCAGCGCCACGCCGAGCCTGTGGAGCAGCGCCGCCGGGGCGGCGGGCTGGGCGGCCAGCGCCTGAGCGTAGGCCGCCGCGGCCGCCGCGTAGCGGCCCTGGCGTTCGTGGGTCTCGGCGAGCCGGGTGCCGGCGTCGAGGGCGACCGCGCTCGGTCCCGCGGTGGCCGCGGCGCCAAACGCCGCCTCGGCGGTCTCGAGGTCGTCCTGGGCCAGTGCGACGAGTCCGCGGTAGTAACGCGCGTGGGCCGCGAGCGGCGTCTTGTCGAGCGCCGCGGCCTGCAGCAGCGGCGCGGCGGATCGAGCGTCGCCGTGGCCGTCGACGACCGCCACGGCGCGCGCGAAATCGCGCAGGGCCGGCGTCACAGCCGTGCCCGGCGCCGGCGGCACCCAATAGCTGGCCAGGTCGGCCGGAACCGGGTCGTGCGCCGTCGGCCGGAGCTCGACGCCGGCGCCGTTGGCAGCCGGCTGCCCGAAAGGATGCTCGGTTCCGCCGAGGACGACCGCGATCGCCACGACGCCGGCCATGGCCGCCATGCGGCCCTGACGCCGGACGCGTGTCGACCCGGCCGCCGACGTCATGCCGGCGTGCTCACCCTGACCGAGGACGCCCGCGCCTGCGCGGCGCGCTGCACGGTGAGCGCTTCGAGGCACCGTCCGGCATGGCGAACGAGGACTTCGACGGCGGCGTGGGCCGACGCGGCATCGGCGGCCGAACCCGGACTGTCGGCGTAGACGACGGCCACGGCTCGCCCGCCGACCAGCAGCGGGATGGCCACGCCGGTGCGGCCGGCTTCCGCGGCGACGAAGGCCGGCGCACTGGACGCCGGACCGCTGCCGGTCACCACCGGCTTGGCGGTGGCCACGGCGCGCGCCAGCGCGTCGGTCTCACCGGCCGACGACTCGATGCTCCGCGGCTGGGCGTCGAGGTCGCCGAAGCCGCTGGTGCGCCAGCCGAGCAGGCGATCGCCCTTGACGACGAGCATGGCCGCGCGTCCAGACTCCGCCGCCGCGGCCGCGGTCAGGGCGTCGAGCACCTCGCTGAGCGAGGTGGCGTCGTCGAGTGCCTTGACACCGTCGAGCATTCGCCGGGTGCCGCCGGCCAGGGCGTCGATGGCCAGGGTGCGGCCCCGCTCCGCCTCGCGCAGCGCCGCGGTGTGGGCTTCGGCCTGCTGCAGCAGGCGTTCGATCTCGATCTGATGGCGCTCGACATCGGCCCGCACCGCGACCAGGGAGTTCTCGGCGTCGTGCCGGGCCGAGGCCAGGGCCGTCTCGGCGGCGTCGCGCGCCTGCAGCAGGGCGGCCTCGTGCTCGGCGACCAGCGCGGAGCGATCGGCGTCGAACGCCTGGCCGAGCTCGATCTCGACCAGCCGGCGGGCGTCGGCGACCGCGGCGTCGCGCTCGCGGGCGGCGTCCTCGTGCACGGTGGCGAGCGTGGCCTGCAGCTCGGCGTCGAGGCGGGCCCGGGCTTCGTCGATGGCGGCGGCGAACGACTGGCGGATGCGATCTTCCAGCGACATGGCGTGTCCCGATTCAGGGGCGTGGTTGCGACGCGTACGCGGCTGGGAAGTGCGCGGTCCGCCGGCTCCGAGCCCCTGAACGCCGGCGGGCGTCCGTCCACTGCATGTATCGGGAGGACGCCCTGACTGCATTATCGGGACGCGACCGGGCAGCGTCAAGAAACGGCGTGCAGGCCTGTGTCGAGCTCGGCCGTGCGGCGGCGTGCAGCGACGGGGTGTTATCATGGAGGTGCGATGGGCGCCGCCGTGGAGTTGTCCGGCGCGCCGCGTACCACCTTGGGGGCGACTTGGCTTCGACGGGGGTGCAGAATCGCGGGATGCATGCCGAGCCCCATTGACTCGTAAAACCGATGGACCATCCGTTAACTGCGGATACTCAGTACGCTCTCGCAGCCTAAACCGCTGTGAGCGTCTGCCCCGGCCTCGCCAGGTGGCCGGGGGTCAGACGCCATCAAACTGGCTGGCTCTCGCGTGGCGCCACGGCGCGCGGGGGTGAGATTTGCCGGGGCTGGTGCCTGCCGGTACTTCGCCGCTTCCACACGGCGGGCACGAGAACCCAGAAGCGGACACGCATGTAGAGTCCTGCGAGGACGAGCTCTCGGACGCGGGTTCAACTCCCGCCGCCTCCACCATTTATCCTCAGGGAATCGAGCAAATCAGCTCGATCTTCCCGCCGCCTCCAACATTCCTCCACGCTCAGACGGCCCCACGAGACTGGGGTCGCCATTTGCCAAATCGAGGAGCCGAATGGCAGCGTCGAGGGCTGCCGGGCTCAGGTGCATGTAGCGCTGGGTCGTCGTCAGGTCCTGGTGGCCGGCCAGTTCCTGAATGGCCCGCGCCGGTGCCCCACGCATCGCCAGGTGCGAACAGAACGTGTGCCGCAGGATGTGCACCCCCGGCTTCACGTTGGCCCGTCTGGCGGCCCGCCGCACCAGCACCTGCACCACCTTCTGCGTGAGCGGCACGCCCGCCCCGTCGCAGAGAACCCGTGGTCCGCGCAGGTGCCGCGCGGTTCGCAGCACCTCCCCCAGCCGCTTCGTGAGCGGCAAGTGCCGCACTCGCCCGCCCTTCGGCATGGTCACGTGGCCCTTCCATTGAGACCGCGCCACCGTCATCTGCCGCTTGGCCAGGTCCACGTCGGACCATTCGAGCGCCATCATCTCGCCGCACCGCAGGCCCGCTTCCCCGCCAAGCAGCACGAGCTGCAGGGCCAGCGGATCGGACTGCGCCGCCTTCACGAGCCGTTCGAACTCGTCGAAGTCGTAGAAGCTCGCCTCGCCTTTCGGCGCCTTGAGTAGCTTGATGGCGCACGGCACGCGGGCGATGACGCCCCACTCGACGGCCGTTCTCAGCGCGACGCTGAGGGTGGTGAGGATGTTGTTCACGGTCTTCGGCGCGCGCTCCGTGAGCGCTGCCTTGAGCCGCTGTACATCCTCGGTCGTGATCTCGTCCAGGCGCGTGTTGCCGAACGCCTTCACGAGATGCACCCGCATTACCGTCTCTTTCGACGCGATGCCGCTGGGCTTCAACCGGTTGGCCTTGGCGTATCCGTCGAGGAACCGGACGGCGAAGTCGTTCAGGGTGGGTATCTGCTGGATCGCCTCCTTCTGCAGCGGCTTGGGCTTGCCGTGGACGAGCAACACGCGCTCGCGAGCTTCAGCCCACTTCTGCGCCGCCAGCTTGCTCGACGCGGAGGACTTCTTGCGCTCGCGGACCATGCGGCCGTCCGGGAGCTGGACCCGAATGTCCACCTCCCACCCGCCATTCACGTACGGTCGTACTGTGACGCTCATCGCTGTGACTCCTTCAGCGATGACGCGCGATTCTGGTCGAGCCAGTTTAACAAATCGTCCGACCGCAACAGGACGCGCCGGCGCAGGCGAATCACGCCGGGGAGCTGGCGGCGTTCGACCATGGCGTACACAGCACGTCGGGTGGTCCGCAGCAGGCCGGCCGCGTCGTCGACTGTCAGCAGCATCGGCAGCGATGCACGTGTCTTGTCCATGTCCTCAGCGTCCTCCGGTGGCGGCGGCAGGGCCCCCACCACGAGCAATTCGGAATAGGGCGCGCTGAGCGCGACTAGAGGTTCGCGCGGCTTGAGGCCGACGCGCGGGTTGGGCGGGCGGAGGCGTGCGTGGGACGGTTGGGCCCGCCACGAGCGATCTTCGCTCTGCTACTCAGAACGCACCTGGCGGTGATTTCCTTGCACGGAGAGCCGCCACAGCCTCCTGGCCACCGCGTATTGGCCAAGACCGCGCGGCGCGCAGGCGTCGTCAAGGTCCGAAGGCCCCGCGCGGACGACGCGCGGGGGCGAAGCATAGCGGAGCGCCTTGACGGCGCCGAGCGACGCGGAACACTAGAGAAGCGGTGGCGACAGCGGCTTACTCAGCGCCGTCTGCAGCGCTTGGGCCAGTGTTGAGCTGCAGCACAACTCCCGGTTTCTTTGCTCGAGGGGGAACCATCTGGCACCATGAGCCACGCGATGGCAGACCTAGCTCGCGAGTCGCACTACGTCCCTCAGGCGACACTCCGCCGCTGGTCCGGGGATGGAGTGAGCGTACACGCCTATCGGCTTCTCGTGTCGCATCCCAGCGTGCCGGAGTGGGAACTGCACGGTGTTCGGGGCCTCACCCGGCATCGCGATCTCTACACGACGTTCGAAGGAGACCGTGAAGGCGACGCCTTCGAAAGATTCATCGGCCGCGAGGTTGAAGATCCGGGCCACGCCGCCATCGAGAAGCTGGTGGCCAAGGCGAGGATGACACCCGCCGACTGGCATTCGATCGCCAAGTTCGTAGCGGCCCAGCAGATGCGGACGCCTCTGTTCTTCATCGAGTGGGTCAAGGGACTCAATGCCAGCATCCCGGCGACGCTGCAGTCCGTTCTTGATCAGGTTGGACGGTCGCGACCAACCGATGTCGTCGCGGATCGACGCGCTGCCGGCCCTGACTACTTGCAGGACGGACTGAGGATTTCAGTTCAAGCCGTCCAGGGCGATAGCACCGTCGCCCTCGTGCAAGCACAATTCAGCTCATCCAGGACGGCCTGGCTGCGCTTCATGCGCCGCATGCTTACAGAGCGCAGTGACCTGTTCAAGCAACACCGCTGGCGCGTCATGACGCTCGCGGACAACGCCGAATGGCCGTTGACTGACCATCCAGTCCTCACGCTCAACTACTACGGACCCGGCAAGTACGACTTCGGTGCCGGATGGGGCAGAACGGGTTCGGATTTCATCCTGCCTGTATCACCTCAGCTCGCGGTGGGCACTCAGGTTGGAAGCAGGGTGACGGGCCCGTGGCAAGCGACATCGGCGCAGACAGCGGAGCTGCAGCGCATCATGGTCGAGCGTGCATTGCGTTGGGTGATTGCACGGCGCCCGGAGCCTTGGATTCCGGCGGTGCGCAGACGCGTCGTCGATGCTGAGGCGTTTGCTACCGAGCAAGAATCCTGGAGGACCTGGCACCAAATACACCTCCAGTCCGAAGCTGAGTTCACCGAACCTCGCGTCACGCAAGCCGGACGCAGCGAACCGCAGCCATCGTCCGCCGGCCCACCCACTACCCGCTCCGGGGCGTGAGCGCCCCCCTTGGGCGCCGGGGTGGCCGGCGCCCTGCGAGTAGGGGGTCGCTCACGCCCCTCCGCCTCCACATCGGGTCGGCGGGGGCCCGGGCACAGGCGGCGAAGAGCGCCGCCCGCCGCTGCGTGGTCAACTCGGGCAACCTACAGAATCACAACGCCTTACTTCCTGCGGCCCTCGACGAGGTCGGCGGCGGCGGAGCGGTGGACGCGGCGCCGTGATGGCGAGTGGCGAGGGGAACACCTGTCCCGCGGGGTTCATCCCCCCAGCGGTTCGCTCTCCTCGACGTCTTCAGTCCAGCCAGGGACCGAAGGTACTCGTAGTCGTGCGCCGACTCCACGATCTCCACCGCGCCACGACCGCGCTCCATCTGGTCGCGCAGCACGTGAGAGTTGACGACCAATAACGCGGTCTCCCCGAGTTGGTGCCACAGGCGACGAAGCGCGATGAAGCGCGGGCCGCGGAACATGCGACGCGCCGCGCGCAGTCGGGCCGCGTGCCGCTGGCACTCCGACGCGTTCCCACGGGACGTCACCTCGAAGAACCACACCAACTCGGGCAGCTGGTCCAAATGAAGCGGTGAGGCTAACGTTGTCTGGGTCGCCCAGGAGAAGCTTCGAGCGTGGCCCATCAGCGCCCTGGGACAGAGCACGCGAATGGTCCAGAACGGGAGCGAGTTCAGCAGCCAATGGTGGCGTGCAAGGAACAGACAGAAGTGGGCCAGGTCGACGGCGTGCACGGGGTACAGAAATACGTAGCGTTGACTGTACTCGTCGTGACCGATGGGAACCTTGTCGGGGAAGTAGCGCACGGTCTGACGCGGAGGCTGGCCGAAGGCCAGGCGTGGATACTGAATGTCGAGCAGGTTCAGGTCCGACTGCGCCGCGAAGTGCGCGCGCTTCTCACGTTCCGTGCCGAGCCACGCAACCGAGCGGTCGGCGATCACGCCGTCGAGCACCATCAGCCGCTCGATCGCGCGTCCGCTGGCTGGGGTTCGGCGATGGCGGTTGTCGGGATCGTCGATGGCGGCGTAGAGCGGCTTGTGGTGCACGTGGTAGAGCCGCACGCGACCGCTCGGGCCGAGGGCCATCGGTCGGACCCAGCCTCGAGCCAGCAGGCGTTCGATGAAATCGTGGACTTTCTGCCCGTGGGTGATGCCGGCGAAGGCGGCGTACTGGCGGCCGACAAAGACGCCGGAGAACATGCGGACGAGGTCCAGGAATCGGCGCTGGCGTTCTGTGAGCGATGGCACCGGCACGGGCCAACCTGAAGCAAGAGGCTTGCCCGCCGTTGAAACCCCGCAAAAGCACGGTAGCCGGCACGACGGTTGAAATACCTACAACGCTGGCGGCCTGCATGCGTTGCAGGCTCTGCGACCCGAGGCTTCGTTGGCTAGTCGTGGCCGTCTAGCACCGAGTCAGCGGCGGCTGTTCTCCAGCAGGAACTGACGCATGCCCACGCCGGGTCAGGCCCACCACGCCGAACCGATCGGCGAACTGTGGTGCCAGGGTCCGGAACTGCCCGTCCAGGCTGCCGCCTCCGGGTGTCAGGAATACCAACCAGGGTCCATCGCCACCCCAGTCGGCGTAGTGCAGCCGCACGCCGCTGATGGTGACGAAGCCCTGCGCAGGAAGACCGCAAGTCGAGTCCTGGCCGCTGGCGGCTCCGACTGTCAGCGCCGCTCCGCAGAAGGCAGCTCCAAGAACACTCTCTTTCGTATCCGACGCCGGGCTTCGCTCGTCGGCCGTCAGGGTGAACCAGTGGAAGGTTCGAAGGACGCGCCTCAGTTCTCCCGCCGGTAAGGGATGACTACCGTAGCGCAGAGCCGCCGGTCCAAAGGGACTCTTGCTCCAGCTCGAACTTGCGCAGCTCGTAATCGTCATGGAAGTGGAGCTGGCCCTGGCGATCCAGGGCTTCGTCGCGGATGTCCCAGCTGTTGCACCGGCACCTTGCGCATGCCGTCCGCTGCACGCAACTCGACTTCCTGCGTGTTCCTCTTCGGCCCGCCGAGGTGCACGATGCCTCGCGAAGCCCGCCGGCCGACATTCCTCACCCACGGCGTGACACCGCTGTCGCGGCGGGAGTGGCCGCGTATCTCCGGGCAGGTCACTTCCCCACGCCCAATCAGGCGGGCTGCACATGCTGAGGATAGGAGCAGGCTTCTACGAAGGCTGCGCCCAGCTCCGTCATCGAGAAGCGCTCTTCAACGTGTACCGCGTCAAAGTCGTCGGCTGGAGGTATGTCGTCATATCCTTCCTCGATCTGGTAGGTACGCCTATCGAAGAAGCGCTCGATATCACTGCCCAACACTTCTACTGGATGGCGCGCAAGGCCCAACCTGACAAGGTTGCCTAGCAAGACCGGCAACAGGTCCGCTGATACGTCTAGGCTGTTTAGGGCTCTGGTCCGTGTGGACTCTATGAACACCACTCCGCTTGGTCCTTGCGTCTTTGTGTGACGGTACAACCAATCGAGGATCCGCACCTCTTGCGGCGACAACTCCGACAGTATCGACACGTAGGCTGGCAAGGCATTTGAGTCTCCAGATGCGGCCGCCGCCAAGAGGCGCACCCACCGCTCCCTGAGCTCTGCGTCATCTTCTATCGAAGCACGTTCCAACAATGGCATCAAGATTCGACCTGGCACTGCCTGGGGCTCAATTCCTTCCCTTTCAAGCAGCAGCGCGGCATCGGCCACAACGCCAGCAGCGCGCTCGATCCTGCGGTTCTGCCACTCCACAATCGGATGCGCAATCGTTTCTCCAATCGCGTCACCAGCCGGAGCGAGGACGCGATTCAGAAACTTCTTTACGACGTCGCCCGCTGCCGGCCCTAGGTACTTGAGCCCGGCAATCACAACCGCCCCAGTAGTCCAGTCCAAGGTACACACCTCTCCTTGCGTGCACGCCCGCTGGATTGTCCGGCGCGCGTTCGATCGTTGATTGTAGTCGTGCCCTACGCCTCACGCTGCCGCCCGCCGAACGAATAGCGCATGCCTTGCCCACAGGCTGTAGCCAATTCTTCCTGCCACTGGCACTACACAAGTCCACGAGCGAGCGCTTGCGATTGGTAGGTTGCCTTTCGGGTCGGGGGGACTCCCCAGATGACCGTGGCGCATTCGGCGAGATGACACGGCTACCGACTCGCGGATAGAACCGTGGCTCTAATCGTGTGGCGTGCCGTCCAACGGCTCGGTCAGAGCCGACTCCAACCATTCCGCCGCCGATTCGGCGGTTGAAGCACGCCAACGACATACGTCACACGCAGCGAACGAGTAGGCTAGGTAATGCACAGCTCTCCTTGGATAGTCGATGTCTGCCGGCAGCTCCATAGCTGCACTCGGACCACACTCCGCGATGGAGCGGGTTGTCGTAGCGCGGTGCGCGACCTCGTCGCCGCGTTCACGCGAAAGGCTGGAGGATGGCGAGGAGGGTAGCGGCGGCTAGTACGGCAGCGTCGGGTGGGGCCACCGGTTGCTGACCCTAATGGGCGGGGGCTTCGCCTCCCTCCTCTTCCGCCTCACAGCTCCCTTTGACAGCTTCACGCCTTGGCGGCGCTGGGCAGCGAGCAGCACCGGAAACTCCCGGCCGGCAACGACGTTGGGTGAGCCGTCCCTGCCTCCGGCGAGCACCATCCACCAGTTCCGGCGCTGGGCGTTCCCCGCCTCCCTCCACTCCGCCATGATCTCGTCAATCATGTCGGCGACATCGTCGTAGCCGTTGGCCCGCAGCCACTCCCTGGCGGTCTGCCGCATTCCCATCGGCCTTAGGCGTTCTTCGGCTTCCAGACGGAGACGCGGTCGCGCATACCGCTCTCGACGACCCAGATCTCGTCCTCACCGCTCACCTGCTCGGTGATGGCATTCATGAAAAGCCCCTCGAATAGCAGCCTCACCTGGTCAGCCTCGCCGGCACCGGTCACGGGGAAGACGAAGCGCACGACCGCGGTCGTCTCGTCCACCAGGTAGCGCCCGCCCGACTTCTGCACCGCGAAGGCCTCGTCCTGGGTGCGGAGCTTCCCGGCGCGGAACCGGCCGTCGACGTGGTATACAGAGTAGCCGCCGACCTTCTTGTCGACGAACTCCAGTACCGACGCGAGGAAGTCGTCCTCCGGCTGCGCGAGGGTCCGGTCGAACTTCCTCGCCAGCTCCGCGGCTCCGATTCGTCGGAGCCGTGGGAGGAGCGCGTCGCTGTAGAACATCGAGTCCAGCGTCAGGCGGAGCGCGGCCTCGTGCGCGAGCGGCAGGTAGAACTCATAGATGACGACGCGCTCGTAGACCGTCGGGGCGTATGTGGGCGGGACGGTGCGGACCTGCGTGACGAGCTGCTGGAACTTCTTCCACGGCGCGTAGAGCCGGAACCGGTCGCGCATCCGGTAGCGGCCGTTGCCGAGGTCCTCGACCAGGCCCTTGAACTGCTTGGACCAGTAGGTCTCCAGGGCCTTCTTCTCCCAGCCGGTCGCCTCGAGGAGCTCCTCCCTGGTGAACGGCTCCAGGGTGCGGAGCCGCTCGCTGAAGAACCTGTGGACGGCCCGCTGATTTGTGTCGTCGGCCAATTACAGCTTCCCCTGGTTAGCCCTCGCCACGAAGCCCTCTAGGCTCACTATTTCCAGCCTGTCGGCGTAGTTAATGTAACTGATCAGCCCGCCTGACGTGTAGAACCCGCGCAGCTTCCATCCCTCGCCGCCCAGGACTACGTAAGCCTTCGCGTACTTTCCCGGGTTCTTGTCCATGGCGTCGAGAAGGCAGATCACCTCGAACGGCACCTTCTGCTCCGCGGTGCCCGCCACCTGCTGCCACTTGACGGAGATGAGAACGCTCCGGCCGCCCCTCGTCGCGACGCAGTCCACGTTGTGGGCGCCGAGCCCGAGCCTCTTGCCGACCTTTACCTGCGTGCTGTACTCGTACCCGCCGTGTCGCAGCGCGGGGAGGACCATGTCCTCCAGGACAGAGCCGGTCCGGGTGCTGCCGGGGCTCATCGCAGGTTGCGGAGGGCGAGGACTTCCCGAGCAGGCGTGCGGTCACCGGTGCAGCTGATCCTGCGCGGCGCGTTGAGGAACCTCAGGTCGAACTTGAGGTCGCGGTAAAGCTTCACTATGCGCGGCGTGGCCTGGTTGGACAGGATGACCGGCCCCTTGTGCCTCGCCAGCCACTCCGCGGCGCGCTCCTGCTCGTCCCACCCGAAGCCGCCCTTCGAGTACTGCGTGAACTGCACGTCGTACGGCGGGTCGGCGTAAACGAAGTCGGTTGGCTCGAGCTCCAGCTGCCCAAAGTCCATGCAGGTGAACATCCACTGCTTGAACGCCTCTCGGTACTCCGGGAACTCGGTCCTATAGTTGATGGTCTTGTAGGTCCCGAACGGGACGTTGAAGCCGCCCTTGCTGTTGAACCTGCAGAGCCCGTTGTAGCCGGTCCGGTTCAGGTAGTAGAACAGCCCGGCGGCCTCCGGCGTTTGCGCGCCGCCCGTCGCCAGCAGCTCGTTGAAACGGGCGCGGGCGCGATAGTACTGGCGCTCGTCGTTCGCCATCTCGAAGCGGATGACCAGGCCGGCCTTCAGCTGCTGGTAAAGGTTGATGACGTGCAGGTTCACGTCGTTCAGCAGGGCCTTGCGCGGCGCGAGCCCCGTTGCGACGGCCAGCCCCCCGCAGAACGGCTCGACGAGCCGGCGGTCCGAGTGCGACTTCCAGTACGAGAGGAGCTCCGGCAGCTGCCACCGCTTGCCGCCCGCCCACTTCAGCGGAGGCTTGACCGCTTCCCGCGGCTCGGGGGCCTCGGCCTTCAGGAACGCGCGCACGACGCCCATCGACGCTCAGGATACGTCGCGGGCGCCGGGCGGGCCAAACGAAAAGCCGCACGTCTCGTGCGGCTCTGTTGTCAGCTAGGCGCGACCCTGCGGGCCGGCGGGCGGCCACGGCCCCGGCGCGGACGGCGCTCGCTCTCGTCCTTGACGTGCGTCACGTTCTCGCCGGCCTGGACTTCGGTGACGTTCTGGCTTTCAATGAGTCGGGCGACGACCTCGTCGATGGGCTTCGTCGCGCCGAACTCGTCCAGTTCCGCCTGCGTGATCGGCACGCGGGGCATAGGCACGAGAGAGTAGACTACCTCCTTCGTCCACGCTCTCTTGTCGTTGACGACGACGTCGTACGGCATCGGCAGGCTCCGGGACACCCCTTCAGGTATCACCTTCGCCAGGTAGACCAGCTTGACCTTGCCGTCCTGGCGGTCTATCGCCCAAGCGACGCACTTGGTGTTGAGCGTCCCCTGGTACATCGACTGCAGCATGGGCGGCTCCGACAGGATCCGCAACAGGTTAGGAAGTTCGCGCACGTTCCGCCAGAGTTGTCCACGGGCCGCGGACGGGCTACGATGCCGCGCGATGCACCCCGAGACGCGCGACGTCGCCGACCACATGCGGAAGTTCGGCTTGGCCATCCTCGGGCGCGCCGTCTACGACTACACCTTCTCGGATTTGATGGCGCCATACAAGCACGACATGGCCATCGGCCTCGCCGCGCAAGGTGCCGAGATCTGCATTAAGGCGCGTGTAGCGCAGGAGCACCCGCTGCTAATCTTCACTCAGCTTCCGAAGTCAGCGAGCGCCGAGGACCGGCTGACTGTGGCGGAGCTATTCGAGTACGGGCGCACGGTGCAGTACTTCGAGCTGCCTGAGCTGCTCTGGGCCACTACCGGCGTCCGGATGGCGAAGGTCGACCATTACCAGCGGCTCGGCAAGCTCAGGAACCTGCTGATGCATTTTGGTCCCGCGGACGTGGTGCCGACCGGCCACGAGCCGATGAGCTTCCTGTTCGAGGTGATGGAGCCCCTGGTCCAAGCGTTCTGGGGCGAGTCCATCATCCCGTACGCGGCCAAGTGGGATGATGTGCTGCTGGACACGCACCTCGAAGATATGCTCCAGCAGTGCAAGGTGGAGATCACACCCGCCCTGCGCGCGGCCCTGGACAAGGCCGGCTCTAGCCCGCCGTGACAACTAAGGCTGCCCACCGCAGGTGCTCTCAGGATTCGCCAACGCGATGAGCGACGAGACGACACGGGTGCAACAAGCCGGCGCGGATTGGCGCGAGCTCGAGGTTGAGCTCGGCGCGCCGGCGGACACTTTCTCCAGGCTCTTGAAGTCCGACGACTGGGTCCTTCATCATCGGCTCCACGCGCTCATCGAGGGAGCCGTGTCGCAGATGCTCACGGCCGCGATCGGCTGGAACCGTTATTCGTGAAACTGGGGATGAACCAGCGGTTCGGGAAAGTCGACTTCGCGAAGCACCTTGAGCTCCTTGACGACAAAATGCTGGCGTTCATCGCCTTGGTCTCCGGCATGCGCAACGGGCTGGCGCACGGGCTCGCGTACCTAGACTCCACCATAAAAGGATAGCCTCTAACCGTGCCAACCGAGCGCGTCGTATTCTACTCGTGGCAATCCGATAGACCGAACAAGATCGGCCGTTCGTTTATTCAAACCGCGCTCGAGGTCTCCGGCGAAGCGCTTAAGGCAGACGCGTCGCTCGCCGTCGAGCCACGAATCGACAGTGATGCGGCCGGCGCCCCCGGTGCTGCCGACATCGCGGACACGATCTTTGCAAAGATCGATTCGGCCGCAGTGTTTGTTGCCGATGTCACGTTCGTTACAGACACCGGCGGCCGGCTCAGTCCTAACCCAAATGTTCTGATCGAACTCGGTTACGCCATAAAGGCCCTGGGGTGGCCCCGCGTTCTTCTAGTGCTAAACGAGTTCTATGGACGCGTCGAACATCTCCCCTTCGATCTTCGTGGGCGCCGAGCCTTTCGCTACAACGTAGCGCCCGACGAATCGGACGCTACACGCCGCGCCGCTCGTGGCGCCTTGGCCGTTGGACTCACCGAGGGAATCGCCGTGAGTCTCCGGACGATGGCTCTCGTCGTCATCGAGACACCTGTGGTTGCAGCCATCGGCGCCATAGAAGTCGTTCGCCCAAATAGGGCCGCCTTGGTCCGGCGCGCCGCGGCAGATCTGCACGCGAGACTAGCTGCCATTGCGCCGGACCTTCACGTCGCTGATCGGGCCGTTGACGCCTTCGTGCAGACCCTCGACCAGACGTGGCCCATCATCGCTGACTTCGTTCGGCTCTCTCGCCACGTATCGGAACATCGCGACGGCGAAGCGCTGTCGGCGCTGTTTGAGGTCATCCGCCTCGCCGCTGCTGGCCTAACTGAGCCACGAAGCGGCGCGACCTATCAGCACGGATACGACTACTGGCGGTTTCTCACGATCGAGCTACACCTCATACTGATTGCGAGCCTTCTGCGCGAAGGCCAGCTTGAACTAGCCGGGGAGGTGGCTCGATATCCGGTTGTCGTCAACGAAGCGGGTCGCAGCTACAACCTGACGCTCAACGACCGCGGGCACGTGGTTCACCGACTTGGGGAGTGGGCCAAGTCCGCGGCCTCGCCGACAGGTCAGTTCCTGCGCGACCGCTACAAAGCAGGGACGGCACTGGCCGAACTGATTTCCTTTGATGAGCTGGTTGATGCCGATCTGTTTCTGTTGCTCGCTGGCGGTCCCTCTGTGGGCCCGGTCATCGCGGAGTCGAACTGGAGCCCATGGCTGCTCCCGTACGCTTCGCATCTGCCGCGGTTCCTGTCCGACGCGGTCAGCCTTACAGCCGCCGAGCGACTCGCATCTGCGCTTGGCATTTCAGTGGGCGACCTGAGAGTCCGGGCCAACTCACTGTTCAAGAGCGGAGGACTTCTCTTCGGCCCCTTCGGGTTCAGAAACGTTGCTTTCGTCCTGCAACACTGGCAGGGGCAGGATATTGGCACAGCGCCGTAACAGCCGTGGTCACATTGACACGGTCTCGCGGTCGCCACGTCCACCGGGTTCACGACGACGTCGCGGCGTCGCCCTCTAGCCCCCGCCCGGGCCCCTGGAAGTATTCCCAGCGTGCCGGTGCTCATCGTGGCCAGCTCGCCGCACTGGACGGTTTGTAGACGATCGACTGCATCAGGACGTCGTCACGGCCGGCACCGCCCACCACGATCGCAACTCCTGCCCGCGGTTGCGCTGGAACGCGAGCCTGACCGCGTGCCCCTGGCGCGGCGTCCGCGAGCGGCCACGCGACGCCACCCGGCCGTCGCTTCTCCGCGACGTGTCGCCACAATGGTCCAACGGCGGTCGCGGCCGAAGTTCCAGCCCTGGCGTTCCGGTGCCCCGCTACCCTACAGTTCGCCGGACGAGGCTACGCTCCAGCCAGTCGGCGCAATCACGGCCCCACGACGCTAGCCTCAGGCCCAGGGGCAGCTTCCGTTGCGCCTCGGCGCGGTCGCTTCGTGCCCTCTCAGCGGCTGCGTGGAGTGCCGTCACGGACCACGTCGAGTCGTCGCCGATCGCGTGCATGGCACCATAGGGGCAAGCCGTAGGACACGGACCGAGGCGCGGCTCGTCCAGCAGTCCCGGCACGAAGTGGTACATCTGGGCGCCGGCATCCGCGATGCCCAGCGGCGCCAATGCCATCAGGAGCATCTGCAGCAGCTGGAAGCTCGCCGCGCTGACGCTGAAGGCGAAGACGTTCTCGTTTCGTCGCGCCAGGTGGTCATGGGGCAGGCCCTGGATGTACGTCGGGTCGTCGAGGTAGCCGTCCCGCTCGACCGCGACCATCGCCGGGTCATACTGGCCGAGGCACTCGAGGCACAGCCGGCCTGGCGCGGCGACGTGGGCCCGCCAGTCGGCGCGCTTCAGCTCGCCCCTCGAGTTCACTTCCACGCGGATCCCTCCGTCAACGACCGGGATCAGGTGCGCGTACGAGATGAAATTGAGGACGCTTCGGGCCCACGGCCGGTCGACGCAGCTCACCAATATGTCGCAGTCGAGGGCGGTGCGGTAGCCGCGCTCCTCGGTGACTCCGGACTCGACTTCGGCGGCCGTGAAGGCGGGGTTGGTGGCGCCCCTGCGCATCGCGCGCCCCAGCACCTCGGCCTTCGATCGGTGGCAGAGCGCGTCGAGGCGCGTGCCGTGCAGGAGCCGGTCGAGGTTCAGGAGCTCCACCGTGTCAAAGTCGATGACGGTGACGCGGCCGATGCCGGTGCGCGCCAGCCCTTCCCCCACGACGCTCCCCACGCTCCCGGCCCCAACCAGACCGACGTGGAGCCCGGCCAAGTTGGCCTGAACGGCGGCGCCCCAGGCAGCGACCGATCGGCGCCACTCCTCGCGGCCAGTGGGCGGAGGGGGCATTTGCGAATCGTTGTACGTGACCCTGAATGCGCCGCCGCTGACGCGGACGCTCGCGGAGTCGCGGCGCTCGTACCGCTTGGGGCCGACCCTGGGCCACGCCCGCGCGCTCCAGGCGCCGTCGCCTGCGATGGTCAGTCCCAGGAGGGGCCGGCCGGTTGCCGCGAGCGCCGCCGCGGCATGGCCTCGCTCGGCGGCGACGTCGTCCGCGCTCATGCCCTGCCATCCGGCCCCTCCTGGGTGGCTGTGCAGGAGGGCGAGGCCGGCGCCAGACTCGACTGCCGTGCGCAGGGCGCGCTCGAAGAAGGCCGGCATGAAGCTCACGTTGCCGTGCACAGACCTGTCGCCGGCGACCGGGAGCACGAGGTCCGACAACAAGGCGGTCGTGCGTGTCGAGCCGCGGCTGGGGTGCCACAGACCGAAGCACAGGTCCTCCTGGCCGTCGTCGCGCAAGAGATGGCGGGCGGCGAGCGAGTCGGTCGCCGACGACATCGCCGCGCTGGCTACCACGTCGGTCATTGGGTGTCGAACAGCCGGCGGACGTGAGCGAGCACCGCGCGCACGGACCTATCGCTCGCCCATTCGGGAATCGGTCGGCTCCAGTACTGCCACTCCGCCCCGAACGGGCTGTCGTGCACTCCCCCGCTCGGGTGCGTCCCCCCGCTCTGGAGCGGCAGCAGCCGCGGGGAAACGTGGACGCCCCCGGGCGGGGTCAGGGCGAAGTCTTCGGGCACCACGAACCCGAGCCAGATCGCTGTGCCCGCGAAGCGCCCGGTCTCCACCACGTACGGGCAGGCGACCTTCCCCTCGCCCAGTTCCTCCGGCGCGAGGCGCAGACGGCGCAGCTCCTCGACGAAGTCAGCTCGGCTCACGCGCGGACACCGGCGTCGGTCTCTTCGAGATCGAGATGAACTTCTGCTTCTGGTGCATTTGGAGCGGCTCGTCGGGCGTGGTCTCGTACGAGTGCTGGCTGCCGCCGCGCAGTTCGACGAGGTAGTGGCTGGCCGGGTCGATGCCGGCGGCGGTGAGGATCGCCGTCGGCGTCATCTGGTGCTCGTTCGTCGTCTGCGGCTCGTTGTCCACCGTGTACTCGAAGGTCGGCATGGCTTCCGTTGCTCCTCTGCTCTGTCGCGCATCGTTCCGCATAGCACGCAGTCAACATGGCGGCCTTGGCCGCGTCGCCCTCGGGGCGTTGGCGCGGGCGCCTGGCGCCTGGCCGCGTGGGGCCGAGGGCCACTGCGATCTAGTAGTCGACTCGCCGCGAGTCCTTACAACGTGCAGCTTCGGGGTGCGGGACACCAGGCGCGCGGAGCACGCGCGCGTGCGGAAGACGGAGCTGCGTGGTCTGACGCTCTATGCGAATACGTCGGGTTCGCCGAGATTCTCGGCCGATGTGACTTCCGCCAGCTTCGCGACCGATTGCGGGGCGCCGTTCCCGAGAGAGCGTGCCACGCCCTGGACGTAGAGGTGTAGGTTCTGCCGGAGCCCGTAGTGCTTCTTCGCCACTTGGAAGACGCTGTAGGCGATCGAGTCCCAGGTCGCATCGGAGCCCGTGCTCCATAGGTGCGGCGCGCGCCTGAGACTCTCCTGGAACAGTCGGACCCACTGCTCGCCGAGCTCCGTCGCGAGCACGGACGCCGCGGCGGCCCACACCGCATCGACCTCCTCCCCGGCGAAGCATGCCTCGATGTCCCTGAGCAGCGCAGCGCCGCCCCACCTCGATACCCCTGATGGAAGGCACGCGATCATCGCCGCCCGGTTCTTCGCCGGGATTCTCGCGTCGGACGCTTCAGGTAGCCTGAGCGGGGCCATTCCGTTGTTTCGGGAGGAGTGCAGCGCGTTCAGCGTGATCGCGGCGGCGACGCTTGGCGCGCACCTCTCGAGAAGCGGCCGATCGCCGAGGCTCGGCAATGCGAGCTGCGTCGGCGCGGGCGCCGGCAATGTGGCCGCCCGGGCGCTCCCGCGTCGCGTTAGCCTCGCAGCCAGCCGCCGGAGCGGGCCGGCCTGGCTGCTCGACGCGTCCTCGGTCAGCTCGCTCCGTCGCGCGCACACCGGGCACACCTCCGGTGTGCGGTAGACGGCCAGCGGGCGCATGGGGAACCGGTGTGCGGACAGGAAGCGGCCGCACATCAGGGCGTCGAGCGCCGACTCATGGGCCTCGCTTAGGCGGCTGACGAGCGTGACCATGCCGATCGTCCCGGCCCCGTGCCGGCGGCACAGGAGGAACAGGTTGTCCAGCGTCGCGCCGCGGCCCACAGCGGAGTCGACGATGAACACGTTCTTGCCCGCGAGTCTGCGCGCGTCGCGCGAGTCGACGTGCCAGCCCGTCGGCGCCTGCACCGCCGCGACCGACTCGAGGTCCGAGCCTCCGACCTCCTTGCACCGCGCGACCAGCCGGTCGGCGAGCAGCCGTGCACGCTTGCGGCGAGGCACGACGAGCAGGTCGGGCTGCGCGCGCAGCAGCGCTCGTGACAGCCCGTCGACGATGCCTGCGGAGCCGCAGGCGTCGCTGAGGACCCGCGCCACGTCGACGAACGCTAAGTGGTGCGTCCGCCGCTCGACGCGGTGGTGCTCGCACGCCTTCGCCCGCTGGACCACCTCCCAGAACTCGGTCGCGCCTGGGTAGTCGAGAAGGAATTCCGTCGGCGACCTCGGCTCTGACCGGCGCTTCGTCATGCAGCAGGAGACCGGGTTGAACTCGAGCAGAGGGAGGATGCCGCAGCGGCTGCACTCGGCGGCGGGCTGCACGGAAAACTTCGGCGTGCAGAGCGGCCGGATTCGCCCGAACCGTTCTGAGCCCGGCCTGTACGCGGCGACGACTCCGAAGCCGACAGCCCTGCTGTGACGCCGCTCGAGAAGAAGCCTGAGGTCTTCGATCAGGCCTCCCGTCACGAACACGTCGGTCAGGACCAGGACGCGCGACGACGCCGTAAAGCCGGAGACGAGCGTCGGCGGGTTATACCCTTCGGTCTCAGCCAGTTGGACGGGGCTGCGCCCCTGCTCTCGGAGCAGGGCGTCCATCCTGCGCGCGATCATCCCCATCGTCCAACCGTGCGCTAGGATCGCGTCGAACGGCACGTCTCTGAAGACACGCATGAAGGCCTTCGCGATCTCCAGCAGCGCCTCCTCAGAAGAGCAGAGCCGCGCGACGTTGATGTGCGCGTCGGCATGGAGCCCGTTGGGCAGCGCGTAGTCTCCGTCTCGCTCGACGCATCCCAGTTCGTTCAGGAGGGCCTCGACTCGGGCGTGAGTCTCCCGGACGTCAACGGCGGCCTGCCGGAGCCGGATAGTGGGCTCCGCGACTCCCGGGAGCGGTGCCAATTGGGAGCTGTTGACGTCTACGGCGGGCCCTGGCTGCAGCCTCAGCACGAGGCCCTCGACTGCGGACGCGCACGACGCGCAGGTTGCGAGGTGCCGCTCCGCCGAGGCGCTTCGATCGGGTTCGATCACACCACTCGCGTACTCGGCGACCTCCCGCTCGTCCAGGTGGCGGCCGACGGTCTTCGGCAGGTCGCGGGCCGAGTTGAACAGCGCTCGGATGCGCTCCGACGTAAGGTTCATCGTCGTCGGCATGTGCTACCCATCTGTTTTGTCGAGGAATCGCTCATATTGGTGACGGAAGAGCAGCTTGTTCAGGCGCCTGGCCGTCATCGGGCCGGCCTTTCGGCGCAGCAGGCCACGGATCTCGCTCGCGAACCGGCCCGGCGGGATCCCAGCGACGTGGCTCGACGAGTAGAAGTCCTGTCGCCCGAGCACTTCGTTGATCTCGTGGATCAGTCGCGACTTCTCGTACGGCGACAGCTCCGACGCGCCGCCGGCGATCGCCCGCAGTCTGGGCGTGCCCAGCTCCCACAGTCGCTTGCCGACCGTCGCCGATGAGTTCTCGCCGTCCAGGCGCAGGCTCTTGCAGAGGCCGGCCCAGTCGCGAATCTCACCTAAGCCGAGGAAAGTGCGCGGGTAGTGGTTAATCAGCTCATGGACCCGCTGGCGTGCGCGGTGTAGTTCGACGGTGAGGGTCGTGACGGGCACCGCGAGCCGGGAGGCCGCGTCGACGTAGGACCGACCTTCCAATTCGACCGCGATCCAAGCCCCACGCTGCAGGCTCGTCAGCTCCCCGACGGCGTTGGCAAGAATCTGGGCCTGCTCGCGGCGCTCGGCCAGCTCGAGAGGCGTCAGCGAGCGTTCGTCAGCAATGCGTATCTCGACCCTGCCGTCTTCGTACGTCGTCTCGACCGGGACGTGACGGGCCGACCGCGCTCGAGCGCGCTTGCCGAGCCTCCAGCAGTGGTATCTGAAGGAGTTCCAGAGATAGGTCTCGAAGGACCCGCTCTCCGGCGCGAAGTTCCTGCAGACGTGAGGGACGTTGTTGACGAGGAACTCCTGGAGGGCATCCTCTGCGTCGGCCAGCTCGCAGGCGTGGCCCAACTGCTGCAGGGCGGCGGCCAGCCAGAACTGGCGCCGCAACCCGCCCATGTCCGCCCGGACGGCATCAGCAGCCGGGCGGAGTTCCTCTCCCGAATTGGAGGTCTCCTTGTCGTGCTCCATTTACGCGAGCGAGAGCCAACGCCTGTCCAAGATAGTCGAAACGCAACCTATCCTTACGAACTGAGCTTCCGGAAACACGAAGGCGCTGAGAAACCCTTCTCTCTCAACAGTTTGGCGACCTGAGAAATTTGACGGAGGAGCACTGCTTCACGGAGGACGGCGTAGCCGACTGGAACTGGCAGAGGTCCGACAACACGGCGGGCCGGAGCGCATTCGAAGTCGCGGCGGCCATGCCCAACGGCCGGGCGGCGGGACACCAGTCCCGCCGCCTCCAATATCCCTCCATCAATCAGGTCGATCTCCGGGGACTCACGAGGACCGTGGTGGAGGTGTCGGCGCGCCGCAAGTGGTTGTCACTGAACGCGTTGGCACCAGAAGTCGCGCGCCATCAGTGAGTTACCGATCGAGCCGAAATCACGTTCAACTCCCGCCGCCTCCACCACTCCTCACGTCGTTCGTCGCGGTGTTCGGCGGCGGTCGTGTAGTGACAGTCCGCGACGCGCCGACCGGCGCGTCGCGAGACAGCACAACTCCCCGCTCCAGCTCGCCATGCTCACCTGCAGTCGGACGCCGGCCCTTCCCTTCCCGCGTCGCACATCTCTCGCGGGACGCAATCACAGCAGGTCGTCGAACGACACCATGCTCTGCCAACCGTCTGGGGCCACCAGGAGTCGAACAAACGGCAGGTAGTTGAGCGCCTGTCCGAACCAGGCCGGTGCCAGGAGCGCACACGATATCAGTGCCACCCAGCGGCCGCACTGGCAGCTGGGTCGTGCCTGTGACGCGGCCACCGCAAGCACCGGAACGAGCGGGAGATGGAACCGGGGGTCGCCGAACGCGACCACGTGCATCACCGCAGTCCCGAGAAGGTATACGACCGTCGGCACGGCGATTTCGGTCCGGAGACGACCGCTGCCCACTCCGAATGCCGCGCCGACGACCAGCAGAGGAAAGCGACACCAGCGAGCACCGTCCCTTGCAGGTGCGCAACGTTCGACCAGTCCCACCGACCCGTGGCTCCGGGGCCGCTGCCGATAAGGAGGTTCAGCCCCCCGGTGGTATCGAGCGGGATGAACCGGCCGCTGAGCCCATAGCTGTGAACCCACCACGGAGCCAGGCTACAGGCCAGCGTCAGGCACAGCGCCGTCAGGCGTCGGACGCGGCTGGTCGAGGTTCGGGGGGGGGGCGAAAACGACCGAAGCCAGGGCCGCCGGCACGAGGGCAACGCTGGCAGGCCTGACGAGGATCGCCGCGCCGACCGAGCCACCAAGTACCATGGCACCGGCGATGCCTGGAAGCGTCGCCGCCAGAAACACCACGAGCACCGGCACCGCCACCAGGCTCTCAGTCGCGACTAGCGACGAGTAGAGCAATAGAGTCGGGTACAACGCCACTACGAGCGCCGCCGCGAGTGCCCGCGCGCAGGAGCCTGTGCGGCGAGCCACCAGGTAGGCGAGCGCCGTAGCCACTGCAGCGGCTGCCACGTTGCCGAGACGCGCCGCGTCCACGCTTGCACCGCCAGAAAGGGTGAACACGGTTGCCAGCCAGACTGGCAGGCCAGGCATCCGCCAACTGTCCGGGTAAAGCGCACCGTGCTCGAAGAGGTACACGCCGCGCGTCCAGTACTCGGCCATATCGGAGACCGGCGCCGAGGCTGGCGTATTCGCAACGATCACGGCGCGACACAGCACTGCTGCGACGACAGCGCCGGCAAGCGCGACGACGTCCGGTGTTCCGATTCTCGCGCTCCAGTCACGCCCGTGGCGCATCACCTGAGTGATTCTAGCTGTCTGCGCCGTTGTAAGACCGGGCGTTGAATCCGGCCCGGGCCGCGGCGACGGAGCCGCAGTTGCTACGCCGCTCTGTGACCTCCAGGTCCTTCGATACGCGCCAGACTGAGCTTGAGCCTGAAGGGCCTCAGCAAGCGGTTTATCGTGTCCTGCGTCGGGTTGTGCTTCGGGTTGATGGCCCGCAGCACGTTCGGCCCCGCCATCTTCACTTTCGTTGCGAACTCCTTCACTCCCATCGCGCGGATCACCTTCCCCAGCGCGACCTGGATCGGCACCCCCTCGTCCATGGCCGCCAGCAGGAACTCGCGTGCGAACTCCTGATCCCGAAGCTCTCGCGCCAGCCCTTCGTTCCAGTCGCTGCTTCGCCGTGCCATGTCACTTCTCCCCAAGGTAGTCGTGCCAGTATTGCCGGGCTCGCTGGATATCCTTTGCCTGCGTCCCTTTCGACCCACCCACCAACAGCAGCACCAACTCCACACCGTCCTGTCCAAAGTAGATGCGGTAGCCGGGCCCGAACATCACCCTGGCTTCCAGCACGCCACCACCGACGCTCTTGCAGTCGCCCAGGTTGCCCGTCTCGAAACGAAGGACTCGCGCCTGGATCCTTGCTCGGGTGACGCCGTCGAGCGTCCCAACCACTGCCTGAAGGGCACCTTCCCGCTGGCCGTTTCGTATTCGCGGACGGTCATTGTCGACGGACGCCTTCACTAACTTATCACAAACGATAGTTTTGTATTGGCTTAGGTGCTGAAAAGCGGCAAAGGAAGCGCCGTTGAGTGTGAGAGACTGCCGGGGCGGATGACGCGTCTCCTCCTTCGCCTCGTGCTCGTGCTGGCACTCGGCACGACCGCGTTCGCCACCGGCGGCACCCGCCAGCCCGCGCCGCTGCCGCCCTCGCCGGCCGCCTACGGCGTCCGCATGGAAGAGGTGCGGATCCGGATGCCCGACGGCATCCGTCTGGCGGCTGATCTGTGGCGGCCGACCGGACCGGGGGAGGACGGCCGGTTCCCGGTGCTGCTCGAGTACCTCCCGTACCGAAAGAACGACGGCCGCAGCGGACGCTACGACCTCTACGCCTACTTCGTGCGGCGCGGCTACGTCGTGGCGCGCGTGGACATCCGTGGCACCGGCTCGAGCGAGGGGACGCTCATCCCCTACGAGTACAGCGAGATCGAGCAGCGCGACGGCGACCAGGTGATCGACTGGCTGGCGAAGCAGCCGTTCTCCACCGGCAACGTCGGCATGTTCGGCATCTCGTGGAGCGGCTTCAACGCCATCCACATGGCGATGCGCAATCCGCCGGCCCTGAAAGCGATCATCGCCGTCGACGCCACCGACGACCTCTACCAGGACGACGTGCACTTCATGGACGGCATGATGCACCTCGACTCCTGGGAGTGGCAGATGGACATCGCCAACTCCATGCCCGGCGCCCCCGAGTACCGGATCGACGACGGCTTCTTCGCCGAGCGCTTCGATCAGCCGCCGTGGATGCTGACCTACAAGCGCCAGCAGCGCGACGGCCCCTTCTGGGACCGCACCGCGCTCAAGACGCGCTACGACGCCATCACGATTCCGACCTTCGTCATCGGCGGCTGGTACGACGGCTACCGCGACAGCGTGCCGCGCATGCTGCAGCACATGACGGCCCCCGTGAAGGCGATCGTCGGGGCGTGGAACCACACCTTCCCGCACCGTCCCTACCCCAAGCCCGGCATCGAGTGGCGGCGGGAGGCGGTCCGCTGGTTCGACCAGTGGCTCAAGGGTCGGGACACCGGCATCATGGACGAGCCGCGCTTCGCCGTGTACGTGCGGCAGTGGCATCCGCCGGGGCCGTACCTGGAGGAGGCGCCGGGCACGTGGCGCTACGAGGAGGGCTGGCCGATCGCCCGGATCCAGGATCGCGTCGTGTACCCGCGAGCCGATCACGCCCTCGGCGACGCGCCACCCGGCGAGGCGACGCACCGGCTGAAGTACGTGCCGACGACCGGAATCGAGGCCGGCGGACCGGTGATGTGGTTCGGCGACGTGGCGCACGATCAGCGCCCCACCGACGCCTTCAGTCTCGTCTACGACACCGCGCCGCTGGACGGCGACATGGAAATCCTGGGCCTGCCACGCGCGATCCTGAACGTGGCGGCCGACGCGCCGATGGCCAACTGGTTCGTGCGCCTGTCCGACGTGGCGCCCGACGGGACGGTCACGCAGGTGGCCGCCGCGGGACTGAACGGCACCCATCGCGAGTCGGACCGCGAGCCCAAGGCCCTGATCCCCGGTGAGCGCGTGCAGCTCGAGATCGAGATGCACTTCACGTCGTGGGTCTTCCCGGCCGGCCACCGGCTGCGGCTGTCGATGTCCAACGCGCAGTTCCCGATGATCTGGCCGACGCCGTACCCGATGACGACCTCGCTCTTCCTCGGCGGCACGGATGCGACCCGCGTCCTCCTGCCGGTCGTGCCGTTCGAGGCGCGGCCGGTGCCCGACTTCGCGCCCAACCCGGACACGCGCGAGACGCTGCCCGGCTACGAGCCGATCGAGCGCGGCTCGACGTCGGGCTACGGCGAGATCTCGTCGATCGAGCGCAACCCGCAGACCCACACGACCCGGGTCGTCGCCACCAACGACAGCGGCATGCGCTTCCCGTGGGGCGAGCAGCACGAGACCGAGACCATCACCTACGAGGCGAACGACGACCACCCGGAGGCGGCCTCCGTCCGCGGCGAGTACTCCACCACCGTGGTCCTGCCGGGCCGAACGCTGCGCTGGGAGAGCAAGGTGACGCTCACCAGCGACCGGACCACCTTCCACTACACCAACGTCCGACGCTTGTTCGAGAACGGCGTGCTCCGCCGCGAGAAGCGCTGGGACGAGGCCATTCCCCGCGACTTCCAGTAGCCGCCGACCGGTCCCGCACTCAGTCCACCAGGGCCTGCACGACCAGGTTCTTGACCAGCTGCCGGTAGTGCCGGCGCACCGGTCCAGGCGTCCGTGCCATGAACACGACCGCGAGTTCCTCCCTGGGATCGACCCAGAACATCGTGCCCTGGGCGCCGCTCCACAGGAATTCGCCCGCCGAGCCGGGCACGCCGGCGATGCCGGGCTGGGTGCGGACGGCGACGCCGAGCCCGAAGCCGAACCCGTCCATGTGCTCGACCGCGAACTCGTGGAGACGCGACCGGTCGACGCCCGCGCCCAGCTGATCGGCGGTCATGAACTCGACCGACTTCCGGCCGAGCACGCGGGTCCCGCCGAGCACGCCCTTGTTCAGCAGCATCGACGCGAACTGCAGGTAGTCCAACGCGGTCCCGGAGGCACAGCCGCCGCCGCAGTCGAACTTCGCGGCCTGGTCCACCGGGCGGTCGGCAATCGGCTGGCCGGTGTCGGGGTCGCGGGCGAAGGCCTTGGCGAATCGGGCCGCCTTGTCGGCGGGCTGCGCGAACGCGGTGTCGGTCATGCCGAGCGGGCCGAAGAGGCGCTCCTGCAGGAAGGCGCCCAGACGCTGCCTGGTGACCGCCTCCACCGCCAGCCCGGCGACGTCGATGCCGTAGCTGTACTCCCAGGCGGTACCCGGGTGGTAGAAGAGCGGCAGCCCGGCCAGCGCCTGCAGGAACTCGTCGGCGGTCTGCGTCGTGCCGCCGCCGACGCGCTGTCCGTAGAGGCGGTGCAGCGGCGAGTCGCCGCGGTTGCCGTAGCTCACACCGGCCGTATGCCGCAGCATGTCCTGCAGCGTGGGCTGGCGGCGGGCCGGCTCGACGCCGGTGGCCGTCTGGACCGTGAGGTTGGCCAGGGCCGGGAGCACGGTGCCGATCGGGTCGTTGAGCAGCAGCGTCCCTTCTTCGGCCAGCATCAGCGTCGCCACGGCGGCAAACGGCTTGGTCATCGAGGCGAGTGGGAAGATCGCGTCCTTCGGCATCGCGACCTTCGCGCCCGGATCGCGATAGCCGAACGCCTCGTAGTAGGCCAGCCTGCCGCGGCGCGCCACCGCCACGACCGCGCCGGGCACGCGGCCGCGATCGACCTCGGCGCGGATCGCCCTGGCAAGGCGCTCGAGCCGCTCGCTCGACAAACCGACGCTCTCCGGGGATGCGACCGGCAGACGATCGGCCGACACCGGGACGTCGAGGACCGCAGCCGCCAGCACGGCGGCGAGAAGGGACGCGCGCATCCGGCACCTCCAGGCGGCCCGGCGCAGCTCGCCAACCGCGGCGGCCCCCGGGCGGCGGGTAGTGTACGCCGTCTCACGTCCACCGCGTCTCGCGACGCCGGCACCACGGCGGGAGGGCGGCTTACGGCACGACCACGGTCTGCGGCGGCGTCGGCGCGCTGGTGCCGCAGGCGTTCGCGGCGGCCACGCTGAGGGTGTAGCTGCCGGGGCCCACCGCGCCACTCACTGCGCGACCAGGCGTGGCGAAGCTGCCACTGAACGCCCCACTCACGTTGAGCACGAACGACGTGGGAGCCGGCCCGGACGTCGCGGGCTCCCACAAGACCGTCAGGGTGTTGCCGACGCGGTAGGCCAGGAACGCCGCCGGCGGCAGCGGTGCCCCGCTGCACGTCGGACTCGGGAACGACAGCGCGACGGCATTCGAGGGCGGGCTGCTTCCAACGGCGTTGAGAGCCCGTACCGAGAACGTGTAGTTGCCGCCTGGCACGCCGTTGAACTGGAACGTGTCGGTGAGGCCCAGCGGCAGCGACGCGCTGAGCGAGCCGCTGACGTCGAGGACAACACCGCCAGGGGCGCCGCCCGCGAAGGTGTTGCGCCACGCCAGGGCGATGCTGCTGCCGTTGGCGAGGCCGACCAGATTGGCCGGCGCCGATGGCGCCGCCGGGACGTTGACGAAGATGCGGATCTCGTTCGACGCCGCGCTGCGCGTCGCGCCGGACAGCGTGTGCACCCGCACGTAGAAGGCGCCGGTCGGCGCCAGGAACGAGAAGATCGGCGTCGTGCTCCCCGTCCCGATGCTGGCCAGCACGTCGCCGGGATTGACCCCGCCCTCGAGGACGTAGCCCGTCGGTGCCAGGCCCGCGGCCGGTGGCGTCCAGCGCAGCGTGACGAGGTTGCCGGCGATCGACGCGGCGTAGAGCGACACCGGGGGCAGCGCGGTGAACGGATTCACGGTAATCGTCACCGTGGCCACGTTGCCGGGACCGGCGAGGCTCAGGGCGCGGTAGGTGAACGTGTCGACACCCAGGAATCCCGGACTCGGCGTGTAGAGCAACCCACCATCAGGGCTCAGGGTCAGAGCCCCTTGGGTCGTTGCGGTCACGATCTGCGCAGTCAACGGCGTGCCACCATGGGCGTCGTCGTTGGCGAGCACCCCAGGCGCGGTGATGACCAGCGCCGTGTTCAGCGTCGCCTGGTATGCGTCGTCGCTGGCCGTTGGTGGAACCAGGGCTCCGCTCACCGTCAGTTGGTAGAGTCCGACCCCGTCATGACCGGGATCGTTAGTCGACACCACCACGGTGTAGATCCCCGTGACTGGTGTGTTCATATTGATCTGTGCCGTCGTCGCACCGGAACTCGACCCGACGAGCACTCCGTCGGGTCGACGCAGGCGGATCCACGGCGTGAATCCAGGATCGGGCATCTGAAGGACTTCACCGATCGACACGGTGACCGCCACGCCAGCTGCGGCGCCGAAACTCCAGAGATCGAGGTCGCCAAGATGGATCTCGCCGGCGTGAGCAGTGCCGTTGGTCATCACGCCGCCCTGGTCGCCGCCTGGCACCACGAACGTGCCCGGAGTCTTGGCCAGCACGAGCCGGTACAGCCCGGCGCCGTCGTGGCCGGGATCGTTGGTGGAGACGATGACGGTGAACGTGCCGGAGACAGCGGCGTTCGCCACGTTGATCTGGCCCACGAGCGCTCCCGACGAGGAGTCGATGAGCTCCCCGGTTGGCCCCAGCAGGCGAATCCATGGAGTAAAGCCCGGATCGACCCCAGGAGTCTCGAACACCTCGCCGATGCTGACGCTGATCGCATCCCCTGAAGAGGCCACGAAGGTCCACTGGTCGAGGTCGCCGACGTGGATCCGGCCGGCATGGTTCTCGCCGTTGACCATCGCACCACCGTCGTCGCCTGAGGGCACGACGAAAGTCCCGGGGACCTGGGCCAGCGTCAGCAGGTAGTCCCCGACCCCGTCATTGCCTGGATCGTTGCTCGCCACTCGCACGGTGTACGAGCCCCCGAGCGGCGTGGTCAGGTTGATCTGGGCGACCAACGCCCCCGAAGACGAGGCGAGTTCGGAGCCGTCAGGCCCCACCAAGCGAATCCAGGGCGTGAAGCCGGGGTCTGGCCCCACCGGCAGCACCTCGCCGATGCTCAGCGAGATCGCGAGCCCCTGCGCTGCCGTAAACGTCCAGTCGTCGATCTCGCCGGGCGCCGAGATCGACCCCGCATGGTTCTCGCCGTTGGTGATCGGCCCTTGCGCGCGGGCCGACCCGGCGACCGCCAGCATCAGGAGGGTCGCAGTGAGGAGGCGGCTGGTCCAGGCTCGGCACACGGGGGAGCTCCGATCTCGACAGGCTCCGCGGTGCAAACACCTCGAAGCGAGCGCAGAAGTACCTGCCGGCGCCACGTCGCGGCAACCGTCAAGGCGCGTCATCGGCCCGGTGGCGCGGGTTGGCGCCCCATCGCGATACGGCTGGGCTGGTGCGCCGGAGTCGCGTCGCGGTGGACAAGCTCAGCATCCACGGGGTAAAAACCCGCGGTACCCCCGATGTCTCTCGATCCGCCGGAGCCTCCCCGGCCCCAACCTCCACTGAACGGGTGGAAGGAGATCGCGGCCTTCCTGGGCAAGAGCGTTCGGTCCGTGCAGCGGTGGGAAGCCACCCTCGGGTTGCCCGTGCACCGCATCCGGACACCGGAGGGACAGATCGTCTACGGCGATCGCGACGAGATCGACGCCTGGCGACGCACGCTCGAGCCCGCGCCCGCACCCGAGCCCGATGACCCCGACGAACCCGAAGCCCCGGACCGACCCGATCCGCTACCGCCCCCGCCGCCTCCGGCCACCTCGCCGTCGCCAGCGGGCCCGACAACCGGACGCTTGGCCGCGGTCGCCGTCGTGGTGTTCGTCGCCGGCCTGGCGGCGGGAGCGTGGTTGAGCCGGCCGACGCCGGTGGCCACCGCCATCGCGTTCGCCGGTCAGCAGGTCCAGGGCCTGAACGAGGACGGCGTCGTGGTCTGGACCTACGAGTTCGACGGCGACGTGACGCGGGCGCCCGGACCGCGGCCAACGGCCGTCGACATCGAGGGCGACGGCCGCACCGAATGGCTGGTCGGCGTCCGGTTCAACACCGAGGCGGGCCAGCCCCAGGCGAGCGACGGGCTCTACTGTTTCACCCAGACCGGCGAGCTCAAGTGGGCGCTGCGGCCCGATCAGAACCTCACCTATCCGGACCGCACGATGAGCGCGCCATGGGTGATGGCCGACGTGGCCGTCGCGGCCGGCACGCCGCGACGGGTGTGGGCGGCCTTCGCGCATCACACCGGCGGCTCGAGCTTCGTGCTGGAGGTCGACGGCGCCGGCCGCTCGACGCTCCGCTATGTGCAGTTCGGGCGCATCTACTCGGTGGCGCACTGGATGACGCCGTCAGGCGGCTTTCTCGCCGTCGGCGGAGCCAGCGACGAGCACCGGCGCGCGACCGTGGCGCTGATGCCCGACACCGACCCACCCGCCAGCTACCCGATCGACGATCCCACTCGCTCCTCGTGCCGCGAGTGCCCGCCGGCGGTCCCGCGTCGCGTGTATCTCTTTCCCGACTCGGAACTCACCGTGGCCAGCCACCTGCTGCACCCGTACGTCGCCAACATCACCACGGTGGGGCCGACGCTGAAGGTGGCCGCGCTCCAGGGCGAGGGCCGATCGCAGCTGTTCCTGGGGCCGGACTTCTCGATCACCGCGTTCGACTTCACCCAGGACTACTGGGGCGCGCATCGCGACCTCGAGCAGAAGGGACGGCTCGACCACCCGGCCGAGGCCTGCCCGGACCGGACGTCGATCATGGTCTTCCACGGCTGGACGCGCGAGCACGGCTGGCAGCGCTGGGGTATCAGTCCCGGAGGCAAGGCGGGGCCGGCCCGGCTGCTTCACGACGACGACGAGGCGTAGCCGGCAGCCGCGCCGCTACCAGACGGCCCGGACACCCAGCTGGATGCGCCGCGGCAGGTTCGCCTGCGACGTCACCTGACCGAAGGTGCCGCTGTTCACCCGGGTGTCCGGCGGCCCGAACTGCACGTCGTCGAACAGGTTGAACACCTCCAGGCGCAGCTGCGGGCGCACCCCGCTCACTGCCGGCAGGTCCTTCGACAGGGCGACGTCGAGGTTGTGCAGCCGGTCCGCCCGCAGCCCCGGGATCCGCTCGGGGGCGTTGCCGAAAGTGAACGTCGCCGCCGGACTGAACTGCGCGGTGTCGAACCAGCGCGTCAGCCGGCTCTCGTCGTCGCCGCCCAGCGACACATCGACGCCGGTCCAGTTCGCGCGCGTCACCTGGCCGAAGGTCCCCGACGCATTCGGCCCGGTCACGGCCAGCGTCGGTCCGGCCTGCAGCGTCCAGATGGCGCCCAGTTGCCACCCGGCCACCAGCGCCCGCGCCATGCGTCCGGCGCCCCCCGTCGCTGCCCCGCCTGGACCTGGTACCTGGTACACCGCGCTGGCCACCACGCGATACGGCACGTGGACGGACGACAGGCCATCGGCCGCCGCCAGATCGTAAGCGTTCTGGTAGCTCTGGCCCCAGTCGGTGCTCTTGGACCACACGACGCTGGCATCGAACGACAGGCCGCCGGCCAGCCGGCGGCTGGCCGACACCTGCAGCGCGTCGTAGCGCGAGCGTGCGCCCGACGCGAACAGGGCGATGACGTCGCCGAACTGCGGGAACGGCCGCAGCAGCTGGCCGCGTCGCACGGTGGGCTCGGCCAGGGCGCCCGTCGTCACGTAGCCGGAGAACGGATTCGGGACCAGCTCGTTCAGTGCCGGACCCAGCGCCTGATACGCCGGATCGAGCTGGTTCAGCGTGTAGCCGCTCTCGCCACCGAGCGACAGATCGCGCCCGCGCGTGCCGACGTATCCGGCCTCCAGAATCAGGTTCCAGGGCAGCTCGCGCTGCAGGGTGACGTGCCACTGCCAGGCGTTCGGTGTCCGCGCGCCCCTCAGGGGCGCTTCGACGCGCGCGCCGAGGCCGGTGAGCAGCCCCTCGGACGATCCCGGTACCGGAGGGAACCCGTCTGGATACGGGTCACGCAGCCGGTGAAAGGGGGTGAGGCCGTCCAGCGTGTACACCCAGGGCGTCTCGACCCGCCACCCCGCCGGCCCCACCGTGCCCTGAGCGGCGAACGGGCCCGGACCGAAGAACCGCCCAAGGGCGGCGCTGACCACCGTCCGTGCCGAGAGACGGAAGGCGCCACCCAGCCGCGGCGCCAGGTTGTTCCAGTCGCCGCGATACTGCGTTCGCGAATTGCCGTCGACGCCGACGAAACGCAGGCCGCCCCGCAGGTCGGGGTACCCGGGCACGAGACCTGCCAGGGGCGAAGGCGCCTCGGGGTCGAACCACGACAGGCGATCCTCGGCTTCGGTGCGCGGCGTGTCGAGGTCGTACCTGAGACCCAGGTTCAGCGTCAGGCGGTCCGTCACGCGCCAGTCGTCCTGCAGATACCACGCGTGGTAGACGCTCTGCGTCGCGACGTCCTTCCAGTTGCGGATCACCGAGCCGTTGCTGCCGGCGCCGAGCAGGAACGAGGCGAAGCCATGCCCGCCGACGGCGGTGCTCGCCAGCGGGTTGGGGCCTTGCGTGAACAGCCGCGAGAAGCTGAAGGACCCGGCCGCGCGGGCTTCCCAGACGTTGACCCGGAACAGCCGGCCTTCGTAGCCCCCCTTGAGCGCGTGCCGGCCGACGTCGTGCGCCACGCTGGCGGCGAGGCTCGCCGTGTTGAAGTTGCTGTCGCGGTGATCCGACCCGCCGAGCGGGCTGACGTCGGTGACGGCGAAGGCCGGAAACAGCAACCGGTCCACTTCGGCGTCGATGGAGGCCGGCAGGCCGAGGCTGGACGGCGCGAACCCGAGCGACTGGTTCTCGAACAGGAAGTGCGTGCGTGCGAAACCCACGCGAACATCGACCGCCGTGCCGGCCCGCGACGCGTCGGCCACCTCCGCCACCACCTGGTGGCCACGGTCACGCTGATGGATGCGTCCTTCGGCCACGGCAGTGGCCCCTGGAAACAGCGACGCCGGGGCGTCGAGCCACCGACGCTGCGAGTAGCGGAGAAACCCGTGTCGGCCCGCGCCGAGCCGGCCGTCGGCGCGGACGTCGACGTTGCTCGTCGACACGCGACCGAATCCGCTGGCGTAGAAGTTGTTGCGGCCCGACACCGGATCGCCGTCTCGGTTCGGCTGCGGCCAGAACTGCATCACGTTCAGCGCCACCGGGTCCAGGCGCGCAACCGGCACGCGATTGCCGGGAAACGGGCTGCGCACGTAGCCGCTGCCCGAGGGATTGGGGCGAGTGGTGTCCGGGTCGTAGACGACGACCGGTTGGCCGTTCACGGCACGCGTGCGACTGAAGTCGCCGACCCGCTCCAGGGCCGTCGGAACGGTGGTCAGGCGTTCGCTGAAGCTGCGCTCCCGCAGGCCCTCGAAGACCGCCATCACGAACACCCGATCGCGCACCACGGGGCCGCCGGCGACGCCGCCGAACTGATGCCGCGAGAAGGCGGGGCGACCACCGCCCTCGCGCCGGTTGAAATAGGTTCGGCGGTCGAAGCGCGCGTTTCGGTAGCGCTCGTGAGCGACCCCATGGAAGGCGTTGCTGCCGGACTTGTAGGCCAGGTTGAGGACGCTGCCGAGGCTGCGGCCGAACTCCGCACCGTAGTTGCCCGCCTCCAGCCTGAACTCCTGCACGGCATCCACGGACGGGAAGATGGCGACTCCGTGGAAGCCGTTGACCGTTGGAAACGACGCCGGGGCCCCGTCGATCAGCGTGTCCATCAGGCCGGCGCGGGCGCCGTTCACGGAATAGTTCACGCGGTTGTGCGCCTGCCCGATCTCTCCGACGACACCGGGTGTCAGCGTGACCAGGGCATACGTGTTGCGCGTGTCGAGGGGCAGGGCCGCCAGTCGCTGGTTGTCGACGACGCGGCCGAGTGACGAGGTCTGGTTCAGGCGCGACAGCGGCGTCGACACCGCCACGGCGTCGGTCACGGTCCCGACGGCGAGCGGGGCGTCCACACGCGCGTGCTGGCCGATTTCCAGCTCGATCGGTTCACGGACGAACCGGCGGAAGCCCGCTCGCACCGCCTCCAGGCGGTAGCGGCCCGGCGCGAGGCCGCCGACGCGATACTGCCCCGCCGGTCCCGTGCGTACCAGCCGCCGCTCGTTCGTATCGAGCCTGGTGACCGCGATGTCGACGTCGGGGACTGGCAACCCCTGCGGGTCGGTCGACACCCCTTCGACGACGGCTGCCGCCGTTTGCGCGGCGGCGCCAGGCGGAGCGCCCGTCAGGACGGCGGCGACGGCGACGGCGGCGAACGCGACAGAGACCCGGTGGACGACGACGACGCGACGCGTGACCATGCGCTGACCGGCGGGGCGCCGGCCGACGACACCGCGCACCCGGGCGACACCCTAGGACGCGTTCTCGGGGCGTGTCAAGCGCCGACGTCGCCGTACCGGGTGCGACGGCTCGTGGCAGACTAGGTCGACCGAACCCGTGCTCATCGCCGGCCTGACCCCCGTGACCCCCGCCGGCGCCGTGGCGCTCGGCACCGACCAGCGGCTGGTGGCGGCCTGCCCGCACGAACGCATCACCCGCGTCCGCGGGCGCTCGGCGCGACAGAGCTGGCCCGACGAGACCCTCGACCTGCTGCTCGCCCGGCATCCGGCGGGACGGCGGGACGTGCACCGTTATGTCGCGGTGGACTCGCCCCAGGGAACACCGGCGCCGGCGCTGCCGGCTGGCAGCGACGCCATCGACCACCACCTGGCGCACGCCTGCACGGCGTACCTGACCTCGCCCTTCGCCGCCGCGGCGATTGTCGTCTGCGACGACGCGGCGCCGGGACTGAGCGTGTGGGTCGGCGAGGGTGCGGCCCTCCGCCAGATCGACTGGCCTGCCAGCGGCCTGGGATTCGCGGAGGCCTACGCGTGGATCGCGCAGGCGGTCGGGCTCACCGGCCCCGGCGCGGGTCAGCGTCTCGAGGCGCTCGCTCGCCTGGCGCCTGGACACCGGGCCGATTGGGCCGACGCGGCCCTGGTCGCCACCGCCGACGGCCTGACGCTCGGCGCCTCGGCCGGCGCCGCCGTCACCGACGCGCTCGGCACCAGCCCGCGTCTCGGCGACCCGGCCAGCGCCGCGGCCGCCGCCGCCCTGCAGGCGCGGCTCGGCGATCACTTCGTCGACCTGCTGGTCGCGGTGCAGCGTCGCACCGGGCAGTCGCGGCTGTGCCTGGGCGGCACCCTGTTCAGCCACTCGCCGATGACCACCCGGGCGCGCACCAGCGGCGCCTTCGCCGAGGTGTTCGTGCCGGCGGACCCTGGTGACACCGGGCTGGCCGTCGGCGCGGTGCTGCACGCCTTCGATCGGCCGCCGGTCCCGGTGTCGCCGCTGCTCGGACCGAGCTACGGCGCCGAGGAGATCAAGGCCGCGCTCGACAACTGCAAGCTGACCTACACCTGGGCGCCCGACGAGCGGGCGGTGCAGGCCGCCGTCGAGGCGCTGTCCGCCGGCCGGCTGGTCGGCTGGTTCGACGGGCCGATGGAATGGGGCCCGCGCGCCCTGGGCGCGCGCAGCATCCTCGCCAATCCGTTCTCGCCCTACGTGCTCGAGAACCTCAACCGCTTCCTCAAGCATCGCGAGCCGTGGCGCGGCTACGCCCTGAGCGGCCTCACCGCGGCGGTCGCCGCCCACTTCGACGGCCCGGCCGACGCCGACACCATGGAGTGCGACTTCCACCCGCGCGATCGCGACCGGTTCCGCCACGTGCTGCCGGTGGCCGACGCGGCGGTGCGGCTCCACACCGTCGGCGCCGCGGCGCCGCCGCGGTTCCAGCGCCTGCTCGAGGCGTTCGGCGACGCCGCCGGCCTGCCGGTGCTGGTCAACACCTCGTTCAACGGCTTCCACGAGCCGATCGTCTGCAGCCCGCGCGACGCCGTCCGGGTGTTCTACGGCTCGGGACTCGACCTGCTGGTCATCGGGCCGTTCGTCCTCCACAAGTAGCCCGGCCGATACTGAGGTCTTACCGATGAGCCGTCCGCCGCTGCGCACCGTCGACCCCGATCTCGACCTCGTCCTGGAGCGCGTCGTCGACGTGCCGCCGGCGCTGGTCTGGCGGGCGTGGACCACCCCGGAGATCCTCGTCCGCTGGTTCACGCCCGCGCCGTGGTCCACGGCCGAATGCCAGCTCGACCTGCGACCCGGCGGCCAGTTCCGCACCGTGATGCGCTCCCCCGAGGGCGAGCTCTTCCCCGCCACCGGCTGCGTCCTCGAGATCGTGCCCGGCGAACGCCTGGTCTGGACCACGCTCATGGGGCCCGGCTTCCGCCCGGCCCAGCCCGGGGTGCCGCCGGCCGACACGATGGGCTTCACCGCCGTCATCGGCATCGCCGCAGAGGGCGCCGGCACCCGCTATGTCGCCCACGTGATGCACGTGGACGCGGGCACGCGGCAGCGCCACGCCGACATGGGGTTCGCCGACGGCTGGGGGGCGGCGCTCGACCAGCTCGTCGCGACGGTCAGGACGCTCTAGTCGCCAGCGGGTAAGATACCGGGGCCGCGGCCGTCGCGGTCCCATGCCGATGTCCGAACTCCAGGAGGAGGTCGCCGCCGGGCCGCGGCCCGCGGCGCCATCCCCGCTCGCCCACATCCCGCTCTTCGCGCGCCTCGACGCCACCGGCCAGGAGGCCCTCCAGGGTCTGCTCACCCGCCGGCACGTCGGCGCCAACGAGCCGGTGTTCTGGATCGGCGATCCCGGCGACACGCTGTACGTCGTCGAGCACGGGCAGGTCGCGATCACCGCGCCGGACGTGCGCGGCGAGCACGTGCTGCTCAACACCCTCGGCCCGGGCGGCCTGTTCGGCGAGCTGAGCCTCCTCGACGGCGGCCTGCGCAGCGCCACGGCGCGGGCCCTCACCGACTGCTCGCTGTGGGAACTCCAGCGCGAGGCGTTCCACGACTTCCTGCGCGGCCGCCCCGACGTCGCCATCGAACTGCTGCAGGTCGTCGGCGCCCGGCTGCGGGCCAGCACCGTGGCCATCCGCGGCCTGAGCAACCCGAACGCCGTCATCGCGGAGCGGACCACGCGCTGGCAGCGGGTCAGCGACCGCGTCGCCGCCGTGGCCGCCAGTCACGGCTTCACCCTGGCGCACATGGTGTGGTTCGGCGGCTGGATCCTCGTCAACGCGGTCGCCGCCGCGAACTGGCTGCCGACCCGGCTGGCCTTCGACCCATATCCGTTCGGCCTGCTCACCCTCATCGTCAGCCTTGAAGCGATCTTCCTGTCGATCTTCGTCCTGGTCAGCCAGAATCGCCAGGCGGAGCGCGATCGCATCCGCACCGACCTCGACTACCAGGTCAACGTCAAGGCCCACGTCGACATCCTCGGCATCGCGGGACGCCTCGACCGCCTCGAGCAGGCGATCCACGGCGGGACGCCGCCGTCCCGTCGACACCACGGCTGATCCGGGAGCCCGCCACGCCGCCTTCGACGCCGTCCTTCGCGCCCCCCGACGCCGGCGACACGGCCGTGGTCCCGGTGTGGCGGACGGCGCCGGCATGGACCTGGGCGGCCGCGGTGGCCCTGGTGGGATTCACGGCCGCCGAACTCACCGGACTCCTCACCGAGCCGGCCCGCCTGTCGACCAGCGCGGCGCGGCTGGTGTTCGAGGGCGCCGCGTTCCTGTGGGCGGCCGCCCGCCGGGACGCCCCGTCCCGGTTCCGCCTGGCGCTGACCGTGACCGGGTGGACGTCGCTGGTCACGGCGGTGAGCTACCTGCTGCTGGTGCCGGCCGCCCTCGGCGGGCCGCGCCTGGTGTCGCCGCTGGCCGACACCCTCTTCACCGTGTTCTCCTACGTCGGCGCCGTGGCGGCGCTGGTCGTCTACCCGCGGGCGCCGGCGCGCCGCCACGAGCGCACGGCGCTGGCCATCGACCTGCTGATCACGGCCGGTGGGCTCGGGGTGATGAGCTGGGCCCTGGTCACCGCGCCGAGCGCCGCGCTGGCCGGGGGTTCACAACCGTTCACGTCGGTGATCGTCTACGGGCTGGCGCAGTTGAGCCTGGTCGTCAGCCTGAACCTGGTGGTGGTGCGCGGGCTGCCGATCCCGTCACGGCGGGCGTTCTGGTGGTTCGTCGCCGGCCAGGCCACCTATATCCCCGTCGTCGTGCTGGCCCAGTTCGAGCTGGCCAGTCGCTTCGACCCTGGCTGGGGCGCGATGGCCTACTACCTCGGCGTGGTGCCGACGCTGGTGGCGGCGGTGTACATCCGCCACGACGCGATGGCCCGGCCCGGCGTCGTCACCGGGCCGCGGTGGATCGCCGACTTCAACCCGTTGCCGATCGTCACGCCGCTCGCGGTCGGCGGCGGTCTGTTCCTGGCCCTGGCCGTCGGCCCGGCCAGCGCGGCCCTGCCGCTGGCAGCCACGCTGGTCGTCGTCTCGCTCCTGCTGTCGCTGCGTCTGCTGCTGTCGGCCCGTCACGCCGCCGAACGCGCCCGACTCGAGGCCGAGGCCGAACGGCGCCGCCAGCGCGACAAGATGCAGGCGGTGGCGCGGTTGGCCGGCGGCGTCGCGCACGAGTTCAACAACCTGATGACGCGGGTGATCGGCCACGCCGAGCTCGGTGAAGACCTGCTGGCGCCGGGCGCCGACGCCCGGGTCGAGTTCGGTCGGATCCGCACCGCCGCGGAACGCGCCGCGGCGCTCACCGCGCAACTGCTCGCCTTCAGCGGCCGGCAGCGCTCGCAGCTCGACCGGATCGACCTGACGGCGTGGTTGCACCGCGCCGGTCCGGCGGCGACGGCGAGCGTGCCGGCGGCCGTCGACGTCGATCTGCAGGTCCCCGACGAGCGCCTCGAAGCGTGGGCGGACGGGGCGCAGCTGACGGTGGCGCTCGGGCAGATCACCGCCAATGCCGTCGAGGCGATGCCCGACGGCGGCCGGCTGCGCATCGAGCTGGCCCGCCACGATCTCGACGGGACGATCGGGTCGCCGCTGCTGCGGGTGCCGGCCGGCCGCTACGCCGCGGTTCGCGTCCGTGACACCGGCCGCGGCATCCCGCCCGAGCATCTGTCCGCCATCTGCGAGCCGTTCTTCTCCACCAAGGCCCCGCACCTGGCGGCGGGGCTGGGCCTGGCGTCGGTCTACGGCATCGTCGCCGCCCACGGCGGCGGCCTCGACGTCGAGAGCGTGGTCGATCGCGGGACCACGGTGAGCATCTACCTGCCGCTGGCCTGACCTCGGCCGGATAGAATGGCGCGCATGGCCGGCGACGGCATCTCGTTTTCGGGCGTCGTGACCCGCATCGCCCTCTCGGTGCTGCTGGTGCTGGTCACCTTCAACCCCAGCGGCACGTCGCTGGTGCACTGGCTGACGGCGCCGCCGGTGGCGGTGACGCCGGGCAAGGTCGTGGCCGCGCTGGTCCTCGGCATCGGCTGGCTGCTGTGCCTGCGGACCGCCGCCATCGCCCTCGGGAAGTGGGGCCTGCTGCTCGGCGTGGTGTTCTTCGCCGCGGTGGTGTGGCTGCTCGTCGATCGGCAGTGGCTGCGCATCGACGGGTCGGCGATCGTCTGGGTGACCGAAATCATCGTCGGCGTGCTGCTCGGCATCGGCCTGTCGTGGTCGCTGCTCAAGGCCAGGGCCACCGGGCAGGTCGAGGTCGTCTGACGCGACGCGCGTCTCGCTAGGCGAGCGGCCGCGCGGCGGCCAGGAACCGGTCGATGTCGTCGGCAGTGTTGTACAGGGCCGGCGACACCCGCACCATGCGTCCGGCGTCGCGCACCGTGACGTCGATGCCGGCCGCAGCGAAGTGCCGGGCCGCGTCCCTGGCCGGATCGACCGTCCACGAGACGATCGACGAGCGGTTCCCCGCCGGCGTGAGCACCGGCACCCCGAGGGCGCGCAGCCCGCGATTGAGCCGGTCGGCAAGCCCGACGGTGTGGCGCTCGATGGCGGCGACGCCGACGCGGTCGAGGAATTCCAGTGCGGCCCCGAGCTGGTAGATGGGGCCGAATGCCGGCGTCGCGTAGTCGAACCGCTTGGCGCCGGCGTGGATCTCGTAGCGGTGGTCGGGCAGTTCACGGGTGACGTGCAGGGCGCCGTGGCGATCGAGCGGGATGCGGTCGACGAGCGATCGGCGGATGAAGAACGGCGCCACGCCGAAGCTGCCGAGCAGCCACTTGTAGGTGCCGGCGGCCATGAAGTCGACGCCGGCGGCGGCGACGTCGATCGGGAACATCCCCACCGCCTGGACGGCGTCGACGTAGAGGTAGGCGCCGTGGGCGTGGGCCAGAT
This sequence comes from Vicinamibacterales bacterium, assembly GCA_050250955.1. GTDB lineage: Bacteria > Acidobacteriota > Vicinamibacteria > Vicinamibacterales > UBA2999 > CAWAYR01. The sequence continues at coordinate 60,778 of JBFWNR010000007.1, forward strand.
CGGCCAGCGGCCGCAGATCGTGGCGGAAGCCGTTCTGGTGCGACACCCAGGCGACCGACACCAGCCGCGTGCGGCGATCGACGGCGCGGGCGACGTCGTCGGCGCCGACGGCGCCGTCTCTCGCGGCGACGATGCGCAGCGTGATGCCGACGGTCCGCTCCAGTTCGCGGTAGAGCACGAAGCTCGTGTTGTAGTGCAGGGCGTCGACGACGACGTTGTCGCCGGCGGTCAAGCCGAGACCGCGGGCAACGATGTTCTCGCCCTCGCTGGTCGCATAGAGGAACGCGATCTCGTCGGCGGCGGCGCCGACCAGCCGGGCGTAGGCCGCCCGCACCTGGTCGGCCCGCTGCTGCATCTCGCCGAGCGCGATCGGCTGTTCGGCCTTGGCGTCGTCGAACGCCCGGCCGGCCGCCGCGACCGCCCGCGGGACCGGGGCGATGTAGGCGGCGTTGAGGTAGACGCGGCGGGACGCCACCGGAAACTCGCCCCGCACGCCCAGCGGATCGGCCGCCTGGGCGGCGGTGCCGCGCGGCACGGCGACGGCGGCGCCGAGGGCGGCCAGGAGGGCGCGACGGGTCGGCATCGCGGGATTATCCCCGACCCGCGGCGCCAGCCGCCAGGCGTCGCTTGAGGGTCGGCAGCGACAGGTCGAGCAGCGCCGCGACATAGCCGAGCGGGCGCGGTACCGCGGCGACGACGACCTCCTGCAGCAGGCGATCGACGCGATCGACCAGCCGATCGCCGGGCTCGGGCGGCTCGGCGAGGATGGCAGCGAGCGCCTCGAGCACGCGCGGCCACGACGGCGGCCGCGGTGTGATCGCCCGGTCGGCCTGCGCCTGGCTGAGTTGCCGGGCGAAGGTCGTGGGGGGCAGACCGAGGCGCGCCGCCGCCCGGCCACGGGCGCCGCCAGCCGCGTCGTGCGCGGCCAGGACGAGGTCGGCGGCCAGCCAGCGGCCGATCGGCACGACGGCTCGCGGTGCTGCCGTCGCCGCCGCCTCGACCTGTCCGGCCAACGCGTCACGCAGGGCATCCCATGCCGCGGCCGTCGGCGGCGGCTCCGGGGGCGCGGCCGGCGTCGGCGGCGCCGCGGGCGGCGTGACGGCGCCGCCGGGCGACGACACCGCCTCGGGCAGCGCCAGGGCGGCGGCGTCGAGCTCGTCGCCATCGCTCAGGACCACCGCCTGGAGGATGACGTTCTGGAGTTCGCGCACGTTGCCCGGCCAGGCGTAGTCGACGACCCGGGCCTCGGCCGCGCGCGAAAAGCCCGCCATCGGCTTGCGCTGTTCGGCGGCGAACGTCCGCGCGAAGTGCTCGGCGAGCAGGCGGACGTCTTCCGGCCGCTCGCGCAGCGGCGGGATGTGCAGCCGGACCACGTTCAGCCGGTAGAACAGGTCCTCGCGGAAGCGGCCGGCGCGGACCTCGTCCTCGAGCCGCCGGTTGGTGGCGGCGATGATGCGGACGTCCACGCTCCGCGCCCGGGTGCCACCGACCATCGAGATGGTCTTCTCCTGCACGAAGCGCAGCAGCCGCGACTGGACGTCCAGCGGCAGCTCGCCGATCTCGTCGAGGAACACCGTGCCGCCGTCGGCCTGCGCCAGGCGGCCGAGCGAGCGCTGCTGGGCGCCGGTGAAGGCCCCACGCTCGTGGCCGAAGAGCTCCGAGTCGATGAGCGTCGCCGGAATGGCCCCGCAGTCGACGATCACGAACGGCCGGGCGCGGCGCGCGCTCAGCTGGTGCACGGTCTGGGCCAGGCGCTCCTTGCCGGTGCCGCTCTCGCCGGTGATGAGCACCGTGGTATCGGTGGCGGCGACGCGGCGGGCGCGGCCCAGCAGTTCGTGCATCACCGGCGACTGGAAGACGAACTGGCTCTGCTGCAGAGCCGAGCGCAGGTCCTGGACCTCGGCCTGCAGGCGCCGCCGCTCGTGCTCGGCCTGCACGCGGTGGAGATCGGCGAGGTGCTCGCGATCGAGCGCCACGGCCAGCTGGGCGGCAACGCCGGTGAGCACCGGCAGATCGCTCTTGTCGAGGTCGAGCGTCTCGGGCGCGCCGGCCAGCGACAACGTGCCGAGCACGCGGCCGCCGGTGACCAGCGGCACGGCGATCCCGACCAGCGTCGGCGTCGGCGCCTCGCCCAGGCTGAGCGGCCCCTGCTGCACGGCGCTGCTGGCGACGGCGCGATCCATCAGCGCGCGTTCCGTCTCGGTGACGTCGGCGGCCTGCAGGGGGACGACCGCGCCCTCGCGCACCCGCTGCCCGACCAGCAGCCGCGGCCCGGCGTCGTCGGTGACGAACAGTCCGACCCGATCCGGGCGCAGCAGCGTGCGCAGGCGATCGACGACGTGCTGGGCGAGCTCGGTCGTGCCGCGCGCTGCCGACAGGACCTGCAGCACGTCCCAGAGCAGGCCCATGTTGCGGTAGTCCTTGTCGGTGCGGCCGGTGAAGATCCCGAAGAGGCGATCGGTGGCCGGGGCCTCGGCGCTGGTCGCAGCGTCGTGCCAGGCGACCACGGCGTCGCCGCCCTGTTCGCGGGCGGCGGCGAGCGCCTCGTTGGCCCGGCGCAGCAGGTCGAGCGGCTCGAGGGCGTCGGCCTGCCCGGCTTCGCAGGCGACGACCCCGACCGCGCAGCGCAGCCGCACCACGTCGTTCAGGAACGCCCGGCCGGCCAGGTGGCCGCGGACGCGCTCGGCCACCAGGAGGGCGGCGTCGATGCCGACGTTGCCGAGTGGCAGGGCGAAGATGGCGCCGCCGTAGCGCATCAGCACGTCGGAGCGGCGCAGCAGCGACTGGAGCGACTGGACGATCTCGCGGACCACGGCATCGCCGGCCCGGCGGCCGTGCTGCGCGTTGACCCAGTCGAGGCCGATCGGGTTGACCAGGACCAGGGCGCACGGCAGGCGGCGGCGACGGGCGCGGTGCAGATCGAGGCGCAGCGCGCCGTGCAGTTCGTTGCGTCCGGGCAACCCGGTGAGCGGATCGGTCAGCAGGCCGTAGAGGCTGACGACCGTCGAGGCCAGCGAGTGCGCCAGCTGCACCGTCGCCTGGTGCGCGCGGTCCTCGTCGGCCGCCGCGCTCGGCGGGAAGCGCAGCCCGACCCAGCCCGCGGTCGAGCCCAGCCCGCGACCGTCCGACTGCCGGCGTCGCGGCGACGCCGCGCCGGGCGGCCCGGCACCCGCCCACAGGCTGGTCAGCAGCGGCACCGGGATGAGCAGCCCGTGGTCGTCCCGGCTGACGACGATGCCGTCGCCAGTGGCGGGCAGGCCGTTCCAGTGACCGGTCTCGGCCACCTCGGCCGAGAACGCCTCGGCCGCCTCCTGGCTCGCCAGTTCGGTCAAGGGCGGCGCGGCTCCGACCTGGAGCAGCAGGGCCCGGGACGCCGACTCCCAGGGCGTCGGCAGGTAGACCGACGCGGCCGTCGCCTTCGCCTGCTCGGCCACCCGACGCAGCTGCTCGGTCAGTTTCTGCGGTGGATGCATGGTTGTTCAGTCGAAATATCGGTCCACTTGGCTCCGAAATTTAGCTTCACAGAAGATGATGAACCACAATTTCGACTTTGCTTACAGCGAAATAATGGTGACCTGTGGCCGCTGCACCGCGAATTCCCTTCCGTTGACATCATCCAAGATACTGATTCAAAGGGAGTTATCTGAATAGACTTGACCTCGGTCTGGCGCCGAATCTGGCTGGCAGGCCGATTGCGATAGTGAGCCGCGAGCTCCCCCGCTCGAAGCGCCATGACGCCAGCTGGTCAAACAACCGACGTCGCCCCGAACCGGGTGCTCTCCCGGTTCGTCGCCGCCGTCACCGTGGTGGGGCTCTTTGCCATCACCCAGTCGGTCGCCCAGCTGGGCGAGGTGCCGAGGATGCCCGAGTGGCTGCTGCTCGGCATCCTCGCGGTCGCCTGCGGCTCGTTCGTCCTGAGCGTACCGGGCGTGCCGGTGCACGCCTCGATCTCCGACACCTTCCTGTTCACCTCGGTGATGCTCTTCGGGCCGGCACCGGCCACCGCCGCGATCGCCGTGGACGGGTTCCTGCTGTCGTGGCGGCGCGGTCACCCCACCGAACGGATTCTCTTCAACACCGCCAACCCGGCCCTCGGGCTCTGGGTGGGGGCGCAGGCGTTCATGTGGCTCGTGCAGCGGGGCCCCACCGGTGCCCCGCTGACCACCGTGGAGGCGGTGGCGCTGCCCCTGGCCGCGATGGCCGGCCTGCACTTCATCGTCAACTCCGGCCTGACCGCCATCGCCGCCGCCCTCGAGCGCGGGGTCTCGCCGATCGACGTCTGGCGGCGTCACTTCGCGGTGTTCTCGCTCAGCCACGCCGCGTCGGCCTCGGCCGGGCTGTTCCTGCTGGTGCTCGCCCAGCGCCTCGGCGTCGTCGCCCTGGCGGCGGTGATGCCGATGGTGGCGATCGTCTACCTCGGGCTGCGCTCGCGATTCGGGCGGCTCGCCGACGCCGAGCGCCACGTCCGCCAGGTCGATCGGCTCTACATGTCGACGATTCAGGCGTTGTCGACGGCGATCGAGGCGAAGGACGGCGTCACCAGCAGCCACATCCGGCGCGTGCAGACCTACTCGCTGGCGCTGGCCCGCGCCCTCGGCGTCAGCGACGGCGGCGAGCTGAAGGCGATCGAGGCGGCGTCGCTGCTGCACGACACCGGCAAGCTGGCCGTGCCCGAGCACATCCTCAACAAGCCGGGCAAGCTCACGCCGGCCGAATTCGAGGCCATGAAGCTGCACGTCGACGTCGGTGCCGACATCCTGTCGTCGATCGACTTCCCGTACCCGGTCGTGCCGATCGTGCGGGCCCACCACGAGAACTGGGACGGCACCGGCTATCCGCGCGGGCTGCGCGGCGAGGACATCCCGATCGGCGCCCGCATCCTCTCGGTGGTCGACTGCTACGATGCGCTCACGTCGGATCGGCCCTACCGGCCGGCGATGACCACCGCGCAGGCGCTGGCCATCGTGATGGAGCGCCGCGGCTCGATGTACGACCCGCGGGTGGTCGATGCGTTCGTCGAGCTGCTGCCGTCGCTCAAGGCCGAGGGCATCGCCGAGCCGGAGCTGCAGCGGGCGGTGACCCGGATCCGCGACGCCGCGGTCACCGAGCCGGCGCCGATGCCGGGCGCCGGGGCCGAGGCACACCCCATGGCCACCGTCTCGGTGGTCGACAGCCTGGCGAGGGTCGTCGGCGGGGCGCCGCGGGCCGCCGACCTGGCCCGGCTGGTGGTACCGGAGCTGCGCAGCTACGCCCCGGGCGCCGAGTTCATCGTCTACCTGGCCTCGGCGACCGGGCAGCGGATCGTCGCCCGCGCCACCAGCGGCGCCCCGGTGCACGGCGCCCACGACATGTCGATCGTCGTCGGTGAGCGGGTCAGCGGCTGGGTCGCGGCCAACCGCCAGCAGGTGGTCAACTCCGACGCCCGCCTCGACCTCGGCCCGCTGGCGCACTCCGCCGCCCTTCAGTACTGCGTCGCCACGCCGCTCATCGACGGCGATCGGGTGGTTGGCGTCCTGACCGGCTACGCGTCGATGCCGTTCGGCGACGAGGCGGCGCGGCACCTGGCCGCGCTGGCGCCGCGGCTGGCGCCGGTGCTGGCCACCGCCGCCGATGCCGAGGAGGCCGCGCCGCGCCCGGTGCGGGTCGGCGTCCGGGCCGGCCGCGCCGACCTGCGCGTCGCCGTCAGCAACTGACCCCGACGACCGCGCCGCTCAGCGGCCGGCGCCCGCCGCGGCGCGCACGTCGGCCAGGACCGCGGCGATGGACTCGCGCACCACGCCGACCAGGTGATCGATGTCCTCGTCGCTGGTGATGAGCGGCGGCGCGATGCAGATGCAGTCGAGCACCACGCGGGTGTAGAGCCCGCGCGCCAGCATCGCCTCGGTGAGCCGGGCGGTCACGCCCAGCTCGGGCGCGTGCAGCTGACGGGTCGCCTTGTCGGCGACGACCTCGACGGCCGCCATCAGGCCGAGGCCGCGGACGTGGCCGACCCCGTCCAGCGCCTCCAGTTCGCGCAGACCGGCCAGCAGCCGGGCACCGGCACGCCCTGCCCGGGCCACCAGCTGCTCGCGCTCGAAGACGTCGAGGTTGGCCAGCGCCACCGCGCAGCACGTCGGGTGGGCCGAGTAGGTGAACGCATGCATCCAGCGCTTCCCCGCCGGCACGCCGTTCATGACGTCGCGCACCCGGTCCGAGACGCCGATCCCGCCGAGCGGGATGTAGCCGCTGGTGATGCCCTTGGCGAACTGCATGATGTCGGGCTCGATGCCGTAGTGCTCGAGGCCGAACCACCTGCCGGTGCGGCCGAAGCCGGTGATGACGTCGTCGGCGATGAGCAGGACCTCGTACTGGTCGCAAATCTCGCGGATCCGCGCGAAGTAGTCGGGCGGCGGCACGATGACGCCGCCGGCGCCCTGGACCGGCTCGGCGATGAACGCCGCCACGGTCTCCGGCCCCTCGCGCCGGATCGCCTCCTCGAGACGGTTGGCCATCGCGACGCCGAGGCTCACCGACGGATCGGGGTTGACGAACCGATACGGGTCGGGGGCGTCGATGTGCAGGAATCCCGGCACGCGCGGCTCGAACATCGGCCAGAACACCGGCAGGCCGGTGGCGCTCATCGCCGCCAGCGTCAGGCCGTGATAGGCGCGATGCCGCGAGATGACCTTGACCTTGTCGGGCTTGCCGAGCGCCTTCCAGTAGAACCGCGCGGTCTTGAACGAGGTCTCCGACGACTCGGCGCCGCCGCTGGTGAAGAAGAACGTGTTGATCGACGGATAGGCGATGGCGCTCAGCCGCTCGGCCAGCGCGATCGCCGGCTCGTTGGTGCCGCCGGCGTAAGCGGAGTGAAAGGCCAGCGTGGCCATCTGCCGCTGCGCGGCGTCGGCCAGCTCGCGGCGGCCGTGGCCGATGTTGACGTTCCACAGCCCCGACAGACCGTCGAGGTAGCGACGACCGGTGGCGTCGGTGATCCACGCCCCTTCGCCCTTGACCCACAGGCGCGTGCCGGCGTGGGCGGAGGGGTGGTGGAGGGGGTGGAGGAGATGGGCCTGATCGGTGGCGAGGGTGGTGGACATCGTCGGGTCAGTGGTGGTGGTGAAGGTCGATGATGGACGCGACGTCGTCGCGCGGTCGGGCGATTCTAGCAGTCCGCGGGCCGCTGGGCGCCGCTGCCGTCCGGCTCGCCGCCCCGACCGCCCGGGGATGTCGCCCGACCACTCGGCGCGACCGGGTCGTCGGCCGGGCCCGACAGACCGTCTGGGTCGTCATGGTGAACGTCGAGCCTCTGCTCCGCGCGCCCCTGGCGGTCCAGCTCCATGTCGTGACGGTCGTCCCGGCGTTCGCGCTCGGCACCTGGCTGCTCTTCGCCAGCCCGAAGGGTTCCCGCTGGCACCGTTCGGCGGGCCGGCTCTACCTGACGCTGATGGGCCTCACCGCCATCGCCGCGCTCGGCATCCGCTCCTTCATGGACGCCAGCGTGGCGCTCGGTCCGCTGCGTCTCGGCTGGATCCACCTGTTCGTGCCGCTCACCGCCCACGGCATCTACGGCGCGTTTGCGACCATCCGCGTCGGCGACGTGCGCGGCCACCGGAACGCCATGCGCGGCCTCTACTTCGGCGGCATCGTCGTCGCCGGGCTGCTGGCCTTCATGCCCGGCCGGGTGATGTACCGGATGTTCTTCGGCTGACCGCCGAACCCGGGCTCACCCGGCCGCCGGCAGGCTCAGCGAGAAGCGGCAGCCGCCGCCGTCGGTCGCCGCCACGTCGAGTGCGCCGCCGTGGGCCTCGGCGATGCGCCGGGCCGCGGCCAGCTGCAGGGCGGCGGTCGGTCCGGCCGGGTGTCCGCCCCACTGCGGGTCGAACAGCCGGTCGTGCAGCGTCACCGGGACCCGCACGGCGGTCTGGCTGATCTCCACCGTCCGGGTCGCGGTGTCGACGCGCGGCCCGAGCGCGATGGTGATGCGGGCGCTGTCGCCGCGGTCTTCGACCAGGGCCCGCACGGCGGCCAGCACCCCGCCGACCGCGGTCGTCAGCAGGCGTTCGTCGCCGAACACCGGCACCGAGGCGGCCGGAACGGTGATCGAGGGAGCGCCGCCGGCGAGGCGGAACTCCGGGGCGAAGGCATCGTCGACGGCGCGGCACACCGCGGCGAGGTCGACCTGGTCGAGCGACGGCAGCGGATCGGCCTGCAGCACCGCGGCGGCGTCGGCGGCGAAGCGCGCCCGCGCCGCTTCGGCCCTGGCGAGATCGACGGCCACGCGGTCGCGCAGCGACCGGCCGCGCAGCGACACCTGGGCCAACGCCGTCTCGATGGCGTCGAGCGACTGACGCAGCGCGTCGATCACCGCCCCGAGGTCCGGACCAGAGGCCGGGACCGCCCCGACCGCCTCCGTGGCGGCGGGCGCGCCCGGGGCCGGATCTACGGCTGGCGGCGACGGCACCGCCGGAGCGACCAGGGCCTCGACGTAGTGCGGTTCGTGACGCATCCGGTACGAGGGTGGCAGGCCTTCGCGCACGGGCCGCCCGGCGTCGCCGGCCGGTTCGTCGTCGCGATCGAGGTCGTCGGGATCGCCATCGCCGTCGTGGTCGTCGTCGAGATCGTCGTCACGACGGACGCTGGCGGCTTTCAACGGGACGTCCGTGCCACGGGACGCACGGGCATACGGCGGCAGATACGCGGGAGCATCGGACACGGGACGGGCCTCGCAAACGCTGGGGTCCGACTAGTCTACCGCAGCCGCGGGCCGGCATCGACCACGGCGATCGACCGGATCACCCTTTCGTGATCGCAGCGCGAATCGCCCGACCCGGCCGGGCCGCCGTGACGACACCGGCGTCGACGACGACCGTGCCGCCGACGACCACGAACGGAATGCCCGCCGAGGGGATCGTCGCGTCCTCGTAGGTGGCCCGATCGACGACCGTCGCCGGATCGAAGATGGTGAGGTCGGCATCGGCGCCGACCCGCACCCGCCCCTTGGACGCCATCGCCGGCACCCGAGCCTCGAGTCGGCGCGCCGGCTCGAGCGTCATGCGGCGGAGCGCGTCCATCAGCGTCGTGGCGCCCTCCTCCCGCACGTAGCGACCGAGGACCTTGGCATAGGTGCCGGAGGTGCGGGGATGCCCCCGGCCGCGTTCGATGAAGCCGTCGCTGGCGATCATCGACAGCGGGCTGGCGATCGCGGCGCGGGTCTGGGCCTCGCTGCGGCCGTGGATGATCACGGTGCCGCCGGTCTGACGGGCCTTGGCGAACGAGGCCCGGGTCAGGCGCTCGCCCGTCGACACCAGCTGGTGCAGCCCGAACCGCTCGTCGGGCCATCGTTCCCAGTCGTCGAAGAGCGCCGACTGGATTTCGGTCATGCCGGCGCCGTAGGGATACGCCTCGGTGGTCACGTCCTGGCCGGCATCGCGCGCCGCCTGGATCTCGCGGAGGAACACGTCGATCTCGTCGCCGGCCACCGAATTGACGTGGACGATGTGCAGCGACGCACCGGCGCGTCTGGCCGCGGCGATGGTCTCGCGCAGGCCGCCGGCGTCGCCGCGCATGTGGATGTGCGCCGAGGCACCGGCGCGGCCGGCGACCGCGAACATCCGCTCGATCTCGGCCATCGGCGCCCCCGGGGTGTAGGCGCTGCCGAGTCCAACGGCGACCGCCCCCTGCGCCAGTCCGGCGCGCAGGATGTCCTCCATCGCGGCGACCTCGGCGGCCGACGCCGCACCGCTGCCGCCGATGCCCGCCGGCAGCAGCCCCTCGCCCGGGTCCCCGAGGACCTTCATGCGCGCCGGGATGTGGCCGACCGACACGCCGTAGTTGACGATCTGCCCGCCGGCGCGGGCGGCATACCACGTGGCCACGTCACCGGTGCCGACCTCGAGTTCGAAAGCCGAGGTGACCCCGTCGCGGACCATCATCCGGTAGCTCTCCTCCTGCTGGCCGTGCTCGTGGAGGTCGATGAAGCCCGGCGCGACCACGTGGCCGGTGGCGTCGATCACCCGCGGCGCGCCGAGCGGCGTCTCCGACAGCGCCGCGATGTGTCCGTTGCGAACGCCGACGTGCCGCACGGCGTCGAGCCCGGACTCCGGGTCCATCACCCGGCCGTTGGCGACGACCAGGTCGAACGACTCCGGCGACTCCGTCGCGGGCGGCGCGGCGCAGGCCGCCACGCTGACGAGGAGCGCGGCGAGGACGGCGGTGTGCGTGTGCAAGCGCGTACGGTCCATGGTGAGGCTCCGTGGCGGCGACGGGCCGCACGCGGAGCATACCAGCGGCGGCCGATCCGGCGCCGCAGCGGAGCTGGCGGGCAGCGAGATGGCGCCGGGCCGCTACGGGAGCCGCTCGATGACGAACCGCCCCATCGGCCGCACCTCGCCGCCGGTGGCGACGGGGAACCCGCTGAGCAGGGCGATCGGCTGGCGCGGCGACAGCGGGGCGTCCGGCGACTCGTAGCTCTGGCCGCCGTCGGTGCCGGCATCCCACGGCCGCAGCTCGAGGGCGAGGCGCTCGACCCACCGCGTGCCGTCGAACAGCGGCAGGCCGCCGACGCCGACGAACCAGTCGGGGCTCGGCGCCACCATGGTGACCAGCGTGAGCTGCGGATGCGACTGGTGGGCGTCGAACTCGAGCGCGACCGACGCCGGCGAGAGCGCCACGGCCGGACCGCGCACGAGCGTGCGCGCCGTCCCGGCGGCGATGGCATCGTTGACGTGGGCGTCGAGCGGCGAGGTGAAGCCCTGCTCCGCCATCCGCTTGATGCCGTCCGACGCCGTCCCGCCCTCGCGCCAGAAGCTGACCGCGGCGGTGTGGGTCGCGCCGATGAGCGGGGAGAAGTGCGGATTGCCGGGATAGTCCTGCGGGTGCGACTGCTGGGTCCACACCGCGTCGAAGGTGACGCGGTAGCGCACCGAGGTCGGCGCCGGGGGCGGCGCCGGAGCCGGCGGGGGCGCCGGCGGCGGCGACGGCGTGTCGGCCGCACCGACCATCGGTGCCATGGTCGGCGCGGTCGGCGTGGCGCTGGTGCCACAGGCCGCCGACACGGCGACGACAATCGTCCAGCCGGCCGCCAGCCCGGCCGAGCGCAGGCTCCTCATGCCGCTAGGATGCCACCGCGGCCCGGGCGGTTCCCCCCAATCTCGAACGCGTGGGCGATGAGCGGCGTCTATCTCGCCCTGGCCAGCTCGAGCACCACGTCGGTCTGGAAGCGCACGAACCGGTGCAGTTCCTCGACCAGGATGCGTTCCTGGTCGCTGTGGGCGCCGAAGCCCTTCTGGCCGTCTTCCGAGTCCAGCGCCGGGCCGATGCCGTAACACTGGATGCCCTTGGAACGGATCTGCGCCATGTCGGTGGCGCCCGTCCCCATGGTCGGCAGGGTCGCCGTGTCGTAGTGCTTCCTGACCTGGGCCTCGATGACCTGGAAGGCCTCGGTGTTGAGGCGCGAGCCGCCGGCCGGCCGATAGCGATCGCGGAACCAGCGTACCTCGACCTTGGGATCGTTCACGACCTTGCGGACCTGATCCAGGAACTTCTCCTGGTCCTCGTCCGGGTGCAGGCGCACGTCGATGGTCGCCTTGGCCTCCGAAGGAATGACGTTGTAGCGGAAGCCGGTCGTCATGATCGTCGGCACCAGCGAGGTGTGGGTCATCGACCAGTGCTGCGGCTCGTTGACCAGCATCCAGTCCTCGACCGGGCCGTGCACCTTCGGATCGGGATTGAGCAGGTCGCGGTAGCGCTGCGCGGCGGCGGCATCGGCCGTGGTCGCCAGCTGCTTGAAGTAGGACGCCGTCGTCTCGTTCAGCCGCAGCGGCGGCTTCCACTGGCCGATGCGGCCGACGGCGGCAGCCACCGCCAGCACGGCGCTGTTCTGGTTGGGCACCGACCCGTGGCCGGCCGGACCGGTGACGATGAGCTCGATCGGCCGCGGCTCCTTCTCGGTGGTGCCGACGTTGGCCTGCTTGACCTTGCCGCCCTGGCGCTGGACGCCGCCACCCTCGGCGAGACAGAACTCGGCGTCGATGGCATCCAGGTGGTGGTCGATCATGAACTGGGCGCCGACGTCCGGTGCCCCTTCCTCGCCGGCCTCGGCGAGCAGGATCACGTCACGATCCAGCGCCGTCTTGTTGCGGTGCAGCTGCAGCACCAGCATCAATCCGGCCACCAGGTTGTCCTTGTCGTCCACCGTGCCGCGACCGTAGACGTAGCCGCCGTCGAGCGTGGCGCCGAAGGGCGGGAACGTCCACTTCTTCGCGTCGACGGTGACGACGTCGGTGTGGCCGAGGACCAGGACCGGCCGCTTCCGGCCGTTGCCCTTGATGCGGACCACGAGGTTGGGCCGCTGCGGATCCTTGGCGAACACCTGGTAGGGGATGCCCTCGGCGTCCAGCACCCGCTTCAGGTACTCGACGGCGCGGATCTCGTTGCCCGGCGGGCTGCTGGTGTCGGCCTGGACGAGGGCCTGGAAGTGCTTCAGCGTCTCGGCCTCGAATGCGGCGTCGCGCGACTGGCCAGAGGCCAGGGCCGTGGCGGCCAGCACGGCGGTCAACGTAGCGGGCCATCGAGTGGTCATGGCGCCAATAGTACACGGCGGGCGTTGCTATCATGCGCGCATGCGCCCCGCCTGTCTCGCCGCCCTGGTGCTCGCCCTCGTCCCGGCCGCCGCCGGCGCCCAGCCGCCGCCGCAGACGCAGGAAGACGACTACACCCGCTACGAGCTGCTGGCGCCGGGCAGCGGCCAGTTCCGGATTCTCTACGAGGTGACGGCGACGCGGGCCGGCGCGCCGTACTTCTTCAACGCGATTCGCAAGGGCAGCATCGCCACCGACGAGCGGGTCTTCGACGCGGCCACCGGCCTGCCGCTCAAATGGGAAGTGGTCAGCGGCGCGCAGGCCCGCGCCGAGGGCCATCCGCTGGCCGATCTCGACACCGAGTGGATCAAGGTGACCCTGGCCCGGCCGGTCCCGGACGACGGCGAGGCGCGCGTCGTCATCGACAAGACCTACAAGGACGACAAGAGCTACTTCCGCAAGGGCGACCTCATCGTCTTCGATCGGCCGCTCGGCATCCGCCGCAACGCCGTGGTACTGCCGGCCGGCTACCGCCTGGTGAGCTGCAACGTGCCGTCGCAGGTGCTGGCCACGCCCGAGGGCCGGGTGATGATCAGCTTCATGCACCCGGGGCCGGCGGCGGCGCCGCTGGTCATCACCGCCGCGCCGGGCCTGGCGCCGTTCACGCCGACGCGGGCGACCCGGGCCGGCGGGGCGACCGACGCCGCGGCCACGTCCGCGGCCCACCGCCTCGACGATCGCGCCCACCAGGATCGCGAAGCGGTGTACCGCCTGCAGGCACCGGAGACGCACCAATGGGAGATCGCCGAGGACTACACGGAGGCCAGGCCCGGCACCCGCCACGTCGTCGAGGTGATCGCCGCCGCCGACGTCGGCGCGCCGGCGGTGGTCCGCAACCTCGACACCGGCGAGACGCTGGCCACCACCGTCGTCACCGGCGCCGAGGTGCGGGCCAGGACGCTCGACGCCGGCCGCCCGGTCGGCGACGGCGATCGGGTGCTGCTGGCGGCGATCCCCGAGGTCGCCGCCGGTCGGTCGGTGCGGCTCCGCGTGCGCCGCACCGTCACCGACGGAACGGCATACGGCCTCGACGGCGACGAACTGGCGTTCGAGGTGACCACCGACCGGCCGCGGCAGTCGGTGGTGTTGCCGGCGGGATGGACCGTCGTCGCCAGCGCCGTTCCCGCCGTCGTCGACGACACCGACGGCCGGCAGCGGCTCGTCTACGAGAACCCGCGGCTCGACACGATGCGCCTGCTGATTCGCGCCCGCCGGCGCTGACGGATCAGCGCGGGTCAGGCCCCGGCGACGACGCCTGCACCCGGCGTCGCCACCAACCCTCGAACCGCGGCGTCAGCCACAGCACCCACGGCACCAGGAGCGCGCCGGCGATGAGATCGACGACCCAGTGGTGGCGCAGGTACACGGTCGAGACGAGCAGGCCGACGACGAAGACGAAGAGGATCGGGAAGTACCAGCGGCAGTAGCGCCAGGCGTAGGCGAGGCTCAGCAGGCTGACCGCCGAGTGCAGGCTGGGGAACGCGGCGCGGGCCGCCTGGTTGGGCATCATCTCGAAGAGCGCCTGCTGGAAGTTGGCGATCGGCCCGCCGCGCAGAGTGACGCTGAACATGCCCAGCGACTCCAGGTACAGCCGCGGCGGCGCCGCCGGAAAGAGCACGTACAGGACGTAGCCCGTGTAGAAGCACAGAATGGTGCCGAGCAGGACGTGGCGCGCCTCGGCGCGCTTGCCGGTGAACCACAGCAGCAGCACCACCGAGGGCGCCACCAGGTAGAAGTTGGCGTAGAAGAGCGTGAAGAACTCGGTGCGGGCGGGAGTGATGTAGCGCTCGGCCCACACCACGGGCTGGCCGCCGAAGAGCCAGCCTTCCGCCGCGTTCAGGTAGTGGTGGATGTCGTGCGGGTTGACGAAGCGGACCGTGTCGTGGAGGTTCGTGTAGACCGCGATGCACATCGCAAACGGCAGGATGGTGCGGAAGAACTCGGCGACGCCGTGGCCGCGCGAGCCCGGGGCGGCGCGCCGCAGCCAGCGCTCGATCCACGCCACGACGGCGCCGAGCACCAGGACCGCGCCGAGGCGCACCAACCCGCCCTCGATGCGGCGCGAGCTGACGCCGCGCGAGGCCAGGTCGACGTTGGCGTAGACGGAGACGCCGGCCGACGCGAGAAAGCCGAGGACGAGAAGCCCCTCCCCGGGTTGGAGTCGCCGCAGCCAGCGCAACTCCCGTCAGGGTACCCCCGGCCGGCACGCCGGCCGGTCGGGGCGCGCTAGCGCGCGCCGGTCGGCGTCGGCCGGCCGAAGCGGCGCGGGCCCTTGCGGTGCGGTCGCGGACCGGGCCGACCCGCCCGCCCCGGCCGCCGCGGCGCCGCGCCGCGGTCCTCGGCGTGTCGGCGCCCGAAACCGTCGACCCGAACCGGCGGCTCCTCGGGGGCGCGGGCGGCGCGCACCGCGGCGACGGCCGCCGCGAACTCGGGCAGCGTGCCACGCTCGATCGGCGACGGCAGCAGGCGCTGGATGTCCTTCAGCAGTCCGCGCTCGGCGTGTGTGGCCAGCGAGATCGCCTCCCCGGCCTGCCCGGCCCGCCCGGTGCGACCGACCCGGTGCACGTAGTCCTGCGGAACCAGCGGCAGGTCGTAGTTGACCACCAGGGGCAGGCGTTCGATGTCGAGGCCGCGGGCGGCGACGTCGGTGGCGACCAGCACCGACACCCGGCCGGTCTTGAAGTCGCCCAGCGCGCGCTTGCGGGCGCCCTGGGTCTTGTCGCCGTGAATCACCGCCGTGCGCAGGCCGGCGCCTTCGAGGTGCCGCCCGACCCGGTCGGAGCCGTGCTTGGTCCGGCAGAACACCAGCGTCTGGCGCGACGGCGCCGCGGCGAGCACGTGGGTCAGCGCCGCCTTCTTCTGCGTCTGGTCCACGGCGTAGACGCGGTGCACCACCGTGGCGGCGACCACCTCGTCGGGGGCGACGTCGACGCGCACCGGGTCGCGCATGAACGTCCGCGAGACCCCGGCAATCGCCGGTGAGATCGTCGCCGACAGCATCAGCGTCTGGCGCACCGCCGGCACCGTGGTCATCACCCGTGTCAGCGGCGGCAGGAATCCCATGTCGAGCATGCGATCGGCTTCGTCGAGGGTCACGATCTCGATCGCCGAGAGATCGATGGTCCCGCGGTCGAGGTGATCGATGAGCCGGCCGGGTGTCGCCACCACGATGTCGACGCCGCGGCGGAGCCGGCGCACCTGCCCGATCAGCGATTCGCCGCCAACCAGCGCCACCCCGCCCAGGCGGGTGCCCTGGGCCAGGGCGCGCAGGGCATCGTGGACCTGCAGCGCCAGTTCGCGCGTCGGCACCAGGACCAGGCCGCGCGGCCGCGGCGAGGCGCCGATCACCGCCTGCAGCCGATCGATCATCGGCAGCCCGAAGGCCGCGGTCTTGCCGGTGCCGGTCTGGGCCCGGGCGAGCACGTCACGGCCGGCCAGGGCCGGTGGGATCGTGGCGGCCTGCACCGGCGTCGGGGTGGTGAAGCCCAGCCGGGCCAGCGGACCGGTCACGCGGGGCGACAGCCCCAGATCGGCGAACGACATCGAACGACACTCCTTGCCACGGCTGGAGCGTCGTTGCGCCCGTGCGGTGGGGACGAACTCGTTTGCTTTGGGGTGAGTGCCGGCCCGAGAACGACGGCCGGCGCAAAGAAGCGAGGCCCTCAGTATACCGCATCCCGTGCGGCGCCGCACCGCAGCGCCCCCGTCGCGACGACACCCTGGCGTATGCTGTTGGCGTCGGGCGGGCCCTGCCGCTCCCGGGACAGGCGAAGGAGAACGACGCGTGGCACGCTGGACTCGACTGGTCGGTTCGTGGGCGGTGCTGGTCGCCGCGCTCGGCGCGGGGGCCCTGGCGGCCGACCGCATCTACACCAACCCCAAGGTCGAGCCGCATCTGCGGGCGCTCTTCCCCAAGGCGGTGGCGTTCTCGAAACTCGAGGGCACGCCGCTGCACTTCAAGGCCTACGCCGCCGACCCGGCCGGCAACCCGAACGCGCCGCTCCTCGGCTACGCGTTCTGGACCACCGACCTGGTGCCCGCCGAGTACGGCTATCACGGCCCGATTCACATCCTGGTCGGCATGGACCTGACCGGCATCCTGAGCGGGGTCGTCGTCGACTACGACTCCGAGCCCTACGGCTACTTTTCGGTCCAGCCGCCGGAGTTCGCGACGCAGTTCACCGGCAAGAGCGTGCGGGCGCCGTTCCGGGTCGGCGGCGACGTGGCGGCGGTGTCGCGCGCCACCATCACCATCTCGAGCGCCACCCGGGCCATCCGCGACAGCTCGCGGGCGATGGCGAAGGCCTTCCTGAACCCGGCCAACCTCAAGCCGTGATCCAGCCCGACGACCCCTGGGGCTTCGAGGAGGAGCCGGTCGAGACCTGGGGCGATCTGCTGACCGCCCAGGCCCCGGACCTGCTGCCGCTCACCGCCTTCCTCGTGCTGGCGTATGTGAGCTTCCACCGCAAGAGCGTCCGGCTGAAATACCTGACCCTGGCGGTGTCGGTGGCCTACATGGGGTTCTACAAGAGCAACCTCCTGTCGATCACCGACATCTTCCGCGTCGTCGACTGGAGCTTCCCGCCGCTCAGACACAACCTCGCCTGGTACCTCTTCGCCGGGTTCACGCTGGTGTCCACCGTCCTCTGGGGCCGCTTCTACTGCGGGCGGGTGTGCGCCTACGGCGCCTTCACGCAGCTCATGGACGCGGTGCTGCCCGGCGGCTGGCGGGTCGACGTGCCCAAGCGGCTTGAGGCCCGCGCCGGGTGGATCAAGTTCGGCCTGCTGGCGACCGTGCTCGCCTACTACGCGGTCACCCACGACACGATGGTCTACCGCTACGTCGAGCCGTTCTGGATGTTCGGCCGATCCGAGACGTCGCTGCTGCTGTGGAGCGGACTGGGACTGCTGCTCGTCGCGACGGTGTTCGTGCGCAACCTCTACTGCCGCTTCCTCTGTCCGCTCGGCGCCTCGATCGGCGTCGTGTCGCTGGCCACGGTGTTCCGCATCAAGCGCTGGTCGGAGTGCGCCACCTGCCGGATCTGCGAGAAGACCTGCGAGTGGGGGGCGATCCAGGGCCCGCGCATCCTGCAGACCGAGTGCGTGCGCTGCGACGACTGCGAGCGGCTCTACGCCGACACCGCCAAGTGTCCGCACTGGCGGATCCTCGATTACAAGGCGCGTAAGGGCGGAACTATTCCCCTTACGCCCGTCAGGGGCTAGCCTAGCCCCCAGCCTCCAGTCCTACGGCGTCGGCGGTCGCTCCACGTGCACGCGACCGGTGAGCCCGGACGAGATGAGCACCCGGTTGTCGGCGGTCACGATCACGGCCTCGACGTCGGGCAGGCGTTCGACGAGCGCCAGGCCGCGCTCGGGCCCGAGGATGAAGACGCCCGTGGAGAGGCCGTCGGCCTCGGTCGCCGTCCGGCTCACGATGGTGACGCTGCGGCAGCCGCGCGCCGGCTGCCCCACCCGCGGATCGATCAGGTGGTGGTAGCGCACGCCGTCGCGGACGAAGACGCGCTCGTAGTCGCCGGAGGTGCTGAGCGTGGCATCGGTCAGGTCGAGGGTCGCAAACACCGTATCGGCCTCCCCGCGGGGGTCCTGGATGCCCAGATGCCAGGGGCGATCGCCGTTGCGGCCGGCGACGTAGAGATCGCCACCCGACTGAATCAGGAAGTCGTGCAGGCCGGCGGCGCGCAGTTTCGCCACGGCGCGATCGACGGCGTAGCCCTTGCCGATGCCGCCGAGGTGGATGCGCATGCCGGCTCGGGCGATGAACGCGGTCCCCGGTCCGTCGGCGACGTGCACCTGGCGGTAGTCGACCAGCGGCAGCCGGGCGGCGATCGCCGACGCGGCCGGCACCCGGCCGTCCTGGTCGTGATCGAACTTCCAGACGTCGGCCAGCGCCCCGAAGGTGATGTCGAAGGCGCCGTCGGTCGCCTCGCTGGTGTGTCGCGCCGCCGCCAGCACCCGCCGCGTGTCTTCGTGGACCACGACCGGGGCCCGGCCCGCGGCGGCGTTCACGCGCTGGACGTCACTGCCCTCGCGCCAGACGCTCAGCAGACCGTCCAGCCGGTCGAACTCGGCGAACACCTCGGCGAACGCCAGCCGCGCCCGGTCCGGGTCGCGGGTCCAGGCGGTCAGCCGCAGCAGGGACCCCATCGCGAGGCGTTGGTCGCTCACCGCGACCGCGGCGGGTGCGGGGGCCGCGGCGCGGTCGCAGGCGGCGAGACCGGCGATCGCCACCACGACGAGAACGGCTGCGACACGCATGACCTGGTCGTATGCTAATGCGGCCATGCCGTCCCTGCGGTCGATCGTCCCCGCCGTCCTGGCGACGGTGCTGCTCGTCCCCGCCGGTGCGCTCGCCGGCGTCACCCGCCTGGAGATCCTCCGCCGCGAGGTCGTCCTGCAGGGCCGGGCGTTCGGCGCCGCCGGCGCCTACGAGAAGCTGGTCGGCCGCGTGCACTTCGCGCTCGATCCGCGGCGTCCGCAGAACCGGGGCATCGTCGATCTGTCCCTGGCGCCGAAGAACGCGCAGGGCCTGGTCGAATTCTCGGCCGACTTCTACCTGTTGAAGCCGGTCGACCCCGGCCGTGGCAACGGCCGGCTGTTCTACGAGGCCGGCAACCGCGGCAGCAAGCGCATCCTCCCCGTCTTCCAGGGAGCCGCCAACGCCGACGACCCGACGACCGCCGGGGAGTTCGGCAACGGCGCCCTCATGCAGCAGGGCTTCACGCTGCTGTGGATGGGTTGGCAGTGGGACGTGCCGCCCGGACGGATGCGGATGGCCATCCCGATCGCCACCGACGGCGGGCGGCCGATCACCGGATTGGTCCGCGGCAACTTCATCCCTGGCGCCGACGCGACCTCGGCGGCCATCGCCGACCGCAACCACGAGCCCTACCCGGTCGTCGAGCCCGCCAGCGCCGACCACGTCCTCTACGTGCGCACGCTGCCGACCGACCCGCCGCAGGTCGTGCCGCGGGCCACGTGGCGGTTCTCGGGACCGGGCACCGTCACCCTCGACGGCGGGTTCACGGCCGGGCGCATCTACGACGTGGTCTACCGCGCCCGCGATCCGCGGGTCGTCGGCGTCGGCCTGGCCGGCACCCGCGACCTCATCAGCTTCTTCAAGCACGCCACGGCCGCCGCGGGCAATCCGATGCCCGGCTTGCGTCACGCCATCGGCTGGGGCGTCTCGCAGACCGGCCGGTTCCTGCGCCACTTCGTCTACGACGGCTTCAACGAGGACGAGCGCGGCCGCATCGTCTTCGACGGCGTGTTCGACCAGGTCGGCGGCGCCGGCCGTGGCTCCTTCAACCACCGCTTCGGCCAGCAGTCGCGCGACCAGCTGCAGCACTTCAACATCCACTACCCGGTGGACATGTTCCCGTTCACCGACGAGGACCAGACCGACCCGGTGAGCGGCCGTCGCGACGGACTCCTGGCCCGCGCCCGGCGTACGAACACCGTCCCCAAATTCGTCCACCTGCTGACCGAGTCGGAGTACTTCAACCGCGCCGGGTCGCTCGTCCACACCGACGTCGCCGGGACCCGCGACGTCGCCCCGCCGCCGACCAGCCGCATCTACATGGTGGCGTCGGCGCCGCACATCGTCGGGGCGTTCCCGCCGGCGCCGTTCGGCGACAGGGATTTCGTCGGCCAGGCGGCGATGAACCCGCTGGTCTACACCCCGGTCATCCGCGCCGTCTTCCGCGCCCTGGACGCCTGGGTCGCCGAGGGGATCGAGCCGCCGGAGAGCCGCCACCCGCGCGTGGCCGACGGCACGCTGGTCGCGCCCGGCCACGCCGGCTGGCCGGACGTGCCGGGGGTGGCGCATCCGGCGGCGCCGATGACCACCTATCGACTGGACTTCGGTCCCGAGTGGGCCGAGGGCCGCGTCACCCGGGAACCGCCCGGTCTCGGCGCGCCGTTTGTCAGCCTGGTCCCGGCCGTGGACGACGCTGGCAACGATCGGGCCGGTATCCGCCTGCCGCAGATCGCGGTGCCGCTGGCGACGCACACCGGCTGGAACTATCGCCGTCCGGAGATCGGCGCGCCCGATCGCCTCGCCAGTGAGATCGGATCCTACCTGCCGCTGCCGCGCACCCGGGCCGACCGCGAGCGCAGCGGCGACGGGCGGCGGTCGATCGCGGAGCGCTACGCCAGCCGCGAGGACTACCTGGGCCGCATCGCCCTGGCCGCGTTGCAGCTGGTCGAGGCGCGGCTGCTCCTGCCCGACGACGTGCCGGACGAGATCGCCCGGGCGGCGCGGCACTGGGACTGGGCGGCCGCGCGGCGCGACTAGCGCCGCGCGGCGCGAACTAGGGGTAGCGGCTAGCGGCTAGTCGGACACGATGAGGGCCCGGTGGTCATCCACCGGGCCCTTTGTGTTGCCGGCGTGACAGCGTGGCAGTGTGACGGTCTAGCCGCGAGCCGCGAACCCCTAGCCGCTAGATCGAGCGTTAGAGCATGAAGCCCACGTCCGTCGTGGCGAAGTTGCCCAGGTTCGGGAACGTGAGCGCGAGCTCGGCCGGCGAGGCGCCGAACCACTTGCCGAGCGTCGCGCCGAACTGCGAGGTGGAGATCTGCGGAATCCACACGCCGCGGTTGTTGGCGTCGTCCGGGCCGCCGAGCGCGAACTCCGGCATCCGGCCGTAGACCCCCGGACGCACGGCGCCGCCGACGACGAACTGGTGGCCGCCCCAGGCGTGGTCGGTGCCGGTGCCGTTGGGCTGCATGGTGCGCCCGAACTCCGACTGGGTGAACGCGGTGATGTTGTTCGGCAGGCCGATCTCCTGGGTGGCGCGATAGAACGCCATCAGGGCGCCACCCAGCTGCTGCAGCAGCGACTGGTGGTTGAAGTCCTGCGAGGTGTGGGTGTCGAAACCGCCGGTCGAGCAGAAGAACACCTGGCGGCCCGGGCCGACCTGCGAGCGCAGCTTGATGAGGCGCGCCACTTCGCGGAGCTGCGAGCCGAGGCTGGTGCCCGGGAACACGGTGTTGATCTGCGACGCGGCGCCGGTGCCCTGCAGCGTCTCGGCCAGCTGCAGGCCGTCGGCGAACGCCGAGTTGGCCGCCGCGCGGAGCGGATGTCCGCCGTCCATCGCCAGCATCGCCGACACCGCCTGCTTGCGGGCGTTGGCGGCCGAGCTCGGATAGATGTTCATGCCCGACAGACCGAGGCTGGCGCCCGGCGGAATCACGTTGGGGGCGTTGCCGCTGCTCTGCAGGAAGGTCGCCGCCGACGCCACCGAGATCGCCCCGAGCGTGTCGTTGACGCCGAAGACGTCGAGGAGCCGGCCGCCCCAGCCGCCGCCGATGGTGTTGGACGTCGCCGTCTGGGCCTGGAGCGTCTGGTCGGAGTGCGAGAAGAGGTTGCTGGGCGCGGTGACGCCGGACTGGTACTGCGCCCGGGTCAGCGGCCGCTCGAGGGCGCCGGTGTTGAGCACGACGGCGACCTTGTTCTCGGCGAATGCCGGGGCGAGATCGACCAGGCCGATGTGGAGGGCGTAGGGCGTGCCGTACATCGTCGGGGTCAACCGGGCCGGCGACAGCGCCAGCCCGGCGCGCAGCGACTGGTAGGTCGCGTAGGTGGCGTCGGTGGGCACGACGGTGTTGTTGCAGTCGTTGCCCCCGGACAGGTAGATGCAGACCAGCGCCCGGTAGTCGGTGACCGGGGCCGCCAGGGCATCGGCCACCAGCAGGCGGCGGGTCGGGCCGAAGCCCATGCTGGAGATGCCCAGGGCGGCGAGTCTGGCGCTCAGCTTGAGGAAGTTGCGACGGGCGGGTGTGTGCGTATGCATGGCCGGGACTCGGAGCGGACCTAGGGAATCGAGACGGTCTGGATGGGCGTGGACGGCCCCGGACCGCAGGCGTTGATGGCGCGGATGCTCAGGTTGTAGGTGCCCGGCGGCGCCGCGGCCGCAAAGCCGGTGCCGGTCACCGGGAACACGCCGCTGATCGACCCGGTGACCGTCAGGTGATAGCCCTGCGCCGGGGTGCCGCCGGCGGGCGCGTCCCACGACACCACCACCTGGTTGCCGGCCTTGGTCGCGAAGTAGTTGGCGGGCACGCGCGGCGCGCTGCAGTTGTTGGTCGGCGCGGTGACCGTCACCGAGCTCGACTGGTTGCTGGCGCCGAAGGCATTCAGGGCCCGCAGCCGCAGGGTGAAGGTGCCCTTCGGCATCGCCGGCACCGAGAAGGTCTCGGTGAGCGGCAGCGGGATCGACGTCGTGATCCCGCCGGTGATGTCCATCTGCAGGTGGGTCGGCGCGCCACCGGCGTAGGTGTTCTTCCACGCCAGCCACATCGAGTAGGTCTTGACCGCCGCCTGGAAGTTGGTCGGCGGCGACGGCTTCTGCGGGTAGTTCACATAGACGCGGATCTCGTTCGACGGCAGGCTCACCTGCGCGCCGTGGAGGGCCCGGAGCCGGATGAAGAACGACCCGCTCGGCGCCGCGAAGGAGAACACCGTGGCCGGGCTGCCGGTGGGCAGGGTGGCAAACGGCGCCCCCGGGCTGACCCCGCCCTCGAGCACGTAGCCGGTCGGTGCCGGGCCGAGCGCCGGCGGGTTCCAGCGCAGCGTGAGCGTGTTGCCGCCGATGTAGGCCGCGGTGAGCCCGGTGGGCGACTGCACGCTGGTCGGGATGACGCCGCCGGCGCTGAAGCCGCCGCCGTAGACGGTGTACTCGCTCGAGATCGCCGCCAGGTAGAGCGCCCCGACGGCCCGCTGGTTGGTATCCGACGCCGGCACCGCCTGGGTCGCGTCGATGATGATCTGCCGCAGCTGGCTCGACATGCGGCCCATCATCAGCCGCTGGTTGACCATGTCGACCAATCCGGCGGGGTCGGCCGCCGCGGCCTGGAACGGCGCCCGATCGACGAAGTACGAGGAGCCGAACTGGCCGGTGATGATGCCGTAGATGAAGTTGGCGCGCTGGATGGCCAGGGCCGGTGGATAGAGCTGGAACTCGGGGCCGAAGTAGGTGGTCTGCCCCGGGATCATCGCCGTCGGCTGGTAGAAGCTGAACACCGTGGCCGGGGTCAGCACCCGCTGGCTCAGGTTCGCGAAGACGTACTGGAAGCTGTTCGGATCGCCGATGGTCGCGCCCAGCGCCCGGCCGAAGCCGATGACGTGCAGCAGCGGATCCTTCAGCCGCCCGTGTTCGACCAGCGCCGGGTTCAGCGCCTCGGGATCGAGCAGCACGGCGCGGACGACGGCGGCCAGGTCGCCGCGCACGCCGGCGCCGTTGTTGATGAAGGCGTTCGACACCCGGGTGACGTAGGCGGGGCTCGGGTTGGAGGTCACCAGCGAGCGGATGAGTCGTACCGCGATGAACGGCGGCACGTTCTGGTGCTGGAAGATGTTGTCGATGACCAGCTCGAGGTCCTGGGGCGCGGTCAGACCGGCCGGCGTGATGACGCCGTTCAGCAGCGTCTTCGGGTCGGTGTCGTGGCGGCTGGCGCTCGACGTCGGCACCAGGTCGCCCTCGAAGTACTCGGGGTTGGAGTTGCCGGACGTGGCGCCGGGCTTCGGCGGATAGGTCCAGCCGGTGAGCGCGCGGGCGAAGTTGGCGATGGTCGCCTGCGAGTAGGCCGGAATCGGCTGGCCGCCGCCGTCGAGCCGCTGGCTGCCGTCGGGGTTCAGTTCCCAGGTGCCGACCGAGAACAGCTGCAGCAGCTCGCGGGCGTAGTTCTCGTTGGGCGAGGTCGTCGCGGTGGCCTTGCGGTTGTAGACGTTGTCCAGGTACTTGCCCATCGTCGGGCTGAGCGAGACCTCGCGCAGCAGCGTCCGGAAGTTGCCGAAGGCGTTACGCGACAGCAGCCGGACCCAGGGCGTCAGTTCGTCGCCGTCGCCGACCTTGTTGGCCGAGACCACGATCGTCTGGCTGAGGGCGAAGATCACCCGCTGGCGCAGCTGGTCGGGGCCGCTGGCCATGTTCAGGTAGACCTGGGCGCGCAGCGCATCGCCGGACAAGGCGTCCGGCACCGGGCTCTCCGGCTGCGCCATCTGCTCGGCGATCCAGGCCGCCGGCCCGATGTTCTGCACCCGGGTGACTTCGAGGGCGGTCGGACCGAACGACGCCTGCTCGAGGAAGTGCACGGCCGTTGTGGCGTCGGTTGCCTGGGCCGACACCCTGGGCGCGTCGGCGTACGAGAACACGACGAATGCTGTCAGAAGTGCCAGGCCGACTCGGCGGCGGCGGCCTGCGGACCGCTGACCCGTGGCGGCGAAATCTACGCCTACCTTGTGCACGTTCATGCGCCCAACCTCGAAGTGAAGACAACCCGGGGGTGCCGGGGCGCCGACGAGCTAGGCAGGATGCGTGCCAGGAGTGCAGGGACCTGGCATCTGGGGCCAGGGGCCGGGGAATTGCAGAACTGTAAGCGGCTGCGGCGAACGCGGCCGCACGTCAGCGAGGCGGGGTCGGGAGGTAGTACTCCTTGTACATTCCGCGGCGAAACAGCCATCCGCCGAGCGGACCGAGCCAGCCGAGGACGTGGTACATGACGCCCAGGTCCATCAGTTCGATCAGGTTGCCGTCGAAGTCCCGTACGAAGAAGAAGGAGTGACCACGGGGCGAGCGCTCCGGCGCGCTGACGATCTCGACGCCCTTGGCCTTCAGTTCGTCATGCCATTTCTGTAAGTTGCGCACGTTCAGCGAGAAGTGCGTCAGGCCGATCCGGTGCCACGGGATCCGCTCGGGCGGCAGGGCGGGCTCGAACGCGAAGATCTCCAGCACCCCGCCGCCGGGAACCCGGATCCAGCCGATCTTGCAGCGTGGCGCCGGCGCCTCGACGCCGAAGAACGCCCGCACCCGTTCCGGCGGCGTATCGGCGACCCCGACCAGCGGACAGCCGAACGTCTCCCAGTAGAAGCGGACCGCGCTGTTGAAGTCCGAGACGGTCAGGCCGACGTGGCTGAAGCTGCGGGCGCGCATGGGGGCTCCTGGCGAGGTCAGGCGAGATCGGTGGCGCGGATGTGGTCGGCCACCCGCAAGGCCTGGGCGACGATGGTCAGCCCGGGGTTGACCGCCGCCGACGACGGGAAGAACGAGGCGTCGACCGCGAACAGGTTGTCGACGTCGTGGCTGCGGCAGAACGGATCGAGGACCGACGTCCGCGGGTCGGTCCCGAAGCACAGCGTGCCGCACTGGTGGGTGGTGTTCTTCGCCAGATGCGAGTGGCTCATCACCTTCCAGAAGCCGAGCCGCTTGAGCAGCCGCTCCATCTCGGCGACCAGCCGGCGGTGCGGCGCGACATTGTTGGGCCGGTAGTGCAGATGGATGCGGCCCTGGCCATCGACCACGACGCGGTTGTCGGCGTGCGGCAGGTCCTCGGACATCGCCAGCCAGTCGACGCCGCGGGCCACCCACGCGTCGTAGGCCATCAGCGGAATGCGCGGGATGATCGTGTCCCCCACCACCTTGGCCATGATGCCGTGGGTGCGACCCTGCGACTGGACGTGGCCGAGCGGATACGGCGCCGCCGCACCGGCGAAGTAGTAGTCGTTGATCGCCACCGTCTTCTGGAACACCGTCTCGTTCCGCGCAAAGGGGTGGAACCCCTGCATCATCGTCGCCAGGTGGGCCATGTAGCGGCGGCCGACCAGTCCGGAGGAGTTGGCCAGGCCGTCGGGATGCCGGTCGCTCGCCGACTGCAGGAGCAGCGCCGCGGAGTTGACCGCGCCGCACGCCACCACCACCAGACCGGCTTCGACCTGTTCGACGCGGCCGTGACGCTCGAACTCCACGGCGGTGACCCGCCGTCCCGCCGGTTCGGTCCGCAGTCGCCGGGCCCGCGCGCCGGTCCAGAGCGTGACGTTGGCAGCCGTCAGCGCCGGACGCACGCAGCACACCTCGGCATCGCTCTTGGCGTGCTCGCGGCATGGAAACGAGTTGCAGGTGTTGCACAGGCGGCAGCCGTCCTCCTCACCGGGACGCAGCAACCCCAGCGGCAGCGGCGACGGGTGCAGCCCCTCGCCGCGCAGCTGGTCGACGATCGCGGCGATGCGCGGGGCGTGCGGCACCGCCGGGTGCGGATAGGGCCCGCGCGGCGGCTCGGTCGGATCGGCCCCGACCTCGCCCCGCACCGCGTAGAGCCGCTCGGCCCGGTCGTAATACGGAGCCAGCGTCTCGTAGTCGATCGGCCAGGCCGGCGACACGCCGTCCTGGTGCGCCAGGTCGCCGAAGTCCTCGCGGCGCAGGCGGTAGAGCACGCTGCCCCAGAACTTGGTGTTGCCGCCGACGCAGTAGTGGGTATACGGGAGGAACTCGATCCCGGCGCCGTCGATCCAGCGCTCGGGTGTGCGGTAGCGCAGGTGCTTCCACACTGCGGCGGGATCCCAGTTCTCGGCTTCCCGGGGCACGTGGTCGCCGCGCTCCAGCACGAGGATCCGCGCTCCCGACCCCGCCAGCGCCTGCGCCATGGTGCCGCCGCCGGCACCCGAACCGACGATCACCACGTCGAATCGATCGGGATGTCCGGCCGGCGCCGTCAACGCTCCGTCCCCGCGGCGGGCACCGGCACGACGACCGACGCATAGATCTGGTCCATCAGCCGCTGGTCCTCGGCCGCCCGCTCGAGGCTCATCTCGGGGGGCCGGCCCGAGGCCGCCGCGGCGGCGAAGTCGCGATACATCGCCCGGTAGCCGCGGATGTCGCGGAAGCCGGGGAACTGCAGCGACGGCCAGCCGCGGCCGCGAGCGAGCACGAACGCCCCGTTGGATTCGAAGGTGATCACGCCGTCGCGCCCGAACAGCTTCGAGAGCCGCAGCCCGCGGAAGAGCGACGGTACCTCGCGCGAGTAGTAGAGGGCGCCGACCGCGTCGTTGTCGTAGCGGAACGCCACCATCATGCTCTTGGCGCGGCGATCGGGTCCGGCCGGCGACACCGCCGGCCGGAACCCGTGGGCGGTGACGATGCGGGGGCCAAGGCTGCCGGCGACGTGGAGCCAGTGGATGCCCTCCTCGAAGAAGGCGTCGCCGCCGGCCATGGCCTCGTCGTTGCGCCAGTCGTCGGCGGCCTTGAGCCGGTGCGCGATGGTGGTGAAATGGGCGAAGACCATCTCGCCGATGCGGCCCCCCGCCACCAGGCGCCGCAGGCTGACGGCCAGCGGCTTGTAGTGGTCGTTCTCGCCGACCAGCACCGTCCGGCCGGCCCGGTCGCGGGCGGCGATCACCGCGTCGTAGTCGGCCAGGGTCGGGAACGCCGGCTTCTCCACCAGCACGTGTTTGCCGGCGGCGAGCGCCTCGAGCGTGAGGGCGCGGTGGAACAGCGGCGGCACGGCGACGACCACGGCGTCGACGGCCGGATCGGCGAGGGCCTCGGCGTAGCTGCCGTAGGCCCGCACGCCGCCGAAGCGGCGGACCAGCGCCTCGGCGCGGGCGCGATCGCGGCTGGCGTAGCTCAAGGTCGCCACGTCGCCGAGCGCCCGCAGGTGGGCGCTGTGCACGCGGGCGATGAATCCACAGCCGAGGAAGACCAGGCGGAGGGGCGGAGGCATGCGCTGGCGACGCCGCGAGACAGCCGGCGCGTCTGTTCGAAAGTATACCGGCCGGGCGGCGAACCGCTATATGCTCGGGCCTTTCGGAGGACGCCCATGGAGCGCAAGACCGTCGCCGATTTCGATCCGCAAGTCCTGATCCTCTTCGACGCCTACGTCCACGGAGCGCTCGACCGCCGCGGCTTCCTCGACAAGGCGGCGAAGTACGCCGTCGGCGGCGTCACCGCCTCGATGCTGCTCGACCAGCTCAGCCCGAAGTTCGCCGAGGCCCAGCAGGTGGCCAAGGACGACCCGCGGCTGAAAGCCGAGTACGTCGAGTTCAGCTCGCCGCAGGGCTACGGCACGGTCAAGGGCTACCTGGCGCGCCCGGCCAAGGCCGCCGGCCAGCGTCTCCCGGGCGTGCTGGTGATCCACGAGAACCGCGGCCTCAACCCGCACATCGAGGACGTCGCCCGCCGGCTCGCCCTCGACAACTTCCTCGCCTTCGCGCCCGACGCGCTGACCCCGCTCGGCGGCTACCCGGCCGGCGGCGAGGACGAGGCGCGGGCGCTCTTCCAGAAGCTCGAGCAGCCCAAGACGCGCGAAGACATGGTCGCGGCGGCCGGATTCCTGCGGACGCACGGCGAATGCACCGGCAAGATCGGCGCCGTCGGCTTCTGCTACGGCGGCGGCATCTGCAACTTCCTGGCGACCCGGGTGCCCGACCTGCTGGCCTCGGTGCCCTTCTACGGTGGCCCGCCAGCAGCCGAGGACGTGCCGAAGATCAAGGCCCGCATGCTCATCCACTACGCCGGCACCGACGAGCGCATCAACGCGGCGTGGCCGGCCTACGAGGCGGCGCTCAAGGCGGCCGGCGTCACCTACGAGATGCACATGTACCCGGGCACGCAGCACGGCTTCAACAACGACACCACGCCGCGCTACGACAAGGCGGCGGCGGCCGAGGCCTGGAAGCGCACGCTGGCGCTCTTCAACGCGACCCTGCGCAGCTAGTCGAGACGTGCACCACGCGGGACGACGCGGCGAGCGGCGGCGGTGGCTCGCCGTCTCGATTGCCGCCGCGGTCTGGGGCGGCGCCGACGCGGGCACGGCCCAGATGGCGCCGCCGGCGGCCGAGGTACCGGCAATCGCGGCGCAGTTCCCCGATCCAGGGCTCGGCTACCAGACCCCGGCGTTCTACCCCGGAGAGACCGCGTTTCCCGGCCACGCCGAGGTGCTCGCCTTCCTCGACCGGGTCGCCTCACGCGCGCCAGGCACGGTCAGCGTCGACACGGCGGGAACCTCGCAGGAGGGACGGCCGCTGCCGGTCGTACGCCTGGCCGGCCGTGACGGCCCGTCCCCGTATCGTCCGACCGTGCTGATTCTGGCGCAACAGCACGGCAACGAGCCGGCCGGCGGCGAAGCGGCGCTGGCCCTCGTCGACGCGCTCGCCGGCCCGCATCGCGCCCTGCTCGACCAGGTCAACGTGCTCGTCGTGCCGCGCGCCAACCCCGACGGGGCCGAGCGTTTCGTCCGCGCCACGGCCAGCGGCGTCGACGTCAACCGCGATCACCTCCTGCTGCAGACCCCCGAGGCGCGGGCCCTGGCCGGCCTCGCCGTCCGCCACCGTCCGGACGTCGTGCTCGACCTGCACGAGTTCACCGTGGCCGGACGCTGGGTGGCGAAGTACGGCGTCGTGCAACGCTATGACGCCCTCCTGCAGGCGGCCGGCGTCGGCAACCTGGCCCCCGAGGTCGCCCGTGAAGCCGAGGCGCACTTCCTGGCCCCGGTGCGGACGACGCTGGCCGCGGCCGGACTGGCGCACTTCGACTACCACACGACGTCGCAGGACCCCGCCGACAAGGTGGTGTCGATGGGCGGCGTCCAGCCCGACACCGGCCGCAACGTGAACGGCCTGCGGCAGGCGGTGTCGCTGCTCATCGAGACGCGGGGCGTCGGCCTCGACCGCCAGCACCTCGCCCGCCGCGTCCACACGCACGTCGTCGCCGCGCTCGAAGTCATCCGCCAGGCGGCCCGCCGCGGTCCGCAGCTGCTGGCGGTCACCCGCGGCGCCGATGCCGCAGTCACCGCCACGGCATGCCGCGGGCCGCTCGTCGTTGCCGCCAGCCACACCCCGACCCGGCGGCGGATGTCGTTTCTCGACGCGACCAACGGGCAGGCGCGGCCGCTGGTGGTGCCGTGGCGCGCCGCCGCGCCGTTGCGGGTGGACCGCTGGCGGCGGCGGCCGTGCGGCTACCTCCTCGGCGACGCCGCCAGGCCGGTCGTCGACCGGCTGATCATGCTCGGGGTGCGCGTCCAGCCCGTCGAGATCGACGGGGTGTGGGATGTCGAGCGCTACGTCGTCACCGGTGACACCGCCGGCACACGGCAGGACGCGCGCGGCGCCATCGACGATGGCGCGCCGATCCGCCGCGTGTCGGTGCGACGGGCCCGAGGCCGTGAGCCGGTCACGCGCGGCACGTGGCACGTCGATCTCGCCCAGCCGCTGGCGTCGCTGGCCGCGGCCGCGCTCGAACCCGACTCGCAGAACGGCTTCGTCGCCGCGGGGATGCTCGAGGTCGGCGACCTGCGCCGGGTGCTGGCGGCGCCGCCGCCGACCCGCACCATGGCGCTGACGGTCGACGACCTGCCCTTCGTCGCTCCCGAAGGCGGCCTCGGCACGGCAGCGGTGGAGCGCGCCACCGCCGCCATCCTCGGCGCGCTTCGCGCCCGCGGGGCCCCTGTCGTCGGCTTCGTCAGCCGCGACCACCCCCACGCGGCCCCGGCGCCGGCCGATCGCGATCGCGTCGTCGACGCCTGGCGCGACGCCGGCCACCTGATCGGCAATCACACCGCGACGCACAGCGATCTGAACGAGCTGAGCGCCGCCGCGTTCCTCGACGACGTGACCCGTGGCCATCCCGTCGTGCCGCCGGACGAGCCCTTCTTCCGTCACCCCTTCACCCACACCGGCGATACCGCCGAGAAGAAGGCGGCGGTGGCGCGGGCGCTGGCCGATCGAGGGCTGGTCGTCGCGCCCTACACGATCGCGCCAGCCGACGACGTGTTCAACGCGGCGCTGGTTGGTGCCGAACGCCGCGGCGACACCGCCCTGGCGGCGCGGGTCGGCGAGGCCTACCTCGATCACGCCGAGGCCGTCACGGCGTTCGCCGAGGCGAAAGCCGTCGAGATTTTCGCCCGGGACGACGTGCCGCAGACGCTGCTCATCCACGCCAATCGCCTGCACGCCCGGTTCATGGACCAGCTGCTGGCGCGGCTGGCCGCACGCGGCTACCGGTTCGTGCCGTTGCGCGAGGCGCTGGCCGATCCCGCCTATCGCTCACCGGACACCCTGGTGACCCGCCATGGTCCGTCGTGGCTGTTTCGCTGGGCGCGCAGCCTGGGTCGCCCGGTGAGTTTTGCCGGCGACCCCGAACCGCCGACGTGGATTCGCGATCTCGCCGCCCCGGCGCGGCGTGGAGGACCACCGCAATGACCCGTGTGAACGAGCTCGGCCAGCCCATCGGCCCGGCGCTCGACGGCTGGCAGCCGCCGCCGCGGCCGGCCCGCCGCGTGCACGACGGCCAGTGGACGCGGCTCGAGCCGCTGGACCCCGATGCCCACGGGCGCGCGCTCTTCGACGCCAATGCCCTGGACACCGACGGCCGCAACTGGACCTATCTGCCGATCGGTCCGTTCGCCGCCTTCGCCGACTACGACGCCTGGCTGCGCCGCGTGGCGGCCGCCGACGACCCGCTGTTCTTCACGGTCGTCGATCGCGCCGGCAACCGTCCGATCGGCGTCGCCAGTTACCTGCGCATCGATCCGCCGGCCGGGTCGATCGAAGTCGGCCACATCAATTTCTCGCCGCTGGCCCAGCGCACGCGCTGTGCGACCGAGGCGATGTACCTGATGATGCGCGAGGCGTTCGCCCTCGGCTACCGCCGCTACGAGTGGAAGTGCGATGCGCTGAACGCGCCGTCGCGCGCCGCCGCCGACCGGCTGGGCTTCACCTACGAGGGTCTCTTCCGTCAGGCGACGATCTACAAGCAGCGCAGCCGTGACACCGCCTGGTACTCGATCATCGACGGCGAGTTCCCGGCCCTCGATCGCGCGTTCGCCGCCTGGACGGCGCCGGAGAACTTCGACCGGGACGGCCGCCAGCGACGGCGCCTCGCCGACTGCATCACCGACGCGCGAGCCCGCTGATCGCGGCCGCGCTGCCGCTTGTCACCAAGTGTCACGCCGTGGCAGCGATCCGGCCCGGTATCCTAATCGGCGATGCTTGGGCAGGCGCGAGTGACATGGGCGGCGATCGTGGTCGCGGTGGCGGCCGGCGACGCCGCAGCGCAGACGGCGGCGCAGATGGAGGTGATGAACTCGGGGCGACGGACGATCACCGCCGAGCGGATGCGCGACGACGAGCGCATCGTCCTCGACGGCGTCCTCGACGAGCCGGTGTGGGGCCGCGCCGAGCACGGCGGCGAGTTCATCATGCAGGATCCGGTACTCGGCGGCACCCCGACCGAGCGTACCGAGGTGCGCATCGTCTACAACCGCGACCACCTCTACATCGGCGCGACGCTCTACGACTCGGAACCGGACAAGCTCAAGGGCAATACCAGCAAGCGCGACGAGTTCCTGAGCGCCGACGACCGGTTCATGTGGACGATCGACACGTTCCTGAACCAGCAGACCGGCTACTTCTTCGAGATGAACCCGTCGGGGCTGATGGCCGACGCGCTCAAGGGCCCGACCGGCAGCAATGCCCGCGAGTGGGACGGCATCTGGAACGCGCGGGTGCGGCAGAGCGAGATCGGCTGGGTGCTCGAGATCGATCTGCCGTTCCGCAGCCTCGCCTTCGACCCCAATGCGCCGGCCTGGGGCATCAACTTCCAGCGCACCGTGCGCCGCAAGCAGGAGGAGCTGCTGTGGACCGGGCACCAGCGCAACCAGGGGCTGCAGCGGATGGCCAACGCCGGCCTGCTGGTCGGACTGAAAGACGTCAGCCCCGGCCGCGGCTTCGAGCTGCGCCCCTATGCGTCGGGCTACACCTTCAGCGCCCCCGGGCTGCCCGGCGAGACCTCGCGGGAGACCTCCGGCGACGTCGGCATCGACATGGCCTACAACCTGACGCCGAGCCTCCGCGGGGTGGCCACCGTCAACACCGACTTCGCCGAGACAGAGGTGGACCAGCGGCTGGTCAACCTGACCCGCTTCCCGCTGTTCCTGCCCGAGCGGCGCACCTTCTTCCTCGACGGCGCGACCTTCTTCGACCTGCCGTTCAACGCCTTCTTCTCGCGCCGGATCGGCCTGGTCGCCGGTCTGCCCAAGCCGATCATCGGCGGCGGCAAGCTGAACGGCCAGGCCGGCAAGAACGACGTCGGCGCCCTCTACGTGCGCACCGCCGAGGACGAGGGCGCCGCCGGCGAGAGCTTCCTGGTCGGTCGATGGCGCCGTCGGATCCTGCGTCAGTCGTACTTCGGCGGCTTCTACACCGGCCGCACCACCCACGAAGCCGGAGCGCCGGGCACCCGGACGACCTTCGGCGCCGACTTCCGTCTCGCCACCGCGACCTTCCTCGGCAACAAGAACCTGTCGGTGTCCGGCTACTGGGTGGGCATGTCGGCCGATCCCACCGCCACCCGCAGCGGCACGCTCGGCGACCGCGACACGCTCAGCGGCCGGGTCGAGTACCTGAACGACATCTGGGAAGCGACCGCCGAGTACCAGGACGTCGGCGCGCTGTACAACCCGGCGGTCGGCTTCACGCCACGGCGCGAGTATCGGCTCTACGACCCGGAGTTCATCTGGAGTCCGCGGCCGAAGACCCGCCACCCCTACATCCGCCGGCTCCGTTTCGGGATCAACCCCACCGTCTACACCGACCTGCAGAACCGCAAGCAGTCGATCGAGGTCGAGATGCAGCCGTTCCGGATCGAGCTGCACAGCGGCGACAACGCCGAGGTGACGATCTCACCCGCCTACGAGCGGCTCGACCGGCCGTTCGAGATCGCCCCCGGCGTCGTGCTGCCGGGCGGCTCGGACTACCGGTTCCGCCGTTACAAGGTCTCCCTCAACACCGCCAACCAGCGGATCGTCGCCCTGCGCCCGGAGGTCAGATGGGGGACGTTCTTCTCGGGCCGCCGTCAGGAATACCAGCTCGGCCTCGACGTCCGGCCGCGGCCGGGGGTGCGCATCAACACCACCTACGAGTACAACCGGGTGAACCTGCCCGAAGGGAAGTTCGACACACGGCTCCTCCGCGTCGTCACCGACACCCAGTTCAGCCCGTTCATGTACCTGGTCAACAACGTCCAGTACGACTCGGTCAGCCGGGTGCTGGGCTGGCAGGCCCGCTACCGCTGGATCGTCCGGCCCGGCAACGACGTGTTCTTCGTCTACACCCACAACTGGATCGAAGACCGCTTCGATCCGAACGCGCAGTTCGCGACCCTTGACCGGCGTGCGGCCGCCAAGGTCGTGTACACGAAGCGATTCTGACTATCGGCCTGCGGACGACGACTGCCGCGCCCGGGCCGTCACTGCCGCCAGGCCCTTCACCGACGGCGTGCGATTGGGCGTCCGCAGCAGCGACTGCTCGAAGGCGGCGGCCGCTTCCTTGTCGCGGCCGGCCTCGGCGAGCAGCTCGCCATAGAGCTCGAGCGCCGGCTTGATCGGATCCGGCGGCCCCGACGGCGCTTCGGTCGTCAGCTCGACGTCGGCGGCCTCCTTGGCCAGGGCGATCGCCTGGTCCTTCTGCCCCCGCGCGGCGCTGATGATCGCCGCCAGCTCCTTCTCGCGGATGGTGTGGGCCTTGACGGCGTACGCGTTGGGACCGGCCGCCGCCCGTTCGCGCAGGCCGCGCAGCTGGGCCAGGGCCGCGTCGGCGGTGGCCAGGTCGCCCAGCTTGGCGGCGCTGACGCCGACGATGTAGATCCAGGTCGCCGACCCCTGCGACGGGCCCATGTTCATGCCGGGCATGTTGGCGTGCTCGCCGCCCCCGGCCGCCGGTGCCGGCAGTTCCAGCTTCTCCCACTGCCCCGACTCCTGGATGTGCCGGGCGCGCATACCCAGATAGCCATCGCGGATCCCGGCGCTGGCCGGATTGCGATCGGCGGCCGCCCTGGCGAGCTCGACGTTCTTCGCCGACTCGGCGAAGTCGCCGAGCATCTGGTTGGCGTAGGCGAGCCAGCCGAGGGTGTGGAAGTCCTCGCGGCCCTCGGCGAGCTTCAGCTTGGCGTTGGTCTCCACCGCCGCCTTGTAGGCGACGATGTTCGACTGCTTGACGCGCTCCCACATCCCGCGCTGCACGTAGATGTGCGACGGCATGTGGAGGGCGTGGGCGGCCGACGGCGCAATCTGCGCATAGGCGTTGGCGGCATCCAGGGCCAGCGGGGCGTGGTCGGGATCGTCGAAGGCGTGGATGATGAAGTGCGCCGCGCCGGGATGCTTGGGGTTGGCGGCGAAGATCTTCTGGCCGATCGAGGCGGCCA
The DNA here is from genome assembly GCA_050250955.1 of Vicinamibacterales bacterium. Lineage (GTDB taxonomy): Bacteria > Acidobacteriota > Vicinamibacteria > Vicinamibacterales > UBA2999 > CAWAYR01. The sequence continues at coordinate 96,383 of JBFWNR010000007.1, forward strand.
GGGCCTGGCGCCGGTAGCCGGTGTCGCCGGGGCGCACCGTGCCGAGCAGCGACAGCGCGTAGAAGGTGCCGATCTCGTGGTCGTCGGGATACTGCGCGTAGAGCGCCGCCATGGCGTTCGAGTAGGCGATGTCGCGGGCCAGCTTGTCGCCCGGCCCGAAGTAGAGCACCTGCTGCGCCTCGAGGAGCGCCTTCTCCTTGGGCAGCTTCGCCTTGGCCAGGCGCGCCTCGTGGGTCGGCGCCAGCTTCTCGAGCGCGGCCTTGGCCTTGGCGACGTCCTGCTGCGCCCACAAGGGGTGGTTGTGGCTCATCGCCTCGCCCCAGTAGGCCATGGCGAAGGCCGGGTCGGCCTTCTGCGCCTGCTGGAAGGCGACGGCCGCCTCGTCGAACTCGAAGTTGTGCAGGGCCATGACGCCGGTCAGGAAGGCCTCCTGCGCGGCCGGGGCCCCCGAGGTCGGGAAGGTGATCGAGCCGAACTGCTGCCCGGCCGACGCCGCCGGCAGCGCCAGCGCGACCGCCGTCGTGAGAAGCACCGCCGACACCGTGCGCACGCGAACCATGGCAATTCCTCCGCGGATACGGCCGGGCCGGGCGAGGCCACCGCCGCCGACCAGACAGCTTACACCCGACCGCCGGGCGGTGACGGGCGCCGGTTTACACTAGCTCGTCCCATCCCGGAGGTCTCCGATGCAGCAGCGCATTCCATTCCTGGCGTCGGCGCTCGCCGTCGCGCTCGGCGGCACGTTCCTCCTCGGCCAGCAACAGGCCGCCGAGGCCCCGGCCTCGACGCGGCCCGGCCTGACCCGCCCGGCCGTCGCCGGACAGAACGGCCTGGTGACCAGCGGCCACCCGATCGCCTCCTCGGCCGGGCTGCAGATGCTCATCAAGGGCGGCAACGCCTTCGACGCCGTCGCCGCCGTCGGCGCCATGGCCGGCCTCGGCGAGCCCGAGATGAACGGCATCGGCGGCAACGGCTTCATGACCGTCTTCCACAAGGCCAGCAACACCGTCTGGTCGGTGTCGATGGCCGGGGCCGCGCCGAAGGCCCTGGTGCCGGCCGAGATGACCCCGGAGACGCTCAACGCCGGCATCAAGGCGGGCATCGTGCCGGGCAATCTCGGCGGGTATCTCTCGGCGCTGGAACGCTACGGCACGATGTCGGTGGCCGAGGTGTTCGCGCCGGCCATCGAGACCGCCGAGCGCGGCTATCCGATCGATCCGATGCTGGCCGCCTCGATCGGCCGCGGCCAGAAGAACCTGGCGCGCTTCCCCACCACCGCGGCGATCTTCCTCCCCGGCGGCAGGCCGCTCGCCGCCGGCGACCTGCTGAAGAATCCCGACTACGCCGCCACCCTGCGCAAGATGGTGGAGGCTGAGACGCAGGCGCTCGGCCGCGGCGCCTCACGCGCCGAGGCGATCCGCGCCGCCGCCGACCGCTTCTACAAGGGCGACATCGCCCAGGAGTTCGACCGCTTCTTCCGCGAGCACGGCGGCGTGCTGCGCGCCGCCGACCTGGCCGCCTACCAGCCCGAGTGGACCCGGCCGCTGCACACGACCTATCGCGGGTACGACCTCTACAGCAATCCGGCGACGTCGCGCGGCGGCTTCGAAGTGCTGATGGGCGCCAACCTCATCGAGGCGGTGGACATGAAGGCGGCCGGTCCGGGGTCGCCGGCGGCGCTCCACGCCGTCATCGAGGCCATCAAGATCTCCAAGGCGGACATCTACCGCTACGTCGCCGATCCGGCGTTCGTCACGGTGCCGACGGCCGGCCTGCTCTCCAAGGCGTTCGCCACCACGCGCCGCGCGCTCTTCGACCCGACGCGGGCCATCGCCTATCCGTCGGCCGGCACGCCCGAGGGCAGCCCGTCGTCGTCGCCGCGCGCCCAGGGCCCGGCGTTCGCCGACCACTACGACGCCGAGCAGCACACGACGTCGTTCTCGATCCTCGACCGCTTCGGCAACGCCGTCGGCGTCACCCCGACGCTCGGCGGCCTGTTCGGCAACAACGTCGTGGTCGGCTCCACCGGCCTGCTGCTGAACAACGGCATGCGCCTCGGCTCGACCTCGCCGTATCCCACCGACGTGAACTACGTCGGCGCCGGCAAGATCCCGATTCTCAACAACTCGCCGGTGGTCGTGCTCAAGGACGGCCGGCTGGCCTACGTCTTCGGCACGCCCGGCGGCGAGACGATCGGGCAGACCGAGTTCCAGGTGCTGGTCAACCTGCTCGACTTCGGCATGCCGGTGCAGCAGGCCATCGAGGCGCCGCGGCTGGCGCTGAACGCCGAGCCGAACTTCTACAAGCCCGGGGCCGCCATCACCGTGCAGATCGAAGGGCGGGTGCCGGCGGCGACCATCGAGGCCCTGAAGGCGATGGGGCACACGGTCCGGGTCCTGCCCGGCTGGGGCAGTCTCGGCCACATGCAGGTCATCGGCGTGGACCCGCGCACCGGGGCGATGACGGCCGGCGCCGATCCGCGGCGCACCGGCTACGCGATGGGCTACTGACGGGAACGTCGCTGTCCGAGAGGAGATGGCCGCTTTCCGCCTGTACCAGCGCACGGCCCGGGCGATCGCCGGCTGGAGCGATCCGCTCAGCCGCGACCTGGGCCGGTCGGGCGACCTGTTCGTCGCCCGTTTCCGGCTCGGGCTGCTGCTCCTGCTCACCCTGGTGCCGCTGTCGACGTCGCTGGCCGATCCCGGCCAGGTCGAGCACTGGCTCGGCCTGGCCTCGATCGGCGTCGCGCTGGCGTTCGCGGTGTGGTTCGAGCGGCTGGCGGCGCGCGACGATCCGCCGTGGTGGCTGGGCTTTGCGACCAGCCAGTTCGACGTCGCCGTGATCTCGCTCGGCTTCGTCAGCTTCATCCTGGCTGGACGGCCGATCGTCGCCTCGAACAGCCTGGTGCACTACACGATGTACTTCGTGGCCCTGGCCGGCACCGGGCTGCGCTACGACCCGCGGGTGTGCCTGGCCGCCGGCGGCGCCGCCGTGCTCCAGTACGCGGCCATCGTCGCCTGGGTGGGCCTGCAGGAGCCGGCGGTGTGGGCCGTCGAGCCGGTCTACGGCACCTTCCAGTGGGACTCGCAGGTGAGTCGCCTGCAGCTCATCGCCGTCGCCACCATCATTCACGCCGCCGTGGTGGTCCGCTCGCGGGCGTTCTGGCTCGACTCGATGCGCGATCCGCTCACCGGGCTCTTCAACCGCGGCTTCTTCGACGACAGCCTGGCCCGGCTGGTGCGCGGCCAGTCGCAGCGGACCCGGCCCTTCACCCTCGCCCTCATCGACCTCGACGAGTTCAAGGCCGTCAACGACCGCTTCGGACACCAGGCCGGCGACGACGCGCTGCGTTACGCCGCCGACCGGCTGCGCGACGCCTTCCGCGACGACGACGTCATCGCCCGCTACGGCGGCGAGGAGTTCGCGGTGCTGGTCCAGGCCGACCGCGACACCGCGGTGGCCCGTCTCGACGCCTGGCGGGAGGCGCTGGCCGGCGGGTCGCGCCGTCCGGCGCTGTCGGCGAGCGTCGGCCTGGCCAGCCTGCCGGAAGACGGCCGCCACGCATCGGCGCTCCTCGACGTCGCCGATCGCCGCCTGTACGCCGCCAAGGCGGCCGGGCGCAACCGCGTCATCGCCGAAGGGCACGCCGCGTGAACGCCCCGCCGCTGCGGCCGCCCGCCGTCGTCGCCTGGGCGGTCGTCGTCCTGGCGGCACTGGCGGGCGCGGAACGGGTCGCCACCCGGACGGCGGCGCAGTCCACCGCGCCGCCGCGCTTCGCGGTCGATCCGGCCTGGCCGACGCTGCCGCCGCAGTGGACGCTGGGGCAGGTCACCGGCGTCGCCGTGGACGCCCGCGACCACGTGTGGGTGCTGCACCGGCCGTGGTCACTGACCGACGACGAGAAGGCCCAGAACCCGGAGGCCGCGTGCTGCACGGCGGCGCCGCCGGTGCTGGAGTTCGACGCCGACGGCCGCTACCTCAACGGCTGGGGTGGACCGGGCGCCGGCTTCGAGTGGCCCGAGGACGAGCACGCCATCCACGTCGACCACAAGCGCCACGTCTGGATCACCTCGGCCGGCGGCCCGCGGCTGGCCGGCGGCAGGGAGAACCAGATCCTCAAGTTCACCAGCGACGGCCGCTTCCTGCTGCAGATCGGACGGCGCGGGCAGAGCCGCGGCTCGCTCGACCCGGCCAACGTCAACAACGCCGCCGACCTCTACGTCGAGCCCACCGCCAACGAGCTCTACGTCGCCGACGGCTACGTCAACCGCCGCGTCGCCGTCTTCGACGCCGACACCGGCGCCTTCAAGCGGATGTGGGGCGCCTACGGCAAGCCGCCCGACGACGCCGCGTCGCGGGCCGTGACCTACGACGGCCCGCCGCCGGCGCAGTTCACCCTGGTCCACGGCATCCGCGTGTCGCAGGACGGCAAGGTCTACGTCGCCGACCGCCGCAACAATCGCATGCAGGTCTTCTCGACCGCCGGCGTCTTCGAGCGCGAGATCTTCGTCGAGCGGCCGACCCGGCTGCTCGGCACGGCGTTCTCGGTGGCGTTCTCCCCCGATCGCGCGCAGCGCTGGCTCTATCTGGCCGACGCCGGCAACGGCAGAGTGCACGTCTACGATCGCGCGACGCTCACCGAGGTCACGGCGATTGGCCGCATCGGCCGCTACGCCGGACAGTTCGTGTTCCTCCACGCGCTGGCCGTGGACTCGCGCGGCGACCTCTACACGGCGGAAGTCGGCACCGGGCGACGGGTGCAGAAGTTCGTCGCCGGACGCTGACGGCCGGCGCTGGCGGTCGGGGCACCCGCGCTACCGGGCTCGCGCGCGCAGCGCAGCGAGGAACGCGTCGGGATCGGCGGGGCTGACGAGGACACTGTAGCCGGCCGTGGTCGGCACGTACACCGCGCGACGCCGGTCGGTCAGAAACAGCAGCGCCCGCTCGCCGTTCTGCAGCCGGAACCATCCCGCCTGGTAACCGGGCAGTCCCGTGCCCATGGTGCGGGACTGCGGCGCGAGCCCGGGTTCGGCGGCGAACTCGACCCGCCGGGCGTCGTGGCCGCGCAGCTCCGTCCAGGGGATGGTGCGTCCGTACCAGTCGCCGTGGAGCTGCAGGCCCGCCGGCGTCACGATGAATCGCGCCGACCGCGACGCGACGACCGAACGGCCCAGCAGGAGCCCCACCAGGACCAGCACGCCGACGACGATGGCGGGCACCACCCACAGTGCGCGCGTGGCCGCTGGGGCAATCGAGAAGGTCTCCATGGCGCCCGCCGACGGCTGACGGCTCAACGCCCCGCGGCGGCGCGCCCGGCGCGGATCACCGCGTCGGTGTCGCTGCCCATCGCCAACAGGCCGAGGAAGCCTTCCTTGACGCGCTGGGCGACGTCGCCGGCGCCGGCGGTGAGCATGTTGACCAGTTTCGTGCGCTTCGTCTCGGCCAGGAGCGCCTGGTTGCCGGCTTCGGCCGCCTTGCGGTCGCCCTTCAGCGCCTGGGTCAAACTGCCGATGCCGCACGCCAGCACGCTGTAGCCGCCGATGTCGGCGATCTGCGCCGCCTGCTCCATCGCCCGCGGGTCCTCCAGCATCATCATGGCGATGACGGTGCCGCCCGGGTTGGCCGCCGACCACACGTCGGCGCGGGCGTCGGAGAACAGGCTGACCACCTGCCGGCCGTGGTCGAGGTTCTCGACGTGCGGAATGGTCACGCCATCGGCGCCCATCGCCAGGATCTCCTTGATGCGCTGACCGGTCACCTGCGGCCCGGCGTCGGCGAGCGATGGAATGCGGACGAGCAGCGTCTTGCGGCCGGGTGTGCCGCGCTTCCCGAGCCCCTCGCTCACCGCCATGACGGCGTTGCGGTCGTAGGCGCCCTCCAGATTGAGGAACACGAAGTCGAGGAGCGGATTGGCCTGCAGCTTCGCGGCGCCGGCCGCGGTGTAGACCGCCGGACCGCGGTTCGGGCCGCGCGGGGCGGGGTTCTCGTCGGGCACGAAGACACCGAACGCCGTCTTCCCCGCCGCCCACAAATCGAGCACGCCGGGGCGGGCGGTGGCGCCGCCGCCCTGCGCGCCGACGCCCGTCGCCATCCCCGCGCCGACCGCCGCCACCACCATCATCGCCGCCGCCCGTCTCGACATCCCGCCTCCCGTCATGCGGCGGCGATCTTACCCTGTCGCGCCGGTCTGCCGCGGCCACCTCGACCGGAGTTCGGCCGATCCGGACCGCCGCGAGGCTCACGCTATGATGGACGGTGGTGCGCCGTCTCATCGCGTTCGCCGTCGCTGCCGGCTCCGCGCTCGTCGTCGTGTCAGGCTCCGTGGCCCAGGGCCAGGCGCCGGCGCCGATCACGATCCTCACGGCGCAGAACCGGCGCGCGCTCGCCGTCACCACCCTGAACGGCGCCGACTACCTGGCCCTGGACGAAGTCGCAGCGGCGTTCGGCCTCACGTCACGCGACGATCGCGTGACCGGCGCGGCCACGCTGAGCGCCGGCGAGCGGTCCGCCGTGCTGACCCCGGACCGCACCGTCGTCTCGGTGCAGGGGCGCCTGGTCTCGCTGGCGGCGCCGCCGCTGCGCCAGGACGGCCGGCTGTTCGTCACGCCCGAGTTCGTGACCCGGGCGGTGGCCCTGCTCATCGAGCAGCGCATCGAGTACCGCCGCGCCGGCCGCCTGCTGGTGCTCGGCGACCTGCGCGTCCCGCGTGTGATGGTGCGGGGCGAGTACGGCGGCACGGCGGCGCAGGTGGTCTTCGAGATCACTCCGGCTACCGACGCGACGGTCACGGCCGGAGCCGGGCAGCTCGCCGTGACGTTCTCGGCCGACGCGCTCGACGCGGTGATTCCCGCGGTGCCGGCCCAGGGGTTCCTGCAGGCGATCCGCGCCGGCGACACCGCGACGACGCTCGTGCTCGTCACCGGCCCGCGCTTTGCGTCGCACCGGGCCACGACCCAGGCCGTCGACGCCGGCACGACCCGCCTGGTCGTCGACCTGCTGCCGGCCGGCGCCGACACGGCCCCGCCGCCGGCCTCGGCACCGCCCGTGACGCCGACCGCTCCGGCCGGCCCGCCGGGCGCCACGGCGCCGGCGCCGGTCCTGACGCCCGGAGCGACCATGGCGGCCCTCGGCGATCCGCCCCGCTCGTCGGGCGTCCGCACGGTGGTGCTCGACCCCGGACACGGCGGCGACGCCAATGGCACCGAGGGCCCGGGCGGCACGCTGGAGAAGACGGTCACCCTGAGCGTGAGCCGCAAGGTGAAGGCGCTCATCGAGAGCCGCCTCGGACTGCGGGTGATCATGACCCGCGACGACGATCGCACGCTGGACCAGGATCAGCGGGCCGCCATCGCCAACAACAACCACGCCGACCTGTTCGTCAGCATTCACGCCAACGCCGCGGTGCGCCCGGTGGTGCGGGGCGCCGAGGTCTACTACCTGAGCGTCGATCGCGCCGACCTGGAAGCCCGCCGCCGCGCCGACGCGGCGCCCACGGCGCTGCCGCAGCTGGGCGGCGGCATGCGGGCGATCGAGCTGATCCTCTGGGAGGCGGCCCAGGCCCGCTACCTGGAGCAGTCGGCGCGGCTGGCCACCATCATCGAAGCCAGCATGCGCAGCCGCGTCGAGATGAGCCCCCGGCCGCTCCAGCAGGCGCCCTTCCGCGTGCTGGTCGGCGCCAACATGCCGGCGGTGCTGGTCGAAATCGGCTACCTCTCCAACCCGGAGGAGGAAAAGGCGCTGGCGTCGGGCGCGCACCAGGACCGGATCGCCGGCGCCGTCTTCGACGCCATCAGCCGCTACCGCGACGAGGTCGAACGCCCGGCGCCATGAACGGCCGTCGTCTCGCAGTGGGCGCCCTGGTCGCGGCGGTGGTCGTGGCCCTCGGCTGGGCGATGTTCGCGGCGCTCGGGCGGCGTCTGGCGGCGCCGACTCCGGATGCGGAGCCGGCGGCCACCGTCGCCCCGGCGCCGGCGTCGGCCGGTCCGCAGATCGCCGCCACCCTCTACTTCGCGTCCGAAGACGGCGCCAGCCTGGTCGGCGTCACCCAGGACGTGCCGCTCGGCGACACCCCGGTCGCCCAGGCCCGCGCGCTCGTCGAGGCCCAGCTCGCCGCCGAGCCGCCGGCGCCGCTGGCCCGCGCCGTACCGGCCGGCGTGACCCTGCGCGGCGTGTTCCTGCCCGGCGGCGACGACGCCTACGTCGATCTCGACGCCGCGGTCCGCACCGCCCTGCCCGGCGGGTCGCACAACGAGCTGATGGCCGTCTACGCCATCGTCTCGGTGCTCACCACCAACCTCTCGCCGGTGGCCCGCGTGCAGATCATCGTCGACGGCCGCGAAGTCGACACTTTGAACGGACATGTGGACTTGCGCGAGCCGTTACGGAAAAATGAGGCGCTCATCCGCACCCCATGACCCGACAGTTCGATCGCGCGCCCGGCGACCTCCGCCCCGTCACCCTCACCCCCCACTACCTCGCCCACGCCGAAGGCTCGGTGCTCATCGAGGTCGGCCACACCAAGGTGATCTGCACCGCCTCGGTGGAGGACCGCGTGCCGCCGTTCCTGCGCGGCAGCGGCAAGGGCTGGGTAACCGCCGAATACGGCATGCTGCCGCGGGCGACCAACACCCGGACGGCGCGTGAGGCCGCGCAGGGCAAGGTCGGCGGCCGGACCATGGAGATCCAGCGGCTCATCGGCCGCTCGATGCGCTCGGTGGTGCGCCTGGAGCGGCTGGGCGAGCGGACCCTGTGGCTCGACTGCGACGTGATCCAGGCCGACGGCGGCACCCGCACGGCGTCGATCACCGGCGCGTTCGTCGCCATGGTGCTGGCCTTCGGCCGGCTGCGCGACGCCGACCAGCTCGCCACCATTCCGGTCAACGACTACGTCGCCGCCACCAGCGTCGGCATCGTCGCCGGCATGCCGCTGCTCGACCTCGCCTACGAGGAGGACTCGAAGGCCGAGGTCGACATGAACGTCGTCAAGACCGGCGACGGACGCTTCGTCGAAGTCCAGGGCACGGCGGAGAGCGAGCCGTTCGATCAGCCGGCGCTCGACGGCCTGCTCGCCCTGGCGAGCCAGGGCATCGACGCCCTCATCGGTCACCAGCGGGCGATCGTCGGCCGGATCCTCGGCCGGTAGCCGCGGGCCCGATGCCGCGACTCGTGCTGGCCACCACGAATCGCGACAAGGTGCGCGAGTTCCTGGCCCTGGTCGCCGGCCGCGGGCTCGACATTCAGACCCTGGCCGACCTGCCGCCGCTCGATGCGCCCGACGAGACCGGCGCGACGTTCGCCGACAACGCCCGGCTGAAGGCCCTGGCCTACGCCCGCCACCTCCCGGGACTCGTCGTCGCCGAGGACTCCGGGCTCGAGATCGACGCCATGCACGGCGAACCGGGCGTGCGATCGGCCCGCTACCTGTCACCGACCGCCACCTATCCCGAACGCTTCGCGGCGATCTTCGACCGGCTGCGCGACGTCCCCGACCCGCTGCGCACCGCCCGTTTCGTCTGCGCCATCGCGGTCGCCGATGGCGACCGGGTGTGCTTCGAGACCCAGGGCGTCGTTGCCGGCCGCATCACCCGGGCCGCTGCCGGCCGCGGCGGGTTCGGCTACGATCCGATCTTCTTCAGCCCCAAGCTCGGCTGTACGCTGGCCGAGGCCGGCGACGCCAAGGGGACGGTGAGCCACCGCGCGCAGGCCGTCGCCGGGCTGGTCCGCTGGCTCGACGACCTGAAATAATCAGCGTGGCCCCCCATGCTCCAGGAAGAACGTTCGGAACGCAGTCGCACGGCGATTCTCGACGCCGCCCTCGACCAGTTCTCGCATCGCGGCTACGGCGCGACCAGCATGCGCGACATCGCCGGCAAGGCCGGGGTCTCCACCGGCAGCGTCTACCACCATTTCCGCGACAAGGAGTCGATCTTCCAGGCCCTGCTCGAACGCTTCCAGGCGATCACGCAGCGACCCGACTTCCCGATCAACGTCGTCCTCGAAGAAGGCCGCTTCCTCGACGACTTCTCCCTGCTCGCCGAGGCGGCCCGCGAGGTGCTGGTGCGCTGGCGGCCGCACGTGGCGCTCTTCTACGTCGATGCCGTGGAGTTCGACGGCCGGCACATCCACCGCTTCTACGCCGATCTCGCCGCCCGCTTCGAACGCTTCGCCGAGGACAACCGCGAGCGCCTGGCCCTCGACAGCCGCCTGCGCGACGGCGTTCCGGTGAGCGTCGCGCTGCTGTTCGCGGTGCGGACGTTCATCTACTACTTCTCGGTCGAGGTGATCTGGGGCGTCGAACACCAGTTCGGGCCGCCGACGCCGACCTCGGTCGGCATCATGTCCGACATCCTGCAGCACGGCATGCTGCGGCCGGCGCCGCCCCGCTAGTGTCCTGGAACCGTGGTTCGGTGACAGGTATTCGTGGCGCGGCGCCCGGATCGCAAGGCGCGACGACTGAGGATCTGGCGTATATCCGAAGGAGGAGCAACGCCGCGAGGCGGGATGCCCCGCCGGGAATACGTCAGCGAACTTCGGTTCCAGGACACTAGGCCGGCAGCGTCACGCCGAGCTGACGCAGTTCGTGCTCGACGAGATGGCGAAGCCCTGCGGCCAGCGGGCGCGGGGCGAAGCCGAGCTCGCGGCGCGCCTTGTCGCTGGCCCCGAGATAGGTCGCGCCGCCGAGCACGGCCAGCGTCTCGGCGGAGAGCGCCGCCGGCAGCGGCAGCAGCGCCTCGACGACCCGCGACAGCCGCGCCGCGCCCCGGAACACCACCGGCGGCACCGCGGCCAGCGGCGCCGCGCGGCGGCTGTGCACCGCGGCGAGGGCGACGGCCTCGGCCAGGGTATGGGCGGGACCGGCGAGGAAGTAGCTCTGGCCGGGGCGGCCCTTGTCCATGGCGTCGAGGTGGGCGCGCGCGGTGTCCTCGATGTGCCCCCAGCAGAACGCCGTCCGCGCCGGCACCAGCGGCAGGCGGCGGCGCAGGTGCGCGACGAACACGGCCCGCAGGCCACCGGTGTCACCCGGCCCGTAGACGACACCGGGCTGGACGACCACCAGCGGCAGGCCGGCGGCCATCATCGGCAGGGCGACCTCGTAGTGCGCCTGCCACTTGGTGCGGTCGTACACCGTCAGGTGTGGCCCCCGGTAGCGATAGCTCTCGTCGACGACCACGCCGTGGGTGTCGGAGTTGACGGCGAGGGTGCTGGTGTAGACCCCCTTGCGGATGCCGAGTTCGCGCATCGCCGCCAGCACGTGCCGGGTGCCGCCGACGTTGACGGCCTCGGCCAGCGCCGCCGCGCCGGGGTGGCCGGTCTTGAACCAGGCGGCGAGGTGGAAGACGCCGTCGGCGCCGCTCATCGGCCCGCGCAGCGACTCGGGATCGGTGACGTCGCCGCGATGCACCTCGGCGCCCAGACGCGCCAGGAGCATGGCCCGGGCGGGATCGCGGACCAGGACCGCCACCCGGTGGCCGCGGGACAGGAGCTGCTTGGCGACTTCGGCGCCGAGAAAACCGGTGCCGCCGGTGACGAAGTAGCGCGCCACGGCACGGGAGGATAGCGCACCGAGGTGACGGCAGCCCCAGGCCGTCGCGCGCCGGCGACGCCGCGCGGGTAAGATGGAGCCGACACGGGGCGTAGCTCAGCCTGGTAGAGCGCTCGCTTTGGGAGCGAGAAGCCGCTGGTTCGAATCCAGTCGCCCCGACCACTCCGCGCTCACCGCCCCCGGGGCGCTCACCGCGTCTGCCAGCCGATGTCCGCCAGCGCCGCCGCCGCCGCGTCGGTGATCCGGCCGCTGACGCGGACGTGCAGCGTGCGGGCGCCGAGCTCGGCCCGGGTGCGATCGCCGAGCTGGCGGAACTCCGCGACGACCGACTCGGACCGGCGCAGCCAGTCGAACGGCAGCAGCGCCACCGCCTGCCCGGCCGGCATGCGGGCGACGATGGCCCGCGAGTCGGTCAACAGCGCCGCCACCGGCGACGCGGCGTGGAACCGCTGCAGCAGCTCGGCGCTCTCGACGAAGGACCACGCCTCGCGTTCGTCGTCGGCTTCGGCGGCCGTCTCCAGATAGTCCCCGGCCCCGGGCACGCCGACGGCGTGCAGGGCGGCGACGAGCCGGGTCTGCATCGTCAGCGTGTAGGTGAAGTTGCCGAAGAACGCGGCGAAGCCGGCGTCACTGACCCCGGCCTCGCGGGCCCGCGCCTCGTTGAGCTTGCGCAGTTCCTCCGGGTCGCGCCCCCACACCAGATCGCCGACGTCGGCGGTGGTCGAGACCAGCGGCGGAATCGGCACGACCAGCCTGGTGGCGATGCCGCCGGCGGCGTCGATCGCCGCCACTTCCTCGAGCGCGGCCTTGAGCGTCGGATTCGTGGTGTAGGGATCGGCTCCGACGCGGCGCGCCCACTCGCGACGCGCGCGGGTGACGCCGAGCAGGCTCTTGGCCGCCGACCCGGCGGCGCCACCGGCCTTGGCGGCCGTCGACGACTCGGCGTCGCCACTCCCGCCACGGTCGTCGGTCGCCCGCTGCACCACCCGCTTGCCGCGTCGCCCGAGGTTGACGGCGAGCCGCTTGACGCCGGCGCCGACCCCCTTGGCCGTGGCCACCGGGTCGCTCACCGCGTCGACCACGCCGGTGCCGACCTTGACCAGCGACGTGCCGGCGGCGCGGGCGAAGACACCGGCCTTGTTGAGCTCTTCGAGGGCGGCCATGGCGGCGATGTCCTCGAGCCGGCGGGTCAGTGCGCCGCGGCCCTCGGCCTCGAAGCGGCCGAAGGTCGATTGCAGGGTGAAGACGTGGTACGGCCCCGGCGTCTCGACCCGCTCTTCGACGGCGTGGTGCGGACCGCGCAACTCGGCGGCCGACAGGAGGTCGGCGGCGCGCAGCACCGGGTCGGCCTCGGCAGCCGCCGGCATCTGGCCCGCGGCCCGAACCGCAGTCACGGCCACCAGCAGCAGCGACAGCCACGGGATCGGGGCGAATCGGCAGGCGCGACGCATGGTGCGACCACGATACCTCGACCGCCGGGGATGACGCGGCCAATCGGACGACGGCCGAGTGTGAGCGGTGACGGTCGCGTCACCCGGACGCGGTGAGGCCGCGGACCGGCCGCAGCAGCCGGGTTGCCGCGGCGGCGCACGCCACGCCAATCGCGATCCACAGTCCGGCCTGCGAGACGTCTGGCCCGGCCCCGGCCTGCCAGGCCGCGACGGTCGCCGCGGCGAGCGCCGCCATGTAGAACGCGCCCTTCACGGTGACCGCAGCAGCCAGGACGAAACCGAGTGGTCGCCGTCGCCACACCCCGTACGCCGCCACCGCGCTCCAGGCGACCACCAGCCAGAGATCGAGCGCCGCGATGACGTGCGTGGGGTGGGCCACGGCGCTGACGATCGCCGGCAGTTGGCCAGTGGCCACGAAGCCGACGAGCGCGCTGAGGTGCACCGTGCCGAGACCGGCGGCCAGCAGGGCCAGGAAGACCGCCACCCCACCGGCCGGCGCCGTCGCCAGGGCCCGGCCGATACCGCCAGACAGCGCCGTGGCGATTCCCTGCACGAGCGCCGCGCTGGCGGCGGTGACGACCACCACGTAGAGCAGGAACGCCGCGTTCAGCGCGCTCCCGAACAGGTAGAAGAGGTAGCCGTACAGCGCGTAGTCGACCAGGCCGATCCACAGCAGGTGGCCGGTCGCCGACCCGCGCCTGGCGGACTGGCGGGCCAGCGTCAGCGCCGGCACGGCGACGACGAGCGTGACCACGTCGTTGCCACGCCATCCTGCCGTGACCAGCGGGTTGTCGCGATACAGCCCCGGCCACCCCAACCCGGCGGCCGCGGCCATGGCCATCGTGACCGCGAGCAGCGCCGTGAGGCGGTCGGCAACGGGCCCGCCGAACGCGACCGGTGGGGGCGCGCTCAGGGCGTCCGCCGGTAGACGTCGGTGGCGGCGCCGTAGTTGCGGCCGCCCCGGAACGAATAGCCGTGCTGGACGACCAGCACGGTCTGCACCGTCATCGCCGTCCCGGTCGCGTCGAGCGTCCGCCGCTCCCGGATCGAGACGGTCTGCCCCTGCACGGTCCGGGCGGCTTCGGTGACCAGCACGTCGCCGTCCCAGTAGGCACGCGGCCCACCCTGTGCCGCGGCGTCGGCGAGCCCCCGGGTGTCGCGCAGCTGGTAGGTCGTCCGGCTCGTCGACTGGCGGCGGCGGGTCTCGATGACCAGCTCACTGGCGCTCTGCTGCACGATGAGGGTCGGCGGTTCGAAGGCGACGCCCTGGTGGACGGACTCGCTGCGGTCGCGGTCCATGGTCCAGGTGCCGCTGAAGTCGGGCCGGGCCTGCGGTTCGACGGCCGACACGGCCAGGGCGACGGCGGTGACGACGGCGGGCGGGAGAGAGGTCATGGGACTACCTCCTTGCCGCGGAGGATACACCGGCGCGCCCGCCGGCCGGCACCATCTCGGGTACAGTCGTCGGGTGTCCGCCCCGACCCTGCGTATCCGCCCCGCTCACGCCGACGATCTCGAGGTCCTGGCCGCCGGCAACGCCGACATGGCCGCCGAGACCGAGGGCCTCGACCTCGATCACGACATCCTGCGGCGTGGCATCCAGGCCGTCCTCGACGGCCGCGCCGCCGGCCGCTACTGGGTCGCCGAGCACGACGGCCGCGTCGTCGGCCAGCTGCTGGTCACCTACGAGTGGAGCGACTGGCGGAATCGCCAGGTGTGGTGGATCCAGTCGGTCCACGTCGCCCGCGACGCGCGCCGCCTGGGCGTCTTTCGTCAGATGTACGCCTTCCTCCGCGCGGCGGCGCGGGCCGAGGGGGCCGGCGGGCTGCGTCTCTACGTCGACGAGACCAACACCCGGGCGCAGGCGGTCTACGCCGCGCTCGGCATGCGCGGCGGACACTACCGGGTGTTCGAGGACATGTTCGACGAGCCGGCGAAGCTCGGCCGCGGTGCGGCAGCGGGCTGACGGTCGCGTCAGCGAACCGGCAGCCAGAACGAGCTCTTGATCACGAAGAAGTTGGTGCCCGGCGCGGTCAGCGATCGGAACATGTCGCGCGGGCCGACGTGATCGCCGGTCACCTCGCTGCCGGCCCGGCTCTGCTGCCAGACCGCGTAGAGCGTACTGCCCGGCCGCCACTCCCAGCGCAGCACGACGTTGCTGCGGAACGACAGCGTGTTGAAGTCGCGGTTGCGGAGCGTGAAGGTGCTGCTGCCGGCGGTGACCGTCCGGCTGCCGTCGGCGTGGACGGTGAGCGTCGTGCCGGCGGCGCCGTAGGTCAGGCGCGCCCGGCTGCGCGGCGCCAGCAGCTCGCCGTAGTCGTAGTAGCGGCCCGACGCCGCGAACGGCTCGGCGTAGACGTCCAGGTTGACGTCGGGCTTGACGGTGAAGCCGAGGCGGAACGCCGTCGCCAGCGTCGTCCGGTCGATGAACGCGAACACGTAGCGAGAACCGTAGGTCTCGGGCCGGCCGCCGGCCAGCGTGCTGACGTACTGCTGCGGCTCGGTGGTGCGGTCGTAGTACGGGTCGGCCGACAGCTGCCAGCGCGGGCCCGGGCGCACCGACAGCGAGCCGCTGACCCGGTCGTTGACGTAGCCGTCGTCGTTGCGGGCGGCGGTGAGCGCGGCGCTCCACCGGGTCTGCGCGCCGCTGCGGTTGCCGACGTTCACGACGGTGGTCACGCCCGCCGCCCGCCCCATCAGCGGGCCACCGCGGGTCAGCGACACGCTGGTCTGCGGCAGATCGCGGCGCACGGCGACCGACGAGGTCCAGAAGTTCGCCCAGGTGACCGACACCGTGGCCCGGGTGTAGCCGGCCTGCACCAGGCGGCGCAGCGTGGTGTCGGTATTGGCGTCGAGCCGCAGTTCGTAGTTGCGCAGCACCCGCCCGGGCTGGGTCTCGCGGTAGCGGAGGTGGGCGTTGCTCAGCCAGCCGTCGGCGCCGTTGAGAATCGCCAGGTCGTTGGTCTCGAAATTCTCGGAGTCGATCTTGGTGTTGGCGCCCCACAACCAGTGCCGGCCGCTGACCCGATCGACATTGGCCTGCACCGACCAGCCGCCCAGCGACGTCAAGGTCGGGTCGAGCGGCGAGTAGGTGCGATCGGGACGCTGGGCGAAATGGGCGCTCGAGCGCTGGACCCGCTCCATCGCCGCCGCCGTCCCGTTGACGAGCGACCCGCCGCCGGCCAGCCGTACCTCGTACTCGCCGCCGCGGAAGCGCAGCAACGTGTTGCCGGCGAGCGCGAACGCGTTCCTCGCCTGCAGGTCGGCCAGCGCGCTGTCCGGATCGGCGGCCCGGTGCACCGCGCTCGCCAGCAGGCCGGCCGTCGAGCCGAGGCGGCCGAACTCCTGCAGGACCCGGCCGACCGCGTAGTAGGCGCGTGGCGCGACATCGACCGACTGCGGCTCCAGCGCCGGCGCCGACGCCACCCGGGCCGACTCCTCGGCCGTCACCGCCGAGAGGAAGCCGATCGAGGTCCGCGACGGCAGCCGGCCGGTGAGCTTGGCGGCGCCGAGGATCGTCGTGTTGGTGGGATAGTCCACGTAGTCGCCGGTGGCGGATCCCAGCGGGCGGGCGCCGATGCGCCGCGAGTAGTAGAAGTTGGGGTGGCCGATGTTGAAGAGCGGCGCCCCTTCGAGGAAGAACGGCCGACGCTCGGGGAAGCGGGTCTCGAACGCGGTCAGGTTGACCTCGGCGGGATCGGCCTCGACCTGGCCGAAATCGGGGTTGATCGTCGCTTCCAGCGTCAGGTTCGGCCCCAGGCCCATCTTGACGTCGGCGCCGATCCGCCCGGCCAGATTGGCGCCGGCCGTGAACGGGTTGCCGGCGCTGGTGTCGGGGTAGAGCGTCGAGGCCGCGGCGACGTAGGGCGACAGCTCGAGGCGACGGCTGGCGGCGACATCGGACACCCCGCGCAGATCGCCGAACCACGACGACCACGCCCGCACCGTCCGGGGAATCAGCACCCAGGTGTCCTGCTCGTTCAGGTGCGGCCGGAACCGCTGGATGTTCAGCCCCCAGGTGAGGTCGTCCTCGGGACTGAACCGCAACTGCGCGAACGGAATCCAGATCTCGGCGGTCCAGCCGTCGGGATCGCGGCGCGCCGCCGCGTCCCACACCAGGTCGTAGGTCAGATCGAAGGTGTCCTCGGTGTCGGTGGCATGGAAGCGATCGATGCGCACGCCCCCCGCCGAGACGCCGAAGACCACCGCCGTGCGCCGATCCTGGAACGTGTCGAAGGCGACCAGGATGTGCTCGGCCTGGGTGACGTTGTCGCGCCGCCCGAGCGGCGCCTGGACCTCGCGGCTGTTCACGGCGTACATCCGTGCGCCGATGTAGAAGGCGCGATCGTCGTAGGCGAAGCGGACCTCCATCGCATCGGTCGGCGTGCCGCCGACGGTCGGCTCCTTCATCACGAAGTCGGTCACCGGGTCGGCGAGCCGCCACGCCTCGTCGCCGACCCCGCCGTCCACGGTGATGCTGCCGTTGGGCACCCGCGTGGCGGCGGCGCGCTTGACCGGTCGGGTCGGCGACGCCGCGGCCACCTGGCCGAAGGCGCGGCCGGGCAGCGGCAGGACGAACAGCAGGCTGGCGAAGACGGCGAGACGCATCGCGGCCGGGGGCGTGGGGTGCGGCCGCGATGATACCCCGTCCGGCTTCGAGTACCATCCCACCGGCATGGCGCTGACGGCGACGATCTACCAGTTCGGCATCGACCTGTCGCTCGTCGATCGCGGCGTCTACGAGACGCTGGACCTCCGGGTCGCCCGCCATCCCTCGGAATCCGCCGAGTACATGCTGGCCCGGGTGCTCGCCTACTGTCTCGAGTACGAGGACGGCATCGCGTTCACCGACGGCGTGTCGTCGGGCGACGAGCCGGCGATCGTCGTTCGCGACCTGACCGGCCGGCTCACCGCGTGGATCGAGATCGGCCTGCCCGGCGCCGAGCGGCTGCACCGCGGCCACAAGCTGGCCGGGCGCGCCGCCGTCTACACCCATCGCGACGTCCGCCAGTGGCTCGCCCAGATGCACGGCGCCCGCATCCATCGCGCCGAGGCCATCCCCGTCGTCGCGTTCGACCCGGCGGTCGTCGAGGCGGCCGCCGCGCGCCTGGAGCGGCGGGCGGCGCTGACCGTGTCGGTCATGGACGGTCAGCTGTTCCTCGCCATCGGTGACGCCCAGTGGACGGTCGCGCTGGGCTGCCACCGCCTGGCGTGACCGCGCCGCGGTGGGGCGACGAACGGCCCGGCCGGCACGGGCTCAGTCCATGATCGTCTGGTAGACGAGGTTGCGCGAGAAGCCGTGGATCTGCGTCACGCCGAGCAGCGACCGGCCCGAGTGCTGGATCATGCCGATGAACGCGAAGTCCTTCTCCGGATCGATCCAGAACCAGGTGCCGCCGATCCCCCACCAGTTGGCCGAGCCGTCCGAGTAGGGCTCGCCGGCCGCCGCCGCGTCCATCACCACCTGCGGGCCCAGCCCCCAGCCGGTGCCAGCCCGGGCCGTCTTGAGCGCGTCGGGCTGCAGGTGGTTGGTGCGCCACATCGCCACGGTGCGCGGCGCCAGGATGCGCGCCCCGCCCAGTTCGCCGCCGCCGAGGATCATCTCGCAGAACCGCGCGTAGTCGGCCGCGGTGGAGAACAGGCCGTGGCCGCCGAAGGCCGCCACCGGCGGTACGGTGGGATCGCCGCGGCTGTCGTCGGGCGGGGTCAGCGTCCCGGACGCGTCCTCGCCGTGGACGAGGGCCAGGCGCGGCAGCTTCTCCCTGGGCACGTAGAACGCCGTGTCGGTCATCTTCAACGGCTCGAACAGCCGCGTGCGGAGGAACTCGGCGAACGGCTGGCCGGACAGCTTCTCGACCAGATACCCCTGCACGTCCACGGCGGCGCTGTAGGACCAGCGCGTGCCCGGCTGCGCCAGCAGCGGCAGCGCCGCCATGCGATCGATCATCGACTGCAGCGGCTGGCGCGGATCGAGGACGTTGGCCTTCAGGTACAGCTTGTCGACGGCGTGGCCGCCGACCAGGCCGTAGGCGAGGCCGGCCGAGTGCGTCATCAGCTCGCGCATGGTCATCGAGCGCCGCGCCGGCTCTACTTTCGGCGTGCCGTCGGGGTTCTCGCCGACCCACACCGAGAGCTTGCCGAACTCGGGAATGAAGCGCGACACCGGATCGTCGAGGCGCCACTTCCCTTCCTCGTAGAGCATCAGCATCGCCACGCCGGTGACCGGCTTGGTCATCGAGTAGATGCGAAAGATGCTGTCGCGGGTCATCGGCGCGCCCGTGCGGATGTCCTTCACGCCGTGCACGCCGACGTGCACCGTCTTGCCGTGGCGGGTCAGCAGCGTCACCGCGCCGGCCAGCCGCCCGCCGCTGACCAGGCCCTGCATGCCGGCGTCGAGCCGCTTGAGCCGCGCGGAGGACACGCCCACCGATTCGGGCGTCGCCGTGGCCATGTCGCGGCCGGGGCGGGCCAGGACGACCGGCGAACCGCCGAGGAAGGACGGGGCGTCGGCGCCACCGGCCACGGCCAGCGCCACCAATGCGATCGTCGACACCAGCGCGAGTCGTGCACGGGGACGAGCGGTCATCGCGACTCTCCTTCGGGCCGGGCCCGCGTCACTGGGCGGCGATGTTCGGCCGGCCCTTGCGCAGCACGTACTTCTGGATCTTGCCGGTCGCCGTCTTGGGCAGCTCGGCCACCGGGGTGAAGCTGTGCGGCACCTTGAAGTGCGCCAGGTGCTCGCGGCAGAACGTCCGCAGCGCGTCGGCCGCCGGCTCGACCCCGGGCCGGTAGACGACGAAGGCGTGCGGCGCCTCGCCCCACTTCGCATCGGGCATGCCGACGACGGCCGCCTCCTGCACGGCGTCGTGCCGCAGCAGCGTCGCTTCGACTTCCACCGACGAGATGTTCTCGCCGCCGCTGATGATCACGTCCTTCAGCCGATCGCGGATCTCGATGTAGCCGTCGGGATGAACCACGGCGGCGTCGCCGGAGTGGAACCAGCCGTCGCCCATGACCCGGGCGGTGGCTTCGGGATCGTCGTAGTAGCCGCGCATGACGACGTTGCCGCGGACGACGATCTCGCCCTGGGTCTCGCCGTCGGCCGGCACCTCGGCGCCGGCGCCGTCGACGACCCGCACCTCCCCGCCGGTGATCTGCTCGACGCCCTGGCGGGCCTTCTGGCGGGCGCGGGCCTCCGGCGCCAGGGCGCGATGCTCGGGCAGGTCCTCGCAGAAGGTCATCAGCGGCGAGGTCTCGGTGAGGCCATAGAGCTGGGTAACCGTCCAGCCCAGCCCCTGCTCCACCCGCAGGATCGTCGCCGCGGCCGGCGGCGCCCCGGCCGTCAACACCCGCACGCCGGCCGGCACTCCGGCCTTGACGGCGTCGGGGGCGTTGGCGAGTCCGATGAGGACGGTCGGCGCGGCGCAGAGGAACGTGACGGCCTCGTCGCGGATCAGCCTGAACACCTCGGCCGGATCGACCTTGGGCAGGCAGACGTGCCGGCCGCCGACGGCGGTGACGATCCAGGTGAACGTCCAGCCGTTGGCGTGGAACATCGGCAGCGTCCACAGGTAGGTGTCGGCAGCGCTCATCGGCATGTGGACGAGCATGCCGACGGCGTTCACCCAGGCGTTGCGGTGCGTGATCATCACGCCCTTGGGACGCGAGGTGGTGCCGCTGGTGTAGTTGATGGTCAGCAGGTCGCGTTCGTCGATCGCCGGCCGGTCGGGATCGGGCGACGACGCGGCGATCAGGCCTTCGTAGTCCAGCCAGCCGGCCCGGCTGCCGGTCAACGCCACGAAGTGGCGCACGCCGGTGAGCGCCGGGCGGATGCGATCGACCGCCTCGAGGTAGTCGGCATCGGCGCAGACCACCACTGCCCCGCTGTGGGTGATGAGGTACTCGAACTCCTCGGCCGACAGCCGGAAGTTGATCGGCACCAGCACGGCGCCGATCTGCGGCACGGCGTAGAAGGACTCGAGCTGCGCCGGCGTGTTCGGCGAGATGTAGGCGACCCGGTCGCCGGGCCGGACGCCGAGCGCCTGCAGGGCGCTGCTCCAGCGGTCGCAGCGATCGAAGAACTGTGCGTAGGTGCGGCGGACGCCGCCCGAGACGACGGCCTCGCGCCCGGCGTAGAGCCGCCGGGCGCGCCGCATGAACTCGAGCGGGGTGAGCGGGGTCTCCATGGGCGGAGGGTCGCGTGGATTCTATACCGCGGGTACCACCGTCGCCTGTGGCCCAGGGCCGATGCGGGCCGCGCGCTCAGTCGTCGCGGTGGTCGTCGACGGCCTGCCACAACTCGAGGAACTCGTCCCGGACGAACGGATGGAGGTCGTTGGCGCACGGCCGGGGCAGGCGCTGAAACCGCATCAGTGCCTGCACCCGTCGGCAAGACCCCTGAGCCGATGCGGCGTTCGGCGCCAACCGCCCGGCGGCCTGCGGTTCAGCATTACGGGCCGACCCGGCTCGTCAAACGCACCGGGGTATTGGGCGGGATGGAGTCGCCACGGTCGCAGCGCGACACATGAACTCGCGAGAACTCGGAGGCGTCTCCAGCCGCGCGCATTGCCCGGTGGGTCAATGCAGCCTGGTCACCGTGAACAACGTCTCTGTTGAGCTCGATCCTACTGTGCCAGCGCCGCCGCTGCCGTTGAACGCGCGGATGTCCACGGTATCGCCGGCCGCCAACGTGACGACAGTAGACAGATTGTGGATGAGGAATGCCGCAGTCGTCGAAGGTTCTGCGCAGGTGACTGCCTTACGCTCACCACTCGTGAAGATGTACGAGCAGTAGTAGCCGGCCGCCGCCACGAACGGCTGCCACCGCACCAGCGCAGTCAGCGCGTAGGTGCCCGCCCTCGGTACGACATAGACACCCGTTGCCGGCGTGAACGTGCCGCCACCGACGTTTTCCACTGGAGCACCCGTGAAGCTGGTGATCACAGTGATTCCGCCGGTAATTGCCTGCGCCCCGATTCCCCCCGATCGGAAGTGTACTTGCGGCCCGGGCCGCACGGGGAGTCCCGGAGTGGCGCCGAAAAAGGCGAACGTGCCGCTGTTGCCAGCATCGTCGCTCCAGGTGCCTTGGCCGTTGGCAGGGCTGACACTGGTGGCGACGGCGACCGTGTTGCCGGTCGGCAGCACGATGGTGAAGTTCAAGCCGACCGTCCCGTCCGGGTTGAACACGCCGATGCCTGACGCACTGCCTTTCTTGGCCGCGCCGCACATGTCGTCGGATCCGTCGAGTGTGAAGTTGCCGGTGACGGACGTCAGCGTCAGCGTGACCGTATTGCAGTAGGGCTGCATCTGCCAGCTGAAGGTGCCAAAGACCTGCGCCGACGCGCTGGTCGCGCCGCCGATGACGATCGCCATCGCCGTGAGGAACCCGCGGACTGCCATGCCTCGAGTCATGCCGTCCTCCTGAGAAGTGGCCGGTTGGGGGCGCCGCGTAGTCTAGCCGAATCGGCACGCCGCGGCACCGCGCCAGCTTGACAGCGCGCAGGGTGGATGCAACCATCCGAGGGTCCGCGGAGGTCACTGGTGCGTACTGCAACCGTCAGGCTCTGGATCACCGCGCTCGTCGCCGCCGCCACCGGCGCGGCGCTGGCCGTCGTCGCCCGGCCGGTGAGCAGCCAGGCGCAGACCGCGTCCCCCGCCATTCCCCGCACCGCCGACGGCAAGCCGGATCTGAACGGCATCTGGCAGGCACTCAACACCGCCAACTGGGATCTGGAAGCGCACACCGCCCGCGCGGCGCTGGCGATGCGGCCCGGCCCGGTGGTGCCGGTCCCCGCCAAGGAGGTCGTCGCCTTCGGCGCGGTCGGCGCCGTGCCGTCGGGGAACGGCGTCGTGGTCGGCGGGGAGATTCCCTATCTGCCGGAGGCGCGGAAGAAGAAGGAGGCCAACCAGGCGGCGTGGCTCACCAGCGACCCGGAGATCAAGTGCTACCTGCCCGGGGTGCCGCGGGCCACCTACATGCCGTTCCCGTTCCAGATTTTCCAGAGCCAGTCGGCCTTCTTCATCGCCTACGAGTACGCCGGCGCGGTCCGCAACGTCTACCTCACCGACCCGGGACCGCCGCAGGTGGACACCTGGATGGGCCAGTCGGTCGGCAAGTGGGACGGGGACACCTTCGTCGTCAGCACCAACGGCTTCAACGACCAGAGCTGGTTCGATCGCTCCGGCAACCACCACGGCGCCGGGATGACGGTGGTCGAGCGCTACACCATGACCGGGCCGAACCACATTCAGTACGAGGCGACGATCACCGATCCCGAGACGTTCTCGCGGCCGTGGTCGATCGCCATGCCGCTCTACCGCCACGTCAACGCCGATGCCCGGCTCGGCCAGTTCAAGTGTGTGGAGTTCGTCGAGGAACTGATGTACGGGCACCTGCGCAAGACGCCGCTGCCGTAGGGGACCCGCCGATGCGACCTGCCCACCTCACCCTCGGCGCGCTCGCGGTGCTCACGCTCGGCCTGGTCCTGCCACTGGTCCCGGTGGCGGCGCAGGCGCCCGCCGGCAGCGCCGCGTCATGGACGATGCCGCGGACACCCGAGGGCGTGCCGGACCTGCAGGGCAACTGGACCAACGCCACGATCACCCCGCTGGAACGGCCGCCGGGCCAGCCGGCGGCGCTGTCCGCCGACGTCGTCGCCAGGATGGAGAAGGGAGTCCAGGACCGCATCCAGCGGCTCGCCCAGCCGAGCGACCCCGACCGCCCGGCGCCGCCGCAGGGTGGCGACGGCTCGACCGGCGCCGCCGGCAACGTCGGCGGCTACAACAACTTCTGGATCGACGCCGGCGAGCGCGTCGCGGTGGTGAACGGCGAGTACCGGACCTCGCTCATCGTCGATCCGCCCGATGGCCGGGTGCCGCCGATGACCGACGCGGCGGTGGCCCGCGCCGCCGAACGCAACGCCCGCGCCAAGCAGTTCGGGCCCTACGACAACCCCGAGAACCGTCCGCTGGCCGAGCGCTGTATCGCCTCCTTCGGCAGCAACGCCGGGCCGCCGATGCTGCCCAACTACTTCTACAACAACAACTACACCATCGTGCAGACGCGCGACCACGTGATGATCATGACCGAGATGGTGCACGACGTCCGCATCATCCGCATCGGCCGCGACCGGCCGCGCCTGCCGGCCGGCGTGCGGCCGTGGTGGGGCGACTCGATCGGCTGGTGGGAGGGCGACACGCTGGTCGTCGAGACCACCAACTTCCATCCGCTGCAGGTGTTCCGCGGCGCCTCCGACACGCTGACGGTCACCGAACGCATCACCCGCGTCGACGCCGACTCGCTGCTCTACAGCTTCACCATCGACGACCCCCAGGTGTTCTCGCGGCCGTGGCGCGGCGAGGTGCCTTTCGAGACACTCGACGACCTCATCTACGAGTACGCCTGCCACGAAGGCAACTACGCGCTGTCGAACGTGCTCAGCGGCGAACGCGCTCAGGAGCGCGCCCGGGCCGGCCGGGTGTCACAGCAGAAGTAGGAGACGACACGATGCGCACGATGCTCCTCGGGATCGCCGCCGCGATGACGATCGCGGCCACGGTGCCGGTCGCCGGCCACCACGCCTTCGGCGCCGAGTTCGACCCCAACGCGCCGATCCGACTTCAGGGCAAGGTGGTCAAGCTGGAGTGGGTGAACCCGCACGCCTGGATCCACATCGAGGTGGTCAAGGACGGCAAGCCCGAAGTCTGGATGGTCGAGGGCGGCACGCCGAACACGCTGCTGCGCCGCGGTCTCACTCGCGACTCGCTCACCATCGGCACCGAGCTCATCGTCGACGGCTACCAGACCAAGGACCACTCGCTGAAGCGGGCCAACGGCCGCGACGTGACCTTCACCGACGGCCGCAAGATCTTCATGGGCTCGTCGGGCACCGGGGCGCCGCGCGACGGCCGCGATCCCACCGAAGGCGGCGGCGCGCCGAAGAAGAAGCCCGGCGACCGCTAGTTCGGGACCGGCGGCAGGACGGGCGATAGAATCGCCCGATGACCGCGCGCCGTCACGCCCTCCTCCTGCTGGCCGGCTTGGCCGGGTTCGCCGCCGTGTCGTGCGGCAGCCCGGCGGTGCCGCCCGCCCCGCCGCCGCCCGCGTTCGCCGTCTTCGTCGACCGCTTCCTCGACGAGTTCGCGCGGATGAACCCGTCGATCGCCGCCGGCAACGGCCTGCACGACTACGACGGCACCCTCGAGGACTTCAGCGCCGCCGGCATCCAGGGCCACATCGCCACCTGGCGGGATCTGCGGGGCACGCTGCAGGCCATCCCGCCCGACGGCCTCACCGCCGACGAGCGGGTCGATCACCGCATCGTCGCCGGCCTCATCGACGGCTGGCTGCTCGACCTCGACACGGTGAAGAGCTGGCAGAAGAACCTGATGGTCTACGCCTCGGCGGTGTCGTCGGGCGTCCACAACCTGATGACGATGGAGTCGGCCGCGCCCGAGGTGCGGGCCCGGCGCATCATCGCCAAGGTGGCCGGCGTGCCGGCCCTCCTCGCCGCCGCCGACGCCAACCTCGTCGACCCGCCGCGGGTGATGGCCGAGCGCGGCGTGCGGATGTTCCGCGGGGCCGCCGGCATGCTCCGCGACGACGTGCCGCTGGCGTTCGCCGGCCTCACCGACGCCGCCCTGACGCAGGAGCTGGTCGCCGCCACCGCCGCGGCCGCGGTGGCGATCGAGGCGTTTACCGACCGATTCGAGGCCACCCGCCTGCCATCGGCCGACGGGTCCTACGCGGTCGGCCGCGAAACGCTCGAGGCGCGCTACCGCGCCGAGGAGCTCGTCGATCTGCCGGCCGCGCAGCTGCTGGAGATCGGCGAGCGGGAGCTGGCCGCCGCCGAGCGGGCCTTCATCGCTGCCGCCGCCCGGATCGATCCTCGGACGCACGCCCTCGGCGTCTGGGCGCAGATCCTGCAGGACCACCCCAGGCGTGGCGCGCTGGTGCCCGCCGCGCAGCAGGCCGTGGACGCGCTGCAGGCGTTCGTCACCGGCAAGGGCCTGGTGACGCTGCCCTCCACCGAGCCGGTGGTGGTGGCGCCGGCGCCGCCCTACGACCTGGGCCTGGCGTCGATGCACTCGTCGCCGCCGCTCGAGCCCACGCCGGTGAAGAGCTACTTCTACATCACCGACGCCCAGGCCGACTGGGACGCCGCCCGCCAGGACGCCTGGCTGCAGAAGTTCAACATCCCGACGCTCACCGTGATCAGCGCCCACGAGGTGATGCCCGGCCATTACGTCCACAGCCTGTTCATGCGCCGCACGCCCGGCAAGATCCGCCGCATCTGGATCGGCCTCAATCCGTTTCCGCAGCCCAGCTCAGGCCAGGACGGCTGGGCTCACTACGCCGAGCAGCTCGTGTTCGACGAGGGCTTCATGGCCGACGACCCGCGCTACCGCATGGCGCAGCTGAGCGAGGCGATGACGCGCATCTGCCGGCTGATCGCCGGCATCCGGCTGCACACCGGCGAGTGGACGGTGGACGAGGCCACGAAGCTCTTCGAGCTGCGCGCCCACCTGCCGCCGCCGGCGGCCCGCCAGGAGGCCGAACGCGGCACCTACGACCCGACCTACGGCGGCTATTTCCTCGGCAAGCTGCAGGCGCTGCAGCTGCGCGAGGACGTCCGGGCGTCGGAGGGCGCGGCGTTCGACCTGCGCCGCTTCCACGAGCGGGTCATGACCAACGGCATCGCGCCGTGGTGGGCGCACCGTCAGCTGCTGCTCCCCGGCGACACGCAGCCGCTGCTGCGATAGACCGTGTGGCCATCTCGTGATCGGTTGATCGGACGATCTGGTGATCGGATGCGTGCATCGGTGGATCTCGTGACCCCGCTCTCAGCGTCATGTGGGGCAGCGATCAATCGATCAGTCGATGTCTGGCGCGGTCGGGGTGTGCCCCGCGGTCACGAAAAGCCGATCCACCGCCCGGCGGCGGCGACCACGAACCACAGCGTGAGCGAGGTCAGGGCGGTGAGGCGTTCGGCGGCGCGGCTGGCGGCCGCGGCGCCGACGACCCGCTGGCGCAGGGCGAAGGTGAACGCCAGCGCGACTGGAAAGGTCGTGATCTTCACCCAGAACGAGGTGTTGTAGTAGCACTTCACCGACTCGGACAGGAACAGCAGCACGCCGGTCACGGTCATCAGCGTCACCGCCGCCACCAGCCATGGTCGGGCGTGCCGGGCCAGGGTGGCGACCGGTGTCTCGGCCAGACCGAGGCCGAGCAGCCGCAGGTCGACGACCAGCAACGCGCCGCCCAGCAGGCACAGCCCGAGCAGGTGCAGCGCCTCGATGACCGGGAACAGCCACACCGACTCGCGGACCACCAGGCCCGGCCCGGTCGTCTCGAACCACTCGAAGAGCGGCAGCAGATCCACGGCGGGATTACTCGACCGGCGGGACGACGCAGCCGGCCGCCCAGTTGACGAAGGCCGATTGCGGCTGGATGTCGCAGTCGAACCAGTTGTAGGCCATCATCCGCCCGGCGACGACGACGCCGGCCCAGGCGGTCAGCGACACGACGGCGGCGATGCGTGCCGCCCGCGGCGGCACGCGATCGAGATCCCAGTCGGCGAGGCGGCGGTGGATACGCGAGTGGAACAGCCACACGTTGAGACCGGCGACGACCAGCAGGATCACCTTCACGCGGAAGAAGAGGTTCTGATAGTTGCGGACCGGCGTGGCGTAGAACAGCAGCAGGCCGGTCGCCGTCATCACCGCGAAGGCGCCCCGCGTCCACGGCAGCAGACGGTGGGTGAACGCCGACGCCGGCACGCCGCCGAACGACGCCCCGAGCAGCCGCAGGTCCATCATCGCGGTCGTCCCGACGAACACGGCCAGCGTCAGCACGTGCGTCGACTCGACCAGCGGCCACATGAACAGCGACTCGCGCAGGGCGATGCTCGACGGGAACTCGGCCAGCCAGTGCATCAGAGGCAGCAGCGACACGCGGAAGAGTATATGCTCGGCCGATGCGAACAGCCCTGCTGGTGGTCGTCCTCGGGGCACTCGGCGCGGCCGTGCTCGCCGCACAGGCGCCCGCTCCCCCGCCGGCGACGGTGGCGCCGGCCCCGCAGCCGCGCATCGTCGGCACAATGAGCGAGCTCATGGTGCACCTGATTCGTCCGACATCGGATGCGATCTTCTACATCACCAGCCGCACGCCGACGACGAGCGAGGCGTGGACGGCGCTGCAGGCGCAGGCGCTCACGCTGGCCGAGTCGGCCAACCTGTTGATGCTGCCGGCGCACGCCCGCGGCCGGCGCCAGTGGCTGGACGACGCAGACCTGATGCGCGAAGCCGGGCGGAAGGCGTTCGCGGCCGCCAAGGCCAGGGACGTGGCGGCGCTCGAGGCCCTCAACGACGAGCTCTATCAGTCGTGCGTCACCTGCCACGAGCACTTCCGGCCGGGCTACGGCAAGCGCCCTGGCCGCTGACGCCGATCAGGGCGTGGCGGCCGGCGGCGCGTAGTTCCTGAGGTCGGCGCCGAGCGTCTGCTGGCCCAGCCGGCCGTGGACGGTCTGGTAGCGTCCGTCGCGCCAGACCACGAAGGTCACCGCGTCGTCGAACGTCAACCTGGTGAACGTCCAGGTCTGCTGCGTCGAGCGGACCCGGTACCCGTGCATGCCGACGATCACGTCGTCCTTCTGCAGACCGGCACGGGCCGCCCGCTCGCCGAACGTCGTGAACGTGACGCCGTCGGCCGGCGGCGGCCCCTCGAGCGGCGGCGGTTCGAGACCGCGCGGCAGCGCGGTTCGCAGCAGGCCGACACCGCGGACGCGGTCGGCGGCATCGCCCGACCGCCGCGCCCTCCGCAGATAGTAGGCGCCGAGCGGCGCATGGTTGTCGTAGCGTTCGGCGAGACCCAGGAGCACGGCTTCGGCATCGGCGTCGCGGCCCTGTCGCTCGAACGCTTCGGCTTGGGCCTGCAGCCCGGAGTTCGAGCCGACCGCGCCGGCAGCCGCCGCCACCTTGGCGGCGCGCTCGGCCTGGCCGGTGTCGAAGAGGTAGCGGACCAGCCACAGCACGTCCCCGGCGGCGCGAACCCGGTTGGCCGAGCGCCAGAACCAGCGCTCGTATTCGACCGCCGCCTCGGCGTCTCGGCCGTCGCGCAGGTGCAGGCCGGCCAGCTGCGAGCAGGAGTCCACGTCGATCTCGCACGTGGCGGTGGCCAGCGCCACCGACTCGGCCGCCGACGGCTGCAGATCGCTCAGCATCCAGCGATGCGGCCGGACGTCGTAGTCGAGCACCCCCCCGAACTGCCGTCGCGCGTCGGCCACCGTCGGCGCGCCGTTGGCCAGCCGCCACGCCAGCGTCCACGCCACCCACGTCTCCGACGGCGCCTGGGCGTGCAGGCGTTCGATCGTCGGAACGGGCGTCGTATCCACCCGCGGCCGCAGGGCCCGCTCGATCGGCCGCAGGATCGTCCCGTCGGGCGTCCACGGTGTGAACCAGGCGTCGGCGCTCGGCATCCGGACGGCCTGCCGCCGGTTGGCGACGGCGAGCGCATGCCAGATCGCCGGCGGCAGCTGGTGCGGCTCGGCGCGCAGCAGCGCCGCCGCGGCGCCGAGCGCGGCCGTCCGATCGGCCTCCTGGTCGGCGATGAGCGCCTGCAGCACCGGGAACAGCCGCAGGCCGGTCAGCGTCGCGACCAGTGCCGTCCTGATCTCGTCGGCACGCTGGCGCCGGCCGAGCATGTCGCGTTCGTGCCGGAAGGCCGCGAAGGCCCGGGCCACCAGGTGACGCTCGGCCGAACCGGCCCACAGGGGCCAGTCGAGGACCCGGAAGGCCTCGTCGGGCGCGGCGGCCGCCAGGTCGGACATCATGGCCGGTTCCGCGGCGCCGGGACGATGCTCGGTCCAGGCCCGCACCGCCTCGTCGAGTTCAAACGCCACGCTCGACGC
Organism: Vicinamibacterales bacterium; assembly: GCA_050250955.1. GTDB lineage: Bacteria > Acidobacteriota > Vicinamibacteria > Vicinamibacterales > UBA2999 > CAWAYR01. The sequence continues at coordinate 126,283 of JBFWNR010000007.1, forward strand.
CGCGTACGTCTGGCCGCTCTCGACCGAAAAGCTGTCCTGCAGCGCCAGGCGGGACCAGGACAGTGACGGCGGCTCATCGGTCTCGTCGAGCCACGCCATCAACCGGTGGTCGCCGACGCGGTGGACCAGCGCCCGACCGTATTCGGTGCGCTCCAGCGGCGTGGCGCGCGTGGGCCATGCCAGCCGGCGCCAGTCGCCGGTGGCGCGCAGCTGCACGGCACGAGCCCAGGCCCGCACCGGCGCCGGAATCGGATCGACGTCGAGGCGCGCGGCGGCCGCGACGGCGTCCCCTTCGCGGCCGACCAGCGCCAGGAGCGCCGCGTCGGCGACGGCGGCCCCCTGGCCGGGCCTCGCCTCGCCACGCAGCACGGCGGCGACGGCGAGATGGGCGGTCAGGCGCGACAGCGCCGGGCGCTCGTCGGTGAAGGCCGCCGCCCCCTCGCGCAGCGCCATGGCAGCCAGCAGCAACGCCGCCTGCTCGTGTCCGGCGGCGCCGAGCGGCGCCCGCCGCACCTCTGCCGAGATCCGCCGGTCCTCGTCGAGCAGCCGGGTCGCCGAGGACGGCCCGAGCAGGGTCTCGAGCAGCCGACCCGCCGTCGCGTCGGCGCTACGGCCCGCGGCCGACGCGCGCCGCGCACCGAGCGCCTGGCGTACGACCTCGACGTAGGAGGACGGCGCCCAGAGATGTCCGGTGATCCGAACGGCCAGTGGGGCGGCGTCGCCCACCGTGACCGTGAAGACCGCGGGCGAGGCCGCCACCGTCGCCACCAGCAGGCGCGGCGGCGCCGCCATCGGCTGGTCCGCCCGCACCGCCCGGTGGATCCGCTCGACGATCGACGCGACGATCCACTCCTGCTCGGTGCGGGGCGCGACCGGCGAGGGCTGTGCCGCCGAGAGCGACGGGACCGCGACGAGGCACGCGACGGCGGCGACGAGGGCAGGGACGCGCATCCCCGCACCCGGTGCAAGCCTGCTGCCACGGCCGGCCGCTGCGGATTCACCGCACCTGCCGGCCCGCCGGCAGCGCGAGGCGCCGGCTCGACGACAGGACCGTCAGCCGGCGCACGGGCCGCGGGTCACGGCTGGGTATTGGGCCGCGCCAGTTCCACGGCGTAGCGGGCGTGACATGCCGTGCAGGTGTCGTAGACCTCGGCCCCGACGTCGAACACCGCCTGCGGGTCGCGCGACTCGGCGGCGCGGATCGCCTTCTCGCCGACGTCGACCATGGCCCGCGACAGCTGCATCCACTCGCCGCCGTCGCGCGGCCGGGCGCCGATCATCAGCAGGTTGCCCGATTCGGCGATCGTGTAGGCGCTGTGGATCAGGGCGTCCCACTCCCCTTCGGTCTCGGGCTTGAACTCGGTGACACCCGACTGGTCGACAATCGTGCCGACGCCGTCCCAATAGACGTCGGCGGCGGGCTCGACGACGAACTGCATCAGCTGCTTGACGTCGCCGACCGGGCGGATCGGCGGCGGCGCCGGCCCGCTGCACGCGCTGACCGAGACGGCGACACCGACGGCGGCACAGACCACACGGCGCATGCCGCGCATCTTACCCGCAAGCGAGCGCGTATGATCCGGCGATGCGCGGTCCCCTCGCCCGGCGGATCGCCGGCACACTGGCGGTGCTGGCCCTGACCGCGGCGAGCCCCCGACTGGCGGCGCACGATCTGGAGCGGACCACCGTGCACCTCACGCTGGCTGCCGACGGCGGCTTCCAGCTGCGCCTGGCGCACGACCCCTCGTGGCTGGTGCTCCGCCTGGAGCGGTTCGCCGAGGCCCCGGGCACCGCGGCCCCGGGCGACGCGGCGGCGCGCGATGCCCAGCTGCGGGCGTGGGCACCGCTGATGATCGACCGGGTCGTGCTGTGGGTGGACGGGCAGGAGGTGCGGCCCGGGCGCGTCGAGTACGCGCCCCCGCCGGCCGCCGTACCGGCCGGCCAGTTCGCCCTGGCCGCCTACACCCTGCACGGCCGGATGCCCGCGGGGGCGCGCACGCTGCGCTGGTACTACGGCCTGGTCGTCGATCCCTATCCGCTGACGGTGACCCTGGCCGACGGCAGCGAGGCCACCGAATGGGTCCAGGGCGACGCCTGGAGCACGGCCCTGCCGCTCGGCGGCCCCTTCGCCACACCGTCGCGCTGGACGCGCCTGTGGCAGTACCTCGGCCTCGGCTACGTCCACATCCTGCCGCGTGGACTCGATCACATCCTGTTCGTCGTCGGCCTGTTCCTGCTCCAGGCGCGCCTCCGCCCGGTGCTGGTCCAGGTGACGACGTTCACCATCGCCCATTCGTTGACGCTCGCGCTGGCGCTCTACGGCGTCGTCGCCCTGCCGCCGCGGCTGGTCGAACCGCTGATCGCGCTGTCGATCGTCTACGTCGCGGTCGAGAACCTGCGCACCAGGGCCCTGACACCGTGGCGGATCGCCCTGGTCTTCGCGTTCGGTCTCCTCCATGGCCTGGGCTTCGCCGGCGTGCTGACCGATCTGGCCCTGCCGCCGGGCGACTTCGCCGTCGCACTGGTCGGCTTCAATCTCGGCGTCGAAGCCGGCCAGCTCACGGTGATCGCGGCGGCCGCCCTGGCCGTCGGCTGGGGACGCCATCGCCCCTGGTATCACCGCCGGGTGGTCGTGCCGTCGTCGCTCGTCATCGCCCTGGTCGGCGTCTACTGGACGGCGACCCGGGTCTTCTCCGCCTGATCGCCGGCGCCTCCGCCATTCGTCCCCGACGGGAGGGTGCCGGTCACTTCGCTGGCGGCACCGCCGGACGCCCCCCCTACAATCGGTGGCGCCTGAGGAGGCCCTCATGAGATCGCTCTTCGCATCCGCTGCGCTCGTCCTCGCCGTCGCGCCCGCCGCGCCGGCCCAGAACCCCCCGCCCACCTACGACCAGGTCGTGATCCGTTCGTGGAAGGCCACGCACGACAAGATCCTCACCATGGCCAGGGACACGCAGTACCCGGACGACAAGCTGCAATGGAAGCCGCACGCCGACAGCCGGACGGTGCTGCAGGAGCTGCGGCACGTCACCCTCGGCCTGCGCGCCACCTCGGCACAGGCACGCGGCGAGAAGTTCGACTTCGCTGCCCAGGAAAAGGCCGACGAGGCCAAGCCGGCGACCCGCGCCTCGGTGGTCAGCGAGATGGAGGCGGCGATCGCCGAGTCCTACCCGCTGGTCGAAAAGACCCCGCGGCCACAGCTCATCGGCTGGCTCGAGCACCAGGGCGAGCACTACGGCAAGCTGGTGACGGCGTACCGCGTGAACGGCGTGGTGCCGCCGATCAGCCGCAAGAAATGAGACCAGCGGCTAGCCGCTGAAGTTCGCGCCCGCGGGCACGCTTATCGCGACGTGCCCGCGGGCACGAACTTCTGGATCCGCTGCCCGTAGGTGTCGGCGGCGTAGACCGCGCCCTTGGAGTCCACGACCACGCCGTGGACCCAGTCGAACTGGCCGGGGCCGAGGCCCTGCGAGCCCCAGGTGGCCAGCAGCGTCCCGTCGGCGAGCGAGAACTTGTGGACGCGCTCGAGCAGGTGGTCGGCCATGTAGCCGACGCCTTCGGTGCCCTTCCGCGAGATGTGGACGTCCCACGGATTCCACTCGTTCTTGATCTCGCGCTTGTAGTTCAGATCCTTGTCGAACACCTGCAGGCGCTTGTTCTCGCGGTCGATGATGTAGAGGTTCTCGTCGGCGTCGACGGCCAGCTTGTGCGGCAGCACCCACTCGCCGGGACCGGTGCCCTTGTCGGCCGGGCCGCCGGCGCCCTTGCCGACCTGCTTGAGGAACTTCCCGGTCTTGTCGTAGAGGATGACGCGGTTGTTGCCGTAGCCGTCGGTGACGACGATGTTGCCGCTCTTCAGGATGGCGATGCCCGACGGCAGATCGAGGTGGGTGGCGTCGTTGCCCTTCTCCATCGTCGTGCCGATCTGGAGCAGGAGGCGGTCCATGGCCGGGTTGAGCTTGACGATGCGGTGCGCGTCGCGCTCGATGACGTAGACGTTGCCCTCCCAGTCCACGCCGCCCGAGTGCTCCCAGTCGGGGTTGATTTTCTTGCCGTTGTACTCGCCGTCGCCGCCGGCCTGCAGCAGCGTGCCGGCGGTGTCGAAGATCATCACGGGCTTGGGGCCGCGGTTGAAGACATAGATGCGATCGTGCTGGTCGATGGCCAGGCCGGAAATGCCGGGCTGGTTGGTCGGCAGTCCACCCCCGCCGCCCATCTGCCCGCGAGCGCGGCGGGCGGCCGCCTGGGCTTCGCGTTCGGCCGGCGGCGGTGGCGCGTCGCGCAGGCCGAACCACATCCCTTGCGGCAACGTCGGCCAGTTGGGCACCAGCGTGTAGCCGCCGCTCCCCTGGGCGTCCACGCCCGGCGGCGTCGCCGCCATCAGCCCCGCCGCCACGATGAGTCCGAGTACCGTCCGTCGCATGCCGCGCCTCCGCGACGGCAGTTGTATACGGCCGCCGGAAGCGCGTCAACCGAAGACTCGCCACCACGGCGACCGGCCGCCGCGCTACACTGCGCGCCATGTCGAGTGCTCGCGCCGCCCACCAGACGGTGGGCCCCCTGCAGATTCGCGCCGGTGTCCCGGCCGCCTACCACGATGTCCTGACGCCGGCCGCGCTGGCGGCGATCGAGTTCCTGGCGCCGCTCGACCGCCGGCGTGGCGAGCTGATGCGGGCCCGTACGGCCCGGCGCGCGGCTCGGGCCGCGGCCCGGACGCCGGTGGGCTTCCTCGCCGCCGACGGCATCATTCCCGGAACCGGTCTCACCGTCGCCGACGCCCGCGCCGGCCGCTTCGACGGCGGCGACATCCCGCAGGACCTCGACCGGCAGTGGATCCAGGGCACCGGCCCGGCCGCCAGGCCCGGCACGCCGGCCCGCACCAGCCTGCGCAACGTCGCCTACGCGCTGCTCTCGGGCGCCGACGGCTGGATGTTCGACGGCGAGGACGCCCTCGGCCAGGTTTCCACCATGTCGCTCGACAACCAGCGCAACCTGGCGCTGGCCCTGGCCCGGGCGCCGATCTTCCTCGAGGTGGCGGCCGAGGTGGCCGGGGAGATGAACGCCTGGGCGCAGGGCGCCCTGGGCCACGACATCGTCGCCGACTGGCGGGCCCAGCTCGCCCACACGGTGCCGATCTTCCGGGCCCGCGGCCTCCACCTCGACGACCGCCACGTCCGCTGGGGCGACGGCACCGGGTTCTCGGCGTCGATCGTCGATGCGGCGATCTACGTCGCCAACAACCTGGCCAGCCTGACGGCGCTGGGCCGGCCGGTGGTGCTCTACCTGCCGAAGATCCAGACCGCCGAGGAAGCGGCGTTGTGGCACGACCTGCTCTCGGCCCTCGAGCGCCACGCCGGCGTCGCCGACGGCACCATCAAGGCCTACGTGCTGGTCGAGCAGCTCGAAGCCTGCTACCAGCTGATGGAGATCCGCGCCGTGCTCGGCCGCCATTTCGTCGGCTTCAACACCGGGCGCTGGGACTACATCAACAGCGTCTCGGACGCCCTGGCCTGGGATCCGGCGTTCCAGAACCCCAACATCGACGCCATCACCATGACCTATGCCTACATGGCGGCGTACGAAGACCGGGTCCGCCGCGCCGTCAACACGCCCGATCGCGGCGGCCGCACCGCGCTGTGGCAGGGCGGCATGGAGCCCAACATCCCGGTCGGCTCGCCGGCCGGCGTGCAGGCCGGCATGGCCCGCGCCGTCGCCGGCGCCGAACGCGAGCAGGCGGCCGGCGCCAGCGGCAAGTGGGTGGCGCACTGGAAGATGGTGCACATCGTGCGCCCGGTGTGGGAACGCCACGGCGAGGCCAACCAGCGCGGGCGGAGTTTCCCGGCGCTGACCTACACCGACGCCGACGCCGCCGCCCTGCGCGAGCTGGCCCCCGCCCCGCGCACGGTGCGCGGCGCCCGCGACCTCGTCAGCGTGGCGATCCAGTACGGCAACGCCTTCGGCCAGGGCCTGCAGGCCGCGGCGCTGAAGCCGGCCGACTTCTTCGGCAACGACGACGTGCTCTACCTGATGGAGGACATGGCCACCGGCGAGATCCGCGTCAGCATCCTCTGGGAGTGGCTGCACAAGCAGGCGCCGTTCACCGAGGACGACGCTGCCACCGGCGTCCGCGCCGGCGACACCCTGACCCCGGCGCTCTTCGCGCGGCTCCTCGACGAGGAGTACGCCAAGCTCCTCGCCGCGGGCAATCGCGACGTCCACGACGACTCCAAGGCCACCACCCTGCCGATTGCCCGCGACATCGTCGACGCGCTGGTCCGCAGCCCGGTGAAGGCGCCGTGGTACATCGACCTGCTGAACCTGACGCTCGACAACCACGATCGCGCCGAGTGCGCCCGGCGCGTGCAGGCCTACATGACCGCGTTCGCCGCCGACGGCACCCGCCTGACCGCCAACGTCGAGTTCGATCGCGCGGCTGGCGGAGTCGGCGGCGCATGACCACGCCGGCCGCCGCGGCCGGGCCCGGCGGCGGGCCGGGGCTGCCGGCCGACTACAACTTCGCCGCCGCCCTGTTCGCCCGCCGGCGGGCCGCCGGCGACGGCGGCCGGGTGGCCCTGGTCGAGTCGGCGCGGACGTGGACCTACGACGAGATCGAGGCGCTGACCGGCCGCACCGCGCACGCGCTCACGCGCCTGGGGGTGCGCCGCGAGGCGCGGGTGCTCATCGCGCTGCCCGACTCGGCCGAGTTCGTCGCCAGCTTTCTCGGCGCCATCGCCGTGGGCGCCGTGGCGGTGCCGTGCAACACGTTCCTCGGCGCCGCCGACTACGCCTACTTTCTCGCCGAAAGCCGCGCCGACGTGCTGGTCACGACGCGCCCGATGCACGACGCCCTGGCGGCGGTCCTCGCCGCCGCGGCGGCGCCGCCGCTGGTGCTGCTGGTCGAGGGCGACGAGGACCGCGGGCGGACCCGGGCGTGGCGCCGCTGGGTCGGCGAGGCGCCGACGGCGCTGCCCGCCGTCGACACCCATCGCGACGCGCCGGCGTTCTGGCTGTGGACCTCGGGCAGCACCGGCCAGCCGAAAGCGGCCGTGCACCTCCACCAGGACTGGCCCTGGTGCTGCGAGGGCTTCGGCGTCGGCGTCGTCGGCCTGACCGGCGACGATCGCGTGTTCTCCGCCGCCAAGCTGTTCCACGCCTACGGCCTCGGCAACGCGCTGGCCTTCCCCTTCTGGGTCGGGGCGCCGGCGGTGCTGCTGGCGGGGCGGGCCACCGCCGAGGCGGTATTCGCCACTCTCGCCGCCCACGCGCCGACCGTCTTCTTCGGCGTGCCCACGCTCTATGCCGCGGTGTTGCAGCGGGCGGCCCAGGACCGGTCGCTGGGGGTCGGCGCGCTGCGGCTGGCGGTGTCGGCCGGCGAGCCGCTGCCGCCGGAGCTGTACCGCCGCTGGCGCGAACGGTTCGGGGTCGAACTGCTCGACGCCCCCGGCTCCACCGAGGTGCTCCACTGCTACCTGTCGCCGCGACCGGGGCGGGTCACTCCGGGCAGCGTCGGCGAGCCGGTGCCGGGGTACGCGATGCGCATCGTCGACGAACACGGCCACGACGTCGCCGACGGCGTCGAGGGCGAGCTGTGGGTCCACGGCCGCAGCACGGCGGTGAGCTACTGGCAGCGGCGCGACCAGACCGCGGCCAAGATGCACGGCCCGTGGTTCGCGTCGGGCGACCGCTACCGGCGCGATGCCGAGGGCCGCTACTGGCACATCGGCCGCACCGACGACATGTTCAAGGTGGCCGGTGAGTGGTGCTCGGCGACCGAGGTCGAGGCGGCGCTGGTCGCCCACGACGCGGTGGCCGAATGCGCGGTGGTGCCGCATCCCGACGCCGACGGCGTCCTGAAGCCGCGGGCGGTCGTGGTCGTGGCGGCGTCGGCGGTGGCGGGCGAGGCGCTCGCCGAGGCGCTCCGCGCCTTCGTCCGCAGCCGGCTCGCCCACTACAAGTGCCCGCGGACCATCGACTTCGTCGGCGAGCTGCCCAAGACCGCCACGGGGAAGATTCAGCGCTACAAGCTAAGGGACGGGACTAGCGGCTAGGGGCTAGCGGCTAGGAAGTCGCGGTGTGACACTGACAGTGCCAGGAAGACGAAGGGCCCGGCGGACATCCACCGGGCCCCTCTTCGTGTTCTGGCTTGCTAGCCGCTAGCCGCCAGCCGCTAGCCGCTGTGCGTGTCGTGCCTCAGCACGACACGCACTTGTGGTTGTTCACGGCGCCGAGCGCGGCCAGGAACGCGATCGTCTCGGGGAACGGCTGCACCCGCTGCACCGGCCCGTTGGCCAGGTCGATGGTGGTCTGGCCGGCGCGGTTGACGCGGGTGACGTCGGCGCCCCGGGTGACCAGGTACTTGATCATCTCGGTGTCGCCGCGCGACGCCGCGTGGTGGACCGCCGTGTTGCCCTCGTGATCGACGGCGTTGACGTCGGCGCCGAGTTCCTCCACCAGGTAGCGCACCGCTGCCATCATGCCGCCGGGAGCGACGACGTGCGAGTTGCCGGCGAAGCCCTTGCCGTAGCCGACGCCGGCGGCGGCCAGCAGCGGCGGCACGCCGGGGCCGCCGACCGGCAGCGGCGGCAGCGCCGAGACGTCGCGCTGCTCGCCGACGCCGTCGAGGCCGCGGGTGCGTTCGGCGGGGCGGATCGACGGAATCGCCGGGTCGGCGCCGTGGGCGACGAGCAGCCGCATCGCGGCGACGTCACTGGCGTACGCCGCGCGCCAGAACGGCGTCGCCCCGGCCTCGTCGACGCCCGACTGATCGAAGTTGTAGCCCGAGTACCACACCTTGCGGCCGAGCCGCGCGTTGGGGTCGGCGCCGGCGTCGAGCAGCCGCGTCATCAACGCCAGATACGTCGTGCGCTGCTGCAGGTAGGCGCGCGGCTGGGGGTAAGCGGCCTTGGGCGCCCACTGCACGTTGATGGCGGCATAGAGCGGCGCGGCGCCGCCGCCGCCGGCCAGGTTCGGATCGGCGCCGTGGTCGAGCAGGGACATCGCCAGGTCGAAGTGGCCGTTCAGCGTCGCGATGAGCAGCGGCGTCGTCCCGTCGCCCGGACTGACCAGGTTGACGTCGGCGCCGGCCGCCACCAGCGCGGTGGCCGCCGCGGCGGCGCCCTGGCGCGCGGCGTAGTGCAGCGCCGACAGCCCGCCCTGCGCGCCGATGAGCTCGTTGTAGCGGAACGGGCGCGACACCCCGGCGACGCCGGTCGGACGACGGGCGGCCGGCGGCGGCGCCTGGCCGGCCGGCGGCTCCGGCGGACGGCCCTCGCCATCGCCCGGGTCGGTGAGGGCGGCCAGGTCGACGACCCTGGAGGTCAGCCCGATCCTCGACCCGCGCGCCGCCAGGTGGCGCACCACCTCGGCACGGTCGGCGGCGGCGGCGAACATCAGGGCCGACTGCCCGTGCGTCGTCTCGACGGCGTTCGGGTCGGCGCCGGCGTCGAGCAGCGCGACGACGGCCTCCAGCTGCCCGGCCCGCGCCGCCAGCATCAGCGGCGTGGCCCCGGTGGAGGTGGCCGCCGCGGCATCGGCACCGCGGGCGAGCAGCGCCGTCACGACCGCCGCAGCGCCGTTGTCGCTGGCGACATGCAGCGGGGTGTAGCGGCCCAGCCGGCTGGTGGCGCGGAGATTGGCGCCGGCAGTGAGCAGCACGCCGGCGAGCTCGGCATCGCCGTGCGTCGCCGCCCAGTGCAGCGCCGTCATCCCGTCGCCCTGCGCGGCGTTCACGTCCTGGCCGTCTCGCAGGAGGGCGCGGACGGCGGCGGTGTCGCGGCGCATCGCCGCGTCGGCCACCGGGGCCGGCCCCGCGGCGCGCAGCCCGGCAGCCGCGGTCAGCAGCACGATCGCCAGTGGCAGGATCCCGCGGCGGGCCATCGTCGGGCTCCTACACCGCCGCCGTGGCATCCACGGCGCGGTTGAGATCGAACGCCCCGGTGCTGTCACCGAAGCTGGCGACGTCGACGTCGAGGGCGTGCAGCATCGACAGCATCGCGTTGGCCATCGGCGTGCCGTCGGCGGCCTTCACGTGCAGCCGGCCGGCGAGACGGCCGCCGGCGTGCCCGGCCAGGAACAGCGGGCAGCGCTTGTGGTTGTGCATGTTGGAGTTGCCCATCGCCGACCCGTAGACGACCAGGCTGTTGTCGAGCAGCGTCGCGTCGCCGTCGGGAGTCCGCTGCAGGCGGTCGAGCAGGTACGGCACCAGGCTGACGTGGTAGGCGTTGATCTTCTGGAAGTCGCGGATGCGGTCCTCGCGCTCCTGATGATGCGACGAGGTGTGGAAGGCGGTCGTCGAGCCGCTCGGTCCGAACACCCGATTCGACACGTCGCGGCTCAGCTTGAAGGCGAAGACGCGGGTGATGTCCGAGGCGAAGGCGATGGCCTGGAGATCGAACATCAGCTTGACGTGATCCTCCCAGGAATCGGGCACGCCCACCGGCGCCCCCGGCAGCTCGCGCACCTCGCCGCTGGAGTTCTGCACCTCGACCATCTGGATGCGCCGCTCGATCTCGCGGACGTCGTCGAGGTAGTCGTGCAGGCGGGCCCGGTCGGCGGTGCCGAGCCGCCCCTGCAGCTCGCCGACCGACTCGGCGACGAAGTCGAGGATGCTCTTGTCGGCGCGGCGGCGGGCCCGCCGCGCGTCCGGGGTGGTGCCGATCCCGAACAGCTGGTCGAACACCGCGCGCGGGTCGCGGATCATCGGCAGCGGCTGGGTCGGCGACGCCCAGCTGATGGTGTCGGTGTAGACGCAGGAGTAGTTGTAGGAGCAGCCGCCGGCCTGGTCGACGTTCTCGATGCACAGCTGCATCGACGGAATCGGCGTCTCCTGGCCGTGGCGGGCGGCGACGATCTGATCGAGCGACGTGCCGGCGTAGACGTCGGAGCCCTGGGTCTGCTTCGGCTTGGCCTGGGTCAGGAACACTGCCGCCGACCGGAAGTGATCGGCGCCGATCTCCGGCGCGCTGAACGCTTCGGCGTTGCGGCAGTCGGTGTTGCTGACGATGGTCAGGTGGTCGCGGTACGGCTCGAGCGCCGCCATGGCGGTCGGCGACAGGTCGAAGGCCGCGCCGGTGGCGGCCGGCGCCCACATGTGCTGACGCGCCCCGTAGGTGGTGCTGCCGGCGGCGCCGTGCACCATCTCGATGGCGATGAGGCGCACCTTCGGCGACACGGCCTGGGCGCGCAGCACGCCGGCCGGCGTCATCGCGTCGAGCAACGGCAGCGCGATCGTCGCCCCGAGCCCTTTCAGGGCCGTTCGCCGCGACAGGTGCGTCTTCGTCAACAGATTCATCGCCGGGCTCCGTCTCTTCCTGGTCCCTGGTCCCTGGTCCCCGGTCCCTGCTCCGTCGTGAGCGGGGTCGCCGCGCGAACGACACTCTTCTGGAACTGATCGGTCCCCACGACCCCGCGCACGAACGCCGACATGCGGTAGCCACGCGTCTCGGCGTGGCGGATCACCCGGCGCACCGCCGGCATGTCCGAGGGCTCGAGCCGCCGCCCCAGGGCGTAGGTCATCAGGTGCTCGGTGAAGCTGAGCAGGAACGCGTCCTGGTGCGTGACCAGCGCCGCCCGCAGCCCCGCCGCCCCTTCCATCCGCGTGCCGTCGTAGAGGTCGCCGACGGCGTCCACCGGCACCTCGTTGTCCTTGATGCGATAGCGGCCGGTGGCGTCGAAGTGCTCGAGGGCCAGGCCGAGCGGGTCGATCACCTTGTGGCAGGAGGTGCAGGCCGGGTTGCGCCGGTGCTCCTCCATCCGCTCGCGGACCGACAGCTGCTTGCCGTCGCTGGTGCCTTTGGTCTCTTCGAGAGCCGGCACGTTGGGCGGCGGTGGCGGCGGCGGCGAGCCGAGCAGCACCTCCATGATCCACTTGCCGCGCTGCACCGGCGAGGTGCGGTCGGCGATCGACGTGAGGGTCAGGATGCTGCCGTGGCCGAGCAGACCGCGGCGCGGCGCCGGCAGGGTGACGCGCCGGAACTGCGGCCCGCTCACCCCGGGGATGCCGTAGTGCCGGGCGATGCGCTCGTTGACGTAGGAGTAGTCGGCGGTCAGCAGCTCGAGCACGCTGCGATCCTCGCGGACCAGGCTGGCGACGAAGAGTTCGGTCTCGGTCTGGAGGGCCTGGGCCAGCGTGCGGTCGTAGTAGGGGTAGAGAATCGGATCCGGCGAGACGTCGTCGAGGTCCTGCAGCCGCAGCCACTGCGCGGCGAAGCGGGTGGCGAGCGCCTCGGCGCGCGGGTCGGCGAGCAGGCGGGCCGCCTGGGCGTCGAGCGCGGCCGGGGTGAGCCGGCCCCTGGCCGCGAGGTCGACGAGCGCGGGATCGGGCCCGCCCCCCCACACGAAGAACGACAGGCGCGTCGCCAGGTCGAGGTCGGCGAGACGATACGGCTGCCCGGGCCGGGCCGAGGCCGGCGTGTCTTCGAGCCGGAAGAGGAACTGCGGGCTGGCCAGGATGGCTTCGACCGCCTTGGTCACGCCGGTCTCGAAGTTGCCGTCGCGCCGGCCCGCGTCGTAGAACCGCAGCAGCCGCGCCGTCTCGGTCGGGGTCGGCGGCCGGCGGAAGGCCCGCCCGGCCAATCCGGTGACGATGGCGGTGGCGCAGGCGGCCTCGTCGTCCACGCCGGTCGGCCGGCAGGTGAAGACGCGGCGACGGCTGGCGGTGTTGGAGACGCCGGTGACGCGGTGCGGGCCGACGACGGCGAGGTTGCGCAGGTGCGGCAAGGTCGTGATGCCGACGGCGATGCCGATCTCGGTGTCGGCCAGGGTGTGCTCGATCGGCGCCACCAGGTCGTTGACCGGGCCCTCGAACCGCTGCAGGAACGCCGCCGTGGTGCGATGCGGCCCGGCCGTGACGTGGATGGCCGACGTCTTGAGCGACAGCCCGGTCGTCGACTCGTTCATCTTCGGGTCGATATCGAAGAGCGCCACCCGCTCGCCGTCGATCGACACTTCGATCTGCTCGCCGGCGGCGGTGTTGCCGAACAGAATGCCGAGCGGCTCGGCGAAGAAGTCGAGGCGGAACGTGTAGTCGCCGTCGGCCGGGAAGGTGTGGACCACCGACAGCCCGCCGCGGGTGCCGAGCGGCGCGCCGTCGGCCCGGGCCACCTGCGCGGCGGTCTTCGGCAGGCTATAGGTGGCCTCGCTGGCCGAGCTGTCCGGATCGCCCAGGGCCAGCGCCGCGACGCGGCTGGCGGCGCGCAGGTAGCCTTCCAGGAGGGTCGGGGAGAACGTCTGGGCGTCGGCGACGTTGTCGAAGCCGTGGCTGATCGTGTCTGGCGGCAGCAGCGCCGTGACGTCCACCTCGACGTCGAGCAGGTCGCGCACGGCCCGGGCGTACTCGGCGCGATTCAGGCGCTGGAACGGCCGCCAGCCCGGATCGGGATGGGCGGCGGCGTGCTCGTCGAGGCGCGCCTCGAGCGCGTCGCGCAGCCGTTCGAGGTCACCCGCCGGCGGCCGCTTCGCCCCGGCCGGCGGCATCATCCCGGCGCGCAGCTTGCGGACGATCTTCTCGGCGGTCTCCGGCGAGGCCTGGGCCCGCATGGCGTCGAACCCGGCCAGCGACAGCCCGCCGGCCCGGGCCCGTTCGCTGTGGCAGGTGGCGCAGTAGGTGGCGACCAGCTCCGACTGGGCCGCCGGCGTCATCGTCGTCGGGCGCGCCGACGGCGACTGCGGCGCCGCCCCGCTCGCCGCCAAGGACGCCGTCAGCGCCACCACCCCCAGGCCGAGCGTCACCGCCGCGTTCCGCTGCATGCCGTCGTCTCCGTCTGTCGGGCGGAGCGTCGGCTCCGCCGGGCGGCGGCTCCGTCGAGCCGCCCTCCGTACCGCACGACCAGCCGCCAGCCGCCAGCCGCTGGCCGCCACGTCAGCCCGCCGTCGTCTCCGGTGCGCTGTTGAGGTCCATCGCCCCGGTGCTGTCCCCGAACGTGCGCATCTCGTCGAGGCCGAGCAGGTGCAGCATGCTCAGCATGACGTTGGCCATCGGAGTGGCATCGGCCGCCCGGATGTGCAGCCCGCCCTTCAGCCGGCCGCCGGCGTGCCCGGCGAGGAACAGCGGGCAGCGCTTGTGGTTGTGCACGTTCGAGTTGCCCATCGGCGAGCCGTAGAGCACCAGCGTGTTGTCGAGCAGGCTGCGCTCGCCGTCCGGGGTGTTCTTCAGCTTGTCGAGGAAATACGGCAGCATGCTGACGTGGTAGGTGTTGATCTTCTGGAACTCGCGGATGCGATCCTCGCGGTCCTGGTGGTGCGACGCCGAATGGAAGGCGGTCTTGACGCCGCTGTCGGCGAAGACGCGGTTGCTGGCGTCGCGGCCGAGCTTGAAGGAGAACACCCGGGTGATGTCGCTGGCGAAGGCGATCGCCTGCAGGTCGAACATCAGCTTGATGTGCTCCTCGAACGAATCGGGGACGCCGATCGGCGCCCCGGGCAGCGCCCGCTCGTCGCCGCTGCGGTTGAAGGCCTCGGTGGCCTGGATGCGCCGTTCGATCTCGCGCACGTCGTCGAGGTAGTCGGCCAGCCGCGCCTGGTCGGCGGCACCGAGCTGGCGCTTGAGCGTCGACACGTCGGCGGTGATCCAGTCGAGGATGCTCTTGTCCTCGGCGCGTCGTTCGGCGCGGGCCGACGGCGTCGCGCCGACGCCGAACAGCTGGTCGAAGGCCACCCGGGGGTCGCGGATCATCGGCATCGGGTCGCCGGGCGACGACCAGCTGATGGTGTCGGTGTAGACGCACGAGTAGCCGTACGAGCAGCCGCCGGCGGCATCGACGTTCTCGATGCACAGCTGCATCGACGGGATCGGCGTCTCCTGACCGTAGCGCTGGGCGTAGAGCTGGTCGAGCGAGGTGCCGACGTGCACGTCCGAGCTCTGCGTCTGCTTGGGGTGCATCTGGGTCAGGAACACCGCGCTCGAGCGGAAGTGATCGCCGCCGATCTCGGGCAGCTCGAACGCCTCGGCGTTGCGCACGTCGGTGTTGCTGACGATGGTCAGGTGGTCGCGCAGCCCGTTGAGCGGCATCAGGCTGGTCGGCGACAGGTCGAAGCTGCGGCCGGTGGCCGCCGGCGACCACATGTGCTTCTGGAGGCCGATGGCGGTGGCTCCCGCCGAGCCGTGCACCATCTCGATGCAGGCCAGGCGCACGCGGCCCGCCGCGGTCTGGGCCAGCGCGGTCCGCGCCGGCACCATCGCCTCGAGGAACGGCAGCGCCACGGTGACGCCGAGGCCCTTGAGGGCGGTCCGCCGCGACAGGTGCTTCTGGGTGATGAACATCGCTGGGGATCCTATCAGTGCCGCCCGTCGGCCGTGGTGGTGGGCGGCGCGCCGTCGGCGGCGCCCGGACGACTCATCTGGAAGGCCTGGCTGGCCGCCACACCCTGGACGAACGCCGCCACGGTGTAGCCGCGAGCCGCCGCCTCGCGGATGATCCGGCGCACCGCCGGCATGTCGAACGCCTCGACCCGCCGCCCGGTGGCGTAGGTCATCAGCGCCTCGGTGAAGCTGAGGAGCACGGCGTCCTGGTGGACCTTCAGGGCCTCGCGCAGCGCGACCGGCCCGTCGAGCGTCATGCCGTCGTAGAGCACCCCGACCGGATCGACGGCGACCTCGTTGTCCTTGATGCGCCAGGCGCCGGTGACGTCGAAGTTCTCCAGCGCCAGGCCGAGCGGGTCGATCACCTTGTGGCACGACATGCAGGCCGGGTTGGCGCGGTGCTGCTCCATCCGCTCGCGGACCGACAGCGTCCGGCCGCCCTTGACGTCCTTGACCTCGTCGAGCGCCGGCACGTTGGGCGGCGGCGGCGGCGGCGGCGAGCCGAGCAGCACCTCCATGATCCACTTGCCGCGCAGCACCGGCGAGGTGCGATCGGCGATCGAGGTCAGCGCCAGGATGCTGCCGTGCCCGAGGATGCCGCGGCGGTGCGGGTCGGTGAGCGCGACGCGACGGAAGTGACTGCCGGTGACGTTCGGGATCCCGTAGTGGATGGCGACGCGCTCGTTGACGAAGGTGTAGTCGGCGTCGATGAGGTCGAGCACGCTGCGGTTCTCGCGCACCAGGCTGTCGAGGAAGAGTTCGGTTTCGCGGCGCAGGCCCCACGCCAGGGTGTCGTCGTAGTGGGGGTACTGCAGGTAGTCGGGGATGATCTTGTCGAGGTCCTGCAGCCGCAGCCACTGGGCGCCGAAGCGGGTGGCCAGGGCCTCGGAGCGGGGATCGGCGAGCATCCGGCTCACCTGCCTGACCAGCCCCGCCGGCGTGCGCAGTCCGCCCTGGGCCGCCAGCGCCGACAGTTCGGCGTCGGGCGCCGTGCCCCACAGGAAGAACGACAGCCGCGTCGCCAGGTCCTGATCGGCCAGCCGGTAGCTCTCCCCGGCGCGCGTCGCCGGCGGCACTTCCTCGAGCCGGAAGACGAACCGCGGGCTGGCCAGGATCGCCTGCAGCGCATAGCGGATGGCGTGCTCGAAATCGCCGCGTTCGCGGCCCTGCGCGTAGAACCCCATCAGCGCGTCGAGTTCGCCGCGGCCCACCGGACCGCGGAACGCCCGCGCCGCCAGCGACCGGACGATCTCGGCGGCGCACACCGGCTCCTCGGCGGCCGAGGTCGGCCGGCAGGAGAAGATGCGGCGGCGGCTGATCGTGTCCGACACGCCGGTGACCGAGAACGGTCCGTGCACGCTCATGTCGCGCAGATGCGGCAGCAGCGTGACGCCGAAGCTCATGCTGACGTCGGCCAGGGTGTTCTCCACCGGGATCAGCAGGTCGGTGGGCGGGGCCTCGAAGCGCTGGACGAACGCCGCCGAGACCCGATGCGGCCCGGCCGAGACGTAGACGCGGGCGGTACGCGGGTCGAGGCTGTTGGCCGGATCCGACTCGCTCATGCGCTGGTTCAGCGCGATCACGGCGACGCGCTCGCCGTCGATCGACACGTCGATCTCCTCGGCGAGATCCATCACGTCCATGGTCGTGCGGCCGTAGAGGCCGCCGAGGGGCTCGTTGTGCAGGTTGACGCCGATGACGTACTCGCCGTCGGCCGGGAAGACGTGCATCACCGAGATGCCGCCGCGGGTGCCCATCGGCGCGCCGTCGACGTGCCGCATCTGCGACATGGTGCGGCCGACCTTGTAGGTCACCACCGCCGGCGTGGCCTCCTTGTCGCCGACGGCCAGCCGGCTGATCTGGCTGGCGGCGCGCAGGTAGCCTTCGAGCAGCGTCGGCGACATCCCCTGCACGTCGGCGACGTTGTCGAACCCGTGGCTCATCGTGTCGGCGGGCAGATACGCGGCCACGTCCACGTCCAGGCCGAGCAGGTCCTCGACCGCCCGCGCGTACTCGACCCGGTTGAGGCGCTGGAACGGCCGCCAGCCGGGGTTGGGGTGCGCCGCGGCGTGCTCGTCCATGCGCGCCTCAAGCGCGGTGGTCAGCGCCGCGATGGTCGCGGCGTCGGGACGTTTGGCTCCGGCCGGCGGCATCATGCCGGCGCGCAGCTTGCGGATCATCTTCTCGACCAGTTCGGGCTGGTCGGCGGCGCGCATCGCGCTGAACCCGGCCAGCGACAGCCCGCCGGCCTTGGCGCGGTCGCTGTGGCAGGTGGCGCAGTAGGTGGTGACCAGCTCGCTCTGTGCCGCAGCGGTGAGCGGATCGGCGGCGGCGTGCGCCGGCATCGGGGCGGGCCGCGGCGACGGTCGCGGCGCGGTCGCCGCCGCCGGAGCCGGCGCGGCGGGCCGGGCGACCTGCCCGGCGGCCCGCGCCGACAGGGTGAACCCGACGGCGACGACGGCCGCCGCGACGGCGGCCGCCAGCCGGTGGTGACCGGGACGTCCCGGCATCAGCACGACACGCACTTGTGGTGGTTGGTGGCGCCGAGCTTCTCGAGCAGCTTCAGCGCGTCGGGATAAGGCTGGGTCCGCTGCACCGGGCCGTTGGCCATGTCGGCGGTGCTCTGCCCTTCGCGGTTCAGGCGGGTGACGTCGGCGCCCTTCGACACCAGGTACTCGATCATCGCGACGTCGCCGCGGGCGGCCGCCTGGTGCAGGGCGGTGTTGCCCTCGTGGTCGGCGGCGTTGACGTCGGCACCCAGTTCCTCGACCAGGTACTTCACGGCCTCGAGCATCCCGGTCGGCGCGTAGCGGTGCGAGTTGGCGGCGAAGCCTTCGCCGTAGCCGACGCCGGCGGCGGCCTGGAGCGGAGTCACCCCCGGTCCGCCCACCGGCAGCGGCGGCTGGCCCGAGGTGTCGCCACCGGCGCGGACGCCGGCGTCGCCGACCCGCGGCCGGCCGGCCGGTTTGGTGGTCGGGATGTGGGGATCGGCGCCGCGCGCCACCAGCAGCTTCATGGCGTCGATGTCGGCGGCGTAGGCGGCGCGCCAGAACGCGGTGGCGCCGATCTCGTCCACGCCCGAGAGATCGAAGTTGTAGCCCGAGTACCAGACCTTGTAGCGCAGCCGGGCGTTGACGTCGGCGCCGCGGTCGAGCAGCGTCGTCAGCATCTGCATGTAGGTGGTCGTCTGCTGCAGATAGGCGCGCGGCTGCGGGTAGAGCGCCTTGGGCGCCCACTGGACGTTCAGCACGGCGTAGAGCGGGGCGGCACCGTTGGCCGCCGCCAGGTTCGGGTCGGCGCCCTTCTCGATGAGGTGCATGGCCAGGTCGAAGTGCCCGTTGGCCACCGCGATGAGCAGCGGACTGCTCTTGTCGCCGGCGCTCACCTGGTTCACGTCGGCGCCGGCGGCGAGCAGCACGTCGACCGCCTCGCGCGATCCCTGGCGAACGGCGAAGAGCAGCGGCGTCAACCCGCCCTGCCAGCCGACCAGCTCGTTGTAGCGGAACTGCCGTTCGACGCCGGCCGCGCCCTGCGCCGGGCCGCGCCGCCCGCCGCCACCGCCCGACGGCGCGGTCGGCGGCGGCGCGGTGGCCGGCCGCGCCGCGGCGTTGGGCTCGGGCGCCGGCCGGGCGCCGCCCGGGGCGGCCGCCGGAGTCTGCGCCTGCTGCTGTTGCTGCTGCCGGAAGAACTCCTCCTCCGGCGAGGTGAGCGCCGACAGGTCGACCACCTTGGTGGTCGCCTTGACGTCGGCCCCGGCGGCGATGAGCGCCTGCATGGCGGCGACCCGGCCGTAGGCGGTGGCGAACATCAGCGCCGTCTGCTGCATCGACTGCTCCCGGGCGTCGATCTCGGCGCCGGCGGCGACGAGCGCCTTGACGGCGTCGACCGAGCCGGACGCCGCGGCGAGCATCAGCGGCGTCGTGCCGGTGGTGGTCGCGGCGCTGGCGTCGGCACCGGCCTTGAGCAGCACCTCGACGACGCCGGCGTTGCCGGTGCGGGCGGCGATCACCAGCGGGGTGTTGGCGCCCAGCCGCGTCGTCGCCTTGACGTTGGCGCCGGCATAGACCAGCATCTGCGCCAGCTCGACGTCGTTCTTCATCGCCGCCCAGTGGAGCGCCGTCATGCCGTCGCCCTGGGCGGTGTTGACGTCGCGGCCCTGCTGCAGCAGCGTCCGCACCGCCGCCCGGTCGCCCTGCATCGCCGCGTCGGCCACCGGCGCCGCCGACTGCGCCACGACGCTCACCGCCAGCATCAGGGCGCCGCAGGCGCCCGCCATCGTCCCGACTCGCTGTCGCATCCGCGTGTCTCCGTGTCCCAGAGGTCAGAGCGCCGTGGTCGTCTCGGGCGCGGCGTTGAGGTTCATGACGCCGGTGCTGTCGCCGAACGACGTCATGTCGTTCAGGCCGAGCATGTGCAGCACGGCGAGCATCGGGTTGGCCATCGGCGTGCCGTCGGCGGCCTTGATGTGCAGCCCGCCCTTCAGCTGGCCGCCGGCGTGGCCGGCGAAGAACAGCGGGCAGCGCTTGTGGTTGTGGACGTTCGAGTTGCCCATCGGCGACCCGTACATCACCAGCGTGTGGTCGAGCAGCGTGCCGTCGCCGTCGGGGGTGTTCTGCAGCTTGTCGAGGAAGTACGGCAGCTGGGCGACGTGATAGGTGTTGATCTTCTGGAACTCGCGGACGCGGTCCTCGCGGTCCTGGTGGTGCGAGGCCGGGTGGAAGCCGGCGGTGCTGCCGCTCTCGGGATAGGCGCGACTCGAGCCGTCGCGGCCCATCTTGAACGAGAAGACGCGGGTGATGTCGCTGGCAAACGCCACCGCCTGCAGGTCGAACATCAGCTTGACGTGCTCGGCGAAGCTGTCGGGCACGCCCACCGGGGCGCCGGGGAGCGCCCGCGGCTCGCCGCTGGCGTTGGCCTCCTCCACCTTCTGGATCCGCCGTTCGATCTCGCGCACGTCGTCGAGGTACTCGCCGAGCCGGGCCTGGTCGGCCGGTCCCAGCGAGCCACGCAGCCGGGCGACCTCGGCGGTGATGAAGTCGAGGATGCTCTTGTCGCGCTGGCGGCGGGCGATGCGCTCCTCGGCGGTGGCGCCGACGCCGAACAGCAGGTCGAAAGCGGCGCGCGGGTCGCGGATCATCGGCAGCGGCTCGGTCGGCGACGCCCAGCTGATCGTGTCGGTGTAGACGCACGAGTAGCCGTAGGCGCAGCCGCCGGCCTGGTCGATGCTCTCGATGCACAGCTGCATCGACGGAATCGGGGTCTCGTGGCCGACCTTGCGGGCGTAGTACTGGTCGAGCGAGGTGCCCGACAGCACGTCGGAGCCCTGGGTCTGCTTGGGATGGCTCTGCGTCAGGTAGACGGCGCTCGAGCGGAAGTGGTCGCCGCCGATCTCGGGCAGTTCGAACGCCTCGGCGTTGCGCACGTCGGTGTTGCTGACGATGGTCAGGTGGGGCTTGAAGCCGTTCAGCGGCATCAGGCTGGTCGGCGACAGGTCGAAGTCGGCGCCGGTCGCCGCCGGCGACCACATGTGCTTCTGCAGCCCGATGGCGGTGGCGCCGGCCGAGCCGTGCACCATCTCGATGGCGGCCAGGCGGATCTTCGTCGCCGCGGTCCTGGCCAGCGCGGTGCGCGCCGGCACCATCGCTTCGAGGAACGGCAGGGCGACGGTGACGCCCAGCCCCTTGAGGGCGGTGCGCCGCGACAGGTGCTTCTTGGTGATGATCATCGGTTTCGCTCTTTCCCCGGTCCCTGGTCTCCGGTCCCTGGTGCCTGGTCGTTGGTCTCGGTGGCCTCGACCCGGTTCATCCTGAAGGCCGGCGTGTTGACCACGCCGAGCACGAAGGCCGAGAGCTTCAAGTCGCTGGCGGCGGCGGTGTCGATCACCGTGCGCACCGCCGGCATGTCGAACGGCTCGATGCGGCGACCGAGCGCATAGGTCATGAGGTGCTCGGTGAAGCTGAGCAGGAACGCGTCCTGGTGCTTCAGCAGCGCCGCCCGCAGGCCGGCCGGGCCGTCCATCTTCGTGCCGTCGTAGAGCTGGCCGCTGGCGTCGACGGCGACGTCGCCGTCCTTCATGCGCCACCGGCCGGTGACGTCGAAGTTCTCGAGGGCCAGGCCGAGCGGGTCGATGACCCGGTGGCACGACGTGCAGGCCGGGTTCTTGCGGTGCTCCTCCATCCGTTCGCGGACCGAGAGCATCCGGGCGCCGCGGGCGCCGCCGGTCTCCTCGAGCAGCGGGACGTTGGGCGGCGGGGGCGGCGGCGGCGAGCCGAGCAGCACCTCCATCACCCACTTGCCGCGCTGCACCGGCGAGGTCCGGTCGGCCACCGAGGTGAGCAGCAGCACGCTGCCGTGCCCGAGAATCCCGCGCCGCTCCTCGGGCACCGCGACGCGGCGGAATTCCTGGCCCATGACGTTGGGCAGCCCGTAGTGGCGCGCCACCCGCTCGTTGGCGAAGGTGTAATCGGCGCGCAGCAGGTCGAGGATGCTGCGGTCGTCGCGCACCAGGCTGTCGAAGAAGAGCTCGGTCTCGCGCACCAGGTTCTCGGCCAGCGTGTGGTCCCAGTAGGGGAAGAGCAGCGCGTCGGGCCGGATCTTCTCGACGTCCTGCAGCCGCAGCCACTGGTGGGCGAAGCGCGTCGCCAGCGCTTCCGACTTCGGGTCGGCGAGCATGCGCCGCACCTGGCGCTCGAGGGCCCCCTTGGTCTTCAGGCCGCCGGCCGAGGCGACGCGGACGAGCTCGGCGTCGGGCACGGTGGCCCACAGGAAGAAGGACAGCCGCGAGGCCAGGTCGAGATCGGCCACCGCGTAGGCGTCGCCGACCCGGGCCGAGGCCGGCGGCTGCTCGAGGCGGAACACGAAGCGCGGGCTGGCCAGCAGCGCCTCGAGCGCGGCGCGGATGCCGGCTTCGAAGTCGGCGTCCTTGCGGCCGCGGTCGTAGAAGGCCAGCAGCGCGGCGACGTCGGCGTCGGTGGCCGGTTCCCGGTAGGCCTGGGAGGCCAGCCGACGCAGGATCTGGCTGGCGCAGGCCTGCTCCTCGCTCTCGGCCGTCGGCCGGCACGAGAACACCGTCCGCCGGCTCACGGTGTCCGAGACGCCGGTGACCTCGAACGGCCCGCTGATGGCGAAGTCGCGGACGTGCGGCAGCGTGGTGATGCCGAACCCGCTGCCGATCTGCGAGTCGGCCAGCGTGTAGTCCTGCGGCGCCAGGATGTCGTCCACCGGGGCTTCGAACTGGCGCAGGAACGCCGCGGCGACGCGGTGCGGGCCGGCGGTGACGTGGACGCGCGGCGACTGCAGGTTCATGCCGTTGGGGTCCGACTCGCTCATCGTGTGGTCGATGTCGAGCACGGCGACGCGGGCGCCGTCGATCGAGATCTCGAGCTTCTCGCCGCGCACGATGCTGCCGTAGAGCTGCCCGGTGGGAATCGAGTGCAGCATGGCGCGGAAGCTGTAGACGCCGTCGGCCGGGAAGACGTGGACCAGCGACACGCCGCCGC
The DNA here is from genome assembly GCA_050250955.1 of Vicinamibacterales bacterium. Classification (GTDB taxonomy): domain Bacteria; phylum Acidobacteriota; class Vicinamibacteria; order Vicinamibacterales; family UBA2999; genus CAWAYR01. The sequence goes on from JBFWNR010000007.1 coordinate 149,080, forward strand.
GGGTGCCCACCGGCGTCCCGGCGATGTGCTCCATCTGCGACTGGGTGCGCGGCACCTTGTAGGTGGCTTCGGTCGGCGCCGACGCCGGATCGCCCAGGGCCAGGGTGGCGATTCGCCCGGCGGCGCGCAGGTAGCCCTCCATCAGCGTCGGCGAGAACGTCTGCGCGTCGGCGACGTTGTCGAAGCCGTGGCTGATGGTGTCGGGCGGCAGGAACGTCGTGACGTCGACGTCGATGTGGAGCAGGGCCTTGACGGCGCTGGCGTACTCGGCGCGGTTCAGCCGCTGGAAGGGCCGGTAGCCGGGATCGGGCCGGACCGCGGCGATCTCGTCCATGCGGCCTTCGAGCGCGGTGGTCAGCGCGGCCAGCGTCGCGGCGTCGGGCCGCTTGGCCCCGGCCGGCGGCATCATGCCGGCGCGCAGCTTGCGGATCATCTTCTCGACCACCGCCGGCTGCTCCTGCGCCCGCATGGCGTTGAAGCCGGCCAGCGACAGCCCGCCGGCCTTGGCGCGTTCGCTGTGGCAGGTGGCGCAGTAGGTCGCGACCAGCTCGCTCTGCGCGGCGCCGGTCAATGCGGGGTCGTGCGCCGCCACCGGCGTGGCCGGACGCGGCGCCGGCGCCTGAGCGGCCGCCGGCTGGCGGGGAGCCGGTGCGGGCCCGGCGTCGGTCGCGGCCCCCGGCCCGTCGGCAGTTGCGCGGACCCAAACCGTCGCGACCAGCGCGGTGATGGCGACGGCGAACGCGAACCTCTTCATGCCCGGCCCTCGGCGTTGGTGGGAGTTGCCGCTAAGTGCCTGATTCCAGACACCAACCTACGCTTGAGTATACGGCCGTTGCCAGGCGTTTTCCGGACCGTCGCACGCACTTTCTGGTATTGCACTGTCTGCGCTTGTAACGAGCGGTTCTGGCCCGCTGGGGCCGCGGCGCGGCGTATCCTGCCCGCCTGGCCGAACGTCCAATCGACGGAGCGGATCCCCGATGAAGATGTCGAAATTGTTCAGCGCCCACGGCGACGACCTCGCCGCGTTTCCCGACCCGGAGCGAGACGTCGATCCGGCGCGCAGCGGGGCCACGACGGCCATCCTGGCCGGTGGCTGCTTCTGGTGCACCGAGGCGGTGTTCCTGCCGCTGGACGGGGTGACCCACGTGACCTCGGGCTACATCGGCGGGGCGGCAGGGACCGCCAGCTACCAGGCCGTGTGCTCCGGGACGACCGGGCACGCCGAGGCCATCGAAGTCGGCTTCGACCCGGCGGTCATCACCTTCGGCCAGCTGCTCAAGGTGTTCTTCGCGGTGGCCCACGACCCGACCCAGCTCAACCGCCAGGGGGCCGACCGGGGCACGCAGTATCGCTCGGCGATCTTCCCGGTCGACGACGAGCAGCGCGCCGTCGCGACGGCCTACGTCGCTCAGCTCGGCGAGGCGGCCGTGTTCGCCGACCCGATCGTCACCACCATCGAGCCGACCCAGCCGTTCTACCCCGCCGAGGCCTACCACCAGAACTATGCGGCCCGAAATCCGGCTCAGCCCTATGTGGCGGCAGTGGCGCTGCCGAAGGTGGCCAAGCTGGAGAGCGCCTTCCCCGAGAAGCTGCGGAAGGCGCAAGGCTAGCGGCTGGCGGCTAGCGGCTAGCGGCTAGCGGCTAGCGGCTAGCGGCTAGCGGCTAGCGAGCAGATGCTGCCGCTGCTGGACCGACGGCCGCCGCTCGAGCCCGGCCGGGAACCATCCGGGGGCGCCGAGTGAACGCCCGGGCGGGCCGTGCGTCTGGTGATGGCGAGGAGGACCCGTGGTCAACACCCTGCGCTCGGTGAAGTTCCTGTTCATGGCGCCGGTCATCCTGGCGTTCCTGGTCGTCGTCAACCTGATGACCTCGCCTGGCCAGTGGTGGGTGCAGTGGCCGGCCCTTGGTCTGGGTATCGCCTGGATCATCAGCCTGCTGCGGGTGATGCGCGCGGTCGTGCTGGCCGGCGGCCTGGCGGCGCTGGCCGCGGTGCTGGCGCGCCGCCGCTGACGCGGCGACGGCCTACGGCACCGCAACCGCCAGGGCCGCGCCGTAGAGCATCGTCCGGTCGTCGTCGCGAGCCGCCCAGGTGAGCAGCGTCCCGACGTCCCTGGCGACCAGGCCGTCGTGCACTGGCCGGCCGTTGACGGTCACCACCACCGGCCGGGCGAAGTCGACGACGTCGGGCGACAGCAGCAGCGTGAAGCGCGCCACGCCGCGCGTGCGCGCCTCGAAGGTGTTGCCGCGGCGCACGACGTCGACCCGGCCCGACGGGCTGCGGCGCACGAACATCCGTCGCGGCGGCCCGCGCGGCGCCTCGGGCGGGAAGCGCCCGGTGAGGGTGCGCCGTTCGCCGCCGCGCTCGACCACGATGGCGATCGACGGCCCGGGGTTGCGCTCGAACGCGGCGAGGATGTCGGCCAGCGCGGCGATCGGCCGGCCGTCGATCTCGACGATGAGGTCGCCTTCCGCCAGCCCCATCGCCGCCGCGTCGCTCTCGGGCACCACCTGGACGACGCGCCGGCCCTGCTCCCGGCGCGAGTCGCCGCGCAACCCGAAGTCGGGGTCGTAGCGTTCGGCGAACGTGTTGGTGTCGGCCAGCGCCGTATCGCTGGACCGCTGGCCGAGCTCGTCGACCACCAGCCACTGGATGCGGTGGTAGCGGTCGGTCCGCTCGGTGGTCCACGACAGCAGCGGCGGATGCGCCGGGCGCGGGTGATCGCGGACGAACGCCTCATAGGCCGGCCGTTCGCTTTCCCACCACGACGTGTCGTGGCCGCCGGTGGTCTGCGGGTGGAAGGTCAGCGACACCCCGGCGGCCACCAGCGCCTCGAGGTAGGGCGCGACGCGGGCGGCGGGATACAGCGGGTCGCGCATGCCGTTGACCACGAAGAACGGCCGGTTGACCAGGTTCGACACGAAGAGTTCGCCGTCGGCGCCGGTGGACGGATTGGCCAGCACGGCCAGGTGGCCGATGAGCGGCAGGACCGACGACCACAGCGTCGGCTCGCGCATGGCCAGGAAGTAGGCGCCGGTGGCGCCGTCGGAGGTGCCGGTCAGGTAGATGCGCGACTCGTCGACGTTGTACTGGCGCTTGATGCGATCGACCAGGCCGACGACGTTGGTCACCTGCGGTCCGTGCCACCACGCGACGTCGCCCCAGGCGTAGGGGTGCGCGATGAGCTGCGGTTCGCCGGGCAGGCGGTTGGCGCGGCGCCGCCGGCCGTCCTCGGGGTTCCGGCGATCGACGCCGCCGTGGAGCTGCACCCGCAGCGGCCAGCGGCGGGACGGGTCGTAGCTCTCGGGTACCTCGAGGTAGTTGTCGAAAGCGACGCCGCCGGGGCCGGAGGCGCGCAGCGAACGCTCGCCGGGCGGCGCCGCGCGGTAGGTGCGGCCGGCCGCGAGCCGCGTCCACGCCTCGTCGAAGCCGACGTGCGCCGCCGTCAGCCGCCCGGCGGCGCGAGTCGCCTCGGCCACCGACTCCGCGGCCCAGTAGGCCTGCCACAACGCGGCGGTGCCTTCGGTCTGCGCGGTCGGGCGGCTCGCCGCGCCGATCGCCGCCATCAGCACGACCAGCCCGGCAACCGGGCGGACACCGGCCGACCACACCTGCCTCATGGGTCACTCCCTGCCGCCCCGCCGGGCGGCGGCCGTACGGGCGTATTCTGACCTGCCGGCCGGGCCCCGCCAAGGCCGCGCCGCCTCCGCGTGCCCCTGCTGCCCCGCCCCGCCGCCTGGCGGCCGATCGTCCTGGCCGTCGCCGCCCTCGCCGCGGCCTGGGCCCTCGCCGTCGCGTTCACCGGGGGCACGTCCATCGACGTCGGCGGCGTCCGCCTCTCGTCGCGCAGCGCCGCACGACCGGCACTCGTCGCGGCGCTGCTGGTCTTCGGTGCGCTCTGGCGGACGTCGGGGGACGAGCGGCGCCGGCTCCTGCACGGCGCGGCGACGGCCGTCGATCGGCGCGCCCGCGCCCTCGCCCTGCTGCTGGCGCTCGTCGCGGCGGCGACCTCGGCGGTGTTCGGCAGCCACGTCGCCGGCGCGTCCGACGCCAGCGGCTATGTCAGCCAGTCGCGACTCTGGGCGGCAGGGCAGGTGACGCGGCCAGCCCCGGTCGTGACCGACGGCCCGTGGCCGGATCGCGGCTGGGCCGTGGCGCCGCTCGGCTATCGGCCGACGGTGCGCCCCGACGAGCTCGGCCCGACCTACGCGCCGGGATTGCCGTGGCTCATGGCGCTCGGCACGGCCCTGGTCGGTGCGGCCGGACCGTACCTGTGGACGCCGCTCGCCGTCGGCCTGCTGGTGTGGGGCACGTTCGTGCTGGCGGCGCGAGACCTACCGCCCGGCCTCGCACTGGCCGCCGCCCTGCTGGTCGCGGGCAGCCCGGCGGTGCTCTTCGACGCGATGCAGACGATGAGCGACCTGCCGGTGGCGGCGCTGTGGGTGTGGGCGCTCATCGCGTTGCGGGCGTCCGCTCCGGCGTCGACCCTCGGCTTCGGACTGCTCGCTGCGCTGGCCCTGGCCGTGCGCCCCAACCTCGTGGTGAGCGCCGGCGCGGTGTGGGCGCTGGCCCTCGCCGCCGACGCCGGGCCGGCAGCGGCGCGGGTGCGCCGCGCGGCGTGGCGGGCCGCGCCACTGGCGGCCGTCGCGGCCGGCGTCGCCGCGCTGAACACCCGGTTGTGGGGGTCGCCCTTCGCCTCGGGGTACGGCCGCGCCGGCGAGATCTTCAGCGCCGCGAACATCGCGCCGAACCTGGTGCAGCTGTGGTCGTGGCTCGCCGAGATCCACAGCTACTGGACGGCGATCGGCCTGGCTCTGCTCGTGGTGCTGGCGTTCCGCCCCGCCGGTCGGCGCTGGTGGCCTGCGGCTGGACTGGTCGCCGGCGTGTGCGCAAGTTACCTCCCCTATGCGCGCTTCGCCGAGTGGTGGTACCTGCGTTTCTACCTGCCGGTCTGGCCGGTGGCCGCCGCGGCGCTGGTGGTCGGCGCGCGAACGGCGCTGGCGCGCCGGCCCGACGGCGCCACCGTGAGCCTGGTCGCCGCGGCCGGGGCGGTGGCGCTGGCCGGAGCGGCCGACGCCGGCGCGCGCGACGTGTTCACGCTGTGGCGCGGTGAGCAGCGCTACGCGGCGGTCGGGCACTACGTGGCCGACCGGGCGCCGGCCGACGCGGTGATGGTGGCGAGCCAGCACAGCGGCGCGCTCGCCCACTACACCGGGCGAACGGTCGTCCGCTTCGACCTGCTGGACGACGACCTCGACGCGCTGTCCGATCGCCTGGCGGCCGGCGGCCGCGCCGTGTGGCTGGTCGTCGACGACTGGGAGGAGGCCGAGTTCCGGACCCGCTTCCCGGAGGCCCGCCGCGGCAGGCTCGACTGGGCGCCGCTGGCGGAGGCACGCGCCGGCGGATCGCGGGTGCGGATCTACGACCTGGCCGCGCCGACTCGGGCCACCGGACCGGCGTACATCCCCGTGGCCGCGGGCGGGCCGTGGCCCTGGGCGCGACGTCCCGCCGCCGCGCAGTAAGATCGCCGCCGTGACGCTTCCCCAGCGGCGCGCTGCGGCGATCGCCATCGCGGCCAGCCTGGTCGTCGGCGCGGCGGCGTGGGCCTCGCGCGCCGTGCTCGACGAGGTCGTCATCGACGATCTGCCACGCCGCGTGGCGCTGGTGCCCGGCTGGCAGCCCTTCGTCGCCTTTGCGCTCGTCGCCCTCCTGGTCCTCGCGTCGGTCGCGCGCATGGCCCGCCGCCGGCGCGCCGCCGAGGCGGCGCCGCTGGTCGTCGCCGACCTGGCGCTGCCGCTCTTCGGGCTGATCCTGGTGCTGCTGCCCTACGCTCCGGGACTCCCCGACTGGTGGCCGGCGCTCCAGGTGCTGGCCGGGCCGGCGAAGTGGATCGTCTGGGCGGTGGTCCTCGCCCAGGTCGGCTGGGTGGCCGCCGCCCAGGCCCCGGCCCTCACCGCCTGGTGCCGGTCGCAACCGCCGGCGGTGGCGATGGTCGCCATCGGCCTGGCCACCGCCGCAGCCGCCGGCGCCGGCGCCGGGCGGCTCACCCACACGGTGCTCTTCCCCTCCGGCGACGAACCACACTACCTGGTCATCGCGCAGAGCCTGTGGCGCGACGGCGATCTCAGGATCGAGAACAACCACACCCGCGGCGACTACCGCGAGTATTTCGGCCGCGAGCTCGATCCGCACTACCTGACCCGCGGCCGCGACGGGGAGATCTACTCGATCCACCCGGTCGGCATGCCGGTGGTCATCACGCCGGTCTTCGCCCTGGGCGGCTACACCCTGACGGTGGCGTTCTTCGTGTTGATGAGCGCCGTGGCGGCGGCGCTCGCCTGGCGCTGGGTCGCGGCGCTGGCCGGCGGCTACGGACCGGCGACGCTGGCCTGGGCGGCGATCGCCTGGTCGGCGCCGTTCCTGATCAACGCCTTCACGATCTATCCCGAAGTGCCGGCCGCGCTGGCCATGGCAGCGGCGATGCCGCTGGTCGTGCGAGCCCAGCCCGGCAGCGCGGCCTGGCACGGGTGGGCTGTCGGCGCGCTGGCGGCGCTGCTGCCGTGGCTCAGCACCAAGTACGCGCCGATGTCGGCGGCCCTGGTCGCCGTGGCGGTGGCGCGGCGGTGGTGGCCGCTGCATCGCGGCGTCGCCGGGGCGTCCTGGGTCGGCGGCGCCGCGCCGATCGTGCTGCCCTACGCCGCCGGCCTGGCGGCGTGGTTCGCGTTCTTCTACGTCTACTGGGGCACGCCCAGACCACAGGCCCCGTACGGGGCGATGGTCCAGACGTCGCTGCTCTACACCGTCTTCGGCGTGCCCGGCCTGCTCTTCGACCAGGAGTACGGCCTGCTCGTCTACGCACCCGCCTACGTGCTGGCCGGGTTCGGCCTGTGGACGATGGTGCGGCGGCCTGGCCCGCTGCGGCGCGTCGGGCTCGAGGTCGGGCTGCTGTTCGCGGCGCTCATCGGCACCGTCGGCGCCTTCCGCATCTGGTGGGGCGGGTCGGCGGCGCCGGGCCGTCCGCTGATGTCGGGTCTGCTGCTGCTGATGCTGCCGATGGCGGTGCAGATCGGCAGTGCGCGCGCCGGCTCGGCACGCCGCGCCGCCCAGCACCTGCTGATCTGGACCGGCGTGGCGCTGGCGGCGCTGCTGGTCGTGGCCGAAGACGGGCTGCTCGTCGCCAACGGCCGCGACGGCACCTCGGCGCTGCTCGAGTGGCTGTCGCCGCGCTGGCCGATCTGGCGGCTGGTGCCGACCTTCATCGAGCACGAGGCCGGCCAGGCGCTGCTCCACACCCTGCCCTGGATCGCCGCCGTCGTGCTGGCGTCGTGGGCGCTCGGCCGATGGCCGCAGCCGACCCGCGGCGCGGCCTCGCTGGCGGCCCTCTCCGCCGCGGCGGCGGGCACCGCCGTCGCCATGTCCGGCGTCGCCGCCATGCCGGCCCTGCAGGCGCCGCTGCCCGACGTCGATCTGCGGGCCCGCGCCCGCCTGCCGGCGCTGGACTCGTTCGACCACGTCACCCGGCCCTACGCGCTCCGCTATCGACCGCTCGCCTTCGATCGCTCGACCACCATCGAGCCGACGCTGGCGGTCGGGGTGACGCCGGGCCTGCGCCGGCAGCCGCAGCCGCTGCGCGTGCTGCACAACGGCCGCTTCTCGCTGCCGGCCGGGCGCTACCGGGTCGTGGTGCGCTGGGAGACGCGCGATCCGCTGCCGGCCGGCGACCGCGCGGTCGTTGCGCTGCAGGTCGGCCGCATCGGCGCGCCGCTCACCGAGTGGACGGTCGCGCCCCAGCCCGGCGGCACGTGGAGCGAGCCGTTCTGGCTGCCGGTGGATGCCGGCTTCGTCGGCTTCCGCGGCACGCCCGAGGTCGAGCGCTCGATCGCCGAGCTGCGCGTCGAAGCCGACGACGTCCTCGATGCCGGCGAGCGCACGGCGACGCCGCAGGTGCTGGCGGCGGCCTTCTACGGCGAGACGATGGTGCTGTTCCACGACGAGGCGATGTACCCCGAGCGCACGGGCTTCTGGACGACCGGCGAGCGGCAGGCGCGGGTGACCGTGGCGTGCCCCGGCGGGTGCACCGGCGGCGTGACGCTGCGGGTCCACAGCGGCAAGCGGCCGAATCACCTGCGGCTGGCGACCCACGGCTGGCGCCAGGCCCTCGATCTGCACGGCGAGGACGCGGTGACGATCGCGGTGCCGCCACCGGCGGCCGGCGGCGTGATCGAGATCGACACCGAGACGACGACCGGCTTCGTGCCCGCCGAGGTCGATTCGTCGATCCGCGACCACCGCTACCTCGGGGCGTGGATCGAAGTGCAGCCGGCCAGTCAGGAGTCCCGATGATGGCGATTGCCGACCTGCGGCGTGACTACCGGGCGCGCGCGCTCTCGGAACGCGACGTCCACCGCGATCCGCTCGAGCAGTTCCACCAGTGGCTCGACGAGGCCGTGCGGGCCGAACTGCTCGACGCGACGGCGATGACCCTGGCGACGGTCGACGGCGCCGGCGTCCCCGACGCGCGGATCGTGCTGCTCAAGGACGTCACCGCCGACGGCTTCACGTTCTACACCAACTACGACAGCGCCAAGGCGGCCCAGCTGGCCGCGACGCCGCGCGCGGCGCTGGTCTTCTTCTGGGCGGAGCTCGAACGGCAGGTGCGGGTGGGCGGACGGGTCACCCGGGCCTCGGCGGCGGCGGGTGACGCCTATTTCGCGTCGCGACCGCTCGACAGCCAGATCGGCGCCTGGGCCTCGCCGCAGAGCCGGGTGATCTCGGGTCGCGAGGAGCTGGACGCGGCGGTGGCGGGCGTGACGGCCCGGTTCAGCGGCGGCGCGGTGCCGCGGCCGGCGCACTGGGGCGGCTACCTCGTCGCCCCCGATGCCGTCGAGTTCTGGCAGGGCCGCCCCAACCGGCTGCACGATCGGGTGCGCTATCGCCGCACGGACGGCGGCTGGGTGATCGAGCGGCTCGCCCCGTAAGCGCCTGCCCCCATTGGCACGAAATCGGCGCAAGCCGCGTGCCATTGGGGCCAGGCGCTTACCAGGTGAGCGTGCCTTCGCCGACGCAGACCGCCGAGCCGCCGACGTGGACGCGCGTCACCTCGCGCGTCGGCGTGGACTCGACCCGCATCAGCACACGGCTCGGCCGCCCCATCTTGACGCCCTGCGCGCTGACGAAGTGCCGGCCCTCGGCGATGGCCACGACGCCGTGCCGCACCAGGTACCCGCCGAGCGGACCGCACGCGCTGCCGGTCGCCGGATCCTCGACGACCCCGGCGTCCGGCGCGAACATCCGGCTGTAGACGGTGGCGCCGTCGCCGGCGCCCTCGGCGCTGAAGACGAACACCCCGACGTGACCGCCGGGGAAGGCGCTCTCGATGCGGCGCATCGCCGCGAGGTCGGGCTCACAGGCGTCCACCGCCGCGCGCGTCGCCAGCGGCACGTAGACGAACGCGTTGCCGCACGACCACTCTTCGATCGGCCAGCCGGTGCTCCGCCACGCCGCGCGGTCGGCGTTGATCGCCGCCAGCACCTCCTCGGCGGGCGTGACTGCCGGGCGCCACTCCGGCCGTCCCTGATCCATCCACGCGGTCTCGAGGCGATCGCCGGCCCAGTCGAGCGCCACGGCCGTGGGACCGATGTTCAGGCCGAACACCCAGCGCGCCCGACCGGGTGCGATGTCGCCGCGATGCGCCAGCGCGAAGGTGGTGCCGACGGTGGGGTGGCCGGCCATCGGCATCTCGCGCCCCGGCGTGAAGATGCGCATCCGGATGTCGGTGTCGGGCCGCTCCGGCGGGAGCAGGAACGTGCTCTCGGCGAAGTTCATCTCCCGGGTCAGCCGCTGCATCTCGGCGCCGTCGATCCCGCGCGCGTCGTCGAACACGGCGAGCTGGTTGCCCTCGAAGGGGCGCGACGTGAAGACGTCGTAGTGGAGGTAGTGCAGCGCGGGCATGCGCGATCGTAGATCGGGATAAGATCCCGCGCGCATGCGCGCCGCCGTCGCCGTCCTCGCGGGCCTGGCCGCTCTGCCGGCGGTGCCCGCCGCCGCGCAGCCGCCGCCGCTGACCATCGTCGCCCCTGCGGCGCCGGGCGGCGGCTGGGATCAGACGGCGCGGGCGATGCAGCGCGCGCTGGCGGCCCCCGGGGCCGTGGTCCAGGTGGAGAACGTCCCCGGCGCCGCCGGCACCATCGGCCTGGCGCGCTTCGTCACCGCCGAGCGCGGCCGGCCCGAAGCGCTGCTGGTCACCGGCCTGGTGATGGTCGGCGCCATCGCCACCACCGGGTCGGCGGTCTCGCTCGCCGACGCGACGCCGATCGCCCGGCTCACCGGCGAGTGGGAGGTCATCGTCGTGCCGGCCGACTCGCCGCACCGCACGCTGCGTGATCTCCTCGACGCGCTGGTCGCCGCGCCGGCGAGCGTGTCGTGGGGCGGCGGTTCGGCGGGCGGCACCGACGACCTGCTGGTGCGCCTGGTCGCCGAGGCGGTGGACGTGCCGCCGGCGGCCGCCAACTACGTGGCCTTCGCCGGCGGCGGCGAGGCCCTGGCCGCGGTGCTCGGCGGGCAGGTGACGGCCGGAGTCAGCGGCGTCGGCGAGTTCGGGCCCTCGATCGCCGCCGGCCAGCTGCGCGTGCTGGCGATCTCGTCGCCGCGCCGCGACCCGCTGGTGAACGCGCCGACACTGCGCGAGTCGGGACTGGATCTCGAGGTCGCCAACTGGCGCGCCGTGGTGGCGCCGCCGGGCATCAGCGCCAGCGAGCGCGATGCCCTCACGGCGCGGGTCCGCGCCATGGCGGAGAGCGCGTCGTGGCGCGAGACGCTGACCCGCACCGGGTGGACCGACGCCTATCTCGACGGCGCCGCCTTCGAGCAGTTCCTGCTCGCCGAACAGGCACGCGTGCAGGCGGTGCTCGGCCGCCTGCGCCAGCACGACGCGCCGCCGCCGCGAGCTCGCTGGCAACCGACCTCGCGCAGCGCGCCCCTGGTGGCGCTGACCGCCCTCGCCGCGCTGACGCTGGCCCAGTGGCGACCGTGGCGGCGACGCGCGCCCGCCGCCCCGGCACGGGGCGACGCCACCGACGCCGACTCCGCGCCCGCGGTGCCGGCGACCGCCCCGGCGGTCCTGCTCGTGGCCGCCCTGGCCGGCCAGGCGCTGGTGATGCCGGTGGTCGGATTCGTGCCGGCCGCCACCGCGGTCTTCGCGCTTACCAGCCGCGCCCTCGGCAGCCGGCGGCCGTGGCGCGACGTGGGCGTCGGCGTCGCCCTCACCACGCTGCTGGCGATCGTCTTCGCCTGGGGGCTCGACGCGCCCCTGCCCCGCGAGGGCAGCTGGCGGTGAATGCGTTCGCCGCCCTCTGGGACGGGCTCCAGCTCGCACTGACGCCGGTCAATCTCGGCTGGGGGCTGGTCGGGGTCACGCTGGGCACCGCGGTCGGCGTCCTGCCGGGCATCGGCCCGGCGCTGACCGTCGCGCTGCTGCTGCCGGCCACCTACGGGCTCGACCCGACGCCGGCCTTCATCATGTTCGCCGGCATCTACTACGGCGGGATGTACGGCGGCTCGACGACCTCGATCCTGCTCAACACGCCGGGCGAGAGCGCCACCATCGTCACGGCGATCGAAGGGCACCGCATGGCGCAGTCGGGCCGCGCCGGCGCCGCGCTGGCCACCGCCGCGATCGGCAGCTTCGTCGCCGGCACGCTCGGCACGCTGGCCCTCACGCTCAGTGCCCCGACCCTGGCCCGCCTGGCGCTGGCCTTCGGGCCCGCGGACTACTTTGCGCTCATCGTGGTGGCGTTTGCCGCCACGGCGACGCTGCTCGGCCGCTCGCCCACGGCGGGCCTGCTCAGCCTCGCCGTCGGCGTGACGCTCGGCCTGGTCGGCATCGACCGCCTGAACGGCGATGCCCGGCTCACCTTCGGTGTGCCCTACCTGCTCGACGGCCTCGACCCGACGATCGTGGCGATCGGCCTCTTCGCCGTCGGCGAGATCCTCGCGCTCGCCGCCGCGCCGCCCGGCGCCAGCCATGTGCTGCCGCTCGAACGCGCCCGCTGGATGACGCGCGAGGACTGGGCGCGGTCGTGGAAGCCGTGGCTGCGCGGCACCGTCATCGGCTTCCCGCTCGGCGCGCTGCCGGCCGGCGGCGCCGAACTGCCGACGCTGCTCTCCTACGCGGTCGAGCAGCGGCTGTCGCCGCGTCCCGAGGAGTTCGGACGCGGCGCCATCGAGGGCGTCGCCGGGCCCGAGGCCGCCAACAACGCCTCGGCGGCCGGTACCCTGGTGCCGCTGCTGACGCTCGGCCTGCCGGCCTCGGCGACCGCGGCGGTGCTGCTCGCCGCCTTCCAGCAGTTCGGGCTGCAGGCCGGGCCGCTGCTCTTCCAGAACGAGCCGCAGTTCGTCTGGACGCTGCTGGCCAGCCTCTACGTCGGCAACGTGCTGCTGCTGGTGCTCAACCTGCCGCTCATCCGGGTGTGGGTGCTGCTGCTGCGCATTCCCGCGCCGCTGCTCTACGGCGGCATCCTCGTCGTGGCCACCGTCGGCGCCTGGAGCGTGCACCGCTCGATGGGCGACATCGTGGCGCTGGCCGCCATCGGCGGTCTGGCCTTCGTGCTGCGCCGCGCCGACTGTCCGCTGGCCCCGGTGATGATCGGCGTGATGCTGGGTCCGGCCGCCGACCTGCACCTGCGGCGCGCCCTGGCCATCGCCGACGGCGACCTCACGGTGCTGGTCACGCGGCCGTTCTCGGCGGCGCTGCTGGCCACGGCCGTCGCCGTGCTGGCCGGTCCGGCCCTGGCCCGCGCCTGGCGGCGCGGCACTGGCGCTGACGCGCCGCCCGCAGGGAATCGGCGGAGCTGAAGCTCCGCCCGACGCGACGACGGCCGCTCGGCCCTGCGGAACCGGCCGCTCCGCCCGACGTGACGCCCCCGTGAGGGCGGCCCTTCAGAGCCGCTGCCGGGAACCCAGGTGGGTCGCGGCGGCGTCCTAGGTTGCGGCTAGACTGACACGAGATGTCCGCGACCTCCCCGCTCGTGGTGGCGCTCACCGGCGCCACCGGCATGGTCTACGGCGTGCGGCTGCTCGAGCGGCTGCGCGACGCCGGCGTGCCCTCGCACCTGGTGATGAGCAAGTGGGCGATCCAGACCCTGCTCCACGAAACCGCCTGGCCCGTGGAAGCCGTGAAGCGGCTGGCCACCGAGGTGCACAACGTCGAGGACTACGGGGCGGCGATCTCGAGCGGCTCGTTTCTCACCCGCGGCATGGTGGTGGTGCCGTGCTCGATGCGCACCCTGGCGGCGATCTCCACCGGCAGCGGCACCAACCTCATCCACCGCGCCGCCGATGTCGTGCTCAAGGAGCAGCGCAAGCTGGTGCTGGTGCCGCGGGAAGCCCCGCTCAGCCAGATCCACCTCGAACACATGCTGCGGCTGGCCCGGATGGGCGCGGTGGTCTTCCCGCCGGTGCCGGCGTTCTATCAGCGGCCGGCGTCGATCGAAGAGCTGGTCGATCACACCGTGATGCGCATCCTCGACCAGTTCGACCTGCACCTGGACGCCGCCGGGCGGTGGGACGGCCGGATGCACAAGGCCACCACCCAGGGCTGACCGCCCGCGGAGCGCTGGGGTAGCATGCCCTCATGCGCACGCGACTCGTCGCCGCCCTGCCGCTGCTCGTCGCCGCGGCCGCCTGTTCGTCGCCGGCCGAGCCTCCCGCGCCGGCCGCTGCCGCGCCCTCATCCACCGCCGAGCGCCGCTACCTGCTCGAGCGGGTCGACGACGCCGCGGTGGTCCAGCTCTACGCCGACGGCTTCGCCGAGCTGCCGCTGAACGAGAAGCGGCTCATCTACCACCTGACCCAGGCAGCCATCGCCGGCCGCGACATCTACTGGGACCAGCGCTACCGCCACAACCTGGCGATGCGCGACGTCGTCGAGCAGATCGTCGCTCACCCGGCCGGCATCGACGCCGCGACCCTGGCCGAGATCCAGCGCTACACCAAGCTGGTCTGGATCAACACCGGCCCTTACAACAACCTCACCGCCCGCAAGTTCGTGCTCACCTGCACGCCGGCGGCATTCGCCGCCGCGGCCGCCCAGGCGGCGAAGAACGGCGCCACGTTCGCCACCGCACCGGGCGAGACGCTCGACGCCATGCTGACGCGGATGCAGCCGCTCTTCTTCGACGCCAGCGTCGATCCCATGGTCACCCAGAAGACCCCCGAGCGCGGCCAGGACATCCTCCAGGCCAGCGCCAACAACCTGTACGGCCCCGAGGTGACGATGGCCGACCTCAAGGGCTTCACCGAGCGCTACGGGCTCAACTCGCGGCTGGTGAAGCAGAACGGCCGGCTGGTCGAGGAGGTCTACAAGGTCGGCGGCCGCTACGACCCGCAGATTCGCGCCATCATCGGCCACCTCGAAGCCGCGCAGGCCTTCGCAACCCCGACCATGAAGGAGGCGCTGGTCAAGCTGGTGCAGTGGTATCGCACCGGCGAGGACGCCGATCGCAAGGCCTACGACATCGCCTGGGTGGCCGACAAGACCTCGCCCGTGGACACCATCAACGGCTTCATCGAGGTCTACATGGATCCGCGCGGCGTCAAGGGCTCGTGGGAGGCGCTGGTCTACTACGTCAACCGGCAGAAGACGGTGGACATCGAGAAGCTGGCGGTCAACGCCCAGTGGTTCGAGGACCACATGCCGTTCGCGGCCGAGTTCCGCAAGCCCGACGTCACCGGCATCACCGCCCAGGCCATCGACGTGGTGATCGAGACCGGCGAGTCGGGCCCGGTGACGCCGATCGGCATCAACCTGCCCAACGACCAGTCGGTGCGCGAGCAGTACGGCAGCAAGTCGGTGTCGCTCTCCAACGTCACCGAAGCCTACGACCGCTCCACCGTGCCGGAGTTCCGCAACGAGTTCGCCTGGGATCCGGCCGAAGTCACCCGGGCCGGTAAGTGGAGCGCCTTCTCCGGTGAACTGCACACCAACATGCACGAGGTGATCGGCCACGCCTCGGGCCGGATGAGCGCGAAGGTGGCGGGCTCCCCGGCCTCGCTGCTGAAGGAGTTCTACTCGGCGATCGAGGAGGGCCGTGCCGACCTCATCGGCCTCTACTTCCTGCCCGACCCGAAGCTGGCGGAGCTGGGCATCCTGAACGCCGCCGACCAGGCCGAGATCGTCCAGGCCGAGTACGAGGCCTACACCAAGAACGCGCTGGTGCAGCTGCGCCGGGTGCGGGAGGGCGCGCAGATCGAGGAAGACCACATGCGCAACCGCCAGATGATCGTGCGCTGGCTGATGGCCAACACCACGGCGATCGAGGTCCGCGAGCGCGACGGCAAGACCTTCTACGTGATGGTCGACGCGGCGGCGTTCCGCGACGGTGTGGGCCGCCTGCTGGGCGAGGTCCAGCGCATCAAGAGCACCGGCGACTACGCGGCCGCCAAGGCGCTCTTCGAGGCCCACGGCATCCATTTCGATCCGGCGCTGCGCGACCAGGTGGTGGCCCGGGTCGACCGCCTGCAGCTGCCCTCCTACTCTGGTTTCGTGATGCCGAAGCTCACCGCGACGACCGACGCCGGCGGCGCCATCACCGAGGTGGCGATCAGCTACCCGATGGACCTGACGGCGCAGATGCTGGAGTACGCGAAGGTGTCGGCAGCCATTCGCTGAGCCCGTCGTACAGGATTGCGACGGGGGTCGGCAAAATGTGCCCGGTCGGGTTGTTCGAGCGCCCGCTCCCGCCTGTGGCGTGACGGGCCGCGACGTTGCAAATCGTGCAGTGGCGCGGTTCTTGCCACCACCGAGTCAGAGGCCGCCCGCCCCTCGACGGACCGTGCCTGCGGCCTCTTTGCGGGAGGGGAGCTGTGCGCCACGGCGTGGCGCACAGTCCCGTGGCAGTGCGATCATGACGGCGCGATGACCGCTCGCCCCTACCGCGCCGGCCAGTCGGTCGAGGACCACTGCCGCGCCTGCCACGAAGACCGCATCCACACGATCGTCGTCGTCGACACTGCCGCGCAGCCGCTGCGCGTGAGCTGCGACTACTGCGGCAGCGAACACAACTATCGCGGCGGGCCGCGCCCGACCGCAACCACGGCGACCGTGTCCGCGGTCGCGCCCCAGCGCCACGCCGAGCCCGGCGATCGCCAGGCCCGCGCCGCGGTGCCCTCGTCCGCCCCTCTCCCGCTCGTCAGCGATCGCGAGCTTTCGGAGCCCCCGATGTCCGACCCCGCCGTACCGGCCGACCTCGAACGCCTGCTGCGCCGCGTCATCCGCGAGGAGACCGGCCTCACCGCCGCGACGCCGGCCGAGAAGTGGCGCGGCGGCGACCTGGTGCTGCGCCCCGGCCGGCCCGGCGTGCAGGAGAAGAGCTGGCCGATCGAGACGTTCTTCCACAAGGTGGTGATGCTGAGGAACCGCCTGCGCACGCTCGAGCAGCAGGTCAACGCCTCGGACCTGCCGGCCGACCAGAAGCTGAAGCTGCAGAGCTACATCACCGGCTGCTACGGCTCGCTGACCAGCTTCAACGTGCTCTTCGCCGACGAGGACGACCGCTTCGTCGGAGCGGCGTCCGATTAGGGGCGCTCCGTCGGCGCCGGGCCGCGCCGCCTCCGTCCGTCCCCGCCAGATCTCCATCCAGGCATCTCGGACCCCGGACGCGGCACTGTCCGGCGCCGACGCCCACTGTCGCAGGACAGGGCGTCAGACCCTGCCTCCGGCTCGGACGATCCGCGCCGTGGTCACCACCTGCCCGGTGTGCCGCGACGCGTGCTCGGCGGCGTGAAACAGCAGGCCAAGCACCGTTGACGGCAACTGCGCCCGACCGACCGCCCGCGGATCGGTCAGCGAGGCTTCACGAGTCGCCCGCAGCTGAGCCAACGCGGCGTCGACCGCGGCACGCCACGCAGCCAGCAGCTGCGACGCGGTCGGACGCGGATCACCGGGGGCCGCTTCGGCGGCCAGCGCCGCGCGCTGCCGCTCGTCGAGCGTCGCCCCACGCGCGTAGGTCAGCAGGCGATCGGTACTGCCGGCGAGATGGCGCAGATGGAAGCCCACCGGCGCCGCGCCGTCGGGTGAGCGCCAGAGTTGCTCGTCGGTGAGTGAGGCGGCGGCGCGCTCGCAGTCTTCGACCGCCATCACGAACGCGTGGGCGGCCGGCTGCAGCAGGGGCGGCACGCCGGGCACCGGCCCGCGGAGCCACGGTTCGGGGAGCGTCGTCGGCATGGCTCCATGCTACCGGCGCGGCCGGCGGCTCAGTCGGCGGCCAGTGCCGTGGCCGGATCGACCCGCGAGGCGCGGCGCGCCGGGAGATACCCGGCTGCCAGCGTGGTCGCGGCGAGCACGACGACCGCGGCCACGAGCACCACCGGATCCCACGGTGCCACGTCGTAGAGAAGCGACGACAGGGTGCGCGCCACGGCGAGTCCGGCGGCGAGCCCGATGACCAGACCCGCGCCGGCGATCTTCGCCGCCTCGCGCAACACCAGCCCCAGCACCTCGCCGCGGCTCGCACCCAGCGCCAGCCGCGTGCCCAGCTCGCGGGTCCGCCGCTGGACCCCGTAGGACAGCACGCCGTAGATGCCCACCGCGGCCAGCGTCAGGGCGAGAAGCGCGAAGCCGGCGAGCAGCCGCATCGCCAGACGCGACACCGCGGCCGAGCCGGCGGCGACCTCGGCCATGGTGCGCACCTCGGCGATGAGGGTCTGCGGTTCGACCTGGCGCAGGGCGGTGCGGATCGCCGGCCAGGCGGCCAGTGGATCGCCGGCCGTGCGGATGAACAGCGTGATGCCGGTGCCGTTCTGCCGTTCGAACGGGAAGTAGAGATCCGCGCGCGGTATGTCGGTGAGCGCCGCACGGCGGATGTCGCCGACGCGGCCGACGATCTCGGCGGTGGCGTCGCCCAGCACGATGCGGCGCCCCACCGGATCCTCGCCGGGGAAGAACTGCGCGGCGAGCGCGTCGCTGACGATCACCACCGGCGGACTGTCGGGCGTGTCGCGCGCGTCGAAGAGACGGCCGGCGCGCAGCGGGATGCGCAGCGCCTCGAAGTAGCCGGCCGAGGCCAGCTGCCACCCCACCTCCGGCGGCCGCTGCCCAACGGCCAGGGGCTGTTCGGGTCGCACCAGGGGCGCCGTCCAGTTGTTGCCGGTGAGCGGCGTCACCGCCGCGCCGCCCACGCGCTCGACGCCGGGCAGCGCCTCGAGCGCGGTGAACAGGCGTCGATAGGCCGCCGACCGCGCCGGCGCCTCCCGATACCGTCCAGCGGGCAGGCCCACCTGCACCGTCAGCACGCCATCGGCGCTGAATCCAGGATCGACCGCCACCAGCCTGGCGAAGCTGCGCAGGGTCAGCCCCGCTCCGACCAGGAGCACGACGGCCAGCGCGATCTCGGCCGCCGCCAGCGTCGAGGCGGCCCGCCGCGCCGCGCCACCCATCGTGGTGCGGCGCTGGCCGCCGAGCGCGCCGGGACCGCGTTGGCCGACGACGCCGAGGCAGGCGACGCCGCTGAAGACCAGCGCCGCGGCGAGCGTGGCCGCCAGCGAGAAGCCGAGGACCCACGGATTCAGCCCCACCGCGTCGAGGCCCGGCACGTCGGTGCCCGGCGGCAGCATCGCGGCCAGCGCCGGCGCCACCCGCCACGCCACCAGGACGCCCACCGCGCCGCCGGCTGCGGCGAGGACGAGACCCTCGGTGAGCGTCTGGGCGACCAGACGCGTGCGGCCGGCCCCCAGCGCGAGGCGCGTCGCCAGTTCGGGCTGACGGGCCAGCGACCGCGCCAGCAGAAGGTTGCCGACGTTGACGCAGGCGATGAGCAGCACGAAGCCCACCGCGGCGAGCAGCAGGAGCAGTGGCCGCCGGGTATCGCCGATGAGGCCGTCGCGCAGCGACTGGGTGAAGTACTGCGAGTCGGCGTTCTGCTGCGGATGCTCGCGCTCGATGGCGGCGGCCAGGGCGGCGATCTCGGCCTCGGCACGCGCTGCCGTCATCCCCGGCGCGAGTCGGCCGATCCCGTAGATCCAGCCCGCACGCCGCTCGGCCGGGGCGGTGGCCGGCACGCGGGCCGGCACGATCACGTCGGTGGGCGATCCGGGGGGAAAGTGGAATCCGGGTGGCGCCACGCCGACCACCTGCCGTCGGGTGTTCCCGATCTGGATCGACCGGGTGAGAATCGCCGGGTCGGAGCCGAGCTCGGTCCGCCACAGCTGGTGGCTGACGAGGACCACCGGCGGCGCGTCCTCGCGCTCGTCCTCGGCCGAGAACGACCGGCCCATCGCCGGTCGCAGCCCGAGCACGTCGAAGGCGTTGGCGGTCAGGCTCACGCCCTCCACCAGCACGGGATCGCGTTCGCCGATCAGCGCCGCCTGGAAGCCGTAGTAGCCGGCGAAGGCCGAGAACACCCGCTGGCGGTCGCGCAGATCCACGAAGTCGCCGAGGGCGACGTCCGGCTTGGTGAGGCCGGTGCGCGCCTCGCGGTGTTTCACGAGCACGAGGGCGTCGGCGTCGGGATACGGCAGGGGCCGCAGCAGTACCGCTTCGACCACGGCGAACAGCGCCGTGTTGGCGCCCACACCGAGGGCCAGGGTGAGCACGGCGGCGCCGGCGAGGCCAGGCTCACGGCGGAGAAGGCGGAGGGCATGACGCAGATCGAGCTTGAACATGGCCGGCAGATCCCTTCGGGCGGTGGGCTGGTGGGCGTGCGGCAACGGTGGGGACGGCGTGAGGAGCGCGAGGCGCAGGCAGTCGAGCCACACGCCGGCCAGCGCGGCGGCCCGACGCCCTCGACCGGGCGCAGGCGTGCCGTCGCGCGCGGCGACGGCCCACGAGAACTCGAGGTCGGCGACGGCGGGCTCGAACGCGTCGCGGCGGATGCCCTCGGGAAGACAGTGGCCGAGGTGCCTGGCCAGTCCGCTACGCATCGGACCACCGCATCCGTGGCGCCGTACGCGCCAGTTCGTCGTAGAAGCGGTGGGCGTCGCTCCACAACCGCGCCCCCTCGCGGGTGATCCGGTAGCGGCGCTCGGTGACCGCCTGGTCGCCGACCGTGACCTGCTCGTAGCGGCCGTCGACCAGCCGCGCCCGCTCCAAGCGGGCCATCAGCTGGTAGAACGCCGGGCCGGTGCGTCGCACGCCGTAGGCGGCCAGGGCCTGGCGAACCACCCGGCCGGGCTGCTCGTCGGCATGCAGGACGCCGAGAACCAGGTACTGGAGGTGGGTCAGCGACGGCAACGCCCGCTTCGACATAATGCGATCTTACATACGATCGCGTTTCCGCGAAGTTCCCGGCCTCCGGCGGCCGGGCGTCGGGCGCCTAGCCGGTGTTGCGCATCCCGGCGGCGATGCCGTTCACCGTCACCCGCAACGCCTCGTGCGCTTCCGGCTCCGGCGCGCCCTGGCGGACCCGGCGCAGCAGCTCGACCTGCACCAGGTTGATCGGATCGACGTAGGGATTGCGGACGTCGATCGAGCGGCGCAGGGCGCTGTGGCCCTCGAGCAGCGTGCCCCGGCCGGTGATCGCCAGCAGGTGCCGCCGGGCCCGTTCCAGCCGCTGGCGCAGGTCGGCGCCGAGCGGATGCAGCGGCGCCGGCACCAGCTGCCGGTCGTACTCGGCGGCGATGCGCGGATCGGCCTTGGCGAGCACCATCTCGATCAGCTCGACCACCGAGCGGAAGTGCGGCCAGTCGCGATACATCTCGCGCAGCCGGTCGCCCTCGCCGCGGGCCTCGGCGCGCTCGAGCGCGGTCTCCATGCCGAGCCAGGAACCGAGCAGCAACCGGGTCTGGGTCCAGGCGAACTGCCACGGGATGGCGCGCAGCGTCGTCAGGCCGCCGCCGGCGGCACGCCGCGCCGGCCGGCTGCCCAGGTTGAGCGTGGCCAGCTCCTCCACCGGCGTCGAGGCGGCGAAATAGTCGTGGAAGGCCGGATCGTCGAAGACGATGGCGCGGTAGGTGGCGCGGGCGTCCCCGGCGAGCCGCTCCATCGTGTCGCGCCACTCCGGCCGGGGCGGCGGCGCCGGGGTGAGCCACGCCTCCAGGGTGCCGGTCGTGTAGATCTCCATCGTGCGCAGTGCGATGCCGCCCAGGCCGAACAGCGCCTGGATCATCTCGCCCTGCTCGGTGACGCGCAGTGTGCCGTCGATCGACCCGGCCGGCTGCGACCGGATCGCCAGATGGGTGGGCCCGCCGCCTCGCCCCACCGTGCCGCCGCGGCCGTGGAACAGCGTCACCGCCACGCCGCGGCTGCGGCAGGTGGCGACGATGGCTTCCTGGGCCTTGTGCAGCGCCCAGCCGGCGGCGAAGCGGCCGGCGTCCTTCGAGGAGTCGGAATAGCCGACCATCACCTCGAGGCGATCGCCGATGCGGCGGCGATACCACGGCACGTCGAGCAGCGTGCCGACGACCTCGCCGGCGCGGGCCAGGTCGTCGGCCATCTCGAAGAGCGGCACCACCCGCAGCGGACGCGCCAGCCGCGCGTCCTTCTGGAGCAGCTCCACGGCCAGCACGTCCGAGGCGCGGGTGGTCATGGTGACGATATAGGCGCCGAGCGAGTCGGGCGGAATCGTCGCCAGCCGCGCCAGCGTCGCCAGCACGTCGTGGACCTCGGGTGGGGCCTCGAGGTCCGGCGGCACCAGCGGCCGCGGGCTGGCCAGCTCGGTGGTGAGGAAGGCCAGCCGTTCCACCTCGCTCCACGCGGCGTAACTGCCGACGCCGAGCGCCCGGGTCACGGCGTCGAGCGTCTCGGTGTGCCGCGACGAGTCCTGGCGCACGTCGAGTTCGGCCAGGGTGAGACCGAACACCGCCACCCGGCGCAGCAGATCGGTGAGTCGGCCCCCGGCAATCAGGCCGTTGCCGGTGGCGTGCAGCGAGCGGTGGCACAGCTCGAGCGGCGCGCGCAGCTCGGCGACGTCGAGCAGCACGGCCGGCGGGCGCGGCACGTCGCGCGTCTCGCCGAGGCAGGCGTCGATCCAGTCGTGGGTGGCGACCAGCCGGCCGCGCAGCTCGCCGAGCCGCGCCCGGTAGGGCTCGCCGGCGCCGCCGACGGCCTCGGCGAGTTCGGCCGAGGCGCGGTGCATCGACAGCTCGTCGATGAGCGCCTCGACCTCACGGACGTACAGCTTCACCGCCGAGCGTCGCGCCCGCAGGCACGCCTGCCAGGTGACCTGCGGCGTCACCGTGGGGTTGCCGTCGCGATCGCCGCCGATCCACGAGCCGAACCGGATCGGCGCGGCGGTGAGCGGCAGCGGCCGGCCGGTGGTGGCGACCAGCGCGCGATCGACCGCCCGCAGGTAGCGCGGCACCGACTCCCACAGGCTCTCTTCGAACACCAGCAGCCCGCCGCGCACCTCGTCGAGCGGCTGCGGCCGGCGGTCGCGCACCTCGCGGGTCTCCCAGGCCGTGATCACCTCGCGGCGCAGCTGGTCGAGCAGGTCCTCGGCGTCGGGGGCCGTCAGGTCCGGACGGTCGCGCGCCGCCAGCAGGTCGGCGATGCGGTTGTGCGTGGCGATGAGGGTGCGCCGCGCCACCTCGGTGGGGTGGGCGGTGAGCACCAGCTGGATGCGCAGGGCGCAGACGGCGTCCCAGAGCCGCTCGGGCTCGACGCCGGCGGCGAGCAGCCCGGCGAAGCCCTCCTGGCACGACCCGCGCTGCGGCGAGGCGCCGGGATCGCGCAGGTACGCGTGGCGACGGCGGATGCGGTGGTGCTGCTCGGCGATGTTGGCCAGGTTGAGGAAGTGGGCGAAGGCGCGGGCGACGACGAACGCGGTGCCGGCCGGCAGCGCGGCCAGGAGCCGGGCCAGCTCGTCCAGTTCGGCCTGGCCGCCGCGGGCGCTCTTGGCCAGCGCCCGCACCCGCTCGACGGCGGCGAAGACGGCCTCCCCCTGGTGGGTGCGCACGGTGTCGCCGAGCAATTCGCCGAGCAGGCGAACATCGTCGCGCAGCGGCTTGTGGGGGTCGGCGAGCATGTCCCTCCACGATACGCACAGCGACGGCACGCCGTCGATGCCACGTGCCGATGTGCTGGACGCGCCGCCCGCATGGCTGGCACTACAATGCCGGCCGGCGGAGGACCTCCCGATGCAGCGAGCCCTGGCGACCGTGGCGATCGTGCTCACCTTGCTGGCGACGCGCACGCCCGCCCAGCGCTTCCCGCCCGGCTACGTCGATCCGGCGCCGATCCTTGCCGCGGCCGCCGCCGAGATCGGCGAAGCCAGGCTCACCTGCGTGACCTACTCGGGCACCGGCTACGGGGCTGCGGTGGGCCAGACCTTCGAGAACGCCGTCAACGTCGACTGGCCGCGGGTCGACCGGCTGGCCAACTACACCCGGACCATCGACTGGACCGCCGAGACCAGCGTCGAGACCTTCGATCGCGAGCCGGGCCTGAACCCGGCGTCGTGGAAGTACGGCACCGGCTGGCAGGGCGGCACGCCGGTGCAGAAGGCCCGCCGCCAGACCCACGTGGTGCGCGGCGACACGGCCTGGCACATCGACGGCGACGGCCCGCCGGTGGCGGTGCCACCCGACCTGGCCGAGCTCTATCGCCTCGACCTGTGGCTCAACCCGCACGGCTTCCTGAAGGCGGCGCGGCTGCCCGGCGCCAACCCAATCGCTTTCTGGCGCTGGGAGCAGATCGAAAAAGGCCGCGATGGCAACGTCGTCGTGCCCGAGCGCGTCCACGTGGTGGCGATCACCATGTTCGGCAGGTACCGCGTCGACGCCACCGTCAACTCCCGCCACCAGATCCAGCGCATCAAGACCACGGTGAGCATCCCGGCGCTCGGCGACTTCAACATCGAGCACGAGTCCACCAACCAGGTGACGGTCGGCGGCGCCAAGTGGCCCACCGACTGGCACTCCCACCACGGCTGGGACGACAACTGGCAGTTCTACCGGCAGAGCACCGGCCACAACGGCTACGGCGGGCAGTTCGCCGACATCCGCGTCAACGACTGCCCCGCCGCCCCGCCGGTGCCACCAGCGGTGGCGGCCGCCACCTTCCCGGTGACGCCGTCGGTCGTGGTCGAGAAGATGGCCACCGGCGTGTACCGGCTGGGCGGCGGCCCGGCGGCGAGCTACCTCGTGGAGTTCGATCGCTTCGTGGCGGTGTTCGAGGCGCCGGGCGACGAGGCCCGCAGCCTGGCGGTGATCGAGGAAGTGGTGACACTGGCGCCGGGCAAGCCGATCCGCTGGCTGGTGAGCTCCCATCCGCACTTCGACCACATCGGCGGACTGCGCACCTACCTGCACATCGGCGCGACCATCGTCGCGCACATGGCCAACCTCCCGTTCCTCAACCGCGACGTCCTCAACTACGAGCCGCGCACGATGGCCCCCGACATCGTGTCGCGCTGGCCGCCCACCGAAGTCGCCGAGGGCTACAACTACGAAGCGGTGCAGGAGCGGTATGTCATCACCGACGACCGCCGCAACCTGCACGTCTACTACGTGCAGCCGCTGCAGCACGTGGCCGGCATGCTGATGGCGTATCTGCCGGGCGAGCGCATCGTGTTCGAGGCCGACCTCTTCGACACCCACGAACCGCCGCGGCCGGCGCAGTTGCCGGCGATGCGCAGCCTGCTCAACCAGGTCGAGCGCATGGGCCTGCGGGTGGACACGGTGGCGCCGGTGCACGGCGCGCCGGTGCCGTGGGCGACGTTCACCGCGGCGGTGCAGGACCTGGAGGCGAAGCGCTGACGCCGGTCCGGCGACGTCCGGCACCCACAGGGCAGCCGTAGGGCCGAGCTTCAGTTCTGCCGACAGACCTTCAGTTCTGCCGAGACGTTGACCCGTCGTCGATGGCGTGACACCGCCCCTGGCCGGGCCGGCCGACACCTGAGGCTGCTACGATGGCCCAACGCGCCCGTAGCTCAGTTGGATAGAGCACCGGCCTTCTAAGCCGGGGGTCGCAGGTTCGAATCCTGCCGGGCGCGCCACGGACACACGGCGGGCCGACGCGTTTCAGCGACGCGCCCGCTTGGGGGCCGCGCTCCGGGCCGGCATCAGCCGCTGCGGCACCGGCGTGGTGCTCGGCTCCAGTACCGCCATCGACGTCACGAACTTGCGCACCGAGCCGTCGTCGAACGCCACCGTCACGTGCTGAGCCGTGACCAGCACGATCTCGCCGTCGCCGTAGTCGGCTTGCCGCACCCGCGCGCCCGGACGGAGGCTCATCGCCGCCCTCCCGGGATCGCGACGCCGACCGGGCGGGCGGTGCGCCGCGCCACGTCGTCGCCATAGGTCGCCAGGTCTACGGCCTGGCCCGCCAGGCCGCTGGCCATGGCGGCCGCGGCCACGGCTTCGGCCACACGGACCACGACGCGCGGGTCGAACGGCTTCGGAATCAGGTAGCGGGGACCGAACTGCAGGGCTTCGTCCGGGTAGAGCGCGCGGAGCAGGTCCGCTGCCGGTTCGCGGGCGACGCGGCGTATGGCCTCGGTCGCCGCCAGCAGCATGGCGTCGTCGATGCGGGTGGCCCGGGTATCGAGCGCACCACGGAAGATGCCGGGGAACCCCAGGAGGTTGTTGACCTGGTTGGGATGGTCTGACCGTCCGGTGGCCACGACCGCGTCGGGCCGCACGGCATGGATCTGATCGTAGGGAACGTCCGGATCGGGGTTGGCCAGGGCGAAGACGATGGGCGAGGGCGCCATCGCCTGCAGGAACCCCGCCGGCACACTGTTCCCCACCGACAGGCCGAGGAACACGTCGGCGCCGGCCAGCGCCTGCTCCAGCGTCCGGGTCGCCGTCGGCTGCGCAAACGCCAGCTTGTACGGGTTGAGGGGGCCCGGGCGGCCCTCGTAGATGACGCCCTGCGAGTCGCACATGACGATGCGGTCGGGCGCGACGCCGAGCCGCCGGAGGTGGATCCCGCACGCGATGGCGCTCGCGCCGGCGCCGTTGATGACCACACGGATCGACGCGAGGGCCTTGCCGAGGCAGTCGAGAGCGTTCAGCAGGGCCGCGCCGACAATCACCGCGGTGCCGTGCTGGTCGTCGTGGAACACCGGGATCGAGAGCCGGTCGCGGAGGGCCTGCTCGATGGCGAAGCACTCCGGGGCCTTGATGTCCTCGAGGTTGAGGCCCCCGAAGGTCGGCTGCAGCATCACGCAGGCCGCGACCATGTCCTCGACGCGGTCCGCCGCCAGTTCGAGGTCGAAGGCGTCGATGTCGGCGAAGCGCTTGAACAGGGCCGCCTTTCCTTCCATCACCGGCTTGGCCGCCGCCGGACCGATGTTGCCGAGCCCCAGCACCGCGGTGCCGTTGGTGACGACCCCGACCAGATTCGAGCGCCCGGTATAGCGGTAGACGGCGGTCGGATCGGCGTGGATCGCCAGGCACGGTGCGGCGACGCCCGGGCTGTACGCCAGGCTGAGATCGTCCGGGGTGTCACACGGCTTGGTCAGCACCAGGCCGAGTTTTCCGGCGGGAGCGGCGGCGTGGAGCGCGAGCGCGCGATTCATCAACGGCATCTGGCGGGTGTCCTCGTCATGGCGGTGTGCTGGCGACATCGGGCGTCGCGACAGCGCCGCCGCCGAACTCCCGCCGCAGTTCCTCGGCACGGCGCAGCGCCGCTTCCACGTTGGGCAGGATGTTGGCGGCGCCGACGTGCTCGACGAACTCGGCCTGCTCGAGAAACGCCGCCGGCTGAGCCCGGGCGCCGCACACCAGCAGTGTGCGCCCCGAGGCGATGAGCCGGTCGTTGAGCTGTTCGATGGCGTGGAGCCCGGTGGCGTCGATGGCCGTCATGTTGCGCAGGCGCAGGATCACGATGCGGGAGAAGACCGACAGGTCGCCGGTGGCATCGGCCAGCTTGTCGGTCATCCCGAACAGGAACGGGCCGAGGATCCGCAGGATGGTCACGTCGGGGGGCACGTCCCGGTCCTGCAGCATGTGCGCCCGTCCGCCCTCGATGTCGCCCGCCGACAGCGTCGAGACGATCGTGGTGTCGGTGACGCGGTGGATGTAGAGCAGGGCCGCCAGGGCCATGCCCACTTCCACGGCCAGCGTCAGATCGGCCATGACGGTGAGGGCGAAGGTCAGCACCCAGACCGACTTGTCGGCCCATTCCAGCCGCCAGATGTCGCCGATCTCCCCCCACTCGCCCATGTTGTAGGCGACGACGAAGAGCACGGCCGCCAGCGTGGCCAGCGGCACGTGGCTGGCCAGCGGGGCCAGCAGCAGGACGATCAGCAGCAGCGTGACGGCGTGCACCAGCCCCGATACCGGGGTGCGGGCCCCCGACCGGAAATTGGTGGCGGTGCGGGCGATCGCACCGGTCACCGGGATGCCGCCGACCAGCGGCGACACCAGGTTGGCGATCCCCTGCCCCATCAGCTCGGCGCTCGCGTTGTGGCGGTCGCCGGTCATCGAGTCGGCGACCACCGCCGACAGCAGGCTTTCGACCGCCGCCAGCAGGGCGACGGTGAGCGCCGAGGGCAACAGCGGCAGCAGCAGGTCGGCACGGAATTCGGGAATCGCCACCGCCGGCAGGCCGCTGGGGATGCCGCCGAATCTGGATCCGATAGTCTCGACCGGGAGCCCGAGCACCGCGACGGCGCCGGTGCCCAGCACCAGGGCCACGATCGATCCCGGCACCCGCCTGACGACCCGTGGCACGAGCAGCACCAGCGCCAGCGATGCCGCGGCGAGGGCGAACGCCGCAGGATTCCAACGCGGCAGACCGCCGGCCAACGCCGCCATCCGGGAGAAGAACTCGCTCGGCGGCTCGGCGATGTCGAGGCCGAAGAAGTCCTTGATCTGCGTCGTCGCGATCAGCAGGGCGATGCCGTTGGTGAAGCCGATCACCACCGGCCTCGGGATGAACTTCACGGCCTGCCCGAGGCCGGTGACGGCGAGCACGACCAGGATGACCCCGGCCATCATCGTCACCATCAGCAGCCCCGAGAGGCCATGCGCGGCGATGATGCCGCTGACGATCACCACGAAGGCCCCGGTCGGCCCGCTGATCTGGATGCTCGATCCGCCGAGCAGTGCCACCAGGAACCCGCCGACGATGGCGGTATAGATACCGGCCTCTGGAGTCGCGCCGGAGGCGATGCCGAACGCCATCGCCAGCGGCAGCGCCACGACGCCCACCGTGACCCCGGCGACGACGTCGGCCGCCAGCGTCCGGCGGTCATACGCCGCCAGCATCTCGACGAGCTTGGGTCGCCAGGTGGCCAGAGAGACGTCCGACAGCGTCATCGCGAGCGGGTGTGATCGGCGTGCAGTCGGTCGAGCCGGGCGGCGGTCCGTCGCAGGTGCGCGTTGAAGTAGCGCTTCAACACGTCGAGCACCTCGATGAGGACTGGGTCGCGGAGGGTGTAATACACCTGGTTGCCGGCCTTGCGGCTGTCGACCACTTGTTTGGTGCGCAGCACGGCGAGGTGCTGCGACAGGTTGGCCGGCTCCACCGGCACGTGGGCCAGCAGCGCGCCGGCGCTCAGCTCGCCGTCACGCAGCGCCTCCACGACGGCGATGCGCGTCGGGTGCGCGAGCGCCTGGAAGATCTCGGCCTTGAAGGTCCGCAGCGGTGAATTCACCCACCTATCATATTCGATGTTTCGATATTTCGCAATTTATGATCACCACCCGGTCGGGCGCCGGGCCGCCCCGCCGCCGACGTCTCGGCTGCCCCACGACTGGACTACCCTGAGGGAGGAGGCGGGCTCCCGGGACCAGCCGGGCAGGGCTCGCGGTACCGTCGATGCGAACAGGCTGGCGCAGCATCGGCGCGCTCGGCACCGCGGTGGCGATCGTCGCGCCGGGGTGCGACGCGTCATCGCCCACGGCCCCGTCCGGCGTCGCCGTCGTCACCTTCCAGGTGGTGAACGAACAGTTCCGCGTCCGCCTCACCACCGAGGACCAGTTGCGTGCCGCTCAGGCGGCGCAGGCCGGCGGCCAAGCCACGATTCCGGTCGGGCGGATCGTCGCCGGCGCCGAGGTCAACACCGGCTGGTCGTGGCACCTCGAGGACGTGACGTTCGCCGAGGTGGCGATCGAGGTGTGCGACGGGTTGCCATCGCACGTCGAGCAGGCTGGCGGGCCCGGCTATGCTCTGGGCTGGTACTGCCCGTGGGGCGCCCGCGTCCTCGAGATCCGCACGACGCGGTGACGCCGAGCCGGCACCGCCGCGATCAATGCCAGCTCTGCCGCCGCAGCAGCGCCGCCCAGGTGGCCCCCACGGCGAAGATGAGCGCCGCCAGTTCGATCCGGACGCCGTTGGCGAGCAGGTAGCTCGACCGCGCCACGGCCGCGGCCGGCGGATGCGTCGACAGCAGCGCGGCGTGCTGCTCGACGTTCGGCGTCAGGACGATCGTGAACGCGAGGAGCAGGGCCGCCAGCGCAGCGGCGACGAGGTAGTCCCCGGGGTGGAGCCAGCCGCGACGGGCCAAGAGGAGCACGCCGGCAGCGCCGGCGACGGCCAGCAGGATAGCCATGTCCGCCTCCCTGTGGGGCGGCTGGTCCCTGCCCGTCGCGAGGGCCGGTGGCCGCCGCTCCGTGTCCCCAGCCTACACCCGGAGCGGGCTGGCAGCCCGGCTGGCTACGGCACCGGCAGGCGCAGCGCCACCTGCTTCACCGCCGCGCGCAGGTCGGCGTCGGCGACCTTCCACGTCTCACCGCCGGCGGTGATCTGGAACGGCGCGAAGGCCACCCGATCGGTCAGGCTCATGATGGCGCCGCGGATCGGCGTCTCCAGGCGGCGCGACTGGCCCGGCCGGCCCGGGCTCACAACTGCGAGCGAATCGGCCAGACCACGCGTTCCATGAACTTCTCGCGCCACGGCCGCCGCGCCCACGACTCGAGGGTGACGCGTCGGGCGCGCTGGAGGTCGGCCTCGAACACCGCGGTCAGCTCGGCCGCCAACGCCCGGTCGTAGACGTTCAGGCTGGCTTCG
This sequence comes from Vicinamibacterales bacterium, assembly GCA_050250955.1. Classification (GTDB taxonomy): domain Bacteria; phylum Acidobacteriota; class Vicinamibacteria; order Vicinamibacterales; family UBA2999; genus CAWAYR01. The sequence continues at coordinate 178,968 of JBFWNR010000007.1, forward strand.
TCGTTCAACTGGAACGAGCGGAGGTCGACGTTGGTCGAGCCGACCGACACCAGCTCGCCGTCGACGACCAGCGCCTTGGCGTGCATCATCGTCGGCTGGTACTCGTAGAACTCGACGCCGGCCTGCAGCAGCGGCCCCCAGCCGCCCCGGGACGCGAGGCGCACCACCTCCGAGTCGATGTGCTCGCCGGGCACGAGGATGCGGATCCGCACGCCGCGCTGTCGCGCCTCGATGAGCGCCCGCTCGATGAGCGCGTCCGGGACGAAGTAGGACGCCGACAGGTCGATGGTGGCGGCCGCGGCGGCCATCGACATCAGGAACATCAGGTGCATGCTGTCGCTGCCCGACGCCGGGGAGCTGATGAAGAGATGCGCGTCCTGGGTGCCAACCGGGGCCAGCGGCGGAAAGTGCGCCGGGCCGTGCACCAGTTCGCCCGTGGTTCTGATCCAGTTGTCGTTGAACGCCGCCTGGAACTGGGCGACCACCGGGCCCTCGACACGGAACTGCATGTCGCGCCAGTGGTCGGGATCCTCGGCATCGCCCAGCCATTGATCGGCGATGCCGGCACCGCCGGTGAAGGCCACCCGACCGTCGACGACGAGCAGCTTGCGGTGGGTGCGGTTGTTGAGCCGACCGAGGTGATACCACCGCAGCGGCCGGTAACGTTCCACCCTGGCACCGGCCTCGGTGAGCTGCGCCAGCAGCGCCTCGTCCATCTTCAGGCTGCCGACCCAGTCCACGATCACCGCCACCGCCACGCCGGCCCGCGCCCGCTCGGCCAGCGCGTCGGTCATCTGCTGGCCGATCGCGCCCGACGAGTAGATGTAGGTCTCGAAACTGATGGTCGAGCGGGCGGCGGCCACCGCGGCCAGCATCTCGGGGAAGAAGGTGTCGCCGTTCTGGAGCGGCGTGACGCGATTGCCACCGAGGATGGTCGGCCCCAGCATCACGCGCATCTCGCGGCGGAACTGCGGGTCGGCCACCGCGAAGCGATGGGCGACGTGGACCTCGAGCTGCTTCTCCGGCACCGCGAAGTTCATGAGCAGGGCGATGGCGATGCCGGTGGCGACCACCGTCGCGAGAATCACGCGCCAACGCGGGGCGGCCCGCCGCGACGGCATCAGCTGGGGCGACATCGGCGAGGCGGGCTGCAAGTTCCGCTCCGCGCGATCGGGCTGGATCAGCCGGCGGCGCTGGGGTGCGGGCTTCCGCTTGTGGGCAGGTCGCTACCCACGACGCTGGCCGGCCGCACCGATCAGGGCGCCGGCAGGCGGCCGGCCCCGTACAGCACGCGGCCCGGCGTCGCGCCGGTGTGCCGGCCGTGGTCCATGACGACGACGCCGTTCACCAGCACATAGTCGATGCCGGCTGGCGACTCGCGCGGCGCGTCGTAGGTGGCGCGGTCGTCGAGCGCGTCGAGATCGAAGACGACGACGTCGGCCCACAGCCCCTCGCGCAGCGCCCCGCGATCGGCCAGGCGCATCCTGGTCGCCGGCCACGACGTCATCTTGCGGATCGCCTCCGGCAGCGTCAGCACGCCACGATCGCGCACGTAGCGGGCGACGACGCGCGGGAAGTTGCCGTAGGCCCGCGGATGGGTGAGCCCGGTCGGGTCTTCCCCGCCGTCGGTCAGCGCCGCGCCGGCGTCGCTGCCGATGCTGGTCCACGGGAAGCGCAGCGCCGTCTCCACGTCGGGCTCGCTCATCATGTGGTAGATGGCCATCACGCGGCCGTCGCCGGCGGCCACCAGGTCCATCGCCGCGTCGGCCGGATCCTTCTGCCACTCGCGGCCGATGTCGGCGAGCGACTTGCCGACGAACTTCGCGTTCTCCGGGTTGCGGGCGTTGGCGAGCACGACGCCCTGCCACCCGCCCGCCGCCTCGACCAGATTCGACCAGCCGGGCAGCCCGGAGGCCATCTCGCGTTTCAGCCGCTCACGGATCCCGGGAGCGGCCAGGCGCGTCTTCAGCGCCGCCACGCCGCCCTCCTGCGCCCAGGTCGGAATCGACGCTTCCAGGCCGGTGCCGCCGGCGGTGTAGACGTAGAGATCGGCTGCCACGTCCACGCCGCGGGCCCGGGCCGCTTCGATGGTGCGGCCCGCCTCCGCCATCAACGTGCCCCAGCCCGGCTGGTGCGCCGCCTTGAGATGGAAGATCTCCACCGGCAGACCGCCCTGCTCGCCGATGGCGATCGCCTCCTCGATGGCGGTGATGAGCGCCTTGCCCTCGTCGCGCATGTGGGTGGCGTAGATGCCGCCGAGCGCGCCGGCCACCTTGGCCACCTCGACCAGCTCGGCCGTGGACGCGAAGCTGCCCGGCGGATAGATGAGGGCGGTACTCATGCCCATCGCGCCGCCGCGCATGGCGGTGGCCATCAGCGCCTTGATGCGCTCGAGTTCGGCGGCCGTCGGCGCCCGGGCGGTGTTGCCGAGCACGGCGGTGCGCGCCTGCGCCTGGCTGAAGTAGCTGCCGAAGTTGATGCTGATCCCGGTCGCTTCGAGCCCGGCGAAATAGGCGGCCACCTGGTCGGCCGGCACCGGGGTGCCGCCCTCGCCGCCGATCGCCGAGGTCACGCCCATGCGCAGCTTGTTGGCGGCCAGGCCGTTCTTCGGCAGTACGCCGCCCGACTGGTCCATCATGTCGATCCAGCCGGGCGACACGTAGCGGCCGCGGGCGTCGAGTTCGACCCGGCCGAGGCCGGGCACGCGGCCGACGCGGGCGATGCGGCCGTCGCGGACGGCGACGTCGGCGAGGATCCACGGGTTGCCCATCCCGTCGAGCACCCGCCCGCCGCGGATGACGACGTCGTAGAGGCCTGGGCTTTGCGCGGCCGCGAGGACCAGCGGCAGGGCCACGACGGCAGCGAGCACGGCGGCGAGGCGACGACCGGGGGGCATCTGGCGCGCATCATAGCGCGCGGCGGTCACGACCGGGCCAGGCGGTCGAGCCCGCTGCGGCGGCGGATGGCGCTCACCACGTTGCCGCGCCGTCCGTGGCGCAGCGCGAAGAGCGGTGCGTAGGGATGCTGGCCCAGCGCCATCGCCGCGGCGGCGATCGGCCGGAACGCCAGCGCCCGCGCGCCCTCGAGCCACGACGCACCGAAGCGATAGCGGTTGCTGGTCCGTTCGCCTTCGATGGCCGCCAGCCCCAGCGCCACGTCGCGGAATCGCGGATCGTCCTGCATGTGGCCGGCGTAGCAGGCGTGCTCGGGGCTGGCCGCGGACAGGTACGAGCCGCGCCGCTCGCTGGCCGGCACCGCCAGTACCGTCACCCCGGGGGTCACGCGCATCCGCGCCCCGGATCGCCAGGCGCGGAACAGCCAGTCCTGCGACGAGGTGACGTAGGTCTCGCGCGCCGGCCGCCAGGCCCCGACGCGATCGGCGAGCGCCCGCGTCATCACCCACGCCGACGCGAACACGAAGACGCGCGGGTCGTAGTCGGCGCCGAGCGGCACGCCGCTCAACCGGAACCGCCAGCGGCCGGCGTGCAGATCGTCCTCGCCCACGGGCAGCGCCACCAGCAGCGGCGACCACACGAAGTCGGCGCCGGACTCGCCGAGCCACGCCACGGCCGAGGCCAGGTGATCGGGAAAGTACATGTCGTCGTGGTTGAGGAACGCCAGGTAGCGGCCCCGCGCCTGCCGCATGCCGGCGGTGTTCGGCACCGACTGCTCACCGGCGTTGGCCGGCAGGTTCGTCCAGCGGATGCGCGGGTCGGCGAACGACGCGACGACGTCCGCCGAATCGTCGGTGCAGTGGTCGCCGACGACCAGCAGCTCCCAGTCGGCCAGCGTCGATCGCCGCACGCTCTCCACGGCGTGGCGCAGCACCTGGCTGCGGTTGTAGGTGGCGAGGACGACGGAGACGAGCGGTGACGTGGCCATGTCGGGGGGGACGGCGCGCGACGCGCGGCCCAGCATACAATTGCCGCACCGATGTCCGGAGCGCGCGACACCGCTTGACCCACGTGGCGGTGCTCGGCGCCGGCCTGATGGGCGCGGCCGCGGCGTTACGGCTGGCGCGCCGCGGCTGCCGGATCGCCCTGTTCGACCGCGCGGCGGCACCGCTCGACGGCGCCAGCCGCTGGAACGAGGGCAAGATTCATCTCGGCTATCTCTACGCCGGCGATCCGACGCTGGCCACGGCGCGGCGGGTCGTCGCCGGCGGCGTCGCGTTCCGCGGCCTGGTCGAGGATCTCGTCGGCACGTCGATCGCCCCGGCGATCGCCGGCGAGGACGACATCTACGCCGTCCACCGCGACTCGGTCGTCGCCGCCGGCGCCGCCGCCAGCTACTACGAGCGCGTCGCCGCCCTGGCCATTGCCGCCGACCCCGGTGGCACCTACCTGGGGCTGGGCCACGCCCGACCGCCGCGGCGGCTGTCGGCCGCCGAGCGCGCTGGCCTCTATGACGACACGATCGTCGACGCCTTCGCGGTGTCCGAGCGGTCGGTGTCGACGTCGTGGATCGCCGACCGATTCGCTGCGGCGCTGACGGCGTCCCCGCGCATCGAGCTGCGCCTCGGCGCTGCCGTGCTCGGGGTGCGGCCGCGCCGCCTCGCCGACGATCGGCTCGACGTCGTGACCGCCGCCGGCGCCGATGGGCCCTACGATGCCGTGGTCAACGCCCTCTGGGAGGGCCGGCTGGCGGTGGACGCCACCGCCGGCGTGGCCCCGCCGCCCCGCTGGTCGCATCGCTACCGCCTCGCCGCCTTTCTGACCAGCCGCCGGCCGGTGACGCTGAAGAGCACGGTGGTCGCCACCGGGCCGTTCGGCGACGTCAAGAACTACGACGGCCGGCACCTCTACGTGTCGTGGTACCCGACCGGCCTGGTGGCCGAGGGAACCGAGGTCGAGCCGCCGCCGATTCCGACGGTGGACCGCCGGCGGCTGCTCGACGACACGCTGGCCGGCCTGGGCGCCATCGTGCCCGGCGTGGCGGCGCTGGCGCCGCTCATCGAGCGCAGCACCATCGCCGGTGGCTGGGTCTACGCCGCGGGGGACGGATCGCTGGCCGACCCGGCGGCGACGCTCCATCGCCGCGATCGCGCCGGGCTGCAGCGCCACGGGCGCTACCTCTCAGTGGACACCGGCAAGTACTCGCTGGCGCCGTGGCTCGCCGACCGGGTCGTTGACGCCATACTCTGAGAGGGTGACGGCTCGACTCTCCGCCGAGGAGCTTCAGCGCTACCTGACCCGGGTCGGCCACGACGGGCCGACGGCGCCGTCGCTGGCCACGCTGCGCCACCTGCACCGCGCGCACCTGCAGACGATTCCCTACGAGAACCTCGACATCCACTTCGGGCTGCCGCTCACGCTCGACCCCGACGCCGCCTTCAGCAAGCTGGTGGACGACCGCCGCGGCGGGTGGTGCTTCGAGATGAACGGCTTGTTCGGCCGGGTGCTGGAGACGCTCGGCTTCCAGGTGCGCTACCTGTCCGGGGCGGTGGGCCGCGACCGGCGCGGCTGGCGCGCCCAGGGCAACCACCTGGTGCTGCTCGTGACGCTGGACCGGCCGTGGATCGCCGACGTCGGCTTCGGCGACGGCTTCCTCACGCCGCTGCCGCTCGAGCCGGGCAGTTACCGTCAGGACTTCCTGCAGTACCGCGTGTCGCGCGACGGACCGCGCTGGCGGGTGGACAACCACCCCCACGGCGGCGCCGACGGCTTCGACTTCACGCTCACCGCGCGGACCCTCGACAGCTTCGCCGGCCCGTGCCGTGAGCTGCAGACCGCGCCGGATTCCAGCTTCGTGACGACGACGGTGTGCGAGCGCTACGAGCCCGACGGCCTGGTGATGCTGCGCGGCGCGACGCTGCGTGAGGTCCGGGCCACCGGCGTCACCACCCGCGTCCTCGCCGACGCCGGCGAGTACGTGGCCGTGCTGGCCGAGCGCTTCGGCCTCGACCTGCCCGACGCCGCCGACCTGTGGCCCACCGTGTGGCGGCGCCACCTGGCGTGGCAGGCGGAGCAGCAGGCGGCCGAAGCGGCGGCTCTGAAGAGCCGCCCTACGGTCGGCCCTGCGTAGGGCAGGAATGCGCCGTCCGTAGGGCAGGCCTTCAGGCCTGCCACCCCACCTACCGTCCCGGCGTCGTCCGCGGCCACACCGTCCGCTGATGCTCGCTCGGCACCGGGGCCAGGCCGCGGTTGACGAACTTCTGCAGCCGCTTCCCCTCCCACGTCTCGGTCGTGTAGAGGTTGCCTTCCGAGTCGATGGCCAGCGAGTGCAGGCCGTAGAACTGGCCGGGCTGGCGGCCGCCGTCGCCGAAGCTGGTGAGCACCTGCAGGCTCTCGCGCTCCAGGATGTAGATGCGGTTGTTCATGCCGTCGGCGACGAACAGGTAACGCTGCGCCGGGTCCTTCGAGAAGGCCACGTCCCACACCGAGCCCGACGCCTTGGTGTTCTTGGCGATGAACACCTCTTTGACGAACGTGCCGTCGGGCTTGAACACCTGCAGGCGGTCGTTGACGCGGTCGCAGACGTAGACCAGGCCGTCGGTGGAGACGTCGGCGCAGTGGACCGGGTTGCGGAAGTGCGGGAAGGGCGGCGCGTCGGGGTTGTAGAGGCCGAGCGAGACGCTGTCGTCGGGCGGCTTGCCGTAGGCGCCCCAGAAGCGCTTCATCTTGCCGGTGGCGGCGTCGAGCACGGCGACCCGGCGGTTGAAGTAGCCGTCGGCGATATAGGCTTCGTTGGCCTTGGGCTCGACGAAGATCTTGGCGACGCGGCCGAAGTTCTCGGGATCGCTGCTGCCCGGCGTGAAGGTCGGCTGGCCCTGGGGGTTCTTGCCCGACACCCGCGCGTTGGGTTTGCCGTACTGGGCGACGAACTTGCCGTCCTGCGTGAACTTGACGATGTGCGAGTCGCCGGGGCCGTTGCCGCCGATCCACACCATCCCGGTGTGGTCGATGAAGATGCCGTGGTTCGACGTCGGCCAGTCGTAGCCGGGCCCGGGACCGCCCCAGCTGCGGATGAGGTTGCCAGCCTTGTCGAAGGCGAGCACGCCCGGCGCGCCGGCGCAGCAGTCGCCGGTCTTCAGCTCCAGCGCTTTCTCGGTGGCGGCCAGGGTGTCCGAGCCGCGGTGGACGATCCAGACGTTGTCACGGTCGTCCACCCACACGCCAATCGCGTTGCCGAGCACCCAGTGGTTCGGCAGCGGCTTGGGCCAGAACGGATCGACCTCGTAGCGCGGCGCCTGCGGCGCGCCCTGCGCCTTGGCGGCGGCCACCTCGTCGAGAGCCGATTGCGCCAGCCCGAGGGCGAGCGCCACGGCCAGCAGGGCCACCATGGTACGCAGACGACGATTCCGGGTCATACGGCCTCCAGTTCGACGCGGGCGACGGGAGCGGCGGGCAGCCGCCGGCATTCTACTCTTCCCCGGGCGGCGACGAAACGGCGTAGGATCGAGCGCCGTGCCGGTCTCGATCACGCAGTCGCGTCTGGTCTTCGACGCCCTCAAAGCCTGCGACGTGCGGGTCGTGTCGGCGCTGCCCGAGACCTGGCTCGTCCACCTCATCCGAATGGCCGACGACGACCCCGAGGTCACCCTGGTACGACTGGCCAAGGAAGAGGAAGGCGTCGGCATTTCGATGGGCGCCCATCTCGGCGGGGTCCGCTCGGCGATGCTGATGCAGAACCACGGCTTCCTCGCCGCGGTGAACGGCATCGTCTCGGGCGCCCAGCTCTACCGCATCCCGCTGCTGATGCTCATCAGCGACCGCGGCCGCTTCGGGGAACGCGACCCGTGGCAGACCGAAGGCGGCGCCGCCACCGAGCCGGTGCTGCAGGCGCTGCGCATCGCCTACGAACGGCTCGACGACCCGGCGACGGTCGCGGTGAAGGTCCGCCAGGCACTGACCCTCGCCTACGCGTCGCTGCGCCCGGTGGCGCTGCTGCTCACCCGCGACCTGATGTGGGAGGAGGCGGCGCCGTGACCCGGCGCGACGCCCTCGCCGCCGTCTACGATCGGCTCGCCGACTGCGCGGTGGTGACCATCATGGGCGCGGTCGCCGCCGAACTGCAGGGGCTCGGTCATCGCCCCAACCAGTTCTACCTGCAGCACGCGATGGGGCTGGCCTCGTCGCTCGGCCTCGGCCTGGCGCTCGCCCGCCCGGACCTGTCGGTGGTCGTGCTCGACGGCGACGGATCGCTGCTGATGAACCTCGGCGGGTTGACGACGATGGCCCGCTATCGCCCGGCCAACCTGCTGCACGTGGTCTTCGACAACGAGTCGCTGCTGTCGGTGGGCGGCTTCCCGACCGCCACCGGCACCGGCACCGACCTGGCGGCGATGGCCGCCGCCGCCGGGGTGCCGCGCACCGCGCGGGTCGACGACGTCGACGCCTTCGTCGCCGCGTTCGACCAGGCGCGACGCGCCCGGGAGCTCACCACCCTCGTCGCCAAGGTCGCGGCCACCGGCCCGTCGGCGTTCGTCACCGATCTGGGCCTGCTGGAGAACCGCTTCCAGTTCCAGCGCCACTTGGCGCCGGGCTAGCCGGGCCGCTGCCCTTTACACGCCGGGGGCGGCAGCGGTAGTCTCCTATCGAACTCGATAGGAGACCGCGTGGCGCTCGACAAGCTCGACCTCCTCGTCCTCAAGGCGCTCCAGCTGGCGCCGCTGCACGGCTACGGCATCGGCCAGCGCATCGCCCAGCTGTCGGCCGGTGACATCCGGGTCACGCTGGGCGCGCTGTACCCGGCCCTGCAGCGGCTGGAGCGGACCGGGCTGGTCACCGCCGAGTGGTCGGTGTCCGAGAACAAACGCCGCGCCCGCTACTACCGGCTGACCGCCGCCGGACGCCGCCGGCTGGCCAGCGGCCAGAAGGCATGGCAACGCAGCATCGCCGCCGTGCTGCGGGTGCTGGAGGCCGAGTGATGCTGGCCGGATGGCGGCGGCGGATCGCCGAGATCGTCGGCCGCGGCCGCGTCAGCCGCGATCTGGACGACGAGCTGGCCGCGCACGTCGCCGCCGCGGAGGCCGACCTGCGGGCCAGCGGGCTCGACGCGGCGGAAGCGCGCCGCCAGGCGGCGTTGACACTGGGGCCGATGACCAGCGCCCGCGACGCCGTGGCCGACGAGCGGACCGGCGCCACCGTCGAGCAGCTCGCCCGGGAGGTGCGCCAGGCGTGGCGCGCGCTCCGCCGGGCGCCGGCACTGACCACGGTGTCGGCGCTGACCATGGCCATCGGCATCGGCGCCAGCACCGTGCTCGTCGCGCTGGTCGACGGGGTGGTGCTGCGGCCGCTGCCCTACCCGGATGCCGATCGGCTGGTGCGGGTGGTCGACGTCAACCCGGCCGCCGGCGTCGATGGCGCCGGCGTCACCACCGGCAACCTGTTCGAGTGGGGGCAGCGGGCGCGGGCGTTCAGCGCCATTGCCGGGCACTACGCGATGGGCCGCACGCTCAGCGCCGACGACCGCGCCGACGTGGTGATCGCGGCACAGGTCACCGCCGGCTTCTTCGCGGTCGGCGGCGTGGCGCCGCTCCTCGGCCGGCCGTTCAGCGACGAGGAATACGCCGCGGCGACGTTCAGCAGTGCCGCGATGCCGACCGGCGCCAACCCGGTGGCGATCATCGGCGAGGGGCTGTGGCGCTCGCGGTTCGGTGCCGACCCCGCCCTCGTCGGCCGCACCATCACCCTCGAACGCCGGCCGTTCACGGTGGTCGGCGTGATGCCGGGCCACTTCGCGCTGCCCGACCGCGAGGTCCAGGTGTGGCTGCCGTGGCGGATCACCGCCGAGAGCCCGCGCGACCAGCACTACGTCGGCGCCACGGCGCGCGTCGCGCCGGGGCGGACGGTGGCCGACGCCGAACGCGACCTGGCCGCCGTCGCCGCCGACTTGGCGCGAGCCTACCCGGCCACCAACCAGGGCTGGAGCGTGCGCCTGGTACCGCTGCACGCCGACCTGGTCGGCACCGCTGCGACGGCGTTGTGGCTGCTGGTCGGGGCGGTCGGCCTGCTGCTGGCGGTCGGCTGCGCCAACGTCGCGCTGCTGACCCTGATGCGCGGCATGGACCGCGCCGGCGACGCCGCCGTGCGACTCGCCCTCGGCGCGTCGCCGGCCCGGCTGGTCCGCGAGTTCCTGATGGAGTCGAGCCTGGTCGCCGTCCTCGGCGGCGTCCTCGGCCTGGCGCTCGCCGCGTCGCTGCTGGCCGCCTTGCCGGCCCTCGCCCCCGACCTGCCGCGGCTCGACGAGGTCCGACTCGACGGCCGCGTGCTCGCCGTCGTCGCCGCCCTGACCGCGGCGGTGGCCCTGCTCGCCGGATGGCCGCAGGCGTGGCGGCGGGCCCGCCTGGCGCCGCTGACCGCGCTCGCCGAGGCCGGGCGGCGCACGACCACCGGCGGTGGATCGCACCGCATGCGCGACGGCATGGCGATGGCGCAGGTCGCACTGGCCGTGATGCTGCTCGTCGGCGCCGGCCTGCTGGTGCGCAGCGTCCGGGCGCTGGCCGCCGTCGATCCGGGGTTCGATCCCCGCGGGGTGCTGGTCGCGCCGGTGTTCCTCGACAGCCAGGCCTACGCCACCGGGGATCGCGCCCGCGCCTATTACCGCACGCTGCTCGAGAAGCTGGCGGCGCTGCCGGGGGTCGTCGCCGTCGGCGGGGCCACCACCGTGCCGACCAGCCCGCTCGGCCCCGACTTCGATCGTCCGGTGTGGCCCGACGGCACCTCCCCGGCGGCGGCCGACCGCCCGCCCGCGGCGGTGCGGATGGTGACGCCGGGCTACTTCGCGGCACTGGGCCTGCGGATCGCCGCCGGGCGGAGGTTCGACGAGCGCGACGCGCCGACCAGCCCGCGCGTCGTGATGGTGAACGAGACGCTGGCCCGGCGCCTCTGGCCGGGGACGTCGCCGGTCGGCCGCCAGCTCGTCGTCGACTACAGCACGACCGGCACCCATCCCTACGAGGTGGTCGGCGTCGTCGGCGACATGCGCTTCGGCGGACCGCGCAGCGAGCCGCGCGCCGAGATCTACCTGCCGCACGCCCAGCGTCCCTACCTCATCCTGAACGTCGTCGTGAAGACGGCCGGCGACCCGCGGGCGCTGGCGCCGGCGGTGCGCGCCGCGCTGCACGAGGTCGATCCGCAGAAGCCCGCGCAGGGTCTGCACGCCCTCGACGACCTGGTGGCCGCCACCTACGCCCGCGATCGCCAGGTGATGGCGACGCTGGTCGTCTTCGCCGGCGCCGCCACCGCCCTGGCCCTGCTCGCCGTCTACGGCGTCCTGTCGCACCGTGTCCGGGAACGGACGCGTGAGATCGGCATCCGCATGGCGATGGGAGCCGATGCCGCCGGCGTGATGCGCTGGGTCGCCGGCGCCGGTCTGCGGCTGGTCGCCGCCGGAGGGCTGGCGGGGCTCGCCACGGCCTGGGCGGCCTCGAGCGTGCTCGACGGCGTGCTGTTCGGGGTGGCGCCGTCGGACGCGGTCACGCTGGCGACGGTCGTCGCCGTGGTGGCCCTGGTCGGGCTGGCGGCCACGGCGCTGCCGTCGTGGCGGGCGACCCGCGTCGATCCGGTGACCACGCTGCGGCGCGGCTGAAGCCGCCGGCGCGCACCGTGTGACAATCGGGCCGACGTCGTCCCGACGCTCTTGGTCCGCCCGTGCCGCCGCCCTCCGCCGACTCACGCTCGACGTCGTCCGATCTGCCGCCGCTGCTCCGCCGCCGGCTGCTGGTCGTCGCCGCGCTGGTCGCCCTCGCCGCCGGCTTCTTCTCCACCTACCGGGCGGTGCAGCCGATCGAACTCGCCTACTTCCAGGCCACGCCCGGCGGCCGCCTGCTGCTCGGCTACGAAGCCCTCTTCAGCCTCGGCAGCGCCGTCGCCGCGGCGGCGTTGTGGCGCTGGCCGGCCTGGTGGACCCTCACTCGTCTCCGCGTGGTCGAGTACGTCCTGGTCTGCGCGCTGGCGACCTACATCGGCTGGACGCAGCTCTTCGCCTTCGCCGGTGAGCGCGTGGCGGCGCGGGCCGCCACCGAGCCCTATCTGATCCGGCTCGTCACCGACTCGCTCGCCGTCCGGTGGGCGGCGGCGATCATCGGGCTCTCGGCGCTCATTCCCGAGACCCTGCGTCGCAACAGCGTGCTGGTCGGCGCCCAAGTGACCATCGCGCTGGTCCTGACGACGCTGCTGGCGACGACCGACCCGGTCTATGCGCCGCGCGCCCCGCACATGATCGTGCTGATGGTGTTCTGGATGACGCTGGCGGCCACCATCGCCATCTTCGGCGCGGCCAAGCTCGAGGAACTGCGCCAGCAGGTCGCCGAAGCGCGGCGGCTCGGCCAGTATCAGCTGGTGCGCAAGATCGGCGCCGGCGGCATGGGCGAAGTCTACCTGGCCGAGCACCTGCTGCTGAAACAGCCGGTGGCCATCAAGCTCATCCGCCCCGACCGCGCCGGCGATCCCGAGGCGCTGGCCCGCTTCGAACACGAGGTGCGGACCACGGCGCGCCTGACGCACTGGAACACCGTGCAGATCTACGACTACGGCTACACCGCCGACGGCACCTTCTACTACGCAATGGAGTACCTGCCCGGCCTCACGCTCGAACAGATCGTCCAGCGCCACGGCGCGATGCCGCCGGCGCGGGCCATCCACTTCCTGCGGCAGATCGCCGCCGCCCTCCACGAGGCCCACGCGATGCACCTGGTGCACCGCGACGTCAAGCCGGCCAACGTCATGGTCTGCACCCGTGGCGGCGTCCACGACGTCGCCAAGCTGCTCGACTTCGGGCTGGTCCGCGGCGGCGGGCCGGCCGCCGAGACGGTGTTCGACAGCCACCAGATCCTCGGCACGCCGGGCTACATGGCCCCCGAGCAGGCCCAGGGCGGCGCCGACCTCACCCCGGCCGCCGATCTCTACGGCGTCGGCGCCACCGGCTATCTGCTGGTGACGGGCGACGCGGCGTTCGCCCGCGGCCACGCCGTGCAGATGCTGGTCGCGCAGTCCACCACGGCCCCGGCGGCGCCGCGGCGCCGCCGGCCCGACCTGCCCGCCGACCTGGACGCCGTCATCATGCGCTGTCTGGAGCGCGACCCGGCGCGGCGTTTCGCCACCGCCGCCGAGCTCGACCTCGCCCTGGCCGGCTGCGCCGACGCCGGCGGCTGGAGCGACGAGGACGCCGCGCGGTGGTGGCGGGCGCATCCGATCGCCGGCGACGCCCTCGAGGCGGCGTCGATGGTTACCGGCACGGCGAGCGTCGGCCGCATCGGCGGTCCGCAGCTCAGGGCGTGAAGCCGTCGGCGGTGTAGACCGGCCGGCCTTCGCGCAGCGTCCACAGCACGCGCGTGCGGTGGATCGCCTCGGGCGGAATCGCGAAGAGGTGCTGGTCGAGGACGACCAGGTCGGCGTACTTCCCGACCTCGAGCGAGCCGCTGACCTGCTCCTCGAACGAGACGTAGGCGCCGCCGACGGTGTAGGCGGCCAGGACCGTGGCCAGATCGAGACGCTCCTCGGGCAGCCACGCCGCGGCGTCCGGTGGCGCGGTCAGCCCGCGCCGCGTCACCGCGACCTGCACGGCGTCGAGCGGGTTGACCGACGACACCGACCAGTCGCTGCCGCCGGCCAGCACCGCGCCGGCCCGGTGCAGCGACTGGAACGGATACAGCCAGCGCGAGCGCGTCGGACCGAGCCGCGGCTCGGTGAGGTCGCGGATGTAGCTGTCGGCGTAGGCCCACAGCGGCTGGATGGTGGCGACGACGCCCAACTCGCGGAAGCGCGCGATGTCGGCGGGGTGGAAGAGCTGCACGTGGGCGAGGTGCGGCCGGCGGTCGCGGGGGCCGTTGGCGACGGCGGCGGCCGCGATCGCGTCGAGGCCCTGGCGAACGGCCGCATCACCGATGGCGTGCATGTGGGTCTGGAACCCTTCACGATCGAGCCTGGTGACCAGCGCGGTGAGCGCCTCGTCGGTGAAGTTGGGCAGCCCGCGGCTCGGCGGCCGTCCGGTCGGCGTGCCCTTCAGCGGCAGATAGGGCTCGAGCACCGCGGCGGTCTCGGCCTCGATCACGCCGTCGACGAAGATCTTCACGGTGCCGGCCGTCACGCCCGGTTCGGTGACCTCGCCGCGCCAGCGGACGAAGTCGTCCACCTGGGCGGCGCCGCGGGCCGGATCCGCGTACAAGGACAGGCGGGCCCGCGCCGTGAGCTTGCCCTGGCGGGCGACGGCGCGATAGGCGGCGACGATCGGCTCGCGGGCGCTCGCCTCCTGGAAGGCGACGATGCCGACCCGGGCCATGCGTTCGAGGGCGCGGACGAGTCCGGCTTCGTACTCCGCGGCCGTGGTCTCGGGCACGTGGCGCGAGACCAACGCGGTCGCCGACTCGCGCAGCAGGCCGGTCGGCTCACCGTCGGCGTCGCGCTCGATGTGGCCGGCTTCGGGGTCAGGTGTGTCGCGGGTGATCCCGGCCGCGACGAGGGCCGCCGAGTTAGCCCACAGCGTGTGGCCGTCGGCCGAGCTGAGCGCCGCCGGCTGCGACCCGGTCAACCCGTCCAGCGCATCCCGGCGCGGATGGCCGGGCGGAAACGACGTCAGGTCCCAGCCGCCGCCGACCAGCCACGGGCGGCCGCGTTGCGCGGTGGCACAGGCCGTGACGGCGGCCAATGTCGCCGCCGCCCCCTGGAGGTCGTTGAGATTGCATTGGCCCAGCTCGACGCCCGCCGACACCGGGTGCACGTGGGCATCGTGGAAGGCCGGCATCACGAAACGTCCGCCGAGATCGACGCGACGCGTCGCCGGGCCGGCCACCGCTTCCGCCTCGGCGTTGGTCCCGACGGCGACCAGGCGCCCATCGCGCACCGCGAGCGCTTCGGCCCACGGGCGGCTGGCGTCCACCGTGTAGACGGCGGCGTTGGTGATCAGCAGATCGGCCGGGGCCGGAGCCGGCGGCGCAGCGGGAGCGGCGGCACAGCCGGCGGCGACGAACGACACGAGGGGCGCGAGACGACGCAACATGGCCGGCATTGTCGCAGATGCCGGACCGGCGCACGCGGCGTGGCTCAGCAGCTGACGCAGCGGTGGTTGTTCTTCGCGCCGAGGCTCTCGAGCAGCGCCACGGTCTCGGGGAAGGGCTGCACGCGCTGCACCGGGCCGTTGGCCATGTCGACGGTCGTCTGGCCGCTGCGGGCCACGGCGGTCGGATCGGCGCCCTTCGACACCAGGTAGTGGATGAGCGCGTTGTCGCCGCGTGCCGCCGCATGATGCAACGGGGTGTAGCCGTTGTGGTCGCGGGCGTTGACGTCGGCGCCGAGTTCTTCGACCAGGAACCGCACCGCCGGCACCCAGCCGTCCGGGACGTGCCGGTGGGTGTTGCCGGCAAAGCCGAGACCGTAGCCGACGCCCGAGGCGGCGTGAATCGGCGCCACCGCCGGCCCGTGCCACGGAATCGGCGGCATGCCCGACTGATCCGGCGCGTCCGGATCCGGACCGCCTTCCTCGTAGCGCTCCGGGACCTTGGC
Source organism: Vicinamibacterales bacterium (assembly GCA_050250955.1). Taxonomy (GTDB): domain Bacteria; phylum Acidobacteriota; class Vicinamibacteria; order Vicinamibacterales; family UBA2999; genus CAWAYR01. The sequence goes on from JBFWNR010000007.1 coordinate 194,411, forward strand.
GGTACGGATGTTCGGGTCGGCGCCGTAGGCCAGCAGCAGGCGCATCGCCGGGATGTCCAGCGTGTAGGCGGCCAGCCAGAACGGCGTGGCGCCGGTACGGTCCACGCCGAGCAGGTCGCGGTTGTAGGTCGTGTACCAGAGGGTCTTGCCGAGGCGGGCGTTGACGTCGGCGCCGGCCTTCAGGAACGCCTCGGCCAGTTCGAGGTAGCCGGTCTGCTGCTGCATGTAGTGCGCCGGCTGCGGATGGCGCGCCTTGGGCGCCCACTGCATGTTGAGCACGCCGTAGAGCGGCGTCGCCCCGGCCTCGCTGGCCAGGCGCACGTCGGCGCCGCGGGCGAGCAGGGTCCGGGCCAGGTCGAAGTGGCCGTTGATGGTGGCCATCAGCAACGGGCTGGTGCGATCGCCGGCGCTCACCTGGTTGAGATCCGCCCCGGCGTCGAGCAGGGCCAGGGCCGTGGCGGTGCGGCCGTCGCGCACTGCGAGCAGCAGCGGCGTCAGCCCGCCGTGGAACGCCACCAGCTCGGCGTAGTTCAGTGGCTCGGGTTCGTTGCCGTCGTCGGCGGGCCTGGCGGTACGCGGGGCCGGCGGTGGCGCGCTGCCGGCGATCGTCGCCATTGCTGCCGCCCGTTCCCGCTGCAGCGCGGCGACCCGCTGGTTGCGGGCGCGGCTCTCGGCGGCGTCGGCCCGGTTGCGAGCGATGAGATCCACGACCTTGGCGGTGGCGGCCAGATCGGCGCCGCGCGCCACCAGCAACTGCGCCACCTCGGTGCGGCCGGCGGCGGCGGCGAACATCAGCGGGGTCTGGCCCCATTCCGGCTCGCGGGCATCGACGGCCGCCCCGGCATCGAGCAGCGCCGCGACGGCCTCGCGGCTGCCGGCGGCGGCGGCAAAGTGCAGGGCCACGGCACCGGTGCCGGTCACCGCGTTCGGGTCGGCCTTGGCGCCCAGCAGGGCGGCGACGATCGCCGCCTGGCCGCGGCGCGCGGCGACGTGGAGCGGCGTGTAGCGGCCGAGGCGCGTGACCGCGGTGACGTCGGCGCCGCGGGCCAGCAGCAGCGTGGCGGCATCGACGAGGCCGCGCTCGGCCGCCCAGTGCAGCGCGGTCATGCCGTCCCCGAGCGCCGCGTTGACGTCGGCGCCACCGGCGACCAGGGTCTTCAACGCGGCTAGGTCGCCGCGCCGGACGGCCTCGGCGGCCGGTGCCTCGACGGCACGGGCACCCAGCGACGGCAGCGTCGCGACGATCGTCAGGGCCACCAGAGCGGCCACCGGGCGGCGGGGCATGGCTGCGGTCTCCACTAGAGGGCGAAGACGCCCGTCGAATCGCCGAACTGCTCGACCTCGGTGAGGCCGACCATGTGCATCGCGCTCAGCAGCACGTTGGCCATCGGCGTGCCCGCCTCGGCGCGGTGGTGGACGTTGCCCTTCAGGGCGCCGTTGGCGCCGCCGAGCAGGATGAGCGGGCAGCGCTTGTGATTGTGGACGTTGCCGTCGCCCATCGGCGAGCCGTAGACGATCAGGCTCTTGTCGAGCAGCGACCGCTCCCCTTCCTGGATCGCCGCCAGCTTGTCCAGGAAGTACGGCAGCAGGCTGACGTGGTAGCGGTTGATCTGCGCGAACTCGGTCACCGCCGCCGGACGGTTGCCGTGGTGCGACGACGGGTGGAAGCCCTTGGAGACGCCGCTCTCCGGATAGACCCGGCTCGAGGCGTCGCGGCCCATCTTGAACGAGAACACCCGGGTGACGTCGGCCTGGAACGCCAGCGCCTGCAGGTCGAACATCAGCTTGACGTGCTCGTCGAACGAATCCGGCACGCCGGCCGGCGCGCCGGGCAGCTCGCGGGCTTCGCCGCTGGCGTTGCGGGCCTCGACCCGCTGGATCCGCCGCTCGATCTCGCGCACGTCGTCCAGATAGCGCTCCATGCGCTGCCGGTCGCTCGGATCGAGGCGACGGTTCAGGTCGGCGACCTGGCCGGTGACGTAGTCGAGGATGCTGGCCGTGGCCTTGCGGCGCGCGCTGCGCTCTTCCGCCGACCCGCCGGCCCCGAACAGCTGGTCGAACGCCATGCGCGGATCGCGGATCATCGGCAGCGGCGTCTCGGCGTCGCTCCAGCTGATCATGTCGGTGTAGACGCACGAGTAGCCGTAAGCGCAGCCGCCCGCCTGATCGACGTTCTCGATGCACAGCTGCATCGACGGGATCGGCGTGTCCTGGCCGTACTTCTGGGCGTAGATCTGGTCGAGCGAGATGCCGGCGCGGACGTCCGAGCTCTCGGTCTGGCGCGGATGCGCCTGGGTGAGGAACACGGCGCTGGACCGGAAGTGATCGCCGCCGATCTCGGGCTGCGAGAACGCCTCGGCGTTGCGGACGTCGGTGTCGCTGACGATGGTCAGGTGCCGGCGGTAGCCCTCGAGCGGGCTGAGCGAGGTCGGCCCGAGGTCGAAGTCGTGGCCGGCGGCCACCGGCGACCACAGGTGCTGCGACGCGCCCCACGGACTGGCGCCGGCGGCGCCGTGCACCATCTCGATGGCGACCAGCCGCGGCCGCTCGAGCGAGGCGGCCACCGCCGACGCCGCGAGCACGCCGCGCCGCGCCGGCACCATCGCGTCGAGGAATGGCAGCGCCACCGTGGCGCCGAGGCCCCGCAGCATCTGCCGCCGCGGGATGTGCCTGCCGGTGATGAGCGACATCGCGATCTCCCTGTCGAGGTGAACTAGTGCCCGCCCGGGGCGGCCACGGTGGTCGGGGCCGCGTCGGCGGCTTTCATCCGGAACGCCGGCGTCCTGACGATGCCGAGCACGAACGCCGAGAAGCGCGAGTCCTCGGCCGCCGCCTCGCGGACGATCCGCCGTACCGTCGGCATGTCGGCGGCACTCAGCCGCCGGCCCAGGGCATAGGTCATCAGGTTCTCGGCGAACACCTGCACGAGGACGGTCGAGCGCGCCAGCAGGGCCCGGCGCAGGTCGCTGGCGCCGGCGAGCGGCGTGCCGTCGTAGAGGGCGCTGGCGGCGTCGATCGGCGAGCCGTTGTCGCGGATGCGCCGCGCCCCGGTGACGTCGAAGTGCTCGAGGGCCAGGCCGATCGGGTCGATCATGCGGTGGCACGACATGCAGGCCGGATTGCGGCGGTGCTCTTCCATCCGCTCGCGGACGGTGCGCAGCCGGCCGCCGGCGGCGTCGGCGGTCTCGTCGAGAGTCGGCACGTTGGGCGGCGGCGGTGGCGGCGGCGTGCCGAGCAGCACCTCCATGACCCACTTGCCGCGCAGCACCGGCGAGGTGCGCTCGGCCTCGGAGGTGAGCGTCAGGATGCTGGCATGCCCGAGCAGGCCGCGGCGCTCGGGGTCGGGATTGGCCACGCGGCGCATCCCCGGCCCGACGACGCCGGCCAGGCCGTAGTGACGGGCCAGCCGCTCGTCGACGAAGGTGTAGTCGGCGGCGAACAGATCCAGCACCGGACGGTCGCTGCGCACCAGGTGCTGGAAGAAGGTCTCGGTCTCGCGCCGCATCGACGTCTTGAGCTGCTCGTCGAAGTCGGGATAGAAGCGGACGTCGGGGTTGATCTTGTCGAGGTCCTGCAGGCGCAGCCACTGGCCGGCGAAGCGGCTCGACAGCACGTCGGCGCGCGGGTCGGCGAGCATCCGCCGCACCTGGCGGTCGAGTTCCTCCGGCCGCGACAGCCGGCCGGCCTCGGCGACGCGCAGCAGCTCGGCGTCGGGCCCCGAGGCCCACAGGAAGAACGACAGCCGCGACGCCAGATCGACGTCGCTCAGCGTGTAGGCCTCGCCGGGGCGGACCTGGGCCGGGCGCTCCTCGAAACGGAAGACGAAGCGCGGGCTGGCCAGGATGCCCTCCAGCGCCATCCGCACGCCCTCCTCGAAGCCGCCGGCGGCGGCGCCGTCGCGGTAGAGCGACAGCAGGCCGTTGACGTCGCGCTCGGTGGCGGTGCGGCGGAACGCCTGCGAGGCCAGCCGGGCGATGATCGTCTGCGCGCACTGGGTGGCCTGGGCGTCGTTGGCCGGCCGGCAGCTGAAGATGCGGGTCCGGCTCGGCGTCTCGGAGACGCCGGTGGCGGCGAACGGCCCGGTGATCGCCAGGTCGCGCAGGTGCGGCAAGGTGGTGAAGCCGTAGGCGTCGGCGATGCTGGTGCTGGCAATCGACCAGTCGAGCGGCGTGATGAGGTCCTGGACCGGGCCTTCGAAGCGGCGGATGAACGCCGCCGACACGGTGTGCGGCCCGGCGGTGATGGCGACCGGCTCGGTGCGCAGGTTGACGCCGTCGGGGTCGGCGCTGTTCATCCAGCGGTCGACGTCGACCAGCGCGACCCGCTCGCCGTCGATGGCGATCTCGACCTGCTCGGGCGCCGCGGCGGTGTGCAGCGCGGCGCGGCCGTTGCCGTACAGCGCGCCGGTGGTCTCGTGGTAGAAGGACACGCGGAAGCGATACTGCCCGTCGGCCGGGAAGGTGTGGGTCACGGCGAGGCCGCCGCGGGTGCCATACGGCGCGCCGTCCACCTGCTCGCGTTGCGACGTCCACCGCGACACCTGGTAGGTGGCTTCGCGTGCGGTGGCGTCCTTGTCGCCGACGGCCAGGCGGCTGATCTCGGCCGCGGCGGTCAGGTAGCCCTGCATCACGGTCGGCGACAGCAGCTGCGCGTCGGCGATGTTGTCGAAGTTGGCGCTCTTGGTGTCGAGCGGCAGGTAGTCGCCGGCGTCGACGTCCATCCCGAGCAGGTCGCGGACCGAGCGGCTGTACTCGGCGCGGTTGAGGCGCTGGAAGCTGCGGCGCCCCGGCGCCGCCGCAGCGGCGCCGGCATCGGCCCGCGCTTCGAGCGTCGCGGCCAGGCCCTGCAGCACGGCCTCGTCGGGCCGGCGGCTGCCCGACGGCGGCATCTGGCCGGCGCGCAGCTTGCGGATCATCTTCTCGGTCGTCTCGGCCGCCGCGGCAGCGGCCTCCACGTCGAACGCGGCGAGCGACAGGCCGCCGGCCTTGGCCCGATCGTTGTGGCAGCCGACGCACGACTGCGCGATGGTCTGCTGCGCGGCGGCGGCGTCAAGCGCCGGCGCCGCCGCGCGGTCGTGCGAGGCCACCGGGCGGAGCGGCGTCTGGCGTGCCGCCAGCGCAGACCCCGCAACCGTCAGGCCGGCGAGGGCGAGAAAGGCGAACGACCGCGTGTGCATGCCCGGAATCGGGCCAATGATAGCAGCTTATGGCGGCCCGGACGGCTCAGTTGCCGGCCGGCGCGGCCGGCGGGTGCAGGATCGCGTAGGCGGGCAGGCCGACCGCGTTGAACCGCTTCATGATGTCGGCGGCCGGCGGCTCGTCGGGCTGTTCCGCCTGCACCTTGACCTTGACGTAGCCGGCCAGCGCCTGGCTCACCTCGGGGCTCGCCAGCGTGGTCTTGTCCATCGTCAGGCAGTTCTTGCACCAGGTCGCCCACAGGTCCACCAGCACCGGCTTGCCCTCCCGTTCGGCGACCGCCAGCCCCTCGGCGAGCGAGGCGTGCCAGCCCTCCTTGAGCTTTTCTTCGACGCTCGACGACACCTCGGCGGCGTCCACCCACTGGTTGGCGAACAGGCCGTAGGCGAGATAGCCGTAGTAGGCGGCCGTGGCCAGGATGACGACGCCGAAGCCCTGCTTCACGCGCACCATCCACGGCCCGGGCTTGGGCAACGACGACAGGCCGGCGCCGGCGAGCGGCCACGGAATGGCCATCCCGACGCCGAGCACGAACGGCAGCGCCAGCGCCACGGTGGTGCCGGTCGCATACAGGTTGCTGGCAAACAGGACCACCTGGATCACCACCGGCGCCACGCAGGCGCCGGCGAGCAGCGCTGCGACGCCGCCCATGGTGAACGCCAGCGGGAACGTGCCCCGGGAGGCGCCGGCGCCGACGGTGCCGGCAAAGCGCGAGAAGTCGATCTCGAACACGTCGAACATCGCCAGCGCCAGGGCGACGAAGAGCAACGCGATGCCGAGGTTGAACCAGGGCGAGGCGTTGATGGTGCCGAAGGTGCTGGCGGTGAGCACCACGACCAGGCCGAGCACGCCGTAGACGACCGCCATGGCGCCGCCGTAGGTGAGGCCGAGGAGGAACCCGCGGCGCCGCGATCCGGCCTGGGCGCCGGCGCCGATGATCGCCAGGTTGATCGGGATCATCGGCAGCACGCACGGCGTCAGGTTGAGCGCCAGTCCGCCGACCAGGACCAGCAGCAGGATGGCCAGCGGGCCGCGGCCCTCGAACATGCCCTGCTCGGTGATCCCGGCTTCGGCATTCCTGATGAACGTCATGAAATCGGCGGTGCCCTGGTAGCCGCCGGTGGTCGCGACCACGGCGAACCGTTCGAGCGCGCCGAGACCGGCAGCGGTGGTGGCGACGGGCGGCGGCGCGCCGACCAGCGCTGGACCGCCGGCCGCGGTCGGCGGCGGCGGCACCTCCCCGCTGCCGAAGGCGATCGGGTCGAGGATCGCGGCGTGCTGGGCGGTGACGGCAGCCGTGGCCGGCACGATGCGCAGACTCCACTCGGCGGTGGCGGTGGCCGGCGCGAAGCAGACGCTGTCGTCGCAGGCCTGGTAGCGCAGACGGGCCGGCAGGGTCACGACGCCAGCCGGGGCGTCGGCCGGAATCGCCAGCCGCACGCCGACGACGAACTCGCGCTCGAACACCAGCAGCGGTTCGGGCAGCCCTTCCTGCACGAAGTCGATCGCGTCGGGGAAGACGATCTCGGTGGCGTGCACGCCGGCCACCGACTCCACGGCGAGTTCGGTGGCGATGAGCGAGGCGTCGCGGGGCTTGTTCGACTGGACGTGGAAGCCTTCGGGCAGCGTGACCTGGAGGGCGGCCCGCACGGTGGTGCCGGCCCGTACGCCGTCGGTCTCGACGACCGGGACGATCTCGGCCGGGATGCGCTTGAGTTGCGCGCTGGCACCGGTCGGCGCGCCGAAGACGAGCGCGGCGACAATCGAAGACACGACCAGCGTTCGCATGATGCTTCTGATGTTAGCCGGTCCGGCGGCGTTTCCCGAACGCCGCGTCCGCACCCGTGCTGACGGCGGTAGACTCGGAGGCCATGCCGCGGGTGTCCTTCACGCCTCAGCTGCAGCGCTTCCTCGACGCGCCGCCGGCCGAGGTGGCCGGCGCCACCGTGCGGGACGCCCTCGAGGCGGTGTTTGCCGGCAACCCGCGGCTGCGTGGCTACGTCCTCGACGAGCAGGGCCGGCTGCGCCGCCACATGACCGTCTTTGTCGGCGACACCGCCCTGATCGATCGCGTCGGATTGGCCGACGCCGTCGCCGCCGACACCGAGATCTACGTGTTGCAGGCGCTCTCGGGCGGCGCGGGCGCCCGGCAGAGGACGTGATGGCACAGACCCTCTGGGTGGCGACGCGCAAGGGCCTCTTCGCACTGGACGCCGGCAGTGACTGGGCGATCGGCACGCCCAGCTTCCTCGGCGATCCGCTGTCGATGGTCCTCGACGACCCCCGCGACGGGACGGTGTATGCGGCGCTGAACCTCGGCCATTTCGGCGCCAAGCTCCACCGTTCCGGCGATCGCGGCCGAACCTGGGAAGAAGTGGCCGTGCCGTCCTACGCCGGGCTGCCCGATATCACCCGGCCGGCGGCCCCCGGCGGCACCCCGCCGCCAGCCGAGCCGCCGGCCCTGAAGATGCTGTGGGCGCTCGAGCCCGGCGGCAGCGACCAGCCCGGCCGGCTGTGGGCCGGCACCCTGCCCGGCGGCGTCTTCCGCTCCGACGACCGCGGCGCCTCGTGGACGATCTGTCGCGCGCTGTGGGACGACCCGGCGCGGGCGCAGTGGTTCGGCGGCGGCTACGACTGGCCCGGGGTGCACTCGGTGCTGGTCGATCCGCGCGACTCGCGCCAGGTGCTCGTCGGGGTGTCGTGCGGCGGCGCGTGGGCGAGCGGCGACGACGGCGACACCTGGGAGTGTCGCGCCACCGGCATGCGTGCCGACTACATGCCGCCCGACCGCCAGGGCGATCCGATCATCCAGGACCCGCACCGCGTCGTCGCCGCGCCAGCCAATCCCGACGTGCTGTGGACGCAGCATCACTGCGGCGTGTTCATGTCACGCGACCGCGGCCGGCACTGGCAGGCCGTGGACGCCGCACGGCCCTCCGGTTTCGGCTTCGCGGTGGCAGTCCATCCCGCCGATCCGGAGACCGCCTGGTTCGTGCCGGCGGTGAAGGACGAGCGGCGGGTGCCGGTGGACGCCAGACTGGTCGTGTCGCGCACCACCGACGGCGGCCGGACCTTCACGGTGTTCGACCGCGGCCTGCCGGCGCCGTCCTACGATCTCGTCTACCGCCACGCCCTCGATGTCGACGCGACGGGGTCGACGCTGGCGATGGGCTCGACCACCGGGGGGTTGTGGCTGTCGACCGACGGCGGCGAGTCGTGGCGCACGATCTCGACCAGCCTGCCGCCGATCTACGCGGTCCGCTTCGGCGGCGACGTGTGAGTGGGGCCACCGCCTCGGGCGGGCGCCTCAACGCCGGGTATGCCTACCGGTCGCGGATCGCCCCCGCCGACCATGGCCGGGCGCTGCTCGACTACCTGGCGGACCGCTACCCGCATTCGACAGCCGCCGACTGGTTGGCCCGGCTCGAGGGCGGCGAGGTCGCCGTGGGCACCGAGACCGTCACGGCCGACGCCGTCCTCCGGACCGGCGACGCGGTGGTCTGGCAGCGGCCGCCATGGCGCGAAGCCGCGGTGCCGGAGCGCTTCGACGTCCTCCACGACGACGGCGACGTCCTGGCCGTCGCCAAGCCGAGCGGTCTGCCCACGCTGCCGGCGGGCGGCTTTCTGGAGCACACGCTGCTCCACCTGGTGCGGCGGCGCTGGCCGGCCGCGCACGCCGTTCACCGCCTCGGCCGCGCCACCTCGGGCGTGGTGCTGTTCGCGCTGTCGCCCCTCGCCGCGACCGCGCTGACCCGGGCGATGCGCGAGCGCCAGCTGGCCAAGACCTATCTGGCGCTGGTCAGCGGCGCGCCGGCCTGGCGCCGCCTCGACGTGACCACGCCGATCGGTCGGATCCCGCACCCGCGGCTGGGTACGGTCCACGCCGCCAGCGATGCCGGGCGCGAGGCGCACAGCCGCTTCGCGGTCGTCGAACCGCGTGGCGACACCACCCTGGTCGAGGTATCGATTGCCACCGGGCGGCCGCACCAGATCCGCATTCACGCGGCGGTCGCCGGGCACCCCTTGGCCGGCGACCCCGTCTACGCCGCCGGCGGCGGCCTTCGCGAGGCGCCGGGCCTGCCCGGCGACAACGGCTACCTGCTCCACGCCTGGCGCGTCTCGTTCGTGCACCCGCGCACCGCGCGGGCGTGCGCCGTGATCGCCCCGCCGCCGGCGGCCCTCGCCGCCCGGGACGGCAGCGACGACGCGTCGGGCGGCCGTGGCCGCGATCCGCTCGCGCTCTGAAACCGGCTGCGAAAGGCGTAAGCGATTACGGCTGCCGTAAGCCCGGCCGGCGGCGGCGTCCGTCGAATGGGCGGATCACGGGCCGCGACGCCTGGCATCGCGCTTGCTCCCCAAGTGCGTGCGCCACGAAAGGTCCCTATGCAGTCCCGGCTCCTGTCCGGCTTCGTCGCCGCCGTCGTCGGCGCGACGACGCTCTGGGGATGTGGCGGAGGCGGTGGCGGCGGCAGCGTCACGCCGACGGCGCCCAGCGCCCCCGCCGCTCCGGCCGCCACGACCGTCGTCGTCTCGGTCGTCGGCTCGGTCGGCAACACCGCCTACCAGCCGAACCCGGTCCGGGCCGCCACCGGCGACACGGTGATGTTCCGCAACAACGACTCGACGGTGCATCGGATCGTCATGAACGACGGATCGGCCGATCTCGGCGACGTCGCGCCGGGCGCCACCAGCCGCGGCTTCACCGTGCGCAACGGCAACGCGCTCGAGTTCCACTGCACGATCCACCCCTCGATGGTGGGCAGCATCAACGGCGCCACCGCGCCAGAGCCGCCGTGCGAGGACATCTACGGCTACGCCTGCTGACGGGGGCGACCGCTGTGTAGAATGGCCTCCGCCCGAGGTCCTCTATGCGCCTGCACCCGCTCGCTCCCCTGGCGGTCGCCGCGGCGGTTCTCGCCGCGGCCCCCGCTCACCTCGCCGCCCACTTCAAGTTGCTCGAGCCGGCGTCGTGGATCATCGAGAACGACCGCGGCGATCCGCAGAAGTCCACCCCCTGCGGCGCCACCGCCGACGCGAAGCTGAGCGGCACGGTGACGCCGGTGACCGGCGGTTCGTCGCTGCACCTCAAGGTGGTCGAGACCATCTACCACCCCGGCCACTACCGCGTCGCCCTGGCGGTGAACTCGCGCGAGGAACTGCCGCCCGACCCGATGACCGTCGAGCGGGTCACCGACAAGGGACCGCGCTCGGTGTGGGGCGTGATCCAGAGCCCGCCGCAGCGGCCGGTGCTGGCTGACGGTCTGTTCCCCCATTACACGCGTCCGGCCGGCCCGCAGACCTACGAGGCCGAGATCCCGATCCCGAACATCACCTGCCCGAAGTGCACGCTCCAGGTGATCCAGTTCATGGCCGACCACGCCTACAACCAGCCGGGCGGCTACTCGTATCATCACTGCGCCGAGCTGGCGATCACCGCCGACCCGTCCAAACCGCTCGACGCCGGGTGGCCGGCCGCGGTGTCGACCACCGCGGCGCCCCGGCAGTAGCCGCGGCGACCGGCGTCAGATCAGGAACGCCCGCAGCGCCGCGATCTCGGCCTCCAGCGCCGGCCGGAACGCGCGGTCGCGGGGCGCCCGGCCGGCGACGAAGCCGAGCGCAACGTCCAGGGCCCGGGGGGTGCGGGTGACGTTGGCCCAGCCGATCACCTGGTCGCGCCACAGCAGCGGCAGGGCGTAGTAGCCCAGCTGCCGCCTGGCCTCGGGGGTGTAGGCCTCGAAGCGATACGCCCAGCCCCACAGGTGCTCGAACCGTCGCCGATCCCAGACCACCGGGTCGAACGGCGCCAGCAGCCGCACCGCGTCGGGCACCGCGCCGTCCGGGGTCTCCGCGACGGGCCAGTAATAGGTCATGCCGTCGACGACACCGTGCGCGAGGCGGCGGCGCGCCCGGGCCAGCGTCGCCGTCAGTTCGCCCTGCCACTGCGGCGCGGCGTGGCGCAGCCGGCGCACCAGCCACGACAGCGTCGCCGACGGCAGCGGCGCATACAACCCGACGACGACATCGACGAGCGCATCGAGCCGGGCGCGGCGGGCGGCCGGCGCGGTGACGCGTGGCCCGTGGTCGCGCGCCGCGTAGAGCCGAATGCCGCCGTCGCGGCCGTGGACGCGCAGCGCCCCGCGGTAGTGCAGGTGGTCGAGGGCGTGGGTGGTGGCGCTCGACGAGCCGCCCCAGTAGTTCCGTACCGCGCCGTGGGCGAAGTGATCGTCGACATCGCGCGGGTGGACCGGGCCGCGCTCGCGGACGAACGCCAGCACCCTGGCGCCGACGCGGGCCCCCGGTGACGGCCACGCCCCGAAGCCGCCGCGTGGGTGCATCAGCGCCTGCAGCCGGCGCGGCAGGAAGCCGTAGTTGACGAAGAAGTCCTCCTCGACGTCGAGCTCCGCGTAGCGTCGCTCCAGGTCGCCGGCCCGGTAGCCGACGACGCGGTGCCGCAGGATCAGGTCCTGGGCCCGCGCCGGCGCCCGGATCGGATCGGCCTGCACGAACCCGAGCGCGTCGATGGCGGCGCCGAGCGCCACCGGCGCGAACAGGCTGCGCGCCACCGCATGTCGGCGCAATTCGGGCAACGACAGAATCATGAGGTCACGTGACAGCGCGACTGCGTGACAGCACGCTCCCCTGGCCGCTGGACCCTAGCCGCTAGCCGCTGTCTTGATCACGTTCCCGCCGCGCCGGCCGAAGCCGAGCGCCGCGGCCAGGGTCAGGACGCCGGCGCCGATCATCACCCACGCCGGCGAGGTCGGCGATCCGGTGTCGCGCACCAATGTCGTGGCAACCAGCGGCGCCGTGCCGCTGAACAGCGTGAAGGCGACGTTGAAGACCAGGGCCACGCCGGTGAAACGGATCCGGGTCGGGAACAGGTCGGTCAGCAGCACCGCGAAGGTGCCGTTGCAGAGGCTGGCGGTGAGCGCCGCCAGGGTCATGAGGGGCACCAGCCCGAGGGCGCGCGCCGCCAGCGCGTTGTAGAACGGAAACGCCAGCAGGATGAGGGCCGCCGCCCCGGCGCCGATCAGCAGCCGCGGCGCGACGCGATCGGCCAGTCGCCCGACGGCGAGGATCGCTGCGGCGTGGACGACGACCCCGACGGTCTGCGCGACCACCGCGTCGCGGGCGTCGTACTGGAGCACCCCCGACAGGTAGGCGGGCATCAGCGCGAAGAACAGCCCGTTGAAGGCGCCGGTGGCCGCCAGGCCGCCGATGCCCACCAGCACCTCGGCACGGTGCGTGCGCAGCACCTCGCCGAACGGCCGCTTCGCCGCCAGGGCCTTCATGCGCGCGAACTCCGGCGACTCCTCCATCGCCCGGCGCATCAGGACGCTGAGCAGGCCGGCCAGGCCGCCGAGGACGAAGGCGATGCGCCAGCCGTAGATCGGCACGAGTTCGCGCGGCAGCCACGTGCGCACGCCCAGACTGACCCCCGAGGCGACCGCCACTCCCAGCGTGACGCAGGCAAACACCAGCCCGCAGACGAATGGGGCATGGCGCGGCGCGGTCTCGACGACGTAGGTGAGCGCGCCGGGCAGCTCGCCGCCGATGCAGAAGCCCTGCACCAGCCGGAGCGTGACCATCAGCAGGCTCGCCCACACCCCCCAGGTGGCGTAGGGTGGCACCAACCCCATGCCGAGCGTCGCCGCCGACATCACGAACAGCGACAACAGGAAGACCGTCCGCCGGCCGTGGCGATCGCCGAAGTGGCTGAGCACGAGCCCGCCGATCGGCCGCGCCAGGTAGCCGGCGGCGAAGGCGCCGAAGGACGCCATCAGCGAGACGATCGGCGTGCTGTTGGGGAAGATGGCCTCGGCGATGTCGCGGGCGAACACGCCGAACACCACGAAGTCGTAGAACTCGAGCGTGCCGCCCAGGCTGGCGAGGAGGACGATCTTCCAGCCGGCGGCGCTGATCCCGTTGGTGTGCACGCGCGGCATTATCGCCCACGGCGGAGCTGACGCTCCGCCCCACACGTCCCGGGATGCCCGCTGCCGCGTCGGTCAGGATGCGGTCGCGGCCGCGAACTCCTCGTAAGTGCCCTTGAAGTCGTGCACGCCGTCGGTGTCGAACGACCAGATCCGCGTCGCCACGGCGTCCATCAGGTCCTCGTCGTGGGTGACCAGGAACACCGTGCCCTCGAATTTCTGCAGCGCCGCGCTCAAGGCGTTGATCGACTCGAGGTCGAGGTGGTTGGTCGGCTCGTCGAGGACCAGGACGTTGGGCTTCTGCAGCATGATGCGGCAGAAGAGCAGCCGCGCCGTCTCGCCGCCCGAGAGTGCCGCGGTCGGCTTGTAGCCTTCCTCGCCGCTGAACAGCATCTGGCCGAGCAGGCCGTGGATGTCCTGGCGCGCGGCGTCGGGGTCGAAGCGGTGCAGCCACTCCACCGCGGTCAGCCCATGTTCGATCGCGCCGGTGTGATCCTGCGCGAAGTAGCCGATCGACACCTCGTGGCCCCAGCGTACGGTACCGGCGTCGCGATCGCCGGCCGCCGCCGGCTGGCCCGGCGCGTCGGCGAGCAGGGCCTTCAGCAGCGTGGTCTTGCCGACGCCGTTGCGGCCGACCAGCACCACCCGTTCGCCGCGGTTCACCACCGCCGCGAAGCCGCGAATCACCGGCACGCCGTCGTGGGCCTTGCCGACGCCCTGGCACTCCATCGCCAGCCGTCCGGACGGCCGCGCCTGCTGGAAGCGGATGTACGGCCGCTGGATGTTCGAGCGGGCCAGCTCGGTGGTCTGCAGCCGCTCCACCTCCTTGCGGCGCGACTGCACCTGGCTGGAGCGGGTGCCGGCCGAGAAGCGGGCGATGAAGTCGGTGAGCTGCGCGATCTTCTTCTCGCGCTGCTCGTTCCGGGCCTCCAGCCGGGCGCGGATCTGCGTCTTGGCCAGCACCATCTCGTCGTAGCCGCCGGTGTAGGTGATGATCGTCTGGTAGTCGATGTCGGCGGTGTGGGTGCAGACGGCATTGAGGAAGTGGCGGTCGTGCGAGATGACCACCAGCACGCCGTCGTAGCGGACCAGGAACTCGCGCAACCAGTGGATCGAGTCGAGGTCGAGGTGGTTGGTGGGCTCGTCGAGCAGCAGCGCCTGGGGGCGGCCGAACAGCGCCTGGGCGAGCAGCACCCGGACCTTCTGGCCGCCCTGCAGCTCCGACATCCGCCGGTCGTGGAGCGGGCCGGGGATGTCCAGCCCGGCCAGCAGGACCGCGGCGTCGCTCTCGGCCGAGTAGCCGTCGTGCTCGCCGATGACGCCCTCGAGCTCGCCGAGGCGCATGCCGTCGGCGTCGCTGAGCGTGGCCTTGGCGTAGAGGAGATCCCGCTCCTCGAGGGCGGCCCACAGCACCGGGTTGCCCATGATCACCGTGTCGACGACCCGGTAGTGGTCGAACGCGAACTGGTCCTGGCGCAGCACGCCGAGCCGGTCCGGACGCACCACGCTGCCCTTCTGCGGCGGCAGTTCGCCGGTCAGCAGCTTCATGAAGGTGGACTTGCCGGCGCCGTTGGGCCCGGTCAAGCCGTAGCGCCGCCCGGCCTGGAACAGGGTGGTCACGTCGTCGAAGAGCACCTTCGACCCGTAGCGCATCGACACGCCGTTCACCGCGATCATCGTCGTCGTCCCCCGGTCGCCCCGCGGCGCGGGGCGCAAACGATCTAGTCTACCAGCCGGTGCCGCCGCCCGCCTGGCTGGCCGACGAGGCCGCCCTCGACGCCTTCATCGCCGCCTGGCGCGCCGGGACCCTCCCCAAGCCCGAGTGGACCCACGCCGCGCACGTCGGCGTCTGCGCCTGGCACGCCTGGGACGGTGCGGCCCTGGAGGCCGTGTTCGCCGCCATGAAGCGCGGCATCACCGCCTACAACCTGGCGGTGGGCACGGCCAATACCGCGACGAGCGGGTATCACGAGACGTTGACCCGCTTCTGGGTCGGGGTCGTCGTCGCCCACGGGCGCCAGGCGCGAGCGGCCACCAGGCTCGAGGCGGTCCGCTCGGCGGTGGCGGCCTATGGCACGGCGCGCGGCCTGCACAGCGAGTACTACGGCTTCGACGTCGTCAACGATTCCCGCGCCCGGGCGGCCTGGGTACCGCCCGACCGCCGGCCGGCGCCAGGCTGACACCCGGTTCGGCGTCGGGCCCGCATCTGTCCACGCCACGCGCCATCGCGTGACAAGACGAGACAAAATCAGGCGAGTTCTTGCACGTTTCCGGCGAGAATCCGCGAATTCGATGGTGTCAATCCGGTGTATATTTTGCGGAATTACCGAGCGGGCCCAGCACCCGCCCAGGCGCTGTCTGCGCGCCGCCGGTCGTCGGGAGTCGAACGAATGACGCGTGCGAGAGTCACTGTCGTGGGCGCGGCACTCCTCGGTGTCGGCCTGGCCGTTTCCACCGGCGTCGAAGGCCGGGGCCAGTCGGCCATGGCACCATCGCCACCGGCACCCGCCGCCGCCGCGCGCGCCGCGGCCCAGGCCCCGGTCGCTTCCCATGCCGCGGCGCCGGCGCTCTCGGCGCGCGAGCAGAGCGAGCTCATCAAGACCTACTGCGCGACGTGCCACAGCGAGCGCGCCAAGGCCGGCGGCCTGTCGCTGGCCGGGTTCGACGCCATGCGCGCCCACGAGCAGTCGGACGTGGTCGAGAAGATGATCCGGAAGCTCAGCGCCGGGCTGATGCCACCGCCGGGCGCCAAGCGTCCCGAGAGCCCCACGCTCGACGCCCTCACCGCGGCCCTCGAAGGGCGGATGGACGAGTACGCGGCCGCCAACCCCGACCCCGGCCGCCGCACGTTCCAGCGTCTGAACCGCCCGGAGTACGAGCGCGCGATCGCCGAGCTGCTCGACCTCGAGATCGACGCCGCCAGCTGGCTGCCACTCGACCAGAAGAGCGCCAACTTCGACAACATCGCCGACGAGCAGGGCCTGTCGCCGACCTTGCTGGAGGCGTATCTCAACGCCGCCGGCGACATCAGCCGGATGGCGGTGGGCGACAAGCGGGCGGCGCGCGTCGACGTCACCTACACCACGCCGAGCTACGTGTCGCAGCACCCGTGGGACCACGTCGAGGGCGCCCCCTACGGTACCCGCGGGGGCATGGTGGTGGACCACGTCTTCCCCGCCGACGCCGAGTACGAGTTCGAGCTGCTCATCATCTCCGGCGACAACGCCCGCGGCGAAGACCTCGACGTCTCGATCGACGGCCAGCGCGTCGCGCTCATCAAGTTCGAAAGCGCGCCGGCGGCCGCCGCCGACGGCCGCGGCGGCTATCCGTTCCGGACCGACCCGATCCGCGTCAGGGCCGGCACCCACCGCATCGCCGCCGCCTTCGTCCGGCGCAGCGACGGCCCGTATGAAGACCTGATCAAGCCGCACGAGTGGAGCTACGCCGGCGGCGGGTCGGGCGGCGCCGGGATCACGACGCTGCCCCACCTGCGCGACCTGGTCGTCGCCGGCCCCTACAACGCCACGGGGATTTCGGAGACCCCGAGCCGGCAACGCATCTTCTCCTGCCGGCCGACCGCGGCGGCCGAAGAGGTGCCGTGCGCCCGGTCGATCCTGACCCGGCTGGCCGGCGACGCCTACCGGCGGCCGCTGACCACCGCGGAAGTCGACTCGCTGATGCCGTTCTACGAGAAGGGCGCCGCCGACGGCGGCTTCGAAGGCGGCGTGCGCGCCGCGCTGGAAGCGGTCCTGGCCAGCCCGCACTTCGTGTTCCGCATGGAACGCGACGGCCAGGTGACCCGCGGCCAGGGGTCGATCCGCGTCGCCGACCTCGACCTGGCCTCGCGGCTGTCGTTCTTCCTGTGGGGCGCCCCGCCGGACGACGACCTGCGGGCGCTGGCGGCCGGCGGCAAGCTGCAGGGCCGCGGCCTGGTGCTGCAGGCCGAGCGGATGCTCGCCGACCCGCGGGCCGCGGCGCTCGGCACGCGCTTTGCGGCGCAGTGGCTGCGCCTGCAGGACCTCGACAAGGTCCACCCCGATCCGAACTTCTTCCCCAACTTCGACGAGAACATCGCCGCGGCGATGAAGGAAGAGACAATCACCTTCTTCAACGACCTGGTGCGGCGCGACGCCAGCCTGCTCGATCTCTACACCGCCGACTACACGTTCGTGAACGAGCGGCTGGCCCGCCACTACGGCTTCCCGGGCGTCATCGGGCCGCAGTTCCGCCGCGTGGCCTACCCCGACGCCTCGCGCCGCGGCATCCTCGGCCAGGGCTCGGTGCTGGTCCAGACCTCGCTGGCCAACCGCACCTCGCCGGTGCTGCGCGGCAAGTGGGTGATGGAGGTGCTGCTCGGCACGCCGCCGCCCCCGCCGCCGCCCAACGTGCCGACCCTCGAGGAATCGGCCGGCGCCAAGGACGGCAAGCTGCTGACGACGCGCGAGCGGATGGAACTGCATCGCGCCAACCCGACCTGCAACGCCTGCCACCGCTTCATGGACCCGATCGGCCTGTCGCTCGACAGCTTCGACGTCACCGGGCGGTGGCGCGTCCGCGAGAACGGCATGCCGCTCGACACCCGCGGCGACTACTACGACGGCAGCCCGATCAACGACCTCGGCCAGCTCACCGCGGCGCTGATGAAGCGGCCCGACCCGCTGGTCCGCACCTTCACCGAGAACCTGATGGCCTACGCCCTGGGCCGCCGGGTGGAGACCTTCGATCAGCCGGCGGTGCGGGCCATCGCCCGCCAGGCCGAGGCCGACGGCTACAAGCTGTCGGCGTTCATCCTCGGCGTCGTCAGGAGCGACGCCTTCCAGCGAAAGCGGGCCGAGCCGCCGGCGACCACCGACGCCGCCCAGGATGCCGGGCGCCGCTAGCGCCCGGCACGACCGTCCACGGACCCAGGAGACTCCCGATGTCGTTCATCACCGGTAAGCAGCTGCCCCGACGCACCTTCCTCCGCGGCGCCGCCGGGGCCACGGTGGCCCTGCCCTTCCTCGACGCGATGGTCCCGGCCGGTCGGCTGCTGGCCAAGACGACCGAGCGGACCCGCCTGGTGTGCATCGAGGAGGTCCACGGTCTGGCCGGCTGCAACGACTGGGCGGCGTCCAAGTTCCTCTACGCCCCGGCGACGACCGGCAAGGACTTCGAGCTGGTGGCCGACAACCCGCTGAAGTCGCTCGAGCCGTTCCGCAACTACCTGACCGTCGTCAGCAACACCGACGTGCGGATGGCCGAGGCGTTCGCCCTGCCGGAGATCGGCGGCGACCACTTCCGCTCCAGCGCCGTGTTCCTCACCCAGTCGCATCCCAAGCAGACGCAGGGGTCCGACATCTGGTGCGGCACCTCGATGGACCAGCTCTACGCCCAGCGCTTCGGCCAGTCGACGCCGCTGCCGTCGATGCAGTTCTGCATCGAGAACCTCGATCAGGCCGGCGGCTGCACCTACAACTACTCCTGCGCCTACACCGACTCGATCAGCTGGGCCTCCCCCAACGACCCGCTGCCGATGATCCGCGACCCGCGCGTCGCCTTCGACATGCTGTTCGGCTCGGGCAGCTCGAAGGAGGACCGCGCCGAGCGGCGCCAGACCCGGCGCAGCATCCTCGACTGGATCGCCGGCCAGGTCAGCACGGTCCGCAACGACCTGGGCGCCAGCGACCGGGTGCGCCTCGACAAGTACCTCGACAACGTTCGCGAGATCGAGCGGCGCATCCAGGCCATCGAGGCCCGCAACACCAGCGGCGAAGCCCGCGAGCTGCCCGGCGCACCGGCCGGCGTGCCCGACTCGTTCACCGACCACATGCGGCTGATGTTCGACCTCCAGGTGCTCGCCCTGGAGACCGACATGACCCGGATCATCACCTTCAAGACCGGCCGCGATTCGCAGAACCGCGTCTTCCCCGAGTGCGAGTCGACCCAGCCGTTCCACCCGGCGTCGCATCACGGCAACCGCGAGGATCGCATCCTCGAGTTCAACAAGATCTGCAAGTTCCGCGTCGGCCAGCTGCCCTACTTCCTCGAGAAGCTGCAGGCGTCGATGGACGGCGACCAGAGCCTGCTCGAGAAGACGGTGGTGATGTGGGGCTCGCCGATGGCCGACGCCAACGTCCACAACCACCGCCGCTGCCCGCTCATCTTCCTCGGCCACGGCAACGGCATCCTCGAGGGCAACCTGCACCTCAAGGCGGCCGACGGCACGCCGATGGCCAACGTGCACCTGAGCCTGCTCAAGCACCTCGGCCTCGAGGACGTGTCGAGCTTCGGCGACAGCACCGGCGAGTTCTCGTTCCGGCAGTCGGCGCTCACGGTGTAGGCGGCGGAGACACGGACATGCGAGTGCGTCTGCTTCTGAACGTGGTCGCGGTGGTGGCGATGTCGGCGCTGGCCGGCGCCGCCCCGCCGTCGTCGTCGCCGGTCGCCGACGCCGCCATGCGCGGCGATCGCCAGGCGGTGCGCACCCTGCTCCAGCAGGGCGCCGACGTCAACGCGGCGCAGGGCGACGGCATGAGCGCGCTGCACTGGGCCGCCGACCGCGGCGACGCCGAGATGACGGCGATGCTGGTGGCGGCCGGCGCGACGCCCGGCGCCGTGACCCGCATCGGCCAGTACACGCCGCTGCACCTGGCCAGCCGGGCCGGCAACGTCGCGGCCGTGCGGGCGCTCCTCGGCGCCGGCGCGGCCGTCGACGCCGCGGCCAACCCCAGTGGCGCGACGCCGCTGCACATGGCGGCGACCGCCGGCAGCGCCGAGGTGGTCACGGCGCTCCTCGACGCCGGAGCCGACATCAACGCCCGCGAGCACGAATGGGGCCAGACGCCGCTCATCTTCGCGGCGTCGCTCAACCGCATCGCCGCGGTGAAGGCGCTGCTGGCCCGCGGCGCCGATCCGAACGTCACCTCCAGGACCATCGACCTGCAGAAGCACACCCCGCTCTACCGCGCCTCCAACGAACGCCTGGCCAAGGTGCTCGAGGCGTCGGCCGGCAAGGGCGGCAAGCCGTCACCCAGCCAGGTGCAGGCAGCCGTGCAGGCGAGCCGCGACCTCTACACGTCGGGCAAGCTGCCCGAGCCGGACAAGAAGGACGGCGAAGGCCAGCAGCAGTTCTTCGAAGAGACGCCGGGCCTGTCGAGCAAGGGCGGCCTGACGGCGCTGCTGCACGCCGCCCGCCAGGGCCACCAGGCCACCGTCGCCGCCCTCCTCGACGGGGGCGCCGACGTCAACACGGTGAGCGCCGGCGACGGCACCTCGCCGCTGCTGATGGCGACCATCAACGGCCAGTTCGACACCGCGATGCTGCTCCTCGAGCGCGGCGCCGACCCCAACCTGGCCGCCGCGGTCAACGGCGCGACGCCGCTGTGGGCGGCGGTCAACGCCCAGTGGCAGCCGCGCACCCGCTTCCCGCAGCCCCAGGAGATGGAGTTGCAGAAGGCGACCTACCTGGACCTGATGGGCCGGCTGCTCGAGAAGGGCGCCGACCCGAACGCGCGGCTCTACCAGCACCCCTGGTACATGGTCTACAGCGGCTGCGGCAACCGGAACTGCGGGCTGGCCGACACCAGCGGCTCGACGGCGTTCTGGCGCGCCGCCTACGCCACCGACGTCGAGGCGATGCGGCTGCTCGTGAAGTACGGCGCCGACCCGAACATCCCGACGATCGCGCCCAAGCAGCGCGTCCGCCGCGGACCCGAGGGCGGCGGTCCGGGGTCGGACGGCGTCAACAAACCCCTGGTCACGCCGCCGCCGGCCCTGCCGGCGATTCCCTACGGCGGGCCCGGCGCCACGCCGCTCCACGCCGCCGCCGGCGTCGAGTACGGCGAAGGCTTCGCCGGCAACGCACACCGCCACGCGCCCGACAGCTGGCTGCCGGCGGTCAAGTTCCTCGTCGAGGAAATGGGCGCCGACGTCAACGCCCGCGACAACGACGGCTACACCGCGCTCCACCACGCCGCCGCCCGCGGCGACAACGAGGTCATCCTCTACCTGGTCGGCAAGGGCGCCGACGTGACCGTGGTGGCGCGCAGCGGCCAGACCACCGCCGACATGGCCAACGGCCCGGTGCAGCGGGTCTCGCCCTTCCCCGCCACCGTCGCCCTGCTCGAGAAGCTGGGGAGCAAGAACAACCAGCGCTGTGTTTCTTGCTAGCGCTGGCGAGTAGCGGTGAGGGACTAGCGGCTAGCGGCTAGTCGAGACCGATGAGGGCCCGGTGGATTACCGCCGGGCCCTTCGTCTTTCTGGCGGATGTGACGGTGTGACAACGTGGCTTGCCAGCCGCCAGCCGCCAGCCGCCAGCCGCAAGCCGCCGGGCAGCTAGCCCTGGTGAGCCTGCTCACCAGGTATAGCTGCCAGCTGGAGGCGGCCACAGTCCCAGGAACTGCCGCAGGATGACCACCTGGCCGAGGTGGTGGGCGTTGTGCTGGCCGACGTGCTCCCAGACGTCGCGTGCGGTGTAGCCGGCCAGCAGCGGGAACTCGAAGGCCGGCGCGATTGGCGCGTCGGGTTCGAGCTGCTCGACGACGCGGGCGAGACGGTCGAGGCCGGCGACGAACCCGTCGCGCACGTCCGGCCACGCGTCCTCGGTGACCTGCGGCCAGCCCACGGCCGCCGTCGCCGCCATCGGCTCGGGATGCCCTTCGGCACGGAGGCGGAACCAGTCCTGCCAGAACGCCATGTGAGCGACGATCTCGGCGACCGAGTGGGGCACGCCGCCGACCCGTCGAGCGGCGTCGGCAGGACTCAGCCCGGCCAGCGTCGCGGCCGGCGGCAGGTGCGTATGCGTATCGACGAGCAGGTCACGGACGTCCATGCGGGAGACCCCTCTCTCTCGGCCCACACTCTATCAAGGTCGCCGTAGCGGCGACGCGGTCGAGCTTGACCGGGGGAGCCGCGGGCGATATATTACTTGCCAGTAATATATCGATCGGGACCCGGCGCTCGACCGTGAGGCCCGTCGCGCCGGCGACCTGTCCGCCACACCGATCGCGAGGCGCCCCGATGATCGTCACCCGCTTCTTCGAACCGGCCATCGCCCAGACCAGCTATCTCATCGGCTGCGCCGCCACCGGCCACGCCCTGGTCGTCGATCCCAACCGCGACGTCGATCAATACCTGCGCGCCGCGGAACGTGAAGGGGTCCGGATCACCCACGTCACCGAGACGCACATCCACGCCGACTTCGCCTCGGGCCTGCGCGAGCTGGTCGCCCGCACCGGGGCCACCGCCTATCTGTCGGACGAAGGCGACGCCGCCTGGAAGTACGCCTTCGGCGCCGACGCCACCCTCATCCGCGACGGCGATCGGATCACCGTCGGCAACATCCGCATCGACGTGCTGGCCACGCCCGGCCACACGCCCGAGCACCTGACGTTCCTGGTCACCGACGGCGCCGCCGCCGACCGGCCCATCGCCGCCATCACCGGCGACTTCATCTTCGTCGGCGACGTCGGCCGGCCCGACCTGCTCGAACGCGCCGCCAACATGCGCGGCACCATGGAAGCCGGGGCGCGGACGTTGTGGCGCAGCCTGCAGGCCTTCAACCGCGACCACGACGAGTGGCTGCAGATCTGGCCGGGCCACGGCGCCGGCTCGGCCTGCGGCAAGGGCATCAGCGCCATCCCCCACAGCACGCTCGGCTACGAGCGGCGCTTCAACTGGGCGTTCGCGGTGCCCGACGAGGAGGCGTTCGTGGCCGCCGTGCTCGACGGCCAGCCGGAGCCGCCGGCCTACTTCGCGCGCATGAAGGCCCTCAACAAGGCCGGCCCGGCGCTGCTGTCGACGCGGACGGCACCGGCCAGGCTCGATGACGCCGCGGTGGCCGGCCTGCTCGCCCGCGGCGCCCAGGTGATCGACACCCGGCCGGCCGGCGAGTTCGCCGCCGCCCATCTGCCCGGCACACTGAGCCTGCCGCTGAACGCGGGCTTCGTGAACTGGGCCGGGTGGCTGCTGCCCTACGACCAGGACCTGCACCTCATCCTCGCCGACTCGAGCCCCGAACGCATCGCCGAGGCCCGCCGCCTGCTGTCACTCATCGGACTCGACCGCGTCGCCGGCGTCGTCGATGCCGGCGTCGTCGAGCGCGCGGCGGCGAAAGGCGCCGCCATCGACACGGTGGCCCAGATGAGCGTCGACGAACTGGCCGGCCACGTCGCCGCGCGCGACGTCCACCTGATCGACGTCCGCAGCGCCAACGAATGGCGCGCCGGCCACATCGGCGGCGCCACCCACATCCCGCTCGGGTACCTGAGCGGCCGGCTCGCCGAGGTGCCGGACGACCGCCCGATCGTGCTCCAGTGCCTCAGCGGCAGCCGGTCGGCCATCGCCGCGTCGCTGCTCCGCCGGCTCGGCCGCGTCGATGTCGTCAACCTCATCGGCGGGATCGACGCCTGGCGGGCCGCGCACCTGCCGGTGCAGGCCGCGTGAGCCGGGGCACGATGAGCGCGGCGCTGCTCGACGCCGTCGCCGCCCGCTTCCGCGTCCTGGCGGAACCGGCCCGCCTGCGCATCCTGGATCGGCTGCGGCACGGCCCGATGCACGTCAACGCGCTGGCCGACGCGACCGGGCTGCAGCAGGCCAACCTGTCGCGCCACCTGCAGACCCTGCACGCCTGCGGGCTGGTCGAGCGCAGCCGGACCGGCACCTTCATCCACTACGGCATCGCCGATCCGCAGGTGTTCGCCCTGTGCGACCTGGTGTGCGGCCAGGTCGACAAGGCGGCGCGCCTCCGCCGCCGGGCGTCTTGAAGGCGACGCGCGGTTCTGGGCACAATGCACCGGTCGAGATCGTCCACGGCGGCAGCTGCGGGCGATCCGGCGCTTCCCTGGAGGCACCCGTGAACCTTCGCTCGATGCTCGCTGCCACGACCGCTGGACTCCTGCTCGGCGCGCTGCCGGCCGCCGCCGCGCAGGACCAGGCCCTCATCGACAAGGGCAAGGCCGTCTACGAGGCCCAGCGCTGCGCGCTGTGCCACGCCATCGGCGGACGCGGCAACGCCAAGGGCCCGCTCGACGGCGTCGGCACCAGGCTGAGCGAGGCGGACATCCGCAAGTGGATCGTCTCGCCCAAGGAGATGAAGTCGCCGACCAACCGCAAGCCGGACATGCGCGCCTACCCGAACCTCCCGGCCGGCGACCTCGACGCCCTGGTCGCCTACATGCTGTCTCTCAAGGGAGCATAGGCGTCGTGGCGTTGGCGCGCACGCCGCTGGCGGCGCTGGGCATCGTCCTGACGACGGCCTGTGCACTGCTGTTCCTGCTGGCGCTCGTTCTCGACGCGTTCGGCTGGATCGTCAACCCCTACGTCGGCATCCTGATCTTCGGGGCGCTGCCGGCCGGGTTCCTGCTCGGCCTGGTGCTCATCCCGCTCGGCAACCTGCTCGGCCGCCGCCGCGGCGCGGTCCGCTGGCCGGCCTTCGATCTCGAGAACGTGCGCCACCGCCGCTTCGCGATCGGGCTGCTGGCCGCCACGGTCGTGAACATCGCGCTCCTGGCCGTCGCCAGCTACGGCGCCGTCCACTACATGGAGACGCAGGCGTTCTGCGGCGAGGTCTGCCACACGGTGATGGGCCCGGAGTACATCGCCTACCAGCAGGCGCCACACGCACAGGTCAAGTGCGTCGCCTGCCACGTCGGCGACGGGGCCGGCGCCCTGGTGCAGTCGAAGGTCGACGGCATGCGCCGGCTGGTCGGCTTCGTCACCGGCGACATCGCCCGGCCGATTCCGACTCCCGTCCACACCATGCGGCCGGCTCGTGAGACGTGCGCCACCTGCCACTGGCCCGCCATGCAGCGCGGCAACCGCCTGGAGGTCATCCCGTCGTTCGGCGACGACGAGGCGAGCACTCCGGCGCCGACGACGCTCGAACTCCACGTCCGCGGCGGCTCGGTCGCCCCAGGTTCCGGGATCCATTGGCACGCCAATCCCGGCGTGGCCATCGAGTACGTGGCGACCGACGCGGCCCGCCAGACGATCGTCGCGGTGCGCCTGCAGACCGAGGACGGCACGGTGCGCGAGTACCGTCGGCCGGGCGTCGACGACGCCGCCGTGGCCGCCGGCACGCGGCGGCTGATGGACTGCACCGACTGCCACAGCCGGCCCAGCCACACCTTCGACGCCTCGCCCGAGCGCGCCGTCGATCGCGCGATCGCCGCCGGGCGCGTCTCGCGGGACGTGCCGTTCGTGCGCCGCGAGATGGTCGCCGCGCTGAAGCGCGGCGCCGAGGCCGGCCGGGCCGAGGCCGTCGCCGACGCCCTGCGCCAAGCCTACGCCCCCGGCGATGGCCGTCCCGCCGCCGCGGCGGCCGACGTGGACCGAGTCGTCGCCGTGGCCCGGTCGCTGCACGACAGCCACGTCTTCCCGGCGATGCGGGTCACGTGGGGCACCTATCGCAACGAGCTCGGGCACACCGACACCACCGGCTGCTTCCGCTGCCACGACGAGGAGCTGGCGACCGCCGAGGGCCGCGCCATCTCGCAGGACTGCGAGATGTGCCACACGATCAGGGACTGACGCTCAAGGGATCAGGGACCGGGGACCAGGGGCCAGGACAGAACTGCCCTCGCGAGTCACGCTGCTGCGCCGGGTGATGGGGCGTGAGTTCCGTTGGAGGTCTTCCCTGGTCCCCGGTCCCTGATCCCTGGTCCCTCAACTCGAACTCTTCTATCCCCGACATCGTCTAACATCTCGCCATGCCGGCTCCGTCCCCGCTCGGCGAGTTCGAACAGCTGGTCCTGCTCGGCGTCCTGCACGGCGGCGACGACGCCTACGGGGTGCCGGTCTGGCGCGAGATCGGCACCCGCACCGGACGTGAGGTCTCGCTGGCCGCGGTCTACAAGACCCTGGACCGGCTCGACGGCAAGGGCCTGGTGCGCAGCCGCGTCGGACCGCCGACGGCCGAGCGCGGCGGCCGTGCCAAACGACTCTACCGGCTGACCCCGGCCGGCCTGCATGCCCTGCGGACCTCGCTCGCCGGCGTCCGCCTGATGACCGCCGGCCTCGACCAGGTGCTCGGGACATGATCGCGCCGCCCCGCCTGGCCCGGTGGCTGGTCGCCCGGCTGGTGCCGCCGCCCCTCGCCGACGCCGTGCTCGGCGACCTGCACGAGCTCCTCGCCGCCGAACAGGCCGGTGGGGTGGAGGGGGCACGCCGGCGCTACTGGCGCCGCGCTCTCGGCGCCGCCTGGCAGTTACGGGCGCGCCGCCGCGCGCCTGCAGTTCGTGGAGATGCCGTCATGTACATCCTGCTCAAGGACGTGGTCCACGGCCTGCGCCTGTTCGTCGCCCAGCCGGCGTACGCCTGGGCGGCCGTCGTCACGCTGGCCCTGGCCATCGGCGCCAACACCGTCATCTTCAGCATCGCCAACGTCCTGGTGGTGAAGCCGCTGCCCTTCGCGGACGAATCACGGCTGGGCTGGATCCTGGTCTCGGGGCCGAACGCCGTCCAGGACCGCGCCGGGGTGTCGCTGCCCGAATTCGCCGCCTACCGCGACGAGGTCACCGCCTTCGCCAGGCTGGGCGCCTGGCGCCGCCACACGGCGACCATCCGCGCCGGCGACAACGCGGAAACGGCGGTGCTCCAGCGGGTGGTCGGCGACGTCGTCGGCATCTGGGGTCTCGGCGCCACGATCGGCCGCCCGCTCGCCGCCGCCGACGAGCAGCCCGGTGCGGCGCGGGTCGCCACCATCAGCCACCAGTTCTGGATCCGCCGCTTCGGCGGCGATCCGGGGGTGCTCGGACGCGAGCTGTTCGTCGAGGGCGAGCGGCACGTGGTCGTCGGCGTGGTCGTGCCCGACATCGAGCTCGGCAACATGGCCGAACTCGACGTCTGGGTGCCCGTCGCCGCCGACCCGGCCCTGGCGTCGCGCCGCGAACGCGGCTGGCGACCGGTCGGCCGTCTGCGGCCGGAGGCGTCGCTCGCCGACGCCGATGCCCAGGTGGCGGGGGTCGCCGCCCGGCTGGGTCGCGACTTCCCAGACACCAGCCGCGACTGGACCGCCCGGGTCGGCACGACGCGCGACGCGATGGGCGGCGCCAACACGTGGCTGGTGCTGACCCTGCTGGCGGTCGTCGTCGGGCTGCTGCTGATCCTCGCCTGCGCCAACGTGATGAACCTGCTCATCGCCCGGCTCATCGCCCGCCGCCAGGAGCTGGCGGTGCGCACCGCGCTCGGCGCGACCCGCGGCCGCGTCGTCCGGCAGATCGTCGCCGAGAGCCTGCTGCTCGGCCTGGGCGGCGGCCTCGTCGGCCTGGCCATCGGCGCGGCCGGACTGCGCGCGATTCACGCCGTCGCCACCGAGCCGTTCTTCGACCAGATCGCCATCGACTGGCGGGTCGTGGTCTTCGCGCTCGGGCTGTCGCTGCTGGCGCCCCTGGCCTTCGCCGTGCTGCCGACGCTCAAGGTGCTCGGTGCCGACGTCCGGCCGGCCCTGCAGGAAGCGACCACGCGCAGCGTCGGCGGCGGCGTACGACGCGGCCGCGCCACGCTGGTGCTGCTGCAGGTGGCGCTGGCGGTGATGCTGCTGGCGGTCTCGAGCCTGGTCGTCCGGTCGATGCGCGCGCTGGTCCTCGCCGACCCCGGCTACGACCCGGCCCCGCTGGTCACCGCCGACCTCCACGTCCCGACCTGGAAACTCGCCGACGACGGCGGGGCGCGGGCGCTCCGCGAGCGGCTGGTCGAGCGCGCCCGGCTGGTCCCCGGGGTGGCGGCCGCGGCGACCATGAGCGCGATTCCCTCGCTCGACTTCCCGGCCGCCTCCACCGTCGAGGTGGTCGGCCGCGAGGCGGTCACCGACCGCGATCGGCTGGCGGCGGGACTGGTGGTGGTGAGCCCCGACTACTTCGCCGTCACGCAGCTCCCGCTGGTGGCCGGCCGCGCCTTCACGCCGGCCGACGCCACCGCCGGCGAGGCGCCGGTCGTCGTCTCGGCCGAAGCGGCCCGGCGCTTCTGGGGCGGAACCGCCGCGGCGATCGGCCGCCAGCTGCGCCTCGGCACCCCGGGCGTCGACGGCACCCTCGACGCGACGGTCGTCGGCGTGGTGCGCGACACGTTGAACCCGATGGTGGCCCGGGCTCCGGATCCACTCGTGCTGGTCCTCGACGCCCACCTGCCGACCCGCGCCACTTACCTGGTGGTGCGCGCCACCGCCGCCGACGTCCCGACACGGTTGCGGGCCGCCCTCCAGGAGGTGGACGGGGACCTCGGCTTCCGCTTGCGCACCGTACCTGAGCGCTTCGCCGACGAGCACTCCTCGAACACGCTGCTGGCCGGCCTGTTCGCGGCCTTCGCGCTGGTGGCGCTGCTGCTGGCCACCGCCGGACTCTACGGCGTGGTGTCCTACGCGGTCAGCCAGCGGACGCCGGAGATCGCGGTGCGCCTCGCCCTGGGTGCGTCACCGGGCGCGATCGCGCGCGACGTCGTCGGCGGCAGCCTGCGCCTCGCCCTGGCCGGCGCCGCGCTGGGGCTGGCCGGCGCCCTGGCGCTGGCCCAGACGATGACGTCGATGCTGTTCGGGGTCACCGCGACCGACGCGCCGACCTATCTCGGAGCCGCCGCAGCGGCCGTGGTCGCCGCCGTGGTGGCCACGTGGCTGCCGATGCGCCGCGCCGTGGCGGTGGATCCGATCCGGAGCCTGCGGCAGGCGTAGGAATGCTGGATCTAGCGGCTAGGGGCTAGGGGCTAGCGGCTAGAAGCCCGAAGCTGTCACACGGTCACTGAAAGCGAAGGGCCCGGTGGCAAGCCACCGGGCCCTCGTCGTCTTCGTTCTAGCCGCTAGCCGCTAGTCCCTAGCCGCTGCCTGCGTGTCGTGCGTCAGCACGACACGCACTTGTGATTGTTCTTCGCGCCGAGCGATTCGAGCAGCTTGATGGTCTCGGGATAGGGCTGGGTGCGCTGCACCGGACCGTTGGCCATGTCCACGGTGGTCTGGCCGCCGCGGTTGACGAGGCGGACGTCGGCGCCCTTCGACACCAGGTACTGGATCATCTCGTTGTCGCCGCGCGCGGCGGCGGCGTGCAGGGCGGTGTTGCCGTCGCTGTCGCGCAGGTTGGGGTCGGCACCGACCTCTTCGATGAGGTACTTGACGGCGGCGAGCATGCCGGTCGGCGCGAAGCGGTGGGCGTTGCCGGCGAAACCCTCGCCGTAGCCGGCGCCGGCGGCGACCAGCAGCGGCGGCAGGTCCGGACCGCCGGTCGGCACCGGCGGCAGGCCGGAGTGGTCGCGGCTCTCGTCGGTGCTGCGCACGCCGCCCTGCCGGAAGCGCTCGTTCACGGCCGGCCGGATGGTGGGGATGGTCGGGTCGGCGCCGCGGGCGATGAGCAGCTTCATGGCGTCGATGTCGCTGGCGTAGGCGGCCCGCCAGAACGGCGTCGCCCCGGACTCGTCGGTGCGGAGCAGATCGAAGTTGTACTGCGTGTACCAGATCTTGCGCGTGAGCCGCGCGTTCGGGTCGGCGCCCTTGTCGAGCAGCGCCGTCATGACGTCGAGGTAGCCCGTCTGCTGCTGCAGATAGGCGCGCGGCTGCGGGTAGAACGACTTGGGCGCCCACTCGACGTTCAGGACCGCATAGAGCGGCGTCATCCCGGCGTCGCTGGCCAGGTTGGGGTCGGCGCCCTTCTCGAGGAAGTAGGTCACCAGGTCGTAGTGGCCGTTGACGGCGGCGATCAGCATCGGCGTGGTGTGATCGCCAGCCGACGGCTGGTCGATGTCGGCACCACCGTCGACGAGTGCCCGCACGACGTCGGCGACGCCCTGCCGGGCGGCGAAGTGCAGTGCCGACAGCCCGCCGTGCTTGCCGATGAGCTCGTTGTACTTGAACGGCCGGGTGACACCGGGCACGCCCGACGGCGCCTGGCGCGCCGACGCCCCTTCGTTGCGGGCCCCGGCCCGGTTCTGCTCGGCGCGCTGCTGGTCGCGCAGCGAATCCTGCAGCGTCTCCTCGGGGACCGGGACGTCCGACAGATCGACCACCGCCGACGTGAGGGCGACCTTCGCCCCACGCGCCAGCAACGTCTTCACGGCGTCGGTGCGGCCGAGCGCGGCGGCGAACATCAGCGCCGACTGTCCGTGCGCACCGTCCACCAGATTGACGTCGGCGCCGGCGTCGACCAGCTGGGCGATCACCTCGGCGTTGCCGGACGCCGCCGCCAGCATCAGCGGGGTGGTGCCGGTGGACGTCGTGGCGTTCACCGGGGCGCCCCCCTTGACCAGCGGCGCCACCACCGCGGCCCGGCCGTTCTTGGTGGCCAGGTGCAGCGGGGTGAAGCCGCCCAGCCGGGTCGTCGCCCGCGGGTTGGCGCCGGCGACCAGCAGCATCTCGGTGAGCGCCGCATCACCGTTCAGCGCCGCCCAGTGCAGGGCGGTCATGCCGTCGCCCTGCGCGGCGTTGGCATCGGCGCCGCCGCGCAGCAGTTCGCGAGCGGCGGCGACGTCCTTCTCCATCGCGGCGTCGGCAACCACGCTGCGGCTGGTCTGCGCGGCGGGCAGCGCCGTCGCCAGGGCAACCGCGGCGGCGAGAGCAGCGAAACGACGGACGGGAGCAGTGGCCATGGCGGTCAGTTCCTCTCCACGGTCGTCTCGGGCACGCCGTTGAGGTTCATCTCGGCCTTGCTGTCGCCGAACTGCGGATCCTCGACGTCGAAGGCGCGCAGCATGCTGAGCATGGCGTTGGCCATCGGCGTCCCGTCGGCGGCGCGGATGTGCAGGTTGCCGCGGAGCGCCCCGCCGGCGTGGCCGGCGATGAACAGCGGACACCGCTTGTGGTTGTGCACGTTCGGATTGCCCATCGGCGAGCCGTAGAACACCAGCGCGTTGTCGAGCATGCTGCCGCTGTCGCCGTCGGGGGTGTTCTTCAGCTTCTCGAGCAGGTACGGCACCAGGCCGACGTGGTAACGGTTGATCTTGGCCAGGTCGAGGATGCGCTGCTCGTTCTCGCCGTGGTGCGAGGCGATGTGGAAGCCGGTGGTGACCCCGGTCTCGGGGTAGACGCGGTTGGAGACGTCGCGGCTCAGTTTGAAGGCGAACACCCGGGTCAGGTCCGACGTGAAGGCCAGCACCTGCAGGTCCATCATCAGCTTGACGTGCTCGTCGTAGGAGTCGGGCACGCCGGCGGGGGCGCCGGGCAGGGCCCGCTGCTCACCGCTGGTGTTCATCGCCTCGACCTTCTGGATACGCCGCTCGATCTCGCGGACGTCGTCGAGGTACTCGGCCAGCCGGGCGCGATCGGCCGCGCCGAGGTCGCGCTTCAGCCGCTCGACCGAGCCGGTCACGAAGTCGAGCAGGCTCTTGTCGCGGGCCCGCCGCCGGGCCCGCGCTTCGGGCGTCGCGCCGATGCCGAACAGCTGGTCGAACACCAGCCGCGGATCGCGGATCATCGGCAGCGGCTCGGTCGGCGACGCCCAGCTGATCGAGTCGGTGTAGGCGCAGGAGTAGCCGTAGAAGCAGCCGCCGGCCTGGTCGACGTTCTCGATGCACAGCTGCATCGACGGAATCGGCGTCTCGTGACCGATCTTCTGGGCGACGATCTGGTCGATCGAGGTCCCGGCGTGGATGTCCGAGCCCTGGGTCTGCTTGGGGTGGGCCTGGGTCAGGAACACCGCCGCGGAGCGGAAGTGATCGCCGCCGATCTCCGGGGCGGTGAACGCCTCGGCGTTGCCGACGTCGGTGTTGCTGACGATGGTCAGGTAGTCGCGGAACGACTCCAGCGGGGCCATGGCCGTCGGCGTCAGGTCGAACGCCGACCCGGTCGCCGCCGGCGCCCACAGGTGCTGCTTGGCGCCGAACGCGGTACTGCCGGCCGCGCCGTGCACCATCTCCATGGCGATCAGCCGCTTCTTCGCCGGCAGCACCTTGGCCATCGCGGTGCCGGCCGGCAGCATGGCGTCGAGCAGCGGCAGGGCGATCGCCGCGCCCATGCCTCGCAGCATCGTCCGGCGGTCAAGGTGTCGTCTGGTGATCAGGTGCATGTCGGACTCCTCACGCCGCGGTCGGTGCGCGGTGGTTCATCGGGCCTCGGCCGGTGCCGTCGTCGTCTCGACGGCCACGGCGGTGTTCATCCGGAAGGCCGCGCTCTCCGCCACGCCCAGGACGAAGGACGACAGGCGGTAGTCGTTGGCGGCGGCGCGGCGGATGACCGCGCGGACCGCCGGCATGTCGGTGGGCTCGAGCCGGCGGCCGAGCGCGAAGGTCAGCAGGCTCTCGGTGAAGCTGAGCAGGAACGCGTCCTTGTTCTTCAGCAGGGCGGCGCGCAGCCCGCTCGGGCCCTCCATCGGCGTGCCGTCGTAGAGCACGCCGCTCGAGTCGATCGGATGGCCGTTGTCCTTGATGCGCCACCGGCCGGTGACGTCGAAGTTCTCGAGGGTCAGGCCGAGCGGGTCGATCACCCGGTGGCACGACGTGCACG
The DNA here is from genome assembly GCA_050250955.1 of Vicinamibacterales bacterium. GTDB lineage: Bacteria > Acidobacteriota > Vicinamibacteria > Vicinamibacterales > UBA2999 > CAWAYR01. The sequence goes on from JBFWNR010000007.1 coordinate 226,933, forward strand.
CCGGGTTCTTGCGATGCGTCTCCATGCGCTCGCGGACGGTGAGCACCCGGCCGTTGCTGGTGCCGCCGGTCTCCTCGAGCAGCGGCACGTTGGGCGGCGGCGGCGGCGGCGGCGAGCCGAGCAGCACCTCCATCACCCACTTGCCGCGCATCACCGGCGAGGTGCGGTCGGCGACCGACGTCTGCACCAGCACGCTGCCATGACCGAGGATGCCGCGGCGGTTCTCGGGCACGGCGACGCGGCGGAACTCGGCTCCGGTGACGTTGGGCAGGCCGTAGTGGCGGGCCAGCCGCTCGTTGACGAAGGTGTAGTCGGCGGTGAGCAGGTCGAGCAGGCTGCGATCGTCGCGGACCAGGCTGTCGAAGAACAGCTCGCTCTCGTGGATCATCGCCGCGCCGAGCGTGCGGTCGAAGTAGGGATACAGCAGGGCGTCGGGCAGGATCTCCTCGACGTCGCGCAGCCGCAGCCACTGCCCGGCGAACCGCTCGGCGAGGGCCGCCGAGCGCGGATCGGCGAGCATCCGTTTCACCTCGCGCTCGAACACCGCCGGCGTCGACAGCCGGTTCTGCACCGCCAGGCGGGTCAGCGTCTCGTCGGGGCCGCTGCCCCACAGGAAGAACGACAGCCGCGACGCCAGGTCGATGTCGCGCAGCTTGAAGGCCGTGCCCGGCTTGGCCGAGGCCGGCGTGGCCTCGAGGCGGAACAGGAACTGCGGGCTGGCCAGGACCGCTTCGAGCGCGGCGCCGATGCCGGCCTCGAAGTCGCGCTCCTCGCGGCCGTTGCGGTAGAAGGCCATCAGGTCGGCGAAGTCGGCGTCGGACAGCGGCCGGCGGAACGCCTTGGTCGCCACCTTGCGGACGATCTCGGTGGCGCAGTCCTGCTCGTCGCGGGTCGAGGTCGGCCGGCAGGTGAACACCGCGCGCCGGCTCTCGGTGTCGGAGATGCCGGTGACGCGGACCGGGCCGGCGATGGCCAGGTCCTTCAGGTGCGGCATGGTGGTGATGCCGAACGCCACCCCGATCTGGGTGTCGGCGAGGGTGTGGTCGATCGGCGCGATGAGGTCGTTGACCGGCCCCTCGAACTTCTGCAGGAACGCCGCCGTCACCCGGTGGGCGCCGGCCGGCACGTGAATCGCCGGCGTGCGGACGTTGAGGCTGGTCGTGCCCTCGTACATGCGCGGGTCGATGTCGAGCAGGGCCCGGCGCTCGCCGTCAATCGACACCTCGATCCGTTCGTCGAACGACGGGGCGCCGAACAGGAAACCGCAGGCGTTGCCGTGGAGATCGATGCGGAACACGTAGTCGCCGTCGGCCGGGAAGGTGTGCATCACCGAGATGCCGCCGCGCGTGCCGAACGGCGCGCCCTCGACCCGCTGCAGCTGCGACGAGGTCTTCGGCACGCGGTAGTGCGCTTCGCTGGCCTGGGCGTCGCGGTCGCCGAGGGCGAGAGCGGCGACCCGGCCGGCGGCGCGCAGGTAGCTCTCCATCAGCGCCGGCGAGAACGTCTGGGCGTCGGCGACGTTGTCGAAACCGTCGCTGATGGTGTCGGCGGGCAGGAGCGCCGTGACGTCGATGTCGAGCGCCAGCAGGTCCTTGACGGCGCGCGCGTACTCGGCGCGGTTGAGGCGCTGGAAGCTGCGCGCCCCCGGCACCGGCTGGCGCGCGGCCTCGGCGTCGATCCGCGCCTCGAACGCCGCGGCCATGTCGGCGAGGACGGTGCCCTCGGGACGCTTGGCGCCGGCCGGCGGCATCATCTTGGCGCGCAGCTTGCGGATCATCTTCTCGGCCAGCTCGCGCTCCTCGAGGATCTGCCCGGCGTCGAACCCGGCCAGCGACAGCCCGCCGGCCTTGCCGCGCTCGCTGTGACAGGTGGCGCAATACTGCTTGACCGTGGCGGTGTGGGCGGCGGCGTCGAAGCTCGGCGCGGCGGCGGCGCGCCGCGGCGACGACGGCACGGGCGCCGCGGCGGGTGCCTGGACCGCGGCCGGTGCGGGCGCGACGGCCGGCGCCGCGACGGGAGGCACGACGACCTCGCGGGCCTGCACGGCGGCGAACCAGGCGAAGGTGGCGGCGGCCATCGCGGCCGGCAGCGCCACGGGCACGAACTTCGGCATTCCAGCACTCCTCGCGGCGTCGCAGATGACGAGCTGACGCCGGGTCTTCTGCCGGTTATTCTACACGCCGGATCGGCCTCGCGGACGTGACATCGCGTGACGAATCGGCCCGTTTTTCGCGGCTGTTTCGCGATGCGGGCGCCGGGTCGTCGTCATGTGATGGGCGCGACGTAGACTACGGAGCGGAGGCGATGCCGGCGGCGCCCCCCGCCGCACGCATGGAGGAGTGACGATGCGACGAACCTGGCTCGGTGTGACGGTGATCGGACTGGCCCTGACGAGCGGCGGCACGGCCGTGCAGACGCAGGGACAACCCCTTGGCTTCTTCATCACGAGCGTCGGCAAGGGCGATGGCGCCAACCTCGGCGGTCTGGCCGGCGCCGACGCGCACTGCCAGTCGCTGGCGGCGGCCGCCGGCGCCGGCAATCGGACGTGGCGGGCCTACCTCAGCGCGACCGCGGCCAACGGCCAGCCGGCCGTGAACGCCCGCGACCGCATCGGCAGCGGGCCCTGGTACAACGCCAAGGGCGTGCTCATCGCCCAGAACGTGGCCGACCTGCACAACGACGCGGTCACCAAGACCGGCAAGGACAACTCGCTCACCGAGAAAGGGACGGTCGTCAACGGCCGCGGCGACACGCCGAACCAGCACGACATCCTGACCGGCTCGAACCTCGACGGCACGGTGGCCACCGGCGCCGGCGACACCACCTGCGGCAACTGGACCTCCAACGGGACCGGCAGCGCGCTGGTCGGCCATCACGACCGCCAGGGCGGCGGGGCGAATCCCAATTCGTGGAACTCGGCCCACCCGTCGAAAGGCTGCAGCCAGCAGAACCTCATCGCCACCGGCGGCAACGGCTACTTCTACTGCTTCGCCGCCAAGTAGATCTCTCGCGGCTGGCGGCTGGCGGCTGGCGAACCGCAGGACACGCTGGGCGTCGGCGGGGGGTCCCCGCCGGCGCCCGTCGTCTGTACGACTCACGGACGCAGCGACAGCACGTCGAGGATGTTGCTGTGATCGTCGGTCCAGGCGCGCGGCCCGGGCGTGGCCGGCGGCCAGCCCGCTGCGGCGGTCACCCGGGCGACTGCATCCGCGTCGCCGATCGCCATCCACCGCGACGGCACGGCCGAGGTGGCGGTCGGCGCCAGCGCCTGCTCGACCGCGGCGACGTCCAGATCGGCGGCGGCGCGAGCCAGTACCGGACCGAGCTGCAGATACCGGTTCGAGATGTGGAACACGGCGACGCCGCCGGGGCGGAGCCGGTCGAGCGCGAGCCGGACGAACTCCCGGGTCAGCAGGTGGACCGGCACGGCATCGGAGCTGAACGCGTCGGCGATCACGAGATCCAGCGACGCCGGTGTCATGTCGGCCAGGCCACGGCGGCCGTCGCCGATGACCACTCGCACCTCACCGGCGGCGCGGGCCAGGAACGAGAACAACGTCGGGTCGCGTGCGATCCGCTCGACCAGCGGATCGATCTCGAGGAAGGTCCACACCGCGCCGGCCGGCCGGTAGCAGGCCAGGCCGCCGGCGCCGAGTCCGACGATCGCCACCCGATCGGCGGCCAGTCGGCCACTGCCGAACAGCTGGCCGATCGGCCCGTCAGGATGGTAGTAGCTGGTGGGTTCGCAGCCATCGGCCGTCATGCGCTGGACGCCGTGCAGGGTGGTGCCGTGCAGTAACTGATGAACGGACCCGTCGGCGACGGCGACGACGCGGTGCACGCCGAAGAAGCTGCGCGCCGCGAAGATCACCCGGCCGTCGTTCAAGGTCGGCAGCGCGAGATCGGCAGCGACGGCGGCGGCGACGGCCAGCGCGAACGCCGGCCGGCGGTTGGTGACGGCCAGCACCGCCGCGGCGAGCAGCCAGTAGCCGGTGACGCCGGCGGCGAACGTGTCCGGCGCCCCGAGCCCGAACGACCACGCGCCGGTGAGCACGACGAACACGAAGGCCGGAATTCCGAGCACCAGCGGCGCCGCTTCGGCGCCGCCGTCGCGCCATCCCGGCGACGGCCGCAACGCGGCGGCCAGGGCCAGCACGAGCGGGTACTCGGCCACGTCGACGAAGAGACGCGGCGCCACCAGGGCGTTGAACAGGCCGCCCAGCGCGCCGCCGACCGAGACGACGAGGAAGAACTGCGTCAGATCGGCCGCCATGGGCCGCCGGTCGGCCAGCTCGCGGTGGAACGCCGTGGCGATCACCGCGAACGCCGCCAGGTGGACGGCCAGCCCGGCGCGCCAGTCGACGCCAAGCACCAGCGCGATGACCGCGGCGGCGATCGCCGGTGCCACCAGGCGGGCCGGCCAGCGCCGCGACAGCGGTGGCGGCGAGGCGAAGGCGGCGGTGAAGGTCAGCAGATACAACGCCAGCGGCACGACCCACAACAGCGGGACCGCGGCGACGTCGGTCGAGATGTGCGTGGTCACGCCGAGCAGCAGGCTCGACGGCACGAACGCCAGGGCGAGCCAGCGGAGGCGGTCGATCCAGGCGACCGTGGGCGCGACGGCCGGCGCGGCCGGCGGCGTCGCGCCGGCGACCCGGCGCCAGGTCAGGCCAGCAGCGTGACCTGGAAGAACAGCAGGCACGTCGTCCAGGTCGCCGGGGTGCCACCGAGCACCGGCAGCACCATGCGCGCGAACATCGGCTGGACCACGAACAGCAGCGCTGCCGACAGCAGCACCGCCGCGGTGAACACGGCGGTGGCCGGGCCGGCCGGAGACGAGGGGGGCGGGGTGCGACTCACCCGGGGCGTGGCGCGCGGACGGGAGCGGGCGACCGGCCCGGCTTCCGCCACGCCGAAGACGACTACTTCTTCACGTACTTCTTCACGGCCCGCGGCCCGACCTCGGCGCCGTAGATCGTGCCGGCGGCATCGACGGCCACGCCTTCGGCCGCCAGGGTTCCGGTGGCCCCCGGCGACCCGTCGGCCTTCTTCATCACCGCCTTGCCGTCGACCATCGCGAAGGTCTCGCCGACACTGGTCGGATCCGGAATGAAGGCGATGACCTTGCCGTCCTTCGCCGAGCCGATGCGGATGCCGCGCTTCCAGGCGCCGTGCGGCGGGTTCACCGAGCCCGACTCGGAGTCGGCGCCGTAGATCATGTCGTTCTTGTCGATGAAGATGCCGCTCAGGCGGCTGAACTGGTACCAGGTGTCGAGCGTCTGATAGGTCTCGGCATCCAGAATCTGGATGCGGTTGTTGGACCGGTCGGCGACGAACAGCCGGCCGCGCGAGTCGAAGGCCAGCCCGTGCGGCTGCATGAACTCGCCCTGCAGGCCGCTCCCCAGCTTGCCGAACTCGCGCAGGAACTTGCCGCTCTTGTCGAAGCGGATGAGACGGGCCGGCGCCGGCGCGGCGTTGCCGTGGCCCTCGGCGACCAGGATGTCGCCGTTCGGATAGGTGATGACGTCGTTGGGCTGATAGAAGGAGGCCGGGTCGGCCGGCTGCCCCGGCTGGTTGCCGCCGGGCTTGCCCAGGGTCAGGAGCAGCTTGCCCTCGGGGCTGAACTTGAACACCTGGTGGCCGACCACCTTGGCCGGGGCCGGCGGCAGCGGCGCATCGGCCGGCGCGTTCGGGGCCCGGCGCGGGATGTTGTCCTGACCGTCGGTGATCCACACGTTGCCGTCACGGTCGACGTGGATGCCGTGGGGGAACACGGCGATGCCGGTACCGAAGCTCTGCACCAGCGTGCCGGACTCGTCGAACTTGAGGATCACCGGCAGCGGCGACATCGTCGCCTTGGCCCGGTCGTAGCAGCTGTTGGCGCCGCAGCGCTCGGCCACCCAGATCGACTTGCCGTCGCGGTCGATGTCGACGGCGCTGGTCGATCCCCAGGTGCGGCCCTCGGGCAGCTTGAAGTGGTGCTCGATGGTCGCGTAGGGATTCGGCGCGTCGTTGACCGGTGCCATCGCCGACTGCGCCGCCAGGCCGGACATCGCGGCGGCGGTCACGCCCGCCGTCGCCAGACCGCGCCAGGGAAGGGTCCACTGTGCCATGGTGCTCCTCGGAAGAAAGCGATCGTCGCGGCCCGACGGGCCGCTCGCAGCCGCCTACTCTAGCGAGGCTCAGCCACAAGAATCAAGCATCGGCGGGCAGGGGCGTCGGGATCGCCCTCGTCACTCGCGGCATGCCGGATTCAGATGGTCCGCGGCTCGCCCGCCAGCTGCCGGAGATATGCGCCGTAGTCGCTCGTGCCCATCGCCGAGGCCAGCCGGAGCAGGTCGTCGGCGTCGAGATAGCCGAGCCGGAACGCGACCTCCTCGGGACAGGCGACGCGCAGCCCCTGCCGTTCCTCGATCGCCTGGATGAAGGTCGAGGCCTTGAGCAGCGCCTCCGGCGTGCCGGTGTCGAGCCACGCCGTGCCGCGACCCAGCACCTCGACGCGGAGCGCGCCGTCGGCCAGGTAGATCTTGTTGAGGTCGGTGATCTCGAGTTCGCCGCGGGCCGACGGCGTCAGGTCGCGGGCGTAGTCGGCGACGCGCCGGTCGTAGAAGTAGAGCCCGGTCACCGCGTAGGACGATCGCGGCGCCTTGGGTTTCTCTTCCAGGCTCACCGCCCGTCCGGCGTCGTCGAACTCGACGACACCATAGCGCTCGGGATCGCGGACGCGGTAGGCGAACACCGTCGCGCCGTCGCGGTGGGCGGCGGCGCGGCGCAGGTCGTCGGCCAGTCCGGTGCCGTAGAAGAGGTTGTCGCCCAGCGCCAGCGCGGCGCCGTCGCCGGCCATGAACTCGCGGCCGATGATGAACGCCTGGGCCAGCCCGTCGGGCGACGGCTGCACGGCATAGGACAGCTCGATCCCCCACTGCCGGCCGTCGCCGAGCACGCGGTGGAAGGCCGGCGCGTCGTGCGGTGTGGTGATCACCAGCAGTTCGCGGATGCCCGCCATCATCAGCGTGGTCAGCGGGTAGTAGATCATCGGCTTGTCGTAGACGGGCACGAGCTGCTTGCTCACGCCGAGCGTCATCGGATACAGCCGCGTGCCGGTCCCACCGGCGAGGATGATGCCTTTCATGCGACCTGGGGATTATGGATCACGTCGACCGACGGCCGGCGCGAGGCGGCCTGCTAGAATCGACGCCACATGCCCTTCACGTTCATTCACACGGCGATTCCCGGCGTCGTCCTGGTCCAGCCTCGAGTCTTCGGCGACGCCCGCGGCTTCGTGATGGAGTCGTACCGTCAGTCGGAGTTCGTCCGCGCCGGGATTCCGGTGCCGTTCGTGCAGGAGAACCACTCGCATTCGGCACGCGGCACGCTGCGCGGGATGCACTACCAGCGCGATCCCTACGCCCAGGGCAAGTTCGTCCGCGCCGTGGCCGGGCACGTCTTCGACGTCGCCGTCGACATGCGTCCGGAGTCACCGACCTACAAGCGGTGGGTTGGCGTCGACCTGACCAGCGAGAACCGGCTCGGCCTCTACATCCCGGCCGGCTGCGCGCACGGCTTCTGCGTGCTCAGCGAGACCGCCGACGTGATGTACCTGCTCACCGGCGAGTACGCGCCGGCGCACGAAGCCGGCATCGCCTGGAACGACCCGGCGATCGGCGTCGAGTGGCCGATCACGGCCCCCCGGCTCTCGGACCGGGATCAGGCGTGGCCGCCGCTCACGGAATGAAGGTGAACTTGGTCTGGCCGGACGCCGTGGTGCCCCACGGCCACAGCGGCACGTCGCTGGCGGGCCGCGCCGCCGCCCGCACCACCACGTAGTACTCGCGGTTCGGCTCGAGCCGGCTGGTGCGGAACAGCGGCAGCTTGTCGAACGCGGTGAGCCACTCGCGCACGATGCCCTCGTCGTCGGTGACCTTGGCGTCTTCGACGCGGCCGTCGAGCAGCCGCGACACCGAGTGCCGGCGGGTGAGGTTGTCGTACTGCACGGTCGTGGTCACCACCGCCGACTCGACGACGCGGTCGACCCACATCGGGACCTTGAGCCGCAACTCGACCGTGTAGGTGAACGTGGTGCGCAGGCCGCTCTGGATGACGTCGCGCAGGTCCTGGGTGTAGGCGTCGGCGAGATGGCAGGACACGAGCACCTGCCCGTCGCGGACCAGCGGCACGATCTTCAGCGTATCTGCCCACACCTGCACGGCGCCGGCCAGCCACACGACGACCAACGCGGTCGCCACGCGGGGCAGACGGGCTGTACGGGCGGCTGGCAGCATGCGCAGGATCGAACCGCCCGAGTCTAGCACAGGGGACGCCGGCCGGATCGGACAATTGCCGATGATATGATGCGTAGTGACGATTTCCAGGCGTCAGCGCATGCGTGTCCTCCGCTCCGCCGCTCTCGTGGTGCTGGCCGTCGTGGCCAGTGCCCCCCGACCCGAGGCGCAGGGTCTGCCCTACGCCCTGTTCGAGCGCTATCTCGAGCAGCTGCGGGGCGAAGTCGGCATTCCCGGCCTGTCGGGCGTGATCGTCCAGGGCGGGCGCGTGGTGTGGGCCGCCGGCCTGGGCAAGCAGGATCTGGAACGCGCGATCGACGCCCGCGACGACACCGTCTACCCCATCGGCGACCTGACCCAGACCTTTGCCGCCGTGCTGGTCGGCCAGTGCGTCGATCGCGTGGGCCTCAACATCAACCAGCCGATCCGCCGCTGGACCGACGCCATCCCGGAGGGGACGGCGACCTTGCGCCACGTGCTGTCGCACGCCTCGAGCGGCGTCCCCGGCGAAGCGTTCCGCTACGATCCGGCCCGCTACGCCGCACTCACCAACGTGGTCGGCGACTGCGCCGACCGGCCGTTCCGAAGCGCCGTCTACGACGAGATCTTCGATCGGCTCGGCATGCAGGACTCGGTGCCGGGGCGCGACATGGCCGACGCCGGGACCCGCGACCGCAGCCTGTTCGGCGACGGCGAGCTGGCCAACTTCGGCCGGGCGTTGCAGCGGCTGGCCACGCCCTACCGCGTCGATCGCGGCGGCAAGGCGACGCGCAGCGACTACCCCGCCGAGGACGTCAACGCCGCCACCGGCCTGGTCTCGACGGCCCAGGATCTCGCCCGCTTCGACATCGCGCTCGACCGTCAGGATCTGCTGGCCGGCGACCTGCTCTCGGTGGCCTGGAACAACGTCACGACCTCCAGCGGCGCCCCGCTGCCGTCCGGCCTGGGCTGGTTCGTGCAGACCTACAACGGGGAGCGGCTGGTGTGGCACTTCGGGGTGACCCCCGGGGCGGCCTCGTCGCTGCTCGTCAAGGTGCCGCGGCGCAACCTGACGCTCATCCTGCTCGCCAACAGCGACGGGCTCAGCCCGGCCAGCATCTCCGAGGGCGATGTCACGGCCTCGCTCTTCGCGAAGCTCTTCCTGCGGCTGTTCGTCGCGTGAGCCCGCGCCCGCCGGCCGGGTCGTGAAGCGCCTGCTCGTCACCGCCCTGGTGCTGCTGTCGTCGGCCGCCCCGGCACAGGCCGACATCTTCCTGTCGCCGTTCGCCGGCCTGAAGTTCAAGGGCTCGACCAACGAACTCGACCTCGGCAACGGCGCCGAGGACGCCAAGCTGTCGATCGGCGCCGCCGCGGTCGTCATCGCCGACAGGGGCGTCGGCTTCGAGGCCGAACTGGGCTACAACCCGCGCTTCTTCGAGGCCGGCGCCGGCGACCTGGTGACCAGCAGCGGGGTGACGACGCTGTTCGGCAACGTGATGCTGGCGCTGCCGATCAGCATCACCCGCGAGTCGCTGCGCCCCTACGCCGTCGGCGGCCTGGGCTGGGTGCACGCCGCGGCCAACGACCAGATCGGCTTCAACGCCGTCAGCAACGACTTCCTGGGGCTGGCGCTGGGCCTGGGCGCCATCGGGTTCGTCAGCGACACGACCGGCCTGCGCTTCGACCTGCGCTACATCAAGAGCATCTCGTCGGCCGACGTCTCGGATCTGAACCAGGAGAGCGCACGCATCAGCTTCTGGCGGGCGACGATCGGCCTGGTGTTTCGCTGAGGCTCGACCAGCGGCCAGCGGCTAGGCCGTGCGCTCCGGCTGCCACTGCAGCCCCAGAGCCATGATCCGCTCCAGCAGTTCCGCGTAGGACACCTTGGCGCGCTTGGCCGATTCGGCGAAGTCCTCGCCCTGGGCGAGCTGCGGGTTGGGATTGGCCTCGATGACGAAGATGCGGCCGTCGGCGGCCAGCCGCATGTCGACGCGGGCGTAGCCGGTCAGCTCGAGGGCGCGGAACACGCGCTTGGCCAGGTGCTGGACCCGGGTCGCCATCCCGTAGGTCAGCTCCGCCTCGCCGGTGTCGATGCCGTGCTTCTTCTGGTACTTGGTGCTCCACTTCACCCGCTCGGTGGCGATGTGCCAGCTGTCCTCCGGCATCTTCGAGAACTTCATCTCCCACACCGGAAACACCCGCAGGCGGTCGTTGCCGAGCACGCCGACGTACATCTCGCGGCCGTCGATGAACTGCTCGACGATGGCCGCCGTGCCGATGGTGTCGTGGACGAACTGGACGCGCTTGTGCAGCTGGTCCTCGGTGGCGACCACCGACGCCTGCGAGATGCCGATCGACGACTCGTAGATGAGCGACTTGACGATCAGCGGGAAGCGCAGCCGCTTGGGCAGGACGGCGCGGCGGCCGCGCGGCACGACCTGGAAGTCGGGAACCGGGATGCGGTGATAGGCCATCAGCTTCTTGGCCAGCCCCTTGTCCCGCGACAGGGTCAGCCCGCGGGGATTGCAGCCGGTGTAGGGCACCCGCAGCAGCTCGAGGTAGCTGACGACGTTCTGGTCGAAGACGCCGATGTCGGCGAACGCCTCCATCAGGTTGAAGACGATGGTCGGCTTGAAGTCGTCGATGGCGGGGCGGATCGGCGACAGGTCGTCGCTGACGCCGATGACGCGCAGTTCGTGCTTGCGCTTCTTCAGCGTCGAGATGACGTCCCACTCCATCTTCCAGTCGGCGCTGGCGACCTCGTCGGCGGTGGCGGTGTCGGGCGGGATGAGGTGCTTGTGGACGAGCACCAGGACGCGGGCGGGCTTCACGGCGCGGTCATCATAGCGCCACCCGGTGCCGGCCGCTGTGCAGGTAGTTCATGGTCTGCACGGTGAGGAACACCGTGAACGCCTGCCGCACCTGATCCTCGGGCAGCGGCAGCCGCAGGTTCAGTTCGCGACAGCGGACGATGATGTCCTCGAACACCTGGTCGATCGTGTACTGGTAGATGCCGGTCCAGTCGGCGACCAGCCGCCGCACCGGCCGACGCACGCGGCCGAGGAACTGCACCGCCGACATGTGCCCGGCGTGCTCGGGGGCGTCGGAGAACAGCTTGCGCAGCTCGCGATCGTAGAAGGCCGGCCGCTCGACGCCGTAGTGACGGCGCTTGCGGCGGTAGTGCTGGCGCAGGGTGGTGCGGGCGTGCTTCAGCGGCTCGATCTCGGTCGGCGCGTCGAGCACCGGCTTCCTGCCGCGCAGGCCCTTCATCAGCGCGTCGACGTACTCGAGCTTCTTCACCGCCGGCCAGCCGATGTAGCGGTCGGCCCAGTCCGATCCCGGGGTCAGCCACACCGCGAAGGTCTCGGCGAAGTCCTCGTCGGGGTGGCTCTGCGCGTACCACGGGTCGATGTGCATCACGAAGCTCTTGCTGTACGGCTTCGGCGCGTAGAACTCCGGATAGGGCTCGGCCGAGGAGCCGAACACCACCCGGCGCTGGCGCTTGCGGCGCAGCCGGTAGGCGTTGTCGACGACGTGACCGGCCTCGTGGCGCAGGATGCGCATGCACGACTCGTAGTCGCCGCCCTCGACGGCGAGCATCTGGGCCCGCTCGAGCCGCTCGAGTCGCGGATGGGCGAGGTAGAACGGCACCGCCATCGACGTCGCGCCGTCGGGCGTGAACCACTCCTCGGCCAGGTAGTAGTGGATCGCCACCTTGAGCTCGCGGGTGTCGAGCTCGGCCTGCAGTTCGGCGATGCGTCCCTGCATGACGCTGCCCGGCAGCGCGATCGGCAGATCGCGCAGGCGCAGATCGAGCAGCTGCTCGTCGGGCAATTCGGCCCAGTGCTCGGGGACCGGGGGCGCCTTGGCCATTCAGCCGGCGATCATAGCGCGCAGCTCAGGTGGTGAAATTCTGTGAAGGGCGGCCGCCGCACTGATACGATTTGCGTCTCGGGCGCCCGTAGCTCAGTTGGATAGAGCATCAGCCTTCGAAGCTGAGGGCCGCAGGTTCGAGCCCTGCCGGGCGCGCCACTTCCCCATCAACTCTCGACGCGAAGACGCGACGGCGGAGGGCCGACTCGGCTCCCGCGTCCGAACCCTCCGCAGTCCGTCAAACGCCGTCGGGGGCGAGTGTCGGCAGCCCGCGGGGCCCCAGGCGGTGCCGCGCGACGTGCTGCAGGGCTGAGGCCGACCAGTCTTCGCACGTAGGCCGGCCTTGGGTCGTCCGTGACGTCGCCCCGGTCCCTGAACACCCCACGGCGACTTCGGCGCCGCCTCGGCGTTTGACGACTGACGCTCGCGGCGGCCTGCTCCGGACGGCCGCGGGATCCGAGCCGGCCCTCCGCCGTCGGCGATCTCGCGCAGGTGAGACGGCTTTCACCTCGGCGAGGCCAGCGGCCATGGACTTCTGGCCTGCGGAACCTTGCTCGAATTCTCTCGAGCACACCAGCGCGAAGTTCGCCTGGCCAGCTGACACTCACATGAAGCCCGTTGGCGACGTGGACTCAGTGATACCTGCAAACCCCTCGAGATTGCAGTTCGATCTGCAGCAGCAACCGGCTCCGCGCCTGGTGCTCCGACGGTGGAGGGCTGGCTCGGCTCCCGCGGCCGTCCGGAGCAGGCCGCCGCGAGCGTCAGTCGTCAAACGCCGAGGCGGCGCCGAAGTCGCCGTGGGGTGTTCAGGGACCGGGGCGACGTCACGGACGACCCAAGGCCGGCCTACGTGCGAAGACTGGTCGGCCTCAGCCCTGCAGCACGTCGCGCGGCACCGCCTGGGGCCCCGCGGGCTGCCGACACTCGCCCCCGACGGCGTTTGACGGCCTGCGGAGGGTCGGGCGCGGGAGACGAGTCAGCCCTCCACCGTCGTCACCGGCCTCCAGGCAAGCCGCGGAGCTACTTGGCGCGCCTGGCAGAGCCGAAGCGCTGCCCGACGTTGCGGCTGCGCGGCGGCGCTGAGGAGCCGCGCTACATTCGCGCCGGGCTAGCCGCCTTGGGACTGAGGCGCCTCGACGGGCAGCAGCACGGTGGCGATGTCGTCGAGGGCCCGGGCCAGCGCGGACTGCACCGCATCGCGTTGGGCGGCGTCGAGGCCCGACAGCACGCTGTGCATCTCGGTGGTGCGGCTGCGCAGCGCCAGGGTGAGAAGCTGCCCGCGGCCGTCGTCGAGGTAGCGATCGATCGTGATCTCCACGGCTACTCTCCCGCGCGCACCTGGATCGCGCCGTCCACTTCGTCGACGGTCACCGTCGCGCCCGCCGCCAGGTCGGAGAACAGCAGCAGTTCCGAGAGCGGCTTCTTGACCGTCCGCTCGACCAGCCGCGCCATCGGCCGGGCGCCGAACGCCTTGTCGAAGCCGTGCAGGGCCAGCCACTCGCGCGCCCGGTCGGTCAGCCGCACGGTGAGGCCGCGCTCGGCCACCAGGGCCTGCAGCTCGGCGACGTGCTTGTCGACGACGCGGGCGATCTCGGCGCCGCCGAGCGGCCGGAAGTGCACGGTGGCGTCGAGCCGGTTGCGGAACTCGGGCGAGAAGACGCGCTCGAGCACGCCCGTGGCCTTGCCGCCCTCGCCGGCCTCGGCGAAGCCGAGCCGCCGCCCCGACAGGTCGCGGGCCCCGGCGTTGGTCGTCATGATGAGGATCACGTGGCGGAAATCGGCCTTCCGCCCGTGGGTATCGGTCAGCGTGGCGTGATCCATCACCTGCAGCAGGATGCTGAACAGGTCCGGATGCGCCTTCTCGATCTCGTCGAGCAGCAGCACCGCGTGCGGGCTCTTGCGCACCGCGTCGATGAGCAGCCCGCCTTCTTCGTAGCCGACGTAGCCGGGCGGTGCGCCGATGAGGCGCGACACGGCGTGCTTTTCCATGTACTCCGACATGTCGAAGCGCAGGAACTCGACGCGCAGGACCCGGGCGAGCTGGCGGGCCAGCTCGGTCTTGCCGACGCCGGTCGGGCCGGCGAACAGGAAACTGCCGATCGGCTTGTCGGGCGCGCGCAGCCCCGAGCGGGCCAGGCGGATCGCCGAGGTGACGTCGTCGATCGCGGCGTCCTGGCCGTAGATGACCCGCTTCAGCTCCTCGTCGAGGTGACGGAGTGCGGTGCGGTCGTCGTTCGACACCGCCTGCACCGGCGCCCGCGCCATCTTGGCGACCACGGCCTCGATGTCGGCGACGTCGATGGTGCGGGCCGGCACCGCCTCGCCGGGCGGCGGCGCCGGCGTGTCGGCGGGCAGCGGCCGCAGCTTCATGGCCGCGCCGGCCTCGTCGATGACGTCGATGGCCTTGTCGGGCAGGTGCAGGTCCTTCAGGTAGCGGGCCGAGAGCGTCACCGCCGCCGCCAGCGCCGCGTCGGTATAGCGCACGCCGTGGTGACGTTCGTAGTGCTCGCGCAGGCCGCCGAGGATCGCGGTGGCCTCGACCTCGGTCGGCTCGAGGATCTCGATCTTCTGGAAGCGGCGCGACAGCGCCCGGTCGCGGTCGAAGCCCTGCTTCACGTCCGTGAACGTCGTCGAGCCGATGCAGCGCAGCGCCCCCGACGCCAGCGCCGGCTTCAGCAGGTTGCCGGCATCCATGGTGCCGCCCGACGCCGATCCGGCCCCGACCAGGGTGTGGATCTCGTCGATGAAGAGGATCGCGCCCGGCTGCTTCTCCAGCGCCGTCAGCACCTGCTTGACCCGTTCCTCGAAGTCGCCGCGATAGCGGGTCCCGGCCACCAGCGAGCCGAGATCGAGGGCGTAGACCTTGGCCGCGGCCAGCGCCGGCGGCACCGCGTCCTCGGCGATGCGCAGCGCCAGGCCCTCGGCCAGGGCCGTCTTGCCGACGCCCGGCTCGCCGACGAGCAGCGGGTTGTTCTTGCGGCGCCGGCACAGCACCTGCACGACGCGATCGAGTTCCGGCGCCCGGCCGATCAGCGGATCGATCAGCCCGCGGCGCGCTTTGTCCACCAGCTCCACGGCGTAGGCGGCCAGCGGATCCCTGGGGCCGCTCTCCTCCCCGTCTGCCGCGGCGGTTTCCGCACCGCCGGCCGGTTCGTGCGCGATCGCGCGCAGCAGCCGCAGGCGGTTCACGCCCTGCTTCTTGAGGAAGTAGGCCGCATGCGAGTCGTCCTCCTGGAGGAGGAAGACCAGGAGGCTGCCGCTGTCCACCTCGCGGGCGCTCGACGACGCGGCGTGGACGACCGCCCGCTCCACCACCCGGTCGAAGCCGAGCGTGGACTCCGGCTTCACCGCCTTGGTGCCCGGCACCGGCGAATGCGCGCGGTCGAGCACCTCCTCGAGATCGTGGGTGAGCTGGGCGCGATCGACGTTGAGAGTGGCGAAGGCGGCCTGCGCCCGCGGGTCCTCGACCAGGGCGCGCAGCAGGTGTTCGAGCGTCACCATGTCGTGGCGACGTTCGGCGGCGAAGCGGAACGCGCGCCGGATCGTCTCGAGGGTGTCGGGTGCGAACGGCACGGGGGTGGCACTCACCGGCGGGTCTCCTCGGGCTCGGGCTCCATGGTCACACGGAGCGGGAACTCGTGCTGCTCGGCCAGCCGCTCGGTGGCGGCGATCTTCGACTCGGCGACGTCGCGGGTGTAGATGCCGGCCACCCCGACCCCGGCGTGGTGCACGTGCAGCATGATCGTCACGGCGTCGGCCGTCGACTTGCGGAAGACCGACTCCAGCACCCAGACCACGAAGTCCTGGGTCGTGAAGTCGTCGTTGTGCAGCAACACCCGCCACATCCGCGGGGTGTCGGGTCGCCCCTCGGGCCGCACGTCGGGCCGCGGCTCGGTGACGACCCCTTCGCGCGGGCTGGCCATGGATCAATCTTAGCGGCTAGCGGCTAGCGGCCCGAGGCTGGCAGGTGACGCCAGGCTGTGGCCGTCGGGTCGGCCAGGTCGGGGTCGAGGTGCCAGGGACCGGCCGGACCGGGCTGGTCCACCGCGGCGGCGACTCGGCGCAGGAACTCGCGGCGCGGCAGGTCGACGGCGCCGAGCGAGACCAGGTGGTCGCTGCGGACCTGGCAGTCGATGAACGGCACCCCCCAGCGGGCCAGCTGCCGCGCCAGGACGACCAGGGCGACCTTGGAGCCGTCGGTGACGCGCGAGAACATCGACTCGCCGAAGAAGGCCCGGCCCATGGCCACGCCGTAGATGCCGCCCACCAGGGCGCCGGCGTCGTCCCAGACCTCGACCGAGTGCGCGGCGCCGTGGCGATGCAGCGCCTCGTAGGCGCGCCGCATGTCGGCGGTGAGCCACGTCCGCCCGTCGCCGTCACGCCGCGGCGCGGCGCAGGCGGCGACGACGTCGGCAAAGGCCCGATCGGCGGTCAGCCGCAGCCCGCCGCGACCGAGCCGCCGCGCCAGGCTGCGCGAGACGTGCACGGCATCGGTCGGCAGCACGAGTCGGGGGTCGGGGCTCCACCACAGCACGGGATCGCCGTCGTCGAACCACGGGAAGATGCCGTGGCGATAGGCGTCGAGCAGTCGTGGCACGCTCAAGCCGCCGCCGACGGCGACCAGGCCGTTCGGTTCCCTGAGCGCGGACTCGACGGGCGGGAACGGGTCGCTCGGGCGCAGCCGGGGAACCATGCTAGAGTTAAAGGCTCCTGTACGGTGGGTGTAGCTCAGTGGTAGAGCTCCGGACTGTGGATCCGGCTGTCGCGGGTTCGAATCCCGTCATCCACCCCATTCCCTTCTGATCGCCGCTCAGCGCTCGCCGCGCAACGACGCCCCGACGTCGATGTCGACCTCGGGGTCGTCCCTGGTGCCACGGATGTCGAGCACCAGCCGGGTGCCGGCGCCGCCCTTGCTGAACAGCGGGTCGAGCGGCCGCAACAGCACGCGTCTGGCCCCGGTCAGCGTACGCGAAATGCCGGCATCGAGTCGCGCCACGCCGCGGAACCGCAGCCGCTCGTCACCGAGGCCGTAGGCACCCGACGCCGCGATCGCCGCCCCCGGCACGGCGAAGCGAATCTGCCGCAAGGTCAGCTGGCGGTCGGCGAGCCGCACCTGGCCGTCCATGGCCGCGGCAACGGCGGCGATCGACGGGTCCTTCGGGCGCCCCTGGCCGCGACGGGCCAACTCGTCCACCTTGGCCTGGACGTCGCGATTGGCGAAGGTGGCGTCGTCGACCTCGAAGGTGCCTGCGACTTCGAGCCGGTCGGCGACGTCGCCGTCGCCGGGCGCCATCTCCAGCGTCGCGTCGAGGCGAAGCCGGCCGGCCAGCGGCGGCCGCCCGCCGTCGACGAGCAGGCGCAGCACGTCGGCCAGATCGACCGGGTCGGGTGTGCGGACGGCCAGGTGGACATGGCGCCCGCGCACGCCCCTCTGCCGGGTGACGCTGCCGCTGGTCGCAAACGCCGACTGGCCGAGCGTGGTCGTCAGCGTCGACAGGAACAGGTCGCCCGAGGTGCCGTCGAACGCCGCGTCGAAGGTCGCGGTCATGGGCAGCCGGCCGGAGCCGCCGGTGGTCAGGCCGAGCGCCGAGGACGACGCGATGCCGTGCGTGGCGAGACGCTCGAGGGTGCCGAGCACGCTGCCCGAGGCGTGCACCTGCCCTTCCAGCCCGGGCAGCCCCCCGAGGTCGCCCTCGAAGGTGAACTCCCCGGTGAGCGGCAGCCGGTCGAAGTCCCGCCGCGGCCACGGGCCCACCGTGCCGGTCACCCGGGCCCGATCGCGCGGCAGCGGCGTGTCGACCGTGGCGCTGAACGGCGAGGCGTCGTCGAGCGAGAACGGCTCCAGGATCAGGTCGCGAACGTCCCACACGACCGGGTCGCGGTCGGCCTGCCGGGGCAGCACGGTCACGGTCACCGCCGCGGCCACCAGGCGATCGACGACCGGCGATCGCGGCCGGCGCCGGCCGGAGTCGCCGTCGTCCGCGGCGTCGCCGCCGTCCACGCGCAGCGACCGCAGATCGGCCTTGCGGCCCGGCGGCACGGTGATGGCGACGCCGTCGAGTCGCACCTCGTCGAGACGCCGCGCCCGCACCCCGCGCAGGACACCGCGACCCGACCAGCGCTCGACCGTGATGAACGGCGGCAGGTCCGGTCGGTCCTTGATGCGCAGCACCAGGCCGGTGCCTTCGAGCCGCACCGTCGGGAAGACGCGCACGCTGAGGGTCGCCAGCGCGACGTCGCTGTTGAGCCGGTCCGACAGCCACACTTCCAGCTCGCGTCGCAGCCGCGGCTCGGCCGTGCGCACCAGCCACAGCGTCGCGCCACCGGCGACCGCGACGACCAGGCACGCCGCGCCCACCAGGGCGCGGGTCCACCACTTCACGTCCACAGACCTCCGGGCGCGCTGGGGGGCCCTTCTCGTATTCTACTGACCCGTCGTGACGCCCGATCCGTGTGCTGCCGGTGTCGATCGCTGGCTGACCGACCTGTCCACCCGCCACCGCCGCGACCTCACCACCTCGGAGGTCGCGCGGGCGCTGCGGGCGCTGTCCTCGACCTACGTCGAACGACGGGCCCGCCTCGGCGGGCGGGGCGCCTTCGATTCGGCCGGCAAGCGCGCCGCCTACGCCCTGTACTACGCGCCGCGGCGCTTCGCCCTGGTCGGCGAGATTCTCGGCGCGATCGGCGCCCCCATCGGCGCCAGGGCCATCCTCGATCTGGGCTGCGGCACCGGCGCCGCCGGCGCCGCGTGGGCGTGCCACGCCGGCCCGGGGTCGACGGTGCTGGGCCTCGACACCCACCCGTGGGCCGTCACCGAGACGCGCGCCACCCTGCGCGCGCTTGGCGTGCCGGGCGAGGCCCGGCGCGGCTCGATCGTCGCGGCGTCCGGCCAGCGTGGGCCCCGTCCCGGCCGCGAGGCCGGGGCGCACCGCGGCGTGGTGGTGAGCTACGCGGCCAACGAACTGGACGAGGCCGCGCGGGCCGGGCTCCTCGCCCGCCTGCTGGCCGATGCCGCCGCCGGGAGCGCCGTGCTGATCCTCGAGCCGCTGTCGCGCCGCACCTCGCCGTGGTGGCCGGCCTGGACGCGGGCCCTCGAGGGCGCCGGGGGTCGGCACGACGAGTGGCGCGTGGCGCTCGCACTGCCGCCCGAGGTCGTCGAACTGGGGCGGGCGGCTGGCCTGGATCCCACCGACGGCACCGCCCGCAGCCTGTGGCTGCCGGGAGGCGCGGACTGAGCGGCTACTGGAACGAGCCGCGCACCGGGAAGCGGTCACGCAGCGCCAGGTCGAACGTTTCCGCCATCTTCGCGTAGCCGCTGGTCGACGGATGCAGGCCATCGGCCCCGAGCAGGTTGGTGCCGCCATCGGGCGTGCAGTTGCCGGTGCCGAAGGCGCCATAGAGGTTCACGACGTAGACGTTCTGACGGCCCGCCGCCATCGCCGTGATGGCGTTGTTGAACGGCACGATGAGGTCGGCCGAGTTCTCGCGCACCGTGCCGGTCGGCGAGACGCTGCGGCAGGTCTGGAACATCGTGCTGATGAGCACGGTGGCGTTGTAGAAGCGGCCGAGCTCGACCAGCTGCTGCAACGACCCGACCACTGCCGACACGCTGCGGCCGTTGTTGAGGTCGTTGATGCCCTCGAGGAGCAGCACGCCCTGGGGCCGCTGCGCGTTCAGCGCCTGCTGGAAGCGGCCGCTCGACACCGCCTGCTGGGCCCACTCGCCGGGGTTGCCGGCGTTGGTGACGGTGAAGTCCTGGGTGGTGAAGGCCGCCTCGAGCCGCACGTCGAGCTGCGAGGGATAGGAGCAGCCGCCGCACGGGTCGAACAGGAACGCGCCGTCGAAGGACGACAGCGTGCCCCAGGTGATGCTGTCGCCGAAGGCGAGATAGTTGGTGGCGCCGAGGGCGTTGATGGTGCCAAGCGAGTCGCCGGCGGGGGGCGGCGGCCCGCCCTGCGGCACCTCGCCGCGCGACAGGACCGCGCCGGGCGTGCTCGGCGAGGTCGGCGTCTGGCTGCACTGGGCGGCCAGCGCCGCCAGCAGCACGACGCCGGCCAGGCGGCCGCGGCGCGGCCGGAACGGGAGACACGACATGCCCCGTTAGAATACAACCCCATGTCGGCCGAGTCGTCATCCACCCTGGTCGAGCGCCGGCTGCGCTACCTCGAGCGCCAGCGGGCGCTGCAGCGCGAAGCCGCCGATCGCGACCGCCGCAACCCCAGGCCGATGGGGTCGGGCCCGGCGAACCGCCACGGCATGCCGACGGTGCCGACCGGTCAGCGGGTGGTCCCGAACTGGCCGGTGCTCGACCTGGGTGACGTGCCCGACATCGCCGTCGCCGACTGGCGTCTCGAGGTCGGCGGGCTGTGCGCGCATCCGCTGTCGCTCACCTGGGCCGATTTCCTCGATCTGCCGCAGGTGGACGAGGTCAGCGACTTCCACTGCGTAACCACGTGGAGCCGCCTCGACAACCACTGGCGCGGCGTGCGGATGCAGACCCTGGCCGAACTGGCCGTGCCGGCGCCCGAGGCCCGCTTCGTGGCATGCACCGGCTACGACGTCGCCCCAGGCACGACGACCCCCTACACCACCAACCTGCCGCTGGCGCGGGCGGTCGAGTCCGACGTGCTGCTGGTGCACACCTGGGAGGGCCAGCCGCTGCCCCGCGAGCACGGCGGCCCGTGCCGGATGATCACCCCGAAGCTCTACGCCTGGAAGGGCACCAAATGGATCCGGCGGATCGAGTTCCTCGCCGAGGATCGGCCGGGCTTCTGGGAAGTGCGCGGCTACTCCAACACCGCCGAGCCCTGGCTCGACGATCGCTACGCGGACTAACCCTCTGTGTTCGCCGCCCAGGATCTGCGGCCGATGCTGGCGGTGGCCCCCGACGTGCCGCCGCCGCTCGCCGATCGGCGGCTGGTCTACGAACCCAAATACGACGGCATCCGCGCCATCGTCCTGGTCGAACCCGGCCCCGCCCCGCACGTGCGGCTGTGGTCGCGCAACGGCAACGAGAAGTCGCGTCAGTTCCCGGAGCTCGTCGCCGCCCTGTCGGCATGGGCGGGCACCTTGGACGGCCCGGTGGTGCTCGACGGCGAAGTGGTGGCGCTCGACGCGCGCGGCCGTCCGGCCGGCTTCCAGCGGCTGCAGGGCCGGATCCACGTCGCCGTCCCCGGCTACCGTTCGTCGGCCCCTGCACAGACCCCGGATCAGCAACCGACCGCGCTGGTCGTCTTCGACCTGCTGCGCGACGGCGCGGTGGACTGGCGGCCCCGTCCCCTGCACGAGCGACGCGCCGCCCTCGAGGCGCGGTGCGCCGACATGGGCTCGCCCCTGCTGCGGCTGAGCCGACAGGTGGCAGGCGACGGGCACGCCCTCTACGCGGAGGCCGAACGCGAGGGCTGGGAGGGCCTGCTGGTCAAGGTCGCCGACTCGCCGTACCGCACCGGCCGGCGCAGTCCCGAGTGGCGCAAGCTCAAGATCCAGCAGCAGGACGAGTTCGTCGTCGCCGGCTGGACCGACCCGCGCGGCACCCGCACGCACTTCGGCGCGCTCATCCTGGGGGCGCGGGACGCCGACGGCACGCTGCGCTATGTCGGCGATGTCGGCACCGGATTCAGCGGCACCGAACTGGAGCGGGTCGGCCGGCTGCTGGCGCACCTGGCGACCGAGACGTCGCCGTTCGATCCGCCGCCGAAGACACCGGCCAAGGCGCATTGGGTCGAACCCCGGCTGGTCGCCCAAGTGCGCTACACCGAGATGACCGACGAAGGGCGGCTGCGCCATCCCGCCTACCTCGGCCTGCGCGACGACAAGCCGGCCGCCGCGGTGCGGCGCCCCCGCCCGACACGGGCGCGGTCCACCGCGCGTCCGGCGACGCGTCCGCAGGCGGCGCGGCGCGGGCGACGCCGAAACAGCGGGGACCCGCTGGCCGCCTGGGACGCGACCGCCGAGGCGCTCGTCGCCCAGCTCGACGACCTGCAGGCGCGACGCAAGGACGGTCGTCTGGTCCTGCCCGACGGCGACACGTTGGACGTCACCAATCTCCACAAGATCTTCTGGCCGGAGGGGCGGCGGACCAAGGGCGACGTGCTGCGCTACTACGTCCGCATCGCGCCGCTGCTCCTGCCGGTGCTGGAGGATCGCCCCCTGGTGATGAAGCGGCTGCCCAACGGCGTCGAGGGCAAGTCCTTCTACCAGCACCGCGCGCCCGAGCCGGTGCCCTCGGGCGTCCGCACGGCCACGCTCCCCGACGACGACGTGCCGGCGCGGCTGGTCGGCGGGTCGCTGAAGACGCTGATCTACATGGCCCAGCTCGCCGCGATCTCGATGGACCCGTTCTTCTCGACCATCGACGCGCTGCACACCCCGGACCAGGTGGCCATCGATCTCGATCCCCAGCCCGGCGCCGGCTTCGCCCGCATCCTCGACGTCGCCCGCTGGGTGCACGAGGTGCTCGACCGGGTCGGCGTCACCGCGTTCCCGAAGACGTCGGGGTCCGAGGGCCTGCACATCTTCGTGCCGCTGCAGCCGGGGACGACCTACCAGGCGGGCATGCTCTTCTGCCAGATCGTCGCCACGATGGTGGCCACCGCCCACCCCAAGGTCGCCACCGTCGAGCGGACGGTCGGCAAACGCAAGGACGGCACGGTCTACGTCGACTACCTGCAGAACATCGAGGGCAAAACGCTGGCCTGCGCCTACAGCGCCCGGGCCAGCGCCTTTGCCGGCGTCTCGACGCCGCTCACCTGGGACGAGGTGCACGCCGGCGTCCGCCCCGAGGACTTCACCCTCGACACCATCCTGCCGCGGGTCCGCGCCGTCGGCGATCTGTGGAGCGGCACCAGACACGCCGAGGGCGCCGATCTGCTCGGCGCCCTCGAGAAGATTCGCTAGATTGGGCCCAGCCGCTAGCCGCTAGCCGCGGCGGCGTCATCGCCGCGGCGCACTCAGAACTGCACCCTGAGTTCGCCGATCACTTGACGCCGCATGATGTCGCCGAAGACGTGCGATTGGATCTCCTCGTCGAACAGGTTGTTGAACTTGATCGTCGTCGTGACCTTGTCGTCCATCCAGCGCAGGCCGAGCGCGCCGTTGACCTGCGTGTAGGCGTCGGTCTCGCCGTGGAAGCGGGCGTCGAGGACGTCCTGCCAGAACGCCTTGTCCTGGTAGGCGACGCTCATGTTGCCGAGGACGCGCCCCTGGCTGAAGCTGAAGCCGGCGTTGACGCGGTTGGTCGGCGGCAGGTTGACCTCGGAGATGTCGAAGTCGGGATCCGGCTTGAACTGGTAGGAGTAGTTGGCGAAGACGTTCAGGGCGCGGTTCACCGCCGCGTCGACGCCCAGCTCGAAGCCCTTGTCGCGCACCGTGCCGAGGTTGAGGTAGGTGTAGTTCGACGGCAGGCCGCCGCTGTTGCAGGTGGACTGGCCGATGCACGACGGCGGCAGCACCTCGAGGATCCCCAGCGCCTGGGCGGTGCCGACGAGCGGCGCCAGCTTGGTGAGCCAGCCCGGCGGCGGGTTGGCGCCGCGGTAGCGACCCGTCTGGGTGAAGAAGATGTCGTCCTTCGACCTGTTGTAGTAGTAGGCGGCGGTCACCGTGGCCCGGTTGGCGACCACCCCGGTATAGGCCACCTCGAAGGCGTCCACCTGCTGCTCGACCAGCTCCTCGTTGCCGACCGCCGAGATCGGGAAGTTGTAGACCGGTCCGCCGGGTGCGAAGGCGAACGCCGGGTTGATGGTGCGCAGGTCGAGCTGGTTGACGATGCCCACCTCGAGGAAGTTGTTGATGAGCGAGGGGGCGCGGAAGGCGCGGTTGAACGACAGCCGCACCGAGTGCTCGGGCGCCGGCTTGATGATGAGCGCGGTCCGCGGCGAGAAGTTCGCGGCGTCGAGCACGCTGAACCGATCGAGCCGGGCGCCGATCACCCAGCGCAGGTGGTCGTTGATGAAGATCTCGTCCTGGATGTAGCCGCCACCTTCGGTGCGGTTGTCGCCGCGCGGCGCCAGGCTGAGGTCGAACTGGTTGTAGCGGAAGTTGCCGCCGAAGCTCACCACGTTGCGGGTGCCGATGGCGCGCACGTTGCCGTACTCGACGTCGAACGTCTTGGTGTTGAACTCGAACAGGATCGGCTGGCCGTCGAGGCCGAACGACAGGAGCGCGTTGGCGTCGCCGTTGAGGATGTTGGTGAAGAACTGCAGCTTCTGGGCGCCCTTGGTCCAGCGGGCGGCGCCGTAGCCGAGCACCGTGCCGCGGTTCATGTCGAAGGGGCCGATGCCGGTGTGGATGATGCCCTCGGTGCCGGCGAAGCCGCCCGAGAAACTCAGGCGGTAGGCGCCGTCGGGCGCGTCGTAGTCGACCCGGGTGTCGAACTTCGGCTGCCGGGTGCCCGAGTTGGCGAAGGCCGGATACGGCGTGTTCTGGGCGTTGGGGATGGTCCCGACCGGCCGCGGCAGGGCGTCCTGGCCGAGCGCGCCCGCCGACAGCTTGTACGACCAGCGATCGTTCACCGCCGCGGCGTGGGTGCCGTTGAAGTACCACAGGGAGCCATTGCCGGCGCCGTTGTCCTTGACCTCGCGGCCGAAGGTGCCGGCGCCCATCGTGAAGCTGCTGCCGGCCATCTCGCGCGGCGTCTTGGTGATGAAGTTCACCACGCCCGACAGGGCGTTGGCGCCCCACACCGCCGACGCCGGCCCGCGGATCACCTCGATCTGCCGGACTTCGTTGGGGTTGACCGGCAGGAAGTCCCAGGCGACGAAGCCGAAGAAGTCGAGATACAGGCTGCGGCCGTCGATGAGCGCCAGCTGCGAGGTCGCCAGCGTCGAGGTCGCGCCACGCATGTTGACGTTGAAGTCGCGGGCCGACGTCTGGGTGATGTTCATGCCCGGCACGCCGCGCAGCAGCTCGGCGTAGTTGGTGGCCGGTGAACTGGCGATGACGTCGCTGGTCACGACGCTGACCGTGGCCGGGGCGTTGACCAGCTGCTGCTCCACCTTCGACGCGGTGACGATGACCTGCTCCTCGTAGATGGGCGGCTGCTCGGCCTCGGCGGGCGGCGGCGTCGGCGGCTGAGCGGGCGTCTGCGCGACGGCGGGAGCCGCCGCCAGCAGGAGCACCAGGAACGCGGCGAGTATGGTTCTCACGGACCCCTCCCTCACGCGGAAAAGGGAGACGCCCGCGGGCGTCTCCCTTCGAAAACTGCACGACATTGTAGCGAAATCGGCGCCAGATGGCTGAGCTGGTGCACGATTCTGCACCGGCCGGCCCGGCTTCGCCCTTCGGGCGTCGGCGAGATCAGGCGGCGGCCGACACCGACAGCGCCCAGCGCTCGAGGGCGCGGGCATCGGCGTCGAAGCGGCGGATGCCGTCGCTCAGCTTCTCGACCGCCATGGCGTCCTCGTTGTGGAGCCAGCGGTAGGCCTTCTCGTCGAGCGTGATGCGGGCTTCGCCCTCGCGGGCGGCCATCTCCGGCGTCAGCGCCGCGGGCAGCTCGCCCGACATCTGGTCCAGCTCGGCCAGCAGCTCCGGGCTGATGGTCAGCAGGTCGCAGCCGGCCAGTCGGGTGATCTGCTCGACCCGGCGGAAGCTGGCGCCCATGACCTGGGTGCGGTAGCCGTGCTTCTTGAAGTACGCATAGATGCGCCGCACCGACGCCACCCCCGGATCGTCGTCGGCCGGAATCTCGGCGCCGCGCGCCTTGCGGTAGTAGTCGTAGATGCGGCCGACGAAGGGCGAGATCAGCGTGACGCCGGCCTCGGCACAGGCCACCGCCTGGGCAAAGCTGAACAGCAGCGTCAGGTTGCAGTGGATGCCGTCGCGCTCCAGCTGCTCGGCGGCCCGGATGCCTTCCCAGGTGCTGCCGATCTTGACCAGCACGCGATCGCGGCCGATGCCGGCCGCCTCGTAGAGGTCGATGATCGTCCGCGCCTTGGCCACCGTCGCGACGGTGTCGAAGCTGTGCCGGGCGTCGACCTCGGTGGAGACGCGTCCGGGGATGATGCGGAGGATCTCCCGCCCGAACGCCACCGACAGCCGATCCATGAACGCCTCGGTGCGCGCCTCGCGGCCGTCGGCCACCCGGGCCGCGTCGGCCAGGGCGGCGTCGACGAGATGGCGGTACTGCGGCGCCTGGGCCGCTTTGAGCAGGAGCGACGGATTGGTCGTGGCGTCCTGCGGCGTATGGGTGCGGATGGCGTCGATGTCGCCGGTGTCGGCGACCACCACGGTCAGGCGCTTGAGCGAGTCGAGCAGGGACATGGAGGGATCTTACTAGCGGCTAGCGGCTAGCGGCTAGGGGCTAGGGCCAGGGGCTGGGGGATCACGCTGTCACGCTGTCACGCTGTCACGGCGCAGCGCGGCCACGCGGTCGCGGATAGACTGCAGGCCATGAAGCTGCGGAGCCTCGACGTCTGGAAACGCCTCGAAGAGCATCGCGATCGGATGCGCGACGTGCACCTGCGCGCGCTGTTCGCCCACGACCCGGGGCGCTTCGCGCGCTTCTCGCATCGCCTCGACGACCTGCTGGTCGACTTCTCCAAGCAGCGCATCACCGAGGAGACGCTGCGGCTGCTCCTGGAGCTGGCCGGTGTCACCGGCGTCGAGGCCCTGCGCGATCGGATGTTCGCCGGCGAGGCGATCAACAGCACCGAACGCCGTGCCGTGCTCCACGTCGCCCTGCGGCGGCCGGCGGCGCGTCCGCTGGTCGTCGCCGGTCGGGACGTCATGCCCGATGTCGAGGCAGCCCGTCAGCACCTGGCGACATTCGCCGGCGCCGTGCGCAGCGGCGCGTGGAGCGGCGCCCGGGGACATCGGATCACCGACGTGGTCAACCTCGGCATCGGCGGCTCGGACCTCGGCCCGGCGATGGTGACCGAGGCGCTGACCCCGTACGCGCGCCAGGGGCCACGCCTCCACTTCGTGTCGAACGTCGACGGCGCGCACCTCGATGAGACGCTGCGCCGCCTGTCGCCGGCGACGACGCTGTTCGTCGTCGCCTCGAAGACCTTCACCACCCAGGAGACGATGGCCAATGCGGGCTCGGCGCGGGCCTGGCTGGTCGGCGCGCTGGGCGAGGCGGCGGTCGGCCGCCACTTCGTGGCCGTCTCGACCAACGCCGCCGCGGTTGCCGCGTTCGGCATCGCCGCCGACAACATGTTCGGGTTCTGGGAGTGGGTCGGCGGCCGCTACTCGTTGTGGTCGTCGATCGGGCTGCCGATCGCCATCGCCGTCGGCGCCGACCAGTTCGCGGCGCTGCTCGACGGTGCCGCCGAGATGGACGACCACTTCCGCTCCGCGTCGGCGGCGGCGAACCTGCCGCTGCTGGCCGGCCTGGTCGGGATCTGGAACACCAACTTCCTCGGCGCCCACACCCAGGCGGTCTTGCCCTACGACCAGCGGCTCGCCCGGCTGCCCGCCTACCTGCAGCAGCTCGACATGGAGAGCAACGGCAAGGGCGTCACCCGCGACGGCGAGCCGGCGGACGTCGCCAGCGGCCCGATCGTGTGGGGCGAGCCCGGCACCAACGGGCAGCACGCGTTCTACCAGCTCATCCATCAGGGCACGCGGCTGGTGCCCTGCGACTTCCTGGTCGCAGCGCGGCCGCACCATGCCCTCCCGGAGCATCACGAGCTGCTGCTGGCCAACTGCTTCGCGCAGAGCGAAGCGCTGATGCGCGGCAAGACCGAGGCGGAAGCCCGCGCCGAGCTGGCCGCCGCGGGACTCCCGGCGGCCGAGGTCGACCGGTTGGCGCCGCACAAGGTGTTCCCGGGCAACCGGCCGAGCACGACCCTGCTCTATCGGCAGCTCGATCCACGCACGCTCGGACGCCTGCTGGCGTTCTACGAGCACAAGGTGTTCGTGATGGGC
Organism: Vicinamibacterales bacterium; assembly: GCA_050250955.1. GTDB lineage: Bacteria > Acidobacteriota > Vicinamibacteria > Vicinamibacterales > UBA2999 > CAWAYR01. The sequence continues at coordinate 254,931 of JBFWNR010000007.1, forward strand.
GCGGTCTGGGGCATCAACTCGTTCGACCAGTGGGGGGTCGAACTGGGCAAGGCGCTGGCGAACCGCATCCGGCCCGAACTGGACCCAGGCTCCAGCTCAGCCGAGCACGACGGTTCGACGGCCGGTCTCCTCGGGCATGCCAAGGCGTTACGCGCCGGGCAATCGACCTAGGGACGGGAGTTGGGATTGGGGGATGGGGCGGGCGCCCCGGGGAAAATACAAAAGTGTTCGCCGGCTGACGGTTCGCCGGGCGGTCGTGTGCTCTTTACGCGGTCGTCTTGTCGTCGATCGCGGCCGCGCAGCGGTGCAAATGCCGCCCAACCAGCGGTCCGAGCGCGAAACTGACGGCGCACCACACGGCGAGGATGCTGAGAGTCATGGCGTTGACCATGTCAAATAGCAATGGGCGTACCGCTCCGATGCCTGGTGCCTGGCCGTGTGTCACGGTGTGCAGATTCAGCGAACGGTCCGCAGTTCAGGCACCCGACCGAAGACGTTCCCGGCGGGTGCTGACTGACCGACTCGTGATCGGTGCCTCGGATTGAGGCATGGGCGTGGTGCCAATTCGGCAACGTGGCGCGCCCGAGAGGATTCGAACCTCTGACCTTCGGCTCCGGAGGCC
>JBFWNR010000008.1:0-222281 GCA_050250955.1 Vicinamibacterales bacterium
CCCACGTGTTACTCACCCGTTCGCCACTCTACTCAGGGCCGAAGCCCCTTTCGCGTTCGACTTGCATGTGTTAGGCACGCCGCCAGCGTTGATTCTGAGCCAGGATCAAACTCTCAAGTTAAAGTTGCTGTCCGCGCCCCGCCTTGCGGCGGGCCGCGGGCATCTTCCAAACCAGAGGAGCTTGTCGGCTCTTCTTGTTTGTTACGTCTTCGTGTCGGCCCACCGTCGCTCTCGCTTGCGCTCGAGCGGCGGCGAGACCAGCTGACACTCGACGGGCTGGTTGTGCACGCTCTATCTAGTTTTCAAAGAACCAAGGGGGCCGGCGAGACGCCAACCCCGCCCCCCTGACGACGAAGCGCCCTTCAGGGGAACCTTACGAGCTTACGACGCGCCTCTCCCGCAAGTCAAGCAGAAATTTCGTTCCGCTGCCTGCGCCTCTCCACTCCGTCGCTCGCCCCTCCCGACTGCGTCTCGGCGTCCTGGCAACACATGCGCAGGCGGCGACCGAGCCGGAGGAACGCTGACCGGAACCGGACTGAGGCGTTCGCGGGTCGCGCTGCCCAAGACCGGAGGCAGCACGTCAAGCACGAACCCGTATCGTAGTGAGGCCGTTACGGCGCTGTCAACTCCCGAATCGGGCACCGGCGGAAAACCGTGCAGTCGTGTGCACCCGGCAGCGGCCTCACCCGCCGATGCGCAGCACCCGGCGCTCCCGCTGCCCCTTGCGCAACACCGCCACCCGCCCGCCAATCAGGTCATCGGCGGTGATGTGGCCGTTCTCCCCGACCCGGCGATCGTTGACGTAGAGCCCGCCCTGCTTGATGAGCCGATGAGCCTCGCCCTTCGAGGCGGTCAGCCCCGACCGCACGGCGGCGTCCGCGGCGGCCATACCCGTCCCGGTGAGCGCCGCCGCCGCGACGTCGAGCGACGGCACGTCGTCGAACACGAGCAGGATGTCGTCCGGGTCGGCGTCGGCGAGGCGCCCTCCGAACAGGACCTGGGTGGCGCGTTCGGCACGAGCCAGCTCCGCGTCGCCGTGCACGAGCCGGGTCATGTCGGCGGCCAGGGCCCGTTGCGCGCTGCGCCGCTCCGGCGCCCGGCCGTGTTCGTCGGTGATTTCCGCCACGTCGGCCTGGCTGCGGAACGTGAACCACTTGAGGTACTGCCCGACGTCGCGGTCGTCGGCGTTGAGCCAGAACTGATAGAACCGGAACGGCGAGGTGCGCGCCGGGTCGAGCCACACCGCGCCACCTTCGGTCTTGCCGAACTTGGCGCCGCTCGACGTGGTCAGCAGCGGCCACACCAGGCCGTGGACGCGGACACCGCGGACCTTGCGCACCAGATCGCACCCGGCGGTGATGTTGCCCCACTGGTCGGTGCCGCCCATCTGCAGCACGCACCGGTCGCGGTCGTGGAGGACCAGGAAGTCGTAGGCCTGGAGCAGCTGGTAGCTGAACTCGGTGAAGCTGATGCCGTCGGTGCCCTCGATTCGACGCTTCACCGACTCCTTGGCCATCATGTAGTTCACGGTGAAGTGCTTGCCGACGTCGCGCAGGAAATCGAGAAAGCCGATCGGCCGCAGCCAGTCGACGTTGTTGCGCAGCAGCGCCGCGTTCGACAGCGCCGGCGAGAAGTCGAGGAACCGTTCGAGCTGGCGGCGGATCCCGGCGGCGTTTTCGGCGGTCTGCTCCAGCGTCAGCAGATTGCGTTCCTGGCTCTTGCCGCTGGGATCGCCGATGAGACCGGTGCCGCCGCCGACCAGGGCGATCGGCCGGTGGCCGAGGCGCTGCAGTCGCGCCAGCCCCAGGATGGTCAGCAGCGACCCGGCGTGGAGGCTGGGTGCCGTCGGATCGAAACCGATATACGCGGTGATCGGGCCGGCCGCCAGCGTCGCCTCGAGACCGTCGGTGCTGTCGTGGAGCAGGCCGCGCCAGCGCAATTCGTCGAGCACGTTCACGCGGTCCACTATACCGCCTGACTCACGGCCCCCTGGGGCCGGGCTGCTAACATGACGGCCACCCGTCGATGTCGACCCTGACCAGGCGTAGCGCGCTCAAAGGGCTCGTCGCCACCGGCGCGGGCCTTGCCACCGGGACGGTGGCTTACGGCCTCGCCGTGGAGCGGCACCGGGTGCGGCTCGACGAGCGGCCGATCACGGTCACCGGTCTTCCCGCGGAGCTGGACGGCGTCCGCGTCGGCCTCATCACCGACGTGCACCTGAGCGCGACGGTGCCGGCCGAGGACATCCGCCGGGCCGTCGATCTGCTGGCAGCGGCCCACCCGGACGCCGTCGCCCTGGGGGGCGACTACGTCACCGATGCCGATGTCAGCCGCGCTGCCCCGGTCGCCGAACTGCTCGCCCCGCTCGCCGCGGCGCCGCTGGGCGCCTTTGCCGTCCTCGGCAATCACGACGACGACCGCGTCGTGCCTGGCGCCCTGGCCGCCCGCGGGTTCACGGTGCTCAAGGATCAACGCACCCGCGTCACCTGGCGCGACACACCCGTCGACGTCGTCGGCCTGCGGTTCTGGACGCGCCGGCTGCCCGACGTCACCCGCGTGATGAAGGGCGCCGGACCGACGACGCTGATGCTGGCCCACGATCCGCGTCGACTGCGCGAGGCGGCGACGCTCGACGTCCAGCTCCTGCTGGCCGGCCACACCCACGGCGGCCAGGTCGTGCTGCCCGGCCTGGGCGCCGTGGCCGCGCGGCGATTCCCGGTGGTGGCCGGCGAGGCCCGCGAGGGGCACTGCACGCTGTTTGTCAGCCGCGGGGTCGGCACCGTGTTCGTCCCGGTACGGATCAACTGCCCGCCGGAGGTCTCGGTGCTCGTGCTGCGGTCGCCGGCCGTCGGATGAGAAGCTGATGCGCCGCCGCGCCGTCGCCGTCGTCGCCGTTCTGTCGCCGGCGCTGGCCGTCGTCGCCGTCGGCATCGTGACCGCTTGGACGATCGCCGCCGTTCCCGAGTCGCGCCTGGGATGGGTGGCCTCGATCGGCCCGCCGCGTCTGGCGGCCGCCATGGCCGCGGCGGCCGGCCTGCTCATCTGGGCCCGCACCGCCCAGTGGGCATGTGCCTGGCCCCTGGCGGTCGGGCTCGCGCCGCTGGTCGCGCCCACTGTGCCGGGGGCGTGGCTGTACGCCGGCGCCGGCGGCGCGATGGCGGTGGCAGTGTGTCTCGTCGCCACGCTCCGCAGCGTGCCCGCCCCGGCCACCCTAACAGCCGTCCGGCCTCGGCATCACGCCGTCGCAGCCGCGGCAATCGCCGTGGCCTGGCTTGGCGGCGTCGCCGCCGCGGTTGCGCCGCACGCCCTGACCGGCGACGCACCGCACTACCTGACGATCGCCCGCAGCCTGCTCCGGGACGGCGACGTCGACCTCGCCAACGACTACGACACCAGGACCTACGGCGACTTCTACGCCGGCAGCCTCGAGCCGCGCCACACCAACACAAGTCCCTGGGGCGAGCAGTACCCGTTCCACGGCCTGGGCACCGCGGTCCTGGTGGCGCCGGCGTTCGCCGTGTGGGGCGTGGCCGGGGCGACGGCCACGCTGGTGCTGCTCATGGCGGCCGGGGCGGCGATGTGCTGGCTGGCGGCCTGGGAGTTGTGGCGGAACGCCGGAGCGGCCTGGGTCGGCTGGGCCGGGCTGGTCCTGTCGGCGCCCTTCGCGCTGCAGGCGGCGGCGATCTACCCTGACGGACCGGCCGCGGTGGCCGTCGCCGGAGTCCTCTGGCTGCTGGCTCGGCTCCAGGGCGCGACGCCCGTATCGCTCGCGGCCTTCGCGGCGACCGGCCTGGGCCTGGCGACGCTGCCGTGGCTCCACGCCCGGCTCGCGCTGCCCGCCGGGGTGCTCGGGCTCGCCGTGCTCGTCGCCACCTGGCGGGGCCAACCGGATCGCTGGACGCGCATGGCCTGGTTCCTGACGGTGCCCGTGATCAGTCTGGCCGGCTGGGTCGGCGCCGCGCAGGTCATGTTCGGCACCTGGAACCCGGCGGCCGCGATCCTGCAGCGGACGGCCCCGGGTGGATGGGCGGACCTCGCCCGCGGCCTCGTCGGCCTCGCCGCCGATCAGGAATATGGGCTGCTGCCGGCGGCGCCGGCCCTGGCGGTCGCCCTGTGGGCCGCTCCAGGGTTCGTTCGCGCGTTCCCGCTCGTCGGCGCCGCGACGGCAGTGGCATCGGCCGGGGTGTTGCTGATGTCCAGCCTGTGGGTCTGGTGGGGCGGCGACTCGGCTCCGGCACGCTTCCTGACCGTCGTCCTGCCGGCGCTGGCGCTGTGGCTCGCCCGCGGGTGGTCGGTGGCCGGCCCCGGCGGACGCCGTGTGGTGGTCCTGGGCGTGACGGTCAATGCGGCGCTGACGCTGCTCTATGCGACGGTGGACGGCGGCGCGCGCGCCTACACCTTTCCGGACGGCCTCGGTTCGGTCTTCTCGGCGTTCTCGGATTCGGTCGACCTCGGCCTGGCGATGCCGTCGCTGTTCCGGACCGACCTGTCGTTCTCGACCGCCTGCCTGCTGGCCCTGGTCTGGGCCTCGGGAGGACTCGTCGCCGCGGCGATGGTGGCGCGCCTGCCGGCCCGGCGTGAAGGCGCGGCGACGGCGCTCGGCGGCCTCGTCCTGTGCGTCGTCGGTCTGCTTACCGCGACCGCGGGCTGGCAGGTGGCGGGTCGGGCGCCGTGGACGAGCGCGGGCGGCCGACTCGCCTGGTACCGTCACGCGGCCAGCCAGGGTAGCGCCGGGCTGGGGCTCGATGGCTGGCGACTTCGCCCCCTGGATGACGTGGCGATGCGGCTCGGGCTGCGGACCCCGGAATCAGTCCCGATCCGACCGCCGGTGCTGCTGCATCTGCCCGACCTGCCGGCCGGCCGCTACGCGTTGCGCACCGCAGCGCCCCCCGGCGCGACGGCGACACTGCGCCTCGAGCTGGGCCGCGACGCCTGGCCATTCGCCGAATGGCCGCTGAGCGCTTCGCCGCCGCCGCTGGTGCTGCGCTCGGCGCTCCATTCGGTGCGCGTCACCGGCGATGCCCCGCCCGGCACGACGGTCTGGCTCGAGCCGCGCGGGGTCGACCGCCGCGCGCCGCGCGGACAAGCGCGGCGAGTGACCCGCTTCGGCGACGTCGCGGTCTATTCGATGGACGACCAGGCATATGTCGACGCGGACGGGCTGTGGACGGGGGCCAACCGCACTGCCCGCCTGCTGATCGCGCCGCTGGCGCCGATGCGGGGCCTGGCGCTGATCGTCGAAGCCGGCCCCGCCGGTGTGGACGTCGAGATGCCGCCACCGCACGGCGTCGGCACGCTGGCGCCGCACGAACGGCGGATCGTGGCGCTGCACTCGGCCGACCCAACCGACCTCGTCGACCTGCACGTCACGGTGCGCGGCGGGTTTCCGGCGGCCGCCCTGGGCAACCCGGCCGATTCGCGCACCTTCGGCGTGCGTCTGACGGTCAGGGCGTCGGCGCCGTGACCGGCGGGTCGATGAAGCGGCGGCCTTCGAGGTGCCAGCGGCCGCCGAGGACCAGGCTCACCGCGGCGGGCAGCAGCCGGTGCTCCTCGATGAGGATGCGCGCCGCCAGCGTGTCCACGGTGTCGTCGGGAAGGACCGGCACGGCCGCCTGCAGCACGATCGGGCCGCCGTCGAGCTCCGGCGTGACGAGGTGCACCGTGCACCCGGCCACCTTGACGCCGTGGGCGAACGCCTGGCCGACCGCGTTGATTCCGGGGAACGCCGGCAGCAGCGCCGGATGCACGTTCAGCACCGGATCCTGGTAGCACTCGAAGAACCGGGCGCTCAGACGGCGCATGAATCCGGCGAGACACACCAGTCGGATCCCCCGCTCGGTCAACGCGCCGGCGAGCCGCTCGTCGAAGGCCTCGCGCGACGGCGACTCGGTGTGCGGGACGAGCAGCGTCTCGAGGCCGGCCTTCTCGGCACGGGCCAGCGCCGGAGCGTCGGCGACATTCGAGATGACGACGCCGATGGTGGCGTCGAGGCGGCCGCCGTCGATGGCGTCGACCAGGGCCTGCAGATTCGATCCGCGGCCCGACACCAGCACCCCCAGACGCCGCCCGCCAGCCGCGGCGTCAGACATACCGGACTTCGGGCTCGCCGGCCGCGATCCGGCCGATCTCGACCGGCGCGTCACCGGCGTCGCGCCACAGCGCCGTCGCCCGCGCCAGGTCGGCGGCGGCCACGGCCACGACCAGTCCGATGCCCATGTTGAACGCGCGGTACTGGTCGTCGAGCGGCACGGCGCCGGCCGCGGTGAGCCACTGGAACAGCGCCGGCACCGTCCACGACCCGCGTCGCACCTCGGCGCAGGTACCGGGCGGCAGGATCCGCGGCAGGTTGTCGGTCAGGCCGCCGCCGGTGATGTGCGCCATGCCCTTCACGAGGCCGGCGGCCAGCAGCGGCTGCATCGTCCGACGGTACGATCGGTGTGGGCGCAGCAGCGCCGCGCCGACCGTCTCGCCCAGCTCGTCGACCTGGCTGTCCACCGTCAGGCCGAGCCGATCGAACACGATGCGCCGGGCCAGCGAATAGCCGTTGGTGTGCAGGCCGGTGGACGGCAGTCCGACGAGGACGTCGCCCGGGGCGATGCGGCGGCCGTCGACGATCCGCCCACGCTCCACCGCGCCGACGATGAAGCCGGCGACGTCGTACTCCCCGTCGGCGTAGAACCCCGGCATCTCGGCGGTCTCGCCGCCGAGCAGCGCGCAGCCGTTGTCCCGGCACGCGGCGGCCAGACCGGTGACGATCTGTTCGGCGACGTCGGGGGAGAGCCGGCCGGTGGCCAGGTAGTCGAGGAAGAAGAGCGGCTCGGCGCCCTGGACGAGGATGTCGTTGACGCAGTGGTTGACCAGGTCCTCGCCGATGGTGTCGTGGACGCCGGCCAGGAACGCAACCTTGAGCTTGGTGCCGACGCCGTCGGCGCTCGACACCAGCACCGGGTCGGTCCAGTGCCCGGCGGCCAGGGTGAACAAGCCGCCGAACGACCCGATGTCCGACAGCACGCCGGGCGTGAAGGTCGAACGGGCGATCGACCTGATGCGGCGGACCGTCTCGTTGCCGGCGTCGATGTCGACACCGGCGGACTTGTAATCGGTGCCGCTCATGCGACGGGTTCGGCCTCGGCGACGCGCGCCGGGCGGTCGTCGAGTTTGAGCGCCAGCTGCAGATAGGCCTGCTGGTCGCGCGGGAAGGCCACCGGATACTGCCCGGTGTAGCACGACGTGCAGTAGCGCCCGCCCTCCGGGGCCACCGACGACAGCAGGCCCTCAAGGCTCAGGTAGGCCACCGAATCGGCCTCGAGGTACCTGCGGATCTCCTCGAGCGAGTGGGTGGCGGCGATGAGTTCGCTGCGCTGCGGCGTGTCGACGCCGTAGAAGCAGGGCGAAATCGTCGGCGGACAGCTGATGCGCACGTGCACTTCGGCGGCGCCGGCGGCCCGGACCATCTTGACGATCTTGCGGCTGGTCGTGCCACGGACGATGGAGTCGTCGATGAGGACGACGCGCTGGTCCTTGAGGAGGCTGCGCACCGGGTTCAGCTTGACCTTGACGCCGAAGTGACGGATCGACTGCGCCGGCTCGATGAAGGTGCGGCCGACGTAGTGATTGCGGATCAGGCCGAAGCGCATCGGCGTGTTGCTCTGTTCGGCGTAGCCGATGGCGGCGCAGACGCCCGAATCGGGAATCGGCACCACGACGTCGGCCGGAACGGCCGACTCGCGGGCCAGTTGACGGCCCAGCTCGGTGCGCACGCCGTTGACGCTGCGGCCGAACACCTCGCTGTCGGGGCGGGCGAAGTAGACGTGCTCGAAGATGCAGTGGGCGCTGGGAGCCGGCGGGAACGGCCGCACCGACCGCGGCCCGTCGGGGCCGATGATCAGCACCTCGCCCGGCTCGACGTCGCGGACGTAGCTGGCCCCGACCAGGTCCATCGCGCAAGTCTCCGAGCACACGACCCAGGCATCGCCGAGACGGCCGAGGGCCAGCGGCCGGAAGCCGTGCGGGTCACGGACCGCCACCAGCCGGTCCCGGGTGATCAGCGCGAACGAGAACGCCCCGGTGAGCTGGGACACGGCCTCGACCAGCGCGTCCTCGACCGAGGCGGCGCGCGATCGCGCGAACAGGTGCAGCGCCACCTCGGTGTCGCTGTTGGTCTGGAAGATCGAGCCCTGGTGGACCAGCTCGTCGCGCAGCTCGCGGGCGTTGACGATGTTGCCGTTGTGACCGATCCCGACCTGGCCGTGCACGCAGTCGATGAGCAGCGGCTGGGCGTTGGCCACCGAGCTCTCGCCGGCGGTCGAGTACCGGGTATGACCGATGGCGATGTGGCCGGGCAGGGTCGTCAGCGCCTCCTGGGTGAAGATCTCGGCCACGTAGCCCATCGCCCGCAGCGCGCGGATCCGCCCGCCGTCCGAAACGGCGATGCCGGCACTCTCCTGGCCGCGGTGCTGAAGGGCGTAGAGCCCGAGGTAGGCCATGTTGGCGGCCTCGGCGTGGCCGTAGATCCCGAAGACGCCGCATTCTTCCCGGAACTTGTCGAACATCGCGAGTCCTCGTTCAGCTGACCGTCGTGGAACCGCCCCCCACACCCGCCGTCACGCCGCCCCCGCGTTCCGAAAATATCCGCCGATCGCGGTGGCCCAGCGCGCCTCGGCGTCGGCGACCGGCAGACGAATCGACGCCCCGCCGCAGTCGAGGCGAATCTCCGCGCCGCCGGTGCGGCCGATGACCTGCGCCGGCACGCCGGCGGCCGCGGCCTGCTCGAGCACGGCGGCGACGTGACCGTCGGCCACCGACACGACCACGCGCGAGGCGCTCTCGCCGAACAGCGCCGCCGCCGCCGCGAAACCGTCGGGCACCGTCGCCCCGGGGACGACATCGATCGACGCGTCGACGCCGATGCCGCCGCTGTCGAACGTGCACTCGGCGAGCGTGATGGCGACGCCGCCCTCGGCGCAGTCGTGGGCGGACTCGACCAGCCCGCCACGCACCAGTCCGACGACGAGCCGCTGCAGGGCCCGCTCGCGTTCGAGGTCGAGCACCGGCGGCGTGCCGGCGACGATCCCATGCACCCGGGCCAGATACTCCGATCCGCCGAGTTCGGCGCGATTCTCGCCGAGCACGACGACCGCAGCGCCCGCGGACCGGAACGCCCGGGTCACCGTCTGCGACGCGTCGTCGAGCAGGCCGACGACGCCCAGCACCGGCGTCGGATAGATCGCCCGTCCGTCCGTCTCGTTGTAGAGACTGACGTTGCCGCCGGTGATCGGCACGTCCAGCGCCCGGCACGCCTCGCCGATGCCACGGACGGCCTCGGCGAACTGCCACATGATCTCGGGGCGCTCGGGATTGCCGAAGTTGAGGTTGTTGGTGGCGCCGATCGGCTCGCCGCCGGCGCAGGCGACGTTTCTCGCCGCCTCGGCGACGGCGAGCATGGCGCCACGATGCGGATCGAGGTAGCAGAACCGGCCGTTGCCGTCGACCGACACCGCCAGGCCCTGCCGCGCCCCCTTGATGCGGACGACCCCGGCCGTGCGTCCGGGCTGGGCGATGGTGTTGGTGCCCACCGTGTGGTCGTACTGCTCGTAGGCCCAGCGCTTGCTGGCGATGATCGGGGTGGCGAGCAGCGCCTCGAACGCCTCCTGCACCGCCACCGGGCCGAGCGGGGCGAGGTCAAGCGTCTGCACCTGCGTCTGCCACGCCGGACGGGCGGTGGGCCGCTGATACACGGGGCCCTCGTCGGTGAGCGCGCGGGTCGGCACGTCGGCGACCAGCTCGCCGTGGAAGTGGAGCCGGACCCGCCCGGTGTCGGTGACGTGGCCGATGCGGACGGCGTGCAGGTCCCACTTCTCGAACACCTGTTCGACGTCGCGCTCGCGGCCGGCCTTGGCCACCAGCAGCATCCGTTCCTGCGACTCCGAGAGCATGATCTCGTAGGGCGTCATGCCCGACTCGCGCTGCGGCACCAGCGATACCTCGACGTCCATGCCGCTGCCGCCGCGTGAGCTCATCTCGCTGGTGGCGCAGGTGAGTCCGGCGGCCCCCATGTCCTGGATGCCGACCAAGGCGTCGGTCTTCATGACCTCGAGGCACGCCTCCATCAGCAGCTTCTCCATGAAGGGGTCGCCGACCTGCACGGCCGGCCGCTTCTCGGCCGAGGCGTCGTCGAACTCCGCCGAGGCCATCGTCGCGCCGTGGATGCCGTCGCGGCCGGTCTTGGCGCCGACGTAGTACACCGGGTTGCCGACACCGGCGGCCTGCCCCTTGATGATCTCGTCGTGGCGGGCCAGCCCGAGGCACAGCACGTTCACCAACGGGTTGCCGGCATAGGCCTCGTCGAAGACGATCTCGCCGCCGATGGTCGGGATGCCGATGCTGTTGCCGTAGCCGCCGATGCCGGCGACGACCCCGGCGAAGATGCGCCGGGCCAGCGGCGTGTCGAGCGCGCCGAACCGCAGCGCGTTCAACAGCGCGACCGGCCGCGCCCCCATCGTGAAGATGTCGCGGATGATGCCGCCGACGCCGGTGGCCGCTCCCTGGTAGGGCTCGATGAACGACGGATGGTTGTGCGACTCGATCTTGAAGACCGCGGCCAGACCGTCGCCGATGTCGACGGCGCCGGCGTTCTCGCCCGGCCCCTGGACGACGCGGCGGCCGGTGGTGGGCAGGGTCTTCAGGTGGATGCGCGAGCTCTTGTAGCTGCAGTGTTCCGACCACATCACCGAGAACAGCCCGAGCTCGAGCAGGTTCGGATCACGGCCGAGCAGCTGCTGGATGTGCCCGTACTCGTCGTCGGTCAGGCCGTGCTGGCGGAGAAGATCCTGGTCGATCGCAATCATGAATCGGCTGCCTTGCGCAGGAAGAAAACGGCGATGGCGACGTCGGCGACCGCCGCCGCGGCCAAGCCGCCGGCCGCCCAGGGCCGCGCCGCCACGTCCATCGGCAGCACTCCGAGGGCGAGGAGGATCGCGGCAGCGATCAGCGCCAGCGCCGAGCCGAGCATCGCCAGCCCGATCGTGCGGTGCGGCGGCGTCGGCGCCGGAGTGTGGCGGGCCGGCATGGCCGTCATCCCGCCACGGCCAGCCGCCGGGTGACGACGCCGTCGGCGTAGGCCTTCACCACCGAGGCCAGCACCACGCGGCCGTCGGCGCTGCCGAGCGACGCGTCGGCCGCACGTTCGGGGTGCGGCATCAGGCCGACGACGTTGCGAGCCGCGTTGCAGATGCCGGCGATGTTGTGGACCGAGCCGTTGGGATTGCCGCCCACGGTCACCTCGCCGGCGGCGTCGACGTATCGGAATACCACCTGGCGATCGGCTTCGAGCCGCTCGACCAGTTCGGCATCGGCATAGTAGCTGCCCTCGCCGTGGGCGATCGGCAGCGTCAGCACCTGCCCCGGCGCGCACGCGTGCGTGAACGGCGTGTCGGCGACCTCGACCCTGACGGGAACCAGGCGCGAGACGAACGTGATGCCGCGGTTGCGGACCATCGCCCCCGGGAGCAGCCCGGCCTCGAGCAGCACCTGGAATCCGTTGCAGATGCCGAGCACCGGTCCACCGCGCTCGGCGAAGCGGGCGACCGCCGCCATGATCGGCGAGAAACGGGCGATCGCGCCGGTCCGCAGGTAGTCGCCGTGGGCGAAGCCACCGGGCAGGATGACGGCATCAGCGTCGCCGAGCGACGTGTCCTTGTGCCAGACGAGCGAGGCCCGCTCGCCCAGCACGGCACTCGCCGCGTAGAACGCGTCGTGATCGGAGTTCGATCCCGGGAATACCACTACGGCGAAGTTCATGACCGGCCCCAGCCCTCAGTCCCAGGTCCGCGGGTCACTGCACTTCCACGCGGTAGCTCTCGATCACCGGGTTGGCGAGCAGCCTGGCCGCCATCTCGGCCACCCGCGTCTCGGCCTCGGCCCGGTCGGCACCTTCGAGATCGAGCTCGAAGTACTTGCCCTGCCTGACGTCGTGCACGTCGGCGTAGCCCAGCGAGTGCAGCGCTTCGACGACGACCCGCCCCTGGGGGTCGAAGACCGAAGGTTTCAGCGTCACGTAGACCCGTGCTTTCATCTCAGTGCGTCCTCAGCGTGATGCGGCGGCGACGGGTGCGAACACCCGCGCGAAGATGGCGTCGACGTTGCGCAGCTGCTCGTCGAGGTCGAACGCGCGCTCGACCTCGGCGGCGCCGAGCACCCGCATGATCTCGGCGTCCTGGAGCAGCAGGCCCTTGAACTCCACCCGGTCGTGGAAGGCGCGCATGGCGTTGCGCTGCACCCACTCGTAGGCCTGCTCCCGCGAGATGCCGCGTTTGGCCAGCTCGAGCAGCACCTGGCCGGAGAACACGACGCCCCGCGACCGGCGCAGGTTCTCCAGCATCCGGTCGGGATAGACGACCATCCCGCCGACGATGCGGGTGAAGCGGCGCAGCATGTGGTCGAGGGCGATGAAGCTGTCGGGCAGGATGACGCGCTCGACCGACGAGTGCGAAATGTCGCGCTCGTGCCAGAGCGCGACGTTCTCGATCGCCGCCATGGCGTTGGCGCGCAGCAGCCGGGCGAGACCGACGATCTGTTCGCAGCCGATCGGGTTGCGCTTGTGCGGCATCGCCGACGAGCCCTTCTGGCCCTTGCCGAACGGCTCCTCGACCTCGCCGATCTCGGTCTTCTGCAGGCCGCGGATCTCCAGCGCGAAGGTCTCGAGCGACGCGGCGGTGATGGCCAGGGCGGTGAGGAGTTCGGCGTGGCGATCGCGCTGGACGACCTGGGTGGAAATCGGCGCCGGCTCGAGGCCGAGCTGTCGACAGACGTCGGCCTCGACGGTCGGGTCGAGGTGGGCGAAGGTGCCGACCGCGCCCGAGATCTTGCCGACCCGCACCACCTCGCGGGCCCGCGCCAGACGTGCCAGGTCGCGCCCCAGCTGGTCGTACCACAGCGCCAGTTTCAACCCGAAAGTCATCGGCTCGGCGTGCACGCCGTGGGTGCGGCCGATCATCGGCGTCCGGCGGTGCTGGTCGGCGCGGGCGGCGATCGCGTCGCGCAATTCCCCGACCAGCCGCAGGATCACGTCCATCGCCTGCACCATCTGCAGCGCCTGCGCGGTGTCGACGACGTCAGACGACGTCAACCCGAAGTGCAGCCACCGGGCCGCCGGCCCGACCCGTTCGGCCACAGCGGTCGTGAAGGCGATGACGTCGTGCTGGGTGGTCTGCTCGATCTCCTCGATCCGCGCCAGGTCGAAGCCGGCCTTGGCGCGCAGTTCGACCACCGCTTCGGGCGGCACCAGTCCGGCCCCGGCCATCGCGTCGGCGGCGGCCAGCTCGACCTGCAGCCAGGTCTCGTAGCGGCGCTCGTCGGTCCAGATGCGCCCCATCTCGGGATTGGTGTAGCGGCGGATCATGACAGGGCGAGCTGCTCGGGGGAAATGCGCAGGCCGTTGACGCCGCCGAGGACGGTGAGGGCGAGGCCCCCCGGCGCGAGCAGGGTGTTGGCGAGACGGGCCACGTCGTCCTCGGTCACCCGCTCGATGGCGTCGAGCATGGCGTCGAGCGACTCTTCGGGGTCGTCGTAGATCGCCAGCCGGGCCAGGTGCGACATCCGGCTCGACGTGCTCTCGAGACCGAGCATCAGGCTGCCCTTGAGGTGATCCTGGGCGCGGCGCAGCTCGCCGGCGGCGAGCGGCCCGGCCTTCATCCGGCGGAGTTCGTTGACGACGACGTCGACCAGCTCGGCCACCGACTCGTTGGCGCACCCTGCGTAGATCGTCAACGCACCGGTATCGCGGTAGCTGCTCAGGCTGGAGAACACCGAGTAGGCCAGGCCCCGCTTCTCGCGCACGTTCTGGAACAGCCGGGAGCTCATCGAGCCACCCAGCATGGTGTTGAGGGCGAACGCCACGTAGCGATCGGGGTCGTTGTAGCCCAGCCCCGGCGTGCCGAAGCAGACGTGACTCTGCTCGAGATCCTTGGCCCGGATCGTGACGTCGGCGGCCGACGCCGGCGGCAGGTCGGTGATCGCGGAGCCGCTGGCCGGCACGGCGTGGAACGCCCGCGCCACCAGCTCGCGTACCCGTTCGTGTTCGAGATTGCCCGCGGCCGCGACGACGAAGTTCGAGGCGACGTAGGCATCGGCGAAGTAGCGCCGCAGCGTGGCCTGGTCCAGCGCCGACACGGTGCGCGGCTGGCCCAGAATCGGCCGGCCGAGCGGATGGTTCGGCCAGAAACCGCCGGTGAAGATCTCGTGGACCAGGTCGTCCGGGGTGTCCTCGACCATCTTGATCTCTTCGAGGACGACCTTCTTCTCCCGTTCGATCTCGGCGGCGTCGAACGCCGGCGCAGTCACCAGATCCGCCAGCACGTCGACCGCCACCGGCAGGTGCTCGTCGAGCACCTTGATGAAGTAGGCCGCGTACTCCTTCGACGTGAACGCGTCGAGGTGGCCGCCGATCGAATCGACCTGCTGCGCGATATCCTCGGCGCTTCGCGATGTCGTGCCCTTGAAGAGCATGTGCTCCACGAAGTGGGCGATGCCTTCGTGATCGGTAGGTTCGTGGCGGGATCCGCGGGTGAGCCACACCCCGATGCTCACCGAACGCACGTGCGGCATCCGTTCGGTGAGCAGGCGAAGTCCGTTGGGAAGGACGTCGCGGTGGATGGCGGGGGCAGACACGATGCCTGGGAAAGCCTCTCCGGAAACCCGCCCGGACAGCCCGGACGGCGGCTCTACAGTCCTTCTAACTTATTGACTGTTAAGGGATTACGGCCAATCATACCACGCGATGCACGGGCGTGCAAGGGCGATGACGGTAGCCCCGGTGACGGCCGGCCGCCGCGACCCCGATGCTAGACTGAACCTCCGCGCAAGTCGCAGATGGCGCGAGAGATACCCGTGCACCGCGACCCCCGTCTCGACCTCGCCGAGCTCGACCCGATCGCCCTGGAAGGACTGCTGACTGCACGCGGCCTGCCGCGGTTTCGCGCCCGGCAG
The DNA here is from genome assembly GCA_050250955.1 of Vicinamibacterales bacterium. Classification (GTDB taxonomy): domain Bacteria; phylum Acidobacteriota; class Vicinamibacteria; order Vicinamibacterales; family UBA2999; genus CAWAYR01. The sequence continues at coordinate 14,986 of JBFWNR010000008.1, forward strand.
GTCTTCCAGTGGATCTGGAAGCGGGGCGCGACGACCTTCGACGCCATGACCAGCCTGCCGCGTGACCTCCGCGCGGCGCTGGCGCAGGACTTCCACATCGGCACTCCGGCGATCGCCGGCCACGAGCGGTCGGAGGACGGCACCGAGAAGCTCGTCCTTCGCCTCGCCGACGATCGTCAGGTGGAATGCGTCTTCATCCCGGACACGCCGGCACAGACGTTCTGCGTCTCCACGCAGGTCGGCTGCGCCATGGGCTGCCGCTTCTGCCTGACCGGCACGATGGGGCTGGTCCGCCACCTCACCGCCGGAGAGATCGCCGGCCAGGTGCGCGTGCTGGCCAAGGCCACGGGCCGCCTCGACGAGCCGTTCAACATCGTGCTGATGGGCATGGGCGAGCCGCTGCACAACTACGACGCGACCATGGCGGCACTGCGGCTGCTGAACGCCGCCGACGGCTTCGCGCTGTCGCCCCGGCGGGTCACCCTGTCGACCGTCGGACTGGTGCCGATGCTCGACCGGCTGGCGGCCGAGCCGCTGATGCCCAACCTGGCGATCTCGCTCCATGCCACCACCGAGGAGCAGCGCGCCGCGATCGTCCCCCCGAGCAGCAAGTACGGGCTGCACGCGATCATCGAGGCCTGTCGGCGATTCCCGATCGCCCGGCGCAGCCGCATCACCTTCGAGTACGTGCTGCTGCGCGGCGTGAACGACACGCTCGCCGACGCCCGCCGGCTGGCGCGCCTGCTCGACGGCGTGAAGGCCAAGGTCAATCTCATCCCGCTCAACGCCGCCCCCGGTATCCCCTTCGAGCGGCCGTCCGACCGCGCCGTGGACGACTTCGCGCGGACGCTCGCCGCCAAAGGTGTGACGGTGTCGGTGCGCAAGAGCCGCGGCCGCGACATCCGCGCCGCCTGTGGCCAGCTCGTCGTCGCCGGCGGGCGCAAGGCGAGCGCCGGACAGGCGTTGGCGGCGGTACTGGGATGAAGCACCTCTGGGTGGCGCTGTCGATGGTCGCGGCCGGCTGCAGTGCCGCCGGCTGTGCCGGCGAACCGCAGACGGTCCGGGCCCTGCTGAGACAGGTGGACGGACTGAGCGATCCGGCAGCGAAGTCGGCGGCCATCGAGCAGTACATCGCCGCCCGCGGCGGGACACCGATCGTCGAGCAGAACGCCCGGTTGTGGTTCTTCGTGCAGGACGTCGACGGCAGGACCCCACGCATCGTCGGCGACTTCAACAGCTGGGCGACGACCGCCCAGGGCTACGACGCCACGGCCGGGACACCGACGCGCATCGAGGGCACGCCGTGGTCGTACCTCGAGGCCACCGCCTTCACCAACGCACGGCTCGAATACGTGCTGCTCTTCGAGAAGGAGACCCGTCCTGACCCGAAGAACCCGCACACTGTCCGCACGTTCGCCGGGCCGCGCTCCGAAGTGCGGATGCCGTTCTGGGCGGTGCCGCCGGAGATCGCCGGCGAGGCCGAGGTCGCCGAGGGTCGGGTCACCCAGGAGACCTTCCAGAGCCGGGCCCTGAAGGGCTCGCGACGGGTGTGGACGTATCTGCCGGCCGGCTACGACGCCTCGCAGGACCTCTACCCGAGCGTCTACTTCCTCGACGGCGGCAACTACGCCGACTGGATGCAGGTGCCGTCGGTGCTCGACCAGCTCATCGCCAGCAAGGCGATCCCGCCGATCATCGCCGTGTTCGTCGAGCCGGGGTCGCGGCAGGAGGAGTACTCGCGCAACCCGGCGTGGCGGACGTTCATGGCCCGGGAGCTGGTGCCGGCGATCGACACCCGCCACCGCACGTTTCCCGCGCCAGACCATCGAACGATCTTCGGCAGTTCGCTGGGCGCCTACGGCGCCGTCGATCTGGCGGTGGAGTTCCCCGACACGTTCGGGTTGTGCGCCGCCATCGCTCCGCCGGCCCAGGCCGCCACGCTGCTCACCAACCAGGCGCAAGGCGTGCGCGCGGTGCAGGGCGTGCGCTTCTTCGTGCTCGGCGCCGTCTACGACACCGACGTCAAGGGGGCGCGGACGCTGCGAACGGCGCTGGAAGAGGCGCGGGCCGACGTCCGCTACGTCGAGGTGCCCGAGGGACACGCCGCCGAGACGTTCCGCGGCCGCATCGACGACGCCTTGAAGCAACTGGTGCCGGTCGCCCGGTAACGCGGTCTCCAGCGCGATCGACCGCTGACGGGTATCAGCGCGACGGCGATCAACCACGCGAGGCGCGTCCGGCGCGCCTGCGCGTACGGCGCCATCAGCGTCCGGGGCGTGACGGGGCGACGGCGCGGCTAGGCCGGTTCAGCAGCGGCCGGCGGAATCGTCACCGACACCCACTCGTTGCGGGCGCGCCCGCCGGGCACCGGCACCTTGAAGTAGTTGTCGGTCACGGCCATCGTCCCATCGTCGATGGTCAGCGCCGGGCGCACCGTACCGGCCTGCGACGCGCGGAAGCGGTCGCTCAAGGCGCGCGAGATCGCCCGCAGCCGCTGCGCGCGGGCCTTGACCACCGCGCCGTGGACCTTGTCCGGCAGCGCCGACGCCGCCGTGCCCGGCCGATCGGAGTACGGGAAGACGTGGAGGTGCGTGAGTGGCGACGCCTCCAGATACCTCGCCAGCCTCTCGGCGTCGTCGTCGGTCTCGCCGGGGAATCCGACGATCACGTCGGAACCGATGGCCGCGTGCGGCAGGCGCGCGCGGACGTCGTCGACCAGCCCGGCGTAGTCCGCCGCCATGTAGGGTCGGCGCATGGCCCGCAGCATCCGATCGCTGGCGTGCTGCAGCGGCAGGTGGAGGTGCGGGGCGAACCGGTCGGGGCGCTCGACGAGCCAGCTCAGCACCTCCGGCGTGCAGTCCATCGGCTCGAGCGAACTCACCCGGACGCGGAAGCCGCCGGCAGGGGCGGCCAGCGCCGCCAGCAGATCGCCGAGGCGCCGCGGCTGGACCAGGTCGCGGCCCCAGGCGCCGAGGTGGACACCGGTGAGGGCGACTTCCCGATAGCCGGCGGCGACGGCGCGCGCCAGTTCGACACCGATGTCCTCCAGCGGCCGGCTCCGGCTGGCGCCGCGTGTCGTCGGGATGATGCAGTAGCTGCACGGCTCGTCGCAGCCGGTCTGCGCGCGCAGCGTCCACGCCGTACGGCCCATCAGCCCGGGCCCGGGCAGCCTGCCGCAGGGGCCCTGGCCGTCGCCGCCCGGCCCGTCGCCGCGCAGCAGCGCGAGCAGTCGAGGCTTGTCGTCGTTCGGCACCACCGCCGTCACGCCCGGCAGCGCCGCCACGTCGGCGCCGCACCGTGACGCATAGCAGCCCGTCACGACGATGCGCGCGGCGGGATTCTCGCGGTGGATGCGGCGGATGGTCTGTCGCGCGCCCTGATCGGCGCTGGCCGTCACCGAGCAGGTGTTCACGAGCACGACGTCGGCGCGATCGGGCGACACCGCCGCGGCCTCGCTGCCGGCCAGGCCGGCTTCGACGGCCAGCGAGTCGGCCTGGTTGACCCGGCAGCCGAAGGTGACGACGGCGTAGCGCACGAGGCGATCCCTACGGCCGGACGGCCAGAGCCCGGGCGCCGATGTCGTGGCGGAACTGCATGCCGTCGAAATGGATCCGCCGGGCGGCGTCGTAGGCCGCGTCGATGGCGGCGCGGTAGGTGGCCGCCTGGCCGACCACGGTGAGCACGCGGCCGCCGGCGGTCACCAGCGCGGCGTCGCGTTGGGCGACACCGGCAAAGCGCACGCGGGCCGCGGGACACTCGGCAGCGACGCGGTCGAGGCCGCGGATCGCGGCGCCTCGAGCGAAAGGGCCGGGATAACCGGCGGCTGCCAGGACCACGCCGGCCGCGACGTCGGACGAAAAGCGCGCCCGCGGCGGCAACGCGGCACCCGTCGACGCCGCCCACAGCAGGGTCGACAACGGCTCGTCGAGGAGCGGCAGGACGACTTGCGCCTCCGGATCGCCGAACCGGCAGTTGAACTCGATCACCTTCGGGCCGTCGGCGGTGAGCATCAGTCCGCAATAGAGGAAACCGCGGAACGGCGTCCCCGCCGCGGCCATCGCCGCCAGCGTGGGAGCGACGATCTCACGCTCGATGCGCGCGGCCACGGCGTCATCGACGCGCACGCTGGGGGCGAATGCGCCCATGCCGCCGGTGTTGGGGCCCTCGTCGTCGTCGAGCAGCCGCTTGTGGTCCTGGGCCGACCCACAGGCCACGAAGCGCTCCCCGTCGGCGACGACGAAGTAGGAAAGCTCCTCGCCGACGAGGCACTCCTCGAGCACGACCCGGGCACCGGCGGCGCCGAAGCTGCCCTCGAGCATGGCCGCCCGCAACGCGGCGTCGGCCGCCGCGGCGTCGGCGGCGATGACGACGCCCTTGCCACCGGCGAGACCGTCGGCCTTCACCACGAGGGGCCAGCCGAGTTCGGCGCCGCGAACCACGGCAATCGCCGCATCGAATCCATCGCAGATCCGGGCACGGGCGGTCGGCACCCCGGCACTCGCCATGACCTCCTTCGCGAACGCCTTGCTGGTTTCGAGCCGCGCCGCGGCGCGGGTGGGACCGAAGAGCGGCCGGCCGGCGACGGCGAACCGGTCGGCGACGCCGGCGGCCAGCGGCGCCTCGGGGCCGACGACCGTCAGGTCGGCGGAGCACGACTCGGCGAGGGCCAGCACGGCGTCCGGGTCGGTGGCGTCCACCGCGGCGACCGGCAGTTCGCGCGCAATCCCCGGGTTACCCGGGGCGCACAAGGCGGCAACCCCTGGCTCGCCCACCAGGCGGGCAGCCAAGGCGTGTTCGCGGGCCCCGCCACCGACCACGACAATCTTCATCGGGACAACTGGCGTGTTTGCAGCAGTTTAGAGGAAGAGCCCGAAGCCGGGAAAATGGCCCCGTGGCGGGAATTTCGGTGTGATAGCCTAGCATATTGGCCCCCAGTCTTCGGGACGTTCCAAGGGGGACCCCGCACGGAAGGAGGTGATTTCAAGATGGCCGAGGTGAAGATTCAGGAGGGCGAGTCGATCGAATCGGCATTGCGCCGCTTCAAGCGCAAGGTCCAGCAGGAAGACATCATCAAGGACATCAAGAAGCACTCCTTCTACCTCAAGCCGGGCGACAAGCGGCGCGCCAAGCAGGCGCTCGCGCGCAAGCGCAACCGCAAGAAGCAGCGGCGGGAGGCGGAATAACTCCGCAGGATTCGCGGCGCCGGGCCGTTGACGGCGTCGACAATTCGTGGGTAACATTCGGAGCCCTTGAATGCCGCTAAACGCTTGGTGTTCAGGGGCTTCACCATATTTGACAGGTCCTGCTGCCGCGCGCCCCTGCGCGGTCACGGATGGCGGGGAGGATTGCCGGCATGGAAATCGCCGAACGGAAGGTCAGCGACGTCACGATCCTGGACCTCACGGGCAAGATGACGCTGGGTGAGGGTGACGAGTTGCTGAAGGAGAAGATCAACGGCCTGCTTGCGGGCGGCAGCAAGAAGATCGTCCTCAACCTCGAGGGCGTGCCCTACATCGACTCGGCCGGTCTCGGCGAGGTCGTGCGGACCCACACCACCGTGAGCCGCCAGGGCGGCAGCCTGAAGCTGCTCAACCTCACCAAGCGCATCGAAGACCTGCTGTCGATCACCAAGCTGCTCACGGTGTTCGACACCTACGAGTCCGAAGCCGACGCGGTGAAGAGCTTCTCGGCGTAGCCCGGATACGCCGCGCGCCATGGCGCGTACGACACTGCCGCACGTCGATCTGCGGGAGGCCGGGGCGGCGCAGGTATCGCGCCGGTCCTCCACGCTGAGCCTGCTCGCGTCGCTCAGGCCCGAGCAGTGGACCAAGAACCTGATCGTGTTCGCTGCGCTGATCTTCGCGCAGCGGCTGCTCGATCCCGGGGCAGTGGCGCTGTCGGCGGCGGCGTTCGCGATCTTCTGCGTGTTGTCGGGCGTGGTCTACCTGGTCAACGACCTGCTCGACCAGGAAGCCGACCGCCAGCACCCGATCAAGCGGCACCGGCCGATCGCGTCCGGCGCACTCGCGCCCGGCACCGCGGTCGCCTGGGCGGTGGTCCTCGGCGGTGCGGCGATCGCCGCCGCGGCCTGGCTGGCGCCGGCCTTCGGGGCGGTCGCCGCGGCCTACGTTGCGCTGTTCGCCACCTATTCGCGATTCCTGAAGCACGTGGTCATCCTCGACGTGCTGTCGATCGCGCTCGGCTTCGTGCTGCGGGCCGCCGCCGGCGGCTTCGTGATCGACGAGCCGATCAGCGAGTGGCTGCTGGTGTGCACGGTGCTCCTGGCGCTCGTGCTGGGCCTGGGCAAGCGCCGCCACGAGCTGACGCTGCTCGCCGCCAGCGCCGGCGGCCACCGCCGCAGCCTCGACGAATACAATCCGTATCTTCTCGACCAGATGATTGGCGTGGTCACGGCCTCGACGCTGATGGCCTACATCATCTATGTCACCAGTCCCGACACCGTTGAGCGCTTCGGCACGCACCTGCTGGTGCTGACCGTACCGTTTCCGATCTACGGCATCCTGCGGTACCTGTACCTCGTCCATCGAAGGGACGGCGGCGGGAACCCGTCGGAGCTGCTGATCGCGGACCGACCGCTGCTCTTCTGCGTGGCACTCTGGGGGCTCGTGACCACTCTGGTCATCTACCGGCCCTTCGGACTGTGAACGCAGCTTCATGAGCAGCAAGGTCGCGATCCTCCGCACGTCGCCGCGCACGGTGCGCCGTGACTATCACCGCCTGCTCAACCTGGCGGACTACCAGCAGGTGCTGGCCAAGGACGCCGAGACGGCACTCAAGGTCAACATCTCCTGGCACTTCTTCTTTCCGGGCAGCTCGACCACGCCGTGGCAGCTCGACGGCGTGATCGGCGCGTTGCTGCGCGACGGCTTCGCCGGGGAGCGCATTCACGCCTGCCACAACCGTACCGTCGTCATCGACGCCCACCTCGGCGAACGCGAGAACAAGCAGCTGCCGGTGGTCGAGGGCTACGGGCTGAAGAACGTCCATCTCTACGAGGGCGACGAGGCCTGGGTCAACATCAGGGACGCCGTCGGCGACCTGACGAAGAAGTTCCTGTGCCTGAACGAGGTGTATCCGGACGGGTTCATGATTCCCCGCCGGTTCCTCGGCGAGAACATCGTCCACCTGCCGACGGTGAAGACCCACGTCTTCACCACGACCACCGGCGCGATGAAGAACGCGTTCGGCGGGCTGCTCAACGAGCGGCGGCACTGGACCCATCCGGTGATCCACGAGACGCTGGTCGATCTGCTGATGATCCAGAAGCAGATCCACCGCGGAGTCTTCGCGGTGATGGACGGCACCTTCGCCGGGGACGGCCCCGGACCGCGCTGCATGGTGCCGCACGTCAAGAACGTCATCCTGGCCAGCGCCGACCAGGTGGCCATCGACGCGGTGGCCGCGAAGCTGATGGGGATGGACCCGCTGTCCATCAAGTTCATCCGCCTGGCCCACGATGCCGGCCTGGGTTGCGGGGATCCGCGCGACATCGAGATCGTCGGCGACGTCGATGCCGCCGCCGAGAACTGGCACTTCGACGGTCCGTTCCGCGAGATGACCTTCGCGTCGCGGATGCAGCACAAGATCTACTGGGGTCCGTTGCGCAAGCCGATCGAATGGTCGCTGAAGACCGTGCTGGCGCCGTGGGCCTACATCGCCAGCGTCATCTACCACGACAGCTTCTGGTACCCGCTGAACGCCGACCGGCGCATGACCGAGGTGCTCCACTCACCGTGGGGTCGTCTCTTCCAGAACTGGGAGACGCTCGCGCCCGACGCGGACGGCTTCCCCACCGTGGGCGACGCCCCGGCCGACGCGCCTCGCCTCGGCCTCAGGGCGCTGGGCCGGTCGGTGGGCATCCTCGGCACGTGCATCAGGGAGGCCCCGGAGTTCGCCAGCCGGCGCCGCCATCACGCGCGCGGCTCGGGGGCGTAAGAGGAATCACCCATGTCCGATTTCCAGGTTCGATCCGATTCGGTCGACGTCGAGCAGATCATGGAGCAGATCCGCCGGCGGATCCGCGACAAGCGCGGCGTCGACTACACCGAGGAGCAGGTCCGCGAGCTGGCCAGCGTGCGGCTCGAGAAGTTCCTCGACCCCCGCAACCTCCGCTCCGACCTGCTCGAGCAGTTCCGACGCAGCCGCCCGCCCGCCGACGGGACGCCGCCGCCGCCGACCTACGAGTTCGAGGACTCGACGCTCTACGACACGCACCGCGGCCTGCTGCGGACCATCCGCCGGCTGCTCAATCCGGTGCTGAAGCTGTTCTTCAACCCCAATCAGCTCGTCAACGTTCTGCACCAGCAGGCGGCCCTCAACCGCTACTACGTCGAGACGACCACGCAGGCCCGCGTCGATCGGGCGGCGTGGAACGCGCTGTACTACGAGGTGCTCCACAACCTGGTCCTCGAGACGACCCGGGCAAGCATCGAGCTCAAGAACCTGAAGATGCGCGTCGAGTCGCTGTCGAGCCGTCTCGACTTCTCCGAGCGCCGGGTGCGAGCCCTGGAAGGCGTGGTGCAGTATCGGCCCGAAGCCGTGGCGCCGCCGCGCGACCGGCGCCACGACGGCGAGAGCGGCGGCAGCGTGGAGCCGGCCGGCGTGCCGGGCACCACCGCTGGCGCCGGAGGTCCGGACGGCGAGGGCCGCCGCCGCCGGCGGCGGCGACGCGGCCGCCGCGGACCGGGCTTCGGCCCGGGGCCGGGTGACGTGTCGACCGGCGGCGCCGAGGGCGGGCCCGAGGACGGCGGTGACGACGGCGGCGACGAAGTGCCCGGCGGCGACACCGAGGCCGGCGTGGCGGCCACGCCACCGCCCGATACCGATCCGCTGGCGTCGTGAAGGTCGCCGTCGTCGTCCAGCGCTACGGCGCCGAGATCAACGGCGGTGCCGAGCTGCACGCCCGCTACATCGCGGAGCACCTGGCCCGGCACGTCGAGATCGAGGTGCTGACCACGTGTGCCCGCAGCTATATCTCGTGGGCCGACGAGTATCCGGCCGGCGTGTCGCGCGTCGGCGGTGTGCCCGTCCACCGCTTCCCGGTCGCCCGGACCCGCTCGCCGCAGGAGTTCGGTCGCTGGTCGACTCGTGTCTTCGAGACCGCCCACTCGCTCAACGACGAGCTGGCATGGCTGGACGCGGAAGGGCCGACCAGTCCGGCCCTGGTCCGGCACCTCAGCGAGCACGGTGACCGCTACGACTTCGTGCTGCTGTTCAGCATGCGCTACTACCACGCCTGGCATGGCGCCCGGGCGGTGCCCGACAGGGCCATCCTGGTGCCGACCGCCGAGCGCGACGAGGTCCTCGGGCTGGAGATCTTCCGGCCGATCCTGCGTGGCGTCCGGGCCTGCATGTACAACTCGCCGGAAGAGCGGGCCGTGCTGCAGGCGATGGCCGGACGCGACGACGTCCCGGGTGTGGTCGTCGGCGTGGGCTCGGAGCTGCCGGAGTCGCCGAGCGCCGACCGCTTCCGTGATCGCACCGGCATCCACGGCCGGATCGCGCTCTACGTCGGGCGCATCGACGAGAACAAGGGGTGCGCCGAGCTGTTCACGTTCTGGCAGCGCTACAGCGAGGTCAGCCCCGGTGGGCTCACCCTGGTGCTGATCGGCACTCCGGTGCTGCCGGTCCCCGATCACCCGCGCATCCGCCATCTCGGCTTCGTCGACGACGAAGCCAAGTACGACGCGCTGCAGGCGGCTGAGTTCCTGATCATGCCGTCGTACTTCGAGAGCCTGTCGATGGTGGCGCTCGAGGCCTGGGGCGTGGGCAAACCGGTCCTGGTCAACGGACGGTGCGACGTGCTGCGCGGGCAGGCGATGCGCAGCAACGCCGGCCTCTACTACGAGAACTATGCCGAGTTCGTCGAAGCGGTCCGGGTGCTCGAGAGTGCGCCCGGCGTGGCCGCGGCGCTGGGCCGGAACGGCCGCCGTTTCTTCCAGGCCCACTACACCTGGCCGATCGTCGAGCAGAAGTACCTCGACATGTTCGATCGGCTGGCACGAGAACCCGCGGCGGCCCGGTCCGGGCGCGTGATGGAGCCCCTGCCGGGGTGGTGGCGTCGTCGGCAGCGATCGCTCCGTGCCGCCCGCGAGGTCCTGGCGGAGCTGCCGGCCGGTCCGGTGGTGCCGGCCGCGGGCGCCGAGCGGACGCCACCGGCACGGCGTGAGACGCCGCGGCCGGCGACCGCGGCTGCGGTGTCCGCCGGTCCGGCGACGCCGCCCGCACCCCGCGAGCGGCCGGAGCGCCCCGGACGCCAGGACGCACGGGGCCAGAGTGAGCGCTCGCCACGGACCGATCGCGTCGAGCGGGACCCACGCAGCCGGCCTCAGGGCCGCGATCGCCACGAACGCGGTGATCGGCGGCGCCGTGCACCGGCGGCCGCGTCCGGCAATCCCGCGCCGGCGGCCGACAACGGTCCGGCGGCGGCGCCTGGGCCACGCCCGCGCGGCCGCGGCCGGCCCCGCCGCGGCCGTGGTCAGCGGCGACCCGCCGGCAAGCAGGACGATTGAGGATGGGCGCCCCGCAGGTGCACCAGGTGCTGGCCACGCTCGGCTACGGCGACGCCATCGGCCACGAGGTGCTCGGAATACAGCGTGTCCTCAGGTCGGCCGGCTACGCGTCGGAGATCTTCGTCGAGACCGCCGACCGGCGACTCGAAGATCACACCGTCGACTACCGCGATCTTCCGGAGGCCAGCCACCCCGACAACCTGCTGATCCACCACTTCTCGATCGGCTCGCGGGCCTCGCGGGTCGCCTATGCCCTGCCGGACCGGATGGCGCTGGTCTACCACAACATCACGCCGCCCGAGTTCTTCGTCGACGTGCACCCGCTCCTCGTCCAGCTGTGCTACCTCGGCCGTCGTGAGCTGGGCGCGTACGCGCCGCGAGTCGAGCTGGCGCTGGGTGATTCGGACTTCAACCGCGCCGAGCTCGACGCCCTCGGGTTCGCTGAGACGGCCGTGCTGCCGGTCGTGCCCGATTTCTCGCACCTGGCCGGGCCGGCCAACTACATGCAGGCCGGCGCGTTCGACGACGAGTGGGTCAACATCCTGTTCGTCGGCCGGATGATTCCCAACAAGCGCATCGAGGACGTCGTCCGGGCCTTCCACGCCTACAAGCGCTGGTTCAACCCGAGGTCGCGCCTGCTCCTGGTGGGATCGCACGGCGGGTTCGAGCGCTACCTGGCGATGCTCCACGACTTCGTCGCCCGCCTCGGTGCCGCCGACGTGCACGTCCTCGGCCATGTCGCCAACGAGGAGCTGACCGCCTACTACGAGATCGCCGACGTGTTCCTCTGCGCCAGTGAACACGAGGGCTTCTGCGTGCCCTTGATGGAGGCGTTCCACATGGGCGTGCCGGTCGTCGCGTATGCCGCCACCGCGGTGCCGGCGACGATGGACGGCGGGGGCGTCCTCTACCACCGCAAGGATCCGATGGAGATGGCCGCGCTCGTCGACGCCGTCGCCACCGACCGCCGGCTCCGCGAGCGGGTGACGGCCAGCCAGGATGCCGCCCTCGACCGTCTGCTGGCCAGGGACTTCGGCGGCCTGTTGCTCGGATTCGTGGAGCGGGCACTGCACGGGCCGCGACGATCGACGGCGCGGGTGACCTTCGACTTCTGGGACCAGGTCCGGCAGACCGAACGGCTCGAGGAGCTGCGGCTGTATCGCCCCGCCGCCTACCAGGCGCTGCCCAAAGAGCAGGGACCGGGGACCGGGGACCAGGGCCCGGGGAGCGGACACGATACTGGCGCCCGTCGCGGCGATCCGGAGAACGCCGCGCGATGATCGTCAACCAGTGGGTGCCGGCGGCGCACCGTGGCGACGCCATCGGTGACTCGGCGCTGCGGGTTCGCGGGCTGCTGCGGGCGATGGGCCACCAGTCGGACCTGTTCGCGATGACCATCGACGACGAGCTGCGCGGCGACGTGCGGCCGTTCAGCGAGCCACAGGCCGGCGACGGCGACCTGACCATCTTCCACTACGCACTGCCGTCGGCGATGACCGAGGCCTTCGCCAGCCTGCCGCGCGGGCGGATTCTGCAGTATCACAACGTCACGCCGGCGCATTTCTTCGCCCCGTATCACGCCGGCATCTTCCGGCTGGCCCGGCTCGGGCGCGACGAACTGGCGACGCTCGCCGGGCGGACCGACATGGCGCTCGGCGACTCGGCCTACAACGCCGCCGAGCTCGACGCGCTCGGTTTCACCAACACCGGCGTCTTCCCGATCGCCATCGACGTGTCGCGCATCACCGCGGCGCCGCGTCGGCCGGCCCTGGAGGCCGTCCTCGGCGACGGGCCGCTCAACTTCCTGTTCGTCGGCCGCATCGTCCCCAACAAGAAGATCGAGGATCACATCCGGCTCGCCGAGGTCTACAAGCGCTATGTCGACGTCAACTACCGCTTCCTGTTCGTCGGCCGGACTGACGGCGTGCCGCGCTACTACGACATGATTCGCGCCCTGATCGCCGAATACGAGATGCCGGCCGACCGGTTCGTCTTCACCGGACCGGTGCCCGACGAGGATCTCGCCACCTACTACCGGATGGCCCACGTCTACATCTCGCTCTCGGAGCACGAAGGCTTCTGCGTGCCGTTGCTCGAAGCGATGGCCGCCGACGTCCCGGTGCTGGCCTACGGGGCCACGGCGGTACCCGACACCCTCGGCGGCGCCGGCATGCAGTTCGTCCCCAAGGATCTGGAAGTCGCCGCCGAGTTGCTCGGCGCGCTCGCCTACGACGACGACCTGCGCGCCCGCGTCGTCGCCGGCCAGCGGCGACGCCTCGCCGACTTCGGCGACGCGCGAATCCGTCATGCCCTGGCGGCGCTGGTCGCCGGCGCCGTCCCCACTTCACCCGCCCCGGCGGGACAGCCCGGAGTTCGCTCGTGAGGATCGCATTCGTCGTCCAGCGCTACGGCGCCGAGATTCTCGGCGGCTCGGAGTACCACTGCCGCCTCATCGCCGAGCGGCTGGCCGCCAGGCACGACGTCGACGTGCTGACCACGTGCGCCCGGGACTACGTCACCTGGAAGAACGAGTACCCGGAGGGCAACGACCGCATCAAGGGTGTCACGGTCCGCCGGTTCGCCGTCGCCACGCCGCGCGACATCAACGCCTTCAACCAGTACAGCGACTGGATCTTCCATCACGCCCACAGCCGCGAAGACGAGCTGCGCTGGCTGGAGATGCAGGGGCCGTGGTCGCCGGCGCTCAAGGACTACCTGACCAAGCACCACCGCGCCTACGATGCGCTCATCTTCTTCACCTACCTCTACGCGCCGACGGTGCTCGGCCTGCGCGTCGACCCGGCGCGCAGCATCCTGGTGCCGACCGCGCACGACGAGCCCGCCATCCACCTCGGCATCTACCGCGAGCTGTTCCGGCTGCCGGCGGCCATCGCCTACAACACCGAGGTGGAGCGGGAGTTTCTCAAGACCCGCTTCGAGATCACGGCCGCCGCCGAGGAGGTGGTCGGCTGCGGCGTCGACCTGATGCCGGACGCCGACGCCGGCGGCGGCACCCGGGATGAGCGCGGCGAACGCGGCCGCTCGTCGCCGGTGGCGGCGGCCCTGGCGCTCGACGAGCCGGCGATTCCAGCCGACGACGACCCCGGCGAGCCGGCCGCCCATCTCACCAGCCGCGGCGCGCGCTTCCAGCGGCGCCATCGGCTGCACGGGCAGTTCCTGCTCTACGGCGGCCGCATCGACCCAGGCAAGGGCTGCGAGGAACTGCTCGAGTACTTCACCAGCTACAAGGAGCAGGCCGGCGACGCCGACCTGGTGCTCATGGGCGCCAAGCTGATGCAGCTGCCGGAGGTGCCGTGGGTCCGCTTCGCTGGACTGTTGTCGGAGCGGGAACGGCTCGAGGCCCTCGAGGCGGCAACCATCGTCGTCGTGCCGTCGCCGTTCGAAAGCCTGTCGCTGCTGGCGCTGGAAGCAATGGCGGTCGGTACGCCGGTGCTGGTGAACGGCCACAGCGACGTGCTGGTCGAACACTGCCGGCGCAGCCAGGCCGGGCTGTGGTACGGCGATCGCGACGAGTTCGTCGAGGCCACCAAGCTGCTGCTCGCCGACGACCGCCTGCGCCGGACGATGAGCCGCAACGGCAGGGAGTACGTCCGGCGGGAATACCGCTGGGACGTGATCCTGGCGAAGTACGACCGGCTGATCGCCGCCGTCCGCCAGCGCTGACTAGTCGGCGTCGGAGCCAATCGGCTCGAGGGCGTCGCCCTCGGCCGGCTCGGCCGGCGTCGCCCGCTTGCGCCGCGGCCGGATGTCGTAGCGCTTGATCATCTCGTTCAGCGTGGTCGGCTTGATGTGCAGGAGCTCTGCGGCGCGCTTCTGGACGCCACCGGCCGCCTCGAGCGCCGACTCGATCCACTGCCGCTCGTAGGCGGCAGTGACGTCCTTGAGCGAGATGCCCTCCGGCGGCAGCACGACGTGCGGCGCGATCGCCCGGGGGGCGCGGCGGACGTTGTCGGGAATGAGATCCGGGCCCAGGGTGCGGCCCGGGCTGAGCACGACGGCGCGTTCGATGACGTTCTCGAGCTCGCGCACATTGCCCGGCCAGTCGTAGTCCATCAGCACATCGACCGACTCGGGAAGGATCTCGAGCGGCGGGCGTCCGTTCTCCTCGGCGTACTTCTCGACGAAGTGCTGGGCGAGCAACGGGATGTCCTCCTTGCGGTCGCGCAGCGGCGGCAGCAGGATGCTGATGACGTGCAGGCGGTAGAACAGGTCCTCGCGAAACCGCCCCTCCTCCATCTCCTTGCGGAGGTCGACGTTGGTGGCGGCGATGATGCGGACGTCGACCTTGATCGTCTCCATGCCGCCGAGGCGCATGAACTCGCGCTCCTGCATCACCCGCAGCAGCTTGGCCTGGGTCTCGACCGAGACGTTGCCGATTTCGTCGAAGAAGATGCTGCCCTTGTCGGCGAGGTCGAACATGCCCTTCTTCGGGTAGATCGCGCCGGTGAAGGCGCCCTTGACGTGCCCGAACAGCGTCGACTCGAGCAGGTCGGGCGGCAGATTCCCTGAATTGACGGCGACGAAGGACTTGTCGGAGCGCGACGAGTTGCTGTGAATCGCCCGGGCGACCAGTTCCTTGCCGGTGCCGCTCTCACCGGTGATGAGGATCGTCGACCGGCTCGGCGCCGCCTGGATGATCAGGTCGAAGACCTGTTTCATGCGCGGGCTGCGGCCGATGATGCCCGAGAACTTGTGGTAGCGCGCCTGGAGGTTCTGCCTGAGGGTGACGTTCTCGGCGACCAGGCGGCGGCGTTCGACGGCGTTGTTGAGGACGACCAGGACTTCGTCGTTCTTGAACGGCTTGGTGATGTAGTCGAACGCGCCCTTCTTCATCGCCGAGACGGCCGTCTCCATCGAGGCGAAGGCGGTGACCATGATCACCGGCAGGTCGTCGTCGATGGCCCGCACGGCGTCGAGCACCTGCAGGCCGTCCATCTCCGGCATCATCAGGTCGGTGATGACGGCGTCGAACGGCGTCGAGCGGACCAGCTCGATACCCTCGCGGCCGGAGCTGGCGAGACGCACCGAGTAGCCCTCGCGGGTCAGCAGCGTCTCGAGGATCTCGCGCATGATTTCCTCGTCGTCGACGACGAGCACGGATCCCTGACGGCGCATGTGGTGGCCGGGCCTAGTGGCCCGCCCCCTCCTGGCGTGGCTGGCGCCTGGCCTCGGCGGAGCCGGCCAGCGCGAAGCTGACGACGAAGGTGGTGCCCTGGCCGACGGCGCTCTGACACTCGATCGTGCCCAGGTGCTCCTGCACGATGCCGTAGGAGATCGACAGGCCCAGTCCGGTGCCGCGGCCGGTGCCCTTGGTGGTGAAGAACGGATCGTAGATACGGGCGAGGTGCTCCGGAGAGACGCCGGTGCCGGTGTCGCGGACCTCGGCGATCGCCCGTCCGTCCTCCACCCTGGTGGCGATGGTCAGCCAGCCGCCGCTCGGCATGGCGTCGCGGGCGTTGAGGAACAGGTTGAGGAACACCTGCTGCAGCTTGAACTCGAACCCGACGACCGGCACCGGCTCGGCAGCGAGCTCACGGCGGACCTTTACCCGGCCTTTGTCGAACTGGTGTTCGAGGAGGGTGAGGACATCGGCGGCGACGGCGTTGAGATCCACGACCGAGCGCTCGGTGTCGTCGGCCGGCGCCGGCCGTGACAGGTTGAGCAACCCGTTGACGATGCGGGCGGCGCGAAAGGTCTGCTTTTCGATCTTCTCCAGCACCGCGGTCCGCGGATCGTCGGGCTGGGCCTGCTCGAGCAGCATCTGGGTGTAGCTCGAGATGCCGGTGAGCGGCGTGTTGACCTCGTGGGCGACACCGGCGGCGAGCAGCCCGAGCGAGGCCATCCGTTCCGAGACCCGCAGCTGTTCCTCGAGGTGGGCCCGGGCGGTGACGTCCTCGAACATCACGATCGTGCCGGCCCATTCGCGGCCAGGCATCGGCAGCAGCGGGACGGTCGTGACGTTGACGAGCAGTGTCGTCTCGACGCGGGCGCCCCGTGAGCGCATCGGCACCCGGTACTCGGTGCCGCCGTTGGGCGACGACTGCCGGGCGGTGTCGATGGCCGCGACCACCGGCGGGTCGAAGAGCGCGTCGAGGCCGCGGCCGATCGCCTCGCCGCGGCGCAGGCCGTAGATTCGCTCCAGAGCGTGGTTCCAGCGGATGACGGCGCCGTCGCCGCCGACCACCAGCAGGCCGTCGTCGAGCGACTCGAGGATGTGCTCGTTGAACACGCGCAGCCGGTCGAACTCCGCCGCCTTGACGTGCAGCTCGCGGTAGAGCCGGGCGTTCTCGATCGAGGTCGCCACCTGGCCGGCCATCGCGGTGACCAGCCCGAGGTCGTCGCTGGTGAGCGGCTCGCCGTTCTCGCGGCGGCCGAGGCCGAGCACGGCGATGGCCGTGCCCTTTGAGACGCATGGTACGAAGTAGTAGAGGCCGGCGTCGCGCCAGAACTCGACGTCCTCGGCCGGCAGACGCGCCGCCGCCATCGGGTCGTCGAGGCGAACGCCGTGCCCCTGCGACAGGCGCTCGGCCACCGCCGAGCCCCGGGCGATGATCGGCGGCGTCTGGTCGAAGCCGGCATGACGCACGGCTTCGAACGCGCCGTAGCCCGTGGCCGACATCAGGCACAGGCGATCGACGAGCAGCGTGTCCTTGACCCGGGCCAGCAGGCGCTCGGCGAGCCGGTCGAGGTCGAGGTCGGTGTTGAGCTCGCGGGCGAAGCCGACCAGGGCGCGCCGGTAGTCGTAGCGATCACGGTAGAGGACCCGTTCGATGGCGTTCTGCACGCCGTCCTTGACCGGCCGGGCGAGCAGCAGGACGACCACGGTGGCCAGTGCGGCGATCACCCAGCGGTGGTCGTCTTCGGTCGGCGTGAAATACACGCCGGTCGTGCGGACGATCACGGTGTAGATGGCGACGATGGCGCTGAGCGCCGCGGTGTAGACCAGCAGGCGCTTCAGGATGCCTTCGACGTCCATGAGCCGGTAGCGCACGATCGCCGAGGCGAAGGCCAGCGGGACGATGCCGATCGGCACCGCGGTGAGCTCCATGGTGAGCGAGGGGTTGGCGCCGAGCGCGAACGGAATGGCGTAGGCGAGGATGAACGGGCCGGCGCCGATCGCCGTGCCCCACACGATCCAGCGCAGCTGCCGCAGCGCCGTCGTCGAGCGGGCGTGGCGTAGCGCGGTCCCGAACAGCACCAGCCCGCCGAGCATGTAGGCGGCGAGGTAGAGCGGCTCGAAACGGTCGAGCCAGGCGATGGTGCCGATCATGCGGGCCGGGTCGGCCGAGGCGCGGGCCAGCACGGCGGCACGAAGCAGCCCGAGGGCGGCCGGCGGCAGGTAGAGCAGGGGCCAACCCTGGCGGGACAGCCGTGACAGCAGCGGCGTCCGCGGCCGGTCCGGGAACACCAGCCCGAAGTGGACGAAGAGCGGCGGCAGCAGCAGCGTGGCGATCTGGTCTGCCCAGTAGAACACCCAGTCGACGCGATCGAGCCGGCCGGAGAACGAGAAGGTGAACACGCCGAAGAAGGCGACCGCGAGCCAGAAGAAGTGGAGCGTCGCCTCGTCGTTGGGCCGGCGGGTGCGCACGGTGGCGCCGACGAGCAGAGAGAAGATGCCGACCGCAGCCAGCACGTAGTAGAGCGTGCCGACGCCGCGCGGGATCGGCGCCAGCGTCACCTGCGCGACGCGCCGATCGCCGAGCGTCAGCAGCGTGTAGGTGTGGCGGGTGCCACGGCTGGCCGCCTGCTGCAGGGCGTGGACGTCGTCGCGCGACTCAATCGGCTGGCCGTCGACGGCGAGCAGCACGTCGCCGGCCCTCACGCCGGCCCGGGCTGCCGGGGAAACCGGGTCGACCTCGGCGGCGACGACGCCGGTCGACCGCTGCACCCACAGCACGCCGTCCTCGACATCGTCGCGGGTGGCGCGCTGGACGATGTTGGCCAGCCCCAGCAGCAACAGCACCGCGGCGACCCCCACCGGAAGCGTGGTGCGCATTCGCTCCCGCCATTCCGGGGCGGAGCTCGCGGGCGCGGAGACGGTCACCGGGGACATTCAGGGCACCGAGGTCGAGTTCGGTGCAAAGCACATACCACGATCCGGAAATCCGGAGTGCACGGTATCGCTTTGTTTTCAGTCATTTGCGGACGAGCCACGGGCAAAGACCGAGAGGATTCCAACGGCTTGGAGACGACGTCCAAGATCCGGGAAATCGGCCGCGACCGAATCCGTCAGAAGCGGACCTGCAGACCGCCCATCACCCGCTTCGGCGGCCGCACGACCAGCAGCTCATCGTAGAACGACCGGTCGTCGAAGGCGGTGCGGAACAGGCTCCTGACGCCGAGGAGCATTTCCCAGTCGCCGACCGCGCTCATGAACGGCAGTCCCTGCCGGAGCTGCATGTCGAAACGGAAATCGGCCGACTGCAGGCCGCGCGGATCGCCCGCAAAACCGGTGTTGACCTTGTAATGCGCCAGCAACCGGGTCGAGGTCTGCGGCACTTCGGCCTCGATGGTCGTGGTCACGTCGTGGAGTCGTTCCCGGGCCTGACGCAGCACCCGCGGCGCCAGCGCCGCCAGGGCCCGCTGGGTGCGCAGCGACGGGCCGGTCCAGTCGGTGACCACCTGGGCGTAGTCGACGCTGCCGCGGACATAGGGGGAGAACGCGTGATCGACGCGGACTCCCCAGCCCTGCACGGCGGCATCCCCGGCGGTGGCGACGCCGTAGTAGCCTCCGGCCGCGACCAGCCGGGCGGGATCCGCCGCGCCGAAGACCGTGACCAGCTGGTCGTCGACCGCCTGCCGGAACACGCGCACGCCGACGGACGCTCCGGGGTAGACGCGGGTGGCGCCAACCTCGTAGTGCTGCACGCGCTCGGTCGCGAACTGGCTCGCCCCGATTGGCGCGAACGTGCGCTGCGGCGGCACCCATTGGGCATGGGCCGGAGGCACGAATTCCTCGGCGCCGGGGGCGACCTGCTGCAGCGACGCGCGGGCATGGAAGCGCAACTCGGGGACCGGCGCGAACACGGCGCGAACGGTCGGGCTGACCAGTCCGTAGCCGTCGAGGTAGTCGTACTTCTCGTACCGCGCGGCGACGCCGACGGTCCACTGCCGCGTCAGGTCGAGGTCGTCCGACACCGACAGGGCGGCGACTTTGCGATGGCCATCCGGCACCGCCTGCCTGGCGGCGAAGCCGCCGCCTTCGTAGCGCTGCAGGCTGTAGCTGACGCCGACCGCCACACGATGCCGCGCCGGCGCGCGGGTGGTGTAATCGCCGGCCATCGTCCACGACGTGACGTCGCCGCTGTTCATGGCGACTCGGGCCGCCCAGTCGCCATGCCGACCAACCGGGGCGCCGACGGCCAGGAACGCCACCCCCGACGGCTGGCCGAACATCACCAGATCGCCGGAGTCGTCGTAGGCGGTGGCCGTCAGCAGGTTGAACTGGCCGTAGAGCGGCGAATCGGTGAACAGCGCCGAGGCCAGCCGGGCCGACGACTCGAAGGCCCGGCCGATGAACTCCAGCGACTCCTCGAGGAACCAGTCGTCATCGGCCTCGAAGTCGACCCGGTCGGCCTCGGCGACCGCGCCCGTCGCTTCGTCCTTGAGGACGCTGCGCTTCACGCGGCGCAGACGCCACGCCACTTCGCTCTCGTCCCGCGCGGCAGGCGCGGCGTCGGGATCGATGGCGCCGACGCCGGCGGCCAGCACGGCCGCATCGGCGCGACGCAGGGTGAAGGACGAGGGAGCCCGGACGGCGGACCGGACGTTGACCAGCGCGCTGCGGCCCTGGGCGAAACCGTCGCGGTGGGCCCGCACCACGTAGGGGCCGGGCGGCAGTTCGGTCAGCTGGTACTGCCCGGCGCGGTCGGTCACGGCGAACGCTGTCGCCCCGCCCAACGCCGAGATCACCACTCCGTCAATCGGCGAGCCATCCTCGTCGAGCACCACCCCGTAGATCACACCGGGACCGGTCACCGCCATGCGGGTGACCGCTTCAGCCGGCCGCGGCGGGTCCTGCGCCGCGGCCACGCCGGCCCACGCCAGGCAGATCACGGTCACCGGGACGAGCCAGACGCGACGGGCGATCATGCGGATCTCCATGGCGCGAACGCGAGCCCGTCCCGCGCGGCGCGCGCGGGACGGGGGGCTTGCAGCGAACTTACGACGCGGCCTTGACGCTGAAGTTGACGTTGCGCGTCAGCACCTTGTTCGTGGTCTTGTCGGTGACCTTGATCTCGAGGCGGTAGTCGCCCTCACCGAAGCTGGTGAGCGGCACCGTGATGCCGCCCGGCACCGGGAACTTGGCCGGGTCGAACTGCGGCGGCAGGTTGCTTTCGTTGACTGCCTGGGGATTGGTCTTGTTGAAGAACTTCTCCTCGGCGCCCTCCTTGCGGTGGAAGGCGTACTCGAGGCTGAGATCGGGTTTGCCGTTGGCGTTGAGGCCGGGGTTGTAGACCTGGAAGAAGATCGAGAGCTCCTCGTTCTTGCCGAAGTTCATGTCGGCCGCCGGCACCAGCTCCTGGGTACCGAAGGTGAACGGCCGCTCGCGGGCCTCGTCCATGGTCAGCGGCTGCTGCAGCATGTTGACCTTGTCGGCGACGAGGATCGAGCTGGTCGTGAACTCGGCGTTCAGGTCGGGAACGGTGATCGAGGTCTTGAGCAGGCCGCTCTTCACCGGCGCGTTCTTGTCGCCCTTCTCCGGCACCCGCTCCTTGATGAGCGCGTAGAGATCGTAGGTGCCGGCCTTGGCCATGAACACGCGGTGGAGTCGCATCGGATCGCCGGAGAGCTGCGCGGCGGGCACGAAGTGGACGTCGTCCCACGGGTACTCGACCTTCTTCTTCGGGTCGACCTTCTCGGTCGGGTCGACGACGCGGATGTAGAGCGCGGCGTCCTTCCCGGCCGGGAAGCCGGTGATGTCGATCGTGAACGGCACGAACATGCGCGCTTCCTGCGACTTCAGGAAGACCGGGTCGACCTCCATCGTCACGTCGGTCGGCGCCGGCTCACCGGCCATGGCGGCGTCGACGGTCTTGACGAGCCCCTCGATTTCCTGGCGTTCCTGTCTGCTGCGCTTCCGGTCATCCCGCTGCGCGAACGCCGCCGCAGGCAATGCGACCACCACGGCAGCAACGACGACCAGCGCGACACCACGGGCCTTGAACGTCATGCACATCTCCAAAAAAAGCTGAAAAGTGGAACAGCTAGCAATCATATGGGTTGGCCGGAGCCGTGTCAACGGCCCTAACTCCATGGAACACAACGAGTTGGGCCAAACTCGACGGTGGTGTTGCCGTGATAGATTCGACACCTCATGGCCGACACCGGGAACCGGTGCCGGCCTCTCAGCGGGGAGACCGCCAATGGTTCGAGACGACGCGCTCGTCATCGTGCTCGCCGGGGGCGCCGGCGAGCGGCTGTCGCCCCTGACCCGCGACCGTGCCAAGCCGGCGGTCTATTTCGGCGGCCCCTACCGGATCATCGACTTCGTCCTCTCCAACTGCGTCAATTCCGGCCTGCGCCGCGTGTTCATCGCCACGCAGTACAAGTCGCTGTCGCTCAACCGCCACATCCGCATGGGCTGGAACATCGTCTCCGAGGAGCTGGGCGAGTTCATCGAGATCCTGCCGCCGCAGAAGCGGGTCGGCGAGCACTGGTACCTCGGCACCGCGGACGCGGTCTACCAGAACCTGTATTCCATCGAGCGGGAGGCGCCGCGCCACGTGGTGGTGCTGGCCGGCGACCACGTCTACAAGATGGACTACCGCAAGATGCTCCGGGCCCACGAGGAGCACGGCGCCGCGGTGACGATGGCGACCATCGAGGTGCCGGTCGAGGACGCGACGCGGTTCGGGGTCGTCGCCATCGACCCCGATCGCCGCGTCGTCGGCTTCCAGGAGAAGCCGGCCCGCCCGACGCCCATGCCCGGCGTGCCGCACCTCGCCCTGGCGTCGATGGGCATCTACGTCTTCGACATGGATGTCCTGGTCAAGGCGCTCGATGCCGACGCCGCCGATCCCGACAGCCACCACGACTTCGGCAAGAACATCCTGCCCTCGCTGCTCGGCAGCGGCCGGGTGTTCGCCTACCCGTTCTACGACGAGAACAAGAAGACCGCCAAGTACTGGCGCGACATCGGCACGCTCGACGCCTACTACGAGGCCAACATGGACCTCTGTGACGTCAATCCGGAGTTCAACCTCTACGATCCGGAATGGCCGCTGCGCACCTACCAGCCGCAGGCGCCGCCGGCCAAGTTCGTCTTCGGCGACGATCGCCGCACCGGCACCGCCATCGACTCGGTGATCTCGCCTGGGTGCATCGTCTCGGGCAGCCGCATCCGCGGCAGCATCCTCTGCCCCAACGTCCGCGTCCACAGCTTTGCGGTCATCGAGCACTCCATCCTGATGCCGGGCGTGCAGGTCGGGCGCCACGCCCGGATTCGCAATGCCATCGTCGATCGCGACGTGCTGGTGCCGCGGGGCGCGGTGATCGGCCACGACCTCGACGAGGATCGCCGTCGCCACACCGTCACCGAACGCGGCATCGTCGTGGTCACGGTGGACGAGGACGCGCGGCTCGGCGCGATCGAGGCCGAGGCGCTGGCGATCGAGGCCGGGGTGGACCGGGGCTGAGGGCCGGCGGCAATCGATTGCGCACGGTCACGCGGGACTGCATGACGACCGCTGAACGGGCACGAAGCCATCGATCTGACACGGCCTTCGGGCGATACTATCGGCGGCTTGCCATCCACCGGCGCGGCAGTGCGGCGCCGGGACAGCGGAGCGTCACCCGTGCACATCGTCGACATCCATGGCCGCGAGATCCTCGACTCGCGCGGCAATCCCACCGTCGAAGTGGACGTCCTGCTCGACAGCGGCGCCCGCGGGCGGGCCGCGGTGCCGTCTGGCGCCTCGACCGGCGAACGTGAGGCGCTCGAGCTGCGCGACGGCGACACGGCGCGGTTCCTCGGCAAGGGTGTGACCCGGGCGGTCGCCCACGTCAACGGCGAGCTGCGCCAGGCCGTCGTCAATCGCGACTGGCAGCAGCGGGCCCTCGACGAGGCGATGATCGCGTTGGACGGCACGCCGACCAAGGGCCGGCTCGGTGCCAACGCGCTGCTCGGCGTGTCCATGGCCGCCCTCAAGGCCGGCGCCGAGGACGCCGGCCTGCCGCTCTACGCGCACGTCGCCGCGACCGCCGGCGCGACCACCGGGTACACCCTGCCGGTGCCGATGATGAACATCCTCAACGGCGGCGCCCACGCCGACACCAACGTGGACTTCCAGGAGTTCATGGTGATGCCGGTGGGCTTCCCCTCGTTTCGCGAGGCGCTGCGCGCCGGCACCGAGATCTTCCACGCCCTGCGCGCCATCCTGAAGAAACGCGGGCTGTCGACCGGCGTCGGCGACGAGGGCGGCTTCGCCCCGAATCTGAAGAGCAACCGCGACGCCCTCGATGCGGTGATGGACGCGATCGGCAACGCCGGGTTCCGCGCCGGTACCGACGTCTACATCGCGCTCGACTGCGCGGCCAGCGAGTTCGGCAACGCCGCCGGCCGCTACGAGTTCCACAAGTCGGGTGAGCCCGCCCGCGATTCCGAGGGCATGGTCGCGCTCTACGAGGACTGGTGCCGGCAGTATCCCATCCTGTCGATCGAGGACGGCTGCGCCGAGGGCGACTGGCGCGGCTGGACGCTGCTGACCCAGGCGCTCGGCGGCAAGGTCCAGCTGGTCGGCGACGACGTGTTCGTGACCAACCCCGAGATCCTCGCCCGCGGCATCCGCGAGGGCGTGGCCAACGCGCTGCTGGTGAAGCTGAACCAGATCGGCACCGTCACCGAGACCCTCGACGCCATCGCCATGGCGTCGGCGGCGGGCTACCGCAGCGTCATCTCGCACCGCTCGGGCGAAACCGAGGACGCCACCATCGCGGACCTGGCGGTCGGGACCGCGGCCGGACAGATCAAGACCGGATCGGCGTCGCGCAGCGACCGGATCGCCAAATACAACCAGTTGCTGCGCATCGAAGAGTCGCTCGGCGACGGCGCGGTGTACGCCGGCCGCGCCGCGATCGCCCAGCTGGCCTGAATCCGCCATGCCCACCGTCGTCCTGCTCCGTCACGGCGAGTCGACCTGGAACCGGGAGAACCGCTTCACCGGCTGGGTCGACGTCGACCTGAGCGACAAGGGCCGCGACGAAGCGCACGCCGCCGGCCGCCTGCTGAAGGCCGAGGGCTACCGCTTCGACGTCGCCTACTCCTCGGTCCTGAAACGGGCCATCCGCACGTTGTGGATCGTGCAGGACGAGCTCGATCTCCTGTGGATTCCGGTGCACCGGTCGTGGCGGCTGAACGAGCGCCATTACGGGGCCCTGCAGGGGCTCAACAAGGCCGAGACGGCCGCGAAGCACGGCGAGGCACAGGTCAAGATCTGGCGGCGCAGCTACGACATCCCGCCGCCGGCGTTGACGCGAGACGATCCGCAGTTCCCAGGACACGATCCCCGCTACGCCGGGCTCGGCCCCGACGAGCTGCCGCTGGCCGAGTGCCTCAAGGACACCGTCGCGCGGTTCCTGCCCTACTGGCACGACACCATCGCCCCGGACATCCGCGCCGGCCGGCGGGTGATCGTCGCCGCCCACGGCAACAGCCTCCGGGCGCTCGTCAAGTACCTCGACGGCATCAGCGACGAGGCGATCGTCGAGCTGAACATCCCCACCGGCATCCCGCTCGTCTACGAGCTGGACGCCGAGCTGCGGCCGCTGCGCAACTACTACCTCGGCGACGCCGAGGCGGCGAAGAAGGCCGCGGAAGCGGTCGCGAACCAGTCGAAGCGCGGGACGTAGCCGCCGGCGGTGCGCCAGCGCGGCGGCCAGTCGCCGTCAGTTCGCTTCTTCGACCTTCACTTCGTCGGCGGCGATGCGCAGGGAGCGCAGGAACCGCCGGTCGTTGGCGGTGATCTCCAGGTGCTTCGGCTCCCGGTCGGCCACGGCCGGCGACTCGGTCGCGGCGGGACCGGGCCGGGTCGCGAATCCCACGGTCGCCTCGAGCGTCACCCGCAGGTCGAAGCCGGCTTCGCGGGCGCGTTCGCGGCACGACTCGACCGCGGTGCTCGCCGCCACGGCGGCCGCAATCGCGTCGGCGAGCTCGCGGGCGAACCGGTTCTGGACGTCATCCATGGATTCCCTCCTCGCGGGTGGGGGCAGGGCAAGGGAAGCGCAGGCTGGGAATCCGGCGCGGCACGCCGACACCTGAGCTCACCGGGCGGCGGGCGGGGTCGGCCAAGTCGGTCATGAGGGAGGGCGGACGCGACATTGTAAGGGCGGCGTGCGGAAGTGCGCAACCCTGTGCAGCCGCCGCCTCCTCCGGCGGGGGTCTGGCTACAATGCCAGTCGCGATGCCCGGTGAATCCCCCCGATTTTTCGCGGTCCCGGCCGACCTGGCGGCCTGGGACCCGGCCACGGCGCTGGCCTACCCCGGGCAGTACCCGTTCACGCGGGGCATCCAGCCCACGATGTACCGCGGCCGGCTGTGGACCATGCGGCAGTACGCCGGGTTCGGCACCGCCGAGGCGTCCAACCGGCGCTACCGCTACCTGCTCGGCCAGGGGGTCTCGGGCCTGAGCGTCGCGTTCGATCTGCCGACGCAGATCGGCTACGACTCGGACCACCCCCTGGCGGCCGGCGAAGTCGGCAAGGTCGGCGTGGCCATCGACTCGGTCGAGGACATGGCGCGGCTGTTCGACGGCATCCCGCTCGACCGGGTCTCGACGTCGATGACGATCAACGCCACGGCGATCGTGCTGCTGGCCCTGTATGTCGCCGTCGGCAGGCGCCAGGGCATCACACCGGCGCAGTTGTCGGGCACCGTGCAGAACGACATCCTGAAGGAGTACGTCGCCCGCGGCACCTACATCTACCCGCCGGGCCCGTCGCTGCGCATCGTCACCGACGTGTTCGCCTACTGCGAGCGCGAGGTGCCGCAGTGGAACACCATTTCGATCAGCGGCTATCACATCCGTGAAGCCGGCTCGACGGCGGTACAGGAGATCGGCTTCACCTTCGCCAACGCCGTCGCCTACGTGCAGGCCGCGGTCGACGCCGGCCTCGACGTCAACCGGCTGGGTCAGCGCCTGAGCTTCTTCTTCAACGCCCACAACGACTTCCTCGAGGAAGTGGCGAAGTTCCGGGCCGCGCGGCGGCTGTGGGCGAGAATCATGCGCGAGCGGTTCGCGGCCACCAGCCCGCGCGCCCAGCAGCTGCGCTTCCACACCCAGACCGCCGGCAGCACCCTCACCGCCCAGCAGCCCGACGTGAACATCGTGCGGGTCGCGGTGCAGGCGATGGCCGCGGTGCTCGGCGGCACCCAGTCGCTGCACACCAACGGACGCGACGAGGCGCTGGCGCTGCCCACCGAGGAATCGGCGCGGATTGCCCTGCGCACGCAGCAGATCATCGCCCACGAGTCCGGTGTCGCCAACACGGTCGACCCCTTCGCCGGGGCCTGGTACATCGAACAGCTCACCGATCGGATCGAGGCCGGGGCGAGCGCGCTCCTGGAGCGCATCGACGCCGCCGGCGGCACGCTGCGAGCCATCGAGACCGGCGTCATCCAGCGCCAGATCCAGGAGGCGGCCTATGCCGCCCAGCAGGACATCGACCGCGGCGACCGCGTGGTGGTCGGCGTCAATCGATTCGCCACCGACGAGCGGCCGGCGATGGCGGTGTTCGCCCTCGATGCCGACGTCGAGCGGCAGCAGGTGGCGCGGGTCCGGGCGCTGCGCGAGCGGCGCGACGGCGCGGCGTGGCGAGGCGCGCTGGACGGCGTCGAGTCGGCGGCGCGCGGCACCGACAACCTGGTGCCGCGGATCATCACCGCAGTGGAAGCCGGAGCCACCGTCGGCGAGATCGCCGACACGCTGCGCGGCGTGTTCGGCGAGTTCCGCGAGGTGGCCGTTGAGTAGTGCCGCGTCCGGGGAACCGCTGCTCTCGGTCCGGGGCCTGACGACGGTGTTCGAGACCACCGGGCGGACCCTCACGGCGGTCAACGACGTGTCGTTCGACCTGCGGCGCGGCGAGACGCTCGGCCTGGTCGGCGAATCCGGCAGTGGCAAGTCGGTGACGGCGTTCTCGATCATGCGCCTGCTGCCTCCAGCCGGCCGCACGACCGCGGGGCAGGTGGTCTTCCAGGGCCGCGACCTCCTGTCGCTGTCCGAAGCCGACATGTGTGCGGTTCGCGGCGCCGGCATCGGCCTGGTGTTCCAGGAGCCGATGGCGGCGCTCAATCCCGTGATGCGCGTCGGCGCGCAGGTGGCTGAAGCGCTGATCGTCCACGGCCTGGCCGGCAAGCGCGAGGCCCGCGGGCGCGCCGTCGAACTGCTCAGGGCGGTCAGGATCGTCGATCCGGAGAAGCGGGTGGACGACTACCCGCACCAGCTGTCGGGCGGCATGCGGCAGCGCGTGATGCTGGCCGTGGCGCTGGCCTGCCGGCCGCCGCTGGTCATCGCCGACGAGCCGACGACGGCGCTCGACGTCACCGTGCAGGCGCAGATCCTGGACCTGCTGCGTGAGATGCGGCGGACCTTCGACTTGTCGCTGCTGCTCATCACGCACGATCTGGGAGTGGTCGCCGAGGTCGCCGACCGGGTGGCGGTGATGTACGCCGGCCGGATCGTCGAGGACGGCCCGGTGCGGTCGATCTTTCGATCGCCGGCCCACCCCTACACCCGCGGCCTGCTGGCGTCGATTCCGCACGGTCGCGCCGGCGAGCGCCTCGTCGCCATCGACGGCACCGTGCCCGATCTGGCCGCGCTGCCGCCAGGATGCGCGTTCGCGCCGCGCTGCAGCGAGCGGCTCGCTGACTGCGGGCGCATCGATCCCCCCGAGGTGGCGGTCGGCCCCGGGCACCGGGCCCGCTGCCTGCTGCACGTGCCCGCCGCCGCATCGCCGGAGCGTGCCTCGTGAGCCGGCCGCTGGTGGAGGTCCGCGACCTCACCAAGCACTTCAGTCGCGGCGGCGGGCTGTTCCGCGCCGGCACGGTCGTCAAGGCCGTCGACGGCGTCAGCTTCGCCATCGACGAGGGCGAGACGTTCGGCCTGGTCGGCGAATCGGGCAGCGGCAAGAGCACGACCGGGCGCTGCATGCTGCGGCTCGTCGAGCCGACGTCGGGCGAGGTGCGCTACCAGGGCGACGACGTGCTGGCGTTCTCGAGCGCGCGCATGCGGGCGGCGCGGCGCCATCTGCAGATGATCTTCCAGGATCCCTACTCGTCGCTGAACCCGCGGATGCGGGCCCGCGACATCGTCGACGAGCCGCTGGCGATCCACAAGCTCGGCACGAAGCGCGACCGCGCGGCGCGGGTCGTCGAGCTGTTCCGCCTCGTCGGCCTGGACCCGGCGCACCTCGAGCGCTATCCGCACGAATTCAGCGGCGGGCAGCGGCAGCGCATCGGCCTGGCGCGCGCCCTCGCCCTCGAGCCGCGGTTCATCATCGCCGACGAGCCGGTGTCGGCGCTGGACGTCTCGATCCAGGCCCAGGTGGTCAACCTGCTGATGGACCTGCAGCAGCGTCTGCAGCTCACCTACCTCTTCATCGCCCACGACCTGCGGCTGGTGCGCCACATCTGCCGCCGGGTCGCGGTGATGTACCTCGGCAAGATCGTCGAGATGGGCGACACCGAGGCGCTGTTCGCCAACCCGGCGCATCCCTACACACGGGCGCTGCTGTCGGCGATTCCAGTGACCGACCCCGACGCGCCGCGGCAACGCCTCGAGCTCGACCCGGCGTCGGTCGATCGCGACGCGCCGCTCGTCGAGGTGGAACCAGGACACGTCGCGGCGATCTAGGTCGAGCGGCTGGCGAGGGCACATGGCACATCGAGGCATCCTCGTGGCGTGGGTGGCCGGCGCGGTGCTGCTGGCGGGCACGTCCCGGCTCGCCGGGCAGAACGCCGACCCGTTGGCCGTACGCGGGCGGCTGCTCGCCTACCTCACCGACTACGAGTCGCAGCTTGGCCGAATGGTCGCCGACGAGCAGTTCACCCAGTGGCCGCACAGCCGCCCCGGCTACGGCACTGGCCGGTCGGACGGCATCTCGCGCGATGAGACCCGGCCGCGGATTCTTCACTCGACCGTGGCGTTCGTGCCGCTGCCCGGCAATGCCGGCTGGCTCGGTTACCGGGAGGTGCGGACGGTCAACGGCAAGCCCACGTCCCGGTCCGGCCTGCCGCTCGAAGCGCTGTTGCAGCGCGACTCGGAGGACGGGCGCGAGCGCGCACTGGCGCTGCTGCTCGAAGGCGCCAGGCACAACCTCGGCGCCCCGCGCACCATCAACCTGCCCAGCCTGGCGCTCGAGATGCTGCACCGCCGCAACGAAGCCCGTTTCGTGGTCGTCGGCAGCGGTCGCGAGCGCGCCGGCGACTGTGCGGCGGTGCGGATCGATCTCGTCGAGACGGTACGGCCGACGCTCATCAGGGGCCGTGAAGGCGGCGACATGCCGACCCGGCTGAGCGCCTGGGTCGAACCGGTGACGGGGCGACTGTGCCGCACCGAAGCCCGGACCAGGGATGGCCAGCTGGGCGCCTGGTTCGAGGCGGTGGTCCGTGTGGACTTCGCCCACGATCCGACGATCGACCTGACCGTCCCGGTCCGCCTCTATGAAGTCTTCTTCGACCCGCCTCGACACAAGGGCGACGGTGAAGCGGTCTACTCGAACTACCGCCGGATGGGCGGGGCCGGAATGCCGCGCCAGATACCGGGACCGCCAGCATGATCTGCTGTGCCGTCGAACACCCCGAGAGCCGGGATCGGGCGCGGGCGCTGCTCATCGCCAGCGCGGTCCACAATCTCGGGGCGCCGCACACCGTCAACCTTCGGTCCTTGCCGCTCGAGTTCCTGCACCCGAGGAACCGGGCGCGACTGACCTTGCCGCGGTTCCACGTCGACCGAAGGCGCCGCGACCTGTCGAGGCCATCGCCTCGACGTCACCGAGACGGCGCGTCCGACGCTGATCCGCCGGCCGACCGGCGGCGACATGCCAAGCCGGGTCGCGCCCTGGGGCGAACCGCTGACCGGGCGGCTGTGCCGCGCCGAGGTCCACACGCGCGACCAGGGCGCCGCTGACGGGTTCGAGGCCGTGGTCCGGGTCGGGTTCGAACGCGACGCCGCGGTCGATCTGACGGTGCTACGGCGGATGGATGAGGAGTTCTTCTTGCCGTCCCTGGGACGCGGCACCGGGTTCGCTGAATACTCGAACTACCGGCGCTTCAGGACGGCCGCGCGCCTGCTGCCTCCCGGCGTCTGAGGCCCGCGGTCAGCGCGCCGCCGCCGGCCCGACCGCTTCCGGCGCCTGCCGGACGTCCTTCTCCACCTGGCCGTCACGGATGAGGATTTGCCGCTTGGCGTAAGCGGCGACATCGGCCTCGTGGGTGACCAGCACGATCGTGTTGCCGGCGCCGTGCAGGCGCTCGAAGAGCGCCATGATCTCGACGCCGGTCTTCGAGTCGAGGTTGCCGGTGGGCTCGTCGGCGAGCAGGATCGAGGGGTTGTTGACCAGGGCCCGGGCGATGGCGACGCGCTGGCGCTGACCGCCGGACAGCTCGTTGGGCTTGTGGTTCATCCGCTGGCTGAGTTCGACCTTGTCCAGCGCCTGGCGGGCCCGCTCGAGCCGCTCCTTGGCGGGAATCCCGGCGTAGACCAGCGGCAGCTCGACGTTGTGGAGCGCAGTGGCCCTGGGCAGCAGGTTGAAGGTCTGGAAGACGAAGCCGATCTCCTCGTTGCGGATCCGGGCCAGCTCGTTGTCGTTCATGGTGCTGACCTCCTTGCCGTTCAGGAGGTAGGTGCCCTTGCTCGGCGTGTCGAGGCAGCCGATGAGGTTCATCAACGTCGACTTGCCGGAGCCCGACGGGCCCATGATGGCCACGTATTCGCCCTTGTCGATCTGGATGCTGACTCCGCGCAGGGCGTGGATGTCCTCATCGCCCATCGTGTAGGTCTTCCAGAGGTCTTGGGTCTCGATCAGGGCCATCGGCTGGGAGCGGCGCGGGCGCGGGCGTCGGGCTCCATTTCATCACAGACGTCGGGACTGCGGCCGAGGTTCCTGCGCCGGGGCACGTTGTCGAGACTGCGCGCCGTCACGTAGGATCGGCGCTTGCGCGGGACCGCCACGGTCCCGCCGGCAGAGCCCCCGCCCACGGGCCGGTCACCAAGGAGTGGACATCATGGCTGTCGCACGAGTCACCGAGATCATCGCCGCCTCCAAGAAGAGCTTCGAGGACGCGGTCGAACAGGGCGTCGCCCGGGCCTCGAAGACCCTGAAGAACGTCGAGGGCGCCTGGGTGCAGGACATGAAGGTGGTGGTCGCCAAGGGCAGGATCACCGAGTACCGCGTCAACCTCAAGGTCACCTTCATCCTCGAGAAGTAGGGCGTCAGCCCTGTTCGTCGGCGTACTGCTCCTTCAGGCGGGCGACGACGGCCGGATCGGCCAGTGT
Organism: Vicinamibacterales bacterium; assembly: GCA_050250955.1. Taxonomy (GTDB): domain Bacteria; phylum Acidobacteriota; class Vicinamibacteria; order Vicinamibacterales; family UBA2999; genus CAWAYR01. Next base: position 47,030 of record JBFWNR010000008.1, read on the forward strand.
TGTGGTGTCGCCGAGGGCCTTGCCCTCGGCGATGTCGCGCAGCAGGCGGCGCATGATCTTGCCCGACCGCGTCTTGGGCAGGTCGGCGGCGAAGATGATGTCGTCGGGCCGGGCGATGGCGCCGATCTTCTGGACGACGTGCTGCTTCAACTCGTCGGCGAGGGCTTCGGACGTCGCCACGCCCTCCTTCACCGTCACGAACGCCGCGACGGCCTGGCCCTTGATCTCGTGGTGGCGGCCGACCACGGCCGACTCGGCCACCTTCGGGTGATCGACCAGCGCGCTCTCGACCTCCATCGTGCCCAGCCGGTGGCCGGCGACGTTCAGCACGTCGTCGACGCGGCCGAGCAGCCAGAAGAAGCCGTCGTCGTCGAGCTTGGCGCCGTCGCCGGTGAAGTAGATGCCCTTGCCTGGCCAGCGGCTCCAGTACTGGGCCACGAAACGGTCCGGATCGCCGTAGATTCCCCGCAGCATCGACGGCCACGGCCTGGTCAGGGCCAGGAGGCCGCCGCCGACCGGGATCGGCTCGCCCTTGTCGGTGAGGATCTGCGCCGTGATGCCCGGGAACGGCCGGGTCGCCGATCCCGGCTTCGTACTGGTGAGACCGGGCAGCGGCGTGATGAGGATCGAGCCGGTCTCGGTCTGCCACCAGGTATCGACGACCGGGCATCGTTCGCGGCCGATGTTCAGGTGGTACCACACCCATGCTTCGGGGTTGATCGGCTCCCCCACCGAACCGAGCAGGCGGAGTGAGGACAGGTCGCGCTTCGCCGGCCAGTCGGTGCCCCAGCGCATGAAGGCGCGGATGGCGGTGGGCGCCGTGTAGAACACGGTCACGCCGTAGCGTTCGACGATCTCCCAGAAGCGGTCCTTCTTCGGCCAGTCGGGGGCGCCCTCGTACATCACCACCGTCGCGCCATTGGCCAGCGGCCCGTAGACGACGTAGCTGTGGCCGGTGACCCAGCCGATGTCGGCGGTGCACCAGTAGACGTCGTCCTCCTTGAGGTCGAACACCCACTTGGTCGTGGCGTAGCAGCCGGTGAGGTAGCCGCCGGTGGTGTGGACGATGCCCTTCGGCTTTCCGGTGGTGCCGGACGTGTAGAGGATGTAGAGCATGTCCTCGGCGTCCATCGGCTCGGGCGGACAGTCGAACGAGGCATCCTGCATCAGGTCGTGGTACCAGTGGTCGCGACCGGCCTGCATGTGCACGCGCAGGTCGGCGGCGCCGCGACGGACGACGACGACGCTGGTGATCGACGGCGTGCCGGCGAGGGCCTCGTCGGCCATCTGCTTGAGCGGCACGACGTTGCCGCGCCGGTAGCCGCCATCGGCGGTGACCAGCGCCTTGCACTGCGAGTCGTTGATGCGATCGCGCAGTGAGTCGGCGCTGAAGCCGCCGAACACCACGCTGTGCACGGCGCCGATCCGCGCGCACGCCAGCATGGCGATGGCCAGCTCGGGGATGAGCGGCATGTAGAGCGCGACGCGGTCGCCGCGGCCGACGCCCAGGCCCTTGAGCACGTTGGCGAACTGCGAGACCTGCCGGTAGAGGTCGAAGTAGGTCAGCGTCCGGCGGTCGCCGGGCTCGCCCTCCCAGATGAGCGCCGCCTTGTTGCGGCGCGGCCCGCGGGCGTGGCGGTCGACACAGTTGGCGCTGGCGTTCAGCGTCCCGCCGAGGAACCACTTGGCGTAGGGCGGCGTCCACTCCAGCACCGTCTGCCACGGCGTGATCCAGTCGAGTTCCCTGGCGAAGCCGGCCCAGAACGCCTCCGGATCCCTGGCGGCGCGTTCGTAGATCCCCGGGTCGTTGACGTTGGCGGCGGCGCGGAACGCCGCGCTCGGTTCGAAGCGGCGATCTTCCTTCAGCAGCGCGTCGATCTCGGGGGAGCTTCCGGGGGTCTGGTCCGACATGCGCCCGATTCTATCGCCGGCGTTGCGGCGATGCATCGGTCGAACGGCCGCGCTTCACGCCGTGGCGAGGAATTCCCGCATCCGCCGCCGCGCCACCTCGTCCGGCAGTGGCCCGAAGGCCGCCGCGGCATTCTCGGCCATGTGCTTCGGGTTGCTGGTCTCGGTGAGGACGCAGGTCACCGCCGGGTGGGCCAGGATGTACTTGAGCGAGAACTGCGCCCAGCTGGTGGCGCCCAGCTCGGTGGCCCACGGCGGCAACGGCGTGGCGGCGAGGCGCTTGAACAGCGCGCCGTTCATGAACGGGCGGTTGACCAGCACGGCCACGCCGCGGTCGGCGGCCAGCGGCAGCAGCGTCGTTTCGGCCTCGCGTTCGGTGATCGAATAGTTCACCTGCGTGAAGTCCGGACGTTCCTTCCGGAGGAACGCCTCGAGCGCACCGTGCAGCCTCGGCTCCGACACCGTGATGCCGATGTAGCGCGCCTCCCCGGCGTCTTTCCACGCCCGCAGGCTCGGCCAATGCGTCTCGAGATCGGTGAGGCTGAAGATCTGCGCCAGATCGATCGGCTTCCGGCCGTAGAGGCGCTGCGCCTCGCGGAACTGGGCAACCCCTGCGGCTTTGCCCACCTTGTCGATCTTGGTGGCGACAAAGAGCTTGCCGCGCAGTTCGGGCTCGTTGATCACCGCGCCGAAACGGCCGTCGTTGGCCGGGTTGCGCGGCCAGGTGTCGACGACCGTGCCCCCCTCGGCGACCAGCGTGCGCAGCACCTGGCGCAGCGGACTCTCGCCGTGCGCGGCGATCTCCTCGACGACTTTGCTCGACCCGAATCCGACCACCGGCAAGCCCTCGCCGCTGACCGGGATACGGCGGGTGGGCATCGAGCGCTGGGCGTCCGCAGTCGCGGGGGACCACCCGGCGGCGCCAGCAGCCGCCACCAGGGTCAGGAACTCACGCCGGTTGGTCTCGCTCGCCATGCGCCCTCCTGTCCCCTGTCCCCTGCTAGTCGTAGTACTCCCGGCCGAGGTGCGTGATGAGCTCCTCGCCCTTCAGATAGCGCAGCGTGTTCTTCAGCTTCATCAGCTGGATGAACAGGTCGTGCTCCGGATAGACCTCGGGGGCGTGCATCGGCGCCTTGAAGTAGAACGACAGCCACTCCTGGATGCCGGACATCCCGGCCCGCTTGGCCAGGTCGAGGAACAGCGCCGAGTCGAGCACGATGGGCGCCGCCAGGATCGAGTCGCGGCACAGGAAGTTGATCTTCAGCTGCATCGGATAGCCGAGCCAGCCGACGATGTCGATGTTGTCCCAGCCCTCCTTGTTGTCGCCGCGTGGCGGGTAGTAGTTGATGCGGACGACGTGGGAGATGTCCTTGTAGAGCTCGGGATAGAGCTGCGGCTGGAAGATGTAGTCGAGCGCGCTCTTCTTGCTCTCTTCCTTGGTCTTGAAGCTCTCGGGGTCGTCCAGCACCTCGCCGTCGCGGTTGCCGAGGATGTTGGTGGAGTACCAGCCCTTGACGCCGATCATCCGCGCCTTGAGGCCCGGCGCGATGATGGTCTTGATCAGCGTCTGGCCGGTCTTCATGTCGTTGCCGGCCACCGGCGCCTGGGTGCGCTCGGCGAGCTCGAGCAGCGCCGGGATGTCCGCGGTCAGGTTCGGCGCCGCGTTGGCGAAGGGGATGCCTTCCTTCAGCGCCGCATAGGCGTAGACCATCGAGGACGGAATGGCGACGTCGCTCTTGGCCAGGCCCTTCTCGAAGGCCGCCAGCGAGCGGTGCACCGGCCCTTCCTTCATGAACACCTCGGTGCTGCCGGTCCACACCATCACCAGCCGGGTGCACTTGTGCTTCGCCTTGAAGGCGCGGATGTCGGCGACGACCTGCTCGGCCAGGGCCATCTTGCTCCTGCCCTTCTTGACGTTCGGGCCGTTCAGGCGCTTGACGTAGCGCTGGTCGAAGACGGCAGCCATCGGCTTGATGGCCTCCATCTCCCGGCGCACCTTGTCGAGCAACGCCGGTTCGAGGACGCCGGCGGTGCGCGCCGCCGCGTAGGTGTCCTCTTCGAAGATGTCCCAGCCGCCGAAGACGATGTCGTCGAGTCCGGCCAGGTCCACGAATTCGTTGATCTTCGGCGAGCGGGCCTCGGTGCGTTTGCCGAGACGGATGGTGCCCATCTGGGTGAGCGACCCGATCGGCTGGGCAAGGCCCTTGCGGATGGCGAAGACGCCGGCGATGGTGGTGGTGGCGACGGCACCGAGGCCGACCAGGAGCACGCCGAGCTTGCCCTTCGCCGGAGCGATTTCAACAGGGGTTTTCACCCGTGAAATATAGCATGCGGCCCGGGGACGCCCGGGCCGGCCGGCTATCATGTCGGGCATGCTGTTCAAGTTCTTCCGCCAGCCGGCGATCGATCCGCTGCAGGTGTCGATGACCGGCGTGCGCATGGGCGAGCGCTTCCTCCTCGTCGGCTGCGACGACGCGGTGCTGCTGGCGGGACTCGGCGCCAAGGTGGGACTGAGCGGCACGGCGGCGGCACTGGTCTTCGACGACCATCAGGCGGTGCGCGCGCGGAGCGCGGCGGCGCGTGAGGGGTTTCTGATCGAGCAGAAGATCTGGCGTGGCGAGTCCACCGGCTTCGACGCCGACGGCTTCGATCTGGTGGTGGTCGACGACACCCAGGGCGGCTTCGCCGGACGCGACGCCGCGGTGCGCGCCGCCGTACTCGGCGAGGCCCGCCGCCTCCTCCGCAAGGGCGGACGTGCCGAAGTGGTCGAAGGCCTGGGCTCTACCGGCCTCTTCGCCAAGCCCACGCCGCGCCCGGCGGGCTACGACACCACCGGCGAACTGACCGCGGCGGGGTTCGCGCCGGTGCGTGTGCTGGCCGAACTGCCGAACTTCCGGTTCGTCGAGGGTCTGCGGCTGTAGCGGCCGGTCGGCGCGCTCACTCGGCCCGCAGGGCCACCAGCGGATCGACGCCGGTGGCGCGCCGTGCCGGTCCGACGCAGGCCAGCGCCCCGGCCACCAGGAAAGTCACGGCGACCGCCGCCAGGACGAGCGGGTCGCGAGGCGGCGTGTCGAAGAGATAAGCCGACAGCCCGGTCGAGAACGCCGCCGCCCCGGCCAGGCCCAGCACCAGACCGAGGGCCACCAGGCCGAGGCCCTGCCCGAGCACCATCAAGAGGACCGACCCTCGGGTGGCACCGAGCGCCATCCGGACGCCGAATTCGCGCGTGCGCTGCGAGACGTTGGCGGCGATGACGCCGGTGACACCGGCCAGGGTGACGGCCATGGCCAGCGCCGCGAAGATCGCCAGCAGCAGGGCGGTGAGACGCGGCCGCGCCAGCGAGTCGCTGCGCACCTGCTCCAGCGTCTGCACGTCCTCCACCGGCATGTCCGGGTCGAGGGCATGCACCGCCTCGATCACCGAACGGGCCAGCCCGGTCGGATCGCCGGCGCTGCGGACCATGATCCGCCCGCCGAGCCCGCCGGGCATCTGCGCGAGCGGGACGAAGGCCTGCGGCACGGCGGCACGGTCGAGCCCGAACTGACGAACGTCACCGACCACGCCGACGACCGTCCACCAGGTCTCGCGGTCGTCGGTCGACAACCGGGCGCCGATCGGGTCGCCGCCCTCCCAGTAGCGCGCCATCGCCTGGTTGATCACGACCACGCGCTGGGCGTCCTTGTGGTCCAGTGCGGTAAAGGCCCGTCCGGAGACCACCGGGATGCCGAGCGTCTCGAAGTACCTCGGACTGGCGACCCGGACGTCGCCGCGCGGCCGCCGATCGGGGTCGGGTGTGCGGCCCTCGATGTCGAAGGGGGTTTCGTTGGGGTTGGCGCCCACCAGCGGGACGGCGTTGGTGATCGCCGCCGCTTCGACGCCCGGCAGCTGGTTCAGGCGATCGACGAGCGGCTCGTACAGCCGCAGCTGCGAAAGGGCGTCGGGGTACTTCGAGAAGTTGCCGAACACCGTCGCCGCCAGTACCCGGTCGGCGCGATAGCCCGGCTCGACCCGCTGGAGCCGCCACACGCTCGCCAGCAGCAGGCTGGCGCCCACCAGCATGACGACCGACAGCGCCACCTGGGCGACGACCAGTGCGTCCTGGAGGCGGCGGCGCCCGGCCGACACACCCGAACCCAGGCTGCCCTGCTTCAACGAAGGCAGCACGTCGCTGCGGGTCGACAGCGCCGGGACCAGGCCGAACGCGATGCCGCTGGCCACCGCCACGCTCAGTGTGAACAGCAGCACCCCGGGGTCGAGGCCGATGGCGTCGGTGCGCTGGGTGAAGCGGCTCACGAACCGGGTCAGCAGGCCCAGCGTCGTCCACGCGAACGCCAGGCCGACCACCCCGGCCACCGCGGCCAGGAGCGTGCTCTCGGACAGCAACTGACGGATCAGGCGGCCGCGCCCGGCGCCGAGCGCCGCCCGCATGGCGAACTCCCGATCGCGGCGGAGCATCCGCGCCAGGGTCAGGTTGGCGACGTTGGCACAGGCGAGAAGGAGGACGAGGCCGGTCGTCGCCAGCAGCAGCCACAGGACCGGGCGGGCCGCGGCGGTGAGTGCGGCCAGGACCGGCGCGGTGCGTGCCTGGAAGCCGGTTTCGGCGCGGTAGACGTCCGGGAAGTCCTGCTGGAAGCGCAGCCCGACCGTCGCCACCTCGGTGGACGCGGCCTCGAACGCGACGCCGTCCTTGACCAGGCCGAACACCCGCAGGCCGGAGAACGCCCGGCGGTTGGCGGCGATGGTGCGTTCGGCCGCCGAACGGAACGGACACGCCGACGTCGGCATGTAGAGATCGACGCGATTGGGATAGTGCGGCACGTCGGGGAGCACGCCGATCACGGTGTGCGGCCGATCGTTCATCTGGAACACCTGGCCGATGATGCCCGGGTCGGCGGCAAAGCGCGTGGTCCAGTAGTCGTGGCCGAGCACCAGCACCGCTTCGGCGCCCTCGTCGTCGTCGGCGTCGCTGAAGGTGCGGCCGAGGATCGGCTGGATGCCGAGCACGTCGAAGAAGTTGTGCGAGACGACGCCGGTGGCGACGCGATCGGGCTCGCCGCGGCGCAGCAGATCGAAGTTCATCTGGTGGAACTCGACCAGCCCGTCGAAGCTGGCCAGCTGTTCGCGGTAGTCGTACAGCTCCTTGATCGACACGCCAAAGTTCTGCTGGCTGGCCAGCGGCGCCGTGTGGTTCACCAGCAGCAGCCGCTGCCCGTTGGCGTAGGGCAGCGGCGTCAGCACCACGCCGTTGACGACGCTGAAGATCGCCGCGTTGGCGCCGATGCCGAGACCGAGCGTGAGGACGGCCACGGCGGCGTAGCCGGGGGACGCCGCCAGGGTGCGGGCGGCATAGCGCGCGTCCTGCAGGAAATCGGCGATCCAGCGCAGGCCGCGGGCGTCGCGTGTCTCCTCGACGTGCCGCGTCATCGGGCCGAAGTTCCTGAGCGCCTGCCGGCGGGCCGTGTCGGGATCCATGCCCTGTCGCATGTACTTCTCCGCTTCCATGTCGAGGTGGAAGTGCATTTCGGCGTGCAGCTGACGATCGAGGTCGCCGCCGCGAACCAGACGAGCGAGCCGCTTCCACATGGCCGTCGTCAGCCCTGCACCGAGAGGATCTTGGCCACCGCGCCGGTCATCCGCTCCCACGACGCCTGCTCCTCGCGAAGTTGTCGCTGACCGGCCCTGGTCAGCCGGTAGAACTTGGCCTGGCGGTTGTTGTCCGACGCACCCCACTCGGCGTCGATCCAGCCCGCTGTCTCGAGCCGCTGCAGGGCCGGGTACAGCGAGCCCTGGTTGACGCGCAGCACGTCCTCGGAGACCTGCTGGATCCGCTGCGAGATGCCCCAGCCGTGCATCGGCCCGAGCGCCAGCGTCTTGAGAATCAGCAGGTCGAGCGTGCCCTGCAGCAGGTCGAGAGACTTGGGAGGCATCGTGGTCAGGGTCGGCCGGTGCGGACCGGCAGCCGGCGCCGGCCCCAGTCGACGATCGAGCCGTCGTACATCTTCGCGTCGAAGCCGAGATGGCGGGCCACGAAGTAGATCACCGACGCGCGCATGCCCACCATGCAGTACGACACCACCGGCACGTCGGCGCGGGCACCGGCGGCTTCCAGCCGACGGCGCAGGTCGGCGTCGGGGAGGAACTGCGACGACCGGCTCACCAGGTCGGTCCAGACGAGCTGGCGGGCGCCGGCGAGGTGTCCGGCCGGGTGCATCCCGTTCATGCCGCCGTCGGCGCCGGTGAACTCGGCGTCGGGCCGGGCATCGACCAGGGCGAGGCGCGGCGACTCCAGGTGCGTCACCAGCCAGTCGGCGTGGGCAACGACCTCGGGCCGAGGCGTGAGGCGCGCCAGGCTGCCTGGATCGGGCCGCGGCGGCGCGGCCGGCCCGAGTTCGACGGCGTGACCGGCGACGCGCCACGCGCCCAGCCCGCCGTTCAGGACCTTCACATTCGGATGGCCGAGAAAGTCGAGGGTGAAGAACGCCCGGGTGGCGCCGATCGCCGAGCCGTACACGACCACGTCAGAGGTCGCGCCGACGCCGGCGGCGTGGAACACCTCGCGCAAGACCGCCACCGGCGGCAGTTCGGAGCCGAGTTGGTCCGGGCCGTCGATCGCGATGTCGCCGTAACGCACCGGTCTCGCACCGGGGATGTGCCCGTTGGCGAAGTCGCCGGCGCGGTCCTCGATGTGGAGCACGACGACGCCGGGCGCCGAGAGACGGGCCGCCAGCTCGGCCGGCGACGCCAGCAACCCGGCCGGCGGCGCGGCCAGCGCAGTGGCGGCCAAGGCGACGACGGCGACTGCTGTCGACATTCGACAAGAGTGAGCCGGCTCTTGTCGGATGTCAACAGGAATGGGCCGCCCGGCTCCGATATCCGGGACGAGGGCCGGGACGGCTCACCAGCACGCCGCTTCGCGCCCTGGAAACGGCTGGCGGCCAGCGGCTAGCGGAGACACGTCAGATGCCGGCCGCCGTCCACGGCGATGGTGTCGCCGGTCATCCACCCGGCACGATCGGAGGCGGCAAACAGCACCGCCTGGGCGATCTCCTCCGGCCGGCCGGGCCGGCCGAGGGGGTGGGTTTCCCTGGCCCGCTGCAGGAACGCGGCGTAGCGTTCCGCGTCCATGCCGCCACGGGTGTGGAGGTTGGTCACCGTCACGCCCGGGTTGATGCAGTTGACCCTGACGCCGTGGGGCGCCCAGTCGAGGGCGGCGCAGCGCGACAAGTGATCGAGGGCCGCTTTGCTCGAACAGTAGACGGCGACCCCGGCGAAGGCGCGCAGGCCGTTGACGCTCGAGATGTTGACCACGTTGCCCTTCCGCGCTTTCAGGTGCGGAAACGCCTCGCGCATCAGGCGGAACGGCGCCCGGACGTTGATGGCGAACATGCGGTCGTAGAGGTCGTCGGGCGTGGCGTCGGTGGCGGCGGTGCCGATGATGCCGGCGGCGTTCACCAGCACGTCGAGGCCGCCGAATCGATCCACCGCGGCGCCAACGATGCGGGCCGGCGCGTCGGCGGCGGTGACATCGGCAGCGACGGCGTGGGTGGCCGCACCCGCGGCCTTGGCGGTCTCGGCCAAAGCAGCGGCGTCGCGAGCCACCAGCACCACCGAGGCCCCGGCCTGCGCCAGCGCCACCGCGATTGCCTGCCCGATCCCGGAGCTGGCTCCGGTCACCACGGCCACCTTGCCTGCGAATTCCAGGTCGTTGCTCATGGGCGAGGAGTATAAGGGGCCCCTCGGCGTTCCCGGCGTCGGGACCTGCCGAGGACATGGGATTGTCCCCGTGGCGCCACACGCTGCCGGCGCCTGTGGGGGCGCGGACCACGCGGTGGCGAATTCCGGCCGGATTCGTGACCGTGAACCGGCACCCGCACCCCGGCGACGCCGGCGCGGATTCGGCAAGCGTTTTGCGAAGGACCGTCAGCAGCCATGCCCTCGCTCCCTGACGACGACGTGTTCTCGCTGGCGGAGATCGCCGCCGCGGCCCGGGTGGCACCGGCCGTGGTGCTCGACCTCGCGGCCCGCGGCAGCCTGCCAACGGCCGAGGCGGCGGCGGTGTCACTCGAGACCCTGGTCGGCAGGGACGCCGCCATCGACGCCGTCCGGGCCCTTGCCCACGGCGAACCCGTCGGCGGCGGGACGCGGGCCATCGTCGCCGTCGCCCCGGAGCTTGCCAGGCCCGCCGGGCTGCCGGTGCTGGTCTCCACCGGCCTGCACGGCATCGCGGTGTTGGCCATTGCCGCCATCGCCAGCCTCGGGTGGTCGCTTTCAGCCGCAGCTCCGCCCGCCGAAGTGGTGTCCCACGAGCCCGTCCGGCTGGTCTACCTGGCCCTCCCGGGACCGGGCGGTGGCGGTGGCGGCGGGGGGTTGAAGCAGAAATCGCCGCCGCCCAAGGTGCAGCGCGAGGGCACCCACTCGCTGAACAGCCCGCTGCCGGCGCGGGATCTGCCGCCCCCGGCTCCGATCGAAAAGCCGCGCGAGCCGCTGGAATCCACGACCATCGTGGCGCCGATCGCCTCAGCGCCGGCCGACGCACAGACCACTGCTGGCATCCTGCGCGAGGCGCCGCCCGCGCCAGAACCCACCCAGGGCCCGGGTGACGGTGGCGGGGCCGGGACCGGCCAGGGCGTGGGCCTCGGCGACGGCAGCGGCTCCGGCATCGGCGACGGATCTGGAGGCGGGATGGGCGGCGGACCCTACCGGCCGGGCAGCGGCGTGGAGCCACCACGCCTGCTGAAGGAAGTGAAGGCCGCGTACACCGACGAGGCGCGGCGCCGCAATGTCTCCGGCGCGGTGGAGATGGAGATCACCATCCGCCGCGACGGCTCGGTGAGCGACGTGCGCCTCCTGCGCGGCCTCGGCGCCGGCCTCGACCAGCAGGCCGTGGCCGCGGTCCGGCAATGGCGCTTCGCGCCGGCCCGGATGAAGGGCACGCCGGTGGACGTGATCGTCGAAGTCTCGGTGGAATTCACGCTGCGTTGAGGAGCGGACATGGACACGATGCTGCTCGTCGTCACGGTGGCGTCCCTGCTGGTGGCGGCGGTCTCGACCACCGTGGCCTGGCAGGTGACGCAGGCGGATCGCCGGCGGCGCGCCGCCCGGGTCGCGATGCTGGCGGCGGCGGCCGGGGTGACCGAGCCGCTGGCAGTCGCGACACCGGTTGCGCTGCCGATCGCCCCCCCCGTCGACGACCGCGAACCGGCGACCGCCCCGCTGCCCGGCGGAGTGGCCATCGGTGATCGCTTCCTTGCCGCCGATACGTCCGGCTCGGGCAGCGCGGGGCGTCAGCACTGGCTGATGGCCGGCGCCACGTTCGCGGCGGTACTGGTCGTCACCGCCAGCGTCGTCTCGATCCTCGGCAGCCGTCGCGCCGCTGCCGGCGACACGGCGGCCGTCCCGCTCGAGCTGGTCGCCCTGGCGCACCATCGTGCCGACGGCGAGCTCACCGTGTCGGGCCTGGTGCGCAACCCGGCGGCGGGCTCGCCCGTCGACACGCTCGAGGCCGAGGTGCGGGTGTTCGATGCCGCCGGCATCCTGATTTCGACGCGGACGGCAGTAGTCGACACGCACGCACTCGCGCCGGGGCAGCAATCGCCCTTCGCCGTGGCGCTCGGCGAGGCGCAGACGGCCGCCCGCTACCGGGTCAGCTTCCGCACCGCGGGCACGATGCGCCCGCACGTCGATCAGCGTTCGAACCTGCCGGCCTCGGTCGACCGCACGGCCGAGGCCCGCTGAGGAGGACGGCCATGCGACCTTCGAGGTGGCGGTTCCCGCTGGTGGCGGCCGGCGTCGCCCTGATGGCCGGCGGCGTGCCCGGCCTGCACGGCCAGGAGGGCTTCAAGTTCAAGAGCGGCGTCGAACTGGTCAACGTCAACGTCACGGTGACCGACCGCTCCGGCCGCTTCATCTCCGGCCTCACTCAGGACGACTTCGTCGTCTACGACGACGGGCAGCCGCAGGACATCACCCACTTCAGCGCCGAGCGGGTCCCGGTCAGCCTCGGCATCGCGCTCGACACCAGCGGCAGCATGGCCGGCGACAAGATCGAGTCGGCCCGCCTGGCCCTCGACAGGTTCCTGCTCGAGCTGCTCGCGCCCGAGGACGACGTGTTCCTGTTCCGCTTCGGCGCCAACCCGGAGCTGGTCCACGACTGGACCACCGACAAGCGCCTGGTCAGCCGCCGGCTCGCCCGCGTCAACCCGTCCGGCGGGACCGCGATGTACGACGCCGTGGCCGAGGCGGTGCCGATGTCGCAGGGCGGTGAACACCGCAAGAAGGCCGTGCTCATCGTCTCGGACGGCAACGACACCAACAGCCGGACCTCGGTCGGCGAGCTGAAGCAGATGATTCGCGACACCGAGGTGCTGGTCTACGCCGTCGGCATCGACGGCCAGGCCGAGACGGTGTTCGGTGGGCCGAGATCGACGCCGCCGGTCGTGCGGCCGCCGCTCGGTCTGCCCTTCCCGTTCCCGGGCAGCGGCCGCGGCCGCGGCACGCCGTGGCCGCAGGGGCCGGGGGGCGGTGGCGGGCGTGGCGGGTGGGGCGGCCGGGCCGCCGACGAGCGGGTCAACGTCGGCGCCCTGCGCGAGCTGACCGACGACAGCGGCGGGCGCACCGAGATCGTCCGCTCGGCGCGCGACCTCGACCCGGCCACGGCCAACATCGCCGACGAGCTGAGCAAGCAGTACTACATCGGCTACCCGGCCCCGGGCCATCGCGACGGCCGCTGGCACACCATCCGGGTCGAGCTGGACCGGCCCGGCTACACGGTGCGGGCGCGGCGCGGCTACATGGCGGCGCGGTAGCGACCGGCCTTCCGTCGGCGCCTGCGTGGGTCCCCGTCTCTGCCGGACCTGCGCCGGCGCGACGCCGGCCGTTACGTGTGTGGGCCTCTACGCGACGGGCGACGCTGAAGTTCCCTCGCTTTGGGTCGCCGGATCACGTCGTCCCATCGGCCCGTCCCTCCTGGAGCACAGCACGGCACCGCACCGGCGCACGCCGAGGAATTCGGCTCCGCATCGCGGCCTTCCGGTTGGCACGGCACTCGCAACCTCGATTGCTGTGCGGCGCGGCCGCACCCGCCGCGACACCGGCGGCGGACACCGACATCAGTTCTTCAGGAGCCGACGTCATGTTGCAGCGGATTGCCTCCCTCACCCTCGCACTCTCGGTCATCACGGCCGGCGCGGCGGGCGCCCAGCCGGTGCGCGAGGACCTGCAGATCTTCAACGACATCTCCAGGCAGGTGCTGCGCTACACGCAGTTCACGATCTTCGACAGCGTCGACGCCGCCGTCGAGGACGGCGCCGTGGTCCTGTCGGGCTGGGTCACGATGCCCTACAAGCGCACCGACATCGAACGGCGGGTCGCCAGGGTCGACGGCGTCACCGGCGTGCGCAACGACATTCAGGTGCTGCCGGTGTCGCAGTTCGACGACGAGCTGCGTTTCCGCATCGCCCGGGCCATCTACGGCAACTCGTCGTTCTGGAACTACGCAGCGATGGCCAACCCGCCGATCCACATCGTGGTCAACCGCGGCCACGTCACCCTGACCGGCACCGTGAACAGCCAGGTCGAAAAGGTGCTGGCGCGTTCGCTGGCGGTCGGCTTCGGCGAGTTCACGGTCACCAACCAGCTGCGCACCGACGCCGAAGTCACCGCGGCACTCGAACGCATCACGGAGTGAACTGACGTTCTCGGGGCTCGGGGCTCGGGAACGACGTCCCTTACCCAGTCACGGCTGCACGGGCGCGCGCGGCGCGCCCATGCGGCGCACCCACCACACGAACAGCGCCAGCGCCGCCAGCGCCAGCACCGCCATCCCCGCGAACAGCGCCAGCGTCTGGAACAGGATCGACGCCTGCTCCATGTGCACCTCGATCGCCAGGGGGTCGCCCTTGACGCGGGCGCTGAGCGGCTGCTCCCAGGCGATGATGTTGCCGCGCTCCACGGTCCGGCTCGGCGAATTGTGGAACGGCACCCGGCTGGGCAGGTGGAGACGCACGGCCACCAGCTCGTCGCCCTGCCAGCCGACGTCGCCGACGTCCTTCGCGGCCGATGCCGCCAGTTCCTGTGTGAACACCCACAACCCGCCGCGATCCACCAGCTGGTAGCGCGACCACGCGAAGGGCGCCAGCTCGCCGAGGCGGCGGATGTCATCGACCTCGAGGCGCAGATGCACGTAGCGCCGGCCCTCGCGCCGCGACAGGCTCACCGACCCTACGCTGACTCCCGGCCCGCTGTAGAAGGCGCGGACGTCGTTGCGGTCGAGACGGGCCGCCGGATCGAGCGGCAGCGGCGCGTCGCGCAGGGCCACCAGCGCCGGCACGGCAGCGTTGACGTACACGGTGGCCGAGCCGTCGAGCCGCAGGTAGACGTCCTCTTCGTACTCGTATTTGCGGGCGATGACGTCGCCGCACCCGGCTGCCGGCACGAGCGGCAGCGCGACGAGCGCGAGACGTCCCAGGTGCAGCAACGCGCGTCGCACACGCATCCCGACGGCGCGTGGCATGGTGAGCATCTGCACCATAATACTGGCCTCATCTCATGGCCGAGCCACGGACGCTCTTCCTCATCGACGGCAGCAACCAGATGTATCGCGCCTACCATGCGATCCGCGGGCTGACCGGTCCGGACGGGCGCTCGACCAACGCCGTGTACGGCTTCGTCACGATGCTGCGGAAGCTGCTGGCCGATCACCACCCCGCATACATCGCGGCGTCCTTCGACCTGCCCACGGCCACGTTCCGCGACCAGATCGCCGCCGACTACAAGGCCAACCGCGCGCCGATGCCGGGCGACCTCGCTGACCAGATACCCTGGGTCCACGAAGCCTGCCGGGCGATGGGCGTGCCGATCCTCACCAGCGAGGGTTACGAGGCCGACGACGTGATCGGCGCCCTGGCGCGCCAGGCGGCGGCGGCCGGGTTCGAGGTGGCCATCGTCACCGGCGACAAGGACTTCTTCCAGCTGGTCGGCGGCCCGATCCGCGTCTACAACCCGAAGGACGACGGCGCGTGGTTCGACGCTGCGGGCGTCAGCGAGAAGTTCGGCGTGCGGCCCGACCAGGTGGTGGACGTCCTGGCGCTGATGGGCGACACCTCCGACAACGTCAAGGGCGTGCCCGGCATCGGCGAGAAGGGGGCTCGCGATCTCATCGCCACCTTCGGCTCGCTCGACGCCCTGCTCGACCGCGCCGGCGAGGTCAAGGCGAAGAAGCAGCGCGACGCGCTGCAGACCTACGCCGACGATGCCCGGCTCAGCCGTCGCCTGGTGACCATCGACACCGGGGTGCCGGTGGCCTTCGAGCCCGAGGCGCTGCGCTTCCAGGGCGCATCGCGCGAGCGCTGCTACGCGCTCTTTTCCACCCTGGGCTTCCGCACCCTGGTGACCGAGTTCGCGCCGACGGCCGAGTCGGTGGCCAAGGACTACGCCGTGGTCGAGGACCTCGACGGCGTCACGGCGCTGGTCGCGGAGATCCAAACCGCCGGACGCCTGGCGCTGCACGTCCTGGCCGAAGGTGCGGCAGGAATGCGCGCCAGCCTGGCCGGGCTGGTCGTCTCCACCGGCGCCCGGCGGGCACGCTTCCTCCCGTTCGGCGACGCCACGCTGGTCAGCGCCGCGGGGCTCGATCGCGAGGCCGCCATCGCCATCCTCAAGCCGGCGCTCGAGAACCCGGCGATCACCAAGGTCGGCCACGACCTGAAGTTCGCGGCGGTGGTGCTCGGCCGCCACGACGTCACGCTCGGCGGACTCGACCTCGACACCATGCTGGCCGCCTACCTGCTCGACGCCTCACGCTCGAGCCAGGACCTCGAGCCGGTGGCCCTCGAACAGCTCGGCTACAAGGCGCTCACCGCCGACGATGTGCGCGGCAAAGGGGCCAAGGCGGTGAGCTTCGCGGCGCTGCCGCCGGCGGCGCTGCTCGATTACGCGGGTGAGCGCGCCGATCTGCCCTGGCAGCTCGCCGAGCGGTTCGGCCCCGAGCTGGTGCGGGTCGGCGTGGAGCGCGTTTACCGCGACCTGGAGCTGCCACTCATCCCCATCCTCGCCGGACTCGAGCGCGTGGGGGTCCGGGTCGATACCCGGGTGCTGGGCGCTCAGGCGGCACGGCTCGAACAGGAGCTGGCGACGCTGCAGGCCGAGATCCACCGCCAGGCCGGCGAGCCGTTCAACATTGGCTCGCCGAAGCAGCTCGGCGAGGTCCTGTTCGACAAGCTGAAACTGCCGGTGCTCAAGCGCACCGGCACGACCCGCACGCCCTCCACCGCCGTCGAGGTGCTCGAAGAGCTGGCGCTCACCCACGACCTGCCCCGCCTCATCCTCGAATGGCGCAGCCTGGCGAAGCTGAAGGGCACCTACATCGACGCCCTGCCGGCGCTGGTGCATCCGGTGACCGGGCGCGTGCACACGGTGTTCAACCAGGCGGTGGCGGCCACCGGGCGGCTGAGCAGCAGCGACCCCAATCTGCAGAACATCCCGATCCGCACCGCGATCGGCCGTGACATCCGCCGGGCGTTCGTCGCCGAGCCCGGACACCTGCTGATCTCGGCCGACTACTCGCAGATCGAGCTGCGGGTCCTGGCGCACCTGTCGGGCGACGAGACGCTGACCGCGGCCTTCGCCCGCGGCGACGACATCCACGACCAGACGGCGCTGAAGGTCTTCGGTGAGAACAGCGGCCTCGACCGCCACGAGCTGCGCCGCCGCGCCAAGATCGTCAATTACGCGCTGCTCTACGGCAAGACCGCCTTCACCCTGTCCAAGGACATCGGCGTCTCGCAACAGGCGGCGCAGCAGTTCATCGAGGCCTACTTCGCCGGCTTCCCGAAGGTGCGGGGCTACATCGACAGCACGCTCGAGGAGGCGCGGCGCTCCGGCGTGGTCCGCACCATGTTCGGCCGCCAGCGGCCGGTGCCCGAGCTGACCAGCAAGAACGGCCAGATCCGGTCGGCCGCCGAGCGCGTCGCCGTCAACATGCCGATCCAGGGCACCGCCGCCGACATCCTCAAACGGGCGATGATCGACGTCGATCGGCGGCTGCGCGGCGAACTGCCGCGCGCCCGCATGATCCTCACCGTGCACGACGAGCTGCTGTTCGAGGCGCCGCGCGACGATGCCGACGCGACCGCGACGCTGGTGCGGGAGGCGATGGCCGGCGCGGTGGCCCTCAGCGTGCCGCTCGACGTGGACGTGGGGATTGGGGAGAACTGGAAAGAAGCAAAACCGTAAGGGGCTTCTTTCCAGTTCGGGTAGCGGCTAGCGGCTAGGGGCTCGCGGCTAGACCCCCAACGATGTCCAGCTACACTTTGCCAGCGTGGCCGTAGCAGTGTGATCCTCTAGCCGCTAGCCGCGAGCCCCTAGCCGCTGATCCGTCACTTCCACTTCTGCTTGACCAGCTCCCACTCGGCGCGCAGCGCCGTCTCACGGCCCTCGCGTTCGCCCTCGGGGGCCTCGCGGCCGCGATCGGGGATGATGCCTTCGCGGACCAGCCGGTCGATGTCGGCGCGCAGCGCCGATGCGGCCTCGCCGGCGATCGGCGCCCGCACCCAGGCGGCGATGGCGGCCTGCCAGGCGCGGTCGAGTTCACCCTGGGCCCGCAGGCCCGCCGCCAGCCAGTAGGACGCCGCCCGCGAACCGGGGTTCTTGGCCTGCTCGGCCTCCATCCGGGTGATGAGCCGGGTCAACATCACGGCCCGCCGCGACGTGACGTAGGGCGCCGCCCAGCGCTCCATCGCCGAGCCGTACCACTCGAGCACCGCTTCGCGGGCCTGCTCGCCGGCCGCCGGGGCAATCTCCATGGCCGACTCGAAGATCTCGGCGGCGGCGCCGAAGTCGTCCTCGAGGAACAGTGAGCCACCCAGGGCGATGAGGAACTCGGCGCGATCGGGCGTCTCCAGCCGCCCGGCGGCGACGTCGCCGAGCGCCGCGCGGGCGGCGCCGAGGTCGGCCGGATCGGCGATCTGGCGATAGCGTTCGAGATGTGCCCGGGCCAGGACGATGGCGGCCGGATCGGCGGTCTGCGGCGCCTTGCGCGCGACGGCAGCCTCGGCAATCGCGTCGTCGTAGCGCTTGTCGTTGAAGAGCTGGCGGGCGCGGGCCAGGTCGTCGCGGGGGGTCTGGGCCGCCACCGCTCCGACGCTCATCACCAGCATCAGCGCCACGACGCGCATCATCGGCGCATGGTAGCACACGCGACCGAAATTCTGCTCGTAAGGTGTTGAAAACATTACAGTTCAGTCCGATCGACCGCGATCGGGTCTGTTACAATGGCGGCTCGATGTCCGCGCCCGTCATCGTCGCTCGAGCCGACCATCCGATCTCCCGCTCGATGATCGACCCTGACGCGCTGAAGGTGCTCACGCGCCTGCACGAGTTCAACCACACCGCGTACCTCGTCGGCGGCAGCGTGCGCGACCTGCTCCTCGGCCGCCGCCCGAAGGACTTCGACGTCGGCACCTCGGCGCACCCGTACCAGATCAAGAAGCTGTTCCGGAACTGCTGGATCATCGGCCGCCGCTTCCGCCTCGCCCACGTGAAGTTCGGCGACAAGGCGATCGAGGTGGCGACGTTCCGGCAGCACGTGCCGGCCGCCGCCGCCGACGCACCGGTCGAGGAGGCCGAACGCGAGCCCGACACCGCGGCGAGGGACAGCCGCGAACTGCTCATCCACCGCGACAACACGTTCGGCACGCCCGAGGAAGACGCGTTCCGTCGCGACTTCACCGTCAACGCCCTCTTCTACGACATCGCCGACCGGTCGATCATCGACTACGTCGGCGGCCTCGACGACATCCGCGCCCGCGTCATCCGCTCGATCGGCGATCCCAACGACCGCTTCCAGGAAGACCCGGTGCGCATGCTGCGGGCGATCGTGCTCGCCGCGCGGCTCGACTTCACGCTGGATCCGCCGGTGGCGGCGGCGATCGCCGCCCATCGGCATCGCCTGGCCCTCGCCTCTCCGGCGCGGCTCATCGAGGAGTACTACAAGGTGCTGCGCTCTGGCGCCGCCGAACGCACGTTCCAGGCGCTGGCCCACCATCGCCTGCTGGAGCCGGTAACCCCCGAACTGCAGGCCCACGCCGACGACGAGGGGTTCCTGGACGCACTCGACGCCCTCGACAGCTACCGCCAGCGGTTCGACAACGCCCCGCCGACGCTGACCAACCCGATCCTGCTGGGCACGCTGGTGGTCCCGCTGGGGCTGATGCCGAGCCGCGAACGGCCGGCGCACGACGACGCCGAGGCCGAGGCCGAAGAGGACGCGCTCATCGCCGCGCCGGTCGAGGCGGGACGCCGCCGGCGGCGGACCGGGCCGCCCGAGCCGCTGTTCAAGATCGGCCTGCTGCCGATTGCGCGCCGCGACACCGACCGGCTCCGCCAGCTGCTCGCCGTGCAGCGTCGTCTGCAGGACATGGAGGCGTCGCCGCGGGCCAAGCGCGCGCTCCTGCACCGCGGGCCCTTCGAGGACGCCCTCACCTGGCTCGACGTCCACGGCCGGGCGCCCGAGATCGTCGAGCACTGGCGCGGATTCATCGAGGCCAGTTCGCTGGCGGCGCCGGCCGCCGGGCGCGGCGACGACGGACACGCCGGCGCGGGGCGACGCCGCCGGCGGCGCGGTGGCCGCCGGCGCGGCCGACGACCGCTGGACGCGTGACCCGCGGCTAGCAGCTAGCCGCCAGCGGTCTGACGTCCTGGTTCACCCGTTGGTGCGCTCGAACTCCCGCATGAACTGCACGAGCGCGGTGACCCCGGCCTCGGGAAAGGCGTTGTAGATCGACGCCCGCATCCCGCCCACCGACCGGTGGCCCTTCAGCCCGTCGAGGCCAGCCGCCGTCGCCGCTTTGACGAAGGCGTTCTCGAGGTCCTCGGACGGCAGGCGAAACGTCACGTTCATCTGCGAGCGGCTGTCCCGGGCCGCCGTGCCGCGATAGAAGCCGGTGCGGTCGATCTCGGCGTAGAGTGCGGCCGCCTTGCGCGCGTTGGTGGCGCCGATTGCCGCCAAACCACCCTGGGCCAGGGCCCACTGCATCACCAGGCCCATCAGGTAGATGCCGAAGCACGGCGGCGTGTTGTACATCGAGCCGTTCTCGGCATGCACGGCGTAGTTCAGCATCGTGTGCAGCGACGTGGACGACCGGGCCAGCAGGTCCTCGCGCACGATCACGAGCGTGACGCCCGACGGTCCGAGGTTCTTCTGTGCACCCGCATAGATGAGCCCGTACTTCGCGATGTCGATCGGCCGGCTGAACATGTCCGACGAGGTGTCGGCGACCAGCGGGACGTCGCCGACGGCGGGCTCGCCCTTCCACTCGGTGCCATACAGCGTGTTGTTGGTGGTGAAGTGGACGTAGGCGGCGCCGGGGGTGAGCGTCAGCTCGTCCTGGCGCGGGATGCGGGCGAAGTTCTCGCTCTCGGTCGAGCCGGCCACGTGCACGCTGCCGACCCGCCTGGCCTCTTTGACGGCCTTCTGCGACCAGCCGCCGGTGACGATGTAGTCGGCGGTCGCCCCCGCCGTGAGCAGGTTGAGCGGCACCATCGAGAACTGCAGCGAGGCGCCACCCTGCAGGAACAGGACCTTGTAGTTGCCCGGTACCCCGCCCAGCGTGCGCAGGTCGGCCTCGGTGCGGGCCAGAATGGACTCGAACGGCTTCGAGCGGTGGCTGATCTCGAGGATCGACATGCCGACACCGGGCAGGGCGACGAGGTCCTTCTGGGCCTCGAGCAGCACGGACTCGGGCAGAACGGCGGGGCCGGCGGAGAAGTTGAACAGGCGCTGAGTGGACATCGGAATCTCGACAGCGGCTAGCGGCTGGCGGCTAGCGGCTAGAAAGCCGGGGCACGGCGACTACTGGGCGAGTGACACGAGCTGCACGTCGAGCACGTCGGCGTGGCCGCGGATGGCAGTGACGGTGGCGGCGCCGGGCTCGGCGTCGAGGTTGATGCGGGCGACGGCGGCCTCGGCCCCATCGAAGATCACGTTCTCGGTCTCCTGGACGTTCAGGCCGGCCCCGCGCAGCTCGCCGAAGACGTGGGCCAGGACGCCGGGGCGGTCGCGGTGCCGGACCACGAGCATGTGCGTGGCTGGGGTGGTGCGGGCCAGGTTGACCACGTTCGGCACACGGCCGGTGTCCTTGTAGGTGCGGACGATGCGCACCGTCTCGGCGGCGATTGCCTCCTGGGCCTGGTCGGTCGACGCACCGATGTGGTGCGTCCCGTAGACGCCGGGCAGCTGCACGATGTCGTCGGCGAACGGACCGGTGGCGGCGCCGGGCTCGGTGGCGAAGACATCGAGGCCGGCCCGCACCCCCCGGTCGCGCACGGCCGCCGCCAGGGCCGCCTGGTCGATCACTTCGGCGCGCGCGGTGTTGACGACGAAGGCCCCCGGCTTGAGATGCGACAGCAGCGCGGCGTTCACGAAGCCGCGCGTGTCCTTGCTGAGGGCCAGGTGGATGCTGAGGACGTCGGCGGCCGAGACGGCCTCCTCCGGCGTCGCCACGGCGGTGATCCCCAGCGCCGCGCCGACCCGCGCCCGCTCGGCGGCGTCGGCGGCGAAACGCCGGCTCCAGGCCACCACCGGCATGCCGAACGCCTTGGCTCGCAACGCCGTCTCCTGGCCGATGCTGCCGAAGCCGAGCAGGCCCAGCGTCCTCCCGTGCAGGCCGCGCGCCTTCGCGTACTCCTTCTTGTTCCAGGTGCCGGCGCGCAGGTCGGCGACGTTGTCGGGGATGCGGCGGTCGAGCGACAGCATCAGGCCCAGGGCCAGCTCGGCGACGGCCACGGCGTTCCTGCCGGGGCAGTTCGACACGTAAATGCCGCGCGCCGACGCCCCCGCCACGTCGATGGTGTTCACGCCGGCGCCGGCGCGCACGACCAGCGCCAGCCCGCCGGCGTCGAACACCGCGGCGGGCACCTGGGTGGAGCGCACCACCAGCACCGACGCGCCGCTCGACTTCACCGCCTCGACCAGCGCCGCATCCTTCGCGTCCGGCGCATAGGTCACCGCGCAGCCCAGGGCGCGCAGGCCGTCCAGACCGCTTTGCTCGAACTTGTCCGCCACCAGCACGTTCATCGACAGTTCCCCGGAAATGGTCTCGCGCGACGCGTGTCGGACGCTAGACGAGATGGCTCAGCACGCCGTCGCGCAGCTTCGGCTCGAACCACGTGGACTTGGGCGGCATGATCCCGCCGGCATCGGCGATGCGCATCAGGTCGTCGACCGAGACCGGATACAGCGAGAACGCCACGGCGAACGCGCCGCCGTCCACCAGCCGTTCGAGTTCAGCGGTGCCGCGGATGCCACCGACGAAGTCGATCCGCTTGTCGGTGCGGACGTCGGTGATGCCCAGCAGGGGCGTCAGCACGCCGTCCTGGAGGCGGCTGACGTCGAGCGCGGCATCGGCGGCGAGATCCGCCGGCACCGGCCCGAAGTCGATCGTCGACCACGCCCCGGCCAGGTACATGGCCACCTCGCCCTTGCGGCGCGGAGCGGCCGGTCCGCCTGGAGTGACGGTGAACCGCTCGGCGACCGCGGCGGCGAAGGCGGCGGCGCTACGGCCGTGCAGGTCGCGCACCACCCGGTGGTACGGCAGTACCTGCATCTGCTCGTCGGGGAAGGCCACGGCGAGGAAGCGCTCGTGCTCGCCGCGGCCCTCGGCGGCCAGGGCCTCGTGGGTCCGCCAGGCACTGGCGGCCCGGTGATGGCCGTCGGCGATGTAGAGGGCGGGCACGGCGGCGAACGCCTCGACCAGCGCGGCGGCATCGGCGGCGCCGCCCCGCCAGACCTCGTGGCGCACCCCGTCGATGGCGGTGAAGTCGAAGAGCGGCGCGGTGGCGACGACCCGTGCGACCGCGGCGTCGACGGCGGCCGACGCCCGGTAGGTCAGGAACACCGGACCGGTCTGCGCCCGCAGGGTCAGGATGTGACGCGTCCGGTCGTCCTCCTTGTCGGGCCGGGTCTTCTCGTGCTTCTTGATGAGGCCGCCCGCGTACTCGTCCACCGAGAAGGCCGCGGCGACGCCGGTCTGGACGTGGCCGCCCATGGTCAGGCGGTAGACGTACACGCTCGGGGCGTCCTCGACGACCAGCGGGGCGGCCCGACGAAGGCGGTCGAAGTTGTCGGCCGCCCTGGCGTACACGGCGTCGCTGTAGATCGGGGTCCCCGGCGGGCATTCGATCTCGGGACGCGACACGCGCAGGAAGCTGAGCGGTTCGCCCTCGGCGAGCGCGGCGGCTTCGGCGCTGTTCACGACGTCATAAGGGACGGCCGCCACCCGGCCGACGGTCGCCGGGGTGGGCCGCAGGGCGGCGAAAGGTGCAATCACCGACATCTCTGCGCGGTATTTTAAAGCGATGAACGCGGCGACGGCGCGGCGGACTGCGAGATCGTGGGCGGGGCTGGCCATCGCGACGCTGTGCCTGGGGGCCGCCCTCCACGCCCAGCAGCGCCACCCGGTGAGCGGGCGGGTCATCGCGCCGGTGATGGGCGCGGCGGGCGCCGGCTGGCTGGAGCGGCCGGAGCGGGAGGCGGAAGAGGCCCCCGCCAAGGCGATCGCCGCCCTCGACATCCGGCCGGGCCAGACCGTCGCCGACCTCGGCGCCGGGTCGGGCTATTACACGTTGCGCCTCGCCAGGGCCGTCGGACCGACCGGGCGCGTCTACGCCACCGACATCCAGCCGGCGATGCTCGACCTGCTGCGGGCCAACGTCGCCCGCGCCGGCCTGGACAACGTCACGGCCGTGCTCGGCACCCCCGACGATCCGACCCTGCCGGCCGGAGTACTCGACCTGGCGATCATGGTCGACGTCTACCACGAGCTGTCGGCGCCGCAGGCCTTCCTGCGTCGGCTGCGCACCGCGTTGAAACCTGGCGGCCGGCTGGTCCTGCTCGAGTTCAGGAAGGAGGATCGCCGGGTGCCGATCCTGGAAGTGCACAAGATGAGCGTCGCCGAAGTCCGCCAGGAGCTGGAAGCCGAGGGGTTCCGGTTGACCGCGGTGCTGGACGACCTGCCGTGGCAGCACATCCTGGTGCTCACACCGGTCGCGGAGCGCTGACCTGGCTGGCGCGATTCATGCTGCTGTCCGGGCTGGAGGGGTCATGAACGCCAGATCGCGTACGAATTCGGCCGTCTTTCACTCCTTTTTTGCCCTCTTCGCGCTGGTTGCGGCCACCGGGAGCGCCGAAGCCCAGGGCCCGGGCGTCCGAGGCGGCGTGTCGATCGACCCGGATCAGTTCTACTTCGGTGCGCACTACGAAACCGACGCGCTGGTCGACCGGGTCCATTTCCGACCCAACGTCGAAGCCGGACTGGGCGACGACCTCACGACCATCGCGCTCAATTTCGACTTCGTCTACAAGTTCCCGCAGCGCAACCGCTGGCGCCTCTACGCCGGCGGCGGCCCGGCGGTGAACTTCTACAGGTTCGACAACAGAGGTGGCAACGACGACACCGACAGCGACGCCGGGCTCAACTTCCTGCTCGGCGTCGAACAGGACTCCGGCCTGTTCTTCGAGTTCAAGATCGGCGCCATCGACAGCCCCGAGCTGAAGTTCGGCGTCGGCTGGTCGTTCCGCTGACCCGGCGCACCATGTGGCGCCTCGCGGCCGCAGTCGTCGCCGCCACCACGGCCCTCGCCGCGCAGTCGCCTGCCGTTCCCGCACCCGTCGTCGCCGCCGTGCACGGGCCGGCCGCGGCGGTCGAACAGTTCGCGCTGGCCGAGTTCCGCATCGACCTGCGGTCGGTGGGCGGCCGGGTCTACACGCCTTTCGGGCCCGACGACGGCTACACGCATCCGGACGGCATCACCGTGGACGCGTCGATCCGCGGGCCCGACGGGCGGACGACGACGGTGCCGGCATTCTTCTACACGCCGTATGACATCGCCGCCGTCGACGACAGCCGCGAGGCCCTCGGCATCAGCGGGCCGAGCGAGTGGCGGGTCCGCTACACACCGCCACGGCCCGGCCGTCACGAGCTCACCCTTCACGTCCGCGACCGCGGCGGCGCGGCCGCAGCGGCGCCAGTGCCCTTCGACGTCGTCGCGTCGGGTCGCCGCGGGTTCATCCGCGTGAGCCCCGACGACCCCCGCTTCCTCCGCTACGACAACGGCGACGACTTCATCCCGATCGCCGAAGGCCGCCAGTGGGCCCCTCAGGAGCGCCGCCGGGCGTTGTCCTACGCCGACGCCTTCGCGGCCGACGCCGCGGCCGGCGTCAACCTGACGCGGATCTGGGACCAGAACGACAGCTACAACCTGTCGATCGAGGGCGCCGACCCGGTGTGGGCACCGCACTGGTCGCAGTTCACCCAGGCGCTGGGGATCGCGGTCGGCGAGGCGCGTTCGGGGCGGCGGGCGGCGCGCTTCAGTGCAACGGAGTCGCCGGCCACCGAGGGCTACGTGCAGTGGATTGCCGTGCGACCGGCGACGCGCTACGCGCTCAGCGGCTGGATTCGCGTACGGGAACTCGACGGGGAGGGGGCGATCCTCGCCGCCGGCGGCTCGTCGCACCTCGAGCCGGGACGCGAGCGCACCCCGCCGCAGCGCGGCACCGCCGACTGGACCGAGGTGCGCCACGAGTTCACCACCGGCCCGGACCAGCGCACCGTCGCCATCTGGGCCGGCGCCGCCCGCAGCACCGGCACGGCGTGGTTCGACGATCTGTCGGTGGTGGCACTGGACGCCGCCGGCTACGACGTGCTGAGCGACCGTGGGTTCGAGCGGCACTTCCCGAAGGCCGATCGCGGCAACGACCCGGAGGATCCGGCCGTGGCCGCCACCCTGCCGCACGGCACCGCCATCAACCAGTGGGCCGCGGCCCAGCTCGATCGCATCGTGCAGGCCGCCGAAACGCACGGCATCGCCGTGCAGTTGTGCAGCCACGGCGACGTCTACTGGACCTGGGATGCCACGGTGATCGACAGCGACTACGCCACCGCCAACGGGTTCCGGACCGGCTGGCTGGATCCGCGGCATCTCGGCTACTGGCAGCGCAACTACCGGTACCGCATCGCGCGCTGGGGCTACTCACCCGCGATCCTCGCCTGGGAGGTGTGGAACGAGCACGGCCCGATCGACGCGACGTCGGAACTGCCACGCTTCTACGACATCCTGGGCCGATTCGTGAAGGCGCAGGATCCGGCGCGGCATCTGTTCACGACCTCGCAGTGGAGCCAGGCCTACTCCCCGGCGTTCTGGGCCGGCTCCCCCGCCGATGTCGTCAACTACCACGACTACATCACCACCCAGCTCGATCGGCACGAACCCGCCCTCGCCGGCGACGCCGCCGCCTTCGTCTACACGCTCGCCGACGGGCTGGTGGCCGACTGGCCGGCCGGCGTGCCACGACGGCCGTTCATCTGGGGGGAAATCGGCACGCTCGAGCGCTGGGACGTCGACGACAAGCGGCTCATCGCCGGCCGCGGCGCGGCGCTCACGCGGCATCCGTTCCTGTGGGCGGGGGCGTTCAGTCCGGCGCTGACGTCGCCCGTCGACTGGCAGGCGGCGCCGAAGGCCGACAGCACCCGGGCCCTGCGGGCGTTCCTGGCCGGCGAGCGGTTCGCGCCCGGAGGATGGGCGACCTTCGCCTCCACCGACCTCGCCCCGCGGACCGGCCAGTCGGTGGCGACCTCACCGCGCGAGGCCCGGGTCATGGGCCTGGTCCACGCCGCCGCGGGACGCGTGCTGGCCTGGGTGCAGCATCGCGGCTACACGTGGCACCAGGTCCTCGAGGAGCGGCGCACGCCGCCGCCGATCCGCGGCTGGTTCGAGACCCCGGCGCTGCCGGCCGGCCGCTACACCGTCGAGTGGTGGAACACTCGCACCGGCCGGGTCGAGTCGCGGACGACGCACGCCCACGACGGCGGCACGCTGCGCACGTCGTGGCCGAGTCCGCTGGCCACCGACAGGGCGGTCAAAATCGGCCGCATCGAATAGGTGCGACCGCTACGGCACCGTGTAGCTCACCACCAGCCGGACGGCGTCATTGGGTCCGCCTTCCGCACTCTCGATCCACTTACGCGCCCAGGCTCCCGCCGTCCCCCGCGCGATCACGCTCAATGCCTGGCCCGCCGCCCAGCCCGGCTGGTTCACCACCGCCTGGATTACCGGCGCCATCTCGTCCAGCAGATACCGCGTCCCCAGCGTCCAGGGCGCATTCGAACTGTGCTGCACCCGCGGCGCCAGCAGCGTCCGCCCCGACGGCCGTGACGCCGTGCTGAACGGCGCGCTGTTCCCCGACGCCTCCGCCCCCAGTTCCAGCCCCAGCGTCGTCCACTGCGTCGCCCCCGCCAGCACCTCCAGCCGCGCCGACGTCACCGTCGCCCCCGCCGGGATCGTCACTCCCGTGAACCGCAGCCCCAGATAGCTCGCCGTCGACGACGCGCCGTTCCCGATCCACCACCCCTCCGTCGTGAACCCCCCTCCGTCCTCGTTCACGTCGTCCGCTCCCGTCGCCACCACATATGTCGCCGTCACCGGCCCGCCACCGGCCGCGTCGTCATTGACGATCGTCCCCGTCCCCGACCCGTCGGCGATCGTGGCGTTCCCCGGGTTCGACAGGGTCACCGTGAACGTCTCGGTCGGCTCCACCGTCGTGTCACCCGCCACCGTCACCGTGAACGTCCGCGACGTCGCCCCGGGGCTGAAGCTCAGCGTCCCGCTCGCCGCGGTGTAGTCGCCCGGCGCCACCGCAGTGCCATTGGCCGTCGCATACCCGACCGTCACGGTGGACGCACTGGCCGGCGACAGCGTCACGGTGAACGTCGCCGTCGTCGGTCCGCTGTTGCCTTCCGTCACCGTCGCGTCATTCACGCTCAGCGTCGGCTGCACCACCGACCCCACCGTGATCGCGATCGGCGCCGATGTCACCGTGTGCGTCCCATCCGACACGCTCAGCGTCGCGCTGTAGCTGCCCGCCGCCGTATACGTATAGTTGACGTTCGCCCCCGCCGCCGTGGCGCCGGTGCCGAACGCCCAGGCATACGTCAGCGGCGCCCCCTCAGGGTCCGTCGCCGCGCCGCTGAACGCCACCGTCAGGGGCGCCGTGTCCGACGTCGGACTGCCGGTTGCGGCGGTGATCACCGGCGGCAGGTTGACAGGGCTTCCGCCGCCACCCGTGTAGGTCACGACGAGGCGGGGCGCCACAGCCGCGCCACCCTCGACGCTGCTGATGAACTTGCGTGCCCACGCGCCGCCCGTGCCGCGGATGATCACGCTCAGAGCCTGCCCCGACGCCCAGGCCGGCTGGCTGACCGCCGCCTGAACGACAGACGTGATGTCGTCCAGGGCGTAGCGCGTTCCGGCGATCCACTGGGCGTCCGATGCATGCACGACCCGGGGGACGAGCAGGGTGCGCTGCGAGGGGCGTGAGGCGGCGCTGAAGGCGGCGCTGTGGCCGGCGGCTTCCGCGGCGATCTCGAAGGCGACGCTGTTCCACTGCGTCGCCGCCGCAGTCAGCTCGAGGCGCGCGGCGGTGACGGTGGCACCGGCCGGGATCGACACCCCGGTGAAGCGCAGGCCGAGGTAGCTGGCGGCGGCCGACGAGCCGTTGCCGACCCACAATGCGCCGTCGGGGGAGAAGCTGGCGCCCTCTTCGTTGACGTCGTCGCCACCGGCGGCCACGACGTGGGTGACGGTCACGGGTCCGGCCACCCCGTCGTCGTTGACGATCGTGCCCACCGCGCTGCCGTCGGTAATGGTCGCGCCCACCGGACTGGACAACGTCAGCGTGAACGTCTCGTCGGGCTCGACGGTGCTGTCGCCGACGACCGGTACGGTGATGGTCGCGGTCAGGGTCGGGCCGGTCATGGTAATCGAGCCGCTGGTCGCGACGTAGTCTCCGGGCGCGGCCGCACTGCCGTTGCTGGTGGCGTAATTCACGCTGGTGGTGCTGCCGCCGATCGTGCGGGTGACGACGAAGGTGGCCAGCACGGTGCCGGTGTGGCCTTCCGTCACAGAGGCATCGGCCACCGACAGTCCCGGCACCGTGGGCGAGGAAGCCTGGACGTTGACCGGGGCAGAGGCCACGGTGGTGGTGCCGTCGGAGACCTGAAGCGTCGCCGAGTAGGTCCCGGGGGTGTAGCTGTGCGAAACGGCCGCGCCTGAGGCCTGCGTGCCATCGCCGAACAGCCACGTGTAGGTCAGCGGGGCACCCTCGGGATCGGTCGCGGCCCCGGCGAAGTTGACGACGAGCGGCGCCACTCCAGACGTCGGGACGCCGCTGGCCGCGGTGATCACCGGCGGCTGATTCGGTGTGGCGCCGCCCGTCGAATAGGTGACGACCAGCCGCGGCGCGGTGGCCGATCCGCTCTCCGCCGCGGCGACGTGCTTGCGGCCCCAGGCGCTGCCGGTGCCGCGCAGGACCAGCGTCAGCGCCTGTCCGGCCCATCCCGGCTGCTGCACCGCCGCCTGCACGAGGGCAGTGACGTCTTCCAGTGCATACCGGGTGCCGGCGACCCACGGCGCATTGGAGGCGTGGGACACGCGGGGCGCCAGCAGCACCCGCTGCGATGGCGGCGCCGACGGGCCGAACGGGGCGCTGTTGGGCGAGGCCTCGACCGCCATCTCGAACGCCATCGACGTCCACTGCGAGACCGCCGCGTCGACCTCGACACGAGCGGCGGTGACGGTCGCGCCGGCCGGGATGGTCACCCCGGTGAACCGCAGGCCGAGGTAGCTGCCGGCCGCCGACGCCCCGGTGCCGAGCCACACCTGCCCACCGTCGGCGGCCAAGCTGCCGCCGTCTTCGTTGACGTCGTTCTCACCGAGCGTGATCGCATACGTGGCAGTGACCGTGCCCGAATCGTCGTCGAGGATGGTCGCCGTACCGACCGGCGAGCCGAACACCGCGTTGACCGGGTTGTAGAGTTCGAGCGAGAAGGTCTCGTTCTCCTCGACGACGAGGTCGGGCACGATCGGCACCTGGACGGTTTGTGTCGTGGTGCCGCCGGCGAAGGTCAGTGTGCCGGTGGTGCTGGTGAAGTCGGTCGGGGAGGTGGCGCTGCCCGGCAGGGTCCGGTAGCTGACTACGACGTTCTGCGCCGATGCCGGCGACAGCGTGACGGTGAACGCCGCCACCGGCAGCCCGCTGCTCCCCTCGGGCACGGTGACCGAGTTGACGCTGAGCGACGACGACGCCGGGGCGTCGTCGTCGACGATGGTGCCGGTCGCAGTGGCGCGGCCGATCGTCGCATTGGTCGCGCCCGCGAGGGTCAGGGTGAAGGTCTCGTTGCCCTCAATCAGCGTGTCGGGGATCGTCGGTACCACGATGGTGCGCGACGTGGTGCCGGGCGTGAACGAGAGCGAACCTGAGCGGCTGGAGAAATCGACGCCCGGCGACGCCGTGCCGCTCGCGGTCGCATAGTTGACGGTGACGGTCTGCGCCGGCGACCCGCTCAGGGTCACGGTGAAGACGGCGTTGTTGCCGGCGGCCGTGCCCTCGTTGACGCTCACGTCGCCGATCGACAGCGACGGCGCGGTCGGCGCGCCGCCGAGCCGGATGAGCCGCCCGACCGACGGCACGCCGGCGGCGTCGAGCACGAACAGGTGATAGTCGCCGGCCGGCGCGAGCCGGGCATCGTTCGGTGCGGTGACCGTGAGCGTACCGGCGCCGGCGCTGAACGACAGCTCGAAGAAACGCTGATCGAGGTTGATGCCGTGGGTCACGGAACTGGCGCGCACGAAAGTGACCCGGTCGGCGGCACCGGGGTTCGGCAGTCCGACTGTGAACGTCGCGCCGTAGTTCACGCTCGCTGGCGTCGACGAGACCACCGGCCGTGTGCCCTTGAACAGGTACGGCGGCGAATAGAATTGGCCGTTCGTCTCGTCGGTCACCGCCGGGTTGATGCGGCCGCCGCCGGACGACAGCACGCGCCCGTCGGCCAGCAGAATCGCGATCGAGTGATACATCCGGTTGCGCGCCATCGACGCCACCGTGGTCCATGTCTCGGTGTCCGGATCCCAGATCTCGGCCGGCCTCACGCCGCTCGTCGAGATGAGACTCACTTCGTCGGCGCCGCCGACCACCAGCACGGTGCCGTCGGGCAGCAGCACCAGGTTGTGCTGCGCCCGCCCGTAGGCCATCGACCCCACCTGGCGCCACGTCGGATTGGCGGCATTGAGATCGATCACCGCGGCGGCCTGGGTCACCGGATCGACGCCCTGCGTGCCCCCTCCTGCCATCAAGACCTTGCCGGGCCGGTACATCACCCCGGTTCCGCCGCCCGCGGGCCCCTGGCCGAGAGGCGTCCAGTTGCTGGTGCCGACGTCGAGGAGCCACGACTGGAACGAGAAATCTGCCCCGCTCACGAACAGCCGGCCGTCGGCGACCTGGTACAGTTGTGGGTACTCGCCCACGTCCTTCTGCGCACCGGGAACCGTCGACCACGACGAGCCGCTGGCCGCGAGGATTTCCGGGACTTCGGCGATGTTGGGCCGGCTGATCGCTCCGCCAAGGGTGACCGTTCGCCCGTCGGCCAGAGGCGTCACGGAGGGGTACCAACGCGCGTAGTTGAGGTCCGGCCGCGGCGTCCACTGCAGCGTGGACGGGTCGAAGTACGTCACATCGGTGGTCCCCACCCCGGCCCCGTTGTGGCCGCCGACCGTCAGCAGCCGGCCATCAGCGGTGAGGATGTGGCCGGCGCAGAAGAGCTCGGCGAACCCGTTGGGCACCGGCGTATAGACGTTGGTGGCGGGATCCCACAGCCGGGCCGACGGAGTGCCAGGGATCTCCCAGGCGTCGAAGAACAGAAGCTGGCCGGTGTGCATCATCGCCGCGTGCACTGTGACGAGCGGCATGGCGAACACTGCCGACCACTGCCCGACAACGCTTGGCTGCTGCCCGGCCACCGACGCGCCGAGCGCCACAACCAGCGCCAGGGCCACTACGAGGCGCGGTACCTTCCTGGCGGTGCACACCATAACCACGGCTTTCAATCAAGACTCTTGCCATGTGATACTGCGCGAGTTCGGCGCTGCACTTGGAGCGCGCGGAAGAGTTTTCAACTCCGGCCAAGAACAATAGCTGCACAGCCAACACTTCCGAGTTCAGGATTGGCGCAGTCTTCGCCATTTGCTGAAGGCGTCGAGCTGGCATACGGTCTGCTTCGCCGTCTGCCGATGCACGCGACTCGCCTGCCCGTCGCCGCGCTCACCGCCCTGCTGGCGATGCCTGGCGCGGCACGCCTCGGCGCGAGCCAGCATCACGATCGCCTGCCGACCCTCGACGCCAGCATCGTCGTGCCCGCCTTGGACACCACCTGCCGGCCGGCGGTGGCGGAGCTGCTGAGCCGCGGATTGGCGCACCTCTACGCGGGCGACGCGGCCGACGCGGCGGCAGCCTTCCGCCAAGCCGCCCACTCGGACGTCGATTGCGTCATGGCCTACTGGGGCTCGGCGCTGGGGTTCTGGGACGAGTGGGAGCGCGGCGGCCAGCCGGAGGCGCTGGGTGAGGGGTGGCGCGCGCTCGACTTCGCAGCCATGATTCGTCGGGCGCCCTCGGCACGGGAGCAGCGCTACCTCGACAGCGCGACCCTCCTCTACCGTGAACGCCTCGGCAGCGGGCGCCGGCAGATGGTCGAGGAGCTGCTGGACCTGGCCGAGGACGTCCCGGAGGACGCGCATGCGCGGCTGCTGGCCGCAGTCTCCGCCGGTCGACTGCGCGACGGGGCGGACTCGTTACCGCTCCGCCGGCGCGCGCTGCGCCTCGTGAGCGACGCCGGGCCGCTGCGGGAGGCGGTGGCCGGGCTGCTGGCGGCAGTCGCCGCTGGCGATGCGCCGGAGCTGGCGGTCGAGGTGCTGCCGCAGGCGCGTGCGTTGGCGGCGACGACCGATCCTTCGCCCCGCGTGCTCCAGCAGGCCTCGCACGCCTTTCTGCACCTGGGCCTCTGGAACGAGGCGGTGATCGCCAACCGCCGGGCCGTGGACGCGGCGCTTCGCCGCGGCGCCCGGCGCGACGAACTGCAGGCGCTGAACGCGCTGACGTTCGCGTTGCTGCGGGCCGGGCGGGCGGACCAGGCCGGCGATATCGCGCGGCGGATTGCCCAGGGCTATCTCGCCAGCGTGCCGGGGGCGCATGCGGCCGACGAGCGCGCGGCCATCGTCGGCCGGGTGGCCATCGAGAGCGAGGCGTGGGACCTTGCCGACCGCTACGCTGCACGGGAAGAGCGCGCGGCGGCGACGCTGCCGGTGCGGCTCGCCGCCTACATCGCGGCCGCCCGCCGAGGTGACCCCGGCCCGGCGCCCGACGTGACCTCGTTCGGCCCGACCCAGGGCCGGATCGCCGCGGCGTGGCGGGCCTTCGGGCAGGGAGAAACGGAGCAGGCGGTGGCACTCTTGCAGGATGCGGTGGAGCACGAAGCCGCCGCTGCCGCCGGAGCGGCATGGGTGACCCCGCTGGTTCCGGCGGCGGTGCACCTCGACACGATGCGGCGGCTGCACAGTCGTCCGCGGTCTCCGGGCGAGGCGTTCGGACGCGACGTTGCGGAACGCGGCGCCCCTGACGGGCGCCGACTGACGGCCGCCGTCGGATCCGGGACGGTGCGGCGGCCATGACCGACACCGCGCAGCCACTCGTGTCGGTGGTCGTGCCGACCTACAACCAGGCGCCGTACATCGGCGACACGGTCAAGAGCATCCTCGGCCAGACCCATCCCGAGGTCGAGATCGTCGTCGTCGACGACGGCTCGACCGACAGCACCGCGGACGCCGTGCCACGCGGCGATCGCATCGACGTGGTCCGGCAGCGCAACCAGGGCGTCGCCGCCGCCAGAAACACCGGGTTCGCGCGGACGCGGGGCTCCTACCTGCTCTTCGTCGACGGCGACGACCAGTTGCTGCCGACCAAGATCGCCCGCGACATCGAGCTCCTCGAAGCCCGTGCCGACCTCGCGGCGTCGTACTGCGCGTGGCAGTTCTTCAGCGACGATGCTCGGGCGGAGCTGGGCGAGAGTCACCCGCGGCGCGACGGCGACCTGCTCGAGGGGCTGCTCCTCAAGCAGGTGTCACCGGTGCCGGCGGCGGTGACCGTGCGGCGGAGCAGCCTCGACGCCGTCGGCCTGTTCGACCCGGCCTGCGCGACGGCTGGAGACTACGACCTGTGGATCCGCCTGGCGCTTGGCGGCCATCGCTTTGGATACATCGACGAGGCGCTGGTTCGCTACCGCATCGCGGGCAGCAGCATGTCGAGTCAGCTCGACAAGATGGAAGCGGCGATTGGCCTGGTGTTCGACAAGGCGTTCGGGTCGCCGGCGTTGCCGGCGGCGACGCGCGGGCTCGAAGGTCGCGCGCGCGCCATCCTGCAGTTCGAGCTGGCCTCGGAATGCTTTCGGACCGGGGCGCGGGACGCCGGGCGCCGGCGCATCGAGCGGGCTCTCGAGCACGACCCCGACCTCGGCCGGGACCTGCCCTGGCTCGCCGAATGGCTGGCCGCCGTCGCTCACGGCCCCCGCGCCGGCGCCGGCCCGGACCTCATCGACACCGTCGTCGAGGAGCTCCCGCCGGTCATCGACCGCCGGCGGCTCCGCCGCCGCGTCGAGGCGCACGTCCACGTCGTCGCCACCTACCTGGCCGACCAGCGCCGCGACCGCCGCAAGGTACGCATCAATGCCGCGCAGGCGCTGCGCCGTCAGCCCAGCGTGTTGTTCAACCGCGGCTTCGTCCGTATCCTGCTGCGGGCTTTGGCCGGGTGAGCGTCGTCAGGCGGAGTGATACATGCGCCGGATGAGGCCGGTCGGATCGCGCCTGAGCGCAAGGTGCGGCTTGCGCATGAAGCGGGTCGCCCATATCGCCTCCATCTTGCCCGAGACATTGCTGGCCTCGACGGCGAGCAGCAGGAGTGGCCATACGATGTCGTCCTTCGAGCGCCGACCGAGCACGTAGCCGGCGGCCCGGACACCGAGCGACCCGGCGTAGCGGGCCATGGCCGCCACCTGCCCGCTCATGCGTCTCACCTGGAAGCCCATGCCGCGCGGATACCCTGGATGGTGACCATAGCGGGCGTCGAGCAGCACCTCGCCGTAGCCGTACTGGCGGAACTGCCGCCGCAGTCCCTCGACGGTCGTGCGGTGGCGATGCAGGACCGCGGCGTCGGGGACGTGGCGGATCGCAAAGCCAGCCAGCTGGACGCGCCACGAGATGTCGACGTCGTCGGAGGTCACGAGCAACTCGTTGAAGCCCTCCACGGCGTCGAGCGCCCGCCGCCGATACGAGGCGTTGGCGGTGTAGAGATGCGGCAGGAACTCGCCGTCACCGCTGTGGAAGTTGACCAGGGACTGCATGCGTTCGGACAGCCGTTCGACCGCGCTCGAAGGGTCGACAGCGAACCCGACGATGTCGCCGCCGGCGCCGCCGACCGCAGCGTCGGCATAGACGTCGACCAGCCGCTGCAGCCAGTGGGCGACCGGCGTGCAATCGGCGTCGGTCAGCGCCACCACCTCGGCTTGCGGCGTGGCGCGGATCCCGGCATTGCGCGCCGCGGCCGGGCCCGGCCGCGGCTCGTGGAGCAGGCGAACCGGGTACTCGCGCACCACGTCGGGCGTGGCGTCGGTCGAACCATTGTCGACGATGACAATGTCAGGTGCGGGCCCGCGCATTTTCTGCGCCAGCAGGCTCTCGATGCAGGGGCGGATGGTCGACGCGCCGTTCAAGACCGGGACGACGACGGCGCTGGTCAGGGGCATGTCGGCGTGGCCCCAGAATCGTAGCATCGCCGCTCGCGCTGCCGGCCACCACAAGAGCACGAGGTTGCGCGAAGAATCGGAGATCGACGTAAGATCCGCGAATGGCGCGCGGGGCGGCGTGGATACTGTTGAGCGTCCTGGCAATGACCGGACGATCGTTCTCTTCCGCCAACGCGGTGGACAGCCACGCCATGAGCCAGTGGCGTCCCGACCCGCGTTTCGACACTTGTTCGGCGGCGCACCACGACACGTTCGCGGTGATCGGCGTCGACGGTCGGCGGTATCCGACGTGGCATCCGCCCGACAGCGTCGAGGACGGCGCGCCGTGCACCTTCGGCCACGAACACGGCCGGAATCCCGCCGGTTCGTCCCTGCGTGTCGCCGTCGACGAACTTTACGGCGGGGTGCTGTTCGGCTATGCCAACGAGCAGCTCGACGCCTTCAACACGGCGCGGAAGATCGCCGACGGGCGCCGCCACGAGGATCACGTCGGCCATAAGATCGAGTGGGAAAACGACGTGGCCATGTTCGAGTCGACCACGGCCGGCGGGGCCAACGCCCGTCCGTTGCAGATCACCTGCGACTTCCTGATGAAGATCCATCAGGGCACGCACAGCCCGGATGCATTCACCAACAACCTGCACGAACTCCTCTACGCGGTGCAGTGCCGGGACCGCGCAGACGGCACCATCGGCACCAAGCTCATCAGCTACACGGTCGTGCAGTTCGGAGTGCCGGGGACGTTCTCCGAGGGCTCGCCCGGCGCCGGGTTCCGCGAGATCGAGGCCGGACCGGCCGTGCCCAGCGGTTCGCCAACCGGCGGCGGCCTGCGCTCGATTCCCACCTTCGACCGGGCGACTTCCGCGATCCTGGTCGAACCCGGCACGACCTCCCAGTACTCGCTCGGCCTCTACGAGGACTGGATCTCGGCCAATTACCTGCAGCGTTCCGGAAGTCGCAGCGCGCTCGCCTACTTCGATCCCCACTTCGCGGTCTTCATGCCGTCGCGGTTCTACTGGCCGGCCGGTGCCGCGACCGCCGGCATCGCCCGGCACGACGCCGACGCCGCCGCGGCGCTCGGCCGGTCGATCGACCTGTGCTACATGGCGGTGGACGGTCGTCGCGCCGGTGGTGGCGAGTGCGACGACGTGCGGCGGCTGGGTCGGGTGGCCTTCGACGATCCGCGGTCGCCGTTCAACGGCGCCCAGCGCGAGTTCTATCTGAACCAGACGCGAATCGTCAATGCGGCCGGGCCGACCACGTGGTACACGGACCCGTTCGGTGGAAGGGCGAGCCCGCGGCCGTTTCCCGGCGGCATCCGCCAGTTCATCGCCGCGGTCGACAACCGCAAGCGCAGCGAACGCGGCACGATCGCGATGGGCGGCCGCGTCTATGCGTTCGAATCGCGGGCGCTCGGCAAGGATCGCCCCTACGGCGGGCGCGGCGTGCATGCCCCCAACTGAGATCCGGATCGTCTAGCCGCGCTGTGTCGCCGCGTGCCGGGTGTTCTCGGAGCGGGCCCAGCCGATGTGCTGCCAGCCCACGTTCAGCGCCGACTTGAGCGTGGACACGTCGGACATCAGCATCTTGAGGTAGGTGAGCGCCGGCCCCGGCCGCATCGCCCACTCGCGGAACGCCCGCTTCTGCCAGTACTCCAGTTCCTCGGCGCGCAGGTTCGGGTAGTCGAGAACGGTGGACTCGTCCATGTCCACCTCCTCCCAGCGCGCGCCCTCGCGGAACCAGCCGTTCCTGGCCACCTCCTTGAAGAACGGCGTGCCCGGGTACGGCGCGGCGATGTGGAAGAGGGCGATGTCGAGCGGCAGCGACTTGGAGAAGGCGATGGTCTGCTTGATCGTCTCCACCGTCTCACCGGGCAGGCCGATGATGAAGTAGCCCCAGTTGCGGATCCCGGCCGCCCGCGACCAGGCCAGCGACAGCTTGGCGCGCTCGGGGTCGACGCCCTTCTTGGCGTGGGCGAGGATTTCCTTGTTGCCCGACTCGAGGCCCCACGAGATGAAGTGGCAGCCGGCCTTCGCCATCAGCTGCAGCATCTCCTGGTCGACGAAGTCGACGCGGCTGTTGCAGGTCCACTTGATCTTGACGTTCTGGGCGAGCAACTCGTTGCAGAGGTCCACCACCTGGCCCTTGTTCACCGTGAACAGGTCCGCATACATGTGGACGTTGTGCACGCCGAGGCGGCCGAGCTCCTTGATCTCCTCGACCAGCTTCTTGGCCGAGCGCATCCGCATCGTCGGCCCGTAGGAGACGTGCTTGATGCAGTAGGTGCAGCCGGCCGGGCAGCCGCGGCTGGTGACGATGAAGCAGAACGGCCCCTTGAGCAGGGGCATGCGGTACTTGTCGAGCGGCAGCAGGTCGTAGCGCGGCATCGGCAGGTCGTCGAGGTCGGCGATGAACGGCCGATCCGGATTGACCACCACCTCGCCGCGCTGGCGCCACACCAGCCCCTTCATGAAGCCGTAGTCCTTGTCGCCGATGCCGAACTTCCTGGCCTCGTAGGCGGCGTCGTGCTTCCTGAACAGCGTCTCGATGTTCTCCGGGCGCGAGAACTGGTTGCCTTCGAGGTGATCGATGAGATCGCGCAGCGTCAGATCCGGCTCGCCGCGCAGGCCGAAATCGAGCGACGGGTACGGCCGCAGCGTCTCGCGCGGCATCGGCGTGATGTGGGTGCCGAAGGCCATGGTGACGGCGCCGACCGTCTTGGCCAGGAAGGTGCCGTAGAGATCGTTCTGCAGCGTCGGCGCGGTGAGCTGGGTGACGTAGTAGCGTGGCCGCTCCCTGCGGACGATGGCCTCGAACTCGGCCCACGTCATCCGCTCGGCCACGGCATCGATGACCCGCACGCTGTAGGTGGGCTGCAGCAGCGCCGCCATCTGCGCCAGCGACACCTGCGGCCAGATCATGTTCTCGCGCGAGCGGCGTCCGACGCGGTGCTGCGAGCGGATCCAGATGGCGCCGTCGGGCGTCGGCGGGTTGACCAGCAGGACGTCGACCTGGCTCTTCTCGCCGCGGGCCGCGGCCGACTGCCGGGCCATCTCGTCGGTGTCCGGGTGCACCATCGGCAGCACGATGGTGCGGGTCTTCTCGCCGACGTTGCGCGCCGTCTTCGGCGCCGGGGTTGCGGTGGGGTCGCTCACGGGATCAAGCCTCTCGTCCGCCGGCGCGGCCGCTGAGTTCGGCGAGCACCGACATGATCAGCCACCAGAGTGCGAGCTGGAGGCCAACGAGAATCAGGAGCGCGCTGCCCGACAGATACAGCCACAGCCGTTCGATCGGCCAGCCACGCAGGGACAGCGCCAAGCTTACTGCGGACACCACGACGCCCGCTACCAGCGAGGCCAGCCCGGCGGGCAGGAAGAGCCGCTCGATGGGCGTGCGGATCAGCGGCTGCGCGAACAGCCCCTGGCGGATCGGCCGGCGGTGGAAGAGCGAGACGAGGTAGTTGAAGGCGGCGCCGAGCGCGAACACGCTCACCCCCGCGACGCCGAACACCAGGGCGGCGAACACCCCGAAGACGCCGAGCGGGCCGAGCGACGCGGTGCCGCCGAGGCGGGCGCCGACCAGGGCGAGCGCCACGGCCAGGGCGATGGCGATGCCGGCCAGGCCGACGAGCCCGAGGATGCGCACCGGGTTGTAGGTGAGCGCCGTCCACACGATGGTGCTGAGGAAGCGCAGGCCGTCGCCGGCCACGCTCAGCTTCGACTCGCCCTGCCGTTCGCTGTAGGGAATCGGCCGCTCGACGACGCGAATCCGCTCGTGCACGGCGCGGGTGCTCATCACCGGCGTGAGGTTGAGCCCGTCGGGCAGCGGCGAGAGCAGCTCGAGCGTCGATTTCCTGAACACGCGCATGCCGCTGGCCGAGTCGGACACGGCCGCCCGGCCGATGATGGTCAGCAGGCGGGCGAAGAAGAGGTTGCCGATGCGCCGGATGAGCGGCATCTCGGTCTCGGCGCCGGCCAGGCGCGAGCCGATCACCAGGTCGGCGCGGTCCTCGACGATCTCCCGCACCAGATTCGGGAACTGCTCCGGCGGATAGGTCGCGTCGCCGTCGAGGAACCCGACCAGTTCGTGCGAGGCGGCCGCGAAGCCGGTCTTGAGGGCGGCGCCGTAGCCGCGGTTCACCTGGTGGCGGATGAGCCGCACCTGCGGGAAGGCCGCAATCGCCTCGGCCGATCCGTCCCTGGAGCCGTCGTCGACGGCAATGACCTCGAGTTCCTGCACGCCGACGCGTTCGAGATCGGCCTTGAGGGCCAGACAGCGCCGCAACGTCTCGGCGATGGCGTCGCGCTCGTTGTAGACCGGGATGCAGATGGACAGGCCCTTGTGCATAGAGGAAACAGAGGGCGAACTGGCGGCGTATGCGATCATGACGGTGGGCCGAGGCTGCAAAGCCTGTACCTTGGCAAAGGACAGCCACCAACCACACCACTATCGGGCGAGTATCGTCGAGTTGTGCACGAAAGATCACCGCCATTGTTGCTGTTCCGGCGGCTCTTCTCGCGGTCAATCGACACAAATGTCCGCTGAGAGCCAGACTAGTGGCCGGTCTTGGGCAGATGCGCGCTGAGGGACCGACCCCTAGAAGCCCGGGACTTCCCGCACCCCGGTCTGGCCGGATCCGCTCCCGCATCCGACGCCATCGAGCGCGCTCAGGACCGCCGAGCGCACCGCCGAGACGTCGTAGCGGGCCAGCACGAGCGCGCGGGCGTTGCGGGCCAGCGACGCCGCCAGCGCATCGTCGGCGAGGACCCGCACCACCGCGTCGGCGAACGCGTCGGGGTGATCGGCGACCCACAGGTGCTCCCCGGAGACCGCCTGGATGCCCTCGCAGCCGACCGACGTGGTGACGACCGGCAGCCCCCGCGCCATGGCGTCGAGGATCTTCACGCGCATGCCGCTGCCGGCACGCATCGGCACGACCAGGGCGCGGCTCTCCTGCACGAACGGATCGATGTCGGGCACCCAGCCGGCCAGGCGCACGCCGGGCGCCCGGCGGCACTCGTCGACGAGCGGGCTGTCGTCGCGGCCGACCGACGTCAACGTGGCGTCGGGCCGGGCCGCGCGCACCCGCGGCCAGCCGTCGCGGACGAAGCTCGCCAGCGCGTCGGCGTTCGGCGGCCAGTGCAGCCCGCCGAGGAACAGCAGGCGGGGGGCGGTGGTGAGGGTGGCGATCGGCGTCGCGCCGACCGCGTCCACCGCGATCGGCACCTCGACGAAGGGCCCGCGGCCGCCCGACAGCTCGGCCAGGACCCGGCGGTCGACGTCGCTGACGACGAACACCAGCCGGCTGCGCCGGCAGACCTCGGCTTCGTAGCGCCTCACCCGTCGCCACTCCACCGCCGCGGCCGTTCGCGTCACAGGGTCGGACCGCGTCGCGGCGAACCGCTGCAGGATGGCGAACTCGACGTTGTGCGCGTCGTAGGCGATCGGCGCGTCGAGCCGGGTCGCGTACTCGGCCATGCTCAGGTGGTCGCAGTAGACGAGATCCGGCCGCCACGTCGCCACCTCGTCGCGCAACGCCCCGAACACCGCGGCATCGAAGTGCCGGCCGACCGTGTAGGGCGCGCCGGCGAGGCTGCGCACGGCGTACCACGCCTCGCGGGCCGTGCTGCGCGGCACCAGGTGCAGCGTCGTCGGCACGCCGAGCCCCTCGAGCGCGGCCCGATGGGCCCGTTGGGCCTCGTCGCGGATGAACGCGTGCAGCCGCACGTCGTGCCGGCCGGCCAGCATGCGCAGCGTGTTGAAGGTCTTGATGCGGCCGCCGGAGTCGAGCGGAAACGGCACCGTCTCGGTGATGAAGAGCACCCGCATTCGCGCCGGTCCTCTCTCACGCCCCGCCGAGGTCGTCCATCCCGCCGAAGTAGATCGGGACGGCCGGCCGCGGCGGCGGGTTGGTGCGCAGGTCGCGGATGACGCGCGCGGGAGCGCCGACCGCCAGGGCATGGGGCGGGACGTCGCCGGTCACGACCGCTCCGGCGCCGATGACGGCGTGCTTCCCGACCGTGACCCCGTCGAGCACGATGGCGCCGGCGCCGATCCACGCGCCGTCCTCGATCCGGATACCCACCGCGGTGATGCCCTGATCCATGATCGGCCGCTCGGGGTCGCTCATCACGTGGTTGACGGCCAGCACCTGGACGCGCGGCCCGAACAGCACGCGGTCGCCGATGGTGATGCCGCCCTGGGCCCGCATCAGCGTCTCCTCGCCGAGGAAGGTGTGGCGGCCGATGCGAATGCCGGCGTGAGGGATGTTGCGGAAGTTGAAGACGTGCAGCCGGCAGCCGCTCATCAGCCACGACTCGTCGCCGATGCTGATGCCGCCGCGTCCGCCGTGCAGGTAGACGCCGTGGTCGAGATAGACCCTGGCGCCGAGCGTGATGTCCTCGGGCCGCACCAGCCGCACGTGGTCCTCGATGGCCGGCACGCCGCGCGACCGCAGGAACAGCTTGTAGCTCACGCCGCGCAGGCCGATGCCCACCAGGCTCGGCACCCAGCCGAACAGCCCCTGCAGCGTTTCACCCGCCACGTAATGCCACGGGCTGCGGCTGCGCTGCTTCAGGTAGAAGCCGAGCTCGCGGATCACGGCCGGGTCACCGCGCCCGCACCCTGAAGACGCCGGCGGTCGGCGCGACGAAGACCGGCTCGAAGAGCGACGAGGCGGCCGGCGAGAAGGTGCCGCCGCTGTCGCGGTCGCGATCGGTCCACACGACGAAGGTGATGCCGTTGTCGGCGAGCAGCTGGCGTCGCCAGGCGTCGTCGGCGTCGGCCGACAAGAACCGGGCGACCTGCGCGCGGCGATCCAGGTAGTGGTTGGTCATCGCCCAATGGGCCAGGAACGCACGGGAGCGGCCCTGGTTGGGCACCCATCGTCCCACGGACTCGATGGCCAGCGCGACGTCGTCGGGGCCACTGGCCGCGGCCAGCGCGTCGAGGGCGGCGGACTCGTCGACGGTGACGTAGAGTTCCGAGGTCGGGCGGCGCAGCTCGATGAGCCGCCAGGCGACCAGGTACAGATTGGTCGGCAGGACCAGCGCCGCCAGCACCACGGCCGGGGCCCATGCCGCGGCCGCGGCGGTCACCCGGCGCGAGGCCAGCGACGCGATCGCCGGGCCGATCCGGCTGGTCCACAGGTCGGCGGCGAGCACGGCCAGGGGCACCTGCAGCGCCGCCAGCAGCTTGATCTGGAACACCGTGGGCACATAGATGATCGCGACGCCGATGAGCGCCCAGCTGGCGGCGAACCGGGTGCCGTCGTGGCCCCAGTCGAGCCCCTTGAGCCGCATCGCCGCCAACACCAGCGGCGCGCCGAGCAGCACGACCAGCAGCGGCGGCGGCGGGGTCCACACGCCGGCGTTGACGTACTGGCCGAGAATCGACTGCCACAGCGGATCGGCCGAGGTCAGGTACTGGTAGTAGCCGGCCAGCGGCGCTGAGCACACCAGGATCAGCACGATCGCCCACGAGTAGCGCCACGGGATCGCCCGCCCCCGGACCAGCTCGACGATCCAGAAGGTGCCGAGGACGGCGTAGACGACGACCAGGTCGTAGGCGTGGAGCA
Source organism: Vicinamibacterales bacterium (assembly GCA_050250955.1). GTDB lineage: Bacteria > Acidobacteriota > Vicinamibacteria > Vicinamibacterales > UBA2999 > CAWAYR01. Next base: position 90,188 of record JBFWNR010000008.1, read on the forward strand.
GCGCCACGCCGAGGGCGCCGCCGGCGCAGGCCGCCCAGGCCGCCGCCGACGGCGCGGTGTGGACGCGGAACGCGCCGACCAGGGCGATGCACATGAAGCCCTGGGCCAGCGGCAGGTAGGGATAGCCGAGCAGCCCGAACCAGGTGTTGGGCTCGAAGGTGTAGATGGCGTTCGGAAACGGGGCATCGGCCAGACCGAGCGCGTACTTGGCGGCGACGAGCAGCCAGCCGAGCCCGCCGCCGGCCAGCGCGATCCAGAACGCCACCCGCGCCTGCGCCGCGGTCCGCGACAGCCGCATCGCCGTCACCGCCAGCGCCGGGCCGATCACGACGGCCGCGGCGACGCGCCACCACTGGAACAGCGCCGCGAACGACAGGCCGAAGAGGGTCTGCACCTGGGCCAGGATCCACATCATCGGGTTGAGGAAGGTCGCGGCGTTCGGCTCCGGCGTCATCGTGTTGGGGATGAACAGCCCGTCGTGGGAGGCCGTCACCCACGACCAGTACTGCGCGTGATCGGGCACGTCGAAGAGCAGTCCGGTGTAGACGTAGCCCGCCGGTGTCCGCAGGAACCCGAGCAGATAGGGCACGGAGGTCACGACGAGGCAGGCCAGTGCCCCGGCGAGGCCGCGGCGGATGGCCTGCACGATGGTCCCGGTCTCGGTTTCGGTCACGACCCCGTCCCTCCTCGCGTGTGCTCGACCAGTGCCAGGAACCGGTCACCGATGGCGTCCCAGGTGTAGTGCCGGCGCACCAGATCCCGCCCGGCGGCGGACAGGCGGTCGGCCAGCACCGGATCGTTCAGCACCTCGAGGACCTGGCGCGCGAACGATTCGGCGTCGTCGGCGAGCAGGACGTCATGCCCGGCGGCGACGGCCAGGCCCTCGACGCCCTTGGTGGTGCTGACCACCGGGGTCCCGAGCGCCAGCGATTCGAGCACCTTCAGACGGGTCCCGCCGCCGACGAGCAGCGGCACGACCGTGGCCGTCGCGTCACCGACCGCGGTCTTCACGTCCGGCAATCGGCCGGTGAACCGCACCGCGTCGGCGTTGGGCAGCGCGTGCACCGGCCGGTCGCCGACGTCGCCGGTGACCCAGTACTCGACGTCGGGTCGTGCGGCGCGGATGCGCGGCAGCACGTCGGTGAGGAACCAGCGCACCGCGGCGAAGTTGGGCTCGTAGGTCACCGATCCCGGGTAGACCACGCGCGCCGGCCGGGCGGGTCGGTGCGGCCGATCGAGGTCCTCCGCGGCAGCACCGTTGGGGACGACGTGGATCTTGTCCATCGGCACCCCGGCCCCGCCCAGCACCAGACGCTCCGCCTCGGAGACGACGGTCACGGCCGCCATGCGCGTGCACAGCCGAGCCAGGTAGCCGGCATGCTTCCACCACGTCAGGCGGCGGCGCAGACGGCCGAGCGGCGACGTCGCATCGGCGACCAGGCCACGGATCTGGCCGGGCTCGGCCTCTTCGAACAGCGCCGGGATGGCCACGCCGTCCAGGTAGCGGGCCGCGGAGAGCTGGCAGCCGATGGCGAGATCGGCGCCTGCCGCCCTTTCCGCGACGAGGGCGCGGAGTTCGGGGTCGTCGGTGCGCCAGAGGGAGTCGGGCGTCGCCGACCACAGCCGCCGCCCGCTCCTGACCGGCGCGAACGGGCTCTTCGGCACGATCGTCACCTCGCGACACCACTCACGAAGCCGGGCGATCTCGGCGGCGGCCGGCGGCGACGGCGCCGCGAACGCCACCAGATCGACGGTATGCGCGCGGGCCATGCAGCGCAGCAGGTGGTACGCCCGAAGCGTGCTGCCGTTGACCACGGGACAGGGACTCCACGTGCTGAGAACGAAGAGGTTCACGACCGGCCGACCACCCCGTGCAGCAGCGTGACCAGGGCGTCGACGTCGTCGTCGTTGGTCCGCGGTGGGCGCGTCCCGGCGCGCAGCCGAGCCATCAGCGATGGGTCACCGAGGAGCCGGGCCAACGCGCGCGCCAGGTCACCGTCGGTGAACGGGTCGAAGAGCACGCCGTCGATCTCGTCACGGAGGACTTCGGGAATGCCGCCCAGCCGCGATGCCAGCACCGGCACGCCGGCGGCGTGCGCCTCCATGATGACGATACCGGCCACCTCGTGCCAGATCGACGGCACCACCAGGAGATCGGTACCGGCGAGAATCTCCGGGAGTTCCTCGCGCGTGTACGGCCCCGCAAAGACGATCCGTCGGTCGTTCCCGGCCCGGGCGCGCAAGTTGGCGACGTAGTCGGGCCGGGGAGTCAGCGGGCCGTGGACGGTCAGGCTGACGTCGTCAGCGCCCATGGCGCGAACCGCGTCGACGAGCAGGTGGACGCCCTTGTGGGGAACGACCTGGCCGATGTAGCGGATGCGAAACCCGTCGCCGGCCACCCGGGGCTTGACCTGCATCGGCGGAAGACCGTGCGGGGAGACCACGACCCGGCGCGCCGGGACGCCGATCGATTCGACGGCATTGGCCACAAACTGCGTCGGGGCGATGATGGCCGCCGCTGCCAGCAGCCCCTCGGCGAGGGCGCGCTGACGCGCCGCCACCGCGGCCGCCGTCGCGCCGGCCACCGGCACACCGGCATCGACCGCCCCGCGGACCAGCACGCCGGGCGCGCCGAACAGCGCCACGTCGGGCCAGCGGACGCGCCGGCTGTCGGCGACCAGGCACCACGTGCACTTGCCGACGCCTTCCGGACCACTGCAGATGTGGCCGGCGGCGTCGAGCCGCGTGATCCGTGGACAGGAGAACCAGTAGTCGTGCAGCGTGACGACGTAGGGGATCCGGCAGCGGCGGGCCGCAGACATGGCCGGTCCGCCGAGCAGATAGCCGCTGTGCAGGTGCAGCGCCTGGGGTGTGGTGGCGTGCATATGGGCGATGAGCCACGCTTCTGCGGCCGCGTGCTCCCACATCAGGTCGAGGCGATGGCCGCCGCCGACGCCGAGCGTCAGGCGGTGGACTGCGACACCGCCTCGCTCATCGATGACCGCCGCACATGCGCTCCCGTCGGCGATCTGTTCGACGGCCACGACGTTCACGGCGTGACCCCTGGTGTGCAGGCCATCGACCACCGCCTGCGTGTAGGCCTCGACGCCGCCGATCCGCATCGGGGGATAGTGGGGAGCGACGACGAGCACGTTCATGCAGTGGCAGTAGCGGTGACTCGGTCCCTGGCAAAGCATTGTAGAGTACTCATCGAGTACACCGCGTGGTCTCGACAGTACGGCAGCGCCTGTTGCGCAACACCGCATGGAACTACATCGGCTTCGCCGTCAACCTCGCGGTGAACGTCCTGCTCTTCCCGCTGGCGATCGCGCGCATGGGCGATGCCGCGACTGGCGTGTGGCTGCTCATCGGATCGGTTTCGGGCTACATGGGCCTGCTGCAGCTGGGCCTGACGCCGGCAATGGGACAGTTCGCCGCCATGCACATCGCCCGCCGCGACGACGACGGGCTGGCCCGGACGGTGTCGACGGCGCTCGCCCTGGTGTCGGGCTTCGGCGCGATGGCCCTGCTGGCGCTGCCGGCGGTACCGTGGATGCTCGACTGGTTCTCGGTGCCGGCGGAGATCCGCGGCGAGGCGTCGACCGCGTTCGTGCTGGGCATCGTCGGCGTGCCGCTGCAGATGCCCGGGCACGTCTTCAACGCGGTCCTCGGCGCCAGCCAGCGCCAGGATCGGTCGACCCAGGTCTGGATGGTCTCGCTGTCCGGCAAGCTGATCGGCATCGCCGCCCTGCTGATGCTCGGCTACGGCGTCGCCGCGGTGATGTGGCTGGAGACCGCGCTGATTCTCATCGCCGACGTCATGCTGATGGTGCTGGCCTTCGACGCCGCCCCGCAGCTGCGGCTCTCCCGACACAGCGTCTCCGCCGACGACGCCCGGCAGCTGCTCGGCCTCGGCGGCTGGATGTTCGTCAACTCGCTGGCGTCGCTGCTCATCGAGAACACCGATCGCATCGTCATCGGCGTGTTCCTGTCGGTGGTGGCGGTCACCCCCTACGCGGCAGCGTGGAAGATCTACATGCTGGCGTACTCGGTGTGCACGACGCTGGTCCAGGCGGTCTGGCCGGCGGCGGCGGCCCTGCACGCCCACGGCGACGTGGCCGGTCTGCAACGGCTCTTCCTGCGCATGACCAAGTACTGCCTGGTGGTCGCCTGGCCACTGACTCTGAGCCTGGGACTGTCGGCGGCCCTCGTGCTGCGGGTGTGGATGGGGCCGGCCTTCGCCGAGCACTATGCGGTGGTGCAGGTGCTGCTCGCCTGCTTCGTGGTCGCCGCCCACAACCACGTCGGCATGAGCATCCTGGCGGCGATGCGGTTGGTCCGACCGGTCGTGCTCGGCTATTCCCTCCCGCAGGCCCTGCTCAACCTGCTGCTCAGCATCTGGCTGATCCAGCACCTCGGCATACTCGGCGTGGCGCTGGGCACCTTCATCCCGATCGCACTCCTGCAGGTCACCCTCATGCCGATGGTGCTCGGCGCCGTTCAGCTCGGCTGGGACCAGCTGTGGCGCGACGTGGTCCGTCCAACCGCGGCACCGGCCCTGATCGCCTATGCTCCGACGGTGCTGGTCTACGCTGCCAACGGCCCGCATTCGCCGTGGGTCTTCGCCAGCGCGGTGGCGAGCGGCGTCGTCTACGCCGCGATGGTGTGGCACGTGACGGCACCCGGCGAACGACAGGAACTCGCCGCCCTGGTTCCGGTGCCCTTCCGGAGATTTCTGGCGGAATGACGACGGGTTCGGCTCCGCTGCGGATCGGCATCGACGCGCGCTACCTCTCGCACGGGCTGGTCGGCGGCGTCCACACCTACCTCACCCGGCTCCTCCCGGAACTGATCGCCGCGGCGCCCGACGATCGCTTCCACCTCTATGCCGATACGAAGGCGCCCTTCGAGCTGGAGGCGCCGGTCGGAGTGACGGTGCGCACGCTGCCGTGGCGTCACCCGGGCTCGTCCGTGTGGACCGATTGGGTGCGCCTGCAGCGGGCGATGGCCCGTGACCGCATCGATGTCGGGTTCTTCCCGGCCAATCACGGGTTCGGCCCGGCCGGCGCCGCCACCGTGGTCACGGTGCACGACGCGCTGAATCTCCTGCCGCTGGCCGAGACCTTCCGGCCGCACGGACACGCTCGCACCCCGCGCAGCCTGCTGACGGCCGCGTATCTCAAAGCGGCGACGACGGCGTCGATCCGGCGGGCGACGCGGATCGTCACCATGTCCGCCTATTCGCGGGACACGATCGTGGCGGCGTGCGGCCGCGCGCCTGAGGACTTCGCGGTCGTCCACCACGGCGCGCCGCCGAAGATTCCGGTCGGCGCCGCGGAGATCGCCGGGGTTGTGGCGGCGACCGGCGTGCGACCGCCGTTCGTGCTGGCCGACGGGCTGAAGAACCCGAGCGTCCTGCTCGAGGCGCGCGAACGGCGGCGCGGCGACGCCGACCCGCTTTCCTACGTGTTCTTCGCCCGTCACGCCCGGGTGCTGCCGGAGCTGGCGGCAGCGGCGGACCGCGGCGCCGTGCGACTCCTGGTGCGTCCCTCGTCTGCAGAGCTGGCGGCCCTCTACGCGGCGGCGGCGGTGTTCGCGTTTCCGTCCTGGGTCGAGGGATTCGGGATCCCGCTGCTCGAGGCGATGACCTACGGCGCGCCGATCGTGGCTGCGGCGCGCGGCTCGATACCGGAGGTCGCGGGGCCGGCGGCCATCCTGTTCGATCCGGAGGACGCGGGCGCGCTGGCCGAGGCGCTCGATCGAGCGACGGACCCGGCCGAGGCGGCCCGGCTCAGGGCCGCCGGCACCGAGCGGGTGCGCGGGTTCACCTGGCGGCGCTCGGCGATGCAGACCCTCGACGCCATCCACAAGGCCTACCGGCAGGTCACCGGCGGATCGGCGGAGGGTGCGTGACCGCCGCGCCGCCGGACGTCTCGATCGTCATCGTCAGCTGGAACACGCGCGCGCTGACGTGCCAGTGCCTGGCGTCGCTGGCCGCCGGCACCGCGCCGCTGACCTGGGACGCCTGGGTGATCGACAACGCGTCGAGCGACGACTCGGTGGCGGCCATTCGCGCCGGATTCCCGCACGTCCGCCTGATCGCCAACCGCGGCAACGTGGGGTTCGCCGCGGCCAACAACCAGGGCATCGCCGCCAGCCGCGGCCGCTACGTGCTGCTCCTCAACAGCGACACGGTCGTGCCGCCGGGCTCACTTGCCGCTCTGGTCGGATTCGCCGATGCCCACCCCGGCGCCGGCGTGGTCGGTCCCGAGTTGACCAACCCCGACGGATCGTACCAGACGGGTCCGACGCCGTTTCCGTCGGTATGGAACGAGCTGCTGTCAGCGTCCGGCGTCGGGAGGCGGCTGACCCACCGCGGCTACCCCAGCCGCCCGGCTCACCGCGCCCGGCTGGCGCAACGCACCGACTACGTGGGCGGGGCCTGCATGCTCGGCAGGCGGACCGCCGTTGATGAGGTCGGGGGACTCGACGAAAGCTACTTCATGTACTCGGAAGAACCCGACTGGTGCTGGCGCATGCGCCGCCACGGCTGGGAAGTCTGGTATACCCCGAGCGCGAAGGTCATCCACTACGGCGGTCAGAGCACGAGCCAGGCTCGGGAGGCGATGATCAAGGCGCTGTATCGGAGCAAGGTTCGCTTTCTGACCCGCCATCGCGGCCGACGCCACGGCCTGGCGCTCGCTGCCGGTCTGGTCGGGATTTCCTGCGGACGGCGCCTGATACGCCGCGCCTTGCGGCAGTCGCCTCCGGGTGTCGCTCTCGGCCTCGCCGAGCTTCTCGCCGAGCCGTCCGCCACTGGAATACCCACGAACTCCAGGAACAAAGACCGCCCGCTTCCAGACTAAACCGTGGCCCCACCGGACGGCGGCGGAGCCGCGAGAGCCAGACACTGAGGAACTTCACACCACGGCGCATCCCGGCCCGCTGGCTCGATTACTGCAGCGTCGAGGGCCATGCGTGTGTCGACCCTCGTGGCCCTTCTGCTCGTCGCCGCGGCCACCGCCGGTCCGGCCTTGGCCCAGGTCCAGGAAGACGAGGCACCCGAGGGCCGGTTCCACGCCGGCGAAGCCGTGTCGTTCACGCCCGCCCTGGTGTTCGTCTTCGGCCGCGACTCCAACATGATCCGCACCGACACCGGCAGCGCCGGGAGCGAGTACTACGTCGTCCCGCAGATCGAAGGTTGGGTGGGCAAGCGGCGGCTGCGACTGAACTTCGTCAGCGCGCTCGAGTACGGGGAACAGACGACCGCCGGGAGCCAGCTGAATCACTTCAACATGGCGCGCTTCGATGCCCTGGGACGCCGAGTGTCGTTCAGCGCCCAGGGGTCGCATCGCGACCACTACGCGCCACCGACCGACTTCATAGGCTTCGAAATCGGCCTCCGTTCGCGGCGCATCGAGGACCAGCTTGAGTCGTCGGTCTCGCTGTCGCCGCCGGGCCGGCTGACCTACACGGTCGTCGGCCGGCGGGCGCAGTTGCGCTACGACGCCGACGCCCGCTACCTCGGGGCGAGCCTCGAGCAGAACCTCAACCGCAACGGGACGTCGGTGGAAGGCGTCGTGGGCATGGAACTCACGCCGCTGTCCTCGATCCTCGTCAGCGCCACTCGCAACTGGGATCGCTTCATCAACGCCCCCGAGCGAGACGGCAACGGCTACCGGCTGCTGTTCGGCACCCAGTTCGAGCCCCGCGCCCTCATCAGCGGGCGGGCCTTGGCCGGATTCATGCGCTACACGACACTGCAATCGGGACGTGATTTCGGCGGGCCGACCTACGTCGTCGGGTTGACGACCAGCCGCGGCCCGTTCCTGATGGACGTGTCCGGCAGCCGGATCGTCGATTTCAGCTTCGACCCGAGCCGCGGGTTCTACATCGTGAGCAACCTGGAGACCTTTCTGAGCCTGAGGTTGCGCAGCGGCTGGGACTTGTTGGGGCGAGGGGGCTGGGGTACGCTGTCGTCTCGGGAGGTTCCAGGCGGCGATTCGACGCGACGCATCTGGTCGGTCCGCGGCGCCTTGGCCCGGCGGCTCATCCAGTCCAGCCAGGTCGGGCTTGAGGTCGAGCGTTACACCTGGGCTGGAGAAGGCGGATTCAGCGGGGTGCGCATGACGGCATTTCTCACCTACGGTTCGAATCGCCTGCAGAAGCTCGATCGACCGGTACCCGGAGTGCCCTGATGGTCGGCACCGCACTGCGATCGACGGTTCTGGTTGGCATGATGATGGCGGCGGCGTTCCCGGCGCTGGCTCAGGCTGTCTACCGCGTCGGCACCGGCGACATCCTGCGCATCACCGTCTGGTCACAGCCCGACTTGAGCGGCCAGTTCACGATCGACGCGGCCGGGGGCCTGTCGCTGCCGCTCATCGGCACCGTGCCGGCGGCTGGCAAGACGGTCGAGGAACTCGAGTCGGTGGTGCGCGACCGGTTGGCCGACGGCTATCTCACCAACCCCCAGGTGGCGGTGGCGGTGGCCGAGTACCGGAGCCAGCGGATCTTCGTGGTCGGCGAAGTCAAGACACCCGGGGCCGTCCCACTCACCGGGACCCTGTCGCTGGTCGAAGCCCTGACGCGGGTGGGATCGCTGTCCGAGTTCGCCGGCGGCGAGCTGGTGGTCATCCGGCCGCCCGAGGGCAAGGAGGTCACCGGGCCGACGCTGGCCAACGAAGACGGTGCGGCGGAGGTGTTGCGCGTGGACGTGCGCGAACTGCTCGCCAAGGGTCCGCGCAGCAACGTCGACCTCCGCAACGGCGACACGGTCGTCGTGCCGCGGTCGGAGGTCGTCTACGTGATCGGCCAGATCACGAGTCCAGGTGCCTACCCGTACGAGCGCGACATGACGGTGATGCAGGTCATCGCCCGTGCCAACGGCATCAACGACCTGGGCACCACCCGGCGTCTCAAGATCCAGCGGGTGGAAGGCGGCAAGCGTGTGGAACTGAAAGTGTCGGTCAACGACAAAGTCATGCCCGGCGACACGATCGTCGTGGCCTCGCGGTGGTTTTGATGGCGTCGAACGCGCACGTGAACGGCCATCCGACCAGGCGGTCGGGTGGCTCCACTCCGAGTTCCGGTCTGTGGGATCAGCTGCGAACGCTGGTACGTCATCGCTGGTGGGCGCTGGCCGGATTCGTCCTGCTGGCGCCGCCGATGGCAGCCTTCACGGTGTTCACCGAGCCGGTGTACCGGGCAACCGCCACGGTGCTGCTCTCTGAGGACCCGGCGCCCAGCGTCGGGCTGGGGACCGGCGACGACCGGCGTGAACGCCCCGGCTTGGACCCGATTACCCAGGCCGAAGTGGTGCGCAGCCGTACGCAGGCCCGCATCGTGGTGGAGTCCATGAAGCTCTGGGAAGAGCCGCGCTACGCCGAGTTGCTGGTCGGCGCCGGCAGCGACGACGAGCGGGCCCACCGGCTGATCGACCCGTTTCTGTCCGGCCTCAGCGCGACCCTGGTGCCGGAGAGCCAGGTGATGCGCATCGCCTACGAATCGCCGGACCCGGAGCTGGCGGCCCGCGCCGCCAACGCGGTCGCCGAGGCGTTCATCAATCGTGACCGCGAGTCGCGGTTTTCGGCAGCGTCGTCCTCGGCCGAGTGGCTGTCCGAGCGACTGCGCGAGCAGCGCGAGCAGGTCGCGAAGGCGGAGGCCGCGCTGCAGACCTACCGCGCCGACAACGACGCGCTGTCGCTATCCGACCGGCAGAACATCGTCGGCTCGAAGTTGAACGACCTCAACTCGGCGGTCACCAGGGCCAAGACGGAACGTATCCTGAAGGAAACCAACTACCGACAGATCGAAGCTATCCAGCGCGACTTCGCCGCGCTGGAGACCCATCCACTGGTCGCCTCGAGTGCCTATGTTCAGACCCTGCGCGCGCAGACGGCCGAGTTGATGCGCCAGGATGCACAGCTCGCCGATCGTCTGGGCCCGAAACACCCCGACCGCGTCCAGGTGATGTCGGCGCTGACGACCGTTCAGGAGCGCCTCCGGACCGAGGTGGCCAAGGTCGTCGACGGAATCCGGGCGGAGTTCAACGCCGCCGCGGCCCAGGAAGCCAGCCTCACGCGCGCCCTCGAACAGCAGAAGACCGAGGCGCTGACGCTGGATCGCAAGAACGTCGACTACGCGGCACTGGAGCGCGAAGCCGTCAGCGCCCGCCAGATCTACGACGCGCTGCTCCAGCAGACCAAGGAGGCGTCGCTGACAACAGGGGTCCAGCGCAGCTCGGTCCGGCTCGTCGATGGCGCCGAGGTGCCTGGCGAGCCTATCCGGCCCAAGAAGGGCCAGGGGTACGCCGCCGCGGTCCTGCTCGGCGTGGTAGGGGCGCTCGGTGCGGCCTACGGTCGTGAGTACATGCGCCGCAAGATCGCCTCGCCCGCCGATGTCGAGAGCCGTCTGGGCCTGCCGCTGCTGGCGCTGGTGCCGCCGGCCGCCGCCGAGGAGGCCAATCGCATCGGCGGTCTATCCCCGCTGGTCGCCGAGGCCTTCCGGAAGCTGCGCGCCGGTATCATGCTGGCCTCCGGCGACGCCGACGCCCCCGGCAACGTGATCGTCGTGACCAGCGCGGCGCCGAGCGAGGGCAAGTCGTTCGTCTCGGCTCACTTGGCGGCGGCGTTCGCCGCCACGGACCAGCGCGTGCTCCTCATCGACGCCGACCTGCGCCGCCCGCGCCTCCACGAAACGTTCGACCGTAAGCGGGCGCCGGGCCTCACCGACGTGCTGCTCAACCGGCGCAGCGCCGCCGAAGTGCTGCGTCCGGTCAGCGTTCAGGGGCTGTCCCTGATTCCAGCCGGCCTGCCGACAGCCAAGGCGTCGGACTTGACCGCGGTGGCCGGCTTTCAGCAGTTGATCGAGAGTCTGCGGCCGGACTTCGACTGGATCGTCGTCGACTCCCCTCCGGTCATGGCAGTGGCCGATGCGTCGCTGATGGCCCGTGACGCCACCGGCGTGCTCTTCGTGACCACCGCGGATCAGACGAGCCTGGAAGCTGCCGACGCCGCGCTCAACGACCTCGATGCCGGCGGCGCGCGGATGTTCGGGGCAGTCCTGAACCGGGCGCCGCTCTCGCGTGAAGCGTTCTATTACTCCCGCTACTACCGTCCCGAGTACGCGTCGTACCTGACGACGGAAGAGGGCGTCCCGGCAGAGGTCTCCGCTACCGCCCCATGAGCGCGCTGTTCGCGCCTGGCAGTCTCATCGCACTGGCGCTGACGCTGCTCTTCTTCGTCGTGGCCCTCCAGCGACCGCAGCGCGCTCTGCTGGCGTACGCCGTCCTCGGCGCGGCGCCGCCAGTACTGCAAGTCGGGGCGTTCAGCGGCCGGACGATTAGCCAGGGCCTGCTCCTGGCCCAGACGCTGGGCACGGCCCTGGTCGCCGCCTGGCTGGCGCGGCGGCCACGCGGCCGCCTGTTTCACTCCCCGTTCGACGGGCCGCTACTGGTATTCGCGGCTGCCACCGCCGTGTCGTTGGTGGTGTCGATCGCCATGCCCGACCCTTCGGTGCAGGACTCGGTGAACCTGCGGGTGTCGGTGGGCCAGATCCTGCTGGTGTTGTGGCCGATCGGCGTTTACCTGGCGTCGGCGGAGATCATCACCAGCACGGCCCAGCTGCTGGCACTGATGCGGGTCGTTCTCGTCCTGGCGACGCTGCGGTTCCTCAACCCGTTCGTGCCCGATGAGTATCGCGCCTACACGGCCTGGATGCCGACCTTCAGCCTGTTTGCCGCGCCGTTGGCGATGGCGATGTTCTTCGCCACAGAGCGCTGGCTCGCGCGCCTGTGGCTGCTGGCCCTGGTGGCGGTGCCGATGGTCGACGGCGTGGTCAACGGCAAGACTTTCCTCTACGGCTCGGTGGCCGCCGCCGGCGTCGCAGTCCTCTGGATGCGCGCCTCGCGCCTCATCGCCGTCTCCGGCTGTCTGGTCGCCGCGATCGTGCTCATCGGCACACTCGCCGGCATGGACGACCTCTTCCGGGAGCCGCTCACCGGGCTGGTCGAGATGGAACGCAGCCAGTCGAGTTTCGGCGGGCGGGGCGGCCGCGGCCAGCTGGCGCTCGATGCTCTGGCGATCTGGCAGGGGGCGCCGCTGTTCGGCGTCGGGCCCGGCAACAGCTACCTGCACATGCTCCAGCGTTCGGTGATCGGCACGCCGCACAATCAGTACCTGAACATCCTGGTCGAATTCGGCCTGGTCGGCCTGATCGCCTGGTGCTGGTTTCTGGTGGCGGTCAGCCGGACGGGCCTGCGGATCTACGGCCAGACCACCGATCCGGCGCAGCGGACCTTCGTGCTCGGCTGGCTGGGAGTGTTCGCCGCGATGGTGACCGGCGGGGTCACGGGCGACTACATGATCCACAGCATTCGCAACGGCGGGCTTGAGTTGTTCTCGGGGTACTACCTGCAGTGGGTCCTGCTGGGCGGATTGGTGGCGGTGCCGCGTATTGCGACCGCGCCGACGCTGCGCCCGGAGGAGGCGCTGCCCGCCGGCGGGCGCGGTCGTCGTCCGGGCCGGCTGCTGGTCACCCCCAGGGCGGGCGGGCCGCGCGTGGGCGGACCGCCTGAGCACGTGGCGGCATCCGCGGTCGCCCGGCTCTGGCGTCGTTGAGCCCGTGCGCGTCCTCTACGTCACCGACTCCCCGACGGTCTCCGGCGCCGAACACGTGTGGTTCGGCTACTTGCCGGCCCTGGGCGCGCCGGGCAACGCCGCCCATGCGTTCATCAGCGCCGCCAATCCCCGGCTCATCCGCGCCCTGGACGAGCGCGGCACGCCCTACACGACCACCCGGTCGTTCAGCACCCGGATGATCGAGGTGACGGTGCAGCCGGCGGCGATCGCCGCCTACGTCCGCGCCTTCGCCGGCGTGCGCCGCGAGCTGTGCGAGCTCATCGCCCGCGAACGGCCCGACGTGCTGCACAGCATCTCGTTTCCCGCCTGTCTGTACGCGGCGCTGGCGTCGCGCGCCACCGGTGTGCCGCAAATCTGGCACGAGCACAACATCAAGCGCATCCACGCCGTCAACACCCGGCTGTATCGCTTCGTCGCCGCGACCTGCGCGTGGATCGTCGGGCCGTCCAAGGCGGTGACCGACAACATCGCCCGCGCCGGGGTCGACCCCGCCAAGCTGGTGCCGCTCTACAACGGCATCGACCTGAGCAGCTTCACCGCCGACGACGCCCGGGCCGCGGCGGTGCGCGCCGAGTTCGGCTGGGGGCCGCAGACCCCGGTGGTCGGCCTGTTCGGTCAGCTGCTGCCGCACAAGGGGCACGCCACGCTCATCGACGCCGTGCCGACCATCCTGCGCCACGTGCCCGACGCCCGCTTCGTCTTCGTCGGCGCGCTGGAGAACCCGCCCTACGAGGCGGCGCTGCGCGAGCGGATCGCCGCCGCCGGTCTCGCCGACCGGTTCACGTTCACGGGCTGGCGCACCGACGTGCCGCACGTGATGCGCGCGGTGGACGTGCTGGTCGTGCCGACCACGTCCCAGGAGCCGGCCGCGCTGTCGCTGATGGAAGGCATGGCGATGGGCCGCCCGCTGGTCGCCAGCCGGACCGGCGGCACGCCGGAGCTCATCGTCGACGGCGAGACCGGTCTCATCTTCCCGCCCGGCGACGCCGCGGCGCTGGCCGACGCCACCGCGGCGCTGCTCGGCGATCCGGCGCGGCGCCGACAGATGGGCGAGGCGGGCCGTGCCCGCATGGAGCGGCACTTCACCGTCGAGCGCCACGTCGACGGGATGTTCGACCTGTACCGTCGCGCCGTCGCGGCGCGCAGCTGAACGCGCTCAGCGTGCCCCGGCGTCCGGAAGCGCCGCTTCGAGCTGGCGCACCCAGCCCCCGAGCTCGGGCTGATCGGGCGCCAGGGCCAGCGCCGTCCGCGCCGCGGCCAGGGCCAGCGAGGTCTCGCCGCGCTGCTGGCGCCAGCGGCTCCAGGTGGTGAGCTCGTCGGCCATGCCGGGCACGCCACGCAGCAGCTCGACGGCCAGCGCCGTGTCACCGGTCCAGACCGCGGCCAGTCCATAGGCCTTGCGGGTCGGCGAGTGGCCGGGCTCGGCGGCCCAGGCGCGGCCGAGCCGGCGGCTGGCGTCGGCGTATCGCCCCTGGTCGAGCGCCAGGATGCCGGCGCGTCGCAGTGACGGCGCATCCTCCGGCGCCAGGGCCACGGCGCGATCGAAGCGGGCTGCGGCCGCCGCGCGCCAGCCGGCACCGTCGCCTCCGGCCGCGATTTCGGCATCCGCCCGGGCTTGGTCGAGCGCGCCGCGGTTGGTGTGCCAGGCCGCGCGCGGTGCGCCTCGACCGGCGACGGCAGCGGCCACGACGACGACGGCGACGAGGGCCGGCGCCCACCCGGCCCAGCGGGGCGGCCGGCACGGCGGACGCGAGACGAAGCCGGCGACCGCACCGGCGAGCACGAAGAATGGCGCCCAGGTCCACGGATCGACGAACTGCCGGGCATCGGTCAGGCCGTGGACGTGGATGGCCAGCACGCCGGCCCAGAGGCCGCGAAACCGCCGGCCCAGACCGGCCCGCTCGCCGGCCACCGCCGCCACGGCCAGCGCGGCGGCCAGCGCCCACCACGCCGCCAGGCCGGCCAGGCCGTCCTCCAGCCACGCCTGCAACGAGAAGTTGTGCGCGTAGGTGATGAACGGGACCTGGATGAGCAGCACGTAATGCGAGACGGCGGCGGCGAACTGGTCGCCGCCGCCCAGGCCGGTGAACGGCACCTCGCGAAGGAGCGACGCGGCCTGGAGGTAGACGTCGAGGCGATCCTGGCGTCCGGCCAGGTCCAGCCAGCGGCTCCACCACGGCTCGCCGCCACCGACCGTGCCGGCGACACCGGCGGCCAGCGCGGCCAGCGCGGCGGCGCCGAACGCCGCCGGCCAGCGGACGAGCGGCCGATGGGCGGCAAACGCCGCCAGGGACACCGCCACCGCCAGCCAGGCGCCCCGCGAGGCCGAGACCGCCAGCGCGAGTGCCGCGACGACACCAGCAGCCGCGGCCGCCACCCGGACCGCGGCCGGCCCGCGGGCCAGGGCGAGCCCGAGCGCCGGTGCGACCAGGCCCTCCAGCAGCGTCGCCAGGCTGTTGGGAAACGGCGACCACGACCCGAGCCGTGGAAACGGCGCGCTCAGGGCGCGACCGAGCCCGTCCAGTCCGGCCACCTTCACCTCGGGCGACGCCAGGTGGCGGTACTGCGTCAGGAAGTAGCCGCCGGCCGCAGCCCCGGCCATCACGCACGCCGCCAGCGCCACGGTTCGCCCGCCCCCGCGGCGCCGGACCAGGAGCCACGTCAGCACGTACGCCGCGCCCCCAAGCGCCACGGCCCGGACGTGGCCGGCAGCGGCGGCACGATCGGCCGCCGCCCAGACCGACGACGACGCCGCGGCCACGTAGGCCGCCATCGCCACGTGAACGGGGAACGCCGCTCCGACACCGGGGGAGCTCGCCGGCGCCGCAGCCGTCACCCCGGACGTCTCCGGGCCCGGACGTCGCGCGCCTCGGCGTAGACGCCGATGAGGTCCCTCGCCAGTGCGTCCCAGTCGTGCGACCGCTCGACGTAGCGGCGGCCAGCCGCCCCGACGGCATCGCGGAACCGGCGGTCGTCGAGCACCCGGACGATGGCCGTGGCGTAGGCCTCGTCGTCGTCCGCGGCAAGGACGTCCTCGCCCACCCGGGCGTCGAGGGCCGCGCAGGCCGACATCGAGGTCACCACCGGCACGGCCCGCGCCATCGCTTCGAGCACCTTGTTCTGGATGCCGGCGGCATAGACGAGCGGCGCCGCCAGGACGGTGGCGTTGGCCATGGCCGCCGCCATGTCGGGCACGAAGCCGGTCACCTCGACCCGACCCGGGTCGGCCAGGGCCTGCAGGGCCGGCGACGGGTCCTTGCCCGCCAGCACGAGCCGGGCGTCGGGGCGGCGCGCCCAGACCCTGGGCATGACGTCGACGGCGAGCCGGCGCGCCGCCGCTTCGTTGGCGTGGTAGCTCATCTTGCCGGCGAAGAGCACGGTGCGGCCGTCGTCCGCGGGCGGCCCCGGGGGCGCCCCCAGGTCGACGCCGTTGCGCAGCGCGCGGACGAACGCCGGATCGGCGGCTGGCGCCAGGCGGCGGAATTCGGCGGCCTCGGCCTCCGATGACGCCAGCACGCGATCGAACCGGGCGTGCAGCGCCGCCTCGAAGCGGCGCGTCCGGCCGACGTCGAGGCGGGCCATCGCCCGCTGGGCGAGCCCCGGCGCCAGGCGGACGGTCTGCTCGAACAGCCGCGTGATGCAATCGACCCCGTCATACACCGTGGGCAGCGGACACGGCGCCGGGACCAGGAGCGCCCCGCGCAGGTGTTCGACGTGAACGACGTCGAAGCCGCCGCCGGCGATGAGGCTGGCGATGCGGCGTTCAGCGCCGCCGTGCCGGGCGTAGGCGGCCTGCACCGGCACCCGGCTGAGCAGGGCGCCGGCGGCGTTGGCCAGGGTGCGGACGCGGCTGAGCGGGAACACCTCGAAGGCCGCGCACGACTCGCGGACGCCGAGTTCGGCCAGCGCCTGATCCTCCGGTGGCTGCACGGCGACCAGGTGCACCGCCGCGCCCTGCCGCGCCAGGGCGCGAATCCACTCGTAGGGCCGCACCCTGATCCGCGACGGGACGTAGGGCGCGACGAAGAGAACCCGCATGGTTCGGCAGCTTACGCCGAACCGGCCGACGACCCGGCCTCGCCGGTCGAGGACCGACCGAGCGACCGCCACCAGCGCGCGATGCCCTCGAGTTTGGCGCGGGCGGCCGGGTCCTGACGGCGGGTCTTGACGAAGCCGGCCCCCATCACCGCGGCGGCGGCGACCGCCGTGAGCAGCGAATGGTTCTTCCGGTAGTAGCGGAGCTTGGTCTCGACCAGCAGCGAAATCGACAGGGAGACGCCGTTGGTGGCCACCGAGCTCTGACCGCGGTGGTGCCAGACGACGGCCCGCGGCTCGACGGCGATCCGCCATCCGGCCTTGCGGGCGTTGAAACACCAGTCGAGTTCCTCGGCATAGAGGAAGTACTGCTCGTCGAAGCCGCCGATCTGCTCGATGGCGGCGCGCCGCACCAGCATGCAGGCCCCGTCACACCAGTCCACGTCCTGGAGCTCGGTCGGCGCCGGCTGGGCCGCCGAGGGCCCGGCGACCGCGGCGATGAGCCTGTCCACCCGCTTGGAGAGGCGGACTTCGGTCAGCAGCGTCGGGAAGTGGTACCCGCTCGACTGCGGCGAGCCGTCGGGGTTGAGGACGGTGGGGCCGATCACACCGACGGTGGGATGCGCCGCCATCGCCGCCAGCATCGTCTTCAGGGCGTCCGGCGCCAGAATCGCGTCGGGGTTGAGGAGCAGCACGCAGGCGGTGGCGCAGCGGCGCAACGCGACGTTGTTGGCGCCGCCGAAGCCGAGATTGCGGTCGAGCGGGATCAGGACGACGTCGGGGAACTCGTCGGCCACCATGGCCGGGCTGCCGTCGCTCGAGGCGTTGTCGACCACGTACACCGCTGCCGGCCGGTGCGACGAGGCGAACACCGACTGCAGGCACTGGCGCAGGAGGTCTCGCGTGTTGTAGCTGACGACGACGACCGAGACGCCGGGCTCAGTCGCCATACCCGCGCGGATTGCGCTCCCGCCACGCCCAGGCAGTGGCGATGATTGCGTCGAGATCGGGAATCTGCGGCGCCCAGCCGAGCACGGCGCGGATCCGATCGGCGCTGGCGACCAGCGTCGCCGGGTCGCCGGGCCGACGCGGCGCCCGCACGGTGGTCACCGGGCGTCCGGTGACGCGTTCGACCGCCGTGACGACCTCGTCGACGGTGTTGCCGGTCCCGGTGCCGATGTTGAACCAGTCGAGGCCGAGCCGATCGAGGGCATCGAGGGCCAGCAGGTGCGCGTCGGCGATGTCCGAGACGTGGACGTAGTCGCGCACGCAGGTGCCGTCGCGGGTCGGATAGTCGCTGCCGTAGACGTTGACCGACGGCCGATCGCCGGCAGCGACGTCGAGGACGAGCGGGATGAGGTGGCTTTCGTGGCGATGGGCCTCACCGCGCGCGTCGGTGGCCCCGGCGGCGTTGAAGTAGCGGAACGACGCCGCCTTCAGCCCGTAGGCCCGATGGTACCAGCGGATGATCCGCTCGAACATCAGCTTCGATTCGCCGTAGGCGTTGATCGGCTGCTGCGGGTGCTCTTCGGTCATCGGCACCGTCACCGGTTCACCGTAGGTGGCGGCGGTGGACGAGAAGACCAGCCGCATCACCCCGTGACGGCGCATCGCCTCGAGCAGGGCGACGCCGTTGACGGTGTTGTTCTGGAAGTAGATCGCCGGGTCGGACACCGACGTGGCCACCGTGGTCTCGGCGGCCAGGTGCACGACGGCGTCGATCGCCTCGGCGGCGAAGACGGCGTCGAGCGCCGCGCCGTCACCGTAGTCGGCGCGGACCAGCCGGCAGTCGGCCGGCACCGCCGCGGCGTGCCCTTCCTGCAGGTTGTCGATGACGACGATGCGGTGCCCGCGTGCCAGGGCCCGCTCGACGACGACGGAGCCGATGTATCCGGCTCCGCCCGTGACGAGCAGGTTCATGCGCTGAGGGCGGTCGCGCCGAGGCCGGCGATCTTCGCCCGGGTGTGCAGACAGGCGAGGTGCGCGGCGATGCCGGCGATGTCTTCGATCCGCTGCACGCTGGTCGAGCTGATCATCAGCGTGAGGCTGGCCAGGTTGGCCAGCGCCTGGCCGCCCAGGCCGGTGATGCCGATCGACAGCGCGCCGTGCTGGTTGGCGTACTCCATCGCCTTCAGGACGTTGGGCGATCGGCCGCTGGTGCTGATGCCGATGACGACGTCCCCGGGGGCCATGAACGTGCGCAACTGGTCGGCGAAGATCTCGCCGTAGTCGAAGTCGTTGGCGGCGGCGGTGATGGTCGAGGCCGAGTCGGTCAGCGACATGACCCGCAGCCGGGGCTGCCCGGGCAGGGCGGTGAGCTTGGAGAGGTCGGCGGCCCAGTGGGTGGCCACGGCCGAGGCACCGCCGTTGCCGCAGATGAACACGGTGCGGCCGGCGGCGTGGGCGTCGACCAGGGCCCAGGCCATCCGTTCGATGGTCGCCTGGTCGAGGTCGCGCAGGGCGGCGGTGAGCTCTGCCATGTAGACGGCGGCCGAAAAGTCGCGGGTCGGCAGGGCATCCATGGCTAGTACGCCCCCTCGCCGCGGAACACGACCAGCGGGGTCTTGAGCAGAATCCGCAGGTCGAGCAGCAGGCTCCAATGCTCGACGTAGTGCACGTCGAGCTGAACCCGCCGTTCGTAGGTGGTGGTCTGGCGGCCGGAGACCTGCCAGAGCCCGGTCATCCCCGGCTGCACCGAGAGCAGGGTGTCGACGTGCGGCCCGTATTTCTCCAGTTCGGGCTCGGTGACCATCCGGGGACCGATGAGCGACATCTCGCCCCGGAGCACGTTGAACAGCTGGGGCAGCTCATCGATGCTGTAGCGGCGAATCACCCGACCGATAGGTGTGATACGGGGGTCGTTCGGCAGCTTGTGGTTCGCCTTGAACTTGGCGAACAGCTCGGCGTCGGCCGCCAGCACCTGGTCGGCATCGACGCGCATCGACCGGAACTTGAAGGCATCGAACGCCCGGCCGCCGCGGCCCACGACCCGGCGCCGGTGGAGCAGCGGCCCCGGCGATCCCAGCTTGATGGCCAGCACGGTGACGATCAGCAGCGGCGCCAGCAGGACGCAGATCAGCGATGAGGCGAGAATATCGATGAAACGCTTGACGAACCGGGAGCGGCGGCTCACAGCAGCGGCGGGCCAGACAGCAAAAGCATCGGAGGCGAGTGACAAGAGGTGTCTCACGTCAGGGTTGGTTCGAATGCCAGACTAGATAGCAACCGCTGTACCACTGCGCGACAAGGCTGTAAAAGGGGTGGCAAACCGCTTGCTGACAGATGTTTAGGCGTGGATGGGGTTGTCAACTTGTCGGGGTTTGTCTGTGCCCGTCCTGCCTTTTGACAACCGATCACCCGGATGAACGACTTCTCCAGGACTGCTCATCGATGCGTGCATATCTACTCGCGGGCGGCAGGGGTGAACGGCTGCGGCCGTTGACCGACCGCGTGCCCAAATGCCTGGCCCCAGTGGGCGGGCGGCCACTTCTGGCCTATTGGCTGTCGCTCTGCCGGCGCGAGGGCGTCACCGACGTCCTCCTGAACGTCTCGCATCACTTCGCGATGGTCGACGCGTTCCTGGCGAGCTGGCCCGAACCCACCCCCCGGGTCACCGTGGTGCGGGAAACGGAGCCGTCGGGCACCGCGACCACGGTCAAGCGGGAACGGTGGTTCAGTGTCGGCGTACCGGACGTCTGGGTGTTCTACGCCGATAACCTGAGCGACCTGCGGCTGGGGCCGATGCGCCATCTTCATGACAGCCACGACGATCTCTTGACGGTCGGACTCTTCCACACGCCGTCGCCGAGTTCGGCCGGTATCGTCGAACTCGACCCTGATGGCAAAATTGTAAGTTTCGTCGAGAAGCCCGCCAACCCGCGCAGCGACCTGGCCAACGCCGGCGTCTACCTGATGCGATCGGCGGTGATCGACGCTATACCCGATGGCCCCGGACTGGTGGACTTCGGGCAGCACGTGCTGCCGGCCCTGGTGGGCCGGATGCACGGCTACGTGATCCCTGACTTCCACGAAGACATCGGCACGCCCGAACGCCTGGTCCACGCCACGGCCGGCTGGGCGGCAAGGACCTCGTCGTGATCATCTCGCGCACCCCGTTCCGCGTCAGCCTGTTCGGCGGCGGCTCCGACTTCCGGGAGTACTACCGCCGCTCACCCGGGGCGGTGCTCACGCTGGCCATCAACCGCTACATGTACGTGACCGTCAACAAGCGGTTCGACGACACCATCCGGGTCTCCTACACGAAGACCGAGATCGTGCCGCGGCTGAAGGACCTCCAGCACGAACTCATCCGTGAGGCCATGCGGGTCGCCGACGTGACCAAGGGCGTGGAGATCACGACCATCGCCGATCTGCCGGCCGGCATCGGCCTGGCCTCGTCGTCGGTGTTGACCGTAGGCGTCCTGAACGCCCTGTTCGCCTATCGCGGCCAGTTCGTGTCGGCGGGCGAGCTGGCCGCGCTGGCCTGCAAGATCGAGATCGACATCCTCGGCCGGCCGATTGGCAAACAGGACCAGTACATCGCCGCCCACGGCGGATTCCAGTTCGTCCGCTTCTACGGCGACGAGCGGGTCACGGTGGAGCCGATGTACTGCCGGCCGGAGACCGCCAAGGCGGTGGTCGATCAGCTGCTGCTGTTCTACACCGGCATGCACCGCGCCGCCGGATCGGTCCTGGCCCAGGCCAAGAAGCGGATGACCACCCGGACCAGCACCAAGGAGGCGCTCGACCAGCTGGTGGCCCTCGCCGAAGCGCAGCGGGCCCGCGTCGCCGACAACGACGCCAGCCGGATCGGACCGGCCCTCCACGACGCCTGGCAGCTCAAGAAGCAGATGGGCAGCCGGGTGTCGTCGTCGCTGCTCGACGGCTACTACGACCGCGGCCTGAAGGCCGGCGCCACCGGCGGCAAGATCGTCGGCGCCGGCGGCGGCGGCTGCCTGCTGCTGGCGGTGCCGCCGGCGTCGCGCGCCAGCGTGCGCCGGGCGATGGCCAAGTGCGGCCTGCGCGAGATTCCCATCGCCCTGGAGCCGGGCGGCACGACCATCATCCACGCCAGCGACTGGGAGTCCCCGGCGCCGAACGGGCTGGCCAAGCAGGCGGCGTCCTAGGAACTGACGCCCGAACAGCGGCGAGCGGCTTGGGCTAGCGGCTAGCGGCTAGCGGCTGGCGGATTGGACCCTCCGGCCAGCCCGTTGCCTACGGGGTGACGGCGGCGATGGCCTCGGCCAGGCCCTTGCCGGCGGCGGACTCGGGCTCGAGGAACTTGACGGCGAAGCCCTGGACGCGGTCCACGTAGACGACCTGGGCGGGCAGGCGGAACCGCTGCCCGTTCACCTTCAGTTCGACGGTGATGCTGGCGCCCACCGGCTGACTGGCGTAGGCGTCGATGAAGCAGCCGCCGACGCTCAGGTCGGTCACCCGGCACTCCCGCATCCCCGAGGCGCCGTCCCAGCTGCC
Source organism: Vicinamibacterales bacterium (assembly GCA_050250955.1). GTDB lineage: Bacteria > Acidobacteriota > Vicinamibacteria > Vicinamibacterales > UBA2999 > CAWAYR01. The sequence goes on from JBFWNR010000008.1 coordinate 112,339, forward strand.
TTCGAACGGCCCGACCAGCCGGGTGTTGCTCCGGCGTTCGTTCGCCATCCTGCTCGTCCCTTCTTCGTCCGGCCGCGTCCGGAACTCCCCGTCGTCCTATCGGCACGGCACGGAAGCGCTACGCCCACGCGCCAGCGTGGGTCAGATAATACTGGCACCAGCGAGGCGCAGCCGCGTGCCGGTCGTGGCGGAGCCTCGCTGGTATAGGATCTTGGCCTTTCCCGGACATCGCGTGCATCCAGACCTCCAAGAAGCTATCACCTTCCACCGCGCCATCCTCGAGGAAGGCGGCAAGGCGCTGGTGGGCTACGAGACCGCCAAGGCCCTGGCCAACGTCGTCCTGCTGTCGGAGATCCCGACCACCTACGACAAGAAGGAGAACCGGCAGGTCAACGCCGGCAACCTGCTGCTGCGCGGGGTGCCGGGCGTCGGCAAGACCTTCTTCGGGGTCATCCTGGCGGCCATCTCCGACGCCAAGTTCGCCCGGCTCCAGGGCCGCGCCGACCTGCAGCCGACCGAGGTGGTCGGCTTCCAGATGATCAACCCCGCCACCGGCGAGCTCATCACCGAGTTCGGTCCGCTGGCCTCGGCCGAGGTGATCCTGCTCGACGAGATCAACCGCATCCCGCTGAAGTCCCAGAGCGCGTTCCTCGAAGGCCTCCAGGACCGCACCGTCACCGTCGGCAAGACCACCTTCGACCTGCCGGCGTTCAGCTTCGCCATCGCCACCATGAACCCGGTGGAGCTGGGCCAGGGCACCTTCCCGCTCTCCGAGGCGGCGACCGACCGCTTCGCGGTGATGATCAACATCGGCTACCTGCCGCCCGAGGAGGAGGCCAAGCTGGTCAACTTCGACTTCAAGCACGTCCGGCTGAACGCCCTGATGTCGAAGGATCGGATCATCGCCCTGCGCTCGCGGATCAACGAAGAGGTGTTCCTGCACGAACGGCTCGGCCACTACATCCAGCACCTGGTCGCCGCCACCCGGCCCTTCAACCCCGAGACCGACTGGCACCGCCACTCGCCCTCGGAGCTGGTCGAGCGCGGCGTCGACCTGGGGGCCTCGCCGCGCGCGATCATCGTCTGGGGCCGGCTGGCCAAGGTGTGGGCGCTGCTCATCCGCGGCCGCGACGAGGTCTACCCGGAGGACATCCAGGACCTGGCGCCGTACGTGCTCAGCCACCGCATCTGGCTGGGCCCGCATGCCGCCAGCCACGGGCTCACCCCCGAGTCGGTCGTCGCCGACGTGGTCGCCCGCGTCCCGATCCCATGAAGGTCGGCCGATGAGGACCCGCGAGCAGGAAGTCGCGCCGCTGGTCAATCTCTCGGAGATCAGCGAGATCGAGCTGGTCATCCTCAAGCGGATGCGCGAGTTCACGCTGGGCGAGCACCGCAGCCTGTTCCACGGCTCCGGCTTCGACTTCGTCGGGCTGCGCAACTGGGAGGCCGGCGACCGCCCCGAGACCATCGACTGGCCGCAGTCGACCCTGCAGAACTTCTCGCCGATGGTGGTCCGCGACTTCGAGCAGCCGTCGACGGCCGGGGTCGTGGTGGTGGCCGATCACTCGCGCTCGACGCGCTGCGGCGTCGACGCGCTGCCCGAGGGCGTCGCCGGGCCGGCCGCGGCGCGCGGCAACGTGCTCATCGCCCACGCCGTGGCCAGGGCCATCGCCACCATCGGCATGTCGGCGGTGTTCTTCCAGGACAGCTTCGGCCTGGTCACCTTCCAGGGCGGCTTCGACCAGCTGCAGGCCATCCGGCCGCGGGTCGGCAAGGGCCAGGTGATCCACTGCGTGGACGCCTACCAGTACGAACGCGGGCTCGAAGAGCTGAAGCGCCTCGACAGCCTGAGCGGGTCGCTGGCCGGGTTCCTGCGCAAGACCTCGCTCGTGCCGGTGGTGTCCGACTTCCTGTTCGACGACATCGACCCGGTGCTGGTCGAGCTGGCCCGCCTGAACGCGATGCACGACGTGTTCCTGGTGATCGTCGACGCCACTTTCGCCTATCGGCTGCCGGCGGTGTCGGCCGGGTGGGTCGAGGCCGTGGACGTGGAGACCGGCCGGTCGCGCGTCGTGTCGCGCGGCCAGCTGGCCGGGATGGCCGAGCGGGTGCGCGGCTGGCAGGATCAGGTGGCGGCGCGGGCCAAGGATGCCGGTCTCGACGTGCTCCGGCTGGACCTGGACGACACCAGGAGCGACATCGCGCTGGCCGAGTTCGCGGTCGAGCGCCGATTGAGGAAGAGATAGATGGTGAGACGAACCTGGTGGGCGGCGGTGGCCGCTCTCGTCGTGGTGACGGCAAGCGGTGCGGCGGCACAGGCGCCAGGCAGCGGCCCGGTGGTGGAGGCGGACCCGGTCCGCTGCTGGTGGCGCAGCGACCGGGCGTCGGTGAAGATGGGCGAGCCGTTCGAGGCGGTGCTCACCTGCGCGGCGCTCGAGACGGCGTCGACGACGGTGGTGGTCGACCGCTCACGGCTCGATCCGACGGTGATGGCGGCGCCGCCCTTCGACGTGCTCGGCGGGACGACCGCCGAGGACGCCACGACCGCGGCGCGGCGGTTCTTCCAGTACACCTACCAGCTGCGGCTGCTGAACGACACCGCGTTCGGCCAGGACGTCGCGCTGGCCGGCCTCACCCTCACCTACCGCATCGACACGCGGACCAGCGAGGGCACCACCTCGCAGGGCCGCGACCAGACCTACGTGCTGCCGCCGCTGGTGCTGCGCGTGCTTTCGCTCGTCCCCGGCGGGGCCCGCGACATCCGCGACGCCAGCGGCCTCACCTTCGCCGACCTGGAGGCGCGGCGCTTCCGGGCCCGGGCGCTCGGCATCCTCGGCTGGGTGCTCTACGCGCTGGCGGCAGCAGTCGTCGCCCTGGCGGTGGTCCGCGCCTACTCGGCGCTCGGCGTGCCGGCCAAGGCGCGTACGTCGCTGGTCTCGGGCCGCGCCGTCCTGCGGCGCGCCCGTCGCGAGCTCGGCGAGGTGACCCGGGCGCGGCAGGCCGCCGGGTGGTCCGACGCGCTCATCGCCCGCGCGGCGGCGGCGCTGCGCATCGTCGGCAGCTACGCGATCGGCGAGGAGGCCACCCAGCGCACCGGCCTGGCGGCGCAGGCCGCCGACGGCCAGCTGGCGCTCAGCCAGGGCCTGGTTCGCCGCCGCCACGCCCTGGTGTCCTCGGCGCTGACGCCGGCCGACCTCGACCGCACGGCCGAGACCGACGCCGCCGTCGGCCGCCTGCGCGACGGGCTCGGGGCGGCAACCGCCGCCCGCTACGGCCGGGCCGGGGTGGACGACGGCGCGGTGGACGGCGCGGTGGCCGCGGCCGAGGAGCTGGCCGGCGCGCTGGCCTGGCGCCACTCGTGGCCGATGGTCCAGTGGGCGAAGTTCATGCGGCGGATCGCCGCCTGGCAGGGCACGGCGTGAACCTGCTCGCCGCCGTCTCGAGCTTCGTCGACCGCGCCCTCGCCGACTGGCGGGACGTGCGGGTGTCGCAGCTCGTCTTCGGCGAGAAGGACCTGGCGGTGCTCATCGCCATGGCCCTGGCCGGGGTGGCGCTGGTGGCGCTGGTGCTGCGATCGGTGAACCGCCGGCGCACCGGCCAGGGCCACGTGGTGCTGCCGGCGATGCTCGACTCGTGGGTGCGCCACTGGGCGCCGACCCTGCGCCACCTGCCGCTGCTGCTGGCCCTGGCCGGCCTGCCGCTCTTCGCCATCGCGCTGGCCGATCCGGCCACGCCGCTGTCGCGACGCGAGGTCACCCGCCCCGGCCGGCGCATCGCCCTGATGATCGACGGCTCGTCGAGCATGCTGGCGCCGTTTGCGTCGCGGACCCTGACGACCAAGGACGCGCCGATGGAAGCGACGTTCTTCACGTCGGTGGCCGCGGCGGAACGCTTCGTGCGGCTGCGCATGGACGGCGGGTATCGCGACCTGGTCGGTCTCATCGAGTTCGCCGACACCGCCTACGTCATCACCCCGTTCACCACCGACTACGACAACATCCTGCTCAGCCTGTCGCTCATCGGCAACATGGGCGAGTGGGAGAACTTCCCCGATCGCGGCACCGTGATCGCCCAGGCGGTGGAGCAGGCGGTATCGCTGTTCCGCGCCTTCGACTTCCTCGACGCCTCGGGCAACCTGATGGTGATCTTCAGCGACGGCGAAGACGCCGAGGTCACCGAGTCGGGCCGCAACATCGACGACGTGCTCTCGGACGCGGTCAAGGCCAAGGTGCCGGTGTACTTCGTGCGCATCAGCAAGGGCAACACCAAGCTGCCCGACGCGATGTGGCAGCGCGCCATCGTCAAGACCGGCGGCCGGTTCTACACCGCCGTGGACGAGGCGGCGGTGCTGCGGGCGATCCGCGAGATCGACCGCGCCGCCACCGGCACGGTGGAGGCCAAGGAGTACAGCGCCCGGCTGCCGCGCTTTGCGCCCTACGCGCTGGCCGCGGTCACGTTGTGGGTGCTGGCGGCGGCGCTGCGGCTGCTGGCACCGCAGTTCCGGACGTTCCCGTAATCGGCGGGTGAAGGAGTTGGCACGATGAGATCCGCGGTCGGATATCTGGTGGTGGCGCTGGTGCTGTTCGTGGGCGGCCGCGTGCTGTTCGGCGCGTCCAGCCTCGAGGAACGCACCGCCGCCGCCGAGCAGTCGCTGTTGACGCTGCGCTACGGCGACCTCGACGCCACCTACGCCGCCCTGGCCGAGGAGGTCGCCGACCGGGCGCCGATTCCGCGGCTCTCGCAGGCGCTGCGGTCGTCGCTGCAGGCCCAGCAGGCCACCACCCGCTACTGGATGGGCCAGTACCGGCGTCTGGAGCCCGAGCGCGACGCCGCCGGCGCGCTGTCGGAAACCGATCCGCTGCTGCTGGAACTGGGCGCCCACGCCGCCTACCGGGCGGCGCAGAACGACCCCGACCAAGCCGCGGCGGTCAAGCAGATCGACGACATCGTGCGGGCGTACACCGATGTCGTGCGGGCCCGTCCCGGCGACGAGACGGCCGCCTGGAACCTGGAGTTCGTCTCGCGGGTGAGGGCGCAGTTCGCGCAGAGCCGGCAGCCGGCGTTCCCCGAGCCGGAGACCCGCGGCCTGGCCGGCGACCTGCCGCTCGGTCCGACCCTGCACGGCGCCCCCGGCGAGCCGCCGCCCGGACAGGACATGAAGCAGTTCAAGGTCGTGGTACCGATGCGGCCCGACGAGCGCAAGCAGCTGCCGCAGGGCGCCAGCGAGGGTGAACCGCGCAAGAAGAAAGGCTGATCAGGTGCCAGGCACGAACAGTGTTCGGAGTCCGAACACCGTTCGTGCCTGGCACCGCATGTAAGTGATGTCATTTTCGCTGCCGACCGTCGACTGGGAGGCGCTGGTGTTCCGCCAGCCCGAGTACCTCTGGCTGCTCCTCGGGCCGGCGGTCCTGCTGGCGGTGTGGACCTGGCAGTTCGTCCGCCGCCGCGCCGACGTGCGCCGCTACCTGCGCCACCGCGCCGTCCCCGTGCGCGAGCGCTTCTCGGCCTTCGGCGGGTTGCTGTTCTGGCTGTGCCTGATCGGGGCCACCGCCTGCGTGATCCTCGCCCTGGCCCGCCCGCAGGTGGTGACGACGCGGGTGCGCCGCGCCGGCATCGACCTCGTGGTGCTCCAGGACGGGTCGACCTCGATGCGGGTCACCGACATGCCGAGCGGCGATCGCTGGCGGCGTTCGATGGCGTTCCTGCGCACCCTCGGCGAGGCGATGCGCTGGGACGGCGATCGCATCGCCATGACCTCCTTCGCCCGCATCGCCACCCCGCAGGTGCGGCTGACCAAGGACCCCAACACGTTCTTCTTCTTCATCGACCATCTCACCGAGCCGCCGTTCCGCGCCGAGGACGACGCGTCGTGGGACACCAACATCGAGATGGGCATCTCGTGGGCGCTGAAGCTGCTCGACCAGGACGAGCGGATCCTCGGCCGGCCGTCGGTGAACGCCAAAGCGTTCCTGCTGCTCTCCGACGGCCAGGCGTGGAGCGGCGACGTCGAACGGGCGATTCAGATCGCCCGTGAACGGCGGATCCCGATCTACGTCGTCGGCGTCGGCACCAGCAACGGCGGCTTCATCCCCGAGCCGCCCTCCGACGACGCCGAGCGGGCCTCGGCGCCGATCTACTCGCGGCTCGACCGCGCCTCGCTGGCGGTGATCGCCGCGGCCGGCGGCGGTCGTTACCTGGAGCTGGATCGCGAACGCGACACCGACATCGCCGTCACCGTGATCGACCAGGTGCGCAAGCTGGCCCGCGGCGGCGTCGAAGAGGGCGCCGACGACGTCTACTGGCCGTGCCTGGCCGCGGCGGCGATCTTCCTGCTCGCCGGCATCGCCGCGGTACGCGACCGCGCCGAACTGGCGTTGGCCACCCTCGGCGCCTTCGCCGCGCTGGCCGTCGTCCAGCTGGTCTGAGACTAACACCGAGGTTCGGGGGCGTTCGGGCGGCGTCAGCAGCAGAATCGTAGAATCGGATCGCTCTGCATGCGAGTCCTGATCGCGGCACACGGGTACCCTCCGACTCACGCCCACGGTGCGGAACGCCGGGCCGAGCGGACGGCCCGCGCGCTGATCGAGCTCGGGCACGACGTCGAGGTCCTGGCCGTCGAGCGAGTCGACAGCGCGCGGCTGTTCCGAGACACCAGCCGCCAGGACGGCGTGCCCGTCCATCGCCTGTACTACGACGTGACACCCGGAGACCGGTGGCGCAACCTGTATGACCACCCGTTCGTGGGCGAAGCGTGCCGGGAGGTGATCCGGAGCCGACCGTTCGACGTCGTGCACGTGATCAGCGGGTATCTCCTCGGCCGGCAAGTCGTCGACGCCGCCAAGGCGTACGATGCCCGCGTGGTCATCACTTTGACCGAGTTCTGGTTCCTGTGCGCGCGTCTCAACCTGCTGCGGCGCACCGGCGCGATCTGCACCGGCCCTGGCGCCGAAAAATGCGCGCGGTGCCTGGCCGAGGAGCGCCGCCGCTTTCGCCTGCCCGCGCAGTATGCGCCGCAGGTCGCCGACGCGCTGTGGGCGATGGGCGGATGGCTGCCGTCGCGCCGCGCGGCGGTCGCGGCCACGTCGCGACGCATCGAGGTGCTGAGCGACGCGCTCGCCTGCGCCGATCTGATTATCTCTCCGTCGCAGTTCCTCATCGACCTGTTCCGCCGCAACGGGGCCGACGTGACAAAGTTCCGTCATATGCGGCAGGGCGTGCAAGGCCCACCGCCGTCGGCCCCGGCGCCGGTCGACGGGGCCACGCTGCGGCTCGGCTACGTCGGTCAGATGAAGGAGCACAAGGGGGTCGACCTCGCCGTCACGGCCGTCGCCCGCCTGGTCGGGGAAGGCCTGCCGGTCACCCTCGACGTGTGGGGCGACGAGTCGGACGATCCGGCGTACGCCCGCCGTCTCCACCTCGTCGGCGATCGGGTGACGGCCATCCGCTGGCTCGGCCGCACGCCGGAGGACTCGCCGTGGACGGCCCTGTCGTCGATTGACGTGCTGGTGGTGCCCTCACGCTGGTACGAGAACAGCCCCAACGTGATCCTCGAGGCCTTCGCGATGGGCGTGGCGGTCGTCGCCACCAATCTCGGTGGCATGGCGGAGCTCGTCGCCGACGGCGCCAACGGCCTGCTGTTCCCGTTGAACGATGTCGACGGACTGTGCGGGATCCTGCGCGGCCTGGTGCGCGACCGGTCGCTGCTGGGCCGCTGCCGCACCCGGCCCAGCGCCGTGCGGTCCATCGCCGACGAAGTGCGCGACCTCGCCGACGCTTATGTCGGCCTTGGTGCCGCCCCCCCTGCAGCGGGCGCATAGATGCCTGGGGTCTTCGGCATCGTCGACGGCGGCCCTGCGGCGGATGTTGTCGGCTATCTGGCCGACGCGGCCCGGGCGCTGTCACATCGGCCTTGGTACACCTGCGAGTCCTGGGCGGCCGACGCCGCCCCCGTCGGCATCGGCCGCTCCGCCATCGGCCTGCTCAACCGCGAGCGCCAGCCGCTGCGCAACCCGGCTGGCACGACCCTGTGTATGGCCGGGGAGTTCCATCGCAGCGATCGGCTGCGTCGGCGACTCACCGAGGTCGGCGTTCGTCTCGATGACACGACCTCCGATCCCGAGCTGGCGCTGCTGGCGCTGGCGAATCTCGGCCCGGACTTCGCAGGGCTGGTCGACGGCGCGTTCGTCATCGCCGCCTACGACCCTGTTGCGCGGGCGATCACCCTGGTCAACGATCGCAGCGGCCTCTATCCCACCTACGTCTGGCATGGCGGCGGCCGACTGGTCTTCGCGCCGGAAGTGAAGGCGGTCGTCGCCGCCCGCTGCGTCCCGCGGACGCTGGATCCGACGGCGGTCGCGCAGTTCGTCCGGTTCCAGCACCTGCTCGAGACGCGGACGTTCCACGTCGGCATCGAGCAGTTCCCCTTCGCCAGCATCGGCCACTTCGACCTGCGCAGCGGGCGGTGGACGGTCCGGCGATACTGGGACTGGGATGCCATCCCACAGCGCGACGAGGTCGACTTCGACGAGGCCGTAGCCGAGAGCACCCGGCTGCTGCGCGATGCGGTCCGACGGATGTCGTCCGGGCCGCTGCGGCCGGGCGTGTTCCTCAGCGGAGGATTGGACTCGAGAACGCTGCTCGGCTTCCTGGCCGAGTCGGTCCCGGCGCCGGTGACGGCCACCTTCGGACGCCGCGGCTGCCGCGACGTGCACTACGCCGCCCGCTTGGCCAGGGCGGCTGCCAGCCGGCACCACTGGTTCGATCTGCCGGATGGCCGCTGGGTGCTCGACTGGGTCGACACCCACTTCGCACTGACCGAGGGGTTTCAGAGCTGGATCCACCTGCACGGTCTCTCGATGCTGCCGGTGTTGCGCGACCACATGGACGTCAACCTCTCCGGATGGGACGGCGCGACGGTCATGGGCCACGCCGAGGTGGTCAACCCCCTGCTCAACCGGCCGCCGACCCACGCGGCGCTGCTCTCCCCTCTGTTCCAGGCGTTCGTCTCGACCTTCACGTGGCCGGGCCTCACCGAGGCAGAGGAGCGGCAGCTCTATGCACCGTCGCAGCGGCCGACCATGGTCGGGCTGGCGTTCGAATCGATGGCTGAGGCGTTCGCCCACTATGACCGCTATCGGCTGGAGTATCGGGCGGAAATCTTCTACGTCCACAACCACTGCTACCGGCTGACCCAGAACATGGTGACGTTCACCCGGTCACACCTCGAGGTGCGCTGCCCGTTCTTCGACCCACCGCTCATCGACTTCAACTACTCGCTGCGGCCGGACGTACGGGCCGACCAGCAGGTGTACCGGCAGGTGATCGCCACGGCGCTGCCGCGATTCGCCCGGATCCCCTACGACAAGCGGGAACGACTGCCGCTGCGCGGGCGTCGACATCAGCTGCACGCGCTGGCAACTCGGGCGGCGCGACGCCTGGGTCTGCTGCCGCAGCGCGCTACGCTGTACGCCGACTACGAGGAGTACCTGAGGACCGACCTTCGCGGGTGGGCGGAAGGCATCCTGCTCGATCCGCAGGCCCGCGTCCGCGAGTTCTTCGACCCGCCGTTCCTGGCCTCGCTGGTCCAGCGCCACATGGACGGCACCGAACAATGGACGATCGGCAAGATCGCGTCGCTCGTCACGCTGGAGCAGGTGCTGCGCGAGTACTTCGACTGAGCGACGGCGAGCGCCGGCCGTCTGGCCGGGCCGCGTCCGGGCCGATCAGCGCCTCCAGTCGCAGCAGCTCGCCCACCGACCACGCCTGCCACGGGCAGCCGCGCGGGGTGTGCGGCGCGTCGGCGTCGGCGATCTCCGAGACGTGGCCGATGCCGGCCTCGTGCAGGTGGGCACGCAGCGGCGCCACGAAGCGGCGCCCGGCTTCGGCCCGCGCGTCCGCGGTGCGGCCGCGCACCGCCAGCCAGGCGTCCACGAACGCGCCCAGCAGCCACGGCCACACCGTGCCCTGGTGGTAGGCGGCGTCGCGCGCCCAGGGCGGCCCTTCGTAGCGGGCCACGTAGCCCGGAGCGGTGGCGGGCAACGTGCGCAGCCCCAGCGGCGTCCACAGCTGGCGTTCCACCAGATCGACGATGGCCCGGGCCCGCGGACCGGTGATCAACGGCTGCGGCAGGCCGCCCACCGCGAAGATCTGGTTCGGCCGCACCGTCGCGTCGACGGTGCCGCCACGATGGTCGACGTCGACGACGTCGAAGAGTCCCCGGTCGTCGCCGCGCCAGAACCGGGCCTCGAACGCCTCGCGCAGCCGCGCCAGCGGCAGCGCCCAGCGCGCGTCGATGCCCGTCCCCACCTGCAGGGCGTTGCCCCACAGGGCCTGGATTTCCACCGGCTTGCCGATGCGCGGCGTGATCTCGCGGTCGCCGACCCGGGCGTCCATCCAGGTGAGCTGCTGGCCGGGCTCGCCGGCCGCGAGCAGGCCGTCGTCGTCGAGCCGAATCCCGTAGCGGGTGCCGGCGGCATAGCCGGCGAGAATCGCGCCAATGGCCTCGTGCAGCCGGCGGCGTTGGGCGCTCGACACCAGCCGCGGCCGGCCGTCCGCCTGCGCCAGCAGCTCGCCGGCGGCGACCACGAACCACAGCGAGGCGTCGACGGCGTTGAACTCCGGGGCGTCGCCGGCGTCGGGGAAGCGGTTGGGCAGCATGCCGGCATCCACCGCACCGGCCCACTCGAGCAGGATGTCGCGCGCATCGGCGAGACGGCCACCGGCCAGGCACAGGCCGCGCAGCGCGATGAAGGTATCGCGGCCCCAGTCGGTGAACCACGGGTAGCCGGCGATCACCGTCCGCCCGCCGCCACGTTGGACGAGGTAGGCATCGGCGGCGCGATGCGCGCGGGTCGGGAAGGCGGCGCGGCGCCGGCGCTCGGCGGCGAACCACGTCGCCGCCGCGGTCCGCACCGCCGCCGCGTCGGCGAGCGGCTCGCCGGCCGCGGCCGTGGTCTCGAACACGCACACCGCGCGGCCCTCGTACATCGAGCACTGGACGACGCCGGGGCTGGCGAGGTCTTCGGTGTCGTCGAGCCCGCGCTCGCGCTCGACGGGGTAGAGATACTGACGGAACCACTCGGGCTGCGCGTGGAAGGTGCCGGTGGTCGTGCAGCGGACGATCGGCAGCTCGGCGTAGGGCTGCCACTCGATCGCCGCGCCGTCGGCACGTGACGCGAACTGGAACGCCGGGTTCTCGTGGTGCAGCGCGTGATAGTCGCGTCCGGACAAGAGCGGCCGCACCTCGAGGGTGACCGGCCCCGGCCCGTCGAGGGTCCAGCGGCACACCGTGCGCGGCCGGTCGCGAGTGACCACGATCTCCTGGGTGATGGTCCGCCCATCACCCAGGTCCCACGTCCAGGTCGGCCACGGGTCGGCGCCGAAGCCGCGCAGCCGGCTGACGCCGTCGGGATGCTCGACACCCGGCACGTAGCAGTGCGTCGACAACGCGACGCGCCCGGCGGGGGTGGTCGCCCACACCTCGAGGCCGTTGACGAGCATGACGCGGCCGGTGGGCGGCGTCGTGGCGGTGAGGAGCAGACCATGGTAGCGACGGGTCCGTACGCCGCTCGCCGTGCCGCTGGCGAACCCGCCGCAGCCGTCGGCCTCCAGCCACTCGCGTTCGCCCGATCGGGGATCGTCCACCGCCTGTCTCCTTCCGCGCCTTCGATGCGTGCCGGCGTGCCACGTTTCGACCGGCAGCGGCCGGCGGATCGCCACGAGTCGGTAGCCGGGTGCTCGATCGTGGACGACACGGCGTCTGCCGGCCCGATGACGGGCGGCGCGGCGCCGTCGATCCGCGCCAGCGGAGCCTCTCCAGAGGCACGTCCTTTGCAGTTCTGCGCGGCATGCCGAAGCACGACGGGCGCGCCGTGCGCCTCGGCCGCCGGCGCGTCGTCGCCGCGGTCGTGTTCGCCGCCACCTGCGGGTTCCTGGCCGGCATGGCGGTGATGGCGATGCTCACGCTCATCTACCGCGGCCCGTCGGATCCACCACGAGTGGATGCGGCCGTCCAGTCCCCGGGCGTGAAGGACGCGCGGACGACGGTGAGCGCGGCGGTCGCCGCCGCCGATGACGCAGTGCCGGCCGGGCGCGATGCCCGGGCGATCGGCGATGCCGACGTCGACGTCGACGTCGCCGAACTGCGCCGGCGTCGGCTCGTCGTGCCGATCGCCGCGCTCGCCGCCGACCAGCTGCGCCGCTCGTTCGACGAGGCGCGGGGCAACGGCCGTCGCCATGAGGCGATCGACCTGCTGGCCGCCCGTCACACGCCGGTGCTGGCGGTCGACGACGGCCTGGTCGCCCGAATGCTCACCAGCCGCGCTGGCGGCATCAGCGTGTATCAGTTCGACCCGACGACCCGCTACGTCTACTACTACGCACACCTGCAGGGCTACGCCGAGGGGCTCACCGAAGGCGCGATGGTCAGGCGCGGCCAGGTGCTGGGCTACGTCGGCACGTCGGGCAACGCCCCCGCCGACACGCCGCACCTGCACTTCGCCATCGCCGTCCTCGACGAGGGCGAGCCGTGGTGGCAGGGCACGCCCATCGATCCGTACGACGTCCTGCGCTGACGGTCGGCGGCGCCGGTGATGCCGGCGCGCGCCGCTCGTTTCGTCCGGCGCAGCGGACACTCCCCCGCGGACCGTGCATCCAAGCCGAGCGACGGAGGCTTGTGGATGCCCGACACGCTGGACACCCTGCTGCGACGGGTTCGTGACGAGTTCGTGGAGATGCCCGGCCTGACCCTCACCGAGGGCCAGGCGGCGCGCCTGTGGCAGGTGGATGCGGCGACGACCGCCGACCTGCTGCGCCGGCTGGTGGAGGCGCGGTTCCTGGCCCGCAGCGGCGCCGGCCTCTACCGGCGCGTGAGCGTGGTGTGATGCGCGCCCACTGGCGGGAGTACACCGCGGAGGCCGTGGCCCTCGGCCTCTTCATGATCTCGGCGACGGCCGCCACCGTGCTCCTCGAGCATCCGGCCTCGCCGCTCCACCTGTCGCTGCCAGACGCCACCTGGCGTCGCGTGCTGATGGGCGTGACGATGGGCGCGACCGCCGCGGCCATCATCTACTCGCCGCTCGGCCGGCGGTCGGGGGCGCACATGAACCCCGCCGTCACGCTGGCCTTCCTGTGGCTCGGCCGCATCACGCCGCGCGATGCCGCGGCCTACGTCGCCGCCCAGGTCCTGGGCGGCATCACCGGCACGGCTCTGGCAGCGGCGGCCCTGGCGCCGCTGGCCGCGGCCCCTGAGGTGGACTACGTCCGCACGCTGCCCGGTCCGGCCGGTGTCGGCCCGGCGATCGCCGGCGAGCTGGTGATCTCGTTCCTGACCCTCTCGATCCTCCTGGCCGTGGCGGCGCGTCCCGCCACCATGCGTCTCACCGGGCTGGTGGCCGGCGTCGTCGTGATGGCCAACATCACCTTCGAGGCGCCGCTCTCGGGCATGAGCATGAACCCGGCGCGCAGCTTCGGCCCGGCGCTGGTCGCCGCCGACTTCTCGTTCTTCTGGATCTACCTGCTGGTACCGCCGGCGGGCATGTGGCTCGCCGCCGCCGTGCACGCCCGGCTCACCCGCGCCGGCCTGCTGCGCGAGGCGTGCGCCAAGTTCAACCACTCGTCGCGCGTCCGCTGCATCTTCTGCGGGACCTGAGAGGCCATCATGCACTACGACGTCATCATCATCGGCACCGGCGCCGGCGGCGGCACGCTGGCCCATCGCCTGTCGCGATCGGGCAAGCGGGTCCTGCTCCTCGAACGCGGCGGCTACGTGACCCGCGAGAAGGACAACTGGAGCTCGCGGGCGGTCAACGTCGACGGCAAGTACCACACCCGGGAGGTGTGGCACGACAAGGACGGCCAGCCGCTGCATCCGCACACCAGCTATTGCGTCGGCGGCAACACGAAGTTCTACGGCGCGGCGCTGTTCAGGCTGCGCGAGCGGGACTTCGGCGAGCTGCGGCACCACGACGGGGTGTCGCCGGCGTGGCCGATCGGCTACGCCGACCTCGAGCCCTACTACGGCGAGGCCGAGCGGCTCTACCAGGTGCACGGGGAGCGCGGCGCCGATCCCACCGAGCCGTGGGCGTCCGGCCCGTACCCGCATCCGGCGGTGTCGCACGAGCCGCGCATCCGCGACCTCCACGAGGACTTCGCCGCCGCCGGCGCCCGACCCTTCCACGTGCCGCTCGGCGTGATGCTGAACGAGCGGCGGCCCGAGGCCAGCCCGTGCATCCGCTGCGCCACCTGCGACGGCTTCCCCTGCCTGGTGCACGCCAAGAGCGACGCGCACGTCATCGGCGTGAACGGCGCGCTCACGCAGCCCACGGTCACCCTGCGGACCGACGCCTACGTCGAGCGGCTGGAGACGAGCGCCTCGGGCCGCGAAGTGACGGCGGTCGTGGTGCGTGGCGCCGACGGCGTCGAGCGGATCACCGCCGACATCGTCGTCTCGAGCTGCGGTGCCATCAACTCGGCGGCGCTGCTGCTGCGCTCGGCGACCGACCGCCATCCCGCCGGGCTCGCCAACGGCTCAGGCACCGTCGGCCGCCACTACATGGGCCACGTGAACTCGGTGCTGATGGCGATCTCGCGCTGCCCCAACCCGACCGTGTTCCAGAAGACGCTGGCGGTGAACGACTACTACTTCGGCGACGCCGAGTTCCCGTTCCCGATGGGCCACATCTCGTTTGTCGGCAAGCTCGACGGCGTGGCGCTGTCGGCCGGCGCGCCCAGGCTGGCGCCGGGCTTCACCCTCGACCTGATGGCGCAGCACTCGCTCGACTTCTGGCTGACCTCCGAGGATCTGCCGCGGCCCGACAACCGCGTGACCCTGGACAAGGACGGCGGCATCGTCCTCAGTTACACGCCCAACAACGGCGCCGGCCACGACCAGCTGCAGGCGCGCCTGCGCCGTCTGGTGCAGGGCCAGCGGCGCTGTTCGGTGCACGGCGACTCCTGTCACGTGGGGCTCTTCGGGCGGTCGCTGTTCGTCGGCCAGCGCATCCCGCTGGCCGGCGTCGCGCACCAGTGCGGCACCATCCGATTCGGCCACGACCCGACCACGTCGGCCCTCGACGTCCACTGCAAGGCCCACGAGCTGGACAACCTCTACGTCGTCGACGGCAGCTTCTTCCCGTCCAGCGGCGCGGTGAACCCGGCGCTGACCATCATGGCCAACGCGCTGCGGGTGGGCGACCACCTGCTCGAGCGGCTCGGGGCGACCACCGGCGCGGAGGCGGATCATGCGCGGGCGTAGCCACGGGGCGGCGCTCGCGCTGGTTGCCGCGGCGGCGCTCCTCGTCGGATCGCCGCAGGCCCGGGAGCGAACGGCCGCCGGCGGCGGGCGCGTCGCCGTCGAGGCGGTGGCCACGGTCGGCACGACGGTGACCGACCTGGCCCGCTCGACCCGCTTCTTCGTCGACGTCCTCGGCTTCACGGTCGAGGGCGCGGCGCCGGTCGAGCTGTCCGGGCGGCCCTTCGAGTTGCTGCACGGTCTGTTCGGCGCCCGGGCGCGGGTGGCCGTGCTGCGCCTGGGCCGCGAACGGATCGAGCTCAGCGAGTACCTGGCGCCGCGGGGCCGGCCCTACCCGGTGGACACCCGCGGCAACGACCGCTGGTTCCAGCACGTCGCGATCATCACCTCGGACATGGCGGCGGCCTACGCCCGGCTGCGCGATCACGGTGTGGCGCACGCCTCGACCGGGCCGCAGCGACTGCCCGACTGGAACGTCGGTGCCGCCGGCATCCTGGCGTTTTACTTTCGCGATCCCGACGGCCACTTCCTCGAGGTGCTGCAGTTTCCCGCCGGCAAGGGCGATCCGCGATGGCAGGCGCGAGAGGCGCTCTTCCTCGGCATCGACCACACGGCGATCACCGTCGGCGACACGGCGGCGTCGCTGGCGTTCTACCGGGACGGGCTGGGCTTCGCCGTGGCCGGGCAGGGCGAGAACTACGGCGAGGAGCAGGAGCACCTGAACAACGTCTTCGGCGCCCGGCTGCGGATTACGACCTTGCGCGCCGCCGCCGGTCCGGGCGTCGAGCTGCTCGAGTACCTGGCGCCGCGCACCGGCCGCGCCGCGCCGCTCGACCTCGCCGCCAACGACATCGCGCACTGGCAGACGACGCTGGTCGCCGCCGACCCGTCGCCGCTCCTGGCCGATCAGCACGGCGGCGGCCTGGTCTCGCCCGACGTCGTGACCGTGGACCGCGGCGCCCTCGGCGTCGCCCGCGGCCTGATGCTGCGTGATCCCGACGGCCACGCGATGCGCGTCGTCGCGCACTGAGGGCCGGCTCAACGTGGGCGGTGTCCGCGATCCGCACCCGCGGACGCCGCGCCTCGAGTCGTCGGCGGCCCGATTCGGACACGACGTGCGTCGAATCCGCGCCGGCTCAACTTCGGCCCGCCAGCCACTCGCACCTCTCGCAGAGGTGTCCTGCGTACAAACGCGGTCGGGTCCCATCCCGACCGCCTGGTCACCCTGACTCCCGGTGCGAGTGGCGGATCTCCGTGTGGCGAGGCCTCAGATTCGCCGTCGCGGACTCGGCGCACGTCGCGCCCGAAGGCCGTCAGCGGCTGGAAACGTCCGTGCAGGCCTCGCATCCAAGGCTCGTTCGTCGCACTCGCCGCAATCACGCGGCCGCGACCCGTCACTCGACACCCAGAGGAGATTCATCCATGAACCGCTCGATCATCCGCGCCACCATCGGCGCCTTCGCACTCGTGCTGATGGCCGCCACCGCGCAGGCGCAGATGCACACCAGCATGAAGTTCGAGGGCGCCAAGGCCAACACCGGCACCGTCACCCATTCGGTGGTCAACGGCAGGAACGTGCTGACGCTCTCGAACGACTTCGTGACCCCCGACACCCCGGATCCGCACTGGCAGATCGTCGACAGCAAGGGCCAGGTGTTCCTGCTCCAGCGGCTGGCCATCAAGGACGACAAGATGAACCGCTCGATCACCCTGCCGGCCTTCATCGGCGACATCGCCAAGGTGCAGATCTACTGCGCGTGGGCGGAAGCGGTGCTCGGCGAGACGACCTTCGGCGCGACGATGCGCCTGACCAACTAGCCATGAAGACGGTCGTCGCAACCCTGATCGTGGCGTGTGCCGGCATCGTGCCGGCCCACGCCGACGACCTGACCCTCGACGCGGCGCGGCAGGCCATGGCGGCCGCCACCGCGACGGCGGCTCGCCTGAAGGCTCCCGGCGGCGCCATCGCCATCGTCGACGCGGGCGGCCACCTGGTGATGCTGGAGCGGCTCGACGGCTCGTTCCCGGCCGGCGCGGCGGTGTCGATCGAGAAGGCGCGGACGGCGGCGGTGTTCCGCATGCCGACGCGCAACCTGGAGGACGCGGTGGCCAAGGGCCGGACCTCGCTCGTCGCCGTCGACGTGATGCTGCCGCTGCGTGGCGGCGTGCCGCTCGTGCGCGGCGGCAGGGTGTTCGGGGCGGTGGGCGTGAGCGGTGCGGCCAGTGCCGCCCAGGACGACGAGATTGCCCAGGCGGTGGCCGACGCCTTCACCGCCGGCCCCGCCCCGGCCACCGCGGCGATGCCTGCCGGCATGGTCGAAGCGCTGGCGTCTGCCGACGTGACCGCGGCCTTCACGGCCGGACGGCCGCTGCTCGAGAACGACCACTTCAAGATCCACGCGAGCCGGCGCGAGTCGGCGGGCATGGCCGAGGTCCACACCCGCGACACCGACATCGTCTACGTGCTCGACGGCGCGGCGACGCTGGTCACCGGCGGATCGGTCGTCGACGGCCGCACCACGGCCATGGACGAGATTCGTGGGGCGTCGATCGACGGCGGCGAGACGCGCCGGCTCGTCAAGGGCGACGTCGTCGTGGTCCCCAACGGCGTGCCGCACTGGTTCAAGCAGGTCGACGGCCCCCTGCTCTACTACGTGGTGAAGGTGACCGCTCCGGCCGGCAGCGAGATGGGAGGCTCGAGATGAGACGCGTGGCCGTGATGTGCGCCGCCGCGTTCGCCCTGGCGCAGCTGGCGTCGCTCGACGCGACGCCGGCCGCCGAGCGAGGCCTGCTCGACGGGCGGCCCGAGGCGATCGTCGACCTCGACACCGCGAGCGGACTGCAGCTCGTGCGCGGCGAGTGGCGATACGAAGACGCGCCGGTCGGCGCGGCCGTGAAGCCGGTTGGCGCCGTGGCCTTCGACGACGCGCAGTGGCCGATCGCGCCGGCTGGCACCCTGCAGCAGCGGCGCACGGCCGGCGGGACTGCCTTCGCCTGGTATCGGCTGTCCTTCACCATGCCGGCCCGCGTCGGCCGCTTCGACACCGCCGGCAGCACGGTGGCCTTCGAGATCGTCGTCGACGACTACGCCGAGGTCTGGGTGGACGGCCAGCTGCCGCGCCGCCTGGGCCAGTCGGGTGGCGCCCTGGTGGCCGGCTTCAACGCCCCCAATCGCGTCGTCGTGACCCGCAATGCGCGACCCGGCGCCGAGGTCCGGATCGCGGTGTTCGCGGCCAACGGACCGCTGTCCGACCCGCCGGCGAACCGGATCTGGGTGCGCTCGGCGACGCTCGACTTCTACCGGACGCCAGCGGCGGAGTCGCTGGGGATGCCGGTCGAGGTGACGCGCGCCGACCCCGGCCTCGACGCGGTGGTGCCGCCGGGGACACGGCTCGAGAAGCTGGCCGGCGGGTTCTCGTTCGTCGAGGGCCCGGTGTGGGTGGCGGCCGACGAGTCGCTGCTGTTCAGTGATCCCAACGACAACCGCATCTACCGCTGGTCGGCCGACGACGGCGTGTCGGTGTTCCGCACCAAGAGCGGCTACACGGGCGTCGACATCGGCGAGTATCACCAGCCCGGCTCCAACGGGCTGACCCTCGACGCCGAGGGCCGGCTGACCATCGCCGAGCACGGCAACCGGCGCATCACGCGGCTCGAGAAGAACGGCGACCTCACGGTGCTCGCCGATCGCTTCGAGGGCAAGCGCCTCAACAGCCCGAACGATCTCGTCTACCGGTCGGATGGGTCGCTCTACTTCAGCGATCCCTACTTCGGCCTGCCGGAGTTCGAGAAGGATCGACGCGCGGAGCAGCCGTCGGCCGCGGTGTATCGCCGCGCTCCCGATGGCCGGCTCACGCAGCTGGCCACTGAGCTCAAGGGCCCCAATGGCCTGGCGTTCTCGCCCGACGAGCGGGTGCTCTACGTCTCCAACTGGGACGAGCGGCGCAAGGTGATCATGGCGTGGGACGTCGCCGCCGACGGGTCGATCACCAACGGACGCGTGTTCGCCGACATGACCGCTGCCCCCGGCGAGGAGGCGCTCGACGGGTTGAAGGTGGACCGGGCCGGCAACGTGTTCGTGTCCGGACCGGGCGGGCTGTGGGTGTGGGCGCCAGACGGCCGGCAGCTCGGCATCGTGCGCCTGCCGGAGCTGGCCGCCAACATGGCGTGGGGCGACACCGACGGCCGGACCCTGTACCTGACGGCGCGGACGGGGCTCTACCGTCTGCGCCTGGCGACCCCGGGGCCTCCGCCCCACAGTTTCGTATTGAACACCGTTGGTGCCAGGCACCGGGTCCGGCGGCGGTGCCAGGCACCGCCGCGGAAAGTGACGATTCTGTCGTCAACGGCGTGGTGAACACTGTTCGTGCCTGGCACCAACCGCGGCCCTGTGCGGAAACGCACAGGGCCGTTCCGCGTCTGGACGCCCCAGCCGCTGGCGCGGCAGCCAATCCCTTCGTGTAGCCGGCCGCCAGCGCGGAATGCGCGTTGCACGGGCGGTGGGCCTGGAGCCCTCGCCGCATGCGTGTCACCCACTCGCTCGGACGCGTCGCCGCCAGCCTGCGCAGTACGCCGCTGCTGTCGCTCGCCGCGGTCCTGTGCGCCGCCATCGGCGTCGCCGCCACCACCGCCACGGCGGCGCTTTTCTCGGCGGTTGCCGTGCGCAACGTCCCCTTCCCGGGCGCGGACCGGCTCGTCCGTATCTGGCTCGTCGACGCGTCGGGTGGCGACCTGCGCGGCTCGCTCTCGATTCCCGAACTGCGCGACCTCGACACGTCGATTGGCAGCCTCGACGCCTTTCTCGGCACCGCGCGCAGCCGCGCGGTGGCGATCTTCGACGCCGGGGCCGAGCGCCTGCGCGGCGAGGGCGTCACGCCCGACTACTTCCGCGCCCTCGCCCTCACCCCACAGCTCGGCCGGCTGCTGACCGACGCCGACTTCGCACCGTCGGCGCCGCGCGTCGTCGTGATCGGCGCGGACCTGTGGGCGCGACGGTTCGGCGCGGACCCCGGGGTCGTCGGCCGCACGTTGCGTACCGAATCGACGGTCTACACGGTGGTCGGCGTGGCGCCGCGCGGCTTTGCCGGCACCGTGGAGTCCGACATCGTCGAGTTCTGGGTGCCGATGACCCAGTACGAGCCGGCGAGGCTGGTCGAATCGCGCACCGGCCGCTCGGCATGGGCCATCGGCCGGCTGGCTCCGGGAGCCTCTACCGCCACTCTGGAGACGGAGCTCGCCGCCCTGCGCGACTCGTGGGCCGAGGCATGGCCCGACCTCTATCGCGACCTGCGGCTGCGGGTGGAGCCGATGGGCGAGAACTGGCGCGGCGACTTCCGCACCGGCGCGGCGCTGCTGCTCGGCGCGGTGCTGCTGCTCCTGCTCATCGCCGCCCTGAACGTCGCCGGCCTGCTGATGGCGCGGACCATCGACCGCCGGCACGACCTGGCGATGCGCGCGGCGCTCGGCGCCAGCCGCGCCACGCTGGTCACCGACCTGGTCGTCGAGGCGATGGCCCTCACGGCGGTCGGCGGTCTGGCCGGCGCGCTGCTGGCGCCGGCCCTGCTCGACGCGATCGTCGCGGCGTCACCGGTCGCGCTGCCGGCCTACCTCAGCGTGCACGTGGACGCGCTCGCCGCGGCCGTGGCGGTGGGCGGCATCGTGATCTCGGGCCTGCTGGCGGCACTCGCGCCGGCGTGGCTGACGAGCCGGGTCGAGCCCGGCGACGTCCTGCGCGGGGCGGCCCGCGGCGCCGTCCATGCCACCGGCGAGGCCCGCTGGGGTGTCGTCCTGGTCGGCGCCGAGATCGCGCTCACCCTGGCGCTGCTGGTCACCGGCAGCCTGTTCCTGCGCTCGTTCCAGGCCCTCAGCGGCTGGGACGTCGGCTATCGCGTCGACGGAGTGGCCCGCCTGGCGTTGACCTTCAGCCGCGCCGACGCTGCCGACGAGGCCGCGCTGGCCACCGCGTATGCACGCGTGCGCGAGGCGCTGGCCGGACATCCGGGCGTGGACGCCGTCGGCCTGGTGTCGCCCACCCTGCCGCCGTGGGGCGCCGAGCAGGTGCGCGTGCGCTTCCCGGGACTCACGCCGGGAGATGCCGAGCCCGGCCTGGCGGTGGCCCTGCACCTCACCGACGCGGCGCTGCTGCCGATGCTCGAGGTGCCGCTGGTGGCAGGACGCTACCTGCGCGACGACGACGACCGCGCCGCCTCGGTGGCGATCGTCAGCCGCGCGCTCGCCAATCGGCTGGGCGGCCCCGACGCCGCTGTTGGCCGCTCGCTGGACGTGCTGCCCGGGTCGCCGCTGCCGGCGACGCCGGTGCGGATCGTCGGCGTGGTGGAGAACGTCGCCTACGACGGGTTCGTCGAGCAGGGGGCGGAATCGGGCACGCCGCAACTGCGCACGGATCCGCGGTGGCTCCAGGGCCGCTACGACCTCTACGCGCCGATTGCGGTGGCGCCGCAACGCATCGTGTCGATCGGAGTGACGACCGGCGGCGATCCGGCCCGGCTCATCGACCCGCTGCGCCAGGTGCTCGGCGGGGTGGCGCCGACCTCGGCGGTGCACTGGACGTCGACGATGGCCGACGAGCTGGCACTGGAGGTGGCGAGCTCGCGCTTCTATTCGCTGCTGGTCAGCGCCTACTCGCTGGGCGCGCTGGCGCTCACCGTCACCGGGGTCTTCGCCATGCTCTCGCATCTGGTCGCCAGGCGGCAGAGCGAGATCGGCCTGCGCCTGGCCCTTGGGGGCGAGGGGCGCGACGTCGTGCGGCTCATCGCCCGGCTCACCGCGGTGCCGCTCGGGGCGGGCGTCGTCGCCGGGTGGCTGCTGGCCACCGGGCTCGGCGCCGCCGCCGCCGGCCTGCTGTTCGGCGTCGGGCGGTTCGACGTGACCTCCTACGCCCTGGGCACGGCGGTGCTGGTCCTGGCCGGCCTGGTGGCGGCGCTCGTGCCGACGCGTCGCGCCCTGCGCACCGACCCGATGCTGACGATGCGCGCCGAGTAGGCCCCACAGATCCGTGATCTCCCGGGTTCGGTGCCAGGCACCGACCCCCGGGTCGGTGCCTGGCACCGCGGCGTGGCGATTACGATTCTGCGGGCGCCATCAACGGTGCGCCGCCTCGGGCCGTCCAAGGCGCATGACGCTGGCCCTTCGCGACCTGCTGCAGGGATTCCGCCTCACCTTCCGCGCACCCGGATTCGCCGCCGCCACGGCGCTGACCCTCGCCCTGGGGATCGGCGCCACCACCACGCTCTACAGCGTGGTGCACGCCGTGCTGCTCGCGCCGCTGCCGTTCCCCGAGTCGGACCGGCTCATCCAGGTGTGGCGCAGCGAGCTGCCGGCCCTCACCTACGGCTCGGCCTCCTACGCGCGGTATCTCGACTGGCGCGCCAACCAGCGTCCGTTCGTCGAGCTCGGCGCATGGGCGCCGCGGGGCTTCACGCTGGCCGGGGTCGACGGGCCGGAGCGCGTCACCGGCGCCACCGCGTCGGCGTCGTTCTTCATCGTGATGGGCGCCCGCCCGGCCCTCGGCCGATGGTTCACCGACGACGAGGATCGCTCCGGCGGCGAGCCGGTGGCCGTCGTGAGCGACGGTCTCTGGCGCCGACGCTTCGGCGCCAGCCCGTCGGCGATCGGCAGCACCGTGCGGCTCGACGGCCAACCCTACACGGTGGTCGGCATCGCCCCGCCGGCCTACGGCGAGCTGTGGCGCACCGACGTGTGGATCCCACTCGGCCAGGTCGCCGACGCCGCCAACCGCGGCAGCAACTTCCTCCTGTCGTTCGGCCGGCTGCGGCCCGGCACCGCGCTCGCCGAGGCGCGCCGCAGCCTCGACGGCGAACTGGCCCCGCAGCTCACGCGCGATCATCCCGAAGACCGCTACACGTTCACGGCGCGGCCGCTCCACGAGGTCGTCACCGAGGGCGCGGCGCGCGGGCTGTGGGTGCTGCTGGGGGCCACCGCCCTCCTGCTCCTCATCGCCTGCACCAACGTTGCCAACCTGCTGCTCGCGCGCGCGGTGGTCCGCGAGCGCGACCTGGCGGTGCGGACGTCGCTCGGCGCCAGCCGCGGGCAACTCGTCGGCCAGATCCTCGGCGAGACGACGGCGATGGGCCTCCTCGGCAGCGTCGCCGGCCTGGGGCTGGCGTGGGCGCTGCTCCGCACCTTCGTTGCCCTGGCGCCCGCCACCTTCCCCCGGCTCGCCGCCATCGGGCTCGACCCGGGCGTGCTGCTGTTTGCGATCGCCCTGGCGGTCGCGACCGGGGCACTGGCCGCTCTGGCGCCGGCGCTCCATCTGTGGCGGACCGACGCCCAGGCGGTGATGCGGGCGGCCGCGACGCGCAGCGTGACCGGCGCGCGGGCCCGCGCCGCCAGCCGGGTGCTGGTCGTCGCCGAGGTCGCCATCGCGCTCGCCCTGCTCACGACGGCCGGCGTGCTGACCAAGAGCCTGCTGCGGCTGCAGGAGCAGGACCTCGGCGTCACCCGCGCGCCGGTCCTCACCTTTGCGGTCGGCCTGCCGCCGCTCGTCGCCGACGGCGACGCCGCGGTGGCGCGCTTCCACACCGCGTTCACCGACCGGCTGCGAACCTTGCCCGGGGTGACGCACGTCTCGGCCATCAACATGCTGCCGATCGCCGCCACCGGCTACAACGGACCGGTGCGACGGCCCGACCAGACCGGCGAGCGCGACGGCGTGCCGGTCACCGAGGTGCGCGCGGTGATGGACGGCTACGTGGACGCCATGGGCCTGCGCCTGCTGGCCGGCCGCGCCATCGACACCCGCGATCGCGACGGCGCACCGCCGGTGGTGGTCGTCAACGACACGGTGGCGTCGCGGCTGTGGCCGGCGCTGACGCCGTCCCGGGTCGTCGGTCAACAGGTGCGGGTGCCGTTCGACAGCGGCGACGGCCTGCGCGAGGTCGTCGGCGTCGTCGCCGGCGTCCGGTCGCGCCGGCCCGACCTGCTGCCCGACCCGGAGATTCACGTGCCGTTCGCGCAGGTGCCGCAGCCGTCGATGAGCTACGTGGTCCGCGCCGACGGCGATCCGACCAGGCTCACGCCGCAGATTCGTGCCGCGCTCGCCGCCATGACCGCCGACGTGGCGATCGCCGCGGTGCGGACTTTCGACGACGTCGTCGCCACCGCAACCCGCACGTCGGGCCTGCTGTCGTGGTTGAGCGTGCTCTTCGCCGGGCTGGCGGCGCTGCTGGCGGTGGTGGGCGTCTACGGCGTGATGTCGTGCACGGTGGCGCAGCGTGAACGCGAGCTGGCCATCCGGGCCGCAATGGGGGCGACGCGGCCGATGCTGCTCGGACTGGTAGTGCGCGAGGGCCTGGCGATGAGCGTGGCGGGCCTGGGCCTCGGCGCCGCGGCGGCGTGGGCCGGATCCGGAGTGCTCGGATCACTCCTCTACGAGGTGAGCGCCACCGATGCCGCCGTCTTCGCCGCCGCCGCCATGGCCCTGGCGACGGTCACGCTGGTCGGTGCCGCCGCGCCGGCCGCGCGCGCCGCGCGCGTCGAGCCAGTCACCGCTCTCCGTGCCGACTAGCCCCACAGTTCCGTGATCTCCCAGGTTCGGTGCCTGGCACCGACGGCGGGGTCGGTGCCAGGCACCGACCGGGCGCGCTGACGATCCCGTCGGTCTGAACGTCGCCACCGCGCCCCGGGGCCACGACCCGGCGCACCGCGCCGACCCCTTGTTTTCCAGGCGCGGGAGAACGCCCTAAACCGTCGGGACTGTAAAAACAGGGGTCTCGCGCGTAAAAAACTGTGAAACCCCGTGAAAATGTGGCAATCTATGCGTCGACTCAATGCCGCGATCGGGTCGCGGCCTCCAGCCCCTCCGCTGGAGCGAGCGGCATCCACGAGACAGGCGGTGGCGGTTGCGTGGGGCCTTGGTGCTATGCGCCACTGATTCGCACCGGCACAGCCGGGCAAGGGGAAGTGATGGCCAAGATGATGTCGAAGTCAGAGCTCGTCGGGAAGATTGCTGCCGACGGCGGCGGCAAGCTGTCCAACAAGGACGTGAAGGGCGTGCTCGAGTCGCTGGCCAAGGTGGGCTACAAGGAGCTCAAGAAGAGCGGCGTGTTCCTGGTGCCCGGCTTCGCCAAGTTCGTGGTGGTGAAGAAGGCCGCGACCAAGGCGCGCAAGGGCATCAACCCGTTCACGGGTGAGCCGACGACCTTCAAGGCGAAGCCGGCGCGCAAGATCGTCCGTGCCCGTCCGGTGAAGGCCGCGAAGGACGCGGTGGCCTAGGTCCACCCGCGTCGTTCGGCCGCGAGGGGCGCCAGCCCCTCGCGGACACGCTCAGGGCCGCACGGCATCCAAGCCTCACCGTGCGGCCCGTGCCTTTTTCCTCGGCAGATCTCTTCCCATCGCGCATCCCCCGTGCCGTCGTCCGGACGGTGGACGCGCTGACCGGTCTGGCCGCGCTGCAGCGTCTCTACGAGGGCGCGCGCCCGCGCCCGTGGCTGCCCTTCCCCGACCAGGCGCTCGACGCCCTCGACATCGGCGTCGATGCCGGCAGCGACGCCGACCTCGACCGCGTGCCGGCCACCGGCCCGCTGGTGGTCGTCGCCAACCATCCCCACGGCGCACTCGACGGCCTGGCGCTCGCCAGCCTGCTCCGCTGGATCCGCAGCGACGTGAAGCTGCTCGGCAACCGGTTGCTCGACCGCATCCCCGAGATGCGCGACTCGGTCGTCCCGGTGGACTCGTTCCGCCCGGCCGGCGCGCACAACGCCGGCGGCGTGCGCGCGGCACTCGCGTGGCTGCGCGACGGACACGTGCTGGTGGTGTTCCCGGCCGGCGAGGTGTCGCACCTGCGCGCCGCCGACGGCCGCATCGTCGACGCGTCGTGGCGCGACGGCGCGGCGCGGCTGGCCGCGCACGCCGAGGCCCCCGTCCTGCCCCTGTTCGTGCACGGCCACAACAGCCGCTGGTTCCGGCGCGCCGGCCTCGTCTCGCCGTGGCTGCGCTCGGCGCTGCTCGGCCGCGAACTGCTGGCCCGGCGCGGCACGGTCGTGCGCGTCGCCATCGGCCGCCCGGTGTCGGCGCGGCGGCTGGCCGGCGTGGGCGACGCCGCCGCCCAGACCGCGTACCTGCGCGTCCGCACCTACGGCCTGGCCACCCCCACCGCGGCGCGCGGATCGCTGCTGCGCGGGGCGACGCGTCCGCCACGCCCCGAACCGGTCGCCGACCCGGTGGCACCGCGCGCGCTCGCCGACGAGATCGCCGCCCTGCCCGCGCGGAGCACGCTCCTCAGCGCGTCGCCCTGGCGTGTCTACTGCGTCGCCGCCGACGAGGCGCCGCTCGCCCTGCAGGAGATCGGCCAGCTGCGCGAGCGCACGTTCCGGGCCGCCGGTGAAGGCACCGGCCGCGCCACCGACCTCGACGACTTCGACCGCCACTACCGGCACCTGTTCGTGTGGCACGAGGAGCGCCAGCAGATCGCCGGCGCCTACCGCCTGGCCGCCACCGACGACGTGCTGCCGCGGCGCGGCCTGCACGGCCTCTACACGCGCACGCTGTTCCGCTACTCGACGGCGCTGCTGCGCGATCTCGGTCCGGCGCTCGAGCTCGGCCGCTCGTTCGTGCGCGCCGAGTACCAGCGCGACTACCAGCCGCTGCTGCTGCTGTGGCGCGGCATCGGCGCGCTGGTCGCCGCCAACCCGCGCTACCGCACCCTCTTTGGCCCGGTGAGCATCAGCGCCGAGTACGGCCCGACCACGCGACAGCTGCTGGCGCGCGTGCTGCTCGCCAGCCGCGGCAGCCTGCTGCAGTCGTTCGTGGTGCCGCGGCGGCCGCTGCCCGAGCCGGCCGACGGCACCGACGCGCTGGTGCACAGCCGCGTCGCCGCCACGCTGCAGGAGGTGGATGCGCTCGTCCGCGACCTGGAATCGGACCAGCGCGGGCTGCCGGTGCTGCTGCGGCACTACCTGAAGCTGAACGCAAAGCTGCTCGGCTTCAGTGTGGATCCGGCGTTTGGCGGCGTGCTCGACGGCCTGGTGGTGGTGGACCTGCTCGACGTGGACCGGGCGCTGCTGGCCCGCTACCTGGGCAAGGACGCCGCGCGCGCGTTCGTGGCGGCGCACGAACGCGGGCGCGAGCTCGAGACGGCAGGGCTGTGTGTAGGGCGGAGCTTCAGCTCTGCCTCCGGGCAGCCCTGAAGGGCTGCCCTACACCAGGCCGGCCTTGTAGGTGGCCAGCAGGCGCGTCCAGGCGCGCTCCGCTTCCGGCTTGTCGTAGATCGGCTTGCCGTCGGCCAGCGGCATGTCGGCCACGCACCAGCCGTGCAGGCCCTTGTAGACCTCGATCTCGTTGGGCACGCCGGCGGCGTCGAACGCCTTCTTGAGGTCGTCCTTGGCGGTGGGCTGGCGGGCGTCGTCGTTCGAGGCCACCGCGATCAGCACCCGGCCCTTGATCTTCGGCGCCAGCAGGTGCGGGCTCGACGGCTGATCGGTGACCAGGCCGCCGCCGTGGAACGACGCCCCGGCGCCGACGCGATCCGGCACCGCCGCCATCGTGCGGATGGTGAGCGGCCCGCCCATGCAGTAGCCCTGCACGCCGACCTTCTTCGCCTTGTCCACCTGCGGCTGCTGATCGAGCCAGGCGATGAACGCCGCGGCGTCCTTCTCGGCGCCGCCGGCCGCGGTGGCCGACGCCATCAGCGGCTGCACCTTGGCGCGGTCGGTGGGGTTCGAGAAGCTGAAGTTGGAGATGTCGCCGAAGTGCGGCGCCTTGCCGACGCGATAGAACGGATTCACCACCAAAGCCGCATAGCCGGCGCCGGCCAGCCGCTTGCCGATGTCGCGCATCGACGGCCGCAGCCCGAAGGCGTCGGGCCACACGATCACCGCGGCGTGCGCGCCACTCGCCGGGTGGATGAACGCCGCGTCGCAGGTGCCGTCCGGCGTCTTGATCTCGACGTTCTTCTCGGCCGTCGCCATCGCCGGCTGCGCGTCCGCCTCGCCGGCGGCGCCGAGGCCGGCGGCGATCGACATCGCCACGAAGTCGCGTCTGCTCAGGTCGTCCATCATCGCTGTCCTCCTGGGGCCTGCCGTCACTGCGTGGCGCCGTCCTTGATCGTCGGGTACTTGATGCCGAACTGGGCCGCCATCTGGTCCATGTAGGTCTTGTACTTCGTCTGGTCGAAGTAGTACTTGCGCATCTCCGGCCGGTAGCGGTCCATCGTGCCCTTGTTCATCCAGATCGCCGGCTGGTCCGAGGGGCGGATGAACGGCGTGTACGTCCGCTGCTTCAGCTGCACGTTCTGGAAGTAGTCCTTCGCGGCCTGCACCAGGTCCGGCCGCAGGACGAGATCGAGCGCGGTGAGCGCCTGGACGCGCGCTCCGGCGTTGACGCCCTTGTGCGCGATCGGCGTCGCCATCGGGATGGCGTTGGCCCAGTTGTGACCGGGCCCGGCCTGGAAGTTGGCCGGGTAGCTGAGCGACACCGTGGGCACGTTCCAGGTGACGTCGCCGATGTCGTCCGACGGGCCGCCGAACTTCTCGTTCTCGGGAATCAGCTCCTGGCCGCGCAGCGGCCGGATCGGCCCGGTGGCGAGGCCAATCTCCGGCACCTTCATCACCCGCTGGGTGGCTTTGGCCAGGGCGACGTCCTCGTCGCTCCACTGGGGCAGGCCGACGTGCTCGATGTTGGCGTGCATCGCCTCGGCCACGGCGCGGTTGGTGTGCCGCGGCCAGGCGGTGCCCAGTACGCGCGAGGTCCACCTGGTGTTGGTCATCAGCGCGGCGCCTTCGGCCATCTTGTCGCCGATGTCCCACATCTCGCGGATGGTGTCGTAGTTGGTCTGGCGGAAGTAGTACCAGACGCCGGCGTTGCGCGGCACCACGTTGGGCTGGTCGCCGCCGTTGGTGATCACGTAGTGGGTGCGCTGGGCCAGCGGCAGGTGCTCGCGGCGGTAGTTCCAGCCGACGTTCATCAGCTCGACGGCGTCGAGCGCGCTGCGGCCCCGCCACGGCGCGCCGGCGCTGTGCGCGGTCTCGCCCTCGAAGATGTACTCGACCGACACCAGGCCGCTGCCGCCGCCGTCGCCCCAGCTGGTGCCGAGGTTGGCGCCGACGTGGTTGTAGAGCACGACGTCCACGTCCGTGAACAGGCCGGCGCGAACGTAATACGCCTTGGTGCCGAGCAGCTCCTCGGCCACGCCCGGCCAGATCATCAGCGTGCCGGGCAGCTTCTCGCGCTCCATGACGCGCTTCACCGCCAGTGCGGCGACGATGTTGAGCGGGGTGCCCGAGTTGTGGCCCTCGCCGTGGCCCGGCGCGCCCTCGACCATCGGGTCGTGGTAGGCGACGCCCGGCTTCTGGTTGCCCTGCGGGATGCCGTCGATGTCGCTGCCGAACGCGATCACCGGCTTGCCGCTGCCCCATCTGGCCACCCACGCGGTGGGAATGCCGGCCACGCCGTCCTCGACGGTGAAGCCGTTGTCGCGCAGGAGCTTGCCCAGATAGCGCTGGGTCTCGAACTCCTGGAAGCCGATCTCCCCGAAGCTGAAGACCATGTCGTTCATCTGCTGGCCGAGGTCGTACATGGCCGGCGACGACACGTCGGCGTCGACGAGCGCCTTGAGCCTCGCGACGCGCGGGTCGACGGGCGCGGCCGCGGCCGGCTTCGCCGTGGGGGCGGCGGGCCGCTGCGCCTGCGGCAGCGCGACGAGGGTGACGGCGAGCGCGGCGGCGGTGAGGGCGAAGGTCGAGGGCTTCATCCCGCGGATTCTACTGCGGCATGACATCGTAGAGGCGACGATGAACCGCTGGGACCTGCTCGGCAAGACCACGACGCCCTCGGGCGACGAGCTGGCGCTGATGCACCGGCCCGGCGAGCATCTCATCCTGGCCGGCGGCAAGCCGTTGATGTCGAGCCGGATGCACGGCTCCGAGGAAGCGCTGGCCGACCTGGCCTGCCGCCAGGCCCGCACCTTCGACGAGCCGACGGTGGTGGTCGGCGGCCTCGGCATGGGGTTCACGCTGCGGGCCACCCTGGATGTCCTGCCGCCCGGCGCCCGGGTGATCGTGGCCGAGCTGGTGGCCGGCGTCGTCGACTGGAACCGCGGCCCGCTCGGGCCGCTTGCCGATCACCCGCTGAAGGACCGCCGGGTGCAGGTGGAGGTGGGCCCCGTCGAGCACCTGCTCCGCTCGAGCAAGGCCTGCTTCGACGCCGTGCTCCTCGACGTGGACAACGGCCCCTCGGCCTTCACCACGCTGGGCAACGAGTGGCTCTACGGCGATGCCGGCCTGGCGGCGGCCAAGCGCGCGCTCAGGCCCGGCGGCATTCTCGCTGTGTGGTCCGCCCACGAAGACCGCCGCTTCGAGCAGCGGATGAAGCACGCCGGCTTCACGTGCCGGGTCGAGCGGGTGCGGGCGCGGCTGAAGCAGGGCGGCCCGCGCCACGTGATCTTCGTGGGCGAGACGGGGCGCTAGGCGCCGAGCACCTTCATCACGTGCTCGTCGTCGTTCACCGGCACGACGTCGAACTCCAGGAGGTCGGTCCACTCCTGCAGCCACCTGCCGAGCGCGACGCCGTCGGTGCTCTCGGCCAGCACGAAGCCGTGGTGGCCGCCGATGGCGTGCCAGCGGCCCAGCATCTTCACGCCGTCGCCCGGCATGCCGCCGGTCTTCTTGAACCGATCCTGCGCGGCGTTGCGGGTGTCGGGCAGGAACTCGTAGGTGACCATGAACTGCATCGGGGGGCTCCTTTTCGCAGTCGGGCCGGCGTCGGTGGGGCGCCGGGCCCGGGCATTCTACAGAGTCACGATCTCGGGTGTTGAATATAGCTATAATGGACACATGAAAAGAGCCAGTGTGTCCGAAGCCAAGAACCGGCTGAGCGCCCTGCTCGACACCGTTAAGGGCGGGGCCTCGGTGCTCATCGTCGATCGCGGGCGGCCGGTGGCCAGGCTGGAGCCCGTCGGACGCTCGAGCGCCGGTGATGATCGGCTGGAGCGCCTGGTCCGGGACGGCGTGGCTCGGCCGGCCCGGGGTGCCGTCCCGAAGGCGATCTGGTCGTCAGCACCGCCGCGGGCCAGGAAGGGCGCCTCCGCCCTTCGAGCACTGCTGGACGAGCGTCGAGAGGGCCGATGAGGTTCTGGGACGCGTCCGCCCTCGTGCCGCTCATCGTCGAGGAACCATCCACGAGCGCACTCCAGGAGGCGGCGGCGGCCGACCCGCTCATGGTGGTGTGGTGGGGCAGCGAAGTGGAGTGCGCGTCGGCCGTGGCCCGACTCGAACGCGACGGTGCGTTGAGCCACCAGGCGGCCGGCGAGGCGTTCGACCGGCTGACGCGACTCGCCGCCGGATGGCACGAGATCGACCCCGGTGACGCCCTCCGTGAAACCGCGGTGCGGTTCCTGCGCGTGCATCCGCTGCGCGCCGCTGATGCGCTGCAACTGGCGGCGGCCTTCGCGGCAGCGGAACGGCGCCCGTCCACTCTCGAGGTCGTCACCCTCGACGAACGGCTGGCGCTGGCGGCGCGCCGCGAGGGGTTCATCATCGTCGCGCCCGGTTCTGCGTAAGGACCGGCGGCGCAATCGTCGCAAACCCTCGGTAGAACCGTGCAGCCGTAGTCAGCGCTTGGCGTGCTGGACGATGGCCGGGCGCAGCGCCGCCGTCCACGCCTCATACCCAGCCTCGCTCAGGTTCAGGCCGTTGCCCTGGTAGAACTCCGGCCGCGGCAGGCCGCCCGGGCCGAGCAGCGCCGCCTCGGCATCCGCGTAGGCGGCCAGGCGGTCGTTCGCGAGCGCGGTCTTGATGGCGGCGTTGGCCGCCCGCATCGTCTCGATGTGCCGCCAGTGCAGCGGGCTGGGCTTGGTGCCGATCACGACCACGCGCGTGGCCGGCAGCTGTTTGTGGATGAGCGCCACGAGCGAGGCCGTGTCCGCGGCGATCTGCTCCGCCGTCTTGCCGCCAGCCACGTCCGCATCGCCCGCGTAGAACACCACCAGCGACGGCTTGTAGGGCCAGATGATGCGTGGCGCGAAGTGAATCGTGTCGCTCACGTGCGAGCCGCCGTAGCCGCGCTTGATGGGCGTGAGCTCCGGGAACTCGCGGGCCACGTCCCACTGGGTGATGCTGGAGCTGCCGACGAAGAGCGTGCCGCCGGGCGCCGGCGGCGCGGCCTTGTCCTGTGCCTCGAAGGCGGCGATGTCCTTCTCGAAGCGCGCCGGATCGGGATTGGGCGCGGCGGCCGCCGTCCAGCCCTCCGCCTTGCCGTCCGTGGTGAGCGTGGTGGTGATGCGGAACAGCTCGCCTTCGGCCGCGGGGATGACGTAGTTGAAGCCCACCGACGACGAGCTGGCGATGGTCGTCCACGCCCCGGCGGCGCGGTCGAAGCGATCGATGGCGTACTTGAACTGCTTGGGCGCGTACCACGGCGCGATGCCCAGCCACTTGGACTGCAGCTTCATCACGAGGTTCTGCGCCTCGCGGTAGTCGCGGTTGGCCACCAGCACGTAGTCGCGATCCATGCGGTCGCGGAACATGCCGGTGACAAAGCCCGCGCGGCCCTCCTCGGCGATCGTCTGCACCCAGTGCTCCTTGGGCGCGCTGCGCGTGCCGGCGGGATACGGCGCGGTGTGGAAGACGTCCACCGAGGTGAGCGGCGCCAGCACGCGGCCGAGCGGCAGGATCTCCTTGTTGATGGCGGCCACGTCCTGGCCGACGGGCGTGAGCGCACCCGAGCCGGCGGTGAAGATCATGTCAGCCTGGAACCACTCGATGCCGGTGACGCCGTAGGCCAGCGACGTGTAGACGCTCTGCCGCAGCTTCTTGTCGTTGTCCGGGAGGCGCGTCTGGTCGCCCCACTCGACGCCGGGATTGGCCGACACCTCGAAGCACGCCGCCAGCGGCACGCCGGCGCGCACCGCCGCCTCGCGGAACTGCTCGAGCTTCTCGAAGTAGCGGTCGCTGCCCCACCACCACTGGTAGTAGTCGAAGCTGAGCAGCGTCGGCTTCGCCTCGTCCATGTAGCGGCGCAGGAACTCGCCGGTGGTCGAGAGCATGTTGACGAAGGGCACGTGACGCGGCGCCGCGGCCTGGAAGGCGCGGAAGTTGCGGCCGATGCCGGCAAACACCGCCTCGGGCCACGGCTCGTCGCCCAGGTGGTAGCCGAAGACGGAGGGGTTGGCCGCCAGGCGCTTGGCCACGGCCACGTCCTTGGTCTCGACCATCGCCTTCAGGCCGTGTTTGGCGATGGCGTCCAGCTCCTCGGGCGCGGCGTTGACCACGGTGAAGCCGGCGTCAGCCATGGCCTTGGCGCGGGCGTCCACGCCGGTGATCTTGGGGGTGCGCCAAGCGTAGATCCAGAAGTCGCGCGGGGCGGCGGGAGGAGGGGGTTGCTGCGCGGCCAGCGGGAGGGAGGCCAGAAGGGCGAGGGCCGTGAGCGTGGCGAGGCGGCGGTGGTGCATGCACTGCATTCTAGGCGCCCATGTGAAAAACAGTAAGTGCTGTGGAGACACAACCACTAAAGGAGCGGACATCGTCGACGCCCTTTTGGCCGCACACCAGCGACCGTCCGGACTCTGACGGGGCTGTCACATCACGGGCGACGCTTGCATCCTTACCTCTGCTATTAGAAGTGCTTCTGGGTATGCGCACGCTCCGGATAGACTCTACTGCCCGAATTCAGACAGCGGTGATGGCGCAACCGGGGGGCATTGATTGCCGGATAGCTTGACGAATCGAGATGTTCCCGCGGATGGCTCCGGAACTGGGTCAATGATTTTCTCGGACGGCGGCCGGCCTCGGCCATCGATCCCAGCGTGGGCCCGCTTCCTGCTCCGACTTGGATGCGAAGTGACCCGGCTTGCCGGCGACAAGCGACGACTCGTGCTCGTCTCCATGCCGTGCGATTCGCCTGGAGCCGCACTGGTGGCCTTGGGAGCCCTCCGCTGGCGAATGTCACAGGAGAACGCGGATGACCTGCACTCGCACCTTGAGCGGCTTCGCCAATTGGGACGCAGAGGCGCGACCGACGTGGTCCTCCGCCACGACGTTCACAAGGGGCGCTTTCTATTCGACAAGGTTGATGCGGCCGGTAGGGTGTGGGTTCGACGGGACACGGGCAAGGCGTCGAGTCACAAGCCGCCGTTGCGCATGGCGATACTTCCCGAGAGAGCGACGTCTTGGACGTTCGGCGGTGAGCCGCCCGTCCAAGTTATCGACGGCGACGAGATTCCCTATCGCCCCATCTACAACCGGCTAGTCGAGGGACTCGATGCCTGTCTCGATTCGAACCTGAAGCGATCTGACTCCGGCGTCTGCTTGGCCGGCCGCATGATGGGTGCAGCCGCCTCCCGGGCCGTAGCGTCGAGCATTCGACTTCGCTCCGATGGCTGCGACGTCGGGCTTGACCAACTCCTCACCGTGCACGCTTGGCTACCCAACAGGGTGTCACGCGTTACGTTCTTCAACAGTCGGATGGCACAGCTCGACCGCCCTGCCAGTCGACCGCTGGTGGTCGCTGCCGATGGAGATCACGCGTTCCTCACTGCGTGGGACAACCACGCCTTTAGGCACAGCGACGTCGTCGGCGTGATGCACCGGACGATCGAGCGTGACCGCCTGGAGGCGATTGCGGTCAAGCTTGCGCACTTAAAGCAGTGGTATGTCGCCGACACGACGCTCGTTGAGGCCCTTGAAGCCCCGCCTCACGGTATTTCGTTCATCTCACTCAAGCACGGTAGCTGATGTCCAGCGGTCCCTCGGAACTCTTCGACTTCCTCGCCGCCGGATCGGGCGGAAGCATTGAGCGCTACGAACTGCATCTGCCGGCATTCACGGACCTTAGGCGGAGCCTAGGAGCGATCGTTTCTCGCCTGCGGGAGACGGAAGACTCCGATGCCATCGAGGCGTCCGACGCCATCCGAATCCATCTGTCCGAGTGGTTGACGGCGCCAGTGCCCTTCGACCAGCGGCTCTTCGATTGGTCCGCTGCGCTCGGAGAACCCGGGCTTATAGAGACCCGCTGGGGATCTGACATCCGGAAGGCTCACGACGTCGCAATCGATGCAGCCCGAGAGCTCCTGCAGGCCGCGAATCCTGCGCGGGTTGGATTGCGCGACGTCCTGCTCAGGCTGTCAAAGGAAGGCCGCCCCTGGCGGATCTTCTGCCATCGCCGCGTCCGAGGTCACTTCGAGTCTCTCGGCCACGAGATCGAGTTCTCTTCCGAGACATTTCTGCACTCAGTTGCCGACTACCGCGACACGTCTCCATTTGAGGTTCTGCTGAAGTGTGGCCCGCTCCGATCGCGCGGCTGGGGCTCGGCTCCGGACGCACTCCTGACCGCACCACGCTTTCGCACTCTGACACAGTTCGTGTGGGCTGGATCGGTGGATGAAGACGGCTTCGGGCTGGACCCTGTTGCCGGCGCGTCCAGCGGCTCGCCGGAGACTCTCACCGGGACGTCGTCGACCGCACGCTGGACGCGACGCACCATTGCAGTCGGGGACACGAGCGCGCGTGTGAGCGGGCCGGAGCCGGCACTCGACGAGCTGACATACTTCCAACAGATCAGCCGTGACACATCGCTCCTCAGATCGGCCGTCCTGATTGACGTTGGCGATGACTGCGGTGTTCTTCTTCCGCCAAACGCGAAGGAACCCAGCTTCAATCCTCAGGAGGAGGGTGACGAGTCGCCGTTCGACTTCCGCGTGCCCGGAGAGACGCTCGCTGTCGGCATGTTTCTGATTCGTGGTCAACTGGGTGACTTGGACTTTGGAGGCGTCCAAGCCACAGATGGTCACTACAGTCGCGTCTGGAAACAGAAGCTCGCTGGCGCGCTAAGCTCCAATACGCCAGACCTGATCAGGCGCCTTCGTGACGCAGGATTGAACCTCCAGCACCTGGCTGGCGACGCTCGTCGCTGGCGCAAGCCGCCGACGAACGTCATTCACGCGCCTCAGCAGAAGAAGCACTTCGAGATCCTTGTTCGCGTTCTTGGCATCGACCACGAGCCTGGGACGCCCGCGAGTGTACGGCGCCGGCCTTGGTGGCAGTACGCGTGGCATGAGATCGCACGGTCACGCGGCGAGGCGATCATGGAGGGAACCCAGAAACAGGAGATCAAGTACGAGGAGCTGTTCACTCTCCTGGGTGATGTGCTGCCCGAGTTGAAGGCCGAGGCGCCGACTGGCACCCGATTTCGCTACGCCATTCCACCGGGCCGTTCACTCAGCGGAGTCGTGCACTTCTACCCGGTGCGCTTCATCGAGGCGGGATTCCGCGTTCCCGAGTATGCCCTTAGAGAACTCATTGAGCTTGATACGGTGGAGCAATGGCGCGACTGATTCCTGCCTTCATAGACGACCACACGCCACCGGGTGAGCGTGACGTCTTCTCCTTTCTCTCGGCAGGGCCAGAGGACTGGGTTGCTATCCACTCACTGGATCTCGCGCCGTGGAATCGCAGCCGGCGAACCGAGCTCGACTTCCTTGTCGTCGTGCCGGATACCGGATTGCTGTGTGTCGAAGTCAAGTCGCACGAGACCATCTATTTTGATGGCGTGAGCTGGCAACCGTCGACAATTAAACGGTCGCCATTCAAGCAGGCCGCCGACGCTGCGCACACATTCCACCGGCGCTTAAGTGAGCTGGTTCCTCGATTCAGGCAGGTACCTGTAGTCCACTGCTGCATCTTTCCGCGAGCGAGATTCGACCTTTCAGCCAATCTCTCCGTACCGACCTGGGAGTTGATGGACGCACGCGCGTTCCGCGGACATCACGATGGCTTAGCGTTCTGTGCCGACCTCCGGGCACGCATGCAAGCGGCAATTGAGGCAGATCCGAACCTGCACCCGCTCGGTGCTCCACTCGACCGGGGGCAGGTAGAGTCCATCGTGAATGGCTGCGTTCCCATACAGAAGCGCCGCGAGGGACGAAGGGAGCGGATCGAGCAGCGGGAACGAGAGGTCGACGCCCTCCTTCGGGACCAGCAGAAGCCGGTTCTCCAACTGGCCGCGTCAAACAACCGCGTCGTGGTCTCGGGACCCGCCGGAACGGGCAAGACTCTCATAGCGATGGAGGTGGCCCGACGCGCTGCTCTTTCCGGCAAGAGAGCGGCCCTGCTTTGCTTCAATCAGCTCGTCGGGGAGTGGCTGGTGAGGCAGTTGGCGAGCGAGCTGGCCGACCACCCGAACCTTGTCGTCGGAAGGGCGCTCAAGGTCCTGGCAGACGTGAGCGGCGTCTCGATTCCGAGGGACCCGAACCCGTCGTTCTGGGACGGTGAGCTGCTGGATCAGATCCAGGAGTTCATCACCCACCCGGAGTTCGATTGGATGGCTGCATTTGACTACCTGATTGTGGATGAAGCTCAGGACCTCCTCGCCAAGCCGAGGTTATGGGAGTGTGTGCAGGCATTCCTTTCGGGTGGTATCGACCATGGCTCGTACTGCCTGGTCGGCGACTTTGACCATCAAGTACTGGGAGACCGGCGAACGATGGACGAGTCGCTAGCGACGATTCGCGCGATCGGCCGCCCCGCGACCTATCGGCTGACTGAGAACTGCCGAAACTACCGAATCGTCGGAGAGTCGGCCGTGCGCCTGAGTGGCCTTGCCCAGCCCGTGTACGAAGGGTACCGTCGCTCGGGCGGAAGCATCCAGGACTACGACATCCAGTTCTACACCAATGACAACGAACAGCGCGACAGGCTGGCCCAGTGGCTTCGGGAGCTCAAAGCGCTCGACTATCGGCCGCAGGAGATCACCGTACTGTCCTTTCGATCCGCCGAGCAGTCGGCCGCTGCCCGATTGGAAAGGGAAGGGTTCAAGCTTGCACCGGCGTGGCGGCAGACCACAGCGACGATTCCTTATGCCTCCGTAAATGCCTTCAAGGGCATGGAAAACAAAGTTGTGATCCTGACCGACGTGTTGCTGTCCGATCCGGAGTTTCAGCGCGACCTGTTCTACACCGGAATGACGCGGGCGCGCGACGCAGTGCGCGTCCTCTGCCACCACGCGTCGCAGGCGACGCTCATGACATGGATCTCGGAAGGACTCTCCTGATGCTGGAGCGCTCTCAACTGATCGAATGGACTAGAGGAGAGGTTGTCGGGCCGTCACGTCCGCTGGCCGGGGTGACAGTGATCGAATTTCACGATCGCGATTTCCTCGACCCGGTCGGTCTTCGCAACGGTCCGCTGGCGTGGCGCCCCACGCCAGACGCAGATGTCCAAGAGGTCCTGTACTATCAGCGAGAAACGCCGCACCGGAAGTACGGTGCCGGCATTCTCCATCCGGGGGCACAGAACCTGCCGACGGCTGCGGAGCCGGAATCGGCAGCGCAGGCGTCGGACACCCTCGGAATCGAGCCCGAGTCGAACGAACTTGTCGAATCCGGGGCGCCCGACGAGGCCGACGACGACGATGCAAAGGAACCAAGCGAGCTGGCCGATCCGTCCGACGATTTCGAGGTGACCAGTCCGGACACGAGGCACCCCTCCACGATGGGGATCTCGTTCTGTGCCCGGCTTGGCGGAGAGGGCCGCGTCGTCGTTCGGCTCCCTGTCTGTCACCGCTTCGTCTGGCAGGATTCGGAGAGCGCGGAGTTTCCGTTGAACGGGCGGTACGAGCCCTGCGTTCGTCAATGGACCGACGAAGCAGGACAGAAGAAGGCTGCTCCGATCTGGCGTCGGCGGTCCGCGATGCTGCCTGGAACCACCGTAACCATTGAGCGGTCCGACTTCACTGCGGGGCAGGTCGTTCGCCGGCAAGTCCAGATGCCGGAGGGCTCTCCTCTTCAACTTCGCGTCGAGGTGTTTCCAAGGCAACTGCAAGGACCCGGCGACACGTGGCTGTTGACCGTGGTGTTGCGGAATACGAGTCGACCGAGTACGACACGGGACAGCCGGGAATCTGCGCTTTACCAGAGCTACTTTGAGGTCATTGTTGAAGACGGCTCGATAGAGAAGTATCCGGAGAGCCAGCGACCGTTCGACCAACTCGACAGCGACGAGCAGTCGCTGCTGCTCCTCTACAGGGAATCGGCGACGTGGGCCATCGGACACGGCTGTGCTGCTGGTTGGGACAGTGGGCCCGAGGAAGTGCCGGAGCGTCTGTACGCCGACGTCCTGCCGGCGGTGCAGACGCCGAGCATGACCCCGGACATCAAGGGTTCCGACGACAGGGAGATCCGGCTGTCGATGCGGGCGCTTGCGGATCTGTCTGACGACGGAACAGGCGCCGCGTGGGAGGCGCTTGGCCACCTGTCGACCGAGTACGGCGCGTGGATCGAGCGGAAGCGTCAGGACGCACAGGGCCTTGCTCCTCATCTAGAGGCCGTCGCCGAGCGTCATCTCGCAGCAGCATTCTCGTGCCGGACGCGTCTCGACGCCGGACTCGCTCTTCTACGTGAAGACGAGAAGGCGCGGCGCGCGTTCAGGTTTGCCAACCTAGCCATGCTGCTGCAGCAGTTGTCTACGAAGCAGTTGTCGCGGAGACCGCTGACGTGGAATGCGGCAGAGAAGCGTGTCACGCCGGACGGAGCCCACCGATCGCCGTGGGACTTGTTTAGCGCGGCTTCAGAACCGGCATCTCTCGGAGCATGGCGAGCGTTTCAGATCGCCTTCCTCCTGATGTCCCTGAACGGGGTCAGTCAGGAGAACTCCGGTGATAGGGAGATCGTCGATCTCATCTGGTTTCCGACGGGCGGCGGCAAGACTGAGGCATACCTAGCGGTGATGGCCTACTACATGTTCCATCAGCGGCTGCTGATGGACGTCGACCCAACCACTGAGAGAGACGGCACGAATGTGCTGATGCGCTACACGCTGCGAATGCTCACGACGCAGCAGTTCCAGCGAGCCGCAAGTCTGGTCTGCGCGATGGAATTCCTGCGGAGGGACACGGTCGGACATGGCATGGGTCGAATTCCAGGCGGACGATTTTCTCTCGGGCTATGGCTAGGGAGCGCTGGTTCACCAAACGACAAGAAGGGGGCTGCCACAGAAGTCAATCGGTTCCGCAACGACAAGTTGGGCGGCAACCCGCTGGTTCTGACCGAGTGTCCCTGGTGCAGGGCGGAGATCGGCCGGGCCGACTGCGCCAAGCCGGCTGGTGTGTCGCCCAGCCAGTGGAAGGCGCTGCGCGTCCGCGGCATCGGCGATGTCAAGACGGAGGGGCCGTTGCTCTTCTGCCCGGATGCCATGTGCGCATTCGGCTCTGATGACTGGCGCCAATGGCTGCCGGTGGAGGTGATCGACGAACGTATCTATCAGAATCCACCCTCGCTCGTCATCGCGACGGCCGACAAGCTGGCAATGATTGCCTTCCGGCCTGCTGCCGGTGCCCTCTTCGGTCGGATAGAGTCTTCGGACGGAACGATTCGGCAGAGACGACTTCCTCCTGGTTTGATTGTGCAGGACGAGCTCCATCTGATCTCCGGACCGTTGGGTACGATGTACGGCCTCTACGAAGCCATCTTCGAACGTCTCTGCTCATACTGGTCGGGCGGGCGATGGGTGAAGCCAAAGCTCATTGCCTCTACGGCGACGATTCGCGGAGCCGCGGAGCAAGTGCAGGCGCTCTATGCGCGCGAACGCCTTCAGTTGTTTCCTTCGCCTGGCTTGTTGATGGGGGACTCCTTCTTTGGTCGCTACGCACGGCACGAGAACGGCCGGCTGAAACAGGGCCGCCTCTATCTTGGCGTTCACGCGAACGACTTTGGCTCGGTGTTGACGACACAGGTGCGCCTCTTTTCGTCGCTCCTCTTTCGCCCGTATGCCTTCGAAGCAGCCAACAGGGACGCATGGTGGACCCTGCTGGTGTTCTACAACAGCATCCGTGAACTGGGCGGAGCCAAGACGTTGTTCGACTCAGACATCCGTTCGCGACTGAAGTTTGTCTTCAATCGGGAGGGCCATACGCCGACCGGTCGACGGACGCTGAAGATCGTTGAGGAACTGACGAGTCGTCTCTCTCAGGCGGAGATCGTCGGAATGATGGACCGGCTATCCACCACTGTTTCCCCAGAAGACAACAAGGCCCTTGATGCTTGCTTGGCATCCAGCATCATCGAGGTCGGCGTGGACATTGACCGACTCACATTGATGGGTGTAGTGGGACAGCCGAAGACCACCGCGCAGTACATTCAGGTGACCGGCCGCGTGGGCCGTCGCTGGTGGGAGCGACCGGGCCTGATCGTGACGATTTATAACCCGTCGAAGAGTCGTGACCGCTCACATTTCGAGCAGTTCCACAGCTATCACAGGCGCCTGTACGAGCGCGTCGAGCCGACTTCGGCGACGCCGTTCGCGCTGTCGGCAATTCAACGAGCAGTGCCTGGCGCCTTGATCGCATGGGCAAGGCAGCACAGTTCGGCGCCGGTCCAGAGTCGAACGGCGTACGCGGACGCTCTTGGGCGCGGCTACGAGCTTCTCGTGGAGCGGTGTCAGCAGATTCAGCTGACCGAGGATCAGGAGCGCTCCCTTGCAGAACTCGAACGGGTGTACGAGGAGCTGCAGGCCAAATGGGCGCAGAATCCACAGCTGTGGGAGCAGTTCCCACCATCCGTTGACGGCGAGTACCTGCTCCTCTGGCCGGGTCAGTTTGCCACGTTGACTCAGAAGCAGCGAGGGGTCGTAGCCGCAAGCAGCATGCGCCAGGTAGATGGAAGTGCGGAACTGGCCATTACCCAAGCCTATGGTGCTGTGTCAGACGGGACGAGTTGAGGACGAGCATGGCCCACAGGCAAATCAGACTGGGACAGATCATTGCGCCGTTCGGCCCCGGCTCGATTTACACGGACAGGCGTGGCACGCCGCATGTCGTCTGCGGCCTCGATCACTGGTTCAAACGCTGGGATCCGTCCCGGGGCTCGGTCCCCTGCGAGGATCGCCGTGAATTCGAGCGATTCGAGCCGCGGTTGGCGGCTCTCCTTCGAGTCGATAGGTTCTGCGCGCCGCCGGACTTTCGCGGTGTGCGCTTCGGGGATACGACGGCACCTCCGAATGCCATGCTGTACACGCCGGCCCTACGATTCCCTCGATGGTATCGAAATACGCGTACGGGAGAGATGAAGCGCTTCAACCTGAGTACACAGAGGGTTGACGCGATTCCCGGTGGCGGGCGTTGGATGCCGGTGCGCTTCATAGCTGTATGCGCTTCCGGTCATTTGTGCGAGTTTCCGTGGAAAGAGTGGATCGGATGCCAGTGCCCGAGCGACGGCAGTCTGAATCTGACGGACCGCGGTGGCTCCGAGCTGTCCAGTATTCGGATCGAATGCCGCACCTGTCCTGCTAGCTCGCCGGGCCGGGCAGGCAAGTCTCTGTCGGGAACAACGCTTCGACCTGACGAAGAGGCGGGAGAGAAGAGCGAGTTTCAGAAGGCTGGTATCACATGTCCCGGCGATCGGCCATGGCTGGGCGATGACGCGCGCGAGCCGTGCTCTCGTCCCCTGGTCGGGGCACTGATCAACCAGACGAACATTTACTTCCCGCGAACGATTTCCGCAATTCTCCTTCCGGACGTTCAGGAAGAAAATGACGAGGTCGTCCAGATCAGAAACGAGATTGAGCAGGACGCCGGGGCGTGCGGCATTGCTCGAACCCTCTGGAACATGAACATGCGCGCCTTTGCGGTCGCGGGAGTTCAGACGTCCCTGAAGGAAAGAGGGTTCGAGCGTGACTCAGCCTTGGTGGAGCAGGCCCTGGAACGATTGCTAACGACTGCCGCTGCGCTCTCGGTCACCGGTGCTCAGCCGAGATCGCCGGAGTCAGAGCTGCTGTCCTTCAGGCGAGCGGAGTTCAATGTGATCCGGACTGAGGTGAACGACGCGGAGAAGATCCCCAACCTCCGGGTCATTCCGGCAGCCGTTCCACAATCGCTGACACGATGGATCGGCCGTGTGAATCTCGTCGAGCGTCTGCGGGAGACCCGAGTGTTCTACGGTTTCGATCGTCTCGAGGCGAGCCGACAGCCGCTCTCGGGGATGCCTGACGCGGCCATGCGTCAACTCTTCCGCACTGTGCCGAGGCAACCGCAGGAGTGCTGGCTTCCGGCGATCGAAGTCTTCGGCGAAGGCCTCTACTTGGAACTCAATGAGGCCACGCTACGGGAGTGGCAGGTGAGTAGGGCCGATTCGCTTGCCGAGAGGCTCGACGATGCCTTCATCGGCCGACTAGCCGGTGTCTTCCAAACCATCCCGCCACTCAGTGCCCCCAGCCGAGACTGGGCGTCCCGCTATCTGCTGGTCCACAGCTTCGCGCACATGCTGATCAATCAACTTGTGTTCGAATGCGGATACAGTACGGCGTCTCTTCGAGAGCGCCTCTACGTGGCTGAGGATGCAGCGGCACCCATGGCCGCAGTTCTGATCTATACCGCCGCCGGTGACTCGGAGGGCACCTTGGGCGGCCTTGTCCGCCTTGGCAGGGCCGAGCGGCTGGAGTCAGTAGTCCGCCGAGCGCTCAGTCGTGCGTCGTGGTGTTCAGCAGATCCAGTGTGCTCGGAGAACCTAGGTGGCCAGGGCTCTCGACTGGCCAACCTCGCCGCCTGCCATGCATGCGTGCTTCTGCCAGAGACGTCGTGCGAGACCATCAATGAGGGACTCGACAGGGCCATGCTGGTCGGCACGCCCAATGACCGCGATCAGGGTTGGATGTCGGAGCTCCTCGATCAAGCCTACGCATGGACATGACATTTCTTGTTCAGCGTGAGACTGGTCGCTGTCCTGGCTTCCGCAAAGCCTCAGCCAGCCGCGCCGCCAGTGTGGCCACATCCGATGTCTGGCACTCCCAGACGGTCAGGACATTCCAGCCGAGTGCCTTCAGCTCGCGAACGTTGATGCGGTCGCGTTCCACGTTCGACGCAAGCTTGGAAAGCCAGAACGCAGCATTGCTCTTGGGCTTGTAGGCGAACCGGCAGCCCTTGTGCTGGTGCCAAAAGCAGCCGTGAACAAAGATCACTACACGAAGGCGCACTAGGACGAGGTCTGGCCTACCGGGCAAGTCGCGGCGGTGGAGCCGGAACCTGAACCCCAAGCGATGCAGAACGGATCGGACGGCAAGTTCAGGGCCGGTGTCGCGACCCTTGATGCGCGACATGTTCCAGCTGCGGCGCGCTTTGGTCAGCCTGTCCACGGTTTGCGGCGGGCTAGCGAAGCAGGCTGGCAACCGCGGTGGCGATGCGATTGGCCAAGAGTGGGGGTACCGCATTTCCGACCTGCACGTACTGCTGCGTGCGAGGGCCGGCGAAGTAGTAGTTGTCAGGGAAAGTCTGCAGCCGAGCTGCCTCGCGAACAG
This sequence comes from Vicinamibacterales bacterium, assembly GCA_050250955.1. Classification (GTDB taxonomy): domain Bacteria; phylum Acidobacteriota; class Vicinamibacteria; order Vicinamibacterales; family UBA2999; genus CAWAYR01. The sequence continues at coordinate 156,841 of JBFWNR010000008.1, forward strand.
AGAGGCTGCGACACTGTTTGACGTCCGGATGAATGAAGCCGTGTCCGTCTTTTGCGATATGGCTGGTAACGGTCGTTGCCGCCCGGTCTGCTACTTGGACGCGGAACCGATCTGCGAAGTAGCCATGGCCGTTGACCGCCAGAGTGACGTTGTCGTGCTTTGGCAGCAGCTCATCCGGGAAATGGCGGAGCTTTGGCGAGTAGCCGTGATGGCGGCTGAAGCACGCCGCGAAGAGATACCGGTGTAGATCGCTGGGCATGTGTTCCCTGGCTTCGTGATTCGTGACCCCCTCAAGTCTGCCGTCATAGAACCAGTCTGCTGCGTAGGCCGTGCAGTAGTCGCCCGATACAAACTCGCCACCTCGATCGCAGCGAGGCACTCGCACCCGCAGTGCAGTGTCGGCGATCATGTCCCGGACGTCGGTGCCAGCTGTGACCCGTGCTGCGCGCAGCCAAGAGCTGCCCTTGGCTGATCTAATGGCATCGATCCACGCCCTTGGGCTGTCGACACCCCCTGAGAGCGCGCTCCGAATGGCCGGCATCTGGTTTAGTACGCAGCGCGCTGGCACCTCAGGTGTCGATTGAAGTCGCAGGCTGCCAGCAGCTCCGCTGGCGATATCGTCTCTCACGCCTACGAGAATCACCCGGTGCCTAGCCTGCGGCACCCCGTGCCGTTCAGCTTGGACCACGTAGTCACTTACGCCGGCCTCTTCAAACAGATTCTGGGAGCCGGTGAGGGCGAAGATTCGATAGCGATGCCGAGAGCGAGTTCTAGTGGATCGGCCCGGCGACTCGAGGTCGGCCAGAATCCGGTCGAACATGCGCTGGTTCTGGACCGTCGCTGACAGAAGGCCCTTCACGTTCTCCATCACGAATGCCGAGGGCCAGAACTCCGCGATGATCTTGAGGTACTCGGTATAGAGGAACTGGCGCTGGTCTGACTCGGCCTCGTAGCCGTTGACGCCCTTGTTCCGTGAACGGCCTGCCACTGAGTAGGCCTGACAGGGTGGACCTCCGATCAGCATCCATTCTTTGGCACCCGCAAGTGCGCCAGCGATTCGGGAACTGACCTCGCCATGGCTGACGACGCCGAGTTCGGCGTTCCATGTTTCTCGGTCGGCAGCTCCGAATTGCGCTGGGTACTTGGCAAACAGGTCCTCGGGCTCAGCCTGTCCGCGAATCACGTCGTAATACCTACCGGGAGCGCGGCCCTTGGCGAACTGGCGATAGAGGGCGCGCAACCTGAGCGTGAAGTGGGCGATCGGGTCCTTCTCGATCGAGAGCCTGACCTTAAATGCTGGAGAGCCGTCGGGTCGGAGAACCGACGAAAACCCCTCACTCAATCCGCCAGGTCCGGCGAAGAGGTCGATTACCGGGATTGGAGTACTCGGTGGCATCTGGGTGGCTCAATGATAGGCTCTGCCGGTCGACCGGACCAGGTCCCAAGCTTGCAGCTTCAGGAGGCGCCATGCTCACCCGCCGCACCTTCCTCACCTCCACCACCCTCGCCGCCGCCACCGCCCGCGCCACCTCAGCCGCACCGCGCTCGGCCGAGCTGCTGATCCAGCGGACGGTCACGCCGGTGGTCATCTCGGACTTCTCCGGCTTCCAGTTCACCAACTCCGGCCCGGAGAACTGCGTCACCCGCGCCTTCCGCCTCATCACCGAGGGCAAGGACGTGCTCGACGCGCTCATCGCCGGCGTGAACATCCCCGAGCTCGACCCCACCGAGACGGGCATCGGCTACGGCGCCCTCCCCAACGGCGACGGGGTCATCGAGCTCGATGCCTCGTGCATGCACGGGCCGCTGAAGCGGGCCGGGGCGGTAGCCTCGCTGCAAGGCGTGCGCACGCCGTCGCTGGTCGCCAGGGCGGTGATGGACTACACCGACCATCACCTGCTGGTCGGCGCCGGCGCGCAGCAGTTCGCCCGCAACATGGGCTTCACCATCGAGGACGACCTCAACACCGAAAACTCGCGGCGGCTGTGGCTCGAGTGGAAGCGGCGCAGCGACCCGTCGCACTACCTGGACCCGAAGGGCGAGGGCCGCAAGCCCAAGGACAGCCACGAACGCGATCCCGGGCTCGAGGCCGGGCTGTCGATGGTCCGCGACGGGCTCATCCCCGAAGGCAGCTTCTGGGGCACCATCAACTGCGACGGCATCGGCCCGAACGGCGACATCTGCGGCGTCACCACCACCAGCGGGCTGGCGTGGAAGATCCCCGGCCGCACCGGCGATTCGCCGATCCTCGGCGCCGGGCTCTACGTGGACAACGAGGTGGGCGCCGCCGGCTCCACCGGCCGCGGCGAGGCCAACCTCTACAACCTGTGCTCGTTCCTGATCGTCGAGGAGATGCGCCGCGGCAAGTCGCCAAAGGACGCCGGGATGGAGGCGCTGCGCCGCATCAAGAGCAACACCGTGGAGAAGCGGCTGCTCAACGCCCGCGGCGAGCCCAACTTCAACATCCGCTTCTTCGCGCTCAACAAGCGCGGCGAGTACGCCGGCGTGGCCATGTATCGGGCTGGCGAGACCAAGTACGCGGTGTGCACGGAGAACGGCGCCCAGGCGCTGGAGCTGGAGCCGCTCCTGTCCGGCACCCCGGAGGCGTGACCATGATGCGCGCGACCACTGCCCTCCTCGTCCTCGGCGTTCTCGCACTCCCTGAATCCGCGCGGGCGCAGGCCGCGTCGGTCGAGGAACGCGCCGTCCTCGACGTGATCGACCAGTTCATGCACGCGGTCACCAGCGGCGACAACGCCGCCATGGCGCGCATCCGCCTGGAGGGCACCACGACCACCATGGAGCGGCCCGACCCGGCGGGTGGCACGACGATCGTGCGCCGCCCGTTTCCGGCGCCGCCCGCGCCACCCGCGGCTCCAACAGCCGGCTCGGCACCGGCTCCCGCAACGGCCAGCTCGATGCGCGAGCGCTACTGGGATCCCGTGGTGCACGTGCGCGGCCGCCTCGCCCTCGTGTGGACGCCCTACGAGTTCTGGCGCGACGGCAAGACCACGCACTGCGGCGTGGACGTGTTCGAGCTGGTGAAGCAGGGCGCCGTCTGGAAGATCGGCAACGTCATGTACACAGTCGAACCCGACGCCTGCCCGGCGATGCGGCCGAAGGACCTGTCGCGAGTGCGCCCGTCGCCGTAGCGGTCGCTCGGTCAGCCGCGGTCGATGCGAGCCACGTCCTGCGATACGCTATCGGTCGCCATGCGCAAAGGGCCGCCTACGTCAACGGCGGCGCCGACGCCTTCGCGCCGCGGTAGACGGTGGTGAACGAGGTTCGATAGAGCTGCCACCGCGAGCCGGTGCGCCGGGCCACGCTGGTGAAGCGGCCGACGAACGCCGTGCCGTCGGTGAACTCCTCGCGCAGCACGTAGCGGGAGATGGCCAGGTCGCCTTCGATGTCGATCGACACCGGGCGCATCTCGGTGGCGACGGCGCGATTGCCGGCGTCGTACCAGCTGCGCACGCGGGCCAGGTAGGTGGCGCGATCGACCGGCTCCGGCCCACCGGACCAGTTGGTGTAGCCGTCGTGGAAGAGCGCGGCATAGGCGTCGAAGCCGTCGCGGGCCAGCACCAGGGCCACGCCCTCCTCGAGGGCGCGGACGGCGGCGCGGTCCGCCTCGACGTCGCGGGTGGTGGGCGCAGGAGCGGTGCCGCGGCACGCCGCGGCGGACCAGGCGAGCAGCACGATCGCGGACAGCGCGACGAGGCGCGGGACGGGCATCGAAGCCTCAGACGACATCGGCGCCGGTTCGGCCGTGCCGGGCGCGTAGGGCAGCTCTTTCAGAGCTGCCTGGAGGCAGGGCTGAAGCCCTGCCCTACTACAATGGGCGCCGTGGCTCTGCAGCTCTCCGCCAAGGAACGCGCCCACCTGAAGGCGCGCGCCCACGCCCTCGAACCCGTCGTGCACATCGGCAGCGCTGGCGTCACCGACAACGTGATGGCCGAGATCGAGCGCGCGCTCACCGCGCACGAGCTGATCAAGGTGCGGGCCGGGGCCCAGGAGCGCGACGAGCGGGCCGGGATGCTCGAGCTAATCACCTCGCGCACGGGCGCCGCCGCCGTGCAGACCGTGGGCAAGGTGATGGTGCTGTGGCGGCCGAGGCCCGACGAGGATCGGCAGGGCTGAAGCCCTGCCCTACGTACCGACGAGGATCGGCAGGGCTGAAGCCCTGCCCTACGTACCGACGAGGATCGGCAGGGCTGAAGCCCTGCCTTACGCACCCTGGACGTCGCCGTCTTTGCCGGCGGTGCCGATCGAGACGTCGGCCAGGCCCGAGCGCACCATGTAGCCGTAGAGAGCCACGCCGGGTAACGCGATGAGCGTCGTCAGCAGGTAGAAGTTCACGTAGCCCATCGCCTCGATGAGGCCGCCGGCGGTCGTGCCGGTCAGGAAGCGCCCGGCGATGCTGGCCAGCGCCGAGAGCAGCGCGTACTGGGTGGCGGTGAAGCGCAGGTTGCACAGCGCCGAGAGGTACGCCACCACGGCCACGCCGCCGATGCCGCTGGCGAAGTTCTCGAAGCCGATCGCCAGGGCCATGCCGATGTTGCTGTGGCCATAGGCAGCCAGCGCCGCAAAGCTGAAGTTGCTCACCGCCATCAGCACCAGGCTGACGAACACCGAGCGCTTCATGCCCATCGATGCGTACATCCAGCCGCCCACGAACACGCCGGCGAGGAGCGCCGCGAAGCCGACGCCCACGTCGTAGAAGGCGATCTCGTCGTTGGTGAACTGCAGGTCCTCGAACAGCAGGCGCAACGTGAGGTTGGCCAGCGTGTCGCCGATCTTGTGGATGAGGACGAAGGCCAGCACCACCCAGGCGCCCCGGCGCTGGATGAACTCCTTGAGCGGGCTGAAGAAGGCCGCCAGCGTGGCTGACATGCCCTGGGGCGGCGGCGCCGGACGGCGGCGCGTCGGCTCGCCCATCACCAGCGCCACGAGCATGGCCGGAATCGCGAACAGCGCAGCCGCGGAGTACGCGGCGCCCCAGCCGTAACGGGCGGCGATGACCAGCGCCAGCGCGCCGGCCGAGGCCGAGCCGACCCGCCAGCCGTACTGGTGCATGCCAGAGCCGACCCCGAGCTGGTGTGGCGCGAGTATCTCGATGCGATAGGCGTCGATCACGATGTCGTAGGTGGCGCCGACGACGCCGAGCAGGATGGCCGCATAGGCCACCTGCATCACCGACGCCGATGGATCGAGGCTGCCCAGATAGGTGATGGCCGCCATCACCATCACGCCGACCAGCCATAGCCACGATCGCCGCTGCCCGAACCGGCCCAGCACCGGCAGCCGCACCGTGTCCACGAGCGGCGCCCACAGGAACTTGAAGTTGAAGGCGAGGAAGGTGAGCGCAAAGGCCGTCACCGCGCTCTTGCGGATGCCGTATTGCGCCAGGCGCGTGGTGAGCGTCCCGGCGATCATCGCGAACCCCACGCTCGACGACATGCCCAGGAACGTGGCGGCCAGAGGCGCGGCCTCCAGATACGGCCGGACGCCGACGGGCAGGTGGCGGGCCCACCCCGGCGACGCGGTGGCGCGTGGCGGCGTCATGCGGCGTCAGAGCACCCCGGCCTGGCGCATCACCGCTTCGGCCTTGGGGACGATCTCGCGGGCGATCTCGTAGGGATCGCGGATCTGGAACGGCCGGGAGAACAGCTCCACCGACAGCGGCCCGGTATAGGCGGCCTTCGCAGCCAGCGCGCGCAGGATGGCGACGAGCGGGGTGACACCGTCGCCGGGCATCACCCGCGTGGTCAGGTCGAGCATCTCGCGGGGAAGGTCGGCGACGTCCTGGAAGTGCACGTGCTTGATGTCGCCGGGACGGAGCTGGTCGAGGTCCTCGAGCCGGTTGTGCCCCGACCAGAAGTGGTAGCAGTCGAACAGCACGCCGGTGCTGGGATGAGCGGCGGCGCGGACGATCGTGAGCAGCGTCGGCAGCGTGGCGGCGAAGGTGGACTGCCGCACGAACTCGAACATCATCGTCAGCCGGAACTGCGCGGCGATGTCGCCGGCCACGCGCATGTGGTCGGCGGCGGCGGTGTAGTCGTCGGCAGTGGGCGTGGCCGTGGTGGCGGTGGTGGCGTAGGTACGCGTCAGGCCGAGTGTGGCGAGCATCTCGCAGCGGCGCTTCAGCCGATCGAAGGCAGCCGCCCGATCGGGGTTCGGCTCGATCAAACCGCCGACGCCGCACGACGCCGACACCGGCGTGAGCCCGTGGTCGGTCAGCACGCGGCGCGCGGTGGCGAGCGTTTCGGTCTTGAGGAACGCGTCGAGCAGGTTGTTCGCGATCTCCACCTGGCGGATGCCGGCCCGCGCCCAGCCCTCGAGTGAGGCCCGATAGCCGGCCGCCGACGACGTGTTGTGGTGGAGCGCGAGGGTCATCGGGCCGTCGGCCGCCGCGGCAGCGGCGCCGGTAGCGGCCAGAGCGGCCGGCGCCAGCAGGATCTCGCGTCGGGTCGGCATCGCGGGTCCGGGATGGCTCATCTTACCCGCGTCGTCCCGGCGCTCGTCCCCGTCAATTGGCGAGCCTCGCCACTGCGGGGGCGGCCAGGGTACGGCCGGTGGCGTATGAAGGGGCATGCGCTTCACCGGCCTCGGGTCCGACATTCGCTTCGCCTGCCGCCTCGTCCGCGCCGATTGGCGCTTCTCGGCCACGCTGGTGACCACCCTCGCCATCGGCATCGCCGCCAGCGGCGCGATCTTCAACGTCGTCAACGCCACCCTGTTCCGGCCGCTGCCGATTCCCGACGAGGCGCGCGTCTACCGGCTGCAGGACTACACGCTCGGCCGCGACGGCGGCCAGGTGCGCCGCTCGAACCGGGTGCCCAACTTTCTCGACATCCGCACCGAGGCACGGGCGTTCTCCCAGGTGATCGGGATGCGCAGCCTGTCGTGGTCGCTCATCGGCGGCGCCACGCCGGTGCCGGTGGACGTCGGGCTGGTGTCGCCGGGGACGTTCGAGCTGCTCGGCGTGCGGGCGGCCGAGGGGCGGCTGTTCACCGCCGACGAGGAGCGGCGCGGGCTCGACGCCGGCGTGATGGTCATCAGCCACGCGCTGTGGCAGCGGCAGTTCGGCGGGCGGGCCGATGTCGTCGGCCGCAGCGTGCGGGTGGAGGATCACACCCCGACGATCGTCGGCGTGCTGCCGGCGGGCTTCCGCTTCCCCTACGACGTCGAGGCGTGGCTGCCCGAGCAGGTGGATCCGCGGATCGAGGCGTCGCTGGCGGTGTTCGCGCGGCTGGCGCCCGACGCGACGCCGGCGCAGGCTCAGGCCGAGCTCGAGGCGATCGCCACGCGGGCCGAGGCGGCCCGTCCGGTGACCAACCGCGGCCTGCGCTTCGCCATGACGCCGATCCGAGAGTCGCTGGTCGGCAGCAACGCGCGGACCTCGCTGGCGCTGATGGGCGCGGCCGTGCTGCTGCTGGTGCTGGCCTCGGCCAACGTCGCCAACCTGCTGCTGGCGCGGGGCATCCGCCGCACGAGGGAGATTGCGGTGCGGGCGGCGCTCGGTGCCCAGCGGGCGCGACAGGTGCGGCAGATGCTGGTGGAGAGCATCGCCTTCGCGGGCCTCGGCACGGCGGCCGGGCTCGCAGTGGCGCATCCCCTCAGCCGGCTGCTCGTCGGCCTGGTGCCCAACACCCTGCGCGATCAGCTGGGGCTCACCGCCACGACGGTGGACATGCGCGCGGCGCTGTTCGCGGCGGTGGTCACCGGCGGTGTGGGCGTGCTGGCCGGCCTGGTGCCGGCGCTGAAGCTGGCCCGTGCCGACGTCAGCGACACACTGCGCCAGCACACGCGCGGGGCGTCGAGCGGGCACCGGCTGATGCGCGGGCTGGTCGTCGGCGAAGTGGCGCTGGCGGTGGTGCTGCTGGTGAGCGCCGGGCTGATGGTGGAGAACCTGCAGCGGCTGCTCGCCGCCAATCTGGGTCTGCGCGCCGATGCGCTGTACGCGGTCGCGCTGCCGCTGCCGCCGCGCTATGCGGAAGGCGAGCCGCGCATCCAGGTGGTGCGGCGCCTGCACGAGGCGGCCCGGGGGATCCCCGGGGTGGAGCGCGCCGGCTTGTCGACGTGGAATCCGCTCGACCGCGGCAGCTTCGGGGCGTCGCTGGAGGCCGAGGATGCCCGGCTGGCGCCGGGGCAAAGCGGCATCATCGTCAACCACCGGCAGGTCACGCCCGAGTGGCTGGAGACGGCCGGCGTGGCGCTGCTGCGCGGCCGGACGTTCACCGCCGCGGACAACGCCGGCAGCCAGCCGGTGGCCGTCGTCAGCCGGCGGCTGGCCGAGCGGCTGTGGCCGGGCGAGGAGGCGGTGGGGCGGCGGCTGCGGCAGGTGCGTCCCGAGGCGCCGCCGTGGATCACGGTGGTCGGCGTCGTCGGCGACGTGCGCGACTACGGCGAGTGGGCCGAGACGTGGTACGTGCCCTACGAGCAGCACGCCGCGACGCTGGCCGCCGGGACGGTGCACCTGATGGTGCGATCGCAGGTGGAGCCCGGCGCCGTGGTGGCGGCGCTGCGTGCCGCCGCGGCGACCATCGATCCGCTGCTGCCAGTGCCGGAGGCGGCGGTGATGACCACGCTGTGGCGCGAGGCGCAGACGCCGCAGCGGATGGGGGCGCTGGTGTCGGCGCTGTTCGGGGTCAGCGGACTGCTGCTGGCCGCGCTGGGCACCTACGGCGTGCTGGCATATCTGGTGTCGGCGCGGGCGCGGGAGTTCGGCATCCGCCAGGCGCTGGGGGCGCGTCCGCGCGACGTGGTGGCGATGGTGCTGCGCGACAGCGGCGCGCTGGCGGTGGTCGGCCTCGTGCTGGGCGGCGTGTTGAGCGTCGGCGCCGTGCAGGCGCTGCGGGCGGTGACCACCGAGGTGTCAGCGGTGCCCGACGCGCTGCCGTGGCTGGTTGGCGCGGCCTTGGTGGGTGCCGCGCTGATCGCGTCGGTGGTGCCGGCGCGCCGGGCTACGCGCGTCCACCCCGTCGAGGTCATGCGCACCGAATAAGCGACAGAATCGTCAGTCCCCCGCGGCGGGGCCCGGGCCCGCGCGGGGGCGGGGGGGCCGGGCCACCGCCGCCGACCACTCACGGTTCTGTTATTCGGCGATATAGCGCCAGGGAGCCGTCGGCGACGGGCGATGCCAGATGGTGAAAAACGGCGTGCCGTTGGGCGGGGCGCCCGGCGGCGGCGGGCCGTTCGGGCGGATGTAGCCGAACGAGATGCCCAGGTCGCCGCTCGACGCCACGACGGCGACCTCCGTCGACCACTCGACCGGGCTGGTCGGCCCCGGTGCATTGGCGCCGACGCTCCTGCCAATTGCCGACGCGCCGACGACGTAGCTGGCGCTGGTCGGCCCGCCCATGTTCACCGCGGTGTCGCTGCCCCACTTGGTGAATGCCGCCCCCAGTCCGACCTGCTGCGCCTCGTCCGAAAACGCCCGCTCGGCGGCGGCCAGGTCCTTCTGCAGCGCGGCGAGATGCGCGGCATCGGGCCGCGGCGGCACGAGCGCCGCCGGCAGCAGCGGCGCCATCGGCGCCGTCGATACCTGGCCCTCGGGACGCCGCGCGCGCTTGTAGCCCACCACCCGCCAGCCGGCATCGCCGCGCACCCAGTACGCCATGTACTTGAGCGGCAACGCCGTGCCGTCCTTGCGGGTCTGGGTCATGAAGCCGAAGGTGAAGCCGTGGCGGGCGTCGGCCGACAGGCCGAGCCGGATCGGCGTCCACTCCACACGGCCCTCGACGTTGTCGGGATTGGCCTCGAGCGCGGCGGTGGCCGCCGCGAGGCCGCGATGCAGCGTGCCGGGCGGTCCCGGCATGATCACGTCGTCGGCGAACATCGCCGTCAACGCCGAGACGGCGTCGGTCTTGGCCGCGGCGGCCGCGAATGCCTTCTCCGCGGCCAGCAGCGTCTCGCCCTCGGTGCCGGGGCTCGCCTGAGCGGCACGCGCCCGACTCGTCGCCGCCGCCGCGCTCAGCGCGGCCACCACGGCCACGGCCACCGCCACCACGCCCGCCCGATTCCTCGCCATGACGCTCGCTCCTCGACCCTGGATGCTGCCCCATCGGTGCCCGGGCGCCAAGCCGCGCGGGCCGAACGGCCGCCGCGGCGGGACGAACGACGGCCTGAGCCCCGCGGCCTCAGGGGGCGACCGGGGTGATGACCTTGGCGATGAACAGGTGGTCGCGCAGCAGACCGTCGGCCACGACCTCCTGCCCAGCCATCGCCTCCAGCGCTGCGTCGCGCATGCTGGGCCCGCCGTAGCGGCGCAGCTGGAGCCGTTCGCCCGCGGCGGTGACCAGAAACGCCTGGTGCTCGCGCGCACTCTTGGAGGTGCCGCCGAACGGCCCGATCTCGATGCGGCCCTGGACGCGCATGCCGGGATTGTACGGATAGCGACCGGGCGTCGCGAGCGCGAATGAGGGCGTCGCGGTTCGCCGGTCTCAACGACTCTCGACCAGCCGCGTGACGATCTCGCCGTCGACCTGGTAGGCGAGCAACCCGTCGATGCGCGGCGGGGTCCGCGGGCCGACCGCCGGCGTCGGGCGCCGTTTCGTCGCCACGAACACGAGCTCGGCCTTCGGCATGTCCCTCAGCGCCTTGCCCGTCAGCTGCCGCGCGACGGCCGGCTCGTGTACGCGGAAGGCGCGGACGTGGGCGAAGCGGCGCCGCAAGGAGGCCATCGCCGTGCGGCGCAGCACCGCGGCGGCCTGCCGCGGCGCCTTGGCGGGCACGGTGTAGGCGGTCTCGCGCGACAGCCGTTCGCCTGCCGTCATCAGCCGGACGCGGCGCTGCAGACGGGCGGCGTGAGCGGCCGCATTCGCCCGCGGCGACTTCGCCGTGGTGGGGGCGGTGCCGGTGCCGTCGACGAAGGGATGGAGCGAGGGATCGCCGAGGAGCACGAACTGCGCCAGTGTCTTCTCGTCGTACGGATCCACCACGCTCTGCTGGCGCACGTAGGCCAGGCGTGCCTCGAGCAGCGCGCGGCCGAGCGATGCGCCCTTCAGCACCTGCTCGAGGAACAGCTGGCAGATCACGTCGGCGTTGGCGTTGCCCACTGCAGGCCCATAGGCAATGGTCGTCGCCGCCACCACGCCGGCGGCGCGCCTGGCCAGATAGGTGTTGGCGATGCTCATCGCCGGCAGCCCGGCCGGGGCGTAGAGCTCGGCGCCGTAGCAGCACTCGAACGCGGCCACGGTGCCCGGCGATATGCCGGCGAGCTTGCGGGCGTCCATCGCCGTGGCGTAGACGTCCTTGGGGAACTCGCCGCTGAAGGTGTGGTCCGACTCGTTGCCGTGGCAGTTGACGAAGTGCACCCGCTGCCGAAGCTGCGCGGCGGCGAACGACGGTCCGGCCGTTGGCGAGGTGAGCACGACCGGAACGGCGCCGAGGATGTTGCGGACACTCAGCGTCGTCGACTTCACCCACACCTTGGCGGACAGCGCGAAGCAGGAGTCGGGACGCGGCGCCGGCGTCGCGGTCGCGCTCGCCGCGAGTTGCTTCAAGAGGTAGGTGGGCGTGGAGGCGCCGACCAGGTCGGGGATGCGGCCGACAACCCGCGTCGGGCCGAGGAACATCGCGACGTTCTGGCTGTAGGGGGCTTCGCAGGCGTAGGGCAGGTCGCTGCCGGCGAAGCGATCGGGGTCGGAGTCGGGATCGGCGGGGTCGTGGAGCTTGTTCTTCAGATCCTGGTAGGGCACGACGTCGGGCGCCCCGAGGATCACCAGGTACTCGGGGCGATGCCTCTTCGCCACGGCGTCGACGGCAGCCTTGTGCTCCGCCGGGTCGCTCGGGTCGGTGACCCGCGCCGCGCCGAGGGCGGCGCCGTCGAGGAAGACGAGCGAGGTGGCAAAGCCGCGGCGGGCGTCGGCGGCGGCCAGCGCCTTCACCGCCGATTGAATGGCCTTGACGCCGCTGGCGCCGTACTTTGCCGTCAGCGCCCGCCTGTTGGTGACGAGGATCTTCCTGGAACGCGACGTGGCCGCCATGGACCCTCCGCGCGGGTGGGGGAGCGCCCGCCCCGCGACCCGACTATGGTCCGGAATGCGATGCCAGGCGGAGGCGTGGCTCAGCGTCGTGTGCAACCCGTGCACAGATCCGTCATCGCCTGCTCCGGTGCCAGGCACCGCCCCGGGGGGCGGTGCCTGGCACCGAAGAGGGCCACTGACGATGTTGTCAGCTGGCGATGGGCATCGCCGGCGCGCTCCGCCAGTACGCGAGTGTCAGTCTCAGCAACCGTCGCAGATTCGGCGCCCGGGCGCCACGGGCGCGGTTGGCGGCGCCGATCTCGAACACGAGCTGCCACTGGCGACCCAGCGTCCGCCACGCCCGCCACGCGCCGTAGCCCGGGTCGTAGATGTTGGTGGACTCCGACGTGACGCCGTTCAGTTCGACGATCGCCAGGTCCTCGCCGCGCCGGAACCGGGCGAGGCTCGAGTAGCGCACGTCGAAGCGGCCGATGAAGAACCCCGGCACGCTGCGCGCGATCTCGTCGATGCGCGCCGACACGGCCGGGGTGATGAGCTCGGCGCCGTCGAGGAACATCGCCCCCTGGCAGTGGTTGCCCGAGGTCACCAGCGGCAGCCGCTCGCCGTCGGCCAGGACCCGCGCGCCGTCGTGACGCTTCAGGAACAGCGGCACCTGCAGGCGGTAGCGCGGATGCTCCCACAGCAGCTGCTCGACGCTGGACTCGCCGTCGCCGACCAGCTCCGGAAATCGCTTGTCGGTGATGCTGAAGATCCGCCCGCGGGCCTCGTCGGGACGGCGGTAGTAGAAGATTCCAGCCTCGAACGGACCCGGGTGCCAGGGCTGCACCACGACCGGCCCGGCTTCGCGAGCCAGATACGCCACCGCCTCGTCGCGCGACGTGATCCGCCGCACGCCCACGCCCTTCTGCCCCACGTCCGGCTTCAAGATCAGCGGATACACCCAGGCGCCCTCGCGCACCGCCTCGTCGAACGCGCGGACGCGAGCGAACGGATCGCCCGGCGCCACCAGGGCCGACGGGACCGTCCACCGCGTCGGCAGAGCGCCGAGGATCGCGAACTTCGACTCGCCGACGAACCCGCCGTCCTCAAGCCCCGGATTGGCCGCGCCGAGCGTGCCGACGCCGCCATGCCGCGCCGCCAGCCACAGCAGCCACGGTGCCAGCGGCGCATAGACGAGCCACGATGGCCAGAACTCCGGCCGCAGCCAGCGGTCCGCGCGCGCCAGCACCCGGCGCCAGACCCGCTGCCCGCCCGCCGTCCGGCCCGCGCGCAGCAGCGCCACCAGCGCCACGCCGCCCACCAGCAGATGCGAGGTGCCGAGCACGATGAGCGGCGTCCACAGGGCGACGGCCACCGCCGTCCACAGCGCGAACGCACCCGGACGCGTGCCCACGGCCCCGGCCGCCAGGTACAGCGGCAGCCGCGTGCCGGGCAGGAAGCGGCTCGCCACCAGGGTCGACGGCTCGTCCACGGCGAGCGCCAGGGCGTGCCCGAGCACGCGCGGCGTCCGCCGGACGCACCACCGGCGCACGCGCTCGCGGCGCGACAGCAGCCGCCCGGCCAGCCACAGCCCCAGGTCGCCGAGATAGATGCCGAGCCCGCAGGCCACCAGCGCCTCGGTCGTCGACATGCCGCCCGTCCGCACCAGCCAGCCGGCCCACAACGCCGCCGCGTCCTCGGACACGAACGTGCCGACCAGGATCGACAGGGCCGTCGTCGTCATGGCCACCTCCGGCTGCCCGTGAGCACGGCCGCGCTCACGACGCCAGCGCCACCATGCGGGTGTGCCGGCGCTCCACCGACAGCCACGCCGGCTGGCCCACCACCTCGCCGGTGGACTCGTAGCGCATGCGCACCCGCGTCGGCGTGACGTCCACGGTCGTGATGCTCTTGGTGCCGTAATCGTGCCGCTGCATGTGCACGCTCACGTGCGGTCGGTCCGGCCAGCGATGGCGGTGGAAGGCGTCCTGGGCGTCGAGCGGATCGGTCGCCGCGGCCACCATCGCGGCGAAGAGCTCGCGGCGGGCCGGCTCGGCCTGCACGTCGCCCGGCGGCACCGACGTGAAGCCGATCGGCCCGCGCATCTCGTAGGTGTCCACGCTCAGCCCGCCGGCCCGCACGCGCAACTCCAGCGTGCGCCGGCCGTCGCTGGCCAGCAGCCGGTGCGGCGGCCAGCCGCGCCAGGTCAGCGACTGCGCACGCGCCGTCACCTGGCCCAGGTCCATGCAGTCGAGCAGTTCGAGGATCAGGCGGCCGCGGCTCGGCGCCGCGGCGGGCACATCGCCGGTGCCGTTCAGGAGCGCGAACACCAGCCCCGACGAGGTGGCGGCGATCCAGGTGCCGCCGCCCTGCGGGTCCACCGGCATCAGCGCCAGGGCGCCGCCGGCGCGCGAGATGAGCGGCGGGTGCGCGATCGGCCGGTCGTGGCGCTCGTCGCGGTTGGCCATCACCCGCAGGTGATCGCCCATCGGCAGCAGGGTCACGGTGCACATGGTCACGACACCCGCAGGCCGTCGCGATGCAGCCAGGTGGTGACCGCCGCGCACAGGAACACCAGGCACGCCAGCGCGAAGAGCAGCCCGCCGTCGCCCTGCACCTCGATGCCGAGCCGGGTCAGGTGGCTGCCGATCGCGCCGGCCATCAGCCCCATGGCCAGCACGCCACCGAGACCCGCGGTGCCGGTCCACAGCAGCAGGCCGGAGGCGACGAGCTCGGCGATGCCGCTGCCGATGCGCCCCCACGGCTCGGCGCCGAGCGTGGTGAAGATGTAGACCGACTCGGGGGCGCCGGAGAACTTGAAGTAGAGCGTCTGCAGCAGGATCACGGCGGCGACGAGCCGCACCATCCAGTCGACCGCGGCCATCACCGGCCTCCCTTCCGGGTCGCCGTGGCCTGGGCGAGCAGTCCCGGCCAGTTGGCGTGACCCTTGGCGATGTTGCCGTCGCGGTCGAGCCGCCACCGCGCCTGCACGAACGACGAGTAGTTGACGTAGAGCTTGCCGCCGACCACCGCGAACGCCTCGGGGTCGATGTCGGCGGTGTAGTTGCGGCTCACCGCCCAGGCGCAGTAGCCGCCGAACTGCGGCGCGTACTGCTCGGGGGCCTTCGCAAAGCTGTCGCGGTTGGCGACGCTGGAGAATCGCCACCGGGCGCCGCTCCACGCGTACTCGAACTGCGCCGAGCCGGGCACCGCCTTGCCCTGGGTGAAGTAGGCCACCGCGTCGTAGCCGTGCAGGGCGACGCCCTGGGCATCGACGTTCACCGGCGTGGCCGGCGGGCCCTGTGCCGCCAATCCGCCCGAGAGCACCAACCCCGTCAACAGTGTCAGCAGTCCTCGCCGCATCGCCGTCACGCTCCTTGCCGCCTCTGATGTCCCGCCGGCGGCCTGGTGTCGGGACACGCCGGGTCGTCGCCGGCATCTGAGGCCCCATGACGCCCGAACACCTGCGGCTCGAGGACGATGCGGCGCGGACGCGCCACTGGAAGCGCTGGGGCCCGTATGTCAGCGACCGCGCCTGGGGCACGGTGCGCGAGGACTACAGCCCCTACGGCACCGCGTGGGACTACTTCCCCCACGACCACGCCCGGTCACGGACCTATCGCTGGAACGAGGACGGCCTGCTGGCGATCAGCGACCGGCACCAGCGCATCTGCTTCGGGCTGGCGCTGTGGAACGGCCGCGACCCGATCCTCAAGGAGCGCCTCTTCGGCCTCACCGGCAGCGAGGGCAACCACGGCGAGGACGTCAAGGAGTACTACTTCTACCTGGACAGCACGCCGACCCACTCCTACATGCGGGCGCTCTACAAGTACCCGCAGGCGGCGTATCCCTACCAGCAGCTGGTCGAGGAGAACGCCCGGCGCGGCCGCGGCGGCGCCGAGTTCGAGCTGGTCGACACCGGCGTCTTCGCCGAGTCACGCTACTTCGACGTCCAGGTCGAGTACGCCAAGGGCGACACCGACGACATCCTGATCCGCGTGTCGGTGACCAACCGCGGCCCCGAGGACGCCGCGCTGCGCCTGCTGCCGACGGTGTGGTTCCGCAACACCTGGGCGTGGGATCCGGGCGGCGTCAAGCCGTCGCTGCGGGCCGAGGGCCTGCATGCCATCCGGCTCGACGAGCCCACGTATGGCACCCGCTGGCTCTACGCCGAAGGCGCCGACGCGCTGCTCTTCACCGAGAACGACACCAACACTGCCCGGCTCTACGGCGTGGCCAACGCCGGCTTCGTCAAGGACGGCATCAACGACGCCGTGGTCCACGGCCGCGCCGAGGCGGTGAACCCCGAACGCCGCGGCACCAAGGCGGCCGCCGACTACGCCCTGCAGGTCCCGGCCGGCGGCACCCGGGTGGTGCGGCTGCGCCTCACCGATCGCGGTGCCGATCGGTTCCCCGCCGGGCCGTTCGGTCCGGCCTTCGATCAGACCTTCGCCCGCCGCCTCCAGGAAGCCGACGACTTCTACGCCGAGGTCATCCCGGCGGCGCTCTCGGCCGACGAACGGGCGGTGATGCGTCAGGCGCTGGCCGGCGTGCTGTGGTCCAAGCAGTACTACCACTACGTGGTGCGCCATTGGCTGCAGGGCGACCCGGCGCAGCCGCCGCCGCCCGACGCCCGCCGCAGCGGCCGCAACCGTGAGTGGCCGCACCTCTACAACGCCGACGTCATCTCGATGCCCGACAAGTGGGAGTACCCGTGGTATGCGGCCTGGGACCTGGCCTTCCACTGCGTGGCCCTGGCGCTGGTCGATCCGCAGTTCGCCAAGGACCAGCTCGTGCTGATGCTGCGTGAGTGGTACATGCACCCGAACGGCCAGCTGCCCGCCTACGAGTGGGCGTTCGGCGACGTCAACCCGCCGGTGCACGCCTGGGCGGCGTGGCGCGTCTACAAGATCGACAAGAAACGCACCGGCACCGGCGACCGTGTGTTCCTGGAGCGCATCTTCCAGAAGCTGCTGCTGAACTTCACCTGGTGGGTCAACCGCAAGGACGCCGAGGGGAAGAACGTGTTCCAGGGCGGCTTCCTCGGCCTCGACAACATCGGCGTCTTCGACCGCAGCGCGGCGCTGCCCACGGGCGGCCACCTCGAACAGAGCGACGGCACCAGCTGGATGGGCATGTACTGCCTGAACATGCTGGCCATCGCCATGGAGCTGGCCCGCGACAACCCGGCCTACGAAGACACCGCCAGCAAGTTCTGGGAGCACTTCCTCTACATCGCGCACGCCATGGGCACCCGCGGCGAAGAGGGCGGCGACCTGTGGGACGACGAGGACGGCTTCTTCTACGACGTGCTGCACCGGCCCGACGGCGAGAAGTACCCGTTGAAAGTGCGCTCGATGGTCGGGCTCATCCCGCTCTTCGCCGTCGAGACACTGGAGCCCGAGCTGCTCGAGAAGCTGCCGGGATTCGCGCGCCGACTCGAGTGGTTCATCGACCATCGCCCCGACCTGACCCGCCACACCGCGTGCATGCGAAGTCCTGGACGCGGCGATCGCCGACTGCTCTCGGTGGTGGACCAGGAGCGGCTGCGGCGGGTGCTGCAGGTGATGCTCGACGAGGCCGAGTTCTTCTCGCCGTTCGGCATCCGCGCCCTGTCGCGCAAGCACCTGCACGAGCCCTACCGGCTCGACGTGGACGGCCACGAGCATCGCGTCGCCTACGAGCCGGCCGAGTCGTCCACCGGCCTCTTCGGCGGCAACTCCAACTGGCGCGGGCCGATCTGGTTCCCGGTGAACTTCCTGCTGGTCGAGTCGCTGCAGAAGTTCCATCACTACCTCGGCGACGGCTTCACCGTGGAGTGCCCCACCGGATCGGGTCGCCATCTCACGCTGTGGCAGGTGGCCGAGGAGATCTCGAAGCGGCTCACGGCGATCTTCCTGGCCGACGAGCGCGGACACCGGCCGGTGTTCGGCGGCCACGATCTCTTCAACGGCGATCCCCACTGGCACGGCCTGGTGCCGTTCCACGAGTACTTCCACGGCGACAGCGGCGCCGGCGTCGGCGCCAGCCACCAGACCGGATGGACGGCGCTGGTGGCCAAGCTGCTGCAGCAGCAGGCCGGCGAGGCGCCGCGGCGGCCGACTCGGCGGGGGGCCGAGGCGCGCGCGACGCGCGAGACCCGCGAGCCGCGCGCGACGCGACCGACGGCGGTCGCGACCACGGTGGAACGCGCGTGATAGACTCGCGCGTTCGATGGATGCCGCGTCCGACCAGCACGATCCCGCCGAGGCGGCGCTGCTCGCCGGGCTGCGGGCCGGGTCCGACGACGCCTACGAGCAGCTGGTCCGCAGCAACTCGACCCGGCTGCTGACCGTGGCCCGCCGCATCCTCGGCTCCGAAGACGACGCCCGCGACGCGCTCCAGGAAGCGTTCATCTCGGCGTTCCGCGCCGTGCCCCGCTTCGAAGGCCAGGCCCGGCTCTCCACGTGGCTGCACCGCATCGTCGTCAACACCGCGTTGATGAAGCTGCGGAGCCGGAAGCGCCGGCCCGAGGATCCCATCGAGACGCTGCTGCCGGGCTACAAGGACGACGGCCACCAGGTGGTCGAACCGGTGGAGTGGTCCGATGGCGCCGACGTGGCCCTGGAGCGGGCCGAGACCCGGGCCTTCGTCCGTGCACAAATCGACAAATTACCGGCCAACTACCGTACCGTCCTGGTGCTTCGCGACATCGAAGAGATGAGCACCCCGGAGGCGGCCGACGCGCTGGGGATCACCGAGAACGCCGTGAAAATTCGACTGCACCGCGCCCGGCAGGCGCTGCGGACGCTCATCGACCAGCACCTTCGCGCCTCGTCCACGGACGGGGAGAGGACCCCGTCGTGACCTGTCGCGAGTTCGCCGATTTCATCATGGACTACCTCGACGGGGAGCTGCCCGGCGACGTCCACACGCCGTTCGAGCGGCACATCTCCCGCTGTCCCCCCTGCGATCGCTACCTGCAGCAGTACAAGGCCACGGTGGCGGCGGGCCGGGCGGCGTTCCTGAAGTGCGGCGACGGCGAGCTGCCCGACGACGTCCCCGAGGAGCTGATTACCGCGATTCTCGAGAGCCGGCGGCGCGTGTCGTAGCGTTGCGGCGAAACGGCGCTAGTTCCCGCTCGATCGGCACGAACACGTCCCACCCCGACCCGTCGGCCTTCACCTCGGCCAGATAGCGCGCGACCTCGTCGCCGCGCCCCAGCCCCGCCGCCATCAGCGCGAACTCGAACGGCGACACGTAGCGGCTCGCCGCCAGCGCCTGCAGTTCGTCGACGATCGCCTGGGCGGCGGCGGTGTCGCCGTCGAGGGCCAGCGAGTAGGCGGTGTAGGCCTTGATGTAGGTGCGGCCGCCGGCCCGCGGCCCCGCCTCGCGCACCGCGGCCCGCGCCCGGTCGGCCTGGCCGAGTGCGCGATAGGTCTGTGCCTTGCCGATCCACGCCGATGCGTAGTCGGGCGATCCTTCGAGCGCGCGATCGAATTCGCGCAGCGCCTCGGCGAAGCGGTCGGCGTAGTAGAGGCGGTAGGCCAGCGTGGTGCCCGAGGCCGGCGCCAGCGGATCGAGCCGCAGGGCGCGCCGGGCCGATTCCACGGCCTCGTCGGCGCGGCCGGTGACGACCAGCACGGTGGACAGATAGCGGTGCGCGAGTGCGTCGCTGGCGTTGAGCGCGATGGCGTGGCGGATGTCGGCCTCGGCGCCGGTGACGTCGCCCTGCCAGAGCCGGCACATGCCGCGCACGGCGTAGCCGTCGGGCAGCTTGGCGTCGAGCTCGATGGCGCGGCGGGCCGAGGCGAGCGCTTGGGGCACCAGGGCGCGGGCGCGGTCGAACTCCCAGCCCGGACCGGCCAGCACGACGTAGACGTCGGCGAGGCCGGCGTGGGCCGGCGCGTAGGTGGGATCGAGGGCGATGGCCTGCTCGAAGTACTCGCGGGCGCGGGCCAGCGACGTCTCGGTGGCCTGCTGGCGCAGGGCGCGGGCACGCAGCGTGGCGTCGTAGGCCTCGGCCGACGGCATGTGCGGGACCGGGGCGACGCGCAGCACCGACATGGTCAGCGAGTCGGCGACCCGCATGGCGACGTCGCGCTGGGTGAGCAGCACGTCGCGCACGTCGTGGTCGTAGCTCTCGGCCCAGAGCTGGGTCTGACTGGCGACGTCGATGAGCTGGGCGGTGACGCGCACCTGCTCGCCGGCGCGGCGGATGCTGCCCTCGAGCACGTACTGGACGCTCAGCGCCCGCCCGATCTCGTCGACACTCTGGCGGCCGTCGCGGTAGCGGGCCACGGTGGTGCGGGCGATCACGCCCAGCGCCTCGGGGTTCAGCGCGCCGAGCTGGCCGATGAGTTCGTCGGTGAAGCCGTCGGAGAAGTAGTCCTGATCCGGAGACCCGCTGAGGTTCTCGAACGGCAGCACCGCGATCATGGCCCGGCCGGGCGGTCCGCCGGCCCGCCACCTGGCGAGCGCGTCGCGGGAGACGAGAGCGGCAGTGACGCCGAGCACGGCCACGGCGGCCATGGCCGCGACGACCCACGATCGGCGGCGGGCGGCGGAGGGACGGGCGGGCGTCGCCGGGGACGGGGACGCGGGCGCGGCGGCAGGGAGCGGCGGCGAGTCGGTCAGTACGGGGGGTGGTGGGGCGGCCATCAGCCGCTGCACCGGGGCGATGAAGCGGTAGCCGCGGCGGGGAATCGTCTGGATGAAGCGCGGGTTCTCGGCGGTGTCGCCCAGGGCGTCGCGCAGGCGGTTCATGGCCGCGTTCAGCCCGTGGTCGAAGTCGACGAAGGTGTCGGCGCTCCACAGGTGATGGCGGAGCTCGTCGCGCGTCACCAGGTCGCCGGGCCGCTCCAGCAGGTAGAGCAGGATGTCGAACGGCTTGCCGCGCAGCCGCACCGGCGAGCCGTCCTTGGTAAGGGCGGCGGCCGGGCACTCCACCTCGAAGACACCGAAGCGGTACCCGCGCGGCGCGCCCGGATCCTGGGCCATGGCTGCCTCGTCGGATGCCGCCGCCCCAGGCAGGGTTTCGCGGCGCCGTGAGACGTGGCGGCAACTCGTTGATTTCCGGGCAGTTCACGAATGAGGTCGGACTGAGCGACATGTGCGCGTCGCGTGCGCCGTTTGGCGTACCTGCGGCCGGGAGCCCGGGCGTCGAACCCGCGACCGAGGAGAGCGCCCAATGAGCCACGACACGACCCTGGCGGAGACCGAGCGCGGGTGGGACGAGCAGCAGGTGCTGGACGGCATGCGCCGCGGCGACGACGACGCCTACGAGCAGGTGTTCCGGCGCTACGGCGGCCGGATGCTGGCCACGGCGCGGCGGCTCCTCGGCAACGACGAGGACGCCCGCGACGCCGTCCAGGAGGCGATGCTGTCGGCGTTCCGGGCCGTCGGGCGGTTCGAGGGCGGGGCGCAGATCGGCACCTGGCTCCATCGCATCGTGGTGAACGCCGCCCTGATGCGGATGCGGTCGCGCCGGCGCAAACCCGAGGCGTCGATCGACGAGCTGCTGCCCGACTACCAGGCCGATGGCCACCGCCTGCTCGTCGCCGAGCACGACCCGTATCCCGACCAGCTCGTCGAACGGGACCAGCTGCTGGGGCTGCTGCGGGCGTGTGTGCACGAGCTGCCGGAGAGCTACCGTCAGGTGTACCTGCTGCGGGACGTCGAGGAGCTGTCGAACGAGGAGGTCGCGCTGGCGATGGGGCTGACGCCCAACGCCGTCAAGATCCGTCTGCACCGCGCCCGTCAGGCGCTGATGACACTGGTGCAGAAACGTTACCGCGCCGGTTCGTGCCAGGCACGAACAGCGTTCGGCGCCTGAACAGTGTTCGTGCCTGGCACCAACGGCGTTCAGAGTCCGAACGCTGTTCGTGCCTGGCACCTCCTCCTCACTGCTCTTGGTAGAACCAGGTGAGGCCGCCGTCGACGACGTAGGTGGACCCGGTCACGTAGCCGGCCTCGTCCGAAGCCAGGAACACGGCGACGCCGGTGACGTCGTCGGTGGTGCCGAGCCGCGCCAGGGGAATCTGCTCGGTGAGCGACCTGAGCTTGACCGGATCGTTCAACAGCGTCGTGTTGATGGGGGTGGCGATGGCGCCCGGCGCCACCGAGTTGATGGTGATGCCCAGCGGGCCGAGCTCGACGGCGAGGTTGCGGGTCAGCATCTTCAGCCCGCCCTTCGACGCGCAATAGGCGGCGAAGTTCGGGAACGGCAGCTCCTCGTGCACCGAGCTGACGTTGACGATGCGCCCCGGCCGGCCGGCGTCGCGCAGGTGGCGCACCATCGCCTGGGTGGCGAAGAACGGCCCCTTCAGATTGACGTCGAGTACCTTGTCGTAGTCCGACTCGGCGACGTCCCAGAACGGCGCATGGGTCTCGACGCCGGCGTTGTTCACCAGGATGTCGAGCCGCCCCATCACGGCCACCGACTCCGCGATGAGCCGCCGGACGTCTTCGACCTGCGAGACGTCGGCCTGGATGGCCGTTGCCCGCACGCCGGCGGCGCGCGCCATCAGCACGACCTCCTCCGCCATCGCCGGGCCGCTGCGGTAGTTGACCACCACGTCGGCGCCCTCGCGCGCGAACCGCTCCACGATTGCCCGGCCGATCCCCTGGGCGCTGCCGGTCACGAGCGCCACTTTGCCCTGCAGTCTCACGATGTCACCTCAGATGACGGCCGCCATCCACGCGGATGGTCTCGCCGGTGATGAAATCCGTCTCGATCAAGGCCAGAACGGCTTTGACGATTTCCTGCTCTCCGCCCCATCGCCCGAGCGGCGTCGCCGCCGCCACCTCCGCCTTCTCGTCCTCGGTCATGTCGGGCGGCGGCAGGATCGGCCCCGGCGCGATGGCGTTGACGAGGATGTCGGCCGGCGCCAGCTCGAGGGCCAGCGCCTCGGTCAGCGCGACGACGCCGGCCTTGGCCACGTAGTAGGCGACGAAGTCCGGATAGTGCGGCCGGCCGCTGCGCGCCAGCCAGTCGGCGAAGTTGACGATCCGCCCGCCCTCACCACGCGCCCGCATGTGTCGCGACGCCGCCTGGCTGCACAGGAACGCCGACTTCAGGTTGATGGCCAGGTTGCGGTCCCAGGCCGCCTCGGTGAGCGTATCCAGCGGTTCCGGCCCGTACACCGACGCCATGTTGACGACGACGTCGATCCGGCCCAGCGCGGCCACGACGCCGTCGACGAGGGCCTGGCAGTCGGCCGCCTTGGCGACATCGGCCTGGATCGCCACCCCGCGGCGCCCCTGCGCCACGGCATCGGCGACGCCCTGTTCGGCCTCGGCCTTCGAACCGCGGTAGGCCAGGGCGATGTCGGCGCCGCGGGCGGCGAGCTCGTGGGCGACGGCCAGGCCGATGCGGCGGCCACCGGTGATGAGCACGACGGTGTCGGTGAGGGTCATGGTCGCTCTGATGAAAGGGTGATGGCGGCGTTTCGCGACGCCGGCGATCGACACACGCCGCCGGCGGCGGCATCGAAGTCCCGTGTCCGAGGGGCTCGCCCGCATTGTCGTCTGGATCGCTGCCGGCTACCTGGCCGCCGGGCTGCTCTTCGCCGTGCCGTTCGTGCTGCGCGGCGTGCAGCGGATCGATCCGGTCGCCCGCGACGCCACCTGGGGCTTCCGCGCGATCATCGTGCCGGGCGTCACGCTGCTGTGGCCACTGCTCGCCCGGCGATGGGCGGTGGGATCGATGCATCCGCCGATCGAGCTGAACGCGCATCGCCGTCGGGCCCGGGCGACGGGGCGGCCGTCATGATTCGCCCGTTGCGGCGCGTGCACCGCGTGGTGATGCTGATGCTGGCGGTGGTGCTGCCGATCCTCGTCGTCGTGGCGGTGGCGTCGCGACTCCCGGCGCCGGTCCAGCAGCCCTGGCCCCTGGAGCCGCCGCGATGAGCGTCGCCTACCGCGCCGTCGGCTGGAATCCCCAGAAGCGCCGCTACGACACCGTCATCGGCCTCGGCGTCGTGGCCTCGATCGGCGTGCTCACGGGCGGCGGAGCACTGGTCCAGCCCGAGGCGACCATCGAGACGCTGCTCATCCGCGCGCTCGCCCTCACCGCGTTCCTGCAGCTGCACGTGATCCTGTCGATCGGCCCGCTGTGCCGGCTCGATCGCCGGCTGCTGCCGCTGCTCTACAACCGCCGTCACCTCGGCGTGACGATGGGCCTGGTCGCCCTGGCCCACGGCGCCTTCGCGGTCGTACAGTTCCACGGCGGCGGCACCGTCAACCCGCTGGTCAGCGTGCTCTCCAGCGGCGGCTGGAGTTCCACGGCCGACGTGCCGTTCGCTCTCTTCGGTGCCGGCGCGCTGGCCATCCTGGTCGTGATGGCCGCCACCAGCCACGACTTCTGGCTGCACACGCTGACGGCCCCGGTCTGGAAGACGCTGCACATGAGCGTCTACGGCGCCTACGCGCTCGTCGTGGCGCACGTGGCCTTCGGCGCGCTGCAGTCGGAGCGGCATCCGGGCCTGGCCATCGGGCTCGGCGTCGGCGTCGTCTGGGTGCTCGGGTTGCACCTGCTGGCCGCGCGCGGCGAACGGCGCCGCGACGACGCGCGGGCACCGCTGCCGCTGCCGCCGCCCGCTGCGGCAGCCACTCCCTGGGTGGACGTCTGCGCGGTGGGCGACATTCCCGACACGCGCGCCGTCACGGCGTGCATCGCCGGCGAGCGGGTGGCGGTGTTTCGCAACGGCGAGACGCTCTCGGCGGTGTCGGGCGTCTGCCAGCACCAGAACGGGCCGCTCGGTGACGGCAAGATCGTCAACGGCTGCATCGTGTGCCCGTGGCACGGCTACGAGTACGCGCCGGACACCGGGGCCTCCCCGGCGCCGTTCACCGAGAAGATTCCGACCTTCAGGGTGCGCATCGCCGACGGCCGGGTGCTGGTCGATCCGCGGCCCAACCCGCCCGGCACGTTCGTCGAGCCGGCCCGCCTGGCCGGCGACGCCGCCGTGAGGACCGCATGACCTCGACGCCGCCGACCACGCCGCGCGACGTCGAGTTCTACATCGGCTACGACCCGCCGATGCCGCCGCGAATCGCCGTCAGGGTGAGGCGTGCCGTCGCCGTCGTGCTCGCGGCAGTCCTGCTGCTCGCCGTCGCGGCCCTGGCAGCGCACCGCCGGCTCACCCCGGCGACGTTCGACTACGGCCGGCCGCAGGCGCTCGGCGGTCACCTGGTCCGCGCGCCCTATCCGCAACTGGTCGTCGACGGCCGGCGCGCGCTGCTGGTCGGCCGTGGCAAGCATGGCGCCGACACGGCGCTGGCGGCGGTGCCCGACGGGCCGGTGACGCTGTCCGGCACGCGCATCGAGCGCGGCGGCCGCCGGATGTTCGAGGTCGTGCCCGGGTCGGCCGCGCCGGTGAGTCGAGGCGCGTCGGGAGTCGTCCCGTCGCCGCCGTCGAGTCGACCTGGCACGAGATCGGTGCCATCAGCGCCTGGCCCCAATGGCACGGCGGTTGCGCCAAAGGTGGCGGAATCTGCCCAGGTCACGTTGCACGGCGAGATCGTCGACAGCAAGTGCTTTCTCGGCGTCATGAACCCGGGCGAGGGAACCGTGCACCGCGACTGTGCCCGCGTGTGCCTGCGCGGCGGCATTCCACCGATGCTCCTGGTCCGCGGCGGCCACGCCGAGGAGCGCCTGGTGCTGCTCGTCGACACCACGGGCGGGCCGATCGGGCGGGGCCTGGCCGACGTGGCGGGCGTGCCGGTGGCCGTACGCGGGCTGCTCGCCCGCGACGGCGATCAGCTGGTGCTCGCGACCACGCGGGCGCAGGTCGTGCCACTCCCAGCGCCCTGACGTCCTGCCCGGGTCCGCGGCGGCGCGCTCAGTCGAGCGAGAACGGCGGATACTCGTCGACCATCAGCAGCGTGTAGGCCTCGACGCGAAGCCGCCAGCGCAGCACGCCGACGCCGAACTGGTAGAAGGCTTGCGGATATCTCCCCGTGAAGAGGATCGCGAACCACGCCACGATCGTCGCCAGACTCCAGGCGAAGACCAGGAAGAACAGCACCAGATAGTGCGGGATGACCATGAAGATGCGGAAGGCCACCGACACGCGGTTGCGCGGACCCTCCGGATCGACGAGGGCCAGCTGCGCCGGATACCAGCCGTCGCCGAAGGGCGGGTAGGCATCCTGCAGGAGCATCAGGTAGGCCAGCGCGCGCGCCCGCCAGCGCAGGTAGAGCGCCGTCAGCCGGCGGATGCCCGGGAAGTGCGTGCCGGCGAAGACCAGCGTGAACCAGCTGACGACGGCCAAGGCGATGGCGACCGCGCCGAGCAGCCCGCTCTCGCCGGCCAGCGAACTCTGGCCGTCCTCGCGCTGGGTGGCGACGCCGATGCCGACGCCGCCGACCAGGATGAGGTGCGGAATCGCCAGCAGCACGCGGAAGGCGGTGGTCAGCCGGTTGCGATCGGCAATCGCCGGCTCGACGGTCAGCTGCACCGGGTAGGCCATGGCGCGACACTACCAGATCCGGAGCGGCACTCAGCGCGCGGGACGATACCGCTGGGGAACGAGCCCCGGTCCGGGAGCCATCAGCAGCGTGCCGTCAGCCATGACCTCCATGCCGTGGTTCCCGGTCGACGGCACCCAGCCGTCGAGGCGCCCCGAGGCGATGTCCACTTTCAACAGCCAGCCGGGTGACAGATTGGGCTGGGCCCGGGGCTGCGTGGCCAGCCACAGCGCGGGGCCGTCGGCGCGCAGCCCGAACGTCTTGCCGAAGCCGGTCCACTCGCCCAGGAACCGGCCGGCCTGGTCGAAACGCTGGATGCGGCCGTTTTCGCGGTCGGCGACGTGCACCGTGCCGGCGTCGTCGATCTGAATCGAGTGCGGCAGGTTGAACTCGCCGGGTCCGGTCCCGGGCCGGCCCCACTGCCCCACCTTGACGCCGTCGGCCGTGTACTCGACGACGCGGGCATTGGCGTAGCCGTCGGCGACGAAGACGTGGCCGTTGGCGGCGAATGCCACGTCGGTGGTCCCGCAGAAGTCGTTGCGGCACGGAGAGGGCTGACCGCCGACGGCGATGTCCAGCAGCTGCCGGCCGTCGGCGGTGAATTTGCGCACGTGCGAGCTGGCGGCGTCCGTGGTCCAGACGTGTCCGGCCGCGTCGACGCGGATCGCATGTGGCATCACGAACAGCCCGCGGCCCCAGCCGCGCAGCACGCGCCCGTCGGGGCCGATGGCGAGAATCGGATCGGCGCGATCGCCGCGCTGCAGCAGGTAGATGGTGCCGTCCGGCGCCGCCGCGACCCACGACACCATGCCGAGCGCGACGTCGCGCGACGGCGGGGCAATCGACAGCGGCGCCGGCGCCTGCGGCAGCCGCGGCGCCGCGGCCACCAGGACGCGCAGGGCTCGCTCCGCCGCATCGGGCGGGCGTTGCGGTGGCGTGGTCTGGGCGGCCAGGACGACGGCCGCCAGCACTGCGCCTGCAGCCACCACCCCGCCAGCCGCCACCAGCCCGCCGACGATCGTCAGGCGTCGCATCGTCGTCCGTCGTGCCGCCTACGGCATGTCGGGCGGCGGCACCCGCTTGCGGCTGGCCTGCTCGAACGCATAGGCCAGGGCGATGAGGCGCGGCTCGCTGCACGCCGCACCCGTGAACCCGATCCCGAAGGGCGCGGGCTTCGCCGCGAATCCCGCCGGCAATGCCGGCGTGGGCGCGTTGGGCACCATCCCGAACGGCACCGCGATGATCGGATAGCCCGCCCGCGAGGTGAGGTTGGCGCCGCTGCTGCCGGGCGTGAGGATGGCGTCCAGTGTGTGCGCGGCCAGCACCGCGTCGATTCCCTGATCGCGGCTCAGGCGGCTGTCCTTGGCCATGTCGGCGTCGTTCCGTGCCTTGTCCCGTTCGACATCCATCTCGTCGGAGATGTCGAGGCGCGACTGCCCGAAGCGGATCGCGCCGGCCCGGGCGTGGGCGAGGTTCCACTGCCGCAGTGCGGTCAGCGACGCGACCGGCGCCGCCGCGCCGAGGCTGGCCAGCCAGGCGTTGAAGTCGCGCTTCATCCCGTATTTGAAGTTCACCGTGCAATTGGCGTCGCCGCCGCGGCCGTGCTCGGCGCCCTGGCAGTAGTCGAAGCGCAGGAAGTTGTCGGCCGGCGTGGCGGTGACGATGCTCGGCACGTCGGCGGGGTCGACCACCTCGGCGCCCTGCGCCTTCAGCAGCGCGATGGCGTCGGCCATCACGCGGGCCTGCTCGGGGTTCAGGCCGCCGCGCGGCGCCGACTCGCCCGGCAGGGTGATCGGCTCGATGTAGAACGCCCGCGGCACTCCGATCCGCGCCCCCTTCAGCGCCCCGGCATCGAGAAACGCGGTGTAGTCGCGATTGGGCGGCGGCGTGCAGGCGCTGGTGGCGGCATCGTGCGGGTCGGGCGCCGCGCCCTCGAGCACGCCCATCAGGATGGCCGCATCGCGCACGGTGCGGGCCATCGGTCCGGCGGTGTCGTGATCGGCGGTGATCGGGATGACGCCGTAGCGGCTGATGCGGCCGATGGTCGGGCGGATGCCAACCAGCATGTTGGCGTTGGCGGGGCTGATGATCGATCCACCGGTATCGGAGCCGACGTTGGCCGCCCAGAAGCTGGCCGCGGTGCCGGCGCCCGAACTCGAGCCGCCGGTGGACAGTACCGGCCGGCCGTCGAAGACGTCGTCGCGGGGATCGATCCGCGGATCGTAGGGGTTGTAGGCGAATCCGGCCACGCCGGTGTAGTTGGCCACCATCGCCGTCGGCGCGCCCGCGGTCCAATGCGCCAGTTCGGTGAGCACCGTCTTGGCGATGATGACGGCGCCGCCGTCGCGGAGCAGCGTCGTCAGCGTGGCGTCGTAGGGCGGGACGAGATCGCGGAACGCCAGCGCTCCGCCGGTGGTCCGGATGTCGGTGGTGTGGATGTTGTCCTTCAGCGCGATCGGGATGCCGTGCAGCGGCCCGCGCACCCGGCCGGCGGCGCGCTCGCGATCGCGGGCCTCGGCCTCCTCGAGCGCGCGGGGGTTGACGGTGATGATCGCGTTCAGCCGATCCTCGTAGGTGGCGATGCGCTCGAGGTAGCGGGCGGTGATCTCGCGCGACGTGGTCCGGCCGCTCCGCATGGCGTCCTGCAGCGCGGCGATGTCGGTCTCGACGATCGACAGCGGCGCGGTCGCCGGCCCGCCGGGAGCCGGGGACGGCGACGGGCCGGCACAGGCGGCACCAGCCAGGACGAGAGGCAGCAGCAGGTGGCGTGTCGTCATCACGAATGGCTCCTTCGCTCAGTCGGCGTCGCGTCGGACGGCGTAGTCGTAGCGGGCGCTTTGAATCACCTCGGCGCCGGGCATGCGCAGCGCCGACAGGACGCCGTGGCCGACGGTGTCGAGGCCGTAGGTGTTGCCGACCACTCGCGGCCATGGCCAGCCGGCGGCGTCGAGGTCGGCGTCGTTGGTGTGGCCGTAGACCACCGCCCGTTCGCCGCGGTAGTCCTCGGGGAACTGCGGGTGACCCCAGATGAGGGTGCGGGCCTGGTCGGCGAGCGCCCGGTTCGCCGGGTCGACGCCGGCGTGCGTGCAGAGGCAGTCGGCCGACTCGTGGTAGCGCTCGAGCCGCTGGAAGAACTGGCGATGCGCGTCGGGCATGGCGGCGAAGAAGGCATCGTAGGGCAGTTCGGCGCCGCCGCCGTAGAGATCGCCACCGGCATCGCGCGCGGCGCGCCGGATGGTCTGCTCGGCGGCCGGTGAGTAGCTGCGGATGGTGGTGTAGCCGTCCATGCCGAGCAGCCACGAGTGGGTCCGCGGATCGTGCATCGCCTTCAGCAGCCACTCTTCGTGGTTGCCGAGCAGGCACACGACCCGGGCGGCGGTGCCGGCGCGGAAGGCCAGGATGGCGTCGACGACGCCGCGGCTGTCGTCGCCGCGATCGATGTAGTCGCCGAGGAACACCACCGTATCGCCGCCGGCCAGTCGCGGCGCGATGCGGCCGAGCACGTCGTCGAGCGGCTCCCTCCAGCCGTGGATGTCGCCGATCGCGTAGGTGGCCATCGCCGGTGGCGGTGATGGTATCGCACGGCGCGCGGCTATAGTGATCGGGCCGCACCGCCCGCGGCGTCACCATCGGGAGTCGTCATGCGTCGCGTCCTCGTTGCCGCCCTCGCCATCGCCGTTCTCGCCGTCCAGCCGGCCGGGAGCCAGCCGCGCGGATTGAAGGTGCACATCTCGGTGGACATGGAGGGCGTCGCCGGCGTCGTCACCGGCGATCAGCTCGGCCCGAACGGTTTCGAGTACGGCCGCTTCCGTGAGTTCATGACCCGCGAGGCGCTGGCGGCGGTCACCGCGGCGAAGGCGGCCGGGGCCACCGAGATCGTCGTCGCCGACGCCCACGGCAACGGCGAAAACCTCCTCATCGAGCAATTTCCGCCCGACGTCCGCATCGTGCGCTCGTGGCCGCGCCCGCTGTCGATGATGGGCGGCCTGGATCGCAGCTTCGACGCGGCGATCTTCATCGGCTATCACGCCTCGACCACCAATCCGGCCGGGGTGCGCGCCCACACCTTCTCGAGCGCGACGCTGACGCGGGTGGCGCTGAACGGCGTCGACATGACCGAGGGGTCGTGGAACGCGGCCATCGCCGGCCACTTCGACGTGCCGGTGGTGATGATCTCCGGCGACGACGCCGCGATCACCGAGGTGCGTCGGGTGGTCGGCGACCTCGAGGGCGCCGAGACCAAGAAAGCGCTCGGCTTCCACGCCGCGGTCACGGTGACGCCGGCGGCGGCGCAGGCCGACATCGCCGCCAAGGTCACGGCGGCGCTGGCCCGGCGGGCCGGCTTCCGCCCCTACAAGCCGCAGGGGCAGATCGTCGTCGACCTCACCTTCAAGCACTACATGCCGGCCGAGGTGCTGGCCTATCTGCCGCTGTTCGAACGGACCAGCGCCCACTCGGTGCGGTTCCGGGCGAAGGACATGGTCGAGGCGTCGGCGATCATGGAGTTCGTCGGCGAGTACCGCCCCGACCTGACCCCCTGAATCTGTAATCCGGTCAGTCGGTGCCTGGCACCGCGGTGCACCGCGGTGCCAGGCACCGCAGACGACTTCAGACGATTTCGTCGGGATGGACGGCGCGCGTCAGCGCGTCGGTACGCTCGACGAGGCCGTCGCGCACCAGGCGGTTCAGCGAGTCCTCCAGGGTGAAGGAGCCTGCCTTGCGGGTGAGCGTGATTTCCTGGTGCAGGTGCTGGAGCGCGTTCTTGCGGATGTGTTGACGGGCGCCGTAGCTCATCAACAGCAGCTCGCCCGCCGGCACCAGCCCGCCGCCCCTGCGCGGCAGCAGCGTCTGCACGTAGACCGCCGCCAGGGCCATCGCCAGGTCCTGCCGGACGGTCGGCTGCCGCTCGGGAGCGAACGCATCGGCGATGCGGCCGATGGTGGAGGCGGCATCGGTCGTGTGCACGCTCGAGTAGACGACGTGGCCGGTCTCGGCAGCAGCCAGCGCGATCTGCATCGTCTCGGGATCGCGCATCTCGCCGACGACGATCACATCGGGCGCCTGGCGCACTGCGGCGCGCAGCGCCGCCGGGAAGTCGGCGGCGTCGATGCCGATCTCGACGTGCTCGACGACCGAGCGCTGATGCGGATGCTCGAACTCGATCGGGTCCTCGATGGTCACGATGTGCTTGCGGTCGCGACGGTTGATCTCGTCGACGACGGCGGCCAGCGTCGTCGTCTTGCCGGTGCCGGTGGCGCCGCCGACCAGCACCAGGCCGCGCGGCAGCCGCGACAGCGCCTCGATCCCGGGCGGCAGGTTCAGCTGAGCCAGCCGGGGCGGCTGCGTCGGCAGGACACGGATGGCCGCCGCCGCCCGGCCGCGTTCGCGGTGCAGGTTGACGCGAAACCGGCCGCCGCCGACCCGCAGCCGGGCATCGACCGCGGCGCCGGCCTGGAAGGCCCGCGCGGCATGCGGCGGCAGCGCCGCGAGCATCGCCGTCGCGATCTCGTCGCCGTCGAGGACGGCTTCGCCGCCGAGCGCGACCAGCTGCCCGTCGACGCGGGCGCTCGGTGCGGCCCCGGCCACCAGCAGCAGGTCGCTGGCGCCCATCTCGCGGACGAGCGCCAGCCAGTGATCGAGGCGGGGCGATCCGGCAGCCGCCGGACGCGTGGCTCGATCGTCGAGCGCGTTCAGCTCATCCACGGCGTCGTCGAAGTCGGACATCGCCTAGCAGTATCCGCGACCGGGCGTCGATCGGCATCAGCGGGGCAGGAGTTCTTTCCGCACCTTGGCGACGGCCGTGAAGTTGGGATCGACCACGTTGGCGATCTCGAGCTCCAGCGCCTGCCCCATGAACACCTGCGCGCCGCGCTCGGAGAACCCGTGGTCGGCCATCAGCCAGCGCTGCAGTTCGGCGGTGGCGTGCTGAAGGGCCTGGAGCAGCGGCCGGGCGCTGCCCAGCACCATCAGGTGCGTGGCGCTCTCGATCCGCGGCCACGCCATCGCCTTCTGCTTGACGAGCTGGACCGAGAACTCGACGTCCATCGACGTCTCCAGCCCGGTGCCGACGACTTCGCCCTCCCCCTGACGGGCATGGCCGTCGCCGATGAAGAGCAGCGCCCCGGGCTCGTTGACCGGCAGCATCACGGTGACGCCGGCGACCAGCCCGGCGTAGTCCATGTTGCCGCCCCAGGCGCCGGGTGTCGCCGTGCTGTAGGCCTCCTTGCGTGCCGGCGCGACGCCGACACAGCCGAGCATCGGGCGCAGCGGCAGCGTGATGGCCGGCGTGATGCCCGGCTCGTCGAGCGTGGCCCGGCCGGCCGCGGCGTCGATCCGCCACGCCACGCGCCGCGCCTCGCGGTCCTGACGGGCGGCAATGGCCGCCGGGTCGGTGGCGTAGGGCGCCAGCAGGCTGCCGGAGTAGGCGGTGGCGCGGTTGGGGGCGATCTTCTCGATGGTGACCACCAGCACGTCGCCCGGCTCGGCGCCCTCGACGAAGAACGGGCCGGTCTGTGGATTCGGCCCCGGGGCGCGGGTCTCGCCGTTCCAATCGACGCCGCCGGCGTCGATGGTCCTGGTGATCACCCGGTCGCCGGGCTTGATGCGCAGCGCCGGCGGATGGGCGAAGGAGAACGTGTTGTAGAACCGCTCGGGGACGTAGCGGTGCGTGTCGGCGGCGGCAGTCGCCGCCGACGCGAGACAGATGAGCGTGACGAGGGCACGACGCATGACCGGCATGCTACCGCGCCCTCCCGGAACTGCAACGCATGCGCCGGCCGGATGCCGGCTCCGGCCGCTCACTCGGCCGTGGCCGGGTCGATGACGGCGTGCACGCGGGCGACGCTGTTGGCGGGAAAGCCGCCCTGCCGCGCGTGCTCGCGCACCGCGGCCTCGTCGGTCGCCTGGTAGATGCAATAGATCTTGTCGTCGGTGACGTAGCTGTGGATCCACTGGATCGTCGGGCCCATGCCGTTCAGGACGCCGCACGACTTCTGCGAGATGGCGTGGAGGTCGGCGGGCGACAGCTTGCCGGCACCGGGAATCTCGCGCTCGATCACGAACTTGGGCATGGTGGCCTCCAAACATGCGGCGCCGCGTGACGGCGGCGGGCCGGCATCGTATCACCGCGCCTCACGACCCTGACACCACCGAGACAGCCGCGCGGCGGTAGCCGCGAAGCGCCAGCGGTCAGCGGCGGAACGCGTCGTTCAGCTCCGCCGACGGCATGCCGCGCGCCAGGCCGCTGAAGCGGCCCTCGGCGGCAATCTCACGAGCGGCCGCGATGAACCCGCCCCAGGCCGTGCGCGCCAGCGCCCCGCCGACGCTGATGCGCCGCACGCCGAGCGCGGCGAGCTCGGCCACGGTGGCGAAGTCGGTGTAGGCGAGCACGTTCACCGGGCGCGGCGCCACGGCGCCGACCACCGCGGCGATGTCCTCCGGCGTGCGGATGCCGGGAGCGTAGAGGCATTCGGCGCCTGCCTCGGCATAGGCCACCAGCCGGCGGATGGTCTCGGCCAGGTCGGGCCGGCCGACGATGAAGCCTTCCGAGCGCCCGGTGAGGAGCACGCCCGTGCCGGCGGCATCCAGCGCCTCCCGAGCCGCCCGCACCCGCTCGACGGCCAGGTCGAACGCGAAGAGCGGCGCCGCGGCATCGCCGGTCGAGTCCTCGATCGACAGCCCGGCGACACCGGTGATCGCCGCCCGCGCCACGTTGGCGGCGACCCCGGCCGGTTCCACGGCGAAGCCGCCCTCGAAATCGGCATTGACCGGCACGTCGACGGCGGCGGCGATGGCCTGCAGGTGGGCGAGGACTTCGTCCACCGCGACGTCGTTGTCGCGCCGGCCCATCGCCCAGGCCATGCCGGCGCTGGTAGTGGCCAGGGCGGGAAACCCGAGTCCGGCGAGGAGCCGCGCACTGCCGGCGTCCCAGGGATTGGGCATCACGAAGCAGCCCGCGGCGTGCAGGTCGCGGAAGGCGCGGACGCGCGAGGTGGCGGCGGGCATGGTCGGCCGGCGCCGCCCTACTGTTCGAAGGTGTCGAGCGGGCGCGACGCCTGGTCGCGGAAGCGGGCGAAGAGCTCGTCGCGCTCGGCGTCGAAGCTGGCCTTCAGCGCCGACGGCACCGGCTCGCCCGGCGGCAGGTTCTGGTGCTCGGTGATCGGGTTGACGTAGCGGCCGTCACGGCGCAGCCCGTAGTGCAGATGGGGTGCGGTGGCCAGGCCGGTGCGGCCGACGTTGCCGACCAGCTCGCCCTGACCGACGCGCGCGCCGGCGCGGACGCCGCTGGCGATCGCCGACAGGTGCAGGTACTCGCTCTCGTAGCCGCTGGTGTGCCGCACGCGCACGGTGCGCCCGCCGCCGTTGGTCCAGCCGGCGAAGCTGACCACGCCGGCGGCGACGCTGACGACCGGCGCCCCCGACGGCGCGCCGTAGTCGACGCCGTTGTGGGCGCGGGCGTACTTCAGTACCGGGTGCATCCGCGAGCGCGAGAACCGCGAAGTGATGCGCGGCTCGAAGCGAAGCGGCGACTTCAGGAAGAAGCGGCGCAGCGAGCGGCCCTGGGTGTCGAAGTAGCTGGCCGTGCCGTCCTCGAGCGTGAACCGCATCGCCTGCAGCGCCCGCCCGGCGTTGACGAACTCGGCGGCCTGGACCGGGCCGTAGGCCATGAACTGGCCGTCTTCGCCGACCGACTTCTCCACCACCAGCCGGAAGCCGTCGCCGGGCTGGAGGTCGCTGTTGAAGTCGATCTCGCCGCTGAAGATCTCGGCCATCGCCAGGGCGAGATCCAGCCGCTCGCCGGCCCGCTCGATGGCTTCGCTGAGCGACGGGGCGTCGCGGTCGATGCGGCCCTCGACCACCACCTGGCTGGTGATCCGCGGCAGCTCGACGACTTCGGCGGTAAAGAGGCCGATGTCGTCGTCGCGCCGGCTGGCGCGCAAGGCGCGCGTCGGGTCGATCTCGTACTCGAACGAGCGGATGCGGCCGTCGAACAGCCGGTCGATCCGGTAGCTGTTGCCGGCCCGCAGCCGGCGGACGTCGAAGCTGGCGGTCACCGCCTCGACCAGCGCCGACAGCTCGGATTCCGGCAGCAGGTGCTTGCCGAGCATGCCGGCCACGGTGGCGCCGTTGGGCACCACCGCCGAGATGACGTCCGAGTCGCGGGGCAGCAGGATGTCGGCGAGGCGGTGCGGAGCGTCGGCGAAGACGTTGCCGGTGTCGTGCGGCAGCCGGTCGCGGACCACCGCCAGGGTGATGCTGGCGGCCAGGCTGGCCACGCCGAGGAGCACTTGAGTCCGGCCGCGCATGCGCATGGTCGTGTAGACGCCTGGCACCCCGTCGGGGTTGGCCGGCGTCAGCGGCCCCCCGGCCGCGACGTCGTCGCCCGCTCGGTGGAGGGCGGCACGAGACCCTTGATGCGCATGTAGGTCACCAGGTTGCCGTAGTGCTCGTTGCTGTGGCTGATGTTCTGCACCAGGACCTGGGCGCGTGCCTGCTGGCCCTGTCCCATGGTGATCATCTCGGCCAGAGAGGCGTCGGTCTGCATCTTGTAGACCGCGTCGCAGTAGGCCACGGCGGCCTTGATCCCGGCGACCAGGGCGGCCTTGCCGGCCACCTTCTCGAAGTCGTCCTTGTTCGGATTGGCTTCGCCCTTCACACGGGAGCAGTAGCTGAACTCGGCATTGGCCACGTGGCCGACGAACCCGGCGAACGTGCGCACGTCCTTGGTCGGCTGGAAGCCGTAATCGGCCTCGGGCATCTTCTCGGCGGCCTCGACGACGTTGCGGGCCACGCCGGTGTGCAGGCGATCGAGCGCTTCGGCCACGGCCTTGCCCTGGGCCAAGGCCGGGCTGGCCAGGGCCAGGCTGACGACGCTGAGGACGATCGCACGGGTCATTCGGGGAGCCTCCGCAAAGGCGAGATTCTACCCCAGGGCGCGGCCGCCTCCGCCCGCGATTTACCGGATCGGCACCATGAGCTGAGCCGTAGCGCCCGGCTCGACGCGCACCACCTGCGTGGACTTCCAGCCGCCGCGCTCGAGCACCACCTGATAGTCGCCGGGGGCCACGTCGCGCAGCGTCACCGGCGTCGATCCGCGGGCCTGGCCGTCGATGGTCACGCGGGCCGCTGACGGCTCGCTGCGCACCTCGAGCACGCCGGTAGAGGTCACGCCCTGCAGCTCGACGTACTGGGCGGTCTGGACGCCGGGGCGGATGGTGAGCGGGATGACGCGCGGTTCGGCGCCGCCGACGCGCAATTGCAGCACGTGAGTGCCGGGCGACATCCGCAGCGTGACCGGGGTGACGCCGTGCGCCTCGCCGTCGACGCTCACCGCGGCGCCTTCCGGCCGCGACTGCAGCACCAGCTCGCCGTCGCCGCCCAGCCCTTCGGTGGGCCTGGTCGCCAGCCAGGCGATCGCACCGGCCTCGACGAGGGCGATCGCCACGAGCGCAGCCACCATCGGCGCGGACCGCCAGAACGGCACCGCCGCAGCCGCGGCGTCGATCGCCTCCGTCGGGGAGTCGGGGTCGGGCTCGGCGGCGCCGAATCGCATGCGGGCCGGAGCGGGCGACGCGGCCGCCGGCGGCTCGACGGCAGCGACGGGTCTGCCCGGCTGAGGCACGGCCGCCAGCGACGGCGCGGACGACAGCGCCGAGGGCGGCGGCGCCACCGCGGTGCTCGCCGACGCGGCCGCCACGAAGTCTTCCACGGCCAGGCCGGCCGACGGCGGCTCGAGCGCCGGCATCACGGTGGGACTGGCGGCGCGGGCGGCGATCGCCGGGGCGGGCGGGGTGAAGGGCAGCGGCTGCGGCGGCGGCTCGGCCACGGCGACGGCCCCGAAGTCGGGGGCCAGCAGCGGAGCGAAGCTGGCGGCCGGTGGTGCGGCCGGGGCGGCCGGGGCGGCCGGCGCCGCATCGAGCGCCCAGGCCGGGGCCGGCATGTCGAGCAGGTTCGGCGCCGCCACCGGTTCGGGCGGTTCGGGCAGTTCGACGGTCGGCATCAGCCGCTCGACCCTGGCCATCGCCAGGTCGAGCTCCATCGGCTGGGCGATGAGCGCGGTCTCGGTCGCGAGCAGTTGCTCGAGGGCCAGGCGGGCGTCGAAGAGCGACGAGAAGCTGCGCTCGTGCAGCTGCAGGGCCCGGGTCAGCCAGACCCGCAGCCCGTCGGAGAGCGGGGCGTCCACCACCGTGGGGGTCCGCTGGCGGGCGCCGCCGACCAATACCTGGAGCCGTTCCGGGAACTCGTCGTCGCGCAACCGCCGGCCGATGACCAGCGACAGGACCGTGACGCCCACCTGGGCGACGTCGCCGCGCGGCGAGACGGCGCGGCCGCCGGCCGCCTGGGGTGCGGCCACGCGCAGTTTTGCCCACAGCCGTTCGGCGTCCCACCCAAGGGTCTCCACCGCCGGGCCGAGCACGTAGTCGGTGAGCACCATCCGCCCCTGCGGGGTGAGCAGGATGTGTTCGGGTCCAAGGGCGCCGCTGGCGGTGTCCTTGCTCTGGGACGAGAGCATCGCCGCTGTGGGCAGCAGCTGCCGCAGCAGCAGCATGACCACGCCGATGTCGAAGGTGAGGTTCTCGGCCTCGGCGACGTCGAGCAGGTCGGACAACCGCCAGCCCTTGACGTACTCGGAGACCAGCGTCGCCGCGCCCCGCTCGTCAGTCTCCACCCGCAGAGCCCTCGCATACGAGGTCAGGCGCAGGCCGGCCAGCTTGGCGACGCGCTCGCGCAGGGCGTCGGTGAAGCCCGGGTGATCGCCGAGCGACGGGTCGAGCTGGAGCAGCTCGACCGGGGCGTCGTCGCGGCTGACCCGGACCACGCGGCGGCCGAAGCCATCGACGAACAGGGGGCTGGACTCGACCATGGGGACCCGGGGGTCAGTTCAAACTCCGCACCAGCCCATGGGCCAGCCGGCCGCTCCGCCCAATTCGCGCATTCGCGCCACCAAACGGTCGGCGCCGGGTGCGCCGCGCGCGCGCCCGGCGATCCTCTCTGCGCTGGATCTGGCCGGCGGATTACAGATCCGTCCTGCCCACCCGTCGGTGCCAGGCACCGAACCGCCCCCCGGTGCCTGGCACCGAGGGGAGGGACTTACAATCGTGAGGGTTGCGAACGGCAGCCTGCGCCCGGGGCCGCCCGGGCTGTTACACTGCGCCAGTTCACACGGTTCTGCCGAGGTCGGCGCACGAGCTCACCGCGCCTGCCCGGGGTGCCGCTTGCCGTGATGGATACAGTCGTCCTGCTGTCGTTGATGGCCGGGTTCGCCACCGGCGCCCTGGCCGCGTGGGTGCTCGCCCGCGGCCAGTTCCGCCGCGAGCTGACCGAGTCCATCTCCACGCACCAGGCCACGGTCAGCGCGGCCCAGGCCCTGTTCCACCAGACCACCCGCCGGCTCGGCGAGGTGCAGGCCGAGCTGGTGCGCGCCCGCGACGACCTCGAGCGCGCCCGTGCCGACGGCGCCAGCGTGCGCGAAGAGCTCGCCCGCACCTCGGCCGACCTCGCCCACCAGGAACAGG
This sequence comes from Vicinamibacterales bacterium, assembly GCA_050250955.1. Classification (GTDB taxonomy): domain Bacteria; phylum Acidobacteriota; class Vicinamibacteria; order Vicinamibacterales; family UBA2999; genus CAWAYR01. Next base: position 195,773 of record JBFWNR010000008.1, read on the forward strand.
TGGTGCCGCAGCAGCTGGCGGTCCTCGAGCAGGCGCAGACCCAGCTGCGCGACAGCTTCCAGGCACTGGCCGGCGCGGCGTTGAAGTCGAGCAACGAAGAGTTCCTGCGCCTGGCCCAGGAGCGGCTGGCCGGCCTGCAGAAGGACGCCGTGTCGGAGATCGCGCGCAAGCAGCAGGCCTTCGACGAGCTGGTGTCGCCGATCCGCGACGTGCTGCAGCAGGTGGATCTGAAGCTCGGCGAGGTGGAGAAGAACCGCGTCGAGACCGGCGCCGAGATCTCGGCGCTGCTCGAGGCGATCGGCCGCAGCCAGGTGCAGCTGCGCGCCGAGACCACCAACCTGGTGCGGGCGCTGCGCACGCCGACCGTGCGCGGCCGCTGGGGCGAGATGCAGCTGCGCCGCGTCGTCGAGATGGCCGGCATGCTCGAGTACTGCGACTTCCACGAGCAGTCCACCACCGACACCGCCGGTGGCCGCATCCGGCCCGACCTGCTGGTCCGGCTGCCGGGCGGCCGCACCGTCGTCGTCGACGCCAAGGCGCCGCTCGAGGCCTATCTGGACGCCCAGGACACCGCGGACGATCACGCCCGCGACGCCAAGCTCGCCGATCACGCCCGCCAGGTGCGCGACCACATGACCAAGCTCGGCGCCAAGGGCTACTGGGAGCAGTTCCAGCCGTCGCCCGACTTCGTCGTGATGTTCCTGCCCGGCGAGGCCATCTTCCAGGCGGCCTTGCAGCAGGACGCCCGGCTCATCGACTTCGGGGTCGGCGCCCAGGTGTTCCCCGCCAGCCCGCTCACGCTCATCGCGCTGCTGCGGGCGGTGGCGCACGGCTGGCGGCAGGAACGCCTCACCCGCAACGCCGAACAGGTCAGCCGCCTCGGCAAGGACCTCTACGACCGTGTGCGGCACCTCACCGATCGCATGGAGACGCTGCGCGGCCGCCTCGACGGCACCGTGCGCGCCTTCAACGAGACGGTGGCCACCTACGAAGGCCGGGTGCTGGTCACCGCCCGCCGCTTCCGCGATCTGGGCGCCGCCACCGGCGAGGAGATCGGCGCCGTCGGCGAGGTGGAGTCGACGCCGCGTTCGCCTCACGGCGTGGCGCGGCTGTTCCTGGCCCATGCCAGCGCCGACGGCGACGCCGCCGTCACCCCACCGGCGGAGGAATCACCCGCCGACGTCTTCGAACCCGACGAATCGACCGCGATCGCCAGCGATCGCTGAACGACCCGCCGGCCCCGCGCCGTCGCCCAGTGGAGGTTGCCGTGTTCCGAATGCTGCGTCTGACCGTCGTCGCCCTGCCCTGCCTCGCCGTCGCCTGCGGCGGCGGCCAGCCCGCCGATCCGGCCCCGGCCGCCTCGGCGCCGGCGGCCGCGCCGGCCGCCGCCGCCCCCGAGGCGATGTCGGTCACCGGCCAGCCCCTGGTGCCGATGGAACTGGCCAATCGCGCCGAGCTCGAGGCCAACCTGCGGAAGGCCGAGGAGGAGCTCGCCAAGGCGCCCGACAGCGCCGACGCGCTCATCTGGGTGGGCCGCCGCCAGGGCTACCTGTGGCAGTACAAGAACGCCATCGCCACCTTCACCAGGGGCATCGAGCACTTCCCCGACGACCCGCGCTTCTACCGCCACCGCGGCCACCGCTACATCACGGTGCGCAACTTCGACGGCGCCGTCGCCGACTTCGAGAAGGCGGTCACGCTCATCACCGGCAAGCCGGACGAGATCGAACCCGACGGCGCACCCAATCCGTCCGGCGTGCCGCGCAGCACCCTGCAGTTCAACATCTGGTACCACCTCGGCCTGGCGTACTACCTGAAGGGCGACTTCGCCAACGCGAAGCGCGCTTACGACGAGTGCCTGAAGGTGTCGACGAACGACGACTCGATCGTCGCCACCAGCGACTGGCAGTGGATGACCTACATGCGGCTCGGCGACAAGGCCGCGGCGGCGAAGGTCCTGGAGCGCATCACGCCGAAGATGGACATCCTCGAGAACGGTTCGTACCACCGCCGGCTGCTGATGTACAAGGGCCTCGAGAAGCCCGAGGCGCTGCTCGACACCGCCAACGCCGACGATCTGACCATCGCGACCCAGGGCTACGGCGTCGGCAACTACTACTTCGTGACGGGCGACACCGCCAAGGCGAAGGAGATCTTCGATCGCGTGCTGGCCGGCAGGCAGTGGGCGGCGTTCGGCTACATCGCCGCGGAAGTGGACCGCAGCCGGATGGAGTAGCGGCTGGCGGCTGGCGAACGGATGATGGCGCCGTGCCGTTTGACGGCGCCTCCGCCTCACCCCGATAATGGCGGTCCGTCCGGCGGACGACCCACGCGCGTGAGCGGGAGGATGCGATGACCCGGTCCCTGATCCTGTCGATAGCCTCCGTCCTCGTCGCGGTCTCGAGCGCGCTGGCGCAGGGAGGCGGTGCGCTGCCGAAGGTGTCGACGCCCACCGACGTCAAGCCGGGCAGCATCACCTGCGACGAGTGCCCGTACCCGTATCCGAGCAAGTACCTGGACATCAGCGTCTACAACCAGGACGTCCGCATCGCCTACATGGACACCCCGGCCCAGGGCACGCCCAACGGCCACACGGTCCTGCTGCTGCACGGCAACAACTTCGGCGGCTTCTACTTCAAGGCCATCATCGACGGGTTGACCAAGGAGGGCTTCCGCGTCATCACGCCCGATCAGATCGGCTATGGTCGCTCGTCGAAGCCGATTGCGCCCTACAACTTCAACTCGCAGGTGCGCAACACCTGGCGCATCCTGCAGCACGAGAAGATCGAACGGGTGATGGTCATCGGCCACTCGATGGGCGGGATGATGGCGGCGCGCTTCGCGGTGCAGTTCCCGAAGGCCACCGAGCGGATCGTCGTCTACAACCCGATCGGGCTGACCGACGGCCGCTACGACCGGCCGATGACGCCGATCGAGGACGCCTACAAGGCGACCCTCAAGAACGACTACCAGTCAACGCGCGCCGGCCTCGGCCGTTACGTCGCGCACGATCCCAGCCGGTGGAACGACCAGTTCGAGACCTACACCCGCATCCGCTATTCGTGGACGCTCAGCAGCGACTGGCCCCGCCTGGCGATGGTGCAGGCGCTCATCGGCCAGATGCTCTACGCCGACCCGGTGGTTTACGACTGGGCGCACATCCAGGTGCCGACGCTGGCCTTCGGCGGCGCCGAGGACATGCTGCTCGGCCCGGCGAAGAACTTCCAGGACCGCATGAAGGTGCTGGCCGACACCGTGCCCAACAAGAACGGGCGGCTGCACCTCATCCCCGGCCTCGGCCATGTGCCGCACCTCGAGGCGCCCGACAAGGTGCTGCCGCCGCTCGTCGCCTTCCTCAAGGAAGGCGTGGGCGCCCCGACGCAGGGCCGCTAGCGCGACCGGCCGGTGCGCGCCCGGTAGCCATTGCTCAAGCGCAGCAGGTCCCGGTTCTCCAGGACGCTGCCGTTCGGCACCTGACCGCCGCGCGCGGTCACCTCGAGCATCGCCTGGCCGATGGCGGTGGGCTCGATCGCGCGCTTGATCGACCGCAGGGCCCAGAACGGCGTGGTGTACCAGCGCGCCCGCGCGCCTTCCCGAAGGACGCCGCCCGGACGGTGCGAGACGACCCGCAGCCCGGTGCCCTCGGCGAGGTCGAACAGCGTGCGTTCGGCCCGCGCCTTCTCACGGGCCCAGTGGAACCAGGCGTCGCTGGAGGCGCCGCTGCCGCTCACGAGATGGAACGAGAGCGGCGCCGTCCGGCCGCGCGCGGCCAGCCACGCGGTGACGAAGCGCACCGGATAGTCGACGTGAATCGCCGAGTACTCGGCGTCGGAGACGTTGAACGCGCTCGTGCCGAGCGCCCAGTAGACGGCATCCACAACGGCCAGCACCGGCGCGAGCGGCGCGTAGTCGAGGAAGTCGGTGTGGAGATGGACGATCACGCGGCCGGTCGCGGCCAGTGCGTCGATCTCCGGCGTGCGCCGCCGCGTGACGACGTGGATCTCCCGCACCGCGGGATCCTGCACCATCGCCGTCAGCACGCCTTCGCCCACCAGTCCGGTGGCGCCGAAGACCATGACCCGCGCGTGGCGTCCCACATCGACGTTCGCCGCCGGCTCGGGATACTCGTCGCCGAGGCGAGGGTAGACGGCGACGGCGCCGAGCACGATGGCGCCGACGAGCAGGCGGAGTGCCAGGCGCCGACGGCGTCGCGGCACGGCGGCCGTCACGCGGTCGCCGGCTGCGGCACGGGCGCCGGCATCGGGCGCACGCTCATGCGATAGCCCAGCCACGTCAGCAGCATCCCGACCAGCTCGGTGACGTAGAGCACCTCGACGTGGCCCATGCGGGTCGCCGTGCCGCCGATGCCGGGCAGGATGGCCCCCACGGCGATGAACACGTTGGCCCACATCCGGTGCCGGGTGTCGGGGTTGGCCGAGTAGCGCAGCGCCGAGAGAATGGCGCCGCCGATGAGGAACACGACGGCGTAGAGGTTGACGAACGGGCTGAAGGCCCGCACCCACTGCCACTCGAACACCCGCCCGCTCAGCCGGTGCGCCTCGACCAGCGTGTAGTCCACCGGCGACAACCACACCGCCACCGACGCCACGACGACGTAGGCCACCAGCAGGCGGGTCAAGGCGTGGGCGACGCGGCGCGACAGCATCAGGTAGACGGTGCCCTGCGCCAGCGGCGCCGCCCCGAGCAGCGCTCCCGACACGTACCAGGCCCGGAAGATCGGCTCCTGCCAGCCGACGAGCGTCGTCAGCGCCTCGGTGAGCGTGCCGACGCCGTAGGTGGCGATGCCCGCCGCCCACCACCACAGGTGCAGGCGCTCGGGATGCCGACGGTAGCGGGCGTAGATTTCCGCCGCGAACGGGAACGCCAGCAGCGTGGTGAGGATGGGGATGTAGTGGACGAGGGAAGTGCTCATCACGACTCCTGCAGCGGCTAGGGTCTAGCGGCTGGCGGCTAGACCCCGCCGATACCTGTTGCACGATGACGGGATGGCGGCGCGACGGGCAGCGTGACGGTGTGATCCGCCAGCCGCCAGCCGCTAGCCGCTAGCCAAGGGTCAGTCCATCGCCCCGATGGACAACCCGATGGTGAACGACCGGCCGCGCGCCGGGGCGAACTGGAACTGCTCGCGGTAGTACTTGTCGGTGAGGTTCTCGACCGCGACGGTGACGCCGACGCGGTTGCGCTGGCGGCTCAGGTTGATGCCGGCGGCGATGCGGTGCACGGCGAAGCCGTCGAGCGCCAGCAGGTCCTGCGCGATGATGAACGGCGAGTCGAGCAGCCCCCTCGCCACCCGGTCCACCTCACCCTGCGCCCGCACGCCGTACTCGGCCCACCAGCGGCCGCGCGGTTCGGTGAAGCGCGCCGCCGCCACCAGCTTCGACGGCGTGATGTTGTCGGCCGGCGTGTCGTCGAGGTCGAGGCCGGCCGGACCGACACCCTCGGTGATCGTGCCGCGCGTGAAGGCGCCCGACCCGGTCAGGGTCAGCACCCCGGCGCGGGTGACCAGCGGCGCGTCGATCGAGAACTCGAGCCCCTGGATCCGCACGTCGCCGAAGTTGATGGCCTGGGCCAGCGGCCCGCCAGGCGTCGTCGCCACGAACTCCTGCGAGATGAAGTTCGAGTACTGGTTGAGGAAGGCGTAGGCGCCGCCGGTGACCCGGCCGATGGCGAACTTGGCGCCGATGTCGAAGTTGTTGCCGGTCTCGGGCTTCACGGTGATGTTCGGGGCGATGCTGCCGGCGGTCGCCGGACCGGCAAAGAGCATCTCTTCGAGATTGGGGTGGCGATAGCTGCGCCCGAAGTGGACGAACGGGCTGACTGCGCCGCCGACGTTGGCGACGATGCCGATGTCGCCGGTGAGCGAGTTGCGAGTGACGCTCTCGCCGTTCACGTCGGGCAGCGTGGCTGGGTCGATGGCCGGGACCGCGCCGGCGACCACCGGGGCGAGGTCGTAGCCCTCGGTGGCCTCGGTGGACACGTCGTAGAAGTCGCCGCGCAGGCCGCCGATCACCGACAGCTTCGGCGTGACCCGCCACTCGTCCTGGGCGAAGAAGGCGATGTCCCGCAGCGCGGCCTCGGGCACCCGCACCGGACGCGCGGTCGACGGCGGGCCGAGCTGCACCGGGGCGCCGAACACCACCGGCGCCGGGCCGCGCGCCCCGAGCACCACCTGGCCGACCATCGACGTGGTGGTGGTGGTCAGGCGACGGTCGCTGCTCTGGTCGCGATAGAACGTCGCGCCGGTGGTGACGACGTGGTTCGGTGCCGGGGTGATCACCGCCTTCAGTTCGACGCCGGGCGTCCACACCCGCTGCTCGGTCTCCGAGACGATCGACAGCCGCATGACGTTGATCGGGAAGAAGGTCACCGCCGTCGGCGCCGGGAACTGCACCGGCAGGGTGTTCTTGAGCAGCCGCTCGACCCGCTGGTAGTAGGCGGTGAGCGACAGGTTGGCCAGCCACGGCGTGATCGCCTGGGCCTCGTAGCGCGCCGACACCTTGTCGAGGTTGCTGTGCGGCAGCGAGGTGGCGTTGAAGAAGTACGGGTCGGCGAAATCGGGGAAGCCGATGTCTTCGACGCGGCGGCGCTGATAGCGGACGCGCAGCCGGCGGGTGTCGCCGAGCTTCACCAGGCCGGTGGCGTTGACGAACGAGCCGGTGGCCTGCGAGTTGAGCACGGTGGCGTCGGTGCGGGTGTACGGCGCGTTGAACGGGTCGGGGAAGGCGTTGAAGGCGAAACCGAAGTTGTCGTCGATGGTATCGGCCTGATCGAGCTGGCCCGAGGCGAAGAACGGCCGGGTGTCCTCGACGTCGAGGTTGCCGGCCTTGTAGTTGCCGTAGTCCTCGGCGCCGCTCTGGATGCGGAAGGCGTAGCGCGGCGCGGTGGCGCCGATGGTGACGCTGCCGCGGCGGCCGCTCTCATTCGAGCTGTAGTAGCCGTTGGCCCCGTAGATCCACTGGGTCGTCGGCGTGAAGCCCGGCTCGTTGGTGACGATGTTGACGGTGCCGGCGAGCGCGTCGGAGCCGTAGAGCAGCGTGCCGCCGCCGTTGACGATCTCGATCCGGCTGATGGTGTCGGTGGGCACCAGCCCCACTTCGGCGCCGGTGCGGTCGGTGGCCTGGCGGGCGGTGTTCAGCCGCTCGCCGTCGACGAGCACCAGCATGCGCGTCGAGTCGAGGCCGCGCAACCGCGGGCGGACGCCGAACGGCCCGTTGCCCACCTGGGTCACGTTCGGGGCCATCGCCAGGGCGTCGCCGGTCGACAGCGGCGCGGCCTGCGCGATCGCGGCGGCGCCGATCGACTCGACGTGCAGCGGGATCTGGCGGATTTCGCGCTCGGCGCGCGCCGCGGTGACGCTCACGGCGCTGGCCAGCGAGCCGAGCTCGAGGCTGACGTCGACGTCGACGACGGCGTCGGCGCCGTCGAGCACCACCGTGCGTGCCGCCTCGGCGAACGACACTCGCGTGACGACCACCAGATACGTGCCGGCGCCCGGGGTGGTCAGCTCGTAGCGGCCGTCGTCGCCGGTTTCGCCGACGACTTCCTGGCCGGTCGCCACGTCGCGCAGCACCACGCGGCTCGCCGGCAGCGGCGCCCCGGTGCCGTCGGTGACCAGACCGCGCACCGTCGCCGCCGCCGACGGCAGCGCCCAGCCCAACATCAGAAGACCACAGACAATCGCTCTCGTACGCATCACGCCTCACTCCGCAACGAACGACACCGCAACCGCGCGTGAACGCGCGGGGCCGGCGACGCCGCCGGCCGATCGAGAAGAAAACGCGGGGTCTAGCGGAGGGGCGGGGGGCGCGGGAGGAAGCGGACGGAGTGAGCGGCGGCGGCGGGGCCGGTGGCACGGACCGGTGCGCCGATCCGGCCGATGTTCCGCCAGAGGTCGCGCGAACCCGCCCAGGCGCCGAGAAGCAGCAGCGCCAGCCCGAGCACCGGACCGAGCACCGTGACGGCGATCGTCGCGACAGCTTCGGGCAACGCCGGGGTCGCAAAGCCGTCGAGGTCGTTGGCGAGCGCGGGTCCGTGGAGCAGCGCCGCCAGCAGCCACACCGCGACGGCTTCGCGGCCGAAGATCACCGAGAGGCCGCGGCGCCGCAACACGACCAGCCCGGCGACCAGAGCCGCCGCTACCACCCAGCGCAGCACGACGTCGAACTGGGCGAGCTGTCCCGTCCACAGCTGGTTGCCGAGCAACCAGACGTGAAACAGCCCGACCAAGGCTCCGGCGGCGAGTGCGCTCCGGCGCAGCATCCGGCTATTGTAGGCGAGCAGGAACCATGCCGGATCACGCCCCGGAGGCCGAGGTGCTGGTGGTGGGCGGCGGACCGGCCGCCGCCACCGCGGCTCGCCTGCTGGCACTGTGGGGGAGAAGGGTGGTCGTCGCCGCCCGTCCCCAGGCCGACGACCCCGAACTGCCCGAGTCGCTGACCCCGTCGTGCGGGAAGTTCTTCGACCTGATGGGGATTCGTCCGGTGATCGACGCCGCCGGATTCGTCCACAGCCGGGGCCACACTGTGTGGTGGGGCACGCCGGCGCCGCGGGTGGAGCCTTTCGCCGAGGGGCTCCATGGCTGGCAGGCGACGACCGGACGGCTGGGTGCGGTGATGCTGGGCACGGCCGCCGACGCCGGGGCCCGGATCGTGCCGCGGGCGTTGTCGGCCGAGGAGGTCCTGGCCTGGCCGGCCGCCTTCAGGCTCGACTGCACGGGGCGATCGGGCCTGCTCGCCCGCCGGTCCGGCCAGCGGCGCTACGAACCGGGACACCGGACGGTGGCCCTGGTCGGGCTGTGGCGGGCGGCCGGGTGGCCGCTGGCCGACCCCAGTCACACGTTGCTCGAGTCCTACGAGGACGGCTGGGCGTGGTCGGTGCCGGTGTCGGCCACCGACCGGGCCGTGGCGGTGATGGTCGATCCACGGACGACCAACCTGGCCCGCGGCGACGGACCCGCCGCGGTCTACCGGGCGGAACTGGCCAAGACCATCCGGCTTCGCCAGTTGACCACCGGGCCGGTCCTGGCCGGCGGCCCGTGGGGCTGGGACGCGTCGATGTACTGGTCGGAGCGGCCCGCCGGCGACGACTGGCTGCTGGTCGGCGACGCCGCCTCGTTCGTCGATCCGCTGTCGTCGGCAGGCGTGAAGAAGGCGATGGCGTCGGGCTGGCTGGCGGCGGTGGCAGTGAACACGGCCCTGGGCCAGCCGGGCCTGAGGGAGATGGCGCTGGCCTTCTACGCGGCCCGGGAGGCCGAAACCTACGCCCAGTTCCTGGCCCTGACCCGCCAGCACCTGCGCGAGGGTGCCCCCTCGGACCACCCGTTCTGGGCGGACCGGGCGGCGGCAGCGCCGGGCCCGGAGGCGTCGGCCGGCGAGCGTCCCGCGGTGGAGGCGGCCTTCGACCGGCTCAAAGCAGCGCCGGCCCTGAGCCTTGCCGTCGGACGCAACGTGCGGTTCGCGGCCCGGCCGGCCCTCCGCGAGCGGGAACTGGTGCTCGAACGGCGGCTCGTGACCGACCGTCACCCCGAGGGAGTCCGCTATCTCCACGGCGTGGACGTCGTGACCCTGCTGGAGCTGGCGCCAGGGCCCGGAGACGTGCCCGCCCTCTATGACGAGTACGCCCGGCGGGCGGGCCCGGTGGACCTGCCGTCGTTCCTCACCGCCCTCGCCACCGCGGTGGCCCGCGGCTGGCTCATCGACTGATTGCCCCGCTGCACCGGGGTTGCCTGGCTGGAACGCGGGCGGTCTCTCCCGGGGACCGGCGCAGGGACCCGCGCGGCGCTCTGCGGCAGTCCGACAGCGGTCCCTTCCCGGAGGCGCTCGACCGTGTGCAGGCCATGCCGGGCTGTGCTCGCAGCGCGGGTGGCCGTTGTTGCAAGTTGTGTCAACTCGGGTTCGTCCTGTTGACGCGTCGCCAGTCCCGCGCTAGCGTCGCGCGCACTGGCGACCGTCGCGCCCGGTCGTCCAACCGCAGGGCATGCTCGCCCCGCGGGCCATCTGACCGCAGGCGTCCCGGTGCCGTGCGAGGTTGAGCCATGCCATCCACGCGTTCGAGCCCGCGGCCGCATTCATGCGAAACCGTCCGCCGACTTGCGTTCGCGCTGGCGCTGGCGCTAGTCCTCGATGTGCCACGCGTGTCGAGTCACGGCAGCGAGGCCCGGTACGTGGAGATCGTGCCGTGGGTCAAGGCACGGATTGCGCACACCTGGGCCATGAGCTACACCGAACTCGGAATCGGTGCGAGCCGGGCCATCGTTCAGATGCGCACGGTCGCCGATCGGCAGTGCGCCGCAGGGGCAGTGCTCGCCTTCGATGTCGACGACCGCTATGCGTTCGACATCGACGAGCCGGTCTCGGTGACGCTGACCTATGCACCGGCGTACTCAAAGCCGTTCACGATCTACTGGGACGCGAATGGCGGCGAAGGCCTGGGCCGGCTTCCAGTGGAGATCGAGCCGGGGGCGCCGCTGCGGCGAGTGACGGTGGTGCTCGATCGCGCCCGATTCGCCGGCCAGGGCACGCGCGGCGTCGATCTGGCCGTCGGCGCGCCCGGCGGAGCGCTCGCGCTCTGCGACATCGAGGTGACCCGCCCCGGCGGGACGGCGAGTGCGCCCAGGCCCGCCGGCCGCATCCAGTTGGAGGTACGCGACGCTGCGTCGGGCGCCGTGGTCCCGGCACGCGTCGGCCTCTACGACAGCAGCGGCCGGCTCCCGCTGCCGTCGCCTTCGGCCGTCCTCGTGCACCGGTTCACCGACGAGGTGCGGCGGCTGTGGGTCAGCCCGCGCGCGTTCTGGCCGTCGGCCAACCGTCAGGCCTTCTACGTCAGCGGCCGCTACGACGCCGAGCTGCCCGCCGGCACCTACGAGGTCGTGGTGACACGCGGCATCGAGTACCGTGCCCATCGCAGTTCGGTGGAGATCCGGCCGGGCCGGGCCACGCGCGTTGCAGTGGATCTCCAGCGCCACGTCGACCTGCCGGCACGCGGGTGGTACTCGGCCGATGGCCACATGCACATCGGCCGGGACGTCGTGGCCGACGAGGCGGCATGGACGCACGCGGCGGCCGAGGACGTCCATCTCTCGAACCTCGTGCAGATGGGCAACCTCTCACGCACGCATTTCCACCAGCCCGAGTGGGGCCGCGCCGGTCAGTACGAGAAGCACGGCTACGTCATATTGTCAGGCCAGGAGGATCCGCGTACGGTGCAACGCGGCCACACGCTGCACCACAACCTCCAGGCGCCGGTGCACCTGCCGACCGACAACTACTACGCCTACGACCAGGCGTTCGGCGAGGTTCGCCGACAGGGCGGCTTCTCGGGCTACGCGCACCAGGGCGAGCTCTTCAACGGCCGCCGCGGGCTGGCCCTCGACGTCCCGTTCGGCATCGTCGACTTCATCGAAGTGCTCCAGAACGGGCGTCTGTCGACCGAGGGCTGGTACAACTTCCTCAACCTCGGCTTCAAGATCCTGCCCGACGCGGGCTCCGACTTTCCGTACATGGACCTGCCGGGCGTGGTCAGGAACTACGCGAAGATCGAGGGCCCGTTCAGCGCCGAGGCGTGGTTCGCGGCCTTCAAGCGCGGCCACATGTACGTCACCAACGGGCCGCTGCTCGAGTTCACCGTCAACGGCCGGCCGATGGGCGCCGAGCTGACCGTGGACCGCGGGACGACGCTCGACGTGGTGGCTGAAGCCGACCTGAATCCGGACATCGACGCGCTGAGTCATGTCGAACTGGTTGCCCACGGCGAGGTGATCGCCACCGAACCGGCGAACGGCCGGTCGCGGGTCAGCCTGCGTGCCTCGGTGCCCGCCGATCGCAGCAAGTGGCTCGCGTTCCGTGCCTGGGGCCGCCGGCAGGAGCGGGCGAACATGACCGTCGCCCATTCCGCGCCGGTCTACGTGCTGGTCGATGGCCAGTCCTTCTGGAAGCCGGAGTCGGTGTCCACCATCGTCGCCGAGCAGGAGGCGCGGCTCGACGAGCTCATGACCGCGGACGTGGACCCGCGCGGTGACCTGGAGCCGTGGGAGACGCTCGCCCTGATGCCGCAGGAGTGGGAGCGCCAGCGGCTGGTGCTGAAGGCCCGCGTCGACGAGGCGTCGTCGCGCTACCAGCGCCTGCGCGACCGGGCGGCCGCCTCGTCGGCGGCGCCAATCCGACCCATGGCGGCCGTGGCGCTGCTGATCGGGTCCGGCATGGTGCTGATCGTGGCCCGACGGCGCGGCGTGCCGCGCACGCCCGACACCGCGCCGCGCGACTGACACGGGCGAACGACGACGCGGTCTTCACACGGCGGACGGCGATGGCGCAGGCGCCGGCGGCTGGCTGACCGGCAGCAGGATCGTGACCGTGGTGCCCTCGCCGACGCGGCTCGTCACCGCTACCGTCCCGCCGTGAGCGTCGACGATCCGCCGGACGATGGTGAGCCCCAGCCCGCTGCCGCGGGCGCGCGTGCCGTGCCCGCGATAGAACGTCTCGAAGACGCGCGGCAGCTCGTCGGTCGGGATGCCCTGGCCCGCATCGGCGACGTCGATGCGCACGCAGCGGTCCTCGAGCGCCGCCCGGACGACCAGCCGCCGCCCCGTACCGCCGTGCTTGGCGGCGTTGTCGATCAGGTTGTCGATCGCGTGGACGAGCATCCCGCGATCGGCACGGATCCAGACCGCGTCGATCGGCAGCTGCACCTGCACCTCGATGCCGAGATCGGTCAGCAGCGGGCGGAAGCGTTCGACCGAGTCCTGGATCAGCTCCGCGGCGTCGATCGTCTCGCCGGGCGTCGCGTCGGCGGTGTTGAGGCGCGCGTAGCACAGCACGTTGTCGATCAGTTGGCCCAGGTGATGGACCTCACGGCCGAGCATGCGTCCGTATTCCGGCACGGTTGCGGCAGACGTGTAGCGGCCGTGCGCCAGGGTGTTGCTCGCCAGCCTGATCAGCGACAGCGGCGCCTTCATCTCGTGGTTCATCGCCGACACGAACTCGGACTGTGCTGTCGCCAGGGCCGCTGCCGCCCGGGCGGCCCGCACGGACCAGGCCAGCCCGCCGACGGTGACGGCCGCCGCCAGGACCAGCACCAGCAGCGTGCGCGTCGAGGCGCGGTCGGCCGCCTGGCCCGACGCTTCGTTCACCACGCTCACCCGCGCCGTCCACCACGGCACCTCTCGCTCGGCGCCAGGCTCGATCTGTTCCAGGAGCGACCGATCGGCGAACAGCAGCGGGAACGCCTTCTGCCCGACCGGAGCGCCCGCGAGGTCGGGTCCCGCGCGGGCCACGGTCGCACCGCGGCCGTCGGCGATCTCGATGGTGAGCGACGCATCGCCCACCAGCGCCTGCACGTGCTGGATGAACTCCTCGAAATAGGACTCCCGGACGCGGTTCAGGTTGACCGTGAAGCCGACGAACGCGATGACGTCGTCGGCGGCCTGGCCGCCGAAGAGCTGGTGCACGACGACCTGATAGGGAACGCCCTCGACCGTCTGGTCGAAGACCGAAAATCGCGTGCCGCGGAGCGCCTCGGCATGCGCCCGCGCAATCAGCGGACGGCCGGCCGGCGGATCGGCTCGGATCAGCACCGGGTGCATGTCGGTGTCGGCCTCCGATCGGTCCCACAGCGGCGGCTGGTCGGCGCGGTTGAAGAAGTAGGTCGTCGTCTCCGGCCACCCGGCCCGGCGCCAGGCAAAGAACGACTCGAGATACGGGAAGCGCGCGAACGCGCCGGCGAAGCGGTCGGCGAGGTCGTAGCGGGAGCTGGTCTGCAGGATCTTGGTGTTGAACGGGACGATCGTCGTCGTGAGCGCGTCCCTCATGTCGCGCTCCAGCGCCGCGCCCAGCAGCACGAGGACCTCGTTGCCGCGGCGTTGCGCCGACTCGGCACTGGAGCGCTGCCACTCCCGCGTCGCCCGATAGCCGAACAAGAACAGCAGCCCCGTCACCAGCAGCAGCACGGCGGCGAGTGACATGGCGACGAGCGGCCGCGTCACCAGGACGTCGCTGCCACGGCCGATCGTCCGGCGGCCGCGGTCTGCCCAGTGACGGAGCGCACGCGTGATCGCCATGACGATCACCGCAGGAGCTGGCGCTCGCGGTAGTAGCGGGCGGCGCCGCGATGCAGCGGGATCGGCGCGCCCGGCCCGCGGCCGGGGTCGATGAACCCGGCGGCGCGGTGCGCGCGCCGCAGCCCGCCGGCCGACTCGAACAGCGTCCGCGTGAGCGTGTAGACGAGATCCTCGTCCAGATCCTCGCGAGAGACGAGCAGCACGTCGGATCCGACGGTGGGCACGGGCGCGAGCTGGCCGTCGTAGGCGCCGGCCGGGATGGCTGCCGGCTTCAGCAGCGGATCGCGGCTGCGTATCGCCTCCAAGCTCCGCGGGTCGAGCGGCACCAGCGTGGCACCGCCGCCGCGCATCATCGCGATGCCGTCGGCCTGCTCGATGGGAAAGAAGAAGATGAGGCCGTCGAGACGGCCGGCGCGGAAGTCTTCGAGCGCGCGCGCGCGATCGAAGAACGGCTGGATGTCGTCGAAGGAGAGGCCGTGGCTCGACAGCACGGCGCGGCTGGCGCCCTCGGTCGGGCTGCCGCGTTCGCCGACGTAGACGCGGCGCCCGCGCAGATCGCTTACGTTGCTGATGTCCAAGTCGCGGCGCGCCGCGATGTGGACGACGGTCGGGAACAGCACGGCCAGGGCGCGCAGCTTTCGATGCGGCTGCGGATGGCCCGGCGTGCCGCGGCGATACGCCAGGTAGGACGTCCGTGCGCCTTCCAGCGCCAGGTCGACCTCGCCGCGTTCCAGCGCGTCGGCGCTGGCCTGCGAGTTCAGGGATTCCCGGGTGGCGACGGCGAGACCCGGATGGGCGTTGTAAGCGGCCGCGAGCGCGGCGCCGACGATCGCGAACACGCTGTCGCTCGAGCCCACCGCGAACCGGATCGGCGGCGGCGGATCAGCGGCTCGCGCGCGGCCGCAGCCGGCGGCCGTCGCGATCGCGGCGAGCAGCGCGGCCAGGCGAGTCGCGCCGCGCCGCGGCGCGCCCGATCGCGTGCCCCGGGAGGCGCTCCTGCCCGTCGGCAGCATGGGGCGTGTTGTATCCTACGCGCCGTGAAAAAGCGAATCCTGGTGGTCGAAGACGATCACGCGCTCGCGCGCGTGCTCGCCGACAACCTGAGTTATTCGGGATTCGACGTCGAGACGATCGAAGGTGGTCCCGGGGTGCTGAGTGCGGTCCGGGCGTTCGGGCCCGACCTGGTGCTGCTGGACGTCATGCTGCCGGGGCCGAGCGGCTTCGAGCTCTGCGGGTTGATCCGGGCGGGTGGCCGCACGCCCATCATCATGCTCACGGCGCGCGACCAGAAGGCCGACAAGCTGCGCGGGCTGGAAGCGGGGGCCGACGATTACGTCACCAAGCCGTTCGATTTCGACGAGCTGAAGGCCAGACTGCACGCGCTGCTGCGCCGGGCAAGGCGCAGCGTCGTCGCCATCCGCCTCGGCGAAGTCCTGATCGACTTCCAGCACCTGCGGGCGCAGCACCGCGGCGCGGACCTCCATTTGACCCGCCGGGAATTCGACCTGCTCTTCTACCTGGCCGAGCGGCGCGGCCTGGTCGTCCATCGCAGCGAGCTGCTGCGTGAGATCTGGGGCTATCCGACCGAGCCCACGACCCGAGCCGTGGACTACGCGGTCAGCCGGCTGCGCCGGAAGCTCGAAACCGATCCGCACACCCCCCGCTACATCACGACCGTCCACGGCGACGGCTACTCGCTGACCTTCGACGACGTGGACTGAGGTCCTGCGGCGGCGCGCCCGGTCGTCGCGCCGGTCGTCCGCCCGGTTGGCGGTCTCGAACGTACGGTCGACGGCTGGGTTGGAACGATCGGTCAGCCACAATTTGCAACATCCGCGTCACCGCCACCGCCCTATAGTCCGACTCCACCCGACGCACGGAGGGCGCCATGGCTCCGCATTCCTCTGACGATCAGGATCAGAATCCGCCCGGGACGCCCGGGCCGACACCGTCGGCGGAAGTCAGCCGGCGCGCCTTCCTCCGGACGGCCGGGGTCGTCGGGGCGGCGGCCGCCGGGGCCGCCGGCGGCGTCGTGCCGCCAGATCAGCCCCTCTCGGCGCAGGGGCGGCCGGGACAGGGACCGACGCCGCAGGGCGCCAATGCCCCGCCGGTCGAGCGGCCGTACCTGCGCATCCGGCAGGAGGTGGCCGAGAACCTGATCAAGCGCGGCATCGTCGGTTACGCCGACCGGCTGCGCGTGCAGCCGGGCGAGACCATCCGGTTCATGGTCAGCAGCGAAGTGCCGCGCTACCGGGCCGATATCGTCCGGATGATTCACGGCGACGCCAACCCGTCCGGTCCAGGGATCAAGGAAGTCGTCGTGGACACGCCCGCCAACGCGGAGTATCCCGGGCGACGCCAGGAGATGCCGCTCGGCTCGTACGCGGTCGTTCCCGATCATCCTGCGCTGCGGCTGACCGGCAGCTTCAGCTTCACCGCCTGGATCGCCCCGACCAGCCAACGCGCCGTCGGCGCCGACTCGTTCGTCGGCGTCGAGGGCGTGCTCACCAAATGGGCCGGCGCCCGCGGCGGCTATGGCATCTTCATCGACGAGGAGGGCAGGCTGGCTCTCTGGATTTCCGACCCCTCGGGCAAGACCGAGAGGCTCGCCAGCCGGCAGCCGCTCCGGCCGTGGGTGCCGGCGATTCCGGGCATGAACAACCGGCCGCAGGGCGTCACCACGAACTGGTACTTCGTGGCCGTCACCTACGATGCGAGTACGGGCCGGGTCGTGATTCACCAGGACCCGCTGAACACCTTCACCTTCGATCCGACGCGGCTCGTAACCGAGCGGACGGCCTCGATCCGGGCGCTGGCGATCAACGACTCGCCGCTGCTCATCGCCGGCGCCTGGGAGCGGGCCGACCGGGTCGACGCGAACTTCAACGGCAAGATCGACAATCCCCGGCTCTACCGCGAGGTGCTGAGCCGCCAGGCCATCGACGACATCAGGCAGGGCCAGCCGGGACCGCCGCCGCTCGCGGCGTGGGACTTCGCCGCCGACATCGAGTCCGAACGCATCACCGACACCGGCCCGATGCATCTGCACGGCCGGACCGTGAACCTGCCGATGCGGGCCGTGACCGGCCACAACTGGGACTCGTTCCAGATGGACTACAAGCAGGCGCGCCAGCAGTACGGCGCCATCTACTTCCACGACGACGACATCGACGACGCGCGCTGGGAAGTAGGGTTCGAGTTCCGGGTGCCCGACACCCTCACGTCGGGCATGTACGCGGCGAGGCTGCGCGGCGGCACCTTCGAGGACTACATCCCGTTCACGGTGCGGCCGAAGAAGGGGCAGCCGACGGCGGCACGGATCGCGCTGCTGATCCCCACCTTCAGCTACCTCGCCTATGCCGGCACGGGCACCAGCGCCTTCCGCCCGCTGAGCCTCTACTCGCGGCACAGCGACGGCAGCGGCGTCTGCTATTCGTCGCGGCTGCGACCCATCACCAACATGCGGCCGAAAATCACGACGAACAACCCGTGGCAGTTCATGGCCGACACACACCTCATCGACTGGCTCGACGCGAAGAGGTTCGAAGTCGACTTCCTGACCGACGAAGACCTGCACTTCGAGGGCGCGGCGGCGCTCAGACCTTACAAAGTCGTGATGACGGCCACGCACCCCGAGTACTACTCGCTCGAGATGCTCGACGGGCTGCGCACGTATCTGAACGGCGGCGGCCGGCTGATGTATCTCGGCGGCAACGGCTTCTACTGGGTCACGCCGATGGACCCGACCGGCCGCTACATCGAGGTGCGGAGGCGTGACGGCACCGAGCACTGGCAGGGCGCGCCCGGCGAGCACTACCACAGCCTGACCGGCGAGCCGGGCGGCCTGTGGCGCTTCCGCGGGATGGCCCCGCAGCAGTTCTTCGGCGTCGGGTTCACCGCGCAGGGCTTCGATCGCAACCAGCCCTATCGCCGCATGCCGGGCAGCTACGACCCGCGGGCGTCGTGGATCTTCGAGGGCGTCGGCCGCGACGAGCTGATCGGCGAGCACCCGTCGCTCGTGCTGGAGGTTGGGGCCGCCGGCTCGGAACTGGATCGCGCCGACTTCGCCCTGGGCACGCCGCCGCACACGCTCGTGCTGGCCTCGTCGTCCGGCCACTCCGACGCCTACCAGCACGTCGTCGAGCAGATCAACACGTCGAACGGGGCACGGCCGGGCGGGACGCAGAACCCGCTCGTCCGTGCCGACATGGTGTTCCTCGAGTATCCGAACGGCGGCGCGGTGTGGTCGTCCAGCGCCATCGCGTGGTGCGGCAGTCTCTCCTACAACAACTACACGAACAACGTCTCGCGAATCACCGAGAACGTCCTCAGGCGCTTCGCGTCCAACGAGCCGTTCCCGCCGCCGCAGACGCCGGCGCCGTCGAGCCAGCGGGCGTGAGGGCCGCGTCGTGCACACCGCCCGCGACGACTTCATGCGCCGCTACGCCACCTCGCCGATCCACGTGCCGCGCCTCGAGCGGCTGCTGGCGGTCTACGGGTCGGGCGAGGACGACGACCCGTTCTGCCGCCGCTTCATCGCCTGGGATCGCGCCTGCCGCGACGGCGACGCGGCGCGGATCGTCACCGAGGTCCTCTCGGCCGGCGACGCCACCGGCCGCATCACGCGCTACAGCGAGGACGCTGTGCGCGGCGCGATTCGCTGGATGAGCGATGTGACCGCCCTGCCGGTGTCAGAGCGGGCGTACGTCTTGCGGGCCCGGCTTACTGCGTCCGACGCAGCCGCCGTGGCCGGGTTCGTCGACTTCCTGGCCGCCGCGGACGGCCTCGACGACGTGCAGTTTCGATCCGCGGCCGAAGGGTGGGTGGGCCAAAGGCTGGCGGCGCCGAGCCAGCTGTCGTAGCTGGCGCGCATCGTGCGCGCCTGGGGGAGGGTACAGTTCATGCTGCGTCGAGTGTCTTGGACCCTGGCTGTGATGCTCCTGCTCGCTCGCCCGGCTGCCGCGCAGGACGCGACGATGAACGGTGTGGTGATCGACGAGTCCAAGGCGGTGCTGCCCGGGGCCACCGTCGTCGCCACTTCCCGCTCCACCGGGCGCACCTTCGAAGCGGTCACCAACGAACGGGGAGAGTACCGGCTCGTGGGCATGCCGCCGGGCCGCTACGACACCCGGGTCGAACTCACCGGCTTCGCAACGATCGTGCTCTCGGACATCGAACTGCTGGTCGGACAGAATGCGACGATCCCGTACACCATGAAGCTGGCCACCCTGGACGAGGCGATCACGGTGACTGGAGAAGCGCCCCTGATCGATCTCCGGACCGCCCGCGTGGCCGGCAATATCGATCGCCGCCAGATGGAGCAGCTGCCCATCAACGGACGCAACTGGATGCAGCTCTCGATGATGGTGCCCGGCATCACGGCCAACGCCGTCAGCGACACCCCCGGCATCTCCGGGCTGACCAACTTCCAGCTCAACCTCGACGGCCAGGAGATCACGCAGAGCACGTCGGTCACCAGCTTCGGGCAGCCCGGCATCAGCCGCGAGGCCATTGGCGAGTACCAGGTGGTGACGAACATGTTCGACGTGACGTCCGGTCGCTCGGCCGGCATTCAGGTGCAGGCCGTCACGCGCGCCGGCACGAATGATCTCTCGGGCAGCGTCTACGGCTACTTCCGGGACGACAAGTTCAACGCCGCCGATGCCTACCTGAACCGGGTGCTCCCCTACTCGAACAGCCAGGTCGGCGCCACGCTCGGTGGGCCGATCAAGAAGAACGTGATGCACTTCTTCGGGTCATACGAGCGAGAGCGCGAGCCGGGCACGGCGGTGAGCAGCCCGGTCGCGCTGGCGCCGCAGCTCGTCACGCTGCCGATTGAGGAAAAGAAGGACTACTACCTTGGCCGCTACGACGCGCAGATGGGCGGCAAGGATCACCTCGTCGTGCGGGGCAATCTCTACAAGCGCTTCCTCCCGAACGACGGCGTCGTTTCCCATCCGAGCCGCGGGACGAAGAAGGACATCACGTCGTACTCGGGCACGGCCATCTGGTCGCACGTCACCGCCGGCAACCTGCTGCACGAACTCCGCGGCGGGATCTACAAGTTCTACTGGACGTACGAGGGCGCGGACGGCAATGTGCTGACGCCCGAGTACCAGTTCCCGGGCCTGATCCTCGGGCTGAACTGGAACTATCCCGAGTTCATCCGCGAGACCCGCTATCCGTTCCGCTACGACCTGACGTGGAACGTGAAGAACCATGATCTGAAGATCGGCGCCGAGTACATGTACGCGGTGGACGACGGCGACTGGCCGGCCCGACAGCGCGGCCAGTACTTCTTCAGCAGCCTGCCGCCGGATGCGGGGCGGCGGTTCCCGCTGGCACAGGGGCCCGAGGCCTGGGACTTCAGCGGTCTCGACGGGACGATCCTGCGCTTCGACCAGACCTACGCGCGGGAATGGAAGTACCACGTGCCGCGACCCCGCTACGCGCTGTGGATCGGCGACACCTGGAAGGTCAACGACCGGCTCACCCTCAACCTGGGCGTCCGCTACGACCTCTCGCCCGGCGACTTCACCGCCCCGGGCGTCCGCGAGACTGACGTCATCATCGACAACGGTCGTTACACCACCAACGTGGGCTACCGGAACGACCTGCGCGACTACAACAACATCGCGCCGCGGGTCGGCTTCGCGTGGAACGTCACCGGCAGCGGCAACACGGTGATCCGCGGCGGCAGCGGTCTGTTCTACGGCCATGTCGGCGGCAACCCGTCGTGGGACCAGCAGATGTGGAACGGGCAGAAGGTGATCTTCAACTCGTACCAGAACGACAGACTCCCCGGGTTCTTCGCCGACCCGACGCGCGGCGTCACCGCCGAGGACATCCTTTCCGGTCGGGTACCGCTGGCTCCACAAAGCCTCTCGGTCATCGCCCACGACATCCAGACGCCGTACAGCTGGCAGACGATTCTCGGCTTCCAGAGACGGCTGACCGAGGTCATGGCCTTCGACGCCGACCTCGTCTTCAAGAAGGGCTACCACTTCGAGACCCAGAACGATCCGAACCTCTTCTACGACCCGGCCACCGGCCTGTCGAAGAACCCGATCACCTTCGGCCGACCCCGCCCCGACTACGGGCCCTTCCGCCTCATCGGCACCGATGCCAGTTCGGAGTATCTGGCGCTGGTGACCGCGGCGAACCGCCGCTACCGCAACCGATACCAGTACGGGGTCACCTACACGTACATGTTCTTCGACAACAGCTCGGGCCTGGGCGGCGCCGGCTACGGCAACAACTACATCAATCCCTTCGACATCAGCTACAACTGGGGGCGGTCGGCCACGTTCCAGCGCCACACGTTGCGCGCCAACAGCATCGTGAACCTGCCGTGGGACGTCCTGTTGGCTACCATCTACCAGTACGGTTCGGGGAACTACAGCAGCATCAGCAGCGGCTTCAACCTGCTGGGCGGCCCAGGCGCGAACCGGTTCCGCCGCGATGGGAGTTTCATTCCGGTGAACACCTTCCGTGGTGACCCGGCTCAGGCGCTGGACATCCGCGTATCGAAGGAGTTCCGCATCGGGCCCCGCGTGAAGGTGACGGGTACCGCCGAGATGTTCAACGTCTTCAACTACAAGCGATACGCCTACAACCTGGTCGAGACCAGCGCCGTCTTCCAGCGGCGCAATGCTTCGGCCGGCCCGCCGCGCTCCGGACAGCTGGCCTTCCGCATCGCTTTCTGACGATGCGCTGCGGAAGCCTCCTCGCTGCTGCCGGAGCCGTCCTGGGTGTCGTCGCCGTCGTCGCTGACGGCGACGACGCTCGGTACTCCAGTCCGCTGACGTGGAAGACCGAGCACGTCGCCCGGGTGCTCGCGCTGGGCTACACGGAGCTCGGCATGAACGGACGCGGCGCCACCGACGTTCGCACCGTCGGCGGCCAGTCGTGCCTCGTGGGCCCGACCGTCGGGTTCGACGTGGACGACGCCTACGGCTTCGACGTCGATGAAACGGTCACGCTCACCGTGACCTACGTGCCGCAGCTGACCACCGCCCAGGCGATCGTGGTGCTCTACGACCGCAACGGCGGCGACGGACGCGGTGCGGTGGACATCGCTCCCGAACGCACGGGGCAGACGGCCCGGGCGACGGTCACCCTGCCTCGTGCGCGCCTCGCCGGACAGGGCGCGCAGGGGGTCGACATCGCGATCGCCGGACGGCAGGGGACGTTCGCGATATGCGAGGTGGCCATCAGCCGCACCGGCACCACTCGCCCGCCGGCAGGATGGGGACGGGTTCGGCTGGAAGTCAAAGACGCGAAGAGCGGACGAGTCGTGCCCGCCCGCGTCGGGCTCTACGACGAAGTGGGCCGGTTGCCGCTGCCGTCAGACCAGGCGATTCCCGTCCGCCGGTTCACCGACCGGATCCGCCGCGTGTGGCTGAACCGACGCACGTTCTGGCCGGTCGAGAGTCGCGAGGCGTTCTACGTCAGTGGCACCTACGAGAGCCGTGTGCCGGCGGGGACCTACGATCTGGTGGTCTCCCGCGGCCCGGAATACCGCCTGCACCATCAGAAGATCACGGTCCGCGCCGATGACGTCAGCTCTGCAGCCGTCGCGCTGACCCGCTACGACGATCTGACGGCGCGCGGCTGGTACTCGGGCGAGTCGCACGTGCACCTGCAACGCGATCAGGTGGCCGACGCCGACGTGTGGACGCAGATCTCCGCCGAGGACCTGCACATCGCCCACCTCCTCGAGATGGGCAACATCATGGGGACGTACTTCAAGCAGCCGGCCTGGGGCAAGGCCGGCCGTTACGAGCGCGACGGCGTGGCGCTGGTGTCGGGCCAGGAGGATCCGCGCACGGTCGCGCGCGGCCACACGATGCACTGGAACGTCGCGCAGCACACGCATTTCGAGCCGGCGGCGTTCTTCCAGTACCACCACGTGTTCGAGCGCACGCGGCGCGGCGGCGCCGTCACCGGTTACGCGCACCACGGCGAGCTGTTCAACGGCCGCCGCGGCCTGGCCATCGACGTGCCCTTCGGCCTCGTCGACTTCATCGAGCTGCTGCAGGGCGGACGCATCGCAACCGAGGGCTGGTACCAGTTCCTGAACATGGGCTACCGGATCCTGCCGGCCGGCGGCGCCGACTGGCCGTACTTCGGCCCCACGCTGCCGGGCGTCGAGCGGACCTACGTGAAGGTGGATGGCCCGTTCACCATTGATGGATGGCTCGCCGGCTTCCGCCGCGGACGTGTGTACGTGACCAACGGCCCGTTCCTGGAGCTCACGGTCAACGGCCAGCCGATGGGCGCGGAGGTGAAGGCGGCGCAAGGGTCGACGCTGACGATCGAAGCCACGGCGACGCTGAATCCCGACGTGGATGCGCTCGACCGGATCGAGCTCGTGGTGCTGGGTGATGTCGTGAAACAGGAGTTCGCGAACGGGAAGGACGCGGTCAGGCTTTCGACTGCTGTGACCGCCGATCGCAGCTTGTGGCTCGCCGTCCGTGCCTACGGCAAGACGCAGGAGCAGCAGTTCACGACCGTCGCCCACAGCGCGCCGATCTACGTCGTGGTCGGCAACCAGCCAACGTGGAAGGCGGAGGCGCTGCCCGAACTGGTGGGCATCCAGCGTGCCCGCCTGAGTGACCTGCTGGCCGAGCCGGTGAACGCAGACGGCGACCTCGAGTTCTTCGAAACGCGGGAAACCATCCTCGAGCAGTGGAAGCGACAACTGCCGGCGCTGACGCCGCGCGTGAAAGAGGCGGACCGCCGGTATCAGGCGCTGCTGGAGCGGCTGGGCAAATGACGCTGACACGGCGTATGTCGACCGCGGCCGCCCGGTTCCTGTCCTCGAGCCGGCAGCCCCTGGGCCTTCCCGCCGGCGGCCGCCCTGTCCGGGCTGCCGGCGCCACGGCGAGGGCATGCGCCACCTTCAGGGCGTCGGCCTTTACGGCGACGGCGTCCTGGCCCTGCTGGAACCGATGCCGGGTGCCAGGGACGTCGCGGGCATCTGCACGCAATGTGCCCGCCGTACGGGCTTGGTGGACCCGCCGTCGTTCCTCACGCCACTCGCCACCGCAGTGGCCCGCGGCTGGCTCATCGGCACCCCAGAAATGTGCTACAACTGGCCCTCACCCCATGGCATCGATCGCGCGCCTCTCATTCCTCGTCGTCACTGCTTGCTGGGTGTTGGCCGGCTCGGCCGCCCCGGCCCAGGCCGGCCAATCCGCCGCCGCGCCGGCGCCGCCGCCCCAGGTCGGGATACCGGTCACCGACCAGGCCGTGATCAAGGCGTGCGGCGGCTGCCACCGACCCGACGACAAGCAGCAGTTGTCGCGCATTTCGTTCCGGCGCACCACCCCCGAGGGCTGGGAGCGGACCATCACCCGGATGATGGCTCTGAACAACCTGAAGATCGACGCCGCGACCGCCCGTCAGGTCGTCAAGTCGCTGTCGAACAGCCACGGCCTGGCGCCCGAGGAAGCGCGGCCGATCAGGAACGAGGTGGAGCGGCGCCTCGCCGACGAGACCGTGCCCAAGGAGATCGAGGGCACCTGCAACTCCTGCCACTCGGTGGGCCGCGCGCTGATGCAGCGCCGGACCAAGCCGGACTGGGAGCTGCTCATCGCGATGCACCGCGGCTACTACCCGATCATCGACCGGCAGACCTATCGGCGCATGGGCCCGGCCCCGACCGGCCGCGACGAGTCGGGCCGCCCGCCCGATCTGCGCCACCCCTCCGAGAAGGCGGTCGACTTCCTGGCCCAGGCCTACGGCCTCGAGACCAAGGAGTGGGCCGAGTGGTCGGCGGCGATGCGCCCGGCGCGCATCGACGGCACCTGGGCCCTCTCGGGCTGGGAGCCCGGCAAGGGTCCGATCTTCGGCAGGGTCGTGCTCGCCGCGGCCGGTGGCGCCGCCGACGAGTTCACCAGCCAGATCACCTACACCTACGCGCGCACCGGCCAGTCGGTGACGCGCAGCGGACGCGTGTCGGTCTACACCGGTTTCCAGTGGCGCGGCCGCTCGACCGCCGGCGGCGCCGAGGACACGGCCCTGCGCGAGGTGATGTTCGTCGAGCGCGACTGGTCGAAGATCGAGGGCCGCTGGTTCAGCGGCGGCTACGACGAACTCGGGATCGACGTGAAGCTGACGCGCGTCGGCCGTGATCTCTCGGTGGTCGGCTTCGACCATGCGGCGCTGCGCGCCGGCGGCAGCGGCCAGACGCTGAAGATCTACGTCGCCAACCCGCCGGCGTCGCTGCAGGCCCGTGATCTGGACTTCGGCGCCGGCGTCACCGCGACGGCGGCCAGCGTCGCCGGCGACGTGATCACCGCGACGGTCGACGTGGCGGCCAACGCCGCGGTCGGGCCGCGCACGCTGGTGCTCGGCAACGTCACCGTGCCCGGGGCGCTCACCGTCTACGACAAGGTCGACCACGTCCGGGTCACGCCGGTGTGGAACCTGGCCCGCACCGGCGGCGTGGTGTTCCCCAAGCAGTTCGCCGCCTTCGACGCCTGGGCCTATCACAACGGCCCCGACAAGAAGCCGAACACCGACGACGACCTCCGCCTCGACACCGTCACCGCGTCGTGGAGCCTCGAGGAGTACAAGGCCACCTTCGACGACGAGGACATCAAGTTCGTCGGCGCCATCGACCCGGCGTCGGGGCTGTTCACCCCCAACGTCGACGGCCCCAACCCGCAGCGCAAGGGCGAACGCAACAACATCGGCGACGTGTGGGTGGTGGCCAGCTACACCCCGCCCGGCGCGACGACGCCGCTGCGCGGCCGGTCGCACCTGCTGGTGGCGCCGCCGCTCTACATCAAGTTCGATCCGACGGTCACGCCATGAGCACGGTCGCGACGCCGACGCTGGCCGTCGGCGAATTCCACCCCTTCGAAGCCTCGGGCCAGCGCTTCGCCTACATGGTGCCGAGCGCGGCGGTGTTCGCCTTCGACGACTGTTCGGCGGCGGTGGTCGAGCAGTTGCGCCGCGGGCCACAGACGCCGGCCGAACTGCTGGCCGCCCTCGGCGATCGCTTCAGCCCGGCCGAGCTGCGCGACGCGCTGACCGAGCTGCACCGGGTGCGGGCGATCGAGGATCAGGTGGCGCGGCCGCCGGCGCCGAAGATCATCCCGCTGGCGCCGATGCCGATCCAGACGCTGGTGGTCAACGTGACCAACCAGTGCAACCTGTCCTGCGAGTACTGCTACGAGTACGGCGAGGACAAGATCGTCGACACCGAGAACGGCAGCCAGCCCAAGTTCATGAGCGCCGAGACGGCGCAGGCGGCGGTCGATCTGGCGCTGCAGGAAGCCGGCGTCGGCAAGACCGCCCACATCACCTTCTTCGGCGGCGAGACCTTGATGAACTTCAAGGTGCTGAAGCAGACGGTCGGCTACGCCCGGCGCACCGCCGCCGCGCAGGGCAAGCAGGTCGACTTCAGCCTGACGACCAACGCGA
>JBFWNR010000009.1:0-191006 GCA_050250955.1 Vicinamibacterales bacterium
CGGCGGGGCCCGCTCGTCGACGGGCGACGCCGCCGCGCCGGGCGATCTGCGCGTGCTCAGCCCGGCCGACGGGGCGGTGGCGTCGGGCCAGGACGACCTGGCCTGGCTCGAGCTGCCGCAAGCCGACGTCTACCGCGTCGAGTTCGCCGCGCCGGCCGGCCCGCCGGTGCTGTCGGCACTGGTGCCGCGCGGCATCGGCGCCTACCGCCTGCCGCCGGTGCTCGCCGATCGCGTGCCCGACGGCGCCGTCCGTTGGCGCGTCGTGGCGATCGACGCCGCCGGGCATGAGCTTCGCGCCAGCCCGTGGCGCCGGTTGCGCCTCGAGTGACGCCCGTCTCGTTCGCCCATCTCACCCGTTCCTTTCAGGAGTGCCCGTCATGACCCGTTTCACCCTGTCCGGTCTCGTGTCCCTCGTGTTCCTGCTGCCCGCAGCGCCGCTCCAGGCGCAACCGGCGGCGTCGCTGTCGATCGCCCGCATCTTCCACAACGGCCCGCTGCAGGCCGGCGCCAACACCTTCCGCGTCACGGTCCGCAACACCAGCAGCACCAAGCCGATCCAGCCCCGTGAGGAGGTGCTGGTGACGCTGCTGGTGCTCGACAGCCAGCAGAAGGAATCGAAGTACGAGGCGAAGATCACGACCGGCATCGGCACCAATGGCGACCAGACCGCGGCCTTCCCCAACGTCATGCTGCACGCCGGACCGCACACGGTGACGGCCCGGGCCACCACCGTCTTCGCCGCCGGCCGCGCCAACGCGGTCGCCCCGGACCGCACCGAGGTGTTCAACGTCGGCGGCGCCCGGGCCGACGCCTCGAATCCGCTGACCATCCTGGTCAGGAAGGCCAACGGCATGCCCGGCTCGAACCTGCGCGTGGCGTTGAAGGCGAACGGCCGCGAGCTGGACTGGAAGAACACCGGCGGTTCCGGCGAGGCGCGGTTCACGCGGGTGGCGGCGTCGGCGGCGAACCAGAGCTACGAGATCGAGGTCAAGAGCGCCAACACCGTCGTCGCCACGATCCAGTACGCGATGCCGGCCCAGGCCGCGACCTACGAGGTGAAGGTGCCATGAGGTCCGCGCTGGCGACCCTCGTCCTGGTGACGCTCGCGGCCGGGCCCGCTGGCCCGCTCCGCGGGGTGTCGGCCATGGAGGCGCAATTCTGGGGAACGTGGGGTGACTGGTTCAAGAAGCCCACCGGGGGGGACATCTGCTTCGACGGCGATGGGACGGTCGTGCCGTGTCCGGGCACTGAGATGCCCCGGCGCGGCGGCAACCCCGAGCAGCCGGACGACGGCACGTGGCTGGAAGAGCGCAAGGACAAGGACGACACCGTCTGCAACCTGTGTCACGTCAACCGCACCAACGAAGTGGCGGGACCGCCGAGGTTGAGCGACGCGGTGCTCGCCGACCCCGCCAGGTTCTGGCGGAACCACGGGGCGATCGCGGCGCGGATCAAGGCACGGCAGACCCTGGCTGCGATAC
Source organism: Vicinamibacterales bacterium (assembly GCA_050250955.1). Taxonomy (GTDB): domain Bacteria; phylum Acidobacteriota; class Vicinamibacteria; order Vicinamibacterales; family UBA2999; genus CAWAYR01. The sequence goes on from JBFWNR010000009.1 coordinate 1,482, forward strand.
GCAGCACGCCGGCGCTGACGCCGGCCCTGCAGCGGCTCATGGCGTCGCGACCGGCGCGATAGAGCGGGTCCGCTGGCGTGCCGCTGCGGCGACCGGCGCGCTCAGTGGCGGCCGCTCAGGACGAACGCCGCCCAATAGTAGGGATGCGCCGTGGCGGGGCGACCGAGCATCGTCCGCTGGGCGCCGGCCAGAGCGTCGTCATAGCGACGCCCCTCGCGCACGCCGCGATGGAACGCCGCCATCAGATCCGGCGTGACCGAATCGGGGACCCGCCAGAGCGACGCCACCACCGACGGGGCCCCGGCGAACTGGAAGGCGCGCGTGAGTCCGAGCAGCCCTTCGCCGCCGCTCTCGCGCGCGCCCGCCGTCTCGCAGGCCGACAGGACCACCAGGCGCGCCCGCACGCGCACCTGTTCGAACACCTCCCACGCCTGGAGCAGACCGTCGTCACCGGCGCCCGAGGGCGGCGCGAAGGCGAGCGCGGAGTCGAGCGGGAACAGCGAGTTGACCAGGCCATGCACGGCCAGGTGCACGATGTCGGCGTCGCCGAGCGCGGCTCGCACCTTCGCCTCCGACGCATCCGCGCCGAGCAACGTCGTGACGCGCCCGCGATAGAGCGCGCCGAGCGCTTCGACCTCGCGGCGGGTGCCGGGCAGGGGCAGCAGTCCCGGACCGCGGCCGGCCGGGGTGTCGGCGGCGTCGGCGCCCGCATGGGGCGGGTCGCCGACGGCCAGCAGGTGCGCCCGCGATGGCGCCACCGCCGGCGGGGTGGTGAGCTGCCCGTAGACGGTGAGCGACGCGACCTGATGCACCGGCGTCGACTCGACGAGGTAGCGCGGACGGCCCCCCGCGGGTGCGCCCGCGACCAGCGCCGCGAACGGCAGGCGATGCAGCGGCCCGTCGGGTACGACCAGCAGACGCGTTCGACCGACGATCGGCGCCGCCGGCGCGACCAGCGCGGCGTGGAGTTCGCCGCCGAGCGCGGCGATGGCGTCGAGGCCGCCGTCACTGGCGGCGGTGAGGCGTTCGAAACGGGCCACCCGCTCCGCCAGAGCTTCGCGCCCGAGGGGAATCGCGAACGACTCGACCCTGGAGGTCGTGAGCGCGAATCCGTACGACGCGTCGCGGCCGACGAGGTAGACCAGGGCCGCCGTGTCGGGTGGCAGCAGGCGCTGGGCGGCCTCGAGGCTGAGCGGTTCGGCCGGCGTCAGGCTCCGCGTCGACTGCCGGGCGATGTCGGCGCCAACTGCCGCCAGTTGGAGTCGGACGTCACGCAGCCGGGCCAGCCGCTCCTCGACCCGGGTGGCATCGCGCGTCGGGCTGAGCGACGCCAGTTCCGCCTGCAGCCGCTCGGCGCTGCGGGCCAGGGCACGGCGCCGCTCGGCGAGCGCGGCGGGGGCGTCCGCGGCGACATCGCGCTCGGCCAGCTGGGCCAGGAACACGCGGGTCCGACCGCGCTCGGCGACCTGGAACGCCGCGGCGATCTCCCCCCGCTCCACCAGAAGCGCGGCGTACTCCGCATAGGCCTCGACCAGGCTCTCGCGAAAATCGGCCTGGGTGTCGAAGGCGCCGCCGACAGTGCCGGTGAGAGCGTCGAAGATGTCGATGGCGCGGGCGAATGCCGCGCGTGCCGCGTCCACCTGGCCGCGGCGCCGTTCGAGGCGGGCCTGCGCCACCAGGTGCCGCCCCTCGTAGACCGAGCCGGGGGCCACCCGCTCCCAGAGGCTGCCGGCGCGCCCGTACAAGCGTCTGGCCTCGTCGAGTTGCTGGCGCCGCACCGCGATCGCGCCCAGGGCGTCGAGCGAGTCGGCGACGGTGCTGCCGTCGGGCGAGAGGCGTTCGCGGATGGCCAGCGCCTGCTCGTGCGCGGCGACGGCGTCGTCGAACCGGCCCGCCGCCTCGAGCACCCGGCCGAGCTCGGCGAGGGTGAACGCGTGGAGGACCGAATCGGGGGCCAGGCGGCTGCGAATCTCCAGGCTCTCTCTGGCCAGCCGTTCGGCGGCGTCGAGCTGGCCGGCCAGCCGCTCGGCGCGCGCCAGGTTGCTGAGGACGCCGGCGGTCTGCAGCGTCGCCGCGCCGGCGGGCCGCAGCAGGTCCAGGGCGCGGGTCAGATGCTCGCGCGCCGACACCAGGTCGCGGCGTTCGATCGACACCAGGCCGAGGTTGCCGTAGGACGACACCAGCTCGCCGGGCGGCAGCTTCAGCCGCTCCTTCATCGCCAGCGACCGGCGATAGAACGACTCGGCGTCGGCATAGCGGCCGCGCTGCATCGCCGCGATGCCGAGGTTGTTGAGGGCCGAGGCCTCGTCGACGCCACCCGGCGCGCGCCGGCGATGGATGGCCCACGCCCCGTCGAAGGCCTGCTGCGCGGCGGCGAGGTCGCCGGCCTGGCTGCGGACGATGCCGAGCAGGTTGAGGTTGCGGGCGTGATCCACGCCCTCGGGGTCGAGATCGCGGGTCAGATCCAGCAGGCGGCGGACCCGACGTTCCGCCTCCTCGAGACGGCCGCGGCGCCAGTCGAGATCGGCGGCGGCGAACTCGACGCGGATCCGGTCGACGGTGGCCGGGCCGGCGTCGAGGATCGCCAGCGCCGCGGCCAGGTGCGTGCCGGCCTCGTCGAACTGCCGCCGGGCCACCGCGGTCCGCGCCAGTTCGGCGTGGGCGTCGGCTTCATCCCCACTCCGTGGCGCCACGGCCTGGAGCATCGCCAGGGCCGCCTGCGCGTCGGCGACGGCCTCCTCGGCGCGGCCGCGCTGTCGCGCGGCGGCGGCGCGCCGCAGGTGCCACGACGCCTGCGCCACGGTGCGGTCGCCGGCGACGTCGAGTGCCGCGGTGGCCAGGGTGGTGGCGTCGTCCCACCGCGATTGCCGCACCGCCAGATCGAAACGGCGGCGGTCGATCGCCAGCCGGCTGCGCGCGTCGGTCACCTCGTCGATGGCCCGCAGCTGGGTGGCCGCGGCCTCGAGGGCGGCCCGCGCCATCAGTCGTTCCGCCTGGCGCACCCGCAGCCAGTCGAGGTCGGATCGCGGCAGTGCCGCAAGGACGGCGGGCAGCGCCGCCCGGTCGTCCGGCGTCGTCTCCGCGGCAGCACGCCACGCGGCCGCCGCCGCCGTATCCAGCCGCGGCACCACGTCGAGTCCGAGGCGCGAGGTGCGCGCCGGCAGCGTCACCTGGATCGGGCCGCTCTCGCCGACGCCGGAGAGTGTCACGCTCGTGCGCGGCGCGACCTCGGCGGCGAGCTGCTCCAGGTCCCAAGGCGACGCGATCACGCCCTCGACGGCTGGCCGCGGGCCATCGCCCTCGACCGCGTCCCCCCGCCGCCAGGCGTGCACCACGTCGCCGACGCGAAGGCCGGCGAGTGCCGCCACCGAGCCCGGCTGGACAGCGTCCACGACGACGCCGCGTTCCGGGACCGACATCTGCTGCGCCGCCGGTGCGCCGCCGATCGTCGCGGCCCACAGGAGTCCGGCCACGTACAATCCGCGGCGGCGGACCAGCTCGAGCGGCGACAGGCGGGCCATGGAGGCCTCGATCCTATGCCACACCCGCCGAGGGCGGCCGTTCGCCGCCGATACCAGTGTGTCCGGCGACGAACACCCCGGCGCGCGGCTCCCCCGGGACAGCTGGAGAATCGCGCCGCCGCTGCGACCGACCCGCGGGCACGCGGTTTGTAGTGCCCGAGACCGGACCGATGGCCTTCAGCCAAGACCTCCGTCACGCGCTTCGCGGCATCGGCCGCCAGCCCGGCTTCTACGCCGTGGCGGTCGTGACCCTGGCGCTCGGCATCGGTGCCAACGTCACCGTCTTCAGCATCGTCAACGCGCTGCTGCTGCGGCCGCTGCCGTTCGGCGCGCGCAGCGACCGCGTGGTCACCGTGTTCTCGACCCACGCCCAGCAGCCGGAGGACTGGAGCTGGGCGACTCGGGGCTCTCCTATCCCGACCTGGTCGACTTGCGGGCCACCCCGTCGTTCGAGGGGCTCGGCGGCTACATCGGCCGCAACCTCACGCTGAGCCACGACGGGGCTGCCGAGCGGGTGCGCGGCGGCTCGGTCACGCCGGACCTGTTCCCGCTGCTCGGCGTGTCGCCGGTCCTGGGCCGGCACTTCCGCGACGACGAGGCGGCGCCACCCGGGCTCGAACGCGTCGTGCTGCTCACCCACGGCCTGTGGCAGCGCCGTTACGGCGGCGACGCCGGCATCGTCGGCCGCGACGTGCACGTCAACGGGCTGCCGCGCACCGTGGTCGGTGTGCTGCCGCCCGGTTTCCGGTTCCCGGAGCGCGACGATCTCTACCTGCCGCTCGCCTGGGACGAGTCGCCGCGCGACGCCCGCGGTGTCAACGGCATCGGTGCCCTGCGGGAAGGCGCGTCGCTGACCGAAGCCCGCGACCAGGCCTCGGCCATCGCTGCCAGGCTGGCGCGCGACCACGTCGCCACCAACGACGGCTACGGCGTGCACGTCCAGCCGTACCGCGAAACGCAGATCGACCGAACGGCCCGCGGCCTGAGCCTCACCCTTCTCGCCGCCGTCGCGCTGGTGCTGCTGGTGGCCTGCGCCAACCTCGCCAACCTCATGCTCGTGCGCGCATCGGGCCGCCAGCGCGAGATGGCCGTGCGCAGCGCCCTGGGCGCCGGCCGTGGCCGCCTGGTCCGCCTGCTCCTGGTCGAGACCGGCCTGGTCTCGGTGGCCGGCGCGGTCGTCGGCCTGCTCGGTGCCGCCTGGACGCTCGACCTGCTGCTGGCGTCGTTCCCCGAAGAGCTGCCTTACTGGATCGTCTTCGACGTCGACCGGCGCATTGCTGCCTTCACGGTGCTGCTGACGGCGCTGACCACGGTCGGCGTCGGCCTCATGCCGGCAGTGCGGGCGTCGCGGCCGCACCTGGTGGACGACCTCAAGGACGGCGCCCGGGGCACGCCGGCCGGTGAGCAGCGGCTGCACGCGGCCCTGGTCGTGGCCCAGGTAGCGGTGTCGCTGGCGCTCCTGGTCGGCGCCAGCATGATGATTCGCGGCTTCCTGGCCATGCAGACCACCGACCTGGGCTTCGACCATCGCGCCCTCGTCTCGCTCCGCGTCTATCTCGCCGGCGATGCCCTCGACGCCCTGGACGCCCGCGCCCGCGCCGTCGAGGAGCTGGCGGCGGCGGTGGCAGCGATGCCCGGCGTGACCGCCGCGGCAGCCACCACCGCGATCCCGGGCGATGACGGCGGCGGTCTGGCACGCGTGGTCGTGGACGGCCGGACCACCGAGGCCGAGGCGATCGGCGCGCAGGTGGTCGGCGCGACCGACGGTCTGTTCACCGTCCTCGGGCGTGAGCTCGTCGGCGGGCGTGGGCTGACGGCCGCAGAAGCCCGCGACCCGGCAGCGCGGGTCGCCGTGATCAACGCGGCCCTGGCGGAGCGCCTCTGGCCCGACGGCTCGGCCCTCGACCGGCGCATCGGCGTGCGCAGCCGCGGCGCCATCGACTGGTATCGGGTCGTCGGCGTCGCGCCCGACGTGCACTACGAAGAGATCGGCGAGGACACGCCGCAGTCGCGCCTCACGCTGTACGTCCCACACGCGGTCACCGGCTACCGTACGATGGCGGTGCTGGCCCGCGCCGCCGGCGACCCGGACACTCTGGTGGTGCCGCTCCAGGACCACCTGAGCGCCCGCTTCCCGGAGCAGCCGATCTACGAGCTGATGACCATGAACCAGCGTCGGCGGTTCGTTACCTGGGAAGACCGGTTCATGGGCCAGATGATGGGCACCTTCGCGGCGCTGGCCGTCGGCCTCGCGGGGTTGGGCGTCTATGCGCTCCTCGCCTACGCCGTGCGCCGCCGCCTGCCGGAGATCGGCGTACGGCTCGCGCTCGGCGCGGCGCCCGGCGACATCGTCCGCCTGGTGGTCGGCCAGGGGGTGGCCGTGGCCGCCGTGGGGCTGGGGCTCGGACTGGTTCTGGCCGCGGCGCTGGCCGCCGTCATCCAGGGCTTCGTGTTCGGCGGCGACGCCTGGGACCCGCGCCACCTGGCGACGGCGGCGGCGGTGCTGGCCGCCGCCGTGCTCACGGCCAGCTATCTGCCGGCACGGCGTGCGGCGCGAACCGATCCCACCGTCGCGCTGCGCAGCGAGTAGGGCCGAAGGCCGGTTACTTGGTGCCCGGCGGACCGGGGTGGCTGGTGTACGACCCGTTCAGGATCTTCCAGCGCTCGCCGTCCTTCACCAGCGTGAAGTAGTCCACGCCGTGCGAGCGCACCTGGCCGTCGATGACCACGGTGAAGTCGGCGCGCAGGAACGCCAGGCGGCCGTCCTCGACGTGGACGCTGACCCCGGTCAGCGGCTCGCGAAACGCCGTCGCCGTGGTCTGCGACCGGAGGCCGCCCAGCCACTCCTCGAACGACTGCACGCTGGTGGTCCACTGGCCGTCGCGCTGGCGGACCACCGCCATGGTCGCGCCGGGCATGAAGAGCGCCGGCAGGGCGTCGAGGTCGCGCTTGCCGAGCACGTCGAGAAAGTGTTCGACGGCCGTCTGCACCGCCTGCGTGTTCGGCGTATGCGGCTGGGCGGCTGCCGGCCGCGGTGCCGCCACCAGCAGCGCCCCCAGCAGCAGCGGCGCCGCCAGCCGGCCGATCATCGCAGGCTCTCGAGCGCGGCGATCCGCGCCTCGAGCGGCGGGTGCGTGGAGAACAGCATCATCCAGCGGCGGCCGCCGCCGGCGATCTTCATGGTGGCGAGCGCCTGGTTCGACGGGTCGACCAGCTGGTGAGTAGTCTGCAGGCGACGCAGCGCGGCGATCATGTTGCCGCGGCCGGCCAGGGCCGCCGCGCCGGCGTCGGCGCGGAACTCGCGGGCGCGGGAGAACCACGCCACCACCATGGCGCCGAGGATGCCGAGGGCGATGTCGAGCACGATGGTGACGATCATCTGCACCATGAAGGCGGCGCGCTCGTCGACGGCGTTGCGGGCGATGTTGGCGATGACCCGCGAGGCGAACAGCACGAACGCGTTGACCACGCCCTGGATGAGCGTCATCGTCACCATGTCGCCGTTCTGGATGTGGGCCAGCTCGTGGGCGAGCACGCCCTCGACCTCGTCGCGGCGCATGCCGCGCAGCAGCCCCGACGACACCGCGACCAGGCTCTTCGACTTGCTCGGCCCGGTGGCGAAGGCGTTGACCTCCGGCGAGTTGTAGATGCCCACTTCGGGCATCGGCAGTTGCGCCTGCCGCGCCAGCCGCTCGACCGTGCGATAGAGCCAGTCGGCGTCCTCGTGGCCGGTGCGGCCGTCCACCAGTTCGACGCCCATCGCCCGCTTGGCCATCCAGCGCGACATCAGCAGCGAGATGAAGGCGCCGGCCGAGCCCCACACCGCGCAGAAGACGGCCAGGGCGCCGTAGTCGAGGCCGGCGGCGGTGCGATAGCCGCCGAAGCCGAGCAGGCTCAGGACGATCGACACCGTGATCATCACGGCGAGGTTGGTGAGCACGAACAGAAGGATGCGTTTCATAGTTGGGTTGGGGCCGCTCCCGCGGCGTGAATCCGTGCTCTCAGAATAGGGCCGAGGTGGAGGCGGATCAAGCGGATCCGGCCGCGCCGACGCCCGCCGTCGGAAGCGGGCGACGGCGGGAACTTTCCGTGGGCGGTTGCGTCTAACGCGCCGCCACGTAGCCCTTGGCCAGCTTGTCGCGCGCAGCCTGGACGTCGCGATGGAACACGAACAGCCGGTCGGCATTGTCGGCCTGCCGGTCGGTGAAGTTCCAGGTCTTGCCGCCGCGCTGCTTCACGCGCAGGTTCTTCTCGAGGTAGTTCACCTCGAAGGTCTCGATCTGGTCGTAGCGCAGGGTGAACGCATCGCCCTTGTTGGCGGTGTCGTAGCGCAGGCCGTCGATGGTCGCGCGCAGGGTGCCTTCGCAGCCGCCGCCGAGCCCGTGCTTGTGCGCGACCTCGGTGCTGGTCTCGAGCCGGACCTCCTTGAAGCGCATCGTCACGGTCTGCTCGCCGGGCGTCACCTCGACCGTCCGCGAGATGCCGTCGAAGCCCTCGGCCGACAGGTTGAGGCGCTTGGTGCCGGGCGCGACCCCCTTCAGGGTGACCGGAGCGGTGCCGACGAACTCGCGGTCGACGAACACCGACGCGCCGGGGACGTCTGATTCGACGACCAGCACCGCCGCGTCGGCGGCCGGTGCCGCGGCGGCGGGCGCCTCGACCGGCGCGGGAGCCGGGGCGGCCGGACGCCGGGCCGCGGGGCTCGGCGCGGCCGGAGCCGGCGTCGCCGGGGCGTCGGCCGGCCTGGCCGCGGGAACCGCCGCACGCGGCGCCTCGACCGGTGCCGCCGCGGTGGCGGGCGCCTCGTCGTCGCCGCCCCCCAGGAATACGACCGCCGCCGCCACCGCCAGCAGCACGACGACCGCGCCGGCCACGAGCGGCAGACGGTTCGGCGCCGGCGGCTCGGCGGGATCGTCGAAGACGCTCACGCGGCGAATGGTAGCATGCGGCCCGACGTCGTTCCGGGAGTGTCATGGCGACACCGTTGTCCATTCTGTGCATCGCGTCGTACCACAAGGGCCAGGCGTTTCTGCGCGAGGCCAAGCGTCAGGGGGCGCGCGTCTACCTGGTCACCTCCGAGAGCCTGCGCGACGCCGACTGGCCACGCGAGAGCCTCGACGACATCTTCTTCGTCAAGGACGACGCCAACCGCTGGGTGCTCGACGACCTGATTCTCGGCGCCAGCCACCTGGCCCGGCGCGTGGCGATCGACCGCATCGTGCCGCTCGACGACTTCGATCTCGAGAAGGCCTCGGCGCTGCGTGAACACCTGCGGGTGCCCGGCATGGGCGAGACGACCACCCGCTACTTCCGCGACAAGCTGGCGATGCGGTTGCGCGCCGACGAGGCCGGCGTGCCGGTGCCGGCCTTCGTGCACGTCCTGAACGAAGCGAAGATCAAGGCCTTCTGCGCCAACGTGCCGGCGCCGTGGGTGCTCAAGCCGCGCCTGGAGGCCGGCACCATCGGCATCCGCAAGGTGACCGGCGAGGACGAGCTGTGGCCGCTCGTCGACGGCCTCGGCGATCGGGCGTCGTTCCACCTGCTCGAGCGGTTCGTGCCCGGTGCCGTCTATCACGTGGACAGCATCGTCTACGAACGCGACGTGCTGGTGGCCGTCGCCAGCCGCTACGGCCGGCCGCCCTTCGACGTGTCGCACGGCGGCGGCGTGTTCACGACGCAGCTGGTCGAACGCGGCGGCGCCGAGGACCGGGCGCTGCAGACCCTGAACCGGGCGGTGCTGACGGCGCTGGGGCTGGTGCGCGGGGTGTCGCACACCGAGTTCATCCACGGCGCCGACGGGCAGTGGTACTTCCTGGAGACCTCGGCGCGGGTCGGCGGCGCGCACATCGTGGAGCTGGTCGAGGCCGCCACCGGGATGAACCTGTGGGCGGAATGGGCCAAGGTGGAGCTGGCCGGCGGCCGATCGATGTACGCGCCGCCGCCGCTGCGCGCCGACTACGCCGGCCTGGTCACGTCGCTGGCGCGCCAGGAGTGGCCCGACCTGGCCGAGTTCGCCGATCCCGAAGTGGTCTGGCGCCTGACCAAGCGGCATCACGCCGGGCTGATCGTCGCCTCACCCGAACGTGCGAGGGTGGCCGAACTGGTCGACGGCTACGCGCGGCGGTTCGCCGACGGCTACAGTACGTCGCTGCCGCCCGGCGATACGCCGCGCGACTGAGCGCGACCGGCCCCGGCGGAGCTCCGCGCCATGCCGGGCGGGGGCGCTGCCGCGCGCGGGCACGGCGTGTCGCGCACGAACGCGAGCACCGCCGGTCCGGCCGTCTTGTCGGCCCGGCTGAGCTCCAGGATGATGCGTTCGTGGCTCGATCCCTGCACGGTGACGAGCCGGGAGTCGAGGCCGGCCTTGCCGAGCGCGGCGTGCAACAGCGCCGACTGTCGTCGCAGCCCCGGTGATTCACCGGTCGCCGACACGACCAGGAACGGCGGATCGTCGCCGTCGAGGAACGGCACGACCGAGGCATCGCGCCACCAGGTGCCGTCGAGACGGCTGCCGCCGAAGCGCTCGGCGAAGTACAGGGGATCGAAGCCGGCGCGGTAGGTGTCGATGTCGCCCAAGTCGTAGCCGGCGCCGCTGACCGCGATCACTCCGCAGATGCCGCGCACGTCGCCGCCTTCAGCGGTGAGCCACGGCGGATCGATGGCGACCCGTGCGGCCAGCTGGGCCCCGGCCGAGTGGCCCATCAGGAAGACGCGGTCGGCGCGACCGCCCTTCTCGGCAGCGTGCGCCTGCACCCACGCCACCGCGCGGGCGACGTCGCCGACCTGCGACTGCCAGTCCATCGGCCAGACCAGCCGGTAGCCGATGACCGCCGCGCCGATGCCCTGGCTGGCCAGGAAGCGGCCGATGTTGCCGTAGATGTCGGCACCACCGAAGCGCTGGGCGCGATCGCCCCACGCCCAGCCGCCGCCGTGGACGAATACGACCAGGGGAAAGTCGCGTCCGGCGGGCAGATAGAGATCGAGCTGGCGCTTCTGATCGGCGGGCGCCGCCGGGTCGTAGGGCACGGCCAGTTCGACCCGCGGCGGCGCCGGCGCCTTGTCGTAGAAGAGCCGGATGCCGAGCCAGTAGGCCGGCCCGCAGCCGGACGACCCGAGGGCGGCGACGAGGAGCGCCGCCGCCCGGACGTGCCGCCGCCAGGCCGCTGGGTGGTGCGCGGCGGACACGCCCCGGTCCCCGGTCCCTGGTCCCCGCTCTTCAGTCCATCCCGCTGCGCTCGCTCGACGGCGGGACGATCTTGTTGAGCCGCATGTAGGTGACCAGGTTGCCGTAGTGCTCGTAGCTGTGCGCGATGTTGAAGGTGAGTACCATCAGGCGCGGCGTGGGCCCGGTGAAGAACTTGATGACCTCCATCCCCTTGGCGTCGGTCATGCCGTCGATCACCTTGTGGCAGTACGCCGACGAGTCGGCCAGTGCCTTGCTGAGGTCGGCCTTGCTCGACATCGACTTCTCGATGCCGCTCTGCGGCGGCTTCTCGCCGGCCGCGGTCGCGCACATGCCGAACTGGCTGTCGGCGATGTGGCCGATGAGCTGCGCGATCGACCGCACGTCGGGGGTCGCCTTGAACGTGTAGAGGTTTTCTGGAATTTTCTCGGCGGTGCGGTCGAGCACGCCGCTGATCATGCCGAACTGGCCCTTGACCGCGGCGGTGCCGGGGTTCTGCGCGAGGGCCGGAGACGCAACCGCGACCAGCGCGGCGCACGCACACAGGGAACGCATGAGGTTCATGGCAGGCAACTCCTGGAAGAGGCGACGACGACCGAGCATACCGCCGATCGTCGCGGTTTGCGCCCTGGTCGTCGCCGGCGGGAACTGCGCCGCCCGTCGGCCGCCGGCGGCGTCGCCCGTCGCAGAGGTCGGGCTCGAGTATCTCGGCGCCGTCGTCTACGCCCCGGGAACGCTGGCGGTGCCCGGCGAGTCGCTGGGCGTCGGCAGCCTGTCGGGCCTGGCGTTCGATCGCGCCTCGGGCCGGTGGGTGGCGGCCATGGACGAGGTCACTCGCCCCCGCCTGGTGTGGCTCGACATCAACGTAGCTGGGGGCGGTCCCACCGTCGTCCCGCGGCGGTTCACGTTCCTGCGACCGATCGCCGGCGGTGCGCCGCCCGAGACGATCGACGTGCTCGACATGGAGTCGCTGGTCGCGCTGCCCGGCGGCGACTTTGCGACCACCAACGAGGGCCACGTCGACCGACGCGGCGTGGCGCGTCAGCCGGTCGTGCTGCGCATCGCCCGTGACGGCGGCGTGGTCGCGGCGGTCCGTCCGCGCCCGCACTTCACGATCGATCCCGCCGACCGGTCGCGCGGCGTGCGCCACAACCTCGGCCTCGAAAGCCTGACGCGGACACCGGACGGGCGTCTCATCAGCGGGATGGAGCAGCCGCTCGCCCAGGACGGCCCGACCAGTTCGGCGTCGCGAGGCGGCCGGGTGCGTCTGCTCGAGTTCGTGCCCGACGGCGCGACCTGGCGTCCAGGCCGCGAGTGGCCCTACGACCTCGACCCGACTCCGGCGGTGGCCGGGTACGGTCCGCCGTGCGGCGACGGCGAGAACGGCCTCAGCGAGCTCTTCGCCCTCGACGACCGTCGTCTCATCGCCCTCGAGCGGGCGTGTCTGAACGGCGCCGAAGGCGCACCGGCCTTCAACCCGGTGCGGCTGCACCTGGTCGATCTGACGTCTGCCGAGGACGTGTCGAGGCACGCGTCGCTTGCCGGGGTGGCGGTCCGCCCGGCAGCCAAGCGTCTCCTGCTCGACCTCACGACGCTGAGCGCACGCGTACCGGTGGCGCTGCGGACGTGGAGCAACTTCGAGGGCCTCGCGGCGGGTCCGCCGGCCCCCGACGGCGCGCCGACGCTGCTGCTGGTCAGCGACGACAACTTCCGGGCGACGCAGACGCTGGCGGTCGTGTGGCTGAAACTGCGACGTTAGTGCCAGGCACGAACGGTGTTCGGGTCCCGAACACCGGTCGTGCCTGGCACCTAACCCAATCTGTAACCGACGCCGCGGACGGTCTGGATCAGCTGCGGACGCGACGGGTCCGACTCGAGGTAGCGCCGCAGCCGCACGATGAAGTTGTCGATCGCGCGGGTGTCGGTGTCCTCGTGCAGGCCCCACACATCCTCGAGCAGCGTCTTGCGCGACACCACCTCGCCGGCGTGACGCACCAGGTAGGCGAGCAGCTCCGCCTCCATCACCGTCAGTCGGTAGGCGCGATCGTGGGCGTGCAGTTCGAGCGCCCGCAAGTCGAGGCGATGGCCGGCGAACTCCAGCACGTCGGCCGCCACCGGCGGCGGGGAATCGGCGGGTGCCGGCGCCGCCTGGGCCGGGCCGCGCAGCCACTGCCGCCGGCGCAGCAGGCCACGCACCCGCGCCAGCAGGATCGCCAGCTCGAACGGCTTGGGGAGGTAGTCGTCGGCACCGCTCTCGAAGCCGGCGAGGACGTCCTCCGGGCGGCTGCGGGCCGTCAGCATGAGGATCGGCACGAAGTCGCTCTCGGCGCGCAGCGTCCGCGCCACCTCGAAGCCGTTCTTGCCCGGCAGCATCACGTCGAGCACGACGGCGTCGTAGCCGTCGCGCTGGTCGCGCAGCCGGGCCAGCGCCACCAGCCCGTCGCCCACCACGTCGACGTCGTGGCCCTCGGCGGCGAGATTGAACTTCAGGCCGTCGGCGAGGTGCTGCTCGTCCTCGACGACCAGGATCCGGCTCATGCGGCGTCCCGCGGCATCAGCTTGGGCAGTTCGAGCGTGAAGGTGGCGCCGCGGCCTTCGCCCTCGCTCTCGGCGAAGGCCCGGCCGCCGTGCTGCCGGGCGATCGCGCGCACCATGTAGAGGCCCAGCCCGGTGCCCTTGACGCTCAGGCCGCGGACCTGGAAGCGGTAGAAGCGGTTGAAGATGCGGCGCAGTTGCCGGCGCGGGATGCCGACCCCGCGGTCCCGGATCCGCACCCACACCGTGTCGGGGGCCGGCGAGGCCAATTCCACGGTGATGCGCACCAGGTCCTTCGAGTACTTCACCGCGTTGTCGAGCAGGTTGCCGATTGCCGTGCGCAGTTCGTCGGCGTCGCCCTCGACCAGCATGGCCTCGGCGGGCAGCGCCGCCGCCAGCGCCACCGCGTCGTCGGCCAGGTGGTGGCGCCGCCGGGCCGTCTCGATGCACTCGGCCGCCAGCGCCCCGACGTCTACCGGCGCGCGGTGCATCAGCTTGCGGCGCTGGCCGGCCACACCCGCCCGCAGCACCTGCTCGACGGTGTACTGCAGACGCGACGCGTCCTCGAGCATCACCCGGTAGAACTCCTGACGCTGGGCCTCCGGGATCTCGCGCGCCTGCAGGGTCTCGAGATAGAGGCGGATCGAGGCGATCGGCGTCTTGAGCTCGTGGGTCACCGCGTTCAGGAAGCTGTCCTGGGCTTCGGTGCGTCGCAGCTCGCGGACCAGGAACACCGTGTAGACGATGATGCCGGCGATGATGAGGGCGAAGGCGACGGCGCCCAGCACCACCGTCAGCAGCCGCTCGCCCTGCAGGATCCAGCCGACGTTCAGCGACACGGCCGCCGCCACCAGGACGACGCACAGGACGATGAAGACGACCGTCGCGGTCTGGCGGCGGGTCATGGACAGATTCTAGCGGCTCGGGGCTAGCGGCTAGTGGGATCACACTGCCACCGGACCCGCTCAGTACACGACACGGGCCAGGGGTTTTCCCTGGCCCGATGTTCGTATCGTAAGGGTCTAGCCGCTAGCCCCTAGCCGCTGTGAGGCCGTCGACCGCCCGCGGCGCCACGCTAGACCACCGGCGCCGCGTCGGTAATGTCGACGGCGTCCGGCGACTCCTGCGGCACGATCTCGGCGGCGTCCTTGGCGATGCGCGCCACCTTGAGATCCCAGGCCAGCCCGAGCGTCTCGAGCAGCCTGATCTGCAGGTAGTTGAGGTCGAACTCGTACCACGCCAGACCGTGGCGCATCGACACCGGGTGGGCGTGGTGGTTGTTGTGCCAGCCCTCGCCGAAGCTGAGGAGCGCCACCCACCACAGGTTGGTCGAGTCGTCGCGGGTGCGGAAGCGGCGGCTGCCCCAGATGTGGGTGGCCGAGTTGACCAGCCACGTCGCGTGCAGGCCGAAGGTGGTGCGCAGCGCCGTCCCCCACAGCACGTAGGGGATGCCGCCGTAGGCGAGCAGGGCCAGGCCGACCACCACCTGCGGCACCCAGTGCCAGGTGGTCAGCGCGACGTGGAAGCGGTCCTTGGCGAGGTCGGGCACGTACCGCTTCAGGATGTCGGTGTCGTGGTGCATCGCCTTGCCGAACATGATCCAGCCCATGTGGGCCCAGAACGCGCCCTCGCGCGGCGTATGCGGATCGCCGTCCTTGTCGGAGTACTGGTGATGGATGCGGTGGGTGGCGACCCAGAAGATCGGGCCGCCCTCGAGCGCCAGCGTGCCGCACAGGGTGAGGAAGTACTCCATCCACTTCGGCGTCTTGTAGCCGCGGTGGGTGAGCAGGCGGTGGTACGCCATCCCGATGCCGAGGCTGCCGGACACCCACCAGAGCAGCACCGCAGCGAGGATGGCGCCGGCGTCGATGTAGAAGAAGGCGGCGACGGCCCCGACGTGGAACGCCGACATCGCGATGAAGGTGATCCAGTTGAGACCGGTGGCGGCCTTGCGGCCGTAGATGTCGGAAATCGCGGTAGCCATACGCGGAAGCGATGCTAGCGGGATTCCGCGGCGGCCACTGTAATACTTCTGTCGTTGACGGCTATCCGCCTGACTGGCAGGGAGTTACTGGTCGACGCCGGTGCCGCGCCGAGGGTGCAGCGGCGCGCAGGCCCGGGTGGGCGCCGGGGCGGGTTGGGCGGCTACGAGCGGCCCCGCCACGGCAGCGCCAGCGACCCGACCAGCGGGGCGTCGGCCACCATCTGCGCCACCCGTCCGAGCAGGCGCTCCGGCGCCACCTTCGCCGGCGCCGGGCGCACCGCCGCGACGGTGAAGGTGCCGGCGCCGTCCGGCGCGTTGGCGAGCATCTGCTGCCAGGCGTCCTGGGCCCGCGAGTCCGAGGCGATGAGCGACGCACCGCACTGGACGCGGCGGCCGTCGCCGGCGGCATCGGCGCGCACCCACACCCGGCGCACGGTGACGCCGACCGCGGAGTAGGGCACCTGGACCTGGAAGTGCGGGCCGAGCTTGGCGCCGGCATCGGCCGAGATCTCCACGCGCACCCCTTCGGTGCTGACGTCGAGAATGAAGGCCGAGGCGCCTTCGATGCGCGACGGCAGTCGCGGCACCAGCCGGCGCAGCGACCGCCGGGCCGGACGACCTTCGGCCACTGCCAGCGAGGCGGCGAGCAGGAACGTCGCCTGATCGAGCGGTCGCGGGTAGAAAGAGAGTCCACGCTTGGTCAGCAGCCGCTCGGCCGGGTCGCCGGCGTCGCCCACCGCCACGATCGGCAGCAGGGCGTCGACGCGCCGCAGGCCGGCGATGTAGTCCTTGGTGAGCAGGGCGGCGTCGGCCACCACCGCAGTCAGCCGCAAGCCCGACACCTCGGCACTGACCAGACACGCGTCGACGAGCAGGACGGGTTCGATGCCGGCGCTGCGCAGCCAGTCGGCGAAGGCGGCCCGCTCGCCGCTCACCGGACAGGCCACGCCGATCCGCGGGGAAGAGGACATGACGGCCGGCTGACCGTGCAAGCGCACTGCCAGAACGGCGGCGCACGGATCTGGCGTGTCGCCGCACCGCCCGGCCCACGCGGCCGCCGACCAGCGACGATTCTGTCGCGCCGACGACGGAAATCGCGGGTGACGGCGCGTCCCGGCGCGCGAAAGTGTACGTGCTACGATTCCGCGCCATGCAGAGACTCCTGCTCGCGGCGATTGCCGTCTCGGCCGTGGCCACGGCGGCGGCCCAGGGCCCCGGCGGCGTCGACTGGAAGTCCGTCGACGCCGAGACGCTGAAGCACTTCCAGGCGATCGTCCAGATCGACTCCACCGACCCGCCGACGACGCCGCCCGGCGTCGAGAAGCCGGTGGTCGACTACCTGCGGTCGGTGCTCGAGAAGGAAGGCATCGCCACCGAGACCTTCGCCCTCGAGGATCACCGGCCCAACCTGGTGGCCCGCCTCAAGGGCAACGGCAGCAAGCGGCCGCTGCTGCTCATGGCCCACACCGACACGGTCAACATCGACGCCGCCAAGTGGAGCCACCCGCCCTTCAGCGCCCTGCGCCAGGACGGCTACATCTACGGCCGCGGCACGGTCGACGACAAGGACAACGTCGCCGCGACGCTGATGGCGCTCCTCACCCTCAAGCGCCAGAACGTGCCGCTCGACCGCGACGTCATCGCGCTCTTCGAGGCCGGCGAGGAGGGGGCCGTCCGCTTCGGCATCCAGTTCATGGTCGACCGGCACTTTGCGACCATCGACAGCGAGTTCTGCCTGGCCGAGGGCGGCAGCCTGAACCGCCAGGGCGGCAAGGTCACCTTCGCCTCGGTGCAGACCCTGGAGAAGATTCCCCGCGCCATCACCCTGACGGCCCGCGGCACCGCCGGGCACGGTTCGGTGCCCCTGCGCACCAACGCCGTCGTCAAGCTGACCAACGCCGTGTCCACGGTGGCCAGGTGGAAGCCGCCGATCAGCTTCAACGAGACGACGGCGGCCTACTTCAAGCGCCTGGCGACGATTTCCGACCCGGCGGCGGCCGAGCGCTATCGCGCGATTCTGGGCGGCGACCCCAAGGCGCAGGACGCGGCCGACGAGTACTTCCTGGACCACGAACCGCGCCACGGCTCGACGATCCGCACCTCGATCTCGCCGACGATGATCCAGGCCGGCTACCGCACCAACGTCATCCCCTCGGAGGTCTCGGCGACCCTCGACGTCCGCATGATGCCCGACCAGGACCCGGCGGCCTTCCTCGAGATGGTGAAGAAGGTGGTCAACGACCCGACCGTGGAGGTCACCTACGGGGCCCGCGACGTGCGCCCCAGCGGCATCTCCCGCCTCAACACCGACGCCTTCGCCGCCATCGAGGCGAACATGAAGAAGCACTACGACGTGATCACGCTGCCGGCCATGAGCACCGGCGCCACCGACATGGCGTATCTGCGTGCCAAGGGCATCCAGTGCTACGGCGTCGGGCCGGCCATCGACATCGAGGACGGCCCGAAGGGCTTCGGCGCCCACAGCGACCAGGAGCGCATCAACGAGGCGGAGCTGTATCGGTTCGTGCGCGCCTACTACGACATCGTGACCGACCTGGTGCGGAGCCGGTAGCCGGTGGACCGTCGCCGGCTGTTGACGCACGGCGGACTGGCCCTCGCCGGCCTCGGTCTGCACGCCTGCGCGCCGCGGACGGCGCGCGTGGCCACCCCGGCCGGGCCGCCGCGCCGGCCGATGGTGCAGCTGCCGCTGGTCCGGGTCTCGGCCGAGCGGGTGATCCGCCAGACCGTCGGCCTGCGCCCGCACCGGCCGACCGGCTTCGTGCTCAGGGCCGACCGGCTCGGCGCCAAGACGCTCATCCACAACTACGGCCACGGCGGCTCGGGCATGTCGTTGTCGTGGGGGACGGCGACGATGGCGGCCGACCTGGCGATGCCGCACCCGGAGCGGCGCGCGGCGGTCATCGGCTCGGGCGTGGTCGGGCTGACCACGGCGCGCGTGCTGCAGCGCCGCGGCTTCGCGGTGACGATCTACGCCGAGCGCGTCCCCCCCGACGTGACCTCGAACTTCTCGCTGGCGGCGTGGACGCCGACCTCCGGCCTGGTCGAGTTCTCGAAGCGGACGCCGGAATGGAGCGCCCAGCTGGTGCAGGCCGCCGAGATCGCCTATCGGCAGCTGCAGTTCATGGCCGGGCCGAAGTACGGCATCTCCTGGATCACCAATTACGCGCCGACCGAGTCGGCGGCGTCGGCCAGCGGCGAGAACGCCCTGCTGCCGCGCCACCTGCAGAGCGAGCAGACCCTGCTCCAGCCGGGCGAGCATCCGTTTCCGACCACCTACGCGATCGAGCGCCCGGAACTGCGCATCGAGCCGAACATCTACCTGCCGGCGCTGCTCGGCGACGTCCTCGCCTTCGGCGGCCAGCTGGTGATCCGGCGCTTCGCCAGCGTGAAGGACGTCGCGGCGCTGCCCGAGTCCCTGATCGTCAACTGCACCGGGCTGGGGGCCCAGGCGCTCTTCGGCGACGACGAGCTCGTGCCGCTCAAGGGCCTGCTGGTGCTGCTGCCGCCGCAGCCCGAGGTGACCTACAGCACCAGCGGCGGCGTGCAGATCCCCGCCGAACAGCGCGGCCTCTTCATCCACATGATGCCGCGCGCCGACGGCATCGTCCTCGGCGGCACCTCCGAACGCGGCGTGTGGAACACCGACGTCAACCAGGCCGAGCAGCAGCGGATCATCGACAACCACGTGACGCTCTTCGCCTCGATGCGGGCGCCGGGGGCGGCGGCACCGACGACGACCGCGCGGCGATGAGCGCCGGCGGCCCGGCCCGCGCGACCACCGCCGCTTCGGGCCTGGCCCGCGAGATGGGCCTGCTCGGCCTCACCGCCACCGGCATCTGCTCGATGGTCGGCGCGGCCATCAACGTCATCCCGTTCATGATCCAGCGCCAGGTGCCGGGCATCGGCCCCAACGTGCTGCCGGCGTTCCTGCTCGGCGCCGTGCCGGCGGTGCTCGCCGGGCTGGTCTACGCGATGCTGGCCTCGGCGATGCCGCGGGCCGGCGGCAGCTACGTGTTCGCCAGCCGCGGCCTCAGTCCCTATCTCGGCTTCGTCGCCTCGTTCTCACAGTGGTTCGCGATCGCGGTGGTGATGGGCGTGGTGTCGTTCCTGCTGACGCCGTTCCTGCGCGACATCGCCGTGGCGCTGGCCTGGCCGGGCGCGGCGGCGGCGCTCGAGGGCGGCGGGGTGCGGCTGGCGGTGGCGTTCGCCGTGCTGTGGGCCGCCACCGCCCTCAACCTGCTCGGTGTCCGCGCCTACGAGCGGCTGATGGTGCCGCTGATGTTCCTGACTCTCGCGCTGGGCTCGGTGGTGATCGTTGCCGGCTTCAGCCACGACCAGCGTGACTTCTACGCGGCCCTCTCGGCCGCCGGCGGTCCCGCCGTCGTCTTCGGGCCGACGGCCGCGCCGCTCTCCATCACCCTGCTGCCGGCGTCGGTGCTGCTGTTCGCCTCGTTCATCGGCTTCGACTCGATTGCCCAGGCCGGCGGGGAGGCGCGCCGCCCCGGCCGCGACCTGCCGCTGGCCATCTTCATCGCCGTCGGCGCCGTGGCGCTCTTCTACTTCCTGTTCACCGCCGCCGTCTATCACACCGCGCCGTGGCAGTACGTGGCGAGCGAAGCCGTGCAGCGCGACGTCACGGCGCCGGGCCTGCTCGGCGTCGTGCTGCCGCCGTTCTGGACCGTGGTCATCGTCGCCAGCGCGGCGGTGGCGCTCGTCAAGGATCTGCCGGCGATGCTGCTCGGCGTGTCGCGGCTGATGTTCGCGTGGGCCGAGGACGGCATCTTCCCGGCGGCGGTGGCCGCCGTGCACCCGCGCTTCCGCACCCCGCACGTCGCCATCCTGCTCAGTGCCGGCATGGCGTCGCTCAGCATCCTCGGCTGCCACCTGGCCGGCGACTGGTTCCTCGGCGTCGACATCCTGGTGACGTCGATGCTCATCAACTTCCTGCTGATGGCCGTGACCGTGTTGACGCTGCCGGGCCGCAACCCGACGGTCGCCGCGGCCGTCACCGTGCTGCCGCGCCGGGCCCATCAGGTGGGGGTGGCGGCTGCCGCCGCGGCGGTGCTGGGGCTGTTCCTGGCCGTCCACACCTGGCACGACCTGACCGGGAGCGCGGCGTGGTACTTCAAGTCCACGGCGCTGTGGGTGGTGGTGATGGCGCTGGCCAGCGTGGTCTATCGTCGAGAGATCCGGGCGCTCGCCGCCCGCGGCGTGGACGTGGCGGCGCGGTTCGCGGCGCTGCCGCCCGAGTGAGGGACCTGCGGATGGAGTCGCCGTCATGATCGTCGACCGCATCGACCTGGCCCCGGGACTGTCGGTGTCCCGGGTGATCACCGGCCTGTGGCAGATCGCCGACATGGAGCGCGGCGGCCACACCCTCGACCTCGACGCGGCGGCGCGGGCGATGCACCCCTACATCGAGGCCGGCTTCACCTCGTTCGACATGGCCGACCACTACGGGTCGGCCGAGCTCATCGCCGGCCGCGCCCGGCCGCACGAGGGCGACGCCGGGCCGGGGGTCGAGCTGCTCACCAAATGGGTGCCGCCGCCCGGGCCGGTGGCCGCCGCCGACGTCCGCGCCGCGGTCGAACGGGCGCTCCTGCGCCTGCGCGTGCCGGCCCTCGACCTGCTGCAGTTCCATGCCTGGAACTACGCCGACCCGTTCTGGCTCGACGCGCTGTTCCACCTGCAGGACCTGCAGCGCGAGGGGTTGATCCGTCATCTCGGGTTGACCAACGTCGACGCCGCGCACCTGCGGCTGGTGCTGGCCAGCGGCATCCCGGTCGTCTCCAACCAGGTGAGCGCGTCGCTCATCGACCGCCGCGCCGCCGGTCCGCTGGCCGCCGTCTGCCAGGAGTTCGACGTCTCGCTGCTCGCCTACGGCACCCTGTGCGGCGGCTGGCTGAGCGACCGCTGGCTCGGCGCGGAAGAACCCGACTGGGAAGGGCACGGCACCTGGTCGCAGATGAAGTACGGGCGCTTCATCCGTGCCGCCGGCGGGTGGCCGGCCCTGCAGCGGGTGCTGGCGGCGGCGCGGGTCGTGGCCGACCGCCACGGCGTGTCGATCGCCAACGTCGCCACCCGCTTCGTGATGCAGCAGCCGGGGGTGGCCGCGGTGATCGTCGGGGCGCGGCTCGGCGAACGCGAGCACATCGACGACAATCGCCGGCTCGGAGGGCTGGTGCTCGACGAAGACGACCGGCTGACGCTGGAGGCCGCCATCGCGACCCTGACGCCGATCCCCGGCGACTGCGGCGACGAGTACCGCACGCCGCCCTTCCTCACCGCGTCGGGCGACCTCAGCCATCATCTCGAGGCGTTTCCGGCGCCCTACGAGGTGCGACAGGCGCCCGACGGCACCCGCCGCTGCTTCAGCGGCACGCCGTGGGAGCCGATGGCCGGCTACTGCCGGGCGGTGCGCCGCGGGGCGCGCGTCCAGGTGTCGGGCACGACCGCCACGCACGGTGGACGCCTGCTCGGCGGTGCCGATCCGTCGGCACAGACGCACGCCGTGATCGACAAGATCGCCGGTGCCCTGCAGTCGCTCGGCGCCGCGTTGTCCGATGTCGTCCGCACCCGCGTCTACGTGTCGAACATCACGCATTGGGAGGCCGTGGCCCGGGCCCACGGCGAACGTTTCGCCGCCGTCCAGCCGGCCAACACCCTGGTCGAGGCGCGGCTGGTCGGCGGCGAGTACCTGGTCGAGATCGAGGCCGAGGCGGAGCTGTCCGAAGACCCGCAGGGACCGGGGACCAGGGACCGGTGACCAGGGAACACTAGAATTGCGCTATGCACATCGGCGGTACGCCCCTCGTCCGGCTGGAGAAAGTCATCCCCGACAACGGCGTCGAGATCTGGGTGAAGTGGGAAGGCGCCAACCCGACCGGCAGCATGAAGGACCGGATGGCGCTGTCGATGATCCAGGGCGCCGTGGCCCGCGGCCAGCTCTCCCCGGGCGGGCGCGTGGTCGAGTACACCGGCGGCAGCACCGGCAGCTCGCTGGCCATGGTGTGCGCGTCGCTCGGCTTCCAGGCGCACTTCGTCTCCTCGGATGCGTTCGCCGAGGAGAAGCTGCAGACGATGCGCGCCTTCGGCGCCCGCCTCGACGTCCTGCCCAGCGAGGGCGGCAGGATCACTCCGGCGCTCATCCAGTCGCTCATCGCCCGGGCCCGCGAGCTGTCCACCGAGCCGAACACCTTCTGGACCGACCAGTTCAACAACCCCGACAACCCGGCCGGCTACCGTCCGATGGCCGAGGAGATCCTCGGCGCCCTCGACGGCCGGCTCGACGAGTTCGCGATGATGGTCGGCACCGCGGGCTGCTTCTCGGGCACCGCGGCCGTGCTCAAGGACAAGATATCCGGGGTGCGCTGCGTGGCCGGTGAGCCGGCGACCAGCCGGGCGTTGAGCACCGCCGGCCCGTTCACCGGCCACCGCATCGAGGGCACCGGCCCTGGCTTCGCGCCGGCCAACTTCCGCCGCGACCTCGCCGACGCCGTCGTCGCGGTGAGCGACGACGACGCCTTCGCCACGGCGCGGCGGCTGGCGCGCGAGGAAGGCATCTTCGGCGGCATCTCGTCGGGCGCCAACGTGTGGATCGCGCTGCAGCGTGCCCGGGCGCTGCCCGCCGGCGCCCGCATCGTCACCGTGGTCTGCGACTCCGGGCTGAAGTACCTGAAGGGCGAGCTGTATCGGTCGTGAGCGCCGCCATGGAGCTGCCGGTCCGCTGGTTGTCGTGTCACGTGCACTACGCCTGCCGGCACTCCGGCGTCTGCTGCCGGTCCGGCTGGCCGCTGCCGGTCGAGCACGCCGCCGTTGCCGCCATCGACGACGCCGTGGTGCGCGGCAAGGTGTGGACCGTGGACGGCCATGCCGAGTGGCTCGACGAGTCGGCGTCCGCCCCCGCTGGCGTGGCCGGGACGTTCCGCCAGGCCGACGGCGGCTGCGTGTTCCACGTGCCCGCGTCCCCGCTCACCGTGCGCGCCGGCAGCCGGAGCCGCTACTGCGGCCTGCACGCCGGGCTCGGCCACGCGGCGCTGCCGGCGTCGTGCCAGCACTTTCCGCGCCTGTGCCTGGTGGACGACCACGGCGTCCGTGTCTCGCTGTCGCACCACTGCCCGACCGCGGCGTCGATGCTGGTGGATCACGAGGCGCCGGTGACCATCGTGGACGGCCCGGCGCCGGTGCCGGGCCGCCCCGTGCCGGAAGGGCTCGATGTGCGTGGCGAGCTGCCGCCGCGTCTCACCGACCGGGTGTTGATGGACGCCGACGGGTTGGCGGCCTGGGAGGCGCACGTCGTCGGCGTGCTGGCCGGCCCTGGCGCGGATGGCTCACCCGAACTGACCCTGGCGCGCGTACAGGCCGACGCTCGCCGGCTGGCCGGGTGGACGCCGGCCCACGGCCGGCTGCGCGCTGCCGTCGCGGCGCTGCCGGAGGAGGGACGCGGTGACGATCTCGGGGTCGCGACGGCGCTCCTCGCCGACGCCCGTACCTGGCCGGCCTGGTTCGACCTGGTGGCCGACTCGTGTCGCGGCGACTGGCTCGGTGTCGATCCGCCGAAGGCCCTGGCGGGCCTCGACGCTCGGCTGGTGACGCCGACCTGGCCGCACTTCGCGGGCGCCGTGCGCCGGTATCTCGCGGCGCGTGCGTTCGGCGCCTGGGTCTCGTATCAGGCCGACGCCGTCCGGGCGCTCGCCGGCTGGCTCGCGCTGTGCCATGCGACGCTGCGCATCGAGTGCGCGCGCGCCTGCGGTGAGGCGGGGCGCGTCCTCGACCGCGATCTCCTGCTGCAGGCGCTTCGCCAGGCGGACCTGCTGCTGTGCCATTACGCCGACCCGCTGGCGATGGCCGGCGCGCTGGCCGATTCCGGAACGCCGCCGGGCGGCGACGTCGCCTGAGGCGGTCAGCCCGCTTTCCTGCCGCGGCGGGGAGCTGTCGGCGAACTGCCGGGCCTCCTCAGGTGGCGGCGTCCGGTTCGAGCGCTGGCGTGACCGCCGAGCACTCGTGCCGGGCATCAGTCCCCCTGTTATGATGAGCGGCTGACAGGGTCCGGATGCCACTCGACACGGTCACGCTCTATGGCGTCGTCGTCACGGCGGCGGCGGTCGCTGCCGTCCTGCTGTGGCTGCTCGGGCGAGGTTCCGACCATGCCGAGGTCGCCCGCAGCTGGGCCCTGGCGTTCGCCGCCTTGTCGGCGTACTTCGCCATCGTCCTCGGCGCGCCGGCGCTGCCCCCGGTCATCGGACTCGGGTTCGCCAGCGGTTTCGCCGTCGTCGTGATGGGCGCGATGGACTCGAGCGCGCGCCTGCTCTGCCGCCAGCCACCGCGATGGTGGGGACACCTGGCGGCGGCCGTGGTCGTCGCCGCCGTGGCGGGCACGTGGCTCCTCGACGCGCACCGCGACTACGGAGCACGTGTCCAGCTGGTCGGGTCGATCACGGCGCTGCAATGCGCACTCGTGGTCGGGACCCTGCTGCGACGCGACGACGACGTCGGCGATCAGGAGCGGTTCGGGCGCCTGGTGATCGCGGTGGCGTTCGGGGGACTCGGCGCGATCCAGGGGCTCCGGGTGCTCGTGCACTCCCAGCCGTGGGGGAGCAGCGAGCCGGCGATTCTCGCCCAGACGCCGTTGTCGGCAGGGGTCGCCTCGGGATTCCTGGTCTGGAGCGTGACGGTCCCCATCGTGCTGTTCTACGTGCACGAGGTGCGGGCGCGATCCACGCTGCGCGCGACCGTGGCCGAGCTGCGCGAGACCCTGGCCGAAGTCAAGGCCCTGCGCGGGCTGCTGCCGATGTGCGCGTCGTGCCGGCGGATTCGCGACGATCGCCGCCAGTGGTCCAGCCTCGAGGCGTACCTGACCCGCCAGGCCGGAGTCCGCATCTCGCACGGGATGTGTCCGGAGTGCATCGCGGTGCACTATCCCGAGTACATCGAGCGGGATAGGACCTGACCGTGAGGCGCCGAGCCGACCGGCGCCCGTTCACCGCGGCTACTGCGGCGGCGCCGATGTCGCCGGCCGCTCGCCGGTCTTCATGAATCGCTCGACCTCCTCGATGGTGCGCGGCACGGTGGCCGACAGGCGCTTCAGGCCGCTGGCGGTGAGCAGGAACGAGTCTTCGACACGGACGCCGGTCGATTTGTACTTCTCGACCGCGCCCTTCACCGCGTCGCGGAAGGCGCGGTTGGGGGCCGTGTCGGGCAGCTCGTCGAGCGCCTGCGGCCGGATGTAGATCCCCGGTTCGACCACGAAGGTCATGCCGGCGGCCAGGGGCGTCTGGTAGTCGCCGACGTCGTGCACGTCCATGCCGATCCAGTGGCAGATGCCGTGGGTGTACCAGGTGCGGAACTGGTCGCCGCTGGCGTCGGTGATGAGCCCGAGCTTCAGCAGTCCCTCCTTCACCACCTCCTCGGCCGCCTTCTCGACGTCGGCGGTCTTGTTGCCGACCTTGGCGGCGGCCATGCCGGCCTCCTGCGCCGCCAGCACGATCCGGTAGATGTCCTTCTGCGCCTCGGTGAAGGTGCCGCTCACCGGGTAGGTGCGGGTGATGTCGATGGTGTAGCCCTGGTAGTTGCCGGCGGCGTCCACCAGCAGCAGGTCGCCGGCCTGCATCTGCCGGCTCGAGGCGTTGTAGTGCAGGATCGTGGCGTTCGGACCGCTGCCGACGATCGACGGGTAGCCCCAGGTCATGGCGCCGTTCTGCATGTAGACCTGCTCGATCGCCGCTTCCACCTCGTACTCGAAGCGGCCGGGCCTGGCCGCCCGCATGCCGGCCAGGTGCGCGTCGCTGGAGATCCGCCCGCTCTGCTCCATCAGCGTCTGCTCGTAGCTGGTCTTGATGAGGCGCAGGCCCGAGATCATCGGCCAGGTGTCCACGAAGCTCACGTTCAGGAAGCGGTCGCGGGCCCTGGCGGCGAATTCGTAGGCCGGGGTGAGCGGCGCCGACGGCGCCGGCCGCGGGCCGAAGGGCAGCGCCAGCTTCGCGCGGTTGGCGGCCACCGCGGCGAAGAAGGCGTCGAACTCGGGCGTCACCTCGTTGCGCCGGCCGCCGTACATCTGCCGGTTGAACATCGCGGTGACGAACGCCTCGAACTCGCCGGCGTAGTAGACCGTGGCGATGCCGCTCTGCGCGGTGGCTTCCTCTTTGGTGAGGACGTGGCCGTTCCAGTGCTCGCGGCGCGGGTTCGGCTCGCGGACGAAGAGGATCTCCCGGCGGGTCGTGTTGCCCGGCATCAGCACCAGGATGGTCTCCTCCTGGGTCATGCCGGTGAGGTAGAGCAGGTGGCTGTCCTGGCGGAACTCGTAGTCAACGTCCAGCGAATACACCTTGGTCGGGGCGCTCCAGACGATCGCCAGCGCGTCGGGGCCGAGCATCTCCATCAACCGGGCCCGCCGCGCCGCCAGGTCGTCCTGGAGCGGACCGGCCGCGGCCAGCCCGGCCGTCGCCAGCATCACCACCGCCGCCGCCGCCGTCACGCCGTGTCTCCGCTCGCACATGGGGTCCTCCGCCACCGGATCCCGGTCATCGTAGCAGCCCGGCGCCGTCGGCAGTATCATCGGCGCGTTCGGGCTCCGGAAGGGCAGTCACCATGATCATCAGGAGTTCCTGGGGCGGGTCGGGCGTGTCGCGCCGCGACGTGATGCGGCTGGGCGCCGGCGGGATGGGTTTCGGCCTGTTCGGCGGCTTCGGCCCGGTGCCCGACGTCCTGGCCCAGGCCACCCGGGCGGCGACGGCGGCAGCCGCCTCGCGGCGCATCCTGGTGGTGTTCGAGTGGTTCGGCGGCAACGACGGCCTGAACACGATCGTGCCGTTCGGCGACCCGATGTACCACCGGCACCGGCCGACCATCGGGCTGAAGGACCGCGACGTCCTCAAGATCGACGGGCAGTTCGGCCTGCACAAGTCGATGGCCGGCATGAAGCGCCTCTACGACGACGGCAAGGTGGCCATCGTCCACGGCGTCGGCTACGACCAGCCGTCGTTCTCGCATTTCACGTCGAGTTCGTTCTGGCACACCGCGGCGCCCAACAGCGGCAACGAGTACGGGTGGCTGGGCCGCACCGCCTCGGCGATGGACCCGACGGGATCGCGCGGCGATCTCATCGTCAACATCTCCGACAGCCAGGGCCTGGCCGTGCGCGCCCAGCACCACGTGCCGCTGGTGTTCATCGACCCGACACGCTTCCAGCGCGCGGCGTTCGCCCAGGAGAAGCCGCTGCTCGAGGCGCTCGGCGGCTCGCAGACCCCGGTGGGCGACACCCACAAGTACGTGCTCGAGGTGAATCGCAGCGCCGCCCAGGCCTCGGCGGTGGTGCGGGCGGCATGGGCCAAGTACAAGGGCCGCGACAATCCCGACCTGCGCCTGCTCGACCTCGACAAGGTGGCGGCGCTGGTCGAGGCCGACTTCCCGACGCAGCTCTACTACGTGCCGCTGCGCAACAGCCTGTTCGACACCCACGTCAACCAGGCGGCGCCGCACGACCGCCAGCTGCAGTACTGCTCGGACGCCATCGCCGGGTTCTTCCAGGAGATGCAGCGCATCGGCCGCGCCGACGACGTGGTGATGTACGTCTACAGCGAATTCGGCCGGCGGGTGCCGGAGAACACCAGCCTCGGCACCGATCACGGCACGGCGCAGGTCAACTTCGTCATCGGCAACGCCGTCAAGGGCGGCTTCTACGGCACCCCGCCGAGCCTGACCAACCTGGTGCTCGGCGACAACCTCGAGACCACGACGGACTTCCGCCGCGTCTACGCCTCGCTCATCCAGGGCTGGCTCGGCGTCGATGCCGCGACCGTGCTCGGCCGGCCGTTCGAGCCGATCGCGATGTTCCGGGCCTGACGGGGGAGCGACGACGATGGCCACCCCGACCCGCTGGTCTCCCGGCCCCGCCACCTGGAAGGACGACCTGACGCCGCTCCCGGCGGCGGAGTGGAACGCCGACCGCGCTGCGCATCTGCTCGCGCATGCCGGGTTCGGCGGCAGCCCCGCCGACGTGGCTGCCCTGGCCCGTCTCGGACTCGACGGTGCGGTGCGGTCGCTGGTGCACTACGAGGCGATCCCCGACCCGACGCTGCAGCCGTTCGTCGAGTCGGGGCTGTGGGATCCGACGCTCGACAAGTTCCCGGAGAGCCGGCCCGAAGCCACCGACCGTGCCGCCGCCACCGGCGCGTCGATGGGCGTGGCGGTGAAGCCCGCCGGCAGCCGGCCGGGGCAGCCGGTGTCGGATCGCTTCTTCTACTGGCTGCGCGCGACCATGCTCGAGACCCGCCGGCTCGGCTACTGGTGGGCCAACCGGATGCTGCAGACCACGCACCCGGTGCAGCAGAAGATGGCGCTGCTCTGGCACGGCCACTTCGCCACCCACGAGAACAAGGTCCGCGACTACCGCAAGATGGTCCAGCAGGTGGCGCTCTTCGAGCGCTTCGCCACCGGCAACCTGCGCGATCTCACCATCCAGGTGGCGCAGAACCCGGCGATGCTCTACTTCCTCGACGCGCAGTACAACGTCAAGGGCGCGCCCAACGAGAACTTCGCCCGCGAGGTGATGGAGCTCTTCACCATGGGCGTCGGCAACTACACGGAGCAAGACGTCCGCGAGTGCGCGCGCGCCTTCACCGGCTGGTACTTCGACGACCTCGCCTTCAAGATCGACCCGGCCAAGCACGACGACGGGGTCAAGACGTTCCTCGGGAAGAGCGGCCCCTTCGGTGGCGTGGACGTCCTGCGCATCATCTTCGAGCAGCCGGTCACGGCCGAGTTCCTGGCCGGCAAGATCTACCGGCACCTGGTCCGCGACGATCTGTCGCCGGTGCTCAGGGCGAAGCTGGGCACGGTGCTGCGCGAGGCCGACTACGAGGTCAAGCCGCTGCTCACGGCGATCCTATCGTCGAAGGACTTCTACAGCCAGGCCAGCTACGGCGCCCACATCAAGGGGCCGGTGGAGCACTACATCGCCATGCTCAAGCACCTCGGCGCCGCCGAGGTGCCGGGCGTGCCCGACTTCAACCAGTCCACCATCGCCATGGGGCAGCACCTGCTGAACCCGCCGTCGGTGGCCGGCTGGGCCGGCGGCCGGGCCTGGATCACGCCCGGGCTGCTGATGGCCCGTGGCAACGTCGCCCGCGAGCTGCTCATTCCGGACATGACCGGCTTCCGCGACTGGAACTTCAGTGCCGGCAGCGACGACGTGCTAGGCCGGCGGCTGCGCGACGGCTACGACGTGGGCGCCGCGACGGCTCTGAACGACCCGGCGGCGATGAGCGAGTTCGACCGGGTGGCGCTCGAGCGCGATGAGCAGTTCAACACCCGCATCTCCGGCTACATCGGCTGGCAGCAGGCGGCGCGCAAGCTGATCCCGACCCCGCGCCACGCCGCGCGATTCGAGCTGACGGCCATGCTGATGGCCGACGAGGTGGCGACGACGGCTGACGCGGTGGATGCCCTGCTGGCACGGCTGGTGCGCGTGCCGGTGGCGTCGTCGACGCGCGAGGCCCTCGTGGCGTTCCTCACCAAGGAACTGGGAACGGAGAAGATCGACCGGGCGCAGAGCTACATGGAGGATGCGCTGCGGATGACGGCGCATCTGATCATGAGCACGCCCGAGTACCAACTTGTCTAGCGGCTAGGGGCTAGCGGCTAGCGGCTGGAGGATCACGCAGGACGGAGGGCAGAGCTTCAGCTCTGCCAGGGCAGGTGGCTCTGAAGCGCCGCTCGACGCGGCAGGGCAAAGCACATGAAGCGACGCACGTTGATCAAATCCGCGCTCGGCGCCATGGCGCTGCGGCCGCGGCCGGCGGCCGGGCAGGCGGCGTTCGGCGACGCGCACCTCGAGCGCATGCGGGCGCTGGCCGAGGCGGTGCTGCCGCAGGAACTCGGCGCGGACGGGCGGCAGCGGGCGCTGACCGCGTTCATGACCTGGGTGCGCGACTACCGGGCCGATGCCGACGGCGACCACGGCTACGGGCACGCCCGCCCGCGCCGGCTGCCACCGTCGCCGGCGCTGAAGTATCCCGCGCAGCTCGACGACCTCGACCGGCGAGCCGGCGGGGCGTTCGCCGACCGGCCGCTGGCCGACCGGCAGCGCGCCGTCACGGCGGCGATCGACGCCGCCGACGTCCGCGACCTGCCGCGGCGGCCCAACGGCGGCCACGTCGCCACCGACCTCATGGCGCACTACTTCAACGGCTCCGGCGCCAACGACCTCGCCTACGGTCGCCGCATCATGCGCGGCGCCTGCCGCGGGCTCGACGGCTCGGACGAGCGGCCGGCCCCGCTGCCGACGGGAGGACGGTGATGCCGACCTACGAAGCCGATCTGGTCGTCATCGGCGGCGGCATCTCGGCGGCGCTCCTCGCCCAGCGCATCCAGCTGCGCCGTCCCGGTACCTCGATGATCGTCGTCGAGGCCGGCGACACCTTCTTCGACGCGAAGAAGCGTTGGGCCCAGCGTGATCGCATGGTCGCCTACGGCGAGAACCCGTGGCCCGGCGACTACATCGCCGACCAGGCCGCGGCCGGGGTGATTTCCCGCTCGATGGTGGTCGGCGGCCAGGCGATGCACTGGGGCGGGGTGACCAACCGCTTCTCGGAAGAGGACACGCGGCTGCAGTCGATGTTCGGGCTGGCCGTGGACTGGCCGATCGCGTGGACCGAGCTCGAGCGCTACTACTGCGACGCCGAGCGGGTGCTCGGCGTATCCGGCGATCCGAGCCCGCTGGCCGAGGACGCCCGCTCCGAGCCCTACCCGATGACCGGCATGCCGCTGTCGTGGAACCTGCGCCAGCTGAAGACCTGGGGCGAGAAGAGCGGCATCCCGTTCTGGGGCACGCCTCAAGCCAAGAACACCCGGCCCTACGACGGCCGCGGCGAGTGCACGCGCTGCAACACCTGCTCGGTGTGCCCGACCGAGGCGCGTTATGCGCCGGACTTCACCTTCAAGCGCCTGATCGAGGCCAAGGCGATCACGCTGCACGACCGGACGCTCATCCGCCGGCTGGTCCTGGCCGACGGCGGCGGCCGCACGCCGCGCATCGAGGCGGCCACCGGGCTGCACCGTGACCGGCCCAGCGAAGCGGTCACCTACCGGGCGAAGACGTTCGTCCTCGCCTCCGGCTACACCTGGAGCTCGCACCTGCTGCTGCTCTCGGCCTCGAGCCGGGCCCCGAACGGCGTCGCCAACTCGTCCGGACTGGTCGGCAAGTACATGGCCGGCCACGGCTTCATCCAGAGCCAGATCGAGCTCGACGCCGAGATCTACCCGGGCATGAACGAGCAGCACAGCCTGATCTCGCGGCAGTTTTTCCGGGCCCCGACGAGCGGGACGTTCGTGCGCCACGACCTGCGGCTGTGGGAGAGCGCCGTGAACCGCGATGCGCGGCTGCGTGACGACGCCGGCAAGGTGCTGCTGGGTGATGCCGTGATGGCCGACTGGCGTGGGCGCACGAAGCGCGCCACCGCCAGAGTGCGGGCCTATTACGACGTGCATCCCGACAAGACCAGCGAGCTGACGCTCGATCCGGCGACCAGGAACATGTACGGCGACCCGCTGCCGACGATCGTCCATCGGCCGGACGCCGCGTCGCAGGCCCGGTGGGACGCGACGCAGGCACACATCCGCGGCGTGTTCGAGCGATTGGCCAAGGCCGACAACGGCCGGCTGCACCCGCTCGACGTCGGGGACTACTGGGATCACCCGGCCGGCGGCTGCCGCATGGGCACCGACCCGGCCACCAGCGTCACCGACAGCTACGGCCGGACCCACGATCACGAGAACCTGTTCGTCGTCGGGGCGCCGACGCTGCCCACCGCGGGCTGCACCAACGGCACCCTGACCTTTGCCGCGGTCACGCTCAGGTCCGCGGACCATCTCGCCGCCGCGCTCGGCGGCACCAGGACGGAGGCACGAGGATGACACGCGCACGCTTGCTCGACTTCGCGGCTGTGGGACTGGTGGCGGCGCTGGCCGCGGCCTGTGGACAGGCCGGCCAGGCCCAGGCGCCGGCGGCTCCCGCCGCGGCGCGGCCCAACCCGCTGCCCGGCGTCACCAAGACCATGGAGCAGCTCGAGAGCGAGATGTTCCACGTCAGCGCCGGCCGCCGGCTGAAGCCGGAGTCGTGGCCGGGTGGCAACCGCGTCGCCGTCGCCCTGTCCTTCGACGTGGACAACGCGTCGATGGCGCTGTCGCAGGGCAACCTCGACTACGAGGTGCTGTCGCGCGGCGAATACGGCGCCGTGGACGGGCTGCCGCGCATCCTGCGCATGCTCGACCGCCAGCAGGTGCCGGCGTCGTTCTTCATCCCGGCGGTGAGCGCGGCCCTGCACCCGCAGATGGTGCCGAGCATCCTCGAGAAGAAGGTGCACGAGATCGGCATCCACGGCTGGATCCACGAACGGCTGCCGACCCTGAACGACGAGGCCGAAGAGCAGCGCCTGCTCGACCAGTCGCTGGAACTGCTGACCAGGCAGATGGGCAAGCGCCCGGTCGGCTACCGGGCGCCGTCGTGGAAGTTCAGCAAGTTCACCATGGCGCAGATCCAGAAGGCCGGCTTCCTCTACGACAGCAGCCTGATGGCCAGCGACGACGCCTACGAGATCCTGATGAACAGGAAGGGCACCGGCGTCGTCGAGCTGCCGATCGAGCGCATCGTCGACGACGCGCCCTACTTCGGCGCCTCGGACGGCTCGATGCCGTCACCCGAGCACGTGCTCGAGGTGTTCCAGTCGGAGTTCGACGTCGCCTGGGACGAGCGCGGCCTCTACGTGCTGACCATGCACCCGCACATCATGGGCCACCGCTCGCGCGTGGCGGTGCTGGAGCGCCTGATCGTCCACATGAAGCAGAAGGGCGGCGTGTGGTTCGCCACCCACGAGGACGTGGCCAGGCACGTC
The DNA here is from genome assembly GCA_050250955.1 of Vicinamibacterales bacterium. Classification (GTDB taxonomy): domain Bacteria; phylum Acidobacteriota; class Vicinamibacteria; order Vicinamibacterales; family UBA2999; genus CAWAYR01. Next base: position 34,614 of record JBFWNR010000009.1, read on the forward strand.
AAGACGCTGCTCGACAAGGGCCAGACCAACTGACGGGTTCGCGGCAGCCCCCGGCGCGGCGTCAGCGGGTCAGGTCGTCGAGGAACGCGCGGATGCGCCTGGCGTTGGTGCCGACGTCGCTGCGCCCGACCCGCGACACCGAGCGGATGTCGACCCGGCTGGTGCCGTCGGGCACCGCGCTGACCCGGATGGCGATGTCGTCCTTGAAGCCGAACCAGCGGGTCGTGTCGGTGGCTTCGATGCGCCGGCCGGCCTCGTCGGCGGCGACGACCTCCCAGCCGCGGGCGCGCACCACTGCGAGCGCCTTGCCGTAGGCTTCGGCCGTCGACATCGCCAGGAACGCCGGCTGCACGTCGGGATAGGCCGTGCGCTGCTGCGCGGCCACCTCGGGCAGGTAGTCGAGGCTGTTGGGCACCTTGAGCTCCTGGCGCAGCGTCGCCACCTCGACGTAGGTGGGCGGCGTGATCGTGTCGGTGGAGATGTCGTGGATGGGCGGCACCGCGCGCGCCACCTGTGCCCACTGCCAGGGCACGTAGAGGCTGCCGGCGCCGACGACCAGGGCGACCAGCGCCGCCAGGCGGGCGCCGACGCTGCCGCGGCGGTTGAGCAGCAGGGCGACGATGGCCAGCACGCCGGCGGCGATGCCGCCGTAGGCGGCCCAGGTGAGCATCGGACGCAGCGCCGTGCCGAGCCCGAACCATCCCATGCGGTAACCGGGACCGGCCACGGCCAGGATGGCCACGGCGACGAGCGCGACGACGAGAGCGAGCCACGACAGCCAGTTCCAGCGCGAGGGCGTCATGCCGGCGGTTATATCACCGCGCCGGGGGCCGTGGCGCGCCCATCAGCACCCGGTGCTTGGGCGTGATCGCGGCCGGGATCGTCGCCGTCCACACCGTGTAGTCGCGCTGTTGGAGGGTGAAGGCCCGGCGGGCGTCGATGGCCAGCGCCGGGTCCATCCAGCCGTCGAGGGCCTCGCGGCCGTCGACATGGTGACAGCAGGGCATCACGGCGACGCGGGCCCGTGCCGCGGCGGCGCGGGCCAGGATGCGATCGGCCAGCGGGCCGCAGGCGTGACACGACACCACCAGGTCGGCCGGTGCCACCGCGACGTCGTCGAACGACGCCCGCTGATGCGTCACCGGCGGCAGGTCGGGCCAGGCGTCGCGCAGGGCCGCGCGCAGGGTCCCGGCCGAGCGCGGCGGTTGGGGATCGACGACGACGGCCGACGGCGACGTCCGGTCGATGAGCAGCAGGACGTGGGCGAGCAGCCCGTGGCCGCCGCCGACGTCCACCACGTGGCCGCCGCGGAACCGCCGCCGCACCCGTCGCGCCAGCTCCCACGCCTCGTAGAGCTCCTTGCGCGGCAGGCAGCCGGCCGCGCACACGGCGCGACCCAGCCGATCGAACAGCGAGGGCGACGAAAACCGCGCCAGGTCGTGACGGGTCAGCCGGTTCTTCGACGACGGGTCGAAGGTCACCCGGCGATCCTATGGCGTTTTCGCCCGCGGCGCCGCGACGAGCCGCGTGCCGGCGTGTTCAGGCACCGTTCAGCCGCCGCGGCTCACGATGCCTCATGGGAGGAACGCCGATGGTGAAGATCGTCGTCGTCGCCGCGGCAGCGGCGGCGCTCGTGTCTGCGGCCCCGGCCGGAGCTCAGACCCCCGATGGGTCGCTCACCGACCTCACCGGCGTCTGGGTGATGATGGTCGAAGGGCATTCGTTCGGCCTCGAACTCGAGCAGAAGGAGCAGCGGATCGAAGGCGTGATGCTGGCCCAGGGCCGCCGCGTGCTGCTCGTCGGCGACTTCGTGGACCGCGTGCTCACCCTGAAAGGCGAACGGCCCGAGGACCATGCCGGCCTGGGCCATGGCGGCGAGTCCGACGCCAAGGCGGGGCCGATCGTCGCGACTATGAAGGACGACGGCACGCTCGAGGGGGAGCTGTCCACCACCCGCGGCCGGACCAGATGGACCGGCGAGCGGCTCAAGAAGCGCTAGGGCGTCACCGGCGCGCCGATCCACCAGGTCACGCCGTTGGCGTCCACGACGCCGGCGTTGCGATGGCCGTACGGCTTGTCCCCGGGCGGCATCTGCGCGGTGGCGCCGGCGGCCAGCGCCCGCGCGTAGGTGGCGTCCACGTCGGGGATCCACAGGTAGAGCGCGCCGCCGACCGGCTTCCACTCGTCGCTGGCCTGCCCGAGCATCACCAGCGAGTCGCCGATCTGCAGTTCGGCGTGCATCACCGCGCCGTCGTCGCGGCGGCTCACCATCGTCTCGGTGGCGCCGAACGCGGCGGTCAGAAAGCGGAGCTCGGCGTCGGCATCGGCGACGACGAGATACGGCGTGAGGGTGCGGTAGCTGTCCATGGTGTCGGCCATGACCGCATCCTGGCCGATGTCAGCCGGCCGGCGCTTGGAGAAAAGTGACGTGGTTCTGGAACGCGGTCCGGCCGGCCCGGTAGCCGGTCGGCGTCAGCCCCGAGAAGCTGCGGAAGTCGTGGATGAAGTGCGACTGGTCGTAGTAGCCGCCCGCCGCCGCCACCTGCGCCCAGTCCACGTCGGCCGCGGCATGGGCTTCCGTGAGGGCGCGCTGGAAGCGGCGGATCCGACAGTAGTGCTTGGGCGTCAGGCCCACCTCACGGCGAAACCCCTCGATGAAGCGCTTGCGGCTGAGGCCGACGGCGTCGGCCACCGCACCGATGCGCGCCACGTGCGGGGCCCGGGTGAAGGTGGCCAGGGCCGCCGCCACCGATGGCGGCGTCGGTCGATCCCGCCAGGCGTCGCGTAGCGCGCGTTCGAGGGCGTCGAGTGCGCCGTCGGGCGTTGCGGCGGCGAGCAGCTGTTCGCGCAGCCGCGCCGCGGCGGCCGGGGTCCAGAGTGCGTCGAGCGGCACGTCGTCGCCGGTGAATGCATCGGCCGGTGGGGCGAAGAAGGGCCGCGTACCGCCCGGACGGAAGATCGCGGCGATGACGTGTTCCTGCTCGTCCGAGTCGATGATCTCGAAGCGCGTCCGGGCGCCGACCAGCACCGACCCGGACCGCGTGGTCACGCGGCCGCAGAGGTCGTAGCCGCGGGTGACGTCTTCCTTCAGGTTGACGATGAGCTGCGTCGTGCCGGTCGGCAGCACCCGCTCGAGCGCGAACGGCTGCGGCGCCCGGCGGAAGTACCACAGCGCGGCGATCGCCCGGTCGAGCGGCGGCGCCGGGACGCGCGTCAGCAGCAGCATGGCTGCCGCCAGTATGGGCGGCGGCCCGGCGCCGATCAACCCGCGTGTCCGTCGCGGTAGGTGAGGACCAGCACGTCGCGGTGCGCGGGGTGGCCGGGACGCTCGGGCATCACCGGCGTGACGCCGTGCCAGAGGCGATGATCGTCGAGGACCACGGTGTCGAGCGGGTCGACGAGCGTGAACGTGCCCAGCGACCGGCCCTCCGCATCGGCCACGGCGGTGACGCCGCCGGCGACGTTGGTGCGGCCGATCAGGCACACCGCCACCCAGTCCACGCCGTCGCGGTGCATGCCCTCGGGCGTCGGCAGGCCGGGATGCCCGGGGTCGGCTTCGATGCGGAACTGGTGCGCTTCGACGATCCACGGCCGCGGCGCCGCCGCGGCGTCGAACATGCCGCCGAAGAGCACCACCAGGCGCTCGAACAGCGGGTGGGCGGCCACGGCGTCGGCGATCGGCGTGAACCAGCGATCGACGCCGCCGTTGAGGCGGTTGTAGTCGCGGCCCTGGTAGTGGGGCTGGTGCGGGCGGCGGGTGACGACGGCGCCGTCGACGGCGAAGCTGGCATAGCGGCGCCGCCGGTAGCGGCCGCCGTCGGCCATGTAGGTGTCGGTGTCGAGGTCCGCCCAGCTCGCCGCCAGGCTCGCGAACCCGTCCGCCGCGGTGCCGGCCAGGGCCTGCACCTCGCGGCCGGCCAGCCGGGCGAAACCGGCCCGGCCCAGCGAGGTCACAGCCGCCGCCGCCGCCGATGCCGCGGGTTCCGGATTCACGCCCGCGTCCCCGTGACCGCGGTCGCGCAGTCGAGGATCGACGCCAGCGACAGCGCCGCGTCCGCGTCGGTGGTGGCGTAGGACGAGACGCTGATCCGCATCGCCTCGCGGCCGTGCCAGCGCGTGCCGCCGCACCAGCACACGCCGGCCTCCTGCACCGCGGCGATCACCCGCGCCGTCGTGGCGTCGTCGCCGAAGGCCACCAGCACCTGGTTCAGCGTGACCTCGTTCAGCACCTCGTGGCCGGCGGCGCGCAGGCCGGCGGCCATCCACGCCGCGTGCCGGCAGCAGCGCGCGATCAGCGCGTCGAGCCCGTCGCGGCCGAGAAAGGCCAGGGCGGCCCAGACGTCCACGCCGCGGGCCCGGCGCGAGCCGTCGGGTGAGTAGTGCATCGGGTCGCGCACCCCCGACGGCGGCAGGTAGGCGGCGCTCATCGCCATCGCCGCCCGCAGCGCCGCCTCGTCGTGCACCATCGCGATGCCGCAGTCGTAGGGCACGTTCAGCCACTTGTGCGCGTCGGTGGCCCAGGAGTCGGCGCGCTCGTAGCCCTCGGCCTGGGCGGCGTAGTCGCGGGCGGCCCGCGCCCACAACCCGAAGGCGCCGTCGACGTGCACCCAGGCGCCGGCGGCGTGGGCCCAGTCGCAGATCGCCGCGGCCGGATCGAAGGCGCCGGTGTTGACGTTGCCGGCCTGGATGCAGACGATGGCCGGCCCGGCCAGCGGCGGCAGCCGCGTCGCGTCGATGCGCCCCTGGCCGTCCACCGGCAGGTCCACGGTGCGGGTGCGGCCGAAGCCGAGCAGCCCCAGCACCCGTCGCACCGTCGAGTGCACCTCGGCGCCGACGGCCACGGTGACCGGCGGCGCGCCGGTGAGGCCCTGGTCGTCCACGTCCCAGCCGGCGCGGGCCAGCACGGCGTGCCGGGCCGCGGCCAGGGCGGTGAAGTTGGCCATTGTCGCGCCGACCACGAACGCGCCGGCGCTCTCGGCGGGCAGGCGCAGCGCGTCGAGGGTCCACGCCAGCGCCGTCGCCTCGAGGGTGGCCGCCGCCGGCGACATCACGTGCAGGGCGCAGTTCTGATCCCAGGCCGTGGCCAGCCAGTTGGTGGCGACGGTGACCGGCAGGGAACTGCCGTTGACGAAGCCGAAGTAGCGGCCGCCGGTCATGGTGAGCGTCGCCGGCGAGCCGAGGCGATCGAGTTGGTCGAGGACCTGGCGCGGATCGCGGCCGGTCGCCGGCAGCGGCGCCGCGAACCCGGCCAGACCGGCCAGCGCCTCGGCCGACGGCGTCACCTTGCGGCCGGCGGCGGCGGCCCGGTAGCGCGCGCCGCGCTCGGCGGCGTCGCGGAGCAGGGCGGAGGTCGAAAGCGCTTCCGGGTCGCCGAGAGTAGCGCTATCGTGATGACTCATGCCGGAGAGTAACAGCGTAGCGTCGCTGATTCAAGGGCTGCGCCGCGAGGCGGCGGCGCTGGCGCCGGGCAGCCGGCTGCCGTCGGTGCGGGCGCTGATGGCCCGTCACCGCGTCAGCCCCGGCACCGTGCGCCAGGCCATGGCGCGTCTGGCCGACGAAGGGGTCCTCGACGCCCGGCCCGGGCACGGCACCTTCGTCGCCGCCGGCGCCGCCGCCCCGGCCGACGTGGCCGCCGACTTCGCCTGGCAGGCCAGCGCGCTCGGGCCGGGGCGGATCACCGCCGACGACGTCGCGACGCTCCTGGCCGGCGCGCCGGCCGGCGCCATCAACCTCGCCGGCGGCTATCCCGCCGAGGATCTGCAGGCCGTGGACCTGGTGGCGCGGGCGCTGGCGCGCGCGGCGCGGCGGCCCGGGGTGTGGGGCCGGGTGCCGCTCGAGGGGCTCGACGGCCTGCGCACGTGGTTCGCCCGTCAGGTCGGGCCGTCGGTCACCGCCCGCGACGTCGTCATCTGCCCGGGCTCGCAGGCGGCCATCGCCACCGCCTTCAACGCGTTGACCCAGCCGGGCGACGCCCTGCTGGTCGAGTCGCCGTCCTACGTGGGCGCGCTGGCTGCGGCGCGCGCCGCCGGCCTGCGCCTGGTGCCGGTGCCCACCGACGCGTTGGGCGTCGTGCCCGAGCTCGTCGCCCGCGCCTTCGACGCCAGCGGCGCGCGGGTCGCCTACCTGCAGCCGCTGCACGCCAATCCCACCGGGGCCACGCTGGCCGCCGACCGGCGTGCGGCGCTCGTCGACGTGGTGACGTCGCGGCGGGCGATCGTCATCGAGGACGACTGGTGCCGCGATCTGTCGTTCGACAAGGCGCCGCCGCCGCTGGTGGCCGACGACCCGCACGGCCACGTCGTCTACCTGCGCTCGCTCACCAAGTCCACGGCGCCGGGGCTGCGCATCGGCGCCATCGTCGCCCGCGGCGCGGCGCGGGCGCGGCTCACCGCCAGCCGGGCGGTCACCGAGTTCTTCGTCTCGGGGCCGATGCAGGAGGCCGCCCTCGACGTCGTCCACGCGCCGGCGTGGCAGCGCCATCTGCGGCGGGTGCGGACGACGCTGGCCGGGCGCCGCGACCGGCTGATCGCCGCCGCGCGCGCGCACGTCGGCGCCGCCAGCGTCGCCGTGGTGCCGTCGGGCGGCATCCACGTGTGGGTGCGGCTGCCCGACGAGGCCGACGGCGAAGACGTCGCCCGCCAGGCCGCCGCCGCCGGGGTCGTCGTCAGCCCCGGCCGGCGCTGGTTCCCGGCCGAGCCGACCGGCTCGTTCCTGCGGGTCAGTTACGCCGGCGAGGGCGACGCCGCGCTGGTCCGCGGCATGGAGGTCATCGGACGCCTGCTCAGATCCGGCCCATCCAGGTCAGCAGGCCGGTCGTCAGCCAGGGCACGTAGGTGATGAGCAGGACGCCGACGGCCAGCACTGCCAGCATCGGCAGCGTCGCCACCGACACCTCCAGCAGCGGCTTCCGGAACCGGTAGGACGACAGGAACAGGTTGAGGCCGACCGGCGGCGTCAGGTAGCCGAGCTCCAGGTTGGCGATGAAGATGATGCCCAGGTGCACCGGGTGCACGTCGTAGGCGATGCCGAGGGGGACCAGCAGCGGCGCGACCACGAAGGTGGCGCTGAAGATGTCCATCAGGCAGCCGACCACCAGCAGGAAGCCGTTCAGCGCCAGCAGGAACATCCAGCGGCTCGAGATGTAGGTCTGGGTCAGCTCCAGCAGCCGGCCGGGGACGTCGGCGTCGATCATCCAGCTGGTGAGGCCGACGGCGACGCCGAGGATGAGCAGCACGCCGCCCACCGTCGAGGCGCACTCGGCGGCGACGCGGCCGAAATCGCGGCCGATGCGCAGGTCGCGATGGACGACCACCTGGGTGACACAGGCGTAGAGCGCGCCGATGGCGGCCGCTTCCACTGTCGTGGCCAGGCCGCTGAACAGCGACCCGACGATCACCACCGGCAGGGCGATCTCCCACTTGGCGTCCCACAGGGCCGCGGTGGCCTCACCGAGCCCGAACGGCGGGCGCTCGACGCCGCGGGCCAGCGCGGCGCGGATGCCCCACGCCGCGGTCATGCCGATGAGCAGCAGCCCTGGCACGATGCCGCCGATGAACAGGTCCTCGATCGGCGACTGGGCGACGATGCCGTAGAGGATGAGCGGCAGGGCCGGCGGCAGCAGCAGGCCGAGCGATCCCGAGGCGGTCAGCAGCCCCAGCGAGAACCGATCGCCGTAGCCGTCCTTGACCAGGGCCGGGAACAGCAGCCCGCCCAGGGCCAGAATGGTCACGCCCGAGCCGCCGGTGAACACCGTGAAGAAGGCGCACAGCATCGCGCAGACGACCGCCGTGCCGCCGGGGAACCAGCCGAACAGCGCCCGGAAGACCCGCAGCAGCCGCTGCGGCGCCCCGCCTTCGGCCAGCAGCACGCCGACCAGGGTGAAGAGCGGAATCGACGCCAGCGTCGGCTTGGTGGAGAGCTGATAGGTCTGGATGAGGATCGCCGAGGCGGGCACGCCCTCGGACAGGAACATCACCGCCGCCGCGCCGCCGAGCAGCGCGAAGATCGGCGCCCCGGCCGCGCCGCCGACGAAGAGCGCCAGCAGCCACCAGCCGTAGCTGCCCGGCCCGCCGGGCAGCGCCGCCTGCGCCGGCGCCTCGATGACCGGCGAGAGCGGATCGCTCCAGATGAACGGCAGGCCGGCCCCCAGGCCGATGCCGACCACGGCGCCGAGCCCCCCGGCGACGCCGGCGCCGAGGTGCGAGCGGAACGCCGCCCGCACGATGCGCCAGGTGATCACGGCGAAGCCGAGCGGCAGCAGCACCTGGAACGCCCACACCGGCACGCCCTCGGTGATCAGCCGGCCGGCTTCCCGCTCGATGCGCACCAGGTCGATGCCGCTGCGGGCGAGCATCATCGACACCGCGGCGCCGATGAAGGCGGCGAGACTCCTGGCGGCGGTGCTGATCGGCCCGGCCGGCAACAGGGCCCCGGTAGCCAGCGCGAGCAGGCGATCGTCGCGCGCCGCCAGGGCGCCGCCGAGGAGCGCGACCACCAGGGTGAGGTGCTGGACGAACGGCGTGCCGCCGGGGATGCCGGCATCGAAGCGCCGCAGGACGATCTCGGCGATCGGCAGCAGCGTGAGCAGGACCAGGGCGACGACCGAGAGGCCGTGTTCGACGGCGTCGACGACGCCGCCCTGGTGGACACCGCGCGCCTCGGCGGGGAGCTCGGCGCCGGCGGAGGCGGTCACTTGCTGCCGCGCGTCTTGCGGAACGCGTCGCGTTCGCGCGTGCCCTGGTCGAAGACGTCAGCGGGCACGATGGTGCCGCGCATCGAGGTGCCGAACTTGTCGGCCATCTCGCGGAAGCCCCTGGCGGCCGCCGGGTCGGGCGTGGTCAGCTTCAGGCCGCGCTTGAGCATCTCGGCCTTGGCCTGATCGTCCTGCTGCGGCACGTCGCGCTCGAGCTGATCCTGGATCTTCTTCGCGACGGCGAGCACCTGGGTGCGGTCGGCTTCGGAGATGGTGCCCCAGGTGCGGGCGTCGACCACCGTGGCGCCGGCCAGCGGGCCGACGCCGAGGTCGAGCATGTGCGGCACGTTGCGGTACCACTGGAAGGCCAGGGTGGCCAGCGGCGTCGACGGCACGGCGTCGAGCAGTCCGGTCATCAGGCCGCTCTGCACCTCGGAGAAGGGCAGCGGGCGCGGGTTGAAGCCGTTCTGCTTGTAGAGCTGCACGAACTGGTCGTCGCCGGCGCTGGTGTAGAGGCGCTGTTTGCGCAGCTCGTCCACGGTCGGCACCGGGTTCTTGCTGAACAGATACACCCAGCCGGTGTCGCCCCAGTTGAGCAGCACCAGCCCCTTGGCCTCGAGCTTCTGCTTCAGCATCGGTTCGAGCTTGGCCCGGGTCGCCCGGTACTCCTCGTAGGTGCTGAAGAACATCGGGATGGTGAAGATGTTGAAGGCGTTGTCGACCGAAGCCAGGCCGACGGCGGTGATCGAGGCGGCGTGCTGCCGGCCGATCTTCATGTTCGAGATCATCGTCGCCTCGTCGTCCTGGGCGGCGCCGATCACCCGCACCACGACGCGGCCGCCGGTAGCGGTGCGGACGTCGGCCTCGAACTGCTTGAGCGCCTTGTGCCACACCGAGCCGAGCGGCGCCGGCGAGGCGAGGCGAATCGTGGTCTGCGCGGCGGCGGTGCCGGCGGTCAGCGTCAGCGCCAGGATCCCAATCCACACACGGGCCATCAACGTCATAGCATCCCTTCGCATCTGGAGTTACCGGAAGCCGACCGGCACCGCCGGGTGCGGCACCGGGGGCGCCACGGCGAGGCGTGGCGCGTCGGCCGGCCAGGCGCCGGCCGCGGTGAAGAGCTCGTCGACGCGCGACTGGAGGATGCGCGCGCGCTGCTGGGCGATGATCGTCGCCAGGCGGATGTCGGGCACGTCGTTCGGGTCGATGGCGAGCGCCTTCTCGAGCAGTTCGTCGAACTCCTGGCGGTTCTGTGCCGGCTGGGCCACGCTGGCAGCCATGGCCACGTAGGCCGACGCCGACCTGCCCTTCGACAGCTCGACGGCACGCTCGAAGTGCTGGCGGGCCCGGGCGGCGTCGCCGCCCATGGACGGCGACATGCCATCGAGGGTGATGAACACCTCGTGGATGGCGCCGTCGGCGTAGTCCTCGTCGATGGCCAGCGCCTTGTCCATCAACGTCCGCACGACCGGGAAGTCGGCGACCAGGTCCGGCTGATCGACGCCGACGGCGATGGCCGATCCCCACGACGCGCCGAGCCAGTAGAGCTCGTCGACCTCGTAGCTGACGGTGCCGAGCGCGGTGGTCGGGTCGGCGGCGAGCGCCGCGCGCAGCCCCGGCCGCTTCAGTTCGACCCGCCGCAGGCAGTAGTCGCGTCCACGCAGATACAGACGCCGCGCCCGCGCCTTCAGCCGTTCGCTCTCGGCGTAGTCGGTCGACTCGAGCCGTTCGGCGTCGAGCTGGACGAATGCGTTGGCGTAGGAGGTGAAGCCAGAACAGGCCGTGAGCAGCATGCCCTTGTGGTTGGGCGAGGTCTGCAGCAGCGACTCGAGCGTCTTCAGCGAGAAGGGCAAGGCGGCGCGGATGAGCTCGGGATCGTCGTCGGTGGTGTACACGGACGGGCCCGGGGCCGACAGCGCGTCGCCCAACCTGTTCACCGCGAAGGTCTTGATCGAGCAGCCCGTCAAGACCGTGACGGCGCCGGCGGCCAGCACGGCCAGCCGGACCCGCAAGAAGAGGGATGCCGGGAGTGCCAACGTCTTCCCAGGATATGACGAAACCCGGGGGCGGGGCGATGCGCCGCGGCCGGGCCGCCGTGCGGGGCGCTTACTCGGCGCGGCCTTCGAGGATCTCGTAGGCGCGCGCCGGCCCGTGCCACATCACGCCGGCGGCGGTGATGGCGGGGTAGTGGGCGGCGTGCGACCGCATGTCGATGCGGGCGGCGGCGTCCTCGACCGACACGCCGGCGGTGTGCAGCGCCTGCGCCTGGGCCCAGAAGTCGCGCAGGTAGGCCTGGAAGTGATCGATCTTGGCCTTGCCCGTGAAGTGGCGGCCGTGCCCCGGCAGCGTCGTGTCGAAGTCGAGCCCGCGCAGCCGCTCGAGGGTCTGGATCCAGTCGGGGATGAAGCTGTCGCCGAGATACGACGGCCCCTCGGCGAGCAGGTCGCCGGTGACGACGACGCGCTCCTTCGGCAGGAACACCACTACGTCGCCGCCGGTGTGGGCGCGGCCGAGGTGCAGCAGGCGGATCTCGCGGCCGCCGCGGTGGAGCGTGAGCTGGTCGGTGAGCGTCACGGTCGGCGGCCGGACCGCGATCGCGTTGGTGCCCTCGAGTTGCGTGCGCAGCACGGCCAGCTGCGCCTCGAGCTTCGTGCGCTCGCCGGCGTCGGCCGTCTTGGCGATGCGCCCCTCGAGCTCGGCGATGCGGCCGGGCAGCGGCGTGATGAAGAACTCCCAGCTGCGGCCGCGCGTGGAGTCGCCCGCCGCGAGCCGCTGGCGGGTGTACTCGTGGCCGATGACCTCGACCTCGGGGCCGTAGATCTGGTTGCCGTGGGCGTGGTCCCAGTGCCAGTGCGTGTTGATGACGTAGCGCACCGGCTTGGGGGTGATCGCCTTCAGTTCCTCGCGCAGCGCCCAGGCGCCGCCCGGCGACATGTGGGTGTCGACGACCAGCACGTCGTCGTCGTTGACGACGATCGAGGCGTTGCAGCCGACGGCGAGGGCCCCAGTGCCGACCGCGTGGTAGATGTCGGGTGCCACCGGCCGGATGTCGAAGGCGGGGCCGGTGTAGGTGGCTCCGGGTGGCCGGCCAGGTGGCGGCTGGGTGGTCGCGGTGGAGGTGCCGACCGAGGCCGATGCACCGAGGCCGAGGACGAGGAGGGCAGTCAACACCAGGCCGCGATGGCGCCGGACCCGCGAGGTCATGGCCGGTGAGCCTACCACGCGGTGCCAGGCACGAACGCCGTTCGCGCGCCGAACGCCGTTCGTGCCTGGCACCTCAGGCGAAGACGGCGACCACCGGGCCGTGGTCGCTCGAGCCGATTTCGCGCTGGACCACGCAGCTGGCGGCCCGGGCGGCGAGCGGTGCCGAGGCGACGACGTAGTCGATACGCCAGCCGATGTTGCGCTGCTTCAGGTTGCGCCACGGCGCCCACCAGGTGAAGAGCGCGTCGTCGTCGGGGTGGAGCGTCCGTCCTACGTCGACCAGGCCGCGCGACAGCAGCCGCTCGAGGACCGCCCGTTCGTCGGCGCGGGCGCCGACCTGGTTGGCCTTGCGTTCCTTCGGGTGGATGTCCCGGTCGGTGCGGGCGACGTTGAGATCGCCGCAGAAGAGCAGCGGCCGACCGTCTCCCTGCGCCTCGGCTGCCCAGTCGTCCATCGCGGTCAGGAACCGCAGCTTGGCGTCGTAGTCCTTGCCGCCGTTGGGGACGTAGAAGGACGACACCAGCACCCGCTCCCCGGCCACGTCCACCTCCGCCGAGATCGCCCGCGACTCGAAGTCGAACGACGGGTGCACGAAGGTCGGCGGCAGCGGCGCGAGGGCCTTGGCGATGAGCAGCGCCACGCCCGAGTAGCCCTTGCCGCCGTGCCACCCGACCCAGTAGTGCTCCAGTTCGCGCAGGTCGAAGGGCAGCTGGTCGATGGTCGCCTTGATCTCCTGCAGGCAGACCACGTCCGGCTGTTCGGCGGCCAGCCAGTCAAGTAGCTGGCCCTGCCGGGCGCGGATGCCGTTGACGTTCCAGGTGGCGATCTTCATGACGCGGGGGATGGCGGGCCACTCGCCGACCAGTGGCGGAGCCGGTGCTCGATAGCGTAACGCGCGCGGGCGACGGCGCCGTCGTCGCCACCGTCGGCGTCGCGCCACGCCGCCTGCAGCAGGGCGTCGAGTTCGAAGGCCACGACATCGGGCCGCACCGCCGCCGGCAGCTCGCCGGCGGTCACCGCCGCGGTCGCCTGCGCTTCCAGCAGCGTCCGCCAGGCACGGTGCCACGCTGCCCCGGCGTCGCGCGGCGCAATGAGGCGCAGCGGACAGGTGGCCACGAGCAGGTCGAGGGCCGGGTCGTGCGCGGAGGTGAGGGCCAGCCAGGCTTCCGACAAGGCCACCAGCCGCGCCAGCCCGCCGGGGGCGGCGGCGGTCCGGGCGACCACGGCCCGGTCGAATCGCTCGGAAGCCGTCCGGATCAAGGCTTCGTCGAGGCCGGGTTTGGAGCCGAAATGGGCGAAGACGCCGCTCTTGGTCATGCCCGTCGCCGCAGCGAGCGCGCCGATCGAGGCGGCCGGGAGGCCGCCGTGGGCGGCCAGCCGCAGGCCGTGATCGAGGATCAAGGCGCGGATCGCCAAGGCTGAGGGGCGGGTGGCAGATGGCAAGGCTTCGCGGTGAAATTGTAAGCCAAATAGAGTAAGAACGAACGTTCGTTCTCAGAACGACCGCGCCAGGCGACCGCAGCTGCGCTACCTGGAACTGCAGCGCGCTCGGCCGTTCTGCACGTCCCGGCGTCCTACCTCCGACGTCCGCGGCATATACTCGCCCCGGACCCCTGAGGAGCATCGCATGACGACTCGATTCACGGCACTCGGACTCGCCGCGGCCCTGCTGGCCGCACCCGCTCTCGCCAGCGCCCAGGCCACGGCCACCCAGACGCCGACGCGGCGACCCGACGTCATCTACGTGCCCACCCCCCAGGAGGTGGTCGACGCGATGCTCCAGATCGCCAAGGTCACCAAGAACGACGTGGTCTACGACCTGGGCACCGGCGACGGCCGCATCCCGGTCACCGCCGCCAAGACCTACGGCGCCCGCGGCGTCGGCATCGACATCGACCCGCAGCGCATCAAGGAAGCCACCGAGAACGTGCAGAAGAGCGGCGTCGGCGACCGCGTGCGGATCGTCCAGGCCGACCTCTTCGAGACCGACATCTCGGAGGCCACCGTGGTGACGCTCTACCTGCTGCCGTCGCTCAACCAGAAGCTGCTCCCGAAGCTGAACAAGGAGCTGAAGCCCGGCACCCGCATCGTGTCGCACGCCTTCGACATGGGCGACAAGAAGCCCAGGGAAGAGCTCGACGTCAACGGCCGCAAGGTCTACTTCTGGACGATCCCGATTCAGTAGCAGGCACTCGCGAAACACGAAAGGCGGCCGAATTCCGGCCGCCTTTCGCAGTACTGCGGTCGCCGCGACGCATCAGTCGGTGGCGCGTCCCTCGAGCAGCGGCTCGCACGGCCGCGACTCCGGCCCGTTTTCCGTGCACACCGCGAACCGCGACTGGTACATGGACACGCCGGCGAACTCGCCCTGCTTGTTCAGCACGTAGAAGCTCAGGCCGAACGCCGGGTTTCCCTTCGAGTTGAGCAGCCGCTTCTCGACGGTGTTGGCCTTGACGCGGCGGAGCGCCTCGAGACCGGCGTCCTTCGGCGACTTGCCGCGCCGCATCTCCTCGACGATGAAGAACGAGCACAGGTTGTAGAGGTTGGCTTCGCCGCGGCCGGTCGAGCCGGCGGCGCCGACTTCGTTGTCCACATAGAGCCCGGCGCCGAGAATCGGCGAGTCGCCGGTGCGGCCGGGGATCTTCCACGCCAGGCCGCTGGTGGTGGTGACGCCGCACACCTCGCCCTTGGCGTTCACGCCGTCGCAGTTGATGGTGCCCCAGAAGTGATTGGGATCGATGAGGCCCTCGCGCACCATCTGCAGGCCGGCCATCAGCCCGGCCCGCTCGCGCTTCTTCGGGTCGAGGTAGTGCTCGGGGTCGATGCGCCGCTTCCACTCCAGCCACAGCCGCCGCGACTTCTCGGTGTTGAGGTCGGCCTCGATGGTGAAGCCCATGTTGCGCGCGAACTCCTGGGCACCCTTGCCGACCAGCAGGTGGTGGTCGGTGTTCTCGAGCACCGCCTTGGCGACCAGCGACGGCGCCCGCACGCCTTCGAGGGCGGCCACACCGCCGGCCCGCTTCGCCGGGCCGTGCATGCAGCACGAGTCGAGCTGGACGACGCCTTCGGCGTTGGGCAGCCCGCCGAAGCCGACGCCCGACTCCTCGGGATCCAGCTCGCACAGGTTGACGCCGGCCACCAGCGCGTCGAGCACGTCCCTGCCGCCGCTGGTCATCTGCTCGAAGGCCAGCTGCACGCCGGTCTTGGTGCCGCCGTTCTTGAAGACGTTGCCGTTGTCCGAGGCGATGACGACCGGGCGCGTCGCGCCGGTGCGGACCGCCGGGGCCTGGCCGAAGGCCGCTGCCGGAGCCCCCAGGGCGAAGCCGGCAGCGGTGGACGTGGAGACGAACTCGCGACGGGTGAGCTTGGTGGCCATGAGCACTCCTGAAGGCGGATCGCGCGCATCCTAGCCCCGGGCGCCCGGTCACGCAAGCGCTACCAGCCGGGCTGCGGCCAGAGCTTGCGCCACCATGGCACGGCCGGGTCGTCCTTGGCCGGCCCCGGCAGCGGCGACGGCCCCTGCTGGCGGCGGATCTCCTCGATCGACCAGCCGGTCAGTGACGCCAGTGTCTGCGCCTCGCGCTCGCGACGCGCCACCAGGTCGCGCCGGTACTGCTCGGCGGCCGCGCAGCTCGACGTGCCGGTCCAGGCGTGGCGCAGGACGTAGCGGCCCTGGAAGTTGCTGCGGTCACCGGTCTCGTGGAACACCAGGTCCTCGGGGAAGTGCGCCTTGTCGTAGCGGACGTGGAGGCGGGTCACGAACACGTTCTGCGGCTGCGGCGCGATGCGGACGCCGGGCCGCGGCCGCGGCCCGGGCCCGGCGGCGTCGTCGAGCCAGAACACGCCCAGCCCGCGCAGCTCGTCGGCGGTGAGCGGGTCGGAGGCGCACGGGTCGCACCAGCCCATGTCCCAGGCGTACTCCTGGAACACCGCCCGCATGTCCTCGCGCCTGACGTGCTGGTCGAAGAGCGCCCGGTACATCCGCGAGAAGACCGCCGGGTCCTTCACGTAGCCCGGGATCTCGACATCGGTGGTGAGCTTCACCGTGCGGTAGTTGGTGCTCTCGACCCGTCCCTTGCGGGTCAGCGTGTAGACGAACAGCTCCTGGGTGCCGTCGGCGTTCACCATGCCCAGGCGGATCGGCAGCATGAACTTGGGCGACTCGTAGGCGACCTGGATCGGCCGCAGCTTCACGACTCCCAGCCGCGCCTGCTCGGCCAGGTTCACCTTGGCGACGAAGAAGCGCATCTTCTGGCCGATGTAGCTGCCGAGCACCTCGCTGGCCCCGGCCGGAATGCGATAGCCGTTCTCGCGCAGCCAGGTCTCGAGACCGGAGCTCTGCGCCGCCGACAGGATGAGGATGTCGTACTCGCCGACCGTGTATTGCGCCTCGATGGTCACGCCCAGGCTCTTGGCGCGGGCCTCCTGGCGGGCCGCGCCGACCGACGCCGGCGCCGGCAGGGCACTCTCCATCGCCCGCAGCCGGTCGTACATCACGCACGGGTCGGGGTCGTAGTACTCGACCAGCCGCGGCGCCGTGTAGGCGTCCAGGTGCGTCACCAGCGCCGCCTCGGCGACGTGGATCTGCTCGCGGGTGATCGAGGTCGGCACCGGGATCACCATCGCGAACTCGCGCGGGTTGCCGCGGAAGTCGTTGCTCATCGTGATCACGGTGCGGTCGCCGTCGCGGACGAGCACGACCTGCGACGCCTTGTTGAAGAGCGACGTGTCGGCCTTGGCGACGTAGAAGCCGCAGAAGGCCTCGGCCCGGGCGGCAACGCCCAGGGCGAGGCCCACGGCGAGCAGGAACACGGCGGTCTTGCGCAACGCTGCTGACATCGGAGTCCTCCAATCGACACGGGTGAAACGGATGGCCGACGGCCACTGGTAGCGGACCGCCGGGACGAGCCAGTCGATGACGGGCACCAGCGGCGAGGCCACCGCCAGCGACCACAGGAAGCCGTTCGAGCGGAACAGCCGGAAGTGGACGTACCAGGCGCCGGCGGCGACGAGCACGGCGAAGGCGATCCGTCCGAGTCGCGAGTCGGGCGTCGTCTTCGGGTCCGAGATCATGAAGAAGCTGAAGAGCAGGAACGCCCCGCTCTCCAGGCGATGGAGCGGAATGGACAGCGGCTCGCCCAGCGACAGCGAACGGCCGACCAGGATCGCGGCGTAGGCGGCGATGAAGGCCAGCGTCACGTCGCTGCGCGCGGCGCGGTTCACCACCAGCATCCCGGCGCAGGCCATGGCGAAGGCGAAGGCCGCCGCGGTGCCCCATTGGCCGGGCGAGACCCAGGCCAGGTCGGTCGTGAGCAGCAGCGCCACCAGCGCCCCGTTGGTCGGGTTGAACACGTGCTTGCCGCGAATCCGGATCAGGAACTTCGACCCGACGGCGATCGCCGCACCGGCGGCGGCGACCCACAGGTGGTCGGTGCGCAGCAGCAGGCACAGGCTGAGCGCGGAGATGAGGGCGCTGCGCGCCCCCGACCGCCACGGCGCGCCGGCCCACCAGTCGCCGGCGCGCTGCACGATGAGGGCCGCGCCGAGCGTGACCGCCACCTGCGGCAGGCCGAGGTCGAAACCGAGCCAGCCCAGGCCGTAGACGACCAGCGAGCCGAGGGTGAGAATCTGCCCGTGCCGCGGGTCGGCACGCAGCCAGTGCCAGGCATGAAGCGCGAGCCGCATCGTCGTCCTCCACCCTGAGAACGGCGGCGGGGCGGTTCCTTGCAGGCGGCGGCTGACATCCCCTGTTCAGGGGATTGCCGGCCGGCTGGTGCCCCCCTAGCCTCCCCAGGGTGAGGGTCAATCCAATGTTGCGTCGTTCGATTTCACGCCGTGTGCCGTCGTGGCTCGCCTTGGCCGTGGCGCTCTCGCCGGTGCTGCTCTCCGGTCAGCAGGTCGTGACCGCGCAGCGGCTGCCGGTCATCGGCGCGACCCCGTCGCCGTTCGCCCTGGCGGCCAGCGAGTTCGTCGCCGACGTCGAGGCACTGCGGACGGCGCCGTCCCGCCTCCGCGTGCTGCTGCCGGAGGGTGGTGAGCTCGTCCTGGAGGCGACCGGTGTGGACGTGCGCCCGACCGGCGACGTGGTCTGGAGCGGCCGGGTCGAGGGCGATGGCGCCAGCACCGCGATGCTGTCGGTGCACGGCGGGCTGACCATCGGCGCGATTCGCACCGCCTCTCGCGCCTATCGCATCCAGATTCGCAACGGCGGCTCGGTGCTGGAACTGCTCGACCCGAACCGGCCACAGCCCGGCAACGACTCGCCGGCCGTGCCCGTCGTGTCGGCGACGACGACCGCAGCGTCGGCGGCCGCGATGGCGGATCCGGCCGGCGGCGACGCCGAGATCGACGTGGCGGTGTTCCATACGGCCGCGGCCCTCGCCTACGTGGGCGGCGAGGCGGCGATGCTTGCGACCATCGACGGTCTGATCGACCGCGCCAACGCGGTGTTCGTCAACAGCGGCGTGGCCGCGCACTACCGCCTCGTGTACGTCGCGCCGGCCAGTCCGCTGATCCGCGATGCCGACAACGGCGACAACGTCACCCAGCGCGTCTATCAGGATGGCGGCATCCTGGCGGCGCGGACGACCTACGGTGCCGACCTGGTCGCCCTGCTGCTGCGGGACATCAGCGTGCCTACGGCCTGTGGTATCGCCGGCACCGGCGCCATCTACAACGGACCGCAGCCGCTCTTCTTCGCCCAGCAGATCGAACTGGAGACCGCGTGCGACCCGGGTGACACCTTCGCCCACGAGAACGGCCACCTGCTCGGCCTGGCGCACGACCCGGGGACGGCCGCCCTGCAAGGCGAGGCGCCGCCGATTCTGCCGTACGCGCAGGGTCACACGGTCGCCGGGCTGTTCGGCACGGTCATGTCCTACGGCACTCCCGCCATCCCGTATTTGTCGAGCCCAGACCTCCTCTTCGCCGGCGAGCCCATCGGCATCGTCGACGAGCGCGACAATGCCCGCGCCGCGCGCCAGAACGCGCCGCTGGTCGCCGCCTACCGTCCGCCGGGCCCGCCGCCGCCGACCGGTCCGCCCGACACGCCCACCGGCTTGAACGCCGTGGCCGGCGTCGACTTCGATGGCACCCTCTTCGTCTCGCTGGTCTGGTTCGACGCGCCCGGGGTGTCGTACGACATCGAGCGAAGCCTGGACGGCGTCACGTTCCTGCCACTCGGCCCCAGTGCCACCAACGCGTTCCGCGACAACGCGGTCACCGCGCCGAACGTCTACACCTACCGGGTGCGGGCCCGGAACTTCCGCGGCGCGTCGTCGTTCAGCGAGCCGCGCAGCGTGACCATGCCGGTGCCGCCCGCAGCCCCCTCGGGCTTGACCGCGACCGCCCAGGGCGCCACCGACGTCCTGCTGCAATGGACCGACAACTCGACCGACGAGCGCGGCTTCTTCGTCGAGATGCTGCTGAACGGCGTGTTCGAGGCGGTCGTCGAGGCGCCGCCGAACGCGACGCAGGTGGTGTTCGCGTTCGGACAGCCGTCCACGGCCTATACCTTCCAGGTGCGTGCCTTCACCGACTACCTGACCTCGGCCGCGTCGAATCCGGTGACGGTCACGACCCTCGCCGCCAATCCCGGCGTGGTCTCCGGCGTGGCCTTCCACGACGCCAACCGCAACGGCCGAGCCGACGTCGGCGAGGTGCCGGCGGCGAATCTCGTCCTCTACCAGGACATCAACAACAACGGCGTGCTCGACGAGCTGGCGCCGCCGCTGGTCGCCCCCCAGGTCACCGTGTCGTCGGTGGTCCGCACCTATCCCGGGACGAACCTCCCCTATTTCGGCACGACCAACTACACGTTGCGCAACCTGCCGTTCGGCACGCGGCGGATCTGCGCCAGCTTCACGCCGCAGATGGCCGGCACCTCGTTCTGCCGGACGGTCACGATTCAATCCGGCGGCACGACGGCCGGCGTGAACTTCCCGGTCGTCGAGGGCAAGCTCGGCGTCTCGACGATGACCCCCTCGACCCAGACGGCGCGTCCGTTCGACCCGGTGTTCGTGGACGTCCAGTGGACGCACACCGGCGGGCGCTGGGTGGCGTTGAAGAACGCCGTGATCCGCT
This sequence comes from Vicinamibacterales bacterium, assembly GCA_050250955.1. Lineage (GTDB taxonomy): Bacteria > Acidobacteriota > Vicinamibacteria > Vicinamibacterales > UBA2999 > CAWAYR01. The sequence continues at coordinate 54,592 of JBFWNR010000009.1, forward strand.
TCGCCGACGATGCCGGGTCGGAGGGCCTGCAGATCCGCTTCGACGAGGCGTCGCGGACGTTCAGCGTCTACCACCGGGTCGTGAACCGCTGGAGCCCGGCGCTGCCGGCCGGCGTCGACGACACGCTGCACACGCTGAACGGGGCGCTCGTCCTGCGCGACACCCAGGTCCTCGGCACCGGCCCGACGGGCCCCAGCGTGACGCTGCGGCTGGCGCTGCGATTCTCGCCGCTGGCGCGCGGCAGGACTTACCGGGCCAGCATCCTGCTGGAGGACGACGACGGGTTCCTGCAGGGATTCGACGACCTCGGCACCGTCACCGTGACGCGGCGCTGACGACCCGCCGCACCGGGCCGGCCGACGCGGCGGCGGCAGGCCCTGGTCTGATACCGTCTCAGCGTGTCACGACTGTTCTCGCCGTTGCCCCTGCGCGGTGTCACGCTGCGCAACCGCGTCGGCGTCTCGCCGATGTGTCAGTACTCGAGCCGCGACGGCTTCGCCGACGACTGGCATCTGGTGCATCTCGGCCAGTTCGCCGTCGGCGGGGCCGGGCTGGTGATGACCGAGGCGACCGCGGTCGTGCCCGAGGGCCGCATCAGCCCGCACGACCTGGGCCTCTGGGACGACGCGCACGTCGAGTCGCTGCAGCGGATTGCCCGGTTCGTCGCCGCCCAGGGCGCCGTGCCGGGCATGCAGCTCGCCCACGCCGGGCGCAAGGCGAGCACGAAGCGGCCGTGGGAGGGGCACGGCGCGGTGGCGCCGGAGGACGGCGGGTGGACCGACGTGATGGCGCCCAGCGCGGTGGCGTTCTCGGATACCTATCCCCAGCCGCACGCCCTGTCCCTCGACGGCATCGCCCGGGTGGTCGCGGCGTTTCGGGCCGCGGCGCGCCGTGCCGTCGCGGCCGGGTTCCGTCTGCTCGAAATCCACGCCGCGCACGGCTACCTGCTGCACCAGTTCCTGTCGCCGCTGTCGAACCGGCGCGACGACGCCTACGGCGGCGCGCTCGCCAACCGTGCCCGGCTCTGTCTGGAGGTCGTGGCGGCGATCCGCGCCCAGGTGCCCGACGGGTTGCCGCTGTCGGTGCGCATCTCGGCCACCGACTGGGTCGACGGCGGCTGGACGGTGGAGGAGTCGATCGCGCTGGCCCGATGGCTGGCCGCCGCCGGCGTCGACCTGGTGGACGTGTCGTCCGGCGGGTTGTCGAGCGCGCAGCGCATCGCCATCGGCCCTGGCTACCAGGTGCCGTTCGCGCGGCAGGTTCGCGACGGCGCCGGCGTGGCCACCGCCGCGGTGGGCCTCATCACCGAGCCCGCCCAGGCCGAGGCGATCGTCACCGGCGGCGACGCCGACCTGGTGCTGCTGGCCCGCGAGTTCCTGCGCCAGCCGCACTGGCCGCTGCTGGCGGCGCACACGCTCGGCGCCGACGTCGCCTGGCCGGCGCAGTACGAACGCGCCCATCCCGGCGGCGCCCCGCGGCGATGACCGACCACGTCCTGCACGCGCCGCCGACGTAACCGCCCCCGATCGCCGGCATCGGAGGGGCGGAGGACGCCATGACGATGCAGAAGGCCGTGTGGATCGCCGCCGTCGTGAGCGCGCTGGTGCTGCCCGGCGCGGCCGCCGACGTGCGCCGCCCGCTGACCATGGACAAGGCAGTGTTGACTTTGGCCGCCGCCCGGCTCGCCATCGACGCCGCCGAGCAGGAAGCGGCGCGGCGTGGTGTCGGCGTGGTGACGGTGGTGGTCGACGACGCCGGGCAGATCATCCAGCTGTCGCGGATGGACGCCGCGCAGGTCGCCAGCGTCACCGTCGGCATCGGCAAGGCGCGGACGGCGGCGATCTACCGCCGGCCGAGCCGGGAGTTCGAAGAGCAGGTCCGCAACGGGCGCATCGTCGCCCTGGCGCTGGCCGACGCGACGCCGCTGCAGGGCGGCGTGCCGGTCCGCATCGCCGGCCGCGTCGTCGGCGCGGTAGGCGTCAGCGGCGACACCCCGCAGGTCGACGAGGCGATCGCCCTGGCCGGCGTGCAGGCGCTCGAGGCGATGGTCGCTGGCACCGGGCGGTGATCGCCGATCAGGCGGCGCGGGCCGGCGGCGGACCGGGCGGCCGCGACTCGGCGGCCAGCGGGTCGCGGCCGAAGCCCTCGCGCAGCATCCGGCCCCAGGTGTGATCGCCGCGCAGATAGCGGACGAACGCCTTGAGGCGGAACCACACGGTGACCTGGCGGTAGCCGAAGGGCTCGATGAACGCGAACCACACCAGGCGCAGCGTGTCGGCGGGGCGGCGGTAGCGCTTGAAGCTGACTTCCTCCATCAGGATGGCGGCCAGCGACAGCAGGGTGCCGAAGAGGTAGGCGGCGGCGAAGAACGCCGTCGCGTAGCTCGGGGCCAGCAGTCCGGTCGCGGTGCAGGCCACGGTGATCACCAGGCCGGCGGCTTCGACCACCGGAGCGAGCAGCTCGGCGATGAGGAAATAGGGCATGGCAATCAGGCCGGTGGCGCCGTAGTGGCGGTTGAACAGCACCCGCCGGTGCGCCACCATCGTCGCAATCAGGCCGCGATGCCAGCGCTCGCGCTGCCGGCCGAGCACGGTCAGCGACGTCGGCACCTCGGTCCACGCGACCGGGTCGGGGATGAACACCACCTTGCCCGGAATCGCTTGCTCGTGCAGGTGGCGCTGCAGCCGGACGATGAGCTCGAAGTCCTCGGTGACGGTGCTGGTGGCGTAGCCGAGGATCTCGGTGAGGTAGTCGCGACGGAACAAGCCGAACGCCCCGGAGACGATCAGGTTGCCGCCGAGCAGGTTCCAGCCGAGGCGGCCGAACAGGAACGCCCGCAGGTACTCCACCGTCTGGATGCCGGCCAGCCAGCGGCTGTCGACCCGCGCGTCGACGACCCGGCCGTTCTCGACCCGGCACGAGTTGACGACGCGGATGGTGCCGCCGACGGCGGCGATCTTCTGGTCGAACAGGAACGGCCGCGCCAGCCGCAACAGCGCGTCGGGTTCGATGAGCGTGTCGGCATCGCAGGCCAGGACGTAGGGGAACCGGGCGGCGTCGAGTCCGACGTTGAGCGAGTCGGCCTTGCCGCCGTTGTTCTTGTCGACCACCAGCAGCTTCGACCACGTCCGCGACCGGTAGTAGGCGCGGACGCGCTCGGTGCGCAGCCGCCGCATCACCGCCGGCGGCACCTCGTAGAGGTCGTAGGCGGCCATCAGCCGCGCCATGGTGTCGTCCGACGAGCCGTCGTTGACCAGCACCACCTCGTAGTAGGGGTATTGCAGCGTCAGCAGCGAGCGCACGCTGTCGACGATCGTCACCGCCTCGTTGTAGGCCGGCACCAGCACGCTGACGCGCGGCACGGCCGACGAGGTCAGACTGCGGGCCAGCACGTCCTCGGCCCCGAAGCGCCAGTGCGCGAACAGCTGCGGCGCCGCCAGCACCAGCAGCAGCGCGAAGAACGAGTTGACCGCCAGCATGTACCAGAGGATCGTCGTGTCGGCGATCTGCACCGCGGCGACCAGCCAGTCGAAGGTGGCCACTAGACCTCCGACATCTCGACGACGGCGGCCGGCGACAGCCCGGCGACCAGCACCGCCATGTCGCGCGCCATCGGGTCGTCGCCGCGTGCGACCTCGAGCAGCACCTGGCGCGAGGTGCCGCCGATCTGTGCCAGCGCCAGGGCCGAGCGGTAGCGCACCCACCAGCTCGGATCGCAGACGGTGAGCGCCAGCAGGCTGGTGGCGTCGCGGGCGCGCAGCGCGCCCAGGGCGCGCGCGGCCTGGGCGCGGACGCGCCAGTCCTCGTCGGCCAGCAGGCCCATCAGAATCGGCGCCGTGTCGGGATCGGCGTGGCGGCGCAGGGCGCGGGCGACGTGCAGCCGCACGTCGGGCCGCGGATGGTTGGCGAGATCGCGGGCGCGGTCCAGGGGCTCGGGACTGGCCAGGGCGCCGGCGGCGTCGATCCAGGCGTTCAGCGCGCCGGGCGGCGCATCCGGCTGCAGGCGCCTGACGAGCGCCGTGGCCACCACCGCCGGGTGGCGGCCGAGCGCTGCGAACTGATACTGCTGCACCGCATCCTGCCGGCTGGGGAGGAGGTCCAACTCCACGTCGACCAGCTGGCCGCCCAGGCGCGTGGCAGCGTCGATGGCCACCAGCCGCACGGCCGGATGCGGGTCGCGCAGCAGACGCTCGACCAGCGCGGCGTCGTCGCCGCCGCCGACGATCGACAGCAGGCGGGCGACGTCGAAGCGGCGCCACCACAGCCGGGAGCCGCCGCGCTGGAGCAGGCGTTCGACCCACGCTTCGTGGCGCAGCAGCGGCGCCAGCACCTGCTGCCGCTGGAAGGTCAGCTGCCCGGGCGCCAGCCGGGCCAGCGCCCGGAACGCCACCGGCGGCGGCAGCCGGGCGAGTATCGCGACGATCGCCGCCGGCTCGACGTCGTTCATCAGCCAGCGGTGCAGTACCGGCTCGAGCGCGCGCACCCCGGCGTCGACGCGACGGCCGCGTCCGGCCAGGTAGATCCGCAGGACCAGCAGACTGAGCAGTGCCGCGGCGATGAGCACCCCTTCGGCGGCGAGCGCGACCCAGAGGCCTCGCAGGGACAGCATCAGGCGACCTTGCGGATGCCGGCCGCCAGCGCCGTCCAGCGCTGCAGCTTGGCGACCAGCACGCGGACGTTGAAGGGCTTGGCCAGGTGATCGAAGGCGCCGGCGAGCAGCGACCGGACCTGCACCGACTCGTCGGCGTGCGACGAGATGACGAGGATGAGGAACGCGTTGGGGCGCTCGACGCCGAGGCGTTCGAGGATGGCGTGGCCGTCGACGCCGGGCAGGTCGACGTCGAGGACCACGATCGGTGGCGAGGCCTGGGGCGGCACGGCCAGCAGCGCCTGCAGGACGTCTGTGCCCGACGTGAAGAGCTCGTGGGGCAGCCGCACCTGGTCGAGGGCGAAGCCGAGCATGCGGGCCAGCGACGGATCGGCGGTCGCGACGACCAGGGCCGGCCGCTCCGCGGCGACGAACCGGCCGTGGCCCCCGCGCGTCCGGTGCCGGCCCGGCAGTTCGGGCCGGCCGGCGGGGCCGGCCGGGCGTGGCGGGGTGGTGCCGGCGTCGGGGCGAGCGGCGGGCAATGCGGCCGGAGGATGGGTCACGGTGTGCAGGAATCCACCCAGGGAATCGGCCGGGGGGAGATGAAACTTCAACGGCCAACGGCCGAGGCGCCGAGCGCTGGCGGTCCGCGGCCGTCGTGCCGATAGATCGTTGGCCCCGCCCACCCGAGATCCGTCGGTGCGTCCACTGTCCCGAATTGTCACCCGCCGGCTGTCGTGGCTCGCGGCTGCCGCCTGGCTCGCCACCATGGGCCTCGTCGTCCAGCGCACCTACCTCCAGGCGTCGGGCGGCAGTCTGGCCACCGACCTGGCGCGCTACGGCACCCAGGCGCAGTGGCGCGGCGTCTACTACCGCGGCGAGAAGATCGGCTTCACCGTCAGCCAGGTGGTGCCCACGGCCGACGGCTACGAACTGCACGAGGACGGCCGCCTGCAGATGTCGCTGCTCGGCGCCACGACCCCCGCCGTCATCAAGACGACCGCGCGCGTCGACAGCGGCTTTGCGCTCCAGGCGTTCGACTTCTCGCTCGATCCGGGCACCGGCCCGCTCAGCCTGGCCGGCCGCCTCGACGGCCTGCGGCTCACCCTGCAGATCACCAGCGGTGCCGGGACGCGCACCGAGGTGCGCACGCTCAGCGCGCCGCCGGCGCTGATGGCCAATCTCGGCCGGCGCCTGGCCAGTCAGGGGCTCGAGGAAGGCGGAGAGCACCGGGTGCTCGTCTTCGATCCCGCCACGCTCGGCAACGCGCCGGTCGTGGTGCGGATCGGGCGCCGCGAAGTCGTGATGACCGGCGGCCGGCCGACGCCGGCGTTCCGCGCCGAGCTGGCCTTTGCCGGCATCACCACCACGTCCTGGATCACCGATACCGGCGAGGTGATCCGCGAGGAGAGCCCGCTCGGCCTGCTGTCGGTCCGCGAGCCGCAGGAGCAGGCCGTGCAGCTGGCGGTGTCCAGCCGCGTGCAGGCCGACCTGCTCGCCGCCGCCGCCGTGGTGCCGACGATGCGCGCCCGCATCGACGAGCCCCGCGACGTGACCCGGCTGCGCCTGCAGGTCAGCGGCGTCGACACCACCCCGCTGGTCCTCGACGGCGTCGGGCAGTCGTGGCGCGGCGACGTCCTCGACGTCGTCGACGCCCGGACGCTCCGCCCCGGTCCCGCCGACGCCGACCGCGCCGTCTACCTGCAGCCCGAACCGCTCATCGAGAGCGACGACCCGGCCATCGTCGCCGAGGCGGCCCGGATGGTGGCCGGCGCGACCACGCCCCGCGAGCGCGCCGAGCGGCTGGTGCGCGGCGTCAACGGCCTGCTCGACAAGAGCCCGACGATCAGCGTGCCGTCGGCCCGTGAGGTGCTGCGGACCAGAGTCGGCGACTGCAACGAGCACACCGCGCTGTTTGTCGCGCTGGCGCGGGCCGCGGGCATCCCGGCCCGCATCGACGTCGGGCTGGCCTGGGTGCTCGGCGCCTTCTACTACCACGCCTGGCCCGAGGTGTACCTCGAGGAGCCCGACGGTCGCGGCTACTGGCTGCCGGTCGATCCGACCTTCAACCAGTTTCCGGCCGACGCCACCCATGTGCGCCTGCTGCGCGGCGGGCTCGACCGCCAGGCGGCGATCCTGCCGCTCATCGGCCGCGTGCAGCTGACGGTGCTCGACGTCGAGCTGTCGCCCGACGCGGTGGTCCGCACCGCGATGCCGCCGCCGCCGGCCGACCCGCCGGTGCTGCCGCTCGGCGCGGCACCGGCCCGCCCGGCGGCCGCCGCCGGCGGGGCGTGCTGGTTCTCGCGGTGGTTCGGCCACTGCCGGGGGACGCGATGATCCGGGTGGACGACCTGCGCAAGCAGTACGGCGAGTTCACCGCCGTCGACGGCGTGTCGCTCGACGTCCAGCCCGGCGAGATCCACGGCTTCCTCGGCCCCAACGGCGCCGGCAAGACCACGACCATCCGGATGATCGCCGGACTGCTCAAGCCGACCGGCGGCCGCATCGAGGTGGACGGCCACGACCTGGCCGCTGCGCCCGAAGCCGCCAAGGCGGCCCTGGGCTTCATCCCCGACCGGCCGTTCATCTACGAGAAGCTCACCGCCGGCGAGTTCCTGCGCTTCCACGGCGGGCTCTACGGGATGACGCCGGAGGCCGTCGACGCCCGCATCGGCGAGATGCTCGACCTCTTCGAGCTGGGCCGGTGGCAGCACGAGCTGGTCGAGAGCTTCTCGCACGGCATGAAGCAGCGGCTGGTGATGAGCGCCGCGTTCCTGCACCGGCCCAAGGCGGTGCTGGTCGACGAGCCGATGGTCGGCCTCGATCCGCGCGGCGCCCGGCTCATCAAGGACGTCTTCCGCAAGATGAGCGAACGCGGTGTGGCCATCCTCATGAGCACGCACACGCTCGAGGTCGCCGAGGAGATGTGCGACCGCATCAGCATCATCCTCAAGGGGCGGATCATCGCCCACGGCACGGTGGACGACGTGCGGGCCATCGCCGGCGGCGCCGACGAGGAACTGACGGCGGTGTTCCTCAAGCTCACCGGCGGCAGCGGCCTCCAGGAAATCGACGAGGTGGTGTGATGACCACCGAGGTCCTCGCCGTCCGCCCGCCGCCGCGCCTGCCGCTGGCCGCCGCCGCCGTGCGCGCCTTCCCGTTCCTGCTGCTGCCGTCGCTGTGGGCGGCCCGCAACCGCGCCCGGCGCCGCGAGCGCGGCGACCTGCTGCGCGGCGTGGTCTTCGGCGGCATCGGCCTCGGCGTGGTGGCGGCGCTGGTCGCCGGCGCGTTCTGGGTCACGTTCCAGGCGGTGCAGTACGCCGAGCTGGGCGACTACCTGATCCGCATCGGGCTGTCGTGGCTGTTCCTCACCTTCCTGTCGTTCCTGAGCTTCAGCGGCGTCGTGTCGGCGCTGGCCACCTTCTTCCTGAGCGACGACCTCCGCCTGGTGATGGCGGCGCCGGTGGCGGCGCGGCGGGTGTTCATGGCCCGCTTCGCGCGGACCGTGGCCCAGGCCGGCTGGATGGTGGTGGTGTTCCTGGTGCCGGTGCTGGCCGGCATCGGCCTGGCGCGGTGCGCGCCGCCGGCGTTTGTCGCCATCGCCACCCTCACCGTCGCCCCGTTCGTGGTGATTCCGGTCGGGCTCGGCGCCGCGGTGACGCTGCTGCTCGTCAACGTGTTCCCGGCCCGCCGCGCCCGCGACATCCTGATGCTGATGGGCCTGGTGTTCGCCACCAGCCTGGTCATCCTGTTGCGGGTCGTCCAGCCGGAGCGGCTGCTGCGGGTCGAGTCGATGCCGGTGGTCACCGATTTCTTCGCGACGCTGCAGTCGCCGGTCACACCGCTCCTGCCGTCGTTCTGGGCCGGCGAGGCGATCTTCGCCGGGTTGCAGGGGCAGGCCGACTGGCTGCACCTGGCGGCGCTGTGGACGACGGCGGCGATGGTGGTGGTCGGCCTGTCCGCGGCCTTCGCCCGCTGGCACTTCCCGGGCTACAGCAAGTCGCAGGAGGCGCGCAAGGCCCGCTTCGCGCAGTGGCGCGGCCTGGACGTGCTGGCCGGCTGGCTGCCGCTGTCGGCGGTGCGGCGGCAGTTGCTCGTCAAGGACCTCAAGGTGTTCCTGCGCGACGTCGGCCAGTGGTCGCAGCTGCTCCTGCTCCTGGCGCTGGTGCTGGTCTACCTCTACAACTTCCGCGTCCTCGATCTCGACCGTGTCCCCGGCATGAGCGGCGTGATCAAGAACGCCTATGCGTTCCTCAACATGGGCATGGCCGGCTTCGTCATGGCGACCGTCACGGTGCGCTTCGTCTTCCCGGCGGTGTCGGCCGAAGGCGCCGCCTTCTGGATCATCCGCACCGCGCCGGTCTCACTCGGCGACTTCCTGTGGTCGAAGTTCTGGATCGGCCTGCTGCCGGTGCTGGCGCTCACCGAGTGCCTGGTGGTGGTCGGCAACCACTTCCTGAACACCGATCCGTTCCTGAAGCTGGTCACCGCCGCGGCGGTCGGCGCCATGGCCTTCGCCCTGGTCGGCCTGGCGGCCGGCCTCGGCGCCCGCTACCCGCGCTTCGCCGCCGACAACCCCAGCCAGGTGGCCGGGTCGTACGGCGGCGTCGCGTTCATGGTGGCGGCGGTGCTCTACGTGCTGGCGATGATTGCGCTGCTCAGCTGGCCCTCGTCGGTCTATCTCTGGGCCCAGGCCCGCCACCGGCCGCTCACCGACGCCCAGGTGTGGCTGATGGGCGCATCGTTCGCCGCCGCCGTCGCCCTCAGCCTGGCCCTGTGGCTGTTGGGAATGCGCAGCGGCGTCAACGCGTTGCGCCAGATGGACCGGACTCCGGCGTAGCGTCCGGCGCCGTGCGGGTGTAACGGAAGTCGCAGCACGGCGCGCCCTGCATCAGCGTCTGCGTGCGGGTGAAGGCGACATCGGGCGCGTAGCCGCCGACGAGCGCGCCGTCGCGCTGGCACGACAGCACCTCGCCGAGGTCGGCCAGTCCGAGCGCCCGGTACATCTCCGCGTAGCGGCACCGCGTCACGTCGAAGGCCAGCGACGTGTCGGTGGCCTCGATGACCGTCAGCTCCAGGGCGCCGCCGCGGGTCCACGGCTCCCACTGCGCGAAGAACGCCGGCAGGGACGTGTCCCCGGACGCCTCGGCCATGGCGCGGCCCTGCTCGCGGGCCACGCCGGCGATTGCCTCACGTGCGACCGCGATGACGCGCTCGCGGCCGAACTCGCCGCCCAGCGCGTCGAGCACCGGCGCCAGGATCCGGGCCTCGATCTCGCGGCGGGTCAGGATGCCGACGGCGTTGAGCCGGGCGACGCTGGCGGGATCCTCGGGGGCCATCGCGGAAGGCCGGCGGCTCACGGCTCTGGCGCGAGCGCCGGGTCGCGGCCGGCGAGCCGGACCGCGACGAGCAGCGGCAGTCCGGCAAACAGCATGAGGACGCCGTAGTAGACCGTGTCGGGTCCGGCACCGGCGACGGCGGCGAGGGCGTAGACGAAGGCGGCGGCGCTGACGAGAGCGGCGAGGCCGGCCGGCGCCGGGTGGCCGGGCAGGACCCACACCGCGAGCGCGCAGAACACGTAGGCGATGAGTGCGGTCAGGGTCGCCAGCAGGACGACCGCCGTGTACATCCCGACCAGCCCCCGCGAGTAGTTCATCGCGACCAGCGCCGAGGCGAGCACGCCGGCGAGGATCAGCGCGGCGGCCGGGGTGCCGCGACGGCCGAGCTTGCCGAGCCCGGCCGGCAGCAGGCCGTCCTCGGCCACCGCCACCGGCAGTTGCCCGGCCGCCAGGACCCAGCCGTTCAGCGCCCCGAGGCACGACAGGGCGGCGCCGATGGCGACCAGCCGGGCTGCGCCGTCGCCGAACATGCGGCGGGCCCCGTCGGCGAACGGCGCCGTCGACCCGGCCAGCGCGTCGGCCGGGACCACGCTCATCACCCCGACCGTGCAGACGATGTAGACGGCGGCGGTGACCAGCGTGCCCCAGACGGTGGCGCGGGGAATCGTGCGCGCCGGATTGGCGACCCGGGCGGCCGGGATGGTCGCACACTCCATGCCCTGGAACGCGAACAGGGTCAGCGTCACCACGCCCATGAGCTGCGTGCCAGCCGGCACGGTCGTGGTGTCGGGCATGGCGAAGACGGCGACGTCGAGCCACCACAACCCGCCGAGGCCGACCACGGCCAGCGGCAGCAGCTTGAGCGCCGTCGTCGCCACCTGCACCTGGCCGGCCAGGCGCACCCCGTGGACGTTCACGGCGACCAGGGCCCAGATCACCGCGACGGCGAGCAGGCCGGCCCCGGCCGGCGATCGGACCACGCCGGGCAGGAACGGTTCGAGATAGCCCACCGACGCGACGGCCAGCGCCGCCAGCGCCGCGACGATCGAGAGCCAGTAGCCCCAGGCGACCAGGAAGCCGACGGTGTCGCCGAAGGCGCGACGACTGTAGGCGTAGACGCCGCCGTGGGCCGGGAAGAGACGGGCCAGCCGCGCGAAGACCAGCGCCAGGGCCACCGAGCCGGCGGCCGAGATCCCCCAGCCGACCAGGCTCAGTCCGCGATAGGCGGCCAGCGAGGCCGGCAGCAGGAAGACGCCCGAGCCGATCATGCTGCCCATGACCAGCGCCAGCGCCGACCAGAAGCCGAGTTCGCGGGGCGGCGCGGCGACGACGAGCGCCGGTGTCGCGCGGTCGTCGAAGGCGAGCGCCGGAGGCGTGGCCATGTGGCCCACAGCCTAGCAGAGACGACGGCGCGTCGACGCGGTGTCGTTCACTTGCGGACGTGACGCTCGAGCATCTGGCGGCGCACGACGCCGCCGTAGACGTTGCCGTCGGCATCGACGCCGACCCCTTCGGCGCCGGCGTGTTCGACGGCGAGGGGTTCCATGTCCTCGATGAATGCCGTCACCACGCCGGTGCGGGCGCTGCCGATGCGGATGCCCTTCCTGATGCCGGGCAGCTCGTGCGCGCCGGTGTCGCGCCCGCCCGACTCGGAGTCGGCGACGTAGAGGGTGTCGTCGGCGGTGATGGCGATGCCGCTCGGCCGGCCGAACTGCCGCCACTCCTCGAGGAACACGCCGCGCTGGTCGAACAGCTGGATGCGGTTGTTCTCGCGGTCGCCGACCAGGATGCGGCCGCGGGCGTCGATGGCGATGGTGTGCGGCTCGCTGAACTGGCCCGGCCCCGCGCCCTTGCCGCCCCACTCGTGCACGAAGGTGCCGTCGGCGGTGAAGTGCACGACGCGGTTGTTGGTGCCGTTGCGGTGGCTGTCGGTGACGAACAGGTCGCCGTTGGCGGCCACGGCGACGTCGGTGGGCTGGTCGAAGTGCGCCGGCCCAGAGCCGCTGACGCCCTTGGTGCCCAGCGTCATCAGCACCTGCCCGGTGGGGCTGAACTTGATCGCCTGGTGGCCGATGCCGTTGCCGCCGCGGGCGTCGGTCATCCACAAATTGCCGTCGCGATCGACGGTGCCGCCGTGCGGGAAGTTGAACATGCCGGCGCCGAAGCTGCGCAGCAGCGTCCCGGCCTTGTCGAAGACCAGGATCGGCGGCTCCGTCCGCCCCTCGCAGGAGTTGTCCACACAGCGGTGGACGACGAAGATCTCACCGTTGGGCGCTGGCTCGATGGCGGTGACGGCGGCCCACTTCACTCCGGGCGGCAGCTGGCCCCAGTCGCGCGTGGTCCGATAGGGCTGTGGCAGGTCGTTGCGCACCGCCTGCGACGGCTGGGCGACCGTCGCCGACGTCGCGGTCAGGGCGACGATCAGCATCGGCGCGATGGATGCGCGCATCAGGAACCTCCAGACGGCCGCCCCCGGGCGGACGGGCGCGCTGATTCTACCGTGCCGTGGGCTCGCACCACTGGCGGGTGACGCGGTGGCGGTACCAGAACATCGGCCACAGCGACAGGGCGACGAGCGGGCCGAGCACGGCGTTGACGACCCGACCGCCGGGCAGCGTGAACGTCACGTGGTCGGTCAGCCGCGTGCGTGCGCCCACGGCCTCGAACTCGTGGCGGTGCACCCAGGACGCGAACGGGCCCTCGAGTTGCTCGTCCACGAACAGCTGGTTCGGCACGTAGTCGGTGTGGGCCGCCAGCCAGCGCACCGGGCCGATGCGAAGATCGACGCGGCCGCCCGGGCGGATGCCGCCACGGCGGCTGACGACGCGCAGCGGCGGGAACGGCGGGCTGAGCAGCGCCAGCGCGTCGTCGCGTTCGTGAAAGGCGAAGACCGCCTCGACCGGCGCGGCGATGACGACCGACGTCTGGAGGGTGGGCACGCCAGGGCTTATGACGCCGGCGAGTCGCGACCGGTGCCGGCGGGAGGGCTCAGAGGTAGCGCCACCACGACTCAGGTGGCTTGGCGGCCGTGAAGCGGCTGTACCAGGCCGTCACGGCGTAGAGCGGTGGCAGCCCAGCCGCCCAGATGGCGTAGACGGCCGCGTAGCCGGTGCCGTGGCGGAAGGCCAGCGCCCCGAGCAGGGCGAAGAGCCACAGGTGGGCGACGTAGAAGGCCAGGGGCGCCCGCCCGAATGTCTGCAGGATGCGCCCGGCTGCCTGCCGCCACCACTGGCCGCGCTCGATCGCGGCCAGCAGCACCAGATTGCCGCCGACCATGAGCAGCGTGAAGACCAGCGACGGCGGGTACTTGATGACGTTGAGGAACTCGATCCACGACCCGTCGCGGGGGGCGCGCAGGTTGCCGAACCCGCCGAGAACGCGCAACGCCACGGCGAGCGCGAGGGCCGCCAGACCCACCCAGGGCAGGACGCGGAAGGTGCGGGCGCGGTCCGTCGCGAACGCCCGTCCCAGCAGGACACCCAGCGCCGCGATGCCGAACCACGGGATCAGCGGGTACTGCGACCACACACCGTGGCTCCATCGCGACACGAGCAGCACCGTGCGCAGGAACCCGTATGCCGTGTCGAAGTGTTCAGGGCCTGGCGTGGTCAGCGCGGTGACGAGAATGGCGGCCGAAGCCAGGACGACCCACATCGCCGTCCGGGCGCGGATGAGGAGGCCAGCGGCCGCCATCGACATGCCCAGCGCGAGAGCACCGTCAGCACCCACCGCGGTTGGGTGCGCCCGGGAATCGCGAACTCGGGATCGTCGGCCAGGGACGGTCCGCTGAGGGTGGCGACGAGGAACGCCGGCACCTCGAGAAAGGTGGCCACCGCGACGAGCAGCAGCCCGCGGGTGACGATGGCGCCGGTCACCCGGGCGGAGCTCCAGCCCTGTTGCGCCCGCGACTCGGCCATCAGCGCCAGCCCAGCGCCCATCAGCAGGAAGAAGCCCGGCGCGCAGACGTGCGTGATGAAGCGCGTCAGGAAGGGCAGGGCCGCGTCGTAGCGCGTCCAGGCACCGGCCCACATCTCCTGCGAGTGGAAACGGCCGACCATCAGGCCCACGTGGTCCAGGGCCATCACGACCATGATGAGCCCGCGCAGGACGTCGAGGGAGGGCAGTCGGGAGGCGGGGGCCGCCATGGGCGGCGCCCATCATGCGCCCGGGTACAAACCGGCGTCCAGCGGATTGCGCGGGTGTAGAATCCGCGCGATATCGCCCGCCGCCGTCTCAGGAGCGCCCCATGCTGCACCCCGCCCGGCTCGTGTTCGCGTCCCTGTTGGTCGCTTCGCTGACCGCCGTGCCGACCGCGCGCCAGACCCGGCCGGACGCGGCGGCGCCGCCACCTGTTCCTGGTCGGTCCGTCGTCGCAACCACGCTCGGCATCGTCGCCGCCAGCCAGCCGCTGTCCGCCCGCGCCGGCGTGCAGATCCTCGAGCGCGGCGGCAACGCCATCGACGCCGCGATTGCCGCCAACGCGGCCATCGGGCTGATGGAGCCGACCGGCAACGGCCTCGGCGGCGACCTGTTCATCCTGTACTACGAGGCGAAGACCGGCACCGTCCACGGGTTGAACGCCAGCGGCTGGGCGCCCAGCGGCCTGACGCCCGAGTTCCTCGCCGCCAAGGGCATCACCGAGATGCCGCAGCGGGGCATCTACTCGGTGACGGTGCCCGGCGTCGTCGCCGGCTGGGACGCCATGCGCGAACGCTTCGGCACCAAGCCGTTCAGTGAGCTGCTGGCGCCGGCCATCCACTACGCGGAGACCGGCTTCCCGGTGTCGGAGACCATCGCCGGCGGCTGGGCGCGGTCGGCGAAGATGCACGCGGCGCATCCCAACTCGCGCCAGACCTACCTCATCGACGGCGAGCGGGCGCCGCGGGCCGGCGAGGTGTTCCGCAACCCCGATCTCGGCGGCTCGCTCCGCCGCATCGCCGAGGGCGGCCGCGACGCCTTCTACGGCGGGCGGACCGCCGAGGCGATCCTCTCGATTTCGAAGGAACAGGGCGGCACGTTCACGGCGGCCGATCTCGCCGAGTACCGCCCCGAGTGGGTGACGCCGGTCAAGGTCGACTACCGCGGCTGGACCGTCTACGAGATCGGGCCGAACACCCAGGGCGTCGCCGCGTTGATGATGTTGAACCTGATGGAGCGCTTCCCGCTCGGCGAGTACGGGTTCCACAGCCCCAACGCCCTGCACGTGATGATCGAGGCCAAGAAGCTGGCCTACGCCGACATGCTGCGCTACGTCGGCGATCCGAAGTTCTCGTCGATCCCCACCGCGGCGCTCCTCGACAAGGCCCGCACGCTCGAGCGCGCCGAGCTGATCATTCCGGACGAGGCCACCTGCGAGGTGCTGCCCGACCGCCTGCCGGGCGTGACCGACGCGCAGGGCCACGACACCATCTACATGTCGGTGGTGGACAAGGACGGCAACATCGTCTCGCTCATCCAGAGCAACTACAGCGGCTTCGGCTCCGGCATGGTGCCGCCGGGCACCGGCTTCATGCTGCAGAACCGCGGCGGCCTGTTCTCGCTGCAGAAGGGCCAGCCCAACACCCTGGCGCCGCGCAAGCGGCCGCTGCACACGATCATTCCCGCCTTCATGGAGAAGGGCGAGACGAAGATCGGCTTCGGCATCATGGGCGGCTGGAACCAGGGCCAGGCGCACGCGCAGTTCGTGTCGAACATCGTCGACCACGGCTTCACCATCCAGCAGGCGCTGGAGGCCGGCCGCTTCACCAAGGGCACCTTCGACGGCTGCGACGTGGACATCGAGGCCCTGGTGCCCGAGTCGGCGCGGGCGGCGCTGACCGCGCGCGGCCACGTGCTGAAGGTGGCGGCGCCGCGCAGCGGCGGGTTCGGCTACGGCCAGGCGGTGATGAACGGGCCCGGCGGCGTCCACTTCGGCGCCTCGGAGCCGCGCCACGACGGTGCGGCGATTCCGCAGGCGCCCGACGTCTTCGACACCGGGAAGCGCTGAGGGCACGACCATGGATCGGCGAGCATTCCTCTCGACCGGGCTGGCACTTGGCGTGGCGTCGACGGCGACGCGGGCGCAGCCGCGTGGCGCCGGCGGTGAGGGCGGCATCCCCACGCGCCGGGCGAAGACGACGACGCTGTTCAAGTCGCCGGGCCTGTATCCCAATGCCTTGGCGGTGATGACCGATGCACCGGGCGGCCTGTGGATCGGGCAGCAGAAGGTCAACGCGCAGGGCGCGCGGACCTACCAGCTGCCGGCCGACCCCGACCCCGACGAGGCGGCGTGGCTCGTCGACTGGAACGGCCGGCTGCTGCAGACGGTGACCACCAGGTCACGCAACACGTCGGGAATGGCCTACGGCAACGGCTGCGTGTGGATGGGCGCCAATGCAGAGCCGTACGGGATCTTCCAGGTCGACCTCCAGTCGCGGCAGATCACGCATCGGCAGATTCCGCTCAGCCTCGACGGCCGGGGCGGCGGCTGCCACGGCGTGAAGTGGCACGACGGCAAGCTGTGGATCGCGGCGCTGCGGTTGGGCGGCATCCTCCGCGTCGACCCGGACAGCTGGGTACCGGAGGTGCTGATCCGGGTCAGCTCGGCCGAGCGGCCGCGTCTCCACGACGTGGCGTTCGACGACCAGGGACACATCTGGGTCGTGACCGGGACCACCAGCACCGGCTATGCCACCGCGAACGCCGGCCTGAACAAATACGACGGCACGACCGGCCAGCTGCTGATGACGGTGGAACTCGAGCCCGGGTCGTGCGACCCGCACGGCCTGGTGTGGCACGACGGACGCCTGGTGAGCTGCGACGCCGGCATCCATCCGGGGTGGAAGGGCGGCGAGAGCCCGCACACCGGCGCCATCTTCAGCATCGACCTGGTGTGAGACGCATCATGGAACAGACCATCGAAACCCTGCTCAACGACTTCGAAGCCGGCCGGATGAATCGCCGTCAGCTCATCAAGCACCTGGCGATGGTGGCAGCGGTCGCCGCGCCGGCGGCGACGGTGGCCCAGTCCCCGGCCGCCAAGGCGCCGTGGAAGACCGTGCACCTCGACCACATCTCGTATTCGGTGACCGACTACAAGCGCAGCGCCGCCTTCTACTCGAGCCTGATGGGCTGGGACGTCGTCAACGACAACGGCAGCAACCAGGCGACGCTGCGCATCGGCGAGGTGGGCGAGATCATCATTCGCAACGCCCGCCCCGCCGCCGCGGCGGCGCCGGCGCGGCCGCCGGTCACCGGGGTGATCAACCACATCTCGTACGGCATCGCACCGTGGGACACCGCCGGGGTGAAAGCCGAACTCGAGAAGCGCGGGCTGACACCGCGCGAGGACAACGTCGGCGCCGACTTCAAGAGCTGGCACGTGCTCGACCCAGACGGCTGGGACCTGCAGATCAGCAACCAGACGGGGCTCTGACCGTCCCACGTTCGTCTGGTCTACGGTCGGGCCGAGCTGGTCGCTGCTGCCGGCAACACGCCGTGCGTGACCAGGAACGCCCGCACGGCCTGCATCGCACGCAGCTGCTGCTCGCGCGGGAAGCCGCCGTGGCGGCCCTGCGGAATCGTCACCAGTTCGCTGGTCGCGCCGGCGCTCTGCAGCGCCGCATGTAACCGCGTGCCGTGGGTGTAGGGCACGGTCGGATCGGCGTCGCCGTGGATGGTCAGCACCGGCGGCAGGTCGCGCCGCACGTAGGTCAACGGCGACAGGCGGCGGGCGAGGGCGTCCCTTGATTCGAGGCTGCCGAGCCACGTCACGGCGTACGCACGCTGGTTGGCGCCCTCGAGCAGGTCGTTCACGTCGGTGATGCCATACCAGTTCACGATCGCCGCCACCTTGGGCAGCGGCGCGCCAGGACACTGCCGGTCGAGGCCGGCGCTGGCCGCGATCATCCCCGTGGTGAGCGCCAGGTGACCGCCCGCGGAGTAGCCGGTGACGGCGAGTCGCGAGAGATCGAACTCGTAGTCCTTGGCGTTGGCGGCGATCCATTTCAGGGCGCAGAGGCAGTCCTCGACCGCCGCGGGCGCCGGAGCCACCCGCGCCAGCCGGTAGGAGACGTTGACCACCGCGAAGCCCATCTGCAGGAAGGGCAGCGCCCGGAGCACGACCGACTCCCGTGAACCGCCGGTCCAGCCGCCGCCGTGGATGTGCAGCAGCGTCGGATGGGGACCGGGCGTCGCCGGCCGGTAGACGTCGAGCTTCGCCTCCCAATTGCTGGCGGTCAGATACGTGATGCCAGCCGTGGTGCGAATGTCGTTGCCGGCGACGGCCGTCCACTCGGCGGCGGGCTGCGACACAGACGGTGACGGCGTGGCGAGCCCGAGGAGGACGGCGGCGACGACGCTGCGCATGGGGGCACCTCTCCGGCGCGCAGTGTAGCCCGGATGCGTTGTCTGGGACTGGCGGCCGTCGCGTGCGGTGGCACCGGGAGGGGGTCGTCGCCGCCACCCGCCGCTGGCCACCGGCCGGCCTCCGAAAAAAACGAGGGGCGCCGTGCCGCGCCCCTCGAAGGGTGTCGGAGGTGGATGGTGCTGTTCGGAATAGCGCTGCCGCCGCCCGCCGCCCCTCACCGGGGTCAGACCCCTTTCAGGGCCGGGCTTGAATAGGGTCTGACCCCTTTCGGGGCAGGCCAGGACTTGGTGAAGAAATGCGTCAGTGGCGCGACGACTTGATGAAGACCAGGGGGTGCTCGTCGGCGCCCGGCCGCGCCGCGGCCTGTCCCGACGGGCAGTGCGCGCAGCCCGGCGCCGGCCGCTTCGGCCGCACGAAGCCCAGCACGCGGCGGGCGATCACGACCGCCGCCCACAGCGCCACGGCGGTGACGACCAGATCCTGCGGCGCCATCAGGCCACCCCCGCAGCGCGCAGCGACTTGTAGAGGACGAACGCCGCCACCCACGCCAGCCCCGACATGTAGCCGAGCTGCAGCGCCGCGTATTTGACGCTGCCGGTCTCCTTGCGGGTCACGGTGAGCGTCGGCAGGCACTGCATCGCCAGGACGAAGAAGACCAGCGCCGCAGCTGCCGTCGCCGCGGTGAACACCGGGCTGCCGTCGTCGCGGGTCATGCCGCGGATGCGCGCCACCACGCCCTCGTCCACGTCCGCGTCGGCCTGGCCGGAGGCCAGCACCGACATCGTCGAGACGAACACCTCGCGGGCCAGGAAGCTCGTGAGCACGCCCACGGTGAGCTGCCAGTCGAAGCCGAGCGGTTCGAAGACCGGCGCCACGGTGTGACCGATCCGCCCGGCGAAGCTGCCGGCCTGTGCCGCCTTGGCCTCGAGTGCGTCGGCCTCGGCGCCGAGCGCGTCGGCCTGCGCCGCCGTCACGCCCGCCGCCGTGGCGGCGGCGCGCAGTTCCAGGGCGCGCGCCGGCGGCGCGACGTGCGGATACGCGCTCAGCCACCACATCACGATGCAGATGGCGACGATCACGGTGCCGGCCGTGGTCAGGAACGACACCCCCTGGTCCTTGGCGGTCAGCAGGGCGTTCGTGAGGGACGGCGTCTTGTAGGACGGCAGCTCCAGGATCATCGGACGGGCGCGCCCCTTCAGGATCGTGCTGCCGAAGAGCTTCGCCGTGACCAGCGCCGCCACCGCCCCGAGCAGGTAGCACCCGGCGAACGCCAGGCCGGCGAGCCCCGGTCGATCGGCGAAGAGCAGCGTCGTCAGCAGCACGTAGACCGGCAGCCGCGCCGAGCAGCTCATGAACGGGGCGACCAGGATCGTCGCCAGGCGGTCGCGTCGATCGGGGATCAGCCGCGTGCTCATGATCCCGGGCAGCGCGCAGGCGTGCGAGGTGAGCAGCGGGACGAAGGCGTGGCCAGGCAGGCCGAAGCGGCTGAGATGGCGGTCCATCACGAAGGCGGCCCGCGCCAGGTAGCCGGTGTCCTCGAGCAGCGTGATGAGGAAGAACAGCAGGCAGATCTGCGGCAGGAACACCACCGTGCCGGCGATGCCGCCGACGATGCCCTGCGACACCAGGTCGCGGACCGGCCCGGCCGGGAACGTGCCGTCCACCACGGTGCCCAGCTCGGCGAAGGTCGCCTCGATGAGGTCCATCGGCACCGTTGCCAGGGCGAACAGGATCCAGAAGAGGGCGCCCATGATGGCGACAAACGCCGCCAGCCCCCACACCGGGTGCGTCAGCACGGCATCGAGCCGTTCGGTGGGCCCGTCGGCCTGGTGGGCGTCCTCGCCGCCGGTCACGGCGCCGGCGGCGTCGTTCGCCCAGGCGGCGAGGGCCTCGACCGAGGCGGCGTCGACGGGCGGGGCGCCGGCCAGCGCGGGCGGCGGCGCCAGTACCGCCTGGCGCACCAGGTCGAGGCCCTGGCCGCTGCGCGCGACGGTCGGCACGACCGGGACGCCGAGCCGGCGCGACAACGCCGCGCTGTCGATCGTCAGGCCGCGCCGCGCCGCCAGGTCGATCATGTTGAGGGCCACCACGACCCGCGGCTGGTGGGCGAGGAGCTGGCCGACCAGGACCAGGTTGCGCGCCAGGTTGCAGGCGTCGACGATGACGACGACGGCGTCGGGAGGCGGACCGGATCCGCCGTCGAGGACGTCGCGGGCGATTGCCGACTCCGGCGTGTCGACATCGAGATCGTAGACGCCCGGCAGGTCGAGGACGTCGAGCGCCGCCCCGACGCCTTCGCTGCGTCCGGTGCGGACGGCGGTGGTCGTGCCGGGGAAGTTCGAGGTCTTGGCGCGGACGCCGCACAGCGCGTTGAACAGCGTCGTCTTGCCGGTGTTGGGGTTGCCGATGAGCGCCACGCGGCGCGCCGCGGCGGCCGTCGCCGTGCCGGTTCGCGCGCCCGCCGGGAACACTGCCGTCGCCATCGGCCTCAGCGTCCGCCGGCGTCGGGGACGACCATCAGGTGCTGGGCCACCGCCCGCGACAGGCCGATGCGGGTGGATCGCACCTGCACGATGCACGGGTCGCCGGCCTTGCACAACCGCAGCCGGCTGGCGTCGAGCAGCCCGAGCGCGCGCAGGAAGGGCCGGGCGTCGGCGTCGCGCACGTCGTGCAGGGTGGCCAGCGCGCCCACCGGCACCGCCGTCAGCGGGACGGGGACCGAGGGCGGGTCGGGGCGGCCGGGGGACGACATCTCCCCGTCATTCTACCCGCGATTGTGAGACGGAATCTCAGGTTGGCCGTCCGCCCGGCCGAGCTGGCCCCGGCCGACGGTGTACGATGCCGCACCGTCGCCATGCTGCGCAGTTCGTTCCAGCGCTTCGCCGTTGCCGCCACGGCGGTCACCTACCTGCTCATCGCGGTGGGCGGCCTGGTCCGGGCGTCGGGGGCCGGCCTGGGGTGCCCCGACTGGCCGCGCTGCTTCGGGTCGTGGATTCCGCCGGCCTCGGCGGCTGAACTGCCGCCCGAGTTCGATCCTGCCCAGTTCAACCCGACGCTGATGTGGACCGAGTACCTCAACCGCCTGCTCGGTGTCACCGTGGGCTTGGTCATCCTGGCGGCGACG
Organism: Vicinamibacterales bacterium; assembly: GCA_050250955.1. Taxonomy (GTDB): domain Bacteria; phylum Acidobacteriota; class Vicinamibacteria; order Vicinamibacterales; family UBA2999; genus CAWAYR01. The sequence continues at coordinate 75,990 of JBFWNR010000009.1, forward strand.
GTCTCGGCGTGGCGGCAGCACCGCCGCCAGCCGCGGATTCTCTGGCCGGTCGTGGCGGCGGTGCTGCTCACCGGCTTCCAGGGGTGGTTGGGCGGCCGCGTCGTCGCCCACGAGCTGGCGGCGTGGATCGTCACCGTGCACATGCTGGTGGCGCTGGTCATCGTGTCGCTGCTGCTCGTGGCGCTGCTCGAGTCGATGACGCCGGGTGGCGGCAGAGCTGAAGCTCTGCCCTGCGACCGGCCTCGGCCCGACGATGGTGAGGTACTACGGCGGGCAGCACGCCGGCGGATCGCCTGGGCGGCGCTCGCCGTCATCGTCCTGGCACTCGTCCAGGTCGGCCTCGGTACGCAAGTGCGCGGCCGCGTCGACGCGGCGCTGGAGGTGCTGCCGCGCGCCGAGGCGCTGGCGACGGTCGGCACGCTCGACACCCTGCACCGGGAGCTGGCCGCGGTGACCGCCGTGGCGATCCTCGGCCTCTGGCTCTTCGTCTGGCTGCGCCAGCCGGACGACCGCGCGCTGGTGCGCGCCGCCAACCTGACGCTGCTGTGCGCCGGCGCGCAGACCGCGCTCGGCATGGCGCTGACCGCGGCGTTGCCCCCCGCCGCGCAGGTGCTGCACCTCACCGTCGCCAGCCTGCTGCTCGGGGCGCTGACCGCCGTGGCGTTCATCGCCTGGCGCTGGCCGGTGCCCGCGAGTCGCGTGTGATGCTGGCGCTCCTCGCCGATCCGAGCTTCGCGGCGTTCCTGAGCTTCACCTTCGTGTTCGTGGCGACGCCGGGGGCGACGACGGCCGTGGTCGTGCGCAACGCCCTGGACGGCGGCCGTCGTGCCGGTCTGCTCGCCGCCGCCGGCGCCGCCGCCGCCAACGTCACCCACGCCACACTCACCGGGTTCGGCGGCGCGGCGCTGCTCGCGGCGTGGCCCGGGGCGCTGACCGCGATTCGCTATGCGGGCGGTGGCTATCTCGCCTACCTCGGTCTGCGCGGCCTGTGGGCCTGGTACGCGGAGGGAGCGGCGCCGCCGGTGATGCCCGGCACCCCTCGCCACGACGCGCGCCACCGCAGCGCCGTCGAGGGGCTGGCCGTCAACCTGCTGAGCCCGGTGATCCCGACCTTCTACCTCGCAGCGGTGCCGACGTTCATCCGACCGACCTGGCCGCCCGGCGCCTACGTGATGCTGGCGGCGTCGCACGTCACCATGGCGTTCCTGTGCCACTCGTCCTGGGTGCTCGGCCTGCACCAGCTGCGGCGGGTCTTCCAGGAGCGTGGCCCCCGCCGCGCCCTCGGCCTGGCGACGGCGGTCGCGTTGTTGTGGCTGGCGGCGCGCGTACTGCGGGCGGCCGCCTGATCAGCGCGTCAAGGCGGCGACGCCGATCGCCGACACCTCGCCCTGGCCGCCGGCCTGCGCGAAGGCGACCACCCGAAGCGACGCGCGCGGCCACGCCGGGTCGAGATCGAACGACACCGCGCTCGACACCGGCTGCCCGGCGGCGACGACGCCGGCGTCGATCATCCGCCGCGCGACGCCGACATGACGCAGCGTCTTGCGGGCGTTCTCGCCGCGGGCCACCCGCACGGTCACGTCGTCCTCGGCGATGACGACGACCAGGTCGCGGGCGACCGCGGACGGTGGCCCGTTGACCGTGACATCGAGGCGGACGCCGTGGCCGGCGACAGTCAGCGCGAGCCGTGCCTTGGCGTGGCCGCCGGCCGCCGCGACGGCACCGAGGACCGCCGGCTGGTCGTTGCCGATGACCTCCACGCGACCGTCGATGACCGCCTGCGGCGTATACAGGCCGCGGGCGTCGAGCTGGGCGGCGTAGCGCTCCTGCCGCGCCGTGAACCGCGCGTCCGAGAACGGGTCGGTCCAGCCGAGCCGGTTCCAGTAGTCGACGTGCTCGCTGAGGGCCACGACGTCGGTGCCGGCGATCGGCTGGCGGGCATGGAGGTGCGCGAGCAGACGATCGGCCGCTGGGCAGCTGGAGCAGCCCTCCGACGTGAAGAGCTCGACGAGCACCGGCGTGTCCGCCGCGGGTGGCATCGCCGGTCCACGCGCCCACACCACCGCCGCGACGCTCGACCCGGCCACGACGCCAACGCCCGCGATCCACGCCCATGTGCGCATCGGCCGATCCGTCCCGTCAAGAGTGCGATGCCGGCGGGCGGGCCGGGAGTCGGCGCTCGGCCACATCGCTGTCGATCGTCAACAGGCGACGGCCCGCAAACGTTCCCTGACGGCGCCGGCACCGGCCCGGATCTCGCCACACGGCTGGTCCCCGGGGAAACGCCCGGCGGCGCCGGCCGCGCCGGGCAGCTCTGCTACCGTAGCAGCGTTTCGATGCGCATCCGGTTGCTGCTGGCCGCCCTGGCCCTGCCCGTCACCGCCGCGGCGCAGGGACCCGCGGCCGCCGACCCGCCGGCACCGGTGGCCGCCGCCGCGGCGACGTTCTCCGGCGTCGATCGGCAGACCGCGGTCCGGCCGCCGCGCCTCGACGCCGAGGTGACCATCGACGGCCACCTCGACGAGGCGCCGTGGCAGCAGGCCGCGCAGCTGGTCGGCTTTTCGCGGTATGCGCCCGTGGACGGCGGCGCCGCCGAGCGCGACACCCAGGTTCTGGTCTGGTACTCGCCGTCGGCCATGCATTTCGGCGTGCGCGCCACCGCGCCCCCCGGCACGGTGCGGGCGACTCTCGCCGACCGCGACCGCCTCGACGCCGACGACCACGTGCAGCTGTTCCTGAGCACCTTCGCCGACGGGCGCCAGGCCTTCGTCTTCGCCGTCAACCCGTTCGGCCAGCAGATGGACGGCGCGATGGTCGAAGGCGTGCGGGCCGGCGGCGGCGGCTTCGGCGGGCTGGCGCTCGGCCGCGAGGAGGTCGATCGCAGCCCCGACTTCGTGTTCCAGTCGCGCGGCCGCCTGGTCGAGACCGGCTACGAGGTGGAGATCCGCATTCCGTTCAAGAGCCTCCGCTACCAGTCGGCGGCGGAGCAGTCGTGGGGGCTGCACGTCACCCGCGTGAGCCCGGGCCTGGGCACCGAGGACAGCTGGGCCCCGGCCCGGCGGCAAGGGGCGTCGTTCCTGGCCCAGGCCGGCTCGCTCGACGGCCTGCACGACCTGCGGCGCGGCCTGGTGCTCGACCTCAACCCGATCGTCACCACCCTGGTGACCGGCGGCCGGAACGCGGTCGGCGATCGCTGGCAGTACGACGGCTCGCGGCCCGACGTCGGCGCCAACGTGCGCTGGGGCGTGACCCAGACGCTGACCATGAACGGCACGCTCAATCCCGACTTCTCGCAGGTCGAGTCGGACAACGGCCAGTTCCAGTTCGATCCCCGTCAGGCGCTGTTCTTTCCCGACAAGCGGCCGTTCTTCCTCGACGGCATCGAGCAGTTCGCCACCCCGAACAACCTCATCTACACCCGCAGGGTGGTCGCGCCGCTCGGCGCTGCCAAGCTCACCGGGCGACTCGGCCGCGCCACCAGCGTGGCCTACCTGTCGGCCGTGGACGACCCGCTCGCCTCGGCCGACGGCGCCCATCACCCGGTGGTCAACATGCTGCGCGCCCAGCGCGACATCGGCACGGCGTCGAAGCTGGCCTTCGTCTACACCGACCGGGTCGACGGGCCGCGCTCGAACCGTGTCGCCGGCGTCGACGGTCGACTGGTGTGGCGCGACGTCTACAGCCTGCTCCTGCAGGGCGCGGCCAGCCGCACCGACAGCGCCACCACCAGTCGGGTCGCGCCGCTGTGGCAGGCCACCTTCAACCGCTCCGGGCGCCGCTACGGCATTCGCGCCAACGCCCGCGGCGTCGATCCGGACTTCGAGACCCAGTCGGGCTTCATCAGCCGCCGCGGCATCGCCCAGCTCTCGCTGACCAACCAGCTGTCCTTCTACGGCCGCCCGGGCGGCGTCTTCGAGCGGTTCACGAGCGACGTGGTCCTCGACGGCACCTGGCTCTACGACCGGCTGATGGACGGCCAGGCGTCGCAGGACCGCAAGCTCCACTTCAACCAGAACCTGGCGCTGCGCGGCGGCTGGCGCGTCGGCGCCTCGGTGCTGGTCGAGTCGTTCGGCTACGACGAAAGCCTGTACCGCGACTACGCCGTGGCGCATCCCACGGCCGACGGCGGCGTGCGCCTCGTGCCGTACACCGGCACGCCACGGCTGCCCAACCTCGATTACGTGATCTCCTTCACGGTGCCCAACCGCAAGGGACTCACCGCCGACGGGCTGATCCTGTGGGGCAGGGACGAGAACTTCTTCGAATGGGCCTCGGCCGACATCGTCTTCGCCAACGTCGGCGCGGTGTGGCGGCCGACCAACCAGTTGCGCGTCGAGGGCCGCTACCAGCTGCAGTCGTTCCAGCGCCGCACCGACGGCAGCTACGCCGGCATCCGGCGGATCCCGCGGGTGAAGATCGAGTACCAGGTGACCCGCTCGGTGTTCCTGCGGCTGGTCGGCGAGCAGAACATGAACTTCGTGGACACGCTGCGCGACGACTCGCGGACCCACCTGCCGGTGTTCGTCCGCGACGCCGCCGGTGTCTATCGTCCCGGGGCCCGCGTCGAGACCAACCGGCTGCGCCTCGACTGGCTGTTCTCCTACCAGCCGACGCCGGGCACGGTGGTCTTCGCCGGCTACGGCACCAGCCTCGAAGAGCCCGACCGCCTCGATGCCCGCCGGGCGTTCCGCCGCACCGCCGACGGCTTCTTCGCCAAGATCAGTTATCTTTTCCGGCTGTAGCCAATTCCGGCCAGCCACCCCGCTCTCGACTCCAGGGCACCGGCCCGCGAGGAGCGAGCGTCTTTCCCCGTCCCATACCGATGCCCGCACCGTTCTTCCGCCCGCTCGGCGCGACGCTCGTCGCCGCCCTGCTCTTCGCTCCGCTCCCGGCCACGGGCCAGACCCCGGCGCAACCGCTGGTGCTGCCGCCGGCACAGCCGCCGCCGCCCCCACCGCCTCCCCCGCCGCCGCCCGGCTGGGCCGGGTCGCTCGGCGCCGGATTCTCGCTGACCAGCGGCAACTCCGACACCACGACGGCGAACCTCGCCTACGAGGTGCTGCGCGACGACGGTGGCCCGGTGGTGTTCAAGAGCACCGGCCTCTACCTGCGCGGTGAGAGCGAGGGCGACACCACGGTGGATCGCGCCGCGGCCGACGCCCGGCTGGACTATCGCCTGACGCCGCGGCTGTCGGCCTTCGGCCTGACCACCTACGCCCGTGATCGCTTCAAGGAGATCGACTATCTGCTGGCCCCCACCGTGGGTCTGAGCCTCTCGGTGCTGCCAGCCGGGCGCGTCGAGTGGACCACCGACGGCAGCGTCGGTCTCGTCTTCGAGAAGAACACCGGTTTCGACACCGAGACCTCCGGCGCGGTGCTCGCCGGTGAGCGGTTCCTGTTCAAGGTGACCGAGAAGACGCGGCTGCTGCACACCGCCACCGGGTTGTGGAAGATGAACGACTTCGGCGACGGCTTCTACACCTTCTCGGCCGGCGTCGCCACGTCGCTGGCCAGCCGGCTGGAACTGAAGGCCGAGTTCCTCAACACCTACAAGCGCAAGCCCACCGACCCGACGCTGCAGAAGAGCGACCAGTCGGTGGTGCTGTCGCTGGTCTACAAATTCTGAACCGTGTGAGCGGCTAGCGGCTGGCGGCTAGCGGCTAGACCCGAGGGCAGGTGATACCGCTGATCCGGGAGGGCGTGATGCTGCAGGAGTTCAAGGAGTTCATCGTCAAGGGCAATGCGTTCGACATGGCCGTCGGCGTGATCATCGGCGGCGCGTTCGGCGCCGTCGCGGGATCGTTCGTGAACGACATCATGATGCCGCCGCTCGGGCTCGTCACCGGCGGCACCGACTTCTCCAACCTGTTCCTGACCCTGAAGGAGGGCGCCTCGCCCGGTCCCTACGCGTCGCTGGCGGCGGCCAAGGAGGCCGGCGCGGTCACGGTCAACGTCGGCACCTTCATCAACGCGGCCATCAACCTGGTGCTGGTCGGCGCGGCGCTGTTCCTGATGATCCGGGCGGTGAACGCCGCCCGCACGCCGCCACCGGCGCCGCCGCCGGCCGGCCCGCCCGAGGACGTGGTGCTGCTGCGCGAGATCCGCGACGCGCTGAAGAAGTGACCGAGACGACGGCGGCGCGGCCTCAGCGCCGCGTCGTCGTCGTCGCGCCGCGGTACTTCACCGCGCCGCCGACGATGGTGTAGACCACCTGCGTGGTCGGGATCTCGTCCTCCGGCACGGTCATGATGTTCTTCGACAGCACCGTGACGTCGGCCAGCTTGCCCACCGCCAGGGAGCCCTTGAGCGTCTCCTCCTTGGCGGCGTAGGCAGCGTTCCAGGTGTAGGACTTCAGCGCCTCGTGGCGCGACATCCGCTGGTCGGGGTAGAAGACCGAACCGTCCTTGGTCTTGCGTGTCATGGTGGCGTGCAGGTTGGGCATCGGGTCGATGCGCTCCACCGGCACGTCGGTGCCGTTGGCGATGATCGCGCCGCTCTTCATCAGCGTCTGCCACACGTAGGCGCCTTCCTCGGCCCGGGTGGCGCCGAGACGGGCGAGGACGTAGGGCGCGTCCGAGGTGGCGTGGATGCCCTGCATCGAGGCGATGACACCGAGCTGGCCGAAGCGCGGGATGTCGGCGGCGTTCAGATGCTGGGCGTGTTCGATCCGCCAGCGCCAGTCGGTCACCTCGGGGTGCGCCTTGAAGGTCGCTTCGAAGATGTCCAGTGTCTCGCGGTTGGCACGATCACCGATGGCGTGCACGCCGAGCTGCACGCCGTTGGCGGCGGCGATCCCGGCCAATGCCTGCACCTCGGGCACCGGCGCGGTGTTGAGTCCGGTGCTGGTCGGCATGTCGGCGTAGGGCTCGAGCAGCCAGGCGCCGCGCGAGCCGAGCGCGCCGTCGATGGTCTTCTTGATCGCGGCGATGGTCAGGTGGTTGTTCGCGGCGCCGACCACCTTGTAGGCGGGCAGCTTCGCCTGGATGTTCTCGTTCGAGTCGCGGACCATCACCCACAGGCGGATGCCGAGCGCGCCCGCGTCGGCGGCCTGCTTGATGACGTCGATAGTGGCGAAGCTCTCGCCGGCGTCCTGAAAGGACGTGACGCCCTTTTCGAGTGCCGCCTGCACCGCCAGATCGATCACGCGGCGCGCGTCTGCGGCGCGCTCCTCGGGTGAGCGCTTGGCCACCCAGGCGTCGTAGGCACGGTCGGCGAGACCCGCGGCGGTCTCGCGCAGCACGCCGATCGGCCGTCCGCTCCGGTCCTTCAGGATGTCGCCGCCGGACGGACTCCGCGTCGCCGCCGTGATGCCGGCCTCCTGCATCGCCCGGGCGTTGACGTAGCTGGCGTGGCCGCTGGCGTGTTCGAGCATCACCGGGTTGTTCGGCGAGACCCTGCTCAGCGCATCGTGCAGGGGAAACCCCTCGACGTCGGGCTGCGGCACCGACGTCCACTTCTCCTGGTGCCACCCGCGGCCGAGGATCCACTCGCCGGGCTGGGCCCTGGCGGCGGCCTCGCCGACCATCGCCACGATCTGCTCCCAGCTCGTCGTGTCCATGAGGTCGAGCACCATCCGCGACTGGCCGAGGCCCATGAAGTGGCCGTGGCCCTCGATGAGACCGGGCACCGCGGTGAGGCCGGCCAGGTCGACGACCTCGGTGCCCGGACCGACATAGGGCGCGATGGCCTCGACGCTGCCGACCGCGACGATGCGATCGCCGCGCACGGCCAGCGCCTGCGCCTCGGGTTGCGCCTCGTCCATGGTGATGACGGTGCCGCCGCGCAGCACCAGCGTTGCCGGCTCGACCGCCGGCGCACCGCCGCACCCGACCAGCAGCGCCGCCGCCCCGATCACCCCGCACGCCATTCCCCGCGCCCCGTTCGACGTCATCCCCGCTCCCTTCCGGCGTCCGCCGCACCGCGACTGTCGGCCGGCAGCTGCCCGCCTGTCAACCGGCGATACGATCGATCGACGTGTCCGGCCCGCTTCCGACCCCAGCCGCGCTCCGCGCCCGCCTGACCCGGGCCCTGCCGGGGCTCGACGCGCAGCTGCGGATGGCGCCGCGGCCACGTCCGGGCTGGGATCCGCACGTCGTCCCGGCCGGCCTGCGCGATGCCGCCGCGCTCGTCCTGCTCTACCCGCACGACGGCACGTGGCACCTGCCGCTGACGCTCCGCGGTTCGTGGCTGCGCCACCACACCGGCCAGGTGTCGCTGCCGGGCGGCCGGGTGGACGCCGGCGAGTCGTTCGAGGCGGCGGCGCTTCGTGAAGCCGACGAAGAGGTGGGCGTGCTGCCGGCCGACGTCGAGATCCTCGGCCGGTTGACGCCGCTGCACGTACCGGTGTCGGGCCACCTGCTGCACCCGATCGTCGGCGTGACGGCGGTGCGTCCGGTCTTTCGCGTCGCCGCCGACGAGGTCGAGCGGCTGCTCGAGGTCCCGGTCGAGCGGTTGCGCGCGGCCGAGACGCTCGCCTGGCGGCAGCGCGTCCGCGAGCGCCCGCCGGCGGTGATGATGGACGTCCCGTACTTCGCCGTGGACGGCACCGAGGTGTGGGGCGCGACGGCGATGATCCTGGCCGAGTTCCTGGCCGTGCTGGCCGACGCCGAGGCCGCCATTCGCTGACCGCGCCGCCGCCGTGGTGCGCACGTTTCCGATAGCGGCGGGCGACCCACCTCCGCGACGGTGGAAGCATGAGGTGGCCACGCAGGAACGGGTTGGCGGTGATGGTCGGGGTGGTCGCGGTCGGGGCCTGGCGGGTCGGGGCGGCGGTCGTGCCCGGCCTCGGCGGCGGCCCGGTGGCGCTTCCCGCGGTCCAGACCGCCCCGGCGCCGTCGCCGCCGGCCCAGCCGGCGCCGCCGCCGCGGCCACGCTGCGACCGCCCCGAGCACCGCCAGTTCGACTACTGGGTCGGCGAGTGGGACGTGCGGCCGGCCGGCCAGCCCGAGTCGGCGCCGACCGCCCTCGGCAACGTCATCCGACTCGAGGACGGCGGCTGCGTCGTCACCGAGCACTGGACGACGCCGCAGGGCAGCGGCCGCAGCGTCAACATCTTCGACCGCACCCGCAACCAGTGGCACCAGACCTGGGTGGACAGCTCCGGCGGCCTGCACCAGTATTGGGGGCAGGCCGACGCGGCGGGAAACATCGTCTTTGTCGGCGAGACGCCGGCCGCTCCGCCCGCCAACACCCGGCAGACGGTACGGCTGACGTTCTTCAACCTCGGGCCCGACCGCCAGCGGCCGAACCGCGTGCGGCAGTTCTCCGAGGTGCTCGGCGCCGACGGCCGATGGACCACCAACTACGACCTGATGTACTTCCGGCGTTCGGCCCGACCCTAGTGGCGCGGGCGGCGCCGCTGGCCGCGCGCCGCCACGAAGCGCCGCCGCGGCGCGAGTGGGACCGCGAGGGCCTGGGGCCGACGCTCTTCGACACCGGCATCGTCGCGGTGGGCCGTTGGCGCTGCCCGGCCGATCATCCGCTCTTCGCCGATTCCGGCCCGGCCCGCGGCTACCTGTTCGTGTTCCCGCGCACGAGCGTCTGGATCGCGCACGAGGGCCAGCCGCGGTTCCTCGCCGATCGCGCCACCGTGACCTTCTACAACCGCGGCCAGCGCTACCGCCGGTTCGCCGTCGCCGGCGGCGCCGACCATGGCGAGTGGTTCGCGGTGGCGGCGCCGGTCCTGGCCGACGTCCTGGCCAGCGCCGACCCGCCGGCCGCCGATCGGGCGCCGGCGTTCGCCTTCACCCACGGGCCGAGTGACCGCGCCAGCTACCTCGCCCAGCGCGCGGTCTACGAACACGTCTGCCGGGTGGATGCCCCGGATGCGCTCTTCGTCGAGGAGACGATGCTGGCGGTGCTCGGTCGGGTCAGCCGCGCCGCCCGCGACCAGCCGCGGCGGGTGGCGTCGTCGGCCGGGCGCACCCGCGGAGCCGCCGGCGAACTGGCCGAGCGGGTCCGTGAGCTGCTGGCGGTGCGCTACGGCGAGACGCTGTCGCTGCGCGACGTGGCCCGCGCCGTCGACTGTTCGCCGTTCCACCTGGCCCGGCTGTTCCGGCGGGCCACCGGCACCTCGCTGCACCGGTATCGCACCGAGCTGCGGCTGCGCGCCGCGCTCGACCGGCTGGCCGAGGCGCACACCGACCTGCTCGAGCTGGCGTTGTCGCTCGGCTACTCGAGCCACAGCCACTTCACCGAGGTCTTCCGCACGGCGTTCGGGCTGACGCCGTCCGAGGCCCGCCGCCGGCTGGTCGGCGGCCGCGGTCGCGAGCTGCTCGCCGGCCTGGCCACCCACTCGAGCGTCGCCACGCGCGGCTAGGTCGGCTGTCGGCGGGCCGACAGCCCTGCGCGGGGGTGGCGCCGGTGCCGATAGTCCGCTCGTGACCCTTCCCCCCAGGGAGCTCGCCGCGGCGCGTCTGCGACTGGCGGTCGGCGACGACCTGGCCGCCGGGCTGGCCGAGGCGCTCGGCGCGGCCGGATTCCAGGTCGCCGTCGCCGACGCCGGCGAGATCTGGGCCGCGGAGCCCGGGGCGCTGCCGGCCCTCATCGTCCTCGACACCGAGCGGGCCGGCGAGCGCGAGGCGCTGGGCAGTTGCCTGGCCCTGCGCGCGACGCCGGGCGGGGTGGACGTGCCGGTGCTGCTGCTCATCGCCGTCGACGACACCGGCGTGGTCGAACGCGGGCTCGAGGCCGGCGTCACCGATTTCGGCATCCGTTCGGCGCCGCCGGCCCTGCTGGCGCACCGCGTGCGCCAGATGCTGCGCGTCAAGCGCACCGTGGACGAGCTGCAGCGCAGCGAGGCGAGCCTCGAGCACGCGCAGCGCATCGCCAGGCTCGGCAACTGGGCGTGGGAGCCCTACGGCGACGTGGTCACGTGGTCGTCGGAGGTGCAGCGGCTGCTCGACATCCCGGCCGGCACCCACATCGCGCCGATGTCGCGCTTCCTGGCCCGCGTCCACGCCGACGATCGCCCCGCGGCGCGCACGGCGATCGACACCCTGATCGCCACCGGCGCCCCGTTCGCGCTCGACCTCCGCTTCCTGATGCGCGGCGGGGTCTCGCGCGTCCTGCGCGCCCAGGGCGAGGCGGCGCTCGACGAGCGCGGCGAGGTCCGCCAGGTGGTGGGCACGCTGCAGGACATCACCGAGCGCACTGCCACCGAGAACCGCATCCGCTTCCTGGCCTACTACGACAGCCTGACCAGCCTGCCCAACCGCGTGCTCTTCACCGAGCGGCTGCGCGGCATGCTCGGCGCGGCGCGGCGCCGCAACCAGCTGGTGGCGACCATCTTCGTGGACCTCGACAACTTCAAGGGCGTCAACGACACGATGGGCCACAGCGCCGGCGACGAGCTGCTCAAGGCGGTGGCCGACCGGTTCCGCGAGTCGCTGCGCGACAGCGACGTCTTCACCCGCGATCGTCCCGGCGCCGAGGGCGAGACCAGCACCGTGGCCCGCCTCGGCGGCGACGAGTTCATCCTCGCCATCGGCGACCTCGAGCGCGTCGAGGACGTGCCGCGCATCGCCCGCCGCCTGCAGGACGCCCTCAAGCAGCCGGTGGCGCTGTCGTTCGGCGAGGTGTTCGTCACCACCAGCATGGGCATCAGCGTGTTCCCGCAGGACGGCCAGACCGTCGAGGAGCTGTTCAAGAACGCCGACGCCGCGCTGTACCACGCCAAGGACTCGGGCCGGAACTGCTTCCAGTTCTTCTCCAGCTCGTTGAACGACGCCGCGCTGCAGCGGCTGCTGCTCGAGTCGCACCTGCGCCGCGCGGTCCAGAACGACGAGCTGCTGGCCTACTTCCAGCCGCAGGTCGACGGCCGCACCGACGCCGTCGTCGCCGTCGAGGCCCTGATGCGCTGGAAGCGGCCCGACGTCGGCCTGGTGTCGCCGGCGCAGTTCATCCACGTCGCCGAGGAGAGCGGGTCGATCCACGAGATGGGCCGCTGGATCCTGCGCGCCGCCAGCGCCGCCTCGGTGGCGCGCGGCTGGGCGGCCCGCGGGGTGAACGTCGCCGTGAACATCTCGACCCAGCAGTTCAAGCGGCCCGACGTCGTCGACACGCTGGTGTCGGCGGTCCACGAGGCGGGGCTGACGCCCGATGCGGTGTCGCTGGAGATCACCGAGAGCGTGCTGGTCGATCACGCCCGCGCCGTGCCGACGCTGGTGGCGCTCAAGGACGCCGGCTTCTCGATCATCCTCGACGACTTCGGCACCGGCTACTCGTCGCTGACCTATCTGAAGGCGCTGCCGCTCGACGCGCTGAAGATCGACCGCAGCTTCATCCGCACCCTCACCACCGACCCGCGCGACATGGCGATCGTCACCGCGATCATCGGCGTCGCCCGCAGCCTGGGCATGCGCGTGGTGGCGGAGGGGGTCGAGCGGGCGGCGCAGAAGGAGAAGCTGCTCGAGCTCGGCTGCACGGTGATGCAGGGGTACCTGTTCGGGCGGCCGCAGCCGGTCGAGCTGGTCGGCTGCTGACCGACCGCACCTCTCTCCTGCCGTCTCGGCGCCGGGTTCCGCGGAGCGTCTGTCCGTACGGTCGAGCTGGTTGGCCGGTGAGCGGCGCTCTCGGAACCTGGTCTCGGCGACCGAGCCGGCGACAAAGGACGACACGGCCGGCTGTCGTCGGTTGTCGTGCACGACCTCGCGCGGTCCTCACCTAGGCTCTGCCCGTCGCGCCACATGTCGTGGCGTCAGGAGATCGGCGGCGCGGCCGCAACCCCGCCGGCGGGGACGCCAGCGCCGGCCGCGGGCACCGCCGTCCAGCCGATTCTCCGCGTCCAGGAGAAGCCCCCATGTCGCATTCGTCCGTGTGTCGTGAGCGTCGGAAGTTCCGGCGCGTGGCAATCGCCGTCCTGCTCGCCTGGGCCGCCTGGCTCGTGCCCGTTCCGGCCGGCGCCCAGACCGGCACGGTCTCCGGCACGGTGACCAACGCCGCGACCGGCGCGACGGTCGCCGGCGGTCGGGTCCGTCTGTGCCCGGCCAGCGGCCTGTGCGTGAACTCAGCCACCACGACCGCTGACGGGACCTACTCGGTCACGGTACCCGCCGGCACCTACTATGCGTTCACGACCGGCTTCAACACCCAGGGCCTGCTGAACGAGATCTTCGACGACAAGGCGTGCGTCCTCGGCTGCTCCGACGCCGAGGCGATCGCGACCGGCACGCCCATCGCCGTCGCCGGCGCCGCGACCGTCACCGGACGGAACTTCGCCCTGACCCCCGGAGGGACGGTGACCGGCACCATCACCGACGCGGCCACCGGGAACCCGCTGGCAGGGGTCACCGTGACGCTGTGGACACGCCTCAGCGCCGGGACGATCAACTTCGTCGCGTCGGCCGCCTCCGACGCCAGCGGCGTCTACACCGTGCAGGCCGTCAGGTCCGGGACGTATTACGCGACGACCGGCAACACCCAGGGCTATATCAACGAGATCTTCAACGACATCTTCTGCACCGGCTCCTGCAATGCGACGCTCGCGGTCGCCAGCGGCACCGGCATCGCGGCCACGGCCGGTGCCGTGACCGGCGGGGTGGATTTCGGACTCCTGCCAGGCGGCCGCATCACCGGCACCGTGACCAACCAGACCTCGACGCTGCCGATGGCCAACGTGCTGGTGCGCGCGCTCGCCCCGGTCAACGGCGCCATGACCGCGTTCGGCTCTGCCTTGACGAACGGTTCGGGGGCGTACGCGATCCAGGGCTTGCCGACGGGCAGCTACTTCCTCCAGACGACGACATCGGCGGCCATCAACGAGACCTACGACAACCGCCCCTGCGCCACCCTCACGTGCACCCCGGCCGAGGCTGCTGGCGGCGACGCCACCGCGGTCACCGCGGGAACGACCGTCAGCGGCCGGGATTTCCAGCTCGATCCGGGCGCCAGCATCAGCGGAACCGTCAGGAGCACTGACACCGGGAATCCGCTCGCCTCGGCGGGCGTGCAGGCCTTTCGGCAAAGCGGTGCGACGTCGGCACTCGTGGCCACCGCCGGCGTCGATGCCTCCGGGAACTATGTGATCGGCGGGTTGCCGCCCGACACGTACTACCTCGTGGCCTACGACCTCATCGAGAACGCCAGTGGCTACGTCCAGGAACTGCTCGGCGGCACCCACTGCCCTTACTGCGAGGGGGCCGGACTCCTCGGCGCCACCCCTTTGGTCCTGGCGGCCGGGGCGTCGTCGGCGGGCAACGACTTCTCGCTGGACCGTGCCGGCGCCATCACCGGCACCGTCACCGAGACGTCCACGGGGCTGCCGCTGCGCGGTATCGTCTCGGCGTACGTGCCGGGAACGTCGCATCCGGTCGGCGAGGCCTTCAGCGACGAGACCGGCGTGTACTTCCTGAACAGCCTGCCCCCGGGTCCCGTGTTCCTGTCCACCCGCGGATTCGGGCGACACCTGAACGAGATCTACAACGACGTGCCGTGTGCGGGCGGTGTCTGCACTGGTGCCGCCACGGTGGCGTCGGGCGCCAGCGTCGTGGCGGTGTCGGCCACCACCGTGTCCAACGTCAACTTCGCTCTCTCGCCCCGGAACGAGCCGCCCGGCGCCCCCGTCTCGCTGCGGGCGACGTCGACGGCCTTCACCGTGCAGATCTCGTGGGCGGAAAGCGGCAGCGGCGGGGTGACCACCAGCTATGTGCTCGAGGCCGGCTTCGCGCCCGGCACCACGGCAGTCACGCTGCCCGTGGCCTCGACGTCGTTGACGGTCCCCGGGGTGGCGCCGGGAACCTACTACCTCCGAGTCCGGGCCGTGAACGCGCTCGGGACCAGTCCGCCATCGAACGAGGTGGCGCTGATGATCGGTGCCGACGGGGCGTCACAGCTGTCGCCGCCAGCGTCCTTCGTGGCATGGACGGCCGGTGATCGCCTGACCGCCACCTGGGCGGCGCCGACCCTCGGTCCGACGCCGACCGGCTACCTGCTCGAGGTCGGCAGCGGCGGTGGGCTGGCCAACATCGCCACGGTGCCGACGTCGGCCCGCTCGTTCGTCTACGGCCCGGTGCCTCCAGGGTTCTACGTCCTCCGCGTGCGGGCCCTGCTCGGAGCGAGTGTCGGTCCGGCGTCGAACGAAGCCCTCATCAACGTCGGCAACGTGCCGGCGCCTCCCGCTCCGCCGGGCCTGTCTCACACGGTCGCGGGCTCGCTCGTCACGTTCACGTTCACGCCCCCGGCGAGCGGAGTGCCGACCAGCTACGTGCTGGAGGCCGGGTCGGCGCCTGGACTCCGCGACATCACGACGTTCGATACCGGCAGCGCCGCCACGGTCCTGTCCGTCCCCGGTGTCCCGCCCGGCGCGTACTACGTGCGCGTGCGGTCACGCAACGCCGCGGGTGTCGGCCTGGCGTCGAATGAGGTGGTCGTCGTCGTGCCTTGAGGGGCAGGGCAGCCACAGCGCAGCGAGGCCACGGGACACCGCCCACGGGCGGTGTCCCGTGCCATCACCTGGTCCGTCGATCAGGGCACGACGAAGGCGATCTCGCCGCTCGGGTCCGACGTGCAGGCGCCGGCCGACCGCGCGACCAGCCGCACGTAATACTGCCCGGAGGGTGCCGCCGCGGTGATCGACGCGACGGCGGGCAGGGGGAATCGCCCGATGTCGCTGGCGCCCGGGGACGAGCCGGCTGCCAGCTCGTATCCGATCGCACCTGCCGCCGGGTTCCACGTGATCGTCACCTGACCGGCCGCCGGCGTTGCCGCCAGTCCGGTTGGCGCCGCCGGGCGCGGACTGCAGGCGCCGGGCCCGGGAGCAATCGAGATCTCCGGCGCGCTGGGACTCGCGCCGAAGGCGTTGACGGCGGCGAGGCGGAGAAAGTACGTGCCGGTCGGTGCCGTGACGTTCAGCGAGCGCGCCGTCGATGGCAGCGGCAGCACCACGATGTCCGACAGGCCGGGCCCGGTGCCGGCGCGCAGTTCGTAGGCCGTGGGCGACGTCCCCTGCGGATTGCCACCCCATTGCAGCGACACGGCATTGCCGGCGACCGCCGCGCGGAAGTCGAGCGGCGGCAGCGGGGCCACGTCGGTGCGGACACTGACCTCGTTCGAGGGCCCGCCGAGCCCGGCCGTGGTCTGGGCACGCACCCGGATGAAGTAGGTGGCCGGCGGTGCGCTGGCGTCGAGTCCCAGGGTATTGCCGACCGGTGCGCTGACCGTGGTCGCGCCGCTCGTGTTGCCGGCTTCGACGACGTACCCCGTCACCGTCCCCTGCACGGGCGGCTGCCAGGTCAGCCGGATCCGGCCGTCCACCAGGCTCACCGCCAGACTGCGCGGCGCGTTGGCGGCCACGCGCTCGACCGTGACGACGAAGCTGGTCGAGGCCTGGAGCGGGCCGTCGTGGGCGACGACGGTGATCGTGGACTGGCCTTGCGCCGCGGCCGCCGGCTGGATGGTGAGCGTACGGTTCGCCCCGCTGCCGCCGAACGTGATGCCGGCCGGCGGCACCACGCCCGCGTCGGACGATGCCGCGCTCACCGTCACCGAACGGCCCTCGGGGTCGCCGACCGTGAACGCCATCGGCCCGGTACTCAGCAGTTCACCCGCGGCGCCGACCAGGGTCCGGTCGGCGATCGCCGAGATCGTCGGCGGCAGGTTGGGGATCGCCGCCGGGAGGCGGACGATCGTCGCCGGCGCGTAGCTGCCGCCGGCAAGGACCTTCCCGTCGGCCTGCAGGGCGATGGCGGCGACGTAGCCGTTGCAGCAGCCGGCGCCGAGGAAGGTTCGCGGCACGAAGCTGGGATCGATCGTGCCGGTGCCGTCCACGCGCACCAGCTTGGCCGACGAGGGCTGGCCGAAGCCGACGAAGTTGCCGGCGAGCAGAATGTCGCCATCGGGCTGGACGACGATGTCCTGGACGTTGTCCACGCCACCCGTGGCCGACGAGACGACGAAGGCCGGGTCGAGCTGGCCGGCGGCATCGACGAGCGCCAGGCCGTTGCGCGGCTGGCCGTTGAACGAGGTAAAGCGTCCGCCCAGGAGCAGCGTCCCGTTCGACCGGAGCGCCATCGCGTAGACACCGTGGCCGGCGCCGAGCGACACGGTGGTCGTGAAGGAGGAATCCAGGGCGCCGGTCGCCTCGAGGCGGGCGACGCCGCCCCGCGCGACGCCTCCGATCCCGGTAAAGGTGCCTCCGACGAGCAGTCGACCGTCGGTCTGCTGGGCGAGCGCCAGTACCGATCCATTCGGTGTGCCCGGCGTGAAGCCCGCATCGACAGCGCCGGCGTCGGTGAACCGTACGACCGCCTGCGTCGACGGTCGGAAGCCGGCTGCGACGATCTGTCCATCGGCCTGCCGCAGCACCGCGTTCACGGTCGTCAAGACCGAGGGTATCGGCGAGGCGAAGCTCCCGTCGCGGGAGCCGTCGGCCGCATTCAAGCGCGCCAGCGCCGGCGCGCTCACCCCGTTGACGGTGGAAAAACCGCCGCCGATCAGGATCTTGCCATCGGGCTGCACGACCACGGTTTCGACGAACCCGTCCAGGACGGTCGTGAACGATCCGTCGAGTGAGCCGTCGGGCATGAGGCGCGCAAGGAAGGCCTTTCCGACTCCGTTCACCTGGGCGAAGAATCCGCCGATCACGATCCGGCCGTCGCTTTGGACCGCGACCGCCCGGACCACGTCGTTGGTCGTGGCGGTGAACAGCGGGTCGGTATCCTGCGCCGCTGCAGGGCGTCCCGTCAGCGCGGCGAGGACGACCGTGAGGACGAGCAGTGCACGACCGGGCGCGGCGGTCGCTGGCGAGACACGTGGGAGAGGCATGGCGAGCTCCTTGGCGGCCCGCTCGCCACGATGCGGGCGTCGCGGTCCGGCCGAGAGCCTACGGCAGGGGAGTGCCGGCCGGCTCCATGACAAGACGCGCCACGACGCCCGTGTCGTCGCTTGGCGTGCCGGCCGGTGGCGCCGGGGCGTGCGGCGCGTGCCTCGCTACGGCCGCGGTGGCGCCGTGTCCCACCAGAACGGCTTGGGCAGGGTCTTCGCCGCCGGCCAGATGGTGTTCAGCGTGTCGGCCTCGTAGAGCTCGCCGTTCTTCATCACGTAGCGGACGGTGTTGGTCTGGCGGATGTCGACGAGCGGGTTGCCGTCGAGCACGACCAGGTCGGCGAGCTTGCCCGGCTCCACCGAGCCGACGTCCTGCTGCAGCCCCAGCGCCTCGGCGCCGAAGATGGTGATCACCTTCAGCGTCTCGTGCGGGGTCAGGCCGCCGGAGCCCAGGTTCCAGGTTTCCCAGTGCGCGCCCAGGCCCTGGAGCTGGCCGTGGCTGCCCAGGCCGGCGCGGCCGCCGGCGTGGACGATGTCGGCCACCTGCTTGCCCAGCTTGGTGTGCCCGTATTCCTCGGGCGCGAACCACTGGGCGCGGCGGCGGATCATCGTGTCGAGCAGCTCGTTGGGGATCCACGTGTTCAGCTTGGCGTCGCCGACCGTGTTCTCGGTCTCGAACCAGTAGTTCTCGCTCCACGGCGCGCCGTAGGCGACCAGAATCGTCGGCGTGTAGAACGTCTTCGTGCGGGCCACGAACTCGACCACGTCCTTGTGCAACGGCATGATCGGGAAGCTGTGCTCCTGACCGGTGTAGCCGTCGGCGATCTGGGTGAGGTTCAGCTTGAGGTCGAGCGAGCCCTCGATGGTTGGCGTGATGCCGTATTCGCGGCTGGCCTCGATGATCCACTGGCGGACGATGCGGTCGCCGGCCACGTACTGCTTGATGGTGTTGGTGCGATAGGCTTCCTTGTAGCGCTTCAGGAAGCGGAAGGCGCTGTCGCGATCCTCGATGCCGGAGGAGGAGAACACGCCGGGGCCGGTGGCGAACACCCGCGGGCCGGCGATCATGCCGGCCTCCACCATGTCGGCGTAGGCGAACACGTCGGGCGTCGAGGTCTGCGGATCGCGGGTGGTCGTCACCCCGTAGGCGAGGTTGGCGTAGTACTGCCACACCGCCGTCTGGTGCAGGCCGCGCGGTGCCCACATGTGGGCGTGCACGTCCACCAGTCCCGGCATCAGCGTCTTGCCGCGCAGGTCGAGCCGGCGCACGCCGGCCGGCGCCGGCACGCGCCCCCGCGGGCCGACGGCGACGATCCGGTTGTCGGTCACCAGCACGTCACCGCGGTCGATCACCTCGTCGCCGCGCATGGTGATCACGCGGGCGCCGGTGAGCAGGATCGACCCGCGGGGCCGGGCCCGCGGTGTCTCGACGACGACGTCGGTGCGCTGCGGTTCGGTGCTGTCGATGGCCTGCCGGTAGAACTGCGCCCCCCACGACCAGGTGACGGCGCGGCTGTCGCGCGTCCACGCCAGGTAGTCGCCACCCTCGCGCGACAGCGTCGCTACCGGGACCGGCGTGTTCTCGGCACGGCCCTGGATCTTCACCTCGACGGTCTCGCGCCCGGCCCGCGGCACGGTGACCATGAAGTGCTTGTTCTGCAGGTTGACGAAGGCCTTCGTGCCGTCGGGCGACAGCACGATCTCATCGGCTGCCGGCGGGTTGTTGCCCGGTCCGACGCCCTGTACCCGCAGGTGCGTGCGGCGGTCGAGGCCCTCCAGCGTGATCGACTGCAGGCCGCGACTGGTCGTGAAGTAGACCCGGCGGCTGTCGTCGCCGACAAACTGCAGGCCGCGCCCGCCCTGCGCCGACGCCACCAGGGTCTGCGCGCCGCCGTCGGCCGGCAGCCAGCGGATCTCGAGCGCGTTGGGCGGGGTGATGCCGCCGATCTCGGCGACGCCCTCGGGCTCGTGATCCGGCGGCGGCGTGTCGAGCAGGATGGCGTAGAGCTGGTCCGACGCGGCGCCGGCGATGAAGGCCACCCGCGTGCCGTCGGGCGTCACCACCGGATCCAGGTAGTAGCCCTCGTGCGCGGTAAGTGTCCGCGGCTCGCCGCCCCCGGCGGCGATCCGCTTGATGTGCCCGCCGGCGGAGGTCCAGGTGGCGTAGACGATCGACTGGCCGTCGGGCGCCCACGCCGGCATGAACTCGCCCTCCTCGGCCGTGGTGAGCCGCCGCGGCGTGCCACCGGGGTACTCCATCACGTAGAGGTGATTCAGCGCGCTGAAGACCAGGCGGCTGCCGTCGGGCGACAGCCGCGGCCAGCGGACCAGCCGCGCCCGCACCTGCGGCCCGTCGTCGATGCGGACCGGCGAGTAGGCGCGCGCGGCCACCTCGGCCTGGACGCGGGCGGTGAACGGAATCGGCGTCTGGCGGCCGCTCTCGACGTCGATGCGCTGCAGCTTGCCGGCGATCGGCACGACGATCGAGCGGCCGTCGGGCGTGAAGTCGTAGCGCGGCAGGGTGTCGCGCGAGGCGCGCGATTCCTGGTCGTCGCGGGTGACCGGCCACGCCAGCCATCGTTCGGCGCCGGTTTCGAGGTTGCGGATGCGCAGGCCCGTGTCGGTCTTGTGCCGCGTCCCGTAGACCAGCCACCGGCCGTCGGGCGACAGCACCGGCCGCATCGCGCTGCCCTGGGCGTTGGTCACCTGCGAGACGTCGCCGGTGTCGCGGTCGTGGCGGTGGATCTGCCACAGCGGGAAGCGCGCGTTGTAGGTGAA
Source organism: Vicinamibacterales bacterium (assembly GCA_050250955.1). GTDB lineage: Bacteria > Acidobacteriota > Vicinamibacteria > Vicinamibacterales > UBA2999 > CAWAYR01. The sequence continues at coordinate 96,528 of JBFWNR010000009.1, forward strand.
GGTGCCGGTGCGCTGGGCGTAGTAGATGAAGCGGCCGTCGGGCGAGACGACCGCGCCCAGGCGGTTCGGCGGTGGTGGTGGCGGCGGGCCGGTGGCGTCGGGGGCGCGCTGCGGCGGCGGCGGCGCGCCGACGCGGATGCCGTTGCCGCCGTCACGGTGGTACATGAACAGCCAGAACGTGCCGGGGTCGGGCGGCCGCGCCTTGGACACCACCAGGTACTGCCCGTCGGGCGTCCACGCCGGCGAGGCCATGATCTGCGGCCGGTCGTCGGTGCGGCGGTCGCGGCTCACCGCGCGGGGGTTGGCGCCGTCGGCGTCGGCGATCCACAGGTTCTCGACGCCGGTCCGGTCGGAGAGAAAGGCGATGGTCCGGCCGTCGGGCGCCCAGGTGGGCTGGCTCTCGAACGACATGCCGCCGACGATGCGCCGCGCCGTGCCGCCCTCGATCGGCAGCGTGTAGAGATCGCCGAGCAGGTCGAACAGCACCGTGCGGCCGTCGGGCGAGACGTCCACCGACATCCACGTCACCTCGTCGGTGTCGAACTCGATCGTCTGCTCCGGCGTCAGCACCAGGCCGTCGGTGGCCCCGGCGGGTGCCGGCGCCGGCGTCTGCTGCGCGCCGAGCGGCAGGGTGGCGACCAGAGCCAGGACGATGACACCGGAGCGGCGGAACCTCTTCACGATCGGCCTCCTTGGTGGGACGAATGCGGGGACCGACGGCGTCGCCACCGGCCGGGCGCATTCTATCGCTGCACCCGCGGACGCCGGCGCCGCCTCAACTGACCGGTTTGGCGGCGACGACGAGATACCAGCGGGCGCCCGCGGCCTCGAGCCGCACGTCGGCGAACCCGGCGGCTTCGAGCGTCGCCCGCACCTCGTCGGCGGTGATGCCGTGGCGGCCCCGCGGCGCGAAGTCGAGGATCCCCAGCCGGCCGCCGGGCGCGAGCGTCGCCAGCAGGCTGCGGCTCATCGCCGCGCGGTTCTCGACGTGATGGAACACGTCGCGCATGAAGAGCGCCTGGCAGCAGGCCGCCGGCATGTTGGTCTCGGCCGCTCGCCCCTCGACGACCGTGACGTTGGTGAGTCCGGCGGCGGCGACGGCTCGCTCGGTGGCGGCGCGCTGGCGCGGGTTCAACTCGTTGCTGAACACGCGGCCGGTCGGGCCGACCGCCCGCGCCATCGCCACGGTGAGCGCGCCGCTGCCGGCCCCCACCTCGGCCACGGCGCTGCCGGGCGCGATGCCGAGCGCGGCGACGAGTCGCGCCGCGTCCTCGCGATCGGACTGGCCGCGGGCCGGCAGGGCACAGGCCAGGACGACGCCGGCACAGAAGCCGAGGACAGCGATGACGCGAAGCGTGGGACGAGTGGCCATGGGTGCTCTCCGCCGGGCGGCGCCGACGCTGCCCTCGGCTTTTCGACGTTCCCGGTCGTGGCCCGGCCGTGCGTCAGTCGATGCGGACGTCCGCGGGCGGCCCCGGCTCGAGACCGAAGGCGGCGAAGATGGCCTGCTGGCGGTAGCGGAAAATCGCCCCGACGTCGCGGGCGACGAACAGGCGCTCGACGAGCCAGCCGCCGGGGGCGCGGAAGTCGACCTCGTCCTCCACCGCGGTGCCGCCCTCGACGGCACGGAAGCGGTGGGTGTGCACCCAGCGTCGGTACGGGCCCTGGACCTGCTCGTCCACGAAGTGATGGGGCGGGTCCCATGCCGAGATCTCGGTGCGCCAGCCGATCGGCACCCCGCGAATCTTGAGACGGTAGTCGATGAGGGTGCCGGCCCGCATCGCGATCGGCAGCGGCGTGACGATGCGGAAATCCACCCACGGCGGCGTGATGCGCTGCAGGTTGGCGGCGTCGGCGAAGAAGGCGAAGACGTCGGCGTGCGGACGGGGCACGACCAGCGACGTGGTGAGACGGCCCATGGCGGACGCAGATAATGACGTCGGCGCGGGGGCAGGCGTCCCCGGTCCCACGACTGGTCCCGGCGATCGGGGTATCATCGCGACGACATCATGCAACCCATCTCGAAAATCGCTGAACGCCTCGGTCTCCCCGAGGACCTCGTCGAGCCGTACGGCCGGCACACCGCCAAGATCCGCCTCGAGGCCCTGGAGCGCTTTCCGACCCGGCGCGGCAAGCTCATCCTGATCACCGCCATCACGCCGACCACCAGCGGCGAAGGCAAGACGGTCAACACCATCGGCCTCACCCAGGGGCTGGTGGCCATCGGCAAGCACGCCGTGGCGGCGCTGCGCGAGCCGTCGCTCGGCCCGGTGTTCGGACAGAAGGGCGGCGCCACCGGCGGCGGCAAGGCGTCGCTGCACCCGGTGGACAAGATCAACCTCCACTTCAACGGCGACTTCCACGCCATCACCGCCGCCCACAACCTGCTGGCGGCGCTCATCGACACCCACCTGCACTTCGGCAACGAGCTGCGCCTCGACCCGAAGGAGATCCTGTGGCCGCGCTGCATGGACATGAACGACCGCTCGCTGCGCCGCATCGCCGCCGGCATGGGCGGGCGCGAGAACGGACCGGCGCGCGAGACCGGGTTCATCATCACCGCGGCGTCCGAGGTGATGGCGATCCTGGCCCTGGCCGACAGTCGCGCCGATCTGCGCGCCCGGCTGGGTCGCGTCGTCGTCGGCCTGAGCTACGACGGCAGGCCGGTGACCGCCGCCGATCTCAAGGCGGTCGGGCCGATGCTGGTGCTGCTGAACGACGCCCTGATGCCCAACCTCGTGCAGACCGGCGAAGGCGCGCCGGCCATCGTCCACTGCGGCCCGTTCGCCAACATCGCCCACGGCACCAGCAGCGTGCTGGCGCAGCGGCTCGGCCTGCACCTGGCCGACTACGTCGTCAACGAGACCGGCTTCGCCGCCGACCTCGGCGCCGAGAAGTTCTTCGACATCGTGATGCCGATGTCGGGCCACGTGCCGTCGGTGGCGGTGATGATCGTCACGCTCAAGGCGCTGCGCGCCCAGGGCGGCGGCCCCGAGGCGCCGGTGGCCCAGGGGTTCCCCAACCTGGCCCGGCACGCCGCCAACGTGCGGCGCTGGGGCGCCGAGCCGGTGGTGGCGCTCAACCGCTTCGCCGCCGACAGCGACGCCGACCTGCAGGCGGTGCTGGACTACTGCCAGTCGATCGGCGTCGAGGCGGCGTTGTCGGAGGGCTACCTCAAGGGCGGCGAGGGCATGGCCGACCTCGCCCGCAAGGTGGTCGCCGCCGCCGACCGCGCCGACACCACGAAAGTGAAGCCGCTCTACGGCCCCGACCTCGGCTTCGAACAGAAGATCAGCGAAGTGGCCACGCGGGTCTACGGGGCCCGGCACGTCGCGTTCAAGCCTGGCGCCAGGAACCGGCTGCAGCAGTACGCCGCGCTCGGCTACGGCCACCTCCCGGTGTGCATCGCCAAGACCCAGTACTCCTTCACCGACGATCCCAAGGTGATGGGCGCGCCGAGCGACTGGACGCTGACCATCTCGGACGTGTCGCTGTCGGCCGGCGCCGGGTTCGTGGTCGCCATCGCCGGCAGCATGATGCTCATGCCCGGGCTCGGCAAGGTGCCGCAGGCCCAGAAGCTCGACGTGAACGAGGCGGGGGAGATCGTGGGGATGGAGTACTGACGCCCGAACAGCGGCTGGCGGCTGGCGGCCAGGGGCTAGGGGCTAGGAGCACACTGTCACACTGCGACGGTGTCGGCGGCTGGATGGAAGGCTGTCGATCATCCGCGCCCTGGCGCGTCATGGGGTAGAAGAGCGAGGCCGTCAGTGGTTGCCGGCCGACGCCCGCGCATACCAGCCGCTAGCCCCTAGCCGCCAGTCAAGGAGCCCCCATGCCCCGCTACCTCCTCCTCCTCCACGACACCGGCACGATGCCCGAGGGGCTCGGGCCGGCAGAGATCCAGGCGATCATCCAGCGCTACATCGACTGGCGGGCCAAGGTGGCGGCGGCCGGCCACGCCGTGGTCGGTCACAAGCTGCGCGACGGCGAGGGCCGGGTGATGCGGGCCGCGGGTGGCCGTGTCGGCGTGACCGACGGTCCCTACGCCGAAGCCCGCGAGGTCGTCGGCGGCCTCTACATCCTCGAAGCCGCCGGTTACGACGAGGTGCAGGCGCTGTGCGCCGATCATCCGCACCTGGGCGCCGGCGCCATCGAGATCCGCGAGATCCAGCCGACCTGACCTCGGCGAATCAAGCGACGGCGGGTTCCGCCCAGCCCATGGACGCGATCGTCGATTCGCTCTTCCGCCGCCAGTCGGGCCGGCTGGTCGGGATGCTCACCCGCCAGCTCGGCCCGCAGTGGCTGACCGTGGCCGAGGACGCCGTCCAGGAGGCGATGCTCAAGGCGTTGCAGACCTGGCCGGTCGGCGGCGTTCCCGACAACGCCCCGGCGTGGCTCTACCAAGTGGCGCGGCGGGCGGCGCTCGATCGGCTGCGCCACGCCCGCGTCGTCGCCGCCAAGGCCGACGCGGTCGCCGCGGATCGGTCCGACGTCGTCGATCCCGACCTGCCGGAATACGCGGTGCCGTTCGACGACGACGAACTGGCGATGATGTTCATGACCTGCCATCCGGCCCTGGCACCGGAGGTGCGCGTCGCCCTCACGCTGAAGGTGGTCGGCGGCTTCGGGGTCGGCGAGATCGCCCGCGCCTTCCTGATGCAGGCGCCGGCGGTGGCGCAGCGGCTGGTGCGCGCCCGGCGGACGCTACGCGAGCTCGCGGTGCCGTTCACCGTACCCGACGGCGATGCGGCCGCCGCCGACCGGCTGGCCTCGGTCCTCGACGCGCTCTACCTGATGTTCAGCGAGGGCCACGCCGCTACCGCCGGTCCCAGCGTGCTGAAGGAGGAGGTGGCCGAGGAGGCGATGCGGCTGGTGACGCTGCTGGCCCGCCACGCCGCCACGGCGCGGCCCGAGACGCACGCGCTGCGGGCCCTGATGCTGCTGCACGCGGCGCGCTTCCCGGGGCGGGTCGTGGGCGACGAGCTGCAGCTACTGGCGTCGCAGGACCGCGCCACCTGGGACGGCGTGCTCCTGGCCGAAGGGATGCGCGCCCTGGAGCGGGCCGCGGCCGGCACCGAGGAGACGCGGTTCCACCTCGAGGCGGCGATCGCCGCGGCGCACGCCGCCGCGCCGACCTGGCGCGACACCGACTGGCCGCAGATCCTGGCGCTCTACGACGCGCTGATCGCCCGCTGGCCGTCGCCGGTGGCGGCCCTGAACCGCGTCATCGCCGTCGCCGAGGTGCGCGGCGCCGAGGCGGCGCTGGCCGAGGCGGCGCCGCTGGAGGGCGACGCCCGGCTGGCCCGTTACCACCGGCTGCCGGCCGTGCTGGCCGACCTGCATGCACGGGCGGGCAACCCTCTGCGCGCCGCGGCACTGCTCGATGCCGCCCTCGCCCTGGCGATGTCGGCACCCGAGCGCCGGCTGCTGGAGGCCCGGCGGGCCGCGATCCGCACGCTATAATCACCGTCGCGGAGCGCCGGTGGAGTATCTCATCAAGCAGTATCCCCTCGAGTCCGGCGCCCTCGAAATCCAGTACATCGAAGAGTTCTTCGGCGAGTTCCCGCGACGCAAGACCGCGGCCGACGTGCTCCAGCGCCTCGCCGACCGCGAGTCGCTGATCCTCATGGCCGAATCGGCGCTGCCGGAGGAGCCGGCCAATCTGGTGCCGGTGGCCTACAAGGTGGTGCACGAGATCCGCGCCGACGAGCGCGATCCGAAGCTGCGCGATCTGGTGGAGCGCCTGGCCGGCTGCGTGCGCTTCGACGGCCGCAAGGTGCTCTACTCGTGGATCGGCGCGACGCGCCGCGACTGGCGCGGCCAGGGCCACTTCCGCGCCCTCACCGAGCAGTCCGAGACCTGGGCGGTGGCGCTCGGCTACCAGGAAGTCGTCGTCAAGACCAAGAACCGGTTCTACGACATGCGCGCCGTGCTGGCGCAGCTCTCCTTCGACGTGATCAAGTTCGAACCCGCCGACGCCGACGTCGCCGAGTCGAAGGTGTACCTGAGCAAGCAGCTTCGCGCCGACCTCGTCAGCGGCCATCGCAGCCGGCGCACCGTGGTGCACGCCGGGGACTGACCGGTCGGCGCCCGCGGTTGGGCCCCGAGGCCGGGGGACGACCGCGGGCCGGAAGTACCTCGCAGCACAGACTCTTCTGCCCCCGCGCCGGGACTTCTTCCCGGGCAGGTGCCGTCCCTGCGGCTGGCTGCACACCACCGCGCATCGGCGGCGACGGCACGCGCCGTGCTCTGCCGTGCGCAGACGTCCCATGGACAAGCGACGACGTGCCCGCAAGAAGACCCGCCTGCCGGCGCGGTTCGGCGCCGAGCGGCCCGAGCGGCTCGGGCTCATCACCGATGCATCCAGTCAGGGGTTCTACCTGTCGACCAACGCGGTGCTCTCCAAGGGCACGGTCGTCCAGGTGCAGGTCAAGGTGCCGGGCCGGGAGCCGCTGCTGCTGCAGGGGCGCGTCGCCCGCAGCCGCCGCGTCGCCTCCACCCTGGTGATGCTCGCCTCGGGCGGGATGGGCGTGCAGCTCGTCGATCCGCCGGCGGGATGGCGCGAGGGGCTCGCCCTGCCCGAGGACGTGTAGCGCGCGGGCGGCCAGCCGCCCGGCTGTCCGCGCCGACCGACGCCGCGTCAGACGGCGTCCCGCCGGTCGTAGGGCACGCGTTCGCCGTGCTCGAGATAGCGGCGCAGCACCCGCAGGTAGTTGGCCCAGCAGCAGCTCGACGTGCGGAAGTGCTCGTTGGCGTGGCGCCAGCCGGAGTGGTAGAAGTCCACGGTCGTGGCCCGCCCGCGGTCGGTGAACCGCGCGCCGACGCGCGTGCCCGTCCAGTCGGAGTCGGCGGCGAGGAGTTCCCACTCGATCCAGCGACCGTCGTCGCAGGCTGCCAGCAACCCCTGCCATTGGTGATCCGGACCGAAATCGAAGCGGTAGATCTCACCGGTTTCGGGCGTGCCGTCGGCGGCGAGCGTCCACCACTCGCTCAGCAGGCGGGGGTCGGCGAACATGGCGAAGACGCGCGCCGCCGGCGCCTCCACGGTGAAGCGGTGCAGGATGTCGGGCATCGGCGTCAGTGTCCCATCGTCGCGCCGCCGGTCAGCGGTGGCAGTGCCGATTGCTGGGACGAGTGACGCGCGTCGCCGGTTCGCCACCGGGCGTCGGGCTGCTCCTCAGCAATATTGGGAGAGCGCCGCTCATCGCGTCCGGCTATTCGGCGCGCAGCGCCGACACCGGATCGACCTGCGTGCCGCGTCGGGCCGGCAGGTAGCTGGCGAGTACTCCCGCCCCCACCAGCAGTGCCGCCACCGCCGCCAGGGTCACCGGGTCGCCAGGGCCGACGCCGAAGAGCAGCGATCGCAGCGTCGAGGACAGCGGCACCGCCAGCGCCGCCCCGGCCACGACGCCGCCCAGCACCATCACCAGGCTCTGGCGCAGCACCAGCCGCACGACATCGCCCGGCTGCGCGCCGAGCGCCAGGCGGACGCCGAACTCGGCGCGACGCTGCGACACGCCGTAGGCGACCACGCCGTAGACGCCGATCGCGGCCAGCAACAGGGCTGCCGCCGCGAACAGTCCGAGCGCCGCCGAGGCGACCCGCGGGCGGATGAGCGAGCGCGCCACCACCTCGTCGAGCGGGCGGATGTCCGACACCGGCTGGTTGGGGTCGACGTCGCGAATCGCCGCCGCCACCGCCCGGCCGAGCGCGTCGGGCTCGCCGGCCGCGGTCCGCACCACGAAGGTGAGGGCGCCGACCGGCAGCTGGGCGAACGGCAGGTAGATGGTCGGCCGCTGCTCGGCGTCGAGACTCGCCAGGGTCACGTCGCCGACGACACCGACGATCTCCTGGGTCTCGCCCAGCGAGTCGGCGAGTCGGCGGCCCAGGGGCGAGACGTCGGCGGAGAGCAGCCGCACGAACGACTCGTTGACGATCGCCACCTTCGGCCGGCCGTCGATGTCGGCGGCGGTGAAGTCGCGGCCCTGGCGCAGCGGGATCTGCAGCGTGGCGAAGTAGCCCGGCGTGACCGGCCGGTAGTCGGCGACGGGGCGCTCGCCGGGGGGCGGCTCCGGCCGGTCGGCGAGCATGAACGACGAGCCGATGCCCGGATTGCCGTCGAGCGGCAGGAACGAGGTGGCCGCCGCGCCGGTGACGCCGGGCAGGCTGCGCAGCCGGTCCAGCACGGCGGTGGCAAACGGCACCTCGGAGGCGGACGCGGCCGCGCCCATCCGCGACACCCGCGCGGTGAGCACCTGCTGCGGGTTGAAGCCGGGATCGACGTCCTGGAGCGCGACGTAGCTGCGGCCGAGCAGCGCTGCGCCGGACAGGATCAGGGTCGCCGCCGCCACTTCGCCGGCCACCAGCCAGCCGCGCAGCCGCTGGCGGCTGCCGACGCCGCCCCGCCCGCCTTCGCGCAGTGCGTCGTGCACCGAGACGCGGCGCGCGCCGAGTGCCGGACCCAGCCCGCAGGAAAGCGCGGTGACGGCCGTGGCGACGACGGCGAAGGCGAGTGCCGCGGCGCCCAGCGAGCCGTCGGCGACCAGTGGCACCCCGGCGTCGCGGGCCGTCGTCGAGACCACCCGGGTCAGCAGCGCCGCAACCAGCGCGCCCAGCACGCCGCCAGCGCCGACGAGCAGCGCCGTCTCCAGGAACAGCTGGCGGGCCAGGTGCATCGGCCGGGCGCCCAGCGACACCTTCACCGCCAGTTCGTGGCGCCGGCCGGTGGCCCGCACCAGCAGCAGTGCGGCGACGTTGGCGCAGGCGATGAGCAGCACGGCCACCACCGCGCCGAACAGCACCCACAGCGCCGGCCGCGTCTCGCTGGCGAGCTGCTCGCGCAGCGGCACGACGTTCAGCGTCCACCCGGTGTTGAACTCGGGATGTTCTTCGACCAGCCCGGCGAACACCGCCGCCAGTTCCTGCTGGGCCGCGTCGCGCGCGATGCCCGGCCGCAGCTTGACGAGCGACATCAGGCTGCGACCGCGGAAGCTGGTCCGGGCCTCGGCCGACAACACCGCCGGCCGCCAGAATTCGCCGCGGAACCCGACCACCGTGAAATCCGCCGGCAGTACCCCGATGATCGTCGTCGGCTCGCCGTTCATCACCACGGCGCGGCCGACCGCATCGGCCGCCCCACCGTAGCGCCGCCGCCACAGTCCCTCGGCGATGAGCACGACCGGGGCCGCACCGGGCGTGGCGTCGCCGGCGACGAACAGGCGGCCGGCGAGCGGGCGGGCGCCGAGCATGGCGAGCACCTGCGGTTCCACCACCACGCCGCGCAGCTCCTCGGGCACGCCGCCGTCGCCCGAGAGATTGCCGGTGCGCGGCGCGAAGAGGCCGGACATGTCGAGTGACGTGCTGCGCTCGGACCACGCGTAGTAGTTGCCGGAGTTGATCACGTTGCGGGCCCGGCCGCGGGGCAGGTTGTGTTCCCACACCAGCGCGAGGCGGTCGGCGTCCGGGTAGGGGAGCGGCGCCAGCAGCGCCGAGTGGACCAGTTGAAACGCGGCCGTGGTGGCCCCGATGCCGAGCGCGAGTACCGCGACGACCGCGACGGCGAAGCCGGGTGCCCGCGCCAGCAGCCGCAGGGTGTGCCGCACTTCGCCGCCCAGGCCGCTGAACCACGCCGATCCCCGGCCCGGCTCCGGCACCGGGGGGAGCGGCGGCGCCGGCGGCCGGTGCGCCAGCGCCATCATGTCGGCACGGCGCAGCGCCTCGGCGGCGAACGCGTCCGGATCGGTGGCCAGCTGCGGATCCGGTCGCGCCGCCCACGCGTCCTCGAGGTGGTCGGCCAGCTCTTCGACCACCGCGTCGGGCAGCACGGTGCCACGCTCGCGGAGGTGCCGTCGCACGCGGGTCTGCCAGTCGGTCATCATGGGAACGCCCTCACGCGAAGCTGATCCCGGCGATCCGGCCGAGGGCGACGACGAACTGCTTCCACTCGTCGCGCTGGCGGCCGAGCACGGCGGCCCCGGCGGCGGTCAGTCGATAGTAGCGGCGTCGGCGCTGGCCGGCCCGCTCCACCCAGCGCCCCTGGATCCAGCCGCGGCCCTCCAGCTTGTAGAGGGTGGCGTAGAGCGACGCGAAGTTGTAGCTGAGCGCGCCGTCCGAGTCCTGCTCGATGCGCGCGGCCAGTTCGTAGCCATGGCGAGGCGTGTCTTCGAGCAGGGCGAGGATGACCAGCTCGGCGCTGCCCTTCTTGGCCTCACGCAGGACGTCGGCCGGCGGTTGCGTCGTCATGACGGAGTACGATATACCGGAGTCCGAAATATGACAACCGGGTCGGCGGACCCGGCATCGGAGGAATCCACATGCCCCGTGCGAGTGTCGGACTGGTGCTGTGCGTCGCCGCCCTCGGCGCGGCGGCGTCCGGCGGTGAGACGGTCGACGACCGGGCGGAGGTCGTCATCCGCGGCGTGGCCATCGTGGACGTCGTGGCCGGCCGCCTGATTCCCGGCCAGGACATCGTGGTTCGCGGCACGCGCGTCGAGCGGATCGCCGCCGCCGGCGGCCCGCTCCCGGCCGCCAAGACCACCGTCGCCGGACGCGGCAAGGTCGCGCTGCCCGGGTTCCTGGCCGACGGCGTCCGGCTGGCGGCGTTCACACCGGCGGCGATGCAGTCGCTCCTGGCCCACGGGACGACGGCCGTGCAGGACTCCGGCACCGCGCCCGGCCAGCTGGCCCGATGGCGTCGCGACCTGGACAGCGGTCGGCTCTACGCCCCGCGCCTGGTCGAGTCCTGCACGCCGCCGCCGGCGGCGGCCGAGACCGCGCCGACGCCCGCCGCGCCCGACGCCGTCCATGCCGAGCTGGCGCGTCGCGTCGCCGCCGGCCACCGCCCGATCGACGCGCTGCGGGCGGTGACCGTCGACCGCGCCCGCCGCTGGTGCCGCGACGGGCTCGGCGCGATCGCCGCCGGAGCGCCCGCCGACCTCGTCATCGTCGGCGGCAACCCGCTCGACGACGTCGCGCGAAGCCGCGACATCGATGCGGTGGTCTTCCGCGGCGAGGTGTTCACGCGCGCGCACCTGAACATGCTGGCGGCCGGCTCGCTGCCGCTGCCGACGCCGCCGCACTGAGCGCGCACCGGCCCGCCGCGCGGCCGTCGTTCGGCGCTCGACGCCCGTGTAGTACGCTCGCGTCGTGGCCAAACCTCCGATTCGCGTCACCACCACCTGGGCGGGCGAGCGCCGCTTCGACGCCGACGTTCGCGGCGTGCCGGTGACCATCGACGGCGATTCCACCGCCGGCCCGTCGCCGGTCGAGGCCCTCGGCCTGGCCCTGGCCACCTGCATGGGCGTGGACGTCGCCGACATCGTCAGGAAGGGGCGGCACGATCTGCGCGGGCTCTCCGTCGAACTGGTCGCCGAGCGTGCCCCTGAGCCGCCGAGCCGCTTCACGTCGGTGGCGCTCCGCTTCCGGTTGACCGGCGAGGTCCCCGACGCCGCGGTCGAACGGGCGATCGCGCTCTCGCACGACAAATACTGCTCGGTGTGGCACACCTGCCGGCAGGACCTGCCGCTCACCACCTCGTTCGAGGTCGTGCCCTGAGCGGCCCCGCCGCGCCGGCGCGGCGGCTCTGGCTCGACTGGGCGCGCGGACTGGCGGTCGGTCTCATGGTGCTCGCTCACGTCGTGGACGCCTGGACCCGCGACGCCGACCGCGACCGCACCGCGTTCTACTGGGCGACGTTCGTCGGCGGACTGGCGGCGCCCGCGTTCCTGTTCCTGGCCGGGCTCGGCTCGGCGCTCTCTGGCGCCGCCAAACGCCGCGCCGGGATGCCGCGGGCGGCCGTCACCCGGGCCCTGCTCCGTCGCGGGGCGGTCATCTTCGGGCTCGCGTTGCTGTTCCGGGTGCAGGCGTTGGCGCTGGGCTGGGGCCACCCGATCGACGTCCTCAAGGTGGACATCCTCAACGTGATGGGCCCGGCGCTGATGGCGGCGGCGCTCTTGTGGGGTCTCGCCGACGGCGCTGTCGGCCGGGTCGCCGTCGCCGCTGCCGCGACCGGGGCCCTGGCCATGGCGGCGCCGCTGCTGCGGACCGCGGCCTGGATCGACCTGCTGCCCGATCCGCTCCAGTGGTACTGGCGGCCGACGCCCGGGCACACCAACTTCACACTGGTGCCGTGGAGCGGATTCGTCTTCGCCGGGCTCGGCGCCGGAGCGGCGCTCGCCGCGACCCGCGATGCCGCCGGCGAACGGCGCCTGCAGCTGGTGCTGGCCATGCTGGCGGCGTTCGGCGGCGGCGTCGCGTGGTGGGCGTCGTTCCAGCCGACGATCTACGCGCCGGGGCAGTCGTCGTTCTGGGGGGCGTCGCCGGCGTTCTTCTTCCTGCGCCTGGCCCTGGTCACGGCGATCCTGCCGCTGGCGTGGAGCCTGCGCCACCGCCTCCCGGCGGTGGTGGCGGCGCCTCTGGCCACGCTCGGCGGGGCCTCGCTGTTCGTCTACTGGGTGCACGTCGAGCTGGTCTACGGCGGCGTCGCCATCCCGCTCAAGCACCGGCTCCCGCTCGAGGTCGCGCTGGCGGCGACGCTCGCCCTCGCCGGCGGCATGAGTCGGCTGGTGCCGTGGACGCGCCGCTGGGTCGTGGCACCGGACCGACCGCCACGCGGGGTGAAGCGGCTGGTCGCCCGGCTGTTGTAGCCCGGCGGCGCCGTGTGCCATCGTGACGCGCGGAGGGCGGAATGACGACGAGGCGCGGAGTGGCGGGGGCGTTGGTGCTGGTGCTGCTGGCGGGCACGGCCGGCGCGCAGGAAGCACGGCGGCGTTGGGAGATGCAGCGCCAGATCCGGCTCGACAAGTTCGAGCAGGTGCTGCCGGTGGCGATGAAGAACGCCAATCTGGACGCCTGGATCGTCGCCGTCAAGGAGAACCACTACGACCCGCTGTGGGAAGACCTCGGCCGCGGCTACGTCACCGGCCACGGCTACTACGCGTTCTTCCTGCGCGGCGAGCGCGTCGAGCGGCTCGCCCTCGGGCCGTCGGGCTACCTGCTGAACCAGTCGGGCGCCTACGACCGCTACGGCGCCGCCAGCGAACTCGCCGCCGAGGTACGCACGCGCGACCCGCAGCGCATCGGCGTCAACATGTCCGAGGAGATCGGCCCGGCCGACGGGCTGTCGGTGACCATGTACGCCCAGCTGAAGAAGACGCTCGGCGAGCCCTACGCGTCACGCCTGTTCAGCGCCGAGCGGCTGGTGTCGGAATTCCGGTCGCGCCGCGTCGCCGCCGAGATCGTCGCCTTCGGCGAGGCTGCCGGAATCGCCATCCAGCTGGCCGAGCGGGCGCTCTCGAACGAGGTGATCACGCCGGGCGTCACGACCCTCGAGGAGGCCGCCTGGTGGCTGCAGGACCAGCTGCTGTCGCGCGGCCTCGGCTCGGAGTTCGACATGCCGTCGGTCTACGTGACCGGTCCCTCGGGCATCGTGGCGACGTCGAACGACCGCATCGTCCAGCCCGGCGACGTCATCATGATCGACTGGGGCGTGCAGCTGATGAACTTCGGCACCGACGTCAAGCGGGTCGCCTACGTGCTGAAGCCCGGCGAGCTCCAGCCGCCGGCGAGCATCCGCAACGCGTTTGCGAAGGCCATCGCCGCCCGCGACGTCATCAAGCCGGCCATCAAGGCCGGCCGCACCGGCAAGGAGACGATGGCGGCGATGGACGCCGCGCTCAGGGCCGCCGGCTACGGCGTCATCGAGTTCAACAAGCCCAACGCCGACGACAAGACCGACATCACCTACGGCTTCCATCCGGTCGGCAACACCGGCCACGACATCGGCCCGTCGCTGACCACCTGGCAGCCGCTGCAGAGCACCTTCACGCTCCACCTGCAGCATCTGTTCTCGTTCGAGTACTTCGCCTACACGCCGATTCCCGAGTGGGGCGGCGAGAAGCTGCGCATCCCGATCGAGGACGACGCCCTGCTGATGGAACACGGCGTGCAGTTCGTGCACCCCGCCAACTACCGGTTGCTGGTCATCAAGTGAGCAACCGGTAGTTGACAGGGGCTAGCGGCTAGGGGCTAGCGGCTAGGTTGACGACGATGTCGAAGCACGCTGTCGTAGGCAGCTGCCAAATCGTTGCGGCTCTGGTAGTGTGACTTCGGCCCTTCTAGCCGCTAGCCGCTAGCCCCTAGCCGCTGTCATGGATTATTCCTTCGGCACCTTCACCTTCTCCCCCGCGTCCCTGGAACTGACGCGTGACGGGCGGCCGGTGCGCCTGGAGCCGCAGCCGGCGCGGGCCCTGGCGCTGCTGCTGGCGCGTGCCGGCGACGTGGTGAGCCGCGACGACCTGCGCGCCGCCCTCTGGGACGCCAACACCCACGTCGACTTCGACCGCGGGCTGGCCTATTGCCTGGCCCAGGTGCGGACCGCGCTCGGCGACAGCGCCGACAACCCGAGGTTCGTGCAGACCCTGCCCAAGCGCGGGTTCCGGTTCATCGCCCCGGTGGCCGTGGTGCCGGCGACCAGCGGCGGTCCGGCGGCGCCGGCCGTCGCGGTGCCGCCCGCCCCAGCGGCGCCACCGCCCCCTGCCACCCGGGCGGCCACCCCGGGATCGCGGTGGCTGGCCGGGCGGCGGCCCTGGCTCGCCGGCGTGGCCGCGGCGCTGGTGGTCACGCTCATCTGGCTGCGGGCCGACACGCCGCCGTCGCCGACGATCATCGCCGTCTCGATCTTCGACAACGAGACCGACGATCCCGGTCTCGACCGCTTCGTCACCGGGCTGTCGGACCTGGTGGTGACGCGGCTGACGGCGCTGGCGCCCGACCGGGTCGGGGTCATCGGCAACAGCGCCGCGCTGCGCCGCCCCCGCGCCATTCGCAACCTGCAGACCCTGGCTCGCGAGGTCGAGGCCGACTACCTCGTCATCGGACAGCTGCAGCGGCAGGACGAGGGGCTGCGGTTCATCCTGCATTTCATCCGCCTGAGCGACGGCGTGCACCTGTCCGCCCAGCGCCTGGTCCGCGAGAACCGCGACGTGACCGGATTCGACGAGGACGTGGTCGGCGAGGCCGAGCGGGTCGTGCGCGTCCACGTCCTGGCTGCCGACGCGCCCTGACCAGATTCGCCAACTGCCGACGAGTCAAGCAGTTCGCGCCTCATCGAACCTTGCCCGGCTCCGCGCTTGCGCGGCCAGGACCAGATCCGCACCATGGCGGACATGACACAGCCGCGCCTCCCGTCCGCCAGCCGCCGCCACTTCCTCCACTCGCTGCCGCTTGCCGGGCTCGTCGGCCCGACCCTGCCGGCGGCGGCCTTCGCCCGCGACCAGGCCGCCCCCGGCGGCGTCGTGGCCGAGTGGTTCCCCAAGCAGGATCCCGCCCTCGCGCAAGAGGTGGTCGGGGTGTCCCACCGCGACCTCAACCGGGTTCGCGAGCTGGTCGAACGCCAGCCGGCCCTGGCCCGGGCCGCGACCGACTGGGGGTTCGGCGACTGGGAAACGGCGCTCGGCGCCGCCTCGCACACCGGCCGGCGCGAGATCGCCGAGCTGCTCCTCGCCCACGGGGCGCAGCCGACGCTGTTCTCAGCGGCGATGCTCGGCCAGCTGCCGGTCGTGCGGGCGTTCGTCGAGTCGTCGCCGGGGATCCAGAAGACGCCCGGGCCGCACGGCATTCCGCTGCTCGCGCACGCCCGTACGGGCGGGCCGACGGCGGAGGCGGTCGTGGAGTACCTGAAGTCGGTCGGCGGCGCCGACGTCCGCCCGCCGACCGTGGCGCCGACTCCCGCCGAACGAGACGCCGTCGTCGGCCGCTACACCTTCGGCCCTGGCCCGCGCGATCGCTTCGACGTCGACGTCCGCAACGACATGCTCGGGATGGAGCGGCCGGGTGCCCAGCGCGGCATTCTCAACCACACCGGCGGGCTCGTGTTCTTCCCCTCCGGCGTGCCCTCCGTGCGCATCGCCTTCGTCCAGGACGGCGGCAAGGTCGTGCGCCTGACCGTGGCCGACCCGGAGGTGATGCTGACGGCCACCAAGATCAGCGGCTAGCGGCTAAGGGCTAGCGGCTAGACGAACACGATGAGGGCCCGGTGATATCGCCGGGCCCTTCCTCATTCTGTTCGACACCGCGACCCCTGGCTGCCAGGTGCCTGGCCGCTAGTCCCTGGCCGCTAGCCGCTAGTAAGGCCGTCCCGGCGTCGCGGTCGGCGCCGGCGCCGGCCGCTCGAGATCGTTCCAGTAGAGCAGGCCGTTGAAGACCAGCCCGTGCTCGCCGAAGGTCTGCCAGCGGTAGATCGGGTTCATCACGTAGAGGAGCACCCGGCCCTTGCCGACCGGCGCATCCACCAGGGCCGGGCGGTTGCGCAGCTGGTCGGCGCCGCGCATCAGCCCGCTCAGCACCGAGGCGTCGCCGCCGGGGAATCGCAGCACGACCTTGGCGGTGTTCGGGATCGTGCCCGTGAAGGCCGCCGTCTCCGGATTCGAGCCGGCCACCTGCAGGAGCGGGCCGTCGGCCCACCGCACCGGCAGGGTCTTGGCCCGCAGCCCGTACAGCAGGGGATGCGCGGCGTCCACCGCCTCGGTCTGCACGTAGGGTCCCGGCGCGTACCAGTTGCCCTGCGGACGCTGGGCGTCGACCGTCCGCGCCAGGCCGAAGTCGGCCGGGAAGTAGCTGGACACCCCGAAGGTCATCAGCACGCCGCCGGCGTCGACGAACGCCGCCAGCTCGGCGACGCCCAGGATACCCATGCCGCCACGCACGTCGTCGGTCTCGGCGTACATGCCGAGCGACTTGAAGCGGTCCTGCCGCTTGTAAGGCAGTGGCCGCGACAGCTTGGGCTGCTCGTAGACCAGCGCCTTGGCGTTCTGGGTCTGGTGCGGCACGACGATCACGTCGTAGCGGCTGCGCAGCCGGGCCCCCGGCTGGACGTGGTCCTTGTGGATGAGGTCGTAGGGGATCTCGAAGCGGTCGAAGGCCAGCCGCACCCACCCGACCTTCTCGGTGTTGGCCCAGGTGGTGTAGACGGCCAGGCGCGGCAGATCGACGTCCACCGTGGCCACCTCCGGCATCGCCGGCAGGGCGGCGGCGGTGAGCCCGAGGGCGCGCACCTCGGTGGTAATCCGCTCGGCGTGCGGTCCGGTCTCGATGAGGAAGGAGCCGGCCGGGAACTCGCCGGCCGGCGTCGAGAACGGGGCCCGTGCGCCGCGCACCGCGACGTCCTTCAGGCGGTGACGCAGGGTGATGAGGCCGAGCGCCCCGGTGTGCTTCACGGCCACGACCTGGCCGAGCTGCCCGGAGATGGCGCCGACGGTCGCCACGTCGGCGGCGA
This sequence comes from Vicinamibacterales bacterium, assembly GCA_050250955.1. Taxonomy (GTDB): domain Bacteria; phylum Acidobacteriota; class Vicinamibacteria; order Vicinamibacterales; family UBA2999; genus CAWAYR01. Next base: position 113,800 of record JBFWNR010000009.1, read on the forward strand.
CCAGCTCGGCCGGAGAGGTCAGCACCGCGGCATCGTCCACGGCCCGCACGTCGATGTCGCTGGCCAGGCCCATGGTCCAGGCGCTGTCGTCGTAGGTCCGCAGGCTGGCGTCGGGGTAGGTCTGCTTCTCGAGCAGCGTCCGCGCCAGGCGCCCGTACGGCTGGTTCAGCCGGACGAGGTACGACCCGGCAGCGATCCGTGCCTCGCCGCTGCCGACGTCGGCGGCGGCGCGGTGCACCTCGATGCCCTGGCGGCGCAGCAGGTTCACCACCCGATCGACGCGCGTGGCGTCGGGCTGTCCGGCCGGGATGGCGTAGGCATACGGCGCCGCGGCCGATCCGGCGGCGACGCTGTTGGCCGACTTCCTGTAGAAGTTCTCGACCAGCATCCCCGGCACGGTCGAGGCCAGCTCGAGCGCGGTCAGGACGCCGGTCTGCGCGTAATTGATCGAGTTGCGGATCGACCAGTCGAGCTCGCCGGCCGGCGCCGGCTTGGGCCGATACCACTCCCGGGTCAGCTGGCTGCCCGACAGCCGCGCCCGCTTCGTGTTGGCCCCGCCCTGGTTGTAGATCTCGTACATCCGCAGCATCCCGTTGTGGTTGGCGGCGGCGAACCCGAGGTAGCCCGGCGACCACATGTCCACGAACCCGAAGTGCCACACGCCCGGCATGCCGTAGCCGGTGAGCTTGTTCACCTCGTAGGTGGCGAAGAACGGCAGCTCCGAATACAGGATCGGATCGAGATTGGCGTTCTGCGGCGGTTGGCCGCTGAAGGTGTAGAGCAGGATCTGCGCCTCGTGGAGGTCGTGCCACACCGGCGGCACCCAGTGGAGGTACCACTCGAGGTGGGCGCGCAGCGAGTCCACCCCGTAGTTGATGTCGCGATTGTTGTCGTGGAAGACGTACTTCCCCCAGTAGGGCGGCCCGCCGTAGTTCTCGCCGCCCTCGGCGGCTTCGTCGATCTTGTAGGCGTAATACCAGTCCACCGCCCGGTCGCGGCCGTCGAGGTCGGTGGTCGGCGCCACCGACACGATGACGTTGTCGCGGATCTTGCGGATGTAAGGCTCCTCGGACACCGCGAGCCGGTAGACCAGCTCGATGACGGCTTCGGGCGGGGAGGTCTCCGTGCTGTGGAGGCCCGCCGAGATGTGGTAGTGCGGCTTGGTGGCGGCCACCAGTGCCTGGGCCTCGGCCGGCGACAGCCCGCGAGGGTCGGCCAGACGCCTGAGGTTGCGCCGGTTGGTTTCCAGGTTCTTGAGGTTGGCTTCCGAAGTGACGAACAGCACCTGAATGTCGCGGCCCTCTTCGGACTGACCGGCCGACATGGTCCGGACCCGCCCCGGCAGCGCCTTCTCCAGCGCCTTGAAATAGGCCTGCTGACTGGCGGTGTAGGTCAGGCGTTTCGGCTCGCCGATGTGGTAGCCGAGCACGTCCTTGGGCGTCGGCACGCCGGCCCGCCGCGGCAGATGGGTCACCAGCGGGCTGGCGAAGTCGGGCCGCGTCGTCCATTCCTTGACCCGCGCCGCGAACTCCTCGTCGGCGGTCGTGACCGGGGTTCGACCCTGGCCGCTGGGGGCGGCCCCGAGGGCCACGGCCACGGCCAGCACTGCCCATGGCAGCACACGGAGCGGCGACGAGGAAAACGCGGTCATTTGCATCAATTCCTTTACAGTCAGTTACTTGCGGACCCAGCCGAGGCGTCGGTGCGGTTGCGCGGAACCTGCAGGCCGGGGAAAAAACGGTTGGTGATCGCTACGACACGCCAGTAAAATCCCGCCGTCCAACGGGACACCTATGATCAGCGTTGCCGCGATTCGGATGCAGCAGTTCGGGGTGCAATTCTACCAAGCGTCGTTGACCGCGAGCGATATCGACAAACTGGTCCGCTTCGAGGTGCTCAGTTACGGCGACCAGTCGGCGAGCGGCGTGCGGGGCGGCAACCGGAAGGCGCCGTCGAAGATTCGCTGGGACCTGCTCGAGCGGCGCATCGCGTCGAGCGAAAAGGCGTATCAGCGCCAGATCATCCGCAAGAAGATCGACGAGCTGGTCCAATACTACGAGCAGTGTCGCCAGGCCCGCGACCTGCCGTCGATTCCCGGCGCCGTCATCATCTCGTGCGACGAGAAGCTGGCCTTCGAACCCACCGAGTCCGGCTCGTCGCTGGGCCGGCTCAAAGTGCCGGAGCGGGAGGGCATCCTGCGCGCCATCGACGGCCAGCACCGCCTGCTGGCGCTGCACGCCGACATCGACAACTTCCAGGACGAGCAGTTCACCGTCCCGGCGATCATCTTCGACCGTCTGCCCGAAGACCACGTCGTCCAGATGTTCGTCACCATCAACGCCAAGCACACGCGCCTGAACGCGTCGCACCTGGTGTCGCTGTCCGGCCGGCAGCTGTACCGCGACGAGGCGCTGGCCGCCGCCCACGACGTCGTCCGGGCACTCAACGACCGCGAGGACTCGCCGCTGCACAACGAGATCAAGCTGCTCGGCGTGGGCAAGGGGCGGGTGGCCCAGGCGCCGCTGGCGCAGGAGTTCAAGCGCCTGTTCGCCGACGAGGAGGCGCTGGGCGGGCCGCGTAAGGCGGCGCAGTTCCGCGACGAGGCCAAGACCTTCTTCGTCAACTACTTGAAGCAGGTGTCGTCGGTGTTCGAGACGGCCTGGCAGGGGCGGAAGTACAGCGTCCGCTCGGCCACCGCCCTGCGGGCGTTCGTGCGCGTCGCCCCCGACGTGGTGCGGGCCGTCGAGCAGCAGCACGCCGAGCGCACCGACTTCCGGGCGATCGGCCGGGCGATTGCCCCCTGGGGACGACGGATTGGCGCCTTGCGCTTCGAGACCGACGGCGCGTGGAAGCGTTCCGGAGCCACCGTCGACGGCCTGGCCAAGGAACTGCGCCTGGCCCTCCAGTATCCGGAGGGCGCCGGCCAGTAGGGCCGCCAGGTCAGCCGATAGCGGCAGATCGCCCGATCCGTCGATCAACCGATCAGCCGATCAACCGACGTACGTGACAAGGGGACGGCCGTGAGGCCGTCCCCTTGGTCATGAATAGGTGTCGCCAGCCTGGCTCCCCCCAGCGTTCACGGCACCAAACCGCAAACAACAGAACTGGCGACGCCGGCGTGTATTACAAGGTCCATGCCGGGCGGAAACTGGCCGGAATTCGCGTCGGCCGGGGGACGCGGCCAGACAAGATTGTGGCCGCGGCTTACAGGTTCGTCCGCCGCTCGAATGGACGACTGCGGCGCCCGCGCGTCAGCGCGTCAGGCTGGCGATGGTGACGCCGGCGTCTTCGAGACCGCGGCGGATGGCGGCGGCCAGCTGGGCGGCGCCCGGCGTGTCGCCGTGGACGCAGATGGTGTCGGCCTCGAACGAGATCGGATCGCCGTCCACGGTCGCCACCGTGCGGTCGCACGCCATCGCCACCGCCCGGGCGACGACGGTGTCGACGTCGTGGAGCACGCTGCCGGGTACGCTGCGCGACACCAGGCGGCCGTCGGCGTGGTAGGCCCGGTCGGCGAAGGCCTCGGCCGCCACCGGCAGGCCGGCGTCGAGCCCGGCCTGGATGAGCGCCGAGTCGGGCAGCCCGAAGAGCACCAGCGTGGGGTCGCAGGCCAGCACGGCCCTGGCGATCGCCTCGGCCAGCGCCTCGTCGCGGCAGGCCATGTTGTAGAGGGCGCCGTGCGCCTTGACGTGCTGGAGGCGCACGCCCTCGCTGCGGGCGATGCCGGCCAGGGCGCTCACCTGGTAGACGACCAGGTCCTCGACCTCCTGCGGGCTCATCTGCATTTCGCGGCGGCCGAAGCCCAGCAGGTCGGGGAAGCCGGGATGGGCCCCCACCGCCACGCCGTGTGCGCGGGCCAGCCGGACCGTCCGGCGCATCGTGCCCGGGTCGCCGGCGTGCCCGCCGCAGGCGACGTTGGCCGACGACACGACCGGCATCAACTGCGCGTCCTGGCCCATCGGCCAGGCGCCGAACGACTCGCCCAGGTCGGCGTTCAGGTCGATCCGCATGCGCGGATTGTAGTCGCGGCTCGGGGCTCGGGACTCGGGGCTATTGGAACAGGTGGACCAGCATCGCCTTCTGGGCGTGCAGGCGGTTCTCGGCCTGGTCGAACACCACCGAGGCCGACGACTCGATCACCTCGTCGGTGACCTCCTGGCCGCGGTGCGCCGGCAGGCAGTGCATGAAGATGGCGTCGGCGTTGGCCCGGGCCATCAGCGCCTCGTTCACCTGATAGCGCGAGAAAATCTTCGTGCGCTCGGCGTACTCGACCTCCTGGCCCATCGACGTCCAGACGTCGGTGTAGACGGCGTCGGCGCCCTTCACGGCCGCGTGGGGATCGATGTACTGGGTCAACTCGGCCCCGCCGACGGCGATGCGCGCCGCCTGTTCCACTACCTCGGCCGGCAGGGCGAAGCCCTTCGGCGTGGCCACCCGCACGTGGGCGCCCAGCATCAGCCCGGCATGCACCAGCGAGGTGGCGACGTTGTTGCCGTCGCCGACGAAGGCGATGGTCCGCCCGGCCACCGTGCCCCAGCGTTCGACGAGCGTCTGCATGTCGGCCAGCGCCTGGCAGGGATGTTCCTCGTCCGACAGCGCGTTCACCAGGCGCAGGCTCGGTGCCGAGTCGAGCAGGATCGACAGGCGCGCCTGGGCGAAGGTGCGGATCACCACCGCGTCGACCCAGCGCTCGAGGTTGCGCGCCACGTCGTGCAGCGGCTCGCGGTCGGCGTGCATGACGTCCGACGGGATGTCGACGAAGTCGCCGCCCAGTTCGCGGATGCCGATCACGAAGGTGACCCTCGTGCGCAGCGACGGCTTCTCGAAGAGCATGCCGACCTGACGGCCGGCCAGCGCGGTGGCTTCCGGCACCGCGGTCCGCGCCCGCCGCGCCGCGCGCAGCCGCACGGCGCGTTCGAGGCAGCGGTGCAGCTCGTCGGGGGTGAGGTCGAGAATCGAGAGAAAGGATCGGGCGGCCACTAGGTCCGGTACTCCGCGTTGATCTGCACGTACATCTTCGACAGGTCGCACGTCCACACGGTGGCCGACGCGCCGCCGCCGGTGCCGAGGCCGACGTCGATCTCCAGGTCGGTGCCGCGCAGGTAGTCGGCGGCCGCCGGCGCCAGCTCGTCGAACGGCCGGCCGTCGGCGAAGAGCACCAGCGGCCCGATGCGCACCCGCGCCCGATCGAGGACGAACGCCGCCCCCGACCGCCCGGCCGCGGCCACCAGCCGGCCCCAGTTCGGATCGCCGCCGTGAATCGCCGTCTTCACCAGCAGGGAGTTGGCGATCGCCCGCGCCGCGGTCCAGGCGTCGGCCTCGGTCGCGGCGTCGGAGGCGGTGATGCTCACCAGTTTGGTGGCGCCCTCGCCGCCGCGCACGATGCCGAGCGCCAGATCGCGGGCCACGGCGCGAACCCCGGCGACGAGCGCCGCCTCGGTGGCGTCGTCGATGGCGACGCCGCTGGCGCCGCCGGCCAGCGCGAACACGCAGTCGTTGGTGGACGGCTCGCCGTCGACGGTGATGGCGTTGAAGGTGTCGCGGCACGCCTCGGTCAACACCCGGTGCAGCCGCGCCGGGTCCACCGCGGCGTCGGTGGTCAGGTAGCCGAGCATCGTCGCCAGGCGCGGCTCGATCATGCCCGAGCCCTTGGCCATGCCGCCGACGCGGAAGCGGCCCGCCGGGGTCGAGACCTCAACCGCGGCCGACTTCGGGAACGGGTCGGTGGTCATGATGCCGTCGGCCGCGGCGGCCCACCCCTCGGTGCTGAGGGCGGCGCAGGCCGTGGGGATGCCGGCGCGCAAGGCCGGCATCTTGAGGTTGACGCCGATGACGCCGGTCGAGGCGACCAGCACCTCCTCGGCCCGACAGCCGAGCGCGGCCGCCGTGAGCGTCGCCATCTCGCGCGCGTCGGTCAGGCCTTGCGGCCCGGTGCAGGCGTTGGCGCAGCCGCTGTTGGTGACCACGGCGCGAGCCCGGCCGCCGGACGACGCCAGGTGCGCCTGGGAGACCACGACCGGGGCAGCCTTGGCGAGGTTCAGGGTGAAGAGGCCGACCGCGGAGGCGACCTCGTCGCAGGCGACCAGCGCCAGGTCGGGCCGGCCGTTGGCCTTGATGCCGCAGTGAAGGCCGGCGGCGCGGAAGCCGCGCGGGGCGGTGATCCCGCCGGGCACGACGGTGAGCGAAGTGGTCATCGTGGGCGTACCGGGTTGGTGGCGATCGAGGGTCAGCGGGTCGTGGCCGACGGCAGGCCGGCCAGGACCTCGTCGAGCGTCGCGACCGCCTCGTCGATGTCGGCGGCCGAGACCGTGTAGGGGGGCAGCAGCCGCACCACCGTCTCGGCGGTCCGGTTGACCAGCAGGCCGCGCGCCAGGGCGCCCTCGACGACCGGGGCGGCGTCCATCGAGAGCTGGAGCCCGCGCATCAGGCCGGCGCCGCGCACCTCGGTCACCACGGCATGCCGGGCGGCGAGCTCCTGGAGGCGGCGCTCGAAGTGCGTCCCCTGGCGTTGCACCTCGGCGAGCAGCCCGTGGTCCTGGAGCTGTTCGAGCACGACCAGCGCCGCCCGCGTCGCCAGCAGGTTGCCGCCGTAGGTGGTGCCGTGGTCGCCGGGCAGCACCTGCCGGGCGACGTCCTCGGCCACCAGTGCCGCGCCGACCGGCACGCCGCCGCCGAGCGCCTTGCCGACCGTGACCAGGTCCGGCGTCAGCCCGAGCGTCTGGAAATAGAAGGCCGCCCCGGTGCGGCCGAGCCCGCATTGCACTTCGTCGGCGATGAGCAGGGTGCCGGTGCGCGCGCACGCCGCCTCGATGGCGGCGGCGAACTCGCGGGAGATCGGCCGCACGCCCCCTTCGCCCTGGATCGGCTCGACGACGATGGCGGCCGTGGTCGCGCCGACCGCAGCGTCCAGCGCTGCCACGTCACCGGGGGCGACGAAGCGCACGCCGGGGATGAGCGGCTCGAACGGCTCGCGGTAATGCGGGTTGGCGGTGACCGACAGGGCGCCCATCGTGCGGCCCGAGAACCCGTGGTCGAAGGCGACGAACTCGGTCCGGCCGCGCACGCCCTGGGTGAACCAGTGGCGGCGGGCGAACTTCAGGCAGGCCTCCATCGCCTCGGTGCCGCTGTTGCAGAAGAACACCCGGGCCAGCCCCGAGAGGGCCGCGAGGCGCGCCGCCACCTGGCCCTGCAAGGGATGGAAGTAGAGGTTCGAGGTGTGGAGCAGCGCCGCCGCCTGGTCGGCGACGGCGCGCGACAGCCCCGGATGGCCGTGGCCGAGCACCGACACCCCGATGCCCGACACGAAATCGAGGTAGCGGCGCCCGTCGATGTCCTCGATGCGGCAGCCCTCGCCGCGGACGAACACCACCGGCTGCCGCGTGTAGGTCTGCAGCACGTGTCGCGCTTCGAGCGCCTGGATGTCGGTTGCCGTCGTCGTCATCGTCATCGCACCCGTGTCCATGGTCCCGACGCCTGGCCGCGCAGCGCCGCGAGCAATCCCGTCGTCGTCCGGCCGTCGACGATCCGCACGTCGCGCACCCCGGCCCGGGCTGCGGAACGGCACGCCGCGAGCTTGGCGATCATGCCGGCGCTGGCCGTGCCCGCCTTCACCATCGCCCGCGCCGCCGCCGCGTCCACCACCGGCACCGTCGCCCCGCCGGCGTCGAGGACACCGGCCGTGGCCCCGGCCACGACCAGCCGGCGCGCGACCAGGCGGGCGGCGAGATCGCCGGCCAGCGTGTCGGCGTTGACGTTGAAGAGGCGGCCGCGCCCATCGCTGCCGATGCTGGCCACGACCGGCACGAATCCTGCGGCGGTGAGCCGCTGCAGCAGCGTCGGCGGGCCCGAGCGCCTCGGCACGCCGACCCGGCCCAGGCTCACCGTCCGGCCGTCGGCGGCGGCCAAGGGCGGCGCCTGGCGCACCGGCGCCACCGTCGCGTCGGCGGCGGTCAGCCCGACCGCCTCGACGCCGGCCGCGGTCAGCGTGGCGACCAGCCGCGTGTTGAGCAGCCCCGCCAGCACCTGCACGACGACGTCGAGGGTCGCCTCGTCGGTCACCCGCAGGCCGTCGACCTGCTGTTTGGGAATCCCCGCCGCGGCCAGCGCACGGTCGATCTCGCGCCCGCCCCCGTGCACCACCACCAGCGGCCCCTCGGCCGCGGCGGTGCGGACCACGCGGGCGATCGCCGCGGTGTGCGCCGGGTCCTCGAGCAGCTCGCCGCCGAACTTCAGGACGACGGTGCGGCTCACAGCAATCCGGTCCGCTCGTCGGCGCCGATGAGCAGGTTGAAGTTCTGCACCGCCTGGCCGGCGGCGCCTTTGATCAGGTTGTCGATCACCGACACCAGGATCACCCGGCCCGTCGCCTCGTCCACCCGCCAGCCGATGTCGCAGAAGTTGGACCAGGCGACGTGCTTGATCTCCGGCAGCGTCCCGCCGGTGAGCCGGACGAACGGCGAGCGCGCGTGGGCCGCGCCCAGCACCTCGCCGACGCGCGCGGCGGTCGTGCCCGGCACCAGGCGCGCGTACATCGTCGACAGGATGCCGCGATCCAGCGGCACCAGGTGCGGCGTGAAGGTCACCTCGCGGCCCAGGGCCTGGGCGATCTCGGGCGTGTGCCGATGGCCGAAGAGCCCATAGGCGGCGACGCTGCCGTGGTTCTCGCAGAAGTGCGTGCGTTCGGAGGGCGCCTTGCCGGCGCCGGACACCCCCGACTTGGCGTCGACGACCACATCGGTGCCGGGCGCGAGCAGTCCAGCCTCGGCCAGCGGCTGCAAGGCGAGGAGCGACGCCGTCGGATAGCAGCCCGGGCAGGACACCAGCCGCGCCGTCGGGATGGCCGCGCCGGCGAACTCGGTGAGGCCGTAGACGACGCCGTCGGGCAGCGCCGTGGTGGCCGGATACCACGTCGCCCGCGCGGCGTCGTCACGCAGACGAAACGCCCCGGACAGGTCGATGACGCGCGCCCCGGCGGCCAGCAGCTGCGGCGCGGTCTCGGCCGACGCCGCTTCCGGCAGGGCCAGGAACACCACCTCGGCGGTCCGGCCGACGGCCGCGATGTCGAGCGGCACCACCTCGCCGTCCCAGAGGCGCGCCAGCGCCGGCAGCCGGCGCGGCGTGCTCGTCGCCTGCGACCCGGTGGCCATGGTGAGGCGCGCCCGCGGGTGGCGGGCGAGCAGCCGGACCAGTTCCTGGCCGGCGTAGCCGGTGGCGCCGACGATGGCCACCGTGGTGGTGGCAGCGGCAGAGGGCGTGAGCGTGTCGATCTGGGCCATCGCGTCAGCGGTTCGCAAGTTTATACGAACGAAAGAATAAGTATGCGAGTTGGGTCGCAGGACGTCAAGAGTAACAGAAGGAAAATCTCCGTAACCGCGATGCATACTGGAATACACTGCCTTGCATAAACATGAAGGCTCGGCGCCAGGCGGCCATCCTCGAACTCGTGCGGCGCGACCCCATCCGCAGCCAGGAGCAGCTGCGGCAGAAGCTCTTCACCCAGGGGTTCGACGTCACCCAGGCCACGTTGTCGCGCGACATCAAAGAACTCGGGCTGGTCAAGCGGGCCGCCGACGGCGCCTACCAGTCGGCGCCGGACGACGAGCCGTCGGGGCCGGGCACCGACGTCGCCCGCCATCACCTGCAGCGGGCGCTCGTCGACTACCTGGCCGGCATCGACCAGTCGCAGCAGCTGCTGGTGCTGCGCACCGGCCCGGGCGAGGCGCAGCCGCTGGCGCTGGCCATCGATCGCGCCAAGCTGCCCGACGTGCTGGGCACCATCGCCGGCGACGACACCATCCTGGTCATCAGCCGCGATCCGCGCGCCGCGCGCCTCCTCATCCAGCAGTTCGAAGGGTTGGCCGCCGGGTAGGCGGCCGGGACCGATCACACCAGGCAGGACGGAGCGAGGGGGTGGCATGAGCGGGCACTTGTGGTCGGGGCGCTTCGACGCGGCGCCGGATCCGGCGGCGTTCGATTTCGGCGTCTCGTTCCCGTTCGATCGGCGGCTCTTCGAGGACGACGTCACCGGCAGCCTGGCGTGGGCGGCGGCGCTGGAACGCGCCGGGGCGCTGGACGGGTCGGCGGTGGCCCGCATCCGCGACGGCCTCCAGCAGATTCTCGACCGTGGCCGCTCGGATCCGGCCTGGGTGAGCGGCGACGACGAGGACATCCACAGCTTCGTCGAGCGCCAGCTGGTGGCGCTCATCGGCGACGACGGCCGCCGGCTGCACACCGGACGGTCGCGCAACGAACAGGTGTCGCTGGACTTCAGGCTCTACCTCCGCCGTCGCATCCCGCCGCTGCAGGCGCGGGTGCGCGCCGTGGTCGGCGCCCTGGCCGACCAGGCCGAGCGGGCCGGCGACGCCCTGATGCCGGCCTACACGCACATGCGGCGGGCCATGCCGGTGCTGGTCAGCCACTTCCTGCTCAGCCACGCCGCCGCCCTGCGCCGCGACCATTCGCGCCTGGGCGTGGCGATGGACGAGGCCGACGCGCTCCCGCTCGGCTCGGGAGCCGTGGCCGGCACCGGCTACGCCATCGACACGGCGTTCCTGGCCGAGGCGCTCGGCTTCTCGCGGGTCGTGCCCAACAGCATGGACACCTCGTCGGACCGCGACTTCGCGGTGAGCTTCCTGCACGCGGCGTCGCTGGCGATGGTGCACCTCAGCCGGCTGGCCGAGGACGTCATCTACTTCACCGCCGAGGAGTTCGGGTTCTTCGAGCTGGCCGACAGCTCGGCCACCGGCAGCAGCATGATGCCGCAGAAGAAGAACCCCGACCCGATGGAGCTGGTCCGTGGCAAGGCCGGCCGGGTGATCGGCCATCAGGTGGCGCTGCTGGTCGCGATGAAAGGCCTGCCGACCGGCTACAACAAGGATCTGCAGGAGGACAAGGAGGGCGTCTTCGACGCCGAAGACACCTTGATCGTGTCGCTCGATGCGACGGCTTCCGTCGTGTCGAAGCTCTCGCTGCGGCCGGACCGCACCGGCAAGGCTGCGTCGGGGCTGCTCCTGGCCACCGACGCCGCCGACTATCTGGTTCGTCGCGGCCTGCCGTTTCGCGATGCCCACGAAGTGGTCGGCCGGATGGTGCGTGAGCTCCTGGCCGCCGGCCGCGATTTCGACGACCTGTCGCTGGCCGAGTGGCGGGGCTACTCCGACCTCTTCGGCGAGGACGTGACACGCGACGTCAGCGCGCTGGCCTCGGTTCGGGCCCGCCGCACCCCGCAGTCCACCAATCCCGACGCCGTCCGCGCCGCCCTGGCGGAGACCCGGCGGTGGCTGGCCGCGCCGGGCTGATCTGAGGGAAGATCGCCCGTCACGTTTCAGGGAGAGGACCGAGGATGGGATCGCTGGACGGCAAGGTCGGACTGATCGTCGGGGTGGCGAACAAGCGGTCGCTGGCGTGGGCCATCGCCCAGGCGGCGGCGCGCGAGGGCGCGCGGCTGGTGCTCACCTACCAGGAGCGGTTCGCCGAGCACACCCGGGAACTGGCGGCGACGCTCGACCCGGTGCCCGACCTGCTGCCCTGCGACGTGCAGGACGACGCCCAGATCGACGCGGTGTTCTCCCGCATCCGTGACGCCCACGGCGGGCTCGATTTCCTGGTCCACGGCGCGGCCTTCGCCAATCGCGACGACCTCTCCAACGCCTTCACCGATACCTCGCGCGAGGGCTTCCGCCAGGCGCTCGACATCAGCGCCTACTCGCTCATCGCCCTCGCCCGCGGCGCCCGGCCGCTGTTTGCGGAGCGCGGCGGCGGGTCGATCGTGACGCTCAGCTTCCTGGGCAGCGACCGGGTGTTCCCGAACTACAACGTCATGGGCGTGGCCAAGGCGGCGCTGGAGTCGACGGTGCGCTATCTGGCTGCCGACCTCGGCCCGCAGAACGTCCGGGTGAACGCCGTGTCGGCCGGCCCGGTCAAGACACTGGCCGCCGCCGGGATCGGCGGCTTCTCCGCCATCCTCGGCGTCGTCCGTGAGAAGGCGCCGCTGCGCCGCGCCATCGACAGCGCCGAAGTCGGCGATGCCGCCGTGTTCCTGCTCGGCCCCGGTGGCCGCGGCATCACCGGCGAAGTGCTGATGGTGGACGCCGGGTACCACGCGATGGGGATGTAGGGACGCCCATCTCGCGGCTAGCCGCTAGCCGCCGCGCGTCGTTCAGCGTTCGACGACGACGCGCGCAGGGTCGACGCCCATCCTTGCCAGGGCGGCAGTGACGTCGCTCACGAACGGCGCCGGGCCGCACACGAGACTCCACGCGCCGTCTCCGGGCCACGCCGCCGCCAGCAGGCCGTCGTCGATCCGTCCGGTGCGGCCTTCCCACCCGCCCGGATCGTCGCGGGTGACCGTGCAGTGCAGGGTGATCCGGCCCGCCGCGGCCAGCGCCGCGAACTCGTCGCCGAACGCGAACTCGTCGGCGGCGCGGGCGCTGTAGACGACGCTGATCGGCGCGGCATGTCCGCGGGCCAGCCGGTCGGAGAGGATCGAGCGCAGCGGCGCGATGCCGGTGCCGCCCGCGACCAGCAGCAGCGGCGCGGCGGCGGCGGCCTCCGGCACCCCGAAGCCGCCCACCGGCCCGTCGACGTCGAACGTCGCGCCGACGAGCGTCGACGGATCGCGCGCCGCGACGCCGAAGGCGCCCTCGGCGCCGATCAGCAGTTCCAGGACGTCGTGGCGACCCGGTGCCGACGCGATCGAGTAGGGCGCCCGCACCCCGGAACCGGCCATCCCGACCAACACCGCCTGCCCGGGGGTGAAGGTCAGTCGCCCATCGAGCTGCAGCCGCAGGAGACGGGTGCGCGGTGTGGCGGCGGTCGCGTCGATGAGCCGGGCGGTGATCATGGGCTGCGGACTAGGGGCTAGGGGCTAGCGGCTTGGGGCGAGCGGCTAGTGGCGACGGGCTGCCTTCGTCTCTACCACGATGCGAGTGTCGGTTCGGGTCGTTCAAGCGTAGCAGCGTGACAGCGTGATCCTCCAGCCGCTAGCCCCTAGCCGCTAGCCGCTGTTCGGGGATCAGAGCACCCCCGCCCTGGCCCGCTCGATCTCGCCGTCGGTGATCTCGGGCAGGACGGCCGGATGTCTCAGGCCCGATGCCGTGCGCTCCCGCAGCCGGACGGCGGCGGGGCGCGCCTGCTGCTTGCGCGCGGTCTTGTCGCGATACATGCGGGCGTCGCCGGTCGCCAACAGCGCCTCGTAGGTCTCGCCGTCGTGCGGGTAGATCGCGGCGCCGACGCTGATCGACAGCTTGAGGCGGCGTCCCGGCCGGACCTCGAACACGACGTCCTCCATCGCCCGCTTCAGCTCCAGCCGCTTGCGCTCGGCCTCGTCGGCGCCGCACCCCGACAGGACGACGATGAACTCGTCGCCGGCGTAGCGGACGCAGATGTCGTACGGGCGCACGCCGCTGCGCAGCACGTTGGCGACCTCGCGCAGCGCCCGGTCGCCGACGTGATGGCCGTGGTTGTCGTTGATGTCCTTGAAGTTGTCGCAGTCCATGACCAGCAGGGCGACTTCGGACTTCAGCCGCTCGGCCCGGGCCAGCTCGCGGGTCAGGTGGATGAACATGAACCGGGTGTTGGGCAGCCCGGTGAGCGCGTCGGTCAGCGAGTCTTCCTGCGTCCGTTCGAACACGCTGGCGTTGTTGATGACCGCCGAGGCCTGCTCGCACACCCGGTCGAGCAGCCGGCGATGGTCGTCGGTGTAGGCGTCCTCGACGTCCTGGTACACGGCCAGCGTGCCGATCAGCCGGTCGTTGAACACCAGCGGCGAGACGATCGCCGAGCGGAGGCTGGTGGCGGTGGGCGCCAACCCGGCGGCCTCGAAGTCGGCGCTCGGCCGGGCGTTGACCAGCGGCCGGCGGTTGCGGGTGACCCAGCCGGTCAGTCCGTGGCCGCTCTTGATCGTCATGCTGCCGATGAGCTCCGAGTCGACGCCGGTGGCGAAGCGGCAGCGCAGCCAGTCGTGCTCCTCGTCGTAGAGGAACAGCGCGCAGGCGGCGAAGGGCACCAGGTTGCTCAGCTTGGAGCTGATGAGCGCCATGGTGTCGGCGACGCCGAGGCTGGTGCCCATCGACTGGGCGATCTCGTAGAGGGCGTAGATCTCGCGGTGGGCGAGGGCGATGTCCTCGAACACCGTGCTGCCCCGGCCGATCTCGTGCTCGAAGCCGACCGCCGGCCGGCCCAGTTCCGAGGTGGGTTCGAGCGTCAGCCGCCGCGACGGCTGCTGCTCCTGGCGCGACGCCTCGGCGGCCAGCGCCGGCAGGTGCGAGAAGAAGGTCTCGACCACCAGCGGGTCGAGGGCCTTGCCGGCCTCCTGTTCGAGCAGCGACAGCGCCGCGTCGTGTTCCATCGCCCGGTGATAGGGCCGATCCGAGGTCAGGGCGTCGAAGTAGTCGACCACCGACAGGATGCGGGCGCCGAGCGGGATCTCGTCGCCCCTGAGGCCCTGCGGGTAGCCCTTGCCGTCCCACCGCTCGTGGTGGCTGAGGATGAGCGGCGCCACCGGGTAGGGGAACGGCACGGCGCTGATGATCTCGGCGCCGACCTGCGGGTGGATGCGGATCTTCTGGAACTCCTCTTGGGTGAGCGGTCCCGGCTTGGAGAGGATGTGTTCGGGCACCGCCAGCTTGCCGATGTCGTGGAGCAGGGCCGCCGTCTTCACCCCCTGGATCTCGTTGTCGGGCATGCCCAGCGCCCGGGCGATGCCGGCGGCGTAGACCTGCACGCGGCGGATGTGGCTCTGCGCGGTCTGGTCCTTGGCGTCGATGGCCAGCGCCAGCGCTTCGATCGTCGCCAGGTGCAGGTCGGACATCTCCTGCACGTGGCGCCGCTCGTCCTCGATGCGCCCGAGGTAGACCTTGTAGGTGCGGTAGGTGAGGTACACCGGCGGGGCGATCAGCACCGCGAACCACGGCCCCGCCTTGAGTACGCCCAGCCCGGTGAAGAAGGCCCCGGCGGCGCCGACGAAGTAGCTCGGCGCGCTCCACAGGAAGTTCTGGTTCCAGGTCTGCGTCCACGGCTGCCGCGTCGACAGGGCGATCGCCACCGAGATGAGGACGGTGTTGAACAGGAAGTAGGTGGTCGCGGCGCCGATGAGCGCCGCCACGTCGGTGGGCAGCGAGTCGCCGATCGAACCGGGCACGCCGCCGAGCCGCAGGTAGACCCAGCCGGCCGCCTGCACCGTCACCGCCAGACACGCCATGCTGAACAGCGTGCGGTAGAGCGAGGTCGGCTGGCGCATCCGGAACGTGCACTGGCTCCAGGCGCTGGTCACCGCGATCACGGTCGTCGACGCCGGCCCGAGCAGCAGCAGCGACGCGAAGTCGACGGCGTAGGACACCGACATCGTCGAGCCGCTGGCCGACAGCGGCAGCGCCACCTTGAACGCCGACGAGACGTTCGACAGCAGCAGCAGCGCGATGAACAGGTAGGGATTGTCGAGACGGAGACCGAGGACGGCCTGCACCAGCAGGGCCGCGCCGAGCGCTACGACGGCGACGATGTAGGTCCTCGCGGACAGGGGGAGTTCGCGCATGCCGAAGCCGTGCGGTTGCTAGGCGCTCATCGGCTCGCGGCGCCGCCGGCCGCCGGAGGGCTCCAGTCCGTACTCCTCGATCTTCCGATACAGCGTCCCCCGGCTGATGTCCAGCACCCGGGCCGCCTCCAGCTTGTTCCAGCCGACGGCGTCGAGCACCACCGCGATGTGGGCCCGCTCGTTGTCGCGCAGCGTCGGCAGCCGGCCCGGCGCGGCGGTGCTGGTCGCCACCGGCTCGTGCAGGAACTCGATGTCTTCGCCGCGGATGATCGGTCCGGGCGCCGACAGGGCCGCCCGCGACATGGTGCTCTCCAGCTCGCGGATGTTGCCCGGCCAGTGGTAGCGCAGCAGCCGCTCGGTGGCCTCGGCCGACAGCTGCCGGGCGTCGAGCGGCAGGCCGTTGGCGGCGCAGTAGCGGGCGATGAAGCGCTGGGCGAGCACCGGGATGTCGACGGCGCGCTCCTTGAGCGACGGCAGGCGGATCGAAAAGGCGTTGACGCGGTAGAACAGGTCCTCGCGGAAGCGGCTCTCGCGCACGAACTGATCGAGCGGGCGGTTGGTCGCCGAGATCAGGCGGAAGTCGACGTGGATCGACTTGCTGCCGCCGAGTCGCTCGAAGCGCCGTTCCTCGAGCACGCGCAGGATCTTGGCCTGGGCGACCAGCGACAGGTCGCCGACCTCGTCGAGGAAGAAGGTGCCGCCGTTGGCCAGCTCGAGACGGCCCGGCTTGCGGTCGTGGGCGCCGGTGAACGCGCCCTTCTCGTAGCCGAAGATCTCCGACTCGAACAGCGTGTCGGGGAGGGCGGCGCAGTTCACCGCCTGGAACTTCTCGGTGCCGCGGCGCGACAGCTCGTGGATCATCCGCGCCACCACTTCCTTGCCGGCGCCGGTCGGGCCGAGGATCAGCACCGAGATGTCCGACTTGGCGGCGGTCCGGATCCATTCGAAGATGGCCAGCATCTTCTCGTCGCGGCCGATGAGCTCGCGGAAGCGCTGCACCGACGGCGAGGTGTCCTCGATGCCGACGGCGGCGCGGCGTTCCAGGAAGGTGTCGAGGAGCCGGCCGAGCGTCGATCCGGGATCGAGGCGGGCGGCGGTGTAGGCCACCGGGTCGCCGGCGACCCGCCGGACCACGCCCGACTCGACCAGTTCCTTGAGGCAGTTCTCGACGTCGAGGCGCATGCGCCCGAAGGCCTGCATGATCGCTTCGGCGTCGAACTGCTCGGCCGGCCGCGCGCTCAGGAAACGCAGGATGCCGGCTCTGAGTGGCGACTGTACCAGGGCCCGGAACCGGGCCTCGGGATCGGCGTCGGACCGCGGCGCGGTGCTCGACGCGCGTCTGGCAGCGAATGAAAGATCGTCCACGGCAGTCTGGTCCCGTGTCTATGTATCGGACACTCGGCGCGCCAGGCTTAGCGTGCGGCCCTGTGCAGATTCGTGCCGGTGATACTCTACGAACTCTCGAAGGAGGCTCGTCGTCGTGCCCTACCGTGCTCCTGGCTCTCCGGGGTCCGCTACGCGCCGCCCGCTCGGCGGGCGGCCGATCCGCTACTACCGTCCGCGCGGCAGTGCCGACGTGCGCACCCTCATCGACGACGGCTTCCAGGCCTTCAATGCCGCCAGGCTCGGCGAGGCCTGCCGGATTTTCTCCGACAAGATGCTCGCCCGGGAGCACGACACCACCATCGCGCTGACCATCGCCGGAGCGATGACGCCGGCCGGGCTGGGCGGCTGCGTGATCGAACTGGTCGAGCGCGGCCTGGTCGATTTCGTCATCAGCACCGGGGCCAACCTCTACCACGATCTCCACTACGCGCTGAACTTCACGCTGCACCGCGGGTCGCCGTTCGTCGACGACCGCGAGCTGTACGAACAAGGCGTGATCCGCATCTACGACGTCCTGTTCCCGGCCCAGGTGCTGCTCGACACCGACAGCTACGTGCGTGAGTTCCTGGTCCGCAGCGGCCTCGACGGCCCGGTGTCGACCGCCGAACTCCACTACGCCCTCGGCGAGGACCTGCGGCGCCAGCACCCGGGCTGCGAGGAGTACTCGGTGCTGGCGGCGGCGGCGCGGGCCGGCGTGCCGATCTACACGTCGTCGCCCGGCGACAGCTCCATCGGCATGAACATCGCCTATCACGAGCTGATGAACGGTGGCCGGCTGATGGTCGATCCGAACCGCGACGTCAACGAGATCTGCGCGATCATCCTGGCCGGCGAGAAGAACGGCGCGGTGATCCTCGGCGGCGGATCACCCAAGAACTTCTACCTCCAGGGCCAGCCGACGCTGTGGGAGGTCTACGGCATTCCCAAGGGCGGCAACGACTACTTCATCCAGATCACCACCGATCAGGTGGTCTGGGGCGGCCTGTCGGGGGCCACGCCGGCCGAGGCGGTCAGCTGGGGCAAGGTGAATCCGGGCGTCCTCCCCGACACCTGTGTCGCCTACTGCGATTCGACGATCGCCTTTCCGCTCTTCGCCGAGTACGCCGTCGGCCACGCCAACGGCCGTCGATCGCTCAAGGGCCTGGTCCACAAGCGTGATGCGCTGGTCGCGGCGCTCAAGGCGGAAGCCTCGGCGCCGCGCCCGGACGACGACGCCCCATGATCCGGCTGCGCGGCGGCCGTCTGGTGCTCCCCGATCGCGTCGCCGACGGCCTGGCGATCGTCCTGCACGAGGGGGCGATCGCCGAGATCGCGCCGGACCACGGCGCCTCGCCCGGCGACGTCGCCTGCGACGGCCACTGGATCCTGCCCGGCTTCGTCGACGCGCACATTCACGGCCTCGAAGGCACCGACGTGCTGGCGGGCACCGACGCCGTGAGCCGGGTGGCGGCAGCCCTGCCGCGCCACGGCGTCACCGCCTTCTGTCCGACCACGGTCGCCTGCGCGCCGGCGGCGCTCGAGCGCTTCCTCGCCGCGGTCGCGGCCGCGGCCGAGCATCGCCCTCCCGAGGCCGCGCGCGTGCTCGGCGCGCACCTCGAGAGCAACTTCCTCAATCCGGACTACAACGGCGCCCAGCCGGCGACCTGCCTGCGCCGTCCGCCGCGGCCCGGCGAACCGGCGTGGCGCGACGGCGAGTACACGGGGGCGGCGATCGTCGAGGTCATCGACCGCTTCCCCCAGGCGGTCCGCCTGGTGACCATGGCGCCGGAACTCGATGGCGCGCTCGACCTGCTGGCGCGGCTGGTCGCGGCCGGCCACCGCGTCTCGCTCGGGCATTCCGCGGCCAGCTTCGACCAGGCCGAGGCCGCCATCGCCGCCGGCGCCCGCCACGCCACCCACCTCTTCAACCGGATGCCGCCGCTGGCACATCGCGCCCCCGGACTCGCCGGCGCGGTGCTCGCGCACGACGAGGTCACCGCCGAGGTGATCGGCGACGGCTTCCACGTCCACCCGGCGATGGTGCGCATGGCGGTGCGGGCCAAGGGACCGGGCGGTGTGCTGGCCATCACCGACGCCACCGCCGGCGCCGGGCTGCCGGTGGGCGCCGAGGCGAGGCTCGGCGACCAGCCCATCCGGGTGCGGGCGCGCTGTGCGGTCCTGGCCGACGGCACGCTGGCCGGCAGCATCCTCACGATGGACGGCGCCTTCCGCACCCTCATCGAGGCGGTCGGCCTGGACGTGGTGGACGCGGCCCGGGTGTGCGCCACCAGCCCGGCCGACGCGCTGGGACGCCGCGACCTCGGCCGGCTGGCGCCCGGGGCAGCCGGGGACGTCGTGGTCCTCGATCGCGCCTGGCGGGTGGCGCAGACCTGGATCGCCGGCCGGCCGGCGTGGAACCAGCCCGGCCGGCCCGCCGTCTCTGAACCCGGGAGGACGTGATGGCACGACCTGGAAGGATCATCGGCGCAGCCGGCACCGGCATCCTGTCGGTCGCGCTCACCGCGTGCACCGTCAACCTCAACACCGAGGGCGCCACGGCCTCGGAGACGCACCGCTTCGATGCGACCGGTGCCGTCGCCGTCACCCTCGACACCTTCGACGGCGCCATCGAGGTCCACTCGTGGGATCGCGCCGAGGTCGAGGTGGTGGTCGAGAAGCAGGCACAGGACGAGGGGCTGCTGCAGCAGATCACCGTCGAGAAGGCGCAGGAGGGCGGCCAGATCCGGCTGCGGGTGACCGGGCCGCGGTCGTCGCGGAGCGACGGCGTGATGATCGGCGTCACCTACTCGCCGCGGGCCCGGCTGCGCGTGGCGGTGCCGCGGTCCACCGCCCTCGACCTGCGCAGTGGCGACGGATCGATCACCGTCGAGGAGATCGACGGCGTGGCGACGCTGCGCACCGACGACGGCACGATCGTCGCCTCGCGGCTCACCGGCGCGGTCACCGCCCGTACCGACGACGGCGGGATCCGGTTCCGGGAGATCACCGGCAAGGTCGACGTCGAGACCGGCGACGGCAGCGTGGTGGTCAACGGCACGTTCACGGCGCTCCGCGCCAAGACCGGCGACGGCTCGGTGCGCATCGCCGTCGAGTCCGGCAGCCGCGTCGACGAGGACTGGCACGTGGAGACCCGCGACGGCAGTGTCGAGATCCGGCTGCCCGACGCCGTCGACGTCGTCGTCGACGCCGTCACCTCCGACGGCTCGGTCCGCTCCAACTACCCGGGGCTCACCGTCGAACGCCGCGACGACGACGAGCGGTCGCGCCGCGAACTGCGCGCCTCGCTCGGCGCCGGAGGCCACACCCTGCGGGTGCGCACCGGCGACGGCAGCATCCGCTTCGAGCGGTGACCGCGCGCCCGTAGGGCAGAGCTTCAGCTCTGCTTCCAGGCAGCTCTGAAGAGCTGCCCTACGCGTCGGTCAGGAGACTGCCGCCAGCGTCGCTCACGCCTCGCGCGGCGACGGCCGGGCGTAGACGCTCGGCTCGAGGACGCCGGCCTCGGCGAAGGCGTCGCGTCGCTCGCGGCACTTGCTGCACACCCCGCAGTGCCGATCGCCGTCGGGCTGCATGCACGACAGGGTCAGCTCGAAGGGCACGTCGAGGCGCGCCCCGAGTTCGATCACCTGGTGTTTGTGGAGGGTCGAGAACGGCGTCGCAATCGACAGCGCGTGGGCCAGGCCGCGCGACAACGCCTCGGCCATGGCGGTGAAGAACGCCGGGGTCGCGTCGGGAAACGGGTTGCCGGCCAGCGGGCCGAGCGCGATGCGCCTGGCGTCGGCGCGGGCCGCGACCACGCCGGCCTTGGCCAGCAGCGTCAGGTTGCGGCCGATGAGGTAGACGTCCTCGTCCGGCGTGTCGTAGGCCGGTGCCTGGCCGACGATCGCCCAGTGTCCCGGCGGGTACACGTCGCGCATCGGCAGGTCGACGACCGTGAGCGGCAGCAGGCGCGCCGCCAGCACCGGGGCGGCGATGAGCCGGGCGAGCATCCGCAGCTCGGCGCCCTCCCAGGCCAGACCTGAGCGGACGTACACCGGACGAACGTCGTGGGCCACCGCTTCGTGCGCGAGCAGCACGGCGCTGTCGAGGCCACCCGACACGAGCACGACGGAGATCGGGCGTCTGGTCACTGGGGAGCGAGCGCCCGAAGGATACAATCAAGAGCGGTGTCGTGGATCGCGTCCAGGTCGGAGCACGCCGGGCGATGACCCGCCCCGGACGCGGCGGGGCGGTCGTCTTCGATCTCGACGGCACGCTGGTCGATTCGGCGACCGACCTGGCGTCGGCGGCCAACGCGCTCGCCATCGAACTGGGTGGCCGCCCGCTGGGCCGCGCCGAGGTCGTGGCGATGGTCGGCGACGGCGCCGCCGTGCTGGTCCAGCGGGCCCTGGCCGCCGCCGGCCTGGACCCGGAGACGCCCGGTGCCCTCGAACGGTTCCTGGCCATCTACGATGCCCGGCTGCTCGACACGACCCGCCTCTATGACGGGATCGTCGCCGTGCTCGACGGCCTGGATCCGCTCCTGCACCTGGCCGTGCTCACCAACAAGCCGCGGCATCCGGCCGAGCGGGTCCTCGACGGACTCGGCGTCCGGCAGCACTTCATCGAGGTGGTGGGCGGCGACGGCCCGTTGCCCCGCAAGCCCGATCCGGCCGGGCTGACCTCGTTGCGCCTTCACGCCGGAGGCGGCCCGATGGTGCTGGTCGGCGATTCCCCGGTGGACCTCGAGACGGCGCGGCGCGGCGGCGTGCCGTTCGTTCTCGCCGCCTACGGCTTCGGCGCCGCCGCCTTTGCGACGCCGCCGACCGCCTTTGTCGCCGCCCGGGTCGCCGACCTGCCGGCGGCCATCGACGCCGCGCTCGCCGACGCCGCGACGCCGATCACCTGACCGGTCAGGCGCCGCCCGACTCGACCAGCAGCTTCGACGCCGCCCGGGCGCCGATGACCACCGTGCCGTCGCGGCCGCGCAGCCGGACGCTGTCGGCGGCCTCGTCGCGCGACTCGACCTCGACGACCTCGCCCGGCTTCAGGCCGTGCCGCTCGACGAAACGCAGGAACGCCGCGTCCTGGTCGGTGACCCGGGCCACGACCACCCGCTGCGCCACCGGGCAGCTGAGCAGCGTCTCGAGATGGCGCTCGCGGAACGTGCCCTCGGGACCAGGGATCGGATCGCCGTGCGGGTCGGTTTCCGGATGCCCGAGCATCTCGTCCATCCGCTCGATCAGGCGGTCCGAGACGACGTGCTCCAGGTGCTCGGCGTCGTCGTGCACCTCGTCCCAGCGCATCCCCATCACCTGGACGAGGAAGAGTTCGACCAGCCGATGACGCCGCAGGACCGTCGCCGCCAGCTTCGACCCCGCGGCGGTCAGGCAGACGCCGTTGTAGGGCTCGTACTCGACCAGGCCCGACTCGGCCAGGGCCTTCACCATCGTCGTTGCCGTGCCCGGGGCGACGCCCAGGGCGGCCGCCAGTTGCCCCATGGGCAGCAGGCGAGTGCCGGGTGGCAGCCGCGAGGCGCCGAGGTAGACCTCCTTGAGGTAGTTCTCGACCGTACTGGAGGGGGCCATCGCTGCCGAAATGCTAGCAGAGCCCCGGGGATCGCCTTGACTTTTGGGAGCGCCCCGTTTACATTTTGATTAATCAAAATTGTTGCCGGGCTGGTCCCGCTCACGATGACCGATCCCCTCATCTCCCTCGTGCTGGTCCTGGTCGCGGTTGGCGCGACCGCGGCGCTGTTGTGGCCGGGCACGGGTCTGGCCTGGCGGTGGCGCCGCGGGCTGGTGGCGTCGGACCGCGTGGAGGTCGAAGACGCCCTCAAGCACATCTGGGACGGCGAGTACCGGCAGCGCCCGGCGACGCTCGAGAGCCTGGCCGGTGCCCTCGGCCTCACCGGACGGGCCGCCGCCGAACTGGTCGACCGGCTCGGCCGGCTCGCGCTGGTCGTCCACGACGAGGCGTCGCTCCGCCTGACGCCCGACGGACGCCGCGAAGCGCTGCGCGTGATTCGCATCCACCGGCTGTGGGAGCGCTACCTGGCCGACGAGACCGGTCTCGACGCCCGCGAGTGGCACGCCCACGCCGAGCGGCGCGAGCACGGCACCACCGCGGCGCAGGCCGAGGCGCTGGCGGCCACGCTCGGCCATCCGCGCTACGACCCGCACGGCGATCCGATCCCGATGCCGAGCGGCGAGTTGCCGCCGCACCAGGGCGTGCCGCTGACCCAGCTGCAGCCCGACCAGGCCGCCGAGATCGTCCACCTCGAAGACGAGCCCGACGCCGTGTTCGCGCAGATCGTCGCCGCCGGCCTGACGCCGGGCATGCGCGTGCGGCTCATCGAGCGCACGCCGCAGCGGCTGCGCTTCGAGGCCGAGGCCGACGAGGTCGTGCTGGCGCCGGTCGTCGCCGCCAACGTCACCGTGCTGCCGATCGAGCGGCCGCACGACGGGCCGGCCGGGCCCAGCGGCGCCACCATGCGCCTGTCGGCGATCGCGCCGGGCGAGAGCGCCGACGTCGTCGCCCTGGCCGCCGGCTGCCGCGGCGCCCAGCGTCGCCGCCTGCTCGACCTGGGCGTGGTGCCCGGCACGCGCGTGACCAGCGAACTGCGCGGGCCGTCGGGCGATCCCACGGCGTATCGCATCCGTGGCGCGCTCATCGCCCTGCGCCGCGATCAGGCGCACCACATCCTGGTGACCCGCGTGCAGGAGGCGGCATGAGCCACCCGTCGCCCGAGGCCTGCGCGGCCTGTCCGGCCCATCACCTCGCCAACCTGCAGAAGCTCGGTGTCGACATGGCCGGCCACGACTACGTGGTGGCCCTCGCCGGCAACCCGAACACCGGCAAGAGCACCGTCTTCAACGCCCTGACCGGCCTGCGCCAGCACACCGGCAACTGGCCCGGCAAGACGGTGACCCGGGCCGAAGGCGCCTTTGCCACCGGCGGACACCGCTACAAGCTCGTCGACCTGCCCGGCACCTATTCGCTGCTCTCGGCCAGTCTCGACGAGGAGGTGGCGCGCGACTTCATCCTCTTCGGCCAGCCCGACGTGACGGTGATCGTCGTCGACGCGACGACGCTCGAGCGCAATCTCAACCTGGTGCTCCAGGTGCTCGAGATCACCAACCGCGCCGTGGTCTGCCTCAACCTGATGGACGAGGCGCGGCGCCGCGGCCTGGACGTCGATCCCCGGCGCCTCGCCCGCGACCTCGGCGTGCGCGTGGTGGCGACCGCGGCCCGTCAGGGCGAGGGCCTGCCGGAACTGATGCAGGCGATCAGCGACGTCGCCAACGGCGCCGGCCGCGACACACCGCACCGCGTCGGCGAGCGCACCCCGGCGCTGCAGCGGGCCGTGACCAGGGTGCGCGAGGCGGTGCACGCCCTCTATCCGCACCTGCCCAACGCCGCCTGGGTGGCGCTGCGGCTGCTCGACGGCGACGAGCGCATCGAGGCGGCGCTGCGATCGGGCGAACTCGGCGAACTGCACCGGACCCCCGATCCGGCCGCTCCGCCGCCACCGCCGGTGGCGGCGCCGGCGCCGGCGGCCGCCGACGCGGTCGTCGCGCTGGCGTCCCAGCTGCGCTGGCAGGTCGGCAGCGAGTTCCACCAGTCGCTCATGGAGGCCCTCTACACCGAGGCGGCGCGCATCGCCGACCGCGCCGTGACGCGTGACGGCGCCCCGCGGCGCTTCGACCTCGACCGCACCATCGACCGCCTGGTCACCAGCCGGTTCTGGGGCGTGCCGCTGATGATCGGGATGCTGACGGCGGTGTTCTGGCTGACCATCGCCGGCGCCAACGTGCCCTCGGCGATGCTCGCCGCGGTGCTCATCGACTGGGCGCATCCGCTGCTCAAGGCCGGGGCGTCGGCCGTCGGCCTGCCATGGTGGCTCGACGGCCTGCTCATCGACGGGATGTACCTGGCGACGGCCTGGGTCGTCAGCGTGATGCTGCCGCCGATGGCGATCTTCTTCCCGATGTTCACGCTGCTCGAGGACTTCGGCTACCTGCCGCGCGTCGCCTTCAACCTCGACCGCACCTTCCGCCGCGTCGGCGCCCACGGCAAGCAGGCGCTCACGATGGCGATGGGCTGGGGCTGCAACGCCGCCGGCGTGGTCGCCGCGCGCATCATCGAGAGCCCGCGCGAGCGCCTGATCGCCATCATCACCAACAACTTCGCGCTCTGCAACGGCCGCTGGCCGACGCAGATCCTGGTGGCGACGATCTTCATCGGCGGCGCGGTGCCGGCCCACTGGGCCGGCCTCATCTCGGCGCTGGCGGTGGTCGGCGTCGCGGTGCTCGGCGTGGTCCTGACCTTCGCCACGTCCTGGCTGCTGTCGCGCACGCTGCTGCGCGGCGAGGTCTCGGCGTTCAGCCTCGAGCTGCCGCCCTACCGCCCGCCGCGGGTCCTGGCGACGCTCTACACCTCGCTCATCGACCGCACCCTCTACGTGCTGTGGCGCGCCGTCGTCTTCGCCCTGCCGGCCGGCGCGGTGATCTGGCTGGTGTCCAACATCGCGATCGGCGAGGTCAGCCTGGCGGCGCGTCTCATCGACTGGCTGCAGCCGCTCGGCGGCGTGCTCGGATTGTCGGGGGTGATCCTGCTCGCCTACGTCGTCGCGATCCCCGCCAACGAAATCGTCGTGCCGACCATCCTGATGCTCACCGTGCTGGTGACCGGCGTGCCCGAGGTCGGCGCCGGCGCCGGCGTGATGTTCGAACTGGACTCGACGACCGACACGGCGGCAGTGCTGCGCGCCGGCGGCTGGACGCTGCTGACGGCGGTGTGCCTGATGCTCTTCAGCCTCGTCCACAACCCCTGCTCGACGACCATCTACACGATCTGGAAGGAGACCGGCAGCGCCAGGTGGACCGCGGTCTCGGCGCTGCTGCCGCTCGGGATGGGGTTCCTCCTGTGCTTCGTCGTCGCGCAGACCTGGCGCCTGGTCGCCGGCCCGACCTGACGGCGACCGTCGCGCCGCCGGCCGCCGTCGGCCTCGCGCCGCGC
This sequence comes from Vicinamibacterales bacterium, assembly GCA_050250955.1. Lineage (GTDB taxonomy): Bacteria > Acidobacteriota > Vicinamibacteria > Vicinamibacterales > UBA2999 > CAWAYR01. Next base: position 139,715 of record JBFWNR010000009.1, read on the forward strand.
CCCCGAATCGCGATAGCGTGGAAGCCATGTCGTCGCTCGCGGCCGCCTTCACCACGCCCGACGCCAAGCGACGGCACGTCCGCCAGCTGTTTGCCACCATCGCCGACCGCTACGACCTGGTGACGCCGCTGCTGTCCTACGGACGTGATGCGCGCTGGAAGGATCGGCTGGCCACGGCGGTCGCCCCGCGCGCCGGCGACCGGGTCCTCGACCTCGCCTGCGGCACCGGCGACATCGCCGGCCGCCTCGCCGCCCCCGGCGTGCGGGTGTGCGGGCTCGACATCACGCCGCGGATGCTGCAGCTGGCGCGCGCCAAGCCAGCCGGCGCCGCCTGCAGCTGGACCACCGGCGACATGACCGCACTGCCGTTCGCCGACGCCAGCTTCGACGTGGTGACGACCGGCTACGGCCTGCGCAACGTGCCCGACCTCGATGGTGCGATCGGCGAGATCGTCCGCGTCCTCAAACCGGGCGGGCGCTTCGCCTCGCTCGACTTCAACCGTCCCGACTCGGCGATCGTGCGCGCGGTGTACCTCGGCTACCTCGACCTGGTCGGCGGCGTGCTCGGCTGGGCGCTCCACGGCGACGCGTCGGCGTATCGCTACATCCCGGCGTCGATTCGCCGCTATCCCGGCGCGCCCGCGGTGGCGCGCCGGCTCGCTGCTGCGGGGCTCGCGCAGGTGTCGGTTTTCCGACTCCTCGGCGGCCTCATGTCCCTGCACGTCGGCACGCGCGCGACGTGAATCGGTCGCTATCGTTGAGGTCCTGAGGGTCCGAAACACCAACCTAGGACGGTTGGGTCCGGGCTTCCCGTGAGGGGGAGTGCACCCCCGGGCAACCCGGCCGAATGCCACTACCGATGCCGCTCGTCGACTCGCTCCTGACCGCCATCGTCCGCAGTGACGGCGATGCGCTGGTGCTGCACGTCGGGGAGAAACCGTACGTGGTGGCGGCCGCCGGCCCGGTCGAGCTGTCGCGGCAGGGGCTCGGGCTCGGCGCCATGGAAGGCCTGCTGGCGCAGCTGCTGTCCGCCGAGGCGCTGCGCGGCCTGCGCGAGATGGGCGCCGTCGAGCACGAGCTGGCATCGATTCCCGCCGCCGGCGCCGATCGCTTCACGGTCGTGGCGGCGCGTGGCGGGGACGACATCTGGATCGAGGTTCGCCGTCATCGCCGCGTGCGCCCGCCGGCGCCGGTGGCCGAACCGGTCGCCACCGTCGAAGCCGCGATCGCTGCCGCCGCCGAACCGCCGAGCGTCCCGGCCCACCTTCCGCCCCCTGCGGTCGCGGAGCCTGCGGCCGCGACGCCCGACGAGGCGATGCCCGACGAGGCGAGGCCCGACGAGGCGATGCCCGACGAGGCGACGCCCGAAGAGGCGATGCACGACGCGGCGATGCACGACGACGCCATCTACGACGAGACGATGCTCGACGACGCGCCGCTGCCGCCGCCGCCGGCCGACGTGCTGGCCGCGGGCGCGGACGAGCCCTTGCCATCCGACACCGACATTGCGGCGGCACCCGGCCCCGCGGACGCGACCGCTGCCGCGGCTGTCTCCGAGCCGTCGCCGGCCGACGAGGCGTTGCCGGCGGCCGAGCCGCCCGTGCCCGAGCCCGTCGCACTCGACGCGGCCGTGCCGGAAGCCGAAGCCTGGCGGATCGATGTGCCCGCGGCGTTCGACACGGGTGATCGCGGACTCGAGACCTTCGCCGACGAGATCAGGTTCGCCGAGGACGAGGTGCTGGCGGTCGAGGCCGAGGTGGCGGAAAGCGACAGCGGCGCGCCGGAAGCCTGGACGTTCGATCACGTACCGGCCATCGACTTCGAGCAGGCCGCGGCTCAGCCCCAGGAGGTCGGCGTCGACGTGCCGGCCAGGACGCCGGACTCGTTCGACGCGGCGCCCGAGGGTGCGAGTGCTGCGCCCCCGCCTGAGGCTCCGCCCATCGAGGACACCGCGCCGGAGCCGATGCCCGAAGCGGTGATGGAGGCTGTGCCGCCCGAACCAGCCGCGGCCGAGTCCGACGTTCCGGTTCCGCCGGCCGAACCAGAGCCGGTTGCCGTGCCCGAATTCGCGCCGCCGCCCGCGGCGCCGACGATTCCCGCCGCCGAGGTGCCAGCCTCGGCGACAATGTCGACCGTGCCGCTCTCCCCCGAGCTGCCGCCGGCGCCCGAGGCGCCGCCGGTCGACCTGCATGCTCCCCGCTACGATGCGCCGGCCGCCGCGGTCTCCCCCCGCGCGCCGATGCCGCGTGTCGATTCCACCGTGCCCGAGCCACCTCCGTACCGGCCGACCGAACCGCAGCCGACCCTTCCCGGCCTGCCGCCGATGGCTTTCGACGACGTTTCGCCGGGCGAGACGCCGGTCGAGGGCGTTCCCGGCGTCGTGCTGTCGTTGACCCGCGACTCGGCCCGCGCCGCCAGTCAGGCGGCCCGCGCCCACGGTCGCACCGGCGGCATCGAACGCCTGCTGCGCCTGGCCGCCGCGCGCGGCGCGTCGGCCCTCTACCTGACGACCCAGGCGCGGCCCGCCGTGCGGGTCGACGGCGACATCCGCCTGCTCGAAGGCGAATCGCCGCTGTCGAGCGGCGACGTCGAAGCCGCGGTCCTGGAGCTGGCGCCCGAAGGCGCCCGCGACAAGGAGAGCGCCGAGTGGATCCGCGATCTGCAGGACGTCGGCCGCGTCCGCATCACGACCTTCCGCGACTACCGCGGTCCGGGCGCGCTGCTGCGGATGATCTCGGCGCGCGCGACCTCGGCCGAGCAGCTCGGCCTGGTGCGCGAGATCCAGGCGCTGGCCATGGAGCCCGAAGGGCTGGTCATCGTCAGCGGGCCGCGGGCCAGCGGCAAGTCGACGCTGGTGTCGGCATTCGTCGACCTCATCAACCGCCAGCGCAACGACTACGTCATCACGCTCGAAGGGCAGATCCGGCTGGTGCACGAGAGCCGCGGGTCGCTCATCAGCCAGCGCGAACTGCGCGGCAGCGCCGGTGAGATCGTCGCGGCGGCCCGCGCCGCCCTGCGCGAGAACCCGGACGTGCTCATCATCGAGGACCTGCGCTCGCCCGACGTGCTGCAGGTGGCCCTCGACGCCGCCGGCTCCGGTCTGCTGGTCTTCGCGTCGGTCACCGCCGCGTCGGCCACCGCCGCGCTCGAGCGCCTGGTCGATCTCTGTCCGTCGGAACAGCGCCGCACCGTGCGCGCCGCCCTCGCCGAACACCTGCGCGGCGTCGTCGCCCAGGTGCTGCTCCGCAAGGCCGGCGGCGGCCGGCTGGCCGCCCGCGAGCTGGTGCTGAACACCAACGCCGTGGCGGCGCTGGTCAGCGACGGCCAGATCGCCCAGCTGCCGCGGGCCATCGACAGCGGCCGCAAGCTCGGCATGGCGCCGCTCAACGACGCGCTGGTGGCGTTCGTGCAGAGCGGCGCGGTCGACGTGCGCGAGGCCTATCGCAAGGCCGACGACAAGTCGGGGCTGCTCGGCCTGCTGCGCCGCGAGGGCATCGACACCTCGTTCGTCGAGCGGCTCGCCTAGCTGGCGGCTAGCGCTCCAGCCACGGCCGCAGCTCGTCGAGCAGCATGGCGGCGACGTGATCCTCGGTGAGCGCGTCGGTGCGCACCGGCCCGGCCACCGGCCGCTCGTGCTGGGTGACACGGCTGCCGCGCGACCGCACGACACGGACCAGCGGCTGGGGCGGATCGACCGTCGGATCCAGGACCAGCTCGATGCCGTCCTCGCGCGATCGCTCGGGCACCAGGCGGACGCCGCCCGACGGCGTCATCACGTCGAAGAGCAGGCCTTCCCCCCGCAGCGCCGTCGCCATCGCCCGGAAGACCGGCGTTGCCGTCTGTTCGAGGAAGCGGGTGTACTGTCGGCCGGCCGCGTCGGCGCGCTGGCGGCGTTCGCCGGCGTCGCGTCGCGCGCTTTCGATGGCTTTGACCAGCGACTTACGGAGCAGGGCGATGTCCATCAGACCACTCGTACGGCGCCGGCAGCCGCCAGCTCCGCGATCGTCGCCCGATCGTAGCCGAGCTCGGCCATCACCGCCGCGGTGTGCTGGCCGAGCACCGGTGGCGGCAGCCGCACCTCGCCCGGCGTGTCGGAGAGCTTGACCGGCACGCCGGTCACCGCGACCTCGCCGAGCGTGGCATGGGTGACCCGCTGCACCATCCCGCGGGCGGCGGTCTGCGGGTCGGCGAACACTTCCTCCACGGTCCGCACCGCGCCGCACGGCACCCCGGCGGCGAGCAGCCGCGCCGACCAGTCGGCGCGGGTCCGCGACCGGAACGCGGCGTCGAGCCTCGGCTTGAGCGCCGCGTAGTGCTCGAGCCGGCCGGCGTTGGAGGCGAAGCGCGGGTCGGCGGCCAGATCGGGCAGGTCGGCGGCCCGGCAGAACGCCTGCCACAGCGCGTCGTTGCCGACCGCGAGCGCCAGGTCGCCGTCGGCGGTGGCGAAGGTCTCGTAGGGCGCGATGGTCGGGTGCCGGTTGCCGAGCCGGCCCGGCGCCGCGCCGGTGGCGAAGAAGTTGCCCGCCTGGTAGGTCAGCAACGCGGTCGTCGCGTCGAGCATGCCCAGATCGACTTCCTGGCCGCGGCCGGTCCGCTCGCGGGCGACCAGCGCGGCGAGCACGCCCTGCGCCGCGAACATGCCCGAGACGATGTCGACGATGGCCACGCCCAGGCGATACGGCGGCCCGTCGGCGGCGCCGGTGATGCTCATCAGCCCGCCCTCGGCCTGCATCACCGCGTCGTAGCCGGGCTCGTCGCGGCGGGGGCCGGTCTGGCCGTAGCCGGAAATCGAACAGTAGACCAGCCGCGGATGGGCGGCGCGAACGGACCTCGCGTCGAGACCGGCACCGTCGAGCGTGCCGGGGCGGAAGTTCTCGACGACGACGTCGGCGCGTTCCAGCAGCCGCCCGACCAGCGCCCGCCCGCCGGCGGTCTTGAAGTCGACCGCCACGCTCTCCTTGTTGCGGTTGACGCTCAGGAAGTAGGCGCTCTCCTCGCCGAGGAAGGGCGGCCCCCAGCGCCGGGTGTCGTCGCCGCGTCCGGGGTGTTCCAGCTTGATGACCCGGGCGCCGAGGTCGCCGAGGATCATCGTGCAGTAGGGGCCGGAGAGGACGCGGGTGAAGTCGAGAACGGTGAGGCCGGTCAGAGGTCCCATGTCGAGTCCGCACATGGTACCCCGCGCCGCGGCGTGCGGCGCTCCGCGAGTTGGGGTCTAATGGCCCCGGGATGAGCGAGCCGCCGTTCGTCGTCTACGCCGGCGAGGGCTGACAGCCCTGCGAACGGGTGAAAGCGTGGCTTTCACACGCCGGCGTGCCGTTCGTGCTGAAGAACGTCGACGACGACCTCGAGGCCTACCATGAGCTCGTCGCGCGCGGCTATCGCACGGTGCCGGTGACGGTGCGCGGGGCCGACGCGGTGGTCGGCTTCGATGCCGCGGCCCTGGCCGCCCTCACCGGCCGGCCAGCCGGCGGCTGACCCGCGCCAGGTCGGCGACCAGGCCGTAGGCCGTCTGGGTCAGCCCGCCGTCGCGCTGCACGATGCCGATCTCGCCGAGCGGATCGGTCGACAGATACAGCGCGTTCTCCAGCCCCGACACCTGGGCCAGCGGATCGTCGGCGGCGAGCCACTCCGGGGTGGCGGTGGTGATCACTGCGCCGGCGCCGCGCGCGCCGCGCACGACGTGGCGCAGCCGCAGGCCCTGGGCACGACCCCGGGTCAGCGCGTCGGGCTCCAGATCGCGGATGCCGCGGCGGACGACGTCGTGCGGCGTGATGCCGGCATCGAGCAGCGCGTTGGCCAGCGCCGCGGCCTTGGCGGCGGCGTCCCACCCGTCGAGGTCCAGCGCGGGATCGGCCTCGGCGATGCCACGCCGCTGCATCTCGGCGAGCGCGGCGTCGAACGGCTCGCCGCGTTCGAGCGCGGTCAGGATGTAGCCGCACGTCGTGTTGACGACGCCGCGGAACGCGGTCACGCGCGCCGCCGGCAGGGCGTCGGCGACCAGCGAGAACACCGGCACGCCGTCCATCACGGCACTCTCGCACAGGAAGGCGCGGTCCACCTTCCGGGCCAGCAGGGCCAGCGCGCGCCAGGCGAACGCCGCGGGCCCCTTGTTGGCGGTGACCACGTGGGCGCCGGCGTCGAGCGCCGCACGGACGTGGCTGAGCGCCGGCTCGCCCCGCTCGGGGTCGAGCCCGCTGGTCTCGACGACCACGACCCGCCCGGCGCGACACGGGGCCGCCAGCCGCGGCAAGGTCGCGGCGAGGTAACCGATGCCGGCGCCGGAGGTCACCGGGCCGCCAGGCGGTGCGTCCAGGGTGCCAGGGGCGACGCCGTTGGCATCGAACCAGCCGCCGCGCGACGGCGAGCAGCAGCCGACGAGCGTCCACGCGAAGGGCAGCTGCCCGTCGAGCTCGTCGAGCAGGGCGATCAGGCGGCGGCCGACCCGGCCGGCGCCGACCAGCACGAGCTGCAGGGGCGGCGCGGTGGCCATCACGACGCCGTGGCGGGCCACCGGTCGAGCAGCGCGTCCAGGCACGTCAAGCCGGCCATCACCGCGTCCGTGTGCTCCCCGACCCCGATGCGCAGATAGCCGTCCATGCCGAACTGATCGCCGGGCACGACGAGCACGCCGTCCTCGTCGCGCAGCCGCGTCACCAGGGCGGTCGAGTTGGCCGGGTGGGCGTAGCGGGCGTAGACGAAGGCGCCGGCGTCGGACGGTATCCAGGAGAAGCGGGCGGCGCGGGCGGCGAGCCAGTCTTCGACGCGGGGCAGATTCCCGGTGATCACCTGCCGCGTCCGCGCCAGCAGGCGGGCGCGCGTGTCCGGCGCCAGCGCCACCCGGGCGAGCCGGTCGCTCAACGCGCCCGGGGCGATCGTCGTGTAGTCGTGATAGCTCCACAACGCCTCGGCCACCTCGGGCGTGGAGACCACCCACCCGACGCGCAGGCCGGGCAGGCCGTAGGCCTTCGACAGGCCGCTCGTCACCATCACCCGCTCGCCGCGCCCCCACATCGACGGCGACGCGACGCCGTCGCGTTCGGCGCCGCGATAGATCTCGTCGCTGACGATCCAGCAGCCGTGGCGCGCGGCGACGGTGGCGATGGCGTCGAGGTCCTCGGCGCCGATCCGCAGGCCGGTGGGGTTGTTCGGCGTACACAGCACGATCGCCCGCGTGCGAGGGCCGACGAGCGCGGTCAGATGGTCCAGGTCGACGCGCCACCGGCCGGCGGCCTGGTCCGCCACCAGCGGCCACTCGCGGACGTGGCCGCCGAAGGCCCGCACCAGGCCGTGGGTCTGCATGTAGGTCGGGACCAGCACCACCACCTCGTCGTCGGGCTGCACCAGGTACCAGGCGGCGAGGAAGTTGGCTTCGGCGCCGCCGTTGGTGACCTCGACGTGCTGCGGGCCGGCCCCGGAATACAGACCGGCAATCGCCGTCCGCAGCGCCTCGGTGCCGTTGGTCTGGGTGTAGACGAGCGGCTGGTCGAGCACGGCGTCGAGTGCCGAGGCGTCGCCGACCAGCTCGCGCACGGTCAGCGGCCGCACGCCGCTTTCCGAGAGGTTGATGCGCACCCGGTGCTCCCAGATCGACTGGAAGCGCTCCATCGCGAACGGTTCGACCCGCATAGCCGCCGAGTATACTGACCAGACCTCATGCGCGAAGAGCTGCAGCCGCGGTTCGTCGAGGTACCCGCCGGCGACTTCATCATGGGCGCCCCCGACGGCGACGACGACGAGCGCCCGGTGCGGCGGGTCACGCTCGACCGCTTCTTCCTCTCCGCGCACCCGATCACCAACGCGCAGTACGCCGAGTTCGTCCGCCACACCGGCCATCGCGCGCCCGATGTGCGCGACCTGCCGTCGTTCGTGGCCCTGGCGGCCGAGGCGGCGTTCCGCGAGCTGGCGTCGCCCTACGTCTGGCGGGGCGGCGACCTGCCGAAGGATCGCGGGCTCCACCCGGTCACGCTGGTCACCCACGCCGACGCCGTCGCCTACTGCGTCTGGCTGGGCACCCGGCTGGGACGCGCCGTGCGTCTGCCCACCGAAGCCGAGTGGGAACGATCCGCCCGCGGCGGCATCGATGGACGCCGCTATCCGTGGGGCGACGAAATCGATCCCTCGCGGTCGAACTTCCTGCCCGACGTCGGCCTGAAGCGCATGCGCGGGACCCGACCGGTCGGCACCTATCCCCCCAATCCCTACGGGCTGCACGACATGTCCGGCAACGTCTGGGAGTGGGTCGCCGACTGGTACCAGGCCGACGGCTACGCTGCCGGCGATGTCGCCAACCCCACCGGGCCGGTGTCCGGCACGCTGCGCGTGCTGCGTGGCGGTTCGTGGGTGACCCACGACGTCCGCCAGCTGCGTTGCTCGCACCGCCACAAAGTGCCCCCCGACACCTACGCGTACTCGATCGGGTTCCGCGTGGCGTACTCCGACACGCACGAGATCGCCGCGTCGCTCGCCGACGAGGAGGAGGGGGCCCTGCAATGACCCGACACGTCCTGCGCGCCGTCGTGATCGCGACCGCCGTCGCGGCCGGGCCCGCCGGCCTGGCGGCGCAGCCGCCATCGCCGCCTCCGCCCGTGGTCGTCGTCCGCGGCGAAGGGGAAGTGCGGGTCCAGCCCGATGTCGCCTTCATCACGCTGGCGACCGAACACCGCGCCGCCACCGCGCGGGAGGCACAGGCGCAGGGCGCCGCGGCGATGGCCGCCGTGCAGCAGCGGCTGGCCGGCGCCGGCGTGGCCAAGGACGCCATCCGCACGCTCTCCTACGACCTGCAGGCGCAGTTCGACTACGTGAGCGGAAAGCAGGTGCCGCGCGGGTTTCTCGCCCGCAACGTCGTCGAAGTCCGCGCCGACGTGCCGCGGGTCGGCGAGCTGCTGGAGCAGGCGATCGCCGCCGGCGGCACCGCCGTCCAGGGCGTGCGCTTCGACGTCAGGAACCGCACCGAGCTGGAGCGTCAGGCAATCACCCGGGCCGTCGCCGACGCGCGGGCCCGCGCCGCCGCGGCCGCCGAAGGCGCCGGCGCGACGATCGTCGCCGTGCTGCGCATCGAGGAAGACGGCGTGGTCCGCCCGGTCGAGCCGCCGATGATGCGCATGGCCGCCGACAGCATCGCCGCCGCGCCGCCGCCGCCGCCGATCGCCGCCGGCGAGACCGTGATTCGCGCGACCGTCACGCTGACGGCGGCCATCAAGTAGCGGCTGGCGGCTGGCGGCTAGCGGCTAGTCCCAATGACGTCCTTGTGCACGCGGTCGCTGGAAGACGACAGGCCGGGAACTTCCACCAGGCCCTTTCCGTTGTTCGCTAGCCGCTAGCCGCTAGCCGCTAGCCGCTAGCCGCTAGCCGCTAGCCGCAGGTGTCCCGAGTTCCAGGCTCCTCCACAGGTACCACGCGGCGACGGTGCGATGCGGCCGCCACGGCTCGGCCAGCCGCAGCGCGCGCGTCGGCGCCGGCCGCGTCCGCAACCCGTAGACGCGCTGCATCGCCGTCAGCAGGCCGAGGTCGTCGGCCGGAAAGACGTCGGGGCGGTGCAGCTGGAACATCAGGAAGATCTCCGCCGTCCAGCGGCCGATGCCGAGCACCGCGGTCAGCGCCTGGAGCGCGGCGGCGTCGTCCTGCCCGGGCAGTGCCTCCAGGTCGAGCCGGCCGTCGCGCACCCGCGACGCCAGATCGCGGACGAAGCGCACCTTGTTGGTGCTGAGGCCGACGCCGCGCAGCGTGGCGTCGTCGAGGGCGAGCAGGCGCGATGGCGAGGGCTGAGTGGCGGGGAACAGCCCGCACAGGCGCCCGAAGATCGTCGCCGCCGCCTTGGTGGACAGCTGCTGCGAGACGATGGCGCGGAGCAGCAGGAAGAACGGGTCGCCGGCAGCGGTGGTGCCGAGCCGGCAGGGGCCGGCGCGGCGGATGAGATCGGCCAGCACCGGATCGGACGCCATTAGATGCCGGCGCGCACGCCGGGTGTCGAGGGGCACCGCGCGATCATGCCACGATGCCGAATCCGCATTCACTGCAGCGAATTTGTCGCTCGACGCCGGTGTTCGTCACAGGCGTGTCGTGCGACGACGCGATTTGTGCCATAAGCTGGAAGCTTGCCCATGGACGCCACGCTGGTGAACGCGATCGGCAACACGCCGCTGGTCCGGCTGACGCGCCTCGAGCGCGACGTGCCCGGGCTGGAGCTGTACGGCAAGCTCGAAGCCAGTAATCCCGGCGGGTCGGTGAAGGACCGCGCCGCGCGGCACATGATCCTCGAAGGCCTCCGCTCGGGCGCTCTCGGGCCCGGCAAGCGCCTGCTCGACGCCACCTCCGGCAACACCGGCATCGCCTACGCGATGCTGGGCGCCGCCCTCGGCTTCCCGGTGACGCTGTGCGTGCCGGCCAGTGCCAGCCCCGAACGCAAGCGCATCCTCACCGCCTACGGCGCCGAACTGGTCTACACCGATCCGATGGACGGGTCCGACGGCGCAATCGTCGAGGCCAGGCGCCGCTACGCGGCGGCGCCCGACCAGTATTTCTATCCCGACCAGTACAACAACGACTTCAACTGGCGCGCCCACTACGAGACGACCGGTCCCGAGATCCTGTCCGGCACCGCCGGCCGCATCACGCACTTCGTGGCCGCGCTCGGCACCAGCGGCACCTTCATGGGCACGGGCCGCTTCCTGCGCGCCAACATTCCGGACGTCGTGCTCATCTCGGTGCAGCCGGAGTCACCGCTGCACGGCCTCGAGGGCCTGAAGCACATGGCCTCGGCGATCGTGCCCGGCATCTACGACGAGACCCTGGCCGACCACGCCGCCGAGGTGTCCACCGAGGCCGCGCACGAGATGACCCGTCGCCTGGCTCGTGACGAGGGGCTGCTGGTGGGCGTGTCGAGCGGCGCCAACGTCGCCGCCGGGATCGCCCGCGCCGCCGCGGCGATGCATTCGCGCGACCGTGTGGTCATGGTGGTGATCCTCTGCGATGCCGGCGACCGTTACCTGTCGGAGCACTTCTGGGACGAGGGACGCCCGGCTGCCGCTTCGGCGTCGCTGTCGGAGGCCCCGGCGTCGTGACGCCGCTGAGCCTCGGCGCTGGCGTCCGCGCGGCCATCGAGGCCCATGGCCGCGAGGCCTATCCCCACGAATGCTGCGGGGCGCTGCTGGGCGAGGGCGACGTCGTCCACGCGGTGCACCCGTTGCCCAACGTCACGACCGAGGGGCCGCGCCGCCGCTTTCGCGTCGACGATCGCGACTATCTCGCCGCCGAGCGCAAGGCCTCGGCGGCCGGACTGAGCCTGCTCGGCTTCTACCATTCCCACCCCGACCACCCGGCCGAGCCGTCGCAGTACGACCTCGACCACGCGTTTCCGACGTTCGTCTATCCGATTCTGTCGGTGCAGCAGGGCGAGCCGACGGCACTGCGCGCCTGGCGGCTGCGCGACGACCGCTCCGGCTATCTGGAGCAGCCGGTCGCCGACGCCGCCGCCGGCCCGCCGGCGTCATAGACTGGAAGCTTCCCAACGAGGACGTATGCCCGTAGCCATCCACATCCCGACGCCGCTCCGGCCGTTCACCGACAAGCAGGACACCGTCCATGCCGACGGCGCCACCGTCGGCGAACTGCTGCAGGACCTCACCACCAGGCACGCCGGCCTGAAGCAGCACCTCTTCGCCCCCGACGGCAAGCTGCGCAGCTTCGTCAACATCTACGTCGGCGACGAGGACATCCGCTACCTGCAGAAGGAGCAGACCCCGGTGGCCGACGGCCAGACGGTGAGCATCATCCCGTCGGTGGCCGGCGGGGCCGGCGTCGAAGCGCCCGCGGCCCTGCCGGCGCTGGACGGCGAGGAGATCAAGCGCTACAGCCGCCACCTCATCCTGTCGGAAGTCGGCCTGGAGGGGCAGCAGAAGCTCAAGGCGGCCAAGGTGCTGTGCATCGGCGCCGGCGGCCTCGGCTCACCGGTGGCGATGTACCTGGCGGCGGCCGGCGTCGGCACACTGGGCATCGTCGACTTCGACACCGTGGACCTCAGCAACCTGCAACGCCAGATCATGCACGGCACCGACGACATCGGCCGGCCCAAGCTGGCCTCGGCGCGCGACACCTTGCGCCGCATCAACCCGCACGTCGAGGTCGTGGCCCACGAGGTGGCGCTCAGCTCGCAGAATGCGCTCGAGATCTTCCGCGGCTACGACGTCGTCGTCGACGGCACCGACAACTTCCCGACGCGCTATCTCGTCAACGACGCCTGCGTGCTGCTCGGCATCCCCAACGCCTACGGCAGCATCTTCCGCTTCGAGGGCCAGGCGTCGGTGTTCGGCACCAAGGACGGCCCGTGCTACCGCTGCCTCTATCCCGAGCCGCCGCCGCCCGGACTGGTGCCGAGCTGCGCCGAAGCCGGGGTGCTGGGCATCCTGCCGGGGCTGGTCGGCACCATCCAGGCCACCGAGACCGTCAAGCTGATCCTGGGCATCGGCCAGACGCTGGCCGGCCGCTTCCTCATCTACGACGCGATGCGGATGCGCTTCCGCGAGCTGACGCTGCGCAAGGATCCGGACTGCCCGGTGTGCGGCACGCACCCGACCGTGACGGCGCTCATCGACTACGAGCAGTTCTGCGGCATCACGCCGGCGCCGGCCACGCCGCCGCCGACCTCGCCGGCCACCGACATCTCGCCGCTGGAGCTCAAGGCCCGCATGGATGCCGGCACGACGCCGTTCATCCTCGACGTCCGCGAGCCCAACGAGTACCAGATCAACCGCATTCCCGGGTCGGTGCTGATCCCGCTCGGCGACTTGCCGAGCCGCTTCACCGAGCTCGACAAGACGGCCGAGATCGTCGCCCAGTGCAAGTCGGGCGTGCGGTCGGGCAAGGCGGCGGCGTTCCTCCGCCAGCAGGGGTTCGCCAACGTGCGCAACCTGACCGGGGGCATCCTGGCCTGGATCGACCAGGTGGATCCGTCGCAGCCCAAGTACTAGCGGCTAGCGGCTGGCGGCTAGCGGATCACGCTGTCACGCTGCCAGCACAGGAGGGCCAGGCGATCATGATTGCCGGGAATTCCTCAGGTTCACGCTCCTGGCCGAGCGTTGGCAGGCGGGTCTAGCCGCTAGCCCCTAGCCGCTAGCCGCTGGTCGAGCGTCAGAATCCCGACTTGCCAAGTCCGACTTCAGGGACCTAATATAGGACTCGCACGGTCGCATTTCCGGGCGGCCGGGCTGGACAGCGTCGCCGGGGGCCCAATCCCCGGCTTCCCAGCCTCAGGAACGAACTCATGCTGCGCCTGTCGAAGAAAGCGGACTACGCGCTCATCGCAATGCGCCACCTCGCGGCCAGCGAGCCGGGCAGCTCGTCGAGTGCCCGCGAGATGGCCGAGAACTACGCCATTCCGGCCGAACTGCTCGCCAAGGTGCTGCAGCGGCTGGTGCGGGCGAAGCTGCTGGTGTCGGTGCAGGGCACGCGCGGCGGCTACAAGCTGGGGCGCCCGGCGCACCTGATGACGGTGGCCGACGTGATCCAGGCCATCGACGGCCCCGTGGCGGTGACCGCGTGCTCGCCCTCGAACCACACCTGCGAGCAGTACGAGCGCTGCGAGATTCGCGATCCCCTTTGGAAGATCAAGTCGCGGATCGTCGACGCGCTGGCCACGGTCACCCTGGCCGAACTGGCCGAGCCGGTGGCGGAGCCGGCCGCAGTACCGGTGCCCGTGCCGCTGACCATGGCCCCGGCGGTGCGCCCGGCGCCGCGGGTTGCGGAGTAACCCCGTCATGTCGGCGCCGCGCCCCATCTACCTCGATCACCACGCCACGACGCCGGTCGATGCCCGCGTGCTCGAGGCGATGCTGCCGTTTTTTGCCGAGGCCTTCGGCAACGCCTCCAGCCGGCAGCACCGCTACGGGTGGCAGGCCGAGGAGGCGGTGGAGCAGGCACGGCAGCAGATCGCGGGGCTGGTCGGCGCGCGGGCCAGGGAGATCGTCTTCACCAGCGGCGCCACCGAGGCCAACAACCTGGCGATCCGCGGGGCGATGTCGGCACGCCGCTCCCGGGGCTCCCACATCGTCACGGTCGCCACCGAGCACCACGCCGTCCTGGACACCTGCCACGCGCTCGCGGAGGCCGGCTGCGAGGTGACCGTGCTGCCCGTCGACCGCGACGGGCTCGTCGATCCCGACCGCTTCGCCGCCGCGCTCACCGATCGCACCGTGCTGGCGTCGGTGATGGCCGCCAACAACGAGATCGGTGTCCTGCAGCCGCTCGAGCCGCTGGCCCGGGCCTGCCGGGCGCGTGGCGTCTGGCTGCACACCGACGCCGTGCAGGCGGCCGGGCACGTGCCCTTCGACGTCGAGGCGCTCGGCGTGGACCTGGCGTCGTTCACCGCCCACAAGATGTACGGCCCCAAGGGCATCGGCGCGCTCTACGTCCGTCGCGCCCCGAAGGTCGAGCTCGACGCCATTCTCACCGGCGGTGGCCAGGAGCGCGGGCTGCGCCCCGGGACGCTGAACGTCCCCGGCATCGTCGGCTTCGGCGCCGCGGCCGCGGTCTGTCGCGAGACGCTGGCCGTCGAGGGCTCACGCCTCTCCGGCCTGCGCGACCGTCTGCTGGCCGCGCTCGAAGCCGAACTCGAGGCGGTGCGCGTCAACGGCTCGATGGCCTCGCGTCTCCCGCACAACCTGCACGTCAGCTTCGCCGGCGTGGACAGCGACGCGCTGATGGCGGCGCTGGCCGACGACATCGCGGTCTCGGCGGGCTCGGCGTGCGCGTCGGGCAGTCGCGAGCCGTCGCACGTGGTCAAGGCCCTCGGGCTCGGGACGGCGGAGACGTGGGGGGCAGTGCGGTTCGGACTCGGCCGATCGACGTCCGCGGCGGACGTGGACGCGGCGGCCTCGGTGATGGTGGGCGCGGTGCGCCGGCTGCGTGCGGCGTCGCCGGTCGAGGTGCGGGCATGACGCTCGCCGCCGCCTACTCGCCGGAAGTGCTGCGGCGGTGCCGGGAGATGCCACGCGCCGGCGGATGGCCAGAGCACGACCCGCAGGTCGGCACCGGGGCGGTGGGCAGCCTCGAGGCCGGCACCCTGGTGCGCCTGCAGGTGCGGCTGTCGGACGGTGGCCGGGTGGTGGACGACGCGCGCTTCAAGGTGTTCGGCTGCAGCGCGGCGATCGCCAGCGCCAGCCTGGCGGCCGATCGCATCGCCGGGGCCAGCGTGACGGATGCCCGGAGCCTGGCGGCCGACGCGCTGGCCGAGGCACTGGAGCTGCCGGACGACAAGCGCGCGATGGCCGCCCGTGCCGTGGACGCGGTGCGGGCGGCGATCGAGGACTGGGAACGGAAGAATCCCGATCAGCGGCTGGCGGCTAGGGGCTAGCGGCTAGCGGGGGCAACGACGGCTGAGATACGACGATGATCGAGATCACGGAGAGCGCGGCGCGGGTGATCAACCGCCAGCTCGTCAAGAGCGGCGCGGCGGGCGGCGGCCTGCGCGTGGCCATCAAGGCGGGCGGGTGTTCCGGCTACAGCTACGTCTTCCAGTGGGAGCCGGCGGCCCGGCCCACCGACCAGGTGTTCGACGGCCCCGACGGCGTCAAGGTGTTCGTCGATCCGCGCAGCCTGAAGCTGCTCGACGGCACCGTGCTCGATTTCGACGAAGGCAACCTGATGGCGACGACCTTCACGCTGCGCAACCCCAATGCCAAGAGCGCGTGCGGATGCGGCACTTCGTTTTCCACCTAGCGGCTGGCGGCTAGGGGCTGGCGGCTGGAGAGACACGATATGGAAACGGCAACCACCAAGGTATTCGAGGAACTGGCGGCCCAGGACTACAAGTACGGGTTCGTCACCGACGTCGAGCAGGAGATCGCTCCGGTCGGCCTGGACGAGGACGTCGTCCGGCTGATCTCCGCCAAGAAAGAGGAGCCGGAGTGGCTGCTCGACTGGCGTCTCAAGGCATTCCGCGCCTGGCAGAAGATGACCGAGCCGACGTGGCAGAACGTCACCTATGCCGCCATCGACTACCAGGCCATCAGCTACTACGCGGCGCCGAAGCAGAAGCCGAAGCTGAACAGCCTCGACGAGGTCGATCCCGAGATTCGCGCCACCTTCGAGAAGCTGGGCATCCCGCTCGAGGAGCAGAAGCTGCTCGCCAACGTCGCCGTGGACGCGGTGTTCGACTCGGTGTCGGTGGCGACCACCTTCCGCGACAAGCTGGCCAAGCTCGGCGTCATCTTCTGCTCGTTCTCCGACGCGGTGAAGGAGCATCCCGAGCTGGTCCGCCAGTACCTGGGCTCGGTCGTGCCGCACACCGACAACTTCTTCGCCGCCCTCAACTCGGCGGTGTTCTCCGACGGCAGCTTCGTGTTCGTGCCCAGGGGCGTCCGCTGCCCGATGGAGCTGTCCACCTACTTCCGCATCAACGCCAGGAACACCGGCCAGTTCGAGCGCACGCTGATCGTCGCCGAGGCCGGCGCCTCGGTCAGCTACCTCGAAGGCTGCACGGCGCCGATGCGCGACGAGAACCAGCTGCACGCCGCGGTCGTCGAGCTGGTCGCCCTCGACGACGCCACCATCAAGTACTCCACCGTCCAGAACTGGTATCCGGGCGACAAGGAAGGGCGCGGCGGCATCTACAACTTCGTGACCAAGCGCGGTGCCTGTCGCGGCCGTCGCTCGAAGATCACCTGGACCCAGGTGGAAACCGGTTCGGCCGTGACCTGGAAGTACCCGAGCTGCATCCTCCAGGGCGACGACTCGGTGGGCGAGTTCTACTCGGTGGCGGTGACCAACAACCGCCAGCAGGCCGACACCGGCACCAAGATGATCCACCTCGGGAAGAACACCCGCTCGACCATCGTGTCGAAGGGCATTTCGGCCGGCGTCGGCCAGAACACCTACCGCGGCGCGGTGAAGATCGCCAGGCAGGCAGTGAACGCCCGTAACTACTCGCAGTGCGACTCGCTGCTCATCGGCGACAAGTGCGGGGCGCACACTTTCCCGTACCTGGAGATCAAGAACACCTCCGCCACGGTGGAGCACGAGGCCTCGACCTCGAAGATCGGCGAGGACCAGATGTTCTACTGCGAGTCGCGCGGCATCGCCAAGGAAGATGCGATCAACATGATCGTCAGCGGGTTCTGCAAGGAAGTGTTCCGCGAACTGCCGATGGAGTTCGCCGTCGAAGCGCAAAAGCTGCTGAGCGTCTCGCTCGAAGGATCAGTCGGTTAAGGGACCGGGGACCAGGGACCGGGGACCAGGGACAAACACATGCTCGAGATACGGGGACTTACAGTGCGGGTGGAGGACAAGGAGATCCTCCATGGAATCGACCTGTCGGTGCAGGCCGGCGAAGTGCACGCCATCATGGGGCCGAACGGCTCCGGCAAGAGCACGCTGGCGCGGGTCCTGGCCGGGCATCCCGGCTACGAGGTGACCGCCGGCGAGGTGCGCTACCAGGGCGAGGACCTGCTGGAACTGGCCGCCGACGAGCGGGCCCGCAAGGGCGTGTTCATGGCCTTCCAGTACCCGGTCGAGATTCCCGGCGTGAACAACGCCTACTTCCTCAAGGCGGCGCTGAACGCCAAGCGCAAGGAGCAGGGACTCGAGGAGCTCGACGCCTTCGACTTCATGACCCTGGTCAAGCAGGAAGCCAGGCGCCTGCACATGGACGAAGGCATGCTGCAGCGGGCCGTCAACGAGGGGTTCTCGGGCGGCGAGAAGAAGCGCAACGAGATCTTTCACATGGCCGTGCTGCAGCCGACGCTGGCGGTGCTCGACGAGACCGACTCGGGGCTCGACATCGACGCCCTGCGCATCGTTTCGGAGGGCGTCAACGCGCTGCGCAGCCCCGAGCGGGCGTTCGTCGTGGTCACCCACTACCAGCGCCTGCTCGAGTACATCGTGCCCGACCACGTGCACGTGCTGAGCGACGGCCGAATCGTCCGCTCCGGCGGGCGCGAGCTGGCCCTCGAGCTCGAGGAGAAGGGCTACGGCTGGCTCGACGGCGCCGCCGCGGGAGCGGGCCGGTGACCACCGCGCCGGCTCTCGACTGGATCCGCGCCGGCCAGCAGGGGCTCGGCACGCGCGCCCCGGAGTGGCTCGCCGAACACCGGCAGGCCGCGCTCGAGGCGTTCGAGCGCGACGGCTTCCCGACCACCCGGCTGGAGGCGTGGCGCTTCACCAACATCGCGCCGATCGCCGCCACCGCGTTCGCGCTGGCGTCGCCCGAGGCCGACGGCGGCGAGGCGCTTGTCGCCGCCCACGAACTGGGCGAGTCGGCGGCCACGGCCGTGGTCGTCAACGGGTGCTACGACGAGCAGCTGTCGTCCTCGTCGCTGCCGCTGGGCGTCGTCGTCGACGGCCTGGCCAACAGCTTCGAGGCCGAGGACTCCACCGCCCCGGCGGCGGCCATGGCCCTCGACCTCGACGGCCTGCCGTTTGCGGCGCTGAACGCCGCCTTCCTCGAGGACGGCGTGCACGTGGCGCTGCCCGAGGGCGCCGTCCTCACCGCGCCGATCCACATCGTGGTGGCGATGCTGCCCGACGACGGACCGGTGATGGCGCATCCGCGGCTGCTCATCGACGCCGGCGCGCAGAGCCAGGCCACCGTCGTCGTGTCGTTCGTCGGCGCCGACGACGCCGTCTACCTCACCAACGCCGTCACCCAGGTGCGCCTGGGTGAGGGGGCCGTGCTCGAACTGGTGATCGACCAGCGCGAGTCGGCGTCGGCGTATCACGTGCACCATCTCCATGCCGAGTGCGCGGCGTCGAGCATCCTGCATTCGCGCGCCGTGTCACTGGGGGGCCGCATCGTCCGCAACGACCTGGCGGCGGTTCTCGCCGGCGAGGGCGCTCACGCCACGCTCGACGGCGTCTACGTCGCCGACGGCGAGCAGCTGGTCGACAACCACACCTCGATCGACCACGCCACGGCGCACTGCACCAGCCACGAGCTCTACAAGGGCATCCTGGCTGGCGTCGCCCGGGCGGTGTTCAACGGCCGCATCCTGGTGCGGCCCGATGCCCAGAAGACCGACGCCAAGCAGACCAACCGCGCGCTGCTGCTGTCCGACACGGCCCAGGTCAACTCGAACCCGCAGCTCGAGATCTTCGCCGACGACGTCAAGTGCACCCACGGCGCCGCCGTCGGTCAGCTGGACGAGGACGCGCTCTTCTACCTGCAGGCCCGCGGCCTGCCGCCCGACGAAGCCCGCGACCTGCTGCTGCACGCCTTCGCCGGCGAGGTGCTCGGCGAGATCTCGTCGCCGGAACTGCGCGGCCGGCTCGAGGCGACGCTCTTCGCACGGCTCGACCGCGATCTGGCGGCGACCGGGGAGGGTGAGGCATGAGCATCAGTCCCGCCACCACAGCCGCCCCGGTGGACGTCGAGCGGCTGCGCGCCCAGTTCCCGATCCTCGGAGAGTCGGCTCACGGGCATCCGCTGGTCTATCTCGACAACGCGGCGACGACGCAGAAGCCGCGCGTCGTCCTCGACGCGATCGCCCGCTACTACGAGACCGCCAACGCCAACGTGCATCGCGGCGTCCACATGTTGTCCGAGCGGGCGACGGCGGCCTTCGAACAGGCCCGGGCCGAGGCGGCGGCGTTCTTCAACGCCGCCCACACCCACGAGATCGTCTTCACCCGCAACGCCACCGAGGGCATCAACCTGGTGGCCTACAGCTGGGGGCAGTCGCACCTCGGGCGCGGCGACGAGGTGTTGATTTCGGCGATGGAGCACCACTCCAACATCGTGCCGTGGCAGCTGGCCTGCGAACGCCGCGGCGCGACGCTGAAGGTGATCCCGATCGACGACCGCGGCGCCCTGGACCTGGAGGCGTTCCACCGCCTGCTCGGTCCGCGGACGAGAATGGTGGCGGTCTCGCATCTGTCCAACGCCCTGGGGACGGTGAACCCGGTGGCGGAGATCGCCGCGGCGGCCCGCGCCGCCGGGGCCGCGGTCCTCATCGACGGCGCGCAGGCCGCCTACCATCGTGCCGTCGACGTCCGCGCGCTCGGCGTCGACTTCTACGTCTGCACCGGCCACAAGCTCTACGGCCCGACCGGCATCGGCGTGCTCTACGGCACCACCGCACAGCTCGAGGCGATGCCGCCGTTTCTCGGCGGCGGCGACATGATCTCGTCGGTCAGCTTCGAGAAGAGCACGTGGAACGTGCTGCCGTACAAGTTCGAGGCCGGGACGCCGCACATCGAGGGCGCGGTCGGCCTGGCCGAGGCGATGCGCTTCGTCCGCGGCGTCGGCTTCGACTGGATCACCGCCCACGAGTCGCGGCTGCTGGCCTACGGCACCGAGGCGCTGGCCGGCGTCCCCGGAGTACGCCTGATCGGCACCGCGCCCGAGAAGGCCAGCATCCTGTCGTTCGTGATGGACGGCGTGCACCCGCACGACATCGGCACCATCGTCGACCAGCAGGGCGTCGCCATCCGCACCGGTCATCACTGCGCGCAGCCGGTGATGGAGCGCTTCGGCGTGCCGGCGACGGCGCGGGCCTCGCTGGCGATGTACAACACCACCGACGATCTCGACCGCCTGGTCGCCGCGCTCCACCAGGTGCGGCGGATGTTCACCTGATGGCCGGCCTCGACGACCTCTACCAGGAAGTCATCCTCGACCACAACCGGCGGCCGAGGAACTTCCGCGCCATCGCCGGCGCCGCCAGCCAGGAAGGCTACAACCCGCTGTGCGGCGACCGCCTGACCCTCTACGTCAGGGTCGACGGCGACCGTCTCGCCGACGTCGCCTTCGAGGGCAGCGGCTGCGCGATCTCGAAGGCCTCGGCGTCGCTGATGACCGAGGCGCTCAAGGGCCGCACCGTGGCCGAGGCCAGGGCGACCTTCGAGGCCTTCCAGGCGATGATCACTTCGCCGCTCGGCAGCGAGGTGCCCGACCTGGGCAAGTTGAGCGCGCTGGCCGGCGTGCGCGAGTTCCCCACCCGCGTGAAGTGCGCGAGCCTGGCCTGGCACACGCTGCGCGCGGCGCTCGACGGCGCCGCCGACGCGGTCTCCACCGAGTGATGCCCCGATGTTCGGTCCGAGGATGCTCTCCGTGATTCCCGACTACTCCGGTCAGCCGTCGCAGGTGCCCGACGAGTTCGGGGTGCCGCTCGACATCACGCCCGATCCGGCGCAGATGGCCGAGATCCGCCCCCAGGTCATCGAGGCGCTGCGCCAGATCTACGATCCCGAGATCCCGGTGAACATCTACGAACTCGGCCTGATCTACGACGTGCTGGTCGACGCCGACCGCAAGGTGGGCATACGGATGACGCTGACCGCGCCGGCCTGCCCGGCCGCCCAGACCCTGCCCGGCGAGGTGCGCGACCGCGCCCGGGGGGTCGAGGGCGTGACCGGGGCCCAGGTCGAGATCGTGTTCGACCCACCCTGGTCGATGGAACGGATGACCGACGCCGCCCGGCTGCAACTCGGCCTGCTGTAGGTCCCCGCGTCCTGCTAAGCTCGGCCACGCGCCGATGCCGGAAACCCCGACCGTCCCGTCCCGTTACCTGGTCTTCGATCGCCAGGCGTGGGCGCGGTTGCGCGACAACACCCCGCTGACCCTGGGCGAGGACGACCTGCGCGCGTTGCGCGGCCTCAACGAGGCGATGTCGCTGGCCGAGGTCGAGCAGATCTACCTGCCGCTGTCGCGGCTGCTGAGCCTCTACGTCCGGGCCACGCAGGAGCTGCACCGCGCCTCGCAGTCGTTCCTCGGCGACCACACCGCCAAGGTGCCGTTCATCATCGGCCTGGCCGGCAGCGTCGCGGTGGGCAAGAGCACCACGGCGCGCATCCTGCAGGCGCTGCTGTCGCGGTGGCCGGGGCACCCGTCGGTCGACCTGGTGACCACCGACGGCTTCCTGTTCCCGAACGCGGTCCTCGCCGCCCGCGGCATCATGCACCGCAAGGGCTTTCCCGAGAGCTACGACCGCGCCCGTCTCGTCCGCTTCCTCGCCGACGTCAAGTCGGGCACCCCCGAGGTGCTGGCGCCGGTCTACTCGCACCAGCGCTACGACATCGTGCCGGCGGCGACCCAGGCGGTGCGCCAGCCCGACATCGCCATCGTCGAGGGGCTGAACGTGCTGCAGGGACCGTCGGACCGCTCGGGCTCACAGGTGTTCGCCTCGGACTTCTTCGACTTCACGATCTACGTGGACGCCGACGAGGCCGACATCGAGCGCTGGTACGTCGAGCGGTTCCTGCGCCTGCGCGACACCGTGTTCCAGGACCCGCAGTCGTACTTCCACCGCTACGCGGCGCTGAACGAGGCCGAGGCGCGGTCCACCGCGGCCGGCATCTGGGCCGACATCAACGGCGTCAACCTGCGGGAGAACGTCGCGCCGACGCGGATGCGCGCCCACCTGATCCTGCGCAAAGGCGCCGATCACCGCGTGGAGCTCGTCCAGCTGCGCCGGCTGTAGGGCAGGCGTCAGCGCTGCCGGGGGCGGCTTTGCAGAGCCGCCCTACGTTCTGTCTGGATAGACATTGAAGGTCTTGCCGTTCCAGGTCACGCGCTCGGTCTTGACCTCGAACCGCTTCGCATCGACGTGCCGGTGGCCGTGAACGCGGACGGTGGCTCCGACCGGAATCACCCCCTCGGTCAGGCCGGCGCGCGAGGTCTGCCGCGGCGGCGCGAGCGTGATGTCCCACACCTGGTCGTTGGCGCGGATCTGCATCGCCGCGTGGGCGCCGTTGAAGGTGACCCCGGTGACCACGGTGCCCTCGAGGTCGAACTCCGCGGTCTGATAGCCGGCCCAGCCGTGGTGGGCCGACAGCGGCGCGACGGCGACCGCCAGGACCGACGCGACGAACCAGCGGGTGAACGTGCCAGACATCGGAACCTCCAGGAATGCGGTGACCGTTCCCGCAGTCTACCGCGCTCGTGCCCCGGCGCCACGACCGATGCTACGATGCCAGACCAGCGGCCGATGCCGGCCGTCCAAAACTCATGCGCGCCGCCGTCGTCGCCCTGTTCGCGTCGTGTGTCATCGCCATGCCGGCGATCGGCGCGGCCCAGGACCCGCCCGCCCGCCCCGCCGCGCCGGCGGCCACGTCGGCCATCGACCCGTCGGCACTCGGGATCTCCATGTCGCGCATCAGCCGCCAGCTGCGGCTCGATCAGCAGGCCCGGCGGCAGGGCGACTCGCCGTTGAAACTCGAATACTTCGTCGACGTCTACGGCACGGCGCCGGCGCTGCGCTTCTTCTCCGGCCCCGAACTGCTCTATGGGGCGGTGCCGGGCAGTGCGCCGAGCCATCGCGAGATGCTGTACCAGCTCACCCCGCAGGCGTTCCGTTCGCCGCGCGTCGACTTCCTCGGGCTGGCGTATGCCGCGGCGTCGGCCGGGGCGCGCAAGGCACAGGACTGGCGCTACGAGCGCGACCTGCGCGCCTACCAGAAGCTCATCGAGTCGGGACGGATGGCGCCGGCGCCGCAGCCGCCGCGTCGCTGACGCCGGTCAGCTGTTGCCGACGATGAGCACCATCGCGGCGACCGCCGACGCGACCCCGAGCTGCTGCCACGGTCCCAGCCGTTCGCCCAGCACCACCCGCGCCAGGGCGACGGTGCTCGCCGGATAGAGCGACGCCAGCGTCGCCACCAGGCTGAGCTGACCTTCGCGCACCGCGACGAGGTAGCACGCGTTGGCGAGCATATCGAGGCCGCCGCACGCCAGGGCCGGCGTCATCACCTGACGGGGGACGACCATCGCCTGGCTCGTCGTCACGGCGGCGGCGGCAAAGAGCGACACCGACACGGCGCGCGACACGGCGAGCGGCCACAGCCCCGCGGCCGTCGACGTCTGTCCCAGCGCCACCAGGAACCCGCCCACCGCGACCCCGGACGCCAGCGCCACGCGAACTCCGCGGGCGACGTCCCCCGGTGGTCCGTCGCCGGCCGGGGCCGACGTCATGCCGAGCAGCACCACTGCCACGATCGCCAGCACGATGCCGACGGCGGCGGGCGCGGCAATCGCATCGCCCTGGGCCACACCGACGACCAGCGGGACCAGGACGGCACACACCGCCGTCACCGGCGCGACGACGCTCATCGGCCCGATGGCGAGCGCCTTGTACAGCAGGGCCACGCCGACGCAGCCGGTGAGGCCGGCGAGGGCGCCGAACGCGGCATCGCGCGGACCGAGCGTGCGATCGAGCATCAGCGGCGTGAAGACGAGCAGCATCAGCAGCCCGGCGCCCTGGGTGGTGAGCACGGCGGCGATGGTCGTCGAGCGGCGGGTGGTCATGCCGCCGAGGAAGTCGGCGGCGCCGTAGCACGCGGCCGCACCGAGGGCGAGCAGCGACGGGATCACGGCCGCGGCTCCGCAGGGCCCAGCCGGCGGCGCTCGACGGTGGCGGCCGGATCGCGGGCGAGGACGGCCTCGACGAGCGCGTCGGCGGCCCGTTCCAGGTCGTCGAGCGGCAGCGGCGCCAGCCGTTCGAGCAGGAACAGCACGTCGGTGGAGGCGTCGGTCAGGCGGGTGCGCGTGCACTGTCGCCAGTTCCAGCGCCGGCAGGTGACGCCGCGGTCGTCGAGCCAGACCACCTCGCCCGGCTCCGGATGTTCGATCACCGCGGTGCCGCTGGCCGTCGTGTCGAACGGCTCCTGGCCGGTGGCGCGGACCAACCGGATCGGGCCGACGTAGGCGGCGAGATCCTCGCCGCCGACCGGCAGCGCGTGGCGCACGCTGACGGCGTTGTAGAGGTCCACGAGCCGGTTCACGCGGGGCAGCCGGCCGCTGCGGGCCCGCTTCCACAGCGCCTCGACCGACGATGCGGTGCGCTGCGGCTTGGCGCCGAAGGCGCGGTAGGCGTCCTGCCACGCGACCACGTGGTCGGGCAGGGTGGTCGCGGCGGCGGCCCGGGCTTCGGCGTCGCGGAGCCAGGCCTCGGAGCCGGCGTCTCCGGGGCCGTTGCCGGCGCCGCGTACGGCGATGGCGACGACGGCGAAGTCGGGCCGCAGGGCGTGGACGTCGGCACTGACGGCGATGCGGTCGAGGCTCATGCCGCGATGATATCAAAATGGTCTACAAGTCCACTATACTGACCGCATGAACGATCCCCGCCGTGTCGAAGCCGCCTTGGCCGCCAACCTGCGCGAGTGGCGTGCCCGGCGCGGCTGGAGTCAGAGCGAGCTGGCGGCGCGCGCCGGCCTCAGCAAGGCGATGCTGGTGCAGGTCGAACAGGCGCAGACCAACCCGTCGATCGCCACGCTCTGCAAGCTGGCCAACGCCCTCGGCGTGGCGCTCGTGAAGCTGGTCGAGACCGCCGACGAGCCGGTGGTGCGGCGGGTCGCCCCGGCCGACGTCGCCTGGCTGTGGCGGGGCCGCGGCGCCGCCAGCCGGGCCGGGCTGGTCGCCGGCGTCGAGGCGCCGATGCCGGTGGAACTCTGGGACTGGCGGATCGGCGCGCGCGACGGCTACGACGCGGTCGCGCACCCGGCCGGCACCCGGGAGTTCGTCTACGTGCTCGACGGCGCCGCCGCGGTGACGGTGGACGGCGTCGAGGTGAAGCTGGCGGCGGGCGAGTGCGCGGTGTTCCAGGCCGACCGCCCGCATCGCTACGCCTCGGCCGGCGGCCGGGCGACGCGGTTCGTGATGGTGGTCATCGAGCCGATCGCGCCGCCCGCCGACCGGGCGCCGCGCGCCGGGCGCGGTCCGCGGCGCGTCAGCGGAAGACGTCCTTCGGGATCTTCCCGACCACGACCTGCGTGAGATCGACGGCCTTTGCGACGTGGACGTCGCAAGCGATGCTCGCCAGCGTGTAGTAGTGCGTGACCGTCTCGGCGCGCGGGCCGGCCAGGGCCCGGCCCTTGTGCAGGGTGAAGCGGAAGCGTCCGGTCAGCGAGTGCTCGACGGCGGTGCCGTTGACCTCGCCGTCGCCCTGCACCGAGCGGACGCCCCTAGACGCCGACCACGCGGCGTAGGATCGCGTGCACCTGGCGGACACCGTCGGTGAGCGCGGCCGGGCCTGGCTGCAGGATGTAGGTGGACTTCACTTCGAAGAGGTGGTCGGCGCGGACGCATGGCACCGCGTCCCAGCCGGGCCGGGCCCGCACCCGCTCCTTCCGTACCGGCTTGCCGCACCACGAGCCGATGAAGACCTCGGGCGCCGCCGCAATCACCCGCTCGGCGGTGACGATTCGATCCCGGGCCAACGCGGCGTGCCGCAGCTCCGGGAACACCGGCGTCCCGCCGGCGATCTCCACCAGCTCCTCGACCCAGCGGATGCCGCTGATGAGCGGGTCGTCCCACTCCTCGACGTAGACCGTCGGGCGGTGGGGAAACCGGGCCGCCGAGTGGCGGATCGCATCGAGGCCGGACTCGAGCGTCGCCACCAGCGCCGCGGCCTTCTCGGGCACGCCGACGATGCCGCCGAGGATGCGTATCATCGTCAGGATCTCGCCGACGCTGCGCTGGTTGAAAGTGAAGACGGGATAGCCGCGTTTGACCAGCCCGGTCGTGATGTCGGCCTGCAGGTCCGAGAAGGCCAGGATCAGGTCGGGGTCGAGCGCGGCGATCTTCTCGTAGCGCGCGTGCAGGAACGACGACACCCTGGGCTTCTGCCGCGCCTCGGGCGGACGGACGGTGTAGCCCGAGACGCCGACCACCCGGTGGCCTTCGCCGAGCAGATAGAGGGTCTCGGTGGTCTCCTCGGTCAGACAGACGATGCGCGACGGAAACATGGCGGCCGTGATGCGATCGTCGCTCAGGACGCCAGCGTCAAGTCGGCGAACGCGAAGCCGTCGCGGATGACGGTGGGCCCGACGGCGACCTCGAACGGGTGCGCGAACATCGGGCCGCCGGTCACGCAGGTGTGGAACTCGCCGCGTTCGCCGCAGGGATCGACCGCGGGCGGCAGCTCGGCCAGCAGCGCCGCGTCGAAGGCGCGGCCGGCAAAGCGCGGGTCGAGCACCCGCGGGTCCACGGTGCTCAGGCGGGCCTGGAGCCCGCCGGCCAGCATGGCCCGGGCGAGGTCGGCGGTGGACCCGGTGCGCCACAGCGGAAAGAGCGGTGTGAGGCCGCTGCCGGCGAGGCGGTCCTCACGGTAGCGCCGCACCTCCTCGAGGAAGAGGTCGCCGAAGGCGACGTGAGTGAACCCGTCGGCGAGCGCTTGGGCGACGGCGACGCCCATCAGCCGATCGTAGTCCTCGTTGGCGCAGGGCCACGGCAACGGGACGACGTGCAGCGGCAGTCCGGCTGCCCGGGCCTGCGCCTCGAGCACCTCGCGCCGGACGCCGTGCATCGCCACCCGGTCGAAGGCGTCGTTGGTGGTGGTGAGCAGGCCCTGCACGGCGTCCGGATGCGCCTGCCGCAGCAGGTGCAGCATCCAGGCCGAGTCCTTGCCGCTCGACCACGACACGAGGATCTTCACGGCGCAGCCCCCGGGTGCAGCGCGTCGGCCAGGCGTTCGACGGCGTCGGCCACTCGGGGGCCGGGCACGACGAGTCCCTCGCCGGCGAGCACCAGCACCCGTCCGGCCTGCACCGCCGGCACCGAGGCCAGGCGCGCCCAGGCGGCCTTCGCCGCGGCGGTGTCCGCCGCCGTCCAGTCGGCCCGCTCGCGCAGTTCGAGGATCACGTCCGGCGCCCGGGTGAGCATCACCTCCGTGGTCGCCTGCACGGACTCCTGCCGGACGTCGGCGAAGACGTTGACCCCTCCGGCTGCGGTCAGCATGTCGTGCAGGAAGCCACGCCCGCCGCTGGCGTAGACGTTGCGCAGCGCGCCGGTCTCGCGCCCGAACACCAGCAGCACCCGTGGCCGCGGCCGCGGCGCGACGCGCCGGCGGACCGCGTCGATGCGCGCTTCCAGCCCGCTGGCAACCTGGTCGGCTCGCGCGGCGTGGCCGGTGCGGGCCCCCAGCGCCCGCAGCGTCGTGAAGACGTCGGCCAGGCCGGCGTGCCGGTAGTCGAACACCGGAATCGACGCCCGCGCCAGCTGCCGCTTGAGGTCGACCTGGCTGCCGTAGACGGCCACCAGATCGGGCGACAGCGACAGGACGCGCTCGACGTCCGGATCCAGGAGCGCGCCGACCTTCGGCAGGCGGGTGACCGCCGGCGGGTGGGTGTCGAAGCTGCTCACCGCCACCACCTGCGGACCGGCGCCGATGGCGAACAGCATCTCGGTGAGGGCCGGCACCAGCGAGACGATGCGGCGCGGAGCCGCCGCGGTGGACTGGCCGATGGCCGGCACGCCTGCCACGGCCGCGACGACCGCGACCAGCGGCGCCCACCACGCCACGCCGACCCTTCGACGCCACGGCCCGGATGCCATCAGCTGTTCCGCACCAGCAGCCAGAGGAAGAACGGGCCGCCGATCATCGCCGTGATGATGCCGACGGGCAGTTCGAGCGGGGCCAGTGCCGTTCGCGAGACCAGATCGCAGGCGATCAGGAAGGCCGCGCCGAAGCAGGCCGCCGCCGGCAGCACCAGGCGGTGATCGGCGCCGACGAGCAGCCGCACCAGATGCGGCACGACGATGCCGATGAAGCCGATCGGGCCGGCCAGCGACACCGCGGCGCCGGTGGCCAGCGAGGCGCTCACGAAGGCCAGCCGTTCGGCGCGGGCCACGTCCACGCCGCGGGCTGCGGCCAGATCGCCGCCGAGCGTCAGCAGGTTCAGCGTCCGGGGCAGGACGCTGAAGGCGGCGAACGCCAGCAGCAGGAAGGGCAGGGCTGCCGCCAGCGGCCCGTAGCTGCCGACGTCGAGATCGCCCATCAGCCAGCGGATGGTGCGGAACGACTGCGTGAAATCGGACAGGTACTGGACGAACAGGATGAGCGCCGAGAAGAACGAGTTGAGCGTCACGCCGGCGAGCAGCAGCACGTTGGTCGACAGTCCGCGCTTCCGGCTGCTGGCCAGGCCGTAGACGATGGCGGCGGCGGTCAGCGAGCCGACGAAGCTGGCGATCGGCACCGACGACACGCCCAGCGCGCCCAGATCGACGCCGAGCGCGATGACCAGGATCGCCCCCAGCGCCGCCCCGGCCGACACGCCCAGGGTGAACGGCGTGGCCAGCGGGTTGCGGAGCAACGCCTGCAGCACGACCCCGGAAGTGGCAAGGGCGGCGCCGACCATCGCCGCCGCCAGCACGCGCGGCAGGCGCGCCACGAAGAAGATCTGGGCATCGACGTTGTCGGCCCACGCCAGGGAGGTGTCGAAGGCGCGGCGCAGGCTGATCCCGGTGCTGCCCAGGGTCGGGGCGACGACGATCGCGCCCAGCGCCGCCAGCGCGAAGAGCGGCAGCGTGGTCCACAGGCGGCGTGACAGCGGCGGGGTCATGAGGTGGTCCGCCGCACCGGCACCACCGTGAGGTGCCCGGTGGCCTCGTGGACGTGGACGTCGGCGTCCACGCCGTAGAGGGCGCGCAGGTTGTCGCGGGTGAGCACCTCCGCGGTGGGACCGCGGGCGACGATCCGGCCGTCGCGCAGCAGGACGAGATCGCGGCAGATCCCGGCCGCCAGGTGCAGGTCGTGCGTCGAGACGACGATGGTCACACCGCGGTCCCGGTTGAGGTCGGCGAGCAGCTGGGCGATCTCGAGCTGGGCCCCGAGGTCGAGCGACGCAGTCGGCTCGTCGAGCAGCAGCACCTCGGTGGCCTGGGCCAGCGCGGCGGCGATCGCCACGCGCTGCTTCTCGCCACCGCTGAGCGTCGCGAAGTCGCGCGCCTCGAGGTGCGCGGCCCCGGTGGCGGCCAGGGCGTTGCGGGCCGCAGCCAGATCGGCGGGCCCCTCCACCTCGAACAGGCCCAGGTGTGGATGGCGGCCCATCAGGACCATCTCCATCACCGAGTAGTCGAAGGCCACCTGGGTCTCCTGCGGCACCACGGCCAGCCGTCGCGCCAGACTCCGTCGGGTGTACGCCGACAGCGGTCGACCGTCGAACCGCACCTCGCCGCGCGACGGCCGCCGCGTACCGGCGAGCAGGCGGAGCAGCGTCGTCTTGCCCGAGCCGTTGGGGCCGAGCACGCCGACCACCGATCCGGCCGGCACCTCGAGCGCGATGCCCGAAAGGACCGGCCGGGCGGCGTCGTAGCCGAAGCCGAGCTCAGCGACGTGCAGCAATCCGGAGACCCAGGTAGGCGGTGCGGCCGAGCGCCGGGTAGCCCAGCGCGTCCTCGTAGCGCGCGTCGAAGGCGTTGACCACGCGGGCGAACGCCGTCAGCTGCGGCACGATGGCCCACGATCCGCCGAGGGCGACGGCGGTGTAGCCCGCGTTCTCGAACAGGCCGCCGAAGGTGCCGAAGTTGGGCTCGACGTCGAGCGTCGCGCCGCGCACGGCCAGCGTCGCGAACGCCTGGAGCCGCGGCGTGCCCCAGACGAGATCGCCGCTGCCCTGATGCCGCGGCCGGCGGAGCAGCCGGTCGCCGACCCGGAAGGGCGGCGGCGCCTGGCCGTCGGCCCCGTCCACGGCCAGGACCTCGCTGTCGAGGAACGTGTAGGTGGCGCGCGCCGTCAGGCGTCGCGTCGGCCGCGTCGTGAGCGCCAGCTCGACGCCCCGGGCGCGGGCGTTGGCGATGTTGTCGGTGCGATAGCGGCTGGAGCCGCTGAAGCGGCCCACCGAGACGATGAGGTCGTCGTAGCGGTTGTGGAACCAGGTGCCGTCCAGGTGCACGGCGCCGTTGGCCAACGTCTGGGTGAGGCCGGCCTCGACGCTGAGGCTGCGCTCCGGCTCCAGGCCGTCGTTGTCGGTGAAGGCGATCTCGAAGGCGTCGGGCGGGCGGATGCCGGAGCCGGCGGCGGCGTGCAGACGGGTGGACGTGCCGCGACGCCCTCCCGGCGGGACGATCGTCCACGCCGCCGTCAGCCTGGGGTTGACCGCCACGGTGGTGTCGTCGGCGAACGCCGGCCGCGGCGAGAACGCCGCCGCGTCGGCGGCCAGGGCGTGGCGGGTGATCCGCGACGCGCGTGCGCCGGCGGTGACCGAGAGCGCGGCCGATGGCTGCCAGCGCGCTTCGGCGAAGCCGGCCCAGACGTCGCGCTCGACGGGAATCCCGCGGCCGCCGCCGGTGATGAACGTGCTCCGGCCGCTTTCGCCCACCCACTCGCCGCCGGCGCTCGCCGACAGCGCGGCGGTGAGGGCGGCATCCGCCTGGAGCCGCCCATGGCGCCGGGCCGTCTCGCCGCGCGACGTGGCTCCCGATCGGAACGTCAGGTCGAAGTCGGCGATGTCGGCTTCGGCGCGCAGCCGGATACGACTGGCGGCGCCGCCGAGCGGCTGCAGCAGACGTATCGCGGCCGACCGCTGCACGGTGAGGCTGCGGGCGGTGCGATCCACGCCCGCGAAGTTGCCGGCGGGGTTCGAGCCGAAGGGGCCCGGCGATCCGCGATCGCCGTCCACGTATCGGGCCGTCGCGAAGAGGTCGCTGCCCCCGTCGCCGCGCCAGCCGAGGCCGGCGGAGACGTCGGTGATGCGGCTGTCGTCGTTGGTCACCGTCGTGCCGTCGGCCGGGGCGACGCCGGTGAAGCCGTCGTCGCGCATGTGCTGTGCCGAGGTGGCCCCATACCACCGGCCGACCGTGCCGCGCGCCGTCCCGCTGGCCCGCCGGGCGTCGCGTCCTCCAGCCTCCACCAGGGCGTCGACCACCGCCGGGCCGCCGCGCGGCGTCACCACCTGCACGACGCCGCCGATGGCGTCGGACCCGTAGAGCGCGCTCTGCGGCCCGCGGACCACCTCGATGCGTTCGGCGGCGGTCGTCGGCACCTGGGAGAGGTCGAGCCCACCGCCGAACGAATTCACCCGGACGCCGTCGACGAGCACCAGCGTGTAGTCGGACTCGCCGCCGCGTGGGAACACCGACGTCACGGTGCCGGGGCCGCCGTTGCGCGCCACGGCGAAGCCGGGCACCAGGCGCAGTGCGTCGCCCAACGTCGTGATCTGGCGTGCGTCGAGGTCGTCGCGGGTCAGCACCGTGACGCTGTCGCCGACGAGCGAAAGCGGCGTGTCGACCTGCGAGGCGGTCACGGTGAGGGCTTCGCGTACCGCGGCGACGACCAGCCGCAGTTCGACGGGCGTCGCCGACACCGTGACCCGGAGCGGCGCCGCGTGCAGGCCGTCGGTCCACGCCCGGACGTCCACCGTCACGCCGCCGGGCAGACCGTCGAGCGCGAACGTGCCGGCGGCATCGGTGACGGTGCCGAGCGGCGCCGCGCTCGCCCCCGACACGGCCACGACGGCGCCGGGCACCGGCCGTCCGTCGGGGTCGACGACCCGGCCGCGCAGGGTGTCGCCGGTCGCCGCGGCGGCGGCCGCCACCAGCATGGCGGCGGCCAGGCCGGTCAGCCTGGCGATCGGGATCCGAAAGGAAAGGGAAGCCGTCGTATACGACGGCGCACGGCGTGCAGCCATCAGGGCCCTCCTCGGCGTTCTCCGCGCCGAACCGCTCGCAGGGAGCGGGAGAAGGACGTGGGCCCGTGGAGGAGGTCTCCTGACTTGCGGATCGACACGCCGCGTCCGCGCCTTCCCCCCGGCGGCGCCGCGTGGCGCCGGCCGGCAGTGGCGGGCTGGATCGAGTCCAGCCGATGGACGGGCGCTCCCCGCTTACAGTGGCGGGACCGTGTGGGACTTGCACCCACTTCCCTGGCCAGCCACGGGAACGCGTCGGTTGTGTGCGCAGTGTAGCACCGCCACTCCATGCGTTGCCGGATCTCGTGAAATTTGCGTAAAATACGGCGTTTGTGTTTGCATGTCACCGGGCCGCGCCCCCGCCGGCCTCTTGAGAGGACCGCATGAGCAAGAGTTCGACCGTGACCGTCCGGGAAACCCCCGTGGAGGCGGTGTCCCGCGCGACGGCTGGCAACCTTGTCATCCATGGTGAGAACTTCGTCATCGACACCGACGAGCGTCTCGAGCTCGTGGATCTGACCGAACGGGTCATGGAGTACGTGCGGACCTTCAAGATCAAGGAGGGGATGATCACCCTCTGGTCCATGCACACCACCTGCGCCGTGTTCATCAACGAGTTCCAGAAGGCGCTGCTCTCCGACATCCGCCGCTTCCTCGAAGAGATGGTGGCGCGCGACAGCTACTACCAGCACAACGACCCGGATCACTCCGACTGCGATCGAATGAACGCCGACTCGCACCTGCGCGCCATGCTGCTCGGTCACTCGCTGACGCTGCAGATCAGCGGCGGGGAGGTGGTCCTGGGCCAGTGGCAGCGGATCCTGATGGCGGAGCTGGACGGCCCGCGGTCGCGGACGCTGCGCGCCCAGGTCTGGGGCGTGTCCTAGGTCCGGACTCCGGACTCAGGGCTCGGGTCGCGGGGCTCGGGGCCGCCGGAGGCCGTCACAGCATGCGTGAACGGATTCGCGCCGCCGGACTCGACGAGATCGCCGACAAGGCCGCCGCCGGCGAGCGTCTGAGTTTCGCCGACGGCGAACGCCTGTTCGCCGCCCCCGATCTGCTCGCCGTGGGCTGGCTCGCCAATCGCGAGCGCGAGCGCCGGCACGGCGCCCGCACCTACTTCAACCACAACCTGCGGCTCGAGGCCACCAACGTCTGCGAAGCGTCGTGCCTCTTCTGCTCGTTCGCGCGCCTGACGCCCGACAAGCCCGGGGCCCACACCGCGTCGGTGGAACAGGTCCTCGACCGGCTGCGGGCCCGCGACGGCGAGGCCCTCACCGAGGTGCACATGGTGAACGGGCTGCACCCCGGGCTGCCGTTCAGCTACTACACCGAGCTGCTGAGCGGAATGAAGCGGGTCCGTCCCGGCATCCACCTGAAGTGCTTCACCGCGGTGGAGATCGCCTTCTTCGCCGACCACTACGGCAAGACCGACGAGCAGGTGCTGGTCGAGCTGCGGGCGGCCGGCCTCGATTCGCTGCCCGGCGGCGGCGCCGAGATCTTCGCGCCGCGGGTGCGCCGCAAGATCTCCTACGACAAGTGCGACGGCGACCGCTACCTGGCCGTGCACCGCACCGCGCACCGGCTCGGCATGCGCACCAACATGACGATGCTCTACGGCCACATCGAGACGCCGGCCGAGCGCGTCGATCACCTGCTGCAGATCCGCGCGCTGCAGGACGAGACCGGCGGCCTGCAGGCGTTCATCCCGCTGGCCTTCCACCCCGACAACAACCAGATGCGCAAACTGCCGGCGCCGACCGGCGTCGACACGCTGCGCACGCACGCCGTGGCCCGGCTGCTGCTCGACAACGTCGATCACATCAAGGCCTACTGGATTTCGTCGGGTGTCGAGCTGGCGCAGACGGCGCTGTGGTTCGGCGCCGACGACCTCGACGGCACCGTCCAGGAAGAGACCATCTACCACATGGCCGGATCGACGACGCCGACCGCGCTCAGCACCGATCAGATCGAGCGGCTGATCCGCGCCGCCGGCCGCGAGCCGATCGAGCGCGACACCCTCTACAACGTGGTGCGCGTCCCGGCCGTGGCCTGACGGGCCCGCGCCGGGCCGCGGGTCAGAGCGCCTGCAGGGCAACGCCTGCAGGGCAACGCCTGCAGGGCAACGCCTGTAGGGCAGCGCCTGCAGGGCAGCGCCTGTAGGGCAGCGCCTGTAGGGCAGCTCTTCAGAGCTGCCTCCAAGTGCTCAACGCTGGCAGCGCGGGCAGTAGAACGTCGATCGCCCGGCCAGGACCCGGCGCGTGATGACCCCGTCGCAGCCGCGGCGTGGGCACGGCTCGCCGGCCCGTTCGTAGACCTTGAAGCGCGCCGCCGGCTTGTCGATGGCCCGCGTCAACACCCGCACGATCGCCGAGGCGAGCCGGTGTGCGGCCGGTGTGGGGGCGCCGGTGCGCGTCGCCAGGATCGCGGCCCGGCGGCGCGGCGAGATGCCGGCCGCATGGAGGGCCTCGCTCGCGTAGATGTTGCCGACACCGGCCACCACGCGCTGATCGAGCAGCGCCACCTTCACCGCCACGCGCTTGCCGCGGCACGCCCGGGCCAGCGCCGCGGCGTCGAAGGCCGGTGACAGCGGCTCGGGCCCGAGCCCGGCCAGGGCCGGGTAGGTGTCGAGCCCGTGGCCGGCCACCAGGTCCATCAGGCCGAACCGCCGCGGGTCGTTGAAGGTCACCGTCCGACCCGACGACAGCGTGAACACCACGTGGTCGTGCCGGCCCTGGTCGGACGGCGGCCCGGCTTCGACGCGGAAGTCGCCCGACATGCCGAGGTGCACGAGCAGGGTCTCGCCCGACGACAGCGCCGCCAGGAGGTACTTGGCGCGCCGGGTGAGCGCGGTGACGCGCTGCCCGGTCAGCCGATCGCCGAACCCGACCGGGAAGGGGATGCGCAGATCGGCGCGGCGCACTTCCACGGCGTCGATGGTCGCGCCGGTCAGCGCCGGCTCGAGCATCCGCCGCACCAGCTCTACTTCGGGCAGTTCGGGCACGCCGGGATCGTAGCCCGGCAGAGGCGGCGGCCGGCCTTGATCTCCGCGCGTGACGTGCTAGTATCGAAGCCAGACCAAGGAGCGCCGAGGCAAGAGCCCGCCGGCCGACCTTGGTCTTTTCGCGTCCGGAGATTGCGAAAAGTTTCACAAACTCGCAATCGGCACTACCGGGCGTGAGCGAAGGGCGAGGGCACAGCGACGATGAGCACGGGCACCTTCCTGCCGGTTCTCAACGAAGTGGAGAAGGCCAGCATCGGCGAGCGGCAGCCGCTCCCGGAGCGCTACCTCGGTCTCTCCGACGACGAGATGGAGCGCCGCATCGCCGCCGCGCGGGCCGCGCTGGGCGACCGCCTCGTCATCCTCGGCCACCACTACCAGCGCGACGAGGTGATTCGCTTCGCCGACTACACCGGCGACTCCTTCAAGCTGTCGCGCGAGGTGGCCAGGCACCCGAACGCCGAGTTCATCGTGTTCTGCGGCGTGCACTTCATGGCCGAGAGCGCCGACGTGCTGGCGCTGCCGCACCAGAAGGTGATCCTGCCGGACCTGGCGGCTGGCTGCTCGATGGCCGACATGGCGCCGGCCGACGAGCTCGAGATCTGCTGGAGCGAACTCGAGCAGCTGGGGATGGCGACCCGTACCGTGCCGGTGACGTACATCAACTCGGCGGCGGCGATCAAGAGCTTCGTCGGCGAACGCGGCGGCACGGTGTGCACGTCGTCGAACGCCGCGGCGGTGCTTGCCTGGGGCTGGCAGCAGAAGGAGAAGATCCTGTTCCTCCCCGATCAGCACCTGGGCCGCAACACCGCCTACTTCCGCATGGGCGTGCCGCTCGACGAGATGGTGGTCTGGGATCCCAAGCTGCCGTTCGGCGGCCTGACCCGCGAGCAGGTGGACGCGGCGCGGCTCATCCTGTGGAAGGGCCACTGCTCGGTGCACGTGCGCTTCACCGCCCGGCAGATCGCCGCGGTGCGCGCCGAGCACCCCGGCGTGCGGGTGATCGTGCACCCGGAGGTGCCGTTCGAGGTGGTGGAAGCCGCCGACGACAACGGCTCCACCGAGTACATCCTGAAGCAGGTCCGCGACGGCGCGCCCGGCTCGGTGTGGGCCGTCGGCACCGAGGTGCACCTGGTGCACCGGCTGGCGGCCGAGATGGCGCCCAGGGGCGTCACCGTCCTGTCGCTCGACCAGATGGGCTGCCTGTGCTCGACGATGTTCCGGGTGTCGCCCAATCACCTGCTGTGGGTGCTCGAGGGGCTGGTCGAGGGCCGCGTGCACAACCAGGTCGAAGTGCCGGCGCACCAGATCCACTGGACGAAGGTGGCGCTGGATCGGATGCTGCAGATCCACTGAGCGACACCGACGGGCGCGTCGCGCGCGTCCGCTGTCGCGTCGCCGCCCATCTCAACCGGGCGGCGCTCCACCGCCACGCCTGACCTGGACCGGGCGCCGCATCGGTTCTGCTACGATGCGGATCTCGACCCACACGACATCGGTCGCCCCCTGAGGAGGCTCGTTTCATGGCTCACGCACTGCCGGCGCTGCCCTACGATCACGCGGCGCTCGAACCGCATATCGACACCCAGACGATGCAGATTCACCACGGCAAGCACCACCAGGCCTACGTGACCAATCTGAACGCCGCGCTCGACAAGCACCCCGAACTCCACGACAAGAGCCTCGACGAGCTCGTCAAGGGCATCGCGTCGGTGCCGGACGACATCCGCACGGCGGTGCGCAACAACGGCGGCGGCCACTGGAACCACTCGCTGTTCTGGACCCTGATGGCCCCCAACGCCGGCGGTGCGCCGACCGGCGCGGTGGCCGACGGCATCACCGCCGCGTTCGGCAGCTTCGACAAGTTCAAGGAGCAGTTCCAGGCCGCCGGCATGGGCCGCTTCGGCAGCGGCTGGGCCTGGCTGGTCGACGACGGCGGCACGCTCTCGATCACCAGCACGCCGAACCAGGACAACCCGCTGATGGACGGCAAGAAGGCCATCCTCGGCGTGGACGTCTGGGAACACGCCTACTACCTCAAGTACCAGAACCGCCGCGCCGACTACCTGACCGCGTTCTGGAACGTGGTGAACTGGGCGGAAGTGAACAAACTGCTGGCGGCCAGGGGCTAGCGGCTGGCGGCCAGGCTGGGAGCGGCCATCCGGCCGCTCTCCCCACCTCGTGAGTCCGACGCGTCGCCTCGTCCTGGGAGTGGCCGTGGTATGCGGTGCGTTTCACGCGACGCCCGAGGCGACCCAGGACGCCCCTTCTCCTGCAGCGACGGCCGACAACCGCGCGCCCGGTGAGACGTCGTTCCTCGTCGAGAACGTCACCCGCGCCGAACTCTGGCGCTTCTTCACGCCGCCGCCGGGCGGCGGCGCCGAACCGGACTACGCCTTCATCGGCAACCGGTCCACGCTCGGGGCGCGGTATCGCGGCTCACGCTGGTCGTTCGGCGGGGCCATCCAGTACGTGCGGCTCGAGAACCTGCCGCGCGGCGCCATCGGGCCCGGCCTGCTCGGCACCGGCGGCGCGTACTTCTTCCAGGCCGCCGGCACCTTCAGCTACCAGTTCTACCTGCGCGGGCTGAGCGCCACGCTGTCGTCGACCGACGGCTCGCTGGCGATCGACGCCGGCCGGCTGTCCATCGACGAGCCGTCGGCCGCCGGCGCATCCGACACGCCGGTCGAGCGGCTGGCCCGCGAACGCGTGTCCGGCCGCCTGCTCGGCGACATGCCCGGCACGCTGTACCAACGGGCCTGGGACGGCGTGCGGGCCCGCCTCGCGCGCGGCACCTGGCGCGCGACCGCCGTCGCGGCGCTGCCCACCCAGGGGACCTTCGAAGAGTCGGCCAACCTGCCGCTCGATCGGGTGCGCGTCGTCGCCCTCGACGTCGTGCGCGAGGCCACCGCGCCGACGCCGCTGCGGGCGCACGGTTTCGCCAGCGTGTACCGCGACACGCGGCAGGTGCGAGCCCGTCCCGACAACACCGGCCTGCTGGCGCCGGCGGTGGATCTGACGATCGTCACCGGGGGGGCGTCGGTCGTGGCCGCCGCCGACCAGGGCCCGGGACGGTGGGACGTGGTGGCGTGGGCCGCCCTGCAGGGCGGCGGCTGGTACGGGCAGCCGCATCGCGCCGGTGCCGCGGCGCTCGAGGGCGGCTACCGGTGGCGGACGGCGTGGCGGCCGTGGCTGCGAACCGGGGTGTTCTACGCCTCGGGCGACGCCGATGCCGGCGACGACCGCCATCACACCTTCTTCCCGCTGCTGCCCTCAGGCGATCAGTACGTCGCCTCGAACACCTTCGCGCTGATGAACGTCGTCGACGCCTGGGCCGCAGTGCGTCTGTCGCCGCACCCGCGACTGGACGTCGCCAGCGAACTCCACCGGGTTGGCCTGGCCAGCGGCGCCGACCGCTGGTACTTCGGCAGCGGTGCGACCGAACGCCGCGGCAACTACTTCGGCTATCTCGGCCGCCAGGTGGGCGCTGCCCGCGACCTGGGCACGATCGCCGAGGCGCGTCTCGCCTGGCGGGCGACGCGGTGGTGGACCGTGCGCGGCTATCTCGGGCGTTTTCTCGGCGGCGATGCCGTACGGCATGCGTTTGCGGGCGACCGGCTCACCACCGGCTGGGTCGAGTCCGTCCTGCGCTTCTGAGCGCGGTCGTCCGGGCAGCGCTGAAGCTCTGCTACGCGGTGTGGCCCATCGGCGCCCGTACGGAAGGCAGCTCTTCAGAGCTGCCGAGGGGTTTCAGAACAGCACGACCTCGACGGTGGTGCCCGCGTCGAGTGCCGTCACCTCGGCGCCGATCTCGATATAGCCGTCGGCGTGGGCCATGCTGGTGATGTCGCCCGAGGCCTTGAACGCCGGTTCGGCCCGGCCCTCGACCAGGCGCACCGTATAGAACTGGTGGCGGCCCGCCGCCGAGGTGATGCGGCGCGCCAGCGGCACCGCCTCGGTTCGCGGACGATGCGGCGGCAGCGCGGCCAGGCGGCGCAGGAACGGCACGAGCAGGACGTAGGCGTTGGTCAGGCACGACGTCGGATTGCCCGGCATGCCGAACACCGGCACCTCGGCGAGGCGGCCGAAGGCGGTCGGCTTGCCCGGCCGCGTCGCGATGCCGTGGAACAGCACCTGGCCGCGACGGCGGAGCACGTCGAGCACCAGGTCGCGATCGCCCACCGAACTGCCGCCCGAGAAGACCACCAGGTCGCAGGCCACCGCGGCGTCGAGCGCCAGGTCGAGCGCCGCCAGCGAGTCGCCGGCGACGTCGAGCGGCACCGCCACCCCACCGTGCGCGCCGATGACGGCGGCGAGCGTGTGCCGGTTGATGTCGTAAATCTGCCCGGCGCCCAGCGGTTGTCCCGGCTGGACGATCTCGTTGCCGGTCGACACGACGGCCACCCGCGGCCTGGCGACCACCGTCGCCGTGGTGCGTCCCAGGGCGGCGATGACGCCGACGCGGCCCGGGAGCAGCACATCGCCGGCCCGCAGGACGACCGCACCGCGGGCGATGTCGGCCCCGGCCCGGCCCACGTGCTGCCCGGGGGCCGCCGCCGACAGAATCGCGACGCGTCCGGATCCCGCCGCGCGGGTCTCCTCGACCATGACCACCGCGTCGGCACCCGCCGGCAGCGGTGCCCCGGTGGCGATCTCGACCGCGTCGCCGGCGCCCACGCGACCGGCGTAGACCTCGCCGGTGAACACCCGCCCGGCCACGGCCAGGTCGGTGGGGGCGCTGGCGCTGGCGCCCGCCGTGTCCGCGGCACGCACGGCGTAGCCGTCCATCATCGCGCGCGCGAACGGCGGCACGTCGGCATCGGCGACGACGTCCTCGGCCAGCACCCGTCCGGCGAGCGCGTCGAGCGCCACCGACTCGACCCGCGCCAGCGGCCGGGCGGCATCGTCGAGGACCGCGCGGGCGTCGTCGAGCGGGATGGTGGCGGCGAACGGACGCATCGCTACCTGGACGCCTGCTGCACCAGGTGGGTGAGTTCGGGCAGCACCAGCCGGGTCATCGCCAGGCGCACGGCGGCTTCCGATCCCGGCAGCGCGATCACGATGCGTCCGGCTGCCAGCCCGGCGCAGGCACGGCTCATCATCGCCGCCGGCCCGATGTCGTGGTAGCTGAGCATCCGGAACAGCTCGCCGAAACCGTCGAGCCGTTTCTCGAGCAGGCCGTCGATCGCCTCGAAGGTCGAGTCCCGCGAGGTGATGCCGGTGCCGCCGGTCGTGATCACCACCTGGGTGTCGCCGCTGAGGTGGCTGCGCACGAACGCGGTCACGGCCGCCGGCGCATCCGGCACCAACGCGCGCGCGACCACGGCGTGGCCCTGTCCCTGGAGCAGCTCGACGATCGCGCGTCCGCTCGTGTCGGTCGTCTCGGTGCGGGTGTCGCTGATGGTCAGCACCGCCGCACGGACGGCCCGCGGCGCCTCGGCTTTGTGGGCGGCTTGCGACACGGGCCGATCATAGAACAGCGACGAGCCACGGACGCGGCCCGCGGGCCGGCCGCGACGCCGTGCGTGCGGGTGCCATATCATGGCGTCGTGCGACATGCGCTCGCCGTTCTCGCCCTGGCGGCTCTGATCGTCGGGCCGCGCCCGGCCGACGTCGTGGCGCAAGCGGGACGGGCGCCGTCGCGGAGTGCGCCGGGTCCGCCACCCCCGCCGGGGTTCGCGCCCACGCTCGATCGGTCGGCCGTGCGCTGGGTGGAGGCGACCCTCAAGGGGCTGACCCCCGACGAGCTGGTCGGGCAGCTGCTGATGGGGCGTCTCAACTCGACCTACCTCAGCGCCGACTCCAGCGAGTTCGAGACGCTCGCGGCCCTGGTGCGCGACGTGCATCTCGGCGGCTTCTGCGCCTTCGGCGGCGTCGAGCCGATGCCGCCGGTGATGCTGAACCCCACCTACGGCGCGACGATTCTCGGCCAGCCGCTGGAACTCGCGGCGATTCTCAACCGCCTGCAGGGCGTGGCCAAGGTGCCGCTGCTGGTCAGCGCCGACTTCGAGCACGGCGTCGGCATGCGCATCAACGGCGCCACCCGCTTCCCGCGCGCCATGGCCTTCGGTGCCGCGGGGCGGCCGGCGCTGGCGCGCGACGCGGCGCGCGTATCGGCCCGCGAGGCGCGGGCGA
This sequence comes from Vicinamibacterales bacterium, assembly GCA_050250955.1. Lineage (GTDB taxonomy): Bacteria > Acidobacteriota > Vicinamibacteria > Vicinamibacterales > UBA2999 > CAWAYR01. Next base: position 181,176 of record JBFWNR010000009.1, read on the forward strand.
TCGGCGTGCACGTGAATTTCGCCCCGGTGGCCGACGTCAACAACAACCCGCGCAATCCGGTGATCAACATCCGCTCGTTCGGCGAGGACGCGGCCCGGGTCGGGCAGATGGTGCGCGAGTCGGTGGCCGGCCTCCAGGAGGGCGGCGTGGTCGCCACCCTGAAGCACTTCCCGGGGCACGGCGACACCGCCGTCGACACCCACCTCGGCCTGGCCACGGTGCCGCACGATCGCGCGCGTCTCGATCTGGTGGAGCTGGCGCCGTTTCGCGACGGGATCGCCGCCGGGGCGGCGGCAGCAATGGTGGCGCACGTCGAGATGCCGGCGCTCGACCCGGCGCCGGGACCGGCCACGTTCAGCCGGTCGATCGTCGCCGGTCTGCTGCGCGGCGAACTCGGCTTCGACGGCGTCGTCTACACCGACTCCTTGCGGATGGACGCCGTCAACGCCATGGTCGATCCCGGCGAGGCGGCGGTGCGGGCGATCGAGGCCGGCGCCGACGTCGTCCTCGACTCGCCGGATCCGCGGGCGGCGTTCGCGGCGCTGACGGCGGCGCTCGGCAGCGGCCGGCTGACCCGCGAGCGCATCGAGGCGTCGGTGCGGCGACTGCTGCAGCACAAGGCGCGGCTGGGCCTGCACCTCGGGCGCGCCGTCGATCTCGAGGGGGTGATGGGCGCGGTGGGCGGACGGGCCGGCGCCGACACGGCCCGCGCCGTCGCCGACGCCGCCGTCACGCTGGTCCGCGACGAGCGCGGCCACGTGCCGCTACCGACCGCTCGCACCGGGCGCCTGCTGTATCTCTCGGTGCTCGACTACCCGGCCAACTGGCGGATCGCCGCGCCGAGCCGGACGCTCATCCCCGAGCTCAGGGCGCGCTGGCCGTCGGTGACCGCCGTGGAGCTGTCGGATCGCACCTCGGCCGAGGAGCTCGAACTGGTGCGGGCGATGGCCGCCGGCCACGACGCGATCGTCGTCGGCGTGTTCGTGCGCGCATCCTCGGGCAGCGGCCGGCTCGACCTCGGGCCGGCCGTCGTCCGTCTGCTGGGCGACCTGACGAGCGGCGCGACCCGCCGCGGACAGCCGCTGGTCGCCGCCTTCTTCGGCAGTCCATACGCGGCGGTGGCCACGCCGTCGCTCCCGGCGGCGCTCTTGACCTACGACTTCGGCGACTACGCGGAGTCGGCGGTTGTCCGGGCGCTGGCCGGCGAGATCCCCGTCACCGGCACCTTGCCCGTCGCGCTCTCGGACCAGTGGCCCGTGGGCCACGGCCTGCAACGGCCCGTGGTCGTATCGCCGGCGCGCTGATCGACCGACAACCTGGAGGGAAGGGGCTGGAAAGGTGGCGCGCCCTGCACGACTCGAACGTGCGACCTCCTGGTTCGTAGCCAGACGCTCTATCCAACTGAGCTAAGGGCGCGAGGGCTGAGAAACCCCAAGTCTAGCACAGCCGGATGCCGACCCCGCCGTCGAGCCTGGAAACCTGCGTGCGCCGCGCCTTCGGCGACGATGAGTCGTCGGCGTTCGGCACCGGCTGGATGGCCGGAACGGTCGCCGTGTTCCTCGGCGCGCTGAGCGTGCTCGGCGTCCTGGCCTTCCGCTATCCCGAGCTGCTGACCACGGCGGAGTTCCGTGGCCGCTATCCGGTGCCGATACTGCGCGCCGTCCTCGAGGCGGCCATCGGCCTGACGTTCCTGCTCGGCGCCGCGTCGATCATGCTGCGCCGGCGCAAGGTGCTGGGCCTCACGGGGCTGACGCTGGCCGGCGTGGCCACGCTGGCCGGTGGCAGCGACGTACCGCTCGGGACCGGCCCCGGAACGCCGCTCACGCTGGGCGTCGACTGGTTCGTCCTCAACGTGCTGCTGACCGCGCTCGTGTTCGTGCCGCTCGAGCGGGCTTTTCCCCTGCGCGCCGACCAGACGACCTTCCGCTTCGGCTGGGCGACCGACGGCATGCACTTCCTCGTCAGCCACCTGGCCGTACAGACCCTGTCGTTCCTGACGCTGCTGCCGGCAACGGCGCTGGCCGCGGTGTGGCAGCCCGACGCGGTGCAGCGGGCGGTGGCGGCGGTGCCGCTCTGGGGGCAGTTCCTCGCCATCGTCGCGGTGAGCGACCTGACGCAGTACTGGATCCATCGCGCCTTCCACGCCGTGCCGGCGTTGTGGCGTCTGCACGCCGTCCACCATTCCGCCGCAGCGATGGACTGGCTGGCCGGCTCGCGCCTGCACGTGCTCGACGTCCTGGCGACGCGTGGACTGGTGCTGGTGCCGATCGTGCTCCTCGGCTTCGCACGGCCGGCGCTGTACGCCTACCTGGTGTTCGTGTCGTTCCACGCCGTCTTCATCCATGCCAACGTGCGCGTCCGCTTCGGGTGGCTCGACCACGTCCTCACCACGCCGCGCGGCCACCACTGGCACCACGCCGTCGCCCCGATCGACCGCAACTTCGCCGTGCACCTGCCGATCCTCGACCGGCTGTTCGGCACCCAGCACCTGCCGGGCGACGCCTGGCCCGACCGCTACGGCATCGAGCCGCGCGACGTGCCCGAGGGCTGGTGGCGGCAACTGGTGTATCCGTTCCATCGCCGCCGGCTGGCGGCGGCGCGCGACCCCGGCCTGCCGCCACGCTGACGGATCCGTGGCTGGGCCGGTGCCGCGGCGTGGAGATTTCCGCCGGAAACGGCTTTCTTCCGGGGCGGCGCGAAGATTGCTGCCCGCGCCGGCATGACCACTCACGTCCGACTGCGCGCGGCGTTGCCGCTTCTTGCGATCGTGTGCACGACCGTGCCCGCGGCCGCCGACCCGGTGACGACGTCCACGCTCGGCTGGGCGGTCAACGGCATCGTCAGCGAGGTGGCGCGCGCCGGCGACGTCGCGTTCCTCGGCGGGTCGTTCGGATCGGTCGCCCCGGCGGGCAACCGGGTCCACGGCTTCGCCACCTTCGCGGCCGACGCCGCGGTCCCGGTGCTGCCACGGCTCACGGTCAACGGCCGCGTGCGTGCCGTCGTCGCCCTGCCGGGCGGCGGCTGGATCATCGGCGGCGAGTTCTCGCAGGTCAACGGCACCGCGCGCAGCCGGCTGGCGCGGCTGCTGGCCGACGGCTCACTCGACACCGCGTTCAGCGTCGCCGCCAACGACGTCGTCTGGGCGCTCGCCGTGCACGGCACGCGCGTCTACCTCGGCGGCGAGTTCACCAGCCTCGGCGGCTCCGCCCGCAACGGTCTGGCGGCGCTCGATGCCGCGGCGCTCACGCTCGACGCCACCTTCACGCCGAGCGTGACCGGCGGCGCGGCGGCCGTGTACACGCTGGCCGTCACCTCGTCGGCGGTCTACGCGGGCGGCGCGTTCACCACGGCCAATGGCGACCCGCGCGACAACCTCGTCGCGGTCGACATCGCCACCGGCGCGACGGTGGCGGCCTTCACCGCCACCGCCAGCGGGCGCGTGTCGTCGCTGGCGCTGTCTGGCGCGGCGCTCTTCGCCGGCGGCGAGTTCGCGACCATCGGCGGCACGGCCCGGCCGCACCTGGCCCGCCTCGACGCCACCACCGGGGCCGTGGACACCGCCTTCGACGCCGCTGCCGGTGCCGTCGTCAACAGCGTGGTCGTGGCCGACGGCGCGGTCTACGTCGGCGGCACGTTCTCGCAGATCGGCGGCGCCAGCCGGGCCCGCATCGCCCGGCTCGACCCGGCCAGCGGCGCCGCCGCGGCGTGGAATCCCGGTGCCGACGGCGAGGTGGAACAGCTCGGCGTGTTCGGCACCGCGCTCATCGTCGGCGGCCACTTCCGCACCATCGGCGGGCTCGAGCGGCTGCGGCTGGCGGCACTCGACACGACCGCCGCGACCGCGATCACCCTGCCGTGGAATCCCGCGCTCAGCAGCAGCGTCGACATGGTGCACGTCGATGCCGCCGGCCACGTGTTCGCGGGTGGATCCTTCACCCACTTCGGCGCCGTGCTGCGCCAGAACCTGGCCGCGATCGACCTGCGCGCGGGCGGGCTGCTGCCGTGGAATCCCGGCGCCGACGCCTGGGTCCGCGCGCTCGACGTGGTCGGCAACACCGTCTACATCGGTGGCGACTTCCAGACCATCGCCGGCGTGAGCCGCAAGCGCATCGCGGCCCTCGACGCCGTGACCGGCGTGGCGCGGGCGTGGACGGCTGAAGCGAGCGCCCCGGTCAACGGCCTGGTCGTGGTCGACGACGTCGTCTACTTCGTCGGCGCGTTCACCTCGGTGAAGGGCAGCACCGCCCGCGGTCGCGGCGCCGCCGTCGGCGTCGACGACGTCGTGCGGTCGTGGGATCCCGCCGCCGACAGCGAGATCGAAGCGCTGGCGGTGGCCGGCGGGCGAGTCTACCTGGGTGGTCTGTTCAGCATGCTCGGCGCCCAGAGTCACGTCCGGCTCGGTGCCGTCGACGCGGTGAGCGGCGCGCCCGACGCCGGCTTCGCGCCGACCGTCGACGGGCCGGTCTACCGCGTCGACGTCCACGGCGACCTGGTGTTCTTCGGCGGCGACTTCGCCATGGTGTCGGCGAGCACGCGTCACAACGCCGCGGCGGTCAAGGCCGCCCCGGGCGCCGGCGACGACGGCGCGCTGCAGGGCTGGAACCCCGACGTCGGCGGGCCGGTCTACGACCTCGACGCGTTCGACGACGACGTGTATCTGTCCGGTGGATTCGGGTCGGTGGGCGGTGCGTCGCGTCCGGGCATCGCCATGGTCGACGCCCTGGCCGCGGGCGGCGCGCTGCGCGCCTGGAAGCCGACCGACGTGAGCGGCGGCGCCGTGTCGGTGATCGACACCTCGGCGACCGCGGTGCTCTTCGGCGGGCTGTTGAACGATCTCGACGGCATCTCGATCGGGGCGGTGCTGTATCCCGAGGCCGGGCTCACCGGCACGCCGCCGGCGCCCACCACGCCGACGGCGCTGGTACGCGGCTCGCAGCTCACGCTCGACTGGGGCGCGCCGCCGCTCGGCGCCCGGCCGACCGCCTACGTGATCGAGGGCGGCACCGGCCCGGGCCTGGCCAACCTCGCCAACTTCAACACCGGCAGCACCGCCACCGAGTTCGCCATCGGCGGCCTGGGGCCGGGCACCTACTACGTCCGGATGCGGGCGGCCACCGGCTTCGGCGTCAGTGCGGCCACCGCCGAACAGGCCTTCGACGTCGGTGTGGCCGGGTGCAGCGGCCCGCCGGTGCCGCCCGTCGACGTCGCCGCCGCCGTGTCGGGCGGCACGGTGCAGCTCACGTGGCGCGCGGCCCCGCAGTCGATCGTCACCAACTACCGGCTGCTGGTCGGCACGACGAGCGGCGGCAGCCAGGTGGGCAGCTTCGACGTCGGAGCGGGCACCACGTTCAGCGCCGCGGCGCCGCCCGGAGCGTTCTTCATCCGCGTGGCGGCGATGAACGGCTGCGGCCTGGGGGCGCCGTCGGCCGAAGCCGTCGCCGTCGTCGGCGCGCCGGTCGTGCCGCCCACCGCGCCCTTCGGGCTGGACTACACCGTGGCGGGATCGACGGTGAGCTTCGCCTGGGGAGCGCCGTCGATCGGCACCGGGCCGTTCCAGTACCAGCTCGAGGCGGGCAGCGCGACCGGCCTGGCCAACATCGCCACCGTGCCCGTGGCCACCACGACCTTCGCGGTGCCGGGCGTGCCGCCGGGCATCTACTACGTGCGGGTGCGCGCGGTCGGCGCCGGCGGCGCCAGCCCGGCGAGCAACGAAGTGGTCGTCGTCGTGCCGTAGCCGCGGGGTCCGCGTTCCCCGGATCGGCGACGACCGGGGTGGGCTGAGATAAGCTCGGAGGCATGGCGGCCAGTCCACAGGCACGCGGCCTCCGGGCCCTGAGCGTGTTGCTCGGGGTGTTCTTCCTGTTCCAGGGGCTGGGCAAACTCGACTGGCTCGCCGACCCGTCGCCGCTCCGCAACCAGCTCGCCGGGTTCCTCGAGGCCGCCAACCGCTGGAACCGCGCCTATCTCGAACTGGTCTGCATCCCCTACGCGTCGCTGTTCGCCCGGCTCGTGCCGCTCGGCGAGATGGCGACGGGCGCGGCCCTCGTCACCGGCGCCTATGCGCGCTACGCGGCGATCGCCGCGCTGCTGATGGTGCTCAACTTCCACGTCGCCGGCGGGTTCATCTTCCAGTACGCCTATCTCACCAACGGCTACGGGTTCCCGGTGGTCGGCGGCCTGCTCGCCCTGGCCAGCGGCGGCGTCAACCTGCCGTTCGGGCTCACCCGGAAGTAGGGGACGGCGATGCCCACGCGCAGCGGACGCGAGCGCTTCACCGAGCTGCTGTTCTACGCGGTGGTGCTGCTGGTCGGCTACCTGGTGTTGCTCGTGGTGTGGCCGTTTCTCGCCCCGCTGGCCTGGGCCGCCATCCTGGCGATGACGCTGCGCCCGGTCTACATGTACTTCTGCATCCGGCTGAGCAACGCCAACGCCGCGCTGATGACCACCGTGCTCGCCGGGCTGCTCATCATCGCGCCGGCGGTGTTCCTGGCGCTCGTCGTCGCCCAGCAGGTGCCGCTGGCGCTCGACTACGTGAACAACCTGTCGGCCACCGTGCCCGCGCAGGTGATGAGCCTGTGGTCCACACTGCGGGCGCGGCTGCCGTTCCCCATTCCCGCCGACCCGACGGTGCTCCTGACCAACGGCGCGGAAGCCGCCGCGGCGTTCCTGGCCGGCCAGGCCGGGTCGCTCGTCGCCAACGTACTGCAGACCTTCGGCAGCCTGCTGGTGATGCTCTTCGCCCTCTTCTTCATGCTGCGCGACGGCACGGCGTTCGCTGCCGCGATACGGCGGCTGCTGCCGTTCTCCGAGCCCGAGAGCGATCGGCTGGTGCGCGAAGCCTCCGACCTGGTCGTGGCCAGCGTCGGCGCCGGCCTGCTGGTGGCGGCGGTGCAGGGCCTGATCGGCGGGCTGGCGTTCTGGGCGCTCGGGCTGCCAGCCCCGGCGGTGTGGGGCGTGGCGATGACCATCTGCGCCCTGCTGCCGGTGGTGGGCGCCACCATCGTGTGGGGACCGACGGCGCTATGGCTCTTTCTGAGCGGCGACATCGCCCGCGCCGTCGTCCTCACTGCCATCTGCGCGGTGGTCCTGGGCTCGGCCGACAACGTCCTCCGCCCGCTGCTGCTGAGCGGCCGCACCTCGGCCAGCGGCCTGGTCGTGTTCGTGGGCCTGCTCGGCGGAGTGGCGGCGTTCGGGTTCGTCGGCCTGGTGGTCGGGCCGATCGTCCTGGTGATTGCCGGCACGCTCATCGAGGCGCTGACCCGCCGCGTCCACCTCGGCAGCGACGAGACCGGGATCATCGAAGCGCCGTGAGCACCGGCGACTACGACGCCCTGATGCGCGAGGCGCTGACCCTGGCGCATGCGGCCGCCGCGGCGGGAGAAGTGCCGGTGGGGGCCGTCGTCGCCCTCGGCGGCACGGTGGTCGGTCGTGGCCACAACCAGCCGATCGCCGCCCACGATCCCACGGCCCACGCCGAGATCGTCGCCCTGCGTGACGCCGCGCGCGCCGTCGGCAACTACCGGCTCACCGGCGCCACCCTGGTCGTCACCGTCGAGCCGTGCCTGATGTGCGTGGGCGCGATGGTGCACGCCCGGATCGGCACCGTCGTCTACGGCGCTGCCGAGCCCAAGGGCGGCGCCCTCGGATCGACCATCGCCGCGCACGAACTGCCCAGCCTCAACCACCGCCTCGAGGCCGTCGGCGGCGTGCTCGAGCCCGAGTGCCGCGAGGTGATGCAGGCCTTTTTCCGCGCCCGACGCGTCTGACCCTGGGCAATCCGCGTTACACCGCTGAGCACGCGTGGAACTAGAGTAGGGAGTTGGCGCCCCCCCTCCGCCCGGCATCTGCCCCAGGATCCCTCGTCGGCGCCGGTGATCCTGTGGCAGGTCGATTGCACACGCTGCGACGGCCGGCACCTACGCCGGCAGACTGCGAGATCCGACGATGGCCCGGATGCTTTCGATGACGATGATGGCGATGTTCGCGTTTGCGTCGATGGCAAGCGCGCAGCCGCCGGTGGTCATGGCCACCGGCCTCGACAACCCACGCGGGCTGGCGTTCGGGCCCGACGGCGCGATTTACGTGGTGGAGGCGGGACGTGGCGGCACCAGTACGCTGTGCCTGCCGAACCCCGGCGGCGCTCCCGGCACCCGCTGCTACGGCGCAACCGGCGCCGTCACCCGCGTCACCGCTCCCGGCGCCTTCGGCCGCATCCTCAGCGGTCTGCCGTCGCTGGCCGGCCCGACCGGCGCCGAAGCCACCGGCGCGCACGACATCGCCTTCGGCTTCGACCGCGCGTTCGTCACCGTCGGGTCGGGCGGGGACCCGGCCCTGCTGGCGCCGTTTCGTGCCGCCGGCATCGACCTGGCATCGCTGCTCATGATCAGCTACACCGGGCAGATCACGTCGATTGCCGACTTCGGCGCCTTCGAGAGCGCCAACAACCCAGCCGGCGGCCCGATCGACACCAACGCCTACGGGCTCGAGATCCTCGCCACGCGCGGCGTCATCGCCGACGCCGGTGGCAACTCGCTCCTGCAGATCGACGCGTCGCTCGCGCTGTCGACCCTGGCGACCTTCCCGGCGCGGTCGGTCCCTGGTCCGGGCGGCATGGGCATGGTGGACATGGAAAGCGTGCCGACGGCGATCGCCGAAGGTCCGGACGGCAGCCTGTATGTCGGCGAACTCACCGGCTTCCCGTTCCCGGTCGGCGCTGCCCGCGTCTACCGCGTGCCGGCCAGCGGCGGCACGCCCACGGTCGTGGCCGACGGCTTCACCAACATCATCGACATCGCCCTCGGGCCCGACGGCGCCGCCTACGTGCTCGAGCACGACGCCAACAGCCTGCTCGCGCCCGGCGCGGTGGGGCGCCTGACACGCATCGGGCCGTTCGGTTTCCGCACCGAACTGGCGGCCGGCCTGCTGGTCGCGCCCGGCAAGATCGTCGTCGGCGCCGACAACTCGGTCTACGTCACGGTGAACAGCACGTCGGCGGGTGCCGGCGAGCTGTGGCGGATCACCCAGTAGCGCGTCGCGCGCGGCCGTGCCGGGTGGCGCGTTCGCTCCGAACGCGCCATCGGCGTGCCCCTTGCGGTGTGCCGATCGCCCGCTGTCGGCGATCGCGGTAGATTGGCGTACCGCGAGGAGGTGGACCATGACGACGGGCTTGGGACCGGCGATGATGGCGGCCGTGATGCTGATGGGGAGCGTCGCCGCCGCGACGACGGCGCTCGCTGACGGGGGCGGACAGAATCGTCCCGCCGCACCGGCGGCGACTTCCGGTGCGGGCGACCCGGTGCGGGGCCGCTACCTGGCCGAGCACGTGGCGATGTGCGTCGAATGCCACTCGGGACGCGACGCCAGTGGCACGATCATCCCGAATCAGCGTTACATGGGCGGCGCGCTCCCGCCCGGGCCGCAGTGGGCGAGCGACTGGCCGCTGCGGGCCCCGCGCAACGCCGGGCTGGCCGGCTACACCGACGACGAGGCCCGCCGCCTGCTGATGCGCGGGGCGATCGACCGGCGCGGCGTGCCGCTGCGGGCGCCGATGCCGCGCTTTCAGATGACCGAGCAGGACGCCAACGACGTGATCGCCTTCCTGCGCACGGTGCCGTGACCCGGACCTGACGGGGTGGCCTGCCGGTCGCGGCCACGGGATGTGGCCGCCTGGCCCGTCGGGCTGGCCGTGTGCTTGACATATAATCAGTGGTTCCGGGCAACCGGACGCGGTCCCACCTCGCGGAGAGGTACCGAAGTGGTCGTAACGGGGGCGCCTCGAAAGCGTCTTGTCCGCAAGGGCACGTGGGTTCGAATCCCACCCTCTCCGCCAAT
>JBFWNR010000010.1:0-189516 GCA_050250955.1 Vicinamibacterales bacterium
TCTTCACCGACGAGTGGGGCGGGGGCAGCCGGCCGCGTTGCCGGGCCAGCGATCCGCTCACCTGGGGCGCCGACGCCATCTACGACATCGTCGACGGCAAGCTCGTGCACCGCGGCTACTTCAAGATGCCGGCGCCGCAGACCGACACCGAGAACTGCGTCGCCCACAACGGCTCGCTGGTGCCGGTGCCTGGCCGCGACATCATGGTGCAGTCGTGGTACCAGGGCGGCATCTCGGTGTTCGACTTCACCGATTCGGCCAACCCGGTGGAGATCGCCTTCTTCGACCGCGGCCCGATCAACCCCACGGAACTGGTCACCGGCGGCTACTGGTCGTCCTACTGGTACAACGGCCAGATCTACGGCGCCGAGATCTCGCGCGGCATCGACATCTTCCGGTTGACGCCGAGCGAGTTCCTGAGCGAGAACGAGATCGCCGCCGCCAACCTGGTGCGGTTCGAGGAGTTCAATTCGCAGAACCAGCCGCGCTACGTGTGGCCGCCGAGCTTCGTGGTGGCCAAGGCGTACCTGGATCAGCTCGCCCGGGCCAAGGCCATCGACCCGGCACGTGAGAAGACGCTGCGGGCGGCCCTCGACCGCGGCGACACCCGGGCCGGGCGGAGCGCGGCGGCCCTCGACGAACTGGACCAGATGGCCGCCGACCTGGAGCGTGATGCGGCCGCCCCGGGGGCGGCCGAGGCGAGGCGCTACGCGGCGATGGCCGCGGCCATCAAGGCGCGCACCGCGCGGCTGCGCTGACCATGGCGCTGGCGACGCTGGCCGGGACGCGCTGGGCGGGCACGTGCGAGCTGTGGCTCGACCCGCCCGGCGACACCGCGTTGCGCTCGCCGTGCACGGTGACGGTCGGCGCCGACGCCGTGAGCTACGAGTGGGTGCACGAGGGTCGGCCGCAGCAGGGGCGGCTCGATCTCAGCGCCGGCGGCGGCGCGTTCACCGACACGTTCCACTCGCCGGTGGCGATGCCGATGACCGCCGTCGCCCCGGCCCGGGCGCTGGTCGATCTCGCCGGCACCTACGCCGCCGGCGACGGGCCGCCGTGGGGATGGCGCATCACGCTGGCACTGCGGCCGTCGTGGGACGGCGCCCCCGAGGCGCTGGTCCTGCAGATGACCAACGTCGCGCCGTGGGGCGAGGAGGCTCGCGCCGTGCGGATGGTGTCGGCTCGGCAGTGACCGGGTGGCGGCCGGCCGGCGCGCTCGCCGCCGCTCGGGCATCGCGTCGTCGGTCGCCGCTAAGCCTCGGCGGGCGATCGGGTTGCACGGAATTTCGTTTGTGTCTCGCGGCAGGCGGGCCTAATATCGGCCCACGGGCCTGGATCGGGGTCCGGGCCCCTTGACCACGAGATGACTTGCCCACGGTGCGGACGCGCGACGGAGCCAGCCTCTGCCGTCTGTCGGTCGTGCGGCGCCGCGATGGCGACGGGGCTCATCACCGCGATCGGGCTGGCGACGCCGGTGCCGACCCCGCCGCCGCAGCCCCCCGCCGAGCCGGGTGCGACCACCTCAGGGACGGTGTCGCCCGGCGACACCAGTGTCGGCACGGATCTCGGCCTGGCGGCGGCGTTTGTCGACCCTGACGTCACCCGAGTGCCCGGTACGCCGCCGGCGGACCCCGAGGTGACCCAGCCGCCCACGGCCGCGCCGTCGACCGACGAAGAGGAGACCAACGTCGGGCATACGGCGCCCGTCGGCCGGCTGCGCGGTGGCGCCACCCGGGCCGGACACACGCTGGGCGGCCACGCCGAGGCCGCCACCGATCTGGTCGGCCAGGACCTGGGCCACCGCTACCACATCATCAAGCTGCTCGGCGCCGGCGGCATGGGCGCGGTCTACCAGGCGTGGGACGCCGAGCTCGGCGTTGCGGTTGCGCTGAAGACGGTGCGGCCGGAAGTGGCCGCCGATCCGGCCACGGCGCGGATGCTCGAGCAGCGCTTCAAGCAGGAGCTGCTGCTCGCTCGCAAAGTCACTCACAAGAACATCGTCCGGGTCCACGACATCGGCGAGGTGGAGGGCCTCAAGTACATCACCATGCCCTACGTCGAGGGCGAGGACCTGGCCACCATCCTCAAGCGCGAGGGCAAGCTGCCGGTCGAGCGCGTGATGATCCTCGCCCGCAGCGTCGCCTCGGGGCTCGCCGCGGCGCACCAGGCCGGCGTCGTTCACCGCGATCTCAAGCCCGCCAACATCATGGTCGACGCCGAAGGCGAGGGCCTGGTGATGGACTTCGGCGTCGCCCGGTCCACCACCGGCCCGCCGGCCGGCGGCGCCGCCGGCGCGTTCCCGGCCGGGGCGATGCGTGCGGTGTCGGCGGCACAGACCATGGCCGGATCGGTGGTCGGCACCGTCGAGTACATGGCCCCGGAACAGGCCCGCGCCGAGGCCGTGGACCAGCGCGCCGACATCTACGCCTTCGGCCTCATCCTCTACGACCTGCTGCTCGGACGGGTCCGCACCCAGCGGACGGGGAGCGCCATCGCCGAGCTCCAGCAGCGCATGCAGAGCTCGCCGCCGGCGGCGCGCACGATCGACCCGACGATTCCCGCCGCCCTCGACCGGCTGATCACGCGCTGCATCGACGTCGATCCCGCCAAGCGGTTCGCCACCACCCAGGACCTGCTCGGCGAGCTGGCCAAGCTCGACGCCAAGGGAGTGCCGCTGCCGCTGGTCCGCCGCCTCACCTGGCGGATGGTCGCCGCGGCCGCCGCCCTGGTCGCGGCGCTCGTCTACACGACCTACTGGGCGGCACAGGGGCCGCCGCCGCCGGTCGAGCACGAGCCGGTCTCGATTCTCATCGCCGACCTGACCAACACCACCGGTGATGCGACCCTGAACGGGACGCTCGAGCCGATGCTCAAGCTCGCCCTCGAAGGCGCCGGCTTCATCAGCGCCTACGACCGCAACGGCATCCGCCGCAGCCTGGGCGTCGCCCCCCCCGACCAGCTCGACGAGGCGGCCGGCCGCGAGCTGGCGGTGAAGCAGGGCGTCGGCGTCGTGCTGTCGGGAGCGTTGCGCCGCGAGGGCTCGGGCTACGGGATCACGCTCAAGGCCACCGAGAGCGTCACCGGCACCGTCATCATCGACACCTCGGCGCGGGCCGCCGGCCGCGACGACGTGCTGTCGGTGGCGGCGACGCTCGGCAACCGCGTCCGCACCGCGCTCGGCGACGACATGTCGGATTCGGCCCAACGCTTCGCCACCGAGACGCTGTCGGCGACCTCGCTCGACGTCGTGCGCGAGTACGCGGTGGCGATGCAGGCGCTGTCGAACAGCAAGTTCGAGGAGGCGCGGCAGAGCTTTGCGCGCGCCGTCGCGCTCGATCCCAATTTCGGCCTGGCCTACGCCGGCATGGCAATCGCCTCGGCCAACATGGGGCAGACCCAGGACGCCCAGACCTACGTCCAGGAGGCGATCCGCCACGTCGACAAGATGACCGAGCGCGAGCGCTTTCGCACCCGCGGCCTCTTCTACTACGTCACCAACGACTACCAGGCCTGCGTGAAGGAGTACGGCGACCTGCTGCAGCGCTACGAGGCCGACGCCGCGGCGCGCAACAACCTGGCGCTGTGCTCGACCAAGCTGCGCGACATGGCGCTGGCCCGCGAGGAGATGCAGCGCGTCGTCGAGATCCTGCCGAAGCGGTCGCTCTACCGCGTGAACGCCGCGCTCTACTCGGCATATGCCGGCAGCTTCGACGCCGCCGAGCAGGAGGCGCGCGTGGCCCTGGAGCTGCAGGATCCGTGGGCGCTGCAGGCGTTGGCGCTGGCCCAGCAGGGCCAGGGCAGGACCGCCGACGCCATCAAGAGCTACGAAGGGCTGGCCACGGCCCGCGCCGCCGGCCGCACCTACACGATGGCGGGTCTCGCCGACATCGCCCTGTACGAGGGCCGCTTCGCCGACGCCGCCTCGCTCTTCGCCGACGGCGCGCGGGCCGACATCGAGGCCCAGGAGGGCGATCGCGCCGCGACCAAGTTCGCCGGACTGGCCTACACCGAGCTGATGCGTGGCCGGCGCCGCCAGGCCCGCGCCGCGGCCGATCAGGCGCTGGCCAACAGCGGCTCGGTGCAGACCCGCTTCCTGGTCGCCCGGATCTACGCCCAGACCGGCGGCGTGGCGCAGGCGCGGGCGATCGCCGCCCGGCTGGCGGCCGAGCTGCAGGTGGAGCCGCAGGCCTACGGCAAGATCATCGATGGCGTCATCGCGCTCGAACAGAAGGATCCCCGTCTCGCCATCCGGTTGCTGTCCGAGGCCACGGAACTGCTCGACACCTGGATCGGCCGCTTCGACCTCGGCCGCGCCTACCTGGCGGCGGGGGCGTTCCCGCAGGCCGATTCGGAATTCGACCGCTGCCTGAAGCGCAGTGGCGAGGCGCTGTCGCTGTTCCTCGACGAGGAGCCGACCTCGGGGTTCCTGCCGCCGGTCTATTACTTCCAGGGCCTGGTCCGCGAGGGGCTCAAGAGCAGCGGCTTCGCCGATTCGTTCCGCGCCTACCTCGCCATCCGCGAGAAGGCCGGGGAGGATCCGCTGGTCCCTGAGATCCGCAAGCGCATCGGCGCCTGACCGCCGATCGGGCCGGCGCTGCGTGGTATCGTCTCAAACGCTCGGCGCGCGGTTCGCGCCGGCGGGAGACAGACGAAGACATGACTCGACGTTCCACCGTCCTGGCCGCTGCCGCGGCCCTCATACTCGCCGTCGTCGCCGGCCGCCCGGTGGTGGACGCCGAGCAGGCGGGCGGCACCGCGCCGACCTTCCGGGTCGATGCGACCTATCCGCAGGAGTTCCCCAATCACTGGGTTCTCGGCTCGATCACCGGCGTGTTCGTCGACAGCAGGGACCACGTCTGGATCGCCCACCTGCCCGAGACCTTGACCGAAGAGGAGCTCTACGAAGAGCAGACGCCGCCGATGGGCACCTGCTGCAAGGCGGCGCCGACCGTGATCGAGCTCGACGCCACCGGCAAGGTGGTGCAGGGCTGGGGCGAGAAGGCCAAGGAGGATCCGGCCAACTGGCCGCGCAACCCGCACGGCATCTTCGTCGATCACACCGACCACGTCTGGCTCGGCACCCACATGCACCACCGGGTGATGAAGTTCACCCGCGACGGCAAGCTGGTGCTCACCGTCGGCGAGTACGACAAGAACGCCGGCAGCAACGACACCAGACTGCTCGGCGGGCCGTCGGGGATCTGGGTCGATCCGAAGACCAACGAGGCGTTCATCTCCGACGGTTACCGCAACCGCCGGGTGATCGTCGTCGACGGCGCCACCGGCGCCTACAAGCGGCACTGGGGCGCCTACGGCGAACCGCCCGACGACACCCTGAAGTTCGATCCCAAGACCATGCTGTCGGGGGCCCTGCCGCGGTTCTTCTCGACGCCGCACGGCATCACCGGATCGGCCGACGGCAGGATCTACGTCGCCGACCGGCGCGGCAACCGCATCCAGGTGTTCGAGCAGTCGGGCAAGTTCGTCAGCGAGAAGATCATCGCCCCGGCGACGCTGTCGTCGGGATCGGCGTTCGTCCCGGTGCTGTCGAAGGACCCGCAGCAGACCTGGCTGTTCCTGGCCGACGGCACCAACCACAAGATCTGGGTGCTGCGCCGCAGCACCATGGAAGTGGTCGGCGAGTTCGGCCGCGGCGGCCGCCAGCTCGGCCAGATGCTGCGCCCGCACGGCATGAGCATCGACTCGAAGGGCAACCTCTACGTGGGTGAGGCGTCCACCGGGCGCCGCATCCAGCGTTTCCTCGTCGGCCGATAACCCGCGGAGGCGTCATGGCGCGTTCTCGTCTGGTCGGAGTCCTGGTCGTCGTCCTGGTGGCCCGCACGGCCGCGGCCCCCGGCGATCCGCCGCCCTACTGCGTCGTCGACACGCCCGGCAGCGCGGTCAAGGTGGTGCGACCGGCCGCCGGCGAGCCGCCCCTCGACGACGTCAACTGGTTCGCGCGTCCGGTGCCCAATCCGGCCGGCCATTGGATCGTCGCCGTGGCCAGCCACAACCTGAACTACCTGCACGACCTGACCACCGGGCAGCGCATCCGGATTCCCGACAAGTCGGATGCCGTCGCCACGCCCGACGGCCGCTACATCACCGTGCCGTCGCACTACACTGCGGCCAACACCGTCAACTTCTACGACGCCGCGACGCTGCTCGAGCGGCTCGCCGCCAACCAGGACGCCGCCGACGTGAAGGCGGTGTACGAGCACCGCCACGACGACGTCTTCGACGTCTACTACCAGTCGGTGGGGGTGCTGTCGCACGCCGCCGCCGGCAGCCGCGAGACCACCGTCTACCGGATGATGTTCTCGGGTTCGACCAAGCCGGCGATGCCGGGCTTCCGCGTCGTCGACTACACCTTCGTCCGCGAGGGCGGCCGGCTCACCGTGACGCCGACCGCGCCGATGCGCCTGTGCCCGCAGATCACCCGCGATCTGGCCACGCCGTTCATCTCCAAGGACGGCCGCTACGTCATCGCCCACGACGACGGCGTCGCCGGCGCGGCGGCGTCGCTGAAGATCTTCGAGATCACCGCCACCGACCCGTCGGCGCAGACCACGACGTGCGCGGTGCGCGCCGATTTCGGCTTCGCCGCCGGCAAGGCCGACTTCAGCTTCGACGGCCGCCAGGTGGTGTTCCACATCAGCAAGCACGACTACCTGACGCCGTTCGTCAACGGCGGGTTGAGCGCACCGGCGATCACCGACGTGGTGGTCGCCGACCTGGTGCGCAACCCCGCCGGCCGCATCACCGGCGTCGGCGGTGTGTCGCGTCTGACCACCTCGACCACCGAAGGGGTCGGCCACTACTTCCCGGCGTTCCTGCCCGACGGCAACATCTTCTATGTCTCGAACCTGGTGCCCAAGCAGAGCGCCGAGCCGAAGCGCTTCCAGCTCACGGTGATCGACCCGACCCGGGCGCGGCGGGCCACCGGCCTCTTCACCTCGACGGCGCGGCGCGAAGCCGCCGAGGCGATCGGCGAGCTGTGGCGCCAGACCTGCGTGCCGGCGCTGGCGCCGTTCCGCCCGCAGGAGGCGGCCTGGGCGTCGCTCAGCCTGTCGCCGGCCCAGTGCCGGCAGCTGGTCGAGGAGAAGTGGCTGCCGGCGACCGACGCCCGCAAGGCGGCCCTGCTGGCCGCCTGCGACGCCCACTAGCGCCTGCCGCTGTTGGCACGATATCGGCGCACGATCCCTGCCGATAGGGCCAGGCGCTCAGGGGAGCACGCGGGCCAGGAAGTCGGCGTACTCGTCGGCCGTGCGATAGCCGCGCAACACCGGGCCGACCAGGCGGCCGTCGCGAAACGCGAGCAGCGCCGGGGCGTGCAGCGGCAGCTCGCGGAACTGCAGTTCCACCGCGTCGACGACGCGCAGCGCCGTCGCCGGCAGGCGACCGGCGGCGACCGACTCGGCGGCGAAGGCCCGATTCGACGCCGGATCGAGCAGCGGCTCGACGCTCAGCCCGTGCGCCCGCGCCGCCGCCAGCGCCTGCGCGTAGCCGTCCACCGACAACGGCATGTGCGGCGACCAGAAGTAGAGGACACCGGCCCGGCCTCCGGCAAGCATCGCCGCCAGGTCGGCGTCGCCGAAGGCAGGAGCCGCCGCCCGCGGCCGCGGCCCGGTGGTCGTCGTCGGCTGGCAGCCCGCTGTCCAGCGGATCGTCGTGACGGCGTCGGGGGCGACCCGGGCGAGCGTGACCTCGACGCCGCGCGCCCGCTCGACGAGCCAGATTCCCGGGGCGTCGGTGGGCCAGTGCCGCACGACGTCGGCGGCGGCGATGGCCGGCTGAACGAGCGCCGGCGCCACCGCCCGCCAGGCCTCCCGCTGCGCCGCGACGGCCGCACCGCACGCGGCGACGCGGTCCTGTCCCGCCGCGCCGCCGACCCACGGCGACGCCGCCACCACCGCCGCCGCGAGGGACCGGAGCCGTCGGTGCCGGGGACGCATCGAGCGACAGTGTGGCACGGCCGGCCCCTGCGCCGGGACGCGCGGGTCGGGCTCCGCGGTTCTATACTCAGCGGTTGTGACCCCGCCCGACGACGCAACCCGGCTGCCTGATGCTGGCGGGGGCGAGCCGTCGTTCGATCGGGTCGGTGCCTACCGCCTGGTGCGCGAACTGGGCCACGGCGGCATGGGCACCGTGCACCTGGCGGTGCGCGACGACGACGCCTTCCACAAGCGCGTCGCCCTGAAGGTGCTCAAGCGCGGGATGGACACCGACGCCATCGTCCGCCGCTTCCGCACCGAGCGCCAGATCCTCGCCGGTCTCGACCACCCCAACATCGCCCGTCTGCTCGACGGCGGCACCACCGCCGACGGCCGGCCCTACCTGGTGATGGAGTACGTGGACGGCGCGCCGCTGGTCGAGTTCGCCGAGGCCCGGCAGCTCGACACCACGGCCCGCCTCGAGCTGTTCCTGCAGGTCGCCGCGGCGGTGCAGTACGCGCACCAGAACCTGGTCATCCACCGCGATCTCAAGCCGGCCAACGTGCTGGTCACCGCCGACGCGGTGCCGAAGCTGCTCGACTTCGGCATCGCCAAGCTGCTCAACCCCGAGATGGCCGGGCACACGCTGGCGCCGACGGCGGCCGGCCTGCAGCTGATGACCCCCGAGTACGCCAGCCCGGAGCAGGTGCGCGGCGAGACGGTGACGACCGCCACCGACGTCTACTCGCTGGGCGTGCTGCTCTACGAGCTGCTCACCGGCCGGCGCCCGTACCGGTTGACCAGCCGCGCCGTGGCCGACATCGCCCGCGTCGTGTCGGAGGTCGAGCCGGTGCGGCCCAGCGACGTCGTCGTCGAGCCGCCGCCGACCGATCCGGCGACGACGCGGCCGGGCACCCGGCCGCCGACCGCCGCCGACACCCAGCGGCGCCGCCGGCGGCTCGAAGGCGACCTCGACAACATCGTCCTCAAGGCGCTCAGCAAGGAGCCGGTGCGGCGCTATGCCTCGGTCGACCAGTTCGCCGAGGACATCCGCCGCCATCTGGCCGGCCTGCCGGTGCTGGCCCGCCACGACACGCTCGGCTACCGCGCCTCGAAGTTCGTCCGCCGCCACCGCGGCGCGGTCACCGCGGCCGCGGCGATTGTGGCGGCGCTGGTCGCCGGCCTGGTCGGCATCGCCTGGCAGGCCCGTGAGGCCCGCGCGGCGCGGGCCCGCGCCGAGCAGCGGTTCGAGGACGTGCGCAGCCTGGCCGGCGCGTTTCTCTTCGACATCGAGGCGGCGATTCGCGAGCTGTCCGGGTCGACCCCGGCCCGTCAGCTGGTGGTGCAGAAGGGCATCGAGTACCTGGACAAGCTGGCCGCCGATGCCGGTGATCGCGCCGACCTGCGCCGCGAGCTGGCCGCCGGCTACGTCCGCGTCGGTGACGTGCAGGGCCGGCCGCTCAATCCCAACCTGGGCGACACCGCCGGTGCCCTGGCCAGCTACCGCAAGGCGGTGGCGCTCTACGAGTCGCTCGGCATCACCATGACCAGCCCGGCCGACCTGCGGCGCGAGATGGGCGTCGCCCTGCTGCGGCTGAGCGAGCTGCTGGCGGCCAGCGGCGACAGCCGCGCGGCGATGCAGGCGGTGCGGCGTGCCGTCGACCTGCAGCGCGACATCGCCACCGACGCCGCGGCCAGCCAGGCGGCGCGTCGCGACCTGGCGGTGGCCTACAGCCGGCTCGGCGACATGCTGGCGGCCACCGGCGACGCGGCCGCGGCGCTCGAGCAGCAGCGGCTGGCGCTCGGCGTCATGCAGGCGCTCGTCGCCACCGCACCCGACGACCCTGCCAACCTGCGTCAGCTCGGCGTCGCCCATCACAAGGTCGGCAACGTCCTGGGCAATCCCAACTACCCGAACCTCGGCGACCCGGCGGCAGCGCTCGCCGAGATGGAGCAGTCGGTGGCGGTGTTCGCCCGGGCGGCCGCGCGCTATCCCGAGAACGCGATGTTCGCGCGCAACCTCGCCGTGGCGCGCAGCAACGCCGCCGACATCCTCACCGCGCTCGGCCGGCGGCCCGAGGCCGCGGCCCAGGAAGCCCTGGCGCTGGCGACCTACGAGGCGCAGGTCCGCGAGGATCCGACCAACGCCGCCGCCCGCAACGACCTCGCCATCGGCTACTACAAACTGGCCGAGCGCGAGGAAGCCGCCGGCCGGCTCCGCGAGGCGCTGGCCTCGCTCGAGCGCGCCGCGACGATCCAGGAGCAGCTCGCCGCGGCCGACCCGGACAATGCCCGGGCCCGCGCCGAAACCGCCACCAACGACGGCTTCCGCGGGCGCCTGCTCGCCAGGCTCGGCCAGCGCGGCCCGGCCCTGGCCAGCCTCGATCGCGCCGTGACCGTCATGGAGACGCTGAGCCGGGCCAACCCCGACAACGTCGAGTGGCGGATCGCCGTCGCGCTCGCGCTCGAGGCCCGCGGCGACAGCCGGCAGGTGCTGGCCGACGGCGCGGCGCGGCGCCCGGACGACCGGCTCGCCGCCGCCCGCGACTACGCCGAGGCGCTGGCGATCCTCGAGGCGCTCGACCGCGACGGCGGTCTCGAGGGCACCGACGCCGAGACGCTGGTGGCCCTGCGCGCCAAGCACGACCGGCTGGTCGCCGACCGCTGACGATACACTGCGTGTGGTGTCCCAGACGCCGCCCGTCACCGCCACCGTCGCCCGGCTCGCCGCCCGGCTCGCCGCCGAACACACCGTGCTGGCGGCGACCTGGCTGCGCCGTCTCGAGGACGTCGTCGACGCCGAGACCCGGGAGATCTTCCCGAGTCACACCCTGCTCGACCACATCCCGGAGCTCATCCGGCAGATCGCCGCCTACCTGGCGGCGCCCGCCGACGAGGAGATCAAGGCCAACACGGCCGTGCTGGCCAAGGCCACCGAACTCGGGCTGCTTCGCTACGACCAGCGGGCCTCGGTCCACCAGCTCCTGCGCGAGTACCAGATTCTCGGCGAGGTCCTCGAGGAGTTCTTCGCCCGCGAGGTCGCCCGCCGCGCCGATCGAGGCGACAGCGGCGACGCCGTCGCCGCCGTGCTGGCCGTGGGCCGCGCCAACCAGGCCGTGCGCGTGCTGCAGCAGCACACCGTGGACGCGTTCATCGCCCGCTATACCGCGGCCATCGACCGGCAGACGGCGCAGCTGCGCGGCTTCAGCCGCATCGTGAGCCACGAAATCCGCCAGCCGCTCGACGTCCTGCGGACCCTGTCGCGGGTGCTGCCGGGCCTGACGGCCGACACGGAGGTCGCCGGTCTCGCCGGCACCCTCGAGCGCAACGTCGTGCGCCTGGCCGAGGTGGCCGGCAAGCTCGAATGGCTGTCCCGGCTCGCCCGCACCTCCGAGGTGGCGCTGAACGAGCAGTCGGTGCCGCTGACCCCGCTGGTCACCGACGTCGCCCGGCAGCTCACCGAGATGGCCGCGGCCCGCGGCGTGCGGATCGAAGTCGCTGCCGACCTGCCGGTGCTGACCACCGACAGCGGGCGGGCCGAGCTGGTGTTCGTCAACCTGCTGGCCAACGCCATCAAGTACAGCGACCCGGGGAAGTCGGAGCGGGTGGTCCGCATCGCTGCCGACCGCTCGGTGGCGCATCCGCGCGTGGTCGTCCACGACAACGGCATCGGCATCCCGCCGGCCAGGCTGGCGGTCATCTTCGACCAATTCGTGCGCGCGCACGCCGGCCGCGACGCCGAGCTCGGCGTCCAGGGTCTGGGGCTCGGCCTGGCGATCGTCCGCGAGTCGATGGACGCGATGGGCGGCGCGGTCAGCGTCGCCTCGACCGACGGCCAGGGGACGACCTTCGCCCTCGACTGGCCGAGCGTCGCCGAGCGGCCGCCGGACTGAGGCCGGCGTTCAGGGGGTGCCGCGGGCGGCGCGTGCCGGCGCGTTCACCGCGGCGATGGCCGCGGCGAGCCCGTCCAGTCGGAACGGCTTGTGGAGGAAGGTGCAGCGAGGATCGGCGGCCGCGGCGGCGTCGCCGCCCGCGCCCGCCGGATAGCCGCTGATGGCGACGATCGGCAGCTCGGGTCGAATGGCGCGCACCTCGTCCACCACGTCGTGGCCGTGCATCCCCGGCATCGTCATGTCGACGACCAGCAGGGCGAATCGGCGCGGCGCCTCGCGCAGGTGTCGCACGGCCGCGGCCCCGTCGTCGCAGGCGACGACGTCGAAACCGAGCAGGTCGAGCATCCCGCCGACGACGTGACGGACCTCCGCCTCGTCGTCGACCAGCAGGGCCCGGCCACGATCGGCCTCCGGCCTGACGATCGGCGGCGGGGCCGGCACGACCGGCGGCGCGCCGAGCGCCGGGAGCTGCACCCGGATACAGGTGCCGGCGCCGTCGTCCGGGCAGACCACGACGCGGCCGCCGTGACGGGCGACGATCCGCTGCGTGATCGCCAGGCCCAGGCCGCGGCCCTCGAACTTGGTGGTGAAGAACGGGTCGAACACCCGCTCGCGCAGGTTGGCGGGGATGCCCGGGCCGTTGTCGCGGATGTCGACGTACAGGGCCGCACCCGGCCCGGCCGCGTCGGGCCCGCCGACCAGGCCCGTGACGAGGTGAATCGTGCCGCGACCGCCGGGCAGCGCCTCGGCGGCGTTGGTGACGAGACTCACCAGCACCTGGCGAAGCTCCGTCCGGTCGCCGACGCACGCCGGCAGGTCGGCCTTCAGGCGCGCCACCAGCTCCGCCTGCCCGGCGGCGTCGCGCAGCGCCGCCGCCGAGTCGCGGATGAGGTCGTTCAGGTCGACGACGGTGTCGACGGGCAGGTGGCGACCGGCGTAGTTCAGGAGCCGGTCGTTGGTGGTGGCGGCCCGCTGGACGGCTGCCTCGATGCCGTCGAGGGCCGGGTTCGGCGAGGTGCCGGCCTGCGCCGCCGCGCGCGCCTCCTCGACCCGGCCGAGAATCACCATCAGGGCGTTGTTGAACTGATGGGCGATCCCGCCGGCCATCACCCCCAGCGACTCCATGCGCTCGGACTGGCGCAGCCACGCCGCGAGCCGCTGCTTCTCGGCTTCGGCACGGCGCTGGTCGGTCAGGTCGCGGAGCAGCCAGACCACCGCCAGGGCGTCGCCCCAGGGGTTGTCCACCGTGGCGCCGGTCACCAGGACGGTGCGCAGCGGGCCGCGCGGCGGCACGAACGACACCTCGACGCCGGGCCCGCCGGGGACCGCCGTCGCCACCGCGGCGGCCAGCTCCGCGGCGCCGATCGCCTCGGCCAGCGGGCGGTTGAGCAGGGCCGACGGCGGCGACGCCAGCAGCTCCCCGGCGGCACGATTGGCGAGCTGGATGTCGCCGACCGGATCGACCACGATCACCGCGTCCGACATGGTGTCGAGCAGGGTGGCGGCGGCGATCTCCGGGGTGATCTCGATGAGCCGATAGCGGATCGACCCGAGCACCGCCCCGGTGAACATCACCGCGACGACGGCGAAGCCGAACGGGTAGAACGCCACGCCGAACGCCGGCAGGAAGTCGAGGGCGGCCAGATAGGCCACGAAGTTGCCGCGATAGAAGATCCGGGCCCGGCGGGCGTGCCCGCTGTCGGGCCCCCAGCGCGTGATGACCCCGCGGTACAGGCGCAGCGCCTCGACGAACACGACCAGCAGCAGCGCCACCGGCAGCAGACCCCATGCCGTAAAGCCCGGGAAGTAGCCCCAGGCGTAGCGGCGGGGCTCGGCCAGGATCAGGTTGGAGCCGACGCCGGCGAGCGTCACCGCGATCGACAGGACGTAGTAGAAGGCGACGGCGTCGCGCCGATCCCGGCCGACGCCGGCGGTCTCGGTGTTGAGGTGGTAGACCACGCCCGGCAGCAGGCCGACGCCGAGCATCGCCACCCGCGACCACCACGCGGCGGCCTCGGGCGACGGCGCCACGGCGACCATCGACATCGCATAGAGCCACGACGCCACGGTGGCCCCGTAGGCGGCGTGGCCGCGGCCCGCCGCCGATCGCCAGTGCCGGGTCAGGATCACCGCCGACAGGACGATGACCAGCGTGGCGGCGGCGCGCAGCAGCGCCGCGTGGAGGCCGGGCGACATCGACAGGTCCCACATCGCGGTCAGGCGTCCAGCACGTCGCGTACCTTCCGGGTCAGCGCCTTGAGCGAGTAGGGCTTGGCGATGAACGGCACGTCGGCGAGCCCCCCGTTGGCCTCGACGGCATCGTCGACGAACCCGGAGCTGTAGAGGATGCGCACCGCCGGATGCTGCCGTCGCACCCGGGTGGCCAGGTCCTGACCGCTGATGCCCGGCATCACCACGTCGGTCAGCAGCAGCTGCACGGCGCCGGGGTGGCGGCCGAGCAGCTCGAGTGCCTCGTCGCCGCTGCTCGACAGCAGCACCCGGTAGCCGGCGGAGGAGAGCGCGCGGCGGACGACGTCGCGAATGTCGGCGTCGTCGTCGACGACCAGGATGGTCTCGTGGCCGCCGGCCACGTCGGCGCGGGGCACCACCGGCAGGGGTGGTGCCGGCGCCACCCACGGCAGGCGGACCGTGAACGTGGTGCCGGCGCCCGGCGCGCTCGTGACGGCGATCTCGCCGCCGCTCTGGGTGACGATGCCGTGCGCGGTGGAGAGGCCCAGGCCGGTGCCCTTGCCGGTCTCCTTGGTGGTGAAGAACGGCTCGAACAGGCGGGCGAGGGTCGCGTCGTTCATGCCGACGCCGGTGTCGGTGATGGTCAGGACCACCTGGCGCGGCGTCGCCGCGGCCATGGCCACGGTGATGGTCAGGGTGCCGCCGGCCTGCATGGCGTCGCGGGCGTTGATGGCCAGGTTGAGGACGACCTGCTCGATGCTGCTGCGGTCGGCGAGGATGGTCGCCGGTCCGTCGGCCGGGCGCAGGTCGAGCGTGATTCGCTCGCCGATGGCGCGGCGCAGCATCGGCGCGAGGTCGTCGACGAGGTGGTTGAGGTCGAGGACGACGGGCTGCAGGATCTGCCGGCGGCTGAAGGCGAGCAGCTGGCTGGTCAACCCCGAGGCCCTGGCGCTGGTGTCGCGGATGGTGGCCAGCGCCTCGTGCAGCGGCGTGCCCTCGGCGGTGCTGTCGAGGGCCAGTTCCGCGGTGCTGCGGATCACCGTCAGCACGTTGTTGAAGTCGTGGGCGACGCCGCCGGCGAGGTGGCCGAGGACCTCCATCTTCTGCGACTGGAGGAAGCGGGCTTCCAGCTGCCGCCGTTCGGTGATGTCCTGGTACGCCGACAGGGCGTAGGGCTCACCCTGCAGACTGAAGCGGCTGCTGCTGAACGAGGCCCAGAAGTGGCTGCCGTCCTTGCGGCGCAGCGGCACCTCGACGGCGTCGATCCGTCCGGTCTCCCGCATGGTCGCGACGGCGGCGTCGTAGTCGGTCTGGTGCACCCACAGCCGCAGTTCGGGCGAGGTCCGGCCGATGACGTCGGCGCGGTCGTAGCCGAGCGCGGCCAGCGCGGCGTCGTTCACCTCGACGGTCTGCCGGTCGGCGAGTCGGACCAGGGACATGCCAATCGGGCTGTGGTCGAACACCGCGTGGAACCGGGCCTCGCTGTCGGCGAGGTCCTGCTGGGCCCGCTTGCGCGCGGTGACGTCCACCAGCGTGCCGAGGGCGTAGGGCTCGCCGCCGAGGGTGATGACGCTGCTGCTGAACTCGGCCCAGAACGGCTCGCCGGATTTGCGCCGGAAGTGGACCTCGGCGCCGCGCAGCCGGCCGTCGCGCCTGAGGGCGGCGACCGTCGCCTCGCGCTGCGCCAGGTCCAGCCACAGGCCCAGCTCGAGGGCGGTGCGGCCGATGACCTCGCTGCGGTCGTAGCCGAACATCGCCAGCGCGGCGTCGTTGACCTCGACGAACCGGTCGTCGGCGAGGCGGATGAGCGACATCACGATCGGCCCCTTGTCGAACACCGCCCGGAAGCGCGCTTCGCTCTCGGCGAGATCGAGCAGGGCCTGCTTGCGCTCCGAGATGTCGACGACGGTGCTGAGGCTGCAGGGCTCGTCGCCGATGGTGAGAGTGCGGCTGTGGATGAGCCCCCAGAACCGGCTGCCGTCGGCCCGCTGCAGCTCGGCCTCGACGCCGCCGACGGCGCCGCGTTCGGCGAGCTCGTCGAGGGTCCGCTGCCGCGAGCCCGGATCGACCCACAGCCCGAGTTCGGCCGAGGTGCGCCCGACGGCGTCGGCGCGGGCGATCCCGAAGGCCGCCTCCCAGGCCGCGTTGACCTCGATCAGGCGCAGGTCGCGCAGGCTGAGCAGCGCGACGATCGTCGGGCTCTCGTCGAACACGGCGCGGAACCGGGCTTCGTTCTCGAGCAGCCTGCCGGTGCGCTCGGCGACCTGGCGTTCCAGGCTGGCGTTCAGCGCCCGCAGTTCGTCGGCGCGGGCGCTGGCGTCCCAGCGGGCGGCGACGCCGTCGAGCCACTGGCGCTGCGCCCGCCCGGCGTTGACGGCCACGTAGGCGAGGAACATCCCGAGCGCTGCGGCCATGGTGGTCTGGACGTCGCCCGCGGCCAGCAGCAGCCGACCGACCAGCGGCAGCAGCGCGATGCCAAGGAACCACAGGCCGGCAGCCAGATCGAAGGCGGTAACCGTGACCGCCGCCGCCGCCACGCCGCCGACCGCGAAGGCCAGAAACGCCTGGTGCGGCACGTCGAGCGGCGGAAAGAGCCACACCCCGGCCACGCCCCAGACCGCGGCCTGGGCGATGGCGCCGGCCCGCAGGCGCCACAGCCACTGCCGCGGCGCGTGCGCGGACGGATCGCGGCGGTAGGCGCGGGCCGCCAGCAGCCGGCCGGCAACCGGGACGGCGAGCAGGGCCAGCCACGCCAGCAGGCGCGCCGGCGCGACCACGTGCAGCAGCATCCCGGCCAGGAACGCGGCGATCACCACGACGCCCAGCAGCGCCATCGGCACGACGTCGACGTGGGCGCGGACCCGCTCCACGTCGAGGTCGCTGGACGGCGGGCCGGAGTTGGCGGGAATCACACGGGCGCCTGTGGCGGGTGGTCGGCGCCGCCGTGCGGCATGATGGACCGATTGCCGCCACCGCGCAAGCCGCGGCGGCCGGCCATCAGCGCGCGCCGAGCGCCAGCAGATCGTTGAGGATACCGGCCGCGGTCACCGCCGGTCCGGCGCCCGGGCCGCTCACCACCAGCGGCTCGTCGCGGTAGCGCCGCGACGTGAACGTGATGAGGTTGCGGGCGCCGCCCGCCGATCCCATCGGGCTGGTCGCCGGCACCGCCACCAGGCGCGCCGACGCGCGGGTCGCGGTGGCGCTGACGACGTAGCGCAGCACGTGGCCGCGCGCGGCCTCACGGGCCACGCGGCGCTGCCACTCGGCGTCGAGCGTGGGGAGCGTCTCCAGGAACTCGGCGGGCGACACCCGCTGGAGCGCCGGCGGCACCAGGTTCTCGGGCGTCGGCGCCGGTCCGCGATAGCCGAGCAGGCGGGCCAGGATCACGCCCTTCCTGGCGGCATCGGCCCCCGACAGGTCGTCGCGCGGGTCGGGCTCGGCGTAGCCGCGGGCCACCGCCTCGAGCACCGCCGCCGAGAACGCCCGGCCGCGCGACACCTCGGAGAGCACGAACATCAGGGTGCCGCTGACGCAGCCGTCGATGCGCAGCACCCGGTCGCCGGTCTCGACCAGCTTCTTGTGGGTGTCGATCACCGGCAGGCCGGCCCCGACCGTCGCTTCGAAGCGGATGGTCCGCCCGGCGGCGGCGGCGCGATCGAGGAGCGTCGTGTAGCTCTCCCACGATCCGGCCAGCGGCCGCTTGTTGGCCAGCACGACGTCGAAGCCGCGGCCGATCGCCGCCAGCAGCATCGGCGTGGTCTCGTCGCTGGTCACGTCGACCAGCACCGGCCGCGAGACGGCGTGGCTCGACATGAACGCCAGCGCCTCGGCGGCCCCGGCGGCGACGCCGCCGCTGACCGCGAGCATGCTGCCGCGGTCCTTGGCCTGCGCGAGCCGGCGCAGGCGCGCCTCCGACAGACCGCGGGCGTCGAAGACGTAGCCGGATCGATCGAGCAGGCCCACGATCCGCACCGGGTGGCCCTTGGGGGTGTCGGCGACGACGTCGGCCAACGCGCGGCCGACGCGGCCGAAGCCGAGCAGCACGACGTCGGTGGAGGGGCGGGCCGGCGGCCGGCCGCCGCCGATCTTCGCCAGTTGAAACGCCCCGTGCACCTTGCGCGCCGCCTCGGCGGCGTCCTCGCTGGTGACGACAAAGGAGATGTTGCGCTCCGACGAGCCCTGGGCGATGGCGACGACGTTGACGCCGCTGGTCTCGAGCGCGGTGAAGACGCGGGCGGCGATGCCCGGCGTGCCGGCCATGCCGTCGCCGACCACGGCGATGACCGACAGGCCGGGGCGGGCCGTGACGGCGTCGATCGCACCGCTGGCGAACTCGGCGGCGAAGGCGGCGCGCAGGCTGGCCACGGCGCGATCGGCTTCGGCCTCGGGGACGGTGAAGCCGATCGAACTCTCCGACGAGGCCTGGAAGATCGTCGAGACGCTGAGGCGTTCGGCGTCGACGGCGGCGAAGGTGCGGGCGGCGATGCCGTGGACGCCGACCATGCCCTTGCCGGCCACGGTGACGACCGCCTGACGGGGCAGCACGGCCACCGCCTTGACGGGGTACTGCGGCGACACCAGCCGGCCGGCCACCGTCGTGCCCGGCCGCGTCGGGTCGAGGAACGAGCGCACTTCGAGCGTGATCCGCGTCCCCGAGATCGGGATGAGCGCCCGCGGGTGCAGGACCTTGGCGCCGTAGTGCGCCACTTCCGCCGCCTCGTGGTGGTGCAGCTGGGGAATGAGGCGGGCGTCGGGCACCAGCCGCGGATCCGAGGTGAGGATGCCGGGCACGTCCTTCCACAGCGACACCACCTCGGCGCCGAGCGCGCGCGCCAGCACGGTGGCGGTCAGGTCCGATCCGCCGCGGCCCAGCGTGGCGACGCTGCCGTCCGGGGCCCGGCCGATGAACCCCGGCACGACCGGGACCCGGCCCCCGGCCAGGATCGGCTGGAGGCGGCGCCGCGCCTCGCGGGTCGTCGCCGCCAGCTGCGGGCTGGCGCCGCCGTAGTGGCCGTCGGTGACGACGACGTCCGCGGCATCGACGTAGACGGCGCGGCGGCCGGCGGCGACGATCGCCGCCGTCAGCAGCGTGGCCGAGAGGCGCTCGCCGCGGGCGACGATGAGGTCGCGGGTCCGCGGCGACAGATGCCGCAGGATGGCGATGGCCTCCAGGATGGCCTCGAACTCGGTCACCGACGCCTCGATGGCGGCCACCGCGGCCCGCCGCGCCGCTCCGCCCGGCACGACGGCGGCGGCGACCCGGCGATGACGCTGGCGCAGGGTCGCGACGGCGGCGGCGGCGCCTCTGGCGCGGCCGCCCACGGCGTGCTCGGCGGCGTCGAGCAGCACGTCGGTGATGCCGGCGAGGGCCGAGGCGACGACCACCAGCGGACCGCGGTACTCGGCGATCCGTCGCGCCGCCGTGGCGACGGCGGCGGCATCGGCGAGCGAGGCGCCGCCGAACTTCCAGACGTGGAGCGGTGGCCGGGCGGCGGAACGGCGGCGGGGGGAGCGGACGGCTGGTGGCATGCGGCGGTGGCCCAATTCTACGGGACGCTCCCGACGACGGGCGATGGCGCGGAGAATTCCCCCGTCCGCGGGCGTCACCGGCGGTGGCGACCGGGGGCTGGCGGCGTTCCCGGCGGCCAAACCGCCCCTCGGCGTCGGCACGCCTTTGGCTCGGCTCGGTGTGGAGGCCGGCCATGTCGCAGCGAATGGTGCGGGTATTGGGAGCGGTGGCGATTGCCCACGGGCTGGCGCTGGCGGTGCTGCCGCTGCGTGGGCTCGCCGCCGACAGCGTGCCGGCCGGCAACTGGATGCCGGTCGTGCTCTACGCGGTCGGCATGGTCGGGTTCGTGGCGGCCGGACTGGCCCTGCTGGACGTGCTGCCGTTTCGCCGGCTGGCCAGCCCGATGCTGGTCCTGGCCGCGGTCTATTCGCTCGTCGGCATGATCCTCATCGGCGTCCGGGGCGTGCCGGTGGGCGCGGCGCTCTCGTTGGGGTTCCTGGTCGTCGGGTTGTGGCAGGGCGCGGTCGGTTGGCCCCACGGCGCCGATCGGCACGGCCGGGTGTGGCACGGCGTGGCGGCGGCGGCCGGCGTCGCGTTCCTGGTCTACGTCGGAGTCGCCGCGTTCACCTGGCCCTGGCACCGCGGCTGGGGGTCGACGCCCGAGGAACTGGCCATGGCGCTGCCCGGCGATCGGGACTCGCGTGATCCCGCCTACGAGATCCAGCACGCGGTGACCGTCGACGCGCCGCCGGCGGCGGTGTGGGCGTGGCTGGTTCAGCTCGGCCAGGACCGGGCCGGGTTCTACAGCTACGACTGGCTCGAGCGGGCGTTCGGCGCCGACATCGACAACGTGTTCGAGATCCGGCCCGAATGGCAGGTCCGCAAGCCCGGCGACTTCGTGCGCGCCACCCAGCCGGGCTATCTCGGCGGGCTGTTCGGCCGCAATCTGGGCTGGCGGCTCGACGACGTGCAGCCGGGGCGGGCGATGGTGTTGCGCAATTGGGGCGCCTTCGTGCTGCTGCCGACCGCCGACGGCGGCACCCGCTTCATCATCCGCTCGACGATCACCCACCCGCGCATTCCGGTGTGGGCGGCGGTCGTCAACATGGGGCTCTTCGAGTTGCCGCACTTCATCATGGAGCGGCGCATGATGCTGACGATCAAGGCGCTGGCCGAGCGCGGGCAGCCGGTATCGGCGGTCGTGCGGCGCTGACGCCCGGGTCGGCCCACCGGCGTGGCGCCCGGCCCGGCCGACGCGCCACTCGTCCCCACGGGCTTGACACCGCGCCGCGCGCCCGCTACATCCACGTGTACGATCCGAATCCGTACGCGGGCTGGGGCCCTTCTCAGGGTGCGTTCGCGACGGTCTCAGATGCGGTGCCCTGGCCGCCTCGAAGCTGAGGTGTGGCTTCGGGGCGCGCCCCTTCCTCAGTCAGCTCTCCGGCGTGCCCGAGCGGAGGGTGACGTATGTCCAGCTCGTTGACCGACATCGCGGCGGCCAGGCGCTGCGTCCGATATGGCCTGCCGCTCGTGGGTTTCATCGCCGCGCTCGCCGCCGCCCCGGGCGGCCAGGCCCTCTTCACCGACGACTTCGAGCACGGCCTGGGCGCCTGGGAGCCGATCGGCCCCTCGGGCGTGGCGATCCACGACTCCGGCGATCCCCGGCACGGACGCGTCCTGGCGCTTACGCCCGACGGTGACGTGGTGGCGCTCATCCGCGGCTCGGAACGCTGGGCCGGCGTGCGCGTCGAGGGCGAGATGCACTTTCCGACCGACGAGGACAACTACCTGGGCTTCGTCTATCGCCACACACGGACCGGCGACCGCCAGGACTTCGGCCTCGTCTACGTCAAGGGCAACGGCAGCTATCTCCAGGTGAACCCGCACCGCGACTTCAACGTCTCGCGGCTGGTCTATCCGGAAGGGCGCGTCGCCCTGACCGGGCCGGCCGCGGTCACGACCGGCGAGTGGCAGCGCTTCGCGTTCGAGGTGGTCGGGACGACGGCGCACGTCTACGTCGGCGATCTGGAGACGCCGCAGCTGACGTTCGCCGGCTTCGAGGGCGCCACCGGCCGGTTCGGATTCCAGCCGCGGTCGGTGGGCGGTCCGGCGTGGGTGGACGACGTCCGGGTCCGGGCAATCGACACGCTGTCCTACTCGGGGCCGCCACGACCGGCAGTGGACTACGCGCCGGACGCCCTGGTGACGCGGTGGCAGGTGACCGGGCCGTTCGTGTCGAGCCGCGACCGGGTTGCCCAGGCGCCGACCACCGCGAGCTGGCGGCCCATGCCGGTCGATGCGCGTGGCGCGGTCGTCACCGGTCGCATCGTCGACTACCACGGTCCCGACACGGTGGCCTACTTCCGCACGACGATCCGCGCCGGCGCGCCGATGCCGGCCGTCCTGGAGATGAGTACCGTCGACGACCTGGCGGTCTGGGCCAATGGCGCCTTCCAGGGCTTCGTCGCCCGCCAGGACGCCGCCTGGTTCGACGTCGGGCGCGTCGCCGGCCACGCCGGGCGTCGCCTGCGGTTGCACCTGCGCGACGGCGACAACGACGTCGTCGTGCGCGTGCGCGGCGGCGTCTACGCCAGCGGCGGCTTCTTCGCCCGCCTGCACCGGGAGGTGGGGCGATGAGCCGCCTGGTCGCTGCCGTCGCCCTGGCCTGGCTTGGCATCGGGAGCGGGGGGCAACCGCCAGCCGTCCCCGCCCCTGAGGACGTCGAGCCCGTGGGGGTCCTGGTCGAGTCCGCGACATACGCCGGCCGCCCGGCACTCCGGCTGCTCGAACGCGATGCCACGCGGCAGGGCGGCATGGCGCTGCTGCGCGGCGTCCACTTCACCGATGGCACGATCACGCTGACCGTCGCCGGCCGGCGCGGCCCGCACGCGGTGCCCGCCGACCGCGGCTTCATCGGCGTCGCTTTCCGCACCCGCGCCGATCGCGTCGCCTACGAGTACATCTACCTGCGGCCCGACAACGGCCGTGCCGACGACCAGGTGCGGCGCAACCACGCCACGCAGTACGCCGCGCAGCCGGACTTCGACTTCGACCGGTTGCGCAGGGAGTCGCCGGAGCGCTACGAGTCCTACGTCGACCTGGAGCCTGGCGCCTGGACCCGGATGCGGATCGAGGTGGCCGGCCGGACGGCGCGGTTGTACGTGCACGACGCGGCGCAGCCGGCGCTGGTCGTCACCGATCTCAAGCTCGGCACCGAGGGTGGCGGCGTGGCCCTGTGGATCGGTCCGGGGACCGAGGGCTACTTCACCGACGTGCAGGTCACACCGTCGCGCCGAAGAGACCGCCGACCAGGGCGGTGACAGCCATCGCCGCCACCCCCCAGAACCCGACGCGTGCGGCCCCGACCCAGGGCGACGCGCCGCCCGCAGCAGCCGCCAGCGCGCCGAGGCCGACCAGACACGCCAGCGACACCGCGCCGACGACGCCGACCACCGCCCCGACCGGCGCCAGCGCGGTGGCGGCGAGCGGCACCGCGGCCCCCACGGCGAAGGTCGCGGCCGACGCCGCGGCGGCCTGAAGCGGCCGCGCGGCGAGGTCCTCGGTGAGGCCGAGCTCGTCGCGGGCGTGCGCCGTCAGCGCCCCGGCGGCGGTGAGCTGCTGCGCCACGCGGCGCGCCAGGTCGGGCGCCAGGCCACGCGCGAGGTAGATACCGGTGAGTTCGTCCTCTTCGGCCTGCGGGCTGTCGGCGAGCTCGCGGCGCTCACGGGCGAGATCGGCCCGTTCGGTGTCGGCCTGCGAGCTGACCGACACGTACTCGCCGGCGGCCATCGACAGCGCTCCGGCGACCAGCCCGGCGACACCTGCCACCAGCACCTCGCTGCGCGGCGCCGCGGCCGCGGCCACGCCGACCACCAGGCTGGCGGTCGAGACGATGCCGTCGTTGGCGCCGAGCACCGAGGCCCGGAGCCAGCCGATCCGCGCCGTGCGGTGGCGCTCGCGGTGGGCCATGCCGGCTACTTGGCGAGCGGATTCGGCCGCAGCTGGAAGTGCGCGGCGAGCGGTCGCGTGCCGCGCCCGCCCTCGATGAGCCACGGCGTCCGATCGCCGTTGGCGGCCCACAGGCCCTTGCCCTTCCAGCCGGCCCTGGCGTCGTCGATCCGGCCGTCGAACCCCTTGGCGTAGAAGCCGAGCGGGTAGGGCACGCGCAGCACGACCATCCGGCCGCCTGCCCACGCGACCAGGCCGTCGTTCAGGTTGCCGGTGGACATCGGCACGTCCTTGCCGAGGCCGAAGGTGTCGTGCTGGTCGACCCACGTGTAGTAGCTCGACTCGGCGCTGTTCTCGCCGATGCCCTGGAAGCCGGGGCCGGGATACTGGTAGAAGGACCAGCCCTCGCGGCAGTGATCGCCGGTGGCGGTCGGACCGTTCAGCGGCCCCTTGCACTTGCGGCGATCGAAGCTGCCGATGTGGCCGCTGCCGAGCGACACCCAGACGACGCCCTGGCTGTCGATGTCGGCGCCGCGGGCGGCAAAGCCGGGGAGCGGCACCCGGTAGACCTCGGCCAGCGCCGTGGCCGGCGGGTTGGCGCCCGGCGCCAGCCGCACCACCGCGCCGGGGAAGCCCAGCGTCGAGCCCCAGATCGAGCCGTCCAGGGGACTGGGCATCACCGCGTAGAAGGGCGAGTTGACCCGGGTGTCCTTGGCCGGGTCGGCGGGCTGGTCGGGTTCGACGTAGGCGTCGCGCTTGCCGTTGCCGTTGGTGTCGAGGACCAGCGCCGTCCAGCCCTGTGATGCGGCCGCGTCGTGGGTCTCATCCCATGTCTTCGTGTTCACCCAGCCGACCACCGGGCCGCCGCCACTGGTCCACAGCGTGTCGTTGGCGTCGTAGCCGAACTGCGGGTGGTGGGTGGAGAAGCAGGTCTCGATGAAGTCGTACTTCATCGTCTTCGGGTCGAGGACCGAGACGTGGCGGACGGCGCGGTCCATCGGGAACGCCCTGGCCGACGGATGCGTCGAGCCGGCCTTGCACCACGCCGGGTTGTCGTTGCCGCGCACCGACGCCGCCATCCACAGCCGGCCGTCCTTGCCGAACATCGCGTTGTGGATGTTGGCGCGCGTCTCCCAGATGCGCTCGTCGCCCCAGTAGGGCGACGGCATCGTCGGGTCGAGTCCGGCGGCGTGGCCCGGCCCGAGGTTGAGCGGCATCTCGGGGTCGCGCACCGGCGCCTTGAACGTGGTGGCGGTGTTCTTCACCGGATCGAGGATCGGAATGAGATCGGAACTGTACTCGGGCGAGCCGAAGATCGGGCCGTAGGCGTTCACCGTCGGGTGGCGGCGGTCGCTGGCGATGAGGTCGTGCAGGTAGTGCTTGTCGTCCATCCAGTCGCGCAGCGTCACGACGATGTTGCGCTCGACCCCCTGCGGGCGCGGCGGAGTGGCGAAGGGCAGCGCGCCTTTGGCGATCGCATCGGTCCAGTCGCCGTAGTTCGTGAACGACCGCTCGCCGAGGTTGTTCATCTGGCCGTACATCATCGCGCCCGACTGCCCCGACTGGACGCGCCGCTTCCAGGCGTCGGCGCCGGTGGCGAAGGTGCCGAGGGCCGCCGGGATGGTCCGCGTCGACAGCTGGCCGAGCTGATGGCAGCCGACGCAGCCGGTGTTCTTCATCGCCGCGATCCACTGCCGCTGGTTGAGCCGGGCGGCGATGTCGGGAGCCTTGCCGCCGAACTCGCGCTCGGCGGGGATCTTCAGCATCGAGTACCAGTAGATCGCCGGGTAGTAGTGGGCGGCGGCGGCGGCCGAGGGTGCCGTCACCGCGGTGATGTTCACGATCTGCCCCGGCTTCGTCGTCGCCTTGGCGCTGTCCACCAGGCCGTAGCCGCGCGCCCAGACCTGGTAGCTGGCGGCCGGCAGGTCGGGCACGACGTAGCGGCCCTGATCGTCGGTGACCACGCTCTTGATGTAGCGGACGCCGAGGTCGCGGGTCTCGGCGATGACCCAGACGCCGGCCTCCGGGCCCTTTGGCCCCGAGACGACACCGCCGATGTCGTCGGGGTCGATGGCCGGTGCCGCGGGCGGCTGCTGGGCACGCAGGGCGAGGGCCCCGAGGGCGACGAGCGCAGTGAGGGCGAGGGCGGTCCGGAACGGGTGGCGCATGGGAGTCTCCCGATTGGGGCGGAGCGTACCACGCCTGCCCCTGTACAGGGGTCAGACCCCTTTCTGGCTGGGGCCTGACTTGGGGTCTGACCCCTTTCTGGGCAGGGCTGGAATAGGGTCCGTCCCCGGTACAATCCGCAGGCCGTTCCCCGGAGGCCAGCCATGCCGGTTCGCGTCTTTCGTGGTCTTCTCGTCGTCGCTCTCCTGATCGCGCCGCTCGTCGCCCAGCAGCGCGCGCCGGCAATCGAGTCGATCCGCCGGGAGGACCTGCGCGCCGACCTCTTCTTCCTGGCCGGCGACGCGATGCGCGGACGGCTCACCGACACCGTGGAGAACCTGGCCACCGCCGATTACATCCGGTCGCGCTTCGAACGCGCCGGCCTCGCCCCGGCGGCGCCGGGCGAGTCCTACTTCCAGGCCTACAACCTGATGACCGCGACGCTCGGCGAGGGCAATCGCCTGACCGTCCACGGCGCCGACGGCGCCATCCGGACGCTGGAGCACGGCCAGGAGTTTTTCCCCCAGCGCTTCAGCGCCAGCGGCGAGGTGACCGCGCCGGTCGTCTTCGCCGGCTTCGGCATCCGCGCGCCGCAGTGGCAGCACGACGACTACGCCGGCGGCGTGACGGGCCAGATCGTGCTGGTCCTCGACCACGAGCCCGGCGAACGTGATCCGAAGAGCCCGTTCGAGGGTGTGGTCACCGC
This sequence comes from Vicinamibacterales bacterium, assembly GCA_050250955.1. Lineage (GTDB taxonomy): Bacteria > Acidobacteriota > Vicinamibacteria > Vicinamibacterales > UBA2999 > CAWAYR01. Next base: position 26,347 of record JBFWNR010000010.1, read on the forward strand.
CGAGCCGGCGGCCACCTGGCGCAAGGCGCTGGCCGCGCAGGAGGCTGGCGCCGTCGGCATCCTGTTCGTCAGCGACGTGCACAACCATCCGGCGCCCGCCAACTTCGAGCAGGCGGCGCGAAACGCCTGGCCGTCGACGCCGCCGCACCTGAAGTCCTACACGCTGGCGGCGTGGGCCGACCGGCTGCGCATTCCGGCGGCGCAGGTGTCGCCGGCGTTGGCGGCATCGCTCGTCGCCGGCACTGGCCGGACCCTGGCGGCGCTCGCCGCCGCCGCCGAGACGGCGCCCGGGGCCGCGCCCGTCGCACTGCCGGGCGCGCGCGTCACGCTGCGCACGGCGGTCACGCGCCACATCGTCCCCGACCGCAACGTCGTCGGTCTGGCCGCCGGCACCGACCCGGCGCTCAAGGACGAGTGGGTCCTGGTGACCGCCCACTTCGACCACAACGGCGCCGACGGCCCGCAGATCTTCAACGGCGCCGACGACAACGGGTCCGGCACCGTGGCGCTGCTCGAAATCGCCGACGCCTACGCCCAGGCCGCCGCGCAGGGCCGGCGGCCGAAGCGCAGCGTGCTGTTTGCGGCCTGGAACTCCGAGGAGCGCGGCCTGCTCGGCGCCTGGGCCTACACCGAGGCGCCGCTGGCGCCGCTCTCGACCATCGCCGGCGTCCTCAACATGGACATGATCGGCAGGAACGAAGAAGTCCACGTCGGCGGCGGGCCGCGCTTCAACGGCCTCGACGTGCAGGCCGCGGCGTCGAACGCCAACGCCGTCAACATGATGGGCTTCAGCCGCGCGCCGGAGCTGGCGGCGGTGGTCGATCGCGCCAACCAGGCGATCGGCCTCGACATCAGGAAGCGCTACGACAACAACGCCTCGAACCTGGTGCGGCGCAGCGACCAGTGGCCGTTCCTGCAGCGCGGCGTGCCGGCGCTCGGCTTCATGACCGGCCTGCACCCGGACTACCACACCGTCTACGATCGGCCGGAGAAGATCGACTACGCCAAGATGGAGAAGATCGCGCGGCTCATCTACCAGGCGAGCTGGGACCTGGCCAACGCCGACATCCGGCCGGCCACCGCGGCTCGGGACTGACGCCGATGACCGATTCCCTGCGCGACGCCCTGGCCGCCCGGCAACACCCCTTCGTGCCGCTGCGGTTCACGCGGCGGCCCCTCGACGAGTCGCTGCGCCGCGCCGCGGCGTTCCACGACGAGATGCAGCAGCGGCGGACGACGCGGCACTTCTCGACCGATCCGGTGCCGCGCCCGCTCATCGAGTGGGCGATCCGCACCGCCGGCAGCGCGCCGAGCGGCGCGCATCAGCAGCCGTGGACGTTCGTCGCGGTGTCCGACCCGGAGACCAAGCGGCGCATCCGCGAGGCCGCCGAAGGGGAGGAGCGCGCCTTCTACAGCGGCCGCGCGCCCCAGGAATGGATCGACGCGCTGGCCCCGCTCGGCACCGACGAGCACAAGCCGCACCTCACCGACGCGCCGTGGGTGGTCGTGCTCTTCCGCCAGGCCTACGGGATCGACGCCGACGGCGCCAAGCGTACCTATTACTACACGCCCGAGTCGTGCGGCATCGCCGCCGGGTTCTTCATCGCCGCCGTGCACATGATGGGCCTGGTCACGCTCACCCACACACCGAGCCCGATGGGCTTCCTCGGCGAGCTGCTCGAGCGGCCGGCCAACGAGAAGGCGATGCTGGTGATGCCGGTCGGCTACCCGGCGCCCGACGCGCAGGTGCCCGACATCCAGCGCAAGCCGCTCGACGCCATCGCCGTGTGGCGGTGAGCGGCGCGCGCGGCTGCTACTCCTTGCGCAGCGCCAGTACCGGGTCGAGTCGCGCTGCCCGGCGCGCCGGCAGATAGCAGGCCAGCGCCACGACGGCAGCCAGCGCCAGCGCGGTGCCGCCGTAGCTGACCGGGTCGTGGGTCGAGACGCCGAGCAGCTGCGGCGCGAACAGCCGCGTGAGCGGCCAGGCCGCGGCCAGTCCCACCAGCACCCCGACGCCGGCGAGCCGCACGCCCTGGCCGACGACCATCCGGCCGACGTCGGTGCCGGTGGCGCCGAGCGACATGCGGACGCCGATCTCCCGGGTGCGCTGGCCGACGCTGTGGGCGACGACGCCGTAGAGCCCCAGCCCGGCGAGGAGCGCGGCGATGGCGCCGAACGCGCCGAGGAGCGTCGCCGTCATCTCGAAAACGAAGTACGAGAAGGCGCGGTGTTCGGCCAGGGTCTGCACGTCGAAGAGCGGCAGCGCCGGATCGACGCGGCGTACGGCGTCGCGCACCGCGCCAATCGCAGCCTCCGGCGGGCTGGCGGTCCGCACCACCAGCCGCATGCCGGCCCGGTACCACTGGTCCACCGGCAGGTACATGAACGCGCGTGGCGCCTCGTTGAGGCTGGCGTACTTGGCGTCGGCGGCGATGCCGACCACCTCGAGCCAGCGGCCACCGGCCCGCACCTTGCCGCCGAGCGCCTGGCCGTCGGGCCAGTAGCGGCGGGCCATGGTCTCGTTGACGATGGCGACGTCCGGGGCGCCGGCGACGTCGCGGTCGGTGACGTCGCGGCCGGCGACGAGCGGCATGCGGATGGTGTCGAAGTAGCCCGGGCCGACCGACGCGTAGTAGACCGACATCTCTTCGCCGCTCTTCGGCACGTAGCCCTCGACGTCCACGCCACGGTCGCTGCTGTCGGTCATGGTCAGGGGCAGGCGCTGGCCGACCGCCGCGGCGGCCACGCCGGGCACGTCGCGCACCGCCTCCACCAGGCGGCGGTAGGTCTGCAGGGCGCGGGCTTCGTCGTAGCCGGCGGCGGCCATGTCGATGGCGCCGACCAGGCCGTCGCGCGCGCCGTAGCCGGTGTCGAGCCCGCGGGCGCGATCGAGGGTCCGCAGGAACAGGCCGGCGCTGACCAGGAGCACCAGCGCGGTGGCCACCTGCCCGACGATCAGCCCCTGACGCAGCCAGTTGCGGCGCCACCGCCCGCTCGATCCGGGGGCGCCGTCCTTGAGCGGGGAGACGACGTCCATGCGGGCCGCCTGCCACCCCGGCAGCACGCCGAGCACCAGCCCGGCGACGAGGCTGACGGCGACGGCGAAGGCGAGCACGGCGGGTTTCAGGCCGGCGTCGATGAGGATCGGGATCGGCATCGGCGGCACGAAGGCGCGCAGCAGCTCGCCGCTCCACCGCGCCGCCACGGCGGCGAGCAGCCCGCCGGCCAGGGCGAGCACCACGGTCTCGGCGGTGAGCAAGCCGACGATCTGCGCCCGGCTGGCGCCGAGCGATCGGCGCACCGCCAGCTCGCGCTGCCGCCCGGCGGTGCGGGCCAGCAGCAGGCTGGCCATGTTGGCGCAGACGACCGCGAGCAGCAGCGCCACCAGGCCGCCGAGCAGCGCCATCACCGGCAGGAGCATGCTGGAGCCGCCAGAGGGCTGCTGCCACAGCGGATACAGCCGCAGGCCGCGGCCGGCGTTGATCTCCGGGTGCGCGGTGGCCAGCCGGGCGGCGACCACGTCGAGCCCCGGCTGCACCGTCGCCCGCGACGCGCCCGGGGCCAGGCGCACCAGGCCGGTCAACCAGCCGCTGCCGCGCTGGGTCAGGCGATCGCCGGGCAGGAAGTGGCTCTGCATCGCCATCGGCAGGAAGACGTCGAGGGCGATGAGCGCCTGGCTGCCGTGGAAACCCGGCGGGGTCACGCCGACGATGGTGAACGGCTGGGTGTTGAGGACCAGCGTCTGGCCGACCACGTCGGCGCGGCCGCCGAGCCGCCGCTGCCAGAAGCGATGGCTGACGACGACGACCGGATGGCCGCCGGGGGTCACGTCGTCGTCCGGCGTGAGCACCCGGCCGTGCGCAGCCGGCACGCCGAGCAGCGCGAAGAAGTTGCCCGAGACGATCTCGCCCCAGACCCGCTCGGCGCCCGCCTCAGTGCGCCAGCCGAGGGCGCCGGTGGCGAACACCGCGATGTCCTCGACCCCGGGGATCGCCGCGTCGGCGAGGTCGCGGTAGTTCGGGTAGGAGAGCGACAGGTCGTTGCGGCTGCCGATGGTGCCGTAGACGGCAGCGACCGAGCCGCGGTCGCGGATCCCCGGCATTGCGTCGAGCAGGGTGGCCTCGATCCAGCTGAAGATCACCGCGTTGGCACCGATGCCGAGCGCCAGGGTGAGAACGGCGACGGCGGTGAACGCCGGCCGGCTGGCGAGCGAGCGCAGCGCGTGGCGGATGTCGTAGCGGATCATGCGGACTCCTCGGGAGGTCACGGCCAGGCGGAGGGCGAGGGCGTGCGGCGCGGCGCCGAGCGCGCGGCCGAACACCTCGCGGCTCGTGCGCGCGTTGACCAGCCCGGCACGGTCGAGCGCGTCGCAGCGATGCCAGAGGTCGGCGTGCCACTGCGCGCGCCACTCGGGACGCCGGCCGGCCGGCGCCAGCCAGGCCACGGCGTCGACGACGCCGAGCGCCAGGCGGCGGAGGCGGCTCGCGGTCATGAGCGGCGCCGCGCCGGCGGCGGGTCGGCGATGCCGAAGGCCTTGAGGGACACCGGCTTGAAGGTGCGGTGTTTGGCCAGCGCGATGGCCAGGGCCTGGGCGCCATCGGCGGTGAGCGTGAAGTAGCGGCGCGGCGGCCGGCGCTCCTGCTGGGCCACGGCCGGCGCCTCCCAGCTCGAGCGCACGTAGCCCAGGCCTTCCAGCCGTTCCAGGGCCGGGTACACCGACCCGGCGGTGAGCCCGGTGACGTCGACGACGTCGAAGCCGAAGCGATGGCCGGACGCGACCGCGTGCAGCACGGCCACCGTCCCGAAGCTCAGGGCCTGGACCATGGTCGCTTGGACGGAGGCCCCCCTATATTGGTTCCCGATATACAAGGGCCCGCCGATCCGGCCGGAAGTCCCGCCAGTGCCGCGGTAGAATGCCTGCCCGAGGCCGACCCGACGGCGGACGTTCCCCCGAAGGCGCGGTGACGATGCCCATGACGACATCCGCCCCCGCCCGGGCCGCCGCCGCGCCCGCCGCCGACGATCAGCTGCTGCGCGGGATCGGTCTGTGGGGTGCCGTCGCGCTGGTGGTCGGCAACGTCATCGGCTCGGGCATCTTCCTCACCACCGGCGTGATGGTGGCCGAGCTGCCGTCCACGACGCTGGTCCTGGCGGCCTGGGCGGCCGGGGGCCTGCTGGCCATGGCCGGCGGCCTCACGTACGCCGAGATGGGGTCGATGTACCCGCGCTCGGGCGGCCTCTACGTCTATCTCAGCGAAGCCTACGGCCCGGCCATCGGGTTCCTCTTCGGCTGGGCCTGCGTGCTGGTGATCCTCACCGGCAGCGTCGCCGCGGTGGCGGTGGGGTTCGCCGAGTACTTCAGCTACTTCGTCCCGGCGCTCGGCACCGACCGGGTGCTGGTCAGGCTGGCGATGCCCTGGGGCGACTGGACGCTCAGCGCCGGCCAGCTGGTCGCCGCCGCGTCGATTCTGCTCATCACCGCCATCAACTACGTGGGCGTGCAGCGCGGCAATCTCACCAACCTGGTGCTCACCGTCGCCAAGGTCGGCGGACTGGTGATCCTGCCGCTGGTGGCGATCGCCTACATGCGGGTCGACCCGGTCTTCACGCCGATCGTCCCGGCGGCCTCGCTGCGCCCGTTGATCTCGTTCGGCGTGATCATGATCGCGGTGATGTGGACCTACGAAGGCTGGTACTACGTGGCCTTCGCGGCCGGCGAGATCAAGGACTCGGCGCGCAACGTCCCGCGCGCCCTGATCTACGGGACGCTCATCCTGACGACGATCTACCTCGCCGTCAACCTCTCCTACGTCTTCGCCCTCTCGATCGAGGAGATGTCGGGCGTCGTCCGCATCGCCGAGAAGGCGGTCACCGCGCTGGTCGGCCCGATCGGCGCGTCGCTGGTGGCGGGCTCGGTCGTGGTCTCGACCTTCGGCTGCAACGTCAGCGGCATCATCGCGGCGTCGCGCTCGTGCTTTGCGATGGCGGCCGACGGCCGGTTCTTCCCGGCCGCGGCCCGCGTCCATCCCGTCTATCGCACGCCGCACGTGGCGCTCCTCATCACCAGCGGGTGGGCGGCGTTCCTCACCCTGACCGGCGGCTACGAGGCCCTGTTCACCTACGTGACCTTCGCGTCGGTGCTGTTCGGGACGCTGGGCGGCGTCGCGGTCTTCGTCCTGCGCGCCACCCGGCCCGACGTGGCCCGGCCCTACCGGGCGCTGGGCTACCCGGTGATCCCCGCGCTCTACGTGCTCGGCTCGTTCGCCCTGGTCTGGAACACGCTGATCGAGCGGCCCACCGAGTCGATCGCCGGCCTGGGACTGGTGGCCCTGGGGCTGCCGTTCTACGTCTACTGGTCGCGCCGGTAGACGCGGGTCGATTCCCAGGCGTCTCCGCAGGGCAGCCCATCAGGGCTGCCATTCGGGGCGGTGCTGACGCTCCGCCGTCCGACCCTTCGGCAGCGCCGAGCTGACGCTTCCGCGCCAAAACCCACCAGGTCTTGAGGAGATGGCCATGACTCCACGGGCTGCCGCCCCGTAGCGTGGGCGGTGCATTCCGGAGGCTGTCATGACACACCGTGTCCGTGAGTTCGTGAGGTCCGTTTCGACGCGAGTTCGTACCCGGCGCGCCCTGGGCCGCGCCGCCCTCGCCCTGAGCCTGGCCCTCGCCATGCCAGCGGCGGCATCCGCCCAGTCGCTGGACACGCTGGTGCGCTGGAACCGCGTTCTGCTGACCGCGCTGACCGTACCGGGCGGCAAGCCGCCGACGGTCTTCGACACCCGGCACCTGGCCATCGTCAGCGTCGCGGTGTTCGACGCCGTCAACAGCTTCGACCGCGTCTACCAACCGTACGCCACCTGGGCCGAGCCCGCCGACGGCGCCTCGCGCGACGCCGCTGTGGCCCAGGCCGCGCACGATGCCCTGGTGGCGCTGATGCCGACCCAGACGGCGACCTTCGACGCCGCCCTGGCCGAGAGCCTGGCCGGCATCCCGCCGCAGGCGGCGGCCGACGGCGCCGCCGTCGGTGCCGCAGCGGCCAGGGCGATTCTCGACCTGCGCACCGGCGACGGCTGGGAACAGCCGTTCCCGCCGCTGGAGCTGCCGAGCCTGCCCGGCTACTGGAAGCCCACCCCGCCGGCCAACGCCCCGGCCGCGTTCACCAACTACCCGCGCGCCCGCGGCTTCATCGTCGAGGACGGCCGGCACTTCATGATCGAGGGGCCGCCGCCGCTGACGAGCGAGCTCTACGCGCGCGACTTCAACCAGGTGAAGGCGTGGGGCGCCGTCAACAGCACCGTGCGCTCCGCCGAACAGACGCTCATCTCGAACCAGTGGGCCGGTGTCGGCACCTCGACCAACATCAACGTCGTCTGGAACACGCTCATCGGCGACATCGCGCGGAGCCGGGGGTGGAGCAGCCTCGAGCTGGCGCGCGGCTTCGCGCTCCTCAACATGACCTTCCACGACGCGCTGCTGACCTCCTTCACCGGCAAGTTCGTCTACGGACTGTGGCGGCCGGTGACCGCGATCCGGGAAGCCGACACCGACGGCAACGGCGCCACCGAGGCCGACCCGACCTGGCTGCCGCTGCTGGCGACGCCGCCGTACCCGAGCGCGCCCGGCAACATGGCCTGCATCGGTTCGTCGCTGGCGCGGGTCATGGAGCGGCTGACCGGCCGCGACGACGTCGCCTTCTCGATCACCTGGACCGGCACCGGCACCAACCCGTCGGCGACGCGGTCCTACTCGAGTTTCAGCCAGCTCGGCCTGCAGCAGGCCTACAGCCGCATCTGGGGCGGCATCCACTTCGAGTTCGAGACGCTGTCCAGCATGGGCCAGTGCCCGCGGCTGGCCGACTACGCCGTGGACAACGTGCTGCGGCGGCGTTGAGACCAGCGGCTAGGGGCTAGCGGCCAGCGGCTGGACCCGCGATACGCGAAGGGGCCCGCTGGGATTCCAGCGGGCCCAGTTGTTTCCGGGGCTTGCCGGGCCCTCGCCCGACAGCATGACAGCGTGACAGCGTTATCTTCCAGCCGCTAGCCCAGCGGCCGCAGCCATTCGGCGACGACCGCGCCGACGTCCACGCCGGTGGCCTCGCGGATGAGGCCGGGGAGTTCGTCGATGGCGAACGCCCGCCGCTCGCGGGCGGTCCAGGCGACCAGGTGGCGGAAGGCGTCGCGCAACGATCGGGCGCCCTTGGTCTCGCCCCGGATGCGATCGTCGATCGCCGCCGCCATCAGGCCGCCGCGCGAGAACACCAGCCGGCCGGTGCGGAAGTCCTCGGCGTAGCGCGTCGAGGCGACGCGGCTCAGCTCGATGAGCGGCAGTCGCTTCAGAAACGGCGGGGCGCTCGCCACGTTGGCGCGAAAGCGCCGCTGCAGCATCCCCTCGCGGAAGCCGGCCGGGTCGGCGGTCCCGGCGGCCACCGCCATGATCGCCGCGTACTGCCCGAACCCTTCGGCGAACCAGATCGAGTCGAGCACCGGCGCCAGTTCCCACTGGAACGGGAAATAGCCGTGTCCGTAGGCGCGCTTGGGCACCCAGGCGTGGGCGATGTGGTGCGCGAAGTTGTAGAGCACGCGGGCGTCGTCTTCGGCGGTGGACGCGGCGGTGAGGCCGGCCGACGCCGCCAGGTAGTAGGTGCTCGACGACAGGTGTTCCATGCTCATGCCGTACTCGTGCGCCGGCGTGAGCGGCGTCAGCAGCTCCTGGTGCATCGTGTAATGGGGGAACGGCACGGTGCCGAAGTAGTCGGCGACGCGCTGGTAGGCGGTGACCGCCAGCGCGCCGAGGCGATCGAGATCGACCGGCCCCTCGGCGTAGGCGGCCAGGTAGAGCGGGGCCGGCCGGTCGGTGAGCCGGCGGATCACCGCCCGCGGGCCCATGACGATCTGGCTGTCGGCGAGCGCATAGTAGTCGTCGGCACGGGCGCTGACGCCGCCGACGGCCGCCGGGGCGGCCGGGGCGAGCGTGCTGAACACCGGCCAGCCGTCCGGACCGTCGATGCGGACCGTGACCGGGCGCGCCTCATCGCCGTCCACGAAGGCGAACACCGAGTAGCCCAGCGCGGCCAGATAGCCGTCGCGCACCCGCGACTGGTCCGAGGCGGCGCGGACCTCGCGTTCGAGCCGGCCGAGATCGACGCGGTAGCTGACGCGGGTCGTGCCGGCGGGCAGCGTCCACCGCGGGCCTTCTTCGCGCACTGCCGCCGTCCGCGCGCCGTCGGCGCCGATGGCCGTCACCCCGTCCACGAAGGCGTCGTAGCGCTGCTCGCCGTAGCCCATCGGGATGGCGCGCGGCATCACCAGCGCCGCGGCGGCCGGCAGCGGCCGGCCGGTGGCGAGCTCGACGGCGACCTGGCGGTCACCGCCGCCGGCGTAGCGGAACGTGTAGGCCACCGCCGGCGGCTGTCCCTGGGCCAGGGTGGCCGAGCCGGCGACGAGCAGGGCGGCGAGAAGGTGAGGCGACATCGCCGCGAGTTTACCAGCGCGACCGCTGAGGTATGCTGCCGCGATGCGACCCCTGCCGCGCCTCCTGTCCTGCCTGTTCGTGCTCTCCGCCGCCACGGCCACGTCGGCGCAGCCGGCGCCGTCCGGCCACAAGGTGGCCAGCCTCGAGATCCGCATCCTCTCGACGATGCTCGCCGACCACGGCTTCGGCGAGTGGGGGTTCGCGGCGCTGGTCGAGGCCGACGGGCGCAAGATCCTCTTCGACACCGGGGCGCACGAGGACACCGTGCAGCGCAACCTGCGCGAGTTGAAGATCGACCTCGCCGACGTCGAGGTGGTGGTGCTCAGTCACAACCACGACGACCACACCACCGGGCTGCTGACGTTGCGGAAGCAGTTCGCCGCCGCCAATCCCAAGGCGCTGTCCACCGCCTACGCCGCCACCGGGCTGTTCTACCCGCGCATCGGCGCCGGCGGCGAGGTCAGCGACCGGATGGCGACGATCCGCCGGCAGTACGAAGCCAGCGGCGCCCGCGTCGTCGAGGTGACCGGGCCGACCGAGATCCTGCCCGGGGTGTGGCTCACCGGGCCGGTGCCGCGGGTGCACCCGGAGCGCAACTGGAGCACGCTCGGCAAGGTGCGCACGCCCCAGGGCGACGTCGAGGACACCGTGCCCGAGGACATGACGCTGGTCGTGCAGACGGTGAAGGGCCCGGTGTATCTGTTCGGCTGCGGCCACGCCGGCGTCATCAACACCATCGACCACGCCCGCAAGACCATCGACCCGGCGCCGGTCACCGCGGTCATCGGCGGCGTGCACCTGTTCGGCGCCAGCGATGCGCACCTGGCGTGGACCGCCGCCCAACTGAAGCGCGTCGGCGTGCAGCAGTTCGTCGGCGCCCACTGCACGGGCATCGAGGCCACCTACCGGATCCGCGACCTCGCCGGCCTCAGCCGGCAGACCGCGATGGTCGGCGCCGTCGGCGCGAGCTATTCGCTCACCCGTGGCATCGACGCCGTGCGGGTGGCGAAGTGAGCCGAGCCGGGGTCCGGCGACCGTGCCGAACCCCGAGCCTTCGGCCTACGGGTCCTAGTACTTGAACACCACCGGGAAGCCGCCGCTGGCCGGGAAGTTCTGCCCGGTCTTGCCGGTGCGGACGACCACGTAATAGGTGCCCACCGCGGCGTTCTTCGGCTTCCAGTTGAACTCCCACTTCTTGTAGTAGGCGTTGTAGGTGAACGTGAAGCCGAACGCGCCGCAGTTGGCCGGCGTGAACGTCTGGTTGTAGCCGCCCGGCCCGGTGATGGTCACCGACGGCTGCGCGTCGCTGCTGGCCACGACCGTGCCGTTCTTCGTGAACTGCCAGAGGAACTGGACCAGCGTGCCGTACTTGCTCGGCTTGAAGGTCACCCCCGGTGCCGGCGGCAGGTTCTTGACGTTGACGAAGCCGTAGCCGACGGCGTTGACCGTGATGGTGACGGTCGCGACGTTGGACGACAGCAGGCCGTCGCTGGCGCGATAGGTGAACGTGGCCGTGCCGGCGAAGCTGGCCGGCGGCGTGTAGACGAACGAGCCGTCCGGATTGAGCACCACCGTCCCCTTGCCCTCGGCCGGCTGGGTGAGCGCCCCGGCGGTGAGCCCGCCGCTGTCCACGTCGCTGTCGTTGGCAAGGACGCCGGCGACCGGCACCGTCAGCACGCCGCCCTGATCCATCGTGTAGGCGTCGTGCTCGGCCACCGGCGCGTCGTTCACGGGGTGGATCGTGATGGTCACGGTGGCGACGTTGCTCTCGACGGCGCCACGGGTGGCCTTGTACTGGAAGGACACCGCCCCGCTGGCGTTGGGCGCCGGCACGTAGCTGAAACTGCCGTCGCCGTTCAGCGTCAGGCCCGGCGGCAGTATCCCGACCGGCAGCACCCCCGTCGGGGGCGGATCGTCGGCGTCGGTGTCGTTGCCGAGCACCCCGGGTGCGGCGACGACGAGCGGGGTGTCCTCGTCGGTGCCGTAGACGTCGTCGCCGGCGACCAGTGGGTCGTTGACGGCGATGATCGGCACGAAGTTCGACGGCGCGCTGGTCGTGCCGTCCGCGTAGGTGGCGAGCACGAAGTAGCTGTAAGTGGCGCCGTTCACCAGGCTGGCGCCGTCGATCTGCTGGAGCGGGTTGGCCGTGGCCGGCACCGGCGGCCCGACCGCCGTCCACAGCGACTGGTCGGGAATGCCGGCGCCGGGTGCGCGGTAGGCGGTGTAGCTCACGACGCCGCCGGCGGCCGCCGTCCAGGAGAGCAGCACGTCGTGCACCTGCAGCTCCGGTGGCGCGTTGGCGCAGCCGCTGCCGACGACGCAGGCCGCGAACTCGTAGGCCGGATCGCTGCCCATGCTCGTGAAGGTCTCGAAGTCGAGCTCGCCTCCCGGAGGGGCTGAGGGGAAGCCCACCGGGTCGAAGAGGTCGCCGCCGCCGAGGTCGCCCTTGCCGAGGTCGCCCTTGCCGAGGTCGCCCTTGCCGAGATCGCCCTTGCCGAGGTCGCCCTTGCCGAGGTCGCCCTTGCCGAGGTCGCCCTTGCCGAGGTCGCCCTTGCCGAGGTCGCCCTTGCCGAGGTCGCCCTTGCCGAGATCCCCCTTGCCCAGGTTGACCGAGAGCGGGCCCACCGCGTCGAGGAAGACGCCCGGCGTCGGCGTGGACACCGGGAAGATCACCCCGACGTTGCGGCGGCTGCCGATCTGATTGAGCCGGATGTTCGCCCAGTCATCGAAGCTCTCCAGCGTGTCGTCGGGGTCGCCGTCGAAGTTGACGTCCTGCGGCTCCTGTGCGGGGCTGCTGGGATCGCCATCGCCATCGGCGCGCCAGTCCACCGGATCCATGGTGCGGAGCGCATCGACGCGGACGGCGAGGTCCGATGCCGGGAACCCGACCGGGATCTCGGCGCCGTTGCAGAACCGGGTCGGAATCTTTGCCAGCCCGGCGAGGTAGCTGTCGTCGATCGGCGCGAACCACCCGAGTCGGTAGGGATGCGTGCCGAGCGGCAGGAGGGCCTGTTCGTTGACCGGATCGACACCCAGGCCGTTGCTCGAGAAGCCCATGTGCTGCGCGCCGCCGTCGTCGAGCAGGCCGCGCAGCTGGTACAGGTAGTTCATCACGCTGAAGTAGGTGGGCTTGCAGTTGGGCTCCAGCGCCCCGCCGCCGTGGCGCAGTTCGAGGTTGTGGCCGAGCTCGTGCATCAGCGTCGAGGCCTGCATGAAGGGCGTGCCGAGCGGCAGGCCGTCGGCGTCGGGGAAGCCGCCCAGCGTCACCATGACGTCGCCACCGGGGAAGTCGGCGATGCCGGCGTTGGTGCGCGGCACGTGGAAATCTGGCGAGAGGGGATCCTCGGACACCGGCAGGCCCACCTTGTGCGCGAAGAGCGCGTAGTGGAACATCTGCTGGCGCTCCGGGTCGAAGCGCCGCCGGCAGGTGTACCCGGGCAGACCGCAGTAGTCTTCGGCATCTGCGCCGGGCGGGATGGCCGGAGTGATCGACAGAATCTGATCGCGCAGGAAGCGGTAGCCCGACTTCCAGCCCACGGTGCCTGGATACGCCGAGAACTGACACTCCCACGGTTCGGCCCCGGGCGGGCACACCGTCACCTGCTCGTCGATGGTCGCGCCGGCGCGGGCGTGGGCCGCCGGTACCAGATAGTGGTTGACGGCGGCGATGTCGGCCGGGTCGTACCCCGCGGCGTAGCCGGGGCCGACATCGACGTGCAACGCGATCGGGTCGGGCGCCCCGGCGAAGGCATCGCCGATCAGCTTCAAGGCGGCGGGTCCGGGCAGATGCGTGTGGGCCGGTGCGGCTACGCCGCCGTAGCTGGTCGGGCCGGTCGCCATGTGGTCGATCTGCAGGAACAGGTCGCGGTGATTGGGGTTCGCGCCCATCGCGCCGAGCAGCGGCAAGGTCTTGCCGTAGGGGTCGAGCAGCGCCGGGCCGCTGCTGCCGGCCCGCTCCCAGACGTCGAGCAGCCCGTCGCCGTCGTCGTCCTGGACGTTGACGCTCATCACGACCGCGCTCAGCGACACGCAGTCGGAGAACAGCCCGTTGGGCGCAATTTGCAGCGACAGGCTGGCATCGTTGGCGGCCACGGGCAGGCCATCGAAGGTGGGATGGTCCCACTTCGGGCCGTCGGCGCTCACGTAGGGGTTGGTGGCGACGACGCTGCCATTCACGCGGACGCGCTCGGACAGGTACGGCCGGCCGTCGCCGACGATGGTCGTCAGCCGCGCCGCCGGTGTGCCCGCCGCCTGGTAGAACCCGGCCACCGTCTGGGTCAGCGTCTCGAACGCCCTCTTGGTGGCGCCGCCGTCGTAGATGGCGACGCTGCGGAACGGTTTGCTCGGATCGCGATACACGATGACCAGGCTGGCGCCGACGGCGCGGGCGCCGTTGTGGCCGTAGCCTTCGATGCCGAACTCGTCGTCGTCGCCGTAGGTGTAGCCGTAGTCCGGGACCGACACCGCGTGGGCGCCGTTGACGGCGAGTTTGCCGCTGTCGGGGTCGGTCTCGAAGAACCGCAGCACGTCGGCTCGATAAGTGACCAGTCGGCGGCCGCCGGGGAACGCGACGCTCCAGCAGGGCCGCGTCGCCTGCTCCCAGTTGAGGGCCTTGGCCAGCGACGCCTCGCCCGGGCCCAGGTCGTGGCCCTTGAAGGTGGCGTGGTCGATGCCCGTCCACTGCACCTTCTCCGCGGTCTGGAGGTAGAGGAAAGCGGCGACGATGTCGACGCCCTCCGGCACGCCGCTCACCTCGATGGACTCGGTGGCCCACCCGCCTTGGCCTTTGCGCCACAAGCTCACGCCACCGACCTCGTAGTCGCCGGTGAGAAAGTAGTTGGTGAAGAACGAGAGCGGGGACGACTGGGCGTTGACGCGGGTTCCGGCGAGGGGTAGCGCGAAAGCGCCGATGAGGAAGGTCAGCAGTGCGCGCTTCATGACGCGGCCTCCACGAGGGTCGGCAACCGTTGGGGGGCCCGGCGACGCCTCTGAAAGCCGTCGGACGAGCGCCTCAGTATGCACGAAAAAAGTGTGCAGTCGAGATGGGATTCCTCTGGACATTCGTGCTGGCGGCGGCCGCGACGACAGGAGCGGAGAAGTCGGCTCCCGGCCAGACTTGCCGGTCCGCGGGCGCTGCGGGCGCCGTCGCGGTAAGCGTCCCCGACATCGCCGTCGGTGTCGGTCGCCTAGCGGCGATCGACGACCACCCGGCCGCCCTGCATCACCCAGCGCACGCCGGTGTACAGGGCGGCGATGTCGGCCAGCGGATCGCCGTCGACGGCCACCAGGTCGGCCAGGAACCCCGGCGCCACGCGGCCCAGCCGATCCCCCTGGCCGAGCAGTGCCGCCGGTGTCGTGGTGGCGGTGGCGAGCGCCTCGGCCGGCGTGAGGCCGGCCTGGACGAACCAGCCCAGCTCCCGGGTGTTCTGCCCGAACATCGTGTAGACGGCGTCGGAGCCCATGGCCAGCGGGACGCCGAGCTGTACGGCGCGCCGCACCGAGGCCAGGTTGCGGGCGATGTAGTCGCGCAACGCCGACTCGGCCCCGGCCGGGAAGCCGTACTCGTCGCGGGCGTCCACGTAGTAGCGGTTGTGATCGACGGTCGGCACCCACACCGTGCCGCGGCGCGCCATCTCGGCCAGCGTGGCGTCGTCGAGGTCGGCGCCGTGCTCGACCGAGTCGGCGCCGGCGCGCACCGCGTCGCGGACGCCGTCGGCGCCGTAGGAGTGGATGGCGACCTTCACGCCGCGGGCGTGCGCGGCCTCGACCACCGCGCGCATCTCCTCGACGGTCACCGTCTGCGTGCCGTCGACGACGTCGAAGCCGCCCCGCGAGCCGAACACCTTGATCCAGTCGACGCCGGCGTCGAGGCGCGCCTCGACCAGCGCCGCCAGCGCCGCCGGGTCGGGACCGGCCTCGCGGCGAGCCGCCGCCGACAGGCCGGGGCCGGACGCGAAGATGCGTGGCCCGATCATGGCGCCGCGCGCCACCAGGTCGCGCATCGCCAGATCGGTGTCGGCGGCGGCGTTCAGGTCGCGCACCGTGGTGACGCCGGCCTCCAGCGTGCGGCGGGCGTTCTCCTGGGCCAGGAACACCGTCACCGCCGGGAGCCGGCGCTGGCCGCGCGGCCGGGTCCCGGGGGCGCGATCCCAGTAGTAGGTGATGTGGGTATGCGCGTCGATGAGGCCGGGCAGGCCGGTGTAGCGGCGCAGGTCGACGACCTCGGCGCCGGCCGGCACCGCCGCGTCCCCCTGGCCGACGCCGCGGATGCGATCGCCCTCGACCGTCACCACCGCGTCGGGCACCGTCCGGGTGCCGTCCCAGAGTCGCGCGAAGCGCACCGCCCGCGCCTGCGCCGCGCCGTCCGCTGCGGCGGCGAGGAGGGCGACCGCCGTCAGCACGCCGACACCGGGGCGGGTCATGCGCCGGATTCTACCCGCGCGGCGGCGGCCCGCGGCGGCCGGCTCACGCCAGGTCGGCACCGCGGATGCCGCACTCCTTCATCTTGTTCAAGAGCGTCTTGTAGCTGACCTTGAGGTGCGCGGCGGTCTTGCGGCGGTTCCAGCGGAAGCGGGTGAGGGCCTGGCTGATCGCCTCACGCTCGGCGTGCATGGCTGCGGCCCGGGCGAGCTCGTGCAGGCTGACCTCCTCGCTGGCCGCCGGCGGCGCCGCGTCGTCGCCGTCGGCGGCGTCCTCGGCGGCGTCCTCGGCCGGCGCCGTGGCGCTCGGCGCCGGCGGGGGCGTGGCCACCGCGGGCGGCGCCGCGGCGACCGCCGGGGCGGCGGCGACCGGCTCGGCCGGCGCGGGGGCCGCGGCCTGCTCGGCGGCGAGGCGAGCCAGCTCCTGGTGGATGAACTGCTCGTCCTGCAGGACGACCAGCCGCTTCATCATGTTCTCGAGCTCGCGTACGTTGCCCGGCCACGGATAGTTGGTGAGCGCCGTGGTCAGCGCGCTCGACACCCGCACGAACGGCCGCCGGTAGAGCCGGGCGTACTTGGCGACGAAGAACTCCACCAGCGGGCCGATCTCCTCGCGCCGCTGCCGCAGCGGCGGGATGTGCATCTCGATGACCTGCAGCCGGTAGTAGAGGTCCTCGCGGAAGGTGCCGGCCCGCATCATCGCCAGCAGGTCGCGGTTGGTGGCGGCAATGACCCGGACGTCGATGTCGACCTTGCGGTTGCTGCCCAGCCGCGTCAGCGCCCCGTCCTGCAGGACGTGGAGCAGTTTGGCCTGGAGGCCGATCGGCATCTCGCCGATTTCGTCGAGCATGATGGTGCCGTGCTGGGCGAACTCGAACTTGCCGACGCGGGTCTGGCCGGCGCCGGTGAAGGCGCCGCGTTCGTGGCCGAACAGCTCGCTCTCCAGCAGCTCGCCGGGCAGGGCGGCGCAGTTGACCTTGACGAACGGCTTGGTCCGCCGGCTCGAGCGACGCAGCAGCTCGCGGGCGATCACCTCCTTGCCGACGCCGCTCTCGCCGCGCAGCAGCACGCTGACGTCGCTGTCGGCCACCCGTTCGACCATCGCCATCACCGGCTGCATCGCCCGGCCGGAGCTCCAGCACGGCTGGACGCCGTCGGGGTCTTCGGCGAGCTGCGCGCCGATGCGCTCGAGCTCGGCGCTCATCGACTCGCGTTCCAGGGCGTTGCGGATGGCCGCTTCGAGGGCGGCTTCGCCGACGCCGCCGGCGTCGGTCGGCTTGAGCACGTAGTCGGCGGCGCCGAGGCGCACGGCCTCGACGATGGTCGCCGGCGCCTGACGGCCCGACAGCATGATGACCTGCGCGGCCGGGTGGGCCTGGCGGATCTGCTTGAGGGTCTCGATGCCGTCGACGTCGGGCATCATCACGTCGAGCAGCACCACGCTGGGCAGCGCGCTGCCGCGCAGGCCGTCGAGCAGCGCCGCGCCGCTGCCGTAGACGTCCACGTCGTAGCCGCGCGACTCGAGCAGGGTCTGCAGGTACCCCCCGAAGGCCTCGTCGTCGTCCACTACCGCCAGTCGCGCCGTCATTGCCCCACCTCGAACGGAAACGCCACCCCGGCGCCGCGGCCGTCGGTGGCCCAGATGCGGCCGCCGATCCCGGTGATCGCGCGGCATGCCAGCGGCAGAGAGAAGCCCGGGCCGCGCCAGCAGTCGAACTCGACCCCGGCCAGCGGCGCGGCCGCCGGTCCATTGGTGAACCACACCTCGTCGTCGGTCGTGCCGACGGCGACCGGCCGTGCCGGCTCGGCGCCGGCGCGCAGCACCAGGGCGATCGCATCGGCGAGCCGGTCGGTGTCGACCGGGACCGCGATGCGACGGGCGAGCCGCCCATCGGCGTCGGCCACCGCCACCGCGTCCGGCTCGAACCGGGCCCGCACCTTGCCGATCAGCCGCTCGGACGGTATCAGCGTGCGCCGCGGCGGGTCGTCGGCGCCGTCGTCGGCCAGGCGGGCGGCGTCGTCGCACAGGCGGGCCACCCGATCGAGCGCCTCCTGGGTTTGGGCGATCGCCCGCGTACGTGCCTCTGGCGTCGGCAGTCGATCTTCGCGCAGCATGCGCAGGTAACCCTGCGCCACGCCGAGCGGCGAACGCACGTCGTGGATCAGGACGTGCAAGGCGCGTTGGTACGTCGTCACGAGTCGACCCTCCGTTTGGGGGAGGTCGTCAACAGCCTCCGCGTCGGCGGATCCACTATACATGCCAGCTTCACCAACGCCCCGTGTCCTGGTCGTCGACGATTACGCCGATGCCACCGAAGTCTGGGCCCTCTACCTGCAGTCGGCGGGCTTTGCCGTCAGCACCGCCGCCGACGGTCTCGAGGCGATCGCGCAGGTGAAGGCCGACCCGCCCGATCTGGTGGTGATGGACCTGAATCTCCCCGGATGTTCGGGCATCGACGTGGCCCGAGCCCTGCGTGCCGAGCCCGCGACGGCGGCCTTGCCGCTCATCGCGGTCACCGGCAGCGCCGACCGCCAGGATCTCCACGAGGCCCGCCGCCTCTTCGAGGTGATCGCACCCAAGCCGTGCGACCCGGCCGACCTCGTTGCGCACATTCGGCGCCTGCTCGCCGGCCCGCAGTGAGGCGTCGGCCGCCACAAGGTGGGCAGCCCACGCCACAGCCGCCGGCGTCGTGCACGCCAAACGCCGGCATCCGGGCTGGCACGACCTTCGCTCATACGCCCGCCAACCGGCCGCCAACGACGGGCCGAACGGAGTGATGGCGATGCTGAACACGATTCTGGTGCTCCTGGTGATTCTGTGGCTGCTCGGGATGGTGAGTTCGTACACCTTGGGCGGCTTCATCCATCTGCTGCTCGTGCTCGCGGTCGCGATGCTGTTGATCCGCGTGATCCAGGGCCGCAATCCGATTTGAGCCCCGCACGGTGTGGATGAGGTCGTCCCTGATCCCCCAGGGTGGCCTCGAGCGTCCCGCCGACTCGCCGCCCACCGCTCCTCGTCCGGCCCTCTTGCTGGCCGGTGGGGCGGTAGCGGCGGTCGGTGCGGCGGTTCTCGGGACCTGGGCAGAGGGAGAGACGGCGCTGGCCGCGCTCGTGCGCGGCTGGCGGGTGATGGTGCCGAGCACCGCGTTCGGATTCGTGTGCATCGGCCTCGGCATCGCCGGGTTCGCGATCGACCGGCCGTGGTCGCGGCGCGCGGCGCCGATCGCCGCGGCCGCCGCCGTGGTGCTGCCGCTGGTGACCCTGGTCGAGTACGTCGGCGGCACGCGGCTCGGGGTCGAGCACTGGCTCGGTATCTCCGTGCCGGGCACCAGTCCGGTCGCCGGGCGGATGTCGCCGGTGGCGGCGCTGTCGATGCTGCTCCTCGGCCTGGCGCTGGCGGCCCTGCCGCGGCCGGGCCCGATCGCCCAGGGCGTGGTGCGGCTGGCGGCCGGCACCGCCCTCGCCCTGAGCTGGCTGGCGGTCCTCGTGCTGGCCTTCGACACCGCGCGTCTCGCCGACGCGCCGCGGTTCCCCGGACTCGCGGTGCTGACCGTGGTCCTGCTCGCGGTGTCGAGCGGTGCGGTCCTGGCGTCGTCCAAGCCGGCCATGGCCCGGCTGCGCGGCGCGCACTTCGACACGGCCATCGCTCCCGGCACCTGGCTGGCGGCCTTCGCGATGCCGCTGGCGCTCGGTCAGGCGCGCGAGCTGCTCGAGGCGTGGACCGATCCCGGACTCGCGGCGGGCATCGTCGTCTCCGCGTTCGCGATGCTGCTCGCTGCGGTGGTGTGGCGCACGCTGGCCCGGCTGCAGACCTTCGAACAGCAGCGCGAACGGCTGCTGGCCGAACTCGAACGGCGCGTCGACGAGCGCACTGAGGCCCTGGCTCTCGCCAACCAGCAGCTCTACGCCAGCGAGGGCCGGCTGCGCGAGGCCGATCGGCGCAAGGACGAGTTCCTGGCGACCCTGGCCCACGAACTGCGCAATCCGCTGGCGCCGATGCGGACGGCGCTCGAGATCGTGCGCGCCGGCGCGCCGCTCGAGGGTCCGGCCGCGCAGGCCCACGGCGTCATCGACCGCCAGCTGCGCCACCTGGTCCGGCTCATCGACGACCTGCTCGACGTCAGCCGCATCACCGCCAACAAGCTGGAACTGCGGCTCGAACGCCTGGCGATCGCCGAGATCTTCCAGCACGGCATCGAGACGGCCCGCGGCGAGATCGACCGCGGCGGCCACACGCTGGTCGTCACGCCGCCGGCCGAACCGGTCTACGTCCTCGGCGATCCGACGCGGCTCACGCAGATTCTGTCGAACCTGCTGCACAACGCCGGGCGCTACACCCCGCGCGGCGGCCGGATTGCGCTGTCGGCGATGCGCCGCGGCGACTCGGTCGAGATCCGGGTCGCCGACAGCGGCATCGGCATCGCCGCCGAGCATCTGCCGCGGCTGTTCGAGAAGTTCTCGCAGGTCGTGCCCGGATTCGAGCGCGGCGGGCGGGGCCTGGGACTGGGCCTGGCGCTGGTCCGCGGCCTGGTCTCGCTGCACGGCGGTACGGTGACCGCCACGAGCGCCGGACCGGGGCGGGGCAGCGAGTTCGTCGTCCGCCTGCCGGCGGCCGAGGCCCCGCCGGTGGTCGCCGCGTCGCCGCCTGCCGCCCTGTCGTCGGGCTCGCGGCGCGTGCTGGTCGTCGACGACAACGTGGACAACGCCGACACTCTGGCCATGTACCTGCGTGGCCGCGGCCACCTGGTCGAGACGGCCTACGACGGCGAGGCGGCGTGGCAGGCCGCCGAGCGATTCCGGCCCGACGTGATCCTGCTGGATCTCGGACTCCCGAAGGTGTCCGGGCACGCCGTCTGCGAGTCGATTCGGACTCAGCCGTGGGGGGCGACGATGCGGATCATCGCCCAGACGGGCTGGGGGCAGGAGGGCGACCGTGAGCGCAGCCGGGCGGCTGGTTTCGACGAGCACCTGGTGAAGCCGGTTGATCCGGCGCTGCTGGCCGCCATGGTGGTCGGGCCGACGCGGTGAGGGTCGCCTGGAATTTTGCCCACTGTGGGCGGCCGGCTGCCCAGGCCGCCGCGACAGGTTGCGGAACCGGCCGACTCCTGCCGCCGGGGCGGTGGCAGGCATCGTGCAAACGAGCCCTGGGAATCGAGGGTTCAGCCATGACTGCTCTTCGACGCGCCATTGCAGGAGTCGCCGTGCTGGCGAGTTTGTCGGGCGGACTCGCCACCGCGCAGACCTCCGATCGGGTCCATCCGGTGCGCCGCCTGGGGACCGCGGCCCGCTTCACCAACGCGATTCGCACCGTCCCGGCCATGCAGGCCGAGTTCGCGCGCCCGCGCACCCAGCGCGACATCACGACCGTGATGCAGCTGGCCGGCCTCTCGCACCTCGAAGCCGACGTCAAGAAGGCGATCGCCGACGGCGCGGTGCGCGAGGTGACAATCGCCCCCGGCACCAATCTCCAGTGGATGGCGCTGCGGCGCGGCGGCACCCGCGCCGACATCCTGCGCCTGGTGCGGTGGGAGGGGCCCAAGCCCTTCCCGGCGTTCGAGTTCGTGGTCTCGGACGGCAAGGAGAACTTCACGTTCCTCATCCCGGAGGATTGCGGCAATCTCACGTTGGCCGCGCGCGAAACGGTGCCACCGCCGCCGCCGCCACCGCCACCGCCACCGCCCCCGCCACCGCCCCCACCCCCGCCCCCACCGCCGCCCCCACCGCCACCTCCGCCGCCGCCGCCGGCGCCTGAGCCGGTGGCGCCGGCCCAGGAAGTGGCCCCGCCGCCGCCGGTGCGCATCGACGGCCCGTTCCTGGCCGGCTTCTTCGGCAAGCAGCGCCGCCAGTACGACGAGAACGACCCGGCCGGGCTGGGCACCGCGTTCCTGCCCGGCTTCTGCGACCCGCTGGTCGGCCTCAAGGTCGGCTACGAGAAGCAGCTCGGCACCAGCCAGTGGACCATCGCGCCGGCCGTCGGCGTCGCGTTCAACACCGACGAGTCCGACCGCACCAGCCTGTTCGTCGACGGCGAGCTGAACTACAAGTTCGCCAACGGCGGCTACATCGGCACCGGCCTCGGGCTGTGGGATTTCGCCCACAGCGACTCGCTGACGCCCAACGGCCTCATCCACTTCGGCATCCCGCTGTGGAAGGACCTGTCCAAGACGCTCTACTTCGTCACCGAAGGCCGCGTCTTCTTCGACCGCATCAGCGACATCGACAGCAACTACCAGTTCTGGGGCGGTCTGCGCTTCCAGTTCCGGTGAGGCCGGCGAGGCCGGGACAACCGGCCCGCCGGCGGGAGAGGACACGATGATGAAGATGCTTGGCGTCGTGCTCGTCGTCGTCGGGCTGGTGCTGGCAGGCAGCGCGGTCTGGCGGCTCGACCAGGTCGCGCTCGACAGTTCGGCGGCGGTGACGACGGCGGCCCCAGGACCGCTCGTGGCGGTCGTCCTGCCGCTCACGGCCGCGATCTGCTTCGCTTCGGGTATCGTGCTCCTGGTGGTGGGCAGCGGGCGGTGGAGCCAGCCGCGCCGGCATCCCGCTCCCGGCGACGCCATCGTCGATCCCGAAGGCCACCACAAGATGGATCATGTGTAGGGGCGCCGACGCGCGACGCCCGGGAGGATTGCTGATGCGCAGCGGATGGTGCGGCCGGCTCGGCCCGGTCCTGATGGCGGTGTGGCTGGCCTTCCAGCCGGCGGTGGGCGCCGCGCAGTTCGCCTCGGCCCCGTCCGGGCAGGCGGCCGACGTCGCCGGCCTGGAGCGGCGGGTCGCCGATGCCCGGGCGCGTCTGGCGGCCGCGCGCGCCGCCGCCGGTGCCGATGCCGCCGAGCTGTCGCGTCTCGAGACCGAGCTCGACGCCGTCGACGACGAGGTGGCCTACCTGCGCGTCAAGGGCCGCCGCGGCGAGTCGGTGAGCGACAAGGAGCGGCGCGAGGTGTCGGATCGGCTCGCCAAGCTCGAAGCGCAGATCACCGGCCGGGTCAACGACACCGGCAGCCCGACGATGATCCCGGTCGGCACCGAACTCGACTTGCGGCTGCAGACGCCGTTGTCGTCGAAGAACGCCGAAGTGGAGCAGCGCGTCGACGCGACCACCGCGGTCAGCCTGTCGCGCGGCGGCACGGTCGTGGTGCCCGCCGGGTCGGCGGTCCGCGGCTACGTCGTCGCCGTCGATCGCGCCACCCGCCTCGACCGCCGCGGACGGCTGGTCCTCAAGTTCACCCACCTCACCGTCAACGGCCAGACCCACGAGACGACCCTGGCCATCACCCAGGCGCTCGAGAGCGAAGGCATCCGCGGCGAGACCGAGAAGATCGGCGTCGGCGCCGGCGTCGGCGCGGTGCTTGGCGGCATCCTGGGCGGGCTCAAGGGCGTGCTGGCGGGCATCCTGATCGGCGGTGGCGGCGCGGTACTCGCCACCGAAGGCAAGGACGTCGAACTGCCGGTCGGCACGATCCTGCGCGTGCGGTTCGACACGCCGCTCGACCTCGGCCGGTAACCAGTCGACGCGGCCGGCTCGACACGGGGCGGCGCCGACCGGTCGCCCCGTCGCCACGTACGGCAGTGGGGCGGCTCGACCAGCCCGGCGGTGTGGAGAGGCCTGCCCACTGTGGGGCAGCGTCCGTCCGTTGCCGCCCCCCTGCCGCGGGCATCGCGCTTGCAGCCCTCCATCGCGGAGGCGATATGACCAACCAGCAGCTGCGGTCGGCGTTGACGGCAAGCGTTCTGGAACTGTACGGCGGGGAGCGTCGGCAGGCCCGCGTCCTGGCGCACCTGGCCGGGGCCGCCTCGAGCCGCGCGCTGCGCGAGGCGCTCGTCAGCCACCGCCACGAGACCGCGCATCAGGCCCGCCGTCTGGCCCGGGTGGTCGCCGCACTGGGCGTGCCGATGCGCGAGGCGTGCGGCCCGGGCCTGCTCGGCATCCTGGCCGAGTGTCGGGAGGCGATCGCCGACCACGCCGACGCCGGCGCCCGTGATGCCGCGATCATCGCCACCGCGCAGCGTCTCGACTACTACGAGATGGCGGCCTATGGCACCGCCGCGGCGTGGGCCGACGCCCTCGGCCTCGGCGAGGTGGCGGCGTTGCTCAACCAGTGTCTCGACGAGGAAGTCGCCACCGCCGACGACCTGCTCGCCGTCTCGCTCACCCGCGAGCACCTGCTGGCGCAGCCCTACGCGCAGCCTCAAGCCACGGAGGCGTGAACCGATGTCCGTGCCAACGCCCAGCCCTCACGATCCGGTCGTGCCGCACGGCCCGATCCCGACCCCGCCGCGCTCGCCGGAGCAACCCGTGGTGCCGCCCGACGACCCGAACCGGCCCGAGGTCGAACGCGAGCCGAGCATCGACCCGCCGACGACCGAGCCGCCAGTGCGCGCGCCGTCGGAAAAGCCGACCGGCGATCCGCCGCCGCCGCGGGCGTGAACCGCCCGCGGCATCCGACGCCCTGTCAGCGCGGGCTGGCGTCGGCCAGCGAGCGACTCCACGCGTTGAGTTCCTTGATGGCCTCTTCGCGAGCGAAGCCGTAGCGCGCCTGCAGGGCGTCGATCAACCGTTCGGCGTTGCCGCGGACATTGAGGACGTCCTCCTCGGTCAGCGCGCTCCATCGTTCGCGCACGGCACCGGTCAGATCCTGCCAACGGCTGTTCGCGTCTCGCTTGGGCATCGGCGTCACTCTCCAGCTCATCGAGGGAGCACGCGGCGTGCCAGGACATCGTGCCGCCGCACGGGCTCAGCTGCCGCGGGCCTCGTCTGCCGTGAGCGCCGGCGCGGCCCACAGTGAGCAGTGGAACGGCTGGTGTGGGCAACGGCCTGTCCATCGCCCGCGGTGACGACCGGCCCGATCGCCGGCGTGTCGCACGTCGGCGCCTGGGCCGGAAATTGCAGTGCATTCCAGCGTTGGCATTCGTCGTGGCGGTGGACATGCCGCTGCGGCATCGTCCGGCGGTGGCGCGGCCGCCGTCGGGCACGAGCCCAGGACCCGCTCTCGCCGCCATCTGCTGGGGGGCGAGGGCGTGCGAGGGTGGGTCCCGGGCCAGACTCACGGCGGAGCGGTTCGCACAATCGGTCACGTGCGCGACGTCCCGCCCCGAGTCCCGGGACCCATCTCTGCCGCCGTTTGCTGGGGGGCGAGGGCGCGCGGGGGTGGGTCCGTCCGGGACACCGTTGCATCGACCACGCGGCGACGGTGCGAGAATGGCGCACCGCTCGATGGCTGCGCCGTCTCGCTGGACCGACATCAACCTCGCGGTCGCCGCCAGCCTGAGCGACATGGCGGCGGTCCAGCCCGACCCGTATCGCCGGCGCGGCTACGCCCACGCCGCTGCTGCCGTCCGCGACCTGGCGCAGCCGCTCGACATGCTGGTCGGCTCCGGGTCGCCGCCGCGCATTCCCCGCATCGGCCCCTCGTCCTGGAAGGTCATCGCCGAGATGCTCGCCGGCGGCCACTCACCGACCGTCGAACGGGCGGTGGCCGAGAGCGGCCGGCGCGCGGAGGTCGAACGGCGCCGCGGCCTGCGCGACGGCTATTTGAGCCGCGCCGGCGTCAACGCCGTGCTCGACGTCGCCGGGCGCTACGGCGAGCATCGCGCCGATTTGCAGATGCACTCGACGTGGAGCGACGGCCGCGCCTCGATTGCGGCGATGATCGACGGCTGCCTCGCGCGCGGCTACACGCACGCGGCGTTGACCGACCACGCCGAGACCCTGAGCGTCGCCGGCGGCCGCTCGATGGCCGATTTCCGCCGTCAAGGCGCCGAGATCGACGCCCTGAACGCCGGCTACGGCGCCCGCTTCCGCATGTTGAAGGCGGTCGAAGCCAACATCGATGCCGCCGGCGGCCTGGACATCGGCGCCGACGATCGCCGTCATTTCGACCTGGTGGTCGCCGCCATCCACTCCGGTCTGCGCTCGACGGGCGACCAGACCGCCCGGCTGCTGGCGGCGGTGCGCGCGCCTGGCGTGCACGTGCTCGGGCACCCGCGCGGCCGGCAGTTCAGCACCCGGGCCGGGGTCCGCGCCGACTGGCCGGCGGTGTTCGCGGCCGCCGCTGCCCACCGCGTCGCCGTGGAGCTCGACGGCGATCCCGCCCGGCAGGATCTCGACGCCGGACTCGCGGTGCAGGCGCGCGCCGCCGGGTGCGTGTTCGCGCTCGACAGCGATGCCCACGCGCCCGAGGAACTGGACTACGTCGAGGTCGCGATGGCCCACGCGCGCCTGGCCGGCATTCCCGCCGAGCGCATCGTCAACTGCTGGCCGCTCGAACGCCTGCTCGACTGGATCGCCAGCCGGCCGCACTGACCGACACGGTCACTCGCCGGTGCGCTCGTCGGGCTCGTGGTCGGGCGGTGGCGGCGTGCGGGTGGCCGGCGGTGCCGTGTGGCGGCCATCGCGCGGACGTTCGTTGAACTCCGGGCTGGTCGCCTCCGCCTCGGCATCGGACTCGGCCCGGTGCATGCTCCCGGGCACCAGCGGGCTGATCGGCGGGGCGTCGTTGTCGGGGGCGTCACCGGGAACCGGGACGGGTACTGGCTCGCGTCGTGGTCGGGTCATGACGGCTCCTGGGAAAGCCGCGCGGTGAGCGCATGCTGCTCGGTGACGCCGCCCGGAGGCGGTGCATCGAGCCAGAAGCGCCAGTGCTGCTCGAGTGTGCCGCCGGCGACGTCGAGACAGACCGCCCGCACCGCCGACGGAAAGCGCAGGCCGAGCGCGCCGCCGGCGAACATGGCGTCGCCGAGCGGCAGCGGCTCGACATGGCGGATGTCGACGACCGTCTGATCGGTCGTCAGGTACAGGAACCAGTCGGCGCCACGCGCCGGCGCCAGCCGCTCGGCGAGAAAGGCCACCGCCGCATCGCCGTGTGCCGACGGCTGACAGGTGACGTCGAGGTCGGTCGTGAGGAAGCGCATGTCGATCCCACGTGCACGATCGGGGCCAGGCGTCACTCGGCCACAGCGCAGGCCTCGGCGGCGCGGGTGCCGCGCCAGCGTCGCCTGTGGTCGGGGCGACCACTTGTGTGGCGCGGCGGCCGTACTCTCGTGCGACGTCGGCCGCGGCCGGTCGCGACGTGCGCCATCACGTCGCCCGATGGACGGCCGTCCGCGTGGCAGCCGCCTTGCACCGTGAACGGAGTGGCTCACATGGCCACTGGCCGGCGGGTGCCCCGCCGGTGACACCGGCCGTGGGCCTGCGGTCGGACCAGGAGGGAACCATGTTGCGTGTCGTTGTCGCCGCGGTGTGCGCGGCGAGTGTCGCCGCCGCCGCGTCCGCGCAAGTGCCGAAGCCGGCTCAGCCGGGGACGATGGTGACCGTCGAAGGCTGCGTGACCAAGGACGACCGTCCGATGGTTTCATCGGCGGCGTCGCAGTACGTCCTCGTCGATCACCGTCCGGCGAGTGCCGCGGTCGCCGCGGCCGGGGCATCCAGTGGAGCCACCGCCGCCGGCCAGGTGCCGCCAGCGCGACCGACGTATGCGCTGCGGGCGCACGACGCGTCGATCGACCTCGACCGGTACATCGGCCGGGCGGTGCGGGCGACCGGCGCGACCACGGCGCCGCAGACCACGGCGCCGCTGGCCGGACGCTCCCCCGAGGCCACGCCGCATCCGGCCCCGACCGGGCCGCCCGGATCGACCGGCACGATCTTCGACACCGCCAACCTGCCGACGCTGGCGGTCACGGCGATCGTCGCCACCGAGCGGCGCTGTTCGTAGGCCCGCTCAGCGGGCCAGCACGGCCAGCGCACCGGGATCGAGGCGCACGCGGATGTCGGGCGGGACAGCCGCCGGCGCGTCCAGCACCGCGTCGTCCACGTGCAGCCGGTCGCCGGCGACCAGGCGCACCTCGCGCGCCCGCCAGGTGGCCAGCGGACACGGCGGTCGGCGGTGCGGCCCGTGCCGCATCCACCGCTCGAGCATCGCGCGGTGCTCGGGCGCGGCCGCCACGACCGTCAGGGAGCCGTCCAGCGGCGAGGCCTCCGCCAGCCGCAGCGCCGGCCCGATCACGGCGATGTTGAGCGCCTCGACGAACAGGAACTCGCCGTCGACGCGCTCGTCGTCCACCGTGAAGGTCCACCGGACCGGCGCCAGCCGCGACAGCACGTCGAGAAAGGCGCGCCGGGCCCGGGCCAGCTGCGCGGTCGTGGTCGGGCTCGTGTACTCGCGGCGGTCCATCACCACCATGCCGTGGGCCAGCAGACCACCGCCGACGCTCTCCACGAAGAGGCGTTCGCCCCAGGGGCCGGTGGCGATGCCCAGGTCGAGCCGGCGGCGCTGCAGGGCCGGCCACGCCGCGATGGCCGCGTTGGTGCCGCGCGGCACGCCGAGGGCGCGGGCGATGTTGTTGGCGGTGCCGAGCGGCACCACGGCCAGCGTCGCCGACGTTCCGGCCAGGGCCCGCGCCGTCGTGGCGATGGTCCCGTCGCCACCGGCCGCGACCACCAGGTCGACCTCGTCGAGGGCGAGCGCCTCCGGCGCCGACCCCGGCCGCGCGCTCACCACCACCGTGTGGCCGTGCGCCGCAAGGGCGCGAGCCACCGCGGCGGGCGAGCGGGCATCGCCCGCCGCCTCGTTGTGGATCAGCGTCACCCGCATCGCCGGCCGGACCCGTTCATACGCCTCACTCGTGCAAGAGCTGGACCGCGTGGCCGCGGCTTTGCTAGTCCTACCGCATGCGCCTGCTGGTTTCCAACGACGACGGCATCCACAGTCCCGGCCTGGCGCTGCTCGCGGCGGCGGCCCAGGCGTTCGGCGACGTCCGCGTCGTCGCGCCCGACGTCGAGCAGTCGTCGAGTGGCCATGCCATCACCGCCTCACGCCCGCTGACCTGCCGGCCGACCACCATGCGCGGCCTCGACGCGTGTCGCGTCAACGGCACCCCGGCCGACTGCGTCGCGCTCGGCCTGGATCAATGGGACCACCGGGTCGATGTCGTCCTGTCGGGGCTCAACATCGGCCTCAATCTCGGGCCCGCCGTGTGGCATTCCGGCACCCTCGCCGCCGCCAAGCAGGCGGCGCTGCTCGGCGTGCGCGGCATCGCGCTGAGTGCCCCGGCGTCGCTCGATCCGGACTTCAGCCAGCTCGAGCCCTGGCTCCACCGCGTGCTGCGCACCCTGCTCGTCGACACGCCGCCGCTGCCGCTGGTCAACGTCAACCTGCCGCGCGAGCCGCGCGGGCTGCTGTGGACGCGGGCCTCGCCGCAGCACTACGACGGTCGCATCGTTCGGGCGGAAGACCCGCTGGGGCGCGAGATCTTCTGGTTCACCGTCGCGGCCACGGCCACCGCCGACGACCAGTCGGATCGCTGGGCGGTGGAGCAGCGCTGGGTATCGCTGACCCCGCTGACGCTCGACATCACCGACGACGCCGCGCTGACGACGCTGCGCCGCGGCCACCCGCTGGACGAGGCCGTGGCCAACCGGATCTCAGCGGCGGTCTCGTCGCAGGCCGACGCCGCCCGTGTCCGCGACGACGAGGCGGCGGACCCGTCGGGCAGCTGAGCCGCGGCCCCCTCGGAGGCGACCGCTCAGGGCAGGCCGGCACCCAGGGTGGGCGCGGGCAGGCCGATCCTGAGGCGTCGCGGGAACACGCCGACGCGCCTCGGGGCCGGCTGACCGCCGGATCGCCTGGCACGCGGCGTGCTCCTCTGAGTCGGAACCGAGGGCCGCACCAACGC
Organism: Vicinamibacterales bacterium; assembly: GCA_050250955.1. Lineage (GTDB taxonomy): Bacteria > Acidobacteriota > Vicinamibacteria > Vicinamibacterales > UBA2999 > CAWAYR01. The sequence continues at coordinate 55,911 of JBFWNR010000010.1, forward strand.
GCGGCCGTCACGGAGGAGAGGCCCATGGCGTTCAACGGATCAGATCACCGTCTCTTCACCGGCGCCGTCGCCGGTGCGCTGCTCGGCGCCGGTGTGGCGCTGCTGGTGGCGCCGAAGGCCGGCGTGGCGCTGCGCAAGGACATCGGCGACTCGCTGACCGCGGCGCGCGACGCGGCCGCCCAGCGCTACCGCGCGGCTGCGGCGCAGGCCGGCGCGGCCCGCGGCCGGCTCGAGCGCGCGGCCAGCTCGATCGAGCACGGGGCGCGGCGCGTTCTGCGCGCGGCGCCGCCGTCCGGTGACGAGGCGGGCGGCCGAAGCTGAGGCCGGCAGCGATCCCTCCACGCCAGCGCTGGCACGCGGCATGCTTCGGGCCGGGGCGGTGACGACGCCACTTCACGCCGCTCCGATCCCGCCCACGCTGTCGCCGCTGGTGTGGCCGTTGCGCCTCCTCGCCGCCGGCGCGGTCGTCGCGATGCTGTACTTCGGGCGGCCCGTGCTGCTGCCCATCGTGCTGGCGGTGTTCCTCTTCTACGCCCTGGACCCGCTGGTCGATCGCACCGAGGCCTGGGGGGTGCCACGCGCCCTGGCCTCGGTGCTGGCCGTGGTGTTCACGCTCGGCGTCCTCGCGGGAGGCGTGGTCGCCCTCTGGCCGCAGCTGGATGCCGTCCTCACCCGGGTGCCGGAAGCCACCCGGCAGCTGCGCGCCACGCTCCGCCAGACGCGCAGCGGTGTGCGGCCGTCGTCGGCGCTGGAGAAGGTGCAGGAGGCAGCCAAGGCGATCGATCAGGCGGCCGCGGAGTCGGCCGCGCCGCCGCCGCTGCCGCGCGGCACCTTGCGCGTCGAGATCGCCGAGTCGTGGCGGGTGTCCGACGCGCTGTGGGCCGGCGGCGTCGGCATGATCGGCCTGGTCGGACAGGGGATCGGCGTCCTCTTCCTCACGATCTTCCTCCTCGTCGAAGACGACGCCTTCAAACGCCGGCTGGTCCGCCGGATGGAGTCGCGGGGCAGCAAGCGCCTCACGGTGCAGATCCTGCGCGACGTCGCCCGCCAGATCGAACGCTTCCTCTGGGTGCAGGTGGCCACCTCGGCCGGGGTCGCCATCGCCACCGGGGTCGGGTTGTGGTGGATGGGCATCGAGCACGCCGCCGTGTGGGGCGTCTTCGCCGGGGTAATGAACCTGGTGCCGTTCTTCGGGCCGCTGGTGGTCACCGTCGTCGTCGGCGCGGTGGCGTTCCTCCAGTTCGGCACCGTGGGCCAGGCGAGCCTGGTCGCGCTCATGACGCTGGTCATCACGACCATCGAGGGCAACTTCGTCACCCCCCACCTGCTCAGCAAGGCGGCAGCCCTCAACCTGGTGGCGATCTTCGTGGCGATCGCCTTCTGGAGCTGGCTGTGGGGGGTCGCCGGCATGCTGCTCGCCGTGCCGATCCTGATGGCCGTCAAGGTGGTCTGCGACCACGTCGAGGGCGGCGAGGCGCTCGGCGAGTTCCTCGGCAGCGCCTGACCTGGTGCCGTTGGTCAGACCGACAGGGCGCGGCCGGTCCGGCCGGTGAGGCTGCCGACCGCGGCGATGAGCTCGGCGGGGTCCACCGGCTTGGCGAGGTGGCTCTGGAACCCGGCCAGCAGCGCCCGCTTGCGATCCTCGAGCCGCGCCAGCGCGGTCAGCGCCGCCGCCGGCACCGTCGCCGCCGGCCCGGGCAACTGCCGCACCTGCTGGATGAACTCGTAGCCGTCCTGATCCGGCATCCCGATGTCGCTGACGATGACGTCGGGCAGCGAGGTCTGCAGCACGTCGAGGGCCTGCTGGGCGCTGGCGGTCACCAGCACCTGCGCGCCGGCGTCCTCGAGCAGGCGGCGGAGGATGTCGCGGGCGTCGGGCTCGTCGTCGAGCACCAGCACGCGCAGTCCGCGCAGCAGGCCGGCCAGCTGCGCCGGCATCGTCGGCTGGCGGCTGACTCCGTCGTGGCGATGGCTGAGGGCGAGCGGCAGGCGCACCGTGAAGGTGCTGCCGCGGCCCTCGCCGTCGCTGGCCGCGGTCACCACGCCGCCGTGCATCTCGACCAGGTTCCTGGTGATCGCCAGGCCGAGGCCGAGCCCGCTCTGCCGGCCGGCGGCCGCGGGATCCCCCTGGCGGAACCGTTGGAACACGTGCGGCAGCAGATCGGGGTCGATGCCGACCCCGGTGTCGCTCACCGACAGTTCGACCTGGCTCTGCACCTTGCGCAGCGTCACCTGCACCTGGCCGCCCTTGGGCGTGAACTTGATGGCGTTGCTCACCAGGTTCCACACCACCTGCTGCAGGCGACCGGGGTCGCCCTCGATGAGCGCCGCCGAGCCGAGCACCTGGATGAGCCGTACGCCCTTGGCATCGGCGGCCGGCTGCGCCGAGGTGAGCGCCTCCTCGATCACCGCCGCCAGGTCCAGGCGCTGCACGTCCAGGCGCAGCTTGCCCGAGATGATGCGGCCGATGTCGAGCAGGTCGTCGATCATCTGCGACTGGCGCCGCGAGTTGCGGTCGATGACGTCGATGGCGGTGGCCAGCGTCTCGGGCCGCTGGTCGCGGCGCAGCACCCCGACCCAGCCGAGGATGGCGTTCAGCGGCGTGCGCAGCTCGTGCGAGAGCGTGGCCACGAAGTCGTCCTTCAGCCGCGCCGCCCGCTCGGCCTCCGAGCGGGCCGCACGCTCGCTGGCGAGCAGCTGCGCGCGTTCCTCCTCGGCGCGTTTGTGCTCGGACACGTCGTGGCAGATGACCGCCAGGCGGGTCGGCGCGCCGTGCTCGTCCTTCACCGCCGTGACGACCACGTCCCACCACTGGGTGCCCCCGGAGGGCACCACCCGTTCCGCGGTGAAGCGGGCTTCGCGGCCGGCGGCGGCCTTGGCCAGCGCCGACTCGGCGACGGCACGATGCGGGCCCCAGATCGCCGGCCACGGCTCGTGCTGCCAGTCGCCGGCCTCGGGCAGCTGCATGAGGCGGACCCCGGGGGTGTTCATCAGCACCAGCCGGCCGTCCAGCTCGAGCACCGCCACGCAGTCGCCGGTGTTGTCGAGGATGCTGCGGTTGAAGTCCTCGCTGCGGCGCAGCTCCGCGGCCTGGACGCGGGCGTCGGCCTCGGCGCGCACGCGGGCCACCGTCTCGTCGGCCAGGGCGAGGCGGCGGCGCTCGAACTGCCGGGTCAGCAGCACGCCCAGCACCGCCAGCAGCGTCACGACGACCACCGTCGAGGCCCCGTAGGCGGTGGCGCCGCGGCGGGCCAGCCGCGCCTGCCGGGCGCGGATGTCGAGCAGCGACTCCTCGGATTCGCGCATCTCGGTGGCGCGAGCCCGGATGTCGTCCATCACGCGCTTGCCGAGTCCGTCGTTCAGGCGGGCGACGGCCCCGTCGCGATCGCCGCCGTCGAACTGGCGCAGTACGGCGCCCATCTCCTCGAATTTCTGCCGGGCCAGCACCGACAGCTCGCCGAGGGCGCGGGTGCGGGTGGGGTTGTCGACGACCAGGGTCTGCAGCCGCGCGAGACCGGCGGTGACGTCGGTGGCGGCGCCGGCGTACGGCCGCAGGAAATCGCGATTGGCGGTGAGGAGGTAGCCGCGGTAGCCGGTCTCGGCGTCGACCAGACGATCGACGACGACGTCGATCGTCTCGAGGACGTCGTAGGTCTGGTCGACCCGGTCGCTGACCCCGACGAACAGGAAGTACTGACGGGTGGCCAGGCCGCCCAGGATGGTGACCACCGCGATCGCGGCGGCCAGCGGCCAGCGCCAGCTCCAGCTGCGCGAACCCGGCGGGTCGAAACGATCGGGCATGGCCTGCGATCCTATCCCGCGCACCCGGATCGCTTCGCCGCCGCCGGTTTCGTCGCGACGGCGGACGGCGCCGCGCGGTGATGGCCTGAGCTCACCACGTCTCAGCGCTGCGGCCGCCGGTCGCGGGCGCTCGAGCGTGTGCCCGCGTCGCGGTGGCGTGACGGGGGCTCGGCGGCAGCGCCGATCGGCGGTTCGTCGGCTTCGGTGCCGGCGATGTCGATGGCCTGGTCGGGGGCGGCAGGTTCGGCAGGCGGCGCACCCGGCGGGTGCGGGTCCGCGGCAGCGGGGTGACCTTTCGCGGATGGCTGAGATGGTTCGGGCATGGGCGTACCTGAAGCAGCACACCGTGCAACCGATGTGCCACCGTGGCTGACCCCGCCGTTCTCGCGCCACGCTGCGCGCGCGCTGTGCGCGGGTGCGTGGCGTCGGATCGTCCGCCCCGGCTCGCCGCCGACAGTGGGCAGCGGGCGACTCACAGTGGGCAGCCGTCGAGCCCGAGCGGCCTTCGGCGGCCGGAGGCGGAGGTGGCCCGTCGGCCGCCACCCTCAACCGGTCAGAAGCGGAACGCCACGCCGAGCGTCGCCCGCCAGAAGTTGAAGCCGCCGAGGTCGAGGTCGATGCCGTCGCCGGCCTCGGAGTCCTGCACGCTGCGGAAGTAGCGCACGTCGCCGCGGATGCCGACCCGCGGCGTCATCTGACCGACGATGCCGCCGCCGAGGTTGACGCCGAAGCTGTTCTCGTCGAGGTCGAAGGCATTGCCGACACTGGTGGCGCGGGTGCGGATGAGACCGATGCCGCCGGCCACGTAGGGACGCAGGCCGCTGCCCTGCGCCGGGACGGCGAGCATCAGGTTGCCCATCACCGTCGAGACGTTGCTGTCCTCGAGCGGCACGGCGTCGTTGCCGGAGTCGAAGTAGTTCGGGGTGATCGCGGCGTCGAATTCGACCCCGAAGCCGCTGCTGCCCAGGAAGGCCACGCTGCCGCCGAAGTTCACCTGCTCGTTGGGTGTGTCGCCGCCGAAGGTCACGCCGAGATACGGCGTCAGCAGCACGTCGGCGCGCGCCGGTGCGGCGGTGACGACGACCGTGGCCAGCGCGACGGCGCTCAGGAATCGGGTCATGGGTGCACGCTCCTCTGCAGGACCCGAACGGCGTCCGGGTCTGCCGGCATCGAGTGCACGGGGCATGCCGCCGAGGCGGCCCCCGATTCCGACCGCGCCGGGCCGCCGCGTGAGTCGCGCGTCACCGCTTCTGTGTGGTCGCGCACCTCAGGGTGGGCCAGGGACGACCGGGCGGTCTCGGCCGTGGCCGGCCCTATAGTCGTGGGATGGCTGCCGCGGGTCCGCGCGAGACCGTCGTCGTCGAGGGGCGGGAGGTGACGATCACCCACCCCGACAAGGTGTTGTTCCCGGCCCACGGCTACACCAAGCGCGACCTGGTGCACTACTACCTGGCGGTGGCCGAGCCGGCCCTGCGCGGCGCCGGCGGCCGCCCCAACGTCCTGGTGCGCTATCCGCACGGCGCCGGCGTGGCGCCGTTCTACCAGAAGCGCGCGCCGGCCTCACGGCCGTCATGGGTCGAGACCGTGATCCTGACGTTTCCCTCGGGCCGCGAAGCCGAAGAGGTCGTGCTGTCCAACGCCGCCACGCTGGCGTGGATGGCCAACCTCGGCTGCCTCGAACTGCATCCCCACCCGGTGCGCGCCACCGACCTGGCGCACCCCGACGAGCTGCGTGTCGACCTCGACCCGATGCCCGGCGTGCCGTGGTCGCAGATCCGCGAGGTGGCTGCCGTGGTGCGCGACGTCCTCGGCGACGCCGGGCTCAGGGGCTGGCCGAAGACGTCGGGGTCGCGCGGCCTGCACATCAACGTCCGCATCCGCCCGCAGTGGCCGTTCGGCGAGGTGCGACGCGCGGCGCTGGCCCTGGCTCGCGAGGTCGAACGCCGGGTGCCGGCGCTGGCGACCAGCAAATGGTGGAAGGAGGAACGCCACGGCGTCTTCCTCGACTACAACCAGAACGCCAAGGACCGCACCGTGGCCGCCGCCTGCTCGGTGCGGCCGCGCCCCGATGCGCGGGTCTCGACGCCGCTGGCCTGGGACGAGGTCGCCACCTGCGAGCCCGAGGCGTTCACACTGGCCACCGTGCCGGCGCGCTTTACCGCCCTGGGCGATCCGCACGCCGCCATCGACGAGCACCCCGGCGCGCTCGACGGCCTGCTCGACCTGGCCGCGCGCGACGAGCGCGACGGCCTGGGCGATGCGCCGTGGCCGCCGCACTTCCGCCGCCAGGCCGGCGAGGCCCCGCGCGTGGCGCCGTCGCGCCGCCGCAAGGAGCCGGCCTCCTGACCAGGCCACTAGGACTTGCCGCGGCTGACCAGCAACGCGACCCCGGCGATGAGCACCAGCGCGCCGGCCACCGGCGGCACCGACACGCCTTCGGTCTTGTCGGTCGTGATCTCGAGCGGCCCGGCGTCGACGATGGTGTCCTTGCGGGTCCACGAGATGCCGCCGTAGATCAACGCCACGACGCCGACGACGACGAGCACGAGACCGAGCGCTTTCATGCGACCTCCTCCGTGATGACTTCGGCGGGGGCGGGAGCAAGAACGCTGCCGGTGCCGAACCGGTCGTACGGTGGCGGCCGCCGTCGGGCAGAGGTCGCCGGCGACCCACAGTGAGCAGCCGGCAACCCACCCAGAGGTCAGCGGCCGGCGAAGACGGCCGCCAGCTCGTAGGGCGGCGTGACCTCGAGCTGGTCGTAGCCGCACTGGTCCGGCGCGCGGTCGGGCCGCCAGCGCCGGAAGAGGGCGGCATGGCGGAAGCGATCGCCCTGCATGTGGTCGTAGGCGACTTCGCAGACCCGCTCGACGCGCAGCGGCTCCCACGACAGGTCCTTGCCGGCACTCCAGCGGCTGTGCCCCCCCGGCATCCGCCCCGACGGCGCCGCGTCGGCCCACCCCGCCCACGGGTGGCCGTCGAGCGCCCGGTCGCGCAGTGGCGCCAGTTCCCCGGCCAGCTCGCGGCGGCGGGCGGCGGTGAAGGCCGACGTCACGCCGACGTGCTGCAGCCGGCCGCGCGCATCGTAGAGGCCTAGCAGGAGCGACCCGACCAGTGTGCCCGGCCCGCTCTTGTGCCAGCGGAACCCGGCGACGGCGCAGTCGGCGGTGCGCGAATGCTTCACCTTGACCATCGATCGCACGCCAGGCGTGTAGGGACCGTCGCCGGTCTTGACCATCACGCCGTCGAGCCCGGCGCCTTCGAACCGCGCCAGCCAGTCGCGGGCGCGGGCGACCTCGACGGTGATCGGCGTCAGGTGCAACGGCGGGACGGCGGCGGCCAGCAGCCGCTCCAGCCCGGCCCGCCGTTCGGCAAACGGCCGCGCGCGCAGATCGCGGCCCTCGGCGGCGATGAGATCGAAGGCGACGAACGAGGCCGGTGTGGCGGCCGCCAGGGTGGCGATGCGCGATGCCGCGGGATGGATCCGCTGCTGGAGGGCGTCGAAGTCCAGGCCGCGCGGGGTGGCGATGACGATCTCGCCGTCGACGATCGCGCCGGCCGGCAGGCCGGCCGTGAGCGCCGTGCGCAGCTCGGGGAAGTAGCGGTCGAGCGGCTTCAGCTCGCGGCTCTGGATGTGGAGGTCGTCGCCGGCTCCGCGGAACACGACCGCCCGGAAGCCGTCCCACTTCGGCTCGTAGAACAGGCCCGGCCCGGACGGCACGTCGGGCAGCGCCTTGGCCAGCATCGGCGGGATGGGCGGGTCGAGGGCGAACGCGGACGGCATGTGCCAGGGTAGCGCGAGGCGGTCGCGGTACAATCGCCCGGTGTCGATCGCTCCAGGAGTCCGCATGCGTCTGCTGCCCCTCGTCCTCGCCGTCTCGGCGTTCGCGCTGACGGCCCACGCGCAGTCCCCGCCGGGCGCGGCCCAGGCCGAGCAGGAGGTCCGCGCCGTCATCGCCCGCTACAACGCCGACTACGCCAGGAACGACCTCGACGCCTACTTCGCGGCGTTCGCGCCCGATCTCACCCAGTGGTTCCCGGAGGGCCGGGTCGACCTGCCGTCCTATCGCGCGTCGTGGACCAAGTACATCGGGGCCGGCAACCGGCTGGAGGGCGCCGAGGTGCGCGACCTGCGCGTGCAGGTCGGCCCGTCGGGCGACGCGGCCGTGGCCACCTACGTGCTCCGGGTGACGACGCGGACCGCCAGGGGCGTGGTCAGCGTCGAAGACAACCAGGAGACCGACGTCCTCTTCAAGCGCGGCGGGGCGTGGTCCATCGTCCACATCAACTACGCCCCGGCCCGCGTCCAACCCAAGGCGGAGCAGTGAGAGCGATGCGTGCACACACCAAGGACACCCAGGCGACGATGACGCCCGACAAGGCGCTCGCCTTCCTGAAGGAAGGCAACGACCGGTTCGTGAAGAACCTCAAGGCCAACCGCAACCTGCTCGAGCAGGTCAACGAGACGCGCGACGGCCAGTGGCCCTTCGCCACCATCCTGAGCTGCATCGACTCGCGGACCTCGGCCGAACTCATCTTCGACCAGGGCCTCGGCGACATCTTCAGCATCCGCATGGCCGGCAACGTCCTGTCGGACATGGTGCTGGGCAGCATGGAGTTCGCCTGCAAGGTCGCCGGGTCGCGGCTGCTGGTCGTGCTCGGCCACACCAGCTGCGGGGCGATCAAGGGGGCCTGCGACAACGTGCAGCTCGGCAACCTGTCGACGCTCATCAACGCCATCCAGCCGTCGGTCTACTTCGAGCGCTCCGTCAGCAGCAATCGCACCGCCAAGAACGCCGAGTTCGTCGACAAGGTGGCGCACATCCACGTCCGGCGTTCGGTGGAAGGCGTCATCGAGCGCAGCATGGTGCTGCGCCAGCTCATCGAGCAGGGGCAGATCGGCGTCATCGGCGCCATGTACGACGTCGCCAGCGGCGTGGTGACCTTCATGGACGACACCTGGATGTGCGGCACGGTCCGGCACTTCTTCCTCGACCAGTCGGCGCTGGCGCAGATGGCGCTCACCCGCGCCGCCGACGCGCCGCGGTCGCGGGCCAAGGGCCGCGCGGCCAAGCCGCCGGCCAAGGCGAAGCGCCGGCGGTGAGGCGGCAGGCTTGCGCCGCCCGCCGTCCCGCGACCACAATGCCGCCCACGTCGAGGCACCGATCATGAGCATCCGTCCCCACGCCAATCCGCTCGCCCGGGTGGCCGCCGTCGCCATCGCCGCCGTCGCCGCGGCCGTCACCCTCACCGGGCAGACCGCCCAACGCCCGCGCGGCGCCTCGGGGCCGCCCGAGCACGCCAAGGTCGCGCCGGTGAACCACCTGCCGAACCCCTACGAGACGGTGCGCAACTTCGGCACCCTGCCCGACGGCCGACGCTGGGGTTCGGTGAGCGCCGTCGCGGTGGACATCGACGGCAGGCACATCTGGGCCGGCGACCGTTGCGGCACCAACTCCTGTGCCGGCTCCGACGTCAACCCGATCGTCAAGCTCGATCCGTCCGGCAAGGTCGTGGCCCAGTTCGGCGCCGGCCAGATCCTGTGGCCGCACGGCATCGATGTCGATCGCCAGGGCAACGTCTGGGTGGTCGACGCGCGCTCGGCCAGCGCCGAGGAGCTGAAGAAGTTCCCCAACGCCGCCGGCAAGGGCCACACGGTGATGAAGTTCAGCCCGCAGGGCAAGCTGCTGCTGACGATCGGCACGCCGGGCACGCCGGGCGCACCGCCGCAGGCGCTCACCGAGCCCAACGACGTCGCCATCGCGCCCGACGGCAGCATCTTCGTCGCCGAGGCCCACAACGACCAGTTCATGGACGAGACCGCCCCGAACGGCGTCGGCCGGATCTCCAAGTGGAGCCCCGACGGCAAGCTCCTCACCACCTTCGGCAAGTACGGCTACGGCCCCGGCGAGTTCCGCGGCGCGCATGCGCTCGCCTTCGACTCCAGGGGGCGGCTGTTCGTCGCCGACCGCGGCAACCGCCGCCTGCAGATCTTCGACCAGAGCGGCAAGCACCTCGACACCTGGTACCAGTTCAGCCGCATCAGCGGCCTGGCGATCAGCGCCGACGACACCCTCTACGCCATCGACTCGGAGTCGGACGACAACTACAACCCCGGCTGGCGCAAGGGCCTGCGCGTCGGCAGCGCCCGCACCGGCGAGGTGTGGTACTTCGTGCCCGAGCACGTGTCCAAGCAGGCCTCCGGCATGGGCGGCTTCGGGTCGATGGGCGAGGGCGTCACCGTGGACGCCGCCGGCGTCGTCTATGCCGGTGAGGTCGGCCCGATTCAGGGCCTGACCAAGTTCGTCCCGCGCTTGAAGCGTTGAGCCGGCGCGGCAGGTCGCGACCTACGGACCCACCCGGGCGTCGCGCAGCGCGGCCAGCGACTCAGCCGCTGCGGCGAAGTCGCCGTCAGCCGCCAGGTGACAGGCGACCTCGGCGCGCCGCAACGCGTCGGCCGTGGCCGGCCCGACCGCGAGGAGCGCCGCCAGCCGCGCCAGTGCCCCGGTGCCGACCGCCAGGATGAGCGTGGTCGCGGTCGCGGCGCCGGCGACGACCGCCGCGTCGATGTCGCCACGCTGCCAGTCGGCGGCGATGTCGGCCAGCGGCCGCGGCGCCATGCGGTAGGCATCGACCTCCTCCACCGCGGCGCCGACGTCGCGCAGGCCGTCGGCCACCAGGTGGTCGCCGCCGGTCGTGGTCGCCACCAGGACGCGTCGGGTCGGCCAGCGCTCGGCGTCGCGCAGCCGCGCCCACAACGCGTCGGCATTGGCGGCCGCCAGCGGCGGCGGCCAGGCGCCATGGGCGGTCAGTGCCTCGGCGGTGCGCAGACCGACTGCGGCGGTGCGGAGCCCGGCCGGCCACCGCGACCCGCGCGCCGCGGTCAGCGCGGCCACCGCCCGCGGGCCGGTCGCGACCACCCAGTCGTAGCCGTCCAGGCCGGCGGCAACCCGCGCCAGCCCGCCGGGGTCGGGCGGCGGCTGGGCGACCAGCACCGCGCAGGGCACCGCCACGAACGCCGCCGCCTCGAGGGCCCGCGTGAGCGGGCCGTCGGCCGGCTCGTCGCGGGTCACGGCGACGCGCCAGGCGCGGTCGGGGCGGGAAGGCGGCGCGGACATCGAACCGTCTGAGTGTACCGGCTTGGTGGCCGGTGCGCGGTCGCGCGCTACACTCGCCGGCGCCGATGAAGTTCCTGCCCAGTCAACTGGCCTACCTCCTCGCCGAGCGCGAGCTGCGCACCAACCTCGGGGCGCTGCTGCGCTACCTGCTGTTCCTCACCGCCCTCATCGTCGCCTACGCCGTGATCTTCCACGTGATCATGGAGCGCGCCGAAGGCCAGCAGCACTCGTGGATCACCGGCTTCTACTGGACCCTGGTCGTGATGACCACGCTGGGGTTCGGCGACATCACGTTCACCACCGACGTCGGCCGCCTGTTCAGCATCGTCGTGCTGCTGTCGGGCGTCGTGCTGCTGCTGGTGATGCTGCCGTTCCTGTTCATCCGGCTGTTCTACGCGCCGTGGCTCGAGGCCCGGATGCGCATGCGGGCGCCGCGCGAGGTGGCCGACGCCGTGCGCGACCACGTCGTGTTCGCCGAGTACGACGCCATCGCCATCGGCCTCATCCGCCAGCTGCAGACCGCCGGTCTGCCCTACGTCGTGATCGAACCGGACCCGGCGGCCGCCGCCCAGCTGGCCGGCGACGGCGTGGCGGTGGTGGCCGGCGAGGTCGACAGCGCCGACACGTATGCGGCGGCCGGCGCCGGACGGGCCCGGCTGCTCATCGCCAACCGCGAGGACACCACCAACTCGAACATCACCCTGACCGCCCGCGAGGTCGCGCCCGAGGTGCCGATCGCCGCCATCGCCGAGGCCGAGGACTCGATCGACGTGCTGGCGCTCAGCGGCGCCACCTGCGTGCTGCCGCTCAAACGTCAGCTCGGCGAGTATCTCGCCCATCGCGTCGACGTCGGCCGCGCCGGCGCCCACGTGGTCGGCGGGTATCGCGACCTGGTCGTCGCCGAGCTGCCGGTGCGCCACACGCCGTTCGCCAACCGGGCCGTCCACGAAACGCGGCTGCGCGAGAAAACCGGCCTGAGCGTGGCCGGCATCTGGCTCCGCGGCCGCCTGCAGCCGGCCTATCCCGCCACCCGCATCGATCCGGCCGGCGTCCTGGTCGTCGCCGGGACGCACGAACAGCTCGACCGCCTCAATGCCAGCTTCGCCGGCCGCGGCGTCGGCGACGGCGGCGGGGTGGTGCTCATCATCGGTGCCGGCCGGGTCGGCCAGGCGGCCGCCACCGAGTTGACGCGGCTGCGGATCCGGACCCACGTGCTCGAGAAGGACCCGCGGGCGCTGGCCGCGCTCGACGGCGTCGCCGACCTGGAGGTCGAGGGCGATGCCGCCGACCGGGCCAGTCTGGAACGGGCCGGGCTGGCCAGCGCGTCGACGGTGGTGCTGACCACCAACGACGACGCGATGAACATCTACCTCGCCGTCTACTGCCGGCGGCTCAAGCCCGACCTGCGCATCGTCAGCCGCGTCACCCACGAACGCAACGTCGAGGCCATCCACCGCGCCGGCGCCGACGTCGTGCTCAGCTACGCGTCGCTCGGCGCCGAGAGCCTGTTTGCGCTGATCCTCGGCCGCGAGACCGTCATCCTCGGCGAGGGCGTGGCGCTCTTCACCCGCGAACTGCCGGCGGCGCTGGCCGGCCGGACCCTGCAGCAGAGCGCCATCGGCGCCCGCACCGGCCTGGTCGTCATCGCCGTCCAGGACGGCGACCGGTTCGTCACCGAGCTGCACTCGGCGACGATCCTGCCCGCCGGCTCCGAGCTGGTGATGATCGGCAACCTCGACCAGCGGCAGAAATTCTCGGATGCGTTCGGACGGGCGTGACGGGTCGGCGCGGCCGACGTCGTGATCCGGGTGAGGAGGCGTCGATGAGCAGTCCCCAGTCCCCGGCCTGGAGCGGTCCGGTCCCGGTCGTCGGCCAGGTGGCCGAGCGATCGCACCGGGTCGAGCCCGGGTTCATCCAGCGCTTCACCGAGATCAGCGGCGACCGCAACCCGCTGCACTACGACGAGGCGGCGGCGCGGGCCTCGCGCTTCGGCGAGATCGTCGTCCAGGGCGGCGTGACCAGCGCCATCCTGAACGCCGTCGTCGCCGAGGCGCTGCCCGGACCGGGCACCGTGTTCCTGCACGTGGACTGGAAGTTCACGGCGCCGGTCCGCCCGGGCGACACCATCACCGGGCGCGTCGAGGTGCTGGAGGTCCGCACCGACAAGCCGATCACGAAGCTTGCCACGCGGGTGACGCGGCAGGACGGCGTCGTCGCTCTCGACGGCACCGCGGTCTGCTACACGATGCGCCTCGACGGCGGCGGCCCTGCCGCTCAATAGCGGGCGACGAAGTCGAGCACGGCGCGGTTGAAGGCCGCCGGCTGCTCCCAGTAGGCGGAGTGGCCGACCTCGGGCAGCACCACCGACGCCGCCCCGGGGATCCGGGCGAGGAAGAGCCGCAGCGCCGCCGGCGGTGTGTACATGTCGGCGCCGCCGGTCAGGAGCAGCGTCGGCACCCGCAGGCCCTCGAGGCTGGCGAAGGTGACGCGCTGTTTCGGCGGCTGGGGCGGCGGCGCGTCGCCCGGCGCGCGGCTCCGGCCGGCCAGCTCCAGCCAGCGGGCGGTGCCGTCGGGATCGGCGGCGCGGTACTCGGGCCCGAGCTCGCGCAGGTGCGGCGGCAGCGCCGAGAACTCCGTCGGGCGGAGCCGCTGGCCGAGTTCGACATACGACGGATCGGTGACGCCGCCGAGGCTGTTGGCGACGACCAGGCTGCGCAGCCGGGCGGGAAAGGCGAGCGCGGCGTCGATGGCGACGATGCCGCCGGCGGCGGTGCCCACCAGGTGGAAGCGATCGAGTCCCATGGCGTCGGCGAGGGCGATGAGGTCGTCGGCGGCAGTGGCGAGGGGGCCGTCGGGATCGACCTCGGTGCGCCCATGCCCGCGACGGTCGTAGGCGACGACGCGGTAGCCGGCGGCGACCAGCGGTCCAAACTGGTATTCCCAGGCCCGAACGCTGCCCGTGGCCGCGTGCAGCAGCACGATCGCCGGTCCGCTGCCGCCGCTGTCGTAGTAGAAGAGCTGCGCGCCCGGCACCCCGGCCAGGCCCTGGCGCAGCGCCCCCTGGTCCTGGCGTGCCCCGCCGGCCTCGACGGCGATGGTGGCCAGCAGCAGGGCCACGCCGGCCGCGGTGATCGGAGGTCGGCGGCGCGGTCGGGGCGGCATGCCGCGCATCCTACCAGTCCGCGCGCCGGTCGCCCCGATCGGCGCGTACACTCACCGCATGTCCACGCCTCGCGCCTTCGCCCTTGCGCTCGCCGTCGCGGCGACCCTCCTGCTCGGTCCGATCGCCGCCGCGCAGCCGGATCCGCTGGCTGGCTTCGACGCCCAGGTGGCCCAGGCCGTCCGCGACTGGCGGACGCCTGGACTCGCCATCGCCGTCGTCAAGGACGGCGAGGTGGTGTTCGCCAAGGGCTACGGCGTCCGCCGCCTCGGAGCGGCCGACGCCGTCGACGAGCGCACGCTCTTCGCCATCGGCTCGACGACCAAGGCGATGACCGCGGCGGCGATCGGCGTGCTCGTCGACGAGGGCCGCCTGGGCTGGGACGACCGCGTCGTCGATCACCTGCCGTGGTTCGCCCTCGCCGACCCCTACGTGACCCGCGAGGTCCGGGTGCGCGACCTGCTGACCCACCGCGCCGGCGTCCCCAATACCGACCTGCTGTGGTACGAGCAGCCGACGCCGGCCCGCGAGGTGATCGGCCGGCTGCGCGAGGTGCCGCTGGAGAGCTCGCTGCGCTCGCACTTCACCTACCAGAACGTGATGTACGCCGCGGCCGGGGAAGTGGTGGCGGCGGTGAGCGGGATGCCGTGGGCGGACTTCGTGCGGACGCGCCTCTTCGTGCCGCTGGGCATGTCCGGCACGATTCCCACGGCGGCGACGCTAGCCGCCCAACCCAACGTCGCCGCGCCGCACTACGAGATCGACGGCGCGGTCACCGTGATCCGCAACGCCTCGGTGGACAGTGTCGCCCCGGCGGGATCGGTGTGGTCGAGCGTCGGCGACATGGCCGAGTGGCTGCGGATGCTGCTGGCCGGCGGCACGACGCGCGACGGCACGCGTCTGCTCAGCGCCAAGACCGTGACGGAACTCTTCGCGCCGCAGACGATGGTCGGCGCCGACGCCTTCTACCCGACGGCCCGGCTCACCTCGCCGCACTGGACCACCTACGGCCTCGGCTGGTTCCAGTCCGACTACGCCGGCGAGAAGGTCGACTTCCACACCGGCAGCATCGACGGCATGGTGGCGATCGCCGGGCTCATCCGCGACCGCGGCCTCGGGGTCTACGTCCTGGCCAACCTCGACCACGCCGAGCTGCGTCACGCGTTGATGTACAGCGTCTTCGACCGCTATCTCGGCCGGCCGGCGCGCGACTGGAGCGGCGAGTTCCGCGCCCTCTACGGCGAGCTGGCCAGGGCCGCCGAGGCGGAGCGGGCCAAGGCCGAGGCCGCCCGGGTGGTCGGCACGTCGCCGTCGCTGCCGCTGGCCCGCTACGCCGGCACCTATCGCAGCCCGGTGTACGGGACCGTCACCGTCTCCCACGACGCCGGCCGCCTGCAGGTGCGCTTCGGCGAGGGCTTCACCGGGCCGCTGCAGCACTGGCACTACGACACGTTCCGGGCGGTGTGGGACGCGCGGTGGCGCGGCACCGCCCCGGCCACCTTCCAGCTCGACGCCCGCGGCGAGGTGGCGTCGTTGACGACCAGCGGCGTCACCTTCGCTCGCGAGCAGCCCAAGCCCTAGACCGGAACGTAGGGGCGGAGACGCAGGGCGGACCTTCAGTTCCGCCTCGCCGGCAGCTCTGAAGAACTGCCCTACGTATCTGCGCCCTCGGCAGCTCTGAAGAGCTGCCCTACGTATCTGCGCCTCTCGGCAGCTCTGAAGCGCTGCCCTGCCTGCCTGTTCCGCTGGCGCGCTACGCCCGCGCCGGCCGGGGGGCGGCATCGCCGTCCACCGGCGCCGCGCCGGGCACCGCCGCCGGCGCCACCGGCGCATCGGCGGCGAAGATCGCCAGGTCGGTCTGGCCGAGCAGCTTGCTGGTGATCGTGCCGGCGGTGACCGAGCCGCTGACGTTGACGGCGGTGCGGCCCATGTCGATGAGCGGTTCGACCGAGATGAGCAGGCCGGCCAGTGCCACCGGCAGGTTCAGGGTGGAGAGCACGACCAGCGCGGCGAAGGTGGCGCCGCCGCCGACGCCGGCGATGCCGAACGACCCGAGCGTGGCGACGCCGACCAGCGACAGCAGGAACGACGGCGAGGTGGCGTCGATGCCCGCCGAGGGCGCGATCATCATCGCCAGCATCGCCGGATACAGGCCGGCGCAGGCGTTCTGGCCGATGGTGGCGCCGAAGCTGGCGGCGAAGTTGGCGATCGCCGGCGCGGTGCCGAGTCGCGTCACCTGGGTGTCGATGCTGAGCGGAATCGCCGCGCCACTGGACCGCGACGTGAAGGCGAAGGTGAGCAGCGGCCAGATCTTCTGGTAGACCCGCACCGGGCTGAGCCCGGCGGACGCCAGCAGAGTGGCGTGCATCAGCAGGATCACGCCCATGCCGACGTAGCTGGCGACGACGAACGTCCCCAGGCTGATGACGTCGTTGACGTTGGAGGTCGCCACCACCCGGGTCATCATCGCCAGCACCCCGTAGGGCGTGAGGCGGATGACCATGCGCACCAGGCGCAGCACCAGCGCCTGCAGGGCGTCGATGCCCTTGACCACCCGGTCGCCGAGCTCGGCGTTGTCGCGGCGCAAGGCCAGCACCGCCAGGCCGAGCAGGGTCGCAAACACCACCACGCCGATGACCGACGTCGAACGGCTGCCGGCGAGGTCGGCGAAGATGTTGGTCGGGACGAAGTTCTGCAGCAGCGTCGGCACGTTGAGTGCCTGCGCCTCGCCGACGCGCCCCTCGAGGTAGGTGCCGCGCTCCAGCTCGCGGGCGCCCTGCACCAGCCCGTCGGCGCGCAGGCCGAAGAGCTGCGTCATGCCGATGCCGATCAGGGCCGCGACGGCGGTGGTCGCCAGCAGCAGGCCGAGCACGCCGCCGCTGATCTTGCCGAGCGCGCGGGTGTCGTCGAGGCGGGTCACCGCGGCGAGGATCGACACCAGCACCAGCGGGGCGATGACCATCTGCAGCAGCCGCACGTAGATGCCGCCGACGACGTTCACCCAGGGGACGGCCCCGGTGATCGCCGGACTGCCCAGGCCGTACACGGCCTGGGCGAGCGCGCCGAGGGCCACGCCGATCAGCACGGCCAGGAGCACGTTGGTCGACAAGGCGGCGCCGCGCCGGCGACGGTAGCCGAGCCAGACCAGGGCGAGCGCGAAGACCACGAGGTTGACGACGGCGGCGAGGTTCATGACGACTCCAGACCTGAAACGACGACGGCCCTCTCGGGGGCGAGAGGGCCGCAGGGGGTGACGCGCATCGTGACTATCGGCATCCGTCGGTCACGGCAGGCGGGCTCCCGGCCCCGTGGCAGGGGGGCGACAACAGCAGCAGGAGCGGACCGACGCCGAGCCATTCATGACTGAATCGTGAGATGCCCCGACGGGCCATCCCGTGTCGGAGTCTAACGGCAACCCCCGGTGCCGTCAAACCTCATCCGCACCGTCGCACCGTCCCGCTCTGGGGCCGTGCCCGGCCCTCGGAGACTATGATGCCGGGAGAAAGCGAGGGAGCCGATGCCTGAGCCCACCGCCGACCAGCGTCAGAAGTGCGCCCATCCCTCCTGCGATTGCACGGTGCCTGCGGGAGAGAAATTCTGCAGCGACTACTGCAAGAAGGCCCCGGAAACCGAGCTGCACTGCAACTGCATGCACCCCGGTTGCCGCTGAGCTGGCGGCCCCGAGCCCGGCGCCGGCGCGGACCCCGACGGCCCGCTCGGGGAGCGTTCGGCCTCAGACCGCGCCCTGGGTGTCGACGTGGACGGCGTAGAGCGACTGGCTCGCCGTCATGAAGAGACGGTTGCGCATCGTGCCGCCGAAGCAGACGTTGGCGCAGTTCTCCGGCAGCCGGATGACGCCGATGGCGACGCCGTCGGGAGCGACGACCTGGACGCCCGGACGCGCGCCGGCCCAGATGTTGCCGTCCACGTCGCAGCGCATGCCGTCGGCTGCCGATGGCTGGTCGGGGGCGCCGGGGATCGTCAGCGCCGCGTGCCGGCGCAGGTTGCGGGCGGTGGCGCCGGCCACGTCGAGGACCCGGATGTCGCGTCCGGTGCCGGTGTCGGCGACGTAGAGGCGGGTGTAGTCCGGGGAGAAGCACAGCCCGTTCGGGCCGCTGATCTCGTCGGTCACCAGCGCCACCTGCGCGGTCTGCGGGTCGACGCGGTAGACGCCCGGCGTCACCTCCGACTCGGACTTGAAGCCTTCGTAGTTGCCGCGGATGCCGTAGATCGGATCGGTGAACCAGATGCTGCCGTCGGGATGCACGACGGCGTCGTTGGGGGAGTTGAGGCGCTTGCCCTGGTAGCGCTCGGCGATGATCGTCACCGTGCCGTCGTGTTCGTAGCGCACCACGCGGCGGCCGCCGTGCTCGCACGACAGCTGGCGACCCTGGCGATCGAAGGTGTTGCCGTTGCTGAACCCCGAGGGGTTGCGGAACACCGTGACCCGCCCGTCGTCCTCGACCCAGCGATGCTGGACGTTGTTCGGGATGTCGCTCCACACCAGATAGCGGCCGACGCCGTTCCACGCCGGCCCCTCGGCCCACAGCGTGCCGGTGTGCAGGCGGCGGATCGTGGTGTTGCCGATGACGTAGCGGCGGAAGCGCGGATCGAGGGCGATGATGTCGGGGTCGGGATAGCGGATCGGGGTCCCGCCCGACCAGTCGCGCGGCGCCTGCGGCGGGACGACCGGGGACGGGGCCTGTCGCGCCGCCGCCAGCAGCGGCGCGGCGAGCGCGGTGCCGAGGAAGGCCCGGCGGGTCGACGGATGCGAAGCGGCCGGAATCGGGTCGGTCATGAGTGTGCCCTCTTGGAGTGGCGGCCCGGGCAGCCTGAGGCTGCCTGGCCGCGTGTCCGCCATCAATAGGAGAACAGCAGACTGGCGATCTTCCACGCCGGGCCGGTGTCGACCAGCGTCAGGACCAGGCGGCCGCGCCGCGACGTGCCGTCCTGGTGGAACACGAAGGCGGCGCGTGCGGTCGCCATCCGTCCGGTCCGCTCGACGACCACGTCCTCGAGGGCCTCGGACATGGTGGCCGCCCGCGCGAACCCGCGCGCCTGGGCCTCGTAGAACTGATCGAGGGTGCGCACGGTGGCGCCGCCACCCGCCGCCGGTGAGGTCGCGGTGAAGGACGGCAGGAAGAGGTCGCGCCACCGCGGCAGCGCCTCCTTCGTGTAGAGACCCACGTAGTCGTCGACGACGCGGCGCACCGGGGTCGGATCGGCGGCCGGCGCGCCGGCCGCCACGGCGCGCCCGGCGCCGGGACCGCGCAGCGCCCGTCCCGGCCGGGCGGCGGTGAGTCGGCCGTCGTCGACCACGAACTGGCCGTTGACCAGCACGTGGCGCACCCCTTCCGCGTACTGCCGCGGCGCGGCGAACGTCGCCCGATCGCGGATCGTCACCGGGTCGAAGACGACCAGGTCGGCGAAGGCGCCGGGCCGGACGATCCCGCGGTCCCACAGGCCCATGCGCTGCGCCGGCTGCGAGGTCATCTTGCGAATGGCTTCCTCGAGCGTCAGCAGCCGCTCGTCGCGCACGTAATGCCCGAGGATGCGCGCCGCCGAGCCCCAGGCCCGCGGATGGACGCCGGCGGTCGGCGGGCCGCTGTCGGGCGCCATGCCGCCCGAGTCGGTGCCGAGCATGACCAGCGGGTGCCGCAGCGCCGCCCGCACGTCGTCCTCGTGCATGAAGAACATCACGCCGCTGCCGGTGGTGTCGTCCTCGGCGATGAGGTCCATCAGCACGTCGAGCGGGTCCTTGCCCTCGGCGGCGGCGATGTCGTCGAGCGTCCGGCCTTGATAGCGCTTCAGCTCGGCGCGCCCGACCGCCGACACCAGGATGCCGGCGGCGCCGCCCGAGCCCAGGTACTGGTTCTCCCAGGTCGTGGACGGCTGGAGGATTTCGGCCTTGATCCGCGCGCGCGTCGCCGGATCCTTCAGGCGCGCCACCATCGCCGCGCGGCCGCCCTCGCGAGCCCACACCGGCAGGCTGGAGTCGAGCGGGTTGCTGCCGGCGACGTAGGGATACTGGTCGGCGGCGACGTCGAGGCCGTCGCGACGGGCCTGCTCGAGCCGCGCCAGCACCTTCGGCATCCGCCCCCAGTTCTGCTTGTAGGCGGTCTTGAGGTGGTGGATCGTCGCCGGCACGCCGGCCTCCCGGGCGATGCGGAACACCTCGTCGAGGCTGTCGTCGATGGCGTCGGCTTCCGAGCGCTGGTGCGTGATGTAGCTGCCGCCGTGGCGGCCGGCGACCTTGGCGAGCGCCACCAGTTCGTCGGTGCGGGCGAAGCGGTCCGGCACGTACTGCAGGGAGGTCGACAGGCCGAAGGCCCCGGCCGCCATCGCCGCCGTCACCTGCGCCTCCATCCGCGCCAGTTCCGCGGCCGTGGCCGCCCGGTCGTCGCGCCCGACCACGGACTCGCGGACGCCGCCGGCGCTGATGAACGTGCCGAGGTTGATGGTGGCGGGATGCGCGTCGAGCACGGCGAGGTAGCCGGCCAGGTCGTCCCAGTGCGGCACGCCCTCGCGGTCGAACATCGCCGCGAAGGGGTGGGCGCGGCGCGCCCCCGGGTGGGCGACGCTGGTGAAGCTGGCCTCGCCGGTCAGCTCGGTGGTGATGCCCTGCATCACCTTGCTGCCGACGCGCGGGTCGCGCAGCACCCAGTACTCGGACTGGCCGAGCAGATCGAGAAATCCCGGCGCGACGACCAGACCGGTGGCGTCGAGCCGCCGCGTGGCGGCGGCGTCGAGCCGGGGGGCCACGGCGGCGAGGCGATCGCCGCGGACGCAGACGTCGGCGGCGACCCACGCCGCGCCGGTGCCGTCGACGACCCGGCCGTTGGCGATGAGGACGTCGCAGACGGCCGGCTGGCGGGCGGTGACCGGCACGGCGGCCAGGGCAGCGACGAGGACGGCCAGACGGTGTGGGGCGGTCATGTGCGGAGTGACGGAAATGGATCCAGAATGCCGCTGAGTATAGCGACCGGCCGGGCGCCCCTGGCCGGGGCGGCCCTGGAAGGGGCCGGGAGGCACCGATGACCCGCATCGTCTGCGCGGTGTTGATGGCGGCGGCGGCCGCTTCGGCGGCGGCGCAGCCGCACGACGCCCGGCCGCCCGGCCGGATCGGCGCCGTGCACTTCGCCACGTCGTGCCGGGCGGAGGCTCAGCCCGAGTTCGACCGCGCGGTCGCCTTGCTGCACTCGTTCTGGTTCTCGGCCGCCATCGAGGCGTTCGACGCCGTCCTCGCCCGGGATCCGGCGTGCGCGATGGCCGACTGGGGCATCGCGATGAGCTGGTGGGGCAATCCGTTCGGCGGATTCCGCACGCCGCAGGCCCTCCAGGCCGGACAGGCCGCCGTCTCGGCCGGCCGCGCGCGCGGCGCGGCCACCGATCGCGAACAGGCCTACCTGGCGGCCGTCGCGACGCTCTTCGCCGACGCCGCGGTCCGCGACCAGCGCAGCCGGACGCTGGCCTACGAGCAGGCGATGGCCGCGCTCTCGGCCCGTTTCGCCGACGACAGCGAAGCCCGCATCTTCTACGCCCTGGCCCTCGGCCAGACGGCGCCGTTGACCGACAAGACCTACGCCAACCAGCTGAAGGCCGCGGCGATCCTGGAAGCCGAATTTGCGCGTCAGCCGGAGCATCCCGGGCTGGCGCACTACATCATCCACAGTTTCGACGTGCCGCCGCTGGCGCCGCGGGGCCTCGCCGCCGCCCGCCGCTATGCCGCGATCGCTCCCGACGCGCCGCACGCGCTCCACATGCCCTCGCACACCTTCACGCGCCTGGGATTGTGGCAGGACTCGATCGACACCAACCTGGCGTCGGCCGCCGCGGCGCGCACCGACCCGGGCGCGGTGTCGGAAGAACTGCACGCGCTCGACTATCAGGTCTACGCCTACCTGCAGACGGCGCAGGACGCGGCGGCGAGCCGCACGCTGCCGCTGGTGGCGCCGCTGGCGGCGCGGATTCCCGACGCCGGCGCCGGCAACGCCGCGCCGCCCTCGGCCGGCTATTACGCGGTGGCGGCGATTCCGGCCCGTTACGCGCTCGAGCGCGCGGTGTGGACCGAGGCCGCGGCGTTGACGCCGCCGGGCACGCCCTTCGCCTGGGCGGATGCGGTGACGCACTTCGCGCGGGCCCTCGGTGCGGCGCGCAGCGGCCAGGTCGCGGCGGCCCGTCGCGACGTGGCCCGGCTGGTCGACCTTCGCGAGATCGTCGCCGCCACGAAGGACGCCTACTGGACCGAGCAGGTCGAGATCCAGCGCCGCGGCGCCGAGGCGTGGGTACTGCTGGCCGAAGGCCGGCCGTCGGACGCGCTGGCGCTGATGCAGGACGCCGTCACCAGGGAAGATGCCACCGAGAAGTCGGCCGTGACGCCAGGGCCGATCAAGCCGGCCCGCGAACTGCTTGGCGAGATGCTCCTGCAGCTCGACCGCCCCGGCGAGGCCCTCGAGGCGTTCCAGGCCACGCTGACCCGGGAGCCGCATCGCTTCCGCGCGGTCTACGGCGCGGCGCGGGCCGCCGAGGCGGCCGGCAACCGGGCGCTCGCCATCAGCCACTACCGGGCGCTGGTCGAGCTCGCCGTGCGGGCGGATGCCGAGCGGCCGGCCCTGGCCGAGGCACGCGCGGTGCTGCGTCCGTCGGGTCGGTGAGCCAGGCGGGCGACGGCCTGTCGGCCGTTCGCACGGTCGTCCTGGCGGCCCGCGTGCCTACCGCTCCCCAGCGTCGGGACGCAGCACGGTCCGCACGGTGTCGAGGAAGCGGGCGCGGTCCACCGGCTTGGCGCAGTAGGCGGAGTAACCGGCGACGAGCGCCTTGTGGCGATCTTCCAGCCGGGCGAAGGCGCTGACCGCGATCGCCCGCAGGTCCGGCCGCTGCGCCCGCAGCTGCGTGACGAGCTCGAAGCCGTCGACATCCGGCATCGCCAGGTCGGCGATGACCAGATCGAAGGCCCGGCCGGCGGCCAGCGCCAGCGCGGCGGTGGCCGATTCGCACTGGACGATCGCCGCGCCGGTGGGCTCCAGGTAGGCGGCGATCACGTCGCGCGAGTCGCGATGATCGTCGACGACGAGGACGGTGCGGCCGTGCAAGGTCGGGCTGGCGGCCGGCTCCCGCCACGCGTCGGCGGCGCCCGCCGGGGCGGGGGACGTCCGGGTCGGCAGGCGGAGCGTGATGGTCGCGCCGCACCCGGGCCCCTCGCTCGCCGCGCCGATCTGGCCGCCGTGCTGTTCGACCAGGGAACGGGCGATCGCCAGGCCGAGGCCGAGCCCGCCGTGGCGTCGCGTCGAGCGGCTGTCGGCCTGGCGGAAGCGATCGAACACGAAGGGCAGGAAGTCGGGGTCGATGCCGGCGCCGGTGTCGTGCACCTCGACGACGAGGGCGTCGCCGTCGAGCCGTGTGTCGAGGGTGACCCGCCCGCCCTCGGGCGTGAACGTGACGGCATTGGCCAGCACGTTGGCGAGTACCTGGTGCAGCCGCCTGGCATCGCCGAGCACCGCGCAGGCCGGCGGCGCCGCGACGCACAGCGTGACGTCGCGCGCTCGCGCCGTGGGTTCGAGGGTCGCGGCCGCGGTCTCGATGAGGTGCGGGACATCGACCGTCTCACGTTCGATCTGGAGCTTCCCGGTGATGATGCGCGACACGTCGAGGATGTCTTCGATGAGCTTGGCCTGGAGCCGGGCGTTGCGGCCGATCACCTCCACCGCCTGGGCGACGCGCTGCGGATCGAGCCCGAACGCCTCGAGCACCTGCACCCAGCCGAGGATGGCGCCGAGCGGCGTCCGCAGCTCGTGGGACAGGGTGGCGAGGAACTCGTCCTTCAGCCGGCTCGCTTCCTCCGCCGCCGTCAGCCGCGCCATCTCGGCTTCCTTGCGCCGGGTCACCATCATGCAGACGCCGCTCATCCGCGCCGGCCGGCCGTCGACGTGCTCGACGCGGCCCTTGCCCTCCACCCAGCGCACCGCGCCGTCGGGGGCGACGATGCGGTACTCGACGTCGTGGGCGACGCCCTCGGCGAGCGCCCGCTCGACCGAGGCCTGCACGCGGGAGCGGTCGTCGGGGTGGATCTCGCGGGCGTAGCTGGCGAAGGTGCCGTCGAAGGTGCCGGGCGGCAGCCCGTGGAGCGCCTCGAGGTTCTCGGACCAGCGGACCGCGTTGGTCCGCAGATCCCAGTCCCAGGTGCCCATGAGGGCGGCGTCGAGCGCGAAGCGCAGCCGGGCCTCGCTCTCGCGGGCCTGGACCTCGGCCTGGATCCGGGCGACCGCGAACGCGACCTGCGCGGCGACGATGAGCGCCAGCGGCACGTCGTCGCCGGCCGGGCCGCCGGCGACGGGGTAGTACAGCATGAACTTGCCGATCACCCGTTCACGGGTGACCAGCGGCACGAACGCCATCGCCGCGATGCCCTCGCTGCGGATGGTCGGCAGGTAGGCGGCCAGCGAGGAGTCGGCGCCGACGTCCGGGACGACGATGGGCGCCGCGTCGCGTGTGTCGGAGGTCCACGGCGTGTGGCCTTCGACGGCGGCCCGGTAACCGGCCGACAGGCCCCGCCAGGCCTTGAACCGCATCACGCCGTCGGGGTCGAAGAACAGGATCGACGCCCGCGACACGCCCAGACCCTCGTCGAGCGCATCGAGCGCCGCGTCGTAGATCTGGGCGACGCCCGTCGCCCGGCTGATGGCCGTGCTCAGCCGGGCGCAGACGTCGAGCTGGTCGCGTCGGGGGCGGGACGCCGTCACGTGGTCGGCCATGGGTTTCCCTCGCACGGGCGCGGGCACGACCGCGCGCGCTCCGAGCCCGGGCCGACACCGATGCACGAAGCCTGCCGCCCGCGGCGGTGGCCGCGCCCGGTCACCCGAGCCCAGGGTGGGTTCCCTTCTACCCACTGTGGCCAATCCGTCACACAGTCGAGCCGCGTGATAGCGTAATCCGGCGATGCACACCGGTTCGTACGTCAACGGCACCTGGTATCACCCCGACTCCGGCTCGATGACCCGCAACATCAACCCGGCCGACACCAGCGACGTCATCGCCGAGTTCCCGCTGGCCACCGCCGCCGACGTCCGGCGTGCCGTCGAGGCCGCCACCGCTGCCTGGCGCGGCTGGAAGAAGACCCCAGGTCCGGAACGCGGCCGGGTGCTGTGGCGGGCCGCCGACCTGGCCCGACGCCGTGCCGACGAGATCGCCCGGGTGCTCACCCGCGAGGAAGGCAAGATCCTCAAGGAAGCCCGGGGCGAGGTGATGAAGGGCATCTCGCTGCTCGAGTACTACGCCGGCGAAGGCTTCCGGATGCATGGCCGGACGCTGCCGTCCGAGGCGCGCGACACCTTCGCCTACACGCTGCGCCAGCCGCTCGGCGCCGTCGGCCTGATCGCGCCGTGGAACTTCCCGTGGGCGATCCCGGTGTGGAAGTCGGCGCCGGCGCTGGTCGCCGGCAACTGCGTGGTCTTCAAGCCGTCCGAGCTGGTGCCGGCCACCGCGGCGCTGCTGACCGAGATCTATGCCGAGGCCGGGTTGCCGGCGGGCGTCTTCAACATGGTCGTCGGGAAGGGCAGTGAGGTCGGCGAGGCGATGGTGGCGGCGCCGGAACTGCGTGCCCTGTCGTTCACCGGCTCCAACCGCATCGGCCAGGACCTCTACGTCAAGGCGGCCCGACGCGGCGCCAAGGTGACCTGCGAAATGGGCGGCAAGAACGCCGTCATCGTCATGCCCGATGCCGACCTCGACGCCGCGGCCGCCGCCATCCACGGCGGCGCCTTCGGCTCGACCGGCCAGCGTTGTACGGCGACCTCGCGGGTGATCGCCCATCCCGACGTCAAGCGGGCCCTGGTCGATCGGCTGGTGGCCGCGGCCGAAGCCGTCAAGGTCGGTCCGGGCCTCGACGAGGCGATGGAGATGGGCCCGTCGATCGCCGACCACCAGTGGCGCACGGTGCTCGGCTACATCGACGCCGGCCGCCGGGAGGGGGCGCGGTTGCTCACCGGCGGCACGCGGCCCGAGCACCTGGCGCAGGGCTGGTTCGTGGCCCCGACCATCTTCGACGACGTCGACCCGGGCATGCGCATCTTCAAGGAGGAGATCTTCGGGCCGGTGCTGGCGGTGGCCACCGCCGCCACGCTCGGGGACGCGCTGGCCAAGGCCAACGCCGTCGAGTACGGGTTGACCACGTCGATCTTCACGCAGGACGTCACCAGCGTGATGCGGTTCATCGACGACGTCGAGGTCGGCATGGTGCACGTCAACGAGCCGACCGTCGGCGGCGAAGCGCAGCTGCCGTTCGGCGGCACCAAGGCCACCGGCATCGGCGAGCGCGAGATGGCCGAGGAAGGCCTGCACTTCTTCACCGAGCTGAAGACGGTGTTCATCAACTACTCGGGTCGGGCCGAGCGATCGCTGACCCGGTAGGAGCTCGTCCGCCATGTCGATCGCCCCGGGATCCCGCCTCGGGCCGTACGAGATCGCCGGTCTCCTCGGTGCCGGCGGCATGGGCGAGGTCTATCGCGGCCGCGATCCGCGGCTCGGCCGCGACGTCGCCGTCAAGGTGCTGCCGCCGGCCTTCGCCGCCGATGCCGATCGGCTGCACCGCTTCGAGCAGGAGGCGCGGGCGACGGCGGCGCTGAGCGATCCCAACATCGTCGCCGTCTACGACGTCGGCAGCGCCGACGGGCGCCCGTTCGTGGTCACCGAGCTGCTCGACGGCGAGACCCTCCGCGCGACGCTCGCCGGCGGCGCGCTGCCGCTTCGCAAAGCGATCGGCTACGCCCAGCAGATCGCCCGCGGGCTGGCGGCGGCGCACCGGCGCGGCATCGTCCACCGCGACCTGAAGCCCGAGAACCTGTTCGTCACCAGTGACGGCCTCGTGAAGATCCTCGACTTCGGCCTGGCCAAGCTCTCCGAGGGGCTGGCCGCGGACGGCGTGGCGGCCGGCACGATGCTGTCGACCACCGCGCCGGGCCTCGTCCTCGGCACCGTCGGCTACATGTCGCCCGAGCAGGCCCGCGGTGAGCCCACCGATCCGCGCTCGGACATCTTCGCCTTCGGCGCCGTGCTCTACGAGATGCTGGCCGGCCAGCGCGCCTTCCACGGCGACTCCGCCGCCGACACGCTGTCGGCGATCCTGAAGGAGCAGCCGCCGGACCTGACCATGGTCGTGCCGGGGCTGTCGCCGGCGCTGGCGCGCATCGTCGACCGCTGCCTGGAGAAGGCGCGCGACGACCGGTTCCAGACCGCCGCCGACCTGCGCTTCGCCCTCGAGGCGATCTCGGCGACGTCCACGCCGGCGGTGACCCAGCCGGCCGGCCGCCGCTGGCCATGGCGCGCGGTCGCGGCCGGACTGCTCGTCGTCGCCGCGGCCGGCGGCGCCTACCTGGCCGGTACCGCGCGCCGGGAGGCGAGCCAGCCGACGTTCCACCAGCTCACGTTCCGCCGTGGCGCCATCCAGGGGGCGCGCTTCACCGCCGACGGCCAGACCATCGTCTACGGCGCCGCCTGGGAAGGCCGGCCGACCGAGCTGTTCTCGACCCGGCCCGAGGCTCCCGAGGCCCGCCCGCTGCAGATGCCGGGCATGGGGATCTTCGCGATGTCGTCCAAGGGCGAGATGGCGGTGGTGCTCGAGCCGCGCGGCTACGGCCGCGTCGAGGGCACGCTGGCGCGGGCACCGCTGGCCGGCGGCGTCCCGCGGCAGCTCGCCGAGGGCGTCCTCGCCGCCGACTGGAACCCCGACGGCTCGGAGCTGGCGCTGGTCCGCAGCGGCAACGGCAAGGACGTCCTCGAGTATCCGGTCGGCCACGTCCTCTACGACCCCAGCCCCGGTCACATCACCCACATCCGCGTCTCGCCGTCGGGCGACGCCGTGGCCGTCATCTCGCACCCGGTCTCCGGCGACACCGCCGGCGAGGTGATGCTGGTCGACATGAGCGGCCGGGCGACGACGCTCTCGACCGGCTGGAACAGCGTGCTCGGGCTGGCGTGGGCGCCGGGAGGCGACGAGATCTGGTTCACCGGCACGCGGCGCGGCGCCGCCCAGGCCCTCTACGCGGTCGATCGCTCGGGCCGCGAGCGGCTGCTGCTGGCGGCGCCGGCCACGCTCATGCTCCACGACGTCGCCGCCGACGGCCGTGCCCTCGTCTCGCGCGACGCCTGGGGCGCCGGCGTCATGGTCCGCGCGCCCGACGCCGCCGCCGAGCGGGATCAGTCATGGCTCGACGGCTCGACGGCGTGGGATCTGTCGGCCGACGGCACGACCCTGGTGCTCGAAGAGGCGTGGGAGGGCGGCGGCACCGCCCGCTCGATCTACCTGCGGACGACCGATGGCGCGCCGGCCCTGCGGCTCGGCGAGGGCGTGCCGCTGGCGCTGTCGCCCGACCGGCAGTGGGTGCTGTCGACGCCGGTGGCGGCCACTTCCCTGGTGCTGCTGCCCACCGGGGTCGGACAGGCGCGGACGCTGCCGGCCGGTCCCATCGCGTCGTATTTCCCGGCCGCGCGCTTCCTGCCCGACGGCCGTCGGGTGCTGTTCGCGGCGGCCGAGACGGACCGGCCCAGCCGCATCTATCTGCAGTCCATCGACGGCGGCGGGCCGCAGCCGGTCACGCCCGAGGGCGTCTTCGGCCGTCTCGCGATCCTGCCCGACGGCGAGCGCTTCGTGACCCGCGGCACCGACCGGCGACTGGCCGTCTTCGACCTGAAGGGCGGCCCGGGCCTGCCGGTGGCCGGTGCGCTCGGCCGCGACCTGCCGATCGTCGTCAGTCCCGATGGCGAGTGGCTCTACGTGCAGGGCCCCGGCGACCTGCCGGCCGAGGTCGCGCGCGTCCACCTGCGGACCGGACGGCGCGAGCCGGTGCGCACGCTGCTGCCGCCCGATCCGGCCGGGACGATGGACATCCTGCGCGTCGTGATGACGCCGGATGCCCGTGCCTACGCCTACACGTTCGTGCGGGCGCTGTCGGCGCTCTATCTGGTCGACGGGCTGAAGTAGGGCGGCTCGTCAGCGGGCGACGACGCCCTTGAAGCCGACGCGTATCTGCGGCCCCACCTTCAGCATGCCGAGGAACACCGTCGGCGGGTCGAGCTTGAAGGTGGCGAACTCGAGCCGCGTGTTGCCTTCGACCTGGGTGCCGTTGGGCGTGGCGCTGAGCGTGACCGGGAACGCGACTGGCGCCGTGACGCCGGTGACCGTCATCGACCCGGTGGCGGTCGTCTGCCCGCCGGCGACCTCGTATTTCTCGAGCCGGTAGACGATCTCGGGGAACTTGTCCGAGCGCATCGCCTCGTTGAGGTGCTGCGTCATCTCGTCGTTGGGACAGCGGAACGCCTTGAGCGGCACGGTCACGACCGCCGTCTGCACGCCGGCCGGGAAGCCGGGCACGGCGGTCCCGCCGGACGCCGGCGTCACCGCCACGGTGCCCTGGGCGTTGCAGGTCCAGTTGCGCACCGTGGACGAGCCCGAGATGGTGAAGTCGATGGTCGACTGGGCGGCGGCAGGGGTGGGGGCGGCGGCCAGCACCACCACGCCGAGGGCGCCCGCGAGCCGGCCTCGCGCCGTCACAGTCCGAACCCCTGCGCGTTGTGGCGCATCATGATCGGCGACTGGCCGGGGGCGACGAACTGCGGGCCGATCTGGTCGACGGCGGCCGTCCGGGTCTGGCGCATCACCATGCGGAATTCGTCGAGCATCAGGGTGATCACCTTGTCCACGCCCTCCTGGCCGAAGGCGCCGAGGCCCCACACGTAGGGGCGGCCGATGCCGACGGCGTCGGCGCCGAGGGCCAGGGCCTTGAAGATGTCGGCGCCGCGCCGGACGCCGCTGTCGATGAGCACCGGAATCCGGCCGTTGACGCCGGCGACCACCTCGGGCAGGCAGTCGATGCTGCCGCGCAGGCTGTTCTCGGCCCGGCCGCCATGGTTCGAGACGAACACCGCATCCACGCCGTGCTGCACACACAGCTCGGCTTCCTCGCGGGTCACGATGCCCTTGAGGACGATTTTCATCTGGGTGGTGTCGCGCAGCCGCTTGACGTAGTCCCAGTCGAACGGCGGGCGCGGTCCGGGCGGGCCGGAGACGCCCCGGTGCATCGGCCGCTGGTAGCCCTTCTGGTGGTTGTGACAGCTCTGGCAGAGGGGGCGGTTGTACTCCTCGCGGCCCTGCGAGCGGCGGACCAGTTCGCGGTTGCTGCCGCCGAGCAGGTCCACCGTCCACACCAGCACCGGGCAGCCATTGGCCTTGACCTTCTCCAGGGTGCGCCGGGTGATGTCCCAGTCGCCGTTGGCGTAGAGCTGGAACCAGTGCGGTTCGCCGCGGGCCTCGGCAATCGTCTCGTAGGACTGCGAGCTCTGGTGCGACTGGATCTGCAGGATGCCGCGGGCCTTGGCGGCGCGCGCCGCGCCGGCCTCGCCCTCGGTGTGGTAGGCCTCGAGCGCCGCCACCGGGCACAGGAAGAGCGGGGTGTCCCAGCGCCGGCCGAAGAGCGTCACCGAGGTGTCGATCCTGGCGTCCGGGCCCAGGCGCCGCGGTTTGAGGCCGATGCGCTGGAAGCCCTCGCGGTTGGCGACCCGCGTCTCCAGGTCGTCGACGCCGAGATGGATGTAGTTCCAGTGGTTGGGCAGCGTGTTGGCATGGGCGACGCGCTCGAAGTCCCAGACGTTGATGGCGTCGGCCGCCTCCTCGATGAGCTGTCCCGTGAAGTGGGCGTCGAGCGCCTCGTTGGGCGGCCCGGCCGCCGCGCCCTGCTGGCCCTCCGGGGTGTGCGACGGCTGCGGCGCCAGCGCGAACCGCTGGCCGCAGACCGCGCAGGTGCCGAGGACCGGGCGTCCGGCGCCGTGGCGCGCGTGCGCGGCGACGGCGTCGAGCTCACGCTGCCAGGCCGACGGCAGGGTCGGATAGGCCAGCGCCAGCAGCGGGCTGCCGGCGAGCAGCGTGAAGAACTGCCGGCGGCTGTTGAGGACCGGGGGGGCGTGCGGGTCGTTGGGTGTCGTGGGCATGAGCCGCGCTCCGGACGCCGACCCCGTCACGGGAGCGGCGAGTGCGCCGAGAGACTAGCACGGCCGTGGCCGGTGCGCCGAGCGGCGCGGCCGGCCACGACCGACGAGACGTCCGACATCAGAACGCGAGACGGGAGCCGAACTGCACCGAGCGCGGGAAGCCGCTGCCGCCGCGCAGGTTGGTCAAGGTCAGGAACGAGTTGGGCAGCCGCTCGTCGGAGTTGGCGACCAGCGGGTTGTCCCAGTTGGTGCGGTTGGTGACGTTGAACACGTCCACGAACAGCTCCCAGGTGCGGTCCCCGAACCGCCGCCGCCATCCCGCCCGCACGTCGACCTGGAAGTAGTCGGGGCCGCGGGCGCCGAACCGCCCGCCGTCGTTCTTGACGTCCTTCATCGCGTTCAGTCCGGTGCCGCTGTAGGTGCCGGCGGGCGAGGGGTCGTCGAGCTGGCCGTTCTGGTTGACGTCGATGTTGCTGTTGTAGATGGTGAACGGCGACCCGCTCATGTAGCGGGCGGTGGTGGCCAGGGTCATCCCGAACGTCTTCGGCACCTCGATGCGGCTGGCCACCGACAGGACGTGGCGACGGTCGATCGGCGTCGGCCCGTGCCGCAGGTCGAGGTTCATGTCCGTCAGCACCTGGTCGGTGTTCTTGTCGGCCTGGTCGGTGGCGGTGCCCCGGGACTTGGAGAGCGAGTACGAGACGCGGCCCGACCACTGGTTGGCATAGCGTTTCTCGAGCTGGAGGTTGAGGGCGTCGTAGTTCGAACTGCCGCCGTTCTCGAATACCCACACCTGCTGGCGGTAGTTGGCGGCGTCGGCGCCGAAGATGCCGAAGGCGTCGATGCGCTGGATGGCGCCGGTACGGCTGGTGTTGGCGCGTACCATCGGCAGCAGGTTGCGGCCCAGGAACATGTCGCGGTTCATGATCCGGACGTAGTCGGCGTGGAAGGCCAGCGTCGAGGCCAGCTCGCGGACGAAGCCGAGCGTGAACTGATGGGCGTACGGCTGCCGGCGGTCGGGCGAGTCGTAGATGACCACGCCGGTGTTCCGCAGCTCAGAGCCCGGCGGGTACAGCTGGTTCAGCAGCGCGCGATTGACGAACGGGCCGTTCACCAGGAACGGGTCGGTCGGGAACTGGCCGCGGCTGGGGCCCGGGTCGACGTTGTCGTTGGGGAAGTTGGCGACGATCGACGAGGTGAACTTGGGGAACTCGATGGTGTCGTCCAGTGCCCCGAGGATCGTGCGGTTGAAGAAGATGCCGTAGCCGGCGCGGACCAGCGACTTGCCGCCCTCGCCGACCTGACGCGTGAACCCGATCCGCGGCGAGAAGTTGTTGGTGTCGCGGTTCGTCTTCTCCCCGGGCGCGAAGAGCGGGTTGTCCGACTGGTCGAGGGTCGGGAAGATCTCCAGGTCGTAACGCAGGCCCAGGCTCAACGTCGTCTTGTCGTTGATCTGCCACTTGTCCTGCACGAAGCCCTCGTAGACGTGGTTGGTCATCGTCGCGTCGTAGGCGTTGGGGATGCGGATCACCAGCCGCTCGGGGTAGGTGCGGGGATCGGCGGGATTGAACGGCAGATTGGTGTTGAAGTTGAACGTGCCGTTCTGGTTGATCTGCGACACGCGGCGCAGCTTGGTGTAGGTGTAGCGGGCGCCGACCTTGATGTTGTGGTCGCCCATCTTGCCCGGCACGAACCACGAGAAGTTGTCTTCGAACTGGTAGTTGGTGTCCCACGGCCCCTGCGACTCGGTGCTGCCGCCCTCGATCTGCTCGAGGTAGTTGAGCTGGGCGGGGCAGATGGTCATGTCGCTTTGAGCCTCGTCGCCGAACTTGAAGCCCTCGTTGCCGCCCTCGGACCCCTGGCTGCGAGTGCAGATGTTCCCGTGCCACCAGTGCTCCCAGGTCTTGGCGATGCGCAGCGTGTTGACCTTGGTGCCCCCGAGCACGCTCGTGAAGGTGCCGACGGCCGTCTGATCGAGGTCGGTCTCGTCCTGAAACGCCTCGCGCACCGAGGTGCGATTGGGCACGACTGGGAACTGGGGCGCCGTCTCGCGGAGCCAGCGCACCGCCCAGGTGTGGTTGGCCGTGATCTGGTGATCGAAGCGGATCAGCGTGTTCCAGTCGTTGCGGTCCTCGACGATGGAGAAATCCCGCTCGGGGCGCGAGGTGAACGCGCGCGTCCGGGTGGGTTTGTCGACCTGGCGTTCGAGGCTCACGAAGAAGTGCGCCTTGTTGCGGACGATCGGCCCGCCGAGGACGAAGCCGTACTCGCGCTTCTCGACCTTGGCTTTGGGCAGATTGCGCTGACGGGAGATGAAGTCCTTCGAGGTGAGCGTGTTGCTCACGTTGTAGCCGAAGAGGACCCCCGAGAACTTGTTGGTGCCGGTCTTGGTGACGGCGTTGACGATGGCGCCCCCCGCGCGGCCGAATTCGGCGTCGTACATCGAGGTGATGACCTCGAACTCCTGGATCGCCTCCAGCGGGGTCCGCACCTGGGCACCGGAGCTGGTGCCGAGCGCGTTGTCGCCGTTGTAGCCGCCGTCGACCGAGACGTTGTTGTTCTGCGCCGACTGGCCGTTGGAGACGATGGTGTCGTTGCCCATCTGCGTCGACGGCGAGAACTGCACGCCGGGCAGCAGGGCGACGGTGGCGAAGTAGTTGCGGTTCATCGCCGGCAGCTCCGCCAGTTCACCGGTGCCGATGTTGCCGCCGACGTCGGTGGCGCTGAGGTCGATGATCGGCGAGTTGCCGGTGACGGTCACCGATTCCTCGAGGGCGCCGATCTGCATCTCGAGGGTGACGGTGAGCGTGGTGCCGACGGCCAGGATGAGGCCGCGGCGCTCGAAGGTGCGGAAGCCGTCGAGCTTGGCGACGATCGAATAGCGGCCTGGCACCATCTGGGCCAGGTGGTAGACGCCTTCGGCGCTGCTAGTCGCCTCGCGATACTGCCCGGTGTCTTCGTTGGTGGCGACGATGGCCACCCCGGGCAGGGCGGCCCCTTGCGGATCCACCGCGCGTCCGGTGATCTCCGACGTGCCCTGCTGGGCGACCGCCGGCTCTCCCCAACCGGACATCATCACTGCCAACCCCACGCCGACGAGAACACTGCGCATGACCGACCTCCTGTGGAGAGCACGGACCGCAGAAACGGCAAGAGACAAGCGACGCGACGAGACGGATATTTCGAGCGGAGCCTAACACAAGAGCTGGATGCGATGCGCGGGCGCGATGGACGGCGCGGGAGGGGCCGGCACGGGCCGGCGCGGGCCGACCGGGGGGCGCGGATCAGCCGAGCCGCGGCGGGACGACGAGCTCGGGCGCCAGGGCCAGCGTCAGCGCCGCACTCACCCAGAACAGGCCGAACACGACGATGAGGATCGACGTCCCGCGGGTCGCGGCCGGCCGGCCCGCCGCGGCCACGCCGTCCAGCGTCACCTCGCGCAGCGAGGCTTCGGCCTCGACGGCGTCGAGACGGCCGTCCCAGTGCTCGAGTCGCTGCGCGCCGGCGTGGGCCGCCGCCGCCCAGGCGGCGACGACGCCAAGGCCGAGACCGACGGCAGCGGCGAGGACGGCGCGCGGCGCGGCGCCGACCCACGCGCCGGCGAGGACCGCGATCACCAGCGCCGTGCTCACCAGCGCCAGCACCAGCTGGCGCTGCCAGTAGGCGGCCAGTTCGGCGTTGCGGGCTTCGCCGAGCGCCTCGTAGCGGGCCGACCAGGTTTCGCCGGCCGGCGGCGTCAGGCCGAGTTCGAGCAGCCGCACCTCGGCGAGACACGCTTCGAGGCGCGCGTAGGCCTCACCGCCGGGGGCGAGCGCACGCCCGCGTGGCGTGGCATCGGACCTGGCCGGCGCGGGATCGCGCAGGGGCCCATCCTGGGGCCGTGACACGGCGGGGAAGACCATGACAGCGGCAGGCGACGGGGGCGTCGCCGGGAGCGGTACGCAGGCTAGCACAGCCCTGGCCGCGGCGGACCAGGCGGCCCGCCGCGCCAGAGAAAGGTCTACTTCACGGAGTACTTCGTGAACGCCCCGCCGGCCTGGCGGATCGAGTTGGGCCCCTCGGCGGCGTAGATGTTGCCGTCGGCGTCCACCGCCACGCCCTCGCCGGCCGTGCCCTGGTAGACGCGATCCTCACGCTCGAATCCGGGCACGAACGCCGTGATGCGATCCTCGTTGAGCGGGCCGATGCGGACGCCGTTGCGCCAGCCGACGTGGTTGAACGGCCCCGACTCGGAGTCGATGGCGTAGACGGTGTCGCCCTTGATGTGGATGCCGCTGATGCGGCCGAACATGTAGCGCGACTCGAGATAGTTGCCGTCCTGATCGAAGATCTCCAGGCGGTGGTTGCCGCGGTCGGCGACCCACAGACGGCCCCGGCTGTCGAAGGCCAGCGCGTGCGGCGTGCGGAACTCGCCGTGCCTGACGCCGAGACCGCCCCACGACTTGACGAACTTGCCGTCACGCGTGAACTTGCTGATCCGCGCCGTGGCGCCGCGCTTGATGCCTTCGGCGACGGCGGTGGCGGTGATCATGCCCTGGCCGTCGTGGCCGTCGGCGACGTAAATGCTGCCGTCGGGGCCGGTGATGACGTCGTTGGGCTGGTTGAACTGGCCGTCGGCGTTGCCGGGCTTGCCCGCGGTGCCGAGGCTCATCAGCTTCTCGCCGCTGGGGCTGAACTTGTGGACCTGGTGGCCCATCGTGCCCGCCTTGTTGCCGGCGAAGTCGGCTACCCAGACGTTGCCGTCGGCGTCGACGTGGATGCCGTGCGGCGTCACCATCGTGCCCTTGCCGAAGTTGGCGAGCACGGCGCCGGTGTTGCGGTCGAACTTGAACACCGGGTCGACGGGGTTGTTCTCGCAGTCCACCGGGCCGCCGCCGGCGGTGCCGGCGCCGCAGCGCTCGTAGGCCCAGATGTGGCCGTCCTTGGGATCGATCTCGATTCCCGCCGTCGTGCCCCAGGTGCGGCCGGCGGGCAGCTGGCCCCAGTTCCTGGTCACGGTGGGCGTTGGGTTCGGCAGGCCCTCGCCGGAGATTGGATTGCCGGCCGTGGCGGCCGCGGCGGGTGCCTGGGCGTCGGCGGGCGCGGCGCCGGTCTGGCTGCAGGCGCTCCACAACAGGGCACCGGCGCACAGCGCCGGCCCGACGAGACGAATCGTGGCCATGGCTCCTCCTGGTCGGCCCGTAGTAGAGCGGAGATCCGCACATCGCCGCAAGTCCCTCGCGACCGCCGGGGCGGCGGCGCGGGGCGGGCCACTACAATGAGCCGCCGCCGGCGGCGCGGATCGGCGCCGCAGACATTCGCCACCCGTGCCTGTTCCCGAGCCCGCCGACGCCTCCGCCCGTGCGCTCGCCGCGCTGCAGCGCGACGGCACCGACGCGGTCTCGTTCCAGGCGCTCAAGGCCGGCACGCACTGGTGGCAGGACCGGCCGCCGCCGGAGGGCTCGGGCGGGCTGGTGGCGTACGTTCCGTCGGGACGCTCGTGGATCGCCATCGGCACCCCGCTGGCCGCGCCGGCGCGGCGCGCCGCCGCCGTGCAGCGGTTCTGCGCCGCGGCGCGGGCGGAGCACCGCCGGGCGGTGTTCCTCGGCGTCGAGGACCGGGCGCCGGTGGCCGGCTGCCGCACGTTGCTGCTCGGCCTGCAGCCGATCCTGCGGCCCGCCCACTGGCACCTCAGCGTGCGGCAGCGGCCGAGGCTGCGCGAGCAGCTGCGACGCGCGCGCGCCAAGGGTGTCACGGTGCGCGCCGTCCCGTCCGACGCACTGGCTGCCGGCACGCCGCTGCGCGCCGCGGTCGAGCGTCTGCGCCGCGAGTGGCTCGACAGCCGCGCCATGGAGCCGCTGGCCTTCCTGGTCGCCGTCGAGCCGTTTCACGCCGCCGATGCCCATCGCTACGTCGTCGCCGAGCACGGCGGCCAGCCGGTGCAGTTCCTCTCCGCCGTGCCGATCGCCGCGCGTCAGGGCTGGCTGCTCGAAGACATGCTGCGCGGCCGGCGCGCCCCCAACGGGACGACCGAACTGCTGATCGACGCGCTGATGCGCGACCTGGGCGGCGACCCGGCCTGGGTGACGCCGGGCCTCACGCCGCTCACCGGGCCGATCCGCTGGTGGCTGCGCCTGACGCGGTGGGCCACCGTGGCGCTCTACGACTTCTCCGGCCTGCAGCGCTTCCGGGCCCGGCTGCATCCTGCGGCGTGGACGCCGGTGTGGATGGCGTGGGATCGCGGCACGGCGCCGGGCGTGCTGCTCGACGTGCTCCGCGCCTTCGCTGCCGGCCGGCTGATCCGCTTTGCGACGCGGTCGCTCGTCTGGCATCCCAACGGCCCGCCGTGGGCGGTGGCGGTCCCGCTGGTCGCCTGGACGGCGCTGCTCTTCGCCCTGGTGGCCAGCGGCCGCGCCGGTCTCCTCGGCTACTCGACCGCGGCGCTGGCGGCGTGGGTGGCCTTCGACGTCGTGCTGGCGTGGCTGCTCTTCGCCGTGGCGCGCCGGCCGCGTCCGTGGCCGCTGGCCGGGGCCGCCGCCGTCGCGCTCTTCGACGCCGTGCTGTCGCTGGCGCACCTGGCGCGGGTCGGCGTCGGCGGCGGCCTGCCGGCTCTGCTGCGCCTCACCGCGTCGGCGGGCCCGGTCATCGGCACGAGCGCGCTGGCGTGGGCGGCCTGGCGGGCTCGCGCCCGGCGTCCGGCCGCCGCCTGGCGGTAGTGCCCGCGCCGCCCTCTTGGTATGCTGGGCGACGCCGACACCGGCACGAGAGGTATCCATCGATGCGAGTACGAATGCTTTCCATCTGCGTGGCGGCCGTGGTGGCCGTCCTCGTCTCCGCCCGCCCCAGCCAGGCGCAGGCCGAGCTGCGCTTCGGGACCTGGGACAACGCCACCAACCCGAACAACGTGATGAAATACGAGCCCGTCGGCAAGGGTGGCAGCAAGCTCACCGTGAGCAACCCCAGCAAGCCCGGGGACGAGTGGAGCTACGAGACCTACTTCGACGGTGTGTTCCGTCCCGTCGCCGGTCAGCCCGGGTCGGAAACCGCCGTGGAGCTCATCAACGGCAGCGCCAAGAGCATCCGCATCTACAACAAGCGCGACGGCGTGGTCTACCAGGTGGTCATCAACACGCTGAACGAGGACAACACCCGGATCGACAACGAGTACATCCGGATGGACAAGGACGGCAAGATCACCGGCGTCACCCACGTGACCTACCACAAGCGCAAGTAGCGGCGCCGCGCCGCGCAGGTCGGCCGACGGCCGCCGGAATTCCGGCGGCCGTTTCTCGTTGGACGGCCCCGCGCGCCCGTCGCGGCCGACGTCGTGACAATCAATGATTGGAGTCACTCCAAGCCGTGGTCTAGGCTAGGGAGGATGACGAGCGACCCGGCCGACCTGCTGCGGCAACGCGGCATCCAGGTGACCGCGCAGCGCCTGGCAGTACTGCAGGCCGTCGCCGCCGAGCCGCACGTCACCGCCGACGGCGTCGCCGACGCGGTCCGGGCCCGCATCGGCGCCATCTCGCTGCAGTCGGTCTACGACGCGCTGACGATCCTGGTGCAGGCCGGCCTGCTGCGGCGGATCCAGCCGGCCGGTTCGGCGGCGCGCTTCGAAGACCGGGTCGGCGACAACCACCACCATCTGATCTGCCGGGAGTGCGGCCGCGTCGTCGACGTGGACTGCGCCGCCGGCGAGGCCCCGTGTCTCACGGCGGCCGACGACAACGGGTACCGGATCGACGAGGCCGAGGTCGCCTTCTGGGGCCGCTGCCCCGAGTGCGTCACTCCGGCCGCCCGCCCCCGGTCCGCCCGGCGGACCCTCACCCCAGCCCCCGCACAGAAGAGGTCAACATCCCGATGAGCAGCGAACAGAAGTGCCCGTTCTCGGCCAAGGCCCTGGCCGGCCGCAGCAACCGCGACTGGTGGCCGAATCAACTCGACCTGTCGGTGCTGCACCACAATCATCCGGCCGGCGACCCGATGGGCCCGGACTTCGACTATGCGGCGGCGTTCGCCACCCTCGATCTGGCGGCGCTGAAGCGCGACCTCACCGCGCTGATGACCACGTCGCAGGACTGGTGGCCGGCCGACTTCGGCCACTACGGCGGGCTCTTCATCCGCATGGCGTGGCACAGCGCCGGCACCTATCGCATCCACGACGGCCGCGGCGGCGCCGGCTCCGGCCAGCTCCGCTTCGCGCCGCTCGGCAGCTGGCCCGACAACGCCAACCTCGACAAGGCCCGTCGGCTGCTGTGGCCGATCAAGCGGAAGTACGGCCAGGCGATCTCGTGGGCCGACCTGATGGTGCTCACCGGCAACGTCGCCCTGGAGTCGATGGGCTTCAAGACGTTCGGATTCGCCGGCGGGCGGCGGGACGTGTGGGAGGCCGAGCAGGTCAACTGGGGTTCGGAAGCGACCTGGCTCGGCGACGAGCGCTACAGCGGCGAGCGCCAGCTCGCCAACCCGCTGGCCGCGGTGCAGATGGGGCTCATCTACGTGAACCCCGAGGGGCCCAACGGCGATCCCGATCCGGTCAAGGCGGCGCGGGACATCCGCGAGACCTTCCGCCGCATGGCGATGAACGACGAGGAGACGGTGGCGCTCATCGCCGGCGGCCACACCTTCGGCAAGACCCACGGCGCGGCGCCGGCCGACAAGTACGTGGGTCGCGAGCCCGAGGGCGGCAACCTCGAGGAACAGGGCTTCGGCTGGAAGGGCAGCTACCAGTCGGGCAAGGGCGGCGACGCCATCACCAGCGGCCTGGAAGTCACCTGGACGACGACGCCGACCCGCTGGAACCACGACTTCTTCAAGCACCTGTTCGAGTACGAGTGGGAGCTGACGACCAGCCCGGCGGGCGCCAAGCAGTGGACGCCGAAGAACGGCGCCGGCGCCGGCACCGTGCCGCACGCCCACGACGCGACGAAGACGATCGCGCCGGGGATGCTGACCACCGATCTCTCGCTCCGCTTCGATCCGGCCTACGAGAAGATCTCGCGCCGCTTCTACGAGCATCCCGACCAGTTCGCCGATGCCTTCGCCAAGGCGTGGTTCAAGCTGACGCACCGCGACATGGGCCCGATCGCCCGCTACCTCGGGCCCGAGGTGCCGAAGGAACCACAGCTCTGGCAGGACCCGGTGCCGCCGGTGGATCACGCGCTCGTCGACGCCGCTGACGTCGCGGCGCTGAAGGCGACGATCCTGGCCTCGGGCCTGACCACCGCCGAGCTGGTCTCGACGGCCTGGGCGTCGGCCTCGACCTTCCGCGGCACCGACAAGCGCGGCGGCGCCAACGGCGCCCGCGTCCGTCTGGCGCCGCAGAAGGACTGGGCGGTCAACAACCCGCCCGAACTGGCCAAGGTGCTCGCGGTGCTCGACGGCATCCAGCGGGACTTCAACGCCGCGCAGAAGGGCGGCAAGAAGGTCTCGCTGGCCGACCTCATCGTGCTGGCCGGCGACGCAGCCATCGAAGCGGCGGCGAAGAAGGCCGGCACGCCGGTCACGCTGCCCTTCGCGCCGGGCCGCACCGATGCCACCCAGGAGCAGACCGACGTCGAGTCGTTCGCGGTGCTCGAGCCGGACGCCGACGGCTTCCGCAACTTCCTCGGCAACGGCCACGACGTGCCGGCCGAGCACCTGCTCGTCGAGCGGGCGTTCCGGCTGACGCTGAGCGCGCCGGAGATGACGGCGCTCCTCGGCGGGCTGCGGGTGCTCGGCGTGACCGCCGGGCAGACCCGACACGGCGTCTTCACGACCAGGCCGGGGACCCTGACGACCGACTACTTCGTCAACCTGCTCGACATGGGCACGGAGTGGACGCCGACCTCCGGCGCCGCCGACGCGTTCCAGGGCCGCTGCCGCGTCAAGGGCGACGTCAAGTGGACCGCCAGCCGGGTGGACCTGGTGTTCGGGTCGCACTCCGAGCTGCGGGCGCTGGCCGAGGTCTACGCCTGCGACGGCGCGCAGGAGAAGTTCGCGCGCGATTTCGCGGCGGCGTGGAGCAAGGTGATGCACCTCGACCGCTTCGACCTCGCCTGAGGGCGGCGCCGTCACCGGCGCCGTCCCATCGTCACCTCGACCCGGCGGGGGCCTGCCGACCGCAGCCTCCGCCGGTCGTCTGTCGGCCCGCGACCGAACGCGCTCAGTCGCTGACGGTCCGCCAGCCGGCCGACCAGTTCTGGGTCTGCAACTGATCGCTCCAGCGCAGGGCGCTGGTCCAGTCCTTGAAGTCGCGAATGCCGAGCGGCCGGTCGTTGACGAACCACACGACCGACGCGCCCGCCTGTCGCGGATCGAGGATGGCGTGTGAGGTCTGGCCGTCGGGACGGGTCATGCGCCACATGACCGTCGGCTCGGGGCCCCATTCCTTGGCGTACTCGGACACACCGCGGCGAATCGCAAGGGCGGTGCCAGGGTGCAGAGCGCGGCTTTCCGGCGCAATGCGCGCCCCCGTCGGCCGGGAAGGCCGGGCCCGCCTAGACTAAGCTCCCGCTCGGCTTCGCCCTCACAGGACGCTGCGGCCCCAGCGGGCGATGAGGCGCTGAAAGGCCGACGGCGACGGCAGCAGGGCATCGATGTCGGCCTGGCGCTCCACCCACCTCGACAACCCGCACATCAGCGAGAAGTCCACCAGTCCGGATTGCGCCCCCAGGCCGGCGACCGTGAGCGCCACCTCGCCGTCGAGCAGCATGCTGCGATCGTTCATGTTCGACGAGCCGACCTGCAGGTACTGCACGAACCGGGCGATATCGTCGGCGGTCAGGCGCTCGTTGCGCGCCGCGATCACCCGTCGCCCGGCTTTCCACACCGCGTCGGGCAGCACCCGCACGTCGCGTTCGTGGCCGCTGACCTGCCGTGCCCGCTCTTCCACGTAGGACAGCAGCACGTCGTCCATCTCGGGCATCGCGAAGATGCCGTCCCAGGCTGAACGGCTCACGGCGAACAGCCCCTTCATGTGGAGCTTGGGGCGCGCCTCGCCGGGAACCTCGACCAGGTACGAGGGCGGGAAGGCGGGATGCAGCCGCCCGGCGTAGGCGATCAGTCGGGCGAGGGTCGCGTCGCTGATCGGCAGCAGCTGCTTGAACCACGGGCCCGCCGCGTCGAAGTTGCGGCGGGCTTCTTCGAGTCGGCCGCCGATGTCGCCGACCGCCGAGTGCTGACTGAAGAGGCCGACCTTGAACAGTCCGCCGCTGGCTGCAATGGGGGCGGCCAGACCTGTCGACAGCGCCAGCAGGCGACTCATCAGCATGTGCATGCGCGCCGTCACCAGCCACGACGTGCCGGGGGCATTGGCCACCGACGGCGCGACGACCAGGACCCGGCAGCCACGCAGCGCGCTGCCGGCGAGCAGCGACCCCCACAACTCGCTCTCCCAGAGCGAGTCGGGCGACATCAGCACCGACCCCGGCGGCATCACGCTGAGCAGGACCGCCTTGGCGGCGGTCGCCCGCTTCTCGCCGTAGCCGACGTCGTTGTGGCTCTGGAGCACCCGCGCCGACGGAATGATGCTGGTGAGGAGCTGGTCGCGGAAGGCGTCGGCGCGGACGCCGTACTCCGCGCCGAGCGGGCGCTCACGCAGTGGCGCGGGCAGGCGATCGCCGGTCACGCCCTGCCGCTCGAGCATGCGCCGCGCCGCAGCTTTCACCGCGATGGTCGCCGGACCCTTGACGATGAGCGCCCGATCCTCCCAGGTCGCGCCCGAGTAGTGCTCGCCCAGCCCCATGCCGCTGAAGAGCGCCTCGCCGGCGGTCGGATCGTCCTCGGACAGGTCGTAGAAGGCGATCTTGCGATGATCGCGCATCAGGTTGTCGGGCATGCCGAGCAGCGGAATGAGGCCGTGTCCCCAGAAGGAGAAGTCCGACGGGTGGGTGATGTGCACGTGCACCTTGACCAGGCCGTGCAGCCATGCCTGGCCGAAGCGCGCCCGCTCTGCCCGCAGCCGCACCGAGCCGGCCACGGCCTGCTGCAGCACGCGTTGGGCCGCCTGCACCTCTGCGACGGCGTCCGAGTCGGCGGCGCCGCCGATCGCGTGGGTCAGCGGCCGTTCGAGCAGCGTCATCCATCGCCGGCCGTTGTAGCGCTCGTAGTAGTACTGGTCGATGACGACGTGGTACTCGGGCAGGCGTCCGGCCTGGTCGTAGCGGGCGACGCGGGCGGCGAGCGCCTCGAGATAGGCGCGCACCTGCAGCGCCGAGACGCGATCGACGTGCCCGCGATCGGCTTCGCCGCGGACGTCGTGGATCCACAGCACGTGGTAGCGCTCGGCGGTGGCCACCGTCCTGGCCAGCTCGAACTGGAAGGCCTCGTTGACGACGTAGTCCACCCGGTTGCCCTCGGTGAAGCGATCGCCGGTGACCCGCTCGAGCAAGACGTCGATCTCCGGCTGGGAGTCCGCCTCGTCGGGCGCCAGCGCGAGCTGGAGCGGCAGGAACACGCGGCGGTCGTCGTGCCACTCGTGCCACACGTCGCGACGGATGCCGTCGAGTTCCAGGAGCGCCCCCAGCAGGGCTCGCTGCGCCGCGCCGCGTTGCCCGGGGGTGAGCCCGCGCCGGGCCAGCTCCGCCGCCAGCCGGCGCTCGGCGGCCGGCACGAATCCCGACAGAGCACCCGACGTACGGCGCTGTCCCAGCAGGCCGTCGAACGGCAGGACGACCTCTTCGAGGACGATGCGCCGGGCCACCGGCCCGACCGATCCCACCACGCCTGGATCCTCGCCGTCGGCGGCCGCGGCGGCGCGGAACAGGACCGGCCAGGCGTCGACCATCCGTTGCAGCACCGGCGCGACCGGGCCCAGCGCCGCGATCTCGGCGACGTCGGGGGCCACCGCCCGCCGCGGGTCGCCATCCAGGCGCGGGCGCATCGGCATCACCACTCGCGTCACGGCGTGGGCTGCGTCGCGGAAGGCGGCGAGCGCGTCGGCGAGCTCGCGAGGCCGCCGGGGCAGCGGCAGCGGCCCGGCCGGGACCGGCGTCTTGTCGGAGTGGGGGCGCGTCCGGCCGGCCTTCTGGCCCAGCGGCACGGTGATGCCGACGTGCAGCGTGTGATCGCGGGTCGGCATCCAGCCGAGGCGCACCCGGTGCCACCGCCGAACACGCCACCCCGCCGGACGTTGAAGTCGCTGCCGAACAGCCAGTCCACCCGCTGGCGGCGCAGGTCGTAGTCGAGACCGGCGTGCAGGCGTACGAGCGGGCTGACGCCGAGCAGCCGCAGGCCGGCCTCGGCGCCGCCGTGGCCGGCGCCGCCGACGGCCTCGCCGCGCACCGACAGGACGCCGGCCAGCGGATTCCCGACCGCCCGCTCGACCCCGACCGCCGCCAGGACACCCGGCGTCGTCGTGTCCACCCCGAGGCTGCCGTGCCAG
The DNA here is from genome assembly GCA_050250955.1 of Vicinamibacterales bacterium. GTDB lineage: Bacteria > Acidobacteriota > Vicinamibacteria > Vicinamibacterales > UBA2999 > CAWAYR01. Next base: position 100,306 of record JBFWNR010000010.1, read on the forward strand.
GCGAAGACGGGCGGCTGGCCCATCGACCAGATCCGACCGCCGTCGGCGATCGACTGGTCCGGCGGCGCCGCGGTCGGCGCCACCGGGCGCGGGTCCGGCACCGTCGGCGGTTGCGCGATGGCGGCTGGCGGCAGGCCGGCCAGTACGCCGAGGCCGACGACCATTGCCAAGGTCGAGCGCATGGGCGACGATCTCCGTCTCGCCTTGATGCACATGTCGCTCCAGCGGTGGCGGGCCCGTTCGGGGCGTCGAATCGGTGGACCGCCCGGCGCCTTCGCCGGTGGGCTGCGCGCAATTCCCCTGTCCGTTGCCGTCGTCGTCGCCCTCGGGGGCGCACCCCGCAACGCGGCAGCGCAGGCCCCCGCTCCGCCGCTTCCGGCGACCGATCGGTTCGAGGAACCCCTCTTCAGCGGCGCCGCGCTGGTGCACGACAACGACAATTTCCCGCATCCGGGCAATACCCTCCTGGACGACAACTACTCGGCCGCCTACGAGTTGCGGGTGAACGGCCGCCTCGTCGACCGCCTCGGGCTGACCGCGCCGCTCGACGGTTTCGACTGGCTGTCGCGCGTGCAGCGGCGACACGCGGCCGGCGCGCGGCGCTTCCACTCGGCGCAGTTGATCGGGGTGATCTACACGCCCGACCGGATCGACACCGCCGAAGTGCAGACCGACGACCGTCCGTACGCCTCGCTCATCGCCCTGACGGTGGGCCGCACCTCGGTGGGCGGCCCGGCCCTCGATCGGGCCTGGTCGAGCGACCTGTCGATCGGCATGCTCGGCATGGACGCGCCGGGCGACGTTCAGCGCCTCATCCATCGCACCCGGCGGTGGATGACCGGCCGGCAGCTGCCGGTCGATCCGCAGGGCTGGGACAACCAGATCTCCGCGGGCGGCGAACCGACCGCCCTCTATCGGGTCGGCTACCAGCGCCGGCTCGCCGGATCACGGCCGCGCGGTCCGCGCCAGCACTGGGAAGTCGTCGGCGGCACCGAGGGCAGCGTCGGCTATCACACCACCGCGGCCGCGTCGCTGTCGGCGCGGCTGGGCGCCTTCACGTCGCGGTTCTGGGAGTTTCCGCGCGGACCATCGAGCCCCGCCGTCGGGCAACAGGAGCGCCTTCCGGGACGACGCTGGGATCTGTTCGGATTCGCCGTGCTGCGCCCACGGGTCGTGCTCTACAACGCCCTGGTGCAGGGGCAGTTCCGCCACAGCGTCCACACCGTGCGACCGCGGCACCTGCTCGCCGAGTGGGAGGGCGGCCTGGCCGGGTCGCTGCCGCTCGGGTCCCTGCAGTTGCAGATCGTCGCGCAGTTCGCCCAGGGGCGGTCGGCCGACTACGTCGGACCCAAGGCGCGGGCCTATACCTGGGGCACCGTGGGGTTCTTCCTGAGCCGGTCGCGGCGCTGACGCGCCCGGCGAGGCGGGCGCGCGGTCATGGCGATGGTGGCGCCGCCATCCAGACCCATGCCAGCACCAGCGGCAACCCGACGGCGCCGAGCCTCCAGCCGAGGTGCAGCAGATCCCGGCGCGTCACCAGCCCGGTCGTGCAGACCAGCGCGTTGGGCGGCGTCGACACCGGCAGGCACATGGCCGTGGAGGTGGCCAGCGCCACCGACACCACCACCGGCACGGGGGAGGCACCGCCGAGGACGAGGGCCATCGGCATCACGATGGCCGCCGCCGCGGTGTTGCTCATCACGTTGGACAGGCCGGCGGCGACCGCGGCCAGGACTGCCGCCGCCGCCAGCGGCGGCAACCCCGCCACGCCGCCGACGAGCCAGGCGCCAAGCCCCGTCTCGGTGACGCCGACGCCGAGCGACAGCCCGCCGGCGATGAGCGCCAGCACGTCCCACGGCAGCGTGCGGAACTCGGCTTCGCCGACGAGCCGCGTCACGGCCAGCAGGGCGATCGGCATGACCGCCACCACCGCGGTCGGCACGCCGTGCAGTCGCTCGGTGACCCAGACGACCAGCGTGCCGACGAAGATGGCGGCGAGCAGCCGTTGTCGGCGGCGATCGGCGGCGGCGATCGGCTCGTCGGCCGGCAGGTGGAGGTCGACGCCGGCCGGCAGGGTGGCGGCGAGCCACCAGTACCCCACCCCGGCCAGCAGCAGCGCCGGCGGCAGGCCGAGCGTCAGCCAGCGGAGGTAGTCCACCGGCGCCACCGCCGACAGCGCCGCGGCGGCCAGGGCGTTGGGTGGGGTGCCGATGACCGTGCCCATGCCGCCCAGGTTGGCGGCGGCGGCCACACCGAGCAGCAGCCGCCCGCCGAGGGCCGCCGGCGCGCCGGGCCAGCGGGTCATCGGGGTGACGATGGCCACCATCAGCGCCGCGGCGGCGGTGTTCGACATGAACATCGACAGCACGAAGGCCACCGCCATCACGCCGAGCAGCACCCGGCGCGGCGTGTGGCCGACCACGCCGAGCACCGACAGCGCCAGGCGGCGATCGAGGCCGGTGCCGGCGGCCGCCGACCCCAGCGTCAGGCCGGCCAGGAACAGCCACATCACCGGACTCGCCCACGGCGCGACGAACATCTCCCAGCGGCGGGGATCGCCGTCGGCGAAGGCGCCGGCCGGATCGCCGAGCAGGGCCACGTGCAGCGCAATGGCCAGCAGGCTCACGGCGAACGGCGGCAGCGCGCCGCTCACCCACAGCGCTGCCGAGAGCAGCAGCACGAAGAGCGCGTGCCGCCCCTGTGGCAGCAGCCCGGCGTGTGCGGGCAGATAGGCGAGGGCGGCGGCGGGGATCGCCAGCAGGATCCAGATCGGCCGGCTGCGCGCCGGCCCGTCGGCCGGGACGTCGTCGGTGGGCGCGGCCATCGCCTGCTGGCCGAGCGTCGCGAGCGGCGTCGGCGCCGGCGTGTCGCGACGCCCGTCGCCGGCGCGCGTGAGCAGCACTTCGCCCTTCCGCGTCGCCCAGTGCTCGAAGTGGGCGTCGTAGGTCTCCTCGGCGCGCAGCGCCGCAAACGACGGATCGCGCGCCACCCAGGCCTCGCTGTAGAAGCTCGGCGCCTCGAACATCGTGTCGAGGACCCTGGTCGCCTGGGCCGCCTGACCGAGCCGGGCGTGCACGCGCGCGAGCAGGTAGAGATAGAGGGGACCTTCGCCGGCATCGCGCTCGCGCGGCATGAGGGCGACGGCGCGTTGCGCCAACCGCACCGCCTCGTCGGCATTGCCCAGGCCGGCGTGGGCGAGGCCGAGGGCTGCAATCACCTTGGCGTCGTCCGGATCGGTCAAGCGTCTCGCCTCGAGAAACGTCACCGCCTCGGTGTACAGAGCGCGCGCCTCGGCCCGCCGGCCGAGGCCATCGAGCACGTCGGCGGCGGCGATGGCGGCGGGATAGCGGAAGTTCGGCGCCAACCAGGCGCCGGCGGCGTCCATCTGCCCGATGAGCTCGAGCGCCCGCTCGTCCCGTCCGTCGAACCACTCGAACTGGGCCAGCAGGCCGAGCACGCGGGCGTCCGGTGGTGTGCGGGCGCCGAGCGCCACCTCGAGCCCCGGGCGCGCGCCGGCCACGTCCCCCCGTTCGCTGAACGTCGTCCACGCCTCGGGCACGACGGCGGCGGGGCGGCTCGAGGCGTGGGCCACGGCCAGGACCCGGCGGGCGTCGGCGTAGCTCCGCAGGTGGAGGTACTGGACGGCGAGCCACTCGGCCGTCGCCGGCCCGTCGAGGTCGAAGGCCGAGGCCAACGCCGTCTCGGCCTCCCGCCAGTGCCCTTCGCGCTGCGCCATGAAGGCGCGCAGGTACCAATAGTGGGCCTCGCCAGTCAGCACAGCGCGCCCCGCGTCGAGCGCGGTCCGCGCCCGCACGTGGTCGCGGCGGGTGTAGTAGACGTCGGCCAGGGCGAGATGTCCGGCCGCCAGTTGCGGATCGATCGTGACGGCGGTGCGCGCCGCGCGTTCGGCGGCGTCGAGGATCGCCGGGTCGCGATCCATGGCGGTGCGGTACTGCACGCCGTAGATCCGCGCCAGCAGCGCCCAGGCCGGGGCGAATCCGGGATCGAGGGCCACCGATCGCTCCACGTCGGCCCGCGCCCGCGCCTGGTTCGCGGTGTCGGAATAGCCCTGGGCGAACGCCGCCTGGCCGCCGAGGTAGGCCAGGTGGGCCTCGCTGTCGCGCGCGGTCGCGATGCTGACGGGCGGCGGATCGGCTGTCCCGCCGCCGAGGAACCCTCGGCCGGCGACCCCGACCGTCAGCAGTCCCGCCGCCGCCGCAGCCGCCAGCCATCGCCGGGAGGCAGCGGCCGGCGTCGTTGCCGGCTCCACGGCCGCAGGCGCCGGGGGCGACGTGGCCGCCGGGGCGCTGGGGTCGATCCGCACCACGCTGGGGCGGAACCGATAGCCTCGCCGGGGGACGGTCTCGATGACCGGGTCGGCGCCGCCGAGGTCGGCGAGCGTCCGCCGCAGCAACGAGACGTACTGGGCGAGGTTGTTGTCCTCGACGAACGTGCCCGGCCAGACCCGGGCCAGCAGGTCGTCCTTGGTGGCCAGCCGGGGATGGCACTCGACCAGCACCGCCAACGTGTCGAACGCCTTGGGCGTGAGCGCGACCGGCGTGCCGTCGCGGTAGAGCACCTTCTCCGCCGGATCGAGGCGATAGGCGCCGAACGCGTACAGGGTGCCGCCGGACATGGGCATCTTCAGCGGTTCTTCAGCGCACTTTCAGCGGTGCCTAACGACGTCCGACCCGTCCACGCATGACACTGCGCGCCGGAGGGTTCGCATGGACAGCAGGATTCTAGTCACCGCCGCACTCGTTGTCACGACACTGGGCGTCGCCGCGCCGGCTCGGGCGCAGTCGGCGACCGTCGCCCGTGTGGAGGGGCTCTTCCACGACTTCACCGCCGATCTCGACGCCTCCGGCCCCTGGCAGCTGGTCGGCCCGTGGTCGGCGACCTTGAAGGCGACCGGCCTGGTCGACGTGCTGGCCAGCCTCAGCATGGTGCGGGCCGACAACCCGACCCGGTCGGCGCACACCCACCACCTCTCGCTCCTGGACGGCGTGCCCACCGTCATCGCCAACGGCTACCGCATCACCGGCACCGCGGCGATCACCTCCAACGGCGCCGCCGCGGCGTTCTCCGGATCTCCCGTGGTCGTCGAGGTCACCGGCAGCTCGATGGTGGCGCTGGCCAAGATCACCCTGACCTTCCAGGGGGCTGCCGTGGCGCACTTCGGCGACCAGCCGATCGACGGCGTCATCCAGGTGCCGTAGGCTTCACGGGACACGGGGGCCGCGCCGCTGCGACCCCCGTGCGGCGGCCCGGGGGCGCGTCCCGCGCCCGGACGGCTAGAATGGCGGCGATGCGCGCCGCCACCGACACGATCGCTGCCGGTGGCGCCTCGGCCGCCATGGTCGAGCTGGTCGATCTTCGCAAGGCCTATGACGGCGTTCCCGCCGTGGACGGCGTCACCACCGGCTTCCGACGGGGCGCGACCACCCTGGTCATCGGGCCGAGCGGCTGCGGCAAGTCCACGGTGCTGCGAACCATCGCCGGACTGGTGACGCCCGACAGCGGCCGGCTCCACTTCGACGGCGAGCCGGTGGACCGCGCCCGCTGGCCGGCGATCCGCCAGCGGATCGGCTACGTGATCCAGGAGGGCGGCCTCTTCCCGCACCTCACCATCGGGCGCAACGTCAGCCTGATGGCCCGCCATCTGCGCTGGCCGGCCGCCCGCATCGCCGCCCGCGTCGACGAGCTGGTCGGCCTGACGCAGCTGCCCACCGACCTGCTGCGCCGCTATCCCGGCGAGCTGTCGGGCGGCCAGCGCCAGCGCGCCAGCCTGATGCGGGCGCTGATGCTCGATCCCGACCTGCTGCTGCTCGACGAGCCGCTCGGGGCGCTCGACCCGATGATCCGCTACGACGTCCAGCAGGAGCTCAAGGCGCTCTTCGGCCGGCTGCGCAAGACCGTCGTGATGGTCACGCACGACCTCAGCGAGGCGGCGGTGCTGGCCGACGACGTCGTGCTGATGCGGGCCGGGCGGATCGTCCAGCGCGGTCCGCTGGCGACGCTGGCCGGCCAGCCCGCCGAGCCGTTCGTCAGCCAGTTCATCAGCGCCCAGCGCGCGCCGATGCAGCACCTGGTGAGCCTGCTCGGATGAGGCGCCGCGTCCTGGCGCTGGGGCCGTGGCTGCTGCTGGCGCTGCCGGCGGCGTCGGCCGGCCAGGCCGAACGGCCGATCCAGGTCGCCTCGAAGCTCTTCACCGAGTCGGTGGTGCTCGGCGACATGGCGCAGCAGCTGCTGCAGGACGCCGGCGTGCCGGCCGTGCACCGCCGCGAACTGGGCGGGTCCCGGGTGCTGTGGTCGGCGCTGCGCGGCGGCGAGATCGACCTGTATCCGGAGTACACCGGCACGCTGCGCGAGGAGATGTTCAAGGGCCGCGCCCTGCCCGACGACGAGGCGCTGCAGGCGGCGCTGGCCGCCGAGGGCCTGGCGATGAGCGCGCCACTCGGCTTCGAGAACACCTACGCCGTCGGCGTCCGCGCCGAGCTGGCCGACCGCCTCGGGCTGCGCACGGTGTCGGACCTCGCCGCGCATCCCGGGCTGCGCTTCGGCTTCAGCAGCGAGTTCCTCGATCGCGGCGACGGCTGGATCGGCCTCCGCCAGCGCTACGGGCTGCGCCAGACCGACGTGCGCGGCATGACCCACGAGCTCACCTACGTGGCCCTGCAGTCGGGCCGCGTCGACGCCATCGACCTGTTCTCCACCGACGCCGAGATCGCCTACTACGGGCTGCGCACCCTCGAGGACGACCGCCGGTTCTTCGCCCGCTACGAGGCGGTGTGGCTGTACCGGCTCGACCTCGACACGCGGGCCCCGGCGGCGGGGCCGGCGCTGCGCCGCGTGGTCGGCCGGATCGACGAGGCGACGATGTCGCGGTTGAACGCGCAGGTGAAGATCGAGCGGCGACCCGACACCGAGGTTGCCGGCGAGTTCCTGCGCGACACGCTCGACATCAGCATGGCGCGGCTGCCGAGCCGCGGACTGGCGGCGCGGATCTGGCGGCGCAGCCTCGAGCACCTGACGCTGGTCTCCATCTCGCTCGTCGCCGCCATCGTCGTGGCGATTCCCCTCGGCGTCGTCGCGGCGCGATCGCCGCGCGCCGGACGCGCCATCATCGCCGTGGTCAGCGTGGTCCAGACCCTGCCGTCACTGGCCCTCTTCGTCTTCATGATTCCCGTGCTCGGCATCGGCGCCCGGCCGGCGGTGGCGGCGTTGTTCCTCTACAGCCTGCTGCCGATCGTGCGCAACACCTACACCGGCCTCACCGACATCCCGCGGCCGCTGCGCGAGTCGGCCGAGGTGATGGGGCTGTCGTCCTCCGAGCGGCTGCTGCAGATCGAGCTGCCGCTGGCCGCCCGCGCCATCCTGGCCGGGGTGAAGACCGCGGCGGTGATCAACGTCGGCACCGCCACCGTCGCCGCGCTCATCGGCGCCGGCGGCTACGGCCAGCCGATTCTCACCGGCATCCGCCTCGACGACATGGGCCTCATCCTGTCGGGCGCGGTGCCGGCGGCGCTGCTGGCGCTGGTGGTGCAGGGCCTGTTCGAACTCGTCGAGCGCCTGGCGCTGCCGCGCAGCCTGCGGGCGTTGCACTCGGCGTAAACCGCAGCGGCCGTTCCCGGCCACGGCCCGCGGCACCCGCGGCGTCACGGCCCGGCCCGCGCCGCGCCGCGGCGCCGACCGCGTGCACTAGAATCCATCGCGCCATGGCGGTGCCGCACATCCCGACCACGCCGCGCCTCGCGCCGCCGCCCGCCACGGTGGCCCTCACGGTCGTCGCGTGCGTGGCCGGGGCGTTGGGCCTGCGCTTCCTGCTCAACGAGGCGGTTGGCAACGCCTTGCCGTTCGTCACCGTGTTCGGGGCCACCGCCGTGGCGCACTGGTTCGGCGGCCGATCGGCCGGCATCGCGGTGACCCTGCTCGGTCTGATCGGGTGCGTGATGATGCTCACCCCGGTCGGCGGCCGGACCCGTGTCGAGGAGGTCGGCGGCGGGCTGGGCATCGCCGCGTTCCTGTTCACCAGCGCGCTCATTCTCGTCATCGGCGAGGTCGCGCGGGCCGCCCACGTCGCCGCGCACGACCGCAGCGAGACGCTGCGCGTCACGCTGCACAGCATCGGCGATGCGGTGATCACCACCGACAACGCCGGCCGCGTCACCACGCTCAACGCCGTCGCCGAGTCGCTGACCGGGTGGACGTCGGCGGACGCCGCCGGTCAGCCGCTCGATGCCGTCTTCCGCATCGTCAACGAGGACACCCGGCGCCCGGTGGAGAATCCCGCGACCACGGCCCTGCGCGACGGCACGGTCATCGGGCTGGCCAACCACACCGTGTTGATCCGCCGCGACGGCAGCGAGCACCCGATCGACGACAGCGCCGCACCGATCCGCGATGCCGAGGGCCGGGTCTCGGGCTGCGTGCTGGTGTTCCGCGACGTCACCGCGCAGCGGCGCCATGAGCGCGAGCGCGCCGGTCAGCTGCAGACCGCGCGCACCCTCGCCGCCATCGTCGACTCGTCGGACGACGCGATCATCCGCAAGCGCCTCGACGGGACCATCGAAACCTGGAACGCGGGCGCCGAGCGGCTGTTCGGGCACCGGGCGGAAGAGGCGATCGGCAGGCACATCTCGCTGGTGATCCCGGCCGATCGGCTCCATGAGGAGGAGACCATCATCGCCACGCTGACGGCGGGACGCCGGATCCAGCATTTCGAGACCGAACGGATGCGGGCGGATGGCACCCGGATCTGGGTGTCGTTGACGATCTCGCCGATTACCGACGGCACGGGCACGGTGGTGGCGGCTTCGAAGATCGTGCGCGACGTGACGTCCAGGATTCGCGCTGAAGCCGACCGCGAGACATTCGTCAAGGTGGTGGAGAACAGCCAGGACTTCATCGGCATGTGCGACCTCGGGGGCATGCCGTTCTTCGTCAATCGCGCCGGGCTGGACATGGTGGGTCTGGAGAGCCTCGAGCAGGCCCGGCGAACGCCGGTGGCGGAGTTCTTCTTCCCGGAGGACCGGCCCCGCATCGTCGGCGAGTTCTTCCCGCGGGTGCTGCGCGACGGGCAGGGCGAAATCGAGGTGCGCTTCCGGCATTTCACCACCGGCGCGGCGCGCTGGATGGCCTACAAGGTGCTGACGCTGACCGACCACGCCGGCGCCCCGATGGGCTTCGCCACGGTGAGCCAGGACGTGACCGAACGCAAGGCGCGCGCCGACGAACTGGTCGACGCGGATCGTCGCAAGAACGAGTTCCTGGCGATGCTCGCCCACGAACTCCGGAACCCGCTGGCGCCGCTCAGCAACGCGGTCCGGGCGATTCAGCAGCGGCCGCCCGGCGACGAACACACGGTCACGGTGGCGGCTGCGGTCCTGGAGCGGCAGGTGCGGCAGATGGCCAGGCTGGTGAACGACCTGCTCGACGCCAGTCGGATGTCTCACGGGCGGATCGAGCTGCGCCGCGCCCGCGTCGCGCTGCAGCCGATCATCGCGGAGGCGATTGAGACGGTGCAGCCGCTGCTGACCCGGCTCGGCCACCGGCTCGACACGACGGTGCCGCCCGCGCCGCTGTACGTCGAGGGGGATGCCGGACGCCTGGCGCAGGTCATCGGCAACCTGCTCAGCAACGCGGCGAAGTTCACCGACCGTGGCGGCGACATCCGCCTGTCGCTGGCCGGCGACGGCGACGACGCGGTGATTCGAGTGGCCGACACCGGCATCGGCATTGCGCCCGGGCAGCTCGAGACGGTGTTCGATCTGTTCGTCCAGGGCGACACGTCGCTCGAACGGTCGCGCGATGGCCTGGGCATCGGCCTGACCCTGGTGAAGACCCTGGTGGAACTCCACGGCGGTACCGTCCAGGCCCACAGCGACGGACCGGGGCGCGGCAGTGTATTCACCGTGCGGCTCGCGCTGAGTCCGGCCGAGGTCGGGGCCGAGGAGCGGATCCCGCCGCCAGCCACCTCCGGCGCGCCCTCCCGGCGGGTGCTGATCGTCGACGACAGCGCCGATACCGCCGAATCGCTGGCGATGCTGCTGACCTTCGCGGGCCACGAGACGCATCTGGCCCATGACGGGCTCGAGGCGGTCGGCGCGGCCGAACGCGTGCGTCCCGACGTGGTGCTGATGGACGTCGGACTCCCCGGCCTGAATGGCTATGAGGCGTGCCGGCGCATTCGTGAGCAGGCGTGGGGTGCGGCGACGGTCCTCGTCGCCATCACCGGGTGGGGCGATGAGCGCGCCCGGGAAGAGACCCGGGCGGCCGGGTTCGATCTGCACCTGGTCAAGCCCGTCGACCACGACGCGTTGCTGCGGTTCGTCGCCTCGGCGCGCCCGCCCGCGCCGGGCTGAGCCGCCTCGCGCCGGCGCCGCGAGAGCCCCTGCTACACTCGCGGGGATGGCAGGGGAGCTCACGTCGCTGCTGCATGCCCTGCGGCGGTCCGGGGCGGAGGCCGACGACATCACGGCGCAGCTCACCGACCTGATGTACCCGGAGCTGAAGCGCATCGCCCGGGCGTTGATGCGCCGCGAGCGCGGCGGCCACACGCTCCAGCCCACCGCCGTCCTGCACGAGGCGTTCGTCCGCCTGGTGGGGCAGGCGGACGTCCAGTGGCAGGACCGCTCGCACTTCCTCGGGGTCGCCACCCGCGCGATGCGCCAGGTCCTGGTCGATCACGCCCGGCGCCGCCATGCCGCCAAGCGCGGCAGCGACGGCGTGCGCGTCACGCTCGACGAGGGGCTGGTCGCCGGCGGGTCGCCGTCGCTCGACCTGCTCGCCCTCGACCAGGCGCTCGACCGCTATGCGCAGCTCGACCCGCGCGGGGCCCGCGTCGCCGAACTGCGCGTCTTCGGCGGCCTCACCGTGGCCGAGACCGCCGCCCACCTCGGTGTCTCCGCCCGCACCGTGGACGGCGACTGGTCGGTGGCGCGGATGTGGCTGGCGCGGGAACTGACGTCCCCGGCGCCACCCGTCGCGTCCTGAGCGGCGCCGCTCACTGCCGCGTCGCCGTCACTTCGTAGTTCAGCCGGATCTGGCAGCCGCCCGGCCCGAGCGTGATCGCGCGCGGGCCCAGGTTGGTGAAGGTGCCGTTGGCGTAGCTGTGGGTCTGCGCGCCGAGCCGGTTGTTCATGTCGTCGTCGGGTACCCAGCGGACCGACGGCGGGATGATGACGATCTGCGAATCCCACTCGGTGGCCCGGAACTCGACCCGCACGAACTGGCCGGCGGTCCCGTCCAGCGTGTAGGTCTCGACGTTGGACAACGTCTGGGTGCCGCCCTTGGCGAAGGTGACCGCCGACAGATTGGCGGTGTTCCCGGGATAGCCGCTGGTCGAGGTCAGGGTATCGGCGCTGCCGTTGGCGAGCACCGTGCGCACCTGGAAGGCGAACTCCCCGTTGGTCAGGTCCTGGGTGAAGTCGTCGCAGGTGTCGATCGCCGTGATGCCCGTCAGCTGCACCCGCAGCCGGAACCGCGCCGCCGACACCTGCACGGTGCGCCGGCCGACGGTGTTCTCGAAGGTCGCGGTCACGTCGGCCGTGCCGGTGCTGACCGCGGTCAGCAGTCCGGTGGCCGACACCGTCGCCACCGACGGGTTGGAGGAGGTCCAGGTGGCCTGGCCGGTGACCGTGGACGTGGTGCTGTCGGAGTACTGCGCCGTCGCCGTCAACTGGGACGTCGCGCCCTCGGCCACCGCGGCGGTGCCACCGATGGTGACGCCGGTGACCGTGCGCGAGGGCCCGATGAGTCCGTCGTCGCCGCCCTTCGACTTGCTGCAGCCCACCGCGAGTATGCCCACGGCCACCAGCGCCCCCAGCGTCGTCACCCGTCTGCTCATGTCGTTCCCTCCGCGGGAGCCGCCTGCGCCTCCCTGGATCGACATGCGCAATCGGGCCGCGGGGCACGCAAACGGCCGGGCTGGCGTTGGCGGTCCTGGCGCGCAAGGGCCCTAGAATGCGTGCGATGTCATCGTTCGATCGCCTGAAGGCCGAGCTGTTGCGGCTGGGCGCGCTCGACGTCGCGGAGCGGGAGCGCGAGCTGACGCGGATGGCCACCGCCGATCCGGCGTTCGCCGCCGACCTCCGCTCGCTGCTGGCGCACGGCGACCTCGCCCCGGCCATTCTCGGCACCGGAGGTGCCCTGGCGGCTTTCGGTTCCGCGGCCGACGACGCGCGGCCACCGCTGGTGCCCGGTCCGCTCCCCGAGATCGGGCCGTACACGGCAGTGGACGTGCTGGGCGAGGGCGGTATGGGCACGGTGTACCGCGCCCGGCAATCGGCGCCCATCCGCCGCGACGTGGCGCTCAAGCTCATCCGCCGCGGGCTCGACACCGATCGCATCGTGGCCCGCTTCGAGGCCGAGCGGCAGATGCTGGCGGTGATGGATCACCCGGGCATCGCCCGGGTCTTCGACGCCGGCGCCGCCGCCGACGGCCGCCCCTACTTCGTGATGGAACTGGTGGAGGGGGCGCCGGTCACCGTCGCCGCCGACCGCGAGCGCCTCGACGTCGCCGCCCGCCTGCGCCTGTTCCTGGCCGTGTGCCGGGCCGTCCAGCACGCGCACCAGAAGGGCATCATCCACCGCGACCTCAAGCCGTCGAACGTCCTCGTCCAGATGCAGGACGGCCAGCCGGCGCCGAAGATCATCGACTTCGGCATCGCCAAGGCGGTGGCCGCCGACGCCGACCAGGCCGCCGCGACCCAGCCCGGCCACCTGGTGGGCACGCCCGACTACGCCAGTCCGGAACAGGCCGGGGCGGTCACCGCGCCGGTGGACACCCGCACCGACGTCTACGCCCTGGGACTGGTGCTCTACGAGCTGCTGTCGGGCAGCCGACCGTTCTCCCTCGTCGGCTCGACACCGCACGACGCGCAGCGGACCCTGGCCACCGAGGTGCCGATGCCGCCGAGCCGTCGGGTCGCCGATGACGACGTCGCCGGGCGGCGCGCGACCACGCCGGATCGGCTGCGTCGCCGACTGGCCGGCGACCTCGACACCATCGCCCTGCGCGCGCTCGAGCGCGATCCCGCCGATCGCTACGGGTCGGTCGAGCAGCTCGCCGCCGACGTCGAGCGGCACCTCGACGGCCGGCCCCTCGACGCCCGGCCGCCGACGCTGGTCTATCGCACCGGCAAGTTCGTGCGGCGCCATGCGCTGCCGGTCGGCGCGGGAATCGCGGCAACGGTGCTGCTGCTGGCGTTCACCGGCTATGCCTCCTGGCAGTCGGCGCGGCTGGCGCGAGAGCGCGATCGCGCCCAGCTGCAGGCCGGCACGGCCGAGGCGGTGTCCGCCTTCCTCGTCGATCTCTTCCGGCAGGCGGATCCGGACCAGACGCGCGGCATGCCGGTGACCGCCCGCGAGCTGCTCGACCGCGGGGCGGCCGGCGCCGCCGCGCTGCCCGGCGATCCGCGCGTCCGCGCCCGGCTGATGGCCACGCTGGGCGCGGTGTATCAGTCCCTGGGCCTGTACGACGAGTCGCGGACGCTGCTGCAGGGCGCGTTGACCGGCTACGAGGCGCTCGACACGCCCGATCCGGTCGGCGTCGCCGCGGTGCTCGACACGCTCGGCGTAGTGACGCACGACACCCGGGAGTTCGAGGCCTCGGAGGCCTACCTGGCCCGCGCCCTGGCGCTGCGGCGTCAGGCGCTGGGCGACCAGCACGCCGACACCGCGGTCACGATGACCAACCTGGCGATCGCGCTGCGCAACCTGGGCCGCCGCGAGGAGGCCGAGGTGCTCTATCGCGAGGCACTGGCGGTGAACCGGACGGTCCTGGGCGCCGAACACGTCGAAGTGGCCTGGAGCCTGTTCAACCTGGGCTGGGCGCTGCACCAGCAGGGCCGTCTCGACGAGGCCGAGCCGTTGTACCGCGAGGCGGTGGACATGCAGCGCCGCCTGCTCGGCGGCGATCACCCCGATCTGGCCGGCACGTTGAACAGCCTTGCCGGGGTCGAGTACCAGCGCGGCCGCTTCGGCGAGGCGGCGCGGGTGTGGCAGGAGGCCCTGGACATCTACGCCACGGTCTACGGCGACCGCCACGCCGCCACCGGTCGCGCCTACGGCAACCTCGCCATGGCCCACATGGGGCTGGCCGACTTCGCGCGGGCCGAGACGCTCTACCGCCGCGCCGCGGAGATCTCCACCGAGATGAGCGGCCCCGGCCACCTGCGCACGGCCACCGTCGTCCTCGGGCATGGCGCGGCGCTGCGTCGGCTGGGACGGCTGGACGAAGCCGACGAGCGGCTGACGGCGGCGCTCGCCGAGCTCGAACGCGCCGAGGGCGCCGACTCGCGCCCGGTCGGCGGCGGGCTGGCGCGGCTGGCGCGGCTCCGCCTCGACCAGTCGGATACGACCGCTGCCCTGGCCATCTCCGGCCGGGCCGCCGCCATCGCCCGCCGGGAAGCCGAGGCGTGGCCCGCCGATGCCGCGCGCATGCTGGAAGCCCGCGGCGAAGTGCTGATAGCCAGCGGCGATGCCGCCGCCGCGGCCGCCGTGTGGCAGGAGGTGGTGGCGCTGCGCGATCGCGCCGGGGACGCCAGCCCGCAGGACCGGGCCGCGGCCCGGGCCGGGCTCGGCTTCGCGCTGGCGCAGAGCGGCGACCGCGAGCAGGGCCTGGCGCTGCTCGACGCGGCGCGGTCGGCGCTCGAGTCCCTGCTGGACGACTCGCATCCGCTGCGTCGGCAGGTCGACGCGCAGTGGCAGTCGGTCCGGGCTCAGGAGACGGCAGCCCGATGATGCCGCCAGGCCGGTCGTCGATGCGTGCCACCCTCCGTGTTCATGTCCGGTTGGTCGTCTGGTCGTGCCTGACGCTGTCGGCGGCCATCGCGTTGGCCGTCGGACCGGGCGCGACGGCTGCCGCGGTTCAGACCACCACGCCGCCGGGCGGCGCGACGGCGCGGTATCTCGGGAACGCCGCGGTGCTGGTGGCCGATGGGTCGACGTCGGTGGCCTTCGATCCGCTGTTCAGGAACGACTTTGGCACCTACGAGCGCGTGCC
Source organism: Vicinamibacterales bacterium (assembly GCA_050250955.1). GTDB lineage: Bacteria > Acidobacteriota > Vicinamibacteria > Vicinamibacterales > UBA2999 > CAWAYR01. The sequence continues at coordinate 115,313 of JBFWNR010000010.1, forward strand.
CGACGCGATCGAGCGCGCGCTGTTCGCCGGCGCGCCGCCCTTCGACGGCCTCGATGCCGTGTTCGTCAGCCACCATCACGAAGACCATTTCTCGGCCGCCGACGTCCTGCGGCTGCTGGAGGTGCGGCCGGGCCTGCGGCTCTATGCGCCGGCACAGGCCGTGGCGGGCATGCGCGCGCTGGCGCCTGACCGGCTCGCTGCGGTGCTCGACCGCGTCACCGCCGTCGCCCTCGACTACGGCGACGCGCCGATCACGGTGCAGCACGGCGCGTTGCTGATCGAAGCGGTCCGCGTGCCGCATTCCGGGTGGCCGGCCAGGCAGCAGCAGGTGGAGAACCTCGCGTTCCGGGTCACGCTCGGCGGGGCGACCACCGTCGTCCACCTGGGCGATGCGGACGCCAACGACGCCCACTTCGCCGGCGACGGCGCCTTCTGGGGCCGACGCCGGACGCACCTGGCGCTGCCGCCGTACTGGTTCTTCCTCACGCCGGCGGGCCGGCAGGTGCTGGAACGGCGCACCGCGGCGACGCACTCGATCGGCGTCCACGTGCCGGCCGAGGTGCCCAGCCGCCCCGCCGACCGCGCGCCGGAGCTGCGACCGCACGAGCTGTTCACCGAGCCGGGGGACGTGCGGACGATTCGCTGAGGTGACCGGGGCAGACCGCGCCGATCGCCAGGCGATCAGGGCACGACGACCGTGACCTCGTTGGTGGCGGCGCCGACGCCGAAGGCGTTGGCGGCCCGCACGCGGACGACGTAGGTGCCCGGCGGCGCCGGCGTGACCAGCGTCGTGTCCAGGTGGCCGGTGACGAAGGTGCCGAGGTTGGCCAGGCCACTGCCCGTGCCTGCTTCGACGAGGTAGGTCGTGGCGTTGCCCGCGGCGGCGCCCCAGGCGAGTGACACGATGCCGCTGGCGACGCTGGCCGACAACGCGCCTGGCGTGCCTGGCGGCGCCGCCGGCGGTGGAATCGTCAGCACGACCTCGCTCGAGGCCCCACCCGGGCCGTTGGCGCCGATCGCACGGACGCGTGTGAAGTAGGTGCCGGGCGCGAGCGACCCCGAGACGCCCGTCGCCGTGCCCACCGGGAAGGTGCCGACGTCGTCGGCACCGGCGGTGGTGCCGGCCTCCACGATGAAGGCCGTCGTCGCCGGCGGCACGCCCGCCCGCCAGCCGAGCGTCGCCGTGGATCCGCGGACGTCTGCGGTGATCGCGCGCGGCGCCCCGGCGCGCGGCGTGCGATGGACGGCGAAGCCTTGCACGATGTCGGTCGAGGCGACGCCGGTCGTGGCGGCGAACGCCAGGTACTCGGCGCTGGCCGCCAGCGCGCCAGTCGGCAGGTCTCGCGGGGCATAGGTAGTGAACTGACCGCTCGTGCCGTCGATGGCCAGCAGGGCCGGCGCCGTCGGAAGGCCGACCGGGCTGATGACGGCGTACACCGTGTCGCCCGCCGCGGCGACCCGGCCGCCCAGCGCCGCCACGTTGGTTGCCGGCGGCACCTCCGCGCCCGAGACGCGATCGACCCAGCGGAACGGCGCCGGCTGGTTGCCCGGTGGGAAGAACGTCCCGCTGAGCAGCAGCCGCTCGCGATGCACGGCCATGTCCACGAAGCCGCCGGGGACGGGCGCGAAGGGCAGGAGCGTCCGCGACGCGGTGTCGAACGCCGCCAGGCGGAAGTGGGGCTCGCCGTCGATCCTGGTAAAGGTGCCCATCGTGTAGAGCGTGCTTCCGGCCGCTGCCAGGCTGCTGACGCCGCCGTCGAGGCCGGGACTCCAGGCCGTCAGCGTCGCCGTGCCGAGGTCCACCGACGCCAAACCGCGACGGGCCACGCCGGAGAGCGTGGTGAAGCCGCCGCCGATGAAGAGCTCCCGACCGTTGGTGGCCAGGGCCGTGACACTGCCGTTCGCCGACAGCGACCACGGCAGGAACGCTCCGGTGGTTCGCGCGTAGGCGAGCAGGTTCGGGGTAGTGGGCGGAACGGTCTCATCGCCGCCGACCACCACGACGTCGCCGAGCCGCTGGACGGCTCGGACCGTGAACTCGACATCGGGGGCGGCGGGAACCGTGGGCCGGCCGGTGAGCAGGTCGATGGTGACGAGGTTGCGCTTCCCGATGCCGCCGAGGCTCGAAAATCCTCCGGCCACGGCCACACGCCCCGCGTCGCTCCCGATGGCGGCGACGCCGCCGTTGACGCGGGGGGCCCAGGCGGTGCGAGCGCCGGTGACCGCATCGACGGCCACCAGGTGCGGTTGGACCTGTCCGTTCACCGTCGTGAAGTGGCCGCCGACATAGAGGCGGCCGTCACCGACCGCTAGCGTCTCTGTCCAGGCCTGGTCGGTGCCGCGCCGCAATTCCAGCGGGACGAACGGCAGCGGATCGCCGGTGAGGGGATCGAGCGCCTCCACGCGCTCGCCCGGGGACACGTAGACGGAGTTGTAGACCGCCGTGGGCGTGGCCAGGAGGCGCAGGCTCGGCGGCGCGTCGAGCCACGTCGGCAATGGCACGAAGTCGAGGTCGTAGGCCCTGACCGTGGGATTGCCGCCGCCGAAGAACGCGCTGAGGTAGACGCGGCCGTCCGCCACGCTGAGGCCGCTCACCCCGGGTCCCGTGGAGTCGGGCACCGTCGCCGGCAGCAGCGCGCCGGTGGTGGCATCGACGACGGCGACGCGCGCGCGGGGCAGGCCGCCGGCCTCGGTGAAAAACCCGGCCAGGTACACCCGCCCCGGGGCGAATGCCAGCTCGGTGACGAAGCTGCTCACGCGCGCGTCCCACGGCAGCACCGCACCGGTGGTGACGTCGATCGCCGCAATGCCGACGCGGCCGACGCCGTTCACCGCCGTGATGGCGCCGGCCAGGAACAGGCGGCCGCCGTCCTGCGCCATGCGCCACACCGTGCCGTCCACGGTCGGGGAGGTCCAGGACGGGTCGCGCAGCCCGGAGGGCAGGATGTGCACGATCTGCGGTCCGCTGGTGAACGCCGACATCGACACGAACCAGCCGCCGGCGCCATCCGGCGCCATCGCCCCGACCCCCGTCAGCAGGTGCGCCGAGGTGTTGATGGCCGTCGGGTCGGCGGCGTCGACGATGCCGAACGAGCCGGTGGGCGGGCCGACGTAGTCGAACGTGCCGCCGACGTACAACGTCGTGCCGTCGATGGCCAGCGTCTCGACCTGGCCGGCGACTCCCCAGGTCGGCACCGTCGGCCCGGGTGGCGGTTGTGCCAGCGCCGAGCCGGCCGGCGGCAGCAGGCAGAGCCCGGCCAGGAGGAAGCGGCAGCCGCGACCGGCGGCGTGTCGTTCGCGGGTGGTCACGACGGCCCACTTTACCAATTCCGAACCGGTCGCTCGCCCGACTCAGACGACATCCCGCTCCACCCGTCCGTATCGCAGCTCCAGGCGGAACCTGGCGCTCGAGGTGCTCGGGTGAGTCCGGACACAGCCGGGTTTGACATGGCGGCGCATATCACTATAATTTGCGAATATATGGCGCCGCGCAGCTTCCTGACCGACTTCGAGCTGATGATCGTCCTGGCGGCGCTGCGCGGCGGCGATGAGGCGTATGCCATCCAGATCGCCCGCGAGATCGAAGCCACGGCCGGCCGGCCGGTGCAGTTGGGAGCCGTCTACACGGCGCTCAACCGACTCGAAGATCAGCGCCTGGTCGAGTCCTGGACCGGTGAGCCCACTGCCGAGCGGGGCGGCCGCGCCAAGCGCTACTTCCGGGTCACGTCCCGCGGCATGGCGGCGGTGCGGAGCACGCAGCGGGCACTGGTCGCGTTGTGGAGCGGTCTTCCTCAACTGAAGGAGCAACGGTCATGACGAGCCATGGCGTCTGGGTCCGCGCGGCCGTCCGTCTCGTCGAGCGGTTCGCACCCGATGGCGGAACGCTCGCCGGCGATCTCCTGGAAGAGCGCGCCCGCGGGCGATCGACCGTCTGGGTCTGGAGGCAGGCGTTCGGCGCGCTCGTCGCCGTCGTCTGGCCGCCGGCGCCGCTCGACATCCGCCCGCTCACGCTGGTGGCAGCGCAGCCCGACGACGCGTATGCGCGCGCGAACGTGCTGCTGCGCCGGCGTGTCGACATCGATCTCGCCGTCAACCCGGCCGGCCACGTCGGCGGCCTCGGCATCACGATTCTCGCCGCCCTCGCCGCCGTCCGCGCCCCGGTGCTGCTGTGGTTCCTGCTCGCTGCCATCACGGCTGGCGCGATCTTCGGGGTGCTGCGCATTCGCCGCGGCAGAGGGCTGCCGGCGTCGCGCGCGATCGTGCCGCTGCGCAGCTGCTGAGCCTCGCGGCGGGGCCATCGCGCCGCCGATACGGCCGGGCTCCCGCCGGGCTCTGGGCCACGACGGCGTCCGACCCTCGCCGAATCACGTCAGCGGAAGTGCCACGAACCAACGGGCGAACGCCGCCCAGGCGTCCGTGCGAGCCAGCGTCAGCCAGCCCAGCGTGAGCAGGGCGAAGAGGCCGAGGAGCACAGCGGTTGCCGGTCTGGCGTGGCCGCTGCGGTCGCCCCGGAGCATGACGGGGGTCAGCACCCCTGTGATCACGGCGATGGCGACGACGTCGTAGATCCAGTGCGTCTCGCCGGCCGGCGTGTAGAAGAAGATCAGGCGCACCAGGATGGGATCGACCAGGGAGAGCCCGGTGCCCAGCATGAAGACGGCGTGTGCGGCCATGCGTCGCCGGTAGGTGATGGCCAGCCCGTAGCTGCCGAGGAACGCGACGGTCGCCATGACCGGAAGCCACAACGAATATGCCGCTCGGTCGAACGCCGGCGCGTCCATCCGGCTGAAGCGGCTGTGGGCGAGAAGCAGGGCGCTCACGGCAATCGCCGGCGCGAGCCCGAAGGACGCCCGACCGATGCTCCGGTGCAGGGCGAGCCGCCTGGCACGGATCAGCAAGGGCTGGCCAATCAGCATGGCCATCCACAGGACTACCAGTACGACGTGGAGGTGAACGTAGGGCTCGGAGACCAGGGTGATGCGCGAGAAGTACGGCGTCCAGAATGCCAGGAGTGCCAGGACGACGAGGCCGCCGATGAAGAGGCTGAACGCGCGTGGTCCATCCGTCGTCAGGCGGTCGGTGCGCATGCAGGGCGCCGCCACTGTACCCGACTCAGCGCCTCGCGGCCCCTGGAGCCCGCCCGCGTCCCAGTGCCTCTTGCAATCCTCCGCCACGCTGGTCAGAATCGCTGCCGACGGCGGGGTTCATCCGCGCTGTCGAAGAGGGAAGACCGCCCCTGCGGGCCGCGGCAGGGTCCTCATCCGTCCTCTCGTCCGCAAAAAAGGAAAGTCGCAATGACATCGAGAAGAAGGTCGCGCACGGTTTCCTTTGCGAATGTCATGCTCGCGACCGTGGCCCTTGTGGGGTGCGGTTCGCCGGCGCCTCCGACCGGTTCCGAGAGTGCCGGCACCCCGACGGCCGCAGAAGCCCAGGGAAGCAACCCGACGACTGCAGGGGCCGAGGGAAGCAAGGGATACGGGACGATCAACCTGGTGATCTTCAACGAGGGCAGGCCTGGCCTGCTGACCGAGCGCGGCGTCGTCGATGTCAGCGCCCTGACGCGGCCCCTCGGCGGGCAAGACGCCATGCAGGTGCTGATCACGCGCTACGACGAGCTCAAGCCCGAGCTGACGCGCCTGGCTGCCGAGGGCGCCGCGCAGCCGCTGTCGGCCGTGACGCTCAAGGCGCCGGTGCCGCGCGCGAAGGTGTTGGCCATGGGCGGCAACTACCGTGAGTTCGGCGCCCGCCAGCCCGAGCCGATGTGGGGCTTCCTCAAGTCCACGGACGCCCTCCTCGGCTCCGGCGGCACCGTCGTCCTCCCGGAGGTCGATGCCAACATCTTCCACCACGAGGCCGAGCTGGTGGTGGTCTTCGGGCGCGCCGGCCGCAACATCCCCCAGGCGCAGGCGCTGGATTACGTCTTCGGCTACACCGCCGGCGTCGACGTCTCCGCCCGCATGCCGCCCAGCGGCGCCGGCGGCCGCCGCGACATCACGAAGATGCTGCTCTCGGGCGCCAAGTCCCACAACGGCTTCGCCGTCCTCGGCCCCGCCATCGTCCCCAAGGACGAGGTCGGCGACGCGCAGGCACTCGACATCAAGCTCTGGGTCAACGGCGAACTGCGCCCGAACTACAGCACCAGCGACGCGGCGCACTCGATCGCCGAATCGATTGCCTGGGCCACGGCGATCACGCCGGTGGAGCCGGGCGACGTCCTCTACATGGGCACCAACCACCAGGGCCTGGGCGCGATGCAGGACGGCGACCACATCGAGATGGAGATCAGCCGCATCGGCCGCCTGACCCTCAACGTCACGGACCCGCTCAAGCGCCGCTGGCCGCGCGGCATCGACGAGGCCACGGCGGAGGGCGTGCGTACCGGCAGCGGCGGCCCGGGCTCGAAGTCGAGGCCGTTGCCGTAGATCTGCACCTTCGCCGAGCGCGGCAACTCAAGGGTGTCCTGCGCGGCATCGACACGACCGTGACGCGGGAGCGGGACCGCGTGTGAACGTCGTCGCCCCGTCCGGCTGGCTGGAGTAATTCGCCGACGGGCCCAATGCCGCGTTCTTCGCCGCGGCGATCGAGAAGCCCGCCGACTTGGTCGTGCCCACGATCAGTCTCTACGAGGTGTTCAAGCGGGTGCTGCAGCAGCGCGACCATGGCGCCCCTGCAGGTGGTCGCCGTCAGGCGACAAGGGACTGTCGTGGAGCAGAGCGGGGCGCTCGCCGTGTCGGCTGCCCGGTTGTCGGTGAAGCGCGGCCTGCCAACGGCCGACAAGGAATCAACGCAAGAGGATCCGCGCAACCGCGTCGAGGTCGAATGCATGCGGCGAGACGGCGTGAGGCGTGCGCGCCAGAGTGGCGCTGACGCCAACGTCTCACGCCCCCGCGAAGCGACGAGGGCAGAAGTAACGACCTGAACCCCCGGGCTGCGTCCGGCTCACCGGTAGACGCCCGCCACATGGACGTGGGCCTGGTCCACGTCGCAGCGCGCGAACAACGTGTCACCGCTCTCACGCGCGAACGGGTCCGGCCCCACCGCGAACGTCATCGTGCCCTTGCAGGCATCGTCGACCAGACAGGGCGCCTGATCACCTGGCCGGACCTCGTCGGCCGCGAGCAACCACGGTCCCTCCGGGGCGGCGCCGGCACTCAGGTCCGCCAGGTGGCGTGCGCGTTCGAGCGTCATGCCCGAACGAGTTGGCCGCCGCGGGCCGGCGCCCTCGATGTCCCACGACCCGTGTCCCCGGTGGGTGAGACGCAGCGTCGTGCCATTGGCGAACTTCCGCGTTTCTACGTACGGCATGACCGAGCCTCACGACAGTCGCCCTGGCACCCGGGCGGAGTCGCTGCATTGTGCGGGCGCTCGGTCGTTGCGATTCGTCCCGATGACAACAAGTTACCGATGCGTCGTAGTTACTGTGCAGCTCAGCCTTCGCGCGAAGCGTGCGAGGAATGCGCTCGGTGACACGCCCGAAGGTGTGGCAAGGAAGAACAAAGACGGACGCCATCTGATGATTCCGCGCGTCTGACAGATTCGTCTGTGACGAGTGCTGCGGCGAATCGCGGACGGCTGCCTGCGTTGCACGCGGCGCTCATGAAGGGCATGTGGTCGCGCGGCCACACCAGTGTGGCTCGGTAGCCACGCGGACCACCCACTGCGACGCCGGATCCAGCGGCGTTCGTGGTCGTGGCATCGGCGCCCGTGGCATCGTTTTGGCAGCGAGCCGCCGAGTGGCAGACTGGCGGCGATACGAGACGAACGCGATCGGTCTGCCGCTGCTGGTCGCCGTCGGAGTGGCGATGTCGATCGTCGGCGCCCTCGTGGCGGCGCGGGCCGTTCCACGGGTCGCGGCCTACGGGATGCTGCCGCGGTGGGACCTGGCCGGCCATCTCGACGACGGCTGGACCGCCTACTACCACCTGGCGCAGGCCCAGCTGGGGCAGTTCGCGTGGACCTTGTGGAGCCAGGGGTATTGGCCGCCGGGGCAGGCGCTCTTTCAACTCCCGTTCTTCATCGCGCTCGGCGGAGACGTGACGGCGGGGCTGTTCAGCAGCGTCGTCGCGTTCGTGCTGACCGGCCTCGGGATGGCCTGGCTCGTCAGACACATCGCCGGGCCCTCCGCCTGGCTCTCGACGGTACTCGCGGTCGTCGCGATGGCGACCTCGCCCTTCATGCTGGGTTACGCCTCAGTGGCCATGAGCGAGATGCTGGGCGCGCTGGCCCAGGTCGTGGTGCTGGTGTGCTACGCGCGCACTGCCCGTGCACCCACCGCTGCCGACGGGCGATGGCTGGCGTTGTCGCTGACGGCGCTGTTCTTCACCAAGTACAACTACTTCGTCCTGCTGGCGGTGCCGCTGGCGTGTCACGAGTTTCTGAGCCACCGCCGCGGACGGAACGTCCGGGAGCGCCTGCGAGTGCTCGGGCGTGCCGCCGCGGCCGTCGTGGCGACACCCGTCGGGACGCTGTTCACCGCCTATCTGTTGGTGGTCACCGCGGTGCTGGCCAGCGGCGGCGTGTCGTTCAGCATCGGGGAGCAATCGGTCGCCTTCCGCACGATCGGCTACGCCGCCCACCCGGTGATCTACGCGGGGCTCTTCCTGGCGTGGCGACGGTTCCGCCGGGGGGACGCCCGGTCGCGGCTGAACGCCATCGACCCGCGGCTCGGGCCGCTCGTCCTGTGGTTCGGGATTCCGGTGGCGCTGTGGCTGGCGTCGCCGTACCCGAACCACGTGAAGGACGTCGCGACGCTGCTCGTCAACATCCCGTTGGGCCCGCCCACGGCGGGGCTGGGCCTGGCCAGCTATCTGCACGCGCTTCGCGACGTCTACTTCCTGCATCCGGCGAGCTTCGCGCTTGCGGCAACGGCGTTTGGCGTCGCCCTGGCGCGCTATCGCACGCAACCACCGCTCATGCGGCTGCTGCTGGTCGTCGTCACGCTCCAGGGCGCGATGATTGCCGCCCACCACACCCGTGACCCACGCTTCCTCCTGGTGTCGATGCCCATCTTCTGGGTCGTCGCTGCCTGCGAGATCGGACGATGGGCCGCCGCCTGGCGACCAGCGGGCGTGGCCATCGTGAGCGGCGGAGCGGCCGTTGCCGGCCTGATCGGCGCTGGCGCAGCGCTGGAGAGCGACGCGTTCCAACGGATTGCGGTCGAGCACTACGTCGAGAGCCCGGAGCTGGCCGATGCCTTTGCGACCGTTCGCGTCTCGAGCGGGCGGGAGGGCCGGATCGCGGTGCTCGGCCGGCGCGACAGCGTGTCTCCCGGCCTGGTGCGGTGGCAGCTCGGTCCCGCGGCCGGCCAGGCCCACGCGCCTGCCAACGTCGTGCGCGTGGCCGACACGCCGCTCATCGACGAGGCGGACACGGTGGTGATCGTCGAGCCGTCCGATGTGCCGATCGAGGTTGGAGTGACGCGCGTCGCGACGCTCGTCGCTCACGGACGGCTGGGGCCGCCGACGCGTGTCGCAATCACGAACCTGGGCACGACCCTGTCGCTGTACAGGCGACCGCAGGGCCGTGGTCCGCACGGGCCGCGGTGAGTGGGATGCTCGGCGCCGTCGCACCGCCCACGCCCGCCGCGTCGACTCAGCCGGCCGACCCTCGGTCCCAAGGCCGTCTGGTGCTGCCAATCGCGTTATCGGTCGTGGCCACCGCGTTCTGGGGCGCCGCGGCACTCGCGGCCATCCGCCCGCGATCGCAGTTCGGGATCGGGCCGATCGACGTCTCGCTCCACGACGCCAGTCGGGTCGCTTTCCAGGCCGCCCTCGTCTCGGCGGTTGCCGTCGTCAGCTGGCGACTCGGCCGCTGGCGCCGGCTGGCGATCGTGCTGGCCGTTGCGGCGGTGTTGGTCACCGGCGCGCTGGATTCCACGCCGCGGCGTGTGGGCGACGGCGCCGAGTACATGACGATGGCGGCGCGGCTCGCGGGCGGGCACGCCCCCGGCGGGACCAACGACGAGCTGCCCGACGTGCGTCGCCAGCTCGCGCACCTTCGGTGGCTCGACGACGACCGCGTGAGCGGCCTCGTGACGACGGGGCAGGAGGGCTGGGACTTCCAGCACTTCTGGCTCTACCCGGCCGTGGTGGCGCCGCTGGTGGCGCTGCTGCCACCGGCGGGCGTGCATCCGAACGTGGCTTTCGCGCTGGTGAACGGCACGCTGCTGCTGGCGCTGGTCTGGGTGCTCTGTGGCCGCGGCGACTATCTGCTGGCGCTGCTACTCGGGACCGGCCCGCTCGTGTGGTGGACCGACAAGGCGCACGCCGAGATCTTCATGGTGACGTCACTGGCGGCGGCCAGCCTGCTGCGCGACAGCCACAGCAAGACCGCACCGCTCGCCGCGGGGATCGCGACGGCCCAGAACCCCGCGGCCTGTCCAGTCCTGATCGTGCAGGCCGCCGCCGTAGCCCTGTCGCGTCCGCGCCGCCCGTCCGCGCTGGCCGCCGTGTCCGTGGCGGTGGCCATCGCGGCAGTCCACCCGCTCTACTACCTTGTGCGGCTGGGACGGCTCTCGCCACTGCTCGCGCCCGACGGGCCACACTGGCCGAGTCTCCGCGCCCTGCTGACGCCGCTGTTCGACCCGAATCTCGGGCTCGTCGTCTATGCGCCCGTGTGGGTTGCGCTCGCAATCATCGGCTGGCGCCGGCAGCCGTCGCAGGAGCGCTACGCCACTCTCGCCAGCGTCGCGCTGTTGCTCCTGGCATTCGCCCAGACGACCAACGTGAACCACGGCGGGTCACCGGGCATGAGCCGGTACGGTTTGTGGCTGCTCGCAGCGATGGCTCCCGCGGCGGCCGCCGCGGCGCGCCGACTCGATGCGAGGGCGCCCGTGCTCGCCGCGGTGGCAGTGGGGATCAGCGCGGCCTTCACGTGGAGCAGCTTCCGCCCGGTGCTGAGCGAAGGGCAGACGCTTCGCCCAAGCATTCTCGCCTCAGCCCTGTGGACCTATTGGCCGTCGCTGGACAACCCCCTGCCCGAGGTGTTCGCCGAGCGCCTGAGCGGCATCGACGGAGCGCCTCCGATCCCCGTGGCTACTGCCACGTGCACCAAGATGCTCGTCCGGGGGAACGGCACCGAGGCCGTGTTTCCGTTTCCGTGCGAACCGCGGCCGGCGCCCGATGCCTGCTCCGCTGTGGACGCGCTGTGTTACGTCAACCAGGGACGGTTCTCGCCGGTGCCGCGTCACCCGGGGCGCCCCGGCGTGCCCGTGCCGGAGCGCGAGTGGACGGTGTCTTCGCGAGAGCGCTTCGCCTGGCTCCTGGAACGAACCGGGGCCGACCCACAGACCGTGCGACTCGGCCAAGCCGGCCGGGTCGTCAGCGCCGCGGCCGTACGGCACGCGTGGGTAGTGGAGGGCACCAACGGAGTGGCGGTGTGGGTGTACCCACTGCCATCACGCCCGGCGACGCTCACCGTTCGATTCGATCGCCCTGCCGACGTCATCTGGCTCGATGCGGACACCGACATGGAGCGGCGTCGAGTCAGCCTCGGAGCCGGGACTCACGTGCTCCCGCTGGACGCGCCAGGTCCGGTCTTGCTCGTGGTCACCGACCGGGGCGGGGAAGCCGCGCCGGCGCGAGCGTCGCGGTAAACGCCTCGATGTCGCTTCTCCGAGCGCCTGAGGCGCTCGAAGTCGCCGCGCCGCCCGCCGGCGGAGACATCCCGGCGACGACGCAGGTCTGATCCGTGAGCGGGAACAGGGGACGTAAGGTGGTGAGCCCGGAAGGAATCGAAGCTTGGATTCGTCGTTCAGCCAACCGGTTGACGGCGCACGACTTCTGGCTCCAGGTGCCTGATTCTGAACGGGTTAGCCACTATTCCGTTGTCGACGGGCGTTCGCACTCGTCGACCTGATTCGACCGGGTTCTTGGAGACATTCTGGAGACGGTCAATCGATGCGATAATCGTACGACGGCATAGGCATCGATGAGGTCCGCAATGGATACAGTCACCATCTCGCCGAAGTTCCAGGTGGTCATCCCGAAGGAGATCAGGACGCGTCTCAAGCTCCGAGCCGGGCAGAAGGTGCACGCCATGGTGTACGAGGATCGCATCGAGCTCGTGCCGGTGCGACCAGCCCGTCAACTCAAAGGTTTCCTGCGCGGCATCGACACGACCGTGACGCGGGAACGGGACCGCGTGTGAACGTCGTCGACTCGTCCGGCTGGCTGGAGTACTTCGCCGACGGACCCAATGCCGCGTTCTTCGCCGCGGCGATCGAGAAGCCCGCCGACCTGGTCGTGCCCACGATCAGCGTCTACGAGGTGTTCAAGCGGGTGCTGCAGCAGCGCGACCATGGCGCGGCCCTGCAGGCTGTGGCTGTCATGCGACAGGGGACCGTCGTGGACCTGAGCGAGGCGCTCGCCGTGTCGGCTGCCCGGTTGTCGGTGAAGCACGGCCTGCCGATGGCAGACAGCATCATGCTGGCCACGGCGCAGGCGGCCGACGCAACGCTCTGGACCCAGGACGCCGACTTCGAGGGCGTGCCGTCGGTGCGATACGCGGCGAAGAAGCCGTAGCTGTTGCCGCTCGCCCGGGGCTGACCATCTGTGCTCAGTGAAGACTGACCAGCGGCACGGCGTCTCTGTGGCGCCCCGCGGGCGTCCGAACGCCGTCGGCGCCTGGTCGCTGATCCGCGAGCAGACCTGCGGTTCGCTGGTCAGTGTCCGTCGAGCGACAACAGCGGGCGGAGTCGCCGCGCGGCTCACGACGGCAGGCGGCTCAGGAAGTCTCGCGGTGTGAGGATGTCGATGCCGCTGTAGCGGCGGAGGACGAGCAGATCGAGGTCGCCGGTGACGATGACGGTCGCGTTGGCAGCGACGGCCGTGGCCAGCACGACGTCGTCGTCGGCATCACGCGACACCGGTGCCGCGAGCGGCGCTGGCGTCACGAGCTGGACGCGGAGACGCAGCTGCTCGAGAAACGCCGTCGTGGCCGGCCCGATGGTGAACTTGGCGCGCAAGATCTGCTCGAGTTCTTCGAGCAGCGCTGGGGATGTGACGACGCTGCCGGAACCCAAGGCCCGCACCACGACCTCGTGACACAGTCCCTTCGCGACCAGCGCCGCGACGATGACGTTGGTGTCGAGGACGACGGTCACGAGACGATCGCGAAGACGTCCTCGTCGGTGTAGATACCCTGGGCGCGCGCCTTGGGCAGCAGCTCGGCGCGTGCGGAGGCGAGGCTCGTGAGCAGCTCGTCCTGTTCCAGCGCGCGGCGTACCAGCTGACTCACCGAGAGCTTCTGCGCCTTGGCCCGCCGTTCCAGCCGACGTCGCGTGCCCTTGGGCAGGCGGATGGTCAGCACTTCTTCCATATGTATGACTGTGTCATACGTGCTGACGAGCGTCAAGGATCTCCTCGGGCCGAGTGTCGGCGCAGCCTGCCCGGATACGGGCTCTCCAACCGTGAGTGCACCCACTGCCATCGCGCCCGGCGACGCTGACCGTTCGATTCGAGCGCCCTGCCGTCGCGATCTGGCTCGATGCGGACACCCACATGGAGCAGCGTCGAGTCAGCCTCGGAGCCGGGACTCACGTGCTCCCGTTGGACGCGCCAGTGCCGGTCCTGCTGGTGGGGACCGACGACGGCTCGCAAGCCGGTACCCCGCCAGCGTCGCCGTGAGGGCGTCGAAGTCGCGTATCCTGGCCACCCCGGGCGCGCGGGAGAGGAGCCGATGGACGCTATCTGGTTGGACATGCGCCATGCGTTTCGACGCGTCACGAAGCATCCGGGCGTGGCGGCCGCCGCGGTCCTGACGATCGGCCTGGCGATCGGCACGGCGACGATCGTGTTCTCGGCCGTCGATGCCCTCCTGCTCCGGCCACCGGCCTTCCGCGACCCGACGTCGCTCGTGCACACGGAATACGAAGTCCCGGGTGTCTCCGGCATGCTCGTCGGCGTGCGGCAGCCCGAGATTCTCCGCTGGCGCCAGCAGCCGGACCTGTTCGCGGCCTTCGAGGCGTTCTCTCTCGGCAATGCCGTCCTGACCGGCGGGGACGTCCCCCGCGCGATCACGGTTGTCCACGTCACCGACGGCCTGCTCCCGATGCTGGGGGTGGAGGCCGCCATCGGGCGAACGCTGGGTCCCGGCGACGCGGGATCGGCGTCGCAGTCGCCGGCGGTGCTGCTCTCGAACGGGATCTGGCAGCGGACGTTCGACAGCGATCCCGAGGTCGTCGGCCGCGTCGTGCGCCTCGACGATGTCGTCTACGTGGTGGCCGGGGTGATGCCGGCCTCGTTCCGCTTCCCGTTCGGCACGGCGCAGGCTTGGGTGATTGCGCCGCTGACCCCGCCGGTCAGGGGACAACAGGCGACGCTGTTTCGCTCCGTGGCACGCTTGGCACCAGGCGTGACACCGGATCAGGCGGCGACGCGGATGCGCGATCTGATGACCGGCGCGTCCCTCGGTGGCCCGCCTGGCCGCGTGCCGCACGTTTTCGTCGTTGGCTCGCGACAGGTCGGCGATCGCGCCCGTCAGGTGCTGTGGATGCTCCTCGCCACCGTCGTGTTGCTGGTGCTGATTTCCACCGCCAACGTCGTCAACCTGCTGATCACCGACGGCGACGCCCAGGCGCGCCAGCAGGCAGTCTGCGCGGCGCTGGGCGCTTCGACCATGCGGCTGCTGCGCGTCCGTGTCCTTGAGGCGGTGATGCTCACCGGTCTGGGCGCGCTGATCGGCTTGGGACTGGCGCGTGCTGGCGTGACGTTCTTCGTGGCTCAGGCGCCCCGCGAGCTCTGGGTCGTGCAAGTAAACGACATCGCCGTGGTCTGGCGAGTGGCCCTGGCGGCCGCGGCGCTGGCCATGGCGTGCGGGGTGCTGGCGGCGGTCGCGTCGGCCACGCGAGCCCGGCTCGGAGACCTGGGCGCCCTGCGTTCGGGAGCGGGGCGACAAGCGACGGCCCGCGGGCGCTGGGTTGTCGTCGGCCAGGTGGCGGCCGTCACCCTGCTCCTGACGGGTTCCACGCTCCTCGCGCGCAGCTACCGGCACATGGTCGCCGTGCATCCGGGGTTCGACGTCGACCGGCTGGTGACGTTCGACGTCAACGGGCCGGGGAACTCGCGCACGGCCACGGAGGCGGCGGTGCAGCTGTTCGCCCGGATCGACGCGGCGGTGCGTGCCGTGCCCGGCGTGGTGGCGGTGGCGTCGTCGCCAGACGGGGCGCCGCCGGCGACGAGTTACGACTACGACCTCGCGATCGAGATCGAAGGACGTGGTCTCGTGGTATCCGGCGACCATTCTCTCGTGATGACGATCGAGAGCGTCGCGCCGGGCTACTTCGAGACCTTGGGAGTGCCGATTCGGCAGGGCCGGGGTGTCGACGCCGGTGACCGCGCCGGCGCGCCGGCCGTGGCCGTGATCAGCGAGACGTTCGCGCGTCGCTACTGGCCGGCCGGCGACGCGGTGGGCAACCGCTTCAGGACCAAGCGCAACGGCGATGTCGAGGAATGGGAGGAGTGGCGCACCGTGGTCGGCGTCGCCGGTGACGTCTTCAGCTTCGACCCGCTGATCGATCGGGCACCGCTCGCCGTCTATCGGGCGGCAGCGCAGCAGTCGTCTTCCCGCAACTTCCGTACGTTCGTCGTCCGCTCGGCGCTCGCCGACCCCGCTGCTCTCGTGCCCTCTCTCGTCGCGGCCCTCGAGGGCGTCGGTCCCGCGCTGCCGGTCCCTGAGTTCACGACCATGCGGGCGCGCTACGCCCGGTTCCTGGCGGCGCCGCGATTCTACGCGTTGGTGACGGGCTGGATCTCGGGCCTCGGGCTCGTCCTGGCCATCGTCGGTGTCGTGGGCCTGTCGCTCGTCGCGACCGCGCGACGCACGGCGGAATTCGGCGTGCGGCTGGCCCTGGGCGCCGTCCCGCGACACATCGTCCGGCTGGTGCTGACGCAAGCGGCGGTCCTGGTCGGAGGTGGGATCGTGATTGGGTTGGTGGCAAGCCGGCTGGCCGCGCAGGTCCTGCGTAGGCTGGTTGCTGGAGTGAGTCCCACCGACGTGCCGAGTGCGCTCGGCTCGGCCACCGCGCTGGCGGTCCTCGCCTTGCTCGGGTGCGTATGGCCCGCCCGGCGTGCGTTGCGCGTGACGCCCGCCGAGGCGCTTCGCGTTGACTGACGTATCCGCTCCGCGTGGACAGGTCGGCCGCGCAGACGTGCGGCGGACATAGCGACTCCCCGCCGCCGCGAAGAGTCGCGGGTGTGGCTTCTCGAAACCGACGAGAGCAGACGTGAGCACCGCGTCGAACCAGAACCTCAGGCCGAGCCCCTCCAGCACGGACCAAAGCTCGGGCTGTTGACACGCTCGCCCGGGGCTGACCATCTGTGCATAATCAAGACTGACCACCGGCACGGCATCTTTGTGGCGCCCCGCGGGCGTCCGATCGCCGTCGGCGCCTGGTCGTTGCTCGGCGAGCAGACCTGCGGTTCACTGGTCAGTGTCCGTCGAGCGACAACAACCCAGGTTCGCATTCGGCCCGACGAGTCCGTTTATCTCATCGGCTCCCGAATACCCAACCTCGCGATCTTCGGTTCGGCCACCGGCAAGCAGTACCGGTTCCTATTGGACGGTGGCGCAAGCGTCCCCCCGCAGTTCCCCCCGGAGTGGCTCAAAGTCGATTAATGCCCTACTGGGCGTCAAAAAGGGCGTCAGCTCCCCACCGGCAGGGAGAGCCTGTGCCGTCGCCGTCAGGATTTGTTCGGAAAACGTGGTGAGCCCGGAAGGAATCGAAGCTTGGGTTCGTCGTTCAGCTAACCGGTTGACGGCGCACGACTTCTGGGTCCAGGTGCTTGATTCTGAACGGGTTAGCCGCTATTCCGTTGTCGACGGGCGTTCGCGCCCGTCGACGTGATTCGACCGCGTTCTTGGAGACATTCTGGAGACGGGGCCGAGAGCAACCGATGCGACGCCAGCGTCAGAAGGCGCCTCGCTCGATGAGCCAGAAGACGGCGGCCGCAGCCGTCCCGGTCATGGCGACGACACGGACGACGTCGAACGAGTGCAGACGGCTTGCCGCCAGAACGGGCACCGCGCACAGCATCGCGACCAGTTGCGCCCCTTCCACTCCGGCGTTGAAGCCGAATATGGCCAGCGCTCGAACACCGCCGCTGACCGCGAGCCCAGCCAGCGCCTCAGAGAACGCCAGGCCATGGATGGTGCCGAACGCCGCCGCTATCATCCACTCACGGGTGGCGAAGAGGGGCCGGATCGCGTGGATCGCCGTCACCAGCACGGTGGCGGCGACCGCCATCTCGATGGCCTGCCGCGGCATGGGCACGAGACCGCCGGCGCCGATCAGCAAGGCGGCCGAGTGCCCGAGTGTGAACGCCAGACTGATCGCGAGAAACCGCCGGGCTGCATAGCTCCATCCCTGGAACAGCGACCAGCGGCCATCGACGGCCCGTAACGGGGCGACGAACAGCAGCGTGAGCAGGAAGGCCAGATGATCGATCCCCACGATCACGTGCCGGAACCCCAGGCCGACGGTCGCAAGCACCCCCCGCCACACACTGCCCGGCGCCACCGAGATCTCAAGCGGCGGGATACGGTTGTTCGAAAAGTCGTAGCGGACGACTCCCCAGTCGCCGGCAGGTTCCGCGCCGAGCGCGCCAGCGCGAAAGTCCTGGACCACCTGTACGACGGCGAAGTGATTGGGCACGCGGTGGATTACCGCGTCGTAACCCAGCGTGAACTCGCGACCCGTGAATGTAAGCGTTGGATCGGCGGCGACTCGTATGCGGAGTATCTGATACAGACCGACGGTGTCATCGCGTCTCTCGCTGACGGACATCTCCTCGACAGCCAGCGGCTGCGCGACACCGTCGGTGGACCGGACGATGCAGTGTTCGAGGAAATACGCGGCGACGGCTGAACGGTGGGGTTCGGCAGAGAGGTCGGCGGTTCCCGGAACGGAGGCGGGAAGCGCCAGCCTCAGCTCAGGAATCGGCACCTCGATATCGAAACGGGTGCGCGCGTCGTCCAACGTGATCGAGATCACCGTGCCTGGCAACGGGTGAGCCTGGGCCGTCGGCACCATCCACAGCGCGACTGCGACAAGGAATGGAAGCATACTGTTCGTGGGCCTGGACACCATGACCGGCACGCGGAATCGCACGTTGACTGAACCCTGGCGCGGCTACCGGTGCCCCCCGTAGTCGGCCTTCCGGTCCCGCCAGACGGAGTGGGGATGGACGCCCGGCAGTGATCGTCCGGGCTGCATCGACAGCTCGATCCATACCGACGGTCCATCGATACGGACGTAGTCGTTTTCGGCATTGACCGCCGTGGTGCCGGAGTAGGCCACGAACGTCTCGGGGAGTTCGGTGCGATAGCGGGCGAGAATCGTCGCCGCGTCGGGCGGATCGACGTCGCCGACATAGGTCTCGATGGCGCGCAGCACGAGGGCCTGAGTCGCCTCGTTGAGGTCACCGACCCGCAGGCCGGCCCGCAGGCTGGGGAAATTGTCGTCGCGTTGCGGTCCGACGATGATGTCGGTATAGGTCTGCGGCAACCGTGCCTGGGCTTGCTCGGCGGCACCGAACGCGGCCAGCATCGCGGCGAACGCCGACTGCTCCTGCGCCATCGGCGCATTCTCCCGTCCGTTCTCCCGGAACGTCGTGAAGGGCTCGACGCCCCGGAACGACGGTGTCGCGCCGACCAGGGCCCCGTCGGTGAAGGTGCTGGCGAAGGCCAGGTGATGCCCGCCGAAGTAGAGCTGCCACGTGCCGCGGGCAGCCGGAGTGCCGAGAAACGCGATCTGGAAATTGCCGGAGGCAAACCCGACGTCTTGGGTGTTGTTCTTGAGAAAGTCGTCAGCGTTGAGGATCTGTTCGATCTCGTCGTAGCCCTCATTGGCTGCGACCCCGGCTGCGGCTTTCAGCAGCGCCTTGACGACGCCGCGTTGCGCGGGCGAGAACTCCGCGAGCGTGACGCCGACCCGGTCGCGATAGCCCATCGGGGGGAAGTTGCTCCAGCGCTTCGCATCGGCGACGCGGTAGGGCAGTTGCAGCCTGGCGAGGAGCGCCGTATCGAGCGTCTGATCCTTGGTGAGTAGGTCTGCCAGGCAGACGAGCCGGGCGTGGCCCTCCGCCGATTGGCAGGCGCGATCAGCGGCCGCGGAGTCAACCGCCGCGAGCGGCGTGCTGTTGTTCGTGTAGTAGGCGGGAAGCCCGCCACCAGGTCCGCCGCGCCCTCGCTGCAGCGCGAACAGCGTCGCGCCCGCCACCACGAGAACCACTCCGACTCCGATCAAACGTCTGTGCATGCTCGTCGCTCCGCGATCGTCGTGCCTACCCACTCTACGACGGGCTTGCGCGGTCCGTGTACGACGTCGAGCCCACGCTCAGGCCGTGGAGCGAATGTCACCGAAATGTCGCACGTCGAGTCGGAGTCTCGCCGAGATCGATGGATCACGGCCTCGAATCGTCCGGCAGGGTGAGTCCTACCTGTCGGCCGCTCGTCACTCGCCGACGCGACCAACGGCGTTTATCGCACGATAGAAACTATTCATGGTCTCGTCCCAGACACAGGTTGGTATGCTCCGTCAACCGCTGTGCGGAACACCAACTTGCTCCGAACGGTATGCGCCTTGGTGGCGACCGGCGCCGGCATGCTCGCGTTCGCGGACAGTCCGGCCACCACGTCGGGCGCCCAACCGTCGCTCGACGGACGTCGCCTGGCGCTGACCGGCGCCCGAGTGATTGATGGGACCGGCCGCGCTCCCATCGAGAACGCCGCGATTGTCGTCAGCGATGGCCGAATCTCGGCCGTTGGTCCGGCCAGCGAGGTGACGATTCCGGCGGGAGTGCCGCGGATCGACCTGCCGGGCCGGACCATCATGCCTGGCCTGGTGAACGCTCATGGCCATCTCGACGCCGGCCCGCCCGAGTTGCCGGTCCGCGAACGCCTGGCACGGCAGCTCGAGCTGTACGCTGACTACGGCGTCACGACGGTCGCGGTGCTCGGCACCGAACCTGACGCCCTCGCTGACACGCTGGCCATCCGCGATGAAACGCGTGACAAGCCACGCCACGCTGCGCGCCTCTACGTCGCCGGACCCAGTCTGCGCCGGCTGAAGTCGGAGGACGACGCCCGAGCGCGGGTGAACGCGTACGCCGATCAGAAGGTCGACGTCGTGAAAATGCACATCGCGGGCAATGCCAACGACACGCCCCCGCACGTCTATGCGGCGCTCATCGACGAGGCCCACAAGCGCGGCCTCCGCGTCGCCGCTCATTTCTACTATCTCGAGGACGCCCGTGGTCTGCTCGACGCAGGCGTCGACGTCCTGGCGCACAGCGTACGGGACCAGGACGTCGATGCTGCGTTGATCGCCAAGATCAAGTCTCGCGGCGTCGGCTACATCCCGACGCTGACCCGGGATCTGGCCCAGTTCGTGTACGAGACGACCCCGCCGTTCTTCGCCGACCCGTTCTTTCTCCGACATCGCGACCTCTACCAGACCGAGATGGCAGAGCTGGCGGACCCGGCGTATCAGCAGCAGGTCAGGGCCGAACCGGGAATCCAGAAGGACCAGGACGCGCTCAATCAGGCGATGCGCAACCTGAAACTCCTGTCGGCCGCAGGTGTGACGGTCGCCATGGGCACGGACAGCGGCACCAATCGTGGACAGTGGCAGGGATACTTCGAGCACGTCGAGCTCGAGATGATGGTCACGGCGGGGCTGACGCCGATGGCCGCCCTGGTGGCGGCGACGGGTCACGCCGCTCAGGTCGTGGCACCCGGCGCTGAAATCGGCACCGTCGAGTCGGGCAAGTGGGCCGACCTCCTGGTGTTGACCGCCAATCCCCTCGACGACATCACGAACACTCGACGCATCGACTCGGTCTACATCGCCGGTCAGCGCCTGCCCCGATAGCGGTGCCGGTGCCAGGCGAGCGCGAATCGAGGTCGGGTGTGTCGACAGGCCAACGAAGAGAATCTGCTAACGAGAGCCAAGCATGAAGATCGCCGTCCTGTTTCTGTTGAGCGCTGCGGCGCTGCTGGCGCAGACGTCGCAGCTCGGTGGGCCACCCTGCCAGACCTGTGCCGCAACCTACATCTCGACGGACGAGTTCAAGGCTTACGTCGACCGTGCGATCGCCAATCGCCTGATCGATCAGCAGGTGCGCGCCGTTGACGTCGGAGCCACCAACCTCGGCATCGGCATCGTCTACCGGGGGACGCAGGCCAGCGAGGCCAACATCGCCGAGCACGACCTGATCGGCGAGCTGTACTACATCCTCGAAGGCTCGGCCACGCTGGTCCTCGGCGCCGATCTCGTCGGCCTCGAGCGCCGGCCGGCGACATCGAAGACCGTGCGGGTGCAGAATGGCCCGGGCAACAACGCGGCGTCGATGCGCGATCCGGTCAGCTACAGGTTGACCGCTGGCGACGTGGCGTTCATCCCGGCTGGCACCGGGCATCAGTTCGCGGCGGTCGATCAGCCCATCACCTATCTGATGGTCCGTTTCGATCCCGACAAGATCGTCCCCTTGAAGAGCGCCGCCGAGTCCGCCGCCGATTTGAAGACAACGGGCGTCGAGACACCGGAGGAGCAGAAGCGCGAGGCCGTGAAGTTCGCCCATCTCGGTAAGGACTACGAGCCATCCTGCCGCCTGTGTCCCGGCACCCACGTCGCCTGGAGCGAGGTCCTGGCGTACGAATGGCGGGCGCGCGCGACGGGTGACGTGAATCAACAGATCCGCGCCGTGGACTTCGGCAAGCTCAATGTCGGAGCAGGGATCAGCCGCCGCGGTCGGGTGACCGAGCCGGGGACAGTCGTCGCCCACGATCGGGTCAGCCAGGTGCTCCACGTGATTGACGGGTCCGCGACCTTGGAGGTCGGCTCGGATCTGATCGGCGCGCGCCCACAGGGCCCGGATGCGTCCGCTGACCGGCTCTTGAACGGGCCGGGGCGCACTGCGGACAGCATCGGCGGGAGTGCCAGCTATCAACTCAACAAAGGTGACGTTGTCGTCATTCCGGCGGGCACTGGATACCGATTCGTGCGTATCGACGATCACGTCACTTATCTGGCTGTGCGCGTCGACCCTGACAAGGTGACGCCGCTGAAGTCCCAGGCCGAATCGCAGCTGGTTCTGGCGACGCGATGAGCGCCGCGGCCGCGCGCGGTGCAACGGTGCCTGCCCGTGGGTCCGGGCTGTCTGTCCGATGAATCAGCCAGAGGGAGAGCGAATGACGACGCTGCCGACAGGGCGGGTGGTGTGGAGGTTCCTACTCGTCGCGACGCTGATGGCGTTCGCGCAGTGCGCGCCAACGCCGGCGGGCGTCAACGAGGACCGTGCCGCCGCCAGCGGAGCGTCGGCCGACCGCGGTCAAGCGCCAGTCTTCGAGGTCGATCCATTCTGGCCAAAGCCGTTGCCGAACCACTGGATTCTGGGTTCGACGGTCGGTCTGTCGGTCGATCCGGACGACAACGTCTGGATCATCCATCGCCCGAATACCGTCGACGACAACTTTCGCGCCGCCGACATCCTGGTCGGTGACGCCGGCGCCGCCGACGAAGAGTCGTTGCCGGGGTCGGTCGGGGGGCCTGCGGTGAAGACACCCGTCGGCGAATGCTGCAGCGTCGCACCGCCGGTACTGGTCTTCAACCAGGCAGGAGAGCTCGTGGCGTCCTGGGGCGGTCCAGGCGAGGGCTACGATTGGCCCGACAACAACCACGGTATCACCGTGGATAGAGAGCGCAACGTGTGGTTGGCCGGAAACGGCGATCGCGACACACAGATCCTGAAGTTCACCAGCCAAGGGCGCTTCCTGCTCCAGATCGGCACGCATGGGGTCCACAACGGCAGTAACGACACGGCGAACATGTGGAAGCCCAGCAAGGTCGTGCACGATGAGGCGGCCGGGGAGGTCTACGTCTCGGACGGCTACGGCAATCGACGGGTAGTCGTGTTCGACAGCCGGACGGGCGCCTACAAACGGCATTGGGGCGCCTACGGAGCGCGCCCCAGCGACGACCGCATGCCGTCCTACGATGCTGCGGCGGCGCCTTCGAAGCAGTTCAGCACGGTGCACTGCGTGGTGATCGCTGAGGATGGTCTCGTCTACGTCTGCGACCGGGTCAACGACAGGATCCAGGTGTTCCGGAAAGACGGAACCTTCGTCAAGGAAGCGCGGTTCGAGCCCGACACGTACCGCTCGGGCTCTGTCTGGGACCTGGCGCTATCGCATGATCCGGGTCAGGCCTATCTCTTCGTCGCCAACGGCGTCAACCAGCGGATCGCGATCCTGGATCGGGAGACGCTCGAACCTTTGACGTCGTTCGGCGATGGCGGCAGACAACCCGGGCAGTTCTACGGCGTCCACAATCTGGCGGTGGACTCCCGCGGGAACGTCTACGCGACCGAGACGTATTCGGGCGCACGCCTGCAGCGGTTCCGTTACAAGGGCATCGGGCCGGTCGTGTCGACGGGACAGGGCGTGGTCTGGCCCGGGGAGCGCTAGCTACTTGGTCTGCGACAGCACCGCGGACTGCTGCCCGGCGGCCCACTTCCATTCTTTCAGCAAGTCGCGGAGGTGGGCCGCGGCGGGCACCAGCCGCGGGCTCTCGCGGAACACGACGTCGATCGGTCGTCGAATGTCGAATCCGGCGACGGGAACCGAGGCCAGACGGGCGGCGTCGAGATCGGACTGCACCACGCTGAACGGCACAATCGCCACGCCGCTGCCGGCCGCCACGAACTGCTTGATGGTCTCCCAATTCCACAGTTCGCCGAAGACGTGGAACGGGGTGTCGTGCTGGTCGAACACGTCGCGCACCTGACTCAACGTCGCCGACTGCAGATTGTGGATGAAGAACCGCTGCGCGCTCAGATCGCGCACATGCAGCTGTGCCTTCTTGCGGAGCGGGCTGTCGAGGGCGACGATGAGGACGAGCGGTTCGGTGAACAGTGTTTCGGAGCTGAGCCCCTTGCGGTCGCGCTGGCGAAGGCCGAAGCCCAGGTCGGCGCGGCGTTCGGAGATGACCGTGGCGATCTCGTCGATGTGGCAGAGCCGGGTCTCGATCTTGACGTCGGGAAAGCGTCGGTGGAACTCCCCGAGCGGCGCCGGCAGCAGGTACTGCGCCACCGACGCATGGGCGGCGATCCTGACCCGTCCCCTGGTTGTCGATGCGAACTCCCGTGCGGTGCGCTGCAGTTCGTCGCGAAGGGCGATGAGCTGGCGACTGTGCTCGAGCAACTCCAGTCCAGCTGCTGTCAGTTCGCACTCCTGATCGCGGACCACCAGCTCGACCCCGAGCTCCTCCTCCAGCTTCCGGATCGCGACGCTCACGGCGGCCTGCGATCGGAAGACACGTTCGCCGGCGCGTGTGAAGCTGCCTTCCTTGGCGACCGCGAGGAAACTCTCGAGCTGGTAGAACTCCATCGCAACCGGATACTGTACTCGATTCCACCTCCTCACCTGAGGGTCGCCATGCGGCCAAGGTGGGTCGCCGAGCGGTGCCGCGTCGGCTCCTGGCTGCGGCGGGTGGCTTGCCCCGCCGCCGGCTCGCCGCCTGGTGCCGCCCAGGCGCCCAGGTGATTAACGGGGTGAATCGCGCCATAAACACTATGCGTTGGACTTCGCCCAGGGTGACGACTACCTTCACGTGGGACCCGCACCACTGCCACTGCGAAGACGTCTCACGCAACCCACGACCATGCCGTCTGCGCGCTTCGACACCGACTCTCCCTGGCCTCGTTCGGCCAAATCACGGAATCCGCGATGACCGACATCGATGTGCACGGAGAGCGCGCCGACCGTTCCCCGGCGCCGCTCCCGCGCAGCGGAGGGCGGGTGCTGGTTGACGGTCTTCGCGGGCACGGTGTGACCAGGGTCTTCTGCGTCCCAGGCGAGAGCTACCTCGACGTGCTCGACGCGCTGCACGACACCCCGGAGATCGACGTCGTCGTCGCCAAGCACGAGGGGGCCGCCGCCAATATGGCCGAGGCGGACGGCAAACTGACAGGGCTACCCGGGATCTGCCTGGTGACGCGCGGCCCAGGCGCCACGCACGCGACGGTCGGCGTTCACACCGCCCGTCAGGATTCCACGCCGATGATCCTGTTCATTGGCCAGGTGGCCCGTGGCTGTCGCGACCGCGAAGGGTTCCAGGAGGTGGCATTTCCCGAGATGTTCGCGCCCCTGGCGAAGTGGTCCGCCCAGATCGACGACGCGGCGCGGATTCCCGAGTACCTCGCGCGGGCGTTTCAGGTCGCCACCTCCGGGCGAATGGGCCCCGTCGTCCTGTCGCTGCCCGAGGACGTGCTCGCCGAAACCGTCGTGTCAGCCGACGTACCGGGCTTCCGACCCGTCGCCGGCGCGCCGCGGGTCGCGGATATCGCCGCCCTGGACGCCGCCTTGCGCTCTGCGAGGCGTCCCCTGGTGGTCGTGGGCGGCAGCGGATGGACCGAGGACGCCCGCGCCCGCCTGGCCGGCTTCGCTGAACGCTATGACCTGCCCGTAGCGGCGTCGTTCCGTCGCCAGGACGTCCTGGACAATCGCAGCGAGCACTACGTCGGTCACCTGTCCCTCGGTATCGACCCGCGGCTGGCCGCGGGTGTCGAAGAGGCGGACCTCATTCTGGCCTTTGGCCCGCGCCTCGGAGAAGTCTCGTCGGGGGGCTATCGGCTGGTCGCGTCGCCACGGCCGAGGCAGAAGCTCGTGCACGTTCACCCGGACCCCGACGAGTTGGGTCGCGTGTACCAGCCGGACGTCGGCATCCCGTCATCGATGCCGTCGCTTGCCGAGGCGCTCGACCGGCTTGGACCTGCGGCCGCTCCGCCGTGGGGAGACTGGCGGGCGGCGCTGCGACGAGACTACCTGGAGTTCAGCCGGCCTCCTGCTCGCCATCCCGACCACCAGGGGGTGCATCTGGCAACGGTGGTCGACCAACTCGCCACCGCCTTACCCGAGGATGCGGTCGTCACCAACGGCGCCGGCAACTACACCGTGTGGGTGCACCGGTTCTACCGTTACCGCGGCCTGCGAACTGAACTGGCCCCGACGAGTGGCGCGATGGGATACGGCCTGCCGGCCGCGATCGCCGCCAAGCTGCGTCACCCCGGACGCACGGTCGTGTGTTTCGCTGGGGACGGATGCTTCCTCATGTATCCCCAGGAGCTCGGGACGGCCCTGCAAAGCGGAGCGGCCATCATCGTTCTCGTGGTCAACAACGGGATGTACGGAACGATTCGAATGCATCAGGAACGGCGGTTCCCGGGCCGCGTCGTCGGGACGGACATCGACGCGCCGGATTTCGTCGGCTTGGCTCGATCGTTCGGCGCCTATGCCGAACGTGTCGACCGTTCCGAGGACTTCGCTGACGCCTTTGCCAGGGCGCAGGCCGCCGGACGCCCTGCGGTTCTGGAACTCAGGGTCGATCCGGCGCAGATCACGCCGACGGCACGTCTGTCGGCGGTAGACACGCAGCGGATCGGCGCCCGCGAATCCCGTGTCGCGGTGAGGGCCAGCTGAACATGAAAGTCAGGTCGACCCATCCGGACTTCGGTCACGCGGCCGCGCCGCCGTCACACGACGTTGACGAGATCAGGCACTGCGCGGCTCGGGCCGCGCAGTGCGCCAGGGAGTTTCAGGCCCTCTCCGATACCCGGCGCGCCGGCCTGCTCGAACACTTCGCGTCTGCCCTCGAAGATCAGCGAGCGGCACTGGTCGAGCTGGCCGATCGGGAGACCGCGCTCGGACCGAGCCGGCTGTCAGGCGAACTCGACCGCACCGCATTCCAGCTGCGTGCCTTTGCCGCTCATATCGCTGGTGGTGAACATCGGCGCACGGTACGTCAGCCGGCCCACGGCGGATCGCCGCCCGCAGCGCGGCCTTCGTTGATTCGCACGTGGGTTCCCATCGGGCCTGTCGCAGTGTTCGCGGCCGGCAACTTCCCATTCGCGTTCTCCGTGCTCGGCGGAGACACCGCGTCGGCATTGGCGGCCGGGAACCCGGTGATCGTCAAGGCTCACCCTGGGCACCCGCTCCTGTCGCGGGCCGTCTGGCAACTTGCGCAGACCGTGCTCGCCCAGCTCGGTGTCGACCGGCATGTGCTGCAGCTGGTGGAAGGCGCCGCGCACGCCGTCGGGCGCGATCTGGTCACGGCGGTCGAGGTCAAGGCGGTTGGATTCACCGGCTCGCTCTCCGCGGGCAAGGCCTTGCAGCGCGCGGTCAACACTCGCGATGTCCCGATCCCATTCTTTGGGGAGCTCAGTTCGATCAACCCGGTCGTCGCGTTCCCGGCCGCCATCGGCGAGAGAGGGCCAGAACTGGCCGACCAGCTCGCGGCGTCGATCACCCTGGGCGCCGGCCAGTTCTGCACGAGTCCTGGCGTTCTGCTCCTGCTGGAGCATCCGGCTTCGACTGCGTTCGTCGAATCACTGGCCCGAAGTCTTGCGGGTGCTGCAACTCATCGGATGCTGAGCCTGGGTACCCGCGAACAGTTCGAGTTGAACGTCGAACGCGCCGCGATGAATCCGTACGTCACGATTTTGGCGGGCGGCCCCTCGGCGAACGACACTCCGGCGCCGACGCTGGTCCGGGTGTCTCCCGACACGTTCCTGAAGGACAGCAGTCTGAGGGAAGAGGTCTTCGGGCCCTATTGCGTGGTCGTGATCGCCAGGGACGTGGCCCAGGTCAACAAGGCGCTCCAGTCGATCGCGGGTAGCCTGACCACGACGATCTGGGCCGCTGACGACGACGCTGCACTCGCCCAGCCCGTCGTGGAGCGAGCCCTCGCCGTGGCTGGCCGCGTCCTCTTCAGTGGAGTGCCGACCGGGGTCGCCGTGGCGGCCGCCCAGCAGCACGGCGGGCCGTGGCCGTCGTCGAGCAGGCCCGACACGACGTCGGTCGGCCTGGCGGCGATTGAGCGCTTCATGCGACCAGTTGCGCTTCAGGATCTGCCGGAGACGCCGCACCTCCTGCCGGAAGCGCTGAGGGTGGCGCTCGAGCACCTGCCGGCTGAGCCCTCCGAAGAGGCGGCGCACTGACCCCGCGCCGGCCACACCAAGGACATCGAGGAGATTCGCCCGTGCCCACGAAAGTGCCGCTCACGATCGCTGTCGCGGATGCACCCCACACCGCTGCGGTTCGCGACGGTTCCATTCCGATCGACGGCGTCGACGCGCAGTTCCTCACAGTCAAACCGCAGATCGCCGCGTTTCGCCGCATGGTCCGCGACCTCGAGTTCGACGTCTGCGAGCTGGCCCCGACCACCTACATGATCGCGCGGGCGTACGGTGTGCCGATCACGGCGCTGCCCGTGTTCCTGATGCGGCGGTTCCATCATTCCGGTCTGTTGGTACGGCCTGGTGCCGGCATCACGAGCCCACGGGATCTGGAAGGCCGGAAGGTGGGCGTTCGAGCGTATTCTGTGACCACGGGGGTGTGGACACGTCAGGTGCTCATCGACGAGTTCGATCTCGATTCGTCGAAGGTGACCTGGATCGTGGATGACGAGGAGCATGTCACGGCACTCACGTTGCCCCCGAACGTCGAACACGCCAGAGCCGGCTACTCCTTGGCACAGATGATGGCCGAGGGCGAGCTCGATGCCGGATTCGACGGCAATGCGGGCATCGGGCGGACGGGATCGCCGACGGGCGGTTGGACGCAGGTCGGCGCCGATTATCCCGACTTGTTTCCGAACGCCGAGGAGCTCGAACACGACTACTACCGGCGTTCCGGCGTCTATCCGATGCACGGCACGCTGGTCGTCAAAGACGCCGTGCTGGAGGAGCATCCATGGGTCGGGCGCTCGATTCGGATGGCCTTTGAGCGAGCGAAGCAGGAATGGCTCAAGCGGTTGGATGCCGGACTGGCCACCACCGCTTCCGACCGGCGTTATGCCGACCTGCGTCCGCTCGTCGGCGCCGACCCGCTGCCGTATGGCATCGAGGCGAACCTCGCGACGATCCAGGCCCTCGAACGGACGGCGTTCCTGCAAGGGCTCACGCCGCGGCGGATGTCGGTCGACGAGCTGTTTCCCGATGTCAGCTGAATCGCTCCAGACTTGGCCATGAGTGCCTGAAGTGAACCAGATGAGGGACCAGGCGTGCTGACCCGTCGCGAGGCGTTGCTGGGTGCCGCGGGCATCGTGGGTGGAACCGTGTTCGGCGCCTGTGGGGGCTCCGGCGGCCGCGATCGCGTGACCGTCGCGAACACCACCGGCGGCCTGAACATGACGATGGCCGAGCTGATGCGGCAGAAGCGCTTCCTCGAGGTGTCCGGCGTGGACTTCGAGGTGCTGGATGTCGCCGATGGTTCGAAGATACTCGGCGGCATCGTCGGCGGGTCGATCCATGCCTCGATGATGTCCGGTATCGCCCAGGTGTTTCCGGCGATTGAGCGCGGCGCAGATCTCAAGATTATCGGTGGCTCCATCCTGGTTCCGGCTCTCGGTCTCTATACGTCACAGGATGAAGTCCGCTCGTTGCGCGATCTCGAAGGTCGGGTCGTCGGCTCGGGCTCCGTGGGTGCCTTGACGCACATGATGACCATGGCGTTGCTCAAGGAAGCGGGCGTTGACGTTGCCAAGGTCCAGTTCGCCAACATCGGATCCAGTGCGGATGTGTTTCGCGCGGTCGTCGGGGGCAAGATCGCGGCCGGCGTCGGTCCCGCGTCGATCGCGCTGGAATCAGCGCGCCAGGGCGTTCGGCTGCTGGACGGCGGGAACATGGCCGAACGGCTCAGCAACTTCACCTACTCGGCGGCATGGGCTTCCGGGCGGGCGATTGCCGAGCGCCGTGATGCCCTCGTCCAAGCCCTGGCCGCGTACGCCAGGCTGTATCGCTTCGTGCAGGCCGCAGATGCGCAGGACGCTTTCGTCCGCGCCCGTGCCGCCGTGTATCCCAACGTGGCGGCGGCGGAACACCTGGCGGAATTCAACTTCGTCCAGCAGTACAAGCCATTCGCCACCAGCCTCGTGCTGGAACCAGGGCGGCTGGAGTACCTCCAGAAGCTGAACGCCGACTTCGGCAATCAGCAGCGGGTCCTGCCGTTCGCGGAGGTCGCCGACATGTCATTGGCCGAGGCGGCGCTGCGTCTGCTCGACAGCTGAGCCGCTGCAGGCACAGAGACACTCATGATCATCGATTGCCACGGCCACTTCACGACGGTGTCACGAAAGCTGCATGCATGGCGGCAGCGTCAGCTCGACGCGGCCAACGACGCCGGTCGCGGTCCCCGAACCGACGAGATCGGCATCACCGACGACGAGGTGCGGGACTCCATCGAGAACGGACAGCTGAAGTTGTTGCGGGAGCGCGGTGCGGATGTGACGCTGTTCTCGCCGATCGCCGGACAGATGGCCCACCACCTCGGCACCGAGGCGACCAGTCTCGTCTGGGCGGAGGTCTGCAACGATCTGATCGGCAGGGTGGCGGCGATGTATCCGGAGTTCGTCGGTGTCTGTCAGCTGCCGCAAGCCCCGGGGGTGTCTCCGGCGAACTGTGTGGCCGAGCTCCGTCGCTGTGTCGAGCAGTTGGGATTCGTCGGATGCAATCTCAATCCCGATCCCTCTGGCGGCTACTGGACCGATCCACCGTTGACCGACCGGCACTGGTATCCGCTGTACGAAGCGATGGTCGATCTCGACGTGCCGGCGATGATCCACGTCAGTTCGTCCTGCAACCCGTGCTTTCATGGCACCGGTGCGCACTACATCAACGGCGACACCACCGCCTTCATGCAGTTCCTCACCGGCGACCTGTTCGCAGACTTTCCGACGCTGCGCTTCGTGATCCCGCACGGCGGGGGAGCCGTGCCGTACCACTGGGGCCGGTATCGAGGCCTCTCGCTCGAAGCGGCGAACCGTCCACTGGAGCCACTGCTCGACAACGTGTTCTTCGACACGTGCGTCTACCATCAGCCGGGGGTCGAGCTCCTGACCCGCGTGATACCGCCAGACAACGTCCTCTTCGGGTCTGAGATGATTGGCGCCGTCAAGGGCCGGGACCCGTTGACTGGACAGTATTTCGACGACACCAAGCGCTACCTCGATGCCTGCACGGCACTGAGCGATGCGGATCGGTTCAAAATCTTCGAGGGCAATGCGCGACGTGTCTACCCTCGCCTCGACCAGGAGCTTCGTCGACGCGAGCAGGCGCCACACGCCACTCAGACTGCGGGGACGGAATGAATCCAATCTCAGACGAACCGCGCACCGCCGCCACACGAGTCGATCAGGCGGGCGAGGCCGTCGGTACCTCACGTGCGACCGTCGTCGACATCCACCCTCACGTCATTTCCGACGACGACGTCAGCTATCCCAGGGCGCCGCTCTTCGGGAAGCAGTCCACGTGGTCGCAGGAGCGGCCGGTCACCGTCGAGGCGATGATCGCCGCGATGGACGACGCCGGTGTCGACAAGGCCGCCGTCGTCCAGTCGTCAACCTGCTACGGCTTCGACAACAGCTACGTGGCCGACGCGTGCGCGAGATTTCCGGACCGTCTGGCCGCGATCGGGTCGGTTGACATGGTCCAGCCGGATGCGCCCGATCGCATTCGCGAGTGGGTCGACCGCGGTGTCGTCGGCCTCCGCCTGTTCACGGGCGGGAGCACGAACGCGTTCGATGCCAGCCTGCTCGACGATCCGCGCACGTTCCCATCGTGGGCGCTGTGTGGAGACCTCGGTCTGTCGATGTGCATTCAAACCAACCCGGCGGGCCTGGCGCAGGTGGCCGGCCTGGCTCGACGCTTTCCGGGCGTGCGAATCGTCCTCGATCACCTCGGTCGGCCGGACGTGAGCGATGGGCCACCGTACCTCAAGGCGGCGAGCCTGTTCGCCCTGGCGCCGCTTGGCAACGTCTACCTCAAGCTGACGCCACGGATCTTCGTGGACGCCGCGCAAAGTCCCGCGTCGCCGGAGACGTTCTTCCCGCGTCTCGTCGAGGCGTTCGGCGCCGACCGTCTGGCGTGGGGGTCCAACTTTCCAGCGTCATCGGGCACGATGGCGGCCAACCTGGTGATTGCGAGGGCCGGCCTCCAGACGCTGACAGCCGCCGACCGCGCCTGGATCTTCGGCAAGACCGCCCAGGTGCTCTACCCGCCGCTGGCCGACGCATGAACGCCATTGCAGCAAAGCTGGCCGTGCAGAACGTCCGCAAGGCCTTTCGCGTCCGCGAACGGGCGGGTGCGCGTGAGACCCTGCTGAACGTCCTCGACGGTATCAGTTTCGAGGTCCGGGAGGGCGAGATCGTGTCGCTGATCGGCGAAAGCGGCTGCGGCAAGACGACGCTGCTCCGCGTGATTCAGGGACTGGTCAAGATGGATTCCGGTGCGATCACGGTGGATGGCAAGGCGATCACCGGTCCGGGCCGCAACCGCGGCTTCGTCTTCCAGCAGGCCAGCCTGCTGCCCTGGCGCACGGCGCGCCAGAACGTGGAGCTCGGTATGGAGCTCATGCACGCGGACAAGGCGACGACGACCGCCCGAGCGGACGCTCTGCTCGAGCTGGTCGGGCTGAGCCACGCCGCCAACCGGTATCCGCATGAGTTGTCCGGCGGCATGCAGCAACGCGTGGGCGTGGCGCGGGCCCTGGCGATCGACCCGGAGATTCTGCTGATGGACGAGCCGTTCAGCGCGCTCGACGCCCAGACGCGGGAGGTTCTCCAGGCCGAACTTCACCGGATTCATGCCCAGACCGGCAAGACGACGCTCTTCGTGACGCACGATCTCGATGAGGCGATCTACCTCAGCGACAAGATCGTCGTTCTGGCGGCGAGACCGGGGCGGGTGAAGCGCGTCATCGACGTCCCGTTCCCGCATCCCAGGCCAAAGCTGCCCGAACTGCGGGGAGATCGGGAGTTTCAGGACATTCGCACCGAAATCTGGTCGCTGATCCAGAGCCAGCCGGCCGCGTCCACCAGCGAAAGCCAGTCCGCATAGGGTCGCCACGATGGCCGTGACACGCGCGCATGCGATGCCTCCCGCCCTGGACGGCGTCGAGGAGCTCGACGGGACGACGCGAGCGCGCAGCAGGGCGGCGCGCGTCCGGCTGATCTCGATCCTGGTCGTGCTTGGAACGTGGGAACTCGTCGGCCGCCAGGTCAGCCCGCTCTTCATGGCGAGTCCCAGTGCGGTCGCCATCGCGGCGGTGCGCCTGGTCCGCAACGGCGAACTGATCGCCGCCTTGCTGAGCAGCATGCAGACCCTGATGCTCGGATTCGCGATCGCCGCGGTGGTCGGCGTCGTCCTGGGCTTACTGATCGGCCGTTATCGATTGGTCGACGCGGCGACCGACTGGCTGATCAACGCCCTGTACTCGACGCCGCTCGTCGCCATCACGCCCCTGGTGATCCTCTGGTTCGGCCTGGGCGATGTGGCCAAGTTGTTCATCGTGTCGATCCTGGCGGTGTTTCCGATTCTGATCAACACGGCCGCCGGCGTTCGGAACGTGCCCCACGCGCTGATCGACGTCGGCACGGCGTTCGCCGCCAATGAGCGTCAGATCTTCACGAAGATCATCCTGCCGGCGGCGGTGCCCTACATCATGACCGGGCTGCGTCTGGGCATCGGTCGAGCGATCATCGCGATGGTGGTCGCCGAGTTCTTCACCGCGATCACCGGCCTCGGCGCGCTGATCGTCAAGTTCGGGAACCAGTTCGACACGGCGTCGATGTTCGTGCCGATTCTGGTGCTGATGATCATGGGTATCGGGCTCACTGCGCTCGTCCGGCGGGCGGAGGATGCCTTTGCGCCGTGGCGTACACGCGACGACTAGAAGGGATGAACTCACGTGACTAGCTCGCCGCGACTCAACGGCGTCATCAGGGCGTGGGAACAGGGGAAGGCGGCGTTCGCCGCCTTTGCCCAGGCCAATACGCCCAGCGCCCGGGATCTCCGGGACGCACCTTACGACGGCGTGGTCTTCGAGATGGAGCACAACCCGTGGGACGGGTCTGCGCTGCAGGATTCGCTGCAGTATCTGCTCGATCGCCAGCAGATTTTCAGCGCCGCGTCGCTGGCGCCGGCGGTGACTCCGCTGGTCCGGATTCCGTCCAACGGCGTCGAGAAGGATCAGGCGTTCGCGAAGCAGGCACTGGATCGGGGTGTCTACGGCGTGGTGTGGCCGCACATCAACGATGTCGAGCAGGCGTACAACGCGGTGGCCTCCTGCCGGTACCCGCGCCCGAGAACTGCGCCGCACTACGAGCCCCGTGGGGTCAGAGGCGATGGCCCGGCGACGGCGGCACGCTACTGGGGACTCAGCCAGCAGGACTACTACGCCAAAGCCGACGTCTGGCCCCTGGCACCGCACGGCGAGATCCTCGTGCTGCTGATGATCGAGAGCGTGAAGGGCGTCGAGAATCTGGACGAAATCCTCGCCCAGGTGCCTGGCATCGGAGCGGTGCTGATCGGCGAAGGCGACCTCAGCCAGGAGATTGGCGTGCCCCGCCAATACGATCACCCGGACGTGCGTGATGCGATGGCGCGAATCGTGTCCACCTGCCACAAGCACAAGGTGCCGGTTGGCCATCCACACGTGACCCCCGCCAACTTCGATCGGCTCGTCGAGGAAGGCTATCGCCTGCTCATGTCGGCACCGGTGCGCTCGTACGGTGTCGTCGGCAAGGCGAAGCAGCTCGCCGGGTATTGATGAGAGCAGACATGACCAAGAGCGTCTCAGGGACGACCACGCTGAAGACCAATCTCGCAGACTATCCGGTCACGGTGGCGATCAAAGACGGCCGAGTGACGTCGGACATCGTCGACCTCGACTGCTGCGGACCGAAGGTCGCCCACGATGGGTTCAAGGCCATGGTCCGCGAAGGCGCCTATGACGCCGGGGAACTCGCGCTCGTCACCTATCTGCAGGCGAGAGCATTCGGGAAGCCGTACGTGGCGCTGCCGGTGCCGATCTCCGGGAGGTTTCAGCACCATTGCGCCGGCTACAACCGCGAGCTGGGCGACCTGCGTCCGAAGGACATCGAGGGACGCAAGGTCGGGGTCCGGACCTATGCCCAGACGACCGGCTTGTGGATCCGCGGCATTC
Organism: Vicinamibacterales bacterium; assembly: GCA_050250955.1. Lineage (GTDB taxonomy): Bacteria > Acidobacteriota > Vicinamibacteria > Vicinamibacterales > UBA2999 > CAWAYR01. The sequence continues at coordinate 150,308 of JBFWNR010000010.1, forward strand.
TGCAACACGAGTTCGGTGTCGACCTCGACCAGGTCCAGTGGTTCACAACCGGCGAAGGTCATCTCGCTGAATGTGCCGACCCGCCGAACTGTCACCGTCTGGCCAAGGGGGCGTCCATTCCGACGATGATGCTGAACGGCGAGCTCGACGCCGCACTGCTCGGCAACGACATGCCGAAAGATCCCCGAGTCGCATACCTGGTGCCCGAACCGTTCGAGACGGCCAAGGAGTGGTATCGGCGCGAGGCCGTCGTGCCCATCAACCATCTCTTCGTCGTGCACCAAGACGTCGCGAAGTCGCGACCGGACGTGGTGCGGGAGCTGTTCCGGATGATCGTGGAGAGCCGCAGCTTCGCGCCTGCTGGCGAGTTGGAAATATTCCCCCCGGTCGGCCTCGAAGCGAATCGCAAGGGCCTGGAGATGGCCATTCAGTGGTCCTTCGAGCAGAAGCTCATTCCCCGACTGCTCGCCGTCGACGAGCTGTTCGACGACACGACCGCGCGACTGGGCTGAGCCAGGGCGGCAGCAACGGGCCCTGGTCGCCGACAGGGCGCGTGGAACGGGTGCTGCGATGAACAGGCAACGAGGAGGGACAGTGCGGGTCGTAGTCGCAGCCGTGGTCTTCGTGGTGTCCATCGGCACGTCAGCAGATGGTCGGCAAGCAACGCCGCCGCCACCGCCGCCGGGGCTCGAGTTCATCGGCACGATGCGTCTCGACAGCGGTAGCAGGACGGTGGTCGAGAACGGGCCGCAGGGAACCCGTACGATCGTGGCCCTCGCGGGCGGCCGCTTTGAGGGGCCGCGGGTGAAGGCGACCGTGCGCGCCCCGGCCGCCGACTGGATCACCAATCGAGCCGACGGCACCATGCGTCTCGATGTGCGACTGACGCTGGTGACCGACGACGGTGCGACCATTCTGGTCACCTACAACGGCATCGGGCGGGCCGTGCCTGACGGGGTGTCGCTGCGCAGCGCGCCCCTCTTCGAGACTGGCGACCCCCGCTACTCATGGCTGACCGGACTGCAGGCGATCGGCGTCGGAGCCCGTGCCGGCACGCAAGTCACGTACGACATCTTCGCCGTCAAGTGAGCGCTGGCAAACCGAGGAGCGAAGCAATGAAGACCCGGAGGAGACTGCTGGTGTTCGCCGCGGGAGCCGTGGCCGCAATCGTCGCGGTGGCGATTCCGGCGCTGTCGCAGACCGAGGACCTCGACGTGATCAAGGTCATCCCCGAGAACTACACGGTCCTGCTCGAGAACCAGTTCGTGAGGGTAATCGAAGCCCGCGTGCCGCCCGGAACGGTCGAGAAGCCGCATCGCCACTATCGCGGTGTGAGCGTATGCATGACCGAGTACACCGTCGAGTCCCGCATTCTGCCCGAAGGTGACTGGGTGCGCTCGGAGCGACGGCTGGGCACGGTCTACTGGAGCGAGTCCAGCCTGCACGTGCTGCGCAACGTGGGCAAGACGACGAGTCACACCATTCGTGTCGAGCTGAAGTTCTGAGCAGTCATGCTGGAGTCCCGCCAGAGGCAGCGAGTTCGGGTGCCCTGGGCCATCGCGGCCCTGGCTGGAGGGATGTGCCTGACTGCGATCGCGGCACCGGAGGGCGGAGGCCGGCTGCAGGGTGGCAATCCCGGCCCTCGGCTGCCAATCTTTGAAGTCGATCCGAACTGGCCCCGCGTTCCGGCGAAGTGGCGGCTCGGGGAAGTGTCCAGTGTGTCGGTGGACGCCGGCGACAACGTGTGGGTCCTGCATCGGCCCAGGACCTTGACTGGAGCCGATGCGGAGCAAGCGGCGCCTCCAGTGCTGCGCTTCGACTCGGAAGGGCATCTCCTGAGTGCGTGGGGCGGGCCGTCGGCGGACTACGAATGGCCCGAGCGGGAGCATGGCATCTATGCGGATCCCCTGGGGTTCGTCTGGATTGGAGGCTTCAACTGTCCGACCAGCGGCCAGCCTGGGCTCCGGCCGGTCGCGGACGACCAGCTGCTCAAGTTCACGGCCGAAGGGCGCTTCGTGCTGCAGATCGGGCGCAGCAACCAAAGCACGGGCAACGCCGATACCACGAACCTGCATCGCCCTGCCGACCAGACGTTGCACCGGCCCACCAACGAGCTGTTCGTCGCCGACGGCTACGGCAATCACCGGGTTGCGGTCTTCGACGCCGATACCGGGCGGTTCAAGCGGATGTGGGGCGCATTCGGCCGTCCGCCAGTCGATGACGACCAGTGCCGGGTGGTCAACCCGACGTCGTTCTCGGATCCAGGCCCGCCCCAGTTCAGCATCGTCCATGCGATTCGGATCTCCACCGACGGGCTGGTGTACGTTGCCGATCGCGAGTTTCGCCGGATCCAGGTCTTCACCGTCGGCGGCGAATTCGTGAAGCAGCTGGTCAGGACCGAGGAGCGCTTCGCGCGGGCGCTGGCGTTCTCGCCCGACCCCGACCAGCAGTGGCTCTACGTCGGGGGCGGCAAAGGCATTGTCGTGCTCGACCGCCAATCCCTCGCCGTCGTCGGCACAGTGCTGCCGCCTGGAGCCTTGCCGGTCAGCCACCACATCGCCAGCGACTCCAGGGGCAACCTGTACATCGCCGCCAGCGAATCGGGATTGCAGAAGCTTGCAGTCAAGGGTCATCGACCCTGACTCTGCCCCCACGCGCCAACTCAGCCTGCACGTCCGACCGCCTCACCTGCCGTCTGTCGCGGCGGTATCGGATGCCGTGCGCTCGCAGCCAATCGATAGCTGGCCTGCCGGTGTCATCGGAGCACGTCCACAGTGCCCCGCGCGAACGTCGCTGATCGGCGTGGAGCCCCTGTTTATCGAGCCATACAAAGTATTCATTGGAGCGATGGTCGCAGCCGCTGGTAGGCTGCCTGCACTTCGGACCGAATACGTTCCATGTCCTGTCCGCGGGCTCGCGCCGCTCGGCGCCACCGGGGCGAAGGTCACTGCAAGGTCAGCCGGGTCAGCAAAACCAATCCTGCAGCGCCAGAGAAGAGCGATGCATCGTCAAGGAATCGATCGCAGCAGAACGCGGGGCCCTCTGCGAAGTGAGTGTGCGATGCGGCTGGGCACTGTCGGAAGCCAGGAGCTTGTGATGAGAGTTCTGAGAGTAGCGGCGGGAATGTGCGTCATGGTCGCGATGGCGGTCGTCCCGGCATTCGCGCAGGGGACCAGCGCGGCCAGCATCACCGGGACCGTGAAGGACTCGTCGGGGAGCGTCCTGCCCGGCGTAACGGTCGAAGTGCGGAGTCCGGCACTCATCGAGGGCGTGCGCTCGGCCATCACCGACGACCAGGGTCTCTACCGGATCATCGAACTGCGTCCGGGTCGGTACTCGGTGACGTTCGCCCTGACCGGATTCACGAGTCTGGAACGACAGGGCGTCGAGCTGTCGTCGAACTTCACCGCCACGGTCAACGCCGAGCTCACGGTCGGCGGGTTGCAGGAGTCGGTGACGGTAACCGGCCAGAGTCCGATAGTCGACGTGCAGAACGTCACGCAGCAAAAGACGATCTCCCAGTCCGTGCTGAGTGCGGTGCCAACCGGCAAGAGCGTGCTCGGCTTCATTGCCCTCATGCCGGCGGCCGCGACGCCGCCAGGCGCGCAGGACGTAGGCGGGAGCAAGGGCGAGGTGTCGATGCGCATGTCGCTTCACGGCGCGAAGCAATCCGACCAGCGCATGCTCCAGGACGGCATGACCTACAACCTGCTGTCGAACCCGACTGGTCGCACCATGTACGTCAACGCCCTGGCCGCGGAAGAGTTCGTGGTCGAGGCAGGATCGGGGGGCTCGGCTGAGTACTCGAGCGGTGGCGCGCAGGTGAACCTGATCCCGAAGGACGGCGGCAACGTCTTCGCCGGCACGTTCTTCGCCGGCGGAGCGACCAGAGGCCTGCAGGGGACGAACCTGTCGGACGATCTGCGGGATCAGGGCCTGACGTCGGTCAACGGGATCAACCACATCTACGACGCGAATGTCGTCATCGGCGGCCCGCTCGTCCGGAACAAGCTGTGGTTCTCGAGCGCTCACCGACGCTGGGGCAAAGAGGAGCGCATTGCCAACCTCTACCACGATGCAGACATTAGCGATTTCATCTTCACGCCGGACTTCAGCCGGCCCGCAGATGCCGCCGAGGACCTGCGGTCCGATAATCTGCGCCTCACGTGGCAGGCCACCCCGAAGCACAAGTTCACCTTCTCCTACGACTGGCAGAAGAACAGCGCGCTGAACCAGGCCGGCGGCCTCAACGAGGGAACCTGGGCGCTCGAGGCGGTGGTCAGGGCCAACGCCTACTGCAACCAGATTGACCTGCTGCAGTCGACGTGGACGTTCCCGGCTTCCAACAACCTGCTCTTCGACGCCGGCGCGAGCGTCTTCTATACCCGCGGATCGACGGGGATCTCCTTCAATTGCGGCGGCATCCCCGGCGAGATGCAGATCCGCGAGCAGTCGACCGGGCTGCGGTATCACGGCGCCGGGCAGCGCGAGGAAAGCGACCAGGACTCGTTCAGCGAGCGGTTCTCGATGACCTATTTCGCCGGTGCGCACACGCTCAGAGCCGGTGTGCAGGCCTTTCACACCAAGAAGTACTCCTCGTACCTCGAGATGGGCAGCACCACGATTCCCGCCAACTACACCTTCAACAATGGCCGTCCCGCCAGCTTGACCCAGTACGTGACGCCGCGGGTGCAGGGGCAGGAGCTGGCGCCCAACCTGGGCCTGTTCATCCAGGACAAGTGGGCGCTCGGCCGACTGACCATCAATCTCGGCCTGAGATACGACTACCTCAGGGCGTACGCGCCCGCCATCAATCAACCGGCGGGCTTCCCGTTCTCCGAGCCGATTCAGTACGACGAAGCGGATTGCCTGCCGTGCTGGCACGACGTCAATTCCCGCATCGGCGTCTCGTGGGACCCGTTCGGCAACGGGCGCACGGCCGTGAAGGTCGGCGTGGGTCGATATGTCGAAGCGCTGGGATCGCAACTGGCCGCCAACTTCGGTCCGTCGGGTGCGATCGTCACCAACACCAACCGCGCCTGGACCGACGCCAACTTCAACTTCTTCCCGGACTGCAATCTGGCGAACAACGCCGCCAACGGCGAGTGCGGCGCCGTGGCGAACAACGCCTTTGGCCAGGTGATCAGAAACACCACGCCCGACCCGGATTGGATCAAGGGCTGGGGTAAGCGCGGCTACAACTGGCAGGTGTCGGCGAGCGTCGACCACGAAGTGCGCCCGGGATTCGCCGTGCAGGCGGCCTACTACCGCCGCTGGTTCGGCAACTTCACGGTGACCGACAACACGCTGGTGACGCCCGACGACTTCGACCCGTACTGCATCACGGCGCCGTCCGACGGCCGCCTCGGTTCGATCAGCGGCTCAGAGATCTGCGGCTTCTACGACATCAAGCCGGAAAAGTTCGGGCAGGTAGCCAACCAGGTCACGCTCGCCTCTAACTTCGGGAAGCAGACCGAGGTGTACAACGGCGTCGATCTCAACTTCTCGCTCCGCCTGCCGAACGGCGCGGCGGCGTCCGGCGGATGGAACATCGGCAACACCTTCGTGGCGGCGAACCCGGCCGGCACGCAGCAGACCGGGGTGACGTTCTCGAAGCTCAACTACTGCTTCGTCGTCGACTCGCCGCAGCAGCTCTACAACTGCGAGACGCAGAACCCCTACCAGAGCCGCATCAAGCTGAACGGCTCCTATCCCATGCCCCTTGGCCTGCAGGCGGCGGTGGTGTACCAGAACCTGCCCGCGGCGAACTACGCCGCCCTCTACGCCGTGTCGACCGCCGCGATTGCTCCGTCCCTCGGTCGGCCACTCGCCGGTGGCACCCGGAACGTCACGCTCGACCTTCTGCCGTTCGGATCGGAGTACGTCGAGGACCGGATCAACCAGCTGGACGTCCGGCTGAGCAAGCTGTTCCGATCGGGCCGGCTGCGCTGGCAGGCCAACGTCGACCTCTACAACGTGTTCAACGGGAATCCGGTGCTTCAGGTGAACAGCACCTTCGGACCGAACTGGCTGCGGCCGTCGCAGATCCTGGACGCGCGGCTGATGAAGTTCAGTGTGCAGATGGATTTCTAACCGCCAGCCTGCAACACTGGTCACACGGGCGGCCGGCCGAATAATCGGTGCCGGCTGCCCGGGTGCTGAGCGCTATCGCGGCGGGCCTGGCCGGCAGGCTCGGAGCAGGTGAAATCGGATGGGGAAGTGGTCGACGTTCGCAGTGGTGCTGGTCGTCGCATGCGGAACAGCGGCAGCTGGCGCGGAACAGAGCCGCGGACCAGCAGCGCCGACGGACCAGGCACTCGTGATCCCGGCGGCGGAGCTGGCGGCGCGGCAGCGTGACATGCCGACGACCAGGAGCAACGCGATCGGCTTGATCGAGGGCGGCGCGGAGGGCGATGCCCCCGAACGCGGCCATGAGCCGTTCCGCGTGCGCTTCCACCATCGCCTCGGGACCGAACGGCCCCGTATCCATGCCCACCTCGCCGATCTGTGGATCGTCCAGGCAGGCTCGGCGACGCTGGTGACCGGCGGCACCCTGGTGGGGGCCACCCAATCGCCGGGCGATGCGCCGGGCGAGCTGGTTGGCACGTCGATCGAGGGAGGCGTGAGCAGGACGGTCGCGTCGGGGGACACGATCTACGTTCCCGCCGGCGTCGCTCACCGGTTCGTCGATGCCGATCTGAAGTATCTGGCGATTCACTTTCCGACCGCCCAGCCACACTGAGCCGCCCGATGCGCAGGTCGACCCCGACGGATGCCGCCACGGAGAACCGACGCGCGGCGCGGCACGCGCTCGTCGTCGTCGGCCTCGCTGTACTGGGGGCTGCGGCAGGCGGACAGGCGCTACCGCGCGACCCTTCATCGCTGGGCCTTCCCAATCCGAACCCGACGGTGGTCCGCGGGTGGGGCGAGTTGCCCGCAGGGCGAACCTGGGGCAGCTCCGCGGCTGTGGACATCGGTCCTGATGGCGAGGTGTGGACGTACGACCGATGCGGCGGCAACTCGTGTGAGGGGTCGGCGCTCGATCCGATCCTGAAGTTCGACCACCGCAACGGAAAGCTGCTGGCGGCGTTCGGTGCCGGCCTGCTGGTGTTTCCGCACGGCCTGCACGTCGATGGCGAGGGCAACGTGTGGGTGACCGACGCGCGGGCCAACTCGGCTGGCACCAAGGGGCACCAGGTTCTGAAGTTCAGCCCGGATGGTACCCTGCTGATGGCACTGGGGAAGCCCGGGGTGCCTGGCAACACCAGAGACACATTCAACGAGCCCTGCGACGTGATCACGGCGCCCAACGGCGACATCTACGTCGCCGACGGCCACAGCGGTCAGCGCATCGAGGACCCGACGCTCAACGCCCGCATCGTCAAATTCGACAAGAGCGGCCGGTACCTCCGGGAGTGGGGCCGGTTCGGGCGCGGCCGCGGCGAGTTCCGCACGCCTCATGCCCTGGCGTTCGACTCCCGGGGGCGGCTGTTCGTCGCCGACCGCGGCAACTCGCGCATCCAGATTTTCGATCCGGACGGGCGGTTCCTCGAGGAATGGGAGCAGTTCGGCCGGGTCAGCGACCTGTTCATCGACCGGCAGGACAATCTCTTCGCCATCGACTCCGAATCTGGAACTCCTCGTAATCCAGGCTGGAGCACGGGCGTTCGAATCGGCACTGCCCATGCCAACAAGGTGCTGGCCTTCATCCCGCCGCACCGGACCGCGCAGGCCTGGGGCGCCGCCGGTGAAGGCGTTGCTGTGGACTCGGAGGGCAGCGTCTATGCGGCCGAGGGGCCCCAGTCGCGGGATGTGGCCGGTGGTGGGATCACGAAGTATGCGAAGCGATAGGGTGCGGTCTCCGCACGCCGAACAGGAGAGAAACATGCGCCCGCTCTTGACTCAGCTGACCATCGCCGCGGTGCTGGTCGCCGTGGCAGTTCATGCCCAACCCGTGGTGTTGCACAAGGCGCCGACCGACTCGGCCGCGGTCATGACCGCGGCCGAGTTCGCGAAGCACCTCGCGGAAATGGACGCCAAGAACATCCGCACGCTTCGCTGGCTCGAGGGCGGAGAGGCGTTCAGCGTCAACGTGCTGCACCGCACCGAGGCCGAGCGTCCGCAGGTGCACGGCAAGATCGTGGACCTGTACATCGTCAAGTCCGGGTCGGCAACGCTGGTCACCGGCGGAACGCTCGTCGAGCCGCGCCAGTGGGAGGGTCGCGATCCCGGTGAGATGATCGGCACCGCCATCACCGGCGGCGTCACCCGCACGGTTGGTGCCGGAGACATCGTCTACATCCCACCCGGCGTCCCGCACCACTTCACTGGCGGCGACATCGTCTACTTCAACGTGCACTTCCCGGTGCCGACGCGTTCCCATCAATGAGCCGCCGTTCTTCGAGGCGTTCGCTCGATAGCCGGCGTTCGGGATGAGGGTCCATGGGAACGATTGAGCACCGATGGCGGGTGTCGATCGGCCGAAGGCGGGCGCTCGGTCATCTGGCGGCGTTTCTGGCCGCGTCGCCCTTGCTGAACGGCCAGCAGGACCCGGCCAACCGGCAACCGCACCGGCGCGTGCCGGGTCTGGCCGAACTGACGACGGCCTTCGACTTCGAACCGATCTGCCGCGCGAACATGCTCGCGTCCGCCTACGACAACATGGCTCAGGGCGAGGGCTCGGAGTTCACGCTGCGCCGAAACCGCGAAGCCTTCGAGTGGGTGGACATCGTGCCTGGGACGCCCGTGCCAGAGGCCATGGTCGATTTGTCGAGCCGACTGCTCGGCGTCGACCTGAAATTCCCGGTGTTCGTGGCCCCGTCGGGCGGCCAGGGAGTGCTGCATCCCGACGGAGAAATCGGCATGTATCGTGGCGCCACTGCCGCCGGCACGCTCATGGCCGTGGCCAATCCGACCACGGTGCCGCACGCGAAGATCGCTGCCGCCGCAACCGGCGCCCGCTGGAATCAGTTCTACCCCATTCCCGATGTGCAGCTGTCCGTCGAAGTGATCCAGCAGTTCCTCGGTCTCGGCACTCAGGCGATCGTCATCACGGTCGACCAGCAGGTCGCGACCTTCGAACGTGGGTTGCACAACCGCAACCTCGGCGGCATCGTTCGTGACCCGGCGACGATCGTGAGAGGCAGCACCAACCGTGGCCGGACCGGTCGTGAAGGCAGCGCGGCCACGCCCCCGTTCGAGCTGACGTCGGCGTACGGTGTTAGCAATGTACGCCTTTGGTACAACTGGCACTACGTGAACGAGCTGCGGAAGGCGATCACGGTGCCCGTCCTCATCAAGGGCGTGCTCACCGCCGAGGACGCGACCGAGTGCGTCCGTCAGGGCGTCGACGGAATCATCGTCTCGAACCACGGCGGGCGTTCGATGGACTACGGGCCATCGACCCTCGAGGTGTTGCCGGAGATCGTCGGCGCAGTGGCCGGCCGTCTCCCGGTGATCGTCGATGGCGGCTTCCGTCGAGGTGCGGACGTATTCAAGGCACTCGCGTTGGGGGCCAATGCGGTTGCGCTCGGGCGCGCGACCCGATGGGGCCTCGGCGCCTTTGGCGCAGCCGGTGTTCAGCGGTTGCTCGAGATCGTGCAGCGTGAGCTGGTGGAGACTGCGGCCGCGGCGGGGTGCCGCACCCTGAAGGATGTCGGGCCGCGCTGCGTCAAGGAGATGTTCACGTGACGCTGGTCAGCTGGACAGCTGTCCCCGACCGCGACAGCGACAGGCCGTCCGATGAGTGAGATCACGATCAGCAGGCGAGTAGCCCTAGAGAGAGCCGGCGCGTTGATCGCGGCCGGCGTCGTGCCGGCGGATGCCGCGTCCGGGCAGAGCCCCGGCGCCAGTTCAGGCGCCAGGTGGCCCGAGGCGCGGCTGGCGCCGCTGGCCGAGCTTGTCAATGTCGTTGAGTACGAGGCGGAGTGCCGCAAGCAGCTGGGTGAGACCGCCCACGCCCAGATTGCGGGAGGAGACCGCACGCCATTCGACCGGATCACGCTCCGTCCGCGCGTGCTCACGCCAGCTCACCAGATGGACCTCAGCCAGACGATCTTCGGTGAGACGCACTTCGCGCCGCTGATCGCCGGGCCGATGGCCAACCAGCGGCGCTTCCACCCCGAGGCTGAGGTGGCGACGGCCCGCGGCTGCAAGGCGGCTCGCGCGCTGATGGTGGTCAGCAGCCGGTCGAGCATCGCGCTGTCGGCGATTGCGGCTGAGGCAGGCGCGTTCTGGTATCAGGTGTTCGCCGACGATCCGCCCGGGAGGGCTCCGATCGCAGAGGCAGTGCAGCTGGGGGCGAAGGCGACGGTCGTCACCGTCGGCGCCGACGCGGACCAAGGCCGGGCCGCGCCGAGGCCCGGGCCCCTCCGCGAGGCCGCCATCGCCTCAGTCGTCCGCGCGAGCGCTGTGCCGGTCATCGTCAAAGGCGTACGAACGGTGGCCGAGGCGGCGCGCGCCCTTGAACTCGGTGCCCAGGGCATCGTCGTGTCCGGCTATCGTGGCCAGTCCGGGGATGACCCACCGCTCATTCTCGACCTGCCGGAAATCGCCGACGCCGTTGCGGGCCGCGTACCTGTCTTCGTCGATGGCAGTGTCCGCCGCGGGACCGACGTGCTGGTGGCGCTGGCGCTCGGCGCTACTGCGGTGTGGCTCGGCAGGCCGGTCATGTGGGGCTTGGCCGCATACGGCGCGGATGGCGTCCAGGGCGTACTCCAGAAGCTGCAAACCGACCTTGGTCGCTACATGGGAATGTGCGGGAAGTCGACGCTGGGAGCCCTGGACCGGACGGTGGTACGCGTTCATGGCCCGCGGCCTACGACGTCGCGTCCGGCGTAGCGGGGCGTTGAAGCGCAGGGCGGTTCGAGGACTGAGTTGGCGGGCTGGACGGACGGAACGAAGGGGTCGCACATGAGGCGAGGGGAACGACGACTGGCGGTGTTGGCAGTGCTATTCGCCGCGGGTCTTGCCGCTGCTCAGCAACGACCCGTCGATGACGGCACCCTGCGTCACCCGCCGGCGGGCGAGTGGGTGACGCATGGCTACGACTATGCGGAGACGCGTCACAGTCCGCTCGAGCAGATCAATCAGGGCAACGTCGCGCAGCTGCAGAAGGCATGGAGCGTTGAGGTCGGGGCGAACGGCAAGCTCGAGACGACGCCCCTCTACTCCAACGGCGTGCTCTACGGCACGTCCACCTACGGCATCGTCTTCGCCATCGACGCCCGCAACGGCAGCCTGAAGTGGCGGTGGGACCCGGCGCTCGTCCGCGGCGGCATCGCCGACGGCGCCGCGCGGTTCTGTTGTGGTCCGGTCAACCGCGGCCTCGCTCTTTACAAAGGCCGCGTCTATGTCGGCTTGCTGGATGGTCGGCTGGTTGCTCTCGATGCCGAAACGGGCTACGTGTCGTGGGCGGTGCAGACGACCCCCGTCGGGCGTGACTACAGCATCACTGGCGCGCCACGAATCGTGAAGGGGCGTGTCGTCATCGGGAACGGCGGCGGGGAGTATGGCGTACGCGGCTATCTCACGGCCTACGATGCCGAGTCTGGCAAGCAGGCCTGGCGGTGGTGGGTGGTGCCGGGTGACCCGTCGAAGGGCCTCGAGGACCGTTCGATGGAAGTGGCGCTCAAGACCTGGAAGGGCGAGTGGTGGAAGTACGGCGGCGGTGGTACGCCGTGGGACGCCATCGCCTACGATCCCGATGCCAACTTGGTGTACGTCGGCACCGGCAACGGCTCGCCGTGGTCGCGTGATCACCGCAGCCAGGGTGAGGGCGACAACCTGTACCTGTCGTCGATCGTAGCGCTCAATGCCGACACAGGCCGCTATGTCTGGCACTACCAGACCACCCCTGGAGACGACTGGGACTACAACGCGGCTCAGCACATGATTCTGGCCGACCTGACGATCTCAGGCCGGGTCCGCAAGGTGCTGATGCAGGCGCCGAAGAACGGCTTCTTCTACGTGATCGATCGATTGACCGGCGAGCTCATCTCGGCGCAGCCGTTCACGACGGTGACATGGGCGACCCACATCGACCTCAAGACCGGCCGCCCCGTCGAGACGCCGGAAGGACGTTACGCCCAGCGGGCCATGCGAATCTCCCCGGCCGCCGTCGGGGCACACCATTGGCCGCCCATGGCCTACAACCCGAAGACCGGGCTCGTCTATTTCCCGGGGCAGGACACCAGCATGATCTACCAGTCCGCGCCCGCCATGGAGTTCAAGGAAGGGCAGTGGAATACGGGGACCCAACGGAGCGGTCAACGGCCGACCAAGACGGGGTTCTTCGTCGCCTGGGATCCCGTTCAGAACCAGGAGCGTTGGCGAATCGAGTTCGGTGAAGGTGGAGGGGTCCTGTCAACGGCCGGCGACCTCATTTTCGTCGGTGCCAACGCCGGCAACTTCGTGGCGTTGGATCCCCTGGGCGGCAAGACCTTGTGGGAGGCGAAAGTTCTCACTGGCGTGGCCACCCCGATTACCTACGAGCTCGACGGCAAGCAGTACGTCGCGGTCGTGTCGGGAATCTCGACCGGGACCGTCTTTGCCTTCACGCTGCCTTAGATTTCGAACCCACCGGTCGGCGTCTGGCCTGTGTTGAAGTGAGGCTCGCAGCGTCTGGGCCGACTGAACCAGGGAACGTCGCCTTTTTGGGCCTAGGGTGCAGCTTCTGCGTGCTGACACTTCCGGGCCGATCGCAAGAGGTTCGACGGCGCTGGCGGCAGGCGTCGTGAGCCTGACGACCGCGGATGGCACGAACTGTGCTGCGCCGTGTCCAGATGGCCTCCCTGACGGCACGTCAAGGTTGCTTCCTCGATCTCGTCTTGCATCACTCGGGCGTCTTTGTCGGCCGCCAGTACGCCGCCTTCGCCGGCATCACCCACGGGCAGAAGGTTCACGATTTCGTCGAACGCCTGCTGGCTCGAGGCTGGGTCCGGCCGATGGCCCTCGGCCCGAGCGGTCGCGTGCGGCTCTACCACGTTCACCACAAGCCCCTCTACGCCGCCATCGACGATCCCGACAACCGCCATCGCCGAACGCCAGCCATCGAACGCGCGATCGAGCGGCTGATGTTGCTCGACGGCGTGATCGCCGACCGCTCGGTGACGTGGCTCGGCACGGAACGTGAGAAGCGCGCGCACTTCGCGGCGCAGTCGGACCTGAACCTGCTCGACATTCAGTATCCGCGCCTGGTCTTCGGCCAGCCTCCGCGTCAGACCGTGCGCTACTTCCCCGACAAGCTTCCCATCGGTCACGACGAGTACCGCCACCGCTACGTATTTCTGTACCCCGTGCACGCCGTCGACCTGGCCCACTTCTGTCTGTTCCTTGCACGCCACCATTGGCTGCTGAACTCGCTCCCGTTCTGGACTATCCGCGCGCTCTGTCCCAGGCCACTGATGGGCCACGCTCGAGGCTTCGCCTGGGCTACACAGACAACGTTGGCCTCACCGCTTCACTTGGACCAGCTGCCCGAGTTGGTGTGGTTCTTCGAGGTGACGTCCCGCGCGAACGCGTCGGAGTGCCAGCGGCACGCTGCCCGACTGCGCGCGGCGCGTCGCTCGTTTCGCGGCCCACGGTTCATCGCGCTCCGTCGCCTGTGGCACCAGCTCGGGGAGACCGCGCTATTGGTCGTCAACTCTCACGTGCTGCGCGACCAGATGGAGCACGGGCGTGGCACGGTGGAGATCGTGGAGGCGGCGCACGACTACGAGTACCTTCGGTCCCTGGCTGGGCTGAAGACATCGAGGAGAGCGAACCGCTGGGGGATGAACCCCGCGGGATAGGTGTTCCCCTCGGCGCTCGGCATCAAGGTGCCGCGCCCACCGCCTCGCCGTCGACGACGCAGTCAAGGGGCGCAACAAGTAAGCGTTGTGATTCTGTAGGTTGCTCGAGTTGACCACGCCGCGGCGGGCGGCGCTCTTCGCCGCCTGTATCCGAGCCCCCGCCGACCCGATGTGGAGGCGGAGGGGCGTGAGCGACCCCCCTACTTGCAGGGCGCCGGCCACCCCGGCGCCCTGGGGGGTCGCTCACGCCCCGGAGCTGGGTATCGTGGTCGGCGGAGATCTTCGGCGGAACTTCAGCCTTGCGGGCACTTCACTTGGAAGCGCACGGCGACGTCGAAGGAACCGGTCGGCGTACTGCCTGGCACGAAGCGCCACTGCCTCGCGGCCACCAGGGCAGCTTGGTCGAGCAGTGGGACTCCTTTGGCCACCGTAGCCCGCACCACGGCACCGGACACAGGATCGACCTCGAGGGTCAGCGCCACATCGCCGGACATCCGCGCAGAGAGCGCTATCGGCGGGAAGACCGGCGGCACGTAGGACACGAACTGCCACTGCTCGTGGTCGACCAGCCTAAGTGGCAGTGGACCGCGTTGCGCTGGCGGGCCCGTGTAGCCTTCGAGCCGCCATGCGAAGTAGTTCGGCGCACACGGCACCGTCCGCTGCCGGGCCTCGTCCCAGCAGGCGTCACGATAGCCCGTCTCGTACTTGCCCTCCACCAGGTCCGGCAGGAGCGTCGTGCCGAGTGTCTCCTGCGCCTCCTGATTGGGCCGCTCCGTGGTCCTCACCAGCGTGCCGTCCGTGGCCGCCGCCGTCAGCATCCAGACCTTGTGGACGTCGGGATCGCGCCTCGCCAGTGTCGCCGGGTCGAGCTGGTCGCCTGGCTCCTGCACGAAGGGGAAGCGTCGCTCTTGCCCACCACACGACGCGACGACCGACCCGCGCCAGCCGAACCAGTCGATGCTGCGTACCTTGCGGTCCCGACTTCTTCCGACCGCCCTCGTGAAGCGCTGCTCTGTGATACCGCAAAGGGGCGTTCGGGCCAGCGCTTCGACCGTCGTGTTCGCCACCACCTGGTCGTATGCGCGAACCACGAGGTCGGGGCACTGCCAATCAACGCTGACGACGCTGATGGTTCGGACGCGAACATCGCGGCCCTGCTGGCTGACCTCGACGATCTGCTGGCCGCCTTCGACCTGCGACTGCACGTAGAACGACTGAAGACTCGTGGCGGGCTGGCCAACCGCGATGCCGAATGAAGCCAGGAAGGCGGGGGCGATCAGCCAGCCTTTCCATGAAGGCCCCGACGCGACGCCGGTGGACATGAGTCCACCATACCGGCGCCGCTCAGCGCGAGGAGCACGCCACGACTGATTCGCTGCCACCGCGTGCAGAATCCTCCCACCGCCCTCGCCGCCGTCAAGGCGCTCCGCGGCGCGTCGCCCCCGCGCGAGGTCCGCGCGGGGCCTTCGGGCCTTGACCGCGACTCCGGGCGATAGGGCATGGCAAATACGCGGTGCCCGCGAGTCGACTGTGCCCGACGTGAGCACCCTCGACCTTTCGCAAGAATCGCGGCCTCACCAGCGTTCTCACTGAGTAGCGAGTCGGTCTGTGCGCGCAGCGACCGCCGGGCTCGCCATCAACCTGTCGTCGGGCCTCAGGCCGGACCCCGTCCATGTCCGTCTCGAGGAGCCCGAACGATGCTTGACTCCGCCCAGTCCAACGCCTCGCGTCAGACCGAGACGTTGCCCACGCTGCTTACCATCGACGACGTCGCGCGCGTGCTCCGCACATCACGCGGTGCGGCTTACGCCATGGCCGCGCGGGGCCAGCTCCCTGGCCTCACACGCATCGGTCGTCGCGTCTTGATTCCCGCCGACGCGCTGCTAGACTGGCTGGACCAGAAGCGTGCGCCGTCACCGGACGGAGGACGGTGATGAGCGTGAAGGTTCGGCCGTATCGGCGTGGCGGCTGGGAGGTCGACATCCAGTGGTTCGCGCCGGATGGTCGCCGCCGGCGCGAACGACGGCGCGTGGCGGTGACTGCCCGTAGCGCTGCAGTGCGCTGGGGCGAAGCTCGGGAACGGGAACTGCTCGTGAAGGGCCCGAGCGTCATTCCGAAGGAGGTGCCCAGGTTTCAAGAGTTCGTGCCGCGGTTCCTCGACGGACACGCGCGCGCGAACCGACAGAAGCCGGGTGGGATTGCGCAGAAGGAAACCGTGCTGCGGGTGCACCTGGTGCCCCAGTTCGGGACGAAGCGGTTGAGCGCGATTGGCAACGAAGACGTGCAGCGGCTGAAGCATCACTTGCGCACCAAGGCGCCACGCACGGTGAACAACGTGCTCACGGTGCTGAGCATGATGCTGAAGAAGGCCGTCGAGTGGGACGTGATCGATCGCCTGCCGTGCACCGTCCGGCTGCTCAAGGTGCCGCACGACACCGCGGACTTCTATGACTTCACGGAGTTCGACGAGTTGGTTCGGGTGGCAGCGGTGGTCAGCGCCCAGGCGGCAGTCGTGGTGTTGCTTGGTGGCGAGGCCGGGCTGAGGGCGGGGGAGATGCGGGCACTGGAGTGGCCCGACATCAGCTTCGTGAAGCAGCAGGTGCGCGTGGCGCGGAACGACTGGCGGGGCCACGTCACGACCACGAAGGGCGACCGGGAGCGGCACGTGCCGCTCACCGCACGGTTGCTGGCCGCCCTGCAGGTGCATCGGCACTTGCGAGGCGATCGGGTGCTCACGCAGGCGGACGGTTCGCCGCTGGCCGAGCACATGCTCACGGACCTTCTGCGACGGGTAGCGCGACGGGCGAATCTGAGGTACTGCGGGGTGCACGTGCTCCGGCACACGTTCTGCTCGCATCTTGCGATGCGCGGTGCGCCGATGCGGGCCATTCAAGAGCTCGCAGGACACCGCGACCTCTCGACGACGCAGCGCTACATGCATCTCAGTCCGAGCGCGTTGACCGACGCGATTCGGCTGCTCGAACGTCCCGCGCCCACCTCCGGGCGTGGAGACATTCTGGAGACGGCGCAGGCCTGATCGCTAAGTTGTTGCAGCAGTGGGGGATAGTGGTGAGCCCGGAAGGAATCGAACCTTCAACCAACAGATTAAGAGTCTGCTGCTCTGCCAGTTGAGCTACGGGCCCAGAGGCGTCGGGCGGTGCGGGGCACCGCGGCGCTCGCTGGTCGCGCACGGCTGACGCCGCCGCGCGACTGGCAAACCCAGACTATAGCATCGGCCGTTTCCGCACTGCAACGCAGTCGTGCGACGCCGCCGAACGCGGACCCACGGCCGCCCGCGTATACTCGCGCCCGCGTCGCCATGGCCCGCACCGTCAGCGTCCCGATCGATGGCGAACGTCCGCCGGCGTTTCCCGCCAGCTGCTGTGGATGCGGCGCGCCACCCACCACCACCACCACGCTGGCGCTGTCGCGGCTGGTGGCCCGCCCGGGTGGACGCCAGGAACCGGTGCAGGTGGCCTGGGCCGTACCGCACTGCGCGGCGTGCGCCCGGGCCACGCGCGCGGTGTTCCTGGCGCAGTTCGTGCCGTTCCTCCTCGGCTTCGTCACCGCCGGCGGCGCAGCGCTCGTGGCCGTGTGGTTCGGCGCCAGCGAGGCCGGGCTGGATTCGGTCGGGGCCACCAATCCACGCACGCCCAACTCGTGGGTGCTGGCCGGCGCCGCCGGGTTGACCGGAGGCCTCGTCGGCGGTCTGGTCGCCGAGCTCGTCGCGCGCGTCGTCCTGCTGCCGTTCTACGGCGCCGCGCTGTGGCGGGCGCCGCTGCTCCTGCCGTCGATCGTCACCGACGCCGACCACGTGGCCGGCGTCACCGCGCGTCCCGACGCCGCGATGACCACCGCCACGCTCCGCTTCGACCGCGACGACATCGCCGCCGCATTCGCCGCGGCCAACGCGGGCAGCCGCTGAGGCGCGCGCGGCGCACGGCCGACGTCCCGGGTCAGGGCACGGTCACCGCCTGCAGCGGCGTGGCCAGGCCGTTGCCGCAGTAGTTCGAGGCGTTCACGCTCAGCAGGTAGGTGCCCGGCGGCACCGGCGTGCTGAAGCTCTTGCCCGGCAGCGGAATCGTGCCGATGAAGGCGCCGTTGCCGAAGAAGGCGTTGATGGCGTAGCCGGTCGGCGCCGGACCGAGATCCGGGGCGTCCCACCACAGGTGCACGACGTTGCCGCTGCGCGACGCGGTGAAATTGGCCGGCGGCTGCAGCACGCCGCCGCACGCGCCGGGGAAGGTCAGCGTCACGGGGTTCGAGGGCGCGCTGCTGCCGGCGGCGTTCACCGCCCGCACGGTGAAGGTATAGGTGCCGTTGGGCACGCCGTTGAAGGTGAAGGCATCGGTGGCGCCCAGGGGCAGCGCGGCGTTCAGGGTGCCGGTCACGTCGAGCACCAGCGTGGTCGGGGCGCCGCCGGTGAAGGTGTTGCGCCAGGCCAGGGCCAGTCGCGAGGTGGCCTCGACGCCGACCAGGTCGGCTGGGGCCGACGGCGCCACCGGGACGCCGACGTGGAACAGGATCTCGTTGGAGGGCGGGCTCGCGCCGGTGGCCGACACCGTCTGCACGCGGGCGTAGAACGACCCGGGGGGCGCGCCGATGGTCAGCGTCGGCGAAGTGCCGACGGGGATCGTCGCCAGCACGCCGCCCGGCGTCGTCCCGCCGCTGAAGAGGAACCCGGTCGGGGCCGGGCCGACCAGCGGCGCGTTCCAGCGGAACGTGACCACGTTGCCGGCCATGGCCGACACGGAGAGGCCGGTCGGCGGCTGGGTGGTGGTCACGCCGTCGTCGTCGAGGATGGTTCCGACGGCGGTGCCGTCGCCGATGACCGCGTTGAATCCCCCCAGCAGGTTGGCGGTGACGGTCTCGTCACCCTCGACGACGCCGTCGGTCTTGATCGGCACCTGGATGGTGCGCGCCGGGGTTCCGGGCGGAAAGGTCAGCAGCCCGGCCGTCGGCACGTAGTCGCCGCCGTTGCCGGTGGTCGTGATGACGAGCGACACGCCGCCGAGCGTGCCGCCGTCGGGGTTCTGGTCGTCGTTGACGAAGATCTGCCAGGTGCCGTTCGGATCGGTGCCGACGAAGGTCGCCAGCGCCGATCCGTACGGCCCGATCGGCGCTGGTCCCGGCATCACGTCGCCCGGGCTGTTGTCGTCGGGCGCGAACGTGCCGCTCGCCAGCGTCGCGCCCGGCGTCGGCGCGCCGTCCATGAAGGTCAGCGTCAGGTTGGCCACGTCCACGCTGGTGCCGATGTCCGACATGAACATCGCCCGCTGTCCCTGCGGGCCGACCAGCAGCATGTCGAGGTCGGCGGGGAAAGTGTGGGTGAACTGATCGAGGCGCACGGCGAGGTGCTGGATGGTGCCGGTCAGGCCGGAGACGTCGATCGTGGCCGGGTAGGGCGTGGCGGCGCCGAAGGCCGGCAGCGTCAGGCCGCCCGCGGTCGAGAACGTGGCGGCAGCCGCGGTCGCCGAGCCGTCGGCGGTCACGACGTGGACCCGCGACTCGACGAGATTGGGGCTGCGAAGCACGACGCGAAACGTCGCCATCGCCGTGCCGCCGGTGCCTTCCGCGACCGTCACGTCCTCGATGACGAAGGTCGGTGACGCCTGGCGGCTCTCGCCCCCGGCGGTCAGCGTCGCCAGCGTTGCCGCCGTCACCATCAGCCGCCGCCACGTCGCGTGCCGCATCGGGACCTCCAGGCTGGTGCCGTCGTGTCCCGCGATCCGACTGCGGGACGTCGACGGTGTCAAGGGCAAACGCGCGTGTCACGTCTGCGACTCGACGATGGCCTCGCGCGTTCGTGCGCCTCGACGGCAGCCCGTGCGTCGGGCACTCCCTACCCTGGGCAGCCTCGTGCCCACTCACGCGCATCGGGCGCCCCGCCGGATGTCGCCTTGCCGGCGATCCGCCGTGTTCGCGGCTGGCGCCGGTCTTGCGTTACTCCCCGCGGGCGGTTGCTGAGGTCGCCCGGAGGGGAGCACACGTCATGCTGCACAAGGACGAAGTGGCCGGGAAGGCCGAACAGCTCAAGGGCAAGATGAAGGAGAAGCTCGGCGAGTTCACCCAGGACCCGCACCTGGTCGAGGAAGGTCGCGACGACCAGGTCGAAGGTGCCGTCAAGGAAGACGTCGGCACCGCCAAGCGGAAAGTGGCCGACGCCGCCGAGAGGGTGGCCGACGCCGTGCGGCGCAACTGAGCCCGGCGGGCCGGGTCCGCGGAGCCCCCCGTGGACCCGGCGTCAGCCGCGCGGGCGGCGCGCCGCCCACATGCCGCGCCGGGCCGCCTTGGCCTCGCGCTCGGCGGCGAAGAACGCCGCCTTGTGGCGGTACTCGAAGCGGCGGTAGGTCTCGGCGTAGCCGGCGCGGATGATCTCCAGATTGGCCAGCCGGCCGTCGGCCAGATACACGTAGGCGAGGGTGCGGTTGTACTGGTCCTTCCGCGGACCGTCGTACTCCAGCCGGACGTCCTGGCCCTCGAGCAGGCCCTTCATGAACCGCGTCGCGGCGTCGCCGAACGGCTCCGAGTCGCGGTAGCCGCCGGTCTTCTCCGGCGCGTCCACCCCGATCAGCCGGACCACGCCGACCCCTGACACCGTGATGGTGTCGCCGTCGATCACCTGACGGACGCGCTGGGCCTCGACCGGCGCGGCCCCGCACGCGGCGACCAGCGCGGCCAGGGCCAGGACGCGCGTCGCCCGCAGCCACCGCATGCCGGCACTATAAAGCGATCGTCGTCCGCACGGACCTTCAGCGCCGCGCGCGGCGGGTCTGAAGACCGGCCCTACAGGGCCGCGCCGACGCCGCGAGACGGGTCAGGCTCCGGTGCCGCCACCCTTGCCGGGCGACGGCGACAGCAGGGTCAGCAGGTCCACCGGCAGCGGGAACACGATCGTCGAGTTCTGCTCGCTGGCGATCTCGCCCAGCGTCTGCAGGTAGCGCAGCGTCATCGCGCCCTGCACGCCGTTGATCACCGCCGCCGCCTGCGAGAGCTTCTCCGAAGCGATCAGCTCGCCCTCGGCGTGGATGATCTTGGCGCGCTTCTCGCGCTCGGCTTCGGCCTGGCGGGCCATCGCCCGGCGCATGTCCTCGGGCAGATCGACGTGCTTGACCTCCACCGCCGACACCTTGATGCCCCACGGATCGGTCTGGCTGTCGAGGATGCGCTGCAGCTCCTGGTTGAGCCGCTCGCGCGAGGCCAGCAGGTCGTCGAGCTCGGCCTGGCCGAGCACGCTGCGCAGCGTCGTCTGGGCCAGCTGCGAGGTGGCGTAGGTGAAGTTCTCCACCTCGACGATGGCCTTGCGGGGGTCGACGACGCGGTAGTAGACCACGGCGTTGACCTTCACCGAGACGTTGTCGCGGGTGATGATGTCCTGCGGCGGCACGTCGTGGACGGCGGTGCGCAGGCTCACCCGCACGATGCTGTCGATCGGCCGGAACACCAGCACGATGCCCGGGCCCTTCGGCTCGGGCAGCAGCTTGCCCAGGCGGAACACCACGCCGCGCTCGTACTCGTTGAGGACGTAGACCGACGACACCACGTAGAGCACGACGAGCAGCACGACCAGCAGCGGCGATGCGATCACGGGGCACCTCCAGGGGATGGGTCCGTCGCCTGCGGCTGGACCCGCAACGTCAGGCCGTCGACACCGATGACCTGCACCACCGTCCCGGTGGCGATGGGGACGGCGCTGACGGCCCGCCACAGCTCGCCGTGGATGGCGATCTGGCCGGGCTCGGCGCCGATCGCCGAGACGGCAGTGCCGAGCTGGCCGACCATCGTCGCCACGCCGGTCGCGGCCGGCCGGCGCTGTGCCCGGATGGCCAGACGGCCCAGGCCGAGCATCACCGCTGCCGCCGCGACGACCACGGCGCCGATGACGGTGTAAGGCACGGCCACGCCGGGCACCTCGCGGGTGACCATCAGCGAGCCGATGAGCAGGGCCACGATGCCGCCCACGCCGAGAACGCCGAAGCTCGGCACCATCAGCTCGGCGCCCAGCAGGGCCAGGCCCAGCGCCAGCAGCAGCAGGCCGGCCACGTTCACCGGCACCACCTGGAAGGCGAAGAAGGCGAGCAGCAGGCTGACGCCGCCGGCCACCCCGGGGAAGACGAAGCCCGGGTTCCACAGCTCGACGACCAGGCCGAGCATGCCGAGGGTGAAGAGCAGGTAGGCGACCTGCGGGTGCGCCAGGGCGCCGAGCACCGACTGCCGCCAGGTGGGGGAGAGGTGTTCGACGCGCGCCCCGGCGGTGACCAGGGTCGTCGTCCGGCCGTCGAAGCGGCGGACGGTCCGGCCGTCGAGGCGCTCCAGGAGCTGCGTCACGTCGGTGGCGGTGAGGTCGATGAGCGGCGGCTCGGCGGTGAGCGCCTCGCGGTCGGTGAAGGCCCGGCTCTCGGTCACCGCCTCGGCCGCCAGCGTCGTGTTGCGGCCGCGGGCCTCGGCCAGGCTGCGCGCGTAGGCGGCGGCGTCGGCGGTGGCCTTCTCGGAGGTCGGGTCGTCGGCGGCGGCAGGCGCCTGACCGCTGGCCGAGACCGGGTGCGCGGCGCCGATGTGGGTGCCCGGGGCCATGGCCGCCACGTCGGCGGCCAACGTGATGAGAAATCCGGCCGAGGCGGCCCGGGCGCCGCCGGGCGCCACGAACACGACCACGGGGGTCCGCGCCGCGATCATCCGGCTGACGATCGTGCGTGTGGCGTCGAGCAGCCCGCCGGGCGTGCGCAGCACCAGGATCAGCACCGCGGCGTTGGCGCGGTCGGCGCCGGCCACGGCGTCGTCGACGAACTCGGCGGCGATCGGGTGGATGATCCCGTCGTACTCGGCGACCAGCGCCAGCGGCGGATCCTCGGCGCCGAGGGCCGAGCGTCCGGCGGCGCCGGCCACCCACACCCCCAGCGCGACGCCCAGCAGGGCCAGGGGCCACGCGCGTGCGGCAGCCCGCCGACGATCGCGCCGTTCCACCACGTCCAGGGCGATGGTAGTCGTGCTGAGCGTGCGGGTCGAGCCCAGCCGTGGCCACCCCTGCCGCCGGCCTCGCCGCCGCCGGCGACTCGGCAGTATCCTGAGGGGCCGTGGATCGCGGGATGGCCGCGCCGGCACAGGGAGCGTGCGATGAGTCAGGCAGTGGCGACGCCGGGCATGACCGGCGAACAGATGGTGGCGCTGTGCCGCCAGCACACGCTGTATGAGTGGTCGGCCCAGGGGGCGGTCGATCCGATTCCGGTCGCCCGTGCCCAGGGCATCCACTTCTGGACCCCCGAAGGCAAACGCTACATCGACTTCAACAGCCAGCTGATGTGCGTCAACGCCGGCCACGGGCACCCGGCGATCATCAAGGCCATCCAGGACCAGGCGGCCGCCCTGGCCTACACCAACCCGTTCATGGCCAGCGAAGCGCGGGCCCGCCTCGGGGCCAAGCTGGCCGAGATCACGCCCGGCGACATGGACGTGTTCTTCTTCACCAACGGCGGCGCCGAGGGCAACGAGAACGCCATCCGCATCGCCCGCGCCGTGACCGGCCGGCACAAGATCCTGGCCCGCTACCGGTCCTACCACGGCGGCACGGCCGGCGCGCTCACGCTCACCGGGGATCCGCGGCGCTGGGCCGCCGAACCCGGCATTCCCGGTGTCGTGCACGTGCTCGACCCCTACCACGGGATGGCGCGCGGCTGGGACACGGCCGAGGCGTCGCTGCGTTACCTCGAAGAGGTGATCGAACTCGAGGGCCCCAGGACCATCGCCGCCTTCATCCTCGAGACGATCAGCGGCACCAACGGCATCCTGGTGCCGCCCGACGGCTATCTGCAGGGCGTGCGGGCGCTGTGCGACAAGCACGGCATCCTGCTCATCTGCGACGAGGTGATGGCCGGGTTCGGCCGCACCGGCACCTGGTTCGGCGTCGACCACTGGAACGTCGTGCCCGACCTGATGACCATGGCCAAGGGGCTGACCAGCGCCTACGTGCCGCTCGGCGCCGTCGGCATGCGGCGGCCGATCGCCGAGCACTTCCGCGACAAGGCCTACAACGGCGGTCTCACCTACAACAGCCACCCGCTCGGCTGCGCCACGGCCCTGGCCACCCTCAAGGTCTACGAAGACGAAGGGATGATCGAGAACGCCCGGAGGATGGGCCAGGTGATGGCCGGGTTGCACCGGGACCTGGCCGCGAAGCACCCGTCGGTGGGGGCGGTGCGCAACATCGGCCTCTTCGGCATCATCGAGATCACCCGCAATCGCACCACGATGGAGCCGATGGCGCCGATGCACGGCTCCTCGCCGGAGATGCAGGCGCTCGGCAAGTACTTCCGCCAGGAAGGGCTCTACACGTTCGTCCGCTGGCACACCTTCTTCACCAACCCGCCGTTGTGCGTCACCGAGGCCGAACTCCGCGAGGCCTTCGCCATCATCGACAAGGCGCTCGACATCACCGATCGCGCCGTGGTGGGGGCGTGATGCGCGCAGCGGCGATCGCGGTGACGGCGTGGGCGGTCCTGGCCGGCGCGGTCGGGCCGGCGGCGGCCCAGGACACGGTGGCGCGGACGCTCGATCAGCCGGAGTGCCCGTTGACGCTCGAGACGCAGGACCTCGTGCACGACGACCGCGGCAGCACCCTGAAGGTCCGGGTGCTGAACGACGGCGCGGCCGCGGTCACGCGCTACGCCATCAACGCCTGGGTGCTGATGCCCGACGGCACGGTGCGCGGCGCGCAGAAGTTCGACCAGCGCCAGGCCGTCGCGCCCGATGCCGCCCGCGAGATCACCCTCACCATCCGCACCATCCGCGTCGCCCCGACCGACACGCTGGTCGTCGCCGTCGTCGAGACCCAGGGCGAGGCCTGGAAGGGCGACGTCAAGGCGCTCGAGGCCGAGGCGCGCGCGCTCGTCACGCGGTAGCGCTCAGCCGAGCCGCGGCTCGGACATCAGCGCCAGCGTGTTGCCCTCGGTGTCGGCGAACGGCGCCAGCCACACTTCGCGGTCGGCCAGCGTGGCGATCTTCTTCGGCGTGTCGCTGAAGACGACGCCGCGCCCGGTGAGGGCCTGGTGGGCGGCCGCGATGTCGTCCACGGCGAAGTAGAGCACCGAGCCGGGGTGATCGTGACCCGGCGAGGGCGGCGACAGCATCAGCCGCACGCCGCCGCAGTCGAAGAAGGCCAGGTGCGGCGGCGCCGTGAACAGCAGCGGCACGCCGAGAGCGTCGCGGTAGAAGGCCACGGCCCGATCGATGTCCTTGATCGGCTGGGCGATCTGGTGGATCCGTCCGAGTCCCGGCGTCACAGCCATACGTCCCTCCCGCCTGCCCGCGCGTCGGGCCCGGCTACGCCGGCTATTGATTAGCCTAGGCTAACTAATTCATACTGCCGGTATGGCGCGGCAATCAAGCGGAAAAGACCGGGGCTCGGGCGCTCCGCCGGCGCGGCGCCGGCGGGCGGTGGCCGACGCGCTCCACTCGGCGGCCGTCCACCTGCTGCGGCGGGTGCGGGCCGAGGACGAGGAAGCCGGGATCGGCCCGGCGCGGCTCTCGGCGCTGTCGGTGCTGGTGTTCGCCGGCCCGCAGCGGCTCACCGAGCTGGCCCGCGCCGAACAGGTCACGCCGCCGACGATGACCAAGGTGGTGACCGGCCTCGAGTCCGGCGGGCTGGCCCGGCGGGCCGCCGATCCGGCCGACGCCCGCGCCGTCCGCGTCGCGGCCACGCCGCGCGGCCGGCGGCTGCTCGTCGACGGCCGGCGGCGCCGGGTCGACCGCCTGGCCCGCGGGCTGTCGACGTTGCTCGACGAGGAACTCGACGTCCTGGCCCACGCCGCCGCCCTCATCGAGCGGGTGGCCGGCCGGCTCTGAGCCGCGGATCGGTGAACGCCGGGGCCGGTTCCGCCGTAGTCTCTTCCGACATGGGCCTCATCCTCCAGGACATCCGCGTCGGTGTTCGTCAACTGGCCCACCGGCCGGCCTTCGCCGCCGCGGCGATCCTGTCGCTGGCCCTCGGCATCGGCGCCGTGACGACGCTGTTCACCGTCGTCAACGCCGTGCTGTTCAAGTCCAGCCCGCTGGCCGAGCCCGATCGCCTGGTCGAGGTCTATTCCGGCCGCAGCGACTTCCCGCAGATGACCACGTCGTATCCCGACTACCTGGCGCTCGGCGCCGAGGTGGCGGCGTTCCAGGCGGTCGCCGCCCACGCCTTCGTGCGCGGCGTGCTGTCCACCAGCGACCGGCCGCTGCTGGTCACCGGCGAGGCGGTCACCGCCAACTACTTCACGGTGCTCGGCATCGCGCCGCGCGTCGGCCGCAGCTTCACGCCCGAGGAGGCGCGCGCCGCCGGGGCGGCCGCGGTGGCCGTCGTCAGCCACGGGCTGTGGCAGCGGCAGCTCGGCGGCCGGCCGGACGTGGACGGCTCCACCGTCCGGCTGTCGGGCCTCGAGTACGAGGTGATCGGCGTGGCGCCGCCCGAGTTCCCGGGCACGGTGCCGGGCATCGCCACCGACTTCTGGGTGCCGGTCACGATGGTCGAGCGCCTGCAGTTCACCGGCATGCAGTGGACCGGCGACGACGAGGCCGCCGGCAGCCGGCTCGACCAGCGCGCCACGCGCTGGCTGTTCGTCAAGGGGCGGCTGGCCCCCGGCCGCACCGTGGCCGAGGCGCGCGCCGAGTGCGAGGCGCTCTACGCGCGGTTGACGGCAGCCCATCCCGACACCAACGAGAAGGTGGCGGTCAGCGTCGTGCCGGCCGGCAACGTGCGCTTCCACCCGATGCTCGATGGCTACGTACGCGCCGCCAGCGCCGGCCTGCTCGCCGCGGTCGGCCTGGTGCTGCTCATCGCCTGCGCCAACGTGGCCGCGCTGCTGCTGGCGCGCGGGACGGCGCGGCGCCGCGAACTGGCCGTGCGGGCGGCCGTCGGCGCCGGCCGCGGCCGGCTGGTCGCCCAGCTGCTCAGCGAGGGCCTGGTGCTGGCTGCAGCGGGCGGGGTCGTCGGGATCCTCCTGGCGTGGTGGGCGGGACGGGCCCTGGGCGCCGTCGGCAGCGACCTGCTCCCGCTGCGTACGGCCTTCGACTTCTCGATCGACGGGACGGTGCTCGCCGTGGCGGTCGCGGTCTCGACGGTGACGGCGCTCATCTTCGGGCTGGTGCCGGCGTGGTCGGCGTCGCGACCCGACCTGGTGCCGGCCCTCAAGGACCTGCCCGAAGGCGATGGCGGCCGTCGGCTCACGCTGCGCGATGCGCTGGTGGTCGGCCAGCTCGCCCTGTCGCTCGTGTTGCTGGTGGCCGGCGCGCTCCTCGCCCGCGGCGCCGTCGTCGCCCGCGGCACCCAGCTGGGGTTCGACCCCGGCAGAATCGCCACGCTGTCGTTCAACCTGCAGATGAACGGCTACGACGAGGCCGGGGCGATGGCGTTTCGCGAACGCGTGCTGACCGCCGTGCGGGCGCTGCCCGGGGTGACTGCCGCCGCGCTGGCCACCCGCCTGCCGATGGCGGCCGACATCAACATGGAGGGCGTGACCGTGGACGGCCATCACGCGCCCGGTGACGAGCCTACGCCGATCGACGCCGTCCACGTCGGCGCCGGCTACTTCGAGGCCGTCGGCGTGCCGCTGGTCGCCGGCCGGGCGTTCACCGCGGCCGAGATCGCCGAGGTGCGGCCGGTGGCCGTCGTCAACGAGACCTTCGCGCGAACCTACTGGCCGGAGCGTTCGGCGGTCGGCCAGGTGTTCCACCCCGGCGATCTCGACCAGCCCGCCGTCGAAGTGATCGGCGTCGCCCGCGATCACAAGGTGCGGTCGGTGGGGGAGCCGCCCCGCCCCTATCTCCATCGACCGCTCGGTCGCGGCCGCAGCGTCGGCCTGGTGGTGCGGACCGCCGGGCCGGCCGCCGCGGCCCTGCCGATGCTGCGCGATGCGGTGTGGCAGCTGGAACCCGACGTCGTCTTCACCGAGGAAGGCGCCGCCACCGACGCGGTCGAGACGACCACGGCGCCGACCCGGATTGGCGCCGTGCTCCTGGCCGGGCTCGGCGCCCTGGCGCTGCTGCTGGCGGCGGTCGGACTGTACGGCGTGGTCGCCTACTCGGTCAGCCTGCGCACCCGCGAGGTCGGCATCCGGCTGGCGCTCGGCGCCGAGCGCGGCCAGGTGCTGCGCATGATCCTCCGCCAGGGGCTTCGCCTGGCACTCATCGGGACGGCGATCGGCGCGGTCGCGGCGGCGGCGGTCGGGCGCGTGCTGGAGTCGCTGCTCTACGGCGTCAGCGCCGTCGATCCAATCGCCTACGCGGTCGCGGCCGCCGTCCTCCTGGTCGTGGCGGTCCTGGCCAACCTGGCCCCGGCCATCGCCGCCTCGCGGCTGGCGCCGGCGGCGACGCTGCGCGCCTGACCGCTCACGCCTCCACGTCGTAGGTCTCGACGTGCGTCACGTCGAGTCCGCGGGCGCGGTAGTTGGCCAGGGCGGCGGGGTGATCGAGCGACGAGGTGTGCAGCCAGACGCGGGTCGGCTGACGCTGCCAGGCGGTGCGCAGCGTCTCGGTCAGCAGCGCGCCGCCCACGCCCCGGCCGATGAACCCCGGCAGCAGGCCGAAGTACGCCACTTCCACCGACCCGTCGGGCCAGGTGCGCAGCTCGAAGTAGCCGGCGAGTCGATCCTCGAGATGCGCCGTCCACACCTCGACGCCGGGCTGGGCCAGGTGGGCGCGGATGTCGTCGTCGCTCCACGCCGCGCGATCCACCCAGTGGTAGGCCGCGCCGACCCCGTGGTACAGGGCACGGTAGCGCTCCGGCGGGCACGGCACCTCGATCTGCAGGGTCAGGCCGGCCACCGGCGCGGCCGGTCGCAGGCGCGCCGGGTCGCGCATCTCGAGATAGGTGCGGGTCGCCCGGCCGGTCACCCGCGCCCCGCCATCGCCCGCCTGACCATCAGGGTCCCGATCGCGGCGGCCACGCCGGAGGCGACGAAGATGCCCAGTTGGGCGGCGGCGAAGCGCGGCCCGCCGCCGAAGGCCAGGCCGGCGATGAAGAGCGACATCGTGAAGCCGATGCCGGCGATCGCGGCGGCGCCGAGCAGCATCGGCCAGGTCACCTGCGCCGGCAGCGACGCCCAGCCGGCGCGGCACGCCAGCCAGGAGGCGGCACCGATGCCGAGCGGCTTGCCGACGACCAGTCCCACGGCCACGGCGAGGGCGCTGAGGTTGTCGCCGCCCGTGGTGAGCGGCACGCCGGCGTTGGCCAGGGCGAACACCGGCATCACCGCGAACACGATGGTGCGGTGCAGGGCGTGCTCGAGCCGCAGCAGCGGGGCGGTGACGGCGTCGCTCGCCGACTCGAGCGCGTGCAGGGCTTCCTGCTGCCCCTTGCTGGTGATGATCTGCAGGTCGCCGGTCTCGGTGCGGTCGAACTCGTCGAGAATCGCCCGCGATGCCGCCGAGAACTCGGCGGCATTCACCCGCGTTCGTATCGGCACGGTGAAGGCGGTGAGCACGCCGGCCACGGTGGCGTGCACGCCCGACTCGTGGATGAAGAACCACAACACCGTGCCGAGGCCCAGGTAGACCCCGAGGTGCCGGACGTGGAGCCGGTTGGCCAGGACCATCGCGGCCAGGACTGCGGCGGCCATCGCCAGCGCCTCGGCGTGCACGCTGGCGGTGTAGAAGATCGCGATCACCAGGATCGCGGCCATGTCGTCGACGATGGCCAGGGCGGCGAGAAACACCTTGAGGCCGCTCGGGGCCGACGGCGCGGCCAGGGCCAGGACGCCCAGCGCGAAGGCGATGTCGGTGGCGGTGGGCACCGCCCAGCCGACGCGGGCGTCGGGGGGGGCCAGGGCGAAGTACAACGCCGCCGGGGCAATCACCCCGCCCAGCGCCGCGACGATCGGCAGCGCGGCCTGCTGGCGCGACGACAGCTCGCCAACCAGGAACTCGCGCTTGATTTCCAGCCCGACCAGCAGGAAGAAGACGGCCATCAGCCCGTCGTTGATCCACTGTTGGGCGGTGAGGGTCAGCGGGTGCCCCTCCGGACCGGCGACCAGCCGGGTCGCCAGCAGCCCCTCGTAACCCTCGGCCCACGGCGAGTTGGCGACGACCAGCGCGACCACCGCCGCCGCCACCAGGGCGATGCCGCCGACCGCTTCGGTGTCGATGAAGTTCTGGAAGAAGGTGCGGGGCGCCGGCGCGGGCATGGTCGATGATAGCCAGTCGGCCGACCGTCCCGGGGCGCCCCGGTCCTTGACAGGCGGGCTCGCGCGGCCGCACACTCCGATGAATCCGGATTCATGCGATGAACGCCGAGCCAGCCCTGCGCGAGCGCCTGCGCCAGTCGACACGTGACGCCATCCTCGCGGCGGCGGCTGACGCCTTCAACGGCCCCGACGGCGCCGCGGCACGGATGGAGGACATCGCCGCCGGGGCGGGCATCGCTGTCGGCACCCTGTACAACTACTTCCGCGATCGCCAGGCGCTGGTCACGGCCGTGCTGCAGTCGCGGACACAGGGCCTGCTCGACGCGCTCGACCGGGTCGTGGACGACGCCACGGCGTCGGCCGGCGCGGCGCCGCACCGTTTCGGGGCCGACCTCCACCGGTTCGTCGCCGTGCTCACCGCGCACAGCGATCGTCACCGGGTGCTGATGCTGAGCGTCATCGACGAGGGCCTGCAGCACGGCATCGACGCGTCGGCGATGCACCGCCAGCACACCGTGGCCACCCAGCTCATTGCCCGCGCCGCCCGGCTGCTCGCCTTCGGCGTCGAATCCGGGGTGCTGCGGCCCGCCGCGCCCAGCCTCTACGCGGCGATGCTGCTCGGCATGGTCCGGGCCGTGGCGATGACGACCCTGGTCCGCGGCGATGCCGGGCTGGCCGATCGCGCCGACGACATCGTCCGGGTGTTCCTGAACGGCGCCGCGAGGCCGCCGTCCGCCGAGGAGGTTCCGCCGACGCCATGAGCCGCCGTCTCTCCGTTTCCGCCCCGCGTCGCGTCATCGCCGCCACGGCACTGGTTGCCGTGGCGTGGACCCTGGCCGTCGGCGCGCAGTCGACGGTGCCGTCCCAGGCCCCGCTGCCGCTCGACCCCGCCCGCGAGCGTGGC
This sequence comes from Vicinamibacterales bacterium, assembly GCA_050250955.1. Lineage (GTDB taxonomy): Bacteria > Acidobacteriota > Vicinamibacteria > Vicinamibacterales > UBA2999 > CAWAYR01. The sequence continues at coordinate 181,156 of JBFWNR010000010.1, forward strand.
GTCAGCGTCACGCCGGCCTACGAAGGCTGGTACACGAACGCCGACGGGAGCTACAGCCTGCTGGTCGGCTACTTCAACCGCAACCGCAGCCAGACGCTCGACATCCCGGTCGGCCCGAACAACAAGATCGAGCCCGGGCCGATCGACCAGGGCCAGCCGACCCACTTCCAGGTCGGCCGCCAGTGGGGGGTGTTCGTCATCAAGGTGCCGAAGGACTTCGGCACCAAGGCGATCACGTGGACGATCACCTCCAACGGCGAGACCCAGTCGATCCCGCTGACGCTCAACCGCAACTACCCGATCGAGCCCTACGAAGAGAAGGGGATGGGCAACAAGCCGCCGGTGTTCACCTTCGGCGGCACGACCTACACGGGACCGCCCACCGCGGTGGCCGCCACCCTCACCGGCACGGTCGGCGAGCCGGTGGCGATCAGCTTCGTGGTCGCCGACCCGAAGCAGACCAAGCAGGGCTCGGAGCGGCGGACGTCGCGCAGCCCCGGGGTGGCCACGGTGTCGTTCCACAAGTTCCGCGGCCCGGGCACCGTCACCTTCGAGCCGGCCCGCATCGCCACCAAGGCCCAGGACGAGACGGTCGCCACCAAGGCGGTGTTCAGCGCCGCCGGCGAGTACCTGCTCCGCGTGCAGGGCAACGACGAGTCGGGCGAAGGCGGCGCCGGGTTCCAGTGCTGCTGGACGAACACCTACGTGAAAGTCACCGTGAAGTAGCGGAGCGCAGTGATGACGAGGAGCGCGCGATGATGAAGCGTGACACGTTCGGACGGGTGAGTGGCGCGGCCGGCCTGCTGCTGGCCCTGACGATGGGCGGCGCCGGCACGGCGGCGGCGCAGACGGCGCCGACCTTCACCAGGGACGTCGCCCCGATCTTCCAACGCAAGTGCGAGGCCTGCCATCGGCCCGACTCGATCGCCCCGATGTCGCTGGTGACCTGGCAGCAGGCGCGGCCGTGGGCCCGCTCGATCAAGGCCCGGGTCAGCGAGCACTCGATGCCGCCGTTCCAGATCGACCGCACCGTCGGCGTCACCAAGTTCAAGAACGACGACGGGCTGTCGGCTGAGGAACTCGCGACCATCGTCGCATGGGTGGACGCCGGGGCGCCGCAGGGCGATCCGAAGGACATGCCGCCGCCGGTCGAGTGGCCCAGCGACCAGGGCTGGAACTTTGCCAAGCTGTTCGGCCAGACCGAGCCCGACCTGGTGGTCAAGTCGCACGACTTCACCATGCCGGCCGTGGCCCAGGACGCCTGGGACGAGCGGGTGACGCCGTCGGGCGTGACCGAGCCGCGCTGGGTGCGGGCCATCGAGATCCGGCCGAGCACCCTGAAGGGCCGCAAGATCACCCACCACGCCATCGCCTATCTCGAGCAGGACGACCCGGGCGCGCCGCGCAGCCTGCTGCCGGTGCCGTTCATGGAATGGGCGGTCGGCAAGCAGGGCGAGCTGATGCGTCCCGACACCGGCAAGCTGCTGCTGCCGGGCTCGACGTTCCGCTGGGACATCCACTACTCGCAGGCCGGTGAGGAGATCACCAGCAACGTCGAGATGGGCATCTACTTCTACCCCAAGGGCCAGGAGCCGACCTACCGCAACAACCTGTCGCTGGTGCCGGCGGCGCTCGGCAATCTCGACATCCGGCCCAACCAGATCACGGTGACCGAAGGCTTCTTCCCGCTGCGCGACAACGCCCGGATCGAGAGCTTCCAGCCGCACATGCACCTGCGCGGCAAGGCGATGATGGTCGAGGCCATCCTGCCGACCGGCCAGCGGCAGGTGCTCAGCCACGTCGACGACTTCAACTTCCAGTGGATGACCACCTTCGTCTACGCCGACGACGTCGCGCCGTTGCTGCCCAAGGGCACGCTGCTCAAGGTGACGGCGTGGCACGACAACACCACCGCCAAGAAGAGCAACCCCGACCCGAACCAGTGGGTGGGCTGGGGCGATCGCACCGTGGACGAGATGGCCCACGCCTGGATCAACATCGTCTACCTGAAGGACGACGAGTACAAGGCCGAGCAGGAGAAGCGCAAGGCGGTGACCACCACCGCCGACCGGCAGTAGCACGGCCGCACGCCCCCGCAAACGCCGGACGCGGGACACCGCGTCCGGCGTTTTCCGTGTACGCCGCCAACCTTCCGCTGGCCCCGCCCGTCGAAGGTCTACCTATGTAGAATAAGGCCCCGGGCCGCCGGAATCGTCGCCGGCCCGGTGAGGAGGCGCCGTGCGTTTCACCTACCCGACCGCGCTGGTGCTGCAGGCCCTGCTCGACGGCCGGCACTACGGTTTCGACGTGATGGACGCCACCGGCCTGCCGAGCGGCACGGTCTATCCCATCCTGCGCCGGCTGAACGCCGACGGCGTCGTCCGCTCCCGCTGGGAGCGCGAGGGCATCGCGCGGCAGGAGCAGCGGCCGCCGCGCCGCTACTACGAGCTGACGCCCAGCGGCTCGGCGCTGGCCCGCGAGGCCATCCGACGGATGCAGCCCGCCGCAGTGGCTCGGCTCACGGCGCGCAAGGTCGGAGTCTGAGATGACGGCACCGCAGATTCCCCGCCCGGCCGTCCGGCTGATCGGAGCCGCGGCCTGGCTGGTCCCGGCGGCGATGCGCGACGACTGGCAGCGCGAGTGGCACGGCGAACTCGCCGCCTGGGTCGCCGACGGTCGCCGCGGAGCCGTGCGGCACGCCGCCGGCGCCGTCGCCGACGCCTTCTGGATCCGCCAGCGCCAGCTGGGCGACGTCGGCTGGCTCGACGACGTGCGTCACGGCTGGCGCCAGCTGCGCGAGCAGATCGCGTTCGCCGTCGTCGCGGTCGGCATCCTGGCCGTCGGCATGGCGGCGTCGATCGCCGCCTACAGCGTGGTGTCGCAGATCCTGCTGCGGCCGCTTCCGTACCCCGAGCCCGAGCGGGTCGTGACGTTGTGGGAACGCCAGCCGAGTGAGCCGAATCGCCTCGACGTCGCCCCGGCCAACTTCCTCGACTGGCGCAGTCGGGCGGCGTCGTTCTCGGCCCTCGCCGCCGCCGAGCCCTACTCCCGCGACTACTCGGACGCCGAGCGGCCCGAAGTGTGGCCGATGCTCAACGTGACCGCCGGCTTCTTCGAGGCCCTGGGGACACCGCCGCTCCTCGGCCGGACCTTCACGCCCGACGAGCCCGCCCGCGGGCGCGCCCAGGTCTTGGTGATCAGCGCTGGCCTGTGGCGCTCGCGCTTCGCCGCCGACCCGGCGATCGTCGGGCGGCGGATCACGCTCGACGCCGAGCCGTGGACGATCGTCGGGGTGATGCCCGATGACTTCCTGCCGATGCTCATGGACGCCACGCCGGGGGCCCGCCTGGCCTGGGCCCCGAAGCACATCGAAGAGTTCGAGCTGCGCATCCGTGCCAGCGGCTACTGGAACGTCGTCGGCCGACTGAGGCCCGGCGTGACCCTCGCTCAGGCCGCGGACGAGATGGATCGCCTCGCCGCACAGATCGCGGCGGAGCAGCCACGCACCAACCGCGGCAGCCGCGTCGAGGTCGTGCCGATACGCGAGCACCTGGTCGGCGACATCCGCGCCGCAGTCGGACTGTTCGCGGCCGCCGTCGGCGTGGTGCTGCTCATCGCCTGCGTGAACGTCACCAACCTGCTGCTGGCCCGCGGCGCCACCCGCGCCACTGAGTTGGCCGTCCGCAGCGCCCTCGGCGCGAGCCGGTGGCGACTGGTCGGGCAGTTGCTCGTCGAGAGCCTGCTGCTGGCCGGACTGGCGGCGGTGGTGGCGCTCGGGCTCGCCGACGGCGTCGTTCGCGCCCTGGCCCGCTTCGGGCCGGCCGAGGTGCCGTGGGTCGGGACGCTGCACCTCGACTGGCGGGCGGCGGCGTTCGCCGCCGCCCTGAGCGCGGCGGTCGCCATGCTTGCCGGCCTGGTGCCGGCGCTGCGCTTGAGCGGTGTCGGCGCGGGCGCCACGCGGACCGCCACCGGGGATCGCGGACATCGTCGCCTGCGCTCCACACTGGTCGCGGCCGAGGTGGCGCTGGCGCTGGTCCTGGTGTCCGGCGCCGCGCTGCTGCTCAAGAGCTTCGTCAACCTGGTCAACGTCGAGGCTGGGTTCGCTCGTGACGGCGTGGCCGTGCTGCAGATGTTCGCGTGGGATCGCAACCCCGGTCCGGATCGGCTGCGGACCTTCTTCGACGCCGCCATCGGCCGGATCGCGGCGTTGCCCGGCGTCGAGGCCGCCGGCGCCGTGATGGCGATGCCGTTCATCGAGTCGAACATCGACGTGCGGGCCCCGTTCCAGATCGTCGGCGACCCGGTGCCGGCGCCGGGCGAGGAGCCGCGAGCGTCGTTCAACGTGGCGACGCCAGGCTACTTTCCCGCCCTCGGCGTGACCGTGGTTCGCGGCCGCGGCCTCGACGAGCGGGATGGCCGCGACGGCGCCGCGGTGGCGGTGATCTCCGAAGCGCTCGCCGAGCGCTACTGGCGGGGGCGCGATCCGATCGGGCGGCGGCTCGTCTACCGGAGCCAGGGCCGGTCGGTGACGGTCGAGATCGTCGGCGTCGTGGCGTCGGTGCGCCACGAGCGGCTCGACGCGCCGCCGCGGCTCGAGGTCTTTCGCCCGTTCGCCCAGGCGCCCACCGGATCGATGACCGTTGTCGCCCGCACGAGGCTCGGAGCGCCTGCGCTGCTCGAGTCGGCCAAGCACCAGGTGTGGGCGGTTGACCCGCTGCAGGCGTTCCACCGCATGGCGACCCTCGAGGACCTGGTGAGCCGCACCGTGTCGGCGCGGCGGTTCGCGCTGGTCGTCCTGGCCGGGTTCGCCGCTTTGGCGCTGCTGCTGGCGGCCGCGGGGCTCTACGGGGTTCTGACCGCGATCGCGCTCCAGTACCGGCGTGAGATCGGCGTGCGCATGGCGATCGGCGCCACCTGGACCGACATCGTGCGGCTGATGCTCGGGCGCGGCCTGGCGGTCGTCGCCGTCGGCGTGGCCGCCGGCGTCGCCGGGTCGCTCGGCACCGGGCGGCTGCTGACCTCGTTCCTGTTCAGCGTGTCGCCGGTCGATCCGTGGGCGATCGGCGGCGCCGCTCTGCTGCTCACGCTCGTCGCGCTGCCGGCCTGCCTGGTCCCGGCGCGGCGTGCCGCCGGCACCAGCCCCAGCGAAGTGCTGCGCGCCGAGTGAGCGCGTTGCCTACATTGTTGACATCGGCCGGCTGTGATGCTTACATCGTAGGCATGTCGGGTACGCTCGGCGAGTTCGAGGTCGTGGTGCTGATGGCGGTCCTGCATCTGGGCGAGGGCGCCTATCCACCGGCGGTGCGCGCGCTCATCGAGTCGCGCACCGGCCGGACCGCGGCCCGCGGCGCCGTCTACGTCACGCTCGACCGCCTCGAAGCCAAGCACCTGCTGACGTCGCGCCTCGACGAGGTGCCGGGCAGTGGCGGTCGGCCGCGCCGCTTCTACCGGACCTCGCCGCGGGGCCGCCGCACGCTGCGCCGCGCGCTGGCCGGCCTGGAGCGGATGCGCCACGGCATCGACCCGCTGCTGGCCGGCGAGTCATGACCAGGCGCCTGCCCCGGGCGGTGGTCGCGCTGCTGCGGCGGGTGGTGTCACCGCGGGTCGCTGCCGACCTGCTCGCCGATCTCGAGGAGGACTACCGACGGGTGCGGGCGGCGCGCTCGCCGCTGGTGGCCGGCGCCTGGCTGGCCGGCGAGACGTCGTCGATCGTCGTCGCCAGTGCCCGCGGCGCCGTCGCCCGGATCGGCGATGGCGCGCCGCGCCTGGCCCGGGACGCACGCCTCGCCGTTCGCGGGCTGCGCCAGGCGCCGCTGGCCACCGCCGTCGCCGTCTCGACGGTGGCCCTCGGCCTGGCCGGCCTGCTGGTCGCCGCCGGCCTCGACCGCTCGGTGCTGCGACGGCCGGTGTCGGCGATTCACGGCGACTCGCTTCGCCGCGTCGGGGCCGTCGACGGCGCCGGCCGCGTCGCGCACCATTTCTCGTTCCGCGAGGTGGAGCGCATCCGCGATCACCTCGGCGACGGGGCCCGTCACGCCGTGGCGAATCTGCAGCCGGCGGTCGTCCGGGTGCGCGGCGCCGACGTGCAGACGATGGTGGAGGTGGTGGACGGCCGGTTCTTCGCCCTGACCGGGCACCCGATCCTGGTCGGCCGTGGTCTGGTCGCCGACGACGATCGGCCCGCCGCGCCGCCGGTCGCGGTCATCAGCGACGCGCTCTGGCGCCGGCGCTACGCCGCCGCGCCGGCGGTGGTCGGCCAGCGGATCGAGATCAATCGCTCGTCCTTCACCGTCGTCGGGGTCACGGCGGCGCCGGGCGCGGCGAGTGCCCTCGGGGCCGGCGTCGATGTCTGGACGCCGCTGGCCCATGGCGACGGCGTGCTCAGTCCGGGGTGGCGCACCGACGCCGATGCCCGCTGGTTCACCGTGTTCGCCCTCCCGGTAGGGTCGGTCGCGGCACTCGACAGTCAGCTGGCGCGCGCCGCCAGCGACCTGGCCGGCCGTGACCCCGAGCGATGGCGCGACCGCCGGCTCCTGAGCGGGCCGGGCACGTTGCTCGGCGGCCAGCAGCGGCGCGCGGCCCGCGCGTTGGTCGCCCTTCTGGCCGCCCTGGCCCTCCTCGTGGTCGGCGCCGGCGCCGCCAACCTCGCCGGCGTGCTGATGGCCCGAGCCGCGGTGACGGCCCGCCACACGGCGATCCACCTGGCGCTCGGCGCCGGACCGTGGGCGCTGGCCCGGCGGATCCTGCTCGAGGGGGCGATGCTCGGTGGGGCAGCCGGCATGCTGGCCGTGGTGGTGCATCGCGGGGCGCGCTCGTGGCTGAGCGAGATCAGCCTGCTGCCCACCCTGTCGCTGCGAATCGACGTGCCGCTCGACGTCGGCGACGGCATCGCCGTGGTGATCGCGGCGGTGGCGGCCGGGGCCGCGGTCGCGCTGATGCCGGCATCCGGCGCCCTGCGTGCGGGCGTGCAGGCGTCGCTGTCGCGTTCGGCCTGGTCGGCCGGCGATCCGACGACGTCGCGGGCGCGACGGCTGCTGGTGGCGGGCCAGTCGGGGGTGTCCCTCATCCTGGTGATCGGCGCCGTCCTGTTCCTGCGCACGACCGCGGCGCTCGGCACGGTGGATCTCGGCTTTCCGCGAGACGGCCTGGTCGCCCTCGACTTCGATCTGGCTCCCGCCGTCGCGCCGGCCGAGGCGGCAGTGCTGGCCCGCGAGGCGGTCGATCGCGTCGCCGCCCGGCCCGGGGTGACCGGCGTGGCGATGGCCAGCCGGGCCCCGGTCGATCGGTCCCTGCCGGTCGTGGCCGTGGGGCGCGATCGTGACGATCGTGCTGCCGGGGCCGCCGCGTTGTCGCTCGTGACCGAAGGGTACTTCCGCACGGTGGGGATTCCGCTCGTCGCCGGCCGGGCGTTCAGCCGCCTGGAGGCCGAACGCGACGACCCGGTGGCCGTCGTCGACGAGACGCTGGCCCGCCGCCTGTGGGCGGGTCAGGACGCCGTCGGACGCGAGGTCGTCGTCGGCGCGGAGCGCCAGCGCCTGCGCGTCGTCGGCGTGGCGCGCGACGTCCGTCAGGTGTCGGTGCTCGAGGCCAGCGCCGGCCACGTCTATCGACCGGTCGTGCCCGGCTTCGCCCTGGCCTTGCTCGTGCGGACCAGCGCCGAGCCCAGGCGGGCCCTGGTCGAGATCCAGCGGACGCTCGACGAGGTCGGGCCGGGCGTCGTCGGCTTCTTTCCGCGCACCCTCGACGACCATCTGGCGACCGAACTGCTCCCGGCGCGGCTGGCGGCGGCCGTCAGCTCGGGCCTCGGCGTCGTCGCGTTGGTGCTGAGCGGCTGCGGGCTGTACGGGCTGGTGGCCTGGCTGGTCGAGCGACGTCGTCGTGAGCTGGCGGTGCGCCTGGCGCTGGGGGCGTCGCCGGCCGCGATCGGCCGGCTGGTGATCGGTCAGGCCATGCGCATGGCCGCCCCCGGCGCGATCGTCGGGATGCTGGGCGCGGCGGCGCTCGCGGTGGGGGCCCGATCGCAGCTCTTCGGGGTCGCGCCCCTCGACCCCGTGGCGTTCGGCGCCGGCGCGCTCGTCCTGGCCGGCGCCGTGGTCGTGGCGGCGTGGATCCCGAGCGCCCGCGCCGCGCGCATCGACCCGGCCGTGACCTTACGCGACACGTAGGCGGGGCGGCGCGGCGGCCTCCGGGCCCGGTTGCCCCGCCCTCCCGCGTTCCGGTACACTGGCCGTCTTCTGGAACCGACGACGACGGCTACGCTCGGCGTGCCGGTTCCGGAACCCGCGCGCCCGTAGCTCAGCTGGATAGAGCGTCGGCCTCCGGAGCCGAAGGTCAGAGGTTCGAATCCTCTCGGGCGCGCCA
>JBFWNR010000011.1:0-164950 GCA_050250955.1 Vicinamibacterales bacterium
CGGGCTCTGGCGGCAACGGCCGAGCACCACGCCCTCGCTACAAACGGGCTCACACCCTTGGGCAGAGGCGGGCTATGGTGCTCGGTACCCGCCACCAAGATACAAGGGCAGAGCTTCAGCTCTGCCTTCGCGGCAGCTCTGAAGAGCGGCCCTGCGTCCGGCCTGCAAAGAGCGGCTTCACGGCGCCGGCGGCACGTGCACCGGCGTCGTCGCGCCGCGGTGGCACGTGTAGCAGGTGACCTCCGGCGCGTCGGGCCGTGCGGCGCGCAGCTGCATGTTGATGTCGCGGGTGAGGCGCAGCATCGCCCGGGCCGTCGCCTTGGCCGGCACCGTGTCGGCCACGAAGTCGAACGTGGTGAGCGGCTGGCCCTCGACGCCGACGTGGCAGTGCTGGCAGCGCACACCGAGCGCAATGGTCATCGCCCGCATCGTGGCGATGACCTGCGGCACCGGCGTGTCGGCGGCGAGCACCGTGAGGTTGGTGACCGCGGCCGGCGGAAAGGCGCGCTGCGCGGCCAGCGGTGCGGGCGCGAAGACGCCCACGAGGACGAGGACGGCAGCCGTCAGCTTCGACATCGGCGCCGTCACTCGACGCGCAGGGCGTCCACCGGCGCCACGCGGGTCGCCCGCCGGGCCGGAATGAACGACGCCAGGGCACCGGCTGCTGCCAGCGCGACGATCACCGCGGCGAACACCGCCGGATCCCACGGCCGAACGCCGAAGAGCAGGATGCCCAGGCCTCGGGCCAGGAGCGCCGCCAGGGCCAGCCCGAGCGCCAGCCCCGCCCCGACCTGCCATGCCCCCTGCCGCAGAATCATGCCCAGGATGGTCCCCCGCTCGGCGCCGAGCGCCATGCGCACGCCGATCTCGCGGGTGCGCGTGCCGGTGGAAAACGCCATCACGCCGTAGAGGCCGATGGTCGCCATCGCCAGCGCCGCCAGGCCGAAGGCGACGAACAGCCCGCCGAAGGCGCGGTAGAACCAGGTGTCGAGCGAGTACTGCTCGGCCAGCGACCGCACCCAGTAGAGCGGCAGTGCCGGGTCGAGGCGATGCACTTCGTTCTGGATCGTCGCCGTGTAGCCCATCGCCGCCTGGTCGGTGCGCACCACCAGGCTCATGAAGTTGATGACGTTCTGCGCCAGCGGCACGTAGACGCCTTCGTGCCGCGGGTTGAGCGCGCCGATGGCGCCGCCCAGGTGCAGGTCGGGGACGATGCCGACGACGGTGCGCCACGGCCCGTCGTCGCTCCCCAGCTTGACCCGCGCGCCGATCGGATCGCGGCCGGCGAAGTGGAGCGCCGCGAAGCGCTCGTTGACCAGCGCCACCGGCTCGCCGTCGGCACTGTCCGTGGCCCGGAAGCCGCGGCCGCGCACGGGCGCGACGCCGACGATGTCGAAGTAGCCCGGCGTGATGACGATGCGCCGCACCAGCGGGTGGTCCTGGGCGGTCGGATAGGCGACGCCGTCCAGGGTGAGCGGCTGCATCTGCCCGCCGCGGGCCGGCAGGTCGGAGGTGAACGCCACCGCCCGGACGCCGGGCCGACCCTCCAGCGCGCCGAGCAGCGACTCGTAGAAGCGCCACTGCGCCTGCGGCGTCGGGTAGTCGTTCTCGAACAGGCCGAGTCGGGCCGTGAAGATGTTCTGGGTGGCGAAGCCGTAGTCGAAGTTCGACACGTTCAGCACGGTGCGGATCATCAGGCCGGCGGCCACCAGCAACCCGCACGACACGGCGAGCTGGATGACGACCAGGCCGCGGGTCAGCCGACCGACCCGGCCGCTCGACGATCCGCGCGACTCGTCGTTCATGATCGCGGCGACATCGGCGCGGGTGGCGCGCAGCGCCGGCAGCGTGCCGGCCAGCAGCGTCGCGAGCAGCGTGAGGCCGACCACGAAGGTGATGACCATCGGGTCCATCGAGGCGTAGAGCCACAGCGGTGTGTCGTTGGTGGCCAGGCCGGCGTTGAAGAAGTCGATGGCGGTGCCGGCGATGACCAGGCCGACGGCGGCGCCGGCCACGGCCAGCACCATCGTCTCGACCAGCAGCTGCCCGACGGTGCGCCAGCGGCTGGCACCGAGCGCCGTGCGCACCGCCACCTCGCGCGACCGCGCCGCGGTGCGCGCCAGCAGCAGGTTGGCGACGTTGGCGCAGGCGATGAGCAGCACGCCGAAGACCGCGCCGAGCATCGTGTAGAGCATGTTCGCGGCCTGGGGACCGAGGAACGAGTCCTTGAGCGGCAGCAGCGTCACGCCCATGCCCTCGTTCGACTGCGGGAACTCGGTGGCCAGGCTGGCCGCCAGGGTCGCCATCTCGGCCTGGGCCGTCTCGACGCTCACGCCGTCCTTGAGCCGCGCCACCGCCTGCAGCTGCGTGCCCTCCACCGCCGGGCCGCCGCCGCGCGGGTAGGCCAGCGGGTCGATACGCAGCGGCAGCCACGCGTCCATTGCCGATGGGAACCCGAACTTCTCGGGCAGCACGCCGACGATGGTGGTCGGTTGGGCGTTGGCGCGCACCGTGCGGCCGACGATGTTCGGATCACCCTGGAAGCGGTCCTGCCATGCCCGATAGCTCAGCAGCATCACCGGAGGCGTGGACGGGTGATCCTCCTCGGGCCGGAACAGGCGGCCGAGCACCGGCTGCACGCGCAGGACCTCGAACATCTCGGCGCTGGCGTAGGCGCCCAGATACCGGATCGGCTCGCCCTCGGTGCCGCCGACGTTGACGGTCTCGGCGTAGTAGGCGGCGATGCCTTCGAAGCTGGTCTGGCGGGCGCGCCAGTCCTCGAAGTCGTGGATCCGCAGGCCCATGAAGTCGGCGCCCTGCGCCGGCTGGTTGCGGAAGAGCGCCACCAGGCGGTCCGGCTCGTCGTAGGGCAGGCCGCGGATCACCGCCGACCAGACGATGCTGAACATCGTGGTGGTGAGGCCGATGCCCAGGGCCAGGGCGATGATCGCCGACGCGCTCAGGCCGGGCCGGCGCACGAGCATCCGCACGCCGTAGCGGAGCTGTCCGAGGAGAAACCCCATCCGCGCCTCCTGCCGGCCGGCTGACATCCCGGCCCTACGACGGTTACGAGCCGCGCGCTGAAATGTTTCCTAGCCCGCCGTCTGGGGGACGGACCGCCCGCGGGAGAACAGCCCATAGGCTGCCACGCCGGCCAGCAGGAAGGCCACCGAGAAGACGATGCCCGCCAACGGCCCGGTGAAGAAGATGAACAGCCACAGCGCCCCGGACAGGATCGCCGGCCACGGGTAGAGCACCATCGTGAACGGCTGCGGGATGTCGGGCCGGTAGCGGCGCAGCAGCACCACTGCGGCGCACTGCCAGATGAAGCGCAGCAGCACCTGCACCTGGATCAGCCAGCTCACCAGCTGGCCGAGCGTGAAGAAGCAGAACGGGATCGACACCAGCGCGATGGTCGCCAGCGACACGTCCGGGAAGTGCTTGGTCGGGTGCACCCGGGCGAAGATCGAGAAGAAATCGCCGTCGCGCGCCGCCGCGTAGGGGATGCGCGAATAACCGAGGATGGTCGCGTAGAGCGACGACGCGGCCACGAACAGGATGAGGCCGGTCATCGCCGTGCCGGCGAGCCGCCCGGCCGACGGGTCGGCGAAGGTGCGCTCGATGAAGATCGACGCCACCGTCCGCGAGTCGCGCACCTGCTCCCAGGGAATCATCCCCAGGATGACGATGGTCATCAGGCTGTAGAGCACGAAGACGACGGCGATCGACAGGAAGATCGAGCGCGGCACGGTGCGCGTCGGGTCGGTGATCTCGTCGCCGATGTTGCAGACCTGGTTGTAGCCGCCGTAGCTGTACATCGCCAGCACCGAGGCGGCGCCGAGGCTGGAGACGAGCGCGCCGTCGAAGACGAACGCCTTGGCCGGGTAGTCGAACGCCTGCGCCAGCGAGAAGTTGAACAGGCCGGCGACGATCACCCAGCCGACGGTGAGCAGCACCACCGCCAGCATCACCACGCTCAGCCGGCCGATGTCCTCGATCTTGCGCCACAGCAGCGCCGTCGAGGCCACGCACACCATGGCGGCGATGAGATGGTGGGTGAGCGGCGACATCTCCGCCCACACGAACTGCAGGTAGTCGGCGAAACCCACGGCGCCGCCGGCCACCGACAGCGGCGCCACGAGCACGGTCTGGAAGATGAAGAGAAACGCCATCAGGCGGCCGAGCCCGAACGGCTGGAAGGCCTCGCGCAGATACAGGTAGCCGCCGCCGCTGCCCGGGAGCGCCGCGCCGAGCTGAGCGTAGACCAGGCCGTCGGCCACGGCCAGCACCGCGCCGGCTATCCAGGCGTACATCACGTGCGGGCCGTCCATCGCCGCGACCATGAACGGGATGGTGAGGAACGGCCCCACGCCCACCATGCTGATGACGTTGGTGGCGGTGGCCTGCAGCAGGCCCATGGCCCGCGTCAGGCGGGGATCGCCGGTGGCCGGGGCGAGGCCGGCGGGGCTCGCGGGGGCGCTCATGCCGGCAGCAGCGCGTCGACGAGCTGCTCGGCCAGCGGCCGCGAGTGGACGAGGGGATTGAGCGCCAGCGCGTCGATGCGGTCGGCGCGCTGGCCGCTCAACGCCGCCTTCACCGTGGCCCGCTCGTATTCCTTCACGCAGGTGATGAGGGCGCGGGCGTGGGCCGGCACCTTGGCCACCGGTCGGGCGTGCGGTCCGGCCGCATCCACCATGCACGGCACCTCGATGATGTCGTCGTCGGCCAGGAACGGCAGGGTGCCGCGGTTGGGCAGGTCGAGCGGGATCACCGCGCCGGTGTCGCCGGCGATCGCCGAGATGGCCATCAGCGCGATGCGGTCGTAGCCGGAGAGCTCGGCCCAGTCGGGCTTGATGCGCGGCGTGGTCGTGCCGGTCTCGAGCTGCATGTAGCTGCTGTCGCGCGCCGCCAGGTACTGCTGGTAGCGCGCCACCGGATCGGCGACGCCGGCGGCGAGGTCGGCGAAGAACTGCCCGGTGAGCGCCGCCACGGCCTGGCCGCGGCTGCTGCCCGACTCGCGGAGGTGGGCCAGCGCCACCTCGGGCCGGTAGTAGTAGTAGAGGTACTCGGTCGGCAGCAGGCGCAGCTCGCGCAGCCGCTCGGGCTCGAAGAGCGGCGAGCGATAGGCGGCGGCGAGCCGGGCGTCGTCGTCCCACAGCCGGGCGATCTGCGGCTCGCCCTGGAAGGTGACCTCGCGCAGCCAGCCCAGATGGTTGAGCCCGAAGTAGTCGTACTCGCACGCCGCCGGCGGCAGGCCGAGGGCGTGGGCGGCGTCCTCGAAGGTCTCGGTCGGCGTATCGCAGATGCCGATGATCCGCGCGTCGCTGTGCTGGTGCACGGCCTGCGACACGACACTCACGGGGTTGCTGAAGTTGATGAACCACGCCGTGGGGGCGATGCGGGCGGCGAGCCGCGCGTATTCGACCATCGGCGGGATGGCGCGGATCGCCATCGCGAAGCCGGCCGGGCCCACCGTCTCCTGGCCGACCACGCCGAGCGCGATGGTCGCCGCCTCGTCGCGCGCGCGCTGCGCGCTGCCGCCGGCGCGGATGCTGGTGATGACGAAGTCGGCACCCGCGATCGCCGGCTCGGGCGTCGCGTGCGCGTGCACCGTGACGCCTGGAGCCATCCGCTGGGCCAGGGCGGCGATCACCTGCAGGCGCGGCTGGTCGATGTCGTAGAGGTCGATGCGATCGACATGCAGCGTCGAGCGGGCGAAGCCGCCGGCGAGCAGCGGCACGCGCACGCCGGCGCCGCCGATGATGGCGAGTTTCACGAGCGTCTCCTGGAGGGGCGGGCAGCGGTCGCCGGCGTGGGGCGGGTGCGGCGCCGCTTGGCGGCGGGCGGCAGGCCGGGGCGTCGCCGCCGGGTGATCGTGCGCGGGCGCAGCAGGGCCGGTAGATCGGCGGTGCGCGGCAGGGCATCGAGGCCGCCTGGCGCCGTGGTCGAGGCCGCGCCGACCGTGTTGCCGGTGGCCAGACACGCCGCCGGGGCGCCGCCGCGCAGCCACGCCGAGAGGAAGCCGGCGCTGAAGGCGTCGCCGGCGCCGGTGGGATCCACCGGGGCCACGCGCGGCGCCGGCATGACGACGTCGCTGTCGGGGTCGCGGCGCAGCCAACGGCTGCCGAGCGAGCCCAGCTTGACGACGACCGTGCAGCGGCGCTGGCGGAGCACCGGGTAGGCGTCGTCGAGGGCGTTGACCTGCGCGTAGAGCGGCGCTTCGAGCTCGTTGACGAAGACGAGGTCGAGCACGTCCAGCAGCGCGGGCAGCTCGGGGCGGAGCGCCAGCGACTCGCTCCAGCCGAAGTCCCACGACACGGTGATGCCGCGGCGCTTGAGGCGGCGCACGCAGCCGATCCAGCCGTCGAGGTCCTCGGGCGTCAGCGCCAGGTGCACGTGGCTGGCGGTGGCCGTGCGCAGCGCCCGCAGCAGGCGCGGCTCGAGCACGCGGTTCACGCCGTTGAAGGTCACGAAGGCACGGTCCGCGGTGGTGGAGAGCGCGGCGGTGATCGCGTGCGGCTCGCGCGGCTGCTTGAGGTTGTGGACGCGGACCCGTTCCCGGCGCAGGCGGATCACCGCCTCGGGACTGAGCCCGCTGACGATGGCGGTGGTGACGCCGAGCCGCGCCGCGGCGACCGCCGTGATGACGGCGCCGCCGCCGATGGTGGCGTGGAAGGTGTCGGTCTTGATCTCCTCGCCCGGCGCCGGCAGCCGCTCGAGGCCGACGAACACGAGATCCTCGAACGCCTCGCCGGCGGTGAGCAGTCGCGGTCCAGCCACGCCAAGATTGTAATCTTCCCCCCTCGGTGCCAGGCACCGCCGGGGGCCGCGGTGCCAGGCACCAGGGGTGGGCGATCACAATCGCGTTACGACGGGCTCGTGATGCAGCAGAATCTGCAACCCATTGGAGGTATCCGTGACGGTGAGCGAGGTCATGCGTGCGATCACGGCGAAGGGCACACCCGGTGCGGCGGCGGTCTATCGACGCCACGGCGTCGCCGAGCCCACCGTCGGCCTGCGCTACGCCGACATCGGCGCGCTCGTCAAGCGCATCGGCGTCGACCACGACCTGGCCCTCGCGCTCTGGGACACCGGCCTGCACGACGCGCGGGTCGTCGCCACCAAGGTCGCCGACCCACTGCAGCTCACCCGCGCGACGCTCGACCGCTGGCTCGCCGACTGCGCCAACTACATCGTCACCGACGCGGTGGCCGGCACCGCCGCCCGCACGCCGGACGCGCCGGCCCTGGCGCAGCGCTGGCTGAAGGCGCGCGGCGAATGGGCGTCGGCGGCCGGCTGGACCGTCGTCTCGCTGCTGGCGATGGACGGCCGGCTGCCGGAGGCCGCCGCGGCCGCGCTCCTCGATCGCATCGCACGCGGCATCCATCGCGCCCCCAACCGCACACGCTATGCCATGAACGGCGCGCTCATCGCCATCGGCGGCGCCATGCCCGGCCTGCGGGCCCGGGCGACGGCGGTGGCGCGCGCCATCGGCGTCGTCGAGGTCGATCACGGCGAGACCGGCTGCAAGACGCCGGATGCCTGCACCATGATCGACGCGATGGCGAACCATCGCGCCGCGCGGCGGACGCGCGTCACCGGGGCGCGACTGGCGGGATCGGCGCGGCCTCGCGGCGGGGGCGCGCGTCGGCGACGCTGAACCGGCGGCCGCTCCTGCGACATCATAAGAGCGTCATGTCCAAGGTGTCCGTGAAGGTCTTCAACCGCGACGGCCAGCTCGTCGGCCCGCTCGACCTGCCGCGGGTCGAGAAGTCCGCCGCCGAGTGGCGCGCGCAGCTCACCGACGAGCAGTTCCGCGTCGCCCGGGCGCAGGGCACCGAGCGGCCGTTCTGCGGCACGCTGCTCGACAACAAGGCGCACGGCGTCTATGCGTGCGTGTGCTGCCAGCTGCCGCTCTTCGCCTCGAACGCCAAGTTCGACTCCGGCTCCGGCTGGCCGAGCTTCTTCCAGCCGATCGCCGACGAGAACGTCGCCACGCGGGTGGACCGCAGTCACGGCATGACCCGCGTCGAGATCCTGTGCGCCCGCTGCGACTGCCACCTGGGCCACGTCTTCCCCGACGGCCCGCGGCCGACCGGCCAGCGGCACTGCGTCAACTCGGAGTCGCTGGTCTTCGTGGACGTGGACGACCTCGCCGACCTGGCCGACCCGGCCGTCGCGTAAATCACAGATCCGTCAGTCCCCCCACTCGGTGCCAGGCACCGCGCGCCCGCGCGGTGCCTGGCACCGACTCCGGGGGATCACAATCCTGACGCGGCCGGCGGTGTACGCTGGACGCGTGTCCGCGTTCAAAGCCGGCGATCTCGTCCGCCACCGTTCCAAGCCCGAGTGGGGCATCGGCCGCGTCACCGGTCAGACCGTCGAGGGCAAGGTGCTGGTGAAATTCAGCGCCCGCGCCGGCGACGTGCTGCTGACGGCCGCCGGGGCCGCGCAGCACCTGGTGGCCGACGACGGCGCCAGCTGGCAATCGACGCCGACGACGCTGCGTCGCGCCGCCACGGTCGGCCGAGTGCCGTGCTCGACCTGCGCCGAGGACGTGCGGGCGCCGATCACGCGCGCCGAGGGCAGCTGGCGCGCCTGTCCGGAGTGCTCGGCGCAGAACGGCAAGCAGCACGTGCTGCGCCCCTACCCCGACGCCTTCGACGAGTCGGTCGCCAGTGCCCCCGCCGCCGACCTGCCCGCCGCCGCCGCCCGCGCGGCGAGCGATCCCGTGCCCGCGGGCCGCGACCAGTGGTGCCTGAACTGCCGCAGCAACGGCCGCGTCGCGGTCGGGGCGTCGCGCGTCTGCGCCGAGTTCGCCCGCTGACCTCGAGGCGTAGTACCCTGATGGCGTCGAGGGCGAATCAGCTCCCTCCACGAACGGAGGGAACGCCCGCATGGCCTACAAGGCTGGAGACGTGGTTCGCCATCAGGGGATGGCGGAGTGGGGATTGGGCCAGGTCCAGGACGTGACCGGCGACGGCAAGGTGGTCGTGCGGTTCACCGGCCGCCCGGCCGACGTGATGCTCACCGCGATCGGCGCCAGCGCGCACCTGCGCAAGGACTCCAGCGAGTGGCAGGACGTGCCGCGCCCGAAGGCCAGGAGCGCGGCCAAGTCCAAAGCCAAGGGCAAGACGCCCGCGGCCGAGTAGCGCCCGCCTGAGGCCGCGGCGGCTCTGAAGAGCCGCCCTACGTAACGGCTCAGCGAATAGCTACGCCTGGTAGGACGTCCGTCCGCCCACCACCGTCCGCACGATCTGGATGTCCTTGATCGTCTCGACGTCCACGGTGTGCGGATCGGCCGCCAGCACCACGTAGTCGGCCAGCTTGCCGGCGGTGATCGATCCCTTGATCGACTCCTCGCCGCTCGCCCAGGCGCCGTTGTAGGTGTTGACGGCGATGGCTTCGCTCACCGTGATGCGCTGATTGGCGCCCCACACCTTGCCGTCCCAGCCCTTGCGCGTCACCATTCCCTGGATGCCCATCAGCGCCGCGAACGGCCCCGGCGAGAAGTCCGACCCGGCGCACGCGTACACGCCGGCGTCGAGGAGCGACCGGTAGGCCATGCAGTTCTTCATCATCTCTTCGCCGTAGTACACGAACTTGTCGGGGTTGTAGTAGGCGTAGGTGGTGAACATCGCCGGCACGGCGCCGATCGCCTTGATGCGCGCCACCAGCGACGGGTTGACCAGCGTGCAGTGGGTGATCTTGGGCCGCGCGTTGGCGCGCGGCAGCGCCTTCAGCGCCCGCTCGGCGGCGGTGAGATACATGTCGATGGCCACGTCGCCGTTGGCATGGCAATTCACCTGGATGCCGGCGCGGTGCACGCGCGCCACCCACTCGTCGAGCGTCGCCTGGGTTTCGGTGACGTTGCCCTTGTAGGGCGGCGTCACGCCAGGATAGGGCGTCGAGAGCGCCATCGTGCGCTCGGAGAACGAGCCGTCCACGGTGTGCTCGGACGTCGATCCAAACTTGATCCACTCGTCGCCGAATCCGGTCTGGATGCCGGCGGCGATCATCGCCTCGAGGGCCTGGCCGCTGGTCTCGAGGCTGATGCGGTGCAGCAGCTCGCCGCGGGCGCGCACGTCCTGCATCGCCGGCAGGTTGCCGCCCTGGTGGTGGACGCTGGTCAGCCCGTAGCGCGCGAACTGCTTGGAGATGTAGGCGATGCCGTCGCGGGCGCGCTGCTCGCGCTGGGCCGCGGTGAAGGTGGGCCGCGTGCCCACCTTCTGGAACGGCGCCGAGGCGCGGTCGGTGACCCGGCCGTTCAGCTCGCCGTTCGGGTCCTTGTCATACGTGCCGCCCATCGGGTTCGGCGTGTCCTTGGTCACGCCGGCCATCTCGAACGCCTTCGAGTTGTAGAAGTAGGTGTGGCCGCCGCGGTGGCGGACGATCACCGGGTGGGTGCGCGACACCTCGTCGAGGTCGCGGCGGTGGATCAACCGCTTGTCCTTCACCTTGGTGTCGTCGTAGAAGAAGCCCTCCACCCAGGTGCCCTCGGGCACCTTGTCGGCCTTCTCCTTCAGCTTGCGGACGATGTCGAAGATGCTGACGAACTCGACCTCGAAGGGATTGCCGACCAGCACCTCGTTCTGCAGCACCTCGCCGCCGGCGTGGTTGTGGCAGTCGATGAAGCCGGGGACGACGGTCATGCCCTTGGCGTCGAAGACCGTGGTGTTCTTGCCCGCCAGGTTGCGGACGTCGCTCGACGAGCCCACCGCCACGAAGCGGTCGCCCTTCACCGCGAAGGCCTGCGCCGTCGGCGCGCTGCGGTCCATCGTGTAGACCGCGGCGTTCACCACCACCAGGTCGGGATCGCGGGGGTCGGCGGCCGCGGCGGCGTTCTGCGCCGCCTGGCCGGCGGACGCCTCGACGTGGGCGGCGAGGGCCGGCGCGCCGGCAAACGCGGCCAGGCTGGCGCTGGTGGAGTTGAGGAACTGGCGGCGGGTGTGACGCTGGGACATCGGCGGGCTCCTGGCCGCTCACGATACGAGGGCCGGCGCCGGGATTCAACCCATGGCTGAGGCGGGTGGCACGCTGGATTTCTGGCCCCGCCCAGAAAGGGGTCAGACCCCTATTCAAGCCCGGCCCAGAATGGGGTCTGACCCCTGTACTTATCGGAAGGTCTCGGCGGCGCCGCGGGCGACAAAGGCGAGCATCCGGTCGCCCACCTCGCCCGACACCTGGTAGAGGCCGCGCATTTGCAGAAACTCCAACCCGTTCCCCAGCGGCCCGCCGGTCATCGGCGTGCGGATCGCACTCTCGACGGCGATGTCGAGCGTGACGTCGACCGACGGCCCGGTGCCGTGCACGACAATCCGCCGCGGACGGTTCTGGGTCTCGTCGGCGGTCTCGGTGATGGTCACCCGCGACGCCTGGCCGAGCGGCCCGTCGGGCCCGAGCACCATCAGGAAGCCGGGGATGCGGCTGGCGTCGGCGGCGTCGGCGGGCGGGAACACCCGGCCGTAGAGCACCGACAGCCCGTCGTGCTGCACCTGGCCCCACTGCCACGACACGCCTTCCCAGAACCCCCAGTTGTGATCGTGATAGCCGGTGCCGCCGGCCACGGACAGCGCGGGGCCGTCGTCCACGCGAATCCCGCCGTCGAGCGCGCCGGACATCACCGGCACCACGTAGCCCGACACCCAGCCCCTGGCACCGCGCAGGGCCAGCGGCGGCAGGGTGTGGCCACGTCGCGCGGTGAGCACGATCTCGCCGATCGCCCGTCGTGTCGAGGCCCCGCGCCTCGATCCGCGCGCGCGAGCCCCCGCGGCCGGCCCCGCGCTGCCCCCACCATCACCCGGCAGATCGAACGACACCACATAGCGCTCGCCGTCGAGGCGCACCCGGCTGCCGCCGATGGTCAGCTCCGGCGCCGTGGTCAGCACCTCGTCCGGATCGAGCCGCGCCGCTTCGCCCCAGGTCGTCACCGCGCCGTCGCGATCGAGCTGCAGACGCACGCCCGCCACGCGCCGTCCGTCGTCGGCCAGCGGCCCGACCATGAACGTCAGGTAGAAGCGCGTCGTGCCGGCCTGGCCGTTGAAGTAGAGCCACTCGGCCCACGACCCGGCGCGCTCGGGCACAGCAGGGATGGGGTGGAACCGGTCGAGCGAGCGCAGCACGGCGGCGGGATCAGGTGCCACCCATGCCGCATCCGCCGCGGTGTCGCGCCATGCCGCCACGCCGGCGGTCTCGGGATCGCCCAGCGCCCGTTCGCGGCTCGGGATGCCACCCCGCGCGCGCACGCGGGTGACCTCGCCCTCGTGCAGGAGGAACAGCGACCCCCGCGCCGTCGGCGACGCCACCCGCACGCGATCCACGAATGGTGGTGAGCCGAGCCCGCCCCACAGCAGGTAACGCGCCGAGGTGAGCCGGCCCGCGGCGCCGGTCACCAGCACGTCGCCGCCGCCCGCCAGCGCCGGCGACTCCGACTGCTCGAGCACCACGTCGGCCACGCCGAGCAGGTTGGCCATCACCGCGATGCCCAGGCCGAATCCGCCGGCCAGCACAGCCGTGCGCAGCGGATGCAACAGCAGCGACCGCAGGGCCAGACGCGCGATCACGCGCCGCCCTCCGCCGCCACGCCGCCATCGCGCATGCGCAGCACCCGCCCGGCCCGCGACGCGATGGTCGGGTCGTGCGTCACCACCACCACGGCGGTGCCGTCGCCGTGGAGTCGATCGAAGAGCCCGGCGATCGCCTGCCCGGTGGCCTGATCCAGTTCGCCGGTGGGCTCGTCGGCCAGCACCAGCCGCGGCCGGTTGGCGAGCGCCCGCGCGATCGCCACCCGCTGCATCTCGCCGCCGGAGAGCTGCGCCGGACGATGGTCGCCGCGATGCCCGAGTCCGACGTAGTCCAGCAGCTCGCGCGCCCGCGCCCGCCGCGCCGCCCGCGCCACGCCGGCCTCGGCCTGCGGCAGCTCTACGTTCTCGAGCGCGCTCAGCATCGGCAGCAGGAAGAAGCGCTGGAAGACGAAGCCGATGCGGGTGAGCCGGATGCGGCTGCGCTCGGCGTCGGACAGCGTCGCCACGTCGCGGCCGTCGACCAGCAGTTCGCCCCTGGTCGGCGTGTCCACGCAGCCGAGCACGTGCAGCAACGTGGACTTGCCGCATCCCGACGGCCCGACGATCGCCACGTACTCGCCGGCGCCGACCGCCAGCGTCACGTCGCGCAGCGCCGTCACCGGCCCGGCCGGCATCGGGAACACCCGCGCCACACCGCGTGCCTCCACGACGGGCGCTCCCACATGGGTCACGACACGAACTCCCGCCTGAGCGTCGCCGCGATCGGCAGCCGTGCCACCAGCCACACCGGATACACTGCCGCGCCCACGGCCACCGCGGCGAGCAACACGCCGTGCAGCCACAGCGCCCGCGGTTCGAACACGAAGAAGTGCAGCGTCAGCGGCACCCCCGGCAGCGAGCGGAGAATGGCGTCGAGCCACCACGACAGCGCGAAGCCGAGTGGAATCGACACCGCGCCGCCCAGCCCGACCAGCAGCGCCGCTTCCCAGAGCACGTCGGCAGCCATTCGCCGCCGCGACAGCCCGATCGCGCGCAGCGCCGCGATCTCGCCGAGCCGCTGATTCACCGACACGGTGAGCAGCACCGTGATGAGCACGATGCCGAACGACACCGTGACGATCGACAGCGCCGCCGAGATCTGCCGGAAGTAGGACAGCCCCACGGTCTCGAAGCGCTCCAGCACCTGGTCGTTCGAGAACGCCGACAGGTCGGGTCGCGTCCGGCGGATCGCCGCCACCGCCGCCTCGGGCCCGGCCTCGGGCGTCGACGCCACCATCAGCAGGTCCGCCTCGTCGGCACGCCCCTCGCACAGCGCGTCGAGGAGCGCGAACCGGCCGGCCACCGTGAGCTGGCCAGCCGACTCGAACGGGAACGACGCGATGCCCACCACGCGGACCGTCGTCGGTGGCAACATCGATGGCTCGGCGCCGCATCGACCGCGAAGCGTCAGCGTGTCGCCCGGCCGCGCCCCCACCGTGCGGGCCAGCGCCTGGTTGACGACGACGCCGGCGTGGCCGGGCTCGATTCGGGTGGGGTCCCTGACGCTGCGGCCGCCCGCGCCGTCACGATCGCCCGCGTCCGCGCCGTCGCCCGCGTCCGCCAGGTCCGCGCCGTCGAGCACGGTCCACAGCCGCCGCGACGTCGCGCCCACCGCCACCAGCGTCACGCCCGGCGGCCGGCGTCCCTCCACCACCACCTCGCCCTGGCCGAGACGCAGCGGCACCACCGTCTCCACCTCCGGCAGCGCCGCGAGCAGTCGCGCCGTGTCGGTCGCGTGGTCGAGCGGCAGCCGTGTCTGCGGCACGCCCTCGGACGCCATCACCCGGACGTCGAAGCCGAACGCGTCGAGCAGCTCGCGCACCGACACCAGCAGCCCGCGCGACAGCAGCAGCATGTCGAACATCAGCGCCCCGGCCGCGGCGATGCCGAGGATGCCCAGCGCACTGCGCGCCCGCCGCCGGGTCAGCGATCGCCAGGCGAACGCCAGTGCTCTCATCGCCGCACCAGCGTCAGCGTGTCGCTGCGCACCAGCGCCCACGACGCCAGGGCACTGGCCGCCATCCCGAGCGGCAGCGCCACCGCGACGGCCTGCGCCGCGATGGCCGGCGTGATGCGCACGAACACCAGCGCCGTGTCGTAGCGCCACTGGAAGTAGCGGTTGAACGCGCCCTCGGTGGCCACGGCGAGCGCCACGCCGAACACCGCGCCCACGGCGGCGATCACGGCGCCTTCGAGCAGCACCTGCAGCAGCACGCGACGCCGGGTCAGGCCGATCAGCCGCAGCGCGCCCACCGTCTCGCGCCGTTCGTCGGCGGTGAGCACCATCAGCGCCAGCAGGAACACGGCGCTGGTCAGCACGGTGAGCACCGCGATCGCGCCGTGGAAACGGCCGAGGACCACGAACGGGTTGTCGGAGTCGTCGCCGCGGTTGGCCCGCGCGCTCACCGTCGGCACCCGCGCACTCAGATCGCGCGCGAAGGCGGCGGCATCGGCGGGGTCGTGCAGCGCCACGTTGATCGACGACACGGCGTCGGCGCCGGCCAGGTCGCCCGCGTCCGCGTCCGCGGCAACGGTGAGCGCCTGCAGGTCGGGCAGGTGCAGCCGCACCTCGAGCCGCTCGCTGGTGAGCCGGATCGGATCGGCCACCGGCTCGTAGACGCCGGCGATGCGGAAGCGTCGGCCGCCGGCACCGCTCGGTTCCGTCGCCAGCGTGACGACGTCGCCCACGGCCAGGCCGCGCGCGGCCAGCAGCTGGCGCGAGACGAGGATCGTCGGCAGCGCGGGGGGCGCAGGCGCCGCCGGCGCGATCTGCCGCGCGTCGACGACGGCGTGCCCGACGCCGCAGACCGCCAGCGCCACCAGCAGCACGACCTGGGGCAGTGCGGCCATTCGTGGCCGCACTGTATCACCCGGGGCGCAAGGCGCTTGCTCGGCGCGCCGCCCCCGTCACGGCACCGTGAAGGTGAGATCGCCGGTGACCGGGAAGCGCACGCCGCAGCCATCGCCACCGCCGATGCCGACGCGGTATGTGCCCGGCGGCACTGCGGCGCTCACCGACAGCGTCGGCGGGATCACCAGGTGATCGATCGCGCCCCCCGTCGTGGGATCGACGATGCGCAGCACGTAGAACAGCGTGCCCGGGACGGTCTGCCCCCAGCTCAACGTGACCTGGCCGGGACTCACCGTCGCCGTCGGGGCGATCGGCCCCTGCGGGCCGTTCGTGGTGCAGGTGTTGGGTACCGTGATCGGCACTTCGATCGACGGCTTGCTGAGCCCGAACGCGTTGCGGCCGCGGGCCCGCACGAAATAGGTGCCGTTCGGCACCGCGGCCACAAGGCCGGCGGTGGTCAGCGGGTAGGTGCCGACATTCCGCAGTCCGGGTTGTGAGCCCACTTCGATCTCCATCGTGGCTGGTGGACAGCCCGGCTGCCCGCCGAACCCGATCGACACGGTGTTGCCGGTGACGACCGGCTGGTCGGGGAGCAGCACCGGCGGCAGCGGGGCGGTGGCACAGGCGGCGCCGACCGTGATCGGCTTCCACGCCGACGGCGGCACCGACACCGCGGTCACCAGGCCGTAGACCACCGTGATCCAGTAGGTGCCGGGCGGGATGCCGGGCACGATGAAGGTGGGACACGCCGCCTGGCCCTCGCCGTCCACCACCGGCTTGCCGTGGAGCAGGCCGAGGAAGCTGCCGCCCGGCGAGGTGGCGCCGTACAAGGTCAGGCCCCCGGCCGAGGTGGCGACGTGTGGCTCGCAGTTCGGGAAGACCAGCAGGATCGACCCGCTCGTGTGTGCGAAGAAGTCCACCGCGGTGCCGGTCTGCGCCTGGACCGTGCGCGGAACGCCGAGGGCGAGGGCCGCCACCAGCGTCATCGCCGCGATCGCCGGCGCGGGGTCGAGTGTGAATCCGTGCAGTCGCATGTGGTCCTCCGGACCCCGCTGGAAGCGGTAGCGGTGTCTCGAAGGGACAAGCGGCGTCACCGCGTCGAATCTTCAACGGGAGCGCAGTAATTGCGACTGGTCAGGCTCCACCCAGAAAGGGGTCAGACCCCTATTCAGGGCCGGGCCAGAAAGGGGTCTGACCCCGGTTGTGGTCGGGAGGTGTGAGACCGCTTGATATAGTCGGCACCATGCCGGACTCGCCGGGGCCCGAGGCCGCCACCGACGTGACCGTGCTGCTCGAACGGTGGCGCCAGGGCGACCCCGGCGCGCTCGACGCCGCCTCCGGGGCCGTCTATCCGGAACTGCGCCGCATCGCCGACGCCTACCTGCGCCGCGAGCGCCCGGACCACACGCTGCAGCCGACGGCGCTGGTCCACGAGGCGTTCATCCGGCTCACCACCGCCGGCCGGCTGCAGTTCGAGAGTCGCAAGCAGTTCTATGCGCTGGCGGCGCAGCTGATGCGCCGCATCCTGGTCGATCACGCCCGCACCGTGAAAGCGCAGAAGCGGGGCGGCGGCGCGGCCAAGGTGCCGCTCGACGAGCTCAGCCTCTACCACCCCGATGCCGCCGACCGCTTCCTGGTCCTGCACGACGCGCTCGAACGCCTCGCCGGCGTGGACCCCCGCAAGGCGCAGGTGATCGAGCTGCGCTACTTCGGCGGCCTGACCCTGGAGGAAACCGCCGATGTCCTGCAGGTGGCCACCGCCACCGTGCACCGCGAGCAGCGCCTCGCCGAGGCCTGGCTCTCCGACGCCCTGGACGGGTGATATCACGGTGCCAGGCACCGTGATATCCCCGACGAGGCGGATTCTGCCACCCGTGATTCCGCTCGTCAGCACAGAGGAGATCGCAATCGCGTGGACATGACCCCCGAGCGCTGGCGACGCCTCGAAGCGCTCTTCGACCAGACCGCCGACCTGCCCCCCGACGCGCAGGCGGCGCATCTGGCCCGGGCCGCCCCCGACGACCCGGCCCTGCAGGCCGACGTGCTCCGCCTGCTGACGCACGACCGCTCGCGCGGCGCCGACGTGGCCGCCGCCATCGACGGCGTGGCCCGCCTGCCCGTGCCCGCGGACCCCGCCGCACTCGCCGACCCCACGCTGACCGGCCGCCGCCTCGGCCCCTGGCGGCTGCTCCGCGAGGTGGGCCGCGGCGGCATGGGCGTCGTCTACGAGGCCGTGCGCGACGACGACGCCTTCCACAAGCGCGTCGCCGTCAAGGTCGCCGCCTACGCCGCCTTCGCGCCGGAGCTGCAGCAACGCTTCGCGCACGAGCGGCAGATCCTCGCCCAGCTCGAACATCCGCGCATCGCGCGCCTGCTCGACGGCGGCACCACCGACGACGGCGTGCCGTACCTGGTGATGGAGTTCGTCGAAGGCCAGCCGATCCCCGCCTACGCCGCCGCCGAGCGCCTGACGGTGCCGCAGCGTCTCGCCCTCTTCCTCCAGGTGTGCGAGGCTGTCGAGTACGCGCACCAGAACCTGGTCGTGCACCGCGACCTCAAGCCCGGCAACATCCTGGCGGCGGGCGGCGAGGTGAAGCTGCTCGACTTCGGCATCGCCAAGCTGGTCGCCGCCACCGACGCCGCGGTCACGCAAGGCGGCCTCGGCCCGGCCACGCCCGACTACTGCAGCCCCGAGCAGCTGCGCGGCGACGCCGTGACGACGCGCACCGACGTCTACGCGCTGGGCCTGCTGCTCTTCGAACTGCTGGTCGGGCGGCGCGCGCAGCACGCCGACACGTCGTCGCCCGCGGCCCTCGAGCGTTCGATCTGCGACGCGCCGCTGCCGCTGCCGAGCGACGCCATCGGCGCCGACGACGCCGCGCTGCGCCGGCACCTCCGCGGCGACCTCGACGCCATCGTCGCCACCGCCACGCAGAAGGACCCGTCCAGACGCTACGCCTCGGCCGCCGCCCTCGCCGACGACGTGCGCCGGCATCTGGACGGCCGCCCGATCGCCGCGCGGCTCGACAGCGCCTCCTACCGCCTCGGCCGCTTCGTCCGCCGTTACTGGCTGCCGCTCACCGCCGCGGCGGCGCTGGTCGCCTCGCTCACCGCCGGCGTCGTCGCCACCAGCTACCAGGCGCGACGCGCCGAACGGCGCTTCGCCCAGGTGCGCGGCATCGCCAACGCGCTGATGGACGACGTCCACACGGCGATCCGCGATCTGCCGTCGTCCTCGGCGGCGCAGGACGTGGTGGTGCGCACCGCCGTCGAGTATCTCGACGGCCTGGCCCGCGAGGCCGGCGACGATCCGGCGCTGCAGCTCGAGATCGCGCGCGGCTATCTGAAGGTGGCGCGCATCGCCTACGCGCTCGATCGCCCCAGCCTGAGCCGTCTCGACGACGCCCGCCGCTACTACGCCCAGGTGCAGGCGGTGCTCGACCGCTTCGACGCCGACGCCGTCGAGACCAATCCCGACGTGGCCGCCGTCACGCTCGACCTGCTGACGCAGCGCGCGCAGCTCCTGCAGGAGACCGCCCAGCGCGCCGAGATGGAGCAGCTGTTGACCCGCGCGGTGGACCTCGGCGAGGCCGCCCTGGCCCGCGCGCCCGCGCATCCGGCGCTGCTCGAGGCCGTCGGCGACGCGCTGAACGCGGTCACGTCGCAGATGACCGGGTCGCCGCTCGAGCGCCGCGTCATCCGCCGCTACGTGGAAGTGGCCGAGCAGGTGTCGCGGCTCGCCCCCGACACCCCGGACTCACTGGCCAAGCTCGGCACCGCCTACTCGCAGGCCGGCAACTTCGCCGCCTACAACCTCGACAACGCCGCCGCGCGCGACCTCTACCGCCGGGCCATCGACGCCCAGTCCCGCGCCGTGGCCCTGGCCGGCGACAACGCCACCGCCCGCCGCAACCTGATGATCGCCTGGACCAACCTGGCCGACGTGGCGCTCGGGCCGCTGGGGGCCGGCGGCTACGTGGGCAACGGCGGCCCTCCGGTGCCCATCCCCGACGCCGATCGGCAGGAGGCGCTCGACGCCTTCGGCCGCGCGGTGGAGCAGGCGGAGTGGCTGCGCGAACGCGACCCGGACAACGACACCGTGCAGTTCGACTACGCCATCTGCCTGGGCCGTCAGGCACCGGCGTTCCCGCCCGGCGACCCGCGCGCCATCAGTCAGCTCGAACAGAGCCTGGCCGCGCTCGAGCCGCTCAGGTCTCGTTATCCCGGCCGCACCCAGGCCTACCTCGTCGAGCTGCGCGGGGCGCTGGCCGAGCGGCTGCGGCAGGTGGGACGGCTCGACGCGGCCCGCGCCGAGTGGCGGGCCATCGACGCGATGGTCCGGCAGGACGCGGCCGCCGATCCCGAGGGGTTCTACCTGCGCCGGCTGGCGATCCCCATCACCGAGAACTGGGCGATGGCCGAGGCGCGGGCCGGGCGCCTGGCCGAGGCGCGGGCCCTGGCGGCGCGGGCCGAGGAGCTGGCGGCGGTGATGGCGGCGCGGGAGGAACGCTACGCGCGCGGCCCCGGCTGGCCGCCGCGCGTGCGGGCCTGGCACGCCGAGTTCCACGTGCTCGTCGGCGACGCCGAGGCGGCCGCTACGGCCCGGGCCGAGAGCCTGGCGATGTGGAAGGCGCTGGCGGCGCGCGACGACCTGCCGCCGGACCTGCTGGCCGAGGCCAGGGCGGCGCGTTAGCGCGCCGACGCGGCGCGGGCGAGACGCTGGTCGAGCGTCACCAGGGGCAGCCGCTTCGCCCGCGCCAGCCAGAGGTAGCTCGCGTCGTACACGGTGAGGTCAGAGAGGAGCGCCAGGGCCAGCACCTCGGACAAATCCGGCGTGACCTTCTCGATTCGCAAACGCGCGGCCGCCTGCAGTCCAGCAGCGATGGCCATGCGTTCCCGCGGGTGGCGTCGCAGTTTCTTCCAGGCGATACTCGTCAGTTCGTAGTCGATGAGGGTTGGCGCGAACAGCGTTTCCTCCGACAGTGCACGAGTGAGATCCACTGCCGGATCCTCGTCGAAGGCGACGGCGGCCACCGCCGACGCGTCAACGACCGCCGCCATCCCTGAGCTCGCGGACTATCGCCGCCGACTCGTTGCGCCTGGGAAGGCCCAGTGTCTTCGAATACGCGGCCAGCTCCTCGATCGTGAGCGGCAGCTGCGCCGCATCTTCGAGAATCGCCATCAACTCGCCCTGCAGCGAACGGTGATTCCGCGCCGCTCGCTTGCGGAGCTGTTGCGCGATGCGGTCCGGGACGTTCTTGATCGACAGCGTGACAGGCATGGATCCATTATGGATCCGATTTGGCTCCATCGGCGGCACCTCGAGGCCCAGTGCGATGCGAGGGCCGTGCCGGCTCAGTCGTCGGCCAGCAGCCGCGTGAGCGCCAGGGACCAGCCGGGCAGCACCTCGCTGGTGAGCGTGTCCGCCGCGTCCCGCGACAGCTCGGCCACGCGGGGGAAGGAGCCGTCCGCGTGCCGCCGGTAGACCTTGACGATGTCGAGCTCAGGGTCGATGAGCCAATACTCGCGCACCCCGCCGCGATCGAACAGCCGCTGCTTGATCTGCTCGTCCACCTTGCGGGTGCCGGGCGAGAGAATCTCCACCACGATGGCCGGCGCGCCTTGCACGTTCTTCGTGGTGAGGATGTCGAGCTGATCGCCGGCAATCACCAGCAGATCGGGCTCCACGACGTCCCAACGCGTGAAGATGACGTCGAACGGCGCGAAGAACACTCGCCCGAGGTGCGGCTGCGCGTCCAGGAAGGTGCCAAGGGACAGGAACAGCCGCCCGCTGATCGCCTGGTGCCGCGTGACCGGCGACGGCGTCACGTAGTGCACCCCGTCGATGATCTCGTGCCGCTTCCCGTCGTCGGGGAAGAGCATGAAGTCGTCCACGGTGAGCCGGGTGTCGTGCGCGGGGCTCGTGGGCATCGGCGGGCTCCCGTCCATTGCCGCATCCTACTGCGGAACATGCCGCGGGCGATGCGGGTGCCGTGCCATCGTGAATCCGCCGGCCACTCCGATGAGTTCGAGGCGTAAGGCGTAGAAACGGCAACCCGCAGTGGCGGTCCGGTGCTGCAGGACTGCTACGACTCCGGCAGCTCGGGATATCGGTCCGGCAGCAGGGGCAGACCCTGCTCGGCCAGGTACGCGTTCCGCTTGGCGAGGTCCTCTCGTACCGCCCTCAGTGAGTCCGGGTGTTCGCGAAAATAGGCCAGTGACTCCTGGCGAGCGTACTCGTTCAACGCCCTCATCTGGCGCATCTGGATCGAGAACTTGTCCTCCATGCGGCACCTCCGAGGAGGCAGATGGTATCGCTGAGGACTGCAACGGCGTTCGACCTATTGCACCGCGTCCAGGAGAATAGGTCAGGCCGGAGCGGGACGACCCGACGTGTTGCGCGTTTCCGCGGAAACGTTGCGGCGAGACCGGGGCAGTCCCCGTCACCGCCACGCGCGCTCGGTGCGCTCCACCACCTCCGCCACCACCTCGCGCCACGCCTGCAGCTCCTCGCGCGTGGGGGCCAGGTCGTACACGTGGTGATGGCAGGCGCGGCTCAGGCCGCTCCAGGCCGCGTGCGCGCGTTGCGCCAGCGCGTCGTCGCCCAGATAGCGGCCCAGGCACAGCAGTTGGGCCCGCGCCGACGCGTCCTCCACGCCCGGCGCCACCTTGGTCCAGTAGACGGCGAGCGCCGACTCCAGCGCCTGACGCGTGAGCAGCGCCGCTGCCCGCGGCCAGCGCCCCGCCGCGTACGTCGGGCGCGTGTACGTAGGGCCCGCGTCCGTAGGGCGCACGTGCGTAGGGCGGAGCTTTAGCCCCGCCGATCTGCGCTCTGCCGACCCGCCGAGCAGCCTGTCCACCTCGGCCAACAGCTCGCGCGCGGGCGTCATTGCGACATCCGCGAGGAATACGTAGGGCAGCCCTTCAGGGCTGCCGGAGAGGCAGGGCTGAAGCCCCGCCCTACGTACGTGGGAAAGCCCTGCCCTACGTACGGGGGCGCCGTCATTTCGCCCCCAGCCTTACCACGGCATCGGCCAGCCGCTCCGCATCCTGCACCAGCGCCTCGACGTCGCCGTCAAAGGCCTCGTGCGCGCCCAGGTTGCAGCCCTTGAACGCATCGGCCGCGCGCGGGTTGCGCTTGTGCAGAAACGGCAGCACGTCGCCGGTGCGCTCGGCATCGTCGAACAGCGCCAGCGCCATCAGCGGATACAGCTTGGTGTGACTGGCGAGCAGCTCTTCCACCTCGTGGTGCCGCGCCCCGGCCCGCAGCCGCCGCTGACGCACCGCCGTCATACACGCTGCCTCGAGCGCCAGGCGGCAATGCCCCGGCACCACGCGCGCCCGCACCGCCGCCGGCAACTCGCTGGTCTTCACCAGCGCCCGCGCGTCGTCGAGATAGCCGGACACGGGATCGCGCGCCTCCACCACCTCCACCACGGATTCGGCCCGCCGCATCACCTTCAGCACCCGCGCCGGCAAACTCAGCCGACGCACCGCCTCGGGCAGCCGATCGTCGTGCGTGAACACCACCACCTGCCGCGTCCTAGCCGTGTCGGCCAGCACGCGCGCCAGCCCCTCCACGCGCGCCGGGTCCATGCTCTGCACCGGGTCGTCCACGCAGATGAAGCGGAACGGACTGTCGGGCAGCGTGGCTCGCGGCAGGAACAGGCTGAGGGCGAGGGAGTGCAGCTCGCCCTGGCTCATCACGCCCAGCGCCTCGGCGTCCTTGCCGTCCACGGTGACCTGCAGCGCCACCTTGCGACGCGTGGACGTGCCCTCCAGCTCCACGCGGCCCAGGTCCACGTTGCTCTGCAGGCGCAGCTGCCGCCACGTGGCCATGGCCCGCGCAGCAATCGGCTGGAAGCGCTCGTTGCGCACCGCCTCGGTGGTCTCTTTCCACCATTCCTCGGCGGCCTTCAGATGCTCGGCCTGGGTCTTGTGGGTGGAGAGCTGCTCCGCGGCCGGCAGCCACGCCGCCAGCGCCTGGCCCAGCGGTCGCCACACGTCCTCGCGCTTGCTCAGCTCCTCCGCGGCCTCGGCCGCCACGCGCGTGGACGCCTCCGCCAGGTCGAGCACGTGCGCTTCCAGACGCGCGGCCAGCGCTTCGGGCGCGTCCACGGTGCGCGCCTGCAGCCACATGGCCTGCGCCTCGCGCAGGGCATGCAGCGAGGGCAGCTCGGTGGCGGAGGCGGCGGGCAGCGGCCCAACCTCCCGCACCAGCCCGCGAGCCGCGCGGAGGGCGGCATCGCGGGCGTGCTCGGCGGCGCGGGCGGCGGAGGCTTCGGCCGTGAGCGCGTCGATCTCCTCGCGCGTGCGGGTGGACCAGTCGCCGTCCAACGCGCCCGCGGATCCGCACACGGGGCACGCGGCATTTCCTGCGTCGCCCGCGCCGTCGTGCGCGGCGTGGAATGACAAGGCCTGCTCGAGCAGCCTCGCCCGCGCCAAACTCCGCGCGGCATCGGTGCCCTGCGTGGCCGCCAATCCCGCGGCCGCCTCGCGCAGCAGATTCACCGCCTGCTGCACCGCCTGCGCATCCGGCGGCGTGATGCCCGCCAGCCGCCGCAATCCCTCGAGCACGGACTGCGTCGCCTCGGCCCCACCCTCCGCCAGCGTGCGCAGCGCCGCCACGTCCCACGCCCTGGCCTTGAGCAGCGCGGCCAGATGCACCGCCCGCGCCTCGCGCGGATGCGCCGCCACCACCTGCTCGGCCTGCTGCGCCAGCGCGGTGGCCGCGGCCTTCGTGTTGGCGACGTGCGCGCTCACGACCTTCCTGGCCTCGGTGAGGCTGGCCTGCACGGCCACGAACTCCTCCAGCCCCAGCACCGGCGCCAGCGCGTCGTAGACCTTCGACGGCCCGTCCTCGAGCATCGAGCCCAGCTCGTTGTAGGAGAGGAACGGCCGGAAGGTGTCGATGGCGCCCGCCCAACCCATCTGGTCGAGCGGCGTGGCCTTGCCGCTCTTGCTCTTGGCGGTGGCCGTGCCGGCGGTCAGGTCGGCGCCCGCCGCCCACGTGCGTTGCGCCACCAGCGGCCCGGCGCCTTCCACCACCAGTTCGGCCGCCACCAACGCCGTGTCGCCCTGGTGCAGGTTGCGCCAGCCCTCGCGCCACGCCTTGGCGCGCTTGTGCCAGCGCAGGCTGGTGCCGGTCAGCAGCACCTCCACGCCTTCAGCGAAGCTCGACTTGCCGGAGCCGTTGCGCCCGACTACCAGGGTGAGGCCGGGGCCGGCGTGCAACGGCAGGCGGGTGTCGGGGCCGATGCCGCGGAAGCCGGCGATGGTGATGGCGCCCAGGAAGACGCCGGGAGGTTCGGGGGCGGGGGAGTCAGCAGTGCCCGCGGTGGCCGCGGACGCGGACGCGGCGGCCTTGCGCGCGCGCTTGGGCGGCGCGGGGGACGTGCCGGTGCCGGCGAGGTAGCGGGTGAGGGCGTCGGGGCCGTCGATTGCGGCGAGGATCAGGAGGGACCAGGGGTGCTGGTCCGCGCCGGAAGCCGTGAGCCGTAGAAGGATGTGGTCAAGAAGGGTCGCGGCCATCGTCGTGGCGATCTTAGGCGCTAAACGCTTCACAGAGCGGAAGGACGGCGCTAAGGTCCGCTAGGTCAACAGGTGGACTTGCGGACACTGGCCGATCTCTCGCGCTACTTCCGGGACCGCGTGGTAGCGACGGCCGTCGTGAAGTATGCGGCCTGACGCAGACATCGTGGGGACGCCGGTGCGGGACGACTAGCTGCCCTTTCGATACCCGAAACGAGGTAGTCAGGTGCCACCGTTACCTCGTTTCGGCGATTCATTCCCTCGTTTGCCGTCCACATCCCACTGCCCACCCTCCGGCCTTCGGCGAAGCTCGACTTGCCGGAGCCGTTGCGGCCAACCAGCAGTGTGAGGCCGGGGCCTGGCGTGAGGGGGAGGGCGGTGGCGGGCCGCCGCCGCGGAAGGTCCCCCGTCACAACCGACGCGGAGTCCCCTGGTCGGCACCTTGGAGCGATTGCCGCATACACGCGATGCGTGTATGCTCGACGGGTCGCTATGGCCATCGTCTCCTACCGCGACGCGGCGACGGCCGACATCGCGGCAGGCGTCAACTCGAAGGCGGCGCGGACGATCCCGAAGAGCGTGTGGAAGGTGGCACGGCGCAAACTCGACCCGCTCCGCACGGCGGCTTCGCTCAACGACCTGGGGCTGCCCGGGCTGAGGCTGGAGGCCCTGAAAGGTGACCGGCTGGGGTACTACAGCATCCGGGTCAACGACCAGTACCGGGTCGTGTTCCTGTTCGCGAATGGAGATGCCAGCCATGTCGAAGTCGTCGACTACCACTACTGAGGCGGGTGTGCGGCCAGCCTCGCTCGCGGAGATGCGGCGCGCGCCGACCCATCCCGGCGAGATGTTCGCGGAGGAGTTCCTGAAGCCGCTCGGGATCTCGCAGGCCGAGGCGGCGCGGCGGATGTTCATGTCCGTCAATCGGCTGAACACCATCGTCAAGGGGCGGCGCGGCGTGTCGGCAGAGACGGCGGTGCTGTTTGCCGCGCTCACCGGGACGTCCGCCGAGTTCTGGTCGCGTCTCCAGGCCGACTACGACCTGTGGCACGCCATGCAACGGATGAAGGCGGCCAGCCGAAAGGTACGGCCCCTGGCGATCGCTGGTTAGATTAGGCCGGGCGCATCGGTCAACAGGTAGCGCGGCCGTCAGTCGAGCGCAGCACCTCGCTCCCACGACGACGTGCGACCTGCCCTGTCACGGCTGGCGGCCACACTGCGGGCAAGTGTCCGGGGAGCGCCATCCGCCCCTGAGTGCCAGTAATGCACGGGCTGTCCAGGAACCTCCCCGCTCCCATGAATTAGCAACAGCTCGAACTCCTAGAATGAGTCCGTCTACACCGATCAACCCCCCACGCATCGGAGTGAATATGCGTTCAGCATGGCTCGGTCTGGCTCTCTGTCTCCTGGTGCCCGTGTCAGCCCTGGCCCAGGTCGAATACCGCGTGGTCGCCACCAGCCGCACCTCGACCACGGAGAAGGAGATGAACGAGGCGGCCGACGCCGGCTTTCGCTTCGGCGGCGTGATGGGCGGCGACACGCTGTTCGGCGGTTCCGAGGTCGTCACCGTGATGCATCGCGAGCCAGGCAGCGACCCCGGCCGCTTTGCCTACAAGCTGCTGGCGACGACCAGAACGGGCACCATGCAGAAGGAACTGCAGGAGGCCGGCGACGCCGGCTTCGAGTACCGCGGCCAGACCGTCTTCAAGACGCGATTCGGCGGCAAGGAAGCCGTTGTGATCCTGGAGCGCGACCGCGACCTCAAGGACCGGCCGGCCTTCGAGTACCGTCTGCTGGCCACCTCGAAGACCTCCACCATGCAGAAGGAGCTCGGGGAGTCGGGCGAGGCCGGCTACCAGTTCGTCGGCCTCACGGTGGCGGACACGGCCCTCGGTGGCTCCGAGGTGGTCTCGATCCTGAGGCGCGTGCGGAAGTGAAAGCCCTCCTGCCGGTGGCGGCCGCCACCCTCGGGTGCGCGGTCGTCCTCGCTCAGAACGACGACTATCTGCGTTGGGACAGCCGGCGCGTGGCCGCGGTAGTAGCTGCGGCCCATTCCGATGGCAAGGTCGGCTCGCGAACCCTGCTGTTCTGGACCGGCTGGGACCGTCGCCTGCTGAAGACCGAGCGGGCCCAGAACTACAAGCTGCGGGCCACCTGGTTCACCCCGGACGTCGTGCGGGCGTCGGCGCGGTCGGCACAACTGCGCAGCCGCCTCAGCGACAACGACACCCGCAAGCTGGTCGAGGAGGCCGACGCCGCCGGCGACACGGTTGTCGTCGTGGACATCGACCCGAACGAGGGCTCCGGCGTCCTCCCGACGGACTGGGAGGCCTTTCTACGGCCCAAGGGCGCGCCAAGTGAGTCTGGCCAGTTCTCGCGCGGCGTGATTACGGAAGAGCTGCGCAAGGTGCGCGCCCTGCAGCCGATCGCGCAGCGGAACTACGACTACGACCGCTACTGGGTGGTGTTCCCCCTGCAAACTGAAGACGGCAAACCCTTGTTTCGGCCCTCCGATATCGAGGCGGAACTGCTGGTGAGCATCTACAACCGTGAGGGTGCGGTCACGTGGCCGATCCGCCCAGACCTGAGGGCACGACTGCCCTGACTTAGCCGCGAACCCTCCTGCCACCTGGAATCTGGATTCTCGAAGCCATGCCTCAAACGCTTCAACAGGCCCTCCAAAGCTTCAATCGCGCCAAGACTGCTGAACTGGACGCAGAGGTCGAGACGATTCGTCAGACGATCGTCAATAGGTTCCCGCTGGAGTCTTGGGGCGACATGCCGCTTGAACGCTATGCGCTCGGCCAGCAGGATCACCCCGATAGTTTCTGCCGATGGATGGAGTTCAAGAGCACTGAGCTCGGCAGTATCAGCGGTGGAAGCTCAGCCAAGACGATCATCTATAAGCATAGGGACAAGCCGGGCTGGCACTTCCCTCCTTCGTTCCCCGACGAGCAGCAGGCGTGGTTCGCCCTACGAGAAAGTGTGGCCACGATGCTCACGCGGGCGCGGGCTGGCGAGTGGGACGTTCTTCAGGATCTGCTGCCGTTTCAATACGGACCGGCGCTCTGGCTGAAGACACTGCACGTCTATTTTCCGTCAGAAATCCTTCCCGTCTATTCCACGGCGCACCTTGCGCGGTTCAGGTATCGGTTGCGCAACATCTATCACAGAACCTCTACTAAGCTCGGTCCTGTAGCGCTGAACAGGAGACTGCTCAGCGAACTGCGCGACACGCCTGAGCTCGACGGGTTCGGCAATCACGAACTGGCCAGGTTCCTGTACCACTGGGATGATCCACGGGAAGCGAGCTCCGTCTACAAGATCGCCCCCGGCGAAGATGCCAAGTTGTGGCCGCAGTGCCTCGCCGGCGGTTACGTTGCCGTCGGCTGGCCAGTGGTGGGCGACCTCAGCGCCTTCGAGAGCTTCCCGGAGTTCGAGGCCAGGTTTCGTGGAGAGTACCTATCGCACTACGGAGACACGCTCGCCGGAAAGGCAACCGTCACGCGAAAAGCAAAAGAGCTGTGGTTGCTCATGAAGATGGAACCCGGCGACCTCGTGCTGGCGAATCGAGGCATGAGTCAGATCCTGGCCGTAGGCACGGTGCAGGATCCGCCCTACGAGTGGGCCGAAGACGGCGGCGCGTATCCTCATCGTATTCGTGTCACGTGGGACACAGCTCAGGCCAGACCCATTCCCCCTCAGTCGCGTTGGGCATTCGTCACTGTGGCTCCCGTATCCATTGAGCTGTACGAGCAGTTGATGTCAGGTCAGCCCAGTACGCCACACCCAGTTGCGCCGATCCGGCTGCCGCCCGTGGACAAGACGCTCGTGCAACTGGGTGAGCGGCTCGAAGAGCGGAAGCAACTCATCCTCTACGGGCCTCCAGGAACGGGGAAGACCTTCACTGCAGGCGGTTCCTCCTCCATTGGCTGCTGACGCAAGATGCAGCATCGGCGTCAGAGGTCCTGGCGGATCCAGTTAAGGCGGCCAATGCGTGGCACCAGTACACCTCTGCGCTTGGCGAGTCTGTGCCGCGCGTGACGGCCGTCACGTTTCACCCATCGTATTCGTACGAGGACTTCGTCGAGGGGTTTCGGCCAGCGGCTACCCCCGGCGAAGGGCTGCGCCTGTCCCTTCAGGATGGCATCTTCAAACGAGTGTGTACTCATGCTGCGGAGCGCCCAGAGCAGACGTTCGTAGTTCTGATTGATGAGATCAATCGCGGTAACCTCCCCCGAATCTTTGGCGAGCTGATCACGGTGCTCGAGTCCGACAAGCGCAACACGTCGGTCGTGCTGGCGCAGAGTCGGCAGTCGTTATCGGTGCCATCCAACGTGTACATCGTCGGCACGATGAACACTGCTGACCGAAGCATCAAGATGCTCGACGCGGCCATCCGCAGGCGATTCGCGTTCCACGAACTCATGCCGGAACCTGGGCTTCTAGCAGGCCAGCGGTTCGGCGACTTGGCGCTCGACGCGTTTCTGGAGCACCTGAACCAGAAGATCATCGCGAAGTTCGGCCGCGAAAAGCAGATCGGCCACTCCTACTTCCTGGTGGACGACGAGCCCGTTCAGGACCCGCAGGAATTCGCGAATCGCGTGCGGTATGAGGTGATCCCCCTCTTGCAGGAATACTGCTACGAGGACTATCGAACCCTGGCGGAGCTTCTTGGGACGGAGATCGTGGATCGCGATGCCCAGCGGGTGCGATCCGAAGTCGTAGATCTGCCGGAGTCCCTTGTCGCCGCTCTCGACAATCTGATGAACAAGCCCCAGGGCGTATGACGACCCCTCCCACTGTGGAGCTCTCGGAATGGGATGCGGTTGAGCGCCCAGGAGCCCGGCTGTCCCCGGCCGACCGTACAGCGGCATGGGCATTGAAGTCGAGCAAGCGTCTGGACATTGACGAGCTTCGCGACGGTGTTCGGATCGTGGCCCGTGGATGGATCGGCGTTGTACGGCTCGAGAGCTGCACCGTGCGGGTGCGTCCGACCCTCGTCAACGGGCACCGCGGCCTGGTGAAGATACTGCAATACGTCAGGCGCCTGTCGCTCGTGAAGTGGATGAGGGAGAAAGCACCGTTCGTCGCCGACGACGTCGACTGGGTCGATCTGATGGCGTGGCTTCTGGCCGACGCTTGCGACGACGTGCTCCGAGCGGGGCCACAAGCCGACTACGTCTGGCAACGGGACGAGCTACGGGTGCTGCGCGGGCGGATAGATGCTAAAGCCCAGGTCTTGCGCCGCTTCGGGCGGGTTGACACGATCATCTGCGAGTTCGACGAGCGCACCTCGGCCATCGCCGGAAACCCCTGGCTCGTGCGCGGTCTGACAGCCTCGCGCCGGGGTGTCGGCGATCAGGCAGTCAGGGACCGGGTCAGCCGAGCGTGCACCGCCTGGAGCGAGGTCTGCCGTGACGACCCGTCTGAGCCCCTTCCCAAACCTGAGCTGACGAGAGCGACCGTCCATTACAGGGATGCCCTCGAGCTGGCTTATTTGCTGATCGACGGACTTGGCGCCTCGGATCTGCTGATGCCTGGCGTTGTGGCAGGGCGATCGTTCCTGCTGAACATGCCGCGGCTATTCGAGGAGCTCGTTGGGCATCTCGTCCGCGAAATTGGAAGCGCCAACTCGCTGGACGTGGCTGCCCAACATCGCGAAGAGTCCGTCCTCTGGGATCCGGACCTGAACCGGCGCTTCGGCAGCGTGCGCCCGGATTTGCTCGTGGAGAGTCGCGATCGGCAGATTCGCATACCGATCGATGCCAAGTACAAGGACTACGGCCATCAGAAGCTGAAGCAGGGCGACCTGTATCAGGGTGCGCTGTACGCCGCGACCCTCGCTCGGCCGCCCAAAGGGCGGCTGCCGACATGTCTGATGTTCTATCCGGCCCAGGATGCCACCGCTCGACCGCAGCGGGTCCAGGTGCGGGTGAATGGAGTAGGCACTGCGGAAGTGGTCGTGATGGGCCTGCCCATGGAAGACCTGCTCCACCGGCTGCCGCATCCGAACCTGGAATCCACCATGGCGTCTGCGCCCTGGCAAGCGGAGCTGATGGAACTCGTGGCGACATGATGCTTCCGGAGTGAATCCATGCGCTGACGCCAATGCGTCGAGAGCTGCGGACCTAGGTGTCTCGTCGAAGAGTGCCCTGAGCTCTGGGTTGAGAAGTCTGACGTCGAATCATTGGTTTCACGTCCGTCTAAGCTCCCGGGGCGATACTCTCGCGCTTGCATCCGGCTCATCAGTGACTTGGCGGTCGGCGAAGCGGTGGCGGCCCTTGGTCGTTCGGCCGAAAACAGGGAGCGAGCCGTGACCTGCGATGTCTCGGAGGGCCGCCGAAATGGTACCGAAACAGGCTGTGAGGGCGACTCCTGACACAGGTGGAGAGGCAGCGGGATAGACATGACCGAGCGCTTCCCCGGACAGCATCGTGCGCGCCGTCTCGTCGAACTCGGCGACCAGTTGTACGCCCTCAAGGAGCGCATCACCCGGTGGTACGGCAACACCTCGATGGAACTGAGACGTCTCGAGGAGGCGCGCTCATCGCAGGACGTCACGGCAATGGAGAACGCTCTACGCTGGCTGCAGGGTCGCCTGGAGATCCCGCCGGAGCGACTCCAGCTCGCTGAGCGGCTGGAAGCCTTGAGGCCGCAGGTGCGGGCCGCGTTCGGTCCCGGAAGCCAGGAGCTTCGGGATATCGCCGGTGCGCTACGGCTCGCCCATGTCGAAGACATGCGGAATACATTCGCCACCATCAGCCGCAAGCTACACGAAGCGGCCAATGGCCCTGACGCACCGGGGTTCGTCGCCGAGGGCTGGGCCGGACCGGTCCCGGATACGAGCTACGGAAGCCGCCCCACCCGCCAAGCGCCGGTCAGCACGCCACGAGAATCACCAACACCGAGGGCCGCACTCGTCGGAACTCCCGAGCGAACGGCCCGGCAGGCCGGGCCGTCGGGTTCACGTGTCCGGCGCCCGAGAACGTGCGTGAGCTGCGGCCAGGTGCTGGCGATGGCTACCGACGACGTGTGCTACGGCTGCAAACCCCGTTGAGTCAACGCTGGCCCGGGCCGTGTCTGAACGATATCCTACAGACCCTCAACATCCCCTCTGACCTCCGGCATGGCCACACTCGAACAACTGACGCCAGGCGCCTCCGTGCGCGGCATCCTGCCCGACGCCCTCGCCACCGTTGTCAGCGTCCAGTGGTTCGGCTCCGAAGCCCTCGAGCTGACCTATAAGACGCCAGCCGGAACCGTGGCCAACGAGCTGCTGTACCGGCACGACGAGGCGCGTCTCGACGTCGCGCAGCAGGGGCGCCCGTGGAGCTTCGACGGCGATGGCGCCCTGTTCCGGTTGGTGTCTGAAGCGCAACGCATTCGCCTCGCCCATCTGTTCGATCCCGTGCTGGCCGTCCATACCTCCAACGTGGAGCCGCTGCCGCATCAGATCACCGCGGTGTACCAGTCGATGCTGCCGCGGCAGCCGCTCCGCTTCCTGCTGGCCGACGATCCGGGCGCCGGCAAGACCATCATGGCCGGTCTCCTGATCAAGGAGCTGATTGCCCGCGGGGACCTGCAGCGCTGCCTCGTCGTGTGCCCGGGCAGTCTGGCAGAGCAGTGGCAGGACGAGCTGTACCAACGGTTTCAGCTCCCGTTCGAGATTCTGACCAACGACAAGCTCGAGGCAGCCCGCACCGGCAACTGGTTCCTGGAGACCAACCTGGCCATCGCGCGCCTCGACAAGCTGTCGCGCAACGACGACGTCCAGCAGAAGCTACAGGCGCCGGACTGCCGGTGGGATCTGGTGGTGTGCGACGAAGCGCACAAGATGTCCGCCACGGTCTTCGGGGGCGAGACCAAGTACACCAAGCGCTACCGGCTGGGGCAGCTGCTGTCCGGCCTCACCCGCCACTTCCTTCTGATGAGCGCCACGCCTCACAACGGCAAGGAAGCGGACTTCCAGCTGTTCATGGCGCTGCTCGACGGCGACCGCTTCGAGGGCCGGGTGCGCGATGGTGCCCACGTAGCAGACACGTCGGACCTGATGCGGCGGATGGTCAAGGAGGAGCTGCTCAAGTTCGACGGCACGCCGCTCTTCCCTGAACGTATCGCCTATACCGTGCCCTACAAGCTGTCGGCGGCGGAGGCTCACCTCTACAAGTCGGTCACCGACTATGTTCGAGAAGAGTTCAACCGCGCCGACGCGCTGGAGAACGACAAGCGCGCCGGCACCGTCGGCTTCGCGCTCACCATCCTGCAGCGACGTCTGGCGTCGTCGCCGGAGGCCATTTATCAGTCCCTGCGTCGCCGGCGCGAGCGCCTCGAAAGCCGTCTGAGGGAGCTTGAGGTGCTGCAACGCGGTGGGCAGTCGCCCGTTGTCGCCTTCACGGTGCCGACGCTCGACCAGGAAGACGTGGAAGACCTGGACGAGGCGCCGGACGACGAGGTCGAGAAGGCCGAGGAAGAGATTCTCGACCAGGCCACGGCCGCCCGTTCGATCAGCGAGCTGAGAGCAGAGATCCTCACGTTGCAGCACCTGGAGGCCCTGGCGCTCGGTGTGCGGAGGAGCGGCACCGACACCAAATGGAAGTCACTGTCGGGCCTGCTACATGAGATCTTCACCGCTGCCGGCGCGTCGGGCATGGTGCGCGAGGCCAAGGCTCCCTACGGCTCTGGCGACATTCCCAAGCCAACACCGTCGCCGCACCAGAAGCTGGTGCTGTTCACCGAGCACCGTGACACGCTGAACTACCTGCACGACCGCATCACCACGCTGCTCGGTCGTCCCGAGGCGGTGGTGATGATCCACGGCGCCATGGGTCGTGAGGACCGGATGAAGGCCCAGGAGGCCTTCCGGCACGACCCAGCCGTGCAGGTGCTGCTCGCGACCGACGCAGCCGGCGAGGGCATCAACCTGCAGCGTGCTCACCTGATGGTGAACTACGACCTGCCGTGGAACCCGAACCGTCTCGAGCAGCGCTTTGGGCGCATCCACCGCATCGGGCAGACCGAAGTGTGCCACCTGTGGAATCTGGTGGCGGAGGAAACTCGCGAGGGCGACGTCTACCGGAAGCTGCTGGAGAAGCTCGAGGAGGCCCGGCGCGCCCTTGGCGGCCAGGTGTTCGACGTGCTCGGCAAGCTGCAGTTCGAAGAGGGCGGCGAGGCCCGCACGCTGCGCGACCTGCTGCTGAAGGCGATCCGCTACGGCGAGCAGCCCGAGGTCCGGGCGCGCCTCAGCACGGTGATCGACAAGGCCCTCGACCGCGGCCATATTCAGAACCTGCTCGAAGACCATGCCCTGGCGCACGACGCCATGGACGCGAGCCGTGTCCAGCGCATCCGGGAAGACATGGAGCGTGCCGACGCCCGGCGGCTTCAGCCCCACTACATTGAGTCGTTCTTCCGGGAGGCCTTCCAGCGTCTGGGCGGTTCAATACGTCAGCGTGAGCCGCGCCGGTACGAAGTCACGCATGTGCCCCCACCGGTCGTGCACCGCGACCGCCTCATCGGCATCGGCACCCCGGTGCTGCCGCGGTACGAGCGTGTGGCCTTCGAGAAGTCGCTGGTCGCCCCCGCCGGTCAGCCACTGGCGGCGTTTGTCAGCCCCGGGCACCCGCTGCTCGATGCCGTCATCGACCTTACGCTGGAGCGAAATGCGGACCTGCTGAAGCGGGGTGCCGTGCTGGTGGACGAGCGCGACCCGAGCACCACACCCCGTGTGCTGTTCTACCTGGAGCACGCCATTCAGGACGCTTCGCTGACCAGGGGCGGCGACCGCCGCGTGGTCTCGAAGCGGGTTCTGTACGTGGAGCTCGATGCCAGCGGTGGCACACGACACATCCAGTACGCCCCGTACCTCGACTTCCGCCCCCTGGCGGACGGCGACCCCGGCGTTGATGCCATCCTGAGCCGTGAGGAGTGTGCCTGGATCACGCAGGCACTCGAGAAGCGCGCACGGGCGCACGCCGTGGAGCACGTTGTGCCGCTGCATCTCTCTGAGGTCCGCGAGCCCCGGCTGGCGCTGATTGCCAAGACTGAGGCGGCGGTCAAGGAACGGCTGACGCGCGAGATCGCCTATTGGGACCATCGCGCCGCCCAGCTCAAGCAGCAAGAACAGGCCGGTCGGCCTAACGCGCGGCTGAACTCCGAGGAGGCACGGAAGCGCGCGGATCTCCTCCAGGGGCGGCTGCAGAAGCGCCTCGAAGACCTGAAGCTCGAGGCGCGGATCTCGCCGTTGCCGCCGGTGGTGCTGGGGGGCTTCCTCGTCGTGCCGAAGGGGCTGCTGACCTTGATGGGTGGGCAACCAGCAGAATCGGATTCCTCAACCACTGATAACCAGGCCGTGGCTGCTCGCGCGCGGGAGATCGTGATGGCCGTCGAGCGTGGGCTCGGCTTCGAACCGGTGGACCGGGAGTTCGAACAGTTGGGCTACGACATCGAAAGCCGAGTGCCTAATACTGGCAAGCTCCGCTTCATCGAGGTGAAGGGCCGCACTGCCGACGCGGACACCATCACGGTCACCCGCAACGAGATCCTGTACTCCCTGAACAAGCCCGACGACTTCGTGCTCGCCATCGTAGAGTTCGAAAACGTCGATCGACATCACGTCCACTACGTGCGCCGGCCGTTTAAGCAGGAGCCCGAGTTCGGCGTGACCAGCGTGAACTACGACATGGCCGGTCTCATCGGTCGAGGCGCTATGCCGAGTTGACGCGGCTATGACACATCCGCCCAGTCCCTCCGCGTCAGCCCTCGCGTCGGCGTTTCACGGCGCCATGATGCAGATCTACCTGGATGCCAAGCGGGACGCCGGTTACAACGCCACCCGCTTCCTGCAGATGCTGAACGAGCATGGTGGCGTTCAGACGGCCCACCGCCTTATTCCGCACATGTCCGAGGGCTTTTCGGAGCTCTGGAAACGCCAGCGACTTGACTTGACCGTTGAAGCGTTGGTGTTGCAGCCGCGGTGGGCTCCGTTGTTCTCGCTTGAGGAACTGGCGATAGCACGCCAGCGCCTGCAGGACTGCGGCTACACCGCATAGAGCCAAGGCCAGGACTGGACCCCCAGAATGAAGGCCAGAAAGAAACTGATCGAAGTCGCGCTGCCGCTTGAGGCCATCAACAAGGCCTCCGCGCGGGAGAAGTCCATTCGTCACGGGCACCCGAGCACTCTGCACCTGTGGTGGGCGCGGCGTCCGCTCGCAGCGGCCCGGGCGGTGATCTTCGCCCAAATGGTCGACGACCCCTCCACCTACGTGGACACGCTTCGGGAGGACTCGAAGCTTCGCCGGAAGGCGGAGAGCGCTCTGAGGGCTAAGCTCAAGGTTTGGGAAGAGGCCAGTGCGCTGAAGCGCAAGGCGGAGGGCACGAATCTCAACGTTCCGGAACCGGGACCGAAGCCGACGCTCGACGAGGTGCTGGCGGATCAAGAACGGCAGCGCCTGTTCACGATCATCGAGGACCTGGTGCAATGGGAGAACACCACAAACGAAGAGGTGCTCGACCGCGCTCGGGCGGAGATCTGGCAGAGCTGG
This sequence comes from Vicinamibacterales bacterium, assembly GCA_050250955.1. Lineage (GTDB taxonomy): Bacteria > Acidobacteriota > Vicinamibacteria > Vicinamibacterales > UBA2999 > CAWAYR01. The sequence continues at coordinate 36,489 of JBFWNR010000011.1, forward strand.
CGTCGGGCCTGCGCGGACAATGCCGACCACCCGAGGGCGAAGGAGCTGTTCGATCGCGACAAGCTCCCGGCGTTTCACGACCCGTTCGCCGGCGGCGGCGCGCTGCCGCTCGAGGCGCAGCGGCTGGGGCTGGAAGCCTATGCGAGTGACCTCAACCCGGTGGCGGTGCTGATCAACAAGGCGATGATCGAGATTCCGCCGCGCTTCGCCGGCAAACCGCCGGTGAATCCTGAGGCGCGCAAGGAGAAGGCGCTCATCGACCGCGAGTGGAAGGGTGCCCAGGGGCTGGCCGAGGACGTGCGCTACTACGGCCAATGGATGCGGGACGAAGCCGGGAAGCGCATCGGCCACCTCTACCCGCCAATCGAGGTGACAGCCGAGATGGCGAAGGGCCGGCCCGATCTCAAGCCCTACGTCGGCCAGAAGCTCACTGTGATCGCGTGGCTGTGGGCGCGGACGGTCAAGAGTCCGAACCCGGCCTTCGCCAAGGTGGAGGTGCCCCTTGCCTCGACATTCATGCTTTCGACCAAGGAGGGGAAGGAGGCGTACGTCGAGCCGGTTATAGAGGGTGGCGGCTACCGGTTCACTGTGAAAGTGGGCAAGCCGAAGGACGCCGAGCGGACGAAAAGCGGGACGAAGGCTTCGCGCGCCAACTTCATCTGCCTTATGTCTGGCAGTCCCATCTCGGGCGACTACATCAAGGCAGAGGCGAAAGCCGGTCGCATGGATGCGCGGCTCATGACTATCGTGGCCGAGGGTGATCGCGGGCGCGTGTATCTCATGCCTACGACAGAGCACGAGGCGGCAGCTCGACTGGCGAAGCCCGAGTGGAAGCCTGAGGTGGCCATTTCTGGTAGCACGCAGTATCTCGGAGTGAAGCCGTACGGCATGGAACGCTTCGACCAGATATTCACCAATCGCCAACTCGTTGCACTGACAACGTTCTCGGACCTCGTAGCCGAAGCCCGCAAGCGCGTGCATCTCGACGCAGTCGCGGCCGGCCTGCCGGCCGACGGACAAGGTCTAGCCATTGGCGGGATGGGTGCGATGGCATATGCGGAGGCCGTGGCGGTGTACCTCGCGTTCGCGGTCGATAAGGGCGCGAACTACTGGTCATCGGTGTGTGCCTGGCACATTACGCGGGACGGGATCGTCTCTACGTTTGGGCGGCAAGCGATTCCGATGGTGTTTGACTATGCGGAGGCCAATCCGCTGAGTGAGTCGACAGGCAACATTCTGCTGGGCGTGACGCAGGCGGCCGAGATGATCCAAGCGCTAGGCGTAGGGCCAGATGGAGCGGGCCTTCAGGCGGATGCCGCAACGCAGTCTGTCGGCGTTAGCAAAGTCGTCTCCACGGACCCACCGTACTTTGACAACGTGCCCTACGCCGACTTGTCAGATTTCTTCTATGTGTGGTTGCGTCGTTCGCTGAGGCAAGTGTTTCCGAATCTCTTCGCAACGGTAGTCGTTCCGAAGACGGAGGAACTGGTTGCCTTCGCATACCGCCACGATGACAAGGCTGGTGCTGAGGCCTTCTTTCTCAACGGTATGACGCAAGCGATGCGCCGTCTCGCTGAGCAAGCGCATCCCGGGTTTCCGGTCACCATCTACTACGCCTTCAGGCAAGCAGAGACTGATGATGAGAAGGGCACCGCAAGTACCGGTTGGGACACATTCCTAGATGCGGTAATTCGTGCGGGCTTTGGCATTAGCGGGACGTGGCCGATGCGCACAGAGTACACGAGTAACCTGAAGACGAGGCGCAACGCCCTCGCCTCCAGCATTATCCTCGTCTGCCGTCCGCGCGCCAACTCCGCGCCAATGGCCACGCGCCGCGAGTTCGTCGCTACTCTCAAAGGGGAACTGCCCACGGCGCTGCGCCATCTGCAGAAGGGCAACGTCGCCCCAGTAGACTTGGCCCAGGCGGCCATTGGCCCCGGCATGGCGGTGTTCACGCGGTACGGAAAGGTTCTTGATGCCGAAGGCAAAGCAATGCCGGTGCGCCGGGCCCTGGCGTTGATCAACCAAGTGCTCGACGAAACATTGGCCGAACAGGAAGGCGATTTCGACGGGGATAGCCGTTTTGCCCTCGCATGGTTCGAGCAGTTCGGCTTCTCAGAAGGCCCCTTTGGCATCGCCGAGACGCTCTCCAAAGCCAAGAACACCAGCGTCAGCGGCCTGGATGATGCCGGCATCCTGAAGCAAGGCCGAGGTAAGGTGCGGCTGCTCAAGCCCGAGGAACTCCCTCAGGACTGGGATCCGGCGGCTGACGTCCGTCTCACCCACTGGGAGGCGGTGCACCATTTGATCCGTGTGCTCAGTACTGGCGGTGAGGCCGGTGCAGCAGAGCTGCTTGCCAAGCTCGGCGCCAAGGGCGAGACGGCGCGGGAGCTGGCGTATCGCCTCTACTCGGTCTGCGAGCGCAGCAAACGGGCACCCGAGGCGCTGGCTTACAACGGCTTGGTGCAGAGCTGGCCGGAAATTACCAGGCTGGCGCAGGAGGGGGCGCGGCCGGCGTCCCAGTTGCCGCTCGGTCCGATAGATGAGTGATATGGGTGCCGGACCGGTTGATCCCGATCCGCCTGAGCTGGATCGGGCACGCCAGCTGTTTCAGTTCCTCAAGGCGTTTGCCGAGCGCAGTGTGCCCACCAAGCGGGCTGTGGACGGCCAGCCATGGTACATGTGGCTGCGCGTGCTGCCATTACACCCCAGCGTGCGTCTCATCCCGCCGGACTTCTCGCCAGCCCCCGTCCAGGGGTCGGAGAGTGTAGACGAGCCGCTTCTCAGGGTCACGCGTCCCAAGGTCACCCGACCGCCTGCGCCACCGGCTCAAATCGCCGAGTTCGTTGAAGACGACTGGGTCGAGCCGAACGGCAGCGCCAGGGTCAAGGCCACCCGGAACGTGATGGTGGACGGACAGGCGCACGTGGAGGCGTTCGATGCCGAGCCCGCCCGGGTGACCGCCTACGAGAAGTGGAGCCGACTCTGGAAAGAGTGGGCAGCGAACGAGCGGCCGGCCCGTGCGGCGATGGACGTGTTCGAGAAGCTCTACGACCTCCGCAGCCGGATGGACAGGGAAGGGGAGCGCGTGGAGCTCGTGCTCGGCGACGGCAGACTCCGCTGGCGCACGCCGCTCGGGCCCATCGACCACCCGATTCTTCTTCAACGAGTCGAGCTCACCTTCGATCCGGAGGGGCCTGAGTTCCAGCTCGTCGATGCAGAGCGGCCGCCGGAGCTCTACGCCCCTCTGCTGCAGGAGGCCCAGGCCCTCACCGCCGAGCACCTGCAGCAAGTGCGTACGGATTTGCTGTCGGGGGCCTACCACCCCCTGGCTCGCGAGGCGACCGACGGGTTCTTCACACGGCTGGCACCGCGGCTGGATCGCCAGGGCGCGTTCGTCCGCGATGGCGACGCACCAGCGCCGCCGGATGCCCCGACCATCGTCCGCGACGCCGTGCTGTTCCTGCGTACCCGTCAGGCCGGATTTGCTGAGGCGTTCGACAAGGTGCTGCAGGATCTGGAGCTCCGGAAGGAGGTGCCAGCCTCACTGACCCGGCTCGTCGGCATCGAGACGCCGGTCGCATCCCTCGAGGGAGCGGATGCCTCCGACACCCCATGGGGCGAGCCCGCTGATGTGCTGCTAAGCAAGCCGGCGAATCAGGAGCAGGTGCGCATCGCGCGGGCCATCGAGCAGCACCGCGCCGTGCTGGTGCAGGGGCCTCCCGGCACCGGCAAGAGCCATACGATTGCCAACCTGATAGGTCACCTGGTGGCTCAGGGTAAGCGGGTGCTGGTGACCAGCCACACCAACAAGGCCCTCCGCGTGCTGCGGTCGCAGATCGTCGAGCCTCTGCAGCCGTTGTGCGTGGCCGTTCTCGGTAACGACCTGGAGAGCCGGAGCCAGCTCGAGCAGGCGGTGCGCGGCATCCTCACCCGGCTCACCAGCTCCTCTGCGGCGGAGCTTCAGGACGTGGCCCGCCGTCAGGCGCATCTGCGCAACGAGCTGAATCGGGCGATCGCGGACATCACGGCGCAGCTCCGCGCGGTCCGCGAGGCCGAATACACCCCAGTGGTCCTGGCTGGGAGCAGCCAGTCGCCAAGTGAGGCAGCGCGATGGGCACGGGAGCATGCCGCTGGCAACGACTGGGTTCCGGGCCCGGTCGTTTCTGCCAGCCCGATGCCCTTGTCCGCGGCCGATGTGGCGACCCTGTACGGTCTCAACGGCCAGCTCACCCAGGCCGACGAAGCTGCCATTGACGAGCAGCCCCCAGACCCTGCTCAGCTGCCAACCCCCTCGGAGTTCGAGGGCTGGTTGGCGGCCCTGGCCGCCACCGAACCCGAAGAGTGGGTCCAGTTCTGGGTCCGCGGCCCCAACGAGTCCGACCTCCCGGCGCTGAGCGATCTCCTGACGGTGGCGCGAGCCATCGCCGGGGAGCTGTCGGGGTTCACCCCTTGGCAGCGGGCCATCGTCGCTGACGGGACGGCGAGTCCAACCGAGAAGGCGCAGTGGGTCAAGCTGGCGAAACTGGTCGCGGACGCCTACGGTGAATGGCAGCGCGCCCGCTCCGTGCTGCTCGATCACGCGGTGGAGCAGGTGGCCACAGGACCGGCTGAGGACCCGGCGGCCACATTCGACGCGATTGCGGCGCATCTGGATGCGGGCGGCGGCCTGGGTTGGATCCAGACAGGGGTCCTGCATCGGGAGTGGAAGCCCTTGGTGGAGGGCTCAAGAGTTGATGGGCATCCCCCGCGGACTGCGGCGCAGTTCAGAGCGCTGGCGGTGAAGCATCGCCTCGAGGCCACGCGCGAGTCGATTCGTGGGCGATGGAAGCGGCAGGCCGAGCCCATCGGGCTGCCACCGGTTGCGACTGGCGACTTCGAGCCAGCGCTGCACGAGCAGGCGACAAGCTTTCAGCGCCTTCTGGGCTGGTGGGGCCAACAGCGCGCCAGCCTGGATCAGGCGTGCCAGCCGGCCGGATTCCAGTGGACGCAGTTCCGCGATTGGCACGCAGCTCGTACAGCCGCGGCAACCGCATTCGAGCATGACTGCCGGCTTCTCGTCGGTCCGTTGGAAGAGGCGGTATCTGCGCGGATCGGAATGGCCAACCGCGCCAAGGCGATGAGACGTCTGCAGGAGACCAAGGCCTTCCTGGAGGGGTTCTCCGGCGCGCTGGTCGCGGAGTTGCTGAGCGCCGTGCGGACCCACGATCCGGTGGCCTATGCGAAGAGCCATGCCGCGCTGGTCCGACTTCACGCCAAGCGGATCCTATTGGTGCAACGCCGGCAGCTTCTGGAAGCATTGGCGGTGGCCGCTCCGGCGTGGGCGAAGGCCATTCAGAACCGCGTGGGCGTGCACGGCGAGAGCAAGACGCCGGGAGATCCGGAAACGGCCTGGCAGTGGCGGCAGATCACCCAGGAGCTCGACCGCCGAGCGGCGCTGGACGAGGCCGCGCTTACGCGGCAGTTGCATCAGCGTCGCGACGAGCTCCGGGCAGCCACGGCCAGCCTGATCGACGCCAAGGCCTGGCAGGCGCAGCTCGCCCGCACCAACCTGGCTGCCCGCTCAGCGCTACAGGGTTGGGTGGACACCGTCCGCAAGATCGGCAAGGGCTTTGGGCGCCGGGTCCCGGAACTGCAAGCGGAGGCCCGCCGGCTGCTCGCGAGTGCGAGCGCAGCCGTGCCGGTGTGGATCATGCCGCTGGCTCGCGTGGCCGAGAGCATCGACCCGGTGAAGAACCGGTTCGACGTCGTGATCGTGGACGAAGCAAGCCAGTCAGACGTGACCGGCCTGCTGGCGTGGTACCTCGGCGATCAGGTGTTGGTCGTTGGTGACCATGAGCAGGTGAGCCCGCTCGCCGTCGGCCAGGAGTTGGAGGTCGCCAAGGGCCTCATCGAACAGCACCTGGGCACGGTGCCCAACCGACATCTGTACGACGGCAAGACCTCCATCTACGACCTGGCCCGTCAGTGCTTCGGCGGCACGATCGCCTTGCGCGAGCACTTCCGCTGCGTGCCCGAGATCATCGGCTTCTCGGACGAGCTGTCGTACAACTTCGAGATCCGGCCGCTCAGGAATCCCGCCGCGGTGCCGAGACCCCACGTCGCAGAGTTCGTGGTCGATCGCAGTCTGGGCGTGAGTCGGGACGGCAAGAGCAATCTGGCCGAGGCGCGCGTTGCCGCAGCGCTGCTCAAGGCGATGACGGAGCACACGCACTACAGCCGCAGCTCGATGGGTGCCATCACGCTACTGGGCGACGAGCAAGCTCACCTTATTCACGAGAACGCGCGTCACTTGATCGAGCCAGTCGACCTCGAACGTCGCGCATTCGCCGTCGGCAATCCTGCGCAGTTTCAGGGAGACGAGCGCGACGTGATGCTGCTGTCTATGGTCGATGTGCCGCGCGAGTCAGGGCTTCTGCACTTGATGGAAACCGACGCGATGAAGCAGCGCTACAACGTCGCCGCGAGCCGCGCGCGCGATCAGCTCTGGCTCATTCATTCGCTCGACCCGGGCCGTGACCTGCAACCACGAGATTTGCGCCGTCGGCTGATCGATTACGTCAGAGAGCCATTGGCGCGACACCGGGAAAAGGCGAGGACGACGCGCCGGGCAGAGTCCCCATTCGAGATCGCGGTTATCGAACGCTTGGTCGCGGCGGGGTACTCCGTGCAGCCGCAGGTAACTGTCGGCAGCTATCGCATCGACATCGTCGTCAGTGATGGCAGTCGGCAGGTGGCGATAGAGTGCGACGGCGATCGCTACCACCCGGCCGAGCGCCTCGGCGAAGACATGTTCAGGCAGGCCGTCCTGGAGCGCGCACACTGGCAGTTCATCCGGATCCGCGGGAGCCGGTTCTATCGAGATCCGGATAAGACGATGGCCGAGGTAGTCCGCGCCCTCGAGGCACACAGCATAGGCCCGGCTGCCACCAGGGAGTCGGCCGATGCCATCGATGCTGAAGCGGCCGGGTTCAGAGAGCCGATTGTCCGCCGCGCCTGGGAGATTCTTGGCGAAGAGGGCTGGATTCAGGCGGAGCCCACAATGCTGTCCGCACTGGATGTGAACTGATGGCCGTTACGAATCACGAACGCGTAGGCAAGGGGCTGGAGCTGCTGCGAGCGGGCTTGTACCCGTTCGTGGAGCGCGAGGTGGCGAGCACGTTTCGAGAGCGCGCCAAGGCCGAAGTGGCCACCTTCATCAACGACGACCGGTTGCTCGTTGACAAGCCGATGAGCGAGTGGGACGTGGCGGCCTTGCTCCGGGTGATGTGGGAAGCGTGGAATGTCGTCTTTCGGAAGACGCTCAGCTCTGCGCACCGAAGCCTGCTCTCTGAACTCCGTGAACACCGCAACCGGTGGGCACATCAGCAGCCGTTCTCTGGCGACGACGCCTATCGGGCCCTGGATTCGGCGTCGCGGCTGCTGTCCGCCGTGTCCGCACCACAGGCAGAAGAACTCGAAAAAATGAAGACCGAGCTGCTGCGCCTGCGGTTCGACGAGCAGGTGCGCACCGAAAAGCGCAAGTCTGCCGGCACCGCGATCGAAAGTGCCGGCGCCAGTGGATTAAAGGCGTGGCGTGAAGTGGTCACGCCGCACCGGGACGTGGCCAGCGGCAATTACCAGCAGGCCGAGTTCGCCGCGGACCTGTGGCAGGTGCACATCGGCGGAGGTACCGACGAGTACAAGCACCCGGTCGAGTTCTTCCGTCGCACGTATCTGACGGAGAGCCTCAAGACGATGCTGGCCGGAGCCGTCCGTCGCCTGAACGGACAGGGTGGCGATCCGGTGGTGCAACTGCAGACCAACTTCGGTGGCGGCAAGACCCACTCGATGCTGGCGCTGTACCACCTCTTCTCCGGCACAGCGGCCAAGGAACTGGTGGGCGTAGACGCGGTGCTCAAGGCCGCGGGCGCGGCGACGTTGCCGAAGGTCCGCCGCCCGGTGGTGCTGGTGGGTAACAAGATCTCGCCGGGCAACCCGTCGGTGAAGAAGAACGGCACGGTGGTTCGCACCCTCTGGGGCGAACTGGCCTGGCAGCTCGGCGGGCCGAAAGCCTTCGCCAAGGTGCGAGCCGACGACGAGAACGCCACCAGCCCAGGCGATATCCTTCGTGAGTTGTTCATCGAGTACGGACCCTGCCTGGTTCTCATTGACGAGTGGGTGGCGTACGCTCGCCAGCTCCACGACCAGAGCGACCTGCCGGCCGGCAGCTTCGAGACGCAGTTCACGTTTGCGCAGGCACTCACCGAGTCGGCCAAGCTCGCGAAGAACTGCCTGCTGGTGATCAGCCTGCCGGCCTCGGACACGGCGGGCTCACCGCACGCAACCGCGGATGACATCGAGGTGGGTGGCCAGCGAGGCCGGGAAGCACTGAACCGACTCAGGAACGTCGTTGGCCGTGTCGAGTCGTCGTGGCGGCCCGCCACCGCCGATGAGGGCTTCGAGATCGTCCGCCGCCGGCTGTTCGAGCCCATGACGGAACCGGCCCATTTCAAGGACCGGGACGTCGTCGCCCGTGCCTTCGCGGAGCTGTATCGCACCCAGCACGCCGAGTTTCCGCCCGAGTGTCGAGACGTCGAGTACGAAGAGCGCATCAAGTCCGCATACCCTATTCACCCAGAGGTATTCGACCGGCTCTACACCGACTGGTCTTCGCTGGCGAAATTCCAGCGGACGCGGGGCGTGCTGCGGCTGATGGCTGCAGTGATTCACAGCTTGTGGGAAAAGGGCGACCGGAATCCGCTGATCATGCCGGCGAACATCTCCATCGACGATCCGCGGGTGCAGTTCGAGCTGACAAGGTACCTGTCGGACAACTGGCCGCCGGTAATCTCCAAGGACATCGACGGCGTCGGCTCCCTACCGCTCAAGATCGATGGCGATCAGCCAGCGCTCGGCAAGCTGGCGGCGACGCGCCGGGTGGCCCGCACGATCTATCTGGGTTCAGCCCCCACTACAGGCGCCGCCCACAAGGGCGTCGAGGATCGGCGGGTGAAGCTGGGCTGCGTGATGCCCGGAGAGACGCCGGCGGTCTTTGGTGACGCGTTGCGTCGCCTGGCCTCGGCCGCGACCTATCTGTACCAGGACGGACCTCGTTACTGGTACTCGACCCAGCCCACAGTCACGAAGCTGGCCGAGGACCGCGCCGAACAGTTGAAGCGCGACCACGACAAGGTCGTGCACGAGCTGGAGCAGCGCCTGCGCAAGGACCTCGAGAAGAAGGGCGACTTCAGCCGTGTCCACGTCGTCCCGGAGTCCGGCCAGGACGTCGGCGACGACATGGACGCCCGCCTGGTCGTGTTGCGCTCCGAACACGCCTACAGCAAGGAGGCCGGGAACCGTGCGGAGGTGGCCGCCAAGGCCATCTTCGAGAGTCGAGGGAACGCGCCGCGATTGTTCCGGAACACGTTGGTGTTCCTGGCCGCCGACAAGGTGCGGCTCCAGGACCTGGACGAGGCCGTGCGCAAGTACCTGGCCTGGGAGTCGATTCTGGCCGAGTCGGTGCAGCTCGACTTGACTCCCCAGCAGGTCAAGCAGGCACAGACGCAGTTGGCGGTGGCAGACACGTCGATCACCGCGCGTTTGCCAGAAACCTACCAATGGCTGCTGGCACCCAGTCAGGCGTTGCCCCAGTCCCCGGTCGAGTTCAAGACTACGCGCGTCACGGGAAGTGAACCGCTGGCGGTACGGGCCGCCAAGAAGCTGCGGAATGAAGAGCTGCTGATGACGCGTTTCGGGGCGTCGCGGCTGCGGATGGAGCTGGACCGTGTGCCTCTGTGGCGCGGGAACCACGTGACGCTGCAGCAGCTCACCGAGGACTTCGCGCAGTTCGTCTATCTGCCCCGTCTGCTGGGCCCGCATGTGCTGGTGGAGGCCGTGGCCGAGGCCGGCGGACTGCTGACCTGGGAGCAGGACGCCTTCGCCTATGCGGACAGCTACGACGAGGCCGCGGGTCGCTACCGGGCGCTACGCGGCGGCAAGCTGATCTCGCTTGGCTCCGGGGATGTGCACGGGCTCGTGGTAAGGCCCGATGTCGCGAAGAGGCAGTTGGAGGCTGAAGCAGCCGCAGCCCCGGGGGGCGGCGACGGCGGGACCACGGGCGGCGGCACCGAAGGCAGACCCAAAGGGCCGGGTGCAGGACCTGGCGAGCCCGAGAGGTCCGCAGCACCTACGCGCTTCCACGGCGCCGTGAACCTCGATCCCACCCGTCTTGGCCGGGACGCGGGTCGGATCGCCGAGGAGGTGATTGCCCACCTGGACGGTTTGGTTGGCTCCACGGTGACGATCACCCTCGAGATCGAGGCGGAGATGCCGTCGGGGGCTCCGGAGCACGTCGTGCGCACCGTGACGGAGAACGCCAGGACCCTGAAGTTCACTAGGCAGGGATTCGAGAAGGAATAGTTCCGCAGTTGCGGGAGGTGATGCCCGTGGCGCATGACGTGAAGTTCAGTGTTCCGGAACGTCCGCTCTCACATGCGGACGTCGAATTCAAGGTCAACAAGGACGGCGACCGATTCGGCACCCTTCGCGTATCGAAGGGTGCGGTTGTGTGGTACCCGCAGGACGGGAAGCTGGGGCGGAAGCTGAACTGGGGCCAGATCGACCGACTGTTCGAGGACCACGGGCGTCCCTTGGAGCGCCGGAAGCGGGCGGCCGTCCGCATATGAGCTTCGGCGAAGCCCTGGTCGGGCAGCTGGTCGACGCGAGGTACCGCCTCACCAGAGTGATCGGCGAAGGCGGGTTCGGGCAGGTCTTCGAGGCGGACCATCTCGTCGACACACGGGTGCTTCGGCGCGTCGCTCTGAAGCTCATTCCGCATCGGCGCGGCGGCGACGAGCGCCAGTACGACGAGCTCAAGCACGGACTCAATCTCAGCCATCCCAACGTCGTCCGCTGTTACTCCTGCGGCGACTCTTCGGTCCAGGTCAACGGACGTGCCCTGCCGGTACTGTTTGTCGCGATGGAGTTGGCCGAAGCGACCTTGGCCGACCGCCTGAAGCAGTCGAGGCTTGGCCACGCAGAGGCGATGGACGTCGCGAGAGGCGTCGCTGCTGCGCTGACCTATCTGCTTGACAGACAGCTGTCGCATCGCGACATCAAGCCGTCCAATGTGCTGCGAGTGGAGGGGCAGTGGAAGCTCGGTGACTTCGGTGTGTCAGCACCACTCGACGCCGGGCAGACAGCGGCCGGTGATGCTGCCGGCACGCTGGTCTATCAGGCGCCCGAGTCAGTCGAAGGCCAAGTGTCGCCTGCCGGCGACAGTTGGTCGCTGGGCGTGACCTTGCTGGAGGCGTTGACTGGCCAGCGGCCCTTCGACGCCGGTTCGGTCGGCGAGTGGCTCTACCTGCTGAAAAAGGAGCAGCCCAAGGTGCCGCCGGGACTTCCGGAGCCGTTCGACCGCATCATCGAAGGCTGCCTGCAGCGGGACCGCAAGCAGCGTCTGACTCCTGCGAAGATTCTGAGCCTGCTCGAGAATCGACCGGAGTCTCTCGAACAAGAGAGCAAGGCGTACTGCGTCGTAGCACCTACTGGTGGGAACTACCAGTCCGTGGTAGACGCCGTCCGCGAAGCCGCCCCATGGAGCCGCGTCCTCGTTCGGCCCGGGACATACATGGGGCAGATTCTGCTGAACAAACCGCTGGAACTGATTGCCGTCGGTGCCTCGACGGACGTGGTGCTCGACGGAGATGCCACCAGCGCACTGGTGATTGACACCGTCGATGCGATGGTTCGCGGCTTCTCGCTGCGGATGTCTGGCGCCTCGTCAGACGCCCCGGCCGTCATCGAAGTAAGGTCGGGCCAGAGCATGATCGACCTGTGCGAGGTGTCGGCCAAGACAACGGCGTGTCTCCACGTGGGCGGACGTACGGCTCGACCGATTGTCCGCCGCTGCCGGTTCATCGGCGGACAGCACGAAGGCGTGATCTTCGACGAAGACGCCGAGGGCACGCTCGAAGCGTGCCAGATCGTGGCGGCGCCACGGACAGGTGTGGTGATTCGTGACAAGGCGAACCCCGTCATCAGACGTTGTGAGCTGCAGCGGACGCGCTTCCGGGGTCTGCATTGCGGTACCAACGCACGGGGCGTGGTAGAGGACTGCCACATCGAAGGCGGTGCAGGGCCCGCGATTGAGGTGAGTCGCGGTGCCCAGCCCATGCTCCGTCGCGTCCGCGTCGTGGCCGGTGCAGACTTCGCAATTCAAGCAGGCTACGGAGCCAAGGCCATTGTCACGGGGTGCTCAATCGATGCCCCGAATGATCGTGCGTGGAAGCTGGCGAGTGGGCATCAAGTACAGCGTTTGTAGGCCCGGTTGAGACCCGGCAAGGAGCGCTCGGGACTCGGAGAGTATGATGACCGCGACGATCGTTACGTGCACCAAGAGAAAGCGGGCGGGCCAACATCCAGCTCGGGACCTCTACTCTCCGAGCCCCCTGTTTCGGCGTTGTTTGCGCCAGGCACTGGCGGATGGGCATCCAGTGTTTGTCCTGAGTACCAAATATGGCTTGGTCGAACCGGCGACGGTCATCCGAAGCTATGAGCGCGACTTGACGGCTATGACCGCGCGAGAGCGATCGGAATGGGTTGCGCAGCTTCAGGCCGACGTTCGACGCCTGATGGTCAGTCATGGAATCAGCCGGGCTGTCTTCCTCGCCAGTCGAGCCTATCGAGAAGCGGCGAAGCCAGCGTTTACGGCTGAAGGCATCAGGACATACGTGCATAGGCACTGGAACCGCCTCTCGGCGTGACCGTTCGCTGGCTGGCGAGCCGGCGCACTGGGGCCCAGGGATCGCGGCAGTGCGGCCTGCGAGTCAACGAGCTCCACCGTCTCGCGACCGCGAGAGAGGCCACCGTGACGTTCCGCCGGGGCGGGACCGGACGACGGTCTGGCGTGCGGATCGCGGAGCCGGGACTCTCGCCGCACTCTTCATGCCGGCAGCCGGCCGGCGGCGCCGTCCCCCGTCAGGAGGCCGCGACGACCTGAGGCTCGTCCCCTCGTCGATCTGTCAGATCTTCGACCGGCGGAACTGTCAGATTTTGGCCCGGCGTTGACACCACCGTGTTGTAGTGCACCATCGACACGCGCCCGCGTGACGTAGGTCGCAGGCCCGCAGGCTACTTCCTCTTCGCGCCTACCTCCGTCCGCGGCTCGCGCTGCCGCTGTCGCGGCCGCGAAACCGACCTGCGCACCACGCAGGGTCGCGGAAGCGCCGCCCGTACCCCTGGTAGCAATCGCCAGATCCACTGCCGCAGACGACGGACCTTGTCCCACCGCCAATCGGCTCCCGGCCTCGGGCGCGCGGGCTCACTGGCGCAGTGCCCGGACCGCCCGTAGCGCCCGGCGGAGTCGCGTGAGGACGCCGAGAGCGAGCAGTCGAAACCAGCGACGTTGGTGACCCAGTGTCGCGGACCCACTTCCCCGGTCCGCGGACACGTCTTACGACGGGTTATCAAGTGGCGTCTAGTCAACCACTTGCAGGTCCGCGTTACTGAGGCAGGAACCCCGCTGGGGTGGGCACCGTAGGTCCGTGGGTTCCGGAACCTGCGCCCGCGGGGGCTTGCACACTGTTGTGCGGCAGCGCCTGTGGGTCGCGAGGGTCCTCTACTAGCATTCGCGCATGCTGCCAGCGGCCGAGGTGGCCTTTGGACCCTACCGGCTCGACTCGCGCACCGGGTCGCTGTCTCGCGGCGGCGAGCCCGTCGGGTTGTCGCCGCACGAGTTCGCGGTGCTGCCCCTGCTCGTGCGCCGTCCGAACGTGACCATGTCGAAGGATGCCCTGATCCAAGCCGGGTGGCAGGACAGGGCCGTGGGCGACAACAGCCTCGAAAAGCTGATGGGGAAGCTCCGCCGGCAGCTCGATGCCGGCAACCTGAATCGCTTCATCAAGACGGTGGCGCGGCAGGGATATCAGTTCGTCGGGCCAGTGCTGGCGGTCGAAACACAAGCGGCCGCCTCGGACCTGGAGTTGGTGCTCGCGCCGCATCGCGCCTTCACCGAAGGCCGGGTGGCCCTGGAGTCGCTGCAGTGTGATCGAATCAGCATGGCCCGGGCCACGTTCGAGCAACTGCTGCAGCAGCATCCCGCCGACGCCGCCTATCAGATCGGCATGGCCGACGCCTGCGCGATGCAGTTCGAAGCCACCCGCACCGACCCGGTGCCGGATGTCGCAGCGCTGCGGCTGGCCGAATCCCACGCCCTGAACGCCTGTCATCTTGATCCGCACCTGGCCGAAGCCTGGGCCACGCTGGGTTTCGTGCTGGAACGCACCGGCCGGCGCGCCGATGCGCTGGCCGCGCTCGAGCGGGCGGTGGCGCTGGAGCCCGACAACTGGCGGCATCAGGTGCGCCTGGCGCTGGGCAGTTGGGGCGAAACGCGGTTGCGCGCCGCGCGCCGGGCGCTGGCGCGGTGTCCGCAGTTGCCCTTGGCGCATTGGCTGGCGGCCACCGGTGGGTGGGCAGCCACAACTGGACCAAGCGCGCGCTCCTGGGGCTGAACGTGGAGGCGTCCCTGGTCGTGCGGCTCGAGCAGACGTCGCCGCTCTTCGCCGCCGCGTCCGACTACCTGGCACACATGAAGGGCATCGCCGAGCCGTTCGATGTCGCGAAGGTGGACGCCTACAAGCAGCTGCAGCGGAAGATGACCAACGGCCAGACGCCGGTGATCGAGCTCGAGGCCGAAGACGGCGCATCGGCCAGCAACACCACCATCACGGTGTTCGGCACCGACCGCAAGGACCTGACGCGGCTGGGCACGGTGCGCCGGGAGGTGCATGTGGCGCTGTTGGACCCACGGACCGACGCGCAGTCCCTCTACCCCGCTACGATCCTGCATTCCGGGCTGTTGCCGGCGTCCGATGCGTCTGCGGGCGGCATCTCCTTTTCGGCGCGGCGATTCGCCTATCGAAAGGGCAGTCAGTTCCCGGCGTTGCGGCCGTCCGGGCCGGTGGATTCAGGGGTGCTCGCCGCGGCCGAGTACTTCGTCACGGTACACCTCAGCGTGCTGCAGCCGCAGCTGGCGGTGGAGTATCCGGCACCGAGGGCGGCGGTTATGAAGGTGGTGGGGGAGGAGACGAGCCCGGTGCTGCAGCGACTCGACGCGGACGCGAGGGCGCTGCTGTTTGGGCGGCGGAAGGTGAGGGTCAGGCGGCCGGCGGTCGTTGCGGACGACGCGAAGCATCCGCGTACCGTGGCGGGGCTGCGGCGTATGGAGGAGCATCCGCTGGTGAGGATGGGGGTGGTGGTGGCAAAGACATTGTGAGGGGCCGGCGCTCCACGGCCCCAGCCCGGCATCCAGATCCCTCACAAGGTGGAGATTCGCCGTACTGCCGCTGAGGTGTCGCTGGAAGGATGTGCGTACCGGAGGCGGGGGCCGGGCGATCGTCGCGCGGATTGTGGCCGCGATTGCCAATCCGCCGGACATCGGCGCGGTGGGCACGCCTGATGCAGGCCCTGGGCCGAATGCCGCCCCGGCGCAGGCCGGCGCCTGACCGCAGTCTCGATCCGAAGTCTCTCGATTGCCAGATATGCTATATGTGGCATAATCGCGTAGTGCCGCCATCGCTGCTCAAACCGGTGGTGTGGCTCGGCGACTCTCTTCGTGCTCTGAAGTCGTTTCCGTCAGCGGTGCAGGATGAGGTCGGCTACGCGCTGTTCCTGGCGCAGCGCGGTGAGAAACACCTCGCCGCCAAGCCGATGAAAGGGCTAGGCGCAGGCGTCCTCGAGGTCGTCGCCGACCACCGCGGCAACACGTTCCGCGCGGTGTATATCGTGCGACTCGCCGACCGCGTCTACGTCCTGCACGTGTTTCAGAAGAAGGCGAAGCACGGCATCGCAACACCTCAGACCGAGCTCGATCTGATCAAGCGCCGTGTGAAGCAGGCTGTTGCGATCAGCGAAGGAAAGGAGTAGATCGATGGCAAAGAAGAGCTACGTCGTGGGCAGCGGCAACGTGTTCGCAGACGTGGGACATCCACGGCCGGCCGAGGCCTTGGCGAAGGCCGAACTGGCGCGAAAGATCGGCGCCATCATCGAAAGCCGAGGGCTCACGCAGGCTGCTGCGGCTGCGGTGCTAGAGGTCGATCAGCCGAAGGTGTCTGCCCTGATCCGTGGACGTCTGGCGGGCTTCTCGCTTGATCGGTTGGTACGGTTCCTCGTGCTTCTGGGCCATGACGTGGAGATCGTCGTCAAGGCCAGGCCGAAGGTCACCAGCCAGGCACGAGTGCTGGTGGCGTAGAACTCGGCCGGTTGTAGACTCCGTTCATGGCCGGGGAGGATCCGATGCGCTCGCCAGCGGCACGCGCCGACATGCGCCTCACCTACGACGACTTCGTGCTGTTCCCCGACGACGGGAAGCGCCACGAGATCATCGACGGCGAGCACTACGTGACCCCGTCGCCAAACGTGCGCCATCAGCGGCTCGTGGGGCGTCTGCTGTACGAGATCGAGCTGTATCTCAGAGCCAATCCACGTGCCGGCGAGGTGTTCCCGTCGCCGCTCGACGTCGTCCTCTCTCGATTCGACATTGTCGAACCCGACCTGCTGTTCGTGGCCGGCGACCAGACCGACATCCTGACGGAGAAGAACATCCAGGGGGCACCGGCGCTCGTGGTCGAAGTGCTGTCGAAGAGCACCCGCAAGCGCGATGCGCAGATCAAGCGTCGCCTGTTCGAGCGCACCGGCGTGCGCGAGTACTGGCTGGTCGATCCGGAGCTCGACGCCGTGCAGGTGTTCCGGCCGACGCCCGAGGGGAGGCTGGCCCGCGTGGTGGAACTGACTGCCGAAGGCGGAGGCGTGTTGACCACGCCGCTGCTGCCTGGATGCCAGATCGATCTGCGCGAGCTGTTCCGCAAGCACATCTAGTTCGTCGATGTAAGTAGCCCACCTGGCGGTTGTCTACCGTTCTCAAATAGGCTACGATTGTTCTCCAAGTGAGAACAATCAGAGGCAAGAACCGGTCGGCGTCCCGGCTCGAGTCCAGCGCCACGCTGGTTGAAGGTGCCTCGGTGCGGCGACCCGGGCGGCGGCCCCAAGGCCTAGCCTCGACGCTCTTCGGCAGCACGCGCCAAGCCGTGTTCGGCCTGCTGTTCGGTCATCCCGACCGGGCGTTCTACGTGCGTGAGATCGCCCGGGTGACCGGCGGCTCGGTGGGCACCATCCAGCGCGAGCTGCTCCAGCTTGTCGGTCCCGGCATCCTCGAGCGGACCGTGAGGGGCCGGCAGGTGTACTTCCAGGCCGACCGGAAGTGTCCGATCTTCGAGGAACTGCGGTCGATCGTCGCCAAGACGTCGGGGCTGGCCGACGTGCTCCGCGGGGCACTCCGCGGGCTGCGCGACCGCGTTCAGGTGGCCTTCGTGTTCGGGTCGCTCGCGGCGTCCGAAGGCAGCCCCGAGAGTGACGTGGATGTGTTCGTCGTCGGGACCGTGAGCCTAGGCGACGTCGTCGATGCGCTGGCAGGCACGGATTCTGAATTGGGGCGCGAGGTGAACCCCGTCGTGCAGTCGCCCGAGGAATTCGCCCGGCGTGTAGCGGCAGGCGACCATTTCGTGACGAACGTGCTCGCGGGACCGAAACTCTTCCTGATCGGAGACGACGATGTCCTTGGCCGACTGGGAGCGGCACGGGTGGCTGGTTCCGCACACAACGAGCCGCCAGGAGATCGCAGATCTGCTCGCACTGGTGCAGCGCGATCTCGACGACAGCCGAGCCCGCGACGTCAGCGCTGACTGGCGATTCAACATCGCCTACAACGCGGCACTGCAATCCGCCAAGGCGGCGCTGGCCGCCGTGGGCTACCGCGTCGCCCGAGGCGCCGACGCTCACAACCGCACCTTGGAGAGCCTGGGTCTGACCGTGGGTCTCAACGCCAGTTCGGTCAGGCGCCTCCATGCCTTTCGCAACCGCCGGAACACGACGGAGTACGACCACGCCGGCGTGACGTCGGACGCGGAGGCCGACGAGGCACGGGCGCTCGCCGAGGCGGTGCGCATGCACGTGGTGTCGTGGCTGGAGGCGCACCGCCCGGAGCTGATGGGATAGAACTGCGGCTGCGATCCTGCGCGAGGGGCGGGACGCCTGGCGCGGTCGGCCTACGCCGACGTCAGTCGCCGGCTCCCCGGCCTGGGAATTGGGCGACCGAGTTCCCGCGCCGTATCGAGCCAGAGGCTGATGGCGTCCTGCGCGTTGGCGACGGCCTCGGCCGGAGTGGCGCCATGAGCCATGCAGCCGGCCAATTGGGGCACGTCCACGACGAACGCCCTGTCTTCGCGGCTCCACGCGACGATCAGCTCGTACTTGTGTGGCATCTCAGCCTCGAAGCGTCAAACGGTTCAGGCAACCTTGGAGCGCCCGACGACGATCTGAACGCCAACGCCAGCGTGTCCGAGCATGGCGATCAGGGTGTCGATGCTGAAGCGATCAATCTTGCCTCGGACGAGATCGCTGACCCTCGGCTGCGTCACCCCGAATAGCGTCGCCGCTTGAGCCTGGGTCAGGCCCCGTGCATCGATCAGCTTGCTCAGACGAATCATGAGGTCGGAGCGAAGCTTGAGGTTGGTCGCCTCTGGCGCCGGAAACCCGAGATCTCTGAACACGTTGCCCCGTGAACGTCGAACCTTCGTCGTCATCGCTGCTTCACCTTCGCGCGATCCGTGAGGAGCTCGGCCATGCGCGAGCGGGCCAGTTCGATGGCCCTGCGTGGCGTGGCCCTTGTGCGTTTTTCGAACGCATGAAGCACGTAGACGGCGTCGTCGAACTTCGCGACGTAGAACACCCGATGCTCGAGCCGGGTGTGGATGCGAATCTCGATTACGCCGGAGCCAACCGACGACATCGGCTTCCAGTCCGTTGGCTCGAGCCCCTGTCGAACCCGGCCGAGCTGATGACCGGCCGCACGCCGTGCCTCCGCTGGAAATGCACGGATGTCGTCGAGCGACGCGCCGAGCCATACCAGCGGCTTCTCGCGTCGGGAAGAGTATATATCTATTTGTATCGAGGCGCGGCGACGCCTCGCATCCGCGCCGCTGTCGGGAGGGGCAGCCACGCAGGATCTGACTGCAGAGGCGATGCCAGCCGAGGCGCCGCCGCCCAATAGGGCTGTCGTCCCCATATCACCAGGGACTGCCACCCGTGAGGCGACGCCCGCGCTTCAGAAAGCGCGTACTACCCGATCGCTGCGTCCAGCGCGTCAGTCAGCCGGTCAATCTCGTCCACCGTGTTGTAGTGCACCATCGCAAGGGGCGTCGGTAGTCAAGGCGGTAGACCGATTCAACCTTGTGGTGGTGGATGAAGCCCGTGAAGGGCGCTGCGACAGCGATCGCAGGCCGGATGTAGACTCCGCTCATGGCCGGGGAGGATCCGATGCGCTCGCCTGCGGCACACGCCGACATGCGCCTCACCTACGACGACTTCGTGCTGTTCCCCGACGACGGGAAGCGCCACGAGATCATCGACGGCGAGCACTACGTGACCCCGTCGCCAAACGTGCGCCATCAGCGGCTCGTGGGGCGTCTGCTGTATGAGATCGAGCTGTATCTCAGAGCCAATCCGCGTGCCGGCGAGGTGTCCTCGGCGCCGCTCGACGTCGTCCTCTCTCGATTCGACATTGTCGAACCCGACCTGCTGTTCGTGGCCGGCGACCAGACCGACATCCTGACGGAGAAGAACATCCAGGGGGCACCCGCGCTCGTGGTCGAAGTGCTGTCGAAGAGCACGCGCAAGCGCGACGCGCAGACGAAGCGGCGCCTTCGAGCGGAGCGGCGTGCGCGAGGCAGGCTGCCAGATCGACCTGCGCGAACTGTTCCGTAACGTCACGTAGCGCCGGGCCCACGAGCCTGCGCCCAGGGCACATGCTCGCTGAGCAGGCCTTATCTATACACGCCGGGCCAGACGTGTATAAAAAATCACAAAATGTATACACATTTGGCCGATCGGTGTTATGGTCGGCCCTGTGAGGCCCCTGCACGCGCTCTCGCCAGCACGGTTCGACACCCCGACCGTACTCGTGCGCCTGAACGCTGCAAGCAGACAACTTGCTGAATTCAAAGGGGTTGCGTCGTCCATCCCCAACCAGGACATCCTGATCAATTCGTTGGGTCTGCAGGAAGCCAAAGACAGCTCCGCCATCGAGAACATCGTCACGACCCACGACGAGTTGTTCCAGCAGGCCACCCTCTCGTTCGCCGACGCCGCCACCGACGCCGCCAAAGAGGTGGCCAACTACCGGCAGGCGCTGCGGGTGGGTTTCGAGGCCGTGCAGGCGTCGGGGCTGCTGACGAACAACCACATCCTGGCCGTGCAGGCCGAGCTGGAACAGAACCGGGCCGGCTTCCGCAGTCTGCCAGGCACCGTGCTCAGGGCGGATACCGGCGACGTCGTGTACACCCCGCCCGATCCCATCGAGATCGTGGCGCTCATGACCGACCTGGAACGCTTCATCAACGACGACGGGCTCTTCGCCGCTGACCCGCTCGTGAAGATGGCGCTCCTCCATCACCAGTTCGAAAGCATCCACCCGTTCTACGACGGCAACGGGCGCACCGGGCGCATCCTGTGCGTGCTCTACCTCGTGAAGCAGCGGCTGCTCGACATTCCGGTGCTGTACCTCAGCCGGCGCATCCTCAGCACCAAACCGGAGTATTACCGGCTGCTGCAAACCGTGCGCGAGCGCGACGCGTGGGAAGACTGGGTGGTCTACATGCTCGAGGCCGTGGAGGACACGGCGCGGCAAGGTATCGCCACGGTGCACGCCATCAAGGAGGCTCTGCTGCAGGTGAAGCACCGGATCCGGAGCACACACCGGTTCTACAGCCAGGACCTGATCAACAACCTGTTCCTGCACCCGTACACGAAGATCGACTTCGTGAAAGACGACCTCGACGTCACGCGACTCACGGCCACCCGCTACCTGGACGCGCTCGTGGCCGACGGCATCCTCGAAAAGCGCAAGGTCGGGCGCACCAACTACTACATCAACCTCCCGCTCTACGCCATTCTGACGGGTGAGGGTATGACGGCACACGCGCGCCCCTGACCTTCTGATTCGCGAGACTTCTCGAGCGGCACCTACCAGGCGACGGATTTCCTTGCCACCGGAGTCTGCTTTTGCCATTCTTTCGCCCTGGCAATCAAGGGCGACGACATGGCGTCCACGGCAACCATCCTCCACGCGGACCTCGATGCCTTCTATGCGTCGGTCGAGCAGCTGCTGGACCCTCGCCTGCGCGGCAAACCGATCGCGGTCGGCGGCGGTGTGGTGCTCGCGGCCTCCTACGAAGCGCGGGCCTTCGGCGTACGAAGCGGCATGCCTGGACGGCGGGCGCGGCAGCTCTGTCCCGACCTCGTGTTCGTCGGCGGACATTTCGACGAGTATCAACGGCTCGGCGACGCCGCCATCGGCGTCCTGGGCGATTTCACGCCGGCCATCGAGCGCATCTCCATCGACGAGGCCTTCGCCGACGTGGCCGGATGCACGCATCTCTTCGGGCCGCCGGCAGAGATCGCTAAAACGGTGCGGGCTCGTGTCCACGCCGAGCTGGGCTTGCCGATCTCCGTCGGCGTGGCGCGTACCAAGCACCTGGCCAAGATCGCCTCGCAGGTGGCGAAGCCGAATGGCTTGGTGGTCGTCGATCCAGACGCCGAACGCGAGTTCCTCGACGAGCTGCCCGTCGCGCTGATGTGGGGCGTGGGCCCCGCCACCGAGGCGCGGCTCGCCGAGATCGGCGTCCTCACGATCGGTCAATTGGCGGAGAGCTCCCCCGAAGCCGTGGAGCGATTGCTCGGACACGGGGTCGGAAGCAAGCTGAGGGCACTGGCGTGGAACCGCGATCCGCGCCAGATCCAGACGCACCGGCGCGCACATTCCGCCGGCGCACAATCGGCGCTCGGACGACAACCGGCCATCGAGCGCGTCTTCAAACCCACGCTCCATCATCTGGCCGACCGCATCGGCGCCCGGCTCCGCGCCAAGTCCCTGGGCGGCCGGACGATCACCGTCCGCGTGCGCTTCGCCGACCTGCGCTCCGTCACCCGGGCACTCACGCTCGCGGCACCGATTGCTGCGACCAGGGCGATCGCTGAGGTCGCCGAGGATCTGGTGCGCGGCGTCCTGGCGGATCACCGCAACGAGCGGAGCATCTCGCTGCTGGCGATCTCCGTCTCACATCTCGGCGCGCACGCGATCGTTCAGATGGAGCTGCCGCTTGGCCTCGCCGACGAGGCACGGCGGCCCGGCACGAAGCAAGGCCTGGCGCGAGCGCGCGCAGACAAGGCCGTTGATGCGATCCGCAAGCGCTTCGGCGACGATGCGGTGGCCTATGGGTCGGCATCGGGGCCCAGGCGCTCCGTGCCTGACGAGTTCCGCCGTCTTGCTGAAAAGGAGCTCTGAACGCTAGCCAATAGCCTCGTCGAGCCCGTCAATCAGCCGGTCGATCTCGTCCACCGTGTTGTAGTGCACCATCGACACGCGGACCACGCCGCCGGCGGCCTGCAGCCCCAGGTGATCGACGAGCCGGCGCGAGTGGAAGTCGCCGAAGCGGATGCCGATGCGCAGCGGGTCGATCTGCCGCACGATGTCGGGGGCGGCCTGGCCCTGCACCGTGAAGCTGATCGTGGGCACCCGCACGGCCTGGTCGGCGGTCGCCTCGCCAATCACCGACACGCGCGGCTTGGTGGCCAGGTAGTCCAGTAGCCGCCGGGCCAGCACTTCCTCGTGGGCGGCGATCGACGCGAAGGCCGCCTGCATCCGCGCCCGCGGCGTGGCCGGCGCCGCGTGCTCCGCACCGACGCGCGCGCCCAGCTCCTCCAGGTAGTCCACGATGCCCACCGATCCCCACGACAGCTCGTAGTTCGGATTGCCCGGCTGCAGCTTGTAGGGGATGCGGTCGTTGGCGATGAAGTAGTGATACAGGTTGGCCAGCTCCAGCAGGTGGGCGTACTTGCCGTAGAGCAGCGCGTGGTGCGGCCCGTAGACCTTGTAGAGGCTCAGCACGTAGTAGTCCACGTCCCAGGCGGCCACGTCCACGAGGCGGTGCGGGCTGTAGGCCACGCCGTCCACGCACACCTTGGCGCCGTGGTCGTGGACGAACCGGGTGATCTCGGCCACCGGATGAATGGTGCCGAAGATGTTCGAGGCGTGCGTGAAAGCCACGAGCTTGGTGCGCGGCGACATCACCCGCGCCAGCCCGTCGAGCTCCAGCCGGCGCGACACCGGGTCGAATTCCCAGAAGCGCGGCACCACGCCCACCGCCTCCAGGCCTACCCACGCGCCGATGTTCGACTCGTGGTCGGCGCGCGTCACAACCACTTCGTCGCCCGGTGAGAACTGGTGCGCCATGGCCCGCGCCAGCAGCTGCACCAGCAGCGTGGACGTTGGCCCCATCACCACTTCTTCCGGGCGGCTGGCGTTGACGAACGCGGCCATCCGCCGCTGCGCCTCCTGCATGCGGGCGCTGGCGCGCTCGGAGACGGCGTAGCTGGCCCCGAGCTGGACGTTGGAGGTGCGCAGGTAATCCGCGATGCGGTCGATGACGCGGCCGAGCGCCTGCGAGCCGCCGGCGTTGTCGAGGAACGCCCAGTCGTCGGCCAGCGACGGGAACTGGGCCCGGACAAACGCGAGATCGAGGGGCGCGGCACCACCCGTGGACGACGGCCCCAACGACATGGCGCGCAGCTTACCAGACGGTGATAGTGTGAGCGGCCACATGCGCTGGCTGCCCCAGCTCGTCGCCACCAAGTCGATCGAGGAGCTGAAGGCCGAGGCCGGCGACGGCCGCCACCACGCGCTGAAGCGCGTGCTCGGGCCCGGGCAGCTGGTGATGCTCGGCATCGGCGACATCATCGGCGCCGGCATCTTCGTGCTGGCCGGCGTGGCCGCGGCCCAGTACGCCGGCCCGGCCATCATCCTGTCGTTCCTGCTGGCGGCGGTGGCGTGCAGCTTCGCGGCGCTGTGCTATTCCGAGTTCGCAGCCATGCTGCCGGTGTCGGGCTCGGCCTACACCTATGCCTACGCCACCCTCGGCGAACTGGCGGCGTGGATCATCGGCTGCGCCCTTACGCTGGAGTTTGCGGTGGGGCCGGCCGCAGTGGCCGTCGGCTGGTCCGGCTACGTCACGAGCCTGCTCCGGGACCTGGGCCTCGGCGTGCCGCCGATCTTCACCGCGCCGCCGGGCACGGTGCTGGTCGAAACAGCGCCGCAGCGCTGGGAGGTGCTGGCCAACGTGGCGGACCGCCTGGTGGCGCAGGGCATCGACCCGGCCTCGCTGGCGCAGCAGACCGCGCTCTTCAACGGACTGGCGGCCGTCGTGGTGCTGGTGATGACGGCCATCCTGGTGATGGGCATCCAGGAGTCGGCTCGCGTCAACGCCGCCATCGTGGTGGTGAAGGTGGCGGTGATCGTGGTCTTCATCGGCGCCGGCGCCGCCTTCGTGCAGAGCGCCAACTGGACGCCGTTCCTGCCGCCCAACACCGGCGAGGTGGGCCGCTACGGCTACTCCGGCATCCTGCGCGGCGCGGCCGTGGTGTTCTTCGCCTTCATGGGGTTCGACTCAGTGACCGCGGCGGCGCAGGAAGCCAGGAACCCGCAGCGCGACCTGCCGATCGGCATCATGGGCTCGCTGGCCGGCTGCACCGTGCTCTACATCCTGTTCGCCATCGTGCTCACCGGCGTGGTGCCCTACACGCAGCTGAACGTGCCGGACCCGATCGCCGTGGGCATCGACGCCACGGGCATGCGCTGGCTGTCGCCGCTCATCAAGCTCGGCGCCATCTGCGGTCTGAGCACGGTCGTGCTCGTCGGCATGCTGGCGCAAACGCGCATCTTCTACGCCATGGCCAACGACGGGCTGCTGCCGCCGTGGGTGGCCCGGATCCATCCGCGCTTCCGCACGCCGCACCTCACCACCGCCGTTACGGGCCTCGTCGTGGCGCTGCTGGCGGCGGTGACGCCGATTGCCGTGCTGGGCGAACTGGTGAGCATGGGCACACTGCTGATCTTCGTGATCGTGTGCGCGGGCATCGTGATCCTGCGGCGCACCCGGCCCGACCTGCCGCGCCCGTTCCGCACGCCGGCCTCGCCGCTGGTGCCGCTGCTGGGGGTGGCCACGTGTGCCTACCTGATGTCGGGCCTGCCGCCGGATACGTGGCTGCGCCTGCTGGCGTGGATGGGCGCCGGCCTGGTGATCTACGCCGCGTATGGGCGGAGGCATAGCCGGGTGAGGGCGGCGCGGGGGTTGTAGGACGGGTCAGGCCAGTTCCAGCCGAACCTCCAACCCCACCGCTGCGGCGGCCTTGCGCAGGGTGCCCAGCGTCACCGAGTCGTTGTCGGGATCGAGCAGGCGGTCCAGGGCGCTGCGGCTGCTGCCCATGCGCCGGGCCATCTCCACCTTCGACACGTTCTGGGCGGTCATGGCCGCCTGCAGCTGCCGTGCCACCACGCGCTTGATGGCCCTCGAGGCGGCCTGCTCGTAGATCCCCTCCTCGCGGAGCCAGCTGTCGAGCGACGACCCGACGTGCGCCTTCTTCATGCCTCGCCTCGTTGGCGCCGCCGCGCCAGCGCGAGATCCTGCCTTGGCGTGGCTTGCGTCTTCTTCACGAACCCGTGCAGCAGCACCATGCAGTCGTGGTTCACCGTGAGGATCACCCGGGCGCTTCGGCCGCGGGCGAGGGCGCTGCGCACCTCCCACAGGCCGTGCCCGAGACTGCGAACCAGCGGCATTCCGAGTGGCCATGCGTACTCGACGTCCTTGATGTCTTCGCCAATGACGCGACGGTCCGCAGGCTCCAGCGTCTTGAGCCAATCACGTACTGGTTCTCGTCCGCTTGCCAGCCTGTAGAAGCGGGCAGGCAGACGCTTCAGGCCCGTCATCAGCGAATGTACCGTTTGTGGTACACCACGTCAACCGGGCCTCCCATGCACAGTCGGGGTGCACGTGCGATGCCAGCACGGCGATGCGCCGAGAATCGCCCATAGCGAACCGCTTGTGGCTCGGTCGCCAGGGCATGCGGGCGTGCTGGTTGCACCTTTGGCGGCGGCTGCGTCGTGCACGGCATGCATCTTCTGCAATCTCGAGATTGGTTCGGGTCCACGACTCGGTGATGCTGCGGCTACCGGGGCCGTCGGCAACGAGGGCAGGTGACCCGCGACCTGCCCTGTCACACCCGACGCCCATGCTGGCGGCATGCACATCCAGACCGACCGCGCCCTCATCCCCGCCCGCGCCCCCTCGGTGCGCTACCTGCACGTGGTCATCAGCGCGCCCGCCGCGCCGCCGCGCGCGCCGCACGCCGCCGCCCGGCCCCCGGCCGCCGTGGCCCTGGTGCTCGACCGCTCGGGCTCGATGGACGGCAGCAAGTTCGCCATGGCCCGCACCGCCGTGGAGCACGCCGTGCGGCTGCTGGCACCCACCGACGAACTGGCCGTGGTCTGCTACGACGACCGGGTGGACACGGTGCTGGCGCGCACGCCCGCCAGCGCGGAGGCCAAGCGGCTGGCGCTCGAGCGGCTGGCGCGGGTTGACGCGCGCGGGTCCACGAACCTGGAGGGCGGCTGGACGCGCGGGGCAGAGGAGCTGCAGCCGGCCACGGCGGACGTGCGCCGCGTGCTGCTGCTCACGGACGGTCTGGCCAACCAGGGCGTGGTCGATCCCGAGGACCTGGCGGCCACGGCGGCGCGGCTGCGCGCGCAGGGCATCACCACGTCCACCTTCGGCGTCGGCGCGGACTTCGACGAGCAGCTGCTGGCGCGGCTGGCTGCCGAGGGAGGCGGGCACTTCTACTTCATCGAGCAGCCGCGGCAGATTCCAGACCTGCTGGCCAGCGAACTGGGCGAGACGCTGGACGTGGTGGCGCGCGAGGCGGTGTTCGAGATCACGGCCGGGGGCGGCGTCGATCTCGGCGTGCTCAACCGCGCGGACGCGGAGCTGGCGCCCGGGGTGCTGCGCGTGCGTCTCGGGGACCTGGTGGCGGACCAGGAAGTGACGCTGGTCGTCGCCGTGGGCGTGCGTGAGGTGCCGGCGGCGGGGGAGTCCGTGTCCGTGCGCTGCCGCCTGTCAGACCGCGACCAGGCGCTGGTGCCGCTGCCGCTGGTGGTGGACTGGCGCGTGGTGGAGCCGGCTGAGCACGACGCCCAGCCGGTGAACGAGCAGGTGCTGGTGGCGGTGGCCCGTCACCTGGCCGGGCAGGCCAAGGCGATGGCGCTGGTCGCCAATCGCCAGGGCCACTACGACGACGCGCAGCGCATCCTGCACGACATGGCCGCCACGCTGCGGCGGCTGGCGCCGGGGAACGCGGAGGTGGCGCGTCTGGCCGCGGGCCTCGAGGGCGAGCGGGTGCTCTTCCAGAGCGCGATGAGCCCGCTGGAGATGAAGCGGCGACACTTCGCCTCGCATGTGATGGCGGAGTCGCGGGAGCCGGAGGGGAAAGCGCGGCGGCGTCATGAACGGCGGATATGAACGGCGGCTCTAAAGAGCCGCCCGACGTACCGGACGAGGCGCCGCCCTACGTACGAGGCAACATAGGGCGGAGCTTCAGCTCCGCCGTCGGGGGCGGCATCATCAACGCCGGTTCGAACATCAGCTTCGGCACGTAGCCGTCCCGGGCGTCCTCGAGCTGTTCCAGGATCTCCTCGGCGAGGGCCTGAGGCGCCACCACGCGCGCGTGCGCGCCCCAGCCGAGCACCCAGGCGCGCAGCGCCCAGTCGCGGCACACCTTGAGCGTCACCCGGACGCCGCCGTCGGGCAGGGCGTCGAGCTGCTGCGAAGGATGCCACGTCCGCTCGCGCACGTAACGGGCCACACGCGGAGCGAAGTCGACGACCACGCGCTCGGGCCGCCCGCCACGGTTGACACCGAGCGACTGACCGAACGGCTCGGCGGTGAGGTCCTCCGCCGGCGTGAAGTGCCGCTCCTGCAGCGTCACCCGGCGCACGCGCTCCACCGCGAACAGCCGCACCTGGCGATACTCGGGCACGTAGGCGGTGAGGTAGAGGCCGCCGTCGGCGTAGCCGAGGCTGTAGGGGTGCAGCTCGTAGTCCTTCTCGCGGTTGCTGTGCACCGAGAAGTAGAGCACCCTGGCCACGCGTCGCTCGGCGGCGGCTTCGATCAGCCGGGCGACGAACTCGTCGTGCTTCGCTTCGGTGACCGTCTTGCGTGCCGCCGGCTTGACGTGGATCACCTCGGGCAGCTGCTGCAGGAACTGCCGCACCTTGGGCGACAGGCCCTTCTCGATCTTCCTGATGATCGCCGCCAACCCAGGCTCGAACGGCGTGCCGGTGAAGCCGACCAGCAGTGCGCGGCTGAGATACAGCGAGCACGCCTCGGTCACCGACAGGCCGGCGTCGTTCAGCGCCTTGAGCGGCATCGCCAGCACCTTCCAGTAGGTGGTGCGGTCGCGCTTCTCGTCCACGAGCGGGAAGCCGACGGCCTGCAGCGCCGCCACGTCGCGCCACACCGTGCGCTGGGTGACGCCGAACTCGTCGGCGAGCTGCTTCACCGAGCGGCCGCTGCCGCGCGCGGCGTCGAGGGCGAGCAGCAGCTTCCACTGGCGGATTACTTCGGCATTACGTGGCATGGGGTGCGATCTTAATCGCGATTGTGCGGCAGCGCTGAAGCGCTGCCCTACGTACGGATCCCCGCATCGCGTAGGGCAGCTCTTTGGAGCTGCCGTTGGACGCCTCGTGCAGTTGTGTGCGTGACCTGCCCTGTCGCGCACCCCGTCGACGATGGCTCGCACGACATCGGCACGCCCGTCCGTGCCCTGGAGGCCCTTCGCATGCGCGCTCTCGTCCGCTCTCTGGTCCTGGTTCTGCCGCTGGCGTTCGTCGGGTGTGGCGGCGGCAACGACGGCTCGCCCACGGCACCATCGGCCACGCCGTCCACGCCCACTCGCATCATCACCGTGAGCGGGTCACTCGCCTTCGGCGACGTGCCGGTGGGCAGCCAGCGCGACCTGTCGTTCACCATCGGCAACGCCGGCACCGCCCCGCTCACCGTGTCGGGCATGAGCGTGAGCGGCGGGCTGGCGTCGCACACCACGGCGAGCTGGACGAGCGGCACGATCGCGCCCGGTGGGTCGCAGACGGTCACGGTGCGCTTCGCGCCCACCTCGGCCGGCAGCTACGGCGGCATCCTTACTGTGAACGGCGACCAGACCAGCGGGTCGAACACGGTGGCGATCTCGGGCACGGCCAGCGGCGCGTCGGTGGCCGGCACCTGGAGCGGCCAGTACCGCGTCGGCACCTGCAACGGCACCGGCTCGAACCAGGACTACTTCTGCAGCAGCAATCGCGGCGCCTTCCCGCCTGGCAGCGTGCTGCCGATTGCGCTCAGCCTCACGCAGAGCGGGTCGTCGGTGTCGGGCACCATCTCGTTCGGTCAGGTCACCGGCGTGGTCACCGGTTCGATCAACGCCGCTGGCAACCTGGTGCTGCAGGGCACGGCCACGGGCGGCCAGGTGTCGGTGTCGCTGTCGTCGTGGCTGACCACGGTGAGCGGGACGTCGATGACGGGCGCCTTCACCTACAACGCCGGGTTGAACGGGGTGCCGGGCGTGGCCGTGGTCACGTCCACGCTGAGCGGCGTCACGCGGCGGTAACGCGGCGATGGGCGTCCTTCAGCGCGGCGGTGTCGTGCGCGTGGTGATCGGTTCGCTGAGCGCGGTCCTGATGTTCATCGCCGGCGTGGCAGCCGGCGCGGGCGACGGGATGCCGCGGGCCTGGATGCGTGAGGTGGCGGGCGCCACGCGGGTGGTGAGCGTCGCCGGCAGCCTGGCGTTCGGCGCCGTGCCGCTGGGCGATCACCGCACCGTGGTCGTCACCATCGTCAACTTCGGCAATGCACCGCTCAGCGTGCGCGGGCTCCACGTCACTGGCGGGCTCCAGGCCCACATGGTGGCGGACTGGTCCTCCGGCACGATTCCGGCCGGCGCTGCCCAGCCGGTGCGCATCCGCTTCGTGCCGTTCCTGCCGGGGCCGTTTCGTGGCTTCGTCTCGGTGATCGGCGACCAGACCAGCGGGGCGGGCACGCTGGCGATGTCGGCTACCGTCACCGAGGGGCCCGCGGACGACGGCGTCGGCAACCTGTGGCGGGTGACTGGGGTGGGACCGAGGTGGGTAGCTGACCGCGCGGCGGCGTCCTGCCGGGCCACGCGTCCCGGCCCGGCTTCGCGTCGTGGCGGGGCGGCCACGCACTACGGGCCGAGGACGCCCAGGGGGCCGAGGGCTGCCTCGATGGCCCGCGGCAACTTCACCTGGCGATCGATCACCGACTGGGTGGGGTCGGCGGGGTCGTACCAGATCTCGATGGAGCGGCCGGGACGCAGCGGCGCCAGCCGGGCCTCGGCCGCGGCGCGCTCTCGATGCGTGGCGCCGTCGAAGGCCACCCGGTCGCCACGGTACTCGCGGCCGTCGGCGGCGGTGAAGGTGTAGCGCACGCCCACCCGCCAGGCGCCAGCCGTCACCGCGCCGACCTCATCGAGCCACGCCTCGTGCACGCGGGCCTGGGCGCGCTGCCAGTGGCGGGCGCGCAGCTGCGGGAGGAGGCGGCGGTAGGTCCAGGCGGCGGTGGCGCAGAGCACGGCCGCGACGGCGAGGATGGCACCGGGGGTTGCCACGGCCGAAGTATCGGCCAAACCCGACCGGGACCGCAGGTGGCGGCGATCCACAATCGAAGGCAGCCTGCCGTCGTCGATGCGACTCCACGCCTCCCAACTCGTCCTGTCGCCCACCGATCTCGCCGCGTTTCTCACCTGCCGCCATCGCACCGGGCTCGACCTGGCGGTGGCGCACGGCGAGCTGGTGGCGCCGGCGTGGCGCGATCCCCTCGGCCAGGCGTTTCGCGACCGTGGCCTCGCGCACGAGCGGGCCTACGTGGAGTGGCTGCGCGGGCAGGGGCTGGCGGTTGTGGACCTCGCGGACGGGCCGGACGGCGAGCGTGAGGCACGCACCGTCGAGGCGCTGCGGGCCGGGGCCGACGCGATCTGTCAGGCCGTGCTGGCCGGCGACGGGTGGCATGGCCAAGCCGACGTGCTCGTCCGCGTGCCGGGCGCGAGTGCACTCGGGGCGTGGAGCTACGAGGTGCACGACACCAAGCTGGCGCGGGAGACGCGCGGTGGCACGGTGCTGCAGCTGGCCGTCTACTCGGACCTGCTGGGCGGGATGCAGGGCCGGGTGCCGGAGCGATTTCATGTGGTCGCGCCCGGGGGCGAGACGTCGTTCGAGGTCCGCGCCTATCGTGTCGGGGACTTCGCTGCCTACGTCCGTCGCGTCCGCGCGGAGCTGCTGCACGCCGTCGGGCAGGGCTTTCCGCCTTCGCTTGAGCTCCGGCGAGACCACGCCGAAGCTCGAAGAGCGGAGGCGGGCGGCTCTGCCGCTCCGCCCGGGGCGGCCGCGTTGCACCAGGCGCACTATCCCGAGCCGGTCGAGGCGTGCGGGCTGTGCCGCTGGAGCGAGCGGTGCGAGGCGCGGCGGCGCGGCGACGATCACCTGTCGTTCATCGCCGGCATCCACCGGGCGCAGCGGACGGAGCTGACCACGCAGGGGCACGCCACGCTTGCGGCCGTGGCGTCGATGCCGCTGCCGGTGCCGTTCACGCCCAGGCGCGGGTCGCGCGAGACCTACGCGCGGCTCGGCGGGCAGGCGCGGGTGCAACAGCGTCAGCGCGAGACGGGCGCGCCGGTGCACGAGCTGCTGCTGCCGGTGGAGGCGGGGCTGGGGCTGGGGCGTCTGCCCGCGCCGTCGCCGGGGGACATCTTCCTGGACCTCGAGGGTGCGCGCTTCGCCCGAGACGGCGGCCGCGAGTACCTGTTCGGGATCTGGACCGCCGCCGGCTATCGCGCCTGGTGGGCGCACGACGACGCCGAGGAGCGCGCGGCCTTCGAGGCGGTGATCGACTACGTGATGCAGGCGTGGGCGGCGGATCCCGGCCTGCACGTCTACCACTTCGGCCACTACGAGCCGTCCGCCTTCAAGCGGCTGATGGGCCGGCACGCCACCCGCGGCGACGAGCTGGACCGGCTGCTGCGCGCCGAGCGCTTCGTGGACCTCCACGCCGTG
Organism: Vicinamibacterales bacterium; assembly: GCA_050250955.1. Classification (GTDB taxonomy): domain Bacteria; phylum Acidobacteriota; class Vicinamibacteria; order Vicinamibacterales; family UBA2999; genus CAWAYR01. Next base: position 68,527 of record JBFWNR010000011.1, read on the forward strand.
GTCCGCCGGGCGCTGCGCGCCGGCGTCGAGAGCTACTCGATCAAGCAGCTCGAGCAGTTCTACGGCTTCGCCCGCGCGGTGCCGCTCGACGACGCGGCCGCCGAAATGCAGGCCATCGAGCTGGCCCTCGAGGCGCACGGCCCCGGCGCCATCGACCCGGCGACCCGCGCCGCGGTGGAGGGCTACAACGCCGACGACTGCCGCTCGACCTCCGCGCTGCGCGACTGGCTGGAGCGGCTGCGCGCGGACCTCGTCGCCTCCGGTGTCGAGGTGCCGCGACCGACGCCCAAGCCGCCGGAGCCGCCCGCGGCGGTCACCGAACTCGAAGCCGCCGAGCTGGCCGCCAGCGCGCGGCTGCTCGACGGCTTGGCCACCGACGCCCACGACCCGGCGCATCCGCAGCATCCACGGTGGCTGCTGGCGCAGCTCCTGGGCTGGCATCGCCGCGAGGACAAGGCGCAGTGGTGGGAGCGCTTCCGTCTCAACGCGCTCGCCGACGACGACCTGGTGGAAGAGGCCGCAGCGATCGCCGGACTGTCGTTCGTCGAACGCGTGAGGGACGTGGTCAGCGAGAAGACCGGCCGGCCCACCGGCTCGGTCGTCGATCGCTACACCTACCCGGCGCAGGAGTGCGAAATCGGCCGCCGCGGCGAGCTGCTGGTTCGCGGGCCCGACCGCGCGGTCAAGTTCGGCGACGTCGTCGCCCACGACCGCCACGCCCGCCTCCTCGACGTGAAGAAGGGCAGGGCCACCGCGGAGACGCATCCGTCGGCGGTGTTCGAGGCGCCGATCGTCCACGCCGACGTGTTGCGTCGATCGTTGTTGCGGCTGTGCGGGGATGGCAGAGCTGAAGCTCTGCCCTACGACGCGCTGACCTACGACGAGAGCGAGAGCCATGGATGCGGCCTCGACCTCCTGCACCGACGTCCGCCACGCCTCACCTCCGGCCACTTCGCGCCGCTGGTCTTCGAGACCTCGAACGACTTCGCCGTCCGCCTCGCCACCACGCTCGATCGCTCGACGCTGCCGGTGCAGGGCCCGCCCGGCTCCGGCAAGACCTACATCGGCGCGCAGATGATCCGCGCGCTGGTCCGCGACGGCCGCAAGGTGGGCGTGGTGGCGGTGAGCCACAAGGTGATCCGCAACCTGCTGCACGCCGTGCTCGACCAGGCCGCCGCGGCCGGCGAGACGGTGCGGCTCGCGCACAAGTGCGACCCCGACGACGACGCCCCACACGACGGCGGCGTCCGCGAGATCGCCGGCAACCCCGAGGCGCTGCGGGCCATCGCCGACGGCGAGGTGGACGTGCTCGGCGGCACGGCCTGGCTGTGGGCGCGCGAGGAGTTCGCCGGCGTCGTGGACGTGCTGTTCGTGGACGAAGCCGGGCAGATGTCGCTGGCCGACGCGCTGGCCGTGTCGCCGGCGGCGTCCTCGCTGGTATTGCTCGGCGACCCGCAGCAGCTCCAGCAGCCGCAGCAGGCCCACCATCCCGACGGCGTGGACCTCTCCGCCCTGCAGCACGTGCTCGGCGATCACCCGACGATGCCCCTCGACCGCGGGCTCTTCCTCGACACCACCTGGCGGCTGGCGCCGTCGCTGTGCGCCTTCACGTCCGAGCTCTTCTACGACGGCAAGCTGCAGCCGCGCGAGGGGCTCGAGCAGCAGCGGCTCATCGGCACCGACGGGCTCGACGGCGCCGGGCCGTGGTGGCTGCCGGTGCCGCACGACGGCAACCGCCACTGGTCACCGGAGGAAGTGGACGCCGTCGCGACCCTCGTCGATCGCCTGCTCGCCCCTGACGCGCAGTGGGTAAACGGCAGCGGCGAGCCCCGTCCGCTGACCGCCGACGACCTGCGGATCGTGGCGCCCTACAACGCGCACGTCAGCCGCCTGGCCGAACGCCTGGCCGGACGCGGCATTCCGGTGGGCACCGTCGATCGCTTCCAGGGCCAGGAAGCGGCGGTGGTCGTCTACGCCATGGGCACCTCGCGCGCCGAGGACACGCCGCGCGGGCTGGAGTTCCTCTACAGCCTGCACCGGCTCAACGTGGCCACATCGCGAGCCCGCTGCGCCGTGGTCGTCGTGGCGTCGCCGCGGCTGTTGGAACCCGAGTGCCGCACGCCGGACCAGATGCGGCTGGCCAACGCGTTGTGCCGCTACGTGGAGGTGGCGCGCCCGCTCTGACGCGCCAGCCGCGTGTCGTCGAGCACCTCGCCCGGCGCGGACGGCGGCGCCATCGCCGGCGTGCCCGCGGGCATCCGCTCCGCCATGTCGGCGATGCCGCGGAGCAACCCGTTGAAGACCCAGGCGTGGAGCGGCAGCACCGCGTACCAGTAGAGCAGCCCGAAGAGCCCGCGCGGCTGGAAGCGCGCCTCCTGCACCAGCCGGCACGACGCCGGCGCGCCGGCGCCGTCCACGCTGGCGCTCACGCCCTCGATGCGGAAGTCGAGCAACGCCACCCCGGGCACGCGCATTTCGGCGCGCAGCTGGAGGTGGCGGCCCGGCTCGATCTCGGTGACGCGCCAGAAGTCGATGGTCTCGCCGTAGGCGATCTGCTCGGGATGGCGGCGCCCGCGGCGCAGCCCCGGGCCGCCCACCAGCCGATCGATGCCGCCGCGCACCTTCCACAACCACGTGCCGCGGTGCCAGCCGGCGTCGCCGCCCAGGCGGCACACCGCGGCGAAGGTGGCGTCGGGCGTGGCGTGGACGATCGCCGCGCGGGTGTCGGTGAACACCGTGCCGCCGGCCCAGTCGGGGTCGCCGGGCATCGGCCCGGCCGACGACCACGACGTCTCGACGGCGGAGGTCTTCTCCTCCTCGAGCGCCAGGCGGATGGCCTCGCGCACCGGCAGCGGCGTGTGCGGCATGAGCCGCGCCGCGGCGTCGTCGCGCACCACCACCTCGTTGCGCAGGCCCTCGGCGAGCGGCCGGGCGATGCGCTGGCTGATCGGCGTGACCACGTGGATCCACAGCGAGCTGAGTTTCGGGGTCAGAAACGGCGTCGGGATCACCAGGCGCCGGCGCAGGCCGCGCGCGTCGGCCATCACGTCCATCAGCTGGCGGTAGGTCAGCACGTCCGGCCCGCCGATCTCGAGCGTGCGCCCGACGGTGTCGGGCACCGTGAGGCACGCCACCAGGTAGTGCAGCACGTCGCCGATGGCGATCGGCTGGCTGCGCGTGGTGACCCAGTGCGGTGTGACCATCACCGGCAGGCGATCGACCAGGTAGCGCAGGATCTCGAACGACGCCGAGCCGCTGCCGAGGATCATCGCCGCCCGGAAGACGGTGAGCGGCACGCCGCCGCTGGCCAGCTCGTGCTCCACCTCGCGCCGCGACGACAGGTGCTCGCTCAGCCCTTCGCCGGTCTCGCCGAGCCCGCCCAGGTAGACGAGGCGCGACACCCCGGCGGTGGCCGCCGCGGCCGAGAACGCGCGGGCCAGCGTGCGGTCGTGTTCGGCGTAGCCGCCGCCAGCCGACATCATGCTGTGCACGAGGTAGAACGCCGCGCCGCAGCCGCGCATGGCCTCGACCAGGCTCTCTGGTGACGCGAAGTCGCAGCGGACGATCTCCACGCGCGGGTCGCCGTGCCAGGGCCGGTCGGCCAGCTTGCGCGGCGTCCGCACGGCGCAGCGGACGGTGTAGCCGGCGTCGAGCAGCCGCGGCACCAGCCGGGCGCCGACATACCCCGTGGCGCCTGTCACCAGCACCGGGCGCGCCTCAGGATCGGCAGGCGGGTATCCACTGGAGGTCACAGTGGAAAGACGCTGCAACCACGGGGCCAGATCCCCGCGCACGACCCCGCCGCGAGCCCGGCATATGATGGGCGGCCTTGACGGCGCCCATCCTCGCGCTGGGGCTCTTCGTGGCCCTGTTCGCGCTGGCCACGTTGCGCGGCCTGCACCTCGGCCTGCTGATGTTCGTGGCGGCGTGTGCCGCCGGGCCGCTGCTGGCCGGCATGACGCTGCGCGAGGTGATGGCCGGGTTCCCGGTGGGCATCTTCATGCTGGTGGTGGGCGTCACCTGGTTCTTCGGCATCGCCCATCTGAACGGCGCCACGGCGCGGGTGATCGACGCGCTGCTGGCGCGCACCGGCGGCCGGCGCGGCACCGTGCCGGTGATGTTCTTCGGGCTGTCGGCGGTGGCGGCGGCGATGGGCGCCCCGCAGGGCGGTCTGGCCACCGGTCCGCTCGGCATGGCCGCGGCGCGCACCGCCGGCGTGGACGCGGCGCTGATTGCGGTAGCGCTCAACAGCGGCATCAGTGCCGGGGCGTTCGCGCCGACGAGTCTCTTCGGCATCATCACCTACCGCGTCGCGCGCGAGGCCGGCATCGACGTGAGTCCGCTGGTGCTGCTGGCAGCGGCGGTGGCGGCCAATCTCGTGCTGCTGCTGGCGGCCATGGCGATCTTCGGCCGCGGGGAAGCAGCACGTAGGGCGGGGCTTCAGCCCTGCCAGGAGGCAGCTCTAAAGAGCTGCCCTACGGAAGAGGAGCGGGCGCGCGGGGCGGACGACGTACGTAGGGCAGGGCTTCAGCCCTGCCAGGAGGCCACCGTGACGAGCCGCCCTACGGCGCCGCAGCGCGTCACCCTCGTCTGCCTCGTCCTGCTCGTGCCCGGATTCGTCGCCGCAACCCTGGCCGGACTCGACCCCGACATCGGCATCGTGCTTCTCAGCCTCGGCGCGCTGCTGGCCGCCATCGACCCGGCGGTGGGGCGGCAGGCGTTGGGCCGCATCGACTGGTCCACGGCGATGATCGTCAGCGGCATCGTCACCTACGTGGCCGTGCTGCAGCGCCTCGACGCGGTGAACCTGCTCGGCCGCGGCGCCATGGCCATCGGCACGCCGCTGGTGGCGGCACTCGTCATCTGCATGATCGCGGCGCTGGTCTCGGCGTTCGCCTCGACCACGGCGGTGCTGGCGGCACTGGTGCCGATGGCGGTGCCGCTGGCGACCTCGGGCGCCGTGCCCGGCTGGGCGCTCATCACCACGCTGGGCGTGTCGGCCACGGTGGTGGATTGCTCGCCGTTCTCGAACACCGGCGCCACGCTCATCGCCTCGGCGGCGGAGGACGAGCGGCCGCGGCTGCGGCAGGTGCTGCTGCGCTGGAGCCTGGCGATGGTCCTGGCCGGTCCGTTGCTGCTGCTGCCGGTGCTCCTCGTCCTCTTCTAGGGCCGCGCCCGAAGGGCAGCTCTTTGGAGCTGCCGGGGAGGCAGGGCTGAAGCCCTGCCCTACGTGGAATCGGCCCGGTGCAGACATCCCTACGGCCGAGCTGCGGTGCTAGACTCGGCCCTTCGAGCGCACTCAAGGAGGACGCGATGCACGCACCGTCGTGGCTCATGTCACTCTCGCTCTCCGTGGTCCTGGCAGCCTGTGGTTCCGGGGGGCCGGACCGCTCCAACGATCGCTTCGCCGGCACGTGGGCCCTCGACGTCGAGAAGTCCACCTACGCGCCGGCGCCGGGTCCCAAGGCGCAGACCATCGTCATCACCGGCAACGACCAGGCACGGAAGGTGGCCGTGGACGTGACTCCGGCCATCGGCCCGGCGATGCACTGGGAGGTGGCCGGCGCCGTCAACCAGGACCTGCCGGTCACGGGCGTCAACCCGAATGCCGACACCTACCGGTTCCGGCGCGTGAGTCCGACCACGGTCGAGGCCCGCTACTCCGTGAAGAGCAAGCCGACCATCACGCAGACGGCGGTGCTGTCGCCCGACGGCAACACGATGACGATCACCGGCAAGGGCACGAACGTGGCCGGACAGGTCGTCAACACCGTGGCCGTGTTCGCCAGGCAGCCGGGCAGTTAGCGCCGGCGCTCGCGTCGTAGACTGGGGCCACGATGCGCCCCACTGCACTTGTCGTGTGTCTCCTGCTCTCCGCCTCATCGGCCGCCGCCGGCCAGGAGGGTCCGCGCGCCGGTGACGAGGCCGCGGTCCGCGACGTGGTGGCGCGCTATGTCGCGGCCCGCGAGCTCAAGGACCCGCAGGCGGTGGAGGCGCTCTTCACCGCCGACGCCGACCAGTACACGACCTCCGGCGAGTGGCGGCGCGGCCGGGCGGCGATCGTCAGCGGCACGGCGCGCTCGTCGGCGCAGAACCCGGGCACCCGGCGCATCCGCGTCGAGGCGGTGCGCTTCGTCACCGCCGATGTCGCCGTCGCCGACGGCCCCTACGAGATCGAAACCGCCCCGGGCACCGCATCGAGACGGATGTGGACGTCGATCGTCGTGGTGCGCACGCCCCAGGGCTGGCGCATCAGCGCGATCCGCAACATGGTGCCCACCGGCCGCCGCTGAAGACGGAGCCCCGGCCGAGCATGGCCGGCCCCCGGCCAGACGATGGCGTTCATCTCCGACACCGACGTGCCGCCCCAGGGCGGCAAGGTCCTCGAGAAGTACGGCTATCGCTTCGAGATGACGGCGCCGCCGGCCAGCGAGTCGCCGGCGAGCTGCAACGGCGTCGCCGGCGGCGCCTTCCGCATCGACGACAAGGGCGAGCTGACCGAGATCAAGTAGTCGCCGGCTGCGCGCCGAGGGTCGCTGGCGGTGCGGCGGCGGCCCGCGCCTCCGGCGTCGCCCGCACGCCGTATCGTGTCCGCAACGTGATGAGCGGCTGCGGCTCCACCGGATGCGCCGGGTCGAGCACCAGCCGCCACCGCTGCGCGATGGCCGCGACCAGCACGATCGCCTCACTCCACGCGAAGCTCTCGCCGATGCACACGCGGTTGCCGCCGCCGAACGGGAAGTAGGCGAAGCGCGGCCGCGTGCCCGCGCCCGCAGCGGCTCCCGTCCCCGCGACCGCCGTGCCGTCCCCCAGCCACCGCCGGGGATCGAACCGCGTCGGCTCCGGCCACCACCGCGGGTCGCGGTGCACGATCCACTGGCTCATCAGGACGAGCGAGCCGGCCGGGATGTCGTGCCCGCCCGTGCGGTAGTCCTTCAGCACCCGTCGGCCCATCGTCCACGCCGGCGGATACAGGCGCATCGACTCGGCGACGACGGCGCGCGTGTACGGCAGCCGCGCCACGTCGGCGGCGACGGGCACCCGGCCGTCCGTGAGCACCGCGTCGAGCTCGGCATGCAGCAGCGCCTCCACCTCGGGATGACGGCCCAGCAACACCCACAGCCAGCTGAGTGCGTTGGCCGTGGTCTCGTGGCCGGCGAGGAACAGCGTGATCACCTCGTCGCGCACCTGGCGGTCGGTCATGCCGCCGGTGCCCTCGCTGTCCTGCGCGTGCAGCAGCATCGACAGCAGATCGCCGCGATCCGCGCCCGAGGCGCGCCGGGCGCCGATGATGCCGTAGATGAGCGCGTCGAGCGCCCGCTGGGCGGCGCGGTAGCGGCGCATGCGCGGCAGCGGCAGGTGCACCAGCCACTCGGCGAAGGGCAGCATCACCAGGTCGAACATCTCCATCACGTCGGTGATGGCCTGCTGCACGCGCGCCGTGTCGCTGTCGCTGCCCACCGCCGATCCGAACAGCGTGTCGGCGACGATGGTCAGCGTCAGGCGGTTCATCTCGCCCGACAGATCGAGCGGCTGGCCGGCGGTCCACCGTTCGCGCGTCGCCACGGCGGTGCGGGCCATGGCGTCGGTGTAGCCGGCGATGCGCGCCCTGTGGAAGGCCGGCTGCATCAGCCGCCGCTGGCGCAGGTGGAACGCGCCTTCGCTGGTCAGCAGGCCCTCGCCCAGCGTCCGCTTGGCGCGCTCCAGGGCGCGGCCCTTGGCGAAGTGCGCGGCGCTGGTCACCAGCACGTCCTCGATGGCGGCGGGGTCGCTCAGCAGGAACACGCGCTGCGGGCCGAGCGTGAACTCGGCCACCGGCCCATGGGCCGCCACCGATTCGAGGAACGTCAGCGGATCGCGCCGGAAGCGGCGCAGGCCGGTCCAGGGCAGCGCGAAGCGCGGGCCCGGGGCCATCGCGCGGTCACCTGGCGACGAGCGCGACCGCCATCGTCACCAGCACCTCGGTGACGCAGATTGCACCGGCCGCCGCCAGCACGTAGTGCCCCCACGAGATCCTCGGGTCGACCACGGCGCGGGACGGGTTGGCCGGGTCGTACCAGATTTCGATCAGCTTGCCGGCCGCCAGCTGCCTCAACCGTCGCTCGGCGGCCTCCATCTGGAGGCGCACCGGCGCGGTGAAGGCGAGCCGCTCGCCGATGTAGGTGATCCCCGACGCCTGGTAGCGGTAGCGGGCGTGCACCCTGACGCTGCGCCTGAGCGGGTTGACGCCGCCGCTGTCGAGCCGCGAGTCGAGGATCGTCGCCGCGGTCGAGCGCCAGCGCCGGGCCCGCACCCCGGCGCCGACCTGGCGCCACACCAGGGCCAGGACGACCACGCCCGCCAGGCCGATGATGAGGGAACTCGTCGGGATGACCATGACACCGTACTCCAGCCCGAAATGTGCACCGGCCGGAAACAGTGAGCATACACTGACCGCCTATGCGAATGCATGCGCTCACCCGGATCGCGGTCGCGGCGTGTGCGCTGGCCGCGCCGGCGCTGTACGGCGCGGACCAGCCGCCCGCCACACCCGGCACGCCGGCTTCGCCGGCCGTGCTCTCACCGGGGCCGTCGGCCGCCCGCCGGCCGGCCACCACCGAGGAGTTCGACGCCTACTTCAAGGAGGTGTCGAACTGGGGCCGCTGGGGCGCTGCCGACGAGCTGGGCGCGGCCAACCTCATCACCGACGCCAAACGCCGCCAGGCGGCCGCGCTCGTCAAGGCCGGCCGGGCCGTCGGCCTGGCGCACTCGCCGCTCACGACCAAGGAGCCTGACAACGCCAGTCCGTTCGAACACACGATGAACCGCGGGTTCTCCACCGACACCTACCGCGTGTCCTACCACGGCTACGCGCACAGCCACCTCGACGCGCTGTGCCACATCCTCTACAAGGACCAGACCTACAACGGCTACGCCCGCGCCGAGGTGAACACCGAGAGCGGCTGCACGAAGCTCGGCATCCAGGGCTTCCGCCACGGCTACGTCACGCGCGGGATCCTCATGGACATGGCGCGGGCGAAGAACCTGCCCTACCTGGAGCCGGGGACGCCGATCTTCGTCGAGGACCTCGAAGCGTGGGAGAAGCGCGCCGGCCTCAAGGTCGGCCCCGGCGACGCGCTGCTCGTCCGCACCGGCCGCTGGGCCAGACGCACGGCGCTCGGGCCGTGGAACGTCGGCCAGAACGCCGCCGGCCTCCACGCTTCCACCGCCGCCTGGCTCAAGGCGCGCGGCGTGGCGCTCATCGGCAGCGACGCGGCGCTCGACGTCGTGCCATCGCTCGTCACCGGCATCAACCTGCCGGTGCACACGCTGGCCATCACTGCGCTCGGCATCAACATCCTCGACAACCAGGATCTCGAGGCGCTGGGCGAGCTGGCGGCGGCGCAGAAGCGCTGGGAGTTCCTGCTCACGGTGGCGCCGGTGCCGGTCACCGGCGGGACGGGTTTTCCGGTGAACGCGCTGGCGACGTTCTGACGCGCGTTGGCAGGCCTGAAGGCCTGCCCTACGTGCGGAAGGGTCTCGCCCCGGCACGTCGTACATAGGGCGGCCCTTCAGGGCTGCCTGGAACGCGCGTCAGGCCGGCAGGCCTGAAAGGCCTGCCCTACGTACGAGATCGTCAGCCGCCCGCGAGCACGCGGGCGACGATGCGACGGGCGTCGAGATGCTGCTCGGCGATGCGCCGCGCCGCCCGCGCGTGCCGCGGGTAGTCGCGCTCGACCTCCGCGATCGCGGCGGCTGCCTCGTCCACCGTGGTGAACGCCAACAGCCCCTCGCCGCACGGCAGGTCGGCGGAGAAACCGGTGTCCTGCACCACCGCCGGCTTGCCGGACGCCAGATACGCGGCGGTACGGTCGCTGAACCAGCCGCTTCGCGTCTTCACCTCGAGGTTGACCGCGACGCTGAACTCGCCGCGCGAGCCGGCGATGTAGTCCAGGTACGTCCACGGCGTCGCCGTCACCGCGGCGGCGTCGGCCAGCCGCCAGCCGGCCTCGCGAATCGCCTTGTACGGAGCCCGTCCGCCCAGGGCGATCTCGAGCGGCACCGGGCTGACCGACGGCAGCGCCGCGATCTTCCAGAACTCGACGTCCTTCTGGCCGTACTCGACGCCCTCGTAGACCACGGGCGGCCGCGACGACCACGCCATCACGGTGGTGTAGCTCGCGCCGGCCGGCGTCTCGCGCACCGCCACCACGTCGAGATCCACCGGCGGCCGCAGCGGCTTCCAGGTGAGGCCGTGCGTGGGGATGGGGCAGTCGGGCTGGCCGATGCGCGTGCCGTAGGAGTAGTGCTCGTGGAAGTCGAAGGGCGAGGCGTAGCCGGGCGCGGCCGGCACGCCCGGCGTCATCGCAAACTGCGTGAAGCCGGGATCGGTGTCGATGAAGAGGCGGCGGCGGCAGGCGGCGAAGGCGTCGAGCCAGGTGACCGTCCACAGCCCGACGAGCACGTCGGCGTCGCGGCACAGCGCCGCGAGCTCGTCCTTGCGCAGGCCGTGGTAGCCGCCCTGGCGATCGACGAAGCACCAGCCGCGCAGGCCCAGCCGGCGGGCGTGGCCGCTCAGCTCGACCAGGCCGTACGAGCAGTCGTCACTGAGCGTGCGGGTACGCGGGTTCCAGCAGGCATCGGCCCAGCCGTGGTGCTCGACGAACACCACGTCGTAACCGAGCCGGCGCAGGCCGCTCAGCCAGTGGAGGATCGACAGCACGTGGCCGCCCACCGGGTTGCCGGCGAGGTACCCGGCGACGATGGCGACCGGCGCGGCCATGGGCTCGCGGCTACAGCCCGGCGCGGGTGAGCAGGCTCTGCACCACCCGTTCGGCGCCGAAGTACTCCTCGGCGATCTCGAGGGCGGCGGCGGCGTGGCCCTCGTAGTCGGTGGCGATGGCGTCCACCGCCGCCAGCACGTCGTCCATCGTCGAGAAGGCGAACAGGCCGCGGCCCGTGGGCAGGAACTTGCCGAAGGCGGTGTCCTGCGTGATCACCGGGCGGCCGGCGGCGAGGTAGCAGGCCGTGCGGTCGCTGAACCAGCCGGTGCGCGGCCGCACGTACTGATCGCGCGCCACCGTGAACTCGCCGCGCGACTGCTGGATGTAGTCGCGGTAGCCGGTCACGCTGGCCGACAGATCCACCGACGAGCGCAGGCTCCAGCCCAGGCCGGTGAGCCGGGCCCGCGTCGGCTCGTCGACGCCGACGGCCAGCTCGAACGGATCGGGGCGCCGCGTCGGCAGGTCGAGGAAGTGCTCGAACTCGCGGTCCTTGGTCCAGTAGTAGCGCTCGCCTTGCCAGGTGACGTCCTTGCCCGTGTTGTGCCAGGTGGTGATGGTGGTGAAGGCGGCGTCGGCGCGTGGCAGCCCGTTCCGCCACAGGTCCACCAGCACCGGCTGGCGCGTCGGCTGCCAGTGGTACGGGGTGGCCGGGATGCCGCAGTCGGGCTGGCCGATGTTCTCGCCGAAGGTGAAGTGCGCGTCGTGGGCGTCGAGCGCGGCGATGGCCTTGGCGTCGCCGTTGGCGACGTTGACCTGCGAGGCGAACGGGTCGGACTCGACGTAGATGCGGCGCGGAATCGCCAGGTGCTCGTCGCGGATCTCCTGCGCGCCGGTGACGTTCAGGAATGCGTCGGCGTCGCGGTAGAGCGCCAGCACCTCGGCCTCGGTCATGCCGTAGGTCCGGCCGTCGGGATAGTGGCCGCGAAACGCCCAGCGGCCGGCGAAGCCGTGCTCGTCGAGCACCGCCGCCACCGCCGCGACGTTGCGGCTGGCATCCGGGGTGAGGTCGTTCAGCGCCGGGTCGTAGACCCAGCGGCCCGAGTCCTCGACGTAGTAGGGGTCGTAGCCGAGACGGCGCAGCGCCAGCAGGTAGTGCAGGAACTGGTAGGTGACCCCGGCGAGCGGGTACCAGAACAGGATGCCGAAGACGATGATGCGTCCCCGCGATCCGCGCTCAACGGCCATCGGCCATCTCCTCGGCGGTGAGCCGGCGCACCAGGCGCGCCGGGTTGCCGGCGACGATCGTGAACGGCTCGACGTCGCGCCGCACCACCGAGCGGGCGCCGACCACCGCGCCCTCGCCCACCGTCACGCCGGGCAGCACGCAGCTGTCGAAGCCGATCCAGGCGCCGCGGCCGATGCGCACCGGCCCCGACGGGCCGTCGCCCTCGAGCCGCCGCGGCTGGCGCGCCGGCACTTCCCGTACCTGCGCGCGCCGCGCCTCGGGGTCGAGCGGCACCCGGTAGCTGTCCATCAGCACCACGTTCCACGACAGCAGCGCGTAGTCGCCGATGGTCACCTCCTGCTCGCAGATGATGCGCGCGCCGTGGACCAGCGCGTAGTCGCCGAGCCGCACCCGGCCCTCCGGACCGACGTCGAACATCGTGCCCAGGTAGGTGGAGGCGCCTTCGCCGATCACCACCGCGTCGGCGTGGCGGCTGCGCAGCAGGCTGAAGCTGAAGGTGGTCTCGACGTAGGCCGAGGCGGCCACCGCGACGTTGTCGGGAATCCGGCCGTCGTACCAGTCCCACGGCAGCCGGCGCAGCGCGGCGGCACTCACAGCGTGGCCACCACCGCGGCCGGGTTGCCGGCGACGCGCGAGCGCGGCGGCACGTCGCGGGTCACCAGCGCGCCGGGTTCGATGAACGAGCCGGCGCCGATGCGCACGCCTTTCAGGATCGTCGCGTTCGGTCCGATCCACACGTCGTCCTCGATCACCACCTCGCGGGTGGCAATCGGCGGCCGCGGCCGCCCGGCGCCGGCCGGCGAGCAGGCGATGGCGTCGGCGATGCGCAGCGCCGGCGCCAGCGGGTGGAAGTCGCTGTCGGCGATGGTGGTGTTCCAGCCGATGACCACGTAGCGGCCGATGCGCAGCGCCTGCTCGCTGAGCAGCACCGCGTTGGTGAAGTAGCAGTAGTCGCCGATCTCCACTTCCGCGTCGGGCCCGAGGGCGAACTGCACGCCGTCCATGGTGCACTGGGTGCCGATGGTCAGCGCCGGGCGGCGCTGGCTGCGCAGCCGCTTGAAGGCCACCGCGCCGGAGATCACCGTGCCGGCGCCGGCCCGGACGTTCTCCGGCAGCGCACCGTCGGTCCACGTCGCCGGCGCCAGCGGTTCCGGGCTGCCGGACTCAGCGGCCATCGTTCTCGCCCTCGCCCCGCTGCCGGGCCAGAAAGCGGGCGTAGACGCCGCCCTGCGCCAGCAGCGCCGCCGGCGATCCGTCTTCCACCACCCGGCCGTGCTCGAGCGCCACGACGCGGTCGGCCGACGCGATGGTCGAGAGCCGATGCGCGATGACGATGGTGGTGCGGCCCAGCTTCAGCCGCTCGAGCGCCACCAGCAGCTCGGCCTCGGTCTCGGCGTCCAGGGCGCTGGTCGGCTCGTCGAGGATGAGGATCGGCGCGTCCTTGAGCAGCGCGCGGGCCACCGCCAGGCGCTGGCGCTCGCCGCCCGAGAGCGTCGCGCCGCGCTCGGCCAGCACCGTGTCGTAACCCTGCGGCAGGCGCATCACGAAGTCGTGGGCGTTGGCGGCGCGGGCGGCGGCCTCGATGGCGTCGAACGAGGCCTCGGGCCGGCCGTAGGCGATGTTCTCGGCCACCGTCATCGGCAGCAGGAACGGCTCCTGCAGCACCACCGACACCTGCGAGCGCAGGCTCTTCAGCTGCAGGTCGCGCACGTCCACGCCGTCCACCGTGACCCGGCCGTCCCACACGTCGTGGAAGCGCGGGATGAGGCTGGCCAGCGTGCTCTTGCCGGCGCCGGTGGCGCCGACGATCGCCACGGTTTCCCCGGGCCGCACCTCGAAACTGACGTCGTCGAGGACCGGCCGGCCCTCGTCGTAGCCGAAGGTGACGTGCTCGACGCGCACGTGGCCGGCGGTCGCGGTGAGCGGCCGGGCATCGGGCCGGTCGTCCACGTCGCGGCGGGTGGCGAGCACCTCGAGCACGCGGCGGGCGCTGCCGGCGGCACCCTGCGTGGTGGAGGGGGCGTACATCAGCATCTCGAGCGGGCCGTAGAGCGCGGTGAGATAGGCGAGAAACACCAGCACGCCGCCGACGGTGAGCCGGCCGTCGAGCACGCTCTGGGCGCCCAGCCAGATCGTCGCCGCGGTGCCGCACGCCGTGCCCAGGCCGATGAGCACCTTGAACTTCAAGCCGACGACCGCCGAGGCGACCGAGGCGTCCACCACCCGGTCGGTGGCGTGCGCGAAGGCGCGGTCGCCAGCCTGTTCCCGGCCGAACGCCTGCACCGCCGGCAGCGCCGAGAGCTGCCGCTCGACCACCTCGTAGATGCGGGCCTCGGCCTCCTGCTGGGTGTAGCTGGTCTCCAGCATCGGCGACATGTAGCGGCGCAGCACCAGCAGCAGCCACGGCGCCACCGCCAATGCCACCAGGGTGAGCGTCGGCTCCATCCGCCACATCACCACGAACATCGCCGCAAACGACACCAGCGCCGCCGCGAAGGGCAGCACTGCGTCCTTGACGATGACCGACACGCAGCCGCAGTCGGTGGTGACGCGGCGGATCGAGTCGCCGACCGCCTGACGGCTGTGGAAGCGGAGCGACAGCCGCTGCAGGTGGCTGAACAGATCGGTGGCCAGGTCGTAGACCATGCGCTGGCCGAAGCCGATGTTGGTGTAGGCCGAGGCGACACTCAGGGCCCAGCCGGCCAGGAAGAGGGCGATGGTGGCGCCGGCGCTCCACAGCACCAGCGCGCGCGGCGAGCCGTCGCCGGGCAGGACGGCAAGCGCCGCCGCCAGGGCCGGGGTGAGCGGCTGGGCGCCGAGGGCGTGATCCACCAGGATCTTGAGCGGCCACGGCTTGAGCAGATCGACGCCGATCCTGCCGAGCATCGTCGCCAGCACCGCCAGCAGGGCGCGCCACCGCCGCAGCGGATAGCGGGCCAGCCACAGCAGCGTGCGCAGCGTGCCCGGCGCGGTGGCGCGCGTCGCCGCAGCGGCCGCGGTCGTCGCCGCCACGCCGCTCACGACGCCACCGCCTCCGCCGTCCGCGCGGTTGCCATGGCCGCGCCGAACTGCAGGTCGTGGAGCCGGCGGTACCGCCCCGGCTGCGCCAGCAGCATCGCCGGCGATCCCGCCTCGACGACGCGGCCCTGGTCCAGCACGACGACGGTCGTGGCGCGGCGGATCGTCGAGAGGCGATGGGCGACGATGAACGTCGTGCGGCCGCGCATCAGCCGTTCCAGCGCCTCGACCACGGCGTGCTCGGTGTCGGCATCCAGGGCGCTGGTCGGCTCGTCGAGGATGAGGATGGGCGCGTTCTTCAGCAGCGCCCGGGCGATGGCCACCCGCTGCCGCTCGCCGCCCGACAGCGACGCGCCGCGCTCGCCGACGACGGTGTCGTAGCCGTGCGGCAGGGCGCGGATGAAGGCGTCGGCGTTGGCGACCACCGCCGCCCGTTCGATCTCCTCACGGCTGGCGGTCGGCCGGCCCAGGGCGATGTTCCCGGCGATCGACACCGGGAACAGGAACGGCTCCTGGAGCACCACCGCCACCTGGTCGCGCAGGCTGGCCAGCGTGACGTCGCGGACGTCGTGGCCGTCCACCTGCACGCGGCCGCTGGTGACGTCGGCGAAGCGCGGAATGAGCGACACGAGCGAGCTCTTGCCGGCGCCGGTCGGACCGACGACGGCGACGACGTCGCCGGGGGCGACCTCGAGCGTGACGTCGCGGAGCACCGGGGCGTCGGCGGCGTAGGCGAAGCTGACCGCGTCGAAGGTGACCTGGCCGCGGCTGGGCGGCAGTGGCAGGGCGTCGGGCCGCTCGGCGACGGCCTCGTCGGCGGTCAGCACGTCCATCACCCGGTCCACGCCGGCGCCGGCCGTCTGCAGCGCGGTGTACATCGTCGCCAGCGTGGCCAGCTGCCACTGCAGGGCGTTCAGGTAGGCCAGGAACACCAGCGTCGTGCCGAGCGTGAGCTGGCCGTCGAGGACCCGGAACGCGGCATAGGCCATGACCACCGCGGTGCCCACCGTGGTGACCAGGCCGGATCCGAGCGCGTAGGCGCTGCCGACCAGTGCGCCGCGCTGGTGGGCGCGGATCGCCGCCGCGGTCAGCTCGTCGAAGCGCCGCTGCTCGGCATCCTCGCGCGTGAAGGCCTGCACCACCGGCACGCTCGACAGCGTCTGGTGGACGTGCGCCTGCAGCTGGCTTTCGACCTCGCGGCGGGCGTGCGCGGCGTGGCGCATCGGGGCCCGGAAGATCCAGGCCGCAGCCACCATGCACGGCGCCACCGCCAGGGCCAGCAGGGTGAGCGCCGGGTCGAGCTGCAGCATCACCGCCACCATCACCAGCGTGGTGATGAGGGCGTGCCCGGGCGCGATGCACAGCGCATCCACGATGGCGTGCACACACCAGCTGTCGCCGGCGATGCGGCTGAGCGTGTCGCCGATCGGATGCCGCGTGTGCGCGGTCCAGGCGCGGCGCTGGGCCCGGGCGAAGAGATCGCGGGCCAGGTCGTAGACCATGCGCCGGCCCACCGTGGTCCACTGCAGCGCGATCACCCAGTCGAGGGCGGCGTTGACGAGGAAGATCGCCAGGCCGGCCGCGACCACCCACGCCAGCAGCCCCGCGGCGGTGCCGGCGCCGGGCAGCGCGGCGGCGATCGCCTCGCCCCAGCCGGTGAGCGGCTGGCTCCCCAGCACGTGATCGACGAGGACCTTGAGCGGCCACGGCTGGGCGAGCGACAGGGCGCTGCTGGCCAGCGTGGCTCCGACGATGGTGATCCAGCCGTCGCGATGCGGCCTGGCGTAGCCGAGCAGCCGCCGGTATCCGGCCAGCCGGCCCGGCCGCGCCGTGTCAGTGGGCATGACGGGTCGAGGGTACTGCCACCGACGTGGCGGCGGCGACCGCCGCCTGCGCGTGGGCCACGCCGACGGTGGCCGGCGTCCACAGCGGCATCGCGCCGGCCTCGACCAGGACCCGCGCCATCACGGTGTCGGCCAGGGCGATGGTGGCCGCGGCGTGCCACGACGCCCGGATGGCCAGGCCGACGACGACGGCCAGGGTGCCGGCCATCCAGCCCTCGGCCCCGGTCAGCGCCAGCGTGCCCACCAGCCCGGCCAGGCCGGCCACCAGCGTGCGGCAGAAGGGCGTGACGTGCAGCCGCCGTGAGATGCGGACCAGCACCTTGCCGCCGGCGTGCTCCTCGACCAGCATCTGCACGTCGAGGCGCCCCCAGCGCCCGAGCTGCAGGCTGACGTCGCGCACGCGGTGCCAGGTGGCGTCGATCTCGAGCGCCGTAGCGACGCGCGTGCTGCGCAGCCGCTCCACCACGCGCGACAGCAGCGCCTCGCGCGACAGCCACGATTCGGACCAGAAGGTGAGCGCCTGGCCGCGCGCGGCCAGGAACGACAACACGCCGGCGAGGTGCTGCAGCGACGGCGTCGGCACCGAGCGATCGTGCGACAGCTCGAACTCGGGCGAGGTGAGCGCACCGCGCAGCCGCCCGCGGGCCCGCGCCAGCGGTTGCACGACGTGCAGCCAGGCGATGAGCAGCCGCGCCAGCAGCCGCGAGGTGGCCGGTCGGCGCCCGGGCAGCGTCGGCAGCGCCCGGATGTCGGTCTGCCACGCCAGACGCAGGGCGCGGCCGGTCGTGGCGACGAGCCCGAGCAACCCGGCCAGCGCCAGGGCGGCGCCGAACCCGTCGGCGCGCGTCGGCAGATCCGAGGCGCTGGCGACCACGAACATCACCGCGCCGACGACCAGCAGCAGCGCCGCCGTCACCATCCACGACGCGGCGTGCGGTGCGTAGCCGATCGGCGAGGCGTCGGTGCGATACACCGACGGGAACGGCGCCGTGCCCCACTGCCCGGTGTTGACGAAAGTCTCGAACAGGGCGCGGATCGACGGCAGCGGGCTGTAGACGTGGCCGCGCCAGTGGATCTTGCTGCCGACGAACTTGTCGGGGTGGTGCGGGCGGAGCCACACCTCGCCCTCGCCGTAGCCCACCTGCTGGCGCCAGAAGGCGCCGACCGAGGGCCGGTGGTGGTGCCAGACGAGTGCCGAGGGCGCGAAGGCGATGACGCCGCCGGCCGACTGCAGGCGCCAGCACACGTCCACGTCGTCGCCGGCGCGCAGGTAGATCGGGTTGAAGCCGCCGATCGCGGTCAGGGCGTCGCGGCGCATCGCCATGTTGCAGCCGGGGACGTGCTCGGCGGTGCGGTCGTCGAACAGCACGTGCGTGGGGCCGCCCGGGGCGCGGGCGACGCACTGCGCCACCCACGGGTCGTCCTCGGGCACGACGTTGGGCCCGCCGACGGCGACGACCTGCGGATCGGCGAACGGCTGCACGAGGTAGCCGAGCCAGTCGGCATCGGCGCGGACGTCGGCGTCGGTGTAGGCGACGACGGCGCCGGTGGCGGCGGCCAGGCCGATGTTGCGGGCCGTGCTCAGCCCGTGGTTGGGGGTGGAGATGAGCCGCACCTGTGGATAGCGCGCGGCGATGGCGGCGGTGTCGTCCTTGGAGCCGTCGTCGACGACGATCATCTCGTAGGACGGATAGCGCAGCCGCGTCAGCGACTGGAGGCAGTCGTCCAGCGTGTCGGCGGCGTTGTAGGCACAGACCACCACCGACACGGTCGGCCACGCCGCCTGCACCTCGCGGGGGAACGGCGCGTCGGCGAAGACGCGCGCCGCCGCCGCGGCCGCCGGCTTGGGCTGCCGCTGCCGGTCCACCAGGCCGAACGCCCAGTCGTCCACGTCGTGGCCGCCGCGCCACCACTCGTCGGTCCACGCAAACGCGATCGCGCCGCAGGCGCCGGCGGCGTAGGCCGCCTTCAGCTGCATCGCGGTGAGCGCCGCCTGGCCGTCCAGCCCTTCGCGGATGCTGTCGGCGCCGGCTTCGGCGATGAGCAGCGGCAGCGGGCCGGCGACGTGCTGCAGGCGGGCCAGGTAGCGGCGCAGCTTGGTCTCGTCGTGCAGGTAGACGTTGAAGGCGCAGACGTCGAGGAACGGCAGCTCGAGGTACTCGGTGGGCGGGAAGTTGACGTAGGTGAAGAGCGTGTCGGGCGCCGCCGCCTTGGCGTCGTCGTAGAGCTCGCGGAGGAACGCTTCGATGCGCGACTGGCCGTGCCAGCGGACCACCGACGCCGGGATCTCGTTGCCGAGCGCGACCAGCGCCACCGCCGGATGATCGGCCACGGCGCGGGCGCCGTCCACGACCGCGCGCCGCACGTCGCGCAGCGTGCGGGCGTCGTCGAGGAAGGCGATGTGCTGCGCCCACGGCAGCCCCACCATCAGCCGGAGGCCGGCCGCGGCCGCCTGGTCGAGGATGGCCTGGTCGGGGACGGTGTAGACGCGGACGGTGTTGACGCCGAGATCCCGCATCCGGGCGAAGTCGGCCGCAACCTGCGCGAGCGGCGGGAACTGGGCGCCCTGCGCGTCGGGCGCGAAGGTGCCGTAGGACACGCCCGTGGGCACGAACTTGTCGTCGCCGGCGACGAGAAACTTGCCGGCGCGGTGGATGCGATGTGACGCCATGGCGGTTGGGTGTGGGGGGAGGCGACGCGCCCCGGGCCCCGTGCCCGATGCCGAGAGCCGCCTGCCGGCTGCTGTGCGCGAAGCGTGCCAATCGGCGCAATGGGGAATTCGCCCCGAACCCGTCGATCCGGCTGAGCTGGCTGCCTCGTTCCCCTATGTCAACTTGATGGACCGTGTAAGAACTACTCGCGGGGATTCTGGGTTTTTCGGCCGGTTCAGCCGCTTGCGCATGACAACCGTACACACACCGACGGGCGCTCCGGGCAGCGACGACCAGGGGCGCGTTCGCGGACGCGCCGATCTGCCCGTCACCACGCCGGAGCGCCCGCTCCGTGCGCGGGCGCGCGGGGTCCGGAGTGGGCTACGACGCGACCCGCACGGTGAGCGGGGCCGACAGCCGCACCAGCACCGTCGCGCCACGCGGCAGGCGGACCTCGTCGCCCGCCGTGCTCAGCACCACGGCGGTGCCGGCACCGGCGCCCACACCGGCGCCGACCGCCGCGCCCTTCTTGCCGTCGATCGCCGCGCCGACCACTGCGCCCACCGCCCCGGGCACCGCGATCTTCGCTGCGTCCTTCTTCCTGGTGCCCTGCGCCTCACGTCCCCAGGTGCGGGTCGTCATCGCATAGCGCGTGTCGCCGGGGCGCACCTCGGTGAATCGGACGGCGAGATACGCGCGGCCCTTCACCTTGCCCGACGGCCGGGCCACGGTGACGTGACCGGTGGCCGGCGTGTTGGTCGGCAGCACGGTGCGACCATCGACCACGACCGGCGCGGCCAGGCGCGCCTGCACGGCGTCTTCGGCCCGCGACGTGTTCGACGCATGACTGGTCTCGAGCTGCAGCCTGAGCTGCGTGCCGGCCGGGATCGTCACCTCGCGAACGACGCGCCGCGCGTCGTCGGACGCCGGTGCCTCGGCGGTCGGGTTCGTCACCGAGTCGAGGGTGGCGTCCGCGGCGACGACCAGGGGGCCGGCGGCAAGGGCCGCCACCAGCGCATGCTTCCACAACGCGTTGTTCAGCATCTTGCGGTCCTCCTGACGGCAGGAGTCGCAAGCCGCGTGCCTGGACCGATCACGCGCGGAAGTCGCGCTGGGCCAGGCACTTGGCACGTTGCCCCGGAACGGGACAGGGCCGGGAGGGTAAGCGGCGACCGTCTGTCGGCCGCTGGCGACACAGCGTCGTCGACAAGCGACCGGCCGCCAGGCGGCCGCCGTGTCGAGATGCGGGCGACTCCGTCCGTCAGGGTACGACGATCGCGAGGTCGGCGGTGGGCGGGCCCTGCCCGGCCGGGTTCATGGCCCGCACTCGGACGAAATACGTGCCCGACGGGACGCCCGGAACGAACAAGGCGGTGCCGCCGACGGGGGCCACCGCGAGGTCGGCGAGCCCGGCCGCGCTGCCCGCTTCGAGGACGTAACCGGTTGGCGATCCGCCACTGGAGGGTGGAGCCCAGGTGATGCTGACGTTGCGTGCGGGATCGACGGTGAAGGCGAGCCCGGTGGGAACACCCGGCACGACGATGGGCGTGCCGAGGACGATCGACACCTCGTTGGACGCCGGGCCGTTGCCGCAGGCGTTCGAGCCGCGGACGCGGACGAAGTAGGTTCCGGGCGGGGCGGCCACGGCAAACCCGGTCGCAGCGCCGACGTTGACCACCGCGAGATTGGCCAGGCCCGCTGCGCTGCCGGCTTCGAGCACGTAGGAGCTGGCGCCGCTCGCTGCGTTCCAGGCGAACGACACCGCCACGCCGGCGACGTTGGCGACGAGCCCGGCGGGTGCCGCTGGCGGCGTCGTGCAGGCCTGCGGCCCGATGGTGAACGACACCTCGTTCGATGCCGGGCCGAGGCCGAAGACGTTCTTCGCGTGCACGCGCACGTAGTAGGTGCCGTTCGGCGCCGACGTAGCGAACGACGTGGCCAGCGTGCCCGTGTCGAAGCTGGCGAGGTTGAACAGGCCCGTGCCCGAGCCGGCACGGATCACGTAGCTGGTTGGCGCGCCGCCGTCGGCCAGCGCGTCGCCCGCGGCCGGGGGCGCCCACGACAGCGTGACGCCAGTGCCGGCGACGGCCGCAATGAGGTTCTGTGGCGCGCCGGGGGTGGCGGCGACGACTTCGGGATGCAGCGAGACGGCGCTGGTGTCCCCGGACGCGACCGCGTTGAGGATGCCGCCAGCGGCCGCCGCGACCGTGCCCCATCCCGCACTCGCGGGATTGGGCGTCCCGGTCGTCACGTCCCACTCGAGATTCGAGTACGCCTTGCCGGCGAAGACCGCCACACGGTTGCCAGCGCGGATGTCGCCGATGCCGCCGACGAAGCCGGTGAACCACGGCGTCACGCCGCCCGTCGTCGGATTGGCCAGGCCGATGCGGCTCCCTGCCATGCCGTTGACGATCTGATGTCCGACGTAGATGACGCCGCCCCCGAGGGACACGGCGTCGGAGATGCGCGACTCGGCGGCGAGGGTGAGGCTCGAGGTGAGCGCGCCCGTGGCCGCGTCGGTCACGGCGAGGCCATGCCGGGTCTGTCCTCCCACCTGGGCGAAGCCGCCCGCGATCACCACCTGGGCACCGTGCACGACGAGGGCCGCGACCGGCGAATCGTTGCCGATCAGGGTGGTCCCGCCGACATTGGGATGCCATGACAGCAGGCTGCCGGTCACCGCATCGAACGCTCCGGCGTGGCCGCGTACTTGCGTCGGTACCGGCGCGGCGCCCGAGAGCTGACTGAAGAAGCCGCCGACGTAGACGGCGCTGTCCGTGGCCGCCAGCGCCGCCACGCGGGCGTTCGGCGACGCCAGGCCAACGGCCGCGGCCGTTACCGACCACGGCTCGATGGCGCCGGTGCCGCGCGACACACTGCGCACCGTGTTGTGCGAGGCCGTGAACACGTGCGTGCTGTTGACGGCCACTCGCTGCACGCCCAGCGCAGGAAGCGGCGTGAGCTGCGCAGCCGCGTTCGGATCGAAGGGCAGCACGGCCCCGCCGGCCAGGCTCACCGCCGCCAGCCCGCGCCGCGTGATGGCTTGATCGCTGTGCAGGGCCCCGACGAACACACCGCCGGCGAAGTCGACCAGGTCCACCTCCTGGTCGGTCGGAGCGAAGACACTCGGCGCCCACATCCCATCGACGGCGCCAGTCGCCGTGTCCAGGGCGAAGAGTTGAAAGCGTTCGCTGCCGCCGACGCCGCGCACGGCCGGTCCGCGGGCATAGAGACGGCTTCCGGCCAGTGCGAGGCGCTGCACGCCGGCCCCGCTGGTGGCCAGGGCCAGCGGCGCTGCGTTCCACGACGGGTCGACCGATCCGGAGGCTTCGGACAGGGCGATCACGCTGGCGCCGGCGCTCGCCCCGGTCGCCACGAACAGCCGCCCTCCGGCGGCTTCGATGTCGCTCACGACCACGCTGGGATTGGTCCAGCCCGCCTTCGGCAGGCCGGTGCCGACGTCGAACGCCAGCAGTGTGCCGCCGATGGCGGCGCGGACGTACAGAGTGGCGCCGATCTGTCTGCTGAACAGGATGTCGCCAGCGGGCGCCATGGGTGTCACGACCCCCGACGCGACGTCGACCAGCGCCGGCTGCATGTTGCTGCCGAGCGCGCCGCGAATCCTGGCGACGACGACGGCGCGCCCGTCCGGGGCCACGCCCTCGACGAACACCACGCCGAACTGGGTGAAATCGCGACCGCCGATCGGCGCTCCGGTGGTGGCGTCGAAGACGGCGATGCGCCCGTAGCTCTCGGTGGTCGGGCCGGTGGGGCGCGCTCCACCGACGTAGAGCAGGCCACCGCCGCTGGCGATCGTGAGGCCGCCGTTGTTCGGATCACCGGGAATGAATTCGCCCAGTTGGAACGTGCGATCGAAGCGGCAATCGGGCCGCACCTTCACGAATGACCGCCCGGATGGCACCGTGAATACGCCGTCGCCGTCGACGAGCTGGCCGGACACACCGGGCGGCGGCAGATACGGGATCCGCATGAACAATCCACCGTTCCCGTCGCGCACGACCGGTGGTCGGAGTCCCCCCTGTGCGCCGGTGCGGCGTGCGCACCCCGCAAGCACGGCACCGGAGATGCCGTCCAGGACGCTGTCACCGGCGGCGCTGCGCGCGCCGATCCGCTGGAACGTCCCGGCGAGATATGCCGTGTCGCCGGCCACCGCGATGTCCAACACCTCGGCATCGGTGACCCAGGCGCGGGAGGCCACTGGATTGACGTCGGCGGTGGCACCCCCACCAGCCGCCACCGCACCCGCCAGAACTGCAAAGAGCAGAGCCGAACGACGACGCATGGAACCCCCGGACGAAGGATGCCCGCGCGAATTCTACCTGCGGCTCGGCGCCGCCCCGATCGCCTATTTCGAGGCGCGTTCGCCGGCCAGCCGGGCGTCGAGCGCCTTGGTCGAGACCGCCGCCAGCGCCTTGCAGGCGCCGGCATCCACGAAGGGATCGCTGGCAGCGCCAGGCGCGAGATTGGCCGCGGCCCGCCTGGCGACCTTGTCGTCCAGGCCGGTGGCCGACGGATGCGTGGAGATCACGATGTCGCACGGCAGCGCCGCGACCTTGGCGAAGGTGGCGCGGAAGCCGTCCACCAGGCCGGGGTGATCGGTGTAGCGGTAGCCGTCGTTGGAGACGGCGGTCAGGCTGTCCACGTAGACCATGTTCAGGCAGCGCTCGCCCGCGCACGACTGCCAGGTCCAGGTGGTCGCGCCGGGGGTGTGGCCGGGCGTGTGGTGCGCGGTGATGGTCGTGCCGCCGAGGGTGAACGTCTCGCCGTCCTGCATCACCTGGAGCTTCTCGGTGACCGCCGGGAAGGTGTAGCCGGGGCCGTCGCCGAACTGCGGATCCTCCGGCACCGGATGGCCGAGCCGCAGCGCCTGCGCGGTGGACGGGCTGGCTGCCACCGTGGCGCCGGTGTAGCGCTGCATCGAGGCGACCCCGCCGAGGTGGTCGTAGTGGGCGTGCGAGGTGAGGATGTACTTGATGTCGGTGGTGGCGAGGCCGAGGGCGCGGACGTTGGCGTCGACGAGCGGGGCGCTCTGCGGCAGCGCGACGTCGATGAGCACCAGGCCGGCCCCGGTGTCGATGAGCACGCTCGACAGGCCCTGAGTGCCGACGAAGTAGGTGTTGCCGAACACCGGGAACGGCGCCCGCGGCTGGTTCCACTCGCCGCACATCTGGCAGTCCATCGGCGGGTCGGGGACGAGCGTCGCCGGTGCCGGGGCGGTGGCGGTCGCGGACTCAGCCGCCGGCGGGGTGGTGGCCGGTGAACAGCTGGCGAGCGTGATGGTCAGCAGAGCGACGGCGGCGAGGGCGCGACGAGTCACGCCTCGATCCTACCAAGCGCCAGGCGCTTCGAACTTGTTCACTATGTCCATCGTAGGTATAGTCTACCGGACATGGCACGATTCGACCCGTCTCCGTACCTGCCGCTCACCCCGGCGATGTTCCAGGTGCTGGTCGCCCTCGCCGACGGCGAGAAGCACGGCTATGCGGTGATCAAAGAGGTGGCGCGACGCACCGACGGTCAGGTCCGCCTGCGCGCCGGGACGTTGTACACGGTGATTCGCCGTTTCGTGGACGACGGGCTCATCCAGGAGTCGGCCGAACGGCCGGATCCGGCCCTCGACGACGAGCGACGGCGTTACTACCGTCTCACCGAGCGCGGCCGGGCCGTTGCCGTGGCCGAGGCCCGGCGCATGGCCGAGACGCTGGCCCAGGCGCGCGCCAAGCTGGGGACGATCTGATGCCGACCCGACTGCTGCGATGGCTGATCCGCACCCTGCCGCGCGAAGTGCGCGACGGCTACGCCCGTGACATCGAGCGTACCGTGGAGGACGAGGCGCGCGAGCTGGCGGCCCGCGGCGAACGCGGCGCGCTGGTCCGCCTGTGGCTGGCGACGCTGGCCGACGTGGTCCGCGCGGCGCCCGGGCAGCACCTCGACATCCTGCGCCGCGATCTGCGCTTCGCGCTGCGCGCCATGTGGACCCGGCCGGCGCACACCGCGACGGCGCTGGTCACGCTGGCGATCGGCATCGGCGCCAACGTGGCCACGTTCTCGGTGATCGACGCCGTGCTGCTCGCTCCCTTCGATTATCGTGACGCCGACCGGATCGTGTTCATCGGCGAAACGCGCCCCGACGGCCGCGGTGGCAACACCGGGTACCAGTCGTTTGTCGACCTGAAGGCAAGGGCGCGCACCGTCACGCACCTCGTCGCGGCGACTCAGTCGACGGCCACCTTCACCGGCGACGGTCAGGACGCCGAGCGGGTCAACGCGATGCGGGTGTCGGCCGACTATTTCGCCCTGATCGGCGTATCACCCGCGCTGGGCCGCGCGTTCACAGCCGCGGAGGACGTGCCGGGACCGGCCCGGCAGGTGATGGTAATCAGCGACGAACTGTGGCGCAGACGGTTTCGCGCCGACCCCGCCGTCGTCGGCCGGGTCGTCGACCTGGGCGGGCGGCCGTTCACGGTGGTGGGCGTGATGCCGCGCGGCTTCGACGACTTCATCGCCGCCAGAGCGTATGGCGACGCCGCGCTGTGGGTGCCGCTCGGGTACGATGCGGCGGCGAGCTACGCCTGCCGGACGTGCCGGCATCTGGTGGTCTTCGGACGACTGGCCGATGGGGTGTCCCCGGCGGCGGCCGGGGCCGAGCTGACCGGTCTCTACCGGGCAATGGCCGCCGATCACCCGCGCGAGTACGCCAACCCCGGCGCGCAGGTCCAGACGCTGGCCGGGCTCTTCCTGGGACCGGTGCGGCCGGCGCTGCTGCTGCTCGCCGCCGGGGTTGCGCTGCTGTTCCTGGTCGCCTGCGCCAACGTCGCCAGTCTCCTCCTGATACGCGCCAGCGAGCGCAGCGGCGAAGTGGCAGTACGCGCGGCGCTCGGCGTCACCCGGCTCCGGCTGGTGCGTCAGCTGCTCACCGAGTCGGTGCTCCTGTCGATCACCGGCGCGCTGTTGGGCCTGGCGCCGGCGTGGGCGGTGGTGCGGCTGGTCGGGGCACGCGGTCCGGTGGAGCTGCCGCGGCTGGCCGATGCGACGCTCGACGGTCGCGCCATCGCCGTGGCGGTGCTCCTTGCCGCCGCGAGCGGCGTGCTCTTCGGCCTGGCGCCGCTGCGTCACCTGCTCCGCCGCGATGCCCCCGACGCCCTGCGCGGCGCCGGCCGCCGCACCGGCGGCGTGGGTGCCTGGCGGGCGCGGTCGTGGCTGGTGGCCGGCAACGTGGCGATGGCGGCCGTGTTGCTGGCCGGCTCGGCGGCGCTGGTCCGCAGCGCCACGCGGCTGCTGGCCGTCGAACCGGGCGTGCGGCCGGACGGCGTGCTCACGATGAAGGTGTGGGCCGGCGGACAACGCTTCCGCGACGGCGAGACCGCCGAGCAGATCGCCGCCGCCGTGTCGTTCTACGGCGACGTGCTGACGCGGCTCCGCGGGCTGCCTGGGGTGACGTCGGTGGCCGCGGTGTCGACCTTGCCGGTCAGCGGCGACATCGACGGCTACGGCTTCCACGTTGCCGGTCGCCTCACCGCGAATCCGGAAGATGCGCCGACGGCCGACCGCTTCAGTATCGCCGGCGAGCTGTTCGCGACCCTGGGGATCCCGCTCGTCGGCGGCCGACGGCTCGACGCGCGTGACAGCCAGTCGAGCGAGCCGGTCGTGGTCATCAACCGTACCGCGGCCGAGACGCTGTTTGCCGGCGAGAACCCGATCGGCCGTCAGGTGATGCTCGGTCCGCCCACCGCTGTCCCGCGCACCATCGTCGGCATCGTCGGCGACGTGCGCCATCTCGGGCTCGATCAGGAGGTGCGCGCGCAGGTCTACGTGCCGCAGGCGCAGTGGGCCTACCCCGATACGCTGATGACGCTGGTGGTGCGGGCGGAGGGCGATCCGCTGGCGCTGGCCGGCGCGGTGCGAAGCGTGGTGCGCGACGTCGATCCGGCCCAGCCGGTGACCGACGTGCGCCGCTACGCCGACGTCGTCGCCGCCACCACCGGCACGCGGCGATTCGTGGCCGCGGCGCTCGCCGTCTTCGCCGCACTCGCCCTGGCCCTGGCGGCGATCGGCCTCTACGGTGCGCTGAGCGTCACCGTCGCGCAGCGGCGGCTCGAGATCGGCATCCGGCTGGCACTGGGCGCGCGCGCCGACGCGATTCGCCGCATGGTGTTCCTGCACGGCCTGCGGCCCGTCGTCGTCGGCCTGGTCGTCGGGCTGCCGGCGGCGCTGGTGGCGCTGCGCGCGGCGGCAGGTCTGCTCTACGACGTGACGCCGGCCGACCCGGCGGCCCTCGGCGCGTCGCTGGGGCTGCTGCTGGCGGCGGCCGCGGCGGCCTGCCTCGTGCCGGCGTGGCGGGCGGCGCGGATCGACCCGGCGACGTCGCTGCGCGCCGAGTAACCCGAGGCCGGGCCGGCAGTCCGGAGCGGCCGGGGGCCTGGGTGTCGCACCGCGCGTCCTACCGGACGTGTCGTCCGCGAGCGCCACTGCCGTGCTCCTCGCCCATGCCGCTTCGGCGTGTGCCATGGCCGGGCTCATCTGGTTCGTCCAGGTGGTGCACTATCCCCTGTTCGCCCGCGTCGGGGTCGAGGCGTTCGCCGCGTATCACGACGCGCACACGCGGCTGACGACGCTGGTGGTCGCGCCGCTGATGGTCGTCGAAGCGGGTGCGGCGCTGTGGCTCTGGCGCACGCCACCGTCCGGCGTATCGGCGCCGCTGGCCTTCGGCAGCGTCGTGCTGGTGGTCCTGGCCTGGGCGACTACGTTCATGGTGTCGGTGCCGCGCCACTCGGCGCTGGCCGCCGGCTTCGACCCGGCCGTCCACGCCAGCCTCGTGGCGACCAACTGGATCCGCACCATGACGTGGACCGCCCATGCCGCGGTGGCGGTGGCGATGAGTCTGCAGGCCGGGGGGCCGGGAACGCTGCCGCGCTGAAGCTGGCCGGCCGTGGCCGCGCCGTCGCCTCGAATCGCCGATGTCGCACTTCACCGACGCCCTGCGGCCGTACCGCGCCCGCCCGGACCAGCGAGTGGCGCGCTGGGTGCTCGTCGGCCCCGACCAGTTGGCGCCCCGACATCCGCTGCTGAGCGGCCCGCCGGCCGACACCGGCGTCATCTACCTCGAGACGTCCGCCAAGCCGGCCCGACGCCCCTACCATGCGCAGAAACTGGCGCTGCTCATCGCGGCGTTGCGCCACGACGCGTTGGCCCGGGGCCGGGCCGGGCACCCGGTGATCCACGACGCGTCGGGCCAGTGGTACGACGGCGCGCTCACGGCCGTGCGCGCACGCTACGGCCTCGACGTCGTCGAGACCCTGACCCCCGCCGAAGCCGAGGTGCGCGCGCCGCTGGCGCGGCTGCCGTGGCTGCGCCAGCACCCCAACACGCTCTTCATCACCGACGCGGATTTCTATCGGCGGGTGTTCGCGCGGGCGCGCACCCGCCGGCTGGAGACCTTCTACCGGGCGGCGCGACGGCACACCCGGCTGCTGATGGACGGCGACGTACCGGCGGGCGGGCGCTGGAACCTCGATGCCGACAACCGCCGCACCTGGCGCGGCGAGCCGCCGGTACCGGCGCGGCCAGGGTTCGCCCCGGACGCGATCACCGCCGAGGTGCTCGCGCTGGTCCGCGACCGCTATCCCCGGTCGTTCGGATCGCTCGACGGCTTCGCCTGGCCGGTCACCGCCGCCGACGCCGCCCGCGCCGCCGACGCGTTCTTCGCCGATCGGCTGGCCGCCTTCGGCCCGTTCGAGGACGCGATGGCCGACACCGAGCCGGTGCTGTTCCACTCGCTGCTGTCGCCGTCGATCAACCTCGGCCACCTCGACCCGCTGGCGCTGTGCCGTCGCGCCGATGCGGCGTGGCGCCGTGGCGAGGTGGCGCTGGCCTCGGCGGAAGGCTTCATCCGGCAGGTCCTCGGCTGGCGCGAGTTCGTCCGCCACGTATTCGACGAGTCGGCCACCGTCTATACCGGCGGCGCCAACGCGCTCGACGCGCGTTTGCCGCTGCCGGCCTGGTTCTGGGGCGAGCCGTCGGGCCTGCGCTGCGTCGATCGCACCATCGCCACGGTGCTCGCCTCCGGCCACAGTCATCACATCACCCGGTTGATGGTGCTCTGCAACCTCGCCACGCTCCTCGGCGTCGATCCGCACGCGCTCAACCGCTGGTTCTGGGTGGCCTACGTGGACGCCTACGACTGGGTGGTGACGCCCAACGTCGTCGGCATGGGCACCTACGCCGATGGCGGCATCTGCGCCTCGAAGCCGTACATCGCGTCCGGCAAGTACCTGCAGCGCATGGGTCCGAGCCTGTGCGCGGCGTGTCGCTACGACGCCAGGGCCAGCACCGGGCCCGACGCCTGCCCGTTCACGCACCTGTACTGGGACTTCCTCGACCGCCACCGGGGACGGCTGGCGAGGAACCCGCGCATGGCCATCCCCCTGGCGGCGCTCAGACGTCAGCCGCCCGCGGAGCTCGACGAGCACCGCCGCGAGGCCCGTCGGTGGCAGCGGGCGGCGATGGCTGCTGCCGGTGCACAGGAGTCCGCCTCGGGCTCCGATGCGCAGGTCGCGGAGCGGCCGCCGCCGCGCCGTCGGTGACGGGCTATCGCGACGGGGCCGCCGCCGTGCCGGCCGCCGCCGCGCGCGCGGCCTGCGCCTCGCGGCGCCGCCGGGTGAGGTGCGGGGTGATGCCGAGCAGCCGCTGCACGACCATCAGCTGCGCGCGGTGGTGCATCTCGTGTTCCTTGGCGCCGAGCAGCATCTCGAAACGGGTCTTGCTCGGCGGTTGCAGCCCGGCCGGGAAGGTCACCGCCTCGGTGAGCTCGTCCTCGGTGAGCGTCTCGAGCCACGCGGCGAACTGCTCGCCGCGGGCGGTGAGCGCCTCGATGATGGCGGGCTTGCCGGTGAGCGACGTCTCGATGTCCTTCGCCTGACCCATGTAGGCAGCGAAGTCCTCGAACGAGAGGTGACTCTTGCGGTCGAGGCCGTGCACGCGGTGGTGGAAGTTGGTGCTCGCCACCAGGTGGGCGAGCATGGCGCCGACGGTCATGGCGCCGTCGCCGGCGGCGAAGTCGAAGCGGTCTTCGGGGATGTCCTGCGCGGTCTGGATGGTGTTCTGGCGAACCGTTCGGAACGCTTCAGCGAGCTGCTTGCCGCCGTAGTAGGTCATTGTCGTGACGTCCTCCGGATGGCGCGGGCGCGGCCGCACGCGCGGGGCTGGCCTCGAACAAACGCCCTATTGTAATGGACCGGATTGCGGAAATGCCTGCGGCGCATCTGCTGGGACGGTCGGGCTGTGGCGGCCCGTCCGCCGGCGTGCGGCCGGGTTCTGCCGCTGCCGCCCGGTCGGGCAGAGTGGCGGCACGCTAGAGCGGCAGCAGCGGCCGCTCGGCCAGCGCCAGCGCGAGCGTGGCCCCCATCAGCACCAGCCAGGTCGTCGCGACCGCGGACACCACCCGCGCCCGCCGGGCCGGGGCCGACACCGACCGGTCGAGGAGGTGGCCGACGATCGGCAGGGCCTGCAACGCGTGCAGGCCGACGAAGTGCGCGACGCGCAGGTCGCCGCGATCCACCGACCAGTTGAGGAACGGCAGGCCCGGCCCGCCGTCGGGGCCGGGCACGCTGTGTCCACCGTTGGCGACGATGACGAAGCCGAGCAGGCTGCCGACGACGAACACGGCGAGGCCCAGTCTGACCCCGTGGAGATAGCCGGCGCGGGCCGGGGGCGTGTCGCGTCTGAGCACCCACAGCAGCGCGGCGACGGCGACGGTGTTGATCGTGATGGCGATGCCCATCACGCTGAAGATCGCGCCGTCGAGCGCCGTGGCGTCGTTGAAGTGCGAGGTGGTGCCGCGGGCGGCCTGACCGGCGATGCAGACGATCTCGATGACCAGCATGGCGGCGATGGTCGCGGTGATCCACGTCTGCGCCCGGCGACGCGTCGGCGCGATGTCGGCGGTGAACCAGCCGATCGTCGCCAGGTAGATGGCGATCGAGATCGCGAACTTCATCGGCTTGATCCAGCGGTCGACGCCGGTGATCTCGGTCGAGTCGACCAGCGCGGCGAGCGCCAGCCCGACGAAGAGGACGGCCAGGGCGACGGCCAGGCCGCCGAGCAGGCGATCGCGGGCGAGGAGGGTCGAGAGCATCGGCGTGGAACCGGATGCGGTCGGGCCGGGTCGGGTCAGGCGTCGGCCACTTCCGGCGTGCCGGCCTTCCAGGTGCGCAGCAGCAGGTACCCGAGCAGCCCAATCGGGCCGAACATGAAGGTGAAGCCGAGACACGGGAGGACGAGCAGGTGCGGCACGCCGTGGCGCTGCGCGTCGCGGACCTCCCAGGCGCCGATGAAGAGGTCGAACGCCAGGTAGTGGACCCACCCGGCCAGCAGCGCCGCCGGGTTGGCGAACAGGCGCTGCACGTCGGCCAGCGAGCCGAAGCCGCCGTCGCTGCTGCCGAAGTGCTGGACGATGAGCCAGAGGTAGACGAGCGAGATC
Organism: Vicinamibacterales bacterium; assembly: GCA_050250955.1. Lineage (GTDB taxonomy): Bacteria > Acidobacteriota > Vicinamibacteria > Vicinamibacterales > UBA2999 > CAWAYR01. The sequence continues at coordinate 100,488 of JBFWNR010000011.1, forward strand.
GTCACGGGGATCGCGACGCTGGCTACCAGGTGCGCGCCGCGGTGGCGGGGCAGCGTCGCCAGCAGGAGCCAGCCGACCACCGCCAGCGTGCTGCAGATGGAGAAGACCGTCTCGAGCATGTCGAGGATTGTAATCGCGGCCACTCGGTGCCTGGCACCGCCCGCCCGGTCGGTGCCAGGCACCGGATGGGCCGATCACGAAGTCGTAGGTGGCTGCTCGATGGGCTGGGCGTTCACGAGCGTCAGCCAGCCATCAGCGGCTGGCAGCGAAACCGGGCCGTCGCAGACCAGGTCGCCCGCACCCAGGCGCTCGCTCAGACTCGACCACGGCCAGTCTTCGGCTCTTCGCACGAGCCGGGCCCGTAGGGGATTGGCTTCGACGTAGCGGATCGCCGCCAGATAGCGTTCGTCGGACTGCAAGGCCGTCGCATAGTAGCGACGCTGGTAGACGTGGCCCAGGCCGCGCGTACCGGTCCGGATTCGCAATCGTGCCGCGTGTGCGCCGGTCAGGTCGTGCATGAAATGCCACAGGTCGCTGACCACGGCCGGCCAGACGATCAGGTGCCAGTGGTTCGGCATCACGACGTAGGCGATGACACGCATCGCGTGGCGATGCTTGATCTTACGCAGAAGTCTCAGGAAGTCGGCGTAGTCCGCGCCGTCGTCGAACAACTGGCGACGCTCGTTGCCGCGGTTGACCACGTGCAGAACGGTGTTGTTCTCGAAGGCGCGCGGGGCACGAGGCACGCCGAGCCTGAGGCAAACGGCAGGCCAGTTCTCTGGAAGGCCTGAACACCGTTCGTGCCAGGCACGATCACTGTTCGTCGAGCGAACACTGTTCGTGCCTGGCACCCGGGGGCAGCGGAGTCAGCGCTGCTGGGTCTCGCGTGCGGCTGCGGCACCGCCCTCGGCCGTGCCGGCGAAGATGCCGTTGAACAGGAACTTGAAGGTGCCGTGCGGCTGGGCGCGGAACGTGATTTCCGGCCCGAGCAGGTAGACCTTGCCGCGGCCGATCGACGCCTCGACGGCCGCCGCGCCGCCTTCCAGGTAGTGCTGCCCCCACGCCCAACCGGACCGCAGCGGCTCCCTGTCGCCGAACCACGCCACCGGACGCACGCCCTTCAGCGAGGCGTTGGGCGCCAGTTCCAGCACCGGGCTGTTGTCGAAGAACACGTCGACCTCGGAGCCGAAGCCGAAGCCGAGCGGCGACGTGTTGTCCACCGCGATGCGCAGGATCGATCCGGGGATGTAGTACTTCGTTCCCGGGAGCGCGCGTTCGCCGCCATCGGGCGTGACCTCGACCAGGTGGTTGCTGAGCGGCAGGCCGAGCCGCTCGCCCAGCGTCGCCGAGCCGCCGAACGCGACGATCACGCCGCCCTCCTCGGCAAAGCGCTTGAGCATCGGGATCGTCGTCGCCAGCGAGACGCTGCCGAGGCGCGGCCGGTACTCCGCCGGGATCTCGGCGGCGTTTGGCTGCCGCTGGAAGAAGCCCCCGCCTCCACTGCCGGCGCTTCCGAGGTTCTCGGGAATGCCGCCGTCGGGGAACAGCAGCACGTCGTACTTCGCCTTGAGGTTGCCGGCGTCCAGCGTCTGCGGATAGACGACCTCGAAGTCGAACTCGAACTGCTCGAGCAGCCAGCGGACGTGTCCCGACGGCATCGAGCCGCCGTACTGATCCCACAGGGCGATGCGCGGCCGGGTGAGCTTGTAGAGCGTGCCGGCCGGACGCGCGCTGACGCCGGTGGCGCTGACGCCGAGCTCGGTCGCGGCCTTCTGCAGGATCGCTGCGGTCGTGGCTTTCGCGGGCACGAAGATCGCCCCGGTGCCGTCGGCGCTCTGCCAGCGACGGTCGGCGACGAAGTAGGCCTCCTCGCCGGCCTTCAGCAGCCGGTTGACGACCGCGAAGGCGTCGTTCAGCCGGTGCGCGATCGCGTACCCGGCGGTCGCGCCCGACGCCGGCGTCACGGTGCCGGCCGGCGGCGTCATCACGTCCGGCACCACCTCGAAGGGGCCGTCGACCGCCTCGAGGTGGCGATCGAAGGTCACGCCCATCTGGAACGCCAGCGTCCAGCCGGCGTTGTCGTAGGGCGGAATCGGCGGGCCGCCGGGGTACTGGAAGTCGTTGGGGTGATCCTGCGGCTCGAACATGTCGAGCACGTGCGGACGGAAGGCCTGCGCCGTCTTCACGACGTAGGACCCGGCCGGGTACTGCGTGCCGCCGGCCGCGAACGGCGCCGTCGCACGGTGCACGGTGACGCCGGCCTTGATGAGCGCGTTCATGAACTTGGTGGCGGTCAGGAAGTCGCCCTTGTCGGCCGGGATCACGTAGGCGCGGGCGTCGCGCCACTCGGGCTTGCGCAACAGCTCGAAGTACTTGGTCGGCACCACCTGGGCGCGGCCGCCCATCGTCATCCGCGTGTCGGTGGCCTCGGTCTTCATCTCCTTGGCGATCTCGGCCTTCACCGCCGCGATGCGCCGCGGGTAGTCGGTCCAGGTGTCGGTGGTGCCGCGGCGGATGGCGTTGCGGCCCATCAGGTAGATGTTGTAGAGCAGCGGCTCGCGGTAACGCTGTGCGAAGTCGAGCACGGCGTAGTTGGCGGTGATGGAGTAGTCCACCGACTGACGGAAGTGCCAGGTCTGCGGCGCGATCGGCGCCGGCAGATCGCCCTTGGGCAGCAGCCGGTCTGGGACGAAGCCAATCTGATCGGGCGTCGGGTTGCCGATGGTCTCGGTGAGCAGCCCGACCTGGTTGTGGAAGTAGGCCATCGTCCGCAGGCCGCCGTTCCACCACGTCGAGTAGTTGGAGCCGGTGCGGGTCGTCACCCCCGGCTTGCCCTCGGCGTCGAAGCGGGCGTGCATCGCCGCGCCCACCTGGTCGAGCGTGTTGACGACCAGCGGGTCGTAGACGTAGTTGAACGGATCGCGGAACGGCGGCGAGAACATCACCGTCCCGGTCGGGCCGGTCTGGTGATGGTTGTACATGATCTGCGGGAACCACTCGCGGTAGAGCACCCGGTTGATGTTGGTGCTCTCGGGCTGGTTCATCGCGTAGAAGTCGCGGTTGTTGTCGTGGCCGACGTACTTCTGATAGAGCCGCGGAATCTGCCCGGTGCTGCGCTCGGTCGGCGTCGACTTGCGCATGTACCAGTCCGACACCAGTTCCATGCCGTCGGGATTGGCGTGCGCGGCCAGGATGACGACGTCGCGCAGGATGCGCATCGTCTCCTCGTCGGTGCGGCTCACGAACTGGTAGATGGTCTCGGTCAGCTGCGCGGCGCCGAGGACCTCGGTGGCATGCAGGCCGCCGTCGATCCAGATCACCGCCTTGCCCTCGCGGGCCAGCGCGCGCGCCTGTTCGTCGGTCAAGCCTTCGGCGAGCGACAGCCGTCGCGAGATCTCCCGATAGCGATCGAGCTTCTTGAAGTTCTCCGGCGCGGTGATGATCGCCATCAGCTGGTCGCGGCCCTCGGCGGTCTTGCCGATCGACTGCACGACCATGCGGTCGGAGTCCTTGTCGAGCTGACGGACGTACTCGGCGTACTTCGTGTAGTTGAAGAGCACGTAGTCGGCGCCGACCTGGTGGCCGAAAAACGCCTCCGGCGTGGTGACCTTGGCGCCCGCGCTCGTGCGCGTCGTGGCCGGGGCCTGGCCGAGCAGGGTGACGGCGGTGACGACGATCAGCGCCAGCGATCCGGTGAAGAAGGTGGCACGACGGACCAGGGGACCCATGGACATCAACACCTCAATCGCAGCACTGTAGCGCAGTTTTCGCGCATTCAAGAGGACTCGCGGTGCGCATATTGTGCGCACTTCGCGCGAGATCCATGCCAATAGGGCCAGGCGCTGCTGGATCACCTCTTGCGCGCGTGTCATGCCATCGGGGCCAGGCGCTTCACGAGCGTCAGTAGGGCGGCACGCTGCGCCAGCCGTCGGGGGCGCGCAGGCGATGCAGCTGATCGCGCAACTCCGGCCACTGGCGCGTCCAGCCGACGGCCAGCGCGGCCAGCAGGCACGCCGCGACGACGATGCGACGCAGCGGGCGACCCGGGCGGGTCGCGCTCGCGCCCAGGCTGGCGATCACCGCCAGCAACGGCACCAGCGGCAGGTGGAAGCGACTCTCCCCGAAGCTGACGACGTGCAGGCCGGCGGTGGCGACGATCGTCGCCAGAATGGCGACCAGAGCCGGCGGCGCTGGTCGCGGCGCCCGCACGACGCCGATCGCGGCCGCCGCGCACAGCACCGGGAACGACGCGACGAGCAGCACCGCCCACAGCGTCACCGTCAGCGGCCGCCGCGCCCCGAAGTAGGCGTGGCCGTACAACCACGCGTGCTCGCGGCCTTCGAGCCCGAACAGATAGCCGACCTTCGCCACCGCGAGACCCGCCCACGCCCCGGGATTCGCCAGCGCCCACGACACCCCGGCGGCGATCGCCCGCGCGTTCCCGTCGGCCACGCTCGCCGCGCCGGCGACGACCCGTTCGCGCAGCGGCGCCTCGTCGCCGAGCACCAGCCGGCCGGTGGCCCCGGGGTGATTGCCGAGCAGCAGGTTGACGCCGCTGGTGGCGTCGAGCATCGGCCCGCCGGCGACGCGGTTGGTGTATGAAAGCCACGGCGCCAGCACGACCGCGCACGCCACGGCGAAGAGCGCGACGCGGCCCAGGGCTGCGCCCACCCCCGCCGCTTCGCCCCGCCACCACGCGCGCACGCCGAGCGCGACCGGCGGTGCCGCCAGCGCCAGGCCCACCGAGCGGGTCAGCATCGCCGCCCCCGCCAGCGCGCCGGCCACGACCGCCCATCCGGCGCCGCGATGCCGCACCGCGACCAGCGTGGCCACGACCAGCAGCGCGTACAGCCCTTCGGGCATCAGGTACACCGACGACAGCACGAGCCCGGGATAGCCGGCGACGATCGCCGCCGCCCACCATGCCCCGCCGCCCGCGCCAGCCGCGCGCGCCAGCACGCCGGTCGCCGCCGCCAGCGCGCCGCCCACCAGCGCATTGGCCACCCGCGCCGACCACAGCGAGTCGCCCAGCGCGCGGTAGGCCGCGGCCAGCAGCACCGGGTAGCCGGGGCCGCGCAGCGCGTCCGGGCCCCAGGTGCCGGTGGTGGCCAGGTGCTGCGCCCGCTCCTGGTACTGCGCCATGTCGGCGAAGAGGCCGGCATCGGCGGCTGCCCACGCCACCAGCAGCCGCGCGACGACGCCGGCGAGCGCCGCGGCGAGGATGCGCGTCACACGCCTCCGGACGACGTCGCCAGCACCTGGCCGGCGGGCCTCACGTCTGCGCCGCCCGGTACCTCGCGCGGCGCGCCGATGCCGCGGGCCAGCAGCGGCAACGCGGCGTAGATCACCGCGGCCGCGAGCAGGTTCCACTCGATGCCGGCGCTCATCGAGACGATCACGGCGACGATCGAGGCGAGCACGCCGGCACCGCCGTTGGCGCCCCACATCCAGGCCAGCGCCGCCGGATCGCGCTGCTGCACCAGCCGGGCGCCGTGGGGGAAGCAGACCCCGAGCAGCACCGACAGCGGCGCCACCACCGCGAGCACGACCATCACCCGTGCCGGCAGCGACCAGGCGACGGCCACCGCGGCGATCCCGGCGATCGTCGCGGCGGTGACGGCGAGACCCGCCGCCAGGGCGAGCGCGCAGAGCGCGAACCGTCCGCCCTGGCGTCCGAGCAGACGGTCCGACCACAGGCTGCCGACGCCGGTGAAGAGAATCATCGCAAACAGCACCACCACCAGCGCGTACGTCGGATGCCCGAGCAGCACCGAGAAGCGCTGCAGGAACGCCACCTGCGCCAGCATGAAGGCGGTGCCGATGCCGGCGAAGTAGGTCAACCCGGCGGCCAGCGCCGGAGGCGGCATGGCCGGGCGCACCCGTGCCGCCAGCGGCACGACCACCGCCGCGACGACGAACGCGGCTGCCACGCCGAGGATGGCGACCAGCGTGCCCGTCGCCCGCAGGTTGCCGGCAATCACCCCGCCGTCCGAGTCGGCGTCCGTCCCCCACCAGGCGCCGAGGCGGACCATGTTGAAGAAGAACGGCCGCGCATCGGTCGGCGGCGAGTAGTCGTAGGCCGGGTCGGCCACGGCGGCGGCCAGCTCGACCTCCGAGCGGCTGCGCACGATCGCCGCCAGCCGCGGATCCGCCGGCGGCACGGCCGGCGAGGCCAGCACGGTGAACTCGAAGGCCCGGCACGTCGCCTCGAGGGTGGCGAGATCGGCGGCGCTGAACGGCGACGGCGAGACCAGCAGCGTCGCCACCGTGCCGCGGGCGACCAGCAGCAGATGCGGCACCGGGTCGCGGACGCCGCGATCGAGCAGGGCCTGCACCGCCAGCGCCATCAGCCGGCTGGTTTCCGAGACCCGGGAGGGCGAGAACCAGCGCGACACGCTGAGGACGCCGGTCGGGGTCAGCCGGTCGAGGAAGATGCGCCACGCCTCTCGGGTATAGAGGCCGTTCTCGCTGAGCGTGAAGGCCCCGGCCCCGGTGGCAGCCCAGGTGTCGACGAGCGACATCTGCAGCACGTCGTAGCGGTCGGGTGTCCGGGTGAGGAAGGCGCGGCCCTCGTCGTGCACCAGGCGTACCCCCGGATGGTCGGCCAGGCGCGTGAAGCGGCGGTGGTACTCGGTGAGCAGCCGGACGATGTTGCCGTTCAGCTCGACGCCGGTGACGGCACGGCTGCCGCCGTAGATCGCGGTCAGGATGTCGCGCCCGCCGCCGACGCCGACCACCGCCACCGTGCCGTCGCGCCGCAACGCGTAGGGCAGGGCGGTCACGTCGTAGCCGGCCCAGTCGAGCGACGCCGGGTCGCCGTCCCACTCGGCCATCGGCGTTCCGGCTTCGCCGTCGATGACGATCATCGACTGCGTGGCGACGAAGCCCTCGCTGCTATCGCCCCCGCCCCAGAAGAAGCGCGGCCCGCGGGTCGGCGCGAACGCCAGCACGTGGGCGTGGCTGTTCCACAGGCTGCGCAGCACCGGCAGCGACCAGGCGGCGCGGTTCTTGGGATACAGCACCCGAATCGCCTCGGTGCCGGCGTTGCCCACCGCCGCCGCCACCACGACCGCCAGCAGCGCCGGCACCAGCACGCCGCTCCGCAGGCCGGCGGCGCGCCGGAACGCCAGCGCGCCCACCGCGGCGCACGCGCTCGCCGTCAGGGCTGCCGTGCTCAGGTTGGTGGCATCGAGCAGCACCACGGCCGCGACGCTGCCCAGGGCGGCGCCGAGCAGATCGGCGGCGTAGAGGCGTCCGATGGGCGCCGGCGTCCGGGTGAGCGCCAGCGTGGTGACGACGCCGCCGAGCGCGAACGGCGTGGCGATCACGGCGAGGCCCACGGCGAGGACCACCACGTCCATCGTCGTCCACTGCTGACCGCCCGGCAGCGGGATGACCAGCGACAGCAGGTGCGACAGCGGCAGCACCAGGGCGAAGCGTGCCGACCAGACCGCCAGGTCGCGCGCCGTCTGCTCCGGCCGGAAGCGCTCGGGGGCGGCGAAGACCACGACGCCGCCGGCCGCGGCGCCCAGCATGGCCACCGAGATGGCGACGAAGGACAGGTGATACCAGGTGATCACCGAGAGCAGGCGGCTGACGACGATCTCGGTGAGGAGCGTCGCGAGCATGGTCAGCGCCAGTCCGGCGTAGGTGGCAGTCACTCAGGGTCCGGTCGCGTCATTGTAGCGACTCGACCGCAGCGGCCACCCGCAGCAGGCGGGCCTCCTGCCACGGCGCGGCGGCAAGCTGCAGGCCCACCGGCAGACCGGACGCGCCGTCGGTGCCACACGGCACCGTGATCGCCGGCCCGCGCGCGGCGTTGAAGGGCCAGGTGTTGCGCAGGATGCGGGCCCCGTCGATCGGGCCGGCGATCGGCGGCGCGACGATCGGCACGGTCGGGGTGACCAGCACGTCGACGTCGTCGAACGACGCCTGCACGCGGCGCTCGAACGCGGCCCGGGCCTCGCGGGCGCGGGCGACCTCGTCGGCCGCCGGTCCCGGCCCGGCCAAGACCGCAGCGAACTCGGGCGAGAACGCCTCGGGGCGCGCCGCCCAGTCGGCGGCGTAGGTGGCGCGGATCTCGGCCACCGCAATCGGCGCGAACATCGTGTCGTAGAGCGTCGCGGCGATCGGCAGCGACACGTCGGCGACGACGGCGCCGCGCCGGCGCAGCTGCTCGAGCGCCGCGGCGACGGCGCCCGCCACCGCCGGCTCGAGGGCGGCGAAGAAGAAGTCGCGGGCGACGCCGACGCGCACGCCGGTCAGATCGCCGGCGCCGGTGACCCCGGCCACGTAGTCGGGCCGGGCCGACGGTCGGCCCGTGGCGGTTGCGGAGTCGGCCGGCGCCGGCGATGCCATCGCCGTGAGCAGATACGCCGCGTCCTCGACCGAGCGGGTGAGCACGCCGACGTGATCGAAGGTGGGGCAGGCGCCGACGAGTCCGCCGGGATCGACCAGGCCGAAGGTCGGCTTGAGGCCCACGCAGCCGCACAGCGCGGCCGGGATGCGCACGCTGCCGCCGGTGTCGCTGCCGGTCGCGGCGACGACGAAGCGGGCGGCCACCGCGGCCGCCGACCCGCCGCTGGACCCGCCGGCGATGCGCTCTGCCGCGTGCGGATTGCGCGTCGTGCCGAAGAAGGGGTTCACCGTCGTCACGCCGCCGCCGAGCTCGTGCGTGTTGGTCTTGCCGACCAGGATCGTGCCGGCGTCGGCCAGGCGCGCGACCACGGCCGCGTCGGTATCGGGCACCCACTGCTCGTGCAGCCGTGAGCCAGCCGTGGTGCGGATGCCGCGGGTAGGGAAGAGGTCCTTGTGGGCGATGGGCACGCCCGCCAGTGGCCCCGGCGACCCGCCCGCCGTCATCCGCCGCATCACCCGCCGGGTGTCGTCCACCGCGCGGTCGCGGCTCACGGTGACGAAGGCGCCGAGCGCCGGATCGTCGCGGTCGATGCGGGCGAGGCAGGCGGCCGTGACGTCGAGCGGCGTGAGGCGGCCGGTCCGATACGCCTCGCCGAGCTGGCGGATGGAGAGGGTGGTGGGGTCGGCAATCGATTGCGCCCCACGGACGAACCAAGAGCCCGCCGATGCCGCGGACGCGCCATGCAGTGCCGGCAGGCCGGCCAGCGCCGCCAGCCACTCGCGTCGCGTCACCACGCCAGCATAGCGGTGGCGGCGACAATACCGTCAGTCGTCGCGGTCGGTGCCTGGCACCACGGCGCGAGCCGGTGCCAGGCACCGGGGCGGGGCGGTGACGAAACCGTCACCGCGACCGCGCCAACGCATTGCGCCTATCGCTTTCCGATATGATCGAGGCCGATCCGGCGCGTCCCGGACGGGGAGGAACCGATGGGCTGTTGTTGTTGTCGAAGCTTGCGATGGGCCACGCTGGCGGCCGGCGTGGCGATGCTGATGAGCGCGGCGCCCGCCGTCGCCCAGCACGACATGCCGATGGGCCAGCCCGCCTCGTCCGCTCCCGCCAGTCCCGGCACCCTGCCCCGATACGTCGCCGACCCGATCCCCATCTACACCGTCGGCCTCGGCCCCTTCAGCAAGACCATCTCGACGAGGAATCCCGAAGCCCAGGCGCTCTTCGACCAGGGCATGCAGATGATGTACTCGTTCGCCAAGCTCGACGCCGTGCGCTCGTTCCGCGCCGCGTGGGTCCGCGATCCCGAGTGCGCGATGTGCTACTGGGGCGAAGCCTGGGCCTGGGGCTCGTATCTGAACGGCCCGATGCTCGCCGAGCACTCGCCGTTCGCCTACGCCGCGGCGAAGAAGGCGCTGGCCCTGAAGGCGAACGCGAAGCTGCCGTGGGAGCAGGCGTTCATCGACGCCATCCAGAGCCGCTACGTGGAGAAGTTCGACCCGGCCAAGCGGATGGACCAGGAGCGGGCCTACGCCGAGGCGATGAAGAAGGTCGCCGACGCGCTGCCGAACGACATCGACGCCATCACGCTCTACGGCGACGCCCTGTTCCTGCTCGAGCCGCGTCGCGGCACCCGCGACATCAACAGCCCGAACGTGCAGCGGCTCCACAAGGTGCTGGAGACGGCGCTGGCCATGGACATCAAGCACCCCGGCGCCTGCCACCTCTACGTCCACGCCACCGAGTCCACGGTCGATCCGGGCAAGGCGGCGGCCTGCGCCGAGTTCCTCGGCACCTCGGTGCCCGGCGCCAGCCACATGAACCACATGCCGTCGCACACCTGGAACGAGATCGGCCGCTGGAACGACGGCGTGCGCGCCAACCTGCAGGCCTGGCACTCGGACCTCAAGGCGGGCATCGGCGAGGGCTTCGCGATCTACCCGGACCACAACCTGCACATGCTGCTGTTCGCGGCGTCCAACGACAGCCAGGGGGCGATTGCCATCCAGGCGGGCAAGGACTACGCCAAGAGCACCGGCGACACGATGTACCACGTGCTGACGCTGCTGCGCTTCGGCCGCTTCGACGAGATTGCGGCCGTCACCACCCGGCCCGAGCGCGAGGTGCCGGCCGGGATGTGGGACTTCGCCCAGGGCTACGCCAAGCTGCGCGCCGGCGAGCTCGACTACGCCCGGCTGTACCTGTCACGGGTGCAGAAGGCCGCCGAGACCTCGAAGCAGTCGTTCCGCAACCATCCGGCCAAGACCCTGCTCGGCGTGGCTGCCGGAATCCTCGAAGGCGAGATCCTGCGCACCACCGGCGACCGGAAGGGCGCGCTGGCGGCGTTCGAACGCGCCGTGGCCCTCGACGACGAGATCGAATACGACGAGCCCGAGCCGCTGCCCTTCGACGCCCGCCACTGGCTGGGCGCGATGCAGCTCGAGGCCGGCATGGCCGCCGCGGCCGAGGCCACCTATCGCACCGAGCTCAAGGAGCACCCGCACAACGGCTGGTCGCTGCTCGGCCTGCAGCAGGCGCTCAAGGCGCAGGGCAAGCCGACCGCCGAGGTCGACACGGAGCTCGACAAGGCCTGGGCGCGGTCCGACACCTGGATCCGCGCGTCGCGCTTCTGACCCGGCGTCAGCGCAGCTCGGCGGCGAGGAACGTGTCCACGGCCGGGCGGGCGACCGCCTCCTCGGCGGCGGTGAAGCCGTGCTGCGCGCCCGGGACGAGCAGCAGCGCGACGGGACGGCCGGCGGCGGCCAGCGCATCTCGCATGAGGACGCTCTGCTCGGTGGGCACCCGCGTGTCGGCGTCGCCGTGCACGAGCAGCACCGGCGCGGCGATGCCCGACGCGCGCGTCACCGGCGAGCGCGGAGCGGTGCCGGCGGGCTCGCACACCGCCGTGACGTAGCCGGGGATGTCGGGGTTGGTGGTGGTCGTCTTCCACCGCGCCACGTCGGTTACCGGATACACCGCCGTCACGGCGCGGATGCGCGTGTCGCGAGCGGCGGCGAGCAGCGCCACCTGGCCGCCCTGCGAGAAGCCGACGAGGCCCACCCGGTCGGCCCGCACGCCGGGCAGCCCGCGCAGCCACTCCGCCGCCCGCACGACGTCGTCGGGCTGATGGAGGCCGCAGTCGTCGACGCCGCCGCTCGGGAACCATCCGCGCATCGCCAGCGCCAGGGCCACGTAGCCGTCGGCCGCGTAGCGCTGGGCGCGGGCCTCGACGGTGGCGGCGCCGTTGCTGCCGGCCGGCAGCCAGCCGTGCAGGACGATGAGCGCCGGCCGCGCCTCGGTGGTGTCCGGCCGGTACAGGACCCCGCCCAGCACGACGCCGTCGGCGGCGATCGTCACCTGGTGCCGGCCGGCCGCGGTCGGCGGCGCGCTGGACGACGGCGCGGTGGGCGGCTCGAGCGCCCCGCATCCGGGCGCCGCCAGCCCGCCGACGACGAGCAGCGTCCGCATCACGAGTCCTCGCGTCATCTCAGAACTCCACCCGAAGACCGACCGACGGCAGCAGCGGGAACAGCGTCTCGACGTAGCCGTTCACCTGGCCGTTGCTGCGCACGCCGCCGTCGGTGCGGCCGAGGTTCTCGCGCGCCAGCACGTTGAGGACCTCGGCAAAGAGCGTCAGCCGCCGGCGCGCGTAGTTGTAGGTGCGGTTCAGCCGCAGGTCGAGACGCGCGTAGGTCGGCAGCCGCGTGTCGTTGCGGGTCGGTGCCAGCACCAGGCCCTCGCCGGCCGGCGCGAAGTAGCCGAGCACCGGCATGTTGCTGCCGACGCGCAGCTTGGCGCTGGCGTTGGTGCGGGTGCCGATCCGATACGAGGCATGGACGTTGAGGGTGTGCCGCTGGTCGAAGTCGCCCCAGTAGCGCTCGCCGGTGCGCCGGTCGGTGTTGCGGGTGTTCCCGTAGGCATAGGCGATCCAGCCGACCAGGCCCGCCGACGCCCGTCGGCGCAGCGAGAGCTCGATGCCGTGGCTGTCGACGTCGATTCCGTTGGTCCACAGGCCGCTGGCGAACGGCGCCGCCGGGATCCCGTCGACGAGACGCGGCAGCACCTCGTCGAGCCGCAGCGCGCCGGTCTCGGCGCGGTCGTAGATCGACAGCTGCGCCTCGATGTCGGCGCCCACCGCGTAGGACACCGACCCGTCCAGGAACCGCGCCCGCTCCGCCCCGATCGGGTCGGCGGTGCCGTCGGGCGACAGCTGGGCCAGGTCGGGCACCTGGTGCGCCACGCCGGCGCCGGCGCCGAGCGTCCAGCGCGGCGCCACCGTCCACCGCGCCGTCAGCCACGGCGACCCGGTGACCTCGCCGTGCACCGACTCCCGATCGAGTCTGGCGCCGCCGTCCACCTGGAGCGACGGCCGCGGCGTCAGGCGCAGCCGGGCGAACCCGCCCTGGCGCCACCGCGACCGTTCCCACGCGAACCAGTTGCGCAACACCGGCGCGGCGTCCGGCACCCCCGAATAGAGCTGGCGGCGGAACGTCGCCCAGTCGCGATCGAGCGAGGCGCCGGCGTCCAGCGCCAGCCACTGCCGCGGCGCCGCGGTCGCCTCGGCCCGATAGGTCCAGGTCCACTCGCGGCCGCGCGCCAGCTCCAGGTCGAAGTCGCTGGTGTTGTCGTAGCGCACGCCGGTCCAGGCGGTGCGCTGGGTCAGCACCAGCGCATTGCCGAGGGTGGCCCGCCAGGCGCCGACCACCAGCGCCGAGGCGGCCTTGCCGACCCGCACGCCGTTGATGCTCGGCGTCTCGTCGGCCTCGTCGAAGCTGGATCGTCCGGCCACCGCCGACAGGCGCAGCTGATGACGGGGGGTGACGTCGAACACCGCCGTGGCCTGGCCGTCGGTGAAGCCGAACGTCGTGGCCTCCTGCGTGTCGAGCCTGCGGATCAACCAGTCGATGTAGCTCTGGCGCACGGTGGCCAGCCACGATCCGCGGCGGGCGCCGCCGAGCGGGCCTTCGACCACCGCCGACGCCCCGGTCGCGCTGAGCGACCCGGTCATCCGCAGCGCATCGCGCGAGCCGTCGCGCAGCCGGGTGTGCACCCACGCCGCCGAGCGGTTGCCGACCGTCTGGGCGGTGGCGCCCGCCTGCAGGGTGACCTCGTCGATGACGTCGGCATTGACCATCGCCACCGTGCCGGTGTCTTCGACGGCGCGGGCGCCGTGCACCAGCCACGGCGCCGGCACGCCGTCGAGCGTGAAGCCCATCTGCCGCATCTCGCTGCCGCGGACCGAGAACTCGGCGCGGAAGTCGTCGCCGGTCGCGACGCCCGGCAGCGACTGCAGGGCGCGCAGGGGATCGTCGGCCAGCACGCCGCGCAGCTCCTGCAGTTCGGCGCTGCGCACCGTGAACTCGGCCGGAGTGGCCGAGCGCACGGCGTCGATGCCGCCGCGCACGGTGAGCTGCTCGGTGTAGGCGCCGGCGCCGGCGGTGAGCGGCACGACGATCTCGGTGGTGGCACCGGCCGCGACCTCGACCTCGGGACGGGCCAGCACGTAGCCGACCAGCGACACGAAGAGCGGCAGCCGGCCCGGCGACACGCCGTCGAGGACGAAGCTGCCGTCGGCGGCCGTCGTCGTCCGCTGGTCCGACGCCTGGGCCACCACGAGGACGTCGGCGAGGGGGGCGTCGGTGTCGGCGTCCACGACGTGGCCGCGCACGGCGCCGAGGGCGGGCGGCGCGACCGCCGGCGCCGCCGCGCGGCGCCGCCGCGAGGCCCTGGCCACCACCAGGATGTCGCGCGGGCCCGGCCGCGCTTCCAGTCCGTGTGGCGCCAGCACCTGATCCAGCACGTCGCGCGGCGTCGGCCCGGCCGGTTCGCTGATGACGCGCAGTCCCGGCGTCACCAGCGTCGTGCTGAACACGATCCGCAGCCCGCCGGCGTTCAGGTCGCGCAGCACGTCCGCCAAGGGCCGGCCGACATAGGGGTCAGACCCCTTTCCAGCCCTGCCTTGAACAGGGGTCTGACCCCTTTCTGGGCCGGGCCAGACTTCGGGTGGCGCAGCCGCCACCGTGGACCCGAGCGTCAGCGCGATGACCAGGCCGGCAATCGCCATCGACGTCAACGCCTCGGCCGGGCGTCGTCGCCCGCCTCGATGGTGATGACGCCGCCGTCGACGCGATGGGCGAGGCCGCAACTGGGCAGCACCACCGCCAGTGCCTCGTCGACCGTCAGGCCGTCGATCCGTCCGTAGACCAGGGTGCGGTCGGCGGCGGCCCCGACCGCCGCATCGGCGAAGCGGACCGTGCGTCCACCCTCGCGCTCGACCCAGGCCAGGAAGTCGGCGAGGGTGCGCCCGTCGACCGGCTGCGGCGGCGCGGCGCCGACGATCCAGTCCCACCGCGGCCCATAGGCCGGCGCTTCCGACACCGCCACGCGCCCGCCGGGTGTCACCTCGATGGCCTGGCCCGGCCCGGCGCTGTAGTCGGCTCCGTCCCGCTCCAGCTGCACCTGGCCGTCGCGCACCGCCACGACGACCGTCGTGCCGCCGTGGACGACGAACCGCGTGCCGACGTCGCGGATCACCGACCCGCCGCTTCGCACCTCGATCGGCGTCGGCGCGGTGGCGCCGGCCCGCGGCGAGGTGTCCACGTAGATCGCGCCGCGGCGAAGATCGAGGCGTCCGGGCCCGTCGAGCGCGAGCTCGGTGCCGGCGGCGACCCGCACTTCCACGCCGTCGGCGAGCGCCAGCATCGCGCCCTGCGACCCGTTCGGGCCCACGGCGCCGATGGTGATCTCCGCCCCGGCGGTCAGCGCGTCGCCGACACGCAGCGGGGCTGGGGTCGCCCCGGCACCCGTCAAACCTGTGACCGATCCAGCGACGTACCGCACGGCGGCGAGCGGCGGCGCCGAGGACAGCGGCGGCGCAGGTTCGACGCGATCCCACGGCCGGGCCATCACCACCGCCAGCACCACGCCGGCGGCCGCCGCCGCGGCGATCCATCGCGGTGCCGGCAGAACTCGCCGCCGGGGCCGGCTGCCCTTCCACTCGGCATGGACCGCGGCCCGGACCCGGGCGGCCCGCCCGGCGTCGACCTGCCCGGCCGCCGCGGCCTGTCGCAGCAGGGCGCGGACCTCGGCGTCGTGTTCGGAGTCGTTGGTGGCCATGATCGCCTCAGCGGCCTCCCGCCTGCTGCTGCACGAGGGCGAACCCCTCGCGGAATGCCTCCCGCGCGCGGGTGAGCAGGGACTCCACCGCCTTGGGCGTCGCGTCGAGGCGGGTGGCGATGTCCTGCATCGTCAACTCGTCGAGGTACTTCCAGGCCAGCACGCGGCTGTAGCGCGGCGGCAGCTGGTCGAGGGCCAGCTGGACCAGGCGGGCCAGGTCGCCGCGGGCCAGCGACGCCTCGGGGCCGTCGGCAGCCCGGGCCAGCGACTCGAGGGCGCCGCGCACCTCTGGATCGTCGTCGCCGAACGGCACGTGGACCCGGCGGGCAGCCCGCTCGGCCCATGCCGCCGCCTCGCGCCGGCAGATCGTGCACAGCCAGGTGAAGAGCGACGCTTCGCCCCGCCAGGTGTGCAGCTTGCGCACCGCCTGCACCAGCGCCGCCTGTACCACCTCTTCGGCGGCGTCCTCGTCGCGCAGGCGGGCCAGTGCGAAGCGGAACAGGCGCGGGAAGTAGTCGGCGAAGAACTCGTCGAAGGCGCGCTCGTCGCCGGCCAGCAGCCGGCGGACCAGCGCGCGGTCGGTCAGCTCGTCCACGATCGCCTGCCCATCTCCCGGTGACGCATAGCGGCCATCACCATGTTAGAGGGGCGCCGCCCGCCCGATCCTTCGCCCGTGCCGTCCCACCGCTGGCCCCAGGGGTCCCATACCTCGGACATCGCGCGGGACTGGACGGCCTCCGCCCGCTGACGGCATAGTCGTCGGACGGTGCCGGGTGGCCCGTGCGGCGGTCCCGCGCGGGCGCGGCGCACCGTGGGGAGAACCGCATGACCGTCGATGTCGGGAGATGGGCCGCGCTGCGTCTGATGGTCGTGGCCGTGGCGTGCGCCATGCCCGGAGCCGCGGCCGGCCAGACCGCCGTCGCGCCGGCACCGCCGCCCGCCGTGACCGCGGCCGACTACGCCCGCGCCGAGAAGTTCCTGGCCGCGGCGGTGAACCCGCTGGTCGTCGGTGGCACCGTGAACGCCACCTGGCTGCCCGACGATCGCTTCACCTATCGCAGCACCGTCGCCGACGGGTTCCAGTTCCTGCTCGTCGATCCGGCGGCCAGGACCCGCGTGCCGGCCTTCGACCACGAGCGGCTGGCCGCGGCGCTGGCGACGGCCTCGAAGGCCACGATCGACGCCAAGCGGCTGCCGTTCACGACCATCGAGCTCTCGGAGGACGGCAGCTCGGTGTCGTTCAGCTATGCCCAGGCGCGCTACACCTGTGACGTCAAGGGCACCGCCTGCGCCGCCGCCACCGGCCCGACGCGCGATCCCGACGCGGTCGTCTCGCCCGATGGCACCCGTGCGGTCTTCATCAAGGACTGGAACCTGTGGGTGCGCGACCTGGCGTCGAAGGTCGAGCGGCCGCTGACCACCGACGGGGTCAGGGACTTCGGCTACGCCACCGACAACGCCGGCTGGCGCCAGAGCGCGCGGCCGGTGGTGCTGTGGTCGCCGGACTCGAAGAAGGTCGCCACGTTCCAGCAGGACGAGCGCGAGGTCGGCGAGATGTACCTGGTGGAGACCAGGGCCGGCCACCCGGTGCTCAAGGCGTGGAAGTACCCGCTGCCCGGCGACGAGGTCGTCGCCATGCTGCACCGCGTGGTCGTCGACACCGACAGCGGGACGGTGGTCCGATTCAAGATGGATCCCGACTACCACCGCGCCATGCTCGGCGACGACTTCGACGTCGACGACATGATCTGGAGCCCCGACGCCGCCCGCCTGGCGTTCGTCTCCACGGCGCGCGATCACAAGTCGGCCACCGTCCGCGTTGCCGATGCGGTCACCGGGGCCGTGCGCACGGTCTTCGAAGAGACGTCGTCGACGCATTTCGAGTCCGTCGCCGGCTGGCGGGTCTTGTGGGAGACCAACGAGATCCTCTGGAACTCGCAGCGCGACGACTGGAGCCACCTGTATCTCTACGACCTGACCAACGGCCGCTTGAAGCACCAGGTGACCCGGGGGCCTGGCCCGGTGCAGCGCATCCTGCGCGTGGACGACAAGGCCCGCGTCGTCTACTTCACGGCCAACGGCCGCGAGAAGGGCCGCGATCCCTACTTCACCCACGCCTACCGCATCGGCCTCGACGGCAAGGGCTACGCCCTGCTCACGCCCGAGGACGCGCACCACGCCGTGCAGGTGTCCACGAGCGGCGCCTACTTCATCGACCACGGGTCCACGCCGACGCGTCCGGCGGAGGTGGTACTGCGCGACGCCACCGGCGCCGAGGTGATGCCGCTCGAGAAGGCCGACATCACCAAGCTGGTCGCTGCCGGCTGGAAGCCGCCCGAGCCGTTCACGGTCAAGGCGCGCGACGGGAAGACCGACCTGCACGGCCTGCTCTTCACGCCGACGACGCTCGATCCGACGAAGAAGTACCCGATCATCAACTACGCCTATCCCGGCCCGCAGGCCGGGTCGGTCGGCACCCGCGGGTTCGTGCCGGCGCGGCTCGACCACCAGGCGCTCGCCGAACTCGGCTTCGTGGTCTTCACGCTCGACGGCATGGGCACGCCCGGCCGGTCCAAGTCGTTCCACGACACCTGGTACGGCGCGATGGGCCGCGACAACACCCTGCCCGACCAGGTGGCCGGCATGAAGGAGCTGGCCAGCCGCTATCCCTGGATCGACATCGACCGCGCCGCGATGTGGGGCCATTCGGGCGGCGGCTTCATCACCGCCGACGCGATGTTCCGCTATCCGGACTTCTTCAAGGTCGGCATCTCCGAGTCGGGCAACCACGACCAGCGCGTCTACGAGGACGACTGGGGCGAGCGCTACCAGGGGCTGCTGCGCCGGATCGGCGGGGCCCACGAGGGCGGGACCGAACCGCGCGACACCTATGAGGCCGAAGCCAACCAGACGCTGGCCAAGGAGCTCAAGGGCAAGCTGTTCCTGATGCACGGCATGATGGACGACAACGTGCCGCCGCAGAGCACCTACCTGGTGATGGAGGCGCTCATCAAGGCCAACAAGGACTTCGACCTGCTGCTGCTGCCCAGCCAGCGCCACGGCTTCGGGGTGGACGGGCCGTACGTGATGCGCCGGCGCTGGGACTACTTCGTCCGCCACCTGCTCGGCGTCGAGCCGCCCAAGGAGTACAAGCTGCCGGCGGTGACGCCTCCCGGCGGCGGGGACTGAGACCGACGCGGGCCAGCGAGGACGGAGCCGCGCTATCATCGACGGCTCATGTCCTCCCCGCGTCGTGTTCGCGTCGGCGTCCTGGGCGCCGGCGCCTGGGCCCGTGCCGCCCACCTGCCGGGCTTCGCCCGTGACTCCCGCTGCGAGATCGTCGCCATCGCCGACCCGGAGAAGGCGCTGGCCGCCGAGGCGGCTGCCCAGTTCGGGATTCCACTGGTCTTCGACTCGCACCACGCCCTTCTGGCCCACGACGGGCTCGACCTCATCGACGTCTGCACGCCCAGCGCCACGCACTTCGAGCTGGCGTGGGCGGCGCTCGAATCCGGCCGCCACGTGCTGTGCGAGAAGCCGGTGGCCTTCGACTATCGCGACACCCGGCGGGCCGCCGCGTTGGCCCGCTCCAAGCGGCTGAAGACCAAGCTCGGCTTCACCTTCCGCTACGCGCCGGCGGTGCGCTACATGCGCCAGCTGGTCGCCGACGGATTCATCGGCACGCCGTTCATCTTCAACGGCTACGAGCAGAACTCGCAGTGGCTCGATCCGATGAACCCGCTGCGCCAGGTCGATCCCCACGCCGACCCGAACGTGCTCCACGTCTCGTCGCTCGAAGGCTACGGCGCGCCGGTGATCGACATCTCGCACCTGCTGGTCGGCAGCGACCTGACCCAGGTGGTCGGCACGATGCGCAACTTCATCCCCACCCGCATGGTGCGGGCCACCGGTGTGATGCAGCGGATGAACATCGACGACGGCGACATCTACATCGGCGAGTTCGCCAACGGCGCGCTGTGCTCGATCCAGACCAGTTACGTGACCGTCGGCAACTACCCGGGTATCGAGGCGCGCATCTACGGCAGCGAGGGCGCGCTCATCTGCCGCCTGGTCGAGGAAGACGGCATCTGCGAGCGGCTGTGGATGGCCACCAGGAACCAGGTGGAGTTCAAGCGCGTCGAGGTGCCGGAGCGCTTCTATCCGCCCGGCGGATCGCCGAGCGAGCTGTGGCGGACGCTGTTCTACGCCAACCTCATCAGCAGCTTCCTCGGCGAGATCCTGGCCGACGACGACGTCAACGAGGGCAACTTCGACGACGGCGCCTGGGTGCAGGAGACCATCAACGCCGTGGAGCGGTCGTTCCGGGAACGCCGATGGGTGACGCTGCCGCTCGAGTGAGCCCGGCCACGCCGGCGGCGGCGCTCGACCGCTTCTTCGCGGCGTTCTACCGCCGCCGGCCGGTGGCGGCGACCTTCACCGGTCTCCATGCCGACGACCACCGGTTGCCCGACTGGTCGGCGGAGGGCCTCGCCGCCGAGGTGCAGGAAACCGTCGAGCTGCGCGCCGAGCTGGCCGCGGCCGGTCGCGTCGCCGATGCGCAGGCGATGCGCTTTCCCGACCAGGTGGACCTCGCGCTCGCCGACGCCCAGCTCGAGATCGCCCAGGCCGAACACGACTGCGGGCACTTCGTGCACCGCAACCCGTCGTTGTGGACGGGCGAAGCGATCTTCGGCGTGCTGTCGCTGGTGACGCGCGACTTCGCGCCGCTGCCCGACCGCCTCGAGGCGGCGCGCCAGCGTCTCGATGCCATCCCCGCCTTCCTCGCGACCCTGCCGGCGACCATGAAGGAGGCGCCGCTCGACTGGCAGGGCCGCGCCAAACGCGAGTGCCAGACGGCGATGCGCCTGTTCGGCGAGACGCTGCCCGACTGGGTGGCGACCCGGCACCCGATGGCGGCGTCGGGCTTCCGCGCCGCCGCCCGCCGGGCGGCCGAGGGGTTCGAGAGGCTCGAGCGATGGCTCGGCCCGGTCGGCCCCACCGCCGGCCCGCTGTCGTTCCTGCGCCGCCGGCTCGCCACGGCGCCGGCCGAGCGTGAGAGCGCCGGTGGCGACCTGCTCCGCCTGCTGCTGGCTCGCGGCCACTTCGTGACCACCCCGATCGACGACCTGCTGCGCGAGGCCACCGACACGCTCGACGAGGCGACAGCGCGGCTGGCCGAGGCGTCGGCGCCGCACGGCGGCTGGCCGGCGGTGCAGGAGCGGCTCGCCGCCCATCATGCGCCGGCCGACGAGTACCTGTCGTGCCTCGAACGCAAGTGGCAGGCCTGCAAGGCGGCCGCCGACGCCGCCGACCTGGTCACCTGGCCCGACGCGCCGCTCCGCTACGTCGAGGTGCCGGTGCACACCCGCGACGCCGCGCCCCATCTCTACTACCTGAACTATCGCTCGCCGGCGCCGTTCGATCCGTTCGGCGTCTTCGAGTACGTCGTGCCGCCGATCACCGGCCTGCCGACCGACCAGGTCGAGGCGAAGCTGCGCGGCATGAACCACAGCGTGATGATGCTGAACCACGTCGTGCACCACGGCGCCATCGGCCATCACGTCCAGAACCATCACGCCTACCGCGGCGCGTCGCGGATTGGCCGCGTGGCCGCTGTGGACACCGCCAACCGCATCGCCATGTTCGGCGGCGGCAGCCTGGCCGAGGGCTGGGCGTGTTATGCCTGCGACCTGATGGAAGAGGTCGGGTTCCTGAAGCCGCTGGAGCGGATCGCCCAGCAGCACACCCGGGTGCGCATCGCCGCCCGCGCCGTCGTCGACCTGTCGATCCATACCGGGCGGATGACCGTGCCGCAGGCCGCGTGGCTCTACGAGGACCGCGCCCACATGGCCCAGGCGGCCGCCAAGGCCGAGGCGGTGCGGAACAGCATGTTTCCCGGCACCGCCGTGATGTACTGGCTGGGCACCAGGGGCATCCATCAGCTGCGGGCCGAGGTGTCGGCGCGCGAGGGCGCGGCGTTCTCGCGGCGGCGCTTCCACGACCGCGTGCTGTCCTACGGCGCCATTCCGGTGGCGTTGATTGCGCGCTTGATGGCCGAGGTCCCGAGATGAGATGGACGAGCCGCGACCTGCGTGACGCGAGTGGGTGGCGCCGGGCGGGGACCCCCCGGCCGCGCGCAGCCCTTTGGCGAGCACGGACGGGGGTGACCGGCGACAGGACCCGCTCGCGTCAATCGCTCGCGGCGCTGCTGCTGTTCTCGATGGCAACCGGGTGCAGTGGGCCGTCTGACAGGGCGACGACCCGTCCGGCGGCATCACGGCCCACCGACCGCCTGGTCGTCGGCTACGACCGCGAGCCCGACACCCTCAACCGCTTCAGCACCCACATCCTCGAGGACATCGAGACGTGCGTCGTCGAGGGGCTGGTCACCACCGACGAGAAGATGACCATCGTGCCGCTGCTGGCGGCGTCGATCCCGACGCTGGAGAACGGCGACGTCGTGCTGCGCCAGGACGGCGGCATGGACGTCACCTGGCGGCTCAGGCCCGGCATCCGCTGGCACGACGGCACGCCGCACACCTCGGCCGACGTCAAGTTCACCGTCGAGGCGATCAACAGCCCGGCCTACAACCCCGAGAGCACCGACGGCTTCGACCGCATCACCAGCGTCGACACGCCCGACCCGCTCACCGCCGTCCTCCATTACAAGGAGGTCTACGCACCGTACCAGTTGCAGTTCATGCGCGGCACGCTGCCCAGGCACGTGCTCGAGGGGCGCGACATCGACACCGCCACCGACTACAACCGCGCGCCGCTCGGCACCGGGCCCTACAAGGTGGCGGAATGGAAGAGCGGCGAGTTCATCCGACTGGAGGCGGTGCCCGACTACTGGCAGGGCGATGGCCTGCCGCGCATCACGACGATCGTGTTCCGCTTCATCGCCAACACCAACACCCGCATCAACCAGTTGAAGAGCGGGGAAGTGGACATGGTGGTGATGTTCCCGTGGGACAAGCACCGCGAGGTCGCGGCCATTCCGGGCGTCACGGTCCATCGCACCGACGGCAACGGCTACGAGCACGTCACGCTCAATCAGCGGGCCTTTCCCGCCTTTGCCGACGTCCGCGTGCGCCAGGCGCTGACCCACGCCGTGGATCGCGAGCTCATCACCACGACGATCCTGGAAGGGCTGGCGCCGATCACGCACGGGCCGGTGCAGCCGGTGTCGTGGGCCCACGAGCCGGCGGTGCGGCGCTACGCCTTCGACCCGGCCCGGGCCAGGGCGCTGCTCGACGAGGCGGGGTGGCGCGACGGCGACGGCGACGGCGTCCGCGAGCGGGACGGCCAGCGCTTCGCGTTCACGATGATCACGCAGGCCGGCTTCGCGGTGCGCGAGAACGTCGCCCAGGTGCTGCAGCGCCAGTTCAGGGACGTCGGCGTCGAGGCGGCCGTGCAGCTCCACGACGGCACCAGCATCAGCAAGCTGTGGTTCGAGGGCAACTTCCACGCGATGCTGCACTGGTGGCAGCTCCCGGCCGATCCCGAGCTGACGCTGTTCTTCGCCCGGGATCGGATGCCGCCGCGCGGGCGCAACATCAATTACGTGGTGGACGACGCGCTGACGGCGCTGGTCTACGCTGCCGATCGCAGTGTCAGCCAGGCCGAGCGGCGCCGCGTCCTCGGTGAGGCGCAGCAGCGCATCGCCGAGCTGGCGATCGAGATCCCGCTCTACGGCGTCACCAAGCTCGACGCGGTGCCGGCACGGTTGAAGGGCTTCACCGGCAACCCCACCAACACCGGTCCGTTCTGGAACGTCCACACGTGGACGCTGGAGTAGCTCGGGTCGTCCGCCTGGCCGGGCGCCGCGCGGTGGAAGCCGTGCCGCTGCTGCTGGGCGTCTCGGCGATCGCCTTCGGCCTCCTCCAGCTCGTGCCGGGCGGTCCGCTCGAGGTCTATCTCTCCAATCCGGGCGTGCGGCCCGAGGACCTCGAACGGCTGCGGCGTGCGCTGGGGCTGGATCGCCCGATCTGGCAGCAGTACGTGAGCTGGCTGACGGCCTTCGCCCTGGGCGACTGGGGCTACAGCTTCAGCGACGGCCGCCCGGTGCTGACCCGCGTCGTCGAGCGGCTGCCGGCGTCGCTCGAACTGCTGGCGGCGTCGCTGGTGCTGGCCCTGGCGGCGGCGCTGCCGGCCGGCGTCGTCGCTGCCGTGAAGGCGCGCACCGCCGTCGACCGCGCGCTCACCGCGGTGGCCTCGGCGGGACTGGCCATCCCCACGTTCTGGTTCGGCTTGATGCTGCAGCTCGTCTTCGCCATCGGGCTCGGCTGGCTGCCCTCGTCCGGCCGCGGCCCGGACGGCGACCTGCTGCTGCGGCTCCAGCACCTCGCCATGCCCGCCGTGGTGCTCGCCTTCGTGCACGCCGCGGTGTGGTCGCGCTACCTCAGGGCCGCCCTGGTCGACGTGCTCGCCGCGCCGTTTGTCACCGCCGCGGGCGCGCGCGGGCTGTCTCGGCCGGAGCGTCTGTGGCGGCACGCCCTGCCCAACGCCGTCGCCCCGGTGGCGACGGTGGTGCTGCTCGACGCGGCGCTGCTCGTGCCCGGCGCCGTCGTCACCGAGAGCGTGTTCGCCTGGCCCGGCGTCGGCAGCCTCTTCACCGAGGCGCTCGGCCGCCGCGACTACACCGTGCTGATGGCGATGCTGATGGTCAGCTCGCTGGCCGTCGTCGTCTTCAACCTGGCGGCCGACGTCGTGCACGCCTGGCTCGATCCGCGGGTGGCGGCATGAGGCGGGTGTGGCCGCTGCTGGCGGGGCTGGTGCTGCTGGTGGTGGCGGTGCCGCTGCTGGCGCCCTACGCGCCGGACGCGATCGACCTGGCCAACCGGCGCCAGGGGCCGTCGCTCGCGCACTGGTTCGGCACCGACGATCTCGGCCGCGACGTCTTCAGCCGCGTGCTCTTCGGCGGCCGGGTGTCGATTGCCATCGGCCTGCTGTCGGCGCTGGTCGCGGCCGTGGTCGGCGTGGGCGTCGGGGCGCTGGCCGGCTACGCCGGCGGTTGGACCGACGCGGTGCTGATGCGTGTCACCGACGCGGTGCTGTCGATCCCGCGGCTGCTGCTGTTGATGGTGGCGGCAGCGACGCTGCAGCCGGGCGTGCCGGCGCTGGTGCTGCTGGTCGGCGCGGTGGGCTGGATGGAGACGGCGCGGGTGACGCGCACGGCGGTCAAGGCGCAGGCCGCCCGCGAGTTCGTCATCGCGTCGCTGGCCGCCGGGGCCGGCCATCTGCGCATCGTCTGGCGCCACCTGCTGGCCAACGCCGCCGGCGCCATTCGCACCGCCGCCGTGATCGCGGTCGGGCGCGCCATCCTGGTCGAGTCGGCGCTCAGCTTCTTCGGCGTCGGCGTCCAGCCGCCCGACGCCACCTGGGGCAGCATGCTCTACCAGGCGCAGGCGACCATGTCCACCGAGCCGTGGCTGGCGCTCTTCCCCGGCGCCTGCATCGTGCTGACCGTCGGCACCCTGAACGCCCTCAGCGACCGTACAGGGGTGTGACCCCTTTCAAGCTCCAGCCAGACTAGGGGTCAGACCCCTGTCTGGGCCGGGCCAGCCTTGACGCAGATGCTGCAACCCGGCCCGATTCAAGCCGGTCCCGGTGGTGGTCGATGTGTCCCATGGGAGTTCCATGGCCGCCGCCGACCACACCCACATCGCCCGCCAGCCGATTCTCGACACCCGCGGGCAGGTCTACGGCTACGAGCTGCTGTTCCGGGCATCGCGTGAGGCGACCGCCTTCGAGGAGCCGGGCAACGCCTCGGCACGCCTCATCAGCGACGCGGTGAGCGGCCCCGGCTTCGAAGCGCTGTCGGACGGCAAGCGGGTGTTCGTCAACCTGTCGGCCGACGTCCTGCTGTCGGACGTCACCGGCCTGTTCGATCCCGAGCGGGTGGTCTTCGAGCTGCCGGCGGCGCTGCCGGTCACCGACGAGATCGCCGCGATGTGCGCGCGGCTGCACGCGCACGGCCACGCCCTGGCGCTCGACGGCTACACCACCGGTTCGCCCACCGAGGCGCTGCTGCCCTGCGCCAGGTTCGTCAAGGTGGACGCGCTCGACACCCCGCTCGAGGACGTCGCCGCCATCACCGCCGGCCTGCTCGGCCGCGGCCTCACCGTGATCGCCGAGCGGGTCGAGACCGAGGAAGCGGTCGTCGCCGCCAAGGCGGCCGGCTGCTCGCTGTTCCAGGGCTACTACTTCTGCCGCCCGCAGACCGTCTCGGTGAAGGCGATGGCCGCCAACCAGCTCACCCAGATGCAGCTCGTGGCGGCGCTGCTGCGGCCCAACGTGCCGCTGAGCGAGATCGAGGAGCTGCTGAAACGCGACACCACGCTCAGCTACCGGGTGCTGCGCACGGTCAACTCGGCGGGCTTCGGCCTGCGCCGCGAGATCAGCTCGATCCGCGAGGCCCTGGTCCTGCTCGGCCTCGACCAGATCCGCAAGTGGGCGTCGCTGTGGACGCTGGCGTCCCTCAACAAGGGCCCGTCGGAGCTGCTGACGATGACCATCGTCCGCGCCCGCACCTGCGAGACGGTCGGCCAGGCGCTGGGCCGCGCCGACCACGGTTACTTCCTGCTCGGCATGTGCTCGCTGCTCGACGCGCTGCTCGGCCGGCCGATGGACCAGGTGGTGGAAGAGCTGCCGGTGACCGCCGAGATCCGCGGCGCCCTGCTCGGCGAGCCGAACCACGCCCGGCAGGTGCTCGACGCCGTCGCCCGCTACGAGCGGGCCGAGTGGCTCGAGGCGTCGACGGCCGCGGCCGCCGCCGGCCTCGACGAGGACACCCTGCCCCAGGCCTACCTCGACGCGCTGGCCTGGGCGCGCACGGTGACGCGGGCGGCCGGCAAAGCCGCCTGACTACTCGTCGGGCCGCACGCCGATCACGTAGTCGCGGATCAGTCCGCCCGATCGCAGCGTGACGAAGACGTAGGCCGGGTTGTCGGCGGTGGCCCCGACGGCATCGAGCAGCCGGCGGAACGTTGCGGGCTGCTCGGAGGCGGCGACCTGGAGGGCCGTCGTGCTCATCGTCAGCCGACGCATGCGCACCGGCAGCGTGCGGCGCACGGCCCGGTCGCTCGCGAACACCCGGGCCGTCGACAGCCAGACCGACTGCACGCGCCACAGCGGCAGGTTGCACACGAGCCGGATCACCCCCGACACCTGCTGCACTTCGTCCAGCGTCCCGACCGCGAGCCGCATCCGGCGTCCCGGCGCGCGGTCCGTGTAGACCCCGACCTCCTGCGGGCCGTCGTCGGTCTCGACGAAGACGCCGGTCGGGATGTCGAGACCCTGTGCCGCGATCTCCTCCGCCCCGCCGCAGGCGACGGCGACGGCCACGACCGCCACGAGCAGACGCGTCGTCAGTCGTCGCACGGCCCGCTCATCGTGCCTGGACGACCGGGACCTCGACCCGCGACGGGTAGCGCCCCGAGCGGTAGACCCGGTGTGTCGCCCGCACGAAGTCCTTCGCCTCGGCATCGAAGATGCTCTTCGTGAACGTCTGCGGGTTGCGGTCGATGAGCGGGAACCAGGTGCTCTGCACCTGCACCATCACGCGGTGGCCGGCCTTGAAGGTGTAGTTCTGGGTGTGCAGGCTGAAGCGGTACTCCTGCACGCGGTTGGCGGGAATCGGCGTCGGAGTCTCGAAGCTCTGGCGGTAGCGGCCGCGGAACACCTCGTTGGACACCATCAGCTGGTAGCCCGCCAGCGACCAGTTCTCCGGGTAGCTCTCGGGATAGACGTCGATGAGCTTGACGATCCAGTCGGCGTCGGTGCCGGTGGTCGAGGCGAAGAGGCTCGCCACCACCTCGCCGGCGATGGTCAGGTCGCGCTCGAGCGGCGGCGTCTCCCAGCTGAGGACGTCGGCGCGGTCGTCCACGAAGCGCTGATCTTCCACCAGCCACGTGGACCACTTCGAGCCGCCGGCGAAGTAGGTGGCCTGGATCGGGCGATGGCGGTAGGGCACGGGGTGCGCGGGATCGGAGACGTAGCTGTCGTAGCCCGAGGCGGTCGCCGCTGGCGGCGTGTCGACGGCCAGGAGCTCGTCGGCGCCGAAGTAGAGCCCGACGGTCCTGGTCTCCGTCACCGGCGGCCACTGCGCCCACTCCCGCCACTGGTTGCTGCCGCTCTCGAAGGTGAGCGCCTCGGGGAAGTCCCACGAACCCTTGTCCTTCAGGTAGTAGGCGAAGAACGGCGCCTGCACCTGGTCGCGGAAGTAGGCCGCGGTGTCGCTGCCGAAGGCAATCGGCCCGAGCGCGCTGCCGTCGCGGGTCCAGCCGCCGTGGTTCCACGGCCCGACCACCAGGTAGTTGTGGCCGGCCGTGTCGTGACGCTCCAGGGTCCGGTAGATGTCGAGCGGACCGTAGAAGTCCTCCTGGTCCCACCAGCCGGCGACGTTCAGCGTCGGCACCGCGGCGCTGCGCAGGTGCGGGATGAGCGTCTGCCGCTTCCAGAACTCGTCGTAGTCGGGGTGGCGCACGTAGTCGTTCCAGGTCGGGATCGACTCGCGCAGGTAACGCCGGTTCACGGCGCTGAGCGGGCCCAGCGACAGGTACCAGTCGTAGGTGTCGTAGCGGTCGAACGCGAAGTTCTGCACGTCCCTGCCGCTCTCCATCATGGTCGCGTATTCGAACGCGTAGCTGAGGCGGAAGGCGCCGTTGTGGTGGAAGTCGTCGCCCAGCCACATGTCCGACGGCGAGGCCTGCGGAGAGATCGCCTTCAGCGCCGGGTGCGGCTCGAGCGCGCCCATGATCGTCGTCCAGCCGTCGTAGGAGACGCCCAGCATGCCGACCCGGCCGTTGTGATCGGGGACGTTGGTCAGCAGCCAGTCGATCGTGTCGTAGGTGTCGGTGCCCTCGTCGAGGCTGGTGGTGTCGCCGGGCGCCCGCGCCGGCCGCTGCATCACGAAGGTGCCCTCCGAGCGGAATTTCCCGCGGATGTCCTGGAAGACGAAGATGTAGCCCTCGTCGGCGAGCGCCTTGTAGGAGCGGGCGAACGATCCCGCCGCGTTGTCGATGCCGTAGGGCGTGCGGCGGAAGACGATCGGCAGCGGCCCGCGCTGGTCCTTCGGCGTGAAGATCTTCGTGAACAGCTGCACGCCGTCGCGCATCGCGATCATCTCGTCGCGGACCACGAAGGCGTCGGCGGGCGAGGGTGGCGCCGGCTGCCGGGCGCCGACGGCGATGACCGCCACCGCGGCGACGAGCGAGAACGGCAACGCGAGGCGGACGACGCGGCCCATGGCTCGAGTATAGAACCAGCGTGCGGCGGGGCACGGTCGTGGGCGTATCATTCGCGGCATGAGAAGCTCCGGCCATGGAACCTGTGCGAGGTGGTTGATCGTGGCGCTGACGGCCACGGGGTGCACGACCCAGACGCCGCCGTCTCCGCCCTTCAGCTACGAGCTCGGCACGATCGGCGGCTTTGCCGAACTCGTGCGCTCGGGCGTCAAGACGCTGGCGCTCAGCGAAGTGCTGGCTCCCGCCGACATGGATCGGCTGTGGCCCGAGGCGCAGAAGGTCGCCGAGCGGAACGGGGTGCAGATCCATCGCGAATCCGATCTGCTGGTGACCGACCTGTTCCCGGCCGATGTCGCCAAGGACAAGGACGTGCTGCTCATCTACCAGGGCCGCACGCTCGACGACTACCAGGCGCTCAAGGCCGAGGTGCAGGCGCTGCAGCAGGCGGGCGCCTATCGCGGCAAGGCGCGCGAGGCGGTGGCGCGACGCTTCGGCCGGCTGCTCAGCTATCCGACCTGGCGGATCAACGAGCTGCTGGCCGAACAGACGGCGTTCCGGACCATGCGCGACTTCGGGCTGCGGGCGTCGAACCTGTTTCTCTACTATCGCGACCTCGACCGTGCCACCGCCTTCTACCGCGACGTGCTGGGCTTCGAGGTGGTCGCCGACTACCAGATGGCCCGGATCGTCCGGCTGACCGAGACGTCGTACCTCACCCTGGTCGACGCCACCAAGGGCATGCACACCGCGGCGGAGCCGAAGACCGTGGCGCTGGCACTCGTCACCGACCAGCTCGACGAATGGCACGCCTACCTGGCCACCAGGGGCCTCTCCCCGCGCCGTCCCTTTGCGCCGCGGCCGGGCAGCGCGCACGACGGCTTCGTCATTCCCGATCCCGAGGGCTACCTGCTCGAGTTCGAGCGCTTCAACCAGCATCCCGAGAACGAGCGCTTCGTGCCGCTGGTGACGGCCAATCGCACCCTGCGGGCCCCGGGCAGCACGCTGCCCGCGGGTCTCGGCTTCAAGACGACGATCACCTGGCTCTACTACAAGGACATGCTGCCGATGCAGACCTTCTACGAAGAGGTGCTGGGCCTGCGTCAGGTCGTCGATCAGGGCTGGGCCAAGATCTACGAGGGTTCGAGCACCGGCCACGTCGGGCTGGTCGACGAGCGGCGCGGCATGCACCGCTGGACCGAGACCAAGGCCGTGAACGTCTCGTTCCTCGTCGACGACGTCGCCGGCTGGTTCGACTACGTCAAGGCGCAGGCGCTGTTTCCCCTGCGCGGCACGGCGGTGTCGGACGACGAGCTCGGGCGCTATCGGGCCTTCGTCGGCTATGACCCCGAGGGCTATTTCATGGAGTTCGACCGCTTCCTCGACCACCCGATGAATGCGACGTTGCTGCCCTACCTGAACGCCGCGACACGGTGAGCAGGCAGGTCGACTTCAGCGAGGCGTGGTGATCGTGCGGTCGAGCGCCGGGTAGCTGAACAGGACGACGTGCAGCGCGTTCAGCGCGGTATGGGCGGCGATGGCCGCCAGGACCGACCCCGTCCGCATGTAGACCGCCGCGTAGCCGAGCCCCGCCACGGTCGCCAGCAGCACGTAGGTCCAGCCACCGGCGACGTGCGCCAACCCGAAGAGGGCGGCCGAGACGCCCGCCGCGGTCCGGTGCGACCGTGCCGTCCCGCCCAGCCAGTCCTGCAGCCCGCCCTGAATCACGTGCCGGAACAGCGCCTCTTCGGGCAGCGCCGTCAGGAACACCATGCTGGCCAGCCACAGCGGCCACCACGCCGGCAACTTGGGGTCCCAGCGCGCGTAGCCGACAACTACCGTGAGGGCCATGACCGCGCCCGTCACCATCGCGAACTGCCACGTGGCGGTGATCGCCGAGCCGGCGCCCGGCGCTCGTCGCGCCCGGGCCGGCGCGAACAGCGCGAGCAGCAGCAGGCCGAGGACGCCTTTGTCGAGGTTGAGGGATTTCGTGTAGGGCAGGGAATCGGCACTGAGCCTCACGGCGTCGAGCACGACCGGATTGGCGAAGCCCGGCACCGCGTGCACCGTCAGCCCCGCGCTCAGTACGAGCATCAGCGCCAGGCCGAAGCCCCGCCACGAACCGGTGGCGGCGTGCTCGCCCATCCGGCAGGCGACGACGAGCGCGGCGATGGCCAGCAGGCCGCGGGTGTCCACCAGGTCGGCGGCCAGCGACACCAGCAGGGCGACGGCGAACGGCGCCAGCCACCACCGGTTGCTGCCGGGCACACGCGTGAACCCGGGGGCCCACAGCGCTGCCATGGCGACGGCGAGGGTGGCGAAGGCAAGCCACACCGCGCCGGGCAGCGATGCGATCACGACGACTGCCGGCGGTCAGTCATCCAGGTGCGGACGTCCCATCGCCGCAGCGTCCATCTGGCCCCAGCCGGCGCCGTGGTCGTAGGTGGCGTGGTTGTCGGGATGAATCCGGAGCGGGCCGTAGGCGAGCAGCCGCAGCACCGCCGGCGGCCGCAGGTGCCAGCTGGCCCACGAGAGCGGCGTGTCGCCGTGGGCGTCGCGCGCCTCGACGTCGGCGCCGGCGTCGAGCAGCAGCTGGATCGCCGTCTCGCTGCCGAAGGCCGCGGCTCGATGCAGCGGCGCCTCGCCGCGCGTCCGCACGTCGCGCATGAATGCGTCGGTCGGCGCGCCGGCGATGGTCGCGCGATTGGGATTGGCGCCGTGGGCCAGCAGCACCCGCACGACATGGTCGTAGATCGGACGGTTGGCTTTGCAGAGCGCGGCATGGAGCGCGGTCTCGCCGGTGGTCGGGTCGGCGGCGTCGGCCGCAGCTCCGTGCTCGAGCAGGAACTGGCACAACGGCCAGTGGCCGTGGAACGCCGCACCCGACAGCCCGAGGTTGGCGCCGAGCGCCTCGACCGGAGCGCCGGCGGCCAGCAGCGTGCGCACGGCCGTGACGTCGCCGTGATACGCGCACCAGGCCAGCAGCGTCGTCCCCCGCGCGTCGGCGCCGGTCGGCGCCCCACCCGCGGCCAGAAGGTCGAGGACGAGATCGGTACGTCCGTCGGCGATGCGCTGGGCGAGTTCGGCGGCCATGCGCCGGAGCTTAACAGACCGGCCTACAGCGGCGGTGGGGCCGCGACCGCTTCGGGACGTGGGCCCAGGAGATCCCAGCGGTTGCCTTCGCAGTCGAGGAACACCGCGATCTGCCCGTAGGCCGCGGTTCGTGGCGGCGTCACGAACGCGACGCCGGCGGCGGTCATGCGGGCGTGGGCGGCGGCGAAATCGTCGACGCGCAGGAAGAAGCCGACCCGGCCGGCGCACTGCCGGCCGACCGCGGCGGCCTGGGCGTCGCCATCGGCGCGAGCCAGCAGCAGTCCGGTCGTTCCGCCGCGCGGGCGCACGACCACCCACCGCTTGGGCCGGCCATCGTTGGTGAGCGCCGGCTCGTCGTCGACCAGGTGGAAGTCGAGGACGCCGACGAAGAAGTCGATTGCCGGCTGATACTCGCCGACGATCACGGTGACCAGGTCGAGGTGGGCCATCGCGGCCCAGGATACCGCCGCGACGAGCGGCCGGCCGCGCTCAACGTGCCGCGAGTCGCGCCAGGTCGAACCCGCGCCCGTCGGCGACGTGCGCGTCGGCCACCGGCGTGCCGAAAGCCGGTGCCATCGGCACGACGCCGGCCCACACCGGCCAGGCCAGGTCGTCGTCGTCGTCGATCGGCGGCCCGCTGCGCACCTTGGCTGACGCCTCCGCGATCGGCAGGGCCAGCACCGAGGTGGCCGCCAGCTCCTTGTCGGTGATCGGCCGCAGTTCGTCCCAGCGGCCCGGCACGATGTGGTTGGTGAAGGCGGCGAGCGCCGTGGTCTTCTCGGCGGGGTCCTCGACCAGCCGGGCCCGACCGAGCACGACCACCGACCGGTAGTTGATCGAGTGGTGGAACGCCGAACGGGCCAGCACCAACCCGTCGACCAGCGTCACCGTCACGCACACGTCGAGGCCGGCGGCGAGCGACCGCACCATGCGGCTGGCGGCGGCGCCGTGCAGGAACAGCGCCTCGCCCACCCGCGCGTAGCCGGTCGGGATGGCGTAGGGCTGCCCGTCGACGACGAAGGCGACGTGACAGACGAACCCGGCGTCGAGGATGCCGTGGATGGCGGCGCGATCGTAGACGCCGCGGTTCGGCCGCCGGCGCACGCGGGTGCGGTCGGTGACGGCAAGGGTCGGAGCGGGCGGGATCGCCATGACGGAAGCGTACCGGCCGAGAGGACTGTTGAAAAGGTCCACTTTCTGGATGTTCAATCAGTCCACTCATGCCAGCCCCAATCGCCCTCGATCGACGCCGGCGGCGGACCCTGCACCGTCAGCTCTACCAGCAGCTGCGCGAGGCAATCCTCTCGTCCCGGCTGCGGCCGGGTGACCGGTTGCCCTCGACGCGCGAGCTGGCCGCCGCACTTCGCGTCGCCCGCACCACCGTCACCGGCGCCTACGACCAGCTGATCGCCGAGGGCTACCTGGAGGCACGCCTTGGTGCCGGCACGTTCGTCGGCCGCGAGTTGCCTGAGCGCGCCCCACGTTCCGCCCGCGCCCGGCGCACCGCCACGCCCACCCCGGCCATCCGGGTGTCGTCGTTCGCGGCGCGCCTGCCGCCGCTGGCCAGCCGCCGACTGCCCCAGCCGGGCGTGATCGATCTCTCGGCCGCGGCTTCGGACCTCACGCTGTTCCCGACCGCGGTCTGGAGTCGTCTCGTTCGCCGCGCCCTGCGCCGCCGCGGGGCGCCGGCCGACCCGCCGTCGGTCGCGGGGGACACGCGGCTGCGCGAGGCGATTGCCGCCTACCTCGGGCGATCGCGCGCGGTGCGCTGCACGCCGGACCAGGTGCTGGTGACCAGCGGCTCGCAGCAGGCGCTCGACCTCTGTGCGCGCGTTCTCGTCGATCGCGGCGATCACGTGGCCGTGGAGGAGCCCGGCTATCCGGAGGGGCGGCACCTGTTCGCGGCCGCCGGGGCCGTCGTGCATCCGGTGCCGGTGGATGGCGACGGCCTGGTCGTGACACGCATCCCGCCGTCGGCACGTCTGGTGTTCGTGACCCCGTCGCACCAGTACCCGTCGGGCGTGGCGCTGTCGCTCGCCCGGCGGCTCGAACTGCTCGCCTGGGTCCGGACCACCGGCGGAGTGATCGTCGAGGACGACTACGACAGCGAATTCCGCTATCGCGGCGCGCCGCTGCCGGCGCTGCAGGGGCTCGGTGAGGCGTTGCCGGTGGTCTATGTCGGCACGTTCTCCACCGCCACGTTCGCCGGTCTACGCCTCGGCTATCTGGTCTTGCCGGCGGCGCTGGTCGAGCCGTTCGCCCGGGCCAAGCGGCATGCCAGCGGTCCCACGGCGTCGCTCGAGCAGGCGGTGCTGGCCGAGTTCATCCGCGAGGGACACTTCGAACGCCACCTGCGACGGATGCGCCGCGTCCATGCCCGGCGTCACGGCGCCTTGCTCGAGGCCCTCGCGCAGCATCTCGGCGCCCGCGCCTCCGTGGTTGGCGACGCCGCTGGCCTGCACGCCGTGGTCCGCATCGCCGGATTGGACGCCGCCGCCGTCGACGGGCGCGGCGGCGTGCGCGTCGAGACGACCCGCGCGTGCTATGCGGGTGACGCCCCCGCCGGCGAAGTGTTGGTGCGCTTCGCCGCGCTCACCGAGCGGGCGCTGCGTGAGGGCGTCCGTCGGCTGGCCCGCCAGTGACGTCCGCGATGCCGCCCTCGGGATCATGACAGGGTCGGCGATGACCGACGTGCGGGTCCGGAAGCGCACGTCGGTCGATGACGATCGGCGGGCCGATCGCGGGTTCTGGCGACGCGCACCCCGGCGGCCAGGGTTGCGGCCGTCGACCAACGGCGCGCGTCGCGAACGGTGCGCGAGTATCGGCGGAACTCGGACGAGCTTCGGTTCGCGGCGCCCACCGAACTTGTCGCTGCAGTTGCGTCATCAACCCGGGGGTTCCGCGGCGAAGGTCGAGGCGTGCAGGTGCACGATCCGCCACGTCGCGCCGATGCGGCGCAGCACCAGTGTCCGGCGGCCGCGCACCTTCTCGGTGCCGAGATGGAACGTCACGACGGCGACGCCGTCGAACCGCTGGATCAGCAGGTCCTGCGGCTGGAGGTTCTGGAACGGCGGAGTCGTTCGTCCAGAGGCCGCGCGGATCTGATCGAACACGACACGGAACGTCCGCTCGACCTCGGCGCGTCCGGAGACGCGCGTCGGAAACGTCCGCGGCGGCGGCGACGGCGGATGGAACACCACCGCGTCGTCGGCGAACGCGGCCAGGAACCCGGGCATGTCGAGGGCGTTGAACGCGCTGAGGAACTCCTGCAGCGCGGCGTCAACGCCGTCGGGGGCCGCTGGCGACGGCTGCGCGGCCACAGCTTCGGCGCCGATCACCCAGAGCAGGCCGGCGACCAGCGGCGCGAGCGCGGCGCGGCGTCGCGTCATCGTCAACGTGCTCGGGCCGGCAGCTTCCATGCCGGCGCGAGGACAGCATGGGCAGAGCGGGGCAGCTGCACGAGGACCGGCCGCTTCGCCGGATCGAGCCAGCGCATCACCTCGTCGAGCGCCGGTGCGGCCATCGCGGTGCAGCCCGCCGTGCCCTGCCCGGGCGTCGGGCTGACGTGCAGGAAAATGCACGAGCCCTGGCCCGGCTGCGGCGGCGACGTGTTGTATTCCACGACCACGCCCCAGCGGTAGGCCTCACCGACGGCGGCCATCTTCTCGGAGCTCTTCCAGTCCACCGCCGCCACCGTCGAGCGATCGACGAGGCGGTTGTAGTAGGTGGAGGCCGGGTCGTCCACGCATTCGAGTGTCGGGATCTCCTGCACGTAGGGCAACGTCAACCACGCCGCCTCCGCCGGCGCGGCCAGGCCGAAGGCGGTGCCCAACGCGAAGACACCGGCGGGCGAGCGGCCATCGCCCTCGCGCTTGACCGGCCCAGGCACGGCCGGCGTCAACGCCGGATCCCACGCCGTGCCGCTCTTGCCGACCACGATGGTGTCCGGCGCGCCGACGGCCTGCCAGTCGGCGCCGGTGCTCGGGCGCTGGTAGCGGCGCAGCTCGCCGGCCACCGTGTCCCAGTCGGGTGTGACGACGACGAGCAACTGCGCTGCGTCCCGCAGCAGCGGCGGCGGCCCTCCGGGGTCGGTCGCGGCCGCGGCCGGTGCAGCAGCGCGCGCGGTCTCCACCGGCGCGGCGTCGCGCCCGCACCCGGCGGCCAGCGTCGCGAGGACGAGGAGGGCGCCGCCCTGAGCGCGGCGGTTCATCGGCCGCCGCCGACCCGGGCCGGCACCCGCTGCGCTGACGTCGGGGCCGTCATCGTGCGCGCCGGCACCGGGCCGACGATCGCCTGGTTGACCAGCGTCCGGACCCGGCGGTTGAGATCGACCGGCCCGGCCGGCATCAGCTGGGTCATGAAGACGACCACCAGCTTCTCGACCGGATCGACCCAGAAGCTGGTGTGATAGGCGCCGCTCCACGAGAACTCGCCGGCGGCGCCGTAGCGGGGCGCCCGGCCGACCTGCTCGATGACCTCGAAGCCCAGGCCCCAGCCCGCGGCGCCGTTCTGGTAGAGCGTGCCGACGTGGTTCGACGTCATCAACGCCACCGTCGTCGGGCTCAGATACCGTGTGCCGTCCAGTTCGCCGCCGTTGGCCAGCATCTGCAGGAAGCGGGCGTAGTCCTGGGCGGTGGAGAGCAGGCCGGCGCCGCCCGAGAAGGCCACCTGCGGCCCGCCCGTGTACTGGCCCTGCCCCGACCGCCCCTCCGGCGCCCGCGAGATCTTCCCGTCGGCGCCCATGGCGTACACGGCGGCGAAGCGAGACACCTTGTCGGCCGGCAGGAAGAACGACGTGTCCACCATCTTCAGCGGGCTGATCAGCCGCTCGCCGAGGAACTGCGCCAGCGTCTGGCCGCTGACCCGCTCGATGACGTTGCCGAGGATGTCGGTGTTGAAGCCGTAGACCCAGCGCTCGCCCGGCTGCGACTCGAAGGGCAGCGTGGCCAGTTTGTCCATCCACGCGCTCATGTTCTGGGCCCGGTCGGCGAAGTACCACGTCTCGAAGCCGGCCGGTGTGTACCACGGCTCGAGCGAGCCCTGGCCGTAGGAGATGCCGGCGGTGTGGGTGAGCAGGTCGCGAATCGTGATCGCGCGTCGAGCCGGCACCACCGCCACGCGGCCGTTGTCGGCGGCCAGCACGGTGGTCCTCGCGAAGGCGGGGATGAACTTCGCCACCGGGTCGGTGAGGGCGACCTTGCCCTCCTCGACCAGCATCATGATGCCGACGCTCACCACCGCCTTGGTCATCGAGGCGATGCGGAAGATGGTGTCGGCACGCATCGGCGCGCCCTTCTCGATGTCGGCGTGGCCGGCCACGTCGGTGAAGGCCACCTGGCCGTCGCGGACCACCAGGGTGACGGTGCCGGCCACCTGGCGGTCGCGAACGGCATCCTGCATCACCGCGGTGAGCCGGGCGAGCCGCTCGCTCGACATCCCCACCGCCTCGGGCGAGGACGCCTTGGGCAGGGCCTGGGCGAGCACGCCCGGCGGCAGCGCGACGACCAGCGCCGTCCAGACGAGGAACACGACGACCGGCGGACGGGAGGCGAGTCGGATCATGATGGCAGCCCTCGAGAGGTGTCCACGAAGTAGAGCGGACGCTTCATCGACTCGACGAAGCTCTTGGTCAGATAGACGCCGACGGTGCCGATGGCCAGGATGACCAGGCCGGCGAGCAGCGCCAGCACCGCCGTGGCCGAGGCGATGGCCTGCACCGCTCTATCGGGGTCGGGCGGCGCCAGGGCCAGCCATGCCAGGCGTCCGCCCGCGACCGCGATCA
Source organism: Vicinamibacterales bacterium (assembly GCA_050250955.1). Lineage (GTDB taxonomy): Bacteria > Acidobacteriota > Vicinamibacteria > Vicinamibacterales > UBA2999 > CAWAYR01. The sequence continues at coordinate 138,088 of JBFWNR010000011.1, forward strand.
CCACGGCGCCGATCATGACGACCAGCTGCAGCGGCACCTCGGAGTAGCCGACCAGCACATGGAAGGCGAGGCGTGCCGACCGGTACAGCGAATAGCCGCTGCGCCCGCCGGCCCGCGCCTGGTGCTGGACGTCGATGGTCGTCGTCGGCACGCCCATGATCGCCATGATCGCGTTGACGTTGCGGGTCCGCTCGCGATACTCGCAGAACTGGCGCACCGCGCGACGCGACAGCGCCCGGTAGTTGCCGACGCGGTGGTCGTAGCGGATCTTCACCAGGAACTGCACCACCGCGTAGAACAGGCGCGCCAGCAGGCGCTTCAGCAGCGGATCCTGGCGCTGCATCCGCCGCGTCAGCACCAGGTCGGCGCCGGTGGTCCGCGCCGCCTCGACGATCGCCGGGATCGCCGCCGGGTCGTCCTGCAGGTCGCAGGCCATGATGATCGTCAGGTCGGCGTCGGCGTGGTCGAGACCGGCGGTGATGGCGAGGTGCTCGCCGTAGTTGCGGACGAGCTTGACGGCGCGGACCCGGGAGTCGGCGGCCGCGAACCCGTCGACGATCGCCCACGACCGGTCGCGGCTGCCGTCGTCCACGTAGACGATCTCCCAGTCGGCGGTCAGCGCGCCCAGCTGCGCGGTGAGGCGCCGGTGGAGTTCGTCCAGGGTGGGCTCGCCCTGGTACACGGGCACCACCACGCCAATTGTCGCCACCCAACCTCCGTGCGTCGGCCGAGCCGCATGTAGGGCAGCTCTTTGGAGCTGCCGTGAGGCAGAGCTGAAGCTCTGCCCTCCGTACCGTGGGACAGACCTCGAGCTCGGCCCTGCGTGCGGCCCTAGGATACCGCCCGCCGCCGCCGGCTGGTACGATGTCGGCCATGACGTCGAATTCGCGGGCCTCCCGCCGGTGGCTGGTCATCGGCGTGGCCGCGCTGGCCTCGGCGTGCGGAGGAGGCGGCGTGGGCAGCAGCAGCGGGCCAACCGTGACCGAGGCGCCCTACGGCGCGTGGGCCTCGCCGCTGACCGCGGCGCGCGCCACCGCCGGGGCGCTGCGCCTGGGGCAGATCGCCCTCGACGGCGACGACGTCTACTGGCTGGAGGGGCGGGCCTCGGAGGGCGGCCGCAACGTCCTGGTGCGGGCCACGCCCGGCCGGCCGCCGCTCGAGGTGTCGCCCCCGACGTTCAACATCCGCAGCCGCGTCCACGAGTACGGCGGCGCCGCCTACACCGTGCATCGCGGCGCGATCTACGCATCGAACTTCGCCGACCAGCGCCTCTACGACCTCACCCCGGGGCGGGAGCCCCGCCCGCTCACGCCCGAGGGCTACTTCTACGCGCAGTGCCGCGTCGACGCCGGGCGGCGACGGCTCATCTGCATCCGCGAAGACCATACCCGGGGCGACGCCCAGCCGCCGGCGGCGGTCGTCGCCGTGCCGCTCGACGCGCCGGCCCCGTCGCCGGGCGTCGTCCTGGTGCAGGGCGCCGACTTCTTCTCGGACGCCAGCCTCAGCCCCGACGGCCGCCAGCTCGCCTGGCTGCAGTGGCGGCATCCGAACATGCCGTGGGACGGCACCGAACTCCACGTCGCCACGCTCGACGGGGCCGGGCGTCCGGGTGCGCCGGTGAAGGTGGCCGGCAGCGACGACGAGTCGATCTTCCAGCCGTCGTGGTCGCCCGATGGCCTCCTCTACTTCGTCTCCGATCGCACCGGGTGGTGGAATCTCTATCGCTACCGCAACGAGGTGGTGCAGGCCGTGCACCCGCTGCAGGCCGAATTCGGCAAGCCGCAGTGGAGTCTGGGCACCACCACCTACGCGTTCGCGTCGGCCGATCGCCTGGTGGTGACCTATGCCGAGAACGGCCGCTGGCGGATGGCGCTGCTGTCACTCGAGCCGCGCCGCGTCGAGCCGCTGGATCTGGCGCTCGAACCGCTCGACGCCGTGGTCGCCAACACCCGCGCGGCCTGGTTCGTCGGCGGGTCGGCCACCGAGGGGCCGGCGATTGCCCGTGTGTCGTTCGGCGCCGCCGAGGCCGAGATCCTCAAGCGCTCGCGGACCGACCCGCTCGAGCCGGCCTACGTCTCGGCGCCCGAGGCGATCAGCTTCGACAGCGCCGGGCAGGCCGTCCACGCCTTCTACTACCCGCCCACCAACCCGGGGTTCCGGGCCCCGGACGGGACCACGCCGCCGCTGCTCGTGCTCAGCCATGGCGGACCCACCGGGGCCACCGATGCGGTGTTCGATCCCGAGGTGCAGTTCTGGACCACCCGCGGCTTCGCCGTGGTGGACGTGAACTACAGCGGCAGCACCGGCTACGGACGCGTGTACCGGCAGCGCCTCAACGGCCAGTGGGGCGTCGTGGACGTGCGCGACGCGGTGAATGCCGCCCGCCATCTGGTGGCCGCCGGCAAGGCCGACCCGGCGCGGCTCATCACCCGCGGCGGCAGCGCCGGCGGCTACACCACGCTGGCCGCCCTGACCTTCCACGACACCTTCAAGGCCGGCGCCAGCTACTACGGCATCAGCGACCTCGAGGTGCTGGCCACCGACACGCACAAGTTCGAGTCGCGCTACATGGACTCGCTGGTCGGGCCCTACCCGGCGATGCAGTCGGTGTATCGCGAGCGATCGCCGATCCACGCCGTCGATCGCCTCAACTGCGCGCTCATCCTGCTGCAGGGGCTGGAGGACAAGGTGGTGCCGCCGAACCAGTCCGAGATGATGGCCGACGCCGTGCGCAAGAAGGGCCTCCCGGTGGCCTACGTGACCTTCCCCGGCGAACAGCACGGCTTCCGCAAGGCCGAGAACATCGTCCGCGCCCTGGAAGCCGAGCTGTATTTCTACGGCAAGGTGTTCGGCTTCACCCCGGCCGATTCGTTGACGCCGGTCCCGATCGACAATCTGCCCTAGCCGCGAGCCGCTAGAACTTGATCGTCACCCCCGCCGTCGCCCGCCAGAAGTTGAACTTGGGCAGCGGCAGGTCGCCGATGTCGGCGATGTCCTCCCAGTTGACGTCGCCGGTCTGGAAGCGGCGCACTTCGGCGCGCAGGCCGATGTTGGGGGTGGGGAAGAGGTAGACCCCGCCGCCGACGTTCCAGCCGACGTCCTGCGCGCTGGCGCTGACGACGTCCCCGAGAAAGGGCACGTTGATGTCCCCGGTGACGCGCACTACGCCGACGCCCGCCGATCCATACGGCTGGATGGGGCCGGTGGGCAGGCGCAGCACCAGGTTGCCCATGTAGGTGGTGAGGCTGGCCTCGACATCCGCGGGGCCCACCGAGGCGAGGTCGCCGAGCAGGGTGCGCGCGGCCTCGAATTCGACGCCGAGGAGGCCGCCGAACGTGACCGCGGCGCCGAAGGTGCCCTTGTTGGTCTCTTCGATGCGGGTGGTGCCGGCGAACACGGTGCCGCGGATGTCCGCGGCGGCAGGTGTCGCAGCGGCCAGGCCGGCAGCCAGGACGATTCCCAGGATGGCGATGGAACGTGTGCGTGTCATGGTGCGGGCCCCTGCAAACCGGGTGCCCAATCCAGATCGACGTTTTCTGCCGGTTCTGTCGCCCAGTGCGCAGGCGGCGGCGCCGCCGGTATGGCAGAGCCTGCTCACCTTGTAGAAATCACACGGTCGATTCTGACGGCTGCGTCGCCTACGGCACGACGATGGCGACTTCGTTCGACGGCCGGCTCACGCCGAATTCGTTGGTCCCCCGCACCCGCAGGTAATAGGTGCCCGGCGGGACACCGGCGAAGGTGACCGGCGAGCTGACGCCGATGCCGAACGTGAGGTCGGTGCGGCCGGGGGCGAGACCGACGTCGAGGACGAACTGGGACGCGTCGCCGACGCGGGTCCACGACAGCGTGATGTCGCGCCCGACGGCCGAGGCGGCGAGTTCGCGCGGCGGGCCAGGTGCGGTGAGCACCGCCGTGCCGCCCGACAGGAAGCAGCGCAGCGTGCCCGGCGCGATGCCGGCGGAGGTCGTGATGTCGCGATCGCCCAACAGTGCTCCCGTGACCGTATCGAAGACGCGAAGCCGCAATCGCATCGGGACGTTCGAGCTCGACCCGGAGCGGCCGACCGCGCTGGTCACGTAGAGCCGACGGGTGTGGAGGCTCAACGCCGCCTGCCACACGCAGCTGGGTTGCTCGAACGGCACGGTGGCCGCCGGCGTGAGATGCCGATCGAACGCCGTGAGGCCAGACCGGCTGACGTCATACCAGCGGTCGAGGCTGGCGTCGTAGACGGGCGTGCTCGCGTCACCGACAGGCCGCGACGCGAGCGCCGCGCCGCTGTGGCCATCGTAGAGCACCAGGCGGGTGCCACCGGTGGAGAACGACACCACCAGGCGGGTGCCATCCGGGGTCACCCGCCAAGACCCCGCAAAGTCGTTGCCGATCGTCAGGGTGCGGACCGTTGTCGCGCGCCCGACATCGACGACGAATATCGGCGGCGCCACGCTGGCGGTGAAAGCACGGCTCCAGACGAACAGCTCGTCGACGGCCGGCGCGTAGGCGGCACCGGTCACCGTCAAGAACGTATTCGGAAGCGCCGGAGCGAGCGGCGTCAGCACCCGGCGCTCCACGTCCCAGACCGAGATGTGGGCGCCGTCGTTGATGAAGAGACGTGGTTGCACCGGATCGACCTCGACCACTTGGCCGGGCGAGATGGCCACCAGTTGCCCGGTGCGCGTGTCGAAGACCGCGGGCGACTGGTCGAACGGCGTGCCACCGACGACGTAGCGGCCGCCGCCCACGAGACGTCCGTACACCGCGTCGGGCGCCGGCCCGAGGCGCTCGCCGAAGTGGCCAAACGCGCCGAGTTCGCCGGTGCCGACAAACAGCCGGTCCTGGGCGGCAGCCGGCGTGGCCCCGGCGGCGAGCGACAGGGCCAGGGCGTGGGAGGCAACGAACCGGAGGACGAACGGGGTGACACGCATGTGCAACTCCGCGAGCGTGGAGGGGCGCGGTGGGTGCTGCAAACGGAGTGCCTCCCACCAACGCGCAAGGTCAGGCGATTCACCTCGTGCGCGTGCCGGCGACCACGGCCTGACGGCGTGGTATTTCCACCACACGGTGTGGCTGCGCAACCACAGCCCGGAACCCCTCGGTGTCTCCCGACGTATCGTTGCCCATGCAGACGCTCCGGCTCGCGATCCGCCTGGCCATCCGTCAGCCGTTGGTGTCAGGCCTGGCGGTCGTGGCGTTGGCGCTGGGGGTTGGCCTGAGCACGTTGATGTTCAGCATCCTCAACGGCGCCGTCCTGCGCGGGCTGCCGTTCGAGCGCTCCGACCGGATCCTCCACATCTCGCCCTTCGACATCCAGGAACAGGACGACTTCGAAGCCACGCAGTGGGAGTTCGCCGAGTGGCGGGCGCGGCAGCGCTCCTTCGAGGACCTGACGGCGGTGTATCTCGCCAACGCCAACGTCGTCGGCCCCGACGGCACGCCGGAGCGTTACCGCGGCGCCTGGATCACCCCCAACACGCTGCAGATGCTGCGGACGCGGCCGGCGCTCGGCCGCGACTTCGCCGAAGCCGACGGGGCGCCTGGCGCCGAGCCGGTCGTCATCATCAGCGACCGGCTGTGGCGCGACCGCTTCGACGCCAGTCCGACTGCGCTCGGCCAGACCTTGCGGGTCAACGGCACGGTGATGACCGTCGTCGGGGTGATGGCGCCGGGGTTCGCCTATCCGGTGGTCCAGGAGCTGTGGGTGGCGCTGGCGGTGAACCCGGAGCTCGCCGGCAAGGACACGCGGCCGGCGGTGGAGATCATCGCCCGGCTGCGTGACGACGCTTCGCGCGACCAGGCGTCGGCCGAACTGGCGACCATCGCCGCCCAGGTGGCCGAACTCGACCCCGCCCGCCGCTCGGGCATCACCGTCGAAGTCAAGCCGTACATCGAGGAGTTCATCGGCAGCGAAACTGTCGCCCTGCTCAGCGTGATGCTGGCCGCGGTGCTGCTCGTGCTGGTCATCGCCTGCGTGAACGTCGCCAACCTGGTGCTGGCGCGCGCCGTGGACCGCACCCGCGAGGTGGCGGTGCGGACGGCGCTGGGGGCGCCGCGCTGGCAGGTCGTCCGCCAGACGCTGGTCGAAGTCCTGGTCCTGGCCGCACTCGGCTCTGGCCTCGGCGTTGCGCTCGCGGTGATCGGCACGCGGCTGTTCACCCGCGGCATCGTCGACACCTCGCCGCCGTTCTGGATCGACGTCCGGGTGGACGGCACGGTGCTGCTGTTCGTGATCGCGATCACGGTGCTCGCCACGGTGGTGGCCGGCCTGGTCCCGGCGCTGCGCGCCTCGCGCGGCGACGTCCTGCCGCTGCTGAACGACGAGGGCCGCGGTACCACCAGCCTCAAGATCGGCCGGCTGTCGCGCGGGCTGGTGGTGGGCGAGATGGCGCTGTCATTTGCGCTCCTGGTGGTCTCCGGCCTGGTCATCCGCAGCATCGTCAACGTGACCCACTTCGACCCCGGCATCGCCACCCGCGAGGTGTTCTCGGCACGGATGACCCTGCCGGCGGCCGAGTATCCCGACGCGCCGAGCCGCGCGCGCTTCGCCGACCGGCTCCTCGACGGGATCGCGACGCTGCCGGGCGTGACCGCCGCCGCCCTGGCCACCACCACACCGCCCGTCGCCGCCGAGCGGAGCGTCGCGCTGCCGGGGCAGACGTTCCCCGACGAGCGCGACTACCCCCGCGCCAAGGTGACCAGCGTGTCGCCGGGCTTCTTCGACGTCATCCGGGTGGCGCCGCGGCAGGGCCGCGTGTTCACCGCCGCCGACGGCGCCGACGCGCCGAAGGTGGCGGTGGTCAACGAGGAGTTCCAGCGCCGCTTCTATCCCGACGGCGCCATCGGCCGGCAGGTGCGCACCTTCAGCGATGCCGGGCAGGAGTGGCACACGATCGTCGGCGTGGTGCAGAGCATCCCCGACATCGACCCCGGCGAATCTCTGCTGCAGCACGTCTACTTCCCGCTGGCGCAGCGGCCGGCCGCGACGATGCACCTGCTGCTGCGCGGCAGCGGCGAGCCGCTGTCCTACACGGCCGGCGTCCGCCAGGTCGTCGCCGCCCTCGATCGCAACCTGCCGATCTACAACGTCCTCACCATCCAGCGGATGCTCGACGACGCCACCTGGGCGTGGCGCATCTTCGGCACGCTGTTCTCGGCCTTCGGCGCCGCGGCGCTGTTCCTGGCCACCGTTGGTCTCTACGGGGTGATGGCCTTCTCGGTCAGCCGCCGCACCCAGGAGATCGGCGTCCGCATGGCGGTCGGAGCCGGCGCGGCGGACGTCCAGCGGATGGTGTTGCGGCAGGGCGCCTGGCAGGTGGCGGCGGGCGTGACGCTCGGCTTCGGCCTCGCCGTGCTGCTCGGCAACGCCATGCGGCTGATGTTCTTCCAGGTCAGCGTCTACGACGTGTCGACGTTTCTCGGCGTCGGGACGCTGCTGCTGGCCACCGGCCTGGCGGCAGCCCTGGTGCCGGCCCGCCGCGCCGCCCGGGTGGACCCCATGACCGCGCTGCGGGTGCAGTGACGTCCCACTAGCCGCTAGCCGCTAGCCCCTTCACCGGCCTGGAGTAGCATCAGGCCGATGAAAAAGCTCCTCGCCGGCTGTCTCGTCGTCGTCGTGCTGTTCGTGGTGGCGGGCGCGGTGGGCGCCTACTTCCTCTGGCGGGCGGCCCGGCCAGTGGTGGACAACGCCATGCAGATGGCGAGCGGGCTGTCGCGGCTGTCCGAGGTCGTCGAGGAGGAGAATCGCCTCACCACCACTGCCGCGTTCGACGCGCCGGCCAGCGGCGAGTTGACCGAGGCGCAGGTAGCGCGCTTCCTCCGCGTCCAGGCGCACGTCAAGGACACGCTGGGCGCCCGCACCGAGGCGTTTCGCGAGAAGTACAAGGAGCTGGCGACGACCCGCCCGGATGGCACCGAGGTGCCGCCGTCGCTCTCGCAGCTGCTCGCCGGCCTGAACGACCTGTCCCAGATCTACGTCGACGCGCGGAAGGCGCAGGTGGACGCGCTCAACGCCGAGAAGTTTTCCCGCGACGAGTATTCCTGGGTGCGGCTGCGCGTCTACCACGCCGCCGGCATCGAAGCCGCCCGCTTCGACCCCCGCGAACTCGAGAAGCTGGTGCAGGGGATGGCCAACGGCGCCACCGTGGCGGTGCCCGAGGTGGAGCTGCCCGACGCCCCGGCGAAGAACCGTGAGCTGGTCAAGCCGCACGCCGCCCAGCTCATGGAGTGGCTGGCGATGGCGTCGTTCGGGCTGTAGCGATCGGTCTCGCCCTTTTTCGCCGGCAGCTCTGAAGAGCGCCCCTGGCAGCTCTAAAGAGCTGCCCTACGACCTGGCGAGCTGCCCTACGCACCTCGCTGCGGGTAGGGCAGAGCTGAAGCTCTGCCAACGGTTTCGTCCCACGACACGTCGGTGCCCACGGCGATCGTGCCGCCGGCGATCACCTCGCCGAAGGCACCGCCACCCCACTGGGGCGACAGCGCCTCCTGCAGTCCGAGACAGGCCTCGTCCATCTGGTGACACGGCCGCGTCTCGCCGAAGATGCGGACCCGTGCCTCGCCGATGCGCAGCACCCGCCCGCGGCTGTCGTCGAGATCCACGCCCTCGACCAGCAGGTTGGCGCGCCGGATGGCCGGGGCCGGCGGTCCGGGCAGATGCGCGGTCAGCGCCCGCCACCGGTCGAGCGACATGATCGTCACCTGGCGCCGGCCGCCCTGCGTGGCATCGCCCCGAAGTCCGCGCCCGGCGACGAGTTCCGCGGCGTCGGCGGCGTCCATCGGCCCGCGATGCACCCGCTTGATCCAGATTCCGACGAGTCGTCCCATTGGCCTCGATCGTGTGGTGGTGCAGACCGCGAACCGCCGCCGGCCGCCGCGGCGGCGACCGGCGGGCAACAGGGCGTCGATCTAGAACGTGAGCGTGAAGGTCGTCCCGTCGGCCGACGAGAAGCTCGCGCGGATCAGGAAGGCGAGGGTGCTCGACGCAGCGCTCACGCTGCCGACTTCGCCACCGTTGTTGAAGCTGTGGACGCCGTCGAGGGTGAGGTTCTCCGGCACCGCAGCCCCGTCGAGCAGGATGGTGATGGTCAGCGACGCAGCGTTCTGGGCGGTGGCACCGAACACGACGCGCTTGGTGCGAATGAACTGCCCGATCACCGCGCCATTGAAGCTCACGGTGCCACCGTCGTACTGGTAACGCCCCGCGACGTCGTCGACGTTGGTCAGGGCGGTCGTGCGAGTCAGCGTAATCACCGCGGTCGCGGCGTCGGTGCGGACGGGAGCAGCGACCATCGTCACGGCGAGCAGACCGGTGACGACGATGCGGCGGATACAGCTGGTCATGGACACCTCCTGGCGCTCGGGCTTCAGGCCCGGCGTGGTCCCGGGGGGAAGGCATTGACCATACGCCGGCCGCCGCCGGTCGTCAACGGAGTGGGCCGGCACAGGATTTCCAGCCCCGTGACGCAGCCGTCGCACGGCGGTCACCCGACCCCACTACCGTGGGTGGTCGAGACACGGTCCGCCGTGTCCTGGTGCCCCTTCCGCCAGGCCGTCACGCGCGATGCGTGGGGCTTGCGGACGGGCACCGCCCTTCCAAGAGGTCCGCATGCGACGCCTTGTCCTGTACGTGTCCCTGACCCTGTTCTTCCTCGCCGCTCCCACCGCGGCGGTGGCCCAGTTCGAAACCGCGACCGTCGTCGGCACGGTTCGCGACAGCTCCGGCGCCGTCGTCGGCGATGCCCGCGTCAGCCTGACCAACGTCGACACCGGCGTGGAGCAGGTCCGCCGGTCGGATGCCGCCGGCAACGTCGAGTTCTTCAACGTGCGGATCGGCCGCTATGTCGTCACCGCCGACAAGGCCGGCTTCTCGGTGGCGCTGGTCGACAACGTCCAGGTGACGGTGGGCGCCCGGCTGCGCGTCGACGTCGAGATGGCGGTCGGCCAGGTGACCGAGAAGGTCGAGGTGCGCGCCTCGGCGGTGCAGCTGCAGACCGACTCCAGCGATCGCGGCCAGGTGATCAGCGGCGAGGTGACGCGGGCCCTGCCGCTGAACGGCCGCGAGTACTCGCAGCTCACGCTGCTGTCGCCGGGCGTCCGTCTCTCGGCGCTGAACACCGGCGGCTTCACGCCCCGCGAAGGCTCGTTCAACGTCAACGGCCTGCGCTCCACCTTCAACAACTTCCTCATCGACGGCGTCGACAACAACGCCTACGGCACCAGCAACCAGGGCTTCTCCAACCAGGTGATGCAGCCGTCGCCAGACGCGGTGGCGGAGTTCAAGGTGGTCACCAACAACATGAGCGCCGAGTACGGCCGCTCGGCCGGCGCCACCATCAACGTGGCCTACGCCAGCGGCACCAACCGGCTGCGCGGCAGCGCCTGGGACTTCGTCCGCCGCACCGACTTCAACGCCACCGGGTTCTTCACGCCGGCCAACAACCAGAAGCCACGCTTCGACCGCGACCAGTTCGGCGGCGTGCTGGGCGGACCGATCGTCCGCAACCGCGCCTTCTTTTTCGCCGACGTCGAGCTGTTCAGGCAGGAGCGCGAGCAGCCGGCGTCGTCGAGCATCCCGACGCCGCTGCAGCGGCAGGGCATCCTCGCCGCCGACGTCCGCAACCCGCTCACCGGCGTCATCTATCCGGCCGGCACGCCGGTGCCGATGACCGCATTCGCACGCCAGGTGCTCGCCGGGCTGCCCGAGCCGACCAGCGGCGGCACCTCGAACAACTTCGTGCAGTCGCAGCTGTTCACCAACGACACCGACAAGGCCGGCGGCAAGCTGGACGTCGTGGTGAACCCGCGGCTGTCGCTGTTCGGCCGCGTCGGCTGGCGCGACGTGGACATCTACGACAACCCGTCGATTCCGCTGCCCTCGGGCGGCGGCGGCAACGCCACGACCTACGTCGAGAACACGCAGGTCGCGCTCGGCGCCACCTACACGCCGACCGGCACGTCGCTGCTCGAGTTCCGCTTCGGCTGGTCGGAGACCACGGCGGGCAAGAACCCGGCGGCGCTCGGCGAGCCGTCGGCGCTGGCGGCCTACGGCATCACCGGGTTGCCCGACGACCCGCGGGTCTCGGGCGGGCTGCCGACCCAGCTCATCACCGGCTTCTCTGACCTCGGCCGGCAGGCCACCAACCCGCAGTGGCAGTTCCCGACCGTGTTCAACCCCAAGCTGAACTACTCGTGGCTGGTCGGTCGCCACTCCTTCAAGTCGGGCTACGAGTTCCAGCGGGTCCTCACCGAGGTGCAGGACGTCAACCCGCTCTACGGCCGCGATCAGTACGCCGGACAGTTCTCGCGGCCGGCCGGCGTGACCGCCAACAACCTCTACAACCTCGCCGACTTCATGTTCGGGCTGCGCTCGACGTTCGCCCTCAGCAACATCCTGGTCGCCGAGCTGGAGCAGAACATGCACTTCGGCTACGTCCAGGACGACTGGCGGGTGAACGATCGGCTGACGTTGAACCTCGGCGTCCGCTACGAGTTCGCGACGCCGTGGGTCGAGAAGAACAACGTGCTGTCGAACTGGGATCCCGACACCCGCACGATGGTGCCCGCCACCGGCGGCTCGCTCAAGGACCGCTCGACCATCAATCCCGACCGCAACAACTTTGGGCCGCGGCTCGGCTTCGCCTGGACGCCGTTCGAGCGCACCGCGGTGCGCGGCGGCTACGGGGTCAGCTACGTGCACTTCCACCGCGCCGGCGGCGCCAACGTCCTGCCGATCAACGGCCCGCAGGTGATCAACGCCGTCGTGGTGCAGACGCCGGCGCAGGCCGACTTCCGGACCACCGAGCAGGGCTACCCGGGCGGGCTCACCGATCCGACGCGGTTCAACCCGCTGGCCGCCAACATCACCTACATGCCGGAGGACTACCGCTCGAGCCGGGTCCAGAGCTGGTACGGCTCGGTGCAGCGCGAGCTGGCCGCCGGCCTGCTGGTGGACGTCGCCTACGTCGGCAATCGCGCCGACGGGCTGCTGCTCTTCGCCAACTACAACCAGGCGGCGCCGAACAACAGCGCCGGCACCATCCCGCTGCAGCAGCGGCGGCCGATCCCCGAGTTCGCCGACATCACCTATGCGTTCAACGGCGGCACGTCGCGCTACCACGCCTTCCAGGGCAAGGTGGACTGGCGGCCGTCGGCCGGCCTCTCGCTGTCGAGCGCGCTGACGCTGTCGCGCACCGAAGACAACGGCGCCGGGTCGCTGGAGAACCCGAACGGCAATTTCCCGGCTCCGCAGGACTTCCGCAACATGGACGCCGACTTCGGGCTGTCGGCCTACCACCAGCCCTACAACTCGACCACCAGCGTGGTGTGGGATCTGCCGTTCGGCCGCGGCCGCCGCTTCATGAGCGACGCGCCGCTGGCCCTCGAGGTGCTGCTCGGCGGCTGGCAGATCGCCGGCGTCAACACGATCGCCGCCGGCGATTCGGTGACGCTCACCTACACGCCTGGCACCGCCTTCCAGGTGTCCGGCATCCAGCAGGACTTCCGCGGCGCCAACAACTACCGTCCCAACGTGGTGGGCGAGGTGCTGGTGGCCGACGGCAGCCGGACGCCGCAGAACTACCTCAACCGCGATGCCGTGGTGATTCCCACCGATCCGAGCCGGCCCTTCGGCAACGCCGAACGCAACTCGGTGCGCGGGCCGCGGTTCTGGGGCCTCGACGTCCAGGCCAGCAAGCGCATCCCGATGCCCTGGCCGCAGGGCGCCCTCGAGCTGCGCGTCGAGGCGTTCAACGTGCTCAATCGCTCGAACTTCCGGGCCCCGAACGGCAACCGCAGCAGCAACGCGTTCGGGACCATCACCTCCACCTACGATCCGCGCATCGTGCAGCTGGGCGTGAAGCTCAGCTTCTGATGGGGTGGGGCGCGGTGACATTCGACGGCGGGGCGGGGTCTATGCTGGGAGGACTCGTGACGTCACCCTCCCGTTCCGGCCCCCCGGTCGAGCATCTTCACGGCGCCGCCGCGCTGCCACGAGTCGTGGCGACACTGACGCGCCTCGAGCCGGCGGTGCTGCTGACCGGCGACGGCCGCGGTGCGATCTACGCACCGGCCGACGGTGCCGCCGGCCCGCAGCAGTTCTGGCTGCTCGCCGACGCGCGCACGGCCGTGGCCTGGGAGGCCGACCGACAGCATGCCGTGACGCTGTCGTTCCACAGCCGCGACGAGCACGTCTACCTGCGGGTGGAGGGCGAGGCGCAGCCGGTGACCGATGGGGACCTGGCTCACGACCTGTGGCGCCACAGCTTCCGCCGGTGGTTTCCCGGTGGCCCCGCCGACCCGCGGCTGCTGCTGGTGCGGTTCACCGCGACGTCAGCCGACTACTACGAGAGCCCGACCGGCCGCGTCGGCCCCCACCTCGCCCACTGACGGTACTGTGATTGAACACTGTTCGTGCCTGGCACCACCCCCCGGGGTGGTGCCAGGCACCGGGTTCACACGACGACGGAACTGTCAGCGCTGGGTGATGCGGACGCCGCCGTTGGTCGTCGTCACCTTCAGTAGCGGACCGCCGCTGCCGAGGGTCGCCCGCACCTGCCGATCCAGGCGGCCCTGCACGGTGAGCGGCAGGTCGGTGCGGAAGCCGCCATTGACCGTCCCGGTTTCGAGCTCCGCCGAGTAGCCCGCCGGCACGGCCACCGACACGCCGCCGTTGGTGGTCTCGACGTCGAGGCCGTCGCCGTCCCAGCGCGTGCCGTCGAGCCGCACGTTGACGCCGCCGTTCCTGGTCGTGCCGACCACCTTGCCGCCCATGCCCTCGAGCACGACGCCGCCGTTGTTGGTGGAGAAGCGCGACTCGCCGCGCATGCCGTGCAGCGAGATGCCGCCGTTCCTGGCGGTGAGGGCCAGCGCGGTCGGCGCCGGCGCCCAGATCCGGAAGCTGACCGACCAGCCGCTGCGCCGCCGGCCCTCGCTGCGCGACGGGCCCTCGGCGGTCACCCGCGTGCCGGCGGCATCGACGCGCACCCGACCGAGCTGGTCCCTGGCCTCGGCGTCGTCGTCGCCCCACGCCTGCACGACGGCGCGCACGAGGATGTCGGCCTGATCCCACGCCTCGACGCGGATGCCGCCGTTCGGTGACGCGTCGACGGTCAGCGGGCCGATCGGCGCCGGCAGCCGCGTGTCGCGCACCTCGCAGGCGTGGCCGCGGTCGCGATCGCCGCGCCGGTCGGCACACGGGTCGTCGGTGGGGCTGACGGTGCGGAACGCCCGCTCGTCGCGCTGGCGGGCGGCCTCGTCGCGGCGCGCCTCCGCCCGCTCGCGCCGCCGTTCAGCAGCCTCGCGGCGACGGTCGGCCTGCTCGCGGCGTCGCTCCGCCCGCTCCCACGCGTCGTCGCCCTGCCAGGCCCAGGAGGTGGCGGCCTGCACCTCGCGCATCACGTCGCGGACGACGTCGCGCACCACCGGGCCGACCTCGACCCGCACGTCGCGCATCGCGTCGCGCACGGCGTCGCGGATCTCGCGCACGGCTTCGCGGTGGCGCAGGCGCCACTCGTCCTGGAGGTCGGAATCGCTGGCGGCGAGCACCAAGCTCGAGCCGCTGAGAGTGGCCGCGGCCAGCGTGGCGGCCGCCATCGTGCGCAGGGTCATCGCTCGTCTCCCCCCGAAAGCGTTGGTCGGGAGCTTGGACGAGCCGTGGCGGGGAAACGTTGGCTCCCGGCGGGAGTCCGACCAGCCGCCAGCCGCCAGCCGCCAGCCGCTAGCCGCCAGCCGCTAGCCGCTAGTCTGGTCGCCAGTCGCCACCGGCCGCCCCGGGTCGGCACACCACTCGCTCCACGAGCCGGCGAAGAGTCGGGCCCCGGAGAGCCCGGCGTGCTCCAGCGCCAGCAGGTTGTGGCACGCCGTCACGCCCGACCCGCAATACATCACCGCCTTGGTGGCGTCGGTCCCGCCCAGGATCGGCGTCCACTCGGCGCGCAGCTCATCCGGAGACTTGAAGGTCTTGTCGGCGGTGAGGTTCTGCTGGAAGAAGCGGTTGACGGCGCCGGGGATGTGGCCGGCCACCGGGTCGAGCGTCTCGTTCTGGCCGCGGAAGCGGTCGTTGGCGCGGGCATCCACCAGCACGTGGCCCGACTGCTCGACATGGGGAAGCACCTCGCCGACGCCGACCCGGGCTGCCGCCTGCACCGCGGGCACGAAGGTCGCCGGCTCCCAGTGCTCCTCGTCGTCGGACAGCGCCAGGCCGGCGCGCGTCCACGCCGCCAGACCGCCGTCGAGCACCGCCACCTGCTCGTGGCCCAGCCAGCGCAGCATCCACCACACCCGCGCCGCGAACGACCCGGCATCGGCGTCGTAGACCACCACCTGTGTGCCGTTGCCGATGCCGAGGCGGCCGAAGGTGGCAGCGGCGGTGGCGGGGTCGGGCAGGGGATGGCGGCCGGTGGTGCCGATCTTCGGGCCCGACAGGTCGGTGTCGAGGTTGACGTAGCGCGCCCCCGGGACGTGTCCCTCGGAATACAGGGCCTCCCCCCGCGCCGGCGCGGTCAGGTCGAAGCGCGCGTCGAGCACGACCCATTCGGGGTCGTGCAGGCAGGACATCAGCGACACGGGATCAATGAGCGTGGTGTGCATCGGAACCGTCGTCTGTGCCGCGCAGCGCCACGGCGAGCTGGTGGAGGAAGAGGCCGACGTCGGTGACGACGCCCACCGTCTGCGTCGAGCCGCGGTCGCTGAGCTTGGTGACGACGGCCGGGTTGATGTCCACCGACACCACCTTCACCCACGACGGCACCATGTTGCCGACGCCGATGCTGTGCAGCATCGAGCTCAGCATGATCACCACGCCGACGTCGGCGAGGAGCTCCGCGTAGCGGTCCTGGGCCGCCGCCAGATCCATCATCGTCTCGGGCAGCGGGCCGTCGTCGCGGATCGACCCGGCCAGGACGTACGGTACGCCGTGGCGGTGCAGGTGGTACATCACGCCGCGGGTCAGCAGCCCCGAGTCCACCGCCCTGGCGATGCCGCCGGCGCGGCGGATGGCGTTGATCGCCCGCATGTGGTTGCGGTGGCCGTGCTCCACCGGCCGGCCGGTGTCCAAGTCGATGCCGAGCGAGGTGCCCGACAGCGCCGCCTCGATGTCGTGGACGGCCAGGGCGTTGCCCGACAGCACCAGGTCCACGTAGCCGAGCCGGATGAGCTCGCAGAAGTACTCGCCGCCGCCGGTGTGGACCACCACCGGGCCGGCCACGAAACAGATCTTCTCGCCGGCGGCGCGGGTCTGGCGCAGCATGTCGGCGACGCGTGCCACCGCCACCTCGACCCGGCGCTCCGACGACACGTCGTTGCTCATGAAGCCGAAGGTCGGCTTGTCGCGGCCCTGGAGATCGGGCCGCACGCGGATGCCCTGCATTCCGCACACGACCCGGTCGCCCTTTCTCAGGCCGCGCAGCTTCCGGCACTCGAGCCGATCGCCGTCGACGACGATCGCGGCGTCCATGCGCTGGCGCTGCACCTCGCGCCACTGGCCGCCGAGCAGCACCTGGGTGCGGTGGTTGGTCGTGGAGTAGAAGTCGTCCGGCGCCGCACCGTCGATGTCGTTCACCCGGACGACGGCATCCGGCGCGCCCTGCACGTAGCAGCCGAACGTCGACAGCGTGGCGAGCAGGTGGTCGAGGCCCTCGCGCGATTCCGTGGACAGCCGCAGCGACAGGCGCGACGGCGAGGCGTTGGTGCGCCCCATGTCGAAGCGCAGGATCTCGTAGGTCGCGCCCTGCTCGACGATGGTGGTGAGAATGGCCTGGAGGTCCCCCGAGTCGATCAGGTGGCCTTCGGCGTCGACGGTTTCCGAGAACATCGCGGGCCCATTGTATCGTCCGGCGCGTCTTCACCGACAGCGATCGCTGGCGGTTCGGAAGTAGCGGGCGCCGTTCAGGTAGGTGTTGGCGCCGCGGTGTTCGAGACGGTAGTTCTCGACGGCGCCTGTGTGATAGCGGAGCTGCAGCCACGGGCTGCCGTCCGGATTCACGATGACGTCCCAGCGGCCGCTGCCCGTCGACCCGCCGCCGGTCGATCCAAAGGCGCCGGGCGTGTCGAACGATCCGCTCTCACGCCCGCCGTAGACGAAGTCACCCGACGTGCACAGGTGGAACTGCGTACTCGACTGGAACCCGGAGTAGCCGCCGCTGCCGCTGCCGTACGAACTCGCATAGCGGGCCAGCCGCCGGCCGGACAGGCCCTGACGCCACTCGGCGACGACTGTCGGTACGCGCGGTGCCGAGAACTCCACGCTGCGCGCCACCTCCAGAGCCAGCGCCCGATGCGCCGGCGTATACGCCTCGGGCGAGGTCACGGCCACCACCGTGAGCCCGCGGCCATGCGGGTTGACGAGGCCGACGGCGTAGGCGGTGGCGGGCGCGCCGTCGAAGCGACCGCGAAACTCGCCGGAGATTCCCGACGACCCCATTGCGGCGAGGGCGCCGTGCGGTGTCAGCGCCGTGCCGGCGCCGTCGTCGATGCCGCCCTCGGCCTCGGCCCTGAGCGCCGCGATCTCGCGATGCTCGTGCGGCAGCAGCACCACCAGGCCTGGGACCGTCGTGGATGTGAGGACGACGCTCTCGTCCAGCTCACGGCCGGACCAGCCGGCGGGGATGGTGAAACGGACACCGAGCTCGGGGTAGTCGGCGACCTGTCCGCCCTGCGCCGCGAGCGCGGTCGTCCACCCGGCGAGGGTGACCGCCGCCACGCACGCCCGAAGGCCGTGGCGTCCGGTGCTGCGCCGGCCGTTCATGGCTCGAAGGCCTGCCGCCATGTCTTGCCAGCCGGGCCGGTGAGCACGATCTCCCGGACCTCCCGGATCGCCCGCAGCATCCACGGGATCGAGAGCGGCAGCGGCGGACCGCGCAGCTCGGTCACCGTGGCGTAGAGCACGAAGGACGGGTCGGTGCCTGCTGCCTTGAGAGGTTGCTCGAACACCCAGGATGAGTCGGCCGGCAGCACGTCGCCGGGAACCGCCAGGGCCACGGTCGCCTGCCGCCACCCGGCGGTCAACGACCGACCCTCGAACATCCGGAACCGGCAGGTCGGCTTCGGGACCTCGATGCCGCGGGTCCGCTCGTGCACTTCCAGCACGACCCGGTTGGTCTGCTCGTCCGCTGAACACGAGCTGTTGCCATTGACCGGCAGCGCGGCGAACTGGAAGCCTTTCTGGCGGGCGAGCCTGACCAGCTCGGCGACCTGACTGCCCGTGACCCGGTAGGTCTGCAACAGCGTGGGTGCGGGCCCGCTGCCGCCGGGGAGGACGCGGCGAATGACCGCCTCGGCCGTGCCCGAGACCTGCCCCTTCACGTCGCGGATCTGCAGCTGATAGCGGTGCTCGCCGGCGATCGGCGTCGTCCCGTTGCGGGCCAGCGTCATCGACAGTGTCGGCGTTCCCATCGGGCCGGTCAGCCACTGCCCGAAGGCCAGCCAGGCCGTCATCGTCGGCGGCTTGTAGCGCAGCCGATACTGCGCGATCGGCTGGCCGATCGCGGCCGGGTTGGTGTAGGTGAAGCGCAGCGTCACCGTGTCACTCGTGGTCTCGGCGGCGCCGTTGTTGATGGTGAACGCGGTGATCGAGGGCGGGGCCTGCGCGGTGAGCGTGATCGACGCGACCACCAGGACGGTGACGAGGCAGCGGGTCATGAAACGTGCCGTTCACGACTCGTACCACCCGTGCTCCAACGTTGCCGTGCCGACGGGCCCGGCGAAACAGGTGGCGGCCGCCTGCCGCGTCGCAGCCTCGAGACGCGCCGTCGCAGGGGTGAGACGCAGCCCGGCGTTACGCCGACCAGCCGGCCGGATCGATGCCGAGCGTCTTCAGCCGCCGGTAGGCCGTGGCGCGGCTGATGCCGAGGCGGGCCGCGGCGGCGGCCACGTCACCCTTGTGCGCCTGGAGCGCGCTGACGATCTCGTCACGCTCGGCCGTCGCCCGCGCCTGGTCGAGCGAGCCCGATGCCGTCGGGCGACCGCCGGCCAGGATCGCCGGATGGAGCCGCGCCGTGTCGAGCACCTCGCCGTCCTCGAGGAACAGCACCGCGCGCGCCATCTCGTGCTCGAGCTGGCGGATGTTGCCGGGCCAGTCGAACGCCACGAGTGCATCGACCGCACCACGCGACAGCCCGCCGGCCCGCCGTCCATGGCGGGCGGCCTCGCGGGCGAGGAAGAACGCCGCCAGGTTGGGGATGTCGATGCGCCGCTGGCGCAGCGGCGGCAGCTCGACGACCCAGGTGGCGATGCGGTGATACAGGTCGCCGCGGAAGCGGCCGTCGTCGAGCATCGGCGTGAGGTCGCGGTTGGTGGCGGCGACGACCCGGATCCGTGCGTGGCGTGGCTCGCGGCTGCCCAGGCGGTAGACCAGCCGCTCCTGCAGCACGCGCAGGATGCTGGCCTGGGTCTCGGCGGCCATGTCGCCGATCTCGTCGAGGAAGAGCGTGCCGGCATCGGCCAGCTCGAACTTCCCGGCCCGCGAGTCGACGCCGGTGGCCACGCCGCGCTCGATGCCGAAGAGCTCGACCTCGAGCAGGTCGCGTGGCAGCGCCGCGCAGTTGAGGGCCACGAACGGGCCGTCGCTGCGCGTCGAGGCGGCGTGGAGGTAGCGCGCCAGCAGTTCCTTGCCGGTGCCCGACTCGCCGGTGATGAGCACCGACACGTCGCCGCGCGCCACCTTGGCGGCATCGCCGTAGATGGTCCGCATTTCGGCGTCGAGCGTTCGCGGATCGGGCGGCGTCGGCGGCACGGCCCTGGCGCGGGCGTCCCGGGCCGGGCGCGGCGCACCGGCGCCGTCGCCCAGCGCGACCAGCGCCGCGGCGGTGTCGAGCAGCGGGCCGTAGGTGTCGGCGAAGCGCGCCGACGCGAAGCCGGCCCGGACCACGACGTGGCCACTGCGTCCGTCGCGGCCGACCAGGGCGTCGGGATCCGCGGCGCCCTCGGCACGGGCGGTGAAGCGCACCGCCTCCCGGTCGCGCTCTGCGGTCAGCACGTCGAGGGTGACGCAGGGAATGGCGAGGAACAACGCCTCGCCGACCTGCTGCGGAAAGGCGGTGGTGGCGCCGCCACCGGCCAGGTGCCCGAGCAGGCGCGGCAGGTCGTCGAGCACGAAGTTGGCGACCGGCTCGAGCGACACGGTGCTCACCGCCGGGCCGGGCGCCGACGCCGTGACGGCGGCCGTCGCCGGCGGCGCCAGCGCGATCGCCACGTCGAGGTCGGCGTCGGCCACGTGCTCCAGGGCGGCCGCCACCCGGCCGAAGTACACCGCCGTGCCGGGCGACAGCTCGCACTCGCGGATCCGCCGGGCCCCGGCCATGGTGCCGTTGCTCGATCCCAGGTCGCGCAGCATCACGCGCTCGCCGGCCACCTCCAGGGCGGCGTGACGCTGTGACACCGACGGATGCGGCACGCACACCGCATTGGCCGGATCCGAGCCGACGACCGACACGCCTTCGGGCAGCACGAAGCGCTGCGGCCCACGCTCGGTCGTGACCACCAGTCGGAACGCCATGCGCCTCAGGGGAGGGGCGAGCCGGCGAGCCGACGTTCGAGAGTGGCGATGCGAAGGCCCACCGCCTCCGCATCGGCACCCCGGTCGCGCGCGCGCTGGAATCCGGCCAGTGCCTCCGGCCACAGCCCCAACGCGTAGTCGAGCTCGGCGCGGAGCGCGAGATCCGTCGCGTCGTCGGTCGTGGCGTCGAGCAGCCCGGCCCGGGCTTTCGCTTCGGCGAGGCTCAACGTGGCGAATGTCGCCCGGCCCTCGTGGCGGAAGCCGGCCGGGCTGTGGCTGCGCACCCGCCAGTGGTACCGGCGTTCGGGCGCCAGGCGGTCCGCCGGCACCGCCACGCGGCCCGCGCTGACCCGGGCCTGGAACACCACGCGCCCTTCGGCGTCTTCGAGCTCCACGTCGTGCACGCCGTCGTGCGCCGGGACGAAGCGCAGGACCGCGCTGTCCGCGGCCGCACGCAGGCCGTCGGCGGGGCTCACGAGTGTCAGCTCGCCGGTGCGGACGCGCACCGCCGCCACGGCGGCGCCGGCGTCGGCTACGGCGGCGATGACGGGCAGCGGCGGCAACGGCGGCAGGTGCTCGGCCGTGCCCACCGAGGTCGTCAGCCCGGCGGCAGCGACGCGGGCCCGGCTGCCGGCGGCGAGACGTACGCGCACGCCGGAGCGGAACACGACCAGGACCTCGGCCTGCGGGCCCGTCGCCAGTTCGTCGCCCGCGGCCAGGCGGTCGAAGAGCTGGACTGGCCGGCGCGCGGCCTCGGCGGTCGCCAGGGTGACCGCGCCCGCGACCCGCGCCACGAGGCCGACCGGCTCCGCGGCGATGCTGCGGGATGCGTCGGCGATCGTCGGCGCGGCGATGGCGACCAGGCACAGAAGAGCGACACGGTTCGGCACGGCGTTGGGTGGCTCCGAGGGACGGCGATTCTACTCCGGGCGTTGCGGCAGTCGGAGGCGGACGGCGCCCGCCATCGCGATGGCCACAACGAGCCCAAGCAAAGGTGCGGCCACCTGCACGAGATGGCCCACGGCGAAGAGCGCCATCGCCCCGCCGGCCCAGACGAGGACGCCACCCGCGGCCACCGCGATGGCCCCCACTCGCGTCAGCCACAGCACGCCGAAGGCGACGAGCCCGGCGAGGATCGCGGCAGTCAGCCACGTCGGGCCCCGTGGCGCCTCGACGATCGGCTGCTCGTCGAGCCAGGTGCCGGTGAGCAGGCCCTGCAGCGCCAGTCCGGAGATCGCACCGGACAAGCCGCCCGGCTGCGGCGCCCGGTGGCGATCGCCCGCGCCGGTGTATTCGGCCCCGACGACCACGAGCCGGCCCTGCAGCCTCGTGCCGCCGGCCAGGCTGGTGACGAACGTCGTCCAGTCCATGCGCTCGATGGCCGCAGCCGGGGTCCGATAGTCCACGACGACCGGCTCGGCCGGCAGCACGTCGACGCCGCGGCCGAGGGCGGCGAGCTGGCCCGCTAGAAGGGCGCGCGGCGCGCCGGTGACGTCGGCGACCACGGCGCGGGCGCGGCGGACCACGCCGTCGGGGCCGACCGGGGTAGCGACCAGGCCGAACAGGCGGTTCGCGCGCTCGGCGCCGAGCGCCTGCGCCACCAGCGGATCGACAGCCTCGGGCCCGACGACAGTGGCGCCGTCCGACGTCATGCCGACCACGAGGCGATCGCCATGTTCGAGGAGCAGCGTACCGAACGTCTCGCTCGACGCCCACGTGGCCGGCAGCAGCAGGTCGATGGCGACGCCGTCGGCGCCGGCCGCGAACGCCCGCGACACGCCGGCGGCGAACTCGTCGGCACGCAGGGACAGCGGCCGCGGGTCGGCGGCAAGCGCGCGGTCGTCGATGGCGACGAGCAGCAGCCGTGGGTCGGCCGGCCGGCCCGCCGCCGCCGCGAACCGCACGTCCTCGCTGACGCCTTCGGCGCGGCGCAGCGGCTCGGTCGGGGCCAAGGTCGCCGCCGTCGCCATTGCGGCGGCAGCGAGTGCCGACGCCACGGCCAGCCGCCGCGGGAACTCGCGGCGCCGCCAGCGAGCGCGGGCGAGCGTGCGCGCGGCGTCGCCGATCCGGACCGCGAACTCGGCGGCCGTCGGCCGGGCGTCGGGCCGTTTCGCCAGGCCGTCGGCGAGCAGCGCGTCCAGTGCCGGCGGCAGATCCGGGACGCGTGACGACGCCGGCGGCGGATCGGCGGTGAGGTGGGCGTGACGCAACGCCTTCGGCTCGCCGCCGAACGGAAATCGCCCGGTCAGGATTCGATACGCGAGCACCGCCAGGGCGTAGACGTCGCCCGCCGCCGACGGCGCCTCACCGCGCAGCCGCTCCGGCGCGCAGTAGTCGAGCGTGGTCGCGACCGGCGTGAAGAGCCCGGGCTCCGGCACCCGTTCGGCCGCTTCCGATGCCGCCTCGACCAGCCAGGCGAGACCGAAGTCCAGCAGCGTGACGCGGCGGACCGGCCCGTCGCTGGAGATGAGGACGTTGTCGGCGGACACGTCGCCGTGGACGACGCCGCGGGCATGCGCATAGGCGAGGGCGTCGGCGAGTTGCCGGAGCCACGACGCCGCCACCTCGAGATCGGCCGCTTCGTCGGTCGCCAGCGCCGCGCGCAGCGCGCGCCCGTCCACCAGGTCCATGACCAGGTAGGGCACGCCGCCGTCCCGCGGATCGATGCCGAAATCGGTGACGGCGACGACGTGGGGATGGGCCAGTCTGCCGAGCGCCTCGGCCTCGACACGGAATCGCGCGAACGCCTCGGCGGGCGTGTCGTCGCCGCCGTGCAGCACCTTGACCGCGACCGGGCGCTGCAGCGCGAGGTGCACGGCCCGGTAGACGCGTCCCGATCGGCCGCCGCCGATCGCGTCCTGCAGGACATAGGTGCCGTCGAGCACGGTCCCCGCTGCCAGCTCGCCGGCCACGTGCGCATTATCGGCTGACGACCGGGACCGCCGCGGTCACGGCCGTCTCAGGGCTGAGACGAGGCCGTCGCAGCGGTGAGACCGTCCGTGGGCGCCGGACGGCCTGGCCAAGGCTCCAGCCGCGCCAAACCTGGCAGTTGCGCGTCCGCCGCGCCGCGCGCCGCCTGGCACGCGCGATGCCTTGGCTCCTGGCGTGCTGCGCAGGTCCACGACGCTCTCGCTTCTTCTGCTGCTCGCCGCAAGCGCATCGCCGGCGGCCGCGCAGCCGGTGCCGCTGGCGATCGCCGCCGCGCCGGATGCGCCCGACTGGATCGCGCCGACCCAGGTGGCGCGCTTCGCGCTCAGCCGGCCGCTCGCCGCCGGCGAAGGCCGGCTGGCGGTGTTCGTCGGCGACACCGACTGGAGCGGACTCGCCGAGGTGGCCGGCACGAGCGTCACCCTGCGTCCGACGGGGCGTGGCTTCGCACCTGGCGAGCACACGGTGACGGCCTACCTGGCCGCGGACGGCCAGCCGTGGCAGCCGCTCGCACCGGTTCCGCTGCGGATCCTGACCCCGGGCGGCTTCGAACGCGCCGTCACGACGCCGACGCTCGAAGCCGGTCTGGCCGGGCAGGCCCGTTTGGAGCGTACGCCCGAACAGCCGCCCGGCCCGCGCGACACCTACCAGGACCTCACCGTCCGCGCCGGGTTCGACGGCACCTACGTGCGCCGCGGCTGGACGACCTCGGCGCAGGCCACGCTGGTCGGCGTCAGCGAACGCGCGCAGGCCCTGCGTTACGGCACGCTCCTCGAGACCGCGCCGCTCGTCGATCTGGGGTCCTACCGGCTGGCCCTCGGCCACAAGGCCCTGTCGGTAGCGGTCGGCCACACGGCGATCGGCAGCCACCGGCTGCTGCTGAACGGGTTCGACTCGCGCGGCGTCAACGGCCGGCTGCAACTCGGCCCCGTGCTCGACGTCTCGCTGGCCGCCGTGAACGGCTCGACGCTGGTCGGCTACGCCAACCCGTTCGGCCTGGCCGACGGCGAGCACCGCATCGTGAACGCCGGCGTCGGCCTCGAGCTGGTGCCGTCGCGGCCGGGCGCGCTGCGTCTCGACGGCTCGCTGATGCTCGGCTCGATCCTGCCGGTGACCAACGTCAACCAGGGCGCCGTACGGGATCCCGAGGAGAGCCGCGGCGTCGGCGTGCAGCTGCAGGCGACCGATCCGTCGTCGCGGTTCCAGCTCGCCGCCGGCGTGGCGCGCAGCCGCTTCGTCAATCCCCGCGATCCGCAGGCGCCGCTCGGCCTGAGCATCGTCGAGGTGCAGGAGACCACCCGCTGGGCGCGGTATCTCGACGTGAGTTACGCGCTCGTCCAGGGTGCCCGGCTGGGCGGCGCGGCCACGGCCTCGCTCACCGCGGCGTATCGCCACAGCCGCGTCGATCCGCTCTACCGGTCGGTGGCCCTGCCGGTGCGCGCCGATGTCGAGCAGCATGCCGTGGACGTCACCGCGACGCTCGGCGCGGTCAGCTCGCAGGTCACCCTCGATCACTCGCGCGACAACCTCGCCGACATCGCCTCGATTCTCACCACCACGTCGCGCCAGCTGCTGTGGACGACGGCGCTGCCGCTCCACACCTTCGCCGGCACCAATCCCCGCGCGGCGGCGCTTCCGACCCTGAGCTACGCCTTGACCCGCGTCCACCAGCTGGCCGACGACCTGCCGGCCGGGGGCTTGTTCGATGCCGCCTCGCAGGCGCCCGACCAGGTGAGCCTCAACCAGACGCTCGGCGTGGCCTGGCAGGGGGCGAGGTGGCGCGGCGGCTACAGCTGGAACCGCTCGCTGCAGGACAACCGCCAACCCGGGCGCGAGCGCGCCGACCTGCTCAACCTCGTGCACACCGTGAGCCTGGGCGCATCGGCCGGCACCCGGCTCGACGGCGGCGTGGACCTCGCGTTCGAGGACGCCGAGAACCGCGAAGTCACCAGGACCGATCTCACCCGCCGCATCTCGGGCAACCTGACGCTGCGTCCCGCCGCGCGGACGTCGCTGGCGGCGGTGGTGACGCGCAACCTGCTCGAAGACGAACCGCGGTCGGCCAGCCGCCGCACCACCGACCTCAACCTGACCTTCACCCAGGGCATCGCCCTGTGGCCGCAGCGTCCGGATCGCCTGAGCGGGCAGTTCTTCGTCCGCTACGTGCGTCAGACCATCACCGGCGTCTTCGTCGGCATCGCCGGGCCCGACGACACCCAGTTCTGGACGCTCAACACCGGAGTGACCTTCCGTGTCTTCTGAGGATCCGACCATGCGACAGCGGACGAAGGCCGACGGCCTGCCGATCCGGCCGCTCGCACTGGGGCTCGCCCTGGTGCTGGCCGGTGTCTCACCGCCGGCCGCCGAGGCGCAGATTCGCGTGCACCCGACCGGCGTCAACGTCAACTCGCAGGGGGCGACGACCGTGTTCCTGACCTTCGGCGGCGCCGCCGGCTATCGGCCCGTCGAGGCCCTGTGGTGCAGTCGCCTCGTCCCGGCCGCGCCGGACATCGGGCTGCGCTGCGACCCGGCGACGATTCTCGGCAGCCTGCCGGTGCGCTACGACCGGTCGACGGCGGGCGGTGCGTCGCTCACCGACATCATGTCGATTCCGCCGTCGGTGGTGCGGCGCGCCTACCAGTCGGCCGAGGCCGGCGGCGATGCGGGGTTCTTCTACGTGCGGCGCTTCGCCAGCCTGGCCGGCGCCGGCCGCGACCAGTACGTCGCCGTCACCTGCCGGATGGCCGGCGGCGGCGCCCGCGTCCCGTTCGCGCTGCTCGACGTCGAGCTGGGGTTTGCGGTCGACGAGCCGGTGCTGTTCGTCCGCACCGGCGACCGGCCGCCGGCGGTGGCGGCGCGGATCAGCTACAACGGCACCGGCCGGCTGCGTGGCCGCTGGGAGGTGGTGATGCCCGGTGAGGACCTGCCCACCGAGCGCGACCTGCTCACCGAGGCGACCCTGCCACGCGAAGAACGCGGTTCGCAGCGCCGCTACACCGAACTCGGCCGCTTCAACCTGTTCCTGCCGCCGTCGACGCGGCCGTTCACCCTGCCCGGCCCCGACCCGCGCCGGCTGCCGACCGGCGCCGAGGGCTTCTACTACCTGCTGCTGCGCATCGAGGCCAGCGACGACAAGGAGGGCGACTCCAACCTGGCCAGCGCCGGCGCCGGGCCGGGCGTCGTCAATAGCGGGGCGGTGGCCGGCTTCGCGCTGCCGGCGCTGCGCTACGTCGTCGGCGGGGCCCGCTCGTCGACGGGCGACGCCGCCGCGCCGGGCGATCTGCGCGTGCTCAGCCCGGCCGACGGGGCGGTGGCGTCGGGCCAGGTCGACCTGGCCTGGCTCGAGCTGCCGCAAGCCGACGTCTACCGCGTCGAGTTCGCCGCGCCGGCCGGCCCGCCGGTGCTGTCGGCACTGGTGCCGCGCGGCATCGGCGCCTACCGCCTGCCGCCGGT
>JBFWNR010000012.1:0-131528 GCA_050250955.1 Vicinamibacterales bacterium
TGCCGCCGGCAAGCCGCACAAGGTGGCCCTCGTCGCCGCCATGCACAAGCTCCTGACGATTCTCAACGCCATCGTCAAAGCCCAACGCCCCTGGCAACCCGCTTGACAACGCAAGACAGGTGCTACGGGAGAGGAGCTCTGCCCTACCGGAGAGGGTGTCAGTGCCGCTGGTGTTCGAGCACCAGCAGCGCCGCCGCCAGCACCGCCAACCCCCAGAGCATCGGCCGGACGTCGCGGGCCCGGCCGACCAGCGCGTGCAGCGCCGCGTGGAGCACGAAGCCCCACAGGATGCCCTGGGTGATCGAGAAGGTGAGCGGGATCAGCACCACGGCCACGAAGGCCGGCACGGCTTCCTCGAAGTGTTCCCAGTGCACCCGCGCCACGGTCTGGAACATCGCCACGCCGACGACGATGAGCACGGCGGACGTGGCATAGGCCGGCACCGTCGCCGCCAGCGGGGCGATGAAGAGGCACGGCAGGAAGCACAGCGCCGTGACCACGGCCGTCAACCCGGTGCGGCCGCCCATGCGGATGCCGCTGATGCTCTCGACGTAGGCGGTGCCCGACGAGGTGCCGACGAGGCCGGCGCCGAAGGTGGCGACGGCATCGACGATCAGCCCTTCGCGAAGCCGCAGCGGCTCGCCGCGGTCGTCCACCAGCCCCGACGCCTGTGACACGCCGATGAACGACGAGATCGAGTCGAAGAGATCGGTCATCGCGATGGCGACGATGGTCGGCGCCAGCGCCCACTGCAGCGCGCCGAGGATGTCGAGGCGGAAGAGCACCGACGTGAGGTCGGGCGCGCTCAGCAGCCGCTCGGGCAGCCGCACGTCACCCCAGGCCCAGCCGGCGGCGGTCACGGCCGCCATGCTGACCAGGAACGCCAGCGGGTTCTGGTGGCGGGTCAGCACGGCGATCACGCCCAGCCCCACCAGGGTCAGCAGAGCCCGATGGTCCAGCGGCCCGACGCCGACCATCGTGGCCGGGTTGGCGGCGACGATGCCGGCGTTCTGCAGGCCGATGAAGGTGAGGAGCAGACCGATGCCGGCGGCTGACGCCGCGCGCAGGCCCGGGGGGATCGCGGCCGCCACCGACTCGCGCAACGGCGTCGCCGACACCACCAGGAACACCACGCCGGCCCAGAACACCGCGCCGAGCGCCACCGGCCACGGCACGCCGTTCTGCAGGACGATCGTGTAGGTGAAGAACGCGTTCAGGCCCATGCCCGGCGCCACGCCGTAGGGCAGCCGCGCGTAGAGGCCCATCAAGAGCGTCGTCGACACCGTCAGCAGCACCGTGGCGGTGAGCACGCCGCTGAAGGGCATTCCGGTGCCCTCGGTCGAGAGGATCGTCGGGTTCACCACGAGGATGTACGCCATCGTGAAGAACGTGGTGATGCCGGCGACGACTTCGGTGAACCAGGCGGGACGGGTCGGGGCGGCCGCCGGGGCGGGCGAGGACATGCGCGGCGGATCATAGAACGCGGCGGTGGCGCGATAATCCGTCGATGCGATACGCCCTCTGCTGCGCGCTCACCGTTCTGCTGCCCGGCGCGGCGCGGCCCGCCGCCGCGCAGGCCCAGTTCTCGTTCGACTGGCCGGCCATCGCCGCCCGGCTCGTCCAGCAACTGGCGCCGCAGCCTGGCGAGCGGCTGCTGATCCTCGCCCACCCGGGACTGTTCGAGGACCTGATCCCACATCTGCGCTATGCCATCGCCCGGGCCGGCGCGACCGATGTCGGCGTGGTGGACGTCCTGGCCGAGCCGGTGCTGCGCGGATGGGACCTCGACCTCGTGCGGCGCGGTAACGCCCGCGCCCGCGCCGCCTACAAGGCGATGTTCGCCGGCGTGGACGGCGCGATCATGATGCCGGGCGCGGTGCCGGCGCACCCGGCCTATGCCGCGCTGCAGGACCTGCTGCGCGAGGGCCGCGGCCGCACCGTGCACTTCCACTGGGTGGAGAACGGCAGCGCGTATCCACTGCCGGGGCAGCCGCTGCCGTCGCGCGCCGCCATCGACGCGCTCTACCAGCGGGCGCTGCTGCAGACCGACTACGCGGCGCTGGGACGCGTGCTCGAGCGCTTCGAGCAGGCGCTGCGCACCGGCGAGGTGAGGGTCACCTCGCCGGCTGGTACCGACCTGCGATTTCGCGTCGGCACGCGGGTGGTCAATCGCCAGGACGGCGACGCGTCGGCGGCGCGCACGGCCAAGGGCCAGGTGCTCATCGACCGCGAGATCGAACTGCCGGCGGGCGTGGCGCGGGTGGCGCCGCTCGAGGACTCGGTGGAGGGCACGATCGCGTTTCCGCCCTCGCAGTGGGACGGCCGACCCGTCGAGGGGCTGCGGCTGCACTTGGCCAGGGGCGTCGTGACGCGGGTCGAAGCGACCAGCGGCCGCGAGGCCGTGGAGCGGGAGATGCAGGCGGCCGGCGCCGCCGGCCGCAGCTTCCGCGAGTTCGCGCTGGGCTTCAACCCGCTGCTCGCAGTGCCCGAGCGCACGCCGTGGATTCCCTACTACGGCTACGGCGCCGGAGTCGTGCGGCTGTCGCTGGGCGACAACTCCGAGCTGGGCGGGAATGTCACCGGCGGCTACGTGCGTTGGAATTTCTTCACCGACCTGACCGTGACCGTGAACGGCCAGGTGTGGGTGAAGGCCGGTCGGCTGGCCGTCCCCTGAGGGGTCAGACCCCTTTCTGGGCCGGGCTTGAATAGGGGTCTGACCCCTGTCTGGGCCTGGCTTGAATGGGGACTGGCCCCGGGCTATCGTCCCGCGCATGGCCCTGCGTCTTGCTCGTGTCCTGGCGGTCGGCACGCTCGTCGGCCTCGTCGGCGGCCTGGCCGTCGTCCTGTCACCAGCACCAGCGCAGGCCCAGGAGGCCCTGCTCCTCGGCAGCTCGGGGCAGGTGCTGTACCGCCAGCATTGCGCCTCGTGCCACGACGCCGGGCCCGACCAGGTGGCCTCGCGCGCGCCGCTGCGCGACGCGCTGGCCGCGCTGCCGCGCGAGCGCATCGTCGCCGCACTGGCGCCCGGCGGCGTCATGGCGGAGATGGCCAAGTCGATGACGGCGCTCGAGCGGACGACCGTCGCGGGCGTCCTGTCGAAGGCGCCGGCGACTCCGGCCGTCGATCCGGACGCCGGACGCTGCACCACCCCGGCCCGCCCGCTCGCCGAGGCGGCGGTATTGCCGCAGTGGAACGGCTGGGGCAACGATCTCACCAACGCCCGCTTCCAGACTGCCGCGGCGGCCGGGCTCACCGCGCAGTCGGTGCCGAGGCTCACGCTCAAGTGGGCGTTCGGCGTGCCGGGGGTGGTGGCGATGAGCGGCCAGCCGACGGTGTTCGCCGGCCGCGTCGTCTTCGGCACCGAGGCCGGCACGGTCTACGCTCTCGACGCGGTAACCGGCTGCGTGCGCTGGCGGTTCGACGCCGGGGCCGCCGTGCGCAGCGCCGTCGTCGTCGGCCGGCTGCCCGGCGCCGGTGAGCCGCGCTACGCCGCCTACTTCGGCGACCTGCGGGCCACGATGCACGCGCTGGATCTCGCCACCGGCCAGCCGCTCTGGTCGCTCAAGGTGGACGACCACGCGTTTGCCCGCATCACCGGCGGCGCGGCGTTCCACGACGGCCGGCTCTTCGTGCCGGTGTCGTCGCTCGAAGAACTGCCCGGCGCGCGCCCCAACTACCCGTGCTGCACCTTCCGCGGCAGCCTCGTCGCCATCGACGCCACCACCGGGAAGCAGCTCTGGAAGACGTTCACGATCCCCGAGGCACCGCAGATCGTCGGCAGGAACGCCGCCGGCACGCCGCTGTGGAAGCCGGCCGGCGCTGCCATCTGGTCGTCGCCGACCGTCGACGTCGCCCGCCGGGTCGTCTACGTCGCCACCGGCAACGCCTACACGCAGCCCGCCGCCGCCACCAGCGATGCGGTGATGGCGCTGGCCCTCGACACCGGCGCCGTGCAATGGGTGCAGCAGGTGACGCCCGACGACGCCTTCCTCGTCGGCTGCAAGCCGGGCAACGACAACTGTCCCGACGACGAGGGGCCGGACTTCGACTTCGGCAACTCGCCGATCCTGCGGCGGCTGGCCAACGGCCGGACGGTGATCGTCATCGGCCAGAAGTCCGGCGTCGCCTACGGCCTCGACCCCGACGCCAAGGGCGCCGTGCTGTGGCGCTACCGCGCCGGACAGGGCAGCGCGCTCGGCGGCATCGAGTGGGGGTCGGCCGCCGACGAGCGGTTGATGTACGTCCCGGTGTCCGACGTGCTGCATGCCAACGCCGGCGGCCTGCACGCGGTGAGTCTCGGCAGCGGCGAGCGCGTCTGGCAGACCGCGCCACCGGCCCCGGGCTGCACCGGCGGGCTCGGCTGCAGCGCGGCGCAGTCGGCGGCGGTCAGCGTCATGCCCGGGGTGGTGTTCTCGGGTGCCGTGGACGGCCACCTGCGCGCCTACGACGCCACCGACGGCCGCATCATCTGGGACGTGAACACGGCGCGCGACTACACGACGGTGAACGGCGAGCCGGCGTCGGGCGGATCGATCGACGGCCCGGGGCCGACCATCGCCGGCGGCATGGTCTTCACCGGATCGGGCTACGGGCGCTGGCGCGGCCGGCCGGGCAACGTGCTGCTGGCGTTCGGGCTGCCGTAGCGCGCCCGCCGGCCGAACGCCGGCCGCGACATCTTTTCGGGGCGAGCCGCACTGGGTGGTGGAGGCCCCGATGTCACGACGCAGATCTGCCGCCCGCTGTCTCCTGATTACGGCCGCGGTCACGCTGGCGATCGCGACCGGTCCGCGACTCACCGGTCAGGAGCCCGCGCCGGTGGGCTTCCTGGCGCACGCCTTCAACGGGACGATCGTGAAGAACGGCGGCAAGTGCCTCGACTACCAGCCCGAGGTCACCGGATCGCCGGTGTTCCTCAACGACTGCGCCGTGGCGCACCCCATCGTCGTCGAGACCATCCCGAACCAGCGCTTTGAGGTGTTCCTGCGGGCCGGCTCGAAGCGGATCGGCGTCCGCCGCGGGCCGATCATCATCCTCTTCGCGCCGGAACCGGAGCCCCAGGGGGAGGAGGAGCTGCCGCTCGAGCTGCAGGAGCCGACGACCGACTCCTACGGGCTGGCCAATCAGACGTTCGCCCTCGACGGCGACAGCCTCATCCTCGCCTCCGACCGCGGCATGGTCGCCAAGGTCCACAACGCCCGCGGCGCCAACGGCACCCCGATCGTCGCCGGGGCCCGGAAGCTGTCGGTCGAAGAGTTCTGGGATCTGCGCGCCACCGACGGCAGCGCCAGCTTCCCGACCGCTGCCTTCACGCGCATCTCCACCGTCGCCGGGCTGCTGGGCACGCTGAGCACGAGCGGCTGTCCCACCTACGGCTGGGCCTGCGCGCCGGAGCTCGAGCCCGGGCACGTGCTGGTGATTGACGGCGTCATCGAGCTGCCCGACAGCCTGCCGTCACTGCTGATTCCGGCCGGCACGACGCTTCGCGGCGATCGGCGCGGCGTGCGGGGCACCGGCCGCCTCCACAAGCGGACCGCCGGCGAAGACTTCGAGATCATGCTCGAGGTGGTCGGCCACAACTCCCGCGTCACCGGTCTGCACCTGCGCGGCCCGAGCCGCAGCTCGGCGGGCGGCCAGGATCAGGCCAACGGCATCCGGGTGCGGGAAGACCTCGTCCAGGGCACCATCATCGACCACAACGACATCGGCGACTGGACCTGGCGCGGGGTCTACGTGCTCGGTGGCCAGGACCGCGACAACGCCGCCGACCTGGAGTGCACCGACCTGTCGATCCCCCGGTTCCGCACCAGCGCCACCTGGGTGGCGCGCAACTTCATCCATCACAACCGGGAGTACGAGAAGGGCTACGGCGTCAACACCAACTCCGGGGCGTTCCCGTTCATCGAGGGCAACGTCTTCTACGAGAACCGTCACGCCATCGCCGGCACGGCCTCGACCTCGGGCACCGGCTATCGCGCCTGGCGCAACTTCGTGCTGTCGGTCGCGCCGCTGCAGCGCGGCGTCTTCCACACCCACGATTTCGACATGCACGGCACCGGTGACGGCGGCAAGGGCGGCCGCGCCGGCGGCTACATGGACCTCTACCAGAACACGTTCCTCGGCACGAACCGCCACAACTTCGAGGTGCGCGGCACGCCGTGCGACTTCGTGGAGTTCCGCAACAACGTCTCGCTGCAGGAGCGCGACGACGCACTCAGTCTGGACACCGGCCTTTTCGGGACCGGCGACGTGAGATGGGAAATCCCCTCCGCGCCCGACCAGTTCGACCTGCCCGACCCGACCCGCCACCAGGTGATGGGCGTCGGCGACTTCGACGGCGACGGCGTGCAGGACGCCTTCATCGCGACCGGGACGGCGTGGTACTACGCCCCCCACGGCGTGGCCGAGTGGCGGTTGCTGAACGACCACCCCGACCGTCTCGCCACGCTGAAGTTCGGCGACTTCGACGGCGACGGCCGGACCGACGTCCTCGGCAAGAACGGCCTGGACCTGGTGGTGTCCTGGGGTGGTGTGTCCGAGTGGGAGCAGGTGAACCAAATCGACGCGCCGCCGAGCGATCTCGCGGTCGGCGACTTCGACGCCAGCGGCCAGGCCGACCTCTTCTACTCCGACGGCTCCAACTGGTTCGTCGCCTACGACAACGGCCCGTTCGTCCTGACCCAGACGTCGGGCTTCCGGGTGAAGGACCTGCGGTTCGGCGACTTCGACGCCGACGGCCGGACCGACGTGTTCGGTGTCGTCTCCAATGCCTGGCGGGTCAGCTACGGCGCGACGTCGAGCTGGACGTTCCTGCGCTCGAAGTTGAGCGACGACGTCGCGTCGCTGGTCGTCGCCGACTTCGACGGCGACCGCGCGGCCGACATCGGCAGCTACAGCGTCCAGCTGAACAGCGTCGCGACGACGCCGTCGGTGCTGTATCGATGGCGGGTGTCGCGCGGCGGCACCAGCGGCTGGGAGACCCTGCAGAAGCCGAGCGTCGAGCCGCCGGCGGCGATCGGCCGGTTCGTGCCCGACGACCCCAAGGCCCACCTCCTGGTCTGGGACGAGAACACCTGGTGGCGGGTGACGCTCGGTGGGACCTCGGTGACGCGCCACGCCCGACAGCACATGCGCTGATCGCCCGACGCCACGCCTCGCGCGGCCCGGCACGACATGGATCGGGCCGCTCGCGCACCCGGGTGCAGGAGGGCACATGGACCTGCGCCGGAGGTTCGCCCTGGGAGCCGCCGCCGCGCTCGTGACGGCCGCCGCCGCCGCCGAGGCGCAGCCGCTCGGCACCTTCCGCTGGCAACTGCCGCCCGTACTGCAACGTGCTGACCCTGGTGGTGACCCAGAGCGACGGCCATCTGGGGACCTTCGCGTTCACCCCGGGGGCGGCTACGCCCGGATCGCCGCGCCCGGCGGCTCGGCACCAGCTCGTCGTCAGGGCGCTTCAAAGCCGACATCGAGGCGATGCGGCCGCACGAACTCGCCGCGCTGCAGGCGCTGCGCCCGGTGCGCTTCGTCTACAAACCCGAGTACAGCGGCGGCGGCCGCGAGCTGCAGTACGGGCTCATCGCCGAGGAAGTCGCCGAGACGCTGCCCGACCTGGTGGTGCGCGACGAGGCCGGGGCGCCCTGGACGGTGCGCTACCACCTGCTGGCGCCGCTGCTGCTGGCCGATGCCCAGCGCCTCGAGCGCGAGCGCGCCGCGCTCGCCGCGCGGGTGCAGGAGTCTCGAGACGGACGGCGCCCGGCTTGGCGTCACCCTCGAGACGCCGGCGGCGCGGATCGCCGCGCTCGCGAGCACGACGCCCCGCCGCTAGCCAGCCCGGCCGCGGCGGCCGGCGTGTCATCGGGTGTCACCGCCGGCGTGGGTTTCGGTGACGGCTTCGGCCGGCGCTGACGATAAGATCGCCACGATGGCCGAGACCGCGACCGCCCCGTCCACCCCGACCTTCGACTGTCCGCGCCGCGCCGTGCTGCGCGGCGCCGCCGGCGTCGTCCTCGCCTGGCTCACCCCGATC
The DNA here is from genome assembly GCA_050250955.1 of Vicinamibacterales bacterium. GTDB lineage: Bacteria > Acidobacteriota > Vicinamibacteria > Vicinamibacterales > UBA2999 > CAWAYR01. Next base: position 8,024 of record JBFWNR010000012.1, read on the forward strand.
CGCGCCTTCGCGGCGCAGGAGGAGGCTGGGCCGCCGCCGGCGGCCGGCGACCTGCTGGTGCGCGTCGACGACGATCAGCTCATTCCGCTGTCGCCCGACGACGTCCCGTTCGACGGCCGCGGCGTCACGGTGTGGGCGATCGGCCCCGCCGCCGACACCGCCAAGACGGGGCAGCTGAACAAGATCCTGCTCGCCCGGCTCAACCCGGCGAACATGAGCGACTTCACCCGCGGCAACGCCGCCGACGACATCGTCGCCTATTCGGCGGTGTGCACCCACGCCGGCTGCGACGTGGACGAGGGCCTGGGCGGCAACGAGAGCATCTTCTGCAGCTGCCACGGCTCGTCGTTCGACGCCCGCGCCGGCGGCATGGTCATCGGCGGGCCGGCCACCGGGCGCCTGGCCGCGCTGCCGCTCAAGGCCGAGGGTGGCCGGCTGGTCGTGGCGGGGCCGTTCACCATCAAACCGGGCTACGGGCCGGGTTAGGGACCCGCGGGCGCCGCAGGCCGTCCGCGCTCGGCTAAGCTGGAAGGCGGCCGAGGAGCCCCAGTGAGCGAGCAGGACGAAGACTTCGCGGCGTTGTTCGCCGCCTCCGAGACGAAGGCGAAGCAGTTCGAGCGCGGCCAGCTGGTCGAGGGCACGATCGTCGCCATCGGCCCCAAGGTGGCGTTTGTCAGCATCGGCGGCAAGGGCGAGGCCGAGATCGACCTGGCCGAGCTCAAGGACGCCGACGGCGACGTCGAGGTCGACGTCGGCGATCGGCTGCAGGCCAAGGTGATCCAGACCAGCGGCGGCATCGTGCTGTCGCGCAAGGGCGTCCGCAACGCCGCCACCCAGCGCGAGCTCGAGGACGCCTACGAGGCCGGGCTGGCCGTCGAGGGCCGCGTCGAGCGCCAGGTCAAGGGCGGCTACGAGGTGCGCATCGCCCGCGAACGGGCCTTCTGCCCGCTGTCGCAGATCGACACCGCGCGCACGCCGGATCCGGCGGTGCACGAGGGCAAGACCTACCCCTTCCGCATCATCGAGTACAAGGACGGCGGGCGGAACCTGGTGGTGTCGCGGCGGGCGGCGCTCGAAGCCGAGCAGCGCGTGCAGGCCGACGCCGTGCGCAAGACCATCGTGCCTGAGGCGGTGCTGCCCGGCCGGGTCACCTCGGTGCTCGAGTTCGGTGCGTTCGTCGAACTGGGCGGGGGCATCCAGGGCCTGCTGCACGTCTCCGAGATGAGCTGGTCGCGCGTGGCCACGGCCGGATCGATCGTCTCCCCCGGCGATGCGATCACCGTGAAGGTGCTGCGCGTGGACGGGGCCACCGGCAAGATCGCGCTCGGCCTCAAGCAGCTGCAGAACGACCCGTGGACCACCGTGGCCACCGAGTACGCGGTGGGCCAGGTGCACCAGGGGCGCATCACGCGGATCGCCGAGTTCGGCGCCTTCGTCGAGCTGGCGCCCGGCATCGAGGCGCTGGCCCACGCCTCCACGTTCCCGCCGACGGGGCGGCCGGGCGGGTGGGCCAAGGCGGTCCCGGTCGGGACCACCGGCGCCTTCGAGATCCTGACCATCGACGTGCCGCACAAGCGGCTCGGCGTGGCGATGGTGGAGGAGGGCACGGCCCGCGCGGCCGCCGCGACCGGCGTCACTGCCCGGCCCGGAGACGGCATCGCCCCCGGCGCGATCGTCACCGGCAAGGTCGAGCGTCACGAGCCGTTCGGCATCTTCGTGTTCCTGGCGCCGGGCAAGACGGGGCTGCTCCCCAACGCCGAGACCGGGCTCGATCGCGGCATCGACCTGCGCAAGGCGTTCCCGCCCGGCAGCGAGGTCGAGGTCGTGGTGCTCGAGGTCGATCCGGCCGGGCGGCGCATCCGCCTGAGCAAGAAAGCCGTGGCGGAGCAGCGCGAACAGGCGGAGCTGCGCGAGTACACGGCGCGCCAGCAGACCGAGGCCACGCCGTCGCTCGGCACCCTGGCCGACAAGCTGCGTGGCGCGCTGAAGTCTGGCTCCACCCTGAAAGGGGTCTGACCCCTATTCAAGGCCGGGCCAGAATGGGGTCTGACCCCTGTTACTTGGTGGCGGCCAGGAGCCGATCGAGCTCGCTCTGCATTTCCGGCAGGAGCGCCTGCGCCTCCGGCCGGCCGACCAGGTTGGTGAGCTCGTAGGGATCCGCCTCGAGGTCGTAGAGCTCGTCCATCCCCTGCTGATCGCGGAACCGGACGTACTTGTGCCGCGCGGTGCGCACCGCGGAATACCCCATCCGGCGGACGCGTGGGAAGACGGTGTCGCTGAAGTACTCGACCAGGAACGACGTCCGCCATCCGTCCGCCCGCCCCTGCAGCACCGGCACCAGCGACCGACCCTGGATCGCCGCGGCCGGTGTCAGGCCGGCCACGTCGAGCAGCGTCGGCGCCAGATCGATGCTGAGCGCCATCGCCTCCGGCGTGGTGCCGGCCTGCGCCAGGCGCGGGAAACGCACCAGCAGCGGGATGCGGATCGTCTCCTCGTAGGCCAGGCGGCGCTCCTCGTTCAGGCCGTGCTCGCCGTAGAAGTAGCCGTGGTCGCTGGTGAAGACCACCATCGTGTCGTCGAGGATGCCCTTGCGCTCGAGCACCGCCAGGATGCGGCCGAGGCTGTCGTCCACCGCCAGCAGCATCTCGAGGCGGCCGCGGATCTCGTCGTCGGTGGTGGCGGTGGCCTTGCCGAGCGGCCCCAGGCCGGGTATGCGCTGCTGGAGCGCCGGTTTGTCGGTGGGTGGCACGAAGGCGTTGGGGCGCCGTGGCATGGTCCGGCCGGCGTAGCGGCCGCGGTGGCGCTCGGCGGCGACGAACCCGCCGGGCTGCCCGGCCAGCGGCACGACGCTGCCGTCGTCCTGCTGGACGACGTTGGGGTGGATCGCCTTGTGGGCCAGGTAGACCAGGAACGGCTGGTCGCCCGGCCGGTCGATGAAGCGCTCGACGTAGTCGGTGAGCAGGTCGGTGGTGTATCCGGTGTCCTGCACGCGCTGCCCATCCACGTTGAGCGCCGGGTCGATGGCCTCGCCCTGGCCGGGCATCGCCACCCAGTGATCGAAGCCGGGGCGCGGGCTGTCGTCGTTGCCCATGTGCCACTTGCCGAAGAAGCCGGTGCGATAGCCGGCCTGCTGCAGCGCGAGCGGGAACACCGGCAGGCCGTGGCTCTCGCGCGCGGTGTTGTCGACGATGCCGTTGGTGTGCGGGTACTGCCCGGTGAGGAAGCTGGCCCGGCTCGGCGAGCAGAGCGGTGTGGTGGCGAACGCGTTGGTGAAGCGGGCGCCCTCGCGCGCCAGCCGGTCCATGTGCGGCGTGTCGATGAACGGATGGCCGGCGGCGGCGAAGTCGTCCCAGCGCATGTCGTCCACCAGGACGAACACCAGGTTGGGGCGACGCGGCGGTGTCGCCGGCGCCTGGGCCGGGGCGTCGGGACCACTGCAGGCCAGTGCGGCCAGCGACGTCATCGTCACGGTCAGTCTGCCGAACCTCATGGGTCCTCGCCAGGGCACACGGATGATCGCTCACGAGCCGGCCCCGGACGGGGCTCGGCCGCCGCATTATGCCCGCAAAGCCCAAGGCGCGCCCGGCGACGGGGGCCGCCGGCCCTGGCAACCCGCCGGCCAGCCTACGGCGCGACGTGGATCGCCAGCTGCAGGACGTCGTGGCCGAGCGGGGCCACCGAGAAGCTCGTGACGCCGCCCGAGAGGCGACCGAGCACACCGGCTCCCGACACCGTGCACCGCCGCACCAGCGCGTCGATCACCGCGCCGCCGGCCGCCGGCGTGTAGAAGCGGCTGCACGCGAGCACCGCGTAGTTGGCGCCGCCCGTGTGCATGACCAGCAGTGCCGCGTCGAACTTCGCGCCGAGGCCGACGTCGTCGCAGAGGGTGTACACCCGCAGCGGTCCCTGTGCCTGGGCGTAGCTGGAACCAAGGCACGTCGCCGCGCCGCTGATGTAGGGAACGCCGAACCGCTGAAACGGCCGGTCGTTCGCGAACGCCACGAGCGGAAAGTACGGCGGGATGTCCAGCGTGATCGCCGTCGCCCCCGAGGGCTGACCGAAATGGACCAGGACGCCGACCGTCAGGTCGTCGGCGGTGCCGCCGCCGAGGCCCGCCCCGTTGCCGAGCACCCACGACCCCGAGATGCGCGGATCGGTCACACCATTGGCATCGATGATGGCCACCGTCGTCTGCAGCCCCGTCGGCGTGTCGAAGAGCGCCAGGTGGCCCTGGAAGGCGCCGAAGTCGAGCACGACCAGCCCGGCGAGCGGCTGGAGCGCCGCAAACGTCGGGTCGGGCACCGACCGTGTGAACGCCTGGACAAACGCCGTGCCCATCGCGGCGCCGGTCTGCCCCCCGGCGATCGGGTGCAGGGCGCCGGTGGCGTGCAGGCTCACCAGGCTCTGATCCAGGCGCGTGGTCACGCCGGTGTTGAGGGCTTTCCAGCCGTCCTTGACGAGAAACGCGAACGGCACGTCCTGCGCCACGGCGGCCAGCGGGGTGAGCGCAAGGAGGGCGATTGCGAGGCCGGTACCCGCCGGGCACCGCCGACGTTTCGCAGTGAGCACGGGATCCTCCATCTGTCCTCGACGGGTGATCGACGACGGACGACCGCGACACGTCCGAGGGCAGGTGGTCGTGTGCAACTTGGGTACCACGGACCCATGCGACGAAGCCGGCCGAATGCCGCAGGTACGCTCGGGCAGGTCGAGACCGCAGCGGGCGAACGCGCGTCCGCCGGCAGGATTTCCGCATGCCACCCGGCCCGATGTCAGTACACTCGGCGCCTCCCCCCGGGACCTGGAGGCGGCGATGGCAGGAGCGTACGAGTTCGAGCCGGTCGGGCCGGCCGGCCTGTCCCGCGACGACCGCGAGCAGATCAAACAGCTCGGCGAAGAGCGCTGGACGCGGGCGCTCGAGGCCGGCGACTTCGACACGGTGTGCGGTCTGTGCACCGACGACGTCGTCTACATGCCGGCCGACCACCCGGCCCTGCGCGGCCGCGACCAGTTCCGGCGGTGGCTGGAGGCGTTTCCACGGATCGTCCGCATGACGCAGCCGATGACCTGGATCGACGGCCAGGGCGACATGGCGATGGCCGAGGCGACCTTCACCGTGACCCTCGAGGTCGAGGGCCGGACGGTGGAGAGCGCCGGCAAGGCGATGTGCGGCCTGCGCCGCCAGGCGGGCGAGTGGCGGGTGAAGTCGGTCTGCTGGAACTTCGACCAGCCGATGGGCCCGCCGCCCCCGGCGGCCGCCTGACCGGGGCGCACGTCGATGGACGCGTCACGCCGACGAGCCTGGAGTGGGCCGCTGACCGCCGTTGCCGCGGTGGGGCTGGGTGCGGTCGTGCTCGTCGCCCAGGAGGCGCCGATCACCGAGTACCGGCTGCCGCCCGACGCGCTGGCCCGCTCCGAAGCGCTCTATCGCACCACCATCGCCATGACCGTCGTCGGCACCGTCTACGGCCTGGCGCTGCTCGTGGCGTTGCTCTACGGGCGGGTCGCGCCGCGCTACCGCGACCTGGCCGAACGGGTCAGCCGGCGGCGGTTCGTGCAGGCGCTGGTGTTCGTGCCGCTGCTGCTGGTGACCATCGACGTGCTCAGCCTGCCGGTCAGCCTCTACGGCCACTCGCTGCAGCTCCGCTACGGGCTCTCGGTGCAGGGCTGGCCGTCGTGGTTCTGGGACTGGACCAAGGGCGAACTGCTCGGCGTCGCGCTGGGCACGGTGCTGGTTTGGGGGCTCTACGTGTTCCTGCGCCGCAGCCCGACCCGCTGGTGGCTGTACGGCTGGCTGGCGGCGATCCCGGTCGTGCTGCTGCTGGTGCTCATCGGGCCGATCGTCATCGCGCCGATGTTCGACACCTTCACGCCGCTCGAGACCCGGCAGCCGGCGCTCGTGCCCGAGCTGGAGAAGGTGCTGGCCCGCGGCGGCGTGGCCATCGAGCGGGCGCGGATGTTCGAGATGCAGGCCAGCGACAAGGTCACCACCTACAACGCCTACGTGACCGGCATCGGCGCCAGCAAGCGGGTCGTGGTGTGGGACAACACGTCGCGCGATCTCAGCGTGCCGGAGACGCTGTTCGTCTTCGGCCACGAGATGGGCCACTACGTCCTGCAGCACGTGTGGTGGACGCTGGGCGTGGCGCTGGCGGCGCTGCTCGTACAGCTCTACCTGGCGTATCGGCTGCTCGGCGGCCTGCTGGCCCGGTGGGGCCCGCGCTGGGCCATCCGCGATGCCGCCGATTGGGCGTCGTTCCCGGTGGTCCTGGTGCTGCTCAGCGTCTTCGGGCTGGTGGCGCAGCCGGCGGCGGCGGCGTTCTCGCGCTCGCTCGAACACCAGGCCGACATCTACGGACTGGAAGTGGTCCACGGCGTGGTGCCCGACGCGTCGCAGGCCGCCGCCCACGCCTTCCAGAAGCTCGGCGAGAAGGCGCTCACCTACCCGACCCCGCACCCGCTGTTCGTGTTCTGGGCGTTCAGCCATCCGCCGGTGAACGAGCGGCTGCGCTTCGCCGCCACCTACCGGCCGTGGGATCGCGGCGAGCCGCGGCGCTACGTCCAGTGAGTGCGCCGGCCCGGCCCACTGGATATTGACAATCTCCACCCTTGGGTATAGATCGTCTTTACCCATGGGCATCCGCCGCACCAACCGCATCGAGCTGCTCCAGGGCACGCTCGACATGCTCGTCCTCGAACAGCTCAAGTGGGGGCCGAACCACGGCTACGGCATCAGCCAGGCCCTGCGCGAGCACTCCGGCGAGTTCCTGCAGGTCGACGCCGGGTCGCTCTACCCGGCGCTGCACCGGCTCGAACGGCAGCGGCTGGTGACTGCGGCGTGGGAGATCTCCGAGCGCAAGCAGCGGACGCGGGTCTATCGCCTCACCGCCGCCGGGCGCCGCCATCTGGCCGGGGCGCGCTCGCGCTGGGAGCAGATGGCCGCCGCCATCGGCAGCGTCCTCAACCGCCGCGGGGAATCGACGTCGTGAGGTGGCCGCTCTGGCGGCGCCGGCAGGACGCCGAGCTCGACGAGGAGCTGCGCAGCCATCTCCAGATGGCCATCCAGGACCGCCTCGATCGTGGCCTGACCCCGGCGGCGGCCGAGGCCGCCGCCCGGCGCGAGCTGGGCAACGACCTGCTGGTGCGCGAGACCGTGCGCGACACCTGGGGCTGGATCGGCCTCGAACAGTGGTGGCGCGATCTCGGCTACGCCGGCCGCGCCCTGGCCAGGGCCCCGGCATTCACGCTGGCGGCGGTCACGACGCTGGCGCTCGGTATCGGCGCCAACACGGCGATGTTCAGCGTGGTCCGCGCGGTGATGCTGCGACCGCTGCCGTATCCAGAACCGGAGCAGCTCGTGCAGGTGGACGAGCTCGACCTGCGCGGCCAGGACGGCCGGCGCTCGTCGGTGTCGTATCCGAACTTCGCCGACTGGCAGCGCCGGGCCGGCACGGTGGCGGCGATGGCGGCCCACCGCGAGGGCAGCGTCACCCTGACCGGCCTGGGGCCGTCGCGCCAGGTGCCGGCCGCGGTCGTCTCGACCACCTTCTTCGACACGCTGGGCGTGGCTCCGGTCCACGGCCGCGGCTTCCTGCCCGCCGACGCCGGACCGGGCGTGGACGCGGTGGTCATCGGCGACCACCTGCACCAGGAGCTGCGCGGCGGTCGTGCGGAGGTGCTGGGCACACCGCTCCTCGTCGACGGCCGCCCCTTCACCATCGTCGGGGTCATGCCGGCGGGATTCGTGTTCCCGGTGGTCTCGCCGCCGCCGCAGCTGTGGATCACGCTCGCCGAGGACGCGCGCGTCCAGTCCGCCGACGACACGCCGATCACCGAGCAGCGCGGCGCGCACTACCTGCAGGTGGTGGCGAGGCTCCGACCCGGCGTGTCGCTGGCCGACGCCCGGGCGGAGCTCGGCGGCATCGCCTCGGCGCTGGCCACCGAGCATCCCGAGGACAACGCGTTCCGCGGCGTCTCGGTCACCCCCCAGCTCGAGGCGCTGGTCGGCGCCTCGGCGCGGCCGTTGTGGCTGCTGCTGGCCGCGGTCGGCTGCGTGCTGCTCATTGCCTGCGTGAACCTCGCCAATTTGATGATGGCGCGGGGCGTGTCGCGACGGGCCGAACTGGCGCTGCGGGTCGCGCTGGGGGCGTCGCGGTCGCGCCTCGTCCGCCTCCTGGTCGCCGAGGCGCTGGCGCTGTCCGCGGCGGCCTGGGTGTGCGGGCTGGTGCTGGCCCGCTGGGCGATCGGCGGGCTGGTACGGATGGCGCCTGCCGACGTCCGCGGCCTCGACGCCGTGGCCATCGACGGACCGGTGCTCGCGTTCACCGCCGGCCTCGCCGGTCTGTGCGCCGCGCTGGTCGGCATCCTGCCTGCGCTGCGCGCCACCTCCGGCGAGGTGCGCCACTGCCTCGGGGTGAGCCGGCTCGACACCGGCGCCCGCACCGAACACCGCTGGCTGCACGGGCTCATCGCCGCCGAGACGGCGGTCGGCGTGCTGTTGCTGGTCGCGGCGACGCTGGTCGTCGACGGGCTGGTCAGACTCGCCCGAACCGACCCGGGCTTCGACGTGGCCGACGTCACGACGTTGAAGATCAACCTGCCCGACAGCCGCTACCCGTTCGCCGCCCAGGTGGCGTTCTACGATCGGCTGCTGCCCGAACTCGCCGGCGTGCCCGGCGTGCAGGCGGCCGGCCTGGTCGGGCCGCTGCCGCTCAGCGGTTCGCGCTACGGGATCAGCTTCGAGCTGCCCGGCGACCTGGCGGCCGACGCCGCGCGCCGGCCGAGCGCCGGCTTCGCCTTCGTCAGCCCGGGCTACTTCGCGACGATGCGCTGGCCGCTGGTTGCCGGACGGGATTTCACCGCCGCCGACAGCGAGGCCGCACCGCGGGTGCTGGTCGTCAACGAGAGCTTCGCACGCCGTTACCTGCCGGGCCGCGATCCGCTCGGCCAGCGCATACGCCCCGGCCTCACCACCACCGAACCCGACACGCCGTGGCGCGAGATCGTCGGCGTGGTCGCCGACGCCAAGCAGGTGACGCTCCACGACCCGCCGGCGCCGATGTACTTCGTGCCGTACGCACAGGGTCTCATCACGACGCCCCATCTCGTCGTCCGCAGCGAGCCCGGCATCGCCGGTACGGCCGAGGCGATCCGCCGGGTCGTCGCCGCCGCCGACCCCGAGCTGGCCGTCTACGACGTGAAGCCGCTCGCCGAGCGGCTCGCCGGCTCGATGGCGGCCGAGCGGTTCACCACCTGGCTGCTGGCGCTGTTTGCCGGGCTCGGGCTGCTGCTCACCGCCGTCGGCCTCTACGGCGTGCTGGCCTACGGCGTCGGGCGCCGCCTGCAGGAGTTCGGCGTGAGGCTGGCGCTCGGCGCCTCCCGGCGGCACATCGTGGCCAGCGTGCTGACGCGGGCGCTGGTGGTGGTGGCGGCCGGCCTGGTCGCGGGTCTCACCGCCGCGCTCGCGCTCGGCCGCGTCCTCGAGAGCGCCCTCGACTTCGTGCAGCGTCCCGGCGCGGCGACGCTCGCCGTGGTCGCCGCCATCGTGCTGGTCACCGCCGCCTCGGCGGCTCTGGCGCCGGTGCGGCGGGCGCTTCGCGTCGATCCGATGCGGACGCTGCGCGCCGACTAGTTCGCCGGCGGCGGGGCCGACCCGGGCTACCATGCGCGCGTGAGTTCCGACCTGCTGCGCAGCGCCACCGTCGCCGCGCTCGGCAGCCTGCTGTTCGGCTTCGACACGGCGGTCATCTCCGGGGCCACCGAGGCGCTGCGCGGCGTCTACGGGCTCAGCGCCCAGGCGCTGGGCTTCACGGTGGCCAGCGCGCTGGTCGGCACCATCCTCGGATCGATCGGCGTCGGGCCACCCGCCGAGCGCTACGGCCGCCGGCCGGTGCTGCGCGGCCTGGCCGTGCTCTATGTGATCTCGGCGCTCGGCTGCGGGCTGGCGTGGAGCTGGACGGCGCTGGTCGCCTTCCGGTTCCTCGGCGGCCTGGCCATCGGCGGCTCGTCGGTGGCGGCACCGATGTACATCGCCGAGATCGCGCCGGCCGAGGCGCGCGGGCGGCTGGTGGCGCTCAGCCAGCTCAACATCGTCGTCGGTATCCTGGTCGCCTACCTGTCGAACTCACTGGTCGAACTGGCCATCGGCGGCCCCGAGACCTGGTCGTGGCGGGTGATGCTGGGCCTGCCGGCGCTGCCCGCCGTCGTGTTCTACCTGCTGGCCGGCAGCGTGCCGGAGAGCCCGCGGTGGCTGATGAAGCGCGGCCGGCGCGCCGAGGCCGAGGCGGTGCTGGCGCGGGTCGGCTGCGCGCGGCCCGCGCCGCTCTGCGACGAGATCGCCGAATCGCTGGCCCGCGAGACCGTGGCCGCCGACGAGCCGTTCTTCACCCGCAAGTACCGCCGGCCGATCCTGCTGGCGCTGATGATCGCCAGCTTCAACCAGCTGTCGGGCATCAACGCGCTCATCTACTACACCGCCGACATCTTCGCCATGGCCGGCGCCGGCCGCGCCTCGGCGCTGGGACAGTCGGTGGTCATCGGCCTGACCAACCTGGTCTTCACCGTGCTGGCGATGACCGTCATCGACCGGCTGGGCCGCAAGCGCCTGCTGCTCATCGGCTCGGCCGGGCTGGCGGTGTGCCTGTTCGTGGCCGCCTGGGCCTTCGAGCGCCGCGTCGGCGGCGTGGTCGTGCTGGCCAGCCTCATCGGCTACATCGCCTGCTTCGCCTTCTCGCAGGGCGCGGTGATCTGGGTCTACCTGGCCGAGATCTTCCCCAACCGCGTGCGGGCCCGCGGCCAGGCGCTGGGCAGCTTCACCCACTGGGTGTGGGCGGCGGCGGTGAGCTGGACCTTCCCGATGGTCGCCGAGGCCTCCGGCGGGCTGGCCTTCGCCGTCTTCGGGGTGATGATGGCGCTGCAGATCGTCGTGGTGTGGGCGTTCCTGCCCGAGACCAAGGGCGAGTCGCTCGAAGCGATCCAGCGCCAGCTCGGCATCGAGTGAGCCCGGCGCGGCCGGTTCGCCGCCGCGGTGGCGTATCTTCTGGGGAGACCCCTGCTGACATCATGCCCATCGACACCATCCGCTCCTGGCTGGGCCTTGGCGGTCCCGCGCTCGACACTCCCGATCAGACGCCGCTGCGCGAGCTCGTCGACACGCTCGAACATCTCGAACCGGACCGCGCCCGCCATCTCGCCCGTTTCGCCTACCTGCTCGGTCGCGTCGCGCACGCCGACCAGCACGTGAGTGCCGACGAAACCAGGGCGATGGAGGCCCTGGTGGTGGCCGAGGGCGGGCTCACCGCCGACCAGGCAGTGATGGTGGTGGGGCTGGCCAAGGCCAGCAACCTGATGTTCGGCAGCACCGCCGACTTCCAGGTGGCGCAGGAGTTCGCCGAGACCGCCACCTACGACGAGAAGCTGGCGCTGGCCCGCTGCCTGTTCCGCGTCGCCGCCACCGAGGGGGCGATCTCGATCGCCGAGGAGGCCGAGATCCACCGCGTTGCCGGCATCCTCAAGATCCAGCCGCAGGACCTGACCGCGCTGCGCGTGTCGCACGCGTCCTACCTGCCCGGGCTGTCGCGGAAGCCCTGACGTGCCCTACGGCGGCGTCGAAGCGGGCGGCACCAAGGTGGTGTGCGTGATCGGCACCGGTCCCGACGACATCCGCGCCGAGACACGGGTGCCGACGACGACGCCGGCGAGCACGCTGGCCCAGGTGCAGCGCTTCTTCCGTGGCGGGCAGCAGACCCACGGGCCGCTGGCCGCGCTCGGCATCGGCTGCTTCGGGCCGATCGATCTCCACCCGGCGTCGCCGACCTGCGGCTTCATCACCTCGACGCCCAAGCCCGGCTGGGCCCACACCGACGTCGCCGGCGTGCTGCGCCGCGAACTGGGGCTGCCGGTGGCCTTCGACACCGACGTCAACGCCGCGGCGGTGGGCGAGTGGCGGTGGGGCGCGGCGCAGGGTCTCGCGAACGTCCTCTACGTCACCGTCGGGACCGGCATCGGCGGCGGCGCTCTGGTGGACGGGCGGCCGCTGCACGGCCTGGTGCATCCCGAGATGGGCCACGTGCGCGTGCCCCACGATCGCGACGCCGATCCCTTCGCCGGCGGCTGTCCCTTTCACGGCGACTGCCTCGAGGGCCTGGCCAGCGGGCCGGCGATGGCGGCGCGCTGGGGCGCTGCGCCAGAATCCCTGCCGGCCGATCACCCGGCCTGGGCGCTCGAGGCGCGCTACCTGGCGCTGGCCCTCCACGGCTACGTCTGCACGCTGTCGCCGGAACGGATCGTCGTCGGCGGCGGGGTCGGCTCGGCCCCCGGGCTGCTGCCGCGTGTCCGCCGCGAACTGGCGGCGCTGCTGAACGGCTACGTCCAGGCACCGGCTCTCGACGATCTCGACACCTACGTGGTCGCGCCCGGCCTCGGCGCCCGGGCCGGCGTGCTGGGGGCGCTGGCACTGGCCGAGCGGCTGGTCGCGGCGGGCTGACCCGGCGGGCCGCCGGCGCCGCCGCGGCGAGCCCGCCGAATCGGCCGGAATACAATCGATGGCCATGCCCCTGCCGCCGCCGATCCCCGAGCGCATCGGGCGCTACCGGATCGAACGCAAGATCGGCGAAGGCGGGATGGGCGTGGTCTACGCCGCCCGCGACGAGCGCCTCGATCGCACCGTGGCCCTCAAGACCATCCGCGGCGAGGGCGACGAGACCGCCCGCAAGCGGCTGTGGCGCGAGGCCCGCGCCGCGGCCGGCATCTCCCATCCCAACATCTGCCAGCTCTACGAGATCGACGAGACCGCCGACGGGGTGGTGCTGTCGATGGAACTGCTCGCCGGTGAGCCGCTGGCCGCGCGGCTCGCCCGCGGTCCGGTGGTTGCCGCCGAGACGGCCTCGATCGCCCTGCAGACGCTCGACGCCCTGGCGGCGCTGCACGCCGCCGGGCTGGTGCACCGCGACCTGAAGCCGTCGAACCTGTTCCTCACCCCTCACGGGGTCAAGCTGCTCGACTTCGGGCTGGCCCGGCCGATGGGCGGCTGGCGCGCCGGCGACACGGCGACGCAGCTCACCGAGGTGGGCGCCATCGCCGGCACGCCCGGCTACATGGCGCCGGAGCAGGTGCGCGGCGAGGTCCTCGACGGGCGCAGCGACCTGTTCGCCCTGGCGGCCATCCTGTTCGAGATGCTGTCGGGGCGCGTCGCCTTCGCCGGCGCGACCATGGTGGACGTCCTCCACGCCGTGCTGCACGAGCAGCCGCCGGCGCTGTCGGGGGGCAGCGCCGTGGTCGGGCTCGACCGGGTGATCCACCGCGCCCTCCACAAGCGGCCAGCCGACCGCTACGAGTCGGCGGCCGAGATGGCCGACGCCGTCCGTGCCGTCGGCGCCTCACGCGACTCGATGGCCCTGGCCGCGCCGGCGGCGCGGCCGATGACCCGGCTCATCGCGCTGCCGTTCCGGGTGCTGCGGCCCGACGCCGAGACCGACTTTCTCGCCTTCAGCCTGCCCGACGCTATCACCAGCACGCTGAGCGGGACGCGCAACCTGCTGGTGCGGTCGAGCGCCGCCGCGGCGCGCTTCGATCCGCAGGCGCCGGACCTGCGCAAGCTGGCCGCCGACGCCGACGTGGACCTGGCGCTGATGGGCACGATCCTGCGCGCCGGCGAGCGGCTGCGGGCCACGGCCCAGCTGGTGGAAGCGCCGCAGGGCACCGTCGTGTGGTCGCACACCTCGCAGCACGGCCTGCAGGACGTCTTCGCGCTGCAGGACGAGCTGGTTGCCGGCATCGTCCAGTCGTTGTCGCGGTCGCTGGGCGGTGCCGAGCCGGCCAGCCGGGTCGGCCACCGCGACGTGCCGCACGACGGCGAGGCCTACGAGCTCTACCTGCGCGCCAACGAGGTCGCCCGCGATTTCGACCGCATTCCCGAAGCGCTGGGTTTGTACCAGCAGTGCGTCGCGCGCGACGACGGGTTCGCGCCGGCGTGGGCGGCGCTGGGCCGTTGCCAGCGCATCATCGGCAAGTACCACGGCGATGCCGGCTCCGCCGCCGCCGCCGAGCGATCCTTCCAGCGGGCGCAGGCGCTCAACCCCGACCTGCCGCTGCTGCACAAGCACTATGCCCAGCTCGAGTGCGACGCCGGCCGGGCCCTGGACGCGCTGCGCCGGCTGCTCGGCCGTGCCGCCGTCACCGTCGATCCGGACCTGTTCGCCGGTCTGGTCAACGCCTGCCGCTACCTGGGCCTGCTCGACGCCTCGGTGGCCGCCCACGAGGAGGCGCGCCGGCTGGATCCCACCATCCAGACCAGCGTGATGAACACCTACAGCCTGCAGCTCGACTGGGAGCGGATCGTCCGCGAGGCCACCGCCAACGAGGCGGGCGGGATCGATCACGACATCAGCGCGATGGCGCTCTACCGGCTCGGCCGCAAGGACGAGGCGCTGGCGGCGTGGCCCGGAGTGCCGGCCGACGCCACGCCGATGATGCGGCTGTGGGACCAGACGGTGGTCGCCTGCCTCACCGAGGCGCCCGACGCCCGAGAGCTGACCGAGCGGCTCGCCGGCTACGGCAGCTGGGGCGATCCGGAAGGCTACGTCGCGCAGGCGATCGTCCTCAGCCGCCTGGGCAGCCACGACATGGCGATGCGCCTGCTCGACGCCGGGCAGGACGGCGGCTTCACCGCGCTGCACACGCTGGTCCACGACCCGTGGCTGGCGCCGCTGCGCGATGATCCGCGCTTCGGTGCGCTCCTCCAGAAGGCGCGGGCGCGACACGCCGAGGCCCTGGCGGTGTTTCGCGCCGCGGGCGGCGAGCGGCTGCTCGGGCTGCGCGCGGCGGCCTGAGGCAGCCCGGCCGTCGTCGCCGATGACATTTTCCGTGCTGATGGTCCGCCGAGTCTGGCCGATACTGTCGGACGAGGAGGCCGTTTTGTCGCACGCTCGCCACCTCGTCCGCCCCCTGCCGCTGCTGGTGCTCACCGGCGTGCTGGCCGCGGCGGGCGCCACCGCCGAACCGCTCGCCACCGCCGAGGAACGGCTGCGCGCCGACGAAGCCGTGATCCAGGCCTTCCGCCCGGCCTATCCGTTCTGGCAGCACATCTTCACCATTCCCGACGGGCGGATCGCCTTCGGCAGCGAACGCGACGGCCGGCTCATCGCCACCTTCCCGGTCCGCGGCGACTGGTCGAAGGGCGCCAGATGGAGCGACCCGTCGCTCGGCAGCGCCCTGGCCGGGGTGACCTGGCCGACGCGGCTCGACGATCGCCGTCAGCTGGTGGTCGATCGGCTGGAGCCGACCGTCGGTCCGCTGCTGCACAATCCCACCCGCGGCCAGTTCCTGCTCCCCAACGTGCCCCGCTTCGGGCCGTTCCTGGCCGAATGGAGCCGCATCTACGAGCGCTTCGGCGTGCCCGCCGACATCGGCCTGTCGCAGGCGGTGCTCGAGTCGGGGCTCGACGGCACCGCGCGGTCACGGGCCAACGCGCTCGGCCTGTGCCAGTGGCTGCGCCGCAACTGGCAGGCGCTCAACCGGCTGTCGGCGGCCGAGATCGAGGCGTTCAACCAGACCACCCAGGCACCTTACTGCGCCGCCTACCTGTCGATCCTCGCCACGATGTACGGCAGCTTCATCCCGGCGCTGTCCGAGCACCACTCCGGCGGCGTCAACGTCGGCCGCGCGCTCATCAACGGCGAACGGCTGGGCGGCGCCAGCCCGGCCGAGCAGTACCTGATGGGGTCGCGCTTCGCGCGCGACCTGCGCGCGGTGGACCTGCGCGGCTACCGTGATCTCTACCGCACCTACGGCGTGCGCTCGTTCCGCTACGCCGAGATGGTGTTCGGCAACACCGTCGTCGTGCAGAAGATCCGCCGCGAGGTGCCGCAGGAGGCGATCTTCGCCATGCGCACCCCCCGTGCCCTGCCGCTCGGCGAGATCACCCGGCGCACCTCGCTCACCGCCGCCGAAGTGACGCGGTTCAACCCGGCGCTCAAGCGGACCGTGCCGGCCCGCGGCACCCTCTACCTGCCGATGCACGTCGCCGCGTTCGGTGCCGACGTGTCGTTCTGGCACCATCCGGCGCCGGCCGCCTTCACCGCGGCCCTCGATGCGTTCCTGCGCCTCGACGGCGGGGTCGAGCGCTGGCACGAGGCCGATTTCGAGGCCGTGCTCCAGGAGCACCGCCGCCGCTTCGCGGCGACGGGCAGCGAGGAGGGCACGGTGATGGCGACGATGCTCGCCTACGTCATCGGCGATCTGCGCACCAGCCGCCGCGCCGCCATCCTGCAGGACTTCCGCACCAGCGGCCACATCCTCGACCTCTTCAAGCGCGGCGCCGCCGAACTGGGGCTGGCGCTGCGCGGCTCGACCGAGCAGTAGAGGTCGTTCTCACCGCCGCTCGTAGACGACGCGGCCGCCGAACACCGTGATCGCCGCGGCGAAGTCGGCCGGTGCGGTCGGGGTCGCGCCGAAGACGTCGCTGGCCAGCACCACGACGTCGGCGAGCTGCCCCGACGCCAGCGTGCCCTTCCGCCCTTCCTCGAACTCCAGATACGCCGCCTGCGACGTGTAGGCGTCGATCGCCGAGGTCACCGCCAGCCGCCCGTCGGGCCGGCCCTCGCGCGGCGCCGCCGCCGCCACCTGATAGAGACGTCCCGACGGGTCGTAGGAGGCCACCGGCCAATCGCTGCCCAGCGTCAGCCGTCCGCCGGCGGCGACGATGCGCTGCCAGCCGCCGCCGCGCGCGGCGCGTTCGGGGCCGAGGTTGGTGCCCCACACGCTGGCGGTGGGTGTGCGCGGACGCTCGCCGGCCGGCCGGGGCGTCGGCGCCCGGTAGATGCCGCCGGGATGCATCGAGGCGACGACGTTCAGGGCCGCGAAGCGCGGCTCGTCGGCCGGGTCGAGCGTTTCGATGTGGTCGATGCGGTGGCGCCGGCCACGGGCGGGTGCGGGGTTGACGGCCGCTGTGGCCTCGACCGCGTCGAGGGCCATGCGCACGGCGCCGTCGCCGACCGCGTGCATCATCACCTGCCAGCCGCGGCGGTCGAGCAGCGTGACCACCCGCGTCAGCTCTTCGGCGGTGTAATTCGACGGGCCGTCGCTGGCCAGGTTGGCGTAGGGGGCCAGGAGCTTCGCGGTATGCGTCTCGATCACGCCGTCCACGAACAGCTTCACCATGCCGAGCCGGAACGACGGATCGTCGGCATAGCGCCCTCGCAGGGTGTCCCACTCGTCGACCATCGCCGCGGTGATCGGCGGTGGCGGGTCGGACGAAAAGAGCCCGGCCGGCGACACCGCCGAGTAGACGCGCAGGGCCAGCCGGCCGTCGCGACGGGCCCGGTCGTAGGCGGCGAACTCGTCGGCCGAGCCGAGGGCGTTCTGGATGCTGGTGACGCCGGCCGCGTGCAGCTTCGCCGTCACCGCGTCGAGCAGCGCCAGCCGTTCGTCCGCGGTCGGCGCCGGGACCAGCTTCGACACCAGCCCCTGCGCGCTCTCCTGCAGCACCCCGGTGGGCTCGCCGGTACGCGGGTCGCGGACGATCCGGCCGTTCACCGGATCGGGCGTGTCGCGGGTGATACCGGCCAGCTGCAGCGCCTTCGAGTTGACCCAGGTCGTGTGGTAGTCGAAGCAGCGCAGGAACGCCGGCCGGTCGGCGACGACGGCGTCGAGCTGGGCGCGCGTCGGCAGGCCGTCCGGGAACGTGTTGTAGCGCCAGCCCTCGCCGAGCACCCACGGCTTGGCGGGGTTGGCAGCGGCGAACTCGCGCAGCCGCGCCTGCACCTCGTCCACCGTGGCCGCGCCACTCAGGTCGGCGCGCTCGGCCGCCGCGCCGCCCTCGAAGAGATGCAGGTGCGTGTCGTTGAAGCCCGGCACGACCGCCCGTCCGGCGGCGTCCACCACGCGCGTCGCCGGACCGCGTAGCGCCGCGATCTCGGCGTTGGTGCCGATGGCGACGATGCGATCGCCGCGCACCGCCAGGGCCTCGTGCATCACCGTCGCGCCGCCGGCCGGATACACCCGTCCGTCGACGACGACGAGATCGGCGGGCGGCTCGGCGCGTGGCCCACAGGCCAAGCCAGCCGCCAGCACCACTCCCGCCACGGCCACGCCAGCGGCGTGGCGAGTTACGTGCGACATGCGTCCTCCCGGGGGCGACGAAGGGTCACGTAAGATTGTCACCGGTCGGCGGCCTCGTCGATCGAGGAGGCGCGTCGTGATCCCAGGCAGCAGACGACTCGGACTCGCCGCGACCACGGCGGTGGCGCTGGCCGCGGTCGGCGCGCTGGCGCTGCGGGTCTCGACGGCGCAGACGCCAGACGCGACGCTCATCGTCGTCAACGGGCCGGTCTTCACCGGCGCCGACCGGCCGGTGGCCGAGGCGCTGGCAGTGGCCGGCGAGCGTATCGTCGCCGTGGGCCCGCGGGCCGAAATCGAACGGCGGCGCGGGCCGGCGACCGTGGTGATCGACGCCGCCGGCGGCGCCGTCGTGCCGGGGTTCAACGACAGCCACGTGCACTTCCTGAGCGGGTCGCTGAGCCTGACCGAGCTCGACCTCAGTGGCGCCCGGACCCTCGACGAGGTGCAGCAGCGCATCCGCGAGTTCGCGGCGAAGAACCCCGCGGTGCCGTGGATTCGCGGCCGCGGCTGGAACTACTCGGCGTTTCCCGACGGCGTGCCGACGCGAGCCCAGCTCGATGCCGCGTTGCCCGACCGCCCGGCGACGCTGGTCTGCTTCGACGGCCACAGCTCGTGGGTGAACTCGAAGGCGCTCGCCGCCGCCGGCATCACCCGCGCCACTGCCGACCCGGCCAACGGCGCCATCGCGCGCACGGCCGCCGGCGAGCCCGACGGGCTGCTGAAGGAGTCGGCGCAGCAGCTGGTGCGGGCGGTGATGCCGCCGATCAGCCGCGACGAGCAGAAGAAGGCGCTGCTGGCCGGCATCGCCCGCGCCCACCAGCTGGGCGTGACCAGTGTGCAGAACGCCAGCGGCACCGCCGACGAGTTCGCGCTCTACGACGAGCTGCGCGCCGCCGGGCAGCTCGACCTGCGCGTCTACTCGGCGCTGTCGGTGACGCCCGGCTTCACAGCCGCCGATGCCGATCGCTTCGACGCGGTGCGGGCGCGGCTGCGGAGCGACTCCTGGTTCAAGGTGGGCGCCGCCAAGCTGCTCGTCGACGGGGTGATCGAGACCAACACCGCGCTGATGCTGGCGCCGTACCTGAACGACCCGGCGACGACCGGCCTGCCCAACTACTCGGTCGAGGAACTCGATCGCATCGTGCGGACGCTCGACGCCCGCGGCTACCAGATCTTCGTCCATGCGATCGGCGACGGCGGCGTGCGCCGCGTGCTCGACGCCTTCGAACGGGCCGCCGCCGCCAACCCGGCGCCGGCGCGCGGCCGCCGGCATCGCATCGAGCACATCGAGACGATGGACCCGGCCGACGTGCCGCGCTACGGCCGCCTCGGCGTCATCGGCTCGTTCCAGCCGCCGCACGCCAGGCTCATGAACAACCCGGAGCCGCGCGGCCAGTGGGCCGGGAACATCGGCAAGGCACGGACCTCGCACGGCTGGATGTGGAAGAGCGTCCAGGACGCCGGTGGGCGGCTGACGTTCGGCAGCGACTGGCCCGTGGCGTCGCTCGACCCGCTGGTCGGCATATGGGTCGGCATCAACCGCATCGGCCACGGCGCGATCCCCACGCAGCGCCTGACCGTCGGCGCGATGATCGACGGCTACACCGCCGGCGCCGCTTATGCCTCGTTCGACGAGGCCGACAAGGGACGGCTGGCCGTGGGCCAGCTCGCCGACCTCGTCGTGCTGTCGCGCGACGTGTTCACGGCGCCGCCCACCGGACCCGCCGACGTGCACGTGAACGCGACCATCGTCGGCGGCAAGGTGGTGTACCGCCGGCCGGCGCCGTAGCGGCCGCCCTCTGCGCCGCGCCGCGCCCATCGGGTCAGGCGCCGAGACGGGCCATGGCGATCCGCTCTTCACGGTTGAGATCGTCGACGACCGACCAGTCGTCGTCGATGACCATCGTGGCCCGGCGGCGCGTGTCGTAGGCCGGCCAGTGCGGAATGTCGGCGTGGTTCGGACTGCCGGTGCGGGCAAACGCCACCCATGTCGCGCTCATCCGGTCGGCGAGGGGCTGGATCTCTGGCCCGGTGCCCACCATCTCCGGCGCGTGCCAGACGTTGTTGAAGACGAAGGGCAGTTCGACGCAGTGCGGCGAGAGGAACAGGCCGTCCCGCACCGGCGTCCGCCAGTTGATCTGCCAGAGGTAGGCTGGCGCCTTGCCCTGCGCCGCCTTGTTCTCGGCTTGCCGGATCGCGGCGAGGGGCATCGCCCGAATCGTGAAGTACAGCTCGGCCGGGGTGGCGCGCGGACGCCGTCGCCGGAAGAGTTCGATGATCCGCTCGGCATCCTGGCCGAGGACCTCGGGCGCCGCGAGCCTGCGCCGCATTTCGGCGTCGCCCATCTCGACCAGATCGGCGAAGTTGTACGTCCCTTCGGTTTCGGTGGTGCCGATCAGCACCGGCACGTCCGCGGCCAGGTCCGGGGCGCCGGGTTCGAACGGCAGGTTGGCCAGCGTCACGCCGTCGATGACCGGCGAGAAGGCGATTCGCGCGCCGACGCTGGCCTGGAGCAGCCGCTCGGCTGGCAGGCGGTGCAGCTCGTCGAGCCGGCGAGCATCGAGGCCGAGGTTGGCCAGCACCTTCAAGGTCCGCGCCTGCGCCTGCGCTTTGGGGATAGCGACATACTGGGCGCCGCTCTGCAGGCTGGCGCGGTGGAACAACCCCTTCGCGGCCGGCATCGCCATCAGCGTCGCGATCTTGCCCGCGCCGCCCGACTGGCCGAAGAGGGTCACCAGGCGCGGGTCGCCGCCGAAGCCGGCGATGTTGTCGCGCACCCATTCCAGCGCCGCCACCAGATCGAGCTGAGCGGCGTTGCCCGATCCCGCATAGCGCGCCCCGCCGATCTCGTCCAGGTACAGATACCCGAAGACGTTGAGCCGGTGGTTCACCGAGACGACCGTGACGTCCCTCGAGCGCGCCAGGTTCGTGCCGTCGGTGAAGAGCGTCGTGCCCGAGCTGTAGTCGAACACGCCGCCGTGGATGTAGACGAGCACCGGCCGCCGGCCGGGGGTGCCGGCCGGTGTGTAGACGTTCAGCGTGAGACAGTCTTCACTCAGCCGCGGGTTGGCGCGCATCCCGGCGCCGATGATCGTGGCCGGCACGGGAATCTGCATGGCGCTGTGGCCGTTCTGATAGGCATCGCGAACGCCTGGCCACGGCACGGGCGGACGCGGCGGGAGAAAGCGGCTCGCCGCGGCTGTCGAAGCGCCATACGGGATACCGCGGAAGACGTGCACGCCGTCGTTCACGACGCCGCGCACCTTGCCGGACGTCGTGTCCACGACCGGACTCGTCGTCAGCCTGGGCGCGCGAGCCGCTGCCGCGCCAGGAGCCATGAACAGCGCGCCGCCGGCCAGCGACGAGGCGAGCCACGCCCGGCGCCCGATTCTCCTGGACATGTCTGCCGCCTGACTGCGTGGGCTGGACGTCGCCCCGGGGCGCCCGTCCAGCCTTCGCTCGACGGCGGAGCTGACGCTCCGCCCTGCGTGGCGATTAGAACTCGAAGCGGAAGCCGAGCTGCACCGTACGCGGCCGCACCACCGACAGCGTCTGCTGCCACGGCGTGGTGGCGGTCACCTGCGAGCTGTTGTTGCGCAGCGTCAGCACCGTGTCGGTGTTGAAGATGTTGAAGAGGTCGGCCGACAGGCGCAGCCGCCGCCCGCCGAACCGGAAGTCCTTGTCGAGCCGGATCTGGAAGTCGTTCACCGCCGGCAGCTGGTAGGTGCCGCGGGTCTCGGCCAGGATCGTGATGTCGCCCTGGCCGGCGCCCAGGCCGCGGACGATGATCTGCCGCCCATAGGGCCGCCCGGTCTCGTAGGAGTAGCGCCCGCCGAGATGGAAGCCCCACGGGAGCAGGTAGGTGGCCGACAGCTTCACCGCGTGCTCCGAGTTGGTCGCCGTCGGGCCGAACGCGTTCAGCGTGTCGTTGGGATCGCGGCCGTAGCCCCCCGCCGGCGACAGGTTGCTGAAGTCCTGCTGCGTGCTGCCCGACACCGCGCCCGAGCCGAACGCCTGCGAGTCCTGCCACGTGTAGGAGGTGTTGGCCTGGACGCGGTCCGAGAAGCGCTTATTGAACTCGACCACCACCGACTTGAAGCTCTGGTCGAGGTCGTCGCGGTTGACCACCGTGTAGAGCGGCGAGCCGACGCCGCTGGTCAGGCTCTGCACGGTGATGGTCTGGGTGCGACCGTCGAAGGTGTCGATGATGTCACGCGGCGCATAGGTGCCGCGGGTGTCGCGCAGGCGGATGAAATTGCCCTCGTTCTTGTAGACGAACGACACCGCGATGCCGGCGCCGCCGGCGATCTGGCGCTCGATGCCCACCGACACCTGGTCCGTGTACTGGTTGTCGAGGCCGGGGTCGACGGCGAAGTTGCGCTTCGGGTCGGTGACGCTGATCGGGATGTCGTACTGGCCGGTGGCCGGGTTGATTTCGCGCACCGACGTCACCGCGCCGCCGGGTGAGATGCCCGAGAACATCAGCGTCGCCAGCTTGCCGTAGAAGCGCCCGTAGCCCGCCTTGAGGACGGTGCGACCGGACTCGTCGAGGCGGAACGTGAAGCCGACCCGCGGCGCGATGGTTTTGAACGAGATCAAGTCGGACACGCCGTCGTAACGCACGACCGGCGGCGAGAACGAGGCGCCCTTGATGCCCTCGATCTTGGCCTCCGACGTCATCGACGGCACGTCACCGCGGGTGTTGTCGAAGCGCAGGCCGAGGTTGAGCGTGAGCCGGTCGTTCACCGTCCAGGTGTCCTGCACGTAGGCGCCGAACGAGCGGATGCGGCCGCCGGTGGCCGCCGGGTCGTTGAACGTCGCCCGGTACGGCTGACCGTTACGGTCGGTGTAACTGACGCCACCGATCCGTGCCGAGACCGTGCGCTGGGTGGCGTAGGCCGTCTGGATCCCGGTCTTCAGATCGTGAGTGCCCGGCCCGAGCGCCGACGTGGTGTGGGCGATCGACGCATCGAAGCTGGTGCGGTTGTGGAACTGCTTGCTGGCGTTCTGGCCGTTCACGCTCGAGATGCCGGTGGCCTGGTCGGTGCGGCCGGGGGTGTCGAAGTCGTCGGAGTAGGGCGTGAAGTTGTCGCGGATGTAGATGCCGCCGCCGCGCACCTCGACGAGCGTGGCGTTGCCGATCGGCTGGGTGTACTGGCTGTAGATGACCGGGTTGTGGCCGTGCTCGACGGTCTGGGTCAGCAGCGGCGCGGTGCGGCTGGCGGTGGCGGCGCAGCAGAACATGTTGTTGTTCCAGCCCAGCGACAGGTTGCTGGTCTCGAACAGCCGGGCGGTGAGCTTGGAGAACGGCTTGAAGGTGCGGCCGCCGGCCCGCTCGAGGCTCGGGTCGACGCCGACGCCCGTCGTCGCCGAGCGGATGGCCGGGAAGATGCCGTAGAACCACAGGCGATCGCGCCGGATGGCGCCCCCGGCCTCGATTGTCGCCTGCTGGTTGTAGTGCACCGTATAGGGGAACCGTTCGTTGGGCGTGTTGTTGGCCACCCAGTCGCCCGGGATGACGTAAGCGCTGAACATGCCGCGGAAGTCGTTGCTGCCCGACTTGGTGACAATGTTGACGACGCCACCCTGGAAGCTGTGGAACTCGGCCGAGGCGCCAATCGCCTTCACCTGCACTTCCTGCATGATGTCGGGGCTGGGGAAGTCCCAGACCCCGCCATTCGACACCGCCGAGATGTCCACGCCGTCGTACTGGAACTGGTTCTGGTCGCTGCTCGAGCCGAAGATGATGAACCGCGAGTCGTTGGGCACCTGGTTGATGCGCACCGCCGGCGCAAAGGTGACGACGTCGAAGTAGGACTGCCGCGCCGTCGGGATGTTCTGCAGCAGCGCCTGCGTGAAGTTGGTGGAGAAGCCGGCATTGGCGGCATCGACCACCGGCGCCTCGCCGGTGACGACGACCGCCTGTTCGAGGGTGCCGACCTCGAGGCCGACGTCCACCTGGATGGTGCGGCCGACCTCGACGCGGATGCTCTCGCGTCGCACGGTGTTGAAGCCCTGCAGCGAGAAGACCAGCGTGTACTCACCGATCGGCAGGTTCTGGAACGTGAAGAGCCCTTGCGAGTCGGTGACCACCACGGCCGGGGCGCCGATGCGCGCCGGGCTCGACGCTTCGACGGTGACACCGGCCAGCACGCCGCCGGTGCCGTCCTTGACGAAGCCGCGCAGGCCGCCGGTGGAAGTCTGCGCCGCGACACCCCCGGCGGCGACCAGTGCCATGGTGAGAGCGAGCATTCCGTGAACGATGCGTCGAGAGGTCATGGGCCTTCTCCTGTTGCCGGCTGCGCCAATGTCGATCACGTGCGAAGTGGACGTCGTTGCGGTTCTACTCGAGGGCCGAGCCGTCGCCCGCGGCGCCGGGATGCGACCCGTCCCGATCGCGCCGCACCTCTTCGACAGCGCGGTGTCCCATCGCGATCGCGGCCTGGGTCAGCGGAGTGGCGGCCGCATCGGAGTTGGCGATGCTGATCCGGCCGAAGCGCGCCCGGCCGACGATCCAGGGCCGCTCGTCCTCGCTCCAGTCGGGATCGAAGAGCGAGTTCTGCCCCTGCGCGTAGCCGTGCGGCCAGCGGTTGACGGTGATGCCGGCGATGTCGCGGGCCGGATCGAAGCCGCCACCGCCCAGCGCCCTGGCCAGCTGCGACCGCGTTTCCCGTTCGAACGTCTCGAACGGCATCTGCAGCAGCTCGGCGCGACCGGCTCGGCACTGGTCGCGGGCCGGCAGGCCGGGGCGGACCGGCACCCGCGTCAGGTGCAGAATCATTGGTTCATCCGGTGTCCGCGGGCACTGGTAGTCGCCGAGTCTCACCGGGAAGTCGAGCGAGATGCCGGAGTGGAACCCCGCCGGGGCGTGCAGGCTCGACACCCCCAGTCTCTGGAACGCCGTCCAGTCACGGATCAGGACGTTGGTGTAGACCAGGGGCGCCTTCACCGCCATCGCCAGCGCCGCCCTCTGCGTTGCCGGCATCTCGGGGCACAGCGACGGGATGATGGCGTTGTAGCAGGCCAGAATGCACGACCGCGCGCGGACGCGCTCGGCCTTGCCGCCGCGGACGTAGACGACGTCCACCGCCGTGGCCGTGGCCGGTTCGCCGACGTTGACGGCGCGGACGGCCGTGCTGTTGAGGCGCACGCGGGTCGCCTGGCCGGCGACGTCGAGGCGGGCGTAGTCGAGCCGCGCCGTCACCGAATCCTCCATCGTCGTGCCGGGAAGCGCCGCGGGAATCAGCGTGCGCACGATCAGCCGCGCGACGCCGGCATTGCCGTCGGGGAAATGGAAGATGTAGGGCTCGACGTCGCGACGCGAGGTCGGCCGCGCGAGGCCCAGACCCCGATACCCCGGCAGGCCGTTGTTGCGGGCGGTCAGCGCGCTGATCGCGTCGATGCCGCGGGCGAAGTAGCCGTGGGTGCGGCTCTGGAAGAACGGCACCACCCCGGGATCGACCTTGGCGACGGTCAGCAGGTAGTCGCGGTGGCTGATCGCCCGGAGGCGGGCCTGCTTCTCGTCGGCGGTGAGCCCGGGCAGGTAGTCGATGTCGGCCTCGTAGAGCCGGACGATGTCGCGGCGCACCACGTCGGCCAGCGGCGTCCGGGCCAGGAACTCGGACCACGGCAGCGAGCCCTCGCCGGCCACCGTGCGATCGGCGCCGAAGGTCTCGCGGTCGAAGAACACGCCACGCGTCAGTCCCAGCGACTGATAGAGCTTCTGGTCGAACGCCGTGTAGAAGCGCTGCAGATCGACGCCGATGTCGCGCAGCAGCTGCTTGCCCTCGGGCGTGAACGCCGACGGCGTGTCGATCGACTGGGTGCCGCCGTAGCCGATCAGCAGCCGGCCGCGATGGGTGAACTCGTTGCGCTTGGCGTGGCCGCCGAAGTCGTCGTGGTTGTCGAGGACGAGGATCCGGGCATTCGGGCCGGCCGATTGCCGGAAGAACAGCGCCGCGGCCAGGCCGCTCAGTCCCGCGCCGACGACCACGAGGTCGTACACCTCGCCGGTATCGGCCGCCTCGGCGACCTGCCAGGTGCGGCCGGTGCGCGCCAGGGCGTGGGCCGTTTCGAACGACCCGGCATGGCTGCCGCGCAGGCCGGTGAGCGCGGGCGGATAGTAGGCGCCGGCCGCCGCACCCTGGCCGTCGCCGGCCGCAGTCAGCGGCGCTCGCGCCCAGGCCGGACCGGTCAGGGCGACGCCGACGCCGCCCAGGAAGTCGCGCCTCGAGACCGGGCGGCCCATCCCCAGCTCGCGATCGGTGAACCGTGCCATGGCGGGCGTCGTGTCGGGCCGCAGCGAGACTACTCGGTGGCCGCCGCCGGGTTGTCGAAGATGACCCAGAACTTACGGACGCGGTCGCTCTGCCACTTGTAGGCGGCCCCGCGCGGCACGAACACGACGTCGCCGGCAGCGAACGGCTGGCCGCCGCCGTCGGGCGTCAGCAGGGTGCCGGAGCCGCTGAGGAACACCATCAGCTCGCCGTACTTGGTGGTGTGGAAGCCGGCGGACGTGTGCGGTGCGGTCTCCCACACGCCAACCGACGACTTGCCGCCGCCGGCGAAGTAGCGGTGCGACTTCGTCCGGCCCTCGCCGGTCAGGCCCTGGCCCGACGGGCCGTCGGCCTCCAGGCGCACCCACGACGCCCTGGCCGCCGGCGCGCGGCCGGCCGGCCCCAGGTCGAAGATCGCGTAGTACTTGCGCAGCGGCTCGGTCTGCTGCCAGGTGTAGGTGGTGCCACGCGGCACCAGCACGGCATCGCCCGCCTTGAAGGTGTCGTGCCGGCCGTCGGCATCGATGAGCGTCACCGAGCCCTCGAGCAGGTACATGAACTCCGAGTACGCGGGCGTGTGCGGCCCGGTCGTCGACGGCTCCGCGTGCCAGACGCCAGTCCGCTCGTTGGCGGGCGAGCGGAAGTAGGTGTGCGACTGCGTGCGGCCGCTGGCCTTCAAACCGACGCCAGCCGGGCCCTCCGGCTGGAAACGGAGGATCGACGGGCCCGCGGCGGGCAAAGTGACGGCCGCCGCGAGAGCGACGGCGAACGCCGCCGTCGCACCGCGGGCGATCGAACCAGCGATCATGCCAACCTCCTGACGCAAACGACGTGCAGACGAACAGCGCGGCCCGTCTACGGCAGCGCGAACGCGATCCATTCCGGCGGCTGCTGCCGCCCGCCGATCGCCACCACCACGAACTGCCTGCCCTGGTGCATGTAGGTGATCGGCGCCCCGGTGGTGCCGGCCGGCAGCTCGGTCTCCCACACCACCTTGCCGGTGGTCTTGTCGAAGGCACGGAACATCCGGCCGTGCATGTGGTCACGGTTGGTGCCCGGGATGGCGTCGCTGCCTTCGCCGATGAACAGCAGCGTGCGGGTGAGCAGCGGCGCGCCGCGGCCGGGAATGCCGAGTGGCGGCAGGTTGAGGTCCTTGACCAGCGGATGGTGGCGGGGCCCGTCGCCGTTGGCGGCCATCCACGCCTGCTGGCCGGTCTTCATGTCGATCGCGGTGATGCGACCGTAGGGACCCTTGAAGATCGGCAAGCCGTCGATCGACAGATCCGGGCCTGGCCACGGCGTCGGCGCCGGCGGCGGTCCCTCGTCGGGCCGGCGTTCGTGGGCCACGGTGGCGTAGTCCATCGTCGCCTTGGGATCGTCGGTCTTGACGGCCCGGCTGATGCCCGGCTGCGTGTGCGAGACCGCGTAGTAGATCTGGGTCTCGGGATCGAAGGCGCCGGTGTGCCAGTTGCCCGACCCCCAGCCGCCCGGCATGATCAGCTGCCCGCGCACCTCGGCGGTGACGAGCGCCGGCGGGGAGAAGAGCGGCCCGAACAGCAGGCCCTTCACCTTTTCCCTGGCCCGTGCCCGCAGCTCCGGCGTGTAGTCGATCAGGTCGTCTTCGGTGAAGCCCTGGCGATCGAACGGCACCGGCTTGGTGGGGAACGGCTGCGTCTTCGCGGTGTGCTCGCCGGGCACCGTCGATTGCGGCACCGGCCGCTCCTCGATCGGCCAGACCGGCGTGCCGGTGACGCGATCGAACACGTAGAGAAAGCCGGTCTTGCTCGGCTGCATCAGCGCCTTGATGCGGCGGCCGTTGACGGTGATGTCGCCGAGCGTGGGCGGGCCGACCGTGTCGTAGTCCCACAGGTCGTGGTGGACCATCTGGTAGTGCCACACCCGGCGCCCGGTCTTGACGTCCAGGGCGAGGATCGAGTCCGAGAACAGGTTGTCGCCCGGCCGGTGGCCGCCGTAATTGATGCCGGTCGGCGCCGAGGTCGGGATGTAGACGTGGCCGAGCTCGGCGTCGCTCGACAGGCAGCACCACGACGCCAGGTCGCCCGAGAAGGCATACGACTCGTCGCCCCAGCTGTCGGCGCCGTACTCGCCGGCGTGCGGCACCACGTGGAAGGTCCACAGCAGCTTGCCGGTGCGGGCGTCGAAGCCGCGGATGTCCTCGGGCGTCGCCTCCTTCTTCACGCCGCCGTCGCCGGCGCCGGCGGTCGCCCCGGCCACGACGACGACGTCGTTGACCACGACCGGGCTGGCCGTCCAGCTGAACATCGCCGCCAGCGGGTGATCCCAGTGCAGGTTGACCCGGCCGCCCTCCCCGAATGCGGTGACGTAGCTGCCGTCGCGGACGTTGATCGCGTAGAGGAACTCGCCGCGGACCAGGAACAGGCGCTCGTCGCTGCCGGCCTTCCAGTAGTCCACGCCGCGCGGGCTGGGCCGCGACACCTCCTCGATCGTCTGCGCGACCGGCGCCTGCTCCCAGATCTGCTCGCCCGAGCCGGGGCTGAACGCCCGGATGAGACCGACGGCGTTGGGCGCGTAGAGGACGCCGTTGACCATCACCGGCGTCGAGCGGAAGTTGCCCGAGACCCGCAGTTCCGGGAACTGCTGCTTCAGGCCGGGATCGACGCCGGCCCTGCGCCACGCGACGCGCAGCCGGGCGACGTTCTGCGCCGTGATCTGATCGAGCGGCGAGTAGCGCGTGTATCCGGGGTCGCCGCCGACGGCGCGCCACTGGCCGGCGCCCGGTTGCGCCTCCAGGGTCGCCAGCGCCAGACCTCCGGCCACCGTTGCCGCCAGTGCAACGAGTATCCGCACCATGCCCGCCTCCCTGCAAGAACACCCGGGCTCCACGGTCGAGCCGGCCAAACGCGCGGATTATGACGCGGCTCCGCCGCATGTCAATCGATTCTTTCTCGTCGACAATCCCGACGCATGGAACGAATGCGACCATCGCCCCGGCGCGCCGGGGCCGGCGTCGGTGACCAGGCGGCGTTGACTTGCTTCCGGCCGTGTGACAGCCTCGCGCTCTCGATTCGAGGGGCGCCGTCGAATCGACGTCCCCGGGCTCGCCGGGCGCCGAAGGAGCCGTCGATGCCAGCCTGGATCCGCGGCGCGGTGCTGGCCGCGCTGCTCGGGGCGATGTCCCCGCCATGCCTCCGAGCGCAGCAGCCGGCGCTGACCGACGCCGACCTGGCCCGGGTGCGGACCGAGGTGACCGCGGCGGTGGACAAGTACTACGCCTACTTCACCGCGCGCGACATGAAGGCGCTGCCGGACGAGATCTTCAACATCCCGTGGATCGTCATCGGCGGCTCGGGTCCCCAGGCAGACCTCACCAGGGAGCAGGCGCTGGCCCGCTTCGAGGCCTCGCTGAAGGACCTGGTGGCCAGCGGCTGGGCCAAGTCGATCTTCACGACCGAGAACGTCTGCGTGCTGAACGGCAACGCCGCCATCGCCAGCGGCTACAACACCCGCTACAAGACCGACGGCACGGTGATGTCGGTGGGCGGCGTGTCCTACCTGTTCGGACGAACCACGGCCGGCTGGCGGGTCGTGTCCTACACCGGCCACGCGCGTGGCAAGGTGGTGCGCTGTGACTGAGTTCCGCCGTCTCGGCATGGACCGGCGCATCGCGCGCCGCGACTTCCTGAACGGCGTGGCGCTGGGGGTGGCTGGCGCGTCGTTGACGGAGCCCGTCTCGGCAGCTCTGAAGAGTCCCGCAGGGCAGAGCCTCAGCTCTGCCGCGGCCCAGGCCGGCGCCGGCGAACCCGCCTATCCGCCACAGCGCCTCCGCCTGCGCGGCCAGCACGCGTCCGCGATCGAGTCGTTCGCCGCCATCAAGCGCGGCGACTTCGCCGCCTATCCGTCGATCGACGCCGACACCGGCGAGACCTACGACCTGGTGGTGGTCGGCGGCGGGCTGTCGGGACTCGCCGCCGCCTACTTCTGGCACCAGGCGTTGCCCAACCAGCGCGTGCTGGTGCTGGACAACCACGACGACTTCGGCGGCCACGCCAAGCGCAACGAGTTCGTCTACGGCGGGCGCACCTACCTGGGCTACGGCGGCACGATGAGCGTCGCGACGCCGTATCCCTACAGCTACATGGCCAAGCAGCTGCTGGTCGATCTCGGCGTGGACGTGGCCAGGAACGCCGAGTTCCTCAACCGCACGCTGTTCGAGCAGCACCAGCTCGGCGCCGGCACGTTCTTCGACAAGGAGCATTTCGGCGAGGACCGGCTGGTGGCCGGCACCGGCCGGCCGTCGTGGCCCGAGTTCTTCGCCAGGGCGCCGCTCACCGAGGCCGCCCGCCGCGACCTGACCCGGCTCTACGGCAAGAACCCGGACTACCTGCACGGCAAGACGCTCGAGCAGAAGCTGGCGCTGCTCAGCCGGATCAGCCACCAGGAGTTCCTGCTCACCCACGCGGCGATGAGTCCCGATGCCCTGCCGTTCTTCCTCGGCCAGGGCGGCCGCAACAACAAGCGCGTGGACACCACGCCGGCCCTGGAAGCGGCGCGGGCTGGTCGCATCGGCTTCGACGGCCTCGGGCTGCCCGACGAGGAGTCGTTCCGCCAGGGCAGCTTCACCTTCCACTTCCCGGATGGCAACGCGTCGATCGCGCGGCTGCTGGTCTCGCGGCTGGTGCCGGCGGCGGTGCCCGGCAGCCACGACATGCGGACCATCGTGCAGGCGCCGCCGACCGCGTACGACAGGCTCGATGCCGACGGCACGCCCACCCGCGTGCGTCTGAACAGCACCGTGACGCGGGTGTCCGTGGAGGGGCCGGCCGGGCGCCCCACGGGCGCCAAGGTCGCCTACCTCCACGGCGGGAAGATGCACCAGGTGCGGGCCGAGAGCGTCGTGCTGGCCTGCTACAACGCCCTCATCCCGCGCCTGCTGCCCGAGCTGCCGGCGGTGCAGAAAGACGCGCTGGGCTACTCGGTGAAGGTGCCGATGCTCTACACCAACGTGCTGCTGCGGCGCTGGACCTCGTTCAAGCAGCTCGGCGTCGCCAGCATCAGTGCCCCGGGGATGTACCACCCGAGCACGAGCCTCGATCCGGGAACGACCATCGGCGGTTACCAGGGCGTGACCACGCCCGACGAGCCGATCGTCGTCCACATGGTGCGCAACCCGAACAAACCCGGGCTGCCGCGCAAGGAGCAGAATCGCGTCGGGCAGCAGGAGCTGCTCACCATGTCGTTCCACGACTTCGAGCTGTCGATCCGCCGCCAGTTCGCCCGCATGCTCGCCGGCACCGATTTCGACCCGGCCGCCGACATCGTCGGCATCGCCGTGAACCGCTGGCCCGACGGCTATTCCTATACCTACGACACGCTGGCCGACCCGGACGTGCCGTCCGAACAGCGGCCGCACGTGATCGGCCGCCAGCGCTTCGGGCCGGTGACGATCGCCAATTCGGATGCCGGCGCCGCCGCGTTCACCAACCAGGCCTTCGACGAGGCGCATCGCGCCGTGCAGGAGCTGCTGGTCGCGCGGGGCCTGGCGTGACCCGGTCGGGGTGGGGGGCGTTGGCGGGATGACGGATCACGCCACCGCGCCGGCGCCGGCCGAGGACGACGGGTTCCAGCGATCGCTGGGTCTGTTCGACTCGACGATGGTCGTCGTCGGCGCGATGATCGGCTCGGGCATCTTCCTGGTGTCGGCCGACATGACCCGGCTGCTCGGCTCGGCCGGCTGGGTGCTCGCCGCCTGGGGGGTGACGGCGCTGCTCACGCTGGCGGCGGCGTTGTCCTACGGCGAGCTGGCGGCGATGATGCCGCGGGCCGGCGGCCAGTACGTCTACCTGCGCGAGGCCTTCTCGCCGCTGGCCGGGTTCCTCTACGGCTGGACGCTCTTCACGGTGATCCAGACCGGCACGGTGGCGGCGGTCAGCGTCGGCTTCGCGCGCTACGCCGGGGTCGTCTTCCCGTCAATCGGCGAGGACCGCTACCTCATCCCGCCGCTGCACCTCACCGAGTCCTACGCGCTGTCGCTCTCCAACGCCCAGCTGCTGGCCGTCGCGGTGATCGCCCTGCTGACCTGGACCAACACCCGCGGCCTCGACTACGGCCGGATCATCCAGAACGTCTTCACGTCGGCGAAGACGCTGGCGCTGCTCGGCCTCATCGTCCTCGGCCTGCTGCTCGGCGTCGACGCTGCCGCCCTCGACGCCAACTTCACCCGGCCGTGGACGGCGGTGGCGCCGGCGACGCTCGCCCCGGGGCTCGACGCCACCTCAGCCTACGGTCTCGTCGTCGCGCTGGCCATCGCCCAGGTCGGGTCGCTGTTCGCCTCCGACGCCTGGAACAACATCACCTTCACCGCCGGCGAGGTGCGCAACCCGCGCCGTGACGTGCCGCTGTCGCTGGCCATCGGCACCGGCCTGGTGATGGTGCTCTATCTGCTGGCCAACCTCGCCTACTTCGTCGCCCTGCCGATCGACGTGGTCAAGACCGTGCCGTCGGATCGCGTGGCGGCGGCGGCGCTCGAAGTGGCGCTGCCGGGCATCGGCGGCTCGCTGCTGGCGGTGGGGATCATGATCTCCACGTTCGGCTGCGCCAACGGCATGCTGCTGGCCGGCGCCCGCGCCTACTACGCCATGGCGCGGGACAGCCTGTTCTTCCGCCAGGCCGGCGTGTTGAACCGCCACCGCGTGCCGGCGTGGGCGCTGACGATCCAGGGGATCTGGACGGCTTTCCT
Source organism: Vicinamibacterales bacterium (assembly GCA_050250955.1). GTDB lineage: Bacteria > Acidobacteriota > Vicinamibacteria > Vicinamibacterales > UBA2999 > CAWAYR01. Next base: position 41,135 of record JBFWNR010000012.1, read on the forward strand.
GGTGCTGCCGCGGGTCTACGACCCGCTGTCGCGCAGCTACGGCAATCTCTACAGCAGCCTGCTCGACTACGTCGTCTCGGCAGCGCTCGTGTTCTACATCCTGACCATCGCCGGCATCTTCCGGCTGCGCCGGCTGCGGCCCGACGCCGCGCGGCCGTATCGGGCCGTCGGCTATCCGGTGGTCCCGGCGCTCTACATCGTCGCCGCCACCGCTATTCTGATCGTGCTGGCGGTCTATCGATCGTCGACCACGTGGCCGGGCTTCGCCATCGTGCTGTTGGGGATTCCCGCCTACGTCTGGCTCCGGCGGGCTGGCAGCCGCCCGCGGCCGGCGGAGGTCCCCGGCGCGGTGGCGCGTCGATGAGGAGCACTATGCGCGGCAGCGATCATGATCTCGGCATGGGGCGCCCGATCCACCGGCGCGACTTCGTCAACGGGACGGCCGTGGCGCTCGGCGTATCGCTGCTGCCGAAGTGGAGCTGGGCGCTCGACCTCGACGCCCGCGCCGCCGCCCAGGAGACCGGTGCCGACTACCCGCCGCGTCGCACCGGGCTGCGCGGCAGCCATGAGGGAACCTTCGAGATCTCGCACCAGCTGCGCGATGGCCGCGGCCCCGACCTGGCGGGCGCCACGCACACCGGCGAGACCTACGACCTGGTGGTCGTCGGCGGCGGGCTGAGCGGCTTGGCGGCGGCCTACTACTTCCTGCAGAACGTCGGCCGCTCGGCCCGCGTCCTCGTGCTCGACAACCACGACGACTTCGGCGGCCACGCCAAGCGCAACGAGTTCGTGGTCGGCGGAAAGCTGCTGGCGCTGAACGGCGGCACCCTCAACATCGAGTCGCCGCTGCGCTACAACCAGCCGTCGCGCCAGCTGCTGGCCGGCATCGGCGTCGACCTCGATCGCTTCGTGAAGAACAACACCGCCAACCGCAGCCTCTACTCCGGGCTCGGCCTGCGCAGCGGCCACTTCTTCGACAAGGAGACGTGGGGGCGCGATCACCTGGCGGTGCGCCCGGCCGGCCGCGGCCGTGGCGGCTTTCCGCCGGAGTACCTCGACACCCTGCCGATCTCGGACCGGGCCAAGGCCGACATGCGTCGCCTCCTGGATCCCGGGCAGCCGGACTACCTCCCCGGGCTCAGTTCCACCGAGAAGAAGGCGAAGCTGGCGCGGATGAGCCTCGAGTACTACCTGCTCGAGGTGGCCAAGGTGGACAGACAGTGCCTGTGGTTCTACATGGCCACCGGCCGCGGCGTGTTCTGCGTCGGCGCCGACGCCATTCCGGCGCTTTTCGGCTGGGAGATGGGCGTGCCCGGCTTCGCCGGCTTGAAGCTGGAACCGACGCCCGAGGGCGTCCTGGCCGACCTTCCCGGCGGCCATCACGGCCGGCAGAAGGCCGAGGGCGGCGGCGGATCGATTCACTTCCCCGACGGCAACGCGACGGTTGCGCGCCTGCTGGTCCGCTGGCTCATTCCGGAGGCCGTGCCCGGGTCCACGCAGGAGGACGTCGGCGCCGCCCACGTCGACTACGGCCGGCTCGATCGTGACGGGCAGACGGCGCGCATCCGCTTGAGCAGCACCGTGCTCAACGTCCGCCACGACGGCGAGCCGGGGGCCGCCCGCGAGGTGGTGGTCACCTACAGCCGCAGCGGCGGCCGTCTGGAAGACGTCCGCGCCCGCCACGTCGTGATGGCGTGCTGGAACATGGTGATCCCGCACCTGGTGCCGGAGCTGCCGGCCGCCCAGAAAGAGGCGCTGGTCTACGGCGTGAAGGGGCCGCTGGTCTACACCAGCGTGGCGCTCACCAACTGGCGCGCGTTCGCAACGCTCGGTGTCGCCAACATCAGCAGCCCGACGATGTACCACGACAGCTTCGGCCTCGGCGAGGCGGTCAGCCTCGGCGACCTGCGCCACCCGCAGACCCCGGACGATCCGATCGTCCTGCGCATGGATCGCCATCCGTGCGCGCCCGGCAAGCCGCGCAAGGAGCAGCACCGGATCGGCCGCGCCGACCTGCTGGCGACGTCGTTCGAGACCTTCGAGCGGCACATCCGCGATCAGCTGGCCCGCACGCTGGCCGGCGGCGGCTTCGACCCGGCCAGGGACATCGCCGCGATCACCGTGAACCGCTGGCCGCACGGCTACGCCTACACCTACAACTCGCTCACCGACCCGTTGGAGTGGGTGTTCACCTCGTCGGCGGAGCGGCCGTGCGTGAAGGCGCGGCAGCCGTTCGGGTCGATCACCATCGCCAACTCCGATGCCGCGGCCAGTCCACACACCGATGCCGCGTTCCTCGAGGCCCACCGGGCGGTGGGCGAGGTGCTGGAGCGGCGCGCCTACCCCTTCATCAGCCGCGAGTGAGTGCGTCCAGCCGGGGCGTGCACGCCGGCCTCTTCCGGAGGACGAGATGATTGTGGGGCGTCAGTTGGCGAGGCCGGAGGAAGAGGCCGGTGGGCGCGCCCCGGCTGGACGTGCTCAGTAGCCGACGCCCAGCTTCTTCAGCGCCTCGTCCGGGCAGCCGTTCCACGCCGCCACGGCGCGGTTGCCCAGGTACTGCAGGTCCTCCATCCCCATCCTCGTAGTCCAGAAGCCGGTGGCCGTCAGGTCGCGGAAGCTGGCGAAGAAGGCCCGGCCGTGGGACAGCATCGGCAGGGCCGGCACGTCGTCCCAGGTCACCGACGCGGCGCCGTCGGCCGGCTCGGGGGGCGGAGCGGAGATGTCGTCGAGGAGCGCCGTGCGCTCCGCGTCTGTGCAGGCGACGAACGTCTTGTCGAACCGCCGCTGGCATTCCAGGTCGATCCACGCCAGGCCGCCGCGCATCGCCGTCTGCCGGCGCGTCTCTTCGGCCAGGCGGGGCTCGTCGATCAGGATGACGTCGAGGAACTCCGGCACGCCGGCGTCGGTGGCGCTGCCCGAGCGGTCGTCGCGCGGGATGATGGCGTCCACCAGCACCCGCACGGTCCGATACTCGTGCGCGGTGAAGAACTTCGGCGCATATGCCGGCGCCGTCGCGCGGGCGGCCTGCGCCAGGCCGTGCGCCGCGCTCACCTCGTCGCCGGTCCAGGTGAACCCGGCCGCCAGTCCGGCCGCCCCCAGCCGCTGCAGCATCTGCCGCCGATCCATCAGATCACCCCGGCCTTTCGCTGATCGACGATGAACCCCGACGTCCGCATGGCGAGGGCGAGGATCGTCCAGGTCACGTTCTTGTCGGCGTTGGTCACGAACGGGCCGCCGTCGGCGACGAACAGGTTCCTGACGTCGTGGGCCTGGCACTGCGCGTTGAGCACCGAGGTGCTGGCCGAGTGTCCCATCCGCGTGACGCCCACCTCGTGGATGATGCGTCCGCCGGGCTCGATGCCGTAGCCGTCCGCGCGGCCCGGCATCGGCGACAGCGGCGTGCCGCCCATCTGGTCGATGAGGGCGCGGAAGGTCTGCTGCATGTGCCGCACCTGGTTCAGCTCGCGGTCGGTCCACTGGAAGTGGAAGCGCAGCACCGGGATGCCCCAGCGATCGACCACCGTGGGATCGAGCTCGCAGTAGCTGCCGGCGTTGGGGATCATCTCGCCGCGACCGGCGAACGAGACGCGGGCGCCGTAGAAGCGGCGATAGTCGTCCTTGAGCGCCTGGCCGTAGCCCGCCGGCACGATGGCGCGGCCGTCGGCGCCAGTGCCGGTGTAGCGGTGGAAGTTGGCGAGGAACCCGGCCGACGGCATGCGGCGCCCGCCGCCGATCTCGATGTGGTAGCCGCGCGGGAAGTCGAGGGTGCGGTTGTCGAGCCACCACGGCATGTAGAGGTGCATGCCGCTGGCGCCGTCCTCGTTGTGCGGCGGCGTGTTCATCAGCTTGGGGATGAACCCGGCGACACTGGTGCCCGTGGTGTCGGTGAGATAGCGGCCCACCGTGCCGCTGGAATTGGCGAGGCCGCGCGGGAACTGGCCGGACGTCGAGTTGAGGAGGAGCCGCGCCGACTCGCAGGCGCTGGCCGCCAGCACGACGACGCGCGCCCGGACGTGGTTGTCCCGTCCGGTGGTCGTGTCGATGTAGGACACACCGGACGCCAGGCCGGCCTCGTCCACCGTGACCTCACGGGCCATGGCGCCGGTGATCATCGCCAGCCGACCGGTGGCAAGCGCCGGCGGCAGCAGCACCGATGGCGACGAGAAGTTGGCGTGGATCGCGCACCCGCGGCCGCACTGCCCGCAGTAGTGGCACGCCCTCCGACCGTTGTGCGGGCGGGTCAGGATCGACAGCCGCGACGGGATGCAGGTGATCTTCAGGGCGTCGGCGGCCTGCTTGATCAGCAGCTCGTAGCAGCGCGGCCGCGGCGGCGGCAGGAAGATGCCGTCGGGCTCGTTGGGCAGGCCCTCGACCGAGCCGAACAGGCCGACGAATCGATCGAGCTCGTCGTAGTACGGCTTCAGGTCGTCGTAGGCGATCGGCCAGTCGTCGCCGAGCCCGTCGAGGCTGCGGCGGCGGAAGTCGTCGGGGCCGAAGCGCAGCGAGATCCGCCCCCAGTGGTTGGTGCGCCCGCCGACCATGCGGGTGCGGAACCAGTCGAAGCGCGACCCCGGACCGGTGGTGTACGGTTCACCGTCCAGCGTCCAGCCGCCGAGTCCGGCATCGAACTCGCCGAACTGCCGCGCCGGGATCGCCGCGCCGCGGTGCGGCCCGTCGTAGGACCAGGCGAACATCCGCGAGTCCTTCGCCGGGTCCCACGGCACGCCGGCCTCGAGCATCACCACATCGGCCCCGGCCTCGGTGAGCACTTTGGCCGCCATGCCGCCGCCGGCACCCGAGCCGACGATGCAGACGTCGAAGACCTTGCGGTTTCTGATGACTTGCAGCGCCATGGTCGGTTCCCATCAGCCTACGGTGATTGCGGTGTCAGCCAGTCGACGATGACGTGAATGGGCGGCCACGCGTCCTCGTCGGCGCCGCGCTGGACCATGACGATCTGTTGACCGTCGCGCGACACGTCGTAGTTTGGCAGTCCGGGTGACCCCGGCACCGCGACGAGCTGGAGCACCACCCGCGGCTCGCCGATCGAGAAACCGGCGCCGGGCGTCACCGCAGCGGCCATCAGCCCGGCCTCGCTGCGAAAGAACAACTCGCGGCCGTCTTTCCGCCACACCACCTCGGTGCCGCCGTTGGCCGACACACGACGGGGCGTGCCGTCGTTCGGCCAGGGCCGCACGTACGCCTCCCACACGCCGGTGCCGTTCGACACGTAGGCCAGCCACTGGCCGTCGGGTGAAATCCGCGCGCCCCATTCCGTCGCCGCCGTGCTGAGCACGGGGCGAGACGTCGCGGTGCCGACGTCGAACACGGCGAGATCGCCCGGGGTCGTCGGCGCACCCAGCATGTAGAACAGCTGCTGCCCGTCGGCGCTCCAGGAGCCCGGCCACACCGGGTCGGGCCCCGACCACAGCACCTCGGCAACCCGAGTGCCCTCAATGGCCTGCGTCACCATCTCGACCTGGTTACCGACTCGTCGCGCGTAGGTCACTGCCCGGCTGTCGGGGCGCCACACTGCCGGTCCGCCCGAGACGGCGCCCTCGAAGGTCAGCTGACTGGTCGAGCCCTGCTGCTGGTCTCGGATCCAGAGTTGCCGCGCGGTGCCGTCGCGTCTGACGATGGCCAGCCACCGTTCGTCCGGGGAAATCGACAGCCCCTCGATCTCGCCCGGTGGCACGTCGATCGGCATCGCGTGGCCGGCACGGTCCGTCGCCACGACCGCGCGCCGAACGGCGGCGGTCCGCTGCACGAAGGCCACCGTGCCGTCGTCGGCGGCGGCAAAGCGTGCCCCCGCGCCGCCGGTGACCTCGATGTGCTCGATGACGGCGCGCGGCTCGCCGGTGCTGACCGCTCGGCTCGGATCGAATGGCACGACGAAGCCGGTCGAGCCCTTGACGTAGAACAGATGCCCCGACGCCAGATAGCGCCCGAACGCTCCGCCGTCGACCAACGTGCGGGTCGCTCCACCCGCGAGGTCGACCAGAGCGAGCCGTGACGCTTCGACCGGGCCGGTCACCACCGTGAGGAGCAGCGACGTGCCACCGGGCAGCACCTGCGGCCAGTAGTGCAGCTGCTCGCCGCGGGTGGGGTCGGGTGTGGTGACGGCCGCGGGCGTGCCGCCGTCGTCGCGGACCCGCCACACGCGCGTGCCGTAGCTGTAGTAGATCCAGCCATCCCTCGCCCACGCCCCGCCAAGCGACCCGAGCGAGCCGATGCTGGCAATGGTCACCACGGGGCCGCCGCCCGCGGGCACCTTGCGCAGCTGGCCTGCCGCCCGGAAGGCGATCCACCTGCCGTCTGGCGAGAAGAACGGGTCGGCGGCCTGCAGCGTGCCCGACAGCACCCTGGGGGTCAGCGAGCCGAGCGGGCGAACGTAGAGCTGCGCGCCTTCATGTGAGCCGCCGGTGTAGGCCAGCGTCGATCCGTCCGGCGACAGGGCGATCGGCACCAGCGCTTCGCTGAGCGGCACTGGCCGGGTCTCGATGACGAAGTGCTTCGGGCTGCGGCTCGACACGACCGGCGCGGGGCGAAGCAGCAGCGCCGCCGCTGCGCCGGCCGCCATGGCCGCGAGAGTGGCCGTCAGCACCTTCCCACGAGACCACGGCGATGGCGCCGGTGGGGATCCGTCGTGCGCGCGGGGATGCCCGCCGGACTCGCTGGCCGCGCTGGTCAACGCGAACGCGAGGTCGCGAGCCGATTGGAACCGACGGTCGGGAAGCTTGTCGAGGCACCGCAGCACGATGCGCTCGAGGTGACCTGCGACCGCCGGGTTGAGGGCCGACGGTGCGACGACGTCGTCCTTGACGATGGCCGCCATCGTCTCGACCGCCGTTGCGCCGCGAAACGCCCGTTGGCCGGTGAGCAGTTCGTACAGCACGGCGCCGAGACTGAAGAGGTCGGAGCGGTGGTCGATCGTCCGACCGGCAGCCTGTTCTGGCGACATGTACCCGGCCGTGCCGAGTACGGTGCCCGAGAGCGTCGGCGTATCCCCAGCGCTTGTGGCGGCGTCGTTCGCGGCGCCGTCGAGCAGCTTGGCGATCCCGAAGTCCAGGACCTTCAGGCGGCCGTCGGCGGTGACGAACAGGTTCTCGGGTTTGACGTCGCGATGGACGATGCCTTTGGCGTGAGCGGCAGCCAGCGCGTCGGCGGCCTGAGCGGTCCAGAGCAGCGCGTCGCGCATCGCGACCCGACCGCGATCGATGTGATGGCGAAGCGAGTCGCCCTCGAGCAGCTCGCTGATGAGAAACGGCGCGCCTTCGAACGTCCCGACGTCATGGATGCCGACGATGTGCGGGTGGTTGAGGGCGGCGGCGGCGCGCGCCTCGCGCTCGAAACGGGCCACCGACCCGGCATCGAGGGCTCGCGCGGCAACGATGACTTTGAGCGCCACATCGCGATGAAGACGCGAATCGCGGGCTTTGAAGACCTCGCCCATGCCGCCGGCGCCAAGACGCCCCACGATCTCGTAGGGGCCGACGAGTGTGCCGGGAACCAGCGCCACGGGCGCCATTATAGGCACCGTGTCGCGAGCTTCGTGGAGGAGCGAGGTGCCGGGTCCGGCGCTCGGTACCGTCGCGTGCGCCCGGGCTGGGCGGCCTCGGTCGCTCGCGGAGCGACGGGGTCACCGCGGCGAGCCCATGTGCCTGGGTCACGTCTGCGGCGCCATCGACCGTGGGTCCGCACCCGCCGGGATCGGGCCGGGCATCGCCGCGGATTTGACGCGTCCGCAGTGATGCGTTAACATCAGATGCATGCGCACCACCCTGGACATCGACGACGACGTCCTCCAGGCCGCCAAGGAACTGGCCCAGCGCGACGGGCGCACCGCCGGTCAGGTGGTGTCCGATCTGGCCCGGCGAGGGCTGCGCGCGCCGACCGCGAAGTCCGGGCGGATCCGCTTGCGCGGCGGCGTACCGGTGCTCCCGTCCCGCGGCGAGATCGTGACCGTCGAGCACGTGGATCGGCTGCGTGACGACGAAGGCGTCTAGAGAGCCGATGCGCGCGATACTCGACGTCAACGTCGTCATCGCCCTGCTCGACCCCGACCACGCCTTCCACGAGCGCGCCCACACCTGGTGGGACGTCCACCACGGCCAGGGGTGGGCCAGCTGCCCGCTGACCGAGAACGGCGTCGTGCGGGTGATGTCCAACCCCGGGTACAGTCGAAGCACGCGCTTCGCGCCGGCGGAACTGGTGTCGCGGCTGCGGACCTTCGTGGCCAACACCGACCACGAGTTCTGGGCCGACGACCTCACGATCCGGGATGGCACCGCCGTGGCTGTCGATCGGCTGCACGGCTCCCGTCAGGTGACCGACGTCTATCTGCTGGCGTTGGCGGTGCGCCGGCGCGGCCGCCTGGCGACCTTCGACCGCTCGGTGCCCCTGTCGGCGGTGCCCGAGGCGAAGCCGCGGCATCTGGTGGTGATCTGAACGGCGCAGCGTCTAGCGCGCCGAAGGCGCTCGTGGCGCGATCGCCCCCAGCTCGCTGCTCAGGCCCTCGTCGAGCTCGTTGAGGAAGTAGACCTTCACCGCCGTGAACGCGCCCGGCGTCCACTCGGGATCCTTGGTCAGCAGCCACTTCTCGACGAACTCGGCGATCGTCCGCCGCGACGCCTCGCGGGCCAGCGACACGCGTTTGGGGTCCTTGGCCCGTTCCTCGAGATCGGCCGAGATGCTGCGCCGCAGCTCGTCGAGCTGTTCCTGCTTGTCGAAGCGGGCCCAGCCGTTCTCGGTCTTCTCGCGCCAGGTGCCGGTGTCGATCGACACCGGGAAGCTGGGCCGCAGATACGGCGCCACCACCACCGTGGTCTGGCCGCGGGTGATCACTTCCCAGGCCCGGTCGTCGAGCGGCACGCCGTAACGATAGGTGGCCGCCACCTGGATGTGCGACACCGTGTTGCCGAGATAGATGCCCCACCAGTGGCGGGCGTCGGAGCGGTAGAAGTCCTCGCCCATGCGCAGCGTCGCCGTCTCGAGCAGCCCGCCGGGAATCGTCTCCACCACCGGCGGATCGGCGCGCCACTCCGCGGTCCAGTCACGCGGCGCCGGCGACAAGCCGGTGCGCGGCAGGACCAGGTAGACAGCGATGGCGACGGCCGCGGCGACGGCGGCGACGAACGCCAGGAGCCAGGCGACGAGGCGGAGCGGGCGGACCGCCATGGCGCCAGCGTATACCACTCCGCTACCGGCGACCGCCGCCGCCAGCTCGAGCGATCGACGTGCCATAATCCGCCGCGTCGATGGCACTGTCTCCCGGCGCGACGATCGGACCCTACGAGATCACCGCGTTCGTCGGGGCCGGCGGGATGGGCGAGGTGTATCGGGCCCACGACAGCCGCCTGCACCGCGATGTGGCCCTCAAGATCCTGCCACCGCAGTTCGATGCACGGCAAGCGGGCGGTGGCCCCGATGACAGCCGGAGTCGCCGCTTCGAGCACGAGGCGCGTGCGCTCGCCGCGTTGAACCACCCGCACGTGCTCTCGGTCTACGACGTCGGCACCCACGACGGCACGCGCTACCTGGTCACCGAGTTCGTGGAAGGGCAGACCCTCCGGAGTGTGATCGAGTCCGCGGGGGCGCGGCTGCCGGTGCGCAAGGCCGTGGACATCACGCTGCAGATGGCCCGCGGGCTGGCCGCCGCGCACGAGCGCGGCATCCTCCATCGCGATCTGAAGCCCGAGAACGTGATCGTGATGCCCGACGGGCAGGTGAAGATCCTGGACTTCGGCCTGGCCCGCCTCGCCGAGGCGGAGCGGGCGCCGTCCACGGCGACGACTGGCGCCGGCACCAGCCCGGGCACGGCGCTGGGCACGCCGGGCTACATGGCGCCCGAGCAGGTGCGTGGGCAGGCCGTGGATCATCGCGCCGACGTGTTCTCGCTCGGCTGCGTGGCGTATGAACTGCTCGCCGGCCGCCGGGCGTTTCCGGGCGACACCGGGGCGGACGCGATGTCGGCGGCGCTCAAGGACGACCCGCCCGATCTGGGCAGTGCCAATCCCGACGTACCGCCGATGCTCGAACGGATCGTGCATCGCTGCCTCGAGAAGGATCCCGCGGCACGGTTCCAGAGTGCCGCCGACCTGGCGTTCGCGCTGCAGACGCAGAGTGTGTCGACCGGTGCGCGGGCGTCCGTCGAGGCGCCCAGGCAGACTGTCACCCCGATGCGGAGCCGCGAGCGTCTCGCCTGGGCCCTCGCCGCTGTGTTTCTCGCCATCGCGTCCCTCGGCCTGCTGACGCGGGACCGGTCGGCGCCGCCCGCCGGCGACCCGATCGCCGTGCGTGCCGACGTGATTCTCCAAGGTGCGCGCTCCAGTTTCGTGTCTCCCGACGGACGGTATCTCGCCTACGGGAATACCGACGGCGTGTGGCTGCGGCGCCTCGACCAGCAGGAACCGGTTCGCGTGCTCGCGGAAGGCGGTACCGAGGGCGTGATGTGCTGGGCGCCCGACAGCACGGCACTGGCCGTGAACGTCAAGGCCCGGATTCGCGTGGTGTCAGTGCCGAGTGGACAATCACGGGACCTGGCTCCGACCGCGTGGATCCCGACCAGCTGTGCCTGGAGCCCAGGTGGCGAGATCGTGTTCAGCAGCCAGCTGATTCCGATGATCGCCATCCGCATCGCAGACGGCCTGGTCCGCCAGCTTCAGCGCACGCAGGTGGCGGACGCGGTCGGTCGCTACGACGTGGGCGGGTTCCTGCCCGATGGCCGTCACTTCGTTTTCAGGGCGGTCGGGGAGAACGTCGATGCCACCAACGTGGGCGACCTGGCCGATGAACACGCCCCGGTACGCGTGGCAGAGACCGAGCGGTCCGGTATTCCCGACTTCGCGTTCGGCCATCTGCTGGCAGGGCGCGAAGGCGTGCTGTGGGCGCGGCCGTTCGATGTCGATCGTATGCGGTTCACCGGCGACGCACTGCCACTGTCGCCGATCGCCGCCGGCCAAAACCGCCACGGATTCTCGACGGCACGGTCGTCGTCGCCGGTGATGACCGTCCATCGCAGTTCGAGTATCACGACGACTGCCCGCGTCGACACCCTCGATCGGCAGGGCCTCCGGACGGGCACGCTCGATGAGTCGGCCACCACGTTCGCCATCTCGCCGAACGGGACGACCGTCGCCATCGGTAAGGCCGGTGGCATCTGGCTCACCGACCTGGCGCGCCGGGCTCCGGTGCGAGTCACTGGGGCGGGAACCACGTTCCACGGCGGAGTGGCCTGGGCCCGGGACGGCAGATCGATCTACTTCACCAGAAATGCCAACAGCCGACCCGCGCTGTACCGAAGGGCTCTCGACTCGAACGCCCAGGACGAGCAGCTGTTCGAGGCCACGGCCGCAACCTCGGTCAACTCCCAACGGGTGCAACCGGTGCAAGGCGCCGTCATCGTCCGCGCGATCGCCCGCGTTCCAGGCGCGTCCTACGACCTCATGACCTTGGACGCCGGCGGCGAGCTTCGACCATGGCTGCAGACCGACGACAACGAGGCGGGGCCGTCGGCTTCGGCAGATGGACGATGGGTGGCGTACGATTCCGACGCCGGGGGTGACTGGAACGTCTACGTGCGGCCGACTGATGGCAGCAGCGTGCCGGTGCGGGTGTCGCCGGCTGGCGGCAGAAACGCCCGCTGGCGCGGGGACGGGCGAGAGCTGTACTACTTGCTGCCATCCGGCGGGCTCGCGGCCGTGAGCGTGGCGCACTCGGCGGAGGGCGTGCGGTTCGGACCGCCGACCGTGCTGTTCCAAATGCCTCGCGCACCCTGGTTCGGGGATTTCGCCGTTCTGTATCCGATGTTCGACGTCACGCCGGACGGCCGCACCTTCGTCGTGCGGGTGATGCGCGACGAGCCGGAGTCGGTGGTCCTCATCACCAACTGGCCGGCGCTGCTTCGCCAGGACGGCAAGTAGCAGCGAGCAGGCCCGCCAGCGGGAGGGGCCGGGCGCCGAGCGTCAGTGCGTACATCGTCGCCGCGCTCGAGGAAAAATCGAAGGTCGACGACCTGGCCGGGGCTGCTCGACGAGATGCTGGCCGAGAGTGGCGGCCCCCTGACCGGGGCGGAACGCCGCGCGGCCGATCGGGCCCTGGGCGTCGGCCCTGCGAGGCGGCGACGATAGCGTGGCCGGACTCACGCTCGACACCGGTGCGCTCATCGCCTTCGAGCGCAACGACCGGTTCGGCAGGAAGTGGAGTTCTCTACCGTCCTCGCGCCAGCGCGGCGACACGCCGCCGGCCACCAAAATCTGCACCTGCTCGCCGCGCGACGGCACCCGTGAAAAGGCAGGTTCGGGCTCGACGGCTTCGCGAAACGGCCGGCCTGCCCGCATCGACGCATCCCAGACGCAGCTGCCTACGACGCCAGCCGGCTGACGATCCACTGGTTCAGACTGACCCCCTCGCGCTCGGCCTCACGTGCCAAGCGGCCGTGCAGCGACACCGGAAGGCGAAGCCGCAGGTTCCCCGAATAGCGGCGCTCGGGCGCGGGCACCGGCTCGCGATGGCGCCGCGCGCTCTCGATCAGCAGCGTCAACACCTCGCGCGCATTGCGCACGGCCTCTTCGATCGTCGCCCCGTGCGTGCGGGTGTTCTGCCACGCCGGCATGGTGACCACGTAGCACGCGTCCTCGTCGGACCACTGCACGACCAGCTGATAGTCATCGGGGCGGGGGCCCTTTCGTGACCGCGGCGATGGCGTCCTGGACCTGCTGCTCCTGGTATCTCTTGGCATCGTCGCCCGCGCCTCCGCTGATCACCACGTACTGGCCACCGGGGTGCGCCCATTTCCGGTGCGAACCCTTCGCCGCCTGTCGCACGAAGCCCGCGGCTCGCAGTCTGGCTTCGAGCTCACGGATCTTCGGGGGCACGAGCTATGGTACCGCCGGCGGTATCACTGTCAACGGGTCGCCGGTTCGCCCGGGGCGGCGCCGATCGCCGAGGCCAAGCCGAAAGCGCACCCTTGACGGTGCCGTCGGCGTGCACCCTCGAGGTTGGCGGGGCAGTATTCGGCGAAATTCGAGCTTACGGGCTGCGCTCTGATTCCAGAGCGCCCGTTCGGTATTGCGTGATCCGCACGGGTGAGCCCGGGATTGACAACGGCGTACCCGATACGGGGAATGGCCGTAGAATCCCCGGCACGAGGTGCCAGATGCCCCAGACGCGCGTCGGTCTCTTCCAGCCGGTTGCTCGGGTCGCGGGTTCGTTCGCAGGCGCGGCTCTACTCGTCGCGGTGGCCGCGACACCGGTCGCCGGCCAGCCGGCCGCCGCCTCGGCCGGCGTCACGTTCGCCAAGGACATCGCGCCCGTCTTTCAGCGCAGCTGCCAGCAGTGCCACCAGCCCGATTCGGTCGGGCCGATGTCGCTCGTCACCTACCAGCAGGTGCGGCCGTGGGCCCGCGCCATCAAGCAGAAGGTGGTGGCCGGCGAGATGCCGCCGTACCGCTATGACCGCAACGTCGGCATTCAGCAGCTGAAGCACGATCTGCGCCTCAGCGAGGCCGAGATTCAGATGATCGCGCGCTGGGTCGACAGCGGCGCGCCGATGGGCAATCCGGCCGACCTGCCGCCCCCGGTCACCTTCGCCGACCTCAACGAGTGGGCGTTCGCGCGGCAGTTCGGCCCGCCCGACATCGTCGTCAAGACCAAGCCGTTCACGCTGCCGGCCCAGGGGCAGGACGTGTGGTGGCGGCCGGTGGTGGAAACCGGCCTCACCAAGGATCGCTGCATCAAGGCGATTTCGGTCAAGCCGTCGCGGCGCGGCCGCGCCGCGGCGCACCACGCCAACTCGGAGCTGGTGGTCTTCGACGAGAAGACCGGGCAGTACGTGGAGAGCCAGCGGGTGTCGGAGTACGCGCTCGGCAAGGTCGGCGAGATCGTACCGCCCGATTCGTGCCGCACGCTGCCGGCCAACTCACTGGTGCGCTGGGACGTGCACTACTACCCGATGGGCGAGGAGCTGAAGGACGACGTGATCGAGATGGGCATCTGGTTGTATCCGGACGGCCATCAGTCGACCTACCGGCAGGACCTGAAGCTGTACTCGCTGTTGATGAAGGGCGGCGAGCTGGAGATTCCGCCGCACGGCACCACGGTGACGCAGGGCTTCCACTCGTTCAAGACGCCGGTGCGCATCGACAGCTTCCAGCCGCACGGGCACTTCCGCCTGGTCGCCAAGACCCTCGAGATCTTCTATCCCGACACCGGCAAGCTCGAGATGGTGAGCTCGATCTCGAACTGGACCAACAACTGGCACACCAGCCATATCTACGAAGACGACGTCGCCCCGCTCGTGCCCAAGGGCGCCACGCTGGTGATCACCGGCTACTACGACAACACGACGGCGAATCGCGGCAATCCGGATCCCGACCAGTGGGTCGGCCCGGGCAGCCGCACCGCCGACGAGATGTCGCACGCCTGGATCGCGGTGACGCACCTCGACGACGAGGGCTACGCGAAACTCGTGGCCGAGCGCGAGCAGAAGCGCAAGGCGGCCACCACCGAAGCCTCGCGGCAGCAACAGCGATAGGACCCCGGCCGTGCGTCGACTGTGGAGCACGGGTGTCGCCGCGGTGATCGTGGCGGGCGGGCTGGCGTCGCTCGACGCGCAGCGCCAGTGGCCGCTCGCCCCGGTGCCGCCCGACGGCCAGCGCGTGGCGCCGTTCTTCGACGGCTGGTACGAGAACCCGGACGGCACGATCACGCTGTCGTTCGGGTACTCCAACCTCAACCGCGAGGAAGTGGTCGAGATCCCGCTCGGCCCCGACAACGCGATCGAGCCGAAGGAGTTCGACGGCCGGCAGCCGACGTCGTTCCCGCCGGTGGTGGTCGAAAACGGCGGGCCTGACGGCACCTCGCGGCGCGACCGTGAACGCGGCGTGTTCACCGTGACGGTGCCGGCCGGATTCAAGGGCGACGTGGTCTGGACGCTGCGCCACCGCGGCCAGGCCTACAAGGTGCCCGGCCGCGCCAAGACCGGCGCCTACGGGCTGCGCTGGCCGATGGCGATGGGCTCGGTGCCGCCGCTCCTGCGCTTCACGGCCGATGGCCCGGCGGGCCGCGGCCCGGCGGGCATCCAGTCGGAGCCGATGTCGGCCACGGTGGGCGCGCCGCTGGCGCTCACGATCTGGACCAAGGACGACAGCGTCCGCGAGAAGGAGACCGTGCAGATCAAAGAACGGGGTCCGGCCCGAGGGGCCATCAACGTGGCCTGGTACAAGCACTCCGGCCCCGGGACGGTCACCTTCGCGCCGCCGAAACAGGCACTCGCGGAGCTGGAAGGCACGGCCAGCACGTCGGTCACCTTCGCGCAGCCGGGCCTCTACGTGCTGCGGGTGCGCGCCGACAACTTCGGCCGGGTCGATACCTCGCCCGGCAACCAGTGCTGCTGGACCAACGGCTACGCCCGGGTGGCCGTGAAGTAGCAGACGCCGCACCGGGGGGCGCTGGACCGCTCGAGCCCACGCACCATCGCGGCATCACGAGGTCTGCCCGTCTGCCCATCGCGCCGGTACGACAAGGAGAGCCACGTGGGGACCGGGACACGACGTCAATTCGTCGCCACCTCTGCGGCCTGGGTCGGCACGGCGCTGACCGCCGAAGCGCGGGCGCAGCCTGCCGCCCGGCCGCACCGGCTGCAACTCGCCTGCACCAACTACGTACGCTTCCTGCCGATCGCCACCGGCGACGTGCAGCCCGAGGGGCTGTCGTTGACGTGGATCCGCGGCGATCGCACCGAGATGCTGCGCCGAGCCACCGACGACGTCGCGATCGACGGCGGTGAGACGTCGATGGCCCAGCACGTCCAGCGTCTCGACCGCGGCGACCGCTCGCTGGTGGCCATTCCCGTGTTCCCATTGCGCAACTTCACGGTCCGCGACCTGTACGCGAGGCAGGGCACCACGATCGATCCGGCAGCGCTGGAGGGCCGCCGTGTCGGCATCTACAACTGGGCAGCCAGCGGCGCTGTCTGGTACCGTCACCTGCTGCGCTACCTCGGCACCGACACGTCGAACGTCCGATGGGTCGTCGGCGGCGTGGATGGGCCCGCCACGGTGCGGCTGCCCGACCCGCCGATGGCGCACGTGGCTGCCACGCCCCCCGGCCGTGCGCTGAGCGATCTGCTGGTGGCCGGCGCGATCGACGCCGTCTTCGCCCCGTTGCCGCCCAAGGCCTTCGACCCCGGTCACGGGCCGATCGTGCGCGCCGTGGCAGGATTCCAGCAGCTCGAGCAACGCTACTTCGCCGCGACCGGGTGTTATCCCCCACAGCATGTGATCGTCGTGCGACGGGCTGCGTGGGAGCGCGATCCATCGGCTGGCCGCCGGCTGGTATCGGCCTTCAACGAGAGCGAACGGCAGTTCGAGGCGCTGCAACGGCAGTTTCCGTACAACTCGCCATGGCTGATCGACGAGGTGGAGGGCGCGGCCCGTACGCTCGGCCGCGACTACCACGCCCACGGCATGGACAAGAACCGGCGGGCCGTCGACACGTTCTGCCAAGCCGCATTCGACGACGGTCTGACGAAGCGCCGCATGGCGGTCGACGAGTTCTTCGCCGAATTTCTGCAGGCGTGAACCGAACGCGGCTCGCGATCCGCGTCGCGGATCGAGGCGCGCTCAGCCGGCCCGCGCCGCCCGTTCGCCGGCTTCGACGTCCACGCGCATCAGCAGCCAGGCGCCGGCCACGAAGAAGACGATCATGCCGAGCACCGCCGAACGCGCCGAGCCGGTGACGGCGCCGCTCAGCGTGAACACCAACGGCCCGAGGATGGTGGCGAAGCGCTCCACCACGGCGTAGAACCCGAAGTACTCGGACGTCTTGGCCGGCGGGATCAGCCGGGCGAAGAGCGAGCGGCTGAGCGCCTGGGCGCCGCCCTGCACGGTGGCGACCAGCCCGGCGATCAGGAAGAAGTGCGTGGCGTTCTGCATGAAGTAGCCCAGCACGGCGGCCACCGTGTAGACGGCCAGGGCGACGAGGATCGCCCGCCGGGTGCCGAGACGGGGGCCGAGCGACCCGAACAGGAACGCAAACGGCACTCCGACCAGCTGCACCATCGCGAAAGCGGCGATCTGCGCCGATTGCCCGACGCCGACCTCGGCGCCGTAGATGCCGGCGAAGCGGATGATCGTCTGGATGCCGTCCTGGTAGACGAGCATCGCCAGCAGGGCGAGGAACGCCTGCTTGTACTGGCGGATCTCTACGAAGGTGTGGGCGAGCCGCGCGAACGAGGCGCGCACCGCGCCGCGCGGGTCGGCCTCGCCCGGGGCAGCGAGGCGTGGCGGTTCCGGCACGTGGCGCAGCAGCGGCAGCAGGAACAGCAGCCACCACACCCCGACGCTGGCGAACGACAGCCTGATCGCCGCCACGGTGCCCGACAGCCCGAACCACGCCGGCTGCAGCACCCAGGCGAGGTTCAGCACCAGCAGCAGGCCGCCACCGAGATACCCCAGGGCGTAGCCGGCCGCCGACACCCGGTCGGTCTCGTCGGGTGCGGCGACGCTCGGCAGCATCGAGTCGTAGAACACCAGCGACCCCGAGACGCCGACGTTGCCGACGACGAAGATGAGTGCCGCCCACTGCCAGCCGCCCTCTGTGATCGTGGTCAGCGCGAAGGTGGCGGCGATGCCCACCGCCGCGCAGCCGACCAGCAGCGGCTTGCGGCGCGCCGCGTAGTCGCCGTAGGCGCCGAGGATCGGCGCCAGGACGGCGACGATGGCCATGCCCATCGTCGTGATGACCCCGAAGCGGGTCGTCGCCTCGCCGGGCGCCAGGCCGGCCGCGGCGTAGGTGGCGAAGAAGGCCGGAAAGACCGCGGTGATGACGGTGGTGAAGTAGGCCGAGTTGCCGCAGTCGTACCACGCCCAGGCGCGCTGTTCGGGGGTGACCAGGCCGACGCGGGCCAGCAGGCGGGAGAGCACCGGCGGCAAGCATAGCAGTCGGGGCCACGGTAGTCTGAGACATGACTGCGACAACGCTCGGTCACGTCGCGACGGCGGCGTGGGCATGTGCTTCGCTCTTGTGGTGGGCGTCCGCCGCATCGGCGCAGACCCGCGACGGGTTCCACTTCGGGATCGGCGGCGGCGCTGGCTGGGCGACCGTGACCTGCGAGGAGTGCGGGGACCGCGACCGACAGGGGGGCGGGTCGGGTTACGTCACCGCCGGCTGGACGCTCAACCCGCACCTGGTCATCGGCGGCGACCTGCAGGTCTGGACCCGCCGCGACGACCTCGGCGCGGCGACCCAGTGGAGCTACCGCTACATCGCCGCGGCCACCGCCACCGTGTATCCGTCGAGCCGTTCCGGTTTCTTCGTGAAGGGCGGCGCAGGTATGTCCTACGTGGACCTCCAGGTGGACTCGCCGGCCGGCGACGCCGACCTGGACATCGACGAGGGCCCCGGCGTCCTGGTCGCCGCGGGCATCGACATTCCCCTGGGCGGCCGCGTGGCGCTCACGCCGGCGATCGCCTACTGGCACAGCTGGTTCGACGACCTGGAGGCTCGCGGCGGCGCCTACGAGACGAGGCGGCGCCAGCGGGTGGTCGTCGTGACCCTCGGCATCACGTTTCCCTGAGCAGCGCCGCCGTCACGTCCCGTCGCTGCGCAGCGCCACCACCGGGTCGATGCGCGCCGCCCGGCGCGCCGGCAGATAGCAGGCCAGGGCCGCGACCACGCCGAGCAGGACCGGCAACGCCGCGTAGGTCAGCGGGTCGCGCGGCGTCACGCCGTAGACGACGCTGACCATGAAGCGCGACAGCGCCAGCGCCAGCGGCACGCCGGCGGCGATGCCGGCCAGCGCGTGGCCCAGCCCCTGCCCGACCACGCCGGCGGCGACGCCGCGCGCGGTGGCGCCGAGCGCCATCCGGATGCCGATCTCGCGCTCGCGCTGGCGGACGCGCACCGCCACCACGCCGTAGAGGCCGACGACGCTCAAGAGCAGTCCGGCGGCGGCGAACACGCCGAGCAGGCTGGCCAGCAGCCGCGGGCGGCCCAGTGTGGCGGCCAGCAGCGCCGGCATGGTCTGGAGGTCGGCCACGGGGACCGCCGGATCCACCTCGAACACGCCACGTCGCACCGGCCCGGCCAGCGCAGCCGGATCGCCGCTCGTGCGCACGACCATGTGCATCGGGAACATGAAGGTCTGGGTGAGAGGACGGTAGAACTCGGCGGCCGGCGGCGCGTCGAGCCCGTCGTGGCGGACGTCACCGATGACGCCGACCACCTCGACGATGGTGTCGCCGCCCTCGCCGAAGCCCTTCTGGATCAGCGGCTGGCCCACGGCCGCCTGTGGACCGCCGAAGAACCTCCTGGCGAGGGTCTGGTTCAGCAGGGCCACCGGCGCGCCCCTGGTCACGTCGGCGGCGGTGAACGCGCGCCCGGCGACGAGCGGGATGCGCATGGCGGTCAGGTAGTCGCCCCAGATGAACCGCCAGCCGACCGGCGGCGCGGCCGCGCCCGGCGCCGGCGGCTGGTCGGGGCGGTGCACGCCGGTCGTCCACGCGTAGCCGCTCATCGGCAGGTGGCCAATGGCGCCCACCGCGGTCACACCGGGGAGTGCGGCGACGCGGTCGCCGACCTCGGCCAGGTACGGCAGCCCGGTCGTGAGGGCGCGGTACTTCGACGTGGTCTGCAGGCGGAAGGCGAGGACGCCGTCCGGATCGAACCCCGGATCGACGCGCTGCAGCTGCCAGATCGATCGCAGCATCAGCCCGGCGCCGATGCCGAGCACGACCGCGAGCGCCACCTGCGCCGCCACCAGGCCGCCGAGCGCGCGTTGGCGCCCCGGCGTGTCGGTGGACTGGTGTTGACGGAGCAGCGGCTGGAGCCCCGGCCGCATCGCCACCAGCGCCGGCAGCAGGCCGATGGCGGCCGAGACGCCGATCGCGGCCAGCAGCACCGCCGCGAACACCGCGCCGTCGAGGGCGATCTCGGTCTGCCGCGGGACCTCGGGAGGCAGGCCGGCCACCAGCACCGGCACGACCAGGCGTGCCAGGCCCAGGCCGGCGATGGTGCCGGCGGTGGCCAGCACGACCTGCTCGACGAGCAGCTGGCCGAGGAGCTGACGGCGCGACGCCCCGACCGCGGTGCGAATCGCCAGCCCACGGGCGCGCTCGATGGAGCGGCCGAGCAGCAGCGTGGCCAGGTTGGCGGCGCCGAGCAGCAGCACCAGGCCGACGGCGGCCAGCAGCAGCGACAACGCCGGACGCACGTCGGCGGTGGTGGTCTCGTGCAGCGACGCGACGTGCACGTCGCGGCCCCAGTCGTCGGGCCGGCCGAGCGTACGGCGCATCTCGGGCACCAGGCCGGCCACATCGGCGGACGCCGACTCGGTCGTGGCGCCGTCGCGCAGCCGGGCGATCGCCAGCGAGAAGGTCGTCTGCTGCGCCGGCGTGCCCGGCACGAAGGGCAGCGGCACCCACAGGTCGGCACGCTGGCCGAGGACCTCGAAGTCCGGTGGCATCACCCCGACCACCTCGTGAGCCACCTGGTCGATCTGCACCGAGCGGCCGACGACGGCGGGATCGGCGGCGAACCGCCGTCGCCAGACGCCATCGGCGAGCACCACCACCCGCTCGCGGCCGGCGGTGCCGTCGCCCGGCTGCAGCGGGCGGCCCACCGCCGCGCCGCTGCCGAGCAGGGCGAAGTAGTTGTCCGAGACGCGGTTGCCGGTGACCTTGAGCGGCTCGCCGCCGTCGGCTCCCAGGGCCATCAGCCAGCCGGTGGCGACGCCGGCCACGTCGGCGAGCGAGCGCGCCCGATCACGCCAGACGCCGATCTCCTCGTTGGACACGAAGTGTCCTGGCCAGACCGCGACCAGCCGCTCCGGGGCGGCGAAGGGGAGCGGCTTCAGCAGCACGCCGCGCACCACCGAGAAGACCGCGGCGTTGGCGCCGGCGCCGAGCGCCAGGAGCAGGATCGCGGTGCCCGCAAACAGCGGCCGGCGGGCGAGGCTGCGGACGGCCAGGCGGACGGCGTGGACAGGCATGGCCGGTTGGACGGGTCGTCGCGTGCACCAGTTGGCCGTCGCCGCCGTGCGGCACCGAGCGCCCCGGTGCCGCGGCCAGCGGCACCCACTCGTGGCCGGTGGGCGAACTGCGCCAACTCGACACGCCCGGCCACGCTCACCGCGGCCTGATGCGCGCGCACGTGAACGTCCGCGACTTCGCCGATCCGCGGCGCGGCGCCTTCCAGCTCGACGCCGCGGCGACCGGGTGGCGGCGCACCGGCGGGTGCGCCGCCGTTGCCCGCGACACGCTGGCCCGCTTCAGCTATCCGCCGGCGCAGTGACGGGCGGCTCGCGGCGGCGTCCGGACCGCCGGCGGCTCAGCGGACGTGGGCGTCGCCGCTGAAGGTCTTCAGGCGCAGGCGGCCGGAGCCGCCGCCGTTCAGCGTGCCGGTCAGGTTGCGCCGGCCGCGCGCCCGCGTCAGCGTGATCGGCAGGTCGCTCTCGAGGTCGCCGCTGAAGGTGTTGAAGGCCAGTTCGGCGCGGGCATCGGCGGGCACCCGGAGGTCGATGGCGCCGCTGAAGGTGTCGATCTCGAGCGACTGGCCGTCGGGCCAGCGGCTCGCCGCGACGGTGACGTCGCCGCTGAACGTCTTGATTTCGGCACCCTGCGCCAGTCCGTCGATCCGGATGGTTCCGGAGAAGCCGCCGATCTGCTGCGCGCCGGCGACCCCGGTCACCGTGACCGGCGCGCTGAACGTCTTGACGTCGAGACGGGTCTCGGCCGGCACCTCGATGCGGATGTCGGCCTCGACGACGTTGTCGTCGCGGCGGCCGCGGTCGTGCCGGTTGGCCTCGATGACGATCTCGGACGCGGAGGCGTCGATGTCGAAGGTGATGTCGCGCAGCTTCTCGGCGGTCGCCCGTCGCACGGCGTGGACCACCACCTGGCTGGCGTCGGTGCCGCGGATCTCGACCGTGCCGGAGAAGGTCTTGAGCCGCAGCGTGCCGCCGGGCTGGAAGGCGAACGTCCGGTCGATGCGCTCTTCGGTCCGCTGGGCCCACGCCGGCGCGCTCGTGACGCCCGTGAACAGGAGCGCCGCCAGGGCGCCGGTCAGGAGTCTCATGGTCACCTCGGACCAGTAGACGGGGCGGGGCGCGAAAGGGTTGCCTACATGCACCACTTCCCGAGCGGGGTGACGCCGCCGCCCCGGGACGGGTCGTGCTCGGCGAGGACCACCTTCCAGGCGGTCTGGAAGTCCGACGGATCGACGATCGACCGGCGTGCCTTCGGCTCCATCGCAATCTGCTTCGCCATGGCGCCGATGCCGGCCATCCAGCCGAGCACCGAGGCGGCGTCACGCTTCCACTGGTCGTTCCAGTCGGGGGACTGCACGGCGTTGCTGATCGTCGGCACGAGCTGGTCGCGGATGGCCTGCACCGTCGATCGATGGACGTGGAGCGGGGCCACGCCCTGGCCGAAGGTCATCAGGAAGAGCCCGACGATCTGCTCGACGTCGTCGCGGGTGCCGGGCGAGGGGTAATCGGCCATGGTGCCTCCTGGGCTGGCGCCGGCGCCACGACCGGGCCTCACGCCACGCGCAGTGTAGCCTGTTCGGCCAGCCGCCTCCGGACCACGTGTGCCGACGACGGCCGGTGCCGTCTGTCGGGCGAGAGCAGATCGCCGACCAGTTCGGCCAGCGGCGACGGGCACTCAGGCGCGCGGGCGCGGATCTCGCCCGTCCAGTCGATGCCGGTGGCGTCGATGGGCCGGCCGACGAACGGCCGTTCGCCGGTCAGACACTCGAACAACACGACGCCCAGGCTCCACAGGTCGGCGGTGGCGTCGAGGTCTTCGCCGCCGACGGCTTCTGGGGCCATGTAGGCCGGCGTGCCGGCGAAGCGGCCGACGTGGTCCACCGTGGTCAGGTCGGCGCCCTGCAGCCACGGCTCGGCCTGGCCGGTGCCGCGCCGACCACGCGGCGCGGTCGAGGCGCCGACGAAGATCTGCGCCAGGCCGAAGTCGAGCAGCTTCGGCTGCCCGTCGCTGGTGAAGGCGATGTTGCTCGGCTTGATGTCGCGGTGCAGCACCCCCTCGTCGTGGAGGCGGGCCACCGCACCGGCCAGATCGTGGGCCAGGGTGACGACCGCGTCGGGTGGCAGCTTCGACCGCCGCAGCCGATCGGCGAGCGTGCCGCCGTCGAGATACTCCATCACCAGCGCCGGGGCCCCGCGCCAGGTCTCGAGGCCGTAGACGAAGGCCAGATTCGGGTGGGCGAAGGCCGCCATGGCGCGCGCTTCCCGGCGCAGCCGCACCGACTCGGCCAGCGACACCCGCGGCAGCGTCTTGATGGCCACGGGGCGCTCCAGTCCGGTGTCCACGGCGAGGTAGACCACGCCCATCCCGCCGCGCCCGAGTTCGCGCTGCAGGCGGAACTTGCCGGAGAGCAGGGCGGGCAGCTGCGACGGCGCCAGCTCGCCGCCGCAGCGCTCGCAGCGGACGCTGCCGACGCGGGCGACGAAGGAGCAGCGCGTGCAGACGACGGCCGCGTCTTCGGCGGCCTGCTGCAGCTCGGCGCGCCGTCCCGATCCGCCAGCCGGTGTCTCGCGGAGACGCAGGTTCTCGACCTTGAGGGCCAGTGCCGCCGCCACCGGCGCCAGCTGCGCCTGGTCGTCGCGGCTGAACGGCAGGTCGCTCAGCTTCTCGCCGAGGGCCAGGATGCCCACCAGGTCGTCGTCGGACCGCAGCGGGACCAGCAGGTGCACCTCGCCGTCGGCCAGCCACTGCTGGTCGCCGATCGGCAGATCCTGGGCCCAGCCGCCGCGCTGGTCCAGCTCGACGACCAGCGCGTCGTGGCGGCCGGCGAGGATCGACACGATCGGGCTGTCCACGGGAAGGGAGCGCAGACGTCGAGTCCCCGAGGTCAGCCGGCCCGACTCCCAGTCGGCGACCAGCACATCGGCCTGCGCCAGGTGCAGCGTCTCCTGGATCCGGGCGCTGAAGTCGCGACACAGACCCTCGAGCGAGTCGCCGCGGACGCCGGCGGCAGAGGCCAGCGAGCCGAGCAGCACGCGGGCGTCCACCGCCTCGCGGAAGAACATCCGGTCGATGCGATCCAGCAGCGGCCGCCGCACCGCCAGCACGACGAGCAGGACGGCGAGGGGGACCGCGGTGGATCCTGCCGACGTGCTGACGAAGGCGGCGATGGTCTGGTCGCGGTTCTCGACCAGTGAGACCGCCAGCAGCATCGCCGGCGCCGCCGCCAGCGCCATGATCGTGTAACGGGCCAGCGCGTACTGCACCGCGCGTCGCACCAGCACCTTCACGTCCATGACGCGATGGACGAGCACGGCGTACGCGGTGGTGATGGGGATCGACAGCAGCAGCGGGTAGAGCACCAGGCCGACCAGGAGACGCCGTGGCGAGACGTTGATGAAGGCCTCGTAGGCCGGCAGCGCGGCCTCGGCGAACACCTGGAGGGCCATCGGCAGGAACCCGGCGGCCAGACCGACGACGAACAGGCGGTACCGCCGCCGTTCGCGGACATCGGCGCGCGCGGCCTTCCACAGCCCGAACGGCAGGGCCGGCAGCGCCAGCCCGAAGATCACGGCATCGAACCAGGTGGCGTCCTGGCCCCAGGCCACCGCCGGCAGCCAGGCGCCGGCACTGGCGCTGGCCAGGAAGAGCAGGCCGCCGGCGGCCGCCGCCACCGCCACGAATCCGCGTTCGAGGCGCTGGCCGCGATCGATGCGGTGGAGCCGCGGGAACTGCTCGACGAAGAGCCACAGATACAGCGGCAGCCAGGCGTCGGGATGCGTGGCGAGCAGACCCGCCTGGAGCGCGCCGGCGCCGGCTGGCAGCCCCTCGAGCCTGGCCAGCAGGCCGTTGGCGAAGGACACCGCCACCAGCAGGAAGAAGACACCCAGGTGGACGGCGCGGCGATCGTGGCGGCCGGCGGTGGCCAGGAAGGCGGCGGCGCCGCCGAACACGGCCACGTGGGCCAGCAGCACGAGGCCGGGAATCGCCCGGGTGCCCGCGTACCCGGTGTGGGTGGCGATCACGGCCAGGGCCACGCCGATCTTGGCGACGGCGATGGCCACGACGACGCGCGTCAGCCACTGCAGGGCCGGCGGCGGCGGAAGGGCCGGAGGGAAGGGCTCAGCGACGACGGCTGAGCGGGTCATGGCGGCGACGGTAGCACAGCGGACCGGCCGGGCAGCGATACGATAGGCCTCGCGTGGGAGCGCGATGGAAATGACCGACACGGTCGTGGTGATCACCGGCGCGAGCAGCGGCATCGGCGCCGCGCTGGCCGAGCATCTGGCCAAGGACGGCGCCGCCGTGGTGCTGGTGGCGCGGCGGAAGGCGGCGCTCGACGCCGTGGCCCGCCGCTGCGGCGATCGCACGTTGACGGTGACGGCCGATGTCACCGTGCCCGACGACATGGCGCGCGTGTTCGCCGAGGCGGTGGCCCGCTTCGGTCAGGTCGACGTGTGGGTGAACAACGCCGGCCGCGGCATCACCCGGCCGCCGTCGGCGCTCACCGACGCCGACATCGACGACATGATGCTCGTCAACGTCAAGTCGGTGGTCTATGCGGTGCGGGCCGTGCTGCCGCATTTCAAGGCCCGCGGCCGCGGCCAGATCGTCAACGTGTCGTCGGTGCTCGGCCGGCGGCCGTGGGCGACGTTCCGCTCGGCCTACTCGGGCGCCAAGCACTTCCTGAACGCCTACACGGCGATGCTGCGCGAGGAACTGCGCGAGAGCCACCCCGGCATCACCGTTTCGCTGGTGTCCCCCGGGGTGGTGGCGACGGAGTTCGGCGTCAACGCCGTCCACGGCGGTCCCGATTCGCGCACGCTCCCCGGCGCACAGTCGCCCGAGGAGGTGGCGGCGGTGATCGCCGGGGTGATTCGCAGCAAGGCGATCGACGTCTACACCCGGCCCGAGTACCACCAGCTGGTGCTCGACTATCTGGCCGGGCTCACGACAGATCCGTCATGACCGAGCGTCGGTGCCTGGCACCGACGGACCCGTTGGTGCCAGGCACCGGACGGGGTTCTGACGAAACTGTCGGTCAGTTGGTGGCGGCCTGGGCCTTGAGGAAGGGCTCGATTGCCGCCAGGGCCGGCTCGATGCGCGAGAAGCTGTCGGAGTAGCTCAGGCCCTCGAGCAGCTTCAGCGTCACCGACGTGCCCTTCAGCTTGGCCTCGTAGGCCTTGACGTTCTCCATCGCCGAGGCGTCGGCGGCGCCGATCACCCACAACGTCGGCGCCTTGATCTCGCCCGGCTCGAGCACCGGGTAGTCCACCAGCGCGCCCAGCATCAGCGTCGACACGACGATGCCGCCCTCGAGCGCCACGACGTCGCCCGGCGTGAGCGTGCTCTTGTCGAGCGTGCCGGCAGCCTGCGCTTCCACCACCGGCATCCACTTGGCGCGCATGCCGAGGATGGCGTCGCGCACCATGCCCTCCACTGGCGGCCCCATCGTGGTGCCGACCAGCACCGCGGAGATCACCCGATCGGAGCGGGCGGCCAGGTAGCGGCCGATGGCAGCGCCGTGGCCGTAGCCCCACACGTGGAACCGCTCGGCCTTGGCGGCGTCGGCCACCGCCAGCAGGTCGTCGAGCAGCAGCTCGAGGGCGTAGGACCCGGGCGTGGCCGGCTTGTCGCTGTCGCCGGTGCCGCGCAGGTCGAGCGTGATCACCGTGAACGACTTGCTCAGCCGCTCGACGTAGCCGCGGTCCTTCCACGACCCGCGGGTCTGGCCGCCGCCGGGGACGAGCATTACCGCCGGGCCGGTGCCGGTGACCTCGTAGGCGATCTTCGTGCCGTCCTTGGACGTCGCCATCGGCACCTTGGCTGCCGCGGCGGCATCTGCGGCCGCCGCCGCGGACGGTGCGGCGGGCGTGGACGCGCTGCCGGCCGGCCGCGTCGAGGCGCAGGCGGCCAGCAACAGCGTGGGCGCCATCCACAGGGCGGCCCCGAGGCGGGACCGGCGCGCGGTGGAGACGAACGATGACATGACAGTCCTCCCGGGCAAGGTTGAACCCGACAGGAATATCACATGCACCACGGATGCGCGACCGGAATGCGATCCGGCGGCGTATCATCGGCCCCGCCGTGGAGGCCCGCCCATGTCCTGCCGCCCCCTGCTCGCCGCGCTCCTCGTGATGACTGCCACCGGCCTGGTCCTGTCGGCCCAGGGCGGCCCGCCCGCCGATCCGAACCGGCGATTCCTCGACGTCGCCGACTTCCGCTTCGAGGGCGGCGCGGTGCTGCCGACGGCCCGGATCGCCTATGCCACCTTCGGCACCCTCAACGCCGCGCGCGACAACGCCATCCTGCTCACCACCTCCTACGGCGCCGACTACCACGTCTACGACTTCGTGGTCGGCCCCGGCAAGGCGTTCGACCCGACTCGCTGGTTCGTGGTCACGACCGAGATGTTCGGCAACGGCGTGTCGTCGTCGCCGAGCAACACGCCGGCGCCGCACGCCGGGCCGGATTTTCCGGCCATCGCCATCCGCGACAACGTCGAGGCGTCACGCCGCGTCCTGGCGCATCTCGGGGTGACCCACGTGCGCGCGGTGGCCGGCTTCTCGATGGGCGCCGAGCAGTCGTTCCAGTGGGCGGTGTCGCATCCCGGCTTCATGGACGCCATCATTCCGTGGTGCGGCACGGCCAAGACCTACCCGCACGGCGTCGTCCGGCTGGAGAGTGCGATTGCGGCGTTGACAGCCGATCCGGCGTTCGCCGGCGGCCGCTACACCGCGCCGCCGAGCCGGGGGCTGGCCGCATGGTCGGCGCACTGGGCGGCCTGGGTGTGGTCGCAGGAGTGGTGGCGGCGCGGCCTCTACAAGCCGCAGGGCGCCACTGTGGACGCCGTGATCGCCGGGCGCGTCGCCCGGGACGCCTCACGCGACGCCAACAACCTCATCGCCCAGGCGCGCGCGTGGCAGCGCCACGACGTCGGCGCGACCGCCGGCTTCGACGGCGATGTCGAGACGGCGCTGCGATCGATCCGCGCCCGCGTGCTCTACATGCCGTGCGAGACGGATCTCTACTTCCCGATCGGCGATGCGCGCTACGAGCAGCAGTTCCTGGCCCGGTCCACGTTCACCCCGATCCCGTCGCTGTGGGGCCACTCGGCTGGCGGCGGCGGCAACGCCGACGACGCGCGGTTCATCAACGAGCGGATCGCCGGGTTCCTGGCCAGGTAGCCGGGTTCGAGCGCCGCGCCGCCGGGTGTATGCTCCCTCGCGTTTCCAAAGGGTCTCCCGATGTCATCCGCTGATACCGCTCTAGGCATGGGCCGGTCGATCACACGCCGGGACTTCCTCGACGGCGCGCGTGTCGCGCTCACCGGCTCGGTCGCATATCCATGGTTCGCCGACGCCGCGGCGGCGTTCGCTCAGTCGGCGGCCGCGGGCAGCTATCCACCGGCGCGGACCGGCCTGCGCGGCACGCACGACGGCGCCTGGGAGGTCGCGCACGCGTTGCGCGACGGAAGGACCTGGGAGGGCGCTGGCATCGCCGACACCGGCGAGACCTACGACCTGGTGGTGGTGGGCGGCGGCATCAGCGGCCTGGCGGCTGCGTACTTCTACCGTAAAGCCGCCGGTCCGGGCGCGCGCATTCTCGTGCTCGACAACCACGACGACTTCGGCGGCCACGCCAAGCGCAACGAGTTCACCGTCGGCAGCCGGCTGCTCATCGGCTACGGCGGCACCCAGGCCATCGAGCAGCGTCGGTCGTGGAGTCCGGTGGCGCGCGGGCTCAGCGACGAGCTCGGCATCGACACCGACCGGTTCTTCACGGCCGTCGACCAGACGCTCTACAGCCGGCACGGCCTCGGCCAAGGCGTGTTCTTCGATCGCGAGGCCTGGGGCGTGGATCGACTCGTGCGCGGCGGGCAGGGCAACCAGGCGGAAGGCCCGGTGCCGCCGGACGGGTGGTGGCGCCAGTTCGCCGCACAGGCGCCGTTCTCGGCGGCGGCGAAGCGGGATTTCGTCCGCCTGCACGAGGAACGCGTCGACTATCTCGCCGGCCGGTCGATCGACGAGAAGCGTCAGCTGCTCCGGACCACCAGCTACCGCGATTACCTGCTGCGCTACGCGAAGGTCGACCCGCAGGTGGCAGCCTATTTCCAGCAGCGGACGCACTCGGGCTGGGGCATCGGCATCGACGCGGCGCCGGCCACAGCCGCCGGACGCACGTGGCCTGGCCTGCAGGGGCTGGGACTGCCGGTTCCGCCATCGGCGACGCCCCCGGATCCGTACATCTTCCACTTCCCGGACGGCAACGCGTCCATCGCCCGGCTGCTCGTGCGCAGGATGATCCCGGGGGTGTCGCCAGCCGGAACCACGATGGACGACATCGTCACCGCCCGCTTCGACTACGGTCGGCTCGACGAGGCGCGGTCCCCGGTGCGCATCCGCCTGAGCAGCACGGTCGTGCGCGCGCAGCACGAGGGGGATCCGTCGAGCGCCACGCGGGTGGCCGTCACCTACGTCACCGGCGGCAAGGCCTTTCGCGTGAGTGCCGGGGCGTGCGTGCTGGCCTGTTATCACGCCGTCATCCCCAGGCTGTGCCCTGAGCTGCCGGCCCCGCAGCGCCAGGCGCTCATGTTCGGCGTGAAGGCGCCGCTCGTCTACACCAACGTCCTGCTGCGCGACTGGAAAGCCTTCGAGAAGGCCGGGATCAGCCATCTCTACACGCCGAGCGGCTTCCACGCCCTGGCCTTCCTCGACTTCCCGGTGACGCTCGGCAGCTACCGTCCGTCGCTGACGCCCGCCGAGCCGATCCTGCTGCACATGGTGCGTGTGCCATGCGCGCCCGGGCGACCGCGCCGGGATCAGCATCGCGCCGGCCGGGCCGACCTGCTGCAGACCCCCTTCGAGACATTCGAGCGCCGCACACGCGACCAGCTGGCCCGCGCGTTCGCCGCCGCCGGCTTCGATCCCGCGCGGGATATCCTGGGCATCACCGTCAATCGCTGGCCGCACGGCTACGCCGACTTCGGCGACCCCCTGACCGATCCCGAGTGGTCCGATGCCGAGCGGCCCTGGGTGATCGCCCGCCAGCGCTTCGGGCGCATCGGCATTGCCAACTCCGACGCCGCGCACGAGGCGGAGACGCACGCCGCGATCGATGAAGGACACCGGGCGGTCCAGGAGCTGCTCGCACTTCGGCCGTAGCCGCTCGGGCTGCGAGCCGCCGCCGACTCAGACGGCCGCGACCCGAACGCGGCGGATGTAGTACCCCCGGTCGAGGCGCCGCGTCGGCGTCGCCGCGTCCCGCACACGGACCGCGATTTCGTAGACGCCGCGGCCGCCGGGGCGCCAGTTGTGCGTCCAGAGGCTCCACGTCGAGGTCGTCGAAGGCAACGGGCACTCGCTCACCGGCACGAAGGGCGCGCCGGCTCCGCACTGCACCTCCAGGGCGTTGGTCGGCACCGTGCCGCCCCAGACGATGCCGACGAGGCGATAGAAGACACCTCCGGCGTTCTGCCACTGCTCGACGCGCACCGGCATCGCGGCGGTGTCGATCGCCGGCGGTTCGTAGTCGCGCGCCAGACGCGGCACGTCCCGTTGGTGGGTGCGGCCCGCGAACTCGCGCATCTGGCCAGTCGCCAGAGCCTCGTCGTGCACCCAGTCGATCGACACGACCCACTTGATCGCGCTGCAGGCATACCAGCCGGGCACGACGAGCCGCAGCGGCCCGCCGTGATCAGGAGTGAGCGGCTCGTCGTTCATGCCGGTGGCCAGGAACGCGCCGGTGCGGGTCAGGTCGTCGGATGAGAAGATCCAGCTGGCGCCGGCCACCGACGTGCGCCACGCGTAGCTGGCGTCGTCGTCGCCGGTCACGAGCACGCGATGGCCGGCCGGCCAAGGAGCCATGCGGTCCAGCACGGCCCGGAGCGGGATGCCGTCCCACCGGGCGGCGCTCATCAGGCCGAAGGGCTCGACGTTGCCGGCACACTCGAGCAGATGCACGCCCTGGGGGCGGGCGAGCGGACGCAGGGCGGCGAGGTCGAACGTGCTGGAGTCGCGGTCCAGCCCGCCAACGCGCACCCGCCAGCTCGCGGGACGGGCGAGACCGCCACGGGCGCGCGTGCGAACGAAGAACCGTGGCGTCGGCGTCACCAGCGCGCCAGGGCCGAGCGTCGACAGGTCGGTGAACTGCCGGGCGTCGAGGCCGTCCCCCGCCGGAGCTGCGATCGGCACCGGGCGCGGATCGCGATCCAGGAAGGGGAGGATGCCGAGCAGGCGCGCGTCCGGCTGCGCTGCCACGGCCCTCCCCGCGAGGGCACTGAGGAGGGCCGACCCGGCTCGACTCAATAGCACGCGGCGGCGCATGGTCGGCCGATGATACGCGGGCGGCGCCACCCTGTCATGGCTCGCGGTGACGCTGCCCGCCGGGTCATCGAGGCACTCGCCGCACCACCCTGGGCCGCGCCGGTCGAGGACAGCCCGCGCCGCCTGTCCCTGGCCGGCGACGTTCATCCCAAAGCCGTTGATTGCCCAGGATGACTCCGGCAAGCTCCCGCGCGTTGGCGGGATCCGTGTGTCGCCAGACCGCGCCAGGGCTCCGACCGCCCGTCGACGTCCTGCAGTCCGTGGGGCCGACGACGCAACGGAAGTACTCGCGTGCGCCGCACTCCCCGCGGTAGGAGGTTCCACGATGCCGGCATTGGACGTGCGCAGATTCGGCGATGTGCTCCCCAGGGTCGGGCTGACCCTGGCGCTGTGGGCCGCCCTGTCCGCGGCGGCAGCCGCCCAGTTCTCCACGGGCGGCATTCGCGGCTTCGTCCGTGACGAGTCGCGCGCGATCTTGCCCGGCGCCACGGTGGAAGTCGCCGGACCGACCCTCATCGGCGGGGTCGTATCCACGACGTCCGACACCCAGGGCCTCTATCGCGTCGACAATCTCCCGGTCGGGGTCTACGCCGTGACCTTCACGATGACCGGGTTCAAGACCATCCGCCGTGAGGGAATCCGCGTCGAGGCGGGTCGCACGATCGAGCTTGAACAGCAGCTCCAGATCGGTTCGCTCGAAGAGAGCATCACCGTGTCCGGCCAGTCGCCGGTCATCGACGCCGTTCATGCCGGCACGAGCACGAACTTCAACCGCGAAACGCTCGAGAACATCCCGTCGGCCCGCACGCAATACTTCGACGTCGTGCCCTACGCCACCGGGGCCACCCAGACGTCGGGCAATGTCGGCTCGAACGGCGCGTTCAACATCTTCGGGTCAGACTCGTACCAGAACGCCATTCAGTACGACGGCATCGACGTCGGGTCACCGAACTTCGGCGGCTCCTACGACTGGCCAAACTACGACATGATGGCCGAACTGCAGATCAAGTCGGTCGGCGCCACCGCCGAGCAGGCCGGCTTCCAGGGCGGCGTCATCAACCT
The DNA here is from genome assembly GCA_050250955.1 of Vicinamibacterales bacterium. Lineage (GTDB taxonomy): Bacteria > Acidobacteriota > Vicinamibacteria > Vicinamibacterales > UBA2999 > CAWAYR01. Next base: position 73,506 of record JBFWNR010000012.1, read on the forward strand.
GGTCCTGAAGTCCGGCAGCAATCAGTTCAAGGGCACCGGCGCCTTCTACGGGCAATACAACGGGCTGCAGAGCAACAACACGCCGAAGGAGGAGTTCCCGAGGTTCACCGACTACCGCAACGACTTCAACTACTCGGTGGGCGGACCGATCGTGAAGGACAAGCTCTGGGGGTTGTACATCTCGGAGCACATCCGCTGGAAGCGCAGCGACTCCATCGGCGTGCCCAGGGACCGGCCGAACAACACCCGGATCTGGCGCCCGTTCGTCAAGCTCGACGCTCGCCTCAGCGCCAATGACAACCTGAGCTTCCACTACAACGATTGCCGCGACAACTGGGAGTATGGCGCCAACAAGACGCGCCCGCCGGAAACCTCGAGCGTCGAGGTCGGCTACGACCCGGTGATCACGGCCGGGTGGACCCACACCTTCGGCAGCTCGACGCTCCTCGAGGCGCGCGCCGGCGGAATCTACGTCCGCAAGGATTATCTGCCCGTCAGTGGCGACCTGACCACGCCCGGCCGCATCGATCTGGCGACCGGGAATGCCTCGGTCAACCGCGTCGAGGCGGCCGCACGCGACAACCAGAACAAGATGAACATCAACGTCAAGCTGAGCACGTTGGTGCGCGATCTCATCACGGGATCGCACGACTTCAAGTTCGGCGTCCAGACCACGCCGTGGAACAGCTCGAACTATCGCGGTGCCTACGCGAACAACCAGCTGTTCTACGACCTCGCCGGCGCGCCGTACTACGTCCTCACCCAGGAGCCGTACGCACTGGCCGGCAGCATGCCCACCTACGGGGCGTTCGTTCAGGACGACTGGACGATCACCGACCGCCTCACGCTGAACTTGGGGCTGCGATACGACTATCTCAACGCCAGTATCCCGACGGTCGATCAGCTCGACGGCGAGCTGAAGCCCACCGGCAAGACGTTCGAGGCCATCGACGATCTGATCACGTTCAAGACCTGGTCGCCACGGCTAGGCTTCGCATTGAAAGCGACCAGTTCCGGCACCACGGTGATCAAAGGGCACTACGGGCGCTACTACGGCAAGCTGATCTCGGGTGGATTCCAGTCGCTCTCGCCCGGCAACACCCAGCTCCGCGCGTTCTCCTACAACGCCGCCACGCGCGCCTACGACACGCCGTACTACACCGTGAATCCGAAGGCGAACTTCGGCGTCGATCCTGACCTGACCAACCAGTACACCGACCAGTTCTTCGTCGGCGTCGAACAGCAGTTGCAGTCGAGCTTCGGCGTGAACGCGTCGTTTGTCTACAAGAAAGAACGCGATTTCGTGCGGATGCGGGACGTCGGCGGCACCTATGCGCCAATCACGATTACCGACACCTACAACGGCAGGGCGCAGCAGCTCACCGTCTTCGATCTGGTGTCTCCTTCCGCCGACAGCCTGTTCCTAGTGACCAACCGCAACGACCTCGACCAGGACTACAGGTCCTTCGTCGTCGAGGCGAACAAGCGGTTCGCGGCCAGCTGGCAGATGATCGCCTCCTATCAGTGGCAGCGCAACCTGATCTACGCGGATGCCCGCCTGGCCCGGCAGCAGTTCGGCTCGCTGAACCGCAACGGCTACGGCCGCGATCCGAACGACCTCATCAATGCCTACGGCCGCTCGTCGGTCGACAATACCCACGGCGTGCGCTTCACGGGCACGTGGCAGGCTCCCTTCGGTGTCACCGCCGGGCTCAGATATCTCTTCGAGTCGGGCCGGCCGTACGCGCGCCAGATCAACGTGCGATTGCGGCAGGGCGTCCGGCGCGTGCTGGCCGAGCCGCGCGGGGCGTTCGCGCTCCCCGACAACCACCAGCTCGGGCTGCGCCTCGACAAGGCGTTCTCGCTCGGCGGCGACCGCCGGCTGCGGTTCTCGCTCGACGTCATCAACCTGCTCAACGTCGACACCCCGATCGACATCCGCAACAACAGCTCGCAGGCGCGGTTCGGCGAGCCGTTGAACGTCGTCTTCCCGCGACGGGGGCAGATCGGCATGCGGATCGACTTCTGACCGGCTCGGCGGCGGGGACGACCGTGCGCCCGGTCGTCCCCGCCGGCGATCACCCGGGCGCTGGTCGGCCGAGCGCCGCACCGACAGAAGGGGACTGGCATGGGCACGGTGTGGCGGGCAATTCGTGCCGTCGGCGTGATCGGTGTGTTGGCCTCGGCGGCCGTGCTGGCCCAGTCCGGTGGCGACGAGGAGTGGCGCTACTACACCGGCGACCTCGGGTCGACGCGGTACTCACCGCTGGCGCAGATCACCGCCGACAACGTCAAGAACCTGCGCCCGGTCTGGCGCCGCTCGGCTGTGGATCCAGAGCTCAAGCAGGCCTTCCCCGACGTCAGCCCGTCGAACTACCTGCGCTCCACCCCCATCGTGGTCGGCGGCGTCCTGTACGCGCCAAACGCCCTCGGGCTCCTCGAAGCCTTCGACGCCGCCTCCGGGAAGCTGGTCTGGAAGCAGCGGCCGTTCGCGCCGACCCTGGCGGAGGTCGCCGGCCAGAGTACGCGCGGCGCCACCTACTGGAGCCGCGGCAACGACGAGCGGGTCCTCCTCGTCCGCGGCAGCTACCTCTACGCGCTGAACGCCAGGACCGGTGATCCCATTCGCGGCTTCGGCGAGAACGGACGAACGAACCTGCGCCGAGAGACGCCCGAGAACGTCCCGTTCTTCTCCTGGACCGGCCCGATCGTCGTCAACGACGTCGTCGTCATCGGTGGCAACGGTGGCGGCCTCTCCGGCGGCGGCTACGGCGACGGCGGCTTCGTGAAAGAGGCCGTGCCCGAGGACATCCGGGGCTACGACGTGCGCTCGGGGCGGCTGCTGTGGACCTTCAAGGTGGTGCCGGGCCCGGGCGAACTCGGCCACGACACCTGGGGCAACGACTCGTGGAAGGTCGCGGGCAATCTGGGCTCGTGGAGTCCGCTGAGCGGCGACGAGGAGCTGGGCTACGTCTACGTCCCGCTCAGCGCGCCGCCGGTGTCCTACTACGGAGGATGGCGACCTGGTGACAACCTGTTCTCGAACAGCCTGGTCGCACTCGACGTCAAGACCGGCAGGCGCGTGTGGCACTTCCAGATGGTTCACCACGACCTCTGGGAGTACGACACGGTGGGGTCGCCGACGCTCGGCGACATCACGGTCGACGGCAAACGGATCAAGGCGGTGATGCAGCCGAGCAAGACCGGGTACCTCTACACGTTCGATCGGGCCACCGGCGCACCGGTGTGGCCGATCGAGGAGCGGCCGGTGCCGCAGTCGACGGTACCGGGCGAACGGACCTCGCCGACGCAGCCGTTTCCCACCAAGCCCCCGCCGTTCGATCGGATCGGTCTCACGGAGGACGACCTCATCGACTTCACGCCGGAACTGCGCAAAGAGGCGCTCGAGATCGTCAGCCGCTTCACCCTCGGGCCGATCTTCACGCCGCCGACGCTGCGCGACGACGCGCCCGGCGGCAAGCTCGGCACACTGATCGTGCCGGGCTGGTACGGCGCCGGCAACTGGAACACCGGCGCCTTCGACCCCGAGACCGGCATCTACTACGCGGTGTCGCACACGCTCCCCAACGTCTACGACCTGGTCCCGCCGCGTCCCGGCCAGCGGGCCACGCTTGACTACTCGGTCGATGCCGGCCGGGGCGCCAACTCGCGGCACACCGACATCAAGGGCCCGCGCGGCCTGCCGCTCACCAAGCCGCCGTACGGCCGGATCACGGCGATCGACATGAACAAGGGGGAGCACGTGTGGATGGTGCCCAATGGCGGCGGGCCACGAGATCATCCCGCCTTGAAGGGGCTAGATCTGCCGCCGCTCGGGATTGCCGGCCGGCCGGCGCCGTTGCTGACCAGGACGCTGCTGTTCCTGGGAGAGAGCAGCGACGCGCTGTTCGGCGGCAACCAGCCGAACTCCTCGGGCAGAAAGTTCCGCGCCTACGACAAGAAGACCGGCCGCGTCGTGTGGGAAACGGACCTGCCCGGCGGGACAACCGGTGCCCCGATGACCTACATGGCGGGTGGCGTTCAATACGTCGTCGTGCCGGTCGGAGCCAAGGACAGCCCGGCAGAGTGGATCACCTTCGCGCTGTCGGGTCCTGCGGTGTCGGTGACGACCAGGCTGGCCCCGACGCCGGTGTGGGCGCCCACGCGGCTGCTCACTGCCGGGGGCTACGCCGAGGCCCAGGCCGCGCGCGGGTCGACGGCCTACGCGACCGCGTGCGGTGGGTGCCACGGCGCCAATCTGGCCGGTGGCGCCTACGGGGTGCCGCTGACCGGCGCTCGCTTCGTCGCCGATCTGCGCGGTAAGCCGGTTCGCGAACTGTACAGCCGGATCATCACCACGATGCCTCCCAGCAATCCCGGGAGCCTCTCCGAGGCGCAGGTGCTCGACCTGGTCGCGCACATTCTGAAGAGCAACGGCTTTCCCGCCTCGAACACACCGCTTACCCAGGCCAACGATCTCAACGACCTGGGCCTTCCCGCCGAGGTGAAGCGATGACGCGCACGACCGCTGCCGCCCTGGGCGTGGCCCTGGCCCTTGCCGCCCTCCCCAGTGCCCAGACGCCGCCGCGCATACAGCGCTGGACGCCGAGCGGCCCGGACGGTGGGCACTGGGAGGTGCGCGGCACCAGCCGAACCCACTACTACTATCGATCGGTCAAGAACCGGAACACCGCCGGCGGGATCTGGACGTCACCCGACTACTCGGGCCAGATGCACCGCGCCACGTCGACCGAGTTCATCTACCTACTCGAGGGTGCCATCACTCTCGTCGACAAGGGCGGCCGCGAGGAGGTCTTCAGGGCGGGCGAGGCGCTGGTCATTCCGCGCGGTGCCGAGTTCCAGTGGAAGAAGTCGGCCAGTGTCCGCGAGTACTGGGCGATCTTCGAGCGCGAGGACGGCCCCGCCACGCTGCCGGCGCCCATGGGCACGCCGACGTTCTTCCGCCTGAGCCCCGACGGTCCCACCGGCGGGTCGCTCACCGGGTCCGGCCGCACCAAGGAGCATCAGTATTACGCTGGCGCCGACGGCTCGTCGGTCGGCGTCTGGGAAACGGCGCCCCATACGTCATCGGGGTTCCACAAGACCGCCTACACCGAGCTGATGGTGTTCCTGACCGGCAACGTCACGCTGTCGACTGCCGATGGCCAACAGGAGCGCTTCAAAGCGGGAGAGGTGGCGCTGGTGCCCAAAGGCGTCGAGTACAAGTGGAGCAGCGACACGGTCCGCAAGTTCTGGGTCATCTTCGACAAGGATGTGCCGGCGACGCGGTGACGTCGATTCGCGCCCGCCGGTCACGGCAGCAGACGATCGCGGTAGCGGCGGCTGAGCCGTAATCGGGTGCCGTCCTCGATCAGCACCTGGAATTCACCGTGGTCCTGGGCGTGAATCTCGGCGATGCGGTCGAGGTTGACGATCGTCGAGCGATGGATGCGTACGAACCGGCCGGGATCGAGCCGCACTTCGAGCTCGCCCATCGTCATGCGAACGAGGAAGGTGCGGCCGCGGGCGTGCAGCTCGGCGTAATTGCCGGCGGAATGCACCCAGTCCACTTCCTCGGGCTTGAGCAGGATGAAGTGGTCGCGGTCCTTCACCGGAAACCGCGTCAGGGGCGGGTGGGGCATGGGTGGCGCCAGGCCGCCGCGCGGCTCCGCCGACGGCGTCGCCAGTGAGTGGCGCACGCGGTCGAGCACCTCGCCGAAACGGGCCGTGTCGATCGGCTTGAGCAGGAAGTCGAGAGCGCGGGCCTCGAACGCCTTTACCGCATAGCGATCGTAGGCCGTGACCAGCACCACGGCAGGCATGCTGGCGGGTGGGAGGCGACCAAGCGCATCGAAGCCGTCGATCCCGGGCATCTGCACGTCGAGGAACAACAGGTCCGGCGTCATGGCGGTGACCGCGTCGATTACCTCGAGTCCGTCACTGGCTTCGCCGACGACGTCGAAATCGGCCTTGTCGACCAGCCGCGCCCGAATGCCCTCGCGCGCCAGCGGTTCGTCGTCGGCGATGAGCGTTCTGATCATGACGTCAGGCCGGGATTGCCAGGTGTCCAGCCCCGACGAACGGAATCGTGATGGTCACGACGGCGCCTCCCCCGGGGGCGTCGCCGACGTCGAGGGACTGCGCTGGGCCGTAGAGCTGCTCCAGACGAGCCCGCGTGTTGCGAAGGCCGATCCCCGGCTCGTGGGCATCGAGCGCCGCGAATCCGGGGCCGTTGTCGGACACCGTCAGGCGCAGGCGGTCGGCGTCTCGTCTCACCTCGATGGCGATGTGACCCCGGCCGACGCGGGTCCCGATCCCGTGCACGACGGCGTTCTCGACGATCGGCTGCAGAATCATCGTCGGCACGAGGGCGTCGAGCGTGTCGTTCGGCACCTGCCGGTCGACCACCATCCGATCGCCGAAGCGGAGGCGGAGCAGGCCGAGATAGCCGTCCAGGAACCGAAACTCCTCGGCCAGCGGGATCTGCTGCGGGCGGGCGTCGTCGAGCGACACCCGCAGCAGCTCACCGAGGCGCGCGATGGTGTCGACCACGGCCGTGTGTTGGCGCTTCAGGGCCAGGACCGAGATGGCGTTCAGCGCGTTGAAGAGAAAGTGCGGGTTCAGCTGGGCGCGCAGCGATTGCAGCCGGCTGGCGGCCAGGCCGGCCTGGAGCTGCGCGGCCGCGATCTCCCGTTCCTGGGCCTCGCCGCGATAGCGAAGGGCGTGCATGGCCCCGACGATCGCCCAGTAGGTGAGGACGTTGATGCCGAAGTTCAGGCGCAACAGTCGGCCGAGGAGCGGCACGAACGCTTCGGGCACCGGTCTGAAGGGCGCCAGCAGAACGCTGATGGCGAGGATGTGGACGTAGGTGAAGGCCAGCGCCGCCGACACGTGCACGACGACCGTGTGTGGTCGACGCGGGTCGAGGCGGTAGCGATCGGCGACCCACATGATCGGCGGGATGAATGCGGCGTAGATGAGCCAGAAGACTGCCGTCATCCCCAGGGTGGCGGACCATGGACGCGGGTTGCCCTCGAGCGCGTACCCGGCGTGAGTGTGCAGCACGTCGAGAAGCGCTAGCAGCAGCACGAGCGCGCCAATCGGCAATCCGCGGCGCCAGGCCGCCGCCGGCCAGGCGGATCGGGAGGTTGACACGGGTCCCTGGGGGCGGAGTCTAAGCGCTGGCCGCGCTTCGCGCAAGACGAGCCGCCGGGCGGTGTGGACGGGGGCGATCGCTCAGCGACGTCGACCGCTGGACAGTCGGCTCGCCACGGTCTTGCCCTGCGCGACCTCCCGCCGTGCCTCATCGGGACGCCCCAGCCGCACGAGCGCTTCGGCGGCCAGGTAGTGGCCCAGCGGCGCGTGGGCGCCGTTCGGCGCCAGCGTGCGACCGCGAGTGGCCAGCTGCAAGGCCTCCTCGGTGTCCCGCCCGAGGTCGAGCAGCAGTTTGGCCAGGAACAGATGGCCCTCGGCGAACTCGGCGTTGGCGTCGATGGCGCGGCGAAACGCCTCGAGCTGGGCCTGCGAGTCGCCCCGCTGCTCGAACAGCTTGCCCAGGTTGAAGTGGGCCATGTGGTTGTCGGGGAACTGCGCCACCTCGGCCCGATACTCACGCATGGCCTCGTCCACCAGGCCCTTGCCTTCAGCGATGAGCGCCAGATGGAAGTGGGCCATGCGGATGGCGGGCCGTGTGGCCAGCGCCGCGCGGATCTCCCGCTCGGCGTCGGTGGTCCGCCCGCGCTCCAGCCACACTGCGCCGAGCGCGTGCCGGGCGGCGGCCATCGTCGGCTCGCCTTCCAACAGGTGGCGCAGCTCGGCCTCGGCGGGTTCGAGATCGCCGGCGTCGAGCAAGGTCTGGGCCAGCTCGAATCGGACCTGGGCGTTGCCGGCGTCGCGCTCGAGGAAGCGGCGATAGCCGACCAGCGCGTCGTCGCGTCGTCCCAGCGCACGGTAGGCCCGCGCCAGGCCGATAACGGCCAGGTCGTAGTCCGGCTTCAACGCCAGCGCCCGCCGGTAGTCGGCGATCGCGCCCTCGAAATCGCGGCGCCGCGACCGCTCGTTGCCGAGCATGAGCCACGCATCGATGACGCTGGCATCACGAGCCACCACCTGGCTCAGCAGCGCCGTCACCTCGTCTCGGGCATCGCCGTTCCGGCGGTGCTGCGTCAGCTCCTGCGCGCGCGTCATCAGCGTGAACAGCTCGACCTTGTCCTTGGGGTCGGCCAGGTTGGTGGCGTCGGCCGGCGGCGCCGCCGCGAAGCTGGCGACGTAGCCGAGGGCGGTGAGCCGGCGGCGGGTCTCGGCATCGACGGCGGCTGGCTGCGGAGCGCCCGCCGCCGCGACCCGTTCCAGGGCCCGCAGCGACACGATCGCCTGCTCGGCCTCGTCACGCCGCTGGTCGAAGAGGTTGCGCGACTCGGCCGGATCGGCAGCGAGGTCGTACACCTCCGGACGGGGCGCCGCGATGTACTTGACGCCGCCGGCGTGCAACGAGAGGAGCTCGCTCCACCCGAAATGCAGACGGGGATAGAACGCCTCGGCGTACGCCTGCAGGCCGAGATCGGTCGCTTCGCCGCGCATGAGTGGCGCCAGGCTCCTGCCGTCGATCCGGTCGGCCGGCGGCAGCCCGAGCACATCCAGCAGGGTCGGCACGATGTCGACGGTGCGGACCACCGTCGGCACCCGACGCGGCGCGAGGCCGGAGCCCGGTACCCGAACGATCAGCGGCACGCGAGTCGTGGACTCGTAGAGGAAGAACCCGTGCGTGCCCTCGCCGTGCTCCCCCAGGCTCTCGCCGTGGTCGCCGACGACGACCACCAGCGTGCGTTCGGCCAGCCCACGTTCGGCGAGGTACGACACCAGACGTCCGATCTGCGCGTCGACGAACGCGATCTCTCCCAGGTAGGGCTGCCGCACATAGACGCTCCCGTACGGCTCGGGGGCCCGGTACGGCGAGTGCGGATCGTAGAAATGGACCCAGGCGAAGAACGGCGCGGCCGGCAGCGCCGTCTCGAGCCAGGCCGTTGCGCGATCGACGACCTCGTTGCCGGGCCGCTCCACCGTCGCCAACGTCGGCGACTCGTAGGCCGACAGATCGAAGTCGTCGACATAGGTGTCGAAGCCCTGGTCGAGTCCCCAGCGGCTGTCGAGCACGTAGGCGCCCACGAAGGCGCCGGTGCGATAACCCTGGCCTTTCAGGGTCTCGGCGAGCGTCACCGTGTCCTGGCTCACGAAGAAGCCGCCGTTGTCGCGCACGCCGTGCCGAGGGGGATACAGGCCGGTCATGATCGAGGTGTGCGCCGGCAGTGTGAGCGGCGCCGAGGTGACGGCGCGTTCGAACACCACGCCATCGGCGGCGAGGCGATCGAGCACGGGCGTCTGGACGCCGCTGAACCCGTACGCCCCGAGTCGATCGGCACGCGTCGTATCCAGGGTGACCAGCAGCACGTTGAGGCGAGACGCCGCCCCGAAGGGCAGGCTGCGTCGGAAGGGCGGCCAGCCGCTCCACCAGAGCCCGGCGGCCAGGGCGGCGAGACCGATGGCGCCGACGACGAGGCGTGAGGTTCGGCCCCTCGATGGCCGCGGCCCGGGCGGAGACGAGCGAGAGGTCATCAGCCGTCAGTCAGTAGTCGTCGAGGGAGAGCGTGACGTCGCTCTTGCCCCAGACCTCGCGGAACTGGCGCTCGGCGGCGTCCGCATCGCCGCCGCTGCCCAACGACACGCGGGCCTTCCACAGTCCGAACAGCGACCGGCCGCTTCGCGGGTTGCGGACGAGATCGGCGGCGAAGACGCGCTCGGCGTCGTCGTACTGCCCGGCAAGGTACAGCGCGGCGCCGAGTGATTCCCGCGTCGGGTAGTAGACCGGGGCGGGCTCGTGATAGACGAGCCGGTCCTGGAATGCCACGGCCTGCCGCCAGGCGGCGAGCGCTGCTGCCGTCTGCCCGCGACCGGCGGCGAGCCGGGCGTCGAGGATCGCCGTGTACGCCTGGAGCACGGCGCGCCAGGGGTTCGAGCGATAGGTGGCCTGAGGAGGCGCTGCCGCGGCTTCGCGACCGAACGCACCGCGCTCGCCGTCGGCCTGCGCGGTCCGCCGCAGCTTCGCGTATGCCGTGGCCAGGGCGAAGTGATGGAGCGCCCGCGACGGATCGCCGGGGGGCGGCGCCCGCATCCCGAGCACCTCTTCCCAACGTCCGAACCGCAGCAGGACGAACAGCTCGATCGGCGACGACGCGTGTGCGCTGCGCGGCCCGGACGCGTGGGCGCCGATCCGCATGGCGGCGGCGTGGCGCGCCCGCGCCAGGTATCCCGCCGCGCCCAACGCCATCGCCAGGCTCTCGAGATCGTGGTCGAAGTACAGTCGATACTCGAGGTCACCCGGGTTCTGCTTGGAATACGCGAGATTGGCCGCCACCGCCCGCTCGTTGGCGGCGATCGCGCGCTCGTGATCGCCCATCCGCGCGTAGATGTGCGACGGCATGTGGAGCAGATGGCCGACGGCCGGCACCAGGGTCTCGAGGCGCCTGGCCGCCGCCAGACCGCGTTGCGGGGAGGCCGACCCCTCGACGGCGTGGATGTAGTAGTGATTGGCGCCTGGGTGCGACGGCCACCGCGCCAGGACCATCTCGAGCACGGCGACCAGCTCGGCCTGCTGCTCGCCGCTGCGTGGCTGGAGCATCAAGAGGCTTTCGGCATAGAGCGTCGCCGCGTCCGGATCGTCCGCGCTGGCCTGGAACAGCGTCCCCATCTCGATCGCGTACTCGGTGCCGCTGTCGAGCGACAGGCCCTGGCAATAGCGCAGCACCAGCGCGGTGGCGTAGGCGCGCTCCCGTGCGTCGCGGGCCAGCGTCGACGCCTGACGTGCCGCCGCACAGCCCGCGGCGACGTCAGCCGGTGAGGCGTCGGTGTTGAGATTGGGACCGAATGACAGGGCCAGGCCGACGCGTGGCATGGCGGCAGTGCCGTCGAGTGCGGCGGCGACGGCGAACGACCGGCGGGCGCCCTCGCGGTTGAACCCGTAGTGAAGCGTGAGCCCCTGGTCGAACAGCCGCTGCGCCTCCGGGACCGTCGTGCGAATCGGGTGATGCAGGGGCCCGATGGCCCCCGGCAACACCGGCGGACTCGGCAGGCGCTGGGTGTGCACCTGGGAAGCCAGCGCCACAGCCACGGCGGCAAGGGCGATCGCGCATCGCATCGGCAGCGACGATTGTAGCTGCGTGGGCGCCGTTCGGCGCGCGGTCACCACGCGGTGAGCGCGTCCTCGAACAGGCGCGCCAGGTCGTCGGCCGTGGCCGGCCGCGGCGACAGCTTGGTCACCCGGTGCTGCGGCAGCGTGCCCTCGACCAGGCGCGGGATGTCGGCGCGCGTGTAGCCCACCGCGGCCAGGCCGTTAGGCACCGACAGCCGCTGCATGAACCAGGTGATGCGGTCGGCGAGGATGCGCCCGGCATCGGCGTCGGCCACGCCCGACACGTCGGCGCCGAGGGCCTCGGCCGCGCGCAGGTGGCGCGCCGGGTTGGCCGAAGCGGTGAAGCGGAACACCGCCGGGGCGTTGAGAATCACCGACATGCCGTGCGGCACGAGTGGATGCGTCGTCGCATAGCCCGGGGCCCGGTAGTCCTGCACCAGGCCGGACACCGGGTACGACATGCCGTGCGGCAGGTGCACGCCGGCGTTTCCGAAGCCGACGCCGGCAAACGACGCCGCCAGCAGCATCTGGGCCCGCGCTTCGTCGTCGCCCGGGTCTTCCACGGCGCGCACGAGATAGCCGTTGACCATGCGCAGCGCCTGCAGCGACCAGACGTCGCTGATCGGGTTCGAGCCCTGGTACGCCGGCCGCAGCGCCGGCCGTTCGGGACGGGGCCGCTCGACGTAGGGCAGCGCGGTGAACGACTCGATGGCGTGGCTGAGGATGTCGAGGCCGCTCGACGCGGCCACCTCCCGCGGCATCGTCCGCGTGAGATCCGGGTCGAGCAGGCCGATCGTCGGCTTCAGCCGCCGGCTGGCGATGCCGGTCTTGGCGTGCATCGCGGTGAGGTCGAAGATACTGACACCGGTGGTCTCGCTGCCCGTGCCGGCGGTAGTCGGTATGGCGATCAGCGGCTTGAGCGGTCCCGGCACGGGCATGGCCTTGCCAATCGGCGCGTTGACGTAGTCGAGGAAGTCGGAGGGCGGGTAGGTCGTGTAGAGATTGGCTGCCTTGGCGGTGTCGATCACCGATCCGCCGCCCAGGGCGACGAAGCCGTCGGGCGCCAGGTCTCCGGCGAAGGCGATGGCGTCGTGGAACGACCCGTCGGTCGGTTCGACGCGCACGCGGTCGAAGACGGTGGCGGCGATGCCGGCGGCCTCGAGCGAGTTCAGCACGGTAGCGAGCGCCGGCAGCCGGGCGATCACCGGGTCGGTGACGACCAGCGCGCGCCGCACGCCCAGGTCGGCGAGGTCCTGGCCGACTTCGCGGGTGACGCCGGCGCCGAAACGCACGCTCGACGCCGCCATCTCGAACGCGTATTCGTGCTGCATGGCGGGAGTCTACAGGCTTCGCACCCGCTCGAGCCGAGGCGCGCGGGCCGTCAGAGGTCGGCCGGACCGATGACCGCCACCGAGTCCGGGGTCGCGCCATGGACGGCGTTCACGGGAATTGCCCGATCGAACGTCGCCAGGCGACCGCCCATCGACACGGCCAGCCCGAGCAGGCACACGTCGCTCACCTCGCGGTGGCCGTGGAGCCGCTCGAGACGGAAGAGCGCCGTGTCGGAGAGCGTCGTCCCATCGGCCCAGAAGACGTGATGGCCGCTGGCGCGGAACCGACGCAGGTGGTCGGCAGCCTCGGCGACCCGCAGGCCGCTGCCGTAAGCCGGATGCGACACCACGCGCGCGAATCCGCTCTCGGTGGAGGGGCAAGTGGCCCAGCCGTCGGCCCGATGGTCGGCGAACCAGTCGTGCGCCGCCTCGTGATGCACGTGGTCGGCGTCGAACAGCGCCACCAGGACGTTGACGTCGAGCAGATGGACCACGCGCTGCCTATCCCTCGTCGCGGAGCCGATTCACCAGCTGCAGTGTCGGGCGCGGCTGCCCGGCGGCGCGTCGCGGCAGGATCGGCACGCCGTTCCGGACCGGCACTGCGGCGTCCGGCCGGGTCAAGCCGCGGCGGGCCAGCTCCGACAGCACCTTGCCGGCCGTCGAGCGGCGCTGATCGGCGATCTCCCGGGCCGCCGCCAGCACGTCGTCGTCGATGTCCAGAGTCGTGCGCACTGGTGCATCTTACATCACGCATCAGATGTCAGACTGCCAAGATCATGGCGTTCCACGGCCTCGAGCCCCGAGCCCCGAGCCCCGAGCCCAGGGCCCAATGAGCCACCAGACCCAGAGCCCAGAACCAATGTGTCCAGGCGCCCATGTAATATGCACATTGCACAGATGTCTTCGAAGACCATCTCACTCAAGCGAGAGGCCTACGAACGCCTCCGCGCTGCCCGGCGATACCCGTCGGAGTCGTTCAGCGAGGTCGTGCTGCGCGCCACCTGGCCCGAAGACACCGTGACCGCCAGCGAACTGCTGGCCCGACTGCGGCGCAATCGGCCGTGGTTCACCGAGAGCGAACTCGACGCCATGGCGGCAGCCAAGGCGGCGGACCGTCCGCCTGACGACAAGTGGAACGGGCGCTGATTCTCGAGACGACGTTCCTGATCGATCTGGAACGCGAGCACAGCCGCGGCACGCCGGCTCGTGCGGTCGCCTTTCTCGAAGCGCGCCCCGACGCCAACCTCTACCTCCCCTTCGTGGTTCCGGGCGAACTCGCCGCCGGAATGTCGATGGCCAGGCGCGACGTGTGGGAGGCGTTCATCGCCCCGTTCTACCAGCTGCCGCACACTCCGGACATCACCTGGGAGTTCGGCCGCACGTATCGGCACCTCCGTGCCACGGGTCAGCTCATCGGCACGAACGACCTGTGGATCGCCGCCACCGCTCTCGCTTACGGCATGCCGGTCGTGACGGCCAACCTCGAGCACTATCGCCGCGTGCCACACCTCGAGGTCGAGTCGTACTGAGCCGCCGCCGGCGCCCGGACGCTATCATTCGCACGTGCGCACCTGCCCGACGCTGCTATTTGCCCTGCTCGTCTCGCTCACGACGCCCGGTGCGGCGCGCGCGCAGGCGCCGCCGCCCTTCGAGGTCGTCGAGGCGTCGATTGCCGACATCCAGACGGCGCTTCGCGCCGGCCGCATCACCTGCCGTGGCCTGGTCGAACACTACCTGCGGCGCATCGAGGCCTACGACAAGAACGGCCCGGCGGTGAACGCGATCGTGATGGTGAATCCTCGGGCGCTGAGCGAGGCCGACGCGCTCGATGCGCGCGCCCGGGCTGGCGGGCCGCTCGGCGCACTGCACTGCGTTCCGACCATCGTGAAGGACAACTTCGAGACCGAGGGGATGCAGAGCTCGAACGGCTCACTGACCTTTCAAGGCTACGTCCCGACCAAGGACGCCTTCCAGGTCGCCCGCATCAAGGGCGCCGGCGCGATCGTGCTCGCCAAGTCGAACCTGGCGGAGTGGGCGTTCACGCCCAACGAGACGGTGAGCTCGATCCTGCCGGGGTACACGAAGAACCCTTACGCACTGGATCGGGTCACCGCGGGATCGAGCGGCGGCACGGCGGCCGCCGTAGCCGCGAGCTTCGGCGCGGTGGGGCTCGGCAGCGACACCGGCAACTCGATTCGCGGGCCGTCCTCGCACCAGGCGCTGGTGGGCATTCGCTCGACGATGGGGCTGACCAGCCGCGCCGGCGTGTTCCCGCTCAGCCTGCTGGCCGACATCGCCGGGCCGATGGCGCGCACCGTGGCCGACGCGACTGCAGTGTTCCAGGTGATCGTCGGGGAGGATCCCGACGACGCGGTGACAGCGGCGTCACGTGGCCGCGCGATCCCGCGCTATGCCGAGGCGCTCGATCGCGGGGCGCTGCGCGGGATGCGCATCGGCGTCCTGCGTCAGGCCTACGAGCGCGACACGACCGACCCGGAGATCGTCCAGGTGTTCATGACGGCGGTGGAGGACCTGCGCCGCGCCGGCGCCACCATCGTCGATCCGGCGACGGTGCCGGGCCTCGATGCCATCCGCCGCGACCCTGGGATGGCGGCGTGCCAGGGGTTCAAGTACGACCTCAACGCGTTCCTGGCCGCGCGCAAGGGCCGCGTGCCGGTAGACGACCTGGCGGCCGTCGTCAAGGGCGGCAAGTTCCACCCGACCGTGCAGCGCCGACTGGAGCAGGCCGAGCAGGGACCCGCCAACGGGCCCGGCACGCCAGAATGCGTGGCCGAGGCCGCCTACCGCGAGCGGGTGCGGGCGGCCGTGCTGGCCCTGATGGACGGCGAGAAACTCGACGCCATGGTCTACCCGACGTGGAGCAACCCGCCGCGGCTCATCGGCGACTTGAACACCCCCGGCGGCGACAACAGCCAGTTCTTCTCCCCAACCACCGGGTTCCCGTCGGTGCAGGTGCCGATGGGCTATACCCGCGGCGAGGTGCTGCCGGCCGGCATCACCTTCTTCGGGCGGCCGTGGAGCGAGTCCACACTGCTGGGCGCCGCCTACGCCTACGAGCAGGCGACGCGGCATCGGCACGCGCCGGCGTCCACGCCGCCGCTGCGCTGAAGCGTACGCTCGAGCGGCTGGCCCCGACGGCACGGATCGTGCGCAAGCGGCATGCCATTGAGGCCAGGCACTCGAGTCCTGATCGGCTCAGCGGGACGTGCGTGTCACGGCGACGACCGCTTCGCACACCAGGCTGCGTACCGCGTCGGACCTCAGCGCTGCCTCGACGAAGCGCCTGACGCGCGCCTGCGCATCGCCGGACAGCGCATCCCACGCGCCGCGGTTGCTCGTCCCCAGAATGACCGGCCAGAACGCCTCGGGCGACGCCAGCGGCATCTCCCAGCGCTCGACGGTGACCTCCGGCGCGGCCAGTCCGGCCTCGGCGACGAGCGCGCGCACGGCGTCGGGCGTCGTGACGCGCGCCGACGGGCTGATGTGATCGAGCGTCGGATCCTCGCGGCGGACCGCCTCCCAGAACAGGGCCTCGCCCGGCGCCAATACCGTCTCGCCCCACACCGTCACGGCGAGTCGGCCACCAGGCGCCAGCCACGACCACGCCCGCCGCAGCACGCCGGCCATGTCGTCGGCGAAGAACAGGCCGAACACCGACACCACGGCGTCGAACGACGCCGGTGGAAACGCCACCGTCTCGACGTCGCCGACCGCGAAACGCGCGTGGGCGAGTTCTGCACGAGCGGCCGCCCGGGCGGCGACGTCCACGAGCGCCGGCGTCAGGTCCACCCCGAGCACCGCCCCGGTCGGCCCCACCGCCCGCGCGGCCGGCAGCGCCGACGCGCCGGTGCCGCAGCACAGGTCGAGCACGCGCTCGCCCGGCGACAGCTGCACTCGCGCGATGGTGCGCCGCCCGAACTCGTGCCAGAAGGGCAGCGTGTCGAAGGTGTCGGCGGCGGCGGTATAGGTGGCGACGACGCGGGCGGTCTCGGACATCGAATCGGCCCGGCCATGATACGCTCCGCCTCGACGCGGCGCGCGCAGCCGTACCGCGGTGCTCCCTCGTCGCGCGCACCGTCATCGATCGGGGGAGGTGCGGACGCCGTCATGCAGCTGCACAACCGTGTCGTCGCCCGTTTCGTCGACGGCCAGGTGGTGAAGGGCACCACCCGGGACTTCGCCGTCACCCGCGACTTCTTCCACGTCATCCCGCCCGAACCCGACGCCGCGCCGGTGCGGGTGAGCCTGCCGCAACTGAAGGCGGTGTTCTTCGTCAAGGACCACGCCGGCGACAAGGACTACAACGAGCGCAAGTCCTTCGACAAGCTGGTGCCGGGCCGCAAGCTGCAGGTGACCTTTCGCGACGGCGAGGTGCTGGTCGGCAGCTCCACCGCCTACGACGCCGCCCGCCCCGGCTTCTTCCTGACCCCGGCCGATCCGAAGTCGAACAACGACCGCATCTACGTCGTGATGAAGGCGGTGCGGTCGGTGCTCTTCATCCAGTAGGCGAGCGGTCCAGCGCCAGCAGGCCGGTGTAGATCGCCATGCCGACCACGGCGTGGACGCCGTGGCGATCCAGCTCGTCGATCTCCTCGCGGGTGGTGATGCCGCCGGCCGCGGTCACCTGCCGCGACGTCGCCCGCGCCACCGCCAGGATGGCCGGGATGTCGGTGCCCTGCATCAGCCCTTCGCGATCGACGTGGGTATAGAGGAACTCGCCGCAGTACGGCTCCAGCGTCTGCACCGCCTCCACCGCCGTGATCGGCAGCGTGGTCTTCCAGCCGTGCACCACGACCTGTCCGCCCTTGCTGTCCACGGCGCCGATGACCTTGGCGGCGCCGACCTCGTGCTGCAGTTCGTCGGCGAAGGCGAGGTTGATGCACCGCCCCGGCGGGTCGTTGGCGCGGGCGCCGCGATAGAGCGACGAGCCGACGATGACGTGAGTGGCGCCGGCGTCGATGAGCTCGCGGGCGCGCGCCGCCGAGCGGACGCCGCCGCCGACCCGGCACGGCAGGCGGCGGGCGATGTAGCGGACCAGCCCGTCGTTGTTGCCGAGCGCCATCGCGGCGTCGAGGTCGATGAGCTGCACCGCGTCGTAGCCGCGGAAGCGGTCGATCCAGCCGTCGACGTCGGTGGATTCCAGGGCCAGCGACTCGCCCTGGACGAGCTGGACGATCCGTCCGCCCTTGAGATCGATTGACGGGATCAGCACTGCGCGTTCTTCCCGGTCCCTGGTCCCCGGCCCCTGGGTCCCACGAGCCTCACCACAATCCGACCCGGCCGCTCACCGAGGCGACCAGCTTCGCGGGGTCGAAGCCCACGCCCTGTCGAAACACCATCGTCACCTTGCGGACATCCCCGATTGTCACCGACGGATCGCCGTCCACCACCATGAGGTCGGCGTGTTTGCCCGGCGCCAGCGTGCCGATGCGGCCGTCGCGGCCGAGGTATCGCGCGCCGTTGAGGGTGCCGATGCTGATCGCCTCGAGCGGCGTGAAGCCGGCCTCGACGAGCAGCTCGAGCTGTCGATGGTTGGCGTAGCCAGGGATGACGCCGCCGCCGCCGGTCGGGTCGGTGCCGGCGATGAGCAGCCCGCCGGCCCGCGCGAACGCCCGCTCGAGCGCCATCGCCTTGGGGAAGAGGCGCGGGTAGATCGACGTCGCCGCGTTGGCCTCGACCCGGGCGCGGTTCTGCAGATACTGCTCGCGCAGCTGCGGTACCAGCACGTCGAGCCCGGGCGGCATCGGCCGTCCCGGCGTGTTCAGCTCGAACACCGTCAGGGTGGAGGTGACGGCGACGCGGCGTTCGACGAGCGTCTTCACCAGCGTCTGGAACGGCAGGCCCTGCGGATCGAGGTCGGCGATGGTCTGCTGGCCGAGCCCCTGGCCGGGACAGACATCGGGTTGCTTGTCGGCCACGAAGTCGGTGGCGGCGAAGAAGCCGTGTTCGAGGTTGTCGATGCCGAGCGCGGCGGCCTCGGCGTAGGTCACCGAGCACAGATGGCCGGTGACCTTGAGGCCGCGGGCGTGGGCCTCGCGGATCGCGGTGCCGAGCGCGGCCCGCGAAATCTGCATGTAGGCCTTCACCGACGTCGCGCCCTCGTCGGCCCAGTAGGCGACGTGGCGCCGGGCGCGCTCCTCGGTCTGCACGTCGGTCATCTGGACGAACTGGTTCGGGCCGTTGACGTACGGCATCGTGGCGTCGATGGCCGGCCCGGCCACCTCACCCGCTTCGACCCGGCGCTTGAGCGTCAGGTCCATGTAGCCGTTGAGGTTACCGGCGGTGCGGATGGTGGTGACGCCGCCAGCCAGGTAGAGCCGGACGAAGCTCTGCCCGAGCTGGCCGTAGACCCCCGGTCCGGTCGGGTAATAGAAGTGCTCGTGCACCATCACGAGCCCGGGCAGCACGCTCTTGCCGGCCAGGTCGATGGTGCGCGCGTCGGCGGGCACCGTGACCTCGGCGGTCGGGCCGATGGCGGCGATGGTGCCCTGGCGAAGGAGAACGGTCTGGCCGGGGCGCGCCGCCGCGCCGGTGCCGTCGATCACCCGGGCGTTGGTGAGCGCGACGACCGGGGCGTCCACGGCCACGAAGTTGCGGATGGCGTCGCTGATCGGACCACGCTGCGCGCCGGTCGGCGACGCGGCCACCGTGAGCGCTGCGCCAAGCGACAGCAGGAGAACGACACGCGACTTGCCGGGGTGCACGTCAGGAATGCCGGTGCGCCGGCGGCAGCCCGAACCGCGCGACGGTCTCGCCTTCGAAATCCACTTCGATCACGACCGCGGGCTCGGTGCCCATCACCCAGGCGTCGTGGCCCGGTTCGATGGCCAGCGCCGCCGGAGCCTCGTACTCCTGCACGCAGCCGTCCGGGAAGTGGACGTGAATCCGGCCCCTGGCCAGGAAGCCGACATGGGCGTGCTGGCAGGTGTCGGTGCCGGTGATCGGCCGCATGTGGGTGGACCAGCGGAAGCCGGCCGGGTAAATCGCGCGCTTCACGCGGCCGGCACCGGTGCGCACGATGTCGAGCTGCACGCCGCCGACGGCACGACTGTCGGCACCGGGCATGGGCGCAAGCAGGGGATCGGGAGCGGTCACGGCGTCCTCCGGCGATGAAGTGTAACGTAGTGCGCAGTTCTGCAAAGGTCCGCCGATGAAGTCTGGCCCCGCCTTGAAAGGGGTCTGACCCCTACACGGGCTCGATGCGCAGCAGCGCGCCGTCGTCCTCGTCGGTGAGCAGGTAGATCAGGCCGTCGGGCCCCTGCCGCACTTCGCGGATGCGCAGCCGGAACTCGGTGAGGAGCATCTCGCGACGGATCTCCTCGGTCTTGTCGTTGAAGACGATGCGCTGCAGGTGCCCGGTGCCGGGAATCTCGCCGACCCGCATCGCGCCGACCAGGACGTTGCCGGTCCACCGCGGAAAGCGATCGCCGGTGACGACGGCCATGCCCGACGCCGCGATCGACGGGATCCATGAGACGAGCGGCGACTCCAGCCCCTCGCGCGTCGGGTGTTCGGAGACGCGCGGCCCGGGATACTCGCGGCCGAAGCTGACCAGCGGCCAGCCGTAGTTCTTCCCGCGCTCGATGACGTTGATCTCGTCGCCGCCGTTGGGCCCGTTCTCGCTGTTCCACAGCGCGCCGCTCAGCGGGTGGACGATGAGGGCCAGCGTGTTGCGATGGCCCATCGTGTAGATCTCGGGCCGGTAGCCCTGGCGGCCCACGAACGGGTTGTCGTCGGGGACCGTGCCGTCGTCGCGGAGGCGCAGGATCTTGCCGCGCAGGCTGGCCGGCTGCTGCGACACCTTGGGCAGGTTGCCGCCGGTGGCCACGTAGATCATGCCGTCGCGTCCGAACACGAGCCGCGCGCCGAGGCCGGAGTTGCCGTCGTAGGCGTCGGGGACGACCAGGTCGCGCACCTCGACCAGCGTCATGCCGTCGAGGCGCCCGCGAGCCAGTACCGGCGTGCCGCGGCCGTTCTCGACCGGCTTGGTGTAGGTGAAGTAGACCAGGCCGTTCTCCGCGAACCGCGGGTGCAGGGCCAGGTCCATGAGCCCGCCGTTGCCGTCGGTGCGTGGGCGGGGCAGGCCGGCGATCGGTGTCGGATCGAGTGCGCCGTCGCGGATGACGCGCAGCCGGCCGGGCCGCTCGGTGACGAGCATCCGGCCATCGGGGAGAAACGCGAGCGCCCACGGATGCGACAGCCCCCGCGCCACCACGCTGACCCTGATGCGCTGGTGCTCGGCGGTGTCGAACTCCCACGGCCCGGCGCCGAGCGTCGGCACGATCAGGCCGATGTCGGGCGGCGGCTGCGCCTGCCCGACGACGCCCAGGGCGATGACGGCGATCCCGGCCAGCCAGCGCCCGTCACGAACGTGCATGACGCCCTCCTTTGACCTCGACGAGCCGACTCAGCGCGTGCCGACCTCGAAGACGTACAGTGCGTGGCCGGTGGTCGGATGGACGATCTCCGGCGTGATGGTCCGCGGCACCACCCGCGGGCTGCCGCCGCCGAGTCCGGTCGTCACCGCGACATACTGGCGTCCGCCGGCGGTGTAGCTCACCGGAAAGCCCTGCACCGAGGTGCCGAGTCGCGTCTTCCACAGCTCCTGGCCGGTGCGGACGTCGTAGGCGTGGAAGTAGCGATCGAGGTCGCCGATGAAGACGAGGCCGCTGCCCGTGGTGAGCGCGGCGGTCAGGTAGGCGGCCCGCTGCTCGACGCTCCACAGCTCCTTCAGCGTGGCGACGTCGTAGGCGGCCAGCTTGCCGACGTTGCCGTCGCTGCCCGGCATCTCGAAGAAGCGACGTGCCGCCGCCGTCCCGCCCTGGCCCGGCACCTGCTCCACTTTGCGGGCCGCAATCTCCATGCACGACTGGCTGAGCGGGATCACCAGCGCCCTGGTGGCCGGGTGGTAGCTCATCGCCTGCCAGTTGTGGCCGCCCTCGGTGCTGGGGCAGGCGGCGATCCACTGGTCGATCTTCTGCTCGAGGATGTCGCCGCGGTAGGTGGGCCGCCCGGTCTTGCGGTCGATGTCGACGTAGACGTTCTGGAACACCGTGTGCGCGAAGTCGATGAGCGCGCCGGTGCGGCGGTCGAGCTTCCAGAGCACGCCCGACTTGCCGATGGTGAAGAGCGCCTTCTGGGTGCCGATGTCGACGGCCACCTTCTCGTAAACCTCGTCGAGGTCGAGCGTCTCGCCGGGCAGGTGCTGATGCCGCCACACGAGCGCGCCGGTGTCGGGATTGAGCGCCACCGTGGAGGCGGTATGCAGCGCGGCGTCGAACGGGCGGGTGCCGCGGCTCACCGGCATCCACGGCTTGGCCTGGGCGATGCCCCAGAACGTGAGGTCGAGATCGGGGTCGTAGCTGCCGGTGATCCAGGTCTCACCGCCCTGGCGCATCATGTTCGGCAGGTTGTTCCAGGTGTCGCCGCCGGGCTCGCCGGCATGGGCCACGGTGTGGAACTTCCACACCAGCTTTCCGGTGGCCGCGTCGTAGGCGCTGATGAAGCAGCGCTCTTCCTGGTAGCGCTCACAGCCGCCGAGGCCCTGGATGACCTTGCCTTTCACGACAATCGGGCCGCTGGTGTTGGCAAAGCCCTTGGCCGCATCGGCGATGACGGTGGTCCACTTCACCGCGCCGGTGCGGGCGTCGAGCGCCACCAGCCTGGCGTCGCTCGTGGCGAGAAAGATCTTGTCGTCGTAGGCGGCGATATTACGCATGCCGCCCGACGCGGCACCGGGCCGTGCCGGCCCCACCTGGTTGGCCCAGATGAGATCGCCGGTGGCGCCGTCGAGCGCCTGCACCTCGTTCATCGTGTTGGTGAGGTAAAGGATGCCGTCGTGGACGAGCGGCATCGGCTGGTTGGAGCCGCCCTCGTTCATGTTCCACGCCCAGGCCAGGCGCAGCGACCCGACGTTGGCCGCGCTGATCTCGGTGAGCGGGCTGTGGCTCCACGCCTGGTAGGTGCGGCGGGCCATCAGCCAGTCGCCCGGCGCCGGATCGCGCAGCATCGCATCGGTAATCGGCGTGAAGGACGCAACCTCGCCCTGGACGTAGTGACCGCGGGCCGGCGGGCCACCCTGCGGGATCGGCCGTGGCCCGGCGTTTGGAGGCCCGGCGGGCGCTGCGGCGGGCGAACCGCTCTGTGCGGGCGCGGCCGCGGCGCCGGCTACCGCGACGCCGTTGCTGGCCAGGACGAACGCCGTGACGGCGAGCGCCTCGTCGGCGCCGATCGGCGGACCGCCGGGAGGCATCGAGGCGCGGATGTACTCGGCCAGCTCGCGCGGCGTGCGCCCGCTCCACACGCTCATGAACGTGGCGCCGACGAGCGGCGGCGCGTCGTTGCGTCCGCCGAGGTCGGCCAGGTGGCAGCCGGCGCAGCGCGCCTGGTAGATGTCGCGCCCCGCCGTGGCCTGTGCGGCGGTGAGGACGGGCGGCGCCGCCTGCGCCGAGGCGGACGCGGCGCCGCCGTCGCCGGTGGACGCCGCGACCTGCGGGCCGGCGACAGTGAGGGCCGCGGCGAGGCCGAGTGCGGCCACGGCGAGCAGTGCCCAGTGCGCCATCAGCGCGATCCTTTCGTTGGCATCAGCCAGCCGCGGAGGTTGCCGTCGGGGGCCTTCTCGCTCTGCACCTGCACGTAGAGCAGGCCCTTGGCGAAGGCGTCGGCCTGCGCGGGCGTGAGCGTGACGGTGCCCGTGAACGAGCCGGTCGTGCCGCCGCCGCTGGCGAACTCCCCGACCAGCGTGCCACGCATCCCCTGCCGGGCGCTGTCGTAGACGCGCACGCTGGTGGCGGGTGTGACCAGGCCGCGATAGCGGCCCTCCACCGTGAGCGTGCTGCCGGAGAGCGTGGCGGTGGCGTCGCCGAGGCCGGCGATGGTGGCCTGCATGGCGACGTCGATGGGCACGGGGGAGAGCCGGGCCCGCAAGGTCGGCCGTGCCTGCGCCGAGAGCGCCGCCCCCGTCATCATCAGCAGCCACGCCAGCGCGCCGATCCGGGGCATGGCGGCGATTCTAGCAGCGCCGCCGAAGGCCCGCGCCAGGTGGTAGGATGCGCCCTCCTGCGGCCCAGCCGGGCCGTGACACGGAGGTCTGCATGGTGGCTTTGACGTCGCTCTGGCTGCCGGTCGTCGTCGCGGCAGTGCTCGTGTTCGTCGCCAGCTCAATCATCCACATGGCGCTCGGGTACCACAACACCGACTACGGCAAGCTGCCCAGGGAAGACGATGTCATCGCCGCGCTGCGGCCGATGAACATCCCGCCCGGCGATTACTTCCTGCCCTGGGCCGGCGGCGCCGCCGGTATGAAGGATCCGGTGTTTCAGGAGAAGTGGCAGAAGGGACCGGTGGCGACGATGACCGTGCTGCCGCCGGGCGCCAACGTCATGGGTGCGCAGCTCGCGCAGTGGTTCGTCTACACCGCCGTGGTCGCGTTCTTCGCCGGCTACGTCGCCAGCCGCACCATCCCGGCGGGTGGCGACTACCTGACCGTGTTCCGCGTCGTCGGCACGACGGCGTTCATGGGCTATGCCCTGGGACTGTGGCAGATGACCATCTGGTACAAGCGATCGGTGACGACGACCCTGAAGTCGACGTTCGACGCGCTCGTCTACGCGTGCCTGACCGCCGGCGCGTTCGGCTGGCTGTGGCCAGCGGCATGATGTGGCCGCCGCGCGCGGCGGGAGCCTGCGTGCTGGCGCTCGCTGCGGTGCTCGTGTTCGACGGACGCCCGACGGCCCAGAAGGCGGACGTCGATGGCCACGTGGCGACAGCCCGCACGGCGGCGGGCGACGACTTCCGAGCGGTCTTCGACCGCCTGTGCGCGCCACCGCCGGCACCAGCCCCCACGCCTCCGGCCGTGTCCGGGGGCGCGGCGGCAACCGCGGCACCGGCCCGGCCGGCGCGGGACACGTGGCACGCCGACCCCGTCAAGGTGTTCGACAACCTGTATTTCGTCGGCCAGACCGAGTACTCCGCCTGGGCGGTGCTGACCTCGGCCGGCATCATCGTGATCGACCCGCTGTTCGACTATTCGGTCGCCGACGAAGTGGTCGGTGGACTGGAGGCCCTCGGCGCCGACCCCGCCACGATCAAGTACGTGATCATCAGCCACGGTCACTCGGACCACGCCGGCGGCGCGTCCTTCCTGCAGGATCGCTACAAGGCGCGCGTCGTCGTGTCGGCCGAGGACTGGGACTTGATGGAGCGCACGAAGGCGTCGTGGAAGAAGCCGCGGCGCGACGTCGTCGCCGCGGACGGCCATCAAGTGACCCTGGGCGACACCACGATCACGCTGCACAAAACACCCGGGCACACGCTGGGCACGTTCTCCACCATCATCCCGCTGCGCGACGGCACCACGCGTCACACGGCGGCCTACTGGGGCGGCACCGCCTTCAACTGGCTCGGCAATCGCGCCGGCTACATCACCGCCGAGCGGCCCGATCGGTTCTGGTTCGACCAGTACATCGGCTCCGCGCAGCGCTTTCGCCGCATCGCGGGCGACGCCAACGCCGACGTGCTGCTCTCGAACCACACCGCCTTCGATGGCTCCAAGAGCAAGCTGCCGGCGATGGCGCGGAGACGGCCCGGCGATCCGCACCCGTATGTGATCGGGTCGGAGGCGGTGTCGCGCTACCTGACCGTGGCGGAGGAATGCGCGCTGGCCGGCCGGGCGCGTGTTGGCGGTTGAGGCGTCTCGCGACGGGTTCCATGCTCGCGGGAGTCAGCCCGGAGCGGTCGGGCCCGTATCCCTGGAAGGACGACGAGCATGTGCGATGAGAACTTCGAGCACGACCTGGACAACTACTCCCGCTTCCCGCGGCTGACGCGTCGGCAGCTGGGTGCGGCGTCGATTGGCGCCGGCGTCGCCTTTCTGTTGCCTCGCGCAGCGGACGCGCAAGCCGTCCGCGAGTCGGATGTCGTCATCAAGACGCCAGACGGCGAGTGCGACGCCTACTTCGTGCATCCGGCCAGCGGCGCCAGTCCTGGGAGTGATCGTCTGGCCCGACATCCTCGGCCTGCGGCCGGCGTTCCGCCAGATGGGCAAGCGGCTCGCCGAGTCCGGCTATGCGGTGCTGACGGTGAACCCGTTCTATCGCCAAGCCAAGTCGCCCGTGGTGCCCGCCGGGGCGAGCTTCGCGGACCAGAAGACGCGCGACATCGTCATGCCGCTGGCCAAGGGCCTGAGTCCGACCACGCATACCACTGACGCCAGGGCGTTCGTGGCGTGGCTCGACAGCCAGGCCGCAGTGGACAAGGGGCGCAAGGTCGGCACCACCGGCTACTGCATGGGCGGGCCGATCGTGATGCGGACGGCAGCGGCCGTCCCCGATCGCGTCGGCGCCGGGGCGTCGTTCCACGGCGGGGGGCTGGTGACCAAGGAGCCGGACAGCCCGCATCTGCTGGTGCCGACGATGAAGGCGAGCTTCCTCTTCGCGGTGGCCGAGAACGACGACCAGCGCGACCCGGAGGCCAAGAACGTTCTGCGCGAGACCTACGCCAAGGCCAAGCTGCCGGCGGAGATCGAGGTCTATCCGGCGGCGCACGGCTGGTGCCCGCCCGATTCGGCGGTCTACGACGAGAAGCAGGCGGAGCGGGCCTGGGCGCGGCTGCTGGCGCTGTTCAAGACCGCCCTCGCCTGAAGTTGGTGCCAGGCACGAACACCGTTCGGACCACGAACGGTGTTCGTGCCTGGCACCGTCAGCGCCGGATTGCGATTCCGTGATCGGCCAGGTGCTGCTTCAACTCCGACACGGCGTGGGTGTCGAAGTGGAAGATCGACGCGGCCAGGGCGGCGTCGGCGCGGCCGGTGGTGAACACCTCGACGAAGTGGTCGAAGCTCCCCGCGCCGCCTGACGCGATCACCGGGATCGCCACCGCGTCGGACACCGCCGCGGTGAGCGGGCAGTCGAAGCCCGCCTTGGTGCCGTCGCGGTCGATCGAGGTCAGCAGGATCTCGCCGGCCCCGCACGCCGCAGCCTCGCGGGCCCACGCCACGACGTCCCTGGCCGTGTCGGCCGAGCCGCTGCGCGCGTAGGCCGTCCACCCGCCCTCGACCCGCTTGGCATCGATGGCCACCACCACCGCCTGGCTGCCGTAGCGCACTGCCAGCCGGGTGATGAGCGAGGGGTCGGCCAGCGCCGCCGAGTTGAGGCTGACCTTGTCGGCGCCGGCGTCGATGGCCGCCGCAGCGTCGTCCTCGGTGCGGATGCCGCCGCCGACGCACAGCGGCAGGAAGAGCTCGCGCGCCACGGCGTGAATCGTCTGCGCCCGCGCCTGACGCGCCTCCAGCGTCGCGGTCACGT
Organism: Vicinamibacterales bacterium; assembly: GCA_050250955.1. GTDB lineage: Bacteria > Acidobacteriota > Vicinamibacteria > Vicinamibacterales > UBA2999 > CAWAYR01. Next base: position 100,346 of record JBFWNR010000012.1, read on the forward strand.
CGAGGATCACCACCTCGTCGATGCCCTCGCGGTCGTAGCGGCGGGCGAGCGCCGCCGGATCCCCGGCTTCGCGCAGCCCTTCGAACTGCACGCCCTTCACCACCCGGCCGTCGCGCACGTCGAGGCAGGCGATGATGCGTTTCGCCAGCATGCTAGCGCGTGCCCCCGTTCACCTGCGCCACCCAGTTGCGCAGCACCTGCAGCCCCACCTGCCCCGACTTCTCGGGATGGAACTGGACGCCGGACACCAGCCCATCCTCGACCGCTGCCGTGAACTCGACCCCGTAGGCGGCCGTGGCGACGGTGGCTCGCGCCAGCGGCGCGGCATAGGAATGGGTGAAGTAGACATAGGCGCCGGAGGCGATGCCGGCGAACAGCCGTGACGGTCGCGGCAGCGTCAACGTGTTCCAGCCCACGTGCGGCACCTTCTGCCGCGCGCCGGTCGCCGGCTCGACGTCGGGCAGCCGATCGCACACGCCCTGACACACCGCGAACCCCGGGACGTCCGGCGCCTCGGTGCTGCCCGCGAACAGCCACTGCAGCCCGACGCAGATGCCGAGCAGCGGCCGGCCCGCGTCGAGCCGCTCGAGCAACGCATGACGCCACGCCTGGTCGAGGGTGCGCGTCGATGCGAAGTGGCCGACGCCGGGCACGATCACGCCGTCCGCGCCGGCGATCTCCGCCGGGCCCGCCGGCGTGAACACCGCGGCGCCAACGGCCGCCAGCGCCTTGCGCACCGACGTCAGGTTGCCGGCGCCGTAGTCGACGAGCGCGATCATGGCGCGAGCCCCGTCAGCGGCGCCCAGACGTTCGGGGCAAGCGCCGGCTGCGACCCGACGTGGCGCACCAGGGCGAGGGTGCGTGTGGCGTCGGACGACTCACGCCAGGTACCCCGGTCCGGCACGCTCATGGTCACGAGGCGGCGGCCGCGGAACTCGAACGCGTTGCCGTAGCCGAACTGCGCCAGCAGCAGGCCGTCGCGGGATGTATTCAGGAACAGCAGGTAACGCCCGCCGGCGCGCGGCACCCTGGCGAACACCGACCGCGCGACGATCTGCCCCGCTCCCCGTTCGACCACCCGTGTGCGCGACCCGCCGAAACCGCCGGTGTCGACGTGAAGCATGGTTCCTGGCGCGAGCTCCCGCCCGGAACGGTTGAACGGCACCTCCTCGACGAGCGCGGACGCCGTCGACACGAACCGCCCGGCGCCGGAGTCTGTCGCCAGCGTCAGCACCACCGCGGCAGCGGCGCGCTGGGCGAGAAAGCCGGCCTGGAGCAGCGGTCGTTCATGGTGAGGGGCGAAGGGCGTCGGGTCGTTGTGTACCTGTTCGACCACGAGATCTCCCGGGCGCGGCGCTGCGTCGGGCGACTCCGCCCACACTACGCGATACCCCGGATGATCGGGCAGCTCCGATGGCGGCAGAATGCCACCGGCTCGCCACTGCCCTGGGCTCACGGCCTGTCGGACGACGAGTCCGGCTACCGCTGCCGCCAGCACCGCCTGGAGGAGCCGCCCCCGCCAGGCGATCACAGCAACCCCTTGGTGCTCGGCAGCAGCTTCGCCATCCGCGCGTCCTTGGCGCACGCCACCCGCAGCGCCCGCGCGAACGCCTTGAAGCAGGCTTCGATCTTGTGGTGATTCGAGCGCCCGTGCAGCACCTTGACGTGCACGTTGGCCTTGGCGGCGCTGGCAAAGCCCTCGAAGAAGTCGGTGACCAGCTCGCTCTGCAGGTCGCCCACCAGCCGCACCCGCACTTTCGTGTCCACCACCGTGTGCGGCCGGCCGCCGAGGTCGATGGCCACCACCGCCAGTGTCTCGTCCATGGGCATCACGAAGTAGCCGGCGCGGTTGATGCCACGGCGATCGCCCAGGGCCTGGTTCACCGCCTGGCCGAGCGCGATGCCGACGTCCTCCACGGTGTGGTGCTGGTCCACGTCGAGGTCGCCCTCGGCCTGCACCGCCAGATCGAAGGCGCCGTGGCGGGCCACCAGATCCAGCATGTGGTCGAGGAAGCGCACGCCGGTGTGATTGTCGAACCGCCCCCGGCCCTCGAGGGTGAGCGCCACCCGCACGTGCGTCTCCGCGGTCTTGCGGTCGATCAGCGCTTTGCGCACAGCGCCTCCAGCAGGGCGATGGCCGCATCCGTGTGCTCGACCAGGCCGGTCGTCACCCGGAAGCAGTTGGCGCAGTTGTGTTCCTGGCCGCGGTCCCGGACCAGCACGCCGCCGGCGATCATCCCGGCGATGAGCTCCGGCGCCCTCGCGCCGCCGTCCACCAGCACGAAGTTCGACGCGCTGTTCCAGTAGCGCAGCCCCAGCCGCTCGAGCGCGGCGTAGAGCCGGGCCTTCGACTCGCGGGCCTGGGCGACGTACCACGGCAGGAACTCGCTGTCGGCCAGTGCCGCCCGCAGCGCCGCCACCGCCACCGAGTTGAGGTTGAAGAGCGGCATCACGAAGCGCATCGGCGCGAGCAGCGCCGGCGGCCCGATCACCACCCCGATGCGCATGCCGGCCAGGCCGTAGGCCTTGGAGAAGGTGCGGCCGACGAGCACGTTCGGATACTCGCGGGCGAGGTGCAGGTGGTTGACGCCGTGGAAGTCGTGATACGCCTCGTCGATGAACACCACGGCGTGCCCGGCCTTCTCGATCACGCGGCGGATGTCGGCCTCGGCCACCGGCACGCCGCTGGGGTTGTGCGGCGTGTTGACGTAGACGAGGCGCGTGTTCGGCCCCACCGCGGCCAGCACCGCGTCGACGGGGAAGCGGAAGTCGGGCCCGCACGGGATCGCGACCGTGCGCGCACCCAACGCCTTGGCGTTGATGACGTACGGCTCGAAGGTCGGCAGCATCAGGATCTGCTCGGCCTGGCCGCTCGGCGCCACCGGCGACGCGCCGAGCTCGACCAGCGCCGCCGGTGCCTTCGGCAGCAGGAACGCGATGGCTGCCAGCAGCAGGCCCTCGTCGAGGCCGTTGGTCAGGATCAGCCAGTCGGGGTCGATGCCCAGGTACGCAGCCGTGTCGCGGACCGCGCCTTCGTAGTCGGCGTAGGTCGAGACGTCCTCCGCCGAGACGCTGCGGATGGCCGCCAGCACCTGCGGCGAACAGCCAGCGGTGTTCTCGTTCAGGTGGAGCCGCAGGCCGGGCCCCAGGTTGGGCATGCCCTGGATCGTGGTCATCGGAGGCGAGCCTTTCGTGGCGCCCGGCGGCGGGCAGGGGAGGCGGGTGCCGGCGGCACCCGGACGTCGATCGATCGCGCGTGGCCCTCGAGGCCCTCGGCGCGAGCCAGCGTCGTCACCGTGCGGGCGATGCGGCGCAGGCCGTCGGGCGTGGCGCGCTGGGTCGAGACCAGCTTGACGAAGTCGGCGGCGTGCAGGCCGCCGCGCGTGCGGGCCACGCCGGCGGTCGGCAGCGTGTGGTTGGAGCCGAGCGCGTAGTCGCCGGCCACCTGGGCCGTCCACGACCCGATGAACACTGCGCCGGCGTGGCGGATGGCGCGCGCCCGGGCGTCGGTGTCCACCACGAGGTGCTCGGCGGCGGCCTCGGTGGCGAGCGTTTCGGCTTCGCGCATCGAGCCGGTGAGGATCACGCCGCCGTGAGTCCAGAGCGACGTCGCGGCCGGCCCGTCGTCGGGCATCTGCCGCGCCACCTCCAGCGCCACCGCGGCCGCCAGGCGGCGATTGGCGGTGATGAACACCGCTCGGGCGTCCACGTCGTGCTCGGCCTGGGCGATGAGGTCGGCGGCGATCCACGCCGCCCGGCCGCGTTCGGCGACGATCAGGATCTCGGTGGGCCCGGCGTAGAAGTCGATCGGGCAATCCTGAGCCACCAGCGCCTTGGCCGCCGACACCCAGCGGTTGCCGGGACCGACGATCTTGCTCACCCGCGGCACGGTCGCGGTGCCGTAGGCCATCGCCGCCACCGCGTGTGCCCCACCGAGTCTGAACACGCGGTCCACGCCGGCTTCGACCGCCGCCGCCAGCACGACCGGGTCCACCGACGGGCTGCAGACCACCACCTCGGGTACCCCGGCGACGCGAGCAGGGATCGCCGTCATCAGCAGCGACGACGGCAGCGGGTAGCGTCCCCCCGGCACGTAGCAGCCGACGCGATCGAGTGGAATGACGCGCTGCGCCACCGTGACCCCGCGCGTCGGCGAGACGCGCCACTCGCGCGGCTGCTGCGCCCTGGCCACGACGCGAATCGCTCGGGCCGCGGCCCTGAGTGCGGCCCGCACCGCGGCCGGGGCCTTGCGGGCCCCCGCGACGATCTGCCGGCGCGGCACCTCGAGCGGGCCTTCCCAGCCGTCGAGCGTGCGCGCGTAGTGCTCGAGCGCGGCGTCGCCTTCGCGACGGACGTGCTCGACGATGGCCGCCGCCTTCTGCTCGGTGGCGCGATCGCGCACCGCCGCCGCGCCGAGCAGCGCCTCGACTTCGGCGCGATTGGACGAGTTGACGATTCTGATCATGCTCTTCGCAGCGTGACAGCGCGACAGGGTGATCCGCTAGCCGCTGGCCCCTAGCCCCTAGATCACGATCTTGTTCAACGGGTACTCCACGATCCCCTGGCCCCCGGCGGCCTTCAGCCTGGGGATGATGGCGCGCACGGTGCGCTCCTCGATGATGGTGTTCACCGCGACCCACTCGGGGTCGCTCAGCGCCGAGATCGTCGGTCGCTGCAGCGCCGGCAGCTGGGCGATCACCTGCTCGAGGTCGGCCTTCCTCACGTTGAGCATCAGGCCGACGCGGCCCTGGGCTTCGATCGCCGCCTTGAGCAGCAGCGCCAGCGTCTCGATCTTCTCGCGCTTCCAGGGATCGGCCATCGCCACCGGGTTGGCCACCAGCTGGGTGTTGCTCTCCATCAGCGTGTCGATGATGCGCAGGCGGTTGGCGCGCAGCGTCGAGCCGGTCTCGGTCGCTTCGACGATGGCGTCGGCGAGCACCGGCGGCTTCACCTCGGTGGCCCCCCACGAGAACTCGACGTCCACGGCGGCGCCCTTGGCGGCGAACCAGTGCTTCGTCACCCGGACCAGCTCGGTGGCGATGCGCTTGCCGTCAAGATCCGCGGCGGTCTGGAAGGGCGAGTCCTCGGGCACCGCCAGCACCCACTTCACCTTGCCGAAGCTCTGCTTCGAGTAGACCAGGTCGCAGACGCGCACGAGCGGGGCTTCTTCGGGGTGGCCGATCTCGTGCTCGGCGATCCAGTCCATGCCGGTCAGGCCGGCGTCGAGCACGCCGTCGCCGACGTAGCGGGCCATCTCCTGGGCGCGGATCAGCATGCAGCCGATCTCGGGGTCGTCGATGGAGGGGAAGTAGGAGCGGCTGTCGACGCGGATCTCGAAGCCGGCGCGGCGGAACAGCGCCACCGTCGAGTCCTGCAGCGAGCCCTTGGGGATGCCGAGCTTCAGGCCGCTCATCGCGCCGCCTCCGTCCAGTCGGTGACCACGGTGTTGAAGCAGGTGCGGGCGCCGGTGTGGCACACGTTGCCGTCGCCCTCGCGGGCCGCCTTGACCAGCACGGTGTCGTCGTCGCAGTCCACCAGGAGCTGCTTCACCGCCAGGCGATTGCCCGAGGTCTCACCCTTGGTCCACAGCGTGTTCCGGGTCCGGCTGTAGAAGGTCACGTAGCCGAGGCGGCGGGTGAGGTCCCAGGCGTCCTGGTTCATGAAGCCCACCATCAGCACCTCGCCGCTCGTCTCGTCCTGCACTACGGCCGGCACCAGGCCGTCCAGCTTCGAGAAGTCCAACGTCATCGCAGTCCTCGCGGGCGATCCGCGCCCGAAAACAAAAAAACCCCGCCGGATCCGGCGGGGCTGCTCAGCGTCGATGTGGAGGCTGATTCGTGAGTCGTCGCTACACGTGCAGTCCGGCCGGCCCGAGGGCGGCATGGTGATGGACGTGATGCACGTGGTGGCGGCCGAACACGACCGGACGAGGTTAGCCGAAAAGCGCGCGGCGACGCAAATCGGGGCGGCCCGCTGTGGCAGACTGGGACCATGAGCACCAAGGGATTCGTCGTCGCCGCCGCGGTGGCCGCCACCGGCCTGGGTCTCGCCGCGCAGGCCCGGAAGCCGTCCGCCCCCCACGTCGTCGTCTACAAGACCTCCACCTGCGGCTGCTGCAGCAACTGGGTCGCCCATCTGCGCCAGAACGGCTTCACCGTCGAAGCGCACGACGTGCCGCAGGCGCGCCTCAACCAGATGGGCGGCGAGGTCGGCATCACCCAGGAACTGGCCTCGTGCCACACCGCCAGGGTCGACGGCTACTACGTGGAAGGGCACGTGCCGGCGGCCGACATCCACAAGATGCTGAAGGAGCGGCCGAAGATCACCGGACTCTCCGCGCCCGGCATGCCGATCGGATCGCCGGGCATGGAGCAGGGCGGGATGAAGGATCCGTACGACGTCGTCGCCTTCACCAAGGGCGGGCCGACGACGGTCTACGTGCGGCATCGCTGAGCGGCGCCGCCGCATCGCCGCGCGGGTCGTGAACCGGTCGCAAGCAGCCGTATTTCGGCGCGATCCGGGTGGTGCGCGCCGTTTCACGCCGCGGCGCTCCGGCTGGCCGCCGGCCACGGCGAATGGCACACTGGTGCCGTCGTGTCTCCCGCTCGCGGAGGAATCGTATGAGAGCCGTCGTCTCGGCGTCCCTCGTGGTGGCCTGCGCGGCGGCGCCGGCGGCGGCGCAGTCGCTCGGCCACGTCGCCGCCGAGGAAGCGGCGCGCCGCAAGGCCATCGTCGCTCCGGCGCGCGTCATCACCGACGCCGATCTCCAGCAGGGCCCCAGCCAGACCCTCGACGTCGATCTGCCCGCGGTCGAGGATCCCGCCGTTTCGCCGTTCGTGACCCGCACCCCGGCCCGTTTCCGCGCCGGCCGGCTGCCCGAGATTCCCATCCAGGCAGTGGCCGGCGGCGATGTCGCGGTGGAGGCCACGGTGGCGATCGACGGGCGCGTGTCGGCGGTGACCGCGCTCAGGCACTCGTCGCCTTTCACCGAAGCGGTGACGGCGGCGCTCGGCACCTGGCGATTCGAAGCCGCCACCGACACGTCGGCTGAAACCGGCGGCGAAGGCGAGCCGCGCGTCGTGCGCACGCCGGTCGAGTCGCGCGTCCTGGTGCTCGGGTTGTTCCGCCCGCCGGCGCTCTTCCCCGGCACGCTGGGCACGCCGCCCGCCGACGTGGCCCGCGCCTCGGCGACGGTGCCCTATCCGACCGCGCCGCCGCGGCTGCCGCAGTTCCCGCCCAATGCCCTCTTCGACGGCGTGGTGCTGGTGGAACTGGCCGTGCTCCCCGACGGCTCGGTGGGGCGCAGCCGCGTGCTGCAGTCGGCGCCGGGATTCGACCAGCCGGCGCTCGAGGCCGCCCGCGCGATCGGCTTCCGGCCGGCCCGGGTGCACGGCCGGCCCTCGCCGGCGCTGGTCTACGTCGTCGCCGCGTTCCGCCAGCCGATCACGCCGTGACCGCGCCGGCGCGCGGCGCCGTCCGCACCTTCCGGAGCGCCGCCGCGTGGGCGGCCTGGCTGGCGGCGCACCACGACTCGTCCGACGGCCTGTGGCTCCGTTTCCACAAGAAGCACACCGGACGGCAGACCTTTCGGCCGGCCGAGGCGCTCGACGAGGCGCTCTGCTGGGGCTGGATCGACGGCCAGGCGCGCCCGCACGACGAGACCAGCTGGCTGGTGCGCTACACGCCCCGACGGCCGCGCAGCGTGTGGTCCAAGCGCAATCGCGACCACGTTGCCCGGCTCGAGGCGGCCGGACGCATGCAGCCGAGCGGCCTCGCCCAGGTGGCCGCCGCCGTGGCTGACGGGCGCTGGGACGCCGCCTACGACTCACCGGCGAACGCCCAGGTGCCGGCCGACTTCCTCCGCGCTCTGGCCCGCCACACGGGCGCCCTGGCGTTCTTCCGCACCCTGAACCGGGCCAACCACTTCGCCGTCACCTACCGCCTGCAGACCGCGAAACGGCCAGAAACACGCCGGCGGCGACTCGAGCAGCTGGTCCAGCTGATGCGCAACCGTCGCCGCATCCACTGAATCGTCGGCCCCGGCACCCCAAGCTCTACAGGCAGGGACTTGCCAATCCGATAATAAATGAACGACCATTAAATTCTCATGGCTCGACCCATCAACGCCGACGGGCAGCGCACCCGCCAGGCCATCCTCGACGCCGCGCTGTCGCTCTTCGCCGAGAAGGGCTACTTCGGCACCAGCCTCCGCGACCTGGCCGGCGCAGTGGGCGTCCGCGAGAGCGCCCTCTACAACTACTTCCCCAGCAAGGACGCGCTGTTCGAGGCCCTGCTCACCGCCGATGCCGCGCTGAAGTCCGAGCAGATGGCGGCGCTCCACGACCTCGACCCCGCCGACGCCCGGTCGGTGCTCGAACGGGTGGCGACGCTGTCGATCGAGCGCTACCTCGAACCGCGCCAGCAGCAGCTGTTCCGCATCCTGATGTCCGACGGCATCCGCCTGGCCCGCGATGGCCGCATCAACCTGCTCGAGCGCATGGGCAGCGGCCGCAAGCACATGTACGCGCTGCTGCAGCGGCTGATCGACGCCGGGTCGATCGGTGACGGCGACGTCGAACAGCTCGCCGCCGCGTTCTTCGGCCCGCTCCTCTACTGGCGCCAGCTGCACGCCGCCGGCGCCGACTCCTCGATCCTCACCGACCGTGCGGCGTTCGTCCGCCAGCACGTCGACCACTTTCTGAACGGGGCGGCGTCGCCCGTCGTCAAGGTATCTGCCGCCGCCCGCCGTGCTACCGCGTAAGGAGACTCCCGTGTCGCGCCCGTTGCCGCTCTTCGCCCTGCTGCCAGCTCTTGCCCTCGTCGTGGCCGGTTGCGACTCCCGCAACCAGGAGGCACTGGCCGCCGCCCCAGCCGAACCGGCGGCCGTGGCCGTCCAGACCCACGAGGTCACGGCCACGCCGGTGACCCGCCACGTGCGCGTGTCGGGCACCCTGGCGGCGCAGGAAGCCGCGGAAGTGGCCGCCGAAGTGGCCGGCCGCGTCGTCGCCACGCCGGTCGAGCGCGGCAGCCAGGTGGGCGCCCAGGCGCCGCTCATCCGCATCGCCGACGCCGAAGCCACCGCGCAAGCCACCGAGGCCGACGCCAACGCCGCGCAGATCGAAGCCCGGCTCGGCCTCACCGCCGGCGGGGCGTTCGACGTCGAGCGGGTGCCCGACGTCGCCAACGCCAAGGCCAGCTACGAACTGGCGCGCACCGAATTCGAGCGCACCAGGATGCTGCAGGAGCGGCAGCTGGTCTCGCAGCAGGAGTTCGACCAGCGCCAGGCCCAGGCCGAAGCGGCGCGGCGTCAGTACGAAGTGGCCCGCAACGGCGCCGAACAGCAGTACCAGAGCCTGATGGCGGCGCGGGCCCGCGTCGCCCTGGCCAGGAAGACCGTGGCCGACACCGTGGTGCGGGCGCCGTTCCAGGGCGTGGTCGGTGAGCGGTTCGTGTCGGTGGGCGACTACGTCACCCGCGGCACCAAGGTGGCGTCGGTGCTGCGCGTCAGCCCGCTGCGACTGGAGCTGACGGTGCCGGCGCAGTACGTCCGCGCCGTCGCCGAGGGCCGCCCGGTGGCGCTCGACGTCGACGCCTATCCCGGCGAGACCTTCACCGGCACGGTCCGCTTCGTCTCCCCGGCCCTGCAGACCGACACCCGGGCGCTGGTCGTCGAGGCGCTGGTGGAGAACGCCGACGGCCGGCTCAAGCCGGGCCTCTTCGCCACCGCCCGCATCGAGCAGGCCGAGAAGGCCCAGGCGCTGCTGATCCCGGCGGCCGCCGTCCGGAAGACCGCGTCGAGCGCCACGGTGTACGTCGTCAAGGACGGCCGCGCCGAGGCCCGGCTCATCACCCTCGGCCAGACCGAGGGCGACCGCGTCGAAGCGGCCACCGGCCTCACCGCGGGCGACACGCTGATTGTCGGCGGCCTCGATAGGGTGACCGACGGCGCCCTGGTCACGAAGGGCCGGTGACGCCGTGCAGTGGCTCGCCGAACTCTGTGTCCGTCGCCCGGTCTTCGCCTGGGTGCTCATCCTCTCGCTGTCGGTGGTCGGCCTCTTCGCCTTCTTCCGCCTCGGCGTCGATCGCTTCCCGAACATCGACATCCCGGCGGTGGTCGTCACCACCCGCCTGCCCGGCGCCGCGCCCGAGCAGATCGAGACCGAGGTCACCGACAAGATCGAGGAGGCCGTCAACACCATCAGCGGCATCGACACGCTGACCTCGACCTCCTCGGAAGGCGTCTCGCAGGTGATGGTGTCGTTCGTCCTCGAGAAGGACGCCAACGTCGCCGCCCAGGAGGTGCGTGACAAGGTCAACCGGGTGATCCCGCTGCTGCCGCGGACGGTGATCCAGCCCACGGTCGAGAAGCTCGATCCGACGGCGTCGCCGGTGCTCACCGTGGCGGTCACGGCGAACAAGCCGCTGCGCGAGATCACCGAGTACGCCGACAAGGTGCTGCGCCGGCAGCTCGAAAGCTCCGACGGCGTCGGCCAGGTGCTGGTCATCGGCGGCCGCCGCCGCCAGATCAACCTGTGGCTCGGCTCCGAGCGGCTGCGGGCGCAGAACCTGACCGTCAACGACGTCGCCCGGGCCCTGCAGACGCAGAACGTCGAGGTGCCGGGCGGGCGCATCGATCAGGGCGCCGAGTCGGTCACCCTGCGCACCCGCGGCCGGGTGGCGACGGTCGAGGAGTTCGGCGACATCGTGATCCGCGAGGTGGCCGGCCACCCGGTGCGGCTGCGCGACGTCGGCGAGGTGGAAGACGGCATGGCCGAGCCCACCAGCCAGGCCAGCGTCGACGGCACCCCGACGGTGCTGCTGCAGATCCGCAAGCAGTCGGGCACCAACACCGTCGAGGTGGCCAACAGCCTGAAGGCGCGGCTGGCGGTCCTGGAGCAGACCCTGCAGCCCGGCTACAGCCTGCGCATCGTCCGCGACGAGGCCGCCTTCATCGAGGCGTCGATCGCCACGGTGGAAGAGCACCTGGTGGTCGGGTCGCTCCTCGCCGCCGTGGTCGTGCTGCTGTTCCTCGGCAACTTCCGCTCGACGGTCATCGCCGCCATCTCGATCCCGACCTCGATCGTCGCGACCTTCGCGCTCATCTGGTACATGGGCTTCACGCTCAACATGCTGACCATGCTGGCGTTGACGCTGTCGGTCGGCATCGTCATCGACGACGCCATCGTCGTCCTCGAGAACATCTACCGGTTCATCGAGGAGAAGGGGATGCCGCCGATGCAGGCAGCCGTCGAGGCGACCCGCGAGATCGGCCTGGCGGTGCTCGCCACCACCTTCTCGCTGGTGGCGATCTTCGCGCCGGTGGGCTTCATGAGCGGCATGGTCGGCCGCTTCATGCAGAGCTTCGGCCTGACCATGGCCTTCGCGGTGATGGTGTCGCTGTTTGTCAGCTTCACGCTGACGCCGATGATGTCGGCCTACTGGCTGTCGGCGACCAAGGGCCGCGGCGACGGCCACGACTCGAAGCACTCGCGGTTCTTCGCCCCGCTCGACCGCGGCTACACGCGGCTGCTCGAGTGGGCGATGGCGCACCGCGGCCTGGTGGCGGTGGCCACGGTGCTCATCCTGGCGTCGAGCGTGCCGCTCTTCCGCATCGTCAACGTCAACTTCACGCCGGTGGACGACCAGTCGCAGTTCGAGGTGACGCTGCGGGCGCCCGAGGGTTCGAGCCTCGACGCCACCGACCTGCTGGCCAGTCGCCTGGCGACGGCGATCCGTCGCCTGCCCGAGGTGGACTACACGCTGGTGACCGTGGCCGGCGACAACGCCGGCACGCTCAACGTCGCCAACGTGTTCGTCCGCCTGCACGACATCGACGAGCGGCGCCGCGACCAGGCGGCGGTGATGGCCGAGGTGCGGACCGAGCTGCTGCCGCTCATCACCGGCGACGGCGTCCGGGCGGCGGTGCAGGGCGGCGGCGGACCGGGTGGCGGCGGCGGCGACATCCAGTTCGTGCTGCAGGGCCCCGAGCTCGACGGCCTGGAGCGCTACAGCGAGGCGCTGCGCGAGAAGGTGGCGGCGATCCCCGGGCTGGTGGACGTGGACACGACGCTCAACCTCGGCAAGCCCGAGCTGTCGGTGCACCTCGACCGCGCCAAGGCGGCCGACCTCGGCGTCTCGATCGGCGACGCCGCCGAGGCGCTGCGCCTGCTGGTGGGTGGCGATCAGGTGACGACCTTCAACGACGGCGGCGAGCAGTACGAGGTGCATCTGCGCGCCCGCGACACCGACCGCACGACCGAGGCGGCCATCGCCGCCCTGACCGTGCCCTCGTCGCGGCTCGGCAGCGTGAGCCTCGACAACTTCGCCACCTTCACCCGCGATGCGGCGCCGGCCACCATCAGCCGCATCGCCCGCCAGCGCCAGGTGACCATCGTCGCCAACCTGCTGCCGGGGGTGTCGCAGGCGGCGGTGCAGCAGGCGATCGTCGACCGCTCGAACGAGCTCGGCATGACCTCGGACTACCGCGCCGGCTTCACCGGCCGATCGCGCGAGCTCAACCGTACCGCCACGGCGTTCCTCTCGGCGATCGTCCTGTCCCTCGTGTTCATGTACCTGATCCTGGCGGCGCAGTTCGAGTCGTGGCTGCACCCGGTGACCATCCTGCTGTCCCTGCCGCTCACGCTGCCTTTTGCGCTGCTGTCGATCGTCATCTTCCAGCAGTCGCTGAACATCTTCTCGGGGTTGGGCCTGCTGGTGCTCTTCGGCGTGGTGAAGAAGAACTCCATCCTGCAGATCGACCACGCCAATCAGCTGCGCGCCGAGGGGCTGAGCACCCACGCGGCGGTCGTGCAGGCCAGCCGCGACCGCCTGCGGCCGATCCTGATGACCACGCTGGCCTTCGTGGCCGGCATGGTGCCGCTGGTGCTCACCCAGGGCGTCGGCTCGGCCACCAACCACGCCATCGGCTGGGTGGTGATCGGCGGGCAGACGCTGGTGCTGGTGCTGACGCTGGTGGTCACGCCGGTGGCCTACTCGCTCTTCGACGACGTGCAGCAGCGCAAGCCCGTGCGGGCCCTGCTGCAGCGCCTGCGGCGGCGGCTGCCGGCGGTGCCCGACGCGGTGACGCCGCTGTAGGCGCTCCGGCTGCGCCAGGCGCCACCCAGCGGAGGGCGCGGCCGGCAGCAAGGTCAAGAACAGCAGCAGCGGGTCAGCCCTCCGCCGCGCTGCCCTCCCCCAGGACTCGGTTCAGGTCGCCACCCCGTCGCGCGACGATCCGGCGTCGCGCCGAGAAGTAGACCCCGCCGAGTGCCAGGACACCCAGGTAGACGAGGCCGTTCCGGAGATTGTCGCCCACAGCGAGGAACATGAAGCCGATCGAGGCCACGAGGGTGAGCACCCCGAAGATCCAGCGCGCCGTCCGGCCAAGTCGAAAGCTGGCCTGGCGCAGGGCTTCGGGCAGCACGATCGGCATCCGCAGCAGGGTGATGGCCATGATGGCCTGTAGCAGCATCACCGAGGTCACCACGAGCACGGCGTACTCGCGAATCGTCCCGCCGACCAGCACGGACAGGAAGCCGACCGCCCCCAACGCGAGGGTGGCGCCGACCGGCACCCCACCCCGGCTTCGGCTACCCAGCGCAGCGGGAAATACCTGGGCGCGCGCCATCGCCACGATGTCGCGCGAGTGGACCAGCAGCATCCCATTGATCGAGGTGCCCGCCGCCAGCATCGCGGCCACGGCCACGACTCCGCCGACCCAGCTCGGGAGAAAAGCCTGAGCGGCCCGGGCGATCGGCGCATCCACACCGGCGAGCGACTCCCAGGGGATCACGGCCGGCACCGCATAGGCCACCAGGGCATAGACCGCGGCGATGATCGCGAATCCGATCAGCAGCGCCCTGGGCAGGGTCCGCGCCGGATCGCGAATGTCGCCGCCGAGCTCCACGATCACGAACGCGCCGGAGTAGCTGAAGTAGGCCGGAACGGCGGCGAGGACGACAGCGCCGAGTCCCGTGGGCAGCAGCGGTGTCAGATACTCCGATCGGGCCGACACCGTGCCACCGACGCCGAAGACCAACAGCACCGCGAGGAATCCGACGGTCATCGCCGCCTGGAGGCCGACGGCGACCCGCACCGGGGTCAAGTTGAGCAGGGTGAACACGACCGTCACCGCGAGGGCCGCCGCCGAGCGAGGAAGGCCGGGCAGGAAATAGGCGAGGTAGTCCACCATGCCGAAGGCCACGAGCGAGATCGCGACCCCGACCGCGAGCAGCAGCGCCCACAGCGTGAAGAAGCCCACCATGGGCGAGAGCACTCGACTGGCGGCCACGACGAGCGAGCCGCTCACGGGCAGCGCGCTTCCGATCTGCGCCGCGACGACCGAGCCCAGTGCCGCGAGCACGCCGGCGATCAGATAGGAGACGAAGGCACCCGGACCCACGTCGGCGGCCAGTTGGCCCGGCAAGATGAAGATCGAGGCGCCGATCACGTACCCGACCAACGTGAAGACCGCCCCCGGGAGTCCAATGCGTCGCTCGCCCTCGCTCATCCCGCCCCCAGACCTGGAGCTGACGCTGGCGGCAGGCGCGGAAACTCTCGCCGCTCCGCGGGATTCCTCCGCCAGCCTCGGCCACGCGGTCGGACGACGTCCTGCGCGACCACCAGACGAGTGTGCCGGCATATGGCACGAAAGTCGCTTCTGGTCGCTGCGTGGAAGTCTCCGATCGTGAGCAGGGACCGAAGATCGTCTTCTGGCATCGCGAGTTGCCGCCGCTCGACGCCGCCCTCGCCGGGACGTATCGGGTCGAGGCGGACAGCAGCCGTGTGCAAGGCGCCTTCGCGCATCGCGACGATCTGTGGCAGGTGTGCCAGCGCGAGGTGATGGCCACCGCCGAGCACCGCCTCATCCAGGAAGTGGCGCGGCTCGGCGGCCAGTACGCCCATGTGTACCAGGAGGTGATCGAGCCCAAGCACGACGCGGCCACCGACGAGGCGTGGCTGCACGGCCAATTCGATTACGTCCTGTATCGGCGGACGCCGGAAGCGCGCGAGACGCCGCCCACCGGAAGTGCCGGGTAGTCGGTCGGCCACGAAGACACCGGGTGCACGACGCCGCCCTGGAACGGCTCACCCGTGGTCACGGCGTCTCCGTCAGCAGGAACACGGCGAACGACGCCAGCCAGTGTTCGCCCGCGTAGTGGCCGGTGGCGACGTGCTGGAGCGCGTCGACCGCATGGGTGTGGCCGGCGGCGGCGAGAAAGGCGCGGGCGCGCGCCTCGGCAGGCAAGGCCGCGGCGATGTTCCGCATCGCCCAGGCGCGGCTCAGGTTCAGGCCGTCGAGGTGGCCGAGCTGCGGGTCTGATCGGTCGGTGACCACCGCGATCGTCAGCAGGTTGGCGGGCTGGCCGTCGCGCATCGCCGGCAGGTAGGCGTCGAACCACCGCGCGAACTCGGCCGGCGGCAGCACCCGGCGCATCAGATCGGCCTCGACCAGCGCCGGCGAGAGGAAGTCGGAGCCGCTCGGCTCGAGCGTGGCCGGGTAGTCGGTGTCACCGAGGAAGTAGTCGCGGCTGCGTGCCACGACGAGATCCCTCAGGGGCGCGTCGCCGACGGCGACCGCGTAGTCGAGCGCCAGGCCGAGCCCGAACGCGGTGTTCGGATGGACGCCGGTGCGAATCGGATAGGTCTGCTTCGGCAGGAAGTCGAGGTAGCGCCTGACGAGCGCCCTGGTCAGCGGCTGCAGGTGCTGCTCCCATCGCTTCGCCTCCGCCGACGACGAGCGGTGCAGCTCCTCGGCCAGCTTGAGCGTCCACGCCCACCCGTACAGCCGCTCGAACGCCGCCGTGCCCGGCCGCGTGAAGTACGCCGCCTCTACGGCGAGGTTCTCCGCGGTCAGGTTCCGGTCGAGCGCGGCGACGATCGCCGGTGCCTCGGGGAGCGACGGGAACAGGCGCAGGAGCCGTGCCAGCATCCAGTGGCCGTGCACCGACGAGTGCCAGTCGTAGCAGCCGTAGAAGGCGGGATGCACGAGATCGGGCGGGCGCACGTCCTCGACGGCGTTCAGCACGTAGCCGGGCTGGCTCGGATACGCCTTGGCCACGCAGCGGAGCGTGATCGTGGCGAAGTTCGACGCGCTCTCCGCCGTGAGCGGCGGCAGGTCGGGCGGCGCGGGCGGGAGCGGCACTGGCGGCGCCGTGCGGCAGGCCGCCAGGACCAGGCAGAGGGCAACGACGACGGGCGGGCGCACGAGGAGATACTACCCGCCGCGGACCAACGGCGCCGCGCGACCAACCGGCCCGCCGCGTCGTCCAATATCGTGTGCGGGCGGTGCTTCGTACCGACCACGGCCGGGCCCGGCTGCTGCTCGGCGTGGTGGTGGGCCTGGCGATCGTCGCCACCGTGTGGCTCGGCCGCCAGGGCTGGGCCGTGCACCGCCTGACCCGCGGCGTCGGCGACACCTGGTTCCACACCGCCGACGGCCAGCGCTGGTTCCGGCTGGACGAGCAACGGCACGACGTGCCGATTGCGGCCATCGCGCCGCACCTGCAGCAGGCGTTCGTCGCCGTCGAGGACCACCGCTTCTTCCGCCATTCCGGTCTCGACCCGATCGCCATCGCCCGCGCCGCCGTCAGGAACCTGGGCGCGCCCGGCACGGTGGAGGGCGGCAGCACCATCACCCAGCAGCTGGCGCGGACGCTGTTCCTGTCCAACCGGCGCAGCTACTGGCGCAAGGGCCGCGAGGCGGTGCTGTCGCTGCTCATCGAGGCCGAGCTCACCAAGCCGCAGATCCTCGAGCTCTATCTCAACCGCATCTATCTGAGTGCCGGCATCTACGGCGTGGAGGCGATGGCCCAGCGCACCTTCGGCAAGCCGGCCCGCGACCTCACGCTGGCCGAGGCCGCGCTCATCGCCGGCCTGGCGCGCGCCCCGGCGGCGCTGTCGCCGTGGTCCAACCTCGACCGCGCCGTCGCCCGCAGCCACGTGGTGCTGGCCCGCATGCGCGCCGCCGGCTTCATCGATGCCGACGAGGAACGCGCCGCGCGCCGCGCCCGGCTGCGGGTGCGGCCGTATCGGGCCGACAGCGCCTCGCGGCACGGGTATGCGAAGGCCTACCTGCGCCAGCGTTTCCGCGACCGCTTCGGCGGCGACCATCCGCCCGACTGGCGCGTGGACACCACCTTCGTGGCGGCGCTGCAGGACGCCGCCGAATCCGCGGTGACGCGCGGCCTCGACCGTCTCGGCGCCCCCGGGCTGCAGGCGGCGCTGGTGGCCATCGACCCGCGCACCGGCGACGTGCTGGCGATGGTCGGCGGCCGCGACTACGCGCGATCGGCGTTCAACCGCGCCAGCCGCAGCCGCCGCCAGCCCGGCTCGGCGTTCAAGCCGTTCGTGTTCGCCGCGGCGCTCGAGCGCGGAATGTCGCCGGTGTCCGAGCTGCACGGGCTCGACCGCCTGCCGCCGCAGGGGCCCGACGAGTGGACGCCGCGCAACGTCAAGGACGACGCCCCGCCGGTGGTGACGCTCCGCGACGCGCTCGCGGCCTCGAACAACCGCGCCGCCGTGCGGCTGCAGCAGCAGATCGGCAGCCGCCCCGTGCTCCGTCTGGCGTCGCGCAGCGGCCTGGACGACCTGCCCGACGTGCCGTCGCTGGCGCTGGGCACCGGACTGGTGACGCCGCTGGCGCTCACCACGGCCTTTGCGGTGTTCCCCAACGGCGGCCTGGCGGTGGCGCCGCGCGACATCACCCGCGTGGTGGACGCCGACGGCGACATCGCGCACAGCCAGCCGGTGGCCAGCGAGCGGGTGCTCGCGCCAGAGGTGGCGTTCCAGATGGTGACGATGCTGGAGGACGTCGTGGACCGCGGCACCGCGTCGGCGGCGCGGCGGGCCGGGCTCCGCTTCCCGGTGGGCGGCAAGACCGGCACCACCGACGACTTCAAGGACGCCTGGTTCGTCGGCTTCTCGCCCACGGTGGTCGCCGGCGTGTGGGTGGGTTTCGATCGGCCGCAGCCGATCGGGAAGAACGCCTTCGCCGCCGGCTACGCGCTGCCGATCTGGACCGACTTCATGCAGCGCGCCGCTCGCGTCCGCGCGCCCGGCCGCTTCGAGCGGCCCGCCGGCCTGCGCGAAGAGACGCTGTGCGCCGAGAGCCACCGCCAGCCGGTGGACGGCTGCCCGCTCTATACGGAGTACTTCAAAGACGGTGACGAGGTGCCAGACGGGCTGTGCCCGCTGCACCGCGGCACCGTGCGCGAACGGCTCGTGCGCGCCGTGCGCGGCTGGGCCGACGATCTCGGCCGGCGCATCCGCGACGTGTTCCGCTAGAAGAGGTCGGGCGGGGCGGGCGCGGGCGGCGACGCCGCTGGAAAGCCGCTACAATCGGGGCGCAGCCGCCGATCGGCTCGACGCGCGGCTCCGACAGATTCGCATGCGCGAAGACCTGCACCGTCTCCACCGCCACGGGGAGTGGGCCGACGCCCGGCTCTTGAAAGCCGCCCGGCAGGCGTCAGGCGACCTGACGCCCGTCCTGCGCGAACTCGCGCACGTGCGGGCGGCCCAGGAGATCTGGCTGTCCCGAATCGAAGGCCGGCCGGCGACCCTCCCGGTCTGGCCGTCCCTCGGGCTCGACGAGCTGGCGGCGGCTGGCGCCGCCATCGACGAGGCGCTGCGCCAGATGCTCGCGGCACTCACGCCTGCAGCCCTGACCCGCGAGATCGTCTACACGACCACCGCCGGCGTCACGTATCGCACTGCCCTCAGCGACATCCTCCTCCACGTGCTCACCCACGGGCAGTATCACCGCGGCAAGGCCAATGCCGCACTGCGGGCCATCGGCGCCCAGGCCGTGAACGTGGACGTCATCACCTGGGTGCGCGAGTCGGCCACGCAGGACGAGGGCTAGCTGGCCGTGGCGCGAACGTTCCGCCGTCACCGCCTGGCCTGCCACGCCGCCAGCACCGCCGCTTCGCGGTCCGCGGCCAGGCCGGCGCGCAGCTGCGCCTTCCGTTCCTCACTCTGGCTCTCGTAGAACGCCATCGTCGCCGTCACGGTGTCGGCGAAGGGCCGGAACGTGAGCCCTTTGGCCAGGGCGCGGGCGATGCTGCGCTGCGTGAACCCGGCCGTCTCGCCGGCCGGCGGCACCCAGACCGGCAGGTCCGACCAGCCGCGCACCGGCGGCTGCTGCGCGGCCAGGAACGCGGCGGTCGCGTGGACGAAAGTCGCCTCGGCGCCCAGCGCGCCGCGAATCCCTTCGAGCATCTGCCGCACGGTGAAGCGCGACGCCGGGCCGGTGGCGTTGAACACGCCGTACACCTGCTGCTCGCAGCAGCGGATGGTCCACTCGGCCAGGTCGCGCGCGTCGATGATCTGCACCGGGTCGTCGGCCGGCGGCGCCAGCACCGTGCCACCGCGAGCGACCCGCACCGGCCAGTAGGTGAAGCGATCGGTGGCGTCGCCGATGCCGACGATGAGCCCCGGCCGGATGATCGTCGCCCGGCCGGGAAACGCCTTCTGGGCCTCCTGTTCCGACAGCGCCTTGAGCGGCCCGTAGAGCGGCATGAACTCCGGGCCGCTTTCGACCTCGGGGGTCGTGGTCGTGGCCACGGCGGCGGTCTCGTCGGCCCCTGGCGTGTCGTTGGCGGCGTACACCGAGATCGTCGAGATGAAGACGTACTGCCCGGCCCGGCCCTTGACGGCCGCGGCCGCCTCGCGCACCCAGCGGGGCCGGGTGGTCGGGTTGTCGACGACGACGTCCCACACACCGGTCTTCAGCGAGTCGTAGTTGCCCGGGTTCGGCGCGCGGTCGCCGGTCCGCTCCTCGATGCCGTCCATGCCCTTGAACAGGCCCGGGTTGGTGCGGCCGCGATTGAAGAGCGTCACCCTGTGGCCGCGCGCCACCGCATAGCGCACCTGATGGGGGCCGATGAAGCCGGTGCCGCCGAGCACGAGAATGCGCAGCGGCTTCGGCGCGGGCTGCACCAGCGCCGCGGTCAAGGCGCCGGGCCAGAGCGCACTGGCGCCGAGGGCGCCACCCGCGAGGGCGGCGGTCTTCAGGACGCGGCGTCGGGTGGGCATGGTGCAGCATAGAACGCCGCCGCGGTCCGCGCGCCGTCCGGCCGAGTGTCACCGCGACGAGCGGGGCCGGATGGTGGTTCGAGCAGCGGTCCGGCGCAGGCGGCGTCAGGGCACGACCAGCTGGACATCTGCGCTCGCCGGCCCGGTGCCGGTGGCGTTCACGGCGCGCACCCGGAGATGGTAGGTGCCGGAGGGCACACCCGCCGTGGCGAACGACGTGGCCGCCACTGGCACGACGGCGAGGTTGGCCAGTCCGGGCGCCGAGCCCGCTTCGAGCACGTAGCTGTCCGCCGCACCGCCCGAGGCCGGCGGCGCCCAGGTGATGAGCACGCTGCCGCCGCTCGCCGTGGCGGACAGGTTCTGCGGGGCGCCGGGCAGAAGGAGCGGTGTCGTGTAGAACACCCGGAACCCGCACAGCTGCATGGCGGAGCCGACGACCACGGGCCGCCAGTTCAACACGTACGAATACACCGAGTAGTCGACGGTGTGGCCGATCGCCGCCGAGTCGTTGAAGCTGTTGCCGGCGCTGCCGCTGGAACTCACCGGGAACTCCTGGACGATCGTCCCGTAGAGGTCGTAGATCGTGAACCACCCGGTGCTGTTGCTGGCGCTGGTGTCGGAGTAGTACATCCGCAGCGTGTCGACGACCGCGCCGTCGGGCAGCTGAGGCACGGCGTTCCAGACGGTGCTCGCGTCGCCCGCCGTCACGTAGGCGCAGCTGCCGCCCGAACTGACGGAGTACGAAACGTCGTTCTCGCGCGGTTTCAGGGCCGAACCGACGATTCGCCAGTTGTGCACGACTGGTGCGGTGGCCCGATCCCACGCGGCGTCGCGCCCCGGCGCCACCGAGGGGTCGTCGGCTACCGACTGCGGCACGCCAGCCGGCACGTCGGCGCTCGAGTTGGCGGGCCGGCCGACAGACTGGGTCCACGCCGGTTGCGGCCAGCCCGCGGCCAGCAACCCCAACAGTACGCCGGAGAGCATGGCTCCCGTCGGTCGAGCGAGTCGAAGTGCGTTGAGTGTCATGGTCATCCCTCGACTCGTACCAGCGTCGGCGCCGTCGATCCTCCGTCAGGCGGTGGCAGGCGGCCCCGTTTCCTGCTCCGGCTGCGCCGGCGATAGAATCCCGCGACCCCGGACGCGAGGTTCGGGGCGGGGAGGTTCGCCGATGCAGCTGGGTGCGTTCTCGATCAGTCTGGCGGTCAAGGACATCGCCGCGTCGCGGGCCTTCTACGAACGGCTCGGCTTCGCGGTGTTCGGCGGGAATCAGGACCAGCGCTGGCTGATCATGAAGAACGGCGCGACGGTGATCGGCCTGTTCCAGGGGATGTTCGAGAAGAACACGCTCACCTTCAACCCGGGGTGGGACAGCGACGCCAGGCCCCTGCCCGAGTACCAGGACGTGCGCAGCATCCAGCAGCAGTTGAAAGATCGGGGCCTCACCCTCGGGACCGAAGCCGATGCCTCGACCACCGGTCCGGCCTACATCACGCTGGCCGACCCGGACGGCAACCCGATCCTCATCGACCAGCACGTGTAGCCGCCCGGCAGGGCGAAACGGCAGGGCGTCGTGCACATCGGCCTCATCGGCGGCATCGGTCCGGCAGCGACCGAGTTCTACTACCGGCACATCAGCGCTGCCCATGCCCGCGCCGGCCGGCCGCTCGACCTGACCATCGTCAACGCCGACGCCCCGGAGCTGGTGGCCAACCTGCGCGGCGACCATCGCGACCGCCAGGCGGCGACCTTCGAACGCCTGACGCGGCGGCTGCAGGCAGCGGGCGCCGAGCAGGTGGCAATCACCTCGATCGCCGGCCACTTCTGCCACCAGGAGTTCGCGGCCGTGTCGCCGCTGCCGATGGTGAGCATCGTGCCGGCCGTGCACGACGCGCTCACCGCCAGGGGCGTGACCCGGGTCGGGCTGATCGGCACCACGGTGGCGATGGCGAGCCGTGTCTACGGCGCGCTCGACGGCTTCGACGTGCGCGTGCCAGGCGGCGACGACTTCATGGCGACCGACCGCGAGTATCTGGGCATGGGGACCACCGGGCGAGTCACCGACGAGCACCGGGCGTTCTTCTTCCGCATCGGCCGCCGGCTGTACGACGAGGGCGCCGAGGTGATCGTGCTGGGCGGCACCGACCTGTACCTCGTCTTCGACGGGCAGGAGTGCGGGTTCCCCACCGTGGACTGCGCCCTCGCGCACATCGACGCCATCACCGCGCAGACGCTCGCGGGGTGAGTCGCCGCAGGGAGGACGTTCGATGGCCACACGCTCCGTCAACGCGCTCAAGTTCTCCGGGGTCTACCCGCACTACGTCCGGAAGGCGGAACGCAAGCAGCGGACCAAGGACGAAGTGGACGAGGTGATCTGCTGGCTGACCGGCTACGACCGGAAGGGCCTGCAGGCGCAAGTCGACGCCGGGAACGACTTCGAGACCTTCTTCGCGCAGGCGCCGGCGCTCAATCCCAACCGCTCGCTCATCACCGGCACCGTGTGCGGCGTGCGCGTCCAGGACCTCACCGATCCGGTGATGCAGAACGTCCGCTACCTGGACAAGCTCGTCGACGAGCTGGCCAAGGGGCGGCCGATGGAGAAGATCCTGCGGCGGTGAGGTCCTACACCTTCAGCACCAGCTTGCCGCGATTGCCGCTGGTGTACAGCAGGTTCAGCACGTCCGGGTAGGCGTCGATGCCGCCGTCGCGCACGTCCTCGATCAATGTCAAGCGGCCGTCCTTGTACCAGCCGGTCAGCGCCGCCAGGGCCTCGTCGTAGCGGGCCGCGAAGTCGAAGACGATGAAGCCCTGCATCCGCAGGCGCTGGGTGAGGACGAGGCGGAGATTCCGCGGCCCGGCCTCCGCCCGGCTGGCGTTGTAGGCCGAGATCAACCCGCACAGCGCGATGCGCCCGAACGTGTTCATCCGGGCCAGCACCGCCTCGAACACGGCGCCGCCGACGTTCTCGAAGTCGACGTCGATGCCGCCGGGGGCCGCCGCGTCGAGCCGTCCGACGAAATCCGCCGCCTTGTAGTCCACGGCGGCGGCGAAGCCGAAGGTGCCGGTGACCAGCGCACATTTCTCGGTGCCGCCGGCGATGCCCACGGCCCGACAGCCCGTGATCCTGGCGAGCTGACCGACCACCTGGCCGACGGCGCCGCTGGCGGCCGAGACGACCACGGTCTCGCCCGCCTGCGCCTTCGCCACCTCGAACAGTCCGAAGTAGGCGGTCAGCCCCGGCATGCCGAGGCCGCCGAGCCAGGTGGGCAGCGGCGCCAGGGTCTCGTCGATGCGCCCCACGCCGACACCGTTCGACAGGGCGTACTGCTGCACACCAAAGCGCCCGGACACGGCGTCGCCCTCGCGAAACTCCGGATGGCGCGACGCCTCGACGTGCCCGACGGCCAGCGCCCGCATGACCTCGCCCAGCCCGACCGGCTCGACGTAGGAGCGGGCGTCGTTCATCCAGCCGCGCATCGCCGGGTCGAGCGAGATGTGGGAGACCTTGACCCGGAACTCGCCGTCGCGCGGCTCCGGCAGCGGCTCGTCGCCGATCGCGAAGTTGCCGCGCGTGACCAGACCGGTCGGACGTTCGACCAGCCGGGCCACGCGGTTGAGCGTCATCGCGCTATCCGGCGAGCGGGAACGACACGCCGAGCTTGAACCCGTCGAGATCCTTGAACTGGAACATGCGGGCACCCCACGGGCGGTCCGCCGGCTCGTCGATCAACGTTCCGCCGGCGGCCTTGATCCGTGCCGCCGCGGCGTCCACGTCGCCGGCCGCCGCCACGTTGATCTGCAGGTAGAACCCCTGGCCCTTGACGCGGTCCCAGCCGAGCTTGCCGTCGTCCTGGTTGAGGACGATGCGGCAGTCGCCCGCCGTCATCACTGCGCCGGCCAGCTTGCCCTCGTTCTCGAACGTGAAGGCCACGGCGAAGCCGATGGCGTCGCGGTAGAAGGCCATCGACGCCGGCAGGTCCTTGCAGGTGATCGAGCAGCCCAGGTTGGTGGCGTTGATCGTGGCGGTCGCAGCGGTCATCGAAACTCCTTTGTGGTCGGTCGTGAACGACGAGGATTATACGTGCGCGCCCGGCGCCGCAGGGCTGCAAGTGCGGCGTCGCCCTGGTGACTGTCGACAGGAGAACAGCCGATGAGCGTCAGACTGGAACGCAACCGCCAGAACGCCATGGCGTTCTACGACCTGATGTTCAACCAGTGCCAGCCGCGCGCCGCCATGGAGCAGTTCGCCGGCGCCACCTACACCCAGCACAACCCGCACGTGGCCGACGGCAAGGAGGCGTTCGTCGAGTACTTCGAACGCATGGCGCGCGAGCATCCGGGCAAGCGGGTGCACGTCAAGCGCTCGATCGCGGAGGGCGACCTGGTCGTGCTGCACTGCCACCAGGTGTGGCCGACCGACGCCAACCGGGACTGGGCAGGCATCGACATCTTCAGGTTCGACGCCGACGGCCGGATTGTCGAGCACTGGGACGTCCTGCAGGTCGTGCCGCGCGGGGCGCGGCACGCCAACGGCATGTTCTGAAGATAGAAGGCGCACCGTGGTGCCGCTCCCAACCGGCCCCGGGCGCGGATCGGCCGCGCGAGTCGAACGGCTTGCGGCTCTCCAGGTTGGCCTCGATGTCGCGCCGGTCGCGCCACATCGGCCGCAGCTCCTTGCGCGACGCCAGCGGCAGCTGGTCGTCGATGTGCTTCGACCCTTTCTTGGACCAGTTGCCGTAGTTGAGGAGCACCTCGCCGCGCTGCGGCGTGGAGAACTCGATCACGCCGTAGAAGGTGTCGCCCGACACCGCCTCGAGCTTGCCGTCCTTGAACCCGCTGACGTTGATGGTCCGGATGGCGCCCAGCGACGACGGGGCGCCGTTGCCGGGCACGTCGGTGTCGCCGCGACGGAAGCGCAGCACGTCGCCCCACTTCACCGCCAGGCCGCCGTACTCCTTCTCGACCTCGCCGGCCACCGTGTCGAGGAGGGCCACCGCCCTGGCCGGGTCCTCGAACCCGCGCGGCGTGTCGAGCGGGCGGGCGTCGTCGGTCGGCACCTTGAAGCCGCCGATGTTCGCAAACGCCGGGCCGGCGGCGGTCATGAACTTGTAGAAAAGCAGCATGCCGTCGCTGTCCACCTCGCCCTGACGGTCCCATCTGGCCAGCACGTCGGCGGCCCGTCTGGCCCGCGCGGTGCCACGGGCGCGGGCCGCGGCCACGAGGTCGTCCACGAACTGATCGGCCGTCTCCACCCGGGTGTCGAGCTTGCCCTGCTTGATGAACTCGAAGCTGATCTTCTCTGGTGCCGTGCTGAGGATGCGGGTGCCGCGCTGTGCCCGCTGGGTGATGCCCTGGAGCGCCGCGAAGCCGGCGGCGAAGTTCTTCGGATCGAGCGACCGTGGGTACGTGGACGTCCACGGCATGTCGTTGGAGTTCTGGATCCAGCCCTGCGGGGGATCGATGACCATCGGGATGCGGTCGTAGGGCACGATGTCGGTCGCGATCAAGTCCGAGCGATCGCCGGGCACGACGCCCTGCCAGAAGCGGTAGTCGCCGGTGGGATGCACGGGCAGGGTGGCGTTGTAGACGTAGGCGATGCGCCCGTCGCGGTCGGCGTAGGCGGTGTTGAAGAGCGGGAGCTGCTGCATCCGCATCGCCTCCTGCCACTCGTCGAAGTTCTTCGCCAGCCCCATCCGCCAGAACTGCTCGAAGAGCCGCGGCCGGTCCAGCGCCACGACCCGCATGGCGATCGGCCGGCCGTTGCGCTCGGCCACGACCGGCCCGTGCACCGTCCGACGCACCGTCAAGGTCTCGTCCTTCAGCGAGCCGTCGTCCTGACGAACCCGGATGGTCTCGTCGTGGGTGTCGAACTGGCGTACCTGCCCGTCCAGCACGTAGCCGCCGTCCTTCAGCACCAGGCCGTAGAGGTCCGATTCGGACGGGTTGTTGGTGGTCTGCGTCCAGCCGACGTATTCGGTGAAGCACTGGCGCAGTACGGGGAACCCGACCCAGACGGCGCCGTAGCTGGTCACCCCCGGTGCGGTGAGCTGCACTTCGAAGTAGGTGTGGATATCGCCCCATTGCAGGTGTGAGTTGCTCATCAACAGCGCGTGGCCGGAGGCCGACCGCGACGCACTCACCGCCCACTCGTTCGAGCCGTGGACCTCGTCGTCCCAGCGGGCCAGGCGGGTCTCGAGCCGGCGCGGGCTGACGATCCAGTCGTAGTGGATGGTGCGCAGCCCGTGAGCGTAGACGTCCTCGGCCGACAGCGGCAGGACCCTCCTGGCCTCGGGACTCAGCTCTGCGGCGTGCTCGTCGGCCCACTGGTTGAGCCCGCGGGCGAACGCCGCGATGAGCGGGGCGAACTCGCGGCTCTGTCCCGTGGCCCACTCGGCGGCCGTGGCCGGCAGGCCGTTGGTGCGCACCCAGCGATCGGAGTCCAGGTACTGCGCGCCGTAGAACTCGGCGCCGCGTCCGCGCGCCTGGGCGTACAGCCGGATGAGCAGCTCGGCGTGCGCCTCCATCTGGGCGTAGCCGTAGGCCTGGAACAGGCTGGCGTGGTCGGGGGCGAAGATGTGCGGCACGCCGTAGCGGTCCCACAGGATCTCGGTGCCCGTCGCCGGTCCGGCCGACGGACCCGCGGTAGCCGGAGCGGGTGCCGATTGGCAACCGGCCAGGAACAGGACGAGGGCGAGCAGCAGCGCCCCGCGGCAACGCGAATCGGACGGCAGACACAGCGCCATGGCAGACCTCAATCGCGCGGAGTCTAGTTGTCCTCGCCCGGCAAAGGCAATCGCGCCGGCCGGCCGCGGCCCGGTCAGCGCTCGCGCGAGAACTGTGCGCGCAGCGCCGTACGGTCGAGCCTGCCGCCGTCCAGGTACACGTCGGCGATCCGCCGCGTGTTGCGGATGTCGTCCAGCGGGTTGGCGTCGAGCACGACAAAGCTCGCCCGCTTGCCGGCGGCCAGCGTGCCGAGGTCGGTCAGGCCCATGAGCGCCGCGGCACGGCTCGTCGCCGCGACGATGGCCTCGGCGGGGCTCATGCCGAGCTGGACCCAGCGCGCCAGCTCGACGTGCTCGCCGGAGCCGAACGTGTGGCCGGGGTGGATGCCGGTGTCGGTGGCCAGCACGACGCGCGCGCCGGCCGCCAGGTACTTCGGGAAGTTGATGGCCATCTGGCGCTCCCGTTCGGCGGCGGTGGGGGAGGGCGGGCCACAGCTCGGGGCCAGCGACCGGCGTTCCGTGGTGGCGCGGATCTTGGCGACCACCGAGGGGGGCATCGCGTCGGCGAAGAACGGGTCCGGCCGGCACACCTCCGTCGGATCGCCGAGGCCGATCACCGTCGCCCAGTACGGGCGCCTCTCGCGCACGATGGCCAGGAACTCGTCGTCCAGCGGCTCGCGCTGCACCATGTGCACCAGGACGTCGGCGCCCGCCGTCAGCACCGCCTTCTGGTCGGCCAGGCGGATGGCGTGCGCGTGCACGACGATGTCGCGGGCGTGGGCTTCCTCGACGATCGCACGGTAGGCGTCGGGCGCGAGCTTCGGGTAGGTGCCGTTGCGATCGTCCACCCACATCTTCAGGTGGCGGACGCCGCGTGCCGCCACGCCGGCGACGGCCGCCCGGGCCTCGGCGGCGCTGGTCACCTCGTTCACGACCCGCAGCTCGTTGGTGGCCTCCCGCAGCACGTGATCGGGCCCGCCGTTGGGCGGCGCGAAGCCGGGCATGAACAGCAGGCGCGCCGCGGGGGGAAGCCGTCCGGTCCGCTGGTCGGCCTGCACGGCCAGCATCTGCTCGAGCGGGCTCGTGCCCACCGACGTCGTCGCCGCGGTGCCGTAATAGGCGCTCCGCTGCAGGTGGTCCACCACGTTGGCCGGGGTGTGGTTGGCGGCGGCCCACGAGCTGTAGCCCTCGTAGCCGATGTGGACGTGCACGTTGACGAACGCCGGCAGCACGGTCTTGCCGGCCAGATCGACGCGGATGGCGCCGGCGGGCACCGGCACCTGCGCGCGTGTGCCGACGGCATCGATGCGGCCGTCGCGCACCAGCAGCACCCCGTCCTCCACCGGCGGGGACTGGTCGCCGATGAGGAGCCGGGCGCCCACGTACGCCGTCGGACGCGGGGCCGGTTGCGCCGACAGGAGCGCGGTCGCTCCCACCACCAGTGCCGCCAGTGCGCGTGCCATAGCCAGCCTCCTGCGGCCGCTCCGGGCCGCAGGCGCATCTTACGCGCCGGCGGCGGCTACTTGCTCCAGGGCGGGACCACTTTGTTGCTGCGGGCGTAGGCGATGAGCTGGCCGAGGTGCTCGTGCAGGTGCGTCGCCGTGGTGATCCACATCGCCTGCAGCGTCGTCTCCTGTCCGAACACCTTCATCGACGCGCCCAGCTTGTCGGCCGGCGCCGCGGCCATGGCCTGCTTCAGGAACGCGAACGACTGCTGCACTTCGGCGACGATCTCGGCGCGGCTGCGAGCCTTGCCTTCGTAGACCCCCACCGTCTTGTAGTCGGTGCCCGAGATGCCCACCGCCGCCGGGGCCGGGGTGCCCAGGGCGGCCGGCATGAAGTAGTTGTCGGCGGCCACGTGGGTGAAGACCTCGGCCACCGAGCGCACGCCGGGGCCGGGGCGCCAGCTCCACGCCGATTCCGGGATCGCGTTGGCGAGGCCGACGATCTTGCCTTCCACCTCGGCGACGTCCTTGGCCAGGTCGGCCATCAGGCCGCGCGGCTGCGCCTCGGCGGTGGCGGCGACGAGGGCGACGAGGGCGACGAGTGGCAGCGGGCGGATGCGGAGCGGCATGCGGGTCTCCTTGGCGAAGGGCGCGACGGCCAGCATAACGTGCGGACGTCGGCCCGCGCCGGACGGGTGACGAGCGGTGGGACGACGCTAGAATTGCCGGCGTGGATCGCCCCCTGGCGACTTCGTCTTCCCGGGTCGTCTCCGGCCGGCCGGCGCCGCGGTTCGACCCGGCGCGCGTGCGGCGCTACTACGACCGCCACACCGCCACGTTCCTGGCGTTCGGACAGAGCGGCGAGGTGGGCGTCATCCACCGCGCCGTCTGGGGACCCGGCGTCGAGACGCGCGCCCAGGCGTTCTGCTACGTGGACGAGCGCATCGCCGACCTGGTCCGCGCACTGCCCGGCGCGTCCGTCCCTGCACACGTCGTCGATCTCGGCTGCGGGGTCGGCGCCACCTTGTGCTATCTCGCGGAGCGCCTGGCGATCCGCGGCACGGGCGTCACCCTCAGCCCGGTGCAGGCGCGGCTGGGCACGACGCGCATCGACGCCGCGGGGCTGGCCGACCGGGTGACCTGCGTGGAGGGCAGCTACGAAGACCTGCCGCCGACGATACCCGCCGCCGACCTCGCCTACGCGATCGAGTCGTTCGCGCACGCCGCCGATCCCGAGCGCTTCTTCGCCCAGTGTCGACGCCTGGTGCAGCCGGGCGGCACGCTGGCGATCTGCGACGACTTCAGGGCCGAGGGAGCGCCACCGGAGGCCGCCCGCGCCATCGCGCGGTTCACGCGCGGCTGGCAGCTGAACGCCCTGGTATCCGGCGCCGAGCTGCGCGAGATGGCGGCCGCCGCGGGATTCGCCCATCAGTCCACCACCAACCTGTCGCCGTATCTCGTGCCGCGCGGGGTGCGCGACCGCCTGCTCGACACCGGGCTGGGCTGGCTGCCGCTCGACCGGACGCCGCTCGGCCCGGCCTTGGGCGGCGCGGCCCTGCAGACGTGCCTGGCGAAGGGCTGGACCCGCTACGAGCTGGCGGTGTTCCGGCGCCTCGGCGACCGCGCCTGAGCGGCCGACGAGGACGGCCTCAATACAGGCGGTGCTTGTAGCCGTTCTCCAGCGACCGCTGCATCTCCTCGGCGCTCTCGGGCAGCTTGGTCTGGTCCTTGAGCATCTGCCCGTAGGTCGGCAGCGCAGCCCGGTCCATCTGCGCATCGGCGGCCCACAGCCGCGAGCGGATGAGGGCCTTGCCGCAGTGCATGAACGCCTGCTGCACGGTCACCCGCAGCACCGACCGCGGGTGCTTGCCGTTCACGTCCCAGCGGGCGACGAGATCCGGGTCCAGGGCGATCTCGGCCCGGCCGTTCACGCGCAGCGTCTCCTGCACGCCGGGCACGAAGAAGAGCAGCGCCACGGCCGGGTTCTCCTGGACGTTGCCGAGCGAGTCGAGGCGGTTGTTGCCGGGCCAGTCCGGGACGAGCAGCGTGTGGTCGTCGAGGACGTGGACGAAGCCGGGCGCGTCGCCGCGCGGGGTGACGTCGGCGCCGCCGCTGCCCGAGGTGCCCAGGCACAGGAACGGCGAGCGGGCGATGAAGGCGCGCATGTGCCCGTCGATGGCCGTCTGTTCCTTGAGCACCGCGCGCGGTGCCGGAGCCGGGTAGGTGTCGCGCAGGTTCACGGCGTGGACCTCGACGACTGACGCCGCGGCACCCGTTCGGGCGCGTTGGCCGCCGACCAGGCGAAGATCGCCGCCACCACGCCCTGCTGCTCGACGTCGGCCTTCTGGACGCGATCGAACGTGTCCATGTTCGAGTGGTGCGAGCGTGAGTTGTACTCCAGCCGCTCCTGGATGAACTGGAAGCCGGGTAGACCCACCTCGTCGAACGCCACGTGGTCGGTGGCGCTCACACGGCGCGGGCTGGCCATCCGCCAGCCGAGATCGGTCAGCGGCGCCGCCCACCGCTCGAACAGTGGCAGCGCCGCGGTGTTGCCCTGGCCCCAGATGCCGCGGATCCGCCCGGTGCCGTTGTCGAGGTTGAAGTAGGCGACGACGTTGGCATGGTCGGGACGCGGCGCCTTGGCGGCGGCGTCCCAGAAGTGGCGGGCGACGTAGGCCCGCGAACCCAGGAGCCCCTGTTCCTCGCCGCCCCAGAGCGCCACGCGGATGGTCCGCCGCGGCCGCAGCTTCAGGGCCTGGATCGCCCGCACCGCCTCCATCATCGCCGCCGAGCCGGTGGCGTTGTCGGTGGCGGCGGTGGCATACGGCACGCCGTCCAGGTGGGCGCCGAGGATCACCACCTCGTCGGCCAGGTCGGTGCCCGGAATCTCGGCGATGGTGTTGATGCCGTTGCCGTCGTCGCTCTCGGGATGGAACGTGGTCAGGATGTTCTCGGTCATCCGCACCGGCTGGCCGCGTTCGAGCA
>JBFWNR010000013.1:0-108481 GCA_050250955.1 Vicinamibacterales bacterium
TCGCGTTGGTCGTCAGGCTGAAGTCGACCTGCTTGCCCTGCGCGGCGGCGGTGCGCCGGGCGTAGCCGACCGTCTGCTTCAGCACCTTGAAGTTCATCAAGGTCTCGCCGCCGAAGAAGGTGATGTGCGCGGTCTTGCCGACGCCGGCTTCCTTGAGCGCCAGATCGACCGCCGCCTGCGCCGTCTCGGCGCTCATGAACTTGGGCTGGCTGCCGTTCTCGGTGTCGACGATCTTGTCCTCGCCGTACTCGTAGCAGTACTCGCAGGAGAGGTTGCACTGGTTGGTGACGTTGACGACCAGTGTCTGGATCGGCATCGGCGCCAGCGGGATGATCTTCGGCGCCGGCGGCCGCGCCACCTGGTCCTCGATGGCCCGCACCCGGTGCAGCTCGGTGAGCGCGTCGCGCAGTTCGGCCGGGCTGTAGCGGCCGCCCAGCGCCTCGAGCAGCTCCAGCGGCGTCTGCGGACGCTGGCGCAGCTGCTCGACCACCGCCGCCGAGCAGTCGTCGAAGGCGAACACCGCCGCGCTCGGCACCATGTAGGCGAAGCGCTGCCCCGACGCCTCGAAGGCGTGGAACTCGCCGACGCCGAGGGTGACCGTTTGCGCCGTGCTCATGGTGTGACCGTCGGATCGAACTTGATGTAGAGCGGCGGCGCCACCAGGAGGTGCGAGCGGCCGCGCAGCGGCGCCGACGCGCCCGGCGGCGTGTAGCTGGCCACCACCCAGACGTCGCCGATGTTGTTGCGCTCGCCCTTGCGCTGCGGGTTGGGGCCGTCGACGTTGGGCGTGAACAGCCCCGAGGTCGCGTCGATGGCGCCGACGAACTTGATGTCCTCGTCGTCGAAGGTCGCCTTGTACTCTTCCAGGCTCCAGGTGGCGGCCACGGCGTCGAGCCGCAGATCGTCGTCGGTGTTCGGCTTCTTGTCGGGGCCGTTGTGGTAGGCCCAGGCATCGAAGGTGGCGTACTGCTTCGGGAACACCACCCCGCCGGTCCGCGCCATGTTCCACGCCGGGGCGATGCGGAGGGTGTCGATGCGGTCGTAGACGGTTACCGCGCCGGGCGTGCTGACCGTGCCGAGCACCAGCGCGCGCGGGCCGACGGCGGCGTTGGCGGCCACGTCGACGGTCGCGCTGATGACGTCGCCGGCGACACTGGCCGCCGTGGCGGTGACCCCGGGGCCGAAGTCGAGGTCGCGCGGCTGCAGGCCGGCCGGGGGGTTGGCGACGTAGATCTTGAGGGCCTGGCCGGTGGCGCCGGCACGCAGCGCCGTGTGATCGAGGCCGAGCACGGTGAGGTCGCGGCCGACCCGGGTCAGCGTCACGTCGACGCCGAGTTCGTCGTAGCCGCCGCCGAACCAGCGGCCGGCGATCTTCGACCAGTCGCGTTCGACGAACATCACCTCGCGCAGCGCCGAGTCGTCGGCGGCGCCGGCGGTGGAACGGCCGCGCCACTGGAAGCCGGTGTAGACGGCCACCCGGCCGGTGCGGGTCACCTGCTGGCCGCTGCGGGCGTAGGTATAGGTGATCTGGCTGGTGAACTCGTCGGTGGCGCCGCCGGCCGGCGTCAGCACCACCCGGCCGAAGATGGCGCCCTTGCCCGGCTCCCAGCCGCTCAGCGCCCAGGTGCCGTCGATACGCGCCGGGCGCATCGCCGCCGACCACTCGGCCCACTCCTTGGTCTCGAGCGGGTAAGCCTGGGCCAGGTAGTCGATGGCCTTCTCCGAGGGGTGGCGCAGGTCGGGCGGGCGGCCCGACTCGTCGCGGCCGGTCGGGGCCGGGCTCATGCGGCGGTAGGTCTGGCGGTCGATGATCGGGTAGTAGCCGCGATGCATCGCAATCAGCAGTTCCCAGTCGTTCCTGGTGCGGCGCTGCGACAGCACCCGGCCCACCGTGTGGCACGAGTTGCAGGTGCCCTCGATCTCCTTGGGCACGGTCTCGTCGCCGAGCCGGCGCTCCACCTCGTCGCGAATCGGCCGCGCTTCCTCGGGGGCCAGGCCGTGGCTGTTCGAGAGCGACTTGACCACCTGGCGGGCGGTGGCGGCGTCGATCTTGAGGCCGTTCAGCGCCATCATCCGCGTGATCGTCCGCTCCCAGCCTTCCGGGGTGGTGCGGCGGAACGAGATCCGCGACAGCTGCTGCTTGTCGTCGGGGCGATGGCAGCCGCCGCACGCCTTGACCACGGTCTGGTCGGTGACCGGGATGCCCACCTGCGGCGGGGCAGCGGGTTGAGCCGCGGTGGCCTGAGCGATCGAAGTCAACGCTAGTGCCGCCACCACGGTTGTAGCTATCACCACCGCCCTCCTCGGGTACTCAAACCGACATCGGCCATTTCACATCGCACTACTGATTAAGGCGGCTCTTCGAGCGTGATTCGCAACGAATCAACGTCCTTAGGAGGTCGAGATGGATTGGCGTAGCGTCCAGCGGTGCCGCGATGACCAAGATGGCCGGCTCGACAGCGTCGCGTCGGCCGGTCGCCACCGGGTCCAAGAACAGACCACTGACCCTTCTTGCCCGATCATCTTGGTCAGAACGTGAACCGCCCGCCCCACTGCACCTGGCGCGCATCGCGCGCGCCCGTGCGCTGCAAGAAGGCCGGAGCGCTCATGTTGCCGGTGCCGCCCGTCAAGGTGGTGTAGTTGGTGGCGTTGTAGGCTTCGAGGAAGACCTCAAACCGCCGCGACGAGCCCAAGCCGAAACGCTTGGTGAGCCGCAGATCTGTGGTGATGATCGGATTCGGCTTCAGCAGGTCTCTGCTGATCGGCGCCTGGTTGCGGCTGGCGCGGAAGGCGTTGATGATCGCAAGTTGGCCGTCGACATCGCCGCGGCCAACGGTGGGCGACAGTCCGGCGGGCCGATCGTTCTGGGTGTTGAGGTCACCGTCGAGGTCGATGCCTGCCGTGACGCCGAGTGGGCCGCCGCTGATGGCGCGGAAGACGCCGCTCAGCTGCACGCCCCACGGCAAGGACGTTGAGGCTGCGACGCTCAGGTTGTGGGGCGTATCGGTGGGGTTGTAGCCCTTCTCCCTGGGTGTGCGGTCGGTGCCCCGGTAGGTGCTGTAGAAGGTGACGCCGTCGAGCACGCTCTTCGAGTAGGCGTAGGAGATCTGCAGGCTGTCGGTGCCGCGCACACGGGTCCGCAGTTGCACTTCGAGGGCGTCGTACCACGACTTGGAGAAATTGCTGAGCATGCCCACCTGGCTGAACCGCGCCACCGGCCGCGGGTTGGCGGCCGTGATCGCGCCGCTGGCCGGCAGGTTGCGATCGGTCGTCCCCAACTGATGATTGCCGACGTTGTGGACGTAGTCGACGTCGAGCGAGGTGACGCCGTTGATCTGCCAGCCGATGCCTGCGGTGGTGTTGATCGAGTAAGGCAGCACGTAGTCATCCGAGATGAGATACAGGCTGCGCACTCCGCCGGTGCGTGCGTACTCCTCGAGCGTCTTGCCGCCCAGGACGGCCTCGATGTTCGGAAAGTGACGCAGCAGGTCGGCGTCGGTGATCCGGACGGCGAAGCCGAGCGTCTTGTCCATCGAGGTCTGCTGCAGCCAGGGACGGTTGCGGGTTACGTACATTCCCGTCGCCGCGCGCGCCACCAGCGTTCCGTTGCCGCGCACGTCGTAGGTGATGCCGATGCGAGGCTGCAAGTTGTTGGTGTCGTTGCCGCGATCCGCACTCACGAAACGGTCGATTCCCGCGTAGAGCGGGTTGGCGAGCAGGTCGGCGTAGAAGTCGTTCTGGCGCAGATTGGTGTCGAGGTCGTACCGCAGGCCCAGATTGAGCCGCACCCGGTCGCCGATCCGCCAGTCGTCCTGCACGAACGCCGCGATCTGGTTCGACGAGAAGTTGTAGAAACCTGGCGTCTGCATTACGAACGTAAACGGCCAGGTGCGGGAGTCTGCGGGGTTGAACGCGATATCGGTCGTGAAGGAGAACGACCCGTGTTCGTTGAAGTGCGCCTCGAAGTTGCTCGAGGCCCTGGTGAACTCCCCGCCAATCTTGATGTCGTGCCGCGGTGTGTTGATGTAGAACGTGTTGAAGAGGCTGCCGATCTTTCGTGGGAAATACTGCGGCGCGACGCCATTCTGGCCGAAGCTGTACGACGGCCGCGACACTTGTAGATCGAAGTTGGTCGGCTCGGTGAACAGGTTGTGATCCAGGTAGTGCACGCGGACGGTGTTGACCATGTTCTGCGACAGCACCCAGTTGTGCTCGCCGACGATGGAGTGCGATGTGCTGTTGTCGACGATTGATGAAGTGGCGTTGGCCGGGCCGCCGCTCGGTGTGTACTGCTTGTCGAAGGCGTAGCGCACGAACGCCGACTGACGGTCACTGAAACGGTGGTCAGCGCGCAGGTTGGCCATGTGCTCGGTCTGTTTGAACGGGTAGTTGCCGTTCTGCTGCGCCGCGAACGGGTTGGTTGGAGGCAGCGAGACGATGGCGGCGCGTTCGATGCCGAGGAACTCGTAGGCGCCGAAGTAGTGGCTGCGGTTCAGGGCTATCGGGCCGCCGGTGGTTCCGCCGAACCGATACTGCTGGAACGGTGGCACCGTCGCCGCCTTGGCGTTGCGGGCGTTGAGCGACTTGTCCCGGCCGAAATAGTAGCCGGTGCCGGTGTAGGCGTTGCCCCCGGACTTCGACACTACGTTGACCACGGCGTTCAGGGCGGCGCCGTACTGCGCGTCGAACTGATTGCGGAACACCTTGAACTCCTGCACGGCATCCTGTGGCATGTTGATGACCGGACTGCCCCAGGTCGAGTCATCGACTGCGCCGCCGTCGATGACGGTGGTGTAGCCGTTGCGCTGGTCGGCGAGACCGCCAAACTTGGTGACCGCGAACCGGCTGTTGACCCCGGTGAGCGGCGCGGCGCCGGGCAGCAGCTGGGCCAGCACCAGGAAGTTGCGATCGAGCACCGGCAGCGCCGCCAGCTGCTCGCCGACGATCACCGACTGCGGCTGCGCCTTGGACACCTCGACCAGCGGGCTCTCGCCGGTGACGATGACGTTCTCGGACAGCGTCGCCACGCTCATCGTGATGTTGAAGGTGGTATTGGCCCCGACGAACAGGGTGACGTTGCGGCGGTAGTCGCCGAAACCGGCCAGCTCGGCGACCACCGAGTAGGGTCCGGGCTGGAGGTTCACGGCGCGGTAGTTGCCTTCCGGCCCGGTGACCTGCACCTGCGATGCGCCGGTGTTCGTGTTGGTGATCGTCACGGTCACGCCGGGCAGCGTTCCGCCGGTGTCGTCGGTGACGATGCCGCCGATCGCCGCTCCGCCCTGGGCGAGCGCGTTACTCGGTCCGGCCAGGACGCCGAGCAGGCCGAGGGCGGCCAGCCACGCCCCGGGGCGCGACAGCTGATGCTTCCGGAAACGGAGTCGGTCGTTCATGGTGCGTTTTCCTGCCTCACGCCCGTCCTTCATGATCCGACCGTCGCGGCTTCCGGGCCGAGCCGCGAGTCGGCGCGCCGGGCCGCCGCCGGGCCGCGTCGTGACGTGGGCGGTCAGCGGGTCGAGCCGCTGACCGGCTTGACATGCGTGGCGATCTGTTCCGCGGTCGCGAACCACACGCCCGGCTTGCTCTTGATGTAGGCGACCAGCTTCTCGAGATGCACCATCCGGGAGCGGCGACCGACGATGTGAGGGTGGAAGGTCAGCATCACCATGCCGCCTTCGCGGTACGCGAGGTCGAACTCGTCCTGGTAGACCTTGAAGATCGCCTCCGGCGACGGCAGCGCGCCGGTGCGCCCGAAGTACGGCGCGTCGTCGAGAATCCACGACA
The DNA here is from genome assembly GCA_050250955.1 of Vicinamibacterales bacterium. GTDB lineage: Bacteria > Acidobacteriota > Vicinamibacteria > Vicinamibacterales > UBA2999 > CAWAYR01. The sequence goes on from JBFWNR010000013.1 coordinate 5,782, forward strand.
CCGGCAGCTCGATGAGCCCGGTCTCCTGGCCGTTGGCGGTGAGCAGGTACGGCCCGTCCATGGCCATCAGGCTGCTGTCGTAGAGAAGGTTGGCCTTGCGCAGGATGTCCATCGTGTGATGGCTGAACGCCCACGCCCCGGCGCGGAAGCCGACCGGGCGCTTGCCGCTCACCTTGGTGAGGTACTCGATCTGCTGGGTGAACAACCGCTGCTCTTCGGCAGCGTCGTCGAGCGCCGGGAGGCTCTCGTGGATCCAGCCGTGCATCGCCACCTCGTGGCGGCCGGACTTGACGATCGCCGGCACCATCTCGGGAGCAAGGATGGCGCTGACCGCCGGCACGTAGAAGCTCGCCGGCAGCTGCTCGCGATCGAGCATCGCCAGGATGCGCGGCATGCCCTCCTTGGCGCCGTATTCCGTCTCCGACATGGGTGAGGGCAGCGGAGCGAGATTGCGGGCGAGGAGCGGCGACTCGTTGTCGATGTCGAAGCTGAGGCACACAGCGACCTTGGCGCCGCCCGGCCACGCCCGCGTGAGGGGACGGCCGGCGCGGATCTCGGCGGCGGCCTGTCTCAGCTCGTTCTCCGACCGGGTGATGCCGGGAAGGGTCGCCGGACCTTGGGCCTGTTGCCCGCGCAGCGCCACCGTCGCGATGACGACGGCGGCCAGCGCCGCGGTCAGTCGAGTGAGCGTGAACAGTCTGGACGTGCGCATGGGGAACGCTCCAATGTAGACGGTGGCTGTCCTAGCGCCGGGCGGTCGAGGTCGTCGCCGGCTGGAGTTCCAGCGTGTGCTCGGTGACTGACGCCACTTTCGCCCGCGAGTAGAAGATCGGGAAGTAGCGGCCGCGCGCCCACAGCTCGAACAGGTCGCGGTAGTGCGGGCTGCGCGGATCACCCGATTGCCCGGGGTTGTTCTGCGCCAGCGACGCGTCCCAGTCGTCGAGGTCGGCGATGATCTTGAGCGAGCCGCCCGAGCCCTGGTTGTCGGTGCCGCCAGTGGCCGTCACCGTGTAGCTGTCGCCGCCGCGCGGCGCCGGCCCGACTTCGAGCTGGCGGCGCAGCTCCGGCGTCACCGCGGTGCCGAGCGGATGGCGGATGAGCGCGTGGTGATAGCCGGCCTGGCCGTAACGCCAGCTCGCCATGTCCGGGCCGAGCTTCTTGGTCAGCTCCGTCACCGCAGCTTCAAGGCTGGCGACGAGGATCTGATCGCGCGCCGCGATCGGGTCGTCGCCGAAGCCGCCGTCGGGCGCGTAGAGCCACGCGATCACCCTCTTCATGCTGAGCCCGCCGAAGTCCCCGCGCGCGGCGGCCGGCACCAGCCGGTCGCGCATCGCGGCGAGCAGGCGGCGCTGCCACATCTCGTAGATGCCGGCAGCGACCGAGTCCTTGTCGAGCACGAAGTCCCACGCCAGCAGCGCGTCGCGAGCCTGGGCGACCGGGCCGGGGGCGAGGGCGACGTCCTTCAGCAGCGGCACCAGCGCCCGCGCCGGCAGCGACAGGTCGTCGTTCTGCAGCCGGGCCATGTCGGCCACCGAGTGCTTCTTGCCCGAGCCGAGCACCTCGGCGATGCGCGTCGCCCGGAACGGATCCGTGCCGGTGTAGTGCTGGGCGTCGGGGTACGGGTAGTCGGACGGGAACAGGTAGTTGTTGGCGGTGACCAGGTAGCCGGCCGGCGGGTTCACGGCGTGGGGCAGCGCCTTGATCGGCAGGTAGCCGTCCCACTCGTAGCGGCCGTCGCCGGGCACGGGCACGAGGCCGCTCCAGTTGCGGCGAATCGGCGTGATCGCCACCGCCTGGTAGCCGATGGTACCGCTGGTGTCGGCCCAGATCATGTTCTCGGCCGGGATGCGGCTGAACGCGGCGGCATCGCGGAACTCGTCCCAGGACCGCGCCTGGCCGAAGCGCAGGCTGGCCAGGTACGGCGCCGCCCCGATCTCGAGCCACGCCGCGCGCAGCGCGTAGGCCTTGTGCCGCGCCGCGTCCTCGAACAGCACCGGCCCGTGCCGCGTGTATTTCAGCTGCACCTTCTCGGGCGCGCGGCCCTTGACCGGGATCTCGTCGTCGACGACGCGCATCTCCTCCCACGCGCCACGGTAGCGATACTGCGTCGGCTTCTCCGGGTTGGTGTCGTAGACGTAGAGATCCTCGGTGTCGGTGCCGAAGATGGTCAGGCCCCATGCGCCGACGTCGTTGTGGCCGATGGAGATGCCGGGCAGCGTCGGCTCGCCGCCGCCGATGACGTTCCAGCCAGGGCCGACCAGGTGCGCCCAGTAGCGCAGCGACGGCGCGCCCTGCACGCGGTGCGGGTCGTTCATCAGCAGCGGCTTGCCGGTCTGGGTGAGCCGGCCGGCGACGACCCAGTTGTTGCTGCCGATGTCTTCCTGGCGCTGGCTGAGATCGAGCGGGCTCGGGCCGGCGGCGTCGTCGACCAGAGCCGCGGCCGCGGCGGCGCCGCGGTACTGCGGCAGCACGTCCTCGGGCGCGAAGCGGAGCGGAGCGCGCGAGGCGTTGTAGAGCCCGAGGATGCGCCGATCGAGCGCCGCGGCGTCGATCGCCGGATCGAGGTCCAGCAGCGGATCGCGGCCGTAGAACGCCGACAGCGCCTTGACGCCGTCGGCGCCCAGCGCGGCGACGGCGCGGGCCATGCCGATCTCCTGGTTGGCATTCGAGAGCAGGCCGTTGTGGCGCGAGATGACCACGGCCGGCGTCCAGTGGCGGGGCTCGATGCCGAGGGCGCGGAACTCGATCGGCAGCTCGGCCGGCGCCTTCAGCGCCTCGTCGATACAGGCATTGATGCCGTCGACAAAGGCAGTGACGATCGCCTTGCCCCGCGGGTGGTACCAATTCAGTTCGGCGTCGAGATCGCCACGGAACATGTGGAGGCGCGTGCCGGTGTCGCGCGGCAGGGCCTTTGGTCCCAGGATCTCGGCGACGGTGCCGGTGGCTTGGCGCCGCCACACTTCGAACTGGAAGAGCCGATCGCGGGCTGCGGCATACCCCTGGGCGAAGAACAGATCGTGCTCGTTGGCCGCGTAGATGTGGTTGACGCCCCAGCGATCGCGAAGAATCTCAACCGGCTGCTCAAGCCCGGCAAGGGCTAACCGTTCAGGTTCACCACGTGATTGGGCACCAATTCCGATGGCACCCGCTAGTGCGATTGCTACTACCACCCATCGCGTGTGGCTCATCTTCGCTTGCTCCCACGATTGTGTCCCGCTAGCCAGAACACTTGCGCACGCACTGGCAGATACTATGGACGTGAACGTCATGAAGCCGAAGTCGACTCCGGAGGACGCGCGGAAACCTTGTGACGTCGCGACGCCGCTATCGCGCTAGACTCCGCCCGAACGCGATGAACGATCGGAGACTACACGGACAGGCGCGGCTCATGTTGTCGCAAATTGTCCCAAACAGCATCGACGCAGCGGTATCGATGCCCAGGACTCACGGATGCGATGCGCTTCGCCGCGGCCGCGTTGCGGCCGCCGTCGCGCTTGCCGCCACCCTGACCGGGTGCGGCGGCACGGCGCCGCAGCCAGGCGCGGCCGCGACCACCGTGCGGTTGTCGAGCGGCATTCCCGGGGCGACGTTCCATCCGCTGGGTGAGCGGCTGGCCGCCGGCTATCGCCGGGTGCTGCCCGGACTCACCGTCGAGATCGAGGAGAGCCCCGGCTCGGTGCGCAACGTCCGGGCGCTGCAGAACGGCACCGCGGATCTCGGCTTCGCCTTCGCCGACGTCACCTACGTGGCGTTCGTCGGCCGGCTGGCGGAGGATCCGCGGCCCTTCGGCCAGCTCCGCGGGATCGCGGTGCTGCAGCTCACGCCGCTGCACCTGGTGGCGCGCGCGGGCCTCGACGTCCGCGCCATCGGCGATCTGCGCGGCCGTCGCGTCGGCACCGGTCCGCCCGGCAGCGGCACGGCGCTCACCTCGGAGATCCTGCTGCGCGGCTTCGGGGTGGCCGCCGACGAGGTCGCCACCGAAGCCCTGCCCTTCAACGACGCCGCCCGCCGCCTCGTCGCCGGCACGCTCGATGCCGCGTTCGTCAGCGCCGGCTATCCCTCCGAGGCGGTGCAGATCGCCACCAGCGCCGGGGCCCGCCTGGTGGCCGTCGAAGGCGATGCGGTGACGCGCCTGCGCACCGAATACCCGTTCCTGCGTCTGGCGTTCGTCCCCGGCCGCACCTATCCCGGCCATCCCTCGCCGGTGCCGACGGTCGGGGTCGACAGCCTGCTGCTGTGCCGCGCCGATCTCGACGAAGAGCTCGTCTATCAGCTCACCGCGTCGTTCTTCGACGTGCTGCCGACGCTGTCCACCGAACTGGAGTCACTCCAGCTGATGGACGTCGCCCGGGCGTCGGCGACGCCGATCCCGCTCCACCGCGGCGCCGCCCGCTACTACCGCGAACGGGAGCTGACCCGGTGATCGCGCCGCGCAGCCCGTCGGCACGGGCGCTGTCGCGGTGGCTGATCGCCGGCATCGGCGCCGCCGTGGCGGTGCTGGTGTGGTTCGGCTATTCGACCAGCCTGGAGTGGCGGCACAGCTCCGAGCAGCTGCTGACGCGCCGCACCGAGGAGATGGCCGACCTGCTGGTGCGGGCGCTGGCCCGCGACATGCGCGGCGTCCACGACCAGGTGCTGCGCACCGTGCAGCGCGATCAGATCGCGCTCGATCACCCCGAGGAGTTCATCGACATCGTCAGCACCGCCTTCGCGCGCTATCCCTACCCCGAGTGCTTCTTCGTGTGGTCGGCGGCGACCGCCGCCGACGGCGCCACGTTCTTCGCCCGCTCCGATCGCCTGCCGACGTGGCTGCCGCGCCCGGGCGGTGACAGCCCCTATCCGGTCACCACCGCCCGGCGGGCCGAGGCCTCGCACACCCTGGTGTCGCGGGCCACTGCGGCGGCGGCGCAGGGCCGCGAGTTCGCCGTCTTCGAGACCGCGATCGACGGCGTCCGGTATCAGGTAGTCACGCGCTTCATCTACGGCACGCCGCGCCGGGTCCGGCTCGAGCAGATCGTCGGCTTCGTCGTCAACCTGCCGTGGGCGCGTGCCGCCTACTTCCCCGAGCTGACCTCCGAGGTGCAGCACATCTCCGGGACCTACGACGGCCTCGACGTCGCCGTCCAGGACGACGCCGGGGCGCTGGTCGCCGGGGCGCTCATCCCGACCGGCGCCGCGCCGACCACGTCGCGGACCATCCGGCCGCTCTTCTTCGATCCGTCGCTGGTCGCCGTCGATCCGCCCGACGACCTGTCGCCGGGCGAGTGGACCGTGAAGGTCAGCGCCGCCGGCGACCCGGCGCACGCCTCGGCGGTGGTCGGCGCCGACCGCACCCTGGCCCTGACCACGCTGGCGGCGATTGCCTTCGGCTTCGGACTGCTGCTCACCGGCCGGGCGCTGCGCGACCGGGCGACGCTGGCCGAACTGCGCGCCGATTTCGTGGCCTCGGTGACCCACGAGCTGAAGACTCCGCTGGCGACCATCACCGCCGTCGGCGAGACCCTGGCCGGCGGCCGGGTGTCGGAGGGCCCGGCGGTGCGCGAGTACGCGCAGATCATCGGCCAGGAGTCCAAGCGTCTGACCCGCCTGGTGGACAACCTGCTGGCCTACTCCCGGGTCACCGACGTCGGCGAGATCTACGCCGTCGAGCCGCTGGCGGTCGCCGACGTGGTCGACGACATCGCCCGGCGGTTCCATCCCCAGTTCGTGCACCAGGGCGTCGATCTCACCATCGACATCCCTGCCGATTTGCTGCCAATCGCCGCTGATCGGACGGCGCTCGACCTAGTGCTCGACAACGTGATCGACAATGCCCTGCGCTACTCCACCGATGATCGCCGCATCGCCATCCGCGCCCGTCAGGCCGGCACAATGGTCGACCTCACGGTGAGCGACCACGGCATGGGCATCGCGCCCGAAGAGCTGCACAAGGTCGAACGCCGCTTCGTTCGCGGCCGCCGCGTCGGCCGGCCAGGCAGCGGCCTCGGCTTGGCCATCGCCAGCCGGATCGTGCGGGATCTTAGCGGCGAGTTCACGTTGGAGAGCACCCTCGGCCAGGGTACGACCGTGCACCTGCGCCTGCCCGTGAGCGAGATCGGACAATGAAGAAGCGACTGCTGGTGGTGGAAGACGACGCGGCGCTGGCCCGCGTGCTGTGCGACAACCTGTCGTTCGCCGGGTTCCAGGTCGAGTGGGCGGCCGACGGCGCCGCCGCGGTGCGCAGCGTGCGGACGACGACGCCCGACCTCATCCTGCTCGACATCATGCTGCCCGACCGCAGCGGCTTCGATTTGTGCGGGGTGCTGCGCCGCGGCACGCGAACGCCGCTGGTGATGCTGACGGCGCGCGGCCAGAAGGCCGACAAGGTCAAGGGCTTCGAACTCGGCGCCGACGACTACGTGACCAAGCCGTTCCACATCGAGGAGCTGCTGGCACGGATCCAGGCGGTGCTGCGCCGCGCCCAGCCGGTCGTCCACCGGCTGGTCCTGGGGGACGTCGTGATCGACCTTAGCTCGATGCGGGCGTCGGCAGGCGGCCGCGCGTTCCATCTCACGCACCGCGAGTTCGAGGTACTGCGCTACCTGGCCGAGCGCGAGCCGCGGGTGGTGTCGCGTGGCGAGCTGCTGCGCGAGGTGTGGGGGTATCTCGACGGACCGTCGACCCGCTCGGTCGACCACGCGATGGCGCGAATCCGCAAGAAGATCGAGCCCGACCCGCACCGCCCGCGCTATCTACACACGGTGCACGGCGACGGGTATTGCCTCACCTCGAACGGCCCGACCGAGGCGAGCGAACCGCGCTGAACCGTGCGCCGCGCCAAGCGGCGCGTGCCGGGTTGAACAGCTCGACGCCTCGGTCCACCGTGGATGGCACAACCGCCGGGCCGCCGGCACGACAAGAATGACGTCTACTTCGACCTGCGGCCGGCCGGCAGGCGAATGCCAGCAACTCAGCCGCGTGATCCTTGGAGCCGATTGCGACGACGGCGCACTGGCGCCTCCGATGAGCGTAGGTCATCGGGGGCGCCCGTCGTACCAGCGGGTAGCTCTGTCTCCCATGCGGAGACGCCCGTCGCATCCTTCGAACGAACGGAACTTCAGGCCACTGCCGTGCGGCGGCGTGCTGAGATTGATCGGGTCACCCTCAGCGACGAACAGAGGTTTATTCGTCACGAGTGCCGCTGCTCGGCCCGGCTGGCCGGGCGGCGGCAGGTTCAGTCCAGCCAGCTCGGATGATTCCGCGGGCCGTCGCCGTTCGGCACCATCCACAAGTGCTCGCCGCGATTCAGGTCGATCGCGGTGATGCGGCCGTACGGCGGCTCCGTCAGCGGCAACCCGCGGGGCACCAGCACGTCGCGCCGGGTACGCTCGACGATGTTGACGTAGCCGAGGTTCGTCTCGCCTCGGATCGCCCTTCGCCGCAGCTGCAACGACGGGGGCCGTCACGGACGGCACGAACAGCACACCGGCCTCGGGATCGACTCCTCCGTTCCAGTCGGCGCCGCCGAATCGCCCAGGCAACACGGTCGCCGCTTTGTTGCTGGTCCTAGCCAGCGAGGGCGGTGTATAGATCGGACCCGCGACGTAGCGTAAGCTCCCCTGTCAAGCGGACCGTTCTCAAGGGGACTGTTCCGCAGATGAAGGCCTCGGAAGAAAGGTCAGCGGCGGCACCCGCCCGAGGCTGTCGTGGGGCCGCTCGGCGTTATAGACCCGGAGCCACGCGGTCGTGAGGCCCCGCAGCTCGGCAATCGATTCGAAGAGGTGCGCGTTGAGCACCTCCGTGCGATAGCTCCGATTGAACCGTTCGATGTAGGCGTTCTGGTCCGGCTTGCCAGGCTGGATGTAGCGCGTGGCGACCTGATGCTCCGCGCACCAGTCGACGAAGGGCTGGGCGGTGAACTCGGGCCCATTGTCGACGCGCACGGCGGCCGGCCGACCATGCACGGCCACGAGCTCGTTGAGGACGCGCACGACGCGTCGACTGGGCAGGGAGACGCCCATGCCGACCTCCAGACATTCGCGGTTGCCCTCATCGAGAATGGTCAGCAGCCGGACCCGCCGTCCGTCGTAGAGGGTCTCGGTCATAACGTCGAGGGCCCAAGTCTGGTTCAGCACAGGCGGCGCCACGAGGGGCTGGCGGATCCGCCGCGGTACCCGGCGGGTCGTGCGCCGTGGCAGATTCAGCCGGAGCGCGCAGTACACGCGATGCACGCGCTTGTGATTCCAGGGGCGGCCCTCCGTGCGCAGCCGATCGAAGAGCTTCCAGAAGCCCCAGCGAGGGTACCGACCGACCACGTCCGTGAGCCCGGCGATTACCGCCGCATCTCGACGGCTGGCCGGGACTGGAGGCTGGTAATACGCCGCCCGCGAGAGCCTAACTACGCGACAGGCCTGCCGAACGGACAGCGGGTGCTCGTGCACCAGCGCGTCGACGACCTGTCGCCTCGCGGACGGCCTCACCACTTTCGGTTCAGCACATCCTTGATAGCCGCGTTCTCAATGGCCAAGTCGGCGTACATCCGCTTCAGCTTCGCGTTCTCGGTCTCGAGCTCGCGGAGCCGCTTCACGTCGGACACAGACGCCCCGCCGTACTTGCTCCGCCACTTGAAGAACGTCGTCCTGCTCACGCCATGCTTCCGCAGCGAATCGGCGACGGCCACCCCGCTCTCGGCGTCCTTCAAGATGGCCACGATCTGGGTCTCGCTGAACTTCGACTTGCGCATGACCGCTCCTAACGCGGAGCAGTCTACCTTCGATCCGGCCGTCAGGGGAGCTTACGGTAGCGCTTGCCGATCTCGACGGCCTCTGCGCGCAGTTTCGGCGTGAAGTCGATCAGTCCTCGAGAGAAGGTTGTATCCCCAGCCAGAACTACCGCACGTCCGCGCGGGGGCGTGCCGTTGGGCTGGGCGTCGGCCCTTTCAGCACCTTGCCATCTTTGATCACGACCACGACGTGGCGTAGATCCCGCATGGTCTTGAGCGGATTGCCGTCCACGACAATGAGGTCGGCGAGTTTGCCCGCCGTCACGGTGCCGAGTTGCTCCTCCCACCCGATCCACTCGGCGTTCCGTCGGGTAGCGGCGCCGATGACCTCCATCGGCGGGGCCCCGAACTCGACCATGAGGTCCATCTCCTGCCACATCGCTTCGGTCGGCAGATTCAGTACCGTTCCGGCATCCGTGCCAACGTTGACACGGATGCCGGAATCCCACAACTGCTTGAATCGCGACTTCCACTCACGAAGCGTCCTGTATCGGGCCCCTTGCCCGAAGTAGACCAGGCGCTCCGGATGCTCCAGAGATCCGCTCAGCACCTGCCACATGTCCGGCGGTGTCAGCGCCTTCATCCGGGGGTTGTTCACGAAGTAATCCGGGTTTTCGAGCACGCGCAACTGCGACATCGACTGAATGAGCGTCGGCGTCACTGCGGCACGGTGATCGAGCAGCACCTTGCGGACGTCGGGATCGAGATCACCGTTGAAGCCCGTCGAGAAGAAGTGCTCGACGCCGTTCTGTCCGGCGGTGACCGAGGCGATTAGACCGGCCTTGCCATTCACGTGGCCGGTGAGACGCAAACCGCGCTTACGAGCCTCTTCGGCGATCACCTGGATCTGATCGGGCCTCAGGCCATTCTGGACCTTGATGACGTCGGCGCCGTACTCGATGACCTTGAGCGCTGCACCACGCGCCTCCTCGACCGTCTTCACATTCCAGGAGAACGAGTCACGCCCCGCCGTACTGAAGCCGCCGAGGTCCGATCCCCAGTTCACGATCTGGCCCATGCTCAACTTCATGCGCGGGCCGGGAATCTCGCCGCGGTCAATCTTCCGCTTGGTCGCGATCAGTGCCTCAGGGGAACCGCTGAGATCCAACGCGCTGGTGACACCGCTCATGACATGCTGTCTGGCCGTGACGGCCATGGTTCGCTCCCACTTCTCCTTCGTGAGGCCGAACCGATCGTGCCAGCGCGTGTAGTTGGTGTCGCCCTGGATGTCCAGGTGCATGTGCGCGTCGATGAGCCCTGGCATCACCGTCATGCCGTAGGCCTCGACGACTGGCGTGCCGGGAGGCACCGTGAGGGAGTCGCGCGTCCCGGTTGCGACGATGCGGCTGCCGTCCATGAGGACGACCGCGTGATGCTGAGGCGGCCCCTCGTGACCATCGACCAGCATGCCGCCGACGATCGCGAGCGTGGCCCGGTTCGGCTGCGGATCGCGCTCCCCGAACCGTTCCACCCGATTCTGCACCTGGGCGCCGGGCAGTGATGGACTCTGCGCCGCGACGCCAGCGACCAGCCCCGCCAGCAGGCCGATGGTGAAGACTCGCACCGACTCACCGCGTCTCATCGGGTGCTCCCTTGCTGCAGCCACCTTGGATACTGACGGACACACGCCGTAGCACGATGCGTCGCCGGTGTCCCACTCCGTCGCCCGACTCAGCGGACAAGCACCCTGGGGCATTGGGCGCCGGCTCAAGCGCATCTCGGCACGGACGCACCGTCGTGAGTGAAGTCGCCGGTCCTGCCGCGGCCCCGTACCGGCTGACGCCAGCTGCAGCAGCTTGTCGCGGCCAGTGATCGGGGACTCGCTGAACCGGCCGTCGGGCGCATGTCAAGGTCCGACACGGCGTCCTACGGAAGCGCGAACGCCATGAGCTCGGATGCGTGTGACTGACTGCCGATGGCCACCACGATATACTGCTTGCCGCGGTGCACGTAGGACATGGGCGCGCCGGTCGTGCCAGCGGGTAGATCGGTCTCCCACAACACTGCGCCCGTCGTCTTGTCGTAGGCGCGGAACTTCGTGCCACCACCCCACGGGGGGGTGGCCAGGTTGATCGGATCGCCTTCGCCGACGAACAACAGAGTCTTGGTCACTAAGGGTGCAGCTCGGCCGGGCTGACCGAGGGGAGGGAGGTTCAGTTCCTTCAGCTCGGGGTGATGCCGTGGACCGTCGCCGTTGGGGACCATCCACGCGATCTCACCGCGGCTGAGATCGATCGCAGTGATGCGACCGTAGGGCGGCTTGAGGAGTGGCAGGCCGCGCGGACCTGCGATCTCACGCTGAGGACGGCTCAGCTTGTTCAAGTACCGCAGGTCGGTGTCCGCTGGATCACCAGGGGCGACCGCCATGACCGTGGCCGCGGTCACCGACGGCACGTAGAGCATCCCGGTCTCGGGGTCAAAGCCGCCGCCGTTCCAGTTCGCCCCGCCGACCCAGCTCGGCACCATCAGCCCCGCCTTCTTGCCGTTCGCCCCGGCCACCGGAGGCGGCGTGAACATCGGACCGAGCAGGTAGTCGTTGGCGATGCGCAGCGCTTCAGCACGCAGCTCCGGAGTGAAATCAATCAGGTCATCCTCGCCGATGCCCTGGCGTTCGAAGGCGGGCGGCTTGGTCGGAAAGGGCTGCGTCGCCGCCGCAGTCTCGCCCGGGACACTCGATGGGGGCACCGGGCGCTCTTCGATCGGCCAGACCGGACGGCCGCTCACCCTGTCGAAGACGAACGCGAACCCCTGCTTCGTCAACTGCACCACGGCCTTGATGGCCTGACCGTCCACGACGACGTCGGCCAGTATGGGCGCGGCGGGTAGATCATAGTCCCACAGGTCGTGATGAGTGATCTGGTAATGCCAGACCCGGCGCCCAGTCTCGACCTCCAGGCACACGAGCGAGTCCCCGAACAGACCGTTCCCCGGGCGTTGCCCGCCGTACCAGTCGTTCGTCGGTGACGTCAGTGGGAGGTACACCAAGCCCAACTCGGGGTCGGCTGACATCAGCGACCACAGGTTCGCCGCCCCGGTGTACCTCCATGCGTCGTCGTCCCACGTCTCGATACCGGCTTCCCCGGCCCGCGGGATCACGTGGAACGTCCATTTCAGCGCACCCGTGCGCGCATCGTATCCTCGCACGTCGCCAGGGACCATCTCCTTCTTGCTTGGGAAGTCGGAGCCAGGAGACCCGACCACGACGACGTCCCGCACGACTAAGGGCGCCGAGGTCCACCGGAAGGAGCGGAGTCCTTCGCCCATCCCCACGCGAAGATCGACGGCTCCTGCATCGCCGAAGGTCTCGACGGGCTGCCCAGTCGCGGCGTCCAGGGCAAAGAGGTAGTCCCCTCGTACGACGAAGATCCGCTCTTGCTCCCTGTCGCGCCAGTAACCCACACCTCGGCTGGACGTACCGAGCACGCCTTGAAACCCTTCGTCCTTCGGCGCCTGGCTCCATAGCGTGTCGCCGGTCGCCGGATTCAAGGCCTCTACGAGGCCCACAGCATTGGGGACGAACAACCGGCCGCCCGCCATGATCGGCGTCGCGCGATAGTTATTGGAGACTCGCAGTGAAGGATGGGCACTGGTTAGCGACGCCGGAAGCGCCGCATGCCGCCACGCCACGCCGAGTCGCTCGACGTTGGCCGGTGCGATTTGCCCAGCCGGTGAGTATTTCGTGCTGTGGAGGTCGCCGCCATAGTGGGGCCACTCCACGTCGGCCGCAGCGCATGCGGCCGATGCGGCGGCGAGGGCCACCACCAGGCCCAGCGGCATCGCCCGCGACATTCGACCCGCCCTCGGCGCCGGCCTGACGATGTCTGAGGACACCGATCCGTACTTCACACGCGATGTGGGTTGCACCCGCCGCTCCAGGTATCGGGACTAGAACAGGATCCTGAACGCCAGCTGGCCGCTTCTCGGCCTGCTCAGTGCCCCGTTGGGTCGTCCGAATGCGGCTGATGTTTCGAGCGTGTTGTAGCGGAACGACTCGTAGTCGAACACGTTGAACAGCTCGGCGATCCCCTGAATTCTCACGTCCCCGGCAAGACGCACTTCCTTCGACACGCGCAGGTCGAACGCCTGCCGCGCATCTCCCTTGTACGTGTTGCGCGGAATCACCGACAAGTCACGGCGCAGCCGCGACCCGCCGATACCGGTCGGATCCTGTCCGGAGGCAATCTGCAGCGGATTGCCCGACCCGTACGTATAGAGACCGCCGAGCGTGAAGCCGAAGGGCATGCTCCAGAGGCCGCTGGCGCGCAAGGTGTGCCGCTGGAAGTCGTTCGAACGGCCCCAATCGACGTCGATGTCGAACGGGTTCAGCATCGTGGGACCGTATCCGGAGTATCGCCGTCCGGTGTCGTTCTTGAAGAACATGTGCGTGTAGGTGGCACCCAGCTGAAAATTGTTGCGGTACCGCCGTGTGAACGAGGTCGCAAGGGCGAAGTAGTCCGAGCGTCCAAGGCTCTCGTCGTAGAAGATCGGTCCATAGTTCGGGTTCGGCCGCCCACGCGCCGGAGTCACGTTGTAGCCGGTGCTGGGGTCGTAGAAGACGTTGGGATCACGCTGGCTCTCCTCGTCGTAGCCGCGCCAGTAGATGAAGTCGGCATCGAGCGCCATGACATCGGTGAGCTGCTTCTGGACGCCGATGATCGACTGCCACGTGTACGGCATCCGCATGTTCTCGCTGACCACCGTGGGGTTCTGCGGCGCGAGGGGCACCCGACCGGAGAGCACGTCGTCTTCCGTGACGCCGCGGGAGGGATCCTGCAGGAATCCTGGACGCCCGTCGTTCTCATAGGCGTTGGCCACGACCCGCTGTCCATTCCAGAGCTGCATGTCGATGATGTGCGCGGAGCCCATCACGGTGTAGAAGAGGCCGCTGCCTCCCCGAACCACCAGGCGATTGTCGCCGGTGACGTTCCACGCGAAGCCTACGCGCGGCGAGACGTTGTTGAGGTCGCGAATGCCGTTGCGGAATCCGACGTTCTCGGTGAACAGGTTGTTGTTGATGATGATGTCGCTCTCGCGGACGAGAGGCGGATCCAGGTCGCGCCACGACAGGTCGTAGCGGATACCCAGGTTGAGCGTGAGACGGTCGCTTATCGTCCAGTTGTCATTGAGCCATACCGCGTAGGTGGGGCGGGGCACGTCGAAACTCCAGTCTCCGTACCCATCATTGCCGCCGCCTCGCTTGGCGTAGTACTGGAGTGACCTGAGTACCGTTGAATCCAGACCGGTGAAGTCCCAGCGACTGGGGTCGTTCCAGGCATCCAGTGGGAATCGACGTGCCGCATCGGCTGGCAGCGCGCTGAAGAACAAGTGCCCGTTCGGCCTCGCCATCCACCATCCGCTGTCTTTCCCTGCGAGCCACTCGCCGCCCACTTTGATGTCGTGGCGCCCCTTCGTCCAGTTGAGGTCGTACCGGAAGGTGAGGCGGTCCTCTCCCAGCAATTCGCCCTCCTGGTAGTTCCACGCTGGCCCCAATGTGAGCCCCGGGAACTGATAGGTGGGCGTCGACGCGGTGCCGGCCAGTGGGTCGAACCGCCACTGGAAGTGCCGGTAGCCCACTTTGACTTCTTGAAGGAGATTCGAGGTCATGATGCGTGTCCAATTCGCTGTCGCGAAGCGCGACTTGAACACCCGATCACTTCCTTGCGTCGGATAGTTTCCGGTGTTGATGGCGACCTCTGTTCGCCGCGAGGCTGACGCCCGCAGGAGCAGACGGTCCTTTCCGCTCAGCTGATAGTCGACGCGCCCGAGGAGGCTGTAGACCTTGTTCTCAGCCGGGAATTCCTTGGTCTGGCCGCCAAGCGCGGCGGGGGCGACGATCGCGGTGTTCGGCTCGCGTTCGTATTCGTAAGCGGCGAAGAAGTGCGCGCGATCCCGCGCGATCGGCCCACCCAGGACACCGCCGACCTGCTGGTTCGAGTAGGGCAGGACGCGATTGGCGAAATGGTCGGCAGCATTCAGCTTCGCGTCACGGAAGTATCCGTAGGCGCTGCCGTCGAAGCTGTTGGTGCCCGAGCGGGTAATCGCTTGGATCTGAATCTGGTTCGAGCGGCCCATCGTCACGTCGAAGAGATTCGTAACGACCTGATACTCCCCGATGGCGTCGCGGCTGAGCCCCGGCTGCCCGAAGCTCGCATAGACCCCCTGAGTGATCTCCTGCCCATCGAGATTCAGCTGGAATCCCGAGAAGTTCCCGCCGACGCCAGGGTCGACGCGGCTGACCGAGTTTGCGGTCATGCCTTTCGCCAGGGAGGTGAGTTCCAGCCAGTTGCGGCCTTGAATCGGCAGCACGTCCATCTGGCGTCGGTCGATGTTCGACGCCACGCGCGCCGTCGTGACATCGATGAGCGGCGCTTCGCCGGTCACCGTAACGTTTTCGTTCAGCGACGCGACGCTCAACGTGAAGTTGATCGTCGCCCTCTGGCCGACCAACAGCTCGACGTCGTTCACGGCCGACGACGCGAATCCGGCCAGGTCGGTGCTGATGTTGTACCGGCCCGGCGGCAGCGACGATAACCGGTACAGGCCATTCTCATCGGACACTGCCGTCACCTGGCGGCCACTCGCCGGCGCAGTCGCAGTAACCGTGACGCCCGGGAGGACTGCCTTGGATTCATCGGTCACGACGCCGGTAACCGCGGCCTCCTGCGCCACGGCGACACCACCGGCCAGTGCCGTGACCACGGCAACGACGCCAATGCGAAAGTATGACAGCATCTAATTCACCTCAGAGTCAGGGGCGGAGGCACAGTTCCAGCGCCATGTCATGCACACGGCGCACGAGATTGCGTGATGCCGGCGTCGGTGACCGATGGGATGGGGTCACTCGCGGCGCTGGGACATTCCTCCGGGATCACCCTTGGTGAACTCGACATACGGAATGAACATCTCGTCCCAGCTCTGATCCGACCAGTAGACTTCTTTGTGCGGCGCCGGGTTGTAGCGATTCGCCGCGGAGTTGTCGTAGTGGGCGATGGCCGTGAGCGTCGCACCGGGCGGCAGGAAGACGGGCGTCTCCAATTCGAAGTTGAGCTGCCAGTTGTAGTCGTAGGCCGGCACTGAGAGCAGCGTCTCCTGCCGCCCATCCGGCCATGTGACGATGTATTTCATGTCCTTGCCCCGCAGATGCATGTGGGGGCTGAGGGCCAGGAGGGTAATGGGCTCGGTGATCTTCGTGATTCCCGTCGCTTGCCAGTTGGCGGCGAACGGAGGGATGTTCGGCAGCCGGCCGCGCCGACGACGGCCGTCTGGGCCGACCTCGTCCTTGAGTTCTTTCCCTTCGGCCAGGAGGATGCCACCGTCGGTGGCCGAGCGGGACAGCGGCTGCCCGACACTACGGGTGAAGACCTCGCTCGTCACAGGCTCCTTGGCGAACCACAGCCCCAGCATCGAACGATCGGTAGTCGCCTTGCCGCTCGGGTTGTAATGCAGCTCGAAGCGGACGTACTTGCCGCCTTCGAGCCGTTTGGCCGTCCCGGCCGGGTGCCGCTCGAAGCCGCGCCCTGGCACGAACGAAATCAGGTGGTAGTTGTTGTCCTGCCCATCGAACACGCTACGCGGTCGACCATCGGGACCCAGGCCATCGTCCGGGCTCCCGTCGAGCTTCACCAGTCGTCCATCGACGATCTTGAGCCCGGGCGGAAGGTCCACCACGTCGACGCGTGAATGGTGGACGACCGCGGGATTCCCCGGCCTGAGCTCAAGCGCCCGAAGGTACCGATCCTCCTTGAAAGGCACGGGAACCCAGAAGTGGAGAATGTCAACCTGTCCGTCGGCTGGTACGGGGTAGTCGACCGGCATTTCGAGCACGAGGTCCGGCTGCCCGCCACGCCAGCCCTGAGCGAAGCTGGGACGAGGTGGCGTCGCGGCGGGGTCGCCCTCCGGGGCGCCCGCGTCCACCCAGCGCGAGATGAGCTGGATCTCGGCGTCAGGAAGGCTGGGGTCATTCTTGAACCTGCCGTGCCGTCGATCGGCCGGCCAAGGCGGCATGTTACGGGAGCTCACAGCACGCTTGATGGCACGCGCCCACGGCCTGACCTCTCCGTATGTCATGAGCGACATCGGCGCCGTCTCACCAGTGCGATGGCAGCTCGCACAGGACCGATAGAGAATCGGCGCGATGTCCTTCGAATAAGTTGGAGCACTCGTCGGGCTTCCGCCGGCCTGACCGGGCGTCTGCGCCGCCACAGGAGAGCCCAGGCACAGCGCGGCAGCCGTAACGGCGACTGACGCGTACCAAGATGTGCAGTTCATATCGCGATCCCTCTCCCGGTTTGAACACCCGCTACGAGTCGAAACGAATCGGCGCTCACGGCCAGGTCCGGTCACTTCCCTGCTTTCCGGTACCACGGCTGGCCGAACGCGACGAAGTCTCCGCCGTCTACGGAGTACTGGATGAAGTCGCGGAAGTTGTGCGGCGAGAACGCAACAGTGCGCCCTCGAAGGCGCAAGCGGCGACCCCCGCGCTCGAAGGGCGCTGTCTCCCAGTTGAACGAGTAGATTCCGCCGAGGTCGCCAGCGATCGTGCCCTCCTTCGTCAGGATGGTGCCAGTCGCGTCGATCTCGTGCCTGATGGCCTTCCCGGTTTGTGGGTCGTAGGCCAGGACGGCGCGAGCCTTGAGGGGCCCAGCAGGGCCAACGGCGTCCACCCAGCTCTCAACGACCTGCAGGGACGCTGGTCCCTTCGGAATCAACCTGCTCGGAACCTGGGGATAGCCCGGGAGCTGTTCCGGAATCCGCGCTGACTCGAGCAGCCGGAAGGTCTCCTTGCCCACCAGGTCTCCAGCAGGTCCGAGGGCGGACTCAGGTGGACTCCAGTCGAACGCCCACTCACCGACGAAGTACGCCAAGTCGAACGGGGGCACCTTGTCAGTGGCCTTCGTCTGTCCGCTGCCGGGAATCGAAGCCACACTCAGGATGGCAAGCATGAAGGCCATCGAATTGCGGAATGCCATCCCAGCGCACCTCCTCAAGTCATCGTAGCGAGAACCAAGCTTCGAGCGCGAATGATACGCTCGTCCAACGCGAGGCGATGTATCAAGTTGTGCCAGAGATCCGAATTCGGCGCGACGCGAAGCTGCCAGTTCGCTCCCAACAACGTCTCGAGGCGCGGCTTGAACATTTGTTCAACGGCACCCTTTGTTGGGCAGTGTGATGCAATCCCGCCGACCACTGGCCTCAGTCACGCCACTTCCCTTCCAGTGGTGCCTGGGTGATTCAGGCGCCTAGCTCAGCGCTGAGCCTTGATGGCCAGTGCCACCTGTTCGTGGGTGGCGAACCAGACCCCTGGCTTCGCCTTCATGTAGGCGATGAGCTTGTCCAGCTCCGCGCTGCGCGAGCGATGCCCGATCACGTGGGGGTGCGTGGTCAGCACGAGGATCGTGCCGTCCTCGTAGGCGGCTTCGAATTCGGCCTTGTAGATCTCGTAGACGGCCGCCGGTGAGGGAATCGCTCCCGACGCGTTCGAGCCGAAGTAGGGGTAGTCATCGAGGATCCACTCGATGGGAATCTCGATGAGGCCGGTCGGCTTTCCGTGCTGCACCAGTTCGTAGGGCTCGTCCATCGCCATGAAGCTGCTGTCGTAGAGGAACCCGGCCTCGAGGACTTGTGAGAGCGTGTGCGGGCTGAAGGACCAGGACGGCGCCCGGTAGCCAACCGGCCGCTTGCCGGTGACCTTGGTCAGGTAGTCGATCGACTGGGTGAGCAGGCGCTGCTCGAGGGCGGCGTCGCCCAGGGCCGGCAGGTTCTCGTGGATCCAGCCGTGCACGCCGATCTCATGGCGTTTCGACTTCAGGATCGACGGGATCAGCTCGGCGTCCAGCATCGCGCTCATGGCCGGCACGAAGAAGGTCGCGGGCACGCCGTGACGGTCGAGCATCGAGAGGATGCGCGGCAGGCCGGTCGTGGCCCCGTACTGCCCCTGCGACAACGGGACTGGCAGCGGGTTATTGCGTGACAGCAGCTCGTTGTCGACGTCGAACGACAGCGCAACTGCCACACGTGCGCCGTTGGGCCACGGCCGCGGCGTAAGCCGCCGTCCGGCGCGAACGGCGCCGACCACACGCCGCACCTCCTCCGGGGAGGCCGTGACGCCGATCGGTTCGGCGCCTGGAATGCGGGGAGGCTGGGTGGCTGGCGGCTGCTCGGCGTGGAGCGACAGCAGTGCCGCCACCACCAGTGACAGGGTAAGAAGATGAGTCGGTCTCGGTGAGTGTGACATCGCGTCCCCTGAATCGATCGGCACGGGACCGACGAGCTGAGCTGCCCTGCCCGTCCCGCACTGCATGGCTGGCGATACTATCCGCAACAGGATGCGTTTTGCCGCCCATGGCCTCGTCGGGCCGCGCCGACGACGGCTCGCCGCACGGCTGAGCCCGGCGCCGGGCCGCAGGTCCCCCGGGCTGCTAGGATTGGGCGGATATGGCGCGACCGGCGCGCTGGGCCCTGCTGTCGAGCCTGGTGCTCACGATCGGCTGCGACCGCGCCTTCGAAGGCGGCGGTGAACTGCGCGCCCGGCGGGTGGTGCTCGCCCGTGAGGTCGAGGGCCTGCGCCAGGTCGCCGACCGCCTCGAACGCGGCGAGCCGCTGCTGCCGCTGCACGACGTCGCCATCGCCGTCGACGACACCCTGGTCCGCGATCTCGTCGCCGCGCAGCTGCCCTTCGACGCCGACGTCGATCGGTTCCACCTGCGCCTGGACGGCGCCGACGTGCTGTTCCGCGGCAGCCCGGTGGTGCGGCTGACCGGGACGCTGACGGTGCGCGATCGACCGAGCCTGGCCGCCACGGTCACGCTCATCGGCGCCCTCGAGCGGCTGGCCATCGACCAGTCGGCGTCGACGCTGACGGCGGAGGTCGCCGCCGACCACCTGTCGATCGACGAAGTCACCGGCCTCACCCAGGTGTTGAGCGGCGCCACGCTCGACGAGGTGGCGCGCGCCGTCCGGATCCGGATCGGCGATGCGTTGCCGACCATCCGGATTCCGGTGAAGGTGCACCAGGAGATCAGTTTTCCGGCGGTCACCGACGGGCCGGTGCGGCTCGGCGGCGCCCGGCTGCCGCTGGAGGTGGCGGTGTCGCAGGTGACCGCGGCGCGCGGGCGGCTGTGGATCGGCGTGCGGGTCACCCCCGGCGCGTTCGTCAAGACCGCCGAGGCGCCGGCGGTCGGCGACACTCGCGCCAGCGACGCCGACGCCACCCTGGACGACGCCCCGGCCCGGCCGGCAAGCCGCCCGGCGGTGCGGCGATGACCCGCGCCGCGCGCTGGTGGATTGGCGGCGGGCTCGCCGTGCTGGCCGTGGTCGCGGCCGGCGTGGCCCTGCGGTATGGACCGTGGGCGCGCTCCGGCCGGCAGACGCCGGCGGCGCTCACCGCCGAGATCGCGGCGCTCGAGGCCGAGCGCGACCGGCTGCGGGAGCGGCTCGAGTCGCTGGTCGGCCGTGACCCGCGGCTGGACGGCATGCCGGACGCGCCGGTGCGCCTCGCCGTGCCGACCTCGCTGGCCGCCGACCTGGTGACGCGGGTGATCGCCGGCGTCGCCGACCAGGTGACGATCGAGCTCAGGAACCTGCGGGTGCGCAAACGCGGCACGGTGCGCAAGGTGATCACGCTCGGCGACTACGATCTGCGGGTGACCGTGAACCGGGTCGTCGGCACGCTGCGCAGCGGCACGCCGACGGTCGGCTTCGGCGACGACGAAGTGGCGCTGGCGCTGCCGCTCGAGGTGGCGGCCGGCACCGGCACGGCGACGATCGAGTTCACCTGGGACGGGCGCAACATCAGCGGCGCCGTCTGCGGCGACATGACCGTGACCCAGGAGGTGTCGGGCGCGGTGGTGCCGCACACGTATCCGGTGTCGGGACGGCTGCGCCTGACGGCGACGCCGACCGGGATCCTCGCCGAGCCGCAGCTGCCGCCGATGCGCCTGCGGCTGGGCGTCGTGCCGTCGAACGCGTCGTGGCAGGCGGCGCAGAAGATCCTCGACGACAAGACCGGGCTGTGCGGCTTCGTCCTCGATCGCGTCGACGTCCTGGGTGCGGTCCGACGCCTGGTCGACCGCGGCTTCCGGGTGCGCCTGCCGGTCGAGAAGCTCAGGCCGGTGGCGCTGCCGGTCGGGGTCGAGCCGACCCTGCAGGTGCGGGGCGAACCGGTGGCGCTGGGCATCCGGGTGGGCGAGCTGGCGGTCACCGAGCACGCCATCTGGCTCGGCGCCGAGGTCGCGGTGACGCGCGGCGAGCTGGCGGCGCGCTGACGGCGCGGCGCCGCGGGCGGCGGCACGGCCGTGGTATCGTGCAATTAGTTTGACTACCAAGCAACTGCCGGCCGGGCCGGCCGAGGCCGACGGCGCCACGCTCGGGTTCATGCGGGCGCTGTGGGCGGTCGCCCACGCGATGGAACGGCGCTCGAAGCGGATGGCGGCCCATGTCGGCGTCACCGGCCCGCAGCGCCTCGTGCTGCGCATCGTCGGGCTGCGGCCGGGGCTGTCGGCCGGCGAGCTGGCGGCGGCGCTGCACGTCCACCCGAGCACGCTCACCGGCGTGCTCCGCCGTCTCGAGGCGGGCGGGCTGGTCGAGCGGCGGGCCGCCGCCGGCGACGGCCGACGGGCGGAACTGCGCCTCACCACCGCTGGAGCCGGACTCGACCGGCGTCGGCACGGTACCGTCGAGGCGGCGGTCGAAGCCGCGCTGGCGCCGGTCAGCGCCCGCGATCGGCGGACCACCGAACGGGTCCTCGGCCAGCTTGCCGCGGCGCTGGACGGCGCCGACGGCCGGGTGCCGACGGCGACGGGACCCGCCGGGCGGAGCGTCAGCTCCGCCGGGGGTGACAAGGTCGGGAGGTCACGATGATCGCACGACGGCTCTTCGCGACGGGACGCCCACCGGCGGCGGGCGGTCCGATCGACTGGCGGCGACGATGGCTGCCGATGACCCGCTCTCACTGACCCCGGTTCCCGCGGGCCCGCCAGGGGCGGTTGTCCCCGCGGTGGCCAGCGCGCCGCGCTGGCCGTTCCGGATCTTCGTCGTCCTGTTCGCCCTCGGGCTGGCGGCCGTGGGCGGCTACGGCGGGCTGATCTGGGCCGGTCGCCACTTCGAAGACCCGCCGCCGGCGGTCGAGGCGCCGCGGTGGCGCGATCTCTTCGTCGACCTCACCCCGATCACGGTGCGACTGCACGGCGGCGGCGCCGACGCCGTCTGGCCGACGACCGCCGCCGAGATCCGCGGCAGCGCCGTGCTCTGGCGCCGGCTGCACCTGGCCCAGTGGAACGAGGTGCCCGACCCGCTGCGCGCCCAGGGCCTCGACGCGCTGCTCACCCGCTACCACGACGTGCTGTTCCACCCCGAGGTGTGGGACCGCATGAGCGTGGACGACTGGGACCAGGTGCCGCAGCCCGCCCGCACCGTCGCCTACCGCGCCATGGTCGCCTACTGGACCGGGTTCTACGGCGTCGGCCGCGACTACGCGCTGACACCCCGCGAGGTCGCCGACACGCTGGCCGCCATCGTCATGTCGGAGTCCTGGTTCGAGCATCGCGCCACGTTCGTCAACCGCGACGGCAGCGTCGACCTGGGGCTCGGCATGGCCTCGGAGTACGCCCGGGCGCGGCTGCGCCAGCTGCACGCCCGCGAGCTGGTCGACATCGCCTACGACGACGCCGAGTACCTGAACCCGTGGAAGGGCACCCGGTTCGCCGCGGTGTGGTTCGCGCTGCTGCTCGACGAAGCCCGCGGCGACCTCGACGTCGCCATCCGCGCTTACAACCGCGGCATCGGCGCCGCGTTCGACGCCGTCGGCACCGAGTACCTGGCGGCGGTGCAGCGCCGCCGCGCCGTCTTCATCCGCAACCAGAACGCGCCGCCGGCCTGGGCGTACGTGTGGCAGCGCGCCCGGGCGCTCGAACGGGCGGAGTGGCCGTGGACCGCGGTGGGCGCGGTGGCCGCCGGCGCCCGCCGCTCCAGCGCGTCAGGCTCGTAGCGACTCCACCGGGTCGACGCGGCTGGCCCGTCGCGCCGGCAGCAGCGTGGCGATCCCGGCCACCGCCAGCAGCAGCGCGGGCACGGCGGCGAAGGTCAGCGGATCGACCCCCGAGATGCCGAAGAGGAGGCTGGTGACCAGCCGCCCCAGCGCGACGGCCGCCACCAGCCCGACGACGACGCCGCCGATCGCCAGACCCAGCCCCTGCCGCACGATCATCGTGCGCACGTCGCCGGCGCCGGCGCCGAGCGCCATGCGGATGCCGATCTCCCGGGTGCGCTGGCCGACGCTGTAGGACATCACGCCGTAGAGGCCGATCGCCGCCAGGACCAGGGCGAGCAGGCCGAACACCGCCAGCAACGACGCGCCGAGGCGCGGCGCCCACAGCGACGTGGCGACGACGGTGCGGTAGGTGTTGACGTTGAGGAGCGGCAGGGTCGGCTCGATGGCCTGCAGTTCGCGGCGGACGCTGCCGAGCAGCGCGTCCGGGTCGCCGGCGGCCCGGACCTGGACGGTGACCTGCGAGGCGTAGTTCTGATCGAGCGGCAGGTAGAGCTGCGGCGTCGGGTCCTCGCCGACGAACACCGCCTTCACGGTGCCGACGACACCGACGATCTCGCGCCACGGCGGGCGGTTGATGAGGTGCAGCCGCCGGCCGATCGGGTTGCCGTCGGGGAACAGCTGGCGGGCCATCGCCTCGTTGATGATGGCCACCGGGGCGGACCCCTGGCGGTCCTCGGACGAGAAGGCGCGGCCGCTGGTGACCGCGATGCCCAGCGTCTCGAAGTAGCGGTCGCCGACCTCGTTGACCTGCGTGAGCCGGCCGTTGCGCGGGTCGGTGATGTCCTGATCGTCGCGGAAGGTCGTGCGCTGGAAGCCGCCCTGGAGCGGCAGCGCGGTCGACAGCGTGGCCGACCGGACCCCCGGCACCGCCGCCAGCCGTTCCTGGACCCGGCGGTAGAGATCGCGGCCGCGCGCCTCGTCGAAGCCCTGGGTGCCGGCGTTCATGCCGAACACCATCAGGCCGTCGGAGGCGAATCCCAGGTCGGTCTGCTGGGCATTGGCCAGGCTGCGCAGGAACAGGCCCGAGCTCACCAGCGCCACCAGCGACAACGCCACCTGGCCGGCGACCAGCAGATGGCGGGGGGTGTACCATCGCGAGCCGCCCGGCAGCGTGGTGCGCTCCTTGAGCTCGGTGACCATGTCGGGCCGCGATGCCTGCAGCGCCGGGGCAAACCCGAACAGCACCCCGGTGACCAGCGACACCAGGGTGACGAAGGCCAGCACGCGCCCGTCGAAGTCGAGCGAGATGGCGTTGGCCTGGATGAACGGCGGACGGTAGGCCCACAACAGCGCCCGTGACCAGTAGGCGACGACGACGCCGCCGGCCCCGCCGACGACGGCGAGCAGCAGGCTCTCGGTGAGCAGCTGGCGGATGAGCCGCTGGCGGTTGGCGCCGATCGACAGCCGCACGGCGATCTCCTGGCGCCGCGACTGGGCCCGCGCCAGCAGCAGGTTGGCGACGTTGCCGCAGGCGATGAGCAGGACCAGGCCGACCACGGTCATGCCGACCGCCCCGGACAGCCGCAGCTGGCGCCGGAACGCCGGCGGGAAGACGCTGTCGCCGATCGACTGGAGTGCGAAGGTGCGGCCGCGGTTGTCGTTGGGAAAGTCGGCGGCCAGCGCCTGCCCGATCGGCTCGACGTGGGCACGTGCCTGCTCCAGGGTGATGCCGTCGTTCAGGCGGGCGACCCCCTGGTACATCAGGCCGCGACGCGACGTGTAGCCTTCGAGCCCGATGCCGGTCAGCACCTCGCGGTACATCGCCCACGGCACCCACAGCTCGGGACCGCCGACCGGCGTGGTGCCGCGGAAGCCCTCGGCGGTCACGCCGACGACGGTGAAGGCGTGGCCGTTCAGGGTGATGGTCCGGCCGATGAGACCGGGGTCACCGCCGAAGCGACGCTGCCACAGGCCGTAGTTGAGGACGGTCACCGGCCGGGCGCCCAGCTCGCGGTCGTCCTCGGCGCCGAACGGACGGCCGGCCGCCATCGGCGCCCCGAGCAGGGTGAAGTAGCTGCCCGAGACGATCTGGCCGAACACCTGTTCGGGCTGGCCGGCGCCGCCCGACAGCGCCAGCGGTGAAAACCCCATCAGCGCCGTGTCGGCGAACACCGCCGCCTGCTGCCGGAGGTCCTCGAAGTTCGGACGCGACACGCCGTTCAGGACCGTGGCGGTGCCGTCGCGCACCTCGCTGGTGCCGATCATCACCACCCGGTCGGCGTCGCGAATCGGCAGCGGCTGCAGCAGGACGGCTTTCACCAGCGTGAAGACGGTGACGTTGGCGCCGATGCCGAGCGCCAGTGACGCGGCCGCGACCAGCGTCACGACCGGCTGGCGGGCCATCAGGCGAAGCGCGAAGCGGACGTCCTGCAGCAGCGTGGCCATGCCTCCTCCGCGGTCATTAGACACCGGCCGCCGCGCCGCGACGCGGCCTGCAGACCGGGTCGTGGGGACCAACGGCGGGGCGGCGGTGTCAGCCGGTGATGACGACGGTGTCGCCGATCTCGCGCACGCCGAGCCGTCCCTGCTCGGCGGCGAGCATGCGCTCGGCGCGCTCGATCGGCTCGCGGACCGGTTCGCGGCTGAGCACGAACGACTGGTGGTGCACCGGCACGATCACCCGCGCCCCGGCGGCGTCGGCCATGCGAATCGCCTGCTCCGGCGTGCAGTGGTTGGTGATCCACGGGTCGTAGGCGCCGATCGGCATCACCGCCGCGGCGAACGGCCCGTAGCGGCGGTAGCCGGCGAAGACACCGGTCTCGGCGGTGTCGCCGCCGATGAGCAGGCGCGTGCCGCCACGCTCGACGATCCAGCCGGTGTAGCCGCGCCAGGTGTCGCGGCGGATCCGCGCTCCCCAGTGGCGGACCTCGATGGCGCGGATCGAGACGTCGCCGCGCGGCGTGGTGACCGTCAGCTGGTCGTTCCAGCGCAGTTCGTGGACCGCCGCGTAGCCGCCGCGCGGCAGCAGGTCGGCGGTGCCGGCGGCCATCACCGCGGCGGGGCGGCCGCGTACGGCGGCCAGCGACGGCGTGTCGAGGTGATCGAAGTGGGCGTGCGACACCAGCACCACGTCGATGTCGGGCAGCGCGTCGGCGGGCAGCGCACAGCGCACCAGCCGCTGCGGCCCGAGGCTGCCGATGCCGAGGTCGACGCCGATGCGGTCGAAGAGCACCGGATCGGTCAGCAGCCGCAGCCCGTGCAGGTTGACGAGCACCGTGGCATGGCCGAGCCAGGCCAGCGTCACCGCGTCGTCGTGCCACGTCGCCGGGGCCGGCGTGTGGGGCGCCGGAGCGACGTCGTTGCCGAACTCGGCCATGCGGGCGCGCAGGAAGCGGGCCGACCACGACTCCGACAGCGAGGTCCAGGCGGCACCGGCGCCGGCCAGCGCCCCCGACGCCAGCAGCGACCGGCGGGTGAAGGATTTCATCATCGGGTGAGACTGCGCGCCCGGGGGAAATGTTCCCACGGGCGCCCGCCGCCGGTCGTCACTTCGGCAGCGCCTTCTTCGTCACCGCCTTCGCCACGGCCTGCAGCTGCTGGCGCAGCTTGCCGTCCTCGACCGTGTCGGCGAGCCGCGTCAGGGCCTCCCCCACCACCCGCTGCCGCACCGACCTGTCGAGGTCGCGCCAGTCGACCACGGGCTCCGGATCCACCGGCACCGGTCCCGCGCCGGGCTTGATGACCACGCCCGGGCCGCCGCGGATGAGGCCGAACAGGACATCGACATAGCGCGACCAGTCGCGGTCCACGAGCAGCCGGCTGCCGAGATCCGCCGGCAGCGCATAGCCGTAGACCAGGCCCTGGTCGTAGTCGGTGACGCGGACGTCCGGCGCGCCGACAAACGCCCCGGCGTCGCTGACCGACACCGCCCGACCGTAGTAGTCGAACTGATAGCTGCTGCCGGCGCGCAGCACCGGCGGCACGCGAAGCCAGCCGGATCCACGCCGCTGGAACAGGTGCGCGGCCCCGCTGCCCGGATACGGGTGGTGATCGGTGGGATTGCCGACCAGCGCGAAGTCGCGCCACAGCGACACCGCGGCGCCGAAGTCGTGGACGAGGTGCGGCAGATCGACGGCCTGCGGCTCGAGCTTCTGCTCCACGCCCCACGCACTGCCGGCGCGCACGTAGACGTAGGCCGCGCCGGCGTCGCCGACGCCGCCGCCGGACACGCCCGGGGCGCCGACGATGGCGCGATCCTGGTGGATGGCAACCGCCTGGCCGAAGTGGTCGTAGGCCGCCGCGTCGGGCGCGGTGAGCACCGGCAGGACGAGGTCCCAGGCGGTGCCGTTACGCCGGAAGAGGCACGCCGACCCGTGGTGCGGGGCCGCGCCGCCGCTCCAGTCGTCGCCGACGATCGCATCGTCGCCGTGCAGCGCCACCGCGGTGCCGAAGTGGCTGCCGATCGCGCCACCGGGCGCGGTGACCCGGGCGGTCTCTGTCCAGCCCGCCGCCGATCGCCTGAAGAAGTACGCCGCCTGGTTGCCGCCGACCAGGACGTCGTCGCCGTCGATCGCCACCGACTGGCCGAAGCCGTACGGCCCGGCGACGCTCGGCGTGAGGAGCGCTTCCTCGGTCCACGCGGTGCCGTTCCGACGAAAGACGTAGGCCTGGCCGCCGCTCTGCGGCCCGCCGAAGGGGGCCCCCACGACCAGGACGTCGCCGCTGAGCGCCACCGCGGCGCCGAACTTGTCGAGCCCGCTGGCGTCGCTGGCCTGGAGCCGCGCCTGCTCGGTCCAGGCCGCGCCGTTCCAGACCAGCACGTAGACCCGGCCGACGCCCGCGGAGTGCTGCGCCCCGACGGCGAGCGTGTCGCGCCATCCGGACAGGGCGCTGCCGAACTGCTCGAAGGCCTCGGGCGCCGCGGGTCTGAGGATCGTCTCGGGCATGGCTCCTCCGCGATCCCGGCTGAAGGGGTCCGGCCGCGGCGTCAGTGTGCCACGGGTGCGGGCGCGGGCGGTCGTGGCGGCCGCTACTGGGGCGGCAACGCCAGGGCCGGACCGAGATCCGGGCCCGACTCGAGCGTGAACGCGGCCTGGCCGACGGCGTTCTCCGAGAAGCGCGCCCAGACGCGGTGGCCCGACTGGAGTACCGCCAGGGCGGCGGCCTCCTGGCCGTGGACGAAGAACGCATCGATGCGGATCCGCTCGTCCGGCGCGTCGGTGGCGGTGATCGTCGGGTCGTAGCCCTGGGCGCCCCGCTCGAAGGTGAGGTAGACGCCGGCCGGGTCGTCGGTTCCGTCCACCGTGCCGGTGAGGCGGATCACGGTGCGCTGGCGGATCTTCCGGCCGCCGAAAGCCTTGCGATGCTGGTTGGTGACCAGGCACGACCAGCTCTCGACACGCACGTCGTAACGCGATTCCGGCATCGGGGTCCTCGGCGCGCCGCCGCGGGCGCGGGTGACTGTGGCAGGTCAGTGTAACGTCGGCGCGACGGCGTGGGGCGGGGCGCCGGCTCACCTCACCGGCACGACGCGGACGCGGTTGTCGTGGAACACGGCACCACCGCCCATGTCGGCGTCGCGCTCGGCGACCGTCGCGTTCGGCGTGGCACCGCCGCCGGGCCAGCGGCCCTTGGTGCTGGCGACGACCCCGCGTCGCACCGTCTCGGACACGACCGCGGTGGCCACGAACGCCCCGCGGGCGTTCTCGATGCGCACCGCGGCGCCGTCGGCGATGCCGAGCGGACCGGCGTCGTCGGGGTGGATGACGAGGGTGGCGGGACCGGAGCGCCGCTGCTGGCGGGGCACGGCGGCGAAGGTCGAGTTGAGGAAGAAGTGGTCGGCCGGCGACACCAGCGCGAACGGGTAGTCGCGGGCCAACGGGGTGTCGCGTTCGGCGGCCTCGTGCGGCGGCGTGTAGCCGGCGATCGGGTCGAGGCCGTCGGCGGCCATGCGGGCCGACACGAATTCGAGCCGGCCCGTGGGGCTGGGGAAGCCGTCGGCGAACGGCACGAACGGCTCCGGATACGACAGGCGCACAGAGCCGCGCGCCCGCAACGTCTCGAAGGTGATGCCGGCCAGCGACGGATGCCCGCTGGCGAGGAGCTGCCGGGCCATCGTCTCCTCGCTCTCGAAGAGCGCCGGCTCGGTGAGCCCGAGGCGGCCGGCCAGGCGCCGGCACAGCTCGGTGGTCGAGACGCACTCCCCGGGGGGCGTGACCGCCGCCTCGTTCCACGCCAGGTACAGGTGACCGTAGGCGATGAGCAGGTCCTGGTGTTCGATCTGCATCGTCGCCGGCAGCACCAGGTCGGCGTAACGGGCGGTATCGGTGAGGACGTGATCGACGACCACCGTGAACAGGTCCTCGCGGGCGAGGCCCTGACGGACCCGCACCTGGTCCGGCACGCTGGCCACCGGATTGGCCGCCAGCACGAGGAGCGCCTGCACCGGCGGGTCGTGCACGTCCAGCAACCCCTCGGCCAGCCGCGTCATGTGGAGCGCCCGCGCCGGCCTGGCCCGCAGGTCGTCGCGCCACAACGCCGGCCAGTCGACGCCGAAGAAGCCGCGCGTGTCGTAGGTGGCGCCACCGCCCGGATGCCGCCAGTCGCCGGTGACGCCAGGGATGCAGGTGATCGTGCGCACCGCCATCCCGCCGCCGCCGTGGCGCTGCAGGCCGATGCCGACGCGGATGCCGGTCGGCCGTGTCCGCGCCAGGCGTCGGCCCAGGCCGACGATGACCGCTTCGGAGAGACCGGTGATGGTCGCGACCCGGGCCGGAGCAAACTCGAGGATGCGGGCGCGAAAGGCGTCCCAGCCCACGGTGTGATCGGCGATGAACGCGCGATCCTCGGCGCCCTCGGCGACGACGACGTGCAGCAGGCCCAGCGCCAGCGCCGCGTCGGTGCCGGGCATCGGCGCCAGGTGCTCGTCGCAGGCCGCGGCGGTGCGGGTGCGGATCGGGTCGATGGCGACCACGTGGGCGCCGGCGCGACGGGCTTCGAGGATCGTGCGCCACAGGTGCGGGTTGGTCGTCAGCGTGTTGGCGCCCCACAGCAGCACCAGCCGGGCGTGGCGCAGGGTCTCGGGATCCATGCCGACGCGGTTGTCGCCGAGCGTGTAGCCGGTGGCGACGCCGCCGGCGATCATGCAGATGGTCTGGACGTGGCGCGACGTGCCCAGCGCGTTCCACAGCCGCCGCCCGCCGCCGTAGGCGCCCTGCAGCAGGCCCAGGTTGCCGGTGCCGACATACGGCCAGATCGCCTCGCCGCCGTGGGTGTCAATCGCCTCGCGCAGCCGGCCGGCCATCAGGTCGAGCGCCTCGTCCCAGCCGATGCGTGTGAACGCCCCCTGCCCCTTGGGCCCGATGCGGCGCAGCGGATGCAACAGCCGATCGGCCGCCCGTGCGTAGTCGAGGTAGCCGTCGACCTTGTTGCAGAGCGAGCCGCGCGTGAACGGGTGCGACGGGTCGCCGCGCAGCGACACGGCGCGGCCGTCGCGCACGGTCACGATCCAGCTGCAGGTATCCGGGCAGTCGAGCGCGCAGGCGCCGCGCACCGCCGTCTCGACCGGGGTCGCCATCGGCCTCACGGTACCCGGTCGAACGCCCGGCCGTCGAGGTGGCGCCGGCGACGCTGCCGGTCCCACTCTCCGCCCATCGCTGCTAAGATCCGCCCGATCCGGGAGGACGAACCATGCGCCGACTGCTGAGCTCCGCGAGCGTTCTCGTCGTGTCGTCCCTCGTCGTCGCCGCGGCGGCCGCACCGCGCGCCCAGGCCCCTCGCGCCGGCGCCGGGGCGCCACCAAGTCTGCCGGATGGCCCGGGCAAGGACGCCGTCACCGCGACCTGCGGCAGCTGCCACGGGCTGAACATGATCAGCGGCGCGGCCGGCTACTCGCAGAGCGGCTGGCGCGACCTGGTGGCCACGATGGTGGCGCTGCCCGCCGATCGCGAAGCGGCGATCACCGGCTACCTCGCCACCCACTTCCCGCCCAGGCCGGGCCGCGCCCCCGAACTGGTCGCCGGCGACGTGTCGGTGACGTTCCGCGAGTGGCAGGTGCCGACGCTCGGCCAGCGCTCGCGCGATCCGCTGCAGACGCCCGACGGCACCATCTGGTGGAACGGCCAGTTCATCAGCCTGATCGGCCGGCTGAATCCCGAGACCGGGGCGATGAAGGAGTTCCGGCTCGACCCGGCCGCCAAGCCGCACAGCATCGTCGACGACGCCGACGGCAACATCTGGTACCTGGGCAACGGCAACGGCACGATCGGCAAGTTCGTGCCGGCCACCGGCGAGATCACCGTCTTCAAGATGCCCGATCCGGCAGCGCGCGATCCGCACACCGGCATCTTCGGCAAGGACGGCAACCTCTACTTCACCTTGCAGCAGAGCAACATGCTCGGCCGGCTGGTGCCGGCCACGGGCGACATTCGCCTCATCACGCTGGCGACGCCGCGGGCCCGGCCGTACGGCCTCAAGCAGGATTCCAAGGGCGACATCTGGGTGTCCTACAACGGCGCCGCCAAGATCGGCCGCATGCACCCGGTGACGATGGCGGTCCGCGAGTATCCGCTGCCCGATCCGGGATCGACCTCGCGCCGCCTGGCGATCACCAGCGACGACATGATCTGGTTCGTCAACTCGTCGCTCGGCCGGCTCGGCCGGCTCAATCCCGACACCGGCGAGGTGAAGGAATGGCGCTCGCCGAGCGGGGCGCGCTCGCACCCCTACGCCATCGAGGTGATCGACGACGTCATCTGGTACAACGAGTCGGGCCAGCGCCCCGACGCGCTGGTGCGCTTCGATCCGAAGACCGAACGCTTCCAGAGCTGGGCGGTGCCCTCGGGCGTGGGGATCATCCGCCACATGCGCAAGACCCCCGACGGCAACCTGGCGATCCACCAGAGCAGCACCAACCGCGTCGGCCTGGCGATCATCGGCAAGCCGGCCGGCAGCAGCCGGCAGCGCTGATCGCGCCGCTGCCGCGGCGCCCGCCGTCGTTTGCGATGATCACCGAAGACCAGTCGGAGGTGGTGTCGTTCCTGGCCTCGCCGGCGACCCACGGCGGGGCCGCCGTGGAGCGGATCGACAGCCACGCCTCGGTCGTCTTCCTGGCTGGCACTCGCGCCTGGAAGCTGAAGCGCGCGGTGCGCTACGACTACCTCGACTTCTCCACCGCCGAGCGGCGCCGGGTGCTCTGCGAGGCCGAGGTGCGGATCAACCGCACGGCGGCGCCGGCGATCTACCGCGGCGTCGTCGCCGTCACGCGCGAGCCGGACGGCTCGCTGGCCCTCGGCGGCACCGGCACGCCGGTGGACTGGCTGGTCGAGATGACCCGGTTCGACGGCGAGGGGCTCTTCGACCGGCTCGCCGCCCGCGGCCGGCTGGACCTGGCGCTGATGCCTGCTCTGGCCGACGCCATCGCCCGCTTCCACGACGCCGCGACGCGGCGCCCCGACCACGGCGGGGCGGCGGGCATGACCTGGGTCGTGGACGGCAACGCCACAGGGTTCGCCGAGGAGGGCCGGCCGTGGCTCGACGCCGCGGCCTGCGCCGATCTGACGGCGCGCTCGCGCGCGGCCATCGAGCGCCAGCGCCGTCTGCTCGACGCACGGCGCGACGGCGGCTTCGTTCGCCAGTGCCACGGCGACCTGCACCTGCGCAACCTCGTGCTCGTCGACGGCCGGCCGACGCTCTTCGACGCCGTCGAGTTCAACGACGAGATCTCGTGCACCGACGTGCTCTACGACCTGGCGTTCCTGCTCATGGACCTGTGGCGGCGCCAGCTGCCGGGCCACGCCAACGCGGTGTGGAACGCCTACCTCACCGCGACCGGCGAGCTCGACGGCCTGCCGCTGCTGCCGTTGTTCCTGTCGTGTCGGGCCGCCGTGCGCGCCAAGACCAGCGTCACCGCCGCCGGCCTGGCCCGTGACCCGCGGCGGGGCGAACTGGCGGCGCAGGCCCGGGAGTACCTCACCCTCGCCCGACAGTTCCTGGACCCGCCACCGCCGGTCCTGGTCGCCATCGGCGGCCACTCCGGCACCGGCAAGTCCACCCTCGCCCGGGCGCTTGCCCCGGCCCTGGGCGCGGTGCCCGGCGCCGTCCTCGTCCGCAGCGACGAGATCCGCAAGCACCTGTGCGGCGTCGATCCGCTGGAACGGCTCGGGCGGGAAGGCTACGCACCGACGGTCACGGCACAGGTCTACGCCACGATCGCCGATCGCGCCCGGCAGGCGATCGCCGGCGGCCAGGCAGCCGTGGTCGACGCGGTGTACGCCGACCCCGGCGAGCGGGCGTCGATCGAACGCAGGGCGGAGGCGATCGGCGTGCCGTGGGTGGGCCTGTGGCTCGAGGCGCCCACAGGGATCACGATCGCCCGCGTCGAGCGCCGCCACGGCGACGCGTCGGATGCCGACGCCGCGGTCATCCGGGCGCAAGCCGCGCGGGACGTCGGAGTCGTCGGCTGGCACCGACTCGACGCGTCGGCCGCCGCCGACGTCGTCCTGGCCGCGGCGACGGCAGCGGTGCGGGACCGACTTGGCGCAGCAGCCGTGCGCGACGCCTGCGTATAATCGCCGCCCATGCCGCGTCGGACCCTGTCCCGCCGCCACTTCGTCGCGACCGGCACCGCGCTGCTCGCGGCCCGCGTGGTCCCCGCCTGGGCCGACCTGCTGCAGACGGCCCCCACCGCCGATCTCACCGCCGAGGTCGCCCAGGCGGCCATCGACCGCGCCGTGGCGGCCGGGGCGTCCTACGCCGACATCCGCGTCAACCGCTACCGCCGCGAGTCGATCGCCACCCGCGAGCGCCAGGTGCAGAACGTGGCGCGATCGACCAGCGTCGGCCTCGGGCTGCGGGTGCTCGTCAACGGCGCCTGGGGGTTTGCCGCCACCCACCAGGTGGAACCGGGCGCCGCCCGCGCCGTCGCCGACCGCGCCGTGGCCATCGCCCGGGCCAACGCCCGGTTGGCCACGCGGAAGGTGACGCTTGCCGCCGCCGAGCCGTTCGTCGGCCGCTGGGCCAACCCGATCCGCCGCGACCCCTTCGAGGTCGCGCTCGACACCAAGATCGCGTTCCTCATGGCGCTGAACGCGCGGGCGCTGGCGGTCACCGGCGTCAGCTTCGTGAGCTCGCAGCTGCTGTTCGTGGACGAGCAGAAGTACTTCGCGTCGAGCGAGGGGGCGCGGATCACCCAGCGGCTGGTGCGCACCTATCCGCAGTTCACGACCACGGCGGCCGATCGCGCCACCGGCGACTTCCAGACCCGCGCGGTGGTCGACCGCGCCAAGCTCCTCGGCTACGAGTACGTCGAGGACGCGCCGTGGCTGGAGGACGCCGAGCAGGCCGGCCACGAAGTGGTCGAGAAGCTCAAGGCCAAGCCGGCCGTGCCCGGCCGCTACGACCTGGTCGTCGATCCCTCGCAGCTGTTCCTCGCCATCCACGAGTCGGTCGGTCACTCCACCGAACTCGACCGCGCGCTCGGCTGGGAGGCCAACATGGCGGGCACCAGCTTCGTGAAGCCGACCGATGCGGGGCGACTGACGTTCGGCGCCCCGATCGTCAACCTGGTGGCCGATCGCACCCAGCCGGGCGGGCTGGCCACCACCGGCTACGACGACGAGGGCGTCCAGGCCGATCGCTGGCACCTGGTCCGCGACGGCCGGTTCGTGGACTGGCAGACGACGCGCGAACTGGCGCCGCTGGTCGGCCAGACCCGCTCGCACGGCTGCCTCCATGCCGACGACTGGTCGAGCGTGCCCTTCCCGCGCATGCCGAACGTCTCGCTGCAGCCGGCCGCCACCGAGGTGACGCTGGACGATCTGTGCCGCGACATCAGACGCGGCCTCTACGTGGTCGGCCGCGGCGTGTCGTCGATCGACCAGCAGCGCTACAACTTCCAGTTCGGCGGCGCGGTCGTCCGCGAGATCGTCAACGGCAAGCTCGGCGCCATGGTGCGCGACGCCGCCTACCAGTCGCGGACGCCGGACTTCTGGGCGTCGTGCGACGGCCTGGGCGGCCCGGCCAGCTATCGCCTGTGGGGCACCTCGGCCGATGGCAAGGGCGAGCCCGGGCAGACCAACGCCGTGAGCCACGGCTGCCCGCCGGCGCGCTTCCGCAACGTCACGGTGCTGAACACCGGAGCGGCGTGATGGTGACCCGCGACCAGGGGCTGGCGATCTGCGAGACGGTGCTCGGGCACGCCGAAGCGGCGGGCGCCGAGGACGCCGCGGTGTCGGTGCAGGGCACGGTGGAGTCGCACGCCCGCGTCGCCGGCAACGGCATCACCACCAGCGGCCACGCCGACACCCTCGCCGTCACCGCCACCGTCTGGGTGGGTCGGCGTCGCGGCGCCGCCAGCGGCAACGACGCCAGCGCGGCGGCCTTGCGACGGCTCGCCGACGAAGCGGTGCAGATTGCCCGGGTGTCGCCGGTGCAGCGCGAGTACGTCCCGACGCTGGGCCCGCTCGACTATGCCGCCGAACGCGGCTTCGCCGACAGCACCGCCGAGGTCGACCTGGCGGGACGCGCCGCCGCCCTGCACGCCGCGCTCGACGCCTGCCGTACCGCGAAGGTGACCGGCGCCGGCTTCCACAGCGCCCGGGCCTCGGCCACGGCCGTGGCCACCGCCAACGGCAACCGCCGCTTCGTGCGGTCGAGCGAGGCCGCCTTCAGCCTGACGGCCCGCAGCGCCGACGGCACCGGGTCGGGCTACTCCGCCGGCGACCACTTCGACGTCGGCCGCCTCGACGTGGCGGCGATCGCCGGCCAGGCCGTGGACAAGGCGGTGCGCTCGCAGCATCCCACACCGGTCGAGCCCGGCGTCTACCCGGTGATCCTCGAGCCGCAGGCGGTCGCCGACCTGCTCGGCTTCCTGACCGGCAGCTTCGACGCCAGGAGCGCCGACGAAGGCCGCAGCGCCTATGCCGGCAAGAACGGCGCGACCAGGGTCGGCGAGGCGCTGTTCAGCGAGCGCCTGAACCTCTACAGCGACCCGATGCATGCCGAGATGCCGGCCGTGCCGGTGACCGCCGAAGGCGTGCCGGCGACGCGGCTGTCGATCGTCAAGGCCGGCGTGCTCGAGCACCTCGAGTACTCGCGCTTCTGGGCCCAGGAACGCCAGCGCGCGCCGTCGCCGGGCCCGGTGAACTACATCCTCGAGAGCACCGCGCCGCCGGTGACCCTCGAGGCGATGATCGCCGGCATGGAGCGCGGCCTGGTCGTCTCGCGCTTCTGGTACGTGCGCCAGATCGACCCGCGGACGCTGATGCTCACCGGGCTGACCCGCGACGGCCTGTGGTGGGTGGAGAACGGCCAGGTGCGCCGCCCGGTGCGCAACCTGCGCTTCAACCAGAGCGTGCTGGCGATGCTGGCGCCGGGGAACGTCGAGGCGATCGGCGCGCCGCGCCGCCTGTCGCCGTTCATGGTGCCGGCGCTGCGGCTGTCGTCGTTCGCCTTCACGTCGGTCTCCGACGCCATCTGAGCGACCGCCATGATTCGCGATATCGCGCCGCAGTTCTTCACCGCCGACATGGGCGCGACGCTCGCCTAATACGCGACCCGGCTGGGCTTCGCCACGGTCGGCACCTGGCAGGATCCGCCGGTCTACGCCATCGTCGCCCGCGACGGCCACCGGGTCCATTTCCGCTGTGCGCCGCCCGCGGTGCCGCATCCCGACAAGTACGACGACGAGCTGCTCGACGCCTATCTCGCCG
Organism: Vicinamibacterales bacterium; assembly: GCA_050250955.1. Classification (GTDB taxonomy): domain Bacteria; phylum Acidobacteriota; class Vicinamibacteria; order Vicinamibacterales; family UBA2999; genus CAWAYR01. The sequence goes on from JBFWNR010000013.1 coordinate 42,239, forward strand.
TGGACGACGCCGACGCCCTCTACGCCGAGTACCGGGCCCGCGGCGTCGAGTTCGCCCGCGATCTCGGCGACACGCCGTGGCAGGCTCGTGAGTTCGTGGTCCGCGACTGCGACGGGCGGCTGCTGGCGTTCGGCGCGTCAGCGGCGGCGGGCGCGCCCGACTAGTGTCGCGGCGACCCCGCGGGGGGTGAGGGCTCACCGGCCGGTGCCCGCTGACGGGCCGACGAGGGCGCGGGGTCGAGCCGCAGGAAGCGCGCCGCGTTGTCGTGGAGGATGTCCCGCTCCTGCTCGTCGGTCAGGAAGGGCGCCTGGCGAATCGACGCGATCCCGGCCCCGATCTTCTCGGGCCATCGCATCTGATCGGATCCGAACATGATGCGCTTGGCCAGCCCGGCGCGGACCAGCGCCTGCAGGTAGTCGTAGAACGCCTCGCGGGGCAGCAGCCAGGTGATCGTGGACACGTCGGCCTGCAACTGCGGGTACTGGGACATCATCGCGATCATCTCGTCGCGGAAGGGATAACCGGCGTTCTCCACGAAGATCCGCAGGTCGGGGTGGCGCACCAGCACGTCTTCGAGCAGGAGCGGGCTGCCGGCCGCCGATCGGAAGCCCGGCAGCATCGGCCCGATGCCCAGCGTGTGGATGAGCACGGGGACGTCGTACTCGTCGGCGAGGGCGAAGTAGGGCTCGAGGCGCGGATCGTCGGGCCGGACGCCGTTCAGCTGAACGGCGATTTCGCCGACCCCTGCGAGGCGCCCGGCGGCGTAGTCGGCCCGCAGCGCGTCAGCCGGCGGGTGACCGGGTTCGAGGATGAAGGGCGAGGGAATGAACCGCCCGGGCGCTGCGGCCACCCACGCCTTGACGGTGTCCGGGTCACCACTCAGGAAACCCTTGACGACATTGTGGCGATCCATCGCGGCCAGCGTCCGGCGCAGCGACTCCTCGGCGGTCGCCGCGGCGTGCCCCTCGCCGGTGCACGGCGCCGGACGACAGAGAGCCGGCGCCCCGGCCGGCACGTGGGAGGGCTCGTGCGCGTGCATGTGCATGTCGATGATCGGCGCCGGCTGCGCCGAGAGCGCTGCGGTGCCGAACGGCAGCCACAGCGCCAATGCCAGGACGGTCGAGGTGGGATGCAGGCAGTTCATGATCGCCTCCTTGGTGAACAGACGACGACACGGCCAGAGTGGTCCCTGCCGATCGTGCCGCGTCGAGCCGGTCCGGCTGGCGTGGCTCGCGGCGGACGCCCCGGCTCAGCTGCGTCGCCGTGGCGCGCTAAGCTGGGACGGATGGCTCCCACCCGCATCGAAACCGATTCGTTCGGCCCCATCGACGTCGACGCCACCCGCTACTGGGGCGCCCAGTCGCAACGCTCGCTCGGCAACTTCAAGATCGGCTGGGAGAAGCAGCCGCTCCCGGTGATCCGCGCCCTCGGCATCGTCAAACGCGCCGCCGCCGAGACCAACATGGCGCTGGGCCGGCTCGACCGCCGCCTCGGCGCGGCCATCGTCGCCGCCGCCCAGGAGGTGATCGACGGGCGGCTGAACGACCACTTCCCGCTGGTGGTCTGGCAGACCGGCTCGGGCACGCAGTCGAACATGAACGCCAACGAGGTGATCTCGAACCGGGCCATCGAGATGCTGGGCGGCACGCTGGGGTCGAAGACACCGGTGCACCCCAACGACCACGTCAACATGAGCCAGTCGTCCAACGACACCTACCCGACGGCGATGCACGTCGCCGCCGCCGAGCAGGTGGTGCACGACCTGCTGCCGGCGCTGAAGACGCTGCACGCCGCCCTGGCCGCCAAGGCGGAGGCGTGGGCGGACATCATCAAGATCGGCCGCACCCACACCCAGGACGCCACCCCGCTGACACTCGGCCAGGAGTTCAGCGGCTACGCGCAGCAGGTCGCCAACGGCATCGCCCGCGTCGAGCAGAGCCTGCCGCTGCTGATGGAACTGGCGCAGGGCGGCACCGCCGTCGGCACCGGGCTCAACGCCCCGGTGGGCTTCGCCGACATGGTTGCGGCGCGGATCGCGGCGATCACCGGCCTGCCCTTCACCAGCGCCCCCAACAAGTTCGAGGCGCTGGCCGCCCACGACGCGCTGGTCTTCAGCCACGGTGCCCTCAACACCGTGGCGACGTCGCTCTTCAAGATCGCCAACGACATCCGGTTCCTGGGCTCCGGGCCGCGCTCGGGTCTGGGCGAACTGGCCCTGCCCGAGAACGAGCCGGGCTCGTCGATCATGCCCGGCAAGGTCAACCCCACCCAGTGCGAAGCGCTGACCATGGTCTGCGCGCAGGTGTTCGGCAACCAGACGACGATGACCGTCGCCGGAGCGAGCGGCCATTTCGAGCTGAACGTCTTCAACCCGGTGATGGCCTACAACGTCCTGCAGTCGGTGCGTCTGCTGGCCGACGCCGCGGTCAGCTTCACCGAGCACTGCATCGCGGGCCTCGAGCCGCGCCGCGACAACATCCAGGCGGCGCTCGACCGGTCGCTGATGCTGGTCACGGCCCTGGCCCCGCGCATCGGCTACGACGCCGCCGCCACCATCGCCAAGACCGCGCACACGAACGGCACGACGCTGCGCGAGGAAGCGGTCGGCGGCGGCTACGTGACCGACGCCGAGTTCGACGCGATCGTCCGCCCGGAGACGATGATCGGGCCGGGCTGAGCGCCGCGCCTGGCGCGGCCGCACGTGCCGCCCCGTCGTCCAACCGTCTCGGCGTCGGGTAAGCTGTCGGCTGGCCGTTCCGAGCGCGGTCGTCGTCGGAACCGTCCGCCCGCGGCCAGCGAGGTGCCTGCTCCGTGACCGATCCCGTCGCTCTCGAGCGCCTCGGGACTGCGCTCGCCGGCCGCTACCGGATGGTCCGCGAGCTGGGCCGCGGCGGGATGGCCACGGTCTACCTCGCCGACGATCCCCGGCACCGGCGCCAGGTGGCCGTGAAGGTGCTGCATCCGGCGCTCGCCGCCGCGATCGGGTCGACGCGGTTCGTCCGCGAGATCGGGATCGCCGCCAGGCTCAGCCATCCGCACATCCTGCCGCTCTTCGACTCGGGTGACGCCGACGGCTTCCTGTACTACGTCATGCCGTTCGTGCCCGGCGCGTCGCTCCGGCAGCGCCTGCTCCATGCGACCCGCCTCCCGCTCGCGGCCGCCGTCCGCATCGTCGAACAGGTGGCCTCCGCACTGGCCTATGCCCACGAGCAGGGCATCGTCCACCGCGACATCAAGCCCGAGAACATCCTGCTCAGCAACGACCAGGCGGTGGTCGCCGACTTCGGGATCGCCCGGGTGATCCCCGCCGTGGCCGACGGAGGCGGCGGGCGGACCGAGACGTCGACGTCGGCCCCGACCGCCGGCCCGGCGACCATCGCCGACGCCGCCGAGCTGACCGGCAGCGGCCTCGCGATCGGCACCCCGGCCTATATGAGCCCCGAGCAGGCGTTCGGACAGCCCGTCGACGGTCGCACCGACGTCTACGCGCTGGGCTGTGTGCTGTTCGAGATGCTGGCGGGCCGGCCGCCGTTCCGGGCCGGCACGCCGCAGGCGGTGCTGGCGCAACACGCCGTCGAGGCGGTGCCGAGCCTGCGCGGGCTGTGCCCCGACCTGCCGCTGTTCGCCGAGCGCGCCGTGACCCGGGCCCTGGCCAAGGCCCCGGCCAGCCGCTTCGCGTCGCCGGTCGACCTGGCCGAGACCCTGCGCGCCGAGCGGGTGGTCGCGCCGGTCGGCCGCAAGCGGATCGCCGTCCTGCCGCCCGTGAACGTGACCAACGACCCGGATCAGCAGTTCCTGGTGCTCGGCCTCCACGAAACGCTCATCTCGCACCTGGCGCGGGGCGACGTCGCGGTGCTCGCCCGCGCGTCGGTGCTGCACTGTCACCACGCCGATCGGCCGGTCAGGGACGTCTGTCGCGAACTGGCGGTCGATGCCGTGGTCGAGTCGTCGCTGCTGCGCAGCGGCGACCTGGTGGCGGTGCACGCCCGGCTCATCGACGGGGCCACCGAAGAAGGCGTCTGGTCGACTTCCGACGAAGGTGAGGTGCGCGACATCCTGTCGGTCTACCGGCGCCTGGGCGCCTCGATGGCGACGGCGGTGGACGGAGCGCCGGCACCGCCACGCTGGTCGGGCGCGCGCCCTGCCGTGGATCCGGTCGCCTACGAGAAGTACCTGCGAGGACGCGTCTACCAGCAGAGCTTCAATCCGCACGATCTCGACCGGGCGTTGCGATACTACGAGGCGGCGCTGGCGATCCAGCCGGACTACGCGCCTGCCCACGCCGGGACCGCCCTGGTCTGGGGATCGAAGATCGTCCTGGGCCTGGTGCCGGCGCTCGAGGCCGGGCCGCGCTACCGGGAGACGGCGGCGCGCGCCGTCGCCCTCGACCCCGGGCTGGCGGAGGGACACCAGGCCCTGGCGCAGGTGTACTTCGCGTTCGAGTTCGACTGGGAGCGCGCCGAGGCGTCGTTCCAGCGGGCGATCGAGCTGGATCCCAACGAGCCCCAGACGCGGATCTTCTATTCCCATCTGCTCGCCACCCTGCGCCGGACCGAGGAGAGCGACCAGCAGATCCGGCGTGCGCTCGAGATCGATCCGTTCAATCCGTTCACCGAGCTCCTCTACGGCGTCCAGCTGGGACTCACCGGCCGCTACGCGCAGTCGCTCGAACAGCTCGCCGCGGTGCCGCCCAACCCGCTCGGCGCGCTGGGCCTGGCGGTCGGCCACTTTCACCTCGGGCAGCATGCCGAGGGGCTGCGGCACTACCTGCGCCATTTCGAGATGCTCGGCGATCAGGCGATGGTCTCGGCGCTGGGCTCGGCCGGCGCCGACCCCAAGGCTGCGATGATTCGCGGCGCCGAGGTCCTCGTCGAACGGTCCAGGCACGCGTTCGTGAAACCCAACCACATCGTGCATCTCTTCTCGTGGGGCGGTGATCTCGACCGGGCGATCGAGTGGCTCGAACGGTCGTATCGCATGCGGGACCACGAAGTGGCGTACGTCGGGACGCTGGGCTCGCCGCCCGAGCTCCGGGCCGACCCCAGGTTCCAGGCGCTGGCGCGGGCCTTGCGATTGCCGTGGTCGGATCCGACGCCTAGATCTGACCGACACCAGGGCCGCTCGTGACGGCGGTGGCGGGCGTGGCCTCGACGCGGATCCGCGCGTCGATGGCGACGACGCCTTCGCCCGGCGGAAACGCCGACAGCGGGTTGAGGTCGAGCTCCTGGATTTCGGGATGCTCCCCCACCATGCGGTCGACGCGCAGGATGGTGTCGACGAGCGCTGCCGTGTCGGCCGGCGGAGCGCCGCGGAACCCGTCGAGCAGGGCCCGGCCGCGGATCTGGTGCAGCATGTCGCGGGCGTCGACGTCGGTGAGCGGGTGGACCCTGAACACGACGTCCTTCCACAACTCGACGTTGACGCCGCCGATGCCGAACGCGAGCAGTGCGCCGAAGCCGGCCGCCTGGGTCATGCCGACGTAGGTCTCGACGCCGCCGGCGGCCATCTGCTGGATGACGGCGCCCTCGAACGCGGCGCCGCCACCGTGCGCGTCGAGCCCCTGCCGCACCGCGTCGAAGGCGCGCCGCACGTCGTCGTCGGACGACAAGCCGAGCCGGACGCCGCCGACCTCGGTCTTGTGCAGCACCTGACGCGACAGCAGCTTGAGCGCCACCGGATAGCCGATGGCCCGGGCCGCCTCCACCGCCTCGGGCGCGCTGCCGGCCACCCGGGTCTGCGGCACGCGGATGCCGTACGCCCGCAGCACCGTCCGGACCTGGTCCGGAGACAGCCAGCCGCTGCCGGCGCGCTGCAGCACGGCGCGCGCCTGGTCGGGCGCCACGTCGGCCAGTTCCGGGACGGTGCCCTCGCGGCGCTGGAGCCACTGCCCGTAGCGGGCGGCACGCGCCAGCGCCAGCACGGCCCCTTCGGGGAAGGCGTAGGCGGGCACCCTGGCCTCGCGCAGCACCTTGACCGCGGCCGGCACGCCGTGGGTGCCCATCAGGCAGGCGGCGATCGGCTTGGCGGCGCCGTGGGCCGCCCGGCGGATGGCGTCAGCGACGTCGCACGCCTCGGCCACCATGGCCGGCACGAACAGCACCAGCAGCGCGTCGAGCTGGTCGTCGGCGAGCAGGATGCGCAGCGCCTGCTCGTAGTCGGCGGCCGAGGCGCTGGCGAGCATGTCCACCGGGTTGGCCACCGACGCCGCCGCCGGCAGGAACGCGCGCAGCGAGTCGATGGACCGCTCGGCGAGCGGCGCCACTGTCAGGCCGCGCCCCTCGCAGGCGTCCGAGGCCATGATGCCGGGCCCGCCGCCGTTGGTGAGGATGCCGATGCGGAGGCCCGCCGGCACCGGCTGGCTGGCGAGCAGCACGGTCAGGTCGAACAACTCCTCCATCGTGTCGGTCCGCATCACGCCGGCCTGGCCGAGCAGCGCGTCGACGGCGACGTCCATGCCGGCCAGCGCCCCGGTGTGCGACGACGCGGCGCGGGCCCCGGCGGCGGTCCGGCCGCTCTTGACGACCACGATCGGCTTGCGCCGCGACACCCGGCGGGCGATGCGCATGAAGCGCGCCGGATTGCCGAAGCTCTCCAGATACAGGAGGATGACGCGCGTCGCCGCGTCGTCCTCCCAGTATTCCAGCAGGTCGTTGCCCGAGACGTCGGCCTTGTTGCCGGTGCTGGCGAACTGGCTGATGCCGATGCCGAGATCGCTGGCGTGGTCGAGCAGGGCCAGGGCCACCGCGCCGGATTGCGACGCAATCGCCACCGGGCCGGCCGGCGGCCAGGTGGGCGCGAAGGTGGCGTTCAGGAGCACCGCGGGCTCGGTGTTGAGCAGCCCCAGGCAGTTGGGGCCGAGCATACGCACCCCGTGGGCGCGGACCTGCCTGACGAGCTCGTCCTGGCGGGCCTTGCCCTCGGCGCCCATCTCGGCGAACCCGGCGGTGATGACCACCAGCCCGCCAACGCCGCGCCTGAGGCAGGCCGCGACGGCGTCGACCACCGCCGGCTGCGGCACCACGACGATCGCCAGGTCGACCGCTTCGGGCACGGCGTCGATCGACGGGTACGCCGGGACCGACTGCACGGCGCGCGCGGCCGGATTCACCGGGTAGATGGGCCCCGGGAACCCGCGCGTGATCAGGTTGTGGAAGACCTCGCCGGCAATCGAGCCGCGGTGGCGCGACGCGCCGACGACGGCGATCGAGCGTGGGCGAAACAGCGGATCCAGTGACGCGTTCATCGGCTCCAGTTCTCCGCCGGCGCCCTTCCCGTAGCCGCGCGCGACTCGGCTCATCGTAACAGCGTGCGCAGGCGCGCGATCGGCGGGCGTCGCACCCGCCGGTGATCGTCGACACATCGTCGATGGCCGAACCTGGAAGTCATGACGTCCGGGTCGCGGGACGCCACGTCACGGCTCGGCCACCGCAGAAGGATCCGAAGTCCCGCCAGCGCCATTCGATGCGGGCCGCGGGGTAAGCGGCGTCGCGGGCGGTCGTTCGGCGTGTCGTGAGTCGCGCCGATGGAAGCCGCTAATCGCGAGCGAAGTGACACACCAAGCCGGTGTTGAACCGATAGCGCGTGGTGCGGTCGTCCCGGTCGAACCGCTGGTCATGCCGGACGAGCCGGCGAGATCACCTGCGACCCATACGGCGAGACGTCGGCTCAGGAAGATGTCTACGCCGAGGCCCGGTTGCAGGGAGAGGTCGGATATGCCCCAGTCACCGATTCGGTCGAGCCGCCGCTCCCAGATTCCCAACCGTGGCCCGCCGACCAGCACCTCGACGTAGGGTTGCACCCGGCCGGCCAGTGGCGCCACTCGAGGCCCAGCGTGAAGCGATTGGTACTGGACATCGTATGTACCCGACGTCTTACTGGGCCTGAGCGCCATGACGACCAGCCGGCAGGTGCCGCACGGCCCTCATCGGTATGAACGACGGGGACCGTCACAGGGTGGTCATCCGACCGGACACGGGCCACGAGATGGATCGCCGTGAACTCTTTCGCCTGCTGAGCCTCTCCGCTCTCGGCGGCGCACCGCCGCCTGCGGAGGCTGGCCGCCAGCGCGCGCTGCGGCGTTCCTGCCGCAAACCGCATCCGGCGCCGGGTTCGTGCCCGACGTCGAGATGCTGTTGACCGCAGCTCCCCACGAAGTAGCGGCGCTGCCCGGAGCGCCGACGCGTGCATGGCGCCGTGGGTAGAAGGTGCGGGTGCGCTTCGCCAACCAGCTCGCCGAAGACTCGATCGTCCAACGGCAGGCTTGCACGCGCCCGAGCGCGCCGACGGCCATCCCCGTCTGGCCATCGGCCCCGGTCGCGACGGGTCGAACGCGCGCATCTACAAGCTGGCGTGGGGCGGTGACGTGCCGCTGACCGTGATCGGCGGTGACGGCGGGCTCCTGGACGCGCCGCCTGTCCTTTGATCGTGGTCCCCCCGATCCAGGCTGGAGAGCCCAGGGTGGAGAGCTGAACGCGTCACCGGCATCGTGGGATTTCCCACCTACAGGTGTGGCCGCACTGGACGATTTCCGCAACTCATCGATCCCCAGGCCGGTCCGACGCCGTGCGCACACCGGTATAATCGCCGCCGCGTGCCGCTGAGCCCCGGATCGCGTGTCGGGCCGTACGAGATCGTCGCGCCGCTCGGCAAGGGCGGGATGGGCGAGGTCTACCGCGCGCGCGACCTGATTCTCAACCGCAGCGTCGCCATCAAGATTCTTCCCGACGGCTTCGGCGCCGATACCGATCGCGTCGCTCGCTTCCAGCGCGAGGCACAAGTCCTCGCATCGCTGAATCATCCGCACATCGCCGCCATTTACGGAGTCGAGGAGGTCGGCGACCCGTCGATGCATGGACATCCCGCGCGCGCCCTCATTCTGGAACTGGTCGAAGGCGACACGCTTGCGGTGCGCATCAGGCGCGGTCGATTGCCAGTGGCCGACGCGCTGGCGCTGGCGCGGCAGCTCACCGACGCGCTGGAGGCCGCCCACGAACGCGGCATCGTGCACCGCGACCTGAAGCCCGCCAACATCATCGTCACGCCAGACGGCGCTGCGAAGGTCCTCGATTTCGGCCTGGCAAAGATCACGAGTGCGGAACCATTCGAGGCGGACAGTTCGCACTCTCCGACCCTGACCGTTCACGGCACTCGCGAGGGCGTCATTCTCGGCACCGCGGCGTACATGAGCCCCGAACAGGCCAAGGGCCGCGCCGCGGATCGGCGGGCGGACGTGTGGTCCTTCGGAGTCATCCTCTTCGAAATGCTGACCGCGACGCAGCTCTTCGAAGGCGGCGATGTCTCCACCACGCTGGCGCAGGTTCTGACCAAAGAACCTGAGTGGGATCGATTGCCGGCCGACCTGCCGGCGCCGATCCTCAGACTGCTGCGACGATGTCTGGAGAAGGATCCCCGGCGACGGCTCGATTCCGCCGCCGTTGCGCGTATGGAGATCGACGAGGGCTTGTCCCCCGCGACAGCACGTGGCGAGGCGCCGGCCCGGCTGTCTGCGCGCCGCGCGGCGGCATGGGCGACAGCCGCCGCGGCGGCGGCTGCCCTCGTCACAATCGGCACCACTCGATCGCTGTTGGACACCGCGGCGCAGGAGCCGGCGGTGATCTCCCGGTTCGCGATCACACAGCCGCCTTCGCAGCAAATACCGCCCATCCTGCTCGACCGCGACCTGGCGATATCGCCCGACGGCCGGCGCCTCGTCTATCGCATCGGCGGATCCACCACCGGCGGCCCGCTCGCCCTGCGATCGCTGGACGCGCTCGACGCGCATGTGCTGCCCGGCATCGACAACGCTCGCGCGCCGTTCTTCTCACCCGATGGCCGCTGGATTGGATTCTTTACCGGCTCCGAACAGAACGCCGGTGCTGAGCTGAAGAAGATCTCGACCGAAGGTGGCCTGCCGATAAGTCTCGGTCAGGGGACGGAGTTCGGGAATGCCAGCGCCACCTGGTCCACTGACGACACGATTGTCGTGGCGAGCACCGAGGGGCGCCTGCTCCGGGTGCCGGCGGCCGGCGGCCCGCCGGCGCCGCTTGGCCCGTCAGCCGATGAGCCGCTCTCGGGCGTCGCCTACCTGTCGATGCTGCCCGCGGGCCGGGGCCTGCTGTTCACCAGTATGGCTCGAGGCACCTGGTTTACCAGCGCCAGCGACGCACAGGTGGCCGTTCTCGATCTGAAGAGCGGCGAGCGCAAGGTCTTGATTGGCGGGAGTGCGCCAACGTATGTGCCGGCGTCCGCAGACAACGGCTATCTGGTCTTCGCGTCGGAGCGGACCTTGTTCGCGATTCGTTTCGATCTCAACGACCTGAGCGTGCGCGGCGATCCCGTGCCCCTGGTCGACGACGTCGCGATGGCGCCTCTCGGCGCCGTCAACTATGACGTCGCACGGAACGGAACATTGGTCTACGTTCCGTCCGCCGCTGCAGGCTCCCGCTCGCTGGTGTGGGTCGATCGGGACGGGCGCGAGACCCCAGCGGGATTGCCGTCGCGCGCGTATGCGTTCGTGCGGCTTGCACCAGACGGAACGAAGGCTGCCATAACCACACTGGAGGATCGGCGCATCTGGATCGGCGACCTTCGTCGACACACGTTGCGCCGTCTGACCTTGGGCTCGAGCGATGACGGCTGGCCGATTTGGACGCGCGACGGCCGTGCCATCATCTTCAATTCAGATCGCGAAGGGGGTTTCAATCTGTACTTGCAGCCGGCGGACGGATCGGGATCAGCCGTGCGCTTGACGACCGGTCCGAACTACTTGTTTCCGAATTCCCTGACGCCCGACGGCCGACACCTGATCGCCGCCGAGGGCTCGTCGCAAACACTCCTCGACGTCGTGTTGTTGCAGGCCAGCGGGGCACCGCAGACAGGCGATTCGGCGGCTGATTCCCCCGCCCTGTCGTTCGCGATGGTGCGGCCTGTCGTCAAGAGCAAGGCGAGGGAATACAACGGGATCGCGTCTCCCGACGGACGGTTCGTCGCGTACCAATCGAACGAATCAGGACGCAGCGAGGTGTATGTCAAGCCGCTGACGACCACGTCGGACGTACGCTGGCAGGTCTCAACCGCTGGGGGGTCCTCGCCGCTCTGGGCGCCGAAGGGTGGCGAACTCTACTATCGGGATTTGACGAACGCGGTGCTCGCGGTGCCGTACGAGATCGACGGCATCACGTGGCACGCCGGTACGCCGACCACGGTGCTCGACTCGAGGTACGCGGCCCCGACCGACATGTTCAACTACGATATCTCGCCGGACGGCCGGCGGTTTCTGATGTTCAAGGACACCGGTCGCGACGACGCCACCGCGACCACTGCCAGCATCGTGATCGTGCTCAACTGGGTAGAGGAGCTGCGACGTCGCCTGCCGGCACCGTAGGTCGTCGATTCACCGCGGGTGTTGCCGACGAACCCCAGCGTCCGACGGCATCGCGGCGATGACCACGAACGCATTGATGGTCAAGGACATCGTTGTTCTCCCGAGGCAACCGTTCGAGTTGCCGGAGTTCAGAGTTTGAGGACACCGGACGCACCCAGCGCCCCCCTTCGACCGGGACGGGGCACGAAATGAGGCGCGGTGAACGCGCTCGGGGAACTGAAGGGATTGGCTCCTCGGGCTGGATTCGAACCAGCAACCCTCCGGTTAACAGCCGGATGCTCTGCCGTTGAGCTACCGAGGAACGGGCAGGAACGTCGGGCCCTCGGACACACACCTGACGGCCCGGACGAACCCTCATCGTAAACCGAAGCCCACGCGAGCCGCAAGCCGACGACGCCCGGGGACGTGAGGCCGCCGGGGCGGGTCATAGACTGTAATCGTGCCGCTCGTCGTCGCCCGTGACCTCGCCAGGACCTACACCGGTGGCGCCGCCCCGGTGGCAGCCCTGCGCGGCGTCTCACTCACCCTCGAGGCCGGCGACTTCGTGGCGCTGATGGGGCCGTCGGGCTGCGGCAAGTCGACGCTGCTGCATCTCTGCGGGGCCATGGACCGGCCGACCTCGGGCTCACTGGCCATCGAGGACCGCGACCTCACCACCCTCGACGACGATGCCCTCACGCGCCTGCGCCGCGACCGCATCGGCTTCGTGTTCCAGTTCTTCAACCTGCTGCCCACGCTCACCCTCGGCGACAACATCGCCCTGCCGCTGCTGCTCGCCGGCACGCCGGTGGGCGAGGCCGAGCGGCGGGCCCGCGGGCTGGCCGAACGGGTCGGCCTGATCCGACGGCTCGACCACTACCCCCAGCAGGTGTCGGGCGGTGAGGCGCAGCGCGCCGCCATCGCCCGGGCGCTGGTCCACCAGCCGGCGCTGGTCATCGCCGACGAGCCCACCGGCAACCTCGACTCGGCCAACGGCGCCGCGGTGCTGGCGCTCCTCGCCGAGTTGAATCGCGACCTCGGCATCACGCTGCTCCTGGCCACGCACGCCGAGGAGGTCGCCCGCGCCGCGCACCGCGTCGTAAGGTTGCGCGACGGCCAGCTCGACCCGGCGGCATGACCCGTCTTTTCGTCCAGTTCGTCGTCCGGCGGCTGGTCGGCGAGCCGGTGCGCACCCTCACCACCGCCGCCGGCATCGCCCTCGGCGTGGCGATGGTGGTCGCCATCCAGCTCACCAACGCCAGCTCGGTGCGCGGCTTCGAGACCGCGCTCGAGACGGTGTCGGGCCGGGCGTCCATCGACATCACCGCGCCGGGTGGCATCGACGAGACGCTGCTGCCCGAGCTCGGCTGGCTGCGCCAGTTCGGTCCGGCGGCGCCGGTCATCGAGGGCGAGATGGCGCTGGTCACCGGCGAGATGCCGGCGGAGTTCCGCCCGCGCCGCACCGAGGCCGTCAAGGTGCTCGGCATCGACATCCTCCGCGATCGGACGGTGCGCGAGTACGCCGTGGCGCAGTATGCCGGCCAGGGCGGCCAGCCCACGACGCCGGCCGACGCGCTCACCACGCAGCAGTTCCTGGACCTGCTGACCAGCCCCGACAGCGTCGTCATCACCGAGAAGCTGGCCCGCCGGCGCGGCTACGCCCTGGGCGACTCCATCCGGTTGATGACCGGCGACCGCGTCAGCACTTACGTGGTCCGCGGCCTGCTCGCCGACCGCGGCCCGGCGCGGGTGATGGACGGCAGCTTCGTGCTGATGGACATCGCCGCGGCGCAGCTGGCGTTCGCCCGCCTCGGCCGCATCGACCGGCTCGACGTGCCGCTGACGGGCACGGCGGACATCCTCGACCCGTCGGCGGTGCCGACCAGCGCCGAGATTGACGCCGCCGTCGCCGCCATCGCCGCCCGCCTGCCGCCCGGGCTCACCGCCGGACGGCCGTCACGGCGCGGCGAACAGGTCGAGCGGATGCTGGCGGCGTTCCATCTGAACCTGGCGGCGCTGTCGTGGGTAGCGCTGGTGGTCGGGCTGTTCCTGGTCTACAACACCGCGACCACCAACGTCCTGGCGCGGCGCGAGGAGATCGGCATGCTGCGGGCACTGGGTGTCACCCGCCGCCAGGTGCTGACGCTCTTCCTCGGCGAGGCGGCGCTCCTCGGCCTGGCCGGCACCGCCGCCGGCATCGGCGTCGGGCGTCTGCTCGCCGACTGGGCGGTGGGCCTCACCGGCGCCACCGTGAGCACGCTCTACATCGCCACCGCCGCGGCGCCGCCGGATCTTGGCGCGGCCCACGTGCTGCTCGCGGTGGCGATCGGCGTGCCGCTGTCGCTGCTGGCGGCGGCGCTGCCGGCGCGCGAGGCGTCGCGGGTGCCGCCGACGGCGGCGATTCGCGGCCACGACCGCCTCGAGTCACGGGTGCGCATCCACGCCCGGACGATCGTCGCGCCACTGGCCGTGCTCGCCCTGGCGTTCGTGCTGACCCGGCTCGGGCCGGTGGACGGGCGCCCGGTGTTCGGCTACGCCGCCGCCCTGGCGATCGTCGTCGGGACGGCGCTGCTGGTGCCGCCGCTGCTCTTCGTGATGGCCCGGGCCGTGCGGGGGCCACTGCGCCGGCGGCTGGGCGCCGAAGGCCTGCTCGCGCATGCCCACCTCGCCAGCGCGATCCCGCGGCTGGCGATCTCGGTGGCGGCGCTGGCCGTCAGCCTGGCGATGATGGTCGCGGTGGCCGTGATGATCGGCAGCTTCCGCGACACGGTGGTCTACTGGGTCGGCCAGACGCTGCGCGCCGACCTCTTCGTCGGCCCCGGCGTGCAGCCCACGGTGGGGTCGTCGCAGACGCTGTCGGCGGACGTCATCGACGCGGTGCGCCGGCACCCGCAGGTGGAGGCGGTGGACACCTTCCGCAACACCGATCTGGTCTATCGCGGCAACCTGGTGGTGCTCGGCGCCGGCCAGTTCGAGGTGGTGCGCGCGCACGGTGCCCTGCTCTTCAAGGCCCCGGCCGACGGGAAGGCGGCGCTGGCCCGGGCGATCGGCCGCGACGCGGTGGTGGTATCCGAGCCGTTCGCCAATCGCTACGGCGTCGGGCCGGGTGCGACCATCTCGCTCCCCACGCCGGCCGGCGACCGGCCCTTCACGGTGGAGGGCGTCTACTACGACTACGCCGTCGATCGCGGCGTCGTCGCCATGGACCGGGCCACCTTCGCCCGTCACTTCGGCGACCAGCCGCCGACCAGCCTGGCCGTCTACCTGCAGGACGGCGCCGATCCCGAGGCGGTGCGCGCCAGCCTCCTCGACGGGCTCGACGACGGCCGGCGCGTCTTCGTCTACACCAACCGGTCGCTGCGCGCCGAGGTGCTGCGCATCTTCGACAGCACCTTCGCGATCACCTACGCCCTCGAGCTCATCGCCATCGTCGTCGCCATGCTCGGCGTCGCGGCGACGCTCGTCACGCTGGTGATCGAGCGACGGCGCGAGCTGGCCATGCTGCGCCTCATCGGCGCCGCCACCCGCCAGGTGCAGCGCCTGGTCGTGGTCGAGGCGGCGCTCATCGGCACCGCCAGCATGGCCATCGGGCTGGTGGTCGGTCTGGCGCTCTCGCTGGTCCTGGTGTTCGTGATCAACGTGCAGAGCTTCGGCTGGACGATCCAGTTCCGGGTGCCGTGGCCGTTCCTGGTCCAGGTGTCGGCGCTGGTGGTCGCCGCCACGGCGCTGGCCGGCCTGCTGCCGGCGCGGCGCGCGGCGCGGCTGGTGGTGGAGCACGAGGAATGACGACGAGACAGCGGCCAGCGGCTAGGGGCTGGCGGCTAGCCTGCCTGTTCGCGCTCGCTTCGCTCGCGCCGGTGTTCGCTCAAGGCGAGTGGCGGGAGGCGACAGCGGGCTACACGTTCGAGTTCCCGCGCGATCATGCCAGCCACCCCGAGTTCCGGATCGAGTGGTGGTACTACACCGGCAATGTCGCGACCCCGTCGGGCCGGCGCTTCGGCTACCAGATCACGTTCTTCCGCGTCGGGGTGGACAAGACGCCGGCGAATCCGTCGCGCTGGGCGGTGCGCGACCTGCACATGGCCCACCTGGCGGTGTCGGATCCGCAGGGCCGGCGCTACCGCTACGACGAGCGGCTCAGCCGCAGCGGCCCCGGCCTGGCCGGCGCCGCCACCGATCGCTACGCGGTCTGGAACGACGACTGGCGCGCCGGGCTGAACGGGCCGGGCCAGCACGTGCTGGCCGCCGCCGGGCACGGCGTCGCGCTCGATCTCGTGCTCGACCCGGGCAAGCCGCCGGCCGTCAACGGCCGCGACGGCATCAGCCAGAAGGGGGCGCAGGCGGGCAACGCCTCCCACTACTACTCGCTCACCCGCATGCCGACGCGCGGCACGCTGGTCGTCGACGGCGAGCGCTTCGAGGTCAGCGGCGACAGCTGGATGGACCACGAGTTCGGCACCAGCTTCCTGGAGCCCGAGCAGCAGGGCTGGGACTGGCTTTCGATCCAGCTGGCCGACGGCCGCGAGCTGATGCTCTACCAGCTGCGGCGCGGCGACGGCAGCCGCGACCCGCGGTCGAGCGGCACGCTGGTGGCGGCCGACGGCCGCACCACGCACCTGGACGAGGCGGACTTCACCCTCACGCCGGGCCGCACGGTACGGGCGACGTCCGGGGCGACCTATCCGGTGGCGTGGACGGTGGCAGTGCCCTCGCAGCGCCTGACCCTCGAGGTGTCGACGCCGCTCGACGACCAGGAGCTGGCCACGCTCGGCGCCGGCGTCACCTATTGGGAAGGGATGATCGAGGTCCGCGGGCTGGTCGCCGGTCAACCGGTGAGCGGCCGCGGCTACCTCGAGATGACCGGCTACAACGGCAGCCTGGGTCGGGTGATGAGCCTCGGCGGCGGACGCTGAGCGCGCGCCGACGCGCTACTTCCGGCTCTTGACGACGCGGCCGCCCTGGCCGCCGGTGACGTAGAGCTGGGCGAGCACGCCGACCAGGCCGAGCAGCAGCCACATCCACGGCACCCACGCCTGGCCGGGCGCCGGCTGCATCGGGTAGGGCACCCACACGTCGCCGGCGGCGGCGGCCGCCAGCTTCTCGCGATCGCCGGTCAGCGCGAGCACGCCGACCAGCACGGCCCACGCCCCTGCGAAGGCGGTGCCGACGATGGTCACGTAGCGCTGCAGCCACGTCGCCATCCAGGCCCCGGCGACGGCGGCGAGCACCACCAGGTAGGGATGCGGGTCGCGACCGAGCTGGCCGGCCGCCAGCGTGACCGCCAGCGCGCCGAGACCGGCGCCAACCAGCGCCACGCCGATGAACGACGCCGCCACCATGATCACCGCGCCGATCAGGCCGCCGACCAGGAACACGCCGGCCATGTAGGCGGTGTCGCCGGTGCCGAGGATGGAACTGGCGGCCAGCCCGCCGATGATGAAGCCGAACGCGCCGAGCACCCACCACAGCAGCCGGTAGCCGGCCAGGCAGGCCATCGCGCCGCACAGCAGCAGCACGATGGCGGCGGGCATCTGGTAGGTCAGCGGCAGCATCGGTGGCGGAGGTCCGGGGGGCGGCGCGCGCGGCCGTCAGGAGACGTCGCGGCGGCCTTCCATCGCCTTGCCCATGGTGAGTTCGTCGGCGTACTCGAGATCGCTGCCCACCGGGATGCCGGTGGCGATGCGCGTCACCCGGACGCCGAGCGGACGCAGCAGCCGGGCCAGGTAGATGGCGGTGGCCTCGCCCTCCACCGTGGGGCTGGTGGCGAGGATCACCTCGTCGACCCGTCCGCCGTCGAGCCGGGCGAGCAGCGGCTTGATCTTCAGATCGTCCGGCCCGACCCCCTGGAGCGGCGAGATGGTGCCCATCAGCACGTGGTAGACGCCGCGGAACCCCCGCGACTTCTCGATCACGGCGACGTTCTGCGGCTCCTCCACCACGCAGATCAGCCGCTGGTCGCGGCTGTCGTCGGCGCAGTAGCGGCACGGGTCGACGTCGGTGATGTTGTGGCAGACCGAGCAATAGGTGACGTGATCCTTGACGTGGCGGATCGCCTCGCACAGGCGCTCGGCGTCCTCGCGCGGCGTCCGGAGCACGTGGAAGGCCAGCCGCTGGGCGCTCTTGGCGCCGACGCCGGGCAGCTTGCGGAACTGTTCGATGAGCGCGTCGAGCGGACCGGGCAGCACCTACATCTCCTCGATCTTGGTGCGTTCCACCGGGAAGATCTCGAGCAGCGCCTGCACGCCGGGATCGGCCAGGGCCTCCTGGCGCAGCTGGTCGTCGCTGGCGACGGACACCGGTGGGGTCCGCGGCGCCGGTGCCGGTGCCGCCACCGGCGACGGGGCGGGGGCGCCCGGCTCGGCGGGCGCCGTCACGGTGATGTCCACCGTCGCGTCCTGGCCCAGGGTCCTGGCGGCCAGCGACGCCAGCCACTCCCGGTTCTCCTCGCACTGCGCCCGCGGCACCTTCTGATTGGCCAGGAACGCGAAGCTGACGCGGCCGGGCGCCACGTCGATGCGGTAGGCCTGCGCCACCACCGCGTTGAAGAAGAACGGCTTGCCGGCCTTGATGGCGGCCAGGAACCGCTCGCGGGCATCGCCGCCGCCGGCCCCCGAAGCGGCCGTCGCCGTTGCCGCGGGTGCAGGAGGCGCGGCCGGCGCGGAACGCGGTGCAGAAGCTGCCGTCGGCTGCGGCGGGCGCGCCGCCGGCCGCGGGGCGACGGCGGCACGCGGCGCGGGTGCAGGCGCCGGCCGCGGCGCCGCCGCGGGCAGCCGGCCGCCGCTGCCCTCGAGCAGGTCGGCGAGCGGCACCAGCTTGCGCAGGTGCATCAGCCGCACCAGCGCCATCTCCATCTGGAAGCGCGGATGGTCGGAATGGCGGACGTCGAACTCGGCGCGGGTGAAGGCGTCGAAGGCGCGCAGCAGGTCCTCGCGCGAGTAGAGCGGGCCGATCGAGGTCAGCCGCGGCCGTTCGGCCTCGGCGGCCACGTCCGGATCCTTGAGTCGGGCGCTGTCGATCGACACCAGCAGCAGGTCGCGGGTGGCCCGGGCCAGCTCCCGGCACAGCAGCCGCAGGTCGTAGCCGCGCTCGATCGCCGACTCGACCAGCGCGAACGCCGCCGCGGCATCCTCGGCGGCCACCGCCTCGAGGATGTCGAAGACCAGCTCGCGGCCGACCAGGCCGAGCACCGACGTCACGTCCTCGACCGTGAAGGTGTCGCCGGCGAACGCCCGCACCTGATCGAAGGCGCTGAGCGAGTCGCGCATGCTGCCCTCGCCGGCGCGGGCCAGCAGCAGCAGCGCGTCGTCGGGCACGCTGATGCCCTCCTGCTCGGCCACGAAGCGGAGCCGGTCGGCCACCGTCCTGGACGAGATGGTCCGGAACTCGTAGATCTGCGACCGCGACAGCACGGTGTCGGGGATCTTCTGCAGCTCGGTGGTCGCCATCATGAAGACGACGTGCGGCGGCGGCTCCTCGATCGACTTGAGCAGGGCGTTGAACGACGAGGCCGACAGCATGTGGACCTCGTCGATCAGGAACACCTTGTAGCGGTTGCGCACCGGGGCGATGGCCAGCCCCTCGATGATCACCTCGCGGACGTTGTCGACGCCGGTGTGGGTGGCGGCGTCGATCTCGAGGACGTCGATGTCGCGGCCCTCGGCGATCTCGACACAGGCCTCGCAGGTGCCGCACGGCGTCGGGGTCGGGCCCTGGGCGCAGTTGAGCGCGCGGGCCAGGATGCGTGCCGTGGTGGTCTTGCCGCAGCCGCGGGGCCCGGCGAAGACGAACGCCTGGGCGATGCGCTTCGATTTGAGGGCGTTGCGCAGGGTGCGGGTGACGGCCTGCTGGCCCAGCACGTCGTCGAGCGTCTGGGGCCGCCACTTCCGTGCGAGCGCCTGGTATGCCATGGAGGTCCGCTAGTCGATCGGCTGGCGCGGACCCCACCGCAGCCCGGAGGGCCTGCAGCACATCTCAGGAGCTGCTGAGCGCTGCTGCCTTCCGGCCCTGACGCGGTTCGCAGACTGACATTGCACAGGTTCCGGGCCGCGGTGCGGCCCGCCGTCCCGCGCGCCCGTGCTGGACGCGCGAAAAACGCCGGGACGAACGTTCAGTGTAGCGTGCCGGGCCGCGCCCGGCAAGCCATACGGACGAGCTTCCATGCTAGGATGCGGCGCTCCCGTTCATTGAATTTGCACCATTTCCGGAGGTTTGCAATGCCATCGAGTCATGCAAGCCGGGTGGCCGCGGCCGCGCTGGTCCTGGCCGGTCTCGCCGCCCTCGCTCCGCCCCCCGCCGGAGCCCAGACGCCGACGTTCTCCATCGAAGGCGTGGTCACCGACGACCAGCAGGCGGTCCTGCCGGGCGCCACGGTGACGATTCGCAACACCGCCACCAATCTGACCCGCACCGCCACGACCGACAGCGCCGGCCGCTACGTGTTCTCGGCGCTGCCGCCCGAGGGCCGCTACGAACTGACCATCGAGCTGACCGGCTTCTCGACCCAGCTGCGCACCAACCTGACCTTCAACGCCGGCCAGCGCGTCGTCATCAACATCCCGATGTCGCTGTCGACCATCCAGGAGACCATCACCGTGGCCGGCCAGGCGCCGCTGGTCCAGGTGACGACCTCGGAGATCTCGTCGACGATCGACCGGCGGGCGTTCGAGACCCTGCCGGTGGCGCAGCGCAACTACATGCGGCTGCTGTCGCTCGACTCCAACGTCGTGCAGAGCCGGCCCGGCACCAACGCGGTGAACGTCGGCGGCGGCGAGGTGTGGAACTTCGGCACCTACGTCGACGGCACCAACAACCACTCGAAGTGGCTGACCCTGCAGCGCGCGCCGCAGCAGGGCTCGGGCGGCTTCGCGCTCGAGACCGTCAAGGAAGTGCAGCTCATCACCAACGCCTTCTCGGTCGAGTTCGGCGGCCACTCGGCCGGCGTCGCCAGCATGATCACCAAGAGCGGCACCAACTCGGTGGCCGGGTCGGCCTTCCTGATGCTGCGGCCCGGCGACCTCGACGCCCGCCCGCCGCTGGCCCGGGTCGACGTGCCCTACAACCAGCAGCAGGTCGGCGGCGTCATCGGCGGCGCCTTCGTCCAGGACAAGCTGTTCTACTTCGGCAGCTACGAGTTCCGCCGCGAGCGCAGCGAGGTCGCCGTCACCTCGGTGGCGGCCAGCGAGCCGTCGGTGAAGACGCCGGCCGACGAGCACCAGACCCACCTGCGCCTCGACTACCGCTTCAACCCGATCCACTCGCTGGCGGTGCGCTACAACGGCGTGCGCTGGCAGAAGGACAACGAGGCCGGCGGCCTCAACCTGCCCGGCACCGGCTTCATCTGGGACAACAACGTCGACACCGTGCACGGCATGTTCACCTCGGTGCTGTCGCCGCGGCTGCTGAACGAAGTGCGCGGCCAGTACTCGCGCTACACCGACCGGCGGGCTGCCAAGAGCGAGTCGGTCAGCATCCAGCGCGCCAACTACGCCAACAGCGGCGGCAACGACCAGGGCACCTGGGGGGTCATCCCCGAGGTGACCTACGACCTCAGCAACACCGTCTCGATGTGGGTCGGCAGGCACACCATGAAGGCCGGCGCGTCGATCACCTACGACGTCACCGACCAGCTCTTCCAGCCGCTGCAGAACGGGGTCTACACCTTCAACGGCAACCCCACCGTGGCGCCGAATCCGTCGCTCTACCGGCAGTCGTTCGCGCTGGTCCCGGAGGCGCGCATGATGTACCCCAAGGCCACGGTGGTCAGCGGCTTCTTCCAGGAGGACTGGCGGGTCCGCGACAACCTGACGCTCAACCTCGGGCTGCGCTATGACGTCGAGTTCATCAAGGACATCCCCGACTGGCCGGCCGGCACCGACGCCAACAACTTCGATCCGCGGGTCGGCTTCGCGTGGGATCCCACCGGCGAGCAGAAGTGGTCGGTCCGCGGCGGGTTCGGCCGCTTCACCCAGCAGCACCCGATCTTCACGATCGTCAAGGGCGGCGTCAGCGGCCGCAACGGCCAGGTGGTGGTCTCGCTCACGCCCAGCGACCCGCTCTTCCCGGTGTTCCCGAACGCGCTGCCGGCGTTCCCGCCGGGCGCCGTCCTGCCGGCGCGGGACATCCAGGAGATCTCGCCCGACCTCGGCAACGAGTACGCCTGGGCCGGCAACATGTCGATTCAGCGCCAGATCGGTCCGCGGGCCAGCGTCGAGATCGCCGCCAACATCAACCGCGGCGTCAAGCACGGCTTCCTCGACGCCAACCAGGCGGCGCCGATCGACAAGGCGGCGCTGAACGCGGCGATGGCGGCGGCGCCGCTGACCACGGTGTTCCGCACCGCGGCACAAGCCGACGCCACCCGGCCGATCCGTCCGGTGGCCAACGGCTTCCGCCGCATGGACGTGCTG
Source organism: Vicinamibacterales bacterium (assembly GCA_050250955.1). Taxonomy (GTDB): domain Bacteria; phylum Acidobacteriota; class Vicinamibacteria; order Vicinamibacterales; family UBA2999; genus CAWAYR01. The sequence goes on from JBFWNR010000013.1 coordinate 64,007, forward strand.
ACCATGGACGGCCGCTACTGGTACCAGGGCGTCCGTCTGTCGGGCCGCCACCAGTCGCAGGATCTCACCCTGACCGCGTCCTACACGCTGTCGAAGGCCGAGGACCGGCTCAACCACTGGTTCGCGCCCGAGGACAGCTCGGATCCCGAGCTGGATCGCGGCCGCACCGGCGCCGACACCCCGCACAACTTCGTCGGCAGCTTCACCTGGGACCTGCCCGGCGACCACTTCATCGTCAACGGCTGGCGGCTGAGCGCGGTGCAGCACTCGCAGAGCGGCACGCCGTATTCGATCCGCTACACCGGCAACCCGACCGGCACCGGGCTGACGCAGTGCAGCCCGCGCGGCTGCCAGGCGCCGCGGCCCGGCGCCCGCAACACCGAACGCGGCGACTTCATCAACTACACCGACGTGACGCTGTCGCGGACCTTCCAGGTCGGCCAGGATCGCCTGGAATTCCGCGCCGACGCTTTCAACGTGTTCAACAACTGGAACGTGACCGCCGACGGCTACGTCGGCATCGTCGGCGCCGCCAACTTCGGCCAGCACGTCGGCGGCTCGGCGGTGTTCCCGGGCCGGCAGTTCCAGTTCGCGGTCACGTACAGATACTGACAAGCGGCTAGGGGCTAGCGGCTCGCGGCCAGGCCGATCCGATACACGAAACAGAGGCGGGGGCTCCGGCTCCCGCCCCTGGGTTTCTCAGGAGTCACGGATGACACGGTCACGATTCCTGGCGGCCACCGCCGCCCTCACCCTCTCGATCGCGCTCGCCACCGGGTCGCTGCTGGTCGCGCAGGGTGCCAAGCCGGTGCGCGTCCGGGTGCAGACGACGCTCGGCGACATCGTCCTCGAGCTCGACCCGGCGAGGGCGCCGGGCACGACGGCCAACTTCCTGCGCTACGTGGATGCCGGCCACTACGACGGCGGCACGTTCCATCGCACCGTGAAGATGGACAACCAGCCGGAGAGCCCGATCAAGATCGAGGTGATCCAGGCCGGCGTCAGCGAGAAGTTCGCCAGGCAGGGCTTCCCCGCCATTCCGCTCGAGCGCACCAGCGTCACCGGGCTGAAGCACGTCGACGGCGCGGTGTCGATGGCCCGCGGCACCGCCGACAGCGCCACCTCGGGCTGGTTCATCTGCATCAACGACCAGCCGTCGCTCGACTTCGGCGGTCAGCGCAATCCCGACGGGCAGGGTTTCGCCGCCTTCGGCCGCGTCGTCTCGGGCATGGACGTGGTGCGCAGGATCCAGCAGGCGCCGTCGTCGGCCAACCGCACCACCAACACCGACGCGCAACGCCTGACGCCGCCGATCACGGTGACGAAGGTGTCGCGGCTGCCGTGACCCGCACCGCCGCCGTCGTCGCCGCGGCCCTGGTCGCCGGCGCGGCGGCGTTCGCCGTCCAGGTGCAGCGGACGCTGGTACCGGCGGCCGCCGCGCCGCCCTCCCCCAGCCCGGCGGCCGCCGCGGGCCCGGCGCCGATCACCGACACGATCGCCGCGACGCCGGCGGTCGCGCGCGGCCCTCGCCTCGACTTCCTGCGGCCGCAGCCAATCGGCGAGGCGGTGGCGGCGCTCGACCGGCCGATGATCGCCAACGTGGCCATCGTCGACCTCGACGGCGACGGCCTGGCCGACGTCGTCGCCGCCGACGCGGCGACCAACCGCGTCACCTGGGTCCGCCAGACACCGGCCGGACGATTCACCGAACGGGCGCTGGCCGACGTGCCGGGGCCGGCCCACGTCCACGCCGTCGACCTCGATCGCGACGGCGATCTCGACCTGGCGGTGGCCAGCCTCGGCGTCCTGTTCCCGAACAACGCCAGGATTGGCGCGGTGATCCTGCTCGAGAACGACGGCCGGGCCCGCTTCACGCCGCACGTCGTCCTGCGCGACGTGCCGCGGGTGGCCGACGTGCGCAGCGGCGACCTCGACGGCGACGGCGATCTCGATCTGTCGGTGGCGCTCTTCGGCTACGACCAGGGCGAGACGCGCTGGCTGCGGAACGACGGCGGGTGGCGGTTCGCCAGCACGACGCTGCAGGAACTGTCGGGGCCGATCAACGCCGAGATCGTCGACGTCGACGGCGACCGCGACCTGGACATCGTGACCCTGGTGAGCCAGGAGTGGGAGGAGATCTACGTCCACGTCAACGACGGCCGCGGCGGCTTCACGCCGCGGCGGATCTTCGGCGCCAGCAACGAGGACTTCGGATCGAGCTGGATCTCGATCGCCGACCTCGACGCCGACGGTGATCCCGACGTCGTCTACAGCAACGGCGACGCCTTCGACTACGCCACCACGACCGGACGCAGCTGGAACGGCCTGCAGTGGCTCGAGAACCGCGGCGACGGATCGTTCGCCTACCACCGCCTCGCCGACATCGCCGGGGCGTCGAGCCCGCAGGCGGCCGATCTCGACGGCGACGGCGACCTCGACCTCGCCGTGGTCAGCGCCTACAACGACTGGGCCGACCCGGCGGCCCAGAGCCTGGTGTGGCTCGACAACGACGGCCGGGCGGGATTCACCTTGCGCGACGTCGCCACCACGCCGACGCACCTGGTGACGCTCGCCGTCGGCGACCTCGACGGCGATGGCCGCCCCGATCTGGTCACCGGCGGCATGCACATGAGCTGGCCCTACGATCGGTTGTCGCGGCTCACGTTGTGGATCAACCAGTGGCCGGCCGCCGCCCGATAGCCTCCGGGCCGTGGGCCGCTGTTGCGCTGGTGGCCGGCGCCGCGGCCCTCGCCTGGATCGGCGGCGGCGTCTACGCCCGCCGGCAGCTGGCCGCGCAACTGCCGACCCTCGACGCCGCGGACCTGACACCCGCCGGCCAGCAGGCCCTCGCCGAGGCCGACCAGCGGGCCCGGGTGGCCCCCTCGGCGACGACCATCGGGGCGCTGGGCCGGGCCTATCACGCTCATCAGCGTCCGACGGCGGCGATCGCCGCCTATCGGCTGGCGGCGGCGCTGGCACCCGACGACGTCCAATGGACCTACCTGCGCGGTATCCTGCACGAGGAGCGGGGTGACGCCTCCGCCGCCGAGGCCGCGTATCGCGACGTCGTCGCCGCGGCGCCGGATCTGGGCCAGGCATGGTTCCGGCTCGGCGAGCTGACCTTCAAGGCCGGCCGGCTCGACGACGCTGCCGCAGCCTACGGCCGGGCCCGCGATGCGACACCGGAGCCGCCGCTCCCGGCACCGGGCGGCGGGCCACGCCAGCTGCCGCCGCTGTCGCTCTACGCGCGGCTGGGCCTGGCGCGGGTCGCAATCGATCGCGGCGATCCGGCAGCGGCCGCCCGCGACATCCACGCGATGCTGGAGGCGTATCCAGCCTTCGGGCCGGCACGGGGGCTGCTCGGAGAGGTCGACCGCCGCACGGGCGGCGGCCCGGCGGCATCGACGCGGCTGGCGGCGCGGCCGTACGTGCCCCCGGCCGATCGGCGACTCGACGCCGTCGTCGCCCTGTCGCATCACCCCGACGTGCTCCTGAAACACGCCGGCCTGGCGGCCCGCGCCGGCGACACGGCGTGGCGGGAGGTGCTGCTGCAGCGGGCCCAACGCGCCAGTCCCGACGATCTGAACGTGCTGATGGAGATGTCGGCGCTGCGTCAGGCGCAGGGGCGCCTGGCCGAGGCGTTCACGCTGCTGCAGCGGCACGAGGCGCTGGCGCCCGGCGACCACCACGCGCTGGTGCAGCAGGGCAAGGTGCTCGCCGACCTCGGACGCCTCGCCGAAGCCGAAGCGGTGCTGCGGCGCGCCGTCGCCGTTCGCGACACCACCGCGCAGTACAACCTCGGCGCGGTCCTCGATCAGCAGGGCCGGTGGGACGAGGCTCGCGACCGCTACCGACAGGCGCTGGCCATCGACCCGTTCAACACCAGCGCGATGAACAACCTGGCCGCGGGCCTGGACCGGCGCGGCGCCACCATCGAGGCGCTGGCGATCTTCGAGCGGGCCATCGCCATCGCCCCCGACCAGGCCGACTACTACAGCAACTACGGCAACGCCCTTATCCAGGCCGGCCGCCTCGAGGACGCGGTGGACGCTCTCGCCGTGGCGATTGCGCTCGATCCGCGCGCCGCCAACGCCCACAACAACCTCGGCATCGCCTTCGCCCAGCAGCGCCGCCTCGATCTGGCGCGGCAGGCGTTCGAGCGCGCGTTGCAGATCGACCCGTCACACGCCAACGCCAGGCGCAACCTCGAGCTGACGCGACAGGTCTTGGCGACCGGACGTCCGCAGGATGGCAATTAGTGCGACTAGTCCGGCCCGGCCCTGAAAGGGGTCAGACCCCTATTCTGGCCGGGGCTTGAATGGGGTCAGACCCCGTTACGAACGGGGGCGAGTAGCAATGGCCAGCAGCTGCGGGGCGAGCTGGAAGTGACCGGCGCCCTGGCCCTGGTTCATCAGCACCGCGACCGTGACCCCGGTGTCGGGATCGAACAGCAGCAGGCTGCTCCCGAACGCCATGCCACCGCTGTGCCCGATCTGGTCGCGATCCAGGTAGTGGTAGCCGCGGATGCCAAGGCCGGCGCCGGTCTCGCCGGGGATGTTGCCGGCCGCCGGCACGAGCGTGCGCATCTCGGCCTGGCGCTCCGCCGAGATCACCGTGCCGGCAAACAGCGCGTGCCCCCACGCCGCCACCGTGGCGGCATCCGCGTACAGACCGAAGGCCGCCTGGCCGATCGAAAGGAGCGACAGGTGATCGAGCGGTGGAAAGACGCCACCGCGTCCGGCCGCCACGGCCACCGGGGCGGGCGGTTCGTCGGCGCCGGGCATGAAGATCGCGTGCAGGTCGAGCGGCGTCCACAGCCGCTGCCGGTAGAGCTCGACGATCGGCCGGCCGGTCGCGGCCTCGGCGACGCAGCCGAGGAGCAGGAACGCGGTGTTGGTGTACTCGGTGCGCTCGCCGGGCGCGAAGCGCGGCGGGCCGGCGAAGGTCAGCAGCTCCGCCGCGGTGAACAGCCGCGACCGATCGACGTCGATGGCGGCACCGAGCGCCGCACTGAGCGTGTAGTTGCCCAGGCCGTTGGTGTGATTGAGCAGCTGGCGGATCGTGATGGCCGGGCCCACGTTGGCGATCGGGGCCAGCCACCGCTCCAGTGGATCATCGAGCTGCAGCACGCCCTCGTCGACCAGCTGCAGGATCACGGCGGCGGTCATCGTCTTGGTGATGCTGGCGATGCCGACGAGATGGTCGGGACGCAGCGCCTCGCCGGCAGCGGCGATGCCGGCCGCGCCGCGCCACTGCGCGCCGTCGGGCCAGACGACCGACGCGGTCACGCCACGGTGCCCCGGCACGAGCGCCCACGCGGCCAGGGCCTGGTCCAGCTCGGCGGCCAGGGCCTCGGGGACGGCCGGCGGCGCCTCGACCGGTTCCTGGGCGCAGAGGTTCGGCGCCGACCAGACGAGGATCGCGGCGAGCACGACGCGCAGCACGGCGGACGACATCGACGGCCTCAGAAACGGTATCCCAGAAGCAGCGCGAACGCGCGCGAACGATAGGTCGGCGGGGCCGCCGCGTGCAGCTGGCGCAACCCGATGACGGCGCGGCCGTCGACGACCAGCGCGCCGCGTCCGGCCGCCACCTCCAGCCCCGCCCCGAACGTCGCCGCGACGTCGAGATCGACGACGCGATCGGAGAGATCGATCGATTGCCCGCTCGCGGTCTGCCGCACGCTCGAGATCAGGCTCAGCTGCGGACCGGCGAAGACGAGCGGCCGGACGCGACGTCCCGCGGGGGCGACGAGCTGAACGAGCAGCGGCACCTCGAGGCCACGGCTGCGCACGGCGATCTCGACCGGCAGGCCCGACGAGCGGAAGCGGCGTTCGGCGAAGAGCGCTTCCACCTGGAAGCGTCCGAGGCGTCCCAGGGTCGTGCCGAGGAACACCCCGGCGGTGGCGCCGGCCCGCGCCGTCGTGTCGAAGGCCCCGCTGTCGCCGGTCGCCAGGCGTCCGGCGACGACGCCGCCCTTGACGCCGGCCACGACGGCCTGCGCCGCCGCCGGCGTGGCGGCCGCCAGCCCCATCGCCCACACCGCCGCACACACGACTCCCGTTCTGGCGTGTCCCACGTCGTCCTCCGCAGTCTGTTGGTGTGTCGGGCCGGCGGGTCAGCGGCGGCCGCCGAGGAACACGCTGACGTCGAGCGCGACCTCGCGGCCGCGGAAGTCGTCGTAGGGCGCGCTGGCGCTGGTGAACGGAAACGCGTTGTAGCCGGCGCGGCCGCCGACCGACCAGCGTGGCGACAGGTGCACGTCCAGGCCGGCCTGCAGCTGCGTGCCCAGCCCGTAGCCGACGCCGCTGGTGCGCAGCACCGGCAGCAGGCCGGCGGCGACGAACGGCTTCAGGCGTTGCGTGGCGATCGCTCCTCGCCACGGGTTCCAGCGCACGCCGATCGGCACGGCGAAGCCGCCGAGGAACGCCTGGGCCTGCTCGGCGCCAAACCCCTGCAATCCGCCGGTCACCGCCCACCGCTCGGTGAAATAGCGGGTCACGTGGCCGCCGCCGGCGATGTCGAGGGCGCTGCCCGGGATCGTCGTGCCGCGCGAGCCCCACCCGCCGAGGGTCATCGACAGGCGGGTCGTGCCGGCGACGGCGAAGCGCGCGGCGGTGTCGTCGGCCTGGAGGGCGCGACCGTCGTCGCCGCGCAGCCGCGTCGGCTCACGCGCCGCGGTGGTGAACTGGGCGGCGCCGAGCCGCTGCACGCCGCCCTCGGCCAGCGTCACGCGGCTGCGCTGGCTCGACCGGCGGCCGTCGAGCCACAGGTCGTAGACGCCGGGCTCGAGGCCGAGCGCCACGGTGCGTCCGCGGGCCTTGTGCAGCTCGACGACCAGGGCCCGGCCGGCGGTGCGCACGTACACCCGCCCATCGACGTCGTCGCCCAGTTCGAGGGTCGCAGTGGTCTGCGCCACGTCGGTCATCACGACGTCGCCGGCGCCGGTGAGGTTGATGTCGTAGGACGGGTGCTGGGCGCCGCCGGTGGTGCCGGCGGTGCGCCCGACGGTCTCGGCGAAGGCGAACTGATAGGCCTCGTTCAGCGTGACCCGCCCGTCGCCCGACAGGTCGGCGGCGCCGCGGAAACCCGACACCAGGTAGTGGGTGAAGTAGGAAGCGCCGATGCGGTCGGATTCCTGCGCCGCCTCGGTGGCCGAGCTCGAGGTGAGAAAGGCGTGGCCGCGCATCGTGGCGGAGGCGTCGACGGCGAACGCCGGGCGGCGCCGTCCGCCCTTGAGACGGGTGAAGGCGCCCGACGCGCAGGCATCGAGCACGGCGATGCGGACGTCGGCCGGCAGCGCGTCGAGGCGGTCGCGCAGCGCACGATACGAGACCCGATCCTCGCCGAGGAGCAGCCCCTTCTCGTCGGCGTGACCCGAGTAGTAGAAGAGCACCTCGATGCGGCCGGCATCGCGGCGGCGCTCGGCAGCCAGCCGCGTGCCGAGGCGGGTCAGGGCGCCGAGCAGCTCGTCGGCACTGGGATCGCTCAGCACCGTCTCGTGCTCCGGCGGCACGCCGCCCAGCTCGCCGAGCACCTGCCCGAAGCGACGGGCGTCCGACACCGCGTAGCGCAGCCGCGGCCGGTCGTCGCCGCCGAAGTTCGCGCCGACCACCAACGTGTAGCGGCGCAGCGTGTCGGCGGAGGCGGGCGCCGGCAGGGCGCAGACGACGGCGACGACGACGGACGCGAGACGCGACAGGGTCATGGCGTGGGCTCCTTGACGAGCGAGATCGTGACGTGGTCCAGCCGCGGCGGGGCGTCGCCGCCGGGGGTGCCGAGCGCGCGCATCACCGGGTCGAGTTCGAAGCGGTCCGGGCTCGAGAACAGATGGAAGCGCTCCCAACGCGGGGCGTCGTCGAGCTCGAAGGCCTCGGCGAGCAGCACCAGCGTGCCGGCTTCCAGGGGCGCGGCCGTGGTGCCGTCGAGCGGGTAGTGCCGGGTCACCGCCCCGCGGCCGTCGATCGACACGATGGCCCCGTAGCCGCCCCGCGCCGCCTGATAGCCGACGCGCAGGACGTCACCCGGCCTGGCGCGGTCGCCGTCGTGCAGCAACTCACTGCCGCCCGGCGTCTGGCGGTAGATGGCCAGCGCCGCCCCGGTGCCCTTGATGCGATCGTCGCCGACCGAAGCCGTCGCCGCCCCCGGAGGCGCGCCCGCCCCCCGCAGCCAGGGCAGGGCCACGACGACCACGGCGACAGTCGCGACCGCCATCGCCGCGGCGGCGGCGCGCGGTGGCCACTGCCGCGGCACGTCAATCGCGCGGGCCACCACCGCGTGAGCCAGCCGATCGGGCAGCCTGTCGGCGCGCAGCTCCTGATCGGAACGACGCAGACGATCGAGCCGGGCGGCGAGCGCGGGCGACGCGGCGATCTCGCGATCGAGCCGGCGGGTCGCGGCGGCGTCGAGCTCGCCGAGCAGGTACTGCTCCAGCAGAAGATCGGGGACCGGCGTCGCTGGTTCGGGCGGTACGGTCATGACGTGAGCTCCCGCAGCCCGGCACGCAGCCGCCGCAGCCGCAGCCTGACGCCCGACACCGACAACCCGGTCCGGGCCGCGGTCTCCTCCAGCGTCAGGCCGTCGACGAAGTGCAGCACGGCGATGGCGCGGCTCGACGCCGGGTGCCGGGTGAACAGCCGCTCGAGCAGCAGGCGGGCGTCGCTCATCGCGCCGGGCTCCGCCGCACACGCAATGCGCGCCAGCAGCGCCTCGTCGCCGTCCACCGGGGCGCGGCGTCGGTCGCGCAGGCGGTTGAGGCACACGTTGGTGGCGATGCGGAACAGCAGGCTCGACAGCGCCTGGCCGTCGAGTCGGCGCCGGTGGCTGACGATCCGCACGAACACGTCCTGGCAGGCGTCACGCGCCTCCTCCTCGTCGCGCAGCAGCCGCCGGCAGCGTCGCAGCACCATCGGCCCGTAGCGGTGCGTCAGGGCGGCGACATCGGCCTCGGCGAGCACGTCTCCCCCTTGAACACCACGGCGGGGGGAATGTGTCACACGTCGGCTGCAGATTCTGCAACCAGTCTGGCCCCGCCCCGACAGGGGTCAGACCCCTATTCAAGGCGGGGCAAGAATGGGGTCTGACCCCTATTCAAGGCAGGGGCAGAAAGGGGTCTGACCCCTGGGTGTTCAGGAGGTGGGTGGCCAGGTCGGCGTAGACGTCCACCGCCCGTTCCAGGTCGGCGATCGCCACGTGCTCGCGGTCGGTGTGGGCGACGTGGATGGTGCCGGGGCCGACCAGCAGCGGCGTGCCCCAGTTGGAGAGGAACGGCACGTCGCTGAAGTAGGCGAACACGTCGGTGTCGTAGCCGGGAACGGTGTGCAGGCGCATCTCGGGCAGCTCGAGAATCTCCTCGACGTCCACCCGGCCGGCGACGACCGTCGCCAGGGCCGCGCGCAGCGCGTCGTGGGCGCCGACGGTGCGGAAGAACACCTCCGCCTCGGCGCGCGGCGGGATGACGTTGGGCGCGACGCCGCCGCTGATCAGCCCGACCGTGTAGTGGGTGCGGCCGAGCACCTCGTCGGCCGGCCAGTCGCCGCCGCGCAGATCGACGAGCACGTCGAGCAGTTTCTCGATCGCCGACTCGCCCAGCTGCGGATAGCCGGAGTGCGCGGCTCTGCCGTGGGCGGTGAGGCGGACGCGGAAGGCGCCACGGGTCGCCAGGCCGAGCTTCAGCTCGGTGGGCTCGCCGTTGACGAGGAAGCGCGACGTCGAAGCGATGGTGTTGGCGGCCTTGGCGCCGTCGCTGCCGCGCTCCTCCCCCGCCACGAACACGAGACCCACGCGCGTCTCACCGGCGGCGCGCAGTCGCTCGGCCGCCGCCACCTGCGCGGCGAGGATGCCTTTGGCGTCGCAGGCGCCGCGCCCGTAGAGGATCCCGCCCTCGACCCGGCTGGGGAAGAACGGCGGGACGCAGTCGAAGTGGGTCGAGAAGACCAGCTGCGGCTCGCCGACCGCGGCGATCACGTTGACGCGGTCGCGATCGACCGGCTGCTCCAGCACCGAGTAGCCGCGCCGCCGCAGGTAGGCGGCCAGCAGGCGGGCCACGGCGCCTTCCTGGCCGGTGGTCGACTCGATGTCGATGAGCGTGCGGGCCAGCCCGACGAGGTCTACCGGATCCACTGCTCCAGCTCCGTGCGGGTGTCGGTCTTGTCGTCGCGGTACTTGACGATCACCGGCGTCGCCAACGACAACCCCCAGTCCTTGCCGGCGCCGACGCTCACCGAGCGTGCGCCCGGCACCACCACCGCGCCCTCCGGCACCACCAGCGGCTGCCCCGGCTCCGGCTTGATGACGCGGCCGTTGGGCAGATCGTAGATCGGCGTCGAGCCGGTGAGCACGGTCCCGGCCGCGATCACCGCCCGGCGTTTCACCACCGCGCCTTCGTAGATGCCGGTGTTGCCGCCGACCAGCACGTCGTCCTCGACGACGACCGGCATCGCCCCCACCGGCTCGATGACGCCGCCAATCTGCGCCGCGGCGCTGATGTGGACGCGGGCGCCAATCTGCGCGCACGACCCGACCAGGGCGTGCGAGTCCACCAGCGTGCCGTCGCCGACATAGGCGCCGATGTTGATGTACATCGGCGGCATGCAGATCACGCCCTTGCCGAGATAGGCGCCCTCGCGCACCGACGACCCGCCGGGCACGATGCGCACGCCGGCGTGCAGCCCGGGGCGCTTCAGCGGCATCGTGTCCTTGTCATAGAACGGCAAGCCTTCGGCCGACAGGTCGGCGAGGTCGCCGAAGCGGAAACCGAGCAGAATGCCCTGCTTGACCCAGGTGTTGACGCGCCACCCGGTCGGCGACGCGGCGTCTGGCTCGGCCGACCGCACGTCGCCGGCGCCGAGCCGTTCCTGGAGCTGGCGGAACGCCTCGCGCGCTTCGCCCTTGTCGGCGCCCGCCCCGGCGGCGGCCAGCGCCTCGATCGTTTTCTGCAGGTTCATCGTCCACTCGTCCGAGCGTAGGGCAGAGCGTGTCGATACGAAGGGCAGAGTCAGCTCCGCCCGGTGACTTGGCCTAGGCGGCGGCGCTGGAGACGATCGGCAGGCCGAGGTCGCGCATGACGGCGAGCACCTTTTCGCGCGAGCTGGCCCGCGGCGGCACCATCGGCAGCCGGAACACCTCTTCGCACAGCCCCATCGCCGCCATCGAGAACTTCACCGGGCCGGGGCTCGACTCGCAGAAGTTGACCAGCATCAGCCCGAGGATGCGCTGGTGAACGGCGCGGGCGGCGGCGAAGTCGCCACGCTCGGCGGCCTCGACCATATCGGCCATCTCGCGCGGGATCTGGTTCGAGCACACCGAGATGATGCCGCGGCCGCCGATCGACATCAGCGGCACGGTGAGGGCGTCGTCGCCCGACAGCACCAGGAAGTCGTCGGGCACGGCACGGATCATCTCGGCCATCTGGGTGACGTTGCCGGCGGCTTCCTTCACGCCGACGATGGTCGGAATCGTCGCCAGCCGGGCCAGCGTCGCGGCGTCGACGTTGCAGCCAGTGCGGCCGGGCACGTTGTAGACGACGATCGGCAGCGGCGTGGCGTCGGCGATGGCGCGGTAGTGCGCATGCAACCCTTCGGGCGTCGGCCGGTTGTAATAGGGCGTGACCGACAGGAGCCCGTCGGCGCCGGCCTGGTGCATCTCGGCCGCGGCATGCGCCACCTCGCGGGTGTCGTAGCCGCCGGCCCCGGCCAGCACCGGCGTCTTCCCCGCCGCCTCGTCGACGACGATCTCCACCACCCGGCGGCGCTCGGCGGCGCTGAGCGTCGGCACCTCGCCGGTGGTGCCGCACGGCACCAGGAAGTGCGTGCCCAGGTCGATCTGGCGCCGCGCCAGGCGCCGCACCGCGGCCTCGTCCACGGCGCCTCCGGCAGTGAAGGGAGTGATGAGTGCAGTGCCGACGCCAGTGAACGGGGTGCGCATGTCAGTCTCCAGGGGTGCCGGTAGTTCGAGGGGCGCCGGCCGGCGCCGCGATCGTCAGGACGTCGCGCATGGTGAACCAGCCGCGCCGGCCGACCAGCCAGCGCGCGGCCTCGAGCGCGCCGCGGGCGAAGACGCCGCGGTCGCGGACCGTGTGCGTCAGGGTGACGGTCTCCGACGGACCGTCGAATCCCACGGTGTGCGTGCCGGGAATGGAGCCGGCGCGGGTGGCGGCGACGTCGATGTCGCGGGCGTAGCCGGCCTCGACCATCGCCCGCTGCAGCAGCAGCGCCGTCCCCGACGGCGCGTCCTTCTTCGCCGCGTGATGCAGTTCGTGAATCCAGGCGCCGACGTCGTCGCGGGCCGCGAACCGCCGGGCGGCGTCCTCGACCACCAGCGCGAACAGGTTCATGCCGAGCGAGAAGTTGGCCGACGCCACCACGCCGATGCCGGCACGGGCCGCCTCGGCCTTGAGCGCCGGTTCGTGCGCCTGCCAGCCGGTGGTGCCGACCACCACGTTGACGCCGCGCGCGGCCAGCCGCGGCAGGTTGACCGGCACCGCCTCGGGCAGCGTGAAGTCGATGGCGACGTCGACCCGGCCGTAGTCGGCGTCCACGGCCTCGGGGTTGCGGTCGGTGACGATGCCGACCAGCTCGAAGCCGTAGGTCGGCGCCAGGTGTTCGACCAGCTGGCCCATCCGTCCGTGCCCGACCAGCAGCAGCCGGTTCATGCGCGCGCCGCTCCGGCCGGCGCGAAGAAGTGGTCGTGCAGCCGCGCGAGCGTGCCGGGCACGTCGGCTTCGGGAATCACGAAGGTGATGTTACGGCGAGACGCCGCCTGGGAGAGCAAACGTACCGGAACGTCTCCGACCGCCTGCAGCACCTCGCCGACCAGGGTCGGATCCCGCTGCAAGCCCTCGCCCACCGCGCAGACGATGGCCATCGCCGGCTCGCAGCGGACCTCGGCGAACTCCGACAGCGCCTCGACGATGGCCGGCAGCCGCCGGGTGTCGTCGACGGTGACCGATACGCTCACCTCCGAGGTCGTCACCACGTCCACCGGCGTGCGGTGACGCTCGAACACCTCGAAGAGGCGGCGCAGGAAGCCGTGCGCCATCAGCATCCGCGTCGAGGTGATGTCCACCACCGTGACGTGCTTCTTCGAGGCCAGCGCGGTCAGCGACCGCTCGCTCGGCGGCCGCTCGGCGGTGATGAGCGTGCCGGGCGCCTCGGCGCGCCGCGAGTTGAGGATGCGCACCGGGATGTTGCGGGCCACCGCCGGCTGGATGGTCGCCGGGTGCAGCACCTTGGCACCGAAATACGCCAGCTCGGACGCCTCGGCGAAGGACAGGTGCGGCACGACGTGCGGCGCGGCCACCACGCGCGGGTCGGCGGTGAGCATGCCGTCGACGTCGGTCCAGATCTGGATCTCGCGCGCGCCCAGGCACGCCCCGACGATGGCCCCGGAGAAGTCCGAGCCGCCGCGGCCCAGCGTGGTCGTGACGCCGGCATCGGTCGCGCCCACGAACCCGCCCAGCACCGGCACCTGGCCGGCATCGAGCAGCGGACCGGCCAGCGCGGTGAGGCGGGCCGTGGTGTCCGGGTAGTTGGGCGTCGCCGCCTGGTGGTCGGCGGAGGTGACGATCGCCTTGCGAGCGTCGACCCAGGCGCCGTCGAGGCCATGCGAGGCCAGCGCCGCGGCGACCAGCCGGCTGCTGATGATCTCGCCGGCGGCGGCAATCGTGTCGTACCAGCGTGGCGACACCTCGCGCAGCACGCTGAGCGCCTCGGCGATGCGCTCGAGCTCGTCGAACTCGCGGTCGATGTCGGCCAGCGCGGCGTCGCGCAGCGCCGCGTCGGTGACCACGTCGGCCACCGTCTTGTGCCGGGCGCGCAGCCCCTGCAGGGTGTGCACCGCGCCTTCAGCATCGCCGGCGGCGGCCTCGGCGGCGACGCCGAGCAGCCGGTCGGTCACCCCCGACAGGGCCGACACGACCACCACCGGTCCGCGCCGGCCGTGTCCGTCAGCGATGTCGTGCTCGCGCTGGCGGCGCACGATGGCCATCAGCCGCTCGATCGCCGGCTGATCGGCCACCGAGGTCCCCCCGAATTTCATCACGACCATGGCTCGCTCACTCCGTTCGCTCGCGGAATAGCGGCTAGCGGCTGGCGGCTCGCGGCTAGATCCGATCGCTTCGCTTCGCTCGCTCTCAATCGGCCCTCAGTTCCTTACCACCATCCCCAGCCCTGGCCGCTAGCCGCTAGCACCTGGCCGCCAGGTCTGGCGTGGCGTGTCCGCTACGCCAGACCTTCGGCCACCATCAGTTCCGCGTTGAGAATCGCCGCGCCGGCCGCGCCCCGCACCACGTTGTGGGCCATGGCGACGAACTTGACGTGGAACACCGGGCACGGCCGCACCCGGCCGACGCACACGGTCATGCCGCCGCCGCGATCGGCATCGAGCCGCGGCTGCGGTCGATTCGGCTCGCTCATCACTTCGATGGCCGGATCCGGTGCGGTCGGCAGGGCCAGTTCCTGGGGCCGGCCGCGGAAGCGGCGCAGCGCCTCGACCACCTGGCCGAGGTCCGGCGCCGCCTCGAACTCCACCGACACCGTCATGGTGTGGCCGTCGAGCACCGGCACGCGGTTGGTGTGGGCGCTGATCCGCAGCGCGTGCGGCCGTCGGCCGCCGTCGCTGCCGAGGATCTTCTGGGTCTCGCTCTGCATCTTCTCTTCTTCGCCGCCGATGAACGGCACGACGTTGCCGAGGATGTCGAGCGACGGCACGCCGGGGTAGCCGGCGCCCGACACCGCCTGCATGGTGCTGACCACCACCCGAGACAGGCCGAACTGGCGGAGCGGCGCCAGCGCCGTCGCCAGGACCACCGTCGAGCAGTTGGGGTTGGTGACGATCGCCCCGGTCCAGCCCTTGGCAGCGCGCTGCTCGGCGACCACGGCCAGGTGATCCGCGTTCACCTCGGGGATGAGCAGCGGCACCAGCGGATCCATGCGGAAGTTGCGGGCGTTGCTGACCACGACGTGGCCGGCCGCCGCGAAGGCGCCCTCGATCTCGCCGGCCACCGAGGCATCCAGTCCCGAGAAGACGATCTTCGGTGCGGTGCCGGGCGTGCAGGCGTGCACGGTGCGGGCGGCGGCCTCCTTCGGCATCGGCGCCGCCAGACGCCACGGCGCGGCCTCGGCGTAGGCCTTGCCTTCCGATCGTTCGCTGGCCGCCAGCCAGACCGGCTTGAACCAGGGATGCGTCGACAGCCGCGACACGAAATGCTGCCCGACGACGCCGGTGGCGCCCAGAACTCCGACCTCGATCGACCGCTCGGCCATGCTTCCGACCTGCTCCCTTCCACGACGGCGGGTCGACACCCGCCCTGAAAACACGAAACCCGCCACGCGCGGCTGGCGCTGGCGGGTTGCTGGTGCCCGGACGTGAACGCGTGTTCCGGTCTACGTGCGCACCAAGCCCTCCGCCACGAGTCGCTTTCGCGTCGCACGCTTTCGAGTGGCGGAGAGGGCGGTGATCATCGGAACCCGAGCAGTATAGGAGGGCGGCCGCGCACGGTCAAGCCGACGGCGGCGGCGGCGCGCCGGCGGCCGGAGGCGCCGGGGCGTCGGCCTGCAGCCTGGCGAAGTACTCCGGCATGTCCACTCCGCCGATGTCCTTCATGATCTTCATGGTCGGCGGCAGCGCGCCGGCCAGCGACTGCAGGAAGCTGGCGGTGGTGCCATTGCCGCCGTCCCAGACCACCACCTTGTCGAACTTGATGTTGGCGATCGCCTGGGCGGCATTGGACGACAGGGTGTCGAGGTGCTCGAGCATCAGCAGCTGGAACGCCTGCTGGGCGCCGCCGCAACTCTCGATCAGCGTCTTCAGGCCCTCGCCCTTCCTGGCCAGGATCTCGTACTGGCCGCGGGCTTCCGCTTCGAGGCGGGCGTAGATCGCCGCCGCGTCGGCCAGCGCCGCGATCTTCACCCGCTCGGCGGCGGCCTCGGCATCCACCACCACCTGCGCCTTCATCGCCTTGGCGACCGCCTCGAGCTCGGCGCGCTTCTCGGCCTCGAGCTTCTGGGCCTGGGCAGCCGCGGCGCGGGCCTCGGCCAGATACTGCGCCTCCCGCACCTGGGCATCGGCTTCGCGCTGCCGGGTCTCGCCGACGCGGAAGGCGTCGGCTTCGCGGACGCGCAGATCGGCGTTGGCCTGGGCGATGTCGGCCTTGGCCTTGTTCTCGCCGGTCACCGCCGCGGCGTTGGCCTCGGCGACCCGCACGCGCTTGGCCTGCTCGGCCTCGCGCACCAGCGCTTCCTGCTCGAAGGCGGCGCGCTGCTGTCCGACCTGGGCGTCCTTGCCGAGTTCGGCGAGCCGCACCGCCTTGTCGCGGTCGGCTTCCTTGGTGCCGATCTCGCGGAGCTTCTCGGCGCTGGCCACCTGGATCTGCTGTTCGCGCTCGGCATCGGCGACGCCGATCGCGCCGAGCTTCTCCTGTTCGGCGACGTCGATCTTGGCCTGCTGGATGGCCTGCGACGCCGCCTTGCGGCCGATCGCCTCGATGTAGCCCGACTCGTCGGTGATGTCCTTGATGTTGACGTTGATGAGCACCAGGCCGATCTTCTTCAGCTCGGGCTCGAGCGAGCTCTGCACCTTGTTGAGGAACAGGTCGCGATCGCGGTTGATGTCCTCGATGCGCATCGAGGCGATCACCTGGCGGAGCTGGCCGAAGATGATGTCCTCGGCCTGCTTGATCACCATGCGCGCATCCTGGCCGAGCAGCCGGATGGCCGCGTTGGTCATCGCCTCCTCGTCGGTGCCGATGGCGACGGTGAACACCGAGGGAACGTTGACGCGGATGTTCTCCATCGACAGCGCGCCCTGCAGCGGGATCTCGATCTGCATCGGATCGAGGGACAGGAACTCGTAGGACTGGATGAGCGGCCAGACGAACGCCCCGCCGCCGTGCAGGGTGCGTGCCGCCCGGCCGGCGCGCACCTTGCCGTAGATGACCAGGATGCGGTTGGACGGGCACCGCTTGTAGCGGCGCACCACCAGCATCGCCATGCTGAAGACCAGCAGCACGACGGCCAGCGCCATCAGCACCGGGATGAGAGTGACGATCGGGTCGAGCTGCGCGAACACCACCGGGAGCATCAGCGGCCTCCAGCCTGCGGATCGAGCGGACGAACGGCCACGGTGTCGGGGGCCACCAGGCGGTGCACGGTCACCAGCGTCCCGGTGGGCAGCGCCGCGCCGTCGCTGACCGCGGCGAGCTCCGCGGTACGTCCCTGCACCTTGACGTGGATCTTCCCGGCGCCCTGTCCGTCGGCCGGAATGCGCAGATAGACCGAGGCGGTGGCGCCGATCGCGTTGGCGGGGTCGAGGTTGCCCTGCACGTCGAGACGGCGCTGCTGGCTGAGGATCCAGCCGACGCCAGCCATCGCCGCGATACCGGAGACGAGCGAAGCCGCCGCGGCGGGCACCGGGGCGAACCCGACGTCGGTGAGCCACCAGCCGGTGAGGCCGAAGAAGGTCAGAAACGCCGCCAGGGCGCGAATCGACAGCAGGTTGACGCCGCTCCCGTGGTCGCCGGCATGGAGGTCGTGGACGTCGGCGGCGTCGTGATCGCCGATGCCCAGCACCGACAGCAGCAGCTGCAGCGCCAGCGTGAACAGGCCGACGGCGGCGCACCCGATGTAGAACATCCGCAGGATCACCGGCCGGCCCCCTCCCGAGGGTGGCGCAATTCTATCCGCAGAGCCTTGGCCACGACGACGTGGCCGGCCAGCGCCAGGGTCACCAGGACGGCCGGCAGCCACACATAGGGAAAGTGCAGCACCCAGGTGTTGACGTGGCCGGGGTCGTCGCCGAACGCCCGCACCATCGGCGAGCTGGCCACCGCCACCACGGCGATCACGGCCAGGCACCACAGGCCCCACAGGTTCCACGCCCACACGGCGGCGCGCGGCACGGTGGCGCCGGCCCGCATGGCGACGGCCAGCAGCAGCGCCCCGGCGCCGGTGACGATGTCGAAGTTGTAGCCGGAGTACGACATCTCGGGCGGCATGATGCCGAGCGTCGCGGCGCGGTGCATCACCAGTTCGAGCGGCAGGCGGAACGCCTGGAAGCCGACCAGCGTCGCCAGCGGCACTGCGGCGGCGAGCCGCCCGCCGATGCGGCCGAGGCCGAGCGCGAAGGCCAGCGCGAACACCGAGACGATGAGCAGGGCCATCGGCGGCGGCGTGAGGTCGAAGCGGGCGAGGCGCCCCGACAGCGCCGCGGCGGCGGTCACCGCCATCCAGGCGACGACGGCGGCGAGCGACAGACCACGGGGCGCCGCCTGCCAGCGCCACGCCACGGCCAGTGCCGCCAGCGCCATCAGCACGGCCAGGCCGCCGATGCCTCCGGCGGTGATCGCGTCGGCGGCCGGTGCGGGAACGACGCCAGATGCGCCGGCGGTGGGCATCGCGCCGACAGTGTAACCGGAGGGCGGCCGCCACGCAGGGCCGCCGCTGCGCAGGGCCGCCGCTCCGTGGCCACTCCGTAGGGCAGCCGCTCGTAGGGCAGCTCTTTAGAGCTGCCTCGACGGCAGGGCGAAAGCGTCGCCCGTCGCGGAATCCGAACGCGCCCGCTCAGCGCCGGCCGAAGACGATCGTGAAGTCGGACCGGCCGTTCATGAAGAAGCGCGCCACCGGACCGGCGATGGTGTCGGTGCCGACGCCGTCGGCGAGGCCGATGACCTGCGGGTACCAGTAGCCGCCCTGGAACAGCCGCACCGGCGCCGACCAGCCGCCCGGGTCGTCGAGCCGCGGGTTGAACGACACGAACACGCCGCCCTGCTTCCAGTCGTTGGACGCCGCCTGGTTCAGCAGCATGACGTAGCTGTCGATCGCGGTGTTCCAGTGGATCGACGGCCCCCAGAACACGTTGACGCCGCTGTTGCCGTTGTCCCAGCGGTCGCCGGCGATCATGATCGGCGAGGCCAGCGGGTAGCGCCACTCGGTCTCGGGCTCGGCCTCGGGGGGCGCGACGAGCGCCTCGTCCTCGGTGGGCTCGCCGGGGGACGGGGGGATCACCTGCAGGGCGGGCGGCTGCCAGACCCCCTCAGCCCACACGTCCACGCGGCCGGCCGGCGCGTCGCGATCGGCCCAGGCCATCCGCGCCACCGACACGCCGACCCGCGCGGTCGCTTCGACGTACTGCGTGTAATACAGATAGACGAAGTGGCGATCCGGGTCGAGGACGGCCGAGAAGTCGCCGACGCCGCCGACGAAATAGTGGTTGTTGGTCTCGCAGCGGACGGTGTCGGGCGGGGTCTCGAGAATCGGCCCGAGGTCGATCCAGCTGCGGCCGAGATCGTCCGACCGTGCGGCGCCGATGCGCGGCCAGACCTTGCCGGACGCCGCACAGACCACGCCCTCCCGTTCGTTGTGGTAGAAGCCGTACCAGGCGTCGGCGTCGCGAATCACGCTCTCGAACCAGACGCCGCCGTGGGGCGCCGCGGACCTGAAGCTGACCGCCCCCTGGCTGGTGAGGCGCTGCACGGTCCGGCCCTCACTCAGCTTGGCCTGGCCGGCCACGGAATTGAGCAGCGACATCCGCCAGCGGCCCTCGACCATTTCCCAGATCGCCGGGCTGTTCGAGTCGGCCTCGTTGGGAAACGCGACCGGGGCCGCCGCCGCCAGGGTGGCGAACGGTGCGCCGGTGGACTGCGCCAGGAGAATGACGCGGGCGGCCGCCACGCCAGCGACCACCAGACAGGTCACGGCAAGGGCGCGGTGCCACCCGCGGAGGGCGAATCGTCGTGGGTCCGACATCGTCGCGCCCGATGAAGCAACGGCCATGCCTTTACCTGCTTTACACGGCGCGGACAATGCGTGACAGTTACCCGTCCGACCCGCGGGCGAGGCCCTCATGACATCGACATTACGATTCGCCGCCGTCTTCGTTTCACTCGTCGCCGGCCCGAGCCTCGAAACCGCGCAACCGCCCCTGCGCGACCAGCTCGTCGGCCATTGGCGGCTGGTCGGCACCGAGCAGGTGCGCGAGGGCGACGCGCCGGTGTCCACGATGGGCGAGGCCCCGCTGGGCCTCATCACCTACACGCCGGACGGACACATGCTGGCGCAGCTCGGCCCCGCGGCTCGTCCCACGGTGCGCGCCGCCGACGCCACGGCCGACCAGGTGAAGACGCTGCTGTCGACCCAGACCAGCTACTTCGGCACCTTCACCGTGGACGAACGGGCCCGGACGGTGACCCACCACCGCGACGGCAGCCAGGTGCCGGGCGAGCGTGACTTCGTGCGGACGATCGACCTGCAGGGGACACGCCTGGTGCTGACGACGCCGACCACCGTCGTCGACGGGCGCAAGCGGTTCGCCCGCATCACCTGGGAGCGGGTGCGGCCGGCGCCGCCGGCACCCGGCTTCGACCCGGCCGCCCGGGCCGCCGTCGCCGGCACCTGGGCCCTGGTCGATCACCGGACGATGGCTGCCGACGGCCAGGTGCGCCAGGCCTTCGGCGCCGCGCCGAAGGGCCTGTTCGTGTTCGGCCCCGACGGCTATACGACGGTGCAGATCGTCAACCCGGATCGCCCGTCGACGCCGCTCGGTCGCGCCAGCGAGGCGGAGGCCCGCCGCCTGCTCGCCACCTATCTGGCCTATCACGGCACCTATGACGTCGATCCGGCGACGAAGAAGATCGTCGTCCACACCACCGCGGACCTGAACGCGATGAACACCGGCGCCGATCAGATCCGCTTCTTCGCCATCGACGGCGACACCATGGTCCTGCAGCCGCCGCCGGCCGCCAACGGCAGCCAGTCGCGGATCACCTGGCGGCGCGTCCGCCCCTGACGCGGCAGCGGTTGGCGCGCGCGGGCCGGTGAAATCGCCCCGCGGCGCGGGATTCTCGGCGCCGATCCGCGTTGGCCGGGCCCGCTCGCTCGCCGACGGTGCCGTTTCCGGCGCGTTCTCCGCCACCCGGGGACCCTCCCCCGCTGGCCCGGGACTTGCTCCGCACCCGTACATGAAGCGAAGGGCCCGCCTGTCGGCCGTGTTGATGACCGCGCTGGCGATCGCGGCCTGCGACGAGCGCCGCTCGCCGACCTCAGCCACTCCCGCGACGCTGGACCCGGCGGTGGTGGCCCTGCTGACACGCGCCATCCAGGACGAGTATCGCGCCGAGGCCACCTACCAGGGGGTCATCGACGACTTCGGCGCGGTGCTGCCGTTCGTCAACGTCCTCACCGCCGAGGAGCGGCACTCGGCGGCCATCGGCCGCCTGTTCACGTCGCGCGGCCTCGCGGCGCCGGTGAGCACGTCGACCCCGGCGAGCGTCGCTCACTTTGCGAGCGTGACCGCCGCGTGCGCCGCCGGCGTCGACGCCGAGCGCCTCAACATCGCCATGTACGACGACCTGCTGCGCGCCGACCTGCCCGCCGACGTGCGCCAGGTGTTCTCGAACAACCGGAGCGCGTCGCTGGTCAATCACCTGCCGGCGTTCGAACGCTGCGCCTAGTCGGCGTGGCCGCGGCCCGGCAACCGCGCGGCCCCGGCGCCGGCGCGCCGCGACGGCGGCTCGGCCATTATTTTGAGCTCAAAGCAATTGTCGGTACAATACGCGGGATGTCCGCGTCGCGCCTGCTCATCGTCTCCAACCGGCTGCCCGTCGTCGCCCAGGTGGCCGACGGCGAGGTGCGGCTGAACGACGCCGGCGGCGGTCTGGCGACCGGGCTCGGGCCGTATCACCGCAGTTCCGACGGGCTGTGGATCGGCTGGCCGGGCGATGTCTCGAAGCTGACCCGCGGCCAGCGCGAGGCCCTGGACCGCCAGCTCCACGAGCGTGCCATCGTCCCGGTGCCGCTGTCGCGCGATCAGGTCGAGCGCTACTACAACGGCTTCGCCAACCGGGTGGTGTGGCCGCTCTTCCACTACCTCATCGACCAGGTGCCGGTGGACGCGGCCGGCTGGGATGCCTACAGCCAGGCCAACGAGGCCTTCGCCGACGTCGTCGCGATGGAGTACCGGCGCGGCGACACGATCTGGGTCCACGACTACCAGCTGATGCTGCTGCCGGGCCTGCTGCGCACGCGCCTGCCCGACGCCCGCATCGGCTTCTTCCTCCACATCCCGTTCCCGTCGTCGGAGGTGTTCCGCATCCTGCCGTGGCGACGGCAGATCCTCACCGGCCTGCTCGGCGCCGATCTCATCGGCTTCCACACCTTCGCCTATCTGCGCCACTTCGTGTCGTCGCTGCTGCACATCGAGGGCGTCGAGCCCGACATCGACCGGGTGCAGATCGGCGACCACGAGGCCCAGCTCGGCGTGTTCCCGATGGGCATCGACGCCGCCCATTTCGCCGGGCTCGGCGCCGACGCCGCGGTCGAGGCCCGCGTGCAGGAGATCCGCCACGCCGCCGGCCACCGGCGCATCGTGCTCGGCGTCGATCGCCTCGACTACACCAAGGGCATTCCGCGCCGCCTCCACGCCGTGGAACGCCTGCTCACCCGCGCCCCGGAGTTCCGCGACACGCTGCGCTTCATCCAGGTGGCGGTGCCGTCGCGCGGCGAGGTCGACTCCTACCAGCGCTTCAAGCGCCAGGTGGACGAGATCGTCGGCCGCATCAACGGCGCCTACGGGACGCCGTCCTCGATTCCCATCCACTACCTCCACCAGTCGGTGTCGCAGACCGAGCTGGTGGCGCTGTACCGTGCCGCCGACGCCATGCTGGTCACGCCGCTGCGCGACGGGATGAACCTGGTCGCCAAGGAGTTCGTCGCCTCGCGGGTGGACGATCGCGGCGTCCTCGTCCTCAGCGAGTTCGCCGGCGCCGCCGCCGAGCTCGACGGCGCGGTGCTGGTCAATCCCTACGACGTGGACGCCGTCGCCGACAGCCTCGGGCGGGCACTCGCCATGTCGCCGGGCGAACAGCAGGCGCGCATGCAGACGCTGCGCCGCCGGGTGACCGAACACGACGTCCATGCCTGGGCCGGCGGCTTCCTCGAGCGGCTCGCCTCCACCCGTCCCGTCGTCGAGGCGGCGGCGGCGCCGCCGCCGCCGTCGCTCACCACCGCGCTCACCGAGGCGCGGCGCACGCGCTCGCTCCGCCTGCTGGTGGACTACGACGGCACGCTGGTGCCGATCGCCCGTTCCCCGGAACTCGCCGCGCCCGACGCCGACCTGCTGGCGCTGCTCGCCGATCTGGCCCGCACCCCGGGCCTGGACGTGGACCTGGTGAGCGGCCGGCTCCGCTCCACCGTGGAGGACTGGTTCGGCCATCTGCCGCTGTCGCTGTGGGCCGAGCACGGCTTCTGGCACCGTCCCAGGGGCGACGACCGCTGGCACGCCGCGGCGCAGGTGGCCCCGACGTGGCACGAACGCATCCGGCCGATCCTCGACCAGTTCACCGACAGCACGCCGGGCTCCCACGTCGAGACCAAGACGGCCTCGCTGGCCTGGCACTTCCGCCGCGCGCAGCGCGAGTTCGGCGCCCGCCAGGCCCACGAGCTGCGCATGCTGCTCGGCGACGCGTTGAGCAACCAGCCCTTCGAGGTGATCGAAGGCCGCAAGGTGATCGAGGTCCGGCTGCGCGGGGTCAGCAAGGCCCTGGTGGCGCAGCGCGTCCACACCGAGGCCGCCGGCTCGTTCGTGGTCGCCATCGGCGACGACCGCACCGACGAGGACCTGTTCCGCGCCCTGCCGCCCGAGAGCGCCACCATCGCGGTCGGCAGCCGGCCGTCGGCGGCACGCTACCGCGTCGCCGACTTCCGCGAGGTGCGTCAGCTGCTGCGCCTGCTGATCGCCGAGCCGACGCCGCCCGTCGCCGCCGGGGCGTCGGTGCGGACGCCCTGAGCCACACGCCGGGCCGCGGCGCTCAGAACTCGACCAGCAGCGACACCTGGGCGGCCCGTGCGGCCTGCCGGTTCTGGCCGCGGAACGTGCCGTCGGGGGCGTAGGCGAAACTCGTGCTGCCGAGCAGATTGCTGCCGGTATTGACGCCGTCGCCGCCGAGGAACTCCTGCAGCGCGTCGCGGTTGGTGATGTTCAGGACGCTGACGGCGACGTCGACCGTCCGGCTGCCCAACGCGAACCGCCGCCCGACGCGGGCGTTCCACTGCGCCAGACTGGGCGCCTGTCGCTGCCCCTGGCCGCGCGTGGGGTACGCGAACCGCACGGTCGTGGCCAACGGATTCGACACCGTGCGCCGGTTGGACAGCACCAGCGTCGGCGGACCGAATCGCGGGTCGGGCGCGGCCAGGACGGTGACGATCGGGCCGGTGTACGGTCCCGAGAAGACGTTCAGGTTGCTGGCGACGGTGAGCCCCCACGGTGCGTGGTACGAGCCGGTGAGACGCAGCGCGTGCTTGATCCACATCGGGTTGCGCGACTGCGACGTCCCCGACAGGCTGTTGGTCTCGCCGCCGCGAATCGAGCCGATGCCGCGGTTGTTGGCGAAGGCCTCGGGTTGGATGAACGACGCCGGGTCGTTCGGCTGCCACGTCCCGTCGAGGTGCTGGAAGCCGCGCGTGTAGCCGACGATGAACTGCGAGCGCCGCGTCCGCTGCGAGCCGACCAACTCGACACCGGTGTAGATCGGCGTGTTCCACACGTTGTTGGTCTGCAGCAGGATGGCGTTCTGCGACTCGTCCCGGTAGCCCCGAAACACGCCGTCGGTGTAGATGCCGTTGACGTCCACCTGGGCGGACAGGTCCTTGTAGGCCCGGCGGATGAAGGTCGCGTCCAGGCTGATCCGGCCCGGCAGCTGGCGGCGGTAGCCGAGCAGGATCTCGTCGCTGAAGGGCTGATGCCGGTCCGGGTCGACGCGCCGGTTGGCCGCCACCTGGGTCTGGGCCGGCGTCACCAGCACGGTGGCGAAGCTGCCGTCGCCGCGGGTGTCGTAGGTGTCGGTCGTCGTCACCGTGACGCCGCCCCCGAAGAAGCCACCGCCCAAGGTCGGCAGGTACAGCCATTCCGGTTTGGCGGCGACGCGGCTGACGCTCCCGTGGAGGATGTTCCGGCTGTCGGCGGTCAGGGCGTAGACGACGCCCGCCCGCGGGCCGACTTCCAGGCTGGACTGGGTGCGCACGCCGAACAGGTCGTCGTCGTCCACCACGCGATCGAGGCGCAGTCCGGCGACGACGGTCAACCGCGGCACGGGCTTCCAGGAGTCCTGGAGGTAGACGGCGTAGTTCTGGGAGTTCCTGTTCTCCGTGGTGAACACCAGTCGGGACGGATCCACGAACTGGCGATGGAACGGGATGTAGCCCGAATACGGATCTCCTGGCACACGCAGCCGGACGTCCTCGAGGATGAATCCGCCGTTCAGGTAGTGCGCTTCGGTGCTCAGCCGCATCAGCGGCTGCAGGAAGACGCCGGCCTGGAACTCATGAGAGCCCAGCCAGCCGGCGCGGTACCAGTTCACGTCGGCCTGCATCGTCAGCTTGTTCGACGGCGTGACGTTGAGGCTCTGGTTGTTGCCCACGGTGGCGACCAGGCCGTTGCCGATCAGCCGCCCCGCCGACGTGGTGACCGAGTCGTAGATGCGCACCCGCGGGCCGCCGTAGTCGAGGCCCTTGTAGGCGTCGAGCGACGTTCTGGCGCCGAACGTGTTGAACGAGGCGCCGATGGTCGTCGTCAGCGTGTTGGTCCAGGCCGAGAAGAGCCGCGCGGCGACGCCGTTGCCGGTGGTGCCGCTGTTGCTGAAGCGGCGGCTGTCGGTCGACGCACTGGGCTCCTCGAAGCCGTGCGGCTTCAGGAAGAATCCGTGGAGCTGATGTCGCGCGCCGACCTGGGCATTGACCTTGACGAATCCCGTGTGGTGCCGGCTGCGATTGTCGAACGGTTCCCAGCCGGGGATCGACGCGCGGAGGTTGTTCAACTGGGTCGGGGTGCGCGAGATCTGACTGTCGCGGTGGAGGTAGAAATACGACGCGAAGAACCAGGCGCGATCGCGCCGGATCGGCCCGCCCAGCGACGCCTCGAGGTTCGTGGTCTCGGCAATCGCCGGGACCCCGAGGGGATCGTTGTCGGCGTTCCAGGCGCGATTCTGATGATGGACGCCCGCCGCCCCCGACAGCCGGTTGGTGCCGACCCGGGTCGTCACGTTGAACACCACGCCCAGCCCCGGCGGCGCCGACGTGTCGGCGCCGCCGGTCCTCACCTGGGAATCCGCGATGGCATTGGTGGGCAGCCTGACGATCTCCATGCGTCCCTGGCGGGACGACGCCATGTCGGCGCCGTCGACGAGCACCACGTGCTGCTCGACGTCGGTGCCGCGCAACATGTAGGTCTGGGTGCCGTTGTTGGCGATGAGGTTGCGGGCCGTCACCCCCGGCGCCACCTCGAGGGCATCGGTCAGGTCGCGTCGGGTCGACAGCGGCAGCAGGCGCTGGAAATCGCCGGCGACGTTGACAGCCTGAATCGGCTTCTGCGATTCGAGCAGCGGCGGCGCGCCGCTGACGACGACGGTCTCTTCGACGCTGCCGACCGCCAGGACGATGTCGAGGGTGAGGTTGAGCCCGGCCCGGACCTCCACCCCCGGCTGCGAGTACTTGCTGAAACCCGGCAGCTCGGCGACGACGTCGAAGATGGCGGGCGGCAGGTTCAGGAGGCGATAGGTGCCGTCGGACTCGGTGACACCGACATGCGTGCCCGGAGTCGTCGGGCTCAAAGCAGTCACGGTGACCCCGGGCAGCACCCCGCCGCCGGCGTCGCGGATCACCCCCCGCAGGGTGCCCTCGCCGGTGACCTGCGCGTCCACCGGCCCGGCGACGCACAGCCACAGGGCCACCAGCGTCGGCACTTGTCTCATCAGCGCTTCACCGACCATGCCCGTCGCCTCGCCCGCTCGCTGTGTCGCTGGCCGTCAGGACAGCTGGGGAGCTGTCTGGAATAGGCGCAGAACACGGCCGGAAACTATCAGCGAAGAGCCGGCGAAGGTCGCGTATGATGACCCGGCCGGCTACCTGCCCGAGCGCATGAGCACGAGTGACACGGCCCCGGACGACGTCAGCGCGCTGCTCCGCGCCTGGACCGGTGGCGACCAGCACGCGCTCGCCCGGCTCACTCCGATCGTCTACGCCGAGCTCCACCGTCTGGCGCGTCATTACCTGCGCGGCGAGCGAGCCGACCACAGCCTGCAGGCCACTGCGCTGGTCAACGAGGCCTACCTGCGGCTGGTCGACTACAAGCGCATGCACTGGCGCGACCGCGCCCACTTCATGGCGGCGGCGGCCCAGGCCATGCGCCGCATCCTCGTCGACCATGCGCGGCGACGCAACGGGAAGCGGGGCGCCGACGCCCCGCACGTCTCGCTCGATGCCGAGGCGGTGCTCTGCCCGGCTCGCGCCGACGACTTCGCGGCGCTCGACGATGCCCTGAGCGCCCTGGCGGCGCGGGCGCCGCGCAAGGCGCAGGTCGTCGAGCTGCGCTTCTTCGGCGGCCTGAGCGTCGAGGACACCGCCCACGTGCTGGGCGTCGCGCCGATCACCGTCATGCGCGAGTGGAAGAGCGCGAAAGCCTGGTTGTATCGGGAGCTCGCCGCTCCGGCCGCCCATGGACACTGAGCGCTGGACCCACGTCGATCGGCTGCTGCAGTCGGCGCTCGACGTGCCGGTGGCGGAGCGCGACGCGTTTCTGCGCGGCGCCTGCCGTGGCGACGGCGACCTCGAGCGCGAGGTCCGCTCGCTGCTCGCGGCGCACGACGGGGCGGGCAGCTTCCTGGACGGTGCGGCCGCGGACGTGGCCGCACGGGTGCTCGCCGCGGAACGCCACGGCGGCAGTCAGGCCGCCGGCGATTCGCTGATCGGCCAGACGATCTCGCACTATCGCATCGTCGCCAAGCTCGGCGGCGGCGGCATGGGCGTGGTCTACAAGGCCGAGGACACGCGGCTGCACCGGCCCGTCGCGCTCAAGTTCGTGTCCGACGATCTGGCCAGGGACGGCGAGGCCCTGAGCCGCTTCCAGCGCGAAGCCCGGACCGCCTCGGCGCTCAACCATCCGCACATCTGCACGATCTACGACATCGGCGAGCAGGACGGCCGCGCGTTCATCGCCATGGAGTATCTGCAGGGCACGGCGCTCAACGAGCGGCTCGCCGCCGGGCCGCTGGACCTCGACACGGTGCTGCGGCTCGGCCTCCAGATCGCCGATGCGCTCGACGCCGCCCATGCCGCCGGCGTCATCCACCGCGACATCAAGCCGGCGAACATCTTCGTCACCGCCCGCGGCCACGCCAAGCTGCTCGACTTCGGCCTCGCCAAGATGCGCGCGCACTCCCACCTGGACCTCACCACGGTGGCCGGCACGCGGCACGGCGTCGTCATGGGCACTGTCGCCTACATGGCCCCGGAGCAGGCCCGCGGCGAGCCGGTCGATCACCGCGCCGACCTGTGGAGCGTCGGCCTGGTGTTGTTCGAGATGGCCACCGGCGCGCGGCCCTCGCCCGGCGTCCAGCTGCGGATCGCGGGCTCTGCGGACCTGGAACGCGTGGTCGCGAAGTGCCTGGAGGCCGATCCCGCGCTCCGCTACCAGCACGCCGCCGAACTGCGGACCGACCTCGAGCGCCTCAAGCGCCATTCCGATTCCGACCTGACCAGGCGCGAGCTCGAGCCGGCACGGCCGCGCACCCGATGGCCGGCGGTCGCCGCGGCCGCCGGCCTGGCTGCGGCCATGCTGATGGGCGCCTACTTCTATACGTCGGCGCCCGCGGCGGCGACGCTGACCGACAAGGACACGATCGTCCTGGCCGAGTTCGCCAACACCACCGGCGATCCGGTGTTCGACGACACGCTGCGCCAGGGCTTGGCGGCCCAACTGCAGCAGTCGCCCTTCCTGAGCCTCGTCTCCGACGAACGCATCCGGCGCACCCTGCCGTTGATGAACCTGCCGGCGGCTGCCCCGCTGACCGCCGACGTCGCCCGGGTCGTGTGCGTGCGGACCGGCAGCGCCGCGTTCCTTCAGGGATCCATCGCGGCACTCGGCAATGAATACGTCCTCGGGCTGCGCGCCACCAATTGCGCAACTGGCGACGTAATAGCCGACGAGCAGGCACAGGCGGCGCGGAAGGAAGACGTGCTGAGCACGCTCAGCCAGGTGGCGACCCGCCTTCGGACCCGCCTCGGAGAATCACTGGCCACCATCGAGAAGCACTCGACGCCGCTCGCCGCGGCGACCACGCCCTCCCTCGACGCGCTGCAGGCCTACAGCCTGGCGCTCAAGGAATTCGTCCCGCGGCAGCGGCTGTCGCTGCTGCAGCGCGCGGTGGCGCTCGACCCCGACTTCGCCGTCGCCCACGCCAGACTGGGTTTCGGCCTGATCGGCAACGGCGATCTGGCGCTGGGCCGCCAGAGCCTGATCAAGGCCTATCAGTTGCGCCACCGCGCCAGTGACGCCGAGCGCTTCTCCATCGAGACGTTCTACGATCGCGACGTCACCGGCAACCTCGAGCGGGAACAGCGGACGTTGGAAGCGTGGGCCCAGAGCTATCCTCGCGACACGTCACCCCACACGCTGATCGCGGGCCTGGCGCTGACCAGCACTGGCCAGCACGAGCTGGCGATTGCCGAAAGCGACAAGGCCCTCGCGCTGGATCCCGACTGGGTGCCGGCGTATGGGAACAAGGCCTTCAATCAGTTGTACCTGAATCGTGTCGACGACGCCGTCGGGACTGTCGCGCAGGCCCGGGCCCGCAAGCTGGAGAGCGGCTCGTTCGCACTGATCGAGTACTTCGCCGCCTTCCTGAAGGGGGATGACGAGGCCCTCACGCGGACGGCAGCGGTGGCCAGAAAGAACCAGGAGCTGGTCGATCGCATGCCACATCTGGAGGCGCTCGCGCTGGCTCGCACGGGCCGCTTGCAGGAGGCGCGGCGGACGACTGCGGTGCTGGTCGACATCGCCCGGCAGTCGGGCCGACGCGAGCGGGCCGGCTTGTCCGAGTCGACACGTGCGGTGTGGGAGGCGTTCTACGGGAACGGGACCGCCGCCAGACAGAGCGCCAGCAAGGCGCGCGCGCTGTGGACCGGCCGCGATGTGGACTACTCGGCGGCTTTTGCGCTGGCGCTTGCG
This sequence comes from Vicinamibacterales bacterium, assembly GCA_050250955.1. GTDB lineage: Bacteria > Acidobacteriota > Vicinamibacteria > Vicinamibacterales > UBA2999 > CAWAYR01. Next base: position 93,998 of record JBFWNR010000013.1, read on the forward strand.
GGCGACGTGCCGCAATCGCGCGCCCTCGCTGACGGCCTCGCCCGCGAGTTCCCTGAAGACACGTTCGTGCGATTCATGTACCTGCCGACGCTGCGCGCCCTGTTTGCGTTGAACGCGCAGGACCCGGCCGCGGCGGTCCAGGCGCTGCAGGTCGCTTTGCGTTACGACCTCCACACCATCGGCGTCTCGTACAACGGTCGGGTCGGCCCGTTGTATCCAATCTACGTGCGTGGCTTGGCCTACCTCGCCGCCCGGCAGCCCGCCCAGGCCGCTGCCGAGTTCCAGCGGATACTCGATCATCGCAGCATCGTCCTCGTCGATCCGATGGACGCGTTGGCGCGCCTGCAGCTGGCCCGCGCGCTGGCGCTCACCGGCGACGCGGTCAAGGCGAAGAGCGCCTACGACGACCTGCTCACGCTCTGGAAGGACGCCGATTCGAGCATCCCGGTCGTCGAGGACGCCCGGGCTGCGGCGGCCCGATTGCCGTAGCCGGCGGCCCCGCGGCCGCGACGCCGGCACCGGGGTCACCCGTCCGCGGACCCGTCGTCGGCCGGGTGATCGCCGGCGCGTGCTGCCTCCCGCACCGCCGCGCGAGCGAGCATGTGCGACGCCACCGGCATCGTCCCGAACAGCACGACAATCAGGATGGCCACCCGGATCCACCACGCGGCGCTCCCACCGGCGAGCCCGACGCCGAGCAGGATCAGGCCGAGGGCCAGTGTCGCGGCCTTGGTGGCGGCGTGCTGACGCGCGAGCGCGTCGGGCAAGGTATACAACCCCGCGGCGGCGACGACCAGGAGCAGGCTGCCGGCGAGCACCGCGGCGGCTACCAGGACCGTCATCACCGGTCGCTCCCGCCAGCCTGATCGAGGAAGCGCGCCCAGGCGAGGGTGCCGACGAAGCCCACCGCCGCCAGGCCGATCCCGACGTCCAGCAGGCGCGGGTCGGCGGCGGCCAGGGCGGCGGCGGCGACCACGGCCAGGCTGGCTGACACGACCAGATCGAGCGCCACCACGCGATCGGCGTCGCGCGGCCCGGCCACCAGGCGCCCGATCGCGGCCGCCAGGGCGATCGCGGCGGCGGTGCTGAGGGCGACGATCATCGGCGGCCTCCGGGAAACACGGTCTGCAGCCGACGCTCGAGGCGGCGCCGCGCGTCGTCGGCCAGGCCGGCGGCAGCGGCGCCGTCGAGCACGTGCATGGTCAGCGTCTGCGCCTCCAGATCGACGTCCAGCGTCGTGGTCCCCGGCGTCAGCGAGAGCACGCACCCGTAGACGACGGCGCCGAGCGGCGAGAGGCCCTCGTACGGCAATCGAACCACGCGCGGGGTCGGGCGCGGTCCGGGCCGCACGATGATCCAGGCGGTGGAGAGGCCCGACTCCACGACGTGGAGGCAGAAATCCGCGGCGAGCGCCAACGCGACGACGGCCCGCCGCATCACCTCGCCTCCCAGACCGCCGCCACCGCCGTCCCGACGTAGGTGAGGACCGGCTCCGGCCACAGGGACGAGGCCGTCACGATCGCGGCCAGCCCGGCGGCAGCCGCAAAGGACCACGGCGGCAGGGCAACGCGCGGCCGCGTCGGCGAGTCGTCGGGATGCGGCTTCCAGAACGCCTCCATCCAGATCTTGAGCATCGAGTACAGCGTCAGCAGCCCCACGCCGAGACCTACCGCCGACCACGTCCAGCGCTCCACCGCCAGCGCCTCTCTCAGCACGAGCAGCTTGGCCCAGAACCCGGAGAGCGGCGGCACGCCGACGAGCGCCAGCGCCTGGACCAGGAACACGGCGGCGAGCCAGGGGTGCGAGGAGGCGAGGCCGCCCGTCCTCCGCAGATCGTAGCTGCCGCCGGCCGTGCGGACCAGCCCGGCGACATGGAAGAGCGTGGCCTTCACCACGCCGTGATGGAGCGCGAAGACGATGGCGGCGTGCGCGCCGGCCGGCGTCCCCAGGGCGAGGCCGAGGAGCATGTAGCCGACCTGGCTGACGCTGTGGAAGGCCAGGATGCGGCGAATGTCCCAGTGGTGCGCCGCCCCGAGCACGCCGACGATCATCGTCGTCACGGCCACCCAGCCGAGCACGCTGCCGACCGCGGGCGGCAGCGCTCCAGGCAGGGTCACCGGCACGCGGAGCAGGGCGTAGACCCCGAGCTTGGTGCCCACGGCGGCAAACAGCGCCGCCCGTGGCGCCGGCAGCGCGGGGTAGGCCGCCGGCAGCCACGCGAACACGGGGAACGCGGCGGCCTTCACGAGGCATGCCGCGGCGAACACGGCGAGCGCCGCGGTCAGCCGGCCGTCGCCGGCTGCGGCCGCGGCTCGTACGGCCAGGAGGTTCAGCTGGCCGGTGACGGCGTAGATCGAGGCGACGGCGGCCAGCAAGACCGCCGTCCCGACGACGTTGAGCACCAGATAGCGCAGGGCGGCGTCGAGCGCGGGCGCCGTCCGCTCCCAGGCGACGAGGCCGAGCGAGGCGAACAGCACCACCTCGAGCCACACGTACAGGTTGAACAGGTCCCCGGTGAGGAACACGCCGCAGGCCCCGAGGACGAAGCCATGACCCAGCGCGTACGGCGGATCGACCTCGCGGCCGGGCACCCGACGGTCAGCGGCCGCCGATGCCAGCGCCGCCAGCGCCGTCAGCATCACGAACACGGCACTCAGCCGGTCGGCGCTGAAGACGATGGCGAACGGCGGGTCCCATCCCCCGAACGCCACCGGCGGCAGACCGCGTCCGCCAGCCGCGACGAGGAGGGCGCCGGCGACCACGGCGAACGCCAGATGGCCGCCAAGGCTCACCGCCCGCCGGACCCGGCGCGGGACCAGCAGCACCGCGGCCAGCGTCACGAGCGGGACGAGGACCGGCGCGACGACGAGCAGGCCGTCAGACATCGTCGTCCGGCGCGGGCGCACCGTCGCCCGCCGGCGGGGGCGGCTCGGCCGCGAGCAGGTCGTCCACACGGCGGCCAGCGGTCGTGCCGTGGAACGCGAGGAGCAGGACGAGGGACAGACACATCAGCGAGAAACCGATGACGATTGCGGTCAGCACCAGCGCCTGGGGCACCGGATTGGCGGCATCGGGGGCGAGACGGCCGATGGCGGGATCGACGAAGGCGGGCCTGACGGCGTCCACCCGGCCGGCACTGGCCACCACGAGGTTGATGCCGCTGGCCAGCAGCGACACGCCGACGACCACGCGCAGCAGATCCCGGCCGAGCGCGAGATAGGCGCCAGCGCTGGCGAGCGCACCGACCGCCAGGGCGACGACCCAGATCACAGCCCCTCCGCCTCGTCGAGCGCGATCATCCGCGTGACGACGCCGCCGAGCGCTCCCCACACCACCAGGTACACCCCGAGGTCGAAGGCGAGGACGGTCGAGAGGGGCAGCGAACCCGGCGCCCAGAGGTGCGTGAGATAGGGACGCCCCAGCGCCAGCGCGGGCAGGCCGCTCGCGCCGGCCAGGGCCACGCCGGCGGCGGCCACCCGGACCGGCCCGCCGGGAAACGCGGTCAGCGCCGACGCGCTGCCGCCGGCCACGGCGCGCAGCGCCGTCGCGGCGACGGCCACCATGCCGCCGATGAACCCGCCGCCCGGCTCGTTGTGTCCGCGCAGCAGGATCAGCACCGAGGCAACCAGCAGCGCCGGATAGAGTCCGCGCGACACCAGCATGAGCACCACCGGACGCGAGGTCACGATCCGCCTCCGGATCCGGCCCGCCGACCGATGCGATCGGCGAGCGGCCAGGCCGCGATGGCCATCAGCAGAATCACGACGATCTCACCCAGGGTGTCGAGGGCCCGGAAGTCGACGATGATGACGTTGACGACGTTGCGGCCGTGGGCGTCGGGCAGGCTGCGGCGTCCGAAGTAGTCGGCCATCGCCGGGTCGAACGGGTCGGCATGGCTGGCGAGCAGCAGCGCGACCACGGCGGCGCCGAACGCGAGCGCCGCGACGCCGCGCCAGACCCCGCCCGCCTCCGATGCCAGTGCCGTGGCCCGCAGCCGGCGGACCGCGGCCGCCACGACGACCACGAACGCCACTTCCACCGTGAACTGCGTGAGCGCGGCATCGGGCGCGCCGAGCGCCAGCATCAGCAGCGCGGTCCCCGTCCCCGTCAGTCCGGCGACGAGCGCCATCACGAACGGATCCCGCACCCGGCACGCGCCGAGGGCGGCGGCGGCGACGAGCAGTCCGGCAAGGGCGCCGACCGGGTCCGGGACCGACCAGCCGGGCAGGCGCATCCCGCCGTCCCGGGCGAGCGCCGTCCCGATGGCGATCACGACGACCAGCATCACGGCGGCGAGATCGGCGGGCAGCCAGCCGTGCTGCAGCCGGGTGGTCGTGGCGCGCGCCACGACCGGCACGCCCTTCAGCAGCCGCCCGAACCACGACGCCAGCGCGTAACGATCCAGCCAGGCGGCGCTGGCCAGGATCCGATGGATGGCGTCCCAGGCCAGGAACACGACGGCGCCGACCGCGAACACCGCCAGGGTCCCGCCGATCGTTCCGACGTCGGCGGCGCCGAGCCCCGGTGGCGCCGTCCCCGCCGGCAGCATCGCGCCGGCGCTCGCCAGGAGCAGCGGCTCGACAACAGCGGGCGCCAGGCCGAACAGGATGCCGAGACCGGCCAGGGCCAGCGGCGCCGCGACCATGGCCCCTGACGCCTCGTGCACGGTGTCGGGCAGCGGCGCGCCGCCCCGATGCCAGAACACGCGGATGGCGGCCACGGACGCCACGGCGACCGAGACGCTGCTGGCGACGAAGCTCGCGTAGCTCACCCACTCGAACGCCAGGCCCTGCGCCTTGGCAACGGCGATGAGATCCTTGGCCGCGTATCCGAACGACAGCGGCACGCCGGCCATGGAGATCGCGGCGAGGCCGGACGCCGCGGCGGTCCACGGCATCGTTCGCGCCATGCCGGCCAGGCGATCGATGCTGCGCGTGCCGGTGCAGTGGTCGACGTTGCCGGCGACGAAGAACAGCGGCGCCTTGTAGAGCGCATGCGCCAGCAGGAACGCGGCGGCGCCTTCGGCCGCTCCCGGGCCGGGCAGCCCGATGAGGAGCGTGAGCACGCCCAGCGCCGACACGGTCGACCACGCCAGGATTCGCTTGAGGTCCCGCTCTCGCAGGGTCAGCACCATCGCCCAGGCGGCCGTGAAGGCGCCGACGCTCACGAGCGTCACCTCCCAGAAGTAGAGGTCCACGAAGGCGGGCCGCAGCCGCGCCAGCAGGTAGATGCCGAGCTTGACCATCGTCGCCGAATGCAGCAAGGCGCTCACCGGGGTGGGCGCCGTCATCGCGTTCGGCAGCCAGAAGTGGAAGGGCCATTGCGCCGACTTGGTGAACGCCCCGACGAACAGGCAGGTCAGCGCCGCCGGCAGCCACGGGTGGGCGTGCAGCGCAGGCGCCGCCGCGATCACGCCGCGGATCGAAAACGTGCCGGCCAGGGCGCCGAGCTGCAGCACCCCGGCGAGCAGGACCAGGCCGCCGAACACGGTGGTGATCAGCGCCTGTTGCGCCGCCACGCGGGCGGCACCGTCGCGGTGATGGAATCCGACCAGCAGGAACGACGTGACGCTGGTCAGCTCCCAGAAGACGACCAGGGCGATCAGGTTGTCGACCGTGACCGCGCCGATCATGGCCGCCATGAACGCGATCAGCGTGGCGAACAGCCGCGGGGCGCCGGGTTGTCCGCGCAGATAGGCGGCGCCGTAGACGAACACGGCCGTGCCGATGCCGCCGATGAGCAGCAGCATCTCCAGTGCCAGACCGTCGACGACCAGCGTGAGATCGACGCCGAGCGACGGCACCCACGCCCATGGCACGGCGGCCGGCGCCGGATCGTCGACGAGCCGCCCGAGCGCCACGGCGGTAACCGCGGCGGGCAGCAGCGCCAGGCCGGTGAGGACGCGGTCGGTGGCGCGCGACGGTGACGACTCACTCGAAGGCATCAGGGGCACATCCCGCGGCCGACGCGAGCCCGCTGCCACGCCCGCGCCGCCCGCGGTGCCGAGGGCACGGGCCGGCCGAGTGCGCGGCGTGCGGGGATGGCGTCCGGATCTCCGCGCCCCACGTGCTGCGGCGACACGCGGAACAACCCAGGGCTGTCAGTATATGTCGCGATCAGCACCGGGGAGCAAGGCGCGTCGCGCCGCTCTCCCCCGGCTGTCCGGAGTCGTTCCGGCGCGATGGTACACTCCCCTGCCGTCGCGCGCCGGGGACCGTCAAGGCACTCGACGACGTCCACCATGGCCGGGCGACGCCGGGCCATGGACGCCGCCGATGAGGCGCTGATGAGCGTACTGCTGATCGTGATCGGACTGGCGGCGCTGGCCCTGGGCGGCGAGTTGCTGCTGCGTGGTGCGGTGGGCCTGGCCGCCCGCCTGCGCCTGTCACCGGCCGTGATCGGACTGACAGTGGTCGCGGCCGGCACCTCGGTGCCCGAACTGGCGGTCAGCGTGCTCGCCTCGGTCGAGGATCGCACCGACATCGCGGTCGGCAACGTGGTCGGATCGAACCTGTTCAACCTGCTGGCGATCCTGGGGCTGTCGGCCGTCGTGCGGCCGCTGGTCATCGGCGGTAACACCATCCGCCTGGAATACCCCGTGCTGCTGCTGGTGACGCTGCTCGGTCTGGCCCTGACCCAGGACGGCGGCCTCAACCGCCTCGACGCGACGTTGCTGCTGGCCGTGTACGTGGCCTTCACCGCCTACATGGTCTCGTTGGTCCGCGGCCAGATGAACGTGCAGGAGACGCAGGAGTTCGGCGCCGAGATGCACGACCGCGACCGCGCCGGTCCGCGCGCCGGCGTGGCCGGCCTGCTGCTGCTCAGCGGCGGCGGCATCGTGCTGCTCGGCACCGGGGCGCAGGCGACGGTGAGCGGCGCCGTCGATCTGGCGCTGTGGTTCGGTCTCTCGGAGCGTGTCGTCGGCCTGACCATCGTGGCCGCCGGCACCAGCCTGCCCGAGATCGTCACCTCGCTGGTCTCGGTCGTCCGTGGCCGCGACGACGTCGCCATCGGCAACGTCGTCGGCTCGAACCTCTTCAACCTGCTGGTCATTCTCGGACTCAGCGCGGCAGTCACCCCGCTGACGGTGGACCCGGCGATACTCGCCTCGGACAACTGGTGGATGCTGGGCGCCACGGTGCTGCTCTTCCCGATGATGGTGAGCGGCACCCGCATCGGCCGCGTCGAGGGTGCGGTGCTGCTGGCGACGTACGGCGTCTACCTGGCGCGGCTGCTGACCACGTCGGGCACCTGATGACCGGCCGGCGACGCGCGCTGGCAGAGCGCTCGCCTGCGGCCCCGGTGCAACCTCGACACCCCAACGCGTGTCTCAACACAGGGGAGGGATGACGTGAACAGGCTCGCGGTCGCGGCCGTGGTCAGCATCGCCGTGGCCGGTCCGGCGTTCGGGCAGGTGCCGAGCCCGGGGCGCATCGGCCTCACCGTGGAAGGCCTGAACTTCTGGCAGGGCCGCAACGACGTGAGGATTCCGCCCGACTCGGGCACGCCCTTCTCGATTGTCGAGCTCATCGGACGTGCTCCGACGCCGTCGGTCCGCGGCGAGCTGACGGTCGGGCTGACCGAGCGGCAGGAGCTGCGGCTCGTCTACGCGCCGCTCCGGATCACGGGACGCGGCACGCCCGCCGCGCCGATCGCCTTCGCCGGCGGGCGGTTCGAACCCGTCGCCACCGACGCCGAGTACCAGTTCAGCTCGTATCGAGGCACCTGGCGGTACCGCGTCCATCACGGCGACACGTGGACGTGGCGTGTCGGTGTCACCGCCTTCGTTCGAGACGCGCGAATCGCGTTGAGCCAGATCGGCCAGGCCGCGGAGGACACCGATGTCGGCTTCGTGCCGCTCGGGCACGTGAGCGCCGACGCCCGGCTGTCGTCACGCTGGCATCTGGGGTTCGACCTGGATGGCTCCGCTGCGCCGCAGGGTCGGGCGTTCGACTTCTCGGCCACCCTCAACTACCGGCCGCACCCCCGGCTGACCCTGTCGGCCGGCTATCGCACGATCGAAGGCGGCGCCGACGTCGATGCCGTCTTCGCGTTCGCGTGGCTGCACGCCGCGGTGGCCCGAGTGGGCGTCCGCTTCTGAGGAGCGTTTCCCGGCGAGGCCGGTCGGGGACCGATCGCGTCACCCGGCCGGCGGGGCGCCGGTGCATCCCGGTCGGCTTTTGCGCGGATCCCCGCCTGCCGGTAAACTGTTGATTCCACTTGCACGGAGAGATGTCCGAGTGGTTGAAGGAGCACGCTTGGAAATCCACTTGGCCGTGAGCGACGGCGGGCTCTCGATTGCGATAACCGTTACAGGTTCAGACGTTTAGCCGGAAGGCTGTCACGAGCGTCGATCCCCGTAAACCATTGTAAATATCCTGAAATCGATCGGGTCACGTCACGGTTGCGTCACGATTCTTGGGGTGTGAAGGTGGACGCATTCCGGCAGGCGCGTCGTCGTGATCGGACGCTTCCAGGGCTTCAGAGAGGCGCTGACGTCACAGTCGCCGGGCGCGGTTATATAACCGCGCCGCGGCAATCTTCACCGAGTGATCGCCGGCCGCCGGCCACGGGTGGTCAACTACGCAGCAACTCGCCTCACGCGTGGCGCGTCGAGTTCGCTACACCTGACCGTCGCCACGTCTCTGCTCGCGAGCCATCGCCGTCTACTTGCGGCCGAGGACCTCGTCAGCAGGCACGCCGACGCCGCTGTCGAGGCCCTTCCTGGACCTCGGCGCGGAGCCCCTCCAGTTTGACGAGTCTTGCGCGCTCTCGATCTTCGAGCAGTGCGAGCGCGGCGCGGACGACCTCGCTGGCGCTGGCGTGGCTGCCGGCCCTGACGTGCTCGTCAATGAACCGCTCGAAGCGCTCCCCGACTGCGTAGCTGAACAACACGGATGCCTCCAGGGTGCGAGGTCCATTGTCGCCGGAATCGGCAAGCGGACTCCAATGCCGGGATCGTGGCAACCCTCGATTCATGAGCGGCTGCGAGCGGTCATGAGCGGATCAATGGGCTCGCTCATGACTTCGCCTCCAACGCCGAAACCGCTCTGGGCTGGGGTGACATCCGGTTTCGCTACGCGAGTGCCCGCAGGAGCTTGTCCAGTTTGTCCGCCTTCGCGGACCCTTTCAGGAACTCGTCGTACGCGGCACGAGCGTTGCCAATCAGGGTCTCATAGTGCACAACCCTCGCGTTGATGGCGCCCAGCGCCTTCGCGACCTTTGCGGGCCCGCCGGGTTCGTCATCTTCCCTCACTGGTTGGCCGACGACGAAAACGATCGAAATGTGTGGATCCTGCTTGCCTTCAGCTTTCAGGCACTTCTGCAAAGCGGTCAGGTACTTGTTGCCTTGGTCCATAAGTTCGGCCATGCCAAGCCCACGGTCCGCCCGCTTTAGCTCGACGACGATGTGCTCACCGGCATTCGTTCGGTACTTGATATCAACTCGTCCCTTGCTCTCACGGTCCGACAGGTCTGGTTTGAACGCCTTGTAATCCTTCTTGAGCCGTTGCTCGATCCGTTCGCTGCCTGCGGCACGTTCCCATCCGGGGTCCAAGAGCCACAGATGAGAGAAGAGGTGCTTCTGGAGCACCTTTTCCTTCTCGTTGTCGTCAACGAGACTTTCGAACTCGCGGATGACATCGAGCCGGACCTTGACAATCTCCCTGTAGAGAGAGCCCTCGAGCGTTGCCAGATCCGATAGCAGCGGCAGCAGCTTCGCAGCGGTCAGGCCAGACTGGCCGAGTAGATGCGCTTCCTCGCGTAAGCGCAAGCGCTCGAACGCGAGCATCCCAGCTCTGTAGAGATGGTTGCGGTCCTCTCGATCTTCGAGATCCGCGCCGCGAACAAGGCCAAGCATCCTCTCGGCGCTCTTCTGCTGAGTTGGAGGCAATGTTTGGACCCACTCCTTCAGCGCCGGAGACTCGTCCTGCGCCTGCTTCCCTCGGGCCTCGTTCCTCATCTCCGTCCACGAATCCTGAATCGAGCGGAGCGTGTCCTGGAGAAACGCGGTGAGGGCAACATACCGGTCGTCGTCCTCGACGAGCCGCTGTCGATCACTGGTCGCGATATCGTCCTGGCTGCCGATGTCGAGGAAATCCGCTTCGACCTGTCCCGTCAGATAGCTGACGAGGATGCGGTTGAAGCCGAGGCGATCGAGGATGTTCTCTTGAATGAGGCGGCCCCTTGCGAGGATGACGATCCCGTTCAACGATCCGGCCTCATCGTGTTTCAGCTTTTTCGGTTCGTCCGCCGCCCCGAGCCAGCCCGTGACGGTCCATGAGGACTCGCCGGCTTTGACCTGGCCCGGCAACACGAAGCGCTTCCTGAGGCTGGGCAGGTCGGAATTATCAAACCGCTGCTCGTCAAACTCCCAAAGGAACTCGACAGCGCGCAGGTCCTCCCGATCCGATGGGCCCACGGATGCGCCATTGATGCTGACGTCGAAGCGATCGCCGTCGGCGCCCTGAAAGCCGATGATCGAAAAGCGTCTCGCGATCCGCTTGCGGAGAGCCGCTACGGACTGAGCGGTCCTCTTCTTGGTCAGCCCTGTGAGTACGAGCCGTGTTCCCGTCGCCGGGCCATCGAAGTCAATCGGCTTCGGGTAGTAGCTCTTCCTCGCCTTGACAGCCTTCTTCACATCGGCCGTGACCATCCTGAACGCTTCGGACTTCCGGCCTTGCCGTGTGTGGACCTCGATCGTGCCTGCGATAGAAAAGAGCGCGAGCTTCCCGATCCCCTTTCGCCCCATGAAGGGTCTGCCCCTGCGCGACGTTTCGCCTTCGTGAACGCGCTTGTCGTAGCCCACAGACAGGAATCGCTGATTGATCTGGCCGCGATCCATGCCGACGCCAGAATCCTCAATAACGATTCGGTCATCGCTGATGTCGATCGTCACGACGGCCGCGTCCGCATCCCAGGCGTTGGCCACCGCTTCGGATAGAACGGCCGCGGCATTGCTGTACAACTTGATGCCGAGATGATCGAGCACTCGTAAGTCAAGTGTGAGTCGGTAGCGGGGTGCGCTCATCGTGTGGCCTTGACGTGGGCGCGCACTGTCCTCACGACGGCACGCCCGACGTGGCGAGCGAGTCTGGGAGGTACGGCGTTGCCGATCAGACGGCCAAGCGTAGAGAAGTAGACCTTCTCGTTCGCGTCAACGAAGCGATACGCACGCGGAAAAGTCTGAAGAATAGCGGCCTCACGGAGGGTGAGAGACCTGAGTTGATCTGGATGACCGAAGCGTCCCGTGCCGAAGTTGAACGCTTGGGTAGTAATGGTCGGAGACGGCTCGTCCCAGACCATTCGAGCGTAGACACTCTGATAGCTTGCTCCCGTCTCCTTTCGGTGGCAGGCGGCACGGAGTTCCTCCGGCCAGTCTTGCCAGGAGCCGCCTGGCTTCGACGCAGCCAGTCGCTTCAGGTTCACGTCGGTCAACTTCCGTGCGACGTGCAGTCGATCACGGGCATCGCGTTGGCCGGCAGCCAACGCAGAGAGACCGCCAATGGCGTCACGAACGGTGCGAAACTCCTCCGGCGACACCTGGCCTTCGGGAACTGCGATCGGGCCAATCCGTGAGGCAACCAAAACTAGGCGGCGGCGATGTTGGGGGACACCGAACCGTGGGCAGTACACCGAGGCGTAGTCAATCTCGTAACCAGCCGCGCGGAGCGTTGAGGCGAAGTCGGAAAACATCGACTTCGAGGCTAAGTCGGGAACGTTCTCCATCGTCACCAGTTCCGGCCTCACGCCGTTGACGAGACGCGCGAACTCGCTCAGCAAACTCCACTCGTCGTCCGTGGCGTTGTCGGTGCCTCGGCGAAACGACGAGAAGGGCTGACACGGCGCACAACCTGCCAAGAGACGGTACTTGGCCTTCCCAAAGAGCCGCTCTAGACGGGCCGACGTGAATTCTCGGATGTCGGCTTTGATGAAGCGGCTGCCATTGTTACGTTCGAACGGGAACTTGCAGGCGGGATCAAGATCAACGCCAGCGACGACGCGGATGCCTGCCCGCTGCAGCCCGTACGTAAGACCGCCTGCTCCGCAGAACAAGTCAACGGCAGTGATGGAGAGACGAGAAGCGGCTGTTTTCATCGACACGTTCGTTGCGCTCTGCCCGCCCGATAAGCGGGGCGGTTGGGCAAAGCTCCGCGGGGCCTACCATGTTCTGGCGGGCCGCTACGACGCGCCGGGCCGACGACGGGCAGCATAGCAGATTGTGCCACGCATCGGATTGTTGAGGCACGAGAACGTCCGCCCGGGAGACGAGCCCACTGGACGCATCGTCGGCATCGGGCGAGAACGCCCTTGTGACCAACCCAGTCGTGCGTTCACAATAGCGTTCCAAGGTGCGCAAGATGTCTTCGTCAAAGCGTCAGCGGCTCCCCGAAGGCCGCAAGGGATTCCGTGTGGCCGACCTATTCTGCGGAGCCGGCGGCTTGGCGGAAGGCTTCCGCCAGGCCGGCTGCTCGATTGTCGTCGGGTCCGATGCCGATCCCGACGCCTGCGCGACGTTCTCGCTGAACTTCCCGGAAGCGACGACAGTCCATGGCGACCTCCGCCAGCCTGACGTGAAGGCAAGAGTCACCAGTACGGCCGGCGATCGCATCGACATCCTGGTGGGCGGCCCTCCGTGCCAGGCCTTCTCGCAGGTTCGTAACCACGCCCGGCTGATCGATGACCCGCGCAACTCCCTGTACCGCGAGTTCGTCGGTATGCTCCGCGCGTTAGAACCGCGCGCGTTCGTGATGGAAAACGTCCCAGGGTTGGAGCAGATGGGCGTGCGGGAACAGGTCATGGAAGACCTCGCCGTTGACGGTTTGTACAGCGTCCGATCTCAGGTTGTTGACGCCGCTGACTTCGGCGTGCCGCAGACGCGGAAGCGGATCATCTTCTTCGGTATCGACTCGTCGCTCGACATCGACCCGCCGATCATGCACGGCTCGGGCGCGACGACGGCCTTCTCGCTGCAGCGCCGGAATGGTGGGTCACGCGTGCGCTACCGAGTGACGCCGAACCGGTCACTCCTCGTATCTATCGATCAACTGAACGATGGGGAGGACACAGCCTTCGTGACGGCTGAGCAGGCCCTGAGCGATCTCGATGTTCTCACGGCGGGCGAGCGTCAAGACGAGATGCCGGTCGACGTCCTGAAGGCCCCCGTTTCGGCGTATCAGCGCCGTATGCGCGAAGGTCTGGGTCCGGTCATCCGTAACGTCAGCGTCCCTCGACTGAACGAGGACACTCGGCTGCGCCTGATGGGGCTGCCTCCGGGCGGCAATTTCCGCGACCTGCCAGAAGAGCTCACCGAGCGCTATCTCACAGGCGAGCGCTGGGGGCCGAGCAACGGCACGGGCCGCCTTGGGCGGAAACACTTCTACGCATACCGGCGGCTGCACCCCGGCCTCTGGTCCTGGACGCTGAACACGAAGGCAGACTCCGTGTACCACTACCGGCGTGCGCGCGCGCTGAGCGTCAGGGAGTTCGCCCGGCTGCAGTCGTTCCCTGACAGATTCGTCTTCACGACCGACCCGCGACCGGGTGAACTACCCGGCAGGATCGATGGCGGCGCGGCGCATTCGAGGTACCGGCAAGCCGGCAACGCGGTTCCGCCCCTCCTCGGCAGGGCGATCGCGACCGCATTGCTGGAGCGCCTGACCACCGGCCTCGCGACGAGGAAGAGAAGCGCTTGACCGCGGAAACGGGCGGGGCACCACGAATCGATCGCGCGTTCGGGGCTGAGAGCAGACTGCAGCTCCTCGACGAGTATTTCTCGATTGGCGGGAACGTGACGCCAGCCAACGCCTGGCAGCACGTCTACCGGCTCCTTCTGTGGACCGATCGGACCACAGGACTCGCGCATTGCTACGAGAGTGACAAGGCCCAGCCCGGCCGCAAGTGGTACGAGCGCTCGTTGGCGTTCCACGATTGGCTCGCCGGATCGCTCGGCATCGCGCCGCATGATGTCGCCGCGCAAGTCGACTGGCTGTTCCGCCGTGGCACGGAGCGGCTCGCCGCGATTCTCGCCAGCCAGGAGAAAGTGCGCTCTGCACGGGCGGCGGAGCAACGCGCGTCGTACGCCGGACGTGGCTTTCCCGAGCCGGGCGAGGATCCCGTTCTCGAGAGCCTCATTCGCGAGGTCCTGTCCGAATGGCTGGCCGACCCACCGCCTGAGGCGATGCGCCAACTGACCGACCGGATCAGGACGTACTTCGGGCAGGAGAACAAGCGCAAGAACCTCGTTGGCGAGGGCTTCGAGGACGTTCTGGCGGCACTCATCAGGCGAGCGACGGCTTCTGCGTCGTTGACGGTGACAGCAAGACCGCTGCTCCATGAGATTGAAGGCTTCCGGCCGCCACCCGGCAAGGAGGAGCCCAGGCGCGTAGATCTCGCGATCGTGTCATCACATCACCAAAGAACTCTGATCAGCGCCAAGTGGAGTATCCGCGCCGACCGCGAGGAACAGTTCGGCGTCGACTTTGA
>JBFWNR010000014.1:0-59811 GCA_050250955.1 Vicinamibacterales bacterium
CGGGCTCTGGCGGCAACGGCCGAGCACCACGCCCTCGCTACAAACGGGCTCACACCCTTGGGCAGAGGCGGGCTATGGTGCTCGGTACCCGCCACCAAGATACAAGGGCAGAGCTTCAGCTCTGCCTGGAAGCGGCAGCTCTAAAGAGCTGCCCTACGTACCCCGCCCGTCCTACTCCCCACGCAGCGCCTCGGCGGGATCGGTGCGCACGGCCCGCAGCGCCGGGACCAGGCACGCCGCCAGCGCCGCGCCGAGCAGAATCGGCAGCGTCGCCGCAAGGCTGACCGGATCCCACGGCGCGATCCCGTAGAGCTGGCTGCGCAGCCACCAGGCCCCGGCCGCCGCCCCGACCAGGCCGGCCAGCAGCCCGGCGAACGCCATCGTGGCGCCTTCGCGCAGCACCAGCCCGACCACCTGCGACGCGGCCGCGCCCAGGGCCAGTCGGATGCCGAACTCGCGGTGGCGCTCGGTCACCGAGTAGGCGACCACGCCGTAGATGCCGACGCAGGCGAGCAGCAGCGCCGCCACCGCGAAGACCACGGCCAGGCCGGCGGTGAAGCGGCCCAGGGCGCGTGCCTCGGCGGCGTAGGCGTCCAGCGGCCGCACGTCGTAGATCGGCAGCGCGGCGTCGAGGCGCCGCACCACCTCGTGGACGCCGGCCGCGAGCGCCGCCGGGTCGCCAGCGGCCGCGACGACGTACACCGCCGGGTTGCGCGGCACCTGCCGCTCCGGGAAGTAGACCTGCTCGCGCACCTCCTCGACCGGGCTGCGATGGCGCAGGTGGCGGACGACGCCCACCACCGTGGTCCAGGCCGACGGCGAGCCGGTCACCGCCGGATCCACCGCCAGACGCCGGCCGATCGCCGACTGCCCGGGCCAGGTGCGCGCCGCCAGCCGCTCGTCGACGATGACCACCGGCGCGCCGTGGTGGTCGTCGGTCTCGATGAAGGTCCGTCCTTCGACGAGCGTCACCCCGAGCATCTCCAGCAGCCCCGGCGTCACCGCGCGGTAGTCGGCCTGTGGCGCGGTGGACGGGTCGGCGCCTTCGACCGCCACGTAGGGGCCACCCCAGTTGGGGACGTGGTCGTAGGGGGCGTGGCTCATCGCCGCCGCCGCGGTCGCGCCCGGCATCTGGGCCAGCGCCTGCTGCAGGCGGCGCGAGAAGGCGTTGAAGGCGTCCTGGTTCGGATAGCGCGATCCCGGAAGCGCGACTCGGAACGACAGCATTCCGCCGGTGCGGAAGCCCGGATCGACCTGCTGGACGCGCTGCGCCGTCCGCACCAGCAGCAGGGCGCCGACGACGAGCACCACGCTCATCGCCACCTGCGCGATGGTGAGGGCGGCGCGCAGCCGATGGCGGCCGCCGCCGATGCGACGGCCGTCGTGCTGGAGGGCGCCGGCGACGCCGACGCGGCGTGCCTCGGCCACTGGTGCCGCGGCGAGCAGCACCGTCCAGACGACGACGCTCGCCACGCACGCCGCCGCGACGGTCATGTCCACCTCGGCCAGGCGCAGGCGGCTCAACGTGTCGGGGGTGGCAGCGACCAGCGCCGCCAGTCCCCAGCGCCCGAGGACCAGGCCGAGCGCGGCGCCGAGCACGCCCAGCACCAGCGACTCGACGAGGTGTTGCCGCACCAGACGGCCGGTGCTGGCGCCCAGGGCGGTCTTCACCGCCGTCTCCCGGCCGCGCGCGGCGGCGCGGGCGACCAGCAGGCTGCCGACGTTGACGCAGGCGATGGCGAGCAGGATAGCCACGCCGACCGACAGCGCGACCAGCGGCCGCCGCACGTCGCGCGTGGCGTCGAGGTGCAGCGGCACGGTCTCGAACTGCCGGCCGGCGGCGCCGTAGAAGGCGTGCGCGGCCGAGATCTCGCGGCCGACGCGGGCGACGTCGGCCTGGGCGTCGGCGACCAGGGCGCCGGGACGCATCCGGCCGACGACGCGCAGGTAGCGCTGCCCGCGCGGGCCCTCGGGGAAGCGCCGGTTGAGCGGGATCCACGCCTCGAGGTCGTCGGGCACGGCGGCATCCGGCGGCATCATCAGGCGGAAGCCCACCGGCATCACGCCGACGACGGTCGCCAACTGGCCGTTGACCTCGATGCGCCGGCCGACAATCGCCGGGTCGCTGCCGTAGCGGCGCTGCCAGACGGCGGCGCTGAGCAGGATCGCGGTCGGCGGGCCGGCTGCGTCGTCGCCGGTGCGGAAGGTGCGGCCGAGGGCCGCCTCGGCGCCGAGCAGCGAGAAGTAGTCCGTGGTGACGAAGCCGACCCTGAGCTGCTCCGGGTCGTTTTCGCCGGTGAGGGCGGCGGTGGTGGCCCAGATCGCGCCGAAGCCGTCGAAGAGGGCCGCCCGATCGTCGAGGTCCTGCAGTTCCGGCCCGGACAGCGGGGCCCGCGGGTAGCCTTCGGCGGTCTGGTCGGCCCAGACGAAGACCAGCCGGTCGGGGTCGCGGAAGGGCAGCGGCTGCACCAGCAGTGCGTGCGCGACGCTGAAGATCGCGGTGTTGGCGGCGACGCCCAGGGCCAGCGTGGCCAGCGCGGCCGTCGCAAAGCCGGGCGCCTTGCGCAGGCCGCGCCAGGTGTAGGCGACATCGCGCAGCGTCTCGTCGATCAGCCGGCCCATACGCACCTCCCGGACCCGTTCCTTCACCGTCTCGATGCCGCCCATGCCGGCCAGGACCGCGCGCCGTGCCTGGTCCGGCGCGGCGCCGGCGGCCACGCCTCGCGCGGTGAGCTCGTCCACGTAGGCGGTCAGTTCGTCGTCGAGGGCGGCGTCGGCGGCGTGTCGGCCCGCCAGCGTCCGCCACAGCGCCCGGAGCCGCGCCGCCAGTCGCATGACGTCAGTCGGTCTCCAGCACCAGGGCCACGGCCTCGACCACCCGCGCCCAGTCCTTCTTCTCGGCGGCCAGCAGCCGCCGCCCGGCCGGTGTCAGGCGATACGCCCTGGTGCGCCGTCCGGTGTCGGACACCGTCCACTCGCCGGCGATGGCGCCGTCCTGTTCGAGACGATGCAGGGCGGGGAACAGTGACCCCGCCTTCACCTGGAAGGTGCCGCGGGTGATCTGGGCGATGCGGTCGGCGATGGCCACGCCGTGGCGCGGCTCGAGTTCGAGCGTGCGGAGGATGAGCAGGGCCAGCGTGCCCTTGACCAGATCGCGGGGGCGGCTCATGGTGGTGGTCCGACTATCGGATGTCGATATTGGTGATCTATATCACAAGCAGGGAACAGGGAACAGGGAACAGGGAACAGGGAACAGGGAACAGGGACACGTCTAGCCGCCAGCCGCTAGCCGCTAGCCGCTAGTCTCGTGTCGCTTGGCTACCAGCAGCGTGATGTCGTCGAACTGCGGCGCGCCGCCGACGAAGGCGTCGATGGCGGCCATCACCCGGTCGATCACCACCGCCGCCGGCTCGCCCTGGGCGTCGCGGAGCACCTCGAGGAGGCGGGCGTCGCCGAACTCCTCGTCGAAGATGTTCTGGGCCTCGGGGACGCCGTCGGAGTAGAGCACCAGCATGTCGCCGGGCGACAGGGCCAGGGTCCGCTCGCCGAACGGCAGCCCCGGCGGCACCAGGCCGAGCGGCGTCCCGGTGGAGGACAGGGTGTCCACCTCCCCCGAGGCCCGCAGGATGATCGTGTCGACGTGTCCGGCGCCGACAAAGCGCAGGGCGCCGCTGGCGGCGTCGAGATCGACCAGCGCGGCGGTCACGTACTTCTCCGGGGAGGTGGACGCGAAGAGCAGCGCGCTCGACTGGTCGGCGAGCGCCGGCAGCGACGAGGTCCGGCCGAGCAGCGCCCGCAGCGTCGCCTGCATGTTGGCCATCACCAGCGCCGCCGGCAGGCCCTTGCCCGAGACGTCGGCCACGCACAGCAGCGCCCGCCCGGCGCCGTCCTCGGCGGCGATCGCGTCGTAGTAGTCGCCGCCGCACTGGCGCGCCGGCCGGTTGCGGGCCGCCAGCTCGACCCCGGGCAGGGCCGGCAGCTCGGCCGGGAACAGGTTGGACTGGATGCGGGCAGCCAGCGTCAGCTCGCTCTCGAGCTTGGCCCGCGCCACCTCCGCCTGCTGATGGAGCGTCAGCAGGCGCTCGCGCTCCTGGGCTGCCTGGACGGTGCGCTCGAACAGCCGGGCGTTCTCGATCGCCGTCGCCGCCTGGAGCGCCAGCGTGTTGAGCAGCTTCAGTTCGCCGGCGGTGTAGGCCATCGGCATCGTGCTGCCGAGCGCGATGACCCCGGTGATCTCGTCGCCGACGCGCAGGGCGGCGACGATGAGCGCCTTGATCGTGGTGTGCTCGACCACCCGGCGGTGGTCGGCGTCCACGTCGTTGACGATCTCGGCGACGCCGCTGGCGGCGATCGCGCCGACGATGCCGCGGCCGCGGTGGAACCCGGACAGCGCCGGCATCTCGTCGCCGAAGCCGGCCACCGTCGTCAACGCGCCGCTGGCCGGGTCGAGCAGCATGATCACGCCGTCGGTGGCGACGATGAGCCGCCGCGCCTCCTGCAGCGTCAGCTCGGCGACGCGCTCGACGTCGAGCAGCGCCGCCAGCTTCTCGGAGAAGCTGTAGATCAGGTTGATCTCGCGGTAGAGGTTGAGGACCTCGGTGCCGAGCGCCTTGCGTTCGGCCTCGCGGCCGGCCAGCTGGCCGAGCAGATCGGCGAGCAGGTCGCCGTGCTCGGGCCCGACCACCGCGCCGATGGTGGTCTCGCCGAGGCGCACCGCGAAGCGGCGGGCCGGGCCGTCGCTCGGCGTGCCGTGCAGGAGCCGGCCGTCGGCGTCCTCGACCGCGAGCGGTCCGCCCCAGCGGGCCGCCGCCGCGTCGATGAGCGCCCGCGCCTCGGCCGAACGGGCCAGCAGCTGCTTCAGGCCGCCGCGCGACATCGCCGTCTCAGAGGCCGAGCACCGTCCGGGCCTTGTCGAGGAGCGCGTCCGGGTCGAAGGGCTTGGTCATGTAGAGGTCGGCGCCGGCTTCGAGCCCCTTCTGGCGGTCCAGCTCCTGGCCCTTGGCGGTGAGCAGCACGATGTAGACGTCGCTCAGGCCGAGGCCCTGCTTGGCGCGGGCGCAGACGTCGAAGCCGGACAGCTTGGGCATCATCACGTCGAGGAACACCAGCGCCGGCCGCGCCGACTCGATGAGCGCCAGCGCCTCCTCGCCGTTGGCCGCCATCAGCAGCTCGACGCCCTCGTCCTCGAGTTCCTCGAGGGTCTGGTGGATGAGCGTCCGCAGGTGCGGTTCGTCGTCGACGATCAGAACGGAGCGGGTCACGGGCACGGGCGCCTCACTGGTAGACGAGGAAGAGCACGTTGTCCATGCCCTTCTCGAAACGGAGCATCTGCACGGCGTCCGATCGTGCCGAGGCCACCGAGCTGAGCATGATGATGTCGGGCTGCATCGCCCGCGCCTTCTCGACGAGATCCTCGCCGCGCGCCTCCGACACCGTATAGCCGCGCGCCGTCAGCACGTCGGTGAGGGTCTTGACCGTGGAGGTGTCCTCGTCGACGACCAGCACCCGCTTGTGCGACTTGCGCTGCTCGAGCAGGGCGCCGACCTCGCGGAACAGCAGGTCGGTGTCGATCGGCTTGGTCAGGTAGCGATCGACGCCGACCCGGAAGCCGCGGTCGCGGTCCTGGACGATCGACAGGATGACGATGGGGATGTCGGCGGTGAGCGGGTCGTTCTTGAGCACCGCCGCGGCGTCGAAGCCGTTCATCTCCGGCATCATCACGTCGAGGACGACCAGGTCGGGCCGATCGCGGCGGACCTCGGCGATGGCGTCGCGGCCGTTGGCGGCGGTGGTCACCTGGTAGCCGGCCTCGGTGAACTCCTGGGTCAGCAGCTCGCGGATGTTGGCCTCGTCGTCGACGACCAGGATGCGCGCCTTGCGGTCGGAGGTCCGCGGTGCGGTGACGATGACCCGGTCGCGCAGCTGGCGGATGAGCGAGGCCAGTTCCACCGGCGTGGTCCCCGGCGTGGCCAGCGGGCTGACGCCGATCGGCAGCGTGAACGAGAACGTGCTGCCCGTGCCGGGCGTGCTGTCCACCCAGATCCGCCCGCCGTGGTGCTCGACGATCTCCCGGCAGATCGGCAGGCCCAGACCGGTGCCCTTGGGCTTGTCGGTGAGCGTGTCGCCCACCTGCTTGAAGCGCTCGAACACCTTCGGCTGGTCGTCCGGCGCGATCCCCAGGCCAGTGTCGATCACGCTCACCACCAGGTCGCCGCCGCGGCGGTCGGCCCGGCAGGTCACCGAGCCGACGTCGGTGAACTTGACGGCGTTGGAGATGAGGTTGATCACCACCTGGATCAGCCGGTCGCGATCGCCGGTCACCGCCGGCAGGCCGGGAGCCACTTCCTTCACCAGGGTCAGGCCCTTGTGCTCGAGCAGCGACGCCGTGGCGGCCGTGGCGCGGTCGAGGATGTCGGCCACCGTCACCGCCTCCATGTGCCACTCGAGCTTGCCGGCCTCGATCTTGGCCAGGTCGAGCACGTCGTCGATGAGCTTGGTCAGCCGCTCGCCCTCGCTGACCACCACCTTGAGGTTCTCGTCCACCTGGGCGATGGTCTGCGCCACCTTGCGGTCGTCGGTCGGGACCAGCGGGAAGATGCGCTCGTCGAGGCGCTTCTTGATGATCTTGGCGAAGCCGAGCACCGAGGTGAGCGGCGTGCGCAGCTCGTGGCTGACCGTGGACAGGAACGCGCTCTTGGCGGCGTCGGCTTCCTCGGCGGCGGCGCGCGCTTTCTGTGCCTCCTCGAACAGCCGGCGGATCTCCGCCTCGTGCTCGTTGAGCTGGCGATACGCGGCGGCGTTGTCGAGGGCGATGGCCGTGTAGGACGCCAGGCTCTGCAACACGTTCAGGTCGTGATCGGTGTAGGCGTGCCTGGCGAAGCTCTGGATGGTGATGAGGCCGAGCACCCGGTCCTTGGCTTCGAGCGGCAGGTAGATGAGCGACTGCGGTGCCTTGGAGAGCGAGCCGTCCTCGAGGCGCTGGCGCTTCTCCTCGTACTTCTTGACGTACGTGGTCGCCTCGGTGGCGATGTCGTTGATGACGATCGGCTGGCGGTGCTCGACGCACCACACCGGCAACTGGTCGGGGTCGGTGGTGTCGCGCGTGTAGGGGGCGTAGCGCTTGCCGTCCTCGATGGCCAGCCGGTACTCGATCTCGTGGCGCTCGGGGTGGTAGAGCCCGACGCCGAAGACGTCGGCGTCGACCAGCTGGTTGACCCGCTCGTAGAGCTTGTCGAAGATGGTCTCGAAGTCGAGCGACGCGGTGATCTCGCGGCCGATGTCGCCGAGCAGCTCGATGTTCTTCTTGCCTTCGCGTTCCGAGGCGGCGACGGCCTCGGCCGCCTCGGCGCGCAGCTTCGCCTCGGCGAACCGCGCCCGCTCGCGCTCCTTGGCGACCACCCTCCGCCGCTGCACGCGATCGATCGCCAGCACCAGCGCGCCGCCGAGCAGCAGGTAGCCGAGGTAGGCCCACCAGGTGCGATACCAGGGCGGCAGGACGGTGAAGGTGTAGACGGCCTCGTCGCTGGTCACCCCGGCGACGTTCCTGGCGCGGACGCGGAAGCGGTAGTCGCCGAAGCCGAGGTTGGTGACGTCGCGCCGGGTCTCGCGGGTCCACCCCGTCCAGTCGTCGTCGAGGCCGTCGAGGCGGGTTTGGTACTCCGTGGCGGCTTCGTCGAGGAACGTCGGGGCGGCGAACTCGAACCGCAGGGTGCCCTCGCCGGCCGCCAGTTCGGCGGGCGCGGCGCTGCCGGCGCCGGCGAAGAGCAGGCGCTCGGCCGGCCCGGCGACCCGCCTGACCAGCGGGGTGAACGGCACCTGTGGCGCGGCGGCGCCGCGCGCCAGGTCGAGGCGAATCAGCCGGCCGCGCTCCCGGAACCACACCACGCCGTCGGGATCGACGGCGGGGAATCCCGGGCTCTCCCGGCCGTAGGCGCCGAGCGGCGAGGCGTCGAACGTCCACGACCCGTCGGCGGTCCGCGAGGCCACGGTCATGCTGCGTCCGGTGCTGAAGAGCCCGCGGCGGCCATCCGGAAGAGGGGCCAGATATCCCGAGTTCAGGATGTCGAACGGCTGGGCCGCCAACGCCTCGTCGTTCACGAATCGCCGGGAGGCCTCGTCCCACGTCGCGAAGAAGTTGGTCCGGCCCGCCGACCAGCGGGTGAAGTACACCGTGTCGCCGAACGGCGCGATGGCCACGCCGTCGTCGTGGAGGCCGTCCTTGGCGCCGAAGCGTTCGGCCGTGGCCAGCGGCGGCCGCGGCCGCCCGGGTTCGGGCCGGCCGGCGAAGGCGACGTGCAGCAGCCCACGGGCGTTGGTGCCGGCCCAGAGCGAGCCGTCCTCGCGCTCGGCGATCATGCGAATCTGATCGGTGACCCCGTCGACGCGGCCCTCGTCGATCCAGCGCCCGTCCACCCGGCGGAACGACGCCAGTCCGTCGAAGAGCGCCACCCAGAGCCGCGTCGGGTCGAGGCGACTGCGCAGCACCGCCGAGGCGCGGTAGGTGCCATCGGCCGGCGCCCGAATCGGCCGGGTGGTCAGCCCCTGCACTTCGTAGAGGCCGTCGGAACACGCCACCGTGAGGGCCGGCGACGGTCCGGACTCGGGTGCCGTCATGACGTCGAACCACCAGCACTGGTTGACGATGCCGGGCAGGCGGACGAATCGCGGCGTGTCGTCGGCCGTCGCCGGACGTAGATACCAGACGCCGGACTGGGCGGCGAAATACAGCCGCCCGTCGTAGCGCATGTGGTTGAAATAGCCGGGGAAGCCGTCGGAGGCGTCGAAGTACGAGGCGGGTGACGGCGTTTCGATGCGGGCCAGGCCGGGCTCGCCGGCGGTCCAGATCGCGCCTTCGCGGTCCACCATGACGTAGTACACGGCGTTGGAGCGCAGGCCGTTGTCACGATTGACGTGGGCCACCCGGCGCCCCTGACGGTCGAGGATGACGAGGCCGGCGCCGGTGGTGGCGATGGCGAAATGGCGATCGGGCAGCTCGATGCCCCGATAGACGGTGCCGCCGGAGAAGACCGCGTCCATCTCGGTGGCGAAGCGGGTCAGCGTGGCGCCGTCGTAGAGGAAGAAGCCGTTGGCCCGGGTGCCGATGAGCAGCCGTGTGTCGTCGTAGCGCAGGATGACCGGGTAGACCTCGCGGGCCAGGGTCTCGGTGCCCGGCAGGGCCCGGAAGCGGTCGCCCTCGAGGACGTTGAGGCCCGACTCGGGCAGGGTGGTGTGGAAGACGCCGTCCACGATCGAGCCGCGCGACACCCGGGTCGGTGCCCGGACCACCTGCATGCGATCGTCGGCCCAGCGGAACAGGTACGACTCGGCGTCGAAGATCACACCGGAGGGCGTGACGAAGGTGCGCCAGACGTCGCGGAAGCCGCGCGCCTCTTCCGGGATGCGGTCGAGGAGCGACCGGTAGGCGAGTGCGCCGGTCGCGTCGGTCTCCAGGTAGCCGAGTTCGCCGGCGCCGCCGACGTACATCCGTCCGCCGGCATCGAGCGCGATCGACCGGACGATGCCGAGGCCGGCCATCTCGATCAGCCGCCACGACACCCCGTCGTACTCGATGACACCGGACGACGAGGCGACGTAGATGACCCCGCGGGCGTCCTGCACGAGGCCCCAGTTCTGTCCCGCGCCGCCGACGTCTTCCGGCAGGTAGATGCGGACGAACGGCCGGCCTTCCTCGGGGTGACCGGTCCGTGGCGCGGAGGTGGCGCCGGCGGGCGCCGCCGGCGTCTGCGCGCCTGGCGCCGCAGGAGCAAGGACCGACAGGACGACGGTCGCGGCGGCGAGAAGCGGGAGGCGCGTCATCGGGGGGACCGGGTGGCGGTCGCGGGATTCTATCTCAGCCCATCCGCGGCGCCGGCCGCACGTGCAGCCCCGTGCTAGCATGGCCGCCAGTTTCGGGGGCGCGCCATGGATCCCGGCCGACGACAGTTCCTGAAGGCCTCCACCCTCGGCGGGGCCGCCGTGTCGGTGCTGGGCTTCGACCTCGGACCGGCGCAGGCGCAGGTGCGGGCGCTGAAGATCGCCCGCACCACCGAGACCCGCTCCACCTGCCCCTACTGCTCGGTCAGCTGCGGCGTCATCCTGCACACCCTGGGTGACGGTTCCCGCAACGTGCGGCCCACGGTCGTGCACGTGGAAGGCGATCCCGACCATCCGATCAACCAGGGCACGCTGTGCCCGAAGGGCATCACGCTCAAGCAGAACATCGTCAACGACCGCCGGCTGACCACGGTGAGATACCGCGCCCCCGGGGCCAGCCAGTGGGAAGAGAAACCCTGGGACTGGGCGATCGCGCGCATCGCCCGCCTGGTGAAGGACACCCGCGACCGGCACCTCATCGAGGCCGACGACGAGGGCCGGGCCCTGCACGCGCTCACCGCGATGGGCGTCATCGGCGGCTGCACCGACACCAACGAGGTCAACTACCTGCTCGTCAAGGCGTTCCGCGCCGGGCTCGGGGTGATCCCCATCGAGCAGCAGGCCCGCATATGACACGGCCCCACGGTGGCCAGTCTGGCCGCCACGTTCGGACGAGGGGCGATGACCAACGGCTGGACCGACATCAAGAACGCCGATGTCGTGCTGGCGATGGGCGGCAACCCGGCCGAGAACCACCCGGTCGGCTTCCGCTTCGTGATGGAGGCCAAGCGCAACCGCCGGGCGGTGCTGGTGTCGGTGGACCCGCGCTTCAACCGCACGGCGGCGGTGGCCGACCTCTACGTGCCGATCCGCGCCGGCACCGACATCGCGTTCCTGGGCGGGCTGCTCCACCACACGCTGTCGCGTGATCGGCATCACGCCGACTACGTGCGCCTCTTCACCAACGCGTCGTTCCTGGTCGCCGAGGGCTACGCCTTCGACGAGGCGTCGGGGCTGTTCTCCGGCTGGGACGGCGAGCGGCAGGCCTACACCGACACGTCGGGCTGGGCCTACGACCTCGACGAGCGTGGCTTCGCCAGGGTCGATCCCTCCCTGACCCATCCGCGGTCGGTGTTCCAGGTGATGAAGGCGTTCTACGCCCGCTACACGCCGGAGCGCGTCGCCGAGATCTGCGGCTGTACCGCCGAGCAGTTCCTGAAGGCCGCCGATCTCATCACCTCGACGGGACGCCCCGACAAGGTGGGCACGATCCTCTACGCGCTCGGCTGGACCCACCACAGCCACTCGGTGCAGCTCATCCACGCCGCGGCGATGCTCCAGCTGCTGCTCGGCAACATCGGCCGCGCCGGCGGCGGCCTGAACGCGCTGCGCGGCCACGCCAACATCCAGGGCGGCACCGACTGCGGGATGGCGTACCACAACCTGCCGGGCTACATTCCGATCCCCAAGGCCGCGCACACCAGCCTCGACGCCTTCCTCACCGCGGTGACGCCGCGGCCGCTGCGTCCGACCGCCACCAACTTCTGGGCCAACACCGATCGCTTCGCGGTCAGCCAGTTCAAGGCCTACTACGGCACGGCCGCCACCCCGGCCAACGGGTTCGGCTACGACCTCCATCCGCGCCTGCCACGACGCCACGGCACAGACGAGAACTGGAGCTGGGCGTACATGTTCGATCACATGTACGGCGGCGAGATGGAGGGCTTCTTCGCGTTCGGCATGAACCCGGTGGCCAACGGCCCGCATTCGCGCAAGGCCGTGGCGGCGCTGTCGAAGCTGAAGTGGCTGGTGGTGGCCGAGAACTTCGAGCACGAGACGGCGGCCTTCTGGCGTGAGGACATCCAGGCCCTGAACGACCAGACGCCCGACCAGGTGGCCACCGAGGTGTTCCTGCTGCCGGCGGCGAACTTCGCCGAGAAGGACGGCTCGTTCGTCAACTCGGCGCGCTGGATCCAGTGGAAGTGGAAGGCCGTCGATCCGCCCGGCGAGGCCAAGCCCGACCAGGAGATCATCGCCCGGATCTTCCTGGCGGTGCGGGCACTCTACGCCGAGGAGGGCGGCCGGTTCCCGGCGCCGGTGGCGGCGCTGGACTGGTGGTACGGCAACCCGGCCAGTCCGTCGCTCGACGAGGTGGCGCGCGAGCTGAACGGCTGGGCGGTCGAGGACGTCCGCGACGCGTCGGGGGCCGTCGTCCTGCGCGCCGGCCAGCAGCTGGCCCGGGCCACCGACGCCCGCGCCGACGGCTCCACCGTGAGCGGCAACTGGCTCTACGTCGGCATGTACACCGAGGCCGGCAACCTCACCCAGCGCCGCGCCTTCAGCGACCCGAGCGGCCTGGGCCGTCACGCCGAATGGGCCTTCAGCTGGCCGGCCAACCGCCGCGTGCTCTACAACCGCTGCTCAGCCGATGCCGACGGCCGGCCGTGGGACCCCACCCGGCCGTCGATCGCCTGGAACGGCCAGCGCTGGACCGGCGACGTGCCCGACTTCGGGGTGGACAGTGCGCCGGAGGCCGCGGCCGGCGCCTTCCTGATGCTGCCCGAGGGGCAGGCGCGCCTGTTCGTGCCGGGCCAGTTCGTCGACGGCCCGTGGTCGGAACACTACGAGCCGGCCGAGTCGCCGGTGGCCAACCCGCTGCACCCGGCGCAGAGCAGCAACCCGGCGGTCCACCGCTTCACGACGCCGTTCGACGTCCTCGGCACGGCAGCCGAGTTCCCGATCGTCTGCACCACCTACCGCCTCACCGAGCACTTCCACTACTGGACCAAGCACAACCCCTACACCGTGCAGCTGCAGCCGGAGTTCTTCATCGAGATTCCCGAGGGGCTGGCCGCCGAGCAGGGCATCGCCAGCGGCGACCGCGTGCGGGTGACCTCGGCGCGCGGCTCGATCGAAGGCAAGGCGATGGTCACGCGGCGGATCCAGCCGCTGCAGGTGGCCGGGCGGACCACCTGGCAGATCGGCTTCCCGATCCACTGGGGGTTCCTCGGCCGCGGCGCCCAGCAGGGGGCGCTCGCCAACCTGGTCACGCCGACCGTCGTCGACCCGAACTCGCACGCGCCCGAGTACAAGGGGTTCCTCGTGCGCCTCGACAAGGTGACGACGTAGATGGCGAGCCCGCTCGACGTCGTGCGCGTGTCGGCCACCACGCCGCCGGCCCCTGGTCTGCGGACCGCGCCGACCGTGGTGAAGCTGGTCGACACGTCGTCGTGCATCGGCTGCAAGGCCTGCGAGGTGGCCTGCCAGGAGTGGAACGACCTGGCGCCGGAAGCGACGACCCAGACCGGCACCTACCAGACCCTGCCCGAGACCACGGCCCGCTTCTGGAACCTGATCAAGTTCAGCGAGCACGACAGCGAGCGCGGCTTCCACTGGCTGATGCGCAAGGACCAGTGCATGCACTGCGCCGAGCCGGGCTGCCTCATCGCCTGTCCGGCTCCCGGCGCCATCGTGCAGTACGCCAACGGCATCGTCGACTTCCAGCAGGACCAGTGCATCGGCTGCGGCTACTGCATCACCGGCTGCCCGTTCAACGTCCCCAAGTTCGCCAGCGACACCCGCCGCGTCTACAAGTGCACGCTGTGCGTGGACCGTGTCGCCGAGGGCCTGCAGCCGGCGTGCGTGAAGGCGTGCCCGACCAGCTGCCTCCAGTTCGGCACCAAGGACGCCATGCTCGACCTTGCCGGCCAGCGCGTCGCCCGCTTGAAGGAGGACGGCTTCGCCGACGCCGCCGTCTACGATCCGGCGGGCGTGGGCGGCACCGGCGTCGTGACGGTGCTGGCGTTCGGCAGCCGCCCCGAGCTGTACGGCCTGCCGCGCGATCCCGTCGTGCCCGCCGCCGTGCGGCTCTGGAAGGGTCCGCTCAAGTGGACCGGCAACCTGGCGATCCTCGGCGGTCTGGTCGTCGCCGCCCTCCACTACCTGCGCTACGGCCGCAAACCCGACGTGGACGGCGTCGAGGGCCGGCCGTGACGTCGCCCCTGCGGCGCCTGGTCCGCTACACGCTCGGCGAGCGGCTCGTGCACGCCGCCGCGGCGGCGGCCTACGTCTACCTGCTGCTCACCGGGCTGGCGTTCTGGACCCCGGGGCTGTACTGGATCGCGGGCGTCCTCGGCGGCGGCTACGTGTCGCGGGCCGTGCACCCGTGGATGGGACTGGTGTTCGCCGCCGTGGTCGGGGCGATGTTCGCGATGTGGCGGCGCGACATGCGGACCACCGACGCCGACCGGGCCTGGCGCCGGGCGATGGGCGCCTATGTCCGCCACGACGACGCCGGCGTGCCGGCCGCCGGCCGCTTCAACTACGGCCAGAAGCAGCTGTTCTGGCTGATGACGCTCGGCGGCCTGGGGCTGCTCGTCTCGGGACTGGTGCTGTGGGTGCCGCAGGCCGTGCCGCCCTCGGCGCACTGGCTGCTGCAGGCGGCCGTGCTCGTCCACGCGGTGTCGGCGCTGGCGACCATCGCCGGGTTCATCGTCCACCTCTACATGGGCCTGGCGGTGGTGCCCGGCGGGCTGCACGCCATCGTGCGCGGCGAGGTGAGTGAGACGTGGGCCCGGCACCATCATCGCGGCTGGCTCGACGAGCAGGCCGGTCGCGACGCCGCCGGTGACCGCTGAGGTCGAGCGCGTCCGCGGCGAGTTCGCGGCGCGCGTCGCCCGGGCCCGGCACCTCGCCGACCGGCGCCCGGCGGGCGCCGAGGTGCTCGGTTTCTACGCCGCCGTGGCCACCGCGCAGGGCGAGTTGCTGGCGGATGCGCCGCGTGTCCTCCGCCCGGGCCACGCCGGCGGTGATGCGGCCCGACTCGATGCGGCAGTGGCCGCTGCGCTCGCGCCGGCCCTGACCGCCACGCTCCGCGCCGCCGCGCCGCCCGGTGTCGCGACCCGGCTCGCCGGCGTGGCCGACGCCGGCGTCACGACGTGGCGCGAGTGGTGCGTCGCGGCGTGGCCGGGGGCAGCCGGCGGCGACGCGTCGGCCGCCGACGCTCCGGAGCAGTTCGTGGTCGAGGTGCTGCTGCAGCCGTTCGCGGCCGTGTGGGCCTCGTCGGCGCCTCCCCGGCCGCGGGCCGGGGCGACGTGGTGTCCCCGATGCGGCGACCGGGCCGTCGTGGCCCGGCTCGACGAACGCGGTCATGGCGCCGCGCGGGCCCTGGTCTGCGGCCGTTGCCTGACCGCGTGGGACGTGCCCCGCGCGGTCTGCCCGGCGTGCGGACAGATGGAGGTCGCCGCGTTGCCGGTGTTCCGCGACGGCGACCTGCCGGCGATCCGGCTCGACGCCTGCGACCGCTGCCGCGTCTACGTGAAGGGCGTCGATCTCACCGTGGACGGGCACGCCGAGCCGATCGCCGACGACCTGGCGAGCTGGCCGCTCGACCTGTGGGCGGTGGAGCAGGGTTACCGGCGGGTGCGGCCGAACCTGTTGCGCCTCTGACGCGGGTGAGCGTGTGGCAGCTCTGCAGAGCTGCCCTACGTACGGGTGGGAGGGCTGCCCGACGGGGAACGTCGGGCAGAGCTTCAGCGCTGCCGAGAGATCAGCGCGTCAGCTCTGCCCGGAGAGCTCCAGCGCTGCCCGCCGCGCGTCCTGCCATCGCTCCACGTCGGCTGCCGGGATGTCGTCGGCGTGGTGCAGCGTCCAGTTGAGCGCGGCGATGAGGTCGTCGGCGTCCTCGATGCCGACGGCGAGGCGGATCAGGCGGTCGAAGCCGCTGCGCCGCAGATCGGGCCGCGGCGTGAAGTACTCCGACACGGTCTGGTGGTGGTTCACCTTGGTGACCAGGCCGTCGAAGGACAGGGCGTAGCGGACGATGGTCGTCGTCGCCAGCACGTCGGCGACGTGCCGGGTCCGCGCTTCGTCGGCGTCCCGCACCCGGAACGAGAGGAGCGAGCCGTGGCGCACGTACTGCGCGGCGATCACCGCGGCGTCGGGGTGGGTCGGCAGCGACGGGTGGAACACCTCCGACACCTTCGGATGCGCGGCCAGGAACGCAGCCACGCGGGAGGCTGTGGCCGACCGCCGTGCGTGCCGTCCCTCGGCGTCGTCGAGTCCGGCGACGATCGCCTCGGCGCGCCGCCAGTCGAGGATGCCGCCGCGCATCGCCATCAGGTCCATCACCGCGTTGGCCAGCGCGGTGTCGCGCGTGGCCAGGTAGCCCCACAGGTCGCGGTCGGTGCCACCGAGCGCCTTGGTGCCGCTGGCCAGCACGACGTCGATGCCCTGATCGAGCAGCGGCCGGTGGAACGCCCACGGGGTGGCGATGGTCGAGTCCACGACCAGGCGGAGTTCGGGGGCGGTCGCCCGCGCCGCCGTGACGACCGCTCGCAGCGCGTCGAGATCCTGGGCCCGCACCAGCGGGTTGGTGAACGTCTCGGCGAAGACGACGCGGGTCTCGGGCCGGATCGCCGCCGCCAGCGCCGCATGGTCGCCGTCGTCGACGATCGACACGGCGCCGCCGAGGCGCTCGGCGAGCCAGGTCAGGTAGCTCTTCGTCTTGTTGTAGACCTGGCGCATCAGCACCGCGTGCGCCCCCGGGGTCATCAGCACGTCGAAGGCCAGCGCCGTCGCCTGCATCCCGGAGTCGCAGACCAGCACCGCGCCCGCCGACTCGAGCGCCTTCAGCCGGGCGATGAGCGTCGCCGTCGCCGTCGTGCCGTAGCGCGCGTAGAGGTGGGGCAGATCCGACCAGGCGCCTTCGGCGGCGAAGAGATACGCCGCCTTGCCCTCCTGCCAGGCGATGGCGCGCGCCGACCCGTAGAGATCGAGCTGCACGGTCGGCTCGTCGGGATGCAGGTAGGGCCGGCCGCTGCGCCGCGCGTGGGCATCGAGCGCGTCGTGCAGCGTGCGGGTGGCGGCGGCCATCGCGGCCAGCGGCGGCCGCTCACCCGGGCAGCCGCGCGGGTCGAGCCAGCGGACGACGCCGCTCATTCCAGCACTCCGAGGCTGAGCGCGGCATCGACGCGGGCCAGCCTGGCGACCGCGGCCGACACCTCGGCCACCGTCTCGTCGTGGCCCGCCGACAGCATGAACGCCAGGTGCACGCGGTCGGGGGCGTTGCGCGCGGCGCGGTTCTGCACCGTGAGGCCGGCGCGCCGCACCAGGCTCTCGACGCGGCGTTCGAGCCCGGGATGGGCCTCCCCGGTGACGCGCAGGTAGTGGCGCCGCGGCGCCGGCCGGATCTGCCCGCCGGCGGTGGCGATCGGCAGCGCCTGCGGCACCGGCCAGCGCACCGAGTTGTCCTGGGCCAGGTCGATGAGGTCGCCGAGCACCGCCGTGGCCGTCGGCAGCGCGCCGGCGCCCTTGCCGAACAGGCTCAGGTCGCCGGACGAGGCGCAGCGCAGGTAGACGGCGTTGTACTCCTCCTCGACCGAGGCGAGCAGGTGCCACGACGGCAGCAGCAGCGGCTCGACGGCCATGTCGAGGCCGCCCCCGGTGCGCGCGGCCCGGGCGATGAGCCGGATGCGGCAGCCCATCGCCTCGGCCAGGTCGCTGTCGGCCGGATCGACCTCGCGGATGCCGCGCACCGGAAAGCCGTCGGGGCGCACCCAGACACCGAAGGCGCGGTAGGCCAGGATCGACAGCTTGGCGGCGGCGTCCGAGCCGTCGAGGTCGGCCGACGGATCGGCTTCGGCGAACCCCAGTGCCTGCGCTTCGGCCACCGCCTCGTCGAGCGTCAGCTCGGCCTGCTCGAGCCGCGTCATCACGAAGTTGCAGGTGCCGTTGAGAATGCCGGCGAGGCTGTCGACCTCGTCGGCGCGGTGGCTGAGGTGCCGGATGATCGGCAGCGCCGCGGCCGCGGCCGCCTCGCAGTAGAGCGGCGTCGCCGTGCGCTGGGCGAGCACGCCCAGTTCGGCCAGCTTCGAGGCCAGCAGGGCCTTGTTGGCGGTGACCACCGGCTTGCCGGCCGCCAGCGCCGCGGTGAGAATCGGCTCCATGGCCGTGCCCCCGGCCACCTCGACGACCACGTCCACCTCCGGATCGCTCACCAGGTCCAGCGGCCGATCGGTGAGCGGAATGCCGGCGGCGCGCGGCCCGCGGTCTTTGCCGAGGTCGCGCACGGCCAGGCGTGAGACCCGGAACCTGACCCCGTAGCGATCGGCGACCGCGCCCTGCTGGCGCGCGATCATCTCGAGCAGGCCGCGGCCCACGGTGCCGCAGCCGACCATGCCGATGCGCAGCTCGCGCACCGGCTCGACGCCGACGCCCTGGAAGCGCGGCCGCAGCCCGACCACCGGCGCGCCGCCGAACGCCCGCGCGCCGCGGAGCAGTTCGGCGAGGCGGTCCTGGTCGGCCAGGAACGCGTCGTGGCCGTAGAGCGAGTCGAGCGTCCACAGCGACGACTGGGCGCCGGCGGCCTGCAGCTCGCGGTGCAGTTCGACCTGCAGGGCCCACGGAAACAGCATGTCGCCGGGCACGCCGACGACGATCGTGTCGGCGGTGACGCGCTCGAGCAGCGCCCGGCGCGCCGCGGCGCCGGCGCCGATGGCGCCGCGGTCGATGGCTTCGCTGAGCAGCAGGAAGGTCTTCACCGGGAACCGCTCGGCGAAGCGCCGGCCATGGTGCTCGAGGTACTCGGCGACCGGCGGCCGTTCCTGGCCCGGTTCGAGCGCCCCGAACCGGGTGTCGAGCTCGTCGCGGCCGCGGTAGGTGAGCATGCCCAGCTGGCGGGCCCGGCTCATGCCGGTGGCGACGTCGCCGTTGCGGATCCCGTCGCGCACCAGCTCGCGCTGGAGATGGCGGGTGGCAGTGCCCCAGCCGTCGGGCCGCAGCCCGGCCGAGATGGCGATGAGACGGCCGCAGCGCTCCGGGTGGCGCACGGCGAAGGCGACACCGACCATCCCGCCGAGGCTGGCGCCGACGAAGGTCACCGGCGTGGTGCAGCCGCACCCGTCGAGCCACGCGGCCACCAGGTCGGCCAATCCCGCAACCGAGATGGCTGGCGACGGCCCGGCCTGGTCGAAGCCCTCCCATGTCGAGCCGTTGCCGGGCCAGCAGGGACACAGCACCGTCATCCGGCTGGTGTCGACCAGGTCGGGGCCGGCCAGCGCCGGCCACCACGCGTCGGTGCCGCCCTGCGCCTCGCCGCGGCCGTCCCCGAAGGGGAAGGGCGAGGCGGTGATGCCGCCGACCACCACGACCACCGGCGCCGTCCCCAGCTCCGGCCCGTAGGCCCAACCGCTCAAGGCCACCCCGGCGAGGCGATGGCCGTCGATGGTGATGGCGGGGCGGCGGACGTCGAGGCGCCGCGGCGCCACCGTGGCGAGCACGGCGTCGGACATACGCCCGTGAGCGTATATCACAAAGCAACGAATCTACATTGGTGGATGTAACTAGGGGCTAGGGGCTAGGGGCTAGGGGCTAGTCAATCGGCTGTCACACCGCCACGCTGCCAATACGACTGCGCCAGCGGGAACACCGGTTGCCAGCTGACCACCCTGGCCGCTAGCCCCTAGCCGCTAGCCGCTAGTTTCTATCGATGCAGCGCCACCAGGTCCCCCACCGTCACCGCGTCGCTGGCGCGCTCGATGCGGATGGTGGCCGATTCGGGCCGGACGGCGATGATGATGGCGTCAGCGACCTGGATGACCGGCCCGCGCTCGCCGAGCGAGCGGCGGAAGATCGTCAGCCGCTGGCCGCGCGCGGCGCCCTGGGCGGCGCCGCGATCGATGACCATCAGCTGGCGCGGGGCGCCGAGGGTCTGGCCGTGCTCGCCGAGGATGACGTGCGCGGGATCGTCGTACTGCGGCGACCGCAGGCCCTGGGCGGTCCACATCGGCAGGGCGTCGAACGGCTCGACGCTGTCGCCCGCGAACAGCTCACCGCAGGTGTAGACGACCACCGCCACCGAGGTGGTGGCGGCGGTCTCGACGATCTGGATGAGTCCCGCGGTCTGCTCGCCCGAGAGGGTCTGCGACGCCTTCCGGCCGCGATCGCCGGCGTGGAAGCGGCGGCGGACGACCAGGTTCTGCCCGGTCTCGAGCCCGATGTCGGTCCCGACGTCGAGCACCAGCACGTCGCCGCGGCCGTAGAGCCGGCGGCCGGGCTCGTCGCGGTGGGCCACCAGCGAGCCGATGGTGAGGCTGCTGTCCGAGGCGCGACCGGGCCCGCAGACCGAGGCCAGCACGTCGGCCGCGACCGGCACCGGCTCGGGCCGGCGCGGCGCCAGGAGCACCACGGGCGGCTCGGGCGGCGCTGGTGGCGGTGGCGGCGGCGGTGGCGGCGGCGCCTCGGCGACGACCTGCACCGTTTCCTCCAGCGACGCCAGGCCCAGCTGCTGGTCGAGGATGAAGAGCTCGCCCGAGCGCAGGTCGACGGCGCTGCGCGTCCGCGACTCGAACGCCGTCAGCTCGAAGGTGATCTGATAGACGCCCGGGCGGAGGCCCGGTGACGTGTACTGGCCGACCCCGTCGGTGACCAGCACCGTCGGCGCCCCCTCGGTCGGGCGGACGGTGACGGTGACGCCGGGCAGCGCCGCTCCTGAGCCGTCGGTGACGCGGCCGGTGAGGCGCGCCTGGTCAGCGGCCGGCTGGGCGGCGACAAGTGCCGGCGCCGCCACGACGACGGCGGCGACCGAGGCGACGAGCGAACGGGCGTTGGCCATCAGAGACTCCGGGGACAATCGTCCGGACTATCGGTCCCCCGGGTTGCCGCCTGCAGCGACGTCACTACACTGGTAGGGCCGTGCAGCCTCGACGTCCCGCATCTGCGCACTTCGGCGCCACCGCCGCTCCGACCCGGACGCGCACCCCCGGCGTCGGCCCTCGCCGGGCCCCGCTGGCCACTGCCGGCGACGTCTTCACCAGCCCGGAGTCCGGCCACGGCTATCGCGTCGTCCGCTGGCTGGGCGAGGGCGGGTTCGGCCAGGTCTACCTGGCGCGTCGCGTCGGGCGCATCGCCGGCGTGCCCGCCGAGGTGTGCCTCAAGCTGAGCGCGCGGATGGACGGCTGGCTGCGCGAGGCCTACTTCGGCCAGCTGCTCGACGGCCATCCGCGCGCCATCCGCATCTTCGACGTCTTTCCGGTGCGCGGCGCCGACGGCCGCATGGTCTACGCGCTGGCCATGGAGTACGCGGCCCACGGCGACCTGAGCAGCTACCTGGCGCGGAGCGGCCGGCCGTGGAGCGACGCCGGGGCGCGGCGCGAAATCGCCGGCGTGCTCGCGGTGCTCGGCAAGCTCCATCGCGGGCAGCTGCTCCACCGCGATCTCACCCCGCTCAACGTCTTCGTCTGCGACGGGCCGGTGCTGAAGCTGGGCGACTTCGGCATCGTGCGCCAGCAGAGCGATCACCGCGGCATCACGGCGCGGACCATGAACGCGCTCACCGCCCCGAGTGAGGTGATCGCCGGGCTGGTGCCGAAGTGG
The DNA here is from genome assembly GCA_050250955.1 of Vicinamibacterales bacterium. Taxonomy (GTDB): domain Bacteria; phylum Acidobacteriota; class Vicinamibacteria; order Vicinamibacterales; family UBA2999; genus CAWAYR01. Next base: position 21,247 of record JBFWNR010000014.1, read on the forward strand.
CAGGCCCGCGACGACGTCTACCAGGTCGGCCAGCTGCTCGCCATGCTCGTCAAGGGCGACGCCCGGGCCCGGATTCGCCCGGCCGAGGTGCGGACGCTGGGCTGCGGCGACGGCCTGAAGGAGATCATCTATCGGTGCATCGGCGAACGCCGGAAGCGTTACGAGAGCGCCGACGATCTCATCGCCGCGCTGCGGGCCCGGCCGGCGGCGCTGCCGGCGGGCCGCGTGCGGACGCTGAAGGGCGTGCATCTGGCGTTCACCGGCATCCTGTCGCGGCCGCGCGCCGAAGCGGCGCGGGCGGCGACGCGGGCCGGGGCGATCGTCCACGGCGCGCCGTCGGCGCGGACGTCGGTGGTGGTGCGCGGCGCGCCCAATCCGCGCCAGGCCGCCGGCGAGGCGGCTGGCCTCAAGCTGATGGAGCTGAAGCGCCTGCGCGAGAAGGGGGTGGCGATCGCCGTCCTCGACGAGCGCCAGTTCTGGCGCCTGGTCACCCGGCGCTAGCCGCTAGAGTGGCCGGCGCGCGGTCATGTTCAGGCGCCAGTAGTCGAGCGTGAAGGCCGGGGTTTCGGCGGCCGCCAGCGCCGTCACCGCGTCGATGAAGGGCCCGCGCAGCGCCTCGGGCAGCTGCGCCAGGTGCGGGTGATAGATGACGGTGGTCACAAACGCGCGGTAGTCGGGCTCGCTCGCCAGGGTGGTCGGCGCCGCCACGACCTCGGTGGCGACGTCGCGGAATCCGGCCGCCAGCAGCCGCTCGGCCGTGACCTCGGCCGAGGCGAATTCCCACGGCCCCGGCCAGCCGGCGAAGTGCGGCGCAAACGGCGGCCGGGCCATCACCGATTCGGCCAGCGCGTGGGCGTGCGCCAGGTTGGGCCCGCCGCCGCACTGGGCGTGCAGCCGGCCGCCGGGCCGGAGGGCGACGCGGAGATTGGCGAAGAGCGCCGGGTGGTCGGGGATCCAGTGGAACGTCGCGGTGCTGAAGACGACGTCCGCCCACCCGCAGACCGGCACCGCCGGCAGCGCCGCCTGCACGAACGTCACCCGGTGGCCGAAGGCGGGGCGGAGGTTGGTGCGGGCGACCTCGAGCATGTTGCGCGAACGGTCGAGCGCCAGCACCCGCCCGCCCGGCAGGCGGGCCGCCAGCGCCGCGGTGAGCCGGCCGGAGCCGCAGCCGGCGTCGAGGACCCGCTCGTCGCCGGCCAGCGGGAGCCGGGCCAGGACCGCCTCGCCCCAGCTGGTCTGCGGCGCCGAGACGGCGTGGTAGGCGGCGGCATTCCACTCGGTGGACATTCCGGCAAGTCTAGTGGCCTCCACCGGCTGGCGACACAGGCCGGCGGGCGGGAATCCGGCGCCCGCCTGCGCGCCGCGCCCCGCCGTTGCACCATCCGGGCCGTCCGGGCCAGATGGAAAACTGCACCCATCCATGCGCCAAGTGGTTTAGTATGCACGGCAACATTTCGCCGGCGCGGTCATGTCGACCCCCGCCGGCCGTCCCGGAGATACCTATGTCGAAGCACCTCGGGCTCGGGCGCAGGACGTTTCTTCAGAACGCGGGGATGACGGCGCTGCTCGGCGCGGTCGGGGGCGGCGCGCCAGCGGTGGCCGCGGCGGCGGCCGGCGCCACCCAGGGCATGGGCGGGAAGCACGACTTCGACACGCCGTACAACCGGTTCGGCACCATGTCGGTGAAGTACGACCAGGCGATCCGCGTCTACGGCAAGGATGCGATCCAGGTCGGCATGGGCATCGCCGACATGGACTTCCGCGCCGCCCCGTCGATCACGCGGGCGCTGAAGGCGCGGCTCGAACACGAGAACTGGGGCTACATCGACGGCACGGCGATGTTCGACGACATGTCGGAGCGGGTGATCGGCTGGAACAAGCGCCGCTACGGCGTGTCGATCGACCCCTCGCAGCTCATCCTCACCATGGGCGTGCACCCCGGGCTCATCGCCACTCTCAAGGCCTTCTCGCCGAAGGGCACCAAGGTGCTGCTGCAGACGCCGACCTACAACGGCTTCTACGGCGACCTGACGGCGAGCTGGACCGAGAAGGAAGAGGTGCTGCTCAAGCGCAACGCCGACGGCTCCTTCGCGATGGACTTCGACGCCTTCGAGAAGCAGATCAGCGTCGACACCAACTCGTTCATCCTCTGCAACCCGCAGAACCCGACCGGCAACTGCTGGAGCCAGGCCGACCTGCTGCGCATCGGCGAGATCTGCCTCAAACACCGCGTCGTCGTCCTCGCCGACGAGATCCATTGCGACTTCGTCGCCAAGGGCCAGAAGTACACGCCGTTTGCCAGCCTGCCGAACCAGGCGGTGGTCGACAACAGCGTCACCTTCAAGGCGGCGAGCAAGTCGTTCGGCCTGGCCGCCCACAAGCTGGCCTGGTTCTACACGACCAACAAGGACTACCTGGCCCGGATCAAGCAGCAGCACCGCGCCGACCTCAACACCCTCGGCTACGTCGCCAACGCCGGCGCGTACACCCCCGAGGGCGAGGAGTGGCTCAACCAGCTGGTCGACTACATCGACGGCAACACCAGCTTCGCCACCGACTTCGTCAACAGCAAGCTGCCGGGCGTCAAGGCGCACAAGCCGCAGGGCACCTACCTGATGTGGCTCGACTTCACCGAGGCCTCCGAGCGCATCGGCACCGAGAAGATGGCGGCCGACTACAACCGCACCAAGGCCGCCGGCCAGCCGATGCTGAGCAAGGAGCAGATGCTCGAGCGCTACCTGGTGAAGAACGCCCGGGTCCAGCTGAACGCCGGACAGAGCTACGGCAAGGGCAGCGACCACTTCATGCGGATGAACGTGGCGACGTCGCGCAAGACGCTCGAGCTGGCGCTCAACAACCTGGCCGGGGCGCTGAACAAGACCTCGAGCATGTAGGGGCGTCGATCGCCTCGTCTCGACACCGGCACGGGGGCGGCTGCGGCCGCCCTCGCGTCATGTACGGCGGTCGCGCGGCGGTGAGGGACGTCGGGCGGCGGCGGCGCTCTCTCCGGCAGTCGTCCTGTTCGAGGAGCTCCGCCGATGGCCACCCTGCCGACCCTGTTCGCGCTCACCTCGCCGCCGCTGACCGCGGCGCTGTCCGACACGGCGGTGTTCACCGCGATGGCGCTCGCCGCGGTGGCCGCGGCCGCCCTCTCGGTGGTGGGTCGCGGCGGGCGGCCCGCCGCGACCGTCCCCGCCGCGGCGCACCGCGCGGCGCCGCCAGCTACACCCGCTCGATGGTGACCGACTCGATGCGGATGTCCTTCACCGGCCGATCCTGACGGCCGGTGGCCGTGGCGCCGATCTTCTCGACCACGTCCATGCCGTCGGCGACCTCGCCGAACACCGAGTGGCGGTTGTCGAGCCACGGCGTCGGCACCAGGGTGATGAAGAACTGGCTGCCGTTGGTGTTCGGGCCGGCGTTGGCCATCGACAGGATGCCCGGCTTGTCGTGGGTGAGGCCGGCCGCGAACTCGTCGGCGAACTGGTAGCCGGGCCCGCCGGTGCCGGTGCCGAGCGGGCAGCCGCCCTGGATCATGAAGTCGGCGATCACGCGGTGGAAGACCAGGCCGTCGTAGAACGGCCGGTTCACGGTGGCCCGGGTCGCCGGATCGGTCCACGCCTTGCTGCCCTCGGCCAGGCCGACGAAGTTGGCGACGGTCTTGGGCGTCTGCTGGTCGAACAGCCGCACGGTGAAGGTGCCTTCGCTGGTGGCGAAGCGGGCGTAGAGTCCTGGTGTCATCCGCCGATCATAACGTGGCCCGCCGCCGGCGGCGTCGGCGCTCACGATAAGATCCGGCGCCGATGCCGTTCCCGCTCGCTGCTGCCGAGGTGCAGGCGCTCGTCGCCGGCCGCCACCGTGACCCGTTTCGCGTCCTCGGGCCGCACGCCACGGCCGCTGGCGTGGTCGTCCGCGCGCTGCGGCCCGACGCCGCGACGCTGGCCGTCGTCGAGGTCGGCGGCACCGTCGTGCCGATGACCCGCTGCCACGACGCCGGCGTCTTCGAGGCGCACCTCGCCGTGCCGTTCGACGGCTTCGACTACCGGCTGCAGGTGACCCGGCCCGACGGCAGCGCGGCGACCATCGACGACCCGTACCGCTACGGCTCGCTCTTCGGCGCCCTCGACGCCCATCTGTGGCGTGAGGGCACCCACCAGCGGGCCTACGAGGCGCTCGGCGCCCGCTGCCGTCGCGTCGGCGACGCCGACGGGGTGCACTTCGCGGTGTGGGCGCCCAACGCGGCGCGGGTCAGCGTCGTCGGCGACTTCAACGGCTGGGACGCCCGCGTCCACCCGATGCGGCTGCTGGCCGAGGCCGGGGTGTGGGAGATCTTCGTCCCCGGTGTCGGGCCCGGTCCGCGCTACAAGTTCGACGTCCTCGACGGCAGCGGCCACAGCACGCTGCGTGCCGACCCCTTCGCGCGCCGGGCCGAGTCGCCGCCGGCGACGGCGTCGGTCGTGTGGCGGGACGACTACGCCTGGGGCGACGGCGCCTGGCTGGCGGCCCGCGACGCCGTCCCCGCCGCCGCGGCCGGCGCCGTCTCGGTCTACGAGGTGCACCTCGGCTCGTGGCGGCGCAGCGACGACGGCGCCCGGCCGTTGACCTACCGCGAGCTGGCCGCGACCCTGGTGCCTTACGTGCGCGAGATGGGGTTCACCCACATCGAGCTGCTGCCGGTGATGGAGCACCCGTTCACCGGCTCGTGGGGCTACCAGGTCACCGGCTTCTTCGCGCCGACCAGCCGGTACGGGTCGCCGGACGACTTCCGCTTCTTCGTCGACGCCTGCCACCAGGCCGGCCTCGGTGTCATCCTCGACTGGGTCCCCGGCCACTTCCCGAAGGACGTGCACGGCCTGGCCCGGTTCGACGGCACCGCGCTCTACGAGCATGCCGACCCGCGCCAGGGCGAGCATCGCGACTGGGGCACGCTGGTGTTCAACTACGGCCGTCACGAGGTGCGGTCGTTCCTGGTGAGCAACGCCCTCTTCTGGCTCGACGCCTTCCACCTCGACGGCCTGCGCGTCGACGCCGTGGCGGCGATGCTGTATCTCGACTACTCGCGCCAGGCCGGCGAGTGGGTGCCGAACCGCTTCGGCGGCCGCGAGAACCTCGATGCCGTCGATTTCCTGCGCCACCTCACCGGCGTGGTGCGCGCCGTGCACCCGGGCGTGCTGCTGGTCGCCGAGGAATCGACGGCGTGGCCGGGCGTGACCCGCGAGGCGCACCTCGGCGGCCTCGGCTTCACCCACAAGTGGAACATGGGGTGGATGCACGACATGCTCGACTACTGCCGCCACGATCCGCTGTTCCGCAAGTGGCACCACGACCGCATCACCTTCTCGCTGCTCTACGCCTTCAGCGAGCGCTTCCTGCTGCCGCTCTCGCACGACGAGGTCGTCCACGGCAAGGGCTCGCTGCTCGGCCGGATGCCCGGCGACGCCTGGCAGAAGCACGCGACGCTGCGCACGCTCCTCGGCTACATGTTCGTGCACCCCGGCAAGAAGCTGCTGTTCATGGGCGCCGAGCTCGGGCAGTGGCGCGAATGGGATCACGACGGCGAGCTCGACTGGCCGATCCTCGGCGATCCGCGGCACCGCGGTCTGCAGCTGTGGGTCCGCGATCTGAACCACGCCTACCGCGACTGCCCGCCGCTGTGGGCCGAGGACGCGGCGCCGGCGGGCTTTGCCTGGATCGACTGCCACGACCACGACAACAGCGTCGTCTCGCTGCTGCGCCACGACCCGGCCACCGGGCGGGTGGTGGCCGCGGTCGCCAACTTCACCCCGGCGCCGCGCCTCGGCTACCGGATCGGGGTGCCGGTGGCCGGCGGGTGGCGCGAGCGGTTGAACAGCGACGCCGGCGTCTACGGCGGCAGCAACACCGGCAACGGCGGCCGCCTGGAGACCGAGGCGGTGGCCCGCCACGGCCACCGCCAGTCCCTGGCGCTGACCGTCCCACCTTTGGGATTCCTGCTGCTCGAACCCGAGACGGCGCCGGCGGCCACCGACGCCTGATCGCCCGTCACGCCCGCGTGGACACTGGTCCCGTCGTACGGCACACGGCGTGCAACGCCCGCGGCCGTGCTGCACTCGGGTGCGCCGTCCTCACCGGTCGGTTTCAGCCGGGGCGAAGAGCGGCGGTCCGCCGCCGCGACGCGCCTGGTCAGTGACCAAAGCACGCTCGTCAGGGACGAATGGCAGCGCGGCCTGCGGACGCGGGTCGCCGGCCTTGACCGGGCCGCGACCGGCTTCGATAGTGGGGGGATGCCCACGACGTCCGGCGCGCTTCGCCCGCGCGTGATCTTCGGCGCTGCCACGGTGCTCGGCTTCTTCTCGGCCTTCACCGCCTATTACTACGTCGCCACGTTCGCGGCCCGCGGCCGGCCGGCGTCGTTCCCGTTCCTGCTGCTGCTCAACCTCAACTACTGGTACAGCTGGGCGCTGCTCACGCCGGGCATCCTCTGGCTGGCGCGGCGCTTTCCCTTCGAGCGCGACACCTGGCTGCGCAGCGTGCCGGTGCACGTCGTCGGCGTGTTCGTCTGCACCCTGGCCCACGTCACCCTGGTGATGCTCGGCCGGATGGCCATCTACACCAGCGGCGGCGAGTCGCCGGGGGTGTGGGCGGCGGAATTCCAGCGGATGTTCTTCCTGAACTTCGACTGGGAGATGATGACCTACTGGACCATCGTCGGCATCAGCCACGCCCTGCGCTACCACTACGAGGCGCAGGACCGGCGGCTGCGCGCCTCGCAGCTCGAGACGCGGCTGATGGAGGCCCAGCTCCAGACCCTGCAGCGCCAGCTGCAGCCGCACTTCCTGTTCAACACCCTGAACACCATCTCGGCGCTGATGCACCGCGACGTCGAGGCCGCCGACGCCATGCTGGCCCGGCTCGGCGACCTGCTGCGGATGTCGTTCGAGACCCTCGGCGTGCAGGAGGTGGCGCTGGCACAGGAACTCGACTTCCTGCGCAAGTACGTCGCCATCGAACAGGCGCGCTTCCGCGAACGGCTCGACGTGACGTTCGAGGTGGCGCCCGACGCCCTCGACTGCCCGGTGCCAAACCTTTTGCTGCAGCCGCTCGTCGAAAACGCCATCCGGCACGGCATCGGACCGCGGGTCGGCCCCGGCCACGTGCGGGTGCGGGCGGCGCGCCACGGATCGGTGCTGGAGCTGGAAGTGCGCGACGACGGCGTCGGCGTACCGGCGGCGAAGCTGTCCGATCTCGAACACGGCGTCGGGCTGTCGAACACCCGGTCGCGGCTGGTGCATCTCTACGGCGATGCCCACCGCTTCGAGGTGCGGCAGCCGCCCGAGGGCGGCCTGGCGGTGGTGATCGGCATCCCGATCGACGAGGTGGCCACCGAGGCCAGCGACGTCGAGGTCGTGGCGTCGACAGCGATGGAGGGCATGGCGTGACGAAGATCCGCACGATGGTCGTGGACGACGAGACGATGGCCCGCGAGCGCATCGCCGGCCTGCTGCAGCAGGAGAAGGACATCGAGCTCATCGGCCAGTGCGCCGACGGGCAGCAAGCCGCCGACGCCATCCAGCAGCAGCAGCCGGACCTGGTGTTCCTCGACGTGCAGATGCCGGCCTGCGACGGCTTCGGCGTCATCGAGAAGGTCGGCGCCGACAAGATGCCGGCGGTGGTGTTCGTCACCGCCTACGACGAATACGCGCTGCGCGCCTTCGAGGTGCACGCGCTCGACTACCTGCTGAAGCCGTTCGGCCGCGACCGCTTCCAGCAGACGCTGCAGCACGCCCGCACCCACGTCGAGCGGCGCCGCGCCGGCGACCTCGGCAAGCGGCTGATGGCGCTGGTCCAGGACATCAAGCCCGAGCCGCAGCGTCTCGACCGCCTGGTGGTCAAGTCGGGCGGCCGGGTGTTCTTCCTGCGCACCGACGACATCGTGTGGATCGAGGCGGCGGGCAACTACGTCCGCCTGCACCTGGGCGAAGACTCGCATCTCTTCCGCGAGACGATGAACGGCATGGAGGCGCGGCTCGACCCGCGGCGGTTCGTCCGCATCCACCGCTCCCGCATCGTCAACAGCGACCGCATCAAGGAACTGCAGCCGTGGTTCAACGGCGAGTACGTGGTGATCCTGCAGAACGGCACCCGGCTCACCCTCAGCCGCGGCTATCGCGAGAAGCTCCAGGAGCGGCTGGGGAAGCCGTTCTGAGCACCGAGCGCCTGTCCGCAGGCGCGACAGCCGGGTTCCAGCGGCGGACGATCTGACCCCGGCGCTCGGCCCCGATGTGGCCCGGCGCGGCCGGCCGGCAGGCCCCGGCCTTGCACACTCGGGCCCCCAGGGCGCACCATGCCCTGGGAGGTCACCATGCCGGCCCGCAACCCCGAGATCGAGCAGGCGCTCGCCGAGGCCATCCGCAACGGCGCCGATCGCCGTCCCGAGCAGGCGTTCGGCGACTACTTCCACGGCCGCCACGCCTCCTGTGCCCTCGGCGCCGCCTACGAGGGCATGTTCCGCCTGCCCGCCAACATGGAAGGCCGCCGGCCGACCAAGGACCTCGAGGAGTACTTCGACTGCCTGGACGGCACCGTCAGGCGCTGTCCCGGCGAGGCCTGCCGCAAGGTCCTGACCCTGGCCGCTCTCATCGTCCATCTGAACGACGAGCACCGCTGGACCCGCGAGCAGATCGCCGCCTGGGTGGCCGACGAACGCGCCGCCACCCCGCCCCCCGCACCGTAAGCGCCTGTCCCAGGCCCCGTACAAACCAAGGGCCCGGTGGGATGTCCACCGGGCCCTCGCCGTGTTGGCCCAGCCGCTAGCCCCTAGCCGCTGGCCGCTGCTCGAGCATCAGCCCTACCAGTCGAACTTGACGCCGAACTTGGCGATGCGCGGTCCGAGCACCGTGGTGGCACGCTCGAACGACGAGCCGGCGCGCCAGTTGAGGTTCACCGCGGTGTTCGAGTTCATCAGGTTGAACACGTCGGCGAAGACGCCGACCCGCGCCTTGGTGGCGAAGCGGATCTGCTTCTCGGCGCGGACGTCGATCACCGACACCGTGTCCTGACGGCGGGTGCCGATCGGCTCGGCGAGGATGATCTGCGTGCCGTAGTTGAGGGTGGCGTTGAAGTAGCGGCCGTAGGGCGCGCCGCTCTGGATCTTCCACACCGGGGTCACGTTGATGCCCCAGCCCACGTCCACGGTGCCGGTCAGCTTGCCGTTCCAGTTGGTGTAGTCGTTCTCGGTCTTCTCGTTCGGGTTCAGCGGGTAGCTGCCGAAGAACGAGAAGTTCGAGACCGCGGTGCCGAAGCGGTTGTTGAAGTAGTTGTTGCCGAACTCCGTCGTCCAGGTGTAGGAGAACGAGGCGTTCAGGCCCCAGCGGTTCGAGAAGCGCTTGTTGGTCGAGAACTCGAGGGTCTTGTAGGTGCCCTCGTAGCCGTCGATGTTGGTGGCTTCCTGCCGCGAGGCGGTGAGCAGCGACGGGTCGAGGTTGAAGGCCGACACCGAGCGGTCGTCGCTGCTGCCGGTGATGCCGTCGGGGCCCGGATCGGTGATGGTCACCGGGACGTTGTAGGCGCTGAACGGCCGGGCGGTGTTGAACTGCTGCCAGCCGTTCTGGTCCTTCTTCCACACGAAGCCGACGCGGACGCCGAGGTCGGTCATCACCGAGCGCTCGACGAACAGCGACGCCTCGTCGGTGTAGGCGTTCTCGAGATCCGGGTCGATGAAGGCGTTGGCGACGCCGCCGAACCGCACCTGCAGGGCGGTCTGTTCGCCCTCCTGGAACACCCGGTCGCCGTTGGCGTCGTTCCAGGTGTAGTCGGCGTACTGGTTGGCGGTGTTCTCGTTGACCGCGTCGGCCAGGTTGACGCCGGGGTTGAAGTAGAAGCGGCCGTAGTTGGCCTTGACGACCGTCGTGCCGTCGCCCATCAGGTCGTAGCTGGCGCCGATGCGCGGCACCAGGTGGTTGAAGGTGACGATGCTCGACTGCTCGGCGAAGTCCTTGGCGACCGCGAAGCGGCCGGCCGGCAGCGACTGCTCGGGCAGCCACACGCGGTAGCGGTCGTAGCGCACGCCGGCGTTGACCGTGAGGCGCTGCACCGTCCAGGTGTCGGTGACGAAGGCGCTGGTCGTGGCCAGGGCGTTGACCGCGACGGCGTTGTTGTACAGGCGCACCGAGTCGGCGGTCGTCGCCGACAGCGGCCCGGTCAGGTCGCCGCGGACGAAGTGGATCACGTTGTCGGCGTAGGCCTGGTTCCACAGCGTGGTGCCCTCCTCGTCGAGGTACTCACCGCCGACCTTGAGGTTGTGCGAGCCGCCGAGGAAGTTGTCCTTGAAGTAGCTGAGCGCGCCCGTGTACTGGTTGCGGCGCCGGCGCAGCTCCCAGTCACGGCCGCCGCCGAGCACCTGGTTGGTGCTCAGCGACTCGTAGCGGGTCGCGCCGGTGTTGCTGTCGAGGCCGAAGTTGTAGCCGAACTGCCCGGCGCGGAACTCGGCGAACATGTTCTGGTTCAGCGTGCCGTTCCACTCGCCCTTGTAGACCCAGCTCGGCGAGTCCTGCAGCACCGTCGAATCGGCGGTGATGTGCACGGGCGCGCCGAGGCGGTTGCTGCTGTCGGTGCGGTTGGGCTGCTGCTTGGTGCCGTGCTGCAGGTAGCCGACGAACTTGTTGTTCTGGTTCATCTGGTAGGTCAGCTTGCCGGTGTAGTTGCGCAGCTTGGTGTTGAACGGCGTGCCGTCGAGGAAGCTGCCCGAGGGCGGCGAGGCCACCGAGTTGCGCTGATCGAGGAAGGCGCCGAACGCCCAGATGCGGTCGCGCAGGATCGGGAAGCCGACGCCGATGTTGGTGTTCTTGTAGCTGGCCAGGCGGTTGCCGTCGGGGCGGATGGTGGCGCCCGGGGTCGGAGTGACCTGGTCGGCGGCGAGGTTGCGGCTCTGGATGCTCTCGTCCTCCATGTCGTAGTAGACGTTGAGGCTCGGGGTGTTGCCGCCGCTCTTGCTGACGAACTGGGTCAGCACGCCCGAGTTGGGCATCTCGGCCGAGTTGGCCGCGGCGCCGATGAACACCTCTTCGAAGGAGCCGTAGTCGAGGTAGAAGCCGGCCGCCGAGGTGCCCTCGGTGGTGTTGATGCCCTCGACGAGCGGGCGGTTCTGGCCCGAGTAGCCGTAGGCGAAGTAGGTGGTCTGGGTGCCCATGGTGGCGCCGCCGACGTCGACGCGGTTCAGCGTCACCGACGGGGTCGTCGCCAGCAGCGACCACATGTCGCGGGCGTTGGGAATCGACGCCAGGCGCTCCTGGTCGTAGTTGGTCTGCAGACGCGTCGCCGAGGTGTCGATCACCGGCGACTGGCCGCTGACCGTCACGGTCTCCTGCAGGGTGGCCACGCCGAGCTCCACGTTGACCTGGGCGTTGAAGCCGAGGGTCACGCGGATGCCGTCGCGGTTGACCGAGCTGAAGCCGGCCAGTTCGTAGCTCAGGGCGTAGACGCCGGGAGGCACGGACGGGAAGCGGTAGATGCCCGCCTCGTTGGTCACGGCGGTCAGCGCGCCGGGCTGGGCCGGGCTGGTGGCCGTGACGGTGACGCCGGGCAGCACCCCGCCCTGCGCGTCCTTGACTTCACCCGAGATACTGCCGGTCGAACTCGCACCACCGCCCTGCGCGAACGCAGCGGGGGCGGCCAGCAGCACCGCGGCTGCCAGCGCGAGCAGAGTCCTGCTCCAACGTGCCATGGAAATAACCTCCTGTGGGGTTGTCGTACAAGCCGCCCCGGCCCAATGGCCCGTGGCGTCAAAAAGAAGACAGCTCCGATCGACCGGCGCCGCCGTCAACGGCGATCTACAGCAAGGGCGATGCCCGACTTCCGGAGTCGGATACCGCCCATCACTGGCGCCGACTCGGGCGTACGAAATGCCGGGACGAACGCGCGATACGCGGTACGAATGGCGTCGATTGGTCCAACGGCGGGGAATTCCGGCCGAATTCGACCGGAATCGCGACGTTCGGCCCTCACCGCGTCCGCGAGCGGACGCCGTCCCGGCAGCGGCGGAACGCCGTCACGCCAAGCCATAGCGATCGTTCGGCTTCGGGTTTTTGGGCCCGGGAGATTCAAGAATCCGAAGCTGCCGGGTCAGGTTCTGGTCAGCGCACGAGGTATGGCAGGGCGGTGACGACCGACCACACCACCGCCGCCAGGGTCACCGCCAGGCAGCCGGCCGCGACGACGAGGTGGTCGATCCGCTCGGGGGTCATCGGATCCAGGAGCATCCCGCCGAGGTAGCCGCCGACGAACCCACCCAGGTGGGCCTGGTTGTCGACCCCCGGCCAGATCAGGCCGAAGATGCCGAGCAGCAGCGCGTACTGCAGCCCGGCTTCGCCGACGTGACGCGACCCGGTCCGCCGACCGTAGTAGACCAGCGCGCCGAGCAGCCCGAAGATCGGCGCCGAGGCGCCGACGGTCACCGTGGCGCCGCCGATGAGCGGCAGGCCACCCAGGTAGCGCCCGGCGACCGAGCTGAAGGTGAACCCGACCACGCCGGCGACGGTGTAGAGGATCACCATGCGGCCCGGGCCGTAGAGGTCGGCCACGGCCGGCCCGAGCTGGCGGATCCACAGCACGTTGAACAGGATGTGCAGCACGCCGGCGTGGAGCCAGCCGGCGGTGAGCACCGTCCACCAGCGATCGAGGCCGAACACGGGGAACGCGCCGCTGGCGCCGAGCAGCACCAGCACCTGGGTGTTGGGGGCCAGCATGGTCTGCAGGTTGGCCCCCGAGAGCAGCAGCGAGATCACGTAGAGCGTGATCGTGCCGCCCATGACCAGGGGCACGAAGCCCAGATCCTGGCCGAGCCGGCGGAACCACGGCGCGTAGCCCCACAACCCCGGATTGCGGCGGCCGCAGTTGTAACAGGTGGCGTCGGCGACGCCGACCAGCCGGCCGCAGGAGGTGCAGACGACCGAGCCCTCGGTCTGGCGCTTGGGGAACACCGGTCTACTTTACCGGAGCGAGGCTCAGTTCCTCGGTGTGCCGAAGTACTTCCGGTACCACGCGAGGCTGCGCTCGAGCTGGTCGACGACGTGGCCCGTCTCGCGCAGGCCGTGGCCCTCGCGCGGATAGCGGACCAGCACGGTCGGAACCCCGACGTCGTGCAGGGCGACGTAGAACTGCTCGGCTTCGGCGATCGGCACGTCGTTGTCGTTCTCGCCGTGGGTGATGAGCGTCGGCGTCTTCACGCGGTGGACCAGTCGCAGCGGCGAGTGCGCCCACAAGGTGTCCATCAGGCCGTCCTGGTGGGGGTAGCGGCCGTACTCCACGGCGAGGTAGTCGTGGTAGTAGGCCATGTAGTTGAAGCTCACCAGGTTGCTGATGCCGGCGTTGGGAATCGCCGCCTTGAAGCGATCGGTCTGGGTGATGATCCAGTTGGTGAGCTGGCCGCCGTAGCTGGTGCCCTCGATGCCCAGCCGCTCGGCGTCGATCCACGGGTAGCGGGCCAGCGCCGCCTCGACGCCGGCCAGCACGTCCTCGGCCTCACCGCCGTTCTGGTCGCCGAAGATCTTGTCGGCGAGCGCCTGGCCGTACCCGGTGGATCCGCGGTAGTTGACCATCAGCGCCGCCCAGCCCTGGGCGGCGTAGACCTGGGCTTTGGCGGTGAAGGCCGGCCCCTGCTGGCCGTGCGGACCGCCGTGGATCATGACCACGAGCGGGTGGCGCGACGTGGCCGTGCGGCCCAGCGGCACGGTCAGGAACGCCTCGATCGGCGTGCCGTCCCGGCCGGTGAACTGCAACGCCTCCACGGCCGCGACGGTGCGCTCGGCGAGCAGGGCCTGGTTGAGCGTCGTGCGCCGCTCGGGCGTCGCGCCCGGCGCGGCGAGCGTGTAGAGGTCGGCCGGCGCGTCCGGCGTGGTGAAGGCGTAGGCGAGGCCGGCGGCGCCCACGCCCCAGGCGCCGACGCTGCCGCGATCCGCCACGACGAGCTCGACCTCGCCGCCGGCCGCCGGCAGCCGCGCCAGGCGCACGTGGCCGCGGTCCTGCAGCGAGAAGTAGACGTGGCGGCCGTCGGGCGACCAGCGCGGCGGTCCCTGGCGGTTGTCCACCGCGGCGCCGATCTCCACCCGCCCGGTGCCATCGGCCTGCATCACCCAGACGTGCGTGTCCTCCATCGTCGTCTCCGACGAGGTGAGATCGCGGCGCGTGCCGGCAAACGCCAGGCGGGTGCCGTCGGGCGACCACACCGGCGCGTACTCGGCGCTCCGGGTCGTCGTCAGCCGGCGCACCTGTTTCGTGCGCGCCGACACGGTGAAGACGTCGTAGTTGAACGTCTTGTCCGGGTCGGCCTCGCGGTTGGAGACAAAGACGATGTCGTCGCCGGCCGGCGCCCAGTCGATCGAGTGCTCGTAGGCAGTGCCCTCGGTGAGCTGGGTCACCTGGCGGGTGCCGACGTCGACGACGAAGACATGGGTACGGCGGTTGTCGTTGAACCGGGTCGAGCCCTCGCCGGCGGTCGGCTTGTAGAGGTAGCGCGTGATCACCATCGGATCGCCGTTGGCCTCCTCGCTTTCGGGGCCGGCCGTGGCCGAGACGTAGGCGATGCGCCGGCCGTCGGGCGCCCACGACACCGATTCGCCGGCCGAGGGGAGCGGGTGATTGGTGTCCTCGACCGGCGCCAGCAGCCGGGCGCCGCTGCCGTCGGCTTCCGCCACCATCAGCCCGGCGCCCTCGGCGTTGCGGCCGAGGAAGGCCAGCCGGCGGCCGTCCGGCGACCACCGCGGCCCGGAGGTGCCGGGCGGCAGCGTGTGGCGGCGGCCCGAGGCCAGATCGAGGACGGTGACGACGGCAGAGGGGCGGCCCGGCGCATCGTGGTGCAGCACCGAGTAGGCCACGCGGCTGCCGTCGGGCGACACCTGCACGTCGGCCACCGACTGCAGGGCCCGCAAGTCCTGCGGCATGAGGCCGCCGCGGGTCTGGCCGGCCAGCGGCACGGCGGCCGCCACCGCCGCCAGCAGCACGGGGAGTCGTCGCAACATGGCGGCGAGTATACGGCGCGTTCCAGCCCCTGCCAGCTCTGCCGTACGACGCCGCCGAGTACAATCCCCGGCGATGGGCGGCGTCGGAACCGAAGTGGTGGTGGTGTTGGTGCTGCTCGTCGCCAACGGCATCTTCGCGATGTCGGAGATCGCCATCGTGGCGGCCCGCAAGGTCCGCCTCCAGCAGCGCGCCGACGACGGCGACCGGATGGCCAGGGCGGCGCTGGCGCTGGCCAACGCCCCGACCCAGTTCCTCTCCACCGTCCAGGTCGGCATCTCGCTCGTCGGCGTGCTCGCCGGCGCCTACGGCGGCGCCACCATCGCCCGGTCGCTGCGCGGCACCTTCGAGGGCGTCGCGGCGCTGGCGCCCTATGCCGAGGGGCTGTCGCTCGGCCTGGTCGTGGCGGCGATCACCTACCTGTCGCTCATCATCGGCGAGCTGGTGCCCAAACGCATCGGGCTCAACCACCCCGAGACGATCGCCTCGTGGGTGGCGATCCCGATGCAGGCGCTGGCCCGGCTGGGCTCGCCGGTCGTGTCGCTGCTCACCGGCTCGACCAACCTCGTGCTGCGGCTGTTCGGCATCAAGGGGCAGGGCGATCCGCACCTCACCGAGGACGAGATCCGCGCCGTGATCAGCCAGGGCGCCGAGAGCGGCGCCCTCGAGGAGACCGAGGAGACGATGGTGCAGCGCGTCTTCCGGGTCGGCGACCAGCGCGTCGGCGCGATCATGACGCCGCGGCCCGACATCGAGTGGGTCGACGTCGCCGCCACCGCCGACGAACTGCGCGAGTTCCTCGGCGGCCACAGCCACGGCCAGTTCGTCGTCTGCAACGGGTCGCTCGACAACGTGCTCGGCACGGTGCGGGCCGCCGACCTGTTGTCGATGGCGATGAAGGACGCGCCGATCGCGCTGAAGAGCCTCATCCGCGACCCGCTGTTCGTGCCCGACTCGATGGGCGTCTTCAAGCTGCTCGAGGCCCTCAAGAGCTCGCACCGGCACATGGCGATCGTCCTCGACGAGTTCGGCGCCGTCGAAGGGCTGGTCACCGTGACCGACCTGCTCGAGGCCTTCGTCGGCAGCCTGCCGAGCGACGCCGCCGAGGAACGGCCGATCGTCGTCCGCCCCGACGGCAGCTGGCTGGTCGACGGCGCCACCCCGATCGACGACGTGGTCGGCGAGCTGGGGCTGGACGAACTCCCCGAGGACGAGACCGGCGCCTACCACACCCTGGGCGGCTTCGTGATGGCGCGCCTCGGGCGCATTCCCCGCACCACCGATCACTTCGAGTGGGGCGGCATGCGCTTCGAGGTGATCGATATGGACGGCCGGCGGATCGACAAGGTGCTGGTCAACCGTCTCGCCGTCGAGGCGCCCGCGGTGAGCGAGGTCAGCGACTAGAGCGACTCGCGCACGTCGCCGGGCCCGCCCCACGACACCGCGGTCTCGGTCGTCGGATCGGCGCGGCGGAGCCGGACGACGAGGCGCACCACGCCCAGGCGCAGTTCGGCGCCGTCGTTGAGCGGCGCGACCGCGGTCAGCCGCCGGCCGTCCAGCCAGGTCCCGTTCTTGCTGCCCAGGTCCTCGACGACGGCGCGATCGCCGGTCACGCGGACCACCGCGTGGTGGCGCGACACGGTCGGGCCGTCGATGACGACCACGTCGGCGCCGGCGCGGCCGAGCACCGTCTCGCCCTCGCGGAGCACGATCTCGCGGTGGTCGAGGATCAGGCGCCAGTCCGACGCCGCCACGGCGGGGCCGGCCGGCGCCGCGTCGCCGACGAAGGCGTAGCCGAAGCCGAACGCCGTGCGGATGTAGCGCGGCGCCTGGGCGTCGTCGCCCAGCGCGGTGCGCAGGTCGCGGACCACCGTGGCCAGGCTGTTCTCGGTCACGAAGGTGCCGGGCCACACCGCGGTCAGGATGGCGTCCTTGCTGAGCGCCTTGGGCCGGGCCTCGACCAGCAGGCGCAGCAGCTCGAACGCCTTGGGCTGGAGGTGCAGTTCGTCGCCGCCGCGAAACAGCCGGCGCTGGTCGAGATCGAGGACGAACGGGCCAAACGTCAGGGGCATCGAAAGCCGTCGCCGGGCCGACGAATTATAGGACCGTACCGGCCGGTTACGGCGTGCCCGCCACGGCGCGATGCCAGCGATGCGCCCGCAGCGCCTGGTGCAGCGCCGGCGGCAGCGGGCCGTGGCCGCTGGCGGCCATGTTGGCCTCGACGTGTCGCCGCTTCCGCATGCCCGGAATCACCGTCGTGACGTCGGGACAGGTGAGGATGAAGCGCAGCGCCAGGTCGGCCAGCGACCCGTCGGACGGCACCAGCGGCGCCAGGGCCTCGACGCGGGCGACGGTGGCGGCCAGGTGAGCCGGGGCGAAGTAGGTGTTGCGCCAGTCGCCCTCCGGCCAGCGGCTGTCACGGGTGAGGGTGCCGGTCAGCGACCCCTCGTCGAACGGGACGCGGGCGATGACCGCCACCCCAAGGGCCCGGCAGGCGGGGAAGAGCACGTCTTCCGGCGCCTGATCGAAGACGTTGTAGACCACCTGCACGGCGTCCACCAGCCCGGTGGCGAGTGCCTGCAGGACGTTCTCCGGCTGCCAGCGGTTGACGCTGATGCCGAAGGCGCCGACCAGGCCGTCGCGTTTGAGCGCCGCCGCGGCCTGCTGCCAGCCCTCGTCGGCAACCCAGGCGTCGTCCCACACGTGGAGCTGCATCAGGTCGAGCCGCTCCAGGCCGAGGTGTCGCAGGCTCGTCTCGGTGAACTGCCGGATGTGATCGGCGGGGTAGACGTCGGCCGCCGCCGACGCCGCCGATCCCGGCCACTTCATGTTCTTCGGCGGCACCTTCGTGGCGACCACGAGCCGGCGATCGGGATGCGCGCGCACCAGCGCGCCGAGCAGCCGCTCGCTGTGCCCCTGCCCGTAGGCCCACGCGGTGTCGAAGAACGTGCAGCCGAGCTCCACGGCACGGTGCAGCGAGGCGAGCGACTCGGCGTCGTCCGACCCGGTCCACCCGCCCATGCCCCACATGCCGTAGCCGATCTCGCTGACCGGCCCGAGGTGTCGGAACTGACGATAGTTCATTGATACTCGAAGGGACCGGGGACCGGGGAAGAGCGGATCGACCTTCACGCTGTCAGGCCGCCGGAGCACGCGTAGCGTAACAAGCGTTCTTCCCTGGTCCCCGGTCCCTGGTCCCCGGTCCCTATGTCTTGGCCATCCCCTCGATCCAGCCCCACTGCTGGTCGGTCACCGGCATCACCGACAGACGGGCGACCCGCACCAGGGCGAAGTCGGCGAAGCGCGGATCGGCCTTGATCGCCTTGAGGGTCACCGGCGAGGCCAGCGGCGCGTCGGCGGTGAGGTCGACGACGTGGAACCGGCCGCCTGGATCGTCGGGGTCGGGGCGCGGCGCGCCGGCGACCCGGGCCGTGCCGACCACTGCCTTCTCGTTGCCGGTGTGGTAGTAGAACACCCGGTCGCCCTTGCGCATCGCCTGCAGGTGGCGCTGGGCGACCGGGTTGCGGACCCCGGACCAGGTGGTACGGCGGTCGGTCCTGAACTGCGCGAAGTTGTAGTTCGACGGCTCTTCCTTGACCAGCCAGTTCATGGCGACAGTATGGATCACGGCAGGGACCGGGGAGCGGGGACCAGCGACCGGGGAAACGGGGGTACCATCGGCCCTCGAAGGAGACCTCGGTCCCATGTTCGAGTCGAGCACGTTGCTGGCCTCGCTCCGCAACTCGTGGAACGAGATGATCGGCGTTCTGCCGGATGTCCTGCTCGCCGTCGTCCTGCTGGTGGCCGGCTGGCTGCTGGCGCGGTTCCTGCGCCGGCTGTGCGTGCGGGTGCTGCGCTGGCTGCGCGTCGACCACTTCGCCGAGCGCTCGGGCTTCGAGGACTTCCTGGTCCGCGGCGGCGTCGACATGACCGCCGTCACCCTGATCGCCGGCGCCGTCTACTGGCTGGTGCTGCTCGGGGTGTTCCTGGCCCTGCTCGACGCCCTCGGCCTCCAGGCGGCGCGGGTGCTGCTCGAACGGCTGGCCAACTTCGTGCCCAACCTCATCGTCGCCGTCGGCATCCTGGTGTTCGGCTCGCTGCTCGCCCGCATCGCCGGCGCCCTGGTGATGAGCTATCTGAGCAACGTCGGCGCCACCGCCGCGGTGCCGGTGGCGGCGCTCACCCGCTATGCGCTGCTGGCCTTCGTCGTGTTCATGGCCGCCGAGCAGCTGGCGGTCCGTTCCGAGGTGCTCGTCTCGGGGTTCCAGATCGCCTTCGCGGCGGTGTGCCTGGCGGCGGCGCTGGCCTTCGGCCTCGGCGGCCGCGACTGGGCCGCTCAGGTCATCGCGCGTTACACTCGGAAGTAGCGCGCGATGATCATCGACTGCCACACGCACGTCAACTACTACGAGGACGAAACGGTCGAGGCCCTGCCGCAGTGCCTCGACGGCCTGCTCACCACGATGCGGCGCAACCGCGTCGACGTCGCCCTGGTCCTGACCTCCTACAAGGTGAGCCCGGGGCGGCCCTCGACGCGGGCCGTGGTCGAGGCCACCGCGCACCTGCCCAACGTGCACGTCGTCGCCGGTCTGTCGTGGACGACCTTCTCGGCCGCCGACGTCGACGAGCTGCGGGCCCTGCTCACCGACGGGGCGATCAAGGCTCTGAAGATCTACCCGGGCTACGAGCCGTTCTACCCGGCCGACCCGAAGCTGGCGCCGGCCTACGAGCTGGCCGAGGAGTTCGACGTCCCGGTGATGATCCACTCCGGCGACACCTACGCGCCGCGCGGCAAGGTCAAGTACTCGCACCCGCTCCACGTCGACGACGTCGCCGTCGACTTCCCGCGCGTGAAGTTCCTCATCTGTCACCTCGGCAATCCGTGGTTCCGCGACTGCATGGAGGTGATCTACAAGAACGAGAACGTCTACACCGACATCTCCGGGCTGGTGCTCGGCAACTTCACCGACCGCTTCGAGCAGTACATGCGCCAGCAGTTCAAGGAGATGGTGTCGTGGGGGATCAACCCCGCCAAGGTGCTCTACGGCACCGACTGGCCGATCTCCTCGATGGAGTCGTACCTGCAGTTCATGGACGAACTGCCGCTGCCCGCCGCCGACAAGTCGATGCTGCTCTACGAGAACGCGTCGCGACTCTTCAAGCTCGACGTCGCTCCGCGGGCGTCGAGCCTGCGCGCGCTGCTCAACCGGATTTGAGGCGGCGCGGCCGGGCCGCCCGGCGTCACACCGGCTCGCCGGGCTGCCCGTCCACGGTGTAGTGGACGGCGTAGAGGTCGCGGCGGCGATCCTCCCAGTTCATCACCGTGCCCTTGCGCCGCTGGCGGCGCAGCATCTCCAGATCGACGTCGGCGAAGACCACGGTCTCGACATTGGGCTCGCACTCGCCGGCGATGCCGTCGCGGCTGAAGTAGAAATCGGCCGGGGCGAGGATGCACGACTGCGCGTAGTGGATGTCGGCGTGGTCGACCTCGGGCAGGTTGCCGACGCATCCCGACAGCACCAGGAACACCGGGTTCTCGACGCAGCGCGCCTGGGCCGAGTAGCGCATCCGCAGGTAGTCGTTGCGTTCGTCGCTGTTGAACGGCACGAACAGCATGCGCGCGCCCTGCGCGAAGGCGATCCGTGCCAGCTCGGGGAACTGCACGTCGTAGCCGACCAGCACCGCGATGCGGCCGCGGTCGGTGTCGAACACCCGCAGCGCCTGGCCGGGCTGCACCCCCCACCACTTCTTCTCGTGCGGCGTGATGTGCAGCTTGCGCTGGCGCTCGCTGGTGCCGTCGCGGCGGAACAGGAACGCGGTGTTGTAGAGCTTGTCGCCGTCGAGCTCGAACTGGCTGCCAGCGACGATGTTCAGGTGGTACTTGAGCGCCAGGGCGCGGAACAGCTCGGTGTAGCGCGGCGTGAAGTCGGCCAGCATGCGCGCCGACGCTCCCGGCCGTTCGGCGCGGATCGTCGACAGCAGCTGGGTGGTGAAGAGCTCGGGGAAGAGCAGGAAGTCGGAGGTGTAATCGGAGGCGACGTCGACGAAGAACTCGCACTGGCGGGCGAAGTCGTCGAAGTTCTGGATCCGCCGCATCTGGTACTGGACCGCCGACAGCCGCACCGGGCTCGAGCGGCGCAGCTGCTGCCGCTTGTCGGGCGGCGCGTAGTCGAGGTTGGTCCACTCCAGGTAGGTGGCGTAGCCGCGCGACTCCTGGTCGCTCGGGAAGTAGCCGGGGATGATGCCCTTCAGGACGAAGCCGTTCGAGAGCTGCGGCGTCAGCACCGGATCGATCAGGTTCTTGCTGATCACCTTCTCGACGTACTCGGTGGCCGACATCTCGTCGGCGTGGGCGCCGTAGCCCGGGATGCGGCCGCCGATGATGATGCCGCGCAGGTTGTAGTCGCGGGCCAGCTGGCGGCGGGCGTCGTAGAGGCGCCGCGACAGCTTCATGCCGCGAAACGCCGGGTCGACCATGATCTCGATCCCGTAGAGCATGTCGCCGTGCGGATCGTGGTTGCGGATGAAGCCGTTGTCGGTGATGACCTTCCAGTCGTGCCACTCGGAGTGGCCCGACGCGTCGACGATCAGGCTGCTCGACGAGGCGACGATCTGGCCGTCGAGGTCGAGCACGATCTGGCCTTCGGGAAAGATCCGCAGCTGGCTTTCGATCTGCGCCCGCGCCCACGGGCCCATGCCGGGGAAACAGCGGCCCTGCAACGCCACCAGCGCGTCGAAATCGGCCAGGGTCATCTGGCGCAGGCGCAGGCGCTTGTCGTCGTTGCCGGCGGAGGTCGCGGTCATGGCGCCCCATGCTATCGCGCCGCCGGCCGGGGCGTCAGTCGCGATCGGCGAGCGACTCCGGACCGGGCTCCTTGCCGAGCTTGCGTTGCAGGGAGCGGCGATGGATGCCGAGCAGCCGCGCCGCCTGCGACACGTTGCCGCCGCAATCGGCCAGGACGCGCTGGATGTGCTCCCACTCGACCCGCGCCAGCGTGGGCACCGGCGTGCCGCCGGTGGCGGTGGCACCGGCGAAGGCGGCCAGGATCTGGTCGGCGTCGACCGGCTTGGTGAGATAGGTGGTGGCGCCGCGCTTCATGCTCTCCACCGCGGTGGCGATGCTGCCGTAGCCGGTGAGGACGACGATGCGGGTCGTGGCGTCGATGGCCTTGAGCGCCTCGACCAGGTCGAGCCCGGAGTCGCCGCCGAGACGCAGATCGACCAGGGCGAGTTCGGGGCTGTCGCGCTCGGCGGCGGCAAGCGCCTCGGCGGCGGTGCCGGCACCGCGCACGTCGAACCCACGGTCGGCGAGCGCCCTGAGCAACCGGTGCCGGAACGGCGCGTCGTCGTCGGCGACGAGCAGCGTGCGGGTCTCGGTCATGGCGTCGGCCCACCGTGGCCGGCGGCTGGCAGGTCGAGCGTGACGCGTGTGCCGCCGTCGGTGACGATCGCCAGGGCGCCGCCGCTGCGTTCAGCGAACACCCGGGCCAGGAACAGGCCGAGCCCGAGGCCGCGCCCGGCGGCGCGGGTGCTGAAAAACGGCTCGCCGGCGCGAGCCAGGACCTCGGGCGCCATGCCCGCTCCGCGATCCTGGACGTCGATGCGCACGGCGGTGCGATCGTCGCTGGCCACGGCGCGGACGTCCACCGTCGCGCCGGCCGGGCTGGCCTCGACGGCGTTGGCGAGCAGCGACAGCAGCGCCTGGCGCAGCCCGGCCCGCGTCGCCCAGACCGCCGGGAGGGCCGGCGCCGCCTCGACCCGCACGCGGCCGCCGCCGTCACCGGGCAGTGCGCGCGCGGCGTCGGCCAGCACGGCGACGACATCGACGGCTTCGGGCGCGTCCTCGACGCTGCCGCCGGCCCGGCCGCTCATCTGGTCGAGGATCGACTGGCAGCGATCGACCTCGGTGCGGATGAGCCGGGCGTCGTCGGCGAGGGCGGGGGCCTCGGCGCCGGCGGCCCGCTCGAGTTCGCGCGCCGCCACGGCGATGGTCGCCAGCGGCGTGGACAGCTCGTGGGCCGCCCCGGCGGCCAGGGTGGTGAGCGATACGAGTCGCTCGGACCGCATCGCCCGCCGGCGCATCGTGTCGAGCGCTGCCGACGCCTGCACGGCGAACCACGCCGCCAGTTCGGCAGTCGCCGTCACCGAGACCCACATCGTGAAGAGGTGGGTCGGGAAGTCGTTGAGGCGGTGATGGCCGGCGACGCCTTCCAGGGTGTGGAGGTAGAGCAGCGTGCCGTAGACCGCGACGGCGCCGGCAGCGACCGCCGCGGCCGGCCAGCGCCCGGCGGTCACTCCGGCGAAGGCGACGTGCACGGCGAACACCACGGCGAACGGGTTGAACGGACCGCCGGTGAGATCGAGCAGCCAGCCCAGGAGCGCCACGTCGACGAGCGCGCCCAGCGCCACCATGGCGGCCGGCATCGCCCACTGCCGCGCCAGCGTCACGGCGATCAAACCGTGGACGACACCGGCGAGCGCGACGAGCGGGGTCGCCTGGCGCAGTGGGAAGTCGAGCGACGGCCACGCGAGAGCGATCGCGACGACCACCGCGCACACGACCGCCGTGGTCGCGCGCAGGCGAGTCAGCCACGGCGCGGCGGTGATCGGCGTGGCACTCAGGTACCAGGGACTCGAGACGGGCATCCGTGCGCCTGCGGCAATTTGCCACACAGCCGTTCGCGGCGCGTCTGCGTAGAGTAACCGGGAACCGGCGAAGGAGCAGTACGGGCGTGTGGCGAGAACGGTCGGGTGTGTGCGTCGGCGCGATGGCGGCCACGCTGGTGATGGCGACGACGGGGTGGGCGCAGTCCGCCGCGGTGCGCGGCACGGTGAGCGACGAGACCGGGGCGCGGCTGCCCGGCGTGGTGGTGACACTCATCGATGAAGCCGGAGCGGCCCGGCGGGCCGCCGCCGACCCCCGCGGCGAGTTCGTGTTCAGCGCGGTTCCGCCGGGGCGGGCCCGGCTCGAGTTCGTGCTGGTGCACTTCGCGCTCGGCCGCCGCGACGTGGTGGTGCCGGCGACCGGGCTGCTGCGGGTGGATGTGGTGCTCACCCTCGCCGTCACGGCCGACGTCGCCGTCACCGGCAAGTCCACGTTCACCAACCTCGCCGATGTCGAGGACCCGGCCGGCAACCTGGTCGGCGTCGCTCAGTCGGCGAGCCAGGGGGCGATCACCGCCCGGCAGCTCGACACCCGGCCGGTGATGCGGGCCGGCGAGGTGCTCGAGACCGTGCCCGGTGTGGTGATCAGCCAGCACAGCGGCGAGGGCAAGGCCAACCAGTACTACCTGCGCGGCTTCAACCTCGATCACGGCACCGACTTCTCGACCACCGTCGCCGGCCTGCCGGTGAACCTGCCGACGCACGGCCACGGCCACGGCTACTCCGATCTCAACTTCCTGATTCCCGAACTGGTGAGCGGCGTCCAGTTCTCCAAGGGCCCGTACTTCGCCGAGCACGGCGACTTCTCGACCGCCGGGGCGGCCACCATCAACTACACCAACAGCCTGGCCAGGCCGATCGTGCGCATCGCCGGCGGCGGGCAGGGCTTCGGCCGGGCGCTGGCGGCGGCGTCGCGGCCGGCCGGCGCCGGCGTGGTGCTGGGGGCCGTCGAGGTCATGCACAACGACGGGCCGTGGCGGCGCCCCGACGACTTCCGCAAGGTGAACGGCGTGCTGCGCTACAGCCGCGGCGACGCGCTGAACGGCCTGGCCGTCACCGCGATGGGTTATCGCGGCGAGTGGAACGCCACCGACCAGATCCCGCGGCGCGCCGTGGCGGACGGCACGCTCGATCGCTTCGGCACCGTCGATACCTCCAACGGCGGCGACTCGTACCGCTACAGCGGGTCGGTCGACTGGCAGCGCACCGCCGACAACGCCAGCACCAAGATCTCGGCCTACGGCCTCGGCTACGACCTGAACCTGTTCTCGAACTTCACCTATGTCCTCGACGACCCCGACAACGGCGACCAGTTCCGTCAGGCCGACCACCGCTACGTCTACGGCGCCAGGGTCAGCCATCGCCGGCTGGGGCAGTGGGCCGGTCGCGCCGTCCAGAACACCGCCGCGCTGCAGGTGCGCCACGACCAGATCGCCAACGTCGGCCTCTACCGCACGGTGCGCCGCGCGCCGCTCGAGACGGTTCGCGAGGACGCCGTGCGGCAGTCCAGCGTCGGCCTGTTCGCGCAGAACGACACGGCGTGGACGCCCTGGCTGCGCACGCTCGCCGGTCTGCGCTGGGACGGCTACCGTTTCGACGTCGCGGCCGGCGATCCGCGCAATTCCGGGCTGGACTACGCCGCCCTGCTCAGCCCCAAGGCCGGAGCGGTGATCGGTCCGTTCGCCGGCACGGAGTTCTACGTCAACGGCGGGTTCGGCTTCCACAGCAACGACGCCCGCGGCGCCACCATCACCGTCGATCCCGCCACCGGAGCGCCCGCCGACAGGGTGACGCCGCTGGCCCGCGCCAAGGGCGCCGAAGTGGGGGTGCGCAGCGTCCGCGTTCCCGGGCTCCAGAGCAGCCTGTCGCTGTGGACGCTGCACCTCGACTCGGAGCTCATCTTCATCGGCGACGCCGGCACCACCGAGGCCGGCCGGCCCAGCCATCGCTACGGCGTCGAGTTCGCCAACTACTACTCGCCGCGGCCGTGGCTGGTGTTCGATGCCGACGTCTCGCTGTCGAGCGCCCGATTCACCGACGACGATCCGGCCGGCGACGCCGTGCCCGGCGCCGTCAACGCCGTCGTCGCCGCCGGCATCACCGTGGACCACGTCAAGAACGTGTTCGGCAGCCTGCGGCTGCGCTACTTCGGCCCGCGCGCGCTCCTCGAGGACGACTCGGTGCGATCACGGTCGACGCGGATCGTCAACGTCGAGGCCGGCTATCGGCTGCACCGCACGGTGCGGCTGGCGGTGGACGTCTTCAACCTGTTCGACGCCCGGCACAGCGACATCGACTACTTCTACACGTCGCGGCTGCCCGGCGAACCGGCCGGCGGCGTCGGCGACGTCCACTTCCACCCGGTGTTGCCGCGCACCGCGCGGCTCAACCTGATCGTCGGCTTCTGAGCCTTACTTTTCCTTCGGACTGTGCAGACCGGCGGCGGGCGAGCGGTAGTGGCCGCTGCGGATGTCGGCGGTGAGCGCCGCCAGGCTGCGCGCCGCCTGCTCGACCTGCACGAAGAGGTCCGGGTCGTCGTCGAGCGCCTCGTGGCTGGTGGCGTAGGGCTCGTACCAGCCGATCCAGGTGTCGAGCGCGGCCAGCGGCCCGGCCTGCACCATGCCGAGATCGGTGAGCCAGTCCACGAGCATGCGGCGCAGGTTCTCCGGCCCGGCGGCGTCGCCGTGGGCGACCACCGCGAACGCCCGTCCGGCGAGGTGTTTGGGGTAGTGCCAGCCGTCGCCGTCCAGTTCGAGGGCCTTGGCCCTCGCCGGATCCTTGCCGCCGGTGCTGGTGAAGTCGGGGTTGCCGCCGTCGGCGCACACCAGCCGGTCGATCATCAGCTTGAGGCTGGCCGGCGCGTGGTACCAGTGCACCGGACAGGCGATGAAGACGGCGTGCGCGGCGACCCAGCGGGGATACAGCTCGGCCATCCAGTCGCCGGCCTGCCCAAGGGCGTGGTTGGGGTAGCAGGAGCACGGCCAGTGGCACAGCGGCTGCGCCGTGGAGACGCAGGCCTTGCACGGGTAGATCACCTTCAGCGGCTCGTCGGCGAGCGTCGAGACGTCGAGCTGGTCCACCTCGACGCCGGGCATCGCGGCGAAGACCGCACGCGCCCGCTCCACGAGGCGCAGCGTCTTGGAGATCTCGCCCGGACAGGTGAACTGGCTCCGCGTCGAGCCGTTCACGAGCAGGACGCGGGTCGGCGCCGCCGGGTCGCGGTGCCGGGCCTCGGCGGCGGCGATGGCGGCCTTGGTGCGCGCCCACTCCACCGGCACCGCCATGGCCGGGTCGGCATGGCCGGGGCCGGCCGGCTGGGTGCGCGGCGACTTGCGGTAGACGTCGTAGCCCTCCCAGGCCTTCTCGAAGACGCGTTCCAGTTCGGGCGCGACGGCGTCGAATGCCGGGTCGTAGAAGCGGGCGAAGAACCGCTCGCGGAACTCGGCCTTGGTGAGCGGCACCCACTCCCCCTGCCGGCGGACACTCGGCGTGGACATCGCGGATCCTCCTGGAGGGGGTTCTACCACGAGGGTTGGATGTCGCCGCCGGGCCCGGCCGCTCGCCGCACCGTCGGGCCGGCGGAATCGGCGCTGCCGACCCGGCCGGCGGGCGTAGAATTCGCCGGATGGCCGACTGGCTCTCCGCGTTCAAGTACGCCGCTCGCGGCCTGCGCCGCCAGCCGACGTTCCTCGCCGTGGCGCTGCTGACGCTGGGGCTCGGCATCGGCGCCACGACGGCCATCTTCAGCGTCATCAAGGCCGTGGTGCTCAACCCGCTGCCCTACGCCGACCCCGAGCAGCTGGCCGTGCTGTGGGAAGTGAATCCCGAGGGCAACCAGGAGCGGGTGTCGGTGCCGACCTTCGACGACTGGACCCGCGACGCGGCGAGCTTTGCGACCCTCGCCGCCTACCGCCAGGTGGACTTCTCGTACGCCGGCAGCGGCGACCCGATGAACCTGCGCGGGGTGCGGGCCACCCCCGACCTGTTCGCCGTGCTCCGCGCCGACGCCGCGGTCGGCCGGACCTTCACCCGCGACGAGGCGGTGGTCGGCGCCGATCGCGTCGCCGTGCTCGCGCACGGCTTCTGGACCCGGGTGCTCGGCGCCGATCCGGCGGTGGTCGGCCGGGCGATCCAGCTCGACGCCGTGCCGTTCACGGTGGTCGGGGTCATGCCACCGGGGTTCGAGTTCCCGACCGCCACCGACGTCGAGGTGTGGACGCCGCTGGCGTTCGATCCCAAGGACATCCACGGCGCGTCACGGCGGGCCCGCTCGCTCACCGTGGTCGGGCGGCTCGCCGCCGGGGCGTCGATGGCGCAGGCCGAGGAGGAGCTGCGCGTCGTCGCCACGCGCATCGCCGCCGCCCATCCCGACAGCAATCTGGGCTGGAGCGCGCGCGTGGTGGCCGCCCACGAGCAGCTGGTCGCCGCGTCGCGGCCGGCGCTGGCCGTGCTGATGGGCGCCGTGGCGTTCCTGCTGCTCATCGTCTGCGCCAACATGGCCAACCTGCTGCTGGCGCGGCTGTCGAGCCGGCGCCGCGAGATCGCCGTGCGCGGCGCGCTCGGCGCCGGGCGCTGGGAAGTGGCCCGGCCGATCCTCGCCGAGGCGCTGCTCTTGGCCGGCGGCGGCGGTGCGCTCGGCCTCCTGGTGGCGGTCGGCGGCCTGCGCATGCTGTCGGCCCTGCCCGAAGCCCAGTTGCCCCGCCTCGACCAGCTCGAACTGGACGGCGGCGTCCTCGCGTTCGCCATGGTCGTGTCACTGGCCGTGGCGCTGGCCTTCGGCATGCTGCCCGCGGTACGCGCCACGCACGATCTGCGCCGGCGGATGCACGAGTCGTCGGGCGCCACCGGCAGCCCCTATGCCGGCCGCGCCCTCAACGCCCTGGTCGTCGCCGAGGTGGCGCTGGCGCTGGTGCTGCTCGTCGGCGCCGGACTGATGACCCGCAGCTTCCAGAAGCTGCTGCAGGTGAGTCCGGGCTTCGACGCCGCCAACCTGGTGGCCGCCCGGGTGCTGCTGCCGACCACGAAGTACAACCAGCGGCCGGCGCTGGCGCGCTTCTACGAGGACGTGGTCGACCGCCTGCGCCGCGCCCCCGGCGTCACCCAGGCGTCGGCGGTGTCGGCGATGCCGCTGCACGACGTCGGCGCTGCCGGCGCGTTGCCCTTCACCGTCGCCGGCCAGCAGCCGCCGCCCACCGAGGATCCGCTCGCCGACGTCCGCATCGTCGCCCCCGGCTACTTCGCGACCATGCGCATTCCGCTCGTCGCCGGCCGCTACCTCGACGAACGCGACGTCGAGACCGGGCCGCGGACCAGCGTCATCAACCAGACCATGGCCCGTCGCTACTTTCCGGATCGCAGTCCGCTCGGCCAGATCATCCAGAACCCGCACGGCCGGAGCGAGGTGGTCGGCGTGGTCGGCGACGTGCGCAACCAGGGGCTGGCCAGCGAGCCGAAGAAGCAGGTCTATCTGCCGATGCGGCAGAGCCCGTCGGCCGGCATGGCGCTGGTGGCGCGCACCGAGCGCGATCCCGGCGCGCTGGCGACCACGATCCAGCGGGTGATCTGGGAGGTCGATCCCCAGCAGCCGATCTACGAGCTGAGCACCGTGGACCAGATCCTGGCCCGGGCGGTGTTCCTGCCGCGCCTCAGCACGACGCTGCTGGCGCTGTTCGCGCTCGCCGCGCTGCTGCTGGCCGCCCTGGGCATCTACGGCGTGCTGTCGTATTCGGTCAGCGAGCGGACCCGCGAGATCGGCCTGCGCCTCGCCCTGGGCGCGTCGGGGGGCGACACGGTGTCGCTGGTGATGCGTCGCAGCGTCGGGCTGGTGCTGACCGGCGGCGCCGTCGGGCTGGTGGTGGCGGTGCTGCTGGCCCGGTCGCTGGCCGGCGTGCTCTACGGCGTCGGGCCGTTCGACCTGCCGGCGTTCGCCGCCGCGGCCGCCGTCCTGCTCGTGGCCGGCGTCGTCGCCAGCCTGCTGCCGGCGCTGCGGACCGCACGGGTCGACCCGATGGTGGCGCTCCGCGAGTCCTAGGACCGATTTCGATTCTCTGGCGCCCTGTTCGCCACGTAAGGCAGCACTTCAGCCCTGCCGGGGAACACATAGGGCAGGGCTTCAGCCCTGCCGTGGAACGGCGGCTCTGAAGAGCCGCCCTACGCGGAACCGGTCCCACGGTTCGTCCCGCTGGGACGGCCGGTGGTACAGGACCGTCACGAGCCGGACATATAGTCCGAGCGGGGCACCGCCGGTGCCCGCGACATCGACACAGGAGGGACGTGATGGGCGAAGGGCTGCGTGGCCGCTTGCTGTGGGCCGAACTGATGACGACGGACCTGCCGGCCGCGGAACGGTTCTACACCGACGTCGTCCGCTGGACGACCACGCCGTTTGACGGCGCCGGCATGCCGTACCTGATGTTCGGCCGCTCGGCCGAGGCGCTCGCCGCCGGCGCGATGCCACTGCCGCCGGAACTCGCCGCCCACGGCGTGCCGCCGAACTGGGGGCTGTACTTCGCGGTCGAGGCCATCGAGCCGGCCGCCGCCGACGTCGCCCGGCTGGGTGGGAGCCCGGTGTCCGAGGTGATGGAGGTGCCCGGCATCGGCCGGATGCAGGCGATGCGCGATCCGCAGGGCGCCGCCTTCTCGATCTACCAGCCGGCCGAGGCGCCGCCCCCGGAGGCGGCCGCGGCACTGGGTGAGGTGTCGTGGATCGAGCTGCTGACCACCGACGCCCCGGCGGCGCTCGACTTCTACCAGAAGCTGTTCGGCTGGCAGCCGACCGAAGCGATGGACATGGGCGAGATGGGCAAGTACCACATGTTCGGCCGCTCCGCCCACTCGATGGGCGGCATGATGAACAAGGCGCCCGAGATGGCCCAGGTGCCGCCGCACTGGGGGCTTTATTTCCGCGTCACCGGGCTGGACGGCGCGGTGGCGCGGGTCACCGCGGGTGGCGGCAAAATCCTGAACGGCCCGATGGAGGTCCCCGGCGGCGATCGCATCGTCAACTGCATGGACCCGCAGGGCGCGGCGTTCTCCCTGCACGCCAGGCAGGGCGAGTAGACCCCGGGCCGGCGGCGGCGCTCAGGCCGTCGTCGGCGTCTCGGGCCGCTCGAGCGGCACCGCCACCTGCGGCTCGAGCGGGACGGTGATGGCCAGCGGCTGGTCGAAGAGCGGCGGCGGCGCCTTGAGCACCAGCGACGGCAGCAGCGTGTTGACCAGCGCGTAGAGCACCAGGCCGCCGAAGAGCGCCGGCGTGGCGGCGAACGAGTCGCGCAGCAGCTCGGCGATCACCAGCGTGAAGACCAGGGTCGGCACCAGCGACACGCCGACCCGCGCCCCCTCGGCCAGCGGCTCGCCGAGGGCCAGGCGGCGGTGCACGGCGACCAGCATGATGCGGAACCCGACCAGCGCCAGGCAGCCGACGCCGACGCCGAGGGCGGCGGTGCTGAAGTGCTCCGGCCGCAGGTGCAGTCCGGCGTTGAAGAAGTAGAACGGGATGAAGAACGAGGCGAACACCTCGACGGCGTGCAGCGTGTGCTCCGACGACATCGTCGGCAGGTCTTCGCGGAAGCGCTGCGCCATCATGCCGACCACGAACGCGCCCACCAGGTAGTAGGCGCCGAGGCGCCGGGTGGTGAAGGCCGCCATCAGCGCCAGCATCAGCAGGAAGGCGAAGTCGGAGTTCTGGGCGTAGGGGGCGATCCACAGCGCGAACGCCCGGAACATCAGCGGCAGGACCAGGATCAGCACCACCAGGGCGGTCGAGCCGGCGATGAACTGGCCGAGCGACGCCGACTGCATCACGAAGAACAGCGTGATGAGCGACACCAGCTCGGTGGCGATGGTCTTCGAGCGCACCCAGCCGCGCTGGTCGGCGCTGAGCGGCCACGACGACAGCGAATCGAGGATGAAGCCGGCCGACGGGGTCAGCACGGCGAGGACGAAGAGCACCGCCGGTCGCCACGACAGCCCGGTCAGCTCGATGACGCCCCAGGCCAGCAGCGGCAGCACCACGAGTCGCAGCGCCACGTGCTGCAGCAGCACCCGCCGCCGCAGCAGCAGCTCGTCGACGTCCACCTCGAGGCCGGCGAACAGGAACAGTGCCGAGATGCCGAGGGTGGCGAGCAGTTGAACCGTGGCGTCCTCGACGAACAGGCCCAGGCCCAGGCCCGACAGCGCGCCGAGCGCCAGCGCCGTGATCGCCGTCGGCACCTTCCAGCGCACCAGGACGCGCGGCAGGACGATGAGCAGGAAGAGCAGCAGGACGTAGGCCAGCTCGGGGCTGGCGCCGAAGAACGCCGAGACGTCCTCGGGCACGACGGCGGCGTGATCGGGCTGGGCGGACATCGGCGCGGACGTCCTGCACAGTACTACATCGCATCGACCGTGCCCTCGACGGGTTCGGGTCTATGATGCCGGTCGTGTCGGGTCGCCACCGCTGTGCCGCCGGGCTCGTCATGGGCGTGACGCTGGCGGCGACGTCATGGCCCGGCCTGCCGGCGCAAACGCTGGCGCCGATTCCGCTGACGTCGATTGCCGGCCCGGTCGTCGTCGACGCCGACGAACGCCGCACCGACCCGGTGCCGCATCGCTATCTCCACGGCGTCATTCCCGACGACGCCAGGTTCCAGCTCGCGCTCCCCGAGCGCTGGAACGGCAGGCTGGCGGTCTTCTCGCGCGGCTTCTCGGGCACCGAGCTCACCGGCGGGGCGTGGAAGACGGCGGCGCTGCAGAAGGGCTATGCGTTTGCCGCCAGCGACGAAGGCTGGCAGCGGACCACGATCGCGGCCGAACCCGAGGACTCCTACGCCGAGTCGCGGCCGCGGATCCGGGAACTGACCCTGTACGCCCACGACGTCGTCGCGGCGCACTACGGCAGGAAGGCCGGGCGGACGTTGATGATGGGAGGATCCAACGGCGGGCATCACACCAAGTGGATGCTGGAGAGCCATCCCGA
The DNA here is from genome assembly GCA_050250955.1 of Vicinamibacterales bacterium. Lineage (GTDB taxonomy): Bacteria > Acidobacteriota > Vicinamibacteria > Vicinamibacterales > UBA2999 > CAWAYR01. The sequence goes on from JBFWNR010000014.1 coordinate 53,858, forward strand.
GCTCTACGACGGCGGCATCGCCGGCTACGGGTTCAACTCCCAGGTCAGCCAGTGGGGATCGATCGCCACCGTGCTCCGGCACTATCAGGGCATCGCCGGCCGCATCGACGACATCATCGCCGCGCGGGCAGCCCGGAAGGACTGGGATCCGTCCCGCGATGCGTTGACGCCGCCGTTGACCGCCGCCGAACGGCGCAGCCTCGCCCGCATCTACGCGATCCCCGCCCGCGTCGGCGGCGTCGACTACGACGTCGGCCGCTGGCCCGGCTCAGAGGCGCGGTGGAAGGCGGACCACGACGGCCTGGTCGGCTATCTGCGCGACTCGATGCCGCGTTTCGACCCGTCGTTCAATCCCGGCGGCGGATCGCTCACCGACGACGAGCTGCCGCTCTGGGACCCGGCGAAGAGTCCGACGCCGGTGCAGGCCGACCTGCGCGGCCTCGACCTGACGGGCCGGCTGACCCGCCCGGTGATCGTCATGCACGGCACCGCCGACGCCATCGTGTCGCCGGGCGAGAGCACCGGCTACATGAAGCTCGTGCAGCGGCGTCTCGGGCCGCGCGGCGCCGCCGACGTGCTGGCCGTCTACTTCATCCCCGGCATGGGCCATGGCGGCCCGGAATTCGACGGGTTGATCGGCGCGCAGATCGACGCCCTCGAAGCGTGGATCGACTTCCGGCAGACCGATGGCCGGCGCGGCTCGCCGGCGCCAGCTGCCATCGGCGGCTATCCGCGCGAGATTCGCGTGCGACGGTAGGGAGTGGCCCAGGGCGCTCGTCCAGTGTCGAGAGGATCCCATGAGAAGCAGCCAGCGCCGTTCCGGGGTGTCGAGGCGTGACGTGCTCATCGGCGCCGGAGGGCTGTGCGCGCCCGCGGCGGTGGTGGTGGGTGCGAGATCGACGGCGGAGGATCAGGTGACCGACCGGTCGCGGCGGCGTCCGGACATCAAGCTGCTCGTCTTCGACACCTTCGGCACCGTGGTCGACTGGCGGGGGACGATCATCGCCGAAGGGCAGGCGTGGTCGGCCGCCAGGAACGTCACGGTGGACTGGGCCGCCTTCGCCGACGCGTGGCGGGCCGAGTACCGCCCGGCGATGGACCGGGTGCGGCGCGGCGAGCTGCCGTGGACGAACCTCGACCGGCTGCACCGCATGTCGCTCGAGCGGCTGCTGCCGAAGTTCGGCCTGCAGCTGAGCGACGCGGAGGTCCAGCACCTGAACCGGGTCTGGCACCGCTGCCGCCCGTGGCCGGACTCGGTGCCCGGCCTGACCCGCCTGCGCACGGCCCATACGCTGGCGCCGCTCTCGAACGGCAACATCGCCCTCATCACCAACATGGCCAAGGCCGGTGGATTGCCGTGGGATTGCGTGCTGGGGGCCGAGCTGGTGCAGCACTACAAGCCCGACCCCGAGGTATATCTCAGCCCGGCGCGGTTCTTCGACCTGCAGCCCGCGGAAGTGATGATGGTGGCCGCGCACCAACCCGACCTGCGCGTGCCGAAGACCCTCGGCCTGCGCACCGCCTACGTGCATCGTCCCTACGAAGGCGGCTCGAGCGCCGCCGGACCCAGGCCCACGCTGCCGGCCTACGACTACATCGCCGACGACCTGCAGGACCTGGCGACGCAGCTCGGCACCTGACGCCGTGTCGACGTTGACGCGACTGTAGTAGGTTGGGGGAAGGCTGGAGGGGATGGTGTCGAACGCCACTGACAGTCCCGTGTCGAGCCCCGCCGGCACCCTGGCGGAGCGCTTCACGGCCGTGCGGCAGCGCAGCGTCCAGCTGTGCGCGCCGCTCGCGGTCGAGGACCACGTGGTCCAGCCGGTGGCGGACGTCAGCCCGCCGAAGTGGCACCTCGGCCACATGGCGTGGTTCTTCGAGGCGCTGCTGCTCGAGCCGTACCTGCCCGGCTACCGCCGCTTTCACGACGGTTACGCCTTCGTCTTCAACAGCTACTACGAGAGCCAGGGGGCCCGCGTCGCCCGGCCCGAGCGCGGCCACCTGAGCCGGCCGACGGTGGCCGAGGTGCTGGCGTTCCGCGCCCATGTCGACGCCGCCATGCAGCGGCTGCTGGCGCGGCCGCTGGCCGCGGAGGTCGTCGCTCTCGTCGAGCTGGGACTGCAGCACGAGCAGCAGCACCAGGAGCTGCTGCTGACCGACATCAAGTACATCCTCGGCCACAACCCGCTGGTGCCGGCCTACGACCCGGACCGGATCGGCGTGGTCGCCGTCAAGGCCGAGCACGACGTGGAACCGGGCGCGCTGGACGGCTGGATCACGCTGGCGGGCGGCCCCGTCGCGGTCGGCCACGACGGCGGCGGGTTCGCCTTCGACAACGAGGGGCCGCGCCACACCGTGCTGGTCGAGCCGGCGGCGCTGCGCGAGCGGCTGGTGACCAACGGCGAGTTCCTGGCGTTCATGGCCGACGGCGGCTACGAGCGCTTCGCGTTGTGGCACTCCGACGGCTGGCACTGGCTGCAGGGCGAAGCGCGGCGGGCGCCGATGTACTGGACGCCCGACCCGCACGCGCCCGGCGGCTGGCAGCATTACACGCTCACCGGGCTGGCCCCGCTGCCGGCCGATGCCCCGGTGACGCACGTCAGTCTCTACGAGGCCCACGCGTTCTGCGAGTGGGCGGGGTGGCGACTGCCGACCGAGTTCGAGTGGGAGGCCGCCGCGGCGCGCCTGCCGCACGGCCGCCGCTGGGAGTGGACGGGGAGCGCCTACCTCCCGTATCCGCGGTTCCGCGCCGCGGCCGGCGCCGTCGGCGAATACAACGGGAAGTTCATGGTGAACCAGATGGTGTTGCGCGGCTCGTCGTTCGCCACCCCGCCTGGGCACGCCCGCGTCACCTACCGCAACTTCTTCCAGCCGCCGCTGCGGTGGCAGTACACGGGCATCCGGCCGGCCCGCGACCGCTGAATGGCGATGTCCCGCTCCGCCACCGACCTGCGGGCCCCGGCGTCATCGGCCGCCGACGTCGCCGCGCTCGGCGCCCACGTCGCCGCCGGGCTGTCGGCGCCGCAGAAGTTCCTGTCGTCGCGCTACTTCTACGACGACGAGGGCAGCCGCCTGTTCCAGGAGATCATGGCGCTGCCGGAGTACTACCTGACGCGGACCGAGCACGGGATCCTGCGTGCCGACGGGCCGCGGCTGGCCGCGGACCTGGTCGACGGGGCGTCCGCCGTGGATCTTGTCGAGCTGGGCGCCGGCGACGGCGAGAAGACGATCACGCTGTGCCGGGCGCTCCTGCACACCGGCGTGCCGCTGGCCTACTTCCCGGTGGACGTTTCGGCGTTCGCCCTCGGCGAGCTGACGGCGCGGTTCGAACGCCGCCTGCCCGCCGTGCCGGTGCACCCGACCACCGGTGACTACCTGCAGCGGTGGCCGGCCACCACCCCAGGCCATCGCCAGGTGGTGCTGCTGCTCGGCAGCAACCTCGGCAACTTCACCGCGGAGGAGAGCGTCGCGCTGCTGCAGCGGGTCCGCGGCCAGCTCCACGTCGGCGACCTGCTGGTCCTGGGGCTCGATCTCCAGAAGGATCCGCAGACCATCCGCTCCGCTTACAACGACGTGAGCGGCGTGACGGCACGCTTCAACCTCAACCTGCTGCGGCGCCTGAACCGCGAGCTGGGCATGGACTTCTCGGTCGAGGCGTTCAGCCACTACAGCTCGTACGACCCGATCGTCGGCGCCGTGCGCAGCTTCCTGGTGAGCCGGCGCGCGCAGGAGGTGCACAGCCGGTATCTCGGCCGCTCGTTCCACTTCCGGGCCGGCGAGACCATCTACACCGAGCAGTCCCGCAAGTACACCGAGGCCGTCATCGCGGCCATGGCGGAGCAGTCCGGCTTCGACGTCCGGCGGCACTACCAGGATCCGGACGGCTGGTACACGGTCGTGGTCTGGGCTGCCGCCCCGGCCAGCTGACGACGACACCGACCGCCCTGCCGGTTGTCTACATGGTGGCCGGCGACAGCCCGAGCGTGCTGAGCAGCGAATCCACGATGGGCTTGGCTTGACTGGCCTTGGCCACGGCGACCGCCATGTTGCCGTCGTCGTGGGCCTCCGTCGCGTCGTCCCACAGTGCGTTGGCCGACTCCAGCGACGATTTGGCGCCGTCGAGCGCGGCCTTGTCGATCCCGCGCGGAAGCCGCCGCATGGCGCCCAGCTCGTCGACGCGGCCCTTGATCTGCCCGATGAGCGCCGGCATGCCGGCAAACGTCGCCCATTCGGTCGACAGCTCGGCCTTTCGGGTGGCGGCCCGTTCCGCCGCGGAGGTGAGCACCGCGCTCGCAGTCTTCACGTCGGTCAACGCCTCGGCGTAGTGGCCATCGTCGAACTTGGCCTTCACGGCCTTCACCGCATCGTCGACCGCGGTCAACTGGTCCGCGGCGTACGCTTCGATCTCGGGCCGCGCCTCGGCCACCGCGGTTTCCAGGCCGTTCACGGCGGCCTGGGCCGGTTCGCGATCCGACGAACATCCCACGGCCAGCATTCCGCCAACGACGAGCGTCAGAATCTTCTTCATGGGTGTGGGTCCTCGACTGTTTGGATGCACGGTTCCGTGGACAAGCCCGATCGTCGTGCGCCGCCGGGCCCGCTCAGGACTGCGGATCGCAGCTGGCGCTCACCATCGCCATCGACGTCGCCGACAGCGTCGACCAGGCGTGGTCCGACCCCTCGGTGTTGCGGCCGGGCGCAGGCCGGGGGGCGTCGGAGCGGGCCGACTCGGCGGCATGAGCCTGCTGCACGGTTCCGGTGACGCGAACCGTGTGGCCGACGTGCCCCGCGAGGTTCAGGCCGGCGCCCGCCGTGACCACGTACTGCGGGACCTGGGGATGGGCCGGCGACGACGGGTTCACGGCCGGCATCGACGCCGACGACTCGGACACGATCAGCATGTAGCGACTGTCGGTCATCGCGTCGGCCGCGGTGGCCGGGCTGGCCGCCTTGCCGTGGGCCGTGTCCATGCCGCTCGTCCAGGTCTTCAGGCAGCCGGTCACGGTGATGTCTGGCGCCGACGACCGCGACGTCGCCGGCGGCGTAGTGGACGGCGTTTGCGCGGTGAGAGTCATCGCACCGGCGAGCGTGGCCACGCCGACGGCCGTCAGGTGGACACTGCGCATCACTGGAACCTCCTGTGTCCGGCATCGCCCTCGCGATGCCGCTGGCGGAGTTGCAGCAACCGTGCCGGGGCCGCCGTCGCGAATTCCTGCGGCTCTTTCGCGAACCCTCGATGGCTTGTGCCGACGCCTGCTCAGTCCACCCCCGTGGGGTAGCGACATTGAGCATCGGATTTCCATGGCGCGCTGCCGCGGGGTGCGGCCGAGCTTCGACAGCGAGCGGAGATTGCGGGTTCGTGCGCAGTGGCCTCCGGCACCGACCTTGCTGCCTTCCCGGCATGTCTCCACCACGCCGCACGCAGTCAGGGGCGCGCACCGACGGGGCGAAGGACGCCGGCGGGAAGGTGCCGGCACCGGCGACGCCGCCGAAGGACGCCGACAGCCCGACGTCGAAGCCGCACGGGACGGTGGCCGACCAGGTTGCGACGATGGAAAGCGAAGGTCAGGCCCAGCCGCAGGCGGACGAACGGGCAGAAGCCGAGGACGATCGCGACGAGGACCGGCGTCGCTAGGCCCGGGCTGTCCGCCCTGCGGTCGATCGCGACCGCGTCGGACCGGTCGTGGCGGACGCGCGGCATGATGGTCGCGCCGGCGCGCGATCCCTGGAGACCACTCGCTCCAGCTCAATCGAGCGCAGGGAGATTGGCGGAGAGAGTGGGATTCGTGGCAAGTCGCGGCGGCGGCGCCGGCGCGCGATCCCTGGAGACCACTCGCTCCAGCTCAATCGAGCGCAGGGAGATTGGCGGAGAGAGTGGGATTCGAACCCACGGTAGAGTTTCCCCTACACACGCTTTCCAAGCGTGCTCCTTCAACCACTCGGACATCTCTCCG
>JBFWNR010000015.1:0-56405 GCA_050250955.1 Vicinamibacterales bacterium
ATGGACATGTGCCTCACTGGCAGCGGCTAGCGGCTAGGGGCTAGCGGCTCGCTTGAACGATACCGCCGTCACGCTGCTAAAAGACAAAGGGCCCGGTGATGCTTCACCGGGCCCCTTCGTGTTCCGCTAGCCGCTAGCCCCTAGCCGCTAGCCGCTGGACAAGCGTCACTCCACGTAACTGTAACCGCAGTTGTCGCACACCCACATCCGCCCCTGCTTGTACATGTTGTAGGCGCACTGCGGGCAGATGCGGTATTCGCGACCTTCCTGGTCGATGTAGGTCTTCTCGGTGCCCTTCTTGCCGTCGTTGGCGAACGGATCCTTCTTGTCCTGCTTCTGCTGGCTCTGATCCTGCGCCTGCACGGCAGCCGGGCTGGCCACCTTCAGGCCGATGGCCGCGGCGAACAGGGCGGAGCCGCGAAGAAAGCTTCGGCGGTCGACGGTGGACTCGAACATGGGCGCGTGCCTCCTGGTGGAACCCGGCCGGCTCAGTTTACGGGAATCCCGCGCGGCGCCACAAGCACGGCCACGCCGGCCGCGCGGAGACATCGCGCGACATTCCCGGCCATTCCGGCGCCTACTGGAACACCCGCAGCAGCCTGGCGATCGGGTCGTAGAAGCGGTCGACGACCCGCTCCTTCAGCGGGATGATCGCGTTGTCGGTGATGTGGATGTGCTCCGGGCACACCTTGGTGCAGCACTTGGTGATGTTGCAGTAGCCGATGCCGTGCTGGTCCTTCAGGGCCGGCACCCGGTCGGCGCTGTCGATCGGGTTGGTCTCGAGCGCCGCCGCGTAGACCAGCAGCCGCGGCCCGATGAACTCCTCGTGCTTGCCGTGGTCGCGCAGCACGTGGCAGACGTCCTGGCACAGGAAGCACTCGATGCACTTGCGGTACTCCTGCACGCGGTCGATGTCGCGCTGCGCCATCCGCCAGGTGCCGTCGGCGGCGTCGGCCGGCCGCGGCGAGAACTTCTGGATGGTCTTCTTCTTGCGGAAGTTCCACGAGACGTCGGTCACCAGGTCCTTGATGAGCGGGAACGTGCGCATCGGCTCGACGGTGACCGGCTCGTTGAGGTCGAGCGTGTTCAGCCGGCACATGCACATCAGCCGCGGCCGGCCGTTGATCTCGGCCGAGCACGACCCGCACTTGCCGGCCTTGCAGTTCCAGCGCACCGCGAGGTCCGGCGCCTGGTCGGCCTGGATGCGGTGGACGGCGTCGAGCACCACCATGCCGTCCGAGATCTCGGTGCTGTAGTCCTGATACCCGCCGCTGCCCGCCGTCCCCGGGTCGCTGCGCCAGATTTTGAACGTCGCCTTCATCGTGTGTCCTGTCGTGTCCGCAGTGCGTCAGCGTGACCGTGTGACCGCGTAGCTGCGTGATCCCCCAGCCGCCAGCCGCTAGCCCCCAGCCGCCCTAGGTCTTTTGCTCCTCGATCACCTGCTTGAGTTCGCCGGGCAGGTCGGGGAGCGGCGCGCGGCCGAGCTGCATCGAGCCGTCGGCGGCGCGCTTGATCGTGTGGTTGAAGCCGGCGTACTCCGCGACCTTCTCGGGAAAGTCCTCGCGGAAGTGGCCGCCGCGACTCTCCTTGCGTTCCACCGCCGAGCGGGCGATCGCCTCGGACACCGTCAGCAGGTTGCGCAGGTCGAGCGCGGTGTGCCAGCCGGCGTTGTACTCGCGGTGGCCGGCCACGCCGACGCGCGCCGCCCGCTCGTTCAGCGCGGCGATCCTGGTGATCGCCTCGCGCATCTCGCTCTCGGTGCGGACGATGCCGACCAGCTTCTGCATCGCATCCTGCAGATCGGCCTGCACGGCGTAGGGGTTCTCGGCGGCGCCGCCGCGTTCGAACGGCGCCAGCGCGTCCTTCATCGCCCGGTCCACCGAAGCGTCGTCGATCTTCGCCGGCGGATGGGTTTTGGCGTAGTGCGCCGCGTACTCGCCGGCCCGCTTGCCGAACACGATGAGATCCGACAGCGAGTTGCCGCCGAGGCGGTTGGCGCCGTTGATGCCGGCGGCGCACTCGCCCGCCGCGAACAGCCCCGGCACCCCCGACTCCTGGGTGTCGGCATCGACCCGCACGCCGCCCATGATGTAGTGGGTCGTCGGGCCGACTTCCATCGGCTCTTTGGTGATGTCGAGGTCGGCCAGTTCCTTGAACTGGTGGTACATGCTCGGCAGCTTGCGCTTGATGTGCGCCTCGCCGTCGGACAGCTTCTCCTTGATCCAGGCGATGTCGAGGAAGACGCCGCCGTGCGGGGAGCCGCGGCCGGCCTTGACCTCGCGGTTGATGCAGCGGGCGACGTGATCGCGGGTCAGCAGCTCGGGCGGACGCCGGGCGCTCTTGTCGCCCTGGGTGTAGCGCCAGCCCTCTTCGGGATCCGAGGCCGTCTGCGGTTTGTAGTTGTCGGGGATGTCGTCGAACATGAACCGACGCCCCTCGGAGTTCTTCAGCACGCCGCCTTCGCCACGCACGCCCTCGGTGACCAGGATGCCCTTGACGCTGGGCGGCCAGACCATCCCGGTGGGATGGAACTGGATGAACTCCATGTCGATCAGCTCGGCGCCGGCCCGGTAGGCCAGGGCGTGGCCGTCGCCGGTGCCCTCCCAGCTGTTGCTGGTCACCTGGAACGCCCGGCCGACGCCGCCGGTGGCCAGCACGACGGCCTTGGCCTGGAACAGATGGAAGCGGCCGCGTTCGCGATCGTAGGCCAGCGCCCCGGCGATGCGGCCCTGGTCGAGCAGCAGTTCGACCACCGTGTGCTCCATGTGCACCGTGGCGCCGAGGTAGATGGTGTGGTCCTGCAGCGTGCGGATGAGTTCCAGCCCGGTCCGGTCGCCGACGTGTGCCAGCCGCGGATAGCGGTGGCCGCCGAAGTTGCGCTGGTTGATGCGGCCGTCGGGCGTGCGATCGAACACCGCGCCCCAGCCCTCGAGCTCGCGCACGCGATCCGGCGCCTCCTTGGCGTGGATCTCGGCCATCCGCCAGTTGTTGACGTACTGGCCGCCGCGCATGGTGTCGGCGAAGTGCACCTTCCAGTTGTCACGGTCGTCGTTGTGGCCCATGGCCGCGGCCATGCCGCCCTCGGCCATCACCGTGTGGGCCTTGCCGAGCAGCGACTTGCAGATGAGCCCGACCGAGACTCCGGCCGCCGACGCCTCGATGGCGGCGCGCAGTCCGGCGCCGCCGGCGCCGATGACCAGGACGTCGTAGGAGTAGGTGGCCTGCACCGCCATCAGAGGAGCCTCAGGTCCGACCAGATGCCCATCGAGCACAGCCGGATGTAGACGTCGCTGAACGCGACCGAGAACAGGCTGCACCAGGCGAACAGCTGGTGCTTGTAGTTGAGCGCGGTGCTGCAGGCGTAGGCCTTGTCGCAGACCGCCGACTTGCTGACCTCGTCCTTGAAGCCGCCGACCAGGTGGCGGAAGGCGTGGCACCCGAAGGTGTAGCTGCCGAGCAGCACGACGTTGGTGAGGAGGATCAGGGTGCCGACGCCGACCCCGAATTCCGCCTGGCCGGTGGCCGGATTCTCGAACCACATCGCCTTCCAGGCGTCCCACGACAGCAGGCCGATGAAGACGACGGCGAAATAGAGCGTGTAGCGATGGATGTTCTGGAGGATCAGCGGGAACGAGTGCTCGCCCCGATAGCCGGTGCGCGGCTCCCCGACCGCGCAGGACGGCGGGTCGGCCCAGAACGCCTTGTAGTACGCGCCCCGGTAGTAATAGCAGGTGAAGCGGAAGCTGCCGGGGAACGGCAGGATGAGGAGCGCCGGCGAGAACGGCAGCACGCCCGGCCACCAGTCGGGCTTGGGCCCGAACCACGCATGCGGCGAGTCGCCCCACAGTTCCGGCGCGTAGAACGGCGACAGGTACGGCCCGTAGGTGTAGTGCGCGTTCTGAAAGGCCGCCCAGGTGGCGTAGACGATGAAGGCCGACAGGCCGACGAACACGCCCAGCGGCGCGACCCACCAAGTGTCACGTCGCGAGGTCTTACCGAACCCCGCCGACCCCACCTGGGTGAGGGGAATGACTTCCATCAGATCGACTCCTCACGAGCGACGCTCAATGTCGTCGTACCACCGGATAGGATACGTGCCGCCCAACGGCGATTGCAACCCGCGGTCGCGGCGAATCCCTGGCGCGTCGACGCGGCACGCTCCGCGTGCGACGTTTTGCGACGAACGGGCGCAGGGTCAGCCGACGAAGCCGACGCGGCTGTGCGAGCCGTCGCAGAACGGCTTGTTGCCCGAGTGGCCGCAGCGGCAGAACGACGCCACCTTGGGGCGCTCGACGACGACGCCGTCGGGCAGGGTGACGGTGAGCGTGCCATGCACGACCAGCGGTCCGTTCGGACGGGCGATGATCGCCACCTCGGGCAGGGACGGGACTTCGGCGGCCGCGGCCGGGGCTGGTGCCCCGGCGGCGCGCTCCCACGACAGCGCGCCCGACGGGCACGCCTCGACCTGACGGACGATGGCCTCGCTCGGTGCGGCGTCGATGGTGACCCAGGGGCGGGCGGCCGGATTGAACACCGCCGGCAGCCCCTGGAAGCACATCGTCGAGTGGGCGCAGCGCTCGGGCTGCCAGACGACGGTGATCTCGCCGTTGGTGTAGCGCTTGACGATCGCCACGGGCGTCCTAGGCCGCCGCGCGAATGGTGACGCCGGTGGTCAGGCGCCTGGAGACCGGGCAGCGCCCGGCGATGTCGAGCAGCCGCGTCCGCTGCTCGTCGGTCAGGTCGCCGTCGAGGCTGACGCGTCGCTCGATCACGTAGGTGCCTTGCTCGTCGCGGCCGCTGACCTCGACGCGCACGTGGGTGACCGGCCACTCCTTGCGCCTGGCGTACATCTGGACGGTGACCGCCATGCAGGAGGCCAGCGCCCCGAGCAGCAGTTCGGACGGCGTCGGCCCGGTGTCGGCGGCGCCGTGCTCCTCCCCCTCGTCGGTGATGACCTGGTGGTGGCGGATCGTGATTGTCTGGACGTAGGGCGCGGAGCCGGATTCGGCGGCGGCGGTGATCATGGGGGGCATCGTACTAGCGGCTAGCGGCTAGGGGCTAGGGGCTAGGGGCTAGGGGATCATGCAGTCCCGCTGTGCCGCTGCCTGAAAGACATCGTCCCGGACTGCCCAAGCGGCGTCTTCGTGCTCAGGCTTTCTAGCCGCTAGCCGCGAGCCGCTAGTCCCTAGCCCGGCGTATTCACCATGAACGTCGCCATGTGGTGGAAGAACGGCTGGAGCACCGCCACGGCCTCGGCGGGCAGCGCCGCCTCGACCAGCGCCGCGTCCATCAGCTGCACCCAGCGGTGGCGCGCGGCCATGTTCACGGCGAAGGGCATGTGGCGCATGCGCAGCCGCGGGTGCCCGCGCTGCTCGATATAGCGGGGCGGGCCGCCGAAGCGGCCGACCAGGAAGTCGCGCAGCCGCACCTCGGCCCCCTCCAGGTCCTCGGCCGGGTACATCGGACCGAGGATGTCGTCGCCTGGCACCTGCGCGTAGAAGGCCCGCACCAGCCGGGCGAACCCGTCCTCGCCGATTCTCGCGTAGAGCTCTCCCTCCGACAGCACCGGAACGTCCATCGACCGATCATAGAATGGCCGGCATGAGCGACGACGGTCCCAAGAGCGCCTACGAGCTGGCGATGGCGCGGCTGCGCCAGAAGGACGCCGACGCCGGCACCGGGGACACCCCGCTCACCGACGCCCAGCGGGCCGCAATCGCCGACGTCCGGCAGGTGTATGCGGCGCGGCGCGCCCAGGCCGAGATCATGCTCACCGCTGCCCGCGCCGCCGCCCACGACGTCGAGACGCTGGCGCGGCTGAACGACGAATTCCGGCGCGACACCGATCGGATGAGCCGCGAGCTCGAGGAGAAGGTCGCCGCCATCCGCCGCGGCGAGTCCCTGCCCTGACGGGCGCGGCGCGCGGTCACGACAGCCGCAGCAGACAGGTCTGCAGGTAGCGGGCGTCGGCGTCGGCGAGTTCGGTCGGGTGATCGGGCGGGAGCAGCCCCACCGCCATCACCTGCGCGCGTCGGCCGGCGGCGGCGGTGCCGACCTGGGCGGCGCCGACCAGCGAGAACCCGCGGGTGTTCACCGCCAGCCAGGCCAGCCCGCCCGGCACGACCAGCCGGCACGCCTCGGCGATGAGCCCGGGGTAGTCGCGATCGACGGCGAAGGCGGCGTCGCGGGCCGCCGAGAAGCTGGGCGGGTCGATGAGCACGAGGTCGTAGGAGTCGCCGCGCGTCGACGCGGCGCTGACGAACCGGCGGGCGTCGCTCGCCTCGGTCCGATGCCGCCCGGCCGGCACCTCGTTCAGCGCGGCGTTGTCCCGCGCCCACGCCAGGACCCCCTCGGACAGATCGACGCTGGTCACCGCCGTCGCGCCGCCGGTCGCGCACGCCACCGAGAGCGTGCCGGTGTAGGCGAACAGGTTCAACACGCGGCGCCCGGCGGCGAGGCCGGCCAGCCGCAGGCGCTCGGCCCGCATGTCGCCGAACAACCCGACGTTGACGCCGGCCGCCAGGTGGACCTCGAACCGCCACGGCCCCTCGCGCACGATCACGCGATCCGGCGGCGCCGTGCCGACGATCTCGTGCACCACCTCGCCGTGCCGGGCGGCGGCGCCGCGCCGGCGGTGCTTCACGACCACCCCGAGCAGGTCGCGCGCCACCAGCCGGCGGGCCAGGGCCGCCGCCACCGGCAGCAGCGCGGGGCTCAGGGCCGCCACGACCGCGAAGCCGCCATAGACGTCCACGTAGAGGCCCGGCAGCCCGTCGCCGGCGCCGTTGACGAGCCGGTAGGTGGCGTCCGGTCCGGTGACCGCGGCCGCGTCACGCCACGCCGCGGCATTGGCGAGGCGGGCATCGAGCCAGGTGTCGCCGAGCGACGGCCACGGCTCACCGGCGCGCGTCATCACCCGCCAGCACCCGTCGGTGCGATCGACGATGGCCAGGCCGATGGCAGCGCCGCGGCGGGATTCCAGCCGCACGATGGCGCCGTCGGCGAGGTCGCCGTCGGGCGGTGCCAGCGTGAACGGCAGATCGCTCGCCCGGACCAGCCGGTCGAGGGCGCGGTCCGGGAGGACCACCGCGGCGAGTCTCACGACACCTCCCTGGCGGGCCAATGGCGATCGAACCAGGCCACCGCCGCGGCGAGATCGGCGGGCCACGGCGCCGTCACCTGGACGCGCCTTCCGCTGGCGGGGTGCGGGACGTCGAGCCGGGTGGCGTGCAGCCCGAGCCTGGCCAGCCCGATGCGGCTCGCCAGACCTGCCGCCGCCCGCCCATAGACAGGATCGGCCAGGATCGGCGTGCCGATGGCACGCAGGTGCACGCGGATCTGGTGGTGGCGGCCGCTGTGCGGCTGCAGATCGACCAGGGCGACCGCCTCGTCGCCCTCCTGCCACGCGGCCGCCACCTGGTAGCCGGTGGTCGCCAGGCGAGCCCCCGGTTCCCCGGGACGGGCCGGTCGCGCCTGCCCGCGACGCGCCTCGTGCAGCGGGACGTCGATCGTGCCGGCGGACGGCGACGGACACCCGGCCACCACCGCCCGGTACGCCTTGGCGACGTCACGGCTCTCGAACGCCATCGACAAGGCTCGATGGGCGGCGGCGCTACGGGCGAAGGCCAGCGCGCCCGAGGTCTCGCGATCGAGGCGATGCACGACCCACAGACGTGAGCCGATCTGCGCCGCCACCCGGGCCTGCACCGTGGCGCCCGGCGGCCAGCCCGGACCGGCCACGACGGGTTCGCCAGCGGGCTTGTCCACGACGACCAGCACGTCGTCCTCGTAGAGTAACGCCACCGGCGGCGTCTGGACGGACATCGGCGGTATCTTCTCGCGATTCGCCGACGCGCGGCGGTGGAACGCGGTTTGAAGCGCCCGGCGCCGAGAGGTGCAGATGGTCCACTGGGGAGGACAGGACACGATGGGACCGGGGACCAGGAACCGGGGACCAGGGAGGCGGCAGATCGCGCTGGGCGCTTCGCTCGCGATCCTGCTCGTCATGCTGTCGGCGCCGCCGGCGGCGGCGCAGCAGGTGATCGGCTTCCAGGGCGGAGTGGCGGTGGATCCCGAGCAGGTCTTCGGCGGGGTGTTCTGGCAGTCCGACGATCTGTACGGCGGCCTGCGGCTGCGGCCGGGACTCGACGGCGCCACCGGCGACGGCTACCGCATCGGCACGATCGGGGTCGACTTCATCTACGGCATCCCCCTCGGCGCGAGCGGCTGGACGCTCATCACCGGCGGCGGCCCGAGCGTGGTCATCACGCGGGTGCCCGACCTCGACTTCAAGGACACCGGCGTCGGCGCGCACTACCAGTTCGGGTTCGGCCACGACAGCGGCTTCTTCACCGAAGTCCGGCTCGGCAGCGGCAAGGAGCAGCGGCTGAAGCTCGGCGTGGGCTGGGCGGTCACGCTGAACTGACCCGCCTTCGCTCCGGCGGAGCTTCGGCGTGGCGGACTACACTCGGCGCATGGCCGAGCGCACGCGCACCATCACCTGGGACGATCCAGAGACCATGCCGGGCCGCGCCGCGGCCGCCGCGGGCCTGGAGACGCTGCGGCGCGTCGCCGCCGGCGAGCTGCCGCCCACGCCGATGGCCCGGCTGATGGACATCCGCCTCACCGTGGCCGACCCGGGCCGCGTCGTCTTCGAGTCGCAGCCGGCCGAGTTCCATTACAACTTCTCCGGCGCCGTGCACGGTGGCTTCGCCGCGACGCTGCTCGACTCGGCGATGGCCTGCGCCATCTACACGACGCTCGACGCCGGCCAGAACTGCCCCACGCTCGAACTGAAGATCAACTACGTGAAGGCGATCACCCGCGAGCTGGGCGCGGTGCGCGGCATCGGCACGGTCGTCCACCGCGGCCGCACCACGGCCATCGCCGAGGGCCGGGTGGAAACGGCCGGCGGGGTGCTGCTCGCCTGCGCGACGACGACGTGTCTCATCGTCCCCACCTTCGCTCCGGCGGAGCTTCGGCGCGGCGAGCGGCTGGTCGGGCCGGCGCACGGCGGCACGAGCGACGCGTAGGGCCGCTCTTCAGAGCTGCCGCCCTGGAGAGCCAGCGCGGGGTGGGCAGAACTGACGTTCTGCCCTGCGGACGGGTGGCCGCGAAGGCGCTGCCCGACGGCGACTACAGCTCTGCCCGCCGGACCGGGTCGCGCGCCGGCCGCGGTTCGACCAGCGGGCGCACCAGCCACGCCGCCAGCACCGCCAGGACCGCCAGCATCGCCCAGCGCAGCAGCGCGGCCAGGAACGCCGCGTCGAGCATCGGCCACTGGACCGAATACTGCGCCAGGACGCTCCACCGTTCGGTGAGCCAGTGCCACGCCGTGTGCGCGACCAGCGCCGACAGGATGATCGTCCCCACCCGCTCGTCGACGACCCTGGCGAAGAGCAGGCCGAGGGCCGGCAGCAGCACCAGGAGCACCACCAGCTGGCCGAGTTCGACGCCGACGTTGAAGGCCAGGAGCGAGGTCAGCAGGTGGCTGCCGGCGAACTGCAGCGACTCGCGCAGCGCGAACGAGAAGCCGAAGCCGTGCACCAGGCCGAAGCCGAAGGTCACCAGCCAGCGGCGCCGCAGGTGGGCGCCGGTGATGTTCTCGAGCGCCATGTAGACGATCGAGGCGGCGATGAGCGTCTCGATGAGCGGCGGAAACCACAGCGCCGAGGGCGCCATGTCGAAGGCCGAGGCGATGAGCGTGATCGAGTGCGCGACGGTGAACGCCGTCACCACCGCCACCAGCGGCCGGAGCTGGCGGAACGGGATCACCAGGCAGAACAGGAACAGCAGGTGGTCGATGCCGTCGAGGATGTGGAAGAAGCCGTCCGCGGTGAAGCGCAGCGCCGCCTGGTGCCACCGCGGGTCGAGCTCGACGATGCCGGGATCGCCGTGGACGTCGAAGGCGCGTTCGGGGGTGTCGGGGGCGAGCAGCCGCATCACGACGTTGACCCGCAGGCCAAGGCGGGTCAGGCCCGGTCGGACAGCGAAGCGCGAGCGGTCGGACTCGATCGGATAGGTGAACTCGACGTCGAGCAGGCCGTCCTGCCAGTAGAGCGTCGTGTCCGGCGGCAGCGGCGGCGCCTCCAGGTGGGCCTTGGCCTCGGCGAAGCTGGCAAACGACTTGTCGGAGGGGAGCGACACCCGGGCGGCGGTCACCCGGCTGGGCTTGGCCAGCGGGCGGCCGTTCTCGAACAGCTCCACGAAGTCGCCAATCCACAGCATGGCGGCGTCCTCGAGCGTCGGGCCGACCCGCTCCAGGTCGAGGAACCCGTTCTCCCGCAACGGGATGTCGACGTCGCGCATGGCCTTGAGCGGAGCCCGGACGAGGAACGTCAGGGTCTGCCCCTCGGGCCGCAGGAAGGTCTGGACGGTGACTTCGTTGGGGATTTCGTGGGCCGCCGGCCGGGCGGTCCAGGCCAGGGCCAGGGCCGCCACCAGCGCAGTCGTCAGGAGCCGTCGCACCGGCCGAGGGTAGCCACAGCCGCGGCGCTCTGGCAAGCGGCGGGCCGGCCGACGGGCCTGGTCCGGTGCCGGCGACGCATGCCGGACGAGCCGGCGATCCATCCGATACGGGTCTGTCCGGGGCTGCCTGCGCCGGCTGCATCGGCCCGTTCCGTTCCGTGTATACTCGCCGGGTTTCGGTATCCCGCACCCGGCGGGGTCAGAGTTCTGGAGGCACCATGAGCGGAGTAATCCGGTCGCGCAAGGTCAGGATTGGCGGCGCGCTCGTCGCGCTGGCGCTGGCGCTGGGCCTGAGCGCGTCGTGGCTCGAGCAGCGTGCGGTGCTCGAGGCCCAGGCAGGCGCCGTGGCGCCGCGCTTCGAAGTGGACCCGATGTGGCCGAAGCCGATGCCCAACAACTGGGTGCTCGGCCAGACCATCGGGCTCACCGTGGACGACCGCGATCACATCTGGCTCATTCATCGCGGCAACGACCCCGGCACGGCCGGCCTCGACCGGACGGAACTGGCGGTGGTCACGCCCGGCTCGCCGCGCGTCGGCGAGTGCTGCGACCCGGCGCCGCCGGTGCTCGAGTTCGACGCCGAGGGCAACCTGGTGGGCTCGTGGGGCGGCCGCAAGGACGGCGCGCCGTACGAGTGGCCGGAGTCGAACCACGGCATCGTCGTCGACCACAAGGGCTTCGTGTGGATCGGCGGCAACGGCGGCAACGACGCGCACATCCTCAAGTTCACCCGCGACGGCAAGTTCGTGGCCCAGTACGGCAAGTCGGGCGCGCGCCGCGATCCGAAGGCTCCGGCCGACAAGCCGGCCTACATCGCCAACAGCCACGACATGAACAACTTCGGCCGCGTCGCCAAGATCTTCATCGACGCCAAGGCCAACGAGGGCTACGTCGCCGACGGCTACTTCAACCACCGCGTCGCGGTCATCGACCTGGACAGCGGCAAGATCAAGCGTTACTGGGGCGCCTACGGCAAGCCGCCGACCGACGAGGTGCTGGGCCGCTACATCCCCGGCCAGCCGCCGGCGCAGCAGTTCCGCAACCCGGTGCACTGCTCGGAGGTCTCCAACGACGGCATGGTCTACGTGTGCGACCGGCCGAACGACCGCGTGCAGGTGTTCACGAAGGAGGGCAAGTTCGTCAGCGAGCACTTCGTCGAGACCAACACCCTGGCCGACGGCTCGGTGTGGGACATCGCCTTCTCGAAGGACCCCGGCCAGAAGTACCTGTACATGGCCGACGGCGTGAACGAGCACGTGCGCGTCTTCGACCGCAAGTCGATGACCGAGCTCTACAACTTCGGCTACGGCGGCCGGCAGCCGGGCATGTTCCTCGGCGTGCACTCGATCGCCACCGACTCGAAGGGCAACATCTACACCACCGAGACCTACACCGGGAAGCGCCTGCAGAAGTTCGTGTTCAAGGGCGAGGGCCCGGTCACGAACAAGAAGATCGGCGTGCCCTGGCCGACCCGCAGCGGCAACTAGCCGCCGCGCGGACTTCCACACCAACGGCGGCGCCCCACCCGGGGAGCCGCCGTTGTCATGTACGGGGCGGCGTGAGAGGATCCCCCACGCCGCCATGACCTACATGATTCACGTCGACGTCGAGCACACCAACGAGGGCGGCGCCGTCCGCACCTGCAGCTCCCCGCTGCACGAGCCGCTGGGCCCGCACTACGACCTGACCGTGCACGCCCTCGGCTGCCGAATCCGCGATCGGCATCCGGGCGAGCGGCCGGGGCACTACTGGGACGACCATGGGGGCGCGGGCTTCAGCCTCGAGGCGCTGCCCGACGCGGTGGCCGCGCTCACGCGGAAGCACCCCGAGGCACACCCCCGGCGCTGCATCGTGTGCGAGGTCGGCCCGCACCTGCCGCAGTGGGACTAGCCGGCTCGAACCGCCGCCGCCGGCGCCCGGTCCGATCGGTTACTCTTGAGCCATGCAGGCATCGAAGCTGGCGCTGGTGGCATTGCCCGTGGCCTGGGTCGCCCTCCTCACCGTGGCGCCGCGGGCGGCGCAGGAGCAGTCCGTGAACGGCGGCGTCTACACCGACGCCCAGGCAGCGCGCGGGGCCGAGACCTACGGCAAGGAATGCGCGTCGTGCCACGGCGCCGGGCTCGAAGGCGACGGCTTCGCGCCGGCGCTCTCGGGGGCCGAGTTCCTGAGCAACTGGAACGGCACGACAGTAGGCGACCTCTTCGATCGCATCCGCATCTCGATGCCGCCGGGCAACCCCAACGGCGTGCCGGCGCAAGCCAAGGCCGACATCGTCGCCCACGTCCTCAAGGCGAACAAGTATCCGGCCGGCGCCGCCGAACTCGCCAAGGATCTCGAGCCGCTGAAGCAGATCAAGCTCGAGCTGCCCAAGTAAGCGGCGGGCCGGCCGCTGTGTCGGCTCGGAGCACGCGGGCTGTGCTGTTCCTGCACAACCGCCCGCCAAGATCGTCAACCGTTCCTGCGTACCGCGTCGGGCCGGGCGGTGGGCCGCCGGTCGGCCCACACGGCGAATTTCCGCCGCTTTTTGCGGCTACCTCCGTCCTGCCAACGGCGCCAGACCGTTGGCGCTGGGCCACGGCCCCGGGCACATGCATTGCAGTTTGCGTGGGCGTGCTGGACACCCCGCGGCCGCTGGCGTCGCTGCCGGCGGACCTGTTGCACACTTGCCCGGTGTGCGGCCACGAGATGGCCGTGATGGTCGCCGACCTGCCCAAGGGCCGGCTCACGCAGTGCGCGAGCTGCGGCGAGCTGGATTACCGGCGCAAGGTCGTCGGTGCGCCGCACGCCCAGCGCACGTCGGTCGAATCCTGACTGCCGGGGGTCACGCCGCTCGTCCCAGGTCGTGTGTCGACGAGTCGTGGGCCGGAGGGCGGCTCCAGGCATACTGAGAGGGCCCGCCTGCGAGGAGCCGTTCACGTCATGAAGATCCCCGTCGCCCTGTTCTGCCTCGTGCTGCCGGTGTGGCTGGCGCCCGCCGTGGCCGTGGCTCAGCCCGCCGCCGGCACCGTGTTCGTCGGCCTCGGTGCCTTCGCCGACATCCGCCGGGCCCCGACCAGCGAGATCCGCGGGGGACCCGAGGACGACGTCAGCGGCACGGCGCCCGGGGGCAGCCTGGGCGTCGGTATCCACCTGACGCCGCGGCTGTCGGTGCGGCTGGACTGGTCGCTGACCGACACGCTGTCGCTGGACCGCAACAGCCCGATCTATCCCTACGCCATCGAGGACCTGGTGGTGCGCGGGCTGACCGGGTTCGGCGCCGTGCCGTCGACGCTGCTCGTCCCCCAGCGAACGACCGAGCAGCGCGACGTGAAGGCCGGCGTCGCGCTCCTCGGCTATCACGTCGGCGGCGGCCGCGCGGCGCTCGAGCTGGTCGGCGGGCTGGGCCTGGTCAACGAGCGGGTCACCACCATCACCGAGGTCGACCTGCCGGGCATCCCACGGCCGTCCTACCGGTCGGAGTACGCGACCTCCGCACATCACGCGGTGGCGGTGGTCGGTGCCGACGCGGCCGTGCGGCTCGCCGGCCACGCCGCCCTGGTACCGCAGATCCGTGCCTACGTCCTCAACGGCGCGCTGCAGGTCCGTCCCGGGCTCGGCCTGCGCTGGACGTTCTGAGGCCGGCACGGTATTCTCCGGCCCAGAGAGGTCAGACGCCCGCCATGCCGATCTTCGAGTACCGCTGCCGCGCCTGCCGCCACGAGTTCGAGATGCTGGTGCGGCCCGGCACCACGCCGGCCTGCCCGTCGTGCGCCGGCGCCGACCTCGAGAAGCTCCTCTCGCTGCCGGCCATCAAGTCGGAGACCACGCACGACCTGGCGCTGCGCGCGGCGAAAAAGCGCGATCAGGCGCAGGCGTCGATCAACGCCCGCGCCCAGCGGGAATACGAGCTGGCCCATGACGACTAGCGGCTGGCAGCTAGCGGCTAGCGGCTAGCGGCTAGCGAAGCACGCTGGCACGGTACCAGTGAAATACGAAGGGCCCGGTGGAGTTCCACCGGGCCCTCTTCGTGTACCAACGATCTAGCCGCTAGCCGCCAGCCGCCAGCCGCTACGCGCTGGCGAGCGAGCGTCAGAACCTCGCCAGCACGGTCAGCTGCGCCGCCCGCGCCGCCTGCTGGTTGCGCAGCTGCAGGAAGTTGGCGGTGTTGAAGCGCTCGTTGGCGCCGCTGTAGTTGTACTGGGTGTAGTTGCCGGCGTTCAGGGCGTTGAACACCGACAGCCCGATCACCGCCTCGCGGCTGGCGCCGAGCTTCACGGTCTTGTTGAGGGTGAGGCCGAGCGTCTTGATCGGCGGGGCCTGCACCTGGCCCTCGCCGCGGGTCGGGTAGACGAAGCGCATGCGCGTCGCCAGCGGGTTGCTCTGGGTGGTGCCGTTGGCCAGGGTCACCCGCGCCGGCCCGAACACCGACAGCTGCGGGTCGTTGACCGGCAGCAGATCGACGATCGGACCCGACCACGGCCCGGCCAGGATCGTGTAGCTGCCGGCCACCGTGGTGCCCCAGGGCAGCAGGTAGGTGCCACCGAAGCGCATCGAGTACTCCTGCCAGGTCGGCCCGTAGGTGTGCACGGTGGTGCCGGTGGTGAGCGGCAGGCTGTTCTCCTCGTTGTTGCCGCGCGGCATGTAGAGCAGCGTGTCGCTCGGGAAGGCGTCGGGCTGGATGAACCGTGCCGGGTCGGTCGGGTTCCAGGTGCCGCCGAAGTGCTGCCACTGGCGGTTGATGCCGGCCATCAGCTGGAAGTTGTGCGACATGTTCTTGGCGACGGTGATCTCCAGGGCCCGGTACTCGAGCGTGCTCCAGGAGTTGTTCTGCTGCTGGAAGACGATGCCGCGGGTGGGATCGATCGCCCCGAAGCCGCCGAACGGCTGGTTCGGTCCCGACGGGTAGATGCCGTTGATGTCGACGCGCGCCCAGTTGTCGCGGTAGCTGCGATAGATGCCGGCCACGTCGACGCTCAACTGCCACGGGAACTGCCGGCGCAGGCCGAGGATGAACTCGTTGACGTAGGGCTGGTGCAGGTCGTCGGCGAACTCGTTGGCGGCGATCGACGCCGCGCGCGCCGGCGTCACGACACGTTCCGCGTCCTCGAAGACGCCGTTGCCGTTCAGGTCGTAGATGTTGACCTCACCCGCGGCCTCGTTGGCGCCGAACAGCGTGATCGCGTCGCGGCCCATCACCTGCTCGTGGATGCGCACGGCGCTGCCGCGGAGAATCGTCCGGGCGTCGTCGGTGAGCTGGTACGAGAAGCCGAAGCGCGGGCCGATCTCGACGCTGTTCTGGCGGACGATGTCGAAGATCTTGTCGTTGCGCTTGACGAAGTCGGCGCGGACGCCGAGGTTGAGGGTGAGCCGGCTGTGCGGCCGCCACGAATCCTGCACGTAGACGGCGAAGTCGCGGTCCTCGGCCTGGCGCGTCGTCAGGCTGGTCGGCGAGAAGTAGCGCCGGCGGAACGGCACGGTGCCGGCAGCGATGTTGTTGACGTCGCGCAGCCGGTGCTCCTCGAGGACGAAGCCGTCGTTGACGTAGTTGGTCGTCTGGTCGTAGGTGCTGCGCGGGGCCAGGAAGAACCCGGTCTGGAACTGGTGGTTCCCGAACCAGTCGTCCTTGTAGTAGGTGAGGTCGCCGCGCAGGATGATCTGCGACGCCGGCTGGAGGTTGTAGGACTGCAGGTTGCCGCCCTCGAGGATGCGACCGGAGCCCTGCAGCGTCGCCCCCTGCACGTTGGCGCGCTCGTGGATGATGACCTGCGGCCCGCTGCGGCCCAGCCCTTCGAACGTCGAGGCATCCGATCCGCCCTTGCCGTTGTACGAGGCGGTGAAGGTGGTGGTCACGCTGGACCCCCACACCGAGGTGATCTTGCCGCTGTAGAGCGGCCCGCCGGTGGACTGCACCTGGATCGGCTCGTAGTTGTACTCGCGGTCGCCGCTGAGCAGCAGCCGGTCGCGCTGGTAGAACCCCTGCACGTCGTGCTGGCCGGCCTTGGCGGTCACCTTGACGAACGGCTGCCAGCTCTCCGAGTCGTTGTCGAAGAGGTCGGCGTCGGGCCGGTAGGCCTTGATGCGATCCACTTCGGCCGCGGTGCGGCTGATCCCGCTCGACGACAGCGCCCGGCGCAGCGCCCCGAAGAACCACACCCGGTCGCGCAGGATCGGCCCGCCCAGCGCGCCGTCGAACTGGCGCACGTAGGCGGTGGTCGGGGTGCCGCCGCTGCCGGGCCGGCACCCGGGCGCCTCCGAGCAGTTGTCGACGTTGTTGCCGTTCCAGTCGTAGGGCTGATAGGCGAACGCGCCGCTGCCCCTGAACACGTTGCCGCCGCTCTTGGTGATGATGTTCATCACCAGCCCGGTGCCCATCGGCGAGGCGGCATCGACGCCGCCGGTCTTGACCTGGGTGTCCTGCACCATGTCGGCGCCCATCGACACGTAGGTGAGCTGGGCGTCGTGGTAGTTGCTGGCGATGGTGCCCTCGAGCTGGAGCACGTGGGCGAAGTGTTCGGTGGCGTGGCCGAAGTAGACCTGGCGGCCGCTGCCGTCGTCGAAGCCGCGCGAGATGACGCCCGGCGTCAGCTCGAGGAAGTCGCTGTAGTTGCGCCGCGCCTGGATCGGCATCAGGCGCTGGAACTCGCCGTCGATGTTGAGGACGTTGCTGGCCTTGTCGACCTCGATCATCGGCGAGTCGCCGGTGACGGTGATGGTCTCCTGCAAGGTCGACAGCTGCATGGTGACGTCGACCTGGAAGGTCGATCCGGTGCGGATGAGGATGCCTTCGCGCCGGAAGGTCGCGAAGCCGGTGAGCTCGGCGGTGAGCGTGAAGGTGCCGGGTGGCAGGTTGATCAGGCGGTATTCGCCGTTCTCGTTGGTCACCCCGGTCTGGGGGCCGAGCATCTCGGGAGACGTGGCCGTCACCGTCACGCCGGGCAGAGCGCCGCCCTGGGCGTCGGTCACGATGCCGCGCAGGCCGCCGAGGCCGGTCTGCGCCGAGGCGACGGCGGCGCCGACGACGACGAACGCGGCGGCGATGACGAGTGCCTTCCTCATGAAGTCCTCCTTGCAGGTCAGACGCGCCAAGCCGGACAGGCCCCGGCACGCGGGTCGGCGACGGCCGGGGTGGCCGCGATTATATGCGCGTGTCGACGACCGTCAACAGATGTCTCCGAGAGATGGGCTGGACATCCTGGACGTCTGGGTGCATCCTGACTTCCCCCCGGCGTCCGCGGAGTAGGATGCCAAGATGACGTCCCTCGAGGCCCTCGAAGCCCGCGAGCTGGCCACCTATCTGCACCGCACGCCGCAGTCGCACGCGCTGTTCGGCCGGGCGCGCCAGGTGATGCCCGGCGGCGACACCCGCACCGGCACCTTCTACCCGCCCTATCCCCTCTTCGTCGCCCGCGGCGAGGGCTGCCACGTGTGGGACGCCGACGGCCACCAGTACCTGGACGTCCTGAACAACTTCACGTCGCTCGTCCACGGCCACGGCCACACGGCGGTGGTCCGCGCCATCGCCGACCAGGCCGCCAAGGGCACCGTCCACGGCACCGCCAACGCCCTGCAGGTGGCGCTCGCCGAGGTGCTGTGCCGGCGGGTGCCGTCGGTCGAGCGCGTCCGCTTCTGCAACTCGGGCACCGAGGCGACGATGGGCGCGCTGCGCGCCGCCCGGGCGTTCACCGGCCGCGCGAAGATCCTCAAGATGGCCGGCGGCTACCACGGTTCGCACGACCAGGCGTCGGTGGCCGCGTCGGCGCCGTTCGACGTGGCGCCACCCGGCGTGTCGCCCGGTGCCGCCGCCGAGGTGATCGTCGGCCGCTTCAACGACCTCGAGGCGACGGCGGCCCTGATCCGCGCGCACGCCGACCAGCTGGCGGCGGTGATCGTCGAGCCGATGACCGGCACCGGCGCCCTGCCGGCCGATCCCGGGTTCCTGGCCGGACTGCGGGAGGTCACCGCCGCGCACGGCGTGCTCCTCGTCTTCGACGAGGTGATCACCTTCCGCCTCGCCCCGGGCGGCCTGCAGGAGGTGTACGGCATCCGTCCCGACCTGACCTGCTTCGGCAAGATCATCGGCGGCGGTCTGCCGGTCGGCGCGTTCGGCGGCCGCGCCGACGTCATGGCCGGCTACGATCCCGCCCGGCCCGGCTCCATCGCCCACTCGGGGACCTACAACGGCAACGCCACCACCATGGCCGCCGGGCTGGCGACGCTGCGGCTGTTCGACGGCGCAGCGGTCGGCCGGTTGAACGCCGCCGGGGACGTGGTGCGCAGCCGGCTCGCGGCGGCGGCGGACAGGCACGAGCTGGCCGTCACCGTGACCGGCCACGGCTCGATCATGCAGCTGCACTTCGCGCCCGGCCCGATCGCCACGCCGGAACAGGCGGCCCGGGCCGATCGACGCCTGGCCCGGCTGCTGCACCTGGTGCTGCTGAACCGCGGCGTCTTCACCGCCACGCGACAGACCTACGTGCTGTCCACGGTGATGCACCAGGCCGCGCTGGACAACTTCACCGATCGCGTCGGCGAGGCGCTGGGCGAGATCGCGCGCGCCCTCCGGGCGGCGCCGGTGAGCGTCGCCTCGTAACCGGGCCGGCCGGCGCGGTCACCTGGGCCGCGTGAGAGTCGCCCCGCGCCGCCGGGCAGCAGTGAGCCGGCAGGCTCAGAGCCCCAGCAGCGACGCGCCGCGATGGGCGGCGAACACCCGCGCCACCTCGGCCTGCCCGGCCGCCGCCTTCGCCATCAACGCCGCCCACCCCGGATGGCGGCGCACCGTCTCGAAGTAGGCGTCGCGCTCGAACGCCTCGACACAGAAGAAGCCGCCGGCCACCGCCTGGTGCAGCCGGGCGATGGCGTCGTCGGCGTCGCCGACCAGGGCCAGCACTTCGGCGACGTAGAAGAGCATCTCGCCGTCGGTGTAGGCGCGGTGCGCGAAGGGCCGCATCGCCGCCAGCGCGGCGTCCGGGCGCTGCTCGAACCCGGCGCGGACACCGGTGCTGAACGCCTTCAGCAGCGGAATCGCCGCGTAGCGCACCTCCTCGCGGGCGGCGGCGGCGATCGCCTCCTCGCGCCGGCCCATCGCGCCGAGCAGGCGGGCCTCGAACGGGTCGCTGCTGCGGTGCAGTTCGTCGAGCGCCTCCTGGTAGGCGCCGCGGTGGTAGTAGGTGTGGAGGATGCTGGTCGCCACCGTGGGGTCGAGGCGCACGGCGGTGCGGTGGGCGGCCAGCGAGGCGTCGAGCAACCCGCCGTAGCGGCAGGCGTGCACCAGCCCGGCGAACACCTGCGGTTCGGCCCGCCGCTGCCAGGCGCGATCCAGCAGCCGGGCCAGGGCCTCGCCGACCCGGCCCAGGTCGATCTCGAGCTGCGCCAGGTAGTACTGCGCGGCGCCGTCATCGGGATCGAGGGCCAGCGCGCGGCGCAGCGACACCTCGGCCTCGGCAAGCGCCGCCTGGTCTTCGAACTTGCCGAGCACCCGTTCGAGGCGGCCCTTCTCGGCCCAGCCGGCCGCGAACGTGTCGTCGTGTTCGACGCTCTGCGCGAAGAAGGCGTGGGCCTGGCGCCAGGCGCCGGCCTCCGCACGCAACTGCATGCCGCGCAGGTAGAGCGTGAAGGCCCTCTCGTCGGCGGCATGGGTGCGGGGCGTCCGGCGATCGCGGGCGCTCAGCGGCAGCGCGGTGCGGACCCGCTCGGCCAGGTCGTCGTGCAGGTCGAGCACGCCGTCGGGCGACGCGTCGGTGACGTGCGACCACCAGACGTCGCCGGCGGGTGCCGCGACCAGCTCGGCGCTGACGCGGATGCGATCGCGGGCGGGCAGCAGCGAGCCGCTGAGGACGACGTCCACGGCCAGGTCGGCGGCGATCCGGTCGAGGTCCAGCGGCGGTCGGGCGTAGCGCGCCGTCTTGAGCGTCGAGCGCACCACCAGGGACTCGAGGCCGGTCAGCGAGCTGGCCAGCGCGTCGGCGAGACTGGGCCCGAGATACTCGGTCTCGGCGTCGGGCTTGAGCTGGCGGAACGGCAGCACGGCGAGCCGCAGGATGGGGCGCGCCTCCACCGGCTGGCTGCTGTCGATCATCGCCAGGGCGGCGCGGAGATCGGCGGCGAACACGGCGGCGGTCGGGTAGCGATCGGCCGGCGCCTTGGCCAGGGCGCGGTGAAGCACGCGATCGGCGGCGGCGATGGCCGGCGATCCGGTGAGGACCGGCGGCGCCTCGTGCAGCACGGCGTGGGCCAGCGCCGGCAGGGTGGCACCGGTGAACGGCGGCCGGCCCGCCAGCATTTCGAAGGCGACGACGGCGGCGGAGAACAGATCGGACCGGGCATCGACGGCCGCCCCGGTGAGCTGCTCCGGCGACGCATACTGCGGCGTGCCGACGAAGACGCCGGCAGCGGTGAGCGGCAGCCCGGTGGCATCGCTGGGCGGAGCCAGCGGCCGGGCCAGCCCGAAGTCGAGCAGCTTCACGCCCGTCGGCGTCAGGAAGACGTTCGAGGGCTTGAGGTCGCGATGCACGATCCCGTGGTCGTGCAGCACGGCCAGCGCGTCGAGGACGGCAGCGGCGAGCCGCAGCGCGGCATCGGGAGGCAGAGGGCCGCGGGCGAGCCGGTCGGCGAGCGACTCGCCCGCCACCAGTTCCATCGCGATGTAGGGCCGGTCCGGCGACGCCCCGAGGTCGAAGACCTGGCAGATGAGCGGATGGACCACCCGCGCCGCGACCCGGGCCTCGCGCACGAGACGTTCGCCGGCCTGCGGGTCGGTGGCGTCGTGCCGCAGGACCTTCAGCGCGACGGCGCGTTCGAGCCGCTCGTCGAAGGCCTCGTAGACCACGCCCATGCCGCCCTCGCCGAGCCGGCGGAGGATCCGATAGTGGGCGATGCGGTCGCCGGGAGCCGCCGACTGGCGGGCGTCGTCCATCGGCACGAGTCTACAGCGCGGTGTCGCCGGCCTTTCTGATACGCTTCCCCGGCCGACAGGAGCCGCGTGTCCCAGCCTGCCCCCTCGCCCGCCATTCCCTCGTCAAGTTTCCTCAAGCTCGCCGGGCCCGGGCTGGTGGTCGCCGCCACCGGCATCGGCTCGGGCGACGTCGTGTCGGCCACGGTCGGCGGCGCCCGCTACGGCGTCGTGCTGTTGTGGGCGATCGCCCTGGGCGCCTTCTTCAAGTTCGTCCTGAGCGAGGGCATCGCCCGCTGGCAGCTGGCCACCGGCCAGACCGTGATCGAAGGCTGGGCCGAACATCTCCATGCCTCGGTGAAGTTCTACTTCGGCATCTATCTGGTGCTGTGGACCGTGGCGGTGAGCGCGGCGCTGACCAACGCCTGCGGCCTCGGGCTGGCCAACCTCACCGGCGGCGCCGTGCCGCAGTCGTGGGGGGCGGTGCTGCACAGCCTGATCGGCTTCGGGTTCGTCTGGCTGGGCGGCTACGGCAAGTTCGAGAAGCTGATGAAGACGCTGGTCGGCGTCATGGGGTTCAGCATCCTCGTCTGCGCGGCGCTGACCATGACCACTCCCGGCCCGGCGGCCACCGGCCTGCTGCTGCCGACCATCCCGGCCGGCAGCGGCACCTACGTCCTGTCGCTCATCGGCGGCATCGGCGGCTCGGTGACGATGCTGTCCTACAACTACTGGATGCGCGAAGAGGGGATGCGCGGATCCGGGTATCTCTCCTACGTGCGCGGCGACGTCGCGGTCGCCTACGTGTTCACGGCGCTCTTCGGCATCTCGATCATGCTGATCGCCAACACCGCCTTCTTCGTGCCGGGCGTCGCGCTGCGCGACGCCGAGGCGGTGCCGCGGATGGCGGCGTTTCTCGGCACGGTGCTCGGACCATTCGGCGTGTGGGCCTACTCGCTCGGCTTCTGGGCGGCGGTGTTCGCCTCGCTCCTCGGCGTGTGGCAGAGCGTGCCGTACCTGTACGCCGACATCTACGGGGTGATGCAGGGGCTGTCGGTGGACGCCCGCAAGGAGGTCACCCAGGTGACCAGCCGGCCCTACCGGCTCGGCCTCGTCTTCATCTCGCTGGTGCCGCTGCCGCTCGCCTTCACCGGCGCGCCGCTGCTCATCATCGTCACCTACACGGTGATCGGCAGCCTGTTCGTGCCGTTCCTGGCCGGCACGCTGCTCTACCTGAACAACCGCGTGCCGTGGGCCGACCGCCAGGTGCCGAAGAACGCGCTGCTGACCAACCTGCTGCTGGTGGCCATCCTCGTGCTGTTCCTGTTCGTCGGCGCCCAGGAGGCCATGGGCGCGCTGCGCCGCATCATGGGCTAGCGGGGCGCGACCGGCACGGCCACTTCCCTCCGTCCTCGCAAGATCTCCAGCCAATCATCTCGGCCTCCGGGAAGAGGCCGCGCCGGTCGCGCCCCGGTGTAATGCGCTACACTCCCGCCGATCGGCGCCGGCGCGGCGCCCGGAGGGGTCTATGAGCGTGCGGCATCTCACCTGTCTCGTCGCCGTGTCGGCGTGCCTCACCACGCCGGCGTTCGCCCAGCGGCCGATGTCGATCGTCGATCTCATCAGCGTCCCGGTGGTGTCGACGCCGCAGCTCTCACCCGACGGCACCGAGGTGGTCTACGTCCAGGCGGATGCGGACTGGACGGCCAACAAGCGGGTCAGCCACGTGTGGCGGGTGCGGCTCGACGGCACCGGCACGGCGCAGCTCACGACGGGCAAGGACGGCGAGAGCCAGCCGCGGTGGTCGCCCGACGGCCGCTGGATTGCCTTTGTCGGAAAGCGCGACGGCGCCGACACCGCCCAGATCCAGCTGTTGCCCGTCGCCGGCGGCGAGGCACGGGCATTGACCACCCACGCCACGGCGGCGTCGAGTCCGGCGTGGTCGCCCGACGGACGGTTCCTCTACTTCCTCGCCGAAGACGCCAAGTCGGCCGAGCAGCTGGCCCGGGAGAAGTCCAAGGACGACGTCTACGCTTTCGACGAGAACTTCCAGCCGCGCCACCTGTGGCGCATCGACGTCACGGCGCGCACCGAGTCGCGGGTGACCGGCGGCGACTTCTCGATCCTCACCTATGAGCTGTCCGCCGACGGCCGGCGCATCGCCCACCACCGGGCCCCGAGCACCGTCCTCGGCGACGCCGAGCGTGGCGAAGTCTGGGTGATGGATGCCGACGGCGGCAACGCCCTGGCGCTGACGAAGAACTCGGTGGCCGAAAGCGGCGCCAGCCTGTCACCCGACGGCAGCCAGGTGCTGTTCCTGTCCGGATCGAACGAGCGCTTCGAGACCTACTACAACGCCAACCTGTTCGTGATGCCGGCCGGCGGCGGGACCGCCCGCGACCTCACCCGCGAGGTCGGCCACGAGATCACCGACGCGGCGTGGGCGAAGGACGGGCGGTCGATCTTCGCCGTCGCCAACATGGGCGTCCACAGCCAGCTGGTCGAGGTGCCGCTGGCCGGCGGCGCGGCCAAGCCCCTCACGACCGGCAACCACGCCATCGGCGGCTGGACCTACGCCCCGGCGCACGGCCGCCACGTCTTCACCAAGGACGACCCGGCCAACGCCGGCGACGTCTTCACGACCACGACCGGCGCCATCGCCCAGGTGAGCCACGTCTTCGATCGCTACGCCACCGACTTCCGCCTGCCCCGCCAGGAGAAGGTCGAGTGGAAGGGGGCTGACGGCGTCACCGTCGAGGGGATGCTCTTCTACCCGCTCGACTACCAGGCCGGCCAGCGCTATCCGCTCGTCGTGCAGACCCACGGCGGGCCGCAGGCCTCGGACAAGTTCGGCTTCGGGCGCTGGGGCAACTACACCCAGGTGCTGGCGGCCAGGGGCTACATGGTGCTGCAGCCGAACTACCGCGGCTCGACCGGCTACGGCGACGCGTTCCTCCGCGACATGGTCGGCCACTACTTCGTGAACGCCCACCTCGACGTGATGACCGGCGTGGACGCGCTCATCGCCCGCGGCCTGGTCGACGGCGAGCGGATGGCCAAGATGGGCTGGAGCGGCGGCGGCCACATGACCAACAAGATCATCACCTTCACCGATCGCTTCAAGGCCGCCGCGTCGGGCGCCGGCGCCGCCAACTGGACCTCGATGTACGCACAGAGCGACGTCCGCACCTACCGCACGCCGTGGTTCGGCGGCACGCCGTGGCAGAAGGACGCGCCGATCGAGGTCTACTGGGAGCACTCGCCGTTGAAGTACGTCGCCAACGTCAAGACGCCGACCATCTTCCTGGTCGGCGACGAGGACATCCGCGTGCCGCCACCCCAGTCGGTGGAGATGTTCCGGGCGCTGAAGAGCCTCGGCGTGCCGACGCACCTCTATCGCGCGCCGCGCGAGCCGCACGGCTGGCAGGAGCTGCGCCACGAGCTGTTCAAGGTGAACGTCGAGCTGGCGTGGTTCGAGCAGTGGGTCACCAAGCGGCCGTACACGTGGGAGAAGGCGCCAGGGGACGCGACGCCCGCGACGACGACGCAGACGGCGCAGCGGCCGTAGCACGTCGAGCCTGTCACCGCCACCTCCCTCCGGTCTCGCACGTTCTCCAGCCGGTCACCTCGGCCTCCGGGAGATGGCGACGCCAGCCTCGAAGGCGGGAGTCATGCGGCGAGGGCGTCACACGTCACACTCGCCCCTGCCAGCGGCGATGGGCGCGCCGCACGTAGGCGAGTCGCTCGGCGCCGGTCGGGTAACGCCGTCTGAACCAGCGCACCAGGGCCAGGGCGTTCTCGCGCTCGGCGTCGGTCACCGGCGCCTCGAGATACGCCGCTGCTTCCTCCGCCGACACGGTGCGCTCCTGCGCTGCGATGAACCGGTCGCGGCCGGGTCCCGACCCGCCGTCGCTCACGCCTCGCCCTCCGGTCCGAGCAGCTCGAGCAGACGGATGTCTTCCAAGTCCTTGGGCCGCGACGCGAACCGCTTGGTGGCAATCAGGTCGGCATGCGCCGGAAGCGCCACGGCCACGGTCGCCGTCAACGGACACAGGCGGCCGTGGCGACGGGCTTCCTCTGGAGTTCGTGTCGGCGCAAGGTCGAAGGGCGCCGCCGCCGCATTGAATCGCTCGATGTCGTCGATGTGGATCCAGAAGTCGTAGTCGGCCGTGAGCACGGGGAAGCCGAGCACGACCAGGGCCCGCCGGCCGATGAGCAGCGCCCTCGTCTCGCTCCTGGCCACGGCGTCGAAGAACGCGATCTCGTCGAAGGCACTCCCCTTCATGGCGTCGGCGTATTGTACGCACGGCGCGGCGCCCAGCAGGAAGCGCTGGCCGTCGGGAGCCACCCCCCAGTGCGCCAGCGCCCCGGGGACGCGGAACAGCTCGGTCGGCCGTTCCGGCGCTGACGCGGTCATCCGCGCCGCCATCATCGCCCCGGCCCCGGTCCGGTCGTAGAGTTCTCGGCTACTGGCCAGCCACCGGGGCGATCGGCCGCCGCCACGGGGCGCCGACCACTTCGCAGGGGCCGACCCGTGTGCCCGGCGTCACCGCCCGACCTCAGCGCGGCGCGGCCACCGGCACCAGTCCGGGCAGCACGTAGGCGAAGATCATCGCCACCACGCCCATCACCATCATCAGCCCGACGCTGTGCTTGATGGTGAAGCGGAACAGCCGGCTCTCGTCGGCGGCGGTCATGCCGGTGGCGGCCACCGCCACGGCGATGCTCTGCACCGAGATCATCTTGCCCATCACGCCGGCGGCGGAGTTGACCGACGCGGTCAGCACCGGGTTCAGCCCCAGGGCGTTGGCGGTCACCACCTGCAGGTTGCCGAAGAGCGCGTTGGCCGAGGTGTCGCTGCCGGTGAGGAAGACGCCGAGCCAGCCGACCACGGCGCTGAAGAACGGGAAGGCCACTCCGGTGGCGGCCAGCGCCAGACCGAGCGTCGAGGTCATCCCCGAGTAGTTCATCAGGTAGGCCAGGCCGAGCATCGAGGCGATGGTCAGCATCGCGAAGCTGAGCTGCTTGAAGGTGGCGGCGTACAGCCCGGCCACCCGGCGCGGCGGCACGCGCAGCAGCAGCGCCGTCACCAGCGTGGCCAGGAAGCAGGCGGTGCCCGACGCGCTCAGCCAGTTGAGGGTGAAGACGGCGCCATACGGCGACGGCGATGCGACCACCGGCGGCACGCGTTCGATGAGGTTGTGCAGGCCGGGCACCAGCACGCCGTTCAGGCCGGTGGGCGCCTGGGGCAGGAACCCGGGCATGATGGCGTGGGTGAAGCGGTCGATCTGCACCTTGATCGACGGCTCGCCCCAGGCGAGGACGAACAACACCAGCATCAGGTAGGGCAGCCAGGCCATGAAGATCTCGCTGCCGGTGTGCTTCGAGGCGTGCGCGGTGACCGGCTGGTCGCCCTCGAGCCGCATGATCGTCGGCGGCTTCCACAGCTTCAGTACCGCCACCATCACCACGATGCAGGTCAGCGAACTGAGGATGTCGGTGAGCTCCGGGCCCATGTAGTTCGAGACGAAGAACTGCATGCCGGCGAAGCTGACGCCGCAGGCGACGATCGCCGGCAGCACCTCGAGCGCCCGGGCCCGGCCGGCCATCACCACGATGAGGTAGCCGGGGATGATGATCGAGATGAGCGCGCACAGCCGCCCGACCATGGCCGAGAGCGGCAGCACGGGCATGCCGGTCACCGCCGCCAGCGTCGTCACCGGAATGCCGATCGACCCGAACGCCACCGGCGCCGTGTTGGCCAGCAGGCAGATGCCGGCGGCGTAGAACGGGTTGAAGCCGAGGCCGGCCAGCATCGCCCCCGACACCGCCACCGGCGCGCCGAACCCGGCCGCCCCCTCGATGAACGCCCCGAACGAGAAGGCGATGAACATCGCCTGCAGCCGCCGGTCGTCGGTGAGGCTGCCGACCGAGTCCTTGATGATCTCGAACTTGCCGGTGTCCACCGCCAGGCGGTAGAGCATGATCGACGAGAAGACGATCCAGGCGATCGGGAAGAGGCCGTAGGCGGCGCCGTACACCGTCGAGACGACGGCCAGCGACACCGGCATGCCGTAGACGGCCACGGCGACCAGCAACGCCGTCGCCAGCCCCGACAGCGCCGCCTTCCAGGTCGGCGCGCGCCACACCCCGAGCATCAGGAACAGCACCACGATGGGAAGCGCGGCGACGGGGGCGGACAACGCCAGGCTGTCGCCCAGCGGCTCGTAGTTGTGCTGCCACATGCGGGGGTGGTCCTCCAACCGCCGCGCCGGCCGCGGCTGCCGCGCCATCATACAGGCGCCCGGCGCGGTGACCGTCGAATTATCGATTTATAGTGGGCGCGTCATGGCCGACTTCGCCGCGGCGCTGGCGCGGATCGTCCCGCCCGACCGGCTGCTCACCCGGGCGGCGGCCCTGGCCCCGTACGAGAGCGACGGGCTGACCGCCTTCGCCGCCCGGCCCCGGGCGGTGGTCCTCGCCGAGTCCAAGGCCGAGGTGGTCGCCGCCGTGCGGCTGTGCCACGACGCCGGCGTGCCGTTTGTCGCCCGCGGCTCCGGCACCAGCCTGTCGGGCGGGTCGGTGCCGATCGAGGACGGCATCGTCATCGCCCTCAACCGGTTGAACCGGATCCTCCGCGTCGATCCGGTGGACCGGCTCGCGGTGGTCGAACCCGGGGTGATCAACCTCGACATCTCGGCGGCCGCCGAGCCGTACGGCCTCTACTACGCGCCCGACCCGTCGAGTCAGTCGGTCTGCACCATCGGCGGCAACGTCGCCTTCAACTCCGGCGGCGCCCACTGCTTCCGCCACGGCATGACCGCCAACCACGTGCTGGGCCTCGAAGCGGTGCTGCCCGACGGCGAGGTCGTGCGGCTCGGCGGCGACGGCCTGGAGGAGGCGGGTCCCGATCTCACCGGCTGCTTCGTCGGGTCAGAGGGGCTCTTCGGCATCGCGGTGGAGATCACGGTCCGGCTCATCGCCCGGCCGGAGCGCTATCGCACCGTGCTCGCCTCCTACGGCTCGCTTCAGGCGGCCGGCGACGCGGTGACGCAGGTGATCGCCGCCGGCCTCCTGCCGGGGGCGATGGAGATCATGGACCGCCTGGCCATCGACGCCGCCGAGGCCGCGGTGCATGCCGGCTACCCACGCGACGCGGCCGCCGTGCTGCTCGTGGAATTGGAGGGCGACGCGGCCGAGACCGAGGCCGAACTGGCCCGGCTCATGGCCGTGCTCGACGCGTCGCACCCCACCGAGGTGCGGCTGGCGACCACCGCCGACGAGCGCGCGCTCATCTGGAAGGGCCGCAAGTGCGCGTTCTCGGCCGTGGGCCGGCTCAGCCCCGACTTCATCGTCCAGGACGGCGTGGTGCCGCGCACCCGGTTGGGCGATGCCCTGGTCGAAATCGAAGCGTTGTCCGCCCGCCACGGGCTGCGCGTCGCCAACGTGTTCCACGCCGGCGACGGCAATCTGCACCCGCTCATCCTCTACGACGGCCGCCAGGCCGGGGCGCTGGAACGCGCCGAGGCGCTGGCCGCCGACATCCTGCGCCTGTGCATCCGCCTGGGCGGATCGATCACCGGCGAGCACGGCGTCGGGCTCGAGAAGCGGGCGTTCCTGCCCGAGATGTTCCGGCCCGACGACGTCGCCTTCATGCAGCGGCTCCGCCAGTCGGTGGACGGCCGTCAGCTGGCCAACCGCGGCAAGATGCTGGTGGCGTCGTGACGCTGGCGCCGCGTTCGCTCGACGAATTGCAGGAGGCGGTGCGCGCCTCGGCGCCGGCGCCGTTGCGGGTGCGCGGCGGCGGGTCCAAGCGGGTCGCGGCCCGCGACGGGACCACGCTCGACACCCGGGCGCTGACCGGCATCGTCGCCTACCAGGCCGCCGAGTGCGTGATCACGGCCCTGGCCGGCACGCCGCTCCGCGATCTGCACCGTGTCCTCGCCGAACACGGCCAGTACCTGCCGTTCGATCCGCCGCTGGCCCGACGCGGCGCCACCGTGGGCGGTACGGTGGCGGTGGGCCTCAGCGGATCCGGCCGGCTGCGCTACGGGGGCATCCGCGACTTCGTGATCGGCGCGGCGGTGGTGGACGGCGAGGGCCGGCTGATTCGCTCCGGCGGCCAGGTGGTGAAGAACGCCGCCGGGTTCCTCCTGCACCACGGCCTGGTCGGCAGCGCCGGCCGGTTCGGGGTCATCGGCGAGGTGGCGCTCAAGGTGTTCCCGGCGCCAGAAGCCCGCGCCACGCTGCGGGTGGCCGCGACGTCGACGGCGGCGGCCCTGGCCGCGCACCGCCGGCTGCTCGGCGCCGTCCCGGACCTCGAGGCGCTCGACGTCGACGTCGCCGAGGCGGTCGTCTGGGCTCGTCTGGCCGGCGCGGCGTCGGCGCTGCCCACCCGGTTCGAGCGGGCGCGCGCCGTCGTCGGCGACGCCACGGCCAGCTACCTGGGTGGCGACGACGATGCCGCGGTGTGGGACGCCGCCGCCGATCTGGCGTGGGCACCGCCGGGCGCCACCGTCGTGAAAGTGGCCGCGGCGCCGAGCCGCCTGGAGGCGCTGGTCGCCGCGCTCGGCGGCCTCGGCCCGCTGCGCATCACCTGCGCGGGCGCGGCGATCCTGGTCGCCACCGCGCGGCCGGTGGCCGATGTCGAAGCCGCGCTGCCGCCCGGCAGCCGTGCCGCGGTCGCCCGCGGGGCGGACTGCGGTCGCGTGCTGGGCGCGGCGGTCAGCAACGTCTTCGGCGAGCGGGTGCGACGCACGCTCGACCCGACGGGCCGGTTCGTCTAGAGGAACGATGCATCACCGCATCCCCGTCGAGTCGCTCGGCGCGCACGGATCGGCCATGGCCGACGCGATCTCGACCTGCGTCCACTGCGGCTTCTGCCTGCCGGCGTGCCCGACCTACAAGGTGCTCGGCGAGGAGATGGACTCGCCGCGCGGCCGGATCGTGCTGATGAAGGAGGTGCTCGAGGGCGCCCTGCCGCTGGCCGACGCCGCCGTGCACCTCGATCGCTGCCTCGGCTGTCTGGCCTGCGAGACGGCGTGTCCGTCGGGGGTGCCCTACCGCCAGCTGATTACGCCGATGCGCGAGCGGTTGGCCGAGGCCGAACCGCGGGCGGCGCGCATCGGCCGGTCGTGGCTGCTCGGCGTGATGGAGTCGCCCCGCCGCTTCCGGCTGGCGCTGGGGGCCGGGCGCCTGGCCCGTCCGCTGGCCGGTGTGCTGCCCGCCTCGCTCGGGGCGATGCTCGGCCTGCTGCCCGGCGCCGTGCCGCCGGCGGTCGCGCACCCGGCCCTCGTGCCGGCGGTCGGGACCCGCCGCGGCCGGGTGGCGCTGATGACCGGGTGCGTCCAGGACGTGCTGCGCCCGTCGATCACCACGGCCACCGCCCGGGCGCTCGCCGCCCAGGGCGTCGAGGTGGTGATTCCCCCAGACCAGGGATGCTGCGGCGCCCTGGCCGCTCACAGCGGCGCCTTGATGCGGGGTGAGCGCCTGGCCGACGCCCATCGCCGCGCCTTCCCCGCCGACGTCGATGCGATCGTCACCACGGCCGCCGGGTGCGGCTCGTGGCGGCGCGAGCGCGGCGCCGCTGCCATGCCGCCGGCCGTCGACGCCGCCGCCTATCTCGACGCCCTGGGCCTGGTCGCGCCGTTGGCGATGCGTCAGCCGCGTCGCGTGGCGTATCAGGACGCCTGTCATCTGTCGCATGGCCAGCAGGTGACCGCTGCGCCACGCCGGCTCCTGCAGCAGATCGACGGCCTGACCCTGGTGCCGCTCGCCGATGCCGGCATCTGCTGCGGATCGGCCGGCCTCTACAACATCGAGCAGCCGGCGCTGGCCGCCGAACTCGGGCGGCGCAAGGCGGCGGCGATCGCCGACAGCGGCGCCGACCTCGTCGTCTCCGGCAACATCGGCTGCCTGACCCAGCTCGCCTCGGCCCTCGCCGGCGGCGGACACCCGCGGCCGGCGTGTCACACGATGGAGCTCATCGCCGATCCCGATGTCGGGGCGGCGCCGGGGGGACACTGACGTGCGCGTACATCTCGATTACGGCAGCGATGGCCTGGGCGTGGACCTGCCCGACGATCGCACCGAAGTGGTCACGCCGCGCCACGAGCCGGCGCTGGCCGACCCGGCGGCGGCGCTGGCCGACGCGCTGGCCGCTCCGGTGGGCCGGCCGCCGCTCGCCGGCCTGGTGCGCTCAGCGCACCGTATCGCCATCTCGGTCTGCGACGTCACCCGCGCCCAGCCGCGCCAGGCGATGCTGGAGGCGCTCTTCGCCGCCATGCCGGGGCACCGCCCCGAGCGGGTCACCATCCTGGTGGCGACCGGCACCCACCGCGCCAACACGCCCGACGAGCTGGTGGCGATGCTCGGCCATTCGATCGTCGACACCTACCGCGTGATCAACCACGACGCACGGGACGAGGCGGCGCTCGCCTTCGCCGGCGAGACGCCGTCGGGGGTGCCGGTGTGGCTGAACCGCCACTGGCTCGACGCCGACATCCGCATCACCACCGGCTTCGTCGAGCCGCACTTCTTCGCCGGCTTCAGCGGCGGCCCGAAGATGGTGGCGCCGGGCCTGGCCGGTCTGGCGACGACCCTCGTCCTCCACGACGCGCGGCACATCGGTCACCCCAAGGCCACCTGGGGCATCACCGAGGGCAACCCGGTGCACGACGACGTGCGGGCCATCGCCCGGATGACCGGCGTCACCTTCGCGCTCGACGTCGCGCTCAACCGTGACCAGGCCATCACCAAGGTGTTCGCCGGTGAACTCTTCGCCGAACACGCCGCCGCCTGCGCGC
The DNA here is from genome assembly GCA_050250955.1 of Vicinamibacterales bacterium. Classification (GTDB taxonomy): domain Bacteria; phylum Acidobacteriota; class Vicinamibacteria; order Vicinamibacterales; family UBA2999; genus CAWAYR01. The sequence goes on from JBFWNR010000015.1 coordinate 32,140, forward strand.
ACGTCAAGCGGGTGTCGATGCGGCCGGTCGCGGCGCCGTTCGACGTCGTGCTGACCACCAACTCCGGCTACCCGCTCGATCAGAATCTCTACCAGGCGGTGAAGGGCATGTCGGCGGCGGCCGGCATCGTCAAGGAGGGCGGCACGATCGTCTGCGCCGTCGAGTGCCGCGACGGCATCCCCGACCACGGGCCCTACGGGCGCCTGCTGCGCGAGCGGCGGTCGGCCGCCGAACTGCTCGAAATGGTCGAGGCACCGGGGTTCGCCGAACAGGACGCCTGGCAGGTGCAGGTCCAGGCGATGATCCAGCGCAAGGCGCGGGTGCTGGTGAAGGCCGGCGGGCTCAGTCAGGACCAGCTGCGGGCGGCGCACTTCGAGCCGGTGACCGACGTCGGCATGGCCGTGCGCCAGGCGCTCGGCGCGGCCGGGGCCGGCGCAACCTTGGCAGTGCTGCCGCACGGGCCGCAGACGATTCCGTACGTGGCGACGTAGCGGCCGGCGGATGTCGCGTGCCGCCCGCTCCGGTCCGCGCTCCTCGAGCTCGAGGCTCAGCGCCAGTCGCCGATCAGCGTGAACCCGGCCCAGTAGTAGGGGTCGCGCCACGCCGTCGTCGCCTGCATCTCGCGCTGCGCCGCGCGCAGCGCCGCCGCCGGGCGCAGCGAGCGCTGCAGCATGGCGCGATAGAACCGCGTCATCAACTCGGCGGTGGCCGAGTCGTTGACCGCCCACAGGCTGGCGACGACTCGCGGCGCGCCGGCATACATGAAGGCCCGGGCCAGGCCGATCAGCCCCTCGCCGGCGATGTCGGCGCCGAGCGCGGTGTCGCACGCACTCAGCACGACCAGTTCGGCGGTGAGCCGCAGGTTGTAGATGTCGTGCAGGCGGAGATAGCCGTTGCGGTAGCCACCGCCGCGATCGACCAGCGAGAGGATCAGGCCCGACAGCGCCGGCCGGGTGCTGTCGACGACGCCGTGGGTCGCGAAGTGGACGATGCGGTAGTCGCGCAGGGCGTGGCCCAGCGCGGCGTCGCGGGTGGCGTCGAACCCGGTGGCCTTGAACACGCCGGCGGCCGGGGCCAGCGCGGCGATGGCGTCGGCCTCCTCGCGCGAGAACGGCAGGCGCGGCAGGCGGGCCCGGCCCAGGGCGTTGCGCGACACCAGCGCCGGCGCGGCGGCAACAGCCGGCGCGGGCGCGTCGGTGCGACGGGCGACGCGCGGATCGGCGCGCTCGAAGACCGGGTCGGCGAGCACGGCCACGGTCCTGGACGGCGGGTCCACCGCCCGGTCGCGACGCAGCGCCGCGACGACCGATGCCGAGGGGATCCGGACGATCTCGTGCGCTCCGGAGAGCAGCGTGGTCGAGCCTGGCGCCGCCCCGCGGTCCGGCGGCCGCGGCGTCGGCAGCGCGTTGAGCGGCAGGATGTCGAGCAGGCCCGCGGTCACCACGGCCAGCCGCCGGCCGCGCCACACGCCGTCCAGTTCCGGGGCGATCGCCCCCAGCAGCGCGTCGCTCACCGCCTGGCCGTCACGCCCGCGGGTGCGGTCGGCTGCCGCGACGCGACGCGCGTAGTCCGGCTCGGACTCGCCGTCGCGAGGCTGGCGGGCGACCAGCCCCTCGTACCACCGCCGCGCCAGGACGTCGAGGTCGGCGCGGCCGGCGAGCGCGTGGACGCTGAGCGAGTCCCGGGTCACGGCCCACAGCCAGCTGCGGGTCTCGCCGAGCGCGAATTCCAGGAGCACGGTGTCGTCGTCGAGCACCTCCTGCTGAATGCGCGCCGCGGTCAGCGGCTGGGGACGGACCAGTTCGGCATAGGCCGGGCTCTGCCGGCGCATATCGCTCTGGAGACGGCCGTACTCCGCCGACAGCCGCTCGACGTCGGCCCGCCGGGCCGCTGCGCCGGCACTGTCACCGCTGCCCTGGGCCAGCGCGGCCGACAGGCGACGGGACGCGTCGTTGAGCGCTTTCTGCAGCCGTTGCTCTTCGGCGAGCAGGACCGGCGGGACGCCTTCGCGCAGTTCGACGCCGCCGTCGAGCACGCCGTCGAGCAGCACCCGGGCGCGGGCCCGCTCGCTGACCTGCAGGGCCTTGGCGGCGTGGCCGCCAGCCGGTTCGGCCACATGGCGGCGATAGAGGACGTCGAGGAACAGCTCGTAGCGATCGAGTTCAGCGGCCACGAACGACGCCCGCAGCTCCGGGCTGCTGATGTTCGCGCGCATGGTCTCGTCGATGGTCACGGCGGCCTCGAGGTGCTCCGCCGCCGTCGCCAGGCTGCCGCGGTCCCGTTCGACCAGCGCCAGTTCCGTGAGGTCGTCGCGCTCGGCCACCGGGAACCGCGCGCGACGGGATTCGGCCAGTGCGGCGGTCAGCACCGTCGCCGCTTCGTCGAGGCGGCCCAGCTCGCGCAGGGCGCGGCCCATCGCCGTCATCGCGATCGCCTCCTCGTCGCGATTGGGCAAGGCCCGTGACAAGGCCAGGGCCTGGCCGAGCTGGTCGAGGGCTTCGGCATGGCGGCCGCTGGCCGACAACGCCTGGCCGAGTGCGTTGAGGGCGCCAGCCTCGCGGACGCCGTCGCCGATGTCGCGGCTGATCGCCAGCGCCTCCTCGGCGTGGGCCCGCGCGGCGTCGAACTCGGACCGCCCTCGACGCACGATGGCGAGGTTGATGAGGGCGTGATACTGCGACCGGGCGTCGCCCGCCGCCCGGCGATGCGCCAGGGACTGCTCGTAGAAGTCGAGGGCACGGTCGAGCTCGCCCAGCGTCTTGTAGGCCACCCCCAGGTTGTTGAGGATCAGCCCCTCCATCTGTCCATCGCCGGTCGCCCGGGCGAGCGTGAGCGCGCGCTCGTAGAGGTCGACGGCGTGCTCGACGTCGCCGCGGCGCCGGTAGGCGATGGCCGCGTCGTTCAAGCCGCGCGCTTCGCTGTTGGCGGCGCCGATCGCGCCAGCCACCGCCCACGCGTCGTCCAGGGCCTCGCTCCCGCCTTCATAGTCGCCACGCCCGACCAGGATGTTGCCGACCAGGCGCAGCGCCCGCGCCAGTCCGCCCTGCTCACCGGTCTCACGAGCCCGACGCACGGCGTCGCGGCCGCGCTCCAACGCCTCGGGCTTCGACAGGTAGTTCTCGGTGATGCCGAGTTCCAGCGTGGTCTTCATGACCCCGTCGGCGTCACTGGCGGCGGTGAACCCGGCCAGCGCCGTCGCAAAGCCCTGCAGCGCCTCGGGCCACGACGTCGCCACGGAGGGATTGCGGTGCCGCCGCGCCTCGGCAAACGCGCGCTCGGCCTCGAGCAGGGCCTCATCGGCCGCGGTCGGCGGTCGCACGGCGTCGAGGCGCAGCCGATACGCGCCGCGGCCCGCCGGCTTGGCGGCGGCGACTTCCACGGTGTGGACGCCGCCGGCGGTCGCGATCGCCGCCAGGCGCTCGGGACGGAACTCGTCGTCCATCGCATCGAGCGCCAGCACGACGGCGCCGTCCGGGTCACGCAGCGTCAACGCCACGTCGACGCCGCGCTGTTCCACGACCACCGCGAGGAAGTCGCCGGCGGCAAGCCTCACCGGCCACGCCGCGGTCTCACCCGGCGTGAGTGCGCCGGTCAGGGTCGCACCAGCCGCCAGCGGCGCGGCGGGCTCACCAGCCTGCCGTTCGGGCGCGCCGTGGAGCTGGACGACGGCGAGGCAGGCCAGCATCGCCGACCCCCAACCCAGCCCTGTGATCTCGCCGGACCGCCTCATCGCCGTGGGGCGGATTCTAGCCGCACATCGGCCGCCCGTGCGTGGACCAACGTCCCGGTCGAGCGAGGAGGTCCGATGTGCGCCCGAGGCCTCGAGGACGTGTCAGCGGCCGGCCCACTCGACGACGACGTCCACCGCGCGTTGAAAGGCCTTCATCGTGCCGACCGGCGTGCCGCTGGTGGCGTCGACGATGAAGACGCCGCCGGCGCCGGAGATCACCGCCACCTTCGCGTCGGGCGACAGGTCGGCGGCGTCGAACTGGCCGTTGCTGTCCGTGATGAGGTTCGGGCGCTTCTGGTGGGTGGCCAGGTCGACGACGTGCACCGTCGCGTCCGACGGCACCAGCGCGACGCCCGCCGCGGGCATGAACTGCACGGCAAAGCCGCCAGCGGGCACCTTCTGGAGCACCACCCCGCTCTCGGCGTCGATCACCGTGACATCCGAGGTCTGACTGTTCAGCGCGTACACGGCCTTGCCGTCGGGCCGCAGCGCCATCGTCCCGCGCGGCTCGCGCAGGGTGTACTCGGTGTACCGGTAGTAGGACTTGCCCTCGCGCTGGGCGGTGCGCTTGCCCTCGCTGCGCGACGCCTCGGTCTTCAGGGCGGTGTGCAGCGCCAGGAACATCTTCTTGCCCATCCTCCCGGTACGCACCGACTCGATCTTCTGGCCGGTCTGGGCATCGGCCGTCGTGAAGTACTCGCCGTTCAGAAGATAGGCCCGGCGGCCGTCGCGGCTGATCGCCATCTCGTTCACGAGTTGGGGGAACTCCACCAGCGGCGCCGCCACCTCCAGGCCGGGCAGGGTCAACCGGGTCAAACCGCTGGCGCGCTTCACGTACAGGGAGGCGCCGTCGGCGCTGACCTCGAGCTCCTCGGGCCAGCCACCCACCGCGATCGGGGCCGAGGGGACACCGTTCCGCATGTAGCGCAGCTCGCCCGGCCGTTCGAAATCCTTCACCCCTTTCGCCGGCGCGCGGACGCTCAGCAGCAACAGCTGACGGCCAGGTTCGTCGAGCACGAGCCCCAGCGGTCGCGACCCGGCGTCGGTGACCTGCACCGTCCGCGTCGCCATCGACACGGCGTGGAGGCGCCCGTTGACGTTCTTGTCGCCGTGGTCGTCGGGCTTGCCGCGGTCCAGCAGATAGAGGAACGTGCCGTCCGGCGTCAGCACCGGACCGCCCGGATCGCCCTCGAGTGGGACGGTGGCGGTGATGGTGCCGGCGGTGAGATCGAGGAACCGCAGCTCAGCCGGCAGCGCCGGCGCGTTCCGGGGCGCTTCGCGCGCCGACAGGACGACCGCGGTGCGGCCGTCCGGGGTGGCCAGGGAGGCGGTGGCCGGCCGCGGCAGCTCGATGCGCGACAGGACCGTGGCGGCCGCCAGATCGACCGTGACCACTTCGCGCGGCAGCAGCTCGGCCGGCTTGCGGCTTCGGAACCCCGGTCCGACGACCGTCAGGCGGTCGCCGGCGGCCGAGAGCATCGCGTCCGGCGCCAGGCCCCAGCCCAGCTCCACCCGGCCGCGCACCGCCAGTGTCCGGCCGTCGACGATGGTCACCGCGGCGCGGGTCCTGGCCTGATAGCCGTTGTCGCCGGCGTCGCGACCCTCGCCGCGGTCGAGGACCAGCAGCCGCTGCCCGTCGGCGGTGCGCAGCAGCGACAACGGGGTGCCCTGGAGCGTCGTGGTCTGCTCGACACGCCCGCTGGGCAGCGCCAGCGCGGAGAGCGTCCGCGCCTGCTGGTCGAGCACCAGGACGCGCGAGCTGCGGGACTGGGCCTCCAGGGTCCGATCCGGGCCGACGCCAATCAGACCCGATGTGACCAGAACCCCGACCGACGCCACCAGCCTGCCAGATCGTGCGTGCATAGCCTTGCGCAGCCTCCGACCGGTAGTGGCGAGGACTCGACGAACGTGTCGCCGGGCAGGCCGCCGGCGACACGCCGTGACGGTTTTGCGCACTTGAGGGTGGAGCACTCATGCCGACCAGCGCCGACGCGCTCGCTGTCGCCCCCGGCCCGGCCGCCACCCGCCGGGCGGAGTTGTTAGGATGGGGGCGGTCTCTGCCCTGTCGATGCCGCCGCGGACGTCCACGAACCACCCCGATGCCGCGGCGCTGTCGCGTCTCCTGGCCAGGCTCCACCCAGATCCGGAGGAGGCCGGGCACAGCTATGAGGACCTGCGTCGCAGCCTGCGGCGGTTCTTCGACACCCGTGGCGTCTGGTCGGCCGACGACGCCGCCGACGACACCCTCGATCGGCTCGCCCGCAAACTGGCGGAAGGCGCGGAGGTGCTCGACGTGCGAGCCTACGTGCTGGGGATAGCACGCCTGGTCGCCCTCGAACGTCATCGGCGGCCCGAGGCGCGGCATGTCGCCATCGACGACGCCGTCGGCCAGCGGCTGGCCGCCACGCCGCCTGCCGCTCCGGACCCGCCGCGGCTGGCCTGCTTCGACCGGTGCATCGGCACGCTGCCGGCCGATCAGCGGGCGTTCATCGTCGCCTACTATGCCGAGAGCGGGCGGGCCAGGATCGACGCACGGGCCCGGCTGGCCGAACGCCTCGCCCTCACGCCGAACGCGCTGCGGCTGCGCGCCCAGCGCCTGCGCGACCGACTCGACGCCTGCATCCGTCCGTGCGTGGCGGCATCCGGTCGCTGGGAAGGGAGCCAGCCGTGACGCGGCCGAGCGACGACACGCTGCGCCGCTACCTGTTGCGGCAACTGCCGGAGGCGGAGCGTGACGCCGTCGAGTCCGCCTACTTCGCCGACGCGGAGGTCGCCGCCAGGCTCGACGATCTCGACGACGACCTGGCATCCGCCTATCTCGACGGCGCGTTGGCCGCCGACGAACGCACCGCGTTCGAGGCCCGACTCGGCCAGCCCGCGGTGGCGGCGCGGCTCGAGTTGGTGCGCGGGTTGCGCGCCGCACGCCAGGCGCCGATGCCGGTCGAGACGACACACCCGCCGCGGTGGACGATCGGGTTGGCGGCAGCCGCCGTCCTGGTTCTGGCAGTTGGGGGCTGGTGGCTGACGACCCGCGACGGCACCACCGACCGGCCGCCGTCACAGGCCAGCGCACCACCGCCGGCGACTCCATCGCCCGCCCCGCCGGCAACCGCGCCCGCGGAGCCACCGGTCGTGGTGGCCCTGACCCTTCCCATGACCGCCACCCGGTCGGGTGGCGCGCCGCCGACCGTCGAGATCCCGGAGAACGCCGATCAGGTGGCGTTGCGCCTCGCTGCCCCACTGCCGCCGCTGGCCGACCTGGCGGCGGAAGTACGCAACGTGGACGTGGACGGGGAATGGCGCGGCGCGGTGACCCCGCCGGGGCCCGATGCGCCCGCGGCCACGACCGGTGAGGTGGTCGTGGCGGCGGCGTCCCTGCCCGGCGGCGACTACGTGCTCACCGTGCGCCACGGCGATGCGGTGGCGGCCCGCGCCTTCTTCCGCGTCGTCCGCCCCCGCTGACCATCGGCGCCGCCCGCGCCCGACACGTTCCGGCGTCGCCCCGCACTTCCTCCCAGGAGCCCTCGCGCGCGGCCGGCATGGCCACGTGGTCGAGGTCCAAGGAGCGGCCATGAGGCACGCGCGATCGATCGCGCTGGTGGTGGAGCGTGAGTTGATGCCGTCGCGATGCCGACGACGACTCGCGGTGGTCGTGGGCGCGGGCATCTCCCTGCTCACCCACCTGACGAACCCCGTGGACGCTCAACCTATGGCGGCGCCGTCGGTCGTCGTCTCGACGCCGATCGCCCTGCCGGCCGCGACCAACGGCTTCGGCCCAGCCAGCCCCTACCCGCTGGAGATTCCAGTGTCGGGGGTGGTCGGCACGGTGGACGTGACGCTGCGGCTGCGCGGCTTCACCCACTCGCGTCCAGCCGACGTGGGGATCGTGCTCGTCTCGCCGACCGGCGTGGCCACCTGGCTGCTGAACGATCCGGTGAGTGGCCCGGTCTCGAACCTCACCCTGACGTTCGAGAACGGCGGCGGACCGCTGCCGGCGACCCAGCTGGTCAGCGGCAGGTACTCGCCCAGCACCACGTCGGCCGGCGGTGCGCTGCCGGCGCCGGCACCACTCAGCATCTACGGCACGACGCTGCCGTCGCCGACGGGCGCCGAGGCCAACGGGATCTGGCAGCTCTACGCGGCCGACGACTTCGGCGGCGAGTCGGGCCGGATCGACGCGGTCGACCTCATCTTCACGGTACGAAATGGCGTCGACGGTACGGCCATCCCGGACAACGGCGTCGCCGAGTTCCCGATCGCCATCGGCGGGATCTCCGGCGCCATCGCCACGGTGACCGTCAATTTCCTCATCTTCCACCCGGCGACGGCGCAGCTCGACGTGTCCCTCGTGGGACCGGACGGCACGGAAGCGATGCTGGCGTCGGGCCGCGGCAGCGGCGCGAATTTCGGCCAGCTCGTCTGCCCGCTCAACCCGCCCTGCATCCCGTCGTATACCTGGCTGCAGGACGAGGCGATTGCGCCAATCAGCGCCGGCGCGAACCCGTTCACGGGAACTTTCCGTCCCGACCAGCTGCTGCGGGCCTTCGCCGGCAAGACCGGCGCGGCCGCCAACGGCACCTGGCGGTTGCGCGTCCGCGACCGGGTGCCCGGCCTGATCGGGAGTCTGTACCGGGCCGAGCTGCGGGTGCGCGACCATGGCCCGCTGGGCCAGGCCGACGCCTTCGCGACGGCCTACGCCGCACCGCTGGTCGTGGCGGCGCCCGGCGTGCTCGCCAACGACGATCGCCAGGGCGCGGCGTTCATGCAGGCCACGTTCGTCTCGCTGCCGGCGCATGGCAGCTTGAATCTGGCCGGCGACGGGAGCTTCACCTACACGCCGTTCGCGGGGTTCGCCGGCGCCGACAGTTTCCTCTACCGGCCCTGGACCGCGGAAGGCTACGGCGCCGCCACCACCGTGACGATTGCGGTCGGGCACCCACCCGACCCCCAGCCGCCATCGCAGTTGCGAGTCGAGTCGGTGACCGGCACCACCGTGACGCTGCGCTGGCGGCCGCCGGCGATCGGGCCGGCGCCGACCGGCTACCTGCTCGAGGGCGGGCTGGTAGCGGGCCAGACGATCCAGACCGTGCCGGTCGGCGCGGCCCCGGTCCTCACCTTCGCGGCGCCCCGCGGCTCGTTCGTGGTGCGCGTGCGCACGGTCGCCGGCAGTGCCGTGAGCCCGCCGTCCAACGAGGTGCCGCTGCACGTCGAGGTCGCGGTGCCGCCGTCACCGCCGGTGGGGCTCACCGCCGTGGTCGACGGCTCGACGCTGGCGCTGGCGTGGCGGAACACCTATGCGGGCGGCACCCCGACGGCGCTGGAGTTGGTGGTGGTTGGGGCCTTCGAGGGCGTCGTGCCGCTCGCGCTCGGCGACACCATCGCCTTCGCCAACGTCCCGGCGGGGGAGTACAAGATTGGCCTGCGGGCCGTCAACGGCGCCGGCGCGAGCAGCGCGACCAGCGGCATCCAGGTGATCGTCCCGGCAGCGTGCACCGGCGCGCCGTCGCCGCCGACCGATGTGCTCATCTACCGCGTCGGCCAGCACGTCTACGCGCGGTGGGACCCGGCGCCGACCGGTGCGGCGGCCACCGGCTTCCGCCTGGCCGTGACCGGAAGCTTCACGGGCGGCCTCGACGTCGCCGCCCGGGAGTTCAGCGCCGAGGCGCCGCCCGGTGCCTACGCGATCAGCCTGATGGCGGTGAACGGCTGCGGCGTCAGCGGCGCCACGACGCCGGTGCCGATCGTCGTGCCGTGATCGCCGTCAGGGATCGACGCGAATCTCCCGCGTCCACTGCGAGTTGTCCTCGCGGCCGCTGGCGATCTCGGCGTCGCGCTCGGCCTTGGTCGGCTGGATCTTGCCGTTGGCGTCGATGGCGCGTGAGACCAGCGTGTGCACGCCGGGGGTGAGGTTGAGCGTCCCCCACGACCACAGCACCCAGCCGTAGGTGGCGCGGCGGGTATCGAGGGTCGCCGGCTGCCACTCGCCGCCGTCGAGCTGCACCTCGACCCGGGCAATCGGCGCCTGTCCGCCCCAGGCCGGCCCTGACACGCGGTACATCCACTGGCCGTCATGGCGGCGCCTGGTCACCCGCGCCACCACCGACTTCAGCCGGTTCTTCGAGATCGACGTGTCGATCCACAGCGGCCCGTCGGAGGTCTCGATGGCGCGCAGGCTCAGGTAGTTGCGGACCTGGTGCTGGCCCTCGTAGCGGCGGTCGAGCAGCTCGATGCGGCCCAGCCACTTCACCTGGGTCATGCCGTACCATCCGGGCACGAGCAGGCGCACCGGAAAGCCCTGGTCCGGCGGGATGGGCTGGCCGTTCAGGGCGAACGCCAGCATCGTGTCGGGGTGCAGCGCGTCGAGCAGGTGGATGGCGCGACCGTGCGGCGCGGAGTATTCCCGATTGCCGGCCTGGAACTTCTTCTCGCGCTCCATGTCGAGGCCCAGGCACAGCACTTCGCGGGCCTCGGGCTTCACGCCGCATTCCTCGAGGAGCGACTTCAGCCCGACGCCGGTCCACACGCCGTTGGACAGCAGCCCGCCCATCCGCTGCGGGCGGGTCGAGTTGCCGGAGCACTCGAGCGTCACGGCTTCCTCGCGACGATCGGGCCGCGCCTGCAGCTGGGCGAGCGTGAGCTCCAGCGGCCGCTCGACGAAGCCGCCGACGCGCAGCCGGTAGGTGGCCGGATCGACCACCGGCGTGCGCGTCTGGGAAAACGTGTAGTGCTGGTCGCCCGGCGTCGCCCATTCGGTCAGCGTCCGCAGGTCCAGGCAACGCACCCGCGGCTGCGCCTCCGAGGCCTGGATGCGGAACGCGTCGGTGTAGTCGGTGAAGGTGACCGGTTCGTCGCCGGGCTGCAGAGCCCGGAGCGACTCGGGCCACCCGAAGGCGGCCAGGCCGGCCACGCCGGCCGACGTCCGGACCAGCGCCTCGCGGCGCGTCGGCTGGCTCACGAGGCGCTCCGGTCGGCGAAGCGCGGCGCCATGCCGAGGTGGTGCATCACGAAGGCGTAGACGTCGGCAGTGCTCTCGATCTGCTTCTTCGTGTTGCTGGCGCCGTGGCCCGACTTGGTGTCGATCCGGATCAGCACCGGCGCCGGGCCGCCCTGGCGGGCCTGCAGGGTCGCCGCGTACTTGAACGAGTGCGCCGGCACCACGCGGTCGTCGTGGTCGGCCGTGGTGATGAGCGTCGGCGGATAGTGCGCGCCGGCCTTCAGGTTGTGGATCGGCGAGTAGGCGTAGAGGGCCTTGAACTCCGCCGGGTCGTCGCTGGAGCCGTAGTCGGCGATCCAGTTCCAGCCGATCGTGAAGGTGTGGAAGCGCAGCATGTCCATCACTCCCACCTGCGGCACGGCGACGGCGAAGAGATCCGGCCGCTGGTTCATCACCGCGCCGACCAGCAGCCCGCCGTTGGAGCCGCCGGTCATCGCCAGCTTCGCCGGCGAGGTGTACTTGTTGGCCACCAGCCACTCGGCGGCGGCGATGAAGTCGTCGAAGACGTTCTGCTTCTTCAGCTTGGTCCCGGCCTCGTGCCAGGCTTCGCCATACTCGTTGCCGCCACGCAGGTTGACCGAGGCGTAGACCACGCCCTGCTCGAGCAGGCCGATGCGCAGCGCGCTGAAGGCCGGCGACAAGGTGATGTTGAAGCCGCCGTAGCCATACATCAGCGTCGGGTTGGTGCCGTCGAGGGCCAGGCCCTTCTTGAAGGTCAGGAACATCGGCACACGCGTGCCGTCCTTGCTGGCGACGAAGACCTGGCGCACGTCGTAGTCGTCGCTGCGGAACCCGGGAATGGCGACCTCGCGGAACACCGTCGAGGCGCCGCTCTTCACGTCGTACTTGAAGATCGTCGGCGGGTAGTTGAACGACGTGAAGCTGTAGAAGATCTCGGCGTCGTCGTCGCGGCCGCCCAGGCCGGTGACGGTGCCCGGCCCGGGCAGGGCGATCTCGCGCTCCGGCGTGCCGTCGAGGGCGAAGACGTAGGCGTGCGAGGTGACGTCCTGGAGATAGGTGGCGAAGAGGCGGCCGCCGCCGGTGGCGACGGCTTCGAGCGGCTCGGGCCGTTCCGGGAGCACGTCGGTCCACGCCGAGGCGCCGGCGAGTGCCGGGTCGAAGCGGGCGACCCGTCCGTTGGGCGCCTGCTGGTCGGTATGGATCAGGAAGCGGGCCCCGACGTTGCCGATGACGTTGAACGTGTCGTCGCCGATCTCGGCGACGATCGGCCGGAAGGTGCGATCGCGGCTGGCCAGGTCGCGAAAGAAGACCGCGTTGCCCTTCTTGCCCTTGCCGCGGTCCGACACGGTGAGGATGAGATAGCGCTCGTCCTCGGTCGTCTCCACGGTGTGGAAGCGCTCGGGATTGGCCGGATCGGCGAACACCAGCTCGTCGGCCGACTGCGGCGTGCCGAGGCGGTGGAAGAACACCTGATGGTTCACGTTCTTGGTCGTCAGCTCCCTGCCCTTCTCGGGCGCCGGATAGCGGCTGTAGAAGAACCCGTCACCGGCCCACGCCGCGCCCGACACCTTCACCCACTCCACGGTGTCGTCGAGCGGCTGCTTGCTGGCGACGTCGAGCACCTTGTAGGTCTGCCAGTCGGAGCCGCCCACCGACAGCCCGTACACGGCCCGGCGGCCGTCGCGCGACACGGCGAAGACGCTCAGCTTGGTGGTGCCGTCTGGCGACAGCGTGTTGGGGTCGAGCAGCACCTCCGGGGTGCCGTCCAGCCCGGTCTGCCGGTAGATCACCGACTGGTTCTGCAGCCCGTCGTTCTTGGCGAAGAAGTAGGTGGAGCCGCGCCGGAACGGCTCGCCGTACTTCGGGTAGTCGTAGAGCTGTTCGAGCCGGGCGGTGAGCGCGGCGCGGAACGGGATGGTCTCGAGGTGCGCGAACGTCACCGCGTTCTGGGCCTCGACCCATGCCGCGGTCTCGGCCGAGGTGTCGTCCTCGAGCCAGCGGTAGGGATCGGGCACGGCGACGCCGTGGTAGGTGTCGACGTGATCGACGGTCCGGGTCGGCGGATAGATCATGCGCGCGGGTTCCGGGGCCGAGCACGCCGCTGCGAGGCCGACTGCCGCGAGGAGACCGGGAAGAAATCTGTACATGTCATGCTCCGCGTCTCACGATGGTACAGGTGCCAGGCACGAACGGTGTTCACTCCCCGAACACCGTTCGTGCCTGGCACCTATCGCGGCCGATAGCCCGGGCCGCGCAGCGGCCGGCCCGGCCGCGCCGCGGTGATCGTCCCGTTGGCGACGACCGCCTGGCCGTTGACCAGCACGTAGCGCATCCCCGTCGAGTAGCGGTTGGGCTCGGCGAAGGTCGCCTCGTCCTTCACGGTGGCCGGGTCGAAAACGACCAGGTCGGCGGCCATGCCGGGCCGCAGCAGCCCGCGATCGGTCAGACCGACGCGGATCGCGGCCTGCGAGGTGGCCTTGCGCACCGCCTCCTCGAGCGTCAGCACGCCGTCCTCGCGGACGTACTTGGCCAGCACGCGGGTGAAGGTGCCCCACGCCCGGGGATGCGACTTCGACTCCGAGAGCGGGCCATCCTCGGCGCGGGCGCCCGAGTCGGTGTCGAACGACACCCAGGGGGTGCGCATCGCGGCGACGACGTCGTCCTCGCGCATGATCGAGATGATCACCGACGACTCGGCGTTGTCGGCAATCACCAGGTCGATGGCGGCGTCACGCGGGTCCTTGCCCATGACCCGGCCGATCTCCTCGAAGTTCAGGCCCTCGTACTTGCGCAGCGCCGGGTCGAGCACCGAGCTCAGCATCACCCCGGCCGGGCCGCCGGATCCGTACCACTGGTTCTCGAACTCCGCCGCCGGGTCGTCCATGTCGCGCTTGACCCGGTCGCGTGTCGCCGGATCCTTCAGCCGGGCGATCATCGCCGCCGTCCCGCCCTCGCGCACCCACACCGGCAGGCAGGCGTCGAGGCCGTTCGAGGCACGGTCGTAGGGATAGATGTTGGCGCTGACACGCAGGCCGCGGGCGCGCGCCGCCTCGATCTTGCGGATCGCCTCCGGCATCGTGCCCCAGTTGGCGCGATAGGCGGTCTTCAGGTGCCAGATCTCGGCCGGGATGTCGGCCCGCTCGGCGATGGCGATGACCTCGTCGAGCGACTCCATCACCCGGTTGCCCTCGGAGCGCTGGTGGGTGATGTAGATGCCGCCGTGCTCGGCCGCGGTGCGGGCCAGGGCGACGAGCTCGTCGGTGGTCGAGAAGCGGTTGGGGATGTACTGCAGCGACGAGCTGACGCCGAGCGCGCCGTCGCGCATCGCCTCGGCGACCAGCGCCTGCATCTTCGCGATCTCGTCGGGGGTGGCCGCCCGGTCGGCCTTGCCGACGACGTAGTCGCGCAGCCCGCCCGAGCCGACGAAGGTGCCGAGGTTGATCGCGGCAGTAGACCGCTCGAAACGGGCGAAGTACTCGGCCAGCGTCCGCCAGTCGTGCACCACCTTGAAGAAGTCGTAGCTGGCCTTGCGGTCGGCGAGCATCTGGTCGTTCACCGGCGCGATCGACACGCCCTCGCCGGTGATCTCGGTGGTGATGCCCTGGGTGATCTTGCTGGCGGCGCGGCTGTCGACCAGGACGTTGAACTCCGACTGGCCGAGCAGGTCGATGAACCCCGGCGCCACCACCAGGCCGGCGGCGTCGATGCGCGTGGTGGCCGCCGCCTCGCCCAGCCGGCCGACGGCGGTGATGCGATCGCCGACGATGCCGATGTCGCCGTGGAACCACGGGGCGCCGGTGCCGTCGACGACCCGCCCGTTGGCGACGACGACGTCGAATCGCGGCGCCGCCTGGGCGGCCGGCGCGGCGGGCGCGGGGGTCGCGGGCGGCGTCTCACCACCACACGCGGCGACGAGCCCGAGGGCGAGCAGGATGGCGGTCACGCGGCTGGCGATCATGCCGGCGATTGTAGCGCCGCGGCGCGGGTTCGGTTGGATAGACTGGCGCGGTGTTCCGCGCAGTCGGCGCCGCCGTCGTCGCCGTGGTGCTGGCGCTGCAGCCGGCGCCGCCGGCCGCCCCGTCGGCCGCACGCCGGGTCGTCGACGCCTACGACGGCATCCGCTACCTGGAGCTGGTCGAGACGGCACCGCGTCCGCTGCGCCTGCACGTCGCGCGGATCGACCTGACCGCACCGGGCCTGCGTGTCACCGTCTCGCCGCCGGCCGGGGCCCGCGAGGCCGTGCGCGAGACCACGCTCGACTTCGTCCGCCGCAGCGGCGCCCAGTGGGGCGTCAACGCGCATTTCTTCCTGCCGTTCCCATCCGACGACACCGACGCCTGGGTGATCGGCCTGGCCGCGTCGGAGGGCCGCGTCTATTCCGCCTTCGAGACCCCCGAGCAGTCTTTCGCGCTGGTGCCCGACGCGCCGGCGCTGCGCTTCGATCGCCGCCAGCGTGCCCGCATCGTCCACCGGGCGCGCGGCGACGCCGACGGGCGACGAGTCCGCGAGCGCGGCGCGATCTGGAACGCCGTGGCCGGTTCGGCCCAGATCCTCACCGACGGGGCGGTGACCATCCCCACCTATCGCAGCGCGGCCAACCCGGGCGGCGTCCTGCTCCCCGGCCTGGGCGGACGCTACGACGCCGGCCGATCCTGGTACGACGTCTACACGGCCCGCACGGCGGCCGGCCTGTCGAAGGACCGGCGGGTCCTGACGCTGGTGGTCGTCGAACGCAGCCCGGCCAGCGACGGCCTGCCGGTGGGCGACCTCGCCCATCGGATGCGGCGCGACTTCGGGGTGTGGAACGCCCTGAACCTCGACGGCGGCGGGTCGAGCACGATGGTCTGGCAGGATCCGGCGACCGGCGTCCACGCCCTGCTGAACACGTCGGCCGACACTCCGGCCGGACGGCGGGTGGCCACCAGCCTGGCGATCTTCGCGCGCCCGCTCCGCGAGCCGTGACGCGCGTCGCTGGCAGACCTGCAGGTCTGCCCTGCGTACGTAGGGCAGGTCTTCAGACCTGCCTCATGGCAGACCTGCATGTCTGCCCTGCATCAGGGCTGACTCGACGCCGCCGGCAGCTCCACGTAGCCGACGCCGTCACGAACGGCGATGCGGGTGCCGAACGGCGCCGACAGCTTCGTCAGGTCGCCGAGGATCTTGGCCCCCAGTTCCGGCGACGCCAGCATCGGCCGGCCACGGACGTGGCGGGCCGCCCCGAAGCCGAGCGAGATCGGGTGGAGCGCCAGCTCGACGAGCCGGCGGCCACGGTAGGTCGGCATCGCCACCACCGACTCCCAGATCGGCGGATCGGCCGGGAAGCCGGACTTGTCGAAGTTGTAGCGCTGATTCAGGTAGTCGTTCGGGGTGGCGTCGGCGCCGAGGCGCTGATCGTCGTAGTTGTCGGCGGGATAGCGCAGCAGCGTCTCGTTCTGGAAGATGAAGTCGCCCAGGCTGTAGAGGATCGGCGCGCCCTTGTAGATCTCGATGCCGCGCAGTACGTGCGGGCCGTGGCCGACGAACAGGTCGGCGCCGGCGTCGATCATCGCGTGCGCGAAGGTGACCAGGAACTCAGCCGGTTCGAGCCGGCTCTTCCCGCCCTCGTGGGCGTGGATGGTGACGATCACCGTGTCGGCGAGGGTGCGCGCGCTCTTGACGACGGCGGCGATCTCGGCGACGTCGTCGGGGCGGGGTTGGGTGCGCACGCCGGGCTCGCCGACGACGAAGCGGCGCCCGACGAAGGTCAGCGCGTCGCCGGCCGGCGGCGTCGTCCCGGTGATCTCGCCGGCGGTCTGGCGCAGCTGCTCGAAGCGCTCCTTCGCGACCGCGTAGGTGGTCGTGAACCGCAACGGGCTCAACCCCGGCCGCGGCGGCACGTCGCCGCGGGTGCGGCCGGCCCGCGAGTGGTCGGGGAAGGTCGAGGCCACCGAGATGAGCGCGACGCGGCCGCGGGCGGTCTCGAGGAACTTGGCCTCGCGCGCCTCGGTGAGGCTCTCGCCGGCCCCGGCGGCGACGATGCCGGCCTCGGCGACGTACTTCTTCGTCAGCCGCATGCCCAGCGCCCCGTAGTCGCCGGTGTGGTTGTTGGCCAGCGACCCCAGGTCGAATCCGGCCCACGCCAGCTCCCTGGCCAGGGCCGGCTCGGCGCGCATGTAGGTGCCGCCGCTCTCGTTCATCGGATACGGCTCGAAGTCGTGGAACAGCATCTCGATGTTGGTGAAGGCGGCGTCGGCGCCGCGCACCAGGTCGAGGAGCCGCGTGTAGGCCGGCTCGCTGTACACCGACAGCCGGCGGGTGATGATCGAGTCGCCGGTGAGGGCGAGCGTCAGGTCGCCGTCGGCGCGCTGCCCGGCCAGCGGCAGGGTGGCGGCGAAGACGGCGACGGCGAGGGCGGCGGCGCGGCGGGCCATGGTCACTCCATCAGTTTGCGCATCGTGTTGCCGAAGGCCTCGCGGCCGGTGGACGGGTCGTAGACGATGACCGGCATCAGCCGGCCGCGGATGGTCTGCGGGCTGGACCGGGCGTAGCCCATGAGCGTGGTCGCCAACCGGGTCTTCTGCTCGGAGACGGCCGGATCGTCGGGCAAGGCCGTGAACAGGTCGTTCAGCGACAGCGGCCACACCGCCCGGCGCAGCAGCGCATCGACCACCGTGCCCTTGAGCACGTTGTGCGAGAAGTTGAAGAAGAACGACAGCGGCGAGTAGGCCTGCGAGGTCGGCCGGAACGGCTCGAACTCCTCGCGCAGCCGGCCGCGCCAGGCGAGCAGCTGGTCGCGGGCCCGCTGCCGCTCGGCTTCGTGCGCGCGGAGCGTCGTGATCGGGGCGCCGACAAACGCCCGGGCATCGGCCGTGAGCCCGTTGAGCAGCGCCTCGATGACGCGGTCGCGCTCGGCGCCGATCGCGCCGGCCTCGGTGAGCCGGACGTACTCGTCGATCGCCCCGGCCACCGCGAAGCACAGCCACGGGTAGTCGGCGACGTTGTCGTCGCGCATGCGGATGGTGTCGCGGGCGTAGGTGGCCTCGAACCCGAAGCGCAGGTGGCAGCCCATCGCCGCGGCGTGCTGGAGGGCGACGCGGGTGCGCCGCGCCGGCTCGAGGGTGCGGACGCGCTCGAGCAGCAGGTCGTAGCCGTGCTCCTGCAGCTCGTAGTGCGCCGTCGCCACCAGCATCAACGCCTCGGCGTCGTCGCAGAAGCGCTGGCCGCTGCCGCCCGGGCCCTGGATCGCGGCGAGCAGCGACTCCAGGCGGGCGAGGTTGGCGCCGGCGGCCCCGTCGTCCCACACTCTGAGCGACAGCAGCGCCAGCAGGTACATCAGGTAGTAGTCGAGCAGCACGGCCAGCGTCACCGGGTGCGGCGGCTCGGCGCCGCGCTGGCGCATCACGAAATCGAGGACGTCGACGGCGATGGTCTCGGCGTTCACCGCGTCGGCCACGCCGTCCCAGTCGTTCAGGGCGTGCAGTCCCTCGTCGCGGGTCCGGGCGTCGTACCAGGCGATGGCCTCACCGAGATCGACGGCCCGCCCGCCGACGTGCCAGACGTGCCGGCGCATGCCTTCGCGGAGCCGCTGCAGGCCGTGCGCCAGGTCGCGACCGCTGCCGGCGTGGGCCAGGATCGCCGGGCGCGCCGCGACGAGCTCGCCGATCGCCGAACAGGTCTCGGCGAACGGCGTGGTCGGCGGCGACTCGCGGACGGGCTCGGCACGGGACGGCTGGGTCATGGCGTGCAGCGGCGCGAGCAATTATCCTGCACCCGCCCGCCGGGCAAGGCGGCCATGCTACCCTGACGGGGCCTCCCCCCAAGCGAGGCTGCATGTTGGTCCGGATCCTCTGGTGTTTCCTGGCGGTCGCGTGTTCGGTCGCCACGGCGCACGCCCAGACCCCCCTTCGCGCCGAGTTGCTCGGCACCGGGCTGACCCGTCCGATCGGCGTCGTCTTCGACCCGGTGGTGCCGGGAGCGGTGCACGTCGTGCAGCAGGGCGGGCTGGTGCTCACCTTCTACAACGGCGGATTCCGCTCGACGCCGTTCCTCGACCTGACGTCGGTGGTGTCCGGGGGCGACGACGAACGCGGCCTGCTCGGCCTGGCGTTCCCGCCCGACGCCGCCACCAGCGGCCGGGTCTTCGTCAACTTCACCAACAGAACCGGTGCCGGCAACACCGTCGTCGCCCGCTTCACGCGCAGCAGCGCCGACCCGCTGGTCCTCGATCCGGCGTCGCGGTTCGACCTGCAGTTCCCTGCCGCCGGCGGCGGCCGGCAGGGCTTCATCGTCCAGGACTTCACCAACCACAACGGCGGCAACCTCGCCTTCGGGCCGGACGGCTATCTCTACATCGGCCTGGGTGACGGCGGCGCCGGCGACGACCCCAACAACCGCGCCCAGACGCCGACGACGCTGCTCGGCAAGATGCTGCGCATCGACGTGTCGGGCTCGCCGGCCAACGGCTATGCCGTGCCGGCGGACAACCCCGACTTCAACGTCCACGGCATCGGCAACGCGTTGCCGGAGATCTGGTCGTTCGGCCTGCGCAACCCCTGGCGCTACAGCTTCGACGACGTCGGGCCCGGCGCCACCGGCGCCCTGGTGATCGCCGACGTCGGCCAGGGCGCGCGCGAGGAAATCGACTACGAGCCGGCCGGCCGCGGCGGCCTCAACTACGGCTGGAGCACCTTCGAAGGCACGCTCATCAACCCCAACTCGAGCGCGATGCCGGCGTTCCAGCCGGTGACGGCCCCGACCTACGAGTACACCCACGCGGTCGGCCAGGTGATCACCGGCGGCTACGTGTATCGGGGCGCCGCCCTCGGCGCCTTCTACCAGGGCCGCTACTTCTACTCGGACTGCGCCGCCGGCCGCATCTGGTCGGTGCTGTTCACCGTCGGCGCCATGGGCGATGCGGTCGCCTCGGACAATCGCGACCACACCGCCGAACTGGGCGGGCCGTTCAACTGCGTGGCGTCGTTCGCCCGCGACCCCGCCGGCGAGCTGTATTTCATGGACTTCGACGTGACCACCAGCGCCGCCGGTACCGGCCGGGTGTTCAAGATCTCCGCCGCGGCGAACCTGCCGCCGTCGGCGCCGACCGGGCTGAACGCCAGCGTCACCGGCAGTTCGGTGTCGATCACCTGGAACGCGGCCGCCGGGGCGACCAGCTACCTGCTCGAAGCCGGGACCGGCCCGGGGGTCAGCAACGTCGGCATCTTCCCGGTGGCGGGGACGACGCTGGCCGCCGCCGGCGTGCCGACCGGCGGCTACTACGTCCGGGTGCGGGCGCAAAACGCCAACGGCACCAGCGCGCCGACCGCCGACCTGCCGATCGCGGTCGGCTGCACCTTCCCGGCGGCGCCGGCGACCTTCGACGGGTCGGTGTCGGGCCAGACGGTGACGCTCACGTGGAGCGTGGCGGGCGGGGTGACGCAGACCATCGTCGAAGCCGGACTGAGTCCGGGCTTCACGACGCCGATCGTCTCGGTCGGCTTCGCCGCGCCCCAGGCCGGCGTGGCCTTCCCGGGCGTGCCGTCGGGCACCTACATCGCGCGGGTGCGGGCGGTGAACGCCTGCGGGCAGAGCCTGCCGTCGGTGGAACGCACCATCGTCGTCCCGTAAACGATCACCTCGAGCGCCGGGGCGGCGACGCCGCCTCAGCGTTCGAGCGCGAACGCCACCAGCGTGGCCGCGGCGCCGCGCCCCGTGGCCACCGCCACGAACTGCCGGCCGCCCACCGCGTAGGTCATCGGCGTCCCGGTGGTCTCGAGGGTCTCCATCGACCACAGCTCCTTGCCGGTGGCGGCGTCCACGGCGTGGAACGCCCGGTCGCCACCGCCCACGAAGAGCAGGCCGCTGCGCGTCGCCACCAGCCCCGGCGGGCCTTGGGCGCCGAGCCGCTCGGGCGGGGTGATGCCCAGTTCCTGCAGCTTCTCGCGCACCGCCGGCAGGTCACCGAACGGCTGCTTCCAGGCGATGGTGCCGGCGTTCAGATCCAGCGCGACCAGGTGCGCGTATGGCGGCTTGGTCAGCGGCAACGCTTCGCGGAAGTAGCCGGAGAGGCCGCGGTTGACGTAGTCGGCGTCCACCTCGCCCGGCCGGTTGGTCGGCGCGTCGGGATCGCGTTTCTGGATGCGGAACACCTGGGGCAGGCCGACGGTCTTCAGATACAGCCGCCCGCTCTCGGGATCGAACGCCGCGCCGCCCCAGTTGGCGCCGCCCCACACGCCGGGCCGCACCAGCGTGCCCTCCATCGACGGCGGCGTGTAGACGGGTCCGAGGCGGTACTTCTTCATCTCGGCCTGGGCCTCGGCCTCGAGCTCGGGCGTCAGGTCGAAGGCGTCGTCGAGCGTCACGCCCTGGGCGGTGAAGGGCGGCGGCGCGGTCGGGAACGGCTGCGTCGGCGAGCTCTGCTCGCCGGGCACGTCGCTTTGCGGCACGGGCCGTTCTTCGATCGGCCACACCGGCCGGCCGGTGACGCGGTCGAAGACGAACGCAAAGCCCTGCTTGGTGAGCTGCACCACGGCGTCGATGCGCCGGCCGTTGACGCGGATGGTGACCAGGTTGGGTGGCGACGCCGGGTCGTAGTCCCACAGCCCGTGGTGCACGAGCTGGAAGTGCCACTTGCGCCGGCCGGTCCTGGCGTCCAGGCACACCAGCGACTCGGCGAAGAGATTCTGGCCGAGGCGGCGGCCGCCGTAGTAGTCGTTGCTCGGCGTGCTCACCGGCAGGTAGACCAGGCCGCGCTCGGCGTCGAGCGTGAAGGGCGGCCACACGTTGGTGTGCCCGGTGAACTTCCAGGCGTCGTTCTGCCAGGTCTCGTGGCCGAACTCGCCGGGCTGCGGGATGGTGTGGAACGACCACACCTGCTTGCCGGTGCGGGCGTCGAAGGCGCGCACGTCGCCGGGCGGGTCGTTCTTGTACATCAGCCGGTCGCCGATGCCGCTGCCGAGGATCACCAGATCCTGGTAGACCACCGGCGGCGACGTGTTCGAGTAGTGCTTGCGCTCGATCGGCCACAGCAGGCCCTCGCCCAGGTCGATCTCGCCGTTGACGCCGAAGCTCGTCACCGGCTGCCCGGTCCTGGCGTCGAGGCAGATCAGACGGTGGCGGGTGTTGAGGAAGATGCGCAGCCGGCCGCGGTCGCGCCACGCCGCCACGCCGCGATGGACGAAGCCCTGGCCGCTGGCCGGCTGGCCCATCTCGTAGGCCTTCGGGTCGAAGGCCCACAGCTGCTTGCCGGTGGCCGCCTCGAGGGCGACGACGCGGTTGTAGGGCGTGCTCACGTAGAGCACGCCGTCGATCATGATCGGGGTGTTCTGGAACGCGCCCGGGAAGGTGCCGAACTCGGCCTTCGCCGACTCGTCCGGCTTCCATTCCCAGGCCACCTTCAGCTGGCCGACGTTCTCTTTGGTGATGCCGGTGAGCGTGGAGTACTTCTGCCCGCCGGGATCGCCGCCGTAGTAGGGCCACTCCCCCGCCTGCTGACGGGCGCCGAGGCCGGACGTCAGTGCAACGACGGCGACGGACAACGTCGCGGCGAGCCATCGCCCCCTAGCGGTCGTCATGGCGATCCTCGCGACCCGCCGCCCGGGCCTGGCTGCCGCCGCGCCCCACCGGGGCCGTGCCCTTCATCACGACCCCGCCCTTCACCACCGTCTCGACGTGGCTCAGCGCGGTGATGTCGTAGAGCGGGTTGCCGTCGACGACGATGATGTCGGCGAGCTTGCCGGGCTCGACGGTGCCCAGGTCGCGCTGCTTGCCGAGGATGCTGGCGCCGATGCGGGTCAGCGCCGAGATCACGCGGATCGCCGGCATGCCCATGTCGACGTGGACCTTGGCCTCGCGCCACAGCGCCTCGGTGTGGAAGTTCATCGGCGTGCCCGAGTCGGTGCCCATGCCGAGCACCGTGTTCGACTCGGTGAACTGCTTGACGCCGCGCTCGCGGAAGCCCATTTCGCGGTCGGTGCGCTGGAAGTAGCCGAGAGCGCGCCAGTTCTTGAGCGAATCCTGCACCTCGGCGTAGACCTCGGGCGGGAAGTCCTTCTTGAGCTTGGGGTCCTGCAGGCGCTCGGGGAAGGCAGCGGTGTCGGGATAGACCCAAGCCCGATGCGCGGCGGTGATCACCACCGGCCGGCCGGCGTTGACGATGTCGGTGATGAGCTGCGGGCTGTAGGGCGGCGCGGTGCCGGCCGAGCCGGCATGGGTCAGCACGTCGATGCCAGTCTCCAGGGCGTTGCGGACGTCCGCCTCGGCGTAGACATGGGCGTGGACGCGGATGCGGTTGCGGTGCGCGGCGTCGGCGATGGCCTGGTAGTCCTGCCGCGTCAGCCCGGAGTGCGCCTTGATGACGTCGACCCCGGCCTTGGCCAGCCTCTCCACTTCCTGGGCCGCCTGCTCGCTGCTGGTGACGGTGATGCCGCCGAACTGCTCGGTCATGCCGCCGCCCGAGCGGGTGATCCACGGGCCGCTCATCGACATGCGCGGGCCGGGAATGGCTCCGCTGGCGATGCGATCGCGGACGTCGAGGCTCTCCTTGAGCGGCGCGCCGAGATCGACCGCCGAGGTGATGCCGGCCTCGACTAACTGCTTCGCCGCGGTTTCCATCACCCGCGTCAGCAATTCCGAGCCGCCTTGCGCCTGAATCCACGGGAACCAAGTGCCGTAGTTGCCGTGCCCGAGCAGGATGAGGTGGGCGTGCAGCTCGATCATGCCCGGGAGCATCGTGCGCCCGCTGGTGTCGATCACCGTGTAGTCGGGCGGGATCGGCGTGGACGCCGACGGGCCCACCCGGACGATGCGGTCGCCCTCGATAAGCACAGCGGCGTGGTGCAGTGGGCCGGCCTCGTAGCCGTCGAGCAGCATGCCGCCGACGAGCGCGATCTTGCCTCTCGCATCGGCGGTCTCCTGTGCCGCTGGCGTGGCGTTCCAGGCAACGACTCCCGCTAGGAGCAGCAATCCGACTCCGACAGCACAGTCTCGCTGTTGCATCGCGACACCTTGTCACGGGAATGCCCCGATTCGCAAGACGACCGCAATCTTTGAAGCGCGCTCTCTCCTTGCTCCTACCTCGTGGCCGCCTCTGGCGCTCGCGAGAGAGTGCGCACACCTCGACCGGCAACTATCGCAGCAGGAGCTGGAGACGCTCGCTGGGTGAGACAGTCACCGCCCATACCTTGCGTCGTCGGCGCGATGCGAACGATGCGCTTGCCAGACGAAGATTACGCCCATCGCGCCCGGCTGCGACCTGTGCAACCTCCAACAGATGGCGACCGCACGTCGCTACACCTCCGCCGAGAGCCATCGGTTGCGCCGGTCCTCCTGAGTTCGACTTGCCAGCGACACACTAGCGCGCGGCACGGTTGCCGAACGGCCGGGCCGTCAGCGGCGCGCCGAGGTCGTGGACGACGCCGCCCCGGGCACCACGAAGAGCTCGGTCGTCTGGTCGCCGCCGAGCGCGATCGTGCGGAGGCACTTGTGGTTGGCGGCGTCCCACACGTCCAGGGTGGCGCCGGCGACGTAGACGTAGACCAGCTTGCCGTTCGAACTGACGCGCAGTCCCATCCGCGGCCGGCCCTCGATCTCGGTCCGCTTGACGAC
>JBFWNR010000016.1:0-55962 GCA_050250955.1 Vicinamibacterales bacterium
TGCCGCCGGCAAGCCGCACAAGGTGGCCCTCGTCGCCGCCATGCACAAGCTCCTGACGATTCTCAACGCCATCGTCAAAGCCCAACGCCCCTGGCAACCCGCTTGACAACGCAAGACAGGTGCTACGCGGAGTCGACGGCAGGGCTGACGCTCCGCCCTACTGCCGTCGCGACTCGCTGTGGCGCGCCCAGGCCTCGAGTCGCGCGAACGTGTCGGTCCAGCCGACGACGTGCCGGTCGCAGCCGGCCTGGTCGGCGAACGGCCCGTGCCGCACCGACAGCACCGTGCCGGCACCCTCGGCGCGGAACGTGAGCTCGACCAGCGTCTCGACCGGCGGGAGCGGCCCCTCGACCCAGCGCCAGGTGTAGGCCAGCGTCGTCGGCGGACGGACTTCCAGGAAGCGCCCCTCGTGCGCCCAGCGGCTGCCGTCGGGCGCGCGCAGCTCGACGCGGTAGTCGCGGCCTTCCTCGGCCGGAAACGCGATCGCGGTGATCGCGAAGTCGCGTGGCCCCCACCACTGCTGGAGCGCCGCTGGATCGGTGAAGGCGCGGAACAGCGTCGCCGGCGCGTCGGGGAAGCGACGCGTGAGCTGCACCGCTGGTCCGGCCGGCCAGACGATCGGCGTCGGGGGCGCACCTCCGGCGCTCATGCCCGGCCTCCACGCTGCGCGCGCAGGTAGCGGTCGAGCGCGTCGAGCTGGTCGTCCCACAGCGTCCGCAGGTCCTGCAGCCAGCCCATCGAGCCCCACAGCGGGCCGGGGCACAGCCGCGTGCGCAGGAACCGGCCGTCGCGCTCCTGGCGGATGAGCCCGGCGCGCTCCAGCACGCGCAGGTGCTTGGACAGGGTGGCCTTGGCCAGCGGCTGCGGCGTGCCGAGCTGGCCCACCGTGGCCTCTCCTTTTGCCAGCTGGCGAACGATGGCTCGCCTTGACGGATCGGACAGCGCGAAGAAGATGCGGTCGAGCTGGTCGGAAGGCGTGGTTCCCACGGACGACACGATATCACCCCGCCGGGCTTGACGCGCCAGCCTGGATCAGACAATAGTTCGCCAATTGGAGAACTGATATGAGGACATGGGCCGTCGCCATCGGGTTGGTGCTGGGCGCCGTGGGGGCGCTGCCGCGCGGGGCGGGTGCGCAGACCGACGGGCCGCCCATCGTGCCCCGCACCAACCCGCGGGCCACGGTGAGCCAGCGCATCGGCGTCACCGACGTCAGCGTGACCTACAACCGGCCGGCGACCAGAGGCCGGCGGATCTTCGGCGGGCTGGTGCCGTACGGCGAGGTGTGGCGCACCGGCTCGGACGAAGCGACGACGCTGACCGTCAGCACCGCGTTCACCATTCAAGGGCGGCCGGTGGACGCGGGCACCTACGAGGTGTTCTCCATCCCCGGTCCGGCCGAGTGGCAGATCATCCTGCAGCGTCACAAGGCGCAGTGGGGCGCCTATGCCTACGATCCGGCCGACGACGTCGTCCGCGTGGCGGTGGTGCCCGAGGTCGCGGCGCGGCCGGTCGAGAGCTTCTCGATCGCCGTGGACGAGGTCAGCGCCGGCGGCGCCACGCTCGTGCTGGCGTGGGAGCGCACGCGGGTACCGGTGGCGCTGGCGGTGGACACCGTCGGCCTGGTCGTGCCGCGCCTCGAGACGGCGATGCAGGGGCCGGGCAAGCGCCCGTATTTTCTGGGCGCGATGTTCTATTTCGAGAACAACCTCGATCTCGCCACCGCGGCCCGGTGGATGGCGGCCGCGGTCGCCGAGTCACCGGGGCACATCGGCATGCTGCACCGCCAGGCGCTCATCCTCGAACGGCTCGGCGACACCGAGGGCGCCCGACGTGCGGCGCAGCTGTCACTGGACGGCGCGGCCGCGTCGCCGGCGCCGTTGCGCGAGGAGTACCGGCGCCTCAACCAGGCCGTCCTCGACCGGCTGAAGTAGGGCGAGTCGGCAGATTCTGCGACTAGTCCGGCTCCCCCTTGAAAGGGGTCTGACCCCTACTTGGCCAGGAGTTCGCGCTCGGCGCGCAGCCAGTAGTCGAGGGTGCCGCCCTGGCCGCCGTTCTCGAGGGCCAGGAAGTAGGCGCGCACCTCGATGTCGTGGCGCGTGATGGCGGGCGGTGCAACCGCGACGGCGGCCGCGGCGGCGGCGCGGGCCGGGGCCGCGCTCGCCGTGGTATCGGCCACCGACGCCGCCGGCTTGCGACGCGGCGCCGCCGTGGCGCGGCGACGGGCCGCGGGTGCGGCGGGTGCGGCCGGCGCGGCGGGCGCTGGCGACGCGACCGGCGCGGCCTTGCGAGCGGAACGGGGGGCGGCAGTGGACGGCGTGGACTTCTTTGCAGACACGTTCGTTTTCCTCATGGATTCGACAACACGATCGCGATGGAGTGATGGATATTTTCTCACGATGGCGCGACGACGCCAACGCCGGAATGTAACGGCGGTCGAACGCCCTGGCTGAGGCGCCAGCGGCAGCCGCGCGCCGCCGGTCGGCTACCATGCCCCGTCGTGCTGCAGACGGTGCTGTCGGCGGCGATCGTCGTGACGATGGCCACCTCGGCCATCATCGTCGTCCGCTGGGGGCAGCGGCGGGTCAGCGGGGCGATGCCGCTGTCGCTGGCCGGCTTCATGGCGGTGCTCTTCACCTCCGGGCTGGACGCCGGCCTGATCCTGTTCCCGCTCACCGAATTCCCGATCTACGCCCGCGAGCCGGTCTACGCCTTCGCCAACCCGCTGGCCGTGACCTTCGGGTTCTGGGGCTTCCTGGTCTGGGGCTTCTACTTCCTGACCACGTTCTACTTCCTGGCCATCGAGCCGACCTGGCGGCTGTTCGAGATCCCCGCCGTGCGGCTGGTCAACACCCTGACCATCGTCGGCACGTGTGCCTTCACGGCGCATCTGCTGCTGACCAACCTGCCATTCTACGCCCCGGCGCTCGGCGGCGGCGCGCGCTACGCCGTGGTGGCGGCGACGGTGCTGCTGGCGGTGCTGTCGAGCACCCACCTCCGCTACGTCCGCATCCTGAGCGTCGCGTCGATGTGGCTGTTCGCCGCGCTCGTCGTCGCGGTGTGGGCGGCGTCGGGCGCCGGCCTGACCGGCGTGGCGATGGCAGCGGCCGATCTCGGCGTCTACTTCACCCACCTGCCACGCTTCGTCCTGCCGATGTCGGATTACCACGCGTTCTACCTCTACTGGTGGTTCTCGTGGAGCATCATGATCGGCCAGTTCGTCGCCCGCTTCGTCGGCGACCTGCGCACCTGGCAGCTGGCGGCGGCGCTGCTCATCGTCCCGTCGATCCCGCTCGCCGGGTGGTTCTCGGTGCTCTACGTCTACTTCCGCGCCGGCGACGCCGTGCCACCGCTGCTGACCCGGGCCATGGTCGCGGTCGGGATCGTCTTCGTCGTCAACTCGCTCGACTCGCTGATCCGCCTGTACGGCGACACGCTGGGGCTCACGGTGCGCCGCCTGGGCACGCCGACCTACGTCGCCGGCCACTGGCTGCTGATGTGCGGCCTGGTCGTGGCGTTCCAATTCACCCCGCTGAAGATCGAATGGATCGGGCTGGTCGTGATCGGCGTCTACGCCGCCGTCTACGGCCTGCTCGTCACCGGCCGGCGCGGCACGGCGACGCCGCCGCCCGGCGTGGCCGACGGCCCGTGGGTGATACGCTGCGACGAGTGATGAGACGGTCACCCCGACACACCCTGCTTGCGGCCGTGCTCCTCGCCGTCGCGACCGCGGCGTGCGCACCGGCCATCAGCGCGCTCGACGTCGAGGGCGCACGCGCCGAGGCGCGGGTGAAGACGGCGCTCGTCAACGACCCGGTCGTCGGCCCGCGGGTGATCACCGTCCGGGTGGTGGGCGGCGTCGCCCAGCTGTCGGGCCGCGTGCAGGACGAAGCGGAGGCCGCCCGGGCCGCCGCGGTCGCCCGCGGAGTCGCCGGCATCACCGCCGTCGATCTGCGGCTGCAGGTCGGCGACGTGGTGCCCGACGTGGTCGCCGACGACGCGCACACCGACCCGACCCGCGACGCCAGCTACGAACTGGCCGAGCTGCAGGATCGCCCCGGTCTCGTCGCCGTCGGCGCCGCGGTCGGCTGGGCCAACCAGCGTGGCCGGGGAGAGGGCGCGCGCGCCTCGCTGCAGCCGCTCGTCAAGCTCGGCTCGGCGTCGGGCCCCGGGGTCACCCTGGCCTTCGAGTGGTACCAGCAGTCGGTGGCGCTGTCGCCCGACGCCACCTTCGATGCCGGGGTGATGACGGTGCGTCCGCTCATGGCCGGCGTCCACTACACCCTGCCGATCGGGAGGATGTCGCTGTCGCCGTCGGTGGTCGCCGGCTATGCCTTCAACCGTCTCAGCGTGCCGCAGGAGGGCGCCGCCCGCGACCTGCCGGTGGACGTCACCAACAGCCTGGTGTGGCGGCCGGGCCTGGCGCTGTGGGTGGACGCCACCCGGCGCACTGCGTTCACGGTGTCGGTCGGCCGGGCGTTCACCCGGCCGCGCGTGACCTACGTCGAGAACGGCCTGCTCGTCGATCGCCACGTGCGTGCCGGCGCCACGGTGCTGCTCGCCGGCGTCGTCTACCGGCTGTTCTGAGGCGGTCGGTGCGGACGCATCTGCTCACCTGGTTGGCCGGCATCGCGGACGCGGCCGGGTTCGCGGCGCGGGTGGTGGTCGAAGGCCTGCGCCCGCCCTACGAACGACGCGAGCTGGTCCGTCAGCTGTTCGAGCTCGGCGTCCGCTCGGTGCCGCTCATCGCCGCCGCCGGCTTCGCCATCGGCCTGGTGCTGTCGATGCACACCCGGTCGTCGCTGGCCCGCTTCGGTGCCGAGGCGCTGATTCCGGCCGGTCTCGCCATCGCGCTGGTGCGCGAAACCGGCCCGCTCACCGCCGGGCTGCTGCTGTCGGGGCGGATCGGCGCCGGGATCGGCGCCGAGCTCGGCGCCATGAAGGTCACCGAGCAGATCGACGCCCTCGAGGCCGTCGGCGTCGACTCGTTCCGCTACCTGGTCGTCACCCGCGTGGCGGCGTGCGTGATCGCGCTGCCGCTGCTCACCACGCTGATGAACTTCACCGGGATGCTCGGCGGCTTCGCCGCCGAGAGCGCGATCACCGGGATGACGTTTCGCACCTACTTCCAGCAGGCGTTCTCGCCCATCGACTTCTCGGACCTGATTCCGGCCACGCTCAAGACGACCGTGTTCGGCTTCATCATCGCCACGGTGGCCGCCTACCTCGGCGTCCACACTGCGCAGGGCACCGAAGGCGTCGGCCGCGCCGCCACCCGCGCGGTGGTCACCGGCTCGATGCTGCTCATCGCCGTCAACGTGCTGCTGGTGCGGCTCATCAGCGTCGTGATCCCGGAATGACGACGTCGCCGCCGGCCGTCGAGCTGCGTCACGTGACCAAGGCCTTCGGCGCCCGCCGCGTGCTCGACGACGTGTCGCTGACGGTCCCGCCGGGACGCGCCGTGTGCCTGCTGGGGCGCAGCGGCACCGGCAAGAGCGTCACCCTGAAGCACATCATCGGGCTGATGCACCCGGATGCCGGCACCGTGCTGGTGAACGGCCGCGACCTGGCCGGCCTCGACCGCCGGGCGCTGGTCGAGGTGCGGACCGGCATCGGCCTGCTGTTCCAGAACGGCGCGCTCTTCGATTCGATTTCGGTCGGCGAGAACGTCGCCTTCCCGATGCGGCGGCACACGCCGGCGTCCGACGCCGAGATCCGCGCCCGCGCCCAGCGGTTGCTGGCCCAGGTGGGGCTCGAGCGCGACTACGACACGATGCCGGCCCACCTCTCGGGCGGCATGCGCAAGCGGGCCGGGCTGGCCCGGGCGCTGGCCCTCGACCCGTCGATCCTGCTCGCCGACGAGCCGAGCGCCGGCCTCGACCCGGTGACCTCGGCCGAGATCGACCGGCTGCTGGTCGATCTCAAGGGCCGCTTCGGCGCGACGCTGATCGTGGTGACGCACAACATCCCCAGCGCGCGGGTGATCGGCGACGAGCTGGTGTTCCTGCACGAGGGGCGGATCGTCGCCCAGGGCGACGCCGCGGCGCTGGAGCAGAGCGACGTGGCCCTGGTGCGGGAGTTCATGCGTTCGGCAGGCGCCGGATGACGGCGGAGGCAGCGATGGAGGCGAAACGGGGTGCGTGGGTCGGCGCGTTCGTGCTCGGCGGGACTGTGCTGTTCGCGGTCGGGCTGTTCCTCATCGGCGACCGGCGGCTGCTGTTCACCCGGCACGTCGAGGTCGCGGCGGCCTTCGGCAAGGTGACCGGCGTACAGGTCGGCACCCGCGTGCGGCTGGCCGGCCTCGACGTCGGCGAGGTGCTGGAAATCGGCCTGCCGGCGCGGCCGTCGGAGAAGTTCCTGGTGCGGTTCCGCATCCGCGACGACATGCGCCACCTGGTGCGCCGCGACTCGGTGGCGGCGATCCAGACCGACGGCCTGGTGGGCGCCGCCTTCCTGCAGCTCAGTCTCGGCACCGACGAGTCGCCGATCCTCGACGGCGGCACGGTGCTGACCGGCGCCGATCCGATCGAGTTCGCCGATCTGATCCAGGAGGGACGCGACACCTTCCGCCTCGCCAACCGCGAACTGCAGGACCTGACCGGCGACGTCTCCAACGCGCTGGTCTCGCTGACCCGGATCGTCGACACCACCGACGCGGTGGTGGCCAAGGTGGGCAACGAGGTGGAGCGGGTCGGCAGCATCGGCGTGCGCGTGGCCGGCGATGTCGAGGCGACCGTGGCCGACGTGCGCGGCGTCGTCGAGAGCGTCCGCGGCGGCAAGGGGACGATCGGGCAGCTGTTCAACGACACGGCGTTCTACGACCGCATGAACGCCATCGGCCGCGAGACCGCCGAGAGCGCCCGGGTGGTCCGCGAGACCGCCCAGACCACCCGGACGGCCATCCAGGGCTTCATCGCCGAGGACGGGATGGGCCCGCAGATGGGCCGGACCATCCGCAACACCCTGAACGGCATCGAGGAGGTGACCTCGGACCTGGCCGAAGCCACCGAGGCCCTCAAGCGCAACATCCTCTTCCGCGGCTTCTTCCGCGAGCGCGGGTTCTTCGATCTCGATGCCATGTCGCGCGAGGCCTATCGCGCCGGCCTGCTCGAACGCGACCAGCGCACGGCGGTGCGCATCTGGCTCGACGCCGCCGTGCTCTTCACGCCCGACGCCGACGGCATCGAGCGGCTGACGGCGGAAGGGCGGCGGCGCGTCGACTCGGCGATGGCCCAGCTGGTCCAGTACCCGCGCGACAGCCCGCTGGTGGTCGAGGGCTACGCGCGCGACAGCGACGAGGCCGAGGCGTACCTCGCCTCGGTGGAGCGCAGCTCGACGGTGCGCGACTACGTCCTGTCGCGCTTCCGCCGCTCGGCAACCCTGACCGACGCCATGCCGCTCAGCGCCCAGGCCGATGGCAGCCCGAGCGGCGACGGGCGCTGGGCCGGCGTGGC
Source organism: Vicinamibacterales bacterium (assembly GCA_050250955.1). Taxonomy (GTDB): domain Bacteria; phylum Acidobacteriota; class Vicinamibacteria; order Vicinamibacterales; family UBA2999; genus CAWAYR01. The sequence continues at coordinate 7,455 of JBFWNR010000016.1, forward strand.
GCTGACCATGTACGTCCGCAACGACGCGCTGGCCGCCGGCCGGCGCTGAGCCGCTGAGCGGCGCGGCCGTCGGCGGCTCGGCTGACCGGCGGCGGGCGGCGGGCGGCGGAGCGCGACAACCCCACGCACCGCGGCCCCGTCCAATGCCCATGACGCAGGACCTCAGGCTCGCCGTTCGCCGTCTCGCCGCCGGCCCCGGCTTCGCCGCCGTAGCCGTCGGGACGCTGGCCCTGGGCATCGGCGCCAACGCGGCGATGTTCAGCGTGGTGCGGGCTGTGCTGCTCGCGCCGCTGCCCTACCAGGCGCCGCACGAGCTGGTGCGGGTGGTCGGGTTCGAGGAAGACCTCGGCGAGATCGACAACCTCTCACCGGCCGACTTCCTCGACTTCGCCGCCAGCAGCCGTACGCTGGCGGCGATGGGAGCGCACGGCTACGTCGGGTCGGCGACCATCGGCGGCGACGACCGTGATGCCGAGCGGGTCGGCATGGTGCGCGTCACCGACGGGTTCTTCCCCACCCTGGGGGTGCAGCCGGCACTCGGCCGGCTGTTTGTCGGTGACGAGGACCGTCCGGGCGCGCGGCCGGTGGCCCTCATCAGCCACGGGTTCTGGCAGCGACGGTTCGCCGCCGCCCCGACGATCGTCGGCGCCGAGGTGACGGTCAACGCCCAGCCGCACACGGTGGTTGGCGTCCTGCCCGCCACCTTTCGCCACCTCGAGGAGAATCCCGACCGCTCGGCCGACGTCTTCCTGCCTTTCGGCTTCGACCGCGCCGCGGCCAACCGCGGCGGGCACTTCATCCGCGCCGTGGGTCGCCTGGCCGGCGGCGCCAGCATCGAAGCGGCGCGCGCCGAGCTGGTCGCCATCGCCGCGCGGCTGCAGCAGGAGCACCCCACCACCAACCATCAGCAGTCGGTGCACGTCTCGCCGCTGCACGAGGCGGTGGTCGCCGACGCACGGCGCAGCCTGCTGATCCTGGCCGCCGCGGTCGGCCTGGTGCTGCTCATCGCCTGCGCCAACCTCGCCAATCTGCTGCTCGCCGCCGGGGCCGGCCGCCGGCGCGAGTTCGCGGTGCGGACCGCCCTTGGCGCCGACCGTGGCCGCCTCGTCCGCCAGCTGCTCGCCGAAAGCCTGGTGCTGAGCGGACTCGGGGCCGTCGCCGGGGTCGGGCTGGCGCTGTGGAGCACGCGCGCCGCGACGCTGCTGGCGGCGGCGGAGATCCCGCGCACGGCCGACATCCGCGTCGATGGCGTGGTGCTGGCGTTCGTGGCGGTGACGGCAGTGGCGTCGGCGCTGCTCTTCGGCCTCGCGCCGGCCTGGCACCTGTCGCACGGATCGCTCCACGAGCCGCTGAAGGAGGGCGGGCGATCACAGGTCGCCGCTGCGCCGCAGCGCCTGCGCGACCTCTTCATGGGCGCGCAGGTGGCGCTGGCCGTCGTGCTGCTGGTAGGCGCGACGTTGCTGGTCCGCAGCCTGTGGAGGCTGCAGGACGTGCCGCCCGGCTTCGCGCCGTCGGCGGTGACGGCGATGGACGTGTCGCTGCCCACGGCGGTCTACCCCGAAGGCAGCCAGGTGCGGTTCTACGAGCGGCTTGAAGAGCGGGTGCGGGCGCTGCCCGGCGTCGAGCGCGTCGGCGCCATCAACATCCTGCCGCTCAGCGCCAACTACGACAGCCGCGGTGTCCAGGTCGAGGATCATCCGCGTCCTGAGGGCCAGGCCTTGTCGCCACAGGCGCGGTCGGTGACGCCGGGGTATTTCGCGGCCATGGGTGTGCCGCTGCAGCGCGGCCGCCTGTTCGACGAGCGCGACCGGGAGGACTCGCCACTGGTCGTGGTGATCAGCGCCACCATGGCGCGGCAGTACTGGCCCGGGGAAGATCCGCTCGGCCGGCGCCTCACGTTCAACAGCGGCATTCCGCGCGAGGCGCAGCAGGAGGTGGGCGGACCGGGGTCGCGCGAGGTCGTCGGCATCGTCGGCGACGTCCACCACCTGGCGCTCGACGAGCCGGAGGTGCCGATGTTCTACACGCCGCATGCCCAGCAGCCGTCGTACCACACGATGACGCTGGTGGTGCGCGGCCGGGCGGAAGTGGCCGGGCTGGCGGCCGCGGCGCGCGCCGAGCTGCGGCAGCTCGATGCCGGCGTGCCGCTCTACCAGGTGCGCACGATCGACCAGGTGCTGGCCCGCGTGGTCGCGCAGCCGCGCCTGCGCGCCGGCTTGCTGACACTGTTCGCCCTGCTGGCGGCGCTGCTGGCGGCGCTGGGCGTCTACGGCGTCGTCAGCTACGTGGTCCAGCACCGCACCGCCGAAATCGGGGTGCGCATGGCCCTCGGCGCCAGCCGCCGCGACGTGCTGGCGATGCTGCTGGGGCAGGGCATGCGGCCGGTGCTGGCGGGAGTCGCCGCAGGCCTGGCCGGCGCCTGGGGGCTCAGCCGCACCCTGTCAGCACTGCTGTTCGGCGTCACGGCCGGCGACGTCGGGAGCTACGCCGTCGCCGCGGCCCTGCTCGTGACGGCGGCGCTGGCCGCGACGCTGGTGCCCGCGCATCGAGCGACGAGCATCGACCCCGCCATCGCCCTACGCGGCGACTGACAGATCCGTCAGGACGGACCATCGGTGCCAGGCACCGCCGCCCCGGCCGGTGCCTGGCACCGGGGCACGTCGCGCACAGTTCTGTCAGCGGGGGCGCTTGCCGAGCGCCAGCAGGTTCGCGGTGATGCGGTAGGCTCCGGGCACGCCGTAGGGCAGCTGGCGGTGCAGCGCGTAGGCGAAGTAGGTCCAGGTGCCCTTGCCGTGGGTGGCTGTCAGCCAGCCGCCGCGCTGCGGTGCCTGGCCCCGGTCGTAGGTGGCGATCATCGGCGTGTAGGCGGCGTCCCACGTCGAGAAGAACTTCGACCCGCGCTGCTCTACCCAGCCGTCGAAGTCGGCCGCGGTGATCGCATTGGGCCAGGTGAACGCCTGATGCGTCGGCGCCAGGATCTGGACCGGCGAGTCCTCCTCCGACACCTCCTCGGAGTTGCGCGGGTTCTCGGCCGGGAACGGCGCGAACCGGTTGGGCACGAGCTCGAGCGTGTTGTAGAGGACGATCATGTTGCCGCCGGCCGCGACGTAGTCGAGCAGGCGCTGGTTGTAGGTCTTCAGATCCTCGCGCACGGCATAGGCGCGCGTGCCGGTCATGATGGCGTCGAACTGCGACAGGTCGGCCGACGCCAGTTCGCGCTCGCCGAGCAGCGTCACCTGGGCGCCGAGCTGGGTCAGGCCGAGCGGCACCTGATCGCCGACGCCCATGACGTAGCCGACCTTCAGGTCGGGCAGCACCGTGACGTCGATGCCGCGCACGTCCACCGTGGACGGCCGGTACAGGTAGCGCAGATCGAGGTCGCGTTCGTCGATGAGCTCGTAGCCCTCGCGGTAGGCGCGGCCCTCGGCGGTGGCCACCGCCTCGACGCGATAGGGCTTGGCGTCGATCGACGACGGCGGCGACACCACGAAGCGGAAGCTGGCCCGCTCCCCGGCCCGCGCGAAGGTCAGCGGATGGCTGGCCGGCTCCACTGTCCAGCCGGACGGCACGGTAACGGCCAGCGATCCGCCGGTCGCCGCCTCGGCGTTGTGGACGACGTCCACCTGCAGGTCGACGCGCTTGGCCGCCGCCGCCCGCGGCACCACCGCGGTGGTCGGCGACACGGTGACGCCGAGCCGCGGCACGCTGCGCACCTCGCGCAGTACGTCGCCGTAGGGCAGCTTGGCCTCGCGACGGCGGACCACCTCGCGCACCGTCACCGGCGATCCGTCGACGACGTAGCGGGCCACGGCCACCAGCGGCGGCGGCGACGCCGGCCGGCCGAACGCCTCGGGCACGTCGAGCGTGTAGCGGCTCTCCTGAAGGCCGTTGCGATGGAAGTAAGGCCGGGTGCTGATCGGCGCGTCGGCGGCGACGGCCACGGTGAAGCGCCGCGGCAGCACCGAGTGCTCGGCGACCGATGCCGCGATCCCCGCCTCGCCCACCGCGGTGGCGCTCCAGCCGGTCGCAGCCTCGAGCGTGATCTCGGCGGGCGCCACCGCCATGCGGCCGCGGTTGGCCAGACGCGCCCGCACCTCGAACGTCTGCCCGGGAACGGGCGCAGCCATCGCCGGCGGCGGCGCGAAGGCGGCGAAGGGACCGGCGGGCTCGGGCAGGCCGGCCTGCTGCGCGGTGGCGGTGAGTTCCAGGCCGAGGCAGGCCGTGATCGCCTCCTCGGTCTGCCGCTCCTTGATGCGCAGCACGAACAGCGCCTCGTCCTCGCCGCCGCTCTTGGCGATCGCTTCGCGGATGAACTGCAGGGCGGCGGCCAGGCCGGGCACGGCCCGGGTCGGATCCGTGAACGTGAAGTCCGCCGCCGCTCGGCCGAACGCGCCGTCGACCCGTGCCAGCTGGTCGGCGACACCCTCGGGCGATCGCCGGCCGAGGGTGGCGAACAACCCCGAATAGCTGGTGTTCAGCCCGTCGAAGATCGACGTCTCCTTGGCCGGCGCCGACGCCAGCCGGGTGCCGACCCGCGAGTAGTAGCCGTAGGTGGGGCCGCCGGCCCCCGGGTTGAAGCGGCCGCTGTTCTGCGAGCGCTGGAAGCTCAGCCCGAAGCGGGCGACGTTGTCGAACGAATCACCCAGATACGGGCTGTACTCGCCGCTGTCGACGCGCACGGTCCAGTCTTCGTTCTCGCGCACGCCGCCGATGTAGACCTTGAACGGCTGCCACGGCCGCAGGCCGGCGGCGATCTGATCGGGGTAGATGGTCGGATCGCCGGCCAGCGTGAACGCCTGCTGGGTGATGAGGCCCGCGGTCTGGTGATTGCCGTGGCCGTCGCGCTGGTTGCCCTGGAAGCGCGACAGCAGCACCCAGGGCCGGCTGATGCGGATCACCCGCACCACGTCACGCATGACGTTCTCGCGCCCCCACTTCTCGAACGCCTCTTCGAGCCGCTTCGAGAAGCCGTAGTCGACCATGGTCGTGAAGTACTGCTCATCGACGCCGTAGTAGCGGTCCGCCACCCGCAGTTCCTCGGTGCGGATCAGCCCGAGCCCGTCGAACAGCTGCGGCCCGATGGCGTTGTCGCCCGACTCGCCGCGGTTGAGGGTCAGCAACGCCAGCCGCGCCCCGTCCTTGCGCGCCAGCCGGGTGATGACCCCGCCGTGCTCGTCGTCGGGATGCGCGGTGGTGTGCATCACGCTGGCCGTGGTCCGCGCCTTGAGGATCTTCTGCCAGGCTCCGGCGGCTCCTGCGTCCGGCGCAACGCCTTGTGCCCTCGGCGCGATCGCCACGATCGCCACCAGACCCGCTGCTACTGCAAGAACTCGCATCGATTGCCTCGCCCTTTCGGCGTCCCCACGCGCGCGCAGGGCAGAGCTTCAGCTCTGCCCTGCCGCAAGGGCAGCCCTGCCTCCCGACAGCTCTGAAGAGCTGCCTTGCGTGGTGCCATGTCGTCGTGACCGCGTGATCAGTCTAGCCGCTAGCCGCGAGCCGCCAGCCGCGTCGAGCAGCGAGCTAGAAATAGAACTTGACTGCCAGCTGCATCTCCCGCGGATCACCCAGCGTGCTGGTGATGGTGCCGAACGTGCCCTGGTTGGAGACGTTGGCGGCCGGGAAGCCGTAGTTGACCCAGTTGAAGAGGTTGAACACCTCGGCGCGCAGCTCGAGGCGCCGGGCACCGCCCAGGCCGATCGAGCGGAACAGGCTCATGTTCATCGACTTCGAACCCGGACCGCGCAGCGTGTTGGCGCCGCAGTTGCCGTAGCTGCCGGCGGCGTTGGTCGAGAAGGCCGTACGGTCGAACCAGGCGCCGAGCGTCTGGTCGAAGCCGTCCGGCGTCGGGTCGCCGATGCAGGTGGCGCGGGTGATGCGGCCCGCCCCGGTGAACGCGTTGTCGTTGGCGGTGACCGTGAGCGGCCGGCCGGCGCTGAGCGTCAGGATGCCGTTCATCGACCAGCCGCCGAGGATGGCGGCACCGGCGCCGCTGGTCAGGTAGCGGCGGCCGGGCCCGAACGGCAGCTCGTAGATGCCGCTGGCAACGAAGCGGTGCGGGATGTCGAAGGCCAGCGGACCGTAGTCGGCGGCCATGTTGTAGGCGTTCTGGGGGAAGTTGCCCACCGCGCCGCCACCGGCGCTGAGGTGGTCGAGGAAGTCGCCGAGCGCCTTGCTCCACGTGTAGGCGAACGTGTAGGCGAGACCGCCGCCCATGCGCTTCTGCATGCGTACCTGCAGCGAGTCGTAGTCGGCGCGGCCGTTGGTGACGATCTGCTCCAGGAAGGCGTTGCCGTAGCCGTACTGCGCGTAGGGGAACACCACCGGACTGCCCGGCTGGAGGATGCCCTGGTTGAGGTTGCGCAGCCGGCGGCCGTTGCGGGTGCGGTTGCCGACGTACTCGATCGCCGCCACCATCGTCGCGGTGAGCTGGTACTCGGGGCCGACGCTGAACTGGTGCACGATCGGCGTGTTCTGGTCGGGGTCCTGGATGCGCCACTGCACCACCGCCGGGTTCACGGTGGTGGCGTTCAGCGGCGTGAAGCCCTGGGCGAAGGTGAACGCCGGGCGGTCGTTGCCGCTGTTGGCGCTGATCGCCGCGTCGACCAGCTGCGGCAGGTTCAAGCCGAGCTGGCTCTCGCTGCCGTAGCGGTCCATCTGCTGGTAGAAGATGCCGTAGCCGCCGCGAATCACCAGCCGCGAGGCCGGGTTCCACGACACGCCGACGCGCGGCGCGATGTCGTTGCGGTCGGGACGGATGAGCGTGCGGTCGAAGACCGAGCCGTCTTTGGCGGTGATCACCGCGCCGGTCGCCGGGTCGATGTTGGTCAGCAGGTTCGACTCGTCGAAGAGCGGCGTGAAGCGCTCGTAGCGCACCCCGACGTTGACCGTCAGGTTGTCGCGCACCCGCCAGCTGTCCTGGGCGTAGAACTGCCAGCCGTCGGCGTAGAGATCCGGTTCGTGGAAGAGCGTCAGGCGCTGCACGCTCGACAGCCCGAGCAGGAAGTCGCCGAGGCCGAAGTTGGTGTAGCGGCCGTCGTTGAACGACAGCTCGCCGTTCAGCGACCGCAGGTCGATGTAGCGGACGCGGTCACGGCGCCGCTCGACGCCGAACTTCATCGAGTGGACGCCGCGCGTCCAGGTCAGGTGCTCGGCGAACTGGAACACCTGCGAGGTCTGGAACTGCGGGCGGAAGAACGGCCCGCCGAGCCGGGCGAAGCGGCTGATCGGCATGTGCGGCAGGCCGCCGTAGAAGCGCGGGTCGTTGGGCACGCCCTTGATGCCGTACTCGGCGTTCGAGTCGGTGCCGAAGGCCGGGTGCACCGCGTCGGAGCGGACGCGGTTGTAGGCGGCGCGGAACTCGCTGAACAGGCTGCTGCCGAAGATGCGCGACCAGCCGACGACGGCGTTCTGGCCGCGAATCAGGTAGTCGCTGGCGAAGTCGCCCGAGGCCACCGGGTCGTTCAGCAGCGGCGGCTCGACCCGGTCGTTCTGCGAGAAGCTGTAGCGCGCGAACAGGTTGTCGCGACCGCCGCCCATGGTGTGGTCGACGCGGACGTCGAACTGGTTGATGTCGTTGTTGAGGACGCCGTTGGAGATGAAGTTGTTGTTGAAGAAGCCGGCGCCCGGCACGTTGGGCAGCGGGTAGAGCTGGATGAGCCGCGCCGCCACCGGGTCGATGCACCCCGGGCTGATGGTCTTGGTCGCGGCGTTGACGCACCCGGCCGGGACGAAGGGATTGGCGGCGTTCATCGTCCCGGTCAACTCGCTGAGATCGCCGGTCCGCATCCGCGCCGTCGGCACCGTGGCGGTCTGCGACAGGGCCCGCTCGGTGCGGGTGGCCTGGAAGTCGCCGAAGAAGAACGTGCGGTTGCGCACCACCGGCCCGCCGAGGGTGAACCCGGCGATGTGCTGGTTGAACTGGCCCTTCGGCCGCTGGGCGCGGTTGTTGTCCCAGGTGTTGGCGTTGAAGGCCTCGTCGCGGAAGAACTCGAAGGCCGAGCCGTGGAAGTCGTTGGTGCCCTGCTTGATCGAGGCGTTGATCACCGCGCCGGCGGCCTTGCCGAACTCGGCCGAGTAGGTCCGGGTCTGCACCTTGAACTCCTGCAGCGCGTCCACCGGCGGCTGCACCACCTGCGGGCTGCGCTCCTGCAGGTTGGTCGAGAACGAGTTGTTGTCGGCGCCGTCGAGTGTGTAGTTGTTCCAGGTGGCGTAGTTGCCGTTGGCGTTGAAGAAGGTGTCCTCGCCGCGGCTGGAGATGCCGGCCGGAGCGGCGACGACGCCGGGGGTCAGGAACGCCAGCTCGGAGTAGCGACGGCCGAGCAGCGGCAGGTCCTGGATCTGCCTGGCGTCGATGACGTTGCCGATGTCGGCCGACTGGGTCTGCAGCAGCTCGGCGCGGCCGGTGACGGTGACCTGCTCGCTCACCGCCCCCACCGCCAGCTCGAAGTCGAGCTGCACGCGGGCCTGGACGTTGAGGCGCACCGCCTCGTAGCTGGCCGAGCGGAAGCCCTGCAGTTCGGCGGCGACGCGGTAGGTGCCGATGCGCAGCCCGGGGAACACGAACTCGCCGCTGTCGTTGGTCACCGTCGTCGTCACCACCCCGGTGTCGCCGCGGGTCGCCGTCACGGTGACGCCGGGCAGCACCGCGCCGCTGGAATCCTGCACCCGGCCGACAATCGTGCCGGTGTCGATCTGCGCCGCCAGCGGCGCCGGTGACAGGGCCGAGACGAACGCGGCGAGAGCGAGCACGGAGACGAGACGCACGCGCATGCAGAACTCCTCGATGAAGACCCGGGCAGGGGTGCCGAGAGTCTAGCGCGTCCGTTGCGAAACCGTCACACGTTCGTCCCCGCGACGTCGTCGTCCGGCGGCATGCCGGCGGTCGGACAGTGCCAGTCGCCGGGGCCGTGACCCGGGCCGATAGAATGGAGTGCCCGCAGATGCCGCCCGCCGACGCGTACGCCGCCCTCCGCAACCCGATCGTGCGGCGGTTCGCCGGCGGACGCTTCGGCGCCGTGCTCGGCCTGCAGATGATCTCGGTGGCAGTCGGCTGGCACCTCTACGAGCGCACCGCCTCCGCCTGGGCCCTCGGCCTGGTCGGCGCCATCGAGCTGGCGCCGGTGTTCCTGCTGCTGCCGGTCACCGGGACGGTGGCCGATCGCGTCCCGCGGCGCCGCGTCGCCGCCACCGCCCACTTCTGCCTCGCGCTGGCCAGCCTGGGCCTGGCGACGGTCACCTGGCGCGACCTGCCGGTGGCGGTCATCTACGCGCTGCTCGCCGTGGTCGGGACCGGCCGGGCGTTTGCGATGCCCGCCGCCGCGACGATCCTGCCGCGACTGCTGACCCCGGCGGCGTTCGCCAACGCCAACGCCTGGATCTCGTCGACGTTCCAGTTCGCGGCGGTGACGGGTCCGGCCCTGGCCGGCGCCCTCATCGCCCTGACCGGCACCGCCACCGTCGCACTGCTCGTCGCCGCGGCCGGCGAGCTGCTCTTCGTCGTCCAGCTGCTGCGCCTGCCCGAGGTGCCGGTCCTGGCCTCGTCGCGCGAGGGCGGCTGGCGCAGCGTCTTCGCCGGGTTCCGCTTCGTGCGCCGCAGCCGCATCTACCTGGCGGCCATCACCCTCGATCTGTTCGCGGTGCTCTTCGGCGGCGCCACGGCGCTGCTGCCGATCTTCGCCAAGGACATCCTGCAGGTGGGTCCGCAGGGACTCGGCTGGATGCGCGCCGCGCCGGCGGTGGGTTCGATGCTGATGGCGCTGGTGCAGACCCGCCTGCCGCCGTGGCGGCAGCCCGGCAAGGTGCTGCTCGCCGCCGTCGCCGGCTACGGCGTGGCGACGATCGGCCTGGGGCTGTCGCGGCACTTCCTGCTGACCATGGCGTGCCTGTTCGCCACCGGGGTCTTCGACTCGGTGAGCGTGGTGATCCGACTGACGCTCGAGCAGCTCATCACGCCCGACGAACTGCGCGGCCGCGTCTCGGCGATCAAGTCGGTGTTCGTCGGCTTCTCGAACGAGTTCGGGGCCTTCGAGAGCGGGGCCACGGCGGCGCTGTTCGGGCCCATCGTCTCGGTGGTCGGCGGCGGGGTCGGCGTGCTGATCGTGGTCGTGGCCGTGCGCCGGGTGTGGCCGGAGCTGTGGCGGCTGCGGCCGCTGCACACGCTGCGCGCCGACGCCATCTCCACCTGAGCCGCGCGCGCCGGCGGCCGCGGCCCCGGTCGGTTTATGCTGTCCTCTTCACGGAGGTCCGCCATGTCCAGCCCCCTTTGTCGTCTCGCGTCCGTTGCGCTGGTGGTCGCCGCGGCTGCGTGCACGCAGCGGACGCCCGAACAGCAGCTCATCGACCAGGTCGCCGACGCCATGGGCGGACAGGCGCGGATCGAGCAGGTGGCGGTGTTGACCATGGAGGGCACCGGCACGCAGTACAACCTCGGCCAGGACCTGCGGCCGGGGCTCGCCGAGCAGACCTTCACGGTGAGCGCCTACACGCGCCAGACCGAGCCAGGGGCCGCGCGCATGCGCACCACGCAGACCCGCACCCCGAACTTCACCTACTTCCAGGGTCCGCAGGCACAGACGCAGGTGCAGGGACTCGACGACGACGTCGCCTACAACACCGGCGCCAACGGCATGCCGACCCGCGTGTCGGCCGCCGTCGCCGCCGAGCGGCGCGCCGAGCAGCTGCACCACCCGCTGCGGCTGGTCCGCGTGGCGCTGCAGCCGACCACGGTGCTCTCGGCGGTGCGGACCGAAGGCGACGAGCGCCTGGTGGACGTGACCACCGATGCCGGGCCGATCACCCTGGCGGTCGGCGCCGACAACCGGCCGACCCGCATCCAGTCGCCCGGCACGCACATCAACCTCGGTGACGTCACCCTGACCACGACTTTCGCCGACTACGCCGACGCCGGCGGCCTCCAGCTGCCCACCCGCATCACGACCCGCGTCGACGACTTCACCACCGGCACCTACCAGGTGGCCAACACCACGGCGGCGAGCGGCACGGTCGACGCGCCGGCCGAGGCGAAGAGCGCGGCGGTGCCGGCGGCGCCGACACCCAACGTCACGGTCGAGGAAGTGGCACCGGGCGTGTGGTTCCTGGCCGGCGGGTCGCACCACAGCGCCGTCGTGGCCTTCCAGGACCGGATGGTGATGATCGAAGCCCCGCAGAGCGAAGCGCGGTCGCTCGCCGCCATCGCCAGGGCCAAGGAACTGCGGCCCGGCGCGCCGCTCACTCACCTGGTGATGTCGCACCACCACTTCGACCACTCGACGGGCCTGCGGGCGGCGATCGCCAACGGGCTGACCATCGTGACGCACGCCGGCAACGAGGCCTTCGTCAGGGAGATGGCGGCGCGGCCCTTCACCCGGCAGCCCGATGCGCTGGCGAGCTCGCCCAGGCCGGTCACCGTCGAAGCGGTGGCCGACACGACGACGATCACCGACGGACGGCGCGAGCTCGTGCTCTTCCACGTGGCCGGCAACCCGCACAGCGACACGATGCTGGCCGCCTACCTGCCGCGCGAGCGGCTGCTCATCGAGGTGGACGCGTTCAGCCCGGGCGGCACCTATCACCCCTACGCGGCCAACCTCCTCGAACAGGTCCGGACCCGGAAGCTGCGCGTCGATCGCATCATCCCGCTGCACGGCGCGGTCGCGCCGTTCAGCGCCCTGGAAGCAGCGGTCAAGACCGACTGAGATACCGGCGCAGCGTCAGCGACCGGCGAACTCGACCGCCCAGTAGGTGACGTAGCGCGAGCCGCGGCCGATCCGCACCATGCCGACGCCGGCGGCGGCATGCTGGCGCTCGAGCATCGCGGCGCGGTGCGATCGGCTGCGCAGCCACTGCTCGACCTGGCGCAGCGCCGTGGGGCTGGTGCCGAGCACCTCGGCCAGCCGCGTCCAGTCCGCCACGTCGGCGCCGGCGGCGCGGGTGAAGCGCTCGCTGAGCTTCTCGCGCTGGCGATTGCGGTGGCTGAAGTAGTTGCCGCAGGCCATGTCGGCGGCGTGTGCCAGCGCCATCCGGTCCAGCGCGGCCACGCGGGCGAGCCGCGGGCGGCGGCGCTCGTCGCGGGCCTGGTTGACGAGCGCGAGCATGTCGCCCTGTTCGGCCGTGGACGTCGTCCAGATCCGGCCGTCGGGGCATCGGCCGGTGAGCGGCATCGGCGCGTCGAGCGACGCGGCGGTGGGCGGCAGGGCGCCCGGCGACAGCGCGGCGAGGAGGGCCGCCACGGCGATCCACATCGGTCCACCGGCCACGGTAGCAAATCCGGGACCAGCAGCGTGACACGGCGACGGCGGCGGCGGTCTGCCGCCCGAGTCACCGGTGAGCAACAGAGTCGTGCCCGGGTGTGCGCTTTCCGTCGCCTAGCGGCCGGTGGACGACCCGTCGGGCTGGCTGGGGCCGGCAACCTCGGCCTCGGCCAGGCCGAAGAGCGGCGGGGACTCGACGCCGAGCTGACGCAGCATCAGCGCGAGCTGGCCGCGATGGTGCGCCTCGTGCTCGACGAGCAGCTGCAGCCAGCGCCAGGTGGGCAGCGCGGCACCGGTCGGGGCGGTGACGCGCCGCTCCAGCGCCTCGTCGTCGAGGCCCTGCAGCAGGGTCATCGACTGCTCGTGCATCAGCTCGAGATAGGCCAGCACGCCCTCCTTGCCGTAGGCGAGCGACCGGTCGTGCCCCGGGTAGCGGGACGGCCGGCCCAGGGCGATCTCGACGAAGAGGTAGCGCTCGGCGGCCGCCAGGTGGCGGACCAGGTCGGCACTGGTGAAGGCCTGCGGCGTCGGCGCCCACTCCAGCGCGTTCTCCGGAATGCGGGCGGCGAGCCGGCTGGTGCGGCCGCGCGCGGTATCGACGGCGCGGAGGAGATCGACGACGCGGATGGACATGGCGGGAGGACGGGGACGGTCGAGGCGGCGCGCCGGAAGCCGGCGGCCGCGGGTGGCCAGCCGGACGCGAGGCGGCGGGGTTGGCAGGGGCAGGGTCACATGATCGAGGCTGGGTACGTAGAACATGGCGTCCTCCCTGGAGAGAGCGACGGTGCGGCCGCCGCGCCCTCACCCTGCGATGGGCCGGCCGGTCTCACGCGGTGCTGGACTGACGGACGGGGCACGCCGGGTGGCCGTGGCCACCCGCAACGGGGAGCGGGCTACGGATCGAGCGGACGGACGACCCGACAGGCACGGACGTTGCCCTGCTGGTCGGTGCGGTACTCGTAGTGGCTCTGGCCGAGGCGCAGAGTGAATGCGTAGCCGTCGACGCCGGCGGCGCCGGGTGCCGCGGCGGCGGCATTGCAGAGGTCGTCGCTGTTCCAGCGGCGCGGGGTCCGTTCGGCCACCCGCACCTGGTCGACGCCGCCCCGGCCCTGGCGGGCGACGTCGGCCTTCACGAGCTGCTCGCTCTCATCGAGCGTGTAGGTCCGCTCCGGCGTCGTCGCCACGAAACGCTGCGCGGTGGCGGCCAGTCCCACCGCCGCCAGCATGCCGGCCACGAGCATCAGATGACGCCACATCGCTGGCATCAGTCTAGCCGGGCGGCACCCGGAGTCAACGCCCACCGGTCCCGGCACCGGGCGGCAGGGCCCACAGAATCGCGCCGTTCTCGGCGGCGATCTGACGCGCGCCGCGCTCGGCCAGCCAGCGTTGCACGGAATGTGCCTCGGCCGGCGCCCACGCGTCGGCGTGCACCAGCGCGTGGGTGGCCGGCGCCAGTGCCGCCCAGGCCGCATCGGGGTCGCGCCACGGCGCGGTCAGGGTCGGGAGGCGAGCGCGGTACGACGCCGGGAAGACGCCGCTGTATCCGTTCACCAGCCGGCGGCCGTGATACAGGGCGGCGGCCATGAACCGCAGCTCGTAGGCCGGCTCGCCGAACGGCAGCTCGACGAGGATCGCGGCCGGATCGAGACCAGCCACCGCGTGGTAGATCGGCGCCGGCGGCGCCGCCGGATCGAGGTACTCGGGCACCTCGCGCAGGGGCCCGACGCCGACCGGGACGTCGCGGGGCAGCGGCACCGTCCAGTAGAGCCCCAGATGCACGGCCATCGCGATGCCGACGACCAGGCGGCCGGCCACCGGCCACCGGCACGCCAGCACGGCCGCGCCGATCCCGGCGAGGGTCGCCAGCGCCAGCATCAGCACCATGGCCATCCGCGCCGCGACCCGCAGGCCGGAGAAGCCGGGGACGTAGTCGAGCAGCACGCCGTAGAGTCCGGGCAGCGCCGTCGGCGTACCGCGCCAGAGCGGCGTCGGGCCCAGCGACAGCCACATCGCCACCAGCGCGGTGAGGCCGAACAGGCCGATTGCCCAGCGCTGGCGCTGCATCGAGGGGCGCTGCGCGGCGGCGACGGCGACCGCCGTGAGCGCCAGCATCGGCGCCAGGTGCCAGCGCGCTGCGGCGTAGGCATCGAGGGTGAGCGACGACATCTGCACCTCGGCCGCCGCCCGGGCGACGCCGAGCGCGCGCTGCACCTCCAGATACGGCCACAGGAACGGCAGGATGCACGCCGCGACGAAGCACACGGCGATGGCCAGGGCGCCGAGCCTGCCGCGCCGTCGCCAGGTGTCGTGGCGGACCAGCACGACGCCGGAGAACGCCAGGACGAGCGGCGTGAAGTAGGCGAGGTAATAGAGGCTGGACCACGCCGTGGCGACCAGCGCCACGGCGGCACCCGCCAGCGCCGCACGCGACCCCGAGCGCGCGAACACCAGCGCCCCGGCCAGGACGAAGGCCGGCCACTGCCCCCACAGCGTGTGCAGGTGCGACAGCGAGATCAGCCGGTAGACGTTGAAGCCGTAGACGATGCCGGCGACCAGGGCGGCGTCGCGGCTGTTGGTGAGGGCGCGGACGAAGACGTAGGCCCCCAGCGCCGACAGCCAGAAGCTGGCCATGAACGCGACGTCGTAGGCGGCAATCGGCGATCCGCCGGCCCAGCGGACCGGCAGGGTGGCGAGCGACTGGGCCAGGAACGCTTCCGAGTAGGCCAGCGTCGAGGGCTCGGGCGCGAAGATCGGCGCGTGCCACATCCGCCCCAGCGCCGCCAGGTCGCCGCCGGCCGCCGCCGTGAGGTGCGGCGTCATCCACGCCATCACCCAGGTGACGAACAGCGGATCGCCGAGGTCGCTCGGCAGGCTGGTGCCGAGATGCCGGACCAGCGGCCAGGTCGCCGCCACGGTGAGGGCCGCGAAGCCAAGGGCGGCAAGGACGATGTCGTGGCCGCGCGGCGCGCGGGCCGGCGAGTCGGCGGGCAGGCCGCCATTATCCACGGGCCGGTCTACACTGGCGGCCATGAAGATCCGACATGCCCCCGTGGCGCCCGCTGTCGTGGCCGCCGTCATGACCGCGCTGCTCGGCGGTCCGGTGCCGACCGCGGCGCAGATCCAGTATCCGGACCCGTCGCTCCGGGTCCTCACCCATCGCGAGCAGGCGCCGCTCGTCAAGGGCTGGATCACCAAGCGCTTCGACACGGTGCTGCCCGGACTGATGAGCCGCGCAGGCCTCGACATGTGGATCGTCGTGTCGCGCGAGTACAACGACGACCCGGTGTTCCGCTCGATGGCGCCGCTGACCACCTACTCGTCGCGGCGGCGCACCATCCTCGTGTTCGTCAATCCCGGCGGCGGCAAGCCCGTGGAGCGCTACTCGGTCGGTCGCTTCGACTACGAGAAGCTCTACACGCTGGTGCCCACCGCCAACGACGCCCAGTGGGAGGGCCTGCGGGAGCTCGTCGAGCGGATCGATCCGAAGACCATCGGCGTCAACGAATCGGAGCACTGGAATCACGCCGACGGACTGACCGCCAACGAGAAGCGGCTGCTGCTGCAGTCGCTCGGCGAGAAGTACGCCACGCGCGTCACGAGCGCCGAGATGCTGGCGGTCGGCTGGCTGGAGTACAAGCTGCCGGAGGAGCTCGAGGCCTACCGCCACGTGATGCAGGTGGCGCACCTGGTGATCCGCACCGCCTTTTCGAACGACGTCATCACGCCCGGAACGACGACCACCGACGACGTGGTGTGGTGGATGCGCCAGCGGGTCGCCGAGATGGGGCTCGGCAAGTGGTTCCACCCGTCGGTGACGATCTGGCGGCAGGGCGGGACCAACGGCGATGCGGTGATCCGTCCGGGCGACATGCTGCACACCGACTTCGGCCTCGTCTACCTGGGCTTCTCCACCGACACGCAGCACCTCGCCTACGTCCTGAAGGCCGGGGAAACCGACGCGCCCGCCGGCCTGCGCGAGGGGCTGAAGGCGGCCAACCGTCTGCAGGACCTGACGATGCAGTACGCCAGGCTCGGCCGCACCGGCAACCAGGCGCTGCGCGACGCGCGGATGCAGGCGGTGAAGGAGGGGCTGGTGCCGTCGATCTACTGCCACGCGGTGGGTTACCACGGCCACGCCGCCGGGCCGCCGATCGGCATGACCGACTACCAGGAGGGCGTACCGGTGCGCGGCGACTACGTGTTCCGCGCCAACACCTGGCATTCGATCGAGCTGAACGCCACCCACAAGGTCCCCGAGTGGGGCGGTCAGGACGTCCGCTTCGCGCTGGAGGAGGACGCCGCGCTCATGCCGGACGGCTCGTGGAGCTGGGTGGCGTCGCGCCAGGAGCGCTTCCACCTGATCGCCCCCGGCAACACCATGTAGGGGTCAGGCGCGAACACTGTTCGAAGGCTGAACAGTGTTCGTGCCTGGCACGAACGCTGTTCGGCGACTGAACGGCGGTCGTGCCTGGCACCTATTCCGTGCGGAGGACGAGGTTCGGGTCGATCAGGCTGGCGCGCCGCGCCGGGATGAATCCGGCCGCCGCCGACACCAGCGCGAGCAGGGCCATGGTCGCCACCGCCATCCAGGGATCGTTGGCCTGGATGCCGTAGAGCTGCGAGGCGACGAAACGGCCGAGGCCGATGGCCGCCGGCAACCCGATCGCCAGGCCGATTGCCAGCAACACCAGCACCTCCCGCATCACCATCCAGATGACCTGGCCGGGATCGGCGCCGAGCGCCAGCCGCAGGCCGAGCTCCTTGCGCCGACGGGCGACGACGAACGCCATCACGCCGTAGAGGCCGATCGACGCCAGTACCGTCGCCAGCAGGCCGAATCCGGCCGACAGCATGGCGATCAGCCGGTCGGTCATCAACGTCTCGTCGAGCTGGCCCTCGAGCGTCTTCATCGCGTAGATCGGCATCCCGGCGTCGACGGCGCGCACTTCGCCACGGATCTGGCTGAACGCGGCCGCCGAGGCCGACTGCGTCCGCAGATAGAACGCGGCGCTCGACTTGCCCCAGCTCGGCACGAACACCTGACGGCGGACGCCCTCGCGCGGGCCTTCGTACAGGGAATCGGCAGCGACGCCGACGATCTCGATCGACAGCGTGGTCTGCGGACCGTCACCCCAGCCGACGTGGCGCCCGATGGCGCTCTGGGCCGGGAAGAAGTGGTCCGCGAAGCGCTTGTTGACGATGGCGACCGTCGTCTCCTTCTGCGAGTCGCTGCGCCGGAAGTCGCGACCCTCGAGGATGGGGATGCCCATGGTCGCGAAGTAGTCCGGCGACAGCATGTTCATGAACGCCTGCATGTCTTCGCCGTCGGCGGCCTTGTGGCCTTCGACCGACATCGTGCTGTCCCACTCGTCGCCGCTCAGGATCGGCACCGCCGCCCAGCCCACCGAGGTGATGCCCGGACTGGCGGCCAGCCGATCCTGCACCTGCTGGTAGAACTGCCCGGCGCGCTCGTCGTCGTAGCCGCTGAGCGCCGGCGCCACCTGGAAGGTCACCAGGTTCTCGAGCCTGACCCCGGTGTCGGTCGTGCGCAGGTTCTGCAGGCTCTGCACGAACAGTCCGGCGCCGAACAACAGCAGGAAGCTGAGCGCCACCTGCGCCGCCACCAGGCCCTTGCGCAGGAACAGCGAGCCGCCGCTGCCGGCGACCGCGGCGCCGGAATCCTTCAGCGTCCCCCAGGTGTCCGGACGGCTGGCGCGCAGCGCCGGGAGCAGCCCGAACACGATGCCCGTCACACCGGTGAGGACGAACGTGAAGGTCAGGATGCGCGCATCGGGTGAGGGCTGCACCAGCAGCGGCGCGCCCTCGATCGGCACGAACGCCAGCAGCCCGCGGGTCATCACGAAGGCGAGCGCGACGCCGAGGGCGCCGCCGGCGAAGGCCAGGAGCAGGCTTTCGGTGAGCAGCTGGCGGACCAGCTGCCGCCGCGTGGCGCCGAGCGACAGCCGCACGGCGATCTCCCGCTGGCGCATGAACGCCCGGGCGATGAGCAGGTTGGCGACGTTGGCGCAGGCGATGAGCAGCACCAGGCCGACCATGCACATCAGCACCACCAGCGCCACCGAGAAGTCGTTGCGGATCGGCGAGAACCCGATGTCGGCTTTCGCCACCCGCAGACGGCCCTTCATGAACTGCTCGCGGATGTAGGCGGTCCAGTTCCTGGCGCCGGGCAGCGTCATCTCGTCCTGGCGCAGCTGCGTGAACAGCGTCTGCAGCGGTGCCGCCGCCGACTCGACCGTCCAGCCCGGCTTGAGTCGCGCGAACACCTGGACCCAGCGGGTGCGCTCGTCGTCCATCTTCAGCCACGCCCACTCGGGCGCGATGACCGGCTGCATCAGGATCGGGATGCGGATCTGCGGTGAGCGGGTGGGGTCGAGCCCGGTGAAGCCAGCCGCCGACACCCCGACGACCGTCATCGGGTAGTCGTTGACCAGCATCTTGCGGCCGACCACGGCGCGGTCGCCGTTGAAGCGGCGCATCCAGTAGTCGTAGCTGAGGACGACGGTCGGGTGGCCGAGGTAGGTGCGGTCGTCCTCGTCCGAATTGAAGACGCGGCCGGCCGCCGCCGGCACGCCGAGCATCGAGAAGTAGTTCCCCGACACCAGCTCGGCGTCGAGCCGCTCGGTCTGGTTGTCGACGCTCACCGACGTCTGGACGAGCCGGCGGGCGATGACCTCACTCAGCGGCTCGGCCCGCTGCTGGTACTGCTTGTAGATGGGGTACGAGTGCATCCGCGTCCCCATGTTGCTGCCGCTGTGCGGCCCTTCCTGGTAGAGCATCACCAGGCTCTCGGGGTCGCGCACCGGCAGCTGACGCAGCAGGATCTGGTCGATCAGCGTGAAGATGGCGGTGTTGGCGCCGATGCCGAGCGCCAGCGACAGGATGGCCACGGCCGCAAACAACGGGCTGCGGCCGAGCCCGCGGAGGGCCAGACGGAGGTCGTGGGTAGGCAGCGTCACGCCGGCTTAGACGGAGCCCGGCGCCGGGAGGTTGTGATCGGCCCCCAGCCGCTAGCCCCTGGCCGCCAGCCGCTAGCCCTTGGGGTAGCTGAACGCCACGTCCGTCACCGTCTGGCCATTCACCGTGAACGACTTCACGACCCCGGCGAACGAGGTCTGCCCTTTCAGGGCCGGCAGCGTGCCACCGAATTGGGACGAGTTGCCGACGGTGTCGCCGGTGAGCCCGTTGGCCGTGGAGGCCAGCGACAGGGCCGTGGCGCTGCCACCGGGCGGCGTCACCTCGAGCTCGATCGTCTTGGCGGTCGTGCGCTGGGTGGTCATACCCATGCCGTCGAGGACGTACGCGGTGAGCAGGCCCGACGACGGATCGAGAACGAACTCGAGCTGGGCGCCTGAACCCATCTTCACCGTGGTCCCGCCGTGCGGCGGCGGGTGCATCATGGTCGAGCTTTCGGCGCTCATCCCGCCGGCTTCCTCCGGCGACATCTCGCCCGAGTCGGTCGGGGTGATTTTGGTCTCGGCCGGCGGCGGGGGCGTCGAGCCGCCGCACGCGGCGGTCGCGCCGGCTGCCGCCAGCAGGGTCGCCGCCATCAATCCACGCAGTCCTCTCACGTCGTCCTCCAGGGTCGGGTGTCGCGGCCAAAGGCCGGCCATCCGTCGATTGTACCGCGGGGGTCGGACGGCGCCGGCCGGCGGCTTGCTACACTCCGCCGATGTTCCGCCGACCCTTCCTGCCGATCCTCGCCATCGCGGTGCTGGCTGCGCTGGCGCCTGCCGGTGCCGTCACCTCGCTGCCCTCGGCCGACGGCCAGTACTGGGACATCCAGGACACGTCGCCGTGGGCGCAGGACAGCGGCGGCATCGCGACGGGCGGCCGCGCGCATCCTTTCAACGGCTTCGGCTACCTGAAGATCCAGGTGCGGCGCGGCCGCACCGCGACGCCGACGATCCGCAACCACTACCTGCGCGGCTTCGGACTGGCGCACGACGGCGCCGAGCGCTTCGACAGCATCACCCCCGTGGTGCTCGACGGCGTGGTGGTGGCGCGGGCGATCTACGCGCCACGCGACACGACCTGGCTGCGCTATGTCGACAGCGTCACCAACAGCACCGACGAGCCGCGCGTGGTGCAGGTGGCGTGGGGCGGCGCGGTCGGCGCCTACGACGACGGCGGCCGGGTGGCGGTGGCGACGACCTCGAGCGGCGATGCGCGGATCGACGCCGCCGACACCTTCGTCACCGTGATGCAGAACGCCCGCAACGTCGCCGATCCGCGGCAGGGGCCGTCGGGACACGGCCCCTCGGCGCACGTGCTGGGCTCGCGGGCCGCGGCGCTGCGCACGGCGACCGGCGACATGTACGCCGACCCGTTCACCGACACCTGGCCCGGCTTCGATACGGCGCATCTCGGCTACGTCTTCACGCTCGACGTCCCGCCGCGCGCGACCGTTGCGCTCATGACCTTCGTGGTCAAGGGCCTGAGCGAGGTCTACGATCCGCGCGGCGGCTATCCCGTCCCCCGCAAGGACGCCCTGCTCTTCACCTGGAGCGACCCGCCGTATGCCGGCCCCGACGCGCGAGTGCCGACACCGGGCCGCGAGGTGGCGCGCGTCACCGAGCAGGCCCGACAGCTCGCCGCGGCGCCCGACTTGCGCGGACTGACCCGCCGGCAGCTCGCGCAGATCGTCAACTGGACGCTGCCGACGGCCGCCCCGCCGCCGCCCTTCACCGTGTTCGAGAAGACCGTCGACGAACTGCAGACGGCGATGACCGCCGGCACGACGACCAGCGAGGACATCGTCCGCGAGTACCTGACGCGGGCCGCCGTCTACGACCGCAACGGGCCGACCTTCCGCGCCCTGCTCGCCCTCAATCCGCGGGCCGTCGCCGAGGCCCGCGTCCGCGACGCGATGCGTGCCGCCGGCCGCGTCCTCAGCCCCTTCCACGGCGTGCCGATCGTGTTCAAGGACAACATCGACACGGTGGATCTGCCGACGACCGGGGGCGCCCTGGCGCTCGCCGACCACGTGCCGCGGATCGACTCGCGGGTGGCCGCCGGCATGCGGGCGGGGGGCGCCGTCGTCCTCGGCAAGGCCAATCTCGACGAATTCCCCTTCGGCGACTTCGGCGTGAGCACGGTGGGCGGCACGGTGGGCAACGCCTACGATCCGTCGCTGTCCACGGCCGGCTCGAGCGGCGGCAGTGCCACGGCCGCGGCCACCAGCCTGGCGGCGCTGGCCTTCGGCACCGACACCTGCAACTCGCTGTCGAATCCGAGCGGCTTCGCCTCGCTCGCCACCATCCGGACGACACGCGGCCAGACCAGCCGGGCCGGCGTGATGCCGCTCAACACCTACAACGACGCCGTCGGGCCGATGGCCCGGACGGTGCGCGACGTGGCGCTGGCCCTGGATCTCATCACCGGGCCCGATGCCGCCGATCCGGTCACGCTCGAGGCGGCGGCGCACGCCGGGCCGTCGTTCGTCGCCAACCTGGAGGCGGCATCGCTGAAGGGGAAGCGCATCGGCGCCTTCCGCCAGCGCTTCGTCGGCATCACCGGTGAGCGTGAGGCCGAGGCGACGATGCAGCGCGTGATCGACGAGCTGCAGGCCGCCGGCGCCACCGTCGTCGACGTCGCCGTGGCCGACTACGACGGGCACTACCAGCGCGCCCGCGGCAGCGCTCCCGGGTCGCTGCTGGCCGGCTGGACGGCGTATCTGTCGCGTGGCGCAACGGCGAGCGACCGCGTGCTCACCGTGGAGGCGCTGGTGGCCTCGGGCAAGATGGCGCCGGGCGGCGCGCGGCGGTTGGCCGGGGCGCTCGCGCCGGCGCCGACCGGGCCGGCCCTGGAAGCGGCCGTGCGCGACTTCGAGGCCCGCCGCGCCGCGTTCCGGAAGGTGCTGGTCGACGCCCTCGACGCCCACCAGCTCGACGCGCTGCTCTATCCTGCCAATCAGGCGCGACCGCACACCCACGAAGGCGGCGCCGAGCGCTACGGCACCGAGCCCGGGACCTGCGAGGAGAGCGCCGTCACCGGACTGCCCCAGGTGACGGTGCCGGCCGGCTACCTCGGCGGACGGTATCCGGTGGGCGTGTCGTTCCTCGGCCGGATGTGGGACGACCGGCGGCTGCTGGCAATCGCCTACGCCTACGAACAGGCGACGCGGCATCGCCGGCCGCCGCCGACCGTGAAGTGAGCGGGCCCGCCCCGCTCGACGACGCGAGCGGCACGGGCCTGGTTGCCGTGTGACGCGCGACCGGTCAGGGCACGACCACGGTCTGCTCGTTGGTCGGCACGCTGCTGCCGCAGGCGTGGTTGGACTGCACGGCGAGCGTGTAGGCGCCGGCGGGGACCGTCCCGAACAGCGTGCGGCCGGCCGTCGCGAAGGCACCGGTGAAAGCGCCACTCACGAGCAGGGTGTAACTGGTGGGCGCCGGACCGGTGGTCGGCGCATCCCACACCACGGTGAGCAGGTTGCCCACCCGATAGGCGAGGAAGTTCGCCGGCGGCTGCGGCACGCCGGCACACACGCCGGGCACGGTGACGGCCACCGGATTCGACGCCACGCTGGTGCCCGCGGGATTGGTCGCGCGAAGGCGCAGGGTGTAGCTGCCTCCCGGCACGCCGCCGAACGCGACGCTGTCGGCCAGACCCAGCGGGATCGAGGCCGTCGCCGAGCCGGTGACGTCGAGCGCCAGCCCGGTCGGCTGGCCGCTGGTGAAGGTGTTGCGCCACGCCAGCCCGATGGTCGAGCCCGATTGGGTCGCCAGCAGATTGGCCGGCGCCGACGGCGCCACGGCCTGATTGACGAGGATCTGTGTCTCGTTGGACGCCGCACTGACCTCGGCACCGGCGACGGCTCTGGCACGGACGTAGAACGCCCCAGACGGCGCGGCGAACGTCACCAGCGGATTGGCGCTGCCGGTCGGAATCGACGCCAGCACCTGAGCCGGCGCGACCCCGCCTTCGATGAGGTAGTTGGTCGGCGTCGGGCCGTGCAGGGGTGGCACCCACCGGAAGCTCACGGTGTTGCCGGACACCGACGTGGTACGGAACAGCCGCGGCGGCTGCACCGGGCTCGACAATTCGAGCTCGTACTGGGCACCCTCTTCGCTGGCGGTGCCGTTGACGACGACGATGTCGAAGATCTGCCCGGCGGTCACCGTCATCGAGAAGGACACGACGGCCGGCGTCGCACCGGCCGTGTAGGCGCCCGAGTCGGCGAGCCAGCCGGCGGCGAACGACCCGGTGAACGACGAGTAGGCGGCGACGGCCAGTGCCCCCGACGCGCTGAGCCGGCGGAGCGTCACGGTGAGGCAGGTCGAGATGGGCGACATCACGCGAAGGCTGTCGTAACGGTATGGCCCCGTGCCGGTTTCGCCCGGCGCGGCCTTGGCGGCGCCGCACGTCGAGGCCGGGGCGGCGAGGGTCGGTATCGTCGCCAACCCGCCGGTGACTTCATCCCAGTAAGGACCCTGGCCGGACAACGGCGTCGCGTCGAGGGTCGAACTCGTCCGGGTCGTCAACCGGTCGTCGAAGACCACCTCGTAGGTGGCGCCTTCCTCGGCGCCGTTGACGTTCATCAGCACCAGCGTGTAGGTCTGGCCGGCCACCATGTCGAAGGCGAACGCGCCGCCGGCGGGATCGACGACCGACGAGCCGGAATCGGCCAGGTAGCCGACCGTGACGTCGGCGGGATCGAACGCCGAGTGGAGCTGCGCGTGGATGATCCCGACGGCACCGGTGCGCCGGAAACGCACCACCTGGCACTTGGTCTCGAGCGCCGTGAACGTGAAAGCGTCGTAGCGGAGGGGCGTGGCTCCGGTGAACGGGCCAGGATTGGCCTTGGCGGTGCCGCAGACCGACGGGACGGCGTCGCGGAACAGGCGCGGGCCGACGACCTGTCCGGTGCTCTGGGCGACGTAGTGTTCCGACTGCGGTGGCGGCGCGGCATCCAGCGCGGACTGGATGGTCTGGGCGGCGGCCGGCGCGGTGGACAGCAACCAGGAGGCCAGGAGAGCGGCAACGGACGATCGGCGCATGCGAAGAACCTCGGGTGGGAAAAGCTCACTCAGATTTCGGTCGCAGCCCAACCGCGCTGCAGGGTCCCGCGGCCGTCGAGGTGGAACCAACCTATTGCCTGCAACGTAGACATCGAATAGCCTGCATTGCAGACATGAAGCCTACCCCATACGTCGGCGAGTTCGAGTACGCGGTGCTGCTGGCCCTGCTGCACCTCGAGGGCAGCGAGGACGCCTACGCGGTGCCGGTCCGGGCGCTGCTCGAGACGCGCACCGGCCGCCCGGTGGCCCGCGGCGCCCTCTACACCGCGCTCGAACGGCTCGAGGCCAAAGGGTGCCTGCGCTCGTGGATGGGCGACCCCACGGCCGAACGCGGCGGCAAGGCCAAGCGCTATTTCTCGGTCACGCCGCTCGGAGTGAAGGCGCTCAAGGCGATGCATGCGTCGCTGGCCAACTTGTCCCGCGGCCTCGAGGCCGTTCTGGAGCAGCCATGACGCCGTCCCCGCACTCCTCCACCGTTCCCCCCAACTGGGCCGAGCGGCTGCTGCGCGCCGCCGTCCGCGACGCCGACTGGCGCGACGCGGTGAGCGGCGACCTGCGCGAAGAGTTCGCGACGGTGGCGTCGCGGCACGGCTTCGCGGCCGCCCGCCGCTGGTACTGCCGACAGGCGCTGCCACTGGCGGCGCGCTTCGCCGCCGGCCGGCTGGTGCCGGCGATGACGCCGCCGCGCCGTCGCCGGGTGTCGGTGGCCGATCTGGAGCACACGTCGCTGCTCGGCGCCGGCTGGTCGCGCGAGCTGCGCCACGCCTGGCGGGCCCTGGGGCAGCGCCCGGCGCTGTCGGCGGTGATCGCCGGCACGCTGGCGGTGGCGCTGGCGGCCAACGCCGTGATCTTCAACCTCGCCGACGCGCTCTACCTGCGGCCGTTCCGGCTCTTCGACGTCGACCGGCTGGTGCTCATCGCCTCGGACTCGGTCGGCGATCGGCCGTACTTCGATCGGGAGTCGGTGGCGCCCGCCGACTATCGGGACTGGACGCGGGCCCTGACCACCGTACCGGCGCTGGCCGCCGTCGAGTGGTGGGATCCCACGCTGTCCGGGGTGGAGCGTCCCGAGAGCCTGCACGGGTTCCGCGTGACGCCGGGCTACTTCGAGTTGCTCGGGGTCGGCCCGTCGCTCGGGCGCAGTTTCACCGCGGAGGACGGTCATCCGAACGCCAACCGCACCGTGATCCTCTCGCATGCGTTCTGGGTGCGCCACTTCAATGCCGACCCGGACGTGCTGGGGCGCACGATGCGCCTCGAGGGGGCGCCGCACGAGGTGGTCGGGGTGATGCCGCCGCGCTTCGTCGTGCCTTACGGCGCCGAGGTGTGGGCGCCGGTCGGCTACGACGAGGCGGCCTGGGCGGAACGGCGGCGCGGATCCCTGATGGTCTTCGGCCGCCTCGGCGACGGCCAGACGCTCGAGGCCGCGCGGGCGGAAGTGACCGCGGTCGTCGCCCGTCAAGCCGCGGAGTTCCCGGACACCAACCGCAACCGCCCGGTCATGGTGGTCAGCTTCGACCGGGGGCTCGGCGACGACGCCGTGGGACCCTTCGTGGCGATCTGGCAGGCGGCCGCCGTGCTGCTGCTCCTCATCGCGTGCGCCAACATCGCCAACCTGCTGCTGGCGCGCGGCACCGAACGCCAACCCGAGTTCGCCGTCCGCCTGGCGCTGGGAGCCAGCCGGTGGCGGCTGGGCATGCAGCTGCTCATCGAAGGGGTGTGCCTGGCCGTGATCGGCATCGCCGTAGGCACGGCGCTCGCGGCCGGTGCCATCACCCTGTCGCGCGGGTTCCTGCCGGCCACGGTCGTCCGCTTCGTGCCCGGCTACGAATACATCCAACTCGACGCCGCGACCTTCGCGGCCATGGCGGCGCTGGGCGCGCTGGCGACGATCGTGTTTTCGCTCGTGCCGGCCGTGCAGGCCGCGGGAGCCGGCCGGGTCGGGCCGATCGTCGGCGGGGCCCGCGCGTCGACGGCGCCGCCCGGCCGCCAGTGGTTGCGCTCGGTGCTCGCCGGGGCGCAGGTGGCACTGACAGTGGCGCTGGTGGTCGCGGCGGCGCTCATCGTCGGCGCGGTGAACCGGGCCGCCTACGGCGCCACCGGCTTCGACCGGGAGCAGCTCATCACCGCCCAGCTCACCCTCCCGGAGGGGCCGTATCAGGACCTGGCCCGGCGCCGGCGCTTCACCGCGGCGGTGCTCGATCGGCTGCGCGGGCTGCCCGGGGTGACGCAGGCCGGCGCCGCCAACGTCCTGCCCTACACGAACCTCGCCGCCAGCCGACCGCTGGTCGTCGAGGGTCGGCCGATCGACGACACCGCGCCGGAACGCAGGGTGGATCTGCAGCGCGCCACGCCGGAGTACCTCGAGACGCTGCGCATCCCGCTGCTGCGCGGCCGAGCCCTGACGGCGGGCGACGGTGCCGACGCGCCGCCGACGGCACTGGTCAGCCAGCGCCTGGCCGAGGAGTACTTTCCCGGCGAGGACCCGATCGGCCAACGCGTGCGCCTCGCCAAGGACGGCGAGTGGGTGACCATCGTCGGCGTCGTCGGCGACATCGTGCAGGACTGGTTCATCGGGCGGAAGAACCCGACGGTCTATCGCCCGCTCGAGCAGGATCCGCCGCTCAACCTGACGTTCGCCGCCCGCACGGCCGGCGACCCGATGCGCCTCGCCGCCGACGTGCAGCGGGCCGTCGTCGCCGCCGATCCCGATCAGCCGATCGAGCAGCTGGCGTCGATGGAGGAGGTGATCCGCACCAAGGTCGCGGGGATCAACTACTTCGCGCGGGTGCTGACCACGATGAGCGGCATCGCCCTGGCGCTGGCGCTCACCGGGATGTACAGCCTCATGGCCTACCTGGCGGCGCGGCGCACCCGCGAGATCGGCGTGCGCATGGCCCTGGGCGCCACGCGGCGCCAGGTGGAGTGGCTGACGGCGAGCCGCGCCGGCCGGATCGCGCTGGCCGGCGCCGTCGCCGGGGCCGCACTGGCCATCGCGCTGGGACAGGTGATGCGGTCGGCGCTCTTCGGGCTGATCGCGCCCAACACCGCAGTAGTCGCCGCTGCGGCGATCGCGCTGGTCGTGGTCACCGTGGCCGCCGGCTATCTTCCGGCCCGTCGCGCCGCCCGGCAGGACCCCTGGCTGGCGCTGCGCACGGAATAGTGATCCGGATCCCGCGGTGCCAGGCACCGCGGGGCGCGACGGTGCCAGGCACCGGAGGGCGTAAGTTACATTTCTGCTATGGGATACGACCAAACATAGTCAGTCTTATATGAATCGAACAATCAATAAGATTGACTAACTGTGCGCGCAGCCGCTAGCCTTTGCAGACGATGGCGAAGAAAACCGGCGCACAGATCCTGTGGGAGTCGCTGGTCCGCGAAGGCGTGACCTGCGTGTTCGGGTATCCGGGTGGGGCGATCCTCCCCGCCTACGACGCGATGCTCGACTACCCCATCCGACACATCCTGGTCCGGCACGAGCAGGGGGCGGCGCACATGGCCGATGGCTTCGCGCGCGCCACCGGGCAGGTCGGCGTGGCGATCGCCACCTCGGGACCCGGCGCGACCAACCTGGTCACTGGCATCGCCACGGCGATGATGGACAGCTCGCCCATCGTCTGCATCACCGGCCAGGTGGGCAGCAAGCTCATCGGCTCGGACGCCTTCCAGGAAACCGACATCACCGGCATCACGCTGCCGATCACCAAGCACAACTACCTCGTCTCGAACCCCGAAGAGGTCGCGGCGACGATCCGCGAGGCGTTCTACGTCGCCCGCACCGGCCGCCCCGGGCCGGTGCTGGTCGACCTCACCAAGGACTGCCAGCAGCGCTCCTGCGAGTTCGAGTGGCCCGAGGCGCACGCGCCGCTCGGCTACCGGCCCGATCTGCGGCCCGGCCAGGCCGACCTGCAGCGGGCCATCGACCTCATCCACGCCGCCAAGCGCCCGCTCATCCTCGCCGGCAACGGCATCATCAACGCCGGCGCCAGCGACCTGGTCCGCCGCTTCGCCGAGCACGCCGACATCCCGATCGCGATGACGCTGCTCGGCATCGGCGGCATCCCGGCCTCGCACCCGCTCAACCTCGGCATGATGGGCATGCACGGCGAGGCCTGGGTCAACACCGCGATCCAGGAAGCCGACCTGCTCATCGCGCTCGGCATGCGCTTCGACGACCGGGTCACCGGCAACGTCAAGACCTACGCGCTCAACGCCAAGAAGATCCACGTCGAGATCGACCGCGCCGAGATCAACAAGAACATCAAGGTGGATGTCGGCCTGGTCGGCGACCTGGCCCGCATCGTCGACGACCTGCTGCCGCGCGTCGAGCGTGGCGACCGCAGCGAGTGGCGCGCCCACATCACCCACCTCAAGGGCGACGCCGCCGTGCGCGACATCCAGAACCTGCCCGACAACGGCCACCTCTACGCCGCCCACGTCATCCACGACCTGTGGCGCGAGACCAAGGGCGAGGCGGTGGTCGTCACCGACGTCGGCCAGCACCAGATGTGGGAGGCGCAGTACTACCACCACGACACCCCGCGGTCGCTCATCACCTCCGGCGGCCTCGGCACGATGGGCTTCGCGCTGCCGGCGGCGATCGGCGCCAAGGTGGCCCGGCCCGACGCCGAGGTGTGGGTGGTCGTCGGCGACGGCGGCTTCCAGATGACGATGGCCGAACTGGCGACCATCGCCCAGGAGAACCTCGACATCAAGGTGGCCATCATCAACAACGGCTACCTGGGGATGGTCCGGCAGTGGCAGGAGTTCTTCTACGAACGGCGCTATGCCGCCACGCCGCTGACCAGCCCCGACTTCGTCAAGCTCGCTGAGGCCTTCGGCCTCGAAGCGAAGCGGGTCACCGATCGCGCCGGCGTGGTCCCGACCGTGCAGGCGGCCCGCGCCCACAAGGGCACCGTGGTCATCGACTTCCGCGTCGAGCAGGAGGACACCGTCTACCCGATGGTGCCGGCCGGCGCCGACCTCCACGCGATGATTCGCCGGCCGAGCGTCCTGGCCGAAACGGGGGCCGACCAGTGATCACCTACGTCGTGCACGTGGAGAACAAGCCCGGCGTGCTCACCCGCGTCGCGTCGCTCTTCCGCCGCCGCGCCTACAACATCGAGTCGCTCACCGTCGGCCACACCGAGACCGCCGGCATCTCGCGGATGACCATCGTCGTCGACACCGACGCCGAGGGCGCGCACCACGTCGAGGCCCATCTCTACAAGCTGGTCAACGTCCTGCGCGTCGACAACGTGACCATCCGGCCGGCGGTGACCCGCGAGCTGGCGATGATCAAGGTGGCGACGACGCCCGAGACGCGACCGCAGATCCTGCAGCTGGCCGATGTCTTCCGGGCCCGCGTCATCGACGTGTCGCCGCAGAGCCTGGTGATCGAGATCACCGGCAGCGGCGCCAAGCTCGACAAGCTGCTCGAGGTGCTGCACCCGTACGGCGTGCTGGAGATGGCGCGCACCGGGTCGCTCGCCATGGCGCGCGGCGAGGGCGGCCGGCAGGTCGCCGGTGCCGACGGCGAGGTGAGCGGCGCCGCCCGCTCCGACAGCGAAGAGATCGCCTACTCGGTGTGACGCGCGGCTGCGCGCGTCCGCCGTCCCCCCGTCCGTCCGTTCGAACGACCGAGGAGTTTCGTGACCCCATGGCTGTCATCTACTACGACAAGGACGCCGACCTTTCCCTGATCCAGGCCAAGAAGGTCGCCATCATCGGCTACGGCTCGCAGGGCCACGCCCACGCGCTCAACCTCAAGGACAGCGGCGTCGACGTGCGCGTCGGCCTGCACGAGGGCAGCGGCTCGGCGGCCAAGGCGAAGGCCGCCGGCCTGCGCGTCACCTCGATGGCCGAGGCGGCCAAAGAGGCCGACGTCATCATGGTGCTCATCCCCGACACCGTGCAGGGCGAGATCTACCGGCGAGACATCGCGCCGCACCTCACGCCCGGCAAGATGCTGATGTTCGCCCACGGCTTCAACATCCGCTTCGGCGCCATCACCCCGCCGCCGGGCGTGGACGTGTCGATGGTGGCGCCCAAGTCGCCCGGGCACCGCGTCCGCGAGCTCTACGTCGAGGGCGCCGGCACGCCGGCCCTCTTCGCCGTGCATCAGGACGCCACCGGCAACGCCCGTGCGCTGACCCTCTCCTACGCCAAGGGCATCGGCGTCACCCGCGCCGGGGTGCTCGAGACGACCTTCGCGGAGGAGACCGAAACCGACCTCTTCGGCGAGCAGTCGGTGCTGTGCGGCGGCACCAGCGCGCTGGTGAAGGCCGCGTTCGAGACGCTGGTCGAGGCCGGCTACCAGCCCGAGATCGCCTACTTCGAGTGCATGCACGAGCTGAAGCTGATCGTCGACCTGATGTACCGCGGCGGCCTCAACTACATGCGCTACTCGGTGTCGGACACCGCCGAGCATGGCGACTACACCGGCGGCCCGCGCGTCGTCACCGCCGAGACCAAGGCCGAGATGAAGCGCATGCTCGAGGACATCCGCAGCGGCCGCTACGCCAAGCTGTGGATGGACGAACACGCCGCCGGCCGGCCGACCTTCACGGCCACCCGCCAGGCCGAGCAGCGCCACCAGATCGAGCAGGTCGGCGCCGAGCTGCGGGCGATGATGCCGTTCCTCGACCCGGTGACGGTGAAGCCGGAGGATCAGCGCCAGCCGGTCGGCGGCTAGCGGCTGGAACGCACGAGTATCAACGCGGCGGGGCTATCCTCTGCGGATGCCCCGTCGCCGCCTCTCCGCCCTCCTCGCCGCCGTCCCGCTACTCACCTGTCTCACCGGCTGCGGGTCTGCCTCCGCCCCCACTCCGGCCTCGCCCTCCCCGGGGACCTCTCTCGACCGCGACCTGCTCGACGTCACGGTCACCCGCCTCCACGCCCTCTACGACGCGAAGGCCTACACCGTCACCCAGGTGGTGCAATGGCACCTGGCCCGCATCGACCGCTACAACGCCGTCTACGGCGCCATCGAGACGCTGTTCCGCGACGAGGCCCTGGCGCTCGCCGCCGAGCAGGACGCCGCGGCGGCGCGCGGCGGCTCCGCCGCGGCGCGCGGGGCGCTGTGGGGCGTGCCGATCGTCGTCAAGGCCAACACCAGCATCAAGGGCGAGGTGACCACCGCGGGCTGGGCGGGCTTCACGCGGCCGGGGGTCGAGCTGGTCGCCCCCGAGGACGCCACGGTGGTGGCGAAGTTCAAGGCCGCCGGCGCCATCATCCTCGGGCACACCAACATGCCCGACTTCGCCAACAGCGACACCAACCGCAGCACGTCGTTCGGCCGCACCGGCAATGCCTACGACGTCCGCTTCTCGCCCGGCGGCTCGTCGGGCGGCACCGTCACCGCCGTCGCCGCCAACCTGGCGGTGCTCGGCAACGGCACCGACACCGGCAACTCGATCCGCATGCCGGCGGCGACCAGCGCGCTGGTCGGCGTCTACCCGACGCGCGGCCTGGTCAGCATCGCCGGCATCGCACCGCTCGATTGGCTCCTCGACAACACCGGCCCGATCGCCCGCACCGCCGAGGACGCCGCCATCGCCCTGGCGGTGATGGCGGGCGAGGACCCTCTCGACGCCCGGACCGCCGGCTCGGCCGCACAGGCGCAGCCGGCCCCGTACACCGCCTTCCTGAAGCCCGACGCGCTGAAGGGCAAGCGCTTCGCCGTGCCGGCGTTCATCCTCGCCGGCGACGGCGTGCCGTTCCACGGCATCCCGGCCGCGGTGCCGGCGGCCGCGGCCGAACGGCTGCGCACCGCGGCGAACATGCCGCTGCACCCGGAGACGCGGGAGTTGTTCACGAAGGCCGTCGAGGCGCTGCGCGCGGCGGGCGCCACCGTGACGATCGACGACGCCATCCTGCCGGTGAGCTTCGCGCGGACCGCCAGCCGGGTCGCCACCTACGCCTACATGCGCGACGGCACCGATCGCTTCCTGGCGCGGTTCGGGCCGGCGGCGTACCACTCCGCGGCCGAGTACCAGCGAGTCGCCGGACAGCCGCTCTACACGTCGGCGATCGGCACCGAGGACTACTTCCGGCACATGCCCGGGATCCGCATCGCGCAGCGGACCTTCGACGGCGACCCGGCGGCCGAACGCGAGTATCACGCGCCGCGGCGGGCGACGCTGGCGGCGTATCTCGAGCCGCTCGATCGCCTGCAGCTCGACGGCTACGTGTATCCGGCGATCCAGATCCCGCCGCCCGACGAGTCGATGCCGCAGGACGGTCGGCTCAGCGAGGGCCCGCACTCGGCGACCAGCTGGGTGAACATGATCGGCGTGCCGGCGGTGGTGGTGCCCGCCGGCGTCTACGCCAGCGGCCTGCCCTTCGGGCTCGAGTTCTCGATGCGGCCGTGGCGCGACGGCGACCTGCTCGGCGTCGCGCACGCCTGGGAGCAGACGACCGCGCGGAGGCGTCCGCCCGTGCTGGTCGAGGCCGGACTGCTGCCGATCACGCCGGCCCGGGTCCGCTGATCCAGCGTCGACGGTGTGGAGACAGCAACGGCCGGCTGGCGCGCGACGCGCCGGCCGGCCGCGGCTCGACACGGAATCCGCTACGGGGCGACCGTCACGGTGATCACCTCGCACATGCCGGCGATGGTGACGTGACGGTCGTCGCCGGCCTGGACGGCGATGCGATGCTCGCCGGGCGCCAGCGACATCTCGATGACGTTCTTGCCGTCGCCGAAATGGATCCACGGGTCGGCCTTGGGGATGGCCGTGCCCGGCGGGAGGCAGTCGGTATCGGTGCCGAGGTGATAGTGAATCGTCTGCGGCCGCACCGCCTCGGGCGCGATCTCGCCGGGCGGCACCGCCGCCACCGTCACGCCGGTGCTGCCGAACTCGACCGTGGACAGGGGCTTGATGGTCTCGCCGTTCTTCGGCCGGACGAAGAACACCCGCGCGGCCTCGGCGGGCGCCGGCGCGGCCGCGGCCGGCGGCGCCGTAGTGGCCGCAGGCGGCGCCTCGGAGCCGCCGCAGGCGGCCGTGGCCAGCATCATTCCGGTGACCGCCACCGCGTTCACGACTCGGATACCCATCGCTGCTCCTTTAGAAAGGGACCACCCGGCCACGCCACCCGCGGGCCGGCGGCCGGCGTCAGTATAGCGATCGCGCCGCCGCCGTTTCCAGCTTTCCGGCGTCGCGGGCAGTTGATACGATCGCGGCGTCTTGCGGCTCCTGCGCGCGCTCGTCTCCACCGACCACAAGGTGATCGGCCTGCTCTACGGCGTCACCAGCCTGCTGTTCCTGCTCGTCGGCTTCGCCCTGGTCCTGGTCATCCGCTGGCAGCACGCCTACGCCGGCCAGCCGCTGCCGGTCATCGGCGCGCTGCTCGGCGACAACGCGCCCGGCGGCATCCTGCTGCCCGAGTTCTACAACCAGCTCGGCGCCATGCACGGCACCATCATGGTGTTCCTCGGCGTCGTGCCGCTGGCCGTCGGCGCCTTCGGCAACTACGTGCTGCCGCTGCAGATCGGCGCCCCCGACATGACCTTCCCGCGGCTCAACCTGCTGAGCTACTGGTGCTACGCCGCCGGCGGCGCGGTGATGCTGGCCAGCTTCTTCACCCCGGGCGGGGCCGCCAGTTCCGGTTGGACGTCGTACGCGCCGCTGGCGGTGATCGCCCGCGACGGCCAGACCTGGTGGCTGGCCGGCATGCTGCTGCTGGTCTTCTCGTCGCTGCTCGGCGCCATCAACTTCATCACCACGGTCATCCAGCTGCGCGCACCCGGCCTCACCTGGTTCCGCCTGCCGTTCTTCGTCTGGGCGCAGTTCGTCACGGCGTTCCTGCTGCTGCTGGCCTTCCCGGCGCTGCAGGCGGCGGCGGTCCTGCAGGGGATGGATCGCCTCGCCGACACCAGCTTCTTCCTGCCGAGCGGCCTGGTCGTCGGCGGCCAGGCGGTGGAGGGCGCCGGCGGCGGCAACGCGCTGCTGTGGCAGCACCTGTTCTGGTTCCTCGCCCACCCCGAGGTCTACGTGCTGGTCCTGCCGGCGATGGGCATCATCGCCGAGGTGATCGCCAACAACACGCGGAAGCCGCTGTGGGGCTATCCGCTGATGGTCTACTCGCTGTTCGTCCTCGGCTTCCTGTCGTTCCTGGTGTGGGCCCACCACATGTTCCTCACCGGGATGGGCACCTCGATCAGCGCGTTCTTCCAGGCCACGACGATGATCATCTCGATTCCGTCGGTGGTGATCCTGAGCGCGCTCATCCTGTCGCTCTACGGCGGGTCGATCCGCTTCACGACGCCGATGCTGTTCGCGCTGGGGTTCCTGCCGATGTTCGGGCTGGGCGGGCTCACCGGCCTGCCGCTCGGGCTGGCCACCACCGACATCCCGCTCCACGACACCAACTACGTGGTGGCGCACTTCCACTACCTGGTCGCGCCGGGCACGATCTTCGCCCTGTTCGCCGGCATCTACCACTGGTATCCGAAGATCACCGGCCGGCTGCTCAACGAGACGCTGGGGCGGATCCACTTCGTCGGCTCGCTGGTGTGCATGAACGTCATCTTCCTGCCGATGTTCGTCCAGGGCCTGGCCGGCGTGAACCGGCGGCTGTGGGACGGCGGGGCGCTCTACACCCACGCCCAGGAGACGCTGTCGCTGAACGTGCCGATGGCCTACGCGGCCCTGGCCCTGGCGGCGTTCCAGCTGCCGTTCATCGTCAACCTGCTCGTCACGCCGCGGCTGGGCGCCGTGGCCGACGCCAATCCGTGGCAGGCGACCACGCTCGAGTGGGCGACGCCGACGCCGCCGCGGCCGCACGGCAACTTCGCGGTGCCGCCGCGGGCGTGGCGCGGCCCCTATGAATACAGCGTGCCCGGCGCCGCCGCCGACTTCACTCCGCAGGGCGCCGACGAGCCGGCGCCGTCGGGGCTCGGGTGAGCCCGGGGTCCGCCGTGGAGATTCCCTACACCACCGAGGCGCGGCCCGACACCGGGCTCACCAACCCGAAGCTGGGCATCTGGCTGTTCCTGGCCTCCGAGGTGATGCTGTTCGGGTCGCTGCTGGCGTCCTACGTGCTGCTGCGCACCGGCGACGCGGCGTGGCCCGATCAGTCGGCCGTACTCAGCGTGCCGCTCGGCACCCTCAACACGGTGATCCTGATCGCCTCGTCGGTCACGATGGTCCTGGCCTGGGCGGCGATTCGCGCCGGCCACCTGGGGCGCTATCGGCTGCTGATGGGCCTCACGCTGCTGGCCGGTCTGGCGTTCCTGGGGGTCAAGACCGTCGAGTACAGCGACAAGCTCGCCCACGGGCTGCTGCCCTCGACCAGCAACTTCCTGGGGATGTACTTCACGCTCACCGGTCTGCACGCTCTCCACGTCATCGCCGGCATGGCCGTGAACCTCTACCTGTGGCTGCCCGGCGCGCGCCTGTTCGCGACCGAGCCGCGCCGCTTCGCCAACCGGGTCGAGATCGCCGGTGTCTACTGGCACTTCGTCGATCTGGTGTGGATCTTCCTCTTCCCCGTGTTGTATCTACTGTGAAGCGATGACGGCCGAGGCGCACGACGGCAACGGGATCTACCTCGCGGTGTTCGCCGCGCTGCTCGCCCTGACGGCGGCGACGGTCGGCGCGGCGCTGGTCGGCAGCGCCGGGCCGCTGGGTGTCACCCTCGGGCTGGCCATCGCCTCCCTGAAGGCCGGCCTGGTCGCGCTGTACTTCATGCACCTGGCCCGCGAACGGCGGGCCGTGCACCTGACGTTGGCGCTGACGGCGGTGTTCTGCGTCGGGCTGTTCGCGCTGACCCTGCTCAGCGAGGCCGACCACGTGCCGGGCACCCGGTTCGTGCCGGCGTTCGACTCGGTCACGCCGTGACGACGCGCCGCGCCCCGACCCTCGACGCCGTCCGCGGCATCACCCGGATGGCCTGCCCGGTCTGCTTCACGGGCGACGATCCGATCCTGCGCGACAGCCTGACGGCGGGCATCGGCGTGCTGGTGGCGGTGACACTGGTGGTGCTGGTCGCCTTCGCGGCCTTCTTCGTGGTGCTGGCCAGACGAGCCCGCGCCGCGCAGGCCGACGCGTCTCCGCCGCCAGCGACGGCGGCGGCCCCGTCACTGCCGACGCTGCCGGAGCACGCGCGATGATGCTGGAGTGGCTGGGCCTGCCGGTGGCGGCGTCGGCCGAAGCCGGCGCCGTCGACGAGATCATGGTCCTGGTGCACTGGCTGATGCTGGTGCTGTTCGTCGGCTGGAGCGCGTTCTTCGTCTATGTCCTGGTCCGGTTCCGGCGATCACGTCAGCCGGTGGCCGCCTATCACGGCGTGCGTGCGCGCTGGGCCTCCTGGGTCGAAGGCGGCGTGCTGGCCGCCGAGGTGGCGCTGCTGGTGTTCTTCTCGATTCCAGTGTGGAGTGCGCGGGTCGACGCGCTCCCCCAGGAACACGAGAGCACGATCGTCCGGGTGGTGGCCGAGCAGTTCGCCTGGAACGTGCACTATCCCGGCGCCGACGGCGTCTTCGGCCGCACCGACATCCGCCTGGTCGACCCCGACAACCCGCTCGGGCTCGATCGGCGCGACCCGGCCGCCAGGGACGACATCACGACCATCAACCGCCTCAACATGCCGGTGGGGCGGCCGGTGATTGTCCACCTCTCGACCAAGGACGTCATCCACAGCTTCGGCCTGCCGGAGATGCGCGTGAAGCAGGACACGACACCGGGCATCTCGCAGCCGGTGTGGTTCACGCCGACGGTGATCGGCGAATGGGACATTGCCTGCTCCCAGCTCTGCGGGCTGGGCCATTCGCGGATGCGCGGCATCTACGCGGTGCAGTCGCCGGCCGACTACGAGGCGTGGCTGGCCCGTCAGGCCGCGTTGCTCCCGTAGGGCGGGACTCTGCCCGGATGGCAGCTCTGACGAGCTGTCCTACATCGTCGCGGGCGTGAACTCGGCGTCCGCCGTCGCCGGCGTGGTGCCGTCCACGGTCACGCTCATCGTCTTGGTGCCGAGCGTCTCGTGCCAGGCTTCCACGGTGTAGGTGCCGGCCGGCAGGCCCTTGATCTCGAAGCGGCCGTCGGCGCCGGTGACCGCGAAGAACGGATGCGGCACGACATTGGCGTAGGCGTTCATCCAGCCGTGGACGTCGCACTTCAGCGGGATGCCGATCTCCGGGACGTTGAAGACGCGGTCCACCGGCGGCACGTTGGCCGGCTGGCTGAAGTTGAACTCCGGGTTGGTCTTCGGCACGGCGTGGACGTTGTGCAGGGCGGCGTCGCTGTTGGCGACCTTGATGGTCTGGCCGACCTGGGCGCCGAAGACGTGCGGCAGGTACTGGCAGCCCTTCTGGTCGAGCATCACCGGCGTGGTCGGCACGGCGTAGGTGCGGTTGCCGAGGCCGTCCTTCACCCACACGAAGACGTGTTGCAGGCCCTGGTCCGGGCCGACGACGAGCCGCTCCGACATGGCCCCGGGCAGCGCGACACACTTGGGATCGGAGTCCATCTGCAGCGGCCGCGGCGGCGGGGCCTCGCCGGCGAAGGTGATGCGGCCGGTGATGACGCCGGGGCCGTCGGCGGTGTCGGTCGGCGCCGCGGCCGGCGCCGTCGTGGCCGCCGGCGCGTCGCTGGTGGAGCCGCCGCCGCACGCCGCCGCCGCCATCGCGAGGGCCGCCGTCACGGCGGTGAGATGAACGCGAACGGTCGCGCTGGTGGGGATCGAGAAGGTCATCCGCCGATCATAGCCGACGCCGCGGCCGGGTGCTCCGTCCCCGCGTCGACGGCGGCCCGCGCGTCTCGGGCGCCGTCCTCCATCGCCGCCGCGACGGCGGCCAGGCCGTCATACCACGCGTCGTCCACGTCGTCGGACCACTGGCCGCCGGCGTGTTCGCGCAGGACGTCGAGCAGCACGCCGCAGACCGCCGGGTAGTGCGACGGGCAGGCGCCGTAGGCGACGTGACGCGCGCCGAGGGCGCGCAGCTGGGTGCCGGCCGCCTCGGGCGCCCGCAGATGGTCGATGACCATGGTCAACGCCGTGGCGAGATGCTGCTGCTGGCGGCGCATGGACGTCCGGGCGAAGAGCGGCTTGACCGACGGATAGCGGGTGAACAGCCGCGCGTAGAACGCAGCGGCGACGTCGGGCAGGCGCGGCGCCAGCCAGCCGAGGCTGCGTTCGAGGAGCGCGACCTGGTGGCGGCCGAGGCTGTGGAGGTCCACAGCGCCTTCGAGCGTGGCGTGGGCGCAACTGGCGCGATGCAGGGTGGGCAGATGCGGCGAGGCCCAGATCGACGCCGCGGCGGCGATGCTGATCCGCGTGTGATCGAGTCGCAGGCGGCGCAGGGCCGGCCAGCCGCCGTCGGCGATCGGCGCGGCGCCGGCGTCGCCGACCGGGTTGAAGGCCAGATCGAGGTCCTCGAGCCGGGCCGCCACCGGGGAGCCGGTCAGCGCGGTGACGAGCGCGTCACCGGCGTCGGTCTCCCGCAGGCTCAGCGTCCGCAGCGCCGGCAGCGCCGCCAGGGCGTCGGCCGCCGCTCGCGGCTCGGCGCCGCGCAACGCGCCGTCGAGGACCAGACGGCGCAGGCGGTGCCCGAAGGGGGACCTGGCCAACGCCGTCAGGCCGTCGACGCCGAGGCCGGTTCGGGCCAGTTCCAGCGACGCGGGCCGGGCGGCCGCGGCCGCGGCGAGTTCCATGGCGCCGCTGGCATCGACGGCGTTGCCGCTGAGCGACAGGTGCGCGAGTCCGGAGGGCGCCGCCGCGAGGATCGTCGCCAGGCCCCGGCCGCTCATGCCGCAGTCGGCGAGACCCAGCGAACGGACTGGCAGCCGCGGCAGCAGGTGCGCGAGCACGCCGGCGCCGTCGTCACCGAGGGGATTGCCGGTGAGATCCAGCCGTTCGAGCTCGGCTGGCGCGCCGCTGAGCAGCGCCAGTCCCGTGGCCGTCAGGCCGTTGCGTCCCAGGGCGGCGGTACGCAGCGCCGACAGGTACGGCGCCCCGACCATCGCCGCCAGCCCGGCATCACCGAGGTCGTTGTCGGCAACATCGAGGTGGCGCACGCGGCGGACCAGCGGCGCGGCAGCGAGCACCAGCATGCCGCGCGGTCCGACGCCGTTGGCGGCCAGGTCGAGATCCACCAGCGCCCCGAAGCGCGGGGCGCCGGCCAGCAGTTCCAGGCCCTCGACACCGAGGCGGTTGCGGCTGAGGCCGAGCCGCGACAGCTCGGGGAAGTTCCGGGCCAGGGCGAGCGCGGCCGCCCCGGCGGCGCCGAGATCGTTGCCGCCGATCTCGAGTTCGCGCAGTTCGGACAGGCAGCGCGACAGAGCCACGGCGCTGGCGCCGTCGGCACCGAGCGCGTTGTCGCGCAGATCGAGCGTCTGCAGGGCGCTCAGGACGGCGCTGCCGGCGATGGCCGCGGCACCGGCGGCGCCGAGCTGGTTTCTGGCCAGGTCGAGCGTCGTGAGGCGCAGCGCGCCCTTGGCCAGCGCCTCGCCGCCGGCCGGGCCGATGCCGTTGTCGGCCAGGTGCAGGCGTCGCAAGGCCGACAGGCCGGCGGCCGACGCCAGGTGGGCGGCTCCGTCCGACCCAAGGCGGTTCTCGGTCGCGTCGAGCTCGACGAGGGCGGCCAGCCACGGGCTGGCAGCGATCGCCGCGGCACCCTCCGGCCCGAGCAGGTTGTGTGACAGGTCGAGTGCGGTGAGGTCGGCGAGGGCCTGGCACTGGGCCAGCTGCGCCGCGGCCGGGTCGTCGATGCCACGCCCGGACAGGTCGAGCGTCCGCACCAGCATCCAGGCGGCTGGCGCATCGCCGCGACGGGCCCGGTCCCACCAGACCAGCGGCGCCCGGCGCAACGCGTCGGGCCAATGGCGCAGGCGCGGCGCCGCGGCGGCGCCGAGCCGCGCCGCCTCGGGGTGGCCGTCGAGGAAGCGCACCAGCGCCCACCAGCCGTCCTCGGACGGGTGCGCACACAACGCGTCGAGCATCGCCAGCGCGGCGTCGGCGCCCTGGCTCGGGTGCAGCAGATGCTGGATCCTGGCCAGTTCCTCGCAGGTCTCGAGGGCCGACGCCGGCCGCTCCGTCCGGTCGGCGGCCAGCAGCCGCTGGACCAACGCCGACACTTCCGGCCACGCCGCCAGCGCCGGCACCAGCGCCGACGGGGCCGGTCCCGCCGTGGCGTGAGCGCGATGCGCGGCAATGAGGCCGGCGATGGAGCCGTCGTCCGAGCCGTAGGGGGTCCGGCCGGTCAGCATGACGTGCAGCAGGGCGCCCAGCTGCCAGAGATCGGCGCGGGCATCGAGTTCGCAGCCGCGGTCGAACTGCTCCGGTGCCATGAAGGCGGGCGTGCCGATGGCGGCCGCGGCAGTGTGCGTACGCCCGTCGAGCACGCCGGCGATGCCGAAATCGACGAGACGGACGTGCTCGTCTGGCTCACCGGCCCGCTCCACCAGCACGTTGCGGGTGGTCAGGTCGCGGTGCAGGAGCCGGCGGGCGTGCACCGCCACCAGACCGGCGGCGATCTGACGGGCGAGGCGCACGGCGCGCAGCGGCGGCAGCGGCTGCGGCGCGCCGTCAGGTCCGCGGACGAGGTCGGCCAGCGGCACGCCGTCGACGTATTCCAGCAGCAGGTAGGGCGCCTCGCCGTCGCCGAGGGTGCCGGCGGCGAAGCAGCGCGCGATGTGCGGATGGTTGAGCTGCTCCAGCACGACCGCCTCGTTGACGAAGCGGCGGCGCGCGCCCTCGTCGGCGGCCAGTTCGGGGTGCAGGACCTTCAGGGCGCGGCGCAACCCGCCGACGATGGTCTCGACGAGGTAGACGGTCCCGAAGCCGCCCTGCCCGAGTCGCTCCAGGACCCGGTACTGGCCGCCCGCGACCAGGGTGCCGGGCCGCTGGTCGAGCGCCAGCCCCTCGCCTCCTGTCATCCCTGCCTCCGGCCGGCGCCGCTGTTGCGCCGTTCACAGAGGATCCACGCTGTCGGGCCACCGAACCCGCCACCGGCGCTCTCGCCGAGGAGGCGCCGGCCAGAGCGGTCTCTACCGGGGCGTCGCGGCGGGCGCGCCGAGCAGGTCCCTGACCCGCGGCACCACCCGCGTGCCATACAGCTCGAGGCTGCGCAGCGCCGCCTCGTGCGGCAGCCGGCCGTTGCTGTATTTCATGTCGAAACGCTGCAGCCCCAGGGTGCGGATCGTGGCGGCGATCTTGCGGGCCACGGCCTCGGGCGATCCGACGCAGAGCGCCCCGTCGGGTCCGGCCTCGCCATCGAACTGTTCCCGGGTCACCGGCGGCCAGCCGCGTTCGGCGCCGATGCGGCGCATCATGTCGCGGTAGTGCGGCCACACCTCGTCACGCGCCTGCTCGTCCGTGGCAGCGACGTGGCCCGGTGAGTGCGCGGCCACCGGCAGGGACTCGCGGCCGAACTGCGCCAGCGCCTGGTGATACAGATCGACGAACGGCCGGAACCGCGCCGGCGAGCCGCCGATGATCGCGACGGTCAGCGGGAAGCCGTAGCGCGCCGCGCGGATCACCGACTCCGGACTGCCGCCGACGCCGACCCACGTCCGCAGGCGTCCCGACTCGATCGGCGGATACACGGGCTGGTTGGCGAGCGGCGGCCGTGAGCGTCCCGACCAGGTGACGGGTTCGCCGGTCTGCAGCGCGGCGAACAGGCTCAGCTTCTCCTCGAACAGCGCCTCGTAGTCGGCGAGGTCGAACCCGAACAGCGGGAACGACTCGGTGAAGGAGCCCCGACCGAGAATCACCTCGGCGCCCATTCGACAGCGCGTCGAGGGTCGAGAAGCGCTGGTAGACGCGAATCGGATCGTCGGTGCTGAGGACCGTGACCGCGGAGCCGAGGTGGATGCGCGAGGTGCGTGCGGCAATCGCCGCCAGCACCACTTCCGGGGCCGAGATGGCGAAG
Source organism: Vicinamibacterales bacterium (assembly GCA_050250955.1). GTDB lineage: Bacteria > Acidobacteriota > Vicinamibacteria > Vicinamibacterales > UBA2999 > CAWAYR01. The sequence goes on from JBFWNR010000016.1 coordinate 49,616, forward strand.
TCGGGGCGATGATGCTCGCCGACGCCGAAGCAGGCGAGGCCGACGCGGTCGGCCAGCATCGCCTCCTCGACGACGTGGCGCAGCACCTGCGCCTGGGACAGCGGCCGGCCGTCGGGGCCGAGTGTCACGTCGCCGAAGGTGTCGACGCCGAAGGCGAGGGACGCGGGATCGAGCGCAGCCGCCATGGAAACGAGTGTAGCCTGCCTTGACCATACGGCCGTTCGAAATGTATGGTTATCCATATGAAAACGACCCTGATCATCGACGACCAAGTGATGGCCCGTCTGAAGCAGGAGTCGGCCCGAACCGGGCGGACGATGTCCGAGCTGGTCGAGATCGCCCTGCGCCGGCTGCTCCAGACGCGCCCGCCGGCCGCCAATCTCTCGCCACTGCCGACCTTCGAGAGCGGCGGCGCGCTGGTCGACATCGCCGATCGCGAGGCGCTCTACCGGGCGATGGAAGGCCGCTGATGGTCGTGGTCGACACCAACGTCCTGGTCTACGCCGCCGACGCCAGCGCGCCGGAGCATCGCCGCTGTCGCGCGCTCGTCGAGCAGTGGCGACGCAGCCGCGGCGCCTGGTTCCTGACCTGGGGCATCTGCTACGAGTTCCTGCGCGTGGTCACCCACCCGCGGGTCCTGCGGCGGCCGTGGCCGATGGCCGAGGCCGCCGGCTTCGTGGCGGCCCTGCTCGAGTCGCCGTCGGTGACGCTGCTCGTCCCGACCGATCGGCACCACGCCGTCCTCGGTGAGATCGTGGCGACCGTGCCGGGACTGGCCGGCAACGTGGTGCACGACATGCACACCGCCGTCCTGATGCGCGAGCACGGCATCCGGCAGATCTGCACCCGGGACACCGACTTCCACCGCTTTCCGTTCCTCGAGCCGGTCGACCCGCTGACGCTGGAGACCTGACCGGGCCCGACGGGCCCTTCAGAGCGGGCCCTTCGCCGGTCGGCCGATCGTCACCACGGTGTCGCCGGCGACCACCGGCGGGCCGGCGAGTCCGTAGAGCGCGTAGCCGTCGATTGGCGAGACGACGGTCTCGACGACGGCACCGCGGTAGTCGCGGATCGTGCCGATCGTCTCGCCGGCCTTGACCGCCCGTGCCGTCGTCGCCACTGGCGTGAACATCCCGGTCGTCTTCGCGCTGACACCGGTGGTGTCGTCGAGCCAGCGGGTGTCGGCGCGCGGCGGCGTCGCCGAGCCCGGGCTCATGCCGAATACGCGCAAGAGGTTCTCGACGCCGCTGACGATCGGGGTCACGAACGCGTCGTCGGTGCGCCCGTTCTCGCCGATCTCGATGAGGACCGTCGGCTTGCCGTCGGCGACGGCCTGGCGGTTGAGCGAGCGACCGCTGTCCACCTGGGCCTGGGTGTTCATCGAGTACTTGACGTAGTTGCGGAGTCCGAACGCCAGCGCCATGCGGCGGGCGTCGGCGTACTGCGCCGCGGCGAGCGGCCCGCCGTAGGCGCCGGCGAACGCCTCGAGCCACTCGGCGGCGTCACCGCCGTGGAGTTCGACATGCAGGTCGGAGCGTCGGATCACGTCGGTGGTGAGCGTCCAGGCGATGCGCTCGGCCTGGGTGCCGTCGGCGTTGCCGGGAAACATCCGGTTGAGGTTCTTGCGGTCGAACGGGTTGACGAACGGCACGCGCTGCTCGAAGGCATTCACGTGAGCCAGGCGCACGAGGATCACGGTGCCGGAGAGCGTGGCGGGATCGATGCGGTCGCGAAGCCGCTGCGCCGCCAGGATCGGCGCGTACTCGAACCCGTGCACGCCAGCGGTGAGCGCCAGGACCCGGCCCGGCCGCGCGCCGTGGAACACCGTGGTCAGCACGGTAGTCGCCGGATCGCCGGCGCCGGCGGGCACGGCGAGATCGACGTCGACGCGTTGGCCGGCTGGCACCTGGACGCCGCCGATCACGAAGGCGGCGCGCGCCGGCTGGGCGCCGCGCGCAGTGGCGACCGTTGCGACCGTGGCCGCGGCGACGAGGAGGAGCAACGCGACGGCGACCCGGCGGACGGTGGAAGGTGAGAGCGCAGCACTCATTCGACGATCGTAGTTCCTGATCGGCATGTTGTCAGTCGGCACGCAGGGCCGTGGTGGGGTCGACCTGCGACGCCCGCGCCGCCGGCAGGAGGCATGCCACCGCCGCGACTCCGGCCAGCACCGGTGGCGCGCCGGCGAGCGCCAGCGGATCGATCGACGACACCTGATAGAGGGACCGCCCCCAGCCCGCGGCCACCGTAGGCGCGACCCGCGCGCCAACCGCCACCCCGACGGCGACCGGGCGAAGCCCTGGCGCAGGACCAGCCGGCGGATCGCCGCGCCATCGGCGAGCGCGGCGCGCACGCCGATCCCGCCGTCACCAGGCCCTCACTCGGCGCGGAGCGCCACTACGGGGTCGACCCGCGACGCCCGCCGCGCCGGTCCGTAGCAGGCCAGCGCCGCGATCGCCAGCAGCACGCACGGTACGGCCACGAAGGTCAGCGGGTCGCCCGCGCCGACCCCGAAGAGCACACCGCGCATCAGCCGGGCCAGTCCCGCCGCCAGCACCAGGCCGGCCACCGCCCCGGCGGCGGCCATCGTCAGTCCGTGCGTGAGCACGTGGCGCACCACCCCGCCCTCGGTGGCGCCGAGGGCCAGGCGCACGCCCATCTCGCGGGTCTGCTGCCCGATCACGTAGGACATCACGCCGTAGAGGCCCACCGCGGCGAGCGCGATCGCCAGCACGGCGAAGGCACCGAACAACACGCCGGCGAGCCGCCGTTGCCAGATCCGGTTGGCGACGCGGGTGTCGTAGCTCAGCACGTCGAGGAACGACTGGTTCGGATCGATCGCGCCGACGAAGCGGGTGGCGGCAGCCGCCACCGTCATCGGGTCGCCGGCGGTGCGGACGACGAAGTACGGGCCGTTGGTACGCTCCTGCGCCGCCGGCATGTAGGCATCGAAGCCCGGCTCGGCGTCGAGCTCGTGGTGCAGCACGGGGGCGGCCACGCCGACCACGACGCGCCAGGCCTCGGGACGCGCGGTGTCCAGCTCCTGCAGCCGCTGGCCGATGGGGTCGCGGCCGGGCCACAGCCGCTCGGCCAGGCGCTCGCTGACGACCACGGTCGGCTCGGTGTCCAGGCGATCGCGGTCGTCGACGGCGCGACCGCGCACGATCGGAATGCCCATCACGGCGAAATAGTCTGGGCCGATCAGATGACCGTGCACGAAGGGATTGGCCGCCGCCTCGTCGGTGCTCTGCCCGGCGGCGCGAATGGCGTAGGGATCGCGCGGCTTGCCGCTGATCGGCAGGTTGGTGTCGTAGGTGACGCCGACGACATCGGGCAGCGTGCGCAGCCGATCGACCATCTCGCGATTGAAGGCCAGTGTCTTCTCCACCGTCCCGTACGCCGCCCAGCCCAGCTCGACACGGAAGGTCAGCGTCGAGTCGGTGCGATACCCGAGATCCACGGTGTGGAGCCGCCACACGCTCTGCAGGAGGAGACTCGCCCCGACCAGGAGCACCAGGGCGAGCGCCATCTCGGCCGCGACCAGCGCGGCCCGCACCGCGCGCTGGCCCCGCCCCGACGACGACCCGCGGGTGCCCTCCTTCAGCGACGCGTGCGGACCCGCAGCCGACGCGCGCAGCGCCGGGATGGCCGTGGCGGCCACCGCCGTGACCAGGGTGATCGCGACCAGGAACAGGCCGACGCGCCAGTCGGCCTCGACGGCCATCCACGGCGGGAGTTGCACGGGCACCAACCGGGTCAGCAGGCGGGTGCCCCCGACGGCCAGCACGGCGCCGACGCCGGCACCGAGCGTCGCGTAGACGAGGCTCTCGGCCAGCAGCGGCCGGACGAGCCGCCAGCGGCTGGCGCCGAGCGCCGCGCGCACGGCGGTCTCGCGTTCGCGGGCGATGGCCCGCGACAGCAGCAGATTGGCGACGTTCACGCAGGCCACGGCGAGCACCAGCGTCACCGCCGCGAACAGCAGCAGCACGTAGGGGCGCACCTGCCCCGAGTACATCTCCCGCAGCGGCGTCACCTGGTAGCGCACGCCGGCGTTGGTCACTGGGAACTCGCGTTCGAGCCGGCGTGCCAGCGTGTCGATGGCGGCCGTGGCCTCGCCCACCGCCACGCCCGGCCGCAGACGGGCCAGCACGAAGCGGTCGCGCATGGCGCGGTTGCGGTAGTAGTCGGGGTTGGCCGAGATGCCGCTGCTGCGGAAGAGATCCGAGTGCGACGGGAAGTTGAAGCCCTCGGGCATCACGCCGTGGATGGTGTAGCCGGGCGCGCCGTCGAGGGTCATCGTCCGGCCGACGACGTTCGGGTCGCGCCCGAACTTGCGCACCCACAGGCCGTGGCTGATCACCAGGCCGAACCCGCGCGAGCGATCGAGCACCGCCGGGAAGGTCGAACCGACCAGCGGCTCCACACCCAGCACCCGGAACAGGTTGTGGGTCGTGATGGTCGCCGGCAGCTCCTCGGGCGTGCCGAAGCCGCTGGCGTTGTACATGCCCTGGTCGGTGTACATCGCCGCGTCGGCGATCTGCGGCAGCGCCAGCAGGTCGTCGAGCTCGGGCGTGGACAGCGTGCCGCCCCCCTCGGCGCCACGCACCGCCGTGATGCGCACCAGCTCGTCCGGGTTCGTGAACGGCGGCTGGCGCAGCAGCAGCGAGTCGACCGCCGAGAAGATGGCGGCATTGGCGCCGGTGCCGAGGCCGAGGGTGAGGATCACCAGCGCGGAGAACCCCGGCCGCCGCGCCAGCGAGCGGACGGCGTGGTGGAGATCGGCGACGAGCCCTGCGGACATCACGGCCACGCTAGGCGCACCTGCCAGCGGCCGTCTTGCCCCGTCCAATCAATGGGCGAATCCGACCGGTGAACGTGATTCGTTCCGGGCCCGACAGGGTCTCCCCTACCCTCATTCGGCTGTCCAGCCGACTCATGACTGCTCCCATGCAGCCCACCGCGACCCGTGATCGGATTCCAATGCTCGATGCCGTCCGGGGCATGGCCGTGGTGGGCATCCTCCACGCCAACCTGATGAGCTTCTTCGGCGCCGACATGCTCGATGACGCGGCGCGACGCGCGCTGCCGTTCAGCGCCGCCGGCGACGCCGTCCTGTTCGCAATCGACTGGCTGGTCGAAGGCAAGTTCTACTCGGTCTTCTCGATGCTGCTCGGCGCCGGGTTCGCCCTCCAGGCCACCATCGCGGCGCGCGAAGGCCGGCAGGGCTTCCCGGCGTTCTTCCGCCGCCGGATGATCGTGCTCGTCGCCATCGGCGCCGGACACATGTTCGGGCTGTGGTCGGGCGACATCCTGATGCTCTACGGGCTGCTGGGCCTGCTGCTGCCGTGGCTGTGGCGCTGGCCGCCGCGGGCGCGGCTGACGCTGATGGCGGGGCTGTTCGCGATGCCGCTCGCCACGCATGGGGTGGTGCTCGCCACCGCCGGCCGCGCCGACCCGCGGCCGCCGTTCGCCGCCGCCGGCGCCGCGCTGCGCGAGCGCTGGGGCATCGCCGACCGATCCACGCTGGACGTCTTCGCCCGCGGCAGCTCGGCCGAGTACTACGCGTGGAACACCGCCAACGCGGTGGTGCGGCCCGGCACCTACCTGCAGTCGGGGCGGCCGGAGAAGGTCCTGGCGCTGTTCCTGCTCGGCGCGTGGCTCGCGAGCACCACCCTGAGCAGCCTGCACGCGCAGCGCGCCGCCCTGTGGCGCACCGTGGCCATCGGCGGCGGGATCGGCCTGGCCGGCAGCTTCGTCTACGCCAGCATCAAGGCCGCCACCCGGTCCACGTTCCTGCTGTCGGGCACGGGACTGCTGCAGACGGCCGCCTACACGCTCGGCACCACCCCGCTGGCCCTCGCCTACCTCGCGGCCGCGGCGCTGGCCTGGCAGCATCCGGTCGGACAACGGGTCCTGGGATGGTTCGTCCCGATTGGCCGGATGGCCCTGAGTGCCTACGTCTCACAGTCGGTCGTTCAGCTGCTGCTCTTCTCCAGCCACGGCGCGCGGCTCGCCGGCCGCGTGCCGTTCGTGTGGCTGCCGGTGGTCGCGGCAGGCATCATCGTGGGCCAGCGGGTGATCTGCGCGTGGTGGCTGCGCGGGCACCAGCAGGGGCCGCTGGAATGGATCTGGCGGCACCTGGCCTACGGCACGGCAACCGCATCGGCGCGCTAAGTTCCATTCGACAGCCGCGGGCGACCGTTCGATGCCGACGACCGCCTCTCGGTGGGATTCGCGGCGGAGCCCTCGACGGCGTGGGTCGATGCTCGCATTCACATGCCACATCGGTCCGCCGTGCTCGCCCTCGTCATGATGCTCGCACGGCCCGGCGCTCCGGCTGCGCAACA
>JBFWNR010000017.1:0-43511 GCA_050250955.1 Vicinamibacterales bacterium
CCAGTTCGTCGAAGGTCGCCGGCAGCACGGTGAGCGCGCCGGCGCGCGGGGCCATCGCCAGCACGGCGAGGCCGAGGAGCTGCATGCGGATCCGCATGTCGTCGAGTCTATCGCGGGCCGGCGAGGCGAGCCCGCCGCCGCCGTACGCGGCCGCGACGGCAGGCGGCCTTCAGCGTCGGGACCGCCGATGGCGCGCCGTCACACCAGGGGTGTGCGGTCGACGACGCCGAGCACGGCATCGGCCACCCGCGCCGTCGAGCCCGGTGGTCCCAGCCTGGCACGGGTCTCGGCCAGCCGCGCCCGCGTTCGCGCCCACCGCTCCCGATCGGTGAACAGGGCCGCCGTCTCGTCGGCCACCGCCTCCGGCGTGCAGGCGTCCTGGATCAACTCGGGGACGATCCGTTCGCCGGCGACGAGGTTGGCCATCGCGTAGGTGTCGATGGTCACCAGCGGCTTGCCGAGCCGGTAGGTCAACGGCGACAGCTTGTAGACGACGACCATCGGCCGCTCGTGCAGCGCCGTCTCGGCGGTGGCCGTGCCCGACGCGGTCACGACCACGTCGGCGGCCGCCAGCACGTCGGCCACCCGGCCGTGGACCAGGCGGGCCGGTGGTGTCGCGGCAGCCAGCGCGGCGAACTCGTGATCGTCGTGGCCGGGCGCGCAGGCCACCACGGCCTGCAGGCCGGGCACCCGAGCCGCGACGCGCGGCAGCGCCGCCGCCAGCACCGGGACGAGCCGGGAGATCTCGTTGTGACGGCTGCCCGGCAGCAGCGCGAGCGTCGGTCGATCCGCCGCCAGCCCGAGGGCCTGGCGACGCTCGGCCTGACGCCGGGCCGCCGCGGCTGGATCGGCCGGCGGCGCCGGCACGGCGTCGACGAGTGGATGGCCCAGGAAACGCACCGGGATGCCGGCCGTCCGGTAGAGCGCCTCCTCGAACGGGAAGATCGGCAGGGCCAGCGCCACGTGCCGCTGCAGCGTCTTCATCCGGGCCGGCCGCCACGCCCACACCTGGGGCGTCACGTAGTACACGATCGGCACGCCCATGCGCGCCACCGCGGCCATCAGCCGGAAGTTGAAGTCGGGATAGTCGATGAGCACGAGCGCGTCGGGACGCGTCTCGCGGGCGGCCCGCACCAGCCGGCGGAGCATCGCGAAAGTGGCCGGCAGCACCCGCAACGCCTCGGTGAGACCGGTCACCGACAGCCCGGTATAGCGGCCGATGAGCCGGATGCCGGCCTCCTCCGAACGGGGGCCGCCGAAGCCGAAGACGTCGAGGTCCGGGCGGCGCGCCCGCAGCGCGCGGACCAGCTCGGCGGCGTACGCGTCGCCGGACGGCTCCCCGCACGAGAGCATCACCCGCGCCATGGCGGCGCGCCTACTGGGCGCCGGCGCGGCGCCGGAGATCCGCTGCCGACAGGTCGAGCTGTTCGATCGGGATGCGCTCGACCGACGAGAACCCGGCCCCGGCCAGCTGGTCGATGAAGCGGTCGGCGTCGCCGACCAGTACGACCGAGAGCTGCCCCGGCTTGAGCCACGCCCGGGCCACGCGCTGGACGTCGTCGGGGGTGACCGAACGCACCCGCTCCGGATAGGCCGGCAGGTCCTCGAGCGGCAGCTCGTAGAAGAGCTGATTCAAGACCCGGGTCGCGATCGCGTCCGGCGCCTCGATCGACAGCGGGAAGCTGCCGGCCAGGAAGTTCTGAGCGCCTTCCAGTTCGCCGTCGTAGACCCGCTCGCGCTGCAGCCGGAAGAACTCGTCGACCACGGTCCGCAGGGCCTCGGTCGTGGCCTCGGTGCGGGTGTCGGTCTCGGCGATGACGCCTCCGGCCAGCTTGTAGGCGTCCAGGTCGGCCGACGCCCCGTAGGTCAGGCTCTTCTGGGTGCGCAACACCTGCTGCAGGCGGTTGCCGCCCTCGCCGCCGAGGATCTTGACCACCTGGTCCATCACCAGGTGGTCGGCGTGCTTGCGGGGAAAGGCGAGGTGGCCGACCCGGATCTCGGTCTGCACGGCGCCGGGCTTGTCGACGACCACGACCCGCTTGACCGGGGGCGGCGGCTCCATCGGCGCGAAGGCCGGGACGTCGCCACGCGGCCAGTCGCCGAACACCCGCTCCACCTCGGCGAAGGCCTGGTTGGCCGGCACCGCGCCGACGATGGCGATGAGGGCGTTGTTCGGGACGAACCACGCCTTGTGAAACGCGACGAAGTCGTCACGGGTGAGCGTCGACAGCGACGCGGCGGTGCCCGACGACGGCAGCCCGTAGGGGTGGAAGCCGAAGACCAGCCGGTCGATCACCTGGCTGGCCACGGTGTCGGGGTCCTCCGCCGCCACCCGGAGCGACGACAGCGCCTGGCCGCGCTGGCGGTCGATCTCGGCGGCGCTGAACGCGGGATGGCGGACCACGTCGGCCATCAGGTCGAGCGCCGGCGCCAGCCCGTCCGACATGCTCACGGTGTTGACGAAACTGAGGTCGGTGCCGGCGCCGGTGCCGAGCAGGCCGCCCATGAAGTCGATCTCCTCGGCGATCTCGGCGGCCGACCGCGTCGTGGTGCCCTGATCGAGGAGGGCGGCGGTGAGCATCGCGACGCCCTCCTTGCCCTTCGGATCCTGGGCCGCGCCGGCGCGGATCAACATCCGGGCACTGACCACCGGCTGCTCGTCCTGGCTGACCAGGACCACCTGCAGGCCGTTGGGCAGGGTGCGGATCTCGTAGGGCGGGAACTTGACCGGCCTGGCCGGCAGCGGCCGCGGCGGCCGCTCGGACGGCCAGCGCAGGGCGTCGGCGCGCTGCTGGCCGGCGGTCGTGACGACCGACGCCACGGTGAGCACGATGGCGGCGATGAGCGACGACTGCACGACATGGAAGGCGCGGCGGCTCATGGACGGGTCCCCGGCGCCTTGGGCTGCACGTGCAGCACGACGCGCGATTCGGGCGTGAAGTAGGTCTTGGCCACCCGCTGCACGTCGGCCCGCGTCATGTTCTGGAAGATCGCGAACTCGCCGTCGGCGGTGGTGATGTCGGCGTGCAGGACCTCGGCGTGGGCCAGGACCCCGGCCTTCTGCTGCACGGTCTCGCGGCCGAGGATGTAGTCGCGCGCGAACTGGTTCTTGGCGCGCTGCAGCTCGCGGTCGGTGATGCCGGTGGCCACCGCCCGGTCGAGCTCGGCGACCAGCGCCTTCTCGACCTCGTCGAGCGACTGCCCGGGGTTGACGATGGCCACGGTGTAGAAGAGGTTCGGATGCTCGATCAGGTTGGCGCCGCCGAAGGCGGCCACCGCCAGCCCCTTCTCGTAGACCAGGCTGCGGTAGATCCGCGAGCTGTTGCCGTCCGACAGCACCTTGGCGAGGACGTGCATCGGGTAGGAGTCGGGATGGCCGTCGTAGGTGATGTGCTGGGCGACGATCACCGCCGGCAGCGGCCAGGCCTCCTCGAGCGTCACCCGCTTCTCGCGGACCGGTTTCGTCTCCTGGGGAATGTCGCGCGGCACCTTGCCGGCGCCGGGGGGAATGCGCCCGAAGTAGCGGGTCACCAGCTCCCGGGTGTCGGCGACGTCGAAGTCGCCGGCGATGACCACGGTGGCGTTGGCCGGAATGTAGTAGGTGTCGAAGAACTGCCGGACATCCTGGATGGTGGCGGCGTCGAGGTCGGCCATCGAGCCGATCACCGGGTTCTTGTAGGGATGCGTGGTGAAGGCGTGCTGGTAGAGCAGCTCGTTGAGGTTGCCGAACGGCTGGTTGTCGATGCGCATCCGCCGCTCTTCCTTGACCACCTCGCGCTCGTTGACGAAGGTCTGCTCGTCGACGTTGAGCGAGCCGAGCCGGTCGGCCTCCATCCACAGCACCAGCGGCAGGTACTGCGCCGGCACGGTGTTCCAGTAGACGGTGGCGTCCTCGTTCGTGTAGGCGTTGGCCCGGCCGCCCACCGACGAGACGATCGAGGTGTGCTGCTCGCCCTCGACGTTCTTCGAGCCCTTGAACATCATGTGCTCGAAGAGGTGGGCGAACCCGGTCCGCCCCGGCCGCTCGTTCTTCGATCCGACGTGATACCAGATCTGCACGTGCGCGATCGGCGTCGAGCGATCCTCGTGGAGGATCACGGTCAGGCCGTTGGGCAGCGTGAAGCGCTGGTACTGCAGCTTGGGCGGCGCGACGGCGGCGTCGAGGGGCGTCCAGGCGACGGCCGCCGCCAGCGCGACGCCGGCGAGGGCCACCCCGAGCGCCCGGCGCCACGGGGAACGGGCGACGGGAGCGGCGGCGAAGGGTCGATGAGTCATGAACGCGATGGGATCGATTATGGCACGGGGGTCGAATCGGCCCGGGCGGCGGCTTCGAGCGCCGCGAGACGCCGCTCCAAGTCGATGAGCTGGCGCCGGTATTCCGGCAGCCGGCCGAAGATCACCGCCGCCTTGTTCCACTGCCGGTTGTCGATCGCCGGCAGGCCCGACACGAACATCCCGGCCGCGATCGAGTTGTTGATGCCGGTCTGGGCGGTGGCCTTGACCCCGTCGCCGACGGTGAGGTGATTGGCGACGCCGACCTGGCCGGCGAAGATCACGTTGTCGCCGATCGTGGTGCTGCCGGCGATCCCGACCTGGGCGGCGAGCAGCGTGTTGAGCCCGACGGTCACGCCGTGGGCGATCTGGACCAGGTTGTCGATCTTGGCGCCGGCGCGGATGCGCGTCTCCCCCACCGCCGGGCGATCGATGGTGGTGTTGGCGCCGATCTCGACGTCGTCCTCGACGACCACCGGCCCGGTCTGCGGAATCTTCTCGTGGGTGCCGTCGGCGTGGTGGGCGAAGCCGAACCCGTCAGCGCCGATGACGGCACCGTCCTGGACGACCACCCGGTCGCCGAGCCGGCAGGCTTCGCGGATCGACACCCGGGCGTGGATCAGGCAGTCGGCGCCGAGGACGGCGTCGTCGCCGACGACGACGTGTGGATGCAGCACGGTCCGGGCGCCGATGCGGGCGCGCTGGCCGATGACCACCAGCGGGCCGATGGCGACGCCGGGCTCGAGCACCGCGTCGGCGGCGACCACCGCGGTCGGATGCACCCCGGGCGGCACGGTGCGCGGCGGCGCGAAGGCCTGCGCGGCGCGCGCGAACGCCAGGTAGGGATTGGCGACCCGCAGCATCGCGCACGGCGCCGGCGGCGCCGACGGATCCAGAATCACCGCCGTGGCCCGGGTCGCGCCGAGCGCGGCCGCGTACTTGGGATTGGCGAGAAACGTGACGTCGCCGGGACCGGCCTGCTCGATGCCGGCGACGCGGTGCACCTCGATCGTGCCGTCGCCGTCGAGCACGGCCCCGAGCCGTTCCGCGAGCTCCGAGAGCTGCACGAATCGGAGCCTATCACGCGGGCGGAATCGCCAGCCGCTCGAAGAACGACGCCAGGTGCTGCAGGCCGAGCCGATCGGCGACGTCGTGCACGCGGCGGGCCCGCGCCGCCGGATCGAGCGGCAGGGCCGCGCGGAGTTCCGACAGCAGCGGGTTGGCGACGACGGTCCAGTGCACCCGGCGATGGCCGTGCTGCGCGCCGCGCCAGGCCAGCAAATGGCCGACGGTCGTGAAGGTCAGGAAGTAGCCGATGAGGTTGGGCCCGGGGACGAGAATGAGCGCCAGTGAGACGAGCAGGCCCAGAGCGTGGACGACGAACCAGCGCAGGTGACGGTCGGCATCGCGCTTCAGACCCCGCTTCATCACCTCGAGGGCCCGCTCGGCGGTGATGTCGTCGGGGGCGTCGAGGGTGACGTCGGTGGCGGTGCGCAGGTGCCACAACAGCCGCTGCTCGGCCGCCCGTTCGACGACCCAGCGCATCACCTTCCGCCGGGCGCGCTGGCCGAGGGTGGCCGGGGCGCGGACCCCCGACTCGCGACGACGCAGCCGCTCGGCCTCGGCCTCGCGCAGCATCTCCCGCAGCCGGTGGCGCAGGCGTCCGAACCAGCCGGCGTCATCCGGCGGCGCGTCGTCGTCCTCGTCGGGCGGCTCGAAGTACGGCTCGTACTCGTCGCGGCCGATCGGGATCAGGAACACCCGCATGCTGTGGTGGACGGCAGAGGCGACGCCGGAGTTTCCGCGCTCACCGGCCCGGCGGCGGCGACGGCTTGGGCACCCGACGCGGCGACCGCGTCAGCCGGGTCGGCACGGCCGGCTTGCCGGCCTGCTCCCACGCGCCGGTGATGAAGGCGGCGGTGGCGGCGACGGCGTCGGCGACCCGCTGGTCGAGGATGGGCAGGGCCTGGCTCTTGAAGGCGGCGAAGAACGCGTCGTCGTAGTAGTCGCGGCCGGCGGCGGCGGCGCGATCGGCGGCCAGCACCGGATCGGCGAGCCGCTGGCTGGCCAGCAGGATCCGGAACATCTCGCCGCGCGGATCGGTGACCGGCGGCTGGGGCGTCGGGACGACCCGCAGCTCGCCGGCGAAGCGCTCGAAGAGCTCCGCCTCGAACCGCGAGTGGGCGCCGGGCTGGCCGGTGAGCAACCCGTCGTAGTTCTTCACCGCGTGGAGCGGCACGTGGCCGTCGCTGACGTAATGACAGAGCACGGCGCTGAAGAGCGCGATGTCGTCGAGCACGTAGGGCGACGGCGAGGGCCGCGAGAGCGACGCGAAGGCACGCTGCAACCGGCCGTGGAACTCCGCCGTCCGCCACGGCAGCAGGCCCTGCTCGTGGACGACCGCGCGGCCGAACTTCTGCACCGCCTGGTCGTACTCGCGCGGCAGCGCCTCGAACGGATAGCGGCCGTAGGCCTCGAAATCGAGGTCGAGGAAATGGTTGGGCGGCTCGTCCTCCCAGCCGACGTTGCGCCACAGGTCGGGATCGATCGAGCGATCGACGATGAACGCCCGCCGCGCCTCGTAGAGCGGACGCAGCGCCTCGGGCAGCAGCTCGATCATCCGGTCGGCGACGTGCCGGTGGGCCGGAAACCCCCAGGCCGCCACCCGCAGCGGCGCCGCGGCGAGGGCGGCGGCGGCCAGCAGCACGACCGGAAGCGCGCGGCGCATGCCGTTCATTCTACCGGCGGGACGCCGTCTCCGGGTCCATCGCCACTTCCGGCACCGGCACGATGGCGCCCGACCAGCCGTCGGTGCCCATCGGCCCCGAATAGCGGGCGTCGTTCAACTGCACGCGGGGCGGCGACAGGGTGCGCTCGACGACGAAGAACGGGAACCGCGCCCAGGTCAGATACTGGCGGCCGAGACGGGTCGCGGCGGCGGCCCGGGCCAGCGGGTCGTCGGCGTGGATTTCGACGCCGTAGCCGGCCGGGCGGAAGCGGGGCCCGGGCGAGAAGTCGACGAACCCCTTCTCGTAGCGATCGCCGAGATCGACCAGCACTTCGCGGCGCAGCGGGTTGCCGATGACCGGCGTGACCATGAACCGCGCCGCCGGCTGCCCGGCCCGGGCCAGACCGGCCTGCACGGCCTGCCGCGCCCACAGCCCGGACCCGAACATCGCGACCACGTAGGCCGCGGCGACGGCCAGCGCGATCCGGGCCGCCGCGGCGCCGCCGTCGGCGCGGTGGCGGCCGACCAGCGCCGCGCCGACACCGGCCCCGAGGATGACGTAGAGCCAGGGGTCGACGATGTAGAGGGCGTCGCCGTAGAACCACCGCCCGGAGAACGGCATCAGCAGGCGAATCCCGAAGCTGTTCATGTAGTCGAGCAGCGGATGCGACAGCGTGCCGACCAGCGCCAGCATGAAGGTGGCGCCAGGCCGGACCGGCGCCGCGTCGGGCCGGCGGCGCCGCCGCACCAGCCGATCCCAGGCCAGCATCAGGCCGGTCAGCAGCAGCGGCATCGCGGCCATGGCGAGCGGGCCGTGGGTCCAGCCGCGCCGGTAATACATCCACACGTCGGTGGTGACCATGGTGATGACGTCGACGTCCGGCGCGTTGGCGGCGAGGACGAGGGTCGGCAGGGCCAGCGGCGTGCGCCGCCTCAGGCCCGCCTGGCCGATCGCCAGGCCGGCGAGCGAGTGACAGACCGGATCCATCGGGCTAGTGCGCGACCAGGTCGCGCAGGTCCTTGCGCAGCACCTTGCCCACTGGCGACTTGGGCAGGTCGGGACGGAAGTGGACCACGCGCGGCACCTTGTAGGACGTGAGCGACTGGCGGCAGTGCGCGCGCAGGTCGGCCTCGGTCAGCGCCGGGTCCTTGCGCACGACGAACGCGCACACCGCCTCGCCGCTGGTCTCGTCGGGTACGCCGATCACCGCCACCTCGGCGATGCCCGGATGGGCGGCGAGCACGGCTTCGACTTCGTTGGGATACACGTTGAAGCCGCTGACGAGGATCATGTCCTTCTTGCGATCGACGATGTAGAGATAGCCGTCCTCGTCCATCGTCGCCACGTCGCCGGTGGCCAGCCACCCCAGCTTCAGCACCCGGGCGGTCTCGTCGGGGCGCTGCCAGTAGCCCTGCATCACCTGCGGCCCGTGCACCAGCAGCTCGCCGGGCTGCCCGGGCGCCACGTCGTGGCCGTCGGCGTCGACCAGCCGGACGTCGGTGCCCGGCACCGGCACGCCGATCGACTCGCGCTTGTTGCGGTGGAAGGGCACCAGCGACACCACCGGCGAGGTCTCGGTGAGGCCGTATCCCTGGTACATCGGCGTCTTCGTCATCGCCTCCCAGCGCTCCCCCACCGCCGGCACGAGCGCCATGCCGCCGGCGACGGTGCCCTTCAGCGTGAAGCCCTGGTGGGCCTGGAACCACGGCTCGTGCATCAGTCCGGCAAACAGCGTGTTGACGCCGGTGAGCCACGTCGCCCCCTCGGCGGTCAGCGCCCGCTGCAGGTTGCTCAGGGGACGTGGGCTGGGAATGAGGATGTTGCGGCCGCCGAAGGCGTAGAACACCATCAGGTTCGCGGTGAAGGCGAAGATGTGGTACAGCGGCAGCGCGGTGACCACCGTCTCGCGGCCTTCGACGACGCCCGGTTTCCACACCTCGATGCACTGGACGATGTTGGCGACCAGGTTGCCTTCGGTGAGGACGGCGCCCTTGCTGACCCCGGTCGTGCCGCCGGTGTACTGCAGCGTCGCGACCCGATCCGGACCGGCGCCCGCGAGGTAGACGAGCGGATCGGCGCCCGAGCGCACCGCCGCCCGCCCGCGCGCCAGGGCGGCGTCGAAGGTGACGTGGTCGAAGGTGATGGGCGGCACCTGCTTCTTGACGTGGCGCTGCACGGCGCGGACGACGGTCCGGCTGAGGAACGGCAGCAGATCGGCGATGGTGACGACGACGACCGTGCGGATCGACGTCCTGGGCAGCACCTGCGCCACCTTCTCGGCGAACAGGTCGATCACGACCAGCCCGGCGGCCCCGCTGTCGGCGAACTGGTGCTCCATCTCGGGCGCTGTGTAGAGCGGGTTGGTGTTGACGGTGACCAGCGACGCTTTCATCGCCCCGAACACGACAATCGGGTAGGCCAGGCAGTTGGGCATCTGCACGGCCAGGCGGTCGCCGGCGGCCAGGCCGGCGACCTCGCGCAGGTAGACGGCGAAGGCGTCCGACAGCGCATCGACTTCGGCGAAGCTCAGGTGCCCGGTGGTGCCGTTGGGCAGCAGCAGCGAAAAGGCCCGGTTGCCGGCGTGCCGCTTGGACGCGTCGCGCACCAGCGCCGCGACGGTCGGCCACGCCGGCGGCGCCAGATCCTGGGCCGTTTCCGGCGCGTAAAAGCGGGTCCACGGGCGCGACGGCGTCGGGGTCATGGCACCAAAACGGTCAGCGCATTGTAATGGCGGTCGGCGCCGCGGCCGAAATCATGGCCAGTCCGGCAGCTCACTGCCGGCACCATCCTTGCACCGCGGTTTCCACATGCCCGTCGGCCGCTCGATTCGTGTCGCGATCCTGGTCACCACTGCCCTTTCCGGCGTAGCCTGCAGCAAGGGCTCGGCGTCGCCGACCTCGCCCTCGCCGACGCCGGGCGGCGGCGGCGGTACGAGCTACACCGCCCTGGGCGCCAGCGACGCCACCGGCTACGGGTCGAGCGTCGAGTGCTTTCCGTTCGCGCCGTGCGCCGGCGGCACCGGCTGGGTGCAGATCCTGCAGCGCCGCCTCGAGCAGTCCGGCACGGTGGCCTACCAGAACGTCGGGGTGCCGGGATCGGTCCTGAGCCCCGCCATCGAGGATCTCAGCCGCCGCGTCGGTCGCGGCGTCCAGAACAACCTGCTCACCAACCAGACCCCGTTCGTCCGCGCCGGCGATACCGTCGTCACCGTGTTCGCCGGCGGCAACGACGGCAACATCATCGCCGAGGCGGTCAAGCAGCAACTGGCCGGCGACGACCCCCGCGCCTTCATCGATCAGCAGGTGGCGAAGTGGGGCGAGGACTACGCCAGCCTGGTCCGCGGCGCACGCCAGAAGGCACCCAACGCCCGCATCGTCATCCTGAACCTGCCGAATCTGGCGGCCATGCCCTACGTGGCGCGCTTCAGCACCTTCGAGAAGTCGATCCTGCAGCGCGTCGCCGTCGGCCTCAGCGAGCGCGTCAACGCGCTCGCCGCCAGCAACGTGCACATCGTCGACCTGCTGTGCGACGCGCGGGTCATCGAACCGGCGAGCTTCTCGGCCGACGGCTTCCACCCGAGCGATCGCGGCTACGCGTTGATGGCCGAGCTGGCCTATCCGGCGATGGTCAACCCCACGCACCCGGCGCCGGCCGCCGACTGCGGGCAGAAGCGGCTGTTCCCCGCCTACTGACCCGGCCTCACGGCACTCGGACCACCACGTCCTCGGACGGCGGACTGGTTCCCGCGGCGTTGACGGCGCGAATCCGCACCACGTAGTCGCGGCACGCCGGGCACGGCGAGCGCAGGGGTCGGTCCGACCGCGGCGCTGACGATCGTCGCCGGCCCGATGTCGGGGCCGGCTTCCACGCCGTAGCCGGTGACGCCACCCGCCGGTGCGGTCCACGCCAGATTCACCGTCGAGCCGCTGACCGTGGCCGTCACGCCGGACGGCGCGGCCGGCAACGCGGCCGCTGCCCCCACCGACACGATCGCTTCCCCCGACGCCGCACTGGTGCCACAGGCGTTGGCGGCGCGGACACGAAGGAAATAGGCGGCCGGCGGCGCCGCGGCGGCGAAGCCCGTCGTCGCGCCGCCGATCGTCGCGGTGACTCGACTCGACGGGCTGCACGACCACGGGCACTTTGGGGTGTTTTCACAGTGTCATAATTATGACTGCCCACTATTTTGTGCGGACAACGCGAGAATGTGGCCAGCAGGCAGGTCGAAACAGGAAATAAATTGCGTGATGGCATCGTTTCGATGCACAATCTGCGCATTCTTTGCGTCACCACGCACTGCACACAACTTCACGAGGAGTAGAGGACCTATGGGAGCCGCGACGTTGGGCGAAGCCATTGACCGTATTCGTGACTGGTCGATGCACGAGGGGCGCGCCGCCTTCAAGCCGGCGCAGGTGGGCGAGATTTTCGGCTCGCTCGTCTTCAACGACTCCGTGCAGCAGGCCCGGTTGCCGAAGGCGGTCTACAAGGCGCTCCGCGACACGGTGACCAAGGGCCACCCGCTCGAGATGTCCACCGCCGACGCGGTGGCCTCGGCGCTCAAGGACTGGGCGGTCGAGCACGGCGCGTCGCACTACACCCACTGGTTCCAGCCGATGACCGGCATCACCGCCGAGAAGCACGACTCGTTCTTCTCGCCCACCGAGGACGGCGGCTCGATGGCCGAGTTCAGCGGCAAGGAACTGGTGCGCGGCGAGCCCGATGCGTCGAGCTTCCCCTCCGGCGGGATGCGCAGCACCTTCGAAGCGCGCGGCTACACGGCGTGGGATCCCACCAGCCCGCCGTGGCTGCTGCAGAACGGCAACTCGGCGACGCTGGTGATTCCGACCGCGTTCGTCAGCTGGACCGGCGAGTCGCTCGACAAGAAGACGCCGCTGCTCCGCTCGATGGAGGCGCTGTCGACTCAGGCGGTCCGTGCCCTGAATCTGTTCGGCGTACCGGCGACGCGCGTCACCGCCACCTGCGGCCCCGAACAGGAGTACTTCCTGATCGACCGCACCTTCTACTTCAACCGGCCCGACCTCATCAACGCCGGCCGCACGCTGTTCGGCGCCCGCCCGCCCAAGGGCCAGGAGCTGGAGGATCAGTACTTCGGCGCCATCCCCGAACGCGTCCTGGCCTACATGGCCGAGGTCGAGACCGAGCTCTACAAGGTGGGCGTGCCGATCAAGACCCGCCACAACGAGGTGGCGCCGTCGCAGTACGAGCTGGCGCCGATCTTCGAGAGCGCCAACGTCGCCACCGACCATCAGATGATGACGATGGAGACGCTCAAGCGCGTCGCGCCGAAATACGGGCTGGCCTGCCTGACCCACGAGAAGCCGTTCGCCGGCGTCAACGGCTCGGGCAAGCACGTCAACTGGAGCATGGGCGACGACCTCGGCAACAACCTGCTCAATCCGGGCGCGACGCCGCACGACAACATGCAGTTCCTGTTCTTCTGCACGGCGGTGATCCGCGCCGTGGACAAGTTCCAGGGCCTGCTGCGCATGAGCATCGCCTACGCCGGCAACGACCATCGGCTGGGCGCCAACGAGGCACCGCCGGCGATCCTGTCGATCTTCCTCGGCGACATGCTCACCGACATCTTCGAGCAGGTCGAGAAGGGCGGCGCCAAGTCGACCAAGCACGGCGGCATCCTCGACATCGGCGTATCGGTGCTGCCCAAGCTGCCGCGCGACGCCGGCGACCGCAATCGCACGTCGCCCTTCGCCTTCACCGGCAACAAGTTCGAGTTCCGCGCCGTGTCGTCGAACCAGAGCATCGCCTTCCCGGCCACCTGTCTCAACGTGGCGGTGGCCGAATCGCTCGACTACATGAGCGGCGAACTGGAAGCCGCCCTGGCCCAGGGCCAGGGTTTGGAAGAGGCCGTGGCGGCGCTGCTGAAGAAGACGATCACGAAGCACAAGCGGATCATCTTCAACGGCAACGGCTACTCGGCCGAATGGCAGAAGGAGGCCGCCAGGCGTGGACTGCTCAACCACCGCAACACCGTCGACGCGCTGCCGGAGGTGGTGTCGAAGGACGTCGTGACGACGTTCGAGAAGTTCAAGGTGCTGAACGAGCGCGAGCTGCACGCCCGCTACGAGGTGAACGTCGAGACCTACAACAAGACGATCAACATCGAGGCGCAGCTGATGGTGCTGATCGCCAACCGCTACATCCTGCCGGTGGCGCTCGACTACCAGCGCGCCGTGGCCGCCAGCGTCGCGGCGGTGAAGCAGGCCGGCGCGGTCAGCAAGGAGGGCAAGAAGCTGCTGGCCAGGGTCGTCAAGCTGGTCGACCAGTTCCGGCTGCAGACTGACGCGCTGGCGGCGCTGCTCGACCACACGACGCCGTCGGCCGAGAAGCACGCCAAGTACATGCGCGACAAGGTGGTGCCGGCGACGGTGCGGCTGCGCGAACTGGGCGACGCCCTCGAGCTGATCGTGCCGCACACCGAGTGGCCGCTGCCGACCTACCGGGAGATGCTGTTCATCAAGTGATCCTCGAACAGCGGCTAGCGGCCAGCGGCTGGCCGCTGGCGGCTGGCGGCCAGGGCGATCACGCTGGCACGCTGGCACACCGACACAGCGCGGGCGACGGAGAGGCATGGTCTCCGCCGCCCGCCTTCTCACTGGAGAACGCTCAGGGTACCGCGACGCGCAACGACGAGACGGCGAGGCCGAGTTCCCGCGTGTCGGCGCTGCCGTGGTCCGACGGCCGCGCGGTGGCCGACACGTCGAGGACGACTTCGTTGGTGCCGGCGACCCACACGCCGGCGGGCACCGGCCAGCGCGCCGAGGCGTCGGCGCCGCCGAACGGACGGCTGCCGGCGGACCAGCCGTTGACCTGGACGGCGACCGATACCGGTCCGGCGGCGGCCGCGGCGGCGCGGGCGACCAGCACCAGCTCGACGGCGCGGGCCGCGGCCGCCGGGACCAGCACGACGGCGCGCCGCGCCGTCCAGCGGAACGGCGTGGCCCCGCCCTCGACGGCGTGCCATCCGCCGGCGAAGAACGCCGGGTCGTCGAGCGGCACCCGTCCGGCCCCGGCGAACGGATCGCGCGGCAGCGGCGCCGCGCAGACCGTGCCGACGCCGGTGAGGTGCGCAGGCTCGGTGAACCGCACCGCGACCAGCGGCGCCCGCTGGCCGAGATCCAGCGCAGCGTCCTGGGCCAGGTCGGGCCGCGCCGCCAACTCGGCGCGCAGCGCCACCTGCGACGGGTCGGGGAGACGGCCGTCGCCCGGCCACAGCACCGGCGGCAGGCTGGGCAGATCGATCGGAACGGCGGCGATGCGGCCCGCCGCCCGGCCGTCGGCCCACGTCAGCCGCGGCGTGAGTGGTGGCGGGCCGAGCACCACGACCTCCAGCTGGCCAGTGCCGCGGGGCAGGTGCAGGCCGAGGCGCCCGCTGTACTCGAGACCGGGCAGCTCGCGCCACGGCGCGGCGACCGGCACGCAGCGCCAACGACCGGTGACTTCGGCGACCGCGTAGGGGGCCGGCTCGGCGACCGCGACCCGGGTGACGAAGCGGAAGCCCCAGAGTTCCAGCGCCGTTCGCGCCGACGGCCCGGCGTAGAGCCGCCGCCCCGCGTCCAGCGCGGCGTCGACCAGTCGTGGTACCGGTCGCAGGCGGCGGATGCAGTGGCCACTGCCCCACGCCACGACCGCCGTGTCCACGCGCGGGTCCTCGGCGATGAAGGTCGGCGCACCGCCCGCCACGAGCGGCCCGAGGGCGACGGCCAGCGCGTCGCCGAAGCGCTGACGCTCGTCCCCGGTCGTGCGCGCCGCCGACGCGGCCACGCCGGACACGACCAGCGCCAGGCCGAGGAGGGCCACGGCGAAGTCGGTCCGACCGGCCGGGGCGCGCGCGGCCAGCCACGTCAGTCCGGCACCGGCCAGCGGCCAACTGCTCCACAGGACGGCGCGGCCGATCTCGGGGCGCCATGCGGGCAGGACGACGACGGCGGCGGCGGTGGCCGCCGCGGCCGCCAGCGTGGCGGCGATCGAACGCCGCGGGCCGGCGCCGAGACGGGACCCGATACCGACCAGGGCGAGCATCGCCGGCAGGGCCACCGCCGTCAGGGTCGGCCACACGTATGGGTCGGCGCCGCTCGGCGGGGCCCAGAGCACAGCGAGCACGTCTCCGAGCGCCACCGGCTCCCCGCCCAGCGCGCTGCTCCGCGCCGCCCACCGCGCCAGCCCGGAGACGAGGCCGGCGGCCGCGCCGCCGAGGGCGGCCAGCGCCGCGACCCCGTCGTCGGTCCAGGTCAGAGCCGCGACGAACGGCACGACCAGGGCCAGCGGCGGCCACATCGCCACGCCGCCGACGGCGAGCGCCGCCGCCACCAGCCAGCGGCGACGCCCCCGAGGCAGGCCGCTGCAGGCCACGCCGAGCGCCCACACCGCCGCCACCCCGAGCGCCGGGTCGGCCCCAAGCGCGATCGGCGTTCGCAATGCCGGCCGGCTGAGGACCGCCGCGCAGACGACCACCGTGGCGGCGACCGAGCCGCCGCGGCGCCGGGTGGCCGTCCACAGGAGCCACAGCACCGCCCCCGCCAGCCCCGCGCGCACCGGCGCGGGAGACAGCCCGAACCACGGCGCATGGGCCACCGGTTCGACCAGGGTCAGCGCCGGCGGGGCCGCGACATAGGAGGGGTGGTCGCCGATCGGGAGGAAGGCCGGCATCACCGGCACGTCCAGAACGGCGACGACCGCGACCGCCGCCGCGGCGCCGAGGAGCGGGCCAAGGCGGGCCGCCCGGTCGAGCATGGCGGCGGTATTCTACGGCGAGTGCCTCGCGCTGGGTCTGAGCTGCGGCTCGTGATCGTCGCGTTGGTGGTCCTGACCGCGGCGCGGGCGCTGCTGTTCGCGATGCCGGGCGTGCGCTTCGACGCCGATCAGGCCGTCGTCGGCCTGATGGCCAAGCACATCAGCGAAGGCCGCGCGTTTCCGCTGTTTTTCTACGGCCAGAGCTACCTTCTGGCGCTCGAGGCCTACCTCGCGGCGCCACTGATGTGGCTGCTCGGACCGACCGAGCTGGCGTTGAAGTTGCCGCTCGTCGCCATGAACGTGACGACCGCGGTGCTGGCCGCCTGGTGCGTGCACCGCGATCTCGGCCTGCGCCCGTGGCTCGCCGGGCTGTGCGCCCTGCCGCTGGCGCTGCCGCCGATCGTCGCCGGGACGCGGCTGATGGAGGCGATGGGGGGCAACGCGGAGCTGCCGCTGTACGCTCTGCTCTTCTGGGTGGTGCGATCCCGTCCGTGGGCGTTTGCCGCGGTGGCGGCCCTGGCGATCGTGCATCGCGAGTTGGCGATCTACCCGCTGGCGGCGCTGGCGGCCATCGAGATCTGGCGGGGGGCCTTCTGGACGCAGGCCGGCGCCGCGCGCTGGGGACTGGTTGCGGTCGGCATCGTGGCGGTGCGAACGCTCATCGAGGCCGTGCGGCCGTTCGCTGCGATGTACGGCCCGGACACGGTGGCGCGGTCCGGCGGCACGCTGGATATCTCGAGTGCCGCGGCCGTCGGCGCGCAGTTGTGCGCCGACCCGACGCGGTGGGCCGGACGGCTGACGCAGCTGGCCGGCGACCATTGGCCGCTGCTCGTCGGCGGCGCACCCGGCCCGCTCAACCTCGCCGGGGTGACTACCGGCATCGGCCAGGGGCACCCCGGGCTCGGTCTGTGGGTGGCCGGACTCTCAGCCGCCGGCCTGCTGCTCGCCCTCGGGCGCCGCGCCGCGCCGCCGTCTCGCGGCGACGCCGCCCCGGCGGCCGACTTCGGCTGGTACCTCGCCGCCACCGGCGCCACCTCGGTGGCGGCCTACTGGCTGGTGGCGTGCTCGCAGATCACTCTGGAGTCGTTCCGCTACGACCTCCTGGCGCTGCTGTTGCCTGTCGGCGCCGTGATGGTCGGGGCGCGGCATGCCGCCGCACCAGCCCGCGCCGGTCTGGCGACGGCGACCGTCATCTGGGTGGGCCTCGTCGCCGGCGATTACCGGGCCCTGGCCGGCGAAATCGCCGCAGGGCGGTATCCCGACTATCGCGGACAGGCGATCACCGCCCTCGAAGCCCGCGGCCTGACGGCGCTATGGGGGGAGTTCCGCCTGGCGCACGTGTTGACGTTCCGCGCCCAGGAGCGCGTCATCGTCAGCGCCCTGGATCGAGAGCGCATCGACCTCTATGCCGCACGGGCCCGGGCGGCCAACGGTCCGGTGGTCACCATGCAGCCCTGCCCGGACGGGCGGGGCGAGCTGCTGGTCCCGACCATCTACCTGTGCCCGCGGCGGTAGCGGGCCGGGCCGGTATACTGGGAGACTCCGCGCCTGTTGAACCGGATCGAGCCCGAATGTCCCGACTGCCCCTCGTCCTGCTCCTGCCGCTGCTCACCGCCGGCTGCGGCGACAACATCTTCAACACCCCGACGCCCCTGACGGTGCCGTTCACGACCACCGACCTGCGCGTCGGCACCGGGCCCGATGCGCAATCCGGCAAGACGGTCACGGTCAACTACACCGGCTGGCTCTACTCGAACGCCGCCGCGGACAACAAGGGCGCGCAGTTCGACACCAGCATCGGCCGCGAGCCGTTCGTGTTCACGATCGGGGCCGGCCAGGTCATCACCGGCTGGGAGCGCGGGGTACCGGGCATGCGGGTCGGCGGCCGCCGCAAGCTGGTGCTCCCGCCGTCGGAGGCCTACGGGTCGTCGGGCAGCGGCTCGATTCCTCCCAACGCCACCCTCGTCTTCGAGATCGACCTGCTCGCCGTCGAATAGCAGCGCCCGGCCGGCCCGCGGGCGTCAGGACGCGCCGCGGGGAATCGGCGGATGCTCGCGCAGTCCGCGGCGGCTCACGCCGGCCAGTTCGAAGCTGTCACCGGCGGGGCTGCGGTTGTACATCACCCAGGTCTGCACCCCGCCGCGACCGGCGACGGCAATGCCGAGCGGATGGCGTCGCGGCACGCGCAGGTACTCGTCGTAGCTGGCAAAGCCGACCGGCCGCGCCCCGAGCACCACCGGCTCGGCCCCGTCCTGCGGCAGGACCCAGGCCCCCACGACCGCGCCGCGCCAGCCTGGATCCGGCGTGCGCGTGCTGAGATCGACGTAGACCGCGGCGCCGTCCAGTCCGGCCGGCACGTACATCGACACTTCGGTGATGCGCTCGTCGCCGAGCCCGGCGGTCCGCAGCGCGAGCGCCTCGACCGCCTGCCGAGCCCACCGCCACCGCTCGCCGCTCGCCGCGAACACCCGCAGCGTCGAGACCGGCACGCCCTCGCTCGTCTCGAGGCCGACGATCGCCGGCGGTTCCGGCGCCGGCGGGCCCACCAACCGTCGGGGTGGGTCGACCAGCCAGGCCCGGCCGTCGAAGGTGGCAATCGGATGCCGGCGGCCCGACACGTCCACCGCCCGCACCGCGAACGCCTCGGCCTGGGTGATGCGAAACCCCGGATCGGGACCGAGCGCGAGGCTGCTGACGGCCACCCACACCGTCACCGCGAGCCCCCATCGCCAGCGACGCACGGCACGCCGTGCCATGACCCCAGTGTAACCGCGGGCGCCGGCCCGCCGCACCGTGTGGGCCGCCGGTGCCTACTGCGGGAAACGGCCGAGCGCGACGAGCAGCGCCAGCCGCGCCAGCCGGGCACGGTCTTCGGCCTGCCGCACCGCCGTCTCGGCGTCGCGCGACTGGCGCTGGGCGTCGATGAGTTCGATGTTGGTGGTGGCACCGGCGCGGAAGGCGATGTCGGTGATGCGCAGCACTTCGGCGGCGTGGCCGGCGGCCTCGCGGGCACGCTCGAGCGAGCGGGCCTCGGCGTCGATTGAGACGCGGGCCGCCCGCTCGCCCGACTTCGCCCGCAGCTCGGCGTCCTTCAGCTCGACCCGGGCCAGCGACAGCTCGACCTCGCGTCCGGCCTTCCTCGCCCGGCGCTGGCCGCCGTCGAAGATCGGGATGGACGCCGCGAGCACGGCGCGCCAGGTGCCCGACGGCTGGAACAGTCCCGCCGGAGTGATGAACTGGGGGTCGAACGAGGCTCGTACCGTCGGCACCCAGTCCTTCCAGCTGTCGGCGAGCACGCGGCCGGCGACGTCGATGCGGGCGTCGAACAGCTTGATGTCGGTGCGATCGCGGAGCCACAACTCCCCCGTCACCGCTGGCGTTTCCAGCGCCGGCTCCCCGGCGGTGTCGAGCGGACGATCGGCGGCGGCGATGAGCCCGAGCGCCTCCTGCCCCAGCGCCACGGCGAGACGGGCGCGCTCGACCAGTTCCTGCACCACGGCGAGCTCCTGGGCGGCGCGCAGTTCGTTCAGCCGGCTGCCGACGCCGCCCTCGCGGCGGGCGCGGGCGTAGTCGAGCTGCGCCTGGGCGTTGTCGCGGGCCCGCTCGTTGACGTCGAGCTGGCGCTTGGCGCCGACCACCGACAGATAGGCCTCGGCCGCCGCGACACCGACCTGACGGCGCACGTCGGCGACGTCGAGTTCGGCCACCCCGATGCGCAGCTCGGCCTGCGCGCGAGCCGCCCACTGCGCCATCGCCAGCACCGGCGTCGCCGCCGTTCCGGCAAACAGCGTCTGCGTGCGCGGCTGCACGACGTTGCCGTCGAAGCCGCGCTCGCCGTCGAGCACGGTCGTCGAGATCGTGCCGTCGATGGTCGGCCGGACCGCGGCGCGCGCCTGGGCCAGCAGCACCTGCGCGCTGCGCACCGCGGTCGCCGCCCGCTCCACGGTCGGATTGGCGGCAATCGCGCGCTGCACGGCGGCGTCGAAGCTGACGACCTCAGGGACGAGCGGCGACGACGTCTGCCCCGCGAGCGGACGGGCGCTCAGAGCGACGAGCGCGACGGCGGTGACCGACGCGCGTATGACGAGGCTAACCACGGGCCACCTCACCCTCGTGATCGCGGGCGTGGAGTTCGTGCCGGGTCTTGCCGGGCACCAGGGTGCGGAGGATGACATACAGGACCGGGATGAAGACGATCGACAGGAACGTCGAGGCGAGCATGCCGCCGGCGACCGTGGTGCCGACCGAATTGCGCGCCGCGGCGCCGGCCCCGGTGGCGTAGGCCAGCGGCAGCACACCGAGGATGAAGGCGATCGACGTCATCAGGATCGGCCGCAGCCGGATGCGCGCCGCTTCGATCGCCGCGTCGACGATCGAGCGGCCCTGGTCGCGCAGCTGCTCGGCGAACTCGACGATGAGGATCGAGTTCTTGGCGGCCAGCCCGACCAGCAGCACCAGCCCGACCTGGCAGAACACGTCGTTGGCGAAGCCGCGCCAGAACTGCGCGCCGAGCCCGCCCAGCACGGCCAGCGGCACGCCGAGCAGGATGATGAACGGCAGCACCCAGCTCTCGTATTGCGCGGCGAGGACCAGGTAGACCAGCAGCACCGCCAGCGCGAAGATGTAGAGCGTCTGCGAGCCGGCGTTGATCTCCTCGAGCGACTGTCCGGCCCAGGCGAAGGTGAAGCCCGGCGGCAGGGCTTGCCGCGCCACCTCCTCCATCGCCGCCAGCGCCTCGCCCGAGCTGACGCCCGGCGCCGGCACGCCGGTGATCTCGGCCGACCGGAACATGTTGAAGTGGCTGATCACCTGCGGTGAGGTCGTCTCGCTGACGCGCACGACCGCGTCGAGCGGCACCATCCGCCCGCCTTCGGCGCGGGCGTAGATCTGCCGCAGGTCCTCGGGCTTGGCGCGGAAGCCGCGATCGGCCTGCACGTAGACGCGGTAGGCGCGGCTGTTGAAGTCGAAGTCGTTGACGTACTGCGAGCCGAGGAACACCTGCAGCGCGTCGGTGACCTCGCGCAGCGGCAGGCCGAGCGCCCGGGCCCGGTCGCGGTCGATGTCCACGACCAGCTGCGGGTCGTCGGCCCGGAAGCTGCTGAACAGGCCGGTGACGCGGCCCGACTGGTTGCCCTGGGCCGATACGGCGGTGGTCGCCTCGGCCAGGCCGCCGATGTCGCCGCCGCTCTGGTCGAGCACCTCGAACTGGAAGCCGCCGAACACCGACAGTCCCTGGATCGCCGGCGGCGCAAACGGCACGACGATCGCCCCGGGGATGCCGAACATGGGCCCGCGGATGCGGTTGAGCACCGCGCTCAGCGATTGGTCGGGCCGGCGCCGCTCCTCGTAGGGCTTGAGCATCGTGAAGATGAGCCCGTTGTTGGGGGCCGCGCCACTGAAGCTGAAGCCCATGACCGAGAACGCGCTCTGGATGTCGGGGTCGGCGTAGAGGATCTTCTCGGCTTCCCTGGCGATGCCGTCGGTGTACTCCAGCGACGCTCCGGGCGGCGCCTGGACGACCGAGATGAAGTAGCCCTCGTCCTCGTCGGGCACGAAGGCGGTCGGCACCGACCGCCACAGCAGCAGCGTGCCGCCCAGGCCGACGGCGAACACGACCAGCATCGCCCACCGCCAGCGCAGCGCCCAGCCGACCAGGCCGACGTAGGCGTGGGTGCCGGCGTCGATCGCCCGGTTGACCCTGGTGAAGAACCAGCCGTGTGTATGGCTCTCGCGGTCGAGCAGCAGCGCCGCCAGCGCCGGCGTCAAGGTGACGGCGTTGAACACCGACAGCACGACGGCGAAGGCGATGGTCAGCGAGAACTGCTGGTAGAGACGCCCGGTCGTGCCCGGGAAGAACGCCACCGGCACGAACACCGCGACCAGCACGATGCCGATGACGACCACCGCGCCGAGCACCTCCTGCATCGCGTCGACGGCGGCCCGGTAGGCCGACTTGCCGAACTCGCGCATGTGCCGTTCGATGTTCTCGACGACGACGATGGCGTCGTCGACGACGATGCCGATGGCCAGGACGATGCCGAACAGGGTCAGGGTGTTGATCGAGAATCCGAACAGCTTGACGAAGGCGAACGTGCCGATGAGCGACACCGGGATGGTCAGGGCCGGGATGATGGTGCTGCGCCAGTTCTGCAGGAACAGGAACATCACCAGCACGACCAGCACCAGCGCCTCGCCGAGGGTCTTGAGCACCTCGGTGATCGACTCGCGGACCACCGTCACCTGATCGAAGGCCAGCCGCCACTCGAGGCCGGGCGGGAAGTCGCGCTCGACCTGCGCCATGGTCGCCAGCACGCCGTCGTAGACGTCGAGCGCGTTGGCCGACGGCAGCAGCTGGATGCCCATGCCCGAGGCCTCGAGCCCCAGGAAGCGCAGGTTGGCGGTGTAGTTCTCGGCCCCCAGCTCGACGCGGCCGACGTCGCTCACCCGTACCAGCGCGCCGTCACGCCCGCCGGCGATGACCACGTCGGCGAACTGGCTCGCCTCGGTGAGCCGCCCCTGCGCCCGGACACTCAGGTTGAACATCTGATCGGCGGCCGCCGGGGCGTCGCCGAGCGCGCCGGCCGCGACCTGGACGTTCTGCTCGCGCAGGGCATTGACGACGTCGCTGGCGGTGAGGCCGCGGGCCGCCAGCTTGCCGGGATCGAGCCACAGCCGCATGGCATAGCGGCGCTCGCCGAAGATGATCACGTCGCCGACGCCGGGCACCCGCTTGATGGCGTCGCGGACGTAGCGGTCGAGGTAGTTGGAGATGAACTGGGCGTCGTAGCGGTTGTCCCGCGAGAAGAAGCCGAGTCCGCCCATGAACCCCGAGGTGTTCTTGATGACGGTGATGCCGTTGGTGCGGACGTCGGCCGGCATGCGGCCGAGGGCCTGGTTGACGCGATTCTGGACGTCGATGGCGGCCAGGTCGGGGTCGCGATCGATGCCGAAGGTGACCGTGATCGTGCTCATCCCGCTGTTGGTGCTCGACGACTGGAGATAGGTCATCCCCTGCACGCCGTTGATCACCTGCTCGAGCGGGGTGGTCACCGCCGACTCGACGGCCTGGGCGTTGGCGCCGGTGTAGAACGCGGTCACCGTCACCGACGGCGGCGCCAGCTCGGGGAACCGTGCGATCGGGATGGTCGGGATGGCGATCACCCCGGCGATCACCACGACGAGCGCCAGCACCGTCGAGAGAATCGGGCGGCTGATGAAGACGTCGGTACGCATGAGCGGCGGGCCTAGGACTTCCCCGCCGGCATCGCCGCCGGCGCCCCGGCCGGCGTCGGCGCCACCGGCGCGCCGTCGCCGATCTTCTGGACGCCGGACACGATGAGGCGATCGCCGGCCGACAACCCCTTCTCGACCACGTAGTCGTTGCCGGTGAGCGGCCCCAGCTCGACGGGACGCTGGCGCGCCACGGTCGCGCCGCCGTCCCCGGCCTCGGCGACGAACGCGAAGTAGCGGCCGTTGACCCGGGTGACGGCGACGACGGGAATGGTGAGCCCCGGCGACGACCGCCAGACGATTCGGGCCCGGACGAACTGGTCGGTGCGGAAGGTGCCGGGGCTGGCCAGCGCCGCCTTGGCGAGCACGGTCTGGGTCTGCGGGTCGACCGACGGCGCCACGAAGGTGATCCGGGTCTCGAGCAGGGTCCGACCGCCATCGTCGACGAGCCGGACCGGCAGCCCGTCGGCCAGTGACGGTGCCTGCTGCACCGGCACCTGGATGTAGACCTCGAGGCCCTGGTTGTCGTCGATCGTGGTCAGCAGCGTCGACTGGGTCACCCGATCGCCGAGCCGCACCGGGATGTCGCCGACCACGCCGGCCGTCGGGGCGATGACGCGGTGATAGCCCAGCTCGACCCGCTGCTCGCGAATCTGCTGCTCGAGCGCCGCGATCTGCGCCTCGCCGGAGCGGAGGGTGGCTGCCGCCTGGTCGTACTCCTGCTGGCTGACCGCCCCGGCCTCGAGCAGCGTCTGGAGCCGTGCGGTCTGCTGCCGCCAATAGACGAGGTCGGCTTCGCGGGCGGCGCGCTGCGCTTCGAGGCTGGCCACGGCGGCCTCCTGGCGGCCGGCGTCGATCTCCATCAGCACCGCACCCTGACGGACCCGGTCCCCCGAACGCGCGACGATTCTGGTCAGGAAGCCTTCGACCTGCGGCTGAATCGTGGTCGACCGCCGCGACTTGACCGTCCCGATGTATTCGGTCACTTCCTCGACGGGCTTCTCGGCGAGCGTCACCACTTCGACGCCCATCGCCGGCATCCCGCCCGGGGGGCCGCCCGGCCCCTGGCCCGCGGGCGACGATCCGCCGCCGCAGGCGGCAACGATGAGGCAGGCGGCAACGACCGCGAGGGCGCGGAGAGTGGACCACATGGACGCAGGCATTCCGACGACTCCTGGTGAGGGCACGGCCAGCGGCCGTGACGAGCTCGTCCGGACGGGCGAACTCGCTGGCGGGTAGGAGGCCATTCTAATACGACGGACACCGGCGTCGCCCGTCCTTTCCCATTTGACGCCCCAGCGGTCCCGGGCGTGACCGATGTTCGTGGTACGATTCGCGGGATATGTCGACGCCGCTCGGGCCCGCCGAGGTCCACCGCATCGCCGCGCTGGCCCACCTGGCCCTGACCGAGGACGAAGTGGCGACGTTCGGCCGCCAGCTGGCCGATATCCTCGACTACGTGCGCCAGGTGCAGGCCGCGGATACCGCCGGCGTCACACCGATGTCACACGTCATCGACGAGGTCCACGACGAGCGGGCCGACGAGCCGGTTGCCGGACTCAGCCGCCGGGCGGCGCTCGCCAGCGCCCCTGAGGCCGCGCCGGAGGCGGGCCTGTTCAAGGTGCCGCGGGTCGTGGGATGAGCGGCGCCGGTCCCCTGACGACGGCGCGCGACGCGATCGCCCGCGGCGAACGAACCGCCGAGGCCACCGTCGGCGGCGCCCTCGACGCCATCGCCAGCCGCGACGGCGCGCTGCGGGCGTTCACCGCCGTGGCCGGCGCGGCGGCGCTCGACGCGGCGCGGGCGGTCGACGCCGCGCGGGCCGCGGGTGCCCCGCTTGGACCGCTGGCCGGCGTGCCGGTGGCGGTCAAGGACAACATCTGCACGGTGGGGCTGCCGACGACCGCGGCGTCGAAGGTGCTCAGCGGCTTCGTGCCGCCCTACGACGCGACGGTGGTGCGGCGCCTGACGGCGGCCGGGGCGATCGTCGTCGGCAAGACCAACTGCGACGAGTTCGCCATGGGCTCGTCGACCGAGAACTCGGCCTACGGACCGACCGGCAACCCCTGGGCGCTCGACCGGACGCCGGGCGGCTCGAGCGGAGGCTCGGCCGCCGCGGTCGCCAGCCGGATGGTCCCGGCGGCGCTGGGCTCGGATACCGGCGGGTCGATCCGCCAGCCGGCCGCGTTCTGCGGCGTGGTCGGACTCAAGCCGACCTACGGGCGGGTGTCACGCTACGGCCTGCTCGCCTTCGCCTCGTCGCTCGACCAGGTGGGACCGTTCACGACCACCGTCGACGACGCCGCACTGGTCCTCTCGATCATCGCCGGGCCCGATCCGCACGACGCCACCTGCGCCACCCGCGAGGCCCCGGCCTGGACGCCTCCGCCCGCCGACCGCGCCGGCCGCCTTCGCATCGGCGTGCCCCGGCGGTTCATCGACAGCGGCGTCGACGGCGACGTCGCCCGGGCCTTCGACGCCGCGCTGGCGGTGTGGCGCGAGGCGGGCGCGACGCTGGTCGACATCGAGCTGCCCAACGCGCCGCTGGCCATTCCCGTCTACTATCTCGTCGCCACCGCCGAGGCGAGCTCGAACCTGGCCCGCTACGACGGTGTGCGCTACGGCTACCGCGCCACCCTCGGCGCCGCCGACGGCCTGCGCGAGATGTACGAGAAGACCCGCGACGAGGGCTTCGGCGCCGAGGTGAAGCGGCGGATCATGCTCGGCACGTTCGTCCTGAGCGCCGGCTACCACGACGCCTACTACGTCCAGGCGCAGCGCGTGCGGGCCAAGGTGCGCGACGACTACACCCGGGCGTTCACCGCCGTGGACGTGGTGGCGACGCCGACCACGCCGACGGCGGCGTTCCGGCTGGGCGAGAAGACCGCCGACCCGCTCCAGATGTACCTGGCCGACATCTTCACGGTGAGCGCCAACCTCGCCGGGGTGCCGGCCATCAGCCTGCCGTGCGGGCGGTCGGCCGACGGTCTGCCGATCGGCTGTCAGCTGACCGCGCCGCGCTGGGGCGAGGGCACCCTGCTCGACGCCGGCGCCGTCCTGCAATCGCACACCGACTGGCATCGGCAGGCGCCGTAGCGCGGGTCACGCCGGCTGGGCCGGCCGGCGCAGGAACGCCCAGGCGAGACCGCCGAGCAGCAGGAACGGGAGGAGCGGCAGGAGGAGCGCGGCGGCGGCGACGACGACGGCCACCAGCACGGCGCCTCCGGCGACCACCGCCACGACGGGCGCAATCGCCAGCATCGCCACGCCGCCGATCAGGCCGGCGATGAGGCCGATGACCAGCTTGACGAGTCCGAGGGCCAGGCGAATCGGCAGGAAGATCAGCTTCAGAACCAGCCAGACCAGCCCGAGGACGCCGGCGACGACGGCGGCGACCATTCCGAGTGCGGCGAGTGCGAACAGCCCGGTCATCGGACCTCCAGCGGACGGCGTCAGACACCATCCAGCTGCAAGGGACGAGGCGCCGGGCTGAGCGGTTCCGCGGGGGACGCGGCAACCGGTCGGTGCGTCAGCGCTTTTCGGACAGCGCCGTGAACTCCGGCAGGTCCCACTCGACCAGCTGCTGGTTCACTTCCTCCATCGCCAGCCGCTCGGGCTTGGTGGCGCGCGCCGTGCCGGACTCCAGGCGCACGGTGGCGCCCTTGCGCAGCTGCTTGGCGCGCGCCGCGGCGACGTCGACGTAGAGGAACCGGCTCTCGATCGGCCGGCCCTGCGGCCGTTCCACGGGCGTCTCGGCAGCGGGCTCGGTCGGGATCTCGTTCTCGGACATAGCCCTTCAGCTTAGTCACGGAGGCCGAGGCGACGCAAGCCGCCGCTGGCAGCCAGGTCCGGCCCGGTCAGGTCCGGCCCGGTCAGGGCCGGCCGGCGGCCGGGCCGAGGACGGCCCCGACCAGCCAGGCCGCCAGCCCGGTCACGAACGCGCCCAGAATCGCCGCCAGCCAGGAGGTCACCTCGAACCCCGGCACCAGGGCGGCCGCCAGGCCGAAGGCCGCGCCGTTGACCACCAGATAGAAGAGCCCGAGCGTCAGGATGGTGATTGGCAGGGTGAGGATGGTCATCACCGGGCGGACGACGGCGTTGACGATGCCGAGGACCGCCGCGCCCAGCGCGAGCGTCTGCCACGACCCGATCCGCACCCCGGGAACGAGCGTCGAGGCCACCCAGAGCGCGATGGCCAGCACGATCCAGTGCACCAGGAGACTCATGCGCACATCCTGTCAGAAAACGAACGGCCGGGCGTCACATCCGGACGCCCGGCCGAATCCATCGGCTCGCAACCCGAGCCGCGCCGCCTACGACGCCACCGCGACCGGCACGGTCCGCGGCTTCGACTCCTCGCGCATCGGCAGCCGGACGGTCAACACGCCGTCCTTGTACTCGGCGGCCACCTTCGAGGCGTCCACGGCGCGCGGCAGGGCGAACCGCCGGGTGAAGGGGCCGTACGGCCGCTCGACCCTGCGGTAGGCGTCGCGCGGGACGTCGTCGCCCGGCACCCGCTCGCCGCTGATCGTCAGCGTGCCCTGCTCGACGGTGACGGCGATCGCCTCGCGCTTCATCTCGGGCACTTCGGCCTTGATGACGAACTCGTTCTGCGCGGTCTCGTAGATGTCGACCGGCGGCACCCAGCCCTCGTTCACCAGCGGGTGCGCGCCCGAGAGCATCCCGAACCCACGAAACGGATCGAATCGCACGATAGCCATTGCTCTGTCTCCTTGTTCATTCCCTGTTCCCCGGTCCCTGGTCCCCGGTCCCTGCTATTTCGTCTCCGAGAACTCCGCATCCACCACGTCGCCGTCGGCCGGCGTGGCCGCCCCCGAGGCGTCCCCGCCGTCGGCCGGACCGCCGGCGGCCTGCGTCGCCTTGTAGAGCGACTCGGCCATCTGGTGCGACGCCTTCTGCAGCTCGCCGGTCGCCGCGGTGATGGCGTCGAGATCGTCGCCCTGCGACGCCTTCCGGGCGGCGTCGAGCGCCGCCTGCACCTTCTCGGCCTCGCCGGCCGGCAGCTTGTCCTTCGATTCGGTCAGGGTCTTCTCGACCGAGTAGGTCAGCGCGTCGAGCTGATTGCGGGCGTCGATGAGCTGGCGCTTGGCAGTGTCTTCGCTGGCGTGCGCCTCGGCGTCCTTGACCATCCGGTCGACCTCGTCCTTGCCCAGGCCGCCCGAGCCGCTGATGGTGATCTTCTGCTCCTTGCCGGTGGCCTTGTCCTTGGCCGAGACGTTCACGATGCCGTTGGCATCGATGTCGAAGGTGACCTCGATCTGCGGCACCCCGCGCGGCGCCGGCGGCAGCCCCACCAGGTGGAACTTGCCCAGTGTGCGGTTGTCGCGGGCGAACTGCCGCTCGCCCTGCAGCACGTGCACCTCGACGCTGGTCTGGCTGTCGGCCGCGGTCGAGAACACCTCGCTCTTACGCGTCGGGATGGTCGTGTTGCGGCTGATGAGCGTGGTCATCACCCCGCCCAGCGTTTCGATGCCGAGCGACAGCGGCGTCACGTCGAGCAGCAGCAGGTCCTTGACGTCGCCGGCGAGCACGCCGCCCTGCAGCGCCGCGCCGGCCGCCACCACCTCGTCGGGGTTGACGCCCTTGTGCGGATCCTTGCCGAAGTACTCCTTGACCAGCTGCTGCACGCGCGGCATGCGGGTGGAGCCGCCGACCAGCACCACCTCGTCGATGTCCGAAGGCTTGATGCCGGCGTCGGCGAGCGCCTGCTTCACCGGTCCCATGGTCCGCTGCACGACGTCTTCGACCAGGGCCTCCAGCTTCGCCCGGGTCAGCTTGATCGTGAGGTGCTTGGGACCGGTGGCGTCACCGCTGATGAACGGCAGCGAGATCTCGGTCTCCATCGCCGACGACAGCTCGATCTTGGCCTTCTCCGCCGCCTCCTTCAGCCGTTGCAGGGCCATGCGGTCCTTGGCCAGGTCGATGCCCTCGGCCTTCTTGAACTCGGCCACCAGCCAGTCGATGATCTTGTGGTCGAAGTCGTCGCCGCCGAGATGGGTGTCGCCGTTGGTCGACTTCACCTCGACGACGCCGTCGCCGACCTCGAGCACCGAGATGTCGAAGGTGCCGCCGCCGAGGTCGTACACCGCGATGGTCTCGTCCTTCTTCTTCTCGAGGCCGTAGGCCAGCGCCGCGGCGGTCGGCTCGTTGACGATGCGCAGGACGTTCAAGCCGGCGATGGTGCCGGCGTCCTTGGTGGCCTGCCGCTGGGAGTCGTTGAAGTAGGCCGGCACGGTGATGACCGCGTCGGTCACCGGCTGACCGAGGTGATCCTCGGCGGCCTTCTTCAGCTTGGCGAGGATCATCGCCGAGATCTCGGGCGGCGAGTACTGCTTGCCGCGCACGTCGACCCAGGCGTCGCCGTTGGCGTTCGGCACCACCTTGTAGGGCACGCGCCGCGCCTCGTCGGCCACCTCGGTGAGCTTGCGGCCCATGAAGCGCTTCACGGAGAAGACGGTGTTTTCGGGGTTGGTGACCGCCTGGCGCTTGGCCACCTGGCCGACGAGTCGATCCCCATCCTTGGCCACCGCGACGACCGAGGGCGTGGTGCGGGCGCCTTCCTGATTGACCACGACGACCGCTTCGCCGTTTTCCATCACCGCCACCACCGAGTTGGTGGTGCCCAAGTCGATCCCGATCACTTTGCCCTTGGTTGCCATTGCGTCTCCCCTTCTCTCCAGCTCTCTCAGCAGGTAGGACGAGTATAGCACGTGGTTAGTTTTACGCAATCATATTTTATGAGTTACAAGCACTAAGATTCTGTCGCCTCGAGACCCATGGGCGAGCCGATTTGGCGCAGTACAATAGCCGCCGGTCTGCCCAGAATGCCCACATTCACCCGACTCCCCGTCTCGGCCGACGTCGGCGACGTCTCGGCCGACGTCCGCCGCCTGTTCGACGACCTCGCCCGGCACCGCCCCGAGCGTCGCCACCAGATCACCGGCGAGTGCCTGCCGCTGCTCGACGTCTATGAGACCCAGGAGGCGCTCGACGTGGTGCTCGACCTCCCCGGGGTCACCGCGGCGCAGGTCCGGGTGCTCGTCAAGAGCGGGGTGGTCATCGTCGTCGGCGAGAAGGATCGCCCCGAGGCCCGGCCGGGCCCGTCGTCGTTCCACCTGGTCGAGCGCGACTTCGGGCGCTTCGCCCGCGCCGTCCGCATCCACGCCGCCGTCGAGGCGTCGCGCGCCACCGCGACGTTCCGCGACGGCGAGCTGCGCATCTCGCTGCCCAAGATCGAGGAGCGACGGGGCCGCGGCATCGCCGTGCCGATCACGGAGCCGGGCCCGTGAAGCTGCTGTTCATCGGCGACATCGTCGGCCGGCCGGGACGCGACCTGGTGAAGACGGCGGTGCCGGTCCTGGTCGCGCACCACGGCATCGACCTGGTGATCGCCAACGGCGAGAACGCCGCCGCCGGCTTCGGGATCACCCGGGAGATCGGCGACCAGCTGTTCGCGCTGGGCATCGGCGTGTTGACCTCGGGCAACCACATCTGGGACAAGAAGGAAGTCCTCGACTACATCCCGACCGAGCCGAGGCTGCTGCGCCCGGCCAACTACCCGGCCGGCACCCCCGGCCGGGGCGCGGTGCTCGTCACCGCCGCCAACGGCGTGCCGGTCGGCGTCGTCAACGTGATGGGGCGCGTCTATCTCGCCAACATCGACGACCCGTTCACCGTCGCCGCGCGGGAGATCGCGGCACTCAGGCGCGACGGCGCCCGCGTCGTCTTCGTCGACGTCCACGCCGAGGTCACCTCGGAAAAGGTCGCCATGGGGTGGTACCTGGACGGCCAGGCGACCGCGGTGGTCGGCACCCACACGCACGTGCAGACCGCCGATGCCCGCATCCTGCCGCAGGGCACGGCCTACCTCACCGATGTCGGCATGACCGGCCCGCACGACGGCGTGATCGGCGTCGAGAAAGCCGCGGTCATCGGCAAGTTCCTGTCGGGGCTGCCGGCCCGATTCGAGACCGCCAGCGGCGACCCCAGACTGCACGGCGTCATCGTCACTGCCGACCCGGACACCGGCCGCGCCGCTGCCATCGAGCGGCTCAGTCTGGGCGCCGACGAGATCGCCGCGCTGGCCGCGGCGGCGCGGACCGCGCCGTGACGGCCGGCGGCGGCCTCCCCTTCGACGAACCGGTGCGCCCGTCGCCACCGGCCCGGCGCATCGTGACGGTGAGCGAACTGACCGCGGCGTTGCGCGACCTGGTCGAAGGTCGCTTTCACGAGGTCTGGGTCGAGGGCGAGCTGTCCGGCGCGCGGATCTGGAACACCGGCCACCTGTACTTCACGCTCAAGGACGCCCGCGCTCAGGTGAAGGGCGTGATGTTCCGGTCGTCGCTCCGGCTGCTGCGCTTCAAGCCGGAGGACGGCGTCCACGTCGTCGCCCGTGGCCGACTCAGCGTCTACGACCCGCGCGGCGAGTACCAGCTGGTCTGCGAACACATGGAGCCGCGCGGCCTCGGCGCGCTGCAGCTCGCCTATGAGCAGTTGCGCGCCCGGCTGGCCGCCGAGGGCCTGTTCGACGACGCCCGCAAGCGGCCGCTGCCGGCGCTGCCGCGACGCATCGGCATCGTGACCTCGCTCGACGGCGCCGCCTTGCGCGACATCGTGCGGGTGCTGCGCCGCCGCCATCCCAATGCCCATCTGGTCGTGGCGCCGGCGCGGGTGCAGGGAGAGACCGCCGCCCGCGATCTGGCCCGGGCGCTCCGCCAGGTCACCCGCGTTGAAGGGGTGGACGTCGTCATCCTCGCCCGCGGCGGCGGGTCGATTGAGGATCTCTGGGCGTTCAACGAGGAGCCGCTCGCCCGGGCCATCGTCGCCGCACCGGTGCCGGTGATCGCGGGAATCGGCCACGAAACCGACGTGACGATCGCCGATTTCGTGGCTGACCTGCGGGCGCCGACGCCCTCGGCCGCCGCCGAGCTGGTGGTGCGGCGCAAGGACGAGTTCACGGACCAGGTCGAGGCGCTGACCCGCCGCGCCAGCGCCGCCGTCGACGGCCGCCGCCAGCGCCTTCGCGGCCAGCTCCATCGCCTCGACGCCCGGCCGGCCTTCGCCGGAGTCCCGGCCCGGGTGGCGTTCCGGCAGCGGCACGTCACCGAACTCGCCGCCGGGCTGCGCCGGCGCGCCGCCCGGATGGTCGCGGAGCGGCGCCGCCATGTCGACGCCCTGGCCCGGGCGCTCGTCACCCATCAGCCGCAGCAGCGGCTCGCCCGCGGCCGCGCCGCGCTGGCCGGCTACGACCGCCGGCTGGCCGCAGCGCTGGCCCGCCGTCGGCATGGCTGGCAGACGCGACTGCGCGAAGCCGCCGCGCACCTGCACGCGATGAGCCCGCTGGCCGTGCTCGGGCGCGGCTACGCGATGTGCTGGACGGCCGACGGCACGACCCTGGTACGGACCGCAGCCGCGGTCGCCATCGGAGACCGGATCCGCGTCCGCCTGGCCGACGGCGAACTCGGCTGCGACGTGCGCGAGGCCGGCGAAGTGCGTCACACTGACGACCGACGCCGGCCGTGAATCGAGGTGCGACGCATGGATCCCACCATCAAGGACTTCGAAGCGGCGATCGCCGAGCTCGAGGCCGTGGTCCGCAAGCTCGAAGACGGCGACCTCGCCCTCGAGACCTCGCTGGCGCTGTACGAACGCGGCGTGCAGTTGTCGCGGTACTGCCACGCCCGCCTCGATGAAGCCGACCGGCGTATCGACGTGCTCAACGAACGCGGCGAGCTGACCGCGCCGCCGCCGGGCCTGGCCGACGTCACCCAGGACGAGGATCGGTGACGTCGTCGTTCGATGCCTTCGCCGCCGCCAGCCGGGTCGCCGTCGAGCAGGCGCTCGATCGGGCCTTGCCGCGGCCACCGGCCTGTCCGGCCGCCGTCGCTGATGCGATGCGTTACAGCGTGACGGCGGGCGGCAAACGGCTGCGGCCGATCCTGGTCCTGGCCGCCGCCGACGCCGTCGCCGCGGCGCACGGCGCCCCTGCCGAGACCGCGCGCCGGCTGGCCCTGCCGGCAGCGTGCGCGCTCGAGATGATCCACACCTACTCGCTCATCCACGACGACCTGCCGGCGATGGACGACGACTCGCTGCGCCGCGGCCGCCCGACGCTGCATGTCGTGGTCGGCGACGGCATGGCGATTCTCGCCGGCGACGGGCTGCAGGCGGCGGCCTTCGCTCTGCTGGCGCGCGAACCGGCCGACGCCGGGCCGGCCGACGCCGCGCGCCGGCTGCGGGTCATCGCCGAGGTCGCCGCCGCCGCCGGCCCCGAGGGCATGGTCGGCGGCCAGGCCATCGACCTGGGCGCCGCCGGACGGACGGCGGCGGCGGTGCCGCTCGACGCCGCCGGTCTCGCCGACATGCACGCCCGCAAGACCGGCGCGCTCATCCGCGCCGCGGCCGTGAGCGGCGCGGTCATGGCCGGCGCCGACGGCGACCAGGAGCGGGCCATCACCGCCTGGGCCACCGACATCGGCCTGGCGTTCCAGATCGTCGACGACGTGCTCGACGTCGAAGGCGCCTCGGCCGATCTCGGCAAGACCTCGGGCAAGGACGCCGCGGACGGCAAGCCGACCTACCCCGCGTTCTACGGCCTCGCCCGTTCGAAGGCGCTGGCGGCCGAAGCGGTCGCCCGCGCCGACCGGGCGCTGGCGGCCGCCGGGCTGGCGGACAGTCACCTGCCGGCCATTGCCCGCTGGATCGTCGAGCGGCGCTCGTGATCGCGCGCCGATGAAGCTGCGCCTCGACCAGCTGCTCGTCCGTCGCGGGCTCGTCGAGTCGCGCGAGCGCGCCCAGGCGCTCATCCTGGCCGGCCAGGTCGACCTCGACGGGCGCGGCGCCGCCAAGCCGGGCACGATGGTGTCCGAGCACGCGCGGGTCGCCGTCATCGGACCGGATCACCCATGGGCGAGCCGTGGCGGCGTCAAGCTGGCACACGCCCTCGACGTCTTCGGCCTCGAGGTCGCCGACCGGCTGGCCCTCGACATCGGCGCGTCGACCGGCGGCTTCACCGACGTGCTGCTCGCCCGCGGCGCGCGGCGCGTGCTGGCGGTGGACGTCGGCCGCGGCCAGCTGCACTGGCGACTGCGCACCGACCCGCGGGTGATCGTCGTCGAAGGCGTCAACGCCCGGCACCTGACCGCGGCCGACGTCGCGCCGCTCGGTGGCCCGCCGACGATCGTCACCATCGACGTGTCGTTCATCTCGCTGGCCCTGGTGCTGCCGCCGCTGGTGCCGATCGCCACGCCGGCGACCGACCTGGTCGTCCTGGTCAAGCCGCAGTTCGAGGCCGGGCGGCGCGACGCTCCGCGCGGCGTGGTGCGCGATCCGGCGGTCCACGCCCGCGTCGTCGCCGAGCTGACGGTGAAGGCGGCTGCGATAGGATGGACCCGCCTGGCGGTGACGCCGTCGCCCATCGTGGGCGGCAAGGGCAATCGTGAGTTCCTGATGCACCTCCGCCGCACCGCGGCCTGAGCCGGCGTCCTTCCGCATGCGCATCGGCATCGTCACCAAACACGACCTGGTCGCCGCCCGCGACACCCTGGCGGCGCTCGACGGCTGGCTGCACGCCCGCGGCGTCGACGCGGTGTGGTCCAGCGAGGCGGCATCGCTCCTCCCGGCCCCGCCGGCGACCGTGCGACCGCGCGACGCCGTGGCCGCCGACGTCGACCTGGTCGTCGTGCTCGGCGGCGACGGCACGCTGCTGGCCACGGCGGGCCTG
This sequence comes from Vicinamibacterales bacterium, assembly GCA_050250955.1. Taxonomy (GTDB): domain Bacteria; phylum Acidobacteriota; class Vicinamibacteria; order Vicinamibacterales; family UBA2999; genus CAWAYR01. The sequence continues at coordinate 34,750 of JBFWNR010000017.1, forward strand.
GTGGCGCGCAGCGGCCGCGACGTGCCGATTCTCGCCGTCAACTTCGGCAGCCTCGGCTTCCTCACCGAGATCACGCGACCGGAGCTGCAGGACGCGCTCGGCGACGTCCTCGACGGCCGCTACACGGTCGACGAGCGGATGATGCTGACGGCACGGGCCCGCCGCGCCGGTCACGACGACGCCGAGGTGACCGTGCTGAACGACGTCGTCTTCACCCGGACCGCGCTGTCGCGCATCATCGATCTGTCGGTGTGGGTCGGCGACCAGTTCGTCACCCGGGTGAAGGCCGACGGCCTCATCGTCGCCAGCCCGACCGGATCGACCGCCTACAACCTCGCCGCCGGCGGGCCGATCGTGCACCCGGCGATGACCGCCTTCATCCTGACGCCGATCGCACCGCACACGCTCAGCAACCGGCCCATCGTCGTGCCCGCCGAACGCGACGTCCGCGTCGCGGTGAGCGAGGACGACGGCGGCGCGGAAGTCTATGTGACCTTCGACGGCCAGAGCGGCTTCCCGCTCGCCGCCGGCGATGCCGTGACGATCGGCCGGGCGCCGCGCACCGTGCGCCTGGTGCGGGCCACGACCCGGACCTACTTCGAGGTGCTGCGGCAGAAGCTGAAGTGGGGCGAGCGCTGACCGGGACCCCGGCGGCAGAAGGAGCCGGCCATGCCAGATCGTGACGAACTGATCGCCCTCGGCGCGCACATGGAGTGGGCCGACGCCCAGACGTGGTCGACCGTGCTGCAGTCGCGGGCCGCCCGCGACGACGACAAGACGCGCGGCTGGCTCCACCACCTCCACACCGTGCAGCGCGCCTTCACCGCCATCTGGCGCGGCGAGTCGCCGCGCTTCGTCGACGCGGCGAGCTTCGCCGACATGCCGGCGCTGGCCACGTGGGGACGGGCCGGAGTGGCCGGCCTCCGGGCGGCGATCGACGGCGTCGACGCCGCCGGCATCGCCCGCCGCGTCGAGCTGCCGTGGGCGCAGCGCTTCGCGCCCCCTGGCGGCGCCCTGACCCACCCGACCCTCGGCGACACCGCGCAGCACCTGGCGCTGCACTCGGCCCACCACCGCGGCCAGGTCCTGGCGCGCCTGCGCGAGCTCGGTGCCGAACCGCCGACGGTCGACTACATCGCCTGGATCTGGAAAGGGCGGCCGGAGGCGGCGTGGCCGAGAAACGTGCCGCCGCCAGAGATCTCGTGATCGGTTGATCTCGTGATCGGCCGATCGGGATGCTGGCATCTTGTGATCGAACACCAGATCACCAGATCGATCACCCGATCAGGCGATCACCCGATCAACCGATTCATCGACCTCGCCGTTCACGGAAGTACTTGACCTGCCACTCGAACACGTTGCGATTGTGCTCGGCGAGCGTCGTCGCGAAGACGTGGCTGCCGTCGTTGCGGCTGACGAAATAGAGGAAGTCGACCGCGGCCGGACGCACCACGGCCTCGAGCGCCAGGCGCCCCGGCGCCGCGATCGGCCCGGGCGGCAGACCGGGATAGCGATAGGTGTTGTAGGGCGAGTCGAGGGTGAGGTCGGCGCGGGTCAGGTTGCCGTCCCACCGTCCGGCCTGGAGCAGGGCGTAGATGACGGTCGGGTCGGCCTGCATCGGCATGCCGACGCGGAGGCGGTTGCGGTACACCGCGGCGACCAGCGGCCGCTCGTCGTCGCGGGCGGTCTCCTTCTCCACCAGCGCGGCCAGGGTCACGACCTGGCGGACCGACAGCCCCTGGGCGGCGGCCTCCTCGATGAGCGGCGGCGGGAACGCGGCGCGGAACCCGCGGACCATCTGCGCCACCAGCGCCTCCGCCGACATCCGGCGCGGCACTGGATAGGTGTCGGGAAACAGGTAGCCCTCGAGGTCGGTCGCCCCCGGATCGAGGTCGGCGATGAGTGACGCGTCGGCGGCAGCTTTCAGGAAGGCGCCGCGGTCGCCCAGGCCGCGCGCCGCATAGACATCGGCCATGTCGGCGAGGGTCAAGCCTTCGCGGAACGTCACCGGCTGGGTGAAGATCCGTCCGGCGGCGATCGTGTCGACGACCTCGACGGCACTCTGCGGGTCGGAGAACCGGTACTCGCCCGCCTTGAGTTCGCGGGCGCGGCCGGTGAGCCACAGCGCGACCCGGAAGGTCGCCTCGTCGCGGACCACCCCGGCGGCCACCAGGCGGGCGGCAATCGCCCGCGGACCGAGACCGCTGGGAATGTCGACGAACTGCGCCTCGCTGGCGTAGCCACGATACGGGGCCTCGGCCCGCACCGTGGCCTGCCACGCGAGCACGCCGCCGGCGGCGGCGATCACCGCGCCGAGCCCCAGCAGCCGACGGATCCACTTACCCATGGGACCGGCTGTCGAGGTAGTCCTGGAGGGTCACCGCGGCCGCGGCCGCATCGAGGGTCCGCTTGCGAGCCCGCCAGTCCCGCTCGCGCCGGGCCAGCCGCGACTCAGCCTCGACCGAACTCAGGCGCTCGTCCTGAAGGACGACCGGCAGGCCGCTGTCACGGGCGACGGCGGCGGCAAAAGCCTCCACGGCCGCCGTCACGTCGGTGGGACTGCCGTCGAGCCGGCGCGGCCAGCCCACCACCACCGTGGCGAGTCCATCGTCGTCGACTGCCAGCCGGGCGATCTCCGTGCAGATCAGCCGGACGGCCTCGGCGTCCGAGGCCGGCCGCTCCACGACCCGCCACGGCGTGGCCAGGGTGCCGGTGGCGTCGCTGAGCGCCAGGCCGAGTCGGCGGCGGCCGTAGTCGATGCCCAACACTCGCACCGCTCGAGTATACGGATCGGCGATCACGCCGGCCGGCGGAGCAGCTCGAGAAGCGCTTCCCGCAGGTAGTAGGCGGCCACCGCCGCCGACGCGACCAGCGTCATGGTGCGCACGAACGCCGCTCGGGGCCCGAAGGCGCGCTGGGTGATTCGCTGCAGCGGCTGCCAGGCGACGAAGAACAGGAAGTAGGTCACCGCCAGCCCGACGGCGGGACCGAGCCGCGGCATCAGCACGACCGGCAGCAGGGCGAGCAGGCACACGCCGCTCAGCCACATGCCGACCGACAGCATCAGCAGTTCACCACGGGTGATCGCGGTCGGGCCGGTGGCGGTTTCGGGGACGACCGGCTCGGACATGTGCAAAGTGTACCCCGCTCGTCACGGCGAACCGGGTGACGGGCCTTTCGCGCCGCCTCCGCCCGCGCTAGGCTAGGGGTGTCGTGCGAGTCGGGTGGCGACCCCGGACCGTGGGCGGGATGGCGACAGCGGTCGTCGCACTCGTCGTGTCGGCGGGCGGCGCCCAGCCGCCGGCCTCCCGGTCCACCTCCTCCCTCGATCCCGCCCGCGGCACGCTGGTGCAGCGTGCCGCCGACCGCATCAAGGCCCTGCAGCAGGAAGCGGACCAGCTCGCCCGCGACTCCAAGTCGATGCTCGCCTCGCTCCGCCAGCTCGAACTGACGCGGGCCATGCGGGCCGAGGAGCTGGCGGCGGTCACCGCCCGGCTCGAGGTCGTCGACGCCAAGGTGGCCCAGTCGACGGCGCGGCTGCAGGCGCTGGAAGCCCAGCGCGTCGAACGCACCCCGGCGCTCGAGGCGCGGCTGCAGGCGTTGTACAAGCGCGGACGGCACGGCTACGTCCGCCTGCTGCTCGACACCGCCGGCGAGCGCGACCTGGCCCGCGTCACCCGCGGCGTGGTGTCACTGGCCCGGGTCGAGGAGATCCGCGTCGCCGAGCACCGCCGCGTGCTCGCCGAGGAACAGGCGGTGCGTGCCCAGCTCGACTCCGAACAGCGGCAGGTGGCGCGGCTGCGCGCCGAGGCCGCCAACCTGGAGGCGGCGGCGACACGCGCCGTCACCGACCGCAGCCGGGTGCTGGACGAACTGGACCGGCGCCGCGACCTCGCCGCGCAATACGTCGGCGAGCTCGAGCAGGCGCGCCAACGGCTGCAGTCCACGCTCGACAGCCTCGACGGCGCCGGGCCGGTCGATCTGCCGCTGCGGCCTTTCCAGGGCGACCTGCCGTGGCCGCTGAGCGGCAAGGTGCTGACCCAGTTCGGACGCTCCACGACCGGCGCCTTCGGCACGGCGATCCAGCGCAACGGCATCGAGATCGCCGCCGCCGCCGGCACCCCGGTCCGCGCCGTGCACGGCGGGACGGTAGCCTACGCCGCGCCGTTCACCGGCTACGGCGTGATGGTCATCCTCGACCACGGCGCCAACGCCTTCACCGTGTACGGTCACCTGGCCGGCACGGCGCTCCAGCCGGGCACGACGGTCGCCCGCGGGCAGACCGTGGGGGCCGCCGGGGCGACGCCGGCCGGTGAGCCGGCGGCGTACTTCGAGGTCCGCATCGACGGCCGTCCGGTGAATCCCGTACAATGGCTGCGCAGGGGCCCATGACGTCACGAACGCGCATTGCCGTCCTGCTCGTGTCGCTGCCGGTGCTGGCGTTCGCCGTCGTCGGCGGCGTGCTCGGCCGCACCGCGTCGGCTCAGGGTGACAGCTACCGGTCCCTGCGCATCTTCGACGACGTCGTCCGCCTCATCATCGACAACTACGTCGAGGAAGTGGATGTCGACAAGGTGATGCACGGCGCGATGCACGGCCTGGCCGACGGCCTGGACCCCGACAGCGCCTATCTCGACCCGGCCCAGGTGAAGAGCCTGAACCAGGACGGCGGCGAGACCGCGCACCCCGGACTCGAGCTCACCCGGCAGTACTACCTGCGCGTGGTCGCCGCCCGCGACGGGTCGCCGGCCGCCCGCGCCGGGCTGCGCCCCGGCGACTACGTGCGCTCGATCGACGGCCAGTCGACCCGCGACACGACCGTGTTCGAAGGCATGCGGCTGCTGCGCGGCAAGCCCGGCACCAAGGTGAAGCTGGCGATCCTGCGCGGCAACGCCGCCGAACCGCACGACGTGGAACTGGTCCGCGAAGCCGCGGCGGCCGTGCCGGTGCGAGGGCGGGTGGTCGCCCCCGAGACCGGCCTGTTGCGCGTCGTCGAACTGTCGCGCGACACGCCGGCCGAGGTGCGCAGCCAGATCGCCGCGCTCGAGCGCGGCGGGGCCACCCGCGTGATCATCGACCTGCGCGGTACGGCCACCGGCGACCTCGACGCCGGATTCGAGCTGGCGCGGCTGTTCGTGCCCTCCGGCGTGCTCGGCTATCGCCAGGCCCGCGGCCAGGAGCGCCAGCCGGTGCAGGCCGCCAGCGGTGACGGCAGCGTGCGCGTGCCGGTGGCGGTGCTGGTCGACAACGGCACCTCCGGCGCGGCCGAGGTCTTCGCGGCGGCGCTGTCCGGCAACAAGCGGGCGACTCTGGTCGGCGAGCGCAGCCAGGGCCGGGCCGGCCGCCAGAAGCTGGTGCCGCTGCCCGACGGCGCCGGGCTGTTGCTGACCAACGTGCTCTATCTGGGCCCGGGCGGAGCTGCGCTCCAGGAACGCGGCGTGTCTCCGGACGTGGCCGTCGACGTCCCCACCACGGACTTCGGCGTCGAACCGGCCCCGGGCGACGAGGTCCTCGACAAGGCCATCGAGTCGCTGGCGACCCGGAAGGCCGCCTGACCCTGGCGCGCGGGCCTGGAGCCACGGCCGGGCCGGCCGGGTAAATACCGCCGAATGCGCGTGTTATACTGCGTGTTCCCGCGAGGCCGGGCGACACGCACATAGGCGCGTAGCTCAGCTGGTTAGAGCGCCTGCTTGACACGCAGGAGGTCGGCAGTTCGAGTCTGCCCGTGCCTACCAACCTTCGCTCCCGTTCACGCGAAGGTTGCCCGCCGCAGCCCCGCAGGGGCGAAGGTGGGCCGCACCCTGGCCCGTTGGGAGCTACGGCTGGCAAGCCACGTCCCCTCATCATGATCACGGTCACCCTCCCCGACGGCAGCCGCCGCGAGGTTCCCGACGGCGCGCCGGTCGGCGCCGTTGCCGCCGACATCTCGCCGCGTCTCGCCAAAGCCGCCCTCGCCGCCGTGGTCGACGACCGGCTCGTCGACCTCTCGTTCCCGCTGACCCGCGACGCCCGGGTCCGCATCGTGACCGAGCAGAGCCCTGAGGCGCTGCCGCTGCTGCGCCACTCGACGGCACATCTGATGGCGGCGGCGGTGACCGCGCTGTACCCCGGCGTGCAGTGCGGCATCGGCCCGGCCATCGACGACGGCTACTACTACGACTTCGTCGTGCCGCAGCCGTTCGTGCCCGAGGACCTCGAGCGCATCGAGGCGAAGATGCGCGAGTTGCAGCAGCAGGACCTGGTATTCGAGCGCCAGATGTGGGACCGCCAGGAGGCCATCGACTTCTTCGCCCGGCGCGGCGAGCCGTTGAAGGTCCAGCTCATCGAGGAGAAGACCGCCGGTCAGCCCCAGGTGTCCTGCTACACCATCAGGGATCGCGACACCTTCGTGGACTTCTGCGTCGGCCCGCACGTGCCGTCGACGTCGCGGCTGAAGGCCTTCAAGCTGCTGACGACGTCGAACGCCTACTGGAAGGGCGACGCGAAGAACCAGCCGATGCAGCGCCTCTACGGCACGGCGTTCCCGTCGCAGAAGGAGCTGGACGCCCATCTGGCGCGGATCGAGGAAGCGAAGAAGCGCGATCACCGCAAGGTCGGCAGGGAACTCGGCCTCTTCACCTTCCACCACTGGGCTCCCGGGGCGACCTTCTGGCTCGCCAAGGGCGCCACGCTCTACAACACGCTCGCCGACTACATGCGCGGCGTGCTCTTCCCGGCCGGCTACGTCGAGGTCAAGACGCCGATCGTCTTCAACAAGGGGCTGTGGGAGACCTCCGGCCACTGGTCGCACTACCGCGAGAACATGTTCCTGGTCGAGTCGCGCGACGGCGAGGAGATGGGCCTCAAGGCGATGAACTGCCCGGGCCACATGCTGGTCTTCGCCAGCGACATGCGCAGCTACAAGGACCTGCCGCTGCGCTTCCACGAGCAGACCCCGCTGCACCGCAACGAGGCGTCTGGGGTGCTGTCCGGGCTGACCCGGGTGCGCCAGTTCTCGCAGGACGACGCCCACTGCTTCATCACCGAGGCGCAGATCGGCTCGGAAGTGGAAGCGCTCATCCGCCTCGTCCAGCGGGTCTACGGCGACTTCGGCCTCGAGTACACGGCCAAGCTGTCGACGCGGCCGGAGAAGTTCCTCGGCGAAGTCGCCACCTGGGACCTGGCCGAGGCCGGCCTGCGCCAGGCCCTGGAGAGCGCCCGCCAGCCCTACGACCTCAACGAGGGCGACGGTGCGTTCTACGGGCCGAAGATCGACTTCGACATCACCGACGCCCTCGGCCGCAAGTGGCAGTGCGGCACCATCCAGCTCGACTACCAGCTGCCCCGGCAGTTCGACTTGAAGTACATCGGCGCCGACAACGCCGAGCACCGCCCGGTGGTCGTCCACCGCGCCATCTTCGGCAGCTTCGAGCGCTTCATCGGCATCCTCATCGAGCACTTCGCCGGCGCCTTCCCGCTATGGATGGCCCCGATCCAGGCCATCGTCCTGCCGATCGCCGACCGGCACCTCGACTACGCCCGCCAGGTGCGCGCCGCCCTGGAGGGCGCCGGGCTGCGGGCGACGCTCGACGAGCGCCAGGAGAAGGTCAACTACAAGATCCGGGAGGCCCAGCTGCAGAAAGTGCCGTACATGCTGGTGGTCGGCGACCGCGAGGCGGCCGACCGGGCCGTGGCGGTGCGCAGCCGGGCCCGCGGCGACCTGGGCGCCACCCCCCTCGACCGTTTCGTGACCGAGGCCCTTGCCGAGGTTGCCGGGAAGCGGCTATCCTAGGAATCTTTGCGCCTGGAGGCTGAATATCGCATTCGACCGTAACCGTTCGGGTCGCCGTGACGACCGCGTCCGCACCAACGAGCGCATCCGGGTCCGGGAGATCCGGGTGATCGACGAAAACGGCCAGCAGTTGGGCATCATGCCGCCGCCCCAGGCGCTGACGATCGCCCGCTCCAAAGGCCTCGACCTCGTGGAGATCTCCCCCACCGCCGTGCCGCCGGTCTGCCGGATCATGGACTACGGGAAGTACCAGTACCAGGAGGCCAAGCGGCAGCGGGAAGCCAAGAAGCACCAGAAGGTCATCGAGGTCAAGGAAATCAAGTTCCGCCCCAAGGTCGACGAGCACGACTACCAGTTCAAGAAGAAGCACATCGAGCGCTTCCTCGAAGAGGGCGACAAGGTGAAGGCGACGGTGTTCTTCCGCGGGCGCGAGATGGCGCACCCGGAGATCGGTCACCGGATCCTGACCCGCCTCATCGAGGAACTGGCCGACGTCGCCCTGCCCGAGACCATGCCGCGGCAGGAAGGCAACCAGATGCACACCATCCTGTCCCAGAAGCGCGGCAGCAAGCCGGCGGCGCGGCCGCGGGTCAGCGAAGCCGAAGAAGAGCTCGCCGGCAGCTAGTCCGGCCCGAGAGACCGTCATGCCGAAGATGAAGTTGAAGAGCCATCGCGGTGCCGCCAAGCGGTTCAAGAAGACCGGCACCGGCAAGTTCACGCGGGCGGCGGCGTTCAAGCGCCACCAGCTCACCCACAAGACGACGCAGATGAAGCGTCATGCCCGCGGCAACGTCGTCGTGTCGGACGCCGAGCAGGCCAAGCTGCGGCGGATGCTGCCGTACGACTAGCGGCTAGGGGCTAGCGGCTAGCGGCTAGAAGCCCTCAGCTTCGCCGTCGCGCCCGCTCAGCCCTGACGCTGCATCCGATCGGTGGTCGGCGGTTAGGGCAATTCCGCCATCGGTCGCTGGGACGCGTTAGATGCGCGTCGCCA
>JBFWNR010000018.1:0-40151 GCA_050250955.1 Vicinamibacterales bacterium
TCTTCGAGCGACCGGAAGCCGGAGCCCTGGATCGCCGAGTAGTGCACGAACACGTCGCTCCCGCCTTCGCGCTCGATGAAGCCGTAGCCCTTGGCGTTGTTGAACCACTTGACCTTGCCTGTGATACGCATTGTCTTCTTCCTGCTTGCTGTGGCGTCCGCCACCTTGCACTCGACCCCGCCCGCCGCGCGGCGATCGGGGCTAAAAAAAAGAAGGCCGCGCGTTCGCGGCCTTCCCGCGTGCCCCACATGGGGAATCGCATGGGGATAATAGCGACGAGTGTCTCCAAGTGTCAACTCACATCTTGGAGTTTCTCCAGGGAGTTGCGCGGTTTTGCTGTTTGTTCGCCTTCGCGGCACTGGTGAAAGGGACGGATCGGGATGCGGCGAGCGTTGTTGAGCGTGTCGGACAAGCGGGGTGTCGTCGAGTTCGCGAGCGGGCTTGCGGCGCGCGGGTTCGAACTGGTGTCCACCGGCGGGACCGCCGCGGCGCTGGCCGCCGCCGGACTCGCCGTGACCGGCGTCGCCGAGATCACCGGCTTCCCCGAGATGATGGACGGCCGGGTCAAGACGCTGCATCCGCGGGTCCACGGCGGCATCCTGGCCCGTCGTCACGAGGCCGACGACCTGACCGCGGCGGCGCGTGAAGGCATCGGCCTCATCGACGTCGTCGCCGTCAACCTCTATCCGTTCGCCAGGACCGCCGCCGACCCGGCGGCCTCCTTCGCCGAGCTCGTGGAGAACATCGACATCGGCGGGCCGGGGATGGTGCGGGCTGCGGCCAAGAACTTCCAGGACGTGTTCGTGGTCGTCGATCCCGACGACTATCCGGCGGTGCTCGCCGCCCTCGACGCGCCGGCCGCCGACGCCGCCTTTCGCTTCGACCTGGCGCGGCGCGCCTTCGCGCACACCGCCGCCTACGACACCACCATCGCCCAGGTGCTCGACACGGTCACCTACACGCCGTCGCCGACCCGGGCCCCCGCGCCGCTGTCACCGCCGCGGCTCGTGGTCGAGGCCCGCAAGATACGCGACCTGCGCTACGGCGAGAACCCGCACCAGGCGGCGGCGTGGTACGCGCTCGGCGACGGACCGGGGCTCGGCGCGGCCACCGTCGTGCAGGGCAAGGAGCTGTCCTACACCAACCTGCTCGACCTCGACGCCGCCGCCCGCATCGTCCTCGAGTTCGACGAGCCGGCGGCCGTGGTCATCAAGCACACCAACCCCTGCGGGGTCGCCACCGGCGCCGACGCCGCGTCGGCCTTCGTCGCCGCCCGCGACGCCGATGCGCTGTCGGCGTTCGGCGGCATCGTCGGCCTGAACCGGCCCGTCGACGCGGCGACCGCCGCCGCGCTCACCTCGACCTTCATCGAAGCCGTGGTCGCGCCGTCGGTGGACGACGACGCCCGGCCGCTGCTGGCGGCCAAGGCCAACATGCGCGTGTTGACGATGGCGACCGACGCGTTCCGCGCGCCGGCCTCGCCGGATCTGGCCCGCGAGGTCCGCTCGGTGCTCGGCGGGCTGCTGGTGCAGGCTCGCGACGCGGTCGTCGAGGCGGCCCTGCCGTGGCCGCACGACGGCGTCCGCGTGGTGAGCGCGCGGCCGCCGACCGCCGCGGAGTGGACGGCGTTGCGCTTCGCCTGGCGGGTCGCGGCGCACGTCAAGTCGAACACCGTGCTCTTTGCCGAGGCCGGGCGGACCCGCGCCATCGGCGCCGGGCAGATGAGCCGCGTCGACGCGGTGAAGGTCGCCGTCGCCAAGGCCCGCGGCTGGCAGCCCGACGCCGGTGCACCGCCGCTGGCCGGCACGGTGGCGGCGTCGGACGCCTTCTTCCCGTTTCGCGACGGCCTCGACGCGGTCGCCGCCGCCGGCGCCACCGCGGTGGTGCATCCCGGTGGATCGGTGCGCGACGCCGAGGTGATCGCCGCCGCCGACGAGCACGGCCTGGCCATGGTGCTCACCGGGCGGCGGCATTTCCGACACTGATCAGCGGCTAGCCGCTGGTCCCCAGCCGCTGGCGGAGTTCGTCGGCCGTGACGGCCGAGGCGCCGAACCGCGTGACGACGACGCCGGCGGCCTGGTTGGCCAGTCGGGCCGCCTCGGCCGAGGTGGCGCCGGCAGCCATGAGCGCGCCGCACACGGCGACGACGGTGTCGCCGGCGCCGGTGACGTCGGCGACCTCGCGCGCGGCGGCCGGCAGGTGGCCCTCGACCACGCCGTGCGACAGCCACATGCCCTGTTCGCCCCACGTGACCAGCACGCCGCCGACACGTGCCTGCCCGGTCAGCTGACGCGCGGCGCGCCGGACGTCGGCCATCTCGCGGATCGTCAGGCCGGTGGCCGCCTCGGCCTCGTGGTGGTTGGGCGTCAGCAACGTGGCCCCGGCGTAGCGGTCGACGTGCGGCACCTTCGGATCGACCAGCAACGGCACCCCGCGGCCGTGCGCCGCGGCGACCACGCGGGCCATCACCGCCGGCGTCACCACGCCCTTCAGATAGTCGGAGACGATGATCGCGGCGGCGTCGGCGGCCGCCTCCTCGACCACCCGCGCGAGCGCGTCCCCGAGGCGGTCGTCGGCGTCGACGGCCCGTTCGACGTCGACGCGGGCGACCTGCTGGTTGCGGGTCGTCGCCAGCCGCGTCTTGCGCGTCGTCGGCCGGGTCGGATCGACGACCAGCCCGCGCGCCGAGATGCCTCGCCCCTCGATCAGGCCGCGCAGGTCGGCGGCGGCGGCGTCGTCACCCACCAGGCCGACCAGCGTCACGCGGGCGCCGAGCGCGGCGGCGTTGTGGGCGACGTTGGCGGCGCCGCCGGGCACGCTGAACTCGCGGTCGAACTCCAGCACCGGCACCGGCGCCTCGGGCGAGACCCGGCTGACGCGGCCGACCATGAAGTGGTCGAGCATGACGTCGCCGACGACCACGACGTGCACGGCGCCGACCGCGTCGAAAAGCGCCAGGGCGCGACCGTGGTCGAGCGGCGGAAGCTGCGGCGCGTCGTCGCTCACGGCAGGCCGCCGTCGCGATCGGCGGCGAGGGGCAGCGTCACGAACACCAGCAGCAGCATCAGGAACTCCGAGTCGCCGAAGTTGTACTCGAACAGGCCGGCGGCCAGCATCGCCGCCAGCGACGCCAGTCCGCCGGCCGCCAGCGCCGGCATCCGCGTCCGCGGCAACCGGCGCCACAGCGTACGGGCGGCGGCGACGACGAACCAGGTGAAGGCGAAGAGCGCCGGCAGGCCGCGTTCGGCGGCGATCTGCACCGGGACGTTGTGCAGGTGCGGGTTGGTGGGCTCCACCGCCCACGGCACGCGGTAGCGCGGGTAGACGACGCGCACCATGTCGGGGCCGACGCCGGTGATCGGGTGGTCGGCGACGATCGCCCGCCCGGCCTCGAGCATCGCCACCCGATCGCGGTTGGTCGGGTCGTTCAGGTCGAACATCGAGTAGACGCGCGAGGTGACCGCGGCCGGGGCCAGCGCCACCAGCACCGCGGCGACGATCGGCAGCACCCCGACCAGCCGCCGGTCCTTGAGCAGGAACAGGGTCCCGACACCGGCGAACACGCCAACCCAGGCGCTGCGCGTGAAGGTGAGGCCGAGGGCGGCGACCAGCGCCGGCATGACCAGCGCCGCCCAGGCCCGATCGCGCTGGTCGTAGAGCAGGCGGGCGACGCTGCCGCAGACCACCAGCATCAGCGTGCCCGAGTAGGTCATCCAGTGCGACAGCGTGCCCTGCGGACGCCGTCCCAGGTTGTCGTAGTTGAGCAGGCCGTACTGGACGACGCCGATGAACGCACTCGCCGCGCCGACGCTGAGCGCCACGGTCGCCAACGTGCGCGCCCGCGAGCCGCGCCCGAATTCGAACACCACCGGCACGAGCAGGAACAGCACCAGCTGCTTGGTGTCGGGCACGCTGATCGCCGGATCGCGCGAGGCGCCGGCCGACACCAGCGTCCAGGCGGCATAGGCGACCAGCGGCCAGCACAGCGCCGGCAGGGCCGGCGCCCCGGACGAGCGCCAGCGCCACAGCCAGGCGGCCACGGCCACCGCCAGGCAGATCTGCGCCGCGGCGATCGACAGCTGCAGCGAGGCGACCACGCCGACCACCGCCCACCAGCCGACCGTCTCCGCCGTGAGCGTGCCGGCCGTCGGCGTGCGCAGGGCGGCCGCGGCCGTGGTCATCGCCGTCCCTCCAGCAGCGAGGTCGCCGCCGCCAGCACCGCGTCCGGGGTGATGGCGGTGAGGCAGCGGAAGTCGCCCGGCACGCACCTGCGCTGGTGGCAGGGCCGGCAGGGCAGCGGCCCCGGTTCCAGCGCCACGGCGGGGATGGTCGCCGCCCGCCACGGCATCGAGCGCGCCGGCAGCGTCGGGCCGAACAACGCGACGATCGGCACGCCGGTGGTGGCGGCGACGTGCAGGGGCCCGGAGTCCCCGCCGATGAACAGCCGCGCCCGCGACACGATGACCTCGAGTTCCTCCAGCGTCGGTTCCCCGCTGCGCACGATCCCGGCGGCGGCACCGCCAGCCAGCTGCGCCGCCTCGGCCGCGACCGCATCGGCGGCGTCGGCCTCCGAGGGGCCGGCCGTGATCATAATGCGCCGCGCCGGGTCGCCGGCGGCCAGACCGGCGGCGAGCCGGGCGAACGACGCCCGCGGCCAGCGCCGGAACGGGTTGCTGGCGCTGACGTGCAGGACCACCAGCGGCGTCGTCGCATCGATGCCGGCGCGGGCGAGCCGGTCGGCCGCGGCCGTCGATGCCTCGGATCCTGCCACCATCTCGACCGGGTCGCGGTCGGGGTCGGCCGGCGGGAGCCCGAGCGGGCCCAGCAGGTCCCACTGGTTGAGCACCGAGTGCCGCGGTGGCTCGAGGTGCGGGTGCCACGCCACCCGGGTGGTGTAGGCCCACTGCCGCCCGGGGATCGCGTAGCCGATGCGGGTCGGCGCCCCGCTGGCCCGCACCAGCCAGGCGCTGCGCGGTCCGCCGTGGAAGTCGATGGCGACGTCGTAGCGACGGCGACGCAGGGTGCGAGCCAGCGCCAGGTCGGCGGCGAGGCGCCGCCAGCCGCGCGGCCGGGTCACCTCGATCACCGACGACAGGTGCGGATTGTGGCGCACGACCGGCGCCGCCGCCGCTTCGACCAGGTAGTCGATCGTCGCGGCCGGGAAGTGCCGGCGCAGCGCGCGGATGGCGGGTGTCGTGAAGGTGACGTCGCCGACCAGGCGGAGACGGACGAGCAGGAGGCGGAGGTGCGGCGGGTCGGTGGTCAGGGCTCGATGGTCGCTTCGTCGAGCAGCATCACCGGGATGTCGTCCTTGATGGCGTAGACGCGGTGGCAACTGTCGCACTTCAGGGCCGTGCCGTCCTTGACCAGGCGCACCGGGGTCTTGCACGCCGGGCAGGCCAGAATGTCGAGCAGTTCTGCGTCGATCGGCATCCGGGGACTCCGCGGGCAGTATAGCGCCGGCCGGCCCGCGGCCGGGCGAAAACCCGGCCGTGGCGCCCGGCGAGTTGTGAAAAGATGCAGACATGCTGAGCGCGCGGGCCGTCCTCGTCGTGTGGACCCTGGTTGCTGCCCCGTGGCCCGCCGCCAGCCAGCCCGCCTCGCCGACGCCGACCGCCGCCCAGCTGGCGGCCCGGCCCGCCAACGCCGCCGCCATGTACGAGTTCCTGCTCGCCCGCCGCGCCGAGGCGGCCGACGATCTCGCCGCCGCCGAAGCCGCGCTGCAGCGCGCGGTGACGCTCGATCCGACGTCGGCCGAACTGCGGGCGGAGCAGGCCGGGTTCTTCGCGCGGCAGAACCGCGCCGCCGACGCGGTCGCCGCGGCCGAGCGTGCCATCGGGCTCGACGCCTCGTCCGAGGAGGGCCACCGCATCCTCGGTCTCGTCTACGCCGCGTGGGCCGACGGCGCCGTCGCCGGGCCCAAGGGCGGCACGACCGGCGAATGGCGCGACAAGGCCATCGGCCACCTGACCCGCATTCAGGCCTCGCCGACGATGGTCAGCGATCTCGGCCTGCAGATGACGCTGGCCCGGCAGTTGCTCGCCAGCGGAGACGCCGCCCGCGCCGTGCCGCTCCTCGAACGCGTGGCCGGGCAGACGGCGTCGGCCGAGCCGCTGGCCCTGCTCGCCGAGGCCCATCGCAGCCTCGGCCAGTTCGAGCGCGCTGCGGCGGTCCTGGAGCAGGCGGCCGGCGCCAATCCCCGCTATTACCTCGCGCTCGGCGATCTCTACGAGCGGCAGAACAAGTGGGAGGAGGCGGCGGCGGCCTACGAGAAGGGCGCCGCCACTGTCAGGGGGCCGGGCCGGGAACTGCGGCTGCGCCGGGCGCAGGCGCTGCTCAACATCGACGGCGGCGCCGGCGTCGATCGCGCCGTGACGCTGCTCACCGAGTTCGTCGCCGCCAACCCGAAGGATCTCACCGGCCACACGCTGCTCGCGCGTGCCCACCTCCAGCGCGGCGCCAACGCCGAGGCCGAGCGCGCCGCCAAGGCCGCGCTCGCGCTCGAGCCGGCCAACCTCCAGGTGCTGGGCCTGCTCGCCGGGGTCTATCGCGAGCGGCACGACTATGCCGCCATCACGGCGCTGCTCGGCCCGGCGACCCGCGATGCGGCGCAGCCGAGCGGTCCGCGCCTCGGCGAGTTCGTGCGGCTGCTCGCCGAACTCGGCGGCGCCCAGCAGCAGCTCGGCGAGTCGTCGGCCGCGGTCGACACCTTCGAGCGGGCGCGGGCCCTGCTGCCGTCGTCATTGCCGGTGGCGGCGGCGCTCGCCCAGGCGCATCTCCAGGCGCGGCAGTTCGACCAGGCGCAGCGCGTGGCGCGCGATGCGCGGGTGGCATCGTCGGGACCGGCCGACCTCGGCCTGCTCCGCATCGAGGCGCTGGCCGGCATCAAGGCCGGCCGCGCTGCCGACGCCGTCGCGTTCCTCGAGCGATCGGTCGGCGACCGCCGCACCTCGCAGGCCGGGGCGTTCGTGCTCGCCGACGTCTACGAGGAAGCGCGCCGGTTCGACGACGCCATCAAGGCGATCACCAGCCTCGGCGGCGCCGCGCCGGCCGACGACGCCGTGGCCTTTCGCCTCGCCGCGGCCTACGAGGCCGCCGACCGCGTCAGCGATGCCGAGCGGGTCTTCCGGGCGATCCTCGCCCGCGATCCACTGCACGCGAACGCGTTGAACTACCTGGGCTACATGCTCGCCGACCGCGGCCAGCGGCTCGACGAAGCGCTGGCCCTCGTCGATCGCGCCCTGGCCGCCGAGCCCGGCAATCCGGCCTTCCTCGACAGCCGCGGCTGGGCGCTCTTCAAGCTCGGGCGCCCCGCCGACGCCGAGGAGCCGCTGCGCCGCGCGGCGACGGCGCTGCGCGGCAGCTCGGTGATCCAGTCGCACTACGCCGACGTCCTGGCGGCCCTCGACAAGCCGGCCGAGGCGGCGGCGGCGCTGGACCTGGCCCTGGGCGGCGACGGCGTCGACGTCGATCGGGCGGCCCTCGAACGTCGTCTGCGGCAGTTGCGCCAGCGCCCGCGATGACCCCGACGCGCGCGCGGTGGCGCCGCGCGGCCATCGCCTGCGTCGCCGCTGCGGCCGCCGCCTGTGCGACGCGCGGGCCGGCCCGTCCGGCCGGAACGCCCGCGGCCGATCCCACCGCGCTGGCCGCCTTCGCCGCGGCGACGCGGCAGTGCCGGCCGCTGCGGACGGCGACCGCCGAGATCGCGCTCAGCGGCCGGGTGGGCGGTGACCGGATCCGCGCCCGCCTGGTCGCCGGCTTCGCCGCCCCGTCCTCGATCCGGCTGGAAGCGCTGGCGCCGTTCGGCGCCCCGGCGCTGGTGCTCGGCTCCGACGGCGCGACCACGACGCTGCTCTTCCCGCGCGATCGGCAGGTGCTGCGCGAGGCCTCGGTGGCCGAGGTGCTGGACGCCATCACCGGCCTGGCCCTCGACGCCGGGGAACTGCGCGACGTGCTCTTCGGCTGCCTGGCCCTCGACGCCACCCTCGGTCTCAGCTTCGCCGGCGGCTGGCAGGCGGTCGAGCGCGGCGACGTGCGCGTCTACCTGCGCGACGGCGCCGTGGTCGCCGCCGACGATCGCGGCTGGTTGATCGACTACGCTGCCGCGCCTGGCGGCGGCCGCATCGTGCGGGTCCGCCGCACGCTGCCGCGCGGCGCCATCGACCTCACCGCGACCCTGTCGCAGGTGCAGGCCAACATCGACCTGCCGGCCGACGCGTTCTCGGTCGCCGTGCCGGCCGATGTCACCCCCATGACGCTCGACGACCTGCGCGCGGCCAGTCCGCTGGCCCCGGCGAGCCCGCGCTGACGTGTCTCAGCCGTCGCCGCCGCTGACGCTGCCGGCCTACGCCAAGATCAACCTCGATCTGCGCATCCTCGGGCTGCTGCCCGACGGCTACCACGACGTCCGCACCGTGCTGCAGTCGGTGCGCCTGCACGACACGTTGACCTTCACGCCGGTGGCGGGGCCGTTTGTCATCGTCGGCAACGAGCCGTCGATGCCGACCGACGCCAGCAACCTCATCTGGCGCGCCGCCGAGCTGCTCGCCGCCGTCGCCGCGCCGCGCCGCCGGGTGGCCGGGGTGCGGGTGGACGTCGTCAAACGCATTCCGGCCCAGGCCGGACTCGGCGGCGGCAGCGCCGACGCGGCGGCGGCGCTCCTGGCCTTGTGCCGCCTGTGGGACCTGCCCTTGACGGTGACGGACCTGGCGACGCTCGCCGCGCGTCTCGGCGCCGACGTGCCGTTCTTCCTCGCCGGCGGCACGGCCCTCGGAACCGGCCGCGGTGACGACGTCTCGCCGCTGGTCGAGCCGCCCGCCACCGCGGTGCTGGTGGTCGTGCCGCCATTCGGCGTGTCGACCCCGGACGCCTACCGGTGGTTCGACCTCGACGGACCGCCGCGGCGGGTCGTGGCCCGGCGCCGCTCCGCGCCGCCGTCGTGGCCGCGCTGGGCCACCGATCTGCGCAACGACCTCGAAGCGCCGGTCAGCCGCCGGCACCCGGCCATCGGCCGCATCGTCCGCCGCCTGCGGGCGCTCGGCGCCGACCACGCCGCGATGTCGGGGAGCGGCTCGGCCGTGTTCGGCCTGTTCGCCGACGACATCGCGGCCGCGGCGGCACACGCCGCCTTCACGCGCCGTGGTGTGAAGGCGTGGTTGACCGCGACCTTGCCCCGCCGCGCCGTGGCGCAGGCCGGTCGCCGGGCCCTGGGCCGCTGACCCCGCCAGTTGCCGCCGGCCGGATCCGTCGTATACACTTGGGGTTTCGGCCGTACGAGGCGAGTCGCGCCTGTCGCCCCGGCGGGCGGGGCAGGGCCGGCCAGCCGTCGGCGGCGGACGGCCAGGCTTCCATTGGGGCGTGGCCAAGCGGTAAGGCGCGGGTCTTTGGAACCCGTATTCGAAGGTTCGAATCCTTCCGCCCCAACCACTTATGACGGGAGACACGGCAGGCGCCGTCAAGGCCAACCGGGCGCGCGGACTGACGATGCCACAGACGGGGTTCGGAGATCTCAAAGTGTTCGCCGGCAGCGCCCACCCGCGGCTGGCCCGCGAGATCGCCCAGTTCCTGGGCGTGCCGATCGGGCAGGCCCGGCTGCGCCGCTTCCCGGACACCGAAGTCTCCTTCCAGATCGACGAGAACATCCGCGGTACCGACGTGTTCCTGGTGCAGCCCACCTGCGCCCCGGTCGATCAGCACCTGGTCGAGATGCTGATCATGATCGACGCCTTCCGGCGCTCGTCGGCGGCGCGCATCACCGCGGTCATCCCCTACTACGGCTACGCCCGGCAGGACCGCAAGGACAAGCCCAGGGTGCCGATCTCAGCCAAGCTGGTCGCCAACGTGATCGCCGCCGCCGGCGCCCACCGCGTGCTGACCATGGACCTGCACAAGGCGCAGATCCAGGCCTTCTTCGACATCCCGGTGGACCACCTGTTCGCGGCGCCGGTCATCATCGACCACCTCGCGCGCCAGGACTTGAAGACCTTGACCATCGTCGCGCCCGACGCCGGCGGCGCCGAGCGCGCCCGCGCCTACGCCAAGCGGCTCGACGCCGAACTGGCGGTCATCGACAAGCGACGCAGCGAGGACGGTACCGCCGAGGTGATGAACGTCATCGGTGATATCCGCGGCCGGACCTGCGTCATCGCCGACGACATCATCGACACGGCCGGCACCATGCAGAAGGCGGCGACGGCGCTCAACGACGCCGGCGCCGAGCGGGTCCTGGCGTGCGCCGTCCACGGGGTGCTGTCGGGACCGGCGATCGAGCGCATCGAGAAGTCACCGCTCGACAAACTGATCGTCACCAACACCATCCCGCTCGAGGAGAAACGGGCGCGGTGCGAGAAGATCGTCGAGCTGTCGGTGGCCCGGCTGCTCGGCCAGGCGATTCGCAGCATTCACGAGGAGACGTCGGTTTCTTCGTTGTTCGTGTAGGGACCGGGGACCAGGGACCGGGGACCAGGGAAGAACAGGACAAGACTCATGGAAGCGACACTCGAAGCGGTCAAGCGGGCGGGCAGGGGCAAGAACGAGGCGCGGCGGCTGCGCGCCGCCGGCACGATACCGGCGGTGGTCTACGGCGCGCAGAAGGCCGGCGACGACATCGCCCCGGTGGCCGTCGGCGTCAACCCGAAGGAGATGATGAAGATCCTGCGCTCGGCGTCGGGGGCCAACACCCTGATCACGCTGACCGTGCCGGGTGAGAGCACCCAGAAGGTGCTGGTCAAGGAATTCCAGCTCGATCCGGTGACGCAGCACCTGCTGCACGCCGATTTCTACCGCGTCAACCTCGAGCGGAAGATCACCGTCACCGTGCCGCTGGTGCTCCACGGCGACGCCAAGGGCGTCAAGCAGCAGGACGGCATCCTCGAGTTCCTCCACAAGGAAGTCGAGGTCGAGTGCCTGCCCACCGAGATTCCCGAGCACCTCGACATCGACGTCTCGGCGCTCGAACTCGGCCAGGCCATCTACATGAAGGACCTCGCCGCCAACGTCACCTGGACGCCGGTGAGCGACGCCGACCTGATGCTGGTCCACGTCGTCGCCGCCAAGGTGGTGGCCGAGCCGGCCGCCGACGCCGGCGCCGCGGCCGCCGCGCCGGGCGCGGCCGCGACCGAACCGGAAGTGGCCAAGAAGGGCAAGGCCGACAAGGAAGGCGACGACAAGGGCAAGAAGTGAAGCTGGTCGTCGGGCTCGGCAATCCCGGCGCCCGCTACCACGACACCCGCCACAACGTCGGCTTCAGGGTCGCCGACGAAGTGGCGCGGCGCGCCGGGGCGACCCAATGGCGCGATGAGCACCAGGCGCTGGTCGCCAAGGTGCGGATGGGCGAGGAGGCCGTGCTGGTCGCCAAGCCCATGACGTTCATGAACCTGAGCGGCGCCGCGGTCGGCGGGCTGACCGGGTTCTACAAGGTGGCGGTGGCCGACGTGCTCGTCGTCGTCGACGAGGTGGCGCTGCCGCTCGGACGGCTGCGGGCCGGGCGGCGCGGCAGCGCCGGCGGTCACAACGGCCTGAAGTCGGTCATCGACCGGCTCGGGACCGTGGAGGTGGCGCGGCTGCGCATCGGCGTCGGGCGCGGCGACACCCGGTGGGACCTCGCGGATCACGTCCTCGGCGCGTTCACGCCCGAGGAACGCGGGGAAGTGGAGGCGGTGGTGCTGCGCGCCGCCGATGCCGTGGCGACCTTCGTCGCCGAGGGCATCGAACGCGTGATGAACGCGTTCAACGCAGCCAACGACAAGCAGGACCCCGGTGCCGCCTCGTAGCGGCGCGGGAGGTCTCCTTGCCACTACGGTGGCCATCGTCGTCGGGTGAGCACGGAAGCGGGGCAGGTGAGCCACGGCGAGCCTGCCCGCCGAAGCGCGAAGCGCGAAGGCGGGTCCACAAGGAGAACGGATGAGCGCACGCAAGTACGAACTGATCTACGTCCTCAGGCCCGAGGCGACCGAGCAGGAACAGGCCGACTTCCAGGGCCAGGTCGAGGCGGTCATCGGCCGCGTCGGCGGCACGCTGGAGAAGACCGACGTCTGGGGCCGCCGCAAGCTGGCCTACGACATCGGCAAGCACAAGGAGGGCTTCTACGTCCTCCACGTCATCGACGGCACCGGCGAGTTGATGAAGGAGATCGACCGGCGGCTGCGGGTCAGCGAGGGCCTGCTGCGCCACCTCATCGTCCGCGTCGACGAACACGAGCGCAAGGCCGAGCGGGCCAAGACCATCCGCGTCGAGGACTCGCGGCGGCGACGCGTCGCCCGCGGGCTGCCGCCGGAGCGCCAGCCGGGCGAAGGCCCGCAGGCGCAGGACGGCGACGAGGACGAACGGGACGGCTTCGAGCCGGCGGAGGCGTAGACCATGGCGAACGGACGCAAATCGGGCGGCGCCGGCAAGGGCCGCGGCCGCGGCAAGAGCGGCGACAAGAAGGACAGCCAGCGCCGCGGGATGTTCCGCCGCCGCAAGGTGTGCAAGTTCTGCGCGGAGCGGATCGACGACATCAACTACAAGGACGTGCGGATGCTCGCCGGCTTCGTCCCGGAGCGCGGCAAGGTGCTGCCGCGCCGCATCTCGGGCACCTGTGCGCTGCACCAGCGCAAGCTGCGGACGGCGATCATGCGGGCGCGCCAGATTGCCCTGCTGCCGTACGTGACCGACTAGCGAGGGACCATGGAACTCATCCTCCGCGACCACGTCGAACACCTGGGCCACCGCGGCGAGATCGTCAAGGTCGCCGACGGCTACGCCCGCAACTACCTGCTGCCGCGCAAGCTGGCGCTGGTGGCCACCGAGGCCAACAAGAAGCGCGTCGAGCGCGAGCGCAAGATCGCCGAGGCCCGCGAGGCCGAGGAGCGCGCCGCGTCGGAAGCCATCGCCGCCCGACTCACCGCCCTGGAGCTGACCTTCACCCGCAAGGTCGGTGAGACCGAGCAGCTCTACGGCTCGGTCACCAGCCAGGACATCGCCGATGTCATCAAGGCCAAGGGCTTCGACATCGATCGGCGCAAGATCCTGCTGCCCGACGCCCTGAAGGCGCTCGGCGAGTTCACCGTGCCGGTCAAGCTGCACCGCGACGTGACGGCGCAGCTCAAGGTGGTGGTGGACAAGGAGTAGCGGCTAGGGGCTGGCGGCTGGCCCCACGCGCGGTCACGCTTCGGCCGGGTGCAGGTTCTGCACCCGGCCTTTGCTTTTTTCCCGCCGTCAAGTCTTGCGCTCGGCTGACGCGAGACGTAGAGTTTCGATCTTCCGCCGCGCTCACCATGGCTCCCGAGACCGCTGTCGCCGCCGCCGAGCGTACGCTGCCGCACAACCTCGACGCCGAACGGTCGGTGCTGGGCGCGATCCTCATCGACAACGAGGCGTTCAACACCGCCGTCGCCATCGTCACCGCCAACGCCTTCTTCCGCGACGCCCACCGGCGCATCTTCGAGCGGATGACCGATCTGGTCGAGCGGCGCAGCGCCATCGACTTCGTGACGCTGCGCGAGGAGCTGGAGCGCACCGGCGAGCTGGAAGACGTCGGCGGCCCGGCCTACCTGGCGGCCCTGGTCGATGGCGTGCCGCGCGCCACCAACGTCGAATACTACGCCCGCATCGTCAAGGAAAAGGCGACGCTGCGGAGCCTGATCTTCGCCGCCAACAAGATCGTCGCCAACGCCTACGAGGCCGATCAGGACGCCGACCTCATCCTCGACGACGCCGAGAGCGCCATCTTCTCGGTGGCCGAGGACCGGGTCAAGGCCGGCTTCGTGCCGATGCGCCAGCTGGTGCAGGAGAGCTTCCCGAAGATCGAGAAGCTGTTCGAGCACCAGTCGTTCGTCACCGGGGTCGGCACTCACCTGCCCGACCTCGATCGCATGACCCGCGGCTTCCAGCCCGGCGACCTGGTGATCGTGGCGGCGCGGCCGTCGATGGGCAAGACCAGCCTGGTGCTGAACGTCTGCCAGCACGTGGCCACCCAGCCGGCGCCCTACGGCGCCAATCGCCTGGGCGTGGCCGGCGTGTTCAGCCTGGAGATGTCCAAGGAACAGCTGTTCATGCGCATGCTGTCCTCGGAGGCGAAGATCGACAGCTTCCGCCTGCTCAGCGGACAGATCGGCCAGCGCGAGTACGGCCAGATCACTCACGCCATGGAGACGCTGTCGGAGGCGCAGCTCTACGTCGACGACTCGGCCGGCCTCGGCGTGCTCGAGATGCGGGCCAAGGCCCGCCGCCTCCAGGCCGAGCACGGCCTCGACATCCTCGCCGTCGACTACGTGCAGCTGATGACCGGACGCGGCCGGTTCGAGAACCGCACCCTGGAACTGGCGTCGATCTCGCGGTCGTTGAAGGGGCTGGCCAAGGAGCTGAACGTCCCGATCGTGGTCCTGTCGCAGCTGTCGCGCGCCCCCGAGGCGCGGTCCGACAAGCGGCCGATGCTGTCGGACCTGAGAGAATCGGGCGCCCTCGAGCAGGATGCAGACGTCGTCATCATGATCTTCCGCGAGGAGATGTACAAGCCCGATCGCAGCGTGCCGTCGGAGAACGACGGCATCGCCGAGCTCATCATCGCCAAGCAGCGCAACGGCCCCACCGGCACCGTCAAGACGGCGTTCCTCTCCGGGCAGACCAAGTTCATGCCCCTCGTCCACGACGCGTGAGGCACTCGGCCGCGGCGGGGCCTCGCCGGTGATCCGCTGCACCGCCGCGCGGGTCGACCTGGCGGCGATCCGGCACAACTTCCACGCCGTGGCCGACTACCTCGCCGCCGAGGTGGCCATCAACCGCGGCGCCGGCAGCGGCCCGGCGTCGTCCCCCGGCATCCTGGCCGTGGTCAAGGCCAACGCCTACGGCCACGGGGCCGTCGCCGTCGCGCGAGCGCTGCGCGAGGCGGGGGCCTCCTGGCTCGCCGTCGCCGACATCGAAGAGGGCATCGAGCTGCGCGACAGCGGCGACCGCGGCCGCATCCTGGTGTTCGGCGCGCTCAGCGTCAGCGACGTCGGCGGCGTCTTCACCCACGATCTGACGCCGACGGTGTCGAGCCCCGGGGCGGCGCAGGCGCTGGGTGCCGCGGCGCGGGCCCGCGGGGTGCGGCTGGCCTGTCACCTCAAGATCGACACCGGCCTCAACCGGCTCGGCTTCCGCCACGACAACCTGGTGCGCACGCTGCCGTCGGTGGTCGGCGACCCCGGGCTGGACGTCGAGGCGATCGCCACCCACTATGCGACCGCCGACGACCCCGAGCACCCGCTGTTCGAGGCGCAACGCCAGCGCTTCGCCGCCGCGGTGACCGCGGTGGTCACCCTCGGCGCCCGGCCCCGGCTCGTCCATGCCGCCAACAGCGCCGCCTGCCTGCGCGACTCGCGCACGTGGCACGACCTGGTGCGCCCGGGCCTGCTTCTCTACGGTGTCGTTCCGCCACCGATGGCGGCGACGTTGCCGCTGATTCCGGCGATGACCCTGACCAGCCGCGTGGTGGCCGTGAAGGGGGTGCGCACCGGGGAGACCGTCGGCTACGGGGCGCGCCACGTCGCCGCCGCCCCCGAGACGCTGGCCGTCGTCCCGGCCGGCTACGCCGACGGCCTCGACCGCCGGCTCGAGGGCCGTGGCGCGGTCCTGGTCCGCGGCCGCCGCGCGCCGATTGTCGGCGCGGTGAGCATGGACATGCTGACCGTGGACGTCACCGGCATCGACGGGGTGTCCACCGGCGACGAGGTGGTGTTCCTCGGCCGCCAGGGCGAGGCGCCGTGGCAGGCGATCGACGCCCGCGAGATGGCGGCATGGATCGGCACGATTCCCTACGAGGTGTTGTGCCGGCTCGGCGCCCGCGTCGAGCGCCACTACGATCGGTGAGCGACACGCACTGAGATGGCGACCCCGCTCCGTTACCGCTTCGGGCGCTTCGTGCTGTCACCGCGCGGCCGCACGCTGACGTGCGACGGCCGGCCGGTGCCGCTCATCCCCCGCTACTTCGACCTGCTGCTGCTGCTGGTGGCGCGGCGCGCCGATGCCGTCGCCAAGGCCGACATCTTCGCCGAGGTGTGGAGCGACGTCATCGTCTCGGACGGCGCCCTGGCCCAGGCGGTGCGGACGCTGCGCCGGGCCCTCGACGACGATCCGAAGACGCCGCGCTTCATCCGCACGGTGTCGCGACACGGCTACCAGTTCGTCGCCGCCGACGTCGTCGAAGAAGCCGACCTGCCGGCAACGGTGCCGCGGCTCGACGCCGACCCGCCGCGGGGCCGGCCGGTGAACGGCCCGGCCGCCGTCGTCGATCGGCTGCTCGCGGCGGCCACCGTCGGCGACGACACCGCCGCCCGCGACGCCGCCGCGCAGCTGCTGGCGCTGGGCGACGCGGCGGCGGTGGCGGCGCTGCGTGATCGCCCCGGCCACGCCCGGGCCCTGGCCTACCTCCGCGATGCCCGATGGGACGACGCCGGCGCGGTGCCGGTGCCGCTGGCCGGCGATGCCGAACTGGCCGGCACGGCGTGGGCGCTGGTGCGCCTGCGGTTGCGCGACGGACAGAGCCTCGTCGCCGGGCGCGCCCGCGGCGCGGCGCGGATCGGATCGCTCGTCGGCGCGGCCGCCGGTGCGGTCGGCGGGCTGGCCTTGTACGTATCGCCGGGCGCCACGGCGACGCCGTTGTCGGGCGTCGCCCTCGCCGTGCTGGGCGCGGCGGCGGGCGCGGCCGGGACCGCGGCGGTGGCCCTCGGCGTGGCAATCGCGGAAGTGGTGGCGCGCTCCGCTCGCGGGCCGGCAGTGGTCGGCGCCGCGTTCGCCAGCGGCGCCCTGGCCGGCGCCGCGGCGCATCTGGTCGTGCGGGCGCTGGTGCAGGGCCTGCTCGGTCTCGACGCGATCGACATCGCCGGACCCCTCGACGGTGCCGTGATGGCGACCGCCGTGGCGGTCGCGTATGTCCTGGTCACCGGGTGGAGCGGCCGTGGCGGGTTGCCGGCCCCGCGCGGCCTGCGGCGGGTGGCGGTCGTGGCGGCGGCGGCCGCGGGCGGCGCCTTGGCCGGTGCGGCACTCGGCGGCCTCGACCGGCCGCTGGTCGGCGGCCTCGTCAACCAGGTGGCCCGCCACGCCGGCGACGCGCCCCTGGCACTCGGGCCGCTGGGACGGCTGGTCGGCGAGGCCACCTTCGGTCCGCTGACGCAGCGGCTGCTCGCCGCGTTCGAAGGGGCGGCGTTCGGCGTCGCCGTCGGCGCCAGCCTGACCCGACGGCGGATCTCATCGAACGCTCATCCGCCGCTCAGCGTGCCCTGACGACATCGCCGGCCGCGGCCGGGCACCCTCGTCGGCACTCCGGCACACTGCCGTGCCGGGCGCGCCAAAGGGGGCAACGTGACCGTTCGCCGACTCTTCGCCATCGCCGGGATCTTCCTGGGCACTTCCGCCGCCTGGGCCGTCCTCGGCGCATCGCTCGTCGCCCGCACCGGCGAGTTCGACTCGCGTCTCGAGCGGGAGGTCCACGCGCTGTGGGGCGCTCCGCAGCGGCAGGTCGCCGCGGTGGCCACGCTCGACCGCCCGGCGGTGGAGACCGAGGTGGTCGAGAGCAAGGATGCGACCGGCCGGCTGACCCGCACCGAGATTCACAAGGACGTCGTGCGGCCGGTGGTCCTGACCCCGGCGTCCACCCGGGCGATCGCCGACGTGCGGCTCGAGCATCGCCAGAAGGGGCTCCTCTGGTATGCCACCTACGAGGTCCGCTTCCAGGCCACCTATCGGTTCACGAACCCCGACGCCGAGCCGCGCACCGTTCGACTGCAGCTGCCGCTGCCGGAGGGCCAGGTGCTCTTCGACGACGTCACCGTGCGGGTCGACGGCCAGCCGGCGGCCGGTGCCGGACCGGTGGGCGCCGAGCTGACCGCCACGACCACCGCCGCGCCGAACGCCGCCGTGGCGTTCGAGGTCGGCTACCGGTCGCGCGGCGTCGGCACCTGGACCTATGCCTTCGCCCGCGAGGGCGTCGCGCAGGTGCGCGACTTCCAGCTGGTACTGACCACCAACGTCGGCGATGTCGACTACCCACTCGGCTCGGTGTCGCCGAGCCAGCGCATTGCGGCGGGCCCGGGCGCGACGCTCACGTGGAGCTTCGCCAACCTCGTCACCGGCCAGCACATCGCGCTCGGTCTCCCCGACCGCATCAACCCCGGACCCTTCGCCGCCCGGGTGACCTTCTTCGCCCCGGTGTCGCTGCTGTTCTTCCTGGCGGTGATGGTGATGGTCGGGGTGACCGCCGGCGAATCGCTGCACCCGATGCACTACTGGTTCCTGTCGGCGGCGTTCTTCGCCTTCCACCTGCTGCTCGCCTACCTCGTCGATCACATGCCGGTGAGCGTCGCCTTCGCGATCGCCGCCGCCGTCAGCGTCTTCCTGGTCGTCAGCTACCTGCGCGTCGTCACCGGGATGCGCCGTGCGGTCGGCGAGGCCGGCGCCGCCCAGCTGGTGTTCCTGGTCCTTTTCAGCTATGCGTTCTTCTTCCAGGGGATGACCGGCCTGGCCATCACCATCGGCGCCGTCGTCACCCTGTTCGTGATGATGCAGATGACCGCGGCGATTCCCTGGGACGACGTCTTCGCCGCTCCCGAGCGGTATCGCGGCGGCGTGGTGCGTCCGGAGGGCGGCCATGAGCGTCGCTGACACCCTGCCGGTGACGGTCGTCCACCGCGCCGTCGTGACGGTGCAGACCGGGCAGGCCGTGCAGATCGTCGACCTGACGCCGGCCGTCGACGCGGTGGTCCGGCGCGCCGGCCTCGGCGACGGCCTGGTGGCGGTCACGACCCGTCACACCACGACCGGCCTGGTCCTGAACGACGCCGAGCCGCTGCTCCAACTCGACGTCGTGGCGTTGCTCGACCGCCTGGTGCCGCGGGGGCTCGCCGACGCCCACGACGATCTGGCCCGCAGGCACGGCGTCGCCGCCGACGAGCGTGTCAACGGCCACGCGCACTCTCACCCCAACGTGCGCAGTCCGCACGTCGGGGACCCCGACTTCCGGGCCGTGCTGCTGCGCGCCTCCGAGACGCTGCCGGTGGCCGCGGGCCGGCTGGCGCTTGGCCGCTGGCAGCGGCTCTTGTTCGTCGAGCTCGACGGCGCGCAGCCCCGTCAGGTGTCGGTGACCTGCCTCGGCACCGCCGCCGACGCCGGCCCGTCGGGCTGGCCGGTGGCCGGCTGAGGCGGATAGGATCGCTGGGTGAGCAAGGCGCCCAAACCGGTCTTCGTGTGTCAGGAATGCGGCAGCCAGTCGAGCAAGTGGCTGGGCCGCTGCCCCGACTGCGAGGCGTGGAACTCGTTCGTCGAGGAGCGCCCGGTGGAGGTCGGCGCCGGCGCCGGGCTGGCGGCCGGCCACCGCTACGCGCTTCCCGGCGGCGCCCAGGGCGCCCGTCGCTACGCCGACGTCGTCCTCAGCGACACGCCGCGGCTGACCTCCGGGGTCGACGAGTTCGACCGCGTGCTCGGCGGCGGCATCGTGCCCGGCTCGCTGGTCCTGCTCGGCGGCGAGCCGGGGATCGGCAAGTCGACGCTGCTGCTGCAGGCCGCCGCCAATTTCGCCCGCGTGCACGGCGCCGTGCTCTACGCCTCGGGCGAGGAGTCCGAGCACCAGATCAAGGCCCGCGGCGAGCGGCTCGGCGTCGGCGATGCGCCGCTCTACCTGCTCGCCGAGACCTGCGTCGAACGGATTCTCGAGGAGATCGGCCGGGTCCGGCCGCGGCTGCTGGTCGTCGACTCGATCCAGACCGTCTTCTCCCTGAAGTTCCAGTCGGCGCCGGGCAGCATCGGCCAGGTGCGCGAAGCGGCGACGCAATTCCTCTTCGCCGCCAAGGGCCACGACCTGCCGACGTTCCTGGTCGGCCACGTCACCAAGGACGGCAGCCTCGCCGGTCCCAAGGTGCTCGAGCACGTCGTCGACACGGTGCTCTACTTCGAGGGCGAGCGGCACCATTCGCACCGGGTGGTCCGCGCGATCAAGAACCGCTTCGGCGCGGTGAGCGAGCTCGGCGTGTTCGAGATGACCGGCGCCGGCCTGACGCCGGTGCCCAATCCGTCGCAGCTGTTCCTGGCCGAGCGGCCGACGGCGACGCCGGGCTCGGCGGTGCTCTGCTGTGTCGAGGGCTCGCGGCCGTTGCTGGTCGAGGTCCAGGCCCTGGTCAGCACCGCCACCTACGGCACCGCCCGGCGGATGGCCGTCGGCATCGACACCGGACGGGTCGCGCTGCTGCTGGCGGTGCTGGAGAAACGCGCCGGCCTGGTGCTGGTCGGCGAAGACGTCTACGTCAACATCGCCGGCGGCATGGCCATCGACGAGCCGGCCGCCGACCTGGCGGTGCTGGCGGCGCTGGCCTCGAGCGTCCGCAACCGGCCGATCCCGGCCGGCACGGCGGTGTTCGGCGAGGTCGGCCTCGGCGGGGAAGTGCGCGGCGTGCCGCAGGCGCCGCTGCGGCTGCGCGAGGCCCGGCAGCTGGGCTTCGCCCGGGTGCTGCTGCCGGCCGCCAACGTCGACGACGACAGCCGCCGCCAGGCGGAGGACGCCGGTACGGCGCTCGTCGGCGTCCGGCACGTCGGCGAAGCGCTCGACGCGCTGCTCGGGTGAGGCCGGCCGGCATCGTGTCCTTCCACCTGCTCCGCACGGTCTTCTGGCTCATCCCCGCGATCGCCGTCTACACGATCGTCCTCGGCACGCTGTCGATCGGCTCGTCGGTCTTCGGCGGCCACGGACACTTCGCCCACTCGTGCGCGCGGGCGTGGTCGTGGTTGATCCTGGTGACCACCGGCGTGCGCGTCGAGGTGCGCGGCCTCGAGCACCTGACCCCCGGCGCGACCTACGTGTTCGTCGCCAACCACCAGAGCATCTACGACATCCCGGTGCTCTTCGCGTCGCTGCCCTACCAGTTGCGCATCATCGCCAAGGCGTCGCTGGGCCGGTTCCCGTTCCTCGGCTGGCACCTGCGCCGCACCGGCCACATGCTGGTCGATCGCCAGCGGCCCGACCGCGCCGGCATCTTCGCCTGGGCCCGTTCGCTGCCCGACCGCCGGCTGTCGCTCATCGTCTTTCCGGAGGGCACGCGCAGCCGCGACGGCCACGTCGGGACGTTCAAGGCCGGCAGCCTCTTCCCGGCGGTGCAGGCCGGCTTGCCGATCGTGCCGTTGTCGGTCGTCGGCAGCCGGCACGTGATGCGCAAGGGCGAGCTGACCACCCGGCCCGGCGACGTCCTGCTGGTGGTGCACCCGCCGGTGGCGACCACGGCCACCGCCGAACCGACCGCCGAGGACATGCGGGCGCTGGCGGCGCGGATCCGCGCCGTGGTCCTGCCTCCTGTGGAAGCCGAGGCGGCCACTGGCGGCTAGCGGCTGGCGACTACGGGCTGGGGGCGGGTTGGCGCTGGCGCCGCACCTTGACGAGCTCGACGACGATCGGCAGCACCGAGACAGCGACGATGCCGAGCACGACCAGCTCGAAGTTGTCCTTGACGACCGGAATGTTGCCGAACAGGTAGCCGGCCCCGACGCAGATGCCGACCCAGGCGATGGCGCCGGTCACGTTGTAGAACGCAAAGGTCCGATACGGCATGTCGGCGCCGCCGGCGACGAACGGCAGGAAGGTGCGGACGATCGGCACGAAGCGGGCCAGCACCACCGCCTTGCCGCCGTGCTTCACGAAGAAGGCGTGCGCCTGCTCGACGTGTTCCCGCTTCACCAGCCGGCCGAGCACTCCCGGGATCGCTCCGTCGGCCGGAGCCAGGAAGCGGTGGGCGACGCGGGCCCCGATCGAGTAGTTCACCGCGTCGCCGAGCACGGCGGCGACGACGAGCACCGGCGTCAGCACCTCGAGTCGGAACAGGCCGGTGGCGCCGAGCGCCCCGGCCGCGAAGAGCAGCGAGTCGCCGGGCAGGAACGGCGTCACCACCAGCCCGGTCTCGGCGAAGATGATCGCAAACAGCACGGCATAGGACCATGGCCCGGCGGCGTTGGCGATGGCCACCAGCCGCTCGTCCACGTGCAGCAGGAAGTCGAGCATCCGTCTAGTGTAGCGGCCGGGCCCGTTGCCGCGGAGGCGCGGGGTACAATCCGCGGCGTGCCCGCACCGATCACGCTGTCGCCGGCGCTGGCCGCGATCGTTCGACCGGCGGCGCTGTGGTGGGACGGCGCCCGTCACGGGGCGCACGACGAGGTCCTGGCGGCCGAGATCGCCGCAGTGATCGCCCGGACCGTGTCGGCGCCACCCCCCGAGACCGGCCAGGTGCGCGAGATGTACCGGCGCGTCGGCATCGACCCCACCAGGACCCGGCCGTCGAACGAGGCGCTGCTGCGCCGCGTCCGCCGCGGCGATCCGTTCCCCCGCGTCAACCCGCTGGTCGATGCCGTGAACCTGTGTTCGCTCGAGTGGCAGCTGCCCTACGGGGTGTACGACCGCGCCGCGCTCGACGGCCCGCTCACGGTGCGGCTCGGTGCCCCCGGCGAGGCCTACGACGGCATTCGGAAGGACACCGTGCACGTCGCCGGACGGCTGACCAGCGCCGACGCGCACGGCCCGTTCGGCAATCCGACCTCCGACTCGGCGCGGGCCATGGTCACGGCGGCGACCGTGGACGCGCTGGTCGTCGTGTACGCTCCGGCAACGGTGTCGGCCGTGGAACTGCACGGCGTCCTCGACCGGACCGGCGCCCGGATCGCGGCCGCGGTCGGTGGCGTCGAGCGCGACCGGTGGGTGGCGGCCTGATGGCGCTGCGGGTCAGCGCCATCCTGGCGGCGGGGGGGCTCGGCACCCGCCTCGGCGGGGTGCCCAAGCAGTTCCGAGCGCTGGGCGGCCTGACGCTGCTCGAACGCAGCCTGTCGGTCCTGGCGCGGCACCCGCGCGTCGACGAAGTGGTGGTGGCGTTGCCGGCCGGGCACCTCGACCCGCCACCGCCGTGTCTCGGCCTCGAATGGCCGTGTCCGGTGCGGGTCGTGGAAGGGGGTGCCCGTCGTCGCGATTCGGTCGCCCGTGCGTTCGCGGCGATCGCCGCTGACGCCGACGTCGTCCTGGTGCACGACGCGGCGCGGCCGTTCGTGTCCCCGGCACTGGTCGACCGGATGATCGACGCGGTGGCCGAGGGCGGGGCGGCGGTTCCGGCCCTGCGTCCGCACGATACCGTCAAGCGCGGCGTGGCCGGCGCCGGCGGGGCGTGGGTCGGCGAGACGCTGCCGCGCGAGGCGATCTACCTCGTCCAGACGCCGCAGGCCTTCGCCCGCGAGGTCCTGGCCGGGGCGTTCGCCGTGGCCGGCGACGACGATGCCACCGACGAGGCCGGGCTGGTCGAGCGCTCCGGTGGCCGCGTCCGCCTGGTGGAAGGGGAGAGCGCCAACGTGAAGATCACCACCGTCGAAGACTGGCAGGCAGCCGCCGACCCGGTGCCGGCCCCGCCCCGGATCGGCATCGGCTACGACCTGCACCGCCTGGTCACGGGCCGGCGCCTCGTCCTGGCCGGTGTCACCGTGCCGTTCGTCCTCGGGCTCGACGGCCACTCCGACGCCGATATCGTCTGCCACGCCGTGACCGATGCCGTGCTCGGCGCCGCGGCCGCCGGCGACATCGGCCGCCTGTTCCCCGACACCGACCCGCGGTGGAAGGACGCCGACAGCCTGGCGCTGCTGCGCGCGGCCGTCGGCCACGTCCACGCCGCCGGCCTGCGGGTCGGCAACGTCGACGTCACCGTCATCGCGCAGCAACCGAAGCTGTGGCCCTACCTGGAGACGATGCGCGCCAACCTCGCCGCGGCGCTCGACGTCGCCGTCGATCGCGTCAGCGTCAAGGGCAAGACCAACGAGGGCCAGGACAGCCCCGGTCGGGGCGAGTCGATGGCCTGCCACGCCGTGGCCCTCTTACTCGCCGCTGGCCGCTAGCCGCAGGATGCCTTTCATGAGAGGCTGTCTTCCTGCTGGCCCTGGCGCCCTCGCCGCCAGCCGCTAGCCCCCAGCCGCGAGTCATGATCCGCGTCCGCTTCGCGCCCAGCCCGACCGGGCACCTGCACGTCGGCAACGCCCGCACGGCGCTCTTCAACTGGCTGCTGGCGCGGCATCACGGCGGCACCTTCATCCTGCGCGTCGAGGACACCGACCGCGAGCGATCGACGGCGGCGTCGGAAGCGGCCATCAAGGACGATCTCCGCTGGCTCGGTCTCGCCTGGGACGAAGGCGTGGACGTCGGCGGCGAGGTCGGCCCGTATCGGCAGTCCGAGCGGCTGGGGGTGTACACCGGGCACACCGAGCAGCTGCTCGACGCCGGCCACGCCTACTACTGTTTCTGTGCGCCCGAACAGCTCGAGCGGGAGCGTCAGGCGGCACTGGCCGCCGGGCAGCCGCCGCGATACTCCGGTCGGTGCCGTGCCATCACGCTCGCTGACGCCCGGGCGCGGCGCGCCGCCGGCGAGCGTCCGGCCGTTCGTCTGCGGGTGCCGGCGGATCGCGAGGTGGCGTTCGAGGACCTGGTGCGCGGCCGGGTCGCCTTCCACACGGACGTCATCGGCGATCCGGTGATCGTGCGCGGCGACGGCGTCGCCGCCTACAACTACGCGGTCGTCATCGACGACGCGCTGATGCGGGTGACGCACGTGGTCCGCGGCGAGGACCACGTCTCCAACACGCCGCGGCAGCTGCTCGTCTACGAGGCGTTCGGGTGGCCGCCGCCGGCCTTCGCGCACCTGTCGCTGGTGATGGGCCCCGACCACGCGCCGCTGTCGAAGCGCCACGGCGCCACGTCGGTGGCGGAGTTCCGCGCCAAGGGCTACCTGCCCGAGGCGCTCGCCAACTACCTGGCGCTCATCGGCTGGTCGCCCGGCGACGGCGACGAGGTGCTGCCGCTCGACGAGCTGGCGCGACGCTTCGATCTGGCGGCCGTCGGCCATTCGGCGGGCGTCTTCGACGAGGCCAAGCTGGCGTGGGTCAATCGCCACTACCTCAAGGCCGCTGCGCCGGCCCGGCTCGCGACCCTGGCCTGGCCCTACCTGGAGCAGGCGGGGCACGGTCGTGGGGAGCCGTCGACGGCTGCGCGGGACTGGTTGTGCGACGTGCTGCCGCCGCTGGTGGCCTCGGTGGACCGGCTCGCCGAACTGCCGGAGCGAATGCGGCTCATCTTCGCCTTCGACGCTGCGGGCGCGCTCGGCCGCGACGAGGTTCGCCGTGAGGCGGGAGAGCCGACGGCCCGCGCCGTCGTCGACGCCTGGGCCGCGGCGCTGCAGGACACCCCACGGCTGGTGTCAAAGGAGACCTTCCGAGCCGTGGCCAGGCAGGTCGGCGCGAGGACCGGCGCCAAGGGCAAATCGCTGTTCCACACCATCCGGCTGGCCGTCACCGGCGAACCCGACGGGCCCGAGCTGGACGTACTCGTGCCGGCCATCGAGCGGGCCGCCGGCCTCGTGCCGGCCGACGGTCTCTCGCCCGTCGTCGGCTGTCGCGAGCGCGCCGCCGACTTCGCCGCCGCCCTCGCTGAGACTATGTGACAGTTGGACCGCGTGACAGTGGGATGCCCGTGACAAGCGCCTTCAGACAGCCCTGTTCCCTGGTCCCCGTTCCCCGTTCCCTGCGGTGATCATCTACGGCCTGAACCCCGTCCTCGAGGCGCTGCGCGCCGGGCGCGTCGAGGCGCTGTGGGTGGCCGACCGCCGCGCCGAGCGCGCCCGCCAGATCCAGGACGAGGCGCGCCGCCAGGGTGTCGCCGTGCAGACGCTGGACGACGACGGCCTGCGGCGCCTGGCGCGCGGCGGCGTGCATCAGGGAGTCGTCGCCCGGTCCCGGGCGCTGCCGACGACCACACTCGACGCGCTCACCGATGCCGGCCACGGTCCGCCGCTCCTCGTCGTGCTCGACGGCGTCGAGGATCCGCACAACGTCGGCGCGATCATCCGCAGCCTGCACGCCGCCGGCGGGGCCGGACTCATCCGGCAGACCCGCCACGCCGCGCCGCTCGAGGGCGCGGCGGCCAAGGCCAGCGCCGGCGCCGTCTACCACCTGCCGGTGGCCGACGTCGTCAATATCGCCCGGGCGCTCGACGAACTCAAGGCGGCCGGGGTCTGGACCCTTGGGCTCGACGCCGCCGCCGAAACCCACTACGATGAGATCGACCTCACGCTGCCGACGGCGATCGTGGTCGGGGCCGAAGGCTCCGGACTGCGGCGCCTGGTCCGGGAGCGGTGCGACCGGCTGGCGGCGATTCCCATGCGTGGCCAGCTGGGCAGTTTGAACGTCTCGGTGGCGACCGCTGTCGTCCTGTTCGAAGCGGTCCGTCAGCGCAACCGGGGGAGGCACGGGCGAGAGCCCGGCCGTCTGGACTCCGGAGGAGGCTCGGTTTCGTGATCGACCGCACCGCCTGGCGTACCGCCGCCCGCCGCAGGCGGGCCGGGCCCCAAGAACACTGCGGGCCAGACCAAGAGACGCCGTCCGCCGCGTCACCTGCGCGCCGCCCGCCCCAGGGCGTTCCTGGCCAGGAAATACCAGTGTTGCACGGGTGGTACGGGTCGTGCTACCCTTCAAAGTTCGTCTGGCTGGCGTAGCTCAGCCCGGTAGAGCGGCTGATTTGTAATCAGCGGGTCGTGGGTTCAAATCCCTCCGCCAGCTCCACCCGGGTGCCGCGTCGGCTTCGGGAGCGGATTCGAGGTCGAGTCGAAGAGATTCCACACACACAACGCCTGGCACGGCGCGACCCCGGGGGGATCGCCGTGTGCGGGATACGACATACGGGTAGGTGGCGGAGCGGTCAATCGCAGCAGACTGTAAATCTGCCGGCCTTGTGCCTACGGAGGTTCGAATCCTCCCCTGCCCACCAACAGGACGCGCTGGTTTTGCGGGCGGCGATGGGCGAGCGGGCCGAGGGTGAGCGAGGCGAAGGCGGGAGTAACTCAGTGGTAGAGTCACAGCCTTCCAAGCTGTTGGTCGCGGGTTCGATCCCCGTCTCCCGCTCCATTTCGCGCTGGTCGGCCACGCCGGCGGAGGGCTGCTGAGGGAACCAAGGCCGATGTAGCTCAGTTGGCAGAGCGCGTCCTTGGTAAGGACGAGGTCACCGGTTCAATCCCGGTCATCGGCTCCACATGCGCGGACCGCGCGGTCCGCAGGCACGGCCGCCGGCGCCCTCGGGCGCAGGGCGTGGGCAGGGCAGGCAAGGGCAGGGCTGGGGTGTCCAGCCCGGACGAGACAAACGACACCGACACCGGCACGGGGCCGGGTCGGTCACGCAAAGCGAGCGTAGACGAGTCATGGCGAAAGAGAAATTCGACCGTTCCAAACCCCACGTCAACGTCGGCACCATCGGCCACATCGACCACGGCAAGACCACCCTCACCGCGGCCCTGACCAAGGTCGCCGCGGACAAGGGCTGGGCGAAGTTCGTGCCCTACGACGAGGTGGCCAAGGCCTCCGAATCGCAGGGGCGCCGTGACGACACCAAGATCCTGACCATCGCCACCAGCCACGTCGAGTACAGCACCGCCAACCGGCACTACGCGCACGTCGACTGCCCGGGGCACGCCGACTACATCAAGAACATGATCACCGGCGCGGCGCAGATGGACGGCGCCATCCTGGTGGTCAGCTGCGTCGACGGCCCGATGCCGCAGACCCGCGAGCACGTGCTGCTGGCCCGCCAGGTCAACGTGCCGTACCTGGTGGTCGCCCTCAACAAGGTCGACGCCGTCGACGACCCCGAGCTGGTCGATCTGGTCGAGCTCGAGGTGCGTGAGCTGCTCAAGACCTACGGCTTCCCCGGCGACGACGTGCCGGTGGTGCGGGTCTCGGCGCTCAAGGCGCTGCAGGGCGAACCCGACGGCGTCGAGACCATCGTCAAGCTGATGGAAGCCCTCGACAGCTACATCCCGCTGCCGGAGCGCGAGGTCGACAAGCCGTACCTGATGCCGATCGAGGACGTGTTCTCGATCTCGGGCCGCGGCACCGTGGTCACCGGGCGCATCGAGCGCGGCCGGGTCAAGGTCGGCGAGGAAATCGAAATCGTCGGCTTCAAGCCCACCGAGAAGAAGGTCGTCACCGGCGTCGAGATGTTCCGCAAGCTGCTCGACGAGGGTGTCGCCGGCGACAACGTCGGCGTGCTGCTGCGCGGCGTGGAGAAGGACGACGTCGAGCGCGGCCAGGTGCTGGCCAAGCCCGGCTCGATCAAGCCGCACACCAAGTTCAAGGCCGAGGTCTACATCCTCAGCAAGGAGGAGGGTGGCCGTCACACGCCGTTCTTCAACGGCTACCGGCCGCAGTTCTATCTGCGCACCACCGACGTCACCGGCTCGCTCAAGCTGCCCGAGGGCGTCGAGATGGTGATGCCGGGCGACAACACGGCGATCACCGCCGAGCTGATCACCCCGGTGGCCATCGAGAAGGGCGCCCGCTTCGCCATCCGCGAGGGCGGCCGCACGGTCGGCGCGGGAACCATTTCCGAGGTGATCGAGTAAGAGGCTGGCGACGAGGCTGCGGGCGGCATTCCCGCCGCGGCCAACGTCGCCTCGCTTCTGGCCGCTAGCCGCTAGCCCCTAGCCGCTAGTCAGGCGAGCGAGCGGAGCGAGCGAGCATGAGAGACATCATCCAGATGGCGTGCGGCGAGTGCAAGCGCCGCAACTACAGCACGACGAAGAACAAGAAGAAGACCACCGAGCGGCTGGAGATGAGCAAGTACTGCCGTTTCTGCCGCAAGCACACCGCTCACAAGGAGCAGAAATAGCGGCGCACGCCGGGTCTAGCCGCTAGCCGCTAGCCCCTAGCCGCTGGACATGTAGCCGTAGGCCAATAGCTCAATTGGTAGAGCACCGGTCTCCAAAACCGGGGGTTGGGGGTTCGAGTCCCTCTTGGCCTGCCAGAATCGAGTAGAGAGACGTGGCGACCGAAACGCTCGACAAGGTGAACACGCCGTCCACGACCGGAAGCGGGGGCGACGACGGCGGCGCCGTTTCGACGACCCGCGGACCGGGCCGGCTGTTCGAGTTCATCGGCGAAGTCCGCGCCGAGCTGCGGCGCGTGACCTGGCCGTCGCGGGCCGAAGTCTACGCCACGACCATCGTCGTGATCCTCACCTCGCTGGTGTTCGGTCTCTATCTGTTCGGCATCGACCTGCTGCTGAATTCGGCCGTGCAGCGGATCTTCCAGCGGTTCGGTGGCGCATGACCGACGTCGCAGCCAAGCACTGGTACATCGTCCACACCTACTCGGGCTTCGAGAAGAAGGTCGCCGAGTCGCTGGTGCAGCGCGTCCAGGCCTACGGCCTGCAGGACGAGATCGGCGAGGTGCTGATTCCCACCGAGGACGTCGTCGAGATGCGCGGCGGCAAGAAGGTGGTCAGCTCGAAGCGGTTCTTCCCCGGCTACCTGCTGGTCGAGATGCACATGTCCGACAACGCGTGGCATGTGGTCAAGAACACGCCGAAGGTGACCGGCTTCGTCGGCGCCGGCGCCAAGCCGACGCCGCTCAGCAAGGAAGAGGTGGAGCAGATCCTCCACCAGGTCCGCACCGCGCACGAGAAGCCGAAGCCGAAGTACTCGTTCGAGCGCGGCGATCAGGTGCGGATCAACGAGGGGCCGTTCACCAGCTTCAACGGCACCGTGGACGACGTCAACGTCGACAAGAACACGCTCAAGGTGATGGTCACCATCTTCGGTCGCGCCACGCCGGTCGAGCTGGATTTCCTGCAGGTCGAGAAACTCTAGAGACATGGCGAAAAAAGTTCAGGCGTTCGTGAAGCTGCAGATTCCGGCGGGCAAGGCCACGCCGGCGCCGCCGGTGGGCACGGCGCTCGGCCCGCACGGCGTCAACATCATGGACTTCGTCAAGGCGTTCAACGCCCGGACGGCGAAGGACGAGGGGCTGATCATCCCCGCGGTCGTGACCATCTATTCCGACCGGTCCTACACCTTCATCACCAAGACGCCGCCGGCGCCGGTGCTGCTCAAGAAGGCCGCCAACGTCGCCAAGGGGTCGGCCGAGCCGAACAAGGCCAAGGTCGGGACGGTGACGATGAAACAGGTCGAGGAGATCGCCAAGCAGAAGCTGGTCGACCTCAATACCGAGTCGCTGGCCTCGGCCATCAAGACGGTGGCCGGCACCGCCCGCTCGATGGGAATTGACGTCATTTCCTAGCCGCTAGCCGCTAGCCGCTGTTCGGGAATCAGGTCGTGGG
Organism: Vicinamibacterales bacterium; assembly: GCA_050250955.1. Taxonomy (GTDB): domain Bacteria; phylum Acidobacteriota; class Vicinamibacteria; order Vicinamibacterales; family UBA2999; genus CAWAYR01. The sequence continues at coordinate 30,119 of JBFWNR010000018.1, forward strand.
AGGGTGCTCCGCACCCGGTTGAACCACGGAGGAGGCACATGAGGAAGCGCGGGAAGAACTACCTCGCGGCGCGCCAGCAGGTCGAAGAGCGCGCCTACGGGCTGGACGAGGCCATGCCGCTGGTCCAGAAGCTGAAGTTCGCGAAGTTCGACGAGACGGTGGCGCTGTCGATCCGGCTCGGCGTCGATCCCAAGCACGCCGACCAGATGGTGCGCGGCACGGTCGTGCTGCCGCACGGCCTCGGCAAGACCAAGTCGGTGCTGGTCATCGCCGGTCCGGACAAGCAGCGCGAGGCGCAGGACGCCGGCGCCGATCACGTCGGCGGCGACGACGTCGTCGACCGGATCCAGGGCGGCTGGATGGACTTCGACGCCGTGGTGGCGACGCCCGACATGATGCGCGTCGTCGGCAAGCTGGGCAAGGTGCTGGGGCCGCGCGGCCTGATGCCCAACCCCAAGACCGGTACCGTCACGGTCGACATCGCCAAGGCGGTGAAGGAGATCAAGGCCGGCAAGGTGGAGTTCCGCGTCGACAAGACCGGCATCGTCCACGCGCCGGTCGGCAAGACCTCCTTCCCGGCCCAGAATCTGGTGGACAACGCCGCGATGCTGCTCGACAGCATCGTCAAGGCGAAGCCGTCGGCTGCCAAGGGCAAGTACCTGCGCAGCATCACCGTGTCATCGACCATGGGGCCCGGCATCCGCATCGACGAGATGCGGCACGAGTCGGCGAAGCACTAGGAGGCGGCAGCAGTCATGGCAGTCACGAAGGCCGACAAACAGGCCGAGCTGCAGCTCCTGGAGGGTGTCTTCACCGGAGCCGATGCGGCGATCCTGATCGACTACAAGGGCATCAACGTGCCCCAGGTCACCGAGCTGCGGCGCGAGCTCAAGAAGGCGAGCGCCAGCTACAAGGTGGTCAAGAACACGCTGGCGAAGCGGGCCCTGAAGGGCACCTCGTTCGAGTCGCTGGCGACGCACTTCGAGGGGACGACCGCCGTCGCCTACACCGGTACCGACCCGGTGGGGCTGGCCAAGACCCTGACCGCCTTCATGAAGGGCGCGCCGATGCTGCAGATCAAGGCAGCCGTCGTGCAGGGCCAGGCGATCAAGGCGGCCGAGGTCACCGACCTCGCCAACATGCCCGGCAAGCCCGAGCTCTACGCCAAGCTGCTGTACGTGCTGAACGCCCCGGCCACCAACCTGGTGCGGGTACTCAGCGCGGTGCCCCGCGACCTCGTCAACGTGCTGGCGCAGGCCGAGAAGAAGCGGGCGTAGTTCAGACATTCAACCGGAATTCGCATCATCCAGACGGAGAGACGAGCAATGGCCGACGTGACGCAGCAGCAGGTGGTGGACTACATCAAGGGCATCAGCGTGATGGAGCTCTCGCAGCTCGTGAAGACCCTCGAGGCCGAACTCGGGGTGTCGGCAGCCGCGGCGATGCCGATGATGGCGATGCCGATGGCCGGGGCCGGCGGCGGCGCCGCGGCGGCGGCCGAGGAGCAGACCGAGTTCACGGCGATGCTGACCGACGTGGGCGGCAACAAGATCAACGTGATCAAGGTGGTCCGCGAAGTCACCAGCCTCGGCCTGAAGGAAGCCAAGGATCTGGTCGAGAGCGCGCCCAAGCCGATCAAGGAAGGCGTGACCAAGGAAGAAGCCGAGGCCATCAAGAAGAAGTTCGAAGAGGCCGGCGCCAAGGTCGAGATCAAGTAAGCCGGGAGCCGTCCCACGGCGCGTCGCGCCGTGCCTTCCCGGAGTCCGGGTTGAGGGGCCCGGGGTCGCCAGACCCCGAGGCCCCGGCCCGCGTTCCGGTCGTCCGTGTCCGTCCCGAGCCCCGAGCCCCGAGCCCCGAGACCCGAATCCGAGGGTTTTCACAGCATGTACAGCCTTCCCAAGAACGTCTACCGCGAGCGCAAGGAATTCTCGAAGATTCGGACGACGGTTCCGATTCCCAATCTGATCGAGATCCAGCGGCGGTCCTACGAGCGCTTCCTGCAGATGAACCGGATGCCCTCGGAGCGCGAGGACCAGGGTCTGCAGTCGGTGTTCAAGTCGGTGTTCCCGATCAGCGACTTCCGCGAGAACTCGTCGCTGGAGTTCATCGAGTATTCGATCGGCAACTGGGAGTGCAAGTGCGGCAAGCTGGCCGGGCTGCACCACCTGCGCAAGCCGTGCAAGGCCTGCGGCTTCACCCTGGTCGCCGACCCCTACGGCGAGAAGGACGTCATCTGCGGCAAGTGCGGGACCTCGAACCAGGCCCGCGGCGACGTCTGCGACATCTGCGGCCACACCGTCGCCCTGAAGCTCAAGTACGACGTCGACGAGTGCCAGGAGCGCGGCATGACCTACGCCGTGCCGCTCAAGGTGACGATCCGGCTGGTGGTCTGGAACAAGGACCCCGAGACCGGCGTCAAGACCATCCGCGACATCAAGGAGCAGGAGGTCTACTTCGGCGACATCCCGCTGATGACCGACAACGGCACGTTCATCATCAACGGCACCGAACGGGTCATCGTCAGCCAGCTGCACCGCTCGCCGGGCGCGTTCTTCCACTCGGAGGACAAGACCCTCTACGTCGCGCAGATCATTCCCTACCGCGGCTCGTGGGTCGAGTTCGAGTACGACGCCAAGAACCTGCTCTACGTCCGCATCGACCGCAAGCGCAAGTTCCTGGCCACGGTGTTCCTGCGCGCGCTCGGGCTGCGCGGCGCCGACGAGATCATCCGCGCCTTCTACGGCGTCGACCGCCTGCACCTGGCCGACAACGCCGTCAAGTGGGCCGTCAACGACACCATCGTCGGGCTGCGCGCCAAGAGGGGCGTGAAGATTCCCGGCGCCGACGTCTCGGTGGCCGAGGGCAAGAAGATCACCAAGGCCCACGTCGACGCGATGCGCAAGGCCGGCATCGAGACCATCGACATCACCGAGGAGGCCATGGAGGGGGCCTTCGCCGCCGCCGACATCGTCGACCCTGGCACCGGCGAAGTGCTGCTCGAAGCCAACGAGGAGCTGACCGCCCGGATCGTCTCGCTGGCCCACGAGAAGGGCGTCGAGACCATCGACATCTTCTTCCCCGAGCGTGACGAGATCGGCACCATCCTGTCGCAGACGCTGCGCAAGGATCCGATCCGCACCCACGAGGAGGCGCTGATCGAGATCTACCGGCGGCTGCGTCCCGGCGACCCGCCGACCCTCGACAGCTCGCGGACGCTGTTCGAGAACATGTTCTTCAACCCGCAGAAGTACGACTTCTCGCGGGTCGGCCGGCTCAAGCTCAACACCAAGCTCGGGCTCAACACGCCGCTCGACGAGAAGATCCTGCACCCGCAGGACTTCTACGAGGTCATCAAGTACCAGCTCAAGCTGAAGAAGAACCCGTTCAACGTCGACGACATCGATCACCTGGGCAACCGCCGCGTCCGCTCGGTGGGCGAACTCCTCGAGAACCAGTTCCGCATCGGCCTGGTCCGCATGGAACGCGCCATCAAGGAGAAGATGTCGGTCTACCAGGAAATGGCGACGGCCATGCCGCACGACCTGATCAACGCGAAGCCGGTGATGGCGGCGATTCGCGAGTTCTTCGGGTCGTCGCAGCTGTCGCAGTTCATGGACCAGACCAACCCGCTGTCGGAGGTCACCCACAAGCGGCGGCTGTCGGCGCTGGGGCCGGGCGGGCTGTCGCGTGAGCGCGCCGGCTTCGAGGTCCGCGACGTCCACACCACCCACTACGGCCGCATCTGCCCGATCGAGACCCCGGAAGGGCCGAACATCGGCCTGATCTCGTCGCTGTCCTGCTACGCCCGCATCAACGAGTTCGGCTTCATCGAGTCGCCGTACCGCAAGGTGAAGGACGGCCGGGTCATCGACTACGTCCAGGTCACCAACACCGGCGGCAACCCGAAGTACAAGGTCGGCGACGTCGTTCCGGCCGACGAGCTGGTCGGCGCCGACGGCCGCAGCAAGAAGAAGGGCGTCGAGTACGAGCCGCACGCCTTCTACCTGTCGGCGTGGGAGGAAGACCAGTACATCATCGCCCAGGCCAACGCCGACCTCGACGAGGACCTCAACTTCCGCAACGAGCGCGTCAACGCCCGGAAGCAGGGCGACTTCATCCTCGCCCGGCGCGACGAGATCGACTTCATCGACGTCTCGCCCAAGCAGCTGGTGTCGGTGGCGGCGTCGCTCATCCCGTTCCTCGAGAACGACGACGCCAACCGGGCGCTGATGGGCTCGAACATGCAGCGCCAGGCGGTGCCGCTGCTGCGCGCCCGCTCGCCCTACGTCGGCACCGGCATGGAGTACATCACCGCCCGCGACTCCGGCGCGGTGATCGTCGCCCGCCGGTCCGGCACCGTCGACTACGTCGACAGCACCCGCATCGTCGTCCGCGTCGAGGGCGGCGAGGACACCAGCAAGGAGATGGGCGCCGACATCTACCCGCTGACCAAGTTCAAGCGGTCGAACCAGAACACCTGCATCAACCAGAAGCCGATCATCGCGGTCGGGCAGCGCGTCCACAAGGGCCAGGTGCTGGCCGACGGGCCGTGCACCGAGCTCGGTGAGCTGGCCCTCGGCCGCAACGTCCTGGTCGCCTTCATGCCGTGGCGCGGCTACAACTTCGAGGACGCCATCCTGGTCTCGGAGAAGGCGGTCAAGGAGGACTACTACACCTCGATCCACATCGAGGAGTTCGAGATCGAGGCCCGCGACACCAAGCTCGGGCCGGAGGAGATCACCCGCGACATCCCCAACGTCTCGGAGACCTACCTGCGCGATCTCGACGACAGCGGCATCATCCGCATCGGCGCCTACGTCAAGCCGGGCGACATCCTGGTCGGCAAGGTGACGCCCAAGGGCGAGACCCAGCTGACCCCGGAAGAGAAGCTGCTGCGCGCCATCTTCGGCGAGAAGGCCGGCGACGTCCGCGACGCCTCGCTGATCTGCCCGCCGGGTATCGAGGGCATCATCGTCGGCGTCAAGATCTTCTCCCGCAAGGGCATCGAGAAGGACGACCGGGCCAAGGCGATCGAGCAGGAAGAGCTCGACATCATGGAGAAGAACCAGCAGGACGAGATCCGCATCCTCCACGAGGAGACCAAGAAGCGGGTCGTCCAGATGCTGGTCGGCCGGTCGCTGCGCGCCGACCTGTTCGACGAGTTCGGCCGCGAGCGGCTGCTCCGCAAGGGCCAGCCGCTGACCGCCGAGGCGATGGCCGAGCTGCCGTTCGCGGTGCTGGTCCGCGCCAAGATCGAGACCGACGACGCCGGCCTGGAGCCCGATCTGCGCGCCATCGAGGAGCGCACCGAGCGCCAGGTCGACGTCATCCGGCAGATCTTCGAGGAGAAGAAGGAGAAGGTGCGCCGCGGCGACGAGCTGCCGCCCGGCGTCATCAAGCTGGTCAAGGTCTACGTCGCCATGAAGCGCAAGCTGCAGGTCGGCGACAAGATGGCCGGCCGGCACGGCAACAAGGGCGTCATCGCCCGGGTGCTGCCCGAGGAGGACATGCCGTACCTCCCCGACGGCACCCCGGTCGAGATCGTCCTCAACCCGCTGGGCGTGCCGTCGCGCATGAACGTCGGGCAGATCCTCGAGACCCACCTGGGGTGGGCCGCGCACGCCCTCGGCCTCTACTTCGCGACGCCGGTCTTCGACGGCGCCACCGAGGCCGAGATCTCCAGCTGGCTCGACAAGGCCGGCCTGGAGCAGACCGGCGGCAAGACCCGGCTGCGCGACGGCCTCACCGGCGACCTGTTCGAGCAGCCGGTGACCGTCGGCTACATCTACATGCTGAAGCTCTCCCACCTGGTCGACGACAAGATCCACGCCCGGTCGATCGGGCCGTACTCGCTCATCACCCAGCAGCCGCTGGGCGGCAAGGCGCAGTTCGGCGGGCAGCGCTTCGGCGAGATGGAGGTCTGGGCGCTCGAGGCCTACGGCGCCGCGCACATCCTCCAGGAACTGCTGACCGCCAAGTCGGACGACGTCACCGGCCGGGCCAAGATCTACGAGTCGATCGTCAAGGGCGACGCCAGCTTCACGCCGGGGCTGCCCGAGTCGTTCAACGTGCTCATCCGCGAGCTGCAGTCGCTCTGCCTCGACGTGGAGCTGATTTCCACCAAGCGCCGGCCCGCCGAAGTGCTCGAGGCGGTCGCCGAGCCAGTGCTGGAGGGCTGAGAGATCCATGAGACCTAGCTTCACGGACAGCAAGACCGCGCTTCGCGCCGACTTCGACGCGATCCGTATCAGCCTGGCGTCGCCGGAGAAGATCGAGCAGTGGTCGTTCGGCGAGGTCACCAAGCCGGAGACGATCAACTACCGCACCTTCAAGCCCGAACGCGACGGGCTGTTCTGCGCCAAGATCTTCGGGCCGATCACCGACTGGGAGTGCCTGTGCGGCAAGTACAAGCGCATGAAGCACCGCGGCGTGATCTGCGACAAGTGCGGCGTCGAGGTCACCCAGGCCAAGGTGCGGCGCGAGCGGCTCGGCCACATCCGGCTGGCCACCCCGGTCAGCCACGTGTGGTTCTTCAAGGGGCTGCCCAGCCGCATCGGCCACCTGCTCGACATCCCGCTGCGTGATCTCGAGCGGGTGCTCTACTTCGAGGCCTACGTCGTCATCGATCCGGGCGACACCGACCTCAAGCAGAACCAGCTGCTCAACGAGGACCAGTTCCGCAAGGCCCGCGAGGAGTACGGCTACACCCGCTTCAAGGCCCAGATGGGCGCCGAGGCGATCAAGGAGCTGCTGCGCCGCGTCCAGGTCGAGACCCTCGCCGTCGAGCTGCGCGACCGCATGCGCACCGAGACCTCGGCGGCCAAGAAGCTGAAGTTCGCCAAGCGGCTCAAGGTCGTCGACTCGTTCCGCAAGTCGAGCAACAAGCCGGAGTGGATGATCCTCGACGTCGTGCCGGTGATCCCGCCCGAGCTGCGCCCGCTGGTGCCGCTCGACGGCGGCCGCTTCGCCACCTCCGATCTCAACGACCTCTATCGCCGCGTCATCAACCGCAACAACCGGTTGAAGAAGCTGATGGAGCTCAAGGCGCCCGACGTCATCATCCGCAACGAGAAGCGGATGCTGCAGGAGGCGGTCGACGCCCTGTTCGACAACGGCCGCCGCGGCCGCGTGCTGCGCGGCGCCAACAACCGCCCGCTGAAGTCGCTGTCGGACACCCTCAAGGGCAAGCAGGGCCGGTTCCGCCAGAACCTGCTCGGCAAGCGCGTCGACTACTCGGGCCGCTCGGTGATCGTCGTCGGTCCGGAGCTGAAGCTGCACCAGTGCGGGCTGCCCAAGAAGATGGCGCTCGAGCTGTTCAAGCCGTTCATCTACAACAAGCTCGAGGAACGCGGCCTGGTCGCGACCATCAAGCAGGCCAAGGAGATGGTCGAGAAGCAGGTGCCCGAGGTGTGGGACATCCTCGAGGAGGTGATCAAGGAGCACCCGGTGCTGCTCAACCGCGCCCCGACGCTCCATCGCCTCGGCATCCAGGCGTTCGAGCCGGTGCTGGTCGAGGGCAAGGCGATCCGCATCCACCCGCTGGTCTGCACGGCCTTCAACGCCGACTTCGACGGCGACCAGATGGCGGTGCACATCCCGCTGTCGCCGGAGGCGCAGATCGAGGCCACCGAGCTGATGATGTCGTCGCGCAACGTGCTGTCGCCCAGCAACGGCGCGCCGATCACCGTGCCGTCGCAGGACATCGTCCTCGGCTGCTACTACATGACCAAGTCGAAGGCCGGCGCCAAGGGCGAAGGCCGGGCCTTCGGCTCGATCGACGACGTCATGCTGGCCCTCGAGGCCGGCGAGGTCGAGACCCTGACGCCGATCCGCCTGCGCTACAGCGGCCCGCTGCAGGACCTGACCACCTCGCGCGACGACCAGGACGTGCTGCACACCGACGTGCAGGAGGTCGAGAACCGCATCATCAACACCACCGTCGGCCGCGTGCTGTTCAACGCCGCGCTGCCGGGCGGCCTGCCGTTCGTCAACGGCCTGCTGAAGAAGAAGGGGCTGCAGCAGCTGGTGCAGCGCTGCTACCTGCACAACGGTCTGCAGAAGACCGTCGAGATGCTCGACGGCCTGAAGACGACCGGCTTCACCTTCGCGACCCGCTCGGGGCTGTCGGTCGGCATCAAGGACCTGATCATCCCGAAGAACAAACCGGAGCTGGTGTCGCGGGCCAGCGACGAGGTCATCCGCGTCGAGCAGCAGTACCTCGAGGGGGCGATCACCAACGGCGAGCGCAAGAACAAGATCATCGCCGTGTGGTCGGACGTCACCGAGAAGGTCGCCGACGAGATGTTCTCGGAGATGGAGAAGCTCGACCGTGAGGGCCGGACGTTCAACCCCGTCTACATCATGGCCGACTCGGGCGCCCGCGGCAGCAAGCAGCAGATCCGGCAGCTGGCCGGAATGCGCGGCCTGATGGCCAAGCCCTCGGGCGAAATCATCGAGACGCCGATCCGCGCCAACTTCCGCGAGGGGCTGTCGGTGCTCGAGTACTTCATCTCGACCCACGGTGCCCGCAAGGGCCTGGCCGACACGGCGCTGAAGACCGCCGACTCGGGCTATCTCACCCGCCGGCTGGTCGACGTCGCCCAGGACGTGATCATCTCCGAGTACGACTGCGGCACGGTCGACGGCATCGAAGCCCGGGCCATCGTCGAGAGCGGCGAGATCATCGAGCCGCTGCGCGACCGCATCATCGGCCGGGTGTCGCTCGAGAAGATCACCGACGCGGTGACCGGCAACGTCGTCCTCGACGTCAACGACATGATCGACGAGGACAAGGCCGCCGAGGTCCAGGACGCCGGCATCGAGAAGGTCAAGATCCGCTCGGTGCTGACCTGCCAGAGCCGGCGCGGCGTCTGCGCCCACTGCTACGGCCGCGACCTCGCCACCGGCAAGGTGGTCGAGCTCGGTCTGGCGGTGGGGGTCATCGCCGCCCAGTCGATCGGCGAGCCGGGCACCCAGCTGACGATGCGCACCTTCCACATCGGCGGCACGGCGTCGCGGGTGTCGGAACAGTCGGCGCTCGACGCCAAGCACAAGGGCACGGCGCGGTTCGACAACCTGGCGGTGGTCGAGCGCACCAAGAGCGACGGCAGCGCCCCCGACCTGATCGTCATGAACCGCAACGGCCACATCGTGGTGCAGGACGACAAGGGGCGCGACCGCGAGCGCTACCAGGTGGTCTACGGCGCCCACCTGCGGGTCAAGGACGGCCAGAAGGTCGAACCCGGCCAGGTGCTGGTCGAGTGGGACCCCTACACCTTCTCGATCCTCACCGAGGAGGCCGGTCAGGTCCGCTTCAAGGACATCGTCGAGGGCGTGACCGTGCACGAGGATCTCGACGAGATCACCGGGCTGTCACGGCTGATCATCGTCGACTCGGCCGACGAGAAGCGCCAGCCGACGGTGGAGATCCGCAGCAAGGACGGCAAGGTCGTCCGCAAGTACATCATGCCGGTCCACGCCCACATGATGGTGCAGGACGGCGAGGACCTCGAGGCCGGCGACGTGCTGGCCAAGATCCCCCGCGAGACCACCAAGACCAAGGACATCACCGGCGGTCTGCCGCGCGTCGTCGAGCTGTTCGAGGCCCGCAAGCCGCGCGACCCGGCGGTGATCAGCGAGATCGACGGCACCGTCAAGCACGGCGGGGTGGTCAAGGGCCAGCGCAAGATCCTCATCGTCCCCGACGAGGGCGGCGGCGAACCGCGCGAGTACTCGATTCCGCGCGGCGTCCACGTCAACGTCCAGGACGGCGAACGGGTGCGGGCCGGCGATCCGCTGATGGACGGGCCGAGCAACCCGCACGACATCCTGCACGTGCTCGGCGAGAAGGAGCTGCAGAAGTACCTGGTCAACGAGGTGCAGGAGGTCTACCGGCTCCAGGGCGTGAACATCAACGACAAGCACATCGAGGTGATGGTCCGCCAGATGCTGCGCTGGGTGCGCGTCGAGGACGTCGGCGACACCGAGTTCCTGATCGACGAGCAGGTCGACAAGTTCCGCTTCCTGAGCGAGA
>JBFWNR010000019.1:0-31144 GCA_050250955.1 Vicinamibacterales bacterium
GTATCACAGGCAAGGTCAAGTGGTTCAACAACGCCAAGGGCTACGGCTTCATCGAGCGCGAAGGCGGGAGCGACGTGTTCGTGCACTACTCGGCGATCCAGGGCTCCGGCTTCCGGTCGCTCGAAGAAGGCCAGGGCGTCGAGTTCGAGATCGTCGACGGTCCGAAGGGGCCGCAGGCGGGCAACGTCCTCGTCGTCTGAACCACTGAATCCGCCCGGCGCCAGCCGCGAGGCTGGCGCCGGATGGCGCCGCCGCACCACCCCTTCCCGCCGCTCCTCCCGCTCACGACTCGTCGCTCGACTCCCCCGCCGGCTTGGCCGTGAAGGCGACGCGTCCGTCCCTGGTCGTGACCTTGAACACCACTTCCCCGCCGTCGCGCCCGAGCTTGGAGACCTGGGCGCGGACCACGTCCTGGAAGCGCTCGAACGGCACCTCAGCCTCGCCGGCCTGGCGCCGCGCCGCCGCCAGTTGATCGTACAGCGCGCGCACTTTCTCGCCCTCGGCAGCCGGATCACGCAGGCTGGTGACCGACGGCGGCGGTGACGTGGACGGCGCGGCGGCAATCTCGATCGGCTCGTCGTCGTTGGCCCGCGGCGGCGGGGGCGGTGGCTCGCCGGCGCCGGCGCGGCGCGGCCCGGGGCGCGTCCCTTCGCGGGTGCGCAGGTTGCGCTCCCACAACTCGCAGAACGCGCTGAAGCGCGACTGCAGACCCTGGAAGCGGAACCGCTCGGCGGTGTTCTGGATCTGCAGGCGGTCGTAGCGCTTGACCAGCGCCTCCACCCGGGCCCGGGTCTCCCACGGCAGCTTGGGCAGGCGGCCGGCGAAGAACAGGTTGTATTCGACCTCGAGCTTCTTCAGTTCGGCTTCGAGCTCGCGCAGCTGCCGGTCGAACTCGCTCGTGTGGTTCGGCGGCACGGTTATCTCAGGAGCTGCAACCAGACGAGCGGCAGCCAGAGTTCGCGGGCGAACGGGATCGGCCGATCGTCGACCAGCACCTCGGTCTCCGGCCGGTCGCCGACCAGCGCGTAGAGGTCGCGCAACGCGGCGGCGTCGGCCGAGAAGTAGCGGGCGCGGTGGCGGCGGGCGTCGCCGTCGCCGGTCTGGCGATACTCCGCGGCGCCCTGCGCCAGGGCCACGGCGTCGTCGTAGCGCGGACCGGCGAACGGCGGGAACACCAGCGTCACCGAGAACGGCAGGTTGCGCGGCCCGAAGAGCGCCGCATGCAGATCGGGATCGAGCGCCGCCAGTTCCTCGTCGGTCGGCGCCTCGGCGAGATCGACGTAGGGCCAGAACCGCTCGAGCGGCCGCCGGGCAGGCACGGGCGCGGAGGGAGTCGGGGCGGGATCGTCGGGCATCGCTCACACGCGCCGTGGACGCGCAGGCGCGTGAAAGTCAGGATGGTATCCTGATCGGCCACCCCTCGCAAGATGGCCGATCTGCGCGCGCTGCCCTCGATTGACCTGCTGCTGCAACGGCCGGCCGTGCGAACGTTGACCGGGCGTCACGGCCATGACGCCACCGTCACGGCGCTGCGGGCCGCGCTCGCCGCCGCACGGACCACGCTGACCGCCGCGACGACCGGCGGCGCCAGCCCGGACCGCGAGGCGCTCGCCGCCGCCATCGCCGACGACGCCGCCACCCGCCTCGACGCGATGTCGCGCGGGTCGCTGCGCCCGGTGGTCAACGCCACCGGTGTCGTCATCCACACCAACCTCGGACGCGCGCCGCTGGCCGCCGCGGCGCTGGCCCGCGTGGCGGCGGTGGCCGGCGGCTATGCGACGCTCGAGTACGACCTCGCCGCCGGCAGCCGTGGTTCGCGCGCCGTCCACGCCGAGGGCCTGCTCACCGCCCTCACCGGCGCCGAGGCCGCCGTGGTCGTCAACAACAACGCCGCGGCGCTGCTGCTGCTCCTCGCCGCGCTGGCCCGCGGCCGCGAGGCGGTGATCTCGCGCGGCGAGCTGGTCGAGATCGGCGGCGGCTTCCGGGTCCCCGACGTGATGGCCCAGTCGGGCGCGCTGCTGCGCGAGGTGGGCACGACGAACCGGACGCGGGTGTCGGACTACGTGGCCGCCACCGGCGCGGCAACCGCCTTGTGGCTGCGCGTCCACCCGTCGAACTTCCGCATCGAGGGCTTCACGGAGCGGCCCGACCTGGCGCCGCTGGTCCAGGCGGCGCGTGACGCCGGCCTGCCGGTCGTCGAGGACCTGGGGTCGGGCAACCTCGACCCGGCGTCGCCGTGGGAGCCGACGGTGCAGGCGTCGCTGGCCGCCGGCGTGGACGTGGTGTCGGTGAGCGGCGACAAGATGCTCGGCGGCCCCCAGGCCGGGATCGTCCTCGGCCGCCGGGCGCTGGTCGATCGGGTGCGACGGCACCCGCTGATGCGGGCGCTGCGCGTCGACAAGCTCACCTACGCCGCGCTCGAGGCGACGCTGGTCGAGTACGTCGCCGGTCGGGCGCACGACACGGTGCCGGTGCTGCGGATGCTGCACCTGCCGCTCGACGCGGTGACGGCACGCGCGACGGCGCTGGCGGCATCCCTGCGATCGGCCGGCTGGCACGCCGACGTGATCGACGGCGAGTCGGCGATCGGCGGCGGCAGCGCGCCGGGGGCGACGGTGCCGACCGCGCTGGTGCGACTGGCGTGGCCGGGCTGGAGCGCCGACCGGCTGGAGACCTGGCTGCGCGAGCGCGAGACGCCCGTCATCGCCAGAATTCACGACGACGCCGTCGTGCTCGATCTGCGGACCGTCGCCGAAGGCGACGACGAGTACCTGTCGGGTCTAGCCGCTGGCCGCTAGCCCCCAGCCGCTGGCGGCGGCCATGCAGAGGCGGCGAAGCCGCCTAGAAGATGGTCGCAATCGATCGCTCGGCCCAGGCGATCACCGGGGCGGGCAGCACGCCGAGCACCAGCACCGCGGCCACCGACGCCACCAGGCCGGCCATCGCCACCGGCGGAATCGGCGCCGGCACCGGGCGGGCGTCGCGCTCGGACATGTACATCATCACGACGATGCGCAGGTAGAAGTAGACCGACACCACGCTCGAGAGCACGCCGATGATCGCCAGGCCGTAGTAGCCGGCGGCGATGGCGGCGGTGAAGGTGTACCACTTGGCGATGAAGCCGGCGGTCGGCGGGAAGCCGCCGAGCGACAGCAGGAAGATGGTCATCAGCGCTGCCAGCCCGGGATGCGACCGGGCCAGGCCGGCGTAGTCGCGCAGTTCGTCGTTGGCCTGCTGGCGCGAGCCGAGCAGGGCGATGACCGCGAAGGCGCCGACGTTGGTCACCGCGTAGGCGGCCAGGTAGAACAGCAGCGACGCCTTGCCGACGTCGTTGGCGGCGATGATCGCCACCAGCAGGTAGCCGCCGTGGGCGATGCTCGAGTAGGCGAGCATGCGCTTGAGGTTGGTCTGCGAGACGCCGACCACGGTGCCGACCACCATCGTCGCCGCGGCGATTGCCCACAGGATCGGCGTCCAGTCGGACACCATCGAGCTCAGCGTGGAGAGGAACAGCCGGGCGAAGGCCGCCACCGCCGCCGCCTTCACGCCGGTGGACATGAAGCCGGTGACCACCGCCGGAGCGCCTTCGTAGGCGTCGGGCGACCACATGTGGAAGGGCACCGCCGCCACCTTGAAGGCGAAGCCGACCACCAGCAGGCCGATGGCCAGCAGCAGCATCGGGTTGCCCGACATCGACTGGGCGGCGATGGCGGCGCCGGCGCGTTCGAGATGGGTCGTGCCGGTGACGCCGTAGACGAAGGCGATGCCGTAGAGGAAGAACGCGCTGGCGAAGGCGCCGAGCAGGAAGTACTTGAACGCTGCCTCGGTGGCGTTGGACTGGTCGCGGCGCAATCCGGTGAGCACGTAGACGGCGATCGACATCGTCTCGAGGGCCAGGAAGACCAGCAGCAGGTCGTTGGCCTGCGCCATCAGCATCATGCCGACGATGGCGAACAGGACCAGCGCGTAGTACTCGCCCACCGGCAGCCCGTCGCGTTCGACGGTCTGCGACGAGAACACCACGGTCAGGATGCCGATGACCACCAGCACCAGGTTGACGAACAGCGAGAAGTTGTCGGCGGTGACGACGCCGAAGCTGGTCGCGTTGCGGTCCCAGAGCAGCACCGAAGCGATGCCGGCGCCGACCAGGCCGATGAGCGCCAGGCCGCCGATCGGCATCCGCTCGCCCTTCTCGCGGAAGGCCTCGGCGAGCATCGCGAAGAGGCCGGCCAGGGTGACGCAGATCACCGGGACGACGGCGTCGAAGGCACTGTCGAACATCACTTGCCTCCGTTGGCCGCCGTCGGCGCCGCCGCCGGCGCGAACCACGACCGCCAGCCGGCGTCGACCCGCATCGGCTCACGCGACTCGAGGCGCTGGACGATGCGCGCCACCGCCGGCTCCATCGGCCCGAGGAACAGGTTGGGCACCACGCCCATGACGATGGCCATCGCGCACAGCGGGCCCACCACCGCCCACTCGCGCACGCTCAGGTCCGGCAGGTGGCGGTTCTCCGGGTTGGTCACCTCGCCGTAGTAGACCCGCTGGAACATCCACAGCATGTAGACCGCCGAGAGGATGACGCCGAGGCCGGCGACGACCACGTAGGCCGGACTCCAGCGGAACGCCCCGAGCATGATCAGGAACTCGCCGACGAAGCCGTTGAGGCCGGGCAGGCCGACCGACGCCAGGGTGATGACGAGGAACGCGGCGGTCAGCCGCGGCATCACGCTCTTCAAGCCGCCGAACTCGCTGATGAGCCGGGTGTGGCGGCGGTCCGAGAGCATGCCGACCACGGCGAAGAGCCCGCCGGTCGAGATGCCGTGGGCGAGCATCTGGTAGGTGGCGCCCTGCACGCCCTGCACGTTCATCGCCGCGATGCCGAGCACCACGAAGCCCATGTGGCTGACCGACGAGTAGGCGACCAGCTTCTTCATGTCGGGCTGCACCATCGCCACCAGCGCGCCGTAGACGATGGCGATGACCGACAGGGTGGCGAGGAGCGGCGCGAAGGCCAGCGCCGCCTCGGGGAAGAGCGGGAAGGCGAAGCGGATGAGGCCGTAGCCGCCCATCTTGAGCAGCACGCCGGCCAGGATCACCGAGCCCGGCGTCGGCGCCTGCACGTGGGCGTCGGGCAGCCAGGTATGGAACGGGAACAGCGGCACCTTGATGGCGAAGGCCACCGCGAAGGCGAGGAAGAACCAGTACTGCAGCGTCTCTGGCACGCGCAGTTCGTAGAGCTTCAGCAGATCGAAGCTGTAGCTGCCGGTGGCCTGCTGGTGCAGCCAGGCGGTGCCGATGATCGCCACCAGCATCAGCACGCTGCCGGCCATGGTGTAGAGCAGGAACTTGATCGAGGCGTAGATGCGCTGGTCGTAGCCCCAGATCCCGATCAGGAAGTACATCGGGATGAGCATGAAGTCCCAGAACACATAGAACAGAAACACATCGAGCGAGACGAAGACGCCGATCATCGCCGCCTCGAGCAGCAGCATGAAGACCGAGAACGCCTGGACCCGCTCGTGGATGCCCTCCCACGACGACAGCAGCGCGATCGGCGTGAGGAAGGTCGTCAGCACGACGAGCATCAGGCTGATGCCGTCGATGCCGAGGTAGTACTCGATGCCGAAGGTCGGGATCCAGGCGTGGCGCTCGACGGCCTGGAAGGCCGGCGCGGCCGCCGAGGCGTCGAAGCCGGCCCACAGGCCGAGCGAGACCAGGAAGGTCAGCAGCGACACGCCCAGGGCGGTCCAGCGGACGGTGTCGTCCTTGGCGCCGTCGCGGTTGGGCAGCGCGAGCAGCAGCAGCGCCCCCACCAGGGGCAGCGCCACGAGCAGCGTCAGGATCGGAAAGCCGGTCACCGTCTATCTCCAGAGGTAGTAGCCGAGCACGAGCACGACGCCGACGAAGGTCGAGGCCGCGTAGCTGCGCACCGACCCGGTCTGCAGCAGCCGGAGCACCGCGCTGACGCCGGCCACGAGATACCCGGCGAGGTTGACCGCGCCGTCGACAATCCGCACGTCCAGGCCCTTCCACAGCCCCTCGGTGGAGGCGCGCTGGATGGGATGCACGATGGCGGCGTCGTAGATCTCATCGACGTAGTACTTGTTGAGCAGCAAGCGGTGCAGGCCGGCGTAGTGCTCGGCCATCGAGGCCGGGATCTGCGGGTTCTTGACCCACAGGAACGCCGCCAGGCCGATGCCGAGGAAGGCGATGAGCGACGACACCGCCATCAGCGTCAGCTCGAGCGCGGTCTCGTCGTGCGCCTCGCCGGCCGGCGCCTCGTGGCCGGCCTCGGCCGCCGCCGGTTCCTGCCCGCTGGCGGTCAGCGCCCGTTCCGACGCCGTCGCCGCCGTCGAGGCCACGGCCGGCACGGCGTCGCCGGGGGCGCACTCGGCCAGGGTCATGCCGGCCGGCGCGCCGGGCAGTGCCACCGGCACGTTGCATTCGGCCAGGGCCTTCGGCGTGGCGACAAACGCCGGGTGCAGCCACTCGCCGAGCGCGTTGTGCCCCCCCAGGGCGTGCGGGATACCGACGTAGCCGGCGAGCACCGAACCGATGGCGAGCACGATGAGCGCCACCGCCATCGGCGCCGGAGCGTCGTGCAGGTGGCCGCCGTGTCCCCCGTGGCCGTGATCGGCGACGGCGGCATGGCCGTGGGCGGTCGCGTGATCGTCGTGCCCGTGACCGCCGTGCGCCTGGGCGCCACCGGCCGCCGCCGGCGCGTGACGGCGCTCGCCGTGGAAGGTCAGGAACACCAGCCGGAACATGTAGGTGGCGGTGAGGAGCGACGTGATCGCCCCGATCACCCACAGCCAGGTGTGGCCGTGGCGGAAGGTCTCGAACAGGATCTCGTCCTTCGAGAAGAACCCGGCCAGCAGCGGCACCCCGGCGATCGCCAGCGACGCCACCAGGAACGTCCAATAGGTGATCGGCAGGTGGCGCTTCAGTCCGCCCATGTGGCGGATGTCCTGCTCGCCGTGCAGGGCGTGGATGACGGCGCCGGAGCCGAGGAAGAGGCACGCCTTGAAGAAGGCGTGGGTGTAGAGGTGGAAGATGCCGGCGCCGAACGCACCGACGCCCATGGCCAGGAACATGTAGCCGAGCTGCGACACCGTCGAGTAGGCCAGCACCCGCTTGATGTCGTTCTGCACCAGGCCGATGGTGCCGGCGAAGAGCGCCGTGGCGGCGCCGATCGCCGCGACGATGCCCAGGGTGATCGGCGCGTGCTCGAACAGCACCGCATTCCGGCCGATCATGTAGACGCCGGCGGTCACCATGGTGGCGGCGTGGATGAGCGCCGACACCGGCGTCGGGCCCTCCATGGCGTCGGGCAGCCAGGTGTAGAGCGGGATCTGCGCCGACTTGCCGGTGGCGCCGACGAACAGCAGCAGGGTAATCAGGCTCAGGGTGCCGAACATCGCCTCCGGCGCCATCGCCGTCGCCTTGGCGGCGATGAGCTGGAAGTCGAGGGTGCCGAAGGTGACGAAGGCGAGCAGCGTGCCGAGGACGAACGCGTAGTCGCCGACGCGGTTGACGATGAACGCCTTCTTGCTGGCGTCGCCGGCCGACTTCTTCGTGTAGTAGAAGCCGATCAGCAGGTAGCTGCACAGCCCGACGCCCTCCCAGCCGACGAACATCACCAGGAAGTTCGAGCCCAGGACCAGCAGCAGCATGAAGAAGACGAACAGGTTCAGGTACGAGAAGTAGCGCGCGTAGTCGGGGTCGCTCTCCTCGTGCATGTAGGCCGTCGAGTAGACGTGGATCAGGGTGCCGATGCCGGTGATGACCAGGATCATCAGCGCTGACAGCGGGTCGAGCCGGAAGGTCAGATCGAGCGTGAAGTCGCCCGACTGGATCCAGGTGAACACCGTCTGGACGATTTCGCGGCCGTCGGCCGGCAGCCCGGCCAGGGCGACGACCTGGGTCACCGCGACGGCGAACGACGCCGCCATCACCGCGCAGGCGAGGCCGCCGGCCAGGCCCTTGGCGAAGCGGCGGCCGAGACTGGCGTTGACCAGGAAGCCGAGGAACGGAAGCAGCGGGATCAGCGCGAGCACGGCGTCACCACTTGAGGTTCGTGAACGCCTCGGGGCTGAGCGATTCCCGATGGCGGAAGAGGGCGATGACGATGGCCAGGCCGACGGCGGCCTCGGCGGCGGCGACGGTCATGACGAAGAAGGTGATGATCTGCCCGTCGACGGTGCCCTGCTGGCGCCCGAAAGCGACAAACGACAGGTTCACGGCGTTCAGCATCACCTCGACCGACAGCAGCAGCGTGATGACATTGCGGCGCAGGAACACGCCGGCGCTGCCGATGGCGAACAGCAGCCCCGAGAGCACCAGGTAGTAGCTGATGGGGACCACGGTCAGTGCCCCTTCTTTCCGGCCAGCACCACCGCGCCGACCATCGCCGCGATGATGAGGATCGAGGTGACCTCGAAGGCGAACATGTAGTCGGTGAACAGCACCCGGCCGAGCAGGCGGACGCTCGACGCCGCCGGCTGGGCCTCGCCGACGCCCACCGACAGGGTGTCGAGCCGCGAGAACGCCCACACCAGCTGCACCAGCAGCACCACGGCGAGCAGCCCGCCGATCCGCGTCGGGCCCTGGCGGTAGTAGGGGTGGGTGCGGTCCCACTCGGCGCCGTCCTCGCGGGCGGCGTTGAGCAGCATCACCGTGAACAGGAACAGCACCAGGATGGCGCCGGCGTAGATGATGATCTGCACCACGGCGACGAACGGCGCCTCGAGCAGGACGTAGAGGCCCGACAGCCCGCAGAACGCGGCGACGATGGCGATCACGCTGTAGATCGGATTGCGCTGGCCGACGACCAGCAGCGCTCCGCCGACGGTGATCGCGGCGAACAGGTAGAACAGCAGCAGATCAAAGGCCAAAGTAGATCACCCCCGCCGCCGTCGCCAGCAGGTTCACCGTGGCCAGCGGCAGCAGCACCTTCCAGCCGAGCGACATCAGCTGGTCGTAGCGCACCCGCGGCAGCGTCCAGCGCAGCCACAGGTAGATGAAGAGCAGGACGCCGGTCTTGGCCAGGAACCAGATCCAGCCGTACTCGGGCGGCAGCAACGGCCCGTGCCAGCCGCCGAGGAACAGGTTCACCGCCACCGCCGACACGGTGACCATGTTGATGTACTCGGCCATGAAGAACATGGCGAAGCGCATCGAGCTGTACTCGGTGTGGTAGCCGGCGACCAGCTCCTGTTCGGCCTCCGGGAAGTCGAACGGCGCCCGGTTGGTCTCGGCGACCCCGGCGGTGAAGAACAGCAGGAAGGCGATGAGCCCGAACGGGAAGAGGACGAAGACGTTCCAGCGCGGGATGAGACCGAAGTAGTAGCCCTGCTGGGCGTCGACGATCTCGCGGAACGACAGCGACCCGGCGACGACCACCACCGTGAACAGGGCCATGCCATAGGCCAGCTCGTAGCTGATCATCTGCGCCGAGCTGCGCAGGCCGCCGAGCAGCGAATACTTGGAGTTGCTGGCCCAGCCGGCCAGCACGATGCCGTAGACGCCGATCGAGGCGACCGCGAACACCACCAGCACGCCGACGTTCAGATCGGCGATCTGCAGCGGCATCGGCTCGTCGAGCAGCCCGAAGAGCGTCGTCGTCGCCCCGAAGGGCACCGGTGCGAAGGCGATGAAGCAGGTCGCCACCGAGATGATCGGCGCCAGCGAGAACAGCAGCCGGTCGGCGGCCTTGGGCTGCAGCTCCTCCTTGAAGAACAGCTTGACGATGTCGGCGATCGGCTGCAGCAGGCCCTTGGGCCCGACCAGCCACGGGCCGTAGCGCTGCTGCATCAGCGCCGCCACCTTGCGCTCGGCGTAGACCATCACCGCCGCCGAGATCTGCAGGGCGAAGAAGACGAGCCCGACCAGCGCCGCGTAGGCGACGACGTTGGGAGTCAGCCAGTCGAACATGGTGATGGTTCGCCCCCTGCCCTAGTGGTGCGCCCCGGCCGGCTGCGCCGCCCGGTAGTCGGCCGCCGCCGGGCGTTCGCCGCGGGCGTAGACCTCGTATTCGTCCCTGAACAGCTTGAGCGTGGTCAGCACCGGCGTCGCCGCCGCGTCGCCGAACGCGCACAGCGTCTTGCCGTTGATCTGGTCGGCGACGCTCTTGAGCAGCGTGATGTCGCGGGCCGAACCCTCGCCACTCAGCATGCGGTGGAGCAGCTTGTAGAGCCAGTCGGTGCCCTCACGGCACGGCGTGCACTTGCCGCACGACTCGTGGCGGTAGAAGTGCAGCAGGTTCTCGGCCAGCCACACCATGTCGACGGTGTCGTCGAGCACCATGATCGCCGCCGAGCCGAGCAGCGACCCGGCCTGCTGCACGGCGTCGAAGCTGGCCGGGATGTCGAGCTGCTCGGGGAGCAGGATCGGCACCGACGAGCCGCCGGGGATCACCGCCTTCATCGTGTGGCCGTCGCGGATGCCGCCGGCGTAGTCGTCGATGAGCTCGCGCAGGCTGACCTTCATCGGCGCCTCGTAGACGCCGGGGCGCTTGACCTGGCCGCTGACGCAGAACAGCTTCGGACCGCCGTTCTTCTCCGGGCCCAGCGCCGCGAACCACTCGGGACCGCGGGTCATCACCAGCGGCGCGTTGCACAGCGTCTCGACGTTGTTCACCGCCGTCGGGCAGCCCCACAGCCCGGCCACCGCCGGGAACGGCGGCTTGAAGCGCGGCTGGGCGCGCTTGCCTTCGAGCGAGTCGAGCAGCGCCGTCTCCTCGCCGGCCTCGTAGGCGCCGGCGCCGCGGTGCAGGTAGACCTCGCAGTCCCAGCCGGTGCCGAGGACGTTGGTGCCGAGGTAGCCGGCGGCGCGGGCGTCGTCGATGGCCTGCTGCAGCACCGGGAACAGGTGGTAGAACTCGCCGCGGATGTAGATGTAGGCGACCTTGGCGCCGATGGCGTGGCAGCCGATGAGGCAGCCCTCGACCAGCAGGTGCGGGTTGCGCTCCATCAGCAGGTGGTCCTTGAAGGTGCCCGGCTCGCTCTCGTCGGCGTTGCAGACGATGTATTTCGGCTTGGGCGACTTCTTGTCCACGAACTGCCACTTCAGGCCGGTCGGGAAGCCGGCGCCGCCGCGGCCGCGCAGGCCCGAGGCCTTGACCTGCTCGATCACCTGATCGGGGGTCATCGCCAGCGCCTTCTTCAGGCCCTGGTAGCCCTGCTGGTGCTCGAGGTAGTGCTCGAGGGTGTTGCCGCCGGGTGTGTAGGCGTACTTCGTCAGCACCGGCTCGTAGCCGTTCACCGACGCCGGCTGCACCGGCGTGGTGGTCTTGCCCGAGGCGTCGGTGCGGTGCTCGACGTCGAGATGGCAGCCGTTCAGGGCGGCGACGCCGTCCTTGCGCATCCCGTCGAGGAACGCCGGCACCTGGTCCGGCTGCAGGCACTCGTGCCAGTGGACGTTGTTGACCATGACCACCGGCGCCTTGTCGCAGGCGCCGAGGCACTCCATCTGCTGGATGGTGAACAGCCCCGAGGCGTCGGTCTCGCCCGGCCTGACGCCGAGCACCTCGCTCATCCGCTCGACCACCTGCTCGGCGCCGGCCAGCGCGCACGACAGCGTCGTGCACACCTGCAGCACGTAGGTGCCGACCGGGTGGCGGTGGAACATGACGTAGTAGCTGACCACGTCCTCGACGTCGGCGGTGGTGATGCCGACCACCTCGGCGACGTGGCGGGCGGCGTTGCCGCTGATGTAGCCCTGCTGGTCCTGGGCCAGGTAGAGCGCGTAGAGCACCGACGAGCGGCGGTGCTCGGGCGGGTACATCGCCGCCAGCCGCTCGTACTCGGCGCGGCGTTCGGCGGTGAAGGCGAACTCCGGCCCCTCCGGCAGCGTCTGGCGTTCCGAGCGGTGCCACCGCTCGGTGCCGTACGGCATCGCGGGATGAAAACTCATCGATCCACGTCTCCCATCACCACGTCGAGCGAGCCGATCACCGCGATCACGTCGGCGATCATGCCGCCGACGATGAACTTGTGCAGCGCCTGGCTGGCCATCAGGCCGGGCGACCGCATGTGCACGCGCCACGGCCGGTTCGATCCGTCCGACACCACGTAGCAGCCGTGCTCGCCGCGCGGCCCCTCGACCGGCACGTAGGCCTCGCCGGCCGGCACGTTGAAGCCCTGCGAGTAGATCAGGAAGTGCTGGATGAGCGCTTCCATCTCGGTGTAGACCTCGTCCTTGGGCGGTGGCGCGACGCGGCGGTCGGCGACCGCCCACTCCCCCACCGGCGTGATGCGCTCGAGCGCCTGCCGGCAGATCTTGACGCTCTCCCGCATCTCGGCGACGCGGGTCAGGTAGCGGTCGTAGACGTCGCCGTTGCTGGCGCCGATGACGTCGAACTGGTAGGTCTCGTAGCCCGAGTAGGGGAAGGCGCGGCGCACGTCGTAGTCGCCGCCGGCGGCGCGGGCGATCGGCCCGAACAGCCCCCAGGCGTTGCAGTCGGCCAGGGTGATGGTGCCGACGCCGCGGGTGCGATCGAGCCAGATCGGATTCTTGGTGATGAGCGTCTCGTACTCGTCGAGCTTGCCCGGGAAGCGGTCGAGGAACGCCGTCACCGCCTCCTTGAAGCCGCGCGGGATGTCCTCGCGCAGGCCGCCGACGCGGATGTAGCTCGGGAAGAAGCGGAACCCGGCCAGCATCTCGTTGAGGTTCATCAGAATCTCGCGCTCACGGAACGCGTAGAGCATCCCGGTGATGGCGCCGATCTCCATGGCGTGGGTGCCGAACCACACCAGGTGGCTGCTGATGCGCTGCAGCTCGGCGATGAGGACGCGCAGGTCCTTGACCCGCTGCGGCACCTCGAGCCCGAGGAGCTTCTCGACCGACAGGCAGTAGGCGAAGCTGTTCGACTGGGCGCCCAGGTAGTCCATGCGCTCGACGAGCGGGATCACCTGCTGCCACTTCTTCTGCTCGGCGGTCTTCTCGATGCCGGTGTGCAGGAAGCCGATGGTCGGAGACACCGAGACCACGGTCTCGCCGTCGAGCTCCAGCACCAGGCGCAGCACGCCGTGCGTGCTGGGGTGCTGCGGCCCCATGTTGACGGTCATCGTCTCGGTGCGGACTTCGGCCATCGCTCCGTTCCCAGCCTTCCCTGATCGCCCTAGCCGGCCAGCTCGTCGTCGACGAGCTCGCACACCAGGTGCAGCATCGTCATGTGCGCTTCCTGGATGCGCGCCGTCGACGTCTCCGGCACGTTCAGGTGAATCGCGGCGGCGCGGCCGGCGGCACCGCCCGACCGGCCGGTCAGGGCGATGGTGACCAGGCCGCGGGCCTGCGCCGTCTCCAGGGCGCGCAGCACGTTGGGCGAATCGCCGCTGGTGGTGATGCCGAGGGCGACGTCGCCGGGCCGGCCGAGGGCCTCGATCTGCCGGGCGAACACCTGGTCGAACCCGAAGTCGTTGCCGACCGCGGTGAGGATGCTGGTGTCGGTGGTCAGCGCCACCGCCGGCCACGCCCGCCGGTTCCTGACGAAGCGGCCGACCAGCTCGGCGACGACGTGCTGGGCGTCGGCGGCGCTGCCGCCGTTGCCGAACACCAGCACGGTGCCGCCGGCGGACAACGCGGTGACGATCGCCGACGCCACGGCGGCCACCGTCTCCACCGCCGGGCCGGCGGCGAGACGCTCGTGGGTGGCGGCCGCCGCCCGCAGCCCCTCGGCCACCCTGCTCCGCGCGGCGTCGCTGGTCGTCACGGTCACTTGGGCCGCGTTCGCGAGTAGCGATCGCGCTCCATGTTGGCCCGGAACTCCTCGGCGGTGACCTGGAGCGGCATGTAGGTCTGGGCGTCCTTGCGCACCTGCACCGGATAGTCCTTGCGCAGCGGGTGCCCTTCCCAGTCCTCGGTCATCATCAGGCGCCGCAGGTCGGCGTGGCCGTCGAAAACGATGCCGAACAGGTCGTAGACCTCGCGCTCGCACCAGCCGGCGCCGGGGAACACGCCGGTCAGGGAGGCGATCGGCTCGTCGAGACCGAGCGGCACCTTGAGGCGGACACGGGCGCGCCGGTGCGGCGACACCAGGTGGTAGACCACGTCGAAGCGCGGCGTGCGCCTGGGGTGGTGGTCGACGCAGGTGAGGTTCGAGAAGGCGACGTATTCGAGCCCCGGCGTGTCGCGCAGCGCCCGGCAGACGTCGACGATCGCCGCCGGCGGCACCCACAGGCCGGGGGTCACCGCGTCGTCGCTGGCCGGCGCCGGCGTCAGCTCGGCCCCCGGCACGACCACGCGCAGCTGGTCGATGAGTCCCTGGACGTCCATGAGCGCTACGCCGACGCCGAGAGGCGCGTGGCGTCGATCTTCTTCTGCAGCTGCACGATGCCGTAGAGCACGGCCTCGGGCCGCGGCGGGCAGCCCGGGATGTAGACGTCGATCGGCACCACCTGGTCCGAGCCCTGGACGATCGAGTAGTTGTCGAACACGCCGCCGCAGGAGGCGCAGGCGCCCATCGAGATCACCCACTTGGGCTCGGGCATCTGGTCGTAGATGCGGCGCAGCGCCGGGGCCATCTTCCGCGACAGCCGGCCGGCGATGATCATCAGGTCGGACTGGCGCGGCGAGCCGCGGAACACCTCGGCGCCGAAGCGGGAGATGTCGTAGCGGCTCGAAGCCATCGCCATCATCTCGATGGCGCAGCACGCCAGCCCGAAGGTCACCGGCCAGATGGCCGACCGCCGGCTCCACTGCACCACCTTCTCGAGGGTGGTGGTGAGCACCGGAATCTCGGGGAGATCAGTTTCGAGTCCCATACACGTATCTCTTGACGGCGGCCGGTCCCGGCCGGGGCGGGCGCACGTAGTCGGGGTCGCTCTCGGGGCCCCAGTCCAGGACCCCCTTGCGCCAAACGTACACGAAGGCCACGGCCAGGATCAGGAAGAAGACGGTGATCTGGACGAAGCCGGCCCAGCCGAGGTCGCGCAGCGCCATGGCCCAGGGGCCAAGGAACGCCACCTCGATGTCGAACAGCAGGAAGATCATCGCGATCAGGTAGAACTTGACCGACTGCCGCTCGCGGGCATCGCCGACCGGGGGCATGCCGCATTCGTAGGGTGCGAGTTTTTCGGGTGTAGGATGCCGCGGGCCCAGGAAATAGGAGAGGATGACCGACACCACCCCGAATCCCAGGCCGACCGCGACCATGATGGCGACGCCGCCCCAGCCTTCCATACCTCGCCCCTGTCGTCAGCCGCGTCCGCGGGCCGCGGTGCGGGTCACGATCGCTTGTGAAGGATTTCCCAAGAGTCGGTAGATGGTAGTCAACCGGCGCCGGCGCAGTCAAACGCCCTACCTACGACAAGTTGTGGGCGAAGGGCGATGACGCCGCCATCCCTGGACCCGTCGTCACGCCGCCCGTCCCGGGTGGCGTGGTTCACCCCGATGCCACCGTCGTCGTCGGGAATCGCCGCCTACTCGGCCGAGATCCTGCCGGCGCTCCGCGCCCGCGGCCTGCAGCTGGACGTCTACGTCGATCCGGAGCAGGGCGCCGACCCGACCGAAGGCCAGGCCGGCGCCCAGGACTTCGTCTGGCGGCACCGCCGCCGGCCCTACGACCTGGTCATCTACCAGATGGGCAACGCGGCCTGCCACGGCTACATGTGGGGGTACCTGTTCCGCTACCCCGGGCTGGTGGTGCTGCACGACGCCCAGGTCCACCAGGCGCGCGCCCAGGCGCTGCTCGGCCGCTGGGAGCCGCGCCGCGACGACTACCTGGCGGAGTTCGCCGCCAATCACCCGGCGGCGCCGCCCGACGCCGCGCGGCTCGTCGCCGAGGGGCTGGGCGGCCGGCTCTTCGGCCTCTGGCCGCACGTCCGTCTGCTGCTGCAGGCGGCGCGACTGTGCGCGGTGCACAGCGCGGCGCTGGCCGCGAGCCTGGAGGACGCGCACGGCGTGCCGGTGCGCGCCGTCCCGATGGGCGTGCGCGATCCGCGGCTCGACGCCGGCCCGCTCACCGCGGCGGCGGTCCGGGCCCGCCACGGTCTCGGTCCGGAGCACCTCGTCATCGGCGCCGTCGGCGGGCTCACGCCCGAGAAGCGGCTGCCCGAGCTGCTCGCCGCGGTGGCCGCCCTGGCGCCCCATCACCCTGAGCTCCACGTGCTCCTGGTGGGCACCCCGGCGCTGCACTACGACGTCGCCGCGGACGCCGCCACCCGCGGCCTCGCCGATCGCGTACATTTCACCGGCTTCGTGCCCGACGCGGACCTGCCCGCCCACCTCGACGCCGTCGACCTGTGTGCGTGCCTGCGCTGGCCCACCAACCGCGAGACCTCGGCGTCGTGGCTGCGGGCGGTGGCAGCCGGTCGGCCGACCATCGTCACCGACCTGGCCCATCAACCCGAACTGCCGGTCGTCGACCCGCGCGACTGGCAGAGCCCCAGCCCGCGGCCGATCGCCGTCGCGGTGCCGATCCTCGAGGAGGGCACCGGGTTGCTGGCGGCCATCGCCGGGCTGGCCCGCAGCCCGGCGCGCCGGGCGCGGATCGGCGCCGCTGCCCGCGACTACTGGCGCGCCCACCACACGATCGACCACATGGCCGACGCCTACGTCGAGCTCATCGCCGAGGCGGCGACCCGGCCGATCCCGCAGCCGGCGCTGCCGGCCCACCTCGCCGACAGCGGCGAGGCGCAACTGGGCGCGCTGCTGGCGCCGTTCGGTCTGGCGGTCCCCGGCGCCGTCGCAGGGTGACGTGTCGCCCGCCGAGGAGGGACGCTCGCGGGTCCTGACCGCCACGGTGCGGATCGCGGTGGCGCTGTGCGCCATGTTCGTCGGCGTGCACCTGCTCGTGACCCGCCCGACCGCGTTCCCCGCTGGCGCCGGGTTCACCATGGCCGGTGGCGCGGCGTGGGGACCGCTCGCCGATTGGCAGGCGCTGCGGCTGGCCCGCCCGCCCGACCTGTCCCGGCCGCTCGACGCCAGGGTCGCCGAGGTGATGCCGGGCAGCGCCGCGGCACGCGCCGGGCTGCGCGCCGGCGACCTGGTCGGCGCGATCGCCGACGGGCGTGGCAGGACGCTGCGACCGGCCGCGGTGCGCGATGGCGACGCGCCCGCCGCCCTGGCGGCGTGGCGCACGGCGTGGTGGCTCGACGTGCGCCGACCGTTCACGCTCACCGTCGAGCGGCCCGGCGGCGCCGTGCCCCTGGCGATCGTGCCGCAGTGGTTCCCGGACGTCCCGTCCGGGACCACCGGCCCCTGGCTGCGCCGGCACCTCGGCGGCATGGTGCACATGCTCGGCGCCCTGGCCGCGGCGGTCGCGCTGGTCGCCCTCCGGGTGCGCGGCACCGTCGCCGCGCTGATGACGCTCACCATGGCGGTGAACATCGCCGTCGGCGGCGCCTTGGCCGGCGGCGAAGCGTGGCTGCCGGCACTGGTGCGCGATCCAGTGGTGCTGCTGGCGTGGCTGCTGGTGCCGCTCGGGTTCCCGATCGTGGCGCTCACGGTGCTGAACTTCCCGTCGCCGGCGGCGCTGCTCACCCGGTGGCGGTGGCTGCCGGCCGGCCTGGTCGGGCTCGCCACGCCGCTCATCGTCGCCAACGGCCTCGCGGCGCTCTACCTGGTCGGCGTGGACGCGGTGGCGGCGCCGCTCGGGTGGCTGGCGGCGCGCCCGCTGCTGTGGACGGCGACGTTCATCCTGGCGGTGGCCGCCAACGCCGCCATCGTCGTCGAGGGCTTCGCCCGCTATCGCCGCAATCCCGACGTCAACGAACGGCGCCGCATCATGGTCGTGGTCTACACCGGCGTGCCGGGCGCGCTGGCCTGGGCGATCTCCGAGATGCTGCCGGTGGCGGGGAGCCTGCTCGTCGGTCGCCCGGTGCAGCTGCCCTGGGAGCTGACGGTGATCCTCACCGCGGCGATGCTGCTGCCGGCGGTGGGGTTGCCCTATGCCGTGGCGGTGCGCCAGGTCTTCAGCCCGCGCATCGTGCTCCGCCGCAGCCTGCAATACGCGCTGGCGCGGCGGACGCTCACCATGCTGACGCTGCTGCCGGCGGTGCCGCTGGTCGTGTCGCTGGTCTGGCAACGCGACCGGTCGCTGACCGAGATCGTGACCGGACGGCCGCTCTTCTACGCCGTCGGCCTCGGGTTGCTGGTGCTGGCCCGCCGCTATCACGTCGCCGCCGGGCGGTGGCTGGACCGACGCTTCTTCCGGGCCGAGTACGACGCCCGCGAGATCCTGATGTCGCTGGCCGGGCGGCTGCCGTTCGAGACCGACCCGGGCGAGCTGGTCGCGCTGGTCATGCAGCACCTCGACGCGGCGCTCCATCCCGAGTCGGTGGCGGTGCTGGCCGAGGTGGCGCCCGGGCGCTTCGAGGCGCTGGGGGCGCGGCCCGCCGGGATGCCGCCGCTGCCGTCGGGCGGCGGCCTGCTGACCTTGCTGCGCTGGTCGCGTGAGCCGCTCGACGTCGCGCTCGACGATCCACGGGCCAGCGTCGTCCGCCTGCCCGACACCGACCGCGCGTGGCTGGCCGGCACCGGCGTCCGGCTGCTGGTGCCGCTGGTCGTCGGCAGTCCGTCGGCACCGGACGTGATGGGCCTGCTGGCGCTCGGCGCGAAGCAGTCCGACGAGCCGTACTCGCCGGAAGATCGGGCGCTGCTGGCGGCGATCGCGGCGCAGATGGCCGTGGGCCTCGACGTGTCGCGGGTGCGGCAGCGGGCCACGGCGGCGGCGACAGCCGGTCACGCCGGAGCATCCGAGGCGGCGACGGCCGCCGCGGCGGCCACACTGGGCGTCTGCCCGCGCTGTCAGCGCGCCACCGCGCTGGGCTGCGGCACCTGTCCCGACGACGGCACGCCGCTGGCGCCGGTGCCGGGGCTGCCGCCGGTCGTCGACGGCAAGTACCGGGTCGACGCGCTGGTCGGTCGCGGCGGCATGGGGGCGGTATTCCGGGCCCGCGACGTGCGGCTCGATCGCGACGTCGCCATCAAGGTGGTGCGCGCCGAGCTGCTCACCTCACCGGATGCCCGCGGGCGCTTCCGCCGCGAAGCGCAGATCCTCGCCCGGCTGCAGCATCCGGCGGTGGTCGCCGTCTACGACTACGGCACGCTCGCCGACGGCGCGGCGTACCTGGTCATGCAGTTCGTCCGCGGCGAGGATCTGCGCCGACGGCTGCGACGCGGCCCGCCGCTCGACCCGTCGCAGGTGGCCGCGATCCTCACCGGCGTGGCCACCGGCGTGCAGGCGGCGCACGACGTCGGCGTCTTCCATCGCGACCTGAAACCCGAGAACGTGCTGCTGCGCGAGGACGGCGGCGGGCCGACGGTGCTCGACTTCGGCGTCGCCAAAGCCGCGCCGGTGGGGGCCGACGGCACGATGACGGCGGGGGCGACCGTCGTCGGCACCCCGGCCTACATGGCGCCGGAACAACTGCGCGGTGAGCCCGTGGACGGCCGCGCCGACGTGTTCAGCCTCGGGGTGATGGCCTTCGAGATGCTCACCGGGCGGCTGCCGTTCGGCGCCGGCTCGTTCGTGGACATCGGCGTGGCCCACGCGGCCGGGCGCGTCGCCGACGCGGAACGGCTGCCGGCGCCGCTTCGCGACGTCGTCCTGCAGGCCCTGGCGACGCGGGCCGCCGATCGTCCCGCGACGCCGGCGGCGTTCGCCGACGCCGTGCGTGCACACGCCGGGCGGGACGCCGGCGGGTCGGGGACGCCGCCCGTGAAACGGGCGGCGCGAGTCGATCCCGCCTAGACGGCGAGCGTCTTCATCCGCCGGTCGAGCTCGGCCACGGCGGCGGTGAGCTGTTCGCGGCGGGCGGGGTGTCCGGTGGCGTCGAACTGGCGCTGCAGCTCGATGCGCGCCAGGCGGCACGACTCGAGTTCGCGCAGCTTCGCGGGGTCCTTGGCCGGCGCCGCCTTGCGGGCCGCCCGACGTTCCTGTTCCAGTTCCTCCATCCGCTCCTGAATGCGGAGGTCGGCGTCGATCAATCCTTCGGCAGCATCACCCATCGCGTCTGTCGGGCCTCCTCGACGCGCACGGGCGTCGGACTGGCCATCCGCCTCGTGCACATCCGAAGCATTATACGACCGATGGCGTCCGACGTCCTCAGCCTCTTCCAGCCGCCGGTCGCGGCGTGGTTCCGCTCGGCCTTCGCGGCGCCGACGCGGCCGCAGCGGCAGGGCTGGCCGGCGATCGCGCGCGGCGACTCGACGCTGATCCTCGCGCCGACCGGCACCGGCAAGACGCTGACCGCGTTTCTCGCCTGTCTCGACCGCTTGATGTTCGCGCCGGTGCCGTCACGCGATCGTCGCTGCCGCGTCGTCTATCTGTCACCGCTCAAGGCGCTGGCCGTGGACGTCGAGCGGAACCTGCGGGCGCCGCTGGCCGGCATCACCAACCTCGCCGCCGCGGCCGGGGTGCCCCACCACGTGCCGGCGATGGCCATCCGCACCGGCGACACGCCGGCGGCCGAGCGCAGCCGGTTCCAGCGCGAGCCGGCCGACATCCTGATCACCACCCCGGAGTCGCTGTTCCTGCTGCTTACGTCGAACGCCCGCGAGCGGCTGCGCGCGGTCGACACGGTGATCGTCGACGAGATTCACGCGCTGGTCTCCACCAAGCGCGGCGCCCACCTGGCGCTGTCGCTCGAGCGGCTCGAGCGCATCGTGGCCAGCCCGCTGCAGCGCATCGGGCTGTCGGCGACCCAGCGCAATCTCGACGAAGTGGCACGCTTCCTCGGCGGCGCGGCGGTGGCCAGGGCGCGGCGGACTCGCGGCCGCGGCCGCTCCGACGCAGCCGCCGATCTGCACGACGAGTTCGCCGCGGCGCCGGCCGGCGCCGATCGCCCGGTCACCCTGGTCGACGCCCGCGAGCCCAAGCGGCTGGCGATCACCGTGGACGTGCCGATCGCCGACATGGCCAAGGTCGGCCAGCCGATCGCGCAGCCGAGCGGACCGGCGGCGCAGGGCGCCGCGGTGCAGACGATCTGGACGTCGATCCACCCGCGCCTGCTCGAACTGGTCCGCAGCCACCGTTCGACGCTGCTGTTCGTGAACAGCCGTCGGCTCGCCGAGCGGCTGGCCGCGGCGCTCAACGACCTGGCCGGCGAGGCGCTGGTGCGCGCCCACCACGGCTCGCTGGCCCGGGCGCAGCGCACCGAGATCGAGGACCTGCTCAAGGGCGGACGGCTGCGCGGCCTGGTCGCGACCTCGTCGCTCGAGCTGGGCATCGACATGGGCGCCATCGACCTGGTGGTGCAGATCGAAGCCCCGCCGTCGGTGGCGAGCGGCCTGCAGCGCATCGGCCGCTCGGGCCACCGCGTCGACGAGGTGAGCGAGGGGGTGATCTTCCCCAAGTTCCGCGGCGATCTGCTGGCCTGTGCCGCCGTCACCGGCGCCATGGCCAGGGGCCTGGTCGAACCGTCGCGCTACCCCCGCAACCCGCTCGACGTCCTCGCCCAGCAGATCGTGGCGATGACGGCGATGGACCACTGGGCGGTGGACGACCTCTACGCCGCGGTGCGCGGCGCGGCGCCGTTCGCCGAGCTGAGCCGGCGCGTGTTCGAGGGGGTGCTCGACATGCTGTCGGGCCGCTACCCGTCGGACGAGTTCGCCGAACTGCGCCCGCGCGTGACCTGGGATCGGGTCAACGGCACGGTCGCCGCCCGCCAGGGCGCCAGGCGGGTCGCCATCACCAATGCCGGAACCATTCCCGACCGCGGCCTCTACGGCGTCTTCCTGGCCGACGCCGAGCGGAACACCGCCCGGGTCGGCGAACTCGACGAGGAGATGGTCTTCGAGGCGCGGGCCGGCGAGACGTTCGTCCTCGGCGCCTCGACGTGGCGGATCGCGCAGATCACCCACGACCGCGTCCTGGTGACGCCAGCCCCCGGCGAGCCCGGCAAGATGCCGTTCTGGAAGGGCGAGGGCCCGGGCCGGCCGATCGAACTGGGCCGGGCCATCGGCACGCTCACCCGCGAGCTCCGGCACGCCGCCCCCGAGGCGGCCATCGCCCGCCTCACCGGTGAGCACGGGCTCAACGCGACGGCCGCGGCCAACCTGCTGCAGTACCTCGACGACCAGCAGCAGGCGACCGGGGTCGTGCCCGACGATCGCACCATCCTCGTCGAACGGTCGCAGGACGACCTCGGCGACTGGCGCCTGTCGGTGCTGTCGCCGTTCGGCAGCCGGGTGCACGCGCCGTGGGCGATGGCGGTCACCGCCAGCCTGGCCGACGAGCGCGGCCTCGACGCCGAGGTGATGTGGAGCGACGACGGGTTCGTGGTCCGGGTGCCCGAGGGCGAGACGCCGCTCGACCCGGCGCTGCTGGTGCCCGACCCCGACGACGTCGAGCGGCTGGTGGTCCGTCAGCTCGGAGCGACGGCGATGTTCGCCGCCCGCTTCCGCGAAGCGGCCGGGCGGGCGCTGCTGCTGCCGCGGCGGCGGCCGGGGGCGCGCGCCCCGTTGTGGCAGCAGCGCAAGCGCGCCGCCGACCTGCTCGCCGTCGCCGCCCGCTTCGGGTCGTTTCCGATCATCCTCGAGACCTACCGCGAGTGCCTGCGCGACGTCTTCGACCTGCCGGCGCTGGTCGACCTGCTGACCCGGGTGCGCAGCCGCCGCGTGCGCGTCCACACCGTGGACGTCCGCAAGTCGTCGCCGTTCGCCGCGTCGCTGCTCTTCGGTTACGTCGCCAATTACCTCTACGACGGCGACGCGCCGCTGGCCGAGCGGCGGGCCCACGCCCTGGCCGTGGATCAGGCCCAGCTCGCCGACCTCATCGGCGAGGGCGAGTTGCGCGCGCTGGTCGATCCCGAGGCGCTGGCGGCGCTCGAACGCGACGCCCAGCAGCTGCCCGAGAAGTACCACGCCCGTTCGACCGACGCCGTGCACGACCTGCTGCTGCGCCTGGGCGATCTGTCGGCCGCCGAGATCACGGCGCGCAGCGCTCCGGGCGTCGCCGCCGCGGCTCTCGACGAACTGGTGGCGCGCCGTCGGGCGCTGCCGGTGCGGCTGGGCGGCGAGGCCCGCTTCATCGCCGTCGAGGACGCCGCCCGCTACCGCGACGGCCTCGGCACACCGCTCCCCCCGGGCCTGCCGGCGGCACTGGTCGAGCCGGCGCCCGACGCCCTCACCGACCTGGTGCGGCGCTACGCGCGGACCCACGGGCCGTTCACGGCCGCCGACCTCGCCGCCCGCTTCGGACTGCCGGCGGCCGTCGTCGAGGCGACGCTGGCGCGGCTGGCCGGCACCGGCCGCGTCGTCGAGGGCGAGTTCCGGCCCGGCGGCCAGGGCCGGGAGTGGTGTGATGCCGACGTCCTGCGCGTCGTCCGCCGGCGATCGCTGGCCGCGCTGCGCCAGGAAGTCGAGCCGGTGGAGCCGCACGTGCTCGGCCGGTTCCTGGTCGGCTGGCACGGCCTCGCCCGGCCGCGCGGCGGCCTCGACGCGCTGCTCGACGTCGTCGAGCGCCTGCAGGGCGCACCGCTGGTCGCCTCGGTGCTCGAGCGCGAGATCCTGCCGGCCCGCGTCGCCGACTACACGCCAGCCCTGCTCGACACCCTGGTCTCGGCCGGCGAGGTCACCTGGCTCGGCGTCGAGCCGCTCGGCGAGCGCGACGGCCGCATCGCCCTGTACCTGACCGACCAGCTGCCGCGCCTGGCGCCGCCGGCGGCCAGCGACGGCCTGGGCGAGTTCGAGGCGCGGCTGGTGGCGTGGCTCGTCCGCCACGGCGCGTCGTTCTTCGGCCCCCTGCACGACGGCCTCGGCGGCGGCTTCCCGCAGGACACGGTGGAGGCGCTGTGGACGCTGGTGTGGAAGGGCCTGGTCACCAACGACACGCTGCACCCGCTGCGCGCCCACGTCGCCGGGCCGGCCCGCGGCCGCCGCGATGCCCGCGCGGCGCGCTTCCGCTCGCGCCGCCTGGTGCCGCCGTCGGCGGAGGGACGCTGGACGGCGGTGTCGGTGGTCGAGCGGTCGTCGCCGACGGCCTGGGCCACGGTGTTCACCCAGCAGCTGCTGACCCGCCACGGCATCGTCGCCCGCGACGTCACGGCGCTCGAACCCGTGCCCGGCGGCTTCAGCACCATCTACCCGGTGCTGCGCCGGCTGGAAGACACCGGACGGGTGCGCCGCGGCTATTTCGTGGCCGGGCTGGGCGGGGCGCAGTTCGCCGAGGCGGGCGCCGTCGATCGGCTGCGCGCCGAGCGCGACGTCGGCCCCACGCCGGCCGCCGTGACCCTGGCGGCCACCGACCCCGCCAATCCCTACGGCGCGCTCATCGAGTGGCCGGCGTGGACCGGCGGCCACGGCCGCGCCAGCCGCGTGGCCGGGGCGCGCGTCGTGCTGGTGGACGGCCACGCCACGGCGTGGATCGCGCGCGGCGATCGCCAGCTGCTGGTGGCAGTGCCCGACGAGGAGCCCGATCGCAGCGCCCGGGCGCTGGCCCTCGCCCGCGAACTCGTGCGGCTGGCGCACGCGGCCAGCGGCGAGAGTCGCGGCTGGCTCATCGCCGAGGTGAACGGCGAGCCGGCGACCGCCAGCCCGCTGGCCCGCTATTTCGTCGAGTCCGGCTTCGCCGCCACCGCCGGCGGCCTGCAACTGCGGGTGCCGCGCCGAGCGGCCGCGGCGAGTGCCGAGCGGCCGGTCCCGGCGCCGGGTTCGGCCCATGCCTGAGGGCGACACCATCGCCCGCGCCGCCCGTGCCCTGCACCGCGCCCTGGCCGGATCGGTGGTCACCGCGTTTGCGACCGGACTGGCGCCGCTGGCGCGCGTCGACGACGACACGCCGATCGCCGGACGCACCGTCGAGGCGTGCACGGCGCACGGCAAACACCTGCTGATGCAGTTCTCGGGCGCCCTGACACTGCGCACCCACTGGCGCATGCACGGCTCCTGGCACCTCTACCGACCCGGCGAGCGCTGGCGCCGCCCGGTCCGCGCCGCCCGCATCCGCCTGGACACCGCCACGTGGGTGGCCGTGGCGTTCGACATGCCGGTGGCCGAGTTCGTCCGCGCCGCCGACCTGGCCCGCCACCGTCCGCTGGCGACGCTCGGCCCCGACCTGGCCGACGACGCGCTCGACGTCGCCGCTGCCGCGGCGCGCCTCGGCGACGCCGGACCGCGGCCCATCGGCGACGCGCTCCTCGACCAGCGGCTGCTCGCCGGACTCGGCAACGTGCTCCGCGCCGAGACGCTGTTCCTGGCCGGCCTCCATCCCGAGCGGGCGGTGGCGTCGCTGGCCCCGGGCGAACTCGACGCGGTGGTCCGGATCGGCGCCCGGCTGGTGCGCCGCAACGCCCGCCCGGACGCCGGGCACACCCGCAACACGACTGGCCGGCGGGCCCCCGGCGAGTCCCTGTGGGTCTACCAGCGCACCGGGGCGCCCTGCCGGCGCTGCGGCACGCCGATCCGCTCGGCGATGCCGGGCATCGACGGGCGCCGGGTGTACTGGTGCCCCACCTGCCAGCCGGCCACGCACTAAGCTTGCGGCTCGCGATGCGGGGCCTCGTCCGGGTCGCCGAGCTCGTCGGCGTCAACGCCATTCCGGCCGTCGGTGTGTTCGCCGGCGAGTGGTCGTCGTCGACGGCCCTGGCCGTCTACTGGGTGGAGAACCTCGTCGCCTCGGCGCTGGTCGCCGCACGGCTGTGGCTGCACCGCCGCTGGCAGCCGCCGGCGGTCCCCGGCGCGCCGCCGGTCGCCGCCGCCAGGCCGCCCGGCGAGCTGCTCCTCACCGCCGTGCCGTTCACACTGGCACACGGCCTGTTCCTGGCCTTCATTTTCGCCATGGTCACGCAGCTGGCGCCCGACCGCGAACCGCTGCGCCAGGCGGTGATGGCGCTCCTGGCCGTCCAGGGCCTCGCCTTCGGGCTGGACCTGTGGACGCTCGGCGACTGGCCGGCGGCCCGCCTCAACGAGCGCGCCGATCACCTGATGGGCCGCGTGGTGCTGGTCCACCTGAGCATCATCGCCGGCATGTTCGTGGCGACGTGGCTGGATCGGCCGGAGAGCTTCTTCGGCTTCTTCGTCGGCGGCAAGCTCCTGGCGGACCTCAGTCAGTTGCTGCCCAGGCCGGACCGGGGCACGCCGGAGCGCCCGCCGCGATGGCTGGCCGCGATCATGCGACACGTGCCGAGGCAGGGCGGTGAGACGTTCGAGGAGTACTGGCGGAGGACGCACCAAGGCCGGGACCAGGGATCGGGGGCCGGGGACCAGGGACGTCCGACGCACACCCGCCAACCGGCCCGGCGCGCGAAGAAGGCGCGCCGCTGACGCCGCTCAGCCGGCGATCCGTTCCTGGTGGGCGTAGACGTTGAAGCGATCGCCGCGCACGAAGCCGCACAGGGTAATCCCCGACGCCTCGGCCAGGTCCACGGCGAGGCTCGACGGCGCCGACACCGCGGCCACCAGCGGCACACCGGCCAGCAGCGCCTTCTGCACCAGCTCGTAGGACGTGCGGCCGCTGACGACGAGCAGCGACCGGTCGAGCGGCAGACGCCCGGCGATGAGCGCCCGCCCGACCAGCTTGTCCACGGCGTTGTGACGCCCGACGTCTTCGGCGCTGTCGACCAGGCGGCCGTCGAGCTCGGCCAGCGCCGCGGCATGCAGCCCGCCGGTGGCGTCGAACGCTCGCTGCGCGCCGCGCAGCGCCAGCGGCAGGGCGCTGACCACGGCGGCCGGTACCGACCACCGACCGCCAACCGCCGCGGCCCGTGTCCGCAGCGACGCAATCGTGCGCCGGCCGCACAGCCCGCACGCCGCCGTCGTCGTCACCTGGCGGCGCTCGCCCAGGCGCACCGCCAGGCGATCGACGGCGGCGCCGACCACGGTCGCGTCGAGCACGTTGCCGCGTGCCTCGGGCTCGACATCGTCGCACTGGCGGATGCCGCCCAGTTCGTCGCTGCCGCGCACGACGTCTTCGGCCAGCAGGAAGCCGGCGGCCAGGGCCATGTCGTCGCCGGGCGTTCGCATGATCACCGCGAACGGCGCGCCGTTGACCCGCACCTCCATCGGCTCCTCGATCGCGACGCGATCGGTGGTCGTCGCCTCCCCGACGGCATCGCGACGCACCATCGCCACTTCGCGAACGCCGCCGGCGGGCGCCCCGGTCACGGGGCTCACGATGCCGCCGGTTCGGCCGGCGAGCGGACCGCCGCCGCGACCAGCCGCTCGAGCGCGGCGACGACGTCCTGCACCGGCGTGGGCTTGACCAGGAAGCCGTCGCAGCCGGCATCGCGCGCCCGCTGCGCGGTGTCGGCGCCGGCGTGGCCGGTGAGGGCGAGCACCGGGATGTGGCGGGTGCGCGGGTCGGCCTTCAGGTCGCGCGTCGCGGCGAAGCCGTCGATGCCGGGCAGCGACAGGTCCATCAGGATCGCCGCCGGCGCCAGCGCCCGTGCCGCCTCCAGCGCTTCGCCGACCGCGCCGGCGACGGCGACGCGGTAGCCGCACACGCGCAGCCACTCGGCGTACATCTCGCGGGCGTCGGGATAATCGTCGACGACCAGCACGAGCGGCGGCATGGCGGTCACGGCGCGTCTCGACGCGAGTATAGCCAAACCGACGCGGAACGCCGCCGGTCTCGCCATGGATCAGCTACGATCGCCGCATGGCCCAGACCTGTTCGTTCGACGTCACCTCGACCATTGACCTGCAGGAGGTCGACAACGCCGTCAACCAGGCGAAGAAGGAGCTCGGCCAGCGCTACGATTTCAAGGGATCGCCGGCCACCGTCGAGCTCGACCAGAAGGCCGGTACGCTGACCCTGACGGCCGAGGACGCCTTCAAGCTCGGCGCGGTGTGGGAGGTCGTCCAGACCCGGCTCGTCCGCAGGAACGTGCCGATCAAGAACCTCAAGCCCGGCGACCCCGAGCCGGCATCGGCCGGCACCATGCGGCAGGTGGTGACGCTGCAGCAGGGCATCCCCTCCGAGGCGGCGCGCGACATCGTCAAGTTCCTCAAGGACCAGAAGCTCAAGAAGGTGCAGGCGGCCATCCAGGGCGACCAGCTGCGCATCTCGTCGGCGTCGAAAGACGACCTGCAGGGCGCGATGACGCTCCTGAAGGGCCACGACTTCGGCATCGCGCTGCAGTTCGGCAACTACCGCTCGTGAGCCGGCCGGTGCGGCGGGCCGGTCACGTCGCCCTCGCCCGTGCCCTGTCGAAACTCGCGGTGGCGTCACGCGCGGAGGCGATCGCGCTGGTCCTCGCCGGGCGGGTCCGGGTCGACGGCGCGATCGTGCGCGACCCCGGTCGGCCGGTGGTGCCGGAACGCGCGGCCATCGACATCGACGGCCGGCGCGCCGTCGCGGCGCCGGCGCTGACGATCGCGTTCCACAAGCCGCGCGGCGTGGTCACGACGCGGCGTGACCCGCAGAACCGGCCCACCGTCCACGACGCCATCGCCGCCGCCGGCCCCGGTCTGTCGCCGATCGGGCGTCTCGATCTCGCCAGCAGCGGCCTGCTGCTGTGCACGACCGACACGCAGCTGGCGGCGTGGCTGACCGATCCGGCCCACGCCGTCGAACGCGAGTACCTGGTGACCGTGCGCGGGCGGGTCGGCGACGCGGACGCGGCGCGGCTGGTCGGTGGGCTCGACCTCGACGGCAAGCACCTGGCCGCGGCGGCGGTACGCGTCCGCAAGGCGTCGGGACGCGAGTCGCACCTCGACATCGTCCTCACCGAAGGTCGCAACCGCGAGATCCGCCGGCTGCTGGCGGCGCTGGGCCACGAGGTGACCCGGCTGCATCGCATCCGGATCGGTCCGCTGCGCCTCGGCGGATTGGCCGCAGGGGCGTGGCGAATTATTTCGGAGGAATCCGTGCGGCGTGCCTTTCCGGGCTATTCTGAGCGACGGTCGCGCCCACCCGACCGCATGCCGGCAGCTCGCCGGCCCCGTACTCGAGGAGGCTCTCTGTGAGACACGTTCGACGAGTGATCTACGCCGTGACGCTGGTGGCGGCGGCGTGGGGTGCGGCCGTGCAGGTCGGCGCCCGACAGGCGGCGCCGGGCGCGCCCGCGAACCTGACCTACACGGTGGCGCCGGGCGGGGCCCTGCAGCTGCAGTGGACGCACTCGACCGGCGCGTTCACACACTACAACATCGAGGCTGCAGGCGCCGCCGGGGCGCCGCCGTTCCTCGTCCTGCCGACGAGCGCCTTCTCGGTCGGCAGCGCCACCAACCCCTTCTACTACGCCAAGCTGCCGGAACTGGTCCCGGCGTTCTTCGCCAGCGGCGTCGCGTCGGGCAACTACTTCGTCCGCATCCGCGGCGTGAATGGCACCGTCGAAAGCGGGCCCAGCAACGAAATCGAGCTGCCGGTGCGCGCCAGCTGCCAGCCGCCAGCGGCGCCGACCAACTTCGGCGCCATCGTGCGCGGCACGCTCGGGTTGTTCCAATGGAATCCGGGCAGCGGCGGCCAGCCGTCGCTGTACATCGTGCAGGCCAGCTTCGCGCCCAACGATCCCGCGCCGCCCATCCAGCTGCCGCTCGGGACCCCGTACTTCAACATCGGCATCCCGCCGGGAACCTACTACGTGCGCGTGGTGGCGACGAACGCCTGCGGTACCAGCGCCCCATCGAACGAGATCCTGGTGACGGCGCCGAGCGACAGCCCCGCGCGGACCCCGGATCCGCCGTCCGGACGGCTGCCCCAGC
The DNA here is from genome assembly GCA_050250955.1 of Vicinamibacterales bacterium. Lineage (GTDB taxonomy): Bacteria > Acidobacteriota > Vicinamibacteria > Vicinamibacterales > UBA2999 > CAWAYR01. Next base: position 29,590 of record JBFWNR010000019.1, read on the forward strand.
CCTACGTGCGGGACCTGGTTGCGCAGTTCGCCGCCGAAGCCCGCAACCTCGGCTATCTCAGCCCCCAGGTCGCCTGCCCGCCCCGCGCCGGCAACTTCGCCGATCCCACCGAGGCCCGCAAGACACAGCGCAATCCCTACATCGACTACATCGTGACCAGGCTGCGGCAGATCGACCAGCGCTTCGGCTTCAACGCCAAGCCGACCCGGGCCTGGGTGCCGTCGATCATCGCCGGCGACGAGATCGCCTACCACCACGGCTCGGATGCCTCCGAGGGCTCGCCGAACGTCTATCTCGTCGACGTCCTCGGCGGCCATTGCACGGGCATCAGCGGCGATACCGACCGTCATACGCCCGACTACCGCGTCTTCTACGACGAGTTCGGCCGCTGGACGCTGGCCGGGCTGACGCCCTGACGCGGACTGGCGGACTGGCGGCTGGCGGCTGGCGGCTGGCGGCTGGCGGCTAGCGGCTAGCGGCTAGCGGCTAGCGGCTAGCGGCTAGCAACAGACGATACAGCCGTCACGCTGCCATGGCACAAAGGGGCCCGGTGGGAGTCCACCGGGCCCTCGTCGTGTTCGTCTAGCCGCTAGCCGCCAGGCCCTGGCCGCTTCAGGCATCCAGGAAGAAGTCCGGCATCAGGTCCGCCTCGGAGGCGCCGGCCGGCAGGTAGCGGGAGAGGTCGGAGACCCCGGCCTCGGCGAGCGCCTCGTCGTCGACGAAGAAGCGGCCGGTGCACTCGCGGCTGGGCCGGGTCAGGATCCAGTGGGCGGCGTCGGCCATGATCGACGCCTTGCGGGTGCGCCGCCGGCGGGTGTCCTCGCCGGCAATCAGCGTGATGGCGGCGGTGTCGATCGCGGTCCGCGGCCAGAGCGCGTTCACCGCCACGCCGGCGGCACGGAACTCCTCGGCCATCCCGAGCACGCAGAGGCTCATGCCGTACTTGGCCATCGTGTAGGCGACGTGCGGCGCGAACCAGCGCGCCGACAGGTTGAGCGGCGGCGCGATGTTCAGCACGTGCGGGTTGGCCGCCTGCAGCAGGTGCGGCAGGCAGTGCTGGGTCGCCAGGAAGGTGCCCCGGGCGTTCACCTGGTGCATGAGGTCGAAGCGGCGGATCGGGGTGTCGAGGGTGCCGGTGAGGTAGATCGCCGAGGCGTTGTTGACCAGGACGTCGAGACCGCCGAAACGTTCGACGGCGGCGCGCACCGCCGCCTTGACCTGGGTCTCGTCGCGCAGGTCCATCGCCACCGCCAGGGCGCGGCCACCGGCCCGCTCGATCTCGGCCGCGGCGGTGTGGATGGTGCCGGGCAGCTTGGGATGCGGGTCGGTGGTCTTGCCGGTCACCACCACGTTGGCGCCGTCGGCCGCCGCCCGCAGGCCGATGGCCAGCCCGATGCCGCGGCTGGCGCCGGTGATGAACACGGTTCGGCCTGCTAAGGACATGTGCCTCACTGGCAGCGGCTAGCGGCTAGGGGCTAGCGGCTCGCCTGCACGATACAGCCGTCACGCTGCAAAAAGACAAAGGGCCCGGTGCTGCTTCACCGGGCCCCTTCGT
>JBFWNR010000020.1:0-25965 GCA_050250955.1 Vicinamibacterales bacterium
GTCGAGTGCGTAGTGCTTGGCCGGCACGGGAACCAGGCCACCTAACATGCGCGTGAAGCCGACGGCGGCCCGCGTCCGTGGCATCATCCGGGCATCTGGCCGCCGCGGCTTACGCGCCGGTCGTTAGACCGACGATTCATGACATCCAAGTCCATCAGAATCTGGGCCAGTGTGTTCGGCGTCTGCATGACCCTGCCAGCGGTAACCTGGGGGTTCCTAGCACAGTCTCAATTGGGCACCTCGAGTGTGTTCGGGGTCATCGCGGTCCTAGGTGCTCTGTTCGCAAGCCTGTCAGCGGCTGGGGCGCTCATGATGCGACGATGGGCGGCGTACGCCTTTGCAGGGTGGGCCTTGATCGCGGCCTCGTGGGAGCCTGGTATTAGGGCGTCACTGGGCGCCCTCTCTATACCCCGCGCCGTCGCCTCCGTGCTGGTGCTCGGGTTCGCATGGGTTCTCGCATTTGTCATGTACCGAGCCTTGGCTCAATACGAACAGGAACACCCACGTGCGTCGCACGAAGGTATCCTGTGGTGAAGAAGCGGTCTAACTGGCGGTTGCAGCCGACGGCGGCGAGACCGAACATGAAGCCGCCGCGGCTGAACCGCGGTCGTTAGGCAGAAGCTACGAGGTGCATGCCAGTTACCCCGTTCCATGGTGGCCTCGGCCTTCTTGCGAAGGGTATTGGCCCGGGTCGGTTCTCCTTTGTGCTCTTCGCGTGCACTCAGGTCGCCATCGACATGGAGTCCGGGTACTACCTCCTCCGCGAGGAGTGGCCCGTCCACCGGCTGCTTCATACGCTTCCCGGAGCGCTCGTCGTGTCGATGGCCGTCGCCCTGTTGATGCGCCGGCCGGTTGAGCGCGTGCTATCGTGGCTGGTCGCCGGGCGGCCCGACCTGGCGATCGATCCCCAGGTGACTCACGGCGCGACGCTCACCACCGGAGTGCTCGGGGCGGTGTGTCACGTCGTGCCCGACGGGATCATGCATTCCGACGTCCGGCCGTTCGCACCGTTCACCGACGCGAATCCGTGGTCTGACTTGATCGCGCTCGGCCCGCTTCACGTCGCGTTGGTTGTGTGCGGCGTCGTCGGGGTCGGTCTGCTCGCGTTGCGCGGTCGAGCCAGCTAGCGTGGGCTCTGCCTAACAAGGCGTTGCAGCTGGCGATCCGGCCGCGCGCGTGTCGGGGTAGGATCGCCAGGCAATCCCGGCGGCCAGCTCGCAGCTAAACGCCGATTCGTTAGGCGGTCTCATGAGCGCGCTACTCCTAGCCATCGCGATTCTCGTTGGCGCGGTCCCTCTTCAGACGTCGGAAGACGTGTCGGATACGAACTGCGAGGGGGCGACTATCCTCGTAGCGACGGATCAGTCGAGCGCCACCGAGCGCAGTGACCCCAGTTCTACCGGCGCTACGTTGCGAACCGATATCGCTAGCACGCGCTCGTCGCCCCGCGAAGAACACACGCCCTTGATGACGAACTTCTGCGGCTCTCCGGTCCTTCGAACCCGCGCGCCTGAAGGCTGGGCGACCACCCTTGACTCCGACCGAGGAGGGGTGAGGTGGTCGCGTGGCGGCGCCGACTTCCATCAGCCTGGCATAGCGTCTGGTTCAGAACTTAGTGGGTTCGAGGTCATCCTGAAGCCCGGCTGGCGACGCTCTCGTCGCTCAGACGTATTGTGGGATGAGTCCGCGGCTTCCACGTTCACAACCCACGATTGTGACTAGAGCCGCCTAACCTGCGCGTGAAGCCGGCGGCGGCCCGCGTCTGTGGCATCATCGGGGCATCTGGCCGCCGCGGCTTACGCGCCGGTCGTTAGGCCGACGACTAATCTCTGCTTTTCGGTTGCCGGGACAGAATAGAAGTCTCAAGGCGGTGTGAGGATGCCTGCGATTCAATGGCGTCAGGTGCTGATTACGGGCTCTTTCGCGGGAGTCTCGTGGGCGTTCCTGTCCATTCCGCTGTTGGTGCTTCTCGGCGGCGACACGATCTATGCCGTGCCCCGGCCTCTCGTGACCCCAAGCCGCGTCGCGGGGTTCACGCTCGACCTCGTCGCCGGTGCCTGGGCCATGTGGCTCTATGCCGTCGTCCGTCCGCGCTACACGTCAGGGTGGAGGGCGGCTGCTATCGCGGGCTTCTCCTGGTGGCTGATAGCCACGATTACCACGTGGCAATGGGCCGACATCGGATTCCTGTCGCTGCGCGACCTCGTTTGGTTGATAGCCGTGTCCCTGCCTAGCCTCGTTGTGGCAGCGATCGTGGCCGCGCGCTCCTATGAAGCCGCGTCGAGCAATAGGCGAGCGTAAGGCGGCGGAGAAGACGATGAGGCACAACCCAACGGCGGCCTGACAAGCGCATGCAGCTCGCGATGGATCAGCGAGAGACACGGGCGCGAGCGATTCAGGCGGCCATTCGCGACGTGCTGCTCAATCACTGGGATCCGATTGGCGTCGCGGGTGACCCTGCGGCGCAAGATGAATACGACGCGTACGTCGGCGGGGTGTATCGCGTCCTGGCGTCCGGAGCGGGAGCCGTCGAGGTGGCTGAGCACCTAGCGGGAGTCGAGCAGGAGTTCATGGGGCTCGCAACGAGTCCGTCCGCGCTGCTGGCGGTCGCGCAGCGGCTGTGTGCGATAGATGTCACACTCAACGGCGTGGCCTAGGCTGCGCGTGACGCCGTCGGCGTCGAGGCACTGCCGCATTGCCCGAACGGGTCGCCGCCGCGTTGAGACGCCGGACCTTCTTGGCATGTCGTCGCGTCGCGCTCAAGGCGGCTCGTCCCAAGATGCTCCCAGGGCGCCCGCGTGTCTCGGTTCGGCACGCCTGCTCCGACAGCCTTAGACTGACGAACGGCATGGCATCGTTCATGGGATCACTCGTCGCGATGGCCATCGCTGCCGCTGGCACGGCAACACTCACGGCGCAGCGGTCTTTACCGCCAGCGAACGATGGCCTGCTCGAGACGACGCAGCGTGCCGCAGCGCAGTCGGAGCTCGGAGATCTGCGGGCTGCGCAGGCCGAGGGCACGGACGTCGAGTTGCGGCTGTGGGCCGGCTTCGGGACGGAAGGCACTCACGGCCTGATCCTGAGGCGCCGTGGCGGCGCCTGGACCAGTACCGTCGCCACCGTCGAGGACTGCACCATCGTCGTCCCTGCGCCACGGGAGCGACGCATGACGGATACCGAACGGGCGGCGTACGAACGGCAGGCACTCGAGCATTGCGATACTGGGCCGCGGTCGATGGATGGCAGCGGCCATGTCGTCACCGCGCACCGTCTGCTCCTGGCGCCCGCGCAGCTGGGCGGCGACCTCGACAGCCTGTGGCAGGAGCTGTTGTCGAACGGGCTCGCCGAGCTTCCTCCCAGCGTGCAGCGCGACTCGATCATGTTCGACGGGCACACCTACGTGGTCGAACTGCGAACACCCGAGGGGTATCGGGCGTCCGTCATCGAGTGCACGACGCCCGAGGTGCCGGCCGACGCGCAGGTGCAGCGAATAGCGGCGCTGCTGTTCGAGCGATTGCCGACGGCTTTCTGGCTTCAGTGCATCCCCCCAAGAGCTCAGTGAGCCAGCGAGGATCTGACGGGGCCACCGTGACCGACATGATGCGATTCCCCACCGCGGTGCGGCACGACCCGGCCATCGATACCTGGCTCGACGCCCAGGTGCCGGGACTCGGTCCGATCGCCCGCACCTGGTTCGAGCACCTGCGGTGCTGCGGCGCGGACGTGCGCGAGCTGATGCACGACGGCTGTCCGACGGCGTGCGTCGGCGATGCCGCCTTCGGCTACGTCGGCGTCTACCGCGCCCACGTCAACGTCGGCTTCTACTTCGGCGCCGACCTGGACGATCCGACGGGGCTGCTCGAAGGCAGGGGCCGTCGGATGCGGCACGTCAAGCTGCGGCCGGGAGCCGAGCGCGACTCGGCCGCCCTGCTTGCGCTCGTCGCCCAGGCCTACGACGATGTCACGCGCCGGCTGGCGAATCGGCGCCACGGAGGGGACGAGGATCATGGCTGAGGTCGTGGCGAAACGGGTGACTGCGAAGATCGACGGCGACTTCGTCGTCTTCCTGATTGGGATGCGGATCAACAAGCCCTGGAAGATCAACAAGTGGCTGCCTGTGTTCCTGGCGATGCCGAAGATGATTCGCGAGTTGGAGGCCCGCCCCGAGTCGGGCTTCCTCGGGCACGTCCAGAGTCTCACCCTGATCGTCCAGTACTGGCGCTCGTTCGAGCATCTCGAAGCCTACGCGCGCGACCACGACCAGCTCCACTGGCCGGCCTGGGTGGACTTCAACACGCGGGTCGGCAGCAGCCGCGGCGACGTCGGCATCTGGCACGAGACCTACCGGGTCCGGGCCGGCGAGTACGAGTGCGTCTACAGCGGGATGCCGCCGTTCGGGCTGGCCAAGGCCAGCACGACGGTGGACGCGGTCGGCCACCTGGACACCGCGCGCAAGCGGATTGGCGGCACCGCCGCGGCGAGCGCCGAGTCCGGAGCCTGACCCGGGACGCGGCGGCAGCGCCTCACGCCCACAACATCGCGATGCCGTAGGTGCCCAGGGCGCGGTCCTTGGTGACCAGCGTCGCCCCTTCGACGAGCGCCTGCGCCACCAGCATGCGGTCGAACGGGTCGCGATGCCGTGGCGGCAGGGTCGCCAGGCGAGCGGTGTGCGCCAGCGAAATCGGCAGCGCGGTGAAGTCGTCGGCCGCGACCGTGACGGCGAACGGCTCGGCGAGCCGCAGCCGGCCGAGGCCCTGCTTGATCGCCACCTCCCACCCCGAGGCGGCGCTCACCCACACGACGTCGGCGGTCGCGATCGCGGCCCGCGCCGCCTTCGGCAGCCGCCGATCGTCGCTCTGCCACCACAGCACGGCGTGGGTGTCCAGCAGGAGCTTCATCGCTCGGTCCCGTCGAAGGCGTCGAGCAGCGCGTCGGGCAGCGGCGCGTCGAAGGTCTTCGCCATCCAGATGCCGCCTTTTCCCCGGCCCGGCGTCCGCCGGCGCGTCGTCCGGAACGGCACGAGTTTGGCCAGCGGCTTGCCGGCCTTGGCGATGACGATCTCCTGCCCCGCGGCGGCGGCGTCCACCAGGGCGGACAGCTGGGTCTTGGCTTCGTAGAGGTTCAGGATGCGCGCCATGCCGCCACGCTACCAGCGCGGCCGCAGTTGGTCAAGTTGGTCAAACCAGGCCCTGCGGCCCGCCGGCGACGCGTCACGGCAACCGGATCGGCGGCTCGACGAGCTCCGGGCGCAGGGTGTCCATGGGCAGCACGCGCGACGGCGAGACGTCGTCGTCGCGGCGCTTGCGCCAGCGCCGCGGCACCCGCTCGATCTTGATCGGCCAGATGGTCAGGGCGCCGTCGGGCCCGACGTGCAGGCGCAGGAAGTGCTTGTAGTCCTGCACGCGCAGGCCGCTGAAGGCCTCTTCGCTGTGGCGGCCGAACACGTTCACCGACACCAGCAGGTAGACGCCGACCACGAACGAGCCCGCCACCCAGCCGCCGGCGGCGATGCCCAGGCCTGACGCGGCGGCGCGCATCGGCCCGTCCAGGCCCAGCCCGCGGGTGGCCAGATCGCGGGCGCCCCAGCCGAGGACGAACAACGCCGCCATGTGGGCGGCGAAGTGCGCGCTGCCACCGAGCACGCGGTAGACGCGGCTGTGGGTGTCGGTGAACGCCAGCACGCTGGCGTAGATGGCCAGCACCCACAGGGTCAGGCCCGGGTGCCCCTGGAACGCCGACAGCGTCACCCGGGCCGCCTCGCCCACCGTCGCCGGCGTCTCGCCGCCGGCCGCCGCGCCCACCAGCCACGCCGTCATCAGGTAGACGGAGCCGGGCACCACGCCGAACGCCGGGTTGAGGTACGGGAACAGCAGGTTGCGCCACGCCAGCCGCTGCGAGGTGGCCATGTCCGGATAGGTGGCCTTCACCTCGAAGCTCCGCGGCGCGGCATCCGGGGTCACCGCCTCCTCGCGCAGCAGCGACACATCCTCTTCGTGGGTCGGGTGCAGGAACGCGCCGCCGCCGCCGGCGATGATCTTCTGCACCGGCGGCTGGCCGCCGGCCGACGCGGGCGTCTCTTCGTGCCGGCGATAGTGATGCAGGTCACCGGTCAGGTAGGCACGGATCTGCACGCCGGCCCTGGCGAAGACCTCCTCGCGCAGGTAGATGAGGTCGGTCTCGTCGAACACCTGGTCGAGGGTCCGGTACTTCTGCGCGTAGACCCACACCGGCATCGACAGGCACAGGATCACCTTGTCGCCCCGCTCCATGTGGCGGGCGGCGATCTCGCGCATGTGCTCGATCTGCGGCACGTCGAGATCGCTCTGCAGCTGGCCGTCGCTGCCCACCAGCCACCAGCGGTGCGGCAGCTTCAGCACGAAGTAGCTGCGCCGCTGCCGGGTCCACCAGCCGGCGAAGCGTCGGCCGCCGATGTCGGAGCAGAACAGCCGCGTGAAGGCCGACAGCCCGTCGTACCAGTCGTGGTTGCCCGGCACGGCGTAGACGTGCGGGCGCTCCTCCGGCTCGTCGTCGCCGAACGCGGCGGTGTAGGGCGCCACCAGACGGCGCTGGTACTCCTCGCGGCTCGGCGTCGGGTAGACTTCGTCGCCGCCGAACACCAGCAGGTCGCCGCGCGGCAGGGTCACCGGCGCGCCGTCGGGCCCGTCGACCGTGAGCGACGGCTGGGCCATGGCGTAGGCCACCGCGTAGGTGGAGTTGAAGCCGTCGCCGGTGTCGCAGGTGAAGTCGATCCAGATGTCGTCGCGCGGGGCGTCGCGCCGCGGCTGCGGTCCGCGCCGGCCGTCGCGGTAGTGGATCGAATGGTCGTAGTACTCCTGCCGCCGCGCCGCCAGGGCCTGGACGATGCGGCGATCGCTCTGCTCGCCGACCAGGAGCGACACCAGGCTCTTGACGCCGGTCCTCAGCAGCTGCGCCGGGTCGAACCAGCGCACCATCGGCATCCGCGCGTCGGGGCCGTGGCGGCCGCGCAGCCACAGCGGGAAGAACGCCGGGCCGGCCGCGGCCACCCGGCGCGCAATCGGCACCGCCCGTTCCTGGTGCCCAGACGCCGGCGCGGCCTGGTGCGCGGCGGCCGGCGACGGCTCGCCCGGCGGCGCCGCCGGCTGGCCGCCCGCAGGCCCGTCGGCCACCGGCGGTTACCGCCCCGACGCGGCGGCGAACGCCGCGCCGCGGTGCACGATGCGTCCGGCCAGCAGCGTCAGCTCGGCCTTCATGTCCTTCAGCTCGGCGGTCGGCACGGTGTAGGGATCGCGGTCCCACACCGCCAGGTCGGCCTCCTTGCCGGGCTCGATCGAGCCGACCCGGTCGTCGAGGAACATCGTGTGCGCCGCCCAGATGGTGTAGGAGCGCAGCGCCGTGCGCACGTCCACCGCCTCGGCGGTGCCGAACGGCGTCCGCCCGTAGGTGCCGTTCAGGGTCTCGCGGGCCACCGACGCCCACAGCCCGTAGCGGGCGGCATAGGGCGTCACCGAGAAGTCCGACCCGCCGCCCCAGCGGATACCCTTCTTCTGCCAGGTGGCCAGCGGCTTCATCCGCAGGTTGCGCACCGGGCCGAAGTTGCCGGCGTAGTTGTCGCCGATCCACCACATGAAGCCGGCCGAGGCCTCGGGATAGGCGGCGTCGTAGTCGCGCTGCAGCCGCGCCATGACGTCGTTGGCGTGATCGGTCGGGGTGTTGGCGTGGATGATGCCGTGGCGCAGCCCCGTGGTGGGCCTGGCGGCCAGCGCCTGCGCGTAGGTGTCCACCACCCAGTCGATGGCCCGGTCGCCGATGGCGTGCGTGCTCACGTGGATGCCGGCATCGTGGAAGTCGGTGGCCATCTTCCGGTATTCCGCCGGTGGGGTGGCCGGATAGCCGGGGTTGCCGGTGTCGACGTCCTTCAGGTTCTTGTTCCAGTCCTCGTGCATCCAGGCGGTGCGGGCGCCGCCGCTGCCGTCCATGTACATCTTCACGCCGCCCGAGAACAGCCGGCCCTCGCCGAGCGACTGCGGCGGCCGCGGATTGGCGTCGACCCGCGCCTTCACCGCCGCATACTGGTCGAGGCGCCGCGGCCCGGCCCACAGCGCGAACAGCCGCACGTCGAGCTGCCCGTCCTTCAGGAGCTCGTTGTAGAGCGACCACTTCAGCTCGCTGATGCCCGGATCCTTGGCGCCGGTCATGCCCTCGGCGTTGAAGTCGCGGATCATCTTCACCAGCCCGGCCTTCTGCTGCTCGCGGGTGTAGGGCGGCACGTGGCGGCTGATGAGCTGCTGGGCGCTTTCGAGCACCACGCCGTTGGGCTCGCCGTCGTCCTTGTGGACGATGGTGCCGGCCGGCGGGTCGGGCGTGCCCTTGCGGATCTCGGCGATCTTCATCGCGTAGGTGTTGCCGACGCCGTAGTGGCCGGTGGTGTTCTGCAGCCACACCGGGTTGTTGGGCGCCACGGCGTCGAGGTCGGCGGCGGTGATGTGGCGGCGCTCGGCCAGCTTGCCCTCGTCCCAGCCGTCGCCGGTCACCCATTCGCCGGGCTTGGCCCGGGCCACCCGGGCGGCGACGCGGGCCTGCACGTCGGCCATCGTCTTGATCGCCGGATCGCTCAGGTCGATGCTGAAGAGTTGATCGACCTCGGTGAAGTGGACGTGGACGTCGATGAGCCCGGGAGTCATCGCGCGGCCGCCCAGGTCGATGACCGGGGTGCCGGCGCCGGCGCGGGCCTTCACCTCGGCCGTGGTGCCGACGGCGACGATCCGCCCGCCGGCGATCGCCACCGCCTCGGCGATGCGATCGGCGGCGTCCACGGTGATGACCTTGCCATTGACGAGCAGGAGGTCGGCCGGGTCGGGTGCCTGGGCCTGCGGGACGGGAGCGCCCGGGCCGGCGGCGAGGACGCCGACCGCGGCGACGAGCACGGCGCGGAGCACGAACGGACGCATGGGGACCTCCGGGATGGTCGGCGGAAGCATAGCAGTCTGCTGACAGGGCGGTCCCGGCGCGGGTCTCGCGACGTCACCGTCCGGCAGGCCCGGCCGGGTGAGGTCGGGCCGCGTCGAACCGTCATAGAATCGCCACACGGGCCGCGCGGGCGAGCCCAGGATGTTCGGTGTGCTCGACTGGCTCTCCTACCTGCTCCTCGGCGTGCGCTGGGTCGTCTTCGACCAGGGTGAGCTGCGTTTCGCCGCCCCGGCCGGCGCGTGGCTGGCCCTGGCGGCCGGGCTGGGCGCGGTGGCCGTCGCCGCGGTGGCCTACCAGCGGGCGCCGCGACGGCTGACGACGCGCGATCGCGTCGTGCTGACGGCGCTGCGCGCCGCGCTCATCGCGCTGCTGCTCGTGTGTCTGTTCCGGCCGATGCTGGTGCTGCGGGCGGCGGTGCCGCACCAGAACGTCATCGGCGTGCTGCTCGACGACTCGCGCAGCATGCGCATCGCCGATCACGACGGCCAGCCGCGCAGCGCCTACGTCCAGGAGGAGTTCGGCGCCGCCGATCGCGGCCTGCGCCGCGCCCTCGGCGAGCGCTTCACGGTGCGGACGCTGCGCTTCGCCGGCGGCCTGGCCTCGGCCCCCACCGGCGAGGACCTGACCTTCACCGGCACCACCACCCGCCTGGGCGCCGCGCTCGACCAGGCCCGCCAGCAGCTGGCCGGCGTGCCGCTGGCCGGGCTGGTGGTGGTCAGCGACGGCGCCGACACCAGCGGCGCCGCGCTCGAGCCGTCGCTGCTGGCGCTCAAGGCCTCGGGCGTGCCGGTGTTCGCCATCGGCGTCGGCCGCGAGACCGCCGAGCGCGACCTGCAGGTCGGCCGCATCACCGCGCCACGCACCGTGCTGGCCGGCACGACGCTCCTGCTCGACGCGGTGGTCACCGGCCACGGCTACGCCGGGCAGTCGCTCACCCTCGACGTGCTCGACAGCGGCGCCATCGTCGGCAGCCAGACCTTCACCGTGGCGCCCGACGGCCAGCCGACCACTGTCCGGGTGCGTTTCACCGCCGCCGACCCCGGGCCGCGGGTGTTCAGCTTCCGCGTCGCGCCGCAGCCCGGCGAGCTGCTGACCGAGAACAACAGCCGCGACGTGCTCGTCGACGTCCGCGATCGGCGCGAGAAGATCCTCTACTTCGAGGGCGAACCGCGCTTCGAGATGAAGTTCCTGCGCCGCGCCCTCACCGACGACAAGCAGCTCCAGCTGGTCGTGCTGCAGCGCACCGCCGACAACAAGTACCTGCGCCTGGAAGTGGACGACCCCGAAGAGCTGGTCGGCGGCTTCCCGACCACGCGCGACGAGCTGTTCCAGTACCGCGGCGTCATCCTCGGCTCGATCGAAGCCGCGGCGTTCACCGGCGACCAGCTGGCGATGCTGAGCGAGTTCGTCGATCGGCGCGGCGGCGGCCTGCTGATGGTGGGCGGGCCGCGGGCGTTCAGCGAGGGCGGCTACGCCGGCACCGCGCTCGGCGACACGCTCCCGGTGGTGCTCGAGCGGATGTCGCCGCCGGCCGAACCGGTGGTGACGCGGCTGGCGGTGCGGCCGACGCGCGCCGGCGCCGGCCACGCCGTATCGCAGATCGCCGCCACCGACGCCGCGTCCGCCGAGCGGTGGGCCGACCTGCCCGAGCTGACCACGGTCAACGCCGTCACCGCGGTGAAGCCGGGCGCCACCACCCTGCTCAGCGCCGGCGAGGACGGCTCGCGGCGCGAGCGGCCGGTGCTGGCCTTCCAGCGCTTCGGCCGCGGCAAGTCGGCGGCCTTCACGCCGCAGGACTCGTGGCTGTGGCAGATGCACGCCTCGATCAGCGTCGAGGACCAGACCCACGAGACCTTCACGCGCCAGCTGCTGCGCTGGCTGGTGGACGGCGTGCCCGATCCGGTCGAGCTGACGACCTCCACCGATCGCGTCGAACCCGGCGATCCGATCACGCTCACCGCCGAGGTGTCCGATCCGTCGTTCGTGGCCGTGAACGACGCCCAGGTCACCGCCACGGTCACCGGCCCCGACGGCGCCACCGCCACCGTGCCGCTGACCTGGAACGGCCAGCGCGACGGCGTCTACGCCGGCACGCTCGCCACCAGCGCCCCCGGCTGGTACGAGGCGACGGTCGAGGCGATGCGCGGCGGCAGTTCGCTCGGCGCCTCGACCGTGCACGTCAACGCCGGCCCGGGCGACGCCGAGTACGCCGAGACCACGCTGCAGATGGCGGCGCTGCGCCGGCTGGCCGAGGACACCGGCGGCAAGGCCTACACGCCCGCCACCGCCAGCGCCCTGCTCGAGGACGTGCAGTACACCGGCCGCGGCATCACCGCCGTCGAGGAACGCGAACTGTGGAACGCGCCGCTGATGCTGGTGCTGCTGCTCGGCCTCCTCAGCGCCGAATGGGGGTACCGGCGTGCCGTCGGCCTCTCCTGATCGGCGAGCCGTCGTCGCGCTCACGCTGGTCGCGGCGCTCACCGGCGCGGCCGCGCTCGGCGCCCAGTGGTCGCCGTTCGCCGGCGAACGCGAGCGGCGCCGCGGCGCCGGCGTGGACTACGACGAGGCCCGCGTCGATTACGACGGCCGCTTCGCCTTCGTCCGCCTGCGCTACGAGCTCGGCGGCCGCCTCGGCAGCTTCCGCGGCTTCCGTCGCGAGCCGCCGTGGGCCCACGACTACCCGCGCGCCGACCGCCACCTGATGAAGATCCTGAGCGAGATCACGCTGCTGCGCCCGCACCTGGACGACAGCAACATCTTCACGCTCGACGACCCCGAGCTCCACCGCTACCCGGTCGCTTACATGTCGGAGCCGGGCTACTGGACCCTGACCGACGCCGAGGCCGAGGGCCTGCGCACCTACCTGGCCAAGGGCGGGTTCCTCATCTTCGACGACTTCCGCCAGGAGCACTGGTACAACTTCGAGGCCCAGCTGAAGAAGGTGCTGCCGACCCAGCGGCTCATCCCGCTCGACGGCACGCACCCGATCTTCCACGCCTTCTTCGAGATCGACCCGGCGCGGTTCGTCTCGCCGTACGGCGGCCTGACGCCGACCTTCCACGGCATTTTCGAGGACAACGACCAGACCAAGCGCCTGCAGGTGGTCGCCAACTACGACAACGACCTCGGCGAGTACTGGGAGTTCTCGGACACCGGCTGGGTGCCCATCGACCTGTCGAACGAGGCCTACAAGTTCGGCGTGAACTACATCGTGTACGGCATGACACACTGAAGAGCAGGGACCAGGGACCAGCGACCGGGGAACGGGGGGATTGCGTGGAAGCAGCCAACGTGCAGGTGGACCTGAGCGCACCGGACGACATCGCGCTCGCCGATCGGATGAACCAGGGCCAGGCGCGCATCCGCCAGGAGCTGAAGAAGCTCATCGTCGGCCAGGACGACGTGCTGACCCAGGTGCTGCTGACCCTGTTCGTCGGCGGCAACAGCCTCATCGTCGGCGTGCCCGGGCTGGCCAAGACGCTGCTCATCCACACCATGGCCCGCGTCGTCGACCTCAAGTTCAACCGCATCCAGTTCACGCCCGACCTGATGCCGTCGGACATCACCGGCACCGACATCATCCAGGAGGACGCCGCCACCGGCCGCCGCCAGATGACCTTCGCGCCGGGGCCGATCTTCACCAACATCCTGCTCGCCGACGAGATCAACCGGACGCCGCCGAAGACCCAGTCGGCGCTGCTCGAGGCGATGCAGGAGCACCGCGTCACCATCCAGGGGCGCACCTACACGCTCGAAGAGCCGTTCTACGTCTTCGCCACCCAGAACCCGATCGAGCTCGAAGGCACCTACCCGCTGCCCGAGGCCCAGCTCGACCGCTTCATGTTCCACATCGTCATCGAGCACCCGCCCGAGGACGAGGAATACGAGGTGGTGCGCACCACCACGGCGATCCTCGAGCCGCAGTTCGAGCGCACCGTCACCGGCGAGGACCTGATCGCCTTCAAGCGCCTGGTGCGCCGCGTCCCGGTCGCCGAGCCGGTGATGCGCTACGCCCTGGCCCTGGTCCGCGCCAGCCGGCCCAAGGGCGGCACGGCCTCGGAGATGGTCAGGAAGTGGGTGTCGTTCGGCGCCTCGGTCCGCGCCGCCCAGTACCTGGTGCTGGCCGCCAAGGCGCGGGCGCTGACCAGCGGCCGCTACCACGTCACCTTCGACGACATCCGCGCCCTGGCCCACCCGGTGCTGCGCCACCGTGTGCTCATCAACTTCCACGCCCAGTCCGAGGGCATGACCTCGGACATGATCGTCGACAAGCTGCTCGAGTCGGTGCCGGCGCCACGATCGGGGATGTGATGCAGCTGGGCGGAGCGATTCCCGGCGCCCAGTTCGTCGATCCGGCGGTGCTCGCCCGCATCGGCAACCTCGAGCTGGTCGCGCGGGCGGTGGTCGACGGGGTCATCAACGGCCTGCACCGCTCGCCGTTCTTCGGCAGCTCGGTGGACTTCGCCGAGCACCGCGGCTACGTGCCCGGCGACGACATCCGCCGGGTCGACTGGCGGGTCTACGCCCGCACCGACAAGTACTTCGTCAAGGAGTTCGAGGCCGACTCCAACGCCAACTTCGTCGTCCTGCTCGACGTGTCGTCGTCGATGGCGTTCGGCCAGCGACTCACCAAGCTCGACTACGCCAAGACGCTCGGCGCCTGCCTCACCTATCTCGTGCACAAGCAGCGCGACCGGGTCGGCCTGGTGACCTTCGACAGCGACGTCGTCGATCACGTGCCGCCGTCGGCCAAGCACCTCGACGTGGTGCTGCACACGCTCGACCGCGTCACCGCCACCCGCCCCGGGCAGCTGTCGGCGCCGCTGCGCAAGCTGGCCGAGCACTTCGGCCGGCGCGGCGTCGTGGTGCTGATCTCGGATCTCTACGACGAGCCCGAGGCGATCTTCGAGGCCCTGGCGCCGATCCGCTTCCGCGGCAGCGACGTGGTGGTGTTCCACGTCCTCGACCAGGCCGAGCTGGAGTTCCCCTACGCCGACGCGTCGGCGTTCGAGGACCTCGAGAGCGGCGAGCAGCTGCCGGTCGTTCCCGAGTCGTTCCGCGACAACTACCGCGCGCTGGTCCAGGCCCACGTCGCCGAGCTGACCACCAAGGCGGCCGAGCGCGGCGTGGACTACCGCATGCTCGACACCTCCAAGCCGCTCGACTTCGCGCTCTACGACTACCTGTCGTTCCGCGAGCGCTCGACGCGGGTGCGGTAGCACGCCATGGCCTTCCTCCTGCCGCTGTTCCTGGTCGGGCTCGGCGCGCTGGCGGTGCCGGTGTTCATCCACCTGATCCAGCGCGAGAAGAACCAGGTCATCGCCTTCCCGTCGCTGATGTTCGTGCGCCGGGTGCCCTACGAGTCGGTGCGCCGCCGCAAGATCCGCCACTGGGCGCTGCTGGCGATGCGGCTGCTGGCGCTGGCGCTCATCGTCGCGGCGTTCGCCCGGCCGTTCCTGCGCGGCTCGGTCAGCGCCATCGGCGGCGGAGCCCGCGAGGTCATCGTGCTGATGGACCGTTCCTACAGCATGGGCTACGGCGATCGCTGGGCGCGCGCCCAGGCGGCTGCCCGCCAGGTGGTCGACGGCCTCAACGCCGCCGACCGCGCCAGCCTGGTGCTGTTCGGCACCGGCGCCGAGGTGGTGCTGCAGTCGATCGACGACCGCGGCCGGCTCACCGCCGCCATCGCCGCCGCGACGCCGGGCGGCGAAGCGACCCGCTACGCGCCGGCGCTCAAGGTGGCCGGCACCATCGCCGTCGAGTCGAGCCGGCCGCGCCGCGAAGTGGTGCTCATCACCGACTTCCAGAAGACCGGCTGGACGCCCAGCGACGAGCAGCGGCTGCCGGCCGGGACGGCGTTCACGCCGATCTCGGTGGGTGGCGAGGACACCGCCAATCTCTCGGTGACGCCGGCCGCGGTGCGCCGCGCCCGCTTCGAGGGCCAGGAACGGGCGGTCATCACCGGCGGGGTGACCAACCGGGCCACCGCGCCGGTCAGCGGCGCGACACTGACGCTCGAGATCGACGGCCGGGCCGTGGAGACGGCCCGCGTCGACGTCGCGGCGCAGGCCGCCGCCGCCCACGCCTTCAGCCCGGTGACCATCCCGCCCGCGGGCCTGCGCGCCGTCGTTCGACTCGCCGACGACGGCCTGGCCGCCGACAACGCCTATCACGTGGTGGTGCGCGAGTCGCGGCCGATCGCCGTGCTGGTCGTCGCCCCGGCCGGACGCGCCGCCGACGACACCTACCTGCGCCGGGCGCTGGCCATCGGCGACGCGCCGCGCTTCGCGGTGACCGCGGTCGGCGTCGACGGTCTGACCGACGACGCGCTGGAGGCGGCCCACGTGGTGATCGTCAACGACGCGCCGCTCGGCGACGCCGTCGTGGCGCGCCTGGTCGGCTTCGCCGAACGCGGCGGCGGGGTGCTGGCGATCGCCGGCAGCCGCGCCGCGTGGGGCCAGGGCGGAGCGATGCCCGGAACACTCGCCGACCCGGTGGACCGCTCACGCGCCGCCGGCCGGCTGAGCGGCGTCGAGTACGGCCACGCCATCTTCGCGCCGTTCCGCGCCCCGCGCAGCGGCGACTTCTCGTCGGTCCGCGTCTATGGCTACCGCCGGCTCACGCCGGCCGCCGACGCCCGGGTGCTGGCCCGCTTCGACGACGGCCAGCCGGCGCTGGTCGAGCGGGTGGTCGGCGCCGGCCGGCTGCTGGTCTGGACCTCCGGAGTCGACCTGGTGTGGAACGACCTGGCGCTGAAGCCGGTGTTCCTGCCCTTCGTGCACCAGATGGTGCGGACCCTGGCCACCTTCCAGGAGCGCCCGGCGGCGCTGACCGTCGGCGAGGTGGCGGCGCTCGACCGGCGGACCGGCGACGCGCCGCCGCGGGTGGCCGTGGAGCCGTCCGGCCGGCGGGTGGCGCTCGACCCCGAGCGCGGCGACGTCCTCGAACTGACCGAGCCAGGCTTCTACGAGGTGCGGGCCGAGGGCCAGGAGCAGGCGCTGGAGACGGTGGTCGCGGCCAACGTGGACCTGGCGGAGTCTGATCTGGCCGGGGTCGATCCCGACGAGGTCACGGCGGTCGTGGCCGGTCCCGCCGGGGCCGACGCGGCCGCCCGGGGCGCCGTCGAGCCCCCCCGGGACGAGGTGACCGAGCAGTCGCAGCGCCTGTGGTGGTACCTGCTGCTTGCGGGTATGCTGCTTCTCATCGCCGAATCGCTCGTCGCCAGCCGCATGTCGAAAGCCGCGGCCTAGGCGGACGGCGGGCAGCCCGCGGCCCTCGGGCCGCGAGGAGGAACGATGCTCCACGCGCGACCGAAGTTGTCCTCTGGCGACGTGGCGGGCGTGATCCGCGACGTCCGGGCGCGGTGGCGGCGCAAGCTCCTCATCCGCGGCGCGCTGCAGCTGCTGGTCGCCGGCGCCGTCATCCTGGTGGCCGCCGGGTTCGCCCTCGAGACGCTGCGCTTCACGCCGACGGCGATTCTCGGCTTCCGCATCGGCACCATCGCCGCGCTGCTGGCACTGGCGGCGTGGGCGTTCGGCCGGCCGCTCCTCCGCCGCGTCACCGACGAACAGGTGGCGCTGTATCTCGAAGAACACGAACCGTCGATGAATGCGCTGCTGGTCAGCGCGCTGGACGCCCAGCGCCGCGGCACCAGCGAGGAACGGTCGCCGGCCCTGGTCGAGAAGCTGGTGCAGGAGGCGATCGAGCGCTGCCAGGCCATCGACGACGGCCGGGCCATCGAACAGCCGCTGGTCAAGCGCTACCTGCTGATGGCCGCCGGCGCCTTCGCGGTGGCGCTGGCCGTCTTCGTCTTCGGCCCGGCCTACCTCCGCCAGGGCCTGACAGCGATGTTCTCGTGGGTGAGCGTCGAGGCGGCGGCGCCCTATCGCATCGCGCTCACGCCGGGCAGCGGCCAGGTGCCGCGCGGCGCCGACCAGGTGTTCAAGGCGACGCTGAGCGGCTTCACCGCCGACGACGCCGTGCTGCTGGTGCGCAAAGGCGAGGCGACGTCGTTCGAGCGCATCCCGCTGCTCAAGGGCGACGACGGCACGTTCGAGGGCATGATCTTCGACCTCGACGCCCGCCTGGAGTTCCTGGCCGAGGCGGCCGGCGTGCGGTCGGACACCTTCACGCTGGAGATCGTCGACCTGCCCTACGCCCAGCGCATCGACGTCGAGTACCGCTTCCCCGCCCACACCGGTCTGGAACCTCGCGTCGTCGAGGATGCCGGCGACATCGCCGTGCTCACCGGCACCGAAGTGCTGATGACGGTCACGCCGACGATGCCGACCCCGGCCGGCGAGATCACGCTGCACGAGACCGCGGCGGTGCCGCTCACCGCCGGGCCCGACGGCACGCTCACCGGCCGCTTCGTCGCCGACAAGGACGGCTTCTACCGCATCGGCCTCAGGGGGCCCGACGGCACGCTGGTCACCGCCTCGCCGCAATACGTCATCGACGTGCTCTCCGACATGGCGCCGACGGTGGCCATCGCCAAGCCGGGCCGCGACAGCAGCGCCACCCCGGTCGAGGAGTTCTTCGTCGAGGCGCGCGCCGACGACGACTTCGGCGTCAGGAACCTCGAGCTGGTCTACTCGGTGAACGGCAGCCCCGAGAAGACCGTGCCGCTCTACCGCGGCGCGCGGCGGCTCGAGGAGGTCACCGCCGGGCACACCTTCTATCTCGAGGAGCTGGGCGTCGAGGCCGGCGACGCCGTGGCCTATTACGCCCGCGCCGCCGACAACGACACCGGCGGCGGCAAGCAGGCGACCAGCGACATGTACTTCCTGCGCATCCGCCCGTTCGGCAAGGAGTTCACGCCGGCGACGTCGATGTCGGGCGGCGGCGGGGGCGGCGGGGGCGGCGGAGCGGAAGTCGGGGCGCTGTCGGAGGCACAGCGGCAGATCATCGCCGCCACCTTCAACACCGTGCGCGAGAAGCGGACGCTGTCGGCCGACAAGCTGCGCGAGAACTCGGTGGTGCTGGCGCTGTCGCAGGGCCGGCTGCGCGAGCAGGTCGAGGGCCTGGTCAGCCGCATGAACTCGCGGCTGGTCACCCCGGACCCCAGCTTCCAGAAGATCGCCGAGGTGTTGCCGCTGGCGGTCGCCGAGATGAAAGCGGCCGAGGCGAAGCTGCAGCAGCGGAGCCCCGACGGCGCGCTGCCCGCCGAGCAGAAGGCGCTGCAGTACCTCCAGCAGGCCGAGGAGGAATACGAGACGCAGGTGCAGGCCCGCAACCAGGGCGGGGGCGGCGGCGGCGGCCAGCAGGCCGGATCGATCGCCGAGGACCTGGCCGACTTGTTCGAGCTCGAGATGGACAAGATGGCCAACCAGTACGAGACCAGCTCGCGCGCCCAGACCGACCAGGCCGAGCAGCGCATCGACGCCCTGGCCGAGAAGCTGAAGGAGCTGGCGCGGCGCCAGCAGCAGGAACTGGAGCGGCAGCGCCGCCGCGCCTCGGGCCAGGCGGCCTCGGGCGGCGGCGATCAGCAGCGCGCCCTGGCCGAGCAGGCCGAAGAGGCGGCGCGGCAGCTCGAACGCCTGTCGCGCGAGCAGAACCGCCCCGACCTGGCCAATGCCGCCCGGCAGATGCAGCAGGCCGCCGACGCGATGCGGCGGGCCGCCGCCGGCAACGATCCGAGCGCCGCCGGCCAGGCCGCGGCCGCCGCCGACCGCCTGCAGCAGGCGCAGCGGCAGCTGCAGGGCGCCCAGGCGGCGCGCGCCGGCCGCGACGTGCAGGAGGCGATGCGCGACGCCGAGGAGATCGCCCGCGAGCACGCCGACGTCGCCGCCGACGCCGAGCGGATCGAAGACGCCGGCGACGATCGTCTGCCGCGCGCGCGGCAGAACTCGCAGCGCCGCGACGGCCTGTCCACCAAGCTCGGCCAGCTCGAGCAGCGGCTCGATCGCCTGTCCAACGAGATGGCGCGCACCGAGAAGGAGGCGTCGCGCAAGCTGCAGGAGGCGTCGGGAGGCATCCGCGACGACAAGACCAAGGAGAAGCTGCGCTACTCGCGGCAGTTCCTCGGCCGCGACGCCGATCCCGGCGCCGGCCGCGAGATGGACGCCGACATCGGCTCGGACCTGATGGACCTGCGACGGCGCCTCGCCGAGGCCTCGACGGCGGTGGGCAAGGGCGGCGGCGAAGCCGGCAACGACCCGGAGGACACGCTGGCCCGGGCCCGCGACCTGGTCCGCGGCGTCGACTCGCTGGGCCGGCGGATGCAGGAGCGCGCCACCGGCGACCGCCAGGGGCAGAACGGCCAGCAGGGCCAGGCCGGGCAGAACCGGCAGGACGGCAATCAGCAGGGTCAGGCCGGACAGCAGGGCCAGCAGGGTCAGGAAGGCCAGGCTGGCCAGCAGGGCCAGCAGGGTCAAGAAGGCCAGGCTGGCCAGCAGGGCCAGGCCGGACAACAGGGCCAGCAAGGCCAGCAGGGTCAGGCCGGCCAGCAGGGGCAGCAGGGCCAGCAGGGTGGCGGCGGCAACGGCGACACCTTCGGGGGCTGGAACGATGACGGCGGCTGGGGCAACGCCCGCCCCGGCAACTTCACCGACGACGACGTCCGCCAGTTCCGCGGCGAAGCCCGCCGCTACGGCCAGGATCTCGAAGGCCTGCGGCGCGCGCTGCGCGCCGACGGCGTCGACACCCGCGACCTCGACGAGATCCTGCGCCGGCTGAAGGCACTCGACGACGACCGCGTCTACAAGGACGTTCAGGAGCTGGCGCGGCTGCAGGCCGCGGTCACCGAGGGCCTGCGGCGCTTCGAGTTCGCCCTGCGCCGCCAGATCGACGGCGATGCCCGCGACGTGCTGCTGTCGGGCGACGACAACGTCCCGGCCGAGTTCCGCAGCCTGGTCGAGGAGTACTACCGCAGCCTCGCCAGACAACCGAGGAGCCAGCCGCGGTGAGCCGGCGTCTCCAGCCCCGCATCGCGATCGCGGCCGCCCTCATCCTGGTGGCGGCGGTGGCGGCGTCCGCCCAGTGGGGCGGTGGCTGGGGACGGATGCGCCGCGTGCCGCCGCGCCTGCCGACCAGCGACGCCAGCTTCGACGGCGGCTTCACCTTCTGCCGCCTGATGTACCAGAGCCAGTGGCGCGAAGCCGGCGGCCAGGGCTGGTCCACCGACTACCCCGACGCCGACATCAACTTCTCGATTCGGTTCGCCGAGCTGACCAAGGCGCGCGTCAGCAAGCAGCCGACCGGGGTGCCCAACCACTGGGTGGTGCGCGCCACCGATCCCTGGCTCTACCGGTGTCCGTTCGTGCTGGCGTCCGACGTCGGCACGATGACGCTGCGCGACGACGAGGCGGCGGCGCTGCGCGACTACCTGCTCAAGGGCGGGTTCCTGTGGGTGGACGACTTCTGGGGCTCGCGGGCCTGGGACGTCTTCGAGAACGAGATGGCCCGGGTGCTGCCCCCCGGCCAGTACCCGTTCCGCGACCTCGGTCCGGACCACCCGATCTACCGCACGATGTTCCCGCTCAGCGAGATTCCGCAGGTGCCGTCGATCCAGTTCTGGCGCGGCTCGGGCAGTTCGTCCGAGCGCGGCTCGGACAGCGCCGTCGTCCACCTGCGCGGCATCAGCAAGGCCAACGGCGAGCTGCTGGTGCTGGCCACCCACAACACCGACATCTCGGACGCCTGGGAGCGCGAGGGCGAGGACCCCGAGTACTTCTACACCTACTCGCCCAACGGCTACGCGACAGCGATGAACATCATGCTGTACGCGATGAGCCATTAGCGCGCTTCGCGCGCGTGGGCTCACCGCGTGGACAGCGGCGAGCGGCTGGCGGCTGGACCGACAAGCGCTTCTGCTCGGAACGTAGGGCAGAGCTTCAGCTCTCCCACCCGCGGCAGGTCTCCACGGCAGCTCTGAAGAGCTGCCCTACACTAGTCCTTGCGTGGCTCCTCTTCACGACATCCTGGTGGTCGCGGCCACCGAACCGGAACTCGCCCCGTCTGGCGGCTGGCGGACGCTCGTCTGCGGCGTCGGGCCGGTGGACGCGGCGGCGGCGACCGCCGCGGCGATCGCCGCGGCGCGGCCGCGGGCGATCGTCCACGTCGGCATCGCCGGGGCGCGGCGGGCATCGGGGCTCGAGCCGCCGGCGGTCGTCGTCGGCACCGAGGCGGTCTACGGCGATCTCGACGTGCCGACCCACTTCGCGCCCCACCGCCTGAAGACCGCCGACGAGCTGGTCGAGGCCGCCGCCCGCGCGGTGCCGACATCGGTACGGCGCACCATCGGCACCGGCGGCCGCGTCGGCCACACCACCGGCAACGAGGTCGAGGCGATGGAGGGCTTCGCCGTCCTGCGCGCGGCGGCGCTGGCCGAGGTGCCGGCCGTCGAGGTGCGGGTGATCGCCAACGCCATCGAGGAGGCCGACCGGGCGCAGTGGAAATTCGACGAGGCCTTCGCCACGGTGCGGGCGATCACGCCGGCGCTGGTCAGGGAGATCGCCGCATGCGCGAGCTGAGCTTCGGCTTCTCGCCCTGCCCCAACGACACCTTCGCCTTCCACGCCCTGGTCCACGGCCTGGTCGAGGCGCCGTTCGCGGTGCGGCCGGTGCTGCTCGACATCGAGGCACTGAACCAGCGCGCCCACACCGGCGCCTTCGACCTGACCAAGCTGAGCGTCGGGGCGTTTGCCGCGGTCGGCGATCAATACCGGCTGCTGCGCAGCGGCGCCGCGCTCGGCCACGGCGTCGGGCCGCTGGTGGTGGCGCGCACCAGCCGATCGCTGGCCGAGGCGGTGGCCGGACGCATCGCCATCCCCGGGCGCGAGACGACGGCGTTCCGGCTGCTGCAACTGGCGGCCCCGGCGCCGGGCGAGGTGGTCGAGCTGCGCTACGACCGCATTCTCGACGCCGTGGCCGGCGGCGAGGTGGCGGCCGGGCTCATCATCCACGAGAGCCGCTTCACCTACGCCGACCACGGGCTGGTGCAGGTGGCCGATCTGGGCGAGTGGTGGGCGCAGGCCACCGGGCTGCCGGTGCCGCTGGCCGGCATCTGCGCCCGCGCCGATCTCGACCCGACGCTGGCCGCCGCGGCCGAGTCGGCGCTGCGCGCCTCGGTCGCCTACGCGTTCGCCCACCCGGCGGCCAGCCGCGACTACGTGCGCGCGCACGCCCGGGAGCTGTCCGACGCGGTGTGCGACGCCCACATCCGCCTCTACGTCAACGCCCACAGCCTCGACCTCGGCGACGACGGCCTGCGCGCCATCGCCCGCCTGGTCGGCCGTCCGGGGTAGCGGCGACGCCGGCTTTCGCAGTCGGCCGTGCTACAGTCGCCGACGGGTCCCGACACCCCGCATGCACATCGTGATCGCGGGCGGCGGCCAGGTCGGCGCCGGCCTGGCCCGCGCCCTCGCCGCCAACCACGAAGTCTTCGTCATCGACCACGACGCGCTGGCCGGCGACGCGTTCCAGGCGATGAACGTCGAGTTCGTCCTCGGCAGCGGCACCAGTGAGGAGGTGCTGACCCGGGCCGGCGTGCCGCGCGCCGACGTGTTCGTCGCCGCCACCGGCCTCGACGAGGTCAACATCGTCGCCTGCGCGCTGGCCAATCGGCTCGGCAGGCCGCGCACCATCTGCCTGGTGTCGCGGGCCGAGTTCATCGGCGACGGCGGCGGCCTGGCCGCCTTCGGCATCGACCGCGTGGTGTGGCCGGAAGCGCAGCTGGCCGCCGACATCGAGCGCATCGTCACCGTCCCGGGCGCCATCGACGCCGAGGCGTTCGCCGGCGGCATCATGCGGCTGCTCGAGTACCGGCTCGACGACGGCTCGCCGCTCACCGCCGTGCCGCTGAGCGGCCTGCACCTGCCGCGCGGGGCGCTCATCGTCGCCGTCAAGCGCGCCGACCGCATCTTCGTGCCGCGCGGCACCACGCACCTGCAGGCCGGCGACAAGGTGATCGTGATGGGCACGCCCGAGGCGATGCAGGCGGTCGAGGCCCGCGTCCACCCCGCCCGCGGCGGCGAGGGCCGGCTGCACGTCACGATCATCGGCGGCGGCGACGTCGGGCTGCAGCTGGCGCAGCGCCTGGAGCAGATTCCGCAGATCGACCTGCGCATCGTCGAGCGCGGCGAGGACCGCGGCGCCCTGCTCGCCGCCACGCTGCGCCGCACGCTGGTGCTCAGCGGCGACGGCACCGACCTCGAGTTCCTCGAGTCGGAGAACGTCGGCCGCAGCGACGTCCTGGTGTCGGTGATCGACAACGACGAGCGCAACCTGCTGGCCTCGCTGCTCGGCCGCCAGCTGGGGGTGCGCAAGGTGATCACCAGGGTCGGCCGCCCGGCCAACCTGCGGCTGTTCGAGCGGGTCGGCATCGACGTGGCGATCTCGGCCCGGGCCGCCGCCGTCGCCTCGATCCTCCACCAGATCACCGGCGGCGCCACCAGCCTGCTCGCCGTCATCGAGCACGGCGAGGCGCGGGTGTTCGAGCTCACCGTGGCCGCGGACTTCGAGCCCCGCGAGCTGAAGCAGATGGGCACCGGCCAGGACGCCATCGTCGCCGCCATCCTGCGCGAAGGCGGCGCCATCGTGCCGCGGGGCGACGACGTGGTGCGCCCCGGCGACCGTCTGGTGATCTTCTGCACCGAGGACGCGGTGGACCGCGTGCGCGACTACTTCACCCACGAGCGCGCCTGAGGCGGCGCGGCGCCGACGCGGCATGCGCTACTCCCTGGTCGTCCACCTGTGCGGCGTGCTCATCCGCCTGTTCGGCGTCGTCTTCGCGGCGCCGCTGGCGGTGGCCCTGGCCTCCGGCGAGCGGCGCGACGCCGCCGGGTTCCTGGCCGCGGCGATCGTCACCCTGGGCCTCGGCCAGCTGATGCGGCGGGCCGGCGGCGCCTCGGCCGAGGACCTGGTCGAGCGCATCCGCCGCGTCGAGGGCCTGGCCGTGGTCGCCGGGGTGTGGCTGGTCATCGCCCACCTGGCGGCGATCCCCTACGTCGTCGCCGGGCTGGGGCCGGTGGACGCGCTGTTCGAGTCGATGTCGGGGCTGACCACCACCGGGGCCACCGTGCTGCGCGATTTCTCGGCCTACGGCCGCGGCATCTTCTTCTGGCGCGCCCTGACCCAATGGCTGGGCGGCATGGGCGTCATCGCCCTGTTCGTCGCCATCCTGCCGCGGTTGTCGATCGGCGGCCGCGAGCTGTTCTTCGCCGAGGCGCCGGGGCCGAGCGAAGACAAGGTCAGCCCGCAGATCCGCCGCACGGCGGCGCTGCTGTGGCGGCTCTACACGGCGCTCACCGCGATCCAGGCGGTGGCGTTGTGGCTGGCCGGCCTGTCGTGGTTCGACGCCGTCTGCCACGCCCTGACCACGCTGGCCGCCGGCGGCTTCTCGCCCCACCCGCTGTCGATCGCCGGCTACCAGAACCCGGCCGTCGAGTGGATCGTGATCGTGTTCATGTTCCTCGCCGGCGCCAACTTCGCGCTGCAGTACCGGGCGCTCAGCCGCCGCGATCCCGGCCTGCTCACCCGCGACGACGAGCTGCGCGCCTACGCCGGCACCATCCTGCTGGCGACGGTGCTGCTGGTGGCCGCGCTCGGCCTGGCGGCCGGGCCCGAGGCGGCCATCCGCACCGCCCTGTTCCAGGTGCTGAGCATCCTGACCACCACCGGCTACGCCAGCGTCGACTTCCAGCTGTGGAGCGAGCAGGCCAAGATGGTGCTGCTGGTGCTGATGTTCATCGGCGGCTGCGCCGGCTCCGCGTCAGGGGGCCCGAAGGTGGTGCGTCACGTGGTCCTGGCCCGCTACACGCTGCAGGCCCTGCGCCGCACGCTGCACCCGCGGGCGGTGCTGCCGGTCAAGCTCGGTGGCCGCGTCGTCGCCGACAGCATCGTCCAGACCGTGGTCGTCTTCTTCCTCTTCTACCTGCTGGTGTTCTCGATCTGCACGGGCATCGTCGTCGCGCTCGGCGCCGACATGGTCAGCGGCATCACCGCCACCATCGCCTGCCTGGGCAACATCGGCCCGGGCCTGAACCAGGTGGGACCGATGGCCAACTTCGCCGACCTGCACCCGCTCAGCCGGATCACCCTGACGCTGGCGATGTGGATCGGGCGGCTGGAAGTGCTGACCGTGCTGGTGGTGCTGCGCCCCGAGGCGTGGCGATCGGGCCAGTGGGCCGCGGGTGGCGACGCGCCGGCCATGTGACGGCAATCCCGTGCCGGGCCCGCCCCCGGGTAAAATCGGCGTGATGGCACAGCGCATCCACGACACCATCCTGGGCACCATCGGCGACACGCCGATGGTACGGCTGCACCGCATTCCCCGGGGCGTCGTCGCCGCCGACGTCGTCGCCAAGATCGAGACGTTCAACCCCGGTAACTCGATCAAGGACCGCATGGCCCTCAAGATGATCGAGGACGCCGAGCGCGACGGCCGGCTGAAGCCGGGCGGCACGATCATCGAGGGCACCTCCGGCAACACCGGCATGGGCCTGGCCATCGCCGCCGTGGTCAAGGGCTATCACTGCATCTTCACCACCACCGACAAGCAGTCGAAGGAGAAGGTGGACGCGCTGCGGGCATTCGGCGCCGACGTGATCGTCTGCCCCACCGACGTCGAGCCGGAGGACCCGCGCTCCTACTACTCGGTGTCGTCGCGGCTGGAGCGCGACACGCCCAACAGCTGGAAGGCCAATCAGTACGACAACCCGTCCAACGCCCTCGCGCACTACGAGCAGACCGGTCCCGAGATCTGGGACCAGACCGACGGCCGGGTCGATCACCTGGTGGTCGGCGTCGGCACCGGCGGCACCATCTGCGGCGTCGGCAAGTACCTGAAGGAACAGAAGCCGGGCGTGAAGGTGTGGGGCATCGACACCTACGGCTCGGTGTTCAAGAAGTACAAGGAGACCGGCGTCTTCGACAAGAACGAGATCTACCCCTACGTGACCGAAGGCATCGGCGAGGACTTCCTGCCCCGGAACGTCGACTTCAGCGTCATCGACCATTTCGAGAAGGTGACCGACCGCGACGCGGCGATCATGACCAGCCGCATCGCCCGCGAGGA
>JBFWNR010000021.1:0-10244 GCA_050250955.1 Vicinamibacterales bacterium
GGCGAACAACACGACCAAGGCCACGGGGGGAACTATCGTCACGCACCACGCCTGGAACTGGAACGTGCGCGTGCCGTTCCAGATGATCTGGACGCCGGAAACACGGCCGGTGCTGGCGCCAAGCCGAAGGGGTACGGTGGAATTGGCTACCACGCCGGCCGACTCGATCACGATGGCCGGCTACCTGGTCTGGGAAGAAATCGGCTAAGTAGATGGCCGGTGTTTTCCGCCATCGGTGGCGCAGGCCGCCAGTTCCGTCTGCACTGGCGGCACTGTCAAAGCCGGTCGGCGGCCCCACCCTCGTATCCGCTTCCGATACCCTGACGCCCAGCCTGACCGAATCGCTGGCCGTGCTGGTCGTGGCGGGCCTGGCCGACACGCTCACGCCCTCGCTGATGGACGCCGCCGCGCTGGCCGCCGCCGTGGCGCTGGTGGATACGCTCACGCCCGGCCTGGCGGAGGTTGCCGCGGTGCTGGCCGCGGTGACGGTGGCGGAGGCGCTGACGCCGTCGCTTACCGACTCCGCGTCCGTTGCGGGCAGCGTGACGCCCGTCAGCCTCTCGGACACGCTCACGCCCAGCCTCACGGAGTCCGCCGGCCTGGTGGCGCTGCTGGGCCTTGCGGACACGCTGACGCCAGCGGTGGCCGAGGCCCTGCAGGCGGCCGGCGCGGTGGCCCTGGTGGACGCGCTGACGCCCTCGCTGGGCGCGGCGCTGTCCACGCTCACCGCGGTGGCGGTGGCGGACGTGGCCACGCCCTCGCTCACCGACGCCGCGGCGGTGCTGGTGGCGCAGGCGCTGGCCGACACGCTGACGCCGGCGCTGGCCGAAAGCGCCGGCGTCGCGGACATCAAGGCGCTCACCGACACGCTGACGCCGTCCCTGATTGAGGCGCTGACCGTGGTGGCAAGCGCCATCGCCGCCGGCCTGCCGGTGATGCGCATCCTGATCCCGGACGACGCCCGGCTGATCCACGTGCCGGACGACGCGCGGCTGATCCTGATCCCTGAGGGGCTGAAATGAAAACCGTCACCTGGCGCGCGGGCCTGACCGTGCCGCACGACCCGGACGCCATCGAGGACTACCGCTGGGACTGGTCCGCCTGGCTGGGCAAGGCCACGCTCGACGACGTGACCGTGCTGCCGCCGGAGGGCATCACGGTGACCGAGATCGTCGCCGCGCGCGCCGCGACCACGTGCGACCTGCGCGTGCAGGGCGGCACCGCGGGCACGGTGTACCCGGTCACGCTGCGCGTGGACGCCAGCGACGGACGCCGCCAGGACCGCACCGTGATTGTCGACTGCAAGCAGAGGTGAGCATGGACGAGGTGAGCGAACCGACGGTGACCGTGCTGTGCCGGATAGCCAAGTACAAGGGCGAGCCCGGCACCGGCGAGGAGCCATACGAAATTATCTGGAGCGAGGAGACGATCCCGCGGAGCGAGTTTTATGCGCGGCAGGCCGCCGCAAACGGAGGTGAGTGATGGCGAGAGTATTGATGCACGTGTCGGCGTATTACGAGGGCGAGACGCATGAGCCCGGCACGGAGATTTTGTGCGATCCCGGCTTCGCCCGGCGCGTGGTGCTGATGGGCCACGGGGATTTGATCGTCGATGGGGAGCCGGTGGACTTTGCCGCCGCGTGCGAAATCCTGCGTGCAGCGCCAGAGGATATTGCGGCATTCGCCAGCATCCGCGCCGCCGCGCTGGCCGAACGGGAGGGTTAAATCATGCCGATGACCAACGCCTATCGAGACCATCAGGCGCAAGTGACCATCGGGGAATCCGTCACCCCGTTCAACAACGCGAACGCGCATATCGGTGTGGGGGACAGCACCACCGCCTTTGCCGCCACGCAGACGGACCTGCAGGCCGCCACCAACAAGCTGCGCAAGGCAATGGATGCCGGCTTCCCGCAGCGATCCGGCAACGTGGTGACGTACCAGGCGACGTTCGGCTCAAGTGATGCCAACTTCCCGTGGGAAGAGTCTGCCGTGTTCAACGCCCCATCGGGCGGCGTGATGCAGCAGCGCAAGGTGGAGAACAAAGGCACCAAGGCGGGCGGGACGTGGGAGTACAGCGTAGTGATCACCCACAACGCCGGCTGATGATCGCCGCCGCCCTGGCCGGCCCGCCGCTGCTGGTGGCGCTGGTGGTGCTGCTGGCGCGCTGGGCGTCCGTCCGGCGGCGGGACGCTGACGAGGCGCACCGCAACGTGCTGGCGCTGCTGGCCGACCAGGCGGGCGACCTGGCCGACGATCGCGCGCGGGCGGACGACCGCGCCATTGCCGACAACCTGGACATCTGACATGGCCGCCGCCTCACAACCCGTAGGGTGGGCAAAAGCGCAGCGTGCCCACGCGGCGCCGGGTCGCCCGCGCCGCATCCTGCGCGTGGGCACGACCTGCCGGCCTTTGCCCACCCTACCGGACACCGACATGACGGACCTCGCCGACCACGCCCACGAGATCGAGGAGCGCCACCGCGCGGCGGCGCTGGCCTGGCACCGGGACCGGAATCAGCGCGCCGCGCGCCCGCCGCCGCGCCCCACCTGCGCCGACTGCGGCGACCTGATCCCTTCCCTGCGCCTGGTGGCCGTGCCGCACGCCACGCGCTGCGCGCATTGCCAGCACATCGCGGAGCGCCAGCATGTGGTTTGAGCTTGGCGGGCTCAAGATCGCCACCGAGGCCGTGCTGGGGTTCGAGCAGGTGTACGAGCCGATGGCCGGCGCGGCGCGCCTGCGGCTGATGTCCGGCGCCGCCGTGCAGCAGGTGTGGTGGCGCAAGCTGCGCACCACGCTGAGCGGCGACGGCTGGTGGCCGCCTGGCCTGGACGGGCTGGACTTCGACGCCACACTCACGCTGCTGTGCGCGCTGCCGCGCACGCTGCAGGCGGCCAGCAACGTGATTGCCCTGCCCGCCGCGCGCCGCACGGATACCGGCTACACGCCGCAGGGCTACGCCCTGGTGCGCGGCGCCTCGCCGCAGGTGGGCGGCGGGGATCTGGTGCCGACCACGCTCATCCTGGCCGGGGACGTGGCCACTCTGGGCGCCGTGGCCGGCGCCATCGGCTACCACGTGGCGTACTGGCCGGCGCTGACCGTTTGGGCGGACCCGCCCACCGTGAGCGGCGATGCCAGCACCGCCGCGCACCGCTGGACCCTGACCGCCGAGGAGGCATAGCCCATGGCCATCGGCCGTCGAAACATCAAGAACAACTGGGCCACCACGCTGCAGGCGGATGCCGCCGCGGCGGCGACCACGCTGACCCTGCCGCAGCCGTGGATCGACCTGCTGACCGCGCCCAACCCGTCCGCGACCGAGTGGTACGAGCTCACCCTCGACGATGGCGTGCAGGCGCCGGAGATCGTGCGCTGCACCGGCAAGGGCACCGGCACGGTCACGGTGGTGCGCCAGCAGCAGGGCACGGTGGCGCCCACCACATGGGGCGCCGGCACCAAGTGCGAGATCCGCATCACCGCCGAGCTGGCGCGCGTGCTCGAGGGCAGTCACTGGATCGGCGCCAGCGGCTCACTGGTGATCGGCCCGGGCGCTGGCGCCGCCCTGGACACCGGCTACTCCGACGTGTTCATCGGCCCGGGCGCCGGCGCCGGCGTGACCACCGGCGCCCAGAACGTGGCCGTGGGCTTGGATGCCCTGAGCGGCGCCGACGTGGTCGACTCGACCGTCGCGATCGGCGTCCAAGCCCTGCAGGACGCCACCGCCGGATCCCTGGCCAATACCGCCGTCGGCTTCCAGGCCGGCACCGGCGCGGGCGCGGCCACGTCCAGCACCTACCTGGGCGCCGAAACCGGCGCCGCCACGCCTAATCTTGCTGCCGCGATCGCCATCGGCCGTGGCGCCCGCGCGGAGGCGTCCAACACCGTCATGATCGGCAGCCTGACGTCGCCCATCAGCGGCGTCTACATCTGCGCCGGCACCGGCCCCTTCTCGAGCGCGCGCGACCTCTCGATCCAGCCTGCCGGCGCCATCGGCAACGACAAGCCCGGATCGGCGCTGCGCCTCGCCGCCGGCCAGTCCACCGGCGCCGCCAGCAGCGGCAGCGTGATCATCGCCACCGTCCCCGCCGGTGCCAGCGGCAGCGCCCGCAACGAACCGGTAGACCGCGCCGAGTGGAACGACGCCGGCCTGTTCTGGACCTACGCCGGCCTCAAGACCGGCGACCCCGGCAATGGCGCCGGCACGTGGAAGCTGGGCACCGTGCAGGCGGGCGCGGTGGCGCTCGACACCGCCAACTATGTCGAGGTGGACATCGGCGGCACCGTGGTCAAGCTGCTGAAGGCCGCGTGATGACCGACCTGCCGCCGCACCTGCAAGGGCTGATCGACGCCCTCACCGCCCAGCGCAACCGCGAGGCGGACGCCGTGGCCGAGCTGAACGGCCGCTGCGCCGCCCTGCAGGCGGAGGTGTACGCCCTGCGCACGCGGGTGCAGCAGCTCGAGGCGGCATTGCCACCGGCCCCGCCCGCCGAGGGCGCGGATGGTTAACCTCACCGCCGTCAACGCCGCGCCCGTCAATGGCGCGGCGGAGGCCACCGTGTACAGCGTGCGCCTGCCGTTGCGCCAGCAGGTCACCCTGCGCGTGCGCCTGCCGCTGCGGCAAGAGGTCACCGCCCACACGTACCGCCTGCGCCTGCCGCTGCGCCAGCAGGTGAGCGCGCGGTACCGCGCCACCCTGCCGCTGCGGCAGGAGGTGACGGACGTCACGTACAGCGTGCGCCTGCCGCTGCGCCAGCAGGTCAGCGCCGCGTACAGCGTGCGCCTGCCGCTGCGCCAGCAGGTCAGCACCGCCGGGCCGGTGGCCATCGGCACCACGCAGCGCCCCGCCGTGGTGGCGGTGCTGGCCGGCGTAGACATCTCCGCGCGCCTCACGGACGTGGTGGAAGTGGACCGCGAGGCCGGGCAGTCCGCCCGCGCCACGCTGAGCTTTCTGCCGCTTGGCGGCAGCGTGGACCTGGCGGCCTGGATCAGCGCGCCGCTCACGATCGATCTGGACAATGGCAGCGGACCGGTGCGCGTGTTCACCGGCACCGTCAGCGACACCCGCTACGACCCGCTGCGCCGCGTGACGCTGATCGACGCCACCGACGACCTGCAGGCGCTGCTGGATGCCATGCCGGCGCCTATCATCGACCTGGTGGTCGGCGGGCAGTGGTCGGCGGCCGTGTTCGACCCGGCCGCCACCGGCTGGGCGCGCGCGCAGGACCGCATGAGCACCCAGCCGGCGGACCTGGACCGCGACGCCTGGGGCGCGCTGCGCGTCACGCCGTGGGCCGCCGCCCCGGCGGCGCACCACACCTTCGGCGCCGGGGCCATCGTGGACGAGAGCCTGCGCGTCGAGCCCGGCCGCTGGCGCGAGATGATCAACCGCATCGAGGTCACCGCCGAGATCCGCTACACCCGCCGCCTGCACCGCGAGGGCACGCTGCGCTGGTGGTTCGCCGGCGGCGCCATGATCGACTACCTGCTGCTGCACGCCACGCTGCCCGACGAGGACATGATCCGCAGCGCCGCCGCGGCCAACGGGTGGCAGGTGGTCAGCGAGCGGTGGAAGCAGCGCGAGCGGTCCGGCGTGTATGGCGGCGTGATCTGGCACTTTCACCCCGACACGGAGGCGCACCCGTGGCAAGTGCTGGGCGCCAACCTCACCGCCGCGCGCCGCTGGTCGCAGACCATCACCGAGGCCTACACGCTCACCGTGGAGTGCCCGGCCAGCATTGCGCGCTTTGGCGCCAACGTGGCGCAGGACCGCGCCACCTACACCGCGCCGGACGCGCAGGCCGGCTGGGAGGATGCCGAGCTTCCGCTACGCGATGGCGGCATTGGCGGCAGCACGGACCTGGCCGGCGCGCTGACCGCGCCGAACGGGGACCGGTACTTCGACGACCTGCCGGCCGGCGTGCGCGGCGACGCCATCGGCACCGTGCTGGCGCGCGCTCGCACCGCGCTGCTGGCCGCCCACCGCGTGCACACGGGCGAGATCACCGTGCCGCTGCTGCCGGGCATCGACACCCCGCACACCGCGCGCATCGAGACCGCCACCGCCACCGTGCAGGGCCGCGTGCGCCAGGTGGTGCACCGCCTCACCCTGGGCGGCGAGGCCACCACCACCGTGCGCGTGGCCCTGTCGCAATCCGCCGCCGGCGCGCAGCCGGACGACGTGCTGGCCGCGCCCGCCGTGCCGCCCTCCCTGCCCGCCGCCGGCAGCCCGCCGCGCCTGGGCGGCGTGGGCGGCGGCGACACGCACCTGGGCGGCTACGACGGAGCGCCGGAGATCATCCTGGCCGCCCCGTACACCGCCGCCGAGGACGACCCCACCTGGACCGGCTACGTCGGCAACCGCCAGATTCCGTGGGCGGGCTCGGTCGTGTTCGAAGAGCGTTTCGTCGCCGACTGGGGCGAGATCACCCGCGACCCCATCGACACCACCGCCGCCGCCACCTACCGCGTGGCGGTGCCGCACGACACCGTGGACTTGGCGGCGTGATGGCCCGCCGCACACCCTGACCGCACCGGAGACCCGCCATGCCTTTCCAGTTCTACGCCGACGCCGCCCTCACCACGCCGCTGACCGAGCTGCTGACCACCGAGCTGACCGATGGCAGCACCAGCCCGGCCATCAAGCAGGTTTGGTTCGGCAGCACGGACACCGGTAAACAAGTGCGCGCGGCCAGCAACCCGGGCGTCGATCCGGTCACCGTCACGCCGGTGTCGCTGCTCACCACCCGCGCCAACAGCACCGCCTACACCGTGGGCAAGCTGCTGATCCCCGCCACGCCCAACAACCGCGTGTACGAGGTCACCGCCAGCGCCGGCGCGGGCTTGAGCGGCGCGAGTCCGCCCACCTACCCCACCACCGTCGGCGCCACCGTGGCGGATGGCGACCTCACGCTGACCTGCCGTGCCTACCAGGATGAGGTCAGCGAATACCGCCTGGCCGCCACGTCCGGCGGCATCGCCGGCGCCACGCCGGGTGCCGGGCTGAGCCTGGGCACCGCCATCCTCAGCGGCGTGGCCAACGCGGTGACTTTCTACGTCGGCTGCGACGACGCCGACGCCGTGACGCAGAGCGAGGCGCACGTGGCCCTCGACACCAACGCCCTCAACGAGGACGCCGCGTGACCGACCGGCGCCTGATCGACGACCTCAACCGCGTCATCACGCACCCGCCCCGCGCGCGCGAGCCGCTGCCGCCGGCCGCCGGGCAGGCCGCCATCCCCGGTGTCGGGCGCGGCGAGCGCAGCCCCGCCGGGGGCGGCGGCATCGCCAGCCCGCTGACCGAGATCGATTACGCCGACCGGCAGTGGCATCCGGAGATAGCCGTCGCCAGCAGCGACGGGGTGTTCGTGCTGATGATCGAGCCGATCAAGCAGGTGACGTTCCGGGACGCGCAGGGCAAGACCGCCGCGGTGATATTCGAGCCTCCGCCCTGAGCCATGCTGCCGCAAGATGCCCACCAGCCCGGCCCGCCCGGCCGCGTGACGGTCTGGGGCCGGCCGTGGCATGGCCTGGTCGAGGGCGGTACCCTCACCCTGCCCAACGGGGCCACCATGTCCCACCCGTACCCTGGCGACGGCGGCGACGCCGACGTGTTGGCCTTTCGGCCGCCCGGCACGCCCGCCGTGGCGCGCACGCCGGAGCAGGCCGCCGCGGACGCCGCCGCCGGGCGGCAGTGGCTGGATTACGCATTGATCAGCGGCCGCGCGCCGCGCCTGCTGTACGGGCAGAGCCTGGGCGGCGCCGGCACGTGGCTGTACGCCGCGCCGGATGGGTCGCGCTGGCTGGTGCGGCTGCAGGGCGCGACCAGCCTGCGCAACCTCACCGTGCCCTGGTCCGTCAGCGTCACGGTGGAGCGGTTCGGCGAGTTCGGCGCGCCGGCCGAGTCCCACACCCTCTCCGACACACTCACCGACTGGCAGCAGACCCTGCCCGGCAACCCGGCCGGCCTCTACCACGTGGCGCCGCATGGGGCGGTGACCAGCGCCTACTGCACCGTGCAGGACGTGCGCCCGGACGGGTCGCAGGCGGTACTGGCCGTGGAGATCGACGACCTGCCCTCCCAGCAGGACTATCGCGGCTGGCCGCACCGCCTGCCGCAGGTGGCGCTCGGGTTTGTGACGCTGTCGCTCTCCGGCACCCCGGGCGTCGACGCCGCGCTGGCCGCGGCCGTGGTGCGCAGCCGGGCGCAGACCCTGGGCACGCCTGCGACCTCGATCACGGACGGGCGAGCGCAGTATTACTTCAACCACATCGATGCGACGTGGCCGACCAGCGACCCATTCCCCGGCGCCTCCACCCTCCGCATACTCGCCGGGTCCTATTCCAGGGCGGCCAGCGTCACCGGCCGCATTCTGGCCATGTGCTACACGCCGGGCGGGAGCCTGGAGGCCATCACCCTGTCGGCGGCGGACGCTCAAACCAGCAACGTCAGCGTGCCGACGGGCGGCACCTCGTCCTTTTCCTGGACTGCCACCGCCGCATTCTCGGCCAGCGTGACCCTGGCCGGCCCGGCCGGCAGCGTGACCCTGAGCATGAGCGGCGGCGCATCGCATGCGTACAGCGCCGCTGGCGTCGTGGACGGATTCGGCGGGGAAATCACCGCCAGCTCCAGCACGGACTACACCATCGGCCCGGACAGCTGGTCCGTGTCCGCCGCCGCGATCACGCCGATCGTCAACACCGTGGACGCCAACCTGCCAACCGGAGGGCTGGCTGCCGCCGAGCCCGCTGGCGCCGCCTACCAGGTCACGCCGGACATGCTCCCCGTGGCTTCACGCGGCACGCACCCCGACATCATCGAGTACGTGTTCGGCGTCACCCGATACAGCGCCACCGCCTACGAGCTCGTGCTGGCCACCGTGCGGGTCGTCGACGACACCTACCAGTCCTACCGCTACCTCGGCGCCGTCACGCCCACCGTGGCCGCCGCCACCATCATCGCCACCACCGCAGAGGCGCCATACGGAAGCGCCCACCCCGTCACCGGCGACCTCGCGCGCGCCCGCGCCGCGCCTGTGTGCTGGGTATGAGCGCCGGGCCCGCCAGTCCTGGGCGCGTTTCGGCGGCAAAGCATTGGCTCCGTGGAATATAGCCCCCGCCACCGTCCACGCCCTCACCGGCTACGCCGGCAACGACCTGTGGGGCATCGGCGCCTACTGATCCGCCCGCGGCGGGATGCGGCTCCCGCCCGGTCTTCGGTCCCCGCAACCTCCGCGCGTCGAACACGCCCCAGTCCAGCACCTGATACGGCGCGCCGGTATCCACCCCGCGCCCCTCCGGCCGGTGCGCCACGACAAGCCCGAGCTCGCGCAAGTCCGCCAGCAGCCGATACATGCCCGCCCGGCTGAGCCCCGTGGCGGCCCGCAAGTCCGCCGGCGTGGCGCCCCGCGCCAGGGCACGCAGGGCGGCGAGGGTTTTCCCGTGGCGGGTCATTCCGCCGCCGGCTCTGACGCAATTTCCAGCTTCGCCATCGCCAGCGCCATCTGGTACATGCCCCACCAGGCCCGGTTGGCCAGGGTGCGTTCCGCGCCGCTGTATTGCCCGCAAAGCCGCTCCACTTCGCCGCCGCTGATGAGGCCGTAAGCCTCTTGAGCCTCGCCAAAGCGGCGCCACATCTGCCCCGCCTGCTTGTCGTCGCCCGCCGCCTCTGCGGCGAAGGCCGCCAGCGCCCGCACATGGCGGCAGAACGCCGCCTCTAGCTCGTCGCTCCATTCGTCGTCCATAAATCCTCCGATGGCTGTTGTTGGTGTCGCCGGAATCGGTCCGGCATGGCGCCCTGCGCGGGGGCGCAGGGCGGCAATGGTTTTCCTGTAGCGGGTCATTCCGCCTTCGCCCGGGCCGCGATTTTTCGTGTTCTTGCTTCAGAGCCCCAATGGTTTTCGGGGCCGAATTCCAATTCAAGGTCTTTGTAGTGGGTATATCCGGCAGCGGCTGCATCTGCGAGGGCTTCCTTTTTGTACTGTTTGATGCCGGTCGCGAAGTCGTCTTCTCCAGAAAATTGGTAACCGCCGCGCACGACGGACAAAAATCCTGTCTTCTTAATGATTTCTTTGGCCATAGCCTAGTCCTCTATACCCCGATCCCGCGAGGCGCGGTTGCGGTGTGTCCGCAGTCATATAATCTCGCAAAAGAGGACTATACGCAAGGGTTTTCGAGGGTTTCTTTAGTATTTTTTTGATCGATTCGGCTCCGAAACGTGGCGGCCGTGGAATATACAGCCAGCCGGCG
>JBFWNR010000022.1:0-7152 GCA_050250955.1 Vicinamibacterales bacterium
CGACCTGATCGTGCGGCTGCAGCCGCTTTCGCCCGGCGACGCCACGCTCATCACCAGCGCGATCGCGCGCACGCAGGTCGTCGCGGCGCGCAAGATCCTCGCGGCCTCCCCGGCGCCGGCGCCGGTCGGGCCCTCGGGCCTGACGCGCACGATGTCGGTGGCTCACACAATCGCCGCGCTGGACGGCCGCGCGACGATCTACGACCGCGACGTTCACGAGGCCCAGGCGCTGACCGACTCGCTCGCGCTCGCCGCCGCCTGAGGCCCCGGTCCGCCGGGCGCCCAGCGTCCTGGTCGCCCGGTACGTTCCCCGGGCCGTGCAGATCACCGTTCCGCTTCCCATCGACGTCGACGGTCGCCGCGTCGGCTCCGAAACGACGGTGACGCGCCACGGCGGCTACGTGGTGGCGATCAGCACCGTGATCCCCGAACGCCCGTTTGCCGTCGAGCTGCATTCGACCTACGTCGGGCATCCCGACGGCGACACCATCAGCACCGAACTGGTGCTGGCGCTGGCGCTGGACGAGCCGCGCAGCGACACGCGCCGCCACCACTCGCCCGACATGGACGTGCTGGGCAAGCCCCGCAACTGCCTCTACGACCACGCGATGCAGCTGCAGGAGTTCCTGGCGGGCGCGCTCGCTCACGACGCGCGCATCCACGTCGGCGCGGGCGCGATCGCGGCGCTGGAACCCCTGGCCTGACGCCGGGGTGGTACTGGCCAGGCCGGTTCGCGCCGGCTGGTCGGGGCGTGCTCATTGCCCAGGGTGCGGCCGGCCGCCCGCTGCGGGCGCCGGCGAACCGACGGACGACTCCCTTCGGTCGTCCGCTGCGCTGTCCATCGGTCCACCGGCCAGCCCTTCGGGGCTTCCCCGGCTCGCGGTTTCCCTGGCATGAGCAGCCACCCGACCAGCCCCCAGGCGCGATGAACGACCCCAACGCGCTCCTGCTTGCCGCCGCTGCGGTCCTGGGCGCGATCGTCGCCACCGTCGCGCGGCTCTTGCCCGAGGTGATCGACATCACGTTCGTCCCCGCGTGCGCCGCCGTCGTCTCGGGCGCCGGGATCTTCCTGGCCATCGTGACCGGCCACAGCGCAGCGGTCTGGGCCAAAATCTGGGGCGCCGCTGGGGCGATCCTCGGCGTCGTGATCTACGTCCTCGCGCTGCTCGGGTGGGCGTAGAATGCGTGCCGTGAGAACCCACCAGGCCACCACCGAGTACAGCCCGCTTGCCCGGGCGCTGGCTGGCCTGGGCGCCGTCGCCCTGATCGTCGTCGCTGCCTTCAGTCTCGGCCTGCTCGTCGCGGGCCTGATGACGCTGGCCAGCATCGGCGCGCTGATCTACTCGGCGCGCTCCTAGCCAGCCTCTTCCAAGCCCCCCGGCCCCTTCGCCGGTGTGGCGGTTGACATCCGCCGGGCCTGACCCGACGCCGCCCCACGCAGCGCGCTGACGCGCGTCCGCACGCGCGCGTCCTGGTCGGCCCGGCGGCCCGCTTCTACCCCCGCCTGACCCGCCGGGCTGGGCCACGTCCCGTCCGAGCCTTGCACGCGTTCGCGTGCCGTCGGCGGGACCACGGCCACAGCCCGCGGGCGCCGGCCCCTACCCGATCAGGAGGACCGCCATGGCGCGTCAGCGTCGCAGCACCCGCCGTTTCAGCCCCGAGGACCGCGAGGCCCGCCGCGCGGCTGAGCGCGAGCAAGTCGTCGCCGCCGTCAAGGCGCTGCAGACCAGCGAGGGCTGGCTGGCGTGGGCGAAGGTCCGCAAGGCGTTTCGGCGCTACTCGCCCATCAACCAGCTGCTCATCGCCCAGCAGATGCCGACGCCACCCGTGTCGCCGGGTTCAAGGCGTGGCTGGCGCTCGGCTACTGCGTGCGCAAGGGCGAGACGTCGATCCGTATCTGGGGGCCGATGCCGCCGACCAAGAAGCAGATCGAGGAGTGGCGCAAGAACGGCGCCGATCCGTCCGAGAAGCCGCGCACGCGGTTTCGGATGCTGCCCGTCTTCGACACATTATCTCGTGATCTCTGGAGCGCAAGGAGCCGTGGCGGTTTGCGTCGTGAACCTCGGCCCCTTGATCGGCGGCTTGGAGTGGTCGCGTGGTGGCGCGGGTGAGGCGCCCGGAGGGCGACGAGCCCGTGCCGCCACGCGCGCGCGGGTTCGCCGACGGGTCCCGGCCGGGTTCAGGCTTCGTCGTCGTCGTCAGCGGCGTGGTGGACGAGGGCGGCGGCGAGGTAGCGGTAGGTGTATTCCTCTGCGAGCTTGCGTGAGTCGGCGAAGACGATCGGGATGGCCGGGTAGCGGACCTGTAGCCGGGCGACGAGTTCCAGCAGCCAGCCGGGCTGGGTGTATTGGTCGTTGAGTAGCGCTCCGTAGCGTTGCTCGACGACGACCGCGGCGGCGGGCAGCGCGGCGAGCTCGGCGAGCCGGTAGTTCAGGGTGCCGTCGACGAGGGACTTGTTGAAGTCCTCGGGGGTCTTGCGCTCGACGACGGCGACGATGCGGTCGCCGTCGCGGATGGCGTAGTCGCCGGCGGGCAGCGCGCTGCGTGTGCGTTCGACGGGGCGGTTGGCGAACTTGTAGGGGTAGCGCTCGCGGGTGTCGACGTCGATGGTCAGCTGCGTCTGGTCGGAGGCGCGGCGGGTGGGCACGCGCTGTCCGGGGCGGGCGTTCTTGGCGGTGCGCGCGGTCTGCCAGAAGATCATCGGCCGGCCGCCAGCGCGTCCGGGGTTGGGCTTGGTGAAGACGATCTGGGAGCGGTTGTTGCGACCACGGTCCAGGACGAGGTCGATCGCCGCCCCGCGCCGGGCGCAGTGACGGACCGAGACCTGCTCGACGATCTCGGCATCCGCGGGCCAGCTGTCGAGCGGGTGGCAGTAGACGCGGCTGGTCGTGGGCCAGGTGTCGCGTGCCTTGAGCAGGACTCCGCCGTCGATCGGCAACCTGAGCAGGTAGGGCAGTGTGCTGTCGGGGTCGGGGTTGCGCGCGATGACGAACTGGTCGGTCATGACTGGTCGAGCAGCTCGGCGAACTGGCGTGGTGAGAGAATCGGCGGGTCGGGGTCTTCGAGGTCGAGCAGGTCGCGGTCGCCGGAGATGAGGTAGTCGGCCCTGGTGGCGCGTGCCAGCGCGATGAGGTAGTCGTCGTCGGGGTCGCGCGAGAGACTGGGCAGCGTGGGCGGGTCGCCAACGATCGTGGCGTCCTGGGCGAGGCCGTCGATGAACTCGTCGGCGAGGTCGAGGCTGATCCAGCGTCGCAGCTTTGACCGGTGCAACACGCCGCGCAGCTCTTCGATCAACGCGGGGCTGATGACCAGCTCGAAGCGCTCGTCGGTCCAGGAGGTGATGATCGCGCGTGGCGGCCCGGTGCTGGAGATCGCGGCCGAGACGAGCACGTTGGGGTCGATGACGACGCGCACCCGTCAGCGCTTGGCGCGGCGCTCGCGGCGCATCGCGTGCAGCTCCTCGTTGGCGATCCGCATCGCCTCCTCCTCGCTCAGCGCCTCGCCCGCCTGCGCGGCCTGCTGCTCCAGCGCAGCGGCAACCCGCTCGCGGCCCCCGGCCAACTGCAGGTAGCGCTCGTAGGACAACACGACCGCCTCCGGGCGCCGGCGCGCGCCGATCACCACCGGCTCAGCGGCGGCACCGTCGGCGCGGAAGCGCTCCAAAAGCGCGGGCAGCTGCGCCCGCGCCTCGCGCGTAGCCAGAACGTCATGCGGTCGGCGAGCCATGCCCATCACAGTAGCACGAACGTGTACACGTTCGGGGGCATATCTAGGCGGCTTCGATCGCAGCGGCGACGTCATCGGCCAGGGCGCCGGCGCGCCGCAGCGCGCTTGTGATCCGTTGGACCTCGAGCTCGCGGGCGGCGATCTGCCCGGCCGGCTCGCGGCCGCGGGCGCGATCAAGCCCTGCGGTGTGGCTGGTCAGCATCCGCTGGAAGACCGGGACGGCGCTCTTCTTGGGCTGCGCGGAGGTGCAGCCCAGGCAGACCAGCCCGCGCGAGCAATGCTCGCCAGCCGGCAGCGCGCAGAGG
Organism: Vicinamibacterales bacterium; assembly: GCA_050250955.1. Classification (GTDB taxonomy): domain Bacteria; phylum Acidobacteriota; class Vicinamibacteria; order Vicinamibacterales; family UBA2999; genus CAWAYR01. Next base: position 4,032 of record JBFWNR010000022.1, read on the forward strand.
TGGGTGCCCATGTCGCGCAGCTCCAGGCTCTCGCTGAACGCCTGCCACTCCGCGACGTCCGGTGCGCGGTCGCTGCCAGGCCCGTGGAACTGCAGGTAGGTCGCGCGGACGGTCTTGCGGTACTCCTCGACCAGCGTGGCCGGGTAGAGCTTGGCGTAAACCATCACCGTGTCAGGCGAGGCGTGCCCGAGCAGCGCCTGGATGACGTGGATCGGCGTGTTGTTGTTCAGATGCTCAGAGGCGAACACGCGCCGGCAGTCATGCGGACGCAGCAGCAGCGGAGTCCCGTCGGACCTGGTCGCGCCCGCGTCTTTGGAGAGGCGCGCGAGCCGGCTGCGGATCTTGCCGTAGGCGATCTGGCTGGGATGCCCTGCGCCCTGCAAGAGGTAGGGGGCGTGCGGGCCGGCGGTCTTCTCGCGGCTGTCCCAGCCGTCGCAGCACGGCACCTCGTTCGCGGCGTAGAAGACCTTGACGTGGCGGATGATCTGGCTGATCACCCGCCCCAGGCCGTCGCCGATCGGCAGGACGCGGGCGCGGTCGAACTTCGACGGCTTGACGTGCAGCAGGTAGTAGACGCGCCCGTCGCTGTGGCGGCGCTTGACGATGTCCAGCGTCGTCAGCTCGCACGCCTCCTCGATGCGCAGCCCCGACTGCAACAACAGCTCCAACAGCGCCCAGTCCCAGAAGCGATCCATCTCCACGTGGCGGACCCGAGGGTCATCGGGCGCAGCGTCCAGGGCGGAGGTGGCGTCCTGCCATCGGCGCGTCGCCAGCGCGCGGAGCTTGGGGACCTCGCGCTCGAGATCGAAGATCGCCGCGGCCTGGCGCTTGCCCTGCCTCCTTCTGGCCTTCTCAAAGCCGACGCCGACGAGGTCATGGCGCTCCAACGGGACCGCCGGCGGCGCCCACACCGCAAACGGTGAGCCGTCCTCCAGCGCCCACGTGCAGATGTCGGCAAAGAAGCAGCGGACATTGATCAGCCACTGGTGCGCAGTCAAGCGCACCTCCCCCGCCTGCAGGCCGGGCTGGCGGCGCTGCACCTCGCCCGCGCGCTGGATCGCATGGGGAACGAACGCCAGCAGGTGCGAGCGGCGCACCTGCGCCGAGCTCTCGACGTCGGGGTGCTCGGCATCCAGGAACGCCCACAGCTTCTCCAGCGAGTTGTGCTTGTGCCGAGTGGTGGCGTACACGTCTGAGACGCGCTGCTGATAGGTCTCCAAGTAGAGCCGGTGCACCTCGGCGAAGCGCTCCGGGATCGCCGACCCGTCGACCAGCTCGGCCGGGGTCAGGCGGCCGGTGCGCAACCTGCGCTGCGAGCCGCGCTGCGGCGTGCGCCCGAGCACGCCCTCCGCGCAGAGCACCGCGTCCAGCGTGTCCATCCCGCGACAGACGCGATCCGGAACGCCGCGCAGGTCGGCCTCGGTGATCTCCCTGGCCGTCGCGTAGCCCTCACGGAGCATGATCCGCACCCCGAGCAGATGGCCGCTGCGGCGGACCTCCGGTCCGGCCCACGCGATCTGCCCGACCCGCTGCGCCAGCCAGCGCAACTGGACGTTGAGCGGATCGTCCTCGGGCAGCCAGCCCAGCCACTGCGACAGCCGCGCCCGCGACAACAACTCCCAGCCGGGGCGCACCTGCCGTGACAGCACCAGCCCGGCCGGCCCCCACGTCCACTGCTTGGCCGGGGCCAGCCGTCCGCGGCCCGCCTCCCACTCCCGCCAGCAGTCGGCCTCGACACTCGCCCAGCGCTCCTGCAACGTCGCACCAGACGTCCGGTCCAGCAGCTCGAGCACCGAACCGCAGGCGCGCCGCATGCTGCGGCGCTTGCCGTCATCCAGCAGCACCCGGTCGCAGAGCGCCTCAAGCGCAGTGCCGGTCTCGGCGCGATCGAACGGTCCGTCGGCGCTCATCGCCGCGTTGCTCCGGTCGCCGCGTGGTCGAGGTCGGCGAGCGTATCGGCGTCGTAGTCAAACATGAACCCGCCTGAACCGCCCGTCGCCGGCGGGGTGTCGCGCCGGTCCAGGACCTCGTGCGCCGCCGACAACGCTGCCACCATCGCCGCCTCGTCGACGCGGCAATACGCCCTCGCGGTCGTCGAGACGTTCGCGTGACCGAGCACCTCCTGGGCGACCTTCAACCCCGCCGTGTCAACCAGCGCCTGCGCCAACGCGTGACGGAACATGTGCGCCGTCACCCGCACCCCCGCGCGACGCCCCAGCTCGCGCAACTGCGACTCGAACGTCGCGTAGCCCAGCGGTCGGCCGCGGCCGCGCCTGAGCGCGACCCAAGCCGGGTCCTCCGGCGCCCCGAGGCCGCGCTCCTCGCGGACATAGGCGGCGAAGTGCGGCCAGAAGTCCGCCGACACCGGCACGCGATGCTCATCCCGCGCGCCCTTCAGCGCGACCACGACCGTGCTCGACACGCGATCCAGATCACCCAGCCGCATCCCCAGCACACCGTGGCGACCATGCTCCTCAGACCAATCACCGATCCGCTGCCCGCACCGCCACAACAACGTCAGCAGCGCGCGATCCCTGCTCGACCGCGCAGCGCCCACCAGGGCCGCGACCGCCGCCGGCTCCGCGCGCGCCGGCAGCCTGTGCGCCACCCGACGGCGAAGCTCACCCGAGCGCCCGCGTTGTGGCGCGTCCCGGCCCGGCATCCCGTGCGATCCGGCCATCGCCGCAGACCCCGGCGGCACCGGGCTGACCCGATCAAGCCACGGCCCCGCATCGGCCAGCCGGTCACGATCGATCAGCCAGCCGAAGAAGGACCCCAGCGCACTGACGCGATGGTTGACCGTCGGCGCCGCCCGCCCGGCCGCCACGCCGTCGACCTCGTTGCGCGCGAACTCCCCGACGTACGCAGCGACGTCGACGCGCTCCACATGGACAAGCCTGACGCGGCGCGCGGCCGCCCACTCCAGAAAGTGCGCCAACCCCAGCGCGTAAGTCCGCACCGTGTACGAACTGCGCCCGCGCGCCCTCAACGACGCCAAGAACGACAGCACCTCGCCGCCATCGACGACTGCCTCCAGCCGCGCCATCGTGCTCTGCGAAAGGCCACCCGCCATCAGCAGCACCGACCGTAGGTTCCGAACCGGACGAATCACGAGACAAGA
>JBFWNR010000023.1:0-5702 GCA_050250955.1 Vicinamibacterales bacterium
GAGGACAGCCTGCGCCGCCACGCCGACCACCAGGCGGCGATGCGCCTCAGCGCCTACGTCGTGGTGCCCTACGTCCCCAGCGAGAAGACGACCAAGGCCATCCTCGCGCAGATGCGTCCCAACCGCGGCGTCAAGCTCGCGACCGCCTCGTTGACACGCCAGGTCAAGGCGCACCGCCGCGCGGTGCGCGAACACCTCGCCCTCGCCGACACCATGCGCACCGACCTCGAAGCGCTCGGGATGACCGCGCGCTTCATCAACGGCCAGGAGGTCGTGCGCCTGCTGTGGGAGCGCTTCAACCCCTCCTCAGCCGACCTCGGTCGCCGCCAGCCGATCCGCAGCACGCAGATCTTCGGGTCACTGGACGACGAGATCGACACCACCGAGGCGCGTCGGGCTGCCGAGCGGCTGCGCGAGGCCATCTGCCAGTCGTACCTCGACTTCAAGAAGAACAGCCACTACGCCGAGATCGACCGCGACCTCGAGCAGGTCATCTACGCCTCCAGCACCGTCGAGGGCACCGGCATGGGCTGGCTGTATCAGGCGATGATGACGCGCGACCCGTTCACCCTGTCGGTGTTCGTGCACGCGCTGGACCGCCGCGCCGAGCGGCGCGGCTTCAAGGGCCGGTATCGGCGCCTGCACGCCACCAACCGCGCCGCCGAAGCCAAGGGCCGGGTGCCCGACTTCGAGCGCTACCAGCACGAGGGCGAGATGCAGGAGCTGCTGGCCACCATGGCCGGCAACCACCGCGCCAACATCTACCGCGTCTCGATCTATCAGGCGATCCGGGCTCGCGGCCCCGAGCCCGACGTCGCCGGCTTGGCCGAGTCCGTCGACTGGTGCACCGAGGCCATGACCTCGCAGGCCGACTGCTCGGTGAGCAAGGGCACCCACCAGCAGGAACTGCTGTGGGAGACGACGCTGCCGTTGGGCCGCGACATCGCCGGGCGGGCCCACAAGTACGTGACCCGCAACGTGGGGGACAGCATCCCGCTCGTCGGCTCCTCATGCGGGTCGCCGACCGGGGTGCCGTTCGCCTTCAGCGACCCCGACCGCACGCTCGAGCTGCTCAACCCCTACGACCGGGCGCACTTCAACTCGATGATGTTGATCTCCGGCGGCTCCGGCTCCGGCAAGACCCAGACCGCCAACATGATCGTCGGGCGCTGCATCCCCCACGGGGCGCGCGCTTACGCGCTCGACCGCGCCGGCCACTACCGGACCCTCGTCGACCTCGTCGACGGCGCCCGCCACATGGACATCGGGGCCGACGACTCGCAGTGGGCCATCAACCCGTGGGACCTGCCCGAAGGCCAGACAGTTCCGAGCGGCGAGAAGGTCGCCTACCTGCTGTCACTGCACGCGGTGATGATGGGCGACGAGGGCCTGACGCTGCAGGAGCGCTCCTACCTGGGCGGCGCGATCCGCGCCGCCTACGCGGCGGCCGCGCTCGCCGCCGAAGTGCCGCGCGAGTCGCTGCTGCGCGAGGAGCTCTTGGCGCGCAGCGACGAGGAGCCGCTGCCCGAGGTCTCGTTCGTGCTGCGTTCCCTGGCCGACCGGCTCGGCGAGTTTTGCGGGGAAGGCGCCTACGCGTCGATCTTCGACCGCGAGACCAACGTGTCGGCCGACGCTCCGCTGGTGGTCTTCGACACCCAGCGCTGCCAGGAGATCGTGCTCAAGCCGGTCATGTTCTCGATCGTCGAGTACGTCATCCGCCAGGTCGAAGCGCACCGCGACGCCAACGCCGCGCTCGCCGCCCAGCCCAACGCGCCGCTGTTTGCGGGCAAGAGCATCCTGCTCATCGACGAGGGCTGGCATCTCGTCGCGCGCAAGGAGACCGGCGAGTACGCCAACGACCTCGCCCGCCGCGCGCGCCACTTCGGGCTGTTCCTGATCGTCGTCTCCCAGCAGATGACGGACTTCCAGACCGAGTACGGCGTCGCCCTGCTGCGCAACGCCGCGCAGATGGTGCTCCTCGCTCAGGACAACGGCGACGAGCTCGACGCGATGCGCGACATGCTGCGCCTGACCGAGGAGGAGCGCGCGATCGTCGGCAACCTCAAGACGGTCAAGGGCGCCTACGCGCAGGCGTTCTGGAAGAACGGGGCTCGCGGCAAGGGCCGCGTGCAGATCAAGATCGGCCCCTTCGAGTATTGGGCCTACACGAGCGATCCCCATCGCGACGTGCCCAAGCGCAAGGCCGCCATTGCGGCCAACGACGGCGACGTCTGGGCCGCCATCAACCAGCTCGTCAACGAGCAGGACACCAAAGTCCTGCAGGCCGCCTGACGCGGGGCGCATCCGATGGCCGGACCAGCAGCAGCAGCGGCTGGCGCCGCCCTCAAGGGTGGCGCCAGCTCCAACGGCGCCGCCGGCGCGGCCGCAGGCGACGCCGGCACGAGCGGCGGCACCGCGGCCGCCGACGGCGCCGCGCTCGGCGGCGGCGGGCGCCGCAACGACGACGACAACAAGACCACCAAGCGGCTGCTGCTGATCGTTCTCTGCTGCCTGCTGCCGCTGATCGTCGGCATCGCGGTCATCGGCGGCATCTTCGGCGCGCTCACCAACCCGTGCGACCCGGGCTCGTCGGCGACCGGCACCGGGCCGGGCCCGGCGCCCAACGCGTTCGCCACCAAGGACATCCCCGCCGCGGCGATCTCCGCGTACCGCCGCGCCGGCGGACGCTACGGGCAGGACTGGCGGATCCTGGCCGGGATCGGGTGGGTCGAATCGACGCACGGCACCTCCACGCTGCCCGGCGTGCGCTCGGGCATGAACGACGCCGGCGCCGCCGGCCCCATGCAGATCGGCATCAGCGCGACCTGCCCCAATGGCATGTGCGCTGGCGACAACTGGTCTACGTACGGGATGGACGGCGACGGCGACGGCAAGAAGGACGTCTACGACATCGACGACGCCGCCATGGGCGCCGCCAAGTACCTGAGCAATGCGGGCGCCCCCGGCAACTGGCAGACGGCGATCTTCGCCTACAACCACGCCCAGTGGTACGTCGACGACGTGATCGAGCGAGCCCGACTGTACGGCTACGACGGCGACGGCATCCGCAATGGCAAGGGCGTCAGCGACGCGCCCACCACCGGCCTGGACGCCGCGACGGAGGCCGCCGCTGGCCGGTCAGCCACCGGTAAGGCGGACGGCGCGGACGGCAAGATGGTCTGGCCGACCGCCGTTCACGCCATCACCAGCGGCTTCGGCCCGCGTAACTGCCTCGGCTGCAGTCGGTTCCACGAGGGCCTGGACATCGGCGCCCAAGAAGGCGACCAGGTCCACGCGGCGCTCCAGGGGCGCATCACGTTCCGTGGCGTCCTCGACGGCTACGGCAACTACCTGTGCATGACCCACAGCGCGAAGCTGACGACCTGCTACGCCCACCTGAGCGCCTTCGGGCGCTGGGGCGTCAACGACACCATCAAGCAGGGCGCACTGATCGGCTACGTCGGGCACACCGGCGGCGACTACGCGCCACACCTGCACTTCGAGGTGCGCCTCGGCCCCGACCTCAACTCGAAGGCTGTCGACGCAAGGCCGTACCTCGACGGCGCCATGGATGCCCCCGCGGACGATGACACCGGTACCGCCGCGACCGGGGAGACCTGCTCGTCAGACGAGCTCGGCGGCGGCGGCACCGCCGAACTGAGCCAGAGCAACCGGGTCACGACGCCGCGCGAGATGACCTACCTGCCCGCCTGGGCGACCGCCGACGGCTACACGAGCGCCGCCATCATCGACGGCCGCGCCCGCGTCGACGCGCGCATCGTCCCCGACATCCTTTGGATGCTCAAGCACTACAACCTGCGCGTCCGCGACTGCCTGGCCAGCGGCCACAACACCCACGGCACCGGCGACAGCTGCGACATCGTCCCCGCCGACGACCCCAACCCGCGCCCGGGCCGCATGACCCCCGGCTGGAAGAACGTCACCCAGCTCGCAGAGGACCTCGGCTGGAGACAGCCCGGGCCCGGGTACCCGGGCGGCAACAGCTGCAACAGCGGCAGCTTCGTGCCCGCCATCTACATCGTCTGTTACAACGGCGACAGCAACCACGGCGACCCCGAGCACATCACCGGGCCGTGCGCGTGCCCGCACCTGCACGTCACGTTCAACAACCCGGTGATCGGGGCGGCAACGGCCATGGCGACGCCGCCCGAATGGGTCGACACGTTCCCCGTCACTCCCGACGACGGCCAGGCACCCGACGGCCGCACGGTCCTCATCGGCGACAGCCTCGGCGTCGGCATCGAGCCCTACCTGGCCGAGGACCTCGGCAAGAAGGTCGACAGCGACACCCGCGAAGGCCGCACGCTGGCGCAGGGCATGCAGATCATCCGCGGCCTACAGCCCAAGCCGGCCGCTCTAGCGGTGAGCCTGTTCACCAACGACGACCCGCGAGACACCGTCGCGCTCGCCACCGCCGTCCGCGAGAGCCTCACCGCGGTCAAGGACGGCGGCTGCGTTGTGTGGGCGACGATCGCCCGCCCGCCCGTCAACGGGCACAGCTACGACGCCGCCAACGCCAAGCTGCGCCAGATCGCCCAGTCCAACGATCGCGTTCAGCTCGCCGACTGGGCCGCCTACGTCGACCAGCACCCCAACGTCGTCGGCTCCGACGGCGTCCACGCAAGTCCCTCCGGCTACCAGATCCGCGCCGGCCTCTACGCCCAGGCGCTGAAGAGGTGTACGCGATGACCCGCATGCTGCCCGCGCTCGTCGCGGCCACCGTCGTGCTGGCCCTGACCGGCTGCGGCGCCCAGAGCCGGCCCGAGCCCGAACCCGCCACCGCACCAAGCCCAATCCCGAGCCTGGCCAGCGCCAGCCACGGTCGATCGACGCTGCCCGTCGACGAGCGCGCCCCGATGCTCAACGACACGCCCGACCAGCACCCGGTCAGTGATGAGCTGGTCCGTGCCGCCCGCGCGTTCTTCGTCAGCTACGCCAACTACATCTACGGACACCGAACCACGATCGAGGCCGCAACCGACGCGCTGCGCGCCCAGACGCTCGCTGCCGGCCCGATCCCCGGCATGGACGACTACACGCCCGTCCTCGCGCAGATGCGCGTGACCTCGGTACACGGCGGGCGCGCGTCGATCCTCTCCCAGTTCGATGACGGCCGCGGCCCCACAACCCGGCCCGAGATCCCCGCCACCTTCACCCAGCAGACCGACGACACCTGGCTGGCCGACGCGGTCGCCGAGGAAGGCATGGAGTGACCTCGCTACTGACACCTCGCCCATTCGGCCGCGGCGCCGCTGAAGCCTCAAAGCGACCCGGGAGCCCGCCGACGTCCCAGGTAGCGACGGGGTCGCCTCACGCGGATGCAAGCGTTGCACGGCACCGCCCCGCCCGCGACCAGCCGTCCCGTTTGACCATGGCCACATCTGCTTTCCGTGCCCGTACCCGACTGCCCGAGGCCAGCATGGCGTTCAACACGCCCGGCGGTCCGGTGGTCGCGTTCGCGGGCCTGTGCGGCGGCGCCGGCGTCAGCACGCTCACCTACCTGACCGCCTGCGCGATCGCCGCTGAGTCCACCAACCCCGAGGCGCCGACGCTCGCCATCGACGCGGGCGCAACCAACGGCGGACTGTCGTTCTACGCCGGCGCCGAGTCCCCGCACACGCTGTCGACGTTCGCCGCCGACATCTTCCACAGCCGGCCGCTGACGTCCCCGTTCACCACCT
>JBFWNR010000024.1:0-4923 GCA_050250955.1 Vicinamibacterales bacterium
TTCACCCATTGTCATACGGATCGGTATGGAAGCAAAGTGGAGAGATCGTTGGGAACGCTGTTCAGCGTGGTGTGCCCGGCGGCGGACAGCACGGGCGTGACCTCCGCCCGGGACGAGCCGCCGAGCCAGAACCCGGCCACCAGCACGATGCGCATGCCGACCACGTTACGTCGGCCGCCGGGCGGCTCAGGCGGCGGGCTCGTTGCAGTTGAACATCCAGCGGATGCCGTAGCGGTCCTGGCACGTGCCCCACTGCGCACCCCAGAACATGTCCATGAGGCCCATCACGTCGGAGCCGCCCTCCGACAGCGCCGCGAACAGGCGCTCGTTCTCGGCCCGCGTGTCGGGCTCCAGGCTGATGGTCACGTTGTTGCCCGGGGCGAGCGTGTGGCCCATCGAGGCCACCAGGTCGGTGGCCTGCAGCACATGGCCGGCGAGGATGGTGATCTCCATGTGCATCACCAGCTGCTGCTCGGCGTCGGTGAGCGCCGGAGCGCCCGGCATCGGGGGCGTGTCGGCCATGCGCATGATCGGCTCGGTGATCTCGGTGCCGAACACCGAGGCGTAGAAGCGCATCGCCTCCTCGGTGTCGCCCATGAAGTTGAGGTAGGTGCTGACTCGCGCCATCGCTGCTGGCTCCTTCGTCGTGGTGGGGGACGGGTTCGTCGGAGGGTGGACGGTGCGGCCGGTCCGGACTCATCGACGGCACACCCGGGGTGCAGAGGTATCGGCATCGCCGGCATCGGGTACCGATGGGCGATGCCGAGCAACGTGATCGTCGCCGGGGCGGGCATGGCCGGCTACGCCGCCGCCCGCGCCCTCGAGCGGTTCGCCGGCGAGGAGATCACCATCACCGTGGTGAACCCGACCAACGCCGTGGTGTACCCCCCGGTGCTGCCGGAGGTGGCCGGCGGCAGTGTGGCCCCACGCCAGGCGGTGTCGCCGTTGCGGGCCGGGCTGCGCCGCAGCCGCCTGGTGGTGGGCGAGCTGTGCGGGCTCGACCGGACGCAACGGGTGGCCGCGGTCAAGCTGGCCGACGGCACCCGGCGCGAGCTGCCCTGGGATCACGTCGTGCTGGGCTTCGGTTCGATCACCCGCCTCTTGCCCATCGACGGCCTCACCGACGCGGCGCGCGGCTTCACCACCCTCGCCGAGGCCCGCGTCGCCCGGGAACGGGTGATCGAGCGGGTGGAGCTCGCCGCCGCCACCGACGACGCGGCGGCGCGACGGCGGGCCCTGACCTTCGTGGTGGTGGGCGGGGGGTACACCGGCGTCGAGGCCGTCGCCGAGTTGCAGCGCCTGAGCGAGGCCACCGCCGCTGCCATCGGGTCGCTGGGCGAGGCGCCGCGCTGGCACCTCGTGGAGGCGTCGGACACCCCGCTGTCGGTGGTCCGTGCCTCGCTGGCCGAGCGGGTCACCAGCGCACTGCGGCAGCGGGACATCGAACTGCACCTCGAGTGCACCGTCGACTGCATCGACGGCACGGAGCTCAGCCTCTCCGACGGCACCGTGCTCGACGCCGATTCGGTGTGGTGGTGCGCCGGCGTCGTCGCCCACCCCGCCCATGAGGCGCTCGGGGTCCCCACCGACGACCGTGGCCGGGTGATCGTCGATGCCTGCGGGGCGGTGGAGCACGAGGCGGGCGTGTGGGCCGCTGGCGATGGTGCCGCCTTCCCCGACGTGCTCACCGGGCGGCTCTGCCCACCGAGCGCCCAGTACGCCGTGCGCCAAGGGCGCCAGGTGGGCCACAACATCGCCCGGGTGGTGCAGGGGCTGCCCGCCGAGCCGCTGCGCTACCGGTCGCGGGGCGAGCTGATCAGCCTGGGTCGCGGCGAGGGCGTGGGGGAGGTGTTCGGTGTGCCGGTCACCGGCCGGCCGGCGTGGTACCTGCGGCGCCTCTACCACCTGCTCACCATCCCCACCTGGCGACGCAAGGGCCGGTTGTGGGTCGACTGGACGGCGAGCCTGTGGTTCCCGCCGGAGATCGTGATGCTGGGCGAGCGCTCCTCGACCGCGGCCATGGCCCACGCCGCCCGGACGCAGGGCCTGCCCGAACCGGCGGCCGGGCCGGACACGCCGTGATCATCGCCCACGCCGGCACCGCGCTGCTCGAGCTGACCGCGGTGCTGATCCTCGCCGCCGTGGTGCTGCGGCCCGCCGCCCTCGCCCGACCCGGTCAGCTCGCCCGACCCGGTCAACTCGCCCGCCGGCTCACGCTGGCGGGAGGTGGCGCCGTGCTGCTGGTGCTCGCGGCGCTCCCCCCGCTGGCCCATGCGGCGGAGACGGCGACGCTGCCCCACATGGTGCAGCACCTGCTGGCGGTGGCGGGCGGCGCGCCCCTGCTCGGCCTGCTGCTGGCCGAGGCCGCACCATCGCGGCGCAGCGGTGGGCGTGCGCGGCGCGCCGGGTCGTGGCTGCACCGGCCGCTCGCCGGCGTGATCGCCCACGGCCGCAGCCCGGTCCTGCTGGCCGTGCTGCACGCCTCGACCGTGTGGTGGTGGCATGCCCCGCCGCTCTATCGCGCCGCCGGTTCGAGCACGCCGCTGCACCTGCTGCAGCACGCCTCCTTCACCGGCACCGCGGTCGCCGCCTGGGCGTCGATCGCCTGGCACGCCCGCCGCCGGCGCGCCCTGGTGGCGGTGGCCGGCGTGGCGTGCATCGGGATCGCCGGTGCGGTGCTGGGCGCACTGCTCACGTTCGCCCCCGGATCGCTCACGCCCGGCGCCACGACGCTCGACCAGCAGCTGGCCGGCGTGTTGCTGTGGGCGTGGGGCGGGCTGGTCTCGGTGGGCGCCGCCGCGACGGTGACGTTGGTGGCGCTGGGTCGGGCCGACCGGTCGAACTGGTGGCGTGCCGCCCCTGCGGTGCCGGCCCCGGTGGAGCCCTGATGGTGGCGCCCACCGCCATCGCCGCCGTGGTCGCGCCGCTGGTGGCCGCCGCGGTGGCCGCCATCCTCCTCGCTTCCGCCGCGGCGGGATCGTCTGCCGTGGGATCGTCTGCCGTGGGATCGTCCGCCGTGGGATCGTCCACCGTCGGCGTCGGGGCGGCCGGGGCGCTCGAGCTGGGCGCCGAGCTCTACCGGCGTGACTGCGCGTTCTGCCACGGTCCGCAGGGCGACGGCACGTTCCGGGGCCCGTCGCTGCAGGGCTCCGGACCGGCCGGTGTGGCCTACGCCATCGCCACGGGCCGCATGCCCATCGACGATCCCCACCAGCGCGTGCGGCGCGGCGAACCGGCCTACGACGCCGCCGAGCAACGGGCGATCGTGGCCCACGCCGCCACCTTCCTCGACGGACCGGTCGTCCCGGCGATCAGGCCCGATGCCGACGTGGCCCGCGGTGGCGTGCTCTACCGCTCGTATTGCTCGGCCTGCCACGGTGCCACCGGGGCCGGCGGCGCGCTGGCCTATGACGACATCGCCCCGGCGGTGACCGCCTCGAGCGACGACGTGGTGGCCGCCGCCGTGATCGTCGGCCCGGGGACGATGCCGTCGTTGGGTGAGGCGCTCCCCGATGACGATCTCGATGCGGTCGTGGCCTACGTCGCCATGCTGCGCTCGCCGCCCAGCCCCGGCGGGGTCGCCGTGCCCGGCGGCCGGGTGGGCGAGGGCCTGGTGGCCCTGCTGCTGACCGTCGTCGTGTTGGGCTCGGCGGCGTGGTGGATCGGGGACCGGCGATGAGCCCGCCGGCCGCCGGGCCCGAACCGGCCGCCGGGCCCGAGCCGGCCGCCGGGCCCGAGCCGGCCGCCAGGCCCGAGCCGGGCGGGGACACCGCAGGCCGCACGCGCTGGCGCACCCGGGCGGCGGTGGTGCTGGCGCTCGCCGCCGTGCCGGCCGCCGTGGCGGTGGTGGCGGCGCTGGCCGGCGGCCCGGCGGGCACGGTCGGCGCGCTGGCCGCCGCCTCGCTCGCGGTGGCCGGTGTCGGCCTGGTGCACGCGGCCAAGGCGCTGCCGGACACCGCCGAGGAGGAGCACCCCCGCGCCGTGCACGGGCCATCGCTCAGCCGTCGCCGGTTGGTCCGCGGTGGCGGTGCGGCCCTCGGGGTGGCCGCCGCCGGCGGCGCGTCGGTGGCGGCGGCCGGGCGGAACGAGGAGGCGACGCGGGCGCTGCGGACCACGGCGTGGTCGAAAGGCGTCGGCGTGGTCACCGCCGAGGGGGAAGCGGTGCGGGCCGACGCGCTCGCCGTGGGCGACGCGCTCACCGTCTACCCGTCGGTGGCGATCCTCGCCGCCGACGCCCAGGTGATGCTGTTGCGCCTGGCGCCGGGCACGCTGGACGGGGACGCTGGCGTGGGCATACCGGACGGTCTGGTGGCCTACTCGCGGCTGTGCACCCACATGGCCTGCCCGCTCGGGCTCTACCAGCAGCGCAACGAGGTGCTGCTCTGCCCGTGCCACCAGGCGCTCTTCGACGTGGCCGACGGTGGGCGACCCATCATCGGGCCGGCGTCGAGGCCGCTGCCCCGTCTGCCCTTGGCGGTGGACGGCGACGGGCTGCTCGTGGCCGATGGACCGTTCACCGATGCCGTCGGGGGCGGGTTCTGGGGTCGCCCATGATGGCCGGCCTGCAACCGAAGCGCCTGATCGCCCTGGGCCGCACCAGGGCGCAGGGTGTGGCGCGGGGTGCGGCCGCCAAGGTCTTCCCGACCCACTGGTCGTTCCTGCTGGGCGAGATCGCCCTCGTCTCGTTCGTGGTGCTGGTGGTGACCGGCACCTACCTGGCGTTCTTCTACGACGCCAGTGGCGACACGGTCACCTACGCCGGCTCCTACGCACCGCTGCAGGGGGTGCCCATGCCCGCCGCGTACCGCTCGGTCCTCGACATCTCCTTCGACGTACCGGCCGGTCTGCTGGTGCGCCAGGTGCACCACTGGGCGTCGCTGGTGTTCATCGGGGCGTTGGTGGCGCACGCGCTGCGGGTGTTCT
>JBFWNR010000025.1:0-4528 GCA_050250955.1 Vicinamibacterales bacterium
ACCACCACCTCATGGTGTCGTCGTTCGGTCACGTCGCTCCTCGCGTTGGTTCGCTTCCCTGACGGCCGGCCGGCCGTCAGAGAAGGCTACGGCGCCGGGCCGGCCGGCGGCCATCGGGAGCGGTCGGTGGCGGTCGGGCTCGCTCAGCCAGGATCCACCGAGCCGGTCGTCGCGCCCTCCTGGCACCGGGGCCCGCCCCCATCGGCGCGTTCCGGATCGCCGCGCCCCCGGGCCCGAACCCCGGCAGGTAGGCGCATGGCAGCTCCGCGCCTGCGGGCGCCGGCGCACCCGGCCGGCCGGCAACCCACCAGCGCCGTGCTTCGGCGGCGATTCGACGTCGATTCGACGGCATCGACCGGTCGGGTGCGGCTGCGCACCGGTGGTGGCCACGACTCCCGGTCAGGCGGCACAGCCACACCGATGGTGGCCGGATTTCGTGTCCCACGACCAATTCCGAATCGATATCGAATCGAGCGCGAAGGAACTCGCCCAAACCCACCGCAGGGCGCCCACCCACCGCCGGGCACCAACCACCGCCGGGCACCAACCACCAACCGTGGGGTGGCCGGCCGAACGGCTCGTCGACGGTGGCGCCGTCAGCCTCTGAGCAACCCGTCGAGGACCGCGCTGGCGGCGTCGGGGGTGGCGCCCACGGGCCGGCGCCAGGCGACGTGGCCGTCGGGTCGGACCAACACGGCGCCGGTGGCGGTGATGCCATGGGCCCGCTCGAGCTCGGCCACCCGGTCCTGCGCCACCGCCGCCAGCGGCTCCACCCGCAGCACCGCCTGCGACTCCACCCCCGGTGGCTGCGGCGCGCGCAGCGCAGAGCCGAGCAGCAGCACGAACCGGTCGTCGTAGAGATCGAGCATGGAGCCACCGGCCGTACCCATCGGTACGTGGGGCGCCCGGTGGCCGGGGCGGGCCTGCGGGCGGTAGTCGCGCACCGGATCGTCGACGGGCAGCGGCTCGCTCCCATCGGGCACGAGGCAGCCCTCGTCGTAGTGCAGGCCGAGGTCCATGCCCAACCAGTTGCCGTACCGACCGGCGGCGTCGATGGCCTGCTGCTCGGCGGCGGGGTCGGCGGCGCCGCCCTCCACCAGCTTGCGGATGCGACCCACGTTGCGGGTGTTCTCCAGCGAGCGGTCGGCGTTGTAGCGGGCGATCGGCGCCCGCTCCGTGTGGTACGTGTCGAGCAGGTGGTCACCGGCCCGACCTCGGGCCACGTAGGCCAGTTTCCACGCCAGGTTGTGCGTGTCCTGCACCGCGGTGTTCATCCCGAAGCCGCCGGAGGGCGGCAACTGGTGGGCGGCGTCGCCCACCAGGAAGACCGGCCCGCGGCGGAACCGCTCGGCCACCGTGGCCGCCATCACCCACGGGATCACGTCGAGCACCCGGACCTCGAGATCGGCCACGCCCACCGAACGGCGGATCCAGTCCGCCGCCTTGTCGGCGGTGAAGCTGTCAGCGGGATCGACCCGCGGGTCGTAGCCGATCTGGCAGAGCCAGCGGTGGGCGGTGTCGATCTTCTGGAACACGTTGCGAGCCGGGGCGGTGGTCCAGTAGAGCGCCGCCGGGCGGGATGCCGTCCAGCGGTCGAGGTCGGCCACGAACTGGCAGTTGACCAGCGTGGCCAGCTCGGTGGGGCCGTCCAGGCGCACGCCGATGGCCCGCCGCACCGCCGAGGCCGCCCCGTCGGCGGCGACCACCCAGCGGGCGTCGATCCGTTCCGTACCGGTCGGTCCGCCGAGCGAGGCGCGCACCCCGTCGGGCGTCACCTGCAGGTCCTCCAGCAGCACGCCGCGGCGCACGCGCACGGTGTCGTAGCCGCCGGCCAGCTGTTCCAGCAACGGTTCGATCCGGTCCTGTGAGCTCAGCAGCCACGGTGCGGGCGAGACCTGCACGCCGTCCACCACCGGCTGCACGGCCATCGCCGTGCGGCCGATCTCCCGGCCGGCCAGCGTCTCGGTGTAGACCAGCGCCTCGGTCCACGGCAACGGCAGGCTGGCGGCGACCACGTCGTCGAGGATGCCCCACTGACGGAACAGCTCGGCGGTGCGGACGTTCACCGACCGCGCCCGGGGGTGGCCGTTGACGTGCGCCCGCCGTTCGATCAGCGTGCAGTCCACGCCGAAGCGACCCAGTTGCGCGGCCATGGCCAGACCCGCCGGACCGCCGCCCACCACCAGCACCGTCGTCTCGCTCACCTCGTGTCCTTCCGCTCGCCGTCGTGGTGCGCGGCCATGCCGAGCACCTGCTCGATCAGGGCCGCCGGGGTCCCCGCCTCGCGCAGCGCCTCGACGGTGTGCTCGCCCAGCCGGGGCGCGATGGGGTCGATCTCGACCGGTGTGCCGCTCAGCAGCACCGGCGATCGCGGCAGGCGCAGCCGGCCCTCCGATGGGTGCTCGACCGGCTCGAAGAAGCCGACCGCCTGCAGGTGCGGGTCCTCGAGGAGCTCGTCGAGGGTCTGCAGCGCAACCGCCGGCACCCCGATGCGCTCGAACAGCGCCAGCCACTCGTCGGTGGGCCGGGTGGCCAGCAGCTCCGCCAGCGTGCTCTGCACCAGCTCCACGTTGCGGAGCCGGTTGGCGATGGACCCGAACCGGGCGTCGGCGGCCAGGTCGGCCCGGTCGACGGTCTCGAACAGCGCCCGGAAGTGCTTGTCCTGGTACGGCAGCGCACAGAGGAACCCATCCGCGGTGGGGAAGGGACGGCGGCGGGGCTCGAGCACCCGGGCGTAGCCGGGCGGACCCAGCGGGGGGTCGAACGTGGCGTCCCACAGGTGCTCCACCAGCTGGAAGGCGGCCGTCGCCTCGAACAGCGGCACGGTCACCGCCTGACCCTGCCCCGTCCGCTCGCGATGGAAGAGCGCGGCGAGCACGGCGGCGGCCAGCGCCAGGCCGGCGTGCTTGTCGGCCACCACGCCCGGCAGGTAGGCGGGCGAGCCGGTCACCCGGGCCAGGTTGGTGGCCATCCCGGTGAGCCCCTGCACGACGTCGTCGTAGGCCGGGCGGTCGGCGTAGGGCCCGTCCGGTCCGAAGCCGGCCAGCGCGGCGTAGATGATGTCGGGCTGCACCGCACGGACGGCGTCGTGGCCCAAGCCGAGCCGCTCGATGGCGGCGGGCCGCATGTTGTGCACGAACACGTCGGCCCCGCGACACAGCTGCAGCACGGCCTGCCGGCCGGCCTCGGTCCGGGCGTCGAGGCGGACCGACCGCTTGCCCCGGCCCAGGGTCAGGAACACCGAGCCCATGTCGGGTGAGCGGGCCGCGCCGGCCTGGCGGGTGGTGTCGCCCTCCGGCGGCTCCACCTTGATCACGGCGGCGCCGAGATCGGCCAGCCACATCGTGGCGTAGGGCCCCGCCACCACCGAGCTCAGATCGACGATGCGCACGCCGGCCAGGGGACCGCCCCGCTCCTCGCTCATCGCAGGGCGCCGATCACCCGCTCGCCGAAGCGGCCCAGCAGCTCGTCGGGATCGGCGGTGAAGGCCTGGGCGGGCACCACGATCCTGCTCACCCCGGCGGCGGCCAGCGCCTCGATCGCCCGCAAGGGCTCCTCGCCCAGTGCCTCGGGGCAGCCGGTCATGAACGAGACGGCGTCGGGATCCCGGCCGGCGGCCACCGCGCTGCGGCGGACCTCGTCGAAGAGGGGCTGCAGGTCGGCGGCGGTGCCGGTGGCGGGGAAGAAGCCGTCGCCCAGGCGTCCGGCGCGGCGGGCGGCCGGCATCGAGTGGCCGCCGATGACGATCGGCAGCGGTGCCTGCTGCGGTTTCGGGTTGCAGCTCATGCCGTGGAAGCTGACGTGGCGGCCCTCGAAGGAGGCGTCGTCGCCGGCCCACAGCGCCCGGATGGCGCCGACGTACTCATCGGTACGGGCACCGCGCCCCTCGAAGGGCACGCCGAGGGCCTCGAACTCCTCCCGCAGCCAGCCCACGCCGATGCCCAGCTCGATGCGGCCCCCCGACAGGGCGTCGAGCGTGGCCACCTGTTTCGCCACCAGCAGTGGGTTGCGCTGCGGCAGCACCAGCACCCCGGTGAGCAGGCGCAGCGTCGTGGTGTGGGCGGCCACGTGGGCCATCCAGATGAGCGGGTCGGGCAGGGCGGTGTCGGGTCCGCCGGGGAGGCGGCCGGTGGGCGAGTACGGGTAGACGCTGTCGTACTCGGTGGGCCACACGATGTGCTCCACGGTGAGCAACGACTCGATCCCGGCGGCCTCGGCGGCGCGGGCCAGGCGGGCGGCGTCGCCGGGCTCGGGGCACACCAGGTTGGCGAAGTGCAGGGCGAACTTCAGCGGCAGCGCCTCCCGCTCGGCGCCGGGGGCGAGCCCTCCGGCGATCGCTATAACGGAACAGCACTGTATTGAAACGCGGCGCTCCGGGCAAGACGCCCGGCGGGGGCGCGGCGGCTCAGCCGGCGGCGGTGTCCGGGTGGAGCAGGCTCAGCACGGCGCGGCGGGTCAGCTCGCGCAGGATCGGCAGCTTGTACCCGTTGCGGCTGAGCGCCGTGGCGCCGTCGTCGGCCGCCTCGGC
>JBFWNR010000026.1:0-3617 GCA_050250955.1 Vicinamibacterales bacterium
CGTTGTGCCAATGCCTCGACGGTTTCGCGGTCGAACAGGTCGGCGCGGTAGTCGAGCCGCAGCCGCAGCCGCTCGCCCGGCGCCGCCAGCAGGCTCAGCGGATAATGCGTGGCGTCATGGCCGGTGATGCCGGCAACCCGCAGCCGCCGGTCACTCCCCTGGTCATTCTCCTGATCGTTCCCTCGGGCGTCGGCCGCCAGTTCGTCGACCGGATAGTTCTCGAACACCGTCAGCGTGTCGAACAGTTCGCCGAGCCCGGCCAGGTTCTGGATCTCGGCCAGTCCCAGATGCTGATGCGCCATCAGCCGCGACTGCCGCTCCTGCACATCGCGGATCAGAGCCGCGAAGGACTTGCCGGGCGGCAGTTCAACGCGCAGCGGCAGGGTGTTGATGAACAGCCCCACCATGGTCTCGATGCCGGCAATCTCCGGCGGCCGCCCCGCCACGGTGACGCCGAAGGTGACGTCGTCGCGCCCGGTCAGCCGGCCAAGCAGGATCGCCCAGGCGGCCTGGACGATGCTGTTGAGGGTCAGCCCCTGGGCGCGCGCCTGCCGGGTCAGCGCCGCGGTCAGTTCCGCGCTCAGCGTCAGTCCGATCTGCTCGGGCGTGACGGGCGTGCGCGTGCGCTCGCGGGGCGCCAGCCAGGTCGGCTCCTCCAGGCCGGAGAGCGCCTCGCGCCAGGCCGACAGTCCCGCCGCATGGTCCTGGGCGGCAATCCAGGCCAGGTAATCGCGGTACGGCGTCGGCCGCGGCAGCGACGTTGCGGCAGCGTTGTGGGGGCGGGCGTGGCTGACGAGTGCGCCGTACAGCGTCATCAGTTCGCGCACCAGCACCGGCAGCGACCAGCCGTCGAGCAGGATGTGGTGCGCGGTGAGGATGAGCCGGTGCTCGGTGGCGCCGAGCCGGACCAGCGCAAAGC
This sequence comes from Vicinamibacterales bacterium, assembly GCA_050250955.1. Classification (GTDB taxonomy): domain Bacteria; phylum Acidobacteriota; class Vicinamibacteria; order Vicinamibacterales; family UBA2999; genus CAWAYR01. The sequence continues at coordinate 920 of JBFWNR010000026.1, forward strand.
GGATGAGCGGCGGAGCAGCGAGGTCGAAGCGCTCGGCGCGCTCGGCCGCCGCGAGCTCGCCGAGCCGCAGCGTGCGGTCGGTCGCGTCCAGCCCCGACAGGTCGACGGCGGTCCAGCGCGGCGGTGCCTCGGCGACGATCACCTGCACGGGCCGCTCGCGTCCCGCCTGGAAGCCCGCCCGCAGATTGGCGTGACGCGCCATCAGCGCGGTTGCGGCCTGCGCCATGGCGTCGGCATCGAGCGACCCGGCCAGCGCAAGCTCAAGCTGGATCGTATAGACGTCGGGTCCCTGCGCGTCGTAGAGCGCATGGAACAGCAGCCCTTCCTGCAACGGCGCCAGCGGCAGGATGTCGTCGACCTGGCGATGATAGTGCCGCTCGATGGCGTCGATCTCGTCCTGGGTGAGCCGAAGGAGCGCCAGGTCGCCAGGGGTGCGGCCGCCGGCCTCCGGCCGCTCGGCATGCCGCACCAGGGCGGTCAGCGCCCGGAACCAGCTTTCCGCCAGATCCTGCACCTCGGCTTCGCAGATGAGCGCCGGCGCCCAGGTCCAGGTCGCCGACAGGCTCGGGCCCTCGGCGCCGTCGAGCGTCAGCGCGTTGACCTCGATGGCGTGCGCCAAGGCCAGCGCCGCGTCGCCGCCGCCCAGCGGCACGGCCTCGGGCGCGCCCGCCCAGTCGGCGCTGCCGGGCGCCGCGAACCGGCCCAGATAGTTGAAGCCGAGCTGCGGCGAGGGCAGCGCCGCCACAGCCGCAGTCGTCTGCGGGTTGAGATAGCGCAGCAGCCCATAGCCCAGCCCACGGTCGGGCAGGGCGCGCAACTGCTCCTTGATCGCCTTGAGCGCCCGGCCAATGGCCTCGCCGCCCCCCAGTGCCTCATCGAGGTCGAGCCGACCGGAATCGAGCGCGCCCGGATCGAGCCGCGCCGGGTAGAGGCTGGTGAACCAGCCGACCGTGCGCGACAGGTCGAGCCCGGCACTGCCAGTGCCAAACTCCTCGCGGCCATGCCCCTCGACGTCCACCAGTACGGCCTGCGTAGCGCCACCGCGGCCGTGCCGCCGGCACCAGTCGATGACGGCCAGCGCCAGCGCGGTCAGCAGCACGTCGTTGACGCCGGCATGGAACGCCGCCGCCACCCGGGTCAGCAACGGCGCCGTGATCGCGGGCGGCAGCGTCAGCGTCAGTTCGCGGGCGCTGCCGGTGACGTCGCGGCTGCGGTCGAGCGCGCCGTCGAACAATGACAGCGCCGCTCCATCCTGTATCGCGGTCCAGACCGGCAGCTCGGCCAGCCGTTCGGCACGTTGTGCCTCGGCGGCCAGCGCCTGCGCCCAGCGCCGGAACGACGTGGTGGCGGCGGGGAGCGATGCGGGCTTCCCTTGCACCGCCGCCGTCCAGGCGGCCTCAAGGTCGGGCAGCAGGATGCGCCACGAGACGCCGTCGACCGCCAGGTGATGGATCACCAGCAGCAGGCGGCCGGAGGCCCTCCGACCAGCATCGAACCACACCGCCTGCAGCATCATGCCGGCCAACGGCGCGAGCCGTCCGGCCGCAAGGCTCGCCTCCTTGGCGATCAAGGCCTGCCGCTCTGCCGGGTCGAGCCCGGCGATGTCGGCCCGGTAAATGCAGTCCCGTGCCGGCACCGAGCCGCGCGGTATGACGCTGAGCCGCCAGTCCTGCGCCGGCGTATCGAGCCGCAGCCGCAATACGTCGTGATGGTCGAGCACGCTCTGCAGCGCGGCGGCGAGATGCTCGATCCCCAGCGCCGCCGGCACCGTCAGCAGCATCGCCTGGCTGAAGCGCCCGATCGGACCACCGCGCTCCGCCAGCCACCGCATGATCGGCGTCGCCGGCAGTTCGCCGACCGCGACATCGGATATCGCCTCAGCGGTGGGTTCCTGGGTCGCGGCCGCCACCGCCGCCAGGCTCGCCGCCGTCTGATGCTGGAACACCGCCCGCGGCGTAATCGCGAGCCCGGCCCGCCGCGCCCGGCTCACCAGCTGGATCGACATGATGCTGTCGCCGCCCAGCGCGAAGAAGTTGTCGTCGATGCCGACCTCGCCAACCCCCAGCGTCTCGGCGAACAGCGCACACAGCAGCTCTTCCTGCGGCGTGCGCGGCGGCCGTATGACATTGGTCGCAATCACCGGCGCCGGCAGCGCGCGGCGGTCGAGCTTGCCGTTCGGCGTCAGCGGCAGCCGAGGGAGCATCACGAACGCCGACGGCACCATGTAGTCCGGCAGCAACGCCGCCAGATGCTGCCGCAGCGCTGCGGCGTCGGGCGCCGGCACTGCGGCCTTCGCCACCGCATACGCCACCAGCCGCAGCGGACCGGCGCCCCCCTCGGCCGCGCCGCTCTCAGCGGAATCCGCACCACGGCGCGCGATCACCACGGCCTGCGCCACCGCGTCATGCCGCAACAGCGCCGCTTCGATCTCGCCGGGCTCGATCCTGAACCCGCGCAGCTTCACTTGCGCATCGGCACGGCCGAGGAAGTCGAGCACGCCGTCGTGACGCCAGCGCGCCAGGTCGCCGGTGCGGTACATCCGGCTGCCCGCCTCCCCGAACGGATCGGCCACGAACCGCTCCGCCGTCAGCCCCGCACGCCCCAGATAGCCCCGCGCCAGGCCCGCACCCGCAATGTACAACTCGCCACACACACCAGCCGGAACAGGCGCCAACCGGTCGTCCAGAACATAGGCGCG
>JBFWNR010000027.1:0-3238 GCA_050250955.1 Vicinamibacterales bacterium
GAGTGCTCGCCGCCGGTGGCCCGGCCCGGGTACTCGATGCACGAGCGGGGCCTGGCCATCGACTTCATCATCGGCGACGACCTCATCCGCAGCCGCGGCACCACCGCCTTCGGTTGGCTGTCGGAACATGCCGCGGAGTATGGCTTCTACAACCTGCCGTCGGAGCCGTGGCACTGGTCGACCACCGGGAGCTGACCCCCGCCTAGCATGACCGGGTGATCGAGTGCCGCTGGTACGCGGCCGGTAGTTCGGCCTCGGAGCCCGTCGCCATCGGTGACCTGTCGCGCCGTCGCGAGCAGGCGGCGGCGGCCGAGGCCACGGCCCTGCTGTGGGTGGACCTTGTCGAGCCCGACGCCGGCGAGATCGAGCAGGTGTCGCGGTTGCTCGGGTTCGATCCCGCGCTGGTCCGCGCCGTCGGTCAGGGTCATCCCCGCAACCGGATCCTGCCGTGGGGCGAGGTGCGCCACGCCGCCTTGCCGGCGGGGCGGCTGGTCGAGGGGCGGCTGGTGGTGCGGGTCGTCGAGCTGTTGTTCTCCCGTTCGGTGGTCGTCACCCTGCGCTGGGCCGGTGAGGACGGCGACGGTGCTGCCGGGCCGTACCCGCTCGACGAGGTGCGGGCCACGTTCGAGGCGTCGGTGCGCGGCGGTGGGCCGGCGGGGGCGAGCGGGTTGCTGTGGGCCCTGTTCGACCAGCTGGCCGAGGACGCGTTCGACGCGGTGGAGGCCATCGACGATGAGCTGGACCAGGCCGAGGACGTGGTGTTCGACGATGTCCGCGACGCCAGCGTACCGCGCGGTCTGTTTGATCTCCGGCGCAGCATCGCCGCGCTGCGCCGGGCCACGATGCCCCAGCGCGACGTGTTGTCGTCGCTGCTGCGCAGCGAACGGGAGCTGGTCGCCGAACCGGCGCGCGAGGCGCTGGAGCGGGTCTACGACCACCTGCTGCGGGTGGTGGAGCTCATCGAGGGCCAGCGTGACGTGCTCGCCGGTCTGCTCGACGCCCACCTGGCCATCAGCGCCAACCGCACCAACGACGTCATGAAGCGCACCTCGTCGTGGGGCGCCATCCTGGTGGTGGCCACGCTGGTCGTGGGCTACTACGGCATGAACTTCCCCGGCATCCCCGAGTTCGACTGGCGCTTCGGCTGGGTCTGGGCGCTGGGCCTGATCGTGGGGCTGACGACCACGCTGTACGTGGTGTTCAAGCGGAAGGGTTGGCTGTAGCGGGCCGGCTGGTGGCCCGGGCCCGGAAGCGCAGCGGCTCCTCGCCGTACTCCTCGATGGCGTGGGCGATCCAGCCGGCGGTGCGCGCCACCGCCATCAGCAGCTCGGTGGCGCCCAGCGGCAGGCCGGCCACGTGGCCGAGGGCGCCGAGGGCGAGATCGACGTTGGGCGGCACCGGGGCGCGCTCGGCGGTGACGGCCAGCAGCGCTTCGACCTCGGCCATGCGGGCGGCGGTGCGGGCGTTGGCGCCGGCGGTCCGACGGATGACGTCGAGCAGCAGCCGGTGGCGCGGGTCGCCGTGGCGGTGCACCAGGTGGCCGAAGCCCGGCAGCTGGCCGTCGCTGCGCAACCGATCGGCCACTGCGGCGGACGGATCACCGGTGGCGGAGGCGGTGGCCAGGAGGCGCTGCACCGCCACGCTGGCGCTGCCGTGCAACGGGCCGCTCAGCGTGGCCAGGCCGGCCAGCACGACCGCGGTGGGATCGGCCCGCACCGAGGCGGCCACGCGGGCGGCGAGCGTGGAGGTGGCCAGCTCGTGGTCGGCCAGGCAGACGAGCGCGAGGTCGATGGGCTGGTGCCAGCGCCGTGGCAGCCGACGGTCGATGGCGTGGGCCAGCAGCCCGGCGATGCCGGTGTCGGTCGGGGTGGTCGGGGCGGTCGGGGTCGGGCTGGGCGGGGTGGCCAGGGCGGCGGTCACCGCCGCCAGCAGGTGGCGGCCGCAGTGCAGGACCGCATCGGGGCGGAGGTCGTGACGCAAGGGGTCGGCCGCTGCCGCGGCCACCACGGCCGCCCGGAGCCGATCGGTGAGTGTTGCGGTGGCGGGCAGCGCGGCGACGCCGCGCCGGGCGGCATCCAGCTGGCCGGCCGGTGCCGTCCAGCGGGGCCGTTCGTCCACCGGCTGGGGGCGGACGCCCGTCCACAGCAGCTCGGCCACCGCCTCGAACGGCAGTTGCTGGGCCACCAGCTCCTCGAGGGGGATGCCGCGGTAGCTGATCCGGCCGTCGCCGAGCTCGGTGACGGCGGAGGTGAGGGCGGCGTCGATGCCCTCGCCCCGGCGGGGGCGGCGCCGCGGGCGGCTTCGGGCGGCGAGCGCCTCCACGTCGGCCGCATCGAACGTGCTGCGCCGCCCGTCCGGCGCGAGCGCCGAGCGCAACAGCCCACGGCTGACGTAGGCGTAGACCGTCTCTCGCTTCACCCCCAGCCGCTCGGTGACGTCGTCGATGCCGAGTTGCTCCGTCACGATCGATGCTGCCGGCGTCGGTTCCGGCCTTGCTGGGCGACCATGCCGAGCAGTCTGGTCGGTGTGGATTGAGGCCGTCAACGTTGATCTGATCAACGTTGACGATGATGGTTGCACGGGCGCACCATCGGGGCATGACAACGACGACGACGACGAGCAGGATGGCGCCGGCGGACGGCGTGGGGGCCGCTCCGGGCGCGAAGGGCGCCGCGGCCATCGAGGTGCCCGACGGCCTGCGCAACGTGGTGGCGGCTCGCACCAGCATCGGCAACGTGCGCGGTGCCGAGGGCCGTTACCACTACCGCCAGTACGACGCCACCGAGCTGGCCCGCACCCGTGATCTGGAGTCGGTGTGGCACCTGCTCGACGTGGGGCGGTTGCCCACGCCCGCCGAACGGGATGTGTTCGCCGCCGAGCTGCGCATCGCCCGCCGTCTGCCGGACGGCCTGCTCGAGGCGCTGCGGGTGGTGGCCCGTTCGGGCGGTGCGCCGTTGGAGCAGCTGCGCGCCGCCCTGTCGCTGGCGGGCACCGCGCTCGGCCTGCGGCCGCTGCTCGATCTGGACCCGGAGGCTCGTCGAGCCGATCTGTGGCGGTTGGCGGCCCTGACGCCGACGCTGGTCGGTGTGCTGCACCGGCTGTCGGCCGGCGAGGAGCCGGTGGCCGAACGGCCGGAGCTCGGTCACGCCGCCCATTACCTGTGGACCGCGTTGGGTCGCGACCTGCCGGCGGCCGAGGTGCGGGCGGTGGAGCAGTACCTGATCGCCACCGTCGACCA
>JBFWNR010000028.1:0-3021 GCA_050250955.1 Vicinamibacterales bacterium
TGCTGGCGAACTTTCCGGTCGGGGTGGTGACGAACATGGGCGCAGCGGCGGTAGAACCTTAACCGCAAGTGTGTTCTTGGCGTACCCGTGGCCGCACGGCATGGCGCAGCGATCGAGCGCCAAGGGCGGTGGGTGCTGTCGGCCGCCGACGGCTGGCGAAGCTCCCGGTGGGGTGTGACGAGCATGGAGCGCCCAGCGGACACGGCGTGATGCGACACCCGCGCCGGCGCGGAGCCGGGGGTGATCTGCAGTACGGACGGTGTGCGCTCGGCGGCCGTTCGGAACGCGTGGGGCATCGGGCGTTCGATTTCCGGACACCTGGGCCGCAGATCCGGCCCGCGAACGCCCCGCAATACGGGTGCCGGCGGCTGGCGCTCTGCGCCTCGGTGGACACCCAAAACCGGCCAGTGATGGACGGGTGAAAACCGGCCAGTCGTAGCTCCGGGCAAGGCATTGACGCCGCCGCCGACCGCTGAGGTCGGCAGCGGGATGGGCAATGTCTTGAGCGAGGGGAAACGACAGCAGGTGATTGCGCTGGGGCGGCTGGGATGGCCGCTGCGGCGCATCGAGGCCGAGACGGGCGTGCGGCGGGAGACCGCCAGCGCATACCTGAAGACCGCCGGCGTCCCGGTGCGGGCGGAGCGGACCCGCCGCCCGCCAAAACCGGCCAGTGGGGTGTCCACCGACTCGGGGACGGCAAAACCGGCCAGTCTGGAGGGGGTGTCCACCGACTCGGTGGGGCCGCCGAGCGCCTGCGAGCCGTACCGCGAGGTCATCGCGGCCGCGCTCGCCCGCGGGCGCAACGCAGTTGCGATCTACCAGGACCTGGTCGATGGCCACGGCTTCGGGGCGGGATACCCCAGCGTGAAGCGCTTCGTGCGCCGGCTGCGCCAGGCCAGTCCGGCGGCAGCGCGGGCGATCATCCAGACGGCGCCGGGCGAGGAAGCGCAGGTCGATTACGGCGAGGGCCCGCTGATCCGCGATCCCGGCACCGGCAAGTACCGCCGCAGCCGGCTCTTCGTGCTGACGCTCGGCTACAGCCGCAAGTGCGTGCGGCTGCTGACGCTGCGGTCGAGCGCGCGGATCTGGGCGGAGTTGCACGAGCAGGCGTTTCGCCGCCTCGGCGGCGCGCCGCGGGTCGTCGTCCTCGACAATCTCAAGGAGGGCGTCCTGCGCGCCGACTGGTACGAGCCGACACTCAATCCGCTCTTCCGCGACGTGCTCGCGCACTACGGCGTCACCGCGCTGCCGTGCCGCGTCGGCGATCCCGACCGCAAGGGCAAGGTGGAAGCCGGCGTCGGGCACGCGCAGCGCACGCCGCTCAAGGGCCTGCGCTTCGACGACGTGGCCAGCGCCCAGACCTATCTCGACCACTGGGAAGAGCGCTGGGCCGACACCCGCATCCACGGCACCACCAAGCGCCAGGTGGCGGCGATGTACGCCGAGGAGCGCCCGCATCTGCAGCCGCTGCCGGTCGAGCCGTTTCGCTACTACCAGTACGGCGACCGCGTCGTGCACCTCGACGGGCACATCGAGGTCGAACGCGCCTACTACTCGGTGCCGCCGGGGCGGATCAGCACGACGGTCGCCGTGCAGTGGGACGGACACGTCGTGCGCATCCTCGAGCGCGGCAGCGGGCGGCTGCTGCGCGAGCACCGTCGCGATCACCCGGGCCGCTACCGGACGCGCGAGGAGGATCGCCCGGCGCGCACGCCGCCGAGCGTGCAGCAGCTCCTGCACCGCGCCGCGCAGGTCGGGCCGGCCATCGGCGTGCTCTGCCGGCACATCGAGCAGCGCGACGGCGCGCTCGGCGTCCGCCGCATCCTCGGCGTCCTGGCCCTCGCCCGCCAGCACGGCGCCGAGGCCGTCAACGACGCGTGCACGGCGGCGTGCGACCTCGGCCAGCCCACCTACCGCTTCGTCCGCCGCTTCCTCGAACGCTGTCCGCGTCCGCCGCTGGCGCTGCGCCAGATCGACCCACTCATCCGCGAGCTCACCCAGTACCGCGATCTCATCGCGGCGCACGCCGCGTCGCCGACGACAGAGGAGCCCTCATGACCCTGCCCGAACTCACCAAAGCGCTCTGCCACCTTCGCCTCGGCGGCATGGCCGCGCTGCTCGAGCTGCGGCTGCAGCAGGCGCACACCGAACGCCTGGCGCCCCTCGACCTGCTCTCGGTGCTCGTCGCCGACGAGCTGACCCGCCGCGCCGATCGGCTCCTGGAGCGCCGCCGCAAACAGGCGCGCTTCCGCGATGCCGGCAAGACGCTCGACACCTTCGACTTCGACTTCAATCGCAAGATGGACCGCGCCCTGGTCTATCAGCTCGCCACCGCGCGCTTCGTCGCCGAGCACGCCGACGTGCTTCTGCTCGGGCCGCCCGGCACCGGCAAGAGCCATCTCGCGCAGGCGCTCGGACACGCCGCCATCCAGCAGGGCTACCAGGTCCGCTACCGCGAGGCCTTCCTGCTCCTCGAGGAGCTCGCCGATGCGACGCTCGACGGCACGCGCAAGGCCTACATCGCCGATCTGACCGCCGCGCCGCTGCTTATCATCGACGATCTCGCCATGCGCAAGCTGCCGCTCTCCGCCGCCGAGGACCTCCTGGAGATCATCATGCGTCGCCACGGCCGCGCCTCCACCATCCTCACCTCGAACCGGCCCGTCGAGGACTGGGGCAAGCTGCTCGGCGACACGCCGGCGGTCACCGCCATGCTCGATCGGCTCCTCGAGCACGGCTACGTCGTCACCTGCGGGCCGAAGAGCTGGCGGATGAAGACCCACGCCAGCTTGCGTCGGGAGGGTCCGCCTCAGTAAACGCTACCCGCCTTGCCCGCCTGCGACTGGCCGGTTTTGACCCGTCCACGACTGGCCGGTTTTGACCTGTCCACCGAGGTTCTGCGTGCTCACCCGCAGCTCCAGCGGTGGGCAGCCCAGTGGCGACGGCAGTGACGAACACTCCTGCGGGCGACCGGCAATTTGCGCGCATGCCGCGGGTCGTCCGCGTGCCGTCGCTGAAGAT